>NZ_CP034463.1 GCF_003955715.1 Streptomyces aquilus | reverse complement strand
CACCCCGCCGAGCCCGGCCCGCAGGGCCGTCTTCGACCAGATCGATGAGGAAAGCTGCTGCCGCCTGGGTCCCAGGGCCCGGCGGCGTGTCGACGAGGCCCTCGACGCCCTGATCGAGGAAGCCCTCACGGCCACGCCCGGCACCACCGAGCCGCGGTCCGCGTAGCGGCAACCCCCAGCTGCCGCGCCCTGCACCCCCTCCCCGGCAGGGCGCGGCCCCCGGCCGGACTCGCCGGCCGCCATCCAGCCGGCCGGGCCCTCCCCCCGCGCGGGGCGCCGGACGGCAGACCGCAGCAGCCGTGCGGGGCCGCCGCCCGCATGATGCGACCGCGGACCGGCAGGCCGCGGGCCACCCGTCAGACTGACGCCCACCGCCCCTGTTGACCGCGTCGGCGCATGGTGGGCCGAGGCCCTCAGCCGCGAGCAGGGCCGGTGCGAACCGGCCCGTTCAGCATCCGCGGTACCCGAGTCCGGCAGTTCAGAGGGGGGTTCACATCCCACTGCATCACACTATTATTTACTTTTGCTGCGGGGTGGTGACTCCGCCATCCAACCCGCAGCTACCAACAGCGAAGGGGAACACCGCATGACTCAGCAATTCGCCGAGCGCGCCACGAACGTAGCCCCCACCGGCGCCCGCAACGCCGACCTGTCCGACCTGGTCCGCATCCTGGAAGACGGACAGCGCCGCAAGCTGGACGTCATCGCCCCCGCGTCCGCGCTGCGCATGCGTGAAGGCAACGTGCACGTCGAAGGTGTCGAGTCCCAGATCACGGCAAGCGGTGTCACGCGGGTCGACGGCATCTACCGGCCCACCGCCGTTGCCGACGAGGGAATCGCGGACAAGCTCCGCATCCCGCTCGCCTACCTGCGCCGCATGCGGGCGGAGAACGTGCCGCTGCTGGACGAGAACGTCAACGCCTGGCTGCGCGAGGAGCCGGAGCGCCGTTTCATGCTCCGCGCGTTCCGCAGCGACGACAGCGGCGCCATGCCCGGTGAGGGGGTAGCCCGGGCGCTGCTGTCCGACAGCTACAAGCTGATGGACAACCTCGACATGCTGCTCGCCGCCCTGGACGGGGTGCAGCAGTCCGGCCACCCCACCCGAATCACGGGGTGCGACCTGAGCGACCGGCGCATGTATGTGCGCGTCGAATCGGAAGCGGTCGCCATCCAGGCCCGCGCCCTGCTGCGCGGCTACCGCTCCCCGTTCGACGGCCGCAGCGGCGACGAACTCCCCATGATCTCGGCCGGGTTCGTCATCACCAACAGCGAGGTCGGCGCCGGGGCCTACACCATCACCCCGCGCGCGGTCATCCAG
Organism: Streptomyces aquilus; assembly: GCF_003955715.1. NCBI lineage: Bacteria > Bacillati > Actinomycetota > Actinomycetes > Kitasatosporales > Streptomycetaceae > Streptomyces > Streptomyces aquilus. Next base: position 10,392,669 of record NZ_CP034463.1, on the reverse strand, counting down.
GTCTGCCGCAACGGCCTGACCCAGACCAAAGACGTCATGCGCGCCGTGCACCTCGGCGGCAAGCAGGACGAGGGCGTGGTGTCCTGGTCCGGCCAGACCCAGCGCAAGACGCTGGAACTGATCACCTCCAAGACCACCGACGCCGTACGCACCTTCCTGTCCCAGGAGTACGTCGAGGCCAAGGTGCACGAGATGGAAGCCGCCGCCAGTCGGACGCTGGCCGAGCCGACAAAGACCATCGAACACGTCACCAAGACACTCAGCATCAACACCGAGACGAAGGACCGCATCCTGGCCCACTTCATCCGGGGCGGTCAGATGACCGCCGGCGGCGTCATGCAGGCCGTCACCTCCACCGCGCAGACCCTCACCGACGCCGACCAAGCCGCCACCCTCGAAGCCCTCGCCCTCCCCGCCCTCACGGCCGCCGCCGCGCACGGCTGACAGACCCCCGTGCGGGCCGGGCAACTCCCCCAGCCCGGCCCGCACGGGCCCAACCCGGCCCGAGAGCGCGGAGCGCGCGACCCAGCCCCGCAGGGAGCGCGGAGCGCGCCCGCCCGGCCCCCTGCCGCGTAGCGCCAGCGCGACGCGTCGGCGGAGCAGACCGCGCGCCCACAAGAAGCCTGTTGTGCCCAGGGGCGCAGTGCGCCGGCCTCTGTCGCCCACCGCCCACCGCCCCGCCCCGCAAGGAGTCCTCATGTCTGCCCGCCCGGAGATCACCCACCCCGGAGACGACGCCATCGCGGCCGCCATGAGCCGCACCCTGACCGCCCTTTCCGCCGTGTTCCAGGCACTCGGAAACGGTGAGCACACGCTGAACCTCGTTGCCGAGCGGACAGACAACGCGTTCGTCACGGGCCGAACCGATCTCTCGATCGGCATGGAGCCGCTGCGCCTGGCCGTCCTGGACGAAGACGAGTTCTGCGCCTTCCGCATGCTGCTGGTGTTCGCACTGGAGGCCAGCACGATGCGCAGCGCCGTCCTGATCGCGACCACGGCCGCCGAGCCCAACCCCCGTGCGTGCGGCTGGTCTGTGCGTGACGGGTGGCTGCACCCCCTGGACACGGACGGCCTCCAGGCCGCTGTCACTCCGTGCCCCGATGTGGCGGCCGTAGAGCGCGAGGTCTACCCCGCCCCCGTCCTCCTCCAACTCCCCGACTCCGACCTGAACAACCCCCATGCCTGAGCTCCCACGGCCCGACAACGCCGCCACGACATCCGCCATGGGCCACGCCCAGCACGCACTCACCACCCTGCTCCCCGCCCTCGGTGAGGGGAGCCACGAGCTGCACATCAACGCCGAGCGGACGGACGGCACGGAGGTGAGCGCCGACCTGTACGTGACCGTCGAGCCGGGTGCCTGCCGCGTGGATCACTCCGCCGAGGAGTACGTGCAGTTCTTCGTACTGCTGACGTTCGCCCTGGAGAACAGCACCGTGCGTGACGCCGTCCTGATCGCCACCACCGCCAACGCAGGCCTACGCACGTGCGGGTGGGAGGTACGGGCCGGATGGCTGCACCCCATGGACACGGCCGACCTCCACCAGGCCGCCATGTCCTTCCCCCCAGACGACGCCGCGCCGCACGTGGTCTGTCACGCCCCCGTCCTGCACCGCCCCCACGGGGCCGCGAAGGAGCGCTCATGAGCGAGAAGCCCGCCGTCACGCCGGACGGCTACTGCACCAACAAGGACCCGGTCCCCGGCACCACCGGGCAGGTCAACGGCCACGCACTCGGCGGGAAGTTCTTCAAGATGCACGGCCGCCGGTACGCGGACTGCCCCTGTGGCCGCCGCCCCAGCCTGACCGACCGGGGCAACCTCCGCCGACACAAGCCGCCGCAGGAGTAACCCCGCAGACGCCGTCCACGCCCCTCCCCCGGTACGGGGGCGTGGACGGCCGCCCCGGCCAGCGCGCCACTGGCCGACTGCCGCCCCGCGCCCGCACCCTCCCCTTCGACGAGTACGGGGCGGCACGCCCCCTCAGCCCACCCGGTCGAATCCCGAGGAGCCGCAGCCCATGACCCGCCCGATACTGACCATCGACACGCCCGCCGGCCCCGTACGCGCCACCGCCGACCACCGCGCGGACGACGCCGTCGTGTTCGAGCTGGGCGGGGCGATGCGCGGCAGCGTGCACGCCATGGGCACCACCGGCCCCAACCGCTGGGACCGGTTCACCGCCGTCCGCGCCTGTCTCGGCCCCGTGAACGCCTACACGACCACCGCCCCCGACGACAACCTCCCGCGGCTGGCCCGCGGCCACACCGGCCACCACGGCAGCCTGACCCCCTCCCGCGACCACGCCGACCGCCCCCACGTCTCGGTCCAGCCGCTGTCGACCACCGCTGATCACCCGCCGTCGGAGAAGACGGAAGCGGTACTCACCGCCGTCCTGCGCAGCTGCGCCGAGCACGTCGCACAGCGCGCCGACCTGCCCGCGATCCTGGAGGCCTCACGCCAGCGCGACACCCCCGGACTGCTGCGCTTCCTCACCTGGTCCGCCTCCTACCACCAGGCCGAAGCCGCCCGCCTGGAGCGCGAAGCCCGTACCGCGCTCCCCGCCCGGAAGGCAGCCGAGGCCGCATGGCGGACCGCCCCACGGTGGCTCTCCTTCTCCCCGAACCCGGTCCTGCTGCTGATGCTGGCCAACCTCCCCGACTCACTGACCCAGAAGATCAGAGGGTTGCAGTGGTGGGCCCCCTACTGCGTCAGCGCGGCCGCCGAGGAGCACGAGCGCGCCCGCCGCGCCCAGGAGGAAGCCGACTTGCTGCGCGCCCAGCAACGCAGGCGCCCGCGCCGTCGCCCGGCCCTGGCCGGCACCGCCTGAAAGACGGGGAAGGCGCAGGTCAGGGGCGGGTTCACACTCCCTCAAAGTACACTATTATTAGTAGTGCGAGGGGGGCGCGTGACAACCCCCGAACTGATCGAGACCAGGGACTGAGGAGAACATCGTGCCGACCATGCTCGAACAGCTCGCCACTGGGGAGAAGCACGATCCCGCGATCCTCCTGCCGAACGTGTGGTCCGAACTGCTGCGCACCGTGGAGACGCTGTGCCCGTGCGGCAATACGACGAGCGTCCGCAACGGCGTCCTGACCACGCACGAGCCGAGGTCGACGTGGGACATAGACGGCACACGGCGTGCGGTGATCCGTGACGCGTACGGCGTCGGGATCACCTGCCGCTACAGCGGACGGACCGTCACCCTGGCCGCCGCCCTGGAGCGCGACAGCGTTCTGACCCCCGCCGAGCGGCACGTCCGTGATGTCACGCAGGGCCGACTGGAGGCAGGCATCACGAACACGGCTCCCGAGGGCTACGCCCTGCCGAAGCCGGTTGCTGTCCTGTTCGCGCTCGCGGAGGCCCACGGCTGGCAGACACAGCAGGCGTGGGCACCCTTTGACGGGGGTTTCCTCCTGAACCTCCGTGTAGGTCGACCGGCCGACGGGGGCCGAAGGTGGCAGTACGACCTGCCCTATTTCGTCGCTCCAGGCGTCGCGCGCCGGACCCGGTCCGGACTGTGCGTCACGCCCGACCGCAGGGGCCAGCACGACACCCCGTCCATCAAGGCCATCACGGCAGTGATCCGGGCCAACCCAGCGCCCGCGGAGAGCTGAGGGGCGACGCCCCCCCGACTCCCTCCCGCAGCCGCTCCGCTGCCGACCGAAGGAGCCACTGTGCCCGAGGAGTTCACGACGGAGGACCCCTGAGATGGCCCCGACCACCGGCCGCCAGTACGCCCGCACCCTCGAAACCGGCGACCGCTACATCGCCACCGGAGCTGACGGCAGACGCCACGAGGTCACCGTCGCCAAAATCACCGAGCACCTCGACGACTCCAACGCTGTCCAGCACCAGTACGCCGACCCGGTCGACCACGCGCACTACACGTACTCGGCCGTCGTGCACGTCACCTACCGGGCGCCCCGCTGCCCTCACGGCCACGACTGGCGCTGGTGCGAGCAGCTCCCGTGCGTCGACGGCGCGTGGCCCGCCGAGATCGATACCGCCTACCTGGGCAACGCACCCGCCCGCCCCACCCCGTGACCACCCGCCACAAAAGATCAGGAGCCCCGATCATGCGTTGGCTGATGAGCCTTGGTGAGCGCACCCGCCCCGACGAACCGACCTACGCCGAGGACCCCGCCCCCGGCCAGGCGCGTGCCCTGGCGCTGGTCGACGACTTCGCCGACCTTTTCACCGTCCTGAAGCAGTGGCGGCAGGAGTACGGCGAGGAACTGACCGCGTGGGCCGTCCAGGTCGAGGTCGACGACATCAACCACCTCCCCGCCGAACTCATCGCCCACTGGGAAGAGGAGGGCGCCCCGGTCCGCCTCGACACCCAGCAGGGCGGCTACGTGAAGGTCTCCGACTACCGCGACGAGTCCGTGCACCCCAGTGTCAGCGCTCGTACCACCACCGGCCTGGCCCTGTGGACCACCGCCCCCTGAGCCGCCCCGCACGCCCCCGGATCGCTCGCCACCGCCCTGGAAGGAGATGCCGTGCCTGTCGGACGCCACTTCGGCCTGGTCATCAGCCGCATGCCCCGCATGACCTCTATGGCAACGCTCCGCGCCTCCGAGGACTGCCGGTTCGCGTGCGCGACCTGCTACGAGAACTGCTGGGGCATCCACCGGCTTCACGGCGAGACGGTGTGGATGTGCTGGCGGTGCACCGACCTGACGGACAACGGCCTGGCGCCCGGTCCCCGCAGCTTTCACACCCAGCCGCCCCGTCCGCTCCGGGTGGGCGAGCAACTGCGCAGCCCGGAGGGCGTGTGGGAGGTCACCAGCTCCGAGCGCGTCTGGACGTGGGAAGGCCGCCGCGTCCGGCAACCGGCCCGGGTGTATGAGCTCACCCGCGAGGACGGCCACAGGGAGACGTGGCGGGGCCACGACATGGCCGACTTCCACCTGATCCCGGCCGAGTTCGAGCACATCACCCAGACACGCCGCAACGAGCTGGGGAGGGCGCTCACGGCCGCCGGCCTCGTGTGGGAGAGCAACGGACTCCAGGGCACCCCACGGCGCCAGACGTACACCGCCACCGACCACCGCGGCCGCCAGTGGTCCATCCAGCCCGTCCCCGGAACCGATTTCGACCCGTGGCAGCCGTCGAATCTGTGGCGGGCCGTCCGACCCGCCCCGCGCCGCCAGAGCCCCGTCCTCTCCCCCCTCGCCCTGGCCGACCACATCCGGAAGAGCAGCGAGTGAGCGGCGAGCCGCGGCCGTGGCGCGCAGAGGACATCGACGACCGGTGCGAGACGTGCGGCGCACCCCCAGGCCAGCTGTGCCGCCCCTGGTGCGGCACCGGCTACACCGCCGAGGACGCCCACCGCGACGCCGAGCTCCGCGACCGAGGTGCGGCCAGCCCCGCACCGGACCCACCCACCAGCCACCCGAAGGAGTGAACAGGCCGCCATGACCAGCGAGTTGACCACACAGGAGGAGTTCGACGCGTTCGCCGACGACGTGGCGCGAGAGTTGGGAACGCACTGCCGGACAGCCGAACTCACCGACCACCACCGCGGTCTGGGACGGCTCATCATCGACGGCGACGGCCGCGCCCTGCGCCTGTCCCAGCCCGACCACCGCCACCCCAACCGGCTGAAGATCCACGCCGCGCTACCCGACGAGGCCAGGATGCTCGCGCCGTCGATCGGAGTCACCGCCCGCAGCGCCCGGCATGTGGCCCGGGAGATCACCCGGCGCCTGTATCCGCTGCACGCCGAGGCCGTGGAGCAGGCCGCCGAGATCGCCGCCAGGCAGGAGGCGGAGGAGCGCGGCCGCCGCGCCGTCACCGAAGCCGTGGCCGGCGCACTCCCCGGCGCCCGCATCGAGGAGCAGTACCGGCGCACCCGGATCATCTGGCAGCACGACACCAGGCCGCCCGGCCAGCACGGCCCCGTCCAGGTCGACAGCGTGACCGTACTCGTCGGTCCCTCCGGGCACGGCGTGCAGGTCGAGGCATCCGGCCGCCCCGAATCCGTGACCGCCATGCTGGCCGCATTCGCCCAGGCGTCACAGGAGTAAGAACAGCAGGTCAGACGGGGGATTCCCTTCCACCGTAACCACACTATTATTGTGGTTATAGAGGGCGTCCCCCTTCAACTCCTCCACGAGAAGGGCCCGCACGTGACCCACACTTCCCATTCCTCAGAGTGCGGCCAGGGCAAGCAGTACGCCGACCGATCGCACACGGGAGATACGACGGCACGCACCGATGAGCACACGATGCGCCACCTCCTGCGCCGAGAGGTCTCCGGCACCATCGGCCTGCTCACCGATGAGCACGACTTCCGTGCCATGCGGCGCTACCGCAGTTTCGCGTTCGACGACTACGCGGCCTACCTGGCAGCAGTCGAAGCCCTCCTCAGGGCCCGCACCGCACACGGCATGCACACCACGCTCGCCCTCTTCGACCCCGAGGAGTACGCCGACTTCTGCGCCGACACCGGCCTCACCCCCGACAGCCCGGCAAGCCGTACCCGCTTCACCTCCGAGACCGCCGCCACCGGCCCGACCATCCCCTACGAAGGGCAGCCGCTCACCGATCTCCTCCCGGTCCTGATCGGCGAGGCCGTCCGCCAGGCCACCTTCGAGCACGCCTCCGCCCTCCTGGCCCGCCTCGGCACCTGCGCCGTCTGCACAGCGGACATCGGCCGAGAGTCCTTCGCCCGTGCCCGCGATCTTCTCGCCCGCGTCCTCGACGCAGCCGGCCCGGGCCGCCAGCACCTGGTGTGCAGCGTCTCGGCGACGCCGGAAAACATGACCGCGGTCCTGCACGCGGACACCGACGCCGACGGCACCGCCAGGCTCGGCGACGCCGACGCCGACGCCCTGGAGTTCACCACGCTCCTCGCCCTCGGACTCGCAGCCCTGCCCGGCGCACTCGTCATGCGCACCAGCACCCCAGGCAGCACCGACCGCGTCTACGGCTGGCGGCTGCGAGCCGGAGAGCCCCAGCCCCTCACCGCCGCAGAAGTCTTCGACGCCTACTGCACCGACATCGACTCCGGTGACCCGATCCCCCCGGAATCGGACGTCGACTACTGCGTCCCGCCCGACCTCGGACCGGACGGTCCGACGCCGGGACACCACCACTGAACAGCCCCGAAGCGTCGCCGCTGGCATCCGGCCGCCACGGCGACGCCCCCCTTCCCCCATGCGGCTCGCCGCACCAGAGCCGCACCCCGCCCGGCCGGATCGCACCACCGAGCATCGCAGTGCTGTAGCTCAGCTGGCAGAGCGCGGATCTTATAAGTCCTGAGGTCGTGGGTTCGAGTCCCACCAGCACTACTCCAACACCGTTCCACACCACTGGAGTTGTCATGACCGACCCCGAGTACGCCCCGATCCCCACGACGCCTGCCGCCGTGGCGTCTGCCGTTCTTGCGGCCATCGAGGCGCGGCCCGACGCCTTCGCCATGAACCACTGGGCGCACCTGCCCCACACAACCCGGCTGGCCCCCACGCAGGCTCCGGCATGCGGACCCACGTTGTGCGCAGCCGGATGGGCCGCTCACGTCACCGGCTGGACGCTCGTATCCCTGCCTGACGACGAACAAGCAGAGATCATCGGCGACGGCGACGGTGACACCTACACGACACGCACCAGCATCTACGCGGAACGAGGCGAGGAACGCCGCCTGATCCGCGACGTCGCCGCCGAAGCCCTCGGCCTCACCCCCTCCGAGACCTTCTGGTACGACACCCCGCCCACCGCGCTGCACCTTCTTCGCGAGATCGCCGGACGCTGACCCACCATCAACCGGCCGCCTCACCGGCGCCGCCGAACCTGCGCAGCCCAGCAACAGAGCGGCTCCGCTTGTGGGTGGTCAGGGGTTCAAATCCCCTCGCAGGCACACACACCACACCACCGGAGCCCACGACGGCCGACACCGCCACCGTCATCTGGAGCGCGACCGCCCCGTCCGGCCTGGAAGGCTCTACGCCGGCGCGGCGCCCATGTCCCGGGCTGCGTACGCTTCGCGGCTGTGCTCAGCGTTCTCCGTTTGTGCTGGTCAGGGGTGGGTTCACACATCAGCAATTCACACTATTATTAGTGATTGGTTGATCACGCCTCCCTCACACCCGGTGACACTCCCCCGCCCTGCTTCCAGCCCCAGGAGTTGCCATGCTGCGAACGCCGCGCCGCGCTCTGCGCTCGGCACGTCTGCATATTCCCGCCCGCCGTTTCACCGCCGGGATCGCGGAACTGCCGCCCACCGCACGCGAAGCGCTCGGCACCGGCGTCACGGCCACGGAGGCCATCGCCTACAACCGCGCCCGTGTCGCCACCGCGACCGCCGTCGCCCTCTACCGCGGCGGGTACGCCCTGCCGATGCGCGACGACGACCTGGATGACGCCGTGCGCGCCCTGGACTTCACCTACTCGGTCCCGAGCGCGGAAACCCGTGCGTCCATCCGCGCCGCCCTCGCCGTCCTGGAAGCCGACTACACCGTCACCGTCACCCACTGACCCACCGTCCGCCCGCGGGCCGCCCCGGCCAGGACCGCTCGCATGGAAGGAAGCCTGGTGCTTCTCGTCGCGCCCGGCCCCGCCCACGGCCTCGCCGCCGCCCCCAGGCCCTCCGCCGACCTCATCCCTGGCACCGAACAGTCCCTTGCCGTCCTGGGGTTCACCTGGAACACGGCCCACTGCGAGCGCTGCGTCCGCATGGACCCCCGCTGCACCTTCCCGCTATCGCCCCGCCGCGAACACGAATGGCCGTAAAACCGCAGTTCAGGGGTGGATTCACACCATCCCTTAAGACACTATTATTACTTTTGAAGCGAAGGGCGACATTTCAACCGCCCTCATCTCGCCGATCAGGCAAGGAGAAGGAGCGCCTCATGGCCACCGCCGTCTCGACCCCGTCCACCGAACCCGTCCCGCCCGAGGAGGAGGCCGCCGCAACGCAGATCGTCCTGCTCGACCCGGCGCAGGTGGTGCGCGACGAGTGCAACGCCCGCGAGAGCGACACCGAACCGGACGAGGAGCTGATCGCCTCCGTCAAGGAGATCGGTGTCGAGGAGACCATCAGTGTCCGGCCCCGCCCCGACGGCACCTACGGTGCGTTCAAAGGCTGGCGGCGTGCACAGGCGCAGCAGATCGCCAACGCCACCGCCGAGCAGGACGGCCGCCCGGCGCGCAGGATCAAGGCGCACGTGCGCGAGGACCTGGTCGGCCGGGACGGCTGGACCCGGTTTTTGTCCCTGGTCGAGAACAAGCACCGCGAGGGGATGAGCGAGCGCGACATCCTCAAGTCGCAGGAGCTGTCCCTGATCGACATGAGCGACATCGAGAGGAAGCAGGCCGCCAGGGCTCTCGGCGTCAGCCGCCACGCCGCCAAGCACGCCAAGGCGGCGCAGAAGCTCGATGACGCCACTCTGCGCCGGGCTGCGGCCGGGGGCATGGACCTGGAGCAGACCGCCCAGCTCGCCGAGGTCGAGCACGTGAGCGGCGCGGAGCGCCGTCTGCTGCGCGCGCTGGGGCGTGACCAGGAGGAAGGCAACGGCGGGCGCGGCCACTGGGACCAGGAGCTGGCGCTCCTCAAGGCCGAGCAGGAAGACGCCGACGCCCGGGCCAGGGCCGTGGAAGACCTCAAGGAGGCGGGCATCCCGCTGCTGAGGGAGCCGGGCTGGGGGCAGAAGGACCCCTCCAGGCCGCTGGCCGAGCTGACCACCGGGCTGGGCAACCCGCTCACCGAGGACAACCACCAGGGCTGCCCCGGTCACAGCGCCCGCCTCGACGACGAGCACCAGCCGGTGTGGCACTGCGCCGACCCTGCCGCCTACGGCCACAAGGTCCGCCCCCAGCCGAAGAAGCCCAGGACGGCGCAGGACGAGCAGCGGGCGGAGGAGCGGCGCAAGGTCATCGCCTGCAACCGGGCGTGGAAGGCCGCCGCCGGTCCCCGTCAGGACTTCGTCGCCCGGCTCGTGCGCATGAAGACCCTGCCGGAGGCGGCCCGCGTCTTCGCGCAGGAGACCGTGCTCACCGTCCCGTACTTCTACAGCTCCTGGACCGACAAGCACGAGAGCGCGACCGTGGCCCGCTTTCTGGGCATCAAGGAACCCGAGCACGCCGACCTGTCGCAGACAGCAGCGCAGCTGCCCAAGGCACGCGTCGTCAACGCGCTGTTCGCGCACGTCGCCGCCGCCTGCGAGTACCACATCCGCGAGCCCAAGACCTGGTCGCACCTCACCGCCCAGCAGGCCCGCTACCTGCTGCTCCTCGAAACGCTCGGCCAGGACGACAACGGCAGCTACCGGCTGTCTGAGGTCGAGGACGAGGCAGTCGCCCGCCACCGGCCCGACACCGCCGCCTGACCCACCCCTGACCAGCAAGCCCCCGGCCGGGCACGCCCGTGCCCGGCCGGTCCCCCTCCGTGTCCCAGAGAGGCAAACCCAGCATGACCCTCACCATGGACGACGTCCTCGACTACATCGGCCAACTGCCGGATGCGATCCAGGTCGCGAAGGTCCAGGCCTCCGCACAGCGGCTTACCGCGATCGACAAGGAAGCATTCGCCGGGCTCGTGGCGGGACGCAAGGCCCGCATCAACGACTCCCTGCGCCCGGCCGTCCTGCGCGGTCTCACCGGCACCGTGCAGGAACGCAACCGCACCAACAGCCGCGCGGGCTTCCTGCTCGATGAGGAGTCCACCCGCACCCTGCGCCGCGACCCGCGCAACACCCGCTACCGCATCCCTGAGGACACCACCCGCTTCCGGATTCCCGGAAACGGCATCCCCCTCTCCTGCCTGGAGGCGGCCGAAGACGACTGACCGGGCCCGCACGACGCCGCCCCGGCAACGGGGCGGCGTCCCCACCCAGCCAGCCGATCAACCGGCCGGACCGCTCTTTGCCCGGCCCGCACGTGAAAGGCCGTCATGACCGACCAGCATCAGACCCCGTCGCCCGACCCGGGCGGCGAGGCCCCCGACCGCCCCCTGACCCTCGCCGTGGTGCGCCATCTGGTCCGCGAGGACTGGAAGGGCCTGCCCGGCGACACGCTCGTCGTGCTGTCCCGGGACGCGGAGGGCAACCTGTTCTCGCCTTTCGCCAGCTACAGCCACTCGCGGTATGCGCCGACCCACAGCGAGCTCGTCGGCGATGTCTACCCGCTGCCGGAGGAACTCACAGCGGACCCGTCCTTGCGCGAGCTGTACGGGGACAGCATCCCCGACACCGCCCTCCCCGCGCTGGTGCTCTACCCGCTCGGCTGAGCGAACACCTGCGGGTGGGGCGGCCGCCGCCCGGCCGCCCCGCCCGCAGGCCGCCAACTCACCCTTCCCCGAGGCCCATTCCCGGCCCCGGCCCCCCACGAAAGCGACGTGTCACCGCCATGCCCGCCCCCGCGCAAGCTCCCCGGGAAGGACCGCAGGCTCCGGTGCTGGTGATCAGCGACCGCAGTGACGACGATCCGGTCGGCCTGCGCACGAGCCCCGTCCCCCGCCTGCACCTGCCGTCACCGCTGTTCAGCGCCGAGGAGTACCAGCGCGCTCCGCTCGTGCTCCTGGACGACCGCAGCTACACCGACTTCACGCTCCGCCACCTGCCGCACCGCCCAGGTCTGGTCATCGTCCTGGCCGCCCCCGACGACGGCACCGTCTATCCCCGGGCAGCCGCCATCGGCGCGGAGGCCGTCATCCGGGCCGACGGCAACCTCAACTGGCTGCACCTGCGCCTGCACGACGCCACCGGCTGCCACTACGCCCACTGGGAAGCACTCCTGACCGCCGGCCCCGCCGATCCTTCCCCACCGGCCAGCAGCTGACGCCCGACCTCGCGCTGCGAACCGCGTCCCGCGAGCCGAAGGAATTCATCACATGCATGCGATCCCCCAACGCTGTGCCGACCGTCCGCTCGCCGGCGGGCTGGTGGTGCCGTACGTGACCCTGATCCACGGCGGTCACGCCGCCTTCGGTGTCCTCGACGCCGACAAGGCCCACGCCGCCTTCCTCGGGCGCCTGTGCCAGATCTGCGAACAGCCATTGGACGAACGGTGCTTCCTGCTGGTGCGCCCGGCCGACGTCCTCCAGGGCTGCTCCCCGGAACCGGCGCTGCACCCCGAGTGCCTGCCCTATACCGCCGACCACTGCCCGATGCTCAACGGCAGCCGCACGCACTACCGCCGCAGCCCCATCCTGGCCAGCCACCCGGCCGGACGGCCGTGTTCCGATCTGTCCTGCCGGTGCCTGTCCCGAACGACGGACGAAGGGCACGCCGCCCGCAGCGCCAGCCCCGCCGACCGGTACGAGGCCTGGATGATCCACACCCCCAACTACCGCCTGGTCTTCCCGCCCGAGCGCCCCGAGATGCCCTCCGGCATCAGCCTCGACGCACCCGTCCTGCGCCGGCGCCTGCTGCGCACCGCCACCCTCACCCCCGACCAGCAACGCCTGATGAACCTCTTCAACGGCCTCATGAACGGGGCCTGACCGCCCCATCTCGCACAGAAAAGGAAACCGCCATGCCGATCACACCGGACCCGACCACGCCCGCAGGCGCAGCCGTCCTCGATCTGGCCGACCTGATGGACGACCTCCAGGAACGCACCGGCCAATGGCCCGGGGCGGACACCGTCAGCATCCTCGAAGGGTGGCTGCACCGCTTCAGCTTCGCGATCGAGGAGAACCTCACCTCGCAAGTGACAGGCCGCGCGTGGGTGCTGCGCCGCTGGGACCGGCACAGCGACGATGTCACGCTCTGGTCCGACAAGGCCTCCGCCCTTGCCTCGCTGGCGCAGCACGTGCACAGCGCCTGGGACGACGTGGCGGGCGAGGACGGTGTCCCGCTCCGCCCGCCCGCCGACGACCGCAAGGCCGTGGACCTCTTCTACGAGTTGAGGCAGGACATCGAGGGGTACACGCTGTACGACGAGGACATCGCCCGCTGCGTGCTCGCGCCCCGTAATCCCAGCCTCTCGGACGCCGAGGAGTGCGCGGAGGCGAACAGCACGGCTGTGTTCCACGCGATGCGGGGGCCTGACGACGAGGGCCTGCCCTGCATGGAGATCGCGGGCATTCTCGTGTTCGCCTACCTCGACGCCGATCGCGAGGCCGTACGGGTCTCCGTTCATCTGGACACCACCGACGAGCAGTTGGTCCGGGCCGACAGCACGGTCCCGATGGTGGTGGAGATCGAGGACACCACGGTGTTCGACAACCTCACCCCGCTTCCGGCCCCGGCGCAGCCGACCGGGTGGAAAGCCCGCTTCCGGCGTCTCACCCGCCGTCCCGCACCCTCCGGCGGCGGGAAGTGCCGACAGGGGGGTTGACCAGACCCGTAGATACACTATTATTTGCTATAGGAGGTGTTCGTATGGCCCCGTCCGTCACGCACGTGTCCGGCACCGTCACCGGTGACGTGGAAGTCCGCTTCACCCGCGACGGCATCGCCGTCTGCCGGTTCCGTCTCACCGAGACCCCCACGCAGTGGGATGCCACCGCGCAGAAGTGGCGTGACCTGGAGCCGATCCCCTACATCTGCACCGCCTGGCGCGACCTGGCCACCAACGCCACCGAATCGCTCACCGACGGGGTCAGCATCCTGGTCAAAGGACGCATCACCGGTCTCAAGGACGACTCGATCTACCTGAGCGTCGACGACCTCGGCATCAGCCTGCGCAGGCGTATCGCCTACACCGAGACCAGCCTGCCCAGCCCCATCGCCGCCCGCCCCTACACCGCAACCCCGCCGCCGCAGCCCGCCACCGCACCCCCGGCCCCCAGCCGACCGGGCAGCCCCCCGTGGTGGGAGCAGAAACGGGCCTAGACCGCCCGCCCCACCCCCAGCCGCCGACGGCGCTCCCCTTCCCGCCGGCCCTGGGGCACATCTCCCCTTCGCCGCCCCGGCGCGGCACCGGTTCGCCTGCCGGTGCCGCGCCCTGCCCGAAAGGCCGGCCTCTCATGCCCACACCCGCCCTGTCCGAACGAGCCGCACGCGCCGCGCTCGCCGCCCACTTCGCGCCCGGCCAACTCGCCGCCGACCTCAACGAGTACACCGCGGCCGAGGTGTGGGACCGCCGCCTCGGCGGCGACGGCAGCGGGCTCCTTTCCTCCTACCGGCCGCGCGAGGAACTCGCCCAAGCAGAGCTGACCTGCAGGTTCATCATCCCCTCGGATGAGGAGTGGCCCACCGCCCTCGCTGATCTGGGGCCCGCGTGCCCGCCGGGCCTGTGGGTCCGCGGCCGCGAACACCTGCCGCGGCTGACCGGCAGTGCCGTCGCCGTGACCGGCAACCGGGTCCCCACCGAGCAGGCCGTGACCCGCGCGCACGATTTCGCCACCGCCCTCGCCGAGGCCGATCACACAGTCACCGCCACGCTCGCCTACGGCATCGACTCCACCGCCCACCAGGCCGCCGCCGAGACGGGCGCCGCGTCCCTCGCCGTCCTGCCGCGCGGCCTGGACGGCGCCCACCCACACACGCACGCCCCGCTGCTGCGCTCCGTCCTCGACAGCGGCGGTGCGGCCGTCAGCCTCTACCGGCCCGGCACCGAAGCCAGCGGCGCGACGCTGAAGGCCAGCGCCGTCCTGCTGGCCGCGCTCGCCCGGGCGGTGATCCTCGTCGAGGCCCTGGACCACGTCGTGGCGATGTACACAGCCGAGACCGCGGTCGGCCTCCACCGGCCCCTGCTCGCCGCGCCCGCCACCGGCGACGTCCGCTCCAGCGGCAACGCCCGCCTCATCGACAAGCAGCTCGCCGTCAGCAGCCTTGACCCCCGTCTCCCGCTCGCTCTGCCGCACGCGCGCGTGGCCCGCGCCCGCGACGTCGCGCACGGCGACCTGCTCCTGGCCGCGGTCGGCGAGGAGAGAGCCGACTACTTCACCACCCCCTACATCGCCCACCCCGAGCCCTTCGACCCATCGTGCGGCTGCGGCGTGTGCTGCCTCGTCACGGCGCCCGGCGAGGTGGTGGTGCTGTCCCAGGGCGACCCCTGGGAGTCCTGCGACCCGTGGCCCGCCGATGACCGCCTTCTCATCGTCTCCGCCCAGCGGCTGACCGACCGGCCCCTCGAGGAGTGAGAGCCGCCATGTCCCGTACGACGTACGCCCCTGCACTGCCAGGCCTCAGCGCCGCCGACGACGACCTCGACACCATCATCAACTGGGGCCTGGGCGCCGACTCCACCGCCTACCTCGCCAAGATGCTCACCGCCCCGGACGCGCACGGCATCGACCTCGACCGCACCGCCGTCCTCTACATGGCCACCGGCAGCGAGTGGCCCGAAACCCGGCTCCTGGCCGACGAGTTCATGCTCCCGCTGCTGCGCGAGAACGGCATGCGCTTCGTCCAACTGGCGCGCAACGGGCACCTCCAGTCCGACGGGTTCACCATCCTGGACGACTCCCACCGCCCCGAAAAGCTCTTCGCCCGCGGCCCGTGGACGCTGTGGGACGACCAGGAGTCCGTCGGCACGGTGCCCCAGGTCGCCGGCACCCGCAAATGCTCCCTGTGGGCCAAGGGCGACGTCGGTGACTGGTGGCTCAAGCAGGTCTTCGGCGGGCGTCCGTTCCGGCAGATCATGGGCTTCAACGCCGACGAGGAAGGCCGCCGCCTCGGCGACCAGGTCACCTCGAAGATGCCCGGGCGTACCGGACAGTTCCCGCTCATCGACTGGGGCTGGCACCGTCAGCAGTGCGAGGCCTACCTGCTGGAGCGGTTCGGCGTGCACTGGCCGAAGTCGTACTGCACGTTCTGCTGCTTCTCCGCCTCCATGGGCGCGCTGCCCGCCCACATGGAGCGCATGCGCTCCCACCCCGACATCGCCGGCGAGGTGCTGCGCCTGGAGTACACGGCGATGAGCCTCAACCCGAACGCCAAGCTCTACGGCCGCAAGACCCTCCTGGAGCTCTTCGACCCGACCCAGCCCCGCGACCGGGCATGTCTGAAGGCGTTCGAGCGCGAACTCGACATGCCCTGGGCGCTCTACCACGTGCGGCGCCTGTTCCTGCTGGCAGAAGACGGCAGGCGCCGACCGGTCAAGCGCTCCACCGAGCGCGTCGACATCGGCCGCCCCCACCAGCTCGCCCGGCGGCTGATCAGCATCTCCCACAAGCAGATCCGGGCCCGGGTCGAGCACGTCTTCGCCCGCATGAAGACCTGGAAGATCCTCCGCGACTGCCGCCTCAAGGGGGACGGTGTCCACCACGCGATGCTCGGCATCGCCCGCATGCACAACCTTGCCCTCGTCGGATAGGCAAGGGCCGCACGGTGACCCACCCCGCGGTGTCTCGGAGATCATTTACGGGACCGCCCTTAGCACGCAAGAACAGCGGTTCGGTTCTCCATAACTCTCCGCAGTACGCGGGCTGTTCACAACCGCATGAGCCTGCCAACATCGTTGTCCGGGTTTGACGCATTGGTGGGGGGCGGTGCTGTATGACATCCGTACAGAACAACGACCAGCGACTGCTCGACCGCATCCTGGAGGACCAGCACCGGAAGTTGGCACCGGACAAGAGCAGGGACGACTTCTTCACCTTCTTCGCTGCCGACAAGGCTCTGCAGGACTGGGACCTCGACAACGACGAAATCATGGACGGCATCGTTGACGGTGCCCACGACTGCGGCATCGACGGCATCTGGACCTTCGTTGACGAGCGCTACGTCACTGCTGACGCCCATCAGTTCCTGCCGTCGCGCGCCGGCAAGATCGAATTAGTGATCCTGCAAGCCAAGACCTCGACGGGCTACCAGGAGACCGTGGTCGAGAAGCTCCACTTCCACCTGCCCACTCTGCTGGACATGAGCCGGGATGAAGATGACCTGGTCGCACACACTAACGCCAAGCTTCTAGACCGTACACGGCGCTTCCTGCACATCCTCGAAGAGCTGGCGTCATCCTTCCCGCAGGTACGCATCAAGGTGATCTACGCGAACAAGGCCGCCGAGACGCCGCACCCCAATGTGAAGGCCAAGGGAGACCGGCTGCGGCGCGAGCTCTCAAAAATCACTTCGGACACCAAGGCAGATCTGGAGTACCTCAACGCCGCTGATCTCCGCGAACGCACCGCCCGAGGCGCCAAGGCCGTCGCTCAGTTGGTGTTCACCGAAACCCCGATGAGCACCTCCCTCGGCGAGGGATACGTATGTCTGGCCCGTCTGGACGAGTACTACCGCTTCATCACCTCGGACAACGAAGCCCTGCGCCTGGAGTTGTTCGAATCAAACGTGCGTGACTACGCCGGGTCCACCGCGGTGAACAACGCCATCGGCGAGACACTCAAGTCCGGCACGGGCGAGGACTTCTGGTGGTTCAACAACGGCGTCACCGTCGTCGCCGACGCCGCCCAGATCGCAGGCAAAAGGATCGTCGTCAAAGAGCCGCAGATCGTCAACGGCCTGCAGACCAGTCATGAGATCTACAGCTACTTCCAAAGCGGCGGCCAGCACCGCGATCGCTCTCTGCTGGTCAAGATCGTGGTCGCACCCGAGTCCGGCACCGCCCGCGACCGCATCATCCGGGCTACGAACAGCCAGACACAGCTGCCGGCGGGCGCCCTGCGAGCCACCGAGGCAATCCAGAAAGATATCGAAGAGAGCCTGGGCCACGCTGGTGGCTACTACTACGAACGCCGGGCCAGCTACTACCGCAACCTCGGCTTCCCTCTCGATCGGGTCGTCAGCATGACCCGGCTGGCTCGGGAGTTCACCGCCTTCGTCCAGCGCGAGCCGCACACCGCGCTGCGACACTCGGACGCACTGCTGCTGGACGACCAGCACTACTCTCAGATCTTCTCCTCTCGCCACGACCTGGACATCTACCGCCTCTGTCTGGACGTCCACACCCGCCTACGAGCCTTCCTTGCTCCGTACGCCGAAGACCGCCCGCTGCTGGGAGAAACTCTGGAGAACTGGCTCTACCCGCTGGCAGCCATGTCCGCCCACACGCTCACTCGGCTGAGGCAGCCCACCCTGCGGGACCTGCTCAACATCGATCTTCTACATCTCACCGATGACCTCATGTCCCGTATGGCGGGCACTCTGGAACAAAACTTCAAGAGCGCCCTGCGGCAGAGCAAGGCCGGCGGTGTCGACCGCATCGCGCGCACACCAGACTTCACCGCCAAACTCCGCCAGGCCGTCATCTCCCAAAGCCGTTACCAAATCGAACGCTAAGGGCTGTCCCGTAATCGATCTTCGAGTTGCGGGTGAGCTGCCAGGAGCGCTGGTGCTCCGGTCGGTCAGCGCGTCGTGGGCAGCACCTACCATGCCCTCGTGACGCGACCGTGGACGGTACGAAGGATGGCCGAGCAGTTTGTTGAGCTGCTCGGGATGGCCCCTACCAGCATCGACGGCGGCGAGTTGGAGTTCGTCCGGGGAAGCCTGTGCACCACGCTTTCGATCTGGAAGGACCGTTACGACCGGTCGCTCTTCGGCTGGATGGTGCACACGGACCACTGCGGTCTCGGTGACCGGATGGACGGCTTTGGCGGAGTGGGCATCCGGATCGACCACCAGTCGCCGTCCGGCGACGCAGGTCCGACTGACATTCCTCCCGCTGCCTGCTATCCCTGGCCGGCGGGCAGTGCTCCGCTCGCCTCTGAAGTCTCCGCCAACGTCACTTACTACGGGCCGCCGTCCCTGCGCTTCGTCCGCGACTCCCACGACCTGGGACTGCTGCTCCTGGCGGACACCCATGTTCACCGGGACGGGCTCTGGTCGTTCGCGCCAGCCAACAACGAGCCGTCACGACTTGCGAAAGCCATCCTTCTGGCTCGTCAGTGCGGTGATCAGGATCTGGAGCGGGCCGCTGTCGCTAAGTTGCGGAACCGCGGCGAGGAGCCGGTGGCTCGCCGCCCCGACTACCTGTTCCGACAGGCCGTCGCCGACTGGTCCAGGCAGTATGCCAAGGCCACGGGCATCGATCTCAGTGACCTGGCCAAGCTCAAACGGAAGCGCCCTCAGTACCCCGACATCCCGTAGCTCAGCACGGCTCCTCGGGGCCGGGAGATGATCTCGCCGTGATCACGGCATCGGAGCCCCGCTGGATAAGACCGTTCACCGGGCTGAGCCCGCAGCAGTTCGGCACGCTCATCACCGCTCTACGCAAGGAAGGCGCGGTCCCGGTACGCAAGGGACGGCCGTGGGGTCTCCCGCTGGAGGACCGCGTGCTACTGGTCATCGCGTACTGGCGGACCAACATGACACTGCGACAGCTCGCCCTCCTGTTCGGGAGAAGTCGGCCGCCGACCGCGTCATCGACCACCTCGGGCCCGCCCTCGCACTGCGCCAGCGCCGGCGGTTCCGCAAGGATGCCGTGCTGATCGTGGACAGCACCTTGGTCCCCACCCGCGACCACAACATCGCCGAGCGATCGAAGAACTACCGATACTCCACCAACCACCAGATCGTCATCGACGCCGACACCCGGCGCGTCGTCGCCGTCGGCCGGCCCCTGCCGGGTAACCGCAACGACTGCAAGGCATGGGAACTGTCCGGGGCGAAGGCCGCCGTCGGCAGGACAACCGTGATCGCTGACGGCGGCTACCGCGGCACCGGCCTGGTCATCCCTCACCGCCGGGAACGCGACCAGGCCGAACTACCGACATGGAAAGAGGAGCACAACGCCTCCCACCGCAAGGTCCGCGCCCGCGTCGAGCATGCCTTCGCACACATGAAGACGTGGAAGATCCTCCGCGACTGCCGCCTCAAGGACGAGGGCGTCCACCACGCCATGCTCGGCATCGCTCGCCTCCACAACCTCACCCTCACAGGGTGAGGGGCAGCACCGCTGGTCAGTCGGCATGCCATAGATCATTTACGGGACAGCCCTTAGGCAGCCTCACGTCGTGGTGTCTTTGCGAATCCGCCCTATGGGCAAACAGGTTTTGGTAGTCGTAAACAACGGCGGCGCCTGCGCGGGGCCGATGCCGGAGGCGGAAGCAAAGTGTCTGCAAGTGCTTGCGGAGCAAAACGCAGGGGCGGTGACAATGAGTTCGGGCGGTGCAGGTGAGGACTGGTTGGACCTGGCGGATGCGGTGGCGTTGTTGCGGAGCCAGATAGCCGAAGCACAGGCGCGGATCGATGATCCGCAAGGGGCGGGCGATAAGGGTGTGCGGTTCGAAATCGGTGAAATCACCGTTGACTTGGGGATGGAGCTGACACGAACCCGGGGTGCTGACGGCCAGCTGCGGTTCAGCGTATTCGGCGTAGATCTGGGCGCAGGGTCCCTTGCATGATCGAGGTCTGTCCGGATTCATCCGGTGAGGCCGAGGGCGGTCAGGGGCCTTCGCCAGTCGCGTGACGTAGGGCGGCCGCGATGTTGGTGTGGCCGTCCTGACGGTGGACGCCGATGGCGAGGTTGTACAGGCTGGCCATGATGCGCGGGAGAGGGAGGCGGAGGACTCGCGTCGTATCTGGTGATCAGGAGGCATCAGATCTGCCAGGGTCTGTCCCAGGGAATCACCGCCGCGAGATACGTGCCCATGTCGTTGAGGATCGCCGGTTCCGGCAGCCGTAGCAGACCGAATCCGGCCCCCGCCAGCAGGCCGTACAGAATGACCTTGCGTCCCTTTCGCCTCATTCCGCAGGTCCCGCTAGCCCCGAGATACAGCGTGGTGACCAGGAGGGCGGTCACCCCGAAGTACACCCGCAACTTCCAGTCCTCGGGCGGGTCCGGGGCCATGCAGGCGGTCCCGAACGCGTTGGCCGCCACCGCCACGGCGAACGGCAGGACGGCGAGAAGGGCGATGAAGGGCAGCCGGATCAGCGCGGTCAGCACCCAGTCGACCGCAGTGCGCACCGCGTCCACGACGACCCGCGCGAACTCGGTCAGGCCGTCTGCGACGACCCGCGTGAGGTCGGCCGAGCGGACGGCCATGCGCACGCTCACGTCCCACGCGACCTCACCGAAAGCCAGAAGGCGATAGCGCGGATCAAGGCTCAGACTCCGTGCGAGGGCGAGTCTCACATCGCCCCGGGGGCCCTGCCGGGCGGTGATGGCCGTGGCCCGGCGTGCGGCGAGCAGACGCAGCCTGCCGGAGAGGGGCTGGGTCTCGGCCAGCAGCGTCAGCTGGGACCAGGCCCCGGCGTGGCCCAACTGCGTGATGAGTTCCCGGCACTCGCCCTCGTCCCGTGGGCCATCGGTGATCATCGTGCTGACCGTGACGGACCACCAGGGCGATGTGTCCGGTGCGTGGAGTCCTCCGGCGGCTGGGGGAAGCCACCAGGAAGCCGTGTATTCCAGCAGCGCGCTGCGTCGGCGCTGAGGCAGTTCAGGGTGGGTCAGCAGGGCCGTCAGAGCCTCTTGGATCCTGGCCCGGGGTTCGGGGGACGACGGCAGCCGGTGCGCGGCGGAGCACCGGACGTCGATCGAGACGGAGTGATCGTTGACGATCGACAGCAGCATGTCCGTGATGTGGCGGCCCTTCACGGCCGGTAGGTGTTCCAGGGCTTGCAACTTCAGTGCGGAAGTCGCGTCGGGATCCGCAACTGCGGCCATCAGCAGCCGCTCGCGCCGCTCGGCGTCGTGGACGGACCGTGCCGCCTCGATCCGCACCCGCACGGGCAGCCGCGGATCCTCGGCCAGGCCGCCGAGCACGGCGTCCCCCTGCGGATTGCGGTGAAAGAGCGACGGCAGCAGGCTGAGGGCCCTGAGGGAGTCGTCCGGCGGCGGTCCGCCACGGATCAGTTCCGTCAGCGTCTCCGCGATCGTCCCGGCATGTCGTCCGTCCAAGTGCTGGGCCGCCTGGATCCGCGCGCTGCTCGATGCGCCGGTGTCGGTGAGCCGGGCCAGCAGAACTTCGGTGCCTTTCGAGAGCTGAAGCCGGAGCATGGTCCTGGCGGCTTCGAGCCAGAGCGCCGCAGCGTCCTCGGGGCCCCTCGCGATCCTGACGAGGACACTGGTCCCGTACGGGTCGCCTCGTCGCACCAGTTCTTCGGCGGCCGCGATGGTGCCCCGTCCGGTGGAGTCGGCCGCCATGGCCCGCAGCGCCTTAATGCCACGCGGGTCGCCGAGGTCGGCGAGACCACGTGCGGCGTTCAGACGATAGTCCAGGCTGCGGTGCTGTTCCGCCGTTTCGGCGAGGATCTTGACGCCCCGCTCGTCCCCCATCCGGGCCAGGGCCACCGCTGCCTCGTGGTCCAGGTCAAGGGCAGCGTCGTGGAGCACGGATACGGCTGTGTCCCGAGCTTCCTCGTCGACCTTCGAGCCGTCGGCGACGAGGGTGGCGATGAGGGTCGCGCCTCCGTTCCGCACCGCAAGTCGGCGGAGCGTCGACTGGAGTCCGCGTTGCTCCTCCTGCCCCCAGGCGTCGACCAGGAAGCGGACCACGGAGGTCGCTGCCGGATCGGAGTCGCGCGCGAGGCCCAGGGCCCAGGCGGGCCATCGTGGGTCGTGGCCAAAGACCCGGCGGAACTCCTTGGTGCTGCGTTGGGTGTCCTTGGCGATCCATCGCGCTGTGAGGTACTCGGCGAAGGTCTGGTGGATGAAGACGAAGTCGTCGCGCCGCTGGCGCAGGAGCCCGCCGGCACGGAGGAGTTCGGGCAGGGCGACGCCGCGCAGGTCGGCCCATTCCTCCTCCGACAGTCCCTTGTGGCCGAGTTCGGCCGACCACTTGGTCAGGAGCTGCACGGCCGATTCCTTGCTGCCGTAGTGGCGTTCGTAGGCGAGACGCTGGACCAGATCGGGCAACGCATCGCGAAGACCGGTCAGTGCCGCGTCACCGACGTCTTTGTACTCCTCGATGGCGGCTTGTCGCAGTTGGGGCCACGGGCTGTCGCTCCGCTTCCAGCGTTTCCGGCCCTGGACCGCTGTGACGAACTTCCGATATACGGCGCTGCGACCGCGCGGCAGCGGCAAGTCCTGGTCTGCCTTGAACAGCTGGCACAGCATGGACGCCATCAGCGGCGTCCTGGCCGGCTCCGTCATCCCGGAGGCTTCGAGACGCTCCAGGAAGAGAGCCGCCGCGTCCACTGGCTGGCGAACCTTCAGAGCCGTCAGCCAGCGGGTGGCGAAGTCGGACAGCTGACGCGGGTCCAGTGGCAGCAGGTCGAACCGGCGCAGATTGGGGGGCAGCTCCTCGGTCGGCAGGGGCCGCGTCGTCACCAGGAAGCGATAATTGTCGCCCACACTCAGCTCGCGCAGTGCGGTGATCCTCTGGATGACCCTCTCGCGGGCCTGCGGGCCACCGACCTCGTCGAGCCCGTCGACAAGGATCAGCCAGCGCGTGGCCGGTACCGGGGGTCCTTTGAACCACTCGCGAGGCCAGCCGCTAGCAGAGGGTGGCAGGATCTCAGTGTCCACGGCTTCGGCGATCGCGGCCAGCGGAAAGTCCTTGTCCAAGTCCCGGGCGTCCACTCGGACGGGAACCAGGTCGTGCCAGTCCGGGGGCTTCCACCGGGCAGCTAACTCGGTGACAGCGTGCCGGAGCAGGCTCGATTTGCCCGCGCCGGGGGCACCGATCAGCAGGATGTCCTGGTCGAGCTGGAACAGATCCTCGGCCGGGATCCGCTCGTTCCCCGAGGGGCCCGGTTCCTCGGCGGACTCCTCCGAGCCGACGCTCGGACTGACGTAGACCATGGACAGGGTCCTGGGCGGCTCTCCCTCGATCATCGGATACGGGTGCTGTCCGTCGGCCGCCTTCCTGGCGCCCTTCAGATAGTCCAGCAACAGAGCGGTCGGCTGCCGCCAGCCACCGGCTTCCAGTTGGCCGGGGTTCAGCCGCCACGGCCATTCGCCTTTGACGGCCGTCCGGTCGGCTCCCGCGGGGCAGCGCGCCAGGATCTCCGCCACCGGCACCAGATGGACGCTGGTGCTGAGGTTGGAGGTGCTCACCATGCCGCACACCGCGCCGGTACGGAGGTTGATCACGGCGCTGCCGCTGCATCCCTCGCCCACGAGCCCCTCCGCGTGCGGCAGCCAGGGCCCGCCCGGCCGGTCGCTGCGCCGATCCGTGCCCTGGTAGCGCAGGGTGGCGGTCTGGCCCAAGAAGCCGCGGACCGGATGGCCGTACGTCCACAGATCGTCGCCGATCTCGACCTTGTTCGACGTGAGAACCGGCTGAAGGGGTGGGGCAGGGCTGCCGGAGGGTTCGACGATGCGCAGCAATACGAGGTCGAGACCGCCGTCCCGGTCCCGGACATACGAGCCGGGCACGGGCTCCAGGATGAGTTCTCGGTCGAGGGCGACGACTTTGCCGCGTATCCGCTTGGGCAGCGTGCGCTCGTTCTTGGCGACGACGTGTGCGCAGGTCGCCACCAAGCCGTCGGCGATGACAAATCCGGTGCCGACGTCACCAGAGGGCGGTTCGAGCCGTAAGGTCGCCGCCTTGAGGAGTCCCTCCCAGCCGGTCAGTTCGGCCGGGATCACGGAGTCGGCGGCTGCTCCCATTCCAGCTCCACCGTGAAGGCCGAGGAGGTGCGCGCCTTGCCGACCACGGCGACGACAGATCCAGATTCGAGCGCGAACTCGCAGCCGAACTGGACCCGCACGCGCGTGGCTTCGCTCTGCCGCAGCTGGGTCACCACGGCCCGTGCAGTGCTTGTCAGCCCTTCCAGGGCCTCGTCCAGTCGCCGCCGAACCCGCCCCGAGACCTCCCGCTCGTCGCCGTACCTGCTGTCCAGCTCTTGTACGGCCATGTAGACGCGCTGCCCGTCCACGTCGAGCAGGACCAGACGCTCGTCCGAGCCGTCCATGCGTCCCGCGTCCTGCACGCTTCCCCCCATACCCCTATGACCACCCTTTCGGTGAGTAGCGAGATAGATACTCAGCGTAGCGGCAACTCGCCCCGGAATTCAGTCGCTTGGGGATTTGGAAGCAGGTTGAAGTACTCGAATGTTTCGTCCGGAGTGCCCGTGCCGGCCCATCCTTGGAGGGGACCTCCCGGTTCGAGCAGGGGGCAGGCGCAGTGTTTTCGACCCCCGCTGGACTTCGAGCGGATGGAACGCGACGTCCACGCCGCCCTGCTCAAGCCGCCCACATGGGACTCAGGGGCCCGCACCGGGCCGGGCGAGATCCTGCACAGCGCCGCCGGGTGCGACGGCTGCCACTGACCACCACACCACCCACCACCACACCGCTCACCGACCCTTGGAGGGATACTTCTCATGATGACGACGACCACCCAGCGCATCCTCGATCTCACTGCAGCAGCACCGTCCAGCCACGGCGAGGACCTGCTGCTGCTCCTGGGCGAGGCGAACGAGCTGTACCAGCAGGGCCTGCGGGAGCTGCATTGGGAGGTGGCAGTGCATCTCGAGGGGCTGGCCACTGCGGAGCTGATGGTCGCCGCGGATGCCTCCGGTATGCCCTGCGATACCACCCAGGACCGCACCGAAGTGATCTTGCTGTTGGCCTTGGCCGAGTGGGAGATGACGCCGGCTGCCATCGCGTACACGCAGATGGCCGAGGCTGCCGCGTGCCGCGGCATCTACCTGCTCCCCGAGGAATAGGAGGGGCGCCGCCAGCGCGGCCACTGGGAAGAATCTCAAGTCGCGGGCTGGACCCCTCCCTAGACTTCTGCCATTATTTGCATTGTGCGCCGGGCTGGCCGGCACACTGCTGACAGGAAGGACGGTTATGCCATGACCTCGCGCCGTGAGCCCCGCCTGGCCGACGCCGCCCAGATCGCAGCCGAACACGACCTGACACCCGCCCGGATCAGCAGCCTGTACACCAGCCGCGAGCACAACACGGCCGGCCAGACCTTTCCCGAACCCGTCGCCACCCGCGGCCGTGCCCGGCTGTGGGACCACGCCGAGGTCACCGAGTGGTTCGCCCACCGCACACCGACCCGCCTTAAGGGGTACAAGCCGCCCGCCCGTGACCCGCAGGAGCTGCTCAACGCGGCAGAAGCCTCCAGGTTCCTCGGCTACAAGAACCCCAACCAGGTCACCACCTTCGTCCGCGACCACCCCGGCTACTTCCCCGACCCGGACGTCGTCGAAGAACTCGGCACCCCCGACAACCCCTACCGCCGCCAGCAGTGGCGCGTCCAGACACTGCTGAACTGGCTGGAGAGCCGGCCCGGCCGCGGACGACGCGCCGGCACCAAACCGGCACCGCCCCTGCCTGACGTTCCCGTCGACGGCGACCCGGACGAACTCCTGGGCGCCAGCGAGGCCGCCGCCCTCCTCGGCTACAAAAGCCTCAGCTCCTTCTCCAGCAGCCTCTCCCAAGGCAACCTGCCGCTGCTCAAGACCACCGACGGCATCGCCGAGAACGCCGGCCGCCAAAACGGACGCCGACGCTGGACACGGCGGCGCATCCTCGAACAGGCCGCCCAGCGCTCCAGGAGATGGGCCCCAGCGGTGAGCGGCACTGGGCGCACCGCCCCGTGAACGCGGCCCCCGGTTGAGGTTGGTCTCTTGCGGGCCGTCTGTCGCACGGTGTCCGACATGGCGTGACTACGCCACCACGCGCCGCACTAGCAGATCCCGCTGCTGCGGACCCGCCATCTTCTTCTTCCGCCCCGTCGGCACCGACGGCTCACAGCCGGTCGCCCCGACCACAACCCTGACCATGCCCCGACCACGCGGCCGTTGCTCAGCCGTGACCTTGGTCAGGCCTCCACGGTCGGGGTCATGGTCCGGGCACGGAGGTTGGCTGCCTCTATGACCCGTTCCCATTCAGGTGTTCATGCCGCTGAACCGGCCCCCAGCCCGGCTGAACCCCTGCGCCTGCAAGTCCTGACCGCGCTCGCCCTGCACCGCATCGCCACCACCGGCCAGCTCCGGCAGATGCTGCGGCCCGACAGCCCCCGCCAGCTCATCTCCCGCGTCCTCAACAAACTGCGCTCCGCACGCCTGGTCGACCTCACCCCGCTGCAGTAACCAGACCGCTCGCGCACGCACGCCTGGTACCTCACCCCGGGCGGGGTACGACTCACCCGCGACCTCCCCCTCCTGCGCGGCCGACCGCCCTACCCCATCACCTCCAGCACCGCAGCCTCCCTGAAGACGCCGCACACCCTGTGCGTAGTCCGCGCCCACCTCCCCTTCGCCACCGACGCCCGCCGGCACGGACACGAACACGGACCATGGGACTGGACCCCCGAAGTCGCCCACTCCATCGGCGAAGGCGAACGCCTCGTCGCCGACGCCGTCCTGCACTACACCGCCATCGACGGCCAACACCGGCGGAAACTGCGCGCGTTCGTCGAAGTCGACCGCACCACCATGAGCAGCGAACGCCTGGCCATCAAACTCATCGACTACGCCAGACTGTTCCACTACGAAGCACAACCCGTCGGACGCCGCCGAACCCCCGCAACCGGCCCCGCATGGCTGCGCTGGTACCCCGTCTTCCCCCGCGTCCTGTTCATCCTCACCGGCGCCTCCAGAGCAAGACTGGAAGACCGCATCAACGACCTGCAGGCCATGGCCGCACAACACCCGCTCGTCGCCACCCTCGCCCGCGAAGTACCCCTCGGCGCCGCCATCCTCGAAGACATCGAACACCACGGCCCGACCACACCGGTCTGGACACCACTGACCGGAGGCGACCCGCGCCCGTGGACCGACCTGTGAAGACCATGCGGACCAAGACCGTGGGACATGCCTCCATGTTCAGCCGGAATCTGCCTGGCTGATCCTTCGGCCCTTCATCCACGATCCTGGGGAACGGCTTGAGTTTCACACCGTGCTCACCAGCTGCCTCACCGATTACTGCCGCCACGAACTGACCCTGTGCGGCATCTTCACCGGCCGCGAACCGCCGCTCTCCACTCCCCCTTCGCCAGCCGCCTCGAAGCCCCTCGCGCACGCCCGCTGGACTGCCTCAGCCTGGCAGGTCCTTAACCATGACGGCGAACAGTGGGGAGTCGGCAAAGGGCTGTCGTTCCCCGACCTTCACGTAGCCCCATGACTCGTACAGCGCCTGAACTTTGGGGTGGTCCACCTCGACCAGGAGGACAGCTAGGTCTTCAGTGCGCTCCTTCAGCAGGGCTTCATGAAGTCGTTCGGAGATGCCCTGCTTGCGCCACTTGGGGCGCACCATGAGTTCGGACACCGAGTACGTGGAAGTTCGACCGGCCTTCGGCTCGTACTTGGCATCTCGCCACCACTCCCGGCCGGGCGTGGCCGGAGCGCCGTAGGCGAAGCCTGCAGGTTGGTCTCCGTCGTACGCCACGACGCACGTGAATCCCTCGGCACTCGACCAGTGCTCCACGAACCAGTCAAAGCGCTGGTTGAACGGGTCGTCCATCTGGTCGGCATAGGCGTCGGCATGAACATCGATAAGTAGCTGCCGGAATCCTTCGGGAAGGTGTCCGTGCCGGAAGTGGCGCATCTCGATCACATTCAGCTCCATTCTGTTCGCAGACGGTCTGCCCAGTCGCGTGCGTACGTGGCGGAGGGGGCCATAGTGAACAGAGCCCGGTGGAAGTCGCCGATGAGGGTGCGCATCCGGCCGGGGAGCGGCGTACCGGCCATGACAGTGAAGACGTCAGCAGCTGTGGCCGTGGCCTGTTCGCTGTCTCCTTGGTGGAGTTGCGCGAGGGCGAGCTGGGCGGTTGCCAGCGCCCGGTTGCGGCGGAAGGACGGCGGGATCTTGGCCAGGGCGCGGTGGGCCATGGCTTCGGCGTGGGTGTAGCGGCCGCTGCGGTGGTTGACGATGGCCCCGAGGTGGTCGAGTTCGGCTTGGCAGTAAAAGGTTGTCCAGCGCGGGCGTTCGCGCTCGGGGGCTGCGGCGAGGGCTTCCTGGGCGGAGCCGAGGGAGCGGAGGGCGGCGCGGCTGTCGCCGAGTGCCGCGTAGGCGAGTGCTGCGCGAATGCGCCCCAGGGAAGCGAAGAACAGGTCTGCGCGGGCCGCTGGGGAAGCTTGTGCGGCCTGTGCTGCTGAGAGTGCCTCTGGCCAGTTGCGGCGCTGGGCGGCGAAGATCGCCATGCTGACCCACACACTCATCTGGGTGGGTCCGTCCTGGGAGAGGCCGGCGTACGTGGAGGATTCGTTCAGATATTTCTGTGCCTGGTCGAGGTTGCGGGCGTCGATGCAAGACCAGGCCGCCGCGTCGGTGTACTCGGCGGCCAGTGCGTACAGGGCCCGACGGACACGTTCGCTCGCGTTGCGCTGCTGCAGTTCCAGCACTCGGTTGCGGCCACGGAGGGCGGCCATTTCAAGGTTGGTGTGTCCACCTTGATGCTGATCGGCCGTGACGAGGGCGTTCATTCCTTTCGCAGCCCGCGCTACGTCCGACATCCCGACCGTGCGGCGCTGAGCGAGCAGGGGAACCGCGGCGGATGCGGTCCCGGTGGCCGAGGCGATGAAAGTGCGACGCCGCACGGGATCCTCCTGCGGATGCTGCATGGTGCGTGGTGCGCTGAACCCTAAGTCCTGGACAGAGCAGCCGAACACCCGCTCCAGGGCAGCACAGGTACGGCCGATGGGGCGGCGGGACGTACCGTTGAGCAGGTTGCGGACCGTGCGGGCCGAGACATCGCCGGGCCTGCCGGTGATCTCTGCCAGCGCGGTGTTCATCCGACCAGCCAATTCGTCCTGCGTGAGCCCGAGTTCCTCCATCCGGCGCTTGAGCACGGCGTTCGCTGCCATGGCACCGACGGTAAACCGGCAGGCACTGGCCGAACCAGACTCCAGGTCACGCGACCGCAAAGTCTTCCGGTTCAAGGCGGTTAGTGAGAGCACGACTTTTCCTGTTCCTCATGAGCCCCGGGTCGTTGACTCGGTATCAGCTGTTCGAGGTCCGGGCTCCCCTTCCTCGACGGCACAGAGGAGAGCCCGGCCCGACGTCCCCGTCGTCGGGCCGGGCGCCTACCCCGGAGGGATACCGCGACCATGATCGCTGCCCGACTTACCCCGTCCGGCGCCCGCAGGTACACCGAGACGCTTGCGTGCGAACCGGCATCCGCTCGCCGAGCCCGCCTGCTCGTCTCAGCCGCTGTGAACGCCTGGGGCATAAGCGAGATGTCCGAGGCGGGCATGCAGATCGTGGCTGAGCTCGTCAACAACGCCGTCGAGCACACCCGGTGCCGCAGCGTTCGCGTACTGGTCACGCGCACGACTGAGCGCAGGGTGCGTATCGCCGTCGCCGACACCTGCCGCGAGACACCAGAGATGGGCAGACCCGACGGCGACGCTGAGGGCGGACGCGGCCTGCTCCTGGTCGATGCCCTCAGCTCCAGATGGGGCTACGACCGCGACCCCTTGGGCAAAGTCGTCTGGGCCGAGTTGGAGGTGCCACCAACCGCGGAGCATCAGTTCGCCGAGGCGTTATCTCTTGGCACCAGGACATCGCGGCCCCGGGGAGACGACGCTCCGCCTGGCTCAGCACCACCATCGGGTTCAGCCGCACCGTGCTCACATAAGGCGGCACCGAGTGCGCCGAGGCCGCCGCGATGAGGGTCGCCGGCCCCGCCGCAACTGCCCGGCCCAGCCGCGCGCGGCAGAAGCGGTCCACGCCAAGGGTCTCGGCGTCACCCTCGGCTTCGACGAACCGAGAACCTCATCGCCCCCTGACCGCGCGAGGTCGCCCTCCTCCGGCGGGTCATGGATGTCAGATCGTCCCGCTCACCCTGCCCGCGATCTTCAGGGGGCCGCGTTCCAACGGGGGCTCGTCCCCTGCGAGGCTCGCGCACGTGAGCCCGCGGCACGACCTCAGTGTCCCCTCGGGCATTGTCCGCAGGCTGCCCGTGTGCCCCGTGCGGAGCGGGCTCCCTTCCTCCCAGAGCCCTCCGCCCCCTCCCTGCTCCGGCCATCACTCGACCGAGATTGGTCAGGCTTATGGAAAAGATCCTGGTTACCGGCGGCGCCGGTTTCATCGGTTCGCATTTCGCCGCGCGGATGCTGGCGTGTGAGGACGTCGCCAAGTTGACCGTCATTGATGCGCTTACCTACGCCGGGCACAAGGAGAACCTGGCAGCCGTGCTCACCTCGCCCAAACTCAGCTTCGTGCGCGGCAACATCCTTGACCAGCACCTGGTGGACGAACTGGTGCAGCGACACGACGCGGTGGTGCATTTCGCGGCCGAATCGCACGTCGATCGCTCGTTCCTGGAAGCGGGCACCTTCCTGACCACCAACATCCTTGGCACGCACACGCTCCTTGATGCCGCCCGCCGCCACGGCGTGACCAAGTTCGTGCACGTTTCCACCGACGAGGTGTACGGGCCGATGCCGACGGGGTGCGCCACGGAACAGTGCGCGCTCAACCCAACCGTGCCCTACGCCTCGTCGAAGGCCGCCAGCGACCTCTTGGCCCTCTCCGCCTTCCTCACCGACGGCGTTCCGGTGTGCGTGACCCGCTCCTCCAACCAGTACGGGCCGCAGCAGCACCCCGAGAAGATCATCCCGCTGTTCATCACGAATCTGCTCAAGGGCCAGCAGGTCACCCTCCACGGTCAGGGCCAGCACGTGCGGAACTGGCTGCACGTCCAGGACAACTGCTCGGGCATCGAACTTGTCCTGCGGCGGGGCATCCCCGGCGAGGTCTACAACATCGGGGGCGGCACCGACCAGACCAGCCGGGAACTGACCGGTCATCTCCTTCGGCTGTGCGGAGCCGACTGGAATGCGGTGACGTACGTCCCGGACCGCAAGTGCAACGACGTTCGCTACGCCATGGACTGGTCCAAGGCGCGTGACGACCTCGGCTACCGGCCTGTCTGGTCGCTGATGGACGGTCTTGCGCAGACCGTCGACTGGTACCGGGCTCACCCCGAGCGCTGGGCGCCCGCATCCCGCAACACAGATGCGCCGATGGCTGCGCTCAGCATCACCGACACCGGGGAGAAGAAGTGACGATGATCTCCAACATGCGCGTTCTGGTGACCGGAACGGGCGGAGCGCCGGGCTTCGACCTCGCCCGTCACCTGATCCGGCTCGGCTGCCAGGTGATCGCCGCCGATGCCAACCCACTGGCCTGCGGCCTGGTGCTGGCCGGCGTGACGCCTTGCCTCCTGCCGTCCAGCGATGACCCGGACTTCGGGGCGCGCCTCTTGGACGTGTGCCGGCGCCTGCGGCCCGAGGCGTTGATATCGACGATCGAGTGGGAACTGCCGGTGCTGATCGCGCAGCGCGAGGCACTGGCCGCCCTGGGGGTGCGGACGTGGCTTCCGGATGCCGGCACAGTGACCGTGACCGGGGACAAGGCCGCTTTCCACTCCGCGCTCACCGCGCGCGGCATCCCCACCCCCGCCACGTGGCTGCCGCACCAGCTCGACACTGCCGCAGTGCCCGGCCCGTTCGTCGTCAAGCCGCGACGGGGCCACGGCACCCAGAACGTGCACGTGTGCCGCACCCGCGCGCAAGCAGCCGTGCTGTGTGAACTCGTCCCCGACCCCGTCGTCCAAGAACACATCCTCGGGCAGGAGTTCACGGCCGACTGCCTCGTCGACCGTACGGGCAACGCCTCCGTCATCCTGCGCCACCGCCTCCTGGTGAAGGCCGGACTGTCCGTAGTAGGGCGCACCTTCCACGACGACGAGGCCGCCGACCTGGTCAAACGCACCCTGGATGCCGTCGGCATGATCGGCCCGTGCTGCGTCCAGGGCTTCCAGTGCGCGTACGGCGGCGTGACGGTGACAGAGGTCAACGCACGCTTCGCCGGCGGCTTCCCTCTCGCCGTCGCGGCAGGCGCCGCCCTCGTCGAGCAGACCCTCAACGGGCTCCTCGAACTCCCGGTCGACCACACCCGGCTCGCCTACACGCCGGATGTGTGCCTCACCAAATGCTTCGAGACCGTCGCTACCGGCGCCTGGCCGCCCCCGCCCCTACACGGCCTCACCGAACCTGCTGAAGGAGCATCCTGATGGGTGCCGTGCCGCTCCAGGTAACCATGAACGCCCGTCCGTACCTGCACGGTCCAGAAGCCGAGGCGCTGACCGAAGCTCTCCAGGCGGGCCAATACGGACACAGCGCCATCGTCGACCGGTTCGAGCAGGCCATCGCCGACTACCTCGGCGTTCCCGACATGGTCGCGGTCGCCTCCGGAACCGCCGCACTGCAACTGGCCCTCACGACCGCAGGGGTTGCCCCCGGCCACGAGGTGATCGTCCCCTCGCAGACCTTCTGCGCGTCCATCCACGCGATCCTCGCCACCGGCGCACACCCCCGGTTCGTCGAGATCAATCCGGACACCCTGTGCACGGACGCCGCGAATGTCCGCGACGCGTTAACCCCCAAAACCCGCGCCATCGTTCCCGTCCTCTACGGAGGCCGCGCGGTTGATCTCTCCACTCTTCACGACGAACTCACGCGGCAGCGCATCACAATCGTCGAAGACGCCGCCCACGCCTTCGGCTCCCACTGCAAAGACACCTTCGTCGGGGCACGACCAGGCGTCCTGACCTGCTTCTCCTTCGGCCCCATCAAGAACCTGACCTGCGGTACCGGCGGCGGCATCATCCCCCGCACCCCGCCAGAAGCCCAGGAACTACGCACCCTGCGCGCCCTGGGAATCGTCCAAAGCCAGACACAGCGCGCCGCCACCACCTCCTACACCGTCCAGGAGTTCGGGCTGCGGGCCACCATGTCCGCCCTCAACGCCGCCATCGGCCTCGCCCAGCTGGAGCACTTCGAGAAGGTCGCCGCCAAACGGCAGGAGCTGTGGCGCACCTACGCGGACGGCCTGCACGCCCTCGACGGCGTCCGCCTGGTCGACGTCGACATCGACCACACCGTCCCCTTCAACTGCGTCATCCACCTCACCGACCGCGACCGCGTGTTCGCGGCACTCCGCGCCAGCGGCCTCGGAGTCGGCGTGCACTACCCGCCCAACCACCACCAGCCGGCGTTCAAACATTGGCACCGGCCCCTGCCCGTCACCGAGAGGTCCGCACGCCAGCTCATGAGCCTGCCCTTCCACCCCTCCATGAACCGAGACGACGTCCAGTACGTCCTCTCGGCCCTCGCACGCTCCCTCGCAACGGAGACGCCGTGAGGAACATCCTGACCGTCTGCCTCGGCAACATCTGCCGCTCCCCCTACGCCGCGAGCGTCCTCCAGCATCGTGGAAGCTGGGCCGTCGACGCCCGGTCGGCAGGCCTGAGCGACAAGTGGACCGGTCAGCCCGCCCACGAGGAGATGCTCGAACTCGCCGCCGCCCGTGGCTTCGACCTCGCCGGCCACCGCGCCACGCAGGTCACGCCGGAGCTGTTGGAGTGGGCCGACGTCGTCCTGGCCATGGACTACAAGGTCCTCGACGAACTCCGGAGGCAGGCCGACCCCACCGTCTTCGGCAAGATCACCTTTTACCTCGACGACCAAGACGTCCCCGACCCCTACGACGGCACCACGGACGATTTCGCGCGCGCCGCCGACCTCATCCAGCAGGGCGCCCACCGGCACCTGCCGTGACCGCGGGCCGCGGCCCGGCTACCTGCCGGCCGCGGCCAGCACCACATCCACCAGACGCTCCGCAGCATCCGGCCGCCCATG
The DNA here is from genome assembly GCF_003955715.1 of Streptomyces aquilus. NCBI lineage: Bacteria > Bacillati > Actinomycetota > Actinomycetes > Kitasatosporales > Streptomycetaceae > Streptomyces > Streptomyces aquilus. Next base: position 10,358,325 of record NZ_CP034463.1, on the reverse strand, counting down.
CGCACGCGCCCGCTCGGCCATCGCCGCCCGCCGCTCGGGATCCGTCAGCAGCGGCGCCACTGCAGCCCGCAGCTGTCCGGGCGTCACCTCGCCGGTCAGCGCGACAGCCGCCCCGGCATCAGCGAGATGCCGGGCGTTGTGGACCTGCTCGTTGCCGGCCGAGGTGGCCAGCGGCACGAACACGGCCGGCTTGCCCAGCGCGGTCAGCTCCGCGATCGTGCCCGCCCCGCTGCGGGAGATCACCACATCGGCCAGCGCGAACACATCCGGCAACTCCGCGCCCATGTAGCCGGCCAGGTGATAGCGCCCCGCACTCGCAGCGGGCAGCTGAGCGGTCTGCCGGCGCAGTTCGTCGACGTTGCCGGGACCGCACTGGTGGATCACGTTGGCGTGCTCCAGCAGCCAGGGCAGCACATCCCGCACCAGATGGTTGACCTGCTGTGAACCCTGCGCGCCGCCGGTGACGTACACCGTCGGCAGCCGTGCGTCGAACCCGTGCAGGCCCAGCGCATGAATGGCCTTCTGCGCCTGACCGGTGAACACCTCCGGCCGCACCGGGTTACCGGTGACCACCGCAGCAGCGCGCACGCTCTCGGGCAACAGCGGCAGCGTGGACGGAGAGGACACCGCCACCCGCGTCGCGGCTCCGGCCAGCGTCCGATTCGCCAGGCCCAGCCGCACCGTCTGCTCATGCACCACCAACGGAACCCGGCACAGCCGCGTCGCCGCCACACCGACCGGCACCGCCACATAGCCGCCCGTCGCCAGCACCACATCCGGACCGAACCCGGTGATCGCCTTCCTCGCCTGCAACACGCCCAGCGGCACCCGGCTCATGTCAGCAATGTTCGCCGGGGACACCAGTTTGATGGGGTTCTTCGATCGGCGGATCTTGCCCACCGCAACCGACTCGAAGCGGATCCCCTCCCCCACCGCGACCCGAGACTCCAGACTGTCTGCCTCGCCCACCCACACCACATCCAGCCCGGCGCCCTGTGCCGCGAGACGGGACTGCAGCGTGCGCACCGCGGTCAAAGCAGGGTAGGTATGACCACCCGTACCGCCACCCGTCACCATCAAACGAAAATACCGGCGGTGATCGTTGTACATGCTGCTCCAGTTGTTCCAGAATCGGCCCGCTGCCAAGGCCCGCACCTTCACCGCGGCTGAGGGCCTTGACACTCGAGCCTCCCACAACCAGAGACGACAACCCTCCCAACCAGCCACGGGACAACCGCCCCGTCCCCTTCGCCCTCGTAGAGTGCACCGGTTCCCCGAGCGTCGAAGGCCCCCCATTACCGTCTTCGTAGCCCCGCAACGGGGTTACCGGCCTTCGGAGTTGGCATGACTACCTCCCCTTGTCGAGTGCATGGCCTGGGGGGGGTGTCACCAACTCCGGCGGCACTGACAGACCGCTGATTAGGGGCATGACCACCGACCTTTCCGCAGGTTGGGAGGCTCTTCGTAATGTGGATGTGGCGATCAGTGCCGTGGCAGGGCCGGACGAGTACGACCGGAGGACACCCCACGTGATCGACACCGGCGACATCAACATCTACCTCGGCCTGGACGTCGGCAAAGGCGAACACCACGCCACCGCACTCACTCCGGCCGGGAAGAAGACCCTCGACCGCAGACTGCCCAACAGCGAGCCCAAACTCCGCGAGGTCTTCGCCAAACTGCAGGCCAAACACGGCTCCGTCCTCGTCATCTTCGACCAGGTCGCCTCCATCGGCGCCCTGCCCCTGGCCGTCGCCGGCGAGCTCGGCTGCCATGTCGCCTATCTGCCCGGCCTGGCCATGCGGCGGATCGCCGACCTCTACCCAGGCGAGGCCAAGACCGATGCGAAGGACGCATTCATCATCGCCGACGCAGCCAGGACGAGGCCCCACACGCTGCGGTCGGTCGACCTCGACGACGAGACGATCGCCGAGCTGCAGATGATCGTGGGGTTCGACGACGACCTGGCGTCCGAGGCAACTCGCCTGTCCAACCGGCTGCGGGGCCTGTTCACGCACATTCATCCGCACCTGGAAAGGGTCCTGGGCCCGCGCATGCAGCACCCGGCCGTGCTCAGGCTGCTGGACCAGTTCGGCTCGCCGGACCAGATCCGCAAGGCCGGACGCCGACGACTCGTCGCCCTGATCCGGCCGAAAGCGCCCCGCATGGCGGAGCGGCTGATAGACGACGTGTTCACCGCGCTCGACGAGCAGACCGTTGTCGTCCCGGGCACGGATGCGGCCGCGCTGATCGTTCCCAGCCTCGCCTCCTCGCTCCAGGCCGTGCTCGACCAGCGCAAACTGCTGGCCCACCGGATCGAGGAACTCCTGGAGGCCCACCCTCTTTCCAAAGTCCTGATGTCCATGCCCGGCATCGGCGTCAGGATCGGAGCCCGCATCCTCATCGACGGCGGCGACGGCACCGCGTTTCCGTCCGCCGCCCACCTTGCCGCCTACGCCGGCCTCGCCCCGGCGACCCGCACCTCCGGGTCGTCCATCCGCGGCGAACAGCCCTCACGGAGAGGAAACCCCTCTCCGCGTTCGCCGCACTGGCCGACCCGGCCTCCCGCACCTACTACGACAAGAAGATCACCCAGGGAAAGCACCACACCCAGGCCATCCTCTGCCTCGCCCGACACCGAGCCGACGTGCTCTTCGCGATGCTCCGCAACGGCACCTTCTACCAACCACCAACCCCAGCTGCCCCTTGACCGAAGTCATGGGGCCCCCGCAGGACCTGCAGACCAGGCTCGGCCTGATCGACCAGGCTCTCGTTCATCAAGCCGCCGCCGACCTCGCTTCGAGACGCGACACCCGCCGAACAAACGCTCGGGGCGTGCACGGACCCGCGCTCGCTCCAAGCCGCTGACCCCATGCACTACCCACATGCCCTGAACATGGTGGGCGAGCCCACCTGGTAGCTGATGGAAGAGGTGCCAGACCTCCTGCCTGGCCGCAGGAACGTGAAGTGGCCCCACATGATGATCTGAGGGGGTCAGGTTCTGGGAGCGTGGTTAACACGCCCGCAACAGATACTGATCCCCCATCAGCCCTTCCACCGCTGCCGTGTCGAACAGATGCCCCTGCAACTAATGCATGCGGCCACAGGTCTTCGCCACCGACTTCCCCCAAAGCTGCGACATCCGTTCACAGCCCCCGGCCGACAACCCCGTCGCCTCCATCGGCCCGACGACAGAACCCCCACGCTCCACCATGGAAACCACCCCTCCGCCCAAGCGCCCTGGCACACTAGACCGCGCCACTGACAACACCCCCCAACAAAGACACAGAAGCGGCATGCAGGCAAAGGAAAACCAGCCCCCTTACTAGCATCACCGCAGGTCACAAAGTGTCGTCCCCGCGCCCGCGGGGTTGCTCGGGCAGTCCTCGGGGGCCGGAGCCACCCCGCCCTGTCGTCCCCGCGCCCGCGGGGGTTGCTCGCGGGCGTGCCTTGTCGGTCTAAAACTGACGACCATCGTTGACACCTGGGTCTCCCGACGCCTACGGAGATCCACATGTCGAAGACAACCCCGCTCGATCGCGAGGCCAAGCGGCGCCTGGCCGTCATACGCCATGTCGAAGAGGTCACCGGCAACGTTGCTATGAGTTGCCGGTACTTCGGCATCAGTCGGCAGGCCTACTACATCTGGTACCGCCGTTACCAAGCCGAGGGCATCGAGGGGCTGCGCACGCGCTCGAAGGCCCCCAAGCACAGCCCGAACGCCACCCACGTTGAGGTAGTCGGGAAGATCATCTACCTCCGGCAGAACTACCACTTCGGGCCAGAGAAGATCGCGATGTACCTCAAGCGGTATCACGACGTCACGATCAGCAAGTCGGGCGTGTGGCGGATCCTGAACCGCCTGGACATGGGCCGTCTGCCGGCCTCTCAGCGGTACAAACGCCACGACCGCCGATGGAAGCGGTACGAGAAGAAGCTGCCCGGCCATCGGGTGCAGATCGACGTGAAGTTCATCGAACCACTTGCCTCGATGCCTCAGGGCCGCCGCGGTGGGCGCAACAAGTACTTCCAGTTCACCGCGATCGACGACTGCACCCGGCTGCGAGTCCTGCGGATCTACCCAACGCTGAACCAAGCGACCGCGATCCAGTTCCTCGACTACGTCATCCAGCGCCTGCCGTTCCAGGTCGAGGTCATCCAGACGGACAACGGCGCCGAGTTCCAGTCTGCGTTCCACTGGCACGTATTGGACAAGGGCATTGCCCACACCTACATCAAGCCGCGAACACCGCGCCTGAACGGCAAGGTTGAGCGCTCTCACCGCATCGACGCCGAGGAGTTCTACCGGCTCCTCGAGGGCGTCATCATCGACGACGCCGAGGTCTTCAACGACAAGCTGCGTGAGTGGGAGGACTACTACAACTACCATCGCCCGCACGGCGGCCTTGGCGGCCAGACACCTTACGAACGCCTCAAGCAGAAGACCACGACTCAGGCGTAACCGGTGATCGTCAGTTGCACACCGACAGACTCGGGCTGTCGGGTTGTCCGTCCGCCTGGTCACGAGTGGGAGAAGTCGCCGTTGTGGGGAGCTCGCGGTGGTGATGATCGGGGGGTGGCAGGACTCGGGGGGCGCCGCTGGCGGCGCAGGTGGCAGATGTTCGGGGCTCTGGGTGCCCTGGCGGTCGTGGCGAGTGTCGCGTATGCGATGCGACAGTTGTTGCACGGTGGTCTGGAACCGGGTGACACCGCCGGGCTGCTGGGTCTGCCCCTGGGGGTAATCGGGCTCGTGGTCTCCGTGGTCGCATTGCGCAATCCGGTCGAGGGCAACGATGCTGAGCGTTCCCGTGGTTGGGCCGCGACGCTGGCCAAACAGGTTGAGGATGGGGAAAGCGGGGTGTGGCGGCAGTTGCTGGGTGACGACACCCGGCGCATCAACCTTGCCTATGACCTGCAACCTGCTGTCTCCCGCCCCGCCGTGGCGTTGGCGGCCGGACGGTTGACCGCCGACGGAGCAAATTCGGCGACGGTGCCGGATATCGTCTCTTATTACCGAGCCACCCAGCCTCTGCGCTTGGTCATCACCGGCGCTGCCGGGGCCGGCAAGACCGTCCTCGCCCTGGAACTACTCTTGGCCCTCCTGGACGGCCGGGCCGAGGACGATCCCGTTCCCGTGCGTATCCCGCTGTCCCGATGGGACACTGAACGCCAGTTGCTGCCCGACCTGCTGCGGCAGCGGTTGGTGGAGGCCTATGACTGGCCCACCGACCTGGCGGCCGGCTTAGTGCGGCAGCATCTGGTGCTGCCGGTGTTAGACGGCCTGGACGAAATGGACCCCCTGGTCGATGGCTCCCCCGATCCTGCCGCGCCCCGCGCCACCGCCGTCGTCCGCGCGCTCAACGCCTACCAGCAGGGCCGTGACGCCGGGCCTCTCATCCTGACGTGCCGCACCCGGCACTACGACGCTCTAGCCACACATGCTGAGGTGCTGGATGCCGCCCGCATCACCATCGCCCCCGTTGACGCCACCGACGCCCGCACCTACCTCACCGACCGCGCCCTCACAACGGACCGCTGGCAGCCCCTACTCGACCACCTGGCTGCCCACCCCAGCGGACTCCTGGCGACGGTACTTTCCACCCCCTGGCGACTGTGTCTGACTGCCACCGTCTACCACCGCGACGGTGACCCCGGGGAACTCCGCACTCTCCTCGACGCGAGCACCCTGGACGACCATCTACTGGCCCGGTACATCCCCGCGGCCACCCGCATCGCGCCCAACCCTCACGGGTACGCGCCCAAGGACGTCCACCGCTGGCTCCACCACCTCACCACCCACCTCGACCCAACCGGCGCCCTCCCCGCCACGGCCCCTACATCTGTGGAGGCCACCGATCTGCTCCTGCACGAACTGTGGCCCCTCGCCGGACGCACCCGCGTCCGCACTACCGACGCCGTCCTCACCACTCTCGCCGTCCTCCCGTCCGCCTGGACAGCCCCCCTAAAGCCGACAGGGCTCGCCGCCCTGATCACTGCGCTTGCCGTCATGTCCGGAGCCCTCGCCATCACAACCGGCCAGCCCACAAGTACGGCGAACCCGCTCAGGACCCGTCAAGGACGCAGGGAGTTCGCGTTCTGGCTTGCAGGCGGGCTCGTACTCGGGCTCGCGATCGGGCTCGCGATCTGGCTCGCGATCGGGCTCGCAGCCGGACCCACAGTCGGGCTCGCAGCCGGATTCGCGACCGCACTCACGGTCGGACTCACGCGTGAGCCGGGTACAAATCTCGGAGCCCGGGCCGTCATCAGGAGTGACGCCATGGCCGGACTCATGTTCGGACTCACGTTCGGGCTCGCAGTCGGGCTAGCAGGCGGCCTCGAAATCGGGCTCGCGGCCGGGCTCGCAGCCGGACTCGCAATGGGGCTCGCGGCCGGACTTTCGGCCGGACTCGCGGGCGGTGCCCGGGCTTCGCGGCGGTATGCGGTGTTCCTGCTCTGCTCGCGCCGCCGTCTGCCGTTCCGGCTCGGCCTCTTCCTGGACTGGGCTGTCACCGCAGGACTCATGCGCTACAGCGGACCCGCCTATCAGTACCGCCACCGCGAACTCCAGCACTGGCTCCGCCAGCACCCCCAACCAGCGGACCTTCCCTGAAACTCGGGGCGTCGCATTGCCGGTAGCCGCCACGCCCTCAATTCCGTTCGCGGGTGGGGTTGTACGGCGTGGTCGGGGGTGGGGTTATCGCATCGTGATGCTGGTCGGGCCTTCATGGTCGGTGGTCTGGTCAGGGCCGGCTGCTGGCCTGTCCCGTAGGCGCGGCGCCGGTGGTGGTGCCGCCCCGTACGGGAGGCGGCGGGTCATGGTGAAGAGGGATGCGGGTGGCGGGGACCGGTTGGCGTTGACGGTCCTGGCGCAGCACCGGATGGCTACCACTGAGCAGATGCATCTGATGATCGGGCCGGGGGTGCGGATCGAGCAGACGAGGCGGCGGCTGGTGAAGCTGCGGGGTGAGGGGTGGGTTGGTTGATCGTGTGACGTTGCCTCAGGCGGGCCGGATGCGGGCCTGGTTCGTCACCGAGTACGGGGCGGAGGTTGTTGGTGGGTTCGCGGAGTTGCGGGGCTGGCGGCCGTCCCGGCTGGGAGCCGACCGTACGGCGGTCCGTCTGCGGGCGGGGCACGTGTTGACGGTGACGGAGACCGCGCTGGCGTTCGTGCAGGACGCCTGCCGCTGCGGGGATGTGTGCCGGCCCTTGGACTGGATCCCTGAAGTGCACCACCCCTTGGGGGGTGGCGAGGCCGTCATTCCCGACGCCCTGCTCTACTACCGGCGCGGCGGTGAGGGTGAGCGGGACTGGTCGATGTTGCGGGCGTTCGTGGAGGTGGACCGGGCCACCATGAGGCCCGAGCGTGTGGCGGCGAAGATCCGGGCCTATGAGCGGCTGTATCGGTATGTACCGACTCCTGTCGGCCGGCCGCGCGGGAGCGCTGTTCTCGAGGAAGAGTGGCGGCGGTATCCGCTCTTCCCGCGTCTGTTGTTCGTCCTGGACGGCACCGGCCCCGCCGGGGTGGAGAACCGGCTGAGTGCACTGCGCGCGGCCGCCCGGCTGGCCGGCGCCGATTTCGCGCGACAGGTACCCATCCTCGCGGCCCCGCTGACGGAGCTGCTCCGTGCGGGGCCCTCTGCACCCGTCTGGCAGCCGATGACCGAGGCCGGGCAGTGCGTTCCTGGGTTGCGCCCTTGGCAGGCTGACAGGCTGCCAAGGGCTGGCTTTGGTGCGGCGTCGACCGGACGGCAAGCCCGACCATGGGCCTGACCACACCCCGACCATGGGCCCGACCACGGTCTCCCCGCCCCCAGCCACAGGGCTGACCATGCAGGTCATAGGCCTGCGCAATCAGATGGGGCGTTGTGCACCAGCCATAGCCGCCCACCGCCCCCTTGAGTGCGCAGACGTGCGAAGCTCCCGGCCGCTTGCGCAGCAGGACCGGCCTGGTGCGCACTCGCTGCGCACCGGCCGTCTGCGTGATTGCGCAGCTGATTGCGCAGCCTGTCGGCGCGGCCGTTGGTGGGCGGTGTGCAGGAGATGCCGCCCAGGGTGGAAGGGGTTGAGCATGCCTGCTTCCTCACCCGGCTGGTCGCTGCCGGAGCCCATGCGCGCCGTGCCCGTCACCGACCCGGCGCTCCCGGCCGGGTGGGCGGCGCAACTCAAGTGGGACGGCTACCGTGCACTGGTTGGCCGGTGGGCTGATGGCCGGGTCGCGGTGCGCAGCCGTAACGGCGGCGATCTGACCGCATCGTTCCCCGAGATTGAGGAGGCCGTTCGCCTGCTTCCCGACGACACGGCGGTTGATGGCGAGCTGGTCGTGTGGGAGGGCGGACGGCTCGCGTTCGAGCGGCTGCAGCAGCGCATGCACCGCCGCGGCGCGGCCGCGACCCGCGCGGCCGGCGAGCTCCCCGCGCATCTGGTTGCGTTCGACCTCCTGCGCCTGAACGGCCAGGGCCTCACCGGCTGGCCCTTCAGCGACCGCTATGCCGCGCTGCAGGAGCTGTTCCTCAAGCATCATCTGGCCGCGCCGTGGTCGCTGTGTGCGACCACGACCGACCCGGTGCAGGCGGCCGCCTGGCTGGCCGACTACCCGGCCGTCGGCATCGAAGGCCTGGTGTTCCGGCCTCTGGCGAGCAGGTACGTGCCGGGCGGGCGCGGCTGGACCAAGTACAAGATGCGCCACACCACGGAGGCAGTCGTCGGCGCGGTCACCGGCAGCCTCACTGCCCCCACGACCGCCCTGCTCGGCCGCTACGACGACGCCGGCCGGCTCCGGTACGCAGGCCGCACCACCACCCTCAGCACGACCGCGCGCCAGACTCTCGCCGGGCAGCTGCGCACCGGTGGCGCCGACTATCCCTGGACAGGCCGCACCTTCAGCGCTGGGTGGAGTTCAAGGGAGCACCTGTCGGTGCGCCTGGTCGTACCCGAAGCAGTTGCCGAAGTCGCCGTGGACGTCGCCCGGGACAGCCCCGGGCGCTGGCGCCACCCGGTCAGGTTCACCCGCATTCGAGCCGACATGACACTAGGCGACGTGCCACTGTTCGGGGCGGCTCCCTAACAGGTCACCATCAAAGGCGACCAACCTGCGCGGGTTTGAGGGCCCGACAGCCTCGGCTCATGCGGTTTCCGGATGGCAGCCATGCGAGACATTCGCTTGTCGCATATGGCCCCTCTCCCTAGGGTCGACGCCGTGGGCAACACCGCCTTCCCGCGCCACCACGTGGGCGCGGCTGCGGTAAACCGCCAGACAGCCGTAAAGAGCTGTCGTCGGCGGACGTGCTGAACGAGATCGACAGGGAGACGCGATGCGCAAAGCAGTAATCAGCTTGTTCGTGGCGCTGGCGGCCGTGCTCGCCGTAACCCCCCTCACCACCGCCGGCCACACCGACACCGTCGCCTGCTGCGGTCAAACCCCCAAGTAGGAGACGCTCACCCGTACTTCGGCGCAGCAGTAGGGGCCCGTCAGCTCTTCGACAGGCCCTTGGTCACTTCGGGAGTGCGCAGTTCAGGTGGGCCTGGCAGTAACGAGATCGACAAGGAGACGCGATGCGCAAAGCAGCAATCGGCTTGTTCGTAGCACTGGCAGCAGTGCTCGCCGTAACCCCCCTCACCACCGCCGGCCAGTCCGACACCGTGGCCTGCTGCGGGCAAAACCCCAAGTAGGAGACCCTCACCCGTACTTCGGCGCAGCAGTAGGGGCCCGTCAGTTCCTCGGCGGGCCCTTCTTCCTTGAGCTGTCACCGCTCATGTTCTTCCATGGTCGGCCGGAGTGCTTGCCCGAGGTCGGTCGGTGAGCGGCGGTGCGGGGCGTCCTCGTTGTGTCCGTAGATGGCCTGCACGGCGGCGAGTGCCTGTTCGTAGGTGTCGGTGAGGGTGTCGATCGTCAGCCGCATGCCCTGCTCCTGCTCCGCGTCCGGTCTGCCGCCGGGGCCGGTGGGCGTCTCGGGGTGTGCGAGTGGCGGCAGGCCAAGCACGGCGCGGCGGAAGTCGCGGGCGGCGGCCCGGAGTTCCTCTCCTCGCTCCCACTCCGTGCGGTACTCCATGTCGGGGATCTGGCGGAAGCGGACCAGCTGTTCGGCGACGTCCGTGACGTGCTCCGGGTCGGGGACGACGGTGCGCAGCGGGGCGAGCGGCGCGTAGAGAAGGATCTCCCGGGTGTTGAGGCAGGTGAGGGCGTAGAACCAGCCGCGGCGTTCCTGCCAGTGCAGGCGGATGCCGCTGCTTCGGTAGCGGGTGCGGCTGGCGTCCCAGGTCAGCCACATGTAGGTGGTCAGGCCGCCGTACTCGCGGGTGGTGCAGTCGGCGTGTACCGAGCCGGGCGGGATGCCGCGTGCAGCGAGCGCGTCGTCGACGGCCCGCACATAGGGCCAGTGCGGCAGTCCTTCGGGTCGGCCTGGCCATCCGGGCGGCTCAAGCAGCACGGACCTCACCCCCACAAGCATCGGGAGCGGACGGCGTGCGGGTCATGAGGCGCGGCGGAAGACGGCGGCCGGGCCGATGACGCCCGCACCGAACTTGTCCCGAACCCGGTCGACCACGGTTTCGGCGACCAGGCGGGCTTCACGGGCGTCGTCCAGGCTGATCTGCTCGGCGGCCTGGTCCGCGCCGATGAGGTCCTCACCCCTGAGCGACAGTCCGGTCAGCCTGCCGCGTTGCAGGCCGGCGGCGTCCATCAGCTGGTAGGCGAGGGTGCGCAGGTCGTCGTCGTGGGCGGACGGCTCCACCAGGCGCCGGGTCTTCTCCCATCGGGTGTTGCCGGCGAAGGTGAGGGTGAGGGTCAGGGCGCGGGCCACCTGGTCGCGACGGCGCAGCTGGCGTCCGAGCCGGACGACGAGTTCGAGCAGGGCGGCACGCACGGTGGCACCGTCCAGGACGTGCCGCTCGAAGCGACACCGCACGGAGGCGGCCGGAGGCAGGGCGCGGGGGACGACGGGGCGCGGGTCGATGCCGCGGGCACGGTCCGCGGCGATGCGGCCAGCGCGGCCGCCCAGCAGACGGTGCACGGTGGCGGGCGGGACGGCCGCGAGCAGGCCGACACAGTGGATGCCGTAGTCACGCAGCACCGCCGCCTGCCGCGGGCCGATGCCGTGCAGGGCCTCCACCGGCAGCGGCCCCAGCCAGTCGTCCGCCTCGCCCGGGGCGACGGCGAGGATGCCGCCCGGAGACGGGACCTGGGCGGAGGCGGTGGCCGCCACCGTGATCGTGGGGCCGATACCGACACGGACGTCGACGCCGAGGCGGGACAGGGAGCGGATCCGCAGGATCTCCCCCAGACGGCGGGCATCGGTGCCGTGATAGCGCAAAGCCCCCTTCAACTCCACCACAGCCGCGCTCGGCGGCAGGGCTTGGACGATCGGCGAGAGTTCCGCCATCAGTTCCAGTAGCTGCCGGTAGGCGGGCTCTGGCAGCCCGTCCGGGCACCGCACATGCATGATCGTCGACACCTGGTCCGGTGTCACCGCGCTCGTGGTCATCACCGTCACCTCCCACACCCCACGTTATCGAACGCAAAATCGAACACGCGAGGGCACGGGGAAGGATCATGGGCCTAGAATCGGCAATGTGTTCGATGATCTGCCGCCCGACCTGGAGCGCCTTCACACCCTGCGGGTCTGGCATGCCCTGTGGATCGAGCGCATCGACCGCAAGATCGAAGCCCTCCGGCAGCGGGAACGCGAGCAGGAACGCGGCCGCCGCAACCGGCCCGCCCCGCCGGAGTGGATCGTCGGACTCGGCATCGGCGCGGGCCACCCGCCCGTCCAGGTCCACGCCGGCGACTGCTACGCGGCAGGCAAACGCCGCCGCCCTGTCGACCGCGACGAAGCCCGCCGCCTGCTCGCCACGGGCCTGCCCGGCTGCACCCACTGCCAGCCCGACGTCCAGCTCCACATCATCGACTTAGCCGCCCGCCGCCCGCCGGGCCGGGCGCAGCAACACCGACGCACGGTTTGGGGCATTCTGACACCGGCGTGGCTCGAACAGTCGTGTCATTCGGCCGGTTATCCTGCGGGAAGGCGGCTGGTCTTCGCCGCCCAGAACAGGACGCACGATGTCGACTCCCCCTCCCCCGGCCTCCGAACCGGACCCGTCCGCGCTGACCTGCCCCGGCGACCAGGTCGGCCTGTGTGCCGGATGCCAGCGCAAGACACACCGCTACGGCAACGGCGGCTGCCCGATTTCTCTCGGGGTGGACCGGCTGTGGTGTGACGTGGGGTGAGGCGGGTTCGTTGACCCTCGGGGACTCGTTCTCGGGGGGTGTGGCTCTGCGGCGGGTTGTTGCACGACTCGTGGCAGGAGTTTGGGATGCGAGCGTTTCCCGTGGTGATGCCGTCCGGGCAGAGGTACTGGACGGTCCTTGATGACCATTTGGAGGTCGTCTCTCTAGCTGATCAGTGGCTTCGGCATCTGAGGTTCGGCCGAGACCGGGCGGAGCTGACGACCAAGGCTTACGCCGGCAGTGTCGCGCTCTACCTGCGCTGGAGCGGATCGACGGGGCGGGCGTGGGCGGAGGCCGGGCGAGACCTCGGATTGTTCATGGTCTGGTTGAAGTACACCCCGGCCCCGCGGGACGGGGTGGTGCCGGTGGTGCGGGCCGGGCCCGGTGCCGTCCCGGTGCGCGGTGAGCGGCGGATCAACCGGGTGCTGGTCGCGGTGCGGGGTCTGCTGTCGTACGCGGTGTCAGTCAGTGAGGCACCGAGGTCGGTGCTCGGGCAGATCTACGAGCTTGCCGACAGCCGGGATCTTCCCGCGGAGGCACAGGGGGAAGACGGCGGCCTGTTCTACCGGCTGCGTCCGGTGCACTCGCTGCGCGAGCCGGAGACGACGGTGGACCGGGCCGCGGACGCCGCGCTGGTGGCGATGTTCGTCGCCTGCCGTAACGCGCGTGACCGGCTGATCGTCCTGCTGGTCGGCCGGGTCGGGCTTCGTCGCGGTCAGGTGGCGGGCCTGCGGCGCAGCGATGTCCATCTGCTGCCGGACTCCCGGGCGCTGGGCTGCGACTACCCGGGCGCTCACGTTCATGTGCGGCGGCGGGAGAACGTGAACGGGGCCTGGTCGAAGTCGCGGCCCGCGTGGGTGGCGCCGCTGGACTTCCTCGTGGTGTCCGCGTTCGACCTGTACTACGACGAGCGGCACCGGCTGCTCGGGATGGGCGGGAGCGACTTCCTGCTCGTGAACCTCTTCCGGGCGCCGCTGGGAGAGCCAATGTCGCCGGAGGCGATCGGCGAGCTCCTGGAACGGCTCAGCGGCCGGGCCGGACTGGACCGGCGGGTGGGCGCGCACATGGCGCGCCGGGCGTTCGCCTCCAACGTCACCGACGCCGGAGGCCAGCCGGACGAGGTGCAGGCGGTGCTCGGGCAGAAGAGCCTCGACTCACAGGCGCCGTACCTGTTCCCGGATCCGAAGCGGGTGCGGGCGGCGATCGAGCGGGTGCCATCGCCGCGTGGCATGGCCGGCCCGGAGGACAGCCGGTGACGGCCGCCAGCGCCCCAGCCCTGTCCGAGGCCGAGGCGCCGGACGAAGACCAGCGGGTGGGGGAGCTCCTGCGCGCCCTCGATGCCGATTTCCTGGCCCTGTTGGGGTGGGACTGGAACCGTCGCGTGATCACCTGGCCGCGCCGGCATCCGGTGATCGGGCTGCCGGACTGCCCGGTGCCGGGCTGCCCCTTGGCGATCACCGTGCTGACGCGACCGATGTGTGGGGGCTGCATGGAGCGGTGGCGCGGTTCCAGCCTCCCGCTCGACGAGTTTCTGCTCGTGCCGAAGGAGACGAGCCGCGGAGTCGGCGAGAGCCTGTGCGTGGTCGGAGGCTGCGAGCGGCCCCGCGACACAGTCGCCGGCCGGCTGTGCCAGGCCCACCACGCCCAGCACACGAACACGAGCTTGAGCGCCTTGAGCCTGGAGGAGTTCCTTACCCATCCTTGCGTGACGGGGTACGCCTCGTTCGGGCCGTGCGAGGTGGTCGCCTGCTACCTCGACCGAGCCGGTCGCCAGGACCCGTACTGCAAAGCACACGTGCGCCGCCTCTACCGGGCACGGTCGGCGCCCGGGTTCGACGAGGCGCACTGGCGCCGGACGGACAAGGCGATCTGCACCACCCGCGAGGTCAGTCTGCGCGGCTTGCCGGACCGCCTGGTCGCCGAGCTCCTCTACGGGCTGTGGGCCCGTACCCAGGAAGGAATGAAGGCACGGCCCGAGTGCCTGCGCCCGCTCTACGACCGGCTGCGCGCCCATCAGGTGCAGGAGCTGCAGGAGGTGACGGACCCGGCCGGTCACGGGCACAGCAGCGAGCAGGTCACGATGATCCGGGCCTGGCAGCGGGCGCTGCGCCTGCTGAACATGACGCCGGAAGCCGAGCGCGTGAAGGACGTCTGGGACATGGCGGTCTTCGGCTACACCGGCCGCATCTCGTTCGCGCCCGTGCTGCAGGTGCCGCTGCGGGAGGCGATGAAGGTCTGGGTGTACGACGACCTTCCCCGGCGCCGGAACAAGAACGCCGTCCAGCACGCCCGCGCGATCATCGCGGCCATCGGCATGCTCTCGGAGAGCTTGTGCCTGCAGCGTGAGGACCGCGGCGCAGTGCCTGCGGCGTGGGGGCGCGGCGACATCGTCGCCTTCACCAACCGCATGGGCTACTTCACCTCGACCGGGAAGATCAGCCCAGCGCGGCGCCTGGCCTTCACGCGGTTCGTCCGCAGGGTCCTGCTCCGCTTCCGCACCCTCGGCCTCACCGCTCGCGGGCAGCTGCTGGAGGGCATGCCGGCCGACTTCGCGGTCGGGCCGGAGGACATGCCCGACGAGCCCGAGGACACCGAGGCCGGCCGCGACCTGCCCGACGAGGTGCTGCGCGAACTGTGCGCCCACCTCGACGAGCTGGAGGCCCAGAGCAGCACCGAGGTCCGCGTCGCCACCGAGCTGCTCATCGACACCGGGCGGCGCCCCGACGAGATCAACACTCTGCCGTTCAACTGCCTGGAACAGGACCCGGACGGCTCCGACGTCCTGGTCTACGACAACCACAAGGCCTACCGGCTCGGCCGACGGCTGCCGATCGGGGCCGAGACCGCCGCGGTCATCCGCCGCCAGCAGCAGCGCGTCCGCGAACGCTTCCCCACCACCGCCCCGGCCCGGCTGCGGCTCCTGCCGCGCCCCAAGTCCAACCCGGAGGGCACCAAGCCACTCGTCGACGTCTCCGGCCACCACCGGGCTTGGGTGAAGTCCCTGCCCGACATCCTCGTCCCCGTCGTCGCCGCCGACGCAGACACCCGAGTCACGCGGCTGGTGCCGTTCGACAAGAAGCGGATCTTCCCCTACGCCTACAGGCACTGCTACGCCCAGCGGCACGCCGACGCCGGCGTCCCGGTCGACGTCCTGAAAGAGCTGATGGACCACCGCCTGGTCAGCACCACCATGGGCTACTACCGCGTCGGCGACGAACGCCGCCGCGAAGCCGTCGACCGCGTCACCGCGCTGCAGTTCGACCGCCACGGCGACCGGGTGTGGCGCACGGCGAAGAGCCTGCTCGACTCCGAACACGTCCGCCGCGCGATCGGCGAGGTCGCCGTCCCCTACGGCGTGTGCCGCGAACCCACCAACGTCGCCGCCGGCGGCCACGCCTGCCCATTGCGCTTCCGCTGCCTGGGCTGCGAACACTTCTCCACCGACGTCTCCTACCTCCCCGACCTCCAGGCCCACCTCGCCGACCTGCTCCGCAGCCGCGAACGCCTCATGTCCGCCTTCGAAGCCGACGACTGGGCCCGGACCCAGGCCATGCCCTCCGAAGAAGAGATCCGCCGGATTCGCCGCCTGATCGAACGCGTCCAGACCGACCTCGACGACCTCACCCCCGAAGACCGCGCCCAGATCGAACAGGCCGTCACCGTCGTGCGCCGTAGCCGCACCGTGATGCTCGGCATGCCCCGAGTCCGCCAGCCCCTCCCCGACGTCCGACCGGCAAGGACCCCGACGTGACCAGCCCGATGCAGGACGGCCGACACGCCGGCACCGAACGACGCCGGCAACGAGTCCAGGACGCGATCGCCGCCGCCGTACGCGACGGCACCGCTCTGACCGCCTCGGCGATCGCCCATGCGGCCCGAGTCGACCGCACCTTCCTCTACCGCCACCGCGACCTCCTGGACAACCTGCACACCGCGAGCAGCCGCTCGACCAGCCCGTCCCCCGGATCCGCCCCGACGGTCACCACGGCCTCGCTCCAAGCGGACCTCGCCAACGCCAACGCTCGAGCGACTCGTCTGGCCGCCCGCGTCCGGCACCTGGAAGAGCACCTGTCCCGTCAGCTCGGCGAACGGGCCTGGCATGAGTCCGGACTCAGTGCTCCGGCCGACATCGCCGAACTGCATGCCGCGGTCACCCACCTCGAACAACGCACCGTCGAACTCAGCCGCGACCTGGAGGAGCGACAGGCCGAACTTGAAGCGGCTCGCGCCGCGAACCGCGAGCTGACCCGAGCCCTGAACCAACGCGGCTGACGTGCCCGGGCCGGCCCGGTGCTGGTTATCCGGCCCTAGTCCTCGTCGGGCTCGACCCAGACCTCGACCTCTGCGGTCGGCAGCGGCAGCGGGCTAGGACGCGCGAAGCCCAGCATCATGTCGAGTGCTTCCTCCGCGGTGCTGGCCTGGCCAAGGTAGTGCCGCATATTCCGACTCATGCGGTTTCGCCTGATCCGGTCATCCAACTCCGCGATGTAGTCCGGCAGGATGAGGGGGTCCACCTCGGGGAGGTTGTCGGCTTCCTGGGCGGTCGCGGCTCGTGGTGTGCTGCTCCGCAAGATGTCGAGCTTCGAAGTTGAGTCCGTCAGGGAGACGAGTACTCGTGTCTCCCAGGCGCACCCAACTTCTGCGATGTCGAGCGTTCGGTTGAGAAGAGCGTGCCCGCTGAGCAACCACGTGACCCATGCTGTGCACCAGACGTGGTCACCAATGCGATATGCCTTCGCATCACGGACCGAGGCAAACGAGACGTTCGGGTTCCCGAGCCACACCTCCGCGATGCCCTCAGGAAGCTCCGCCCCCGTCGGCTCTTCCAGTTGAGTGCTTCTGAACCGACGCCACCCGGTCTGGTGGCGGCTGGGGCGCAGAGGCGCGCCGAAGCGCGTCTCGAAGGCGATCGTCTCCAGGTTCCCTTGCCCCCTGAGAGCGGAATCGAGATCGCTCTCAGGAACGTCGATCTCTTCCGAGAACTGCGGGAGGATGTCCTCCAGCTTCAGCAGATGTACGAAGCGGTCGCCGAGCTTCTCAACATCCCTGTCCATCGGGTACTTGTAGGTTTCGCCACGGCCGAAATCCTTGATGTTCTCGCTGACGAAGTAGACCGTCTCCTGTGGATGCTCCGTGGCGTATTCCACGGCCGACAGCCAGATCGCGGTGTCACGGCCACCAGTCTTGATCGTCTTGATGACCTTGCCTTCCTCGTTCACGATGTCGACCGCTTTGCATGGCGGAAGCACGGCTGCTTCGCGTGTCGTGGCCTGCTCGAGAGCGTTTGCGCTCGTCGGGATGACGTCGACGATCTCCAGGTACCTCTGCCTCCAGTACTGAAGGACCCGATCGTGATCCAGGGGTGCAACGACGCCGGAGTTGCCGGTCGGTGCGCTCTTGGCGAGGGCCCGCAAGGCCGCTTCGGCTTTCTCATGAGCCAGGTGGTAAGTCCGAGCGCGCTGCCCCGCCAGCTCCTCCAGAGCAGCCCAAGGGACTGACACCCCTCCTACGTCCGCTGTTTTGATGGCCCGAAGGAGTTCGGCCTTGGGACTCTGCAGCTCGAAGCCCCTCAGGATGTTCGTGTCCAAGATGATCAAGGTGGGGTGCTCCGTCTCCCTCGAATCCGAGTCGTACGGTCACACCCTCTCAAGTTCTGATCACCGAATGGGGGGCCTCAGGGCTACGACTCCCTCGGTCTGCACCTTGCCAGCACGAACACGTGCCGACCACGGTGTGCTCCGGGCCGGGATCGTAGATCACGGCCTCGTAACCCTCGTCGGTGTTCAACTGGACCAGGTGCAACGGCTCTTCGTCGCCGGGCTTCGGGTCATCCGTCACCCAACCAGGGTTGGGCGCGCTGCTGACGCCCCATCCGGGAAAACCGGGGCATCGCGCGGAGCTTGCGGTACGTTGATCTCTTCGCCGACGGGCGGAGTCCCGTAGGAGCACTCCATGGCCTCACATCCACTCGGCCTTTTCCCCGCCCACGACGCGGATCGTCATGGCAAGGGCAAACAGAAGATGCACGGCCTCGCCCTGTACATCACCCACGTCTGGGAAGCCGCTGCGACGACCGACACATCCCTGTGCCGTGTTCACGGCATGGAGGTGGACACCGAGCGCATCGCCCTTGAGGTCGCCCCGGCGCTCGCTGCCATCCGCACCCTAGATCGAGACGTCATCTGTCTCAGCCAGACAGCGGCCGAACAGACCCGGTACCTCGACTTCCAGAAAGACGATCCGCAGGGACGCGCGGTCCGCGGCCTTCTGATCCTGCGCAACGCCGACACCCACGTGCCCGCCACAATCGAAGTCCCGGCGGACCGTGTTGTCGGCGGTGTCGGCCTCGGCTACCGCGTCATGCCCCGATGGCTCTCGTTCGACGATCTGCCGGACGCCATCCGCAACAACCCCAAGAACAACCCCGGCGCCGTCCAGGCATACAAGGACGCGGTCGGTGGCCAGCTCGTCATGGACACCCTCCTCGACGCCTTCGCCTTCATCGACCGATGCGACCCCACCTTGGCGCGCCGGGTCCGGGGAACTGACGACCTTGAGTACTTTCCGCTGCACGACTACACCACGCACGACTACGACCGGCTCCACCCCGATCAGCCCAGCCGGCCGCAGCTCGACGCTGAGATCCGCCGGCTCACCCAAGAGACCCCGCCCTACGGCACCGGCCGGGAGATTCTCCACAGCTTCAACCGCGACGGTCAGGAGGTCTACTGCGGGAACACGATCCGCCACGACATCCGCACGGCCTTCGTCGAGCCAGGCATGCAAGTCACACGGGATATCCGCGCTGGGTTTCCGTACTCCGTCATCACCTCCGACGGCACCCAGCACGACGTCACCGTCGACGAGGAAGGTCACCTGACTGCTGCCGGCTCGCCGCTCGCCAGCGTCCCGCTGCAGACTCCACGCAACCACTGCCGCCCTGAGGTTTGCGAAGGCTGGTGGGAGCTGACAACCAGCGACGCCTTCCTGTACCGCCAGCAGCGGCACCTCCACGAGGCGATTCGCGACTTGTAGGGCTTCGGGTGCTGTCAGCGCCAAGGGTGAGAGGCGGGCGTCGGCCGTCGCGGGGTGGCTACGCGGCAACTCCTGCGTCGTCCACATCAGAGGCATCGACACACCTACGAGCCGCGTCTGGCTGCCACGCCGCCCCGGCAGCCAGGACCACGACGGTTCCACGGAAATTTCCTCGCGGCTTCCCTTCGCTCGATTCAGTGATGGCGCCACACCTGTTGCACCAGATAGCGTCAGAGACACCGGTGCTGAGCTGTGCTGACGCGTCCATCACCGACCTGCGCCACACCATCAGCCTGAGAGAACCCGATGTGCCAGTGGTGCATGGCACCCGTACAGGACAAATGGGGCCCCGCCGTGCGCTACACCAGCACCCGCGGCTGAGCGCGGCGATCCCGAAGGGCATCTGCCGACACCAGAAGCACCTTCCTACGGGCAGTACTGCACAGCGCTGGGCACACAGGTGTTCTTATGCCAGGCATCCCCGAACCCGACCGCGAAAACGATCGCGCTGACAACAAGAAGGCC
Source organism: Streptomyces aquilus (assembly GCF_003955715.1). Lineage (NCBI taxonomy): Bacteria > Bacillati > Actinomycetota > Actinomycetes > Kitasatosporales > Streptomycetaceae > Streptomyces > Streptomyces aquilus. Next base: position 10,338,542 of record NZ_CP034463.1, on the reverse strand, counting down.
AATGGCCAGAACCAGACTCGTCTCAGCCATGTTGCGCAGCCTGGGCACCACGGGAGCCGGCCCAGCCAAGGCGGCGTCGGCTCGGCCGTGCTTCTCGAAGAGAGCCGCCAATGCCGGGCGGACTTGTTCCTCAAACAGTCGTTCAGGCTCCGCTCCAATGGATCCGGCTCGGTGGAAAAGGTAGTCCGTCACCTTCGACATCTGCTGACCTCCCCTCGACGCGGCATGGGCTGTGCCTCTGAGCGCGAGGACGGCAACGCCGCCTCCCATACCCAGCACGCCCAGCACCAAAGGAATGAAGATGCTTCCTGTCGCCTGGCCTGCTTCGGCGGTAACGGTCAGCAAGGCGGTCATACCGGCCCCGGCGGCCCCGACCCACCAGGGCCACGTGGTGTGCAGGACGGCAGCAGAACCCAGGCTCAACATCTGCTCGGCGACCCACTTCCGCACGGCCTGGAGGCTGTTGCCAACGACATCATGCTTCTGCAGTTCCTCCACCAGGGGCGCCAGTTCCTTGCGCAATTCGTCGCCGTCATCCACCCGGCTGGCAACCCATGAGTCAGCGTCCGCGGCCGAAGCAGCGACCACGGCGTGCAGAATCCTTTTCGACAACGGCTCGGTGGCGAACAGCGCGTCCCCTTGGTCCAGGGTCCTGCTGTAGGCGTTGCGCAGAGCTCTGAGTGGGTGTTCTGTGAGCTTTCGTGGGGTCTCAGTCCGGGGATGGCGTTGGTTGCGGTAGCCGGAAGAGGCCGGGCTCCGGCTCGGTGAGAATGCCGCGGCTGACCAGGCGTTTCAGTTTCGCGCGGACGCCTTCGACATGCCGGGGTTCGGTGCCGGTGTCCAGGGCGATGCAGACGTCCTTGGGGCGCAGTCCGTCTGCGGTGTCTTCGAAGAGGGCGAGGATCTGACGGTAGGCCGAGGGCAGCGGAGCGAGGCCGCCGGGAAGGTCTGGTGCGATCTCCAGAATCGTCTCCCGGGTGATCCTCAGTCTCTCCAACGCCTTTTCGGCGGCCGCGAGTTGGGTGGTGAGCTCGGCGATCTGAGTGCGGAGTCTGTCCGCGAGGTCACGGCCGGCCGCCTCGCGGATCTCGAGCTGTTCCAGGAACTCCTGCATGCTCACGCTCACTCGTTCATGCCGGTCCGGGGGAAGCGGGTCGGCGGCGGTCCCGCCAGGTGGGAGTGGTCGTGGCGGTGAGCCGGTGGGTCATGACGTCGGTCATCGACCAGCGGATCCAGGACGCGGAACTGGCGGGCAGGGTCTCGTAGTCGCGGGCCAGGCGGCGGTGCAGCATGAGTGTGCCGAAGGTCTGCTCGACGATCCACCGCTTCGGTGACGGGGCGAACCCCTTCGCCTGCGGGTCACGCGATACCACCTCGACGTCGATGCCCAGCGACCTGCCGTGCTCGATGACGGCGTTCTTGAACCCGGCATCGACCCAGCTCTTCACCACGCCGGGGTTGTCGGCGGCCACCTTGTCCAGCAGCGTGATTCCGACGGCGTTGTCGTGCACGCTCGCGGCGACCACGATCACGGCGATGAGCAGACCGAGTACATCGGTGGCGATGCCCCGCTTGCGGCCCCGGCTCTTCTTGCCCGGGTCCAGCCCGGTCGTCTCCTTGGGGGCGTTGACCGAGGCGTGCACGGTCTGGGAGTCCATGACGACCGCGGACGGGTCCTCGCGCCGGCCCTTCGACTCGCGGACCTGCCAGCGCAGCAGATCGTGGATGGTCTGGTCGGTGCCGTCATCGCGCCACAGCCCGAAGTAGTAGTACACCGCGGTGTACGGCGGGAAGTCGTGCGGCAGGTAACGCCACTGGCAGCCGACCCGGGCCTGATACAGGATCGCGTTCACGATCTCCCGCATCTCGTATCGGCCCTGATGACCGCTGACCGAGCGGTGCTGTCCCTTCCAGGCCGTGATGACCGGCCGGATCAACTCCCATGCCTCATCCGACAGATCACTCGGGTACGGCTGCCGCTCAGCCACGTCTCCAGCACACCGCAGAAGCCGTCAACCGCAACCCCTCAAACCGGACAACCAGACACGACGACTCGCAGAACACCCACTGACATCGTCGCGTTCGACAGCCATGCGCCGACAGCTATCGCGCTCCGAGCCTGCTCTCCGTGCGGCGCGCCCTGTCCGAGGCCTGCCGATGTACACGGGCCACCCGGTCGGGTGAAGACACCCCGCGAGCAGAACCCTGGCCGGCGCCAACCCGTCGTACCGGGCATGAGGCAGATCAAGAAGCAGCACCTGAAAGAGCCCGGGCTCGCCATGGTGGAAATCGCGGCCGCGGACACGGCGACCGCACTCGCCGTCCAGGCCACGCTCGCCGGACGGTGGGCGACGTCAGTGACCAACCCCTACCGGGAACCCGGCGAACCCGGCGTGCGGCTGACCTGTTACCTCGACATCCGCCAGGACAACGACACCTAGGCAGCCCTAGCCCCGCACCTCCACACCCACCCGTGGTCGGCCTCATGGTCGGGGCAGACCACGGGTGGCGCGCCCCGACCATGAGGCCGACCACGTCAACGCACCGCTGATCGAGAACGCCCGTACGCGCCAGCGCGTCATGCCGTACATCAACCAGGCACATACGGCGCTACCGGGCCTGGCCGTGGTGGAGATCGCGGCCGCCGATGACACGACCGCCTTCGCCATCCAAGAGCTGCTCGCCGCGCGGTGCGCCCCACCGGGGTGCTTGCCAGGTCAGTGGAAGCACGGCGACGCCGTCGCCGTAGGGCGGGACACCGATTCCACGGGTCACCGCGACCGCGTAGCTGCCCACCCACGCCGAGGACAGGTGCGTTACGAAATTCGAAGGAACCCCACCCATGCAGCCGGATCACAACTGCCCTGCGGTTTTCCGGGGGTTGACCCTGTTGCGGCGACTCTGACAAGATGAGATTGAGGGCAACACGCGTGTGCCCTCACATGCTGAGGCTCTTCTTCCAGTGGCGAAGACGGGCCTTTTTTGTTTCTTCGACCAGCCCCTGGGTGACCCCAGGGGCTTTTTTCGTACCTGGAGGTACCGTTGCCCACCCCGTCCGCCGCCCTGCTGGGCATGCCCATCTGGCTGGCAGTGCTGGCCGCGTTGCTCCTCGTGGCCCTGCTCGGCATGGTGGTCTGCATGGCCTGGCTGATTGCGCGACGGACCCCGTCCGCCGACCTACCGCAGGTTCTGCTTGGGCTCAGTCACGTCATTTCCGCGCTCTGCGGCCTGCTGCCCTGGGGCAAGCCCTCGGCGCCACTGGCCCTCCAGACGCCCCCGGTTGTGGAGCAGGAACCCGCTGCAGTGCCGACCGTGGTCGTCGTGCGGAGCGAGACCGCGCTGCGGTCTGCCAGGTCAGGGCACGAGGGATGAGTCGGCGGCCCCGAGCCAGCGGGCAACACCGGCCCCGCGTGGAGCGCACCGCCTCGCTGACTTACCTCCTCCGCTCTCTCGACCACGAGACGGCGGTCCTACTCCTCGCCTACGCGCTGTATGGCGCGAACCGTGCAGACCTGGCTCGGGGGCTGGGAGGGATCAACGAGTGGCTCGCCCATTTCAAGTCTCAGACTGCGCTGTTTCAAGCACGCCTGCCGAGGAACCACAGCAGCGCCCGGGAACTCTGGTACACGGACGATGGAAACTCCCTTGTCATCGACGAGGAATTGCGGGCCCTGATCCGCGAATGGAAGATCGAGGAACGGTTCGCGCCCCACTGCCGACAGTGTCGCGTGGTCTTCGAGCGTCCCAAGAGCGCTCGGCGACCGCGCGAGTACTGCTCCAACGCGTGCCGTCAGAAGGCATATCGCGCCCGCCGGAAGGCGGCGCGCTCAGGAGACGGCGACCGCGGGTGAGCCCCGAGAGAGCAGGTGGAGGTCAACGTGATGCAGGCAGGCTCTCGCGAGCGTTCGGTGTTCTGAAGTCTTCCCGCAGATAACGCCCTATCATCTGCGGCATCGCCGATCACGACCTGCGGCGACTCCGCGGGGCCGTGTGCGAAGCGACCCTGTTATCTGTGGCAAGGGAGAAGCGGTGCCCGCCGTCTGCTCGCCCCCGGCGACAGCACGCGCTGAGACACTCTCCGGACGGCCTCGGCAAACGCCAAAGCCGTCCCGGTGGCACGGGGGGGAAACCACCGAGACGGCCGTGCTCAGCGTAAACACCGAAGGGCCCTACAAGGCCACACCCCTGAGCCGCACAATCAGGGGCACCATCCGCCATCGCTAGCCAGGGGGCAGGAATTGAGACGTACGAGGACAGTGGCTGTCGCCCTGTTGATGTTGGCAGCAGCGGGTTGCTCGTCAGGGCTCCAGGGGGCCGAAGAAGGAGACTGCTCCGACTACGTGGGAACACTCAAGGCTTATGCCGGAACGCTGTCTCGCTACCATGACTCGGCGACTGCGCTTGAAGAAGACATCAACGGTGGATACGACCCTGCTGGCGCAGTCGCGGCGTACGAGGGCCGACTCCAGAACGACTCAGCGACACACGCAAATGTCGAGAGGTGGGCAGACGAGCTCTACGGCACCAAGTGGGACTGCCAGTGGGCTCATGATGGCGTCGACGGGCTTCCGGGCTGAGACCTCGCACGGGCAGGCCCCGCACCCAAGGGCCGGTTCGCTCCCCCAGCCATGCAGTACGAGGGAAGCGATCACCGCGGGTCGGGAACGGTCACGTTGTAGGTGACCGTCCACGGCTGATGTCCCTCGCGATGGCGGCGCACCCACAGCCGCACCGCGGCCCCGGGCAGTGGAGCGCTCGGGGCCGCGTACGCAGAGTGTGGAGGTGAAGGGCGGTCGCCTACGCGGCGAAAGGCACTGCAGGGCTTCAGCCGAACGATCGTCCCTGCAGGCAATAGGTGAGGCCCGGGGACACTGTCCCCTTCACAACCACGTCCCTCACAACCTGCCCGGCCGGGCAGACATTCCCGCCCTCGCTACCGAGGGACGGCACGCCGGGATCAGGCGCTGCGCGGCTTGCGGCCGGCGCTCTTCTTCGCAGTCTTACGGGCGGTCGTCTTCTTCGCGGTCTTCGCTGCCGTCTTCTTCGCCGTGCTCTTCGTGGCTGCCGTCTTCTTCGCGGCGGTCTTCTTCCTGGTGGTCTTCTTGGCCTGGGTCAGATCGTGGACGTCGGCGTCGCCCGCCTCGCCGCGGGAGGCCTTGGCCTTCTGCACGGACTCCGTCAGGGCAGCCATCAGGTCCAGTACCTTGCCCGGCTTCCCCGACTCCGGGGCCTCGGGAAGGGGTTTCTCCTCGCGCTTCGCTTCGATGATCTTCGCCATGGCGTCGGTGTAGGCGTCCGCAAACTCTGGGCCTTCGAGGTCGTCGCGGCTCATCGACTCCATCAGCGCCAGCGCACCCTCGATCTCGTCGTCGGACACCTCCGTGGGCGGCGGCAGCAGCTCAGCCGGGCTGCGGACCTCATCCGGCCAGCGCATCGCATGCAGCACGATCACATCGTCCCGGACCCGCAGCAGGCCCAGCCGCTCGCGGCCCGACCAGGCGTACTTCGCGACGGCCACCTTCGACGACCGGCCGAGCGCCTGCACCAGCAGCCGGTACGGCTTCGCCGCGACCTGCCCGTCCGGCGCCAGGTAGTAGCCCTCCGCGATGCGGATCGGGTCGATGCTGTCGAGCGGCACGAACGCCTCGATCTCGATGGCCTTCGCGGTCGGCAGCGGAAGCTCACGCAGCTCCTCATCGGTGATCGGGACGACTTCTTGGTCTTGTGCGTACTCGTAGCCCTTGCCGATCTCAGACTGGCTGACCTCACGGTCCTCCAGCTCGCACACCTTCTTCACCCGTACCCGGCCCATGTCCTCCAGGTGGTACTGGTGGAAGCGGATGCTGTGATCTTCCGTCGCGGACTGAACATGCACAGGAACGGTCACCAGACCGAAGCTGATGGCACCTGACCAGATGGTTCGGGGCATGACTGACCTCCGCACAAACCCCGAGCACCAGCAGGTGTGGGATCTCAGATTCCGTGGCCGAATCTCACGACCGATGGCCACTCGATGGCCGGGCGGCCACCAATCTGAGACCCGCAGGTCGAAGCGCTCACCCTGGAGGCTGACGAAGTGCCCAGTCGCGGTCGCCCGGCGTCGGCTCGGTTCGCCAACGAGCCCGTAGGACTCCGTCGTTGTCGGGCATGACAGCAGTGCACAGAGGCACAGATTCACCCGCATATACAGACAGGAACGCGGCGGCATGAGCACGGGATATCCGGGCGGCCAGTTCGGGGAACTCGTCCTCTTCGGCGATGGCGCTGCGGATGTTGCCGTCGTCGTCCTGCCACACGCCTTCGACGAGGCCATCAGCGGGCAGGGCTCTCAGGACGGCGTCGATGTTGGTGGACAGGGGCGGCCAGACGGCGAGACGGGCCCGGGGAGCCAGTCCAGCGCGAACGGGGTCGATGGTGTCGCTGGTGAGGTGGTGCCATCGTGAGGCACCTTCGAGATACGTCTCTTCCAGAATTCCTGCTTGGCCGGTGACGACTGCCCAGTACAGGTCGGCCCAGAAGTCGTCATCGCCGGGACGCTGGATGACCTGCTCTTCCTCCTCGGCCTCGAAGGCGTACGGGGAGGCGTCCAGGCGTTCTGGGAAGAGTCCGAGCTCCCGGGTGTGGGCCAACGCTTCCTCGCAAGGCCGACTGCTGCTGATGTAGAGGTACTGGTCCCATCCCACATGGACCGCGAACGCGCCTTCCGCCTCCAGCCGACACCAGGCTCCGTATTCGCGCAACATGGCTCGCACCAGCTGCAGCCCGATATCGAGCGGTACTTCTGCCCCGTCGTGAAAACCGGTAAGGCCGCCAGGGAAGAGCCCGTCCAACCCAAAGCCGTCCACCGGAGGCTCCACACCGAAGTGCGCCAAGGACGGGACCTGTGGTTCACGTACGGCCAGGTGATCGACGCCGCTGTCCCCGGCGAAGGCCGCGACCGCCTGAAGATAAGACGCCTCGACCTCGCCGTGATCGCTGACGGTGTCCTCACTGCCCGTGTAATGCCCGTGTTCGTCACGGTCGGCAGGGTCGTACTTGGTGACGCGGTAGACGTAGGGGAGCTGCACCGCCCCATCATCCAGCACGCTTGTGTCGCCCCCCGAGGAAATGTCATGGGAGGTGAGACAGAGGCGTAGGCCAATATCTTGAGACAGATCAGGAACCTGCTCGTCAGCGCAATGCTCTGTGACACGAGCCGCGAGATCCTACAGCAGGCTATGACCGGCCCACCCGTTGCGCACGCGGGAGCGCCCGCCGGGTATGCGATCGCCTCGACAGGGACGTCGATGGTCGGGCTCCTGGTCGGCCGCCGCTGCACCCGGCCCCGCGGTGCGCCCTCTTGTACGAGGCACCCCACAACGGAGTGATCTTGGATCGCAGGCCGTGACGGGCCAGGAGATCACGACAGTTTGCACGATTATGAACCGATTCATGACCATGACCGCGATCACGGCCATCCTCGCCGGCCTCGCCGTTGCTCCACAGGCCGCCGCCGCACCCCCGCAGAAGACGACCGCCGCACCGTGCACCACGCAGTGGGAGGTCACGGGCAAGACGGTGGCCGTACGGCGCCCGGCGAGCGGAGGGCGACCGCGTGACCTCCTGCGTCACCGCCATCGCCAGAACCGAGAGCGGACCCGCCTACCACAAGTGCGGCCGCGACGGACACCTGTGGCAGATCGTCCGAGGCGGACAGGTCCCCCAGACCTGCCTGAAGAAGGTCAACCACTAGGCCGGTCAAGCCCCCCCCCGGGGGGGGCGATGAGCCGTAGAACGCAGCGCCTACCCCCGAGAGCCGGGGACGGGCGCTGTTTCCACCATCAGTGCGCCGTTGTCTGTTGCGCCGATGGGCACGTGTTCAGTACCGCTTTCGACGATGTTCGTCATCGGGGACGGCAACCTGCTGCCCATGGAGAAGGAGCAGGACAAGATCCGGATGACCGACGGCGCTTACCTCAAGGACGACGACCTGTCTTCAACAAGGAATACGAGGTCCACGCGTACGTGAACTGCATGCTGGTCGACTTCTTCGCCGCAGATGAACGCGACCACGACTGCGAGGCCGACGGCTACAGCGACACGCCGCATGGACTCACGAAGTGTGATTCGGAGCACACGGTCCTGCTCCTCTGCGACAGGCCCAAATGCCCCTGACCAGCGGTTTTTGGAAAAGCGCCGGACGTAGGCAAGAGGTTGAGCAACACGCTACCTGAACGCCGAAATCCACGTTTCCGGGCGTCGCGATAGTCCGATTAGCCCGAATACAGGTCGTGTCCGGTGTAAGTCCCCACCAGTACGGTTGTCGCTACCGAAAACCCCTTCGGAGGCATGACGAAGGGAGACCCCTGCGCGGTCCGTGCTTTGGCGGGCCTGGCCACGCGGGGATCTCCCTCTCGTGTCGTCAACGGCTTGTCCGCTGTTAGGAGACCAACCGGATGACGCTTCACGAACGTACCCCAGGCGAGACCCCGCCGCCCAGCTCCGCATGGCTCACGCGGCTGACCGCCCTGACCGGACTCGTCTCCATCATCGGGATCGTGGTCCTGTCCCTGACCCACAACACCGAGGCCGCAGCCACCGTCGGCGCCATCGGCACGGCAGTAACGGCTCTGGGCGGCGTGCAGATCGGCGTGCGCAACCGCCAGTGATGGGGCTCTTGCCCGGCCCTGGGCATCCTTCGCCTCCCATGCAATCGTTCCCGAGCATCCGCGAATCCTGAAGGGCAGCACACCGCGGGTGTACGGGAACGGACCGGTTGCTGAGGCACCCTCTCCCGACAGACAACCAACTGCCATGCTGAGCCGCCGAACGCACACCTCACCCCACCTTTGGAGAGCAGTGTGGAACTGAGCGCCACCGGCGAACCCGCCGTCGTGCAGGAAGACACCCATGTCCACGTCGGCCTGGATCTCCGGCCGGGCAGCCTCACCCTCATCCGGGACGGAGAGGACTTCGAGCCGTACCGCGCCGTGGTGCAGTTCGTCGGCGTCCACGACAACCCGTGGGCAGCGCAGGAGGTCAAGTTTTCAGCGACGGGACCGGACGGCAAGAACGTGGGGTTGACCGTGGATCTCCTCAATGACTCCTGGGACGGGCCCCGGGACGATGTTCCCGAGGCGATCTGGAAGGTGGTGGCCCTGGCCGCGACGTCCGCCGGGGACATCGGCATCACCTATACAGCTCCTGGCCCAACCTGAGGCAGATGCGCGCTGTCGAGAATTACGTACATTGCCGCCAGCTCCTTCTGGACAGCGGCGACGGGATCGCTGGCGACGATCTTCGGGATGCCGAGCACGCAGCCTGTGATCGCCAGAACTTCCGGGACGCCGGCCTCTCCCCATCGGTCGGGCTCATCGCAGTCCGCCGGGTCCAGGCTGCTCGTGGCCTCCTCGACAGCGTCGGCCAGATCTCCTGTGATCCAGTTCCCGGTCGCCGGGCCAGGCAGGAACGAAGCCAGTTCGCCGCCCGCAGGTCGGCGGCGGCAGTCGCTTCAAGAGCCGCGGTCTCGCTGGGGATGGGCTCACGGGGCGGCCGACCAGGCTGCTAGACCGCGGCGGGACGGGAAATCTGGTAGTACGTCCCGTCTGGCAGAACGCCCCTCTGCGACCAGCGACACGTCCCCAGCCCGCACGTGCTCAGGCCGTGTCGGCGTAGGGCACAGCCCACGCGCCGCTCGTGGTGGACACTTCGAAGGGCAGGCGCCACGGCTTATGCCCTTCAGCTTCGCAGTCGGCCCACAACCGCAGGGGACGCTGGTAGCGGTAGTCGGCTTCCCATCGCAACTCGCCGGACGCGCCCTCGTACCAGCGCGGCCGCATGCTGGGTTGGACAGTGACCTTCCGCTCGTCGTGAGCCTCCAGGTGGAAAGGCCCAGCGGTTCGCTCTCCTGCGTCGGCCCGGTCGACCCCTTGACGGAACCTCAGCGGGCCCCAGATCACTGCGGCGCGCTCGGCTCGCTGTTCCTCGGGGTCCGCGCCAAGGACCGGGTCATCGGAGTGGTCGCGGTCGTCGCGGATGCTCAGGCGGACCTGAAGGCGTCCCAGCTCCCCTGGTCCCTCGAATCGCAGAACGAGCACGTGATTGGGCTCGGAAAGGTCAACGCGTACTCGGAGGCGGGGGGTCAGTTCGCGGTGCCAGCGGTCCCGCTCGATCTGGGCCACCGACTCGGCAGTCTGAGCAGCCAGTTCGGCCGTCCGATTCGCCGTCTGCCCGTTGTGGTCTGACGACTCGGCAGCCTTCTTAGCTGTCTTCGCGGCGTCCATGGCGCTGTACGCAGCCCAGCCCGTGAAGAGCGCGGCAGCAGCCGCGAGGCTGCCCTCAACAAGGTCCATGCGCGGCATTCAACCTGCACTGCGGACATGGCGCGCCGATTTGCCGAATCCGACGAAGCGGGCAGCGCCCTCCACGCCATCTGTGCAGCCGTCCGGGGGGCCTGTGCCAAAGATGCTCATGACGGTGGAAGTCGTTGACCATGTCCTCGCCTACGCCCGACTGGTCTCTGGCCGAACCGATGCGCGCCGTACCGGTCAACGATCCGGCTTTGCCTTCCGGGTGCGCGGCACAGGTCAAGTGGGATGGCTATCGCGCCCTCGCGGGGCGGTGGGCCGACGGCCATATCGCCGTACGGAGCCGTAACGGCCGGGACCTGGCCGCCCCGTTCCCGGAGATCGCGCACGCGGTGGAGCAGCTGCCCGTCGACACGGCCGTCGACTGCGAACTGGTGGTGTGGGAGGCGGGTCGGCTGGCGTTCGAGCGTCTCCAGCAGCGCATGCACCGCCGCGGCGCGGGTGCGGCCCGGGCGGCGGAGAAGTGGCCGGCGCACCTGGTGGCGTTCGATGTCCTGCGTCTGCACGGACGGGATCTGACCAGCCGTCCGCTCGCTGAGCGTCTGATCGCGCTGGAGGAACTGTTCCGCGAGCACGCCCTGGCGGCGCCGTGGTCGCTGTGCCCGACCACGACTGACCCCGAGCAGGCTGCCGCCTGGCTTGTAGTGCTCGTAAGGCGCCCTCATTTCCCACGCGTGCTCGTACGCGTCTTCGGCCGCTCGGCGAGAGACCGGGTTCCGTCGAACGCTGCAGCCCGGTCATCGGTTGAGCTGACGGGTGGGCCATTGCGCGCCAACATGCTGAACTTGACAGAGAATCCGCCGAGTGGGGCTCCCGGGAGCACTTGTCGGTGCTCCTGGTCGTGCCCGAGGTCATCGCCGAAGTCGCCGTGGACGTTGCCCGGGACAGCGCCGGGCGCTGGCGCCACCCGACACGGCTCACACGTATCCGCACCGACATGGAGCCCGGCGAGGTGCCGCGGTTCGGGACGGCCCTCTAGCGGGTCAGCGGCAGGTGTTCCAGTTGCGCCCGTCGTGTACCAAGGCGCCGCTGCGTTCCAGGACGCGCGGATCGCTGGACCGGCAGCTGGACGGCTGGCACTCCGCCCGAGTGTCAGCCGGACCCTTCGTAGCCCGGATCCGAGCAGCGCACGGCCGCCCGGACGCGATCGAGTGACAGAGATGATGCGGGAACTCTCACTGGCGCGCCATCGGTGCGCTCACCAGATGGTCGCCTGCTCCGCGGCGGGCTGGTAAGCCAGACCGCGGAATACCGGTGGCACCGTCGCGGAACGAGGCGCGTGATCATGCCGATGCCCAGGACCGGGACCGGGACCTCCATGGGCATGATGGCTGTGCGCGGCGACGTATCCGCCGTGCTCGTCCCGCTCGTACACGCCGTTCGCAAAGAGACGGGCGGCCCGCTCCCGCAGAGCAGAGAAACTGGCCGGTACGTCCTCCAGCAACGGGAATCCGACGGGGCTCTGCTGCAGCCACGCATGACAGATCACCGTCAGGATGTCGGCACACGGCCCGGTGACCTCCTCATGGACCACGGCATACAGCGACGCGATCAGATCAAAGACGGTGTCCTCGTCCTCCACGCGCATCCGTGCAGTGGGCGGGTACATCCGGCCCCCGATCACGGCTGGCTTGTCCCGGAACACCATCGGTTTCGGCACCACCCCGTGCGCGTTGCACTCATGAACGGCCGTAGACTTCGGCTTCCTGTTGACCACACGCCCAACTGAGGTCCCGGCGCCCGGGGAACGGCACCGTCGTCCCAGTTCACTCCAACAGCACGGCGATATACGCCATCCCCACCGCCCTGGGCCGCAACTGCCGCTCACCGCTTCACTCCGCCGTTGCCGTGCCACGATCGCGTACCGAGGAGCGGGGCGCGCGGGATCCGCCGCACCATCCCGTCCTCAAGAAACGCGGCTCGTGTGGCAGCCGGCCACCGAAGTTCGACCGCAGAACTACAAGACTCAGCCCGCCGCACAACGCCGTTTCCGTCCAGCGCACCGGTCCTTGAAGGTCTACGCTCACGACGCGAACCCGCGGGCCGCCCGCAGGATGTCACTTGGAGCGGTCCCGCACTGGGCCCATGCGATACCGACACCTGCGCGCATCTGCACGGTCTGGTTGCCCAGGGGGATCGGCAGGTGGATCTGGGACTGCATCCACACCGCGGCGCTGTGCGCATCGGCGGGACCGAAGCCGTCGGCGAGGACGACGAACTCGTCACCGCCATACCGGGCGACCGTGTCGCCGTCGCGTACGGCCTTACTGAGCCGCCGGGCGACCTCGACGAGGACTCTGTCCCCCGCGTCGTGCCCGAAGCGGGTGTTGATCGCCTTGAAGTCGCGGAGGGCGAGGAACACCACGGCCAGGCCATGGGTGTTGTCGTCGCCCACAGGGGCCAATACGTGGATGTGGGGGGACGCGGCCTGGTCGGCGTGGCGGAGGTGGGGGTCGTCGACCCGCTCCGCAGCAGTGTCGGACCCGTGGCCCCGGTATGCGCAGAGCCTGGCGTCAATACGGGCGTGCAACTCGGCGGAGTTCGGCAGGCCGGTGAGGGAGTCGTGGGAGGCGCGGTGGGCGAGCCGGAGCTCGCGGCGCTTGCGGTCCTCTATCTCCTCGACGTGAATGAGCAAGAAGCGGGGGCCATCGGCGGCGTCCGCGACCACGCTGTTGCGCAGCGAGACCCACAGATACGTCCCGTCGCGGCGCCCGAGGCGTAGTTCCGCGCGCCCGCCCTCGGCGCTGGTGCGGAGCAGGATGGCCATGTCCTCGGGGTGGACGAAATCAGAGAACGAATAGCGGCGCATGGCAGAGGCGGGGCGGCCGAGCATGCGGCACAGTGCGTCGTTCGTCCGGAGGATGCTGCCGTGGCGGCCGCCGTCCATCTCGGCGATGGCCATACCGTTGGGCCCGTACTCGAAGGCCTGCCGGAAGGATTCCTCGCTGGCCCGCAGCGCCTGCTGCTCCCTTTCGAGCCTGACCAGTGCCCGCTGCATATTCGAGCGTAGCCGCGCGTTGCTGATCGCGATGGCGGCCTGGAAGGCGTACTCCTCCAAATCCCGGCGCTCGTCCGGCCGGGGACGACGGCGGGTGAGGGGTTGGTCCACGGAAATCACACCGAGCAGCTCACGGTGGGCGGCGCCGGGAGCGCTCCGGGTGTACATCGGCGCGAAGAGGCGGTCGGAGGGGTGCCACTCGTCCTCGAAGCGGGGTACGGGGCCGTCGGTGTACCACTGCGGTACGTCGTCGTCGTCGAGGACCCAGCCCTCGGTGTGCGGGATGAAGACCAGGTCTCCCCAGTTCTCACCCATGCTCAGCCGGCGCTCCCAGGAGTCACGGGAGCCGACCCGGCCAGTGATCTGTGCCTCGGCGGCGGGGTTGCCCGCGAAAGAGGCGACCACGAGATCGCCGTCCGGGCGGACGAGGTTGACGGATGCCAGCTCGTACCCGAGACCGGCCACAACTCCGTGGGCGACGACCTTCAGGGTGTCCGCGAGATTGTGGGCGAGATGGAGACCCTGGACCGCGGCCCGCAGACTGTGAATCTTGTCGATGGCGAGCGCGCTGCCGGTGGCGAACTCGGCAGCAACCGACAGATCGGCGTCCTGGAAGGGCTGCTCGGTGGGGTGCCGCAGGAGGACCGCCGTGCCGATGATCCGCCTGCGACCGTGCAGGGGCACAAGAACGGTGTGGCCTCCGCCAGGTGCCTTATGCCCCTCGCCGAGCAGTTCCAGCAGTGCGGTGTCACCGACCGGCGAGTCGGTGGTGACCGGCAGTGCCCCGTTCAGTACTTCGAAGAGCGCGCTGTCGGGGCGTACCTCGCACTGCGCGGCACCCCCTCCGGCATGGAGCGGCTGCACTTGTTGCAGCCGGAGCACCAGCGGGCCCGCGTGTTCTTCGTCGTCCACCGGGAGCGGGTCCCGCAGGTAGACCATGACCGCGTCAGCGACGGTGGGGACGGCGGCCCGGCGCAGCCGCGTCACGATGTCCTCCGGGTCCCTTCCCCAGGTGATCCGCCGGGCGGCCTCGGAGATGTCGCCCTGGGGGTCGGCGGCCGGAGGCCGTGGGGATTCGAGCGCGGGGAAGGTTGTGTCCTGGCTGGTCGGCGGGTTGTTCGGGGTTGTTCCGGACGACCCGAAGGGTTGTCCCCCTGGGTTCTGCCGAATGTGTCCGGGCGCTAAGACGCTGGCTTGCGCCGGAGAAGCAGGGGGACTTGAGGACGACCAGTAACCCACCTCGTCGGCGGCCTGCTGAACGGCTTCGTGCTCCTGGTCGAGGACGGCGCGCGCCTTCTCCAGCGCACGGTCCACGTCGTTGAGCGCAGCGTCGTCCGGGCTGAGTGCGTGCAGATCGGGCCGGGACAGCAGCGGGGCTGGCTCCTGCGTCCGGGATGGCCCGTCCTCCCCCATTCGGTGCCGCAACTGGGCTAGTTCGGCCTCCAGTTCATCGATACGGCGTGCCGCGTGGTCGGCGACCTGCTGGGCGATATCCCGCTCCCGCTCGGCGCGAATCAGCTGTTCACTTAGTTCCGTCTCCTGCCGTTGCGCTCGGAAGAGAAGCTCCACCACCCCTTGACCGCCAGGGAGGTGGACCGCCACCGACTCCAGCGCGTCAAGCCGACGCCTCAATTCGGCGACCTTCGCCTGGGCCTGTCCGAGCATGACGAACAGCAACGTGGCGATTGACAGGGCCTGTTGCCGCCCGTGCTCGCCAGCCTCGTAGGCCTGCCGGGCGCGCTGCATCTCCTGGAGAACCTCGATGATGCGGTCCTTGGCCTCCAGCAACTCCCGGGCAGGCACCAGCTCCTGCGCCTCCGTGATCGCTGTGGGGTTCGTGCCCGCCCGATCCCACAGCATCCTCGCCTCCTCGAGGCGCTGCCGGGAGAGGCCGGCCTGTTCGTGGGGAAAACACACGTCGGCCACGGCCTCGACGAGATCCCACGCCAGCGACTCACCGGACAGCCGGTCGCGCAACCGGCGTAACTCGGGCACGGCGCCGGCGATGAAGTGCTCGGGAGTGAGCCGTGCGTGCAGCTCCCGTACAGACACCGCTGATTCATCGAGCCAGGAGCGCACCACCGCGACCAGCTGATTGATCTCGACGCACGAGCCCCGGGCCGGTCCCCACGGGCGCCCCGCTCGCTTCCTCTCGCCGGCCACTCGTTCTCCCCCATGGTTTGTTCGCCGGACAACCCTCTGTTGTTACCGGAGAATCATCCAACCGCCCCACCTGCGATTCCGCGCAGGGATCGTCGTAATTCGTCATCGACACCACACGACCCAGGCGGTGCCTTCATGAAACACACCCTCCCGGCGTTCCTGCTCCTCGCGCTGGCGGTGGCCGTCCTCTTCTCCGTCGTCGCTGCGGCGATCGCCTTCGCCCTCGCCCGCTGGGAGGGAGCCGCCGTGCCGTCGGCCCTGTCCCGCTGCGGCATCGCGTTCGCCGCCAGCCTCACCCTGTGCCTCGCCATCTTCTCGGCGCTGGACCGGACGTGACCGGAGCGGTCAAGGGAGTTCGTCGTTGTCTCTGACCCTTGTAGTGGCACTCGCCGGCCTGCCGGGGAGCAGCCGGGTCATGGTCTCGGCGGCGCGTACGGCAGCGTCCCCACAGCAGTTGTCGAACAGGACGTGGACGCGCTCGGCCCGCTCGGCGAGGGCGTGCAGCCGTGGCAGCACCATTCGGTGAGCTCGTCCCGGTCGTACGAGTACCGGAACCGCTCCTCCTTGTTCCCGGGCCTCCAGGACTCGCTGCGCCCGTGGAACCGTACGACGGAGAGCCGGGAGGACGGGAGTGCCGGGTTCATGTCGACGGTGGCGGCGGCCATGCCGTACCGCGCGAGCAGCGTGCACGTGGCCGACACCAGCTCGCTCATCCGCGCATCGTAGTGCGGGTATTGGCCGGGATGTCCGGCTCATCGGCGGCTACTGACTCCACAGCGTCCGACGATCCAGAAGGTCCCTTTCTCTCCGATTCCCATTCTCGTCAAACTGACGGTAAGATTGGATGCGGAGAGGCCGCCCCGTGCGACCGACACCCGGTCATGCCGTCGCACCCGGAGGCCAGTTGTGGAGCCCTACGTCAAGCTCGCGTTCACCATGCGCGACACCCCCGGCGCGTACGCGGTCCTGCTCGGGGCCGGCGCCTCGATCGCTGCGGGCATGCCGTCGGCGTGGGACGTCCAAGAGGATCTCATCGCGCGCCTGGCGGCCACCGAGGGCTCCACCGGGATCGGGGACCCCCACGCCTGGTACCAGGAGCGCTTCAGCCACTCGGCTACCTACGACGATCTCCTGGCGGCGCTCACGAGCACCCCGTTCGAGCGGCAGGCGCTGCTGCGCTCCTACTTCGAGCCCGACGAGCAGGAGCGGGAGGACGGCCTCAAACAGCCCACCGCCGCGCACCGCGAGATCGCCCGTCTGGTTGCCGCGGGACACGTCCGCATCGTGCTGACGACGAACTTCGACCGGCTTGTTGAGACCGCGCTGCGTGAGGTCAACATCGAGCCCGTCGTCGTCGCCGACGCGGCCGACGCCGCCGGCCTCGCCCCGCTGCACACCATCAGGTGCCTCGTCGTCCATGTCCACGGCGACTACCTCACCCCGACGAGCATGCTCAACACCCCCGAGGAACTCGACCGCTACGCCGAGGACATCGACCGCCTGCTCGACCGCGTCTTCACCGACTACGGGCTGATCATCTCCGGCTGGTCCAGCACCTGGGACCCCGCCCTGCGCAACGCCATCGCCCGAAGCACCACCCGCTACTTCGCCTCCTACTGGACCGACCCCAGGCCGCTGTCGGAGACCGCCCAGAAACTTCTCACCCACCGCGCCTTCACCTACGTCCAGGCCGACGCCGACACCTTCTTCACCCGGACCGCCGACGCAGCCGACGCGGTCACCGACACCAAGCGCCGGCACCCCGCGAGCATCGACATCGCCGTGGCCGCCGCCAAGCGCGCCCTGGACGGCTTCAGCCAGGGCATCACCCTGCACGACACCCTCCGCCGCGAGATCGACCGCATCGCCGCCCTCCCCCTGCGCACCACCGGCCCGTGGAACGTCGGGAACCGCGCCGAGACCGATGCCGAGCACGGCCGACGGCTCAACACCCTGGAAACCGAGATGGAACTCCTGCTCACCCTGGTCGCCGTCACCGCCTACTGGGGGAACAACACGACCGACCGCTGGTGGCTGCGCGACATCGAACAGCTCGGCGCACTCCACGATCCCGGCGGCGACCTCGGCCTGATGAAACTCGTCAGGGCCCCCGCCACCATGATGATCTACGCGGCGGGTATCGCCGCACTGGCCAACGAGCGCTGGGACACTCTCGCCCACGTTCTCACCGAGCCCCGAGTCGAGCAGCGGATCAACGGGAAGACCTACGCCGCGGCCGCCCTCCTGAGCCCGTGGGAGACCCTCAACGTCAACGGCTCCTCCAAGCGCGTTCACGACCAGCTGCGCCCCGTCTTCACCCAGCACCTCGCCCTCAGCGAGACCGCCTACGGCGAGGCGTGGGAACGCTTCGAGTATTTGCGCGTGCTCGTCGAGGACGATGCCGATCTGGCCTTCAGCCTGCCGCACATCAGCCCGACCGGCTACCTCGGCACCTTCGACCCCGCCCCCGCCGCCTGGCTGAAGAAGCAGATCGACCAGTACGGCGACAACATCCCCGTACTCCGCGAAGGCCTCCTCGACGGCAGCCGCCAACGGCTCGACCAGGCAGTCACCCGCGTCGAGAAATCCTTCAACTACATGGCCCAACAGATGCGCTACGCGTAGCCGAACGCGGACGCAGTCACGGCACCTCCCCGGCAGCCGGCGGGAGGTACGCCCCCGCCGTCATCGTGCCGGTGATCACCCGCGAGGCAGCCCCCGAGCCCTACCAGCAGGCTGCGACGCCACCGCGGCGGTCGAGGTCGTCAACGGGCGCGGCGGGGATGGCGGGATCGACATCAAGGTCACCACGGGATCGGCGGCCGCGGGGCGGGTCTGCGGATGCGAACGGTCGGCACCGAGCTCGCGGTGCGCCTCACCGAGACGGTGCGGCGCCTGGACCTCGACAACCGGGAGCTGCCGGTCGATCGCGGCCAAGACGAAGAGGAGGTCCTGGCCCGCATGCTCATCGCGGCAGCCTGGTACCAGGCCCTCGCCCGTACGCCGATCGGCTTCGCCTTCACCCTCACGCGGCTCCTGAAGCTCCCGCACCGCGACCTGGTCGCCGACGTCACCGCAACGACGCGCCCTCGCCAAAGTCACCGCCTTTGGGGCAGCGATCGATCAAAGATTCAAAGATGGTTCTCAGCGCGTCAGCATGCTGGTCCGCCGAAGAAGCCGTCCTCGCCGTCGCTGCCGTCACAGCCGCTGCCCCCGTCCGTGACGAAGCCGGTCCTAGACGTCCTGCCGTGCGATACGAGTAAGACCGTGTCCTACGTGGTGAGGCGGACGAGCCGCTTGTAGCAGCAGATGGCTGCGGCGAGCCCGAGGAAGGCCAGGTAGTTACGGGGATTTCGCTCGTAGCGGGGGCTGAGTCTGCGGTAGCCGGACAGCCACGACATGGTGCGCTCGATCACCCACCTGCGCCGCCCTAATCGTTCGCTGGACTCGATGCCTTTGCGGGCGATGCGCACGCCTATGCGTTTCCATCGGAGCCATCTGCGCAGGTCGGCACGGTCGTAAGCTTTGTCTGCGTGTAGACGCTGGGGCTTGAAGTACCGGCCGTTGCAGGGGTCGTGTCTCGTTTGGTGACCCTCGATCATGGGCTTCAGCCCTTCGCTGTCGTGGGTGTTGCCGACTGAGATGCCGACGAGAAGGGGCAGTCCGTTCGCGTCCGACAGGACGTGCATCTTGGAACCCGGTTTGCCTCGGTCCACGGGGCTCGGACCTGTGTGTTCGCCCCCTTTTTAGCCCTGACGTGGGCCGTGTCGAGGACGACGCGGGTGACGTCGATGAGGCCGGCGTCGTCGAGGCGGTGCAGTACGGCTTCGTGCAGGCGGCCCCAGACGCCGGCTCTCGACCAGATCAGGAACCGGCGGTGGGCGGTCGACTTCGATATGCCGAAGCAGGGCGGCAGTTGGCGCCAGGCGCAGCCGCTGACCAGGACGTAGATGATGGCCGCGAACAGTGTCTCGTCAGGCGTGTCCTGCGTTCCGCCGCCCTGCGGCCGCACCCGTGACGGAGGGATCAGTGGCTTTGCGATCTCCCACAGCCCGTCCGGAACAATCCAACTCCATGTACCCCGCCCCATGAACGAATCAACGTCCGCCTCACCACGTAGGACACGGTCTAAGTGGGTGTTCTGTGAGCTTTCGTGGGGTCTCAGTCCGGGGATGGCGTTGGTTGCGGTAGCCGGAAGAGGCCGGGCTCCGGCTCGGTGAGAATGCCGCGGCTGACCAGGCGTTTCAGTTTCGCGCGGACGCCTTCGACATGCCGGGGTTCGGTGCCGGTGTCCAGGGCGATGCAGACGTCCTTGGGGCGCAGTCCGTCTGCGGTGTCTTCGAAGAGGGCGAGGATCTGACGGTAGGCCGAGGGCAGCGGAGCGAGGCCGCCGGGAAGGTCTGGTGCGATCTCCAGAATCGTCTCCCGGGTGATCCTCAGTCTCTCCAACGCCTTTTCGGCGGCCGCGAGTTGGGTGGTGAGCTCGGCGATCTGAGTGCGGAGTCTGTCCGCGAGGTCACGGCCGGCCGCCTCGCGGATCTCGAGCTGTTCCAGGAACTCCTGCATGCTCACGCTCACTCGTTCATGCCGGTCCGGGGGAAGCGGGTCGGCGGCGGTCCCGCCAGGTGGGAGTGGTCGTGGCGGTGAGCCGGTGGGTCATGACGTCGGTCATCGACCAGCGGATCCAGGACGCGGAACTGGCGGGCAGGGTCTCGTAGTCGCGGGCCAGGCGGCGGTGCAGCATGAGTGTGCCGAAGGTCTGCTCGACGATCCACCGCTTCGGTGACGGGGCGAACCCCTTCGCCTGCGGGTCACGCGATACCACCTCGACGTCGATGCCCAGCGACCTGCCGTGCTCGATGACGGCGTTCTTGAACCCGGCATCGACCCAGCTCTTCACCACGCCGGGGTTGTCGGCGGCCACCTTGTCCAGCAGCGTGATTCCGACGGCGTTGTCGTGCACGCTCGCGGCGACCACGATCACGGCGATGAGCAGACCGAGTACATCGGTGGCGATGCCCCGCTTGCGGCCCCGGCTCTTCTTGCCCGGGTCCAGCCCGGTCGTCTCCTTGGGGGCGTTGACCGAGGCGTGCACGGTCTGGGAGTCCATGACGACCGCGGACGGGTCCTCGCGCCGGCCCTTCGACTCGCGGACCTGCCAGCGCAGCAGATCGTGGATGGTCTGGTCGGTGCCGTCATCGCGCCACAGCCCGAAGTAGTAGTACACCGCGGTGTACGGCGGGAAGTCGTGCGGCAGGTAACGCCACTGGCAGCCGACCCGGGCCTGATACAGGATCGCGTTCACGATCTCCCGCATCTCGTATCGGCCCTGATGACCGCTGACCGAGCGGTGCTGTCCCTTCCAGGCCGTGATGACCGGCCGGATCAACTCCCATGCCTCATCCGACAGATCACTCGGGTACGGCTGCCGCTCAGCCACGTCTCCAGCACACCGCAGAAGCCGTCAACCGCAACCCCTCAAACCGGACAACCAGACACGACGACTCGCAGAACACCCACTCAGATAGGCCAGTCCCCCAAGCCGCTTGCGCGGCTGTCGGGGCGCACCCCATCACGGCCTCGGTGGAAGCACGGGCCGACGCTGCATTGAGAGTCTGAGCAGGTGTCACCGTGCTCACACCGCCTGATCGTTGACCAGGAATGAGAACAGCGTGGCGCGGTGCGAGGGGCAGAACTCTCACTGTTTTGTGAGAGATGCGAGAGCGCTTTACAGGCCGATCCAGGCAGCCATGTGGTTGAGGCTGTCCGGGGTCCGGCGGGACAGGTGCACCAGGCCGGTGATAGTCTCCCTCGCCGCCGGGTGATAGCGGGTCTGCTCCGGAGCAACGCGACGGGCTTCAAGCAGCGACATCAGCGCGCCGTCGGCGTGTCCCGTCTCCATCTGGGTGCGTGCCTGGTCGATCAGGAAATGAGCTCGCCGGGAAGTAGCCAGCTGCGGCGGCAGCTTCTTTCCGATCTTGTGGGCTTTGGTGAGGGCGTCGTCGTAGGCGTGCATCTCCACGGCCGCGGACATCTCGTGCAGGTCCACGTTGGTCGGGCCGAAGCTGAGCCAGTGGATCTCGCCGGCGTCACCGAGCTTTCCCGCGATGCGGCGCGCCTCGCCGATGTGGACCTGGACGGCGGCGGCGTCTTCAGCACGTGCGGAGATCACTGAGGCACCCAGGTGCAGCTGTCCTGTGACGGCCAACGCCTCGCGGGTCGTGCCGTCCTGGCCCACCACGCTCTGGCCAGAAGCGATCAGCCTCTGGCCGATCCGGTACTCGCCCTCGCGGAAGTAGACCAGGGCCCGCATGTACTGGCGCACCGCGGCCAGGCAGGGGTCGGAGGCCCGTTGCGCCGCCCAATCCATCCGGTCCAGGGCAACAGCCGACAGGTCGTAGTAGCCGAGCTTCACACTGATGTCGTGCGCGGTGCGGTAGCACGAGGCAAGGGCCTGCCACAACGCGGTCGAAGGCGTCGACCACGCCGTGTGCGTCAGCTCGGCAATGATGCCCGGAAGAGCGCGGGCAGCCGTCCGCAAGTGCGCGGCACGGACCTGTGCGCACAGTTGGTCCGCACCGGCGACGAGCTGGCCGGCCGGCCGTGCAGTCACGTCCGGGTTCGGGCCGAGGTCATACAGGTCGAGAGCTTCACGGATCGGCCGCACGAGTTCGGCCAGCCGGTCCCGCTGGAGCTGCGTCACGTACGGCTGGCCGGTCAGCACGGTCACGTCAATGTTGAGCGTCTTCGCACACGCCGCCACAAAGTCGGCCGTCGCCGGGCGCGCACCGCACTCCACCTGGGTGAGGTAGCTGTAGGAGTAGGGCAACCGGGCAGCGAACTGCCGCTGCGTGAGCCGGGCCAGCCTGCGCTGCTCCCTGATCCGTGCGCCCGTGTGGTTCTCGTCCGGTGTGGGCATTCTGCTCTCCGTTCAAAGCACCCACTGGGAACACTACCCGCGCCCGACTCCCCTCCGGGCGGGCACCGTTGCATGTGGTCGTATAGAGCCATGACGACGACTCGTGTGCTCTACCTGTTCGGCAGCGCCGCCCCTCCCGTCTTCGACGTCGCGCAGGTGATCCACAACGCGCACGAGCGCGGCTTCGACGTGTGCCTCGGTCTCACCCCCACCGCCGCACGCTGGCTGGCCCCGCAACTCGCCGAGCTGGAGCGCTTGACCGGGCATCCCGTGCGCAGCGAGTACAAGCTGCCCGGCGAACCGGACGTGTGGCCGACAGCGGACGTGATCGCGGTCGCGCCGGCCACCTTCAACACGATCAACTCATGGGCGCTCGGCCTCACCCACGACTTCGTGGTGGGCGTCGCCGCCGAAGCCATCGGCAAGAACATTCCGACCGTGACCATGCCCTGCGTCAACGCTGCATACGTACAGCATCACGGGTTCGAACGCAGCGTCGCCGAGCTTCGCGCGATGGGCGTTGGGGTCCTGTACGGCAAGGACGGCTTCATCCCCAACCAGCCAGGCCAAGGCAAACCCAAGGAGTACCCCTGGCACCTCCTCCTCGACGCAGCCGAACACGCCTCACCCCCGAGCTAACACCTGCTCCCCAAGTGCAGCAGGGGCAGCCCGCTCATCCACGGCAAGGAGCCACTCAATCTCTCGTCATGGGCCGTAACCCATGGGATGGCCCGACAACGGCCTCGCCCATACCGCCGCCTTCGTCAAGGAAAGGTCCACCCCCTCCTCTGACCACAAGCCACAGCCCGACTACTACCGGCCGCGGCGAGCAACACATCGGCCAGGCGCTCCGCAGCGTCCGGGCACCTGTGGGAAGGAGCTCACTCGGCCATGACTGCGTCGTTGAGGACCTGTCAGCAACGGCGCCGCCGCGCCCGCAGTGGCTCTGGGAATTCCTCGCCGGTGAGCGCAACCACGGCCCCAGCATCGACGCGGCGCCATGCGTTGTGAGACCTGACCTCCTTGCCGGCCGCAGGTGGCGAGCGGCGTGAACCCGCCTGGTTCTCTCGGCACGATCCGCTCCGCGATCATCCCGGCCGCTTGCTCTTGGCTGTTGTCCTGCGCACGCTGCAGGTGCTGTGGACACTGGCGGAGTGACAGATAACTCCATTTCTTTTGTAGCCAACCTCATCACCGTGTTCTTCGCCCTGGCGATCGGCACCCGTCTCGGCTACATCGTCGCAGCTCGCGGAACAGCGCACCACATCGATCTGATAGACCGGCACTTCGAGAACAGCCGTCGGCTCTTCGAACACCAACAAGATATTCAGCGGCAGACCGACGCGCACAGGAGGTCGCGTGAGGAGCTGAAAGACAGCTATGAAGCACTCGGTATCTGGCTTCACCGCCTGGGCCAGACCCTCGACGAGATTTACTTTGGGGCCGTGTCGGACAAGCAGCCGATGCGGGACAAAGCCGAAGCACTCATCAGCGTCCGACCCTGGGAAGTCGTCTCACCGCCAACCAGCACAGCCGCAGCCGCGTTCTACTGGAGTCCGGAGGTGCTGCGGAAGATTCGCGAGCTGCAGGGTCCTTACGCACAGTTCGTCGCACACATACGGCTGACCATGCTGCCGACCGAGTCCGACGACGCCCCGGCATCATCCCGGCCCGAACAGGGGTGCTGGCAGCAGTGGCAGGAACTGCAGTCCCTCATCGCGAGCATCAAGAGCCAGGCACGCGCGGACCTGATGCCCACCTCGCCGACTGTCAACGAACGCTGATGAACATCAGGGCGTACGAGCCCGCCTGCGCATCTTGGGAAGAATCCGCCTTCGCGCCTGTGACGTCGGCTCGTGCACGGCCTCCACATACAAAGGGGTCGCCACCACCAGCCGGTGAACCCACCGCGGACGATCAATGTCCATCAACACAATGGCATGCCCTCGCAGACGTCCCCGAGTAGACGGCGGGTGCTCTCGCTGAATCCAGCCGTGCACCCCGAACGCGGCGTCTTCGATGAGCACTTCGCTGCGGCGATGGGGCATCAGATCATTGAGGAACTCGGGAATCACGTTCAGTCCGCGGTCCTCACGACGCTCAACCTCGAGAATCAGATCGTGCAGCCACGTGGTATCCGAGCCCATCCGGCCTCGCCCGCACACCTGCGTACGCAGATGCTGCACCGAGCCGCACAACATGAGCCCCAGGTCGCGCGGCTGGCCAGCCGTCCCCGCAGGAACCTGCCCGACGAACAAAGCAACGTCCTCGGGCGGTGTGCCACTGTCTTCGTGAACGGCTACTTGAGCCATGTCCAGATCGAAACTGACCCACTGATTCACCTGCAAGTTTCGGGTCGTAAACGGCACCGGGCTGAACCGCCGCTCGATGCTGCTCCGGGCCTTCTCCACTAACGCGTGCCCGGCGATTGGCTCAGCCGCCTCATCCCAGCTCCGGCTTCCCGACACCTCGATCAACGGCGGAACCTTCAACGAGGCCTGCAGACCCTGCTGCACGGAGACAGGCCGGATACCAAGCCGCCCGTAGATTTTGCGCTCAGAGACATAGACCAAATCCACAGCAATCCCCCACTACCCGCCCTGACGACTCGGTGAAGCCCTCGGCTTCAGAGGTCGTTCTCACACAAGCAGGCTCGCATAAAGGATCTACACAAGGGTGACGAAGGAGGGAATCGGTAGGATGAACGCGCCCTGACGGTCTGTCGGACACGGACGCACCACCATGGTCGCCCGCCACCTCTGCTTCGTACCACGAGGTTTCCTTGGAATCGCTCTTCGACGTGGAGCTCACGCAGGATCAGCGCAGCCTCCTCGACGCGATCGCCCATATGTGGCTCGCCCGCGGCGAGTAGCCGCAATGGGACATCGTCCAGTACCAGTTCGACATGCGCGGCCAGGACGCCGACGCCATCTTCCACTCACTGCCGCGCATCGGCGTCCAGGCGCCGTATGCCGCTGGCTACGGCTTCACCGTCCCCATGCGCGCCCCCATCAACGGCACTGACCGGGTTCGGCTGACTCTGGCCTCCGCCCTCAAGCTCACTGAGGTGTGGATGACGGCGGGGCAGTCGTTCGTGAAGGTCCTCCGTCACATGATCGACCTCTACACCAGTCGGCCCATGCACTTCGAGGTGGTCCCCACCGTCAGGTTGCGCTCCGACGCGCTGGCAACTGCACTCCCCGAGCTCACGCCATGGTTCATCAAAGTGCTGCCCGAGATCCTCTTCGTGGAGACGCCAGATCCGCCCGATGGAGCGCGCCGGGTCCGTCCCTTCGACCATGCCAGTTCCACACCCGGGAGGGGCACCTTCGCGTGGGTCGTCAGCACCGCGAGGACGTCGACGGCGAAGCTGCTCGGGCTCGGCTCGTTCATCTCCAACGCCCCAAGGCGCGCCGACGTCCAGGCCCCGCCGCTGCAGCCGAGGAAGGACGCGCCGACAGAGGACGTCGCGGACTGCTGGCACAGGGGGGGGCAGCACCGTAGTCGTGTCACCGCTTCCCCACCAGTGCAACGATGCACAGTTGGGCGATCGAGCTGTGTTACGAAAGCGGCGAGTAGCACCGGCCGGCGATCTGACCTGCACGTTTCATGCCTGCCTGATCATGTGTAACATTGGTTGACGTCGGGCATTCTTGTGCCCTAGTCAAGCTTCGAGCCCGCCTACTGGCGGGCTTTTCGCTTTCCTCAACTCATCCGGGCTCCCAGCTTCACGCTGGGGGCCTTTCGTCATTTTCAGGGCCGGAGGCTCTCATCGTGTTCCCTACTCAGCTCCTCCATACCAGCACCCTGATCGTGCTGGCAGCCCTCGTGCCGGTCATCGCGGCTATTGTGGTCTTCGGTGTCATCGCAGTCATGGTCGTACGGCGCCTGAACGGGGCCGACTTGGTCTCGACCCTGGAAGTCACGGGCCGCACCCTGGTTGCACTGCTGCCGAGCCGCAAAGCCCAGGGGGTGTTGACCGGTGCTCCATCGGGTTCGGCCTCGGAAGGAGAACAGCGATGAGCCGGCCGTCGACCTTCCGTGATCCGACGTCGCGTCATGCGGACGAACGGTGGCTGGATCGGGCGCTGAACGAACTGCATCCGTGCGACAGGGAGATCTTGCTCGCCTACGTGGGCGGGGCCAGCCGTACTCAGCTGTCTCTGGCGATCACCGCGACGAGAGAAGTCGACCAGCGACTCGACATGGTGCTGGGCACCATTCTGCAGCAGCTGCGCACCTCATCTGCGGTAGAGGGCTTGCGTGAAGATTACGCAGCAGAGCACGGTCCACGGCATTCGCTCATGATGCGCGCAGCAATGGAGGCACAGGACCGCGTGCCTCGGTGCGCACACTGCCGCAAGCCGATGCTGGAGCCGACCGCGACAGGCCGACCTCGCCGCTACTGCGGCAACGCATGCAAGCAAGCGGCTTACCGGATCCGCAAAACCGCGCCCTCAGGATCTGCTCCCCCACCAGGGGAAAACCTGTTTCCTGTGCGTGATCTCTTCGCCGCTGCCTGGGCTCTGCCGAAGGTAGGCGACGTGCCGCTCGCGGATCCCGAACTGATGAGGGAGGCACGTCAACGATGGCGGGAGCGCCACCTCACCTTCAGGAGGTACGGCACAGCGGGGCTGGTGCGAGACCAAGATGCGGACCGCCGGGAAGGAGTGCAGGCGATGCGCCGAATGGCCTCCGGACGTAACCGCGTGGGTGGCGCGCCTCGCTACAGCAGCCAATTGCACGGCCAGCGCAGCCGACGTAGGCGTCGTACGACGGCAAGCAGGTGTTTCCCTCGCAGAGACGCCTCCAGCTCGCTGTCCTTCGGGAGCGCGGGAGATGTGATGATGCCGTGGCCCGTACGATGCCTGTCATGCATCACCTCTGTGATTGACCAGCGATCGTTCCGTGGCCCTCCGTAGGCCGCGGGACACAAACGACGTCATTCCGGTCGTTCGTCCCGGTCATCGTTCGGGACGTCACACTGCTGGAGTCACTGGTGCTCTTCGCTCGACGCCGCCCTCACGCAAGTCTCGTCGCGCTCCTGCGCGACAACGCCGACTTCCGACGCCTCTTCTGTGCTTCCGCTCTCAGCCTGACTGGTGGCTGGTTCACTTCGTCGCCCTCAGCAGCTTCGTCTACCGCCATAGGGACTGCTGCGTGATCAGGTGACAGCGGGATTTATGCAGCCAGGGCTGCGGGTGGGGTCATGATGGTCTCGTACTCGATGGGGGTCAAACGGGCCAGGCGTCTTTGGCGTCGACGGCGGTGGTAATTGCGCTCGATCCAGGTCACGATCGCGATCCGCAACTCCTGTCGAATGGACCAGACTTGGCGATCCAGGACGTTCTTCTGCAGCAGCGCGAAGAAGCTCTCCATCGCCGCGTTGTCGCCGGCTGCCCCGACCTTTCCCATCGAGCCGGCCATGCCGTGGTGGGTGAGAACGGCGACGAATTTCCGTGAACGGAACTGCGATCCACGATCCGAATGCACGATGCATCCGGCGACCTGGCCGCGGCGGGCGATGGCAGACTCCAGCGCGGTCACCGCGAGGCGGGACTTCATCCTTGCGTCGATGGAGTAGCCCACGATGCGGCCCGAGAACACGTCCTTGACCGCACAGAGATACAGCTTGCCCTCGCCGGTGGGGTGCTCGGTGATGTCGGTCAGCCACAGTCGGTTCGGCGCCTGGGCGGTGAAGTCGCGCTGCACCCGGTCGTTGTGAACCGGCGGCCCCGCCTTGGCGTTCTTGCCGCGGCCCTTGCGCTTGCCGAACACGCTCCACCAGCGGTTGTCCCGGCAGATCCGCCAGGCGGTCCGCTCAGCCATCGCCTCGCCTGCGGCGCGGGCCTCGTCGACGAGGAAGCGGTGGCCGAACTCCGGGTCGTCGCGGTGCGCGTTGAACAGGGCGTTGGCCCGGTAGGCCTCGGTCAGTTCGGTGTCGGTGACCGGGGACCTCAGCCACCGGTAGTAGGGCTGACGGGCCAGCCCGAGCACCCGGCACGTCACCGCCACCGGCACACGACGAGGGGCGACGGCGGCGGCCAGCTCGCGGACGAGCGGGTACATCATTTTGCCGGCAGATTCGCCTGCGACAGATACGCCGCGGCCCGGCGCAGTACCTCGTTCTCCTGCTCCAGCAGCCTGATCCGCTTGCGGGCCTCGGCCAGCTCAGCCAACTCACTCCTTGCGGAGCCAGGACCGGCGGCCGGGCCCGGCTCGCCGCGTTCCTCAGCCGCCGCGCGTCGGATCCACTTCGTCAATGAGGCCGGGTGGACGCCGAAATCAGCGGCGACTTGCTCCAGGGTGACGCCGGGCTCGCGGTTGCGCGCGACCCGCACGACGTCCTCGCGGAACTCCTTCGGATACGGCTTGGGCATTGCGACATCCTTCCAGCCCGCCCCTCAGCGAGCCAGATCAGGGTCACCCAACCCTGCAGCAGTCCCTACATCCTTTCCGCTGCCTACACGCGCGCGACAACGGTCGAACAGAGCTTCCTGGAAGCCTTCAAGGCTTCCATGGCTCGCAGCAACAGTGCGTTCGACTCACAAGCGAACTGCACTGTCACCTGTGCAGAACGGCGGGACGCTGAACTACAAGCACTCCGCGACCTGGAACCGCCGTGAGCAGGTATGTGAGCGACCTGTAACGGTGACCGTGGCGTGGCAGGCTCGCTGGCCGCGTCCGGCACGTGCAGGCCCTGCTCAGCCCACACCTACCCGGTCACGGCTTTTGCACCACGCTTTAACCGCTGACCATGCGTTGAGGACTGTTCACGATGGTGATCGCGGCTTCGAGGGCGGAATCGACCTCGATGTCGGGGTGAGTCATCGTGCCGTTCCAACTCCGGCCTCTGCGGAGCCATGCTGTCCGCAGACCGGCCTGTGCTCCCCCGAAGATGTCCTCAACCGGTGCATCACCGACCATCCACCCGGCCAGTTCAACACCGCAGCGGCGGGCCGCCTCTTCGAAGATCCTTCGATCCGGCTTGCCTACGCCGACGTCCTCCGCCACGCACAGCGCGTCGATCAACGGCGTCAGCCCCGAGCGGGCGAGTTTCTGGCTCGTCCTCGTGTTCGATCCGTTGGTCACCACGCCGATCTTCCAGCCGGCATCGCGTAGCAGGGTCAGGGCCTGAATCGACTCCTGTTCTGTTCCGTAGCACGAGGGGTAGCTGACCGCGTACCACTCGCGCATCTCACCATCGGTCATGTGGACCCCGGGGAGAGTGCGCACCACTGCCAGGAACTCGTCCCGCGGCCTGGTGCCCTTTTGGTCGGCGTCGACGATGGCCTCAACGGCGCCTTCGGGCATGCCTTCGCGGCGGGCGAGCAACCGCGCCCAGCGCCGGATGGCGGCAGAGCGGCTGACCAGCGTGTCATCGAAGTCGAACAGAGCCAGCATCAGGTCAGCTCTGTCCCTGCCGCAGTGATCCGGAGACGCGGAGTACGCGGTTGGCGAGGAAGCGGCGCTTGCCGAACAGCTGGGTCGCCCCGGGGTGGTCGACCTGGCTGAGTTCGTCGGAGCCACGGCAGGCGAAGACCACACTGCGCCGCGAGAATGCCGAGGTGTTGCGCCCCACGCTGTGGAAACACAGGCAGTTGAGGAGCAGGATGCCACCGGCGGGCATTTCGACCGGCAGCTCCTGGCCGATCAAGTGCTGGTACTGGTCGTGTTCGTCGGCCCAGTTGCCCCCGCCGCCGCCGGACTGGGGGCCGGCATACGGCAGACGGTGGGATGCCGGAACGACCGTGGTGCAGCCGTTGGCGATGGTGGCCGGCTCGAGGTAGAAGAAGACGGCGACGAGTGGCTGTGACCACTGCTGAATGTCGCGGTGCAGCCGGAACGGAATGTCACCTGGGCCGTTCAGCGTTGCATGATTGTGCCTGGCGTGCACCACGTCGACAGCTGGCCCGAGGACTTGCCGCAACGCCGCTGCAACGCACTCGTGGCGCAGCGCTTCCAGGAAGACAGGGTCTCTTTCCAGCAGATCATCGAGTCGGCAGGGCGTTCCTGTGTCGTTGACACGGTAGGGCGGGACGCCGCGAGCGAAATGATCATCGATCACCGTGCGCATGCGGCTCACCAGATCGGGAGGCAGACGATCAGGGAGTTTCGCGTAGCCGGTCGCTTCGAAGAAGCGGGCCAGGTCTGTCATGATCCCCTCCCGTTAGCGATCTCGCGGGTTTCCTCGTTCGTCCACATCCCTTCGAATTGGCTTCGAAAGCGTGCGTACCACAACGCGTCGGTCGCCCGTGCCACGAGGAAGCCCGGACGCCAGGACGATGGCTGTCGCCACGACCAGAACCAGATGTAGACGTGCGCCCGCTCGTCGTCCGCGTCGAAGAAGTACGCCGTGAAGGGCGGCATGATGTCGTAGGCGCGCAGCTGCAGGCTGTCGGCCGGGGCCGCTGCCGCTGCTCTGATCGATGTCAGGGTGGCGATGGCGCTGCGGTGTTGATGGCGGACGTCTTCGGCCGATGCCTTGGGCGTGGAGCTGCGGCGGTTTGCGTCAAGGACCGCTTGGCCCTCCGGATCCTGCATGAGGACGCGGACCTGGCCGCCCGACCTGAGGATGCGGCCGATCTCGTCGGAGTAGGTGACAGCCATCCGGTTGTGGCCGAAGCCGCACATGTCGACGGTGCGGGCATGTTTCCAGGACGCCGCGAACCGAGGGCTGTTGTGCACGTAGTTTTCGATGAACACGCCACCGGCCGTGGTCGGTGCATGTCCGTTCGGCTGGGCCGGTTCGATCACCGTGTCGAAATCGGACGGCGGCACCGGCTCGCTCTCGGCAGCGGGGCGGGCCCGCATGAGCAGCTGCAACAGCGCGAGGTCGGCCTGGTGTCGTACGTTGCGCGAACTGCCGATCCACTCGTGCGCCAGCGCGAAGTCTTCGACTCGTTCGAGCCAGTTGAAGTCACCGAATGCGCCGTCGATGTTGAAACTGAGCCTCAACAGCTCCCGCTCACGCGGCGGTGCCCTCTCGATGAGCTTCTTGAGGTTGTCCAGCCCCTGGGTGAGCTGGCTATCGGTGTCGTCTTCGATACACAGCACCCGGCGCTTGACGAACTCGGACAGGTAGTAAAGATCACCGGGGCTGGCGATGCCCCTGCCGTGGCGCAGACGTTGCAGGCTGTCGAAGTCGTCGCGCAGGCCCTGAGCCCTTGCCAGCGTCGCCACGGTGACCCTCATGAGCATACGTTACGCCGCAGAGGCGGTGTCCACTGGTGTCCAGAGCGTTCCAATGCACGCCGTCTGAAGGGCTGTTGGCCCTTTTCGGGGCCGAACAGGATCTCCCTGTCACTGTCAGTTCAGCAGATGCGGAGATCCCTCCATGCTCCCAGCACCCCGCGGCCACCGGCTCGCGCGCATCCCCGAGCCTCAGCCCATCGTGGTCACGACGACTCCGTGCATCCCCGCCTCCGGCCGACCGTGCGGCTGCGGCGCGCCCCACTGCTGCGAGGGGGGCGCGGCCGGCCGCACCCGAGGCCGGCCGCAGCGCGCATCGCGCATGCCCCGCCGCCTGCTGCACGAGGCGCTCTGGGCGGCCGTAGCCGGCGCGGCGTACACGTGCGGTGCCACCGGCACGGGCACGGTTTTGTACTGGTTCATCCACCGTTAGGGGAACGGGGTGCGCCGGTGCCTGCAGTCCGCCGCCGCGATGTCCGGGCTGCAGGCACAGTCGAGGAGGGCGCGCACTCCGCGTATGAGCGCGGACTGGCCGAACGCCAGCTTGGAAGACAGCAGTTGGTCATCCGATTGCGAGGACGGCGGTTCTTTCGTGACCGGCCGTCGTGTCGGCGACGCACCTTCGTCGAGCAGGTCGACGGGCTGTAGCGGGCGGTAGGGACGCGGGCCGTGAGCTGACACCGCTGGGGCTCTGAATCCGTTGGCCACCACGGCAAGTCCGACGAGGGCGTTCGAGCCTACGCAGATCATGGTCCAGAGCTGCGGCTCGTTCACGGGGAACGGCAGATCCGTCAGGGGCCACTCGCGCTGGAGCAACGCCGTGCGGTGTCTTTGTGTTCGCCGATGCCGAAGGAAATCTGTACCGGGGTCATGATCCCCAGTGTGCCGTCCGCGCTCGAGAAGACGCGGCGCCGTTGCGCTCAGACGGTGCTTTGCACGGAGGTGTGCGGGCGGGCCGCGCGCTGGGCGCGCGGCCTCACCGCTGACCGGGCGCACCCCAAATGCGCTGCGGTCCGGGTTCCGTGCACGGCGTTGTCCGAGGTGCCCAGATCCTGCGACCAGGGTGTCCCAGGCTGGCCGCAGGAAGCAACTCGAAACCTGGACACGGGCGGGACAGCGTTGTTCTGCCTCGTGCCGACTAGCCGGAGGAGGCCTTTGAACAGGGAGAACGCATCGGAGTCCTGTTCTGGACACAGTTGGGACAATGCCTTGAACTCTAGGT
This sequence comes from Streptomyces aquilus, assembly GCF_003955715.1. Taxonomy (NCBI): domain Bacteria; kingdom Bacillati; phylum Actinomycetota; class Actinomycetes; order Kitasatosporales; family Streptomycetaceae; genus Streptomyces; species Streptomyces aquilus. The sequence goes on along the minus strand of NZ_CP034463.1, from coordinate 10,305,702 downwards.
TCCGGGTGGTGTTGAGGGGGGCGGGTCCGGCAGGATCTGGGATGTGTGCAGCGGCGGGCTGGCCCCAAACCTCCCGTCGGCAGTGGCACACATGTCCGAGGTGCATCAAGGGAGTTCACGCATGAGTAAGGCTCTGCTGTGTGTCGGGGACGGCGCTCCGGTGCCGCGTCACCTGTCCGATGTCGTGATGGTCGTTGCCGTGCTGATCGTGGTGGTCGGCACGCTGGGTTCGGCGGCGGCCTGGCAGGACGCGGCGCAGGTACTCGTCACCGAGACAGTGGCCGCGGTAGTGGCCGCGATGGTGGTGGCCGTGGTGAAGCCGTCGGCGCACGACCGCATGTGACGGCTGGTTGATGTCATGGCGGGGCGACGGGAGAAGGAGCTTGTTGCCCGGGTGCCGGAAATGGCGGAGGTGGCGCGCTGGCTGCGGCAGTCGCGCCACCTGTCGGGCCTCACGTACGAAGACCTCGTACAGGCTACGGGCTTCAGCAGGGGCAGACTCAACCGGGCAGCCCACGGCTGGCGCTCCCCCTGGCCGGTGGTCGAGGCGTTCACCCGGGCCTGCGGCACGGACGTAGCCGAGGCCAGACAGCTCTGGCTGAAGGCGAAGGCCGCCCTTGAGGGGATCGACCAGGGCCCCGATGTGATCTCCATCGGGCAGGTGGGCACTTTCGAGGAATTGCGCGAAGCGATGAACCGCCTGCGCGCCCTGGCAGGTTCGCCGAGCCTGCGTGAGCTGGAAGATCGGGCTGGAAAGAGGCTGACGCGGAGCACCTTGAGCAATGTCCTGAGCGGAGCGGTGAATCCCCGCCGGAACCTGGTGGTGATGTTCGCCGAGATCGTGGGGGTAGGACGCAGTGAGGCAGCAGCCTGGGCAGCTGCCTGGGAGCGTGCCGACACCAACTCTCGTGCCGCACGGGCTCGTACGGCACGAGACCTCAAGGCCCCGGCGAAGCCGTTGATGTTGGTGCCTGCTCCGGCCGCGCTGGCCGCGTTGGCCGACATCCCGCTGGCCGAGTGGGCGGCTGTGGCCGAGTTGGTGGACGCCGTGATGAAAGGCAGCACAGGGGCGGGGCAGCACCCTGCGGTCACGGTCGGATTCCAGCACGATCCGGACTCCCCCGGCCACGAGACGATCACCGTCTCGTGCCGGCACACCGGTATGGACCGCGACACCATCAGCAAGGCTTTCCTGGCAAGTTGGACCGGCGGGACGCAGGACCAGGACATCTTCGGCCTGGGCTTTGTCGTGGCGTGTCTGCAGCTGGGTGCGCACATCACGCTGCGCACCGCCCGGGCAGGCGATACGGCATGGACCGTCCTCACCTTCGATCTGGCCTCCCTTACCGCCGGCTCCCCCTGGCACGCGCTCATCGGCGCGGAACCCAAAGCAGCGGCGGAGGACCAGGGCACGTTCATCACCATCAAAGCCCTGCGCGACCCCTGGCCGCCGGGCAGGCAGAACCGTCTGCGGCATCAGCTGGGAGACATTTACAGCTACCTGCTGCGCAAGGAGCAGGTACAGCTGACCGTGTCTGACCGGCCGGTGGCTCCCCGCATGCCGTGCATCTGGGGCGAGAACCGCGTTGTCCAGCGGCGCGAGGGCAACATCGCGGCCGTGCAGCGCCTCGACATCGTGCTGGCCACGCGGTATCGCTGCCGGAACTGCCGTCACACCAGTCCGCTTGGCTCACCGCATTGTCTGCAGTGCCAGGGAACACAGCTCGAGTTGACGGAACAACGCGTATGGGGCTGGCTGGGCGTTCAGCGCTATCTGCACGGCAGTGACTACGGCCTCGACTTCTATCGCAACGGCCGCAAGGTTCTCGTCAGGGACAAAGGCCTGTTCTTCTTCGAGGATGGCCCTGACCGCTCCATGGTGGAGTATCCGGTGGACGGGCCCGCGAAGGGCAGGCTGGTCGGTGAGATCCACTGTGACCACGTGCCCGTCAACTTCACCAAGACGGCATTCGATTACGACAGCCCGGAATGGCGTGCGGTCGTCCATGCCGTGCGCGGCCCCGGCCCTCTTGCTCCCCGGCACGCCCAGCGGTTGGGATACGCGCCCAACACCAGTCCCCTGGCCACCCTCTTCCGCGCCTTCCGCAGGAACGATCCCGGTCTGCGGAACCTGATCCCCGGAGACGGAGCAAAGGCCCTGCACGATGAAGCCGCCGCATGGGCGGAGCGTTTCCGCAAAGGAGATCCTGCCTATCAAAGCGACGACAAGTGGTACGAGGCCGCCCTCGCACACGACACGCCGCGTCCCGCCGTCGTTGCGGCCGCCGACGACCGTATCGATCTGGTGAGCCTGTCCCCCGAGGACTTGGACGATCTCGTCCACCGCCTCTGCATGGAGCTGCACGGCACTACTGAAGGCGGCCCCCGCGAGTTGATCGGACCAGGGCCAGCAACCACTGTCTTGCGTGACAGGCCCACCACCGGCGAACGGTGGGTGCTTCAGTGCCGGCGCAACCGGCACGTCGTGCCTCTGGAGACGGTTCACGCCCTGGCCGGGCAGATGCTGGACGTGCAGGCCAGCCGGGGCATCCTGGTCACCACCAGCTGGTTCGGGGCAAGCAGCCATGCGTTCGCCCAACGCAGCGGCCGCATCGATCTGGTGGACGGCCGAACTCTGAAAGCCCTTCTGCGTGAACACCTCGGCATCGAGGCCCGGCTCGGACTTGGCCGTCTTCCGCCTGAGTGGAATCCGGGAGACATTGCCTGAGCATCCCGGCTCTCGCTGCCAGCCGTACGGCTGGCAGCGTCGTTCGCGAAGGCCATCGCTGCTTCGGCTGTGCCTGTCCCTGGTCGACTGAACCAGTCGCGGAGCGCGCCGCGCGCGGGCGCTGTCGTGCCGCGATCGGAAATAACCCGAATCTGCCTGCCTGTTCGCTACTCGGGGGCTAAAGTCGCGTTTCAGGCCCGGGTCGCCGCTCGTAGCGATGGCACGAGCTGCAACAGACTTCCACGCTGTCCGGGGATGCGGTCGTACCGTGCCCACCAGCAGCTTTCTTCTCACTGCGGCGGGCTTCGGCTTGCCGCGCATCGTTGGAGCTCCTCCATGACAGCCGTCCAGGCCACCCCATCTGCGCTGCCCCGCGACTTCTTCTGCGAGCACTCCGCCAGCAAAAGCCGCGTTCTCGTTCTGCTGGCACACCCTGACGGGCCCTCCAGCCTGCAGGCCGTCATGACCTGCAAGGATGCGCTCGTGGCCCAGCATGCCGCGCTCCTCCTCTCCCTCGCTGCCCGCAACGGGATCCTCACCGCGCCGCAGCAGAACACGGCGGGCAAACTGCTCACTGTGCTGCCGGATGCTCCTGCTGCCTCCTTCCGTCAAGCTCTCGACCAGGCACGCGCGGGGGTGTGGCCCGCCGGCTCGCCGGGGTTCACCTGGCCTTCCGACGACCCGTTCGACTGGGTGCAGGAGAGCGGCACGGAAGAGGCACTTCCCGTTTCCGCTATCCGCACCCCGAGGGACGCTCGGCTCGCCGACCTGCCCGGTCCGGTGATTCGCGTGGTCCAGTTGCGCGAGTTCCACGTCTACGACCAGGCCAAGGCACTCACGGCAGCGGCCGCCAGCGGCTGGGAGCCTGCGCCGCAGGAGGAGCTCACCCAGGAGGATCCGCACGACCTGACCGGCGCTGTCATGTTCGCTGCCGAGACCACGGGTGACCTGCCGGGCGCGGACTGCCTGAACGACACGCAGGAAGGTCAACTGCTGCTGTCTGCTCAGGGAGACGAGGTCGCCGACTGGTCGGCTGAGCCGGTCCGCGTCGATTTCGGCTCGGGCTGGCGCCTGCACCGGACCAATCGCTCCGGCACCGCCTCGAGCACGGGCGCTGTGCCCGAGAGCGACCAGGAGCAGCCGGACTTCGCCGCTCTCTTCGCGCTGCCCGCGGCGTGCGACTGCGAGGAGGAGGACTGCCGCAAGTGCGACTGGACGCTCACGCCGCGCACGGCCGAGCTGCTGTACAGCGCGCTGGTCGAGCTTGCTGAGTCGGCTTACGACGATGCCGCCGAGTTGGGTGATCGTCCCGTCATCAAGGACGATGACGGTGCCTGGGGCTTCTTCTCCCGTCTTCCGCAGGTGACCTGGCGCCAGAACGCGCAGTGGCGGCGCGGCCTGGCCCGGGCCTGCGACGATCTGGCAGGCGACCTCGCGAGCGGCAGATGGCCCCGGCCCGTCTGCGCGGCGGAGGAGATGGTCTTGCATCTCGCCCTCGACGATGCCCTCGAGCATCTGGAAGCCGGTGACGGCAGTCCGCATGCGGCACTGCCCACGCACCGCGACGACTATGACTTCGACGCCTGCTCGGATTTCTTCTTCCAGGACCACGATGTGCTGTGGCTGTACGACAGCAAGTACAGCGAAGACGCCGGAGAAGCCGAGGGCAGGGAGCCTGTCGGCGTCCCGCCCGCCTTGCACCCGGACAACTGGTTCGAAGACTTCCTCAACGTCCCTGCGCGCTCCCCAGAGCGCGGATACCGCCGCTGAACCGCAGGCACGGCTCTTGGCATCAGCCGATGTCGTGAACCCTTCGCCTTCTGCACTCACATCGCCACGGGCTGGCGCCCGGACCTGCAACAGAGAGCACCTGGATGAACGTGAGCACGCAGCCCGTATGGGCTGAAGAGAGATACGAGCGCAACAAGGTCCGCCAGCTGCTGGTCCCCGGCGGCACACTACAGGCCACCGACGAGGCCGGGGCGCTACAAGTTTCCAACGTCTACGGCAGCTGGCCCGCGGTACGCACGCCAGCGGAAGCGGCCGACGGGCTGACCGCCGTGCTGCCCGGCTCTTCCGGCCAGGAGGTGCACTGGCAGGGCAGCCGCATGGCGCACCCGCCGCAGGCGGTGGTGGAGTCGTATCGGGATGCCATCGGCTTTGGGTGCGGATCCTTTGAAGTGACCGTCGGGATCAAGCGGTGAGGCCGTAGTTCTGCGGGTCGGGGCTGGGGTAGAGGCGTTGATGTTCACGCACCGCGTGGTAGCGCCAGTAGTCCTCGAAGTCGCCGTTCGTGATCAGTGCGCGGAGTTGGAGGACGGCTTCGGCGCCGTCGAGTCCCCAGCGGGCGCCGGTGATGTCAAGGCGGTCGGCGATGAGGTGGCGGCAGGCGCCTTCGACGGCGCCGGTGGCGATTGGCCAGCCAGCCGTGAGGGCGGTGTCGTAGTGGAGCTGGTCGAGGTGACCGGTGAGATAGCGAGCGCAGGTGGTGACGGCGTCGCAGCGGGTTGCGGGAAGCTGTTCTGCTGCGGCCTGGGCGGTCATCTCGGTGGCGGCGCGGTCGGCGTGTCCGGCGAGGATCGCGGTGAGTTTGTCTGCGGCCCAGGTCTCGGCCTCGCGGCTGCCGACCGGATGGAAGGCATGCGCGTCCGTCCACGTGTACTCGGCGACGTGCACGAAGTCGAGCAGGATATTCAGGTGAATGCCGCGGCGGTCGGCTTCGGCCTGGATCAGGTCGAGTTGGTGGCGGGCGCCGTCGACGAGGACGAGCCAGTCCCGCAGATGCCGGGGGTCGCGGGCCTCGGCCTGGTCGAAGGCGTCGGCGACGACCAGTTCTGGAGAGTGCATCACCGAGGCGGTGCACCATTTGCGCTCCGCTTTCGGGCCCTGTCGTGGCGGCCGGGTTTCGCTTCGGCCACCGGGCGGGTGGACGATATCGTGCGGCCGACGTGGGGCCGGAACGACATCGAAGACGCAGGCCACCGTCGCCATGCGTTTGCGGTTGGGCTTCTCGCCCGGGGCCAGGCGTCCGCGTCGCCCGGCCGCCGCGCTCTTGGCCGCGGCTCGGCGGGTGGCTTCGCGCAGGGCTTCGGGGCGCATCACCACGCCCTTGCCGTCGATCTCGATGACCAGCGGCATCTCGCGGGTGCACGGGGTGGGGATCTTCGCCGTGTAGTAGGCGGCGATGTCGACCGCGGAGGCGACCACCAGTTCTTTGAGGCGGCGCTTGCCCAGCACCTTCCCACATCGTCGCTCGATTGCAGCGGCAGCCTGGTCGAACGAGCCTCTCACGGCTTCCAGGACCGCGAGCCGGGCAAGGCCGCGTGAGTGCCGGCCCGCGGGCAGCGACAGCTTCTCGTCTGCTGGGTGCACGTTGGCAACGCCTCGGCCACGATGGGCGATCCGGGTCACCCGAACTGGCCCGAACACGCACGTCAGTAGGCGGCGGTGACCCATCTCTCGCCAGGTTCGAGGCTGTCCTTCCGGACCGAGTACCAGGGGCTGCCCTCGGTCCGCTCGCATCGTGTCCTCCTCCTTCCTGGCTCGCTGATCGAGGTGGTTCTGCATCAAATGCCGCAGCAGTTCGCGCCCTAACTCTTCGAGCTGGGCTTCGAGTTCGTCGTGAGACAAGTCTGCTGCCGGGCCGTCGGCCAGCGTCGAGATGAGGCGTTCGAAGGCATCACGGGAGGCGGAGTATGGATCAGGCTCGGGTAAGGCATCGTACGGTTCCATCGAGGGCTCTTCTTCGGGAGTGATTCGTTTTGGTTGGCACCTACGAATCTACGGAGAAGAGCCCCTTGGTCACTGCGAGTTGCTGCGGTCTCGCCCCGGGCCTTGCCGGGCGAGGGTGAACTGTCCCGGCGTGTTCTCGTCCAGCCAGCCTCGTTCCACCAGCCGCTTCAGCTTTTCCCGGGTGCCCTCGATCTTCCCGGTCGTCGTCGGCAGACCGATCCGCGGCACGATCTGCTTGGCCTGCAGCGGTCCTGGCGCGTCAGCGATGATCTCCACGATGTCCCGGTAGACATCCGGTAATACCGCCACCACCAGGCCCTCCCGCCAAGGCGGCACCATCATCACCCCGACGCCGTGAGGCACCGACGTCTCGTCCGGCGCCGGAGCATCCCCCGCCGCAAGGTGCGGTCCGGCCTGAGCGGCCGACAGTTCCGCCAGCACCTGCGCGACGGTCTCCCGCGTGATCTCGAGCCGCGAAAGATCCTCCCGAGCCGCCTCCAGCCGGATGGCCAACTCGGCTGCCTCAGCTTGGAGTGCCTCCACGCGCCGCCGAGCTGCGGCCTCTCGAGCCTGAAGCTCTTCCGGCAAAGACACCATGGCGCCCCACCTCCATCCCGCCACGGTAGAAGCCCGACGACACCACCACACACCAATCAGCGTTTGCCCAGCTCTCCCCGCCCGGGAGCAACTACACCCAATCGATCATTCGAAGGGGAAGAGCAGGACAATAGGCAAGTGCAATCAGTGATTCCCCTAGACCGGAGCAGGGTGCTGAGCCGATGATCAAAACACCGCCCACGATGCAGATGGTCTCCTTTGCGGCCTGGCGGGACACTGCCCCGCATACGGGCCACCATGCCGATCGGCACTACGTCACCCTGGCCGAACTCCTGATCCGCCTGGGGAGTTACGGCCTCACGCTCACGTGGCGAGCCCGGATCTTCGACGATCACCCACACTCCAGCTTCGCGGAGCTGGTCAGAGCTTCAGCCGGCCACGGAATCCCCACCCTCGAGCTGTTGGCCATGGACGCGCCCCACCTGCAGGCCGTCGACGGAGACTTTGAAGGCTACGCGGGTAGCGAGCTCGTGCTGACCCTGAGGGAGTTCGACAGTTCAAGCTGGGATGTCCGCACAGCAGACGAGTGGGTACTCAACGAGATCCGACGACACTATCCGGACGCCAAGCCCATGACCCCGGACGAATGGGATGCCACGAACTGATCCCCGAGGAGGGAACCGTCACTCCAAAGGATCCGCACCCAACCGCCGTTCGCACCACACACACTCGGCAGCAGTCGCAGTCATGGCCGAGATCATCGCTCACGCCACTGACATCGGCCGCAGCCGTACAGCCATGGAACACCCCAGAACGCGCCCTGGGGACGACCGGGACGGCGGCCCGCCTGCCCACGGGGTGATGGGACTTCCTGGATTCGGCCAGAGTTGCTCTTCCTCCTCAGTTGATCTGGTTTTGAAGGGTGTGCGGAGGTTGGGGAGTACGAGCCATGAGGGGCCGCCGACCATGAGGTCGGCGGCCCCTTGGGAATTGGTGCAGTGGGTTGTGGTCAGCCGTTCTGTGATGAGTGGGTGTCCGCCGTCGTTGCGTTGAGGGCGGCTGGGTGGAAGCCGGCCTCGGTCAGGACGTTGGCGGCCACTCCGCGGCCGACCTGGGCAAGGCCGATCAGCAGGTCGTCGCAGTCGATGCGGTCGGAGCCGTTCTGCTCGGACCGTGCCTCGGCGATAGCGATGGCTTTGCGGGCGTAGGGCGTCCAGGCGATGCGTTCGGCTGCTTGGGAGGCACCCATGCTCAGCCGGGTTCCGACGGACCGGTGGATCGTCTTCGACGAGACGCCGGCGGTCTGCAGGAGTTGGGTGGCGCTGTTGTCTTCCGCGGTCAGTCCCCAGAGCAGGTGCTCGGTGCCGATGTAGTTATTGCGGTGCTGCACCGCTGCCTGTTTGACGTGGACCATCGCCTGGCGGAGGTCGTCGGTCATTGTCTCGGGGCTGTATCGCTTGTGCGGGGCGTGGAAACGCTGCTGGACCGCCTGTCGGGTCACGCCCAGGGCGGCGCCGATGTCAGTCCATGAAGAGCCGTGCATGCGGCAGTGCTCGACGTAGTCCTCGACCAAGTCGTCCGCCAGCGCCTGCATCTGGCCTGCGAGTTGGGCGGCAACGGTGAGGAGGGCGAGCCAGTCGGGCTGTTCTTGTCCGCCGGGGCGGTGTGCGGTGTCGCATCTGCGGTCGACTTCCGCGATGAGATCGTCCAGGTCCGGAAGAGCCATGAGGCAAGTACGCCTTGACAATTCAAAATTGTCAAGGCGTACTTGCCTTGCTTCATGCGTGTGTCAGGGGAGTCTCCGCATCGGGATGACGTCGGGGCCGGTGGGCATGGGAGGACGAGCGGCTTCTGGGGTGGCCAGCAGAGCGACGATGGTGACGGGCTGCTGGCAGTGGGGGCAGTTGCGGGTTGCCGTAGGCTCCAACGGGTCTCGTTCGGCGACGAGTTGGCGCCCGGGGCGAGTGACGGCTTTGGGTGGTGGCGGGAACTCTGGCCGTGTCTGCGGTCGTGAGAGCGGCGCCTCACCCAAGCGGCGGGCCCGGGCCTCGTCACGTTCATGCTCGCGCTGGCGTTCGGCATCCTTGCGGCATGCGGGCGAGCAGTAGACCCGCCGCACCGTTGTGGGGGCGTCGAAGACGTTCTCGGAGAGCAGTAGACGCGGCGCTTCGCGCGGCCGTAGGCGGTGAACTCGCCTGCGCAGACCGGCAGGTCATCTGGGTGGGGATCTTCTGCCGGTTGGCCTCGCGGCAGGTGGGTGAGCAGAACACCTGCCGACTGGTGCTGCTGGCGACGGCGAAGACGGTTTCGCAGACCGGGCAGCGTCGGGCCGTGGCGTCGGTGTCCTCGGGGATGGTGGGCTGGTCAGGAGACACGGGCGTTCACTCCCGTCCGCAAGGCGTCGGCCTGGTTCTGGTGGTTGCGGCCTCGATGACCCGGACGAGTTCAAGTGCAAGGTTGCGGTCCGCTTTCTCGGGACCTGCATCCGGGCCGGCGGGGAGTTCGGTTTTCTGGGCAGCCATCGACGGCCTCTTTCTGCGTGCGCGATGGTGGGGACTCCGGCGGCCGGTGTCAGACGCTGGGGCCCGGGTGGTCGAGCGAGGCGTCGTGCAGGAGGAAGTAGGCGATCACCGGGCGAGGGTGTTGCCGGCCGGGGGTGAGCTGCAGCCGCGGCCTGGTCTTCACTCGGGCCACTTCACGCCCAGGCCAGTTGTGATCTGTGGGCCCAGTAGGCTTCGGCAAGGGGGCGCGGGAGTGCGGAGATGCCACGTCGATCTAAGTCGGTTCGACGGGGCCAGGGCGGCACATGGGGCGGGGATGGCTGAAGCGAACACATTGGGCTATCGGCTGGTGCAACGGAATGTGCGGCCCCCGCGTGCCATGACTCTGGTGTGTTCGGGCGGGGACTGGCGGGCGGACGTGCTGCGCATGGTGGAGTGCTATGCGCGCACGTGGGGTGGTGACGGCCACGGCTTGATCGCTTGCTCGCCCGAGTGGGAGGTCGCGGAGCCGTTCTGGCGGCTCGCGGAGGCTTTCGACGCGGATCACTGGGCGGTGTTCGCCCGGACAGGGCGGGGCCTTCAGATGTCGGACCCTCGGGCGTACGAGGCGCAGCTCGCCTCGTACGTGGAAGGCTGGTCCAGGGAGAACGATGTTGACGAAGCCCAGGCCCGGCGGATGCTCGAGCCTCAACTTCTGTCGTCCGGCGCGGGAATGGTGGCGCCGCGGGAGCTGGGGGACCGTATCCGGCGGCGCATGGCTCCGCTGGCGTCGGCGCAGGTCACGGTAACAGCGGAGTTCCGCGCGGACGAGGCGCCGCCGCACCGGCTGGTGGACATGTGCGGGCTGACGTTTCAGCCCGCGCGCATCACCGGCTTCGACGCGGACGAGCTGCCGCCTGCGGTGCAGCTGCTCGTCGCCGCGCGCGCCGGCTTGGTGGCTCCGGGGCATCTGGCGCGGCTGCGGGAGCGCGGCGAGGTGGACCATGCCACCGTTCCGGTGCATCGGGAAGACCTGGCCCAGGTGCTGCGGTACGCGTGGACGGGCCGGCCTGAGACCGGCGCCGATTTCACCCAGCAGGACTTCCTGGACGACCTGCCACTGGCGCAGTCCCGGCTGGGCTGCTCCTGGTTCACCACGTTCGACACGGACGCGGACAGCGAGCCGTTGGTGGTCATCTGCGGGGACAGCGCCGAAGACTTCTGCTACGCCTACACCCGCCAGCGTGTGGTGGGAGACGCGCACTGGCTGCCGGTCGGCCCGGACACCGAAGACCTCAGCCCGCAGCTGCACACCGAGCTGATGCAGATCCTGTACGACCTCGCGGTACCGCTGGTCTCCGCCCGTCCCCTCCTGCTGTCCTCACTCACCCTCGGCGAGGACCAGATGCACGCAGTCCGTGACCAGCTGGTGGCCACGCCATGGGGGCGGATGGCCGCCTCCGGCTCCCCAGGCCGGCTGGACGTACAGGTCTGTGCCCCGGCGGATCTGCCGGTGTGCCGCCGCCTCCACCTTCTCGACAAGGCGCACGTCGGCGACACCCTGCACGAGCCGTTCCTCGGGACCGACCAGGCACGGAACGTCGAGATCCCGCTGCCCAGCGAGGCGGCCGGGGTCCAGCCGGACTCCTGCCGGTGGCAGGTGGACGTCCTAGACCCCAAAGCCGTCCTTCCTGCGCGGTGGGCGCTGAACGACGTGATCACCGCCGACGGCACCTCGTGGGGAGTCCGCTCCAGCACGTCCGGGATCAGCATCGACTCCCACGGCCGGATCTTCACGGTCACCGGGACCTCCCTGGCCCAACTTCTGGTTCAGGTAAGGCTGCGGCTTCCCACAGCCCGCCAGGTGTTCAGCACCCTCCTGGCTGGGGCGGGCATCACCCTGGAGGAGTCCGACAAGGGCCGCTACACCCGGCGCATGATCGAACTGTGGGGAGACTTCGCGGCCCTGGCCGCCGACCTCAAGGAGGGCCCCGCCGCGAACCTGCTGTCCGGGTGGATCTCTGCCGGGAAAGAGCTCGGGCGCGTCTACCAGGACCGCAAGTACCTTACGTTCGCCGATGTCTGCTCGATCACCGGCGGGAGCGAGGAAGGTGCCCGGCAACTGCTGGACGGCTACCTGCAGCGGTCCATCGCGACGCGGGGCCTGCTGTTGACCTGCGGGCAGTGTGTCGGCACGGCCTTCTACCGGCTGGAGGACATCGGAGCGCATTTCCGGTGCCAGCGCTGCCGTCAGCACAACCCGATCGTCCGGTCGGCCTGGAAGGGACAGGAGTTGGAGCCGCAGTGGTACTACGGTCTCGACGAGGTCGCCTACCAGGGCCTGCGCTCGAACGTCCAGGTGCCGGTCCTCGCGCTCGCGGCGCTCTCGGAGCCGGCGCGCTCCTTCCAGTACATGCCCGAAGCGGTCGTCCGCCGGGATGGATACCCGGACCTCGAGGTCGACCTCTGGGCCATCGTCGACGGCCGGATCGTCATCGGCGAAGCCAAGATCAGTGATCGTCTCGAGCAGACGAAACGTGAGGAAGCGCGGCGTTGCGCCGCTCTCAAGGGCCTGATCGACGAGCTCAGCGCGGACGAGTTCGTGATGGCCACCACCGGCTCCGCGTGGGACCGGCGGACCGAGACCCTGGTGAACGAGAAGATTGCGCCGACGGCCAAGGTCACCTGGCTCACCAACCTGCGCTGACATCCAGCGCCGCTGCTGCAGCACCAGGTCGCTTCCCCTTCTCCCCCTGGGCCTGCGCTCCAGCCCTCCGCCGTCGAACCGCCGTATCCGGTAATCGGCGGCAGCGACGGGCGCGGCAGACGGCAGAGCATGCCCTGTCCGTCTAGATGTACTGCCCAGGGACGTTGGTCAACCTGGTGATGGGTGGTTTGCCGCCGGTCGCGGTGTGGGGGCGATGGTGATTGTAGTGATGGAGCCAGGCCGGCAGGGCTTTGCGGCGGGCTGATTCGCTGGCGTAGAAGCGTCCCAGGGCCCAGCCGTCGGCGAGGGTGCGGTGGAAGCGTTCGACCTTGCCGTTCGTCTGCGGCCGGTAGGGCCGGGTCTTCTTCGGTGTGATCCCGAGTTCGTCGCAGGCCCGGGACCAGTGCCGGGAGCGGTAGGCCGAGCCGTTGTCGGTGAGGACCCGCTCGATGCTCACCCCGCGGGCGGCGAACCAGTTGACCGCCCGGTGCAGAACACCGGCCGCGGTCGCGGCCGTCTCGTCATCGCAGATCTCGGCGTAGGCGACGCGGGAATGGTCGTCGACGACGGTGTGCACGAACGCGGTCCCCAGCAGCGGTCCGCGGTACTTGTTGCGGGGCCTGTCGGGTGTTGCGGCACGGTTTGTGCGGCCCTGGACGCGTCCGACGTAACGCCAGCCGCCGTCGGGCACGTTCCCGAGCTTCTTGACGTCGATGTGGAGCATCGCGCCGGGGTGATCGTGTCCGTAACGGCGGACCGGCTCGCCGGTGACGCGGTCGATGTGGGACAGCCGATTGATCCGGCACCTGGTCAGGACCGCGTGGACGGTCGAGGCGGGCATGCCCAGCCGCCCGGCGATCTGGACCGGGCCCAGCCGCTGCTTCCAGCGCAGATGCACGATCCGGCGGACCTGCGGCTGTGGGGTCCGGGCGGGCTGTGGTGGGGCCGTGAGGACCGGTCGAGCATCGCCTCCTCACCGGACTCGGCGTAACGGTCGGCCCACCGCTTGGCGGTGGGCCAGGACACGTCATAGCGCTCGGCTGCACGGGCGACGGGCCACCCGTCATCAACGATCAGACGTGCCAGGCGCAGACGGGCACGAGGCGTCAAAGCAGCGTTAGCGTGAGACACGAAGGCCTCCTGTTTGGCGGAGCGGTTCCTCGACAGCTCCACTCCACAACCGGAGGCCTTCACCCGTCATCCGATTCAGACGGTGTCAGAGCACAAACTCGACCAACCTGCCTGGGCAGTACATCTAGAGCAGCGCGGAGCGGCACACGGGCAAGGAGCTGGGGCCTTCGACCTGCGCCTGGCCGCAGGAGGCGAACACCCGGTGCACCGCCTTTTCCGGAGTAGGACAGCCGCATCGAGCACAGATAGACCTTGGTCATCTTGCCCGCGAGCATGACGTGCACGTCGCCGCAGTCGACCTCCGCCTCTGCCCCTGGCAGATGGGTCTGCGGCACGAACATCGCCTCCGGGCCCCCCCGCCTGCCGGCGTACCTCCTTGCGGCGGTCCTTCACATAGACGCGGACCATGGAATACGAGCGCAGCACTGGGACGCTCTCGTCTTGAGCTCCGCCGCTCAGCCCCCTCGCCTGAACCGCCCCTCACCTCCACATCCATCCGCAAGGACGTCCCGTGCGCGCACATGCCCTCAACTCCGGCTCCTGCCCTTCTCCCGCATTCGCGCCGTGCTGTAGGTGGCCACGCCCTCCGGAGCTGACGTGCGGGCCGCCATGCAGGCGGGGCTGCTGACCTGCAAGCCCCGGCCGGTCCCCTACCCCCCGCATCCCAGAGAGGCGAACCAGCATGACGAGAGGATCAGCCCGTCCAGGCCTATATCTGTGCCGCGACCTCACGCACCGTGAGCCCCTCACGGGCGGCACGGACCAGCGGGAGAACACTGTCGAGGCCAGCGCTCACCGCCATACCGCGCCGCCGAGCGTTCGCTCTGGGGCGAGCCGAGCTCAAGGAGTCAAGTCGCGACTCCCGGCTCGCTCCGCCCGCCCGCGCCGAAGCTGGTCTGTACGGTGCCGATGAGGGCAACCTCGCGGCAGCCCACCGCTATTTCGCCTTGGCGAACTCGACGAAGGCCACCCAGGTCGTCGGCTGGACGGCCAGCAAGCCGCCACTGGGCGCCTTCGTGTCCCGCACCATCACCATGGTCGGGTCGTTGTCGGCTACTTCAACGCAGTTCTCTGTACCCGTGTAGGTGCTTGTCCGCCAGTTCGGGGCCACAGGCTGCACGGTGTTCTCCTAGTCGCTCGGCATCTGATCGAAGTGCTGGCTGGCGGTGAGGATGAGGTCGCGGACGGCAGTGCCGTAGACCGCGGACTGCTTCAAAAGGGCGAAGGCTTTGGCGTACAGCTCGATCTCTCGGGGCTGCGTGACAGAGAACTCGGCCGAGTAGGTTTCGACGAGGACGAGCTTGTCGTCGAACATCGAAAAGGAGTTGCCGGGCCAGATACCCACGGGTGCGGACCGGGGGATGATGCCCAGGCTCAACCGGGGAAGGCGCATCACGGCTAGGAGGCGGTCGAGCTGCCCTTTCATCACCTCTGGTCCTCCGAAGTTGGTGTAGAGCGCCTGCTCGCCGAGCACTACGTTGAAGATTCGATTGCCTCGGTACAGGTACTGCTGCCGTTCAAGCCGTTTGGCCGTGGCGGCTTCGGCATCGTCGGGAATCTCGTAGTAGTCAACAACCTGCCGGAAGGTCTCCGCCGCGTACTCCACCGTCTGAAGCGTTCCCCACACCAGCGTTGGGTGCCAGATACGGAAGACCTTGGTTTTGGCGTAGACCGGCAGGGCCTTCTTCTGCCGCTGCTCTGCCCCGGTCTGGAGCTGCCGGCGCCACTCAAGCCACAGCTCGTCAATGTGGCGCACCGTGGCGATCAAGTCTGGGATGTGCTCTGGTCTGCTGGTCTTGGTACACCAGACGCGGATGTCATCCTCGCTGGGGTTTTGCCTGCCGTTCTCGAGCCGAGACACCTTGGACTCTGCCCACCCCGTGGCCAGAGCGAATGCCCGGCCGCTCGCGAACCCCGCGTCTTTCCGGAAGCCGCGCAGCCGGGCACCCAGTACCTCTCGTGCTTCTTGTGCTTGGTTACTCACTGATGAGTCAGGGCTTGTACTCGGTGTGCGGGATGGCGTCGGCCCAGAGCAGGTCGCGCACACGAACGCACTCGGCAACGGTGTCGGGGTCCTCGATGATCTCCGACCCCAGGACGCGGCCTTCCGGATCAAAGTGGCCGACGGCCAGGAGCTGGTCGTCGTAGAGCCACCAGTCGTTGCCGCCCAGGGGGAAGAAGGTGCCTTCAGGCAGCTGGTGCCGCGGGAACCAGCGGATGTCCTCGCCGGCCTCGATGTTGAGGTGGGTCAGCGAGTGCTCCCACCCGACGTACTGAGAGTGCGGCTCGGTAACCACCCGCACGCGGCGGACCCTCTTGCCTTGGCCAGTGACGCGCTTCATCAGCGTCATCCATGGATCGAGCCAGGTGTAGTCGTCGGGCTCTCCCCGCTGCCATCGGGCATACGGCGTGTCCTCGATGGGAGACCCGTAGTCGTCCCTTAGCTCCAGGTGGAAGGCGTCGCGCTCGAAGTCGTTGAACAGCTCGTCACGCTGCGCGGGGGTGATCAGGTCCACTGTCTTCCTCCAGCAGGGCCGTGATCGAGGACTTGGGGACCTCGATGCAGGTCTCATAGTCGGGCATGCGCATCTGGCTCAGTGCTTCAGGATCGTGCACTTCCGGGCCCTGGAGCACGCATGTGCCCTGTTCCGTGACGAGCATGATCGGGGCCGTGAACTTCCTGATCTCGCCGGACACTTGGCCGTCCTTGGTGAGGTGCTCGAACAGCTCGGTTGGCACCTCGATAGCGGCCTGTCCTTCCGGCACGTTGAGCTGCATGAGCAGTTCGTTGGCGAAGACCTTCCAGCCTTGGATGACGTAGCTGTCCTGGTCGCTGGCGTACAGGGTGGGGCTGTCTCCGGGGGTGGAGTTCTTACCAAGGAACCGTAGCTTCATGGTTGCTCTCCCGTCCGCTATCTTGCGCAGAATTGCGCGACACAGCGATCGTCGACGTCCTGATTGGTGCCGTCAATCGGGTTGCTGCAAACTCGCGCAATCTTCTTGGGAGTTGGACGACGGCCGCCTTACGGTCGTTGTCGAACCCAAGTCCGCGCAGGCAGCGTCGAGGGGAGAAGCGTGGTGGCGAGCGTGAGCGAGGAACCCAAGGCCGGCATCGACAGCTTGCCCGTCGATGTGGAGCTGCTCTCGGACACCACAGATGACGTGCTGAAGATGGAGCTGAGCACGTCGACCCGAGAGGACATCGACTTCAAAACGACGAGGGTCGTCGGTCTCCTGAGTCTGCTCCTGGCCGAAGACCGGGGCGCTGATGACGATGACGAAGGCATGGACCTGTTCCGCCAGGCGTACAAGCTGTTGGAGCTGACCAACCGCCCCGGCAGACAGACGCCGAGTTTCACAGCCTTCTTCTACATGCGCGACGTAGCCAACCTCACCCGGCGCCTGATGTGGGTCTACACCGAGCGAAACGGCGGGGTGCCACGATGACTGACACAAGGCTGCCTGGCGTGGGTGACGAGGTCGAGTACCAGCCCGGATGCCGAGCGATCGTGACCGACGTCAGCCACGGCGTGCCCATCCTCCGGGCCGCAGCTCGTGCCGAGTGGCCGGCCGACAAACCGGACCAGCTCGTGGTGACACGGACTCGCCAAGAGCGCATCGAGGCCGGGGCATGACCCCTCGCCCGTGGCTCCAGGGCACATGTCTGCTCTGCCGCCGCCCCGATCAGCTCGTGATCTTCATAGGCCCAGTCGAGGCAGGCGGCCTGTCAAACCCCCGCCTTCACGTGTGGCGACTGCTGCGAGTGGTGTCGCCACGTCGTCTGCTCCTACAACCAGCAGCGGGACGCGCGTCCTGCCGTGCAGCTCCCGCTCCGGCTTGGTTCCCCTGTGCGAGCCGGGGTGGGGGCTTAAGCCCCAGGAGGTATCGGATGCACCAGCTGATCGTCAGCCCGTTCTTGGACGGCTACCTGGCCGTCCGCCCCGGAAGGGCCACCTGTGTGCGCCTGCCGGCCGAGCGCTACGAGGACATACAGCACCGTGCCCAGACGGACGACCACGTACCCGACTGGCTGGCAACCACCGCCACCGAAGCCTGGGGCCTCGACTTGAACGGTCAGACCGCCGGTTCGGCGCTCCTGGTACGCGAACCGACCGAGTTCGGCTTTGCCCGGGCGAGTTGGGAGATCAACCTCTACTGCAACTTCGGCTGCAAGCACTGCTACCTCGGCGAACGCCCTCTGGCTGGCCTCAGCTGGGAAGACAAGGTCAAGCTCATCGACATCTTCCGCGACGCCGGAGTGCTGTGGCTGCAGATAACAGGCGGTGAACCCACGGTCGACCCCGACTTCGAGGGCGCGTACCGGTACGCCTACCGCCAGGGCATGATGCTCACGGTCTCCACCAACGCCTCGCGTCTGTGGAAGCCCAAGCTGCTGCGACTGTTCCGTGACTGCCCGCCGTATCGCATCGTCGTCAGCATGTACGGCGCCACCAAGGAGTCGTTCGACGAACTCACCCAGCGCAGGGGCGCCTGGAAGAATTTCCACAAGGGCATGGTCGCGGCCCGCAACGCCGGTCTGTCCCTGCGGGTTTCAGTCGTGGTCACCGAGGACAACGCTCACGAGGTCGACGCCATGGTCGCCCTCGTCCAAAGCTGGGGCCTCGATCACCACGTCTACACCAACATGCAGCCGACCTTCTCCGGCACCGGGGAGCCCCTGCTCGTCCAGTCCACGGAGCACCTGCGTAAGCGACCGGTCTTCCAGGGCTGCAACGCCGGCGTCACCTTCTTCCACGCCGACCCCCACGCCAAGGTCTCGATCTGCAAGATCGGCCGTGATGACCAGATCGACCTCATGGCCGAAGGCGTCGACGGTCTTCGCCGGCTCGGAGCCATCTCCGACCGGCTGATGCTTCGCACCGGTGGCTGCTCGGGCTGCTCGCTCTCCGGCTCCTGCCGGGTGTGCCGACCGCTCGCCAAGGTCTACCAGGAGGCGAAGGCACCACTGAACGCCTACTGCCAGCACGCAGACACCAAGGAGATGGTGCACGCATGAGTCCCGTACCCGTCGAGATCCTCACCAGCCGCCCGCCGGTCGTCCGCCCGACCGTGTCCGCCACGCTCGTCGCGACCACGGCGGTCGTCATCGAAACGGACGCCGATGCCCTCATGGAGGGCAGCGCCTGCTCCTGCGCGGCCGGCGACGACAACCCGAACTGACTCTTCCGGTCACCCGTGCTCAGGTCCTGGCGCAATCGCGTCAGGACCTGAGCCTTCGAGTACGAGATGAGTACCTTAAGCACATGCGATTCCGCTGGGACTGGCTTCGTCCAGTGGTGCTGGCGCCCTACGTGCCCACCATCGGGCCGGTCCATCCGTCAGTCCTGACCGAGGACCTGTTCACGGACACCCTGATCGCGGCCTCCACCGAGCGCTGGTTCCTGCGCTACGACAAGGACATCCGCTGGTCCGACAGCAAGGACGAGACCGTCCTTGTCCAGGACATCGCCCACCAACCCGGCGACACGCTCATTCCCACACTGTCCCGACGCGGCGCCGGCACGATCAAGGTCCACCTCTACGGCACCGAGCCCGGCAGCGCGCTCACGGCGACCGAGCTGGCCCAGAAACTAGCCGCCGAACACGGGGCGGCGAGCGCACGGATCGTGCGCTTCCTCGGTCCGGAAGCTGCGGACGGGCGCGGTACGCGCATCCACCTCCAGGACTTCACGACGGCCATCTGCCCAGCTCCTGACGGCCCTGTCCGTCTCTTGCATGAGTGGCCGGCCGGCGTACAAGACACCTTCGCCGGCTTCGCCCAACGGATGGCCGCCGACGGCTTCACCTTCCTCCACCAGCAGATGCAGGCCAAAGCGGTCGGCCCCGTCCTGACAGCCGTCGCGAAGGGCCGGGTAGCCGGCGCCATCGGCCCCATGGAGATCCGACCCGACGCGATCGGCACCCCACAACTGATGCCCCAGTACTTCGGCGTCCTTACCGAACACCGCGGCCAAGGGCTGGGACGCCTGCTGTGGCGCGCCGCCATGTACTGGGGGCAGGTCAACGGCGCCGCATACCAGCTCCTCCAAACCGAGGTCGCAGGCGCCTCAGACCGCCTCTGCCGCTCCGAAGGGCTGACGTCCCTCGGATTCACGTACTGGCAGGCCGCCTGATCTGCATCCAAGCCTTCAGGGCCGCGCGATGCCGGATCACATGCCCTCGGTGAGTATCCGAGGGAGTGCAGGCCGAAGTGTCCGGGCGCCCCAGCTCCGTGATTGCCATGCCGGCCGCACTCGCCCAGGCGTCACGGGCGTAGGAGCCGCAGCTCAGAGGGAGGGTTCACACTACCCTCGAAGACACCATTATTGGTGATTAGAGGTGGTTGCCGATCGATTGCCGCCCGGGGCGCCCGCTTCACCCGCGGCCGACTTGACGGCCCAGACATTCCACCCGCCCCGACCCCAGTGATGCCGCACCCCTGCCCGCCAGCCCGGGCACAGGGCCGCGCCACGGCCTTTCATCAGCGCCCGCCCACCACAGCCCCGTGCCGCACCGCCATCGGCGATCAGGCAGGTGGGTCCGAGAGCGTCCGCTGTAGCTGTTCGCGCAGCCGCATCACTTCGGCGTTCGCCCGCTGACGGAGCAATTCCTCGTAGCGGGCCCAGTCGAAGTTGAGCACGGCACGCCGGTCGTTGAGGTCGCTCTCCTCCTTCAGCAGAGCGACCTTATCCGCATCGATCTCCGCAAACTGGGCCCGCAGGTCGTCGAGTTGTTCACTCAGTACCGCACGCTGCCGCTTCAGCGAGGCGACCTCGCGTTCCAGTCGCTCCTTGTCGCCCCGTTCCTGTTCGAGGAGCGAGGTCAGACGGCTCAGTTCCGCCGCCACGCGAGCTTGCTCATCAAGGACTTGACGGAACTCCGTGCGCACTCGCTGTTCGTGTTCCTGAAGATTGTTCAGAATGTCCCGCAGATCCGACTTGGCCGATTCCAGTTCCAGCAGCGTCGCACCGTCCGGCGGAGGAACGTACCCGGTGTCCGTGGGGAACGAGTCTCCCGGCCCTGTGTCTGGGTCACCTACGCCTGGGTTCGACTGCCGGGCCCTGTCCCGTAACAGCAGCACACGGGTGCGCCGTTCCTCCCATCGCCGCAGGCGGGGATCCTCACGACTGACCGGCTTTTCGTCCTGCACCTCGTACAAGACCCGGACGAGGGCGTTCAGGAAGTCCCGGCTGGGCAGCCGCTTCCCGCGCAGAGTTTCGGCGATCCCGGAGGGCGACAACACGATCGGCGAGCGATCCCCGATCTGGCGGTAGGTGATGTCACAGGCCAGCTGCAGGTCTTTCAGATCCCGGGCGAAAGCGGCCTGCGCCGCCTGGTACACCTCTTCCGCCGATTCCGTCGGGCCATAGATCGGAGTAGCCAAGTTTCCCCCTCACACCACGTGACAGCCATGCTAAAACGCGCATGCCATCCTTGCCCCGGACTCCCTGAACAACGCGGAACACCCGCGGTGTTCGCCAGAATTCGCTCACGTTCGGCGTCACAGGCGCCGTGTTCGGGTTCGTTCTCCCGAATTCCCTTTACTCGCCATCCACTCCCCCCGGCTGCTGAACTGCCGACATGGACCAAAACGAGCCCACCGAACCAGCCCCCGCACGCGACCGGCTGCTGGACCTGGCCGCCCTCACAGGCCTGACAGGACTGTCCCTGCTGGTCTACGCACTCGGAGGCGCGACCGCCCTCTCCACCATCAGCGTTACCGGGATGGGCCTGTTCACCACCTGGAAATTCCGGGAACGCCCACCACACGACCGGGAACGCTGAACCATCAGGCCGATGGGCAGACCCGGTTCGGGCCAAGCGCCTACCCCGCCCGAACCGGTGCCTGTTGTCGGTCTAAAACTGACGACCATCGTTGACACCTGGGTCTCCCGACGCCTACGGAGATCCACATGTCGAAGACAACCCCGCTCGATCGCGAGGCCAAGCGGCGCCTGGCCGTCATACGCCATGTCGAAGAGGTCACCGGCAACGTTGCTATGAGTTGCCGGTACTTCGGCATCAGTCGGCAGGCCTACTACATCTGGTACCGCCGTTACCAAGCCGAGGGCATCGAGGGGCTGCGCACGCGCTCGAAGGCCCCCAAGCACAGCCCGAACGCCACCCACGTTGAGGTAGTCGGGAAGATCATCTACCTCCGGCAGAACTACCACTTCGGGCCAGAGAAGATCGCGATGTACCTCAAGCGGTATCACGACGTCACGATCAGCAAGTCGGGCGTGTGGCGGATCCTGAACCGCCTGGACATGGGCCGTCTGCCGGCCTCTCAGCGGTACAAACGCCACGACCGCCGATGGAAGCGGTACGAGAAGAAGCTGCCCGGCCATCGGGTGCAGATCGACGTGAAGTTCATCGAACCACTTGCCTCGATGCCTCAGGGCCGCCGCGGTGGGCGCAACAAGTACTTCCAGTTCACCGCGATCGACGACTGCACCCGGCTGCGAGTCCTGCGGATCTACCCAACGCTGAACCAAGCGACCGCGATCCAGTTCCTCGACTACGTCATCCAGCGCCTGCCGTTCCAGGTCGAGGTCATCCAGACGGACAACGGCGCCGAGTTCCAGTCTGCGTTCCACTGGCACGTATTGGACAAGGGCATTGCCCACACCTACATCAAGCCGCGAACACCGCGCCTGAACGGCAAGGTTGAGCGCTCTCACCGCATCGACGCCGAGGAGTTCTACCGGCTCCTCGAGGGCGTCATCATCGACGACGCCGAGGTCTTCAACGACAAGCTGCGTGAGTGGGAGGACTACTACAACTACCATCGCCCGCACGGCGGCCTTGGCGGCCAGACACCTTACGAACGCCTCAAGCAGAAGACCACGACTCAGGCGTAACCGGTGATCGTCAGTTGCACACCGACAGCCTGTCTCCCACGCCACGCCCCGCGCGCATAGAGCTAACCCCGACCGAAGAGTGCCCCCATAACCGTCTTCGAAGCCCGCAACTGGTTACCGGCCGAAGGCACTGACAGACCGCGGATCAGGGGCATGACCACCGGCCTTTCCGGCCGGGAGGCACTTCGTCATGTCGACCGGGACGGTGCTGTCCCCTGCGCGGGCGGTCGCGGACTCAGGGAGCTCCACGCCCCTGGTGCCGTCTCAGAAGGACCCCGATCAGCGGGCCCTCAGCCGCCACCTCTCGGCGATCTGGACCGAGCCCGTCGCCGTCATCAAGACAGTCGATGGGATCCCAATCCGCGGCGCAGGCCCGCGCCTCTACACCTGCTTCGATCCCGAGACACGCGGCGAGCTCGCCGCCCTGTCGTGGGCAGAGCCGGTACTGTCCAACTGCCTCCAGACCGGGAAGATCAACGGGCACAGCGTGGCGAGCAGATACACACCGCCCACCGACAGCAGCGTGCAGGGCAGGCCGGCCGAATCCACGAGGAAACCCGCAGCCAGTCCGCCCATCGGAGTGATCAGCTGGACCGAGGCCGTCGTCGCACTCAACACGCGGCTGCGCAGTTCCTCCGGCACCGCCTCATACGTCACGGTGGCCATGATGGGGCTGAGCACACCGAAAGCGAGACCCTCAACCGCCATGATCACGGCCAGCGGGGCGAAGGTGTCGGTGAAGGCGGCAACCACGAAACGCGGCAGGCCCCCGATGAGAAAAGCGATCGTGAACACGGGCCACCGCCGAAAGCGGCTGCCCACCGCCCCAAAGACCAGCGCCCCCACGAGTGCACACACCCCGAACGCCGCGTTCAACAGACCGAGATCGACGGCACCATCAAGCTGCCCACGGGCATCCACGGGCAGGAGCACGGCACTCCATCCCTGGTCGAGGCCCCTGGTGACCAGCGTCATCAGGCACAGGCCCAGCAGCAACGGAGTGGCTGCCAGGAAGCGATAGCCTTCCGCGAGTTCACGACGGTAGGCACGCAACGATGTCGCCTCGACCTGCCGCTGGGCTTGTGCCGCGGGCAGGCCGCGCACCCCGAACGCGAACAGCGGCGCGGAGACAGCGAAGGTCGCGGCATCCATCCACAGAACGTTCTCGGCTCCGAGTACAGCGATCAGCACACCTCCGAGAGCCGATCCGGTCAGCGCCGCACAGCGTGCCGCACCGTCATACAACCCGGCAGCCCTGGTCAGCGGCATTCCGGCGCGTTCGGCGAGCGTGGGCAGCAGCACGCCGCGAGCGGTTTCACCCGGCGCCCGGAACAGCCCTGTCATCGCCATCAGCACGCACAGCATCCAGAACTGCAGGATGCCGGCGAACTGCAGCAGCGGGATCGCCGCAACAGCGGCCCCACAGGCGAGATCGGAGACGACACTCACCCGCCGTCGCCCCATCCGGTCGATGACCGGGCCGGTGACGAGCGCAGCGAGCACGGCGGGCAGCAGTGTGCAGAATGCGACGATCCCGGCCTTGGCGGCACTGCCCGTGCTCTGCAGCACGAACCACGGCACGCCCATGTACGTGAGGCAATTCCCAGTGACCGAAAGGAGGTTGGCGGCAAGAACCATTGCCAGAGGACGGCGATCAACCGGCCTGAAGTCTTCAGGCACTACGGTGGTCTCCCATAAGGGCAAGCGCCCACCGCGAACGAAACCCGTCAGCTGGTGAGCGAGGCGAAGTGGTCAGCGTCTGGCGCGCACAGCGAGGCGCACCGCGATGCGGTGTTCACAAGCAGCGCCTCCACCACTTCGCCGGGAGACCACCCGACACCTCCACGCATTGTCACCTCGCACACCCGTCCTCGGCAACGAAGATCCGTTCGCAATGCGCAGCTCGCGCAGGGAATCGTGCGAGATACGCAGATGAGAGCCGTCGGTGCCCCCTGTGGTCAGCTATCGGCCGGCCGCCCGGCCTTGCTCCGGGTGTGGGCGAGTCGGTAAGAAGGGGCCCCGCCTCTCTCGCTTTGTTCGCCAGGTTATGGTCCCCTTTCCCCCTTCCAGGCCGAGGAGTTGCCACGCTGCGCCGCGCCCTGCGACCGACACGTCTGCGCATTCCCGCCCGTCGCTTCTCCGCCGGGATCGCAGAGCTGCCGCCCACCGCGCGTGAAGCGCTCGGCACCGACGTCACAGCCGGGCAGGCCATCGCCTACCACCGCGACCGCCGTCGCCCTCTACCGCAGCGGACACACGCTGCCGATGACCGACGCAGACCTGGACGACGCAGTGCTCGCCCTGGACTTCCCCTCGTCGGCCTCGAGCGCTAAGACCCGCGCGTCCATCCGTGCCGCGCTCGCTGTCCTGGACCCCGACCGGCGCCGCTACGGCTTCGACTTCGACCGCAGCACCGTCTACCGCCTGGTGTCCGCGGACTGCGGCCGGCTGCCCGCCGCCCTCCGCTCCCGCCAGGACGGCCTGCGCCGCAGCAACAGCCGGTCGGCGCTCTCGTGCACGGTGTTGAGCAGGATCTGGGACTCGCCGACCTGCTGGGCATCTCCGACTCCGCAGCCCAGCGATGGCACGCCGTTGCACGGCTCGGCCATGGCCGCCCGGTGGCAGCGGGCGCACAATGGACCTGCTCCGGTGCGCACATACGGCGACGCTGAACTCGAACTCGGAGAACTGTGTCCTGTCGAACCAGGCAGCGTCGCGGAACGACGTCCCGAAAAAGCGGGCGAGGGCTTGGCACCTACGTCGAGATGGCCTCCCGGCTCTTCGACCCCGCCCTTCTCGCCCTCGGCGTCCTCGCCAGCCGGTCCACGACCCGCGTCACCGCCTCGACATCAGACCTGACACCGATCGTGCAGAGCCTGCGTGCGGTGTCGGAGTACTGCGTTTTCTCGAACGTGGCTTCGCCGGCGAAGTGCGCAGGGTGGCCGGTACGGGTCACGCAAGATCACCCGGTGAGGGCCTGTTCGTCGGGGTTGGTGGGTGGGGAGGGGGTGGTGCCGAAGCGACGGTCGCGGCGGGTGTAGGTGTCGATGGCCTGCCACAGGTGGGTGCGGTCGGTGTCCGGCCACAGGGTGTCGAGGAAGACGAGTTCGGCGTAGGTCGACTGCCAGGGCAGGAAGTTCGAGGTGCGCTGTTCGCCGCCGGTGCGGATGAGCAGATCCACGTCCGGCAGGTCGGGGTGGTGGAGGTGGGCGGCGAGGTGGCGGGGGGTGATGTCGTCGGGCTGGATGGTCCCCGCGGCGACTTGACGGGCGAGTTCGCGTGCGGCTTGGGTGATTTCGCTGTGGCCGCCGTAGTTGATGCACATGTTCACGGTCAGGCCGGTGCGGTGGCGTGTGAGGTGTTCGGTCTCGCGCAGTGCGTGCACCAAGTCCGGTGGCAGTCCTTCGGGGAGGCCGGACCAGCGCAGCTGGACGTCGCGTCGCCAGACTTCCTCGGTTTCCATGACGAGGCCGTCTCGGACCAGGCGCAGGATGGCCTGGATCTCAGCGGCGGGGCGTGCCCAGTTCTCCGAGGACAGGGAGTACAGGCTGAGGTGGGGCAGGCCGATTTCGAGGGCGCCGTAGATGACGTCCCGCACCGCGAGCTGGCCGGCTTTGTGGCCGGCGGTGCGCGGCTGGCCCCGGTGGGTGGCCCATCGTCCGTTGCCGTCCATGATGAGCGCCACGTGTCGGGGGACCAGGTGGGCGGGCAGTTGGGGCGGCTGGACACCGCTGGGGTGGGGCACCGGTGGTAGCGGAGGGGTCGTGCGCGCTGTGTCGTGGTGGCCTTCTGCGGGGTGCGGCAGGTGGATGGTGGCAGGAGTGGTGGCAGTGGTCTGGGTGTGGCGGTGCCAGGCCCTGGCCGTGCGGAGTCGGCCGCGGGCCAGTGTGAGGTGGAAGCGGACTGGGTTCGCCCGTGAGCGGCGCTGCAGCAGTGCGTGGGGTTTGCGGTCAATGCGGTCCAGTTCGAGCAGGTGCAGGTCGATGACGGTTTGCAGGGCTGCGGCCATGGGTGGGTGCTGGGCGCCGGCGGTCGCGGCCTGAGCCAGCCACTGGCGGGCCTTGGCGGTCATGGCGTGGACCATGTCGGCATACCGGCCGTCCGCCCGGCCGTGGGCGAGGGCCTCAGGGCTGACGTCGTGCTCGTCGAGCACGGCGGCGGGCAGCTTGACGAAGCCCTCCGCGGCGTCTTCCCGTAGGTCGCGCAGCACGTCGATGAGGTTGAGCGCGTCGGTCCACACGCGCAGTGCCTGGGCGTCGTCGGGTGTGAAGGCCAAGCCGGGGGTGGTGAGCAGGGCCATCAGGCGCCTCACGCCGAAGGGGAAGGTGAGGGTGCGCCAGTAGGTGTACCAGTCGTCCCAGGTGGTGATGGCGCTCTGGCCTTTGGCGTCCTGGCGGTATACGGCGTTGAGTGCGGTTACTCCGTCGCTGGGCAGGTCCCAGGTCCATACGGCGTGCACGAAGGCCGCGCGCAGGGGGTCTTCGCTGTGGCCTGCCCGCAGGTCGGCCTCCAGTAGTTCGCTGAATCGGCTGACGCGTTCGACTCGTTCCTGCCGGTCGAGGTGCTGGGTGTCGGAGAGGTCGTCGATGTGCCGGCCGTATCCGTACATGGCCCAGAACAACGGTCGCAGTCGGCCGGGCAGGAGCTTGGTGAGAGCTGCTTCCACCGGACCCGACCGGTGCATCAGGCGGCGGCAGATTTCGTAGCCGGTGATGACCGTGGTGTCGTGGATACCGGCTTGGCGGTAGACGTACGTGCGGACCGGGTGCAGTAGACGCAGGGCGATCTGGCGGGCGCGGGGCCTGGTGGCGCGCCCGCCCAGGAGTCTCTGCGTGATGGTGCGCCGGCTGGTGCGGGCGGTGAAAGCAGCCAGGCCGGCGGCGGTCAGTCCTGCTGACCAGCACAGGCCGAGCAACAGGTGCCGCCAGGGGGTGTGGGTGAGATCGACCGCGGACACGGAAGACTGCATCGCCCCGTAGGCGGGCAGCCACTTCAGCAGAGGACTGTCCGCAGAAGGGTTGGCGACGGGGTTCTGCAGTGTCAGATCGATGAAGCTCAGCATGATGACGGCAAACATGCCCGCCAGCTCACTGCGTAGCAGCGCCGCCAGGAGGATCCCGACGCCCCCGTACGTCAGGGCTCCCACCATGAACGCCGCGGCCATGACGTCCAGGCGCTCAGGCCGATAGAAGAAGCACACCCATGCCGTGGCATACGAGGCGGTCAGTGCCGCGGTGAGGAGCAGTACGGTACTGCGAGCCAGCAGCAGGCAGATGCGCGGGTAGCCGGCGAGCACCATGCGGTGGTCGAACTCCGCGGAGCGGCTGGCAGCAAGGAACATCATGAACCCGACGATCAGCGCAAGGGAGTGCAGCCCACCGGACAACTGGCTGACCGTGTTGGCGCCCAGGGCCACGCGCTGATCGGCCGCGCGCAGGAAGAACCGGACCGGGTCGCTGGGCAGGACCTGGTAGGCGAGCGTCAGCCACAGCGGAACGAAGAAGAGCACCAGGACCAGCGCGAGCCGTTTGCGGGCCTGCTCCAGCGCAGCGTGGCGCACCGCTGTCCCCAGACACCGCCCCCACCACCTCATGCGGCACGCCCGGTGACACCTCGTCGGTCGCCGGTCGGGACGCCGTTGCGTGAACGGTGCAGGTGGCCAGGATTGTGCTGGGTCGTTGACACTTTCACTCCACGAATTTGGTGAGAGGCCGGCTCTGGCCGCATGGGTGCGCACGGGTGACAGGACAGGGTCACTGCGAGAGCGGCGCCTGTCATGCGGTTCGGTTGTGCACGGCCTGGATCAGGTCGCGCAGCGCGAATGCCGCCGCGGGAGGCAGGTGGGCGTGGTTCAGGCGTTCCAGGGCCTGGTGGTGGCGCTCTTGGATGAGATCCTCCACCGCCTGGCGGGCGCCGCACTCCTCCAGCAGCCCCTGGATGCGGGCCGCCGTATGGGCGTCCAGATCCGCAGCGCCGACCGTGCGCAGAAGCAGTTCCTGACCGGCCCGGTCCGCCCGGCGCAGAGCGCAGGCGAGCAGGGCGGTGTGTTTGCCTTCGCGGAGGTCGTCCAGGGTGGGCTTGCCCGTACGGCGGGGGTCGCCGAAGGTGCCCAGCAGGTCATCGCGCAGCTGGAACGCCTCACCCAACGGCAGGGCGATGGTGCTGAGCACGTGCAGGAGCGCCTGATCCGCGCCGGCGAGCGCGGCGCCGATGTGCAGCGGGCCTTCCACGGTGTACTGGGCGGTCTTGTACCGGGCGATGCGCAAGGCGGTACTCAGGGAGTCGGTGGGGCGGCCTGTGGTCACCAAGTCCAGGTACTGGCCGGTGACGATTTCGCGGCGCATGCGGTAGACCGCCGGTAGCACGGCCTTGATCTGCTCGGGAGTCATGGGCGTGCTGGTGAGGAGTTCATCGGACCACACCAGCACCAGGTCGCCGGCGAGGATGGCCGCGTTCGCACCCAGCCGGTCAGCCCCGGGACGGCCCGGGTGGTGCGCCGCCAGAGTCCGGTGCAGGGACGGCCGGCCCCGACGGTGGTCGCTGCCGTCCATGACGTCGTCGTGCATGAGCGCGAACGCGTGGAACAGCTCCAGGCAGGCAGCCACCCGCAGGACCGAGACCGGGGGTACGGGGCTTGTGCCTCCGGCCGCGTACCAGCCCAGCACGCACATCAAGGGCCGGATGCGCTTGCCCGGCGCGGAGATGAAGTCACCCACCGCATCAAGCAGCGCTTCCAGACCAGGCTCCTCGGCACGGCTGCCGCTGACCTTGTCGGCCACGAACACGGTCAGCGCCTCCTCGATGCTGCGAACGATCCGGTCCAAGTCCAGTCGGCCTGCGCCGGAGCCCACGCAGCGGGCAGGCCGCAGCAGCGCGGACATTGAACCGGGGGCGTCGTCACGCACTGCGGTGACCGGAGACTGCCGTCGGCTCATGCGACGCTTCCCGCGGCGCTGCTGTGTTCGGCGGCGAGAACGCCGTCCTGGAGTTGGTACAGCACGTCCAGGCGATCGCGGTCGTAGGCGAGGTGGGAGACGACCACGACCGCGCGGCCCCGCTGCCGCAGTCCCTGGGCGATGTCCCAGAACCGCAGGTAGGTCTCCCAGTCGAAGCCCTGATACCGCTCATCCAGGAGCAGCACCTCAGGATCGTGCATCAAACCCAGGGCCAGGTTCAGCTTCTGCCGCGTCCCGCCGCTGAGCGTGTGCATGCGGCTGCGAGGGCTCTCGTCGAAGCCCAGCTCCTCCAGCAGCTCCCACGCGCGCGCACAGCTTTCGAGCCGGTAGGCGGCCTGGAAAGACCGCACATGCTCAGCGACCGTGAATGCCGGGTGCAGCGCGGTGTTCTGCGGGCAATACCCGATCCGCCCTCGGCACTGGACCGTCCCACTGTCGCCCACGGCCTGACCCGCCAAAATGCGCAGCAGTGTGCTCTTGCCGGCACCGTTCGCGCCAACGATGCCCAGCAGACAGCCCCGCGGCACGTCCAGGCTTACCCCGCGCAGTACCGGGCGCCGGCCATAAGCCTTACGGACGTCATGGAGACGCAGAAGGACATCCACGGACACCCGGGTTGAATTGTTCACACCATAAGCAACGACTGGGCTGCACGATGGTAGCGCGGTCACAAGCGCTTCATGGCGTGCGATCAGCACCCGGAGTCCACGGTGCCACCCATCAGCCCGGCGAACCCGCCCGCAAAGCCCGCCCCAGGCACCTCCGACACGCGGGTTCAAGCGTGCGCACGCCCCAGATTCCGCGAACCCGCGTTCTTCCGACCGCACGGCGCAGAAGATCCGCCGCCAGGAGCAGGGCCACCAGTACGCCGAAGCCCAGCTCATCGCCCTCGGGCCTCCGGTTCCGCGGGCCGGGTGCAACCCGGCCGTCTGGCTCCGGCAAGCCCTGGTCGCGGTCGGCGCCCGCAACGTACGGCACCGCGGCGCACACCGCTTCTGCGGACGGTCGACACGTGTTGCCGCCTACTCGATGAAGCTACCAGAGTGACGGTCCCCCTACCCTCAACGGTGGTTCAAGGCAGACAGCACTCTTGAAGTCCCCTGAACGGACAGCCGTTCGGGTACGGCACAAGGGGATTAGATAGCGGGGGTCACGCAGAAGACGTGCCAGGCCGAAAGGTGACTTGGTCTCCGGTGAGATGCGTGTTGAGACCGCTCGGCGTGGCGGTGACCGATCGCAGGTGCAGGCCGTCGGGAATGTTGCGCATCTGAATGGGTTCGGCGAGAACTTTGTCGAGCAGAGCCTGTCCTGCAGCCGGCAGATGACCGTCAATGACGCTTACGTCGGTGAAGGCGATGCGGTTGGCGCCGACCGCTGCGATAGCCGTGCTCACGGTCACCTCGCCGCTGAACGGCAGGACGAGCTGTGCCCTGACCCTGTTCGGCTCGCTGTCTCCAGCTATCTCTAGACCGAGTGCGTCCGACACGTCCTCATACGACAGGAACGCCGTCGCGTCCACGGTCTGTGCGTGGGCCTCATCGGCCTCGCCGGAGGTCTGCAACTCGTCCAGTCCGACGGAGAGCCTGGTCACAGGCAGCGGTCGGCTGGTGCCGCGGGCGGGTATGTCCTGGGCGGTGATGTCCACGTGCCGCAGAGTGCCGGAGGCCAGCTGCGGCAGGACGGGAAAGCCGCGTATATCGACCGAGGGGCGCTCTGGAGTGCCCATCCCCTGTTGAAATGCTTCGGCTGTACGGCTCTCCGCGCGACTCGCCGCGACACGGTCGACAATGATGGCCGTCGCCCCCACCGTGACCAGAAAAGTGGCGGCTATGACGGCCCTGCGACGCATCCTCCGGCGCGGCGGGTGGGCAGACGCCAAGTCATCACCTGGCTCAGGCCAGTGTCCGAGGCTGCCGTCATGGTGATACGGGTTCATGATTCTCCTTCTCATGGGCTGGTTGAGCGGTCGAATATTCAGGAGGCCGTGGCTCGCGTGCGCTGGCGAGAACGGCGCTGGCTCAGCGCGGTGTGGGCAGGGGGCCTCCGCGAGACGGCCGCAGAAGTGATCGCAGAGCACTCGCCGTGCCGTACCGGCGGCATTCGGAGCGGCTCAAGCCCCCGCCTGAGTCGTGGACTTGAGCTGGCCGACCGGGCGCTCGCCTGGCACCGTCGGGAGGGTCTGCACCTCCCCGACGCCCGTTTTCACGGCGTCCGTGTGACTGATCGATGGACCTGGGCTAGCGACTAGGTAGCGCAGAAGCCAGGCGCATTGTCTGGCCCCTGGCGTTGGTGACGCCGTCTCCGCCGGACGGCCCCAGGTCTCTCGCGCCGTCTATTCCCGGTCAGCCGACGGAGCCGGCCTTCGCGAGGTCGAGTGCAATGTCGGTGATCATGTCTTCTTGACCGCCGAC
Source organism: Streptomyces aquilus (assembly GCF_003955715.1). Taxonomy (NCBI): domain Bacteria; kingdom Bacillati; phylum Actinomycetota; class Actinomycetes; order Kitasatosporales; family Streptomycetaceae; genus Streptomyces; species Streptomyces aquilus. The sequence continues at coordinate 10,274,138 of NZ_CP034463.1, read as the reverse complement.
CATCTTGCGTCGCCCGACCTCGACGAGGATCGCGCGGGTGTCGAGGCCGTGCTGGCGAGCGGCTGCCTCGGCGTGGCGCAGGAAGCTGGAGTACACGCCCGCGTAGCCGAGGGTGAGGGTCTCGCGGTCGACGCGGACCTCGCGGTCCTGCAGGGGGCGTACGATGTCGTCGGCGGCGTCCATCAGGGGGAACAGGTCACAGCCGTGCTCCCAGCCCATCAGGTCAGCGACCGCGATAAACGCCTCCAGCGGGCAGTTTCCGGCTCCGGCGCCCTGGCCGGCGAGGGAGGCGTCGACGCGGGTGACGCCGCTCTCGACCGCGACGACGGAGTTGGCGACACCGAGGCCGAGGTTGTGGTGGGCGTGGATACCGATGCCGGTGTCCGGTTCGAGGACATCGCGATAGGCGCGGACGCGGTCGCGGACGCCGTCCATGGTCAGGCGGCCGCCGGAGTCGGTGACGTAGACGCACCCGGCTCCGTAGGACTCCATCAGCTTCGCCTGGCGGGCCAGTTCAGCTGGGTCGGCCATGTGGGACATCATCAGGAACCCGGCCACGTCCATGCCCAGGTCGCGGGCCGCGGCGATGTGCTGGGCGGAGATGTCGGCCTCGGTGCAGTGGGTGGCGACGCGGACCGAGCGGATGCCGAGGGCGTGGGCCTGCCGCAGGTCGTGCAGGGTGCCGATGCCGGGCAGGAGCAGCGTGGTGGGCACCGCATGGTGGACGCTATCGCAGACGGCCTCAATCCACTCCCAGTCGGTGTGTGCGCCCACGCCGTAGGTGACGCTGGAGCCGGACAGGCCGTCGCCGTGGGCGATTTCGATCGCGGCGACCCCGGCGTCATCGAGTGCGGCGGCGATGGTGCGGGCCTGGTCGACGGTGTAGCGGTGGCGTACGGCGTGCATGCCGTCCCGCAGGGTCACGTCCTGCACATACAGGGCTGGGGGCTGGTTCGCGGTCATCGGCAGACCACCTCCGTGAAGGGCTGTGCAGTCGCCATGCGTTCGGCGGTGCGCAGGGCGGCCGAGGTCATGATGTCGAGGTTGCCGGCATAGGCGGGCAGGTAGTGGGCGGCGCCCTCGACCTCCAGGAAGACCGAGACCTTCGCGGCGTCGGCGGACCGCGTGCCAGCGGGCAGCAGCGAGCGCAGGGGATCGTCGTCGGCAAGGCGCTCGAACTGGACCTTCTGCTTGAGGCGGTATCCGGGCACGTACGCCTGGACCCGGGCGACCATGTCCTGCACCGAGGCGGTCACCGCGGTGTCGTCGCACTCGCCGATGATGCAGTACACGGTGTCGCGCATGATCAGCGGGGGTTCGGCCGGGTTCAGGACGATGATCGCCTTGCCCCGGGCAGCGCCGCCCACCTTCTCGATGGCCGACGAGGTCGTCTCGGTGAACTCGTCGATGTTGGCCCGGGTGCCGGGACCGGCCGAGCGGGAGGAGATCGAGGCGACGATCTCGCCGTAGTGGACGGGTGTCACGGCTGCGACGGCGGCCACGATCGGTATGGTGGCCTGACCTCCGCAGGTAACCATGTTGACGTTCGGTGCGTCGAGGTGGTCGTCGCCGTTGACCGGCGGGACGACATACGGGCCGAGCGCGGCGGGCGTCAGGTCCACGACCCTGCGCCCCCGCGAGCGCAGCACCTCGTCGTGGCGGCGGTGCGCACCGGCCGAGGTGGCGTCGAAGACGATCTCGACGTCCGCGAACTCGTCCAGTTCCACTAGGCCGTCGACGCCCCCGTGGGTGGTGGCGACCTTCAGGCGGCGGGCGCGGGCCAGGCCGTCGGAGTTGGGATCGATCCCGGCCATGGCGGCGATCTCCAGGGAGTCGGAGAGCCGCAGAACTTTAATCATCAGGTCGGTACCGATATTCCCCGACCCGATGACAGCGACCTTCGTGCTCATGCCGCGGCTCCTTCCGTGGCGGCGGACGCGAACATGGCCGTGACCGTGCCGAGCCCTTCGATGTGCGCGGTGAACTCGTCGCCCTGGGCGGCGACGGCCATCGGGCCGAGGGCACCGGTCAAGACGATGTCGCCGGCCCGCAACGGGTCGCCGAGCCTGGCAAGGGTGGAGGCGAGCCAGAGAGCGGCTGTGAGAGGGCTGCCCAGGCAGTCGGCGCCGGTGCCCTTGGAGACCGTCTCGCCGTTCTTGGTGAGGGTCATCGTCACGGCCCGGAGGTCGACGCGGTCCAGGGGGACGGGGGATCCGCCGAGGACGTACAGGCCGCAGGAAGCGTTGTCCGCGACGGTGTCGACGATGGTGATGTCCCAGTCGGCGATGCGGCTGTCGACGATCTCCAGCGCGGGCAGCGCGAACGCCGTGGCGCGCAACAGGTCGGCGAGGGTCGGGTCGCGATGCGGCAGGTCCGTGCCCACCACCAGGGCGACCTCGGCTTCGACCTTCGGCTGGAGGAGTCGGCCGGGGGCGATCGGTTGTCCCTCGGACACCGCCATGTCGGCGAACAGCGCGCCGAAGTCCGGCTGGTCCACGCCGAGCTGCCGCTGCACGGCGGGTGACGTCAGGCCGATCTTCCGGCCCACCAGCCGCCGCCCGGCAGCGACCCCGCGCTCCACGTGCAGGCGCTGCACGGCGTACGCGGCGTCGATGTCCGCTTCGGGCAGGAGCGAGCGCACCGGGGCGCAGGGGGCGCCGGTGCGGGCGGCCTCCTCCAGGACGGCCGCCGCCTGGGTCACGGCGTCGGCCGGCTTGTGAGTGCTCACGGTCGCCCCCGGCAGGCAGTGGAGCGGTGGTGCGGAGCGAACATGCGGGTTACCTCCGGGGAGAGAGCGGCTGGGTTGGCGTAGAGGCGGCGGTGGCCGTCCGTGGATCCATGACAGGTATAGGCGTACGCCTCGAGCAGCGGCAAAATACGTTCCATGACACGGAACAGCGCGCAGGGGAACATGCTCGACAAGGCGGCTGCCGTCCTCGACTGCTTCCGCCCGGACGGCGGTATGTTCCGTCTCACGGAAATCGCTGCCCGCACGAGACTGGCCAAGACGACCGCGTTCCGTCTCTGCGCACACCTGGTGCGCCTCGGTCTGCTCGAACGCGACGGCGAGAACTACCGGCTCGGGGGCAAGCTCTTCGAGCTGGGCTCGCTGGTACCGCGCCGGCTCGACCTGCGGGAGGCGGCGTTGCCGTTCCTCCAGGACCTCTTCGAGGCCACGCGCGAGACCGTGCACCTCGGCATTCGGGAGGGGCACGACGTGGTCTATGTCGAGCGAATCCACGGCCACCAGGCCCTGGCGCTGCCCTCGCGCATCGGGGGGCGGCTCCCCCTGACTTGCACGGGCGTCGGCAAGGCGTTGTTGGCGTTCTCCGGCTCCGAGCTGGCGGATGAGGTGCTGGCCGGGCCTCTGCCCCGTCTCACTCCGCACTCGGTCACCGACCCGGCGCGGCTGCGTACGGCCATGGAGCAGATCCGGGTCTCCGGTCTCGCGTATGAGGAGCAGGAGGCCGCCCTCGGCGTCAGCTGCATCGCCTCGCCCGTCTTCGCCGGGCCGACGGCGGTGGCCGCCCTGTCCGTCGCCGTGCCGCGCGGCCGGTTTCACCCCGCCCAGCTGGCGCCCGCTGTGCGGACAGCCGCTCTGGGCCTGTCCCGTGTGCTGCGCTCGGGCAGCGGAACGGTGGGCGGCACCTCTTCCTGAGTCGGCACCGAGCGACCGGCCGAGGGCGGCGGGCAACCCGGCAGGCCTCCCGCACGTTCATGAATCACCACTGCCGCGATCCTTGACGCCCACCCCCACCCCTCTTACCGTAGCGATCATTCCAGCCATTGTAGTGACCACTACAAGAAGGTTGGTGCCGGTGCGGTTATCGCTGCACCGGTCATTTGTGGCTGCACCGGTGTCCGCGTGAACCGTCCAGCGGAGCCACCTTCCCCCCTTTCACTCCTTCGGTGAGGTGTTTCTATGAGCGCTACTGAACGAGCCGACTCACGCGGCATGAGACGGCGCGGACTGCTCAAGGCGGCGTTGCCGCTGGGAGCCACCGCGACAGTCCTCGGCACTGGGTCGGCGAGCGCGACCGGCAGCGCCTTTTCGGACGCTCCGGCACGCCGCGGCAGGGACCGCATCGACGTGCATTGCCATCTAATCCCGGACTTCTACCGCCGGTCCCTGGCGGCGCATGGCATCACCAACATTGGAGGCGTGCCGATTCCCGCGTGGAGCCCGACCCTCGCGGTCGACTTCATGAACCGCTACGGCATCCAGACCCAGGTGGTCTCTGTCTCCGAGCCGGGCGTCACCTATCTGTCCTCCTCGGAGGAACGGGTGGCGATGGCACAGCGTCTGAACACCTACACGAGCCGGGATCTGGTCCACACGGCGTCCGCACGCCTGAAGGGACGCTTCGGCGGATTCGCCGTCCTGCCCCTGAGCGGCACCGCCGACGAGCAGGACGTCTCCCACGCCGTCACCGAGGCCAGGCGGGCCGTGCGGGACCTGGAGCTGGACGGCGTGGGCATCTTCAGCAGCTACGGCGGGAAGTACCTGGGCGATCCCGTGTTCGAACCGCTGATGAAGGCGCTCGACGACCTGGGTGCCATGGTGTTCATCCACCCCGTGACCCCGCAGGGCTACCCGGATCTGGGGCTGCCGCCGTTCTTGTACGAGTTCACATTCGACACCACCCGCGCACTGGTCAACATGCTCTACAAGGGCATCTACCAGCGGTACCCACGCATCCGGTGGCTGGCCGCGCACGCCGGCGGCACTCTGCCGTACATCTCCTACCGCACCAGCCTGCTGACCCTGACCCCGGCGATCGCACAGCAGGTGGGGGCCGCCGGGCTGGACGACAGCAGCCCGTACTTCCGCAAGCTCTTCTACGACACCGCTCTGTCCCCGGCGCCTCAGGCGATGAAATCCGTGCGCGAACTGGCCGGACCTGAGCACATTCTCTTCGCCACCGACTGGCCGTTCACCAGTGCCCTGTTCCCCGCTGCCGGAGACCCCGCACCGCAGCTGGACAGGACCTTCTCGTTTGCTGAGCGACTGGCCGTCGAGCGGTCCAACGCGCTGGCTCAATTCCCCGCGCTGGCCGCCAGGATCGGGGCCAGGCCGGCCTGAGCGGGGCTCAACGACGGTGAGCCCCTTCTGTTGCTGTGAGTCCGCAGCGTGTGCCGCGGCCCGGCCGATCGGCCGGGCCGCGGCACGTCATTCCTCCCGTGCTCCGACGAGAACCCGCTCACGCCATCGGAGGTCCGTCCCGGCTCCTTCCATGGGCTGTGCACGCTGTCCGGCGGCGCTGCCCATCCACCCGAGCAGGAATCCCGCGGGAATGGCCATTACAGCGGTCGACTGCAGCCCGACGAGGTGGAAGTCCTGTCCCGGCAGGAGTGAGGTGGGCGTGCCTGAGAAGGAGAGGGAGCAGACGTACAGGGCGGTGGTGCAGAGGACACCGCCGTATACGGTCCACAGCAGCCCGGTCCGGTTGTACTTGCTCCAGAACAGTCCGTACAGACAGGCCGGCAAGACCGTGGAGGCGGCGAGAGTGAGTGCCAGATGGGTCAGGGACTGAAAGTTCCGTCCCTGGGCCATTACCGCCACGAAGATGCAGAGCCCGCCCACGGCTCCTACGGCCCATCTGGCCGATCGGACTTCCCGACGCTCGGACATACGGCCCCTACGTGCCGCGTGCGCGTGCAGGTCGTGCGCCAGGGCGGCCGCGGCACTCAGTGCGATGCCGGCGACTACCGCCAGTACGGTGACGAAGACGGAGCACGCGACAGCGGTGTACAGCACGTTGCCCGCAAGTCCTGAGGTGCCGGCCTCCAGCTCCCCGGCCAGGAGGAGAAGGGCCATCTGGCCGCTGCTGTCGAGGGCACGTATCTTCTGGCCTCCCACGACACCGGCAGCACCGAGTCCTGCGATGACGACGCAGAGGAAGAAAGCGGTCATGATGGCGATGGCGTAGCGGGTCGCTCGGCGGGCGGTGGCGCTGTCAGTGGCCGAGTTGATTCTCATCAGGACGTGCGGCATGCACGCGCCGCCCAGGACGACGGACAGTTGCAGGCTCAGGAAGTCGAGACGCCCGGCGGCGCCGTCACTCAGCGCTTGGCCGGGTTCGAAGTATCGGCCGTGAAGCCCACTCCCTTGCTCGGCCGCGGTCAGCAGGGCGCCCAGGTCGAAGTCGTGGTGCCGCAGGACCAGAAGGGCGAGAAGCACCATGGTGGTGAACACCACGGCCACCTTGACGATCTGGACGAGACTCGTCCCTCTCATGCCGCCGAGCACGGTGTAGCCGATCATCAGCACTCCGACGAAGGCGGTGCACACCTGTTCGGCTCCCAGACTGGTCAGTCCGAGCAGCAGTGCTGTGGCGCTGCCGGCTCCGGCCAGTTGAAGGACGAGGAAGGGCACGCAGACGGCCAAGGTGGCCGTGGCGGCAGCGATACGGGACGACGAACCCGGCGAACGCAGCGCGAGGATGTCGCCCAGGGTGTAGCGGCCGGCATTGCGCAGCGGACCGGCGAGGAGCAGGAACACGCCGACGGCCAGGCAGCTACTGACTGCCAGAGAGATGCCGTCGTACCCGGCCACGGCCACCAGGCCGGATACGCCCAGGAGTGTGGCGGCCGATATGTAGTCCCCGGTGAGCGCCAGCGCGTTCTGCACCGGCGTCAGTGATCGGTTGCCGGTGTAGAAGTCGGCCGTCGTGTCGCCCTCGGGACCGGCCAGAATGCACAGCAGGAGGGACAGGACGATGAATGCCATGAAGGCGGTCAGCACCATCGCCCGTTCATCGGAACCGCCCGAGACCGACGTGAACCCTACGGCGAGTGACAGCTCGGTCATCTCTGTCTCCCCTGCGATGAGTACGGCCATCGGGACATGGCTGCTGCCGAGCCCGGCTGAGGAAGCGATGGGTGCACGAGTTCGGCATGACGTCGCATCGAGTCGACGAGTGGATCGGCGTGGCGGCGGAGCGTGCGGTCGTACCACCATGAGGTCAGCAGCAGAACGGCCATCTGCAGAGCAGCGAGCACGACGCCCAGTGGCATCCTGCTCGCCAGACGGATGGCGGACAGCTCGCCGACTGTGCCGGAGAGCAGCGCGGTGAGCAGGAAGGCGGCGCCATTGAGCGCCAGGAACCGCCGGCGCGCGTCGGAAAGCGTGCGAGGCAGTTGTTGCAGGGCGCCCGCGACAGCCTCATGGGGCCGGTCGTCTGACGGGGGCCCGCTGCCGGGCATGGGAGGCGGGACGGACATGAGTTGGGGTCCTCTCGCGAGGTAGATGGTCACTCAATGGGGCCCCGGGCATCACGGTTCCTGGCATCCCATGACGGGAAGCACGGCGATCGGTATGCCGGACGGACCGAGCAGTGTGGGACGGTGACAGGTCGGCGCTCCGAACCGCAGGCGTTCGGGATTGCCGGGACCGCAAGAGTTCGCCCGTGATCGGCGGCGAGGCTAGGTGCCTGGTGAAGCCCCAGTGCGACGGGTGTGCGACCGGCCGAGAGGGCTGGCGGCGGTGTTGCGCCGCGCTGCCGCAGATCGGGGGAGTACGGTCACTCCGCCGGGCGGCGGAGTGACCGTCGCGGGTCAGTCGTCGGCGATGCCTGCACCACTGAGGGCAGGCACCGTGTTCTCGGGGTAAGTCAGGGAGCGGGCGCCCGCGCGGAACTGGGCGAGCTTGTCCACGATGGTCTGGCCGACGGGGAGGTGGCCCCAGATGCTGATGCCTTGGTGGGTGGTGGGTTCCCAGGTCGTCTCGTCGATGACGATCGGGTTCCAGCCGACTTCCCACTCGAAGCCCGAGGGTGTGCGGGCGTAGTACGACAGTTCCTTGTCGTTGGTGTGCTGGCCGACCGACAGGGCCATGTCGAAGCCGAGTTCGTGCACCCGCTGGTAGCTCTGGGCGACGTCGTCCAGGGTGGCAGCCTGGATGTTGAGGTGCTGGACGCGGGTGCGGATCGGGTCGATGGGCAGCCCGCGGGTGGCGGCAACCGCGATGGAGTGGTGGCGTTCGTTGACGCGCAGGAAGCGGATCTTGAGTTTGACGCCGCTGATGGTCTCGTCGATGTAGTCGGTCAGGCGGGCGTCGAAGACGGTGTTGAAGTAGCCGCGGATCTGGGTGGGCTTGGTGGAAGTCAGCGCGATGTGTCCCATGCCAGAGTCGCCGGTGACGAAGCCGGAGGCGAGCATGCGCAGCGGTTCGGCGGACTTCACCGGGGTGGTGTAGATCTCCTGGGTGATGCCCTTGGGGCCGGGGAAGCGCAGGACGCGTTCCACGCCGCGCAGGGCGGCCTCCTCGTCGGAGCCCTGGACGAGCGGGACGCCGTAGGCGCGGATACGGGCTTCGATCTGTTCGAAGGTGGCGTGGTCGTCGATGTGCCAGCCAGTGGCGACGACGTCCTCGGCTGGGCCGCGCCTGAGCAGGAAACGGCATTCCTGGTCGTCGAGGCGGAAGCGCATCAGGTCGCGGGAGAGGGTGTCGTGGTGCATGCCGATGGCGTCGGTGCCGAAGCGGCGCCAGTCGGCGAAGCGATTGGTCTCGATGATGATGTAGCCGAGGTGGACGGCGCCGAAGACGGAGGCGGTGCTGGTCGCTGCGGTGTTCATCGGCGGCCCGCCAGAAAGTCGGTGCACAGCCGGTTGAAGAGCTCCGCGCGTTCGAACTGGACCCAGTGCCCGGTGTTGGCAACCAGGTACAGGTCGCAGTTGGGCATGCGCTCGGCGAGCATCCTGCCGCCGGAGGGCCTGTTGACCTTGTCCTGTGCTCCCCACAGGACCAGTGTGGGGACGGGCAGTCGGGACAGGCGTGCATCGCGGGTGAAGTCCATCTTCCACAGGGTCCGCAGGGCGTTGGGTCCGGACGGCCGTTGCAGCGGCGGTGAGGCGATCACTTCCGGATCGATGCTGGCTTGGTAGCGCTCGTCGATCGCGGCGTCCGGGACATCGGCGGCGTTGAAGACGAGGTAGTTGCGGATGAACTTTTCCAGCTTCGAGCGCGAGGGTCCGTCGCCTGTGTAGTAGTTCAGCAGGCTGTTGAGGCCTGGGGTGGGAAGGGCGCGGGTGGTGCCGATGCCGCCGGGGCCCATCAGGACCATGCGATCGACCCGGTCGGGGGTGTCCAGGGCCAGGCGCAGGGCGCAGGCGCCGCCGTAAGAGTTGCCGACCAGATGCGCCTTTTTTAGGCCGAGTTCGTCGAGGAGGCGGCGAATGCCGTCGGCCAGGTAGCCGAAAGGGTCGCTGCCGTCGACGCCCTTGGTGCTGCGGCCGTAGCCGGGCAGGTCGGGCACGATGACCCGGTAATCCTTGGCCAGCTCCGAGATGTTGCGGGCGTAGTTGGAGACGCCGGAGGCTCCGGGGCCTCCGCCGTGTAGCAGCAGGACCGGCGGGCCGTCTCCGGTCTCCGCGGCAAAAATCTTCCTTCCGCCGATGTCGTACGTCGTCTCCTGCATCGTCGGCAGGCCGGTCGGTGTCGTCGTCATGATGCCGGTGTCCTCACTGGGCGGTGGACGCGGTAGGGCGGGGAGTCGTGGACGGAGTGAAGCCGCGGGGCGGCGGCGGAAGCGGGGCGCCCCCGGGGGTCGCCGCGTAGACATAGGCGTCGGGACGCAGGGCGAGCGTGGCCGCGCCGTGCCGGGTCATCCAGGGCAGCAGGACGCCGTCGTTATCGACGAGGGTGCCCTCGGTCGGCCGGGAGCCGGTAAGTGTGATGGTCAGGGAAGGAACGCCAACGAGGTTCCAGGCGGGCTGAGGGATGGCGGTGCCCGCGTGCAGAAGGATCCATCGGCCGCCGAGCGCGTCGTCGAGTCGGACACGGGTGCCGTCGGGGCCCGTGACCCAGGGCTGGGGAATCTGGTGGCCGGTCGCCTTGGTGCGAGGGCGGGCCTGCAGGCCAGCTTCGTAGCGGGCGACGGGGATCCAATTCGAGTCCTGCATCCAATCGCCGAAACCCGGTATGCGGTCCAGGGCGCGCAGGGCGCCGTTGCGGACGCGGGCGACCGGCAGACGGCGCTCAGTGATGATCCCGCCGACGAACACCGCCCGCTTCGTGACTTCCTTGACGTGCGGCTTGCGCTCGGCCTCGTAGCTGTCGAGGACCGTCTCGGGCAGTTCGCCGCGCAGCACGGCGTCGAGTTTCCAGCAGAGGTTGGCCACGTCGCGCACGCCGGCGGCCATGCCCTGGCCGATCCACGGCGGCATGGCGTGGGCGGCGTCGCCAGCGAGGAAGACCCGGCCCATGCGGAAGCGGGTGGCGAAGCGCACATGGTGGCTGTAGACGGTGGCGCGCAGGACTTCGATGCTGTCGCGGGAGATGCCGTACCGGGCCACCAGCTGGTACACGGCCTCCTCGGTGGTCAGCTGCTTCTCGTCGTCGCCGGGCAGGATGGGGAACTCCCACCGGTGGTGGCCGAGCGGGGTCGGGCAGTCCACTGCCGGGCGGGCCGGGTCGCAGTGGAAGCGCAACTTGTCGTGGTCCGGCCAGGGCTTGAGCATCTTCGTATCGATCACCACCCAGCGGTCCTCGTACGTCTTTCCCTCATAGCCGATGTTCAGCTGGGCACGGGTGAGGCTGGAGCCGCCGTCGGCCGCGATGACGTAGGAAGCGCGCAGCCGGTGGACGGAGTCGTCGGCCGTGCCGACGACCGTCAGCTCCACGCCGTCGGCGTCCTGGCGCAGGCGCAGACACTCGTGGCGCAACAAGATCTTCACGTTCGGATAGCGGCCTACTCCGTCACGCAGGACCTGCTCCAGCGCGGGCTGGTAGATGAACATCTGCGGCGGGTGACCGTGCCCGCGCGGGGTGGGGTGCGCGCTGAGAAACGTACGGCCATTAGCGTCAACGAAGTCCACCTCCCGCTCGGTCAGCATGTCCTGCTTGAGCCGCTCGGCCAGGCCGATCCGCTGCCAGATGCGGACGACCTCCTCGTCGGTGGAGATGGCCCGGGCACGGGTGAAGATCTCGGCGTCCCGCTCCAGGACGACAACACGCAGCCCCATTGCCCCCAGCAGGTTCGCCGCGGTCACGCCCGTGGGCCCGTAACCGATCACCGCCACGTCATAGGCGCTGTCCTCGGTTTCTGTTCCGGCCCCGGTCTCACTCATCAGGCCACCTCACTGTCGATCTCGCCCGCACGGCTGTTGATGTAGCGTTCACTCCAATTGGAACGAGTGCTACGGTAGGCTTGTCGCCGGGGACGGTCAAGCGGCCGGCGCGAAGCGCACCAAGAGGAGGAGCACCTGCCATGACGAAGCCGCAGACGACGCGCAAGAAGCGCGCGAACGGAGTGGAGTCGCGACAGCGCATCCTCGACGCCGCCGTGGAGATCGCCGGCGAGCGGGGATACGAGGGCACGTCGATCGCCGCCGTCAGCGCCGCGTGCGGGCTGCCCGCCAGCTCGATCTACTGGCACTTCAAGGACAAGGACGACCTGATCGCCGCTGTCATCGAGCGCAGCTTCGACACCTGGCTGGCCGCGGTCGAACTCCCGGGCGAGGAGACGGGCACTCCACTGGAGCGGGTCACCGCCATGGCGGGGAACGTGGCGAAGTCACTGATCGACGCCCCCGACTTCCTCCGTCTGGGGCTGATGCTCGCGCTGGAGCGGCGCCCCGCCGAACCGCGCGGCCGCACGGTGTTCCTCCAAGTCCGCGACATCGCGTGCGCGAAGATCGCCGAGATGGCCGAAGCGCTGGTTCCGGGCCTCGACGAGGAGTCCGTTCAGATCCTGACGACCTACGCCGTCGCGGGCGCCGACGGGCTGTTCGTCCAGCGGGAGATCAACGGTGACGCTGTCGACCTGGTGGCGATGCTCGAATTGCACGCCCAGCTGGTCTACGAGGCGGCGACACGCATGGCGGCGAGGAACAAGGCATGACGCCGGCAGCTGCCCGGCGCCGCGTGGAAGCCGCCCAGCTGCTACGCGAGGCCGAACGCCGCACGGCACCGATCGAACCGCTCTCTACCACGTGGCCCGATCTCGATCTCGCCGACGCCTACGCCGTCCAGCAGGACAACATCGCCCGCCGCCTGGCCGCCAAAGCCACAGTGATCGGCCACAAGGTCGGTCTCACCTCAGCCCCGGTGCGGCAACTCCTCGGCGTGCACGAGCCGGACTTCGGACATCTGCTGGACGACATGGTCCACCGCGACGGCGGCACGGTACGCGCCGCCCGGTACTGCGCCCCACGCGTCGAACCCGAGATCTGCTTCCGCCTCGCCCGGCCACTGCGCGGGCCCGGCGTGACCACCGCTGACGTACTGGCCGCCACCGGGGCGATCGCGCCCGCGCTGGAGATCGTCGACAGCCGCATCCGCGACTGGCGGATCACACTGGTCGACACCGTCGCGGACAACGCCAGCTCTGCGGGACTGGTGTGCGGCTCCTGGACCCCGATGGACTACACACCCGACCTCGCGGCGGTCAGCGTGGATCTGCTCGTCGACGGAAGCCAGGTGGCGTTCGGCAGCGGCAAGGAGGTCCTGGGTCACCCGGCCACCGCAGTCGCCTGGCTGGCCAACGCCCTCGCCGATTTCGGCATGGAACTGGACGCCGGACACGTCATCCTGCCCGGCGCCATGACCACCGCTCCCTTCATCGGCACCGGTCAGAAGGCGGAGGCGCGTTTCGGGGCCCTCGGCTCAGTGTCGGTGTCTTTCATCTGACGACAGCCCGCCCTCCATCCGCACATGACATCACTCAGCCACACTCGCGACTCCGTTACCTACCCGGCCCGCCCCGACCTTCTCTGCCGCTCTCCCAACGGCCCTCCCCCACCGCCACGCCGGACTTCTTCGCACCCCCAGGCACCGGCACTCCTAGCCTCGTCGGGTGGGCCGACAGTGCACGGACGACGGCCGGGATGATGCGACTCCCCCACCGCACCCCGTAGACCGCATGAAAGGCCGCTTCATGTCCCCTTCGGCACATCGCATCGACGTACATCAGCACGTAGTGCCCGCCTTTTACCGCGACGAGCTCGCCACGGCCGGCATCGCCGACGCCGGCGGCCGGGCTCTGCCCGACTGGCGCCCCGAGTCCGCCCTGCGACTGATGGACCTGCTGGGCATCACCACGTCGATCGTCTCCGTGTCCACACCCGGCACCGGCTTCCTCACCGACCCCGCCAAGGCCGCCGACCTGGCCCGACGCCTCAACGACCACTCCGCGGCCTTGGCCTCCGACCATGCCGGCCGCTTCGGCTTCTTTGCCACGCTGCCGATGCCCGACGCCGATGCCTCCGCCGCCGAGGCCGTGCGTGCACTGCATGACCTGCGCGCTGACGGCGTCACCCTGCTCGCCAACAACCGGGGTACCTACCTCGGCGAGGACGATCAGGACGCGCTGTGGCAGACGCTGAACGACCGTGGCGCCGTGGTCTTCGTACACCCGGCGCAGCTGCCCGTACCCCCGGTCGACGGCATTCCCGCCTTCGCCGCCGACTTCCTTCTGGACACCACCCGCGCCGCCTACCTCCTGGTCCGCAACGGCATCCCGCGCCGCTACCCGGACATCCGGTTCATCCTCAGCCACGCCGGCGGCTTCGTTCCCTACTCATCACACCGCATGGCCCTCACCATCGCCAACGACACCGCGCGCAGCCCACTCGACGTACTGGACGACTTCCGCTCCTTCTACTTCGACACCGCCCTGTCCTCCAGCCCCGCTGCCCTGCCCACCCTGCTCGCCTTCGCCCGCCCTGGACACGTTCTCTTCGGCAGCGACTGGCCCTTTGCCCCCACTCCCGCCGGGCAGTACTTCGCGAACGGTCTCGACGACAACGTCGCCCCGGACACGCTCAAGGCCGTCAACCGCACCAACGCCGAAGCACTCTTTCCCCGTCTGGCCGCCACTTCCCCGACGCCGCCCCCAGCCCTACCGGCCCCCGTGCGCCTGCGCCAGGCTGCGCAGCGCACCGCCGCGCGCCTGGTCTTCAAGCTCCTGCAGCCCAGCACCGACTGAGACAGGTTCCTCATGTCCACCAGCCCCCACCGCAAGTCCGACGATCAGACCGAAGACCGGCAGGACGCCGTCGCGACCGGCCGGGCCGGCCACAACGGCGTGCTCTTCGCCATGTGCCTGTCCCTGGTCCTCGTGGTCGCCTCCGTCTCCGCTCTCAACCTCGCACTGCCGGACCTCGCCATCGACCTGTCGGCGACCAACGGCGCACTGACCTGGATCGCCGACGGCTACACCGTCGCCCTGGCCGCTCTCGTCCTGCCCCTCGGCGCCATCGGCGACCGAATCGGCCGCCGCGACGTCCTCATCGCGGGCACCATCGTCTTCGGCGCCGCCTCCCTGGCCGCGTCCTTCGCCGACTCCACCACCACGCTCATCGTCTGGCGAGTCGTCATGGGGCTGGGAGCCGCGATGATCATGCCGGGAACCCTGTCCACGATCACCGCTGCCTTTCCGCCCGAGCAGCGCGTCAAGGGCGTGGCCACCTGGTCCGGCTTCGCCGCCGCCGGGGCCATCATCGGCATGCTCGCCGCAGGGGCCCTGCTGGAGTGGTTCTCCTGGCGGTCGATCTTCATCACCAGCGCCGCGGTCGCCCTCGTAGCCGCCGTCACCGCCCTCCTCTTGTCGCCCAACACCAAAGACGAGCACCCCTCCCCGCCCGACGTGTCCGGGGCCATCTCCACGGCCGTCGGTATCGGCGCCCTCGTTTTCGCCATCATCGAAGGCAACGAGCAGGGCTGGACGGAACACATCGTGATCGCCGCCCTCGTGGTCACGGTGGTGGCCTTCGCCGCTTACGCCTGGCTCGGCCTGCGGCATGAACACCCACTGCTCGATCCCGCTCTCTTCGGCATCCGCGGCTTCCGGGCCGGCGCGATCACCGTCCTTGTGCAGTTCATGGCCGTCTTCGGGTTCTTCTTCGTCGGCCTGCAGTACCTGCAGCTCATCCTCGGCTACAGCCCGCTCAAGGCCGCCGCCGCCCTCGTTCCCGTCGCCGTCGTCGTCCTGCCCACCTCCCAGGCCACCCCTCACCTGGTGCGACGGGTCGGGATGAAGGTCACCATGACCGTCGGCCTGCTCCTGCTGAGCGCCGGTCTGTTCGTCATCTCCCAGCTCGACGTCGGCTCCGGATACCTGCCCTTCCTCGGCGGACTCATCCTGGCGGGCTTCGGCATCGGCCTGTCCGGAGCTGTGGGCACCTCTGCCATCACCGGCTCACTCGGCCGCGGCCAGCAGGGAGTCGCCTCCGCGATGAACGACACCACACGCGAGGTCGGCTCGGCCGTCGGCATCGCCCTCATGGGCTCGATCTACGGCAGCCACTACCGCTCCAACCTGCCCGACTCTGTCGACCAGCTCCCCGCCGAAGCCTCCGAGGCCGCACGGGACTCCGCCGCTGCGGGCCTTCATGTCGCCGATCAGCTCGGCGCCCGGGGCGCGGCCCTGGCAGACGGCGTCAAGTCCGCCTTTATGGACGGCTTGTCCGCTTCACTCATCGCCGTCGGCATCATCGTTCTCGCCGCCGCGATCGGGTGCCTGCTCCGCGCACCGAAGACACCGCCGACATCCGACTAAGTGAGGGAAGGCCCCAGTTTGTCGCGTCCCCAGCAGCCGAGGTGAGGACAGTTCTCCCTACCGATCCCAAGACGCGGCACGAACAGGGGCCGGTAGGTCACCTTCGACTGCGCAGGACCCGTAGCGGATGCAGGTCGACAACGCCTGTTGCGAGTGAGAAGCCCCCGAGCGGACATCGAACGGGCTCGGCCCGTATGGCATCCAGACGCCGCTACCGGCCTCTCCGCGCTTGCCCATGATGCCGCGTTTCGCCGCCCGGCGGACGTCTGGGTGGGCCTCGCAGCGGCCTTCATCGGCGTCGTCGGGTGAGGTCGGGAACCGAAGCATGGGCGGCCACCTGTCGCTGCAGGGCCGTGTTGGTCTCTTTGAGCTTGCTGTTCTCGATCTCCAGTACCTGGATGATGCGGGCCATCAGCTGGGCCTGGATACGCAGATCGTCGCGTTCAGCGCGGACTCGGGCCAGGTCCTGCTGCTGCTTGGCCGCGCGGGCCCGCAGGGACTCGGGCACTCCTTCGGGTAGGGGAGCTCGGGCCTTGACCAGGGCGTAGAAAAGGTCCTTGAGCCCGGTGTGTTTGTGGGTGAGCTTGTTGCGGCGCAGTCCGGCTTCGGCGGCCAGCGAGACGATGGTCAGTTTGCCGTCGGAGTGCAGCGGGGCGCCGATCAGCAGGCGCACCATGGCATCGGTGATGGCCCGGACCTCCGCGGCGTCCTCGGTGGCGGCGTGGCCCTGGGCGTGAGCGAAGGCCTCGCCGACGAGCTGGGCCAGCGCCGCGCCGTCGTGCAGGCCGGGCGCGGCCGCGGCATTCATCGTCGCTCCGTGGGTTCGCTGTCAGCCGGCTGCTGGGCGTCGTGGCGGCTGATGATGGCGGTGAGGTGGTCCTTGCGTTGTTGTTCGCGGGCGGCGATGGGGTAGGGGTTGAGGCCGGCGTCGGCGTCCGCGTCGATCCGGGCGACCTCGGTGCGCAGGGCAGTGATCTGGCTGTCGGTGCGGCTGATGTTCGCGCACGCCGGGTGGCAGCGGGAGTGGTCGGGGGTGCTGCGGCCGCCGTTGCGCGCCCGGTCGCGGTCGGGGTTGCACAGCGCGGTGAATGCGTCGTGGTTGCAGGTCAGGAACGCCTTCGGGTCTTCATAGACCTGGAGGCGGGGGTTGGCGACCAGTGCGCGCAGTTCGCGTCGTCCCAGGTAGGTCCCGGCGTAGCGGTCGGAGAACTCGGTGGCCGCGGCGCGGTAGCGGTCGGCGGCCGGGCCGCTGACTTTCTCGCCGGCGGCGAGGCGTTCGCCGGCCTCGGTGAGGGTCTCGGCCAGGGCCAGGCCCTTCTCCTGGTCCAGGACCTCGAGCATGTCGGCCTTCGAGCGGCCGGCGTAGGACTCCGACATGGCGGTGGCCGCGTGGCCGTACTGCACCGCCAGCGCAATCCGGCCGCCGGGCTGGCGGTAAACGAACCAGGCGATGGTGCGGCGGAAGCGGCGCAGGGCGACGGCGCCGTCGGGGTCGGGCGGGATCAGCTCGTGGGGCCGATCGTGGGCGGCGGCGAGCTGGTTGGCCCAGGCGGTGAAGGCGCGGATCCGTTCCACGGCGGTGTCGGGGGACAGGCCGGTGCGGGGCATGCAGGTGCCCTTGGCGTACCGGTAGAGGGTGCGGGTGAAGAGCTGTTCGCCGTCTTCGAGTTCCTCGACGACGGCGATGGCGCGCGCGACGGGCTCCAGCACGATCCACGGGTCGGCTCGCACTTCGCCTTCGCCGATCGTGTTGCCGTCCTCGTCCAGCACCCCTTTGAAGTGCCGGCCGCGGATCTCGAACCGTACGGTGCCGTCGTCGCGCTCCACGCGGGTGCAGCAGCCGCGGCGCAGGGCCAGGACCTCCTCGGGCCGCATGCCGGAGAGGTAGGCGCAGCAGATCAGGGCGGCAGTGGACAGGTGCAGCATCAGCACGTCCACGTCGTCGAAGCCGATCGCCGCTCGCCACGGGGCGGCGCCGATCCGGGCGGTGAGCGGAACGTCGAGGAGCGGGGCGGGGCCGAAGTCGGTCGGGGTGAGCTCGTCGGTCAGGAGGCCGCGGGCGCGGGCGACTTGGGAGGTGGTGACGCCGAGGGTGCCAGCCAGGAAGGTGTTGGCCATCGGCGGCAGCGGCCCGCCGAAGCGGGCGCGCACGGCGGTGGCGCCGGGCGCGCCGCTGGAGGGCAGCTGCTGCCCGGCCGCGAGCAGGCCGCGCAGGTGGGCCACCGCGGTCTCGGTGCCGCCGCGCGGGGCGCGGTCGGGGATCGCGGCGAGCAGCCGGCGGTGCTCGCGGGCGGCGGCCAGGATGTCCGGGGACAGATCCAGGACCATGCGCAGCGCCCACACCAGCAGCGGGGCCATGACGGCCGGGTGCACGATCGCGACGGCGTTCTCGCCGCCCGGGGTGTCGTCGTTGGCGCCGAGGAAGTCGGACATGACTGCGGCCGGGTCCTCCCAGGGAGGCATGACCAGCCGGTCGTGCTCGGGCAGGTAGGGGGCGTAGGCCCACAGCCGCGAGATCACCCCCAGGGCCTTGGCGTCGGTGCGCCACTGGCGGCCGAGCGGGCGCAGGTGCTCGGCGTACGCCTCCAGGTCGCCGGCGGTGACCCGGGAGAGCTCGGTGATGCCGCGGCCGCCGAGCCAGGTGGCGAAACGGATCCAGATCTGAAAGTTGTGGCGCAGGGTGCCCGGTTGGGTGGTGGAGCGCGAGGCGCGCTGCTGGAGCAGCACCGCCGGGGTCGGGATATTCAGCTCGGCGAACGCCGCGCGCATGATGCCGGGCCGCAGCCCGGCGGGGCAGCGGCTCCAGTCGATGACCAGCGAGCGGTTCGACTCCCTGGGGCTGATCAACGCCAGGCGCCAGGCCAGATCGCGAAAGCGCGGCAGCTGCCCGGGGTCGAAGCCGGGCCGCAGCCGGTTGAACGGCAGGACGAATGCGTCCGGGGCTGGGTCGACGACCTCCGGGCCGGCGGGCAGGGGCGAGGACGCGTTCACGGGTCCAGCCTCCTCTCCAGCATCGCGTGGATCAGCTCCCGCTCGCTGTCGGCGACCGCGGCGAACAGCTGGGGCCGCGCGTCGGTGGTGGTGTAGGTGGTCAGGAAGTCGCCGATCCGCGCGTGGTGCGTCGCCCAGTCCGCGGCCCACACCGCCGGTGTCACGGCCGAGCGCAGGGACTCCAGCGCCTGGTGCAGGTAGGCGATGCGGGGCAGGTCGCGGCCGGTGGCCACCGCGTTGCGGCAGGAGAAGCACAGCAGGAACGACACCGCGCACGGCATCCCGGCCGTGCTGTGGTCGGAGTTGAGGAAGTCCGCGCACGAGGCGACCGGGGTGCGCAGCCGACCGGCCACAATCCGGCGGGCCACCTCCACGTCGATCCCGGCCTCCTGGGCCACGGGCTCGGGGCTCACCTCGCCGACGGCGTCGACCTCCTCGACCAGGCGCATGGCGACCGTCTGCCGGGCGGAGGCCAGAGCCTGGGCCAGCCCAAGTTCCACCGCGCCGCGCGAGGCGGCGCGGACGTCCTCGTCCTGAAGCTGGTAGTCCCGCTCGTGGGTGTCCTGGGTGTTGTTGCGGGCCCGGCCGTGGTGCGCCTGCGCGCTGTGGCGCAGCGCCTGGGCGTGTACCCGGGCGGGCAGGTCTACGCCGCCTGCGCGAACCTGCTGCTGCCAGAGCCGGATCGCGCCCTCCAGGGCCTTGCCGACCTCGTGGTCGCGGAGATTCTCGGCTCCGCCCAGGCCGCGGTGGCCGACCAGCAGCTTCGTCGCGGGCCGGCCCAGCGCTTCCAGGGTGGTGCGGGCCTGTGCGGTCAGCTCCAGCACGTGACGCAGGGCGCGGCCGCTGGAGCCCTCGCCGACGTCGACGAGCGTGTTGCTCGCGTGTCGGCGCCGTCCGCGCCGGGCCGGCGGGCGGCGCCGCGGCGTCTCCATGAACACGCGGGTCGCCTCCGGCACCCCGGGCGCCCGCCGGACGACCGCGGCCAGGACCCGGCGGACGTGGATGTCGCCGCTCCACTGCTTCCACCACTCCACCGTGATGTGCTCGGTCGCGGTGACGGGCGGTTCGGCCGCCGCCGCGTGCTTGAACAGCAGCTTCAGCGTGCTGGTGTTCGTCTGGTAGGTGTCCTGGCTGCCCCAGCCCCGGCCCTGCGCGGCCAGGGCGGCCACCAGCGCCCGCCGGAAGTCGACGGGGCCGGGGCTGTCGCGGAAGTCCCACACGCCCAGCGGTTTCCCGGCGCCGCTGACCGGGCGGATCACCAGGCCGTCCGCGTCCAGCACCGGTGCCTTGCGGTAGTCCGTCGGCGGCAGCGCCGCCCGGCGCCCGCGCCCGCTCACGCCGCGTCCAGGATCAGGCCCGTGCGCGCCGCCAGCTCCGCGATCTTCTCTGCGTTCACCGGGTTGTGGTCGTCGCCGAGCAGCGACTCCAGCTGCAGCCCGCGCACCGGCTCCAGGTAGACGTCCCGCGTCACCTGGTCACTGCGGTGCCCGAGCATGTCCTTGACCATCAGCCAGACCTGCCCGTACACCTCCTCGTAGTGCAGGCGCTCGGCAGGTGTCAGCCCGAGCCGGCGGTCCAGCGCGTTGTGCAGCGCGATCAGGGTCCGCAGGGCCATGGAGTGCCGCAGCATCTTCGGCGTCGCGAAGACCTCGAGCCCCGCGGCGGCGCACCGGTCGCTCGCCCGCTCGAAGACCTTCGTCCAGCTCGTGTACCGCAGCGGCAGCCCGCTCTCGGTCAGCCACAGCATCGCCGGCTCCAGGCCGTCCTCGCCCTCGACGAACAGCAGCATTCGCTCGGCCGCCGTCAGCCTCCCGAGCGCGCTCTCCCCCGCACGACCGTCCCGGCTTCTCCACCGCACGCGGCCCGCCCGGCTGACCGACTGGATGATGCGCAGGTCGGGCAGCCGGTCGTAGACGCCGTGCCGTCGCGCGCGGGCCACCGCCAGGGCGCGCGTGCTCATCCGGTAGCCCTCGACGCGCTGGAGCGCCGGATGGCCGACGTAGAAGGTGTAGCCGGCCCGCTTGGCCACACCTTGGCCCACCCTGCCCGCGTAGTAGTTTCGCCGCCCGAGCGCCGGGAGTTCGCAGAGCAGCAGGGTGCCTCCCTCGCGGCGCCGCAGGCCGCTGGAGTACATCAGGTCGGCGTAGGCCATGTCCCGGCCGGCCGAACGGCCGCGCCACGCCTCGTCCTCCAGGCCGCTCGGCAGCATGCCGCCGAGCCCGACGTTGCGCCACAGTCGAAAGGCACGAGGCGACAGCCACTTCACGTCCGACGTCTTCACGTCCGTCGGCGAGGCCAACGTCACCGGATTCGCCGGCACGAGGCCACGCTTGGCCGCGATGCCGTACAGCAGCTTCAGCGCGGCCTGCTCCTTCGCCCAGGTGCCGCCGTCGACCGGCGCCGGGTTCGTCGCCCCGCGCCGGCGCCAGTCCTCCCAGTCCTCAACGTCGTCCTCCGACGCCTCGTTCCAGTCCAGTCCGCGCTGCCACAGGAACGTGAAGAACAGCCGGTAGAGCGGGGCGTACGTGACCTGCGTGCCCTGCGCCTTGGCCGAGAACGCCGAGCGTCGCAGGCACTCACTTACTGATGGTTTCAGAATGACTGGTGATGGCTTGGGTGCATGAGCGGCCTGGAGTGTGCCGTCCCCGGGGTCGCGCCACCGCCGGACATGGGCGCGCTGTTCACCTTGGCGCTGACACGTCGTCGGCACTCGCTATTGTCCGTGCCATGACCTCAAGTGATCATCTGCTTGGCCTGATCCAGACCGCCCCGGAGGTCGATCTGCTGCTGCGGTCATCGTTCGGCTTCGACATCCACAGAAAGCACAATGGCGATGGCTTGAGGCTTGCCTCAGGTGCGCCGCTGGAGGTGATCGCCGGGGAGTCCGCTGGTGGCGCGTACTTCCTGTGTGCCGAGCAGAACGGTCGCCGGCCGGTAGTGTTCGCGAGTTCCGAAGGGCAAGGCGGGCTGCTCGCCGATGACCTGGCGGACGCATTGGAGATCATCATCGGGCTGGAGTGGCGGGACTGCCTCACATTCTCGGGCGGAGGCGATGTGGAGGTCATGCAGACCTCCGCTCAACACCTTGAACGGTCCCGTGACAAGCACAATCCGGATATCGACAAGGAAGTTACCCAGGTGGCGGCAGCCCTGTCGCTGCGTATCGTGCCTGTCGCTGACCTCATCATCCGGTTGCACGCAGCCGCCTCGAAGACCGAACCGGACTACGTCGTGACCGACGACGACGGGCAGGTGTTCGACCCACCGTTCGGCGAGCGCGTGGAGCCTCGCCACGGTGGCTGGCGCTGAACCCGACCGGCTGCTACCGCCTGTCGCATCGACATCTCGGCCACTATCTGACAACGCGTCGGGCAGACTTTCCGGCGTGCCTGCCGACCTCGTTCCCGACGATCTCTGGGAGCGCATAGCTCCGCTTCTCCCAGCTCGGCCTGCCCGACGCCATCGCCACCCCGGCCGACTGCCGGTATCGGACCGCGTCGCACTGGGCGGCATCGTCTACGTGCTACGCAAAGGAGTGGCCTGGCGCGATGTGCCCATCCAGGTCGTTGGCTGTTCAGGGGTGACCGCTTGGCGTCGGCTCCGGGACTGGACGGAGGCTGGCGTCTGGCCTCGCTTGCACGGGGTCCTTCTCGCCGAGCTGCGAGCGGTGGGTCTCCTGGAGATGGACGACTCGGCGATCGACGGCTCGCACGTCAGGGCGCTCAAAGGGGGGCTCACACCGGACCTTCGCCGGTCGACCGGGGCCGGCCGGGCAGTAAGCATCACCTGATCGTCGACCGGCACGGCACCCCGCTCGCCGTCACGCTGACCGGCGGCAACCGCCACGACGTCACACAGCTCCTGCCGCTTCTTGACGCGGTCCCACCGATCCGGGGCCTGCCCGGACGCCCGCGCACACGGCCACGCAGGCTGTTCGCCGACCGAGGGTACGACTTCGACAAGTACCGCCGCCTGCTGTGGAAGCGTGGGATCAAGCCGCTCATCGCCCGTCGCGGCGTCGCCCACGGCTCGGGCCTGGGCAAGACCCGCTGGGTGGTCGAGCGGACGTTCGCATGGCTCCACCAGTTCAAGCGCCTGCGCATCCGCTACGAGATACGCGCAGACCTCCACCACGGCCTGCTCCAACTCGCCTGCAGCATCATCTGCTTGCGGCGACTCAGAACCTTATTCTGAAACGATCAGTTAGCCGAGGATCGACCCGGCCATCCGGCGCGACGAGGATCGGCTGCCGCTCGCGCAGCCCGAGCACCCGCTCGCGCTCCTTCAAATCCTCCCAGCCGGGGACGGGTCGACCTCCGACGGGATCACCCCCGTCACCAACCCAGAACAGCCGCCATTCGTACGCCACTTGGCTCCCTCTGCCGCAACACGACATGAGGCAACACAGCGTATGTCCACAGAACACCGCTACGTATGGCGGCTGGGTCGAAGTCGGCGCGAGCGCGAGCAGATCAAGAGGAACCATGTCGCAACCCACCCCCTCGTGTGCCGACCCAGTTGCGTTCGCCGCGACCCGGCACCGCATCGTCATCAACCTGTCCGGCGGGAAGGACTGACTCGTGGTGGGCTTGATCGCGATGGACGCCGCCCGCCATGCCGGCGTCACCGACCGCGTCTAGACCGCCCACGCGAGCCTGGGACCGATGGAATGGCCCGCCGCCACCGCGGACAGAGTTCGCTGGCCGAGTGCCAGCGAACTCGCTGCCCAGCACAGCCAGGCCCTCGGCGTGCCGCCCGAGCGGCACATCGAGATCCGCCGAAACCGTGAAGTCGACGGTGAACAGGTGCCGTTCGACCTGCTGACCTTCATCGCGGAACGAGGCGACTGGCCCTGGCCCGGCCGCGCCCGCACCTGCACGGGCCCGTGGAAGACGAAGATGGTGTACCAGGCGTTCACCCCCCAGGTCCGCACGCTCAGGAAGGAGACGGACGGCCCACTGATGTTCGCCAACATGCTCGGGATGCGGGCCGAGGAAAGCGCGGACCGACGCAACCGGGAGGCGCTGCGCCCTACGACCGACAACTCAGCCCGCATCGTCGACGAGTGGCTGCCCGCCCACCAGGTGAGCACCAAAGAGGTCTGGGAGCGCACGCTCAGTGCGGGGCTGCCCTACCACTGGTGCTACGACTCGCATCCCGGCGCCGGGGACCGGCATGGCTCCAGTCGTTGCTCGTGCTCGGCCTGCACCCCGGCCAACCACCGCGATCTGCTGCTGATGGCCGGACGCCGGCCGCGGCTCGCCGAGCTGTGCGCGCTGGTCGAACGCGTCCGCCAGGTGCCGTTCAACCCGAACATCACCATGGCCGAACTCATTACCCTGTCCCGCCGCGGCGACGCCCCGGACCCCGGCATCGAGGTGGAGGAGAACGCAGACTTCGAGCGGATGGAACGCGCCGTCCACGCCGCCCTGCGCAAGCCGCCCACATGGGACTCCAAGGCCCTCACCGGGCCGGGCGAGCTCCTGCACAGCGCGGCTGGGTGCGACGGCTGCCACTGACCACCACACCGCAAACCGCCGCTCTGGAGGGATACTTCTCATGATGACGACGACCACCCAGCGCATCCTCGATCTCGCCGCAGCAGCACCGGCCACCCGCGGCGAGGACCTGGTGCTGCTCCTGGGCGAGGCGAACGAGCTGTACCAGCAAGGCCTTAAGGAGCTGCACCGGGACGTGGCACTGCGTCTCGACGGGCTGGCCACTGCGGACCTGATGGCCGCTGCGGAGACGGCTGACATGCCCTGTGATGCCTCACAGGACCGCGAGGAGGTCATCCTGCTGCTGGCGCTGGCCGAGTGGGAGATGACGCCGGCCGCCCTGGCGTACACGCAGATGGCCGAGACTGCAGCGCACCGCGGCATCTGCTTGATCCCCGAGGAGTAGACCCAAGCGGCCGCGAGCGCGGCCGCCGGGGAAAACCTTGAGGCGCGGGCTGGACTCCCCACCACAACTTCTGCCATTATTTGCTTTATGAGCCGGGGTGGCCGGCGCACCGCCGAGCGGAAGGACGGTTCTGCCATGACCTCGCACCGTGAGCCGCGCCTGGCCGACGCTGCCCAGATCGCGGCCGAACACGACCTGACACCCGCCCGGATCAGCAGCCTGTACACCGGCCGCGAGCAGAACACGGCCGGCCAGACCTTCCCCGAACCCGTCGCCACCCGCGGCCGTGCCCGGCTGTGGGACCACGCCGAGGTCACCGAGTGGTTCGCCCATCGCATCCCGACCCGGCTGCAGGGCTACAAGCCGCCCGCCCGTGACCCGCACGAGCTGCTCAACGCGGCAGAAGCCTCGAGATTCCTCGGCTACAAGAACCCCAACCAGGTCACCACCTTCGTCCGCGACCACCCCGGCTACTTCCCCGACCCGGACGTCGTCGAAGAACTCGGCACCCCCGAGAACCCCTACCGCCGCCAGCAGTGGCGCGTTCAGACGCTGCTGAACTGGCTGGAGACTAGGCCCGGCCGCGGACGACGCGCCGGCACCAAGCCGGCACCGCCCCTGCCTGACGTTCCCGTCGACGGCGACCCGGACGAGCTCCTGGGCGCCAGCGAGGCAGCCGCCCTGCTCGGCTACAAGAGCCTCAGCTCCTTCTCCAGCAGTCTCTCCCAGGGCAACCTGCCACTCCTCAAGACCACGGACGGCATCGCGGAAAACGCCGGCCGCCAGAACGGGCGCCGACGCTGGACACGGCGGCGCATCCTTGAGCAGGCCGCCCAGCGGTCCAAGGGGTAGTACCCGGCGGTGAGCGGATCTCCGCGCACCGCCCCGTGAACGCGACAGCCGGATATGGGTTGGTCTCTTGCGGGCCGTCTGTCGCACGATGGCCGGCATGGCGTGGCTTCGCCACCACACCCCCGCAGCAGCAGATGCTGCTGCGGACCGGCCATCTTTATTCTTCCGAGGCCCGGCACCGACGGCTCACGGCCGGTGGCCCCGACCATCACCCCGACCACGAGGCCGTTGTTGAGCCGTGACCTTGGTCGGGGTTCCGTGGTCGGGGTCATGGTCAGGGCCCGGGGGTTGGCTGCCTCCATGACCCGTTCCCTTTCAGGTGTTCCGGCCGCCGAACCGGCGCCCAGCCCGGCTGAGCCTCTGCGCCTGCAGGTCCTGACGGCGCTTTCCCTGCACCGCATGGCCACGACCGGCCAGCTGCTGCAGATGCTGCGGCCCGACAGCCCCCGCCAACTGCTCTCCCGCGTCCTCAACAAGCTGCGGTCCGCGGGCCTGGTCGACCTCACCCCGCTGCAGGAACCGGACCGCTCACGCACGCACGCCTGGTACCTCACCCCCGACGGGGCACGGCTGACCCGCGACCTCCCCCTCCTGCGAGGACGGCCGCCCTACCCCATCACCTCCACCACCGCGGCATCGCTGAAGACACCCCACACACTGTGCGTCGTCCGCGCCCACCTCCCCTTCGCCACAGACGCCCGCCGGCTCGGACACGAACACGGCCCCTGGGACTGGACCCCCGAGGTAGCCCACTCCATCGGCGAAGGCGAACGCCTCGTCGCCGACGCCGTCCTGCACTACACCCACGTCGACGGCGAACACCGGCGGAAACTGCGCGCGTTCGTCGAGGTCGACCGCACCACCATGAGCAGTGAACGCCTGGCCGTGAAACTCATCGACTACGCCAGGCTGTTCCAGTACGAAGCCCAACCCGTCGGCCGCCGCCGCACCGCCTCGACCGGCCCGGCATGGCTGCGCTGGTACCCCGTCTTCCCCCGCATCCTGTTCATCCTCACCGGCGCCTCCCGAGCAAGACTGGAAGACCGCATCAGCGACCTGCAGGCCATGACCACCCAACACCCCCACGTCGCCACCCTCGCCCGAGAAGTGCCACTGGGCGCCGCCATCCTGCAAGACATCGAACAACACGGCCCGACCGCACCCATATGGGTCCCGCTGACCGGAGGCGATCCACGCCCGTGGACCAACTTGTGATCAACCCCCGCCAGACGGAGGAGCTGCCCGGCGCGGTGGCGCGCAGGGTCCGCTGCGCACTGCGCAGCTACTGTGACGCCTTGGCCACCCGGAACCAAAGTGTCGCCGACTCGCTCGACGAGAAAGCCGCCGTCGTCCTGGGCAACGAGCGCGGGGCGACCTCGGTCCTGAGGGGATAACCGGCGGCCCTAAAGGATGCCGGGACTGCTACCTCACCTGAGGCTCCAGCAGTTCCAGCGCCTCGTCCCAGCGGAAGCGGTCCGCGCCACCGCCAACTCTGGGCTGGTGTGGTTCGCATGATCCGATGAGGACACCTATCCCCCGCAACCGGTCAAGGCTCTGCTGATACGCGGGGTGGGCGGCCTGCGCGGAGTTCAGGTAGGGCAGTGCCGCGGTCGGGATACCCATGCCGTATGCCTCGCACAGGATGCCGAGGGCGAGGGTGTCGGAGATGCCGGCGGCCCACTTGTTGATCGTGTTGAAGGTGGCCGGTGCGACGGCGATGGCGTCCGCTGGCGGCAGCGGGCGTGCCTCGCCCGGTGTACGCCAGGCGGAGCGGATCGGGTAGCCGGTCTGTGCCTCGATCGCCTTCGCGTCGATGAAGCCGAGGCCCTGCGGGGTGGCGATGACGCCGACGTCCCAGTGGCGTTCCTGGGCTGCGGTGATCAGTTTGCCGACGTCTCGGGCAACGCCGGCCGCGCAGACAACGACGTACAGAAACGGCTTCTTGTTCGTGGCGGTCGGCTCACTCACGCGGGAACTCCCAGTTGGCGGCTGAATTGGTGCAGTTCCGGCAGGGTACGTCGGCGGTCGCGGGCGGCCATGTCGGCGACCAGGTGGCGGACGTCGGGGCGGCGGATGTCCTGGGCGGCGCAGGTCTCGGCGATGCGCAGGGCTTGGTAGCCGTCGGCCAGGCGACCCTGCTGGCTGTAGGCGCGGGCCGCCTCCACCCACAGCGCTGCGCGCCGCTCGGGCACCGGGATGTGTCGGCGCATGAGTGGGCGGGCCGCTTGGAGGGCGAGGCCAGCGTCGCCGAAGGCCACCAGGGCGCTGAGCTCGTGCAGGGCGACGTTGGTCGGACTGAAGGTGGCCCACGCGTCGGGCCGGTCGAGGGTGACGTACTGGGAGACGGCCTTGGCCTCGGTGAGGAATTCCTTCGTGGCTGCGCGGTCACCGCCGATGCTGGCCGCGGTCATGCCGCGCAGCAGCAACAGGCCCACGGCGGCCAGGTACTTCGGTGACCGGCGGTCGTAGGAGCCGGTGAGCTGGTCGGCTGTGTGCCGGACGAGGGTGACGGCTTCAGAGGTGTGCTTCTCGCGGACCAGGACGTGTGCCTGGACGCGGACGCTGGAGGCGAGGACGACCGGGTCGCCGGAACGTTCTGCTTCTGCCATCGCCCGGCCGACCGCGAGCCAGGCGTTGCCCTGGTCGTGCTGTTTCAGCAGCAGGCTGGTCGTGGTCTGGTATGCCGTGGCCAGCAGCCCGGACACCGCGTCTCGGTCGCCGGTGGAGGCCGCCCGCAGGTCGGCGATCAAGCAGGGAAGGGTCCGCTCCAGCTCTGTGTAGTTGCAGGTGTGGAAGAGGCTGAGCGCTGCGCCGACCCGGCGGTACAAGTCGGCGGTGTCCTGAGGGCTCCCGGTCCCCTCAGGTCCTGGTCCGGGCAGAAGGGCTCGGACCAGGTGGCCGTGTGAGGTGGTGGGCGGGTTCGGGGCAGCGATTGCGGCGATGCTCGCGGTGAGGAAAGTACGGCGGTGCATGTCGTCAGCTTCGGGATCGGTGGCAGAGGCGTCCTGAGCAGGGGCCAGCCCTAACCGCTGTGGCGGGATGCCCAGTTCTCGGGCGACGGCGCGCAGGACGCGGATGTCCTCCGTGCCACGGCCACCTTCCAGCCGACTCAGCTTGGACTGGTGATAGCCGAGCGCGGCGGCAACATCTGTTTGCGAGCGGCCCTGTAACACCCGTGCGCGACGGATCTCTTCACCGATCCGTCGCGCTTCGCTGTGTGCGTTGGCCATCTGCCACGGCTCCTTCCGCCGTCGCCGATCCTGCCTGCTCAATCGAGCATAGATCAGCCGTACTTGGCGTTCATGCAGCTCCTGCATAACCCATGCAGCGCCTGCGCCTGGCCTAACCGTTCGCCGTGACGAGCTGGTTGCTTGAAGTGGCCGCACCAACCTCGGGAGGCCGCTCATGGCAGCGCACCAACTCAATCTGTCCCTACCCGCCGCTCCGACCGCGGTCACCACTGCCAGGCACCGGGCGGTGGACGCGATAGCGGAGTGGGACGTGGTGCTGGACGACGACGTGGTGCACACCGCTGCGTTGGTCGTCAGCGAGCTGGTCACCAACGCGGTCCGGCACACCGCCACCGGCCAGGTCTCCCTGCACGTGCGGATCTTGGAGTCCGCCCTGCGCATCGAGGTCTGCGACTCCAGTCCAGCGCTGCCCGCACACCGCGACCCGGACGGGCACAGCGAGAGCGGGCGCGGGCTGTTCCTGGTCGCCGCGCTTGCCGAACGGTGCGGCGCCGAGCCGACGCCCGTCGGCAAGCGGTGCTGGGCCGAGATCGCCGTGCCCGCCGCCGCCCCGGCCCCAGGGATTGCTGTCTCTCTACCCCTGTAAAGGAGTGACCGTGACAACCACCGTCTCCACCCCGACCCGGGCCGCTGAGGTGATCGCCGTACGCCCCGGCCCCCCGCTGGGCGGCACCGTATCCGTGGACGGCTCGAAGAACGCCGCCCTGCCCCTGCTGGCCGCCGCCGCAGCTCTCTGCCGCCCGGTAAAGCTGTGCAACGTCCCGGCCAACACCGACGTTCAGATCATGCTCGCGCTGCTCAACCAGGCGGGTTGGCACGTCGCCCACCCTGCCGATGATCCCGCCACTGCAGTCGTCCTGCCTGCTGAGGACCGGGGCAAGCCTTTCGCCCTGGCCGAAGCCGCGCATATCCGCGCCTCGTACTACCTGGTGCCTGCGCTGCTCGCCCGGCACGGCGAGGCACGGCTGCCGTGGCCCGGAGGCTGTCGGATCGGTGCACGCGGGATGGAGCTGCACTTCACGGTGTACGAGGCGTTCGGCGACCGGACTGCGGTGGGCGACGGCGGGTATCGCGTCGAGGCCGCCCCACCGTGCACCGGCACCGTTTCCCTGGTCCTGCCGTTCCGTTCCCGTGGGGCGACTGTGGCCGCCGTCTTGCGCACTGTCATCGCCAGCCGTCCCTTACGCCTGGGCGAACCCAACCTTTCTCCTGAAGTCCTCTGGGTGCTCGACGCGGTGAAGGCCGTGGGCTGGGACGTCCGGGCCAGTGAGCGTCTTCTCAGCCTGGCTCCACCGTTGTCAGGGCAGGGCGAAACCGCCGTCTGGGAGGTGCCCGGAGACAAGGTCGAGGCCGGCACACTGGCGTGCGCGATCGCGGCGACCGGGGGGACGGCGCGCGTCGAAGGCGTCCACGGCAGGGACGTCGGACCGCTCATTGCCGCCCTCCACCGACTCGGGATCCCCGCTGACGTCGAGGACGGTGCCCTCGCTGTCCACGCGCAGGACGTAGCGCCTACGGGTCGTGGACTGCGGGCTATCGCGTCCCTGAGCCCCGGTGGCCTGGACGCCGACTTCGAGCCCCCGCTCATGGCGCTTGCGCTGGGCGTGCCCGGCACTCACCTGTTCGCCGACGCGATCAACCCCGGCCGCCACAGCAACCTGCTTCCCCAGCTGACTCGCCTCGGTGCCGACATCGAAGAGATCTCCCCCACCGAGTGCCGTCTGACCGGCCCCCAGCGGCTGACCGGGGCGGGTGTGGAGGCCACCGACATCCGTACCGGCTCCGCCCTCATGGTCGCCGGCCTCACAGCTCGCGGCGTCACCACCCTCGGCGGCCTCGACCAGCTCCGTCGCGGTCACGCCGACCTGCCCGGCAAGCTGCGTGCCCTGGGTGCCGACGTCTGCGAGGTCTCCCCATGACCGCCCAGCGCACCCTGCGCCAAATCGTGGCCACCACCGACGTCCACTCCGTCTTCGACAACTCCTTGTCCTTCCTCGCCCACCTTCACGCCCTGCGTCCGTCCTCGCTCGTCGTGGACTGCGGTGACTTCTTCGAAGGCAGCGGCTACTACCGCCTCGCCCACGGCTCCATCGAGCGCGAGATCCTGCTCAAGCTCTACGACGTCCTGGCCCCCGGCAACCACGGCTGGCACCACCACTTCGAACCCGAACTGCACCGGCTTACCGTCTGCGCCAACGTCATCGACGCCAAAACCGGCGATGCGCTCTTCCGCCGCCTGCACATCACGCGCGTCGCCGGACGACGGATCGGCATCACCGCCGTGATTGGGCAGCAGGCGTTCCACACCATCCCCGCCGCGCAACGAGCCGACCACGAGGTGACCGACCCTGTCCCGGCGCTGCGCGAGGTCATGCTCGCCCACCACCATGAGGTCGACGACTGGATCCTGCTCAGCCACTCCGGATTCGACGAAGACCTCAAGCTCGCGGCGATCTGTCCCTTCTTCGACGTCATCTTCGCCGGGCACTGCCACAGCGAGCAGTACGGTCCGGTCCGCGTCGGCGACGCACTCATCGTGAAAGGCGGCGAGCTCGGCGACGGATACGCGGTCGCCACGCCCGTCGGCCAGGGCTGGGGCGCGGGCACCACCCGATTCCCGGACCGCGCCCCGGCCTTTGTCCCGGCCGATCTGATGTCGTTGGAGGCGAAGATCGACGCAGTACGACAGCAGCTGACCGCCGTACTGGGGCCTGTCGTCAAGGCGTACCAGCACCGGATTCCCGACCGCCACGTCCTCCTCGTCGACCTCGCGGCCCGGCTGCGCTCCGGGCTCGGGGTGGATGCGGTGATCCTCAACGAGACCGCGCTGCGTCCCGTTCCGCTCGGACACACCCTCACTCTGGGTGACCTGCTCGCCGTCGAGCCCTTCGATAACCAACTCGTCCACGCCCACGTCCCGCAGGAGTTCCGCCATGACCCTTACGGCCTGACGGGCTATCTCACCGAGCAGTGCGGGCCGCTGGTCACCGCGCCTGATCCGCTGCCGGACGGCATCATCACCGTGTTGACCACCGACTACCTCGCCGACACCTACCTCGCCGGCCGCACCCACGCCGCGGGGCTCTGGCTGAGTCAGGCCGTCAAGCACGTCCTCACCGCTCCTTCGGCCAGCGGAGGCACACCGTGATCCTTACCGGCCCGGAGATCACCGCCGCCGCCCAGGACGGCCGCGTGCGGATCATGCCCTTTGCCCCCGATCAGGTCAACCCGAACAGCTACAACGTCCGCCTCGGCCCGACCCTGGTCACCTACACCGCCGACGTCCTGGACGCCCACCAGCCCAACACCACCACCGAGTTCACCATCGGCCCGGACGGACACGTACTCGAGCCGGGCGAGCTGTATCTGGGCCACACCCTCGAAGAGGTCGGCTCCGACACCTTCGTCCCGCTGCTGTTCGGCCGCTCCTCCGTCGGACGGCTCGGCCTGTTCGTCGAGATCACCGCCCCCATCGGCGACATTGGCTTCCACGGCCAGTGGACCCTGATGCTCACCCCGATCCGCCCGCTGCGCGTTTACGCGGGGATGCGGATCGGGCAGATCATGTTCTTCGCCTCCGCCGGCCCGATCGCACCGTACACCGGTAAATACCAGGCAGCAGCCGGTCCCCAGCCCTCCGCCTACTGGCGCGACCTCACCCAACTTCGGGCGGTGGCCCCGTGATTCTCACCGGCCCCGCCATCGCCGCCGCACAAGCCACCGGCGAGATCACCATCGACCCGTACGAGCCGACCCGGCTTTCCCCCAACGCCTACGACTGGCGGCTCGGCGACACCGTGCGCATCTGCGACACCGACCTGGACGCCGCCACTCCCACCCCGTACACCGAGACCACCATCCCCGACACCGGACTCGTCCTCCAGCCCGGCGTGCTCTACCTCGGCCTCACGCACGAGAGGACGGGCTCGGAGATCTACGCCCAGCTCCTCAACGGCAACCGCACCGTGGGCTCGCTCGGCATCTGGGTCCACGTCTCCGCCCCGCTCGGCCACCAAGGGCACGCGATCCGCTGG
Source organism: Streptomyces aquilus (assembly GCF_003955715.1). Classification (NCBI taxonomy): domain Bacteria; kingdom Bacillati; phylum Actinomycetota; class Actinomycetes; order Kitasatosporales; family Streptomycetaceae; genus Streptomyces; species Streptomyces aquilus. The sequence continues at coordinate 10,241,606 of NZ_CP034463.1, read as the reverse complement.
ACCCTGGAGATCCGCGTCGCCAGGCCCGTCCGCGTCTATCCGAGGATGACCTTCGGCAAGCTCGTCTTCCTGCACTGCCTCGGCACCCCGGCCAGCTACCAACTCCACGGCCTCAAGTACACGTCGACCGCAGGCATCGGCATCTCCCGCCTCTACGAAGAGCTCGCCGGAGGTGGCGCATGAGCCGCGTAGCCGCCACGGTCCTCGATCTGCCCTTCGGCAGCGCCGGGGGAAGCATCGAACTCTTCCTCGACCTCTACACCGGCGAAAACCCCCTGATCCCGGCCCGTGCGTTCATGCTCGCCCCGCACACGCCTCACCCTCCTGTACCTGAACCCCTGCAGCTGGTGGCCGTGTCCGGCAAGTGCCTCGCGGGAGCGCCCTTCACGGCGTACGTGAACACGTTGCGCCGAACCCTGGCGCAACACATCGACCCGGCCCGCGTCGACGTCCTGCACCTGCAGCACCTCGCCTTCGGTGCAACGCCCGCCCTGATGCGTGCCCTGCCCGCGCACCCCCGCATCGCCCTGGTCCACGGCACCGACCTGCTGCTCGCCGAAACCCACCGCGACCAACTCCGCGTCCTACAAGAGACCGCCCGCCTCGCAGACGCCATCGTCGTACCCACCGGCGCCATGGTCGACCGGCTGCTCCACCTCGCCCCCACCACCAACCGCCGGAAAATCACACAGATCCCCTGGGGCATCCCCGACCACCTCCTCGCCACCCCACCACCACGCCCCGCCCGCCGGCCTACCGGACACCTCCGACTCCTCTACGCCGGACGCCTCACCTCAGAGAAGGGCATCGAAGCGCTCCTGCGCGCCATGCCCGTCATCCAAGCCGTCGAGCTGAGCATCGCCGCACCACGCCACCAGTTCCAGGCACTGACCCCACTCCTGCGCCTCCTCAAGGTCCACATCCGCTACCTCGGCTGGCTCACCCGCCCGCAGCTGTGGAAAACCTTCGCCGACCACGACGCCCTCGTCATGCCCTCGACCACCCTCGAAGCCATGGGCCTGGTCGCCCTCGAAGCCCAAGCCTGCGGGCTGCCGGTCATCTACCAGCCCGTCCCGGGCCTGAGCGACACCCTCACCGCTACGGGCCTGGCCACCGACTTCACCAACCCGGCCGGCCTCGCCCATGAACTCAACCGGCTCCGCACCAGCCCCGGCCTCCTGCCCGCCCTCCAGGCCGCAGGGCGCACCAACGCCGCCCGCTACCCCCTGAGCGCCACTGCCACCGCCCTCAACGACCTCGGCAAACAACTCACCTGACCGCACCCGCCGTAACAAGATCCGCGCCCGTCTCCTCACTAGGCTGGGCACCGGGACATCACACGGCACGGCCCACGACCGATCGGGAGACCATGGCGCTCGACCTCGACACCGACGGCATCCACCAGCTCCTTGACGACGGCGTCCGCGACAAGGTCTACCCCGGCGCCGTCTGGGCCGTCGGCGACAACCACGGCACCACGGCCGCCGGCGCAACGGGTGTCCTGGACCCCGAGCGGCCCGGCGAACTCATGCAGCACGACACCGTCTTCGACATCGCCAGCCTCACCAAGATCCTCGCCGTGTGGTCGACCATCGGCTGCCTCGTCGAAGACGGCACCCTGCACCTCGACCAGCCCCTGGGCGACTTCTGGCCCGAAGTGGCCGGGCACCCGTTGGCCCAGGTGACCGCCCGCCAGCTCCTCACCCATACCGCCGGTGTCCCGCTGCGGGCCAACCTGAAGAACCTCTACGGCACCGACCCGCACAGCATTCGTGCTGGCGTCCTGCGTGAGGCCGCGCACCGCCCGCCGGGCGAGGCTGTGGAGTACACCGACCGGGCCGCCCTCATCCTCGGCTACCTCGCCGAATATCTCTCCGGCCAGAGCCTCGACACTCTCGCGAGCAGCCGTGTGTGGCAGCCCCTGGGCATGACCCAGACACGCTTCGGACCCCTGCCCGCCGACATGGCCAGACGCTGCGGACCCACCGAACTCGACGACACCACAGCCACCCACCTCAAAGGCACCGCACACGACTTCTCCGCCCGCCTCCTCAACGGCGTAAGCGGCATCGCCGGCACCTTCAGCGTCGTCGATGACCTCGCCGCCTTCCTGCGCTACCTCCTCGCACCGGACGCCTCCGCCGCGACTCCCGGCTTCGGCCCCGCCTGGATCAAGGAATCCCTGCGGATCCACACCGGCCACCTCACCCCGCCCCGCGGACTGTTCTGGCACCCCGCCCCCGAAACCACACCCGAAACCGACGACATCTGGGTCCACTACGGCTTCACCGGCACCGGCATGTGGATCTCACCCACCAAAAACCGATGGGCAGTCCTGCTCACCAACAAGCTCTACTACACCCGCGACCGCGAACCACTCACCCACACCCGCAACACATTCCGCACACTCGCCTTCGCCTGAGACTCGCCCGTATCAGAAAAAACAGCGAGCCGGGGCCGACTCGCACCAACCGTTCGTCAGCGTCGTAAACCTCACTGGGCATGTCCTGCTCGAGGGCAAAACCGTTCTGGGCCCAGCAGACCAAAACCTCGGTCGATCACCGGCCGGCGGGCCCTGGACCCCGCTTCGACACCGGCGACTACACGCTCCGTCCCGCCGCTTCACCTCCCGGCCCCGACTACCTGGCATCGTGGCCGCCTCGCTGTGGAAGATCACCACATCGGCCAGCGCGAACACATTGGGCGGTTCGGCCGCATGTAGCCGGCCAGATGGTAACGCCCAGCACCCACCGCGGGCAGCTGCGGTCTGCCAGCGGAGTTGGCCGACGTTGCCGGGACCGCACTAGTGGATCACGTGGGCGTGGTCCAGCCGGGGCAGCACGTCGCGTCCAAGGCGCCCTGCGGCGTCCATCGACGCCCCCGTCGTGCGTGTCACCGCTGGCCGTGGGTGTGTCAATTTAACGGCTCTGTCTCACATTCGGTGGTGACGGAGCGTGCGGCTATCCGAGGAGGATGCGATGCCGGAGCAGGGTGAAACTTGCTCGTCCGTGCATCTGGCGTGCGATCCGTTTGGTCTTGGTGTTGACGCCCTCGGTCGGGCCGTTGCTGTAGGGAAGCGTGAGTGCGGCGATCACGGCGTCGATGTCCTGGTCCAGGCCCCGGGTGAAGGCGTGGAGGTGGGGCAGGTCGGCTGTTCGGACTCGGGCGATCCAGCGTGTGAGCGCATCGGGATTGTCGGTGTGTGGCGTAAGGAGCGGGGCGAAGTCCCGGATACCCGCTGCCAGTTGGGTCATCTTGGGGCAGGCGGCGGTGAGTTTGGCCAGGAGCTCGTGCTGCTCGGCTTTGAGGTTGTCGGGCCTGGTCAGCAGCATCCGGGCGAGTCGACGTGGCGAGATGTGGCTGCGGTCGGCGTCCGCGCGGCCTTGGTTGATGTACTTGTACAGAAGATTCAGACAGCCCGTGAAGCCGAGGGCTTTAATCTCTTCGAAGAGGTGCAGGACGGGGACGCCGGGATCCTCGGTCCGGCGTTTGCGCAGGTGCTCGCGGTAGGGATCGACCAGGCCGGCACGGTACTTGGGGACGCGGAGCATGCGCTCGGGCCGGTCAGCGCGGGCGTAGCGTTTGACGGTGTTCAGGGCCAGTTGGAGGCGGCGGGCGCATTCGAGCAGGCCCACGCCCTGGCCGATCAGGCCATGGACCTGGTGCCAGCGCTCCAGGGTGGTCTGAGCGCGGGGCCTGTCGTAGATCGGCGCGTCCAGTACGGTGGCCCAGCAGGCGCTGTGTGCCTTCACCTCGCTCAGGGCGGCTTCGCACAGGTTCTTCCATAAATGCCAGCGATCACCGACTTGCACCGCGTCGGGCAGGGCGCGGCGGATGGCCTCGGCATAGGTCGCGGAGCCGTCCCGGCATACGACCTCGATGCCCGGATGCTCGCGCAGCCACGCCTCCAGGGTGTCGGCCGTGCGGTCGGGCAACACGTCGATCCGCTCATGCGTCTCCGCATCGATGATCACTGTGGCGTAGCGGTGGCGCCGGCGCAGAGCGAAGTCGTCGACGCCGATCACACGGGGCGCCCGCCCGGTGGGCAACGGGATCCGCAGGAGGGCGCGCAGAGCCGTGTGACGCGAGACGCCCGCCGCGAGTATCGCCGGCAAACGCGCCCCTGCCCGGCCCGCTAACTCCTTGACCACCGCCTTGACGTGCCTGGTCAGGCGGGTCGTACGCCGCTGGTATCGGTCCAGGACTCCGGGCACCTGCTCGCGGGACCCGAAGAAGATCCTCGGCGACCTGCAGCGCAACGGCGAGCAGGCCCTGACGAAGGGCGACTGAGCCTCCCATGTCCTCGCCTACGTCACAGACCCCTCGCCCGAACTCGCGCTCGCGGGCGGGCGGGGGTCCCCGTACGGCCGACTCGCCGGGCGCCCCTGACACGCCCGGCGGGTCCGGCCCGGCCGCGGCGTCCCTCATCAAGCCCGCCCCGCGTGGGGGGCGCCGCGGCGAAGGCCCCTGGGGCTGGCTGTTCGTCAGCCCCATGGTGATCATCCTCGGCCTGTTCTTCGTCCTGCCGATCTTCATGGCGCTGTGGGTGAGCCTGCTGAACTGGGACGGCCAGTCGAATCCCTTCAGCGGCCAGGCGAAGTTCGTGGGGCTCGACAACTACCGGTCCCTGTTCACCCAGGACGGCTTGGACCGCACCCTGTTCGCGACCTCGCTGCGCAACAACGCCTACTACGTGCTGCTGACCGTGCCGATCCAGACCATCCTCGCCCTGGTGCTGGCACTGATCGTCAACCAGCGGATCCTGCGCGCCCGGGGCGCCCTGCGCACCGCGTTCTTCTTCCCCTCGGTCACCAGCTCGATCGCGGTCTCCACCGTCTTCCTCTTCCTGTTCCAGGGCAGCGGCGCCGTCAACACCGCACTGTCCTGGATCGGGGTGCAGGGCCCCAGCTGGTTCAACGACCCTCGTGGAGTGCTCTCCCTGCTGCTCGGTGCGCTGGGCATCGTCGACCCGGACCGTCCATCGGCTTTCTCACCGACCACCACGTGATGGGCCTGTCCTTCTTCGACTGGCTGTCCGGGCCGTCCGTCGCCATGTGCGTGATCATCATGCTCGCGGTGTGGACGACCTCCGGCACCTTCATGCTGATCTTCCTCGCCGCCCTCCAGGGCATCCCGCGCGAACTGGAAGAGGCCGCCGCCATCGAAGGCGTGGGCCGCCTGCAGATGCTGCGCCACGTGATCCTGCCCGCGCTGCGGCCCGTGATCTTCCTCGTGGTAACCCTCGGCCTCATCGCCACCTGGCAGGTCTTCGACCAGGTCTACGTCATGAGCGGCGGCGCTCCTGGCAACACCACCCTGACCCCGGCCTACCTGTCCTACTCCAGCGCCTTCGACGACGCCAACTTCGGCCAGGGCGCGGCCATCGCCTTCGTCCTGCTGATCATCATCCTCGCCTTCACCGTCGCACAGCGTTTCCTGCTGCGCGAGCGCACCCCCCGAACCCGGAGGAACCGATGAACGCCAAGTCCGCCGCCCGGGCACAAGGGCGCCCGGTACTGCAACGGTTCCCCCTTGCTCTGCGCATCCTCGGCTACACGACCGTCATCGCGATCGGCCTGCTGTACCTGTTCCCGTTCCTCCTGCAGTTGGTCACCGGCTTCAAGACCGACCCGGACGCAGCCGCGCACCCCCTCGGGCTGATCCCCGCCACCCCGACGACCGCCGCCTACCAGCGGCTGTTCGGCCTGAGCCAGTCCGGTGAGGCGGTGCCCTTCTTCCGCTGGCTGGGCAACTCCGTCTTCCTGTCGGTCACCGTCACGGCCGGACGCGTGCTGCTCGACTCGATGGCCGGCTACGCGCTCGCCCGCCTCAACTTCCCCGGGCGCAGGCTGCTGTTCGGCTTCGTCATCGCCATCCTGGCGGTGCCGCCCGTGGCCCTGCTGATCCCGAAGTTCCTGGTGCTGAACACCTTCGGACTGTTCGACACCTACGCCGCCATGATCATGCCGCTGCTGGTGGACACCGTCGGCATCTTCATCATGAAGCAGTTCTTCGAGTCCATCCCCCGCGAGGTCGAAGAGGCCGCGAAGATGGACGGCGCCGGCGTCTTCCGCACCTTCTGGTCGATCGTGCTGCCCATGGCCCGCCCCGCCCTGATCACGCTGACCATCCTGTCCTTCCAGGGCTCGTGGAACGAGTTCACCAACCTCCTCGTCGCCACCCAGTCCAGCCAGTACGAAACCCTCACCACCGGCCTCGCCCGCTTCGTCTCCGGCAGCTTGGGCCAAGGCACCCAGTACCCCCTGAAACTGGCGGCGGCCCTGATGGCCACCATCCCCGTAGCCGTGCTGTTCTTCTGCTTCCAGCGGTACTTCGTCCAGGGCGCCAACGCCGGAGCCGTCAAGGAATAGCCCACCACGGCGTAGGTCCGCGGCACGCACCCGCCGCCGGTAAAACCCGGCCTCCCCCGCGGGCGTCGCAGGCCGCTGCCGACCGTCTCCGCACGTCCTCTGCGCCACCGAAAGGCACACCTGTGTCCACCGCGCCCCGCGACCCGCACCGGCCCGTCGCGCACCTGCGACCGCCCCGCAACTGGATCAACGACCCCAACGGGCTCGTCTTCCACGACGGTCAGTATCACGTCTTCCACCAGTACAACCCCCACGGCGCCACCCACGCACACATGCACTGGGGCCACTTCCGCAGCCCTGACTTGCTCACCTGGGAACAGTTGCCGACAGCCCTGGCCCCGATCCCCGGGGGCGTGGACGCCGACGGTTGCTTCTCCGGTAACGCCGTCTCCGACGGCGACCGGCTCGTCGTCTTCTACTCCGCACACCGCAAGGACCGCTCGGCCCAGCATCAGCCGATCGCCACCGCCGCCTCCCACGACTGCGGCCGGACCTTCAGCCCGTGCCGAGACCTGATCATCCCTGCCTGGCCCGAGGGCTGTGCCATGTACCGCGACCCCTACGTCTGGCAGGACGGTGACCGCTGGCGGATGCTGGTCGGCGCCGCCCTCGCAGACGGACGCGGCGCGGCCCTGCTCTACGAGTCACCCGACCTCGAAACCTGGACCTACCTGGGCCCCTTCAACGCCCGCGAGCCGCAGCCCGTCGGCACCACCGGCCTCAATACCGGCGAAGGATGGGAATGCCCCCAATACCTCCCGGCACCCTCCGGACGCGGTGCCCTCATCTTCAGCGCATGGAACGAGCGCGACGGCCCGCAGTGCGTCGCCGCCCTGGTCGGTGAGGAACACGGCGACCGCTTCGACGCCGGCTCACCAGTACTCCTCGACCACGGCCCCGACTGCTACGCACCCGCCCTGCTGCGTGCCCCCGGTGGCAGATGGATGCTGTGGGGCTGGGCCTGGGAAGCCCGCGACGAGTCCTGGACCACGGCAGCGGGGTGGGCCGGCGTACTCACCCTTCCGCGGGACGTCGCCGTGGAGGGCGACGGCTCGATACGTCAGAAGCCCGCTGCCGAACTCCTCGGCCTCCGAGGTGACCACCGCATCCACGCCGCAGGAGAGACGCACGGTACGCAGCCCGTGGACCTAGGCTCCGTCGGCCACGCCTTCGACCTGGCAACCCGCCTGCAACCGACCGGCGCCACCGGACTTCGGCTGCTCACCACCCCCGACGGTTCTGAGTATCTCGACATCCGCATCGATGCGGCCGCAGGCGAACTGGTCGTCGACCGCGACCACGCCTCACTGGACAGCCGGGCCCGCGGCGGCACCTACCGAATGCCCTGCCCCACCGGCCAGCCGCTCGACCTGCGCGTCATCGTCGACCACTCCATCGCCGAGATCTTTCTGACCTCCACCGGCGAAGTACTCACGCTGCGCTGCTACCCCACCGGGGACGGACCCTGGCGACTGCAGATCCGCACGGCAACAGGCGCGCGCCTCGGCTACACCGTCGACGTGTGGGAACTTCACCCCCTCACGATCAAGGAACCGAGCAGCTTCTGATTACCTGCGTCCCATCAGCGTCCCAACTTCGGCGTCCACCCGCTCGCACAGCCCGTCTGCGGCGGCTTGCCCAGGCAGCGGCTGATGCGTCTGTGCAGGTCAGAGCATTTCGAACCGAGGCCGATCACAACGGCGCTGAACTCACGAGCAGCGGATTCAATCCGTTGGAGCAACGTTCTGAATCCGCACGCCCGCTGAGACGTTTCCGCAGGTCAAACGCCTGCCTGGTGGGGCGGGTGGGACTCGAACCCACGGCCGACGGATTATGAGTCCATTGGGGATCTTGGCGGTCCTTGCCGATCAACGCTCATCCTTGACGTTTTCGCAGGTCAGATGCGGTTGTCCATGTTGGGGCTCGTCAGCCCTTGTCAGTCTGCTCCTGTCCTTGCGGCCTCAACTCGGCCTCAATGAGGCCCGACAGGATCGGACTGAAGACCTGGAGGACAACTCGCGCCAGATCAAGGACAGGATGCGAACTCGCCCGCAGCGGATTCCCCTTCCAACGCGGGGAGGCAATACACGGCACCCATTTGTGCACCGTGTGCCGATGTTTGCCCACAGCTTTGGTCACCGAGTCGAGGGACTCGGTGATGTGACACCCCGCATCGACCCGCCTGCGGGCGATCACCCACTCCTGCTGTTCCTGCTCGGCCACGGCCAGTTCGGCCTGGATACGGTCGGCCCCCTCACGCAACCCGTCCATCCGACGGCGAGCGGCGAGCTCGTAGCCGACAGATCCCGGCCGCCTCGCTAAGGGCGGTGCTCCTGAAGTTCCCGGCGGTCGTGTTCCTCGAAGCAGAAGTCGGGCCTGTGCCGGTGGTCTCCGGCCGACGGTGCGCTCGCCGTGGCGGTGTACGCCGCGCACTGCGCACTGTCCAGCATCTGATCGCTGTCGGATGCGGCGTTGGCGAGGCTCGCGCAGCACGCGGCGAGCAGGAGTCCGCCCGCGACCAGGGGCAGGGTCCGGCGCGGGGGCGGCGGGGCCAGCAGGGCCCGCACCCGTTGCGGCACCGCCCCACCCGTGGCGGCCAGGGCGGCCGGGAGCGAGGCACCGGCGGATGCCAGCGCGGCCCGCCCCACAGCGTGCGCGACGATCTTTCGGTCGCCGACGTGCTGCGCGGCCTCCTCGTCGGCCCAGCGTTCCAGGACGAAGCCGCCCGCGACGGCCAGCGGCCGCAGCAGCGGGTTCAAGGCCGCCGTGAGCTGCCACAGGATCTGGAAGAGGTGATGGCGGCGGCGCAGGTGAGCCCGCTCGTGTGCGAGGAGGGCCTCGCGCTCGCGGCCGGTGAGACAGCGCAGCATTCCCCGGGAGACCACGATCCGGCCCGGTGACCCGGGCAGCGCGAAGGCCATCGGGACGTCGTCGTCGACCACGGTCAGCTCCGTGTCCTCCGGCAGCCGGGCGCGCTCCCGCCGCGCCTGTACGAGGAGGCGGGCCTGCTGCACGGCGGCCACGCCCAGCGAGACGACGCCCACGGCCAGTATGAGGGCGCTGCCTCCCGCGACGACGAGATAGACCGGATCCTCGGCTTGCAGGGCGGCCACCGACCAGCGGCCCTGTTCCGCGACTTCCGGAATCTGTGCCACGCCGGTGAAGGCGAGCAGGGCGAGTGCCCCCGCCCAGCCGATCGCGGTCACGAGCGCGGCGCAGGCCAGGGCCCACGCAGCGCGGTGCGGGGGCAGCACGTGCGCCAGGCGGGGCGCGAGCACGGCGAGCACGGCCGTGACGGCGAAGGGGACGTAGACGCTGATCAGCACGGCTTTACGCCCTCCCTCCTGAACGATCGTCTCCGCTGCGGTCGTCGTGCCCGGACAGGAGCTGCTGCAACACGTGCTCGTCCTGCTCGGACAGTTCCGAGACGAAGCGGGCCAGGACCGCCTCGCGGTCGGAACCCCCCTCGAGCAGCGACCGCATGCGCTGGGCGGTGTGCGACGCCTCGTCCCGCACCGGCTCGTAGGCGTAGCCGCGGCCCTCGCGGTGCCGGACGAGCATCTCCTTGTCGTGCAGCCGGGACAGGATGGTCAGGACGGTCGTGTAGGCCAGGTCGCCCGGCAGCGCCTCCCGGACCTGGCCGGCGGTCAGGGGGCCGTCGGCGGCCCAGAGCGCGGCGAGGACATCGCTCTCCAGTTCGCCGCGGCCTCGCCTGCCGGACGCCCCGCGGGCGCCGCCGTCCTCTCGCTCCTCCACCGGATGCCTCCGTTCGCCGACCGTCCGCACAGACTACCCGGCCATCTCCTACTAATTGTAGGAGGTATGCTCCGGGCTTCGAACCGCGAACTACTACAACTCGTAGAGTTCCGTCGCTCCCGTCCCCTGCGGAGGAAACCCATGCCCCACCGCGTGAGCACGGCGCCCAGACACACACTCACGGGCGCCCCTCCTCCGCAGTCCGCCGCGACGCCCGGCGCGGGACGGTTCGCGATCGTCTCCGCGAGCGTGGGAGCCGGTCACGACGGTGCCGCCGCCGAGCTCGCCCGCCGTCTCGCCGCGCAGGGCTACACCGTGGACCGCCTCGACCTGCTAGACCTGCTCCCCGCCCACCTGGGCCGCGCCGTCCAGGAGGGCTATCACCGGATGCTGGTGCGAGCCCCCTGGGCCTACCAGCGGATCTACTCCAGCACCGAGCGCACTGGGGGCGGCGGGCCGGTTGCGCGGGCGCTGCTGCGCACGGCACAGGACCGGGTACTGCGCGCCCTCCCGCCGGGCACCGACGCCGTCGTCTCCACCTACCCCGGGGCCAGCCGAGTCCTGGGCAACCTGCGCCTGGACGGTCGACTGACCGTGCCGGTCCTCACCTATCTGACCGACTTCTCGGTGCATCCGCTGTGGGTCGCGCCGGGTGTGGACGTCCACCTCGCCGCTCACGCCGTGCCCGCCGCCCAGGCGCGCACGGCCGGGGCCCGGGACGTGCGCGTGCGCGGGCCGGTCACGGACCCCCGTTTCCGGCCCTGCGACGTACGGGGGCGTGGCCGCGCCCGGGAGAGGTTCGGGCTGCCGTCCCACACCCCGCTGGCTCTGCTGGTCGCCGGGTCCTGGGGGGTGGGCCCGGTCCGTACGGTGGCCCGGGAGCTGCGTGACTCCGGCGCCGCCGTCCCGGTCGTCGTCTGCGGCCGCAACGAGGCCCTGGCCGAGCAGCTGCGCGCCGACGGCATCGACCATGCCTTCGGCTGGGTCGACGACATGCCCTCTCTGATGCACGCCGCCGACGTCCTCGTCCAGAACGCCGGCGGGCTCACCTCGCTGGAGGCATTCGCCTGCGGCCTGCCCGTGGCCAGTTACCGCTGCATACCCGGGCACGGGCTGACCAACGCCGCCGCCCTGGACGAAGCCGGCGCAGCCGTCTGGATACGCGACCCGGCCGACCTCAAGGCAGTGCTGTGCGAGCTGATCGACGGCCCGCTCGGACGTCGGCAAAGGGCAACCGGATTCGCCCTGTTCGCTCAGTCCCCCGACGGCTGCCCGACGGCCGAGATCGCGCGCGTGCACCGGTCCGGACTCCCCGACCGGGTTTCTGGTCCGGTAGCACACCGGCACCGTACGACGCGGCGGCTCGCCGCCACGGCCGTCCTCGCGTCCGTCGTGTGCGCCGGCGCCGTCGCCACCGGGGTGGCGACGACCGACGGTCCCGACATCATCCACGCCATCAGCCACCGCCTCGACCCGGACGGCCTCCCACCAGCGCACACCTCCCCGTCGCAGGACGACCACTCGTGAACATCGCCCCGACACTGCGCACGGCCGCCCTCGCCGCCGTACCCGTCCTCGCCGCCGCCCACGCCGCACCCGTCGTCTCCACCTTCGGACCGCTGCGCAACCGCCTCATGCCCCGCCTCTCGGGCCGCGGCCGCATGAACCACATCGCCCTGACCTTCGACGACGGCCCCGACCCCCGCTCCACTCCGCACTTTCTACGGCTGCTCGCCGGGCGCGGAGTGCACGCCACGTTCTTCCTGCTCGGCGGCGAGGCACACCGCTCCCCCGGCCTGGTCCGCGAGATCGCGGCGGCCGGACACGAGATCGCCGTCCACGGCTGGCTGCACCGCCCCCTGCTGCTGCGCGGCCCGCGCGCCACCTATGACGACTTCCGCCGGGCCCGCGACACCGTCGCCGCGATCACCGGACGGCAGCCCACGCTCTTCCGGCCCCCGTACGGCGTCATGTCCACCGCGGCCCACCTCGCGGCCCGCCGCCTCGACCTGACACCGGTGCTGTGGACCTGTTGGGGAGAGGACTGGACGGCACGCGCCACCCCGAACTCCGTCCACCGCACCGTCACCGCCGACCTGGACGGCGGCGGCACGATCCTGCTCCACGACTCCGACTGCACCTCCGCCCCCGGCGCCTGGCGCTCGGCGCTGGGGGCGCTCCCCCGGATTCTGGACACCTGTCAGGCGCGGGGTTACGACGTCGGCCCTCTGCGTGACCACGGCTGGACCGCATGACCAGCCTGTCCGGCAGACGCGTCGATCCGGCCGTGCCCCGCCCGGGCTCGTCAGCCGACCATGGCGGAGGCGCCAAGCAGTGCCCTGGTCGCCTCATGTGCGGGGGCGGCGAACACCTCGGCCGTCCGCCCCGACTCCACGACGCGGCCGGCTTCCAGCACGGTGACGGTCTCTGTGTAGCCGGCGATGATGGACAGATCGTGGCTGATGACGACGAGGGCCATGCCGTGCTCCACGCGCAGCCCGATCAACAGGTCCATGATGGCCCGGCCGGTGTCCGCGTCGAGCGCGGAGGTGATCTCGTCGCAGATCAGGACGTGCGGATCGGCGGCGACGGCTCGCGCGATGGCGACCCGCTGGCGCTGTCCGCCGGACAGCTCGTGCGGGTAGCGCGTAGCGAACGCGGTCGGCAGACCCACCTGTTCGAGCAGGCCCGCCACCCTTTCGGGTACTTCTGCGGCGGTGCAGCGTCGGTGCAGGCGCAGGGGCCGGCCGATCGTGGCGCCGACGGTGCGGCTCGGGTTCAGGGCGCCGAGCGGGTTCTGGGTGATGAGCTGGAGTGCGCGTCGCTGCTCGCGGTTACGGCCGCGTAGTCCGGTGCTCAGGGTCGTTCCGGTCAGGTGGATGGTGCCGGAATCCGGGCGCTGAAGTCCTGCCACGGTGCGTACCAGGGTGGTTTTGCCGGAGCCAGAGACACCGACGACACCGGCAGACCCACCTGGCAGGAGTGTGAATTCGACCCCGGTGAGTGCCGGTGTGCCCCGGAAGGAGACGTGGAGGCCGTGTGCCTCGAGTACGGGGGTGTCGTCGGCGCCGCCCGGTGTGTCCGGCCGTGCTGTGACTGCCTTCCGCGCCTCTGTGCCCGGTCGCGCCACTGTCTGCGCGAGGGAAGGTGTGGGCGGCCGGAGCGGGGACGTGCCCAGGTCGACCGTCTCGTCGGCGAACCGCTCGACGACGTCCGGGTCGTGGCAAGCGAAGGCGATGGCCAGCCGGTGGTCGCGGGCCAGGTGGCGCAGCAGCTCGGCTATCTCGTCACGGAGTGCTGGATCCAGGCCGGCCGTGGGCTCGTCCAGCAGGAGGATCCGCGGGTGTCGGGCCAGGGCTCGGGCGAGGGCGACGCGGCGCTGCTGGCCGCCGGAGAGCGCGCCGGGCCGACGGGCGGCGAGGACGCCCGGGTCGGGAAGGCGTACCTCGTTGAGGAGCGCGGCAACCGCGTCCGGCCCGCGGTCGGCTGCGAGTTCGCGGATGAGGGACCGCACGCGCATCCGCGGGTTGAGGGCGGAGCCGGGGTCCTGGCCGACGTAGGCGAGGCGGGTGGCGCGAAGGGCCCGGAGCTCCCGTTCGGAAAGGGTGAAGACGTCCTGGCCCAGTACCTCGACCTGACCGGCGCTGCGGGTGGTGCCGGGCGGGAGCAGGCCGGTGACGGCCCGCAGCAGGGTGGTCTTGCCGGAGCCCGAGGGGCCGGTGAGGGCAGTGAGGCGGCCCGGACGGAGGGTCAGCGAGGCGTCGTTCACGAGCAGGTGCCCGTCAGGCGCGGCAACGGCGAGGCCGGTGATCCGGACCGCGGGGGCCTCGTCGGGCGCCGCCGCTGGCTGGACGTACTGCTGGCGGGCGTGGCTCACAGGACGGTTACCGCCTTCCGGCCGGTCTGGGGTGCGAGGGCGGAGGCCGCGAGGTTGACGCACAGGGCGAGCAGGCCGACCGCGAGGCTGGGGGCCACCACGGCCCAGGGGTTGAGCAGCAGCCCCGAGGAGTTCTCCCGGATCATCAACGCCCAGTCGGCGGCGGGGGGTTGGGGGCCGACCTGGAGGAAGCCGGCGGTGGCGACGACGTAGACCGCCTCGACGAAGCGCAGACCGAACAGGGCCAGGAGTGTGGCCCGCATGTTGGGCAGCACCTCGCGCACGACGAGCACCCAGAGACGTTCACCGCCGGCAGCCGCCGCCTCCACGTATCCGGAGGCCGCCACGGGTGCCGCCGCGCCTGCCGCGAGCCGCACCGCGTACGGCAGGCCCAGCGCGGTCGCGGCGACGATGATCGCGAGTCGGCCGCCGCCGGGCCAGGACAGCGAGACGAGCATGATGCCGAGCACCGCCGGCAGCAGGATCAGTACGTCGGCGACGCGCTCGACGATCCGGCCGACCAGCGGGCGCAGCGCGCCGATCACGCCCAGGACGGCGGCGAGAGCGGTCACCACGACGGCGATCAGCAGGGCGGACAGCACCAGTTCACGCCCGCCCGCGAGCAGTCGGCTCAGCACGTCCCGGCCCAGCTGGTCGCCGCCGAGGCGTGCCTCACCTCCGGGACCGGCAAACGGGACGGCAACGGGCTCGTCCACCGCGTGCGGGGCGATCCAGGGGCCGATCAGCGCGAGCGCGACGAGCAGGAGGGCGGGCAGCACACGAAGAAGCGGCGAGCTCTTGATACGAGGGGACCTGGCCGCCTTCATCGCGGACACGATCGTCATCTCCGGCCTCCCGTCACCACGTCACGCACCAGGTCCGCCAGCAGCAGCACGCAGCTGATGACTGCGCCCGCGAGAGCCGTCACCCCGGCGATCACCGGGGTGTCCCGGTCGGCCACCGCCGACGACAACACCGCACCGATTCCTGGGTAGTTGAAGATGGTCTCGACCACGACCGCGCCGCCGAGCAGGATGCCGGAGGAGGTGGCGAGTCCCGTCGCGATGGTCGGCAGGGCGCCCGGCAGGACGTGGTGGGTGAGGACGCGGAGCGGCGGGACACCGTCCAGGACAGCGGTCTCGACGTGCGGAGCGCGGGCCTCGTCGTCGAGGGCGGCGCGCACGATCCGGGTGTTCCAGCCGGCCTGCGGGACGGTCAGGGCGAGGGTGGGCAGGACCAGCATGGTCCAGGAGGAGGGGGTTCCGTCGGCGTCGGCGAGTGTGACGGCGGGCAGCCAGCCGGTCCACAGGGAGAACACCAGAACCAGGCCGACGGCCACCACGAACTCGGGGATCGCGAAGACAGCCGTGGAGGTGCCGGTGACGGCCTGGTCGAGACGGCCCCCCGGTCGGAGTGCAGCCCAGCAGCCCAGGGCGATCGACAGCACGGCGGTGAGGAGGAGTGCAGTGGCGCCCAGAACCAGGGTGTTGGGGAAGGCCGTGGAGACGAGGTCGGTGACGCTCTCGCCGTGCGCCGAGGTGCCGAGGTCGCCGGTGGGCAGGCCGGACATCCAGTCCCAGAAGCGTTCCAGGACGGGCCGGTCCAGGCCGAGCGTGTGGCGTCGCTGGGCGAGGTCCACGGCGGTCTCGCCGCGCTCGGAGGTGGCGTGGGCGGCGTCGCCCGGGAGCAGTTCGACGCCGGTGAAGACCAGCGCGAGCAGAACGGCCAGCAGGACGGTCCGCTTGACCAGGACGAGACCGGCACGGATGAGGACACGGACGACTGGCCGGTCCCCCGCGAGCGTGCGCAGGGGACCGGCCGGTGGGGTGATCTGGTCGGTCAACGGGCCAGCCATGCCGTTTGGAGCTGGACCCGGCCGTAGCCGGGCAGCGTCGGCAGCCCGCGGACGGTGGCCCCAGCGAGGTCGATGCCGTCCGCCATGCCCCACAGCAGATAGCCGGAGCTGTCGTACTCGATCTGCTGCAACTGCTTGAGCAGCTGCGTGCGCCGGGCGTCGTCGGCTGTGCCGGTGGCCTTCTGGTAGGCGGCGTCAAACGCGGTGTCCTCCCAGCCCGCCTCGTTCTGGCCGCTGTCGGAGACCATCGTCTTGCTGGCGAAGAAGACCACCGAGTCGTTGGTGCCCCAGTAGGTCGTGTACAGGTCGCCCTTGAGCCAGGTCTTGTCCCAGAAGACCGCCGAATCCTGCTTGACGACCTTCACCTTGACACCGGCCTCGCGGACCTGGGTGGCGAACAGGGTGGCGGACTCGGCGAGCCCGGATATGTCCTCGGTGGTGAGGAGTTCGTAGGTCTTGGAGGTGTCGAACCCCGCGTCCTTCAGCAGCGCCTTGGCCTTGACCAGGTCGCGGGTGCGCTGCGGGATGCTCTTGTCGTAGGCCGGGTCGCCGGTGCCCAGGATGTCGTTGGCGACGCTGCCGTAGCCGGACAGTACCTGTTCGACCATGGCCTTGCGGTCGACCGCGAGGCGCAGCGCCTCGCGCACCTTGGGATCGGCGAACGGACCGTCGGCGGTGCGCATGACGATGGGCATCGCCATGTCGTTGGGCCGGCGGACCGTCTGGATGTCCTTGCGGGAGGCGGCGGTGCGGGCCGCCACGGCACCGGCGTTGGAGGCGAGGTCGATCTGGCCGGCCAGCAGCGCGTTGGTCATCGCCTGGGGGCTCTCGAAGATCTTCACCTCGATGGCGTCGAGGTACACGTCCCCGGCATACCAGGCGTCGTTGCGGACCAGGCGGGCGTTGCCGGAGCGGAACCAGTCGAGCTTGAACGGGCCGGTGCCGGGCGCGTTGGCGATGTCCTTGTCGGTGGTGCCGTCGGGGACGACGAAGGTGGTCAGGCGGGTGAGCAGGGGGAGTTCGG
Organism: Streptomyces aquilus; assembly: GCF_003955715.1. Lineage (NCBI taxonomy): Bacteria > Bacillati > Actinomycetota > Actinomycetes > Kitasatosporales > Streptomycetaceae > Streptomyces > Streptomyces aquilus. Next base: position 10,224,723 of record NZ_CP034463.1, on the reverse strand, counting down.
CGTTGGCGTAGTCGGAGACGAGCACGACGGTGTCGGTGCCCTCCGCGGTGATGTTCTTCGCCTGGATGCCGGGCAGCCGGGAGGCGCCGGACGGCGTCGCGCGCAGCCGCTTGAGGGAGAAGACGACGTCCTGGGCGGTCACCGGCTTGCCGTCGTGGAACTTCGCCCCCTCGGCCAGCTTGAACTTCCACGTCTTGAGGTCGACTGACGGCGTCCAGCTCGCGGCCAGCCGCGGCTCGGTGTTCGGCTTGGCTCCGGGCACGGTCAGGGTGTCGTATACGAGGCTGAGGATGAGGTAGTCGCTCTCGTTGGCCTGGGTCCCGTGCGGGTCGCGGGTGACGGCCCCGGTCCGGCCGAGGGCGCCGACACGCAGAGTGCCCCCCTTGCGGGGTTTGGCGGAGCCGCCGGTGGCGGACGCGGCGGGCTCGTCGTCTCCGTTTCCGCAGGCGGCCAGCAGTGCGGTCGCGCCGATGGCGCCACCCGCCCACAGCAGTTGACGTCTCGTCAGGTCCACTTGTTCCTCGATTTCACAGGGCGGGCCAATTGCTTAGGTTTGCCTACCCTGAATAACTGCCCGCACACAAGAGGGCATAGCCCGTGATCTAGATCCTACTTAGGTAAACCTTGCCTATCTTCTATGCAATGGCTATGTTTCCGTCGGCCGCCCGCCACTCGGTGGGACGTGCCTCCGCCCGCCGCCCCCACCCGCACCGGAACGGACGGTTCACCATGCCGACGGCAGCTGCGCCTGTACGTCCGCTTCACTCCCATGCCGCAGCGGAACTCATCACCGCAGCCCACGACCTACTCACCGCCCATGACGGCACCGCCACCCATCCGGACCTGCTCGCCCGAGTTCCCGCCGTCGCGGCCTCGTTAGGTGACGAGATCCGGACGGCCTGCCGCCCCGTCGATACCCCGGACGGGCTGTTCGTCCTGCGCGGTCTGCCCCTGGACGACACGGCCATCGGCCCCACCCCGGCCCACTGGTCGAGTGCCGGCGACGCCGGGGCGGTGTACGATGTCGTCCTGCTCCTGCTCTCCACAGTGATGGGCACCCCCCTGGCCTGGGAGGGCCAGCAGGACGGCCGCTTCGTGCACAACATCGTGCCCTCGCCCGGCCACGAGGACGAACAGACCGGCGCCAGCAGCAGCGTGCTGCTCAGCCCGCACACCGAGGACGCCTTCCATCCGGCCCGGGCCCATCTGCTGGTCCTGGGCTGCCTGCGCAACCACGACGCCGTCGCCACCACGGCCGCGAGCGTCCGGCAGGTACAACTGGCCCAGGAGGAAGTCGAGTTGCTCAGTCGGCCGGTCCTGCCGATCCTTCCCGACGACGCCTACGCCGAGGCCCAGTCCTACGCCGGGGACCCACCGCCGGTCCCCACGCTCTGGGAGTCACCGGACGGACCGACCCTGCGCTTCGACCCCGCCTACACCCCGCTCGACCAGGCGTCCGAGGAGCACCGCGCGGCCTACGCCCGCCTCCAGGACGAGCTCGCCCGGGTCTCCGTGGCCGTCAGCCTCGAACCCGGAGACGTCCTGGTCGTGGACAACGACCTCGTCGTGCACGGCCGGGTCCCCTTCACCGCCCGCTACGACGGCACCGACCGCTGGCTGAAACGTTCCTCCGTACGGGTCCCGGACCGCCGCACGAGGCCGCCCGCCGAGCGGTCCGAACACGGCTACGGACAGCAGGCCGTGGAGGCGTACCGATGACCGACAACGATCTCCCGGAGAGCGAGATGGACGACCGGACCCTGCGCGTGCTCAGCACCAGCGATGTCGCCGGCATCGACATCTCGCTGCCCGACGTCGTCGCCGTGGTGGAGCAGGCGTACCGCACCTTGGCCGACGGTCAGTCGGACAATCCGCGCAAGCTCACCGTCAAGCCAGAGGACGGCCACTCCGTCGCCTACGCGATGCTGGGCCGCGACGGCGTGCGCGGCGTGGTCGCGGTCAAGACGTCGTACAAGTACGGCCTGCACGAGGACCGCGACAAGCAGCACTACTACACGACGTTGACGCTCTACGACGACGCCACCGGACTTCCGGTGGCGATGCTGGACTGCGGCCGGGTCGGCGCGCTGCGCACCCCGGCGGTCTCCGCGCTGCTGGCCCGCGAACTCGCCGCGCCGGACAGCCGCAGCGCCCTCGTCGTCGGCACCGGCACCCAAGGCCGGCTCGCTCTGCCGTTCCTGCTTACCACTCGCCCGGACCTGGAGCGGCTGATGCTGTTCGGGACACACCCGGACGGCATCCGGGCGGTGCGCGAGCAGTTGCACGCGCACTTCCCCGAGCGGGAGCTGGAGATCGTCACCGACCTGCGGGTGGCGGCGCGGGACGCGGACATCGTGCTGGCCACGGCCGGCCCCAACACCCCCGCCTCCGTCGAGGCGGACTGGCTCGGGCCCGCCGCGCTCTGCGTCCTCGTCGGCTACGGCATCGCCCCCTCGACCCTGCACCAGGCGGACCGCGTCATCGCCACCAGCGCCGCCCAGATGCGCGTCACCGGCACCGACATGGCCGACGCGGACGGCGAACTGCCGGAGGTGGACGCCGAGTTCCCGGAGGTACTGGCCGGACGTACCGACGGGCGCACCGACGCCAGGCAGCGGATCTTCGCCTACAACAGCGGCCTCGTCGTCACCGACATCGCCCTGGGCCACCGTTTCGCCCAACTCGCGCTCGCCCAGGGACTGGGTACGGCGGTGCCCCTGTGGAAGTGACCACGGCGCTCCCCTCCCACACCACACCCGAGGTACGCGCTCTCCTGGACGACGGACGGCTGCTGCACGAGCTGGCCCACGGCCTCGGCGGCCCCTTCCACGCGCTGTTCCCCGAGCAGTTCGACGCCAACGCGGCAGCCTTCAGACAGGCGTTCACGGAGGCCGGGGTCGACGGCCGGGTCTACTACGCCAAGAAGGCTAACAAGGCCGCCGTCTTCGTCGAACGAGCGGCCGTGGCGGGGCTGGGCGTGGACGTGGCGAGCCACGGGGAGCTGCGCGAGGCGATGGCCACCGGAGTGCAGGGAGCGGACCTGGTGGTGACCGGTCCCGCCAAGTCCGACGAGCTCCTGCGGGTGGCCGCGCTGCAGGGCGCGCTGGTCGCCGTGGACGCGTTGGACGAGCTCGACCGGCTGCAGCAGGTGGCACGCGGACTCGGCCGTACGGCCAGGGCCCTGCTGCGCGCGCTGCCGCCCGGCCAACCGCACAGTCGCTTCGGCCTGGACTGCGGCGAGATGGCGGCGGCGCTGGACCGGTGCGTGGGCGATGCGGTGGAGCTGGAGGGCTTCAGCTTCCACCTGTCTGGATACGACATCCAACAACGGGCCGATCTAGCCGCAGAGTTGGTACGGCTGTGCCGCCGCGCCCGTGCGCTGGGCCTGCGCGCCGACCGGATCAGCGTCGGCGGCGGCTTCGCGGTGAACTACGTGGACGGCGAGGACTGGCGGCGCTTCGAGGAGAGCCGTAGGCCCGAGCACTTCCACGCCGCGAAGACCTTCGGCGGCTTCTACCCGTACCACTCACCCGTCGCCGGAGCCGACGCGCTGCGTGCGCTGCTGTCGACCACCCCGGCCGGCGAGGACGCCGACCTGGCCGCGCTGGTGCGCGGCGCCGGTGTCACGCTGCTCGTCGAGCCGGGCAGGGCACTGCTGGACCAGGCCGGGTTCACGGTGTTCCGGGTGCAGGGCGTCAAGGAGCGCGACGGGTACGCCATCCTCACCGTGGACGGCAGTAGCCTGAGCCTGTCCGAGCAGTGGTTCGACAGCGAGTTCCTTCCCGACCCGGTGCTGGTGCCGGATGAGCGAGCGGACATCGCCGACGCGGGGCCGTATCCGGCCTGCGTGGGGGCGGCCACTTGCCTGGAGTCGGACATGCCGACCTGGCGCAAGATCCCCTTCCCCCTGCGCCCGGCCACAGGTGACCTGCTGGTCTACCTCAACACGGCGGGCTACCAGATGGACTCCAACGAGTCGCCCTTCCACGACTTGCCGCTACCGCCCAAGGTCGTCGTCGAACCCATCGCCGACCGATTCCGATGGCGCCTGGACCGCCGTCACCGCTAGGAGCTCTCATGGACGACCCCCTGTACCGGCCGCCCATCGTGCGCCAGGTCTCCGAACTCATCGGTGCCACCCCGCTTTTCGAGCTGTGCCGCACCGACGGCGACGCGCGGTTGCTGCTGAAACTGGAGCAGTTCAACCCCACCGGCACCGCGAAGATCCGGATGGCGCGGCAGATGGTGATCGACGCCGAGGAGCGCGGGCTGCTGCGCCCCGGCGGCCGGATCATCGAGTCGACGTCCGGCAACACCGGCCTGGGACTCGCCGTCGTCGCCGCGGAGCGCGGCTACACCTTCACCGCCGTCGTCGACCACCACGCGGCCGTCGACAAACTGCGCGCGATGAAGGCACTCGGCGCCGAACTCGTCTACGTGGCCGCCGACGGCGACGAGGAGCTGGCCACCGCCGCCCGCGAGGAGCTCGCGGAGAAGATGGCCGCCGAGTCCGACAACGCCTACTTCACCGAGCAGCACAACAACCCCGCCAACGGCGTCGGTTACCACCCGGTGGCCCATGAGCTCCATGCCGCGCTCCAAGGCCGTATCGACATCCTCATCGGGGCCGTCGGAACCGGCGGCGGCCTCTTCGGCACCGGGCGCGTGCTGCGCGAGCGTGTTCCCGGTGCGCGGATCATCGGGGTGGAGCCGAAGGGCTCGATCGCCTTCGGGCCGCCCGCCCACGACTACTACCAGTCCGGCACCGGCACCCCCGAGGGCGCGACCATCGGCGCCATGGTCGACTACGACCTCCTGGACGAGGGCGCGAAGGTCGGCGATGTCGAGGCGTTCGCCACGGCGCGGGCCGTCGCCCGGCGCACCGGCCTGCTCCTCGGCGGCTCGGCGGGCGGGGTCGTGTACGAGGCCCTGGCCAGGCTGTCCGCACTGCCGCCCGGCACGACTATGGTCGCGTTGATCAACGACGGCGGGGAGAAGTACATGGACACCGTCTTCGACGACGACTGGATGGCGACCCGTGATCTACGCGACCCCCAAGTGGAATGTGAGGTCGAGGAGTTGCTGATCAAACTCCGCCGACCCGCACCGGACACCCCCCAGGAACGGACCTGATGCCCCCCGTCCCCGCCCGCCTGTTCACCGACGGCCGCGCCCTCGCCACCCTGGCCGTCCCGCTGGCCCTCACCCAGCTCGCCCAGGTCGCGCTCACCACCACCGACACCATCATGATGGGCCTGATAGGCACCGAGGCCCTGGCCGCCGGCGGCCTGGCGATGGTCATCTTCAACCAGCTGCGCACCATGGGCGTCGGTCTGGTCACCGCGGTCGGCAACCAGGTCGCCGCGGCCGACGCGCGCGCGGAGAGCGACGAGGGCAGTGGGGGCGGCGCGGTCGCGCGTGAGGAGATCCAGGACCTGGTCCGGGCGAGTCTGCTGCTGTCCACGCTCGCCGGCCTCGTCGGAGCGGTGCTGATGGTGCTGATCGGGCACGCGGTGGTGTGGCTCGGGCAGGACCGGGACGTCGTCGACGCGGCCCGGCCGATCCTGTACGCGATGGCTCCCGGCTTGGTGCCCTGCCTGTGGTTCCAGGCGATACGGCAGTTCACCGTCGGTATGCGCCGACCGCAGGCCCTGCTGCGCATCACGCTCGCGTCGATCGCCGTCAACGCCGGCCTCAACTGGGTTTTCATCTACGGCACCTGGGGCCTGCCCAAGCTGGGGCTGCCCGGTATCGGCCTCGCTACGACCTCCGTCTACGCCCTGTCCTTCCTGGCCCTGTACGTCTCGGCTCGCCGCGACCCCGCCCTCGCGCCCCTGCTGTCTCTGGCCATCTGGAAGACCCGCCCGGCCACCCTGCGCCGCATGACCGCGCTGGGCTTGCCGATCGCGGCCACCTACGGTTCCGAGGCCGGCTTCTTCTCCGTGGTCGCCCTGCTGGTGGGTAGCTTCGGCACAGCCGCGCTGGCCGCGCACACCGCTGTCAACCAGCTCGTCTACATCGTCTTCCAGATCGCCGTCGGCCTCTCCCATGCGGCGTCCCTTGGTGTCAGCCGGGACCTCGCCCTCGGCAACACGGCCGCCGCTCAGCGCCTGAAGACCACCGCGCTGGCCTGCGCGGCCGCGGTTATGGCGGTCGTGGCGGTGGTGTACGTCAGCGTCCCAGGTCTGGTCCTGGCGCCGTTCTTCGACGGCGGCCAGGGAAAGGCGACCGACCTCGCGGCCCAACTCCTGCTCGTCGCCGCCCTGCTGCAGTTCTTCGACTGCGCGCAGAACATCGGAGTCGGCCTGCTCCGCGGCCTCGACGACACCAAGGGCGGCTTCCGGGTCACCCTCGTCGGCTACTGGCTCGTCGGTCTGCCCGCCGCCGCACTCCTGGGCTTCGTGGCCGACCTGGACACCCTGGGAATCTGGCTGGGCCTCCTCACCGGCCTCGCCACCACGGCCGTACTCCTGCTGCGGCGCTTCACCCAGGGCCTCGGTCGGCTGAACAGCACTGCCGCTCCCGCGCCCGCATGACCCGCCCATCCGTCGGCCGAGGCCAACTGGTACCCGACCGACAGGTTTCCGGCAGCGCCATCCCAGCCCCGTACCTCATTGAACGGTGTCCGGGGCCGACGGGATGTGGGCCGTGGTGATCGTCATCGGGGTGCCGGTGACGGCGATGAGGTAGGTCCCGGGACCGCGGCCGCCGGGCAGGGCGCGGAACCCTCCCGCGGGCTTCACGTGGTACTCGGCGGAGGCGTGCGGGGCGAGCACCGCGGGGCCGGAGGCGATGGTCCACCAGTTGGAGGCGCCCTGGCCGGTACGGCTCGCGAAGTGCGGGGTGAGCGCCGTACCGGTGGTGTTGACGGCCCGCACATCGATGGCGGTGACACCCACGCGCGCGTGGCGCGTGGCGAAGCGCGGCGAGAGGCTCATGCGCAGGGGCGGCGGGCTCGCCGCGGCGATCGCGACGCACACCAGGGCGGGAGCGAGCAACCCACTCGCCAGGACGACCTTCGCACGGCCGGTGACGTGGGGAAGCCGAGGCTGCCAGGCGGTGGCGAACGCGGCGGCCGGAACGGTGGCGGCGGCCGCCAGCCACAGGGGCGTCATCATCAGGAAGTAGCCGTCCTGGGAGCGGATGGCGAGGTAGAACGCGATCCACGGCAGGACGGTCAGGGCGGGGCCTAGCCGCCGGACGAACAGCAGGGTGGCGACGAGCAAGCCGAGCAGGAGCAGCTGGCTGCCGTAGGAGTAGTAGTCAAGGCGGCTGCTGCCGTCGGTGAAGTAGTAGGAGATGCCCATCAGGCCCTGGCCGTGCAGGATCGCCTTCTGTTCGAGCGGCAGGAGTACGCCTTGCAGCCAGGAGGAGAAGTCCTCGACGGCGAAGTAGGCGTTGACCGCCGCGAAGGTGAGAGCAGCGGTGGCCGTGTAGCGGGCGGCCACCGCCAGAGCCCGCCGCGGACCGAGTTCCCCGCGCCTTACGGCGTACAGGCCGATCAGCAGGAACGGGACCAGGAACCAGGCGAGCTGCTGGGCCGCGCAGGCGGCACCCAGACACGCAGCCCGCAGCACTCCCCCTGAGCCCAGGCGGCCGCCCTCACCGGTTGTGGGCCAGCGGACCACCACGGGGACGAGCAGGGCGAGAGCCGTGATCGCCGGGTAGCCGGCGTAAGCGTAGTGGGGCAGGAGGCCGAAGCCGAGGCAGACCGCGGTGGCCGCCGGCCTCCAGGGTGCCGGCAGCAGGAACCACAGCAGGACCGAGGAGACGAGCAGGGCGGCCGTGGTGACCAGGGTGGCGGCCGCCGTGGAGTGGACGACGGCGTGCACCGGGGCCGCGAGCAGCGCGGTCAGCGGCGGGTAGCCGTAGGTGTAGTCGGCACCGCCGGACATGGTCTTGGTGATCCCGACGCGCGGTGTGCCGAACAGCCAGGGCCACGGCTGGCCGTAGACGGGACGGCCGTGCAGGATCTCGTTCGCCGCCTGGGCGGTCAACACTCCCTCGTCGGTGCCCGCGTGATCGAGCAGGTAGCCGCAGAGCACCAGCGCGACGGCAGTCATCAGTACGACGGCGTCGACCCTGATCAGCGCGCGACGGCTCCGTACGAGGAGGCTGAGAGCGGCGCAGACGAGGATCGAGGCGTAGCAGACGGAGATGACGCCGGCGACGGCCGGGCGTGAGGCCATCGCGGTGGTCCAGGCGGACCGTGTCCCGATGAACAGGCTGATCGTTGCCACGAGGGTCATCCCCCGGTGCCACTGCTGGGGCCCGGCGCCCGGGACACGGAAGAGCCGGGCCGTGGCCGGGGGTGGCGCAGTCGGGTTCGTGGCCGCACGCCGCAGAGTCCAGGTGCCGGTTCCTGTGCGACTGGGGTCAGCCATGGCGCCCGTCTCCTCCGCCTCGTGTTTCGTTTGGGTGACCGTTTACATCCGGCCACCCATAGAACATCTACTACATCTTGTAGATGTAGGCTCGGCGAGTGCGGTTCCCCCTCATGGCCGCGTCCACGCGGTTGGGCGAATCGCAGACACCGAATCACCTGCCGGAAAGGCCGCCTTGCCATGACCCCACCGATCCATCCGGCATCACAGCTGGCCGTGAACGTGCTGGACGCTCATTCGCTGCTGGCGGCGTTCGGCGTGCTGGGCGTCGGGGTGGTGATGTTCGCCGAGACAGGGCTGCTGGTCGGCTTCTTCCTGCCGGGCGACTCGCTGCTCTTCACGGCCGGTCTGCTGTGCACGGGCTCGGCGGAGTCGACTGTGCACCTGTCGCTGGGACCGCTCCTGGTCGCGGCGGCGGCAGGCGCCCTGGCCGGGGCGCAGTGCGGCTATGTGCTCGGCCGGAAGGCGGGTGGGGCACTGCTGGCCCGTAGCCGTTCGCCGCGTCTGCACCAGGGAGCGAAACGCGCCGAGGAACTGCTGGAGCGATACGGCCATGCGAAGGCGATCACGCTGGCCCGGTTCGTGCCGGTGGTGCGGACCGTGCTCAATCCGATGGCCGGCGCGCTGGGGGTTCCGGTGCGCACGTTCACGTTGTGGCAGATCGTCGGCGGCCTCGTGTGGAGCCTCGGGCTCACCCTCGCGGGGTACGCGCTCGGCTCGTCGATCCCGAACGTCGACCGTTACCTGCTCCCACTGGTGGCGTTGATCGTTTTGGTGTCGCTGCTTCCCCTGGCCGCCGAGGTGTACAGGGCTCGGCGGGACGGCCGGACCGAGGGGGGACACAGGTGATCATGGCTTTCGACGGGTCGTCTGTCGACGGCACCGAATATCTGGACGTGGTGCGCCTGGCCCGGCATGCGCCGGGCTGGCTGGACGGAGTGGTGTCGTTCTGGTCGACGTACGGGCTCGCGGTGTTCGCCGTGCTCGCGATCGTGGGCTGGTGGTTCGCTCGACGGGGTGGGGATGCGGCGGCGGTGAGGGCGCTGGCGGTTCCGGTGGTGGTGGTCGTCGCGTACGGCGTGGATTTCCTGCTGAAGCTGGCGGTGCGCGAGGACCGGCCGTGCCAGAGCCTTCGAGTGACGACCCTGGAGACGTGTCCGGCGCCCGGCGACTGGTCCTTCCCCAGCAACCACGCGGCGATCGCGGCCGCCGCTGCCGTGGCCCTGCTCTTCGTCTCGCGTCGGCTGGGGGCGGTCGCGGCGGTGGCGGCCCTGGCGATGGCGGTCTCGCGGGTGTGGGTCGGCGCGCACTATCCGCACGACGTAGTGGCAGGCGTGCTGGTCGGTGGCCTCGTCGCACTAATGGCGATGCTCGTGCTGCGACGGTGGTCGCCATCGGTGGCCCGGCGGCTCGGCTCCGGTCGCCTGCGGCGGCTGCTGAGCGCCTCATGAATCGGCGCGACGCCGCCGACCTGGCCGGGACGGTCGGTCTCGGCGCCTGGGTGGCCTTCGGCGTCCTCGCCATGGTGGTGATCGGCCACGACGGCGCTCCGCTGTGGCCGGACGACGGCTTCCTGACCTGGTCGCTCGGCCACCGCCCCGACGTGACCGAGGTGCTGGCCCGAGGGGTGACCGACACCGGCAGCGGCGCCGTCCCCTACGCCCTCGCGGCGTTGGCCGGCGCGATCGTGGGGCGAACCGTTCGGCAACGGATGTGGGCCGCCGCGCTGAGCCTTGCCTGCCTGGGGGCCGGGCAGGCGCTGCGCTACGGCGTGATGACGCTCGTCCAGCGGCCGCGCCCGGCGCCTGCCGACTGGGCGGCGTCGGCGGGCGGTTGGGCGTTCCCGAGCGGGCACACCACGACAGCGGCCCTCACCGCCGGGCTGCTGATCACCGCGGTCTCGCTGCGCGCCCCGCGCGGCGCCACCTCGCTCCGGGTCGTCATCGGGTCCTGGGGCGTGCTGGTGGGCCTGTCCCGGGTCTATCTCGGCGTGCACTGGTTCACCGACGTCATCGGCGGCTGGCTGTTCGCCACCGGATGGCTCGGAGTGTGCCTGTACGCGATGACCCGGTGGCCGCCCGCATCGTTCGTCTCCGGCCCGCCCCGTACGCCGGACAGTCCAACGGAGGGCCATGCGCCACAAGATCCTGGTCGTCGAGGACGATCACGCCCTGCGTGACGTGCTGCGCCGCGGCCTGCTCGACGAGGACTTCGACCCCGTGCCCGCCGCCGACGGCGCCACCGCCCTGCGGCTGGCCACCGGCGACATCGGCGCCGTCGTCCTGGACGTCGGACTGCCCGACGCGGACGGCCGGGACGTCTGCCAGGCGCTGCGCGCGGGCGGGTTCGCCGCCCCGATCATCTTCCTGACGGCCCGCCATCACCTCACCGACCGGCTGTCCGGGTTTTCTGCCGGAGCCGACGACTACCTGCCCAAGCCGTTCCATCTCGCCGAACTCGTCGCCCGGTTGAGGGCCGCACTCAAACGGGCCGCACCCGCGGCCGTGGCCACCGCCGGAGACCTGGTCCTGGACGCGACCCGGCACAGCGCGCACGTCGGCGACGTCCACATCGACTTGTCCCCCACGGAGTTCCGACTGCTGGCCACGCTCATGGCCGCGGACGGAACCCTCGTGTCCCGCCGCGACCTGGTCAGGGCCGCCTGGCCGGACGGCGCCCAGGTCAGCGACAACACCCTCGACCAGTATCTGAGCCGACTGCGCCGCAAGCTGCGCGAAGCGGGCAGCGGCCTCGGCCTCACCACGACACGCAGGATCGGGCACCGGCTGTCATGAACCGGCTCGCGCGCCGTCTGACGCCCCGCACGCTGCGCGGTCGGCTCTCGCTTGTGGCTCTGACCACCGCCGCACTTCTGATGACCGTGCTGACCGTCGTGTTCAACACCGTCATGGACCGGCACCTCAAGCACCAGGCGGACGACGAACTACGCAACCGCGCCGCCGCCGTCGCGACCACCGTCGACACCAGCGGGCCCCGGGTGCGGGTCCTGGAGACCGTCAACGACAGCCTGCTCGACACGAACGTGTGGATCTACAGCGGGACACGGCTACTGGAGAAACCCCCGTCCGCCACGGTCGGCAGCACGCTGACCCGGGCCGCCGACCGGCTCGCCGCGCGGGGCAGCCCGCTCTGCGCGACGGTGCGGACCGGCAACCCCCGTTTGGTCCGCCTTTGCTCCCAACCCGTGTCCGGCCCGCGCAACACCGCCACCGTCGTCACGGCTGCGGATCTCGCCCCCTACCGGAACTCCGCCGGCACCCTGCTGTCTGGCTCGCTGATCCTGGACGCCGTCATGCTCGCGTGCACCTACGCGCTGACGCGGCTGGCCGTCGGACGGGCGCTGCGCCCCGTGCGCACCATGACCGACCAAGCCACCCTGTGGAGCACCGTCGGCTCCGACCAGCGTTTCGGCGCCGCGGACCAGCCGGCCGAACTGGCCCGCCTAGGCACATCGTTGGACGCACTACTGGACCGCATCCGCACCGTACTGCGTCACGAGCAGCAGCTGACCGGGGAGCTGTCCCACGAACTGCGCACGCCGCTCACCCGGATCGTCGTCGAGCTCGACTGGTGGCGGGCCCGCCCTCGCTCGGCGGCCGAGACCGACGCCACCCACGAGGTGATCGCGGAGGCCGCCCAGTCCATGCGCACCATCTGCGACACGCTGTTGAATGACGCGCGCGAAGGCGCGCAGAACACCACGACGGCCGTCGGTGCCACCGCTGTCGCTCCCGTGCTGCGTCGGCTGGTCGAGGACCTCGACGCACGGAACCGGCTGAAGACCGTCGTCGATGTGCCGGACCAGCAGATTGAGGCAGGCGTCGCTTCCGCCCTTCTCGAACGCATCGTCAGCCCGCTGCTGGCCAATGCCGTTCGCTATGCCGACTCCACGGTGACCGTGTCCGCGCGGCGGCATGCCGGTGGCGTCCGCATCGACGTCACCGACGACGGTCCTGGCGTGCCGGAAGAGTTCCTCGACGATCTCTTCCAGCCCGGTCGGCGCGCGGACTCCGGCGACGGGCACGACGGGGCGGGCCTGGGACTGCCGCTCGCGCGGCGCCTGGCCCGCGCCGTCGGCGGCGAGGTCTCCCACGACCCCGGGCACACACCCGGAGCACGTTTCCTGGTCGACCTGCCCGCTGGATGACGTGATCACAGCAGCACGTTCGGCACGACCGGCACCTTCATCAGCCGGACGGGGGCCAGCGCGCCACGGGAGACCTGAACGCATCCTGACCGCCGTGCGTCATCGGATGCCCCCGCCGCCTCACCCGAGCACTATGAGTGACATGACGACCCGTGATCACGGCTCCTGCATAGCGGCGTTCCGCTCCGTCCCCTCCGCCGCCACGGAAGAAGGCCGCCTTGAACCGTCCGATCGCCTCCCCACCGCCTGCCGACCCGGTGACGGCCTGGCTGCGCCGCCGGCTCGGCCGGGCGGTCGTGCTGTCCTACGTCGCTGCCCTCCTCCTGCCCGACCCCGGCCTGTGGCTGCGCCGGGACCACACCGTGCCGATCGGCACCGTGACCGGCCTGCCCCTGAGCACCGCCCCGCTGCTGCTGTCCCTGGTGCTCTTCTCCGCCGGACTCCAGGTACCCGTCCGTGAACTGGGCCGCCTGCTCCGCAAGCCGACCACCCTGGTGGCCGGGATGGTCCTCCACCTCGCGATCCCGCTCCTGGTCATCCCCGTCGTCGCATTCGGACTGCACCGCACCCCGGACAGCGACGGCGGCAGCGGACTGATCACCTCGATGATCCTGATCGTGGCAATGCCGGTGGCCGCCGGAGCCACCGTCTGGACCGGCAAGGGTGACGGCGACCAACCCACCATGGTGGGACTCGTCCTCGCCTCCACCCTCCTCAGCCCGCTCACCATCCCGCTGCTCATCACCACCCTGGTGCCGCTCCTCGACGACGGCTACGCGCACACCCTGGCAACGACCGGCCATACGGCCCAGGGCGGCTTCGCCCTCGTCACCGTGGTCCTCCCCTGTGCGTTCGGCATCCTGTTCCGACTCGCGCTGCCGACGGCGTGGCTCAGCCGGACCCTGCGCGTGATCGTGCCCGTCGCGCTGCTCGGGTCCCTGGTCCTGACCTATGTCAACGCCAGTGGCGCCCTGGGCTCCTTCCTCGCGCATCCGCGCCCGCTGCTGTTCGGCGCGGCACTGGTCGTGGCGGCGCTCGTCTGCCTGCTGTCCTTCGTGCTGGGCCGGGCCGCCGCTCGGCTCCTGCGCCTGGACGCCCCCGCATCCTCCTCGCTGACCCTCGCTTGCGGGATGAACAACAGCAGCGCGAGCGCGGTCCTGATCACCACCACGCTGCCCGACAAACCGCACCTGCTCCTGCCCGTGCTCGCCTACGGGCTGCTGCAGAAGACGGCCGCGAGCCGGGTGGTGCGGACAGCGGCTCGTCGGCACCCGCCCTGCCCTGCGTCACCGTGAGCTCCGCTCAGTGCGTGATGCGGTACAGGTGCTCGGGGCGGCCGGTGGCCCCGTAGCGGAGTTCGAGGCGGACCATGCCCTCCTTGACCAGGTAGGAGAGGTATCGCTGAGCCGCGGCGCGGGAGACTCCGGTGCGTTCGGCGGCCTCCGCAGCCGACAGGGCGTCGTGCGCGCCGCGCAACGTCTGGTGCAACAGGGCGAGCGTCGGCGCGGAGTGCCCCTTCGCGGGGACGCGGGGCACGGCCGGCGGCCGGGCGGCGCTGAACAGGGCGTCCACGTCGGCCTGGTCGGTCTCGGGGGCCGTGCCCAGGGCGTCCATACGGTGCTGGAGCTCCCGGTAGGCGGTGAGCCGCTCGGCGAGGTCGGGCGCGCCGAAGGGCTTGACCAGGTATCCGACGGCGCCGAGCTTCATCGCGATCCGTACCGAGGTGATGTCCCGGTCGGCGGTGATCATGATGGCGTCGGGGCGGTCGCCGCCCTCGTCGCCGCTGAGCCGGCGCAGCACGTCCAGTCCGCTGCCGTCCGGCAGGAAGATGTCGAGCAGCAGCAGGTCGGGGTGCAGGTCGCGCACCGCGGTCAGTGCCTCGGCCACGCTCGTCGCCTGGCCGACCACCTCGAAGCCCCGGACGCGGGACGCGTAGTCGCAGTGGATGCGGCTCACCCGGAAGTCGTCCTCCACCACCAGGGTCCGGATCACCAGCGATCACCTCCTGCCACACCGTCCAGTACCGGTGAGGCCGTCGTGAACAGGGCGCCCCGTGGGCCGGGCGTGGTGTCGGGCACCGGCAGCAGCACGGTGAAGACGGCGCCGGGTCCTTCACTGACGGCGACCGTGCCGCCGTGCCGCTGCGCCAGCCGGTGGACGAGCGCGAGGCCGAGGCCGCGCCGGGCGGTGCCGCGGTCCGGGCGGGTCGACCAGCCGTCCTCGAAGATGGACTCGGCGGTGCCCGGCGGGATGCCGGGGCCGGTGTCGGCCACCTCCACCCGCACCGCGTCGACGGCCTCGATCAGCGACAGACGGACCTCGGCACCGCCCGAGGGCGCCGGTCCGGTCGCGGACGCGTCGATCGCGTTGTCCAGCAGGTTGCCGACGATGGTCAGTAGCCTGGGCAGATGCGGCGGGTCCTCGCCGAGGGCGGAGTCCTCGCTGAGCACGATCCGCACCCCGCGTTCCGCGGCCACCGTGGTCTTGGCGACGATCAGTCCCACGAGCAGCGGGTTGCCGATCCGTTCCCGTACGGATTCGGTCAGCGCCTGCTCGGCACCGGCCGTGTCGACGGCGAACTCGTAGGCGGCGTCGTGGTCGCCGATGTCCAGCAGCCCGGCCACCGTGTGCATACGGTTGGTGAACTCGTGCTGCTGGGCGCGCAGCGCGTCCGTCAGCCCCCGCACCGAGTCCAGCTCGCGCAGCAGACCGATCATCTCGGTGCGGTCGCGCACGGTGACCACGGCGCCCAGTTCCCGTCCGTGCAAGGCGACCGGCATCCGGTTGACGACCAGGCAGTGGTCGTCGGTGAGCACGCTGATGTCGCCGCCCGCCAGGGTGCCGTCCAGGGCGCGGCGCAGCCGCCCGTCGGGCAGGACTTCCGCCAACGTGCTGCCGAGCGCCGTGCCCAGTCCCAGCAGGTCGCGGGCCTCGTCGTTGACCAGCGTGATACGGCCGTCCGGGTCGAAGGCGACCACTCCCTCACGGATGCCGTGCAGCATCGCCTCCCGGTCCTGCAACAGCCCGGCGATCTCCTCCAGCTCCAGCCCGAACGTCGTCCGCTTGAGCCGTCCGGCCAGCAGGAATGCGGCCGCCGAGCCGAGCGCGACGGCAATGGCGCTGTACAGGCCGAAGGTGGGCAGCTCACGCCACAGCTCACCCAGCACATAGTGCTCGGGGATCCCTGCGGACACCTCGCCGACCAGCTTGCCGGTGGGCCCGTACAGCGGGGCCTTGCCGTTGGCGGAGCGCCCCGTCGCGCCCTGGTCGGTGCCGACGTGTGTCCTGCCGTCCAGCGCCACGATCCGGTCCCCCGTCGGTTCACCGACCAGCGCCGCATCGGGGTGCGAGTGGCGGATGCCGCGCAGGTCGAGCACGACCACGTACGATGCGCCAGAGGCCTTGCGGATCCGCTCGGCGACCGTCTGCACCACATCGCCGCCGCCCCCGTACTGCATGGCGTGGCGGATCTGCGGTTCGGCGGCCGTGGTCTCGGCGATGGCCAGGGCCCGCTTCTCGTAAGGGCGGTCGATCTCGTCTCGCTGCGCGAAGGCGAACAGCCCGAAACCGATCAGCCCGGTCAGCGCCAGGATGGCCAGCTGGTTGGCCAGAATCCGCGCGGAGAGCCGCCCCTTCCCACCGCGGCCGATCGGGATACGGATGCGTGTCACGGGTGTCTCTGCCTGTCGTGCGGGGGCCCGGGCGCGGCCCCTGCGCCTTACCCGTGGTGGCGTGATTGTGCCCCCGTCACCGGCCTTCTGCCCACCCCCGGTCCGCTGAGCAGAACGAGCAAAAGCATGGCTAACACGGCTAACGCGAGATACGGCTGAAACAGCGACGTAACACACGCCGGCCTCTAGCGTCTGCCTTCCTCGACCTCCGAGGTCAGGAAGGAGACAGCCTCAGATGGCTTCACGAAACGATGTGGCGACGAGCCCCGGTGCCGGGACGACCGGCCGGGACAGCGCGCGAGTCGAGATCTCAGGACTCACCAAACGGTTTCTGACTCCTGCCGGTGAGGTGTTCACGGCGCTGCAGGACGTGTCGTTCACCGTGGAGCCCGGCCAGTTCTGCGCGGTGGTGGGCCCGACCGGTTGCGGCAAGTCCACGACGCTGAGCATGGTGTCCGGGCTCGACCGGCCCAGCGAGGGCTCGGTCAAGGTCGGCGGCCGTGAGGTGAACGGCGTCACCGACGGCGTCAGCTTCATGTTCCAGAGTGACGCGCTGCTGCCCTGGAAGACCGTCCTTGGCAACGTGCTGATGGGCCCGGTCTTCCGCAGGGTGCCCAAGCAGCAGGCCCAGGCCTCGGCACGTGACTGGCTGCGCCGGGTGGGCCTGACGGGGTTCGAGGACCGCTACCCGCACCAGCTCTCCGGCGGCATGCGCAAGCGCGTGGCGATGGCCGCGGCACTGATCAACGAACCCCGGATCCTGATCATGGACGAGCCGTTCGGCGCCCTGGACGTGCAGACCAAGGCGATCATGTCGACCGAACTGCTCGGCCTGTGGGAGCAGATCCGCCCGTCGGTCATCTTCATCACCCACGACCTCGACGAGGCGGTGGCGCTCGCCGACCGGGTCGTCGTCATGACGTCCAGCCCCGGCTCGGTCAAGGCGGTCTTCGATATCGACCTGCCCCGCCCGCGCGGCTCGGTCCAGGAGATCCGCTTCCAGCCCCGCTTCATCGAACTTCAGCACCAGATCTGGGACTCGCTGCGCGAGGAGGTGGAGCGCGCCTACGCACGCACCGCAGGAGGTACGGCATGAGCACGACGTCCGCTGTTTCACCCGCTTCCGTCAAGGTCGGCGCGCCAGGCTCGGGCGCGTCAGCCGCCAAGCGCGCTCTGCGGCGCCGCATCGGCCTGGTGTGGGCGGGCCGTATCGGCCTCGCGGTCCTCGTCATCGGCGGCTGGCAGGCCTTCACCACCTGGGGGATCGTCGACCCGTTCTTCTTCGGGCAGCCCTCCGGCATCGCCAAACGGCTCGTCGACCTCTTCCAGAACGGCACCGAGTTCGGGTCCTTCTACGCCAACATCTGGACGACGATCCAGGAGGCGCTCGCCGGCTTCGCCCTCGGGGCCGTCACCGGAGTCGTCTTCGGCGTCGCCCTCGGCCAGAGCCGCTACCTCTCCGACGTACTCGGCCCCTACATCAAGATGGTCAACGCGATCCCGCGCATCGTGCTCGGCTCGATCTTCATCGTCGCGTTCGGCATCGGCGTGCTGCCCAAGATCCTGCTCGCCGCGGTACTGGTGTTCTTCATCGTCTTCTTCAACGCCTTCCAGGGCGTGCGCGAGGTCGACCGCAACATCCTGGCCAACGCCAACGTGCTCGGCGCCTCGCAACTGCAGATCATCCGGCACGTCATCGTGCCGTCCGCGCTGACCTGGATCATCGCCAGCCTGCACAGCGCCTTCGGTTTCGCCATCGTCGGCGCACTGGTCGGCGAGGTGCTCGGCGCACAGAGCGGTCTCGGCCTCGTCATCAAGACCGCACAGAACAACTTCGACCCCAACGGCGTGTTCGCCACGATGCTCGTCATCTCGGTCATCGTGCTCGGCGCCGAGTGGCTGATCGGCAAGCTCGAGCACCGGCTGCTGTCCTGGCGCCCGCCGGCCCCGTCCGAGGCCACCAACACCATCTGACATCCCCGCCCTTACCCCTTCCTCGTCCCACGCCCTCAGCAAAGGAATGTGATCAGCCATGTCCCGACGACCCGCCGCCGTCGCCGCGTCCGCCCTCACCGTTCTCGCCCTCGGCGCCGTCAGCGCCTGTTCCGGCAACTCCTCGACGTCGACCGGCACTTCGGGCTCCACACCGACCGTGAAGCTCATGGCCGGCGGACTCGACAAGCAGATCTACCTCCCGTACCAGCTCGCGCAACAGCTGGGCTTCTACAAGAAGTACGGCGTCAACGTCGAGCTCAGCACCGAGCAGGACGGCGGTGTCGGCGCCGAGGAGGCCATGGCTTCGGGTCAGGTCGACATGGCGGGCGCCTGGTACAACCACACCATCGAGTTCCAGGCCAAGGGCAAGGCGGTCGAGGACGTCGTCCAGCTCTCCGGTGCGCCGGGCGAACGGGAGATGTGCACCAAGAAGTCGGGCGTCACCTCGGGCGCCGACTTCAAGGGCAAGACCCTCGGCGTCACCGACCTGGGGTCGGGCACCGACACCCTCACCCAGTTCCTGGCCGCCAAGAAGGGCGTCAAGACCAGCGAGTTCCACCGGATCGGAGTCGGTGCGGGCTCCACCGCCATCGCCGCGCTGCAGAACGGCAAGGTCGACTGCGTCATGACGACGCAGCCGACGGTCGCCGCGATCCAGAAGAAGGGCGTCGGCACCTCCGCCATCGACCTGGCCACCACACAGGGGGCCACGGTGGCGCTGGGCGGCGCCTATCCCGCGGCTAGTGTGCTCGCGCGCACCGACTGGGTGACCTCGCACAAGGACACCGTGCAGAAGGTCGTCGACGCGCTCGTCGCCACCATGCACTGGATCAACACCCACAGCGCGGCCGACATAGCGAACAAGCTGCCCGCGTCGTACGTGTCGAACCAGTTGGTGACCAAGGCCGACTACATCTCGGCCCTGACCGAGGACAAGGGTCAGTTCCTCCCGGACGGCATCATGCCGGCCGGCGGTCCGAAGACCTCTCTGGCGACGGAGAAACTGGTCGGCAATGTGAAGGGGTCGGTGGATCTCAGCAAGACGTTCACCAACGACTTCGCCCTCCAGGCCAACAAGGCGGAGGGCTTCAAGACCACGACGACCCCGGCAGGACCGACTGGCTGAACCCCCGCCCGGCACGGGGCCGCCCAGGTGGCCTCCACCTGGGCGGCCCGCCCGTGTCGGGCCGGGACTCACCTGATCGCTCAGCGGACCGGCAGCACCCTGGTGTGCTCCTCGCGCACGGCCTGCAGAGAACGGGGGTTCAGACCGAGCAGGCTCAGGATCGTTGGTGCGATCTGCTTGGTCTGCACGCTCGCGGAGTCGCGCACGCCGTCCGGAACCGAGGCGCCCGACACCACCAACGGAACATCGAGGTCGTCAGCGTGGGCGCCGCCGTGCTCGGCGATCTTCTGGGTGCCGCCGGTGTAGACGACGCCGTACTGCGCGATGCCGAAGAGGTCCGGGACACGGGCCTCACCGGCTTCGACGTGGAAGTAGCGGGCCGCGGCCTTCCCTGCGTAGACCTTGCTGAGCCCGCTGCGCGTGAAGCCCTTGGGTGCCGCGTTGATGTCGGTGCCGTTGCCGCTCTGCGCCAGTAGGTACCTCTTGGCGAACTCGGTGGCGGCCTGCGAGCGGTCGGTCAGCCAGAGCAGCATCGCATCGTCGTCCACGGAGTGTGCGACCAGATCACCGGCGGCGGGATGGAGCTTCTTCCAGGCGGCGTTGAGGCCGTCCAGCAGCGGGCCGTCGTCGATCCGGGTGAGCGCGGTCGGGTCGGTGGGCGACTGACCGTGCTTGGCGGACAGGATGACCGTGGTGCTGCCGGCCAGGTGCCGCTTCGTGATCTCAGAAGCCAGGGCGCCGATCTGCGCGTTGACGAAGTCCAGGTTCTTCGCCAGCAGCGGTCCGGGCACGCTCTTGGCGGTGTAGCCGCCCTTGAGGCCGTCGGAGGCGGGCAGCTTCTGCGCGGTGGAGACCGACTGGAAGTTGAGGCCGAAGATCGCCGGGGTGCCGACCTTGTGGGTACGGCTGTGGTCGTAGCCGTCGATCTCGTTGAGGACGGCCTGCACCTTGTAGCCGTCGTACTGTTCGGTGGCCTGGTTGTCCTTGGTCCAGTCGTTGCCGGCCGGGTAGCCGAGGGCGTCGCTGTTGATCTCGGGCGTGAACAGGTCCTGGATTCCGGTGCCCGAGGGCCCGTTGAGGATTTCGTACGCCGCGTGCTTGTCCGACCAGGCGGTGCGCAGCCCCGCGCTGCGGGCCACCTCGAAGACGGTGTTCACCTTGACGTAGGAGTGCGGGTAGACCGGTTTGCAGGTCTTGGGGTCGACCGGCAGCTTGGAGGCATTGATCAGGCTTGCCGGGTGGCCCGTCATCGACAGGATGCTGTCCGGCAGGCCGGTGAGTCCCTGACCGGCGTCGAGGGAGGCCTGGTTCTTGTCGAGGTCCTCCGTGAGGTCCACCTCGGCACCGGGCTTGACGGCCTTGCAGTTGGTGGTTCCGGCGGGCAGGAGCGCCGCGTTGTAGGTGTCGTCGTAGTAGATGCCGGTGGTGCCGGGGCCGCCGCCGGTCGCCTGGGCGACCATGCCGGGGAAGGAGTCGGACGGCGTGGTGGTCTTGGCGTGGGTGTACTCCACACCGCCGCCGACCAGCCGCGCCAGTGCCGACTTGGGGTGCCGGGAGACGTACCAGGCCAGGTCCGACTGGTGCAGTCCGTCGATCGAGATCAGCAGGACGTGCTTGGCGGGCGCCCGATGGTGGGAGGCGGCGAACGCCGGGGGCTGGACGGCGGTCACGCCGGTCAGGGCTCCGGCGGCAGCGAGAACGGCTGCGAGTCTGGCATGACTTCTGGACATGTGTGCATCTCCCGGCTCTTTGGGGCGCTTTGCGAGGCGGGCCCATCAGAGTCGCGTCTTGCGTACCGGAAACGGCGCATGTGTGAACGCACACGGAAGAAGCGGTCGGGTCTTCTTCAAGCAGGTCTGCTTTTCTTCAAGACCGATCGACGGCTACTGAGCCGTCGAGCAGCCCGGCCCGTTCGCCACTGGAAGGGCGGCGCAATGCGGTCCTCTCATCCGGACGACTCCTGTGCCTCGTCCCGGTCAACGGGAATGAGCAAGGTGAAGGTGGCGGGGCAAGCACGGGCCAGGGAGATCCTGCCGCCGAGCGAGACGGCCAGGTCCCGGGCGAGAGCCAGGCCGATGCCCGCTCCCGGTCCGCCCCCGGTGTGCCCCCGGTCGAACAGCCGGGCCGGCTCGCCCGCCACGGCACCCTCGTCGCTCACGTCGAAGGCGAGGGCATCATCCAGGTCCCGCACGGTGACCCGGACGGTCCCGCGCCCATGCACGCGGGCGTTGTCCAGCAGGATGCCGAGCACCTCCGACACGGGCGCGCCTGGGACCAGTACATCGCTCGGTGTGCCTCGTGCGGCGCACTCCAGGCGTCTGCCGTCCCGGGCGAACAAGCCGTGCCACCGCTCCTCGGCGTCCCGCAGCAGTTGACCCACCGCGATCTGCCCTGCGGCGGAGGGGGACACCTTGCTCGCACCCGACAGGCGCAACACCTCCTCCACCGTGTGGTGCAGTCGGTGGGTGGTGGCCAGTGCCTCGGTCAGGACGGGGCGCAGACGCGCGTCGTCGTCCTGGGCCAGGCCCGCCTCCAGGGCAAGTTGCAGACCGGTGAGCGGAGTGCGCAGCTGGTGGGAGGCGTTGGCGGCGAAGTCGCTTTCGTGGCGGAGGAGTTCGGACAGGCTGTGCAACATCTCGTTGTGGGTACGGGCGACCTGGTCGATCTCGCCGATGCTGCTGGGGGCGGCGCGGGCGTTCAGGTCACCCTCGGTCACGGCCCGGCAGTGGCGGGACAGATCCTCCAACGGAGACGCCAGGGCCCGCGCCTGACGACGGGCCACGACGACTGCGACGGCCAGCGCCAGAGCCGCCACCCCCAGCAGCACCGCCCACGCAACGAGGACACGGTCGCGCACGGACGCTGCGGCGGACGAAGCCCGCACGACGCCGATCACCTTCTCGGCGTGGGAGACGGGTACCGTCACCACCAGGTCACCGCCCGAGTCGCCCCGTACGGCGTCTCCGCTCAAGGCTCGACGGACCGGGGCGTCGCCCGAGCGGGGGCCGCTGCCCGCCCGCAGCCGTGACTGCGGGTCGTACAGGCCGAGGCGCCCGCCTGCCGGGGGGCTCGGCAGTTCCGCCGGGTCGCCGGTCGCGTAGTCAGGGCTCACGCGTACGGCCCCGGCCAGGGCGGATCGCTCCAGGGTGTCGCGCTGGTCGGCGTACAGGGACGACCTGATGGCCAGGGCCAGCGGGACCGCGAGGAGGACGACTGCGACCAGAGCGGCGGTCAGGGCGACTCGCACCACGCGCTGTCTCATGACCCCATCATGCGGGCCGTTCACCTGGGCGGACGTGCTCCGCCACACGCTTTTGCCGTCCTCTAACCCACGGCGAGCAGGGCGTTAACCGGCCTCTCCCTAGCGTCGGTGCTGTGGATCGTCCGGTCCGCGGACTCCCCCTGGAGGGCAGTGGTCATGGCAGCACGCACACGGACGTACGCGGTCGTCGGACTGGCCTTGGTGGCGGCGGTGACTGCGGGCTGTGCCGGGACGGGTTCGGGCTCGGGCTCCGGTTCGACGGCGTCCCCAGCCGGGTCCTCCTCAGGGGGTGCAGGCGGCGGGCAGAACAACGCGGCGCCCACCGAGTCCAACCCTCCCGGTGACATCCCCGATAATCAGGCGTTCGTCGCCTACCGGCCGACCGGCGGTTCCTTCACCGGCTTTACCGTGAAGGTGCCCGAGGGCTGGGCCCGCACCGACCAGGGCAGCACCACCGTGTTCACGGACAAGCTCAACACGGTGAAGATCACGGCGGTCTCCGCCGCCGGCGCGCCGACGACCCGTTCCGTCAACGACACCGTCATACCGCAACTGCGCTCCCAGGTGCCGAAGTTCGCCGCTCCCAAGGAGTCGGAGGTGACGCGGCACTCGGGCCGTGTGGTCCTGCTGACCTACCAGGGCGACTCGACGAAGGACCCGGTGACCGGCAAGGTCGTGCGGGACGCGTTCGAACGGTATGCCTTCTATCGCGCGGGACACGAGGTCGACCTGACCCTGTCCGGCCCGGTCAACGCGGACAACGTCGATCCCTGGCGCTTCGTCAGCGACTCCTTCGCGTGGCGGTGAGCGTGATGCCAGTCGACTCGTACGACACCCGCGGCTCGGCCCACGAGGTGCTGACAGCCCGCGAGCTGTACCGCTTCTACCGGGCCGGCGAGGAGGAGACCCTCGCGCTGCGCGGGGTGTCGCTGACGGTGCGACGTGGTGAGACCGTCGCGGTCGTGGGACCGTCCGGGGCCGGAAAGTCGACTCTGCTGGCGTGCCTGGCCGGACTCGACGAACCCTCCGGCGGCGAGGTCCGCGTGAGCGGCGTACGGATCAGCCACCGGCCGGAGACCGAGCGGGCCCGGCTGCGCGCCCGGCACATCGGCGTCCTGCTGCAGACCCGCAACCTGCTGCCCCACCTGAACGTGCTCGACAACGTCCGCCTGCCGCAACGGGCGCAGGGCGGCAGGCCCCCTGTCCCGGCCGAGACCCTGCTGGCGCAGGTCGGGCTGACCGGGCGGACACGCGCCCTGCCCCGGGAGCTGTCCGGCGGCGAGCTGGCGCGGGCAGGGCTCGCCGTCGCGCTGGCCAACGCGCCCGCCGTCCTGCTCGCCGACGAACCGACCGGCGAACTCGACGGCGAGACCGAACAGTTGGTGCTTTCACTGCTTCGGGATCGGGCCACGGAAGGCTGCGCGGTGCTGCTCGTCACGCACAGCGCGGAGGCGGTCCGGGTAGCGGACCGGGTGATCACCCTGACAGACGGCAGGGCCACCGGTGCCCCGCCCCCGCACAACCGCGAGGAGGCACACGATGTCGTCGGATGACGTGCTCGTCAGCTGCACGGACGCGGCCCTGACCTTCGGCCGGGGAGCCCAGGCGGTGGTGGCCGTGCACGGCGCCGACCTGACGATCCGGGCCGGGGACCGGCTCGCGGTGGTCGGCCCCTCGGGATCGGGCAAGAGCTCGCTGCTCCATCTGCTCGCCGGACTCGAACAGCCCACCCACGGCACCGTCACCCGCGCCGCCTCCCTCGGGCCGTACGACATCGGCCTCGTCTTCCAGGGCGACAGCCTGATCCCCGCCCTGAACGTGGCCGAGAACACCGCCCTGCCCCTGGTCCTCACCGACCGCGCGGAGGACGAGGCCAGGAGGGCCGCGCTCGCCGCGCTCGCCCGGGTGGACTCCGCCGACCTCGCCGAACGGCTGCCCGAGGAGATCTCCGGCGGGCAGGCCCAACGGGTGGCCGCCGCCCGGGTGCTGGCCCAGGCACCTCGCCTGATCCTCGCCGACGAACCCACCGGCCGCCTCGACCACGCCACCGGCTCCCGTGTCCTGGACGCCCTGCTGACGGCCGCCGACCACACCGGTGCGGCCCTCGTCGTCACCACCCACGATCCGGCCGTCGCCGCCCGGCTCACCGTCCGGCGCAGCATGCGCGACGGACGACTGCTCACACCCGAGGAGGTGTCATGATCACCGCATGGGCGCAAGGCCTGGCCCGCCACCGCACCGGCCGACTGCTGGCCGCCCTGGCAGGCGTCACACTCGCGGTCGCCCTCGTCGCCGCGCTCGGCTCCTTCCTCACCGCGTCCAAGGCGACCATGACCCAACGCGCCCTGCGCTCGGTCGCCGTGGACTGGCAGGTCCAGGTGCAGCCCGGCGCCGACCCGAACGCCGTCCTGTCCCTCGTCCAGAAGACCCCCGGCACCCGCACCGCGCTGCCCGTCGGCTTCGCCCACACCAGCGCCTTCACGGCCCATGTGCAGGGCAGCACCCAGACCACCGGCCCCGGTGTCGCCCTCGGACTGCCCGACGGCTACCGTGCCCGCTTTCCGGACGCCGTCCGTACGCTGTCGGGCTCCTCCACCGGCGTCCTGCTGGCCCAGCAGACCGCCTCCAACCTGCACGCCGCCCCAGGCGACACCATCGCCATCCAGATCCCCGGTGCAGGCCCGCACCGCGTGAAGGTGGACGGCGTCGTCGACCTGCCCCAGGCCGACTCCCTCTTCCAGACCGTCGGTGCCCCCAGCCAGTCGCAGCCGACCGCGCCCCCGGACAACGTCGTCCTGCTGCCCGCCGCCCGGTTCGCCGCCCTCACTCACGGCGCCACCGCCGTCACCACCCAGATCCACGTCGCCCGCACCAACACCGGGCTGACCTCCGACCCGGCCGCCGCGTTCTCCTCGGTCACCGGTGCCGCCCACAACCTGGAGGCCCGCTCGGCAGGCACCGCCCTGGTCGGCAACAACATCGGCGCCGCCCTCGACTCCGCCCGCCAGGACGCCCTGTACGCCCAGATCCTCTTCCTCTTCCTCGGCGTGCCGGGCGCGGTCCTGGCGGCCGCGCTCACAGCGGCGGTCGCCTCGGCCGGCGGTGAACGGCGGCGCCAGGAACAAGGGTTGCTGCGACTGCGCGGGCTGCGGCCCCGCCAAATCACCGGCCTCGCGGGCCTGGAAGCCGCCCTCATCGGCCTCGCCGGGGGCCTCGCGGGGCTGGGTGTCGCCGCGCTCACCGGCCGTCTCGCGTTCGGTGCGGCCTCGTTCGGCGCGAGCGCGGGGCAGTGGGTCGTCTGGTACGCGATCGCCTTCGTACTCGGAGCCGCGGTGGCCGCCGGTGCCGTTCTCGTCCCCGCACTGCGGGACCTCCGCACGGTCACCGTCGCCGACACCCGCAAACAGGAGGGCGTACGTCCCTCCCGGTCCCCTTGGTGGCTGCGGTACGGCCTGGACCTCGTGCTCCTGATCGGCTCGTGGCTGGTCTTCCGCGCCTCCTCCGGCAACCAGTACGCGCTGGTCCTCGCCCCTGAGGGCGTTCCCAGCATCTCCGTGTCGTACTGGGCCTTCCTCGGCCCCGCCCTGCTGTGGATCGGCGCGGCCCTGCTGCTGTGGCGCCTGACCCTGCTGGTCCTCACCCGTGGCCGTCCCGTTCTGACCCGGCTGGCCCGCCCGCTGACCGCGACCCTGGCCGGGACCACCGCGGCCGTACTGACCCGGCGCCGGCGACCGCTCGCCCGCTCGGTGGTGCTGCTCGCCCTGGCCGTCTCCTTCGCCGTGTCCACCGCCGTCTTCAACGCCACGTACCACCAGCAGGCCGAGGTCGACGCCCGGCTCACCAACGGCGCCGACGTCACCGTCACCGAACCGCCCGGGGCCCGGGTCCCACCCGCTTCCGGAGCGGCCCTGAAGATCTCCGGTGTACGGCACGTCGAACCCCTCCAGCACCGCTTCGCCTATGTCGGCTCCGACCTGCAGGACCTGTACGGCGTCCGCCCGGACACCATCGCCGGGGCCACCTCGCTCCAGGACGCCTACTTCGCCGGCGGCACCGCTCGGCAGCTGATGCAGCGCCTTGCCCAGCACCCGGACAACCTGCTGGTCAGCGTCGAGACCGTCAACGACTTCCAGCTCTCCCCCGGCGACACCGTCAACCTGCGCGTCCAGGACGCCCGCACCAAAGCCCTGCACACGGTCCCCTTCCACTACGCCGGCATCGCCAAGGAGTTCCCCACCGCCCCCAAGGACAGCTTCTTCGTCGCCAACGCCTCCTACATCGCCAAGGCCACCGGCAGCGACGCGGTGGGCGCCTTCCTCCTCGACACCGGTGGCAGCCACCAGAAGCAGATCGCCGCGCAGCTGCGTGGGCAGCTCGGCACCGGTGCCACCGTCACCGACCTGACCCAGACCCGCGGCACCGTCGGCACCAGCCTGACGTCGGTTGACCTGGCGGGCCTGACACGCATCGAACTCGCCTTCGCGGTGCTGCTGGCCGCGGGAGCCGGTGGGCTCGTCCTCGCCCTCGGGCTCGCCGAACGCCGCCGTACCTTCGCGATCGCCACGGTCCTCGGCGCGCGGGCACGGCACCTGCGCGGCATGGTCCTCACCGAGGCCCTGCTGCTGGCCGTCGGCGGTCTCGCCGGGGGCGCCCTGATCGGCTGGGCCCTGTCGCAGATGCTGGTCAAGGTGCTGACCGGCGTCTTCGATCCGCCACCCGCCGACCTCTCGGTCCCCGGCGCCTACCTCGCGCTTACCGGCACCGCCGCCGTCGCCGCCATCGTGGCCGCGGCCCTCAACGGCATCCGCAAGACCCGACGCCCCGCCGTGGAGGAGCTCCGCGACCTGTGAACACTCTCCGCGCGCAGGACGGGCTCCCCGCCCTGTCCGCTCCTAGGCTGTGGTCCATGCGCACGCCCGCCGCACCGGACCGCCACCGCCACCGTGTCCTGGTCGTCGAGGACGACGACACCATCGGCCGCCATCTGGAGGCCGGCCTGCGCGGTCACGACTACGCGCCGACCTGGTGCCGTACGGGGGCGGGCGCCCTGGCCGAGGCCGCGCGGACACCGTACGACGTGCTGCTGCTGGACTTGGGACTGCCCGACATGGACGGCCTGGACGTGGCCCGGGATCTGCGGGCCCGCCTCCCCGATCTGCTGATCGTCGTGCTGACCGCGCGGACCGAGGACATCGACGTCATCGCCGGACTGGATGCCGGGGCCGACGACTATCTCGTCAAACCGTTCAGCATGACCGTGCTGCTCGCCCGGCTGCGAGCGCATCTACGGCGGCAGACAGTGGCTGCCCCGGTCCGCAAGCCGGTGCGGCTGGGGGATCTGGTCGTCGACGTCTCCGCCCGACGATGCGCTCTGCACGATGTCGAAATCCCCTTGCGGGCGAAGGAGTTCGACCTGCTCGCGGCGCTGGCCGAGCGGGTCGGCGAGGCGGTGTCGCGGGAGACGTTGATGGCCGAGGTATGGGACGAGAACTGGTTCGGACCGACCAAGACCCTCGACGTGACGATGGCGGGCCTACGCCGCAGACTCACCGAGGCGGCGCAGGCCGAGGACAGTCCTGTCCGCCTGCCGGAGATCACCACGCTGCGAGGGCACGGATACCGGCTGGAACGGCCGCCGGATCCGATGGGTTGAGATGCGGCCGACGTGTCAGTGAGCAAGGACAGGTGGGGAACGTGACGTCGAGTGCGGCATCCCTCGTCCCGGTCAACATCACCCTCGGCGTCCTGCTCGCCGCTCTGCTCCTGGCGGCGGCGGTGGTCGCGGGGCGGTTCCATCTCGACCCGCACCCGTACCGGAGCCGGGCCCGGGAGATCCTCGTCGCCGGGCTGAGGGCCGCGGCCCAGCTGGCCGTCGTGTCGGTGGTCATCGCGTGGGCCGTCAAGTCCGTGCCAGGGCTGTTGGCGTTCCTGGTCGTCATGTTCTCGGTGGCGGTGCGTACGGCTGGGCGGAGAATCACCAGTGACCGCACCTGGTGGCTTACGGCCGCCCCGATCGCCGCCGGCGTGGTGCCGGTCGTCGCGGCACTGCTGCTGACGGGGCTCGTCCCGCTGCGCGGCATCGCACTGATCCCGATCACGGGCATCTTCATCGGCGGCGCACTCACCGTGACCGTCCTCGCCGGACGTCGAGCCCTGGACGAACTGGCCCAGCGCAACGGGGAGGTGGAAGCCGCGATGGCCCTGGGCTTCCTGGACCGGGACGCACGGATGGAGATCGCCCGCCCCGCGGCATCGGAGGCACTCCTGCCGGGCCTCGACCAGACCCGTACGGTCGGGCTGGTCACCCTCCCCGGTGCATTCGTCGGCATGCTGATGGCAGGGGCGAGTCCCGTGATGGCCGGGGCGGTGCAGCTGTTCGTCCTGATCGCGCTCATGGCGGTGCAGTCCGTCGCGGTCGCGGTGACGCTCGAACTCGTCGCCCGCCACCACCTGCACCGCCCGGTACCCGGCGCGCCGACAGGAGCGCCACGCAAGACAAGGCGCCCGATGAAGGGGTTGCCACGCAGCCACACCCTGTGAGCCGTTCGCCAACCTTGCAGGACTTGCTCCAGGTCGGAGCGTCGAGCACGGACGTCCAGCGTGTCGGTGAGGGCGGACGGTCCTTCCGCCAGAAGGCTTGACGCTATGCCACTTCCCGTGGATGCCGTTCCGAGTCGACTTCGGAGGCACTCCGGCGACTCTTTCATGATCAATTTCGGTGAGAGGTGGTGTGCCGCGGCTTGGGTGAGAGGATCGCTCGTCACGGTTCCCAGACGGTCGGGCCTCCGCCGATCCACTCGATGAGATCCGAGGCGGTAATCATGTCCTCTTCTCCCGTGTCAAGCCCGGCACGCTGAAGGAGGACGACCACGTCCCAGAGGCCGAAGGCGCGGCCGACGGCCTCCTTGTGGATATGCACCAACCGGCCGCCCTAGCTATCGGGCGGGCCGACGGTCACCGGTCGGAGGGTGTCATGGTGAACATTCTTCCCACTGAGTGGAGTCCGGGGGGCGAACGGCCGGGTCGCGGGGATCCCATCAGCGGATCACTGGGGCGTGTGAGACAGGACCGTCGTGTGTGGCCCCATCACTGCAGCCTGGCAAAGCGATGTCACCTGATGTGCGGTCGCGGCAGACCTCCGCCGAGGAGACAGTGGCTGTACGCCCCTTCCACCGGACGCAGTCGTTGTGCTCGAGGTGGTGGGAGAGCGCCTGGCCATCGATGTGGATCTCGGAGTGTTCGCTCCTGCGGAGGCTTCGGAATGGGGTGGTGTGCTGCGAGGTGTGCCGCTGCGTGTGGCAGCGGGGATGCGATCGGCCGGGTGGGCGCGGCTGCACTTTCCCGGCGGGCAGGAACGCTGGATTCATCCAGCGGGGCGGGCTCACCTCGATAGCCGGGGGCGTCTGCTGGTCCCCTTCATGGGAGAGGGCCCGGCGCCGTCCGGATGACCTGCCTGCCGGGCGGCGGGCTGAGGTGGCATCTCGTGTCCTGCGCGGCGACTGCGCGTTGAACGAGCGACGCGGCGCGACCCGTGTCACCGGTCCCGCCCGCGCCCTGTGTTCGGTCCGGGACCGCTGGTTCGCCCGGCGGGGCGAGCCGGCACGGAAGACTCCGGGCCGTTGAGGCGCTCTGGCGGTCTCGGAGTCTTCCGTGTGGCCCCGGTCGATGGTCACCCATCGTGCCGGTCACATGACAAGGCAGATGGGCAGCGAACACCCACACCGGCTCAGAGTGCCGAACGGCGGGCAAGCAACCCCAGGACCAGCAGTCCCGGTGCCATCGGCAGCCATCCGGTGAGCAGGCGGTAGCCGATGACCGCCGAGATCGCCGTCTGCCCCGGTGCTCCGGCGGCCGTGAGCGCGAAGGCGAGCGCGGCGTCCAGCGACCCCAGCCCGCCGGGCGTGGGAAGCAGGGCCGCCGCCCCGCTGGCCACGACGTACGCCATGACCACATGGCTGGTGGGCAACGTGAGGCCGAGCGCGTGGACCACGGCCACGACCACGCCCGCGTGCAGCAACGCGAACGCGACGGAGCCGCCCCACAGCGCGCAAGCCCGCCCCCGGGAGCGATGCACCTCCCGCACGTCGGTCACGGCCCGCCCCACCGCCCGCCTGAGCCGACCGCTGGCCAGCACCGCCGACCCGACGGCTGCCGCCACCACCGGCACCAGGACCAGCGCGTGCGGGACCCGCGCCGACACGGGTACAGCGCCCGGCGATGCCACCAGCAGGGCGACGCCGAGCACGCACCGGACGATCCCGCCGACAGCCGCCTTCACCGCCAGTGCGGTCGCCGAGCGCCTGGTGGACAGGCCGCACCGCGTCAGGAACCGCAGGTTGACCAGGCTCGCCCCGGCTCCCGCGGGCAGGATGTGGTTGGCGGCGCAGGCCGCGAACTGCGCTGCCACCAACCGCCCCCGCGGCAGCCGCTCCACGACCGCGCCCTGCTGTGCCACAGCCGCGCACACCCACGTGGCGACGGTGGCGCAGCAGGCGAGCAGCAGCCATTCATCGTCAGCGGCGGCCAGTTGGTCGGTCCCGCTGTCGAGCGTGCCCCAGTGGGAGGCGAGCACACCCCCTGCGGCGATCAGGACCGCCAGAGTGATCCCCCACCTGAGGCAGAGGCGCCTGCCCCCGGTCACGGGCACCCGGTCCGACACAGCCACCGCAGTCACCGCCCCTGGGCGACGCGGGGAGCGACATAGGCGTGCAGAGCGCCCGCCCGCTCCACGGGCCAGGTGCGCGCGTAGGCGGGCGGCCGGTCTCCCGGAAGGGCGAGAACCGCGATGGGGGTCCGGTGGGCGGCCCGGGTGAGTGCGGCCGCGGTGGTGCTGGTGTCGTGGCCCGCGGTCTGTGCCGAGCCGCAGCCGGTGTAGAAGGCGATAGGCACGGCCTCGTATCCGCTGATCAGGCACGGCGGCCGTACGCCGAGCGCGTGGAGGGCGGACGCGGTACGGGACCAGCCCTCACGGTTGGCGGCGGAACCGTGCACGGTGTGTTCCAGGACGGCGTACTGCACGGCCAGATGGCATGCCAGGCCGGCCGCCACCAGGCTCACGGCGAGGGCCCGCGCGGTCCCGCGCGCCGGGGCGGTGGCCAGGCGCGCGAGGCCCTTGGCGACGGGGACGGCGAGCAGGGCATAGGCGGGCAGCAGGAAGCGGGGGGCGGCGTAGCCGATGAGGAACAAGTACGGGACGGCGGCCGTCACCGCGCAGGCCAGCGGGAGCAGGATCGGCAGGGCGCGCCGGGCGCGGACGGCGGCCACCGCGCCGAGAGCGGCGAGCACCGGCAGTGCGAACCACCACAGGGTCACCACCGGGTTGGGGGCCGACCCGGTGCAGGGGCGACAGAGCGTCCGCCCGGCGAGACTGCGCAACTGGTCGGCGACCGCCAGGTGCCAGCCGAGGCCGCCCTGGATGCGGGAGGCGTCGGAGAGACGTTGCGCGAGGCCGCCATAGCTCACGTATGCCTCGATCACCCACTCACCGGCGACTGCCAGCAGTCCGGCGACCAGCACGGCAAGGAGGCGGGGTCGGCGCAGGGCGAGGACGAGCAAGGGCAGTACGACGTATACGGCGTCCATCGGGCGCATCCACGCCATCAGCGCCGCGCCCGCGAACACGCCCCACCAGGCCGCCCGGTCCCCGGCGTCCGCCCGGACACGCAGGAAGCAGCCGACGCAGGCCAGACCTCCGACGGCCACCCAGTAGTTGGGCATGGCCTGGGGGCCGTAGAACAGCGTCACCCACAGCGAGGCAAACAGGGCACCCGCCAGGGCCAGGACGTGCGGCATGACGTGGGCTCGCCACACGCGCAGGGCGAAGTAGAGGGCCAGGCCCGACAGGATCGCCAGGTAGACCCGCAGGAGGGCGGTGGAGTCGGACCACGAGGCGATCGGGGCGGTCAGCAGGGAGATGCCGCGGGCACGGGGCGCGCTGAAGAAGGCGGCGGGGACATCGCCGCTGACCTGGCTGACGTAGACCGTCTCGTCCCAGCCGAGACCGAGATCCGGTCGTACGAGGCACAGCTGAGCGAGTGTGAAAGCGCCCGCGACGGTGGCGAGCCAGGGTTCACCCCAGCGCCGGCGGGCCCGAGTGGTTACCGGTGGGGATCCCGTGCGTGAGGCGCTCGTCATGGTGGCGTTCGAGCCGTCGCCCATCGATCACCTCTCCGTCGCCTAGTGCCCCGGAACCACCCTCTCCTACATCTCGTAGGAGATCGGTTTCACGGTACGGCGCCTCGGTTAGAGGCAGGTGAGAAGACACCTCCCTCACTCCTGACGGTGAAGGCAGGACAGGCAGCAGCCCACGTGAGAGGCCCGAACGGCGTAATGGGGACGCACTGGAGTGAGCACACTCACCCCGTACCGGGACGAGCGAGTCCGTGGTCGTAGGCGAAGATCACGGCCTGGATGCGGTCGCGGGCGCCGATCTTCGCCAGGACTCGGCCCACGTGCGTCTTCACGGTGGACTCGGCCACGACGAAGCGCGCGGCGATCTCGCCGTTGGTCCAGCCCTTGCCGATGGCCACGAGGATCTCGCGCTCGCGATCGGTGAGGGACGCCAGCCGGGGGTCGTCACTGGGGTTTCCCCGGCCGACGGGTACGTGCTGGGCGTACTCGTCCAGGATGCGGCGGGTGAGCGCCGGGGCGATCACCGCGTCGCCCGAGGCGACGGCCCGGATGCCGGCGAGGAGTTCGTCGGGGCGCGCGTCCTTGAGGAGGAAGCCGCTGGCTCCGGCCCGCAGGGCGGCGTGCACGTACTCGTCGATGTCGAAGGTGGTCAGCACCAGGACGCGGGACCGGCCCCCGGCGGCGGTGATCCGCCGGGTTGCCTCGATGCCGTCCATGCCCGGCATGCGGACGTCCATCAGGACCACGTCAGGGCGCAGTTCGGCGGTCCTGCGGACAGCCTCGGCGCCGTTCGCGGCCTCGCCGAGCACCTCGGTCTCGGGGATGGAGTCGAGCAGGACCCGGAAGCCGTAGCGTTGCAGCGGCTGGTCGTCGACGACGAGGACCGTGGTCATCGGGTGCCTGCCCGATGTGCGAGGTCGAGGAC
The DNA here is from genome assembly GCF_003955715.1 of Streptomyces aquilus. Classification (NCBI taxonomy): domain Bacteria; kingdom Bacillati; phylum Actinomycetota; class Actinomycetes; order Kitasatosporales; family Streptomycetaceae; genus Streptomyces; species Streptomyces aquilus. Next base: position 10,191,061 of record NZ_CP034463.1, on the reverse strand, counting down.
GGCCTCCACCGTCCAGCCGCCGCCCGCCGTGGGACCGGCACTGACGTCGCCTCCGTACAGTGCGGCTCGTTCGCGCATACCCACCAGTCCGTGTCCTTCCTCGTTCCATGGTCCTGAGCGACCGGTCGTGCCGTTGTCCCGGACCCGGACGACCAGCCGCTCGTCCTCCACGAGCACCGACAGCTGCACCCGAGTGCCGGCGCCGGCGTGCTTGAGTGCGTTGGTGAGGGCCTCTTGGACGATGCGGTAGACCGTCAGCTGCACACCGCGGTCCAGGTCGTCCACATCGCCGACGGTCCGGTAGACGATCTCAAGGCCGGCGGCCCGCACGCCCTCGCACAGTGCCTGGATGTCCGCGAGGCCGGGCTGCGGGCTGAGTTCCGGGACCGCGGCGGGGCCATCGGCCGCCTCCCTCAGGACGCCGAGCACGCGGCGCAGCTCGCCGAGGGCCGTGCGGCCGGTGTCGCCGATGAGCTGCAGGGCCTCCTTGCCGCGCTCGGGAGCGAGGTCGGTGGCGTACGCGCCGGCGTCGGCGAGGGTGATGATGACCGACAGGTTGTGGCCGACGATGTCGTGCATCTCGCGGGCCACTCGAGCGCGTTCGGTGGCGGCCGCGAGCCGGCTGCGCTGGTCGCGTTCGACCTCCAGGCGGGCCGCCCGGTCCCGCAGCCCCGCGAGCTGGGCCCGGCGGACGCGGATCATCAGGCCCAGCGCCAGGGCCGCGGTCGCCGTACTCAGCAGGAAGAACAGAGCGTCCCAGACGGACATCGCCGCCGACACCCGCACCGCCACCAGCACCATCGCGCCCGCCATGACACCGCAGGCCCACGGCAGCTGCCGCGGCCGGCCGTGCAGGGCCAGGCTGTAGAGGGCGATGAACAGGGCCACGTCCGCGCGCAGCACGGCATCCAGGGACCACTGCAGAACGAAGACGGCCGCGACGGCGACGAAGGCCGCCATGGGCCTGCGCCGTCGCCACAGCAGCGGCAGCACCAGACCGGCCTGCAAGGCCAGCATCGCGGGTGGGGAGAGCTGGGTGAAGGCGAGCCGGAAGCGGCGAGGGCCGTCGCCGTCCCCCGTGATCCCGTGGACGAGGTCCGGCAGGCAGAACATCGCGAAGACCAGCACCACCACCGCGGTGTCCAGCACCCACGGCCGGGCCCGGTCGGCCTGCCGTAACCGCTGGCCGCACCGGGAGATCCGGGCGACCAGCGGTCCCATCCCGCTGACGTCTTCGACGGTGGTCGTCAAGGTGGTCACCTGCCCATGGTGCAGGCGGTCAGACGTCGCTGCGCACCAGCCGGTACGCCGCGCCCGCCAGCGCGAGCGCCGTCCAGCCGAGGAAGACCAGCAGTCCGGCGGTGGGAGAGAGCGTGGTGCTGTCGTGGGTCAGGGCGAACATCGACTCGCCCGCGTTGCTGGGCAGGTAGGGGCTGATGTTGTCCTGCCAGGAGCTGGGCAGCAGCGAGATCAGGCCGGGGACCAGCATCAGGGCCGCGACGAGCACCGAGATACCGCCGGCCACCGACCGCAGCAGCGCGCCGAGCGCCGTGCCGATCACCCCGACCAGGCCGAGGTAGAGTCCGGCGCCCAGCAGGCTGCGTACGACTCCCGCGTGCGTCAGGCTCATCGCGGCGGGTGTGCCGGAGACGATGCCGCTGCCGAAGCCGAAGGCGACGAACGCGCCCAGCGTGGCGACGACCAGGGCGACCAGGCCGAACACGGCTGCTTTGGACCACAGCACGGGCAGGCGGCGTGGTACGGCCGCCAGCGTCGAGCGGATCATGCCGGTCGAGTACTCCCCCGCCGTGACCAGGACGCCGAGCACCCCGAGGGCGAGCTGGGCGAAGTTGGTGCCGAAGAGGGACAGGCTCACGGCCGTCGCGGTGGCGAAGTCCCGGTCCTGGTGCCCGGAGCCGATCCCGGACTTGTAGTGGTTCGCGGCGATCAGGCCGAAGGCGACGAGGAAGACCAGGCCGAGGCCCAGGGTGATCCAGGTCGAGCGCAGCGACCACAACTTGGCCCACTCCGATGCCAGCACGCGCCGTCCGGTCACCCGGTAGGCGGGGCGGGCCGGGTCGGCAGGGGGCGCCTCGACGGTTGCGGTGAGGGTGCTCATGCCGCCCTCCCCTCGGCCGTGGCGGTGCCGATGCCCGTGGTGCCGTGGTACTCCACGGCATCCCTGGTCAGGTTCATGAACGCCTCCTCCAACGACACCGCGTGTGCGGTCAGTTCGAACAGCGCGATCCCGTGCTCGGCCGCCTTCAGGCCGATCTCGCGGGCGCTCAGCCCGGTCACCTGAAGCTCCTCGGAACCGGCGCGGCCGGTGATGTCGACGCCGGGACCGGCCAGGACCTCTCGCAGCCGGGCCGGGTCCTGCGCGGCCACCTTGACCGTGTCACCGCCCGCCTCGCGGACGAGATCGCGCACGGTGGTGTCGGCCAGCAGCCGCCCGCGGCCGACGATGATGAGGTGGTCCGCCACCAGGGCCATCTCGCTCATCAGGTGGGACGACACGAACACGGTCCGGCCTTCGTCGGCGAGGGCCTTCAGCAGGTTGCGGATCCACAGGACGCCCTCGGGGTCGAGCCCGTTGACCGGCTCGTCCAGCATCACCGTCTGCGGGTCACCCAGCAGGGCCGCCGCGATGCCGAGGCGTTGCCCCATGCCGAGGGAGAAGGCGCCGGCCCGCTTCCTGGCCACGCTGCCCAGGCCCGCGAGGTCGATGACCTCGTCGACCCGACGCCGGGGGATGCCGTGCGTGAGCGCGAGCGCGTTGAGGTGGTTGTAGGCCGAGCGGCCCGGGTGGATCGACTTCGCCTCCAGCAGGGCGCCGACCTCCTGGAGCGGTGCCTGGTGCTGGGCGTAGTGGCGGCCGTTGACCGTGACCGAGCCGCTCGTCGGGGCGTCGAGCCCGACGATCATCCGCATGGTTGTGGACTTGCCCGCCCCGTTCGGCCCGAGGAATCCGGTCACCGTGCCCGGCTGGACGGCGAAGTCCAGCCCGTCTACGGCGGTTTTCTCGCCGTATCTCTTGGTCAGCTGCTGTGCGTCGATCATGCGCGTCACTTCCTGTTCGGAGACCGGCGTCCGTCGGGCGCCCCTGACGCCGCACCACCCACGCTAAGGACCGAAACACCCCGATTCGGTGGTACCGGGGACTGATCCACACCGGCCGGGTCGTACCGCGGTACTACGTGCCACCGTGCCCGGCGCAGCATTCAGGTTGCGTTCATGTTCGAAGTGCGATCGTGCGGATCATGACCGCAGAGCACGTCCTCGACAACCACCCCGCCACCCCCGTACGCCAGTTGGCGAACAAGGTGCCGGAGGTGACTGTCTACTTCTGGATCATCAAGCTCCTGACCACCGGCATGGGCGAGACGGCGTCGGACCTCCTGGCCCGGACCCTCGGCCCGATTCCGGCGGTCGCGCTCGGCGGCCTCGCCCTGACGGCATCCCTCGCCGTCCAGTTCACGCTCCGCCGCTACGTCGCCTGGGCGTACTGGACGGCCGTCGTCATGGTCAGCGTGTTCGGCACCATGGCCGCCGACGTCCTACACGTCGGCATCGGCGTGCCCTACGCCGTCTCGGCCCCGGCCTTCCTCGTCGCCCTGGCCGCGGTCTTCGCCCTCTGGTACGCGAGCGAGCGCACCCTTTCCATCCACACCGTCCGGACCCGCCGCCGCGAGGCGTTCTACTGGGCGGCCGTCCTCGCGACCTTCGCCCTCGGCACCGCCGCGGGCGACCTGACCGCTACCGTCGGCTTCGGCTACCTGGGCTCGGTCGCCCTCTTCGCGGCCGCCATCTGCGTACCGGCCGTGGCCCACCGCTTCGGCGCCCTGGGCGCGGTGACCGCGTTCTGGACCGCGTACGTCATCACCCGCCCCCTCGGCGCCTCCCTCGCCGACTGGATGGCCCTCCCCCACACCCGCGGTGGCCTCGACCTCGGCCTGTCGCCGGTCACCCTCGCCTGGACGGCGGCGATCATCGGATTCGTCGCCTACCTGGCCGTGTCACAACGCGACAGGGTTCGACAGGTCCAGTGACGCGGTCGGACGCCCGTCATTCACTGTCATGCCCGTCCTCGGATCGCCCTCCGGCCCTCTACCACCGGTGCCGCCCCGGACGACGTGTAACTCCTCCGGCTCCCCGGAACTCCGCACTCCCGAAGCCGCGGACCGCTGGACCTGGTCATTGATCGTCGCTCACGCCCGGATCCGGCACACCGGGCCCTCACCGCGGGCCCCCGCCGACCTGGGGAAGGAACAGTGCGCACCGCCAGCTCCCTGCTCCTCAAGAAGATCCAGGCGGAATCGCGATCTCCTCCGAAGCGCGGCTGACCATGAGAGGTCGTTCGGCCGCACCCCAGCACAGCGAAGGATTCCCGACCATGGTGATGGCTCGCTGTGAGACACGGGGCGGTCGAGCCGTCAGCACCGGCTTCGACCGCCCCAACGGAATTCGCGGAGGTGGGGTTGCCGCCTTTCAGCCCATGTCCGTCAGGAGGGCCTTCAGTTCCTTCTCCTGCTGCGCGGCCGGCATGGGAGGGTTCGAGTGATCGATGCCGAAGGTTCCCAGCACCTTGTCCATCTGGGCGTCGATGGAGTCCCACCCGGTCTGGTCCAGCGGCTGCAACGATGCCTGGTCGGCGTCCCACAGGTCACGCAGCGACTGTGCGGCCGCGTGTGCACCCTTCTCGTTCCCGGAGCGGGCGTCCTTGAGCGAGGTGGACGCGAGGGTCTTCAGAGCGGTGACCTTGGCGGGCGGGAACTTCTTCACCGCCTCGCCGGGGGCCATCTGGACGGCTGAAGTGTTGTCCTCCTCCGGCGCCGGGCCGGTGTGCGGCTGATTGTGGGCCCAGATCAGCAGGCCCGTGGTGGCGACGGCGAGGAGTGCGAAGCCGGCCAGACCGACGCGCTCCTTTCGCAGGTCGCCGGTGGTGTGGGCGGCGTGGGCGGCCTCGTAGGTCTCGGTCACGTCCGAGCGTGTCACCGTCAGGTAGACCACCGTCGCCAGGATCAGGCCGAGGAAGATCAGGCTGGTGGTGAAGGTGCCCAACGCGAGGCCGGTCGGCTCGCCCGGCTGAGCCACCTTCGGGGAGGCGAGCCAGTCGCCGATGTTCGCGCCCAGCGGGCGGGTCAGGATGTAGGCGAGCCAGAAGGACAGCACCGGGTTCGCGCCGAACTTCCACAACAGCGTGATCGCGGCGATGAGACCGAGCGGCAGCAGCACCGAGGCACCAGGGCTCCAGCCGGTCAGCTCCAGGGTCCAGTCGCCGGTCGCGGTGCCGAGCGCGAAGGTGACGAGAACGGCGAGCCAGTAGAACGACTCGCGCGGCAGCGTGGTGACCGAGTGGATCGACAGCGTGCGCTCACGCGCCCACCACACGCCGAAGACCACCGCGAGCAGCACCGAGAACACCGCGGAGCTGATCCACAGCGGCACGTTGAGCTGATCGGTGAGGATGTCGGTGTACAGGGTCCCCGTGACGCTGACAACGACCACGGTCAGCCAGTAGGGGAACGGGACGTACCGCTTCAGCCGCAGCTGCACGGCCAGGACCACCACGAACACCCCGGTGAAGATCCAGGCCGTGTTCACCAGGCCGACGCCCAGCTTCATGTTGATCCAGTCGGCGAAGCTCTCCCCCACCGTGGTGCACAGGATCTTGATCACCCAGAACCAGACGGTGACCTCGGGGACCTTGTTGAGCATGAGGCGCCCGCTGCGCGTGCGCGCTTCCGTTGTCGTTGTCATGCGGGCCAGGTTCGCGCGGGGAACCTGCAAGCAACCTGACTACGTGACCGCGCCGGCGGCCGGGAGCGTCACCTCGACGTGACCGCGGCCGTCCGCGATCGCGCGGACCTCCACGCCGGCCGAGGCGGCGATGCGCCGGACCACCGGCAGCCCCAGCCCGAATCCGTCGCCGCCGGTCACACCCGCCTCGAAGACCCGCTCGACGTCCGCGGGATCGATCCCCGGGCCGTCGTCGAGGACGTCGACCACGACGGCCGCACCCTGGTGGCGCGCGGTGATCCACACCCGCGTCCTTGCATGCCGCAGGCCGTTCTCCAGCAGGGGCGACAGCAGCGACACGGCGACATCGGGCGCCACGGCCACCTCGGTCTTCGCCGGAACGGCGACCTCGACCGCGCGACCACCGATCGCCTGCCGCGCGGCGGCGCGCAAATCGCACCGGGTGCCCTCGTCCGTGCGGGCGCGCGCGGCGCGCAGAATCGTCGTGATCGCCGCGTCGAGACGCTCGACCTCATTCAGTACCGCCTCCGGCGGCACCGGCTCGCCGGACAGTTGCGCCAGCTGTGCCTCGCCCCGCAGGACCGTGAGGGGAGTTCGCAGCTCGTGGGCGATCTCGTCGGTGAGCCGGCGTTCGTCCGCCAACGCGTTGTCGACGCGCTCCAGGAGGCGGTCCAGCGTCTGTCCCAGTTCCCCGAACTCGTCCCGGGGGACGCCGAGGTTGAAGCGGCGCCCGGGTTCATGGTGGCCCCAGTCGTCGGCGAGGGCGGCCATCTCGTGCACGACCCGCAGCGCGCGGCGCACCACGACATGCGCGACACCGCCGGCGAGGACGATCGTGAGGCCACCCAGGATCAAGGACAAGGTCAGACTGCGCTGCTCGGACGTCTCGTAAGGCGTGAGTTCCACCCGGACGACCACCATGACGTGGTGGCCGTCGACCGGAACCGTCCGCGCGTACAGGAGGGAGTCACCGACGGTCGAGGTCTGCGAACGCCCCGAGTCCACCAGCTCCTCGACGCGCCCGACCACGCTCGCCGGTACGTTCCCGTCGATGAGGCGGCCGTCGGCATACACCCAGGCGACCTCGTCCAACGCCTCACTGCCGTTCTCCGTGAGCACGACACGGCCGCCCTTGGCGGTGACGTTCGACGCCACCGCCTCGGCGCGCGTACGGGCCAGGTCATGTGCGTCGGCGTCCGTGACCCTGCTCAGCAGCACGTGCGAGACGACGACCAGGATGGCGACCACGGCGGTGGCGATCAGGACGGTGAGCGCAACGACACTTCTGCGGAATCCGGTCACTGCCATCGGTAGCCCACGCCGCGGACCGTCGCCAGGCGTCCCGCCACGCCCAGCGGGCCGAGCTTGGTCCGCAGCCGGCGCACATAGGAGTCGAGGGTGTTGTCGCTGACGTGCGCCCCGTGCGGCCAGCCGGCGGCGACGAGGGCGTGCCGGCGCACCGCGTCGCCCTGCGAGGCGATCAGGCGGCCCAGCAGCCGGAACTCGGTCGGGGTCAGGCTCATGCTCAGCGCATCGTAGGTCACCATGTGTTTCGCCGGATCGAGGACGACCTCGCGCGAAGCGGGCGCCACGGTGGCCCGGCGCAACAGCGCCCGGACCCGCACCAGCAGTTCCGGGATGTCGAAGGGCTTGGTCATGTAGTCGTCGGCGCCGGCCTCGAAGCCGCCGACCTTGTGATGCAGACCGTCCAGGGCGGTGAGCATCAACACCGGCACGTCGACGCCGCGAGCCCTCAGGGCCAGGCAGACATCGCGGCCGTCGGCGTCCGGCAGCCCGAGATCCAGGACGACCAGCTGGGGCACCGGTGCGAGCTGCCGTAGCAGGCTGTCCGCCGTGGCGGCGACGGAAACCGTGTGACCGTCGTGCTCCAGGGCACGCCTGAGGATGCCGCGAACCGCCACGTCGTCTTCGCACACCAGGATCAAAGCCACGTGCTGACCCTAGGTTCTCGCGTCTCGATACTCCATCTGCCCCGACCAGGTACCTGACGCCCGCCCGCCCTGCCGGGAGAGCGCGGTGGCACGTCCGTGCGCATGGCCTGTAGTCCTTCGCTGCGGCATCAGCAACGGCACCTGCGACCGTGGTGGTTGCCTGCAGCGCCCTCAGCCTCCTGGGTCGATCTTGTACGGACACCGCACGAAAACCCATACAGGCCGAGTCGCATCCCTGTAGCACGGATGATCTGGCTCGACCTCGCTACCCCGCGGTCTCGCGCCACGAGCAGGTCCGATGACGTCCCGGACCAGCGTCATGGCGGCATACGAAAGGTCGACCACCCTCCAGGGCAGTTTTCTGTTGGGGCCGTTTCCTTGGCTCCTTAGGACCCTAGCGGGGCGCATACCTCGCAACGCTAAGAACCCCAGACGATCGCCACGTGAATCGCCCTGCGCCACATTTGCACGATTCGTCGAACAACGCCCCCGAGGCGTTCCCCCGCGCCTCCGGCCTCAGGATGGCCTCAACACATGATCCTGCCACAACAGCGCCGAGCAGAACACGTGCGAGTGGGAGCACATCGACACACATCCATGCAGGTCAGAAGGCCATCAGCCGAATCGGAAACACCCAGGCGCCAAACTCGCGAGCAGCGGATTTAGTCCGTTCAGGCAAAGTTGATGATCCGGCAGGACAAATTGAACGTTTCCGCAGGTCAGAGCCCTGCATAGGTGGGGCGGGTGGGACTCGAACCCACGGCCGACGGATTATGAGTCCGCTGCTGGCGGTGTTCCGCGGAGCGGATCCGGATCAGGGGCACGCAAGTCTGGCCGCTAGATACGGTGCCGTAGCGCTGCGGCGAGCCCTCGCCACCTTGGTCGGCCCCGCCGTGACCACCCGCCCGCCTACGTCGCCGCCCGGACCGAGGGCGATGACCCAGTCGGCGGTGGCGGCGGTATCCAGGTCGTGCTCGACGAGGATGACCGTGTTGTCGGCGTCGACGAGCCGGTGCAGCTGGCGCAGCAGCGGCGCGGTGTCCGCCGGGCACCGCGCGACAGACGCCGTCACGGGACCCCGCTCACACGAGCGCCGGCCAGAGACCCGGCACGGGACGCCCCAGGGCTTTCCTTACAAGCGCGCCTCATCCCACAGGCAGGCTGTCGAGCCACGCATCACTTGCAGCTCGGACGCCGCGGTCTTGTCCCTGTCCGACACGACGTGATCTTGTCCGAACATTGTCCGGCGCGGGGCGGGTGCGGGGCAGCGGGCCCGGCGGTGGGCCGGGCGGCCGGGCGACGAGGGCCCGCAGTGCACGCCAAGCGGGCGGCTTCCTGGAGGGTGACCGTGGAAGGCATGTGGCGCAGGACGTCCGCCGGAGGCGTGACAGCCTCTGAGTCGACCTTCCCGCCTCTCGCCTGTGTCGGCGGGGCGGACGCAACCGCAGCGCTGCGGGATCACCCGCCCTCTCAGTGGGTGTTCTGCGAGTCGTCGTGTCTGGTTGTCCGGTTTGAGGGGTTGCGGTTGACGGCTTCTGCGGTGTGCTGGAGACGTGGCTGAGCGGCAGCCGTACCCGAGTGATCTGTCGGATGAGGCATGGGAGTTGATCCGGCCGGTCATCACGGCCTGGAAGGGACAGCACCGCTCGGTCAGCGGTCATCAGGGCCGATACGAGATGCGGGAGATCGTGAACGCGATCCTGTATCAGGCCCGGGTCGGCTGCCAGTGGCGTTACCTGCCGCACGACTTCCCGCCGTACACCGCGGTGTACTACTACTTCGGGCTGTGGCGCGATGACGGCACCGACCAGACCATCCACGATCTGCTGCGCTGGCAGGTCCGCGAGTCGAAGGGCCGGCGCGAGGACCCGTCCGCGGTCGTCATGGACTCCCAGACCGTGCACGCCTCGGTCAACGCCCCCAAGGAGACGACCGGGCTGGACCCGGGCAAGAAGAGCCGGGGCCGCAAGCGGGGCATCGCCACCGATGTACTCGGTCTGCTCATCGCCGTGATCGTGGTCGCCGCGAGCGTGCACGACAACGCCGTCGGAATCACGCTGCTGGACAAGGTGGCCGCCGACAACCCCGGCGTGGTGAAGAGCTGGGTCGATGCCGGGTTCAAGAACGCCGTCATCGAGCACGGCAGGTCGCTGGGCATCGACGTCGAGGTGGTATCGCGTGACCCGCAGGCGAAGGGGTTCGCCCCGTCACCGAAGCGGTGGATCGTCGAGCAGACCTTCGGCACACTCATGCTGCACCGCCGCCTGGCCCGCGACTACGAGACCCTGCCCGCCAGTTCCGCGTCCTGGATCCGCTGGTCGATGACCGACGTCATGACCCACCGGCTCACCGCCACGACCACTCCCACCTGGCGGGACCGCCGCCGACCCGCTTCCCCCGGACCGGCATGAACGAGTGAGCGTGAGCATGCAGGAGTTCCTGGAACAGCTCGAGATCCGCGAGGCGGCCGGCCGTGACCTCGCGGACAGACTCCGCACTCAGATCGCCGAGCTCACCACCCAACTCGCGGCCGCCGAAAAGGCGTTGGAGAGACTGAGGATCACCCGGGAGACGATTCTGGAGATCGCACCAGACCTTCCCGGCGGCCTCGCTCCGCTGCCCTCGGCCTACCGTCAGATCCTCGCCCTCTTCGAAGACACCGCAGACGGACTGCGCCCCAAGGACGTCTGCATCGCCCTGGACACCGGCACCGAACCCCGGCATGTCGAAGGCGTCCGCGCGAAACTGAAACGCCTGGTCAGCCGCGGCATTCTCACCGAGCCGGAGCCCGGCCTCTTCCGGCTACCGCAACCAACGCCATCCCCGGACTGAGACCCCACGAAAGCTCACAGAACACCCACTCAGACCGCTACCGCGGCGGTGCGGCATCACCGAGCAGGCCTTCGCCAGGCCACAGGTCGCGTTCGGCCACGAGAGCGGCAAGGAACTTGTCCACGTCCGCCAACACGGTGGCCCGCTCCGCGGCCCCGTAGACCATGGTCTGGCCCGATGCGGCGTCGATGGCGCGCACCTGGCTGTACGGGCCGGCGCAGAGCAGGGCGCGGGCGAGGTCGGGCAGGCCGAGGCTGAGGGCATCGCAGTCCCCCTGGCGGACGAGGTGAACCAGGTCGGTAGTGACGCGCTCCCAGTCGCCAACGCGCGGCCAGCCGGCGCCGCCGTCCAGTTCGTGCGTGAGGGTGGACAACGGGATGATCTCCCCGGGCCGACGTCCGTGGATGAGTAGGTCGTGGATGCGGGCGCCATCGGGCTGCCGCACACAGTGGTGCAGCAGTGTGCCGGCCGCTACGACGGTGGTGTTGATCTCCGTGGTGCCGGGGCCGGGGTAGTAGGGCTCGTGCGCAAAGAGCAGATACACCGTGGGGGCGCGTCCCTGGTCGTCGGAGTGAGTCTGCGTCATCGGTGGTGTCCCTTCAGGCGGTGTGGTGCCGGGTCGGGCGAGCTGTTGGCCGTTCACCGGGGTGTCCGACCGTGCGGAGAAGCGGTTGCTGCGGGCCGGCCCGGGTGGCGGGCAGAGGGCTGCGCGGCCCTGGCCGTGAGCCAGGTGCGTGGTGCCGTCACCAGCTGGCTCCTTCGAGTTGGGTGGTGGCGGAGGCGCAGGTGGTGCAGCGGCCGTCGCTGTCCGGGTGGGCGCGGCGGGGGGGTGGGGCCGGGGCAGGTGGCGCAGGGCGGCCAGCCCAGGCAGGTGGGGCAGAGGTCCTCGCCGTCAGCGGTGCCCGGCCGTCCGCAGCCGGTGCACTCGACCAGGGCCCGGTAGGTCAAGGCCTCGGTGACGGTGCGGGCGGCGGATGGTGTGCAGGCCCGCGCGGCCCCCTGCGGCACCGGCAGCTCCTCCCCCGCGTCCTTGGGGATGTGGTGACGGGTCACGGTGTGGGGCGGTGGGTAGGCCTGGGCGGCGTGCAGGCGTGCCGCGACGATGGCGGCGACGGAGGTGCGTACCGGGTGCGGGAGCGGCCTGCTGGTGATGACGTGGCGCAGCAGTTCGGGACTCCAGCCGCTCTCCAGCATCACGGTCACCACCCGGCCCTGGTCGGTCAGCGCCTTGCCGGTCAGCAAGAACTCGGGGCGGCTGGTTGCGATGTCGAGCAGCAAGCGGATGCCGGGATGCAGCTCGTCGGGAGGCGGTGCGGGCGGGTTGCCGTCCGAGGGTCGTATCCCGCGGGGTGTGTGTGCGCCGGGGTGCGGGCTTGGAGGGAGGGGGTTGGTGTTCTGCTGGTTGGTCTTCTGAACGATGGTGTTCTTAGTAGGCCGGTCAGCCGACGTCGGCTCATCCACCGGTGGAAAACCCGGCTCCGGCTGCGACCTGCACGGCTGCGCATCCGGCTGGTCGGTGATGACATACATGGCCCCGCCCAGAGTGCCGTCGTCGTTCCGTGTACGCTCCCGCGCCAGGAAGCCGTGCTGTTCCAGCTCCGTGAGGCCGCTCTTGACGGCCACCTCGCCGTCGCGGCTGTGGCGTGCCAGGTCGGCGACGGTGATGCGCCAGCCGTCGCGATGCGTACTGATCAACCCGAATAACCCCTTCGCCTTGAACGACAGGCGGGAGTCGCGGAAGAGACGGTTGGCGATCTGCGCAAACTGATCCGCCGCTATCAGACCCCGCCGGATCCCCACCCGGGCGCCTGGTCCCGCTGCCGGAACGGGGGCAGATACCGGCGCAGCACCGTGTCTGGTGTCGCGGGCCGCGACCGTGTCGGTGAGGCAGTGGACGGTCTCGCCGAGGGTGCCGTCGTTGCGCCGCAGCTGCGTGCGTACGAGGTAGCCGCGGGCCTGTAGTTCACTCAAGCCCGCTCGGATGGCATCCCGCCCGTCCGGTCCGACCCGCATGAGGTCGGCGAGGGTCACCTGCCAGCCCGAGCGGTGGGTACTGAGGTAGCCGAAGATTCCCTTCGCCTTGAACGACAGCTGAGGATCACGCAGCAGGCCGTTGGCGATCTGCGTGAACTGATCCGCCGCCATCACGCCTCGGCGGACCCCCGCCCCGTGGCTCACTGCGCTCCCCCACACGTCGTGGAGCCGCCCGCAGCCAGGTCGGGCTGCATGCGATGGAGGGGGATGCGGTCAGGGCTTTTCCGTGCGTACGCGCCGGCGAGGTCCATGTCCACCAGCTCAATCAGCGGCCCTGACCAGACCATCGACCAGGTCAGGCCGACCACGGTCACAATCCACGCACTATCCGCGGTGGTCAGGGCATGGTCAGGCCGACCATGCCCTGACCACGCCACGCCCCGTCCCGGTCGCGCAAGTTGACTGCGCAGCATCGCGCAGACCCAATGCGCAGCACGAGTCGCGCAACCAAGAAGGGTGCGCAGTGGTCATCGCTTCGTTGCGCAGCGCCGGACGGGCCTCGCTAGCGCTGAATGCGCATGATGACTGCGCAGCCTGTTGCGCACCTCTCCCCTGCGCAGATCCGAACCCTGCACTGCGCACACCAACGCCGGCCCTCCCGCGCCTGCGCATGCTGAGTTGCGCAGACACGCGGCGGTGTCCGCTCACCCGCCTCTCAACTGCCCGTGGTCAGGGCGTGGTCAGGCTGACCGCGCCCTGACCACGCCGTTTGTGTCCTCATCGTGACCGTGGTTGGCCTGACCTGGTCGATGGTCTGGTCAGGGTCTGCCGGTGTGCTCACCAGCAACATCCGTTCAGACCCAGGAGGTTGACCATGCCTCACCGAAGGCATGCCTCGCCCACAGAGGGTGCTGCCGTCATGGCGGCAGGTGCCCGCTTGGAGGCGATGCGGCGCAGGGTGCGCTTGTCGCGGGCAGCAGTGTGGACACTCATCGCAGCCGGCCCCATCGCCCTGGTCTTCGTGACCGCCTCCACCCCGACCGCACCGGTGGCCGCGCCGCAAGACCGCGCAAGCACTGCGCAGGCCGTCACGGCGCTGGCCGCCGACCCGTCCGGCTATGCGCAGGTATTCATGACCGCATGGCTGCGCAGCCGCGCCGACGACACGGCGAGTTCGCAGGCACGGCTTGCGCAATCGATGGCACCGGACGTCGAACTGCCCGACCCCGCACCGGATGCGCACTCGGCGCCGGCTTCCGTCATCCCGGTGCACAGTGCACGCACTGGCGCGGGCGCCTGGTCGGTGACGGTGGCTGCGCAGTACGCGGAGGGCACCGTGCGCTACTTCGCCGTGCCGGTGACCACCAACACCGCGGGCACCTCGTTCGCGGTGACCGCCGCCCCGGCTGTGGTCGCCGGCCCCGGCCGGGCCGAGCCGTCCGAATCTCCGTACACCCTCCCCGTCCCCGACGGTGAACTGAGCAGCACCGTGGGCGAGTTCTTCGCCGCGTATCTAACGGGTGCCGGTGAGGTCGACCGCTATCTGGCTCCCGGTGTGCATCTCACCGCGGTCTCGCCCGCCCCGTTCTCGGCGGTCACGGTGCGGCAGATCTCCGCGATCGAAGAGGCCGCGGCCGGAAATACGGTTCCGGGTGACGGCACCCGGGTGCGCATCCAGGCGACAGCCACGGCCCAGGACACCAGCGGGCGGTGGCCGCTGGTCTACGAGCTCACCCTCACGGCTCGCTCCGGGCGGTGGGAAGTCGCCGCGCTCACCTCCGCGACGGGTCAGGGCGGAGGTGACCGCATATGAACACGGACACGAGTGTGCTGGCGGGAAAGCTGGACGATGTCGGTGAAGCGTGGATCAACATGTTCCACCGCTGGGGCGACCTCGGCCTGCAGGCGGGCCTGACCTGCCTGGTCTTCATCACCATGGTCCAGAAGGTCAGCGTGCGCGCCGGGATCGGCGCCCTGCTGCTGATGATCGTGGCGCTGGGGTTGTACAACTCGCGCGAGGACCTGGCGAACATGTTCGAGGACGAGGTGAAAAACCCCGCCCAGGGCGCACCCGCCATCCCCGGCATCCTCTCCCCGCCACCCACCGCACGGGAGCACACGCCCTCGGAAGGGAGCATGCTGTGAGCGCGGCGGGCGCGGTGAGCGCGGCGGGCGCGGTGAGCGCGCCTCGGGTGGGCCGCTACTACACCGCGGCTCGGCGTCACCCCTGGGTGCTGGGCAAGGTCGCCGACTGGAAGATTCCCCTCGGCCCCTACACACCGGCGCAGCTGGCGGTCGCTGTCGGCGGCGGCTTCGTGCTGTTCAAGACCGTCCACTGGTGGTCGTGGCTGGGCCCGCTACCGGTGGTGACCTGGCTCCTGGCCGTCTGGGCGGTACGCCGTCAGAAAATCCGCGGCCGAGCCCCGCTGCCTGCCGCGCTCGGTCTCGTGCTGCTGGGCTGCCAGCCCCGCGGCGGGCGCATCAGCGGGCGCGCCGCCCGCGACCGCCAACCCCGCACCCTCACCGCGGGCTTCACCATCGAGGGCGCGCGCGGACCGCGGCCTACCTCGCACCGGGCCCCGTCCCGCACCGCCCGGCGACGCACCACTACGGCCTCGAGGCCCGCGCCGGGCCCGGCCCGTGCTGCCCGATCCTCCACGCGCCACCCCCGGCACACCGCTGGAGGCAGGCCGGTGGTGGGCCCGGCGTCGAGTGTGCAACAGCTCCTGCTCGCGACCGACGCGACGGTCGGGGGTGCGTGATGAGGGTGCCGATCCGGCACATCGCCGGGCACCTGCTGTGGTCGGTGCAGGGAAGCGTGTGGGCGATCTACCGCCTGCATCCCGGCCCTGACGGCCCCGACACCGGCGGGCAGGTCGAGGAGAGAGTGCAGGGCACGTATGTGCCCGCCGCGGTCCGCGACGAACAGCTCGCCAAAATCACCCACTTGGTGCGCTCGCTGTCCGGGGCACCGCGCCTGTTCGGGCTGTGCGCGCAGGTCGATCCCGGTGAGATCGCCCTGAAGATGATCGAGGGCATCGAGCCCGCCGCACAGGAACCCGGTACCGCATCGCATCCGTGGGTGGAGAACGTCGAGGCCGCACTGGAGTTGCTGGACGAGCAGGAGATGCACCGGCGCACGCTGTGGCTGGCCGTACCGCTCACGACCGAGTCCCGCGGCCATCAACTGTCCGCCCAGGTGGGTGCGGTGTGGTCGGAGTTCGCGCCGCTGCTCGGCCTGCGGGCGGCACCCGTTTCCCTGCGGGAGGTGAACGCCTACCGCGAGCAGGCCGCCAAGGTCCAGGCGGCGCTCACCGGCGGCATCACGTTCCGCCCGGCCCGGCCGGTGGAGATCGTGTGGATGATCCAGCACGCCCTACACCGCGGCCTGCCCGAACCCCTGCTGGCGGAGGCCGAGAGCAGCAACCTGTTCGACAGCACACTCCACCACGGGGTGCTGCGTTCCCCCAGCTACGCCAACCTCGGCCAAGTCCGCCTGCAGGAAGGCGGCATCGATGCCGGCATCGACCCCGCCGACGGCCGTCAAGGCAGCGAGCGGGTCGCGCCGTCGGGGCGCGCGGCGTGGTGGCGGCAGGCGGGCTCGCCGCTGGCGCGGCGTTGGCTGCAGGTGGAATCCGACACCGGTACCGCCTACCAGGCGCAGCTGGTGCTGGCCGAGTGTCCGCCTGCCGTCAGCCAGAGCGCGGCGGATTTGTTCGCACAGCTGGAGAGTCTGGATTTTCCCGTCGACTACACCATCGACCTCACCCTGGTGGGCGCGGAGAAGGCGCGCGCGCAGGTGCAGCGCAAGAAGAACGAACTCATCGACCAGGCCGACCAGTACGACGCCCGCCCCACCGGCATGCCCGCCTCGTTGGCCGAAGCCGCCCGTGATCTGGGCGAGCTGGATGCGCGGCTGTCGCGCACCGGGGTGGAGGTGGAGGTCCAGTCGGTGACCGTGCTGACGGTGTGGGGGCCGACCGCAGCCGTCTGCGATGCCCGCGCCCGCGCTCTTGGCGCGCTGCTGGCCGGCGCCGACTACCGCGCCGTGCGCCCGACGGGCCTGCAGGAAACCCTGTTCACGTTGGGCCTGCCCGGCACCGTGCGCCCAGGCACGGTACGGGAGTTCACCCAGCACCAGGTTTCCGAGGACTGGGCGCTGTCCGGCGCCTTCACCTCGGCGGAGGTGGGTGATCCCAACGGCATGTTCCTCGGCATCGACCTGGACTGCGGCACCACCCGCCCCGTCATGATCAACGTGGCGGACGCGCCGAAGGTCGACGCCTCCGCCTCGATGGGCATCGTCGGCGATCTCGGCGCCGGCAAGAGCGTGCTGCAGAAACTAATCGCGGAGGCGGTGTGGGCGCGCGGCGGCTGCGCCATCTGCATCGACCGCACCCCAGTGCGCGAATGGGCCACCTTCGCCCGCGCCGCCGCCGGCAACCGGGTGCAGATCATCGATGCCGCCCGCGCCGCTGTGTCCATCGACCCGCTGCGCATGTTCGACGGCCCCGAGGGCCGCCACTACGCCCTGTCCTACCTCACCCTGCAGCTGGGCATCGGACCCATGAGCACCCACGGCGAAGTCCTCCACCACGCCGTCGAACAAGCCGCCACCAGTGACACACCGTCCATGCGGCGGGTGGTGGAAGCCCTGGAGCAGATGGCCCAGGGGCAGCCGGGACGGCGCCAGGACGCGGCCGCCACCCTCGCCGGGCTCCTGCACGTGGTCGCCGACAACCCGCTCGCGGCGATGGTCTTCGATGCCGCCCTGCCCCCGGTGCGGCTAGATGCCTCCAGCGCCTGCGACATGATCGTGATCACGACGGCCGGGCTGAAGCTGCCACCCAAGGCAGCCTTCGCCCACCCCGAGATCCTCCACCAGCAGCCCCTGGAAGCTCTGATCGGCCGCGCGGTGCTGTATCTGATCGCCGCGCTCGCCCGGCAGAACGCCTTCGAAGATCCTGGCCGGTTCACCGCCGTCGTCCTGGACGAGCTGTACTGGCTGACCTCCTCGGCCGAGGGCACCGCCCTCGTGCACGAGATCCTCCACGACGGCCGCAAACACGGCGCCGGACTCATCGCCGGCTCCCACGACGCCGACGAACTCGGCCCCGACCGCGGCCTGATGGCCTACCGGGCCCTCGCGCGGACCACCGACCGTGAACGCGCCCGCCGCGGCCTGGAATTCGTCGGCCTCGACCCCAACGACACCGAACTGCTGCGGCTGGTGACCACCGGCCTGTCCCCGGTCGGCCACAAGGGCCGGGCAGGCGAGTTCCTCCTCACCTGCCCGCGGCAGAACACCGGCCGCATCAAGGCGATCATCCCGCGCATCGCGCGGATCGCCTCCTCCATCACCACCACACCAGGCCCCCGCACGCCCCCACCCGCACCGGCCACCGCCGACACCGGTGGCGCGATAGGCGTGGCCTTGTCCAAGGAGCACACGGCATGAGCATGCGTCCTTTCCCGTCTGCGCCGCGCTCGCCGTTTGTCTCCCGCGCCCGGCGCCTGGCCGCCGCGGCCGCCGTCATCGGCGTGCTGTCCGTCCTGGCTGTCCTCCTGACCCTGCTCATCACCGCGGGCCGGCCCGAGCCCTGGTGGCCGCGGGACAACTTCACCTCCCCCACCCATGCTTCCCCCGTTCCCGCGCCGCGGCGCGAGGAATGTGATCTGAGCGCGGGCCCGGCCCGCACCTACTGCGAGCACGACACCCACACCACCCCCCTCTCGCCCCGTCCGCTCACACCCAGCGGACACGACGCGGCGCGGGCCATATGGCGGCTGGTGCCGATCGGCTCAACCCTGACCGCGCTGATCATCTGGCGCCGGTGCCGGGCGCATGCGCGAGGTGACTGCTGAATGGCCCGCCTTGCCCATCCCCTGCTCCGCCCGGCCGTCACGGTCGTGGGCCTCGCCTGCGTCTTCGTCGTCGTCAACACCCAGGTCGTGTACGCGGCCGGCAGCGACGGCGGCACCGGTGATCTGCTGTCCCCGCTCAACATCACCTCCAGCGAGGGCATCCCGATCGACGGCTACGAACTCGGCGCCCAGGGCGGCTCGATCTTCAGTTTCCAGTCGCAGTCCCTGGCGTTCGCCCTGTCCGGGCTGTTCACCGTGATCCGGCTGCTGGTCGGCCTGGCCGGGTGGGCGATCGAACTCGCCTTCCGCTTCCCCCTGCTGGCCCTGCTCATCAAGCCTGCGCAGCGGGTCGCCGACGCCTACAACACCGTCGTCGTCGAGCGCCTCGGGCTGAAGGGGCTGCTGCTGGCGTGGGCGTTCATCTTCGCCGCCTTCATGATCGTGCGGGGGCGCATCGGCCGCGGACTGGGCGAAATCTTCCTCACCCTGGCCATCGCCGCCCTCGCCGCATCCGCCTTCGTCCGCCCCGACTACCTGCTCACCCCAAACGGTCCGCTCGGACAGACGCAGCAGGTGGCCGCCGAGGTCGCCAAGGAGAGCGTCAACTCCTACGACTGGGGCGGAAAGCTCGCCAGCCTCAGCCCGTGCGATCGGATGGCCGGCCAGCAGGAAGCCAAGTGCCTGCAGGAGGAGGCCGCGGCGCCTGTCGCGGCCACCGAGGTGGCCCGACCGCTGCAGGACTCGATCACCAACGCGCTGATCGTCAAGCCGTACATGCTGCTGGAGTACGGGCGCATCCTCGACCCCGCCAAACCTGCTGACCGCAAGGCCTATGCCGTCCACCTGAAATGGATCACCGGCGGCTACAAAGCGGGCAGCGGCCCGGTCAGTGAGGAACGCAAGGACTACTGCAGCAAGATCAAAGGGCCCGCCAAGCAGTACTGCGAACGCGATGCCACCGGCGCCGAGCAGGACATCCCCGAGGGTGCCGATGATGTCGGGCTCGCGCCGGGCCAGTCGCTGACCGACATCGACTCTGCCGCCTTCAGCAACGAGGCACGGCAGTTTGCCGCCTTCCTTAACGATCTGAAGAACTCCGGCGAGGTGGGCAAGGCGTGCGCCGCCTACGCCGAAAAGCCCACCTGGTGGCGGGTGGGAGGGGCGTTCCTGCTGCTTGTTGCGGCGTTCTTCATCTGCGGCATGCTGCTGTCCAGCGCGATCGTGCTGCTGGGTACCCAGGGCATTGGCGCCGCGGCCGCGGCCGGCGGCGCGATGACGTTCATCGCGGCCATGCTGCCCGGCCCGCCCCGCCAGTCGGTGTGGAAGTGGCTGTCAATCTGGGGCATCGCCATCCTCGCTATGGTCGGCATCTGTGCCTTCGTGCCGTTCTTCGGTATCGCCGTGGACGCCACCATCACCAACGGCCCTGACCTGATGGTCGAACGCATTCTCCTCATCGATGTCCTGGCCATCGCCGGGGCGGCCGGGCACCGCCGCCTGCTCACCTCGATCAGCTCGTTCGGGCGGCGCATGGCCATGCGGATGCGCTACGCCAAGATCGGCGGCACCCATATGCCGGGCGACACCTCCGAATTGGGTGCGGCCCTGGCTATGAACTCCCCTGCTGCGCTGGGCGGTTACGGCGGCGGGCTGCGCGCGTTCACAGGCGGCGGGGGCAGGTTCGGGATGCTGGGCACCCGCCAGCGGCTGATGGGCGCGCTGTCCTCTGTGTTCGATGGGACGGGCATGCCCGTGGACACCGGCCGCATCCTCGCCGACGCCACCGCTGAAGCCGGGCGCGGGTTGGCCCCGCTCACCGCGGCGGCCGCCGCAGGCGGACTGGGCACCCGGATCGGCTGGGGCGGGGCGCGGCTGGGGACACGGGGCGCGTACTGGCTGCTGATCGGCCGCCGCCCGGACCGGGACAAGCTCGCCAAGTGGCAAAAACCCACCGCCGACGGCGACCCGCACGGCGGCGGCCCGTACGGCGGCGGTACAGGTGCCGGTGGTGGGGGGCCGCGGCGGCCGGGAGGGCCACCAGACCGCTACCGCAACGACGACGGACAGGTCGTCGACCGGCGCACCGGGCAGGTGCTGCACGACCAGCACCGTGACCGCACGCTGCTGTCCACCCGCGCCCACAACCGGCTCGTGCGCTACCGCGGTTACCGCATCCTGCACCGCGGCGGCCGGATGCTGTACGGGGCCACCCTCGGGCTGCCCGCCAACGCCCGCCGCGCCGGGCAGAGCGGCTCGCGCTACTCCCAGGACGCCCGTCAGCAACTCCAGGTGTGGGGCAACACCGGCCGCGAGGACGGGCGCGCCTGGGGCGATGGGGACCGGCACACCGCGCAGCTCATGCGCGAGCACCTCGACGACCGCGGCGGCACGGGCCCCTTCCCCAACAACCGCCGCCTGCCCTCCCCCACGACAGCCGACACAGCTGGCACTCGAACGGCCCGCTCGTCGCCCCCGCAGCCTTCCGGCAGCACGGTGACGGCAGAAGCCGTCCCGCTCACTCGGGAAGAGGCCCGACGCTGGGCCGAAGGCCTCGGGCCGTCCGGGGCAGCCGGCCAGCCTCCTGCGGAACGGCCCGTGCCGGGGCCGCCCCAGCCCTCGGTCCGGCCAGCGGCCGGGCGTGGGCACCGAGACGGCTGGCCGCCTGCTGGTGGCGCGTCGAGCCCTCCGGCACCGTCACCCGACCCGGCAGCCCCGCCGCCTGCGCCGCCTCGGGCGCGTCCCGGCCACGCTTCCGGTCCCTCGATGCAGCCCGATACCACGGGGCCCGCGTCGCGAGAGCAGGCGCGGGAGATGATCCAGCGGATCATGCGGCGCAACGAAGAACGAGCCCGCCGCGAGGGGGAAGGCGGTGAGCCGCAGTGAGGCCCCGCCGACGCCGCTTAGGACGCTGGGCATGCCTGGTGGCGCTGTTGCTGTCCGCGGCCGTCTGCTGCGCCGCACCCATCTCCAGCGCGATCAGCGCCTCCACCGCCCTGCAAGCCGGCGCCGATAGCCAGGAGACCGTTGCCGACGGCGGCAGCACGGCGGACATCCCGCCCCGGATGCTCACCGCGTACAAGAAGGCCATGCAGCAGCTCGGCCGGCACGTGCCGAAATGCCGGGGCATGCGGTGGCCGATCCTCGCCGCAATCGCCAAGGTCGAGTCCAACCACGCCACCGGCCACACCATCACCGCGAGCGGCGACATCCGCCCCCGCATTTACGGGGTCCTCCTCAACGGGGCCGGAGCCGGCGGCAACACCACCTCCTTCCCGGACACCGACGGGGGCCGCTGGGACGGCACCGCCCTCGGGGAGCGTGCGGTGGGCCCCTTCCAGTTCTTGCCCTCCACCTGGAACACCGTCGGCGCGGACGCGAACGGCGACCAGGTGGCTGATCCGCACAACGCCGACGACGCCGCACTCGGTGCTGCGATCTACGTCTGCGGCAACGGCCGAAACCTAACCCACCCCGCCCAACTGAAGGCGGCGATCTACCAGTACAACCAGTCCACCGCATACGTCGCCGACGTGCTCAGGTGGATCGACCAATACACGGCGGCCGCCAACAACCCCGGCATGGACGGCGTTTCGGGGACCGTCCACACCGTCATCGAGGCTGCACTCTCCCAGCGGGGCGTGCCCTACTCCTGGGGCGGCGGCAGCATCCAGGGCCCCTCCTACGGGATCTGCTGCTCACCCAGCGGCAAGAGCGGTGCCAGCATCAAGGGCTTCGACTGCTCAGGCCTGACCCTGTACGCATACGCTCGGGCGGGCATCCGCCTGCCGCGCACCGCCGCCGCACAGGCCGCAATCGGCCGGCGCATCCCCGCCGGTCTCGGCACCGGCGCCCTCCAGCCTGGTGATCTCGTCTTCTACGCCCATTCCCCGGGCCGCGATTCGACGATCTATCACGTCGGTCTCTACTTGGGCCACGGGCAGATGATCAACGCTGCCCGGCCCGGCACCGTCGTCCGCGTCGACTCAGTCACAGCCATGTCTGGCTACGCGGGAGGTGCCCGCCTGCTGTGACCGCCACCCCGCATGAAGTTCCGCAACAAAGAGACAGAGGTGTCCAGGTGATGGGTCGTGATGGTGTCAATCCCCGGCCGGACGCGCTGCCGTGGCCTGCCCGGCGGGCAAAGCCGCCTCGCGCGGCACAGGTTTTCGTCACGGCGCTCCGCACTTCACCGCGCTGCCGGCCACCCGGACCGGGCCTGGTAGCGGCCGAATCCTTCTCGCGCATCCGAAACGTGTTCCCCGCCTGCATCGCTGGTGTCGAGCACACTCCTGGCCACCGGTGGCATTGCCCCGCTGGCGGCGGACGCACAGCAGCCGCTCCCGTCGTTGCCGGAGTCTCCACCCGCATCGATGGAAGTGCCGCCCGCACCCGCAGCCACGGATGCATCCGGGACCGGGACAGCTCTATCCGCTGCCGGCCTGCCAGCTGTGGCCGCGCGTCCGTCGGCGGTGACGGTTTCGCCTGCCGCCAGCCCGTCTGCCACCGCGAACCCCGCCACCACGCGCACAGCGGTGCCTGCGACGCGCACCGCGTCGGGTCTGGTACCGCACGGCGAGGGACTGGTCGGCGACCGGCCCATCAGGCGCGCGGGAGGACACCTGGCCCGCCGATTACCCGGCCGCCCAGGAAGGAGAGCTGCTCGCCTCCGTCCGCACTTGCTGCGGGCGGACGCCACCCGGATCGTCCGCACCCGGCGGCACACGGTCTTCCCCGGCACCTCCCCAGAGCGCGCGATAGGGCGACTGAGGTGGGCGGGCATCGTCCTGCGCATCAGTGGCTGGCACGTCACCCGCACCCACACGAAGGGAGCACCCGAATGGGCCCAGCAATAACCGCGCACCCGGCCGACCCCGCCCGTTGGTCAACGGCTGCGGCCAGCCGGGCACATGGCCTGCTCACTGGCGTGATCGACGCCGCCGGCTGGCTGTTCCAGCACTGGTGGGTGCCGGTGCTGGCCATCGCCGGTCTTTGGGCCGCAGCCGAATGGCTCATCCGCCGGCTCGCCGCACGCGCGTCCGCAGAACGCATGGCTCTGGAACTCGTCCCCACCCTCCACTTCGACCCCTCTCTGGAGGAGATCTTCCGCCGCGGCGTCCAGCTCGCCCGTGCCTCCACGTCCATGCCGTGGTGGGTACCGCGGCGGGCCAAGGCTGTGCAGATCCGGCTGCGCGCCGACGGCAGCACCCCCCTGCGTTACCGCGTCGAGGGGCCGGCCGGCGGACAACGGCTGCTGTCCATCACCCCGTTCGGACCGGCCGTCACCGTCCAGCGAGCCCGCCCCATCCACGACACCCCGCGCACGCACACGGTGCGGGCGGAGTTCGTCTTGCGCGGCACCCCCACCGCAACCTTGCGGGAGGTGCCGCTGGACCCGGACCCGCTCCAGCCGCTCATCGACGCGGTCTCGGACCTGCGCGGCGAGCTCGGCGACCTCGCGGAGCTGCGCCTCGACCTCCAGCGCGCTCCCAAATGGGCCTTGCGCGCCCGCCGCGCCCAGCTGATGGGTGCTGCCCGCCGTACCGAGCACCGTGAAGCGCAACGGGCCGCACGCTGGCTGCGCCACGACACCGCAGGCCTCGAAGACTCCCTCACCGCCCAACTCCGCCAGCTCATCACCGGCCGCGACACCGGACCGGGCCGGCGGCTGGTGATGCCGCCCTTGCCGCGGCGGGTGGATCGGGAGGAGGCGTTGGGCAAACTCGCCGCCGACGATCACCTCGTACGCGTGCAGCTGCTGGTGATGTGCGCCTCCAATACCCAAGGGCGCGCCCAGGCGCGCCTCGCCCAACTCCAGGCCGCACTCGATGTCTTCGGAGGCCGTTCACGGTGGTCGATGCGCGGGCTGCGACTGGGCCCCTGGCGTCTGGGCGCCGATCACTGGCCCACCCGCCGCGGCTTCGAACGGCGCTGGAATCTGGGCCTGTGCCGGCCGCCCCGGGCGAACTGGGTACGCCTGGAAGAACTCGTCGGACTGCTCAAACCTCCGACCGTCCACTGCCGCCTGCCGCTGCTCTCTACAGAGCTGCCCACCTTCCGCTTCGGCGACCCCGCACTGCTCCTGCAAGGCATCTACCAACACCCCGACGGACGCCGCCGCCTGGTCGCCACCCACACCGCAGAAACCTTGTTCGAGTGCGCGGTCGGCAAAGCCGGCGGCGGCAAGACCGAACGCGCCCTCGCCCAGGCCATCGCCTACGCCCACGCCGGCGGCGCGCTGATGTTCCTCGACCCGCACCGCGACTCCTGGCCCCGCGCCGCGCCCTTCCTCGCCCATCCCCACCTGATGGGGCGGATCGCGCTGATCGACCTCAACACCACCGGCCCGCAGCCGCAGCTCAGTTCGTGGAACCCGCTGGCCCTGCAGCACGGCCAGGCCCCCCACGAAGTGGTGGAGGCAGTCGCGGACGCCTTCGCCACCGTCCTGGGCTGGGACGATGCCACCGCGCCCCGCGCGCTGACCATCCTGACCGCCGCCCTCACCGTCCTGACGGCCATCAACCAGAGCGCCTGCCAGGCCGGCCGGCTGGAGGACCAGGCCACCCTCTTCCAGATCCGGCCCCTGCTCACCGACCCCGACTTCCGCGCCGCGGCCCTGGCCGCCACCACCGGCCGTCTCGACGCGGACACCCGCTCGTGGTGGCAGACCGTGTTCCCCCACCTGCCGCAGGACGCCTTCGCCGTCGTCCTCAACCCCCTCGCCCGGCTCGCCGCCCACCCCATAACCCGCGCCTTCCTCGGCCAGCCCGCCGGCGTCTACAACAGCCGTGCCGCCATGGACAACGGCCTCATCGTATGGATCTGCCCGGCCGGGACCGGGCCCACCGACCGACTGCTGACCGCGCTGATCGCCCGCGACCTGCTGCGCGCCGTCCGCTCCCGCCGGGACATCCCCGAACACCAACGCCGGCCGTTCCGGCTGTACTTCGACGAGCTGATCACCCTGACTGGGGCCGCCCCGGAGACCATCGCCGCCATGTTCGAGGACTTCCGCAAATACCACGTCAGCGTCCACGGCATGACCCAACTCCTGGCCCGCCTGCCCGCCCCGGTGCGGCAGTCACTGACCCAAAACGCCTCCACCCTGTCCACTACCACCGGTTCCACCACAGCCATCGCCCCCATCACCGCTGAATGGGGCGATACCCCCAGCCCGACCGAAGTCGCCGCCCTCGACCGCTACCAGCACTACACCTCCCTGACCGTCAACGGACGCCGCATCGGACCCGTCCGTCTCACCGGCTGCCACCTCGACGACGTCTTCGCCGAGCAAGCCCGCCCCCACCAGGTTCCCGCCCTCAACGCCGCCGCCCACACCACCGCCCGCACCCAGCCCCTGAACCGCCTCACCGCTACCGCCGCCGCCCAACAAGCCCGCGTCCAGGCCTTCCTCACCCACCTCACCACCGCCACAACCCCCACACGCCTGACCAAAGACAACCGGGGATACCAATGACCCACCCCCAACCACTCCCGAGGCGACGACCGGCGCCGCCCCTGCTCCCCGGGGCAGCACGCCGCGCATGGCCTCCTCTTCACCAGTCGCCGCCTCGCGGCTGTCTGCACCGTGAACTCCCCCTCGGCACAGCGGTGCTGGATAAACGTCGAGGCTCTCGGCCCGCTCACCGACAGGCCGACTCAGCAGACCTGAGCCACCGCACGGCAGTGCCGTGGAGCACCAGCGACCCTTGCTGCCGCGGCTGCGGTGCTTGTCACCAGGGCGAGCGGCACCGGCATAGGGGGCCATGACGGTAGCCGCCGTGATGGCCGTGGCGGGGCTGTCGAATGTCGCAGGTTTGTAACGCACCCCAAATCACTTGAACTTTGCGTAAGCGAATTATAGATTCGCTCCTGTCACTCGCCGCGCAACTCGCACCCCGCTTGCCATAGACCGCACTTGAGGGAGCATCACATGCACCGAGTCACACACATCGTTCGCAGTCAGGAACGTCTCGTCGAGAGCACCGGCGACGCCGCGGGCCCGGATCAGTGGCCGCCGGCCACCCAGGCCGTCACCCGCATCGGCCGCGCCTACGTCATCGAAGGCCTCACCGACTTCGACCCCGACGACCTCCAACTGGTCCGCGCCCGCTTCCCCCACCGCCACGTCACCCTCGACGGCGACACCATCACCGTCTGGCCCGCACCCCTGCCCACCCAGCCGTGACCGCACCGCCGCACAGCCGGCCCGCCCCCGGCCGCCGCCCCCTCGACCGAACGCCCTCTCCAACCGAAAGGACAGCGTTCCCATGACCAGCCTGGGCAGCACCAGGTTCACCCGGCGCCTGTTAGCCATGACGATCACAGCGGGCCTCATTCTCACCACGACCAACTGCGCCGGCTCACCACCCTCACCTCAACCCGACCCCACCGACTCCGCCCCCACGCCCGCCGCCCGAACCAGCAGCACACCGCGCACCCAGACAGGCCGTGCGGCGACGGTACTGGCCGAACTCGACGGGCCGGCCGGCCTCACGCTGATACTCACCGCGGCCGACCGCGACCAGACCGGCTATCTCACCCTGCGCGGCATCCTGCGCAATACCTCCAACGTCCTGATCACCGTGCCCGCCCAGCTACGCGGCACCGAAGACGACATCGTCAGAACCAGCCCCTCCCTGGCCGGCGCCACCCTCATCGACTTCACCCACCACAAGCGCTACTACGTGCTGCGCGACACCGACGGCAACCCCCTGACCACCATCGGCCTCACCCGCCTCAAACCCCACCAGAAGGCCGAGGTGTTCATGCAGTTCCCCGCCCCACCCGCCACCACCGACCACGTCGGCTTCCAGATGCCCCTGTTCGACACCACCACCATCACCATCACCGGATAAGGCACACCGGCATGCCCTCCATCCGCGCACACCGCACCGCCCTCCGCCTGCCCCAGGCGCTCGCCCTCGCGCTGATCCTCGTCCTGGTGTCAGCCAACGCCGTCGGTGGAAGTAAAGGCCTCACGCGTACAGCAGCCACCGCCCACGAGAACAGTTCATCTGACGCCCCCTCGCCGACCCCCTCCTTGGCCCTGCG
This sequence comes from Streptomyces aquilus, assembly GCF_003955715.1. NCBI lineage: Bacteria > Bacillati > Actinomycetota > Actinomycetes > Kitasatosporales > Streptomycetaceae > Streptomyces > Streptomyces aquilus. The sequence goes on along the minus strand of NZ_CP034463.1, from coordinate 10,163,627 downwards.
CCCGGGCGCCCGCCTCGCACCCGAGCGCGTCCTGGACTTCTCCTCCACCCCGCTCGCCTTGAACTACGTCATCACCGGCCAGGACGCCCCACCTCCCGGCCACGGCACAGCCGGGCCGCCGGCCTCCCGCACACCGGACCACCACAGCGCCGAACAGCCCGGCACCGCCTCCGCCCACCCATCTGCGGGCACTTCTCCCGCCAGCACGGCAACGGCAACGGCAACGGCCGCGCCATCCAGCGCCTCCTCCAGCACGCAATCGTCGGCCCCGTCCGACGAGGGCAACACGCTGCCCCTCTACACCCTGCTCGGCGCCGCCGCACTGGCCACAACCGCACTCACCGCCGTTCTCGTCCTGCGCAGAACACGACGGCACCCGAAGGCGGGCCGCGACAGGAGCCTGGAGACCGACACGGACACGGCGGCGTCCGGCGACGCGGCGGGGGAAACGAACAGGCCCGACGGCGTCTTGCTCCTGGATGCCGCCCTGCGCACCATGGCCCACCACAACGCCCAACTCCCGAAGCCGGCAGAGTTGCCCGCGGTATCCGGAGCCCTCATCGGCACCGCCACCGTGCAGGTCCTGCACGAAGATCCCACCAGCGCCGCACCCGCGCCCTTCACGGCCGGCGCCGATGGCGTGTGGGTGCTGCCGGACGACGCCGACCTCCTGGACGCGGACACCGCGGCCCAAGTCCCCACCCCCTACCCCGCCCTGGTCACCCTCGGCACCACCAGCGACGGCGAACTGCTCCTGCTCAACCTCGCCGCGCTGCCCGCCCTGCTCCTGGACGGCGAACCCGCACACATCAGCGAGGTCTGCACCGCACTGGCCCTCGAACTCACCACCAGCCCGTGGTCCGATGGCCTCGAACTCATCACCGTGGGCTGCGCCGACGGCCTCGACCACCTGCTGCCCACCCCGGCCCTCACCCCCCTGCCCGACGGCCAACACGCCGTACGGGAAGCGACAGAACGGCTCCTGGAAGCACACCAGTCAACCGACGCGGGCCAGCAGCCGCTGGTGGTGCTGAGCGCCGACCCTCTCACCGCGAGCACCGCCTGGCACTTCGCCGACCTCACCACCACCCCCGCCACTCGCCCCCTCACCCTCATCGCACCCGCCCACACCACCGCACCCCACTTCCCTGACGCGCCCGTCCTCGACACGGCCGACAACCGGGCGCAGTACCTTGAACACCTGGACACGTGGGTCACCCTGCAACGCCTCACCCCAACCGCCTACCTGCAGATCACCCACGCGCTCAGCGACGCGGCAGCATGCCCGCCCCGCACGCACCGCTCGGGGCCAGACACCCTGCCCGGCGCCGTGAACGATGCCGAACGCGAGCCTGGCCAGCACCAGCACAACCCCGGCATTCCACCAGCCAGCGCGTCTTCGGAGACCCGTTCGCCAGCCGCGCCGGCGACTCTCGAGGATGGCAGCGGCAACGGTGCTGTCTTTCCCGCGCTCCTGAGCGCCGTGCGCCCGACAACGACCGATCCCGTATCTCCGGCAGGGGCGACATCGGGAGATGCGCCCCCGGCCCACGGCGTCACACATCACATGGCTGGCGGCAGCGTCGCGCCACCGGAGGCAAACGCACGCTCGCATCGTGAGGCAAGCGCGCCGCAGATCCGGGTTCTGGGGCCGGTCGAGGTCGACGGCGTTGACGCCGGCGGGCACGGCCCCCGCATCGCCCAGCTCGCCGCCCTGATCTATTTCAAACCCGGACGCACCGCCGACGCCCTCTGCACCGACATGGACCCCGCCCATCCCTGGTCCGCCACCACTCTCAACGCCCGCATGCACGGCCTGCGGGCCGCCCTCGGCGACGACCCCACCGGTCGGCCCTATGTCCCCCGCCGCAGAAGCGGCGACGACCCCTACCACCTCGCACCCACCGTCACCTGCGACTGGACCCGCTTCCAACACCTCACCCAGCATCTGCTTGCGCACACAAGCGCCGGACTCATCGACGTCGAGCGACTCGAGCAGGCACTCGCGCTGGTCCGCGGTACGCCCTTCGACGGCAAACCCCTGCCCTGGGCCGAACCCCTGCAGCAGGAAATGACCACCGCCATCACACAAGTGGCACACACCATCGCCACCCACCGCATGAGCCCCGGCCCGCACCACGACCTCGACCAGGCCCGGCACGCCATCGCCCGCGGCATCGACATCGACGAGACCGCCGAAGTCCTCTACCGAGACTGGATCCTGGTCGAGCACGCCGCAGGCAACCGCCACGGCGTCCACACCGCCATCAGCCGCGCCCAGCACATCAACCACACCCTCGGTAGCCCGCTGGAGGAAGAAACCCAACGGCTCATCACTCAACTCCTGGGCCACGCCCGCCACACCTAGGCCACCATCATGCCCCCTACCCCACCCACCAGTCGTATCACCGCCACCGGTGCCGACCGCACACACACAGCAGCCAGCACCGGCACACACCACCACTCCCGCACACCAGACACACCCATACCGCAACCAGCCGGCGCCGACCAGGAGCGGCGCGAGCACACAACGACACCCTCATCCACCCACCAACGCCACGACAACACGCCCACCCCAACCCCCGATACCCGGCACAGGCCGGACGGCCACCTCCGGGTATCGACCGCACCCGTCGACACGCCTCACAACGCCCCGCCGCCTCCCCCGCCCACCAGCACGCACCGCCTGCTCACCGGCGTCATCGCTACCGGGGCCGTACTCATCGCCGGCATCGGGTTCACCGGCTCCTACACCGCCGTCCGCGACCTCGCCGAACGCAAAGGCTTCGGCAACTTCGCCGCGCTCTATCCCGTCGGCATCGACGCCGGCATCTGCGTCCTACTCGCCCTCGACCTCCACCTCACCCACCTGCGCATCCCCCTGCCCCTGCTCCGCCACACCGCCTGGCTGCTCACCACAGCCACCATCACCTTCAACGCCGCCACCGCCTGGCCCGACCCGCTCGGGGTGAGCATGCATGCCGTCATCCCACTGCTGTTCATCGTCACCCTTGAGGCCGCCCGCCACGCCACCGGCCGCCTCGCCCACCTCACCACTGGCACCCACATGGACCCCATCCGCCCTGCCCGCTGGCTCCTCGCCCCCGCCCGCACCCTCCTGCTATGGCGGCGCATGAAACTCTGGGAAATCCGCTCCTACCAACGGGCCATCACCCTCGAACAACAACAACTCATCTACCGGACCCAGTTGAAGAGCCGCTACGGACGCACCTGGCGACACACAGCACCCGTCCAAGCCCTCCTCCCCCTCCGCCTGGCCCGCTACGGCACCCCCATCCCCCTCACCACCCCCGACTCCTACCCGCGACCCACTACACCCCCAACACCCGTCCCAGCAGCCCCACCCCACGGCCACCCGCACCCCATCAACAGCAAATCCACCAGGACACCGCTCCCCCGCACAGAGCCCGCCTCTGAGCCCCCACCCGGCCGCCCAGCGCAGCCCGCGGACACCAGTACCTCGAACACACCCACCCACCACCCCGGCCCCACTCCGCAGCAACTCGACGCCTTCTACCAGGCGTTGCACCACCCCACCGGCACCACGCCCGCCCCCGCACCCTGGGCCTCCTGGCGGCCGGACAACAACAGTCACACCCCCGCACCTCACCATCAGCAACCCACCGACAGCCGTCCGCAGCAAACAGCCGAGGCCACCCACAACAACCCCACACCCCACGCCGGACCACTCGACACGTCACCGACCGCACATGCTGCGCAACCACACCCCTGCCAGCAAACCCACCACCCCAACGGGGGCCCCACGCAACATCACTTGGCGTCCGTACCCCTCGACGCCGACCCACCCGCCACCGCAGCCCCCGGCAACGACTCCAGGCCCGAGGCCACTGGCCATCCCCTGACCGGCCGTACTCCTACGTCGCTCACCGCCACAGACTCCAGCCGCCCACCGCTCCCACCGCGCTCCCAGTCAACCTCCCCAGCACCACAACCCGCACGCCGAACAGACGAGAGCCACCACGGCACCCGGCCGCCAACACCCCCACCACCCACCCCGGCTGACGAACCGCCACCCGCCCCACAGCAACAACCAGACCCTCACCCCGACGACCGCGGACGCAACCCGCCGAGCATCCACTCCCTCACCCTCACCGACCGCTACTACCTCGAATGGATGAACTACCAGGCCCTCCACGGCACCGAACCCACCCCCGAACAACTCTCCACCCACCTCGCCCACCAAGGACTCCTCGGACGAGGCGGCAAACCCCTCAGCCCCTCCAACATCCGCCGACACCTCCTCAACTGGCGCCTCTACAACCTCTGGACGACCCACCACACGGACAACACCCCGCCCACCCCCGACCACCTCGCCCAGCAATGCGCAATCCACGGAATCACCGGCCAATACAACCGACCCATCACCCCCCAACACATCGCACACCACACCCCCGAATACCAACGACGCCACCACGCCCTCACCCACCACCAAACCCCCACCCCAGCCACCCAACCAGCAAACACCTCAGCCACTGACTCAACCGCTCCGGAACAGTGAGGTCTTTCAGCAGGGCCACTGATCGGGTGACGGAATCGGTGCCCGCAACGCACGAGGCTCCCATGCCGTTGGAGGAGGTGTTCGAAGTCTCAACCCACAGGCACAGGAGCCGCGTTGGTTCCGTATTCTGCCGCACTCGACCTGCCTCACGCCCTGGTCGAGTGGGTCACCACGCTCATCGTCACCCGCGAGGGTGACCGCCGCTGCAAGCCCCCACCGCACCAGCGTGCCCTGGTCGGCCTGGTGTACCTGCGCCGGCACGACACCCTCGCCGAGCTTGCTGACGGGTTCGGCATCTCCGTGGGCACCGCCCACACCTACACGACAGCCGTCGTCGACCTGCTCGCCGACCGCGCACCCGGTCTGCTGCGCGCACTGCGCGAAGGCGGACCCGGACTACGCAATGGCATCGTCCGAACGGCCTGCTGCTCCACCGTCCTGGGCCCGGCGCCTCGCCTTCGGCGGGTTGGCCGCCCCGCTCGTCGGACTTGGCGGCTCCGGCATCCCCGTTCCGCTCGGGATGGTCACGGTCGCCTGCGGCACACTCGCGGTGATCGTCTACGCCATACGTCTGCACGCCCGGGTGGCTGAGCACACCGTCACGACGGGAGACCGATCGACCGTGTGACGGCGAACTCCTGACCCACCAGTTCTTCGCGGTACGGGTACACAGCCGTCCGCGCCCCCCACAAGAAGGGCAAACGCCATGCAGTACGCACACCTGGGCCGCACCGGCCTGAAGATCAGCCGTCTCGCGCTGGGCACCATGAACTTCGGCGACGCGACGGACGAAGCCGCCAGTTTCAAGATCATGGACTCCGCACTGGAGGCCGGCATCAACCTGTTCGACACCGCCGACGTCTACGGCGGGCCACAGTCTCCTGACATGGAGCAGGGGTACGGGCTGTCCGAGGAGATCATCGGGCGCTGGCTCGCCCAGGGCGGCGGCCGGCGGGAGCAGATCGTGCTGGCGACGAAGGTGTACCAGCCGATGGGCACTGGCCCTAACGACAAGTACCTGTCCGCGTACAAAATCCGGAAGGCCGCGGAGGACAGCCTGCGGCGGCTTCAGACCGACCACATCGACCTTTACCAGATGCACCACATCGACCGGTCGACTCCCTGGGAGGAGATCTGGCAGGCGATGGAGCAGTTGGTGCGCGAGGGCAAGGTGACCTACGTCGGCAGCAGCAACTTCGCCGGCTGGCAGATCGCGACCGCACAGAACGCCGCCGCCTCCCGCAGCTTCCTCGGCCTGGTGTCCGAGCAGAGCCTGTACAACCTGTCCGCCCGCACCATCGAACTCGAAGTGATCCCGGCACTTCGCCACTACGGGCTCGGCCTGATCCCGTGGAGCCCGCTGGGCGGCGGGCTGCTCGGCGGAGCACTGAAGAAGGCACAGGAAGGCCGCCGCGCGACGCCGAAGACGCAGGACGCCATTGAGCGGTACCGGCCTCAGCTGGAGGAGTACGAGGCGTTGTGCGCCGAGATCGGCGAACAGCCCGCCGACGTCGCTCTGGCCTGGCTGCTGCACAACCCAGTCCTCACCGCGACGATCGTCGGCCCTCGCACCCCCGAACAGCTCGCGACCAGTCGGCACGCCCTCGACGTGCGCCTGTCGAAGGAAACGCTGGAAAAGCTCGACGAGATCTGGCCCGGCCCCGGCGGCGAAGCCCCCGAAGCGTATGCCTGGTAGACCCGAACGGATGATCCCGCCGCAAGAGGGGCTCCATTCTGCGCCGGCGTAAGCCGGCCAATGACACAGGCCCAGCCCTCGGGCAGCCGGTCACGGGACGTATCCGTGCTGGGACGGGGCCGGTGCTGCGGGTGCGGCCGGGCGCGGCGCTGGCAGCGGCGCTGCTGGGGTTCTTCGTCATCACTCTGGACGCCCTGGTCGTCAATGTCGCCTGCCTGCCATCCGGACCGACCTGGGCGGTGGGATGACGGGCCTGCGTCTCAGCGGTCTCCCAGCGACCGAGGAAGCACCCCCTCCCCGCCGACCGACCGCCTTCCAAAACCACCTCGACCAGCGCGAACTCCCCCCGGCCAAAATCCTGGCGCACCTTCGGCACCTGACCTCGGCAACTCCAAGATCCCCGACTGTGAGGATGCGGGAGGCACCGCTCGCGGGTCTGACCCGATCCCCGATTGACGCTCCGGCTGTCCTCACTCTGAATCGTCGATCTGCCGAGCGGTGCCACTGCGCGTACCGGCTCGGCGATCGTGACCTCATAGGAGCTTGACCCAGGCGGTCCCATCACAGTCGTGTCCGTCCGCCCAGCCGGTGCGCGCGAGTCCACATCCGCGCACGGAAGGACCAACCCGGCCGCCATGACACAGCCCATCGAAGTGATCGGCGGGATCGACACCCACACCGATGTCCACCAGGCCGCCGTCATCGACACCATCGGCCGGCACCTGGCCACCGAGGCGTTCCCCACCACGCCTGAAGGCTATCGGCGCCCGCTGGCCTGGCTGCGCTCGTACGGCCAGGTGCTGATGGTGGGCATGGAAGGCACCGGATCCTACGGAGCCGAACTGGCCCGGTACCTGCGTGCCAACGAGATCACCCTGGTCGAAGTGGACCGGCCCGATCGTCGAGCTCGCCGCGCCGCAGGCAAATCCGACCCTGTCGACGCCTATGCCGCCGCCACCGCCGTGCTCTCCGGCCGCGCCAACGGCACGCCGAAGGACCGCGACGGCACCGTCGAGGCAATCCGCACGCTCCGCGTGGTACGTGCCAGCGCCATCAAGGCCCGTACCCATACCATCAACCAGCTCAAATCACTGATCATCACCGCGCCCGCTGCGACGCGCGAAGCACTGCGCTCGCTGACCACCACCGAGCTGATACATCGTCTGGTCGCCAGCCGACCCGGCTCCAATCTGACCACCCCGGCCGCCGCCGTCAAACTCGCACTCAAGCGTTTGGCCAAGCGATACCAGCACCTGAGATCGCGGACGCGGACGCCGAGTTGCGCGCCCTGATCACAGTCCTACGGCAATCGCGGCCTGCACCTCGTCGACGGCCTCCCCGCCGGCCCGCCGCCCTAGTACTCCAGCAGCGGTTCGCTATCTGGCCTGGTCAGAGGCATCGTCGGGAGTGTAGTTGGCCGTTGGCATGTCAGGGGCGGTCTTTCCGGACCGCCCCTCCAACGAAGGACATCGTCGTCGGTAGTGACAGTGCCGTGCCACGGCCTCACGCCTTCGCCGCCATCGCGACCATCTGAGCGCATGGACGCGAAGTGGCGGGCGGTGCCGGTGCGCGGGGCCAGTTGCCAGGAGCCGGCGGACTTCTGCCACGGCGAGCGAAACCATGGTGGAACCGTTTCTGCATCCCCCTTTTCCGCCGTAGCCGCGAGAAAGGCATGCGCGAGCATGGCCAGGGTGATGTGCCTCATCCAGCCGACGTAGCGGCGGACTTCGTACTGGTCCAGGCCGCACTCGTTCTTCGCGGCCTGGAAGCATTCCTCGATCGCCCAGCGGCGTCCGGTAACACGCACGGCCGGTCGATGTCGGTGCCCACCGGCGCGTATGCGAGGCAGTGGGCCATCTGATCGGGTCTGGTGATGCTGCGCCGGACCACTGCCCATCGGTGATGGGTGGGCCGCTCCCCGTCGAAGTCCTCGATCACCGGGAGCTGGACGGCCGCCCAGTCATAGACGCGCGGGCCCTTGGCGCCGTCGCCGCACGAACGTGGCTCCCATGCCTCATGCGGAGCCTGACCGAAGAGGTAGTCGATCCGGCCGAAGCGGGGCACCGGCTGGGACTTCGGGACGGCAAGCACGTAGCCGACCGCGGCTTCTTCCAGCATCCGGCGAAAACGCCACTCCTGTCCGTAGGCGGCATCCGCGGTCACCCAGGCGATCGGCAGCGAAGAGGCGAGTGCGCGCAGCACCATGGCCTTGGCCAGCTCTGGTTTGGTGGCGAAGCCCCTCTCATCAGGAATTTTGGCGGCGCGACAGCGTTCGCGGTCGTCGGTCCAGGACTTGGGCAGATACAACTCGCGGTCCACCAGGGCGCGTGCGCGGGTGGTGGCGTAGGCGGCGCAGACGCCGATCTGGCAGTTCTCGCTGCGGCCGGCGGTGCCGGAGTACTGGCGCTGCACGCCCGCAGAGGTGGTGCCCTTCTTGATGAAGCCGGTGTCGTCGAGGATGAGAACTCCGCCGGCCTCGCCGAGTTTTTCGGCGACGTATGTCTGCAGGTCGTCGCGGACGCCGTCGACGTTCCAGGTGGCTGCGTTCAGTAGCCGTTGCAGACCGTCGGGGGTGCGGTGGCCTGCATGTTCGGCAAGTTGCCAGCCGTTTTTGCGGCCGACTGGGCCGAGCAGGGCGCGGACGTAGTCACGCATGCGCCGCCGCAGGTCGGCCCGGCCGAAACGGTGGCCGATGCGCAAGAAGAGGTCGTCGAGTTCACGGTCCCAGGTCGCGTCGGCAAGGTCGTCGATCACGCGGGAAGGCTGCCCTCATCACCGCGCAGATGGCTCTCGATGTCCTTCGTTGGAGGGGCGGTCCGGACCGCCCCTGACATGCCAACGGCCAACTACACTCCCGACGATGCCTCTGACCAGGCCAGATAGCGAACCGCTGCTGGAGTACTAGTGATCCGGTTCTTGAGGTCGTGGGTCGCCACATGCGGCGTCCCCTCTTCCAGATTGCGGCGTTCTGCTGCGGCGGATAGCGCGCTCGCGCTGTGCTGCATGGATGGGCGATATCCAGCTGCAACCTGTCGTGGTGTCGGAGGCCGAGCGGCTGACGCTGGAGAACTGGGCCAAGCGCCTCTCGGCCGCCCAGGGACTGGCCGTTCGCGCACGCATCGCGTTGGGGTGCGCGAACGGCTGGAACGACACCATGGTCGCCGCGCGACTCGGTGTCGGCAGAGATACCGTGCGCCGCTTTTGTGCCCGGTTCCTTGCCCGCCGACTGGACCTACTCACCGACGAGCCGTGGCCCGGGGTGCCGCGGACCATCACCGAGACCCAGGCCGAAGAGGTCGCGGTCCGCACCCTGGAGCAGAAGCCACAGGACGGGACGCACTGGTAGAGGCAACTGGCCAAGGTCGCGGGGATCTCGCTGGCGAGCGTGCTGCGGATCTGGCACGCCTTCGGCCTCCAGCCGTGGCGACAGGGGCCGTCCCCCCTGCACCGGAGCCCTGCGCCGCCCGGTCAGTCGTTCCCACCGGCCAAAACGTACGGGGAATGGAACATGTCCTGCGTCAATTCGACCTGTTTGGTGATGATGGCAGCGGCAACGGCAGTAGCCTTTCTGAAGGCTCCTGCAGGAGCAGATGTCAGGCACTCCGTGCCCATACCAGGCGACGGGTCGACCTCCTCAAAGGAACCGGGGACGCAGCCTTTCGGGACTGCTTGAAGTGCCGCACACACTGGGTCCATGGTGACGCTGCCCCGGTGGGAATCATGGATGCCCACGGCGATGCTCCCTCCCCCTGCTGCCAAGGCCAGGTCGGGACGGCCCTCGAAGTAGTCCCCGGAGTGGGCCCCGCAGCCGCCGAAAACGAACGCGGGCGGCTCGCCGGGGGCCTCCGCGTACGGAGTGCGGTTGATGGTCAGATGTGCACCGCCGAGTCGGAACGAGGGACGGAAGTCTGTATTATCCGCAAAGATCCCTACAGACAGGACGCTGATGTTGTCCGGGTCCACCAAGAGCTGGACGCGCTCCCATTTCCGGTTGTACTGGTAGAGCCTGTTCCCGGACCTCAACCCCTCCGAGTAGTGCGGCTTGTCCCCTATGATCTCGATTGCTCGCTCCAGGGTCTGCCCCGGTCTCAACTGCTCGACCAGCCTCTGCTCCTTCTCGACCGGCTTGTCTTGAGTGACCCACTTGACCGCTACTACTGCGCCGCCGATCACAGCGATCAGTGCTGCCAGGGACGCCAGCAACCGCTCAGCTGTCTTCCACTTCCGCCCTTGCCGCCCGGCCTCTGGGGGGTTCACCCCCCTTTCGTCCCCGGAATCCATCACTACGCCGCGCCTCCCCATCTCTGCTAGGCCCTGCGCACATCGTCACCTCGATGTGCTGGCCCAGCCCGGAGGCGGGCCTGCAGGGAAGCCAAACACCCGCTTTTGCGCGCCCTCCTGGCCACCGAACGGGCGACGTTGCCGGCTGGACGGCTTGCCACTGCCAGCCCTGTTCACGCACAAGGGCGAGCGCCCCGAGAGACCGGCCTGGTGCGCAACGCCCACCGTGGCCTATGCGGTGGAGCCTGGCTGTGAGGTGCAGAGCACCGCAATCCACGGCGCCCGCACGACCCGCTCGTCAAGAGCAGTCCGGTGCCGCGGTAGCCGCCGTCAGCGATGGTGACAACCTGACCGACCACGGCCTTTGCGCAGTGAGAAATGCCAGCGGCCCGCCACGCCGCGACCCAGTCGTCGCACGCCACACGGATGTCGTCGTCGCGCTCGCCCTCCAAGAGCAGAGTGGTGGCTACGGTGCGGACGGCGGAAATGTCCAGTGTGAGGACGGCCAGGGCGCGCTCCATGCCGGTGACCACGTCGTCCACACGCCGCGGTGGGAGGAAGCACTCGGCGGTGTAGTCGGAGACGAGGTCCAGGACCTCAGCGGCGTCTTGGTCGCCGTTCCGTGCACGTCGCAAGGCGCCCAGGACCTGCCCCAGGGCATCCAGCTGGAAGAACGGCAGGGCCATCAGATACACGCCGTCGCTCCGAGTGGGCTCCACGCCGGAGCCGATCTGGCCAAGCGTGTCTGCCGCGACCTGGTACGGCAGGTGCGGCAGGACGTGCCGCTCAGGCTCGCCGTGGTCATGAGCGAGGGCCGCCGCAGCCGCCAGACAGGCAACGATGTCCCGCACGTATCCGGCGCCATGGATCCAGGAAGGGTCTGACGGCAGCACACAGCGACGATCCGCTCCGTCATCCCAACACCCTGCCCATGTATGTCAGCGGTCACGCAATTGGGTTCAGGCCGCGATTCCGTGAATCCCTAGGTCATCGCCCGGCTGCGGGAACGTTTCTTGTGGGGATTGCCCTGGCATGGGGGTCGTGGCGGTCGAGGATGTGCTGTTTCCCGGGATCGATGTGCGAGTCACGGCGGTGCACGTCACCGCGGAGAGAGTCGCCGTCGAGGCCACAACGTGCGGGCAGCCGCCATCCTGTCCGGACTGCGGCTGTCCGGGACGTCGCGTGCCCTCCAGCGCTGCCCGTAACGGACCTGTGAGCTGGCATCGACCGCGTCCGCGAGACGCTCGAAGGACAGGTCGTAGTCCCTCATGTGATCCCACGAGCCCGGCTTCTGCTCGCGCATCAGCGAGCAGAACATCAACAGCAGCCGCGCCAGGTCGTGCTGGTCGACCCGGACAGTCTTCGTCTCCGGGTCGTAGCCGTACGTCGGGTCGTGGGCGGGCTCCTTCGGCATCGGTCCTCGTTCGCGTTGCTACAGCGGCCAGGCCACCGCAGGGCCTACGGTGCGGCTGGGTACTCAACGACCCGGGCTCGCCGAAGCCACGCTGACCTCCGCCGTCCGTGCGCCGGCCGGACCCGCCGTGGGCTTCGCGTCTCAGGCTAGCGGCGGCGTCGACTCCGGGCAGCTCCGCGGAGAAGGCCCCCACTGCTCGATGATTCATCGCAACGCCGCAGGCCCAAGCCGGTCACAGGGGGCGGTGAACCCTCGCCGCAGCGACGGCAACCTGCAGGAGTTCACGACGCTCAGTCGGCGATGTCACTCCACCCTCGAAGTCTTGAAAGTCGCGGTCACCTCGGCGTTCTGGTCGGGGACCAGTGTGCAACTAGGAGCGGGCCCGTCGGAGGGGCGAATGGTGGTGCCACCGGTGCAGTTGCCCGACCACCCGCTGAGGAAGAGGCTGCCGTCCGTGACGGACGCGGTCAGCTCTCGTCCGTTCTCCAGGACCGGCAACGAGACGCATGCCTCAGGTACGGCTGTGGATTTCTCACAGACCGGGGCGCCATTCCCGTCGACGACTGTGACCGTCTTGTTGTCAGCACCGGTGAAATCGACCGTGAGGTAGGCGAATCCGGTGCCGGCGAGCTTGGCCGTGGCAGTGTTCGTCCCCGAGGTGATGGTCAGCTCAGTGCTCGCCGGGCCTATCCGGCTCGGTGAGAATTCGACGGACAGCGTGCAGGATTCGTGGGCTTCCAGCCGGTTTGTGCAGGTGCCACCCGTACGCGAGAAGCCGGTGCTGCTGGGTATATCCGTGGAGTCGAGGCCGATGGCCTGGCCGTTGGGATTGGTGACGGTGAAGTCCACTACCTGGGCCTTCGAGCCCGGGTTGATGTCGACCTCCCCAAAGCCCTTCGCAGATGGGGTGATGTCGGGTGCGCGATCCGTGATGGGCGCACCGCCGGACGAGCTGGTCGGAGGGCTGCCCGTTGAAGGGGTGCCGGTTGGAGGACTGTCGGTCGCCGTCGCGCCGGAACTTGACGATACGGGTGGCCAAGGGTTCCCAGTGGGGACCTTGTCGTCGTCAAGGGCATGGACGAGTGCGAAGCCGATCGCGATCACCGCGATGACCGCGGCAACAGCAGCGATCACACGCCCCCGGGCGTTCGGTGGCCGGGACGAGGACGGAGGTCGAGGCGGGGCCGGGAGCGCTGCCGGCTCCAGCAGGGCCAGGTTGGCTTGGGTGACCGCCGCGCCTGCCAGGTCTCCCATCCGGGTGCGCAGGTCGAGCGCCCGGCGCAGGAGGCGTAGGGCGTGGTCGGTGCAGTCGTGGAGGAAGTGCTGGACGCCCTGCTGGTGGGTGAAGTAGGCCTCGGCCGCGGTGTCCCCGGCGGCCTGTGCGGCGGTGATGCCCTGCGCGAGGGTGTGCTGCCAGGCCTGCCAGTGCCCCTGGACGAAGAGTACCCGCTCCACGACGGCTGCCAGCCGGACGACCGCCTGCCACTGGCGCTGCTGGGCCGCGAAGCCGAGCAGGCTCAGCGCCGCGTCGGCGGCCCCGCGGGCCTCCTCCCCGGTCGGGTCGCCGGACGCCAGCCAGTCGCCCAGTGAGCGCATCGCCGCGACGAGCCCGATATAGCGGTACAGGATCTGCCGGTAGGGCTCGGCTCTGCAGACCGGCAGCCCGAAGCGGTCCTCGCCCTGTTCGGCCAGGCCGCGCGCGGACAGCGACTCCAACTGCTCGCTGACGTATGCGATCTCTGCCATCTGTGCCAGCAGAGCACCGGGCAGCAGCGCGCCGCCGACCAGGGTGAGTACCGCCAGCGCCCGCTTGGCCTGGGGGCCGATGGCCGAGATGGACAGCTCGTCCAGGACGCCCGGGCCGGACTCCGCCCGCCGCGCGAGATCGTCGAAGGTGCGGCCGTCCAGCCGCACCAGCGCGGCCGCCTGCCGCAGATGCAGCGGCTGCCCGTCAACCGCGGCCACCAGCCGCCGCACCGCGTCCAGTTCGGTGTCCGCGATGACACGGCCCGTCTCGCGCCGGAGCAGGTCGACTGCCGCTGCTTCCGGCAGGGGTGGCAGCGCCGTGGAGGTCCCCAGCGCGCCAAGCAACGGGGTGACTGCGCCGATCACGAGGGGGCAGCGGTGCAACGCGCGCCGCAGGTAGGTGAGTTGGTCCGGGGTGTAGGAGACGTCGTCGAGTGCGACGAGTCCTGTGGCACCCGCCCTCGAGCCGGCCAGTGCCTGGGCGCACTGCTGAGCGCTCAGCCACGTCCCGTCCGGGCCCGGATAGACTTAGAACTGCCCCATCAGGTCCTGGAGCAGGTCCGACAGCATGGTGCCGCCCACCCGGAGGTAGACCCCGCCGCCGGCGGCGGCCGCGTTCTTCAGGAGGGCGGTCTTCCCCGTTCCGCAGGGGCCGGTGAATTCTACTGCCGACTGAGCGCGCGCCGCGACCCGGATCAGGGCGAGTTCGTCGTCCCGGCCCCACAGGGCGGGCTGCGCGAGAGCGGCAGCGTGGGCACGCCGTGGCGAGGGTAACGCAGGTGTACGCATGGGCAGATGGGCGAGGCGAGCGCCGTGCCGGTCCACGAGGGTGACACTGAACTGTCCGAAAACGATACTGTTCATTCCTTCCCCCAGGAATGAACGGGCACCTGACTGGCACCGATATGTCCACCAGAGCAGTCACGGCAACCGGTGTCAAGGAATCCCTCACACAGACGGCTACGCTCTCGGCGCAGTACTCGAATGCGACGCCGTAGCGTGCGGCCATACGCCGGTAGCCCGCCGTGCGGGGCGCCCTGACCAGCAAGGTTCAGGTGAAAGATGAGGCTGACACCGCAGCCGCCCTGATCGGCGCAGCCGACAACGGCCACGGGGCACCGGGCCCTTCAGCGGGGCGGACTACACGTAGTTGGTCGCTGGCGCAGAGATAAAGCCGCCGGAGCAGAACCACGTGCTCAGCGACAGAGCGCGGTACATGGCTGTCTGCCAGTGGTTCCGGCGCTCTGCGGCTTGACTGTCTGCACTTTCGGTTAGGTGGGTGCGCAGGGTCTCGGCCCCCCGCTGGGCCAGTTCGGTGAAGAGGTGATGGAAGCCCACAAGTTGGTCGCCGGCTTGGAGGGCATAGAGCTCGCCGAGGCCGAAGGCGCGGAAGTGCCCCTCGACTCGACGGGTCAGGGCGTGCGGCCAGTGTGCTGGCGCTGTGACGGCGAACTGCACTGTGCAGGGAACCTGTTCGGTGACCGTGGCGGTCAGCCATATGTCCTGGTCGATGTTGTCGAAGTAGGGGTGGAGGGTCTGTTCGTCTGTGGTGACGGGTGCGGTGTTGCTCTTCTTCTTGTTGCAGTCGGCACAGGCGGGCAGGAGGTTGGTCGGGGTGACAGCAAGATATTGGTACTTGGTCTTGGGCAGATGGTGGTCCAGGGTAGTGACCATGCCGATCCCGCACAGGGGGCAGCGTCGGGCGGAGGCACGCAGTTCGTCGTAGATGGGCCGACCGGGACCGCGTTCGCCGGCCAGGCGCTGGGTGTAGACGTTCTCCAGCAGGTCGGCGTGCTGTTTGGCTGCGTCGTCGGTCAGTGGAGGGCACGGCGGGCGGAATGCTGTGCCGGGGAGGGTGTGCAGTTGCTGGTCGCGGCAGACTTGGTCGTACGTGGTGGAAGCCTGGGCGACGCTGTCCTCGTACAGGTCCAGGATCGCCCTGTTGCCGGCGTTCGCGTTGCTGATGCACTGCCGGTAGACGTCAGGCGCGGACCGGCTTGGCGGCGTCAGCGGCCACATCAGAAGGCTCTCCGAGCATCCCGGTAAGCGATGGCGGCCCGGGCTAGCGCGCGGCCCTCCATCCCCAGCTGGTGATTGAAACGGGCCAGGACCTCGTCGTAGGTCAGATCTTGAGCAATGGCTTCTTCAAGGGCGCGGTGGAAGCCTGACTTGGAGACCTCCAGGCCGAAGATCTCGCGGGTGAGGACACCGACGTTCTCCCCGAAGGTCTCAAGGTCCGGGCGGTCGGCGGCGCGGTGTTGGCCGAAGCGGCGGATCGCCCACACCGCCTCCTTGGGTACCTCCTGCAGGACGACCGGGGAGTGCGTAGCGATGATCGCCACGCCATTGCGCTCGGTGAGGAGGTCGGACAGCGCACGGACGAGTGCCGACAGCAACGGAGGGTGCAGGTGAGCTTCGGGCTCATCGATGAGCACGAGCGACCGCTCGGTGACGAGCTGGACCAGCTTGGTAATGGTCAGAAGAACGATCTTGTGTCCGGAACTGAGTCGACGGAACAACCCAAGGACCTCGCCCGGGTTGTGGGCGATGGTGGACAGCACGGCGACGTTCGCGTCCTGGAAGATCGGATCCGTCTCCAAAGTGGCCAGGGCCCTCCGGAACAGCGCAGCGCGCCGCTCCGATCCCACCAGACATGCGTGTGCGCATTCCGTGAACTCTCCGGCGAGTTCGTCCGCCGTCATCGCATGCTGCTCCCCAGGCCTTCTAAGGCCCACATGAGCGTAGGTGAGGTCATCACGGCTTGTGTCCACCGGCTCGAACTCGTCGAAGGCACTGAACGACACGGATACGACGTTCACGAAACGCTGGGTGGAGGCATCTTCGGCGTCGTCCTGGTCGACGAAGGCCAGGGTTCCGTGTCCGCCTTCAGGGTTCATGAGCGTGCGGGTGATGCCGTTGAGGAGGTGACTCTTGCCGACACCGTTGCGCCCGATCAGGACGTGCACGTTGGTGGGAGGCAGAACGTGGGGAGCCACCTTGAAGCCCAGAGCGAGGGGCGGCGCACCACCGGCAACCAGCATCGACGGCGAGACGTAGACGAAGTGGTACTTGCTGAGCACCTCGCCCCCGCGGGCGATCCGGGCGAACTGCCCGGTGACCGTGGCCAGCTCAATGCCGCGCATCAGTGAGACCCTGGTGACCTCTTCCTGCAGAGCTCGTTCGAGAGTGCTCCGAGGGCCGAAGGCGAGGTCCCGGAGCAGATGGAGAACGGTTTCGCGCGTCTCGTCGCCAAGCTCCCTCAGGCGCGCGTAGTACGTCTCGTCGGTCCCCAGGGAGAAGTACTGGCGCTCGTCCAGTTCTTCAAACGTGTCCGGCACGCTCACGCGGCCTGCCTGCATGCCGAAGGTAGCGATCCTGACGTTGCCGATCTCAACCTGCTGTTGTCCGTCGGAGCACCACAGCGTGAAAAACGTTTTGTACGAGTAGTCGTCCCAGTTGTCACTGACCAGGAAGGCGCCCGGGACGTGTGGAGGTGGCTGGGTGAACCGTTCCAACACGGTGAACTGCATCGGCACGGCTCGCAGGCCCCCCTGGTCTCATGATGTCTCGCAGCGTGCGGACCAACGTACCCGGAGCACAGCACCCCCACGTTCATCGAAGAATGCTGCTCGCCTCGGTACGTGCCAGCGCCCGCAGCTACCTCCTCGTTCGACTCGATCGCTGCGGTGGACAGGCTTCTCGACGACGCGGCTGTCCGGGCGCCTCGCCGGCGACAGTTCGGTATGGTCTGCGCCGAACTTGAAGCCAGGTGGCTTCTTCCCACCGCGCAGGACGAGGTGAAAAAAAGGGGGGTGAGCGTGGTTCATGGGTCGGGCATGCTGGCCTCACATAAGATGAGCGGAGAAAAGCATGGGCGGTGAACGTGTCCTGTTGGTGCGACACCGATCACGCCACCCATGACGTCGACACCCTCAGGCTTGTCATCGACGACGAAACCTCATTGCTTCGCGCTTTCCAAGCAGGCGCCGACCGTCTGGCCGGGTGGCTAACCGATCCGCGGGATGCCGACTTCTGGCGCGCTCGGGCGGGTCTG
This sequence comes from Streptomyces aquilus, assembly GCF_003955715.1. Taxonomy (NCBI): domain Bacteria; kingdom Bacillati; phylum Actinomycetota; class Actinomycetes; order Kitasatosporales; family Streptomycetaceae; genus Streptomyces; species Streptomyces aquilus. The sequence continues at coordinate 10,145,896 of NZ_CP034463.1, read as the reverse complement.
CCCGGCCGTCAGCCTCAATGACTGGGCAAGTCACCAAGCTGCGAGTAGGACCCGAAGTTACGGCTGGGGTTTGGTGCTGCCCGTTGTCCGCCTCGGTAGGTCAGCATCCTGTGGCCAAACATTGGCGGTCTGCTGGTCTGTCTCTCTCCATCTGCTGGGCTGGCTCTCAACAGCGGGTTTCTAGGGTCGTTGTCGTCCCCCGGAGATCCGCTCCCACGGTTCTCCGAACTCGCCAGTGATTCCCACCGTTCTGGAGACACCCTGATGCGTTCCCTGCCCCGCCGTGCCCTGCTCGCTGCTCCGTTCGCCGTGCTCGCGTTCGCTCTCTCCGCCTGCGGCGGCTCCGACTCCGGCTCCGACAACTCCAGCGCCGCGGACGCCCAGCAGCAGTCCCAGAGCACGGGTGGTGCCCAAGCAGCAGGCGAAGCCGGTGGTGACACCGATGACAAGCCGGAGCCGCCGCTGACCGGGGACATCAAGACGAAGGCCGAGGCCGCCGCGCTGGCCGCGTACCCGGGCACGGTCGTCAAGTCCGAGGAGGACGCGGAGAAGCCCGGCATGTACGCGGTCGAGGTCAAGCAGGCCGACGGCACATCGATCGAGGTCTATCTCGACAAGACCTACAAGGTCACCGACACCAAGAAGGAAGGCACCGAAGAGGCCGACGACGCCAGCTGACCGTCGGGGCCTGCCCCGCAGAAGGGAGAAACCAGATGCCGCCTGTGCCCGAGCAGTCCTCTTCCCCGCCCACGGACGCCGAACAGACGGCGATCCTGGATCCGGTGCCCGGCGCCTCGCCCGCGGGCGGCTACGGTGACCGTTTCGAGGAGGACGCCTTCGACTACCCCTCCTCAGGCGCGCACTCCTGGTCCGCCGACCCGGCCCCGAGGGGCGCCGGCGAACCGGTCGCCGAGCCCCAGGAGCCTGCCGCTCAGCGTGCGGGCGGAACAAGGGCTGTGCCGAGCGCGGACGGCTGGCGGCACGCGGTCATCCGGCCCCGGTCCCTCCTGACGGCGGCCGCCGCGCTGGTGGTCCTGGGCGGTTTCGGTTTCGCGCTGTCCACCGTCAGTGACACGGTCACCTCCCCGACCGGCCCGGGCGGAACTGCTGAGGCCTCCGTACCGAAGTCGCCGATCACGCAGCCGGTTTCACCGACCCCACCGGGCACCAGCCACCCGCCCCGCGGCGCTGTGAGCCCGACCACTGCGCCCACGCAGACCAGCGTGCCGCCCGGCGCCGGCGAAGACCCAGACCGCGGCGAGGAGCACGGGCGGGAAGACCAGGGACGCGAGGACGGCGACGACGCCGACGGCTGACTTCCCAGCCAGCGTCGCCTCACCGTCCCCCCAGCGCCGTCCGGCGGACGCCGTCCTCAACATCCCGTCGGCCGGACGGCACCTGCTTGTCCACCGTGTCCACCATCGTCCCGTACGTCTTGTCCGATCCCTGGCGGCTTCGCGTGAACCGTTCAACTCCCCTGGCGCAGCTGTGCGAGCCTGGCGCCATGCAGCTGCTGCTCATCGAAGACGACGACCGAATCGCCGGCCCCCTCACCGAGGGCCTGGGACGCTACGGCTTCACCGTGGACCACGTCCGTACCGGCGCCGCCGGCCTCGCCGACACCACCACCGCACCGGACCTGGTCCTGCTCGATCTCGGCCTGCCCGACATGGACGGCCTGGACGTCTGCCGCAGCCTGCGCGCCCGCTCCGCCGTCCCCATCATCATGATCACGGCGCGGGGAGAGGAAGCCGACCGCATCGTCGGCCTCGAACTCGGCGCAGACGACTACCTCGCCAAACCCTTCGGCGTACGAGAACTGATCGCCCGCATACGCGCCGTCACCCGCCGCTCCGGCGCCCCCGCCTACCTGCCGACCGAGCCTGCGCAAGCACCCGGACCGCACCAGTCGGCCCCCGAAGCGCAGTTGGGCCCGCTGGTTGTCAGCCGCCGCACCCGCGAGGTCCACCTCGACGGCCGCCACGTCGCGCTGACCCCGCGTGAGTTCGACCTGCTCGCGTTCCTCGCCGATGATCCCGGGACCGTGTGCTCCCGTCAGCAAATCATGGACACGGTGTGGGATCCGCACTTCTTCGGCCCCACCAAGACCCTTGACGCGCACGTGGCCGCGCTGCGCCGCAAGCTGGGCGACCCGGGCTGGATCACCACCGCCCGTGGCGTCGGCTTCCGCCTCACGGTGCCCTGCGAGCACCCTGCTGTGGAGGCCGCTGGATGACCCGGCGCCTGCTGCTCAGCTATCTCGCCCTGGCCGTGCTGGTGCTGGCCGGCCTGGAGATCCCGCTCGGCTACATCTACGCCCGCGGCGAGACCGCGCGTGCCTCCCAGGACGTGGAGCGCGATGCGTCCATGCTTGCCGAGGTCGCCGAGGAGAACATCGAGAAGGGTCAGCTCGCCGCGCTGCCGGATGTGGTCAGCGACTACGCCACCCGCACCGGTGGCCATGTCGTCGTCACCGACAAGCAGGGCATCGTCCTGGCCGACTCCGCCCCAGCCGCCCGCACCGGCATCAGCCTGTCCGCGCAGCCGGACATCGCCCGTGCCCTGGCCAACCAGCCGACCGTCACGACCACCACCGACAGCGCCGGCCGTGATGTGCTGTCGGCGACCATGCCCGGCTCATCCGGTACGACCATCCGCGGCACCCTGCGCTTGACCTATCCCCTGGACCAGGTCAGCACCCGGGTGCATCAGATCTGGGGCGCTCTCGCGCTGGCCGGTGCCTGCGTGCTTGCCGCGGTCGCCCTGATCGCGTTCAGCCTGGCCCGGTGGATCACCCGGCCGCTGCGGACTTTGGAGGCGGCGACCGCGCAGCTCGCCGAGGGACAGCTCACGACTCCGCCGGATGCCAGCGCCGGGCCGCCCGAACTACGCCGCCTCGCCAACTCGTTCACGCATACCGCGACCCGGCTCCAGCATCTCCTCAAGGCCCAGCAGGCATTCGCCTCGGAAGCCTCCCACCAGCTCAAGACCCCGCTCACCGGATTGCGGCTGCGTCTGGAGAACTTCGAGCCCTACCTCGACCCGCGGGCGCACGGCAGTCTGGAGGAGGCCGTCGGCGAGGTCGAACGGCTTGGTCGGATGGTGCAGGGCCTCCTCGCCCTGGCCCGCCTGGAGAATGCCGCCACCACCCCCGAGCCTGTCGACCTGGACACGGTGCTCGCCGACCGGGTGGCGATGTGGGAGTCGCTGGCGGCCGAACAATACGTGGCCCTCGACATCACCGGCCCGCCCGTCGGCTCCGTGTGGGCGATCCCGGGAGCTCTGGAGCAGATCATCGACAACCTGCTGGCCAATGCCCTGCGGGTCTCCCCGCCCAGCACCACGATCACCCTGCAGCGCGTCCCCGGCGCCGAACTTCATGTCGTCGACCAGGGGCCGGGCATGAACGCGGCCGACCGTGAGCGCGCTTTCGACCGGTTCTGGCGCTCCTCCGACGCCCACCACGACGGCACCGGCCTCGGCCTGCCCATCGTCCGCCACCTCATCCACGCCTCCGGCGGCACCATCACCCTCCACCCCGCCCCCGGCACCGGCCTTGACGCCCACATCCACCTCCGCCCTGCCGCCGCGCGGACACCCGGGCCGCGCTCGGGTGGAGAAGAGTTCGGCGCCCGCCGTGCCAGCGGCCCGCGCGCCCAGACAGCGGGCAGGCCCTGAGGGCTGCTCCGCTGCCACGACATGCAGACAAGTGCCGGGCCGCCGGCTCGGTTCGCGGCCTGCCGCCACGAGGACCGGGACAGACAACCCGGCTATCGCTCGGAGGACCCGGCGCCGGAGCGGCGTCAGCCGATCCCGGTGACCTGCAAGGCCGTGGTCCAGTTGGTCTTGATCGCGCTGCGGGCCGCAGACAGGGTGATGGTGCCCGCGCAGACGGCGTTCTTCAGCTTCGTCTCCACGCCGTCCTTGGAGTGTGCGGTCTGGGAGCCGGAGTAGGGCTCGGGCCACAGATTCCCCGTGGCACGAGGCGCGCCACCGAGTTCGAGGGGGACGAGGTGGTCCTCTTCGTAGTCGGCCAGGCTGGTGTCGGCGTAGCCGTAGTCGATGATGCCCTGGGCCTTGAGGGGGTTGGTGTACGACGTCGGGGGGCGGACGGTGGCCGTCCAGCCGGACACGCAGATGGTGCTGTCGATGTTCGACTGGGTGACGTCCGGGTTGTAGGCGCCCGGGGTGCACGAGGCATCCGGCAGCGGCAGCCGGGCGGTTGAGCAGGCCGACGCCTGCGCGGTACCGGCCGAAGCCGCGATCAGGCCCGCGGCCGCAATGGCCAGCGCGCCGGTGGTGGCGGTGAAACGACGCATGCAGGTTCTCCCCAGAACTCAGCCCGGGCAGTGGGGCCCGGGTGCCTGACGGCATGACACCACCACCGGCTTCTATGCGAGTAGACCCGCAGCGTGAACACCCGGTGACCTGCGCAATCCTGACCCGGCCATGACCAGCATTTTCCGAATACGCGTGTTTCGCCTGGGAGTTGAGTGTCACAAGCGGGGGACGTGGCCGGCAGGCGCTAGTCGGCGTCGGGGGCGTCAGCCGCGCCGGGCAGCCCGGTTAGACGGGCAAGGGCGGCGAAGCCGTCGTGGGTGCCGGGCCAGTGAGCACGGACCGCGTCGGTGCCGGCCCGGCGGACGACGGAGCGGAGAGTGAAGGCGACGATGATGGCGTCGTCGGCGTAGCCGATGACGGGCAGGAAGTCGGGGATGAGGTCGATGGGCAGGGCCAGATAGGCCATGAGCAGTGCGAGGCGGACCCGTACGCCCCGGGGAAGGCTCCGGTCGGCAGCCAGCCGCCGCAGCAGCCGAGGAAGGTCCCAGGAGGCGCACCGCCTCGGCCGTCAGGGTGCCCTTGGGGCGGACGAGCAGGAGGGCGATGAGGAGGCCGAGCCAGGTGGCGAGCAGGCCGACGCCGATCGCGATGAGTACGTCCCACCACATGTGATGCTCCCAGCTAGTCGACAGCACGCAGCCGGGAGGGCGGAGCGGCGCCAACCTTGCGCATGGTGGTGTGCCGGCCTGCGCGGCGATCGCTACGTCCTCGAACGCGGCGAGTGCCGTACAGCACTGCTCCACTGCCTCGCGCGCCGCGGTACCCCCGGGAGCGTCGAAGTAGTCGCGGGCGGCGATCTTGGCGAGCCATCTGTCGAACCGTTCCAGGTCCGCCTCGGACTCCTCGACCTCCGCATAGGCGGCGTTGTTGTTGGCGGTTTCCTTCTCCAGCTCGGCCAGGAGGTCGGGGGCGCGTTCGACGACCTCGGCGTACTCGGTGTCCCGTTCGGCGTTGAACTCCACAACGAGCTGCGCGTACTCGGCCCCTGCTGCCGGGCGAGGAGGACGACAACGCCGCCCACCGCAAGGTCCGTGCAGCCGTCGAGCACCGCAGCAGACCCATGACCAGCTTCATGGAGGCCGTCAGCACCGGAGCCGAGATCCCGCGACACCACCGTCGCTACTCCACGGCCGACCCTGGCGGCAGCGGGTCGCCGGCGTCCTGCAGCGCCCGCTGATCGGGCTCCTTGACCGGGCCGACGACCAGGAGGTGCTGCACCTGGTCGAGCAAGTCCCACCAGTCTTCCGGCAGGCTCACGGACTCCGCGGCCCGCCACAGCTCGATGGCGTCCGCTCCGTCCGGGCCTACGTGCACCAGGCCTGCCAGCGAGCGGTCGGCGATCCTCGCCCTCAGCCGCCGGTTCGGGTCGGTGCCCGGCACCCCATACAGGCCCCAGTGCTCCCACGCGGTTCGGCGCTCCAGGTCCTCGAGCCCCGCGCCGCCGGTCTCCGGGAACAGCGTGATCATCGGCATCGGTCGGCCCTCGGGCGTCCTGGTCTGCCCGAGATCCCGTAGTTCTCCGCAAGGTGGTAGGTGTCGATGCCCTCGGAGACGTCCAGGCCGTCGAGGGTGACGACCTCGATCCCGGCCTCCCGGAACGCGCCCATGGGGGTCCGCCGGCCGCTCACGCGGGGGTAGGTCCGTGAGGCCACCGTCGAGGAGTCCGAGACCCACACCCGCCAGCGCCGCCCCGGAAACGGCCCAAAGGTCGAGCGTGGCTGTGACGTTGTCCAGCGGCCCCAGTTGATCGGGCCTGCGGGTGCATTGAGGGGTGGTGACGGGACGAAGTGACCCCACCTCGGCTCTTGCGGTGAGACGGTTCCTGTGGTCTCCGTCAGGGGCGGTGCTGTGGATGTCTTTGTCCAACCAAGAGCTGTTCGACCGGATCCGGCGGGACAGTTGGCAGCGGCAGATGTCGATCCGGGCTCTGTCGAAGAAGTACGGCGTTCACCGCCGGCTGGTACGCGAGGCTTTGTCCTCGCCGGCGCCCACCCCGCGCCGTCGGCCGGTGCGGACTTCGCCTCGGATGGAGCCGTACAAGAAGACGGTCGACGCCTGGCTGCGGGCTGATCTGGAGGCTCCGCGCAAGCAGCGGCTCCCGGCCGCTCGCCCGTCGTCGTCGAGGTTCCCCGCAGTCCGGAGGCCCCGCACTTGGTGGTCGTGGACAAGGAGGTCATGCGGTACCCGAAAAGGGTCGGCACGGACACGCCGTGGCTCGGTGAATCCGAGCTCGAGGCGGCATACGGGCGACGGTTCGCCCTCCGCCAGGGCGCACAGGCCCACCTGCACCGGTTGTACGACGAACTGCGCCACCGGTCCCTCCAACAGGATCCGCGCCGAGTGTGGGTCGTCGTGACGGCGGTCCCCACCGTGCCGGCGCCCGTCGAATTGGCCCCGACGGTCAATCCGTCGGTCGCCGATCCGGTCATGGCTGAGATCCTCGACGCCCTCCCCGGCCGCAGTCAGAGCCTGCTGCGCCGGCACGTGTCGAGCCCGTACCCCGTGGTGGGGCTGCGCCGCTCCATCTTCACACCCAGCCGCCCCTACACCGCCTTCAGCGACCGCGCACAGGTCGAACTCCACCACGACGGATCCTTCGGCGGCGGGCTGAACGCAAGCTCCGACGTACAAATCGGCCCCACCCTGCTGCCCCTCCTCTTGCCACGAGACCATCGCCACCACCCTTGAATCCCGACCAGTCGACATCACGACGATCGAGCAACCAGCACCCGCTCAGCAACCACGCAGGCCAAAGGCTCCCCGGAGAGGATCCACGCCCGTTTGTTCTTGTCCGCTGTCCCACGGCTTCCGCTGTCGTTCGCGATCTCGCAGCGTGGTTGGGCGCTGAGGGATGGCCTGGCGGCGCGGCTTCAGGGTGTGATCACTGTCAGCTTTTCCGGAGCGTTGATGTCTACCGTTCCGTCCGCTGTGACCGTGACGTCCACCTGGTCTCCGCCGACGTGGAGTCCTTTCACCGTGAGCGGTGCGTACGTCGAGGCGAAGTTGGGTGCGATGGAAACCGTGCCGCCGGGGACGTCTGCGTCCAGGCCCAGGGCTGCTTGGAGTACCAGGATCGCCGAGGCGGCCGCCCATGCCTGTGGTCGGCAGGACGCCGGGTAGGGGGCGGGGTATGGGCTCTGCTGGCTGCCGTGGCCGGCGAAGAGTTCGGGGAGGCGGGCGTCGAAGGCCGTTGACGCGGTCAGCAGGCCCGCTGCCAGTGAGGCGGCGGCGCCTGGGAATCCGGCCTTGACCAGGCCGTGTACGGCGATCGCCGTGTCGTGCGGCCAGATCGAGCCGACGTGGTAGCCGTAGGGGTTGAAGCCCACCGCGTTGCTGCTCAGGGTGCGCAGGCCGTGGCCTGCGTCGAGGTCGGGTCCGGCGATGCGTGCCGCGAGCAGTGCGCTTTCCTCGGTGTTGAGCAGTCCGGTGCCGAGGAGGTGGCCGAAGCCGGAGGTGACCGATTCGACCGGCCGGCCGTCGCCGTCGAGCGCGACGGCCGGGTAGGGGCCGTGTCCGTCTGTCACCCAGAAGTGGTCGCGGAAGCGGTCCGCGAGCCGCTCGGCCCATGTCTCCCACTCATCGGCCCCCGGGCGGCCGAACGCGCGCAGCAGAGCTGCTCCGCCGAGTGCGGCCTCGTAGGCGTACGCCTGGACCTCGCACAGCGCGATCGGCGCTGTGGCGGAGTGTCCGTCGCGGTGGCGGATGGCGTCGTCGGAGTCTTTCCAGCCCTGGTTGACCAGGCCCCGGCCGGTGTGGTCGACGTACGTGAGGAAGCCGTTGGTGTCGGCTAGCGTCTGGTCACGCATCCAGGCGAGTGCCGATTCCGCGTGCGGCAGGAGCCGTTCGACTTCCTGGGCGTCCAGGCCCCAGCGCCAGGCGTCGTAGAGGAGGGTGATCCACAGGGGGGTGGCGTCGACCGTGCCGTAGTAGATGGGTGGGAGGGTGAGCCGGTCCGCGATCTGCAGGGCGCCGCGACGCACTTCGTGAAGGATCTTCCCTGGTTGTTCCTCCGCGGTCGGGTCGGTGACGGTGCCCTGGCGGCGGGCCAGGGTGCGCAAGGTGCCGGCAGCGAGATCGGTGCCGAGCGGGAGGAGCATGCGGGCGGCCCAGATCGCGTCGCGGCCGAAGAGGGTCAGGTACCAGGGGGCGCCGGCTGCCAGGAACTGGTCCGGCCAGCCCGTCTGCGGCGACTGCGGGTCCGTCAGGCGCAGCCGCTCCAGGTCGGCGACCGACTGCGCCAGCCATCGGTCGAAGCGCCGATCCGCGCTGCGCAGTACGGGAGTGCTCCAGGGCACTTGGTTCGCGGGCGCGGCCGGGAAATGGTCTCCGTTGTCGTGCGTGGCCGTGGCGGACAGGCGCGCGCTCCGCGACTGGCCGGGTGCAAGTTGGATCTCGTACGACAGCTGCCCGGCTGGCGCGTCCAGCTCATCCGGTGCCGGGGTGCTGAGCAGGCGGACCGCGAGCCCGCCGTGAGACCAGAACAGCGCGCCCGCCTCGGCCTGCGCTTCGGCTGGTACGTCGGCCAGGAGGCGGCCGGACTTCACCTGCTCGATCGGGGCGAGGTCGGTGGATGCTCGCACGGTGAGCCGGAAGCCGACGTGCTGGGTGCTGTGGTTGGTGACTTCGAAGGTCTCCTCCAGGCGGCCGGAGGAGACGGTACGGCGCCGGTGCAGGGCGACCACCGGGTCCGCCGTCACCTCGCCCAGGCCCCGCACGACCGCCCGGAAGCCCGCCTGGTCCGCCCCCTCCAACCCGCCCGAGACCGGAGCGAGGGTGCTTGACTCCACGGCCACGGTCAGCCGGGCCAGCGCCCTGGTGTCACCGTGGTAGAAGCCGTCCGCCCCGCCGTCGAGCTGCCCGTCCGGGTGTGAGACCACGAGGCTCGGTGCGCACACCGAGACGACAGCGTCGTGCACGAAGGGCTGCAGGCCCTGCACCACACCGGGTCCTACAGCCACGGGATCGGAGGTCTGGGACGTGGTGGTGATGTCCAAAGGAGCGGAGCCTCTCGCGATGGTATTGGCGCGACGGCGCCCGCCGTGCCGAGGGTGGGGCCAGGGCCTGTCCGGTCAGCGGGGAGTGACACCGGACAGGCCCTGGCGGTTCGAAGGGCCGTGGCCGCGATTGCGGGCCGCTATACGGCGAGCCAGACCGCGTGTTCGGGTTCCACCCGTCCGTCCGCTACCGGGCCGCTGGCCAGCAGGATCGCGGTGTGGTCGGGCAGCTGGTACGCCTCATCGGAGAGGTTGACGACGCAGAGGAAGCCGGGTTCGCGGCGGAGGGCGAGGACGCCTGCGGGGGCGTCTTGCCAGGTCATGGTGCCGTCGCCGAGGGCGGGGTGGTCGCGGCGAAAGCGCAGGGCGCTGCGGTACAGCTCCAGCATCGAGGTTTCGTCGCCGGTCTGCGCCTCCACGCTGCGCCGGCCCCAGTCGGTGGGCTGGGGCAGCCAGGGTCCGGCGTAGGCGTCGTCGGGGCTGAAGCCGAACGGCGACGCCTGCCCGGACCAGGGGATCGGGACGCGGCAGCCGTCGCGGCCGCGGTCGGTGTGGCCGGAGCGTTCCCAGATGGGGTCCTCAAGGACGTCCACGGGAAGGTCCTCGACCTCGGGCAGGCCGAGTTCGTCGCCCTGGTAGATGTAGGCGCCGCCGGGCAGGGCGAGCATCAGCAGGGCGGCAGCGCGGGCTCGACGGGTGCCCAATTCGAGGTCGACGGGGCCCTCCGGCTGGTATCGCTCGTTGGGCACCCAGCGTGCGACGGTCCGGCGGGCGTAGCGGCTGGTGTGGCGCATGACGTCGTGGTTGGAGAGCACCCAGGTGGCCGGGGCGCCGACGCCGCTGAGCATGGCGAGGGAGTCGTCGATGACCGTACGGAGGTCCTTGGGGTCCCAGCTGGCCATGAGGAAGTCGAAGTTGAAGGCGGTGTGCAGGCCGCCGGGTCGGACGTAGGCGGCGAGGCGTTCGGGGGTGTCGGCCCAGGCTTCGGCGACGAAGGCCCGCTCGCCGGGGAACTCGTCGGCGACCTGACGCCAGGTGCGGTAGATGTCGTGGACCTCGTCGCGGTCCCAGTGCGGGTGCACGATCTGTTCACGTGTCAGGTCGGGCAGTTCGGGGTCCTTGGCGAGCCCGTGGGCGACGTCGATACGGAAGCCGTCGACGCCCCGGTCGAACCAGAAGCGCAGGATCGACTCGAACTCGGCGTGGATGTCGGGGTGTTGCCAGTTGAGGTCGGGCTGTTCGGGGGCGTACAGGTGCAGGTACCACTCGCCGTCGGGAATGCGGGTCCAGGCCGGTCCGCCGAAGCAGGAGACCCAGTTGTTGGGCGGCTGGATACCGTCGGGGCCGCGGCCGGGCCGGAAAATGTAACGCGCGCGTTCCGGGCTTCCGGGGCCGGCGTCCAGCGCGGCCTGGAACCAGGCGTGTTCGTCGGAGGTGTGGTTGGGCACGATGTCGGGGATGATGCGGATCCCGTGCTCGTGGGCCTCGGCGATGAGCTGCTCGGCGTCGGCGACCGTGCCGAACAGCGGATCGATGGCGCGGAAGTCGGCCACGTCGTAGCCGCCGTCCGCCATCGGGGACTTGTACCAGGGGTTGATCCACAGGGCGTCCACGCCGAGCGACTTGAGGTAGGGCAGGCGGGAGCGCAGGCCGGCGATGTCGCCGATGCCGTCGCCGTCGCCGTCGGCGAAGCTGCGGATGTAGACCTGGTAGATGACGGCACTGCGCCACCAGGGCGAGGGCGTGGTGGAGGACATGGTGCTGAGAGTCCTTCGATAGTGGGGGAAGGTGCGGTGCAGCGGCCGGCGGTTACTTGGCCGCGCCCGCGGTGAGTCCGGCGACGATGCGGCGCTGGAAGAGCAGCACCATGATCACCAGTGGGATGGTGACCAGGACGCCTGCGGCCATCTGGCTGCCGAACGGGGTGTCGAACTGGCTGGCGCCGGCGAACTTGGAGATGGCGACCGGCGCGGTCTGGATGCTGGGCCGGTTCGTCATCGACAGGGCGATGAGGAACTCGTTCCAGGCGGCGATGAAGATGATGATCGCGGTGGTGAAGATGCCGGGTGCAGCGAGCGGGATGATGATCTTGCGGAACGCCTGGCCGCGGGTGCAGCCGTCGATCATCGCCGCCTGCTCCAGTTCGTCGGGCATCTGCCGGAAGAACGTGGTCAGATTCCACACCGCCAGCGGCAGCACGAACGACATGCTGGGCACAATCATCGCCTGGTAGGTGTTGATCCAGCCGATGTCGGTGAACAGCTTCAGCAGCGGGACCAGGATCGACACGACCGGGAACATCGAGGTCGCGATGATCAGGGTGAGGATCAGCCGCTTGAAGCGGAACTCCAGCCGGGCCATCGCGTAGGCGGTGAACGTGGCCAGCAGCAGCGCCAGGACGGTGGTCGTGCCGGAGACGATCAGGCTGTTGAGCAGGGCGCGGCCGAAGCCCTGGGAGGGGCTGAAGACCGCACGGTAGTTCTCGAACGACACCGGGGCGGGCAGCAGCGAGGTGTCGAAGATGTCCGAGGTGCGGCGCAGGCTGGAGACCAGCATCCAGTAGAAGGGTGCCAGGCAGTAGGCCACCACCGCGGCAACTCCCAGGTAGAGCAGCCAGGTTCGCCATTTCACGGTCGCGGTCATGCCGGCACCTCCACACGGTTCCCCTTCGAGGCCCATCGGCGCTTCTTCCTGCCCGTACCGCCCGCGTCGCCGACGACGTCCGCGCCCAGCAGCCGCACGAAACCGAGCACGATGAGAAGGACGTAGACGAAGAGCACCACCGCATAGGCAGCGGCCGGCCCGAAGCGGACGTTGGACGCCTCGTTCTGCGCGAGCATCGACAAGGTCTCCACCGAACTCTTCTGCGCGCCGACGAGGAGGTAGGGCAGGTCGAACATCCGCAGCGCGTCCAGACAGCGGAACAGCACAGCCACCAGCAGAGCGGGCTTCACCAGCGGCAAGGTGATGTGCCAGAACTGGCGCACCGGGCTCGCCCCGTCCATGCGGGCCGCCTCGTAGACCTCCCTCGGGATGACCTGCAGGCCGGCCAGGACCAGCAGCCCGATGAAGGGGGCGGTCTTCCACACCTCGGCGATGATGACGGCGACCTTGGCGTGGAAGCCCTCGGTGGTCCACAGGACCTGGTGCCCGATCAGGGCGTTGGCGATACCGTCACTGTTGAAGATCCACCGCCACAGCAGGCCGGAGATGGCCGTGGGCACGGCCCAGGGAATCAGGATGCTCGCACGGATCAGGGCCCGCCCGCTGAACGCCTTGTGCATGATCAGTGCCATCGCGACACCGATCACCGTCTCCAGCCCCACGGTGACGACGGTGAAGAAGGTGGTGTTCCAAAAAGCGTTCCAGAATCGCGCTCCGGCCTCGCCGAAGATGTCGGTGTAGTTCTGCAGCCCGACGAACGGCTCGGTGTCGCTGATGAAGCCGGTCTTCGGGTCCAGACCCTTGGTCCCGTACAGCGATTCCCTCAGCGCCATGATCGTCGGATACAGCACGACGACGGTGAGCACGAGCAGGGTCGGGGACACCAGCAGGGCCGCCATCCGGCCGGTACCCGCTGTGGCCGACTTCCGGCCGCGCCGGGCTTTCTCCGGCGCGGGGGGCCGCCCGGCCCGGCCTGATGCCGGTCCGGGCGGCCGGTCCGCGGCCGTCTCAGGTGGGGTCCGAGTGGCCACCACGAGCCTCCTTCTCACTGCGCCGAGAGCTTCTGCAGGGCTTCCTGCAGGTCTTTCAGCGCCTGCGTGCTGGACTTGTCGCCGTTCAGGGCCGCGTACGCCTCCTGCTGGATCGCCGAGGACACGTCGCCGTACTGGACCACCCTCGGGCGCGGCACGGCGTTCAGGATCGACTTCTTCAGCACCGGCAGGTACGGGTACTGCTTGGCCAGCGCCTGGTCGTCGTACAGGTCCGCGTACGGCGGAGCGGCTGAGCCCTCCTTGAGGAACGTGGTCGCGCTGTCGTGGTTGGTGAAGTACTTGATGAAGTCCAGCGCCGTGGCCTTGTTCTTGGCGAAGGAGGACAGGGCCACATTGTGGCCGCCCAGGGTGGAGGAGCCGGCTCCGGTCAGGCCGGGCAGCGGCGCGACCGCGAACTTGCCCGCGACCTTGCTCTTCTCGGCCAGCGAGTACACGTACGGCCAGTTGCGCAGGAAGATCAGCTTGCCGGACTGGAACGCCTGGCGGCCTTCTTCCTCCTGGTAGGTGATGGCCTCCTTGGGGATGGTGCCGTCCTTGAAGGAGTCGACCAGGAAGTCCAGGCCCTTCTTCGCCGCGGGTGTGTCGACGTCCGGCTTGCCGCCCGCGTCGGTGACGACGCCGCCGGCGGAGTTCACGGCCTCGGAGAAGTTGACGGTGAGGCCCTCGTACTTCTGGAACTGGCCGGCGTAGCAGGACATGCCCTTGGCCTCGGGCAGCTTCTCGACCTTGGCGCAGGCCGCCTGCATGTCCGCCCACGTGGTCGGCGCGGCGCTGACGCCGGCCTTCTTCAGCAGGTCGGAGCGGTAGTACAGCATGCCTCCGTCGGAGGACTGCGGGACCGCGTACAGGTGGTCGCGGTACTTGGTCGTCTCCACCACCGGCTTGAGCATCTTGTCCAGCGGGAACTGCCCGGCGGGCAGCTGGTCGATCCACTGGTGGGCGGCGAACTCCGAGGTCCACACCGCATCCAGGGAGAGCACCGTGTAGGCGTCGGACTTCGTCTCGGCGTTCTGGATCATCTGCTGACGCTGCTGGTTCACGTCCGACGGCAGCTGGACGAAGGTGACCTTCTCCTTCGGGTGCTGCTTGTTCCAGCCGTCGATCACCTTCTGGACGACGCCGGAGCTGTCCTTGGCGGCCGCGAACGTGATCGGGCCACGGCCCGAGAACGACGCGCTCTTCGGCGCCCCCGACGAACTGCTGTCATCGGAGGAGCCGCAGGCGGTCAGGACAAGCCCGGCGGCGACAAGCACGGCCGAACACTGAAGGACTCTGCTGGTTCTGGCGTTCACTGTCTCTCCTGGACGTGCGGAACCGAAGTCTCGGCGAGGGCGCCCTGTAGGGAGCAGCTACCGAGATGACGATGTGACGGCTCTGATACGAGACTGTGCTGTCATAGCGTCTTGTAGATCAAAAGAGCAGGTCAAAGCCGCGAATGTTGAATCCACGGCGCCGACTTCGACTCCGTTGTGACAACGCTTGCACGGTAGAAGTGCACTCGCCGGAAGTCAATGCGTAACGTCGCAGTAGCACGGATGCGTTAGCGGGCAAATCTCGTGCCTATATATGATGAAACCGGTCACCGCACCCTTGAAAAGGGCGAGACAGCGCTGTCACAAAGCCTCCCGCTGGAGGCTCGAACTGTGCTAACTTCCGCTCATGTCACCAGCTCAGCGGCACCCGACCCTGGCCGACGTAGCCGAACGGGCGGGGGTTTCCCCGTCGACCGTCTCGCGCACGATGCGCGGCCTGACCTCGGTCTCGCCCGACGTCCGGGCCCGAGTCGAGCAGGCCGCCCGCGAGCTGAACTTCGCCGTCTCCCGCCAGGCATCCAGCCTGGTCACCGGCCGCACCGGCGTCATGGCAGTGCTCGTGCCCACACTCGACTCCTGGTTCATGGGGGCGGCACTGTCCAGCCTGGGCCCGCTGCTGCGGGAGGCGGGCATGGAGATGACCGTCTACGTGGTCCCCGACCTGGCCGAGCGGGCCGAGTTCTTCGACCGCCTGCCCGCCCGGCGCAACGCCGACGCCCTCCTGGTGTTCTGCTTCGACCTCACCAAGGAGGAGACCGCTCGCCTCGACGACCTCGCCATGCCGGTCATCTACATCAGCCAGCACGTCGAAGGCCGCCCCAGCGTCTACGTCGACGACGTCGCCGCCGCCTGCAAGGCCACCCGCCACCTGATCAACCTCGGCCACCGCCGCATCGCCTTCGCCCACACCGTCAACGCCCGCGGCTTCAGCTTCAGCTCCCGCGAGCGCCTCGTCGGCTACCGGCAGGCACTCACCGAGGCGGGCATACCACTGGACGACGACCTCGTCGTCACCACCCCGCCCCGCGACAAACGCGGCACGACTCAGGCCGTCGGCAACCTGCTCAGCCTGCGCGAACCCCCCACAGCGATCTTCGCCGAACAGGACGAACTCGCCGCCTCCGTCATCTCCACCCTGCGCACCGTCCAGATCGACGTCCCCCAGCGCATCTCCGTCCTCGGCTTCGACGACCAGCTGATGGCCGAATGGCTCGACCTGTCCACCGTCGCCCAGTCGCCGTCCGACCTGGGCCGCGCTGCCGCCCATCTGGCCCTGGAACTCATCAACGACCCGGAGTCCGACCACGGCCGGCACATCGTCCTGCCCACCCACCTCATCCCCCGAGGAACCACAGCCCCGCCTCCCGCTCCCCCCAGGGAACAGGAAGGCACCGACCGGCTTTCGGAGGGCACAGCCCGCACGCGCTGACTTCCCGGGTCTGCCCCCCCAGTCACGGGCGGCACTGGCTTCCGCGCCACTCGGCCCCCGCCCATCAGGGCGTGAAGGGCAGTACCTGGCCCGGCGTTAGGTCGTCGCGCAACCGCAGGAACCGGACGGGGTGACAGTAGAGCCCCGCATCGATCGCGGTGTCGGCCTGGAACTCCGCCACCAGGTCAGGCCGCACGGGGCGGTATTCCAGTTCGCCGGCGTCCCAGCCAGCGGAGAAGCGTCGTTTGTGCCAGGGGTGGTCGGGGCCGGGCGAGGTCGCGCCGTTGGGCGGTGGACAGGGGTGTGGTGCGGGCGAGCAACCGCAGGTCTCCGACGGCGTCATAGCGGGCCAGCAGCAGCGTGGCCGGCGAGGAGAGCGTCCCGGTGATCCCGCCGACCAGTGCTTCGGAGGTGGTACGGGAGCGGACCTTGATCCAGGCACGCCTGCCCGGCAGGTACGGCTCCCCGCCGCCCTTGATCAAGACGCCCTCGATGCCGACCGTGCCCCAGGCCGGGTCCAGCCAATCCAGCGCGGCCGCCCGGTCGCCGGTGGCAGGGCACAGCGTGAACGGTGCGGCGAGCACCTCGCGGGCGAAGAGGTCCTCCAAGATCGCGCGCCGCTCGCGATACGGCCGGGCGAGCAACTCGGTGCCTCCGGCTTCCAGGACGTCGAAAACGATCAGGTAGGCGGGGCGCTCGGCCGCCGCCTGGACGGCGCCGCGGCCTCGGCGTCGAGCACGGCGCTGCAACTCTTCGAAGTGCAGCCGCCCCTCGTGTGGCACCACGAGCTCGCCGTCCAGCACGAGCGCCTCACCCGGCTCGGTGGCCGCAGCGGCAATGTCAGGGAAGGCGCCGGTAAGGTCCGCGCCCTGGCGGGACTGGAGCATGACGAATCCGGGGCGTGCGAAGAGGATGGCCCGGAAGCCGTCCGGCTTCTGTTCCGCGACCCAGTCCTGTGGCAGTGCCTCGTCCGGGGGCAGCTGCCGCCGGGCTTCAGCGAGCATCGGCTCGATCGGGGGTGCCAGGGTCACGCCGCCACATCTCCGCGGTGACGCCGGTCCTCGCGCGATGGGCGACCAGGACGGGGCCCAGGTCAGGGCTGTGATGGTGCGAGGTTCGGCTGCGGGTGGGCAGGGGGATGACGCTGCTGCCGCCGCGCAGGGCGTGGTTTTCGAGGGTGAGTTGCCGGATGGCCTCCTCGTACAGGGCGAGGGTGCGGCGCAGGTCGGTGTTCTCCTGCCGCAGCCGGCGGAGATTCTCCTCCTTGGGCTCGTCGGTCATCGGCCGGTCCGTGCGCGTCTGGTTGCGGGCCACAGGGATCCGGGGGGCCGGAAGTGGGTGTCGATCAGGTCGGCGTAGTGGCGGTGGAAGGTGGCGTGGGGGATGCCGAGGCGGCGCTCGATGGCGGTGACGGTCGGCCTGCCTCCGCTGGCGGACGCCTCGTCGAAGACGGTGTCGATGGCGGCCTTGACGGTGCCGGCGTCGGGCAGGGCTCGTTTCACTCGGCGGGCCCCGGATCGGCATCCCCCACGCCACCTTCCACCGCCAGCAAAGCCGGCAAGGCCACCCGCGTCACCCTCACCCGCGACGAACTCACCGACGCCGACATCACTTGACCCATGGAACGGCCCGCGATCTGTGGCAGGTACCACCACGGTGCAAATTCGCCGACACGCCTCTAAACTGCCGGTTTTCCAGCAGAGAGGACGCCCCCTCAGATGTCAGCGCCGGACGATCCGCCTTCCCGCCCTCCCAGCGGTAATCCCCAGCCTCCCGACCTGCCGCCAGAAGGCAGCGACGAGAGGAGACCCCTGCGTCGGCGCGTCGCTGACAGGTGGAACAGCCTCAGGCCCGCAGGCAAAGCGGCAGTGATCGTGATCGGTGGCGTCGCCGCCGCGGTGGTCCACAGCTACCTCACCTCCACGAGGACCGGAGCGACCTCGGCCGCCCTAGTCGACGAGGATGACGCAGAACCACCTATCCGCCGGTGGACCAACCATGCAGGCGGCTACTACATGTGCACCCACATGGGGTGCAGCAAGAAGGTAAACCCCACGATCTTCGGTCATGACTGCTGCGGCCGGTGTACGCGCGGCACGGACTGTCTGAGAGCCGCACAAGAGGACTACGGCGGCCCCGGCAGCTTCGCGCACAACTGCTTCGAGGTGCTCCTTCGTCCCGGCATCTGCGATGTCTGCGGCGAGCTGCCCGACGCACACCCGTGGATGTTCGACACCCTCAGAGGCGAGCGCCGTCAGGGCCCCTACGGCCATTGACCTCTGCGCCGCAAACATCGCCGGGCCCCATCAGCCACCCAGCCCACTCCCCTGAGGGCCCGGAGGTACTCGTTGCCGGGCAGACCTGTCGTGCCGGGCCCGCCGGTGAGCTGAGCCCGTGCGGCGCAGATCTTCTCGTCCGTGGTCGAAGACCTCAGGCCGGCGGGCTGTAGTTCCGTGATGTGGCTGTCGGATCGCCTCGGCCACGTGCTCGGGAACAGAAGTGCTGAAGCTGCCGTGTGTCACCGCAGCGCGCTAACAAGATCCCGAATCGGCGAACGAATCAATATCTGAGCCTGCCGTAGAGCCGTTCCGCGACGCTGCCACGGGCTCAACACATGAGGTCGCTGTGCAGAAGCACCGCGTGCAGCTCGTGCAGGACGTTGTTGAG
Source organism: Streptomyces aquilus (assembly GCF_003955715.1). NCBI lineage: Bacteria > Bacillati > Actinomycetota > Actinomycetes > Kitasatosporales > Streptomycetaceae > Streptomyces > Streptomyces aquilus. The sequence goes on along the minus strand of NZ_CP034463.1, from coordinate 10,127,436 downwards.
ATTGGAGGCGAGCGTCATCTGCACCCGCTGATTACCGGTCAGGTGCCGCTCCGCCAGCTCGCGCAGTAGCTGTGCCTCCCGCGCCGCGTCGGCTGCCGTCCACTGCCCGGCTCTGTCTCGGCTGCGCTGCCGCTTGCCCCGGCTCGCCATTCCCACCCCGCGTCCTCCCCTACCGCGACGGCCAGTTGACGAAGCCTTACCCGAGGCCGGCTGAACCGACCCGATGCGATCCGGCCGCCGAGAGCGTGCCGGGACTGCCACGACTGGCCATCGACCGGTGCGCCGCATGCCCTACTGGGCTGCTGTTTTCCCTGCTCAGTAGGCGTTTCCCGTGCCACTGTCGCCTGAGTGGTGCGGGAAACCGGTGCGCGAGGCCATGGGAGGCGGGCAGCGTGGTGGTCAGCGGGACGGCCGGTCAGCGGCCTCGGGTTCCCGCACCTTCCCCGACCTTCCACCCGTATGGAGGCATGCCATGACCGAGTTCACCCCTGCCCACGACGGCCTGGGCGCAGCCGACGAAGCGCCCGGAGAGCCGGCGCCCGAGGTCTTCCTCGAGGCCTTCAGCCCGCTCACCGACGCCGACGTCGCCGACGCCTCCCTCGCCACCGCCCCCGACGCTCTGCCCGCCCACGTTCCGGTGCTGCCGCTGCGGGTGGTTCCCGGCGGCGCAGACCGGGCGATCGCCTGGTACCGGGCCCGGCTGGGCAGCCGGGCGTACGAAGGCTGGTGTGAGAAGGCCGCACGCACCGCGTGGGGCTGCGCCCCGAAGTACCCCTCCGCGATTGCCCACTGGAAGCGCTCCGGTCCCAAGCACACCACCGGTACCCCGCCCAAGGGCGCCTTCGTCTTCTGGAACATCAGCCAGTTCGGGCACGTCGGCATCGCCGACGGCCGCGGCGGCTTCTACGCCACCGGCGTCAACGGCCGCATCGGCCACGCCTCCAGCGTTCACTACTACCGCCACTACCTCGGCTGGATCCCCGGAGGCTGCGCCTGACACCCGCGGCCGGGTCGAGCAGCACCGCGTTCGACCCGGCCGCATCCCTTGGCCTCATGCCGCGTTGAGCCGTACAGGGGCCCGGGCGCAACAACCCGGGCGATGAGGAGCACCACCGTTGAACCAGCCCGCACCTGTTCCGCCGACCCCACGCAGCGCGGAACACCCCGATTCAGCCCAGTCGTTGGGCCGACGCCTGCGCGCACTGCGCGCGCAGCACACGCCGAAGCCCCTTTCCCTGGATGCCCTGGCCACAAAGGCCGGCTACACCAAGGGCTACCTCAGCAAGATCGAGACCGGGGAGAAGCCGCTCACCGCCGAAGTGGCCCGAGCCTGCGACCGCGCCCTGGACTCCGGGGGCGAGCTGACCCGTCTGGTCCAGCACGGCCTGGAACTACGGGCGGATGTGTGCCCCTACCCGGGCTTGACCAGCTTCGCGCCGGCCGACGCGGACTGGTTCTTCGGCCGTGAACAGCCCACTGCGGCACTGGTCGACCGGCTGGACCAGATGCTGCGGCAGGGCGGGCTGACCGCGGTCGTCGCACCCTCGGGAGCGGGCAAGTCCTCTCTTCTGCAGGCCGGCCTCATGCCGGCACTCGCGCGTGGCGCGCTGCCCGCGCCAGGGTCCTGCCACTGGCCCGTGCAGGTCTTCACCCCAGGCCGGCACCCGCTGGAGGCGCTGCTCGGTGCGCTCGAGCAGACGACGGGCGTGTCACGACAGCTGGCACGCAAGGCCCTGCGCCACGGCGACCGAGTCCTCGGCGCACTGCTGCGCAGCCGCCACCGCTTCCCCCACCAACCCACCTCCCTGCCCGCGCCGTTGTTCCCCGACACCGAGGGTGAAACGCCGCGCTCCCGCCGCCCGATCCTGATCATCGATCAGTTCGAGGAGCTCTTCACGCTGTGCGACCAGGACGAGGAGCGTGAGGACTTCCTGGCCGCACTGCACGCCCTGGCCGCACCCGCACGGCACCAACACGGCGACGCCGGCCCGGCGGCACTGATCGTCCTCGGTATCCGGGCCGACTACTACGGACACTGCCTAGCCCTCCCCGGCCTAGCCGCGCACATGGCAACCGGTCACCTGCCGCTCGGACCGCTGAGCCAGGACGACCTGCGCGCCGCCATCACCGAACCAGCCCGCCGCGCCGGCCTGGAACTTCAACCCGGCCTGAGCGAAGTCATCCTCCGGGACGCGGGCCTGCACCGGGCCGGCGGCATCACGGACTGCAGCGCCGAAGCCCTCCCCCTCCTCGCGCACGCCCTGCGGGCCACCTGGCAGCAGCGCACCGGCACCACCCTGACCGTGGAGGGCTACGGACAAACCGGCGGCATCCACAGCGCCATCGAGGCCAGTGCGGAACGCGCCTACGCCTCGCTCCCGCCGGACGCCGCGCACGCCGTCCCGCACGTCCTGCTCCACCTCGTACACCTCGGACACGACGGCCAGGCCACCCGCCGCCGCATCGCTTTGTCCCCCCTGACCGAACACAGCCCCCACCCCACTGCCGTTCGGGCCGTCGTCGATGCCTTCACCCGCGCCCGTCTGCTCACCGTCGACGCCGACGAAGTCACCATCGCCCACGAAGCACTGGCGGCGGCATGGCCCCGCCTCAGCCAGTGGATCAACGATGACCGCGACGGACTACGCATCCGCCAGCAGCTCACCGATGCCGCCGAGACCTGGGACACTGCCGACCGCGACCCCGACCTCCTCTACCGGGGCGCCCGCCTGGCCATCGCCGCAGACCACGCCGGACAACACCCGGGAACAGCCGGGACTCTGGGCGCCGACTTCCTGAAGGCCTCGCAGGCTCTCACCGACCACGAGCAGCGCCGCGAGCGCCGCCATGTACGACGGCTACGGCTCGCGGTCGTGGCCCTCACCGTGCTGCTCGCGGTGACGGTCACCGCGATGGTTGATGCCGTGGACCAGCGGCACCGCGCACAGGTGAGCGAAGCGCAGGCCATTAAACTCGAGGAACGAAACCGTCAGCAGACTGCCGACCTCAAGGCCCGCCTGCAGGCGGCCCAATATGAGGCTGAGATCGCGGCTGACGAGGCCGGCATCAGCGTGCACTGCGCAGCAAACGGAAGGTGCTTCACCGTAGGAGGGGGACCTGCAGAAGGAGAGGAACCCTGACTTCACCACCCCCCGCCACTGATCCGTCACGCAAGATCAGCCGACGTAGCCACATCACCCCGGCTCGCTTACCTGAAGCCCTGCGCTGTTTGAACCCGGCGTGTCAGTGGACCGGCGGCGCGTGCCCTTGAGGGCGGGACGTCGTTGCCCTTGACGTGGAAGCGACGCACGAGGACCGCAGAGGGATTGCCGAGTTGGCGGGGGCTTACTGGCTCGATTCCCCGCTGCATGAGGCGGATGACTGTGTGTGGTGCGTTCAGCGGCGCGAGTCCGCGGCCTGCCAGGACAGGAACGTTCCGGCGCGCCGTCCTGCGGCAGGCTGGACGTGGTGGACGCCGGTGCGGGAGCGCGTGATGCCGCCCGTTGCCGCGGCGACTGTTTCGGCTGCTGTGGTGGCAGGCGTGTGGCGAGAGGTCCGTTAGCCACCTCAGCACCGGCCAAGGACCTGCCCGCAGGGCACGTCCGCCGCGGTGGTCGATGCGATTGCGGCCTCGGGACACGTCTCGTGTGGCGCGGTCAGGTGGGCTGGTGACCAGCCGGATCGCCGCCGGGGTCGTCGGCGAGCGTGACGGAGGCAGTGATCCGTTCACCCACCGGTTCGCGGTGGACACAGAAGGTCTGGGCGACCGCCATGGCTATCTCCAGGCCATGCTGGCCGATGCGTTCCGGGTCGGCTGCCTGGATGGACGGCAGCGCGGTGCTGCTGTCCCACACGCTGATCTGTACGGCGCCTTCGCTGATTTCCAGGTCCAGCAGGCATGGTCCGGGCGCGTATTTGCGGGCGTTGGTGACCAGCTCGCTCACCAGCAGTTGGACCATGTCCATCGCCCGCTCGGACACCGGCAGCCCGTGCACGGCTTGCACGGATTCAAGGAAGTCGCGGGCCATGTCACGGGCCTTGGCGATCTCGGCACTGGCCTCGAACGCGGCGCAGACAGCGATCTGACGGTCGACAAGCGGCTCTGGGCCCTCGTTGTGACCAGCAAGGTCCATGGAACCACCTCACCTCCGAAGCACCGCTGTTGCCCACCCCGCCTACCCCGGAGCACCACCGTACCCGTATAGGCGAGACTCGTTTCTAGAAATCTCTTTCGGGTATTGATCCGCCTGGGCGGAGCTGAAGGGACGGTCCGGATCATGACCGACCAGGCCGGGCAGTGGCACTTCCTCACCAACCACGCCCGGGTGCTGTTCGCCATCGCACGCGACCCCGCCGCCCGGCTCCGTGACATCGCCGTGGTCTGTGACATCACCGAACGCACTGCCCAGAGCATCCTCACCGACCTCGAACAGGCCGCCTACCTGCGCCGCGAGCGCGACGGACGGCGCACGCGCTACATTCTGTGCCTGGACGGCAACCTCCGCCATCCAGCAGAGGCACACGTGCCCGTGCGGGAACTGCTGGACGTCTTCACCTCTCACGACGGCCGACCCTGACCAGGGCTTTTCCACAAGCCCGCAGGTGAACCCTGCGGAGCGGCAAAGGTCCGCTCCCACGTGACCGCGCGCGCTGCGACGCGCACTGACTTCAGGCGATCTGAAGTGCGGATTACGGGCGGGGCCGCGCCGCGTCGGGCCCGATGGCTGGCCGGGTGAGCCGCCGGTTCATGAGCGTGATCGCGGCGAGCGTGAGCATCGCCTCAGCACATTCCCGGCCCCGGTCCTGGCGCGTCGCCGCCGACCCCGCAGGCTGAACCGATCGTTCTCAAAGACATCAGGAGGACCTTGCTCCCCGCCACGGCCCGGGACCGACCATCGGCCTCGATACGGCACCCGAGGCCGGGGACCGGGGCAACGGAGGTGCCTACCGACTGCCCGGTCGCGGCAGCCAGTTGGCCACAGGCTAGCCCGCGGCCACACCCGCCATCGGCGTTTGACGGCTTCGGACCGAATCCGGCTCCTGCTGTGACACGCCGGATCTGAATTGGACGAGGAGGAAGCGGTCGACCTCCCCAGGTGTCCCGCCGCCTCCCCGGCCGGCCTCCGTCCTGTACCCGCCGAAGACCGGGCCATGCCCGCCCCAATCGTCAAGATCACACATGGAGGACCGCCCGGGCCCGGCCTTGAGAAGCAAGCAAGACCCCCGACAGCATCAGGTACTTACCGGCTACCGGAAGGCGACCGGAGCGTGCTGGTGGCGTCAACGAGCGGCCCCCGAAGACCACTCCTCAGTTCCCCGCAACGGGCCCGGGTCCCTCGCCGGGCCGCAAGGATGGTCGCCATGGCACGCAACAAGATCCGGCCTCTGCGGCACTGCTCCCGCTGCACCCGCGCCTGGTGGAAGGCCGCCGATGACGCCGACCGCTGGAACACAGAGTTCGACAAGGGCGTCCTGGCCGGCCTGTTCTGCCCAAAGTGCCAGCCGCCCGAGGAGAACGCCGAGGCAGAGGTGAAGGCCGCCACGCTCGACTACGCGAACACCGCCCCGGACACCGACGGACGCCACAAGATCGCACCCGTCGGTGGCTGGCACACCGTCACGGCCATGGGACACCCGCTCGTACGAGAGGACGGGAGGGCGGGAGGAAGGGACACTTCACCTGGCGCTCGCGGTCGAGTCGGCGGAACTCCGCGTTGCGGTGGGGCCGCAGAGCGTTGCCCGGCTCGCCGACCTCTTTGATGGTCCGTGCGCGACGGTGGTCCGCGCGGCGTTGGAGCAGCAGCAGGCCCGGCCCGGGAATCGCAAGGTCGTCTACAACCCCACGGAAGGCCTGGGGCCCGGACACCGTTCTGTTCATCGAGGACCATGCCCTGTGCGAGGACGGCCAGGACCAGGGCGAGCTGATGCTGTCCTTTTCGACCCAGCTCAACCCGCACCTCCTCAACGCCTTCGCCCCGCCCGTGGCGGAGGCGCTGCGCGCCCTGCTCCGCCTCGCGGCCTAGCTGCAGGCGCGTTACGCGACGCTGTGCGGCTCAGGCTGTCCCATTGGCAAGGGGTCTCTGCGCGGACTGTGCCAGTGCCGGGAGCTGATGCCAACACCGACGTGCTCAGACGCGGGTGAGGTTGCGGTCGAGGATCTCCCGCAACCGGGCGACGTCGGCAGCGTCCCGCAGGCCGTGCTTCGGCAGCACGACCATGCCGCTCGCGTCCTCGTCGTCACCGAACAGGACGAACACCTCCCGCGTCTCCCGGTACAGGGGCCTGGCCGCCCACTCCAGGCTCAGCGAGGTGTGCGCGGTACGGATCGTCACCCCGTCGTCCGTCACCGCCGTCCGGCACGCACCGTCCAGCTCCGCGACCACCGTGAACCTGCGGGCCTGCAGCCGGGGCGACACGACGACCAGGACCGCGCACCAGTACAGCACGCCCAGCGGGGCCTGGCCGGACATCCCGCTCGGGATACTCAGGGCGATACCGACGACGATCATGGCCGCCGCCAACAGCCTGCGCCGGCCCAGCCGGCCGACCCGGAAACGTGCCCGCACGGCCGACCTGAAGTCCGCCGAAGTCGGCTCGTAGGCCAGCTCAACGGCGTCCTGTACAGCGCCCCGCCCCATGTCCATCACCATGAGGCGGGATCGTACATCCGTTCCCTAGGAGCCCTGGCATGCGCATCAGGGCGAGCGCACCCCGGTCCCCGGCCGCGGCCGGGGACCGGGGTGCGCTCGCCTGCCCCTTCCTCCTTCACTCCAGCCAAGGGACACGCAGCCGCAACGGGGATGTCAGCAGGCCGACCACGACAGAACAGCGTGGTGATCGGAGGCAAGATCGCGGACTGACGGACCCTCATACACGGCGATGACCTCTTTTACGGGACGGGCGGAAGGCACGCAGCGCTGCATCCGGGCGCCAGCCCAGGCGCAGTCGGTCGGACAGGTTGATTATCTGCGCGGAGAGCTCGTCCGGAGCCCCCTGACGGCTGGTGATCATCGCCTGTTCCAGGCCCATGCCCAGCCGCAACAGACCGGCCAGGCGCTGCGTCCACTCACTCAGCGCCTCCAACTGGCCGATGCCCGCATCCCGAGCGCGTTGGCGAACATCAATGGTCCGTCCGTCTCCTTCCTCAGCGCGCGGACCTGGGCGCGTTCGACCAACGCGCACAGCTCGGCGAGCCGCGGCCGACGCCCGGCCATCAGCAGCAGATCACGGTGGTTGGCCAGGGTGCAGGCCGAGCACGAACAACGACTGGAGCCCCACCGGTCCCCGGCACCGGGCAGTCCACGGATGATCGCAAACAGGCACTCAAAATCTCTGTGTCAGCGCACGGGGAGTCGATCATCTGCCGGTGGCAGTAGCCCTCCGGACGCCCGCCGCGGCCCGCCAGCCATCCCGGAACCGGCACCGGGATGAGGGAGAAGATCCGGACGATCCGGTTGACGGTGGTGTCGCGTTCCAGCAGCACGGCCAGCAGGAACCCGAAGAGCGCCGTGGGGGCAGGCTCGGCGAAGCCGGCGAGGGACTCGCCAGCGAACACCACCGCCACCATACGAGGGGTCAGCGGCTTGACTTCGACGACCTCGACCTCGCGCGGCGGCCGGCGGGGCGGGCCACGGGACGGCCTTGGCCCTGGAGACGGTCGAGGTGCGGGGGGAGAGACAAGGGGTGCTCCGTCATTTCTCGGCACGGCCCGAGAAGGACGGGTCGATGAACTGCTCGGCCAGGGTTTCGGAGCCTCGGGCGAGCATGGCGACGTCGGCGCCGACGAGGACGAACGAGGCACCCTCCTGGATGTAGGCCGATACGACAGCCGGGTCGAAGGCGTTGACACCGACGGGCTTGCCGGAGTCGCAGACGGCCTTGAAGGTGCGCCCGACCGCGGCTTCGCAGTCGAAGTGTGTTTAAAGTCCTGGAACACCAGATCGGCGCAGCCTTGGAGGATCGCAGCGCCCACAGTTAGCTTGTCGTTTAACCTCGGCGTGAGATGAGTCGAGCGAGTGACTCTGTGGGCCAGCCGATCCATTCGAGGAGAGGGCTCGTGACCACGAACCAGTGGACGCTGATTCGACCCTGCTTTTCGTCCAGGATCAGTGGGGCTGCGTCCTGGTAGATGTAGCGGAGGTATCGGCGACAGATCGGCGCTCCGGCTATCAGCAGCACTGGCGAGGCGACAAGGATGGCCACCGGGGCCAGGGCCCTCGCTGTGGTGAGCTTCGCTTTCTCCCGCCGGAGCCCTGATCCGCCCCGACACCGCTCTCTCGGTCTTGATCACGGGTCGGAGTGGCCATTGTCCTGCCTGGCCTGCCACCGACCGTCTCAGCAACAGCAGTGCGGAGCGCGTTCCACTGCGCTGTCGGGAGCAGTCCGAGGACTCAGCGTTCGCCGTCTGCCGCATACGGTGCGCTCATCTGCCGCGTGGGTAATTGGACAGGAACCGGGAGCATCCAGAGGGGGACCGCATGGCAGATGACGATCTTGTGCCGAGATGGGCGAGCCTTGGCCCGCATGGCATGCGGGCGGCCGCAGAGGCGACGCAGTTCGTTGCCGCGCCGCTGCTTGCTGGTGCTGCGATCGCGACGATCGGCGTGGCAGGTGCGGACGGGCCTCAGTTCCGGTGGCCGGGGCCGGCGATGTTGGCACTGACGACGGCTGCCGTCTTCTTGCTCGCAGGAATCCAGCTCGCACTACGAGCCCGGCGATACCTCTACAGCCGGGCAGATACCCAGGAATGGGAGGGCGAGCTGGAGGAAGGGGAAACACCACAGCGTGTCTATCAGCAGTCGTCCGACATGCAGGTCTGGCGCCACTGGTACGCGACGTCGGCCCGCGCCTACGAGATTGGAGTGTCCCTGCTCGGTCTCGGCATCCTAGGACTGCTGGCCCCGCCGGACCATGCATCCATGGGCCATGCCATCTGCCGCTGGACCGCCGTGGGAGTGGTGGGACTTGCGGTTGTCATGCAGGCGGTATCCGCAGTGAGGTTCAACCGTATGGATAGGCGCAGAAGCCCACTTCGTCGATAAGCGAAGCAGGCCACCCGGACACGGCGGCGCGCGCTCGTCACCAACCGCCGCGACCTCCTTCGCCCCGGACGGTAGACCGCGAGCCGTCGTGTTGCTGTCAGCTCGGTTCTGGCCGCTGTTTCGCGTCCGCGGTTTGGCCGAGCTTGGCCAGTTTGGCAGATGCGCGGGCCGCGGTGCGGCGGGCGTTCGTGGCGGCACGGCGAGCCTCCCCGACCGCGTCCCGGGCCAGACCTGCGGCGGCGCTGGCCTCGCGCTGGTCCTTGCGAGCCTTCTGCAGCTGCTCCTCCAACTCCGCCACCCGCGCCTGCACTTGTTCGAGGCGGGCGTCAGCAGCCTGCTGGGCCTGCTGCGCTTCGGCCAGCGCTTCCTCTCGGCGGCCGGCTTCGGACACCGCGTCCTGTGAGGCCGTGCGGGCGGCATCCAACTGCGCCTGACGCGCGGTGTCCTGACGGGCGGGGCGTTTCTCCGCCGAGGAGGCGGTTGCCGGGTGAGCGGGCACGGTATCGGGGGCGACAGCGGTGAAGCCGACCGTGGCCTCGGGAGCCTTGGTGAGCCGGCCGGCGGCCCACTCGTCTGCGATGGCGGGGTCGGCCAGGACGCTGTGCAGGATCTGCTCGACTTCGTGCCGGACCGGCTCGGTCAGCGCCAGCCCAGCCGCTTTCGCCAGCCCGGCAGTCTCCCGGGCCAGCGCGGCGATCATCTGATGTTGCTGCCGGCTCGCCTCGCGGAACTGGCCGGCATCCAGCATGCGGTGAGCCTCTCGGAGCGTTTGCCCGAGAGCGAGGAGCCGGTCGACTTCCTTCGGACGTTGGCGGACGAACAGGTTCGACGCCCAGGCCGCGGTCGTCGGGCGCCGCAGCGCGGCGAGCGTGCGTGCCGCAGCCGGGTCTTTCGCCTGGCGGGCCTCGGCAACGCGAACGTCACGGGCCGCGACGAACTCCTTCGGCGGCAGCCCGTAGAGCTCCGCAACGATCTGGTCGACATCCACTCCCCCACCTTCCGTCCCGACCCGTGGCCCTGGTGGGATGCGGCGCCGTGCCGCCCCAGTCCGTATCACCCGCAAGGGCGCCGGACCACCGTCTTCGCCGGCGGCACGATCGGCAACGTGACTGTCTCTGTCCGCCGCTGAGCCCAGTGGGCAGCCGCGCCTCCTGGTTCGCCCTGCCATCCATTGGGGCCAAGGAGCACTGGGGGGATGTTGCATGCCGGGGGTGTCAGGTGCTGAGGCGGGCTGCGTGGGTGAGCCGTTGGCGCAGGGCGCGGCGCCGGGCGGCGATGGTGCGTGAGGTTTCCAGGGTGCGGGTGTCGTGGAAGGTGCCGCCGAAGGTGCTCAGGAGCTTGTCGAGACGGTGGGCGGTGGTTTCTGCGGGCCGGGACGGCGGAGTCGGTGTGGCTTGCTGGGCTTCCTTCCAGTGCGGCCGGAAGAAGCTCGGTTCGCCGTCCAGGGCGCGGATGAGGGCTTCGACCTGGTCCCAGGTTCCGTGCATCTCGCCGTGGAGGATCTTTCGGATGTCGTCGGCGGTGACGAGGTGTCCGGTGGCGGCGGCGAGGCTGTAGGGGGTGGGGCTGGCGGCGCGCTGGTGCAGGGTGCGCAGGGCGGCCGGGAGGGAGGACCCCAACTCGGGCCCGGGAGAAGGGGGTTGAGGGCGTGGCTGGCGGGTGCGGGTGCCGTTGCGGTCGCGTTCGGCCAGCCACACCCTGCGTACGACGTCGGAGTCGGCGCCCAGGACGCGGGCGAGCTTCGCGGTGAGGTCCCAGGTGGGGAACTTCTCGCCGCTCAGCACGCGGGAGAGGTAGCTGGCGGAGACCTGGGTGCGCAGTCCGAGCTGGCGCAGCGGGATGCCGCTGGCGACTTGGAGCTTGGACAGGATGGGGGCGAGCTGGTTGGCGGCCCGCAGGGCCGGGCGGGCCGGCGGCTGCACGGGGGCGGGCTCGCCGTCGTCGTCCGGGGCCGCCGGTTCGGGGTCCGGCGGCGGGGTGGTCGCGTGTCCGGGGGCGTACTGGTCCAGGCGGCGCTGGACGTGCTGCTCGTGGTAGTTGTGCCGGGCGGTTTCCGGGCTGATGCTCAGGATCTGTCCGAGGGCCTCCCACGGGATGCGCCGGCGCCGGGCCATGAGCACGACGCCCGCGGTGACGGCCTCCATGCGGCGCTGGACCCGGACCGAGTACTCCAGGATTTCGGCGGCCGATGCGTGCTGGCTGTTCGACAGCAGTCGCACCAGGTGGCGCATTTCTTCCTGTGTGTCGTGGGCGAGCTCGGTGAGCTGGAGTTGCTCGGGGGTCGGGTCCGGCAGGGTGTTGGGGGTGGTCTCCGCGGGCTCGGTGGTTCCGCGCTGGCGCTGGCGCTCACGGTAGGCGGCCTGCCGGCAGGGGCGGCCGCAGTAGTCGGCTGGCCTGCCGCGCTTGGCGGTGGGCGGTGGCATCGGGGTGCCGCAGTGCCGGCACCGCGGCTCGGTAACGCCGATGGAAAGCATGAGGTGCGGTCCTCTTCCTGAACGGGCGCGTGCCCGAGGTCATCTCGCGATGTGACGGGAATTCCGTCACGGCGGCGGTTACGTTCAACCGTTTCGTCGGGAACCATTCGCCGGTAGTGCGCCGGGGGAACGCTGGCGCGTTCCCCCGGCGGCTAGATCAGGCCATCCGCGGCTGGTGGACGATGAAATTCCACACCAGGCGCCCGATTCCGGCAGCGACGGCGGCTCCGGCGGAGGCCAGAAGCGAGTCCGTCCCCACCCCGGCTGGCGAAGCGATGACGATTACAGGAAGTGCAGGGACTGCGATGAAGGGGATGTGAACCATCCGTTCGTGACGTTGGCTAATTCCGTCACGCCTGTTAGTGTCGAAAACACGACACAGCCTCCGACGTGGGGGTTTGGGTCCTGCGGGGTTCGGGGACGAACTCATGGAGTCCTCCTGGGATCTCGTTTTTCATGGATTGCGTGGGCTTCGTCTACGGGGCTGCTATCCCCTCGGAGCCCACGCTCCCGTGACCCTAACCTCACGGAAAGTGCGCTGCCAACTACAGGGCGCGCGGGCTATTTATGCCTATCTGGGCAGCATATGCCGAATTTCAAACCGGACGTATGCCACTAAACGGTTCCGGTGCGTCATCTATCGCGAACAGATTTTCTCTGAAATTCCCATACCCATCCGTAACGGGCACACTTCCTGGTATAGCAGTCCACCGCCCGAACGGGGCCGGGTGAACACCGTCCGAAATACCGGCCGATTTACCCGAATGCATGACCGTGCCCCGCACAGATCGCTACGGTCTGTCCATGACCCGTGACGCCGTTGTCGTGGGCGCCGCAGTGCGCGCCGCCTGGGAATCCAGCCGCACCCTGACCCCGCAGACCACCGACGCCGAGCCCGAGCAGACCCGCCGGCTGGTCCAGGACGTCGCCAACACCTACGGCAGCGAGGAGGTCGCGCGCGCCAGCGTCTTCCTCGTCGGCGTCCTCGCCTCCTACCTCACCCGTGACGCAGACCAGCCCGGCGGCATCGACCCGCTCAGCGACCTCGTCCCCGGCGTCATCGAGAAACTGAGCGCCATCGAGATGGCCGACCCCGCCCAGGCCCCGATGGTCTCCGGCGTGCTCACCGCGGCCGTCCTGGGCCTGGACACCCTCGCCTGGCGCGACCAGTTCGGTCCCGTCCAGCCCGCCGAGGCTCTCAACCACACCTTCGTCATCGGGCTGCTGTCCGACCTGCTCGACATCACCGCCGAACGGCCCGGCGCGGCAAACGAGATCATGCAGGAGGCCTTCGCCCCCCTCGCCGCCGAAGAGGACGCCACCACCTGAGCCAGCCCACCGGCGGCCGCTGATCTGACTTTCGGCCCTCTGGGTGAGGCCCCGTCAGTTGACTGAAGGCGGCAGTGCAAGCGTGTCGAGATCGCGGTGCAGCCCCCTCTAGGCCCGCGTGTCCGGTGTGGTAGCCCTGGTCCGCGCGGTGTTGCCGGCCCGCTCGGCATGCCGGTTGGCGATGCGCCTGAGCTTGCGGCGCACCCGTTCGCCGAAAGCTTCCGGCTCGGCAGCCCGAGCGTGCTCAGCGGCATCGGTCCAGGTCTTCACCCCTGGATGCGCCCAGGCCAAAACGACTTCCCGCTCCTCAGGGTCCAGGGCTCCCAGCACCGGACCCAGGCGGGGATCGTCGGGCTCGCTCTCCCCCGCCGTTCCTGACCGTGACGCGGGAACCGGGATAGGTCCACTGGGCATAGTCCAGGCCCGCCACACCGACCGGCGCAGATGTCGGATTGATGATGATCACTGGGTGGTTCCTCTCGCTGGTGAACGTGAGCCTCTACTTCTGGGCTCGGGAAGAGGCCCCACCGGCGATAAATCTGCCGGAACCCGGTGTGATCCGCGCCACTCAACTGGCAGTGCTGGGACGCTTGTTGAGCAGCGGCGGCTGGTGACGTGCCGAACCTGTCCCTGGCGCCCCGAGTAGAAAGCCTGTGTGCTCGCCCGCGCCGTGCTATGTCTCCTGGGCGTCGCCGCCGGCGGGAAGCTCCTGCTCGATCTCGCGGGCCGTCCTCATCAGTTCGAGGGCCTCGCGGCGCAGCTGGCTGGCGCGTTCGCGCAGCTGCTTCACGCGTCGGCGCTGCTGCTGGGGGCTGAAGGCGTTGACGTACTGCCCGCGCGGTCCGGTGAGCAGCCCTTCGGCGGTCAGCTGACGCACGGCTGCCGCCGCCTCCTTGGTGCCGATGTCGAAGCGCTGGCCGATGTCGAAACGGGTCATGAACCGTTCGCCGGGCTCGTAGCTGAAGTGGATCGCGGTGCGCAGCATCCGGTAGGCGCGCTCGGTTGGTGTCGCGGTGCCCACGCTGTAGAGCCGGTAGCCCTCGTACAGGGTCACCATCCCTTCGGAGGCGAGCTGCTCCAGCGCGCAGCGGACCACATCCGCCGGCAGCCGGAGGTCCCGGGCGATCTCAGCCAGCGCGGGCAGATGGGTGCCCGGCTCGGTGCACGAGAGCCGCACCCAGCGGCGCACCGCCTGGACGTCGTTGTCCGCCACCACGTTGTCCGCCGTCGTCATGCCCGCACCTCTGTTCCCCGGTAGCCCGATGCCAGGGGCCAGCGTGATAGGCGGCATAGTGCGGGCGCCACGAACTTGCCGGGGTTTGCCGGGACCGGGCCTGCACGCGGTGGATTTCCAGACGTTTGTCCGCCACCTTCCCCGGCACGGCAGACGATCATTCAGGAGGCCTTCGCCTCCCTCACCGCCGAAGAGAACGCCACCCACCTGAGCCAGCCCACTGCTGGCCACCGATATGACTTTTCGGCCCTCAGAGTGAGGCTTCGTCAGTTGACCGAGCACGGCGGCGTTCCCAGCCGCTACGAAGATCACAACCGGACCGTGATCTTCGAAGGGACATCTCGTGCGCCTCGCCCGCACCGCCGCCCCGGCCATTGCCCTGACTCTCCTGCTGGTTCCCGCCTTCACCCACACCGCAGTCGCCGCCCCACCGCGGGCGAAAGCGCCCGGCGACACCGTCACCCTGCCGGTCCGTGACGCCCTGGAAGCACTGCCCGTGAGGGCCGAAGACACCAGCGACTACAGCCGTGAGGCGTTCAGGCACTGGATCGACGCGGACCGCGACGGCTGCAACACCCGAGCCGAGGTCCTCAAGGCCGAGGCCGTCGTCGCTCCGCAGCAGGGTGCGCGCTGCACGCTGAGCGGCGGTGAGTGGTACAGCGAGTACGACAACCTCTACGTGGAAGGTCCGCGCGGTCTCGACATCGACCATCGGGTGCCGCTCGGGGAAGCATGGGAGAGCGGCGCCTTCGCCTGGAGCGCCGCCGAACGCGAGGCGTACGCCAACGATCTGGGCGACGACCGCGCACTGATCGCGGTAACCGGCAGTTCGAACCGGGCCAAAGGCAAGAAGGACCCCGCCGAATGGCAGCCGCCCTACGCGGGCAACTCCTGCGCATACAACACCGCCTGGGTCGCGGTGAAGACCCGCTGGGGCCAGACGGTAGACGCGGTGGAGAAGGCCGCGCTCACCGAGCAGCTCAGCCACTGCCCGAACGTCCCGGTCACCGTCACCCTGGCCAGGTAGGGCCGTCCCGCCCGTAGGGCCGGTGCTCTGTCTCGGGGTCGTTCCGCCGGCGGGCGGGTCCCTCGTCGGTGGCCAGGAGCATCCGTGGGCGTGGCGAGGGCGAGGCTGGCTGTCAGTCCCCTGTGTTTGGATGACGTTGACCAGGCATGGGCACGCCAATGAGGTGTGCCCATGTTTTTTGACCAAAACAGGGGACACAACTTGAGATTGAGAATGCTGCTGGTCGCCAGCGCTGCCGCGCTGGGCGTGCTGGGCAGTGGGCTGACTGCTGCCCACGCCAGTGATGAGCCCGCTTCCGCGTCGGAGATCGCATCAGGCGCAGAGGTGACGGGGGCGGCCGCCTTGGATGGGTTTCCGCTGCCGGAAGACCTGGACGAAGACTCGGAGGAACTGAACGACGAGCTCTCCGAGCCGGTGCCGGAGGTGCCTGAGGACGAAGTCCCGTCAGACCTGGGCGAGGTCTTGGCCGACGACAGCCCCCCGGAAGAAGGTGTCGATCCGGCTCCCGACCCGCTGGCTGCCGCCGAGAACGACAGGGCCGCGTGTCGGGCGCGGATCCTGGTCGCAAAGGCGCACGGAGACGATGACTTGGTGCCGTGCGTGGTGTGGGGTGCCAGCGCCCCGGTGTCCGAGCTGCGGGCCGCGGTCACTGCCTGGCCCACCCCCGACTGGTGTGACGACCACGGTGCGAACGGCAATTGGTACGTGATCCGGTTCAAGGGGTGCGGGGTCTTCCCGGCCGACCTGACGGTGACGGACCCCCGAACCGGGGAAGTCATGGGCGGCATGCACTTCCTCACCGTGGCCTACGCCTACAGCAATCGGACAATCGCGGCCTGGGCGTACCAGGTGGAGCTGCTGGAAGTAACCAGCTGGGGAGCGGCTAAGGGCAGCAGCGCGGGCGGCAGCGTCAAGTGCACGGGCAAGTGCAAGGTGACCGAGAGTAAGTTCCCTTCCCAGCTCATAGGCGCCGACAGGGAGGCCGTCGGCCAGTTCTTCCTGGACACCACCATCAAGACGTCGCCCAAGGGCCAGAAGGGCGAGGGCCAGGCAACGGCGAAGTGGAAGTTCACCAACCCTAAATGGGCCGGCCCCAGCACCGAGATGTCTCTGCCCACACCTCCGGTGCGCTGCGACAACGCGACTCCGGGCACCTCCAAGCCGGGCTGCGTCATGTCGTACATCCCAGAGATGGTCTACGCGAAGAACGGGGAGTTTCCGGAGCTCGCCCGGCACATCGAGTACGCGCAGGACACCAAGAACCTTCCCGGCAAGCACGGCACCAGGCGCTACCTGACCCGCCTCACCAACGCAGACAAGAGGAGGGACAACCGGAACAAGGCCTGCCCGCAGAGCCTGGAGAGGCCTCCGGGCAAGAGCTGCGACGAGTACCCCTTCGCATCGACGTGGCAAGGCGCCTCGACCGGCAGTGGCGACTTCAGCCGGCGCATGATCAACGCGACGCAGAACGAGGACGGCGGCCGGGCTCTGAGCCGCTTCTACCTGTATAACCGCATCATCGAAAAGGACAAGTTCCTGGTGTGGATCAAGTAGACGCCAGGGCGGAGGACTTCACAATGAGCGACGCTGTCGAAACGGGGACCGGTCTCGTCCCCGTTGCGCACCACCAGTTCGACATCAGCGACGAGGACGGGCCCGCCGGCGCCAACCTGGACCGCGGCCACAACGGCCTCGTCCGCGTCACCGACGGTCCCATCACCGTGATGACCGGCATCCACACTGGCAACGTCGATGTCACGGTCACCCTCCACGACACCGAGCCCGCGCCCGACGACGGTGACTGGCAGGAGATCGTCGAGATCTCGGCCGACTCCGCGTCCGGTGAACTCATGGTCCGCGGCATCATGGACGATCTGGACGAGGAACTCCCCGTCCTGTCGTTCAACGGCCCTGGCAGCTACCGGCTGCGTATTCACGCCCGCGGCCGGGACACCGCCATCGACCAGGCACCCGACGAGGTGACCGAGTGGTACCTCATCCAGGCCTGGCCGGCACCCGCCCACGAGGTAACGGTGCTCCGCCAGACCGACAGTTACGGAGCATCAGTGCGCACGCACTGACCGCAGTTGATGCCTCTGCCCGGCCACAGTCTGACGTGTGACGGGCAGGGGCGCGCTCAGATAGACAAGCGAGGCCGTGTGCCGCGAGCACACGGCCTCGCCATGCGAGCGGGCAGAGTCAGAAGAGGGCAGAATCCGGCCGGTTACCGCACTCGAGACCCTCACGCGAACCGTCAGCGCTTTCTCGCAGGCGCCCCGCGCACATCAGGAATCCACCAGGTAAGCCTTCTCCCCCATCATCAGCGGTGCGTCTGCGGGCCCCTTGATGTAGGGGCCGCGCCAGATCACCCGGTGCTCCTGACGGCTGGGGTACCACTGCCTTACTTTGTGCATCCGCACCGGCCACCGGTGGTGATAGGCCCGCTTCTCTCCCACTGGTTCCGACGGACGGGGTGAAGGCGCGGCAAGTCGGATCACCCGTATGTCAGGATCCCGGGACTCGGCACTGTCACCACTGCCACGGGCCTGGGGTGCGGACCGCGACTGCCCGACAGCGGTGACGCCCTGCGCGATCAGCCTCCAGAAGGCGAACATGTAGCGGCCCACGAAGTCGTCGTAAGGGTCCTCGACCCGGCCGCCGGCCCACTCCCCCATCTCCGAGACCGGCTCCCTGCGCCACTGGGAGGCGTCGGTGAGGGCCCGCTGCATCTGCCGGTGCTGCTCGGACAGATCCGCGAGCGCCTCGGTGCTCTCCTCCGCCAGGCAGGCATCGCCCCGCATCCCGTACATGCCGTCCGGCATCAGCGGAGGCAGCGGCTTGCCCGACGCACGGGCACCGGAGACGGCCTGCCGCCAGCCGGCGGGCTGCACCGGACCATCGCGGTCCATGAACGTGGTGACCTGCACACCCGGGTACTGGGCGGTGGGCAGGATCTGATGCTGGGTGACAAACTGCCATCCGAAAGCTCTGGTGTCCGACAGGGATCCGGTGCGGTTGACGACCACAACGGGCTCGGGCAGTACCAGCAGCCCCGTGGCCATGAGGATGTCCCGATCGCGGTCCAGGGTGCTGATGTCGGCCGGCTCCAAGGTGGCGGTCGCGGCCATCACCGCGGCATGAGCAGCCGGGGAGATGACAACAACTTCCGCCTGCCGCAGCAGTTTCTGGATCTGCTGCCGCTGCCACGCGGCTCCCTCCCCCGGCGTGTGAGGCCACGGCGGCCGGTAACCCTGCTTGCCCAGCACCATCGCCCAGGCCGCCTCCAGCTCAACGCCATCGGGCCTGCCCGCCATGTCCGCCAGGTCACTGTGCAGCAGCACGGCATGCACCTCGGACAGGACGTTCCCGAGGTTCGAGGCCATCATCAACTGCACCCACTGATTGCCGCTCAGAAGTCGCTGCGTCAGCTCCGCCAGCCGCCGCGCCTCCCTCGCCGCGCCGGTTGCAGTCCATTCCGCGGCCCGGTCGCGGCTGCGTTCCCGCTTGGCCCGGCTCGCCTTCCCCACCCCAAACCCCCCATGTCACAAGGTCAGTTGGCGTAGCCGTACCCGGCCTCAGCAGACGCGACACGATGCGATCCGGTCGGCCTCACGCGCGACGGCCGACAACGATCTATCCCGTCGTCAGGCCATCGCCCTTTCGCCCAGCTGCACGAACCGCAGAGAATCTGCAGGTTTTCCGCCGTGCTGATTCTCCCCATCACGGACTGGAATGACTTGGTCGTACTGCAGTTCCGAGACCGCACTGTGTGCTTGGCACCGTCCCCGGTCACGCGGCCAGACAGACGGCGGTATGCCGTCTGAGTGGGTGTTCTGCGAGTCGTCGTGTCTGGTTGTCCGGTTTGAGGGGTTGCGGTTGACGGCTTCTGCGGTGTGCTGGAGACGTGGCTGAGCGGCAGCCGTACCCGAGTGATCTGTCGGATGAGGCATGGGAGTTGATCCGGCCGGTCATCACGGCCTGGAAGGGACAGCACCGCTCGGTCAGCGGTCATCAGGGCCGATACGAGATGCGGGAGATCGTGAACGCGATCCTGTATCAGGCCCGGGTCGGCTGCCAGTGGCGTTACCTGCCGCACGACTTCCCGCCGTACACCGCGGTGTACTACTACTTCGGGCTGTGGCGCGATGACGGCACCGACCAGACCATCCACGATCTGCTGCGCTGGCAGGTCCGCGAGTCGAAGGGCCGGCGCGAGGACCCGTCCGCGGTCGTCATGGACTCCCAGACCGTGCACGCCTCGGTCAACGCCCCCAAGGAGACGACCGGGCTGGACCCGGGCAAGAAGAGCCGGGGCCGCAAGCGGGGCATCGCCACCGATGTACTCGGTCTGCTCATCGCCGTGATCGTGGTCGCCGCGAGCGTGCACGACAACGCCGTCGGAATCACGCTGCTGGACAAGGTGGCCGCCGACAACCCCGGCGTGGTGAAGAGCTGGGTCGATGCCGGGTTCAAGAACGCCGTCATCGAGCACGGCAGGTCGCTGGGCATCGACGTCGAGGTGGTATCGCGTGACCCGCAGGCGAAGGGGTTCGCCCCGTCACCGAAGCGGTGGATCGTCGAGCAGACCTTCGGCACACTCATGCTGCACCGCCGCCTGGCCCGCGACTACGAGACCCTGCCCGCCAGTTCCGCGTCCTGGATCCGCTGGTCGATGACCGACGTCATGACCCACCGGCTCACCGCCACGACCACTCCCACCTGGCGGGACCGCCGCCGACCCGCTTCCCCCGGACCGGCATGAACGAGTGAGCGTGAGCATGCAGGAGTTCCTGGAACAGCTCGAGATCCGCGAGGCGGCCGGCCGTGACCTCGCGGACAGACTCCGCACTCAGATCGCCGAGCTCACCACCCAACTCGCGGCCGCCGAAAAGGCGTTGGAGAGACTGAGGATCACCCGGGAGACGATTCTGGAGATCGCACCAGACCTTCCCGGCGGCCTCGCTCCGCTGCCCTCGGCCTACCGTCAGATCCTCGCCCTCTTCGAAGACACCGCAGACGGACTGCGCCCCAAGGACGTCTGCATCGCCCTGGACACCGGCACCGAACCCCGGCATGTCGAAGGCGTCCGCGCGAAACTGAAACGCCTGGTCAGCCGCGGCATTCTCACCGAGCCGGAGCCCGGCCTCTTCCGGCTACCGCAACCAACGCCATCCCCGGACTGAGACCCCACGAAAGCTCACAGAACACCCACTGAGAGGTGTCCACGATCCCCACGGTTTCACTGGGCGTGGCAAATCCATCGGATTGCGGCCGGTAGACGTTCAACCCGTCGTCGTGCAAGGTGCGATGATGGTTCGTCGCCACACCGCAGCGCGGGCACGGCACGGTCAGCTTCCGCCCCCACGCCGGGACTAACTCCTCGTCCGACCCGCCTGAGGAAGGAGCACCCACCGTTCAGCCTCCGCAGTGTGACCCAACACCGCCACGGGCGCGGAAGCATCAACTGCCAGGCTATCGGCCCCACTTGGCCCTCCGGAGCAGTCAGGTCGAACCGGTCGCTCCCCGAAAACGGCTGATGCCGGCTCTCCTCCGCGTCGAGGGTCGCCCTCCGGTCCCGGACAGGCTGGGGAGAACCAGGTCACGGAGCATTGGGGAATCGGTCATTCCCCCGCTACTCACTGTCGGCGGTCGTTACCGGTGTCTACTGTTGCGTCGCTCTGGTCACTTCTATGCAAGGGACAGGAGAACGATGAGACACGGCAGAAGACCGAAACCGCTAGCCCGATTAGCCGCCGCTGCCCTGTTGGCGCCAGCGCTCGCGTTGGCAGCGGGGGGTGCGGCGTTGGCCGAACCCGCCCCTCCCTCCCAACAGGACAGCCACCCCGAGGTCACTCTGGGCGTGACGGCGGCCAGCGAAAGCCCAGACGGCGCAGACGCCGAGATCAACTGCATACTGTTCGCGAACAAACCGAACTACAGCGGCAACAAGATCACCGGCACTGGAGGAATTTCCTCCTGTAGCGGCGGTACTCCGGTGGCGTGCAGCAGCGAGGTCGACCTCCAGGTCTACCTGGCCGGTCCTGGCTGGGTGACCAGCGCCGCCAGCGGCCGGCAGCATAAGTGCCCGCCACCCGCCCGGTCGACGTCCGCCACACAGGAATGCGACCCCCAGCCCGACTCGTGGTCCTACCGCTCAGAAACCCTGGGCACCATCACCGCGGGAACCACCTCGTCCGGGGTCGCCACCAGTGGGATCCTGAACGTCAAGTGCCTGTGATGCGGGCCTGACGCGGCGCCTCCGGCGCCCCAGACGCTCCTCTCACGCGCCGGAGGTGCTGATGCCCACTGAACTACGGGACCAGATTGACCGGGCCCGCGGCCTAGTCGCCGACTACTTGAGCTCCCCCGACGCCCTGCGCCGCCAGGAACAACGGCTTGCTGCCTGGGGCGAGCCGGCCGAAGAGTTCCTCCAGACCGCCGGCCTCATCCTCGGACTTGCCCTGTACCAGGTGCAACGCGACCCCGCCCCGGTGCCCTATCCGCAAACGAGCCAGGCGCTGTGGCAGAACGTCACCTACCTCCTTGATCCAAAAGCAGACAGGCCAGAACTCTTCGCTGGCTTGCCCACCGACCTCGACCCGGACCCTCGCCGCCAAATCCAAGCCCTGCGCCTCGCCTCCTCTGGCATCTCCCCAGCCGCTGCCATCCGCTGGGTTCGTCTCCTGAGCACAGCGCGCGACGTGGCCCAGCGTCAGATCTGATCAACGTTCACTGCGGATGACGTGGCGGGGCTGCGGCATCACGGCTCCAGAGGATTGAGCGGGCTGACACCCGTGCCGATGTACAACTCGGGTTCCAGTGACAGAAGGGTTGCCTCTTCACCAGCCTGAGCGGCCACAATGCTGGACGACGCCGGATGAAGGATCCGCCAGTCCGTGCCCCGCCACGCCCCGGCCACCAAGGCATGGGAATGGGTGAAGTCGGTGACCGTGGTGAACCTGCGGTTCAGGACGTGCTGGCCGACGCCGGGCTTCTCATGCTCGGCAGCCGCAGCAGACAGGGCCGGGATCACGATCCCGGCATAACCACCTCGACCTCGCGTTCACGCTGACGTGAGGTCATCGCGCGTACGGACGGACCCCAGGCGGGCCTCCTCCAGCTGGCCCAGACGGCGACTGAGCAGGACCTCCGCGGTCCGGTACGCTGCGGCCTGCGCAGCCTGCTCGGCATCCCGCTTCGTCCCGCGGTTGTGGCGCCGCCGGTAGGCCCGGTACACAGCGTCGGCCTCGGCTGCAGCCTCTTCGGAGCCGGCCAGCCGTCGAAGCGCCGAGCGGCGCCGTTCCTCACGGATACGGAGCGCCACCTGTGGCGCGGTGAACGCCAGCAGCGCGGGGTCCGCGTCGACGCCGCAGGCCCGCTCGCACGCAGCCTCCAGCAGGGCGCGCGTGTCGGCCTCGCATCGCCGGGTCAGCTCGAGGACCGTGGCGGTGTCCGTGAGGTCGGCGCGCACGGCGACGGCCAGGTCCACCGCACCCCGCAGCAGGCGTTCGGTGCGCCGCCGGTGGCTGCATCCCAGGCACAGGCCCGCTGCCTCGGGCAAGCCACCGCCTTCTCCAGGCTGGCGAACAGCACCCTGCGCGCCTCGGCTTGCTTCTCGATCCAGAGACGACCGGAGCGCCGGGCGGCAAACAGCTGCCCCCGCAGTCGCGGGCTCACACCAGCGAGTTCCTCCATCTCGCGGCACACCGACTCCGCCAGCGCGATCGACTCGGTCCGACGGGCATAGAGCAGCTTGCGCAAAGCTTTCGCGCCCGGGTGTCCTGCGGCGTGTCCGTGTTCTGCCCCGGCGTCCACGTCGCGGGCTCCGCCGCGCTGCGAGGCTGGATGATCCGCTGAACCGCTGGCGTTGACAGCCCGCGCTCCGTCACCTCGCACTCCTCCAGGGTGAACCACCCGGGTTCCCGGGCGAAGGCCTCGGTCCCGATCCGCACCCGCCTGCTCGTGCCCTCGCTGTCCAGCCGGATCCGGTGCACGTACCGACGCCGGATCAGCGTGTCCCGGTCGACCGGAACACTCAGGCCGAGGACACCAGCTCGTGGCCCTCCTGGTCCCAGTCAGGCGGCACCGCCTGGTCCAGGTGCACCCGCAGCGCGCCGCGCGACCACCGGATGTCGACGACGGAGCCGAACGGCGCCCCGGCTGAGCCGGTGTACACGAAGCTCGCCTCTTCGCCACGGCTGGCGAGCCAGGCCGCGGCCGCCGACCGCACATACAGGTGATCCGCACTGTTCACGCCGCCGGCGCGGCGCTCGCACACGTGCGGCAGCCCATCCGGATCCTGGTGATGGGCGAAATGACAGGCGCGAGAACCGCCAGGCTTTCCTGCTTGGTCGGCGGTGTTCTGCTACTTCGGCCTACGGCGCGAGGACGGGCTCGACCAGCGGATTCAGGAACTCCTGCGCTGCCAGGTGAGGGAGAGAGCCCGGTGATGAAAGGACCCGTCCCTCGTGATCATCGCCGGCAGGAGCCGAACCCGGCCCGCCCGAGACCGGCACTGCCTACCAGGCCATCGCGAACGCCTTCAACCAGCACCCTGCCAGGTTTTCAGAGCTCGTGAGCTGCACGAACTCCTCGGCATGCCCATCGACGAAGCGATCGTCAAAATCACCCGCAGCCGCCTCGGCCGCCTCACCCGCCAAGGATTCCTCACCCAACCCGGACGAGGCCGCTACCAGAAACGGACTTAACGTCCACTGAGTGACGGGGGCTGAGCGGCAGTACGGCGCAACGAGCGCGATGCCAACGGCAAAGGAGCTGGATCTACAGATGTGCGGGCCGGAGTAGCTCCGGCCCGCACATGTTCGGCTGCTCACGAACCCAGGGGCTCGCCGAGGCTGATCCGGGTGACGCAGGGGAGGTCCTGGCGGTAGTCGGTGGTGCCCTGCCGGTACCAGTAGCGGCATCCTGTCAGGTCTCCGCCCACCTGGCCGGTCACCTTTAGCCGCGCCAGGTAGTACACGTCCGACGTGGCGGACGCCTTCACCTGGATGGGGCTGCCCGCGTGGTCGGGGGCGTGCTCCAGGTCGTGCACCTGGGGGGTGCCGGCCGGAGCCACGCCCATGGCGTGGCCGTCGGTGTCCTGGGCACTGACCGCGCGGTAGCCGACGATCCGCAGTCCCTTCGGAACCCCGGTGATCCGGGCCTTCTCCAACGTCAGCGACTTCGCCGACGTGTTGGACGGCTGCGGGAGGCTAACCCAGTACTCCGCGCCGGCCTGGGCATGCTCGAAGGAGATCTCGGCCTCTGCTTGCATGCCGCCATCGAGTGCTGTGCCAGTGGACTGCCCGGATCCGCCGGAAGCGCCGGAGCCGCTGCAGGCGGTGAGGGAGAGGAGCGCGGCGACCGCGAGCAGGCCGGTGGCACGGATGGTCGTACTCGAACTTTTCCTGAAGCGCAGGCTACTTGGAGTAGAACACGCCGGCCTTGCCGCTGCTGAGCGTGCCATTCTTCCCCCAGATCCAGTGCTTGCCGCTCTTGTTCCCGGCGGTGATCTTCTGCTTGTGGTTGGTGTCGTAGCCGGTTTTGGCGCCCATGGAGACGTGGAAGAAGGAGACGGCACCGCCGAACTTGACGCTCTTGCCCTTGGCAAGCTGGAACGAGTTGTTCGCGTACAGGTAGTTCCGGTTGGCCTTCGGGGAGTGGTTGAAGTTCTCGGAGCCGTCCTTGTTCGAGACGTCCTTGCCGATCTTGCCGAGCGCGCCCTGGGCGGGGGCCTGGTACCGCTTGGGCTCGATCTTGTACCAGGTGGAGCGGACGCTGCCGGAGCAGATGTACTGGCTCCTGGTGTTCACGTACTCGATCGGCACCTTGTACTGCTTGGCGTAGTGGGGGTGCGGGCTGGTGTAGCCGGCGTTGATGCTCACGCTCTGCGAGAGCTCCTTGGACGCGCCGAGGGCCCAGTTGCCGTTGCTTTTGACGGCGGTCTCGATGCTGGTGTTCATCGAGGACTCGTACTCGAAGATCGCCTTGGAGTCCCAGCCTGCGTGGGCTTCACCGACCACCGTGTACTTGATCTTCGAGGCGACGGGTACCCGGATGGTCTCGCAGCTGCCGGAGTCCAGGGGCGTGTTGGGCGCGCGCACGGCGTCGGCGCTGACGTCCTTGCCGTCGACGAGGTACGGGTTGTAGTCGGCGGCGAGGGTGCTGGTGTCGCTCTGCCAGGTGGGGTCTTCGCCGTCGAGGACGGCGGGGTTGTTCTCCCGCTTGCCCGCGTAGGTCTGCGACTCGGTGGTGTCGTCGAGGGTGTCCTTCAACTCGTTAGTGGAGTCCACGGTGTTGGGGACGAGCTTGACGCTGTGGCCGTTGTCGGGACCGGCGATACTGGCGTCCACGGTCGCCTGGTCGGTCATCGCACTGAGGCTGTCGACGCCGAGCATCTTCACGCCGCTCGTCGTGACACCCATGGCGATGGCGTCCAGGTTGAGGATGCCGCCGTTGTGGTCCTTGGCTTGCTGCACGGCCGTCGGGAGTGTCGCGGGCAGGGTCAGCGACCAGGAACCGTCCGCGGCCGTGGTCGCCGTGCCGACGACAGTCTGCTTCGTCTGGCCCGTCGCGTCGAGGTCGACGTCCGGGGCGGTGACGGTGACCGGGAGACCGGCCGCGGGCTGCCCGTTGCCCAGGGTGAAGGTGCCGGTGACGGTACGGGAGGGCGCCGGGACGGGATCGGCGGTGCCCTCAGACGCCTCCTCGCCGCCGGTCTCGTCGGGCGGGGTGCCGAAGTAGGGGGCGATATTTGGGTCTGGGGCGGTGAGGCAGGGACCGGCGTCGGCCATGATCTCGCCGACGATTCCCGAGCGGACGTCGTCGTCGGTGCTCGCCCACGGGCTGGTGGTGAACGCGCGGACCTGGCCGGTTGTGTCCGGGTCGTCGGTGAGGGACTGGGTGCTGATCGCCTTCGGGCCGGGCGCCCAGGCCTGGGTGGCGTCGACGCCGGTCGCGATGTCGGTGGTGCCGAACAGCTTGACGCTGCTGCCGCTCAGCGGCAGCAGGGCAGTCTGCTGGATGGCACCGTCCTTGAGCCACTGCACTGCGGAGTTGACCATCCAGGCGTCGTCCGCGCCCGCGATCGCCGTGGTGATGGAGGATTTGGTGTTGTCGACGATCCGGGTGAGGGTGCCGTCGCCGGTGGTCGGGCTGGACTGCTTGTATATGTCCATCGTGCCGTCGGAGGCGAACACCAGGAACCACTCACCATTGGTCAGGATTCGCTTGGCCGCCGACCAGTTGAGGCTGTAGGTCTTCACGGGCGTCAGCAGGGCGCCGCCAGTGGCGGTGTTGTCCTTGTACGCCTTGACCTGCCCGCCCAGGGTGGCCTCGTAGAGGATGCCGTTGCCACCGCCGGTGAATACCTTGCTGGTCCCCGGGAGGGAGGCGGTCTGGAGAGTGTCGAGGAGGTCGGTGTCGGCGCTGGTGGGGCCCCAGTCCATGTACTTGTGCAGGACGCGCTTGCCGGCGATGTTCTTGTCGGGGTTCGGCTCCCACACGTACGTGGGAACGGAGAAGGTGGTGCACTCCGAGTCTGCGGCGGCGGCCGGTTGAGCGACGATGCCCCCCTGCGCCGTGACGGCCGCACTGGCCACGAGAACGGCACTCAACGCCCACGCGGTACGGGACGACGGTCGTCTGGTCTGGCTGTTTGCCATGGGTCCTCTGTTCATTCACTGCGCACTCTCTGAGCGCACAGTCACTGCTGGCGAACTGGTCGGGCTCGCGACAGCGGGATTCAACCACGCTGGTCAGAGGCACAATCGGAGGGATGGATTCCGATTCTTGCCGTCTCTGGTCATGTTTGTGCGTGAGGTGTCCGCTTTATGGAGAAATTGTGTTGAGGTTCCTCTGAGCTGAGGGGCTCGACGCTTTGCTGACTCTTGGACTTGTCGTTATCTTCCATTTATGAAGAAACCCCAGGTCAGGAGTGCCGATCTGGGGATCGTGGAGCGGGTCCAGCTGACGGTGTAACTCGGGCGGTGTGAGTTATCGGCGGCCGATGGAGAGTCGGTCATGCGTTGGCGTTGCCCGGGGGACATCAGCGCCTCAACCAGCCGCTGCCAGGCCGATAGTTCCTCGAGTGGCAGAGCCAGCGGATGCTCTGGCACATCTCGGGCCGCCCGCAATGGCAGGACCTCGCGTTCCCGCGTCGACGTGCCGACCGGGTCCAACTGGTCGCTCCTGAGAACGGTTGATACTCACCCTGACGCGGTGTCCCGACCACGCGTTCCTGCTGACGCGCCGTCATTTAGCGGCCCGCCGACGGGCTTCATCGAGCTGGTCCAGACGGCGACTGAGCAGAACCTCCGCGGTCCGGTGCGCGGCGGTCTGCGCCGCCTCTTCAGCGTCTCGCTTCGTCCCGCGGTTGTGACGCCGCCGGTAGGCCCGGTACACAGCGTCGGCTTCGGCTGCTGCCTCCTCGGAGACGGCCAGCCGTCGCAGCGCCGACTGGCGCCGCTCCTCACGGATACGGAGCGCCACCTGTGGCGCGGTGAACGCGAGCAGCGCGGGGTTCGCGTCGACTCCGGACGCCCGCTCGCACGCCGCCTCCAGCAAGGCGCGCGTGTCCGCCTCGCACCGCCGGGTCAACTCCTCGACCGCAGCGGTGTCCGTGAGGTCGGCGCGCACGGCGACGGCCAGGTCCACCGCGTCCCGCAGCAGGCGTTCGGTGCGCCGCCGGCCGACTCACCCCCGCCCGCTGACCTGGACAGGGCCCGCCGCCACCGGCACCACATCGGGCACACCCCTACGGCACCCGGTGTCACCCGAGGAATCGAAACGGGAAGAAGCCCGTCGGGCGGCGCGGAAGATCGCTCGGCGCCCGGACCTCAGCAGGGGGCAGCTGGTCCGCGATCTGCTCGAAGAAGCGGCGGTCTGGCTGGTGCAGTTGGATGCCCGCAGCCTCAACCACCTCCAAGCGGTGCACCGCCTCACTGAAGAGCACGAGACGCGCCTTGGGCAGCGAATGCGCCCAGGAGGGTGGCGGGATGAAGGCGGTGCTGTCGCCAGCGGGGCCGAGGAAGTGTCGCATCCAGTGTTCCGCGTCCCGCATGTCCCCACGGCTGAGGTAGAGGAGGTACAGGAAGTAGGCCGCCTGGAGGTTGCCCGCCCCGGCAGCGAACTGCCACCACCAGATCGCCTCTTCCTGTTCCCGGGCGAGGTTGAGGAGGCACGCGAAGTGCAGGGCGCCCTGGATGTCCGTGCGGTCGTCGATGAAGGAGGCCAGGTGGCCGCGGGCTCCGGCGGTGTCCAAAAGCTTGCAGGACAAGGACAGCAGGGTGACGCCGGCGCGCTCACCTTTAGTGTCGCGCCGGCGATCGCGTTCCGACTGCTGGGGGCCGAACATCAGCTCGGTGACCACATCACGGGTGATCTCCTGCCGCAGACCGACCATGTCCTCGTCGGTGAAGGCGTCGCGGCATGCGGTCTCAGCGAGGAGTTCTTCGAACTGTGCCGGCACGTTCTACTCCATTTCTTCGTCGTCCAGCTCGATGCCAAGCCGGGCGGCGATGCGCTCGCGAGCCAAACGCCGGTGGGTACGGACCGTGCTCGGATGCAGGCCCATGATCTCGGCGACCTGCGGTGAGGTGTGGCCCAGGAAGTAGTGCAGGACGATGACATCGAACTGGCGCTCTGGCAACGTGCTCATCGCCGTGTAGAGCCCGGCGGGCGAATCCAGATCGGCTATCTGGGCGTGCATGGCCCGCAGCATCTCTTGCGCGGCTTCATGCGCTGCGTGGCCGCGATCCAGGGCGGCGGTGACGGCGCCCAGAGGGTTCTCGTCGAAGAGCTCGCGGGCCTTGGCGCCCACGAGCAGCTTCAGGTTGCGCCATGCATACGCCTCTGGGCCGTCGTCATCGAGCCGCACGATGGCCCAGTTCAGCGCGAGGTGGCGGTAGAGATGGCGTACGACGGTCGTAGCGGCCTCCTTGTCGCCCAGGATTGCTGCGGCGTAGCGCACCTGCGCGCGTGCGTAGGCACGGTAGAGGGCGTCCAGCGCCGGCGGCATCTCGTACCGGATGCCGCGCAGGGCGCGGAGGTCCTCGATCGAGGCGGGGAGCGTGCCCTGGCGGTCGCTGTCCTCGGTGCTGGCCATGGGCTATGTCTCCAGGTCGTGTGAGGCCACCGAGGTGGAGGTGCCCGCAGCGTCAGCGGAACGCGTGTGCACAAGCTCGCCGACACCGACCTGGACGGCAGCCCGCAGCAGTCGTCGGGTGCCTGCTCGCAGGTCAGGGAGGAATACGCGCAGCGCGGTCGCCACCGCCAGCAGGGCCAGCGCATCGTTCACGGTCAAGCCTCGTCCTTCCTGAATCGACAGCAGCAACTAGGCGCGATGAACGGCCTGTTGGGCTGTAGGAGACCCCATCGGCTCCTCCACGGCAGGATTTCGAATCGGACCCCCCGAACGCGCGTGACCGCCTCGATCAATTTGCGGCATATCCGGTCACCGAACCGGCCCGGGCGGCCCCGGTTCGCAAGACGCCCTCGAAAGCCCCGCGTTGAGCAGGGGTGACACGCCTCGGGCTCGCCCGGTCCAATGCCCTGCGAGGACCACCGAGAACAGCAATCGTGACGCACGTCACACAAACGTTCCGGTAGGCCGGTCCACCACTCCAGTCGCACTCGCCATCACTGCCGCTCACCGCGGTTGGAGGCGCGTTAACGGGAGTGAACCGCTGTTCGCTTGCCCGGGCCGGTTCAGCCGATCACGGACCGGGCGAAGGCGATGGTGCCAGCGAAAGCGCCCCCAGCAACCAGCACCGCGACAGTCCAGTGGTTCCCTGCCAGCACGGTCAGAACGCCGGCGGTCACAGCGATCTGCGTGCCCAGCATCAAGATGACCACGGCCCGCACGGTCATCAACGGCTCCTGCGACCGGTCGGATGGCGTATGAGTATGTCGATGAGGGGCGGTTCTGATCCAACTTCTGTGGAGTGCCTACTCCCTGTAACGGTTGATCTCTCCGGAGCGTCTTCCGAGATCGTCCGGAAACGGTCGGCGACGGCGACGTTCGGGGTGATGGTTCTGGGCTGTGCGAGAGGTACTGCTCCAGCTGGAAGAGCTGCTCTTCCTGTCGGCCCCGGAGATCAGGGTGGTGTCGGTGCAGGACGACGGCGACGTGATCCGGATCAGTGTCAGATCCCGGACCACCAAGGCCCGCTGCCCGGGCTGCGGGAACTGGTCGGGGCGGGTGCACGGCTCCTACCTGCGGTTTCCCGCCGATCTTCCCGTGGCAGGGCGGCGGGTGGTGCTGCGGCAGCAGGTCCGGCGGTTCACGTGCGAGGACGCCTCATGCGAGCGACGGACGTTCGTCGAGCAGGTCACGGGCCTGACCCGCCGACACAGTCAACGGACCGAACGAATGCGGTCGGCGCTGGCCGAGGTCGGCCTCGCGGTGGCCGGCCGCGCCGGCGCCCGACTCGCCGACGCCTTCGGAGCGAGGGCCA
Organism: Streptomyces aquilus; assembly: GCF_003955715.1. Taxonomy (NCBI): domain Bacteria; kingdom Bacillati; phylum Actinomycetota; class Actinomycetes; order Kitasatosporales; family Streptomycetaceae; genus Streptomyces; species Streptomyces aquilus. Next base: position 10,096,876 of record NZ_CP034463.1, on the reverse strand, counting down.
GCCGGAACACGGTCCTGCGACTGGTCGACGCGCTCCCGGAGCCTCAGCCGCGGACCCCGCGGGTGGTCGGCGTCGACGAATATGCGATGCGCAAGGGGCGTGTCTACGGGACCGTCCTGGTCGACGTCGAGACCCGGAGGCCGGTGGACCTGTTGCCGGATCGCGAGGCGGCCACGGTCGCGGCCTGGCTGGCCGAACGCCCGGGGATCGAGGTCGTCTGCCGTGACCGTGCTCCGTTCTTCGCAGAGGGCGCCACCATCGGGGCACCCACCGCCGTCCAGGTCGCCGACCGATTCCACCTCTGGCGCAACCTCGGCCAAGCCGCGGAGCGGTGCGTCTCCCACCATCGTTCCTGCCTGCGCGCGACCACTACCGAGGCGGCCCCGGAGAAGGCAGAGGCCCAGGCACCGGCGGACGGCGTGTCGCCATGGCCCACCGGGCACCGGTTCGCCGACCGCACCCGCGCCAAGCACGCCACCGTCCACGCGCTGCTGGCCGCCGGCCACAGCCGACGCTCGATCCAGCGCCAGCTCGGCATGACCTACCGCACCGTCCAGCGGCTGGCCGACGCCGCGAGGCCGGAAGACCTGTTCCAGGGGCAGTGGCGGAACCGCAGGACCAAGCCCGACGACTTCAAGCCGTACCTGAACGAGCAGTGGGCCGTGGGCTGCACGAACGCCTGGACCCTCTGGGAAGAGATCAAGACGCACGGCTACTGCGGCGGCTACGGAGCCGTCCGCGCCTACCTTCGCCCGCTCCGCACCACCCCGACCACACCGACAGCCCGACCACCATCGCCGCGGACCGTCGCCGGGTGGATCCTGACCCACCCCGACACCCTGCCGGAGAGCGAGCGACTCAAGCTGAAGTCAGTGCTTGCGCACTGCCCTGAACTGAACGCACTCACCGGTCACGTCCGCACCTTCGGGAAGATGATCACCGAGCTCGAAGGCGACCGGCTCCCGCAGTGGATCGAAGCGGTCCGCGCCGACGACCTGCCGAGTCTCCACACGTTCGTCAATGGCCCGGAACGCGACCTTGCCGCCGTCACCGCCGACCTGACCCTGCCCTGGAGCTCGGGCGTCGTCGAGGGCCACGTCAACCGGATCAAGATGCTGAAGCGACAGATGTACGGCCGAGCTGGCTTCGCACTGCTACGGAAACGAGTCCTGCTGGCAGCGTGACGGGGCAGTTACGAACTCCGTTGGAGTCGCTCTGCAGCCTGAGCAGGAGTGTCGTAGTAGCCAGGCTGTGCCAGCAGGACCGAGCTGAAGTAGTAACCCTGCTCTTCCTCTGGCGCGTCGTCGGCTGCGAACGGTCGCCAGAAGCTCAGGAGCAGATCGGAGGCGACGAAGGACGCCGGGTCGTCTGGGTCTTCCTCGATCGAGGTGTACTCGCCCATGCGTTGCACCAGCTCGCGGGCCGGGATCGCGAACACATCCAGGTCCCGGAAGATGACTCGGTCTGTTGGAGCCGACGGCCTCCCGAGCTCAATGGCTTCGAGCATGTCTCGCGTGCAGTGGATGCTGATCATCAGTCCACTGGGACGGAAGACGTGCTGACCCGGCCGGTCGGATGCCGAGACCGCGGAGAGATCGCGGAGCGAGTCCAGCGCCGCGTTGGCCGATTGCCGATCCATACCGATCCGCAACGGGCCAACGCCGTTCGGTGGGGCGAGGTCGAAGTCCATGCGGGCATGATCCCAAACAGGTCCGTCAACGAGTCACGAAGGGCATCAGTCCCGAGGCGTAACAGAGCGTAACCGCTCCACAGAAGTTGGACCAGAACCGAAACTCGTCTACATACTCACGCGCCCCGCCAATCTGTCGCTGGCTGATCATCCCGCTGACACGACGTCACCCGCCGTGGCAGGGTCGGCGGTGATTGGTTCGGCGGGCAGAGGGGGCCTCCGTGGAAGCGCGGGTGTGGGACGCACTGGTCAGTGTGGCGAAGAAGGCGTACACCGCGGGGCTGGGCGAGGGTGCGGTCCCGCGCCCGCTCATCATGCCGCTGGTGCGCGGCGAGCTGATCGGGATGATCTGGGTCCGCCCCCTCAAGGTCGGCCAGGACGCACTCACCGGGATCGCGGAACTCTCGAACATTGCCGCGGCCGCCCGCGCGGACGAGGTCGTCCTCGCGTGGGAGACCCACGACGTCGCCACCGCCTGCGAGCTGCCCATCGTCGGCCCGGCACCGTGCCTGAACATGGTGCTCGCCACCCAAGACGGGCACGTCCTGCACCAGTTCCCCTATACCGAGCAGCTCCTGTCCCGCAGTTCCGACGGCTGGGCATCGGTCGCCCCGGACTGGATGCCGGCCCCCGCACCACAGCCCGGCGGCGAACTGGTGCCACCCATCCAGGCCGCGGTGAACTACTCCTTCACCCCGATCGACATCGACCACCCCGACCCGTTCGGCGTCACCGTCGTGCTGATGGAAGAGGACGGCTACCGCGTCAGCCTGACCGAAGCGTTCACCCGCTGACCCGCCATGGCAGAGCGGAGCCTTGACGACGACGCGCCCAGCCGAATCCGGGCCGCAGACGAACGGATCTACCAGGGCATGGCCCCCGATCTCAATCAGGAAAGTGCCGACAGCGACAACACGCCTGACGCACAGCCGGGTGATGCGGCTCTCCTGGACTCGGCAGACCAACTGGCCGAAGTGCGCGATATCCGAAGGAACCTCGGGAGAATAGAGCGCGACCTCATCCGCGCACGGTCTGTCGCCCGCGTACGGGGCACGGCCCTGATGATCGCGGGCCTCACGCTCTTGGCCGGCGTCGGCTGGACGGTATGGACCTGGCAGACCCCTTCCCGGTTTCTTGGGCCTGACATCTTCTGCGGTGTCCTGATTGGTCTGTGTATCGGCGGGGCCGTAGCCGACGCCCGTTGGCGAAGTCCTGCGGACAGCCGGGCCGTCCTGGAAGACCGGATCGAGATCGGGCGAGAGGCCGTGCGCATCGTGAACGCGCTCCGCCAGCCGCCTCTCAACGAGCGGCGCAGTCTGTACCGCGAGGATGTTGCCGGGGTGATCGAGCAGCACAGGGCAGACAGCCGAAAGTACCGGCTCGTCCACAACGCCCTTCAGAACCTCATCATGACCGGATCCGCGGCTACGACGACCGTCGCTGCTCTGGATACTGGCGGCAAGCTGACCTGGCAGAACGTCACGATCGTCGCCATCGGCTTCGCCGTCACGCTGGCAGCCGCCTTCACTGGCTACTACAAGTACCGCGAGCGCAGCTACTTCCTGCTGCAGACCGCCGACGCCATTGAAGAAGAGGCCAACGCCAAGCCTGCAGCTGAAGGCGAGGGCTGATAAGCCACCCCGAAAGCCTTCGACTCGCAAGGCCAGCACACCCACCGAACTTACGAAAAGATCAGTAAGACCGAACGATCCAGCCGCCAGCCCCCGCTACCGCCGGGTTCGACGAACTACCGGCAGTTTGTGGCCTCATTTGCGATATGCAATTGGGATACAGTCGAGCTGCGAATTCAAATCCCAGCCATCCGGCTTGAACCTCGGCGATTCCCATTTGGCGCCGGCCGCGAGCCAGGCGGCCCGCTTGCGGAGCACACCGGCCAGGGTAGCATCCTCATACCCGAATTCACTGCCACAACAGACGCAGATTTCAAATGTCGGTACGAGCCCATCCTCTCCCCAGGGGGGATCATCCTGCTCAAGCCCACAGACCCTGCAACGATACAGGTCACTGTGCATTGAAGTAGTCCTGATTCGTCGGGTACCCGTGCACTGCTGGATCAGGTTTGTAGTACGTCCTCATAACACCAGCACTCGTCATGACGCCGAATTCATTTGTGTTTGCGTTGAACCTTACAAAATCTCCGTTACTGCGCACCTTCTCCTGGATGGCCGAGTTAGGGCTCGTCATGAAGTCGTAAGCCTGATCGACATATTCCCTGGAGTTTCGAATATTCGGGAAATCACCCTTATGTTTGTTCCAGTGGCTATAAGCATTCTGGACTCCAGTCCTATTCCTAGCAGAGGTCCAAAGGCCGCAACCAGACGGACCCCCCGCGTTATGAACCAACACTGACGTGTCGCCTGCACGCACATAGTACGTGTGGAGGCCGTCGACGGTGAGATTACGCGTTTCCTGCTTGCGGTGGAGCGAATGAGTTGCGCCAACAGTGACCACTGCACCGGTCTCTGTGCGCAGCGTCATCCCCTTCTCCAGGTCGACCGCATCGACCCAGGCATGCTCTGAAGGGGACCAAAACGGATGATGATTGGTCGCAATGACCTCAGCGACACCATCACTCGTTCTCACTGCCACTTCGGTGAAATCTTTGTCATCCTCAGTGATGATGGTAGCAAGGACAGTTCGTGCTTCCGTCTCTCCATTTTCAGGGTTGGTGGCAAGTATCTTGTCACCTACCTGGACGTCCTGTATTTCCTTGGCAGTTCCGTCCGCCATCAGGACGTTCGCCTCAGGAAGGAAGCTATTCCTGGAACACGGCCCTCCCAGACGCCCGAGGACATAGTCCATAATGAACTGGAAGCCTACATTCCCACATATAGGGCACGTATCAACAGATTCGATACTCTTTACGTGTTCCCAACCTCCGTAGTACTCACGGAGGTTCTTGCACGTCAGATCAATACTCGGATTGACATTGCAGTATTCACGGAAGTAGAGCTCGTAGTTGAGTTCGAGACTGACACCCTCCATATAGGTTCCGAGACGCCTCATCTGAGACTCGGTCGGTCGCCCGTCGTAGTCCTCGACAAGGTCTTCATCGAGTGGAGGGGCTTCGCCGCCGCTGATGTCAGTGACGATGTTGTTCACCGAAGAACCGGGGTCGTCTTTCGGATCGTATTCGTCGTACGTGCCGTTGTCGCCCGAGCAGAAGTTGGGGTAGCAGCTCTCCAGGCCCGTCGGGTCCATGCGGTTGATCGGGTCGTTTTCGCTGTAGCTGTAGGCGGAGAGTCGCTGCGGCATATACGGACTGCTCAACGGGTCCGTACTAAGGAACCGCCCCAGGTTAGGGTCATAGGCGCGAGCGCCGAGGAGGGAGAGGCCGGTGCTGGTGTCTTCGGTTTTGCCGAGGAAGCCGTTGTCGGTGCCGGTGGGCAGGGTGCCGCCGCGTTCGTCACCGAAGGGGGTGTAGCGGCGGTGGGTGGTAGCGCCGGTGGTGGCGTCGACGGCCAGTTGGGTGGAGGCTTGGTCGTCGGCCATGAGATAGGTGAGCTTGCTGCCGGCTGCCGTGGTGCCTTCCGTGGTGCGCATGGCAACAGTGGCGCCGCCGCTGGTGTAGTAGCGGGTCGCGGTCACCGTCTTGTTGTCGGTGGTCCGCAGCTCCATGCCGCCGATCGAGGCCACGGTTTCCTGCGGGGTGGTGCGGACCACGAGGTTGCCGTCGGCGTCGTAGGCGTATCGGGTCAGTTTGCTGCCGTCGCTGGTCGTGGTTTTGACGGTGGCGAGCTGGCCGAGTTTGGTCCAGTCGTAGTCGGTGGACTTGCCCGGGGCGACGCGCGTGTCCATCTGGCCAGCGTTGTCGTAGGTCAGGTCCTCGGTCGCGGTTGTGGTGCCCGCAGTGATGGTGTTGATCTTGCGGACGCCGTGCGGCTGTGCGGCGTTGGCGGTGGTCCAGGTGCCGGCGTCGTCGTAACCGGGGTAGAGGTAGTCGCGGGTGGTGGCCGTGCCGGCCTGGGTCGTGTCGGTGACGGACTGCAGGTTGCCCAGGCGGTCGTAGGTGTAGTCCGTCTCGTAGGGGTCGGTGCCGGTGAAGTCGGAGACACCCAGGGCACAAGCGGTTCCGGTTGAGCGGGTGTGGGCGCCGGTCAGGCGGCCCTGCCGGTCGTACAGGAAGCACTGCGACTGCGCGGTCTGACCTGTGGCCTGCTCGCGGAGCTGGGTGAGCTTGCCGTCGAAGTCGTAGGTGTAGGTGTCCTGTTGCCTTTCCAGGGTGGTCGGAGTGACGGCGGGGCCGGAGGCCGTGGTCGTGCTGATGCTCTGCAGACGCCTGGTGCCGTTGTCGTCGTAGTAGCCGTAGGTGCGCTGGGCCTTGGCGGCGGTGTTGCTGGTGAGGTCGGGGCCGTAGGAGCGGGATGTCAGGCGTCCGTAGGCGTCGTAGTCCGTGGCCCGGACATACGTTTGTAGAGGAGAGATGAGGGTGCGGGGCCGGCCGTAGTCGTCGTAGCCGGCGGTGACGGTCTCCGCGTCCAGGCCGCCCGCCTTGGGGTAGGTGACCGAGGTGAGATGGTCTGCCGCGTCGTAGCCGTAACTGGTGGTGTAGTCGCCTGCCAGCCCGATGACCTCGGTGGGGATGGTGATGGTGGTGCTCAGTGGCCGCCCGCGGTCGTCGAAGCCGCCTGTCCTGGTGGTGTAGGTCCTGCCTTCGGTGTCCCTGCTGGTGGCTGAGGTGATCTGGCCCTTGCCGCCGGTGACGTAGAGTTCGTCCCATTTCCAGGAGGCGAGGGTGTCGCTGCCGCTGGTCACCGAAATTTTGCGGCCAAGGTTGTCGTAGCCGTAGGTGAGGACGGTCCTGGGCCACACAGTTGCGTTCGTTGCCTTGTAGAAGTCACTGCTGACCCTGCTGATCCGGCCGTTGGCGTCGTATTCCGTGGTCGACTTTCCTGCATCCGGGTCCGCTGTCACGGTGCGCTGGCCGACCCAGTCGTAGCCGTAGGTCGTGATGTTGCCGCGGGGGTCGGTGATCGTTTCGAGGTTGCCCTTGGCGTCGTAGCCGTACTGGGTGGTGAAGGTCGAGGTGCCGTTGTGCTCGACCACCTTGGACGTCTGACCGAAGACGTTGGTGTAGGTGTCGGTGGGGTCGGCTACTGCGGGCGTGACAGTGCTGTAGTCGCCGAAGTAGTCCGTGACCACCCGTCCGTGCATCGTGCTCGTAGTGGTGGACCCGTTGCCGACGAGGATTTGCGAGACCGTGGTGCGGCCGGCCCAGTCGAGGGTCAGGTCGGTGTAAGTGGGTGTTCTGCGAGTCGTCGTGTCTGGTTGTCCGGTTTGAGGGGTTGCGGTTGACGGCTTCTGCGGTGTGCTGGAGACGTGGCTGAGCGGCAGCCGTACCCGAGTGATCTGTCGGATGAGGCATGGGAGTTGATCCGGCCGGTCATCACGGCCTGGAAGGGACAGCACCGCTCGGTCAGCGGTCATCAGGGCCGATACGAGATGCGGGAGATCGTGAACGCGATCCTGTATCAGGCCCGGGTCGGCTGCCAGTGGCGTTACCTGCCGCACGACTTCCCGCCGTACACCGCGGTGTACTACTACTTCGGGCTGTGGCGCGATGACGGCACCGACCAGACCATCCACGATCTGCTGCGCTGGCAGGTCCGCGAGTCGAAGGGCCGGCGCGAGGACCCGTCCGCGGTCGTCATGGACTCCCAGACCGTGCACGCCTCGGTCAACGCCCCCAAGGAGACGACCGGGCTGGACCCGGGCAAGAAGAGCCGGGGCCGCAAGCGGGGCATCGCCACCGATGTACTCGGTCTGCTCATCGCCGTGATCGTGGTCGCCGCGAGCGTGCACGACAACGCCGTCGGAATCACGCTGCTGGACAAGGTGGCCGCCGACAACCCCGGCGTGGTGAAGAGCTGGGTCGATGCCGGGTTCAAGAACGCCGTCATCGAGCACGGCAGGTCGCTGGGCATCGACGTCGAGGTGGTATCGCGTGACCCGCAGGCGAAGGGGTTCGCCCCGTCACCGAAGCGGTGGATCGTCGAGCAGACCTTCGGCACACTCATGCTGCACCGCCGCCTGGCCCGCGACTACGAGACCCTGCCCGCCAGTTCCGCGTCCTGGATCCGCTGGTCGATGACCGACGTCATGACCCACCGGCTCACCGCCACGACCACTCCCACCTGGCGGGACCGCCGCCGACCCGCTTCCCCCGGACCGGCATGAACGAGTGAGCGTGAGCATGCAGGAGTTCCTGGAACAGCTCGAGATCCGCGAGGCGGCCGGCCGTGACCTCGCGGACAGACTCCGCACTCAGATCGCCGAGCTCACCACCCAACTCGCGGCCGCCGAAAAGGCGTTGGAGAGACTGAGGATCACCCGGGAGACGATTCTGGAGATCGCACCAGACCTTCCCGGCGGCCTCGCTCCGCTGCCCTCGGCCTACCGTCAGATCCTCGCCCTCTTCGAAGACACCGCAGACGGACTGCGCCCCAAGGACGTCTGCATCGCCCTGGACACCGGCACCGAACCCCGGCATGTCGAAGGCGTCCGCGCGAAACTGAAACGCCTGGTCAGCCGCGGCATTCTCACCGAGCCGGAGCCCGGCCTCTTCCGGCTACCGCAACCAACGCCATCCCCGGACTGAGACCCCACGAAAGCTCACAGAACACCCACTAAGAGGGCAGGTCCTCAACCTTGGGGCTGGCGGGGCCGCCGGAGCCGGCGGTGCCCACATTGGCGAAGACGGCCGAGGTGCCGGTGACGTTGCCGGCCGTGTCGTAGCGGGTGACCGCCACCTGCCGGTTCGGAGTGCCCATATTGCCGTCGGGCAGGGGTGTCTGCGTTTCGCGGGCGCGGCCGAGTCCGTCGGTGTAGGCGTAGGACGACAGATATTTCGTGCCGGACTGCAAAGTGTGAGTGGCCACCTTCGGGAAGCCGTTGACCGAGTCGGGAATGCCGTTGCTAGTGGCAGTGGGGATGCTGTAGCTGAACTTCAGCGACGGCGAGGTGCCGGTCTCGGTCGGCTTCCACACCTCGGTCGGACGGCCCGCCGCATCCAGGGTGACCTTGGTGATCTTCCCGTTCGGGTCCTTGGTCTGGTACACCACGCCCCAGAACCGGGACGTCCACACCGTGCTGGACAACGCCGGTCGCAGGTCGGTGGGGTCGCTGCTGGGCTTGGGCGTGGTGGTGGTGACGCCGTCCACCGGCCAGGTGTTGGCCGGGCTGTAGGTGGTGGTGGTGCGGTTGCGGTCTGCGTCCTCGGTCCAGGTGACGCGGCCTGCATCGTCGTAGCCGGACCGTGCCTTGATGAAGTCGGTCGTGCTGGCGCTGGCGTACTTGCGGGTCTCGGTGGGGTTACCGTCAACCGGCTTGTTGCTGTCCACGTCGGTGGCGCCGTCGTACAGGGAGACCGTGTAAGCGTCCCGGTTACCGTCGGCACGGCCGTCGCAGCTGCTTCCGCCGGTGTCGTAGTGGCGGGTCTCGTCGGGCAGGACCATCCAGCGCTGGATTTTGCTGCCGTCGTAGTAGTCGGTGTTGTAGGCGCGGCCGTAGGTCGTGCACTGGTTGTCGGAGACGCCGGCCTCGCCCTGGTCGTCGGTGCGCAAGGGCAGGCCGTAGGTGCCGGAAGCCGGTTCGGCGGCGTCGTACTCGTTCTGTACGACGTGGGTGCGCCAGCCGGTGGAGATCTTGCATAGCGTGGTGGTCTCGTCCTCGCGGACGAAGCGGGCGTCGGGCAGGCCCTTGTAGGTGGAGGTGACGTGGTGCCAGTAGTGGTGGAAGACCCTCTCCTGGGAGCTGCCGGTGTCGTCGCGCTGGGAGGTTTCGATGGTCTTGCCCTGCAGCCAGGGTGAGTCGGTGTAGGAGGTGCCTTCGCCGTCGTAGACCTTGACCGAGCGGGTGGTGGAGGTGTCCTTGGCGGTGCGGTCGCCGTCCAGGCCGCGGTAGAGCCAGTGAAAGGTGGAGTGCTTGACCGTGCCGGTGCCGGAAGTGACCTCGACCTTCTGATAGCCGCGCCAGTCCGTCCAGGACTCGTCCTCGTCCTTGGTCAGAGGGTCGTTGGCAAAGCGCCAGCCAGCGCCGCCCTGGTAGTCGTAGCTGGTGGTCATCTTCGGCGCGCCGTCCTGGCTGTCGGTGACCGTCGGGTCGACAGTCACCGACATGACCAGGAACTTCTTGAACCAGCCCGTCTTCGCCTCGGTCTCGCCCTCCGCAGTCCACTTCTGGCTGAAGCAGTCCTTGGTGTTGGAGGCCTCGCTCGGCAGGGCGTCCGCGCTGCACGGGTTGGGTGAGCCGTAGTCGACGGTCGTGGTGGCGCCCAGATCGCCGTGGACCTCGTTCACGCGGCGGAAGTTGAGCTCGGTGGAGCCGACCTTGTTGTCCAGATCGACGCCGTTGAAGTTGATCACCGGCAGCACGATGTCCGTGCCGCTGCCGTACGTCTTGTGCTGGACGTAATCCAGCCACAGCGTCTTGCCGATCGTGCTGGCCGGGTTGGGCAGGCCGTGCTTGGTCTGGTACTGCTGCACCAGATCCCACCCGCTCATGTCCGTCTTCAGCACGAACGTCTTGATGTCCCACAGCATGTCCTTGCTGAAGAACGTCGGATAGTACGTCTTGCCCGCGCAGTAGTAATCCGCCGACGTCCCGTCACACATCAAGTCGATCGGCACGTCCGGATACGAGGTCGGCTTGGAGGCGATCGAGGGGCAGGCGCCCGGCTCGCTGCGCAGCGGATCAGCCTCCGTCATCCGCTCCACGCACCGGCCCACATGCGTCAGCTCGACCCGGCCGGTCGGCTTGGCACCGGTGATCTGGGTGGGCCAGCCGTACTCGATCGCCTTCAGGTAGCCGCCCGCGGTGTAGGAGCGGGCCTTGTCGGTAGCGGCGACCGAGCGGTAGTAGTTGCTCTCCTTGTCGTAGAAGTAGGCCGACTCGACCTCGTTGGCGTCCACCGTGCGGTCCAGGCTCCACCGCCACGCCTGCGTGCACGGCTCGGGGAACTGGTCGTGGCAGGGCTCACCCGTATCGTTTCCGACCACCGGCACCATGAACACCGAGCCGGTGGTATCGCCGGTGCGCTCAGAGCGGCCCCAGCCGAAGTAGTAGTGCTTGCCGTCCGGGGTGGAGATCACCCAGTACTCGTCGTCCGCGCCGTGCCCGCCGTCCAGGTGCTGCACCCGCCAGCCCGGATCGTCCTGCAGGTGGTAGGAGCCGGTGCCGGTGTTGTCCTGCACCAGCGTCGAGGACACGCCGTTGAGGTTGATGACGTAGACCGCACCGTCCGGCTCGTCGGTGGTGTTGGGCGAGTCCCAGCACAGGTCACCGATCGTGGACAGACCGTCCTGCGTGCAACTGCGGTAGCGGCGCTCGATGAAGCCGACGTTCAGGTCCCAGCCCATGCCGACCCAGGACGCCTGATTGTTCGTGGCCGAGGTACGGCCGTCCACCGACTGCGAGTTGTACGTCATCGCCAGCGACGGTGCCTCTCCCATCGCCGGCTTCGGCAGACTGACGGGAAGGTTGTAGGTGAACGCACCGGAGCCCGTGGCCACCTCCCACGAGCCGGTCGGGGACAGGGTGGAGGCGCGGTAGTCGCCCTTGTCCGACGAGGAGCCCGTGTTCAGCAGGAACGTGGAGCCGGAGGCGGTGCCCAGCTGCGTGGCCAGGCCGTCACTGTCCGGCTCGGCCGTCACCGTCGCGGTCAGGGTGCCCGTGGCGGTGTCGTTGTCGACGGGGACGAACTCCCGGTCCGTGCAGCCTTCCGCGTCCGGTGTCTGCAGTGCGCAGTCCGGGACCTTCACCAGGCGGAGCCGGGAGGCGAAGTCACCGCCGTAGGCGTACTTGAAGCCCGAGTAGTCGATGGCGATCTGCACCTGGCCGGCCGCGGACACGCCGTCGGTGCGGGTGACCTGCACGCCCAGACCGACTCCGCCCGCCGGGGCGACCTCCTGGCGGTCCAGCACCCGCACATCAACCTGCTCCGGCGACACCGCATCCCCTGCAGGCTCACCCGCACCATCCGACGCTGACGGCGACGGCTGCGACGACGGATCAGTGCTGGGGTTGCCGCTTGCGGGAGCGGCCGTCGCATCAGCGCTCTCCGCCGCGCTGGGCTCGGCAGTGGCGGACGGATGGTCAAGGCCGACGACCGCACCAGCCTGCCCGGCCGGGCGAAGGAGCAGCTGCTGGAGCCCGCCGAAGGCGAGGGCATCGGCCCGGGCCGCGACGAGCCGTTCCCGCTCGCCGAGACCACCATCCACTCCTGGGTGCACTACATGGAGGCCTTCGGCGAGATCCCCACCGAACTGAGCGAGTACGCCGAGCTGATGAAGGAACTCACCGCATGAGCGAGCGCATGAAGCCCCCCACCCGCCGCACCGGTCGCACGCTCGGCGGGGCCAAGAAGACGACCCCGCCGCCCCCTCCCCCGGCCGCCGAGCTCACCCCCGAGCAGTACGCCGCCGGACAGGCCGCCGGCCAGGGCGAAGGCCGTCCTGCTGCCGGCGAGCCACAGGCTCAGCCCACACCTTCCGCCGTTCCTGTCGAGGAGGTGGCGCAGGGCCGGACCGACGCGGTACCCGAAGTGGCGCAGGCCTCCGCGCAGCCGAATGCCGAGACGCCGAGCGGCCCCGCGCCGGAGCCGGCCGCCAGTCAGCCGGTTCGCCCGGACGTCGTCGCCCCCGAGGCGGGGGCTGGTGGGGAGCCGGTGGAGCGGCAGGTGCCGCCTGTGGTCCCGGCTTATGAACCTGCAGCTCCTGCGGTGCGGCCGGCGCAGCCGAGCGAACCCGCTGTGCGGCACGGCCTGTCCCAGATCACGTCCGCAGTTCCTGATGTGGCCCCGGCCGCCGAGGTGGCGGTTCGTCCGGCAGCTGCTCCGGTCGCAGGAGGTACGGCGTTCCCAGTGAGGACCGATGGTCCGGGGTCTCACCAGGAACAGTACGTGCAACCGGAGGCAGCCCCCAGCGAGGGAACGCCGTGGGCTCACGGTCCCGGCCGCCCCAAGGACATCCCCGAGACAGCCGTGATCCTCAACCAGCGCATCATCACGCGCGAAAGCCTCGACTCGTCGGTCCCCGCCGCGCTGAGGCTGAAGAAGCGGCTCAAGCGCTTCGCGCTGGACAACGAACTCGATCACCTGCCCATTGGCGACATCGTCTCGGTCGCCCTGGACGAATGGCTCACCGCCCGCGGCTTCTGACGCGGCGTGCATCTCCCAGGGTGTCCGCGAACGCTTCTCTCGTTCGCGGACACCCCTCCCACCGACTATTCCACTAGTCGACTAGGCGGCTAACTAGTCGACTAGGCGACCGGACAGGAGCAGCCCATGTCCAATCTCTCGCGCCACGCCCGTCAGCTACGTGAACTCGCTGAAGCTCTCGAAGCGCAATCCGACCTGACCGACGACCCGTTGGCGCCTCATCCGGACACAATGGAGGTCATCAATGGCCGCCACACCAGTCGCGGACAGATCAACTACGCCGTCCCCGACGCTCTCCAACTTCAACGGCGCATCCGCCGGTACCACGCGGACCACGGCATCCAGCACGGCGACATCGTCGCGATAGCGCTCGACGCATTCCTTCGCGCCAAGGGCTACCCTCCCGACCTCACCTGGCCCAAGGCCGAAGAACAGTAATCACTCGGCCGGCCCTCGATGCCCTGCACTTTGGGTGAAGTCAGCGAAGCCCTCGCAATGTCCACGTGCCCAGCCTCCGATTCTCCTCCCGCATGCGTGCACCGGTCGTTGTCAGTGGTCCCTCCTATCCTGAGTTGAGGTGGACCACGCGCGAAGGACGGAGGATCGCTCCATGGGGTGGGACAACAACGCGCGGCCTCGGCCTCCCAGATCCGGCCGGGCTACGACGGGCACTCCGGTGTCCTTCCCGGAGCGCTGATCGGATGCCGCAGCGCAGCGTCCAGCAGCGGGCTGGGTTCCGGGGCGAGGCGTTCGTCGACAAGGCCGTCTCCGATGCCGGCCATGTGTGGAATGACACCAAGCGTGACTTCGCTATTGACGGTCAGATCGAGTTCGTGGACGCCGATCGGGAAGTCACCGGTGTCGCCGTCCTGGCTCAGGTGAAGGGCACGGAGGTCGGGTTTCGGGGGGCGACCGAGACCGAATTCAAGTTCACGTGCAAGGCCGACCACATCGCCTACTGGCTTCGGCTGGGCCGACCAGTCGTGCTCATCTGCGTGGACCTGCGTTTCCAGCAGGCGTGGTGGAAACGCGTCGACACCTGGTTCGCCGACCCTGAACGCAAGGCACGGCGGGTCGTTCAGTTCGACAAGGCCGCGGACCGCTTCGACCTCGATGCCTTCAGTCAGCTGTCGGCCCTGGGCGTGCCCGCCGGAGAGCCGTTGCCACGGCTTGAGGGAAGCGAACAGTTGGTCTCGAACCTCCTCACGATTGAGGGCTTCGCCCCGCTCATCTACGAGGCGTCCACGCCGTGTCGTGACCGTGGTGATGCCTGGGAGCGGATGCGCTCGAACGGCAACCAGTTCGAGAGCGGCTTCGTCCTGGCCGCCGGACGGATCTTTTCGCTGTGCCGACTGGACGAGGGCCCGCTGGCCGTGCTGTGCGACGGGCCGGTCACCTCCATCCCGACGCAGAACTGGGCGACCACCGAGGACCCAGACCTGCAACGGCGCTTCGTTTCCCTGCTGAACTTCACCCTGCGCTCCGCCCACCATCCCGAATTGGTCTGGCATCCCACCAAGAAGGTCGTCTACATGCAGGCCCCGCCGGACCGATCCAGCCGGAAGATCAAAGGCCGCTACCGCGGCAGCCGCGGACGCACCTTCTTCACCCCGTATTTCGGCAAGGACGACACAACCAAGATCACCTTCTGTCGTCACTACGCTGCCAGCCTGTATTTCCGGCGCTGGAGCGAACAGTGGTTCCTGGAGATCAACCCCACCTACCACTTCACCATCGACGGTCGACGGGACTCCCTGTACGACGCCGAGTACATCCAGAAAATCAAGCGGCTGGAACGCAACAACGCCGTCTACCAGCTCGTACGCGCCTGGGCCGACTACCTGCAAGGCGACGACACCCTGTTCAGAAGCCGCGATGAGCGCATCCGATTCGGCCAGCTCCTCAAGCTCGACTGCGACGCCGCCATCGACGAAAGCGTCTGGATTCCGCAAGAACCAGCGCCGAAACCGAGCGTGAACGGGCTGGCCGAGGGGCTGTGGGAGCTGCCGCAGTGAAAGCACCCGTGCTGCACGAGCCGGAACTGGAGTTCCGCGCCGGAAACCGCCACATCGACCCCCGCTACGGCATCAGCGTGTTCGGCCCCGCCGACGCCGACTCCCCTACCGGACCACACAGGATCCCCATCGCTCTGGTCGGCCCCGCCCATGCGGTCGACGGCATCCGAAACTGGCTCCAGCGCTGCCAGACCCACATCGAGGCCAAGGACACCAAACCCGGCCAGGAGAACCTGCACCAGCCGTTCCCCGGCTTCGGCACCGACTCACCGTTCGGCGCCGAACTCGTCTTCGACGACGCCCTCGTCCGCGAGATCCCCGAACGCCAACTGCGCCGCCTGGCGCGCGCCGACACAGCCTCCGCCACCAAGGACGCAGTCGATCTCTACGCCGACGCCGCCCGGTCCCTGGCCGAGACCGGACGCTGCCGCGTCGTAATCTGCGCCCGTCCGGAAGAACTCCAGGACCGCGAAGAACACCCGCCGTCGGAGGAGACCACAGCCGAACGTCAAGAGGACCAGGACGAGCGAGAGACCGGAGGCGACTTCCACGACCTGCTGAAGGCCACCGCGCTCACGCTGCCGGCACCCCTGCAGCTGATGCGCAAGGAAACCTGGACCGGGATCCCGGCCAGGGCCAACGGGCAAACACTCCGCCCCCTGCAGGACGAGGCCACCAGGGCCTGGAACCTGCACACCGCCCTGTACTACAAGGCCGGCGGAACCCCCTGGCGCATGCAGCGCCACAGCTCCGACCTGGCCACCTGCTACATCGGGGTCAGCTTCTACCGCAACGCGAACGGAAACCAGCTGCACACCGCCGTCGCCCAGGTGTTCAACGAGCGCGGCGACGGCGTCGTCGTCCGTGGCGGCACCGCGCAGATCGCCAAGACCGACCGCCAGCCCCACCTGACGCTCCCCGACGCCCGGCAACTGCTGCTGGACGCCCTGGCCGAGTACCGCACGACTCACGGACACCAGCCCGCACGCATCGTCGTGCACAAGACCTCGAACTTCACGACCGGGGAGGTCGACGGCTTCCACGAGGCCGCCGACCTGCGCGACATCGACCATGTCGACCTGCTGTGGATCCAGCGGCGCGGCGCCCCGCACCTGTACCGCACCGGGCAACTCCCACCGCTGCGCGGCACGAGCGTCCAACTGGACGCCCGTTCCATGCTCCTGTACACCCGCGGATCCGTGCCGTACTTCAGGACCTACCCCGGCCTGTACGTCCCCCAGCCCCTGCTCATCCGGCCCGCAACACACAGCACAGATCTACTGACCGCCAGCACCGACATTCTCGCCCTGACCAAGATGAACTGGAACAACGCCCAGCTCGACGAACGCGACCCGCTCACCCTGCGCACCGCTTACCGAGTCGGTTCCATCCTCAAACACGTCCCGACCCAGGCACGAATCGCCACCCGCTACGCCTACTACATGTAGAACTCGATCGCCGCCCCGGCCGCCAAGCTTTCCGCAGTTTCGGCTGCGGCGGCAGCGGTCGCGGCGGTGGCCGATCCGACCATCCGCCGCTTCCGCGGCGTGGCTGTCAGCGCGCTACTGGTAGACGGTGGTGATCGGCGTGGAGACGCTGGCTCCGTTGCCAGGGGCGGCGTAGGAGATGGTCCACGTGGCGGCTGTCTTGTTCGGGTAGCCGTACAGGTAGCCGCCGTTGTCGCAGCCGTAGTTCAGGCGCTGTCCCGCCAGCGTCGCGCGAGGCGGGCCGGGGCCGCTGGCGGCTCGGCACCCGCGCCGACCGCGAGCGCTACGCGCTGTTCACCGCCAAGGGCATCGTCGTCCTGGCCGTGCGGATCGACAGCATCACGGCCGCCGACCCCGACGGCCGCCGCACCATCAACGGCACCATCCTCAAGCCCGGCGCCCCGGTGTACGACAAGTACGTAGGCAACCACGCCCCGATGGGCAAGAGCCAAAATCCCGTCCAGTACGTCGACTCCCCCTTCGACAGGACGCTCTGCGCCTGCGGATGCGGCAGCCAGACCCCCTCGGGCCGCAGCTTCATCGCCGGACACGACCAAAGAGCCATTCACGACTGGATCGCCAAGGTCGGCGGAGTCGTGGCCTTCCTCGCCTGGTTCGACAGGACCTGGACACAGACCAACTGACCACCCGGCTCAGCGACACCTTCCCGCACACGCACAACGATCCGCCGGTCGCCGCTGTCAGCGGCGCCGAGCAGAAAGAGGAGCCCCCGACGGCAGCTGAGAGATCCATCCCGGTCCCAACCACCGCCAGCCACCTGCAGACCGGCTATGCGCTGGTGATCTACCGTTCCAAGGACAAGCACGGAATCGGCTCGGACGGCCATCTCTATGGTGAGACCGGCCAGTCCGACGCCGTCCAGCGGGAGGCGGACAGCCGGTACTGGAGAGTATCCCCGGCCCGAAGGCCGACCCCGCGCCTGCTCATCGTGGTTGCCGACGGACCAACCGCTAAGCGCCGGCACCAACATCGTCGCGCTCGCCCTCGGTACCTGGCTCCACGCAAGGGCTACCCAGCGGACCGCGGCTCCCTAGAAACCGTCTCAGGGCAGCTTGACGCCGAGTCGCTTGGCGAGTTCGTCGGCGCTGACGCCGTACGTCTCCCGGATCCGTACGCCGTCGGGGCCGACGTCGAAGACGCCGTGGTCGGTGTAGACGCGGCTGACGCAGCCGACGCCGGTGAGGGGGTAGGTGCACTGCGGCACGAGCTTGGGCTCACCGGAGCGGGTGAAGAGCGTCATCATCACGTAGACGTCCTTGGCGCCGATGGCCAGGTCCATGGCGCCGCCGACGGCGGGAATGTCGTCGGGCCTGCCGGTGGTCCAGTTGGCCAGGTCGCCGTCGAAGGCAACCTGGTAGGCCCCGAGGACGCAGACATCGAGGTGCCCGCCGCGCATCATGGCGAAGGAGTCGGCGTGGTGGAAGTAGGCCGCCCCGGGCAGCTCGGTCACCGGGACCTTGCCGGCGTTGGTCAGGTCGGGGTCGACCGCGTCGCCCTCGGCCTTGGGGCCCATGTTGAGCATGCCGTTCTCGGTGTGCAGCACCACCCCGGAGCCGGCCGGCAGATGGTCGGCGATCTTGGTGGGCTGTCCGATACCGAGATTGACGAAGGAACCGGCCGGGATGTCGCGTGCGATGACGGCGGCCAACTCGTCCATCGAGAGCCGGTGGTCGGCGCGCACCTGATCGCTTGGCGTGACGGTCATCGTGCCCCCTGAACGGTGTAGTGGCGGGCCTCGACCTGGACGACCCGGTCGACGTAGATGGACGGGGTGACGACGGCCTCGGGGTCGAGCTTGCCGGGCTCGACGACCTGGTCGACCTGGACGATGGTCGTCGTCGCGGCCGTGGCCATGACCGGTCCGAAGTTGCGGGCGGTCTTGCGGTAGACGAGGTTGCCCAGCGCGTCCGCGACGTGCGCGCCGATCAGCGCGTAGTCGCCCTTGATGGGGTACTCCAGCAGGTACTTCCGGCCGTCGATCTCCCGTACCTCCTTGCCCTCGGCGAGCGGTGTGCCGACCGCGGTCGGGCAGTAGAACGCGCCGATACCGGCCCCGGCCGCGCGCATCCGCTCGGCGAGGTTGCCCTGCGGCACCACCTCCAGCTCGATCTTGCCCTCGCGGTAGAGGCCGTCGAAGACCCAGGAGTCGGCCTGACGCGGAAAGGAGCACAGCACTTTGCGCACCCGGCCCGCGGCCAGCAGAGCGGCCAGCCCGACATCGCCGTTGCCCGCGTTGTTGGACACGATCGTGAGGTCCTTCGCGCCCTGCCGGATGAGCGCGTCGATCAGGTCGAACGGCATCCCGGCCAGGCCGAAGCCGCCGACGAGAATCGTGGACCCGTCCTCGATCCCGGCGACCGCGGCGTCGGTGCTTTCGAGGATCTCCGCCCGGCTCATCGGTCCGAGCCCGTCACGTCGCAGTTCTCCAGGACGACGGCCAGGCCCTGACCGACCCCGATGCAGATCGCGGCGACGCCGTAGCGCTGCCCCGTCTCGCGTAGGACCTTGGCCAGCGTGGCGAGGACACGGCCGCCCGAGGCGCCCAGTGGATGCCCGATCGCGATGGCGCCGCCCTTCTGGTTGACGATTCCCGGGTCGATCTTCCACGCGTCGACGCAGGCGAGCGACTGCACGGCGAAGGCCTCGTTGAGCTCGACCACGCCGACCTGGTCCCAGCCGATCCCGGCCCGGGCCAGCGCACGGTTCGCGGCCTCGACCGGGGCGTAGCCGAAGGCCTGCGGCTCCAGCGCCATCACGCCGCGGCCCGCGATACGGGCGATCGGGTCGGCCCCGATCACGGTCGCGGCCCTCTCGCTGCCCAACAGCACCGCGGAGGCACCGTCGTTGAGCGGGCTGGCGTTGCCCGCGGTGATGGTGCCGCCCTGCTCCGCCGTACGGAACACCGGCCGGAGCCCGGCCAGAACCTCCGGTGTGGATCCGGCCCGGATGCCCTCGTCGCGGGTCAGGTCGACGCCTTCGACCGGCACTACGAGATCGTCGTAGAAGCCCGACTCCCAGGCGGCATGGGCGAGTTGGTGGGAGCAGGCGGCGAACTCGTCCTGCCGTGCACGGGAGATGCCGAAGCGCTCCCGGAGCTGCTCGTTGGCCTCGCCGAGGCTGACCGTCCACTCCTTCGGCATCCGCGGGTTGACCAGCCGCCAGCCGAGCGTGGTCGAGACCCCGGTGACATCGCCGACCGGGAACGGCTTCGCCGACTTCGGCAGCACCCACGGCGCACGCGTCATGGACTCCACGCCGCCGGTCAGCACCACCTCGGCGTCGCCGGACTCGATGGTGCGGCTCGCCGTCATCGCCGCGTCGAGGCTGGAGCCGCACAGCCGGTTGACCGTGGTGCCGGGCACGCTCACCGGGAGCCCGGCGAGCAGCGCGGCCATGCGGCCGACGTTGCGGTTCTCCTCGCCGGCGCCGTTGGCGTTGCCCCACACCACGTCGTCGATCGCGGCGGGGTCGAGGCCCGGCACCCGGGCGAGCGTCGAGGTGATCGCGGCGGCGGCGAGGTCGTCGGGGCGCACCCCGGCCAGCGCGCCGTTGAAGCGGCCGAACGGCGTGCGCGTCGCGGCGTAGAGGAAAGCACTCATGCCAACGACGCTAGTCCCAGGTGGCGATATTCTGAAGTACGTATATCCGAGGCGATTGATATGGACAGCATATGGATCTGCGACACCTCAAGTACTTCGTCGCGGTGGCCGAGGAGCGTCACTTCGGCCGTGCCGCCGAGCGACTGCACATGGCCCAGCCGCCGCTCTCGCAGCAGATCCGCCAGCTGGAGACCGAGCTCGGCGTCGAACTGCTGCACCGCACCACCCGCCGCGTCGACCTCACCGAGGCCGGCCAGGCCTACCTGGAGCGGGCACGCGCCATCCTCGCCGACGTCGACGAGGCCGCCCAGCACGCACGCCGGGTCGCCGCCGGGTCAGTGGGCCACCTCGCTATCGGATGCGTGGGCTCGGCGACGTACAGCCTGCTGCCCGCGCTCTCCCGACGGCTCACCGAAGAACTCCCCGGCGTCGACTTCTCCTTCCGCGGCGAAATGCTCGCCCCCGACCAGGTCGAGGCACTGCGCACCGGCGCGATCGACATCGCGCTGCTGCGCCCGCCGGCCGCCGACCTGTCCCTCACCGTGCACACCCTGCGCCGCGACCGGCTCGTGGTCGCCGTACCGGTCGGGCACCGGCTCGCCGGGCGCAAGCGGCTGCGCGTCGCGGACCTCGCCGGCGCCGACCTGATCGTGCACTCCGCCGACCGCCGGTCGGTGATGTACGACGTCGTCCTGGGCCTGCTGCGCGACGCCGGCGTCGAACCCCACATCCGCCACGAGGTCGGCGAGACCTCGACGCTGATCACGCTCGTGGCCGGCGGGCTAGGCGTTGCCGTCGTACCCGAACCGGTGACAGCGCTGGCACTCGACGGCGTCGCCTACCTGCCACTGGTCGGGGCCGACGCACGCGTGGAACTGGCCGTCACCCACCGCGCCGACCGCGCCGAGCCGCACCTGGCGCGCACCGTGGGGATCATCCGGGCGGTGATCTGAGAGCCGGGGACCGCGGTACTCCGGTGACACCCCCGGTTACCCCTGACTCAGCAGGAAAAGGGCCTACGCGACGATCTTCGCGACGGAGTCACGAGCCTGGTTCGCGATCCGATCGTCCGTGGTGTCGTCCGCTCCGCCCACCCCGATGGCGCCGATGACCTCCCCGTCGGCCGTCACGATCGGCACGCCGCCGGCGACCGGCAGAAGGTTGGCGTCGACCAAGTGGGGAGGCGCCACCTGCATCTGCGGGGACGCGGCGAAGGCCGCGAACTTGGCGGTCGGGACACCGCTCACGGCTGAGGTGTACGCCTTGCGCCGCGCGGTCTCCACGCCGAGAAGGCCGACACCGTCGTCGCTGAGCAGAACCTTGGTGACGCCGCTTCGGTTGACCACGACAGCGCACACCTTGTGCCCCTCGGCCCTTCCTGCTTCCAGAGCGGCGAGTGCGGCGCCGTGTGCGATCTCGTAGCTGAGCGGCTCTCGCATGGAGCGGTTCCTTCCCTCGTCGAGCAAACGGTCAACCGGCCGTCTTCCGTGGGTCGGGCCGGTACGCCGCCGCCAGATGTGAACGTGAAGATAGAATCACATTCACATCGGGAGATCTACCGCCGGACTCACCGCGACGACGTGCCCAGCAGGTACAGACAGACGGCGTCGACCAGTTCGTCGGTGAGCTGACGCCACGTCAGCGGCCGCTCGGACTCGAAGCGTTCACCGTGCAGCACACGGTTCATGCAAGCCGCGTACACCAGGCGGAAGGCGACATCCAGGCGCAGCTCGGGCTCCGGCGCGCCGATCATCGGCACGACCGGCTCCAGGAACCTCCGGAAAACCTGGCCGGCATCGATGCTGGCCTCGGACCCCACTTGAGCCACTCCGGGATCCGTCATGCTCGCGGTGATGAAGACACGCATCAGACGCGTGTGCGCCTCGAACGTCTCGGTGAGCCCGGCGACCGCCGAGGCGACCAGGGTGGCCGGATCGGTGCGCAACGGAGCGAAGCGGCGAATGATGTCGGCGCGGAACTCGTCGATCATGGCGTGCTGCAGGCCCGCGACCAGACGGTCCTTGCCTCCGAAACGCCGATAGACACTGCCCACGGAGACGCCCGCCCGATCGGCGACGGCCGCGATGGTGAGCGCTTCGATGCCGCCCTCCTCGAGAAGGGCCGTGCCCGCTTCCAGAATCCGCTGCTGGGTCCGCCGACTGCGCGCCTGCTGTGGCTGCGGCAGATCGAGCGCCGGTTCGGTAGTCACCCGCCCACCGTATACGGAGCCGACATCCGCTCCGGAAACTCCGCACCCCCTGCGGCCAGGACGGCACCGGAACTGCCTCTTGACGCCCCAGAAGGGAAATGCGAATGTGAATCTACTTATCAGTTTGAGGGTCGCACGGGACGACACCCTCGCGGGCCCCCAGGAAAAGCCCTGCACGGGCCACCGCCCATGCCCCCGAGCCGCACGGGAGACAGCACGATGACCACCACTTCAGAGATCGACACCGGCACGGCCTACGGCCGCCCGAAGCCCTCGTACAACGCCCGCCTGCGCGAAGTGGGACCCGGTACGCCCATGGGCGAGGCGCTGCGCCGCTACTGGCACCCCATCGCCAGCTCGGAGACGCTCGTCGCCGGCGCCCTGCCGCAGAAAACCCGCGTACTGGGCGAGGACCTGATCGTCTTCCGGGACGGACAGGGCAACCCCGGCGTCGTGATCGAGCGCTGCACCCACCGTGGCGCCAGCCTCTTCTACGGCCGGGTCGAGGACGACGGCATCCGCTGCTGCTACCACGGCTGGAAGTTCGACGTCCAGGGCCACTGCATCGAGCAGGCCTGCGAACCGGCTCTCGGGCGCCGACGCGACGCCGCCCGGCAGCCCTGGTATCCCGTCGCGGAGCGCTACGGCCTGGTCTTCGTGTACATGGGCCCGCCCGAGCTCAAGCCCGAACTCCCCCGCTACGACGCGCTGGAGGATCCCGCGGAGGACGAGAGGTACTTCGCCAGCTGGCCGGTCCCCCACGCCGCGGTCCTCGGCATGCCGGCGGACTTCAGCTGGCTCAACATCTACGAGAACTCCGCCGACCCGACGCACGTCACCTGGCTGCACTCCACGCACAGCGGCTACCAGATGCTGGGCACCGGCACCTTCGGCTACCCCGAGAACTTCTTCGACCCGGCCACCATCGCCGACCGCCTGACGTACGAGCGCACTGACCACGGCGTGAAGTACACCCAGCGGTTCGAGATGGAGGGTGAGGACGGCGAGGTCACCGAGTACGGCTTCGCGGTCGAGCAGCATCTGCCCAACGTCTTCGGCCTGCCGGACTTCGTGAAGGTCACCCCCGACGCGCGGCCGGACCAGTTGCTGTGGGTCGTGCCCTCCGACGACACCAGCCACCGCCTCTTCTTCTCGATCCGCACGAACGACCCCGAGCGCATGGTCCGCTTCGTCATCGGCATCACGCAGAACGGCAAGCAGAACCACGAGCTCACCGACGAGGAGCGTCAGAAGTTCCCCGGTGACACGGAGGCCCAGGGCTCGCAGGGAGCGATCACCCTGGACTCCGAGGAGACCCTCGCCACCGGAGACCGCGGCGTCGTCATGCTGCGTCGCATGCTTCTGACGATGGCCGACGACGTCGAGGCCGGGCGGGACCCGATCAACATCATCCGTGACGCGTCGGAGGTCCACCACACCCAGTCCGGCCTGTTCACCATCGGCAAACGCCCGGCGGACGGCGCCGGCACCAACGCCACGGCCGGAATCTGAGCGAGCGCCATGAGCAACGAGTGGCTCGACACCATCGTGATCGCCCGTCGCGACGCGACGGCGCGGATCGTGGTGCTCGACCTGATCAGCCCCGACGGGGCCGAGCTCCCGGAGTTCGCCGCCGGCGCCCATGTCGACGTACTCCTGGACGGTGACGGCGCCGCCGGACTGGTCCGCCAGTATTCGCTGTGCGGGCCGCCGCACGACCGCACCCGGTACCAGCTGGCCGTGCTGGCCGAGACGGCGTCGCGCGGCGGCTCACTCGGGATGCACCGGCTCCGCGCGGGTGACGGGCTGCGGATCTCGCGTCCGCGCAACAGGTTCGGAGTCTCGGACCGGGCCCGTCGCCATCTGTTGGTGGCGGGCGGTATCGGTGTCACTCCCCTGCTGGCCATGGCGCACGCGCTCCAGGTCACGGGCGCCGAGTACGAGTTGCACTACTGCGCCCGCAGCCGCGCGGACGCGGCGTTCCTCGACGAGTTGGAGCGCAACCCCCACGTACGGCTGCACTTCGACGACGGCCCGGACGACCAGCGGTTCAGGGTAAGCGACCTCGGCCCGGCCTCCCCCGACACGGCGGTCTACGTGTGCGGGCCCGGAGGCTTCATGGACTTCGTGATCTCCTCCGCTCAAGGAGCGGGATGGCCCGCCGAAGCGATCCACAAGGAGCGCTTCGCGCCCGTGCAGGACGCCGCCGCGCACACGGAGGGCGGCGCGTTCACGGTGCGGCTCGCCAAGTCCGGTGGCGAGTACGAGATCAAGGAGGGCGAGAGCGTCCTCGACGTCCTGCTCGCCAAGGGCATCGATGCCCCCTACTCCTGCCAGCAGGGGATCTGCGGCGAGTGCATCGTGCGCGTCCTCGCGGGAGAGCCCGACCACCGCGACGACATCCTGACCGACCGTGAACGCGCCGACGGCCTGTTCACCACGTGCTCGTCACGAGCACACTCACCGATTCTGGAGCTGGACCTATGACGACCGTATCCACCGCAACCACCACGGCAGTTCAGGCGATCGAGCAGGCGGAGGCCGCCTGGCTCGTGGCACTCACCGAAGGCGAGAAGGCCATGACCGCCCTCATGCTCGACGACAGCCGGGCGGTCCACGGCCCCGTGGGGAAGATCGACGATGGCAGGACCTTCGCCCACTTCACCTGGACTCGCCGCCGCCACGTCTTCGCCAAGGCCGAGGAGCTCAGCATCACCGTGCGCGGCAATACCGCGATCACGACGTGTCTGCAGGAGATGCACATCGTCTTCGACGAGAACCTCCCGCCGTTTCCGGTGCAGGAGGCCGTGACACGTGTGTGGGAGGAGACCGCCGAGGGCTGGCGCCTGGCACACATGCACCAGGCCAAGCGCATGCCGCCGGTCTGACACCTCGGACGGAAGGCGGCCCTGTCCTCACGCCGCTGTTCGATGAACGGACAAGAGGGTTCAGGACAGGCCGTCGGCCGAAGAGAGTTCGACATGCAGGGTTCGTGCGGCAGTGAGCCGCTGTCGTGGAGATGAGGCAACACATGTCAGCCACTGAGATCGAGGCACTCACATCCGGCGCGGTCCGGACCAGCGACCTCCTCATCGCGGGCGAGCGCGTCGCGGCCAGGGACGGCCGCTACTACGAGACGACCGAGGCCCTGACCGGCGAACCGATCGCGCGGGTCGCCGCGGCCTCCGTCGAGGACGTCAACCTCGCGGTGGACGCCGCGGCCGGCGCCCTTGCTGAGTGGTCGGGTCTTCCGCCCGCCGCACGGCGGTCGGTCCTGGAGCGGGCGGCCGCCCTGCTCGGCGAGCGCACCGAGGACATCGTCGCCACCATGAGCCGCGAGATGGGCGCGACCCTGCCCTGGTGCGGCTTCAACGTGCACGTCGCCAAGGGCATGCTCGTCGAGGCGGCGGCCCAGGCCTACGCGGCCGTCGGCGAGGTGATCCCGTCGGACGTGCCCGGTCTCACCGCCCTCGGAGTACGTCAGCCGGTCGGTGTCGTCGTCGGCATCGCACCGTGGAACGCCCCGCTGATCCTCGGCGTGCGCGCCATCGTGTGGCCGCTGGTGTGGGGCAACACCGTGGTGCTGAAGTCCTCCGAACAGACGCCGCTCACGCAGGCCGCCATCGTCCAGGTACTGCACGACGCCGGCGTACCCGCCGGGGCGGTCAACCTCATCAGCAACGCGCCCCAGGACGGTCCGGCCGTCGTCGAGGCGCTGATCGCCCACCCCGCCGTGACCCGCGTGAACTTCACCGGATCCAGCAGGGTCGGCCGCGTCATCGGCGAACTCGGCGGTCGCCACCTGACCCGAGTGGTCCTCGAACTCGGCGGCAAGGCGCCCTTCCTGGTGCTTCCCGACGCGGACCTGGAGGAAGCCGCCGCCGCGGCCAGCTTCGGCGCCTTCATGAACCAGGGCGAGATCTGCATGTCCACCGAGCGGGTCATCGTCGACCGGACCGTGGCCGACGAGCTGTCCACCCGGCTGGCCGAGCGTGCCGCCAAGCTGGTCGTCGGCCCCCCGAGCGACCCCGGCTCACAGATCGGCCCGTTGGTCCACACCGCGGCCCGGGACCACGTCATCGCGCTGATCGAGGACGCCCGTGACAAGGGTGCGCAGATCCTGACCGGTGGCACGGCAGACGGCCTGTTCGTGAAGCCCACCGTGCTGCGCGGTGTCACGTCGGACATGCGCATCTACCGCGAGGAGTCCTTCGGCCCGGTCGTCTCCATCATCGAGGTGGACTCCACCGACGAAGCCGTCACGGTCGCCAACGACACCGAGTACGGCCTCTCCGCCGCCGTCTTCGGCAAGGACGCAGCCGCTGCGCTCGACGTGGCCCGCCGGATCAAGTCCGGTATCTGCCACATCAACGGCGCCACCGTGCACGACGAGCCCCAGATGCCCTTCGGTGGCGTCGGCGCCAGCGGCTGGGGTCGCTTCGGCTCCCGGGCCGCGCTGGAGGAGTTCACGGAGCTGCGCTGGATCACCATCCAGTCCGGATCCCGCCACTACCCCATCTGATGATACGACAAGGCCACGGGGCGCACGTCACTCGGCGTGCGCCCCGCCCGCGGCCACTGCTCTCCCGGCTGTGGTTCCTTGCCGCGGCGTTCAGCCCGGCGCTGGGAGCGGCATGGCTGGCGGACGCCCGGGAGACGGAAGCCTCCCAACAGCTCGACCGGGAACTGGAGGAGTTCTTCCGGTCTCTCTGACGAGACCCCTGTACTGGGATCTCCGCCCCCTCCAAGGAGTCAGCAATGTCGCAGAGCGACAAGGATCGCCACGAGATCCGGCAGCTCGTCGAGAACTGGGCGCTGTGGCGCGACGCCGGGGACTGGGACCGCTTCGCCACGGTCTGGCATCCGCGCGACGGCTGGATGAGCGCCACCTGGTTCCAGGGCAGCGCCACCGACTTCATCAAAGCCAGCCGTGAGGGCTTCGAGAACGGAGTCAGCATCCTCCACTTCCTGGGCGGCCACACCGCGGACATCAGCGGCGACCGAGCCATCGCTCAAACCAAGATGACCATCAACCAGCGCGCGAGCATCGACGACGTGGAGGTCGACGTCGTCTGCACCGGCCGCTTCTACGACTTCCTCTCCCGCCATAAGGGGCACTGGACCCTCGTGCGCAGGCAGCCGATCTACGAGAAGGACCGGCTCGACGTCGTCGGCCCCGCTGCCTCACTGACGCTGGACCCCGACCTCCTGAACCGGTTCCCGACCGGTTACCGGCACCTGGCCTACCTGCAGACGAAGGCGGGTTTCACGGTGAAGGACGGTCTCCCCGGCCTCACCGGCACAGCAGTCGAGCAGCTCTATTCGGAAGGCAAGCAGTGGCTGACGGAAGCCTGATGCGGTTCACCCACGAGACTCTTCCCCAGCGGGTGGTGTTCGCGGCGGGGGGATCACCTGCCGCCGTGGCGACGGAGGTCGGGGCACTCGGCGGTACCAAGGTCATGCTGATCGCGTCGGACCGCGAGAAGGAACTGGCCGACCCGATCGCCAAGGAGATCCCCGCCGTACTGCGTCACGAGGAGGTCGTGATGCACGTACCGGTCGAGGTCGCGGAGCGAGCCCGTCGGGCCGCGACCGACGCGGGCGCGGACATCCTGGTCAGCGTCGGGGGCGGTTCGACCACGGGCCTGGCCAAGGCGGTGGCGATGACCACCGGGCTGCCGATCGTCGCGGTACCCACCACCTACGCGGGCTCCGAGGCGACCAACGTGTGGGGCCTGACCGAAGGCGAGACCAAGACCACAGGTGTGGACGACAAGGTGCTGCCCGCCTCGGTGGTGTACGACGCCGCCCTGCTGACCACACTGCCCGGCGGGATGACCGTGGCCAGCGGTCTCAACGCGATGGCCCACTGCGTGGACTCGATGTGGGGGCCGCGCGCCGACCCGATCGACCGGGCGCTGGCACAGGAGGGCATCCACGCCCTGGCGGCCGGCCTGCCCACGGTCGCGGTGGACTCGACGAGCGTCCAGGGCATCGAGCAGACGTTGTACGGCGCCTACCTCGCCGCCGTCGCGTTCGCCTCGGCCGGCTCCGGGATGCACCACAAGATCTGCCACGTCCTCGGCGGCATGTTCAACCTCCCCCACGCCCAGACCCACGCGGTCGTGCTGCCCTACGTGCTGGCCTTCAACGCCCCGCACGCCCCGGAGGCGGAGGCTCGGATCGCCCAGGCCCTGGGCACTGACTGCGGCACCCGCACGGCGAGCGCCGGGCTCGCCGCCCTGCGCAAGGTGCTGGGCGCGCCGCGGGCACTGCGCGACTACGGCATGCCCGAGGACGGCATCGCCAAGGCGCTGGGGCCGATCATGAAGGCGGTCCCTGCCAACAACCCCACACCCGTCACTGAAGAGAATCTGACCGCGCTGCTGAAGGCGGCGTGGGCCGGCGAACCGATCAGCTGAAAGAGGCCGCCATGGCTACCTACGTCAACCCCGACTCGGCCCGGACCGACGACGCCGGCACGATCCACCGCGAGGTGTCGCCGGAGCAACAGGCAGTCGAGCAGCGGCTGGTGGACAATGTCATCGCCTCCTTCGACGCCTGCGACAACGCGCGGCTCAAGGAACTCATGGTCGGTCTGGTCAAGCACCTGCACTCCTTCATCCGTGAGGTCCGGCTGACCGAGGAGGAGTGGGGGACGGCGATCGACTTCCTCACCAGGACCGGCCACATCACCGACGACGTCCGACAGGAGTTCATCCTGCTGTCCGACACCCTCGGCGCCAGCATGCAGACGATCAACGTCAACAACCAGGCCTACAAGGGCGCCACGGAAGCGACCGTCTTCGGACCGTTCTTCGTCGAGGACGCCCCACGGATCGACCTCGACGAGGACATGGCCTTCGGCGCTCCCGGCGAGCCTTGCTGGGTCGAAGGCACCGTCACCGACACCGACGGCCGCCCGCTCGCCGGCGCGCGAATCGAGGTCTGGGAGGCCGACGAGGACGGGCTCTACGACGTCCAGTACGACGCCGGCAAGCGCGCTGGCCGGGCGCACCTGTTCTCCGCGGCCGACGGCGGCTACCGCTTCTGGGGCCTCACCCCGACCCCGTACCCGATCCCCGATGACGGACCGGTCGGCAAGATGCTCGACGCGGTCGGCCGCTCACCGCTGCGCGCCGCCCATCTGCACTTCATGGTGTCCCACGAGGGGGCGCGCACGCTGGTGACGCACATCTTCCCCGAGGGCGATCCGATCGGCCGCAAGGACACCGTCTTCGGCGTGAAGGACTCACTGATCAAAAGGTTCGAGCAGCAGCCCGCCGGCACACCCACACCCGACGGCCGCGACATCGACGGCACATGGAGCAGGGTCCGCTTCGACATCGTCCTCGCCCCTACGGGCGTATGACAGGAACTGCCTCTCCGACCGGGGAGGCAGTTCCTGGCGCCGTTTCACACTGACGACCGGCGCTTCGCGTCGCCCGGGGCCAGCAGGCCGTCCACCACCAGTCCGGCCAGGGCCTCCGCCCTGGCGAGACGTTCCGCCAGCGACAGGTGCTCGGGGCGGCCCAGGCGCCGGGCGAAAGGCTCCTGCACCAGTCCGGCCACGGGAGCGATGATGGCGAAGAACAGGACGTCCATCGGGACCCGTGCCATGCGCCCGGACGCCATCAGCCTCTCGATGCTGGGCACGACGAGGGCCAGCGTCGGTTCGATGTATCGCTGGTAAAGGTAGTCCAGCCGCTCGGTGTCCCGCGCGGATTCATCCGCCATCAGCAAGGCCAGGTGCGGTTCGCCGATGTTGACGCGGTAGAACTCCCTGACGAACTGCCGGACCACGTCCTCGTCGCCGCTCCCGGGCGCGGCGGGTGCCATGCGCGTGAGCTGTGACCCGAGCGCGGCGTCCACCACGGCACGCCAGAAGGCGGCCTTGGACCCGTAGCGGTCGTTGATGAAGGTGTGACTGACCCCGAGACGACGCGCGAGCTCCCGCGCCGACGCCCGGTCGTAGCCCAGCTCCGAGAACGCTTCCAGGCCCCGCAGCAGGACGTCCCGCTCCCCGGGTATCGCGGCGGAATCCCCGCTGGGGCGCCCCGGGCGTCGAGTGGTGCTCGACCTGCCTCCCACGCTTCCTCCTCAGTCGGCCGTACGGGCGCGCGGCCGGTCTGACCAGCGTAGCCGCCCGGATCGGCACCTCTGAGCACGGTTGACACTTGCGCTACAGCAGATAAACTGACAGCTGTCGGATATCGCTGGAGCCGTCCATACGGCACACCCCTGGACAGTCGCCCGCACCATCGGGCGGCCACCCACCGACCACCCCCTCCCCCCCTCCGCACGACAGGTTTCCTCCCACGTCTGATCACATTCATCGATAGTACGAAACAGTTTCGTTCACAAAGAGGTTCTGTGCATCCGAGCGGAACCTGCGCGCAAGGAGCCATCATGCGTAAGACCACCGCCGGCGCGGCCGCCATCGCCTCCGCGCTCATCGCCTCACTCACCGTCGCCTCAGGAGGACCGGCCACTGCGACGACCGCAGCCGACTCGGCCGCGGCGCACCACACCGCCTCTACGAAGGGGCTGACCCAGACCAGCCTCCCGGTCCTCATCGACCCCGCCGCAGACCTCAGCTACCACCCCGACCAGTCCAACGAGTCCTGGTACGTGACAGCGCACGTGACCGCCGGAGGCCACCGGTACGGGTTCCTGGCCCACTACCTGAACTCCAGCTTCGGCGAGCAGGGAGGCGCCATCTCCAGGGTGTCGATCGTCAACGAGGACACCGGCTGGTACACGAAGTCGGAGATCCCCCTGCCTGCGGGGACGGGCCTTTCCGACAAGCAGGGCGTGGACATCCGCACCGACAACATCACCTGGACCGGCGACGCCAAGGAGATGAGGCTGCGCGCCAAGGTCCCCGAGGGGACCATCGACGTCACGCTGCGCCCCCACGGAAGCACCCTCTACAACATGGGAACGGGATACTTCCCCATGTTCGGCGACGCGAAGTACTCGAACTACGAGTACGCCCTGCCCACCGTGGACACCTCCGGGACCCTGACCCTGGGCGGCCACACGGAGAAGGTCCGCGGGCAGTCCTGGGTGGACCGCCAGTGGGGGCCGCTCCCCGACCTCGCCACGGGTCGCGCCTCCTGGTCCTGGATGAACCTCAACCTGTCCAACGGCGACAAGGTCAGCATCTGGAACCAGCAGTACGACGGCAAGAAGAACAACTTCGCGACCATCCTGAAGCCCGACGGCACCCAGACCCTCACCGAGGCGACCCTCACGCCCGACCAGTCCACCCTCTGGACCAGCCCGACCACCGGCAAGAGCTACCCCACCCGCTGGAAGGTCACCATCCCCGGCGAGGACGCCAAGCTGAACGTCACCGTCTACGCCAAGGACCAGGAACTGACGGTCCCCTCACCTAGCTACGAAGGCAGCGCCGCCGTCACCGGCACCTACGACCACCGCCCGGTCACCGGCAACACCTATATCGAACTCACCAACGGACAGTAGCCCTCCAGGGCCACTCAACCACGGCGAACGCTGTGGACGACCCCGGTCGTCCACAGCGTTCGCCTCGGCTTCGCGGAAAGGCGCATCGCGTCGCGAACACAAGACCGGTGGCGGGCACGGCTTCATGCGGTCAGGCCGGGAGCAACTCCGTGAAGTCGCGCACAGGGCGCGAGCCGTCCCAGTCGACCGATGCCCGCCAGACAGCTGTGAACATCTGCCGCGTGATCTCGTTGTCCTGGACCAGCTCGATCATCCCCGGGGCGTCGCCGCCGCCGTCCAGGAAGAAGACATCGCCCCCCGGGGCCAGATCGTGGAACCGCACCACTGCCCCGCTCGCCTCGCGGCGTTCGACCTCTGCCTTGACGTTCGGCACGATTTTGGCGACGTGGTGGAAGCCGTAGCCATGGCGTTCGTAGGTGTCCTTGTAGATGGAAGGCTCGTCGTCGAGGGTCTGGACGAGCTCGATCATCATGTGCCCCGAGAAAGCGAGCGCGAGGGTGAACTCGGCCTTCCCGGGCTCACCACGGTAGGTGGACCCCGCGCCGCCGATCCTCTGGTTTACGAACCAGGGGCCGACGCCGAGTCGGTCGGTCCACCAGCGCATTGCGGCGGTGAGGTCGGGGACCGCGTACGCGAACTGGACGACGGCGTCGGTCGGCTGCCCGAAGGGAAACTCCACGGCGGTCGTCCTCTCTAGGCCTGCGGGCGGATGAAGCTGGTAAGGCCGCCGTCCACCACGAGGGTCGTACCGGTGATGTAAGCGGCTTCGGACGAGGCCAGGAAGAGCACGGCCTCGGCGAGTTCCTCCGGTTCCCCTTCCCGGAGCATGGGAGTGCTGAGCCTGATCCGCTCTCGGAAGGCGTCCGCTCCCCCGGGCGCCAGGCCCGTCGTACGGGAGGCGATGTCGGTGTTCATGCCGGCCGGAATGACGATGTTGACGCGGATACCGTCGGCGACGACCTCGGCGGCGAGAATGCGCGTCAGGTGCTCCAGCGCGGCCTTGCTGGCTCCGTAGGCGGCGGTTCCCGCGCTGGCCCTTCGGCCGGCCGCCGAGCCGCAGAAAACGACGGCCCCGCCTGGTGCGAGCAGGGGCCTGAGGCCCTGCATGAGGAAGAACGAGCCCTTGACATTGGTGTCGAACACCCTGTCCCAGGTGGCTTCGTCCATGTCGTCGAGGCGCTTCATGCCGGCGTGCCCCGCGTTGATGTAGGCGGCGTCCACGTGGTCGACCTCCGCGGCGACCTCACTCAGCGCGGCCTTGATGCCGGCCACCGAGGAGAGGTCGGCCGCGACAGTGATCGTGCCGTCACCGATGAGGTCGCTCGCGACCTTCAGCTGGTCCGGGTCCCGCGCGATGATGACCAGGCGCGCGCCCTCACGCGCGAAGGCCTGTGCGGCCGCCAGGCCCAGCCCTCTGCTGCCGCCGGTGACGAGGCAGGTCTTCCCGAGGAAGCGCTGCCGCCGGTCCCCGACGGCCGGGTCGGGACGTCCCGCGTCGCTCGTGTCGTTCATGACGCTCCTTCTGGTCGCTCCGAAAGGTGGCTCAAGCCTCGATCTCGACGCCGCCGAACGGAGCTCCGCCGTTCAGGACGCGCTCCTCCGGAGGGATGGGTGCAAGACTCACGCGTACGTCGATGCAGGTCGGTCGGCGGGCCGCGAGGGCCGCCTCGATCGCGGGTCCCAGCTGGTCCAGCTCGGTGACGTCGACGCCGTCCGCGCCGAGGGCTCGCGCCACGCCGCTGTAGGAGCCGTTCTCCAGGCGGTTGTTGGTGACGCGGTCCTGTCCGAAGATGAACTGCTGGGTGTGCAGGGTGGCGCCCCAGGCCCGGTTGTTCAGCACGATCACGACCACCGGGAGTCCCGCCCGGACCAGGGAGTCGAACTCGGCGAGGCTGTAGCCGACCGCGCCGTCGCCGGTGACGAGGATCGTCGCCTTGTCGGGATGCGCGTACTGCGCTCCCAGCGCCACACCGAAGTTGCTCCCCATCGCACTGAGGTAGCCATGTCCGAGGTAGTGGGCCAGCGGCGCCAGCGCGATCGTCTCGGAGAGCCACAGCTCGGTCAGGGCGCCGTCGACGACGACGGTGGCCTGCTCGGGGACGCTCTCGGCGATCGTACGGACCGCGAGGTACGGGTGGATCGCGGCGTCCTCGTGCTGCACGGTCTCGTCGGCGAGCGCGGACCGCCGGGTGGCGGAGATGTCCCGCAGGGCCGTGAGCCAGTCCTCGCGTCCCGAAGGCACGCCACTGTCGCCCAGCCGCTCGTTCAGCAGGCCGATCGTGCCGACCGGGTCGGCCTGGACGCCGAGTTCGACATCCTGCAGACGGCCCAGCTCACGGCCGTCGGGGTCGATCTGGAAGATCCGCGCGCTCTTCGGGAGCAGTCGTCCGGTGCCGAACTGGGTGGCCATTCCGAAGCGCAGCCCGAGCATCAGGACCAGGTCGGGACGCTCGTCCTCGGGGGCGGTGGCCAGTGTCTGGAGGAGGCCGACGTGCTGTGCGGAGCCGGCGATCGCCCCGAGGCCTTCCCAGTCGGAGAAGAGGGGCACTCCGGTACGGGCGGCGAACTCGTGCAGGTGCGTCCGTGCCTCGGTGGTGACGAAGGACTTGCCGACCAGCGCGACCGGGCGCCGGGCGGTACTGAGCGCCTCGATGATGCGGTCGACGGCACCGGCGGGGGAGACACCGGTGCCGTCGACCTCGACGCGGTGGTCGTCGACATTGTCGACGTCCACCGACTGGCGCAGGACGTCCCAGGGAATGTCCAGGAGCACCGGGCCCTTGGGTTCCGACTGCGCGATGCGGATCGCCTGGGCGACCAGACGCGGGATCAGCTCGGCTCGAGTGACGCGGTGCGCGAACTTGGTCACCGGGGCCGCCATGGCGACCTGGTCGAACCCGGCCTGCTGGTCATTGGCCTGGTCCATCTCCAGCGGGACCGAGCCCGCGATGTAGAGGACGGGGGTCCGGTCCAGGTAGGCGTTGGCGACCGAGGTCAGGACGTTGGTGAAGCCGCCCCCTGCCGTGACGACGGCGACGCCCAGTTCCCCGGTGACCCGTGCGTATCCCTCGGCCGCGTGACCGGCGTTCATCTCGTGCCGTACGTCGACGACCCGCAGCTTGGCGTCCAGGGCGTCCTGGAGGATGCCGTCGATGTGCGCTCCGGGCAGGCCGAAGGCCACGTCGACCCCGGCTCGCCACAGCGTTCTGACGACGAGCCCACTACCGGTTGCGGTTGCCATGCGATGGTCCGCCTCTCTGGACGTACTCGGGGTTTCGACAAGGGGCGCTGAGGCCGGGCCGCGTCTCCAGCCGCCCGTGCCGCAGTCTGGGTGGCGTGGTGGGGGACGACAATGGCTGTGTTCGTTGGACGGCCAATGTCTTGATCGGCATCGCCCGGTCGTGACCCCGCCGACCGGGCTGTTCGCGGAAGCGATGTCAGGTTTCCGGCATCCTGAGTACGGCCTTGATCACCCGCCCGGAGCCGGTCTCCGTCCACGCTCGGGCGAAGTCGCTGAACGGGAACTCCTCGATCATCCGGTCGAAGGGGAACCGACCAGCCCGCCAGTACTCGACGAGCTGGGGGATCAGCACGTGGGGGTTGGCCGAGCCCCCGATGATCCCTTGGAGCTTGCGGCCCCCGGCGAGGAGAAAGCCGGTGTCCGGGACCCATTCACTCGCGGGTGCCACCACGTAGCCGAGGGTGCCTTCGACAGCGAGGCAGCTCGTCGCGGTCGCGTAGACGGACGGTGCGTCCGCGGTGACGTACGCGAAATCGAAGCCGTCGGGGTCGATGTCTCGCAGCGACTGTTCGGCTCCGGCGCCGCCCAGCACGGTGTCGGTGGCGCCCAGCTCCCGGGCGAGGTCGAGCCGGGGCCGGTTGATGTCGACGGCGACGATGTGCCGGGCACCTGCGAGACGGGCCGCCATGATGGCCGCGAGTCCCACGCCTCCGGTGCCGAACACCGCGATCGACTGTCCGGGGCGGAGCCGGAACGACTCCAGGACCGAGCCCGCCCCCGTGATGACACCGCAGCCGAGCGGTCCCATCAGGTGCAGCGGGGCGTCCTTCGGAAGGAGGACCGCGCTGCGTGCGGGCGCCAGTGCGTACGTCGCGAAGGAGGACTGCCCGAAGAACATCGCCGCGATCCGGTCACTGTCCTGGGCGATCGGCGAGCTGCCGTCGAGTCGTGCGCCGCCGAAGGCCACCCGCATCGCCTCCCGGCAGTAGGTGGGCCGCGCGTCGAGACAGCGGGGACACACACCGCAGGAGTTGCCTGAGAGCACCACGTGGTCACCGGGCGCGAGGCGGGTCACCCCGGCACCGACCGCCTCCACCACGCCAGCACCCTCGTGCCCGAGGACGATGGGGCGCGGAACGGGGACCCCACGTCCGTTGTGCGCATTGATGTCGGTGTGGCAGATGCCGGTCGCCACGATGCGGACCAGGACCTCGTCCGGCCTCGGTTCATCCAGGTCGACCTGCTCAAGGCCGGGGACGGTCCGGCTCTCGCGTGACACCGCCGCAGTGATCTTCATGAGACGGCGACCTCCGGGTCGTACTCGTAGATCCAGCCGTTCTCTTTGAGCGGGTCGGCCTGCGAGTACTGAAGGTCGCGGGCCTGCTGCTCGGGGCCGTCCGGCAGGTGGTTGATGTGTGACCTTCCGTGCGAGACCTCCTGGAGGCGGGCCGTGCGGCGGCGACGCAGTTCCTCGTAGCGGGCCAGCGCCGCGATCGGGTTGTCCCGGTCTGCCGCGAGGCACAGGGACAGGACGGCGCCGTCCTCGATCGCTTGGGCCGCGCCCTGAGCGAAGAACGGGAACATCGGGTGGGCCGCGTCGCCCAGCAGAGTCGCGTTGCCGCGGTTCCACCGGTCGAGGGGCTCACGGTCGAGCAGTGCCCAGCGCCCCGGCGTCTCGGCCGACTTGATCAGCTCCACCAGGCGGGGATCCCAGCCGGCGAACTCGTCGAGCAGTTCCTGGACCGTCGCGGTGGCCGTCCAGGACTCCACGCTGTCGGCGCCGGCCGGCGCGAAGGCGACGAGGTTGACGTAGTCCTCTCCGGAGACCGGGTAGTGCACGAGGTGGTGGTCGGGGCCGATCCAGAGGGTCTGGGCTCGCCGCTTGGCGAAGTCGGGTGCCTTGTGCGCCGGTACAAGGGCCCGGAAGGCGCAGATGCCCGACTCCCGCGCCTGAGTCGGGCCGACGATGGCGCCGCGCACGCGGGAGTGGACCCCGTCGGCGCCGATGAGGATGTCCGGGCGGACCGTCTCGCCGTCCTCGAACCGCAGAACAGCCTGGTCGCCTTCGAACTCGACGGAGACGCAGCGCCTGCCGAGGTGGATGGAGCGCTCGGGGACGGCCGACTTCAGAGCGTCCAGCAGGTCGGCGCGGTGGGCGGAGTACGTGTGCTCGCCGTACAGGCGTATGCAGCCCTCCTCCAGGTTCTCCGCGGACAGAACGGTGCCGTTCTGCCAGCGCCGGAACTCCCAGCCGATCTCCATCCGGACCGCGCGCTTGATGAACCGGTCCAGGACGCCGAGACGTCGCAGCAGGCGGGCGGCGTTGGGCGCGATCACCAGGCCGGCGCCGACCTCGGTCAGGGCGGACGCCTGCTCGTAGACGTCACTGTCGAAGCCCTGGTCGCGCAGGAACGCCGCGGCGGCGAGGCCTCCGATGCCACCACCGAGAATCGCGATCTTGGGGTCGTTGTCGGTACTCATGGTCGTTCACTCCCGTGGGCCTCTGGCGAGGTGGTAGCTGTCTGCCGGTAAGAGTGCGACCATCTGCACATTGTTAGAACACCTTCATCCATCCAACGAACATCAGAGGTAGCGTGACTGCGGTCACGAACGATGAAGGAGAGGCCCATGCCGCGCGCGAACGAGCCCGGCCGGACCGTCAGCTCTCGGCTGTGGGACCTGCTGTTCGCCTTCGACCCCGACCACACCGAGCTGAGCCTCGCCGACCTGGTCAGGCGCACCGGCATGCCGCACGCCACCGCGCGGCGCCTCACGCTCGAACTCGTGGAGGCCGGTGCGTTGGAGCGCACCAGCGACAACCGGTTCGCGATCGGCCTGCGGCTGTGGCGTCTCGGCACGCTCGCACCTCGCGCCGAGACGCTCCGCAGCGCCGCCCAGCCCTTCGTGGAGGACCTGTACACGGCTCTGCGCCAGCATGTGCAGCTGGCCGTCCTCCAGGGCGACCAGGCCGTGATCATCGAACGCCTCTCGGCGGTCAACGCCGTCGGGCTCACCTCGCAGGTCGGCGGCCATCTGCCACTGCACTGCTCGGGTGTCGGCAAGGTGCTGCTGAGCCACAGCAGTCCGGAGTTCGTCGACGAGGTGCTGGCGGGCAGGCTGCGGCGCTTCACTCCCAAGACGATCGTGGACCCGGCCGAACTCCGTCGTGAACTGGCGTCCTGTCGTTCGACCGGAACGGTTGTCGTCAAGGAGGAGCTCAGCGAAGGCGCCGAGTCGGTCGCGACACGCATTGTCGACGGCCGCGGCAAGGTCGTCGCGGCACTGTCCGTCGTGGTGGCCGCAGGCTCGATCAAACTGCAGGCGGCCGTTCCCTCGCTGGTCGCGAGCGGACTGGGACTGTCCCGGAGTCTCGGCTGGCGGCCGGGCATTCCCATTCGGACGTCGTGACCTCGCGCGCGGCAGGGAAACCGGGGCGTCATACCGCAGGTTGCCGCCGGGAGAGCTGCATGTGGCCGAGCCGCCATCCCTCGTCGGTCGCGAACCACACCCGGGTGGCCACCGCCTGCACCAGGAACGGCGGCAGGTCGGGCACGCGCCGGATGCTCATCTTCTGATAGCACGTCACGATGGCCCGTCCCCCTCGCTCCCGGCATGTCACCTCGCTGGTCTCGGCCTCGAGGGTGGCTCCCATCGACGCGTTGTAAGCGAGGAAGCGCTCGCGGTCGTGGACGTTGCCGACCGGCCCGTGCACGATCACGCAGTCGGGGAGCATGAGCGCACGCTGCTCCTCGTCCCCTTTCGTGATCGCGACGAGCCACGCCGCCTCTGCCTGGGAGACCGTGTCCGGCCCGCGGACGTCGTCCTTGCTGCCCGGCGCTGACTGTGTGGTGGTCATGGTCCGACTCCTGTCCGAGTGGGTCGTGTGATCGTTGTGCGTGGTACGCGGTGGCCCGCCGCGGTGGCTCCTCCCGGGGAGGAGTCGCGGCGGGCGCCCCGGTGTTCGCGGTCGGCCTGTCGCCTTGGTCCGGCACCGGCCGGTTCGTCGAGAGGTCAGTCGTCGAGGGTGTGCGGATCGTCGTCGAGATGCGTCTCTCCCGGACCACCGCGCCCGCCCGCGAGGGTGAGTGCCGCGGCCACGAGGGCGGCCACACCGCCGAGCACGTACGCGTGGGAGTAACTGTTGCTGAGGGCCTGGAACGCTACGTCCTTGAGCGGGTTGAAGGGGATGACCTGACCGTCCGGCGAGGTGATGGTGGCCGGCACCGAGTTGGCGCCGAGCGGTCCCGAGGCAACGGCATGCACCGCGGCCTCCAGCTGCGGTCTCTGGTCCGCGGGAGCGTGGGCCGGAGCGGCCTGGAAAGCCGCGTACGCCTTACTCAGACCGGGATTGCCGGCCACCTCACGGGCCATCTCATTGGCGGCCTGGCCCAGCGCGACAGCGCCCGCGATCGCGGGGCCGAAGGCGAACCCGAGGTCCCGGAAGGTACTCGTGGCACCGCTCGCCATCCCGGCGAGGTGGTTGGGCAGCGCATTGACCGCGACCGCGCTCATGGCGGCGAAGGCGAGTCCCGAGCCGGTGCCCGCGAGGATCAGCGGCCCGACGATGGAGCCCAGCGCCCGGTCGCTCGCCGGAACGCCGGCGAACCACAGCCCGCCGACCCCGATGAGGACCAGGCCGGCGAAGAGAACCCACCGGGGGTTGTAGCGCTCCAGCAGCTTCGACGTGAGAGGCAACAGGACGAAGCCGATGCCGCCGAAGAAGAGGTAGGCGATGGAGCTCTTCAGTGGGCTGAATCCCTGGACGGTGGTCAGGCGGATGCTGGTGGAGTACATGATCGCGAGAAAGCCGAACATGCCGACCAGGGTGACCACCGAGTTGACGGCGAACGCCCGGTTCTTGAACGCGCTCAGGAGGAGGAGCGGCTGGGCGACGCGACCCTCCACGAAGACGAACAGCACGAGGAAGACGCCCGCGGCGATGAACGCGATGACGATCTGCGGGCTACCCCAGCCGCTCTCGGGGCCCTGGATCACGGCGTAGAGCAGAGCGAACAGGCCGAGCGCGGCGGTGATCTGCCCGGGCCAGTCCAGGGAGCGGCCCTCAGGCGCGGCGGAGTTCTGGGCGAGGGCCAGCGACAGCAGCGCGCTGACCGCGGCGATGACCAGGACACCGACGTAGGCCCAGCGCCAGTTCCCGTTCCCGTCCCAGCCGGTGTGGATCTTGGCGGCGACGCCGGCCAGCAGCGGACCGAGGAAGCCACCGATCGAGAGCGCGGCGGCCCAGACCGCCACGCCCCGCGCGCGGGTGGCGGTGGTGTGCGTGCCGGCCGCCACCATGGCGAGGCTCGTCGGGAAGATGGCCGCGGCCCCGATGCCGCTGAGGAGTTGACCAATGATCAGCAACGTCACCCGGGTGTCCGTCGACGCCCCCTCACCCGGCACCAGGACCGCGACCGCCGAGCCCACGACGATGAGCGCAGCGCCCCCGACGAGCAGACGCTTGCGGCCGAAGAGGTCACCGAACACGCCGAAGCCCAGTTCCAGCGCGGCGACGGGGATGAAGAAGGCGTCGACGATCCACGTCAGCTGCGCCGAGGACGGCGCGAGATCCTGCTGGATCAGCCCAGTGATGAGCGAGGGCACGGAAAGGGCCATCTGCGACAGGCACACGGCGAGCACCACCGCGGCCAGCGTGCCCGGCCTCAGGGTGTATCTGCCACTCTCCCCGCTTGCCTCGGCGGGTGAATCGATCTGGACCATGGACGACTCCTTGCGCGCGGCGCGCGCTGCTGTCGGAACCGGCGTTCACCGCCGGACCTTGCTGGGGGTGCTTGTGTACGGCCATGCGGAGACACCGCTGCCGAACCGCCCCGGGGGCCTGCGCGGACCGCCTCCGCGTGGCTCTGCGACCAACCCTGATTCAGGTCGCCCGGCCTGGTGACCGACCTGCCGAGCAGCGACAAGGTAGGAAGTGACCGCCGCCACGCTCAATGGACATGTTCATTGGACGAACAAGCCATTAGCAGTTCGCGCTGTCGACCCGGGAGCCGCAAAACACGCTCTAGAAGCTCGCTCTAGAGTCTAGACTGGACCGAAACGCCCCCATCAGCAGTTGTGTCTACGAGAAGAGTGCGAAGCGGATGACTTCCGACGTCAGCCACGCCGAGGAACCAGCCATCGGACCACGAGGTCGACGGGGCCGCTCGACCCACTGGCCCCGGTCTGCGACAACACAGCGCGCGGTGCTGGACGCAGCGCGGACACTGTTCTCCGAGCGCGGCTACGAGAACACCAGCATCAATGACATCGTTCAGACGTCGGGCGTGAGCGTCGGCAGTATCTACCACCAGTTCGGCGGCAAACTGGAGGTGTTCACCGCTCTGGCGAACGAGCTGTCGGGCATCCACGCCGCCGCCTCGGCCCGCGCCGCGAAACGGGCCGCCGGGGCCGAATCGGCCAGCCCAGCCACCATCTATCTCGCGGGGGCGCATGCCTACCTCATGAGCACATGGAAAGAACGCAGCATCACCCGCATCATCATCGGCGATGACGGGCCGGCGGGATTCTCTCCCATGCGGCGGGAGGCGCTGGAGCGGTTCAAACACGGCACGGAAGGTCTCACCATCGGCACCCCGCCTCTACCGGACTCGACCGCGTTCGCGGTGACCGGGCTGCTCCACGCGGCGGCTCTGCAGATCGTGCAGGTCGAGAACCGCCGGACCGCCAAGCGGGTCGCGGACTACTTCATCGATCTGCTCATGTGCCTGTTCGACCCGGCCTCGGCCCTGCAGGAGCACCCTCCGAAGCAGAGTTGGCACTGAACCACCGGCCATTGGCCGTCCGGTCACTGGAAGCCGCACCCGGGATTGGGGGCGTCGACTGTGAGCGGGGTGCCGACCGGATCGACGTACAGCGCGTCGAGGACCACCGGGGCACTGCCCAGGTTCCGGCCGATGTGGACGTGGGCCGGTCCGGCCGGTTCGGTGATGGCGTCACCCGAGGAGTACACGCCGTCGGTCGCGCAGTCCGCGTCCGAGTGGATCAGCGTGCCCTCCAGCACGAGCCCGTACACCGTCCCGAGGTGGTAGTGCCATCCGGTCGTACCGCCGGGGCTGATCGTGATCCGCTTCAGTGTGTACGTCATGCCGTCAACCGTCCGCTCGTAGAGGGTGGTTGACGAGACTCCCGAACTCGGCGTGGCATGGGCCACCCCCGGTACCAGGACGAGGGGCAGGGCCGACATGCCTATGAGGGCTGCGCGGCGGGTCGTGCGCATGTGTGCTGCGGTCCTTCCGTAACGCGCGGAGTCGAGTGCGGGGCAGCGGCCGGGGGACGCAGCACTCCCTCGCTCCCGGGCCGCGGCGGGATGCCGTACGTCGTCTCAGCGGCGTGTGCTGCCGCCGTCCGCGACGATGATCTGCCCCGTGATGAACGCGGCATCGTCGGAGGCGAGGAACGCCACGACACCCGAGACGTCGTCCGGCATCTGCACCCGCTTGATGTTCTGCACCTGCACGGCCTGTTCGAAGAAGGCCTCGCTGGTGTTCTCCAGGGCCGCGGCGGTCCGGACCAGACCCGCCGCGACGCCGTTGACGGTGACGTCGTGAGCGGCGAGGTTGGCGGCCAGGACGGAGGTGAGGCCGTTCAGCGCGCCCTTGGCGGAGACGTAGGAGACGAACGGAGGCGGCGCGGTCCAGTAGCTCGACGACGTGATGTTGATGATCCGTCCCGACCCGGACTCCTTCAGGTCCGGAATGAACGCCTTGGAGGCCAGGAAGGGACCGTCCACGTTGACGGCGAAGGTGCGCCGCCACTCTTCGTACGTCACATGGTCTGCGTCGGCCAGCAGAACCACCGCCGCATTGTTCACCAGGATGTCGGCGGAGCCCAGTTCGCTGCGGACCCTCGCGGCAAACCGGTTGATCGCGTCCTCGTCCGAGACGTCGACCTTGTCACTGAAGAACCGACGACCTGTCTCCGCGACCAGTTTCCGCGTCTCGTCCGCCGGGTTGACGTCCGCGATCGCGATGTCCGCTCCCTCCGCCGCGAGCCTCCGGGCGATCTCCTGCCCGATACCCGTGCTGCCTCCGGTCACAACGGCGGTCCTGCCCGCCAGTCGTCCAGCCATGACCCATGTCTCCTTGCCGCGAGGTCGTCCCCCTTAGATCTTGTGCTTCGAGGCTGCGGACGACTTCGGCTTGTTCGTTCAATGAACACCCACCCATTCCGTCTCACCGGTAGGGAGGCAGGTAGGTGATGTCGATCGGGGAACCGTCGATGACGACGCCAGAACGGATCAGGGTCTCCGTCTCCTCGGCGGTCGCACCGCTCTCCGCCAGCAGTTCGACGGAGTGTTCGCCGAGGCCGGGCGCCATGAAGTACGTGTCCACGGTGGTGCGGGCGAAGTCCGCGAGCCGGTCGTTGGTGATGAAGCGGCGCCCGTCCAGGGCGGTGAACGTGCCGAGGAGGTGTCGGGCGTGCAGCCCGCGGTCTGTCGCGACTTCCGACGCGCGTCGCGCCGGCGCGGCCGGAACGCCTGCGGCGGTGAGCTTCGCGACCGCGCTCTCGCGGGTGCATGACGCGAGCGCCCGGGATATCTCCGTCACCGGGTCCGATCGCAGTGCCGTGTCGTCCAGGTCGATTCCGGCCGCGCGCCACTTCTCGGGCTCCAGCACCGCTGTCTGCAGGCGCACATAGCCGTCCCTCACGGGATAGAAGCGGTCCGTGGGCCCCGGTCCGGCGAAGTCCCGCCCGCCCCACCGGCCCGCCGGGCGATCCGTGTACTCGACGAGATCCGCCGACTGCAGGAACACGGACGTCGTCGCGAGCGAGGTCGACAGGTGCTGTCCCTCCCCGGTCATCGTCCGGTGGTAGATACCGAGCACCGAGGCGAGAGTCCCGCACACACCGGTCGTCATGTCGTTCGGGGGGACGGAGTAGGGGACGGGCTCGTCGTCGCCGCCCTGGGCGAGCATCATCCCGGCCGCCGCCTGGATGACGACGTCGTAGCCGGGCTTGCGGGCCAACGGTCCCCGCTCGCCGTAGGCCGTCACCGAGACCGTGACGATGTCCTTCCTGTCCTCGGTGAGGTCCTCATGGCTCATGCCGAGTCGCTTGGTGACACCGAGTCGGAAGTTGTCGACGACCACGTCGCAGGAGGTGAGCAGCCGGCCCAGCGCCTGCTTTCCGTCCTGGCCGGACAGGTCGATCGCGATCGACCGGTAACCACGGTTGAGGCTGAAGCCCTGCATGCGCCAGGGATCACCGACCAGCGGTTCGACCTTGATGACGTCGACACCCAGCTCGGCCAGCAGACGGCCGACGTAGGGCCCTGCGACGTAGGAGCCGGAGACGGCGGCTCGGTAGCCGGCCAGCGGACCCTGACCGCCGTCGACCGCGGGCCGGGCCGTGGCGGGACTGCCCGGGGTGACATGCCACTGCGCGTCGGCGACGGTGACCGCGCCGGACGTGGCCGAGACGGCAGCGGGCACCGTCACCGAGTCCACGACGGCGCCCGTCATGTGGATCCCGCCCAGCACGGGATCGAAGAGGCTGATCCGCTGGTCCATGAGCTTCATCTGCTCGGACCGGAACCATTCCTCGCGGTGGGCGAGCTGGACGCAGGGAACGTCGCCGCGTTCGAGCAGTTCGACCCACTCCGCCGCCGGACGGGTCATGAACCGCTCCTGGAACGCCTTCATCACCCAACGGCTGTTGTCGATGTGCCACAGGCGCTCGATCCTCCCGCCGATGCGCGGATCGTCCAGGAGCTCACGCAGACCGACGATGTCGATCACAAGGTTGCTGAACTTCGGGCCGAGCCCGCCGACGAAGACCCATTCCCCGTCGGCCGCCTGGTACCGCGTGTACATCGGGTTGAGGCCCTCGGGGCCGATACCCCGGTCGGGGTCGGGTTCGTCATCGGGCCGTGTGATGACGGGGTCACCGAAGACGGCCGCCGCGTTGAACCCGC
The DNA here is from genome assembly GCF_003955715.1 of Streptomyces aquilus. Classification (NCBI taxonomy): domain Bacteria; kingdom Bacillati; phylum Actinomycetota; class Actinomycetes; order Kitasatosporales; family Streptomycetaceae; genus Streptomyces; species Streptomyces aquilus. The sequence continues at coordinate 10,052,015 of NZ_CP034463.1, read as the reverse complement.
TCACGGTCAGAAGCTGCCCGAGGCCGGTGTAGCGGTACTCCACCAGGGCGGCCACGACGCACGTCGCCGTCCACACGCCGTGTGCCTGCACGAGGTAGGGATAGACGGCGTCGACCGGACTGCCCGGATATGAAGCCTGGTACGCCGACAGTCCGAATATCGCACTGAGCAGCTCCGCCGACTCGCCTTCCCCGGACCATGGCGCTCCGTCAGGCAAGTAGGGGGGCGTGCGGACGACAAGCCGCCGCGTGCCCAGGCTGTCGGCGTCGACACCGAACGCCGTGAGCCTGTCCAGCGTGTCTACCACAACCACGTCGGCGGAATCCGCGAGCCGCCCGATCTCGGCGCGGTCGGCCGCGGCAGAGGCGTCCGCGTGGACAAGGGTTTTCGATCGATTCCGAACCAGCCAACCGGGGAGCGCATCGGTTGGCTCCCGGCGGGGGTCCCTCGCCACGACCTTGAGGACTTCGGCGCCGTAGTCACCGAGGATCGCTGCTGCCAGCGAACCGGCTCCCCCCTCCGCCAGGTCGAGAACTCGCACGTCGCCCAGCATTCCCCGGGTGACTTCGTCGCTTGCGGCCATCTGCTTCTCTCCCTTGAGAAGTGCGGTCCGTCGCAGGACTCACGCCTGCTCTGCCAACGTCAGCGCACGGGCCGGGCATCCACGCACCGCCTCGCGCAACCGCTCGAGATCGCTCTGCGGCACCTGATCACGCGCCAGTTCCAGCGTCCCGTCGTCGCCGACTTCGAAGTAGTCGTCGGCGATCGACTCACAGATTCCGATACCGGTACACCGGTCGCGATCGACAACGATCCTTGCACTGCTGTCAGCCGTCATACCAGAGGAGCGTACTAGAAGGCCGCTCTAATGTGAACCGCGCGTTCCGGCGTCGGTGAGGTCACGCGAGGGGGCACGCGCAACGCCTGACGACGCGCGCGAGCCGGTTGCGGGCATGCGTGATCGCCACGCGTCGAACCGATGGCGGGCCTGTCGTCTCAGTCCGCGCAGGCGTCCGTCCTCGCACCCTTCACGCGGTCGAGCAGGAGGCGCAGGGTGGCCAGTTCCTGTTCGTCGAGGCCGCCGAACAGCTCCACCTCGGCAGCCTGTACGGCACTGTCGACCTGGGCGACCAGGGCCGTCCCGCGATCGGAGATCTCCACGACGTGCCGGCGCCGGTCCGAGGGATCGCGGCGACGGGCGACCAGCCCGTCACCCTCGAGGACGTTGAGCAGCGTGACCAACACGCTGGGATCGACCCGCAGTTCCTCGATCAGTGCCTGCTGACTCAACCGCTCGCGATCGGCCAGCAGGCCCAGCACATGCGCGTGACTGAGCTTGAGGCCCTGCTCGGCGAGGACCTGCCGGATCGCCGTCTCGACGACCTTGCCGGAGTGAGCCAGAGCGAAGCTGATGCGGTCGATGATCACTTCACAATTCTATCAATCGGCGACAACGATGGGAATGAATAGATCGTTGGTGATGTTCAATGATCTGCTAGCGTCCACGAAAGACGGGGCCCCGCGAGGGCCGGAGCCGTCTGTGCGACGCGTTCGAGACGGGAGTCACGCGATGACCGACTACGGCCACGACCTGCGCTTCGGGTCGTTCCTCACCCCCCAGAACAGGGATCCGCAGGCCGTAGTGGACCTGGCGGTCCTGTCGGAGCGGGCCGGTCTGGACCTGGTGACCTTCCAGGACCACCCCTACCAGCCGGCCTTCCTCGACGCCTGGACGCTGATGAGCTGGGTCGCCGCCCGCACCGATCGCATCCACCTGGCGGGCAATGTCACCAACCTGCCGCTGCGGCCCCCCGCGGTCCTGGCCCGCTCCGTGGCCAGTCTCGACCTGCTGTCGGGTGGCCGGGTCGATCTCGGGCTGGGTGCGGGCGCCTTCTGGGACGCCATCGAGGCGATGGGCGGGCGCCGGCTGTCGCCGGGCGAGAGTGTCCAGGCGCTGAGTGAGGCCATCGACGTCCTGCGCGGCGTCTGGGCGGCCGACGAGCGTGGCGCACTGCGTGTCGACGGCACCTACTACCAGGTCAAGGGCGCCAAGCGGGGTCCCGCACCGGCGCACGACGTGCCGATCTGGCTGGGCGCCTACAAACCCCGGATGCTGCGGCTGATCGGCGAGAAGGCCGACGGCTGGCTGCCCAGCCTCGGGTACGTGACCTCCCCGACGGTGCCAGAGGCCAACGCGATCATCGACGAGGCCGCCGAGCGGCACGGACGCGACCCGCGCGAGATCCGCCGGCTGCTCAACGTCTCGGGCACGTTCGGCACGTCCGCCCAGCAGTTCCAGGGGCCTCCCGAGCAGTGGGTGGAGCAGCTTCTGCCGCTCGTGCTGGAGGACGGTTTCAGCACGTTCGTCTTCGGCTCCGACGACCCGGTGTCGCTGGAGACCTTCGCCCAGGAGGTGGCGCCGGCGCTGCGCGAACAGGTCGCCGCCGAGCGCGGATCCGCGGGCATCCGCACCGGCCGGGTCCGCCCGGAGTCCGCCCTGGCCAAGCGGCGCGACGGCATCGACTACGACGGCGTTCCCGCGAGCCTCGCCGAGCGGGCCGTCGAGCCCGGTGACCGCGACTACTCCAAGGTGCGCGCCACGTACCTCTGGCCCGGCTCCCCCGGACTCGTGCTGCGCCCCACCACGGCCCAGGAGGTCTCCGACGCGCTGCGCTACGCCCGCGCGCAGGACCTGCCGATGGCGATACGCAGTGGCGGCCACGGCATCAGCAGCCGTTCCACCAACGACGGTGGCACCGTCATCGACCTCGGCGCCCTGAACAGCGTCGAGATCCTCGACCGCGAGCGGCGCCTGGTGCGGATCGGTCCCGGCGCCCGCTGGGGGGACGTCGCGGCCGCACTCGCCCCGCACGGACTCGCGATCGGCTCCGGCGACAGCGGCGACGTGGGCGTGGGCGGCCTCGCGACCACCGGCGGACAGGGCCTGCTCGGCCGTTCGTACGGTCTGACGATCGACCATGTCAGGGGCGCGGAGGTGGTGCTCGCGGACGGCTCCGTCGTGCGCGCGGACGCCGAGCACCACCCCGACCTGTTCTGGGCCCTGCGCGGTGCCGGCGCCAACATGGGCATCGTCACCTCGTTCGACATCGAAGCCACCGAACTCGGCGAGGTCGTCTTCGCCCAGATCCTGCACGACGCCACCGACACCGCCGACTTCCTCGGGAGCTGGGGGGAGTTGGTGGAGGCGTCCCCGCGTGAGCTGACCCCGTTCCTCCAGGTGGTGCAGCAGGGCGGGCGGCGGGTCGCGCAGACGTACGCCGTCTGGGCCGGCGACGACACGGAACGGGCGGCACGGGATCTGGAACGCTTTCTGCCCATCGCCCCGGTCCTCCAGCAGACCGCGCGGCTCCTGCCGTACGCCGCGGTCGTGGCGCCGGTGAACACCCCGCACGACGGGGCCCAGTCCCTGTTCCGCAGCCGGAGCGGGCTGGTGGATCACCTCGACGCCGAAACCGCGGCTGTCCTGACGGGCCTGCTGGAGCGGGGGGACGCCGGTTACCTCCAGATCCGCTCGGTGGGCGGAGCGGTCAACGACATGCCGGCCGACGCCACCGCGTACGCCCATCGCACCCAGAACTTCTCTCTCACCGCCGTCATCCGGCGCCGCCATGAGGAGCAGGCCGACCAGGAGTGGCGGAAGCTGCCGGTGTCCGGCCTGTATCTGAGCTTCGAGACGCATGATCACGCGGCGGCGCTGACCAAGGCGTTCCCGCCGGCCACCCTGGAACGGCTGCGGAAGACCAAGGCCGCCTACGACCCGGAGAACGTCTTCCGGAGCAACTTCGCCATCACGCCCGCCGTCCCGGTCGAGAGCTGAGGGCGCCCGCCATGGCAACGACGCCCGGCGATCTCGTCCCGCCACCCGTGAAGCTCGTGGCGACCGATCTGGACGGGACCCTGCTGCGCGGTGACGGCACCCTGTCCCTCCGCACTCGTGCCGCACTGGCGGCCGCCGAACACGCCGGCATCGGCATCGTGCTCGTCACCGGCCGCCCGCCACGGGCCGTACCCGGCCTGCTGGCGACCATCGGGCGGTACTGCGTGATCGCCGCCAACGGAGCCGCCGTGTACGCCCCGGACGGATCCGCGCTGCGGACCTGGCCGATCCAGGCCGACGAGGCGGCCGCGTTGGTGGCGCGAGTGCGGGCGGCGGTGCCCGGCGTGTCCTTCGCCTTCGAGTACGACCACTACTTCGCGCACGAACCGGCCTATCCGAGCTGGTCGTACGCGGAGGACACCGTCGACCTGATCGGTTCCGCCGAGGAACTCCTGCTCCGGCCCCCGGGCCACCCGGTGGCGAAGATCCTCGCCCATCACCGGACGCTGCCCCTCGACGTCTTCCACGACCGGGCGCGGCACGCCGCGCACGGGCATGCGGAGACCACCCACTCCACTGGTCTGTCCCTGGTGGAGTTCAGCGCGCCCGGCGTCACCAAGGCCAGCACCCTGACCTCGTGGGCCGACGGGCTCGGCATCGGCAGGGCTGACATCGCCGCCTTCGGGGACATGCCCAACGACCTGCCCATGCTCACCGCGGTCGGCAACTCCTACGCCATGGCCAACGCCCACCCGGCCGTGCTGGCGGCCGCCCGCCACCGCACCGCGTCGAACGACGAGGACGGCGTGGCGAGGCAACTCGAACAGTTCGTCGCCGCGCTTCACCGGCCAGAGACAGTGGCTTGAGACGTGACGTCATTCGACGCGCACGGGCGCCAACGGTTCGCCCGTGCGGTACTGGTGGTCGAACAACGGGGTGCCGTCGCGCGTCAGGACAGCGTCGTGCGCTCCGAGAACGGCGGCCGGTGGGCCGGGCAGAGAAGCGATCCGGATACGCGAGCCTGCCGACTGCGAGACGTCCGCGACCGAGATGAACCAACCGGTGGTGCCGGACATGTGCAACCAGGGGTCAGCCACGACGAGATCGAGCAGCCCGGCGTGCGCACGGAAACTCGCGCACCGACGAACTTCAGTACGTCCGCCTCCACCGTCGCGAACGGGAAACGGAAGCCGTCGGCGGTCTCCTCCGCGGGCGGTGTGAGCTCTATCGCACCGAAGGAACGGACGTAGGCGGTGAACGACTCTTTCAATGTCCAGATCAGAGCGGAGGCCGTCATGGGGTGGACGCGCTTCCGATCCGCCCGGGGGGGTCAGGCGGAAACCGCGTGAGAGCTTCCTCCCACTGCAGCCTCTCACCGATCATCCGCCGGTACTTCATGATCCTGCGGGGCTCGTTGAGAGCCGCCGCGCCGACGAGCCGGCCCGCGTGACGGTACAGGGCGACCCATCTGTCGGCCTTCGGGTCGCCCGACACGAACTCGACGTGGTCGGCGTCGGCGGTTCCGACGAACTGGAGCCGCTGCCCGTACCAGTCGCTCCAGAAGTACGGCACGGTCGAGTACGGCACTTCCGTCTCGGGCCACAGGGCGTTGCGCGCGGCATGACCACCCATCCCGGCCGCGTTCGTCCAGTTCTCCAACCGCATCACGGAATCCATGATCGCGTTCGGCCAGTGGACCACGTCACCGGCCGCGTAGACATCCGGCACCGACGTGCGCAGCATCGCGTCGCACTGGATTCCGCCGTCACGAGGATGCAGCTCGACACCGCTGCCCTCCAGCCACTTGGTGGCCGGAGCGACGCCGACGCCGACGACGACCACGTCGGCAGGAAGGACCTCCCCGCCGGCGAGGCGGACCCCGCGCACGGCGTCCTGTCCCACGAAACCCTCGACCCGGGCGGACAGGACGAGCCGCACACCGTTGCGCTCGTGGAGCGCGGAGGCCGCGCTGCCGACGGTCTCGCCGAGCGCACGTACCAGCGGCGCCTCAGCCGCTTCGAGAAGGACGACATCCGCGCCCAGGTGCTTCGCCGAGGACGCGGTCTCCGCGCCGATGAAGCCCGCTCCGATGACGACCACACGACAACCGGCGGAGATCTCCTTCCGCACACGCTGCGCGTCGTCCAGCGTGCGCAGCTCGTGCACACCGCTCAGTGGCGCGAGTTGGGGAAGTCTCCTCGGCGTGGCGCCCGTGGCGATGAGCAGCTTGCCGTACGGGATCTCGGCACCGTCGACGGTGACCGTCCGATCGTCGGCGTTCAGCGCTGTCGCCGTGCTCGACAGCCTCAGGTCGACATCGAGGACCTCGCGCAGCTCGGTCTCCGTCGAAAGGAAATCGGGCGCCGCACCCGCCAGCAGGTAGTCCTTCGACAGTGGTGGACGGTCGTACGGCAGATGCGGCTCCGCGCCGATGAGGACGATCCGCCCCTGGTAACCCTCGGCGCGGGCGGCCTCGACGGCGCGGAGCCCCGCAAGCGACGCACCGACGACCACGAACGCGCCCCTGCCGCCGCTCACTCTTGCCTCATACATGTTGCATACGCATTCACGCTGGAGGAGCATACTAGAAGCGCACTCTAGCTACAACCCCTTGACCTTGCACTAATACGCGAACTCAATGAGTTGACCGGCTACTTACCGGCACCTACATTAGAGCGTGCTTCTAATTTGTGGAGGTCGACTCCAAAGGAGGAGATATGGCAGTTCGGCATCATGAGCCGCAGGAGCTGTACACGACGGAACACCCCTTCGACACCGACGTGGACATCTCGAGCGATGCCTTCTGGATGCAGCCGTGGCGCGTACGGGACGAGTCCTTCGCCTGGCTGCGGGCGAACGCTCCCGTCAGCTGGCACCCGCCCATGGACGCGCACGGCTACCCGAACCGGGAAGCCGGTTTCTGGGCCGTCGTGAAGGCGGACGACATCCGGTACGTCAGCGAGCACACGGAGATCTTCAGTTCGGCGTTCGCCGTCGACGTACGCCCCATGACTCAGGCCGAGCCGAGCATGCTGACTTCGGACCCGCCGGAGCACGGCCGGTACCGAAAGATGATCAGTTCCGCGTTCACGCCCAAGGCCGTCAACCGGCTCGTGGAGAAGATCAACCAGCGGGCCGAGGAGATCGTGGACCGGGTGGTCGGCGCCGGCGACATCAACTTCGTCGACGAAGTGTCGTCCCGGCTACCCATGCTGACCATCGCGGACATGTTCGGCATCCCGGATCATTTCCTCAAGGAGTTCGTCGAAGCCGGGGACCGTTTCGCCAATGCGCCCGACCCGACCGTTCGGCCCGAAGGGATGAGCATCCCCGAGTTCATCCAACAGCAGTTCGACATCCTCCTGCCTATCGGCGTAGAGGTGGTCAACTACCGCCGTGAGCATCCCGCGGACGACCTGGCGACAGCTCTCGGTCAGACGAGAATCGACGGCCGGGCCCTGACCGACATGGAGATCGGCGGAGTGACGCTACTGCTCAGCGCCGCGGGGAACGACACGACCAAGCAGACGACGTCGTGGGCCACTCACCAGCTCTGGACACATCCCGAGCAGAAGGCTTGGCTCGCCGAGGACTACGACAACCGCATCGCGGGAGCCATCGAGGAGTTCATCCGGCACACCTCCCCGGTCACCTTGTTCGCACGCACGGTCCTCGAAGACACAGTTCTGGGAGGCAAGTCCCTCGCGAAGCACGACAAGGTGGTCATGTATTACTGCTCGGGCAACCGCGACGAGACGGCCTTCCTCGATCCCTGGAGGTTCGACCTGACGCGTGGCCGGACCGCGCACGTGGGATTCGGCGGCGGCGGCATCCATTACTGCCTCGGCAACGGGGTCGCCAAGGCGCAGCTTCGCGCCCTGTTCCGGCAGTTCCTCACCAAGCTGCCGGACATGGAGGTCGGGGAGCCCGAGTTCTTCACCCCGAACGAGCGCTTCAACGCGATGCGTCGGCTCCCCGTGCACATCCCCTGAGCCGACCGCCGGGACACCGTGACTGACGTAGGGCCACCACCCGCTCGGGTGGTGGCCCTACGTCAGTCACGGTGTCCCGGCGGCGGCGTCGCCGCCACCAGAGGGTGCATCCGGAGGGGCGATCTCTCGATCTTCCGGCAGGGTTTGCCAGGTGGAGAACGAGCTGTGGTGCCGCAGATCCGGCCCTGGTCAGGAGGCGAGGATGAGAGTGACGGCGACAGCGATCGCGATGATGGTGAGGATGGCGGGTGCCATCGCGTTACCGCGGGTCTCGGGGTTGGCGTAGTCGCCGGACTTGGCGTGAAAGCCGATGGCTCCGACGAGCAAGACTGCGAATCCCAGGGCGGCAGCAACGCCGATGGGCTGCCAGAAGAGACCGGCGAGGAGCCCTGCGGTTGCGGCCAGCTCGGCCAGCCCGATGAACCGGACCAGGGGGGCGCTGAGGCCTCCCGCAGACTGCAACTGGGCTGGGATGTTGCCCTTGAGCAAGGCTTTTGGCAGTCCGGCGGCCAGCCCGACAACGGCGAGCAGCACGCTCAGCACGGCGGCGAAGACAAACACGGGTCATGCCTTTCTGAAGGGTGATCGGACCGCCCGAGCTGTGAGGGACCGGCGTCCGTGGAGGCGGATGTTCCGGCGGGTTTCGCTGCTCACGCATGAGCGTTGCTGGAGCGCGGTCGCATCGATGAAGAGCGCTACGGTGCGGCGACCTGGCAGCGGGCCGGCCGCCGCGGTGCGGCGAGGTGACGGGCAGACCCTGAGGCGGGATGGCTCGTCGGGGCTTGGGGGCTGGCCGCGCCGCTCGGGGAAGCGGAACACGGTCAATGAGGTGAGCGGCTGTTCGATGAGATTCCTGAGCACCAGTGCGTCTGAAACCTCGATGAGGCGTCCGCCTTCGATCCTGCCGAGTTCCATCGCCTACAGGCCGAGCATGCGGTTCGAGGAGCAGGACCGGGGATACCAGGACAGCCTTCTGCCGCCGTCCGTCAGGGAACGTGTCGCGGTGGAGACCGGGATCGGACTGGCCTGGCACCGTTACGTCGGGCACTCGGGCAACATCGTCTCACTGGAGCACTTCGGTGCTTCGGTCGACGGCGAGGTCCTTTCCCACGAGTTCAGCTTCACTGCCGAGTACGTCGCATCCGCCGCCTGACCTGATCAAGTCGGCCGAGACGCAGCTTCAGCGCCTCGTCCCCTCGAACGAAAGGGCCAAGTCCGACCACGCCCAACGGTGGCCCTACCGCCGTCGTGGGCTCTCCTTCGAGGGGTGTGCGGGCAGAAGCCGTGCGTGACGGAATCCTGCCCGCTGCACTCCCACCGCTCGACGTTTCCCCAGGTCGAGCCACGATGCACTTGCCGGAGTATTAGTCGGTGAACCACGGCGCGACCAACGGCGCCTTGGCCGGGCCCCGGAAGTGCGTCTCGACCTGCTTCGCGAGCGTGTCCATGTCCCAGAGTTCGTGCGTTGCCACCGAACGGATCGGTTCGGGGATGTTGTACAGCTCCACCTCGGTACCGCGGGCGCCGATGACCCGGCCGTTGAGCCAGGCAGACCGTTCACTGGCCAGGTAGGTAGCGATCGGGCCCAGGTACTCAGGGCCGTGCATGACGTCCTTGGCGTCGTCGTGGAGCCGCTCCGTGGGGACCGTCGCGACCAGCCGGGACGCGGCGCCCGGAGAGATCGCGTTCGTGGTCACTCCGTAACGGCTCAGCGCGTTCGCGCAGGAGTAGGTCAGACCGACGATGCCCATCTTGGCCGAGGCGTAGTTCGGCTGACCGGCTGAGCCGTGCAGGCCGGCGATGGAGGTGAAGTTGATGATCCGGTTGTGGGCGTTCTCGTCACGCTGCTTGCGCCAGTACTGGGCGGCCGGCTTGATCGTGTTGTAGTGCCCCTTGAGGTGCACCGCGATGACCGCGTCCCAGTCCTTCTCCTCCAGATTGAAGATCATCTTGTCGCGGAGGATGCCCGCGACGTTCACGAGGATGTCCAGGCGACCGAACTCCTCTATCGCGCGGTTGACCATCGCCGCTGTGGCCTCATGATCGCTGATGTCGGTGTAGTCGGCGATGGCGGTACCACCGGACTCGGTGATCTCGCGGACCAGCAGGTCGGCGGGCCCGGTGTCGTTGCCCTCGCCCGCGCCGGACCCGCCGAGGTCGTTGACCAGCACCGCCGCGCCCTCGGCGGCGTACATCGTGGCAATGGCGGCTCCGATACCGCGACCACCCCCGGTCACAACGGCCACTCGGTCCTTGAGCCAATCACCCATGGTTGTTTCTCCCTTAGTAGTCGGCTCCGGGAATCCGTTCCACGGAGCTCGTCGTCCGGCACCCCGCACACCTCGCGCGGGGTTCGACACGTCGCTCCCCCGGTTTCAGGGGTTCGCGATCTCGGTGACGTGGAGTTCGGTGTACGCGGCCAGCCCCCAGGGACCGTTCTCCACACCGATCCCGCTCCACTTCACTCCGCCGAAGGGCGCTTCCGGGGGCGGGACCTGACCGGCCGTGTTGATACGGACCCGCCCGGTGTCGAGCCGGCGGGCCACCGCTCGTGCACGGTCAAGATCCTTGGTCCAGACGGAACCGCCGAGCCCGTACGGGGACCGGTTCGCCCTGCGGATCACCTCGTCCAGGTCGGTGTATGGGATGACCGGAAGTGCCGGGCCGAACTGCTCCTCGTCGACGAGCCGGGTGCCGTCCTCGACGCCACCGACGACGGTCGGCTCGAAGAAGTACCCGTCGCCCGGCAGCCGCCGTCCGCCGGCGGCGATCGTGGCGCCGGCGGCACGGGCGTCGTCGACGAGTTCCTCGATGTGGTCGCGCTGGAACGGCGTGGTGAGCGGACCGAGTTCGACGCCGGGTTCCATACCGTTCCCGACCCGTGCGGCGCGCGCTCGGTCGGCCAGGGCGTCGAGCACCTTGCCGTAGAGGCCGCCGGGCACGTAGACCCGCTTGGTCGCTTCGCAGATCTGTCCCGTGTTGGCGAAGGCTGAGAAGAACAGCGGCTCCACGATCGCGTCGATGTCGACGTCGTCGAGCAGGATCGCCGCGTCGTTGCCGCCGAGTTCGAGGGTGATGAGCTTGAGATCCTGGGCGGCTGCCGCCGCGACGAGCTTCCCGGTCGGCACCGAGCCGGTGAAACTGATCTTGCGCGGGGTCGGGTGTGCCACGAGGTCGCGGCCGAGCGGCTCCAGGCCGCTGAGCACGTTCAGCACGCCGGGCGGCAGGGTGTCGGCCAGGATCCGGCCGAGGGCAAGGGTCGTCAGGGGCGTGAAGGGGGACGGCTTGAGGACCACGGTGTTGCCGGCCGCCAGGGCGGGCGCGATCTTCCACATCGCGAGCAGGATCGGCGCGTTCCACGGCGTCATGGCGCCGACCACACCGACGGGCCGCCGCGAGATCTCCAGGGTGCGGTCCGGGTAGGTCACGACGCTCTCGTCGGGCATCTCCAGGTCGGCGTAGTAGTCCAGCCAGTCGGCGGAGTACGTGATCTCACCGATCGACGCGAACAGCGGACGCCCCTGCTCCCCGGTGAACAGCGGGCCGAGTTCCTGGGCGGACTTGCGGACCACGGTCGCCGCCCGGTGCAGAGCCTCGCGCCGCGCGGCCGCGTCCTGCCGCCACGTGCCGAACGCCCGCTGCGCGGCGTTCATGGCCGCGTCCAGCTGAGCCGGGGAACACTGCGGTGCGCGTCCTACGGGCGCACCCGTGGCCGGGTTGATGATCTCGAACGATTCGTCTCCGCCGACGGCCTCGCCGTCGATGGTCATGAGCGATTGGCGCATGGCGCACCCGCTTTCCAGGTTGGTTGTGGACGAACGGCGCGGGGCCGATGCCGGTCGCATACCGCCGGCACGACCGGCTGCGCGGTGTGCGGCTACGGAATGAGCACCGGCTTGACCACCCGGCCGGAGGCGGCCGCGTCGACAGCGGTGTTGATCTCATGCAGGGGGAAGCGCTCGACGAGCTTGTCGAAGGGGAACAGTCCGGACTGCCACCACTCGATCATCTGCGGGATGAAGACACCGGGGACGGCATCGCCTTCGAGGACTCCGGTCAGCCGACGTCCGAATACGATCTGCTGGGCGGGGATTCGCAGTTCCTCCCCCGGGGCGGCCAGAGCGCAGGTGCCGCCCTGTGCCAGCGCGTCGAGCGCCGTGGCGACCACCGCCGACCTGCCGGTGGTGTCGAAGGCGAAATCAGCACCGCCGGTGATGCTCTGGAGCTGCACGGACAGTTCGGGTGATGCTCCGTCGACCGCGTGCGTGGCACCGAGCGTGAGCGCCAGCTCGCGGCGCTCGGGCACGACGTCGACGGCAACAATGGCTCCCGCGCCGGAGATTCGAGCGGCCATCACCGCGGCAAGACCGACCGCGCCCACCCCGAAGACCACGAGGGACTGACCGGGGCGGAGCCCCAGCACGTTGACGACAGCGCCGGCACCGGTCTGCAGGCCACAACCGAGCGGGCCCAGGATCTCCAGGGGCAGGTCGGGGCTGACCTTCACCACGTTGTGGGCCGTCGCGATCGAGTAGTTCGCGAAGCTCGACTGCCCGAACCAGGTGTTGTTGACGGCCGTGCCCGTGGCATCGGTCAGTGTGGCGTGCGTTCTGGATTCGGCCGTCCCGGAATTCAGGTCGAACCAGGTCGCGCAGAAGTACGGCCGTCCTGTGCGGCACCTGGCACAGTGCCCGCAGCTGTCGTAGCTCAGGACGACGGAGTCGCCGGCTACTACGTCGTCGACCTCCGCTCCTGTGGCCACGACGGTTCCGGAGCCCTCATGGCCGAGTACGACGGGGTGCAGCTCCCGTCCGGCCGGGCCGCGCAGGGCCAGATCGGTGTGGCAGACACCGACGCCGGCGATCCGCACCAGGACGTCACGCGGGCCGAGCGGGCCGAGCTTCAGCGCTTCCAGCGCAAACGGTTCATCGACGCCCCGTATCACCGCGGCGTCGACCACGGAAGGCAGGGACCCAGCCATGGCGGCTCCTCCATTCAGCTGAGATCAATGGTGTTGTTCGGATTCCGGGCGGTCAGCCGATGACGAAACAGCCGTCGGACAGGATCCGCTCGCCTCGTTGGTTGTCCACGACGAACCGGTGCTCGGGACCTCGGCCCGACACCGAGACGACGAGGTCGTCACCGGGGTACGTCGGGGCCGAGAACCGGCCCCGGAGGCTGTGGAAGGCGGCCGGGTCGCCGTCGGCGAACTCGTTCAGTAGCAGCCGTCCGACAACGCCGTAGACACACATGCCGTGCAGAATCGGCCTGGGGAAGCCCGCCCCGCGAGCGTAGGCGGGGTCCGAGTGCAGCGGGTTGGCATCGCCGGTGAGCCGGTAGAGCAGCGCCTGGTCGAGGCGTGTAGTGGTCTTCAGGGTGCGGTCCAGCTCGGCCTCGGGCACCGGGGTTCCGGCGCCTGGTCCCCGCTCGCCGCCCCAGCCGCCGTAGCCGCGGAAGAACAGGGTCTGGCGGCAGGTGACGTAGCGCTCACCGGAGACCGCGTCGGAGGTGACCGACTCGGTCTCTATCACGGCGGCTTTGCCCTTGTCCCACACCGCGGTGACCCGCCCGGACGTGACCGCCTCGGCCGACGCCGGCAGTTCCTGGTGCTGCTCCACCTCCTGAGCCCCGTGCAGCATGCGCGACAGGTCCACGTCGTCGAGTTCCCTCAGCAGGCCGCCGACTCCGACCCTGCCGCCGTCGATCACCCCGAAGGTGGGCAGTACGCGCTGGGTGATCCCGGCGCTGTTCTCGGTGGTGAACTGCAGCTCCTGCTCGGGGTCGGCGCCGCTCGCACCTACGGCCAGTGCGTACAGCCGGGTGTCCCGGCTGGTCCAGCTCGTCTCGACGACACCCAGCCGCCGCCCGATGAGTTCGTCGTTGATCGGCACGGGTCAGCCCCCCACGGTCTGCTGCGGTATGCCAGGGATGAAGCCCGGATCGTAGTGGTCGGGCCAGCCGCGCAGCGCCTGCGCCACCGAGTCGACGGTCCAGTCCTCGTCGGCGACGGCGGACTCGGCCGGCGTCCAGCCCGTGTAGCGGTGGATCTCGCGCCCGAACACGCCGTACACCTGCGCGTTGGAGGTGCACTCCGGGCTGAGCAGCCAGGCGACGAGGGGGGAGACATGGCCCGGCGCGAGTGCGTCCTCCAGCTCCGCGACATGGTCGCCGTTGCCGAGGCCGGCCATGGTCAGCCGGGTCATGGCGACGGGCGAGATGGCGTTGACCCGGACGCCGTACCGTTCGAGTTCGCGGGACATGGAGACGGTCATCAGCGCGATGGCCGCCTTGGCGGCTCCGTAGTTGACCTGTCCCACGTTGCTGTGGAGGCCGGAGATGGCGGTCGTGGTGACCACGGAGGCGTCGACCTTCTGACCGGCCTTCTGTAGGCCACGCCAGTACGCGGCGGCGTGCCGCAGGATGTAGAAGGTGCCGTACTGGTGGACCTTGATGATGTCGTCCCACTCGGCCTCGGACATGTTGACCAGCATGCGGTCGCGCAGGAATCCCGCGTTGCACACGATCCCGTCGAGTCGGCCGAAGGCGGAGGTCGCGGTCTCGATGATCTGTGCCGCCGAGTCCCAGGTCGTCACCGAGTGAGAGTCGGCGACCGCCTTGCCGCCGAGCGCGTGGATCTCGTCCACGACGTCGTGCGCGGGTCCCTTGCCGTCCTCGTCAAGGTCGTTGACGACCACCGAGGCTCCGGCGCGGGCGAGCAGGAGCGCGTGCTCCCGGCCGAGCCCGCGCCCGGAGCCGGTCACGACGACGACCCGGCCTTCCAAACTGCTGGACATAGGTTCCCTCTCACTCCAGGTCGGGCTGGACGGGTACTTGACGGCGCCACTACCGCCGATGCCCAAGAACAGTCGCCTGCGGCGACGTCATACGGCGGGCGCCTCGATCATGCCGCCCTTGCAGAATTGAATACTAGAATGCAACTCTAGTCAACCACAGTCGCCGCATGGCAATATCAGAGCGAGGTTCTAAAAGTGGGCCGACTGTCGACGTGATCCGGAGGGCTCCATGCCCAAGACCAAATTCCTGCCGAAACCCACTCCCGAGACACGGCCGTTCTGGGACGCCGCCGCTCAGGGCGAACTCCACATCCAGCGCTGTGTCACCACCGGCAGGTTCTTCTTCCATCCCCGGCCCTGTTCCCCCTACGTCTTCGACGGCGCGGTGGAATGGGTCAAGGTGTCCGGTGACGCCACACTCCACTCGTACAACATCAACCACCGTCCGGCCTGGGGCTTCGAGGACGAGGCGCCGTACGCGATCGCCGTCGTCGAGCTCGCCGAGGGGCCGCGGATGATGACGAACATCGTCGGCATCGAGAACACTCCCGAGAACCTGGTCCTGGACATGCCGCTGGAGGTCAGGTTCCAGGAACGCGACGGGGTGGTCGTGCCCGTGTTCGCGCCGGCGGAGGTGACCGCGTGAAGCCCGGTTCGATCGCGATCGTGGGAGCCGCCGAGACCGACCGCCTCGGCGTCCTGCCCGACCACTCCGCCCTCAGCCTCAACATCGAGGCGGCCCGCAACGCCCTGCACGACGCCGGCATGACACCGGCCGACATCGACGGCATCGCGAGCACCGGGTTCGCGACCGGTGAAGTCGCCGAGGCCCTCGGAATCCGTACGCGATGGGTCGACTCCACCAGCGTCGGCGGATGCTCCTACTTCCTGCATGTGCGCCACGCGGCCGCCGCGATCACCGCAGGCATGGCCTCGGCCGTCCTCATCACGCACGGCGAGTCCGGCCGCTCCCGGGTGGGCGAACCCGGGCTGAACTTCTCGCCCAGCAGCGGAATGGGCCAGTTCGAGATGCCCTACGGGACCGCGGGCTTCGTCACCATGTTCACGGTGCCCGCGTTGCGGTTCATGAAGGAGTTCGGCGTCACCCACGAGCAACTGGCCGGCGTTGCGGTCGCGCAGCGCAAGTGGGCCCATCCCAACGAACGGGCGTTCCGCCGCGACCTCATCACCGTCGAGGACGTCCTCGCGTCGAAGACGATCGCGTACCCCTTCCACCAGGCCGAGTGCTGCGTGGTGACCGACGGCGGCGGCGCCCTCATCGTGACCTCCGCCGAGCGGGCCGCCGACCTGCCCTCACGGCCGGTGTACATCCTCGGCACCGGCGAGAGCACGACGCACTCGATGGTGTCTCAGATGGAGGACTTCACCACGTCACGGGCCTTCCGCGACTCCAGCGCCGACGCGTTCCGCGAGGCGGGCGTCGGTCCGGCCGACATCGACCACCTCATGGTCTACGACGCGTTCGCCCACGTCCCCCTGTACGGGCTGCAGGACCTCGGCTTCGTCAAGCCCGGCGAGGCGGCGGCGTTCGTCGCGGAGGGCAACACCGAACCGGGTGGCGTCCTGCCCATGAACACCAACGGCGGCGGTCTCTCGTACACGCACACCGGCATGTACGGCATGTTCGCCATACAGGAGGCGGTACGGCAGGTGCGGGGCACCGCCGCCGTGCCCGTTCCGGACGTCGAGCTGAGCTTCGCCCAGGGGGTCGGCGGCATGTTCTCCACCGCGGCCTCGCTGGTACTGGCGGCCGAACGTCCCTGACAGCACCTGTGGAAGACCACAAACGACGCGGTGCCGGTCGATATGACCGGCACCGCGTTTGTGTCGTTTGTGTTGTGTCGTGTCGTGCCCTTGCGTGCCAGTCGCCAGATGAAGCGGCCGCCCGCCCAGGGCCGTCCCAGTCGGTCTCAGCTCCGTGAAGGAGTCTCGGCCGCAGCCTCGTCGGCACGGAGTCGGCTGAGTACGGCGTACCTGCGTTTCCCGGGAAGGAAAAACGCCACCAGCAATCCGACGACAGCGACCCAGAACGCCGTCAGGAAAAGGTTGTTGAAGGCTTCCTGGGCGGCGCCGGCCGGCACGCCTTCCCCGGTCGCGTTGCCCACCTGGGCCACCAGCAACGCACCGAACACCGCCGCGCCCGCCGCCGCCGAGAACTGTCCGGTGAGATTGGTGATGGCGCTGCCCTGCGCGACGTACCGCTGGGGAAGGCTGTTCATCGAAGCGACGGTGACCGGCATGTTGGCGAGTCCGATGCCGCAGCCCTGGAGTACGAGGGCGACCGCGATCTCCCACGAGGGGGTGTCGGTACGCAGGGTCGCCAACATCCACATGCTGACCACGATGGCGACGAGCCCGCAGATCACCGGCGTCCGGGCGCCCACCCGGTCGGTCAGCCGGCCGCCGAGCGGGCCGGTGAGGGCGACACCGATGGCGGCCGGCGCGAGGAGCAGTCCCACGTACTGCGCGTCGAAGCCGCGCACCGTCTGCAGTTCCACGGCCAGGAAGTTCACACGCGCATACTGCGCCACGTTGATGAACGCGGTCAGCGCGACCGTGAGATTGAAAGTCCAGTTCCCGAACATCCGGAAATCGATGATCGGATCGCTGACCTTGAGCGATCGCACGACAAGCCAGAGGGACAGCCCGACCACGGCTGCGGCCATGGCCCAGAGAACCGGGGAGGTGCCGCCCAGTGAAGGGGCCTGGCGGACCGCGATCACGGCGAGAACCGTGACCGCGGAGGCCACGGCCCAGCCGAGCGCGTCGAACCGGCGGCGTTGCCGGTAGCCGGACGACGGCAGCAGCGCGAGCGCGAAGACCAGCGCCACGGCGGCCAGCACCACGAAGACCACGAATATCGACCGCCAGCCGACAGACGTGACCATCCAGCCACCCACAACCGGTCCCGCGGCCGGTGCGCCGGCGGTGCCGATGCCCCACAGGCCCATCGCCGTGCCCCGTCTCTCCGGCGGGAAGGCCTCCAGGACGATCGTCATGCCGACGGGAATCAGCGCGCCACCGCCCGTCCCCTGCACGAAACGGCCGCCGACCAGCAGCGGCATGTCCGGCGCCCAGGCGCACAGCATCGAGCCGATGCCGAAGACGACGACGCAGGCCGAGTAGACGGTCTTCCGGCCGAAGCGGTCGGCCAACCACCCCGTGGCCGGCAGCCCGAAGACGACGCCGACGAGGAACGCCGTGGCGACCCAGTCGACGTCGATGCTCCCGCCCAGGTCTGCCTCGATGTCCGGCAACGCCACGCTGATCACGGTGATGTTGAGGATCGCGCAGTAGCCGCCGACCAGGACGACCCACAGGGCCACCCAAGCGGATCTGGGGGTGCTGGCTGGACTCGGTTCCGACACAGGACATCCCCATCGTCGAAGCGCATGTTGGCAATTGGCCAGACCGCGAGGGCCTGCTCCAACACTAGAACACAATACTAGAATGCAACTCTGAAAATCGACAGCCTTGCCGTGGGCCGGGGGTAAGGCCCGGGGCGGCGCGGCTAGACTCCCGGTCAGGGCGGAGAGCCTGCCTTCGGTCGTCGTCGGATGCACAGTCAGGGCAGAGGAAGCACCATGAGCGACAACGCCGCCCCCCGGCGCCGGGGTCCTTACGCCACCACGCCGGCCCGGCGGGTGCAGATCGTCCGCGCCGCGCTCGCGAGCTTCGCCGAGCACGGATTCGAGCGGGCCTCACTCCGTGACATCGCCGCACGTGCGGGCATGACACATGCCGCGCTGCTGCGCCACTTCTCCGGCAAAGAGGAACTTCTCCTCACCGCCCTCGCCCAGCGGGAGAAGCGCGACGAGGAACAGGCCGACCGGATCCTCGCGGCGGGGTCGTCAGGCGCCTCCGTACTCGGGCAGATCCTCGCCGACGAGTTCGCTGACCCCGACTACCTGCGCCACTGGCTCGCTCTTTCCATCGCGGCGACGAATCCCGCCCATCCGGCGCACGAGTACTTCGCCCGCCGCGGCGAGCGGTTGCGCAGGCGGTTGCACAACGCTTCCACACCCGCCGCGCCCAGCGGTGCAACTCTGACCGATGACGACAGGGCAGTCATGGTGCTCGCCATGATGGACGGACTGAGGATTCAGACCCTTCTCGATCCCTCGCGCAATCCGCTGCGCCTGATGGAGCCCTTTATGCGGATGGTCATCACTCCGGCCGGCAGCGAATAGCCGGGGATCCGGTCACCTGAACATCAGGCACCGCCGCGCGGACCCGCCGAAGGAAGCGCGACCACAGCGCGAGCGATCTCCTGTCGGAGCCGGTCCATACCGAAGTCGGCGCCGAGCACCATGCGCCGCAGCTGGGGCATGGCGACGCTCCAGCTCGCCAGGGCGAGGGTGAAGAACACGCGTGT
The DNA here is from genome assembly GCF_003955715.1 of Streptomyces aquilus. Classification (NCBI taxonomy): domain Bacteria; kingdom Bacillati; phylum Actinomycetota; class Actinomycetes; order Kitasatosporales; family Streptomycetaceae; genus Streptomyces; species Streptomyces aquilus. The sequence goes on along the minus strand of NZ_CP034463.1, from coordinate 10,032,995 downwards.
ACGGGCGTCGGCGTCCGGTTCACCGGCCTGCGCGGCGGTCACCTTGTCGCTGTAGTGGGCGGTGCGCTCCTTCTCGGCGGGAACCGGCCCGTCGCCGATCTCCAAGGCCTCCCACATCACCAGACGAAGGGCCTCGGGGTGGGTTCGGTGGTACTCGAAGAGCCGCTCCGAGTAGCCGGCCAGATCCTCCGACGGCGGGACGGCCTCGGCCAGTTCGGCGAGGCGACGCTCCAGAACGACGGCGAAGAGTCTGCTCTTGTCTCCGAAGTAGTCGTAGATGGCGCGCTTGTTGGCCCTGGCCGCGGCGGCGATGCGGTCGACGCGGGCGCCCGCGACCCCATGCGCCGCGAACTCGGCGGTCGCCGCCGTGATGATGCGCTCTTTGGTCGCCGCGGAGTCATATGCCATACGGCCATGGTAACGAACTGGTTCGTTTGACCCTTCGCGAGATGGCATGCAACGCTGACATCAGGTGACCGAACCAACTAGCTCGTTCTATTCTGCGGCACGACGAAACGCCGCAGAAAGGAGTACGCGGCCTCCATGCCCCAGACCACACCGCCGGCAGCTCCCGCACCGCCACCCCTCGGCCGCGGGCTCCCCTTTGTCATGGCGCTGGCCTGCGGTGTCACCGTGGCCAACGCCTACTTCCCGCAAGCCGTCACACCCCTCATCGCCCGGAGTCTCGACGTCTCCGACGGCACGGCCACGACTCTCGCGACGCTGACCCAGCTCGGCTACGCCGTCGGGATCTTCCTACTCGTCCCACTCGGGGACCGTCTCCCCCGCCGGCCACTGATCACCGTGCTGCTCGCGGTGACCAGCGTGGCACTATCAACCGCGGGGCTGGCCCCTGGGATCGGCCTGCTTCTCGCCGCGGGCGCCCTGGTCGGCCTGGCCACCGTGGTGCCGCAGATCCTCCTTCCCATGGCGGCCGGGCTCGTAGCACCCGAACGGCGCGGCAGCGTGATCGGCACCCTCCAGGCCGGGCTGATCGGAGGCATCCTGCTGGCCCGCGCCTTCGGCGGTGTTCTCGGCGAGCACCTGGGCTGGCGGGCCCCGTATCTGGTCGCCGCCGTGCTCACCGCGCTGCTCGCCGTGGTGCTCGGCGCCCTCCTGCCCCCGACCGTCCCGGCCGTCCGCGACGGCTACCCGGGCCTCCTCACCGACACCCTGCGCATGCTGCGTACGGAGAAGGAGCTGCGCCGGTCCGTGCTCTTCCAGGTCACCGTGTTCGGAGGGTTCAGCGCCGCCTGGACCGCGGTCGCGCTGCTGGTCACCGGACCGCGCTACGGCATGGGCACTCAGGCCGTGGGCGTGCTCGCCCTGGTCGGCGCGGGCAGCATGTTCCTCGCTCCCTCCACCGGGAAGTGGGTGGATCGGTACGGCCCCGACCGCGTCAACCTCTGGTGTGTGGCAGCCGGGCTCACCGCGGCGGGCGTGCTGGCGGCCGGCGCACTCGGCGGTGTCGCCGGGATCGTGGCTCTGGCCGCCGGGCTGCTGCTGATCGACGTGGCGGTGCAGTGCGGACAGGTCGCCAACCAGGCCCGCATCTTCGCCCTGCGCCCGGAGGTTCACAGCCGGCTCAACACGGGCTATATGACCTGCTCGTTCCTCGGCGCGAGCGCCGGGTCGTGGCTCGGTATCCGCGCCTACACACACTTCGGCTGGTGGGCGGTCTGCGCACTCATCGCACTCGCCGTGGCGTCGGCATTGGTGACGTACGTGGTCGGGGGCGGCGGGCGCCGTATCGCCCGGACCGGTGCGAAGGAAGCGACCGAGTCCGAGGCGGCGATCCGCTCCCGGTGACCTCACTGACCTGGGTCTCGGTGACCGACCTCAATCCGTACGGCTTCCCCGTCCACCACCGCATCCCCCTCGAACGAAGGACCCGTCTTGTCCGTCCCCGCCATGCCCCCGGCCGTTCTGCAGTTCTTCCAGGCCTCCCAGAACGGTGACGCCGACGCCTGGAGCGGCGCCTTCGCCGAGGGCGCGCGCTTCCACGACCCGGTCGGCACGCCGCCCCTCAAGGGCCGCGCCGCCATCCACGACCTCGTCGTCTCCGTCCTCACGAGCTTCAGCCCCTTCCTCGGGCTGACCCCGACCGAGGCGCACACCGCCGGAAACAGCGTGGCCGTCACCTGGCACAGTGCCGCCATCACCCGGGACCTCAGGCGGGTCAACTGGTCGGGCATCAGCGTCTTCGAACTCGACGACACCGGCCGCATCCGCGAGGCCAGGGCCTACTTCGACCGTGCCGCCTTCCAGGCTCAGGTCGACGGCGGCTGACCTTCGCACGACCGGAAACCCCTCCCCAACCGCCATCAGAGGACCCCCGATGAACGACATCTCCCCCACCCCGCTCGCCGACCGCACCGCGCTGATCACCGGAGGCTCCGGCGGCATCGGAACAGCCGTCGCCCTGCGTCTCGCGGACGCCGGAGCCCGTATCGCTCTCGTCCACAGCAGCCACGGCGAGGATGCCGAGAACACCGCCACGCGGATCAACACGCTCCACGGCTCCGGCCGGGCGGTCACGCTGCAGGCGGACCTGTCCGAGGCGACGGCCGCCGCCGAACTGGTCGACCGGACCTCCCGCGCGCTCGGCGCCGTCGACCTCCTCATCGCCGGAGCGGGGATCGGAGAGCAGCTGGCCTGGGCCGACATCGACGTCGACACCTGGGACACCACCATGGCCGTGAACGTGCGCGCGCCCTTTCTCATGGCTCAGGCCGCCCTTCCCGGCATGATCGAGCGCGGCTGGGGACGGGTCCTGTTCGTCTCGTCGATCGCGGCCCTCAACGGCGGCATCATCGGCCCGCACTACGCTGCCAGCAAGGCAGCCCTGCACGGGCTGACCCATTCCCTGGCGGTCGGTGTCGCCGCCGCCGGTGTGACCGTAAACGCCCTTGCCCCCGCACTCATCGGAGGCACCCGGATCCTGCCCGCCGACGCCGGCGAGGGCGGGAAACTGCCCGCGCCCATCCCGGTCGGACGCCTCGGCACGCCGGACGAGGTCGCCGCCATGGCCGCCTCGATGGTCACCAACGGCTACCTGACCAACAAGGTGATCACGCTCGACGGCGGCCTGTACCCCCGCTGAGCCCAGGGCCACCTTCGCTGACCGTTGTCGCCACACTTCGAACGATCGTATGCTGACCACTCAGATCGCTCAAATGAACATCCAGGGTGGGAACCAACATGCGTGAGCCGGTCGATGTCAGGCGCCAGCGGATTCTCGCCGCAGTGCAGGAGCGCGGGCTCGCGCGCGTCCGGGATCTCGCCGCCGAGCTGCAGGTGTCGGGGGTGACGATCCGCCGGGACATCGAGGAACTGGCCCAGGAGGGCAAGCTGCGGCGCGGGCACGGGGTGGTGAGTTCACCACTGTCGGCGCAGGAGGCGCAGCATGAGGCGCGGGAGGGCGGCATCAGGGACGGTGACACTGTTGCCGTGGTGGTGCCGGAGCGGCACTCCTACCTGAACGAGGCCCTGCACAGGGCCCGCGCCGTGTTCGACGCCGCAGGCGTCCGCGTCGCCCTGCACATCGCTCCGCCGGGTCCGGGCGCCGAACGCCCCCAGGTGGAACGGGCGCTGGCCGACGGCGCTTGCGGTGTGCTGCTCGCGCCGCGGTGGCGCAGCCCGGACTCCGAAGAGGCCGACTACGGCTGGCTGGCCACGCTGGAGGTGCCGGCTGCTCTGATGGAGCGCCGACCGCCCAGAGGCAGTGCGCTGCATGCCTTGGACTCGGTCTGCTCAGACCACTGGTACGGCGCCCAGCTCGCCGTCGAGCACCTCGTACGGCTCGGCCATCGGCGACTGGTGTTCGCGACCCGCGACGACAGCCCGACCGCGCGCACCCTTCGCTCCGCGCTGTCGGAGATCGCCGAGGCACATCCGCTGGTGGAGAAGTGGGCCTGGACGCTCAGCTCCTCCCGCGCCGGCACCGACCGGGAGCCCGCCGACGTGGCGGACCTGACGACAGTGCTGCGCGAGGTGGGGGCGACGGGCGCCGTCCTGCACGGCGACGTGGAGGCCCTGATGCTGGTGCAGCAGCTCGCCGAGAACGGGGTGCGGGTGCCGGAGAACTGCTCCGTCGTCGCCTACGACGACGTGGTCGCCGGCCTCGGCACCCCGCCCCTGACGGCCGTCTCGCCGCCCAAGGGCGTGGTCGGCCAGCTCGCCGCCCAGCTGTTGCTGCGCCGCATCGAGGATGCGGGCGAGGCGGATGCGCAGCCGGTGCAGCGCGTCGAGCTGCTGCCGAGGCTGATCGTGCGAGGGTCTACACGCTCCACCCCATGAGCATTTGAACGTTTGAATTACTTCTGATCGACATCTTGACTGTTTGAACCCAGGGCATCAGGATTCCCAACAATCGAACAAGCGCAGCGACTCATCGGCAATCCGGCCGTCAACCAGCCGCTTCCACCGCTTCGTTGAGGAGTTCCCGCACTCTGATGACCGACTCCAAGCGCCGCCCCAGGGCTGCCCTGGCCATGTCCCGGGACGCGGCCACCGTCGTGTTCGCCCCCGAAGCTCTCGCCCGACTCGACGCCGTCTGCGATCTCGCCCCGCTCCCCGTCCTGGACGACCTCGACACACCCAGGGCCCGTGAGATCCTCGCCGAAGTCGACCTGCTGGTCACCAGTTGGCGCTGCCCGCCGCTGGACGCGAACGTCCTCGCGGCCGCGCCGCGTCTGCGCGCGGTGGTACACGCCGCGGGCAGCGTGCGCGGGCACATCACCGAGGCATGCTGGGAGCGCGGCATCGAGGTGTCCTCGGCCGCGGTTCCCAACGCCCTGCCGGTCGCCGAGTACACCCTCGCCATGATCCTGCTCACCGGCAAACAGGCTCTCGAACGCGCCCAGATCCTCCGCGCCACCCGAAGCCTCGAACGCCTGGTGCGGATTCCGCGCACCATCGGCAACCACCACCGCACCGTCGGCATCCTGTCCGCGTCGCTCATCGGCCGCCGGGTCATCGAACTGCTGCGTGAGCACGACGTGGAGGTCCTCCTCCACGACCCGTTCGTCACCGACACCGAGGCGGCCCAACTCGGCGCCACACGAGTCGAGTTGACGGAGTTGTTCACCCGCAGCGACACCGTGAGCGTGCACGCGCCGTTGCTGCCCGCCACCCGCGGCCTGGTCAGCCGCTCCCTGATCGAGTCGATGCGTCCGGGCGCCGTGCTGATCAACACTGCGCGGGGCGCGGTCATCGACCAGGACGCGCTCACCGACGCCGCCCGAGCCGGCCGCATCCGGGCCGTCCTCGACGTCACCGACCCCGAAGTCCTGCCCCCCGAGCACCCGTTGTGGGACTGCGACAACGTTCTCATCACCCCCCACCTCGCCGGCTCACAGGGCAACGAATGGGGCCGCCTGGCCGAACATGCCGTCGCCGAGGTCGCCCGCTGGGCCTCCGGCGGCGGCTTCCTGCATCCCGTACGACGCGAGAGGCTGGCGTACTCGGCATGACCGTCCCCTTCCAACTCCCCCCGGAAGACAGGGAGCCGAGTCCGCACACCGGCTGGACCCGGGCCCACTGGGAGGCGGTCGCCGACGGTCTGCTGGCCTCCGCCTGGCGCTGGAGCACGTCGGGCGGCGCCCTGCTGGACCTGCCCGGCCGCCCTTCCGCAGCGGGCGTGCGCTCCGACGGCCTGGAGGGCTACGCCCGGACGTTCCTCGCCGCCGCGTTCCGTGTGGCGGGCGCCGGCGGCGATGACCCGCACGGCTGGCTGGGGCGTTACGCGAGCGGTCTCGCCGCAGGCACCCGCACCCCCGGCCGTGACGACTCCGAGTCCTGGCCGCTGATCCTCGACCACCTGGTCGCGGGTCAGCCCATGGTCGAGTCGGCATCCGTGGCGCTCGGCCTGCGGCTGACCGCACCGTGGCTTTGGAAGAACCTCGACGCCGACGTGCAGGACCGCACGGAGGAATGGCTGCGCGGCGCACTGCGGCACACGCCCGCACCGAACAACTGGTACCTCTTCCCCTACGCCGTCGCCGGGTTCCTGGAGTCGGTGGGCCGCGGCGACGCCGAGACAGCTGCCGCACGGCAGCGCGCACGGGAACTGCTGGAGGGCTGGTACGTAGGCGACGGCTGGTACAGCGACGGCGACGGACGCGCCTTCGACCACTACAACGGCTGGGCCCTGCACCTGTATCCGGTCCTCGACGCCCACCTCGCGGCGGCGGACGCGGAGCCGTACGGCACCCGGCTGCGCGAGCACCTTGAAGGCTTCGGCCTGATGTTCGCCGCGGACGGTGCGCCCTTGTACTACGGCCGCTCACTGACGTACCGCTTCGCCGCCTCGGCGGCCGTCGGCCTGGGCGCCGTAACCGGCCACACCCCGCTGACCCCGGGGACCTCTCGCCGCCTGATCAGCGGCAGCCTGCGCCACTTCCTGAACCGCGGCGCCCTCACCGAGGACGGCCTGCTCAGCCCCGGCTGGTACGGCCCGCACGAGGCGACCCTGCAGACCTACTCCGGCCCGTCCTCGCCGTACTGGGCCTCGAAGGCGTTCGTCGCCCTCCTCGCCCCGCCGGACCATCCGCTGTGGACCGACCCCGAGGAGCCCGCCCCGGCCGAGAAGGCCGACCGTGTCCTGGCCCTGCCCGAACCCGGGCTGCTGATCCAGTCGACGCGTGCCGACGGGATCGTACGACTGCACAACCACGGCAGTGACCACGTACGTCCCCACGACGGCGAAGCTGCAGCCGACGATCCGCTGTACGGGCGGCAGGCGTACTCCACACACACCGGACCGACCGCGAGCGGGAACGCCGCGGACAACCACCTGTCCATCGAGGTCGGCGGACGGGGCAGCGTACGGCGTCGTATCCATCCGCTGGGGGCGGACGGCGGCGATGGCTGGGGCTGGGCCGCCTCCTGGCACCGGCCGGTCTTCACCGCGGGTCCGCCGATGGTCCCGGGACTGCGGGTGGAGAGCGTCACGTTCGCCAGGGGCCCATACGAGCTGCGCGTCCACCGAGTGGTTGGTGCGCCGGCCGACTCCCGTGTCATTCAAACGGGTTGGGCCACCGACCCCGACGGTTCCGTCGTGTCGGCGCTGCACGGTCTGCACGGCTGGGACGACGCCTCCGAGTCGCTCCGCGCCCCGCAGGGCACGGCCTACGCCCGGTGGGCCCGGATACCCCGGCTCACCGGGCCGGCCGGGGGCACCACCGTGCACGTCAGCCTGGCCACCCTGACCGCCGAGCCGGTCCCGCTGGAGGAGGCGGTCACCGAACTCTTCGTCGATCACGGCCGAGTGCAGGTGGTCTGGGCGCTGGACGGGGCCCGATCGGTGATCGGGTTCGGACCGGTGACGGTGTCCTTGCTGGATTGATGGCCGACCGGGCGCGACGCCGCGGTGGACCTACGCGGGGCGGGCGTCTTGTTCATCCGCCCCGTCCCGTTGCGGCTGGGCAGTGTGCTCGCCCGCGGCGGTGGGACGGGGCATGGACTGGGCGTACCAGCTGGCGAGGATGCGCAGTTTTTCGAGGTCGTCGTCGGTCTTGCCGGCGTAGACGAAGAGGATCTGGTCGGGGTCGCCCGGCAGGGAGAGGGCTTCGTAGGTGATGTCGAGGCGGCCGACGACGGGATGGTTGAACCGTTTGCTGCCCCAGGTGCGTTCGACCACGGTCCGCTCGGCCCACCAGGTGCGGAACTCGGGGGATGCGGCGCGCAGTTCGGCGACGAATTCGGCGATCTGCGGGTCGTGGGGGTTGCGGCCGGCCTCAGCGCGCAGCACGCCGACGACCTCGGAGGTGACCTGTGCCCAGTCGAGATACAGGGAGCGGGCGGCGGGGTCGAGGAGCATCCAGCGCAGCAGGTTGCGCTCGTCGGGCGGGCGGTGGTTGAACGGGGTGAACAAGGCGTCGAGGAGGTCGTTGGAGGCCAGGACCTCGTTGCGGCGGCCGAGGACGAAGGCGGGCTGGTCGTGCAGCCCGTTGAGCATGCGCAGCAGAGCGGGCCGCACCTGCTGGGGCGGCGCTGGCTCGGCGCTGCGGCGGGGCTGGGGGCGCAGCAGGTCGCGCAGGTACTGGGTCTCGGCCTGGGTCAGTCGCAGGGCCTCGGCGATGGACAGGATGACGCCTTCGGAGGCGCTGGTGAGCCGTCCCTGCTCCAGGCGGGTGTAGTAGTCCACACTGACCCCGGCGAGCTGCGCAACCTCTTCGCGGCGCAGGCCTGGTACCCGCCGCCCCGGGTAGTTCGTCAGGCCGACCTGGGAGGGGCGGACCGCGTCGCGCCGGGCGCGCAGGAATTTCTTGATCTCCTCGGCATTGTTCGCCATGCCTGCCAGTGTTCCCCGGGTCGCGGCGGGGATCCACTGGCATGAGGGGGAAGGTCTTTCCCCGGCAGCAATGGCCCCCGTCCACGGCTTGGTCTGCCGCGTCACGGCGTGCATCAATGGTTGGGCGGCCATAGCAGCGACCTTGAAGAGGTCCGCGGCCCGCCTGCCGTGTGCGTGACACAGGCCCGGGCGGGCGTCGCTTTCCCCCCTGTACACAGCACCCCCGTCACCGTCACCCGTGGTGATCGCCGTGGGAGGGGTGCGCCCTTTCTGAGGAAGATCCGCATCGTGTCTGTTCAGCAGAACGTCTGGTTCATCACTGGCTGCTCGACCGGCTTCGGCCGTGCCCTGGCCCAGGAGGTCCTCGCCGCCGGCCACAAGGCGGTCGTCACCGCCCGCAACGTCGCCCAGGTCCAGGATCTCGTCGAGGGCAACGACCAGGCACTCGCCCTGCCCCTCGACGTCACCGACGTCACGCAGGTCAGGGAGGCCGTCGAGGCTGCGGAGAAGCACTTCGGCGGCATCGATGTACTGGTCAACAACGCCGGCATCGGCTACTTCGCCGCCGTGGAGGAGGCAACCGACGACGAGATCCGCCGAATCTTCGACATCAACGTCTTCGGCCTGTCCGACGTCATCCGCGCCGTCCTGCCCGGTATGCGCGCACGCTGCTCGGGAACGATCGTGAACTTCTCCTCCATCGGAGGGCTCCGCGCCTTCCCGGCCGTCGGCTACTACGCCGCCACCAAGTTCGCCGTCGAGGGCCTGACCGACGCCCTGCGCCAGGAGGTCGCCCCGCTCGGCATCACCACACTGCTCGTGGAGCCCGGCCCCTTCCGTACCGACTGGGCCGGCCGGTCCGCCAACGAGACGCTGCCCGAGCGGGAGATCGCGGACTACGCCGACACGGTCGGCGCGCAGCGCGCCGCGTTCCGCGCGGACACCGGCAAGGAGCCCGGCGACCCCCACGCCGCCGCCCGGGCGATCATCACCGCCCTCGCCGCCGACTCCCACCCCCAGCGCCTGCTGCTGGGCACTCCGGCGTACGGCATGGCGATCGAGCAGCTGGAGTCGATGCTCGCCGAGATCCGCGCGAACGAGGCACTGACGAAGTCGGCCGACTTCGACGCCTCCGCCGCCTGACTTCGAGCCGGGCTGGCCGGCCAGTGACGAGTCCGTAAGGCCTGTCACCGGCCGGCCTCACCCACGGCCGGGAACGCTGATACCACCTCAAACGGTTCTTCCCACGACCTGACCTACCGGCCCGACACGATCACAGACGCCGAAGTGGACGTCAACGCGCATGCACCGTCCGACACCTGCGCACAGCGAGGAGGGAGCCACCATGGCAGACAGCCACGAACCCCACCTCCAGGGCCGCGTCAGCGTCATCACTGGCGCCTCCTCCGTATCGGCCCGACCACCGTCCGCGCCGCCGACGTCACCCACCGAGACGACATCGAGGGTCTGACGGGGTTCACCGCCGACGAGTATGGCCCTGTCGACCGCCTGGTCGACAACGCAGGCCTGATGCTGTTTCTCCAAGTGGTCCGACCGTGCCGTCGACGACCGGGACAAGATGATCGACACCTACCTCCGCGGCTGCCTGCACGCCATCAGCGCCGCCGTCCTACCCGGAATGATCGCCCGCCGGTCAGCACATCCTCAACGTCGGCTCGGTGGCCGGCATCCGCGTCGGGGACGCCGGCGGCGTTACAGCACCACCAAGTTCTTCATCCGCGGCATCACCGACAGCGTCCGCCAGGAAGTCGGCATCACCCACGGCATCCAGGGGCACCGAGGGCAAGCAGATCGCCCAGGACCTCAACGAGGGCGCGATCCACCCCACCCGCCAGGACTGGTAACCCCACCCCCAGCCCCGTGCTCGGCGATGGGCAGCACCGGACGCCCACCAGCACACGGAAAAGGAGCAGCACCTCTCATGAGTAACACCGACTCCCACCGCCCACTCGCCCTGGTGACCGGGGCCTCCGCGGGCATCGGCTACGAACTCGCGAAGCTGTTCGCCATCAACGGCTTCGACCTGATCGCCACCGGCCGCAGCGAGCACACCGACCAGGCAGCGGCCGACCTCGCGCGGCACGGCGTCCACGTCACACCCGTGCGCGCCGACCTCTCCCAGAGCGAGGGTGTCGAGACGGTGTGGCGGGCGGTGCAGGAGACCGGCCGGCCGCTCGACGCGGCGGTCCTCAACGCCGGCCGCAGCATCGGGGGCGCCTTCCTCGACACCGACCTGGACGACGAACTGTCCCTGATCCAGCTGAACGTGGCCTCCGTCGTGCACCTGGCCAAGCACGTCGCCCGGCACATGGCCGGCAACGGCCGCGGCCGCATCCTGATCACGTCGTCGCTGTCGGCGACCCTGCCCACCCCATACGAGACCGTGTACGGGCCCTCCCGCGCCTTCACCCGTATGTTCGCCCTCGGGCTGCGCGAGGAACTCAAGGAACACGGTGTCACCGTCACCTGTCTCATGCCCGGCGCCACCGACAGTGACTTCCACGCCCGCGCCGGCATGAACAACACCGCCTTCGGCCCCGGCATGAAGAAGAACAGCCGCAAGGAAGTGGCACGCCAAGGCTTCCTCGCCCTGATGAACGGACGTGCCGAGGTCGTCGGCGGCGACGCCGCCACCAAGCGCACCGCCATCGAACACCGCTTCCTGCCCGAGACCTACAAGGCCGCCCGTCACGCCACCAAGGCCAAGCCGCGCCCTGAGCACTAGGCAACCATCGAGCTCGTAGCCCGGAGAATCACGAGCCGAGTGCGGCCCCTCACGTCTCAGAGCCCGGGTCGGCTCGCAGTCGGGTTCGCGAAACGCTTCCTGGTCCCCGCCCCGTTCCCCCCCGCTTGCGCCACCGGCTCGCGGGGGCCGTCGGCGCGCTGAGCGAGAACCGGGCCACGGAAACGGACCAGCGGCGCGAACGCGACAACGTCAGCCCTCTGCCGGCCCGAACTGGCAGGGGCTGAACCCTCCACAGACCGAAGGCACGGGCCTAGGCAGCCATGTCCTCGGCGCCCGGGGCCGGAAGCTGCCGGCTGCTGCGCGCGGCCGGACTACTTGAGGGCGCCGGCGCCGAGGCCGTTCACGATGTTCCGCTGCGCGAGCAGGTAGAACACGATCACGGGCACCACCGAGATCACGGTCGCGGCCAGCAGGACCTGTTGTTGCGGTGTCTCCGCCGAGTTGAAGCTCGTCAGCCCGCGCTGGATCGGCATGAGGCTGTTGTCGTCGAAGAGGACCAGGGCCATGAGGTACTCGTTCCAGGCGTGCAGTCCCTGGATCACGGCGACGGCGGCGAGACCTGGACGGGCCAACGGCAGGATGATGCTCGCGAAGATCCTCAGAGGCGACGCGCCGTCGAGTGCCGCCGACTCCTCCAGTTCCCTGGGCTGACCGACGAAGAAGCTCCGCATGATCAACGTCGCCATGGGAACCCCGGAGGTGATCAGGATCAGGATGTAGCCGAGCCGGCTGTTGGTAAGACCGAGATCGAGCAGCAGCCGGTACTGGGCCAGGAACATCGCTGGCGCGGGGATGATCATGACCGCGAGGATCACGAAGGTGAAGAACCCCTTGCCCCAGAACTCGACCCGGGCCAGGACGTATCCCGCCATGCTGGACACGACGAGGATGCCCAGCACGGCGGTCAGCGTGTAGAACACGCTGTTGGAGAGATACGTCCCGAGGTCACCGTCGGTCCAGGCGGTGACGTAGGTCTTCCAGTGGAACCCGCTCGGTATGAGGCTGTCCCCGGACAGCAGTTCGTCCTGGGTCTGGAGCGATCCGGACAACATCCACAGAAGCGGGAAGAGCGCGGTCAGTGCCGCCACACCGAGCAGACCGTAGAGGCCCACCCGGTTGGCCCTGATCCGGCGTCGACGCGGCCGGGGAGACTGGTCCCGGGAGTCGCCGGACGGATCTTCGGCAGCACCGTTCTTCTCGGTGCCTACGAGCGACGTCACCATGTCTGCCCGGTCACCTGCTTTCGTCGTCATTTGTCGGCCCGCCGTCGCGCGATGGTGAGCTGGAGGAAGGAGAGCACCACGAGGGCGCCGCCGAAGAGCACCGACATCGCCGCCGCGCTGCCGTAGCGGTTGTTGGTGAAGGCCTCCTCGTAGATGAGCAGGGTGGGTACCAGGGTGTGCGAGCCGGGACCGCCATTCGTCAGGACCTGGACCGTGCCGAAGATCTGGAGGGCTGCGAGAAGTGTCAGCAGGCTGACGATCGTGGTCACGGGTGCGAGCTGTGGCCAGGTGACGTACCGGAACTTGGCCCAGGCACGCGCGCCGTCGAGTTCAGCCGCCTCGTACAGCTCCTCCGGAATGTCCTGGAGACCGGCGAGGAAGAGGAGGAATCCGAAACCCCAGTGGAACCAGATGAAGACCGCGGCGACGGACGGCAGGGCGAATGACGGGTCACCGAGCCAGTTCTGCTGAAGGGACTCCAGGCCGACCATGTCGAGCATCTGGTTGAGGACCCCGGAGCGGGGTTCGAACATGAACAGGAAGATCACGCCGACGACCACGACGGAGAGAATGCCCGGCAGGTAGAAGACGGTGCGGAAGAAGGTCCTCAGTCGCCGGATCCGGTTCACCGCGATGGCCATGCCCAGGGGGAGCGCGTTCCCCAGGAAGAAGCCGACCACGCCGAATATCGCGACGTTCTTCATGGACGCCCAGAATTCGTCGTCCCCGAAGACGAACTCGTAGTTGTCCAGGCCCACCCAGGGGGTCTCCAGGCTGATCCCGTCCCAGGACTGGAAGCTCAGCAGGATCGCCTGGACGAACGGTGTGATGGTGAACACTCCGATGAGCGCGATCGCGGGAGCGAGGAACGCCAGTGCGGTGATGTTGCGGCGCAGGGTGCGTCGGTCGCGGACGCGCGCCGTCAGCGAGGCCATCAGCCGCGTTCCTGTGCCGACTGGAGGTCATCGAGGATCTGGTCGACGGTCTTCTCGCCGAGGACCAGGCTCTGGGTGTCACGGGTGAGCGCCGCGTTGACATCGGGGGTGAGGCTGTTGGTCACCTTCTGCTGGTTCTCGGTGGCCGCGGCGAAACCGGTGAGCTGCGCGGGAAGGCTGCCGCCCGCCAGGAGCTCCTTGCTCGTCGGTACGATGCGGGCCTCCTCGGCGAACACCTTCTGCTGCTCCGGCATCGTCAGCCACTTGACGAAGGCCAGCGCTTCCTTGGGGTGCTTGCCACGGGGATTGACGACCGCGCCCTTGCCGGGGACACCCGGGGACCGGGGAGCGAGCGTGGCGTCGGAGGCGGCGGGCAGGGGCATCGAGGCGTAGTCGGTGTAGTTGGGGGCCGTGCGCTTGCCGACCGAGACGCCTGCCGAGGCGTCGAAGATGGCGCCGACCTCACGCTTGTTGAAGAAGGACGTCTCGACCGCGGGGTTGTCGCCCTGACCGCCGGGGAGCGCTCCGTTGGATATGACGCCGGCCTTCTTCAGATCGAGGAGGAGTTGGAACGCCTTGCGCCAACCGTCCGACTTCCAGCTCGACTTGCCGGCGAAGGTGTCCGAGATCTGTTGGTCGGTGAGCCAGTTGGAGGCGAACTGCTGGATCAGCGCCGGGGTGAGCGACGAGGCGACCGAGAAGTTCCCCTTACCGTCCTTGTTGGACGCCTTGAGCGCGGTGATGAGGTCGTCCATGGTCTTCGGCGGCGCCTTCGGGTCGATCTTGGTCCTGGCGGGATCGAGGATCAGGCCATAGGACTGCGTCTCCCAGTGCGCCGAGTAGATGCCCGGCGGGACATCGAGGTTGTTGTCCTTGATGAAAGCGGACTGCTCGACGACTCCCGGAGCGAACTGGTCACCCCACGCTCCCTTGAGTTCGGGCTCGAGGTTCATGGCCCAGCCGGCCTTGTAGAACGGGGCCATGTCGACGGCGAGGAAGGACGAGTACACGTCGGGCATGTTGCGGGACTGCGCCTTGGCCTGGAGCTTCGCGAGGTAGTCGGACGGTCCGGGGGACTCGACCTTGACGACGATCCCCGTCTCCTTCGTGTACTGCTTGGCGAGGGCGTTGAGGGCGGCTTCCTGGCCTCGCGACTGGTTCATGAAGGTCAGCTCTACCGTGCCGTCGTCGGACCCGGAGTCACTGCCCGACCCGCATCCCTGGAGGAGGAGCGACGCGGCGATGCCCAGCGAGCCGGCAGTCCAGACGAAGGAGCGGCGGCTCATGGGCCGGGACACGGACTGAGTGGTGGGATTCCTGCGCATGGCTATCACCTTTGATTCGTGCGCTGTTGACATATGGAGGTGTGCTGTGGTGCTGGAGTCGTGGGGGGATGTCGACGCCCCGGCGCGGATGCGCGGCCGGGCCGTCCGGGTAAGGCGGCCACTAGGCCGTCATCCGAAACCCTCGGCCGCGACGGTCCAGCCCGCGGGAGGCTTCGCTCCGCCATCCACGGCGGCCACGACGTGGGCGACCGCGGCGAGCAGTCCGCCGTTCGCCGGAAGATAGAGCGTGAGGAAGCCCGGCATCTGTGGGTTGTGGCCGTTGGTCAGGAACTGGTTCTTGGGTGAGGGGAACAGCAACGCGTCCAACGCGCGGCCCACGTCGCCGAGGCGCGCGGCCGTCATCGCCATGACCGGGTAGTCCCAGCCCCAACTGGTCTGGAAATCCCAGTGGTTCCACACCGCGTCGAGAGTCGCGCCCATGATGTCGGGGTCCACGATCCCGGTGTCGGGCAGCCAGCCGAGCGCCATCAGCATCGACGGATGGTCCTTGCGCACCAGGTACGGCGGCGTCGCGATCGCGGCGTACCTGCCGTCCGGCAGGACCAGCGGACGCCGCAGGCCGCGCGCGACGCGGTCCCAGTCGTCGCGGAGCGGGAGCCCGAGACGTCCCCTCCACGCGTTCGCGACGTCGAGTGCCCAGCACCAGTAGACGAGTTCGAAGGTCGGGTCGGCGTTGGTGAGGCGGTCGGCGAGGTAGCTCTCCTGCGCGGGAATGAGCGGAGGCGGCAGTGTGAAGACACCGTCGCGTTCCTCGACGAAGTCGGCCATGAAGTCCGCGGTGGCCTCCACCAACGGCCAGTGCTCTGTGAGGAACTCGGTCGAGCGTCCTTCGTCGTACAGCAGCTCCAGCAGATGGATGACGTGAGGCTGCTGCCAGATCAGGAACACGCCGATGTGGCTGGGCGACTCACGCGCCGAGTTGTCGGTCTGCTTCGGCCAGCGCGCGCCACGGTAGCCCTGACGCCGGGCTGTGCTCCGTGCGGCGGCCAAGGCGCCGTGGTACCAGCCGAGGCTGCGCTCCAGAAGTTCGCCGCGACCCCACAGCGCGAAGTGCGCCGCATGCCACCAGTGCATCTCCAGATGGAACTTGCCCGTCCACGTGTTGTACGTCAGCCCGGTCTCCGCAGGCGGTGTGGCACCGGCTCCGTTGACCGCCGTCAGGTACTGCGACAACACGACGCGGCGTTCCAGTTCCCCGGCCCGCTTGTCAGTGCTGCCCTCGAAGCTCACCGCGGCGCCACCGAGCCAGTGGTCCTCCCACCAGCGCGCGGAAGCCGCCTGGACGGACGTGAAGTCCGAAGCGGTCGTGCCGGCGTCCGCCCTCGGTAGCCCGTACGAGGGTGTCGGGGAGGCAGCTCGCTCCTCGGGCCGGAGGGTGACGATCACATCGAGTTCCGGCTGATCGGTCGTCACCAGGACGCGAGCGCCGTCGTCGTGGGGGGTGAGGTGACCGGTCGTCTCGATCGTGACGACGTACGCCGACGACTCCACGGCGCGGTGTGCTTCCCAGCGTCCGGGGCCCAGCTGGGCCCAACTGACGCGCTCGTCGAGCGGAAGCTCGAAAGGCGCCAGGTCGTCGGGCTGCGGGTCGGAGCACCAGGCCACGCCGAGGCCACGCGCCAGCAACGGGGATCGCAGACGCACCGCGAAGCGATGGACATCGGGGTGCGCCACGGTCGTGACCGTCACGGGGACTCCGTCGAGGCGGTACGTGGCGTGCACGGTCCCGGTCCACAGGTCGAGTTCGGTGCGGGTGTCCGTGAGCCGGTGCGGGCCGTCCAGCCGGGGTCCGTCGGATGTCACGTCGAGCGCGAGACGCCCGAGGTGCGTCCGGCGGGGGTTGAAGGCCAGCCAGGCACCGGCCGCGAACTCGTCCGGGATCGGGTCGCCGGCGCGGTGCAGTCTCTTGCGGTCGAGGTACGGCACCGTGCCACGCGACGTCTCGTAAGTGGTCGTCGCCTCGTCGGGGAGGAACTCGCGCTCGGTCCGGGTGCGGTACCACCCCCAGGTCGACTGCGTGCGCAGCGGTATCTGGTGGTCATCGCGGTCGAACGGGCGAGGGATGTGTGCGGGCAGGCCGGTCTCGCCGCCGTCGACGACTCGCCGCGGGTCCGGGCGCAGCTCGTGGAAGTCCGGGAACGTCTGAAGGCCCGACAGGTCGACCGTCATCGCTATGTCGCCGTTGCCGACGGTGAGGACGTCGGTTGGGTGCGGTGCCGTCAGGACGGGGTTGTGTCGGCGGACGAGCGCGCGTCGATCGAGCGTCATGTGAGGGCTCCCTCGCGGGAGCCGGCCTGCGGAGTCACGGCGGGGCGACGACGGACCGGGGTGGTGTGCTGGGCGGACATGCGTGCTTCCTTCATGTGCTGACGCCGCGCGAGGCTGTACGCAAGGCGGCGGAATGCTCGCCCTCACCCGCGGGGGCTCGGAGATGTTCAGGGGTGGCCGCGGCGGGCCACGTCGCCGAGCCAGGCGAGGCTCGGCTTGGGACGACGCTCGAAGGTCTCCCGGTCCACGGCGATCAGCCCGAACGTGGGTGCCCAGTGGCCCCACTCGAAGTTGTCCAGGGCGGACCAGTGCAGATAACCGCGTACGTCGACGCCGTCGCCCATGGCGGTGAACAGGTGGCGCAACGCCTCGTCCGTGTACGCGATACGGCGGGTGTCGTCGGCGGTGGCGATGCCGTTCTCGGTCACCAGGATCGGGGTGCCGCCGGTGACCTCCCAGGTGTGGCGCACCGCCATGCCCAGCGCGTCCGGCCGGTACGCCGAGCCGACCTGGGTGTTGTCCGGGTGCGGCGGGTGCGGCTCGATGCCGTCCTTGCCGACCCACACACTGGAGTACGCCTGGACGCCGATGAAGTCGTCGCCGCGCGCGGCCTCCAGGTACAGGTCCTCCCAGATGTACTCCAGTTCACGCTTCCGCTCCTCGGCACCGGGGCGGGCGGCGAAGGCCCGGTTGGCCACCGTCCAGCCGACGGCCGCGTCGGTGTTGGCACGCACGATGTCGCGGACCGCGTGGTGAGCCTTGACCAGGGCGTCGCTGATGTCGGTGTCCGGAGTCGGCCACTTCACGCGACGGTCGGTGTCAACGGTAGGGCTCTGCCACATCCCCGACCGCTGCTGCTCCTTGAGCGTCAGGCGGTCCCTGGTCAACATCATCGCAAGCATGTTGGGCTCGTTCATAGTGACGATGTACGGGACGTCGCCGAGGATGTCGGTCACCCGCTCCGCGTACGCGACGAAGCGGTCGACGGCCCGCTCGCCGGCCCAGCCGCCCTCCTCGGCGAACCAGCGCGGGTTGGAGAAGTGGTGCAGGGTGATCATGGGCGTCAGACCGAGACCGAGGGCGGTGTCGATCATCCGGCGGTAGTGGGCGAGTTCGGCCCGCGAGAACTCCCCTGGGACGGGTTCGATGCGTGCCCACTCCACGCCGAAGCGGTACGAGTTGAGCCCTGCATCCGCGAGCAACCGCATGTCCTCCTCGTAGCGGTGGTAGCTGTCGCAGGCGTCCCCACTGCGTTCCAGGCCGGGGACCTGGCCCTCTCGTACCCACCAGTCGCTGTTGGTGTTGTTGCCCTCGATCTGGTGCGGCGCGGAGGCGGCTCCCCAGAGGAAACCGACGCTGTGGGTGCTGTCCGACATTCCAGCTCCTTCGGATGCGGACGACGCCACTGTCCTATTGTTCATTCGATCATCCATGACACCTCCCGCCTGGTCGAGTCACGGGAATACTGATCGGCTTGCGACATTTGGTCAATAGGTCAATCAGAAGAAAATAAAACGTTCAAACGCTCACCCGGACACGAGGGCTTCCCTGTCCGCACCCCCTGGCCGGTGCCACTCAGGAGGCCACAAGTCGCCCATCAGTGGCGCGCGCCGTGCCCACTCTCACGTCGGCGACCCCAGGTCAGGGCCGACCTACGCCGCACGCAAGCGGCTCACATCGACGTGCGGACGGGGCGGAACTCATGCAACCTCCTACGCCGATGAGGACAACTACCGGCGAGGGCAACCGCGTTCAGGGTCTTGCCATCCGCTGCGATCGGGAGTCTAATCACCGAACTGCCACCACCGTGGTTACATTCTAACGAGCCGCCCCTCTCGCGTTCCCTCCCTGTCCTCATCCGAGGACCGCTCGACGCGCGGGCCACCCGTCGGCCCGCGCGAGCCCGTCTGCGCCGCCCCTGCCCCGTGAGCGCGACACGCGTCCCGCGCGCCGTTCACCTCGGGCTCCTCGCGGCACGCGGTGCCCCGGCCGGGCGACGGCGACCTCTTTCTGCCTCCCCGCAGAACCACAACCACACCCGAAGGAGCCGACATGCGCGTCGGGGGCACCGACGACGCCGAACCGAGAAGGAGCCCTGTGGCTGCGTCGAGTACGGGGACGCCGCAGCGGTTCATCACCGAGTGAACAGAGCCGACCCCGCCCCCTCCACGCGCGGGTCCGTCTCACGCCGACCGCTCTGGTGCCGGGCGACGCCTGCCGCCGAACGAGGAGGACATGGCCTTCCCTGCCAAGGACGCCTCCACCCATATGACGCCCAACTCAAGTAGGAGATGAGCATGCTCTTGCGGAGAAGAACAAGAATTCCGCGAGTCTGGCCGGTATTGGCGCTGATCCTCGCCCTGGCCGTGACCAGCACCTCATGGCAGCCCGCGCATGCCTCACCGGCCGCGGGCAGCGGGCAGGCCGTTCCGCCGCCGCCCAAGCCCGAGCCGATCAAGGTGAGGCAGCTGCCACTGCCGCCGGTCACACCGAGCATCGAGGCCGGTTCCTGCACCACGGAGAACAACCCGCGCGGTACCGGATGCATCGGGCAGTCCCCGGGCCTGTTCTCGGGGAACTTCCTGCCGGACAGCCGGAACATCGTCGCGACGGTGCTGTTCACGGGCGCACCGGCGGCACCCCATCCGTCGAGCATCTACACGGGCCAGCAGCTGATCCTCGTGCGGGCCGATGGGACCACCTTCCCCAACGGGGACGCGTGGAAGTGCGTCACCTGCGGCATCCCACCGGGTAATGCGCCGGGACCCGCCGATGCGATGGACTACCCCCAGGCTTTCGGCGACGGCAAGCGGGTCCTGGCCGGGACGAACATCATCGACTGCGGCCCCTACAAGCTGGCCGACCGGGCCTGCACCCCACAGCGGGTCCGCATCTACCCGATCCGGTGGAACACCACCGCGGACGGCTCGGGGCCCGGCGGAAGCATCCGCGAACTGCGCCTGCACCCCGACGACACACACCTGGGCTTCAGCTCCATGACCGTGACGGGCGGTCGGCTCGACCAGTTCTCGTACATGGGCCGGTTGCAGTTCAACCCGTCCCCGACGACGGGCACCCCACTGGTACCGCGCTATGACCTGGTCAAGGTCAGCCGGCTGTTCGACCCGAACGCCACGCAGCCGGTCGACGTCGATCCCAGCGACCCCGGCAAGCTGCGGTTCGACCCGTTCGTACCCTCGGTCGGCGAACTGCGGGGCTTCTCCGCCGACGGACGCGAGGTCACCTACGTCGGCTACCCGGCGGAGTCGTCCAACATCGACGTCTTCGCGGCCGACCTGACCACCGGCAAGGTCCGCCGGCTGACCGCCGATCCCGAGTACGTCGATCCGGTCGACCTCTCGCCCGACGGCAAGTGGACGGTGGTGATGGACACCCGGGGCACCGACCGGCTGTCGTTCCTGTCCGCCATGCGGGGCGTCCCCGGCATCACCGACCTGCTGAGTGCCAGCGCGATCTCGGCCGCCCGCAACAACGGCAAGCGCCGGTTCTTCCAGCCGTACCTCATCGACGCGTACGGCGACCGCGGCTCCTACGCGGGCCAACGGCTCAACGCCGCCGGCGACGGCAGCCCCGGCAGCATCAACGACCCGCTGTGGAACGGCCGGGCCGACCCCAAGTGGTCACCCGACGGAACCCACATCGCGTACTGGCAGTCGCTGGCCGTCGCGCCCGACTGCGGCGGCCAGAACCCGCTGCCCTGCCCCGTGTCCACCGCCCCCGGCGGCCGGACCGAGCGTTTGATGATCGCCGACCTCACCAGCCGCCCGCCGCAGACGCGGGAGCCGGTCGTCCCCGTCTCCGACACCGTCCCCTGGGGCGTCCCGTACGAGCCGGGCAGCGCGATCCCCGCGCGGACGCATCTGACGCAGGGCACCTACACCCTGGACGGCAAGAAGTCCGGCTCGGCCGAGGTCACCGTCACCGAGAACAGCACACGCACCGCCATCAGCACCGTCGCCGTCACCTACCAGGACTACTCCGACGACGGGCGCTACGTCATCAACGGCACCGAGACCATGACCCTGCAGAACGACACTCCCTTCCACAACAAGATCGACTGGTTCTCCGACCTGGTCCGGACCGACATCGGGACCGGCCGAGTCCATGCGACGAAGAGGACCAGCCCCGACGGGTTCCACCTGGACATCACCGTGGGGACCAACAAGTTCCAGGCGACCGGCACGCTGACCACCACCGTCGACGGCCACGTCTACAACCAACCCGCCAACGGAACCTGATCCAGGCGAGACCACGATGTAACGGGCAGATCCGGGTGGGCGGCGACAGCCGCCCACCCGGATCTGCCACGTCGCGGAGCACCCGTAGGACGTCAGTGGCGAAGCGAGCGGTGGTGCCGCATCCACCTCTCGGCGATCCCCTCGTTCGCCGCCTGGAAGGTGTCCTCCAAGCGCTCCGGCTACTTCGGCATCCCGGACGACGCCGGACACAGCGCCAGTGTCATCCGACGCAATCGCGTCCAGCCACGTCATGCCCTCTCACGCATCCTTGATGCGCCGCGTACGAGAGCGGGCGTTGTAGCCGGTCACCACCCGCGCGAGCGGCTGTCGTCGGCGCGCGGGCTCGGCGCGGCTGATGCCGGCTGTCCGGTCCGGACATCGACGACGAGCTCCGAGCGACAGAGCCGCACGGTTTCGGGTCCCTCTTCGTCACCGCTGACCAGCCGTCCACCTACCGCGCCGCAGTCGCCTGTCTCGAAGTCGAGGGCACCTGCGGCTCCGGAGCCACACCTCACGGCGAATGGACGCGCGGCACCGACCGCCTACTCGTGGGAGGACGCGATCCTCAGAAGCTTCGTCGGGGCTCCGCGATCCCGACGACGTTCGCGCCGAGGCTGATCCAGCTCTGAAGACAGGGCGGGTTCCGACTTCGACACGGGGCGCGGACTCACCGGATGAGGTCACTCGAGACGTGGATGACCTTGCCACCGGACGGCTGCCGGAAGGCGTCGATCAGCATCCCGTCCTCGCAGATTGCCTGACGGGCGATGCACCCGCCGTCTGCGATGCCGTCCACCTCGATCTACTTCGCCGTGTTCGGGTAGCTGGATGTAGTCCGCGGCCACATACCGGTCGAGGTGCTCCAGGCCCGCCACCGTGCCGTGGGCGATATCGAAGAACTCGCCTGATGGGTGGAGTGCTGGAGGGTGCCTGAGCGCCCTCAACGATGCCACCCACGCCCTGAACCCCTGCACGCCGAACCGATCCCCGCCGTCCAGGCACCAGGCCGACGTGATCGGGCAGGTCGCCCCATACTCCGGCGCGCACACCCGGACACGCGGCCTGCATCAGATGCCTACCGCGGCCCGGGACCCGACACGTGAACAGGGCCGGCACGCGGGATGGCATCCGGTCGCGGCACATCCCGGCACGGCCGTGCCGACCCGTCGCGGTCGGCACGGAGACGATCGCCCCCTGAGAGGTCCCACGCCGCGGCATCGGTCTCAGTGGCGACCTTCCGCTCCCGTCGCGAGCATGCCATTGACCACGAGTGCCGCAAGCGCGTCCGCCGTGGCCGTGAGCTGCTGCGGTGAGGACGGCACGGGTCGGCCCAGGCGTCGAGCCAGGGGCACGTCCACCATGCCCGAGACGGGCGGAATGATGGCGAAGAAGAACACGTCCACCGGGACGGGCGCCATGCGCCCGGAGGCGATGAGCCGATCGATACAGTCCGTCATGGTCTGCAGGACCGGGCCGATGTAGTGCGCGTACAGGTAGTCCAGCCGCTCGGTGTCCCGGTTCAGCTCGTCGACGAACAGCCGTCCGATGAGGGGCGCGTCCGCCGCCGTTCGGTAGAAGTTGCTGATGATCTGCCGCAACCGCTCGGCATCGTCCAACGAGGGGTCCACCTGCGGCATACCGGCCAGCCGCGCCCCGAGGGCGAACTCCACCACCGCCCGCCAGAACGCGGCCTTGGACCCGAACCGGTCATTGATGAAGTTGTGGCTGACGCCCAGTCGGCGAGCCAGCTCCCGCGCGGAGGCATGGTCGTACCCCAGCTCCGCGAAGGCTTCGAGCCCGCGTTGCAGGATGCTCTCCTCCCCCGGCACCGCGGGAGTGTCCGCGCCGGGGCGCCCCGGCCTGCGAGCTGATGCGGCGCTTGCTCCCATTTCCTGCCTCCACGACTGCCTGCTCGTCGAGCCCGCGCGGCAAGCACCCCGACAGGTGCTGCTGCGCGGCGGTCCGGTGGACCCGAGAACAGCTTACTTGACACATGTCAGATTAAAGCTAATCTGACATGTGTCAGGCTACCTCCGCGCATGATCGCCGGACCGCCTTGCCCTCTCGGAAGTGAGAGCCATATGACTGCGAACCAAGCACCCCGAAAAGCCCCCGAGCGAGTGATCGACCTGGCAGCCGCGCGACAGCGGCACACCCCACAGGCCGAGCAACTCGTCGCCCTGCTGACGGCCGGCGATCCGCTCGCCGACGCCGTCGTCGTCGAACTGGACCTCTACGGCAGGCAGGCCCGACAGGCCCTCGACACGGGCCTGAAGGGAGGGCTGGCGAGCCTCGATGATCAGCCCTCCACAGCCATCACCGCGCTGCTGAAGGAGCTGGAGGCCACTCCCTCCTGGGTCGACCCTCTGACGCTCCACCGCGGCGATGTAGTGAGCCAGTCCGTACCGCCCATGTGGTCCGGGCTCTGCTCGATCACCAGCGCGCTCGCCCACACCTACGCCTCCCCGGCAGTAGCGCGGCTGCTGGCACGGAGCGGCACGCCCACGAACACGGCTTCGCGCAGCCTTGTGGAGACCGCGGTGTGGGCACGGCAGATCGTCCGGCCGGGCGGCCTGTTGCGCGGACGGCAGGGATACGTGGCCACGGCCGAGCTCCGACTGAGCCACGCCCGTATGCGTGCCATGTCCCTTACGGACTGGGACATGGGTGCCCCCGGTCTACCGATCGGTCAGCTCGACATGGCCCGCACCTGGCTCGGCTTCACCCTGGTCGCCTACCGGGCCCTGGCGGCCGTCGGCATCCAGATCAGTCCCGAGGAAGAGCGCCGGCTCTACCAGTACTGGTCGTACGCAGCCCATCTCCTGGGACTCGACGAACGCCTTCACAAGGGCGTCGCCGACCACGCCGGAGCGCGTCGGCTGCAGGACCTGCTGGACTCCGTGACACCCCCACCTGACGAGAACTCACGTGCCCTGACGGCCGCCATGGTCGAGGGGCAGGCACATGCCATGGCCGGCGCGCCAGGCATCACCCTGCCCGAGGAACAGCTCAGCGCGCTGATGTACACCGTGCTACGGCAGACCTTCGGGGAACAGGCGTCGGACCGCATGGGCCTTCCCGTTCCGGCCACGCCGGATCTCATGCCGCTGATCGGCACTCTCAACCGGCAGGCCCGGCACTGGCAGGCCTTGTTCCCCGCCTCGGCGCGGGAAGCCCACCGCCGGGCGCTCGAGGAGTCCGGACCGGACGTGGTCCCACGTGTCCTGCGCTGTGGCGTCCGTCGGCGGCAGAGCTCAGGAGCGGGTCCCTCACAGTTCCCAGCCGCCTGATTCTCCTGCCTCCAGGGCGCGCGGAGCACCGGCCGACTCACCGGCTGCCGCGCACCACTCCGAACCACGTGACGAGCTCCGACGACGCAGCCGTCCCGCACCGCACCATCACCACTCCCACGTTTCGATTCGTCTGGAGCTCAGCCATGTCCCAAAACTCCACCGGCGCCCGTGGCGACACGGCCACCGTGTCCGCACTCCCTCCCGCCGAGTCACCGCCTCGTCATCGCTGGTGGATCCTCGCCATCATCGGCCTGGCCCAGCTCATGGTCGTCCTGGACGCCACCATCGTGAACATCGCCCTGCCCTCCGCGCAGCAGGATCTGGGCTTCTCCGACGGCGACCGGCAGTGGGTCGTCACCGCCTACGCCCTCGCCTTCGGCAGTCTGCTGCTGCTCGGCGGACGCATAGCGGACCTGTTCGGCCGCAAGATCACGTTCCTGATCGGCCTGGTCGGCTTCGCAGGCATGTCCGCCCTGGGCGGTGCCGCCACCAGCTTCGAGATGCTCGTCATCGCCCGTGCCGGGCAGGGCGTCTTCGGCGCGCTCCTCGCCCCGGCCGCCCTGTCGCTGCTGACCACGACCTTCACCGACGCGAAGGAACGTGCCAGGGCCTTCGGCGTCTACGGGGCCATCGCCGGCGCTGGCGGTGCCATCGGCCTGCTCCTCGGCGGGCTGCTCACCGAGTATCTCGACTGGCGCTGGACCCTGTACGTCAACCTGATCTTCGCCGCGGGTGCCTTCGTCGGTGGCGTCCTGCTGCTGCACCGCACCACCCGGGACAAGACCGCCTCCCTCGACATCCCCGGAGCCATCCTCGTCGGCTCCGGCCTGTTCTGCCTGGTCTATGGCTTCTCGAACGCCGAGTCCCACGACTGGAGCTCCCCGCAGACCTGGGGATTCCTCCTCGCCGGAGCCGTCCTGCTCGCCGTGTTCGCCTGGTGGCAGACCCGATCCACCCACCCTCTCCTCCCCCTGCGCGTACTGCTCGACCGCAACCGCGGTGCCTCCTTCGTCTCCGTCCTGATCAGCGGCGCCGGAATGTTTGGCGTCTTCCTCTTCCTCACCTACTACCTGCAGCAGAGCCTCGGCTACACACCGGTCAAGACCGGCCTCGCATTCCTGCCCATGGTCGCCGCGCTCATGATCGCCTCCACCCTCGCCGCCAGCGTGCTCGTGCCCCGCATCGGCCCCAAGCCGGTGGTCCCGCTCGGCATGGGCCTGGCCGCCGCCGGCATGGCCTGGCTGACCGCCCTCGATCTGAGCAGCAGCTACGCCGCTGATGTCATGCCGCCGCTGATCGTGGCAGGCCTGGGCCTGGGCCTGGTGATAGCCCCCGCCATGAGCCTGGCCGTCGCCGGCGTGGACACCGCGGACTCCGGTGTCGCCTCCGCTGCCGTCAACGCCATGCAGCAGGTCGGCGGTTCCATCGGCACCGCTCTGCTCAACACCCTCGCCACCAGCGCCGCCGCCGACTACCTCGTCGGCCGCGACCCCAAGGACCCGCTCGTCCAGGCCAACTCCGGACTTGAGGCCTACTCCACCGCGTACTGGTGGTCGGCCGTCTTCTTCGCCGTCGGCCTGGTCGTCAGCGTCCTCCTCTACCGACGCGGAGCACCCGAGCAGGACCCGGACGCGGCACCCGTCGTCCACATGTGAGAATCAGCCAGGGCCGGCCCGCGAGAAACTCCTCGCGGGCCGTCTCCGCATGACGGGAAAGCGCATGGCAGGCCACCCGCACGAAGCCGGGGCCGCTCGCCAGCAGGTCAACGGGTTCGCCACGGTCCTCGGGGACACGCTTGGCCCGCGCAGCCGCCCTTCGCCCGAGCGCAGGCCGTGCCAAGGCGCGAGTTCGGTAACGGCGCGTCGAGCGCATGCAGGGCATCACACCCTGCTGCTGAGGCAGAGCGGAGCCGACCCTACAAAGTCCCGTGGTGAGTTCGGTGCGGAAGGCGCTCCTTCCACCCGCGCGAGCGCTCTACGCTGCGGCGTCTGAGGACACCCTGGGGCGCGCGGCGCGGGTCTGTCCCATGGCGCCCCGTACGTCAAGCGCACCGATGTATGTCCGCCACGTTCGCAAGGTTCGGTCGAACTAGGTTCTGTCTCCTTGGTCAGCGTCGGGCCCAGATGAGGATCACGGCGAAGGTGGAGTGCCGCCTGCCCGTCTGTATCCCCCGAGCGGAGAATCCGGTTGCTTGGGCTGCCGATTCGTCCGCAGACTCACGATCATGATGTCTCACGCGCGCGGTCTGGTCCTTGAACGCTTCCGTTGGATCGGCGGCCACGCTGACGTCTGGCAGGTCTTTCGTGACCCCGAAGCTCTTGCTGCGGTAGTCCGTGAACTGGCCGGGCCGTTCCGGGAAGACGGCGTCACGGCCGTCTGCGGCATTGAGTCGCGGGGCTTCCTGCTGGGCGCGGAAGTGGCCGTCGAGCTCGGCGTCGGCTTCGTCGCGGTACGCAAGGGCGAGGGCATCTTCCCTGGGAAGAAGGCCACCAGGTGCAGCTACCCCGACTACCGGGGTACTCGCCAGGAGCTGCGTCTGCAGCGGACGGCGGTGGGCCCCGGGGACCGGGTGCTGCTGGTCGATGACTGGATCGAGACGGGTAGCCAGGCGTCAGCTGTGCGGTCGATGGTCGAGGAATGCGGCGGGCAGTGGGCCGGCTGCTCCGTCATCGTTGACCAGACAGCCCCGGCCCGGCGGGCGAACCTGGGCGTCCGCAGCATTGTCACCGCCACCGAACTTCCCGCTTGGGATGGGCAGTCCTGACACGTATCCGCCTGGCTGGTTGCTCGGTTGACTGGATGTGTCTGTCCGACTAGTGATCACTGATGCGATGTGGGACAGGATCGCGCCACTGATGCCGGCCGATCCCGTTCGCGGGCGGCGGTGGGCTGACCACCGCCGCACACTTGAGGCCATCGCGTGGAAGTACCGCACCAGCTCGCCATGGCGAGACCTGCCGGACGTGCTCGGTCCGTTCCAGACTGCTCACAAGCGTCTGATCAGATGGGCCGTCGACGGCACCTGGGAACGCATCCTCGCCGCTCTCCTGGTCGCAGCCGATGCCGAGGACGACATCGACTGGACCGTCTCGGTCGACTCGACCATCGTCCGAGCCCATCAGCACGCCGCCGGCGCACTCAAAAAGGGGCAGCCGACCGAGCCGAACCCGCTGATCACGCCCTCGGGCGTTTCCGCGGTGGGCTGAGCACGAAGGTTCATCTGACCGCCGACGGCCGGGCACGACCTCTGGCCTTCACCCTTACCGCAGGCCAGGCCGGTGACGCACCCGCCTTCGAGACGGTGATGTCCGGCATCCGCGTGCCCCGCAGCGACCTGGGCAGGCCACGAACCCGGCCCCTCGCCGTCCTGGCCAACCGTGCGTATTCTTCACGCGCCATCCGTACCCACCTGCGGCGTCGGGGCATCCGCGCTGTCATTCCACAACCGTCCGACCAGGTTGGCCACCGCCTGAGGCGAGGCAGACTCGGAGGCCGTCCGCGAGGCATACAAGCAGCGGAACACTGTCAAGCGGTGCATCAACCACCTCAAGCAGTGGCGCGGCCTGGCCACACGAACCGACAAGCTCGCGATCGCCTACCAGGCTGCCCTGCACCTCGCGGGCATCCTCATCTGGACCCGACGCTGACCAAGGAGACAGAGCCTAGGCGACAGATCGAAGGAGTTGCCGCTGCTCCTCGAAGGGGGCTGGGTCCGCGGGGGCCGATGCCGCGCAGCCACTACGCGACCGCGTCATGGGCTGCCCGCATCTCGTGCTCTCTGCTCAGACACACTCACCGGTCAGACTGCCCCTTCCGGTTCCGCCACGCCCAGACAGGTGGCCTCCTCCGCTACAACAGACTGGCCGTAGGAGCGCACTCGCTACGACAGGAACAGCCACGTGTACAGGGACCCTGCGAACGCCACGGCGATGCTGACGAACGCCAGCCATCGCCCCGAGTCCAGGCCCAGGAACGTCGGCGTCGGAGGACGGCCAGCCTGCTCCCGCTGATTGAGCCGCATCGTCTCCGTGCTCAGTGCGTCGGCGAGACGGCCCTGAAGCTCGGTGACCGCTTCGGCGCCAAGCTGCGCGGAGGCGCGCAGCCTGGAGGTCTCCAGATCAGTCGCGGCCACACTGACCGCCGCCAGTACTCCCAGCGATCCCGCGAGACCGTACTGCCCGGCCTGCACAGCAACGCCGTAGGCGGTACCGAGAATGGCCAGCCACAGGACGAGAATCTGAAGGAGCAATACCGCCCGGCCACGCCGGTTCTCGTACCAGCGCCACGCATGGTCCAACGCGATGGCCAAAGTCTCCCGCTCCCCCTCGATCACCGCCGCACCATCGCATAGGAGGCGGACCCCGTCCAGATCTACCCCAACTCCGAGGCAGCCGGGGCGAGCTGGCACGCCGTCACCTCGCAGACAAGTCCCTGCACCTCCATTCAGGCACTCGCTGCGAGGATCAACGACAACCGTGACAACCTGACGATCGAGGTGAACCGCGACTCAGCGCAACGCCCGAAGGAAGCACTCCAGAAAGCGGAGCCGCCAACGAGTCACAGCGGACGGAATGACCTGCACCCAGTCCCGCCAGCAGGGAGACACACCGGACGATACTTCCGAAGGCGCCCGAAGCGTCCCAACTCACCGACCACTGACTTGGGGCCGCATCCTGCACCCGACGGGTGCCCTATATGCCCTGCCCATCCCTTATCGGCGGGACAGGGTGGACGATACGAGCCGTACATCTCCGCGCCGTCGCCAACTCACACGGCTCGGATTCGACCCAGATTCGACCCGGCCAGTTTGTTCAATGAGTAAACATGCGCCTTGACCTGCGAAAACGGAGAGTGGCAGACGAGTCGGGCTGCACGCCGGGTTCCGTTCGAGACGTAATCGACGATTCGCGCACCAGGCCACTCAGTGCCTATTTCTGGTGGGCGACATCCGGGCCCTTGGCGAGTATCCAGGTACAGGACGCGGTGGCGCCGCACTCCGAGCCGGCAACGCTTCAGGCATGACGTGGGTGTCGAACGTGTCGATGCCCCTGGCGCAGGAACGAGGGGGAGCGAATCACTTATTACGAAAGTAATACACAAGTAGATTCGACCCCGAATCGACCCCCATCGGCTCGGCTGGACCTGCATCACGACCCTGACCTGCATAAATGTAAATTAAACTAAGGTCAAATGCTGTACTCCCAGTACTGGGTAAGCCCCACCACCCACGACAGCCAGGTCCTGCCCGGCATCCATACCCGCCTCGCCCGCCGCGGCCTGCTGCCCGGCGTGTACCTGGTCGACGCCGGCTACACGTCTCTGCCCCACCTGGAACAAGCCGCCCGTGAACAACAGGTCACCGTCTGCGGTCCACTGAAGGGCAATCCCACCGCCAGCACCGCCGAGGCGAAGGCTTCGCCCGGGACGACTTCCACATCGACTACGGCAAGCAGCAGGTCACCTGCCCCCAGGGACAGGTCAGCCGCGTGCGTCGGTCAGGCCAAGGCGTCCGTGAAGCCGGCCGGTGCGTACGGCGGCGTCTAGGACGCGGAACACCGTGAAGGTGCCGGGCGCCCCCTGGAGGTGGGGTCTTTTACGTCGGTCGACATCGATGCCGGTCGGCGTGGCATGGGTGGTGCAGTCCAGCGGCGATGTGGTGGAGGGGGCGTCGCCGGGCTGTGGGTCGAGCAGGTCGTCGCGGCGGTCGCGGTGTTGCACGGCGACGTGGAGGTCATCATCGGTGTTCCGGTTCCGTCGGGAGAGCTCCGAAGGCGGATTGGCCGAGGTCCTCTGCTCGGTCCTCAGTGTCTATTACTGGTTGGCGGCGTCGGTTCTAGGCGGTGCCCGGGCCGGTTTGTGAGAGGCGGACCATGGCGCGGTAGAGGGCGGTGGGCCTCGGGGCTTCGGGCAGCGGGGGGATTGGCGCGCCGGGCGCGGCGTAGGAGCGGAGCATGTGACCTACGAGGCGGCGCCAGGTGTCGGGGGCGGCGTCGCCGGTGGCGGTGACGACTCCGGCGTTGGCGATGAGCAGGATGACGACGTCCTGGTGAGTGAAGTCCTCGCGCAGGTGCCCGGTGTCCTTGGCGCGGGTGATGAGCTCGAGCAGCCGCTCGTACGCCTCGGCGCGGCGTGCTTCCAGCGCCTTGGCGGCGGGGAAGGTCATGGTCAGGACGTCGGCGAAGCCGCGGTCGGCGGCCTGCATGGCGCAGACGGCGTGGAGGTAGCCGATGAAGCCGTGCCAGGGGTCGGGGTCGGCCAGTGCCTCGGCGACGGCGTCGGCGTAGGCGTCCATGCGGTCGGCGAAGACCGCGTTGACGAGTTCCTCCCGGGTGGCGAAGCGCCGGGAGAGCGTGGCCTTGCCGACGCCTGCCTCGCGGGCGACGCAGGCCATGGAGACGCCGAGTCCTTCGGTGGCGTAGAGGCGGCGGGCGGCGGCCAGGATGCGGCAGCGGTTGCGTTCGGCGTCGGCGCGCAGTCCCGTGCCGGGCTGCTGGTCTGGCGTCTGGTCCGAGGGTGGCGAGGTCATACCCCCACTCTACCCAAGTGGAACGGGCGGACCGCTTCTGCTGTACGGTGGCCGACAGCAAAAGTGGGACGCCTGGCCCACTTACTTGAAAGGACTTCACCATGCCCAGCATCGCCATCGTCGGAGCCGGCCCCGGCATGGGCCTCGCCATCGCCCGCACCTTCGGCTCGCGCGGGTACGACGTCGCTCTCATCGCCCGCAACCGCGCCAAGCTCGACGATCTCGTCGGCCGGCTCACCGCCGAGGGCATCA
This sequence comes from Streptomyces aquilus, assembly GCF_003955715.1. Classification (NCBI taxonomy): domain Bacteria; kingdom Bacillati; phylum Actinomycetota; class Actinomycetes; order Kitasatosporales; family Streptomycetaceae; genus Streptomyces; species Streptomyces aquilus. The sequence goes on along the minus strand of NZ_CP034463.1, from coordinate 10,001,830 downwards.
CCGCCGCCGCGTTCCCGGCCGACGTGCGCGACCACGACGCGCTGACCCAGGCCCTCAAGGACGCCGCCACCCGCTTCGGCGGCATCGACGTCCTGGAGCATTCCCCCGCTCCAAGCATCGCCTCCGTGAACCTCACCTACCCGTCCCAGACCAGCCCCTCCGATGTACAGGAATGGATCGACTTCCTGCTCTACAGCGCCATCACCGCCACCCAGGCCGTCCTGCCCGCGATGCGTGAGGCCGGCGCGGGCACCCTGCTCTTCACCAACGGCGCCGGCTCGGCCGACCCCATCCCGATGCTCGGCAACGTCAACCCCGCCCAGGCGGCGCTGCGCAACTGGGTACTCAACCTGCACAAGGAGCTGGCCGGCACCGGTATCCAGGCCGCGCACGTCGCCATCGGCGTGTGGATCGGCGCGGGCGGCCCTCCCGAAATCCCGACCGCCGAGGCCGAGGACATCGCCCCTCTCTACTGGGACCTGCACACCCAGCGCGACGAAGCCGAGCGTGTCTTCACCGTCTGACGCAGCCCAGCTCTCCCGCGTTGAATCCTGATCCGCTCAATCCTGATCCGCCGCGGCGATGCCCGCCGCGGCGCGGTCGAAGAAGAAGGTCTCCGCTCCGATGAACGTGTTCCTGTGGATCCTGCAGGGCGTCCTCGCCGCGCTGTTCGCGGCCGCCGGCGTCACCAAGTCCACCCAGCCCCGCGAAAAGCTCATATCCCAGCTGCCGTGGGTCAGTGACGTCTCGACACCCGTGGTGCGTCTGATCGGCGTCGCCGAACTCGCAGGCGGTCTCGGGCTGATCCTGCCGGGCGCCTTCGACATCGCCACCGTGCTCACCCCGCTGGCCGCCACCGGCCTGGCTGTGATCATGGTCCTGGCCATGGGACTCCACGCACGCCGCAAGGAGCCGCAGGCCATCGGGTTCAACGCGATCCTGCTCATCGTCGCCGCGGTCATCATGTGGGGCCGGTTCGGGCCCTACTCCTTCTGACCACCCGGTCTCCCGCCTCTTCACAACGGCCCGGCCCGCGACCACGCCGGCCGGGCCGCAAAGCGCTGTCGTACTCGGCCGCCGGACTGATCAGGAACGGCTGACCTTCGGGCACACCCGGGCCATCCAGCCGCTGATCCAGACCGTCGAACAGCGCATTGAACTCCCGTATGAATGGGCCCACTTCCCTCGGCCGCGCGAGGTCTCGCCGGGTGAAGTGCACCCGCCACCCTGTGATCGACATGGCGTATGACGGCCAGGCGCCGCTTGGCCTCGCGATCGAGCGGGGTTGTCTTCGACATGTGGATCTCCGCAGGCGTCGGGAGACCCAGGTGTCAACGATGGTCGTCAGTTCTAGACCGACACCGGGGCTGCTCAGGTCGCTGTTTCCCGACGGCCGCTTGGCGGGCGCGCTTCTGTGAGGTGCTACTGGGCGGTGAAGCTGCTGAGCGGTGTACGGGGGGTAGCCCTACCCACAAGTCGGTGGCTGGCGGCATCCCGGGCCCGGACCTTGATCGAAAATACTGGGCCCGTCCAGTCATGACCACCGCTTGAGGAGTCTTTCGTGTGCCAGCACGCGCATGCAGCAGACGGGTCACGTTCGTGCGGACGGGGCGGTCGCAGGTTGCGGCGCGCCGCCGTCGGGGCGTTGGCGGCAGCCGTGATCACCGCCGGACTCACCCTGCCCGCGTCAGCCGCGGGCACTGAGGACGCGTCGGCCAGGCGGTCCGAGCACGTGGCGACCCAGGCGGCCTTGGAATCGGTGGTCCACGACGGTCCGCCCGGCGGGATCGTGCTCGCCGAGCTGGGGCCCACTGCCTGGGCGGGACGTGCGGGCACCGCAAACCTGGCAACCGGCCGCACACCGCGGGCCGATGACCGCTTCCGGGTCGGCTCGATCACCAAGACGTTCGTGGCCACGGTGCTGCTCCAGCTGGAGGAGGAAGGCAAGCTGAGCCTGGACGACACGGTGGATCACTGGCTGCCGGGTCTGGTGGCGGGAAACGGCAACGACGGCAGCAAGATCAGGCTACGGCAGCTCCTGAACCACACCAGCGGCATCTACAGCTACACCGAGGACGACACCTTCAAGCAGAGGGAGTTCAGCACGGACTTCCTCCAGCACCGCTACGAGACCTGGACGCCTCGCCGTATCGTCCGGCTCGCCATGACCCACCAACCCACCTTTGCTCCCGGCCACGACTGGAGCTACTCCGACACCAACTATGTCATCGCCTCCATGGTGATCCAGAAGGCCACCGGCCACTCCTACGCCCACGAGATCGAGCAGCGCATTCTGCGTCCCCTGCACCTGGTTTCCACCAGTGTGCCGGGCACCCGTGTCCGTATCCCCGGGCCCAGCGGACGCGCCTACTCGAAGCTGACCGGGGAACTCGCCGGACCGGGGAAGCCCGGCGGCGCGGTCTACGACGTCACCGAGCTGAACCCCTCCTTCGCGGGCGCCGCCGGAGAAATGATCTCCAACGGCCGTGATCTCAATCGCTTCTACCGTGCCCTGTTCTCCGGCCGACTCCTGAAAGATCGTCAGCTCAAGGAGATGATGACGACCGTGCCGATCGAGAACCTGCCGAACTTCTCCTACGGTCTGGGACTGATGAAGATGACGTTGTCGTGCGGAACCGAGGTGTGGGGGCACAACGGCGGCATTCAGGGCTCCATCTCACAGACCATGGCGACGGCGGACGGCGACCACGTGCTGTCGCTGAACTTCAATGGCGACTGGAACGTCCACGAACAGCGGGTCGTCGACGCCGAGTTCTGTGGCGCATGAGCGGCGAGAACGCCCCTTTCGACCGAGCGCGACACACCCCGTTGTGAGGCCTTCTTGCGGTGACCGCAGACCGTTGGCCTGCGGCGCCGCAGACACATCGCGACGACTGCCGGACCCGGCTCGGGGCTGCTTACCTGTGGTCCTGCACGTCGGGTGAGACTGCCGCAGTTGCGGTGAGAACGCCGATGCAGGTGCTGGGGCAGTGTGCGGGAAGGTGATCACGGCCGCACCTCGGGGAGGGAGCGTTCATCGGTGCTCAAGGCCATGCGCTCAGGCTGGAGGCGGGCGCCGGGCCCACCCGGCCAACCGCGATGCCGCGTGACTCAACGGCTTCGTCCCCGCCGATGCGCTGGGCTGCGGCCGCCTCGGCGGCCATGCCTGCAGCGCCAGGTCCCCGGGATCTCCCAGCGGACGCCCACCCTCACGCATCCCTGATCGGCTGGGCCACCGACAACCACGACGAGATCCGCGCACACCGGGCCCGCGCTGCGGCACCAGCAGCCCGGTCCTGACCGCAGGATCAGCGATCGGCCGTCGGCGCCGGCTCACCACTACAACAGCTGAGCGGGTCCGAAGCCCGCGACGATGATCCGGATCAAGGACGGGAACTTACGCGTTCGCGTCGCGGAGCGTGCGCAGGATGCGCTCGAGGTGGCGGCGGTCCTCGACTGAGAGTGGTCCGGCGACGTGGTTGCGCAGGTGGGAGACGTGGGCGGTCAGTGCGCGGTCGAGCGCCTGACCACCCTTGTCGGTCAGTACGGCGAGTGCGGCTCTTCGGTCGGCAGGATCGGGGTCGCGGCGGATGAGTCCTTCCTTTTCCATGCGGTCGGCGAGCCGGGTGAAGCCGCCCGAACTGAAGGACACGGCCTCTGCCAGATCCGTCATGCGGAGCTGGTGGCCGGGGGTGCGGCCCAGTCGCAGCAGCACTTCGAACCAGGTGTGCGGTATATCGAGATCGCGGTTCACCAGGGCCTTGATACGGCTGTAGGCCTCCACGAAGAGACCGAAGAGTGTCACGTCGTCGTCGTTCAGCAGTTGCTCGTTCACTCCTCAAGGATGACAGAAGGACCTGAGAGGCAGAATCTGCCGTTGCAATATCTGTCACAGCAGATATATTGTCTGCGTCGGCAGATACTTCGTCGTGTCCACCCCACAGATGTGGAGTCCGCCCCATGGGAAAGCGCGTCCTGGCCGCCTTCGGCGTCGTAGCTCCCATGGACGGTGTCCTCGTGTCCGGCCTGTCTGCGGCGCTCACTTCGGCGGAGCGGCCACTTCCTCCATCGCCGAGCGAACCGGCTCAAGCGAGGAGGCCCAGTTGCGGGCGCTGTACCGGCAGACCATGGCCGAAGGCGGCCGGCTCGTTGTCCTTACCGGTGGTGACAGGTCCGCCTCGGCCCGGTTCACGCCGTACACCTCGCCGCGAGGCGATTTCCCCGACCGCTCACCTTCACCCGAGGAAGCACGCATGAGCACTCTCTCCTTCAAAGTCCTCGACCTCGACTTCCCGGCCGGCAGCAGGAACAAGACCGCCACCCTCGTCACCGGTGAGAACGAGGCGCTGCTGGTGGACGCCGCCTTCACCCGCGCCGACGGCCATCGCCTCGCCGCCGAGATCCTCGACTCCGGCAAGACGCTCACCACCGTGTTCGTCTCCCACGGCGACCCCGACTTCTACTTCGGCGCCGAAGTCCTCGCCGACGCCTTCCCCGAGGCGAGGTTCGTCGCCACGCCGATCGTCATCGAGCACATCCAGCACTCCTACGAGGGCAAGCTCAAGGCCTGGGCCGCCCTCGGCCCCAACCTCCCCACCCGTCTGGTCGACCTGGAGCCGCTGACCGGCGACCTCACCCTCGAAGGCCACCGCTTCGAGCTCAAGGGCGGCCCGGCCGGCCTGCCCGACCGCCACTACCTCTGGCAGGCCGAGCACCGCGCCCTGCTCGGCGGCGTCCTGCTCTTCCAGCAGGAGCACGTCTGGGTCGCCGACACCCCCACCCCCGGCGACCGCGCCGCCTGGATCGACCTGCTCGACGACATGGCCGCCCTCGACCCGCAGTTGGTCGTCCCCGGCCACCGCCTGCCCGGCACCGCGGCCGACGCCTCCGCCATCACCGCCACCCGCGAGTACCTGCTCGCCTTCGAGGAGGAGCTCGGCAAAGCGGCCGACGGCGCCGCCCTGACGGAGGCGCTGGTCAAGCGTTACCCGGACAACGGCATGCTGATCGCCGCCCAGATCGGCGCGAAGGTCGCCACGGGCGAGATGAAGTGGGGCTGACCATGAGCGAGTTCGCCTCGTCAACGGCTCCCGCCGACGTCGTGCGCCGCCAGTACCTGGCCTCGGCCGCCGGCGACCTGGAGGCCCTGCGCGCCACCCTCGCCCCCGACGTGGAGTGGACGGAGATGGCCGGCTTCCCGCTGGCCGGGACCTATCGCACGCCCGAGGGCGTCACCTCGAACGTCATGGAGCAGCTCGGCAAGGAGTGGGACGGCTGGACCGCCCACGACGACACCTACGTCGTCGACGGCGAGAACGTCGTCGTCCTCGCCCGCTACACCGCGATCAACAAGGCCACTGGCAAGCCGATCGACGTCCGTGTCGCGCACCACTTTGTCGTACGGGGCGGACTCATCGTCCGCTTCGAACAGTTCGTCGACACGGCGCTCGTCCGCGAGGCCATGAACGACTGAGTCGTACCACACCCACCGTGAGGCAGGAGACAGACATGTCCGCTGCGGACAACAAGGCACTCGTGACCGCCTTCTATGAGCAGGCATTCAACGACTACCAGCCCGAGGCGGCTGCCACCGCACACCTCGGCGAGAGCTATACGCAGCACAACCCCGAGGCGCAGGACGGCCCGCAGGCCTTCGTCGGCTATGTGCACTGGCTGCGCGGGCAGTTCCCCGACCTGCGCCTGGACATCAAGCGCGTGATCGCCGAAGGGGACTTGGTGGTCACCCACAGCAACCTGCACCTCAAGCCCGGTGACCGTGGCATGGCCGTCGCGGACTTCTGGCGCGTCGCCGACGGGAAGATCGTCGAGCACTGGGACGTGATCCAGGAGGTGCCCGAGAAGAGCGCCAACGACAACACCATGTTCTGACCCCACAGCAGCAGCACGGCACCCGTGCCGTACCCGGGCACCGTGCTGCTCCGCTGCCGTGGTCCAGCCGCACCACACAGACAACCGAACAGAACAGACAGAAAGGCTCACCCCCACCATGACCAGCCTTCCCAGCCGACGCCGCCTGCTTGCCACCGGAGCGGGCGCCGCTCTCGGTCTCGGTGTCGCCGCTGCCTCCGTCACCCCCGCTCAGGCCGCCACCGGCCAGGCCTCTGCGGGGCGCGTGACAACGGGCGGCGCCGAGGAGAAGCGGACTCTTGACGAGCTCTACCAGGCAGCCCTCGCGGAGGGCGGCAAGCTCGTGCTCTACGCCGGCGGCGATGTCTCCAGCCAGGCGGACGGAATCCGCAACGGCTTCAAGAGCCGCTTCCCGGACATCGACCTGACGGTGGTCGTCGACTACAGCAAGTACCACGACGTCCGCGTCGACAACCAGTTCGCCACCGACACCCTGATACCCGACGTCGTCCAGCTCCAGACCGTGCAGGACTTCGTGCGCTGGAAGGAGCAGGGCCGCCTGCTCGCCTACAAGCCGGCCGGTTTCTCCAAGCTCTACGCTCCCTTCAGGGACCCGCACGGCGCGTGGGTCGCCGTCCAGGTCAGTGCCTTCAGCTACATGTACGGTCCCGCCGCGGTCGGCTCCGACATCCCCAGCGGTCCGCTCGACCTGGCCGACGCCCGCTGGAAGGGGAAGATCGCTTCCTCCTACCCGCACGACGACGACGCGGTCCTCTACCTCTACACCCTCTACGTGCAGAAGTACGGCTGGGACTGGCTGGCCCGGCTGGCCACCCAGGACCTTCAGTTCGCCCGCGGCAGCTACACCCCGAGCGCGGCCGTCACCAGCGGCCAGAAGGCCATCGGCATCGGCGGCTCCGGCGCGCCGCTGTCCACCGGGCCGGTCAAGTGGGTGCTGCCCGAGGAGGCGCCGTTCATGTCCTGGGGGCAGCGGGCCGCGATCCTCAAGCAGGCCAAGAACCCCACCGCCGCCAAGCTGTACCTGAACTGGCGGCTCTCCGTCGAGCAGCAGAAGGCCGCCACCAACGGCTGGTCGGTCCGCACCGATGTCACCCCGCCGACCGGGCTGAAGCCCGTCTGGGAGTACCCCAACGGCAACCTCGACGGCTTCCCTCGCTTCATGGCCGACCGCGCGGCGATCGAGCGCTGGAAGCAGACCTTCGCCCTGTACTTCGGTGAGGTGAAGGGTGACCCCTCACCGGGCTGGCTCGGCCTGCACCCCGGAGCCTGACCGCCGACCGGTGCCCGTCCGCCGCCGAGACAACTGTGCCGCCGCCCGGAACCGAGGGCACCCCGCCGGTGGGCATCGCCGGGCGGTGGCTGGTGGTGGCACACTCCGTCCCGTCGGCCCCAGGCAACTGGGTCGACAAGTCCGGCGAGCCGCTGATGGCCCTCCCGCTCACCGGCGGCGACCCGATCACCCTGCTCCGGCACGCCGACACTTCCCTCGTCACCGCACCGGACGGCAGCCTGCTGACCGTCGGTGGCACCGACGTCGGCCGCTGGGCGGTCCGCAGAGTCACCGACACGGGGCCAGCACCCCGACGCTGCCGGAGTTGACCGCCTCACCGCCGGTGGCCGCGAAGATCGACCGGCTGTCGTTGCCGAACGGCACCCCTGGCCACCGACGAGGCCGACAGCAGCTCCATGGGGCCTACCAGACCCGCCGAATCGCCTCCGACGGAACTCCGAGCGCGCCGACCTGGCAGACCTGGAACAACCGAGGAGCGGGCCTCTACACCACCGGCGACGGGAAAACGGTGACCTTCACCGCCGCCCCCGGCCCCCATGGCACCATCGTCCAGTCCCCCGACAACGAGTCGGGTTCTTCGTGCCCTCGGCCGCCGGCACGGTCCTCGACATCGCCGGCCGCTACGCGATCGTCAACGGTTCCTCCCCCGCCAAGCAGTACGTCGGCGACCGCGGCGTCCACTCCGATCCGCAGCCCATCGTCATCCGCTCCGTCACGGCCGCGTCCGTCCGGGGCACCAAGTCGTGGACGCCGGGCTCGGGCAACGGCTTCGTCACCGCCGAGGACCTCCACATTCGACCTCCTCCGACGCCGCATCCTCCTCACACCCTGAGCAATTAGCGTCACTGCATGACCGCTTTCACCCCTGATGCCGAGGCCGACCTCGACTTCCGCCTCATGGCGAACGGCTTCGTCACACTCATGCGCCGCCGGAGCCTGCTGGAGGAGTCCGTCTCCTGGCTGGATGAACACGGCTACCAGGTCACGACCCTGGATGCGGCGGCCTGGTCCTCGCAAGAAGACCTACTCAGGGATGTCGGCGCGGCGCTGGACTTTCCCGACTACTACGGCCGTAGTCTCGACGCCTTCAACGACTGCTTCGGCGATGTCGTCTCTTACGCCGCCTACGGGATCGCCCTCGACCTCGCCTCGCCTCGCCCTACGCCGATCACCCTGACTACCCGCGACGCTCATAAGACGGAGATCGTTTGCGGGACAGCCCTTAAAGGGTGTTGCACAAGGCTGTCTTTGGGCAGGTCAGGGCCCGTGATCGCAGTCTTCTGGTCATGATGCGAGGGCGAGGTTGTGCATGTGGGCGATGGCCTGGACCGCGTGGTGGAGGCCGTCGCCGTGTTGGCGGCAGTCGCGGAGGATCTTGTAGTTCTTCATTCGGCCGATCACATGCTCCACCCGGGCACGCACCGTGCGGTGGGCGGCGTTGTCGTCCTCCTCGCCCGGCAGCAGGGGCCGGTGCGGGCGTTTGCGGTGTGGCACGACCATCCCGCAGTTGAGGTAGGCACCGTCGCCGAGCACAGTCACGCCCTGGCAGTGGGCGGCCAAGCCGGAGCTTCGCCAGGCGTGTGCGTCCGCGGTGGTGCCCGGCACCGGGCGGGCGGCGGCGATCACGAGGCGGGTGTCGGCATCGACGATGACCTGCACGTTTGCCGAGAACCGGTAGTTGCGTGATGAGGAACCGACGTTGCGGTCGCGGACCGGGACCAGGGTGCCGTCCACGATCCACAACCGGTCCGCCGCATCCCCCGTGCGGGAGAAGGGCTCCACCGCCAGCAGTGGTCCCAGCCGCTGGATGACCCGGCACACGGTGGAGGAAGAAACGCCGAACAGCGGACCCAGCTGCCGCATCGTCAGGTTCGTCCGGTAGTACACGGCAACGATCAGCACCCGCTCGGCCAGCGGCAACGACCACGGCCGGCCTCGGAGAGTGCCGTTGCCGCCCCGCTCCCGCACCACCTTCAACAGACCCAGAAACGGCGTCATCCGCAGCCCCGTGAACGTCTCCACCCACACCCGCTCAGCACGTAAGACCCCAGCCATACACGGGAGATGCCCAGTTCAGAGCCTTGTGCAACACCCTTTAGCTTCAAGAAGCGCGCTGCAGACCGGACTGCGGGTGCTTTTCAGCGTTGCCGCCCCAGGGTGAGGACGGACGTCAGGGCGATCATGTCGCATAGGGCAGCCGTCGCCCCGACGTATCGCTGATCAGTACCGCTGTCTGCTGGCTCGCCGACGAACCGCAACCGGGCCTGATGCTGGTGGAGTTCGCCGACGTCTACGACCGCGCTCACCAACTCGTCGGCAAAACTGCCTACTTCGGCGGAGACCTGCAGCCGACCTCGCCCTACCCCTGCCCCACCAGCATCCAGTGCACGATCGAAGAGATCGCCGACGACGTCGCCACAGTGAGCACCTGGTGGCTGGAGGGCGGCCCCAACGACACACGCTTCGTCTTCGACGTCTGGCTCGACATCCTCACACCCATCACCGATTCCTGACCTGCCGGCATCGCTCCGAGTTCCATCCCACGGTGGTCCACCAGCACTTACATGCCCCTCCGGACCGTGCGATCGTCACCCCGGCATTCGATGACTCAGCTGGAGACAGGCATGAACAAGGTCGGCCTGTACGTCAAGTTCCGCACTCAGCGCGGGTAGCGCGACGCCCTGGTCAAGATCCTCCTGCCCCTCCTGACGTACGGACGGCAGGAGGGGTGGCAGGACTCTCCCGAGGGGTGGCCTCAGTCGCCGACCTACAGCCGTTGGGCAACGTCCAAAGACATCGCTGCGCTCTATGGCCCGAACTCCCACGGCTGAACAACCCGCATCACGGCCGGTGAACGGGTCAACTCGGCTGCGGCGGCCGCCATCGTGCCACGGCACCGCCGGCCTCGCCCAAACCCGGCAACTCGTTCCCCCGAGCTGACGACGCGTTCCCCTTTACGGAATGCCGGGCGGCATGCCGCAGCAGGCAACGGTCTGGGTCTGGTCGGCGTTGGTGAACGGCGCGACAGTGAGCACCGCCACCAGAGCCACGAATACACCAAGTACGGCTTTACGCATCACAACTCCAGGTCGAGACGGACGCCGGCCAGCACTTCGGCCAGCAAATGACCCCGTTACGGATGACCGGGCGGCTGGGGGCCGCAGCAGGCAACGGTGTCGGTCTGATAGGCACTGGCAAGCGGCACTACCGCGAGCACCGCCACCAGCGCCACGAACAAGCCGAGCACGGCTTTACGCACTCTCTCCTCCTGATGGGGAAGCGGGAGCTGGGTCAGTGATCCACCCCGCCACCGCCACCGCAGCAGGCGACGGTTTCGGTCTGATCGGCGCCAGCCAGAGGTGCCACGGCGAGCACCGCTGTCAGGACCACGAACACAGCCAGCACGGCTTTACGCACTGTCGCCTCCAAGTAGATGTCGAACCCGGTACCGCTGAACGCGGCTCCCCCTCACACTCCGACAGCAGCAGCCTAGGTTGCACGCCAACCGTGTCCCTTCCATGCAGCACCCCGGCGTCCCCGGATCACACCCCACATGTGATCAAGCCCGCCGTCGTCACCACCCGCTCACGCGGGCTGGGATAAGAACATCGCTGCGGCCCGCCAACCACACCCCCGCGAGGGGCACCAGTACGTACCGCGCCAGCACCCGCGAGGACGTCGACAGGAAGCCGTTGGGGCTGGGGTCCTTCAGCACCAACACCCGACAGCGGGCCAACAAACTCCACCCCGAACGACGCGGCGCCCGGACCGACTTGGGAAGGCGCTGGCAGACGGCTGAGGCGGCGGGGAACGCGCGTACCGGGTTCACTCGCTGGCAGACGGTGCAGAGCAGTACACGACACCATTTTCAATCACTCGCCCCCGGACCTTCGCTGTACCGTCTCCGCAGACGATTACGGGGAGGGGTCGAGATGGCCGGACGTTGGTACACAGCGCTGGGCGTGAACCTGCTGCTTGGAGTCCCGGCAGTGGTGCCGATCTGGCTGCTCTGGTTCCTGGCGGCGAACTGGGCAGGGCCTCGGGAACCCACGGAGAACGACGGCATGGCCCTGTGGCTGGTGATCATCGTCCCCGTCGTCGCTCTTTACCTGCTGCTCTGGTCTGCCGCTAACCGGCCTCTGGCACGCCGGACTTCGCTCGACGCTCGCGGCTACTGGGCGCTCAGCATCCTGGGTACTCTCCTGCCCACCGCCGCACTCATCTTCATCTCACCCTGATCGGATCGCCACGAACCGAAGGTCCATACGTGGCCGACCTCAGACCTGATGGCTATGTAGCCGATCGAGAGTCCCTCATCAATCCTGTGGTCCCCCGATAGCAGTCGAGTTCGAGCCGACGCGGCGGACAATGCGGAAGGTCGGCCGCGGTCGTTCAGAACAGGTACCGATATGATCACCTGTCCATGGATGCGAGCGCAGGAAAGATGATCGCCATCCCGCCGGGACAGGTAACGCTGTCGGACCGGCGGACACAGCGCAGTTGGTCGGTCGAGCTCGCGCCCTACGAACTCGCGGCCTTTCCAGTCACCCAGGCACTGTACGCACAGGTCACCGGCCTGCGGCCAAGCTCCGCCCAGGGGGCCCAATTGCCCGTTGACAGCGTTTCCTGGTGGGACTCGGTCCGATTCTGCAATGCCCTGTCCCAACACGACGGGTTCGCACCCGCCTACCGCCTCCACACCGACGGCGAAGGCATCGAGTGGGACACGTCCGCCGACGGGTACCGGCTGCCGACCGAAGCCGAATGGGAGCACGCCTGCCGTGCCGGTACGACCGGACCGCACTACGGACCTCTCGACGAGATCGCTTGGTACCGCGGCAACTCCGACGAGCAGATCCACGACGTGGGTCGCAAAAGGCCCAACCCGTGGGGCCTGTACGACATGCTCGGCAACGTCTGGGACTGGTGCTGGGACATCTACGACGCCGAGGTCTACGGCGCCTACAGGGTGCTACGCGGCGGAGGCTGGTTCGACGAGCACTGGAGCTGCCGGACCTCCGCGCGGCGCCGCAGTCACCCAACCTTCCAGGTTGACGACGTGGGGTTCCGCATCGCACGTTCCCTCGTGTGCTGATCCGGTGTTGTGTGCATGACCGCTTCCCGCCAGCCGATGCGGTGCAGCAGTAGGTCCAACCCAGCCAGGGTGTACTCGACACCGAACCGGCAGCGCACAACCTCGTAATCCTCGTCAGCGTCCAGCACTGGTCATGCCATCCAGAGGCAGCCGGACCGGTATCCAACACCGTCTCCAGCGCACGAAGTTGTTGCGGGGTGAGGCGGCAGGGGGCGCCGCCGGAGTCGACAGCGGCCGCGGCGTCGACGACGAGGAAGCCGGGCTCACTCTGGTTCACCTCGTTGATGGGGGCCATTCAAGGCACTACGCTCGGGCCTTCGGGAGGCTCCTGGCAATCCAGCCACTTCACGGCCCCCGCGTACACCCCTGGCTGGGACGCGCGGTTCACCTCGATGTCGCCGCTGCCTACCCGGCGCGACTTCGTCGGATCAGTGGACGGCCGCACCAGTTCTCCCTTGGTGGCCTTGTCGGGCATCGTCAGCGTGAACTGACGAAGCCCTGTTCGAAGACGCTGTACTCCAACACGCTGTAACCCAGCGGCCCGGGTGATTCTCGGCCGACGAGGACCACACACTGTTCGCACCAGCGCCGGATGCTGCCCCGTCGTGCGCCGTCGCCGGGATGCGGCGACGGCGCCAACGAGGGAAGATGGAGAGGCGGTCGCCGTCGGGGGTGCCGGACCGCCGGGGGAATTCGTACTACCGACGCCCCCTTCATCCGGTCCGCATCGCATCGGCCACGCCTGGGTGCCCGAGCTGGGGCGCCCCGTGCGGCCTCAAGGACGTGGGGCGAACCAGCCCGTCCAGGAAAGCGAAGCCCGTGGTCCGCGACGCACGGGAGATGAGACGGCATGCCACTCGAGTTCTTCACGGAGGCCGCTGACGACAGCGGCACCGCCGCCGGACAACTGTCCCTGGCGGTCGACGAGACGAACACCCCCTGGCTCGCGTACGCGACGAACAACGGCTCCGTGGTCGTGGCCAGACGGGAAAAAGAAGGATGGATCAAGCAGATTCTGCCGCAATATTCGGCGGTACGGGACGCCTATCGCATCGGGCTGGCGATTTCGTCCTACCCGGACCTGAATCCGCACGTCGCATACCTGAACCCGGGCACCGATCACCTCATCTACGGGGTACGCGGCACTGAGTGGGCTCTCGAAGAGGTTCCCACCAAGGGAGGCATAATCATCGGCCCGGCCCGATTCGTCTCGCTGCGCCTGAACCCCGGGCTCGTCGATCCCTCCCTCAAGAACACCCCGAACCTCTCCTACCAGTCCGGTCTCTCCCTCTGGCACGCCGCGAAGGCAGCCTCGCCCACGGGAGGGCCTCCGCGGTGGAAGAAGAACGTGCACGAGGTCGATGCGGGCAACCTCATCGAGAAAGGCTGGTACTCCACGTTGGCGTTCGACCGCCACGGGCTCTTGCACATGGCCTCCTTCGACGACCTGTCACCCGCCGGACAGACAGCCAGCCGACTACGGGTCGTACGGCTCGCGGGAAACGCCGTGGTGGGCCAGCCGGAGGCCTGGATGGTGGAGCTCTTGGACGGCGATCAGATCCTCGGTTCCCGGCCCTCCATGACCTATGCGGACTCCGGAGAGGGGCTTGTCACCTACTACGAGCGACACGAGCGTGCGATCCGCCTCTGCATCTTCGGGACCGACGACCAACCGCCATCGACTCAAATCCTGGGCGATGGCGTGGAGAGCGATGAAGAGGCGTACTCGGCCTGCTGCATAGGCACGCACCCACCGATCCGTGTGGCGTACGGCGCAGGAGGCCAGCTAAAACTCGCCGAGCAGCAGTTCGGCGACACCTTCGACGTGAGCGACGTTGAAGCCGGCGGGGCCTGGAGCGACCTCGTGCTCGACCGCGAGGGGACCGTACACGTGGCGCACATGAACGGCAGCGAGGTCAGGTACGGCGCGGCGGCGCCGTGAGGCCTTGGCCCCCCAGACGGAAGCGGGTGAGGATCGATGGGAGCGCCGATCTATCTCATCGTGCGCAGCGCGGACTTCGTCGTCCTGACCGTGGAGTGGAGCGGGTTCGAGCTCAGGACGAGCGCAGCTTTCCCAGCGCCACGGCTGGCCGCCACCGGAGCCGATCCGTCCGTGACGCTCACCTTCCCTCCTCAGGCGGTCCTGGAGCAGACGACGACTTCCGACTTCCACACGGCAGGTCTCGTGTACAGCGACTCACGGCTGTCGAAGCCCAGCCGGCTCGTCTTCCGGGTCAAGTCGGGGACCCTGATCGAGTTGAGCGCGCAGGGCATCCTCGACGCGCTCGAGCGTGACGGGCAGGCGCAAGTCGAGGGGAAGCCGTCCGGACTCGAGCTGCCCTGGGGCATCGATGCGTACCCCGTGGCCCGCCACCATGGCGCCCTCGTCAGGTCGGACCACCCGACGCACCCCGTGCTCTCGATGCGGTCGGGTGCCGTGGGGTTGTGGGCGGCGTCCCTTCGTACGTCCGATGGGACCCGGTGGGACGCCGACGCGCTCCTGTCGTACCGGCCCACAGCGTCGCGGGAGGCCGTGGGCATCCCGGAAGGCGCCCTGTTCCAGTCGCCACCACTGGCGAACTGGCGGTCCAACATCGTGACGTGGAGCAACGCCAGCGAGTCCGCGCGCCCCGACGTCACCAGGCTGGAACTCACCGCTCTGGGTGGAGCCCTTTCGGCGAAGGGGAAGTGGGCCTCTTCCTCCTGGACCCACGATATGGCGCTCGGCCGTGACAACGTGGCGAACGGCACGGCGAAAGGGAAGCTCTGGCCGTTCGGTATTCCGTGTGTGTACCAGGACTTCACTCGCAGGTCGTTCTTGCGCGTGTACGGCGGGGACGCGGTCCGCTGCGTCGCGGCCCTCCGCAAGCGCAAGGTCCTCGTGATCCCGCACCCGCTGGTCATTGGGCTCCGCACTCCGACCTTCCCGTTCGACGAGGCGGAGGTTCTGGAGCAGGTCGTCGATCTCTCCGGCTCGCCTACCCCGGACTCCCCTGTCAACTTCCTGCCAGGGGGTGCCCTCTCGCCACTGAAGTTCCCCGTGTGCTGCCGCTCCGGCGGGACCACAGTGCGGTTCGACATCCCACTGGTCTTCGTCGGCGATACGGAACAGGGCCCCTCGCAGGCGGTACTGGACACCTGGCGGCCGCACGCCAAGGTGACGATCCCTGGCATCGACATCGACCTGATCGGAGCGGACGGGAAACCCGGTGACGTCCAGGAAGTCCATTCCCTGACGTTTTCCGGTACGACGTCGGGGCCCGAGTACCAACCGGACCTCGCGGCGTTCGGGGTCGTCCTGGCCTCGCTGCGCACGTTGCTTCCCGGTGTCGGGGGGCACGACCATCCGCGGCCCATGGCTTACGCCGACGAGATGCGCACCGGTTCCACGGGGGCTCACCTCCCCTCGGTGCCCCTGGTCTTCGACGCGTCGTCCAAGGTCCCGGTCAGTTTCACGGCCAACGCCGATCGCTCGGGCGGACTGGTGGCGCCCAAGTTCCTAGCCGACGGGATCTCACGCGAGCTGGGCCCCGTGACCACGAGCACCATCAGGGAGCGAGCCGACCTTGCGGCGGCGATCGACAGTGCCTTCAGCGGGGCTACCCTGTTCGGTCTCCCCCTGAACGCACTCATCGAGACGGCGGGCAGTCCCAAACCGACGCCACCACAGATCGTGCAACGCCGGGTGGGCTTGGAGATCCACACCCAGATGGTGTGGAAGGGGCTCCGGTTGAAGGCGTACAAGACCTTCCAACCAAGGCCCACCGGGCCGCCCCCGCTCCTCGACCTGGTCGTCGGCACCCGGCCACCTGCCAACGAGCCGCTGCCGGGAGCGGCGACCCCGCCTCCTCCGACCTGTGCCCTCAAGAACTTCTCGCTCGTGCTGCCTCCCCCGTCGTCCGCACACCCAACGGACCCGCTGCTGACGCTCTCGTTCGCCTCGGTCGAGTTCAACCAACGCCCGGGCCAGCCGGCGAACCTCGCCCTGGTCGATCCGGAGATCACCTTCCACGGTGCGCTGAAGCTGCTCCAGACCCTGCAGAACAAGCTGAAGGCGATCCTCGGTGACAAGGTGCAGAGCAAGGTCTCCACCACCGGGATCACCATCGGCTACGAGGTCGCGCTGCCCAAGGCCGCGGCCGGCATGTTCGTTCTGCAGAACATCGCCGCGAAGCTGGCGGTGACGGTTCCGTACACGGAGAAGCCGGTGAGCGTGGTGCTCGGGTTCGCGAGCCGTGAGCATCCCTTCGCCCTCTCCATCACGGGCTTCAGCGGCGGCGGATACGTCTGCGTGGAGATCGCCGGTGACGCGGAGCCGAAGGTGGAGATCTGCATGGAATTCGGTGCCATGCTCTCCGTCGACTTCGTGGTCGCGAGGGCGGAGGTCCACGCCCTCGGCGGAGTGCGCTTTCTCCGTAAGGACACCGGGGCTCTGGAGCTGGAGGCGTTCATACGCATCGGCGGAAGCGTGGAGCTGCTCGGTCTGGTGACAGTTTCGATCGAACTGCGTGTCTCCCTGATCTTCGAGGACAACCCGCCGAGGTTGCTCGGACGCGCGACCCTCGTCATCGAACTCGACCTCACGCTGTACTCGGGGTCCGTGACGGTCGACAGCGGGAAGTTCGAGCTCCTGGGCGGCGATTCCTCCGTGCGTGCGCTCGAGACCCCCGCGGAGGCCAGGGTGCGCGAGGCGACGGCGTTCGCGGCCTGGGAGGAGTACCGAAAGGCGTTCGCATCATGAGCGACTTGCTGTGGATACCCGTACCGGGCGGTTTCGTGAACGGCAAACCGCTGCTGCGCGTCCTCGTCGTGCCGAGGCTCGACGGTGGTTCGCTGGCGCAGCACGGCATGGCGGCCTGGCCGCCGGCGGCCCTCACGACCGGTACAGTGCGTGTCGAGCTGTTCCATCGCGACGCCGGACCGTCCGCTGCCCCGGACGCGGTGCGCAGCCTCACCCCTGTCGTGCCGTTCCAGCAGGGCGTCTGGAAGCGACTGGTCGCCGGACTCGCCGTCGAGGACACCTCCGTGCGGCAGGACGGCGTGGACACCGCCCAGTTGGTCGTGTCGGCTACCTCCGAGGAAGCGGCAGCGGTGGCCCAGGCGTTCCACACCGCGGCGAAGGCCAAGGTGACCCCGGAGCAGGGACCGCAGTCGGGGGACTTCGTACGGTGCGTACGCAAGGTTCTTAGCAGCACCTACTGGCTGAATCCCCCCGCGCAGCCGCCCGCCCCACCGAAAGAGAGGCAGCAGGCGCAGCCCCCGGCCGGGAAACCGGGATTCCACCGTGCGCTGTCCCTGCTGCGGGAGCACCCGGCCGTGCTGCGGGCACTGGGGCTAGTCTTCGAACTGACACTCACTCCGGGCGACGTCACCCACTACGCCGGAGGCTCGGTACGCGTGGCGTGGCCCGGCAAGCCTGCCCCGCTCCCGGTGATCGCGTCACCCCGCACGATATTCGGCACGGACTTCCGCCCCGGCGCGACGCCACGGATCAGCGGCGGCATGGTGCAGCTGGACCGGACCGACGACGCGGACCGGCCGCTCTGGCAGGTCGTGACCGTCGACGTGGACGTCGCGGTCCAGCGGATGCGCGAGGCCGCTCGCGCCGAGGACGCCCACCCGTCCGAGACCCCGACACTGCCGTACCTGCGCTCCAGCGGCCTTCAGCTCGTCCTGCGGGGCCGTGGCGAGGAGATGCGCGAACGTCTGGAGCGGGCGGCCGCCCGGAACGGAGCCCTGCCGGACGTCCTCACCGCGGACGACCTGGTGCTCGGCTACCGGATCGACGTCTGCCCGACGCTCGGCGGCACCGACTGGTTCTCACTCCACCGGCGCCGGGCCACCTACACGATCCGGCAGCCGCTCGCCGACGGCCCGCCGGTCGGCAGTCCCCTCGTGATCGGGGTGGCGGACGGACCGGAGGAGGGCCACACCAAGACCAATGCCGCGATCAGCGACTGGACCGGACTGCACGCGGACGAGATCGTGGCCAGCTGGCGCGGCGGGAGCCTCGCGGTTCCTCGACCGCCCATCGACGGGTCACCGCCGGCCACACCACCCCTCGACCCGGGCCTCGACCTCGGGACGTCGTTCCGGGTCGAGCCGGGCTCGCTGCCGCCGCTGCGCTTCGGACGCCAGTACACCTTGCGGGCGCGCGTGGCCGACGTAGCGGGCGGCGGACTCGCACTCGGCGACGCGGCAGCCGACCAGCACAGTACGGAGCCGGAGGTGTACGCCCGCCACGAACCGCTGCCGGCACCCATCGTCGCGTATCCCGTGGCGACCAGCCCCCTCGGCGTTCCGCCCGGCGAGGCCGCCGAGCGGGTGGTGATCCGCAGCGACCCCATGACCGGACTGGACGTCGCGGCGTACTCCGCGAAGAACGGCTACGCCATCAACGACAAGCGGCTGCTCCGGCTGCCCGACGGCACGCCGGACCTCGCCGAACGGCACGGCATGTTCGACCTCGCCGGCGATCCGGCGGTGGCGACCCACGTGACCTGGCAATGGGTCCGACGGGCACTCCTCGCGCCGGCGCCGGAGGCCGCCCCGGACGAGGCCTCCGAGGCGGCCGAACAGCCCCGCCTCCCGGATCCGGCCGCCGGTGGGATCGTCGTGGCGCGTGGCGACACGAACCCCCCGGTCATCTTGAGACGGGCCTGGGCGGACTTGGAGGCGTGGCCCGACCTGCCGCCGAAGACCCTCCACCTGACCACCCCAGAGGCCGGGAGTCCCCTGCTGACATGGGAGGCGGAACGGCTGGTCGCCCGCCTGGAGCCGGGACGGCAGCTCACCCTGGACATGTCGACCTTCCCGCGTGAGGGCATCACCGACGCCTTCGCCCTCCAGCTGGCCGATCCGCCGGAGTACTCCTCGAAGGCCTTCGGTCAAGGTCGTCATCCCCTGGCCACCCCGGCACGGCGCGTCACCCTCGTACACGCCGTGCAGCATCCGCTGCGCGTGCCCGAGACGGCCCTGACCGTGACGCGGGCCGCGGGCTGCACCTTCGCCGAGCTCAAGCCGCAGTCCGACGTCTTCGATCCGAAGAGCACCGCGGAGCTGCACGTCACCGCCAGGTGGGAGGACCAGATGGACGGCCGGCGCCAGGAGGCCACCGACGTCCCTGTCCAGACGCTCACGATCGATCCGGACGGCCCGGCGCGGCCCGCGACGCTCTTCCGCCACGAGTTCGGCGACACACGCCACCGCACCGTGACGTACACGCTCAAGGCGATCAGCCGTTTCCGGGAGTACTTCCGCAATCCCGAGCTGGTCGACGAGTTCACCGTGGCCAAGGAGCTGGTCCCGGTGTCCGTGCCCAGCTCCGCGCGTCCGGACCCGCCGGTGGTGGTTTCCGCCCGGCCCGCCTTCCTCTGGCGGCAGTCGGGAGACCTCGACGCCCCGTCCCACACCCTCACGCGCGAACGCTTGGCGGGCCGCATCCGAGTGGCCCTGCGACCGCCGTGGAACAGCTCCGGTGCCGGCGAACTGCTCGCGGTGGTGACGCGTCCTGAGGGTGCGAACCTGGACGACAAGCTCTCGGCCTACGTCTCGGAGGCCGGCAGTGACCCGCTCTACCCCACTCCTGGCCTGCCCGCCGGCTCACCGTTCCCGCCGCAGGTCTCCAGCGCGACGGGACCGGACGCGCGCCTGCGGCTTCCGGAGGCGGCCGCCGACGTCATCGTCAAACCGCACCAGCCGGAGTACCACGAGGACGACGGGCTCTGGTCGTGCGACGTGGCCCTGACCGGGACGGAGGGGACACCGCTCCACAACGTGCTGGTGAGCCTCGCCGTAGCCCGCTACCAGCCGGACAGCCTGGCCGGTCTGTCCCTGTCACCGGTCGTCAGAACGGACACCGTGCCCCTGCTGCCCGACCGGACCGTCCGCGTGACACGCCTCGCCGACCGGTTCAGCGTCAAGCTCACCGGATCGGTGTCACAGGCCGCCGCGGTGAACAAGGTCGACATGATTCTGGAACGCTGCAACGCGCCGATCGGCGTGACCCCGGCCCAGGTGGACCTCATCGGATTCGACGCCACCGCCACCGGAGTCCCCGCGTGGCACCTCGTTGCTCTGAAGAGTCCGACTCCCAAGAAGATCGGCCTGACCCGTGTACGGGAATGGACTCGCGAATTCGTCCCCCCGCCGGGCCCAGGAGCGCTCCGCGTACGCATCCGCGAGGTCGAGCTCATCCCCAACGGCCCGTCACAGCAGAACACCGTACTGAAGTCAGGCACTCCGGACGAGATCAAGGAGCGCATCGTTTTCACCGACACCGTCATGCTTCCCGAAATCTGAGCGGAGCCCAACCCGGCTTCCTAGGACGACAGGAAGCTCATTCGCCGCATGGAGTTCTTCACCACCTTCCTTAGGGGTGGTTACTGAAGGAGGAGATGCAGCCATGGCGCTACAGCTCGTATCAGCACGTTTCAGGGGGGATCCGATCCTGGAGAGGATCCGCGCGGCGGACACGACCGCATACCTCAAGTCCGGCCAGTCAGGCGAGCACATCAAGGCCGTCCAGTTCGCGCTCATCGACCTGGGCAATCCGGACTACGCGATCCCGAGCGGGGCCACCGGATTCTTCGGCGCGGAGACCGCCAATGCCGTCAAGAATTTCAAGCAGGACGAGGGTCTCGTACCGTCCGACCCCGTCGTCGGCGTCGGGACCATCACCAGGCTGGACGGGAAGTGGGCCCTGCCAAACGCGGACCGGGACGAGTGGCTCTCCTGGACCACGCGGCTGATCCCCGAGTTCAACTTCACCCGCAAGAACGAGATGACCCGCCTGTCGCTGGGTCAGACGTTCACGTTCAACCCGGTCTGCGGGGCGATCCCCACGAAGTTCAAGGACGCGATCACTGGCGCCCTGGCAGAGTTGCTGGACTACGAGGGATCACCGGACGGGAAATACAGCCCGTCGGCCAGCTGGGGCGCCTCGCCACTCGACTTCTACCACTTCCACGTTGACGTCGACTTGACGCCCACCGGCTACCACCCGAGCTGGGCCGGGTCCGGCAGCACGAAGGACAAAGCCGGCAAGTTCTTCGATCATGCTGAACAACTGAAAGCAAAGGCCAATCTGGTGGCACCGCAGGGATCGCCCGCCTGGACCGTCAAATACCGGAACCTGCTGCTCGCTCCCACGTCGGGCAGTTCCCCGGGCATGGTCGACCAGTACATAGACCTGATTAAGACGGCGCTCGCCAACAGCGTGGCCATCAACCAGCCCCTCCGCCTGATCTGGCACAGTTTCGAGGCACCGATATGGCGCCCTGTCAGCATGTACAGCACGGATTTGCGGCGCCACTGGCTAAGCAGTCTGTTGCAGACCCCGAGCACCCCGCTGACGCACCCGGCGTTCGTCCCGACATCCGACGGCTACAAGCAGCACTACTTCGAGCTCTTCGAGCCGCACTTCCTCGTGGATCAGAACCGCGTCATCACCCTCTTCGGGCCCACCATGATCGAGACTGCGGCCCTGGCCAACCTCAACATGCAACGCATCTGGGACGCCTGGCCCCCGGACCCCGTGTTGCTGAAGTCCGGAGCCGAACGAGCCTGATCACTCCATCTCGGATCGCTCGTTCAACCGGCCCCGCCCTCAGGCTCTGCGCGGGTCTGTACGGTCTTCGGTGTAACTTCCGATCATGGAAGTAGCACCTGATGAGCGACGTGATTGTCTCTGCTGAGGCGGTTGAAGAGGTCCGGCCAGCTGAGTCGCCGACGGACGTGCTGGACGAGCAGTTGATCGGGCAGTTGGTCGATCGGGCCCGCGCGAGCGCGCTGCAGCTGACTGGTGAGGGCGGATTGCTACAGCAGCTGACCAAGGGGGTATTGGAGTCCGCCCTGGAAGGCGAGATCACCGACCATCTCGGCTATGAGAAGCATGACCCGGCCGGTGCCGGCAGCGGCAACAGCCGTAACGGTGTGCGGTCCAAGACCGTGCTGACTGACGTCGGCCCAGTGCAGATAGAGGTGCCCCGGGACCGGGAGGGCAGCTTCGAGCCGCAGATCGTCAAGAAACGCCAGCGGCGGCTGACCGGTTCCCGCCCCGGCGCCCGGTTGTTCACGGCGCCGCCGAGGCGCTTCGCCGCTGGCCCGGAGACGTGGACGCCTCGGCGGGGATGTACGGGGTGCCTGGATCCCGGTATGCCGCGGGAACAGGATGCCGCCCAGTGCTTGCCGGTCCGGGGACCCGAGGCCGGCCCGCTACCAACTTCGGACCCGGTTCGGGCAGCAACGGCTCAATCAACGACCACAGTTCATCCGAGACGATCCACGGCCCCGGCTGGTGCTTCCCCACAACCGAACCAACGAACCACCGCACCGACAGCCACATAATCAACTGACTTCTGTTCGGACCTCTACGACCCGTGCTGCTCCTTGCTCGTCAGCGACACTGGGATCACAAGCCCCCAAGGCCCGTCCGGAGTGCAGTCCACCTGTCCTCTGAGGGACCTGCCTGCGTTGGATGACTTGCCCGACGACCTGCGACGTCTTTCGCGTTCACCGCGCACCTGATCGAGGCTGGCATCAACGCCTTGGCCTCGCCGACGTCGAACTCGCCACCGCGGAATGGGGCGACTGGTTCAACAACCAGCGCCTCTCGGGGGCGGCGGCGGGTTTCGTGGCCACGCCCCGCACCGAACCGGCACCGCCGGGAACGGGCCGGGAACGTCACTCCCAGCGCTGTGCGTTGCTGTCGTCGAGGTTTCCGGGCGGATGCTGGATGACACAGAACAGGAGGCCCGCCGGGTCTCGCATGACCCACCAGGAGTGGACGGGGCGTACGCGGGTCGCCCCCAGCCGTTCCAGCCGTCTCACCTCGGCCTCCACGTCGTCGGTGTGGATGTCCAGGTGGACCCGGGGGCCGCTCTCCTCCGAGTCCAGGCGCTGGAAGTACAGCCACATGCGGGGGCTGCGGAGCAACGCGCTCAGGTACTCCGGCGAGTCGGGGACCACCGCGATGGGTGCGCCGGCGGCGGCTCCCCAGAAGGCCGCGACGCTGTCGTGGTCGGCCGCGGGCACGTCGATGACCACCTTGCAGATCCTGCTGTAGTGCGCCATGTCAACCGGCCTGCCGCGTCAGGTGCTCCGCCTGCAGGCGGAGCGTCGCGTCCAGAAGGTCCCCTGTAGTCAGGCGCTCCAGCAGCAGCAGGGTCGCCCGTCGCAGGGCCCCCGCCGCCTCGACCCGCGCCGCGTCGGACAGGTGAGCGTGGAAGGCGGGTACCACCTGGTGCCCGACGGCACGGCCCCTCGCGACCTGCGCGAGGAACGGCAGGACCGCCGATTGCAGCGACACCGCCGGACAGACCAGGGACAGGCTCAGGGACTCCGCCTCGGACACCCCGGAGTGCAGCCAGAGGACCGGGATGTAGAGCAGGTCCCCCGGACGCACCTGAAAGGTCAGTACCTCCGTGTCCGGCAGGGCGTGGCTGCCGACGCCGGGGACGTCCATCATGCGCCGCGCCCTGGCCTCGGCCGGGATGTGGTGCGGCCCGGCGAGGGACCACTGCTTCGTACCGGTCTGCTGGAGCACGAAGTTGTCGCTGTGGTCGAAGTGGGCGCCGATACCGTCCGCGCCGTAGGTGCGCACCGTGTCGAACCAGGCCCGGGGCGCGCCGAAGACGCGGGCGAAGTCCCCGGCGCGCTCGGCCAGATCGGCGTCGAAGGCGGAGACCTGTTCGATGAACGTGACCTCGTCCAGGCGTTCGGTCACCGCGCCGCCGCCGTGTGCCAGCGCCCGGGTGCGGGCGGCGGCGAACTCCTCCAGGCTCCAGGAACGGCCGAGGAAGGTTTCGGCCCCGCCCCGCACGAACAGCGGCCGCTGCCGCCAGAAGACCGCGAAGAACTCGTCGAAGTCGAAGGTGCTGCGCTCACATTCCATGATCTCGGTCATTCACCGGGCTCCTTCTTCATGTCGTACCGGGGCAACCATCAGTACCGGCGCTTCAACAGCCCGCAGACGTAGTCCTGCTGGCTTTCCGTCAGGCGGGGGTGGCAGGGCAGGGAGAGGGCGTGGTCCGTGTACCGCTCGGCCGCCGGCCAGCGGCCCGGCTGCACGTGCGCGGACATCGCGGGGTGGTGCGGAACCAGTTGCCCGTAGAAGACCCGGGCGTCGACGCCGTTGCTGCGCAGGTACGCCAGGGTCTCGTCCCGGTGCTCCGGTCCGCCGGGTACGGTGACGGTGTACTGGTGGAACGCGTGCGTCCGCCCGACAGGGACCTCGGGGGTCCGGATGTCCGTGTCCCGGAGGAGTTCGTCGTACCGGGCGGCGGCCGAGATGCGCCGGGCGATGTCCCGCCGCAGGGTGCGCATCTTCACCGACAGGACGGCGGCCTGGAGGCAGTCGAGGCGGGAGTTGATGCCGCCCTCCTCAACGGCGACGTATCCGTCCGGCTCGAACCCGTGCTCGCGAAGCCTGCCGATCCGGGCGTGCAGCGCCGGGTCCCCGGTGACAACGGCGCCGCCGTCCCCGTAGCAGCCGAGGTTCTTGGTCGGGAAGAAGGAGAACACGGCCGCGTCGCCGAAGGAGCCCGCGGGCCTGCCCCAGTACGCCGCGCCGACGGCCTGGGCGGCGTCCTCCACGACCGCCGCTGACGCGCGTCGGGCGTCCTCCAGCAGCGGGTCCATGTCCGCAGTCAGCCCGAACAGGTGGACCGGCACGATCGCCTTCGTCCGCGGCGTGTACGCGTCCGCGGCCGCGGACGCGTCCAGGGTGAACGTCGCGGGGTCGATATCGGCGAAGACCGGTGTCGCCCCGGTGCGCACGATCGCGGAGACGGTCGCGACGAAGGTGACCGGCGAGGTGATGACCTCGTCGCCGCGGCCGATTCCCAGCGCGGTGAGTGCCATGAACAGGGCGTCCGTGCAGGTGCCGACGCCGAGGGCGTACGGCGTCTCGCAGAAGGCCGCGAAGTCGTGCTCGAATTCCTGGACCGCCGGGCCGAGGACGAGTCGACCGTCCGCGATCACCCGCGACATCGCCGCGTCCAGCTCGGGCTTCAATTCCGCGTACTGCTGCTGCACATCGTTGCCCAGGACGATCTGCCGGGACGGATCGATCATGTGGTCGTCTCCCTCTGTGCCACGTCACACCAGCGATCCCGACGATCCGCCGTCCAGTTTGCAGAGCATGCCGTTGGCCGTCGGGCCCAGTTCGGCGAGGTACCGGACGCTGCGGAGACAGGACGCGTGGTCGATGAATTCGTCGATCACCAGGTTCGGGTTCGATCTGCGCAGGAAGAGCCGTACGACGTCGGACGCGGGCAGCCCCTTGCGTGCGGCGATCGTCTCGATCTCCGCGAGTTTGGAGCGATCGGCCAGCGGGCCGAGCAGCAGCGTCGACACCGCGGCCCCGGCGGACCGGCAGCCGGCGGCCAGCCCGGCGGTGAGCACGCGCAGCGCCGCCTTGCTGGCGGCGTAGACCGCCGAGTGGTCATCGGCGCTGTAGATGGCTTCGGAGTTGACGACGACGTAGGAGCAGAACCGGTCGGCGGGCTTGCGTGCCAGCAGGTTCAGGGTGAGGTGGTAAGGGGCGAAGGCGTTGACGCGGAACACCTCCTCCAGGTCGCGCGGTTCGGGCCCGGACGGCCGGGCGGGCGGGTAGGCCACGGCGCAGTGCACGACCAGGTCCAGGGCGGGATCGAGCCGTTCGGACAGGGCGGCGGAAGTCTCTGGACGCGAGAGGTCCGCCTGGAGGTAGGTGACGTTGGATACGGCCGCAACCTGCTCTTCGGGACAGCGGCCGACGCCGGTCACGTCCCAGTCCTCGGCCGCCAGGCTCGCGGCGAGGTACTGGCCCAGTCCCTTGCAGGCGCCGGTGACCAGCGCGCGCCGGTCGGTCATCAGCATTCCTTCCGGCTGATCAGCAGGCCGTTCTCGGTGCCCGCGAAGGCCGAGAGAAGCCGTGGGCTGCGGCCGACGGCGCGGGTGTACGCGGTCAGGGCGGCGACCTCGCGGGCGTCCGTGGGCTCGTCCGGGGACTCGGCGCCGTAGTCGCCGAGGGCGAGGACATCGTCGGCGACGAGCAGGCCACCGGGTTCGAGGAGCGGGAAGCCGTGCGCGAGGTAGCGCGGGTAGGACCTCTTGTCGGCGTCGATGAAGAGCATGCCGACGCTTTCCGGTGCCACCGTGGCGAGATGGCCGAGAGCGTCGCCCACGACGACGGTCACGCGGTCCGCCACTCCGGCCAGTTCGAAGTTCTCCCCGGCGATGCGCGCCGCCTCGGGATCCACCTCCAGGGTGGTGACGGTACCGCCGGGCGGCAGCCCCCGGGCGATGTGCACGGTGGAGTATCCGAACAGGGTGCCGATCTCGATGACATGGCGCGGCCGGTGCAGTTCGGTCAGCAGTTGGAGCAGCCGGCCGGTATTGTCGTCGACCTGGATCGTGGGCAGCCCGGCGGCCTCCAGGGAGCGGCGCAGGATGGCGTCGAGGACCGGGTCCCTGGGGCCGAGCAACGCCCGGGTGAATCCGTTCGACAAAGTGATCATGTGGTGGGTCCTCCCCTCATCCGGTCAGGGCCGACGAGCCGTACAGCCGGAACACCGCCTCGCTGGCAGGGACTTCAGCCGGGGTGTCGGCGTCGAAGCAGGGGGCGAGGATCCGGCGCAGATCCGGCCGCGTGGTGATCTCCGCGAGGCTGAGCTCCCGGAACGCGGCGAACTTCCCGGCGCTGTCGGCCGCTCCCCACAGGTAGCTGAAGTTGGCACCAGGGTTGGCCACGTACATGGGCCAGGTGAAGTACGCGGCGACATCACCGAGCAGGTAGTGGCGGCCGATGCCGTACCGGCCGTCCAGGCGGTCGAAGGCGTCCCGCAATCCGCCGGTGTCGCTGCGGTGCACCTCCAGGTCCAGGGCGGCGGTGACGGCCTGTTCCAGCAGCCCGGCCCGCCCCTCGAACATCTTGATGCGGACGCACCGCGCCCATTGCTCCTCGCTCCCCGGGCCGAGGGCCAGCCGACGGGCGAACTCCGGGTGGTACGCCCACTTCTCGAACCACATGCTCAGGACCTCCAGCCGCTCCGGCGGCAGGGATTCGAGTCCGGAGCGGAACGGCACGCCGGTGCGCAGGAGGAGGTGGTTCAGGGCGTGGCCGAACTCGTGGAACATGCCGTGCACGTTCTGGAACGTGAGGTGCCCGGTGCCTCCGGCGTCCGCGTGGAAGCGGCACGAGACGTAGGCGACGGGCCGTTGGACCAGGCCGCTCCAGTCGGTGCGGGCGCGCAGGCCGAGGGTGTGGTTGGGGCCGGGCATCCTGCGGTCCGTGTCCCACAGGTCGAACAGGATGTCGCCGATCTCGTCGTCCGCGTCCCGCACGGCGACCTTGATCAGGTGCGGGTGCCCGCTCGGCCGCCGCGTCAGCGTGAGGCCGAAGACGGCACGGGTCACGTCGAAGAGAAAGTCCAGGCACTCCCCCACACCGAACGTCGGTGCCGGCTCGGCGCCGAACACGGTGCGCATCGCGAACCCGAAGTGCTCCATCGGCCGACTGGTGGCACCGGTCACGGCGGCGA
This sequence comes from Streptomyces aquilus, assembly GCF_003955715.1. Classification (NCBI taxonomy): domain Bacteria; kingdom Bacillati; phylum Actinomycetota; class Actinomycetes; order Kitasatosporales; family Streptomycetaceae; genus Streptomyces; species Streptomyces aquilus. The sequence goes on along the minus strand of NZ_CP034463.1, from coordinate 9,974,031 downwards.
TCTCGGCCTCCACCTCCGCATGTGCGGCCAGGGCCGTTTCCAGGCCGCTCGTCACGAAGGCAGCGATCTCGGCCTCGGAGACCCGGCAGCGGGCCAGTGTTCCCGCCGCGACGTTCGGATGACCGGCCCGCGCGCTCCGCCGGCGCCGTGCCGCGACCATCGCGTCGAGGGCGGCGAGCAGAGCGGGCTGCCGGGCGTCCCGAGCCGCGGCCCACACCCGCGCCAGCTTGTCCCGAGTGACCGTGCTCTTCATCGTTCCCAGCACGGTGTAGTAGACCGCCGCCGGATCCGCCTGACCGGCCCGGACACCCACGCGTCGCAGGATCTCCCGGCGGTCGTCCTGCACCTGGGCCAGCACCGCCTTGGCCTCGTCGAGGAGATCGTCGAGCCGGCCGTCCTCGGCCGGGTCGCGCCGTTCCGCCGCCGTCAGTTCGGCGAGGTACTCCTCGCGGAGGGCGTCCAGCCGGGGGTCGGCGCAGCGCATTTCCCGCAGCCGGCGCACGATCCTGGCGGTGAGCTCCTGGTCCTGGTAGAAGGCCCGGCGCCAGGGCAGCAGCCGGGTGAAGTTCTCGTCGTCGTCGACGGCCTCCAGGTAGAGGAACACGTAGGCCACGTTGTTGTAGACGGCCATGAGTTCCACGAGCGTCCGGTCGGTCAGCGCGTCCGCGGCGAGGATGACGTCCAGGCGGGACATCATCCCTTCCAGTGACTCCTCGATCGGGCTCGCGCCGGTCTCGGGACCGGCGCCGGATGCTACTGCGGGCACGGGGCGACCTCCGTGTTCGAGGGCTGGAATCGGAATTCGTAGAAGTCCCCGGCGTAGGAGGCGCAGTAGAGGGTGCCGTCCGGCGAGGCCAGGGGGGTGGTGTCCATCCGGGGCTCGTGGTCGGGCAGTCCCAGGACCTGGCTGCTCTCCCAGCGGAACCGTCCGTCGCGGCGGCGCAGCGCGATCGCGTTGCCGCGCTCGGCGGTCGCGACGAAGTCCCCGCTCGGCAGCACGCTGAAGGACGTGTACGAGTGCGGGGCTCCCTGCGCGGCCCGCCACACGGGCGTGTGCCTGCGCACATCGAGGCCGGTCACGGTGCCGTCCTGCGCGCCCACCGCCAGGACGTCGGCCGAGAGCGCCGGACTCGCAGTGATCTTGGCCCCCAGGAACTCCGTGTGCCGCAGACGTCCGGTGCGGGAGTCGAGGAACAGACACTCGCCGGCGACGGTGCAGACCGCGATCTCAGCGGTGGCCCGGACGGCGACCGGGGAGGCCTTGATGTCGGCTTGCGCGGCGAACCGCCACACCTCCTCACCGTCGCCGGACAAGGCGACCACGTGGTGACCGCAGCAAAGGACGACGGTGCCGTCGTCGGTGACGGCCGGGCTGGCGTAGGGGTCCCGGTAGGACGCCGTGCCGCCGTCCGCCGCGTGCCAGGGTGCGGGCAGGTCCCGGTCGAAGACGGGTTCGCCGTCGGACAGGCGGAAGGCCAGGCAGCGCGCGTGGAAGGCCGCCACCACGAGCAGGTCGGCTGCCGGCAGCACGACCGGGGTCGCATACACCGGAAGCCGGGTACGGGCGGCCCACACCAGCTTCCCGCGCAGGTCGAGGCAGGTGATCAGGCCACTGGTGGCTGCGACAACGACCCGGCGCCGCACGGGGTCGACCACGAGCGAGGCGTACACCCCGCTGTCGAGGCGGCGCTCCCAGAACACCTTGCGCAGGCCCCGGCCGTAGAACCGCACCCGGCCGTCGTCGGCGGCGAGCAGCACCCCGATGCCCGGCACCACAGCGGGAGACGCGCTGACCGGTACGGGCAGCGTGCGGCCCAGCCGTTCGTTGTGGTGGGTGAGGCGGCGGTGGCCGAACACCACGGGTTCCCTGCTCCAGTGGAAGGTTCCGTGCTCGCCGCCGGGCAGGACGGACTTCACCGGGTCATGCCGGAACGCCGACACCTGTGTCACGACCCACCTCGCTCCGCGTCCAGTGGTCCTTGCGCAGCGACCTGTGGAAGGCGGCGGCGAGCACCGCCGAGGGGAGCACGCCGGAGGCGACCACCAGGAACGGGGAGTCCAGGACGAACACCCCGACCGCGGCCAGCGGGATGGCGAGGGCGTACGTGGTGACGGCCGAGGCGGTGGCGAGCAGGGCTCCTCGCTGGTGCACGGAGAGGATCTCCCCGTAATGGTTCTCCAGCAGGTAGGCGGGGACCGTGAGGAGGAAGGCGAGCAGGAGGGACCGGGTCAGCAGTTCGTCCTGGCCGGCACTCGCGAACAACCGCACCAGCCAGGGGGCGGTCAGCGCCACGGTCACCGCGCCGACCGCCGTGGGGACCGCGGCGTAACGCAGCAGGCTGCGGGCGGTGCTCGGCAGGGTCCGGGCGGTGGCCGGTAGGTCGGGGCCGGTCTTGCCGAGCCGGTAGCCGTAGTACACGAAGGTGCCGGACACGCAGGCCTGCGGGATGCGGCAGAACAGGCTCCAGATCTTGGTGGCCACCGTGACCGCCGCGAGGACCTGCACGCCCAGCGTGCCCAGCAGCATCGTGACGGTGATCGTGCCGGCGTAGTCGTTGAAGTGCCGGACGCCCACGCCCGGCGCGTTGCGCGCCATCGAGCGTGCCTCGGCGACGACCGTGGCACGTTCGGGGCGGGTGAACCGCTCACCGCGGGCCCGCATCCGGCGCAGGAAGATGCGCAGGGCGAAACAGGCGATCAGGAACTGGGAGCCGGTGGTCGCCGTCGCGACCGCGACCACCGGGGACGGGAACCACCCGGACAGCGGCGTGTAGAGGAAAGCCCAGTCGAGAACGGCGTTCGTGGCGAAGCCGACCACCAGGAGCAGCAGGGACCTGTTCTTCAGCCCGCAGATCTTGAGGGCCTCGTTCAGGGCCGCGTAGAGGATCGTGAAACCCATGCTGCAACTGCGCACGATCACGAAGTCCGCGGCCAGGTGGGTCAGTTGCTGGTCCTGCCCGGCCAGGAGCAGGCCAGGCTGCACAGCGGACGACAGCAGCACCGCCAGTGACTGGGCCACCAGGAGGAGGACGAGCAGGGCCCCGGTCAGCTCCGGCAGCCGCCGGGCGAGGTGTCCGCTGCCCTCGGCGATCGCCAGCCGGCTGCTGAAGGTGTCGACGACGCCGATGGCCAGCAGTGCGGTCATGCCCGCGTTGACGACGTCACCGAGGCCGACCGCCGCCACCTGGGTCAGGCCCTTGGGGGAGATCAGCAGGATGTCGATCGCTCCGAAGCCGACCGAGACCAGGCCGGTGAGGAAGATCGTGGTGGCGAAGCCCGTGTAGTTCCTGACGGACAGTTCGGTGTGCTTCATGTCGCCTCGCCCGCCGGGGTTTCGAGCCGGTCGAGCAGCGTCCGGAAGCGATCGGCAGAAGGGTCGCCGGTGCGCAGCGCGACGGCCAGTCCCTGTCGCAGTACCTTGTCGTCGCGGGACACGAGGTCGGCCAGGCGCCGGTAGTGCTCCAGGGCTCGTACGTCGTCGCCGAGGCGCTCCCTGGTCTGGGCCGCCCGCAGAAGGTGGTGCCCGTAGTACGGCGGTCCGGTCGCGACGGCTTTCTCGTACAGCGCGGCCGCGTCCGCGATCCGGTCGAAGTGGGCGTAGGCATCGGCGAGTTCGCCGTAGCTCGGGGACCAGGCCGGGTCCAGCGCGATGAGGTCGAGGCCCGCCTCCTCGGCACGGTCCGCGTCCCGGGTGACGTACATGTGCTCCTTCAGCGTGGACTCGTGGTACGTCTTGAGGAAGTGGGCCTCGTAGGCACGCGGCCGCCCTGCCAGGGAGAGCGCGGCGGTCTCGCGGGTGAACTCCATGTAGCGACGCGTCAGCCGGGCCTTGCCGCGGGCCGCGGGCACCATGGCGAGGGCGCGGTACCACGCCGACAGGGAACCGGCGCCCAGGTCCCGCGGGCGCCTGGCGAGTTCGCGGCCGGTCGCCAAGTACCAGAGGAAGTCCGCGGTCGGCAGGTCGCGGCGTTTCATGTACCAGACGACGGCCTGTGCGCAGGCGTCGAGGGTACGGTCCGCAGGCAAGGTGCCGGACTCGACGGCCCGGCGCATCGTGTGGAAGGCCCGGGAGATGGCGGGGCCGTCGCCCAGCCGGTTGGCCACCACGAAGCGCAGCATGGCCACCTCGAAGGAGTCGCGCGGTGTTGTGGTCCGCGGCTCGGTCCGGTCCAGGACCCAGGCGGCGGGGCCGAAGCGGGAGACGCTGATCAAGGCGGCCGCCACGTTGACCGCCGCCACCACCGGCAGGTCGCCGACGCCGTCAGCCAGTTCACCGAGCCGGGCGGTCGCCTCCGAGGGACGGTGGCGCAGGTCAGCCAGGTCGTCGTAGGCGATGCCGTCGAGCAGGGCCACCTCGCGCAGCACGTCAGGCTCGAAGACCTGCGCGAAGCGGTAGGCGTGGCGGGAGAGGTCGGCGGTCCGGTACTGCTCCACACACGCCCGTGAGAAGAGGTCGCTCTCCTGGAGCGGCGAGAACGTGAGACCGGTCATCGTCTCCTGGAAGGCGTTTCGGGTACGCGTTTCACTGGTGAGCATGGTCCCCCCGTGGGAAGGCTTCGGTACGTGCGGCTTCGGGAGTGCGCGGTGTCAGAGATCCGTCCGGGCGTCCTTCTGCCGGGCGGCCCAGCTCAGCAGGTGGACGAAGACGAGTGCGGCGCGTTGTGCGTCGGCGAGTGTCTTCGGGGACCGGTCCGCCCGGTCCGCGGCGAACTCCACGACGTCGTATCCGACGAGCCGGTTGTCCGCGAGGGCGAGGTCGATCAGCCGCAGCAGACGGCGCAGGCTCAGCCCAACCGTCGCGGGGTACCCGGTCGACGACATCTCGGCCGCGTCCAGCACGTCCAGGTCGACGCTGACGTAGACGTCCCCGCCCCGGCCGACCACCTCTCGGAAGGCCGCCGCGTCGTCGATCTCGGGAGCCGACACCGGCACCTGGCGGCCGATGGAGCGCAGGAACCCGGGCAAGGCGGGCGCGCTGTCGTCCTCCACGGTGGCGAAGGGGAAGACCCCGACCTGGAGCAGGCGTCCCGGGCCGAGCACGTCGGACACGTGGGACATGACGTTGGTGTGGAAGACCGGATCGCGTTCCCCGGGGTGCGCGGGAGCGCCCTCCCAGATCTGCAGGTCCAGGTGGTGGTCGAACTGGATCACGGTAAAGGGTCGGGTACGTCGTGCGGCGAGGGCCGAGACGACCGGGAGGGTCACGGTGTGGTCGCCACCGATCACGCACGGCAGCACGCGCGGCGGGAGCCCGGCGACGAACGCCCGGGTCGCCTCCAGCACGCCGGTCAGGGTGGTCTCGGCGGTGGCCAGGTCGCCCACGTCGACGACGCCGTCGAACGCTCCCGCGCCGTGGCGGAGGTCGACCACACGGGCCGACGCGGCCGACCAGGTGTACTCCTTCGAGACGGTACGAAGGAAGAACGGTCCGTGCTCCGCGCCGCGATGGGGGCTTCCCAGGGAATGGCCGACACCGGCGACGGCGGCCACCGTGCCGGCCGGAACGCTCCGCGGGTCCGCAAAAGGTAGCCCGCAGAAGGGAGTCGTGCTCTTGTCAGTGGACAATGCGCAGCCCTCTGTGCCGTACCGGGATGCGGGGACGGCGGGCCTGCCGCCGCCCCCGCGTGATCACTTCACGGATCGCCGGCGGGCAGGCGCGGGTCCGCCCGGCGTGCCCGTCAGCGGTCCGGTCAGGCCTCGGCGCCGAGCAGGGCGTCGAGTTCCGCGTCGACGTCGATGTCCTCGGCGAGCGAGCCGAGGACGACCTCGGTCTCCACAGCCTCGGACTCGAAGAACATCGCCACCGAAGTAGTGCGGAAGAACGCCGGCTTCTTCTCCAGGGAGTAGCTTTCCATCATGACCTCCTCCGTTGGACGGCGGCGCGCATCGAACCGGTCGAGAACAGCGGAAACGCGGCCCCGACCAACCGTCCCGCGGAGAGGGAGACCCCGCGGGAGCGATGTCGCCCCCGTGCGATTGACTGCCGCTTCAGGCTGAGGTCCGCCGCCCTGATCTCACAAACGTTTCAACGAGCGTCGAAACCGGTGTGACGCTCGCTCCGTCCGGGCAGCGCCGGTCGGCTGCCGCTGCGGCGGCCGCTCCCGCCGAACCGTTCACCGGTGCCCGTTCGCCCTGGTAGGAAGGGCCTTATGGAAGATCACTTCGGCGCGTCCGTACGGCGGTTCAGGCTGCGCGCGGGGCTGACCCAGGAGGCTCTGGCCGAGCGTTCCGGTGTCTCGGTCAGCACGATCCGCGGCATGGAGACCGGCAAGCGCCGCAACCCGCAGCTCGCGTCGCTGCGCAGAGTGGCCGCCGAGCTCGGCCTGCGGCCGGCCGAACAGGACGACCTGCTGGCCGCGGCGGGCGTGAGCGAGCCCCCCGTGGTCCCGGTGCCGCGCCAACTACCCGCCCCACCGGCGCCGTTCGTCGGCCGCGACCACGAACTGGCGCGGCTCGACGCCGCCTTGGGCCCGCGGGCCGACGCCCAGCAGGGGCCGCGTTCCGGTCCGGCGGCCCCGGTGGCCGTCTGCGCGATCGCCGGGGCGGGCGGGGTGGGCAAGTCCTGGCTCGCGTTGCACTGGGCGCACCGCAACGCCCACCGGTTCCCCGACGGGCAACTCTTCGTCGATCTGCGGGGTTTCAGCCCCGACAGCGATCCGATGGACCCGGCCGTGGCGGTCCGCGGATTCCTCGACGCGTTGGGCGTCGAGCCGGACCGCGTGCCCATCGCCGCGCACGCGCAGGCGGCGTTGTTCCGCAGCCTGGTGGCGGATCGGCGGATGCTGCTGGTACTCGACAACGCCGCCGACAGCGCCCAGATCACCCCGCTGCTGCCCGGTGGTGACAGCAGCACCGTGCTGGTCAGCAGCCGCAACCGGCTGCCGGGCCTGATCACCGGACACGGCGCGCATCACGTGTCCCTCGACATGCTCACCGACACCGAGGCCCGGGAACTGCTCGCCGCCCGCTTGGGTCCCGCACGCATCGACGCCGAAGCGGCGGCGGTGGACGAACTGGTGCGCCTGTGCGGCGGGTTCCCGCTGGCCTTGAGCATCATCGCGGGCCGTGCCCACACCGACCCGCACCTGCCGCTGGCCGACCTCGCCGACGAACTGCGCGAGGACACGCTCGACGTGCTCGACGACGCCGACCCCGCCGCCAGCCTGCCCGCGGTGCTCTCGTGCTCCCACCGCGCGTTGACCGGTGCGGAGGCCGAGGTCTTCGGGCTGCTCGCTGTCGCCCCCGGTCCGGACATCGCTCTGGCCGCCGCCGGCAGCCTCACGGGCCTGGGCCGACGCCGGACCCGGGCCCTGCTGCGCCGGCTTGAGCAGACATCGCTCATCGCCCAGGACGCCGGGGGCCGCTACCGCATGCACGACCTGATCCGCCGTTACGCCACCACCGCGCACCACCTGCCCGCCGGTACGCGCGGGGCGGCACTGCGGCGGGTGCTCGGCTTCTACCTCCACACCGCGTACGCCGCCGCCCGGTTGCTGGACTCCCATCGCACCCCCGTCGAGCTCGCTCCGCCGCCCCCCGGTTGCCACCCTCAGGCACTGGCGGACATCCCCGCGGCCATGGACTGGTTCGAGGGCGAGCACCGCAATCTGCTCGCCGCCCAGGGCGCCGCCGTGGCGGCCGCGGAACACCGCACGGCCTGGCAACTGGCCTGGACGTTGTACGACTTCCACTACCGGCGAGGACACCGCCACGACCAGCTCGCGGTGTGGCGGATCGCGGCCGACTCCGCGGCCCGGCTGCCCGACCCGGGCGCCCAGATCATCACCCAGCGGCTCCTGGGCCGTGCCCACGTCGTACTCGGCCATCACGAGGAGGCGATAGAGGCCCTCCACCGGGCGCTCGACCTGAGCCAGCAGCAGAACGACCGCGCCCTCCAGGCACAGGCGCACTACACGCTCGCGTCGATCTGGCCGGACGACCGGCGGGCTCTTGAGCACGCCAGGCGGGCGCTGGACCTCTACCGCGGGCTCGACCAACCGATCGCCGAAGCCAACGCGCTCAATGCGGTGGGCTGGTACGCCGCGCGCCTGGGCCGACACGACACCGGCCGCGAACACTGCCAAGCCGCCCTGGCCCTCTACCTCGACCACCAGGACGTGAACGGCCAGGCGCAGACCCTGGACAGTCTCGGCTACATCGACCACCACAGCGGCCGCCACCACGCCGCCGTCGAGCACTATCGCCAGGCCATCGGCCTGTACCGCGACCTCGACAACACCTACGAGGCCGCCGACACGCTCGGCCGGCTCGGCCATCCCCATGCCGCACTCGGCCACCACGACCAGGCTCGCGCGGTGTGGCGGGAGGCACGTGACTTGTACCGGCGACAGGGACGTGACCTGGAGGCCGAGCATGTCGAGCAGCTCCTCAACGGCCTCGCCGGACAGGACGACGCCGACAGCGGCCGGTGACATCCCCGCCGACGGCGGTCGCGAGCAGCGAAACCGGTCACAAGTGAACGATGCGTGAGCTGTTCGCCGGCGCGGTGGGCCAGCACGATGGTGCGGAAGCAGCCCGGCGTGCGGTCCGAGGCGGACCGCACGCCGGGCTTCACCAGCGCTGCCCGCGCCGGGTGTCAGGATCCGGCCGATGTTCCCGGCCGTCCGGCCCAACCCCCGGCCGACCCCCCACCGTTCGAGAATGAGGCCGTATGCTCCGCATCCACTTCACCGCGCACGACTTACAGAACATCCGCCTCGCACGCCGACCCGATCCGATGTGGGAACTGATCTGCGCCGCCTGCCGGCTGGTCACCCAGCAGGGCCCGTTGGAGTTCGGGGCCTGGCGCCGCTCCGTCCGGGAACGGGTCACCACGGATCCGGCGGCCGGCCATGCCCTGCACACGCTGCGAACACTCGTCCCGCCCGTCGGGTACATCCCCGACTTCCTCACCCCGTCCGTCCTGGAGGGAGGGCTTCCCGCGGCCTTCGAGGAGATCCGCGCCACTCCCGTCGGTCGGCTGCGGCACGAGTTGGAGAGGCTCGCTGTCGCGCGTCCCCTCCCGCCGTGGACCACGGCGCTCGGCCGACCCGGCGCCAACGGCATGCGCTCCCTGGTGAAGGCCCTGGAGATCTCCGCCAGGACATTGCTCGAACCGCGCTCGGCCCATATCCGCAGAGCCGTCCGTGACGAAGTCGACATGCGCTCCCGCATCCTCCTGGACGGCGGTGTCCTGGCCCTGCTGGAGAGCCTGCGTCCGCTGGCCCGGTGGCGGGCGCCCGTCCTGGAAGTGGAGTATCCAACCCACCGCGACCTTCGTCTGGAGGGGCGCGGACTGCTTCTGGTCCCGTCCTACTTCTGCTGGCGCAGGCCCACCGCCCTCGCCGATCCCGCCCTGGGCCCGGTCCTGGTCTACCCGGTCGGCGAACGGCCGCTCGACTCGATCGCCCTGAACGACAACGGCCTGGACCGTCTCCTGGGCCGTACCAGGGCCTCGGTCCTCAGCGAGGTGGCCCGCCGCGGTTCCCGGACCACCTCGGAGGTGGCGACGGCCGTGGGCATCGCCCTTCCAAGCGCCAGCTACCAGCTCGGCGTCCTCCGGGACGGGGGACTGCTGGCGAGTCGGCGCGACGGACAGTACGTGCGGCACTCGGTGACGCACACCGGCCTGCGGCTACTGGACGGAGAAGAAGGAGAACTGCGGCAACCGGGGCAGCCCGTCGGCGGCACAACGTAGCCTGCCCCTCCGTCCCCCGCGATTCGAGCACCTGCGAATCGCTGCTCGCCCGCCTGGAGCCGGAACGAACATCGACGCAGAGGCGTGGCACGGCACGACCGGTGCCGCCGTGTTACGCCCCTGCACCCTCCATCCGAGGGGGAGAGAACATGGGCCTCAGGGAGAGGGGTTGAGAGTCGCGGGTATCTCGCCTCATCTGCTGGACGAGCTGGTCGACGAGGGCTGGGGGCTGCGCTACGGCCGGCCGGTGCGCCTGGGGAAGAACCCCACCAAGCCCGTGACCAGGATTCTTGCCAGCAGAACTATCACCGTGACGCCGCGGGACAGCTGCGCCGGCGCACCGCCGCGAAGGAGGGTGGGGCGGGTCTGCCGCCGTCGTCGAGGGCGGTCGTCTCGCCTTACGACACCTCGGCCCGCTCCGCGCGGCACGGACACATCATCAGCTGGAAGGTCCTGCACTACATGACCATCGAGTGCGAACATCGGCGCAAACTGCGCGCCTTCGTCGAGGTCGACCGCACCACCATGAGCAGCGAACGCTTGGCCGTGAAACTGATCGAGTACGCCAGGCTGTTCCAGTACGAAGCCCACTGCCGCCGAACCGCCACCACCGGCCCGGCATGGCTGCGCTGGTATCCCGTCTTTCCTCGCGTGCCGTTCGTCCTCACCGGTGTTTCCCGAGCAAGGCTGGCGGACCGCATCAGTGACCCGCAGGCCATGACCGCCCAACACCCGCTCGTCGCCGCCCTCGCCCGCGAAGTCCCCCTGGGAGCGGCCATCCTGGAAGACATCGAACAACACGGCCCGACCGCACCAGTATGGGTACCACTAGCCGGAGGCGAACCCCCGCCCCTGGGCCGAGCGGTGACCAGAACGCCTCCGGGCCAGAGCCTGCCTGAACCGTTCAGCTGGAAGCCCAGCAGCAGTCAAACGGAAACCGCCGAGCAACCGGCCATGAGCCCCAATCGCCCAGAGAATCCTTCCTCTGCGACAGTCGGGACTCTGCAGGATGGTGGAACGCCTCCCTCACCTTGGGCTCCAGCAGTTCCAGCGTCTCGTCCGCGCAGTGAGACCTGGTGGTGCCGGTGGGCTGGGAGGGGGCCAGCACGATTTCCGCATCGGCCGGTTCGTCGTTGGTGACCCGGGTGAGAACCTGGGCACTGGGTTATGGGGTCGAGTAGGGGTCTTGGCTGATCAGGTGGGCCTTCAGGCCCTCTCCGACGCCGGGTTCCGGGGTGCCCGCCCAGTCCTTGATGAGCACGCCACCACTGCTGCAGCCCCAGGGGTTCCAGGTCCACGCGAGATAACTCATGTTGTGCGCGTCGGCCCAGTCCACCAACTGCTGCATGTAGTCGAAGCCGCAGTTGTCCTGGCCGAACTCACCGATGACGACCGGAACTTGTTGTGCGAGCGGGGCGACCTGGCTGTCCCAGCAGGACACTGTCGCACAGGCGTTGAAGCTGTACGAATGCCATGACGCCGCGATGTTGTTCAGCGGGTCGTTCGGCATGTGCGTCAGCCACTCGCGCATGTCATTGGCCCACTCAAGGCCACCCAGCATGAGGACGTTGGTCGCGCCGGTGGCCCGGACCGCGTCGACCAGGTCCTGCATGCCGGCCGTCTCGTACGGAAGGCCCGTGCAGGTGCCGCCGTCGCGCCAGCACTGCCAGCCGACGGTCTTGTCCCAGTCGGCGGCGATCTCCGGGTACGGCTCGTTGAACAGATCGAGGACGACGGCGTCATTGCCCTTGAAGGCGCCTGCGACACCGGTCCAGAACTGGGGGGCGTACTGCGCGTCCGGCATGGGTTTCTGGCAGGTCGCGGTGGCGTCCTTGCAGTGCCAGTCCGGCCCGTTGGTATAGGCGCCCCGCGTCCAGTGCAGGTCGAGGATCGGGGTGATGCCATTGGCGACCAGCAGGTCGACGTAATCTTTGACGCCCTGCTGGTAAGCGGTCCCCTTGGGCGAGCCGTTGAGGCCGAGCCAGCATTCCTCGTTCAACGGCACACGTACCGCGTGGATGTTCCAGGTCTTCATCGCGTCGACGGAAGCCTGGTCGACCGGGCCGCCGTCCCACTGTCCCTTGCCCTGAACACAAGCGTATTCACCGCTGGAGCGGTCCACGCCCAGCAGCCGGTACGGCTTGCCGCTCGCGGTGACGATCTTGTTGCCGGAGACCTTCAGCTCCGGGGCGGGACCGCTGGGACCGGCGGTCGGAGTGGTGGTGGGGCTGGGGGTCGGGGATGTCACCGAGCCGGTGCAGGTCACGCCGTTGAGCGCAACCGACGCGGGTTGCGGATTGGCGCCCTTCCACGCGCCGTTGAACCCGATGGACGCCGACCCGCCCGTGTCCAGCGTCCCGTTCCAGTCGAGGTTGGTGGCGGAGACGTGGGTTCCGGACTGTGTCCAGGTGGCACTCCAGCCGTTGGTGACCTTCTGGTCGGAGTTCGGGAAGTCGAAGGTCGCGGTCCACCCTCGCACGGGGGAGCCGAGATTGGTGATGGTCAGGTCCGCGGTGAACCCTCCCGGCCATTCGCTCTGCACCTTGTACGCGACCGAGCAGCCGGTGGCGGCTGCCGATGCGGGCAGGGTGGCGAGGGCAAGGCCACCCAGGATCAGTGCACCGGCGGCGCCGGTGGCTATCAAGGTGTCACGACGTTTCACTTGATCTCCTTGTTGCGTAAGGGATCGATGAGCTCGTTACCCATCTGATTGACGGACGGGTGAGCCAGGGGCCCAGCCCGAGGGCTGGCAGTTGACCGGTCCACCAGCGGGTGCTGCGCGCCGTACGGATCGAGGAATCGACAACTGTCGCGCGTTCAGGTCCTGTCGGCCCGGCACGTTGCATGCGGGCGTCAGCAGCCGATGGGTGAGGAGCCCAGGGCCACGTCGTCGAACCAGAGAGTGTCGTCTCCGGTGCCGTAGCTCTCCCAGCCCAGGCGCAGGCCGGTGGGGCGGGGAGGGGTCCTGCGGGCGAGCCACTGTCCGTCGACGTTCTGGGTCGGCACCCCGTCCACGTGCAGTCCGGCGATCTCCTGGTCGTCGACCCAGGTGCGCATGGACTGGGTAGTGGTGTCGATCTGGTACCGCAGGCACAGCCACCGGCCGGTCGCCAGCGGGGTGCTGAGCGAGACACCCGCCGGGCTCTGTTCCGGCAACGTCGCGTCGTCGCTCTCACGGTTCCACTGCAGCGCGCCGTTCTGCCCGCCGACGCGCAGCGCCTTACCGCCCTGGGAGGCGTCCGGCATGGACACGAAGGTGACGTGGTTGAGGGGCAGGGCGGTGGTGTGCCGGACCCGCATCCGCACGTACACCACAGGCCCGACGGAGGACAGATCGCGGGTGGAGGCTGCGAAGACGTGGTTGCAGTAGCCGGCGCCGCCGTCGACGCGCAGCGACCTGGTGCCGCTGTAGGCGACGGACGTGTCGACGCTGACCCTCCCCGTTCCCTGGCAGTCAGGTGCCGTGGTCTGCCAGTCGCCCGAGGGTACGGTGCCGCTCTGGTCCTCGAAGTCGGAGCAGATCGTCGCCCCGGCCCCGGCGCATTCGGCCGGAGCCGTGGCCGTCGGAGTCGGCGTCGGCGTCGTAGTCGGCGTGGGAGTCGTGGTTCCGCCGCACGGAGCGCCGTTGAGGGCGAAGGCGGTGGGGGCGGGGTCCGCGGTGCGCCAGGTGCCCTGGAGGCCGAAGTCCACGGACCCGCCGGTGGCGAGCGCGGCATTGTGCGCGGCGTTCACGGCGGTCACCGCGCTGCCCGACTGGGTGACCTGCGCGTTCCAGGCGGACGTGACCTGCTGGTCGCCGCCGTAGGCCCATTCCAGCCGCCAGCCGTTCAGGGTGGCGCCGAGATTCGTGACGCGGATCTGGGCGGTGAAGCCGCCGGACCACTCGTTGGTGGTGTACGTGACCGTGCAGCCCGTCACTGCGCCCTGTGCGTGCGACGTCGCGATGGCGGGAAGGGCAACCGCCACCACCGTCAGCACCAATGCCCACAGAGGCAGCCGGTGGCGGCGCACGCGTAATGAAGTCATGGCCATGATCACTCTCTCGACGGGAGTCAGGACGCGGTGCAGAGGGGTGTGCCGAGGTCTCGGTCGTCGCCGCTGAGCGTCATCCCCCAGGTCGTCGATGCGCCTGGCGCGAGGGAGCCGTTGTAGGAGGCGTTGTGCACGGTGGTGGCGGGACGGGACGGATCCACCACCGCGTTCCAGCGGTTCGCCACGGTCACACCGCCCGGCAGGGTGTGGTGTACCGACCAGCCGGTGATCGGCCGGGACCCGGTGTTGGTGACCGTGACGTCAGCCTGGTACCCGCCCTGCCATGAGCCGGTCAGCTTCCACTGCGCCGTGCAGGCGGTGTCGCCGGAGGGGCTCGGCGCGGGAGTGGGAGACGGTGTCCCTCCAGAGGTGTCAGTGGCGTAGGGGACGGCGGTGTAGTCCTGCGCGCAGCCTCCCGCGCAGCCCGACGGCAGCGAGAAGGAGTACGTACGGCCGCCGCCCAGCCAGGCGTCGGCGGCGTCGCGGATCCGTATGGTGAAGTCGCTTCCGCCGGAGGCCGTCGCGCCGATGACATAGGACTGCCCCATGTCGCTGTTCATGGTGGCGTCGGTCCAAGTGCCGTTCGCCAGGTACTGGATGCCGTGGACGCCGTTGGGCAAATGGGAGACGGCGATGGCGGGCCAGTACCGCTGGGCTCCCCTGAGGAAGCCGATACGGATGTCGCCGCTGTAGTCCGGAGCCGGGACGAAGCTCCAGGACACATGACGGTTGTTCCAGCGGTCCGGGTACATCGCCCCCACGGGGGTGCCGCCGATCCGGAAGCGGTTGAGGGAATCGGTCGCCAGGTCGAGGTGGTTCGGGTCGTCCCGGCACCAGGCGTTGGCATCGGCACAGCTGTCCGCGACGAGCATGGTCAGGGTGGCGCCGTTGTACTTGTCGGCCACCCAGGAGCCGTTGCGGCAGAAGGGCTGGCCAGGGGCGCCGTCGTTGGTGCCGGTGCAGTAATCCCCGATGGTGACCTTGACCCAGCGGCCGCAGTTGCGGCCGTTGTCGAAGGCACCCTTGATCGATGCCTTTGAGTCCGGCACCGGGCGCGGGTAGGAGCCCGAGTAGTCGCCGGGTGTGTTGAACACGTTGAGCGCCACGAAGTCCTGGCTGTCCAGTTCGCGCTGCGGCAGACCACAGCCGCCGTAGGGGCTCCCGAGCCCGTCGAAGTGGGTCGCGTTGCCCAGGACCTCAGTGGCGGCGGCGCTCGCCATGGGCGGCTGGGCGGTTGCGGCCACGACGGGAAACGCGGCACAGCAAAGTGCTGCCAGCAACACAGCAATGCGCTTTCGGGCGGGCGAGCGGTGGATCGAAAGAAGCTGCATGGGGGTCCGCCTTCTTCGGGACGGGGCGCCGTGACGTTCGTGTGGGACCCCTCTTGGAGTGAGGGGGGTGAGGGGGTGAGCGCTGGAGCACGCCTCCTTGTGGGAGCGCTCCCACAGTCGCCGTATTCGGGACTGTAGAAGAGGGGCATGACCCTGACAAGGGGTCGCGTTTCTGTCGAGTTTCGCCGTGTCCGGGCTGGGGCACGTGCCCGGCCCTCGTCGCGGCCCGGACCGCGGTGCTCGGCAGTCCTTCGCGACCCTCCGAACTCTCGCCACTTGAGCAGGTGTCAGGAGAGGGTTCTGGGCTGCTCGGCATCTCAACTACTCCGGTTACGGCGAGGAGTTCGCCTGCGTACCCGGTCGATCTGATCACAGGCTGGTCCAGGGGCGGGGGTCGCCTGCGGTCAGCCAGCGGGGACCCATACCTGTGCGGTCGGGCCGTGCTTTTCGATGTCCTCGAGAACGGTGGCGCCCAGTGGTACCTCCCTGGCGAGGGCGGCGACGAGCGGGTGTTGGGCGGTCATGGCCTGCAGATCACTGATGCGGTCCGCCAGCCTTGCTCGGGAAGCACCGGTGAGGACGAACGGCACGCGAGGAAAGACGGGATACCAGCGCAGCCACGCCGGGCCGGTGGTCGCGGTTCGGCGGCGGCCGACGGGCTGGGCTTCGTACTGGAACAGCCTGGCGTACTCGATCAGTTTCACGGCCAGGCGCTCGCTGCTCATGGTGGTGCGGTCGACCTCCACGAAGTCGCGGAGTTTGCGCCGGTGTTCGCCCTCTAGGGCGCACATCCGCCTTGGCCCGGTTGCTGGTGGCGGCGGACCAGCCCACGATCGCTCGGGAGAACACGTCCACGACGAATGCGATGTAGACGATCCCCGCGGAACCGTCGACCTTTTCCGGGTCTTCGAAGTTGAGCGGTGCGGAGGTGTCCGCGGGCTCGGCGTGTGGTGACGTAGCGTGTCCGTAGTCGTTGGTTGTCGGCATTGCGGAAGCCGAACGCGTTGCGCGCGACGAGCTTGATCACGCGGTTGATGCCTTCGCTCCTGGCGTTGCTGTGCCCGGTGTCGATGAACGCTTCGATCTCCGGCCACCAGCGGTCGACGGTGACGGCGAGTTGCCTCACGTCGTGGATGTCGGAGTTAGCGCACCAGGTGAGGAACTTCCAGCGGGCGTGGCCGACTTGATGGCGGTCGGCGCCGGTGCAGGCGCGCGCGAGGAGGTTGCGGAGGTTCTCCTTGGTTATCCATGCCGTCAGCAGGGTTCGAAGCCCCCGCCATTCGTTCAGTCCCAGGACAGTGCGTCGTCCTTGACGAAAGGCACATAGCCGCGCAGTTTCGTGACGTTCTCGACCGCGTCGGCCAGGTTCTCGGTGAAAGAGGCGAGCGAATCCCACCGCCCGCACTCTCCGCCGCTCTCCATGAAGAAATAGCCCACCTTCCCGTAGCCGGGCCCGGGACGAGCGTCGACGAAGCAGCAACTGGCCCCGTCGTGGTTGGCCGAGAAGGGAATCCACTGCGGGTGCCACCACACCCCGAGAACCTCGTCGCTGTCGATGGAACCGCTCAGCCTTCTGGTCAGCACGGTGGCCTCCTGGACGGAGAGCAGCCGTGCCTCGCCCGGGAAGAAGGCGCCCGCTTCGGTGTGGTCGGCGCCGTCATGCAGTTCGAAGAGACGTACCAGCTGGTCGGGAAACTCGGCCCCCGTTTCCTCCTGTGCCCTCGCGATCGCCGCGGGATCAGCGGGCGGCCGGAGCGCGGCCCAGCTCGCGGGTGCCATCACCCCAAGCCACTGCTCCACGCCTGACCAAGCCCGATCCAGAGATCCTCCACCCATCGCCGTCCTCTCTCCCGACACGACCGCCTCATTATGGGGACTTCGAACTAGAGCGGTGTGTCGTCCCGAGTGGACTGACTGGCTGTCACATTGCGTGAGGACTAGGGACTTTCGTTTGGATCACTGTGCGGACCACAAAAAGGATTCCTGCGACGTGGAGTCCGGCCAGGTAGATCGTGGTTGTCTTCTCGTATTGGGTGGCGATGCCGCGCCACTGCTTGAGGCGGTTGATGCACCGCTCCACGGTGTTGCGGTGCTTGTAGGTCTCGTGGTCGAAGGCAGGCGGCCTGCCACCCTGGCTGCCGCGTCGGAGGCGGTGTGCCTGCTCACCGGCCGGAACGGGGAGACCGCACGGATCCCGCGCTTGCGCAGGTGTGTGCGGATGGCACGCGAGGAGTACTCCTTGTCGGCCAGGACGACTTCCGGGGTGGTGCGAGCCGACCACGCTGTCAGGGCACTCGCAGGCGGGCCGTGACCCGCTCGAAAGCAGGGGCGTCACCTGCTTGTCCTGCAGTCAGGACGAACGCCAGTGGGCGGCAGCGGCCGGCGGCCACCAGGTGGATCTTCGTGGTCAGTCCGCCGGGGGACCGGCCGATGGCGTGATCGTCCGGTTCGCCGGCAGGGCCCCTTTTTTTTCGGGCTCCTGCCGCGTGCTGGTGAGCGCGCACGATGGTGGAGTCCACCGAGACGGCCCAGTTGAGGTCTTCGTCGGCGTCGGCCTGGGCCGTCAGCGCGGTGAACACCCGCTCCCAAGTACCGTCGACGGCCCACACGCGCAGCCGGTTGTAGACGCCTCTCCAGTTGCCGTACTTCGCCGGGAGATGGACCCACTGGGTTCCGGTCTGGAACTTGAAGGCGATGGCGTCGATCACCTCACGGGGGGGTCACGCCACCGGCCACCCCGCCTCGGCGTTCGGTCCGGGAGTAACGGCTCAATCCGCGCCCACTGCGCGTCAGTCAACGGCACACCCGGGCCAGCGATCAGATGATCCGAACGAAACGCCCTGGATGGTTGACCTGCTGGGAACCCTGCGCACCGCCGGTGACGTACACGGTCGGCAGCCGCCCATCGAAGCCCTGCAGGCCCAGAGCATGGATGGGCTTGTGCGCCTGGCCGGTGAAGACCTCAGGCCGCACCGGGTTACCGGTGACCACCGCTGCGGGACGCACACTCTCGGGCAGCAGCGGCAGCGTGGACGGCGAGGACACCGCGATGCGGGTCGCGGCCCCGGCCAGCGTCCGATTCGCCAGACCCAGCCGCACCGTCTCCTCATGCACCACCAACGGAACCCGGCACAGCCGCGTCGCCGCCACACCGCCCGGAACCGTCACATAGCCGCCCGCCGCCAGCACCACATCCGGACCGAACCCGGTGATCACCTTCCGGGCCTGCAACACGCCAAGCGGCACCCGGCTCATGTCCGCAATGTTCGCCGGAGACACCAGCTTGATGGGATTCTTCGACCGGCGGATCTTGCCCACCGCAACCGACGCGAACCTGATCCCCTCCCCCGCCGCGACTCTGAACTCCAGGCTGTCCACCTCGCCCACCCACATCACATCCAGCCCGGAGCCTTGTGCCGCGAGACGGGATTGAAGCGTACGCACCGCCGTCAGCGCCGGATACGTGTGACCGCCCGTACCGCCACCCGTCACCATCAGACGAAACCGACGGTGATCGCTGCTCATGCTGCTCCAGTTACTCCAGAAAACGGGCCGCGGCCAAGACCCGCACACGCCCCAGCGGCCGCGGGCCTTGGCACCCGAGCCTCCGACAACCACACACACCAACGCCCCCAGCCAGCCACGGGACAGCCGTCCCGCCGCCTACGCCCTCGTAGAGTGCACCGGTTCACTCCCGCGTCGAATGCCTCAGTGCCCTCTTATCCAGGAAGCAAGCCGGGCGCCGGTGGCCGCGCTGGGCGGCAGGCCTAGGGGTCAGGTGTGGCAACCACCTCTAGAGCCCCGAGTCGTTGCCATGGGGCTGGTGGACTCGTTGGAAACCAGAAATCAACTCCGCTCGTACCACGGGCGTGGCGCACGGAGCTGGTGAATGCTTGACCTATATCCGATCTCTTGAGCGGGGAGACGAATACCGTGACCGATCTCGACCCTTTCACCGATCTGCTCGACTACCCGATGTACGTCGTGACCGCGCAGGCCGACGGGGAAAAGGCCGGATGTCTGGTCGGATTCGCCTCGCAGTGCTCGATTCAGCCCGCCCGGTTCATGGTCTGGCTGTCCAAAGCCAACCGGACCTACCGTGTGGCCGAGCACACCGACCGACTCGCGGTCCATCTCCTGCGCCGCGGCCAGGACCAGTTGGCCCGGCTCTTCGGCGGTGAGACCGGCGACCACACCGACAAGTTCACCCAGGTCCCGTGGCACGCGGGACCGGGCGGTCCACCGGTTTTGGACGAGGCTCCCGCCTGGTTCGTCGGCCGCGTGGAGAACCGGATCGACGGCGGCGACCACGTCGGTTTTCTGCTCGCCCCTGAGGCGACGGAGGGTGTCATGGGCAGCCACACCCCCGTACTGACATTAAGCGACACCCATGACATCGCTCCGGGCCACCCGGCGAACTGAGCGGCAGGCCCTGGTCGTCGCGCTCCTCCTCGCTCACGATCCACGGTGCACTACCTCTCTGGCCGGGCCATCCACGACTCGGACGACTACCTCGGCGCAGGCAGGACCGATGCCCCGGCTCTCGACGAAGTCGTGAAGCAGGACTCACGCGCAGTCGCGGCAGGGCGGCCTGGGCGACTCAGAGTCGACAGGGGGGTTGGGAGACTCGGTGGGGCCCTGGCCGGTCGGTGGTAAAGGGCTTCCTGCTCGGCGTACTTGCCTGCCTCTTGAAGGACTGGCTCGGCGCCAAGGGAAAGGCCCTGCGCGACTTCCTCTACGGCCGTTTTGCGGCCAGCCGACTGCTGCGACGGGCGGCGCCGGCAACGTACACGCACGAGCTGTACGCCGACATGCGGGGCCGCGCCCGGCGCTACTGGGGCGAGGCCCTCACCACCGCAACCGTCCTGGGCAACGACCAGCTTCCCCACCGCCGCCCACCTGGCCTCCTACGCAGCGACGGCCCACTCTGCCATTCCCGCCGCGGCCAGTTCGGCTTGGATACGGTCGGCCTCCTCCCCCAGCTCGTCCACGCGACGGCGAGCACCCAGCTCACGCTGTTCCAGCAGCCCAATCACCGACGGAATCCCCGACCTCCCGGGAAGCCACACAACGCCAGGCCACTACTCCCACGGCACCTCCCGCCCTACGCTCCACCAGGGTCACCGGGTTGATGAACCTTTCCTGCTGGGCTGTCTTGGCCGCCGCCGCGCGCATCGCCAGCAGTGTGACGCCCGCGACCAGACCGGCGGTGACCGCCATGACGCAGGTGAAGCAGGTGTCGGTCCAGCAGTTCAGCAGGTCTTGGATGGTGTCGAGGATCTGGTATATGGACGCGCCTGGACGCGCTGACGGCGGACGTTTTCCACGACCTCGTGGTGGGCCTTCGCGCCGCCAACGGCACGGGAGCGCTGTCCGTTGCACGCTCCGATCGCACACCGCCCCCTCGTCCGATCAGCGGCCACACTGAAAGCGTTCAGTGTTCGGTGGCTTGTCAGGCGGTGCCGAAGATCCGGAGCGCGTACGTCGCCGCGTTCTCGCTCGTGCCGTACTCCTGGAGGTAGGTCGCGGCCCGGCCGGAGCGGTGGAGGGCACTGCCGACGGGCTTGTTGGCCTGGGCAAACACCTTGTCCACGGCCGATGTCGTCCGCTGGAGCCAGCTCGCCGCCGCCTGCGGGTGTGCGCCCGGGTGGTCCAGTTCGGCGCACTGCCGCAGGAACTCGGCGCGGCCGGGAGCCTTCCGGTCGGCCGTGCAGGTGAGGGACTCCAGGTCGCCGTCCAGGCTCCACACGACGGCGATGCTCACCTTCGTGCCAGGCGTGGGGTGGGTGGAGCCGGAGGAGATCCACACGGCGGGCCAGGCGTCGTTCGCCTTGAAGTCGTTCTTCTTCTTCGCGCTCAACGTGATGTTCCACCGCTTCGTCAGCCGGGCCAGGAAGGCGGCGCCGGAGTACCCCTGCGCGAAGGCGGTGCTGTGAATGCCGGCGGGGAGCTTGTCGGCGGTCGCGGGTTCGGTGGGCCAGTCGTCGAGGTCGGCGGTGGCCGTGGCCGAGGGGGTGATCGCAGCCGTGCCGGAGGGCGTGACCTCGCCCTCCCCCGGCCCGGGTGACGTCGAGGAGGCGGAGCCCGGTGCGGAGCCGGCTTGCGAGGAGCAGCCGGTGAGGAGGGCGCAGACGGCCAGCGCCGCCGCCAGGGTGTGGGGGAACTTCATGGACGTGGGCTCCGTTGCGAGGGCGGGTGTGCCAGAGGCGGTGCGCCGACGCGCCCGGCCGTTTCCGGGCCGTGAGGCGCACCGCCGTGCCGTGGTGTGCGGCGGTCAGGGCATCGCGTCGTGGAAGCAGATGCCTGTGCCAGAGGCCGTCGTGGTCGCGGAGAAAACGACAGCGTCGTAGGCGACGTCCAGGTCGCCCGTGTAGTCGGAGCGGCTGGTGTTGTCGGCCTGGAGGTTGCCGCCCTGCCACATCCGCACGGTGCCGAGTTCGACCCACACGTCCTTGCCGTTGCTCCTGGTGGCCTGGTTGACGCTGCAGGTTCGGGTGGCGGCCACCCCGGCGGTGTTCATGCCGACATGGACGGTGTACGGCACGATGGCCTGGGCGCCGTGGTTGGGCAGGTGGACGAAGATGTCGTAGAGCAGACCGGTGGTGCCGGACTCGGACATCAGCGACGGGTTCGGGGTCCAGGTCGCGGTGACCTTGTGCCACAAGTTGGCGGCGCTGCCGGTGCCGCCGGCGTAGCCGTGGGTGAACCAGGCGTGTCCGTCGTATCCGGCGCCGAGTTGGTGCAGGTCGATCGGCGCAATGTCGCCGGTGGCGCGCCAGGTGCCGTCGCTGCGGTCGTAAGTGAAGTTGTCCCCGAGTTGTAGGGTGAACTTCCCTTCGGCCGACTGTGATTCGGTGCAGCCCTGAGTGTTGTCGTCGGGGTCAGGCAGGTCATCGACGAGCAGACCGGCGGGCGCGTTGTTGCAGGGGCCGGCGTCGTACTGCCGCTTCAGCGCCGGCTCACTGCTGCCGAGCGCGTGGACGAGGTTCTCGGAGGAGCCGTCGGTGCTGTCCTGGCCGGCGCCCCAGTTGACCGAGCCGTGGAACCAGCAGGTCTCGTTCTCGGCCGGGCACGGGTCGCTGCCGGAAGCGGCGCCGGGGTCGCAGTTGTTGGAACTGTCGCAGTAGGCGCGGTAGTTCAGGTTCAGATTGAGCTTGCCGGCCGGGCTGGTGCCGCCGGTGGGAAACTGGGGCAGCGCGTAGGACGGCTGGCTGTTGTAGGTCAGCTGCGGGGTCTCGATCCAGCCCATGATCTTTTCCTCGTACGGCCAGTCCGCCGGGTGGGAGGCGTCGTCGTACGAGTCGCGCAGGAACGGGGCACGGTCGGCCGGGTAGTCGGGGTTGGCCGGGTTGTTGAACCAGCCCAGACCCGTGTGACCGCCGTTCTGCGAGGAGTCGGTGTAGACGCCACTGTTGTAGCCCCACAGCGCCATGAACCAGTTCTCGATGTAGGCGGGGTTGCCGGTGTTGACGTTCATGCCCTGGCTCTTGAGCTGGTTCCACGTCTGACTCAGGATCTGCACACCGGCGGCGATATTGGCCGCGTAGTCGGTGGCGATGGCGTACGCCTCGGTGGGCTCGTACGGGTTCGGCTTGGCCTCGTTCATGCCCGTGGTGACCTGGGCGATGCCGTAACCGCAGTCGGCGGCCCCGCCGTTGGGGTAATAGTGGATGCTGTCGCCGTTGCCGTAGTAGTCGCCGAGCAGCGGGTTGCCGCCGTCACCGGGCACCGAATGCCAGGACGCCTGCTTGAAGTTGGACTCCTGGGCGAGGATGCCGAGCATGACCTGGGCCGGGACGGTGCCGCCGCCGGTGAGCGCGACGCGCGGGAACAGCGACTGCGGGTTGTAAGCGGCGCTTCCGGTGCCGAGATAGTTCGACGGCCGGGTGATGTTCAAGTCGCCGTGGACGGCCTGGTCTACGGCCCACTCGACCATGTTGGGGCTCGGCTGGAGTGCCTGGGCATGGACGTTGTTGCGCTTGACCAGGCAGTTGGAGTAGTGCGACTGGGGGTTGGGGTCGCTCGGGGTGATCCCGGACTGCGCGAGGGCGTCCTTCTCCGGCTGGCCGTCGACGTCGGGCTCCGTGTCGTCGGTGGTGTCGGCGGCGGTCGCCTCGGTTGTCACCTGCGTGGTCGCCGTGGTGTCGCTGGCGGTGGCGAGGGCCTGTAGGCCGATGAGCCCGGCGCCCTCTCCGTCGGTGGCGCCGATCTTCGAGGTGATGCCCTTGAGTTCCTCCGAAGCCACCGAGGTGGTGAGCAGATGACCCTGCCGGGAGGCGGCGACAGGCTTGCCGGGGGCGTCCTCCTTGACCAGGCCGGGCGCGTCGGCGGAGTCGATGCCGGACACCTTGCCTGCGACCAAGTCGCCGCCGCGACGCGGGAAGAGACCGAGCTGTCCGAGCGGCGCGGTGCCCAGTTTCGTCAGCTTCCGGCCGTTCCAGCGGTGCAGTTCGTCCCTGCCGTTCGAAACGACCGCCACGTCGACGGCCCCGCCGGCACTCGGAGCGAGCCCGAACAGACGTCCCGGGAGCTTGGTGAGCGTGCTGGTCGTGCCGTCGGCGGCGGCCTTGACGAGCCGCCCGTTCAGCACGCCGAAGTCGCCGCCGACGGTCGGCAGCGGATTGGTGAACTGACCCTTGACCGTGGCGTGTTGGACCGTTCTACCGGTCGCGGCATCGACGTCGAAGAGTTCGGTGGACCCGTGCGCCGTGTCACCGACGGCGCTGCGGGTGAAAGTGACGGTGTCGCTCTGTCCGCAGCCCGGGGAGAAGTAGGCGAGCTGCACACCGGTGACCGACCGGGTGACCCGTCCGGTCGCGAGATCCACCACGGCGGCGAAAGCGCCGTGCTGCATCAGGGCGGGCTTGTTGGCCGCCATGGACGGGGCGTAGACGGCGGCCGCGTACCGGCCGGAGCCGGTGGTGCAGACGTATCCGGTCCACGGGCCGATGCCGTCCATCCCCTCCTCGGTGAGGTCGGCCACCTCCCGGTAGCGGAAGGACTGCGACTCGTCGGCCACCAGGATGTGGAAGCCCGCGGAGTCGCCGGTCCCGACGACCGCCCGGTCGGAGGACGTCCGCCAGCCGTCGCCGAGCGCCCGGTCGGGCGAGGTGAACAGTCTGCCGTCGCTGCGCGTCGCGGGCGCCGGTGTCGCGGCGGCCGCGGTCACTCCCGAGGCGGGTAGCAGACCCGCGGCCAGTGCCGCGCAGGACAGCACGGCGGTCCTGGCGGTCCGGCGGGTGCGTGCGGTGCGGTCGGTGCGTGCGGTGCGTTCGGTGCGTGAAATCCTCGTCAGTGCCATTGGGTGCACTCCCCCGCTGTCCCTTGCTGCTTCCAGGTCTCCGGAGCCGGGTCGAATCCCGGGCCGTCATCGGCGGAGCATCCCTTCGCCATCGCGTCGCCGCCCACCATGGGCGTCGCCTTGGCCACGTCGTCCTGGTTCACGTATCCGGCGGACAACGACGCCTCGCTGCCGCCAAGTTGGGGGACGTAGAAGATGTTGGCGGCCTGCGGAATGATGTCCGACGTCGGATCGACTGTCACATACGCCCACGAGGCGTCACAGGTGCCCGAGTAGTAGAACCGCAGGGAATGGTCCGTCTCGTCGATCTCTTCCAGGAGCCGGGCGTCGCTGTCGCAACCCATCGTCGCCGGGTTCTGGCCGGTGCACTCCGCTCCTTTGCAGCTGGCGGCCGACGCCGGGCCCGACGAGACGAACACCGAGCCGCCGGCCAGAGTGAGGGCCAGCAGCAGGGCTCTGAGCGAAGGAGCGAGCCGGAAGCGGAAGCCGGATGGGTGTCTTCGCCTGACCATGATCGTCCTTTGCGCTCGTGGATGTGGTCAAATCCCCTGCGGTGGCGGCGGTTTCGCCATCGACTCGCACGTGCGCGACGCTCCCGCCCCCATTGCTGTCGCGCATCGGAGTGCTTGATCACGCGACCGTCACAGAGTCCTCGTCAGAGCCCGTCATGAACAACCAAGCTCTTCCCAAGGGCCGCCCAAGCTTCATCGCCCACGGGAGCATCCGGGCGCCGTGTGCATCCGCCAACAGCGGCAACTGGCTGTCCTCTAACCGTCCGTGTGGTCGGTGGGATTCGAACGAGAGGCTGGTTCGGGCGAGTTGGCCGGTGCGGGTAAATGGAAGAAGACGCCTCCGGCACCATCACCTCCAACGCCCGAAGCCTGAACGACGCTTCCGGCACTACCTGGGACATCCAGTGCTTCACCTACGACGCCATGGGCGAGCTGGTGAACGCCGGGACATCGAACATCACCCCCGACGGCAAAGCCACCGGTTGCAAGTCGGCAAGCGGCGAGCGGCGAGCGGCAAGCAGCAAGACCTGGGGCCACCGCACCGACTACGAAGCCTCCACCGGCCCGGTGGCTGACTCCCCCGACTCCTCGACCGACGTCTCGAGCCCGGGCACCTCGATGTCCTCGCCCCTGACCGCCGCCGCACCCGACTCGGCCACCCTCGCCACGGGGCGCTTCGTGGCGAGGCGGAGGCACGAAGTCGCTGGTGGCGACTCGGCGGTTTTGCCGTCTGGCAAACCGTCCCAGTGCTCTTCGTCGACGATCCGAACGCCTTTGCCGACCGCTCGCGGGTGAGTGGCCAGCAACGTCGAGCCTTTGTCGTCAGCGACGATCGCATGCAGCATGACCTGGGACTTCGTCGCCCGGGCGATGAGCCGGGGCCGACAGGCTTTCGCCGGGCCACAGATCCCGCTCCCTCACGAGGCCGGCGAGATATGTGTCGATCTCGGCGAGGATGGCTGCCCGGCTTCTACAGCCCTGGACGGCTTCTACAACCTGCTGCGGGGTGCTGCCGCGAACCTTCAGGCGCGAGGGCGAACGCGGTCAGTGGCTGGGAGCGGTACGACTCCACCCGACAGCGACGGCCCAGGTGACGCCCGCGTCGCCGGTGACCTCGAAGTGGGTGGCTGGAGTCGAGAAAGGCAGATGATCGGCATTGAGCGTGCCCGAAGCACCGGCCGAGCAGGACTCGGTATAACTGGACGGGCCGACGACGACGGTGACCTTGCCGCTGCCTTGGCACTCGATGCTGGTCCAGACGGTGCCCGCATGGGGCTGGGCAGGCAGCGGGAAGTGCCCGGCTCCGGTGCGGCGGCCGGTGTCGGCCCAGACCTTGCTCCCCTGACCGCGGAGCGCTGCGGCGGGCTCCTGCCACGACGTGGGGGCATCGTCCGGGATCCCGGACGGGCTCGGGGACGGGGTCGCGGCCACGCCCACCTTCGATGCATGGCTAGGGCTCGAACCGGCCGACAAACCGGTGAGAGCGAGCGCGGTAGCGCCGCCACCGATCAGGACCGTACCCAGGACCAGGCCCGTGACGGCCGAGCGCCTGCGCCGGACACGGCGCTTGATGTTCACAGCGTCGAACTGAGGAGCGTCGGGGGTGTTCGCGACATCGGTCAAGGCATCTACCAGGTTCTGTTCGAAGGGTGTCAGGTTGGCGTCGTGGAGAGCTCGCGCGGAGTGACGGGTCATGGGGCGACCTCCTCGGTCAGCTGCAGGCCAGGACTGGGAAGCTGAGCGCGCAGCTTGTCCAAGCCCCGGGCGAGCTGGGAACGCACCGTGGTGGCAGAGATCCCGAGATCTGCGGCTATCTCGGTGTCCGGCATGTCGTGGAAGTACCGCAGTACGACGACCGTGCGCATGCCCATCGGTAGCTGGAGCAGCGCGCGAACGAGCTGGTCCCGGCTGTCCAAGCGGGCGTACTCGTCCGCAGCTGAAGCCTCGTCCATGACCTCCAGCCGAGGGGAACGCCGGAATCGGCGCCAGCGGTCGTTGGCCAGATTCACCATGATCCGCCGCACATAGGCTTCAGGGGACTCGGTTGCCGCGACCTTCCGCCAGCGACGGCACGCGCGCTCCAGAGTCTCTTGAACCAGGTCCTCGGCGGCCTCACGGCTGCCAGTCAGAACGTAGGCCCCGCGGAACAGCGCCGCCGACCTGCGCGCGACGAAGTCCTCGAACGCCACTTCCGGGCAATCGGCCCGCTGGTGAGGCGGCGCCGGGTCGGCACCATCCATGAACGTCTCCTTCCTTACAACCCACCTAGACGGTGCCGTCCCGGCATCTGCTGCATGAGGATGACGAGACGTAGATCACAGGGAGTCGCCGCGGGTGGCGCTGTCATTTCTCCTGAGCATCCAAGGAAGGGTTGATCACCAACTGCACGAACGCACGGTCCTGCGCGCCCTGTTGCGGATCGGGCTGCTCGTCGTGGGGTGCCGGTGCCCCGAGTGATCGCCGTCGACAACGACCAGGATCGCGTCCGGAGCGGCGGTGCGGGCCACGTCGCTCCAGGCGCGGACCGATCCCGGCAGATGATCTCGCCCCCTCGCGGTCTTGGAGCATGTCGATCGGCTCCGACATCGACTAGGAGCTCATGCCCTGCTGTGTGTGGTCACGGGAGTTCCACGCGGACGGCATTACGCGGGCTGGGACTCGCGGTGGGGGCATGGCACTGGCCACTGGGCTCGGACCCTCGCCGGCCGCGGCGGGCCCTCGTCGCGGGCTCACCACCTACGTGCTGGTGCACGGCACGCCGAGTTGAGCCTTCGAACACCTCCCTCAACAGCACGGGAGCCCTGTCCGTTGCACCCTCGGCCTCACGCCGGCTCCGTCCCCCGATCGGTGGCCGCTCTTAGAAGGCGCAATCAACCGTTTGCTCAGACGGGAAGTTCGGTGATGCTGAGGGCGAAGTCCAACTTCCCCCACCCCGTGGTTGGCGAGGCCTACTGTGACCACGCCCGCTCCTTCCAGCCAGTGCGCCATTTTCAGGCCGCCGACGTCCAGCGGGCGCAGCCCGAGGCTCTCGACGAACGCCCCCACACCTGCCTTCGCCTGCGCGCTGTCGCCCGCCGGCGATGAAGACGTCGGGCCGGCCCTTCTCCAGGACATGGCGGAAGACGGTGTTGAACGCCTTCACCACGCTGGCGCCGGCCGGGGCAGCTTGGCGGCTTCCTGCGCGATCGAGGTCTCCTCATGGTGGGCCAGACCGTCGAACGTGGAGTTGAAGGGATTGCTGATGTCGACGATGACCTTGCCCGCGAGTGCGTCTCCGTACTGGGCAACGGCCGGCACGACACCGTCGTACAACAGGGCCACGATGACGATGTCCCCGGCCGGGGCGGTGCCTATGGCGCCGGCATGTCGATCGAGGACGGCTACTTCGTTCTGGCCCACCCAAGTAGCCGTGTCAGGTTCTGCTGGACTTCGTCCGCTTTCAGGCTCGGCTTCGACGAGGAGGCCGCGCTTGACCAGGCGCTTCAGCTTGGCGCCCTCGCGTCGGGGGCGGGAGTCTTCGGTTCTGGCACGGTCGCAGCTTCCTGCGCGTGCACCCGCGCCTTGCGTACGGTCGCGTCGAGACCGGCTGCGACTTCCTGTTGTCGGTCGTCGGCGGAGTGCTGATAGATCAGCGCAGTCTTCCCCTCCGAGGACTGGCCGGCGGGGACCCTCGTGTCCTTGCGGGTGGCGCCCGAGCGGGCGCGAGAGCGTGTGTCCGGTGTGACGGAGGTCGTAGAACCGGAAGCCCTCGGGGGCGCCGACGACGGTACGGGCCTTACGTCATTTCCCCTGCCCCACCGCGGCCTCTCGTTGCAGGCCCGTAGAGGGGGGCGTCGTCGCTGCCTGCGGGTCCGGGCATCACTTCGGCGGGCCCGCCCACCGCTCGACCGGCGGTCCGCGACTGGCGGGCTGCCATGAGCCCCATCTCTGTTTACGGCTGGGCACGCGAGGACGAGGGCTTGGGAGGGCGCTTCCGGAGCGGCTTGTGCTGCGGAAGTGTGGGAGGGCTACTTGCCAACCTGGCTTTCTGCCTGGTGCTTGAGGTTGTTGACCCAGTTGTGGAGGGAGTTGTCCAGGGCGGTCTGCAGGGTGGCCTGGTGGGCGGTGACGGGGTCGCCGGTCCAGGATTCCTCGGTGTGGACGAGGACACCGTCGGTGGTCGGGGTGAAGGTCCATACGTGGATGGCGGTGATGCCCTGGGCGGGGCCGCCCCAGGCCAGGCGCTTGCCGTAGTCGACCTGCTTGACGGTGGAGGTGATGTTCAGTCCCTCGGTGGTCCAGCGGAAGACGGAGCCGGGACGCAGGCGTCCGGGGGTGTCCTTGACGACGACGTCGACGTCGGGCTGCCAGGTGGGCCAGTTCTCGACGTCGGTCTGGATCTTCCAGACAGTGTGCAGGGGGGCGTGGATGAGGATGCTGTCGCGGGTGATGACCGGGGCGCCGGCGTCGATCTGCACGTCGTCGGTGTGAGTGGCGGCGTCGGCCGCGATGGTGGCGGCGGCGGTGTGAGTGGCGGCGCCGGCCGCGCTGGTGGTGGCGGCGGTGGGCTTGTCGTCGTTGAGGGCGTGGGCGGTGCCGGTGGCGAGGAGGACAGCGCCGGCGGTGGCGGCGGCGAACTTCGTCGCGGTGAGGATGCGCATGGTCGGGGACCTTTCATCACTTGTGGTGGTGGTTGCCTGCCGGGCAGGGGACCGGGCCCGGCATGGGAGTGCGTGTGGTTACGGGGCGCCGAAGGCGGAAGGTGGCGGGTTGAGGCCGTGGGGGTCAGCCGGCCTGCTCGGCGCGGATCTTCAGGCACGCGAGCCAGGCGGTCAGGGACTGTTCCAGGGCCTGACCGAGCTGCTGGGGGGCGGCGTCGACGGGGGCGCCGCTCCATGACTCCTCGGTGCGGACGGTGACCTGACTGCCTGTCTGCTCGAAGGTCCACACGTGGACGCCGTCGATGCCGCCTGCCGGGCCGCCCCAGACCAGGCGCCGGCCGGGGACGACCTCACGGATCGTGGAGGTGATGTCCATGCCGTGGGTCTTCCAGTGGAAGGAGTTCCCGGGCAGCAGCGGGCCGTCGAGCCGGGCCTGGTCGACGTCGGTGTTCCAGTCGGCCCAGGCGTCGATGTCGGTGTGCAGAGCCCAGACGCGCTCCAGCGGGGCGTCGATCACGGCGGTCAGGCGGACGATGACGGGGGCGTCGGCGTCAATGGTGAACATGGCGGTGGCTTCCTCTCGGTTGGCGTGGCGTCGGGTGCGGTGGGGCGATGGGGATGGGGGGTCAGGGGTCGGGTTGCGCGACGGTCGGCCGGCCGGTGTCACTGCGGGGGCGGGTGGTATCGGTGGGTGCCGGTAGGGCTGGGGTGTCAGTCAGCGCAGGTGGTACCGGGTGTCGGCGGGGCGCGGGTGGTCAGGTGGCGATGGGTGGCGTCGCGCACGTCCTGCGCGGGCAGGGACCCGCTGTAGTCGTCGCCTTCGGGGCTGAGGGACAGCGCGGTGGGCGTGTGAACGCTGCGAGCGCCGGGGGACGGATGTGTGTCGGCTTCCGCGTGGTGCGTCAGGCGCGCAGGACGACCTTTCCGGCGACGGTGCCGGACTCGGCCAGTCGCATCGCCTCGGCAGCCTGGGCGAGGGGCAGTTCGGCGGCGATCTGAGCGGTGATCTCACCGCGCCGGAGCGCTTCGAAGACCTCGCTGAGGTCGGCGCGCAGCCGGGCCTGGAAACGGCCGCGGTTCAGGGCCCGGCCGGCCCAAACGTTGAAGAAGTAGGCGCGGCGGCGGTTGGGCAGGGCGTTCCACAGCCAGATCCGGCCGAGCAGCTTGAGGACGGGCCACTGCTTGGAGCCCTCGTCGTCGCGGGTGGAGGCGGTGCCGTAGGAGACGAGGGTGCCGCCAGGCGCGAGCAGGCGCCAGGAGTCGACGATGCCGCGGCCGCCGACGTGGTCGAAGACGGCGTCCACGCCGCGCGGGGCGAGCTCGCGGACGCGGGCGGGGATGTCCTCGGTGCGGTAGTCGATCGGGCTCACCCCCCGCTCCCGCAGAGCGGCGTGGTGACGCGCGGAGGCAGTGCCGATCACATCGGCCCCGGCGGCTTGGGCGAGTTGGACCAGGACCGAGCCGACTCCCCCGTTGGCGCCGTGCACCAGGACGGTCCGCCCGGCGCGGATGCGGGCCTTGCGGTGCAGCATCTGCCAGGCCGTGATGCCGTTGATGACCACGGTCTCCGCCTCCGCCGCGCCGATCCCGTCCGGGACCGGCACCACGTCGGTGGCGTCGAGGACGACGTGGCTGGCCCAGCCGCCCACCTTCAGCAGCGCGGCCACCCGGGTACCGACGAGACCGGCGCCGACCCCGTCCCCGGCCGCCAGCACGGTGCCGACCATGTCGTAGCCGGGGACGAAGGGGAAGGGCGGCTGGTCGTAGTAGCGGCCGCGGCGCATCTGCTGCTCCGCGAAGGAGACACCGGTCGCCTCCATGCGGACGACGACCTGCCCCGGCCCGGCACTCGGGACGGCACCCAGCCGCACCTGCAGTCCCTCCGGCTCGACCTTGCCCGGCAGCACGACCTCGATCATTTCTGCGGCGCTCATGGCGACCTCCATCGACTCCACCAGCTTCGTTAGTGGCTGACGCGTTCGTTAGAAGTTATAACTCCATCGCACAGTGACAGTCAAGCGCGTTCGTAATAGGGTCTAACTCAGAGCGTGCGAGCAGCGGCTCACCCGGCCCACGGGAGCCGGCGAACACGACTGAGAAGGGACGAGCACATGGCCATCGCGGGCAAAGAGGCCCCACGTGAGCGCTACCGCGCCCAGCTACGCGCCGAGATCAAGCAGCACGCCTGGGAACAGATCACCGCCGCCGGGGCGCCGGGGTTGTCCCTGAACGCCATCGCCAAACAGATGGGTATGAGCGGCCCCGCGCTTTACCGGTACTTCGCCAGTCGGGACGATCTGATCACCGAGCTGATCCGCGACGCCTACCGCAGCCTCGCCGACACCATCCAGGCCACCGCCGACTCCGGCGCGGACCTGGCCGGACTGGGACACGCCCTGCGCGCCTGGGCCCTGGACGACCCCCAGCGCTACTTCCTCATCTACGGCACACCCGTCCCCGGCTACCACGCCCCCGACGACATCACCACGATCGCCTCCGAGATCATGGACGCCCTCCTCGACGCCGCCCAGGCCAGCGGCACCCTCGCCGGCACTGCGGACGACTCCCGCTTGGAGGCCCACCTCGCCGAGCACCGCGGGTGGGCAGCCGACCACCCGGCACCCCCGGCCGCCCTGGGCAGCGCCCTGCTCTTCTGGACCCGCCTGCACGGCATCCTCTCCCTGGAACTGGCAGGCCAGTTCACCGGCATGGGACTCGACCCGGCCGAGCTGTACGAGCACGAACTGCGGCACCTGACCCGGTAGGTGCGCCTCCGCTCTCCGGCCTTCAGCCGTGACCAGGCCGTCCAGCCACCGTCGTCAGCAAACGAGGCGTCAGAGCGGATCAAGAATGTCGCGCAGCCGGCATGCTCGAATCGCGCCTGCCCGTCACACCTCGCCCCAGCATGGGTGCAGGCTCCCCAGTGCTGCCCCAACTCGCCGCTCAGCGCGACCCAGAACCGACACCCGCCGCACTGCTCGCCATACCACTCGTCCCGGTAATCGGGACCTCCGGTTTGCCTGTTCATCCCACGCAGCCATCGCTCGTGAATCCCGTCGATTCGTCCGAGGTCGTCCCCCGTCCAAGGCCCGCCAGACACCCGGAGACCATCGTCGACCTGGTAGTCCCCGTCGCCCCGACCGCGGCCCTCGCCACGCCCCGGTCACCGGTCACCGAGCAGGGCGCGGAGGGCGGGTTCCGCAAGGCCGCAGCAGAGGCGTTCGCAGTCGCCGTACTCGGCGACTCACCGATGTCCGCTACGTCTGGCACCACCTGCCGCTCAGCCGACGCCCACCCTCGTGCCCAGCTCGCCGCCGAGGCCGTCGAGGCGGCGGCCCTCCAGGGCCGCTCCTGGGAACCGGACGACCTACTGATTTGCCACCGAGGCGCGCCCTGCGCCCCGACCAGCTGCGCGGCTACGCGGCCGAGGCCGGACTCGACACCGTGCGCCCCGCCCGTCAGGCCGCGTCCGACGGGGCCGTCACGGCGGAACGGGCCGGGGCCATCGCCCAGCGGATCGCCGCGGTCATAACCGAGCCGAGCGGCCGCACGCACAGCCCGTCCACCACCGGCAGCCGAGGCAGCCGCAGCTCGTCGGCGGCCCAGCCGGGCAGCGCGGACACCGCGTTCGCGGCCAGCACCCCGTACGGCAGCCGGGCGGCGAGCGGCACCGGCGGATTGAGCAGCAGGAAGCGGGCCGCCTCCCGGGCCGGCGCGGTGGAGCGCAGTTCCGGACGGTAGGCGTCGAGGCGACGCGCGAGCTGGTCCCGGGTGCGCGGCGGGTCGGGGACCCCGAGCGCCTCCGCGATGCGGGCCATGTCCTCGACGTAGCCGTCGCACTCCGCGGCCGTCAGCGGGTGCGCGCCGTAGCGCTGGTGGGCGCGTAGGAAGCTGTCGACCTCGGCGATGTGTACCCAGCACAGCAGGTGCGGGTCGGAGGCCCGGTAGGGCTCGCCGTCGGGGGTGACGCCCGCGATCCGCTCGTGCACGGCCCGGACCTGCGCGCACGCGGTCTCCGCGTGCGCGGCCGTGCCGTACGTCGTCGTCGCCAGGAAGGTGCTGGTGCGCTGGAGGCGGCCCCAGGGGTCCCCCCGGAAGCCGGAGTGGGCGGCCACCGCCGCCATCGCCCGCGGGTGAAGGGACTGCAGGAGCAGGGCGGAGAGCCCGCCGATGAACATCGACGCGTCGCCGTGCACCCGCCGCACCGGCCGGTCCGGCGCGAACCAGCGAGGGCCGGGGGTCTGGTGGATCAGGGCCCGGTTGCGCGGGCCGTCGGGGCCGGCGACCCGGGCGAAGAGCCCGCCGCCCAGTCGCGCGCGGGCGCCTGCCCCGAGCGCCCTGAGCGGATCGAGTGCCCTCAGCGGGCCGAACGGCCCGGACCCGCCGTCGTGTTTCGGGGTAGTCGTCGCTCCTCCTGGTGCCGGGGCGCACCGGGGTGCGCCGGACGAGACCGTACGTCTACAGCTTCCCCCGTCGTCCGCCCCGCGGATGCGAGGACCGCGAAGTGGGGACCCTCGACAGCATCCTCGGAGTACCGGAGCCGATTCGGAATCGCGGCACGAGCCGGCCGACAGGAGGATCTGTCGACGGCTCAGCCGGCGAGGATCCGCTCCACTCCCTCCCGATAGCCCGTGACCGGGAAGTCGGGAAAGCGGGCCGCGAACTTCGAGCTGTCGAAGATGTTGTCGTCACGGTAGCGGGCGAGCAGCTCGAACATCTCGTCGAGCGGCTTGACGAAGCGGCGCCCGAGACGGAAAGCGAGCATCGGCAGCACCGTGTAGCCGATCTTGCGGCCGGTGACCTCGCCGGCGATCCCGATGAGCTGGGCGTAGGACTGCCGGTCCGGGGCGACCGGCAGGTGCCACGTCTGGCCGTAGGCATCCGGTGTGTTGCCGAGCAGGGCGAGAGCGCGGCTCGCGTCGGGGGTCCAGATCAGGGACCGCCTGGCATGGGCGTCGACCGGGACGAACGGCCGCTTGCCTGCCTTGATCCGGTCGAACACCAACGAGTTCGTGTAGCTCGTCGTCCGGCCGGGGCCGTAGAACTCGGGCGCGCGGCCGATCAGGGCTTCGACCCGTCCGGCCCGCATGGCCTCGAGCAGCATGGTGGCGATCTGTCCGCGGACCCGTCCCTTGCGTCCGCCCGGCGCGAATGCTGTCGACTCGGTCTGGGGCGTCGGCGTTCCGGGATACATGTAGGTGTTGTCGAAGAAGACGAGCTTCGTGCCGTGTTCGGCGCAGGCGTCGATGACGTTGCGCATCATGACGGGGAACTGTCGCTCCCACAGCTCCGAGTCCAGGGGCAGGCCGACGGTGAGGTAGGCGATGTCGCTGCCCGCGACGGCACGGCTGGTGGCGTCGGCGTCGGTGAGGTCCGCGGCCACGAGCTCGTCGGTGTCGTTCACCCTCACCGGCCTGCGGCTGACGAGGCGGATCTCCTTGGTGTGGTTGCGGTGGAGCTCGTTCACGAGCTCGTCGGCGATCGGCCCGCCGGCGCCGAGAACGGTCTGCATGGGGTCTCCTTGACGGGGATGGTGCGGGTGCCGACGGCAGCTCAACTGCGAGGAGTGCCGTGCCACCACGTGACGATGCGGTCGACCACCGTGACGGAGGTGCGGACCCAGCCGACGTGGTCGCGGGTCGAGCCTTCGGGCACCTGGTCGCTGGGGTGGTGCCGGTGTGTCACCGAGGTGGACCAGAGGAGGCGACGAACGAGGTCGTCGACGGCACCGACCGGCGACAACATGTCGTCGCCAGGCTGATGACGAGGGCCGGTGTGGTGATCCCCTGGTCGACCGCGCACGGCGGTCGGCCGCTGAGGCGGCATGCCGGCCCGTTCCTGCACTATGTTTACAGTGCTAACACACCATAGGAGGGCAAGTAAGCAATGTCAACATCAGAGAAGAGCGGCTACCACCACGGCGATCTGCGGGCGGCACTCCTGTCGACCGCAATGGAGATGCTGGAGGGCGGCGAGCCCTTCTCACTGCGCGCCGTCGCGCGACAGGCCGGCGTGTCGCCGACCGCGCCGTATCGCCACTTCAAGGACCGCGACGCCCTGGAGTCGGCGCTGGCCGTCGAGGGATTCCGGGACCTGCTGGCCGACCTGGACGGCGGGCGCGGCCTGCCCGCCTCGCTCCCGGACCTGGCCGAGTTCGCCGTCGCCTACGTCGCCTTCGCGTTGCGACGCCCGGCTCTCTTTCATGTGATGTTCGGCAAGCCGTGCGATGACGCCGACGACGAGCGAGTCAAGGCCGCCGACGCCCTGCACCAGCTGCTGGCCGACGCACTCGATCGCGTCTTCCCCGACGCGGACGCCTCAGCCCTGGCGACGGCCGGCTGGGGGCTCGCCCACGGGCTGGCCTGCCTGTATCTCGACGGCAAGCTACCGGCCGCGTCGAGCGAGGAAATCGCCGACCGGGTGCGCAGCACCTTCCTCGCCATCACGTCGGTGCGCCCCTGACGCGCGCCGCTCGCGCGTCGCGCGCCTCACACCTTCCATTGTTGACGGTGCTCACATGCCGTGTAATCCTCGATGTTAGCGCCGCTCACATCGGAGGAGAGAGTCCATGACACCGAACGGCAAGCTGACCGACCGGACCGTAGAGGTCGATCTCGGAGGGCGTCTCGTCACCGTCCCCCAAGGCGGCCTCTATGACCGGTTCCGCATGGACACCGACCTCGACGAGGTCGAGCGGGACCCGCGGGTCAGCAGCACCGACTTCTTCCGCCGGATACCGAAGAGCCGCGTGGACTCCCGCATCGGGCCCACACTGACGCCGAACTTCTACTACCGCATCTCCACGACCCGGCTCACGATGCTCGCGCCGACCAAGGCGATCCGGGCCCGCCTGCCCCAGGAGCTGGACCCGCTCGAGATCGCCCCGGGGCTCGGGATCGTCTCCGTGATGGCCTTTCGGTACGACGTGTGCGACATCGACTTCTATACCGAGGCCGCCGTCGGCATCGCCGTGAAACCGGCACGGCACGGTGCGCTGGGCCTGCTCGACCTGGTCACCGGACTCAAGAACGACTCCCTGCACTCCTACGTCCTCTCGCTCCCGGTCAACACCGAGATCGCGCAGGTGCGCGGCCACGACGGCTACGGGTTCCCCAAGTGGGTCACCGAGCTCGATGTCGACATCGACACCAAGCGCACCTCCACCAGGGTCGCCAACGACCACGGCGGCCTCGACCTCGCCCTGTCGGCGCCCACCCCGAAGCAGACCGCCCGGCCCACCGGCGCACACGTCTCAACCCTGACCTCCTACACCACGATCGACGGCGCCTGGCACTCCACGACCAGCCAGATCAACATGCTCTCCTCGGGCACCACGCGCTTCCCCCGCGGCCTGGACCTGCAGCTCGGCGAGGGCCGGATGAGCGACGACCTGCGCTCGCTGAAGCCGAACCGGACGATCCAGCTCGACGTCACCACCGAGGGCCAGCTGGCACTGCACATGCCGGTACCCACCTCCATCCAGGACAGGAGCTGAGGGCGACATGACCACCACGCGCGTCGCGGCCGCCCTCCCGACATCGCTGACCCCTGCCCGACTCGCCCGTCTGGCCGCTCTGGTGGCCGCCGGTGCTCCCGCCCAGCGGGTCACCACAACCTCGCCGTACACCGGCGCATCCCTCGCGGACCTGCCGGTCTCCACCCCCGGCGACGTCGAGGATGCCTTCGCCCGGGCACGCGCCGCCCAGGCCGGCTGGGCCGCCACCCCGGTGGCCGACCGCAAGCGCATCATGTTGCGCTTCCACGACCTCGTCCTCCAGCGGCAGGAGGAAGCCCTCGACCTGATGCAGGCCGAGAGCGGCAAGACCCGTCGCGACGCGTTCCTCGAGGTCAGCGACATCGCGATCACCGCCCGCTATTACGCGCGCAGCGCACAGCGGCTGCTGTCACCCAAGCGCCGCAAAGGCGCGATCCCTGTGCTGACCCACACCACCGAGCTGCGCCACCCCAAGGGCGTCGTCACCGTCATCTCGCCCTGGAACTACCCACTCAGCATGGCCGCAGGCGACGCCATCCCGGCCCTGATGGCCGGCAACGCCGTCGTACAGAAGCCCGACACCCAGACCGCGCTGACCGCGCTGTGGGCGCTGGCCCTGATGCGCGAGGCCGGACTGCCGACCGACGTCTGGCAGATGGTGATCGGCCGTGGCAGTTCCATCGGAGACGCGCTCATGGCCGGCGGGGACTACATGATGTTCACCGGCTCCACTGCCAGTGGGCGCCAGATCGCGCGCAACGCGGGTGAACGGCTGATCGGCGCGTCCCTGGAGCTCGGCGGCAAGAACGCCATGGTCGTCCTCGCCGACGCCGATGTCGAGAAGGCGGCCGCCGGCGCGGTCGCCGCTTGTTTCCCCTCGGCCGGGCAGCTGTGCGTGTCCATCGAGCGGCTCTACGTCGCCGATGAGATCCACGACGCGTTCGTCACCGCGTTCGTCGAACGCGTCCGGGCCATGCGCCTGGGTGCGGCCTACGACTTCTCGATGGACATGGGCTCGCTCACCACCCCCTCGCAGCTCAAGACCGTCAGCTCGCACGTCGATGACGCGGTGGCGAAAGGCGCGACCGTGCTGGCCGGAGGCAAGGCCCGACCCGACCTCGGACCACTGTTTTACGAGCCGACGATCCTGGCAGATGTGACCCCGGAGATGACTCTGTTCGACCACGAGACGTTCGGCCCCGTGGCGTCGATCTACCGCTACCGGTCGGTCGACGAGGCGGTGGCGATGGCCAACGCCACGCCGTACGGCCTCAACGGCAGCGTCTGGGGCCGCAACGGCGCCGAGGCGCGCAAAGTCGCGGCACGGCTGCACGCCGGCACCGTCAACGTCAACGAGGCGTTCGCCGCCGCCTGGGGCAGCATCGACGCCCCCATGGGCGGCATGGGCGACTCAGGCCTCGGCCGTCGTCACGGCGGCGACGGGCTGCTGAAGTACACCGAAGCCCAGACCGTCGCCCACCAGCGCCTCCAGGGCTTCACCCCGCCCGGCAGAGTCGAGCACGAGCAGTGGGCGCGGGTCCTGACCCGGGCGTTCAAGACCCTGCGTGCCCTGGGCGTCCGCTGACAGACCACCGGCTACGACGGCCCGCCACCTCGCCGGCCCGGTCCGCATGAAGGAAGATCAGTCATGTCCAAGCGCATCCTCAACGTCGTCACCAACGTCGGCCACTACGACGACCCCTCCCACACCACCGGCCTGTGGCTCTCCGAGCTCACGCACGCCTGGCACGTCTTCGAGGAACACGGCTACGAGCAGACGCTCGTCAGCCCAGCCGGCGGCGCGGTGCCTCTCGAACCGCGTGCGCTGAAGTTCCCCAACTACGACAAGACCGCCAAGACCTGGCGCGCCGACCCCAGGAAGATGGCGATGCTCGAGAACACGGCGAGCCCGGACCAGATCGACCCCTCCGATTACGACGCGATCTACTTCACCGGCGGTCACGCGGTGATGTACGACTTCCCCGACAGCGAGGGCCTGCAGCGCATCACCCGCGAGATCTACGAGCGCGGCGGCATCGTCTCCGCGGTCTGCCATGGCTACTGCGGCCTGCTCAACACCCGGCTCTCCGACGGCTCCTACCTCATCGCCGGCCGCAAGATGACGGGATTCGCCTGGACCGAGGAGGTCCTCGCCCGCGTCGACAGACTGGTCCCCTACAACGCCGAGGAGATGGCCAAGCAGCGCGGCGCGCTCTACGAGAAGGCGACACTGCCGTTCGTCTCCTACGTCGTGACCGACGGCAACCTCGTCACCGGCCAGAACCCGGGCTCGGCCAAGGCGACAGCGAAGCAGGTCGTCCAAGCCATCGAGGGCAACGCGTCGAAGGAGCAAGGCTGAGTCGAGACGCAGTCCTCCCGTGACGGAAGGCCCCCGGATGGATGTCGCCGACGGTCGCGCTTCACGTCCGAGACGGGACAGCGGACGTCGGCAAGGCTGAACGAGCACGCGAACTCGGGACCCGAGTCGTGCATCCGAACGACTTCCGCATTCTCCTCGACCACCTCCACCCGGTGCGGCCCCGCGGAGACGAAGCCCCCGCCCGAGCCGCGAGGGGCCGCGAACCGAAGGCTACGACCACGGCTCCCTCCGAGTTGACGACGTCACCCCCCCTTCACGCCCGGACAGCAGCCGCCCAGGTTGCTGAACCGAGGCATGACAGTTGTCACCAAGGCGGCCTCTTTGTCACTTCGCGTCTGGGTCTGGCGCTACCGGGGACGCGGCCCTGGCCACTCCGGTGCACGCCAACAGGCGGTGGCGTCAGCGTTGAGGAAGAGCATGAACGGGCCCTTGTGCCGCCTGGACAAGTTCGACGGTGGCGGCGAGCACCAGCGTCGGCTATCCGCGCTTTTGAGTTCGGCGCAGTCGAGCCCGGTAATTGCGCGCGAGTTGGCTATCAGGAACCAGAGCAACCCACACAACGAAGGTCCCACCGGCGATCAACGCGGCGCGTGCAGGCTCACATGCCGTGTTTTGCTCGCCCAGCATCCCATCGAGTCCGTCGCACGTTACGCCTCGCCCTGGTTGACAGGACTGCTGCTGATCGAGCGTCCGTGACAAGCAGCCTGCCTCTCAGGTGACAACCAGGCTGCTTCGGCCCGGCCCTTGTGCCAGGTTATTCGTCTCCACCAGTGACAACTAACGTGCCTCGGCACATCCATCGCCCGCGACTACGCCGCCGTCCACGGCCACCTCTTGCCCAGTACCTCCGTGGTGTGGGACGGAGTGGCCCTGGTGGCTCAAAAACCAGTGGGCGGCGGCCAAGTGGGCGCGGGAGAACGCCGTACGCTGCGCGAACGGGGAGAACGGCGTCTCGTATGCCGGGGAGCTGTCCGACACATGAAGGCGGGCGGGACGCTTCCGGCCGGACCGGGAGACGTCATCGTCCAAGGCGAAGACCTCGGAATGT
Source organism: Streptomyces aquilus (assembly GCF_003955715.1). NCBI lineage: Bacteria > Bacillati > Actinomycetota > Actinomycetes > Kitasatosporales > Streptomycetaceae > Streptomyces > Streptomyces aquilus. The sequence continues at coordinate 9,933,595 of NZ_CP034463.1, read as the reverse complement.
GGATCGCCGGGCAGGTAGCCGGGTGGGAGCGGCTCGTACCCGCTCAGCAGTACCTGCTGAAGATGCTCGGAGTGCACCCCGAGACCGAGGGCGTGCCGAGGGTGCCGGCGCGGCGGTCTCAGGATGAGCGGTGGGCCGCCAACCTCGCCACCGCCCGCCAGTTCCACGCCCGCGAAGAACACTTGCAACCCGCCCGCAAACACATCGAGACCGTCAACGGCGAGGAGATCTAACTCGGGTCGGGACAACACCTGACGGCGGGCCCGCAATCTCAGCCCCGAAGGAAATGCCGCCCTCACCGCTTTGGGGATGCGCTGGTAGACAGGAAGGACGCGGTACCGGTCGCAATCACCCGTGCCCTACTCTCCCCGCTCCCTTCGCAGCTCCTCCAGCCAGCGGGCTGTACGACGGGTCTCAACGTCATCCTCACCCAACACCCGACGCCGCACCTCCAACGTCTCCTCTCCCAGGGCGAGCGCCTCCTCCACCCGGCCCGCATCCCGCAGGGACACAGCCAGATTGTTCGCCGTGCGCAGCGTGTCCGGATGCTCCACACCCAACACCCGACGCCGCACTCCCAACGTCTCCTCACACAGGGCGAGCGCCTCCTCCACCCGACCCACATCCGCAAGCCGATTCGCCAGGTTCGACGCCGTGAGCAGCGTGCCCGGATGCTCCGCACCCAGCACCCGACGCTGCACCCCCAATGTCTCCTCTCCCAGGGCAAGCGCCTCCTCCACCCGGCCCACACCCGCCAGACGGACCGCCAGGTTCGACGCCGTACGCAGCGTGTCCGGATGCTCCGGACCCAGCACCCGACGCTGCACCCCCACCGTCTCCTCGCACAGGGTCACCGCCTCCTCCAGCCGACCCACATCCGCCAGCCGGTTCGCCAGGTTCGACGCCGTGGCCAGCGTGTCCGGATGCTCCGCACCCAACACCCGACGCCGCACCCCCAACGTCTCCTCACACAGCGCGAGCGCCTCCTCCACCCGACCCACACCCGCCAGACGGACCGCCAGGTTCGACGCGGTGACCAGCGTGTCCGGATGCTCCACACCCAGCACCCGACGCTGCACCCCCAGGGTTTCCTCCTCCAGGGCCAGCGCCTCCTCCACCCGACCTGCATCCGCCAGCTCGACGGCCAGTCCGGTCGCCGTGCGCAGCGTCTCCGGGTGATCCGCTCCCCGTACCCGGCGCCGTGCCTCCAGCGTCTTCTCGTCCAGGATGAGGGCTTCCTCGTGCTGTCCCAGCGACCACAGCCGAACGGCAAGGTTGCGGGCACTGTTCAGGGTGTCGGGGTCGTGGTCGCCGTGGAGGCGTCGGCGGCGGGCGAGGGTCTCTTCGTCCAGGGCGCGGGCGCGCTCATGCTCCTGGGTGTCGTCATAGGCGCGGGCCAAATTGTGGGCGGCTCGCAGGGTGTCATCGTCGTCGGGGCCCAACTGCTCCAGGCAGGTGTCGTACAGGCGTTGCAGGCGCTCACGGGCCGGATGGGCCTGCCCGCGATCCATCAGATACCAGCACGCCTGAAGCACCACGTACCGGCCCCAGCTGGTGGTCAGGCAGGCGGGGTCGACGGCCAGGGCATGCGGGAGCAGGACCTCCCAGGCAGGCCACCACCGCGGATCAGCCGGGGTGCCGGGGTAGGCGGCGGTCAGGAGGGCTTCGGCATGGCGCACCGCGTCCTGGCGCTGGGGCGGGGTGAGCTGGTCGGCCACGACCGCCTGGGTCAGGCGGTGCAGCTGCACGGTGCCGTTCTGGGTACGGGCCAGGCTGTGCCGGGCGATCGCCTCCACCACACCACCAGCGCCCAACCGCGATGGCAGCGCTTCTTTCAGCAGCGGCGAGGTCTGCTCGGGCAGTCGGCCGGCGCAGGAGGTCAGGGGGAAGGGTTCGGGAGCCAGCAGCGCCAGCGCCGTCAGGACCGCGGCCGCGGCCGGCTGGTCGGTGTCCAGGCGGGTGAGGGTGAGGCGGACCTGCGCGGCCAGCGACACCGGATAGTCATCCGGGCACCCCTCCTCCAGCACCTCCCGCATGCTCCGGGCCAGCTCGGCCTCCAGGTCCGCCGCCGACAGCCCCCGCCTGAGCAGGGCCGCCGCCTGTACAAGCGCCAACGGCAGATCGTCCAGGAGGCGGGCGAGGCGGCCGGCTTCGGCATCGGACACCCTCGCCCCTTGCTCGCGCAGCAGGGCGACCGACTCGGTGCGGGTGAGGGTGTCGACGTCGACAGGGACAGCTCGGGCGCGCCAGTTCGGGTTCCGGGAGGTGATCAGTACATGCCCCGGCCCGCCCGGCAGGAACGGGGCCAGGGCGGTGGGCTCTTCGGCGTTGTCGAACACCAGCAGCCAGCGCGACATCGCCCCCAACTCGCCCAACAACAACTCCACCGCGTCGGCCGGCGGCGCACCCGCGGACACGACATTCATGCGGGCGGCAAGCCCAGCCAGCTGACCAGGGATCAGGGCAGGATCCTCCGCTGCGATCCACCAGGCGTACTCGTACTCGCCGGCGAACCGGTAGGCGTACTCCAACGCGAGCTGCGTCTTGCCGACCCCGCCGCGGCCGTGCAGCGCCTGCACCGCCACCCGCTGCTCGGCGGCCAGCGCTTCGCGCAGGTGGACCAGGAGGCTGTCGCGGCCGGTGAAGGCCGCGTTGCGAGCAGGCAGATTCCGCACCCGCGGCAGACTCCCCGGCAGCCGCGGCCCGGTGCCGCCGATCCTCGACAGCATCCCCGGCGGCCGGCTCGGAGCGCGATCAGGTCGGGTGGGGCCCTTCACTGCCCGGAGCAACACCTCACGCGCATCCTGCTCATGCAGACCGAACAAGTCCGCGGCGATCAGCGGACGCAGGACCGGGGGCGGCGCCGTCTCAGCGATGCGCACCGGTGTGATCCTCTCCCGCATCGCCAGCATCGCTTCCCACTCAAGGGTGGTGAAGCGCTCGGGATCGAAGTAGGCCGGAGAGTACAGGGCCAACATCCGGCCTCGTTCGAGAGCCGAGTTCATCTTGGCGATGAAACTGTCCCCCGCACCCCAGTCCCAGCAGTCCAGCTCCACCTCATGGCCGGCGTCCAGGAGTTGCCAGGCGGCCCACTCCGCCCAGGCTCTGTCCGCACCCGCATGGCTGATGAACCAAACCGTGTCCGACATTCCGCCAGACGCCCCCGCACCCGTGCCCATCACGCCCCCGCACCCCGCACTGCCTGAATAGTCCAGCGTAGGGGGCGGGAGTCTGCCCCGACCCGGTGTTCACGATGCTCCGTCCAGGCCAGGGCGCGCTTGCCTGGCGCCGCCGGGGTCAGCCGCGCTTGAGACGGGTGATCTTCTGCTGGGCGGCCACCACCGCCCGCGCCAGCTCGCCGCGGGCGCTCTCCTGCTTCAGCTCCTTCACCCATTGCGTGCCGTGCTCCAGCAGGGAGACCTTCACCGCAGGACCAGGATCGGGCAGGGCGGTGGCGACGTAAGCGGTGGCGTAAGACAGTGGCATGAAACGGGTGCGGGAACAGACGCCGGTAGCCTCCGAGCGGACCTGGCGAAGCTGTGGTGACGCGGTCACTTTCTGTGCGTGAAGCGCACGTCGAGGCCGCAGGGGACGTCGGGGTCATTCGTGGCGCACAGTGTCTTGCCGTCGTCCACCACGGCGAAATTCATCGTGCAGTTCCAGTCCCAGTACTTGCGTGCCAGACCGATGCCGATCTGAGAGCCGGACTTCGCGACCTTCGACATGTGGCTTCCGTTGGCGTCGTCGACGAAGAACCCCCATCCGCCGGCCGATTTCCCCCCGGGGCAGTCCTCCCCGGCGAGCTTCTTCGAATCGAGGCCCGACGCGGTGAACTTCCGGTCTGCGGAGAAAGTGATTTCTTCCCCGTCCGGCCCCTGCCAATGTCCGACGACCTGATCCACCGAGACCTTCGCCGTCTCATCGGTGGTACAGGCGGTGAGCAGCAGGAGAGGTGCCACAGCGGCGATCCAGCGGCCGGAACGCGGCGGGGGCTTGAGCACGCTTTCATCCTAGAGGTGAGGAGGGAGGGGGCCCGCACCCCAGTCCCAGCAGTCCAGCTCCACCTCAAGACCGGCATCCAACAGCTGCCAGGCGATCCACTCCGCCCACGCACGATCCGCACCCGCATGACTGACGAACCACATCACGTCCGACGATCTGTCAGACGCGCTGCCAGATTCCTCAATCGCGCGCATCCTGTCCCCCGAAACCACGTGTTCGTACCGGTGCAAGCGTAGAAGTCGAAGCCCCTGCCGGGCCCTGGTCTTCACCAGGCCGCAGGGCGCTATGCGGGAAGCCTCCGCGGCCGGACAGTTCGTCGGCGCCCGAATTGCCGTTCACCAGCTCGGTCGGGCCTGTTCGGAACGCAATCCACCACTCGCGATGATCGTATGAAGAACTGCCGGACTGCTCCCACAAACCTGGTTCGGGGCTTCGCGCACTGTGAGACTGGCAGCCAACCGAGGCGGCCTGACCGAGCAATGTGCCGGCCGCCGAACCTCCCTGGCCGAGACGTTGATCGAGGAGTCCAGATGCGTCTGCGCAAGCGCGCGATTGCCGCAGTGTTCATGACCACCGCAGCCTTCACCGCCCTCGCCCCACAGGCCATGGCCGCCCCCATGCCCTGGGAGACCAGTAAGACCCCCACGGCCACCACCCACGACGCCAGCTCCACAGCGGCCAAAGAGAGCGGCACGGTCTCCGCACTCTGCGGAGCCCCCTGCTTCGAGTAGGCGGCTCACTCGGTGATTGCGGACATCGCGCTGTGCCGCCTTCGCGGCTTCGCCGTAAGGCGGCGGGCTATCAGGACGGCACTGGGGTTCCCCTTGGGACCCCAGGCCACTCCGGCGCGCTCCCGCATGAGCCACAACTCCCGTACCACCAGGCCCCTGTTTCGCGCATCTGAGCCAGTGACCGCTTCAAGCGGCACCCGATTCCGGCAGACCGTCGCCTGCTACGGCGGCGGACCCGGCTTCCCCTAGAGGGCGCTCGCCAGTAGCTCGACTGCATGAGGGCCCGTCAGCTCGCTCGCGGGCCCTCCCGTCGTACAGAACGGTGCCGAGACGGAAGCCCATCCTCCGCGGCATGCTGGGAGTCATACAGACCGTGAGCGCGTGGATCTGCGCCGCCACCGGAAACCTGTCGAGCCTTCGGCCCATGCGGTGTCCTGCCGGCGCAGGACGTTCACCTGGTGCGTGGTGATGCCGACCGTCCTAGTCACTTGACCAAAGCCCCCTGCTCTTGAACACCAAATGTCACCAGGGCCAGCCTTCTCACACCTGCCAACTTCGGCACTCTCAGGGAAGTCCACATGCCTCGCCGGACACCGGGCGAGATCAGGTCCCAGCTGCCGCTGCACGACACCAGGCACTTCAGACGGACCGTCATCAGAGGACTGTCCACTTCAACGAACCGCCAAATCGCCCAGTTCGAGCGGGAGCGACGCTTGCCCAGGGGTCACATTGCGCTTGCCTTCCACCGCTGGACCCAACGAGCCGGTCGCCCCCGCAACGCGGAAGAGTGGCGATACGGGTACTCCGACGTCCCCACAGGGCACATCCGCACGCTACTCGAAGTCGCCGCCTGCAACCTCCGTCCCCGTGCTCGAAGAGAGCTGCAAGCCGTGTTGGCGCCGCTGGACGCACGCGTCCTGAGGCGCACTGTCAACGATCCATTCGCCCTGCAACATCTGCCCTGGTGGCAACGGCGCATCGAGATTTGACCCCGTGCCGGCATGGATGGCACCACCGTTCCGGGTCACCAGCACCGTCCCCACGGCGGGCAACCGCCAAAGCACGGCGGTGAGTTCGTCTACGGCGACCCGGCAACCTGGGCGCCGAGCAGGCCGTGACGGTCACCGACACCAGCCGCTACGGGAAGGCGACCGCCCAGGTGATGAGGATCTTTGGAAACGGCTCTGGCCGCAGTTCCGTCAAGCTTTGAGGCACAGGCGCCGGCCAACGCCGCAGAGGGGCTTGGGAATTCGGCGTAGGCACAGGTTGGTGTTGAGCGAGGTCAGGATCCGGCGTCGTATCGGGCACGTGCTGTCTGCATCTCGGTCTCGTGGACGACTGCCCATTGTCCGAGCGTGATCAGCAGCTCGCGTAGGGAGCGGCCGAGGTCGGTCAGGGCGTACTCGGCCCGCACGGGTGTGCCGGGATGAAGGGCTCGGCTGATGAGTCCGTCGCGTTCCAGCGATCGCAGCGTGCGCACCAGCATGCGGCGGCTGATGCCCTGGACCGACCGGTCGAGTTCGTTGAACCCATGACTGCGCTGCGCCAGGAGCGACAGCAGTACCGGGCTCCACTTGTCGCCGACACGGCGTAGCAGCGCCGTTGCCGGACACCGCTCGTGGTCGTCGACGGTGACCGGCACCGTGACGCCGCCGAAGGGTTCGACTGCCGAGGTTTCAGAGAGGGGTGACATCAATGTGCCTTCTTACGGGACGACGCGCACTGACCAATCATCAGATTAGACACCTGGTAAAGGAGCTTCTCGTGATCGCAGTGACTGGAGCCTCGGGAAACCTGGGCAGCCTGACTGTCCGACATCTCATCCAGCGCACCGACGCCGCCCGCGTCCTGGCGTTGTCCCGCACTCCGGAGAGGAGTGCCGACTTGGGCGTGAAGACCTGCTACGGCGACTTCGACGATCCGAACGCGATGGTACGCGCTCTCGACGGCGTGGAACGGCTCCTGATCATCAGCATCGGTACCAGCGACCGCCTGCCCAAGCACGCCCGGGCGATCGACGCCGCCGCGAAGGTGGGTGTAGGCCACGTCGTCTTCACCTCCCTCACCCGCGCCGGCAACCCAGGACACCCCAACCCCCTCGTCCCCGACTACGGGGCCACGGAACGGTTGCTGGCGGACTCCGGGCTGCCCTTTACGGTGCTGCGCTTCAACGTCTGGGTCGAGATGTTGACCCTGATCGGCGTGGCCCCCCGGGCCGTAGCCACCGGAGTCCTTCCCAGTAACAGCCGGGACGGGCGCATCGGCCACCTCACCCGTGACGACAGCGCCGCTGTGGCCGCCGCCCTCCTGGCCGAGGGAGGCAGTCAGGGAGAGATCCTGGAGATCACCGGGCCCGAGGCGGTGACCGACACAGACATCGCTGCTGCGCTGACCGAGGCGACTGGCCGCCACGTGCGGTGCGAGGATGTGTCCGACGCCGAACAGCCCCAGCGGCTCCTGGATCAGGGAATCCCCGAGCACTTCGCTCACGCCTGGAGCACCTCCGGCATCGCCAAACGCAATGGCTGGTACGACATCACGACCCACACCGTCCAACGGCTCACCGGTGAGCCGGCCACACCTGTCACCGACTACTTCGCGGCGCACCGCGCCGACCTGGTCGGCTGACCACGGGGCGATGGCGGGTGCGCTGGATGAGCTGGGTGCGGGGCAGTTCCGTGGGCGGTAACAGCATCGGGGTCACCTACGGCACTTCGGCCGCTTCGGTCACCGTCTCCTCCTCGGCGCGTTTGCGCAGGCAGTCGCGGTGCTGATGGCAGGCCTTCTCCACCGCGGCGGACAGGTTCTGCAACAGGTGCCGGCGATCAGCGACTTCGAGGGCATCGGGGGCGGCTTCCCTGACCGGCTTGGTGTAGGCGGTGGCCCGGTCCCGGCAGATGATCTCCGCGCCGGGATAGTGCTTGAGCCAGGCCGCGAACGTCTCGGTGGTGCGGGCGGGCAGCACGTCCACGACCCGGCCGGCCTCGACGTCGACCAGCACGGTGTCGTAGGTACAGCCCTTGCCGCGCGCTACCGCCGTTCCAGTACCGGACTGGCGGGCTGGCTCCGGTCGATCGCGATCGAGCTCGGCGGCCGTCCCGTCGCACGGGTGTGCCGCCGGCTGCGACAGACCGGGCACCTGCTCGACGAACGGCGTGCGGGAACAGCTCCTGCGGTCGCAGAGGTACCGGCGCACCCGCAGTCGGCGACGACCCGGCGCGAGCCCAACGGCCGCTCACCCAGGGTGCGTTGACATGTGCTTCGGACTGATGGTACGGCGCATCGACCGCGACGACGGCAACGGCGCGTTCCAGGACTCGACCCGCGGGCCGGTCGACCCCGACCGGTGTCCATAGGCTCCGTCAGGGCTTGGGCAGTTGCAGGCCCGGCGCCTGCGGGTGCCGCACCTACGGGCCGCCGCCTAGACGCGCAGAGTGCAGGTCTCCGAGCCCAGGGTGCCGGCCAACAGGCGTCCATCAGGTGCGCGATCCGTGCCCGCAGTTTCACCGCTGATCAACCTCCGCGACGAAGGCACGATCTCCTTCACCGTCAGCGCCGTGCTGTGCCCGCACGACGTGGGTTCCCCTGGCCAAAATCCACCGGGCGCGCTGACAGCAGGACCTCACGCCGGCCGGGCCGCCGCAGCGGCCCCGGCGACGAGAACGAGGTGAGGAAAGGAGAGGAGAGGTGAGGAGAGGAGAGGTGTCACCTGGTGACCACCAGGTGACCGCTGTCCGCACGGCACTTTGTCGGAGTCCAGGGAAAGCTTGGAGAGCGTCGCGGCGAGCGATCAGCCGCCGACACGCCGCGCGCACTACCTCGACCGCACCGGAAGGAATCTCACGCCATGACCGCGACCGCGCCCAAGGCTCCGACTGCACCAGGGGTGCGGTCCTGGTGGGGAATCCCGTACGCCGCCGCCGAGCGGTACCGCCGCCCCGTGGTCGCGGACTTCGCTCCGGACCGCCCGTATGACCGCAAGGGCGTCGTCTCCGTCCAGCCCGATGCCGGCGACTGGCTCGAAGCGGACAGCGGGATGGGCGAGGACTGCCTGAACCTGAACGTGTGGGCTCCCGAGCAGCCGGCAGGGAAGGCACTTCCGGTGGCCGTGTACATCCATGGCGGCGGATTCGAGTACGGCGCGAACACGCAGACCACCTCGAACGCCGCCCCTCTCGCCGCGACGGGACGCGTGGTGAGCGTCTCGGTCAACTACCGGCTCGGCGCCCTGGGCGCGCTCTCGCTCTCCCAGTACGGCGGGCGGCTCGCCGAGGCCAGCAACCTGGGCCTGCAGGACATCATCGCCGCCCTCACCTGGATCAAGCAGAACATCGCCTCCTTCGGTGGCGACCCCGACGAGGTCACCGTCTTCGGCCACAGCGCCGGCGCCTACACCACCCTCGGGCTGCTCGGGGCCCCCTCCGCGGACGGCCTGTACCGGCGACTGGCCGGGTTCTCCGGCGCTCCCTCGCGCCTCGTCCCGGCATGGTGGGCCGAGGAGCTCGCGGAGCGGTTCGTCACCGAACTCGGTGTCGCGGGCAACCCCGACAAGCTGATCGATCTCGACGCCGCCTCCCTGGTGGCCGCCCTGCACACGGTCTGTCCGACGGACCTCGGAGTCCGCGGCGGGATGGACAACCAGAGTCTCGGTGTCGTCCTGGACGCCGGACAGCCCGGCTCGGTGGTGCACGCCCACCCCCTGAACGTCCTGGCCTCGGGCTCACACCGGGGCATTGACGTGCTCCTGAGCACGGCCAGCGACGAGATGGGCTGGTGGGTGGCGAACGACCTCGACCGGTTCGACCCGCACACCGTCGAGCGCGTCACCGACGAATTCGCGGGGTGGCGCGTTCCCCGCTCCCGCGCCAAGAAGATCGTCGACATCTACGACCAGGGCGGCCGCAGCCCTGCCGAGGTCCGCGCCGCGTCCCTGACGGACTACATCTTCACGCTCCCCGCCGCCCGCGGCGCTCTGGCCCACGCCGCCGCGGGCGGCAACGCCCATCTCCTCGCGATCGGGCCCGCCGAGGGCGCGCCCGCCGTGCACGGCACCGAGATGTACGCCCTGGTCGGCCAGGAAAAGCCGGGCCGCAGCCCCGAACAAGCCGACCGTGACACCCGTATCCGCGACATCGTCCTCGACTTCGTCACCGGCGAGCAGAGGCGCCTGTGGCCCGCCGTCACGGACCGGCCCACCTCGGGAAGTATCGGCAGCCTTCCCTACGAGCCCAGCGCCCACTACCAGGAGGTCCTCGACCTGTTCGAAAACATCGCCCGCCCCTGACGGCCGTCGGACGATACGCAACAGCGCACCAGGGAGTAGGGAACTCGACATGAGCCAACCGTCAGCAGCTGGTGACGCCACCCCGGGGACGATGCGGGCCGTCGTCGTCACCCGGCCCGGCGGCCTCGACGCACTTCGGATCAAGGATGTGCCGGTGCCCGTGCGCAAGCCCGGCTGGGTACGGATCAGGGCGAAGGCGTTCGGCGTCAACGAGTCCGAGGTCACCACCCGCAAGGGCGAGTCGGACGCCGAGGTCACCTACCCGCGTGTACCCGGCATCGAGGGCGTCGGCGTGGTCGATGAGGCCGACGAGGACAGCGGGCTGCGCCCGGGGCAGCAGGTCGCGACCATGATGGGCGGCATGGGCCGCTCGTACGACGGCGCGTACGCCCAGTACGTGACCGTCCCGGCGGCGCAGGTCATCCCGTTCGAGTCCGGCCTGCCGTGGGAGGTCGTCGGTGCGCTGCCGGAGATGTTCCAGACCGCCTATGGATCGCTGACCACCGGCCTGGACCTCAAGGCCGGGCAGACGCTGCTGATCCGCGGCGGCACCTCCACGGTCGGGCTGAGCGCGGCCACGATCGCGAAGGACCTCGGAGCCACCGTGCTGTCCACCACCCGCACCCCGGAAAGGGCTGGAGACCTGCGGGCCGCGGGCGTGGACCATCCCCTCGTCAACAGCGGCACGATCGCCGACCAGGTGCGCGAGCTGCTACCGGAGGGTGTCGACGCCGCACTGGAGCTGGTGGGCTGCTCGGTACTCGCCGACACCCTCGACGCCGTCCGCCGGCACGGCACGGTCTGCTTCACCGGAGCCCTCGCGGGCCAGTGGACGATTCCCGACTTCAGCCCGTTCATGATCCCGGGCGGGGTGCGGCTGACGTCCTACGGCGGTCAGGCCGCAGACCTCCCGGCCGACGTCTTCGCTAGCCAGCTCCAGGCCATCGCCGCAGGGCGCCTCAAAGTCCCGGTCGCGAAGGTCTACCACGGCCTGGAACAGGTCCGTGACGCCCAGGCCGACGTCGAGTCCGGCACCACGCCGGGCAAGCACGTCGTCGTCCTGGACGACTGAGACGTGGGCAACTCTGCGTCCCTATGAGGAACTGGCACTGGAGTTGAAGAAGTCCTTGATGGACGGCCCAGCCCGGGCTTCCAGGAGGCGCCGCTCGTCGATGAATTCCGTGCCCGGTGCCAGCAACACCCAAGAGAGCAGGGTCCAGATGAGAATTCGACTGACAGATGGACGACCTGCTCACGCGCGAGAAGTACGGTCACCTGCCCCGGTCGCTGGCCGCAGGGGGCAAGCGGCAGTTCGGCTACGAGATCGGCAACGTCGCCTACTGGTCACCCGGTCCCGACATCACCCTCTTCTATGCCCACGACGGCCAGTCCATCCCCGACCCCGGCATCGTCATCTTCGGCCACATCGACGCTGGGGCCGATGCCTTCAAGAAATACGACGGCACGGTCGACGTCAACATCGAGGCCATCGACTGAGCCCGCCCGGAAACCACCGAGAATCGTCAGCCTGCCTCGCCGGCCGCGAAGGCGGCCGGGGTGAGGCCGGTGCGGTCGCGGAAGAAGCGACCGAAGTTCGCGGGATCACTGAAGCCGAGGTGGACGGCCACAGACCGGGCATCCCACCGGGCAACTCCCAGCAGGCGCCGGGCTTCCAGCAGGCGCCGCTCGTCGATGAGCTCGCGTACACCCTTGCCGGTGGCGTGCCGGGCGGCACGGCTGAGGGTGCGGACCGAGCAGCCGAGCAACTCGGCGTAGTCCGCGGCGTGGTGGAGCTCGCGGAAGTGCAGCTCCAAGGCGTCCAGGAAGCGTCCGTACCAGTCGGCGCGGCCCGCGTGGGCCGTGGCAGCGCCGATCGGGGCGATGCCCGGGGAGTTGGCCAGGCGCAGCAGCAGCGATTCGAGCAGGCTGCGCCGCAGGGCGTGGTGGATGTCGAGGGGGCGGCGCCCCAGTGCGCGGTGTTCGTCCAGGAGCTGGAGTGCGGTCTGCCGGAGCCAGGCGGTGTCGTCGGGGTGCGGGGTCAGCACGGCGGGGGCCTCGTGCGCGGTGAGTGGGGCCAGGAGACGGGCGAGGTCGGGCCGCAGCACGTCCGGTTCGAACAGGATGAACGGGCCGCGCGCCGCGCCGGGCGGATGCCAGCACTGGGCATGCCCGGGACGTACCCACAGCCACTGACCGGGCGCGACGGTCCGCGTGACGTGGTCGACGTCATGCAGCAGCTCACCCTCGGTGACCGCGATGAGGTAGTGGAAGGTGGCACGGCCCGGACGGGGCGGGTTCCACGGCCAGTCGTCGTGGTGGGCGAAGAAGTCCTCGACGGTACTCACCTCAAGGCCGTACGGGGTACCGACCGGAGGCTCGAAAGCGAACAGCGGAACCGCGGCGGAACTGGCCGCGCTTCCGCTCGGGCCGGGGTGTCGCTTGTCGACCATCACGTGTCCGCAGCCTACCGCCCTTCTGCCTGGCCGCAGCGGAAGGATGGACGTGCCACCGCGCCCGCGCGGCGCACCTCCCCGCGTCCTTGGATGCCACCGTCCGTCACCACCTGAGGAAGGCAACGCCCCATGAACGGATCGGACCTGCACACGACCGCCGCCGAATGCGCGGAGGAACTCCCGGGAGCCCAGCCGGAGCACCCCTTCGGCCCCGACTGGGAGGTCTACAAGGTGCGCGGCAAGGTGTTCATGCTGATGACCGACGTCCCGGGGCGGCCCGTCGTGATCCTCAAGGCGGACCCCGGCGAGGCCCACGCCCTACGGGAGCAGTACAGCCACATCACCCCCGGCTACCACATGAACAAGAAGCACTGGATCACCCTGGAGAGCGGAGAAGGCGTCGACAAGGAGTTCGTCCGGGAGCTCGTCACCGACTCCTATCGGCTCGTCGTCGCCCGCCTGCCCAAGGCCGAGCAGCCTGTCGACCCGCACACCTACGGCACCGGCACACGGGCGGCCCGGTGAGCGCGGCCGGTGACCGGCTCCAGGACATCGCCCGCCAGGCGGCCCTGTCCCTTCCCGACGTCAGCCACGCTATCTCGACAAGCGCCACTGGATCTCGCTGGGGCCGGGACCCGGCGTCACCGAACGGCTGATCACCAACGCGGTCGAGGATTCCTACGACTTGGCCGCCGAGCAGTTGCCGAGAGGCAACCGCCCCAGAGCCCGATGAGCCCCCGCGAGATTCCTGCGGGGCCGCCGGGCTCGGGAGGACACCAGGACGGCGAGTCTGCGCAGACCCAGACTGTGCCGACCGGGCGGCAGGTTCAATACGCCATCGGCCGGATACGCGTTCACCACGCCCGGGAAGCGCAGCGCGCACCGGGACACGGTCAGCGTTCCGACGGGCACGGCCATGCGGTCGACAGGTCTGCCCCTCACGACGGCTCCACGCCCCGAACCCGCGCCAGCACGTCACGGATCATCTCGGCGCTGATCATGAAGTGCTGCCGGGCGATCTCCTCCGCCCGCTCGGGCTCACCGGCCGCGATGGCCTCGTAGAGCGCCTTGTGGTCCTCGCCGCCGCGGTGGAAGTCGGTCCGTTCGCCCTTGCCCCAGGGTTCGACGGGGAAGCCGAGGCTGATCCGGGCGAGCAGGTCGCGGCTGAGCATGACGATCTGCGGATTGCCCGTGGCGGTGCGGACGGCCTGGTGGAAGGCGCTGTCCGCGGTCTGTTCGTCGCGCGGTGTGCGGGCGGACAGGTAGGCGGTCAGGGCGTCCCGCATGGAGTCGACGTCCTCGGAGCTGCGGCGCCGGGCTGCCGTCGCGGCCACCATGCCCTCCACCAGCCCGCGCAGGTCGAAGAGCTGCTCGAACTCCTCCCAGCGGGGCACGAGTGTGTGGCGGACGGCGGCAGCGGTCGACTCGGTCCAGCTGTCGCGGACGTAGGCACCGCCGTTGCGGCCGCGGCGGATCTCGACGACACCCACGGCCTGGAGCCTGGCGATCGCCTCGCGCACGGTGGGGCGGCTGACCCGCAGCAGCTGGATCAACTCGCGTTCCACCGGCAGCCGTTCGCCCGGCAGGAAGTCTCCTACGGCGATCGCGGTGAGCAGCCGATCCGCGACCTCGTCGACGGCGGAGGCCACGCGCACCGGGCGCAGCTCGGGCGAGGGTGCGCCGCCGAGGAGGACACGGTCGAGCACCCGCGAGAACTCGCCACCCGGTTCGGATGCCTCAGGCACGGATGTCAGCTGGCTCCCCCTTGTTCGCCGCTCTTGTTAACGCACGCAGGCCACGTAAACACGCCGTTACGTCTTGACCCGGCCCCGCTAAAAGGTCTTGTGCGCTGACCATTTGCCCAATCACTATCTCACCCATCCGTCACACCCACACCGTTTTCAGCCAGCGGCCGGCTCGCACCGGCCGGTCCGGGAGGCTTCCTCGTGGCGATCCCCGAACCGAACCACACCGGAACCGTCGACTTCAACGGCTGTTCCACCTGGTACCGGATCACGGGCGAACCGGGCCGGACCCCCCTGGTGGTCCTGCACGGCGGGCCCGGCGCCGGTCACAACTACACCCTCAGCATCGCGAACATCGCCCAGCAGGACCGCCAGGTGGTGCACTACGACCAGCTCGGCACGGGACTGTCCACCCATCTGCCCGACAAGGGCGCCGACTTCTGGACCGTCCAGCTCTTCCTCGACGAACTCGACAACCTCCTCAAGGCGTTGGGCATCGCCGACGGTTACCACCTGCTCGGCCAGTCGTGGGGCGGCATGCTCGCCGCCGAGCACGCCGTACGGCGCCCGACCGGACTGCGGGGTCTGGTCATCGCCAACTCCCCCGCGTCCATGGAGCTGTGGCTGAAGGCGGCGGCCGGACTGCGCGCCGAACTGCCGCCGGAGGTCCAGCACACCCTGCTCGCCCATGAGGCCGCCGGAACCACCGACGACCCCGCCTACCGCGCGGCCGAGCAGGTCTTCAACGAGCGCCACGTGTGCCGCCTGACCCCCAACCCACCCGAAGTGCAGGCGACTTGGGACAACATCGCGGCCGATCCGACCGTGTACCACACCATGAACGGGCCGAACGAGTTCCATGTCGTCGGCACGCTCAAGGACTGGTCCGTCGTCGACCGGCTGCACCTGATCGACGTACCCACCCTGCTGGTGTCCGGCCGCTACGACGAGGCGACCCCCGAGACGCTGCGCCCCTTCGCCGACCACATCCCCGATGTGCGCTGGCACATGTTCGAGCACTCCAGCCACATGCCGCACGTCGAGGAAGAAGAGCTCTACCTCCGGGTCGTGGGCTCCTTCCTCGACTCCACCGACTGACCCCAACGGCCGTTCCCCCGACGGGAGTTCATTGCGATGTCCCGCAGCACGAGACGGGGCGCGCTCGCCGCCGCCACTGTCGCCCTCGCCCTGACCGCCGCCGCCTGTTCGTCCTCCGACAGCGGCTCCTCCGACAACCCGAGCGCGTCCTCGTCCGGCTCCGGCTCGTCCGCCTTCCAGCCGCAGCACAAGGGCGGCACCCTGAAACTGACCGCCCACGCGGCCGCCGGCACCCTCGACCCACAGGTCAACTACACGCTCCAGTACTGGCAGTTGTACCAGTCGATGTACGACGGTCTGCTTGCGTTCAAGAAGGTCGGTGGCCAGGAGTCGTTCACCGTCGTCCCGGACCTGGCCGCGGCGATGCCGAAGGTGACCAACGGCGGCAGGACGTACACCTTCACGCTCCGCAAGGGCATCACCTTCTCCAACGGCAAGGCGCTGACCACCGATGACGTGGTGGCGTCCTTCCAGCGCATCTTCAAGGTCTCCAGCCCCACCGCCGGCACCTTCTACAACGGCATCGTCGGCGCCGACGCCTGCCTCAAGAAGCCGGCCTCCTGCACCCTGTCCAAGGGCGTGATCGGCGACGCGAAGAACAACACGGTCACCATCAACCTCACCGCCGCGGACTCCGAGTTCCCGTACAAACTGGCCGTCCCGCACGCCAGCGTCGTACCGAAGGACTCGCCCACGAAGGACGCCGGCACCAGGCCGCTGCCGTCGACCGGCGCGTACATGGCCGCCTCCTACGATCCGAACCGCGAGCTGAAGCTGGTGCGCAACCCGCACTTCAAGGAGTGGTCGCGGCAGGCGTCGCCGCAGGGCTATCCGGACGTCATCGACTACACCTTCGGGCAGACGGTGGAGTCCGAGGTCACCGCCGTCGAGAACGGCCAGGCGGACTGGATGTTCGACGCGCCGCCCACCGACCGGCTGGGCGAGATGGGCACCAAGTACGCCTCGCAGACGCACGTGAACCCGCTGACCGCGTTCTGGTACGCGACGCTGAACGTCAACATGGCGCCGTTCAACAACAAGTTGGCGCGTCAGGCGATCAACTACGCCGTCGACCGGGCGGCCGTGGTCCAGCTGTACGGCGGCAAGAACCTCGCCTCTCCCGCCTGCACCATCCTGCCACCGGGCTTCCCCGGGCACGTCGACTCGTGCGACTACACCAAGGGCGGCGGCACCACCTGGAAGGCCGCGGATCTCGCCAAGGCCAAGGAGCTGGTGAAGAAGTCCGGTACGGCCGGGCAGGAGGTCGGCATCGTCGTCCAGGACGACGACGTCAACAAGTCGATCGGGCAGTACCTGCAGAGCCTGCTCACTCAGCTCGGCTACAAGGCGAAGCTCAAGCCGCTGTCGCCGAACATCCAGTTCACCTATATCCAGAACACCAAGAACAAGGTGCAGTTGGCGCTGACGTCCTGGTACCAGGACTATCCGGCGGCCTCGGACTTCCTCAACGTGCTGCTGTCCTGCGCCTCGTTCCATCCCGGCAGCGACTCGAGCATCAACATCTCCGGCTTCTGCGACAAGGGCATCGACGCGAAGATGCACTCGGCGCTGAAGACCGCGCAGACCGACGAGAAGGGCGCCAACCAGCAGTGGGGCGCCGTCGACCAGCAGATCATGGCCGAGTCGCCGGTCGTCCCGCTGATCAACCCCAAGCTCGTCGACTTCACGTCGAAGCGGGTCGGCAACTACCAGTTCAGCAAGCAGTTCTACATGCTCGTCGGGCAGCTGTGGGTCAAATGACCGCCTCGGAGCCCCTGTTGACCGCTGAGGCCCGGCGCTCGCCGGGCCCCTGGCGGACGGCCGCCGCCGACCTGGTGCGCAACAGGTCGGCGCTGGCCGCGGCCGTCGTCCTGCTGATCGTCGTCGTGGCCACGCTGTGCGCGCCGCTGTACGCGGCCCACATCGCCCACACCGACCCCTTCCAGTCCCACGTCTCCGGCACCACGGTCATCGACGGCAAGACCGTGCCGGTGCTCACCCCGAGCAGCACCGGCCTCGGCCTCGGCGTCACGCCCATCGGCCCGACCTGGGACCCCGCCCACTACTTCCTCGGCGCCGACAACCAGGGCCGCGACGTCATGGCACGCCTGCTCTACGGCGGCCGTACGAGCCTGTTCATCGGTGTCACCGCGGCTCTGCTCACCTGCGTCGTCGGTACGGCCGTCGGGGTCGTCGCCGGGTACGCGGGCGGCGCCGTGGACTCCGTCATCTCCCGGATCCTGGACGTCATCTGGGCGTTCCCGGTGTACCTGCTGGCCATCTGTCTGTCGGTGGTCCTGCTCACCAACGGGCTCAAGCTGGGCCCGCTCACCGTCGACGCGGGGAGCCTGTGGCTGCCCGTCGCGATCATCGCGGCGATCTATGTCCCGTACATCGCACGGCCGTTGCGTGGTCAGGTGCTGGTGCTGCGCAACAAGGAGTTCATCCACGCGGCCGTCGGATCCGGCGCGCCCACCCTGCGCATCCTGCGCCGGGAGGTGCTGCCGAACGTGCTGCCCACGGCGATCGTGTTCGTCCCGCTGATGACCGCGCTGGCCATGCTCACCGAGTCGGCACTGTCCTTCCTGTCCGTCGGCGTGCAGCCGCCCGACGCCAGCTGGGGCACGATCATCGAGGACGGTCTGGGCCTGCTCTACACCCGCCCGACGGTGACGATCGCCCCCGGTCTGCTCATCGCGCTCACCACGGCGGCCCTCAACGTCCTGGGTGACGGGGTACGCGACGCGCTCGACCCGAGCGCCCGGCTGCGCGGAGGGGTGTGACGCTGCCATGCTGTCCTTCGCGCTCAAGCGGTTCGGCTCGGCCCTGCTGGTGATGTTCGCGATCAGCGTCCTGGTGTTCCTGATCTTCTTCGCCACTCCGGGAGTCGACCCCGCGGCACGCATCGCGGGCCGCAACGCCGACCCTGCCACCCTCGCCCAGGTGCGGCACTCCTTCGGCCTCGACCGCCCGATGCCGATCCGCTATCTGCTGATGATGCGTCACCTCCTCGTCGACCGCGACCTGGAGTCCTTCGTCAACCGCGGCGCCCGGGTCATCCCGCAGATCGTGCAGGCCACCCCGGTGACCCTGTCGCTGGTCGTCGGCGCCGCGGTGATCTGGATGGTGGCCGGCATCCTCATGGGCACGGCCGCGGCCACTCTGCGCGGCAAGGCGGCCGACCCGCTGATCATGCTCGTGGGCGTGGTCGGCGTCTCGCTGCCCGCCTACTGGCTCGGCGAGGTCGTCAACCTCATCACCCAGAAGCAGCTGCACAGTTCGGTCTTCTCCTGGGTACCACCGCCCGGCTACGTCGGCCTGAGTCAGGACCCGGGCCAGTGGGCGCTGCACATGCTCTTCCCCTGGCTGACGCTGGCCCTGCTGTACGCCGGGATCTACGCCCGCCTCCTGCGCGGCGAGGTCATCACCGCCCTCAACGAGGACTACGTCCGCACGGCCCGCGCCAAGGGCCTGTCCGAGCGCCGGATCCTGCTGCGCCACGCCCTGCGCTGCTCGCTGATCCCGATCGTGTCGCTGTTCGGCCTGGACTTCGGCGCCCTCGTGGGCGGCGCGGCGCTGCTCACCGAGGTGGTCTTCGGCCTGCCCGGCATCGGCAAGCTCACCTTCGACGCCCTCCAGAACCTCGACCTGCCCGTGATCATGGGGACCGTTCTGTACGCGGCCTTCTTCGTGGTCCTCGCCAACGCCCTGGTGGACATCCTGTACGCGCGACTCGACCCGAGGGCCCGCCATGCCTGAACCCCTGCTGGACGTACGCGACCTGCGGGTCTCCTTCCGCACCCGCACCGGCCCGGTCACGGCCGTCGACGGCCTCTCCTTCACCGTCGCACCCGGCGAAGTCCTGGGCGTGGTGGGCGAGTCGGGCTCCGGCAAGAGCGTGTCGATGCTGGCCGTCCTGCGCCTGCTGACCAACCCCAACGTCACGGTGTCGGGCGAAGTCCGCTTCCGAGGCCGCGACTTGCTCGCCCTTCCCGACAAGGACATGCGTGCGATACGGGGCCGGGAGGTCGCCATGGTCTTCCAGGACCCGATGACCGCGCTGACCCCCGTGTACACGGTCGGCTGGCAGATCGCCGAGCAGATACGTGCGCACGAGCAGGTGTCCCGCAAGGCGGCGCGGGCCCGCGCGGTCCAGCTGCTCTCCGACGTCGGCATCCCCGACGCGGCCTCCCGGGTGAACGCCTACCCGCACGAGTTCTCCGGCGGCATGCGCCAGCGCGCGGTCATCGCGATGGCCCTGTCCTGCAGCCCCGCGCTGCTCATCGCCGACGAACCGACGACTGCGCTGGATGTCACCGTCCAGGCCCAGATCCTCGACCTGATGCGGGAGTTGAACGCAGGCGGTGCGGCCGTCGTGCTCATCACGCACGACATGGGGGTGGTCTCCCAGATCGCCGACCGGGTCCTGGTGATGTACGGCGGCCGGGCGGCCGAGGAGGGCCCGCGCCGGGCGGTGTTCCACGGCCCCCGGCACCCCTACACCTGGGGCCTGCTGGACTCGGTGCCCCGCGTCGGCGGTCCCCGGCTGCGACGGCTGCCCACCATCGCGGGCATGCCGGTCTCGCCCGGCGGCCTTCCGGAGGGATGCGCGTTCGCGCCGCGCTGCCGGCTGCGTCACGAGCGGTGCGAGGAGCGCCCCGCACTGTCCGGCGACACCCACCGCGACGCCTGCTGGCTGCCACCGGACGACCGCGCGGCTCTGCGCCTGACGGCACGGGTGGCGGCGACCGGTCCTGCGGACACGAACACGGAGGACACGAACACGGAGACGGTGGCGACCGGCCCGGCGGACATCAACACGGAGACGGTAGCGACCGGCCCGGTGGACATCGACACGGAGGCGGCGAAGTGACGGCACAGGACATGGTGGCGGTGGACGAGGACGCGCCTCCCGCGGGCGACGTCCTGCTGCGCGCCACGGACGTCACCAAGCACTACCCACTCACCCGCCGCCGCAAGGTCCTACGAGCCGTGGACGGAGTGTCCCTCGACGTCCACACCGGCGAAACCCTCGGCATCGTCGGCGAGTCGGGCTGCGGCAAGTCCACCCTGGGCCGCTGCCTGGTCCGGCTCACCGAACTCACCAGCGGCCGGGTCGAGTTCGACG
Source organism: Streptomyces aquilus (assembly GCF_003955715.1). Classification (NCBI taxonomy): domain Bacteria; kingdom Bacillati; phylum Actinomycetota; class Actinomycetes; order Kitasatosporales; family Streptomycetaceae; genus Streptomyces; species Streptomyces aquilus. The sequence goes on along the minus strand of NZ_CP034463.1, from coordinate 9,913,154 downwards.
GGCAGGACATCAGCACCTTGTCCACGCGCCGACTGCGGCCCGTGCGCCCGGGCATGCAGCTGGTCTTCCAGGACCCGCAGGCCTCGCTCAACCCCCGCCGCCGCGCCGGCGACATCGTGGCCGAGCCGCTGCTCGTGCACCGCTACGGCGACGCCGCCACCGTCCGCCGCCGGGTCGCCGAGCTCTTCGACGTCGTAGGACTGGCCGCGGCGCACCTGGACCGCTATCCGCACGAGTTCTCCGGCGGTCAGCGCCAACGCATCGGAATCGCCCGGGCGTTGGCCACCAACCCGAAGCTGATCGTCGCCGACGAGCCGGTGTCCGCGCTCGACGTGTCGATCCAGGCCCAGGTGCTGAACCTCTTCGCCGACCTCCAGGAGGAGTTCGCGCTCACCTACGTCTTCATCGCGCACGACCTCGGCGTGGTCCGCCATGTGTCGGACCGGATCGCCGTCATGTACCTCGGCGAGATCGTCGAACTCGCGGGTACGGAGGCCCTGTTCGAGGCACCCGCCCACCCCTACACACAGGCGCTGCTGTCCGCGGTGCCGGACATCGACGACGGCAGCGCGCCGGACGCACCGCCCCGGGAACGCATCGTCCTCACCGGCGAGGTACCCAACCCGGTGGACAAGCCGACGGGCTGCCCCTTCCGCACCCGCTGCCCGTACGCACGCGAACGCTGCGCCGTGGAGCGCCCCCGGCTCACACCGACGCCCGCAGGACGCCGCGTTGCCTGCCACTACCCACTGACCGACTGACCGCCCGCCAGGAGTGGTGTCTCTCGCGCAGCCGTGCCGGGTTGTCGGCCAGGCCGTGGTTTGGAAGGTGCTGGTGTGCCGGGTCGGCCGTCCGGGAAAGTCGCGGCCGGCCCACCAGATGATGAGGTCGTCGGCGGTCGCGCCGATGGCTGTGGCGGTGGTCACACAGCCGCGGGGCCCGGGTCAGTGCCGCCCCTTCGCTCCCCCGAACAGTCGTGGTGGCCGCCCGACGCACCCCTCACTCCTCCTGCGTGTCGAAGGCGACGAACCTCAACTCCGATGTGTAGCGCCGCCCTTCGTCATCGGTGAGCCAGGTCTGTTCCGGCGTCGGGAGCATCTCCGTGAACGTGGCTGTGCCGTTCGGGCCCTTGCGGGCCAGGCGGCGCAGGGCCTTGGCGAGGATCGTGACGTAGACCGGGCTGTCGAAGTCGACGTAGAAGGGCCGGGACTCCGTCGGAGAGACCACGAAGACGTAGCGGGGCAGAGCGTGTCGGGCGCGCCACTGGCGGGCCCGGACGAAGCGCCGGGCTTCGTCCTTGTCGTCGGCGAAGGCCGCGTCCGCGGCGAGCAGCTGCCAGGTCTCGCGCGCGACCACCATCCGGTCGAGGGTGACGCGAGGGGTGTGGGCGGCCGGTGGCAGCAGCCGGAAGAGGTCCATGGACAGCGTGGTCAGGACGTGCGAGAAGACGTCGACGGCGGGGAAGAGGGCGCCGTCGGGCAGGCGGACGACCAGGTCGTCGCCGCGCTCCTCGACGAGGGCGTCGGCACTGCGGACGGCCCGCGGGCGAGCAGGGTCGGCGGTGAAGTCGGAGAGGGCGACCTGGTAGTCCTGGGGGCGTATCAGCGTCTGGCGGACGCGGGCGGAGAGGCGGGCGCGGTGTTCCTTGGGGATCAGGGGCAGTAGCCGCGGGCCGGGGTGGTCTAGGTCGGTGTGGGCGAACAGTTCGTCGATGTCGGGGTGCTGGTGGGTGAAGAGCGAGGCGCCCAGGGTGTTGGCGGCGAGGTGGAGTTCGCCGAGGACGAGGGTGAGGTCGCCGCGGGCGGCTGCCTCGGGACCGTCGGCGGCGATCATGATGTCCGGGCTGAGGTAGCGGGCGGCGGTCCAGCCTCCGCCGCCGTCGAACTCCTGCCGCACGGCCCCTTCGATGTCGGCGACGTGCCGGCTGACCCTGCGGGCCCCTTCGGGGACTGTCAGGATGCGCTGCCAGCGTGCGGCGAACTCCCGCTGCAGTTCCCCGGCCGTGGTGCGGGCGGTGCCGTGCAGGACCGGCAGGCACGCGAACCAGAACGAGGCCAGGTCGACCGGGCCGTCCGCGGCGAGCCGGCGATGGATCCCGCGGATCTCGGCTTGCACGGTGGCGGCCAGTTGTGAGGTGAGCCAGCCCGCGCTGTCCATCAGGATGCGCAGCGGCGCCAGCGCCTCCACGACAGCCGGACCGAGGCGGGCGGTGGCCGAGCGGCGGGTGTCGCTGTACACGAGAGCGCGGCAGGGGGCGGTGGAGGCCGACTTCTCGCGTACGGCGGCCGTGTCGGTGAGGCCGGTGAAGTCGCGCTCCAACTCCGCCAGCGCGGTCAGTAGTTCGTCCTCGTCGGTGGCTGCGGCCACTTTCGTCTTCCCCGCCTCCAGGAGGTCGAGGGCGGCAAGGCCGCGTCGCCTGAGGCCGGGCTCGCCGATGGTCAGCAGCCAGCTGCGCAGGGCACGCTCGGGGTGGGTGTCGGCCGGCACCTCCACCCGCCAGGTCACCCAGCGGCGGGCCACCAGGTCGTGCAGCGTCGCGTCGACATCGATGCCGGGCAGGTCGGCGGCGATGTCGCGGGCCTTGCGGACCCCGTCGCAACGGGCGAGAACCGCCGCGGCCGCGGCGGACACCGTCGTCGGGCGCCGGCCGGGCACACGCACCTCGGCACCGTGCACGACGACGAACGGCACCCGCCTCGGGGCGATCCAACCGCGCACCGCCGGGTCCGCGTCCAGAATCCTGGCGAGTGCGTCGATGCCCCAACTGGCCCAGTAGACCGCGGAGTCGGCGGTCAGTCCGGTCCCGGGGTCGACCTGCGCCCCGGACGCCGCGGGGTCCCAGCGGCCCCAGCCGACCGGGCCGAAGAAACCGATGGTGTCGTTCTTCACGCAGAACCGCTGCCAGTAGTGCGCGACGAGCTCCTCGCGCTGGCGGGGCATGCTGCTGCGCGCGTCGGTGTCGGGATTCCAGCGCAGGAACGGGGCGATGCCGGTGGTGAGCACGGGACGGTTCTGCCAGGCCAGCGCCTGCCGGAACGCGGGGGTGCGGGCGATGTCCTGAAGTGCGTGCGCGGTCTCCACGGCCGCCGCGCCCAGTTCGCCGGCGAAGGCCTCCCAGTCGGGGCCGGACAGCGGGGTGTCGGGGTCGAACTTGTCGGCGGCCTCGGCCAGTCCGGGCGGGGCCAGGCGCAGCACGCCGTCGGCCGGGAAGCCCGGGCCGCGCAGCGCGAACTGGTTCCACAGGCGCCAGCGGCCGAGGAACGGGACGAGGTCTTCGGGCATGACGGCACTCCTTGACGCGCGCGGGACGGGGTGAGGCGGTGGTTGCGGGGTCCGGCAGCAGGGCGGCCGGCCGGTGGCCCCGGCCCGCGCACGGGTCGAGGTGCGCGGGGCGTCGGGGAACCCGGGCGTGGCCACGGTGCCCTGGGGTCAGGGGCGCCCGAAGTCGGCGTCGACGACCTCGGCGAGGTCGCGCGGGGTCGGGTAGGCGAAGACCAGGGAGACCGGGATGTCGTCGGAGCCGAGGATCTCCTGGAGGCGGCCGGTGATCTGGAAGGCGGTGAGCGAGTCGCCGCCCGCCTCGTAGAAGTCGGTGTCCGCGGTGAGGTCGGCGTAGTCCAGGACGTCGCGGAAGACGTCGACGAGCAGGTCGAGGGTGCTGACGGCGGTGGCGGTGTTCTCGGTCATGGTGTGTCCTCCGGGAAGGTGGTGGGTGCGGTGCAGGTGTGCAGGCGGGCGGCGGTGTTGCCGCCGGAGACGACGGCCACGGCGGTTTCACGGCGGCCGGCGCGCAGGGCTCCGGCCAGGGCGACGGCGCCGCTGGGTTCGGCGTCGACGCCGTGGCGGCGCAGCAGGGCTGCCGCGGCGAGGATCTCGGCCTCGCCGACGGCGATGAGGTCGTCGACCCGGTCGCGGATGATCGGGTAGGTGAGGTGTCCGGGCCGCTGACCGCGCAGGCCGTCGGCGACGGTGTCGCTCGGTGGTAGCTGAACGGGGTGTCCGGCGGCCAGGGAGCGGGCGTAGCGCGGGGTCAGGGCGGGTTCGACACCGACGACGCGGACGGGGTGTGCGGTGGCGGCGAGACAGACGCCCGCCAGCAGACCGCCGCCGCCGACGGGGACGTAGACCGTCTCGGTGTCGGGGGCGTCGGTGAGGAGTTCGGTGCCGACCGTGCCCTGACCGGCGATCACCAAAGGGTGATCGGACGAGGGGACGAGGACGGCGCCGGTCGTCTCGGCGAGTGCCCGGGCGCGGTCCTCGCGCTCGGCCACTCCCCCGCCGACCTGGACGGTGCGGGCGCCCAGGGCGCGGATGGCGGCGGCTTTGGCGGGGGCCGCACCGGCGGCGAGCACGACGGTCAGTTCGAGGCCGAGGGTGCGGGCGATGCGGGCGAGGGCGATGCCGTGGTTGCCGGAGGAGCCGGTGACGACGCGTTCGGCGCCCAGGGCGAGGACGGCGTTGGCGGCACCGCGGGTCTTGAACGAGCCGCCGATCTGGCGGTGTTCGGCCTTCAGCAGCAGGTACGGGCCGCAGGCGGTGGTGACCGGACCGGGCAGCAGGGGGGTGCGCACGATGTACGGAGCGATGCGGGCGGCGGCGACGGCGAGCTCGGCGGGCCCGTGGACAGGGCCCAGGGCGCGCGTGGTCGCGGGCCGGGTGCCGAGCGCGGTGTGGTGGCCGGTGGCGGTCGGCGTGCTCATGCGGTGCTCCCGGCGACCAGGCGGCCACGGTCTGTCTTGCCGCCGCGGGTGGTGGGCAAGGTGGTGTGGCGGTGGAACCGGCGCGGCATCAGATGGGGCGGCAGAGTGCGGGCCAGATGGGCGCGCAGGGCGGCGTCCGGCATGGTGTCGTCCCCGGTGACATGCGCCGCCAGGTAGACGCGGCCGCGGTCGTCGGTGTGCGCGGTGATGACGGCCCCGCTGACGGCGGGGTGGGCGAGCAGGGCTCCCTCGATCTCGGCGGGGTCCACCCGGTAGCCGCGGATCTTGATCTGCCGGTCGCCGCGCCCCTCGTAGCGCAGTCCCTGGGGACTCCACCGGCCGAGGTCACCGGTGCGGTACAGGCGGGAGCCGGGTGGTCCGTAGGGGTCGGGGACGAAGGAGGCGGCCGTGCGGGCCGGCAGTCCGCCGTAGCCGCGGGCGAGGCCGGTGCCTCCGATGTACACCTCGCCCACCACGCCGTCGGGGACGGGTGCGAGGTCGGGGCCGAGGACGCGGACCGTGGTGCCGGGCCTGGGCAGGCCGACGACGTCGTCGGCCGGATCGGCATCGGGTACGACATCGTGACGAGTGGTCGTCATGGTGCACTCGGTCGGGCCGTACTGGTTCACGAGGCGGCCGGGAACGAGGGAACGGCCGCCCGCGGTGAGGAAGGGACGCAGGGACTCGCCGCTGGACGCGACGAGCGTGACGCCGGCCAGCGGGTCGGCGAGGGCGCGCTGTGCGGCGAGGTGGGTGAGGAAGGACGGGGTGACGCTGAGCAGGGCGGTGACACCGTGCTCGCGCACGGTGTTCGCGAACTCGGCCGGGCGCAGCAGCCGGGCGCGCTCCACCAGGACGAGGCGGGCGCCGGCCAGCAGGGGTGCGAAGGTGTCGCGAATCGAGGCGTCGTAGCCCAGCGGAGCCATCTGAAGGACGACCGTCTCCGGGCCGAGGCCGAAGGCCCGGGCGGTGTCGCGCAGGTAGCCGTCGAGGGCGTGGTGCTCGACGAGGACGGGACTCGGCTCGCCGGTGCTGCCGGAGGTGTGGCTGACGTAGGCCAGGGCACGGGGGGCTACGGGCGCAAGCGGAGGATCGACGGCGGGGGCTGCGGCGTCCGGTGCGTCCAGCTGGACGACGGGGACGCCGAGGTCCAGGGCAGGGGCGTGCGCCGTGGTGGTCAGCAGCAGGCGGGCGTGCGCGCTGCGGACGAAGGAGGCCAGCCGGTCGCGGGGCTGGCTCACGTCCAGGGTGAGGAAGGCCGCACCGCAGCGCAGGACGGCCGTCATGGCCGCCACGGCGTCCAGACCGTGGTCGACGGCAACGGCGCAGACGGTCTCCGGCCGCACGCCGTGGGCCCGCAGCAGGCGGGTCAGCTGTGTGGTCCGGTCGTGGAGTCGCCGGTAGGTCACCGGGCCGTCGGGGGTGTCCAGGGCGATCCGCCGCGGGTGCCGGGCGGCGTGTTCGGCGAGGTCGTCGGCGAGCGTGCGCATCAGCGCTCCCCCTGATCGGTGACGGTCCGGTCGACGGCGACGAACCGCAGTTCGGAGGTGTAGCGCCGGCCGTCGGCGTCGGTGAGCCAGGCCTGCTCCGGGGTGGGCAGCATCTCGCTGACCTTCAGACGGGCGCCGGGGTCCTTGCGGGCGAGGCGGCGGGCGGCCTTGGCGAGGATGGTGGTGTAGACGGGGCTGTCGAAGTCGACGTAGAACGGGCGGGGTTCGGTCGGGGAGACGACGAACACGAAGCGCGGCAGGTCGTGGCGGCGCTGCCAGTGGCGGGCCCGGACGAAACGCGCGGCCTCCGACTTCTCGTCGGCGAAATCGACGTCCGCGACCGGCAGTTGCCAGGTCTCACGGGCCAGGATCATGCGGTCGACGCTGATGCGCGGGGTGTGGTCGCCCCCGGGGCGCAGGGTGAAGCGGTCCATCACGCGCTGGGTGAGGGTGTTGGCGTAGGCGTCGAGGAGGTCGTAGCGGGTGCCGTCGGGGAGGACCACGGTCAGCCGGCCGTCGGCGTCCTCGACCAGGACATCGGCGCTCAGCACGGTGCGCGGACGGTGGGGGTCTCCGGTCTGGTCGACCAGCGCCACGTAGTGGTCCTGCTCACGGTCGAGCGAAGGGCGGCTGCGGGTGGACCACTTCAGGGGCAGCTCCTTGGCGAGCATGGGCAGCAGGCGCGGGGCGGGGAAGTCGCGGCTGGTCTCGGCGATCAGTTCGTCGCGGCCGGGGTGCTGGTGCACGAAGAGGGAGGCGCCCATGGTGTTCAGGGCGCAGTGCATCTCGCCCAGGACCAGTTCCACGTCCCCGCGCGCCAGCGCCGCCTCGTCCTCGGCGACGACGAGGACGTCGGGGCTGATGTAGCGGGCCAGGGACCAGCCGTCCCCGGGCTCCTCGAACTCCTCACGGACCCGGGCGGCGAGGTCGGCGGTGGTCCGCCGGACATGGCGCGCGCCGTCCGGGATGTCGAGCAGGCGGGCCCACTTGGCGCGCAGTTCGCCCTGGACGGCGTCGATGAGGTCGCCCGCCTCGGGATGCGGTGAGGGCAAGGTGTGCAGCCACAGGGTGGCGAGGTCGACGGGGCCGTCGGCGGCGAGCCGGTCGTACACGGTGCGCAGGCGTACGCGGATCCCGTCGGCGAAGCGGTTGGTCATCCAGCGCGCGGCGGTCAGGCACAGCTGGAGGGGTTCCAGGTGGGCGAGCAGACCCGGTCCTGCGGTGGCGGTGGCCGCGCGGCGCGTGTCGGAGTAGACCAGGCCGCGGCAGGGTGCGGTCCGGGCGCCCTTGGCACGCTGGGCCTCGGTGTCGGTGAGGGCGGCGAAGTCGGTCTCCAGCGCGCCGATCGCGGCGGTCAGCGCGTCGGCGTCGTCGCCGGCCTCGCGCACGGCGTCGCGCCCGCCCTCCAGGACGGCGAGCTTCGCCAGCGCACGCCCACGCGCCTCCTCGTCGGGGACCCGCTCCACGATGGCGCGCAGGGCACGGTCGGGGTGGGTGGCCGCCGGGACCTCCAGGCGCCAGTGCACCCAGCGCCTGCGGGCCAGCTCCCGCACGACGGCCGTGACGTCGTCCTCGGGCAGATCGAGTACGGCGGCGATCTCGGCCACCGGCCGGGTCCCGTCGCACAGTGCGAGTACCGCCGCCTCACGCTCCCCCACCGGCTGCGCGGGCCGGCCGGGCACCCGGACGGTGGCGCCGACGACCCGGACGATGGAGACGCGGCGCGGCGGGATCCAGCGCATCAGCGCGGCGTCCTCGGCCAGCACCTTCGCCAGCGCGTCGATCGCCCAGCCGGAGAAGTACACCTCGCCCGCGGCCAGGAAGGTGTCCCCGGCGCGGCGGGAGAGGGCGTCCGTCGCGGCCAGGTCCCAGCGGCCCCAGCCGACCGGGCCGAAGAAGCCGATGGTGTCGTTCTTCACGCAGAACCGCTGCCAGTAGTGCGCGACGAGCTCCTCACGCTGGCGGGGCATGCTGCTGCGCGCGTCGGTGTCGGGATTCCAGCGCAGGAACGGGGCGATGCCGGTACGCAGCACCGCAGGGTTCTGCCAGGCCAGGGCCGCCTGGAAGCGGGGCCGGGCGGCGACCTGCTGCAAGTGGCGGGCGGTGTGCACGGCCGCGGTGGCGAGCTCCTGGGTGAAGCCGTCCCACTCGGGGCCGGACAGCGGGGTGTCGGGGCCGAACTTGTCGGCGGCCTCGGCCAGTCCGGGCGGGGCCAGGCGCAGCATGCCGTCGGCGGGGAAGCCCGGGCCGCGCAGCGCGAACTGTTCCCACAGCCGCCAGCCTCCGCCCGGCAGCAGGACAGGTGCGTGCTCGTCCGACATCGCGTGCTCCTTCCGGAAAGGGGGGTGCGGGGAAGTGACCGGCCCCGGGGCGGACGGTGGTCCGCCCCGGGTTCGCCGGGTTCTCCGGCCGGAGAGCACCGTCCCGCGCGGCGGGGGCGTGCCGACAGAGAAGATCCGGCAGCAACACGTGCCGCGGGGTCGGCGTGTTCGTCCCTGACCCCGGCCTCCGGGGCCCGGGCACGCTGTCGGCGTCGGCCGTGACCTGCGGCCGGTCCCACCACCCGCGGGAGGTTCACCGTGACGCAACCCGACTTCGCCAACGGCGCGGACGCCGAGGAGGCCCGCCCGGGCACCGACGAGGAGTACCTCGTGGTGCGCAACGACGAGGAGCAGTACTCGATCTGGCGGGCGGACCGCGCACTCCCCGCGGGCTGGCACCCGGAGGGACTGCGCGGCGGCCGGCAGGCGTGCTTGGACCACATCGGCGAGATCTGGACGGACATGCGTCCGCTGAGCCTGCGCCGACGGCTGGCCGAGGCAGATGCCTGAGGGACTCCCGGGCAGGCTCCCGGGTCCCTCGGCCCACGACCCGCCGGCCACCGGCGCGCCCCCGCCGCCGGCCGTTCACGCCCCGCGTCCGGCACTGCCGCAACGCCTGTGCCCGGCGGTGCTGGACCTGTCGGGGCTGCGCGACGGACCGCCCGCGCAAGGCCCCCGTGCCCTGCGCGGCCCGCTGGAGCTGTACCTGGCACGGGTCGCGGAGCAGGACGCACAGACCCTCCGGCACGCCCGCGAGGTCCTCGACGCCGAGGAACGGGCCCGTGCCCGCGCCTTCCGGCACGACCGGGACCGCGACGCCTACGTGGTCGCCCACGCGGCGCTGCGGGGTGTGCTGAGCGTCGTGACGGGGGTACGCGCCGACGCACTGCCGCTGACGCGCGAGCCCTGTGCCGGCTGCGGCGGACCGCACGGGCGGCCCGTGCTGCCCACACCAGGGGTGCACTTCTCGCTGTCGCACAGCGGCGGGCTGGTGCTGGTGGCACTCGCGCCGGCGCCGGTCGGGGTCGACGTGGAAGAACTGGCCACCGTGAAGGTCATGCTCAGCGCGCAGCCGGCACTGCACCGCGCGGAGGCGGACGAGCTCACCCAGCTGCCCGCCTACAGCCGGCCGGCGGCCTTCACCCGTGCCTGGGTCCGCAAGGAGGCCTATCTCAAGGGGCTGGGCACGGGGCTGGTCCGCAACCCCGCGCTCGACTACCTGGGCACCGGCCCGACGCCCACCGATCCGGCACCGGGCTGGGCGGTGCGCGACGTCCTGGTCCCGTCCGGCTATGCGGCCGCCGTGGGCCTGCGCACCTGAGGACCCGCCCACCACAGCGCGGCGGGGACCGGTATCGAACCGGTTCCCGCCGCGCTGTCGGCATTGCGCCCCAAGAGGTCCGACCCACGCACCGCCTTCACCGATCGCCCACGCCTTCCCCCGGGATGACCGGTATACGATCACGCGGATGACCGCAGCCGAACCCACCATCGTCGCCACCTCGGGCGGTGCGCGCCCCGGCCGACGCACACGGGTGCTCTTCGACGCCCTGGTCCACCACGCGGTCGACCTCTCCGGCGTGCACGGCAGGCGCCCGCGCATCCTCCACGTCGGCACGGCCGCGGGAGACGCCGAACTCGTCACGGCGCGGGTCTCCGAAGCCGCCCGGGTGGCGGGCTACGACCTGACGCCGTTGCAGCTGTTCCCCATGCCCAACGTCGAGGACATCGAGGCCACGGTGCTCGGCCACGACGTGGTGTGGGTGGGAGGCGGATCGGTGGCCAACCTGCTCGCGGTATGGCGGGTGCACGGCCTGGACGAGGTCATGCGGCGCGCCTGGCAGGCGGGAGTGGTGCTCGCCGGCGTGAGCGCGGGCTCGATCTGCTGGTTCCAGGGCGGCACCACCGACTCCTTCGGACCCGAACTGCGCGCGGTCACCGACGGCCTCGCGCTTCTCCCCTACGGCAACGGCGTGCACTACGACTCGGACGAGGGCCGCCGCCCACTGATCCACCGCCTGGTCGCCGACGGCACCTTCTCCGAGGCGCACTGCACCGACGACGGGGTGGGCCTGGTCTACCGCGGCACCGAACTCGTCGAGGCGGTCGCGGAGTTGCCGCACAAGGCGGCGTACCTGGTGCGACGGGAGGACGGCCGCGCCGTGGAGGAGCGGATCGAGCCACGGCTGCTGCCGGCGGCCTGACCGGCCCCTCCCGCCCGGCTGCCCGCACACGACCGAGCGGGGCGACGGACCGGCCCTCGATGCCGTCGGCACCAGGTCCGTGCGTTCCGTGCCCCGCGTCGTCGACGGGTGCCTTCAGGACTCAGACCAGGCCGTGGCGTACGGCGTGGGCGACCGCGTGCGCGCGGTTGCGGGCCTGTAGTCGGGTCATGAGTTCGTAGATGACGTTCTTGACGGTGTGTTCGGAGCAGCCCAGCAGCAGGGCGATGTCGGCGTTGCCGTGTCCCTCGGCCATCAGACGCAGGACCTCGGTCTGCCGCGCGGTCAGGGCCGGCGCGCGGGCGGCGGGCGGCCCGTCCGGGCGGAGGCCGGTGCTCAGCACGCCGGACAACTCCGGGTAGGGGATGCTCGGATGCGGGTGCGCCGCCCGCAGGACGGCCTCCCGGAGACCGTCCTCGGCCAGCTCGGCGGCGCCGATGACGACGGCTCCGGCGCGCAGGGCCCGCCGACGGCCCTCCGGGCCGACGGTGTCGCAGACGAACAGCACCGGCCCGGGCGGGCGCGGCCTGCGCAGTGCCTGGTCCACGTCGGCGGCGACGATCACGGTGACCGTCCCGGACGCCACCGACTCGTCTGTGCCGGGCCCCAGTCCGGCACGCTCGACGACCGCGCGGACCCGGTCCGCGCCCGGGGCCGACGCCACCCGCACCGCGACGGCGGAAGCGGGCGGCGCCGTCAGCGTGGCGGTCACAGCAGACCCGCCCGCAGCGCGTAGGCGACCGCGTGGGCGCGGTTGCGCAGCCTGAACCGCTGGGTGATGTCGTGCACGACGGTGGTCACGGTGCGCGGCGAGTAGGCGAGCCGCTGGGCGATCTCGGCCGTCTCGTGCCCGTCGGCCACCAGGCGCAGCACCGAACGCTCCCGCTCGGACAGCATGCCCTCGCTCCAGCCTCCGGAGCCGCGCACGGACGCGTCCGGTTGGTCCAGGAGCTCCTCCAGCAGACCCGGCGGCAACGTGCAGTCGTCCCGGGCGGCCGCCAGCACCGCGTGGGCCAGACGGGACGCGTCGGCCTCGCGGCGCAGCAGCAGGCCACGGGCGCCGGCGGCCAGCGCGTGCAGGACGTCCCCGGAGGCCAGGAGGCCCGCCACCAGGACGACGGCGGGGCGGTGGGACTGGGTGCGGGTGGCACGCACCATGTCGAGTTCGGCCGGACCGAGCCGGTCCACGGTGAGAACGGCGACCCGCGCGTCGGCGGACTCGCACACCGTCAGCTCGGGCCGGACGAGCAGGGTCGCGCGGATGCCTGCCTCCAGCACCGGGTCGAGTGCGACCACACTGACAGGTACAGGTGCTCCCATCTGCTGCTCCTTGGAAGATCGTGCGCCCGGCCTGAGACTCTGCGGGCGGTCTGGCATGGGGACTTGGGAACACCGTGCCGTCCGCACGACCGCCGGGGCATCGGTAGACGGACCCCACATTTACGTACCGCCCGCCCCGGTGCCGCCCAGCAGGCGGGGATGCCCTGGCCGTTCACCCCGCCCAGGGCAACGCGGCCAAGGCCGGACGCAACCTCCTATACGGAGCCATGGGGGGCGCGCACCCACCCGGTACCCACTCCACCCCGCTGCGGCCGAACCCACCCGCCGCACACTCCTGGAGACGCACGCCCCCCACCTGCGGTTCTCCACTCCCGCCCCCCATACCCCCACCCATGGGGAGGGTGCGGCGAGAATATGGGGGACGGTTACCCATGTGGGGCCCGCAGGGGGTCTGCGACCTTCTTCTCGTGACCGACACCGCCAGCCTCCCGACTCCCCGGAGCGCCGACCTTCCCGCCACCTGGTGGGCCCCGGCGCTGACCCTCACGGAGCGGCTCGCCGCCCCCGGGCTCCCCGACGCGGCCGCCGCGACCGGCGCCCGCGGGCCGATGCCCTGGGCCGTCGGGGACGCGGAGGGCTTCGCCCTGCGGCTGGACCGCCTGGGCGTGGACGGCGACACCGCGGCGGCCCTGGCCGCCGAGCCCGCCGAGCGCCTGGCAGAGCGGACCGCCAAGCCCGACTGGGCCTCCTTCGCGGAGGAAGTGCTGGCCGCCGCGCCCGACGGCCTCGCCGAGGTCGAGGTCGGCGGCGCCGGTCCGGACGTGTTCGCCCCGGTGGTCAGGCCGCTGGTCGCCACGGCCGCCGCCCGCTTCGCGGACCTGACGGCCGGCCTCCCGGACACCGAAGCCACCGTGTGGCGGGACGGATTCACCGAGCGCCTGACCCGCCAGCTGGTCCGGCAGGCCGCCCGCACCCTGGTCCAGGAACTGCACGCCGCCCGCCGCGCCCGGCGGCTGGCGGGAGCCGGTCCGCGCGAGCGGTTCGTCTCCTTCGCCGCGGCCGCCGGCACCCGCCGCGGACTGGCGGACCTGTTCGCCGCCTACCCCGTACTGGCCCGGATGCTCACCCGGACCGCCCTGGACGCGACGCAGGCCGCCGCCGAGCTGGCCGCCCGCTTCCAGGCCGACCGCTCAGCCCTGGCCACCACCCTCCTCGACGGCCGTACGCCGGACAGGCTCGTCCGTGTCGACCTCGGCCGCGGCGACGCCCACCAGGGCAACCGGTCCGTGGCGATCCTGCACTTCGCCGACGGCAGCCGGCTCGTCCACAAGCCCCGCCCCCTCGACCAGCACGCTCTCCTCGACCACCTGGTCGCCTGGCTCAACGCCAAGGTGCCCGGACTGGGACTGCGCACTCCGCGCACGCTGCGCCGCGACGCCTACGGCTGGCTGGAGTTCATCGAGCACCGCTGGTGCACGTCGGTCACCGAGACCGACGCCTTCTACCGCCGCCAGGGCGCCCTGCTGGCCCTGCTCTACGCGGTGGACGGCGCCGACATGCACTACGAGAACGTCATCGCCCACGGCGACCAGCCGGTCCTGGTGGACGCCGAGACACTGCTGCACACCGGTCTCGGACAGGCCCTCACGGCGGGCGCCGACCCGGCCGCGGACGCCCTGGCCGCCTCCGTCCACCGCACCTGCCTGCTCCCCCACCTCCTCATCGGCGAGCACGGTGCCCTGGACATCTCCGCACTCGGCCGGGACACCGACGGCACCTTCCCCAGCGAGGGCCTGCGCTGGGAGGACAGCGGACAGGACACGATGCGGGCGGTACGCGGCCCACTGCCCAGCCCTGCGGCCCAGAACCACCCGCTGCCCCACGGCACCTCCCTCTCCAGCGCCGACCACACGGCGGCCCTGCTCGGAGGATTCCGCACCGCCTACACGGCGATCGCCGCGCACCGCCGCGAACTGCTCGACGCGGACGGCCCGTTGGTCCGCTGGACGGAACGCCCGGCCCGGCTGATCGCCCGCGCGACCCGGCTGTACGCCACGCTTCTGGAGGAGTCCACCCACCCCGCGCTGCTGAGCGACGCGCTCGCCCGGGAAGGCGTGTTCGCAGTGCTGTGGACCGAGTCCGCGCACGACACGGCGCGCGAGCGCCTCATCGAGCACGAGACCGCGGCCCTGTGGCGCGGCGACATCCCCTTCTTCACCCACCGCCCCACCGGCACCGCGGTGCATGCCGACGACGGCACCTCGCTGCCCGGCGTGCTGCCGGTGGCCGCCGCGACGGCCGTGCGCGACAAGCTCGGCCGGATGGACGAGGTCGACTGCCACGACCAGGAATGGATCATCTCGGCCACCCTCGCGGTACGCGGCGCGACTTCACCGCTCGACCGCCCCCGTTCGGAACTCACCCCGGCCCCCGTGCCGCCGGTGGCGCCCGAACCGTCCCGCCTGCTGGCCGCCGCGTGCGGGATCGCCGACGAGATCACCGCCCGCGCGGTGCGGGGCGGCTCGCGCGCCAACTGGATCGGCCTGGAACGGGTGTCCGGAGCGCACTGGGCCGTCCTGCCGATGGGGGCGGGCCTGGCCCAGGGCTACTGCGGGGTGGCCCTATTCCTCGCCCACACCGAGGCACTCACCGGATCCGGGCGCTACGGCGCGGCCGCCCGTGAGGCGGTCCGCCCGCTCCCCGCCCTGCTCAAGGCGCTCGCCGAGGACCCCGAACTGAGCGCGGCGGCGGGCCCCGGCGGCTACGACGGACTCGGCGGGATCGTGTACACGCTGGTCCGCCTGGCCCAGCTCCTCGACGAGAACCTGCGGGCCTGTCTGCCGGACGCGCTGACCGCACTCGGCCACGCGACGGCGGCGTGTTCCGACCCCGGGCTGGCCCAGGGCCGAGCCGGGGCACTGGCCGCCGCGGTCGCCGCGTACGAGGCCACCGGTGATCCGGCGGCCCTGCGCCTGGCGGACCGGATCGCGGACCTCCTGGCCACAGCACCGGCAGACGGTCACCTCCCCGCCACCGCCGGTCTCGCCGACGGCACCGCCGGAATCGTATGGGCGCTGCGGCGCTGGGCCGGACACCGGCCCGAGCGTGCGGCCGGCGTCGAAGCCGCAGCCCGCGCCCTGCTCGACGCCACGCCGCACACCGGCGACGAAGCGGACCTCTCCTGGGCGCACGGGCTGGCCGGACAGGCCGCCGCCGGACTCACGGAAGGCACCGGCCGCCTCGCCAACGCCCCCACCGGCCCCGACCTCAGCCTCGCCCAGGGCGCCCTCGGCCGACTGGATGCCCTGGCCGCCCTGGCCGAACAAGGCGACACCACAGCCCGGTCGGCCCTGCGCCGGCACAGCGGTCACGTCCTCGCCCTCGTCGAGGCCCAGGGCCACCGGTGCGCCACCCCCGACCACGTCCCCTCCCCCGCGCTGATGACCGGCCTGGCCGGCATCGGCTACGGACTGCTCCGCCTGGCCGACCCGGACGCCGTCCCGTCAGTCCTGCTCCTGCACCACCCCGACCACTGACCCACCCGCACCTTTGCTCGTCAGCACAACGGCTCCTCCCACCTCCCACCCCGTGCGCCCCGCACGGGACACCAGAAGGGACCACCGTCATGGACCAGCACCTCGTCGCCGCCGACTCCGCCGAGTTCACCGCCGCCGAGACCGTGCCCGCCGAGCAGGACGCCGCGGGCGGCATCACCCTCTCCGGCCGCAACCGCGCCTGCGCCCGTGCCCGCGTGCTGGCCGGCATGGTCCTCACCAGCGGCATCGTCATCACCCTGAGCACCCTGGACACCTCGGTCTCCGCCCCCAACTGACCGACGTCCGCCAGACGTTCCGCGTGATGGCGCGGGC
Organism: Streptomyces aquilus; assembly: GCF_003955715.1. Taxonomy (NCBI): domain Bacteria; kingdom Bacillati; phylum Actinomycetota; class Actinomycetes; order Kitasatosporales; family Streptomycetaceae; genus Streptomyces; species Streptomyces aquilus. The sequence continues at coordinate 9,897,271 of NZ_CP034463.1, read as the reverse complement.
CCGCCGCGGCGGGCCCGCGCCGCCGCGTTCACACCCCACCTGCGCCCGCGCGCGCACGGGCTGTGTGCTCTTCCCGCGTGCACGCCCGCAGTTGATCTCGACTTGGGTGCGATCTGCCCCAGGCGCACTCTGCCGCCTATCATCAGCGTTCATGCGTTCCCATACGCCTTCCCTGGTCGGGCGGGACCTCCAACTCACCCAGCTCGAACGCGCCATGGCCGACGCGAGGCAGGGCTTGGGCAGCGTCGTCTTCCTGGTCGGCGAGGCCGGAATCGGCAAGTCCCGGCTGGCCGCGGAGGCTGTGGGCGGGGCCCTGGGCTCCGGGATGCGCGTGCTGCGCGGCCGCAGCAGCACCACGGGCCCCGCCGTACCGTTCCGGCCTCTCACCGAGGCGCTGATGTCGCTGTTCCGCGGCGGCGAGCCCATGGACGACCTCGCGCTCGGTCCCTACCGTCCGGTGCTGGGCCGGCTGATCCCCGACTGGGACACAGGGGAACGCGACAGCAGCTCCATGGTCATCCTCGGCGAGGCGGTGCTGCGCCTGCTCATCGCCGCCGGCCGCGGCCAGGGCCAGTTACTGCTCCTGGAGGATCTGCACGACGCCGACCCCGAGACCCTCGGCGTCCTGGAGTACCTGGTCGACAACCTGGCGTACACGCCCGTCCTGCTGGTGGCCACCGTGCGCACCGACATCAGCGACGCCCTCGACCTCGCGCAGTCCGCGCGGCGCCGCGGCGCGGCCACCGTGGTCGAACTGGCGCCGCTGTCCCAGGAGCAGGTCCACCAGGTGATCGCCACCCAGCTGGGCGTGAACAGCCCCGACGACGTGCCCGCCGAAGTGCTCGGCAAACTGTGGGAGGACAGCGCGGGCAGCCCCTACCTCGTCGAGGAACTGCTGCAGTCGATGATCGGCTCGGGCACCCTGGTGCAGGGTCCCGGTGGCTGGCGCGCCGTCGGCGACCTGCGCCGTGACGTTTCCTCAACCCTGGCCCGCGGCATTCTGCGCCGCATCGACCGACTCGGCACCCAGGGCCTGACCCTGCTGTCCGCCGCGGCGGTGCTGGGCCGCCGCTTCCCCCTGTCCGTCCTGCAGCACATGACCGACGTCGACGACCGGACCCTGCTCGGCCACCTCCACGCCGGCGTCGCCGCCCGGCTCGTCGTCCCCGACGAACCCGCCCCCGACTGGTACTCCTTCCGCCACTCCCCCACTCTCGAGGCCCTGTTCACCCAGATGACGCCGGGCCAGCGAGCGGACCTGGCACGGCGGGGCGCGCAGGCGGTGGAGGAACTCCACCCCGCCCTGGAAGGCGACTGGTGCGCCCTGGCCGCCGGTCTGCGCTGCGAGGCCGGCGACCGGGTCGAGGCCGGGCTCCTGTACGCCGACGCGGGCGGACGCGCCCTGGCCGCGGGCGCGCTGAACTCCGCCGTGACCCTCCTCAGCCGTGCCGAGTCCCTGCTCGTCGACGCCGACGATCCACAGGCACGGGCCGCGGTCCTGGAGAACCTGCTGCCCGCCCTCGCCGAAGCCGGCGACTTCGCCCGCGCCTTCGACCTGGTGGACGACCTGCACGCCCTCGGCGGCGCCGGTCTGAGCGCCGCGCGTCTGGCGACGCTGCACGCACGGCTGGCCAAGGTGGCCCACACGGCGGGCCGGTGGAGCGACGGCAACCGGCAGATCGTCCGCGCCCGCGAGGTACTGGCCGCCGCCCCCGACGAAGCCACCGCGGCGGCCGTGGACGTCACCGCCGCCTACCTCGCCCTGGACACGCCCGGCCCGGACCGCACCCAGCACGCCGAGAAGCTGGCGCGCTCCGCGGCCGACACCGCCGAGCGGCACGGACTGCCCGTCGTCGCCTGCCAGGCCTGGGAACTGCTCGCCACCGTGGCCCGCGAGCGGGACCCGCAGGAGTCGGCGGCCATGCTCGGACAAGCCCTGTCCGCCGCCGAACGCCACCGGCTGCCGCTGCAGCGCATGTACGCGGCCACCCGCATGGGCGGCAACGCCTGGCTCGCCGAGGGCGACACCGCGGGACTGCTGACGGCCCGCCAGGAGGCGCTGCGGCTGGGCTCGGTGAACATCGTGCACACCGTCGACGGCATCCTCGTCCTCGATGCCGTGCTGCGCGGCAAGGACGCCGCCGCACGCACGACCGCCGCCGAGTGCCTGGCCGTCGTGCGCCGGCTGCGCCTGGCCCCCGCCGTGCGCTACGTGCTCATGGCGCAGGCCACGTTGGAGGCCCATCGCGGGGACCGGCCCGCCATGGAGGCGGCGCTCGCGGCCTTCACCGAGTGGGACGGCGCCGGTTCGCAGGAGGAGCCGCTCTGCCTGGGCCTGGCGCGGGCCTTCTGCGCCCTGCTGGAGGAGAACCGGGACCTGGCCCGCACGGAGTTGGCGGGGGTGCAGGCCCTGGAGGCGGACAACCCCTCCACCTACCATCTCAGCGGCACCCATGGGCTGCTGCTCCTGCTGGACGTGCTGGGCGGGGACGCCGACCGGGCCCGGCATGCGGAGATCACGGCGACCGCCATGGCCCGCATGCGCTGGAACCGGCAGTTCGTGCACCTGGCCGAGGCCGTCCTGCTGGGCCGGGAAGGGGCCCGGACGGACGCGGCGGCCGCCGTGGAGGCCGCCCTGGTGGTGGCCGAGCCCTATCCGCTGGCCCAGCATCTGGGGCTGCGGCTGATCGCGGACGCCGCGCACCAGGACGACTGGGGAGATCCGGTGGGCTGGCTGCGGCGCGCCGAACACTACTTCCACGAACGGGACATCGCCGCCGTCACCGGCGCCTGCCGGGCGGGACTGCGCCGCCTGGGCGCCCCGGTGCACCAGCACCGCAGCGGCACCAGCGGCATTCCGGAGCAGCTGCGCACCCAAGGGGTGACCGTCCGGGAGTTCGACGTGTTCCGGCTGCTCGCGGAGCGTCTGAGCAACAAGGACATAGCCGACCGGCTGTTCATCTCGCCCCGGACCGCGGAGAAGCACATCGCCAGTCTCATCACCAAGACCGGAGCGGCCAACCGCGCGGATCTGTGCGCGCGATCGGCCGCTCTGCGCTCCGGCTGAACGTGTCGGCCGGGTCAGCGCATCTCCCGCACCGCCCGTGACCCGAGCACCGCCAGCCCCGTGCCGGCCAGGACCACGGCCACGACAGCGAACAGGGCGAGGTGCCCCGTCCCCGCCAGAAAACCGCACAGGATCAGCGACAGGGGGGCGGCGGCGTAGCCGAGGACCATGTCGACGGAGACCACACGGGTCAGGACGTCCTGCGGGATGTTGCGCTGGATCCAGCTCAGCCCGAACACGCCCTGGTAACCGATGGCGAACCCCATCGCCAGTACGGTCGCGACCACGACCGGCGTGCTCTGCGCCAGGCCGAGCACGGCCATGCCGGCGCCCAGCCACCCCGCGAGGGCGGCCACCAGCAGGCCGACGCGGGGCCGGCCCCCCACGGCGCCGCCGACGAGGGTCCCGAGCACCGCTCCCCCGGCCAGGGCGCCGTTGAGGACGCCGAGCGTGGCCGACCCTCCGCGCAGTACTTGGTCGGCGAGAGCGGCGAATCCGACCGTGAAGGGGCCCGCGTAACAGAAGTTCACAGCCGTGTCGAGGGCGACGATGGTGCGCAGGCGCGGGTCGCGCAGGGTGAAGGTGACGCCCTCCCGGATGCGGGCGCCGAGGGACGGACCCGGCGCGGCGGAGCCGGTCTTGGGGGAGCCGGGCCGCGGGCGGGTGCGGATGCGGGCCACGCACAGGCCGCACAGGGCGAAGCAGACCGCGTCGACGAGGAAGGCGACCGGCGCCTGTGTCAGGGCGATCACGACACCACCGATGGCGGGACCCACGACGGCCGCCGTGCGGGCGCCGGCCCCCAGCAGGGCGTTGGCCGGGGCGAGCAGGTCCTCCTCGACCACCGACGGCAGGATGGAGACCCGGGCGGGCTGGAAGAAGGCGTCGACGGCGCCGAAGGCGGCGGCCGCCGCGCACAGCATCCACACCGTCAGATGCCCGGTCAGCCCGGCGGCGCCGACCGTGGCCATCAGCGCGGCGCGGGTCCAGCTGGACGCCACCATCAGGGTGCGGGTGGACCAGGTGTCGCCGAGGGTGCCGCCCACCAGGGTGAGCAGGGCACGGGGGACCGCCTGAAAGGCCAGGACGTAGCCGAGGGTGAGGGTGGAGCCGGTCAGGCTCAGCGTGATCCAGGAGAAGGCGACGACGCTGAACCCGTCACCGAGCAGGGAGAGCGCCTGCCCCGTCCACAGCAGGCGGAAGGAACGGTGCCGGGCGGGCGCCCACAGCCGCGGGCGGTCCGCGGCGAGGGTGGTGGCCATGAGGGATGCCTCTCGTCGAGGGGACGTGTGCGGTCCGGTCAGTAGTGGACGGGCAGGGCGGTGAGGCTGCGGTTGAGCAGGGACGGCTGCCAGCTGAGCCGCTGCGGGTCGGCCAGCCTCAGGCCGGGCCGCTCGCACACCAGCGTGCGCACCGCGCAGACGGCGACCAGGCGGGCGAGCGCGGCACCGATGCAGAAGTGGGCGCCGAATCCGAACCCGAGGTGGGTCGCGCCGCTGCGGGTGACGTCGAAGCGGCCCGGGTCGGGGAAGCGGGCGGGGTCCCGGTTGGCGGCGGCGGTCACCAGGAAGATCCGGTCCCCGGCGCGCATGGTCTGCCCGCCGAGATCGAGGTCCTGGGCGGCGGTGCGGATCGACATCTTCGACGGACCGTCCAGGCGCAGCGTCTCCTCCACCGCGCCCTGGGCCAGGCCCGGTTCGGCGCGCACCGCGGCCAGCTGGTCGGGGCGGGTGTGCAGGGCCAGGACCGTGTTGGCGATGAGGTTGCTGGTGGTCTCCCCGCCGGCGAACGCCATCTGGGTGAGCATCCCGACGAACTCCTCCTCGCTCACCGAGTCGCCCACCCGGCCCTCCCCCAGCACCTGGCTGATCAGGTCGTCGCCGGGCTCCGCGCGCCGCCGGGCGACGAGGGCGCCGAGGTAGTCCTCCAGGCTGACCAGGGCCTGCAACGAGGCGCGGTACTCGCTCTCCTCCTGGGCGGTGCCGAGCACGAGGTCGGCCACGCGGGTGTTCCAGTACCAGAAGGAGGGCCCGTCGGTGGGCGGGATGCCCAGCCAGCGGGCGAACACCAGGGCCGGCAGGGGCTTGGCGAGGTCGGCCATGAGGTCGCCGGTGCGGCCGGGGGCGGCCTTGCGGGCGAGCACGGCGCGGGTGACCTTCTCGGTGAAGGCGCTGTAGCGGGCGACGGCGCGGGCGGCGAACGCCTCCTGGAAGACCTGCCGCAGCCGCCGGTGCTGGGGCGGGTCGTTGAAGACCATCCAGCGCGACAGGATGCCGAAGGCACGCTCGGCGTCCTCCCGGGCTCCTTGCGGGACGGCGTCCATCAGGGGCCGGACCCGGTCGGCGGAGACGGCCCGGTCGCGCAGGCAGCGCATGACCTCGTCGTAGCCGGTGACGAGCCAGGCATGGTGCAGCGGGCTCCACTGCACCGGGGCGCTCTCGCGCAGGGCGTCGAGGTGGCCGTAGGGGTCGGCGACCAGGTCGGGGGCGAGCAGATAGCGCTCGGTGGGGGCGGGGGCGTGCGTGGTCATCGGGTTTCTCCCCTCTCCAGGGCGGCGAGCAGGCGGGCGATGCCGGTCACCTGGGGTTCGGCCATCATCGACATGTGGTCGCCGTCGCTGATGTGCAGCGTGAGGCCGCCCTGGGCGGTCTCACGCCAGCGGGCGACGTAGGTGTCGTAGTCGACGTCGAGGCCGGGCATCGTGACGCCGCGGGGCAGGCCTGCGGCCTCGCTGCCGACCACCAGGTGGATGTGGCCGGGATAGGGCCGGACCTCGTAGCCGGCCAGCGCGGCGAGCAGGGAGTGCCAGACCTCGATGGGGGCGCCCTCGACGAGGGCCGCCTCGGCCGGGCTCATCCCGGCGCCCAGGAGGGTCGCGGTGAGTTCGGCGGTGGCCCGGTCCCGCTGCGGGGAGGCGGGCAGTTCGCGCAGCCGGTCCCGCTGGCGCAGGGCTTCGCGCAGGTCCCGGGTGACGCCTTCGAGGCGGGTGCGGGCGGCGGGGTTGGGCAGGTAGGGCTCGATGAGGACGAGCGGGGCGACCGGCTGCCCGGCCTGGTGGAGCTGGGTGGCCATCTCCAGGGCGATGTTGGCGCCCATGGACCAGCCGAGCAGGGTGTGTGGGCCCGGCACGCCGCGGTCGGTGATCTCGGCGGCGTAGTTGGCGGCGATCCCGGTCACGGTGCTGGGGTCGACGCCGCCGAGCAGGCCGCGGGCCTGGAAGGCGTGGACGGGCCGGCCGGGCGGCAGGGCGCGGGCCAGCGGCACGAACCAGGCGGCGCTGCCCCCGGTGGGGTGCACGCACCACAGGGGTTCGCCCTCACCCTCGCGCAGCCGCACCTCGGAGGTGACGGTCGCGGGCAGGCCCGCGCCGACCGCACGCGTCGCGTGGGCGGCGAGGCGGGCGAGGGTGGGATGTTCGATCAAGTCGCCCACCGTCACCGGCAGTCCGCGTCCCGCGGCCATCAACGACACCCGGACGGTGGACAGAGAGCTGCCGCCGATGCGGAAGAAGTCGTCATGGACGCCGATGCGGGACAGGCCCAGCACCTCGCGCCAGATCTCGGCGAGGATCCGCTCGGCCGGGGTGGCGGGCGCGACGTACTCGGTGTCGTCCTGGTCGAGTTCGGCCGGCGGCAGGGGCAGCGCCCGCTTGTCGATCTTTCCGCTGCGGTTGACGGGCATCTCGTCCAGGACGACGAACCGTGCGGGCAGCATGTACGCGGGGAGGCTGGTGCGCAGTGCGCCTCGCAGGTCCTCGGGGGTGCACCGGTCGGTCCCGGTGGTCACGAGGTAGGCGACCAGGGCGGGTTCGCCGCCGGGCAGGTCGGTGCGGTGCAGGACGACGGCCTGGCGAATGCCGGGCAGTTGCCGGAGCGCGTGCTCGATCTCGCCGAGTTCGATCCGGAAGCCGCGCAGTTTCACCTGGGCGTCGCGGCGGCCGAGCCATTCCACGCTGCCGTCGGGCCGGTAGGCGCCGAGGTCGCCGGTGCGGCACAGCCGTTCGCCGGGCTCGCCGTAGGGGTCGGGGACGTAGGTGGCGGCGGTCAGGGCGGGCCGGCCGAGGTAGCCGCGGCCGACGGCCTGTCCGCCGAGGTGGATCTCGCCGGGAACGCCGACCGGGACGGGCTGGAGGTCGTCGTCGAGGACGTGGATGCGGGTGTTGCGGATCGGGGTGCCGATCGGCGGGCGGCCCTGGCCGGGGGCGAGGTCGGCGGCGACGGACCACACGGTGGTCTCGGTGAGGCCGTAGACGTTCTGGAAGCGGCGGCCGGACGACCAGCGGTCGGCGAGTTCGGCGGGGCAGGCCTCTCCCGCCACCTGGAGCACGCGCAGGTCGGGGAAGGTGTCCTCGCCGAGGACGGCCAGGGCACTGGGCGGCAGCATGCCGCCGGTGATCCGCGCCTCGCTCAGGGTGCGGGCCAGGTCGGGCCCGGGACGCAGGTCCTCCTTGGGGGCGGTGACGAGGCAGCCGCCGTTGGCGAGGGACCAGGTCAGCTCCAGGATGGAGGCGTCGAAACCGAAGGACGCGAACTGCAGGATCCGGTCCTCGGGGGTGGGGTTCACCAGGTCGCGCTGCCCTTCGAGCATGTTGGACAGACCGCGGTGGGCGATGGCGACCCCCTTGGGGACGCCGGTGGAGCCGGAGGTGTAGATCAGGTAGGCGAAGGTGTCGGCGTCGGGCTCGCGGCCGGGCACCGGTCCCACCGGCTCGGCGGGCACGTCCAGGTGGAGGGTGGGGCCGTCGAAGGGTACGGCGCCGTCCAGGGCCCGCTGGGTCAGCAGCACCCGCATGCCGCTGTCCTCGGCCATGAACGCCAGCCGCTCGGTGGGGTGCTGGGGGTCCAGCGGGACGAAGGCGCCGCCGGAGCGCAGCACGCCGAGGGCGGCGCGCACCCAGTCCGGTCCCCGGTCGACGCAGATGCCGACCACGGTCTCCGGGCCGACGCCGAGCAGCCGCAGCCGACGGGCCACCTGTTCGGCCTGCTCATGCAGTTCGGCGTAGGTCAGCGGCTGCCCGCGGTGTTCGACGGCGACCGCGTGCGGGGTGCGGGCGGCCTGCTCGGCGACGTGCTCGTGGAACAGCAGCGGGGAGGAGGGCAGATCCGGGCCGGCGGCCCAGCCCAGAACGGTCGCGCGGGCGGCGCCGACGGCCGCGGGCCGGCTCACCCGGGCGAAGGGGTCGGCCGTCATCGCCTCCAGCTGGGCCACGAACACGTCGGCGACCTGTTCGGCGGTGGCGGGGGCGACGTACTCCGGGTCGGCGTCCAGGGTGAAGGCGTTGACGCTCGCGTTCACCAGCAGCGGGAACATGGTGCGGGCGATCTCCAGGGAGTCGTCCCAGGAATCGTGCGCCAGGCGGTGGAAGTTGACGTAGTTGAAGACGGTGTCGGTCAGGTTCGGTTCGGTCGGGCGCAGCTGGGCGATGCGGACCAGGGGCACCCGGCGGTGCGGGAGCATCTCCTGCTCGGCACCGAACACGTCCCGCAGGTAGGCCAGCCAGTCGCCGCGCGGGCGCTCCACGCCGAACGGCACGGTGTTGAGGAACAGTCCGCGCATCCGGTCGGCGCCGGGCACCTCGGGGCGGCCGTTGGTGACCAGGCCGATGCTGTGTCCCTGGACGCTGTCGTCGCGGTCGGCGAACAGGCTCATGGTGTGGTGGAAGGCGGCCAGGAGCACGGTGCGGCGGGGTACGCCGGCCTCCTTGGCGAGGCGGCCGATGCGTTCGGCGAGGTGGGAGTAGGAGCGCCGCACCTCGTGCACGGGCGGCCCGTCCGCGGCGGCGCCGTCGGTGCGGCGGCGCAGGGTGACCGGGCGCAGTGCGGCGAGCCGGTCGCGCCAGTAGGCCAGGGAGTCCTCGCTGTCGAGCGCGGCCCGCTCCAGGGCGACGTACTCGGCGAAGGCCGGGACGCTCGGCGGGCGCGGTGCGGTGCGCTGGGTGACCGCTTCGCGGTGCAGGGCCAGCAGGTCGGCGACGAGGGAGGTCAGGCTCCAGCCGTCGAGGACGACGTGGCAGTCGGTGAGGACCAGGCGCAGGTCGTGGTCCGTGATGTGGTGCAGGTGGATGCGGACGAGGGGGGCGGTGGCGAGGTCGAAGCGGCGGTCGAACTCGGCGTCGACGAAGCGGCGCAGTCGCTCCCGCTGCTCCTCTCGGGGCACGTGGCGCAGATCGGTGTAGCCGACGGTCAGGCGGGAGGCCCGGTGGACGAGTTGGAGGGGTTCACGATAGGTGACCAGGTCGACGGAGGTGCGCAGGATCGGGTGCGCGGCGACGACGGCGTCGACGGCGGCCTGGAAGGCGGCGGCGTCGAAGCCCTCGGGGACAGTGATCTTCAGGTCGGTGACGTTGTGGTAGGCCCCGCGCCGGTGGTCGGCGAGCATCTCGTGCAGCATGCCGGCCTGGAGCATGGTGAGGGGGTAGGCGTCGGCGAGGCCCTCGGGCAGCCGGACCGCGTCCGCGGGGTCGACCAGGGAGAAGGGGGCGACCGGCTCGGGGGCGTCGGCGGCGTCGGTGACCAGTGCGGCGAGGTCGGCCAGGGTCCGGGCGCGGAAGACGTCGGCGACGCTGAAGCCGAGTCCGGCGAGCCGGCCGACGCCGACCAGGCGCAGGGCGAGGATGGAGTCGCCGCCGAGGTCGAAGAAGTTGTCGGTACGGCTGACCCGCTCGACGCTCAGGACCTGGCTGAACACCTCCGCCAGGGCGCACTCGGTCGCTCCGTGCGGGGCGGCGTAGGCGAAGGCTCCCGCCGAGGTGGGGCGCACGGCGGTCAGCGCGGCGCGGTCCACCTTGCCGTTGGCCGTCAGGGGCAGTCGTTCGTGGCGCACGAACAGGGCGGGAACCATGTACTCGGGCAGCGTCAGCCGCAGCCGTTCGCGCAGGGCGGCGGCGTCCAGGGGCCGGCCCTCGGGGGTGACGACGTGGGCGACGAGGCGGGCCGCGCCGCCGTCCTGGCGGGCCACGACCGCGGTGTCGACGACGCCGGGCAGGGCGCGCAGGGCCGTCTCGATCTCGCCGGGCTCGATCCGGTAGCCGCGGATCTTGACCTGGTGGTCGGCGCGCCCGACGTAGGCGAGCTGTCCGTCGGGCAGGACGCGCACGAGGTCGCCGGTGCGGTACATGCGGGTGCCGGGGGTGCCGAAGGGATCGTCGAGGAAACGTTCCGCGGTCAGTTCGGGCCGGTTGCGGTAACCGCGGGCCACTCCGCCGCCGGCCACGTACAGTTCACCGACGGTGCCGTGCGGGACGAGGCGTTTCCAGGCGTCCAGGACGTACCCGTGGGCCGCGGTGAGCGGGTGTCCGACGGGTGAGCGGACGGTGCCGTGGACGTCGTCCTCGGTGATGGTGCGGATCGTGACGTGCACGGTGGTCTCGGTGATGCCGTACATGTTCACCAGTGCCGGGCGGGGTCCGGGCGCGGTGAACCAGTCGCGGTAGTCGTGTACGTCGAAGGCGTCGCCGCCGAAGACGACGGTGCGCAGGGCCAGGGTGGCGAAGTCGGCCCCGGTTTCCCGGAGGTGGGCGCGCAGGCCCTTGAAGGCGGCCGGGGTCTGGTTGAGGACGGTGACCCCCTCCTCGCGCAGGACCCGGTGCACGGCGGCCGGGTCGCGCACCTCGTCGGCGGTCAGGACCGTCACGCGGCCTCCGGTGGCCAGCGGTGCCCACAGCTCCCAGACGGAGAAGTCGAAGGCGGGCGAGTGCATCAGGGTCCACACGTCGCCGGGGCCGAAGTCGAAGTGGTGGTCGGCGGCGCCCAGCAGCCAGGCCAGGTTGCCGTGGGTGATCTCGACGCCCTTGGGGCGGCCGGTGGAGCCCGAGGTGTAGATGACGTAGGCGAGGTCCTCGTGGTCCGGGACGACGTCCTGTGAACGCGAGGTGGCCTCGGCCTTGTCCTCGGCCGCGTCCAGTTCCAGGAGGCGGGCGGGCAGACCCTCGACGGCGTCGCGGGTGGCGGAGTCCGTGACGATCAGTTCGATGCCGGAGTCGGTGACGGTGAACGCACGGCGGGCCTTGGGGTGCGTCGGATCCAGGGGGAGGTAGGCGGCTCCGGCCCGCCAGACGGCCAGGAGGGCGACGGCCAGGTCGGGGGTGCGGTCGAGGCAGACGCCGACGAGGGAGCCGTGCGTGACGCCCGCGGCGCGCAGACGGCGCGCCAACGCCGATGCCGACGCGTCGAGTTGGGCGTACGTCAGGCTCCGTCCCGAGCCGGTGACGGCGACCGCCGACGGAGTGCCGACGATGTGATCGGTGAGCCGTTCGGCGGCGGTACGCGGCAGGCCGGCGGGTGTCTCGGTGGCGCGGGCGGGGCCGTCCGGGCCGAGCAGGTGCGCGCGTTCGGCGGTGCTGAGCGGGTCGACGGTGCTCAGCGGGGCGTCGGGGCTGGTGCGGAAGGCCTCCAGGAACGCGACGGTGTGCCGGGCCAGCGCGGCGACGGACTCCTCGGTGAAGAGGTCGGGCCGGTAGACGAAGGCGAGTTCGGTACGTCCGCCGCCGTCGCGCAGGTCGAGGGTGAGATCGAACTTGGCGGTGGTCAGCCCGATCCGGTAGGGCGCGCCCTCGGCCTCGCCGAGGTCGAGGGTGCCCGGGCCGGTCGCGGTGTGCGTGTAGAGCACCTGCACCAGCGGGTTGCGGGCCAGGTCGCGCTCGGGGCTGAGGGCTTCGACGACCTTCTCGAAGGGCAACGACTGGTGCTGGAACGCCTCCAGGACCCGGTCGCGGGTGCGCTGGAGCAGCGTGCCCGGGGTCGGGTCGTCGGAGAAGTCGCCGCGCAGCACGAGGGTGTTGACGAAGAACCCGACGAGTTGTTCGGTCTCGGCCCGTTCACGGTTGGCGACGACGGTACCGACGGCGATGTCGTGCTGTCCGCTGTGGAAGGCGAGCGCGGCCTGGAAGGCGGCCAGCACGCTCATGTAGGGCGTCGTGCCGAAGGTGCGGCCCAGGGTGGCGAGGGAGTCGGTCAGGGTGGCCGGGAGGGTGACGGTGTGCACGGCGCCGTGGTCGGCGGGGGTGTCGGGGCGGGGGTGGTCGACGGGCAGGTCCAGCGGGGTGAGTCCGGCGAGGCGTGAGGTCCAGTGGTCGAGGGCGGGCCCCTGGTCGGCGGCGCGCTGCCAGATCGCGTAGTCGGTGTAGTCCAGGGGCAGTTCGGGCAGGTCGGCGCGGCGTCCCTCGCACCTTGCCCGGTACAGCTCGGCCAGATCGCGCACGAGGACGTCGAGGGACCAGCCGTCGGAGACGATGTGGTGCATGGCCAGGACCAGGACATGGTCGTCGTCGGCCGCGCGCACCAGGGTGGCCCGGAAGGCGGGTTCGCGGGCGAGATCGAAGGGGCGCAGCGCGGCGGCGTGGACGGCGGCGTCCAGGTGGCGGGCGCCTTCCTCGTCCGCCGACGCGGTGTGGACGGCGGCATCCAGGTGGCGGGCGTCCTCCTCGTCCGCCGACGCGGTGTCGACGACGTCGAGGGTGGCGTCTTCGGCCGACAGGACGCTTTGGTAAGGGACGCCTTCGTGCTCGGGGAAGACGACCCGCAGCTGCTCGTGGCGTGCGACGAGGTCGGCGACGGCGGCGCGCAGGGCGGGGACGTCCAGGGGGCCGCTGAGCCGCCAGGCGGCGGGCAGCAGATAGGTCAGGGCTCCGGGGGCGAGCCGGTCCAGGAAGTACAGGCGCTGCTGGGCGGCGGACAACGGGGTCCGCTCCGGGCGGGGCCGGACGCGGACGGGGCCGTCGTCGCGGGCGGCCGACCGGCCGCGCAGCCGCTGCTCCAGCAGACGCCGGGCGGCCGGGGAGAGGCCACCGGCAGCGGGCGAGGGGCCGGGGCGCACGTCGGACGTGGTCATGGGGCACTCCGAATCTCAAGGTCTGTGGCAGGGCTGCGGGTTGGGGGGCCGCCGACGCGGGCGCTGTGCACAAGGCAGGGCTGCCGTTGGCGGCCGTCGAAACGGGGGCTGCGCACACCTGCGGCTGGCGTCCGCCGGGCAGGGGTTCTCACGCGGGGCACGGACGGTTGATGTCCGCCGGGCACCGGGTGGGCGTACCCGCGGACCTGCACGGCCGGCGGACGGTGAAAGATCTGCGGATGGTCAGAGGTCGGCGGTCAGGGACAGGTCGATCTCGTCGTCGCTCATCTGCGAGATCAGCTCCAGCAAGCGGCGTTCCACCTCGGCGGCGAGCCGCTCCACGGTGGGGTGTTCGAACAGGTCCCGGACCTGGAAGGCGCAGTCGAAGGCGATCCGCAGCCGCGAGGCGATCGACACCGCGCGCAGGGAATGGCCGCCCAGCGCGAAGAAGTCGTCGTGGACGCCGACCCGGGGCAGGTCCAGGACCTCGCACCAGATCTGGGCGACGACCGTCTCGGCCGGAGTCCGCGGCGGCACGAGGGGGTGCGCCTCACGGACCTCGGGCGCGGGCAGCGCCGCGGTGTCCAGCTTGCCCTGGACGGTCAGCGGGAGGGCGTCGAGCAGGACGAACGCCGACGGGACGAGGTAGTGGGGCAGGTGGGCGCGGCAGTGGGTGGCCAGGGACTCCTCGGAGAGGCCGTCGCCCGCGACGTAGCCGACCAGCGCGGGCTCACCGTGCAGTGTGCGGACGAGGACGGCGGCGCCGCGCGCTCCCGGGTGGGCGCGCAGGACCGCTTCGGCCTCGCCGGGTTCGACCCGGAAACCACGGATCTTGATCTGGTCGTCGTTGCGGCCGAGGAACTCCAGCTCTCCGGAGGGCAGTCGGCGCACGATGTCGCCGGTGCGGTAGAGGCGGGCTCCGGCTCCGCCGTGCGGGTCGGGCACGAACCGCTCGGCCGTCAGGGCGGGCCGGCCGAGATAGCCACGGGCCAGCTCCGGTCCGCCGACGAGGAGTTCGCCGGGGACACCGTGCGGGGCCAGCTCGCCGCGGGTGTCCACGACGTAGGTGCGGCGGCCGCCCAGTGCCCGGCCGATGGGCACCCTGCCCTCCGGCCGGGCCCGCAGGGTGTGCGCGGTGGCGGAGACGACCGCCTCGGTGGGCCCGTAGGTGTTGACCACCGCGACCCCGGGCAGGTGGGCGAACCAGCGCTCCAGCGGATCGGCGGGCAGTGCCTCTCCCCCGGTCACCAGCAGCCGCAGCGTGCCCAGTCGGGGGGCCAGCACGTCCAGGCGCGCCACGACCTCCGCCCAGTAGGACGGGGTCAGTTCCATGACGGTGATCCCGGCGGCGGCGACCCGGTCGGCCAGCTCTTCCGGGGCCCAGATCTCGTCGGGCCGCACGAGCACGCTCGCTCCGACGCTGAGCGCGGGCAGGATCTGTTCCAGGGAGGCGTCGAAGGAGGTCGAGGCGAAGGTGAGCACCCGGTCCCGGTCCGTCAGCTCGAACAGCTCGCGGGCGGCGGCGACATGGGCGTCCAGGGCGTGGTGTTCGACGCCGACGGCCTTGGGCCGACCGGTGGAGCCCGAGGTGAAGATGACGTAGGCGAGGTCGTCCGGGCGGGGCGTGTGGCGCGGACCGTCGGCACGCGGTGCTGCGTCGTCGGCGCTGACCGACCGCACGCCGAGGGCGTCGACGGTGTCCTGGGTGCGGGCGTCGCACACCACGTACCGCACGCCCGCCTCCTGGAGCATGTGCCGCAGACGCGGGGTCGGCAGGTGGGGGTCGAGCGGGACGTAGACACCGCCCACCCGCCAGACGGCGAGCATGGCCGCGACAGATTCCACGCCCCGTCCCATGCAGACACCGACCGCGTCGGAGGGGACCGTTCCCGCGTCGGCGAGCGCGGCCGCGATTCCCGCGGTGCGGGCGTCGAGCTCGGCGTAGGTGAGGGCGGTGTCCTCGCAGCCGACGGCCGACGCCTCCGGCTGCCCCGCCACCGTGAACGCCGGGGACGGGGCGGTGTCATCACCGGCGGCCGCCAGCAGCTCGCGGCGGTCGTCCGCCGAGAGCAGGGGCGCTTCGTCGACGCGGACGTCCGGAGTGGTCAGGAGCGTGTGCAGCAGGCGCCCGACGTGGTCGGCGAAGCGAAGGGCGGTGGCCCGGTCGAACAGGTCGGATGCGTACTCGACGTTGAGCGCGAAACCGGCGTCCCGGATCACGAAGGTCGCGGTCAGGTCGAACTTGGCCGAACTCCACGGCAGGGCAAGGTCGGTGGCGTCCAGGCCCGGCAGCGCGGAGCCCCCGCCCGAGCTGTCCTGGACGTCGACCATGACCTGGAAGAGCGGATTGCGGGACAGGTCGCGTTCGGGGCGCAGCCGTTGCACGACCTGCTCGAAGGGGACCTCCTGGTGGTCGAAGGCGCCGAGGACCACCTCACGGACCCGGTCGACGAGCGTGGCGAGCGTCGGCCGGCCGGACAGGTCCGTGCGCAGCACGACCGTGTTGACGAAGAAGCCGACAAGCGGCTCCAGTTCGAGCCGGTCGCGCCCGGCGACGGGCGTGCCGACCGAGATGTCGCTCTGGCCGGTCCAGCGGGCCAGCACCGCCTGCGCGGCGGCGAGCAGCACCATGAAGCGGCTGGCCCCGTGCAACCGGGCCAGGGTGTCGACACGGTCGACGAGGTCCCGGGGCAGTTCGATCTCGACGGCGCCGCCCCGGCCGGTGAACGCGGCGGGACGGGGCCGGTCGGTGGGCAGGTCCAGTACCGGCGCGCCGTCAAGGACGGTTTCCCAGTAGGCCAGTTGGGGTTCCATGGCGCCACTGTCGGCCCGGTCGCGCTGCCAGACGGCGAAGTCGCCGTACTGCACGGGCAGCGGCGGCAACGCGGCGCGCTCGCCCCGCAGACGGGCGTGGTAGTGCGCGGCGAGTTCGTCCAGCAGAACGCCCTTGGACCAGCCGTCGGTCACCGCGTGGTGCAGGCTGATGAGGACGACGTGGTCGTCGTCGGCCAGTTCCCACACGCCCGAGCGCAGCAGGGGCGGCCTGGCGAGGTCGAAGCGACGGGTGGCGAACGCCGCGGCGCGCGGGCGCAGTTCCGCCACCCGGTCCTGCCCGTCGGCGGCCTCGGGCACCCGCTCCCAGTGCAGCGGTACGCCGACCGGCGCGCACACCTCCTGCACGGGGCGTCCCTCGCTCTCGATGAGGGCGGTGCGCAGCACCTCGTGGCGGGCGACGAGGTCGTCCAGGGCCTGCTGCCAGGCGGCTCGGTCCAGGCCGCCGCGGATGCGCCAGGCGTACCAGAGCAGGTAGGACTCACCGGTGTCGGAGGTGCGGTCCAGGAACCACAGGCGTTCCTGGGCGAAGGACAGCGGCAGAGGCCGGTCCCGGTCGACGGGCACCACTTCGCCTGCTCCCGAGACGCGGGCGTCGGCCACCACCGGGGCGAAGCCTCGGATCGTGGGGTGCTCGAAGACGGTGCGCAGCTCGACCTCCCGCCCCAGGCGCTGGGCGATCCGGGAGACGGCCATGGTGGCGAGCAGGGAGTGGCCGCCGAGGTCGAAGAAGCTGTCGTCCAGCCCGACCCGGTCCAGGCCCAGGACGTCGGCCCACACCTCGGCGACGATCCGCTCCGTTTCGTCGCGCGGGGCGGCGTAGGCGGGGCCGGCCGCGGTGCGGGTGTGGGCGGCATCGGGCAGCGCGGACCGGTCGAGCTTGCCGGAGACACCGACCGGCAGTGCGTCCAGGACGACGAAGTCCGACGGGACGGCGTGCTGCGGCAGGTGCCGCGCGCACCAGGCACGCAGCTCGGCCCGGTCGGGAACGGTCTCCGCGTCCGTGGCGGGGACCACGTATCCGATCAGGCTGCGGCCCGTGGCGCGGTCGGGGCGGGCGGCGGCCTGCGCGACCAGCGGGCAAGCCCGCAGCACCGTCTCCACCTCCCCGAGCTCGATGCGGAAGCCGCGGATCTTGACCTGGTCGTCGCGGCGGCCGAGGAACTCCAGGTCCCCGCCGGGTGTCCAGCGCACGATGTCGCCGGTGCGGTAGAGGCGTCCGCCGGGCGGCCCGAACGGGTCGGGTACGAAACGGTCCGCGGTCAGCGCCGGCTGCCCGAGGTAGCCGCGCGCCACCTCCGTCCCGCCGATGAGGAGTTCGCCTCCCACGCCGACCGGAACGGGCTCCCCGTCGCCGTCGACGACGTACACGCGGCGCTCCCCCAGCGGCCGGCCGATGGGCACGGTGTGGGCGGGCGGGTCGTCGGCGTCGTAGGTGGTGGCGGTGACCGTGGTCTCGGTGGGGCCGTAGGCGTTGCAGACGCGGACATGGGGGACGGCGGCGCGCCACGCGGCGAGGGTGTCGGGCGGGACGGCCTCGCCGCCCAGGACCAGCAGGCGCAGAGTGCCGAGGGCGGCGGCGAGGCGGCGGTCCAGGGAGAGGGTCAGTTCGGCCCAGTAGGTGGGCGGCACATTGACGACGGTCAGGGCGTGCCGCTGGACGATCTCGGGGACCTGGGTGGGCAGCCACGGCTCATCGGGCCGCATGACGACGCCCGCGCCCGTGGTGAGGGCGGGCAGCACCTGGTCGAGGGAGGCGTCGAAGGAGAACGAGGCGAACGCCAGGACGCGGTCGGCGGCGGTGATGCCGAGGCGGGCGCGGACGGCGGCCACGTGGGAGGCGAGCGCGGCGTGTTCGACACCTACCGCCTTGGGTCGTCCGGTGGATCCCGAGGTGAAGATGACGTGGGCCAGCTCCCGCGGGTGCGGCCGGTGGCGAGGTCCGTCCGCGCACGGAGCGACGGTGCTGACGTCGACGCGGACCGGGGCGAGGGCGACGGCATCCGGCGCGGTGACCGGGTCGGTGAGGACGCAGGCGAGTTGTGCCTCCCGGGCCATGTACCGCAGCCGCTCGGCGGGCAGTTCGGGGTCCAGCGGCACATAGGCGCCGCCCGCCCGCCAGATGCCCTCGATGGCCGCCACCGACCACAGGCCCCGGCGCAGCAGGACGCCCACCGCGTCCCCCGGGCCGACACCCGCGGCACGCAGCGCGGCCGCCAGACCACCGGTCATCTCCTCGAGTTCGGCATATGTGGCGCTCTCGTCACCGCACCGCAGCGCGGGCGCTGAGGGATCGCCGGAGAACGCCAGGTCGGGTGCCGGACCGGCGGGACGGTCGGGGGCGCCGTGCCAGGCGGGACGGGGTCGGGCGAGCGCACCCGGCCGCGTGGGAAGGGACCGGACCAGCTCCCGTACCGGCGTTTCGGGAGAGGCGAGCACAGCCCGGATCAGGGCGACGTAGGCCTGGGCGAAGACGCTCATGGTGGCGGCGTCGAACAAAGCGGTGGCGTACTGCAGGAGCGCGGCGATACTGCCGTCCGCCCGCAGGGTGAGGTCGAGGAAGACGTCCAACGGGGTCTCGGACAGCGGCGGTTCGACCAGGGAGACGTCCATGCCGGGCATCCGCACCGGCTGGATCGGCGCGTTGAGGAGGGTGAACGACGCCTGTGCGAGCGGGTGCCGGGACAGGTCACGCGAACCGCCGAGGGCGCCGACGACGAGGTCGAACGGTGCCTCGGCGTGCGCGAGATCGACCGGAACGCGGCTGCGCACCCGCTCCAGCAGGCCGCCGAAGCCCGGCGCGGCACCGAGGTCGGTACGCAGGACGACGGTGTTGACCAACGGGCCGATCAGTCCGGCGGCGCCGGGCCGGGACCGCTCGGCCAGGGTGCTGCACACCGCGACGTCGTCGCGGCCCGCCCAGTGCCCGAGCAGCAGCTGGTAGGCGGTGAGCAGGAACATGTACCGGGTGGCACGACGGGAACGGGCGAAGGAGTCGACGGCGGCGACCACGTCGGCGGGCAGATCGAAGCGGACGACGTCTCCCGCACCGTCCCAGGTGCGAGGTCGCGGCCGGTCCGTCGGCAGATCCAGCGCGGTGAGACCGGACAGGCGCTCCCGCCAGTGGGCCAGCATGCGCTCCAGCCGCGGGCCTTGCAGCCGTTCCCGCTGGGCGCGGGCCAGGTCGCTGTAGGAGACGGCAGGGGCGGCGACGGCCTCACCGCGGTACCCGGCCGCGAGTTCCTCCAGCAGGACGCCCCAGGACCAGCCGTCCACGGCGATGTGGTGCACCTCGACCAGCAGCAGGTGCTCGTCCGCCGCGACGCGTGCGAGGACGGCACGGACCGGGTGCTGGGCGGCCAGGTCGACGGGCCGGCCGAGGTAGCGCCGGTACAGCTCGTCCGGACCACTGACCTCGGCGCGTTCCAGGACGATGCCGGCCGGGGCGTCGACCAGCTGAACGGGTTCACCGTCGACGGCGGTGAACCTCGAGCGCAGCACCTCGTGCCGGTCCACGATCGCGGACAACGACCGGTGCAACCGGTCCACGTCCAGGGAACCGCTCAGCCGCAGGACCAGCGGGAGCATCGACCCGCTGGAGGAGCCGGCGAGCTGGTCCATGAACCACAGTCGGCGCTGGGCGAAGGATGCGGTGCGGGAGTCGACGCCGTCCAGAGCCCTCTCGGGGGCCGGTCCTGCTGTCACTGTGAGCCTCCAAGCCGTGTTTTGCAGCAGCCTGCCGTCGGCGGCCAGGAGGCCCATAGGGAAGAAGACGCAGCACCGCACGCAGAACGCGCTGCCGGACCGGCTGTCGGGTCGTGCGATCAGTACGGGCAGCGCTGCGAGGAACCGGCTACGGACGTGGACCACATCGTGCCCGGTGACGACCACCGAGAAGCCAACCTGAGATCGCTCTGCGGGTGGCATCACCGGGCCAAGTCCTCCCGCGAGGGAGCCCTCGCGCTCGCCGCGCAACGGCGGCGGATCGACAACCCCTTCAGGCGGACGGAGGCCCATCCGGGCCTCATGCAGGAGGTGGCCATGTTCACCGCCGCATGGGCCGGCTGGACCGCCGCCTTCTGCGTGATCGAGGGCGCCGCCCTGTACCGGAAGCAGCCGGGCGACAGCCTGTCCGAACACGTCTGGAAGTGGTTCCACACCTCGAAGGACACCGTTCCGGACCGCACCACCCGACTACGCCGCCTCGCCTTGGTCGCGTTCCTGGCTTGGCTCTCCGCGCACTTCCTGACGGGTGGGACGTTCTGACCCCCCTGCCCCTGTGGTGCTCTCATCGCCCTCGCCATCCGGCTTGAGGGCGGTCAGCATCTCGCGGACCGCGCGGATGAGTTCGGGAAGTTGCTTGACGAGCTGAACGAGCAACGTTACGACCAGGCTCAGCAGACCGAAGACCGCAAGAACGGTCAAGGTAAGGGAATTCCAGTCCACTTGCTTCAGCGCCTTCCAGTTCTCCTTGGGTCGAACTGGAAGCGGGCAGCCTCAGTTCGACCACCGACTTCGTGGTTCGTGAACTGAGAGACTGCCGACGCACGCAATCATCCTCGGGCGGTGCCAACGCCGGGTTGAGCTGTTCCTCCGTCTCAGCACAGAGGCGGCTCGCCCGCCTCTCACCTGGGTGCTATCTGCCGGTGCCAGATGGCCCCTGCGTCACGGGGTCACGGCCACACTGACAAGCACCCCCCAGGTCGCAAAGCCCTGGGCAGTGGCACCCCTCGATCAGGATGCTGGAGCCGACGATACACAACTCACGGCTAGCTCATGCGGGTTGGAGGTGAAGCCGATGCTCGGCCCCGTACCGAACCCGGGATGCCGACCTCGCCCGCCGCGCGAACGCAAGGGCGGAGATGTCCAGTCGGTGACGCGCGGCATCGCCCGGCCCACGAAGGTGCCGAACGGTGATCGCACCTGGCACCCCATCGCGAAGCACCTGTGGGACGCCCTGAAGGAGTCCGCCAAGCCGACTTCTGCCAGGCGAGCGACTGGGCCCTCGCGTACTCACTGCGCGAAGACCTCGCCTACTACAAGAAGTCGGGGAAGCGTACGGCCGGGCCGGCTTCAGCCTCTTGTGGAAACGAGTCCTGATGGCATCCTGACGGGCTCGTCACGAGCTCTGCTGGAGTCGCTCCGCGGCCTGAGCAGGGGGTGTCGTAGTAGCCAGGCCGTGCCAGCAGGACCGAGCTCAAGAAGAAGCTAAGGAGCAGGTCAGAGGTGATGAAAGACGCGCTCAACGGCTTCAAGCATGTCTCGCGTGCAGTGAATGCTGATCATCAGTCCACTGGTACGGAAGACGTGCTGACCCGGGCGTTCGGACTCCGACACCGCAGAGAGAACGCGGAGCGAGTCCAGCGCCGTGTTGGCCGATTGCCGATCCATACCGATCCGCAACGGGCCAACACCGATCGGCGGAGAGAGGCCGAAGTCCATGCGGGAATGATCCCAAACAGGTCCGTCAACACGTCATGAAGGGCCATCCAGTCCCGAGACGTTACAGCGTGAGAGCTCCACAGAAGTTGGACCAGAACCCACTCAGACGGACAACTGACAACCCACAAACGCCGTCAGAGCATCCTGGCGAAAACCATTGGTGCCCGGCTTGCTCCGCTGATGGACTGACGTCAACCGTGAGTCCGCCGCGTGACGGAGGTAGTGGCCGTGACAGGTTATGACGTGCTTGCCGAGGTGTACGAATGGCTCATCTCGGATGCAAAGTTGCCTCCAGCCGAGTTCGCTGCGTCGTTCGACGACGTCCTCGAACTCCTGCCGCCGAACGCTCACGTCCTCGACTGTTCGTGCGGAACCGGGCAGTTGGCGGTTGGCCTCGCCGGTCGTGGCATTCAGGTTGTCGCAACTGACGCCAGCGAGGCGATGGTTCGTCGGACCGCAGAGCTGTCTGAGGAGTTCGGGGCATCCGTCCGGGCCGTACGGGCGAACTGGGAGGAGTTGCCCGACCATTTCCAGGACAAGACGTTCGACATGGTGTTCTGCGTTGGCAACTCGCTTCACCACGCCGCGGGCGCGACAGGCAGGGGTGCTGCTCTGGAGTCGATGTCACGGCTTCTGCGGCCCGGCGGGCGCTTGGTACTCACATCGCGCACTTGGGAACTCGTGAGGGCCAGAGGTTCCCGGCTGGAGATCGGTGACCGACTCGTCCGCCGGAACGGTCGCGATGCCGTCGTGGTCTACCGCTGGGAGATTGCGCCGCATTGGGAGGAGGAGCACCACATCGAGATTGCGATCGCCCAAGTTGATGCGACCGGGTTGGTTCTTGTGCGCTCGGAAGTGCTGTCCTGCTGGCCCTATCGGTACGAGGAACTCGAAGCCGACCTGCACCGGGTGGGACTCCAGACGGAACTGAGCACGTTCGACCTTGAGGCCGAGAACTACATGGTGGTCGCGAGCAAGGTATAAACACCCGACTCCCAGTCCCTGGCCGGACCGCGCGGTTGCTCGCAGGACGTTTACGCCCTCTCATCGGTGCGGGTTCAAGTGGCCAACGCAACGCCTCGGACGAGGAGTGCTCGTCGATCAGGCGGCGGTAGGCCGTCGGTTCTCGATGACTACAAGCCCTACCTGGACGACCGCTGGAACGAGGGCTTCATCAACGCGTGGAAGCTGTGGAAGGAGATCGTGCCGCTCGGCTACAAGGGCAGCTATCAGCGCGTCCGTACCTACCTGTAGACGAAGCGCACATCACCATGGCCCATGATCGCCCCGCCGACGTAACGCCGAACGGTCTCGGGATGGATCCTCAGCCGCCCGGAAAGCCTCACCGAGGCCGAACAACTCCAACTCAAGGCCGTCCCGCACCCAGTGTCCCGAGCATCGACCGCGACCTCGACCCCGTCATCGCCATCGCCATCGCCATCGCCGGATTGCCCCTGCCCTGGAGCTCGGGCGCGGGCGGAAGGGCACGTCCTCCGGGTCAAGATGCTCAAGCGCCAGATGTTCGGCCGCGCCGGCTTCAACCTCCTGCGCAAGAGCGTGCTGCTGGCGTGACGGATGCGCGTCACCATGCGATACCGGATCCAGCGGGGTCTGCTCAGGACGCCGTTCGCGCGTCACGCGTGCGGCCACCCCGTGAGCCGCCTCTTACTCCCGCTGGTTCGGCCACAGAGGCCTCGGGCGCTCCGGCGGCACCTGTTGTCGGGACCGTCCGCCCCTGTCACAACCAGGTCGTGCCACGCCAACCCAAAAACCACATCGCACGCACTCCGCCGCCCTCGTAAGGGGACTGATTGTTACCGGAGCGCAGAAGTTGAGCCAGAGCCCGAGTTGCAACGGCACCGGTCGCCGGTGCTCAGTGGCGGTACGCGGTGGTCGCGATCTCGATGAAGGACCGGATCAACGGGTTGGTGTCGCCCTCGTTCCATACCGCCACCACTCGGCTCGGTGTCATGTCAGTCAGCGGTACGACGGCGAACTCCGCGGGCAGGTCGTGGCCGAGCGGGGCCAGGCCGACCGTGCCGTTCCACAGCACGGCATGCAGGCATTCCTGGACGACGCGTACGACGGGGCCCTCACGCGGGGTGCCGCCGTTCCAGTACGACTGCCAGACGGGGTCGGTGGCCTGTGGGAACTGGAACCAGCGGCGGTCGTTCAGGTCGGCCAGGCGGAGCCGGTCGCGGCGGGCCAGCGGGTCGTCGGCGCGCAGGACCACGCCGACCGGATCAGCCCGCAACGTACGTACCGTCAGAGCGGTCTCGTCGAACGGGGCCCGCGTCAGGGCGACGTCGACCAGCCCGGCGCGCAGCCCGCACGTGGGGTCGGTCAGGTCGGTGTCGCGGATGCGGACGTCGATGCCGGGATGGCGTCGGCGGTAGGCGGCGGCCACCCTGGTCACGGCCGGATCGGTGCCGTCGCCCAGGATGCCGATGGTGAGGGTGGTGTTGCCGGCCGCCGCACTCACCCGTGTGCGGACGCGGTCGGCGTGGTCGAGCAGGGCCCGCGCCTCGTCGAGCAGCGCCGTGCCCACCGTGGTGAGGGTGACGCCAACCGACGAGCGGACGAACAGTGGTGCCCCGACCTCGGTCTCCAGCCGTTTGATCGCCCGGCTCAGCGGCGGCTGACTCATGTGCAGCCGGGTGGCGGCCCGGCCGAAGTGCAACTCCTCGGCGACCGCCACGAAATAGCGCAGGGTTCGTAGCTCCACGCTGCAACGATACTCATCGGGTATCGGCGCCACGGAACGGGTCTTGGACGCCGGCGGGGCCCAGGCGGTCCACTCATGGGCACGGCCACCTGAGGCCGCCCGCAACCGGACCTTCTCCAGGGCGCTTTCGACGAAGACGCCGATCGACCGCATCGACGGGGCTGCCGATATCCGGTGGCCCGTGAACGGGAATCATGAACATCGCCTATTGGATCGTCGCGGGGGTTCTCGCCCTCTTCTACCTCTACTCAGGAGCGCTGAAGGCGCTCCGCGACCGCGATCGGCTCCGGCCGATGATGGCCTGGGTCGACCGCATGCCGATGCCCGTCGTGAGGGTGTTGGGGGCGGTGGAGATACTCGGCGCCGTCGGACTGATCCTGCCGCCGCTGACCGGCATCGCCCCCTCGCTGGCGGTGGCCGCGGCCGCCGGCTTCGTGCTGCTGCAGATCGGCGCCATCCCCGTGCACCTGACCGGCGAGGACCGCCGCGTCACCCTCAACATCGGGCTCCTCGCCACCGCGGCTGTGACCGTCTGGCTGGCCACCGGACGGTGACCGGCCGCCACGCCGGACGGGGCCGGCTGCGCGGATGACGCACTGGCCGGCCCCTCGTCACAGACCGGCGGCGCTGAGGACCCGGTGCATCCGACTCGGCGCAGCGCGGGATGGACGGCAGCGGCCCCGTCGACGACCTGAGGATCTAGATCGCAGAGAACCTGTTCCGGCAGCGCCTGCGTGATGTAGGGGCGTAGGCCTCTTCCAGGGAGTCGACGCCGATCGGCACCTCGCGGTGGGCCCTGTCGCGGATGAAGTTGGCGCGAGCATCGCCGGCGGCCGGATCGGGGCGGTCTGTCATCCTCTCCCCCGTCCGCTCACCTCCGAATTGCGCTGCCCGTCATACGAGTTGGTAGCCGCGCAGGTTGCTGAGCTGCAGATAGCAGTTCTGAAGGGAGCCCGAAGTGTCGCCCAGGGAGCGGTAGATGCCCCATTTGGGGCGCACGCGGTCGGCGAGGAACGTGTCGATGCCGGTGCGGGACTTGTCGATGACGGTGGTCGAGCCGTTCTTGAGGATCCAGCGCAGGGAGCCCGCCGAGCCGTTGCCGATCTTGATCTGGAAGTCCACGTCGATCCAGCGGTCCTGGAGGGGTTCCAGTTCGGTGCGGCCGACGAGGATGTCGTCGGTGAATTGCTTGAGTTCGATGGTCTGCACGCCGTTCACGCGGCGCAACGACTGCACGACGATGGGCGAGGAGCCGGTGCCGGGCTGTTTCATCTGCATGATGTGAGTGAAGCTCGTGGTCGCCTTCAGGGAACTCGGTATGTACATCGAGTACGTGAGGCGCCACGACTGACCTTCGGTCCACCGGAGGTAGTTGCTGCCGCTGCCGAGGCGCAGGCCGGTGACCTCGTGGCGCTGCCGGTCGGTGGAGGTGTCGCGGTCGACGGTGTGCATAGTGAAGCGCCAGTTGTTGCCCGTGGTGTAGATGTGCGGGGCGCCGGAGGGGTGGGAGCCGGCGCGGTCGTCCTCGACGGTCTCGAAGGCGCCGAGTCCGTCGCTGCTCGCCGAGGGGGACCACTTCAGCTGCCAGGAGGCGGCGTGTGCGGGAGCGGAGGGGAGGCCGACCGTCGTGGCGGCCGCGCCGCCGAGTGCGTAGCCGAGGAGCTTCCTTCGCGTGGTGCTCATGAGCGTTCACCTCGTCGTGAGCCGGGGGGTGGCGGTGCGCGGGGACGCGGGAGGGTCACCTACCCAGTCGGTTCAGGTATGTGATGGTCGTTCAGCCACACGTCCGTCGACGGGCTTCAGGGTGCCGTCATGACGAGTCCGGGTCAATGGTCCAGACCGATCGGCGCACACCCCTTGGCTCACTTCCGGCCAACCGCTCCTCGCTGCCGCACCGTTGAGGCGGGGCCTCTTGCACGCCCCGTCACGCCTCGTCCGGGTAGTCCCAGTTCAGGTCGATGCGGGCTTTGGGTGCGACGGCGCCGATCGCCTTGGTGACATCGGACTCGAACTGCTCGGACCAACTCCCGAACCCCGTGATGATGATCGGCCCGTGCTCACTGCTCGTCAGAACCTTGGGCGGGTCATGGAAAACACCCACCCACATCCACGACTCGATCCCGTGCTCCTTGAAGAGTTCTTCCACTGTCACCCCCACCGTGTCGGCTTCCTCAGCGGAGGCAAGGTTCTCGATGTCGAGGTAGAGATGGATGTTCACAGACATGCGCCCACCCTAGTGGCGGCCCGACAGCGGCTCGTCGAGCCCCACGGATAAAGATCCACAAGGGCGCCGGCAGCCACACAGAGCGGCGCGACGGGCCGGCCACGTGAGCCGACCCGCGTCCACCCCACCAGACGGCCTCGACGGCTCCGACGGTTCGACGGCCAAGCCGGTCAACCCCAAAGTCGGCAGAGCGCGAGAGCACCCGCTATTGCCTGCCTTCCGTCCCTTTGGGGCATATGTCTCACTGCGACTTATGTCGCAATGAGACATGAAGACGTACAGCCGGCATGAGAGCACTGGTGGCTGCGCCGCCGGCCGTCCGGGCGGCGGGTTTCCTGGTCGGCGAGCCACGCGCATCATCAGCCGATGTGCCCGGCTACTGGACCTGCGGACCTCGGCGGTGGCCGACCGCATCGCCGACGCGGCCGACTTCGCGGACGCCGGGTACGAAGTCCACTTCAACCTCTCCCCCGTCGCCCTATGGCCCGGATGCCAGGAGAGGTCAACCTCGGCTGCACCCGCACCCCCGCGCCGAGGACCTGTTGTGGCAGCCCGAGCTCGAACAGGGCAAGCGCGCGCTCCCCGCCCCGCGGGGACAAGGGTCCTTCGCTGTCTCAAGAACCCCTGCCCCACAAGGCCCGCCTTGCAGGCGACGCCCGTCACCACGAGGGCATCGACCGGTGAACGGTACGGTCACCAATAGTGGCGTCGACCGGCGACCGCGTGGCCCATGGAACCCATGACCCAGAAGGCGGCGCCGACCACGGCAAGAATGATGCCGAGGGTCCACAGGATCGATATGCCGGTGAGGAAACCGACGATAAGAAGAATGATGCCGAGCGCGATCATGATCTACCTCCTGATGTGACCTGCCGTAGCTCCCGAATGCCCCGAAGCAGCCTGATCACGCCACCTGACCGAACCCGCCGCTCGCTCCCTGTCCATCAGTCGGCCCGGCGGATCCTGCGGCATCACCGGCATCGATGCGTCCGACGGCGTCCCGCAGGGACCGGCTATGCCTCGTCCGCGTCACAAGGCGCTGGGGACGCCTATGACGCGGCGCTCACGCTGCCCTGGGCCAGCAGCACTGATCCGCTGCGCTGCGGCATGGCGGGCCAGGACCCTGCGCCCCATGGCGGTCCGGGGGGCGTCGAACACGTTCGTGGCCAGGGCGAATGCCACCATCTGTACGGCCCACCGGGCATGGGTAGGATCACGCCGCACGCCGAGCGGATGGTTCGAGTCACGCCGCGCACGGCACAGACGAAAACATCGGGGCGCAGGCGATGAGTACGCACGGCAATGGTCAGTGGGGTCCGGCAGGCGGTCTCGGATACGGCCCCGGTGGACAGCCGGGCCCGGGCCCCGGCCCTCAGCCTCACCCCGGAGGCGGACCCCACCCACACCCCGGAGGTCCCGGCGTGGGGCCCTACCCGCCGCAGCCCGCCCCCGTGCCGCCGCAGGGGGCTCCGGGACATCCGCAGGGCTGGGGTCCGTACCCGCCACAACCGTACGGCGGCGGTCCGCAGCATCCGTTCCCGCAACCGCCCCGGCCGCCGCTCACGCGCGGGCAGCGGATCCTCAAGTGCGTCTACAACCCGTTCTACGCCGCCCAGTGGGCCTTCCGCCCCTCGCGCCCGGACGCCGTAGAGGACCTGACGGTGCGCAAGATCCAGATGTGGCGGACCGGGCTCGGCGCTGCCGCCTGGCTCGTGCTGGTCATGTCGTACAAGCCGGTCGACACCGCCAAGGGTGCCGACGCCGCCGCCAGCGACAAGTTCGACCAGAGCTGGACCAGCACACTCTTCCTCGCGTGCGCTTTCCCGTTCGTGATCGCCCTGTTCGCGTTCGCCGCGCAAGGCGCGCTGCGCCGGCTCTATCTGCGGCGGTCCCTGAAGCCCTTCGGGGCGGTGGCGGCTCTGATGGGGTCCATGGCAACGTTCCCTCTCGCCGTCGCGCCCGACCCGGCGACGACTGGCTTCCGTGATGCCATCGGGATTCCCGGCATGGTCATCCTCATCGTCCTCTGCACATGGTCGGTGGGATTCGCCCTGTACGGGATCGCGCTCTGCCTCAACCACGTATTTCGCACCGCCGACATCCACGAGGTGCTGCCGCCGGTCCTCGCCATCGTGCTGGCGTGGGTGATGGCCACCCTCGACGTGATGAACAACGCGAACGCCGAGGTTCCCGTCCTTGCCCGCATCGTGTTCCTGCTCGGCGCTCCAGTGTCGGTGACGGTGTTGTCGTGCTGGGAGCTGTACCGGCTGCGGAAGTATCACAACCTGTCCGTGCGACAGGCCCTCGGCCGCTAGGCAGAGGGGTGTGGGTGATCCCGGCGGCCGGTCCCAAGTGTCGGGACCCGCATCCGCAGCGCGAAAGGCATCCGCGGGGACGGCGGATGTCCCCTCGCCGCCCCGGCTTGAGCACGTAGGGGGGATCCCGCCGTGCCCGGACGCGGAGATCAGCCAGCCGCCATGCTCTTCGCCATGACTCGCTCCCTGCCCACACCATCGGGCAGGAGATCGCCGAGCTCACCCGTGTCCGTGAAACCGTGCCGCTCGTACAGCGCGGTCGCCTCGCGGTTGTCCGGCATGACGGACAACCGCAGCGTCGTGGCACCGCGTTCCGCCGCCCACCGCTCGACCGCCTGGATCAGGGAGTCACCCACGCCCTTGCCTCGAGCCGTGGGACCCACCCACATCGAGATCAACTCAACGTTCTCCGTTCCCTCGCCCGGCACTCCGCTGGCCATGCCCACCGGGAGGCCGTCGAGGAGCGCGATGAGATCGTGCGCGCCGGGAATCGACAGACGGGCACGCCAGCGTTCCTCTCGGTCGCCGGAGCCCTGCCACTGGGCCAGCGTCGATCCGAACGCGTAGGGCGCCTCAGCGAGCGCGGCCAGTCGCAACTCCCGCCAGAGGGGCCAGTCGTCTGCTTCCAAGGTGCGTAGTTCAAGCATGATCCAGACCCTGCCCGCCCGACGGGGCGAGCAGCAAGTTGATTACCAAGTTGACTATCACCACGCAAACGAGGTCGTTCAGCCCCGCGACCAGTCGCAACCGGGAAGCGGTGGTTCCTCCCATACCCGCAGACCACGCGACCTCGGCGAACCTGTCCGGTCACGGCACGAGTGCCGTATCAGGCAAGAATCGCCGTGCCTGTACGGTCAGGGCATGGATGCCAGCGGCCAGCCAACTCTTGACGAGATCGAAGATCGCTTCGTTGGCCTTGTCACGGGTCGGCTGCCCAGGGACGAAGCTGACCGATGGGCGGCCAGGTGGGTGCTGGAGGACGGAATCGTCTGGGACGACCTTTCCTGGTGGGCGCTGAACTGCCTCTATGGAATAGATCTCCCCATGGGCGAGAGCGGCGGCTACCTGCACGACGACGTACAGGTGCGGGCATGGCTCGCTGAGCTGAGGAAACGCCGAGGGGTGTGACGGGACCGGAGCTCCGCTGCAAGTCCCGGTCGCTCCCTGGATGTGCGCGTGCCGAGGCCCCCGAGCAAGGGGGTTGGGACGTCAGACATCTCGACCAACAGCGATCAGCCCGAAGCAGCTGATCGTGCCATCGTCGCCGCTGCCACCGGCCACCTGGCCGTGCATGGGCCTCCGGCAACTGAACCACAACCTCCAGGCATTGGAGTTGCCGCCGCTGACGGACGAGGAACTCGGCCTGATCGACCGGCACGGCGTCCACGGAACCGGCTCACCCTCACAAGTACGCGGTCCCGCGCGGGACTTCACAGTCCCGGAGACGCGGTTTCGAGGAGTCGCTTGCGCAGCAGGGCGGTGCCGGATTCTGCGAGCCAGTCCGCGAGCGTACGCAGTTGGGGATGGATGACGCGCAGCGCTTCGATGTCGGCGTGCCAGCGTGATCCTGCTGCCCAGCGTTCCCGCGCCTGGGCGATCTCGGGGTTGAGTGCGGTGGCCTCGGCGGGGGTGATCTGCTCGTACCGAATTGCGACGCCGGTGGCCTCGCTGATCGCGGCGACCGCCTCGGCCGGGGTAGGTGCGTCCCCGGCCAGTTCCAGACTCCGTCCCGCGTACCGGTCTGGCTGGTCGAAGGCCAGCGCCGCAAACTCGGCGATGTCCTCCACCGCGATGATCTGGGCAGGCTCGTCCGGCGGAAAGATGTGCCGGTGCACGCCGTCGGTGATGCCGTCGAGGCCGATGGCCGTCGAACCGAGATAGTTCGACATGAAGCGCACCGGGCGTAGCACGGTCACCGACCGGATCCGCTCACGCAGATAGTCCTCGACGCGCTTCTTCACCTCGGAGCCGCCCGGACGGCCCGGCGTGGACGCGACCCCCGTGAACACGACCTGCTCGACTCCCACCACGGCCGCGGCATCGGTCAGCGCCCGGCCACGGGCGAACTCCCGCTCCGTGTCGAGGCCGGCCGACCCGAGCGCCACGGGCGGCACGGCGAACAGCGCCGCTGCTCCCTCCAGCGCGGTGGGAAGACTCGACGGGTCGTCGAGGTCGCCGCGCACCAGCTGCGCTCCCGCGGCCTCAAGTGCCTTGGCGGCGGGGGCGGTCGTGTCCCGCACGAGCGCACGCACCGGCCTGCCGGCAGCCAGGAGCCGGCGTGCGGTGGCGCCGCCCTGCCTGCCGGTCGCACCGGTCACGACGACCAAGCGGTCTGTGGTCATGTCGTCCTCCGCCCCGGGATGGTCGATGGATGCGGTGTGGTGGGGCCCGGGTCGATGTGGAATGCTCCACCCGGTTGGCTGACGCGGACAAGGGATTACGTGACATGACGGCAGCTCCCCAGGATGCCGGCCGGGCCGATGCCCGCCGTAACCGCCGCAAGGTGCTCGCCGCCGCATCGCAGGCGTTCGACGAGCACGGCCTGGACATCTCGCTCGGCGCGATCGCACGGCAGGCAGGGGTCGGCGCCGGCACGGTGTACCGGCACTTCCCCAGCAAGGAGATCCTGCTGGAGGCCGTACTCGCCCAGCAGGTCGACGACCTGGTGGAGACCGCGCAACAGTGGGCGGCCCGCGCCGACCCTGCCACGGCGTTCTTCGGCTTCCTCCTGGACGTCATCGAGACATCCCACGGCCGCAAACACACCTGCGACGCCCTGACCGCGCACACGAGCTGGCCGCGGCCGAGCCTTGCCGCATCGGCGCGACGGTTCCGTCAGGCCCTTGACCACCTGCTCCGCGCGGCCCAGCACGCCGGCGGCGTCCGCACCGATGTGACCACGGACGATGTCTCGGCCCTCACCGTCGGGTGCGCGACGATGCGGGCCGCCCACCGCGACCAGAACGGCGGCACCCGCATGGTGCGGCTCGCGCTGGAGAGCCTGCGGACACCCGCGCCCGTCACGCAAGGGCGGGGCTTTCGTGACACTCCTCGCACGCTGCACACAGCGCCGCGGTGCGAGGAATGCGGGACCCGCATCGAGGCCCGGCCCACCGGCCGCCCGGCGCGGTACTGCGGAGCGACCTGCCGCCAGCGAGCGCATCGACGCCGCCTCGGCACGGCCGGCGTGCCTGATGGAGGACGAGTCGCAGCAACCGGAGACGTCGAGTAGGACGACGTCCTGACTGCGAGGGACCAGTTTCGCCGCCTCAACCGTTCTTGCACTTTCCCTATAATTCCTATCGGATTAATAGGGAAAGGCCCGGGCCTCCCGGCGCGTGGAGACACCTCGCCACACCAACGATCTTGAGGAGACCACCGACATGGGCGTTGCCACCAAGCCGTCCCAACCCGCCACGGCATCCCCCCGGACAGGGCCCGGCCCCGCTCACTGGTTGCACGTGGCCCATGAGTTGGCGGACGACCTCGCCACAGACGCCCCGGCCAGGGAGCATGCGGGCAAGCCCCCCTTCGAGGAGGTCTCCAGACTCCGTGAATCGGGGCTGCTGAACCTGCTCATACCAGCCGAACTCGGCGGAGGCGGCGCGGACTGGCCCACCGCGTACGCAGTCGTCCGGATGATCGCGGCCACCGACGCCGCGATCGCCCAACTGCTGGGCTCCCACTACTTCCTGTCATGGAGTGCCCGGTTCTTCACCGAACCCGGCCTCGCCGCCACGATGGAACGGCTGTCAGCGGCGGAACAGTGGTGTTGGGGAGGAAGTCTCGCCGCGCAGGATGTTCCGCTGATCCTGACCAGGAAAGGGAGGGGCTATGCACTGGAGGGCCGGCAGAGCTACGCCACCGGAGTCCTGATCGCCGATCGCCTCGCGGTGCGGGCCGAGCGGGCCGGGAACCGCGAACCGGTCGCCGTCGTGGTCGATCCCACGCATCACGGGGTGCGGATCGACAGCGCGGAAGCCTTCGGTCAGCGACTCGCGGCTGGAGGCGACGTGGAATTCGACGCCGTGCCCGTCGCCGCCCAAGACGTGCTCGGCTCGCTGGCCGCAGACGACGACGTGCTGTCGCCGTCGGCCTCTCTGGCCTCGCCGGTCGGGCGTCTCCTCTCCGTCCAACTCCTTCTCGGCCTCGCCGAAGGCGCACTCGCCGAAGCGCGCGAGTTCAGCAGGGCCGGCCAGTCGTCCTGGCGCTCGTCCTGGCCGGACGGCTCTCCCCAGGATCCGCACGTACTGACCACCTACGGGGAACTCACGATCCTCACCCGCTCCGCCGCAGCCCTCACCGAACAGGCCCTGGCAGCGGTACACACCGGGCTGGCCCGCGCCGAAGACCTCACCTACGACGAATACGCCGACATCTCGGTCCACGTGACGATGGCCGAGGCCGCCGCTTCCAGGGCCGCGCAGGAATCCACCAGCCGCGCCCTCGACGTTGTCGGCTCCCGCTCCGCCTCCGCACGGCTGGGCCTCGACCGCTTCTGGCGCAACGCTCGGGCCCACACCTTGCCCCGGCCCATCGCCCACCAGTTCCGCGAAGCCGGAGACTACTTCCTCAACGATGCCCACCCACCGTTCGTCCTGCCGGCCTGACGGTCAGGGACAAAGTCCGCGCTCCCCCGTGCCCTCGTGCCGACACGTCATCGCAGTTGATCCTGGGCCGACGCACCACAAGACGCGTGACAGGCCAAGTACCCCGTGTCGACGCGGTGGCCCCGTCGAAACCGCGGTGCTGCTGATCGACGGCCGCGCCGTCCACGCCGACGGCGCCGATCGCGCCGCGAGACCGCGTCCCCTACCGCGGATTCATCGCAGGCCGACATCCCCGCGAGTGGCTCGCGGCGCGGGTGGCGGAGGGACCTCACCGGTCCAGGTCGACGATTGATCTTGAGTCCAGCCCATCGTGACGCCCTGTGAAGTTCCGATCTACGGTGTGCGCGAGCTACGAGTTGCGGTGATCAAGCCCTGGCTGGCCTGCGCTGGCGTAACGTCCACGCCGGACTGAAGACCAGCTTCGCCTCCGACTCGCCGGTCCGCACCTGGACCGCGTACCCGGCCAAGGCTGCCTGCCGGACCGCCCCCCACCCCCTCCCTCGGTTCCCTGGCGAGCCGCTCACCAGGGAACCGGGCCGTGCTCGTCGAAGAAGCCACCGGTCGGCCCGTCATCGGGCAGCGTGGCAAGCCGGACGACTACGGCCGCGCCGTCGGCCGCCGTGCGGGTGAGGCCCGGGAACGCGGTGGTGAGGTCGGTCGCACACGGTCCCGGATCGGCGACGTTGACCAGGATGTTGCGGCTGCGCAGTTCCTTGGCGTACTGCACGGTCAGCGAGTTGAGTGCGGTCTTGGACGGGACGTACGCGGCCCACGCGGGCCGAGTGGTGAAGTAGTCCTCGGGATCGGTCATCCGGGCGATCGAGCCCAGGCCGCTACTGACATTGACGATCCGGGCGGCGGAGGAGCGTGCGAGCAGCGGCAGCATCGCGGTGGTCACGCTGATCACGCCGAACACGTTGGTCTCGAACACGTCACGCACAGTGGGCAGTTCGACGCTGGTGGGACTCTGGGCGGCGAGGTCGCCGGAGATGCCCGCATTGTTGACCAGGATGTCCAGCCGGCCAAAGCGCTCCTCGATCCAGCGGGCGGCGGCGAGGACGCCGACCCGGTCGGTGACGTCCAGGGTGACCGGGTGCACTCGCGGACCCAGGGTGGCTGCGGCTGCCGCACCGCGGTGCGGGTCGCGCGAGGCCAGGAGGACGGTCGTACCGAGCGATGCGAGCTGGGCTGCGACCTCGCGCCCGATGCCCTTGTTGGCGCCTGTGACCAGGGCAGTCGTGGTTTCTGTCATGGATTCAGCCCACCACGGGGGTGAGGAGGGGTTCCAACACCGATCAGGTACGCAGCGATACCGTGCGGGTATGGAAAGGCTGGAGATCCGCGAGCTCGCGTACTTCACCGCCGTCGCCGAGGAACTGCACTTCGGCCGGGCGGCCGCCCGGCTGGGGATGGCCCAACCGCCGCTCTCCCGCGCCATCCGGCAGCTCGAACGACGGCTGGGCGTAGTCCTGTTGGAACGCAGCCACCGCCGGGTCGCACTGACCGAGGCGGGAGCCGTCCTGCTCCGCGAAAGCCGTACGGTGCTCGAAGCAGCCTCGACCGCGGCGCGCCGCACCCGGCGGGCCGGCCGCGCCGACCCGCGTCTGGTCCTGGCCATGAAGCCGGGTGGCGACGGCGGCCTGCTGCCCGAGATCCTCGACGCCTACCAGGCCGAACCGGGCGCGCTGCCGGTCGAGTTGGTGTGCAGCTTCGGCAAGCGCGAGGTCCTGCTGCGGGAGGGGCGTGCCGACGCCGCCCTGCTTCACCGCCCCCACCATGACCCCACCGGCCTCGACACCCAGGACCTCCTGACCGAGACTCAACTCCTCGTGATACCGAGTTCGCACCGCCTCGCGGACCGTACCCGGGTTCGCCTCAACGACTTCGCCGGGGAGTCCCTGCCGCGCTGGCCGGGCGCACCTGAGGGCGACCCACCCGGCCTCGAGGTCGACGACCTCGGGCAGCTTCTCCACCTCATCGCCCTTGGCCGCATGGTCGCCGTCCTGCCCGCCTCCATCCGCGGCCAGCTCCGCGACGACCTGGTCGCCGTCCCAGTCGACGATGCCGAGCCCACCACACTCGTCCTAGCCTGGCCCGAGCACGCCACCTCCCCAGCCCTGGCCGCCTTCGTCCGCGCGGCCGCCGCCGTCGCGGGCAAGACGACGGGCCACGACGGGTAGTGCGGGGTGAAAGAGGCGGCCCTCCCTGTGCTCGCAGGCGTGCCAACCCTCCCGGACGCCCTCACGGCCACCTTCGAGGTCACACCTCAGAGGCAGCATGACGGGCACCGGACGGCGGACCAATTACCCGGTCGACCAACGGAGTCAAGCCACTGGCCGGGCCCCGCACCGAGGTGGACGAGAACGCCGGCGGGCGAAGTGCCGACGTCGGCCCCCTGCCCGGACTCCACCACGATGACGCCCGGCCACGCGCAGTGCGGCCCGAGCTTGCGCGCTGCGGCGGGGATGTCGCTCCTGCCGACAGGGGGACGTCGAACTCAGCAACCACGGCTTCTGCGATCACGGCCTGGCGCGCATCGAGGAGCTCTTCATGAAG
The DNA here is from genome assembly GCF_003955715.1 of Streptomyces aquilus. NCBI lineage: Bacteria > Bacillati > Actinomycetota > Actinomycetes > Kitasatosporales > Streptomycetaceae > Streptomyces > Streptomyces aquilus. The sequence goes on along the minus strand of NZ_CP034463.1, from coordinate 9,861,672 downwards.
GTCCCGCAAAACATGCGGCGGACGTGGCGGGCGGCGAGGCGCGGCCAGTGTGTCGCACCGGTCGCTCCTCGCCGCATGATGTGTTCCGTCCGTGTTGTCTACGATCCCGTGGCGGCGCCCGCCTGCCCGTGCACGGCCGGAGCGTCGGCGGCTGGGGCGGTGAGCGGGCTTCTGCCCCTGCTGAGGGCGAGGTAGATCACTCCGGCGACGGCGACGCCGATGAACCAGGAGTACGGGCCCAGGTTGTCGCCGTATCCGGACGGGCCGTAGACGGGCAGGATGCTGGAGAAGACCGAGCCCACCGCGGCGGCCACGAGCGCCCGGATGTTCCAGCCGCCCTGGAAGCGGAACTCCCCGTCCTCCTGGTAGAGCGCGGGCACGTTCAGCTGGGTCTTCCTGATGAGGTAGTAGTCGACGACGAGCACGCCGAAGAGCGGGCCCATCGTCGAGCCGATGGCGTTGACGAAGCTGGGGGCGTTGTCCCAGGGGTGCAGCGGGTAGAGCAGCAGCGCGATGACGGCGGCGATGAGGCCGCCGCGTCGGAAGGTCACGTACTTCGGTGCCACGTTGGCGAAGTCGAAGGCGGGGCTGACGAAGTTGGCGACGACATTGATGCCGAGGGTGGCGACGGCGAAGGTCAGGGCGGCGAGCAGGACAAGGGCCGCGCTGTCGAACTTGGCGGATATCTCGGCCGGTTCGAGGATCACCTGCCCGTACACCTTGCTGGCGGCGGCGGTGGTGATCGCCGCGACGAGGGAGAAGAGGATCAGGTTGACGGGCAGGCCCCAGACGTTGCCCTTCTTCAGGGTCTTCACGTCGGGGGTGAAGCGGGCGAAGTCACCGAAGTTGAGGAACAGGGCCGCGAAGTAGGTGACCCAGGTGGCGGCTATCGCGGCGATCGCTGCGAACGAGCCAGGGCTGACGTCGAGTCCGGTGGCGCTCTTGGCGAGCGCGCCCAGGTCCTTGGCCGGCATGTCGACCGAGAAGGACAGCGCGCCTGCCTTCACGGACAGCGCGATCGCCAGCACCAGCATCATCAGCCAGACCGCGGGTCCGGCGAAGTCCTGGAAGCGGCGTACCGTCTCCATGCCCTTGCTGATGATGAGCAGCTGGGCGGCCCAGACGCCGAGGTAGCACAAAACCTCGAGGCCGCTGTGGTCGAAGAGATGAGTGGTCTCGTGCAGATGCCTGGGGCCGTCGTAGCGGACCAGGAAGGCGACGATGGCGCCGGCCGCCGCGCTGGTCTGGGCGCCGTACCAGAAGGTGGCGACCACGGCCCGGGCGAGCGCCGGGACGTTGGCGCCGAAGGTGCCGAACGACGCGCGGGCGAGGACGGGATAGGGGACGCCGGTCTTGACGCCTGCCCTGCCCATGAGGGTCATCAGCCAGTAGATGACCAGCGAGCCCACGCCGATACCGATGAGGAACTTGAGGGTGTTGCCCGCGACGAGGAACAGACTGGCGGCCAGGAAGTAGCCGTACAGACTGTGGACGTCCGAGGTCCAGACGTTGAAGATGCTGAAGGCGCCCCACTTGCGCTCGGTGGCCGGGGCGAGATCCTCGTTGTAGAGACGGGGGGAATACCCCGGCGGGGTGACAGTTCTGTCCGCGTCCGCGCTGTCCGTCGCCGTCATGTGGTGCTCCTTGGTGCTGGCTGCGACATCTGCCTCCGGCATCGCACCGGATGGTTGAGGCGTCAGACAACGGCCTGTGTATTGCACCTGGATGCCCGGCACGTAACGGACTCGTCAACGGAAAATACTTTCCAGTTCCGGCCTTGCCCGCCCCGCCGCGCAGGACCTGAAGCGTGGTCCGCCGGCACGCCCGACGCGGCGCCGTGCGGCACGCGGTACTACCGATGGGAGTGGATCAACTTGCTCGGAGCGGACCGAGCAGCGCGAGCGTCCCGGACTGATGGTCACCGGGCCATGCACGCAGATCCCGACCTGGTTACAGGACCCGGAGGCCCCGGATGGGTGACGGCGGACCGTAGGCAAGGAGCAGGGCTCCCGTGACCGACGCTGCGAACTTCAGCCGTCCGAGCGTGCGGTGATCGCCCCAGCGCGAGCTCATCCCGCCCAGTCCTCTCGCGGCTCGACAGGCCGCCTTGGGAATCATTGACAGGAGCGATGTGACCGGCCCGTTGTTGGCAGGGCACCGCTCGTCGAGGCCACATTGCCCACGGCTCGCTTGAAGTCGGGGCAGTCGACGAGCGGTTCGTGCTCGCATACGGCCGCGTGCCGCAGGCTGTCCCGGAGCCGGGTGAGCCGGCCGATCTGCTCGTCGAGGGCGTCGGCCTTGGCGGTCATCCCTGTCCGCAAGTCCGTGTCGGACGGCCGTGCCTGGAGGAAGCGGCCGAGTTCGGCGACGGAGAATCCGGCGCTGCGTGCGCAGGTGATGAGCGCCAGGCGTTCGAGGACGTCCGGGTGGTAGGTGCGGCGCAGCCCGTTGCGGCCGGCGGGAGCGATCAGGCCCTTCTTCTCGTAGAAGCGCAGCGCCGACGGCGCGAGTCGGCTCCGCTGTGCGACCTCGGCGATGTCCAGCAGCGACGCGTCCATCAAAGCCTCCTTGACTTGAACCGCGGTTCAAGTCGCAGCCTAGTCGCCATGAGGATCCATCACCTGAACTGCGGATCGGTCCGCACCATCGAGGCCACCTACGACGGCCCGCTGCCCGCACCCGCCGTCAACCACTGTCTGCTGATCGAGACCGACACCGACGGCCTGGCCCTGGTCGAGACCGGGCTCGGCCTTGCCGACGTCCGCGACCCGATCGGCACGCTCGGCGCCGAATGGGTCGCGATGGCGCAGCCCGCGCTCGCCGAGGAGGAGACAGCCGTACGGCAGGTCGCCCGGCTCGGGTACGCGCCGTCCGAGGTCCGCCACATCCTCGTGACCCACCTGGATGTCGACCACTGCGGCGGCCTTCCGGACTTCCCCGACGCCCAGGTCCATGTGCTCGCCGCCGAACTCCACGCGGCGCACGCGGAGTCGCCCAGTTTCCGCTACCGCCCGGCTCACTGGGCCCACGAACCCCGCTGGGTCACCTATGAACCCGGGCCTGGTGAAGAGTGGTTCGGCTTCACCGCCGTACAACCGAAAGGACTGCCACCGCAGTTCAAACTGGTCCCCCTGGGCGGTCACACCGCGGGCCATACCGCGGTCGCCGTGCACACCGGCGACCGATGGCTCTTTCACTGCGGCGACGCCTACTACTACCACCGCGAAGTCGAGGACGCGAAGGAACCGCATCCGTTGATGGACCTCGTCCAGACCGGCGCCGAGGTTCATCGCGATCTGCGCCTGGGCACCCAGGCCCGACTGCGTGAACTGCTCCGCGAGCACGGCGACGAGGTCGAGACCTTCTGCGCCCACGACCCATGGGAGTTCGCCCGCTACCAGGGCGCCGACAGGGGCTCCGGCCTCGACCCTGCTTCCGTCTGAGGTCAGCCGGACTTCGGTGTGAGGACGATGTCGGGGCAGGGGCGGAGCGGGCGCAGGGGGTGCCGGTGGGGCCGGAGGCTGATGCGGAGGGAGCGGCTGCATCGCTCCCTCCCGAGCGGCTGGCGTTGGCGAGTGCCGCCTCGACGAGCACGGCCGCACGGCGAGGCCGACGCGTCGGGAAGGTATCTCTCCGTGTGCCGTAGTCATTCGGTCGCCCGCTTCAACATCCATATGTCCAGGGGAGGTTGCCCTCCGCTCGGGCATCATGGCCAGCACACATCCCGATCCAGAATCCGCTACTCCCCCGGCCCCTGCTCGGCGGCGGGCTGCCACAGTTCGATCCGGTGGCCTTCGGGATCGGTGACCCAGCCGAACCGTCCGACGCCGTCCATGTCCTGAGTCTCCTCGGCCACATCCGCTCCCTTGGCGCGCAACTGCGCGAGCATCGCATCCAGGTCGCGGACGCGGAAGTTGAGCATGGACTGCTGGGTGCGGGATCCGAAGTAGTCGGTGTCGGAGTCGAACGCCGCGAACACCGTCGGCCCGGCTTCCGGATGCCACAGCCCGTGCTCGTCGGTGTCCAGGCCCAGACAGTCGCGGTACCACGCGCTCAGGGCCGCCGGGTCGGTGGCGCGCCTGAAGTAACCGCCGATTCCAAGTACACGTTCCATGCGGCCATGGTGACAGTGCCGGCATCGAGCAGGCCGGTGCCACGCCCTCGCGCGGTCACCGCTACTCGCCGGGTGCGGTAGTATGGATCATGAGCTGGCCGCCGCAACTCCGGGTGGTTGTTCACGCGTTGGTGGTCCAAGGAAAGACGCCCCACTTCCTGTGGGGAAATGCAGGTGCAAGGCCTGCCCGGCGCTCCAACTGGGGCCTGTCCGCACAGCCGGACAGGCCCCACGCGTTTCTCGGCTCGCCTCAGTTGTGGATCCTTCAGGACCAGGGCAACGGCGCGCACGGAGGGCGGCCTTCCGTCGATGGAAGGCCGCCCCCGGCTCCTGGCTGCGGCGCGTCAGCCTTGGTGCGGTGTGCCGTGGACGGTGAGTTCGGTCGCGTCGAGGTAACGGCAGCCCGAGGGACTGGAATCCTTCGCGCAGTCCACACCGTTGTCGGCGGCCTGGTTGCCGAGCATGATCAGGCGGACGTACTGGACGTTCTGCCCGCTGCCGTCCTTGAGGGTCACGGCGTTCTGCCGACCGGTGTCGGCGGGCTTGAAGTGGCCCTCGGCCGCGGTGGTCCAGGTGGTGCCGTCGGGAGAGGTGTCGATCCGGTAGTCGCCGAGGGACGCGGTGGTGTCGTCGCCGCAGCCCGCCGTCGGGTCGACGAGGAGCTCACCGATGTCGACGGCTTTCGGCAGCTTCACCGTGTTGTGGACCGGGTCGACCCCGGTGCCGTTGGTGCCGCCCGTGGCGTCCGAGCCCCACACCGCGGACGCCATGTCGATCAGGCCGTCCGGTCCGCACCCGTACTGGGTGTTGTCGGTGCCGGTGAAGTCGGCGATCGCGGCGCCGCCGGAGGAGGACGCCCAGTCGCGGCGCAACTGCCAGTCGGCGTCGGCGGAACCGGCCTTGACGTCGATGGTGCGGACCGTCGGCTCGTAGCCGTTGCCGCTTGCGTACACCTTCCGGTACGTGCCCTCGGGGACGCCCGTGATGGTGTAGGTGCCGTCCGCCTTGGTCACGGCGGAGAAGTCGGCGCCGGGGAAGCCGGAGCTGTGGCCACTCACGCTGACCGTGACCCCGCTCACCGGGGTGCCGGTCGAGTCGTCGGAGACCTTGCCGGAGAGCGTGACCCGCTTGGTTCCCGGGCCGGGCGGCAGAGAGAAGTCCTCATCGGGCTGGGTGTCGTCGGCGGACAGCGCCGCGGCGAAGTAGCCCATCCCCCGGTGCGCGAAGACCTTCCAGATGGTCTTGTGGGCCCGGCCGTGGTTGACCACGGTGTCGGCCTGGAGGATGGCGTTGCGCTGGTCGAGGAAGGTCGGGGCGGCGGGGGACAGTTCCATCGCCCGGGTCAGCAGCGATTCGGTGAGCTTGCTGCCGAGTTTGGTGCGCAGGTCCCAGAGGGTCTCGCTCCAGATCTCGCCGTCGGCATGTACCTCGGGACCGTTGTCCCGGATCTTTCCGTAGTCACCGTAGGTGTAGCCGCCGGGGCCGGACGCCTTTGTGCCTGGGCACTTGGCCGACTTCGACCCCACGGGGCAGTCCAACGGCTGGCTGCGCGAGGGAAGTTCGTCCGTCCAGTGCGGCGGGTCGAGGGCCACGTCGCCGTCCTTGCGCGGACTGTCCTTCAGCAGCTTCTGGTTGACGAGGAAGTCCAGCGCGTACCAGTCGCTCCATGCCTCGCCCATGGCGCCGCCCTGCTGGCCGGTGAGGGCCGAGACGCCATCGGCGTCGACGACGAGGCGGTTGGACAGGCCGTGGGTGTACTCGTGGTAGACGGTGGCCGCGTCGTCGCCCCAGTTGCCCTGCAGGACGTCGTAGCCGGGGCCGGAGCCGGTCAGGTACATCTGCATCGTCGGCGGCTGGCCGTCCGGCGGGGTGCCCATGTTCGCGTTGTTCAGGTGGTTCTCGTCGGGCAGCCCGTTGTCGACCGCCGCGCCGTCGTCGGTCTGCGCCTGTACGGCGTCACCGTCGCGTCCGTCGAAGTTGCCGGCCTTGCGGGTGAAGCCGATCGGGGCGGCTGCCAGGTGGTCGTGGAAGGTGCCGAGGTAGTAGTAGACCTGCGCGGCGTTCTGCTTGCGGTTGGTCTTCCAGGAGTTCGGCTTCTGCTGGTTCCAGGAGCAGGGCAGCGGATCGTCGCACCCGTTGCCGGTGAAGGGCTTGAACGGGAAGGCGAAGCTCCCGCCCGCCGCCGGCGTGATCTCCTCTCCCTTGTCCACCTTGTTGTTGTCGTTGACGTCACTGAAGGCGTGCGCGATACGGCCGTCGAGGGTCTTGGCGTTCTTGGGGAGCCAGCCCTTGGCGGTCAGGTTCCGGAGGGCCTGCTTGCCGCCCGCGGGAGCGCCCGGGTAGCGGTCCCAGACCAGCACCTTGCCGCTGGACGCGGGCGCGGCCGCGGCGTCGTACAGAGGCTGCCCGGCAGCGGACGTCCCGGCCGGGGAGGCGGTCAGGTCGGAGGACAGGTTCTGCCGGTACAGGACGCGCCCGCTTACGGCGTCGACGACGTGCAGCCACATGCCGTGGCCGTCCGGTGAGGTGACCGTCTGCCAGGCGCGGCGGGCGGTGTGGCCGGACACCGGATAGACGACCTGCTTGGCGGTGTCGGTGGGCGTGCTTCCGTCGGCCCCGGCACCCGTGATGTCGCGGACGGCGGTGTCCCGGGCCTGCGTTGGCGTGACCCGGGCCCGGGCCAGCGTCGACGGCAACCTTGGCACCGGGGCGCCGAGCACGCTGATCAGACGTCCGTCGCGGGAGACGTTCGCCTTGACGCCGTTGCCGAAGACCGGCACGCCGTCGACCGACTGAAGGAACGACAGGTGGCGTGTGCCGGCGACATCGGTGTACTGCTTGCGCAGCGTCAGGTCGTTGACCTGGACGTCGGCCAGGCCGAAGACGTCTGGATGGGCTTGCAGATAGTCCCGGACGATGTCGCGGGGGCTGTCGTCACTGGGTGGCGTGAGGTACCCGTCCAGCTTGGCCACCTGGCGTGCGGTGCCGGTGGCCGGGTCCAGCTCCAGCACGCCCTGGGTGCCGAGCTGGTCGCGCAACTTCCGTACACCAGGGCGCTGTTCGGCCTTGGCGAGCCGGGCGTCGCGGCGGATGAGGGCCTGCTGGGAGGGGATGGGCGGCGTCTGGGCCGCCGGGATGCCGGTGTCGGCAGAAGGTGTCGGGTCGTCCGAGGCCGCGTGCGCGGTACCGGGGAGGATGGCGGCGGTCAGCGCAAGGCCGGCCGTCGCCGTGAATATGGTGGTGCGCGTTCTGCGCAGGGAGGCTCTCGCCATGTCACGCCTCGTGGGGGGGGAGGAGTCCAACGGCTGTACCGGACAGCCGAGTTGATCACTCCAGACCCTTTCATCACACCTACCCCCCGAGAAAGCCTCACAGTTCAAATTTTACGGACGGTGCACAGGTCGCAGTGGTGGTGCTCCAGTTGGCGGGCCCACGTGTGAGTGTCCAGACCGTCCTGGGGTCCCATCCGGGAGAGTTCGGCGCCCTCGTGACCCAGGACCACGATCAACGGACGGACTCCGCGGCTGACACGAGGAGACTTCCAAACGGCGATGAGTCTGCGCTGCTTGGGGACCTCGATCCGGCGGACACCGAAGAGAACGTGACACACGTCCCGCCCGAGAAGCGCGATGTGCCCACGCAGCCGCGATGACTTCGGACGCCACAGGATCCAGATCGCCCCGACACCGGCAGTGGCGTCGACATCGGCTGACACCACGGTCAGCAGGCGCCGGGGCATCCACCACGGTTGCGGCTCAGTTCCCGCCAGCGCCCGCTTCACCACGCCCCGCAGACAGCCGGGCGCCGGCAAGGACTCGGTGCCCAGGGCTTCCCGATATCGAGCGTCCCGCTCTCTTCTCGCACGATGACCCCGTAAGGTGGCTGGCGCAGCTGGTTCGCCCCGTCCGCCAGGCGGGATGCGTCGCAAGAGGGAACCCGGTGGGAATCCGGGACTGCCCCGCAGCGGTGAGCGGGAACGACCGCCGTCAACACGCACTGGGCCCGAGGAGGGTTTGGGAAGCGACGGCCAGTAGGTGTCTCCTACGACTACGACTTCGTACGAGATGTGCCCGCGAGTCCGAAGACCTGCCAACTGCCCGTGTGCGAGCCACTCGTGCGCGGACATCCCGGTGACCTCGAGGGCGGGTCGGCGACCAGATCAGGCGGAGGACCGCGCTGTGCCGCGCGAGTTCCCACCCGTCCGGTTCCGTCACCCCTTCGCGCTCTCGTCCCGGTCCCGGGATCTCAGGGATTCATCTCGTGAAGGAGATCTCCGTGACCACCAAGCCCGCAGCCGCGACAGCACGGGCCACCGTGTACGGCTACCCCCGCCAGGGCCAGAGCCGCGCACTGAAGAAAGCGATCGAGGGCTACTGGAAGGGTCGCATCACCGCCGACGCCCTCCACGCCACCGCCGCCGACCTGCGCCGTACGAACTGGCAGCAGCTCACCGACGCCGGCATCAACGAAGTGCCCACCGGCGACTTCTCCTACTACGACCACGTCCTGGACACCACCGTCATGGTCGGCGCGATCCCGGCCCGCCACCGGGAAGCCGCCGAAGCCGACGCTCTGGACGGCTACTTCGCCATGGCCCGCGGCACCCAGGACGTGGCGCCGCTGGAGATGACCAAGTGGTTCGACACCAACTACCACTACCTGGTACCCGAGTTGGGTCCTGACACCGTCTTCACGGCCGACTCCAAAAAGCAGGTCGCCGAGCTGACGGAGGCCCTCGCCCTGGGCCTGACCGCCCGGCCCGTCCTGGTCGGCCCCCTCACCTACCTGCTGCTGGCCAAGCCGGCACCCGGCGTGGCCGCCGACTTCGAGCCGCTCACCCTTCTCGACCGGCTGCTGCCGGTGTACGCCGAAGTCCTCGCCGACGTGCGCGCGGCCGGCGCGGAGTGGGTGCAGCTGGACGAGCCCGCCCTCGTCCAGGACCGCACCCCGGCCGAACTGACCGCCGCCACCCGCGCCTACCACGACCTCGGCGCCCTCACCGACCGGCCCAAGCTACTGATCGCCTCCTACTTCGACCGGCTCGGCGACGCCCTCCCGGCCTTGGCCAAGGCCCCCGTCGACGGGCTCGCCCTGGACTTCACCGACGCCGCCGCGGCCAACCTCGATGCCCTCGCGGCGGTGGGCGGACTGCCCGGCAAGCGCCTGGTCGCCGGGATCGTCAACGGCCGCAACATCTGGATCAACGACCTGGCCAAGTCCCTGGCCACTCTCGGCACCCTGCTCGGGCTGGCCGACCGGGTCGACGTGGCCGCCTCGTGCTCCCTGCTCCACGTCCCTCTCGACACGGCGGCCGAGCGGGACATCGAGCCTCAGATCCTGCGCTGGCTGGCCTTCGCCCGCCAGAAGACGGCCGAGGTCGTCACGCTCGCGAAGGGCCTCGCCCACGGCACCGACGCGATCACGGGCGAGCTGGCCGCCAACCGCGCCGACCTCGCCGCACGGGCGAACTCCCCCATCACCCACGACCCTGCCGTCCGAGCCCGTGCCGCCGCCGTCACGGACACCGACGCCCGCCGCTGCCAGCCGTACGCCGAACGGGCCGCCGCCCAGCGGGCCCACCTCGGCCTGCCCCTGCTGCCGACCACCACCATCGGCTCCTTCCCGCAGACCACCGAACTGCGCACCGCCCGCGCCGATCTCCGCGCGGGACGGATCGACACCGCCGCCTACGAGGAGCGCATCAAGACGGAGATCCAGGAGGTGATCTCCTTCCAGGACAAGGCCGGCCTCGACGTCCTCGTGCACGGCGAGCCCGAACGCAACGACATGGTCCAGTACTTCGCCGAACAGCTCACCGGCTACCTCGCCACGCAGCACGGCTGGGTCCAGTCCTACGGCACCCGTTACGTCCGTCCGCCGATCCTGGCCGGCGACATCTCCCGCCCCGAACCGATGACCGTGCGCTGGACGACGTACGCCCGGTCCCTCACCTCGAAGCCGGTCAAGGGCATGCTCACCGGCCCGGTCACGATGCTCGCCTGGTCCTTCGTCCGCGACGACCAGCCCCTCGGGGACACCGCACGCCAGGTCGCCTTCGCCCTGCGCGACGAGGTCAACGACCTTGAGGCGGCGGGAACTTCGGTCATCCAGGTCGACGAGCCCGCGCTGCGCGAGACGCTCCCGCTGCGGGTTGCCGACCGTCCGGCCTACCTGGCATGGGCCACCGAAGCGTTCCGGCTCAGCACCAGCGGAGTGCGCCCGGACACCCAGATCCACACCCACATGTGCTACGCCGAGTTCGGCGACATCGTCGAGGCCATCGACGCCCTCGACGCCGACGTCATCAGCCTGGAGGCCGCACGCTCGCACATGCAGGTCGCCCGCGAACTCGCCGCGCACGGCTACCCGCGCGAGGCGGGACCGGGCGTGTACGACATCCATTCCCCTCGGGTGCCGAGCGCGCAGGAGGCCGCCGAGCTGCTGCGTGCGGGGCTGAAGGCCATCCCCGCCGAACGGCTGTGGGTCAACCCCGACTGCGGCCTGAAGACCCGCGGCTGGCCCGAGACCCGCGCTTCGCTGGAGAATCTGGTGGCCGCCGCCCGCACGGTCCGTGAGGAACTCCTCGCGACCTGAGCCGTCATTCCGCCGGGGAGGAGCATCCGCTTCCTCCCCGGCGGTCCCGCGCGGGGCGACCGTCGCGGTCGACGTGATCGGCGTGATCGGCGTCGACCGGGCGGGAACTGTCGTGGGCCGCAGCGCGGTTCGCTGACGGTTCTCTACCGGTGCCGGTCCACCGTCCGCAGGTAGGCGCCGAGGCGGGCGATGGCGGACGGGTTGCGGGGACTTTCGACCAGGTCGACGTAGTCAAGGACGAAGATCCGCTTGTGTTTGACCGCGGAGACGTCATGCAGAGGGGCGTACGACAGCAGGAACTTCCGCTTCTGCTCGGCGCTGACGTCGCCGTAGTCGCAGATGACGATGACGTCCGGGTTCCGTTCGACGACGGACTCCCAGCCGACGGTGGTCCAGGAGTCGTCGACGTCGTGCATGACGTTGTTCCCGCCGGCCTTGGTGATGATCTCGTCGGGGGCGGCGTAGCGGCCGGAGGTGAAGGGCTGGTCCTGTCCGCTGTCGTAGAGGAAGACCTTGGGCCGGTGGGCCGGGGCATGGGCCGCGGTGGCGGCGACCTGCTTCTTGAAGTCGGCGACCAGTGTGGCCGCACGCTTCTCGACGCCGAAGAGTGTGCCGAGGTTGGTGAGGTCGGCGTACAGGGCGTCGAGGGGCGGCATGATGCCGCGGGAGGTCTTGGTGCGGCCGTTGCGGCAGGACTCGGTGAGGATGTACGTGGGGATGCCGAGCTTCTTCAGAGCTTCCGGGGTGAAGCCGCCGCCGTCTCGGAAGCCGTAGTTCCAGCCGGCGAAGACGAGGTCGGCACGGGCGTCGAGCACGTTCTCCTTGGTGAGCTGGTCCTTGGAGAGCCACTTGACCTTGTCGTAACCGTCCTTCCAGGGCACGTCGGTCAGGTCGCCCTTGTCGTCGGGCATGGCGAACCCGGCCATGCGGTTCTCCAGGCCGAGGGCGAACATCAGCTCGGTGATGCCGACGTCGTTGGTGACGACGCGCTTCGGGACCTTGTCGTACGTCACCTCCTTGCCGCAGTTGGTGAGGGTGACGGCGGGGGTCTTCGGGTCGGCGGACGACTCGACATGCGCACCGCAGCCGGTGGCGGTGGCTGCGAGGCAGAGGGCGGCGGCGAGCAACTTGCGCATGGGAGTCCTTACTCGGCGGGCTGAAGCAGGTCGAACAGAAGCTGGACGGCGCCCGTCTCGGGGTGCCGCACCGGATGTGCGCGCACCCCGAACACCTCGGCCAGCAGGGCGGGTCGTAGTACGTCGTGAGGCGTCCCGGAGGCCACGATCCGGCCGCCGGCGATGACGTGGAGCACGTCGCAGTGCGCGGCGGCCAGGTTGAGGTCGTGGAGGGCGGCGAGCACGGTCAGCCCGCTGCCGCGGACCAGCGACAGCACATCCAGCTGGTGGGCGATGTCGAGGTGGTTGGTGGGTTCGTCGAGGACCAGCACCTTGGGCTGCTGGGCGAGTGCGCGGGCGATGAGGACGCGCTGCTTCTCGCCGCCGGACAGGGCGAGGAAGCCGCGGTCGGCGAGGTGCGTGACGCCGGTGCGTCGCATGGCCTGAGCGCAGAGGGCGCGGTCCTCCGCGGCCGTGCGGTTGCGGTGCGGCAGACGTCCCATCGCCACCACTTCGGCCACGGTGAAGTCGAACTCGGCGGACGACTCCTGCGGCAGTGCCGCCAACTGCCGTGCCACCGCCCGGGGTTCCATGGCATGCAGGTCGTCCCCGTCGAGGCGTACGGCTCCTCCGGCCGGGCGCAGCGCCCGGTACACGCAGCGCAGCAGCGTCGACTTGCCGCTGCCGTTCGGGCCGACGAGTCCGACGAACGCCCCGCTGTCCACGGCGAGTCGCACGTCCTCGACCAGCCGGATGCCGGCGGCCTCGACCGTGACGTCGTCGATGTCGAGCCTCATCGTCAGCGGCCTCCGAACGCGTAGCCGCCGCGCCGCATGAGCAGCAGGAAGGCGGGGACTCCGACCACCGCGGTGATCACTCCGACCGGCAGCTCGGCGGGCGCGAGCAGGAGCCGGGACAGCACGTCCGCCCACACCAGCAGGACGGCGCCGGCGAGGGGGGCCACCGCGAGCACGCGCCGGTGGTCGGCACCGACCAGCATGCGTACGACGTGCGGCACCATCAGCCCGACGAAGCCGATGGCACCGCTGACCGCGACCACGGTCCCGGTCATGGCGGCGGTGACAAGGAACAACTCCCGGCGCAGACGGGCGGGTTGCACACCGAGCGCGGCGGAGGTCTCGTCGCCCATGGCGAGCGCGTTGAGCGTCTCGGCCCGCCATCGCAGCCACGCCCACCCGACGGCCACGGTCACGGCGGCGAGCGGCACTTGCGCCCAGGTCGCCCCGCCCAAGCTGCCCAGCAGCCACATCATCGCCGAGCGGGCCGCCTCACCTCGGGCCGCCCCGAACACCATCACCGTGGTGACCGCCTCGAAGCCGTACGCCAGGGCCGTCCCGGTCAGGATCAGGCGCAGCGGAGTGAGTCCGTGCGGCGACCGGGCCACGGCGTACACGAGGGCCATGGCCGCGAGCGCCGAGGCGAACGCCGACACCGACAGCGCCCACACGCCCAACCCGGCGAACGCCCCCAACAGGATGACCGCGTTGGCGCCGACCGCCGCGCCCGAGGAGATCCCCAGCACAAAGGGATCGGCGAGGGCGTTGCGGACCATGGCCTGCACGGCGACCCCGACGGCCGCGAGACCCGCCCCGACGATCGCGGCCAGCACCACGCGCGGCAGCCGGATCTCCCAGACGATGGTGTAGGCGGCCGCGTCACCGGCATGGACGGTCCCACCGCTCAGCCCGGCCCACAGGAACCGGAACACGCCCGGCCAGCCGATCCCGGCGGCCCCCAGTCCGACACCGCACACGAGCGACACGACAAGCATCAGCCCGAGCCCAACAGCCAAGGGCAGCACGGGTATTCGGCTGGAGGTGGGCACGATCGGGGCAGTCCTTCGCCTCGGGCCGCCTGAGAAACCTCACGCAAGGAGACAGCCCGTACGACGCCTTGGCCGCGCGGTCCCCTCTCGCAGTCCACGGCGAGCAGTCAACGGGTCGCGCCACCCACAGGCGATCGGGCTCACGCGAACGACCGCAAGTCGCCGCGCACACCGTTGCGGGTCAGCGCCGGACTCTCACCGGACTTCCCCCGCGGGAGGCGTCCGGAGCCTAACAGAGGCAGATCAACGGCAGACGTGGCGCACCCGCCGCGGCGAGTACAGATGGCTGACGCCGAACTGCTCCGATCGTCACCGTCCGCCCCACCATGACCACGTCCGCGCGCAGCCAAGCGCAGCACGATCAGCGTGAGCCGAGTCCGATCGGCAACCCCACGCCACCACTCGGAAGTGGGTGTGGCTCCGCGAGGTGCGAAGCTGATCTGGATCCGCCCGACGACGCGCTCGCCGCGCTCAGTGGAACCACGTATCTGGCTACGTGCCCCTGTGGCGAGAGTCCCAGGTTCTGAAGGTGTGTCGGTGGGGTCGGAGATGATGGATGTCGTGACTGATGAGCGATACTCCCGGCTTGCCGCCGAGCATCTTCCGGGCGATCTTGTTGAGCGCTGGACAGCGCTCCTGCGCCCGTGCGCACGCCTGCGGCCCGCCGAGGCCGGCGAGCAGATCGTGGCTGTCCTTGGCGGGTCCCCGGAGCTTCCGGTCACGGCCCCCTGGCCCGAGTGGCCCGGGTACGGCCCCTTGTCCTTCGTCGCTTCAGTGCGGTGTGCCGCACTGCCCCGATACGGACTTGCCCAGGAGTTCCCCCAGGACGGATCCCTGCTCTTCTTCTACTTCGACGGCCAGGTGGACGAGGACGCCTTCGTGTCCGTCGACGACCCCGAGAGCTGGGCCGGGGCCCAGGTGGTGTACGTCCCGGAGAACGCCCCGGTCTTGCCAACCGACACTCCCCCTGTCCTGGAGGCGTTCCCGCGCGTGGAACTCACTGCGGACACCGCGCAAAGCGCCCCGGACCTGTGGCTGCCTCAGGCCCGGCGCGCCCTGCTCGGCGACGCCCGGCACTGGCCCCACCCCCGCGACACCCCGGCCGAACTCAAACCGTTCGTCCGCGCCTTCGGACGGCTGCGTACCCGCATCGACCACCAGATCGGCGGCCACGCCGTGCCCGTCCAGGGCCCGGTGGAGTACGAGCTCGCGAACGCGACACTCGGCGGCATGCAGGCGTGGGGCGACCGACCGCTGGACCAGGAAGCCGAACGCTGGGTTCTCCTTGCCCAGTTCGGCACCGACAGCGACGCGAAGATGACCTGGGGCGAGGAGGGCGCCCTCTACTGGCTCATCCGCTCCGAGGACCTCGCCGCCCACCGATTCGACGAGGCACGGCTCATCGTGCAGGTCTAGCACCCCAAAGCTGACCGCGGGCCGGATGACGGGGAGACCGCAGGCTCTTCGGCCCATTCCCTGAAGCAGACGACCTTGGGCCTGGCGGCACGTTGTCCGTGGCCGCAGGCACACCGCTCGGAGCGCCATCCCCAGCGGCGCTCTAAGCCTCGCCTCAGGTTGATCGGAGACAATGAGCGGCAAAAACAACGACTGGGAGGGGGCGGGCCGGCGTGCGGATCATGATCGCGGATGATGAAGCGGCCATCCGTGAGTCGCTGGAGCGGGTGCTCCAGGTCGAGGGGTACGACACCAGCACCGTCGCCAACGGTCTCGCCGTGCTCGACGGGTTCAGCGGGGCCGACGGCGACACACTGGATCTCCTGATCCTCGACGTGATGATGCCCCGCCTCGGCGGGTTGGAGACCTGCCGGCGGTTGCGGGCCGCGGGTCGGGATCTGCCGGTGCTGATGCTGACCGCCCGCGATCAGGTCTCCGATCGGGTCACGGGGCTGGACGCGGGGGCCGACGACTACCTGCCCAAGCCGTTCGCCACCGAGGAGTTGCTGGCCCGGGTGCGGGCCCTGCTGCGCCGGCGCATGCCGACCGACGAGGAGTCACAGATCCTGTCGTTCGCCGACGTCCGGCTCGATCCCGACAGGTTCGAGGCGTGGCGGGGCGAGCGGCCGCTGCGCCTGACCCGGACCGAGTTCTCCCTCCTCCAGGTCCTCATGAGCAACGCGACCCGGGTCCTGACCCGCGACGCGCTGTTCGAGGCGATCTGGGGCTTCGACATGAGCGCCACCGCCAACAACCTCCAGGTATACGTGAGTTACCTGCGCCGCAAGATGGAGGCCGAGGGTGAGCCGCGCTTGCTCTACACGCTGCGCGGCCTGGGATACGTGCTGCGGGAGACTCCTCCGTGACCAGGCCCGCCGGCCGGGAACCGCGCCGGCTGACCCGATGGTGGCGCCGGCGGTCCCTGCGCGCCAGGCTGACGGTGATCGCGGCGACGGCCATCGCGGTCAGCGTGTTCGTGGCCTTCCAGGTGGCCAGCGAACTCCTCGGCTGGGAGCTGCAGGACAGCGCCAAGGATCAGCTGCGCGCCGACTCCCGCGTCCTGGCGACGAGCGCGCAGCGCGCCGGTCTGGCGCAGCTCCAACTCCCGCCGTATCCCGGATCCGGTCGGCTGGTGCGGGTCATCCTGCCCGACGGCTCGACCCGGACGCCGACCGGCCAACCCGCGCTGCCCCCCGTCAGCGAGCCCGCCGAGCGCGTGGCGCGGGGCGCGTCGGCCGACCTCATGGAGTCGAAAGGCAGCGACGAGGACGGCTACCTCATCTACACGCTGCGGGCGGGCGACGGCGCGGTCCAGGTGGCCCAGGTCGCCGACGACAGCCCGATCAACCAGTTCGGGTTCGGCATGCTGCTGATCGGGCTGCTCTGCGTGGCCGGCGGCGCCCTGGTCGGGCGGACCGTGGCGCGGACCGGGCTGGCACCTATCGACCGGCTGACCGCCGCCGCGGTACGTGTCGCGCACACCCGGGATCTCGACGCCGACATCCCGGATGAGGGCGGCGGGGAGATCCGGCGGCTGATCCAGTCCATCAACGACATGCTCGCCGCGCTCCGGGACTCCCGGCGGGCCCAGCGGCTGCTGGCCGAGGACGCCGCCCACGAGCTCAAGACCCCGCTCACCAGCCTGCGCCTCAACGTCGAGCTGCTGATCCGGCTCGATCGGCGCGGCACCTTGGACAGCGCACTGCCGGCGGAGAGCCGGACCCGGCTGCTCAACGATCTCGGCGCCCAGGTGGCCGAGTTGAGCACCCTTGTCGCCGAGCTGACCGACCTGGCGCGCGGTGACGTCAGCGACGAGAGCACCGAGCTGCTCGACCTCGCCGACGTGGTGGCGGCCGCCGCGACCCGGGCATGTTCGCGCGCGCCCGACGTAGAGGTCGCACTGGACGTGACCTCCGTGTGGGTGAGCGGGCGTCCCGCTGCGCTTGAGCGGGCGGTGCTCAACCTCATCGACAACGCCGGCAAGTGGTCCCCCGCGGACCAGCCGGTCCAGGTCCGGCTCCGTGCCGGGGACGCGACGGTGGTGCTCGAGGTCGACGACGCCGGGCCGGGCATCGACGCCGCCGACGTACCGCGGGTGTTCGACCGGTTCTACCGTGCCGACAGCGCCCGGGCGTTGCCGGGATCCGGTCTGGGGCTGTCGATCGTGCAGCGGGTCGTCGACGCCCACGGCGGCCAGGTCAGCGTCACCCGCTCCGCACGCGGTGGCGCGCTGCTGCGGGTCGGCCTTCCGGCCGCGGCCCCGCCCGCCCCGATCGCGCGGCTCACCGCCGGGGAGGACACCGCGGCATCCTGACCCGCCCGATGGCGCGGCGCAGGACAAGGGACAGCGACGGTCGGGAGCCATGAAGAAGATCCGGGACGGGCCTGGGGCCCGTCCCGGATCTCGTGCGTGCCGCCGCGCTCACGCTTGCAGCGCGGGCTCCTCGTCGTCGGCGAACGGCTGTTGACCGTCCGGCAGCTGTGCCGCTGCACGCGACAGTCGGCTCGGCCACCACATCCGCCGGCCGATCAGCAACGTGAGGGCGGGCACCAGGACCGACCGCACCAGCAGGGCGTCGAGCAGCACACCGAAGGCGACCAGGAACCCGACCTCGACCAGCATCACCAGCGGAAGTGTGGCGAGGACCGCGAACGTGGCCGCCAGGACCAGACCTGCCGAGGTGATGACGCCGCCGGTCGCCGAGAGGGCTTTGAGCATGCCCTCTCGGGTGCCGAGACGCACGGTCTCCTCCCGGGCCCGGCTGGCCAGGAAGATGTTGTAGTCGACGCCGAGCGCCACCAGGAACAGGAATGCCAGCAGCGGCACCGAGTAGTCGACACCCTTGAACCCGAGGATCGTGTCGAAGACGAACACGCTGCCACCGAAGGCAGCGGCGAACGAGACGATCACCGTGACCATCAGGACCAGCGGGGCCACGATCGCGCGCAGCAGCAGCCCGAGGACCATCAGGACCACGGCGAGCACCAGCGGGATCACCAGCTTCTCGTCGCACTCGGTGGTCACCTCGGTGTCGAGGTTCTCCGCACTCGGCCCGCCGACGATCGCCTCCGCCCCACTCACCGCGTGCACCGCGGTGCGCACCCGCTTGATCGTGTCGTACTCCGCGGCGGTGTCCGGCGCGTCCTTCGGGAACACCGAGATGTTGGCCCAACCACCGCTGGTCTGCTCCGGGATGGCCACGGCCACACCGCGAGTGTCCTTGACGACGTCGAGCACCCGATCCTGGTACGCCGGCCGCGCGAAGACCGTCATCGGCTGGCCGCCGAGTTCCGGGAAGTGCTGGCGCAGAACGGTGAACCCGGTGACCGACTCCGGCGCGGACAGGAACTGATCCTGCTCCCGCAGGGCACCGGTGTTGCCCGCCAGCCCGAGCGCGAACACCCCGAGGACTCCGAGCGAGCCGAGCGTCGCCACCCACCGGCGGCGGCTGAGGGCAGCGCCCAGCCGTCCCCACAGCCCCGGCTTCTCCTCCACGGCCGTGCTGAACCGCGGGACGGCCGGCCAGAAGATCCGCCTGCCGAGCACCACGAGCACCGCCGGGAACAGCGTCAGCATGGCCACCAGCGCGCACAGGATGCCGGCCGCACCGATCGGACCCAACCCGCTGGTGCTGTTCAGGTCCGCGACGAGCAGGCAGAGCAGGCCGGCGACCACGGTGGCCGCGGACGCGACGATGGCCGGTGCCGCGCCGCGCAGGGCGTGGACCATCGCGATGCGGACGTTCTCATGGTGGTGCAGTGCCTCCCGATACCGAGCGATGAGCAACAGCGCGTAGTCCGTGCCGACGCCGAACACCAGGATCGTCAGCAGCGCCGAGTTCTGGTCGTTGACCACGATGCCGAAGCCCTTGACGAGCAGGTAGACGGTCGCCATCGCGGTCAGTGCGGCCGCGCCCACCGCCAGCAGCGGGATGATCCACAACACCGGGCTGCGGTAGGTGAGGATGAGCAGGAGCGTGACGACGACGATGGTGGTGAGGAGGACCTGCACGTCGATGCCGTCGAAGACGGCGTCCATGTCACCGTCGATCGCGCCCGGGCCGGTCACGTCGAGTTCCAGGCCGGAGGGGCGGTCCTTCGCGGCGTCACGCAACGGGCCGACGATCTCCTCCGGCGCGCCGTAGGCCGTGCTCACCTCAAGGGTGAACGTCATCGCCTTGCGGTCGCTCGAGAGGCTCAGCGGTGAGCCCTCGTCGTCCTCGCCGGCCGCCGTCGTCGCCTTCGGCGGGTACCGCTTGGCAAGGGTGGTGTACTGGCGCTCGACCGTCGCCCGGTCGGCACCGGTCATGCCACCAGCGCGGTGGTACACGAAGACGAACGTGTTGCTGTCACCGCCGGGGAGACGGTCGTCCAGCACCGCCACCTTGGTGGACTCGGCACTGGCCGGCAGGGTGTCCACGGCGCTGTCGGTGGTGACCGAGCTCAACTTCCCGCTCAGCGGCACCATGCCCACCGCCAGCACCAGCCACAAGCCAATCACCAACCACGGCACCCACCGGCCCGCCAACCGGCCCCCCGGCGCTCCCCCGGACGGCGCTGCGTCGACTGCCATCACTAGCCTCCTGCATACGAGTTGCATCGCTTATCTGGATGCCGACTTCCTACGGAGCGAACCTGAGACGACTGTTAATGCGGTGCTCAGGCCGGGCAGCAGTTCGTCGTCGCGGACGTCCGCGACGACTGGACCGCGATCCGGTTCAGCGGCGTGACGGTGTGGTTCGACCATCCCGGCGGCGTCAACACCCGTCCCAGCTAGCCCACCAGCCGTGGGCGCGGGGTCTCGCCCGTGGATTCCGCGTCGGTGTCGTCGGTGCCGACCGGGCCGCGGGGAAGCATCCGGTCCAGCCACTTCGGCAGCCACCAGTTGGCCCGGCCGAGGAGTGTCATGGTCGCCGGTACCAGCACCATGCGTACGACCGTGGCGTCGATGAGGATCGCGGTGGCCAGGCCGAGCCCGAACATTTTGGTGGAGGGGTCGTCGGCGACGGCGAAGGACAGGAACACCGCCGCCATGATGAGGGCGGCCGAAGTGATGACCCGGGCCGTGCCCGAGACGCCCTCGACGATCGCCGTGCCGTTGTCGCCGGTGCGCAGGTACTCCTCGCGTACACGGGAGAGGAGGAACACCTCGTAGTCCATCGACAGGCCGAACAGGATGGCGAAGAGGAACATCGGGATGAACGACACGATCGGAACCGTCGCTTCCAGCCCGATGAGTGCGCCTGCCCAGCCCCACTGGAAGACCGCGACCATGATGCCGTAGGCCGCGCCGATGCTCAGCAGATTCAGCAGCACCGCCTTGAGCGGTACGACTACCGAACGGAAGACCAGCATCAGCAGCAGGAACGACATCGCCAGCACGGCGGCGACGAACACCGGCAGGCGTTGGCTGGTGCGTTGGCCCACATCGGACAGACTCGCGGCGGCGCCACCGACGTGGGCCCTGGCCGGGCCGTGCCCGATCGCCGTGGGCAGCACGTCGATGCGCAGCCGGGCGATGGTGTCGGCTGTGGCCTTGTCCTGAGGGCTGGTGGTCGGGAACACCACGAGGGTCGCGATGCCGGTGGCCCGATCGATGTGCGTCGGCGCGACGGATGCGATGCCCGGATCCGCCGTGACCGCTCCGACGAGTCGGTCCAGCACTCCCGGATCACCGGCGGGGTCCGCGGCGATGACGAGGGGACCGTTGGTGCCCGGCCCGAACCCTTCGGCGACCAGGTCGTAGGCCCGGCGCTCGGTACGGCTGTGGGGCAGTGAGCCGTCGTCGGGCAGGCCGACGCGCAGGCCGAACACGGGCAGTGTCGCGGTCAGCAGCAGCGCTGCCGCGCCGACCGCGTACGGCACCGGGTGCCGGCTGACGTGCCCGATCCAGCGGCGCCACCCCGTGGGGTGGGCGGCGGCTGCCGCCGGGGCCCGCCGCCGTGCGAATCGGCTCAACCTCCCGGCCCGCAGTGCCCGGGCGATCCGGCCGGCCCGGGCCAGGCGCGGGCCCGCCGCACCGAGGAAGGCGGGCAGCAGTGTCACCGACGCGACCACCATCGTCAGGACGACGATCGAGACGGCGAGCCCGCCCACGGTCATGAACGGCACGTTCGCGACCGCCAGGCCGAGGATCGACACGACGACGGTGCCGCCGGCGAAGACCACCGGCCGCCCCGCCGTTGCCACCGCTCGACCGGCCGCCGCCTGCGGATCGAGCCCGTGCGCGAGGTACTCCCGGTGCCTGGCGAGCACGAACAGCGCGTAGTCGATGCCCACTCCGAGCCCGACCATGCTGCCCAGGACGGGGGCGAAGGTCGGGACGTCCGTCACCCCCGCCAGTACCGTCATCGTGGCAACCCCGACGGTCAGCCCGAAGACCGCCATGCCGATCGGCAGCGCGGCGGCGACGAGCGAACCGAACGCCAGGAACAGGATCGCGGCCGCGGCGAGGAGGCCGATCAACTCGCTTACGCCGCCGTCGGGGTCGGAGAAGGCGTAGAAAAGGTTCCCGCCCATCTCGATGCGCAGGGGCAGCTCGGCGCGCAGCCGGTCGCCGAGACCGACCAGGGCGTCGAGGTCGTCGGCCGACAGCCGGCTCTGGTCGGGGTACTGCACCCGGGCGACGGCGATCCGCCCGTCGGGCGAGACAAGGCCGCCGCGCACGGCGGCGTCCCCGCGTGCGTCGAGAGCGCCCGCAGGGTCGCTCGTGCCGAGCACGTGCGGCAGCCGCCGCACCTCGGCCTGCACCCGCGCCAGAGCGGTGCGCGCGCTGCCGTGGTCGAAGAACGTCGCACCGCCGTCGAGGGGAGTGACGACCACTTGGGCGGTCATCCCCTCCTGGTCTGTGCCGGCCCGCTCGATCAGCTGCGCGGCCCGTTGGGAGTCCAGCCCCGGAGCGGTCATCGAGTCCGCGGTCCGCCCGCCGACAGCGGTCGCGGCGAGGACGGCGAGCGTGGCGGTGATCAGCCATGCCGCGATCACCCGCCAGGGATGGCGGGCGGCGCTTGCGCCCACGCGCAACAGGGCTTTCGAGAGCATCGGGTCCTCCAACCACCTCGTCGGCCGTCCTTGTACGGCCGACGACGCCGAGGCTCGTCGCCACGGCGCTCCGCGGCATCGGCCCGCGGGCCGCGGATCCGTCGGCCCGGGGGCGGAGCGACGAACCGTCCTTTCGGCCGATGCGCGGCGCTCCGCGGTCCCTAGGCTGAGAACCGTGCTCCGAGACGACCTGCGAACCCTGTGGACCGAACCCCGGCCGCCCGCCGCGCCCGTCCGGGTGCGGCGGGACTGGGCGCTGCTCGCCGCGGGGCTTGGGGGTGCGGTGCTGGAGGCCACCCTGCGCGAGAACGTCGTGTGGCGGCCGGTGGCGGTGGTGTTCACCGTATGGCTGTGCCTGCTGCCCCTGTGGCGCCGGACCCGCCCGCTGACGACGGTGACGCTGGCGTTCGGCTCGATGGTCCTGCTTCAGGCGGCCTGGCTCGTCGCCG
Organism: Streptomyces aquilus; assembly: GCF_003955715.1. Taxonomy (NCBI): domain Bacteria; kingdom Bacillati; phylum Actinomycetota; class Actinomycetes; order Kitasatosporales; family Streptomycetaceae; genus Streptomyces; species Streptomyces aquilus. The sequence continues at coordinate 9,839,058 of NZ_CP034463.1, read as the reverse complement.
CACCGCGCGAGCCCGTCGGCCTCTACACCGGCGCGGTCGTGCTAGTCCTGGTGTACGCGCTGCTCCGGTGGGGATCGGGACGCGAGATCGTGCTGGGCGTCGCGGTGATCCTCGCGACCGGCACGCTGTGTTCCGTCACGGACGACACGCCGGTCGTCGAGAACGTCATGGGCATCGTCTTCCTGCTGCTGCCCGGCGTGATCGGGGCTGCCGTGCGGTTCCGGGTGACCGCTCACGAGCGGCAGTTGGAGCAATTGCGCTCCCGCGAACGCGAGCAGCTCGCCCGGGAACTCCACGACACGGTGGCCCACCACGTGTCGGCCATGGTGATCATCGCCCAGGCGGGCGGGGTGCTCGCGGGCACCGACCCGTCCGCCGCCGTCGAGGCGCTGAAGGGGGTCGAGGAGGAAGGGGCGCGCACGCTGGAGGAAATGCGTGCCATGGTCGCCGCGCTACGCGACCGCGGGGTCGGTGCCGAGCTGGCGCCCCCTGCCGGAGTCGCGGACCTGGAGCGCCTTGTGCGCACGCCGGGTGGTCGCCTCCGGGTCGACCTGGGGCTCGACGGCGAACTGGACGCGCTGCCCCCGGCCGTGGACGCGGCCGTCTACCGGATCGTGCAGGAGTCGGTGACCAACGCGCTGCGCCACGCGGTCGACGCGACCGAGCTCGTCGTTCGAGTCGCCGCCGAACGGCACACCGTACGGGTGAGCGTGGGCGACAACGGCAAGCGCACCGGCCGGGGTCGCGACGGATACGGACTCACCGGACTGCGCGAGCGCGCGACCCTGCTCGGCGGCACACTACGAGCCGGCCCCGGGACCGACCGGGGCTGGTACGTCGAAGCCGAACTGCCGAGGGCGAGGAGCGAGAGCGGTGTCCATTCGCGTCCTCGTCGCTGACGACCAGACGATCATCCGCACCGGGTTGCGGATCATGCTGAACGCCCAGCCCGGCATCGAGGTGGTCGGCGAGGCCGCCGACGGACAGGAAGCGGTACGTCTGGCCCGCGAACTACGCCCCGACGTCTGCCTGTTCGACATCCGCATGCCCCTGCTCGACGGGCTCGAGGCCACCCGGCTGATCGCCGGCCCGGGCGTCGCCGATCCGCTGGCCGTGGTCGTCATCACCACGTTCGACCTCGACGAGTACGTCTACGGCTCACTGCGCGCCGGCGCCCGCGGATTCCTCCTCAAGGACACGGGACCGGACCTTCTGGCCCAGGCCGTACGGTCGGCGTCCGACGGTGAAGCGCTCATCGCGCCCAGCGTCACCGTCCGTCTGCTCCAGGCATTCGCGGACCTGCCCGCCGGCCGGCCCGCGGCCCAGCCGGTCGCCGCCGTCACCGCCCGCGAGGAGCAGGTGCTCCTCGCCGTCGCTCGCGGGCTGACCAACACCGAGATCGCCGATGCGCTGCACATCAGCCTCAGTACGGTGAAGACGCACCTGGCCAGCCTGATGGCCAAACTCAACGCCCGCAACCGGGTCGAGATCGCGATGTGGGCCTACGAAACGCGCCGTATCCTCCCCGGAACCTGAGCCGGGTGCCGGGCCAAGTCGCACGGGTCCCCGCCCGGACGTCAGTACACGTACCAGGGGACGTGAGCGAGCCGGTGGGGCGGGAACCGTTCGACCCCGCCCCACCGCGCCCTCCCCGCGTGTCGACATGTTCCTTCAGTGCTACGCCTACCGGGACAGAGCACCCGCGAGCAGTTCGGCGACCTGTGCGTAGAACACCGCCGGGTCGCCGGCGAGTGCGGACTTCACCATCGCCGTCCAGTCGTCGACGACGACCTCGATCGACCCGGCGGCCAGGCCGTCGAGCGAGCGGCGCGTCACCTCGCGCGGATCGACCTTGGGTCCGTCGTACCCGGCCGCCATGTCCGTGTCCGCGGCGCCGAGGAGGACGCCTTGGACGAGCGTGCCCTGAGCCGCGAGTTCGAGACGTATGCCGTTGGTCATGTTCCACTCCGCGGCCTTGGCGGCGGAGTACGCTCCCGAGCCCGGGACGGCGAACCACGACAGAGCGGAGAGCACGTTCACGACGGAACCGCCCCCATGGGCGGCGAGGATCGGGCTGAACTCCCGGATCACGTCCAGCGTGCCCCAGAAGTGCGTGTCCATCTCACGACGGATCTCGGCGAGTTCGCCCGTGACGAGGCCGGCGCCGGTCGTGATGCCGGCGTTGTTGACGAGCAGGCTGACGTCCCTCGCGGTGGCCGCCGCCTCGACGACGGACTGGTGATCGAGCAGGTCGAGCCGCAACGGCACCACCCGGGAATCGTCGAAGTCGAGCGTCTCGGGGCGACGCGCGGTCGCGTACACCTTGCTCGCCCCCCGTTCGAGCAGTTCGAGGACGAAGTGACGGCCGATGCCGCGGTTGGCTCCGGTGACGAGGGCGATCTGGTCGGTGACGTTCATGGGTTTCCCGCTTCTTGCCTAGGTCTCTTGATCAGCCGGGCCGCGCCCGACACCGGGCTACGCTAGAAGTTGACGTTGACGTGAAGGTCAAGTCCAAGGCCCGTTCAGAGGGAGGACGCAGATGCGGATCGGTGAGCTCGCACGTCGGGCCGGAGTCAGCACCAGAGCACTGCGGTACTACGAGGAGCAGGGGCTGCTGACCTCCGAACGCACCGCCAGCGGTCAGCGCATCTACGCCGAGGCGGCTGTTGAGCGGGTCTGCCTGATCCAACAGTTGTTCACCGCCGGCCTGCCCAGCCGGACCATAGTGCGCCTGATGCCCTGCATCGAGGCCGGGCACGCCACACCCGAGTCCTTCGAACTACTGGAAGCCGAACGCAACCGCATCACCGCCGCCATGACCGACCTCGCCGCCGCCCGTGACGCGCTGGACCGCATGATCGACATCGCGAACCACCCGACCCCCGAACACTGCCCCTCCCTCCGGGAACCCGCCTGGGCGCCGTACGACGCGGCGGGCCCGGACGCGATCACCCCGGACGAGGCCGCCGCCGTCACCGTCTGACCCTGCTCCATCGGCGGGAGGAGTTGCTGATGACCTGGCGCCCTCGCCGCGCACGAACCGGCGAGGCGCCGGGCGTGCCGTGAGAAGAGGACGCGGCATCGACTGGCGGGCGGTGGCCGGAGTTGGCGGCGAGCACGTCGACACCCAGCGGGGTGAGTGCACGACCGTCGGCACCGAGGGCCACGGGTTCCTGCGATGCGCGTACCTCAACCCCGCCGAGTTCGCGCTGGACTTCCCCGCCCGCTCCCCTCCCGATCCGGCGGACGCGTGCTGAGACCGCCGCATACCATGGGCGACTCGGCGTCCACCTGCGCGTTTCTGCCAGCAGTGCTGCTGTCTCGCTCTGCCCTGCGCGGGGAGTGCCGAACCGAACGTGAGTACCTGAGGGGGGAACGTGCCCGACACACCGCAAAGGACGGTGCCGCCGCGGCCGACGCAGATCTCGTCGTGGCAGCAGGCCGAGCTCAACGCGGCCCGCTGGATGCGGCACTGGGGGTATGGCGATGCCACCGCCAGCCCTGGGGGCCCGGACTCGGGTATCGATGTCCGGGCCGGGCGCGCCCTCGGACAGGTCAAGTACCAGGCCGCCCAGGTCGGGCGTCCGGAGCTGCAACGCTTCGTCGGTGCGCGCCCCTACGGGTCGACCGCGCAGTTGATCTTCTTCACCGGCAGCGACTACACGACCACCGCCGTGGCCTACGCCAGGGAGTGGGACATCGCGCTGTTCACGTACCGTCTGGACGGCACGATGACGCCGGTCAACGACGCCGCTCGTCGTATCCACCGAGCCACCCCGTCTCCCGCGCCCGCCACGGTCCACCGCCCCGAAACGGCCGGGGCGCCCACCTTCTGGCGGCGGAACTGGGGTGTGGTCGTGGGCGTTTCCCTGCTCATGGCCCCGCTGGGGTCGATCGGGGACGAGCGCACCTACACCGGGCCGCTCGCCCTGGACATCGTGAAGTTCATCGGCATCCTTCTCGGATGCTGGTCGGTCGGCGCGCTCCTGCTGGCCGCGCGGTTCGGGGTCCGGCTCTCCCTTCGGACCAGGCCCTTCCGGGCGGCCTTCGTACCCCGGCCGCGAACGGACCCGGCACCCGGCGCGGTGGGGGCGCGTGTGCCGCGCCCCGCGCGCGACCGGGTCGCGGCAACCACCGGGGCCTCGCGGGAGGAGCAGGTCGCCGAGGCCGCGCGGCTGCTGCGCTCCGGCAGCAAGCCGCACCACGTCGACCGGATCCTCAAGGACGGCGGTGTCGGCTTCCTGGACCGAGGCCACATCCTCAACGAAGCAAAGAAGCGCAACAGGCGTTCCTGAGGACCGGCCCCCGACGGCGTCCGCCCCCTCAGCCCCGGGGGAGAACGACCAAGCCCTCCTTCCGCGACGGACGCTAGTTCGGCACGATGCGCCAGCGGTTGTCGGCGGTGCCGTCGTCCGCGTCCTGGACCGCGAACGCGCCGACGGCGGTGGAGCTGCCCGCGATGGCGAGCAGCTTGCCGCTGTTCACGTTGCGGACCTTGTAGGTGCCGTCGCCCTGGTCGAGCAGGGTCCATTTGTGGTCGGCGGTGCCGTTGTCGTCCCACTGCAAAACGATCGCGCCGTCCGCTGTGTCCATGTTCAGGACGCCGAGTACCTTGCCGCTGTTGGCGTTGCGGAAGCGGACCGCGTTTCCGTCCGTGATCATTTCCCAGTTGTGGTCGGCGGTTCCGTTGTCCGTCCACTGGAGAGCGCGGCCGCCGTTGTCCGTGGACATGTTCTGGATGCCCAGCAGGAGGCCGCTGCCCGCGTTGACGAGACGGACGCTGTTGCCGGTGGTGTTCCAATAGACCGTGTAGTTGAAGCCGTGCGCGTCGTAGAACGGGCCCAGGTTGACGGTGGAGCCGCTGGACGTGGCGGTGAAGGCGAGTGAACTGCTGCTGGTCCGTTTGACCGAGGACGTGGTCAGCGAGGGCAGGGAGCTGAGCGAGGTGTCGCCGTAGTTGCCGGCCAGGACCACCGGGCCGTAGGTGATCGCGGCGACGTTCGCGTTGTCGTTGGCCGGTCGGATGCCGATCCGCATGGGCAGGCGGACGGTGACCGTGTCGCCGGAGGTCCACGAGCGGTTCAGGGTGGCGTAACTGCCGGGTGTGGTGGTGATGTTCTGGGCGACGCCGTTGACGCTGACGGTGGCCCCGGTGGTCCAGCTCGGTATACGGATGCGCATCGCCCACGTTCCGCTGACGCTGCCGGTGACCTGAAGGGTCGTCGTGTCGCTGACGGGGAAGGTCGTCGTCTGGGTGACGGTGATACCGCGCTCGGTCCAGGTGAGCACCGACGGCACGAACATGTTCACGGTCAGCGTGGTGTCGTTGCGGAAGTAGATGGAGTCCATCAGCCTGGTGTGCATCTCCAGGCCCGTGCCCTGGCAGCACCAGAAGGTGCCGTAATCGGTGCTCCAGGTGCCGCCGCCCCACGCCGGGCCCACACCGCGTCGGCCTCCCGGGTTGAGCGAGGTGAAGTAGGTGACGTGCCCGTGGGCGTCGGCCGGGTTCTGCTGGCCGATCATCTGGTTCAGCCAGGCCCGCTCGTAGTAGTCGAACAGTGCGGCCCGGTCCGGGTACAGCGCGAAGAGTTCCCGGGTGAGGGTGAGCATGTTGATGGTGTTGCAGCTCTCGCAGGTGTCCTTGTTCAGGTAGCCGGCGATGGCGTTCGGGGCGCGGAAGTGCTCCGCCTGGCTGTTGCCGCCGATGGCGTAGGTGTGCGCGTTGACGGTGATGTTCCAGGCGTTGGTGGCGATGTCCCGGTAGCGGGTCGTGCCGGTGGCCTTGTACTCCCGGGCGGCCCCGATCCACTTGGGTACCTGGGTGTTGGCATGAATGCCGTTGAGCTGGTCCTGGTTGGCCGCCAGCGGGTCGAACACCGCGGCGTGGTCGAACCGCTGGGCGACGGTGAGCCACCGCGCGTCGCCGGTCTGCTGGTAGAGGTCGGTCAGCACGGTGTTCATGCCGCCGAACTCGGTTTGCAGCATGGCCTGCATCTGCTGGCCGGTCAGCCGGCCGGTGCGCGAGTCGACCCATCCGGCCAGGGCGAGCAGCACGTCACGGGCCTGGGTGCTGCCGATGTGGCGCCATACGTCCAGCAGGCCGGCGAGGGTCTTGTGGATGGTGTAGTACGGCACGTTGCCGTTGCTCAGGGTCCGCTGCTCCAGAGCGGTGAAGTCGGACTCGGGGTAGCCGGAGAGGTACCCGGCGCTGAAGCCGGCGGCGCTGTTGTTGGCCTGGCATTTGGCCAGTTCCGCGACCATGTACGTGGCCTTGTCCCGGCAGGTGGTGTCCCCGGTCACGGCGTACAGCTGCGCCCATGCCGTGAGGAAGTGCCCCTGGACGTGGGTGCGGAAGGGGAAGTCCGGCGCGTCCCAGCCGCCGGTTGCGGCCGCGCCGTTAGTGGACAGCTTGTGGTTGGCGCGGAAGTTGTACAGCAGCCGGTCCACATCGATGAACCGCAGATAGCTCTGGGTGCGGTTCTGGTTGTCCAGCCACCGGCTCGCGGTGAGCCGGACCTGGCCGAGTTCGAAGGGATGGGCCAAGGCCCCGATGTCAGTCCTAGCGGGGGCGACGGCCGCTTGGGCGGAAGACGCGCCGATGAGGGATCCGGTGGCAGAGGCCGCCACGGTGGCCCCGGCCAGTTGCAGGAGACGACGTCTGCTGACGGAGGAGGACATCTTGAGCCTTTCGATACGGCAGAGCGGCTGCTTGGACTTTTGATGTGTCGGCTCGCACGTCCCTCGGTCGGGCGTGGCGCGTCACGGGCTTGAGCTGCTGACGCGGCGCCTACGGCCGTCGACGGGCCGACAACTCCTGCCCCACGCGGTTCGACTGTTCAAACGTCGTCCGAAATATGGAACGCGTCTCTTCGCTGACACATTCGATGGATTAAGGGGTATGGACGTTGCCTGTGTCTAGCCGTGTGAACACAAATTCTCTCCGGCCGCCGGGTCACGGCACCGGGGGGCGCGCCGGCTCATCTGTCGTGTCGCTTGCATGTACCGGAGACGGGGGGGACGGCGGGGCGATAACAGAAACCGGGTGGATGTGGTGCGAGCGACCTGACGGGGTTGTGCGCTGCCGGGGCAGGGGGCCGAGGGGGTGCCGGATCGCTCATCTGTCCGTTCGGTTAATCGGATGTGTCGGATGTATTGACGCGCTCTCTTTTCCGGATTTAGCCTCTGCCCGATTTCGCGAACAGTGTTCGATATTTCGTCCAACACGCCTGATCGGACAGTGAGTTGACCAAGGAGGCTTCCGGCCGAAGCGCCGTCCACCTGAAACGCCTTCACACGCACTGACAAGCACAACCACCCGGCCCGTCCCGCAACGCCCCCACCTGGGCAGACGCACGTACTCGCGCGCCCTGACCCGCCGTCACCGTGGCGCCCCGGGCGAAGCGGTGAAACACCGTCATTCGGCTCCCTCCTTCCGACCCGCGCGGTCTCAGCGGGTCTTGTCCCGCCCATTCCGAGACCAACTTCCTCCGCCACCCCGCTCCCCCATCGCCCGGCGGTAGCACCCGCACCCGACAGGAGATCCGATGTCTGCGCTCCGCGCCCGGCTGACGGTGATAATGCTCGCCGTCTGCCTCCTCTTCACGGGCCAGGCCCTCACCGCACCCCAGCGGGCGGCTGCCGCCGACCCCGGCTACCTGATGGTGCACTTCACCGGCGACTCCGCGACCGGTCAGATGCTGTACCTCGCGCACAGCACGGACGGCCTGCACTGGAACGACCTCAACGGCGGAGCACCGATCCTCAACTCGAAGATCGGCACGAAGGGAGTGCGCGACCCCGCACTGGTGCGCTCCCCCGACGGCAGCAAGTACTGGATCATCGCGACCGATCTGTGCATCCGCTGCGGCTCGACCTACCAGAACGGCAGCCCCGACTTCGTGGTGTGGGAGTCCACCGACCTGGTGACCTGGTCGAAGCCGTGGCTGCTCGGCGCCGCCGGACTGATCCCCGGCGGCAAGAACGCGTGGGCGCCGGAGGCGATCTGGAACCCCGAGACCAACGACTACGTCCTGTACTGGGCGACGAACGCCACGGTGAACGGCATCTTCAAGTACCGCATCTACGCCGCCCGCACCAAGGACTTCCGCACCATCACCACCCCGCAGATCTGGATCGACCCGCCCGGCAGCACCCCGGTCGTCGACACCCAGATGACCGAGGTGCCCGCAGGTGCCGGCCCCTACCGCTACCTGCGCGTCTCCGGCGACGGCCAGAACAACGTCGAGGGCAGCAACTCGATCCTCGGGACCTGGTCCAACCTCGGCAACCTCTCCAGCATCGGCCTCACCGGCAACGTGGTCGAAGGCCCGGTCTGGATGAAGTTCCGCGACCGCGACGAGTGGGCCCTGTACATCGACTACAACAACCCGCAGGGCGTGCGCGAGTACCGGCCGATCCTGACCACCAACCCCTTCGACGTCAGCACCTACCGGCTTCAGCCGACGACCAGCTACGACATGGGCGGCACCGCCAAGCGCCACGGCGCGATCACACCCCTCACGGACGCCGAGGAGAGCCGCGTGCTCGCCCGCTGGCCCAACACCCCCGCGCAGCGGCTCCAGTCGTACAACTTCCCGGACCGGTACGTACGCCAGATCGACTTCGACGTGCGCATCGACCCGAACGTCAGCCCCGTCGAGGACTCCCAGTTCCGGATCAGGCCCGGCCTGGCGGGCACCGGCACCGTCTCCTTCGAGTCGGTCAACTACCCCGGATACTTCCTGCGCCACGCCAACTACGACTTCCAGCTGGTCCGCAACGACGGCAGCAGCCAGTTCGCCGCGGACGCCACCTTCCGCAAGGTCGCCGGGCTCGCCGACGCCACCTGGTCGTCGTTCCAGTCGTACAACTTCCCCGACCGCTACATCCGCCACTACGCCTACCAACTGCGCCTCGACCCGATCACCACCGCGACAGCCCGCAGTGACGCCACCTTCCGCGTGACGAGCTGACCCGACCGTCTCGCGGTGAGGCCGCACCGTGAGCGCCCCGCGGAGTCCGCCGCTCCTGCGGCGGACCCGACAACCTCCGGCGCCACCACCCGCCGCCTTGGCCGGCCCCCACGGCTACCGGCCGGGCCGGGTGCCGCCGTGATGGCGACACCCAGGAGTACCACTCACCTCCCGCTCCCTTCTGCGTAGGAGTTCTTCATGATCAAGAGACAGTGGATACGCCGCGCCAGGCGCACGCTGCTGGCGGCAGGGGCCACCGCCGCCCTCGCCGCCGGCCTGCTCACCGCCACGGCCGCCCCCTCGCAGGCCGCCACCCAGGGGCCGTGCGACATCTACGCCGCGGGCAACACCCCCTGCGTCGCCGCGCACAGCACCACCCGCGCCCTGTACGGGGCGTACAACGGCCCGCTGTACCAGGTCAAGCGCGCCTCCGACAACGCGACCAAGGACATCGGCCTGCTCAGCGCGGGCGGATACGCCGACGCCGCGCAGCAGGACTCCTTCTGCGCGAACACCAGCTGTGTCATCACCGTCATCTACGACCAGTCGCCCAAGCACAACAACCTCACCCAGGCGCTCAGGGGCCACTGGCCCGGTCCGGCGGAGAACGGGAACGACAACCTGGCCAACGCCTTCGAGGCGCCGGTCACCGTCGGCGGGCACAAGGCGTACGGCGTCTACGTGGCCCCCGGCACCGGCTACCGCAACAACAACACCAACGGCATCGCCACCGGCGACCAGCCCGAGGGCATGTACGCCATCTTCGACGGCACGCACGTCAACGGCGGCTGCTGCTTCGACTACGGCAACGCCGAGACGACCGGCAACGACGACGGCAACGGCACCATGGAGGCCATCTACTTCGGCACCAGCACGGGCTGGGGCTCCGGCAGCGGCACCGGCCCCTGGATCATGGCCGACCTGGAGAACGGCCTGTTCTCCGGGGTCAACCGCGGCGTCAACACGGGCGACCCGACCATCAACCACCGGTTCACGACCGCCATCGTCAAGGGCGGCCCCAACCACTGGGCCATCCGCGGCGGCAACGCCCAGTCGGGCGGCCTGTCCACCTTCTACGACGGCGTGCGCCCCAACGACACCGGCTACAACCCGATGAAGAAGCAGGGCGCGATCATCCTCGGCATCGGCGGTGACAACAGCAACACCGGCCAAGGCACCTTCTACGAAGGCGTCATGACCCAGGGCTACCCCTCGGACGCCACCGAGAACGCCGTCCAGGCCAACATCACCGCCGCCGGCTACAACAGCGGCTCGACCAGCACCGGAACCCTCACCCCCGGCTCGCGGGTCTCCCTCAAGGCCACCACCTCGCCCTGCTGCACCTCCCACTACCTGCGCCACAACAGCGCCGACACCAAGGTCGTCATCTCCAGCGTCAACTCCGCCAGCTCTGCCACCGACAAGGCCAACGCGACCTGGATCGTCCGCGCCGGACTGGCCAACACCTCCTGCCTGTCCTTCGAGTCCGCCGACAAGCCCGGCCAGTTCCTGCGCCACTTCAACTACCAGCTCTACCTGAACATGGACAACGGCGGCACCTCATTCGCGCAGGACGCCACCTTCTGCCCCACCGCGGGCAACAGCGGCGTCGGCACCTCCTTCCAGTCCTCCAACTTCCCGACCAAGTACCTCCGCCACTACAACTACACGGCCTACATCGCCGGCAACGGCGGCACCAACGCCTGGGACAACACGGCGTCGTGGGCCCAGGACACCAGCTGGCTCACCGCGGCTCCCTGGAACTGACGAGGGACCGGACCCGTGGGCGGCTCCGGGCCGGGGCCGCCCACGGGTTCTCCATCCGCCCGCACCTTCCTACGCCCCGGAGGCACCAGATGAGCGCAGGCCCCCTTCCGTCGCGCCGGCTGTTCCTCGGCATGGCCGCGGCCGTGCCGCTGTCCACCACCGGCGCGCTGACCCTCGGCAGCCGACCCGCGAGCGCCGCGACGGCCGCCCCGTCCGTCATGGCCTACTTCACCCAGTCACCGAGAAACCTCGGCACGGACTACGGCCTGCACCTCGCCGTCAGCACCGACACGCTGCAATGGATGCCGCTGAACCAGAACAACCCCGTCGTGACCCCGACCGCGGGCGACGGCGGTCTGCGCGACCCGTTCATCCTGCCCAAGCAGGACGGCACCTACGTCGTCATGGCGACCAACCTGAAGGGCACCGACTGGACCAAGAAGACCCCGTACATCCACGTCTGGGACTCCCCCGACCTGCGCTCCTTCGACAACTACCGCCTGCTGAAACTGCACGACATGGCCACCCACACCTGGGCGCCCGAAGCCTTCTGGGACGCCTCCCGCGGCCAGTACGCCATCATCTACTCGGCCGTCAACAGCAGCGGCCACAACGTGATCATGGTGAACTACACAACGGACTTCCAGACGGTGACGGCACCTCAGGTCTTCTTCGACCCGGGCTACGACATCATCGACGGCACCCTGGCCAAGGACGTGAACGGCGTCAACTACCTGTACTACAAAGGCCACAACAGCCTCACAGGTGCGAAGTCCACCTCGCTCAACCCCGGCAGCTTCACCCAGTTCACCTCGGGCCTGGCGCCGCAGGGAGGCATCGAAGGCCCGATCCTCGCCGAGGCCGCCGGCACCTGGTACCTGTGGGGCGACGCCAACGCGCTCTTCTACGCCTACCAGACCAACGACCTCTCCACCGGCACCTGGACCGCCACCGACCGGCGCCTCTACACCCAGCCGCTGAACTCCAAGCACGCCGACATCAAGCCGATCCCCCAGACGGTGTACGACAACATGGTCGCCAAGTGGGGAAAGCCGGCCTGGAACCGGCTGAAGTCCTACAACTTCCCCGACAGATACTGGCGGCAGGTCGACTCCCTCGGCCGCATCGACCCGTACCCGTTCGACCCCTACACCGACTCACAATGGAAGCTGGTGCCGGGACTGGCCGACCCCTCCGGCATCTCCTTCCAGTCCGTCACCGACCCGACCCGCTACCTGCGACACTCCTACTTCCAGCTGCGACTGGACGCCGACGACGGCACCGCGAGGTTCGCCCAGGACGCGACCTTCCACAAGACGGCCGGGCTGGCCGACCCGTCCTGGTCGTCGTTCCGCTCGCACAACTACCCGGACCGCTACATCCGGCACTTCAACTACGCGCTGCGTATCGACCCGATCTCCACCACCACCGGCAGAGCCGACGCCACGTTCTCCGTCTGGTACTGAGCCGAGTCCAGAAGTCCGTAAGGGCAGATGCGAGGGCTTCTGGAGCCTCTTCGGCCACATGGTCACGCTCTCGGTGGGCCAGAGCAACATCACTCTGGTCTTCAACGCACGGAACCTGTACGTGACCGGCTGGCGCAACAACGTGACCGGCGAGTACTGGCGCCTGGGCGCAGGGCCCGAGAGGCTTCCGCAGCAGAACGGCGACACGCACAACAGGAACTGGCTCAACTACACCGATATGGAGCGGGCCGGTCAGGTCGACCGCGGCTCGCTGGCCATCACCATGGGGTCCATCCAGGGCGCGGTCAGCGAGCTGTCCAACCCGAGGGCCAACGACCGGGACCGTGCGCGGGGCCTGCTCATCCTCGTCCAGGCCTTTGCCGAGGGAGAACCTGTCCAACGCCGCCAGCAACTCGACGCAGAATCACACGAACCCGGATCTCTGGATCGGCGGCGCGCACTTCACGACGATGCAGGCGATCGACGCCCAACTGGCCGTGGCGCTGCGGAAGTAGGGCGGTCGCCGCAGGTGTGAACGTGCCGCTTGATCGAATTCGCTTCGACCATACGCCGAGCGGCTGCGCCAGCCACTCCTGCACGAGCCGGACGCGACGCTGGGGGCCAGGCCCGTGCCGCATCGGGCCTGGCCCCGGTCCGTCAGTTTTGCAGGCGCCAGTGCTGGTTGGCGCCGCCGGAGCAGGTCCACAGCTGGATTTTCGTGCCGTTGGCCGTTCCCTGGCCGTTGGCGTCCAGGCAGAGCCCCGACTGCACTGCTGTGATGGTGCCGTCGGGGTTGATGTTCCATTGCTGGTCCGATTGCCCGTTGCAGTCCCAGATCGCCGCCGGGGTGCCGTTGCCCGCGCCCTGGCCGACGCCGAGGCACTTGTTGCCGTATACGACCAGCTGCTTGCCGGTGGAGTAGGTCCACCGCTGGTTGGAGCCGCCGTTGCAGTCCCACAGCTGTGCCTGCGTGCCGTTGGCCGTGGTCGAGTTGTTGATGTCGACGCAGCGTCCCGATTGCTGGCCGATGATCTGCTGGTTGCCGGACTGCGGGGGCGGCGGCTGGTTGGAGCCGAACTGGGTGAAGAACTGCCACACCGCCGCGGACGTCCAGGTGCGCCAGCCGTCACCGGTGGATCCGTCGATGGGGCCGGGGTCGTGGCCCGCTCCGTCGAAGGCGGCCCAGACGACGGGGTATCCGGACCTGCATCCGGAGTAGGTGGTGATGGTGTGCGTCAGGCTTCCGTAGGCCGGCTCGGGCGGGTTCTGCGGGGTGCAGCCGTTCGTGCGGACGAAGGTGTCGCGCAGGTCCCGTCCCGACTGGATGGGCAGCACGTTGTCCCTGAGGCCGTGCAGTCCCATGTAGGCGATTGGCTGGTTGCCGCCGTTGCAGCCGCTGAGGTTCGCGCCGGAGTACACCGCGACCGCGCGGAAGACCGTCGCCCGGGAGCAGGCGAGGGCGTACGACATCGCGCCGCCGTAGCTGAAGCCGGCGGAGAACAGCTGGGTGGTGTCGACGCACAGGCCTGATTCGATCTGGCTGACCATGGCGTCCACGAAGGCCACGTCCTGGCCGCCGGGGTTGGCCCAGCCGTTGCCGTTGCCCTGGGGTGCGACGAAGATCGTGCTGTTGTTCGCCTGGTCCGCCAGGCGCCTGAGGCCGTAGTAGGACCAGTTGTAGCCGTCCGTGCCGCCCGAGTCGACGTCGTTCGCCGTGCCGCCCCGCCAGTGGAAGCCGAAGACCAGCCGGTAGGGGTGGTTGCTGTCGTAGCCGGCGGGGACCCGCAGGATGTAACTGCGGTTCTGGCCGCCGCTCTGGATCGTGTGGTTGCCGCTGGTCAGTGTCGGGGCTTTCCCACAGCCGGCGCTTGCCGCGGTGGCGGACCTGGTGTCCGGCACGGGTGCGCCGAGAGCGCTGCTGAACGAGGTGCCCGCGGCGCTCAGGACGAGAAGTAGCGCGGCCGCCAAGGCCATGAAGAGTGGTTTGCGATTCATAAGCACCTTCTTCCGTAGTCGTCTTCACACGGCGGTGATGGTCCACGCGTTGTTGGTGCTGGAGTTCGGCGTCCACAGCACCGTGGTGGACCCGGCCGTGGTGTTGCCGGCGCCGTCGAGGGCGGTGCCGGTGCCCCGGTTGACGATCTGGTAGCGGTTGTCGCCGAGGCTGTTGAGCGACCACTGCTGGTTGTTGCCGCCGTTCCACGCCTCCTGGCGGGCGGGCGCGCCGTTGGCGGCGTTGCCCCAGCTGTCGGCGGCCATGCCGTTGGTGCGGTTGATGAGGCGGTAGTAGCCGTTGCCGAGGTCGATCAGCTGCCACTGGAGGTTGGTGCTGCCGTCGTAGTTCCACTGCTTGAGGTTGGAGCCGGAGGCCACGTTGCCCCCGCTGTCGAGCACCAGTCCGCTGGTGACGTTGGCGATCCTGACCCAGGTCGTCGAGCCACCCGGCGGGCCCAGGACGGGGATCTCACCGGAGAAGGTGAGCTTGACCGTGTACGCGAGCGCGCTGAACGGCGGGTTGGAGGAGGGCATGGTGAGGTGCAGGCCCGAGGCGTCCTGGGTCGGTGCGGGCAGGTTGATGTAGCTGCCGGCGGTGTTGCCCAGCAGTTGGGCGCCCGTCAGGCTGCTGAGGTTGATCTGGTTCGAGTTCAGCGTCGTGATCGTCAGGGTGCCGCCCTGCCAGCCCAGGGCGGTGGCGTAGAGCACCTTGTTGTCCCGGCTGCGGGTGAAGCGGATGTCCTGCGCTTTGCCGGCCACCGGTCCGCTGAAGGAGCCTCCGCCCATCTTGGTGGGGCCCTCGCCGTAACTGGACCAGGAGCGGGTGGAGTAGACGGCCTCTCCGAAGCGGCCGAGCCAGTCCCCCATCGCGAGCAGGATGGACTGCTGCCCGGAGGGGATGGTGCCGTCGGCCATGGGGGCGATGTTGAGCAGCATGTTGCCGCCCTTGCTGACCCGGTCGATCAGCGAGTGGAGCAGGGCCTGCGTCGAGTAGTAGCCGATGCCCACCGTGTAGCACCAGCTGGAGGAGGAGATGCTGTCGTCGGTCAGCCAGTAGGGGGTGAGCAGCCCTGCCGGGCCGCCGCGCTCGAAGTCGAAGACCTCACCCTTGTTGTTGAGGCCGTCCTTGTAGGTCGCGACCACGTCCTTGTTCCATGCGACGGCCTGGTTGTAGTAGTGCGCGAGGAACTGGAGCCGGTACGACTCCTGCACCAGGTTCAGGTCGAAGTCCTGCCAGACCAGGTCCGGTTGGTAGCCGTCGATGACCTCGACCAGCTTGTCGTACCAGAGCTTGTTCTCCGCGGCAGAACCCTGCTGGCCGTAGAGGATGCGCAGCGTCGGGTCCGACTGGTTCGGCACGTGGTCGTAGAAGCCGTTGAAGTGGTAGGCGTGGTGCAGCGAGGCCATGAATTTCAGCCCCTGCCCGCGGATGGCCTGCGCGTGCAGCCCCACCAGGTCGAGCTTGGGGCCGTGCTGGACCGAGTTCCACGGGTTGGCGCGGCTGTTCCACATGGAGAAGCCGTCGTGGTGCTCGGCGACCGGGCCCGCGAACCGGGCGCCCGCGGCCTTGAACAGCCGGGCCCAGGCGTCCGGGTCCCACTTGCCGCCCTGGGAGACCAGCTTGGGGGCGAACTGAACGAAGTTGCCCGCCTTGTCACGGGCGCCGTCGATGAAGTTGTGGTACGGCCAGGCCGCGGGGTCGCCGTAGGTGGCCTTGTGATGGTTGTTCTCGGCGGAGCCGCCGACGTACATGTTGCGCGGGTACCACTCGTTGCCGAACGCGGGAACGCTGAAGACGCCCCAGTGGTAGTAGATGCCGAACTTGGCGTCCTGGAACCAGGCCGGGGCCGGGGGGTGCTGGTCCACGGAGGACCAGCTCGCGGTGTAGCTCTGGGGACCGTCGGTCGCGGCGGCCTCGGGGGCGAACCGCAGCAGGCCGACGGCCGCCGACGCACCGGCCGCCGCCAGCAGTCGCCGCCGGCTGAGCGGCAGGGGGGAGGAAGTCATGGGAGGCCTTTCAGAGGGATCGGGCAGGCGCGGGAAGCCCGCCGGTCACGGGATCAGTCGCGCGTCCACTTCTGGTTGCCGCTGCCGTTGCAGGTCCACAGCTGCAACAGGGTTCCGTTGGCCGTACCGGCCCCGGTGGCGTCCAGGCACAGGCCGGACTGGTCACCGGTGATCGTGCCGTCGGCGTGGAGCGTCCACTTCTGGTTGGCGCCGCCGTTGCAGTCCCAGATGTCCACCTTGGTGCCGGGGCTGGTGCCCTGCCCCGCGGCGTCCAGACAGACGCTGCCGTAGATCCGCAGCTCACCGGCGGAGGTGTTCGTCCATTGCTGGTTGCTGCCGCCGTTGCAGTCCCACAGCGCCACCTGGGTACCGGCCGTGTGCGACTGGTTCGGCACGTCCACGCACCGGCCGGAGCCGACCCCGACGATCGCGCCGGTCGTGCCGCCGTCGTTGCCGCCGCTGCCGGGTGTGATGGACAGGTTGTCGAACTGTGCCGTCTCGCCCTGGCTGGTCCCGTAGCCGATCTGTCCGGCCGCCCAGGTGCTGTCGTTCGCGGTACCGAGCGTGGCGCCGTCGACGACGGCGGTGATCGTGCTGCCGGAGAAGGTGAGGCCCAGGGTGTGCCACCGGTTGGTGCCCAGCGCGGCGGTCGTGCCGCGGGCCAGGGTGGTGACGGTGCCGTTGGTGTTGGAGTTGAGGATCGACCAGGCCCCGGTGTCGCTCACCCGCAGGCGGTAGACGTTCTGCCCGCCGCCGTGGTCGTAGTCGTGCGCGCCCGCGCGGCCGATCAGTTCGACGTATCCGGACTGTTCGAGCAGCACGTCCGACGAGACGGTGTAGTTGCCCCAGCCCGTCTCTCCGAGCAGGGCGTGCGGATCCGTCAGCGAGTCCCAGGTGATCGGCTTCTGCGGGCTCATCTGACGCACGCACTTTCCGCTACGGCCGCCGCCGCAGCCCACCGTCTCGAAGGCGCCCTGCCAGTCCATGAGGTACTTCGCCTCGGTGCCGGTGGTGTAGCCGTCGAAGGAGTCGCTGTACGGCAGCTTCAGCGCGCTCTTGGCGGGACCGGTGGCGGTGCCCTTGCCCTGTCCGGTCGTGGTGGTCAGCGTGTACAGGTGGCCGGGCTGGACGGTCAGGCTGAAACCGCCACCGGACGGCGTGATGTCCGCGCTGTGCACGAAGTGGTCGGCCGGGTTGGCGGACCTGACGTCCGTGGACCAGACGTGGACGGTGCCGGTGGACAGTCCCCCGGTGACGTTGAAGTCCAGCGTCTGCGCGCTGCCGGCGTCCATGGTCTCGATGACCGTGGAGTAGTCGGAGTTGTTCGTGGACTTGAGCGAGACGTAGCTTCCGTTGGCGCGGTTGCCGCCGATGTAGCCGCTGGAGGCGTCGAGGTAGTGCCATCCGGGGGCGGTGAACTGGCTGGTGTGCGCCATCACCCAGGTGTTCTTGCCGACCGAGTAGGAGCCGGACCAGGGCTGGGAAGCCAGGGCCAGGCCCATGGTGGGGTACGGCAGGTTGGGGGTGAGCGCGGCGACCACCGGCCAGTTGAGGTACGCGGTCATGCGTCCGTCGATGTATCCGCGGTTGATGCCGCGGGCCATGGCCTGCGCTCCCCCGTTGTAGTCGTCCGAGCCGTTCTCGCTCGCCCACAGCGGTTTGCCGGAGTTGAGGGCGGCCGCCGGGACCGTGCAGGTGGACTGGGAGGACCGGTAGCCGCAGGGATAGTGCGTGCCGATGGCGCTCACCGCTGAGGCGAACGACGGGTTGGAGTTGACGTCGTTCGCCACGGACCAGTCCGAGTCGGCCGCGACGATCTTGACGCTGCCGTAGCCGTTGCTGTTGAGCGTGCTGCGCAGCTGCTGGTACCAGGAGACGTTGTAGCCGCGCTCGTTCCATCCGCCGAGGTAGTCGATGCTCAGCCCGTGCTGCTTGGCGCAACCCAGCCACGAGACCAGGTAGTTGACCATGTCGGTGGACCAGAAGTTCCCGTTGCCGATCCAGCCCGGGGCGCCCCAGGCGAGCCCGTACAGCTTGATGTTCGGGTTGCGGGCCTTTGCCTGTTCCATCAGCCACCATTCGTAGCCCCGGTCGCAGTTCAGGTCGGAGCGGGTGTGCTGGTGGCTGGGCTCGGCTCCCGAGGTGGAGTTGGTGTCCCCGCCGATCTCGGCCTTGAGCAGCTGCAGGGAGGCGCCGTACCCGGGCCGGAAGAGGTAGTCGAGGACCTGGCCGCGTTGCGGCTCGGGGTAGTCGATCAGGAGTCTGCTGTTGCCGCCCCCGCCGCTGATCGCGCCGACGCCGTCGAAGGTCCGTCCGCCGGAGGTGCCGTTGAGGGTGATGGAGGTGGCGGCCCGGGCCGGAGTGGCGGTGGTGCCCACGACGCCGCCGACGGCCAGGACGAGGCCCGCGAGTACGGCTGTCGGGACGCGCAGGCGCCGTAACAGCCGTGCGATTGCTTGCACGGTGGGTTCCTTTCGCAGGTGGGGGGTGTCCACGGCCGGTGCGGTCGGCGGACGCTTCTGTGGACGGTTCAGCGGACGAAGAAGTCCTGGTTGGTGCCCGGTGCGTTCTTGCACGGCCACTGGTCCAGTTGCTGGCCCGCCGTGCTGCCGGCGCCGTAGACGTCCAGGCACAGACCGCTGTTGCGGTTCTGGAAGGCGTAGGAGCCGTCGGACTGGCGCACGGGCAGCCAGAGGCCGTTGGCCGCTGTGCCTGGGGGTTGTTGGACGATGTCCGGGGTGCCTGCCGTCGTGGAGCCGCCCGCGACCGCGACGTCCTGGCCGGAGCTCTGGGCGCGCAGTTCGCCGTAGCCGCCCGAGGCCGGCACGAACTGGAACTGCTGGTTGCTCTGCCCGTTGCAGGTCCACTGGTCGATCGCGGCGCCCGCGCTGCCCGAGTTGCCGTACACGTCCAGGCACAAGCTGTTGTTGGCGACGACGAGTTGGTGGTAGCCGGTCGGGTAGCCCTCGCCGCCGGGGGAGGCCGGGGTGAGATAGACGGCGAACGCGTCGTGCGCGGCCTGGAACGTCAACGGCACGGTGATCGAACCGCCCGAGGCGCTCACATTCTGGTCGTAGACGGTGAGCGGCGCGGCGAGGGGTGCCTGGTCCGGGATGCGGTGCACGGTCACGTGCACGCTGCCCGCGTTCGTCAGCCAGGGTAGGGACGACAGCCCGTTGAAGGTCACGGACGCGGTACCGGAGTTGCCGTTCGCGTCACCGATGATCGCCACCGCGCGCTTGTTGGTGGGATCCTCGGAGGCCGAGATCGCCGTCGAGCCGACCTGGCCGGAGGTGTCGACCAGGGTGCCGGTCATGTCGGCGTAGTCGCGAAGCGCCCACCAGTTGCCGGTCGGCTGCCAACTGCCGCCGCTCTGGGTGAGGACTCCCGTCAGGTTGGGGGTGACGCAGCAGACCCAGTTGCCGCGCATCGCGTTGGTGTACGAGGACTGCGCGAACCGCGCCAGGTACCAGGCCGTCACTCCGGCGGTCTGCCGGTCGGCGGGCTGGTACTCGTTCGCGGACAGCGGCCGGGGGCCGATGCCCGCCGTGGTCAGGGCGCTGTTGAGGGACTGGGAGACGGTGACCGGGTCGTCGACATCTCCTTCGTCATGGTTGGTGATCATGTCCGGTACCGTCCCGGCCGCCTTCACGTGCGCCAGCCAGGTCCGCCACTCCCCCGGGTTGCTCTGCGGGGTGAAGGCGAGCGACGGTCCCACGATCTGCGCCGAGGGGGCGATGCGCCGGATCTCCCGGTAGGCGGTGTCCCACATCTGGAAGTACTGGGCGCTGTTGACACCCCGGGTCCAGAAGACGGAGATGTCCGGCTCGTTCCAGATGTCGTAGGCGAACGACAGCCCCGTGGCCTGTAGCGCTCCCACCGTGGAGTCGATGAAGCTGATCCAGTTGGAGCAGTCGCCGTTGTCGCACGGGTATCTCGTGGTGGACGGCTGCCCGCCGTTGGCGCCGTAGATGTCGCTCACCAGTACCTGGTACTGCGCGTGGTACGGCGGCTGGGTGAGCCGTTTCGCCTGCGCGACGATCGAGTCGATGTCGGCCCGAGTCGCCGAGCCGTACTGGTAGTTGTCCTTGATCCAGCCGCCGGAGAACCAGCCGCCGCCGCGGAACGCGTTGATCCCCAGCGGCTTGATGAACTGGTCCGCCGGCTGGCTGCCGTCCTGCGTGAAGCCGTAGAGGAATCCCTCGCCCACACCGGTCGACGGGCCCCGCGTCGACGCCAGGTTGACGCTCAGCGCCTCGCCCGAGACGGCCCGGCTCTCGGCCGTGGCCGACAGTTGCAGCACGAACGCCAAGACGATGCCGACGGCCAGGACCAGACGGCCGGATCTCGCTCTCGTCCTCATGGGGTCCTCCTGCCTCACGCGTCAGGGGGTCAGCTCAGTGACCACTGCTGGTTGGATCCGCCGTTGCAGGTCCACAGTTCGACGGGGGTGCCGTTGGCGGTGGCGGCGCCGGTCACGTCCAGGCACAGGCCGGACTGGGCGCTGGTGATCGTGCCGTTGGCGTTGACGTTCCACTGCTGGTTGGTCTGGCCGTTGCAGGTCCAGGTGATGACCTTGGTGCCGGGGCTGGTGCCCTGGTTGGAGGCGTCCAGGCACAGCCGGCTGCTGCCGGAGTACACGGTCAGCTCGCGGGAGCCGGTCCGCGACCAGGTCTGGTTCGCCGCTCCATTGCAGTCGCGGATCTGGGTCTGCGTACCCGGGGTCGTGGACGCGCCCGGCACCTCCAGGCACTTGCCCGCGCCCACCGCGTGCAGCGCGGTCGACGTACCGCCACCGCCTCCCGAGCCATAGCCGGCCGCGGTGATGCTTGCCTGAACGGCGTTCTCCGTGGCGTCGGAGGGGTAGCCGGCCGTGATGGCGCCCTCGAAGAACTCGCCGGTGCCCGAGACACTGTTGTCTCCCCCGGTGCCGAGCAGGACGGAACTGTCGACCTTCATCGGCGAGTAGCCGTTCGGCAGGGGGCCGGAGAAGGTGGTCGTCAGCCCGCCGCTCGCGCCGTCGCCGTATTTGAGGGTGAAGTTGGTGGTGCCGTTGTTCTTCTCCCAGGCGCTGACGAAGGGGTGGTGCACACCGGGGTTGTTCGGGTCCTTGTTGGAGCCGGTGTTGGTGTGGAACATGCCGTTCTCCAGGTCGGCCTCCACCCACGGCCCCGACCCGGTGCAGCCGCCGAACCAGCAGGCGTTGCCCCAGTAGATGGCGTTCATGGTGGCGTTGCCGGTGTCGGTGTGGGTGTTCTCACCGAGGCCGTAGTCGAAGCAGCACCACTGGTTCGTGTAGTTCGACGACGTCACCATGTAGATGCCCGAGGGCTGGGATCCGGTGGGGACGCCTTTCGCGTTGTCGTGCCGGTATCCGACGCCCTGCGCGACCTTGACGCCGAAGACCTGGTGGCCGGCCGCGGTCACCGGCAGGGCCATGGCGTCCGCGCCGACATCGGACCCGTTCGGGCCCGGGCCCTTCCAGTAGCCGCCCCAGGAGATCGGCATGTCGTTGTGCTGGGCGGTCTGGTCGTAGATCTTCGTGATCGTGCACGACGTGCCGGAGCAGAACGACACCTGGGACGCGCCGTCCGCGTACCCGCCCGCGCTGAGCAGCCCGATGTCGCGGTAGCTGTGGTCGGACGCCCGCTGGATCTGGTACAGCGGTCCGTTGTACGACGCGAACAACGCCCTGGTCGTGGAGTGCGCCGTCACACACGGCGTCCCGCCCGCGGCGTAGAGGTCGCACGGGAGCGACACGTCCGCCACACGCGGCGCGGCCGTCGCGGACCGCGGGGACGTGGCGAACGCCGGGGCGCCGAACGCGGCCACGATCATCGCCAGGACGACAAGGAGCACGGCTTTCCCGCGCCTGCGCGGGCGATCACCGGCTGGTTCGAGCATGGAAACCTCCTCCTGGGTTCGAATGCCGAGTCACCCCAACGTCCACCGCTGGCTGCTGCCGCCGTTACAGGTCTGTAGCTCGGCGAGGGTGCCGTCGGCGGTCGCCCCGCCGGCGACGCCCAGGCACAGGCCCGACTGGACGCCGGTGATCGTGCCGTTGGAGTTCAGCGTCCACTGCTGGTTGCTCTGGCCGTTGCACGACCAGATCTCCACCTTGGTCCCCGGCGTGGTCTGGTTGTTGTAGGCGTCCAGGCACCTCTGGCTGCTGCCGGAGTAGATGGTGAACTGGTTGGACGCGGTGTGCGTCCAGGTCTGGTTGGCACCGCCGTTGCAGCTCCAGATCTCCACCTGGGTGCCGGCGGTCGTGGTCGAGTTGGGTACGTCCAGGCACTTGCCCGCGCCCACGGCGTGCACCGCGCCGGTCACGTTGGTGCCGCCGCCACTGGTGCCGCCCGCGACCCGGTACATCACCGTGCCGTGCGCCGGTACCGAGGCGCTGATCGTGCCCGAGGTGGTGGAGGTCGCCCCCGACCACAGGTCGGTCAGGGTGTAGGAGGAGGCCCCGGTCTTGCCGATCGCCGCCGCGGTGGTCGAGATGGTCGCCGTCGAGCCGGTCTCGTTGAACAGGGCCACCGACACATCCCCGTTGGCCAAAGGCTTGGCCAGCACGTCGAGGCCGCCCGAGGAGGAGACCATGGTGCCCTGCTTGCCGAGGGGGTCCTGGTCGACCGCGATCACCCGGGAGTTGGTCAGGGTGGACAAGGTGTCCGCACTGGCCGAGGGGATGTTGGTGCCCGCGATCAGCGGTGCGGCCATCTCCGCCCACAGGCTGAACTCGCTGCGGCTCTCGGTGGCCGTCATCGAGCCGTTGCCGACCTCCAGCATGTCCGGGTCGTTCCAGTGGCCGGGACCGGCGTACGAGGCGAGTCCCACGTTGCTGTGGAAGATCGACAGCATGCTGGAGAAACTCGCGCTGATGTCCCCGGTGGTGCGCCAGCTGTTGCCCACGTCCGCGCCCCAGGTCCACACGTTGTCCTGGCCCCAGTTGCACAGGCTGTACAGGATGGGTCGGCCGGTGGCCGCCAGGGCGTCCCGCATCGCGGTGTACCGGCTCCGCGCGGACACCCCGTTGTTGTTGCAGTTGTCGTACTTCAGGTAGTCCACGCCCCAGGACGCGAACGACTGGGCGTCGGTGCTCTCGTGGCCCAGGCTGCCCGGGTAGCCGGCGCAGGTGGCGGTGCCCGCGTCCTCGTAGATCCCCAACTTCAGTCCCAGCGAGTGCACGTAGTCGGCGGTGCCCTTGATGCCGTCGGGGAACTTGGCCGGGTCCGGCACCAGGTGGCCGCCGGAATCGCGGTTGTGGGTCATCCAGCAGTCATCGATGTTGACGTAGGTGTAGCCCGCCGCCTGCATGCCGTTGGTGTGCATCGCCTGCGCGGTGGACTTGATCAGCGATTCCGAGACGTTGCAGCCGTAGGCGTTCCAGTCGTTGAAGCCCATCTGCGGGGTCAGCGCCAGCCCGTTGCCCAGCGCGGCGGCGGGCTGCGCCGTGCCGAGGGAGACGAGGGGGACGCCGACGCAGAACAGCACGATGGCGAAGGCGAACGCCAGCGTCCGGGTAATCATGCGCATGTCATTAGCTCCTGGGCCGGGTTGCGGCAGAACTCGCCGTAGGACAGAAGGACTCAGCGGTATCCGGCCGCGATGATGTTGGCCTGCACCGCGTTGTCGGTCGCGTCGGACGGGTAGCCGGCGACGATGGCCCCCTCGTAGAAGGTGCCGGCGCTCAGGTTGGCGCCGCCGCCGGGTTTGCAGCAGTCACCGCCGCTGCCGAGGACGATGGCGCCCTGCTTCTTCATCGGGCTGTATCCGCTGGGCAGCGCGCCGTCCCACAGGGTGGTCAGGCTGCCGGACTGCGCGTTGCCGCCCTTGAGGGCGAACCTCGACGTGCCGTTGTTCTTCAGCATCGCGGTGACGAACTTGACGGGGAACGCGCGCTGGTTGGTGTTCCAGGACTGGCTGCCTCCGGAGTAGAGGCCCCATTCCAGGTCGGCCTGGACCCAGGGACCGCTTCCCGAGCAGCCGCCGAACCAGCACTGGGTGCCGAAGTTGATGGCGTCCATCGCGCCGGCGGCGTCGGCCTTCCGTGTCGTCTCGCTGTTGCCGTAGTCGAAGCAGCAGCCGTTGTTGACGTGGGTGCCGCTGGTCACCATGTACGCCCCCTCGGGCGCGCTGCCGGTCGGTACTCCCGTGAGATGGCCGTCCCGCCAGTAGCTGTTGCCTGGATTGATGTACAGCGAGTACGCCTTGGTGCCCCCAGCGGTCAGCGACTCCGAGGTCGCCTTCGCGGGACTGCTCTGACTCGAACCCGGGACCTGGGCCGATCCCTGGTACCACAGGTCGTTGCCGCGCCCGGACTGGTCGTAGACGACCGTGATCACACAGGAGGTGCCCCCGCAGAACGAGTCCTGCGCCGCCGCGTCGGCGAAGCCTCCGGCCGCCCGTACCCCGATGTTCCTGGTCGCGTTGTCCGAGGCACGCCTGACCTGGTAGAGGCTGCCGCTGTACGACCCGTAGAGCGCCCGTACGGTGCTGTGCGCGGCCACGCAGGGAGTGCCGCCGGTGGAGTAGAGGTCGCACGGGCCCGGCCCGCCGGGAGCGGGCGGAGGTGTCGACGTGGTCCACTTCTGGTTGCTCTGGCCGTTGCAGGTCCACAGGATGACCGCGGTGCCGTTGGCCGTGCCCGCCCCGTTGACGTCAAGGCACAGGCCGGACTGGACACCGGTGATGGATCCGTCGGGGTTCTGCCGCCACGCCTGGTTCGACTGACCGTTGCACGACCAGATGATCACCGGGGTTCCCGGCGCGGTCCGGTTGTCGTAGGCGTCCACGCACCGGGTGCCGTTCATCGTCCTCAGCTCGCCCGCCGAGGTGAACTCGAACGCCTGGTTCGGCTGGTTGTCGCAGTCCTGGATGTCCAGCGCCGTTCCCGGCGTGTCGACGTTGCCCTTGACGTCCAGACATCGGCCCGAGGCCGAACTCACCAAGGGCGCCGGCGTCGCCGCCGGGGCGGACCATGTCTGCGAGGTCGCTGTCATCATGGCCAGCAGCGCCATCACGCCTGCGACCGCGAACGCCGGTAAGCGTCGTCCGCGAGCCGTGGGGCTGCGACGGGAAAGGAGTGAAGGCCGCATTCTGTTCCTCGCGTAGGTGGGGGAAGGTGACAGAGAGTGCTGTGCCTGGCCGAACAGGATGGTGGCGAGGGCGGTCGAGGGCACCCACAGGAACCCTCAGACATCCCATGTCCTAGTGATTCCACAGCTCCCCGAACGAGTCAATACACTCGGCACACCCCATTGAGTTCGGATGCATCCCATGTATCGCCCCTGGTGAGACCGTTGTGCGGGCATGCCGGAAGCCGCGTCCGGCGACGGCCGCCGTACCGGACGCGGGGTGTGCGTTCCGAGTCACCTCACTTGAAGTTCCAGTGCTGGTTGGCGCCGCCGTTGGAGTCCCAGATCTGGACCGGGGCTCCGTTGCCGTTCTGTCCGCTGGGGATCTCCAGTGCCCGGCCCGAGGCGACGTTGATCAGGGTGTACGAGCCGTCGCTGTTCTGACTCGCCCGCCAGTGCTGGTTCGCACCGCCGTTGGCGTCCCAGATCTCCATCCGGGTGCCGTTGCCGGTCTGGCCACCCGGCTCGTCGAGCACCCGTCCGCTGGCGATGTTCGTCAGCGTGTAGGAGCCGTCGCTGTTCTGACTCGCCCGCCACTGCTGGTTCGCACCGCCGTTGGCGTCCCAGACCTGTAGGAGCGTGCCGTTCGCCGTCTGGCCCCCCGGTACGTCCAGAACCCGGCCCGCTGCGACGTCGGTCAGCGAGTACACCTGTCCGGAGACGATGCCTCCGCCGGGATTCCCCGTACCTCCACCGAGCGCCGAGAGCGAGGCGTCGTAGGCCGACTTCTTGTTGCCGTTGTTGTCGAACAGCAGCGGGTTCTCGCCCGTCCGCCACGAGTCGCTGTCCCTGATCCCCCACACCGTGATGCCGGTGCAGCGCGCGACGCTCATGCAGGCTCGCACCGTGTTGCCGTACGCGGTCGCCGAGGCCTGCGCGATGTCGAGTTCGGTGATCTGGACGTCGACGCCGAGGGCGGCGAAGTTGGACAGGGTGGTCTGGAAGCTGGCCGGCGGGCCGCCCGCGCCGAAGTGGCTCTGGAGGCCGACGCAGTCGATGGGCACACCGCGCGCCTTGAAGTCCTTGACCATGTTGTAGACGCCCTGGGTCTTGGCGTCCGTCCAGTTCTCGATGTTGTAGTCGTTGTAGCAGAGCTTGGCCGAGGGGTCGGTGGCCCGGGCGGTGCGGAAGGCCTCCTCGATGAAGCCGTTGCCGAGCACGTTCTGGAAGACCGAGCTGCGGTGCTGACCGCTGCCGCCGTCGGCGAACGCCTCGTTGACCACGTCCCAGGCGTAGATCTTGCCCTTGTAGTGGTTCATCTCGGTGGTGATGTGGTTGTTCATCACGCTGCGCAGGGTGGCTGCGTCACCGATGGAGCTGACCCAGCCGGGCAACTGCGAGTGCCACACCAGGGTGTGGCCGCGCATCCGCTGCCCGTGTGCGGTGGCGTGGCTGACGATCTGGTCGGCCGGGCCGAAGTTGAAGTTGCCGCGGGACGGTTCGGTGGTGTCCCACTTCATCTCGTTCTCCGGGGTGATCATGTTGAATTCCCGGTCGAGAATCGTGGAGTACGTCGAGTTGCCGAGTTTCCCGGCCGCCACGGCCGTGCCGAAGTAGCGGCCGCTGTCGGCGGCGGCCGCGCCCAGCGTGCCGGACGCCGCGTGCGCGGTGAGCCCCGCCGGGCCGGTCAGGGCCAGTGCCGTGCCGGCCAGCAGGGCGGTGGCCGAGAGCAGGGCCCTGCGCAGCAGAGGCTCGTCGTTGAGCCAGGACATGAAGGATCAACCTCCTTGTGCGGGTGCGTGAGAGGGGGTCTTGAGGTCAGGACACGGGCAGGGCGGTCCACTGCTGGTTCGTGCCGCCGTTGCAGTCCCACAGGACCAGTTGCGTACCGTCGGTGGTGGACGCGTTGGGGTCGTCGAGGCAGCGGCCGGAGACCGGGTTGCGGTAGCCGCCGTTGTACGTCTGCCATTGCTGGTTGGTTCCGCCGTTGCAGTCCCAGATCTCGATCTTGGTGCCGTTGGCGGTGCCCCGGCCGGTGACGTCGAGGCATTTCCCGAGCGCCCGCAGGGTGCCGTCGGAGCGCGCGGACCATGTCTGCGCGGCGGAGCCGTCACAGGTGCGGATCTCCGCGGCGGTCCCGTTGGCGCTGCTGCCGCCGCTCACTCCCAGGCACTTGCCCGCGATCCCGGAGCGCACCTGCCCGGCCGCGGAGTCCGGCGGCTTGATCCAGCCTGCCGCGTCCGCGGCCTGGATCCCCGCGTTGAAGGCGTCCGCCATCTTGGCGAAGCCGTTGTCGTTGGGGTGCAGGGCGTCGGACAGGTCGGCGGCGGTCAGGGCGCTCATGTCCACCAGCCGGACGTGCTTGCCGGCCGCCTGCTCGGCCTGGACGATCCCGGGCAACTTGGCGTTGAACGCGGGCCGGTTGGCCTCCTCGGTGCCGCTGGTGGAGATGATCACGGTGCCGACGAGGACGGTCGCGTCGGGTGCGGCCCTGGTGATCTGGTCGATGAGCGCGCGGAGCCGGTCGGCCGCGGTCGGGATCTGGTAGTTGCCGTTCAGGTCGTTGGTGCCGATCTCCAGGGTGATCACGTTGGGGCGGTAGCGGGCCAGCACGGAGTCCGCGATGCCGGCGATCTGGTCGATCCGCCAGCCGGAGTGGCCTTCGTTGTCCGGGTCGGACATGGTGCCGTTGCGCCCCGAGCCGACGAAGTCCAGGGTGTGTCCCTCGGCCGTCAGCTTGTTCGCCAGGAAGCTGCGGTAGCTGTTCCCGGACGGGCTGCCGACGCCCCAGGTGATCGAGTCGCCCAACGGCATCACCCGCAGGGGCGTGGCCGCGGCAGCGGCCTGTGGTGCGGAGGGCGGCGTCTCGGCGGCGGTGGCCACGGCGGGCCATGCGGCGCCCACGCCGAGGGTGGCCGCCAGCGCCGTGGCCAAGGGTGCCCAGTACTTCTTCATCTGCGTTCCTCACTGGGTGCGGGTCAGTGGGTGGGGGTGAACGAATCGCCGGTCCGTGCGGGCGTCCTGGAGGCACGAGCAGGTCAGCGGGGGGTGAAGTCCTGGTTGGTGCCGGGGGCGTTCTTGCACGGCCACTGGTCCAGTTGCTGGCCCAGGTTGCTGCCGCCTCCGTAGACGTCCAGGCACAGACCGCTGTTCTGGTTCTTGAAGGAATACGAGCCGTCGGACTGCTGCACCGGCAGCCACAGAGCGCTCGACGCTCCGCTCGCGGCCTGCTGCACGATGTTCGGTGTACCGGCGGTCGTGGAGCCGCCGGCCACCGCCACGACCTGTCCGGAGTGCTGCGCGCGCAGTTGCCCGTAGCCGCCCGAGACCGGCACGAACTCGAACTGCTGGTTGCCCTGTCCGTTGCAGGTCCACTGGTCGATCGCGGCACCGGCGCTGGTGGAGTTGCCGTACACGTCGAGGCACAGGCTGTCGCTGGCGATCACCAACTGGTGGGAGCCCGTGGGGAAGCCGCCACCGCCCCAGGACTGGACGCCCGCCTGCTGGATGACGTCTCGGGCGCCCTGGGGCCAGTTGGTGCCGCTGACCTGGACGTTGCCGGTGAGGACGTTGTTGTGCGGAGGGCCGGTGGCCACGTATGTGTTGCCGCCGTTGTACCAGTTGCCGGAGAACGTGTTGTCGTCGGTGTGGTTGTTCGCGTTGGCGTTGGTGAGCGCCCAGTTGCCCGCGTCCTGCACCACGTTGCCGGACACCTTCAGGTACCGGGAACCCTCGTCGAGGTAGAGCGCGGTGGTGCGGTTGTTGTCGTGCATGTAGTTGTCGGAGATCACCGAGCCGGGGGCCGCGGACAGGCTGTAGATGCTGCCGCCGTCGAACATCGCGTTCTTGGTGTCGAAGACCAGGTTGTGGGAGACGGTGTTGTTCTTCAGCGTGGTGGGAGTGCTGTAGATCGGCTGGTAGTTGTACGTGCCTCGGTTGACGTAGTCCTGGCTGCCGCCCGGGTCGTTCATCCCCCAGCCCCAGCCGATGTCGATCCCGTCGTAGGGCAGGTGGTCGCACTGGTTGTGGGTGATCGTCGCGTTGGTGACGTAGGTGGACAGGATTCCCGCGGTCTCCTTGTAGTCGGTGCCCACCCCGCTGACCTTGTTGTTGCTGATGGTGATGTTCTGGTTGGTCATCTGCGGGTTGGCGGGGTGGTGCGCGTCCGGCTGGATCCCGCCGACCTGGATGCCGCTGCCGGCGAGGTCGGTGAAGGTGTTGCCGGTGATGGTGACCCCGTTCGCGCCGAGTCCGGTGCCGGAGGCGGTGGCGACGCCGTCGTTGCCCACGCCCAGTCCGGCCTGTCCGAGTTCGGAGAACGTGTTGCCGGAGAAGGTGATGTTGGTGGCGGCGGAGACCTGGACGGCCGCGGGCATCTGCTCCCAGTGGTTGCGGGTGGCCTCGAACTGAGTGCAGCCCGACTTGCAGGTGCTCAGCCAGTTCGCCGGCATCGCGTAGGCGCCGGTGATGTGCGCGCCGCTCTGCTGGTCCGCGTACCCGTCGGGTCCGCTCGGGCCGAGCCAGGAGGTCCCGGTGAACCGTATGCCGGCGAATCCGAGGCCGGTCACGGGTGAGCCGTAGCTGCCGCTGATGCCCAACAGGCTTTGCAGCCGAGGCAGTTCGACGTCGAGGCTGTTCGGGTTCTGTCCAGGCTGGGCCCGGTAGTACAGGTCGCCGGTGGACGAGTCGAGGTACCACTGCCCGGCCTGCTTGAGGAACGCGTAGTTGTTCTCCAGGTACATGGTGCCGCCGGCGAACGGCGCGTTGATGGTGTCGTAGCCCCAGGAGTTGTTGTTCCACGCGGGCTGCTGCATGGTGATCGTTCTGCCGCTGATCGACTGGACGGGCGCGTAGCGGTCGGTGAAGGAGTTGACGCTCTCGACTTCCATGTGGTTCTGGTCCGAGAGGCCGGCCAGGTAGTCGAGGGAGGATTCGGTGACGGTCAGACCGGTCTGGGTGAAGGTGAAGGCGGAGCGGGGCACCTGGATCGCCGCGCGCGGTGCCTGCTTGCCGTTCACGTACAGCTGACGTGTGTTCACACCGCTGCCGACGTGGACCGACCAGATGTTGCTGTTCTGATCATGCACCTGCCAACCAGATATCTGCTGGGCACCGCTCACGACCGGCTGCTGCCCGGACATGGCCTGGTAGGTGATCGTGTGGCCGTTCTGGCCGCCGTCACCGGAGCCGAAGGCCAGGGGCTTGGACTGCCGGTAGGTACCGCCGGCCAGGTGGACCACGACGTCGGAATCGGCCGAGAGGCGGTGCGCGGGCTGCCGCGCCTGGTCGATCGTCGCGAACGGCTGCCCGGCCGTGCCGTTCCCGCCGGGCGCCGCATCCGGGGCCACGTACAGATCGGCGGCCGCCGCCTGGCGCCCGGCTGGTACGGCGAACGCGGCCCCGGCCATGGGCAGGCTCCCGGCGAGTAGGGCGAACAGAGCTACGGGGGCGGCCCAGAGGCCGCGGAGCGCTCCGGCTCCTGACATCGTCATCCTCCAGTGGGGGCGGTGGCGCCTGGTGCCGGGGGGGGCGCCCGGTGTGGGGACGGACTGGCGGGCGGAAGATCTCGGTCCCCTCAGCTGAGGTTCCATCGCTGGTTGGAGCCGCCGTGGCAGGTCCACAGTTCGGCCAGGGCGCCGTTGGCTGTGGAGGCACCGGTGACGTCGAGACAGAGTCCGGACTGGGTGCCGGTGATCGTGCCGTCGGAGTTCAGCCGCCACTGCTGGTTGGCGCCGCCGTTGCAGGGCCAGGTCACCACCTTGGTTCCGGCGGTGGTCTGGTTGTTGTACGCGTCCAGGCACAGCTGGCTGCTGCCGCTGAATACCGTCAACTGGTCGGAAGAGGTGCGGGTCCAGCTCTGGTTGGCGCCGCCGTTGCAGTCCCAGATCTGCAGCTGCGTGCCGGCCGCGGTGGACGAGTTCGGCACGTCCAGGCACTTGCCCGCGCCCACCGCGTGCAGCGCGCCGGTACCTGTCCCGCCGGTCGTGTTGCTGTAGCCGGCCGCT
Source organism: Streptomyces aquilus (assembly GCF_003955715.1). Lineage (NCBI taxonomy): Bacteria > Bacillati > Actinomycetota > Actinomycetes > Kitasatosporales > Streptomycetaceae > Streptomyces > Streptomyces aquilus. The sequence goes on along the minus strand of NZ_CP034463.1, from coordinate 9,807,769 downwards.
GTGATGTTGGCCTGGACCGCGTTCTCGGTGGCGTCCGACGGGTAGCCGGAGGTCATCACGCCCTCGTAGAAGGTGCCTTGGGCGCCCTTGCTGTTGTCACCGCCGATGCCCAGGATGATGGCGCCCTGCTTGCGCATAGGGTTGTAGCCCGCGACGTTGGGGCGCACGCCGTCGTAGAACGTGGACAGGCCGCCCGACTGTGCGTTGCCACCACGGATCGCCCAGTGGTTCGGGCCGCCTTTGACGATGGCGGTCGTGTACCGGTAGTTGATGGTCGGGTCGTTCGCGTTGTAGTGCTGGTTCACCCCGGAGAACAGGCCGTTCTCCAGATCGGCCATGATCCAGGGGCCGTTGCCCGAGCCGTAGCCCCAGACCTTGATGTTGCCGAAGTAGATGGCCTCCATGGTGCCGTTGCCGTCGTCGTTGCTGTCCGTCTCGGCATTGCCGTAGTCGAAGCAGCAGCCGCCGTTGTAGTGCGTGCCGTCGAAGATCGCGTACATGCCCTCGGGGTTGTCCCCGGTCGCGATGCCGTTGGTGTGGTTGTTGCGGTATCCCGTCCCGGGTGCCACGAAGACGCCGTAGGCCTTGTGACCGCCCACCATGGTGGGCGCGGCCGTCGCGTTCGCGAGATTGTCGGGACCACCCGCGGCACCGCCGCCGGGCGCCTGGGTGAGGTGGTTGGCGCGACCTGACTGGTCGTAGATGACCGAGATCAGGCAGGTCGTCCCCGCGCAGAACGAGTCCTGCGCGGCGGCGTCGGCATAGCCGCCCGCGCTCAGGACGCCGACGTCGCGGGTGGTGTTGTCCGAGGCACGCCGGACCTGGTAGAGCGGCCCGTTGTACGAGGCGTACAGCGCCCTCGTCGTGCTGTGGGCCGCCACACAGGGCGTCCCTCCTGCCGCGTAGAGATCGCAGGGTCCGGACGTGGCGGCCCGGGCCGTCCCGGCGTTGACGCCGGCCAGTGCGCCGACGGCGAGCAGGGCCGCGGCCGCCGCCCGGGCGATTGTTTTCGGCCGAGAGCTGCGGGAGCGCTCCCACGATGGCACAGATGCCTGCCCCACCTCGTTTCCCGGCCTTCCGCGCCGCCGTACCGCGGCGAGCGGCCCTTGGACGCCCCCGCGCCCGAACAGCGCGTGGCGTCTCGTACCTGTTGTTCCCATCCGATCTCCCCTGCCGTGCCGGCGGAACCCGGTCGGGTTCTGTGCTGGTGGCGCTGACGAACACGAAAGCGCTTGGAGGTGCCGATCTTTCAGTGGGATTGCAGAGAGGTTTCGGGGGGAGACGGTGCTCTCGATTCCGCAGTGCTGTCAAGGGTCCTGACTCGCCCGTCCGGCCTGAATAACGAATCGGTTCGATCGCCGATCCCCCCGGGTCCCCGTCGAACGGCCGACTTGAGAGATCGGGCGTGACCGTGGACAAGCAGCGCGGCAGGCCCTCGCGCCGACGCCACCCGGCGGGTCCTGCGGGTCGGAGGGGCGGCCGGGCCGCAATCGCTCCGGCACCCCCTGAAAGGCCACTGACCTGGGAAGCGGCCGCTGAAGCGCGGTTGACGAGGGGGCGGTACGCCCGGTGCCGACCGGTGAGGCGGTCCCCGCCCCGCCCCTGGGCGCCCTGTTCGGCGTGCGACACGCCATTGCCCCCGCTCCTCGCCGGTCGTACCATCTCGTCGAAGCGCTTGCGCGGAACCGATTCGATTCCCGCCTTCCCGCAAGGCGTGGGACGCGGGACGGGCCCAGTAGCCCGACGCCGCTTCCGCGTACTCCCGGTGCTCGGACATTCTGGTTCTGCGTCACTTCGGGGCGGCAGTGCGGCACTTCGGTGCTGGGACGCGAGGACGCGCGCGTCTGTTGCCGCGTCTGTTGCTGGGTCGGCATCCGGAGCGGACGGTTGTGCGTGGTCGTTGCCGCCCGGTACCGGCTGCCTCAGTCATGGTGTCCGGACCATGCCCTGTGCGAGACGGATCGCCTGGGCTGCGTCTCATGCCGCGGCCCTTCGGCCTGTGGACCGCTCCCGGAGGAGACGTCGGCCGTGGCGTGGAGGAGGGCGCGGGGTCCGACTCCGAGGCCGAGGGCGCGGAGGGCGACGAGCTCGCGCAGTGGCTGGGGTCGGCAAGGGCGGGCTGAGCGAGGCGGACGCGGTGGTGCAAGGGCCAGATCTGGCCGTTGTGGGCGTGGCCGGAGGGGTGGAGGTCGATGTCTGCGGCTCCAGCGCGGGCAGCACGGTCGGCGCGCTCGTCTTTCACCCGGGCAGCCGGGCCGGGACGGTCACTGCCTGGTCGGTGAACTCGGTCTGGTGCGACAGGAGGAGGACGGGCAGGTCAGGTCAGGTCAGGTCCAAGTCAGCGCCATCCAGGGCGTCGGCGAGTTCGGCGCGGCGGCCCGCCGGGCCGGAGGACTTGGCGGTGACGTCGTCCGCGCGGCGGCGGAGTGGTCTGTCCTCGGTCCGGCGAGTCTTGGGACACGCTTTACGCGACACATGCAACTGCAGCCCGCACCGTCTGTGTCTGAAAGGAAGACGGGCCCGTCAGGGCCGAAGAGCGAGAAGACGGGGCGGTTCGTGGGACGGCGCAAGGGCAGCATATGGGTCGCATTCGTCACGGGTGTGACGCTGGTGGGCGCGAGCGCCTGCGGTGGGGGCGGCAGTGACAAGGCGAGCGGCGACGACGCAAAGGCGTCGGGAAAGCCGAGTGCGAGCACTTCCCCGTCACCCACGAAGCCTGCGGGCCCGCCGATGCTGCTGGAGACCATCACCCCGCAGACGGGAACGACGGTCGGTGTGGCCATGCCCATCTCGGTGATCTTCACGGACCCTGTGGCGGCCAAGGCGCGGGCCACAGTCGAGAAGCACATGAAGGTGAGCGCCTCACAGCCGGTGGCCGGCGCCTGGCACTGGATGGGCGACAAGCGCGCCGACTGGCGCCCGAAGACCTACTGGCCCTCCGGCACGACGGTGAAGATCGACGCCGACATGACGGGCGTCAGCAACGGCAACGGACGCTATGGCGTACACGGTTACACGCACACGTTCAAGATTGGTGACGACGTGCGCGCGGACGTCTCGGTCACCGGCCACACCATGAAGGTCACCCGCAACGGCGCTCCGGTGCGCACCCTGTCCATCAACGCGGGCAGCGCCGAGTACCCGACGTGGGACGGCACGATGGCCGTCATCGACAAGCAGGAAAAGGTCCACATGACCTCCTGCAGTGTCGGGATCAGCTGTGACAAGGGCAGCCCGAACTACTACGACCTGACCCTGCCCTGGGACATCCACCTCACCCAGTCCGGCACCTACGTCCACTACTCGACCGGCGACCCCAACCCGGGCAGCGGCAGCGCCCGCGGCTCGCACGGCTGCGTGCACCTGTCCCTGCCGGACGCCAAGTGGTTCTACGACCAGGTCAAGCAGGGCGACCCCGTCACCGTCACCGGCTCGCCCCGCGGCAAGGCACCGGCCGACAACGGCTACGCCGATTTCAACCTGGGATGGGACCAGTGGCTTGACGGCAGCGCAACCGGTGAGCAGACGACCACCACGCTCTGAGCGAGTCGGTGGTTACCGCTGCGCGAGCAGGCGGTAACCACCGTGGTTCCGGATCAGCCGTTGAATTGACACGCTCGAAACGGACTCCTCCCGTTGTCCGCACAGGAGAGGCACCGTATGAAGAAACTACTGAGTTTCGCGTCCGTACTGGCATTCCTGACCGGAATCACCATTGTCTCGACGGCGTCCGCCGACGCCGCCACAGACAGGAGTGGGGCGGAACGGCTGAACATCCCCAACAGCAGTGCATGCAGGGCGGGACGCACCGTCATGCAAGGCATGGTCGCGGGGCCGGGCGGCCAGCTCTACATCATTTTCACCAAGGCGGGCGGAGCCGATCCGGTCCTGTCCAGATGGTTGCGGGACGGCTCAACCTGGGACGGCGCCAGTTGGACCTGCGCCGGGGCGCCGACCTCCATCCCCGCACTCGGCCACGGCAACGACCTCGCCTACCATCCGGACTACCGGGACCAGGGCCCCGCCTTGATTGCCACCCAAGGAAGTGAATCGGCTTACCCGAGCGCCGATGTGACGATCATTCACCTCAGCTCGTCAGGAGCTATCGGCGCAAGCGAGGAAGTCCATCTGCCCATCGGCAATATCAGCGGCCTCTGCTACAGCGCGACGGCGGCGAACGGAGCCGGCAAATATGCCGCCCGCCGCTCGGGCAACCTGTGGACCCATCCCGGTGCCGGTGCGCTGACGAGCGGATGGACGCTGGTGAAGAGCAACCTGACGAGTCACGACAATCGCTCCGACCAAGGCACCGACTGCTCCGAGAACTACATCTGGAACACCAAGTCCATCAACAGCTCAACGCCCGAAACGGGGTGGAACTGGGTGTACCAGTACAACTGGTCCGGAGGTGACGTGGAGAGCGATATCGGGATTCCGGGGAACAGCCTGACCGACGAGATCGAAGATGTCACCCACATCGGCAGCGACTTCTTCATCGGCGTCAACCGAAACAGCGGGAGCCCGGACTCCGTGAAGGTCTTCATCGAGTGAAGTGCCGTCTGCCCGCTGCTCGTTAGGCAGCACAGGCTCCGGCGACTGGCCGTCGGAGAGTCCCCCGGGTTTCTCCCATCAATGCCTGGCGGTACCGCCGCCGCACCAGAGCGAGCCACGGTGACGCAGCACTCACACTGCGTCGTGGCGCCGTCCCTGTCCGCTAGCGCCTCCTATCGTCGTCGAGTCCAGCGATCACTCTGACGTCCGCCTCGGACATGCCCAGAACCCTGGCGATCTCCTCGACAAGAAGCGGCTCCGGGTTATGCCTGCCGCTGCGCAGCAGATGGATCGTGGACATCGACCGTGCCGTCTCCCTGGCCATCACCTTGACCGGAATCCCGCGCAGGTCCATCAACCCGGTGAGTACCGTTGCGAACGGATGCGGCTCCAGCTGCCCCGCAGGAGCAACGGACGGACCGAGGACCACATCGCCGATCTTGGCCTGGAACCGGATCAGCTGGTCGCCGGCGAACCCGACCTTCGCGACGAAAGGCAGGCTCTCGCCACCGCTGGAGCCCACCGTGCCCGGCACGGACACCTCGGTGAACCGTGCAGGCCCACCCTGGTGACCGGTGTCGATCTCCAGGGGAAGACCCGGCTCGACCTCGCGGACCTTCCAGTCACGGTTCCACCAGGCAAACTCCTGCAACACCCCGTTGAAGAAGGGCAGCAGGACCGTGACATCCACCGGATCCGGAGGGTGCTTCTGACCACCCCAGATGACATCGGGCCAGTACCTCAGCGCCGCAATCACCTCTAGCGACAGCGTGCGATCCGCAACCACGATGGCCACACCCTCCTACCCGTCGACACAGCCCCGGCATCGCCGGTTCCAGGCCTTCCCCGAGCCTGCCGACGATGAACCGGCACAGGCGTGCGCCGGTCTGCCGAGCCAGGGGCCCCCGCCACCCTCCCCGGCACTCCGGCAGGCTTCGATCCCGCTGACGTGCGGATCAGCCCGTCCACGCCTTGATCTGAGCGGCGACCTCACGCACCGGGAGCCCGTCCCGGGCGGCGCGGGCCAGCGGCACGACGCTGTCCAGGCCAGCGCTTACCGGCATGCCGCACGCCGACAGGTAAGCCGCGGTCACCGTGGCGGCGAACAGCAGGTTCCGCGCCTCCAGGCTCGGGTTCCGCGCCAGCTCGCACAGCAGCGCCGCGGCCTTGTGATGGGGCTCGGGATAGACCTCGTGGTCAAGGATCTCTGCCCGGTGCCGCGCTTCCGCCGCCACAGGGACGCCGTAGTCGACGACCTGGGGATCCCCCGGAATCTGCTGCGCCACCGCCAGGATCCACGCCAGATCGACGCGGAGGTTCACGCGGCGTCCCTCGGCGCCGGCTGCGCCGGACTGTCCGACAGGCCCGGATACCGGTCCTCACCGACCTCCGCCTCGAACGCGTCCGCGTACGCGGCCAGGAACGAGGCAGCGCCCGCCATGAAAGCGGCACGGGACTGGTTCAGATCGGCCTCGATGAGGTCAGCCACGTACCCCTGCAGACTCAGACCGCGCCGCTTGGCACGGTCCTCCGCGGCCGCCTTCACCGCCTCGTCCAGACGGATGTTCACCTGCTTTCCCATACCGGCACTGTAGCTACACCTCGCTACCAGCACCTAGCAATCAAGCAAGCGCCCGGACCTGCACCCCCGAACCCGAAGCCGGAAGGCTTGATCATTTCCAGGGCAGCCGTCGCGTCCCGGGGAAGCCTCACTGCGTAGGCGGCTGCCACTCGAGCATCATGATGGTCGCGTCGTCACGGAGCCTGCTGGTCTCCACGTCCAGGATGGAGTGGATCAGCCGCCGCAGGCTCTCCGGGGCCAGCTCCCCCGCGGCGGTCGCGCGGATGACGTAGTCGGCGAACCGCTGGAGCCCGAACAACTCCCCGTCATGGGTGCGGGCCTCGGTGACACCGTCGGTGTAGAGCAGTACCCGGTCGCCCGGGCGCAGGGTCACCTCGTGGATCGTGCGGCCGCGGTCGGTCAGCAGGTACGGCAGTCCCAGCGGAGGGTCGGCGTCCCTTTCCAGGGCGTGCTCCATCAGCCGGTGGTCCCGGATGAGCAGGGGCGCGGGATGTCCACAGTTGCACCACCGCAGAACGCCCGAGGCCAGATCCAGTTGGGCGAGGATGCCGGTGCAGAACTGATCGGGCAGCCATTGGGCCAGGGCCTCGTCCACCGTCTGCGCCAGTTGCGGCAGTTCGGCTCCGATCCGGCGCGCGTTGCGGCAGGCCGCCAGGGCAAGGGCGCTGGTCAGGCCGGAGGCGAGGTTGTGTCCCATGGCGTCGAGGACGGTGGCGTGCAGGGCCGTCTCGGTCAGAGCGTGGTCGAAGGCGTCGCCGCCGATCTCGTAGGCGGGTTCGAGGACGGCCGTGGAGACCACACGCGCATTGCCGATCGTCCGGGGCGGCAGGAAAGCGCGCAGCATCTCGGAGGGCAGCTGCATGCGTTCGGTGCGGGTGCGCTGGACGTAGGAGTCCTTGAAGGTGCGCCGGGAGGTGACCATCATCGCCACGAGCGTGGCCAGGGCCTTGCCACGGTTCAGGGAGGCGGCGGTGAGCAAGGGGCCGTAGACGGCAAGGACGCCCAGGCGTTCGGCGCCGTCCAGCAAGGGGAACCAGGCCGTCATCGCGCCGGACTCCGTGGGCTCGACCCGCAGGGACTGGGTGCGGTACGTCCAGCCGGCCAGGGAGTCGTCGATGGGCAGCGTCGCGGTCACGTCGGTGAGCGGGACCAGGTGACGCTGCTGGATGTCCGCGAGGTAGGCCACTGAGTGATGCAGCCCGAGGGCCTTGGTGCAGCGGGCCAGGGCAGTGGTGAGGTCGACGGTCCGGTTGGTCGAGTCGGCCAGGAACTGGTGCAGCGGGTCGTCACCGGCATCGGGAATCGTCACCCCGTTTCGCCTCCCTGCGTCGCCTCCCCCAGGCCGCGCGCCATCTGGGGCCCGTCGTTCAGCAGTCTCACACCGCAAACAGGCGAGCGCATTCGGACGGCATCCACCGGCTGCGGCGGGGCGCCGAAACCAGGAGCGGTGCTCACCCGCCGACCGCGCGGCGCCGCACGCTCACACGAACCGCTGCGGGACCCCGCGCCCGCCTGTGGGACCACACGGGTGTCCGAGCCGACCTGGCATGCGGCCACCTGGAGAACGTCGACTCCAGGTGGGCCGGTGGGGCGGGCGCTGGATAGAGTGGCCGCGGGCAGCTCGGCGAAGGGGCGGGGGATGACCGAGCAGGTGGAGGACTTCGACCGCCTGGTCGAGCCGTTCCGGGCGGAGCTGTTGGCGTACTGCTATCGAATGCTCGGCTCGGCGCACGACGCCGAGGACTTGGTCCAGGACACGTTCCTGCGGGCCTGGCGGGCACGCGAACAGTACGACAGCACCCGCGGCTCGCTGCGTACGTGGCTCTACCGCATCGCGACGAACGTCTGCCTGACCGCCCTCGAGGTGCGCGGCCGCCGACCGCTGCCGTCGGGGCTGGTGGCCGCGTCGGACCCGCTCAGCCCACTCGTCCACGGGGGGAACGTCTGGCTCCAGCCACTGCCGGACTCGATGCTCGACGCGAGCGACCCGGCGGTCGCCGTGGTCAGCCGCAGCAGCCTGCGGCTGGCGTTCGCCGCCGCCCTGCAACTCCTGTCGGCGCGTCAGCGGGGCGCGCTGATCCTCCGTGACGTGCTCGGTTTCTCCGCCGCCGAGGCGGCGGAGATCCTCGGCACCACGGTCGCGTCGGTGAACAGCTCCCTGCACCGGGCGCGTTCCGGCGTGCAGGGGGTTCACGCCGAGTCGGAGCCGACGGCGGCCGAACAGCGCGCCTGGGTCGACCGCTACATGAAGGCGTTCCTTCAGGCCGACGTCGAGGGCCTCAAGCGGCTGCTCACCGAGGACGTCATCATGGAGATGCCGCCCATGCTCAACTGGTTCGCCGGCCCGGGCAATTACGGCCTGTTCATGGAGTGGGTCTTCCGGGCGGCCGGAACGGACTGGCGTCTCACGGCAGTTGCGGCCAACGGCCAGCACGGGTTCGCCGCCTACCGCCGCGTCGGCGACGCGTACGAGCTGCACACACTCCAGCTCTTCACCGTCACCGCCGAAGGCATCAGCCGGACCTCGGTGTTCCAGGACTCCGAGGTCTTCACCTCCTTCGGCCTGGCCCCCCGACTCGATCCCGAAGAACTTCCTTCCCCAGACGCGAACAGTTCCGGCCCGGCCGCCGGTATGTACTGACGAGTTCCCCGGAGCCCCCGGGCGGACCTCTCACAAGGGAGAAGCCGATGTCAGACAACCGCGCAGCCGACGCAGCAGCCATCCAAGCCGTCTTGGCCAAGTCCTACGCGGCCTGGGAAGCCGGCGACGCCGACGGCATGGTCGCCGACTACACCCCGGACGCGACTGCCATCATGACCGGCTCCCTCCGCGGCAGCCGCGAGAACATCCGCGCCGGCATGGCACTGGCCTTCGCCGGCCCCCTCAAGGGCAGCTCGACCAGCAACAAGCAGCTCAGCATGCGCTTCGTCGGCGCGGACGCCGCGATCGTCATCAGCGAATCCGGCATCCTGTTCCCCGGCCAGACCGAACTCCCGGACGCGGCCAAGGTGAACGCGACCTGGGTGTTCGAGCGGCGCGACGGCCAGTGGCTGATCGCCGCGTACCACAACAGTCCGGTCCTGGCGCCGGGGCAGTAGACGCGGCACGCGGAGCGCCCCTGCGCCAGTGGGGGCGCCCCGTGCAGCCGGCAGGTCAGCGCCACACGGCGGTTACGACCTGACCGGCAGGCTGGAGGTCGATCCGAGCGCGTCGGGCCCCGGCATGCGGCGTCAGGAGCGGTTGAAGCTCACCAGGCTGCGCCGCGGACAGCACGACAGCAGCAGACAGTCCTGGCAGGTTGTGCCATGGCGGCCCCTACGTACATGGAATACGTACTCCTACCGACGTGTTCCCGGCATCCATGCCATTTCCTTGTGTTCATGACGACACCGGGTGTGAGAGCGCAGATGCCACAGAGTGTCAGGCTCGCCGTGGTGGGGGTCTGGGCGAAGGCCTTGCTGGGCCTGGCGGCGGGTGCCCTGTTGCTGTCCGTGGTGAGCGGCGCGGTCGTCTTCTTCGAGGATCTGAGCCTGTCGGCCAGTGCGCTGGGCCTGCTCCAGGGTGGCGGCGTCTCAGTCCTTGCGGGCATTGTCTTCGCCCTTGCCGTACTGCGGGCCCTCCGCTCCGCGGAGGCCGAGAGCTGGTTCGACCGATGAGGCGCGCGGCGGGGACGAAACGTTCCGCTCTGCCTGTCGTCGCTGCGCTCAGCCTGGCTGTTCTGTTCAGCGCGGGCTGCTCGGGCGGCGACGACACCTCCGCCTACGGGGAGCCGACTCCCAGCGCAACGGAGGTCACCGAGTCGCCGACACCGTCCCCGACTCCCCCGTATCCGACCGATGCCTCAGGCTGCCACGACAACAAGGGGTGGACGACGGCGGAGTCCGTGGACTGGGTGAAGCTCGACGTCGACACCCCCAAGCAGAACTCGGGTTCTGGCGACCTGGAGTTCTCCAGCATCCCGGGATACCTGGGACCGCTCTGCCACAAGATCACCGTGCAGGTCGAGTTCTGGAAGCTGGTGTACGGCGTCGCGGACGGCGACGGCGGCGAGTCGCTCTCGGACGGGACGCGGCCCGACTACTACTTCGACATCCGCCGCGTGAAGCGCGTCGAGGTGCGTGCGGACGCCGCCGGCGAGCGGAGGATCGCCCTGCCCAAGTCCCTCTACTCGGACGACCGCAGCCCCTGCGTGGGCGCCCTCCTCACGATCACCGTGGGCAAGCCGCTCAAGAGCAAGGAGCTGCCCAAGGAGGTCGAGGTCGGCGGCAGCCAGGACGTCTGGGACCGCGAGACGGTCGAATTCCGTTCGGAGCGGGTCGCCGACTACGAGCTCTCCGAACCCTCGGCACCGCAGGTGTGCAGCCCGGACGGCAGGCCCACCGCGGACCCGGCCGACGTGCCCCCGCCGAGCGCCGAGCCGACGGACCTGTTCCCGACGGACCTCTACCCGTCGCCCAGCTACAGCTGGGACCTCGACGACATCCTCCGCTCCCCCACACCCTGACCTGCCTTCGCGGGCATCTGAACGTGCGCAGGCCTCTTCACGTACATCAGCAGGCCCTGCCACAACACCAGTCCACCAGGACACCGATTCTCACCATGGAGAACTGCATGCGCATGCGCACCACGGCCACCGTCCTCACCAGCGCCGCCGTCATCTCGGCGCTCGGCTTCCCGGGCGCCGCACACGCGGCCGAGCACCCGGGGGCGGCGGCGCCGTTCGGAGCTTTCGTCTCCGGGGGCGTCAAGCCGCAGGACGCGCTGGGCGCCACCAAGTTCTCGGACGGCGTCGTCAACGGCGGCAAGGACATCGTCCTCGGAGTGACGGGCAAGAAGACCATTCCCGTCACGTTCTCCGCCTTCGACCCGAACGGCGTCGCCCTCACCCAGGCGTTCCTGTGGCAGGGCACCGACAGTTCGAGCACGGACACCATCACCGGCGCGTTCCAGTCGGACGACGACCCCGTCTGCACGGAGTCACCGGCCGAGGGCGGCTGGAACTACAGCTGCAAGACGGTCTTCACCATCGACCCCGCGGTCGCCTTCAAGGACGACAACGGCACCGCCGGCACCTGGAAGCTCTTCCTCGGCGCCTACGACCTGTACGCCAACGCCAGTTACGACGACGACGTCACCAGGGCTCACATCAAGCGGGCCGCGAAACTCACCGCCAACGCCTCCCCGGAGCCGGTGAAGAAGGGCAAGACCATCACCGTCACCGGCAAGCTGAGCCGCGCCAACTGGACGACGGGCAAGTACGCGGGCTACGCGACCCAGCCGGTGAAGCTGCAGTTCCGCAAGAAGGGCACCAGCACCTACACCACCGTGAAGACCGTCAAGACGAACTCGACGGGCAACCTGAGCACCACCGTCAAGGCCACTTCCGACGGTTACTACCGCTTCGCCTTCGCGGGCACCACCACCACCGGTTCCGCGACGGCCACGGGTGACTTCATCGACGTCAAGTAGGCGGGCAGGGCCGGATCCGGGCCGCGGTCAGCCCGGATCCGGCCTGGCGTCCACGAAGCGGTTCCCGGTGCGGCGACGGGCCATCAACGTGGCCAGGGCGGTGCGGGAGGAGACCCCGGTCTTGCGGAAGGCCCGGGAGACATGTGTGTCGACGGTGCGCCGGCTGACGTAGAGCCGGTCGGCGATGGCCTGGCTGGTGAGGCCCTCGGCCACCAGCTCGGCTATCTCCAGCTCCCGTGCGGTCAGGGTCGCCAGCCGTTCGGCGAGTTCGGCGCGGTCCGGGGAGCCGTACGCCGCCTCGGATCCGCCGTCGGGCGGACGGGTGGCGTCGGCGAGGCCCACCAGCATGCCGCTGCCGCCCGCCTCGGCGAGCCGTCGGCCCCGCAGCCAGGCGAACGTGCCGTCACGGCCGCGGCCCGCCGCCGCTTCCAGCGGGGCGCCGAGCAGCAGCGAGAAGGCCTCCCAGAAGACCGCCCCGCAGCGGGCGCTCTCCGCCGCGGCCTGGGCGAACAAGTCCGCCGCCGCTGCCGTGTCCCCCTGCGCCAGCGGCAGATGCGCGTTGCTGCGCAGCGCGGAGGCCCGCTGCATCGGCAGCCCCAGCTGCTCCGCCTCCTTACGGGCCTGTTCGGCCCACTCACGGGCCTCCTCAAGGCGCCCCGTCGCCAGTGCGGACGTCACCAGGATCTCCAGGTACAGCGGCCGCATCGAGGGCTGGATCCGGTGCAGTTCGGGGCCGCCCGCCTGGAGCATCGCGTCTCTGGCCCGGACCGGATCGCCGGCCATGAGTGCCGCCCAGCCGCACATGCACCAGGCGGTGGAGGCCCACCAGTTCACCCCGGTACCGGCCGCGGCCACCGCCTCCTCGGCGACGGCGAGGGGGCGAGGATCACCGGGCGGGCAGGCGGCGACGAGCGCCGAGGCCTTGCTCGCCAGCGCGAACGTGAGCAGTTGGTCGCTGCCGATGCCGCGGGCGATGTCCTCCGCCTGGTCGGCGAGTTCCACCGCCGAGGAGACGCGGCAGGTCTGCACCCGGACGTGGGACAGGCAGAGCAGTAGATGAGGCATGACGTAGAGCTGGCCGCTGCGGCGGGCGATGTCGAGGCCGCGCTCGGCGTGCCGTTCCGCGTCCGGGTAGTGCTCCAGGAAGGCTTCTGCCCAGCCGAGCCTGGCGAGCGGTTCGCACAGGGCGGTGAGGTCGTTGTCGGGCAGCGAGTCGACCAAGGCGGCGGCCTGCTGGGCCAGTTCGTGAGCCGCGGCCATGTTGCCCTCGTACGCCTCCCCGAGGGCGGCGACCGCGAGGACGCCCGCCTCACCGGGCTCGTTCCCCATCGCCCGGGCCGCCGCGAGGGCCGCCTCGACCTCGGGTCGGACCTGGGGGTACGAGATGCCGCTGCCCTGGGGTGCTGCCGAGCCGAGTTCCAGGCCGAGCCGGACGACGTCGGCCGGTGCGGGGCCGCGGGCCAGCTCGCGGCGCAACAGCGCGACGGCCTCGGCGCTGCGCCCCAGGTGACGCTCGACCAGCGCGCACAGGACGACCGCGCGCACTCTGAGGTCCTGGTCCTCACCGGTGGGGCGGCCACCGGACGACCGGGAAGGCGTGGATATGAGCTCCTGGAGCAGGTCACGGCTCTCGCGAAGCCCTCCGCACGCGGCCAGGGCACGGGCCCGCCGCAGCGTCAACTCGCGTCGCCGGGAGGCATGTTCGCCCGTGTGCGGAAGATGGCGGAGTGCCACGTCGAGCCAGTGGGCGCAACTCGCCGGGGCCGTGCGGGCCGTCCGTGCGGCGGCCTCCTCCAGCACGGCCACCGCCGCCGGGTCCCAGGCGGTCAGCGACCGCTCGACATGGTGGGCCCGCTCGGCGGCGGAGGCACCGGCGAGAGCCAGCTCCTGGGCGGCGAGCCGGTGGATGTCGACGCGTCTCAGGAAGGGCGTGCTCTCGTGGACGAGCGTGCGGACGACCGGATGCCGCAGGGTCAGCAGGCCCTGCGGGTCGGAGCGCAGCAGATCGCGGCGGGTGAGGGCGTGGACGTCGTCGGTGAAGGCGGTGCCGGAGCGGCCGGTCACCCGGCCCAGCATCGCCGGGGTGGCGTGCTCGCCCAGTACCGCGACGGCCTCGACGAGGCCGCGCTGGGAGGGGGTGAGCGCGGTGAGTTCCTCCAGCAGCAGCGCCCCGAGCTCCGGTGGCGACGAGGACTCGGGCGTCGTACCCCCGCGGCGAGCTTGCAGAAGGGTCAGGAAGTACAGCGGGTTGCCCTCGCTCGCGGCATGCAGTGCGGCGGTGTCGGCGGCCGGCATGCCGGGGCCGGCCAGTTCGGCGCAGTCGCGTGCGCTCAGCGGCCCCAGTCCGAGTCTGACGACCGTGCCGTCGTCGACGCCCCGGGTGAGCCTGGCCGCGAGCGACTCGGGGCTCTGGCGGTCCCGGCGCGTCACGGCCAGGACGACAGGGGCGTGCACGGCATGGCGTACGAGGTGATCCAGCAGTTCCGAAGACGCGGAGTCCGCCCAGTGCAGGTCATCGAGGGCCAGCAGCAACCCGGACGGGGCGGCGAGCCGCGCGAGCAGGGCCGCCGTGGCACGGTGCAGCCCGAATCGGTCGGCCGCGTCGCTGTGTTGGGCGGCGCTCGGCTGGAGCAGGGGTAATACGGCATCGGTCTCCTGGAAGCCGTCCAGGGCGTGCGGGTCGAGGTCGGCGAGCGCGTCGGTGAAGACCTGGAACGGCACCTGCTGCTCGTACTCGGTGGCTCTGCCGCGCAGTACGGTCAGTCCGCGTCGGCGCGCCCGCGCGCAGACCTCGCCGAGCAGCCTGCTCTTGCCGATGCCTGCCGCACCCGTGATGTCGACGACCTGGGACCGGCCCGTGCCGCGGCTTTCCTCGCCCTTCGCCGTGTCACGGGCGTGGCGGGCGGCACGGTCGAGCAGTTCGTCGAACCGGGCCAGTTCAGCGGACCGGCTCAGCAACGGGGCTCTGTCCCCGGCGTCCCCAACCACCGCGTCCGACGCCACAGTTACCCCCGTGTCTTGACATTCCCCTCACATATCATTCTCACCTGTTGATCGACATAACCACCGCATCCGCGCCCCGGAACGGACGGATCTCACAGCGCCCTGGCGACGGCCGCCGTCCAGACTGTCACCGCGCCAGACCGAGGCCGTGCTGCGTCTGCCCGGCTGACGCGGTCCCGACCGACCCCGGATGTGTACGGGGTCGGTCGGGACTCGCGTGCCAGAATGGAGAGGTCCTTTCTCCGCCCTGGCTTCTTCGAGGTTCCTTTCGTGTCCCAGCCCGCAGGCCGTGTGCCCCAGCGACGCAACGCCCGTTCCAACCGGGCGCGCATCCTCGCCACCGCCCGCCAGGAGCTCGGGCGGAATCCCGACATCACTCTGGAGGAACTCGCCCGCGCCTCCGGTGTCGTACGGCGGACGCTGTTCGGGCACTTCCCCGGCCGGGCAGCGCTCCTGGACGCGCTGGCCGAGGAGGCCGCCGAGACTCTCCAGGCCGCCGTCTCGGTCGGCGCGGGGGTGACGGAACCGGCCGACCGGGCGCTCGCCCACTTCACGTTGGCGCTCTGGCCCGTGGGGGACCAGTACCGGATGCTCCTGGCGCTGGCCCGACGGGATCTCGGCATGGACCGTGTCGCCGGGATCCTGGAGCCCGCCCGGGTCAGGTCCACGGCCATCCTGGAACAGGGACAACGGGACGGCGTCTTCCACACCCACCTGCCCGCCCCGGTGCTGAGCGCCGGTCTTGAGGCGATGACGGTCGCCCTCCTGGAGGAGGTCAACACCGGGACGCTGGAGGACGACGGCACCCGCGCGGCCGTCAGCACGCTCATCGCGGCGGGTGTGCCGGAGAAGCGGGCGCGGATCGTCGTGGACGAGGTGGCCGCCACCGAGGGGTGAGCTCCCCCGCGGTACGACGTGACCCCGGTGCGAAGCGCCGGGGTCTTTGCGTGTCCGCCCCCACTTCTTTAGTTGCCCTCAGATGTGCAATTATCTTCCGTATGAACTTCGGTGGCCCAGACGATCTGGCCTTCTCCCAGCCTGCGCCGGTGGCGGTCCTCGGCGACAGGTACGAACTGCGGCTACTGCTCGGCTCCGGAGGCATGGCCGAGGTGCACCTCGCGCACGATCTCCGGCTCGACCGCAGCGTCGCGGTGAAGACTCCGCGCACCGACCTCGCGCACGATCCGGCACTCCAGGAGCGATTCCGGCGGGAGGCCATGTCCACCGCCTCGCTCAACCACCCGGCCATCGCCGCGGTCTACGACACGGGCGAGCACTTCTCGTACGGGTGGCAGCTGCCGTACCTCGTGATGGAGTACGTCGACGGCACCACTCTGCGCGAGGCCCTGTCCTCCGGGCCACCGCTGACCGTCGAACGCGCCATGGAGGTGACGGCGAGTGTCCTGGAGGCGCTCACCCATTCCCACCAGCAGGGCATCGTGCACCGGGACATCAAGCCCGCCAACGTCATGGTGGCCTGGTCCGGTCAGGTCAAGGTGATGGACTTCGGCATCGCCCGTGACGCACGGGACGTCGCCATGACCCAGACCTCCATGGTGATCGGCACCGCCCAGTACCTCTCCCCCGAGCAGGCGATGGGACACGCCATAGACGCCCGCTCCGACCTTTACTCGGTGGGGTGCCTGCTCTACGAACTCCTCACGCTCCGGACGCCGTTCACCGGTGATTCGCCGATGGCGGTGATGTACCAGCACGTTCAAGAGGAACCACGGCCGCCGAGCCTCTACAACCCCGAGGTCGGTCCGCAGGCCGACGCGATCGTCCTGCGGGCGCTGGCGAAGGATCCCGCGTACCGCTACCAGTCCGCGCAGGAGATGCTCGCCGACGTCGAGGCGTACCTCGGGGCGCAGACCGTCCTGGACCGGACGTTCGACGGCGTCGACGAGGGGCCGGACGGCGATGGGGCGGACGGCGATGGGGCGGACGGCGATGAGGCGGCGGAGAGCGGTCGCCGCAGAGGCAGCGCTGCGCTGATCGGGACGAGTGTCGCGGTCGTCGTCGCGGCACTCGTGCTCGGCTGGTTCCTGTTCGGGCGCGGTGCGGCCGACGACGGCAAGACGGACGTACCCGATCTCGTCGGCCAGACCCTGGAGGAGGCCCGGCACACGGCGGACAACGTCGACCTCACGCTCACCGTCACCAAGAAGGAGCCCTGCGCGGACCAGCCCAAGGGGCACATCTGCACGCAGTCCCCGCTGGACGGCCGGCTCGACAAGGGAGAGGCGGTGTCGGTCACCCTCTCCACCGGTGCGCCGAAGGTGGAGGTGCCGGACGTCACGGACAAGGACGAGGACGACGCGTCCCGCATCCTGGAGGACAAGGGCTTCAAGGTGAAGGTCCGGCACAAGGTGTCCACCGAGGACGCCGGGACCGTACTGGAGCAGGATCCTTCCGGCGGCGAGAGTGTCGAGAAGGGGACCGAGATCACCCTCACGGTGGCCAAGGAAGCCGAGAAGGCCACGGTTCCCGACCTCACCGGCAGCACCCTGAGCGAGGCCCGCAGGCTGCTCGCCGAGCAGGACCTCGAACTGGGCGACACCACCGAGGTGGAGAGCAGCGCCGCGGCCGGGACCGTCGTCGAACAGAGCGCCGCCGCGGGAGATGAGGTCAAGCCCGGTTCGTCGGTCGACGTCCAGATCGCCAAGTCGGTGCAGACCGTGCAGATCCCGGCGGACATCATCGGCAAGACCCTCGCCGAGGTCCGGAACGAGCTGGGCGACCTCGGCCTCCAGGCGACCGTCGCCTCCGGGTACTCCCAGGCCTCCGACGCCGTGGTCACCTCCAGCACCCCGGCGGCCGGGAGCGAGGTCGAGGCGGGCAGCACGGTGGTCGTCGTCACCGAGGAGCCCCAGGACACGTCGTCGGACGACGGGACACCGGACGACGGGACGTCGACGACGCCGGGAGCGACGACCGACGACCAGTGAGACGCCGTTCACCGCCGGCGGACGCCATCGAGGCCGTCCGCCGGCGGTGTCGGCCTGCCTACTCCTCGGGCTCCCAGGCGATGAGCTGCTCGAACACCTGCTGGTCGCCCTCGGTCTTCAGGTCGTTCAGCGTGAGGCGGCCCCAGACGAAGAGGAGCAGTTGCTCGGCCGTGCCCGTGGCCGAAGCGGAGGGGGGCGCGGCGTCGACCGTGAGAGGTGCGGGCCAGGCTCCGGTCCCGTCCAGCACGAGGAGCCAGGAGCGGCCCTCGGTGGCGTGGTACTGGATGGTGGCGGGCGCGTGCGGCCACGCCGCCGGGGTGGAGTTGCAGGTGTCGAGGAACTCGGCCACGCCGTCGATCGCGACGTCCACCGGCATCGGCTGCACGGTGCCGGCGGCGAGCTGGGCGTCGTAGGTGTGCACCAGCAGCTCGTGCACCCGGCGCCGGGCAACGCCCCAGGCATTCGCCGGCGACACGCCCGCGCTCCACCACGTCCAGCACTCGCGCTCCGGGCCCGCCTCCCGCAGCGCGCTCAGCAGCATTTCGTTCGACTCCGTGTACCAGGCCAGCAGCGCCTCGATCTCGCGCGGCGCCTGGGCGGCGTCCTTGGCGGGCGGCGCCTCGGCCGGGCCCGCGGCGACGATCGCGGCCCACCAGCGCTGGCCCGTACCCAGGTGCCGCACCAGATCGAACACCGTCCACTCGGGGCAGGACGGCACCGGCGCGTCAAGGCCGGGCGCGGCGGCAACCGCACTCCGGAACGCGGCCGACCGCTCGTCGATCAGTCGCAGCAGGGCGGAATACTCAAGACTCTCTGTCACGTCGCTTGCCTATCACCCCAGTTCAGCGACCGCACCCCTTTTGTTTTCAAGCCGTCAGCGCGACAAAAAAGTGGGACGGTGCCGGGTTTCCCCTCCCGGCACCGTCCCGGGGCTGTGCGCCGCTCAGGCACAGCCCGTCATGGGGGTGGAGGAGGCCGGAATCAGGTTCCGGCCTCCGGTGTACGGGGCTCAGGCGCCCACGGTCTCGGTCTGCTCCTCGGTCGCCGGCGTCCCTTCTTCCGCACCGTGCTGGGTGGTGTGCTTGCGGCCGGGCAGGACTGCGATGACGATCAGGGTTCCGGCGGCCATGATGATGCCGCCGATGAGGCTGGTGTGGGCGATGGCGTGGGCGAAGGACTCGTGCACCGCTCCCAGCAGGGTCTGGGCCTGTTCGGCGCCGCCCTGGGGGTTCTTGGCGACGTGTTCGGCGACCGCGATGCCGCCGCCGACGGAGTCCTTGGCGGTGTCCAGGGCCTCGGCGGGGAGGTGGCCGCCGACCAGGTCGGTCAGCTTGTCCTTGTAGGACGTGGCCAGCAGGGAGCCGAGGATGGCGATGCCCAGCGAGGCGCCGAGTTCCAGGGCGGTGTCGTTGGCGCCGCCGCCGACGCCCAGCTCCGACTCGGGGAAAGAGCCCATGATGGTGTCGGTGGCGGGGGAAAGGCTCAGGCCGATGGCGAAGCCGAGCAGCAGCAGCGAGGCCACGAAGTCGGTGTAGGTGGAGCCGGAGTCGATCCGGGTGAGCAGGAAGACGCCCACGGTGCCGATCACCATGCCGGTCCCGACCACCAGCTTCACGCCCAGCTTGGGAGCCAGCTTGCCGGTGACCGCGGCACCGACGAACACGGATCCGGCCAGCGGCAGCAGGCGGATGCCGGTCTCCAGGGCGTTGTAGCCGAGGACGAACTGCAGGAACTGGGTGGAGTAGTAGATCGAGCCGAAGGTGCCGAAGAAGAAGAACAGCACGGCCATCATCGAGCCGCCGAAGGGACGCTCGGTGAACTTGCGCACGTCCAGCATCGGGTTCGGGTGCTTCAACTCCCAGGCCACGAAGGCCAGCAGGCCCACGCCGGCGACGACGGCCGCGGTGATGGGACCGGTGCCCCAGCCGAAGTGCGGGCCCTCGATGACCGCGTAGACCAGGCAGCCGACCGACACGATCGACAGCAGACCGCCGCCGTAGTCGATCCGGCCCATGCCCTCCGCCTTCGACGGCGGCACGAGCAACAGCGCGCCGATGACGCCGAGGACGGCGATCGGGACGTTCACCAGGAAGGTGGAGCCCCAGGCGTGGTTCTCCAGCAGCCAGCCGGCGGTCAGCGGACCGACCGCGATGGCGAGGCCGGAGGTCGCGGACCAGGCGGTGATCGCCCTGGCGCGCTCGGCGCGCGGGAACATCGCGACCAGCAGCGACAGGGTGGCCGGCATGACGACGGCGGCACCGACACCCATGATCGCGCGGGCGGTGATGACGAGGTTGGTCTCATCGACCAGGCCGCCCATCACCGACCCTCCGGCGAAGATCAGCAGGCCGAGGACGAGGGCGCCGCGACGGCTGTACTTGTCGCCGATCGCGCCGAGCACGAGCATCAGCGCGGCGTAGGGGACGGTGTAGCCGTCGATGACCCACTGCAGGTCGCTGCTGGACAGTCCCAGGTCCTTGGTCATGTCGGGGGCGGCCACGATCAGTGACGTGTTCGCCATGACGACGATCAGCAGGCTCAGGCACAGGACCAGCAGGGCCCACCAGCGGCGGTGGTAGGGCTCCGTCATCTTCTCGACGGGTGTGTTCGGAAAGAGCGGCATGGTCAGGCTCCTCGGCAGGAGGTGAAGCGGAGGCTTCGGGGGTGCGGAATCGAGGGGATCGGTGCACGCGGGGCCACGAGGGGCCAGGCACCATGGGCAGTTAATTGCCCGCTGATGTGCAGACTAGTTTATTGCTCGCCAATGTGCAACTATCGAGTCGCCCTGCCCCTCCTGCCGGACGCCCTCCCCCGCCTACCGGAGGTTTCGACATGATCCACGCGCACCTGACAGCCGCCCCGGAACGCAGCCGCACCCTGTTCACACGGGCCCGCATCCTGGAGGCGGCCCGGCAGGAACTGAGCCGTGACCCCGACAGCAGCCTCGGCGACATCGCCGAGGCCGCTGGAGTGGTGCGCCGTACGCTCTATGGCCACTTCCACGGCCGGGCCGCACTGGTGGAGGGGCTGGTGGAGGACGCCGCATGGGCCTTGCGGCAGGCGCTCGCGGTCCCGCGCGCGCCGGTGGCGGATGCCGTCCCGGAGTTGGCGCGCTTCGTCCTCGCGGTGTGGCCCGTCGGAGATCGCTACCGCATCCTGCTCAGACTCGCCCCCCAGGACCTCGGCGCCGATCGGCTGGCAGAAGTCCTGGCTCCCGCGCGGGACATGGCGGAGGCGATCATCTCCCGGGGGCAGCGACAGGGCGTCTTCCAGACCGGCGTACCCCCGGTCGTCCAGGCCCGGGCGCTGGAGGGGTACCTGCTGGGGCTTCTGGACTGCGCGAACAGCGGGGTCTGGAGCGACGACGGCGCCGGCGCGGCGACCGCCGCCCTGACCGCGACGGGCGTGGCCGAGGACAGTGCCGCGGCGTGCGTCCACGGACTCGTCCGCCCCGCGGGCGACGCCGCGTAGGCGCGCACTTCCCGAGCACCACTCGAAGAGGAGAACCATGTACCAGTCCCCCCGCGACGAGAAGTACGTCGGCGAGCCCTACTACGGCGACGACTCCATGTATGCGAGCCCTCCGACCCGGACCAGGCAGCGCATGATCATCGCCGCCGCGTCCCTGGCGGCCCTGCTGGTCGGCACAGTCGCGGTCGACCGGCTCGCCGCAGCTCACGCGGCGAGCCGCACGGCCACAGCCTTCCAAGACGGCATGGGAACCGCCGATCGGCCGTCGGTCCACGTCAGGGGCTTTCCCGTACTGAACCAACTGGCCGCGGGCAGCCTGGACCATGTCGACCTGACCGCCCACGAGATCCCGGCCGACGGCAGCACCCGGCCGCTCCCGGTGACGAAGCTGACGGTCGGGATGGACGGGCTGAAGACGTCGGGGAGTGCCGACGAGGCTCACGCGGACGGCGTCACAGCGACCGCGTTCCTGTCGTACGCGGACGTGTCGAGGGCGCTCGGTGTGCAGGTGTCACAGGGGGACGAGTCCGGCCGGATCAACGCGACCGCGAGCCTGCCGCTCGTCGGCGACGTGACCGTGAGCGCGGCCGTCTCGGCGGCCGACGGCAACAGCATCGCCTTCACGGACGTACGCGCGGAGCAGGGTGAACTGCTCCCGCCGCTGAAATCACTGCTCGACCGGGCCCTGGACGAGCCCGTACCGCTGCGGAATGTGCCCGAAGGGCTCCGGCTGCGCTCGGTCACCACCAGCGAGGACGGAATCGACGCCCGCTTCACGGGCCACTCGGTCACGTTCCACCCGGACTCCTCGTCCGCGTGAGGTCAGGCGGCGTCGGGCAAGGGGCGTCGGGCCACCTCGTGGGCGTCGTCCGCGGGCAGGCCCAGCATCCGCAGGACCATCTCGGCAAGGTTGACCGCGGCCTCGTCGCCGTCCAGTTCAGGGCGGGCGAACCGCAGTTCCACCAGGGACAGCAGGGTTCCGCCGAGTGCGGACAGGGCGACCATCGGGTCGACGGGCGTGAAGCGGCCGGAGGCGATGCCGACCTGGAGATCACGCAGGGCGCGTCGGGCCAGCCCCTTGCCCGAGTGGATGTGCGCGAGGCCACGGCGGCGCAGGACCTGCATCAGCTCCGGGTGGGAGTCGGCCATGCGGGCACTGAGCCGGAAGCCGCCCGCGACCCGCTCCGCCGGGTCGTCGACCCCCGTCAGACGCTCGTCGAATTCCTGCGCGAACTCCTCGAGGGCATCGATCACCGCCGCCTCGAACAACTCCGCCTTGGAGTCGAAGTGGTTGTAGAAGGAGCCGAAGCCAACGTCCGCGCGCTCGGCGATCGCCTGGATGCTCGCGCTCGTGTCGCCGCTCTCGGCGAGGATCTGCCGGGCCGCTCGCACGAGAGCCCCCCGGGTCTCCGCGCGACGTCGCTCGAACCGATTGCCGGGCGGGGCTGACGTAGACATGCGCAGAGCCTAACGGTTGCACGATGAAGATCGCAGTTCTGATGAATCCATCATTTCCTGCGGTGAACGCCTTGACGACAGAACTGTCACAGTTGATGATTTCCTCATTACGGCAATGTTGCTCGGAGGACACCATGTCTGGAACACACGTCAACGGGGACGTCCTCACGGCCCACCAGGACCTCCACAGTGAGCAGGGCGCCCTGCGCGGCGAGCACCCCGGCCGCTCCCGGAATCCCGTGATCAAGGTGGCGGACCTGGCCTGGCTGGAGTTCGAGAAGCCCGACCTGGACCGGGCGGAGGTCTTCGCCCGCGACTTCGGCTTCGGCGTCGCCGCCCGCACCGAGAGCGAGCTGTGGCTGCGGGGCACCTTCGCGGGCTCGCCCTGCATGGTGATCCGGCGCGGTCGTACGTCCCGCTTCATCGGTCCGGCGTTCCGCGCCGCCGAGCGGGCCGACCTGGACCGGCTGGCCCGCGCGACGGGCAGGGACGTGCGGGACGCCGACGTTCCCGGGGGCGGCAAGGGCGTCGACCTGCTCGACCCCTCCGGCTTCCCCGTGCGGGTCGTGCACTGCGGCGAGCAGCTCCCCGCCCTGCCGGAACAGCGGCCGCTGCCCCTCAACTTCGGCACGGATCACCGTCGTACGAACGCCACGCAGCGTCCGCCGCGCGAGCCGTCCCGCATCCAGCGTCTGGGCCATCTGGTCCTGGAGACCCGCGTGTTCGGGCGCGCCCTGGACTGGTACCTGGACACCCTCGGCATGATCGTCTCCGACTTCCTGTTCCTGGACGGCCAGCGCGGCCGCGGCCCGACGATGGCGTTCATCCGCTGCGACCTGGGCAGCGTGCCTGCCGACCACCACACCCTCGCGATGCACCTGGGGCCGGGCACGGGATACGTCCACTCCGCCTACCAGGTCACCGA
This sequence comes from Streptomyces aquilus, assembly GCF_003955715.1. Lineage (NCBI taxonomy): Bacteria > Bacillati > Actinomycetota > Actinomycetes > Kitasatosporales > Streptomycetaceae > Streptomyces > Streptomyces aquilus. The sequence continues at coordinate 9,784,361 of NZ_CP034463.1, read as the reverse complement.
CCTGGACTCGATCGCCGCCGGTGGCGAGTACCTCAAGGAGCGGGGATACAAGCGCAGTTGGGGCATCGGCCGGCACATCCAGGGCAGCCAGCTCTTCGACTACTGGCGCGACCCCGACCACTTCATGCTGGAGCACTTCTCCGACGGCGACCTGTTCTCCTGCGACGTCGAGCCCGGCTGGGCGCCCATGTCGACCAGCGGCCTGGCCCAGTGGGGCCCGCCGGCCACCCGCGACTTCCTCGGCGCGAGCCCCTCCCCGCAGCGGCTCCGCGATGTCGTCGAGGCCCTGCGCGGCGACAACGAGATGGACCCGGCACGGCTGTTCGGCCTGCTCAAGGCCGCCAACTCCTGACCTCCGCACGCGAATCCCCCTCACAAAGGCACTGACATGAGCACCAATGTCCTGCGCACCGCCGACGGCTGGTGGGTCGTCCTGGGCGACCGGGCCGTCCCGGTCGACACCAAGGCCGTGACCACCGCCGAGCTGCTGGCCGACCGATCGGCTGTCCACGAGGCCGCCGCGTCCGGCGAACCGGGCACGCCCGTCGTCGACCTGGTGGCGCTCTCACCGGTCACCACGCCCTGCCGGGTGGTCGCCCAGATGGTCAACTACCGCAGCCACGCCCGCGATTCGGGTTTCAAGGGCGACGTCCCGCCCACCTTCTTCCGCAAGGCGTCCGGCTCGGTCAGCGGCCCGGGCGACGCCGTCGTCCGGCCGTCGCATGTGAAGTTCCTCGACTACGAGATCGAGTTGGGCCTCGTCATGGGCGCGCCCCTGCCCGTCGGCACCGTCGTCGAGGAGCGGGACCTGCCGTCGTACGTCGCCGGACTGGTCATCACCAACGACGTCAGCGCCCGTGAGGTGCAGCTGACCAAGACTCAGTTCTACGAGAGCAAGTCGTACCCGACCTTCACGCCGACGGGCCCGTTCCTGACGCTGCTGGAGCCGGATGACTTCGCCCATCTCCCGGACCTGCGGCTGAAGTTGAGCGTCAACGGCGAGCTTCGTCAGGACCGCACCCTGGCCGACATGATCGTCCGCCCGGCACAGGCGCTGACCCTGCTGGCCCGCTTCCAGACCCTGGACGCCGGCGACCTGCTGCTCACCGGCACCCCCGGCGGCACGGCCCTGAAAGCGCCGCCGAAGGCCGTCGAGAAGATCGGCGCACTGCTGCCGCCCGCCGTGAAATGGAAGGCGTTCTTCAAGAGCCAGGCGAAGAACCCCCACTACCTGAGCCCGGGCGACGTGATCACGGCGACGATCGCGACCCCCGACGGCCGCATCGACCTCGGCGAGCAGCGCACGCCCGTCGCGGCCGCGAACTAATCCCCGAGGTGAGCCGCACATGACCGTCGATGAAGCCGCACGTGTGCCCGTCGTGATCGTCGGGGCCGGGCCGGTGGGCGTGACCGCCGCCCTCCTCCTGGCCCGGCGCGGAGTCCGCAGCGTCGTCCTCGAACGCCACCGGGACGTCTACCCGCTCCCCCGCGCCGTCGCGAGCGACGACGAAATCCACCGCATCCTGCAAGCGGCGGGCGTCGGTGAGGAGTTCGCCGCGATCTCCCGACCGGCGCAGGGGCTGCGGCTGCTGGACGCCCGGCACCGGGTGATGGCCGAGTTCCGCCGCACCGAGCACGGCCACCACGGCTACCCGCAGACCAGCATGTTCGACCAACCCGAGCTGGAACGCGTACTGCGCGACGCCCTGGCCGGGCGGCCGGAGAGCCAACTGCGCGGTGGCGTGGAGGTCACCGGCATCGGCCCGGCCTCCACCGGCCCCGTCCGTGTCACCTACCGCGACGGCACCGGCGATCACGAGCTGTGGGCCGACGCGGTCCTCGGCTGCGACGGCGCCAACAGCCTCACCCGCGAGGCGATCGGCGGCGTGTGGGAGGACCTGCGCTTCGAGGAGCGCTGGAAGGTCATCGACGTCGACACGACAGGTCCCGTCCGCTGCTGGGAGGGCGTCGACCAGGTCTGCGACCGGGCCCGGCCGGCCACCTTCATGCGCGTGAGCGAGAACCGCTACCGCTGGGAGTTCCGGCTCGGGGAAGGACAGGAGACGGTCCGTGAACTGATCGCCCCCTGGCTGCCGCCCTCGTACGACGGGGACTTCGACGTCGTACGTGAGACGGAGTACACCTTCCGGGCCCGCGTCGCCGACCGCTGGCGCAGCGGACGCGTCTTCCTGCTCGGCGACGCCGCCCACCTCACCCCGCCGTTCATCGGACAGGGCCTGTGCTCGGGGCTGCGGGACGCCTACAACCTCACCTGGAAACTCACCCGCGTCCTCCAACAGGACGGCGACGAACGGCTGTTGGACACCTACGAGAGTGAACGCAAACCGCACGCACGGCACGTGGTCCGCCTCGCGGTCGCCATGGGCTGGGCCATGACCGGTGGCCAGGACGGCGCCGCCGCCTTCCGCCGCCGGGCACTGGCCGCCGCCTGCCGCATACCCGGCCTCACCGAGCTGGCCGGCCGCGACCTCAGCCCGCCGCTCACCGCCGGACCGCTCGTGCGGCGCGGGGCCCGCCGACGCCTGCCGGGCACGCACTGTCCGCAACCGTGGGTGAGCGTCGACGGACGGCCCACCCGTCTCGACGAGGCGCTCGGCGACTCCTTCACCGTGCTGACCGCCTCCGACCCCGCCCCTTCCCTGACCGCGCTCGCCCACAGCCTCGGCATACGCGCGCTCTGCGTGGCCGACCTCGGCGACGACGGCACCCTCGCCGCCTGGCTGCGCGCCGGACGCGCGGACGCGGTCCTGCTGCGGCCCGACCGCATCGTGATGGACGTCCTCCCCGCAGGCAGTCACGACTTCACGTCGACCGCCGCCTGGGCCTCCCTGCTGCACACCACCCGAAGCCCCGTCCCTTCCGCACGGACAGCCCCCAAAAGCCTGTTGAGGAGTACGACGCGATGAGTACGCCCTTCTTCACCCCCGATCCGCAGACGGCGGCCGCCAGCCGCATCGCGGACTTCGCCCGCCATGTCGGGGTGGACGGCACCGACTATGCCGCCCTGCATCGCTGGTCGGTCTCCCATCTGGAGAGCTTCTGGGGCGCGGTGTGGGAGTACTTCGGCATCGACTCCGACACCCCGTACGAGCAGGTGCTGGCCGAGGACGGCATGCCCGGCGCCCGGTGGTTTCCCGGCGCGACGCTCAACTACGCCCACCACGCGCTGCGCAACGTCCGCGACGACGACACGGCGATCCTCGCCCTCGACGAGACCGGCGCCGGGTACGAGGTGACCGGCGCCCGGTTGCGTGCCCTGGTGGCGTCGGTGGCCGCGACCCTGCGTGACCTCGGCGTCGGCAAGGGTGACCGGGTCGTCGGCTATGTGCCCAACACCCCGCACGCCATCGTCGCGTTCCTCGCCGCCGCGAGCCTGGGCGCCGTGTGGTCGGTGTGCGGACAGGACTACGCCCCCAAGGCCGCCGCCGACCGCTTCGCCCAGCTCGAACCCACCGTGCTGATCGCCGCCGACGGCTACCTGTTCAACGGCACCACCCACGACCGCCGCGAAGCCGTCCTCGAACTCGCGCACGCCCTCCCCACGTTGAAGGCGACCTTGCTGGTGGACCACATGGGTCTGCCCTGGCCGTCGCGGGCGTACCCGTCGTTGGTGGTCCCCTGGGAGGACGCCTCCACCCGTACCGAGGAACTCGCCTGTGTGCCGGTGCCGTTCGACCATCCGCTGTGGGTCGTGTTCTCCTCCGGCACCACAGGCCTGCCCAAGGGCATCGTCCACGGTCACGGCGGCGTGCTGCTTGAGCACCTGAAAACCCTGGGACTCCACTCGGACCTGGGCCCCGGCGACCGTCTCCTCTGGTACACCACCACCCACTGGATGATGTGGAACCTGGTCGTCTCCACCCTCCTGACCGGCGCCACCACCTGCACCTACGACGGCAGCCCGGCCCCCTTCGCCAAACTCGACCGCCTCTGGGAACTCGCCGCCCGCCACCGGGTCACCGTTTTCGGCACCAGCCCCCAATACCTGCTCGGCATGGCCAAGTTCGGCATCGACCCGTCCGTCCACGACCTCGCCTCGATCCGCGTCGTCGGCTGCACGGGCTCGACGCTGCCCGCCTCCGCCTACCCCTGGGTCCGCGAGCACGTCGGCGACCATGTCCTGCTGGCCTCCATCAGCGGCGGCACCGACATCGTCTCCGGGTTCGCCGGCAGCGCCCCCAACACCCCGGTCTGGGCGGGCGAGTTGTCCGCACCGAACCTGGGCGTGGCGCTGGCCGCGTACGACGCCGAGGGCTTTCCCGTCATCGACCAGGTCGGCGAGCTGGTCGTCACCCGCCCCATGCCCTCGATGCCGCTGTACTTCTGGAACGACCCGGAGGGCACCCGCTATCGCGACGCCTACTTCTCGGCGTACCCGGGGGTGTGGCGACACGGCGACTGGATCACGGTCACGGGGCACGGCTCGGTGATCGTCCACGGCCGGTCCGACTCGACGCTCAACCGCAACGGGGTACGGCTCGGCAGCGCCGACATCCATGACGTCGTCGAACGTCTCCCCGAGATCGCCGAGGCCCTGGTCATCGGCGCGGAGGAACCGGACGGCGGCTACTGGATGCCGCTGTTCGTGGTCCCGGCGGCGGGCGTCGAACTCGACGACACCCTCCGGGAGAGGATCAAGGACGCCATCCGTACCGGCGCCTCACCCCGCCACGTCCCCGACGAGATCCTCGAAGTGCCGGGCATCCCGCACACCCGTACCGGCAAGAAGCTGGAGGTCCCGATCAAGCGGCTGCTCCAGGGCGCCGCGGTGGCGGAGGTCGTCAATCCGGCCACCGTGGACAGCCCCGAGCTCATCGACGACTACGTCCGGCTGGGCGAGGAGCGCCGCAAGGGCAGGTCCGCCTCATGACCACCGTGCTCGGCATCGTCCTGTCCCTGGTCTTCCTTCCGCTGGGGCTGGCGAAGCTCGCCGCGGCCCCGGTCATGCGCCAGGCGGCGGCCCATTTCGGGATGCCGGTCCGGCTCTATCGGGTGGTCGGCGCGCTGGAGGTGGCCGGGGTCGCCGGTGTGCTGATGGGGCTGACCTGGACGCCACTGGGCGTGGCCGCCGCGACAGGTCTCACCCTGCTGATGGCCGCGGCGGCGGTGGTCCACCTGCGCCACGGCGACCCGTTGCCCCGGGCCGTCCCGGCGGTCGTAGTGGCGCTGGTCTCCTTGACGTACGCGGCAACGGCGATGACCGCCGGCTGACGCGTCCAGTACGGCCGGGCGCGGGCAGCCTCCTGCGAGGATGGCGGCCGCCCCCGCCCGGCTCGGCTCGGGCCGTCATCGCACACCGGCCTCCCCTCCCCCCGGGGGCCGGGCGGCCCGCGCCGACGTCCGGGGCCTGCGAGACGGCTGGGCTCGACAGGCCCCGGATGTGACACCCCCGCTCCCGGGGAGCTCAGTCGCGCTCGGAGGCCGTGGCGGGCGTCCCGCTCGGCTGCGCCGGGGGCTTGGGCAGATCACGCCCCTCGATGTCCACGTTCGGCAGGATCTTCCGCAGACCGCGCGGCAGCCACCAGCCGGCCCGGCCGACCCACATGAGCACCGCGGGCACGAACGTCATCCGGATGAGGAAGGCGTCGACCAGAACCCCGAAGGCCAGGGCGAAGGCGATCGGCTTCACGATCGCGTCCTGCATCGTGACGAACCCCGCGAAGACCGCCACCATGATCAGCGCGGCGGCGGTGACCACCCGGAAGGCCAGGGGCGATCCCGTCAGGACGGCCCGGCGGGCGTCGCCGCCATGGGCGTACTCCTCGTGGATGCTGGAGACGACGAACACCTCGTAGTCCATGGCGAGCCCGAAGAGCACGGCCATGAGGATGATCGGCAGGAAGGACACGACCGGCCCGGTCCTCGCGACATCGATGAGGTCCGCGGCCCAGCCCCACTGGAAGACCGCGACCACCGCGCCGAAGGAGGCCGCGACCGAGAGCAGGAACCCGACCGTCGCCTTGACCGGGACCACGAGGGAACGGAAGACGATCAGCAGAATCAGCAGGCACAGGCCCACGACCACGATGGCGAAGGTCAGCAGTGAGTCGCTGAGCTTCTGCGACACGTCGACGTTGACCGCGGTCTGGCCGGTGACCTGGAGCGAGATCCCGGTGCGGGATCGGATCGGGGACTCCTTGTCCCGCAGTGCCTTGACCAGATCCTTGGTGGCCTCGTCTCCGGAGCCGGTGGTCGGCACGACGGTCAACAGCGCGTACTCGGGGTCGAGTCGCTGGGCCGCCGAGGCGAGGGCGACGCCCTTGGTGGCGGCCAACTCCTTGCGCACGGTGTTCAGTTCGGCGGTCAGCTGCGCGGCGGAGGACGCCTTGGCATCGTCGGTGTTCATGAGGATGAGCAGCGGGCCGTTGAGGCCGGGGCCGAACTCCTCGCTGATGGTGTCGTAGGTCTCGCGCTGGGTGGTGCCCTGCGCGGCGCTGCCGTTGTCGGGCAGGGCGAGCCGCAGATCGCGGGCGGGCCAGGCGACGACCAGGAGACCGGCGGTGACGAGGACGACGGTGAGGGCGGGGATGCGGGTCACCGTATGCACCCACCGGGCGCCGAGCGTCTGCTGCGGTGCGGTCCGGCCGCCGGGCGCGGGCTTCTTCTTCGGCCTGGGCCTGAGGCGGTCGCCCGCGAATCCCAGCAGCGCGGGCAGCAGGGTGAGGGCGACGAGCGCGGCGATCGCCACGCCGCCCGCGCCGGCGAGCCCCATCGCGGTCAGGAAGGGGATGCCGACGACGGAGAGTCCGACCATGGCGATGATCACGGTGAGCGCGGCGAAGGCGACCGCGCTGCCGGAGGTGCCGATCGCGCGGGCCGCCGACTCGTCGGTGGCCATACCGGCCTTCAGCTGGTCCCGATGGCGCGACAGGATGAACAGCGTGTAGTCGATGCCGACCGCGAGGCCCAGCATGACCGTGAGGGTCAGCGCCGTGGAGGAGATCGCCGTCAGGTGGCTCACCAGGAGCAGTCCACCGGCTCCGATGACGACGCCGACGACGGCGGTGAGCACCGGCATCCCGGCCGCGAGCAGCGAGCCGAACGTGATCACCAGGATGATCAGGGCGATGACGACACCGACGACCTCCTTGGCGCTGATGTCGACACCGGTGCTGTTGTAGGCCTGACCGCCCACCGACACCGTGAGCCCGGCCTTCTCGGCCGGGGCGATCGTGTCCTCGAGGGCGTCCAGCGAACCGTCGGCGAGCTCGGCGTTGGAGACGGAGTACTGGACCTGGGCAAGGGCGGAGCGGCCGTCTTTGGACACGGCTCGGGTCTGCTCGGGCGAGAGAACCGCGGTCACCTGCGGGGCGTCGGCTGCCTCCTTGAGGGTCGCGGCGATTCCCGCCTGGAACTTCCGCGCGGTGGCCTTCTCCCCCTCGGGAGCCGTGAAGACGATCTGCGCGCTGGTTCCGCCGGCCGCCGGGTACACCCGGCCGAGCGTGTCCAGGGCCTGCTGCGACTCCGAGCCAGGGATCGTGAACGTGTCATCGGTGTCCTCACCGACGACACCGAGACCGGCCACGACCGCGGCGCTCACCAGGGCCCACACGGCGAGGACGATCCTGCGGCGGCGGAAGGCGAGTCTCCCCAGGCGGTAGAGAAGGGTGGCCATGGCTCACTCCGGTCATCGGATCACGGGCCTGCTGATGAATACCTCAAAGTAGGTGAAAGGTCTCATATGATCTCCAACCGCGCACCCGGTCGAACGCCTGAGTACGGCTTGCCTTCAAGCGCGCTCGAACCTTTAGCGTCGGGGCCATGACCACGACGCACGAGACGAAGACATGGATCATCACGGGCGCGAGTTCGGGCCTCGGCCTGGCGCTCGCCGAGGCGGCCCTGGAGGCCGGCGAGCAGGTGGTCGGGACCGCGCGACGGGCCGACCGGTTCGACGGGCTCAAGGCCCGGTACGGTGATCGATTCCTCGCCGTCGAGCACGATGTGCGCGACACGGCGGGAGCGGCCGTGGTCGTGCAGCGGGCGCTGGAGGTGTTCGGGCGCGTCGACGTCCTCGTCAACAATGCGGGCGCCGGACAGGTCGGCGCCGCCGAAGAGATCACGGATGCCGCGCTGCGGGCCATGCTGGAGCAGCACCTGTTCGGCCCGGCCGCCTACGTGCGTGCCGTGCTGCCCCACCTGCGGGAGCGTCGCTCGGGTGCGATCGTGCAGATGAGCAGCCAGGGCGGGCGGATGTCGTTCCCCGCCGTCGGCAGCTACTCAGCCGGCAAGTTCGCGCTCGAAGGCTGGTCGGAGGCGCTCGCGGGCGAGGTCGCACCCTTCGGCATTCGCGTCCTCATCGTCGAGCCCAGCCGCTTCCGCACCGCGTTCAACGCCGCCGACGTGCTCAACACGGCGCGGCAGAGCTCGATCTACGACGAGGCCATCGGTGCCGTGCGCGCGAACATGGCCGAGGCCGACGGCATCCAGGAGGGCGACCCGGCACGCGCCGCCCGGGTCATCCGCGACATGCTCGACACCCCCGACGCGCCGCTCCGGCTCCCGCTCGGTGCCGAGGCGGTACGCAATCTCACCCGCGTGTACCGCGACGCGCTCGACGACGTCGAGAAATGGGCGTCGGTGAGCGAGTCGGCAGACTTCCCAGGCATGCCGCCCGCGGCCCGCGCGTTCTGATCGCCGTACGCTGTCCGCCATGGCCACTGAAGCGCTGATCGAACGCATCCTCGCTGCCGGCGATGGGCCGTCCTCGTCGGCGATCGACGCGCTGCACGAACTGCTCGACGACTCCACGATCGAAGCCTCGGCGATGCCCAAAAGCGTCGCCGAGGCCGCCCGCCTTGTCGGCCTGTCGACGCACACCCTCCGCTACTACGAGCAGGAGGGACTCGTGCGGCCCGCTCGCAACGCCTCCGGGTACCGCGAGTACTCCGCGTTCGACCTGCGCCGCCTCGTCTTCCTCACCCGGATGCGCCTGTCCGGTATGACCATGACCGACCTCAAGCGGTACATCCTGCTCGTCGAGCAGGGCCCGAGCACCATCCCGGAACGCCGCCGCATCATGCTCGACCAGAGGGACCGCATCACGCGGCAGATCCGTGAGCTCGGCCTGGCACTGGAGACCACCGAGTACAAGATCCGCGTCTACGACGGACACCCGGAAGGCTGACGCCCGGGGCCTCAGCAGTTCGTCACGTAATAGACCCAAGACCAGTCGGCGACGTCGTCCTCGGTAGGAGCGCCGCTGTCGGTCGAACGGACGATGAATTGGTAATCCCTGAACTGGGCGCGCGTTCCCAGCGTTTGATGGTTCTGCCACGATCCGTCGCCGAACCAGGGGATGCTATAACTGGCACAAACGATCATGTCAATGACATCGCCCGTGAAATACGGGTCGCTATAGGCGCAGAAGTGCTTGTACTTGCAGTCGTACGCGGCCGTCCGGGGCGATCTGCGTCCCGCCTAAACGAGCCAGGTAGGAATCAACCCGGTTCTGCAACGTTGTCGCCTCTGCGGCGCTCAGCCCTCTTGCCTGTGCCTGCGAAGCCGTGAGAGCCCCGGACGCTGACTCGGCGGTGGCCGCACCGGACATCGTCAGGGTGGCGGACAGGCCCACTGCGGCGGCCACGACGCCACGAACCCATGTGCGCCGCTTCTGGCTTGGGTGCTCTCCAAATGCCAGCGGCATGCTCCCCCTGAACTCGTGGATCCGGCCGGCCGGTCGCCGGCTCATGACAGCTACCGTCGGCCCGACAGTCCGAGCCGCGGTTCGCCCTGTCACCTCTGCGACAGCGCGTCGAAGTATTCGAACTGCATCGAATCGGAGGCTGCGGTTCTCACTCGGGGCGCATCGTTGATCTCTTCGGCGTGTCAGCGGGGTGTCACGCGCTCGGACCGCCGCGGCCCGTGCCCCTCAGGGCTGGTCGTACCAGGAGAACGCCGTGATCCGCCAGCCCTCCGGGGTGCGGACGAACTGGATGGTCTTGGTCCCGCCACCCTCGAACGGCTCGCCGTCCAGGATGCCGGCCTTCCGGTACTCGCCGAAGCGCGACGCGATGTCGCCCGCGATCTCGGTTCGCTCGGAGGTCTCCCACTCCGAGAACTCGACCAACCGGCCGTCGGCCAGCAGGCGTTCGCGTGGCTCTATGAACTCGTCCACGGTGTAGACCGTGTACTTCGGGCCGGTCAGCACGATCACCCCACCCGGAATGACCAGCCGGCGGATCCGGGCCACGTCCGCGGCCTTGCCGCCGCGATTGTTGAAGGCCCCGAAGAACTCGGCGGTTATCGCGTCAATCTCGATCTTGGACATGGCGCGACGGTAACACCGCCAGGGGCGACGAACATGGCGTCGAGGCAACTCCCACCCAGAGCACCTGACATGACACAACGTCAGGAGATGCCGCACTCCATTTCGGCCCGCCCTGCCAACGCACATGCACGGTGCCGTCCCGTCCCCGACCGGTGGCGCGCGCCGCGGCGGATCCCCCGCCGACCTCGCGGCAGTGTGGGCGGTGATCACCGGGACGACGTACGAGACCAGCGCCCGTCCACCGAAGCGGGCCCCCGGGAAACCGATCTCGAAGCCCACGGTGAGACCCGTCGACGTCTTCGGGCACCTCGCCCCGGCCCGGTACTGGCTGCGGGTGGCAGATCATCCACCTGCACGAGGACCTCCAGCAGGACCTCGTGAGCGGCATGCCCCACGAGACCGCTGCCGGCCCCCGCAGCGGAATCCCTCGGCGTCTGTGACCTCGGGTGGCAGGATCGGCTGATGGCTGCTGATCCGTTGCTCAAGCAGGCTCAGGGCGTCTGGGAGACGTTGGCTGCCGCGCCGGTGTCGTTTCCCCTGGCGGGGGGGGCTTGAGCGTGGTCACCTCGGCCGCCTCGCAGATCGCTCCGCCGTCGTGGGCTGGGATGGTGGTGCTGGGCGAGTCGGCGCTCGTCACGACGCCGACCGACAGGGAGGCAGAGGTTCTGCGTCGGATTCTGGCCGGGATACCGACCGGCTCACTGACTTCTTCAGAAGCGGTTCCGGCCGTGCTGCGGTGACCGAGATGCTGGGGCCGGCAGTCTTGGGATATGCGTCACGTGCGGGTTTCCGCCCGGTGCCGGCGAGCCGGTCCGTTGAACGGCTCGCCCCCGGGCATCAGGACTTGATGGCGTTGGTGAAGTCGGTGTCGTCCGAGGACGCCGGTGAGAGCGGGATGGACGGCATCACCTCCGCCGCGTTCGTCGTGCGCGGGGGCGCGGACGTGGTGGCTGCGGCGGGGTATCAAGCCTGGCCCGCGGCAGCCGCCCATATGTGCGTGCTCACTGCGCCGGGGGAAAGAGGCCGCGGGCTGGCGCGGCAGGTCGCTTCTGCGGCGGTGGCGCAGGCATTCGCCGACGGTCTGCTCCCGCAGTGGCGTGCCCGTCCGATGGCTTCCCGGAACGTTGCACGGGCGCTGGGGCTTCGTTCTTCTGGGCTTGCCGGTTCAGGCGGCTCCTTTCTGCGGCATCTCACTGGGCGTCGCCAACCAGGGCATCCGGTGAACGAGGGTGTCGCGCAGCCGTGTCAATGCTGCGATCTTCTCCTCCAGTTCAGCCACCCGTTGTGTGCCGATGCCGTAGCCGTCGGCACACAACGGCGAGTACTCGAAGACCTCTGGCAGATCGGTGTCGAGGTAGCGCACGAAGGACTTGACGTTCTCCACGGTGAACCCGGAGGCAAGCAGGTCGCGGACGTTTCGGACCCTGGTCACCGCATGCGGGCCGTAGACGCGGTAGCCCGACGGCGCCCGGTCGGACTCCAGCAGGCCCTGCTCCTCGTAGTAGCGCAGGGCACGGGTCGTGGTCCCTGTCTGTGCGGCAAGTTCACCGATCAACACGCGGCCACCTCCGGGGTGATTGTCAGGCATGGCGTAGGCCTTGTGGTCAACTCCCGAGCCGGACCACGGTCTTCCCGGTGTGCCGGCCGCGGACGAGGTCGAGGAGTGCCTCGGGTGCACTCTCCAGCCCGCTGATCACTGTCTCGTCGTAGACGATGGATCCCTCGCGCAGCCAGTCGCGGAACTGTTCGCCGAACTCCGCGGCCCGGTCGAGGTGGTCCCACAGGGTGAAGCCGCGGATGGTCAGGCGTTTGCCGAGGACATTCAGCAGGTCACCGGGGCCCTCGTCGGGGCGAGCGGTGCTCTGCCGGTTGAGGGCTCCGCAGACGGCAACACGGCCGTGCACGTTCATGACCTCGATGGCGGCGCGCAGTTGCTCGCCTCCCACGTTGTCGAAGTAGACGTCGATGCCCTCCGGGGCCGCTTCGCGCAGCCGGTCGAGCACCGGGCCGTCGTGGTAGTCGAAGGCCGCATCGAACCCGAGCTTCCCGGTCAGGTGGGCAACCTTGTCAGCAGAGCCGGCGCTTCCGATCACCCGGCGCGCTCCCTTGAGCCGAGCGATCTGACCCGCCATGCTCCCCGTCGCTCCAGCCGCGCTGGAGACGAAAACGGTGTCGCCGGGTTGCAGCCCTGCCGCGTCCATGAGCCCTATGTAGGCGACCGGCCCGAACCCCAGGTGCATGGACGGACTGGGGTAAGCGGCCTTGTCCACACGGCGGAACGCACTCGCCTCGGCCACGGCGTACTCGCGCCAGCCGAACCGATGCACCACCAGGTCTCCCTCGCTCAGCGACGGGTCTGCCGAGGAGACCACCTCGCCGAGCGCGTCCCCGTACATCACCTCGCCCACCTCATAGCGTGGCATCGGCAGCGAGGACCCGCCCGCGATCAGCATGAGCATGCCGGGATCGAGTGACATGAACAGGTTACGAACCCGCACCTCGCCCGGTGCGGGGGCTGGGACGTCGACCTCGACGACGTCGAAATGGTCCAGGTTCGGGAGCCCAACAGGCCGTGCGGCGAGGCGGACCTCCAAACCCGTGCTGGGCGAGCTGGACAGGGCGAGCAACGAACCGTTCTTCGCAGAGGACTTCATATCGCCGACGCTAGGCCTTGACCCATGCGTGAAGGTCAACCTCTCCCGCCGATGAGGATCCGGCGCCGGGCCCCGGTCAGGCCGCTCGCGCGTCTTCGCCTCCCAGGAACGGGCGCAGCAGTGCGAGCAGGGCACGCGGCCGGTGCAGCGGGATGATGTGGCCGCAGTCCTCGATGACATGCCCGGTCAGATCGTCGGTGATCGGACGGAGTTGGCGTTCCAGCGCCGTACCGACAGGCCGGGCGCCCAGCGCCATGGTCGGCACCGTCAGGCGGGCAGTGGCGACCGCTCGCTCGATCTGCGCCGCGCTCTCGGGCAGGGCCCGGTAGTACGAGAACGCGCAGCTCAACGCCTGGCGGCCGGTGTACGCGCGGACGAAGGCGTCGCGGACAGCGCGGGGCACCCCGTCGCCGAGCGTGCCGGCGCGCAGGAACCAGTCGATGTAGGCGGCCTCGTGTCCCTCGAGGACGGTCTCGGCGAGGTCGGGTTCGGCGGAGTGGAAGCCGAACCACCACGGCGGCCCGTCGGCGAGGAAGTCCTCGGCGCCGGGCAGCCCGCCCAGCACGGCCTCCATGACGACCAGGCGCCGCACGAGACCGGGCCGGCGCAGGGCGAGGAGGAAGGCAGGCGCCGTACCGGCGTCGATGCCCACCACCGCGGCCGAGGAGATGTCGAGTGCGGTGAGCAGCGCCGCGGCATCCTCGGCCAGGGTGCCCGCGTCGTACCCGGAGGCAGCCCGGCCGCTCGCGCCGAATCCGCGCAGGTCCGGCGCGATGACCCGGTGGCGGGCGGCCAGATCGGCCATGACGTCCGTCCACAGCTCCCAGGTGTGCGGGAAGCCGTGCAGCAGCAGGACAGCCGGGCCCGCCCCGGCGAGGGCGACGTTCAGCTCGACACCGTTGACCGGGATGCGTCGCAGCTCAGGCATGGCGGGGCTCTCCTAAGGGGTGGTGTGGAACGGTGACAAGGTCACGTTAGGGAACTAGCCTGATCCCCCCAAGACGGCACTTTCCCTTCAGGTGGTGAGCCCCAGGTGACCAGGTCAAGGCCCGGTGAGCGCGGCGACCTGATGGATCCGCGTTGCCCGACGCGCCAGTTGCTCGACCGCATCGGCACCAAGTGGACGTCGATGGCGGTCAAATTGCTGGCCGAGGAGGCGCCGGGCGAGCTGCGTTTCGCGGAACTGCGGCGCCGGATCCCGGGCATCTCACAGAAGATGCTCTCCGTCACCCTGCAGAGCCTGGTTCGCGACGGTCTGGTCGCCCGCCGCGTGGAGCCCACCGTGCCGCCCGCCGTCCACTACCGGCTCACGGCGCTCGGCCTGTCCCTCGAAGACCCGCTCTCCGCTCTGCGGGACTGGGCCGAAACGCACATGCCGGAGATCGACCGCAACAATCAGCTCGCCGACGAGTCACCACTCGACTGAGGCTTGTCCCGCGATGATCACCTGAGAGAACGCGTTGGACGATGCATCAGGTCGACAACCGGCGTCTCGAACGGGGCGGCCTAGTCGCCTCCGCCGTCACCCCCGCCATCGCCCCCGTCACCGCCGTCCGAACCCCAACCGTCACCGCCGCCGGAGTCGTTGTCGTCGCTGCCCGTGCCGAGGTTGCTGAACCAGGCGCGGTCCCAGTCGTCGTCGGCGGCGATCGGCTCACCCCCCGTCACCGGGCGCCGCTCCGCCCGGAATCGCGCGAGGCCCGTCCCGTCCCCGAGGCCGAAGGACACGGCGAAGACCTGTGCCATGACCGCATCCAGCGGGTCGGAGCTCACGTACCGCACCGGGGACAGCGGCAGCAGTACCGAGTCCGGCTCGGGCACCGGTCGCCGCCGGGGCCGCTCCAGCAGGGCGACCCGCCGTTCGTCACGCAGCAGCCATGAACTCACCGCGTTCTCCCGCCGCAACACCCAGTGCTGCCCGGACAGCGTCACCTCCACCAGGCACTTGGACTTGCGGAGCTTCTTCGTCAGCCCGAGCCGGGCCGTGGTGTCGCCGACCGTCAGGCGCAGCCCCTTGGACGGATCGGAGGTGTCACCGACGAAACCCTGGGGCGCCCGGATCCGTACGACGGGAGCGTGCGGCCCCCACACGTCCACGCGCACCAGGCGCCGGTCGACCGCGACGGTGATCGGCCCGGCGGGGCCGGTCGCGAACCGCCGCGCGATCCACAACGGCACTCCCTCGGACCGGGCCTGGGCCCCCAGGGCCGCCACCTGATCGGGCCCACCGCACTGCCGAACCGCCAACTCCCCCAGCGCATGGGCGAACTCGGCCGCCTGACGTGCTCTGACAGGCGTAGTGGTGCCTGTGACGCGGGTCACCGGCACCACCCCCGTCTCCTCCGGCAGTCGCTCCAGCGGGCGCTCCGCCCCTCCGCCGCCGAGCCAGCACCCGCGCTGGAACGCCTCCGCCATGGCAGCGAGGTTCAGCTCACTCAAGGGTGTGGTCCTGCCCCCTCTCCGCAGCTGGTCCGGGGTCAACTCCACTGTTCGGGCCAGCGGATTCCACGACCGCTCCCCATAGAGCACCTGACTCACAACCATCCCCCGCGTCTCGGTGACGTCCTACTTGCTGACAGCGAAGCGCATGAGGGCGTGCTCGTCGCCCTGCTTGATCTTGCCCGTCGTGTTGATCACTTCGAGCTTCCAACTCCCGCCGACACGTACCGCCTTGGCCACGGCGCAGCCGTTGTCCTGGCTGAGCAGGCTCGGCCAGATATCGGCGACCTGCTGGGAGGTGCCGCCGGTCGCGTCGTAGACCTTGAAGCTGATGTTGCGCGCCTTCTGGAAGGAACTGCCCTTCTTGTACGCGGCGGCGACGAACACGATCGACGTGATGTTGGGCGGGACCCGGGCGAACTCGACGGTCACCGTCTCGTCGTCACCGTCTCCGCGCCCGGTCTGGTTGTCGCCGCTGTGGACCAGCGAGCCGTTGCCCATGGGGTCGAGCGAATCGAGGCCCGCGAGGCGCACCGGGTCCCCGCCCTGGAGCGCGATGGCGATCAGGTCGAGGTCGGTGCCGCTGTTGCGGCGCAACTTGCCCAGGACTCCGCCGCTGCTGCCGGCGGTGGGGTCCCAGGAGACGCCGATGGACAGGTGGGTCACTCCGTCCAGGTCAGCCGGACCGTCTTCCTTGGTGAGCGTGATCATGTGTGGCGCATCCTCGTGTCGAAGGGACTACAACACGCAGAGTGTGCCCGGCACCTTCTTGGTTCCATGAACCGGGTCCGTTGAGCACCGTGAATCCCGCACATGCGGTCTGCATCAGCGACGAGCGGGGCTGGGGTGGCGGCCAAGCATGGGGAGAACGCGGCGGGAGTGCCGCGTACGCCTCGGTCGTCGTGGTGGCGGAGCGCAGGGGCCACAACTACCCAGGCCGAGTTGAGTATCCGTGCTCACGTCCGGAGCGTCCCGGCACGGCGAGTATCGGTGCAGCGGCGCCGCCGCACCACCGCAACCAGTTACGGAGAACCCTCATGTCCCGTCGTGTCGCCCTGTCCCTCGCCGCCGGTGTCGTCGTCCTCGGCGGCGCCGGAGCCTTCGCCCTCGCCCACGCCGGGGACCAGCCCCCCGCCCTGGCCCACAGCACCGCCCACTACACCGCCCCTCACGGCGATCAGGACGGCTCGCTCAGCTTCAGCACCGAGGTCACCGCGTCCCCCGGTGTCAAGAGCCTGAAGGTGCTGGCCTATCCGGCGAGTTCCTCTCTCGCCGAGAAGGAGCCGACCGCCAAGGAGATGGCCGCGGCGGAGCAGGCCCTCTGCAAGGCCGTCGACAACGACACCGTGCGCTGCGTCTACACCACCCGGGTGACCGCCGCCGACGCAGCGTCCTCCCCGCACGGTTCCTGGCGCGTCGCCGCCCTCGCCACGGCCACCGACGGCACCACGACCCTGGACACCAAAGCGGCAGGTTTCACCGTCCGCTGAACCTCGCCACCGCGCCGTCGGCTCCGGTCCTGGCGCCGTAGCAACAGGCCGGAGCAACGATTGCTCTGATCGGCGCCGGGGAGCGGCGCGGCAACCGCGTGGCCAACGGGCATGACGATCACCACGCGCGTGGTGAAGACTGGGCGGATGCTTCACGACCTCGGCGGACTGCTGTTCATAGCGCTCGGTCTCGTCCTTGTCGCCGCCGGCTTCGTCTGGCAGGGAGGTGCCTTGCGCCCCCTCTCTACGAAACGGGCCCAGGCGGCCGCGATGCGAGACCGTTCCAGAAACCTGCTGCGTTCTGCGGACATGGCGATCGCCGAAGCACGCCGCCGGGCCGCACGCGACGAACCCGCCATCGTCACCGTCGAAGACGTGACCAGGGTGGCGTGCCGGCACTACGGACACCTCTTCGTCGAGCGCGAGGAGGCAGCCGCCGCCCTCCGCCAGCGCTACGAGGCCGCCGACTGCCGAGTGGACTGCATGACCGATGCCTTCAACTGACCTCCTCCAACTGCACGCTCCGTACTGCACATGCCGGCTCAAGCTGCGATGTCGGCATCGGGCTGGAGTGCAGGGCCGAGCAGCAGCCCCCGTCCAGGACGAATTCCGAACCCGTGGCGAAGGATGCCTCCTGGGAGGTGATGAAGAGCAGCAGGCGTGTGATGTCAGAGGGTTCGGCGAGGCGGGGGATGGCGAAGGGATCGGGCGAGTAGAAGTCGGCGATGGCCGGCTGGCCTGCCACGGTGGGTTCGTTGATCAGCGGTGTGGAGACGACGCCGGGATGGATGGAGTTGACCCGGATGTTGTCCCGCCCCAGCTCCAGCGCGGCCGTCTTGGTCAGCCCGCGCACGGCCCACTTACTGGCGGTGTAGGGGGCGTAGAAGGCCGTACCGACGTGGGCCATGGTCGAGGCGATGTTGACGATGGTTCCGCCACCGCCCCTGCGCATCGACGGAGCCACGGCCCTGATGCCAAGGAACTGGCCGGTGACGTTGACGCTGAAGGTGTGCTCCCAGGTGCGGAGTTCGGTGTGCTCGATAGGGGCCGCCGGGTTCTGGACTCCCGCGTTGTTCACCAGGATGGTGACCGGCCCGAAGTGGCCTTCGACGTCTCGCACCAGTGCCGCCCAGTCGTCCTCGCTGGCGACATCCAGGTGAACGGACAGAGCACGCCGACCGAGCTGAGCAACGAGTCCGCGACCGGCGTCGTCGTCGCGGCCGGCGATGACGACGTTCGCCCCCTCGGCGTGGTAGCCCCGCACATGGCTGCTGCCCATACCTCCACTGCCACCGGTGACGATGACGGTCTGGCCCGCAAAGCGTTCCATGATGCTTCCTCCAGGCTCGCATAATGGTGAGTCGAGTGACTCGCCTCTTCACTCAAGGTAGGAGCAGGATGAGTAGTGAGTCAAGTGACTCACCTCGTAGCGCAGGGCATACTGGTGGCATGACGGCACAGCCTTCGGAATACCACCGGCGCGTGACAGCGCAGAAGCGGACGTCCATCATCGAGGCAGCGACGAAGCTGTTCCTGGACTTCGGCTACGACGGCACCTCACTGGCCCGCATCGCGGAGGCCGCCGGAGTGTCGAGGGCGACTCTGTTCAAGCAGTTCGCCACCAAGGCGGCCCTGTTCGAGGCGATCGTCACCGAGTACTGGAAGGTCGACGAGCAGGAGGCGCCCCTCCCCCGGCCCGGGAACCTCCGCGCAGGACTTGAGACCATCGGACGCCGATACGTGGACCTTCTCACCCAGCCCGGCATGGCCGCCCTCTTCCGCATCGTCATCGCCGAGGTACCGCGCTTCCCCGAGCTCGGCGAGACCCAGTTCAAGCTCGGCAAGATGCCCTACTTCGAATCGGTCCGCCGCTACCTCGAAGCGGAGAACTCCGCAGGTACAGCCCGGCTCGACGATGCGGAGACGGCGGCGACCCAATTCCTCGGGATGATCTCCAACTTCGTGTTCTGGCCGCGGATGCTGCTCGCCCACTGGGAGCCTGACGACGCCGCCAACACCAACGCGGTCGACCAGGCAGTGCTGACCATGCTTGCCCGATACAGCACGGAGGGGGCCCACGGCGTCTGAGACACCAGGCGCCCCCACTCGCGGCGGCGTCAGAAGCCCACGGCACCCCAGGAGTGCGCGGTGTAGTCACCCGGCCCGAACTCCCAGCCGGCCATGACGCTGTTGAGATAGTGGTCGCCGGTGTAGAAACCCCTGTTCTGGCCGTAGTTGAAGAACGGCGTGAGACTGCCGGACCACCAGCCGGACTTGCCCCTGTCCAGGAAGCTGAGGGTGTGGCCGCCGTTGCTCCAGGTGTACTCGTAGATGTCCCAACTGCGGCCGCCCAGGCTGACGTTGGTCGCGGCCGGGACCGCGTTGCCGTTCGCGTCGTAGTGGTCGGCCAGCGGCTTGGTGTTGGACCAGTTGAGCCAGATCATGATCTCGGTCAGGGAGTTGCGGTCGGCCGGCGCGGGGTAGGGGTCGATGAAGATGTCGTACGCGGCGTCGTAGTACGAGCCGGACTTCGGGTATGCCGACTGGCTGAACCACGAGGTGTTGTTGGGGCTGACGTCGCGGATCTTCTTGGGAAGTGTGGTCACCGGGGACGACCAGCCCCAGTCCTTGCCGTTGACCATGGCGACGAAGCCGGTGCCGGTCGAGGAGTTCACTCCCCAGTTGTTGTCGTCGCTGTACCACGTCGAGGCGTTGCCGCCGGTCGCGTAGTACTTGAACCAGTACGTCTGTGACGCTGCCACCGCCGAGTTCGGCAGGGTGAAGACGAGAGCCAGCGCCGCGAGCAGCGCGGCCCAGCCGATACGGATTTTCATCAGCCCTCCGGAATGTGTGCTGAGTGGGGGGATCACACAGGAGAGGAGACGGTCGTCCTGCTCTGGTGGCAGGGCCACCTCGGTCTCCTCTTCGGGACCGTGGGAGCGGAGCGCGGTGACCTGAGGTCAGACCTGGCCCGGGTCACCGTAGATGACTCCGCGTCCGTTGGTCCCGAAGTAGATGCGGCCGTAGACCCGGGGATCTCCGGTCATGGTGTTGCCGGTCCAGGCGTACTGGTGGCGGTCGTCGTTGATGCGGACCCAGGTCCGGCCCGCGTCGTCGGAACGGAAGATGCCGCGCACTCCATGGATCTTGGAGCTGGTGTAGACGGCGGGGTACTTGGCGCCGGGTGCGGCCTTGCCGAATCCGACGACGTCGCCCTGGTCCACCGCCTCGAACCTGGTGAAGGACGTACCGGAGTCGGTCGACCGCCACAGCCCGTACGGCGTGGGGGTGGCGGGCTTGGTGGTGCCGCCGGCCAGCCAGATGTCGCCCTCGTGACCCGGTACCGGCTTGAACCGGACATTGCCCGCGATGGGCAGACCGGTCGCCGCCGTGGCCTTGAAGGTCATGCCGCCGTCCGTGCTGAGGTAAAAGACGCCGGAGTCGTAGGCGTAGAACTTCGCCGGGTTCACCCGGTCGGAGCGTACGGGGGCCCCGGCCGGCAACCCCTTCGAAGCCGTCCAGGTCGCTCCGTGGTCGTCGGACCAGCTGACCGGCGCGCCGGCCGGTGACCAGACGATGCGTCTGCCGTCGGCGCTGATGGCGACGGCCTGGTCCTCGACTCCGGGCCCGGTGACGCCGGACGGCTCACTGCCCGACGGCTTCCAGGTGGCGCCGCTGTCGGTGGAGACGGCGAAGTGCTGGGTCCAGCCGCTGGTGGGGTGGCCGACGCGCACGAGGGTGTGGGGCGCCAGCTCCGCGTAGTCCAGGGCCGGGGTGCCGCCGAAGGTCGGGCTGTCGTACATCTTCGGCGCTTTGCGGAAATCCGTGTGCCGGAAGCCGCCGACATCGCCGACGCCGGAGAAGAGGTGCGCCGTGCCGACGGACGGGCTGACCAGTGCCAGGACGGCGGTTTCCTCCAGCCCCTGGGCGCGTACGGACAGGTGCACCGTGCCGCCGCTGTCCCAGTCGGTCAGGTTGTCGGCGCCGTAGATCGTCGCTCCGGTGCCGTACATGAAGTGGTCGGAGTCGAAGGGGTCGATCTGGACGCACTCCATCATCCAGCCCAGCTTGGGGGTCATCTCCGGCAGCGACGGCGAGGCGTTCCAGGTCAGCCAGGGGGCAGCGGAGATGTCGATGTCGTAGCGCAGGGTGCGCTCGGAGTTCGGGCCCGCCTCCCACGCGGGGGTCCAGCTCGTGCCGCCGTCGGTGGAGCGGAACAGGAGGCAGTCGGGGTACCACTTGACCTGGGTGGACACCATCAGGGTGGCCGGGTTCTGCCGGTCGATGGTCAGGCCGCTGTAGCCGTACTGGTTGTCGTCGCTGGTGGACGGGACCGGGCTGATACGGGTCCAGGTGTCGGTGGCGGTGTCCAGCTTCCACACGTCGCCCTTGGAACCGTCGTAGGGTCCTGCGGTGTCGCTGGTCGCCAGGTACAGGTAGCCGCCGACGTGGTCGAAGACCGCGTGGTGCGGGATGAAGCCGGTGGGCTGCCCGGGTACGCGTTCCCAGGTCGTGCCCGCGTCGGTCGACCGGTACAGGATGTTGTCCTTGTCGGCGACGGTGACGTAGAGGGTCCGGGTGGCTCTGCCCGCTCTGCCGGTGCGCTTGTCGAAGACGACTTGCAGCACGCCCAGGTTGTCACCGTTGTAGCCGTCGGGGTCGGTGGGGTCGATGACGAAGTTGCCCGGGTTGGGGAAGCTGGTCACCTTCGCGAAGCTCTTGCCGTGGTCGGTACTGCGCCACAGCCCGTGGCCCCCGCGCACTCCGAGGTAGAGAATCCTGTTGCGGTGGGGGTCGATCACCAGCCGCTCGCCGATGCCTCGGCCGGGCATGTTGCCGCCCAGCCGGAACGGCAGGGGGGTGGTCTTCCAGGTGCGGCCGCGGTCGGTCGAGCGCAGGATCGCCGCCATGCTCGGGTCCCATTCGGGCATCGTGTAGGTGCCCGCCGCCAGGTAGACGCGGTCGGGGTCGACCTCGTCGGTGGCGATGCTGATGATGCCGGTGTGTCCGTACTCGTCCCAGCCGATCCAGTCGGTGAGGGGGATCCACCGCCGAGTCGCCTTGTCGAGGCGGTAGGCGCCGCCGATGTCGGTACGGGCGTACACCAGTCCGGGTTCGGACTGGTTGAAGACAATGCCCGTGACGAAGCCGCCGCCGACTATCTCCGCGTTGCGGAAGGTATAGGGCACGCGTCGGGCCTTCCCGGCCGCGGGGGCCGACGCGGCTGAGGCAGTGGCGGGGGCGAGCACAGGGAGCGCGGCTGCGGCCGCGCCGGCGGCCAGCAGCCCTCGCCGGGAGAGGTCCTGGGCATCACTCATGACGGGTCCTTGCCTTTCGGGTGCGGGTCCGTACGGGGCTGCGCACAAGCAGCGGTCCCGTCGGCTCCGATGGGGTCGCAGGCGGGTGGGTGGACGGGGTCAGCCCTGACAGGGCGCCGCCGCGAGCGGGCGGCACGGGTCAGCCCGTGCGGGCCACGGGCCGATGTGAGCCCGTGGATGACGGAGATGGGATGGCGCCAAGTCGGGAGGGTCGAAGCAGTCCTTGTCGATGCGCTTCGACGTTTCGGTGACACTAAGGCTGTGTTTCCCGGGCGACAACGGGCCGTTCAGGTCACTTTTCGGTAACAGGCATGACCGAGGGCGAGGGCGGTCCCCGCCCTTCATACGGCTTCACCTCGGGCAAGTCGGTTTTCCAGGCAGGCTCTCCCAGGGGAATCGCAGTCACGGGGAAGACGACCGGCGGCGGCTGAGCGGCCTGCAATTGACACACAACCCAGCGTCATGCCAACGTCGAAGCGCTTCGACTACCTGACCGGCGATCGAGGCTCCGGGGTGCACGATCTGCATCTCGTCCTGCGGGGCAGGGGCCGCCGACGTACCGGAGGAGGCCGGGCGGACATGCGACAGATCGCACGCCACGACGTCGTCTTCGTCGCCGGCACCGCCGGAGAGCATGAACTGACCTGGTCGCAGAAGGCCCATGCACGCGAGGGATGCCACCCCCATCTCCACGGCCCCCGCAACAGGAACCAACGGATGGCGCGGGCGCTCGACGGCGCACCCGACATGGCCGCGGTGCTGCATGCCTTCGCCGCGGTCATGGCGCACTTCGAGGCGCTGCGCACGCTGTACCCGCGTGACGCCGACGGGCGCCCTCGCGCCGTCGTCGTGGCCTCCGGCGTGCTCCAGGTCGACGAGTACACCTCCGACGGCCCGGCGACGAGCGACGAGCTGAGCGCTCTCACCCTCCGACTGGCCGAGCCCGGATTCGGCCCGGACGACCTGCCGTTACGGGCCGTCGTCGTCACCGTGGACGGCAGACCCCTGCACCTCGCGCTGTCGTTGCACCACTTCTCGGCGGACACGACCGCCGCCCGGATCGTGGCCGAACGCCTGGCCCGACTGGCCGCCGATCCGGGCGCCGACCTCGGTACGGGGTGGCAGCCGCGGCAGATCGCGAGCTTCGAAGGCAGTCCCTCGGGGCTGCGGCACGCTCATCGTGTCGACGCCCACGACCGGGCCATGCTCCGCCAGTCCGCCATGCCCGAACTCCTGGTTCCCGGGAGCCACAGGGGCGCCCTGTACAACTTCGTGTGCCTCGACTCGGCGGCGGTCGCGCTCGCGGCAGCCGGTCTGGCGAAGCAGTACCGGACATCCGTGGCCGCCGTCCTGCAAGCCGCATACGCCTGCGTGCTCGCCGAGCACCTCGGCATCGCGAAATGCGTGTTCAACACCGTGATGGCCAACCGGCAGACCACCTTCGCCCGCGAGGCGGTGGCCCATGTCGCCGGCCGGGCCCTGGTCCCGGTCGACACGTCCCTGGGCAGTGAACGGTTCCCGGCGCTGTGTCGTGCCGTCGACGCGGCACTCGTCAGCTCCTCCTCCGTCAGCCTGCGAGAACCCGAGCGCTACGCCAGATCCCTGGACGAGGCGTCCGACGAACTGGGCCGCTCCGCGGACAACCCGTACGTGGTCAACATCCGCCCCATCGCGCCCCGCACACTGATCCGGGCCCGTGTGGACAGGGCGCAGCAGGACTTCGAGCGAGCCCTGGCGTCCAGCCGGTACGGCCGCTTCCCCAAAAGCGTCGACACGTACGCCGGAAAGCTCTGCTTCGTCGTGTGGGACATGTCCGAAACGGCCGGAATCAGTCTCGGGACGGATGCGACATCGTTCGACGCGACGGATCTCGAACGGATACTGCGGTCCTTCGAGAGGCGGCTGGTCGGAACGGCGATCGGCGGTCACGTCGCACGGAGCGGCTCCTTCGCCGGCGCGTAGCGACACGGCGCCGGGCTCGGCCGCCCGAAACGGAAGATCACTTCCCTCTTCCGTTGTGTCCGCGGGAAGCGAACTCCCGTACCCAGTAACGATCATCTTTGGCCACAGCCAGTGGGTTATCGTTCCGCCGGTGGGCGATGGGGCGCCCCGGAGGGGGAGTTGTGGTAACGAATGGCGAGGGGTCGCGGCTGGTCGCGACCGAGGGCGGCCACCGGGTGACACCGGCCGAGCTCTTCTTCGACTTGGTGTTCGTGTATGCGATCACTCAGGTCACCGCACTGATGGCGGCCGACCCGAGCGGGTTGCGGCTGCTCGGCGGGATGGTCGCGCTGGCGCTGCTGTGGTGGTGCTGGTGCTGTTTCGCCTGGCTGGGGAACGTCGTACGGGCCGACTCCGGTGCGATGTTCACCGTGCTGGTGTCCGTCATGGCCGTTGTCCTGATCGTGTCGCTGGCCGTGCCCGAGATCTACGACGACGCGCCCGGCGGACTTCCCGCCCCCTTGGTCTTCGTCCTGTGCTACGGCGCCGTCCGCGTCCTTCACCTGGTCACGTACTGGCTGTCCGACCCCACCGATCAGGCACTGCGCCGTGTCCTGCGCCGCACCGCCCTGCTCTCGGTGACCCCGCCGTTCGCCCTGCTCCTCATCGGTGCGGCGTTCACCGGCACCACCCAGATCCTGATCTGGCTCGCCGCCGTGCTCATCGACTACCTGGGCATCTTCCTCACCGGAAAATCGGGCTGGCGGGTCGCCTCACCCGGCCATTTCGCCGAACGCCACGGCCTGATCGTCATCATCGCCCTCGGCGAGTCGATCGTCGCCATCGGCGTCGGTGTCTCCGGCTTCGCGCTGAGCACCCCGGTCCTGGCCGGTGCCGTCCTGGGGCTGCTCGTTTCCGTAGGGCTGTGGCGCCTGTACTTCCGTCAACTCGCCGAGACGGTCGAGCATCGGCTGACCACCGCCACCGGCGACGACCGCACCCGGCTGGCCCGTGACGCGTACACCTTCCTCCACCTCCCCCTGGTGGCCGGCATCGTCATCACCGCCCTCGGCATGAAGAAGACCCTCACGCAGATCGCCGATACCGGCCACTACGACCTGACGGAGCCCCTCCACGGAGTCGTTGCCTGGGCCCTGCCCGGCGGCGTCGGCCTGTTCGTCCTCGCCTCGGCCGCCCTGCTCCTGCGCACCACGAGCCACCGTTCGCCGCTCCTCCTCGCCGGCGGAGTGGTCTGCCTCGTCGCAGGACCCGCCGTCACCTTCGTCCCCTCTCTCGTCGCCCTGGGCCTCCTCGCCGCGCTCGTGACCGCCCTGGTCGTCGTTCAGGACACCACCGTCCGGCCCCGTGTGACCGCCGCCGACTGAGCCCAAAAACGTCCGTGGGCGGACGCGGACGGCAGCGCGCGAGTGCCTGTGCCTACGGCGGTAAGGGGGCCGACGGGCGGGAGGAAGGCCGCAAACAGCTCTCGTCGCGACGAGGATCCCGACCGCCGCTCAGTCACTCCCGTACGCACGCAGAAAGGTGTCCACACCCGCGTCCGCGATGACGCGGAGCTCGGCCGCGGGGACGCGACGGGTACCCAGCCGGGAGCGGGACTCCAAAGGGCCGGTGAGCAGGGCGAAGAAGTGTTCGGCGGCCTGTTCCGGGTCGCAGGGGCGCAGATGGCCGGCGAGCGCGAGGCGGGCCAGCCGATCGGCGAGCGCTGCGCGGGGACGATGCGCGGTGCGCTCCTGCACGGTCTCGATCAGGTCGGGGAATCGTGCCACCTGGGCGTAGGTCAACCAGCGCAGTGCGCGGGCGCGTTCACCGCAGCAGATCCGCAGCAGCCGTTGAGCCAGGTCGGTGAGTGACCCACGCAGGTCGTCGTCCGGGGCCCGCTCGCGCAGTCGCTCGACGACCGCGAGGTTCTCCGCCATCAGAGTGTCGGCCGCTGCCTCGATGGTGTGGCGGAAGAGGGTCTCCTTGTCGTTCAGGTGGCTGTAGACGGTCGGTTTGGCGACCCGTGCCTCTTCCGCGATCTCCTGGACGCAGGCCTGTGCGTATCCACGCCGTGCGAAGACCGTGAACGCGGCGTCCAGGATGGCCTGTCTCTTGTCGATCCGCCCGTGCAGGGCGCCGCTGCCCCCGCTTGACGCTGCTGAACCCATGGGTTCATTCTAACTTCGTTACCGATAAGGCAGATTGACTGAACCGACGAGTTCAATCAAGGGGCGGAAAACCATGATCGTTCACATGTTGCGCTTCGCCTTCAAGGACGGGACGACCGAGCAGCAGAAGGCTCAAGTGCTCGCGCTGATGCGGAAAACGGCGTCCGTCGAGTCGGTCTCGTTCGCCACCGTCGGGCAGAGTTTGGGCGATCCCGCCGATGGCCTCACCCACGCCTACTGCGTGGGCATCGAGGACCTGGCGGCCCTCGAGCGATACATGCACGACCCGGTTCACCTGGCGGGAGATCCCGAGATCCTCCCGCATCTGGCCAAGATCGCCATCGGCCCCGACCTGTCCGACGACATGGCCCCGGAGCTGGCCGGCGAGATCATGGCGCTGCACGAGAAGAAGGCCGCCCTGCACCCGGAGTGGGCCGCCCAGCTCGAACCGCTCCTTGAGACACACGTCGCCTCGGAGCCGCCGGATCGTCCGTGACCGGATCTGCCGCCGTCACACGTGTGAGCGCCACGCCTCTCGGTAGGGGGCCAGGAACGCGCTCAGCGCCGACAACATGTGCTCGGGGGCTTCCTCAGCCGGGTAGTGGCCGCACTCAGGCAGGACCACTGTCTGCACGTCCGCCCCACCCAGCCTCATCGTGGCGCCGACCGCCGCACCCAGACTCAGCTCCCCGCCGATCGCCAGCACTGGCAGGGAGAGCGGCCGAGTCCTGCGCTTCTCGTTCTGCGCGATGGTCGAGTCCAGCGCGCGGTAGAACTCGAAACTGCAGCGCAAGGCCTCCGGGTCGGAGGCCAGCACGTCGACGTAGTACTGGACGGCATGCTCGGGCAGCGGCTTCCCCGCCTTCTTGGCGAACTGGTTTCCGAAGTAGACCCCTTCCCGCCCGCGGACCAACTGCTCGTTGACGTCTGTCAGGCGGTTGAAGGCGAAATGCCACAGGCGCTCATTGGTCTCACGCGTCCCCAGAACGGGCGCGGAGGGCGAGAGTCCGGGGATGGCCGCTTCGGCGACGGCCAGGCGGTCGAGCCGGTCCGGATGGTCCGCGGCCAGGGCATAGCCGGTCCACATGCCGACGTCATGGCCGACCATGGCGAATCGCGGATGCCCGAGGGAATCCATGAGGGTGACCAGGTCACCGGCGAGAGTGCCGGTGTCGTACCCGTCTCGCGGCTTGTCGGACAGGCCGACACCACGCGGATCGACGGCGACGACGTGAAAGTCCCGGGCGAGTGCGGGCATCAGGAAACGCCAGGCGTACCAGGTCTGCGGCCAGCCGGCCAGCAACAGCAGGGCGGGGCCGGATCCGCCGGTGACGGCGTGCAGACGCAGTTCGCCGGTGTCCACGTATCGGCTGGTGAAGAGGTCGGCGAAACCGTCCGGGAGCTCCGGCGCGCCGGAGGCCGAACCGGGTCCTTGGGGGGTGGGGAGGTGCGCGGACGACAGATGCATGGTGCCCCTTCGCTGCGAGCTCGACCGGCGCAGACGCGCGGCAGGCGGACCGTACGACCCTCGCGCCCCGGACGGTCCTCCACACCCTAGGCATCTTGGATCGATCGGTCAAAGATAGTTTGACCAGTCGGTCCAAGATGCTGTTAGCCTCACGACAACGGCGTGGATCAGGGAGGTGCACCGTGTCGGGCCGGAAGCAGTTCGACGTCGGCGCGGCGGTCGACCAGGCGATGCGGGTGTTCTGGGAGCGTGGGTATGCCGACACCTCGCTGGACGCCTTGAGCGCCGCCACCGGTCTCGGCCGGGGTTCGCTCTACGGTGCCTTCGGCAACAAGGAAGCCCTGTTCACCCGGTGCCTCGATCGTTACTCCGCCCTCTACGGGACGCGTTTCGAACAGGCACTGGCCGCGCATCCGCACGATCCGGTCCGCTCGATCGAGGCGTTCTTCGCCGTCACCCTGGATCGCATCGCGGATCCGTCGGTCCCCGCAGGGTGCCTGGTCGCCCAGTCGGCCGCGCAGTCGTCGACCCTGAGCGCGGAGTGCGGCGCCCGCGTGCGCAGCCTCATCTCCGCGCAGCAACAGCGGGTACGTACGTCCTTGGCGGGCTCTTCGGCCGACGGTCGATCGCTGGACGAGCTGGCCACCTTCGTGGTTGCCGTCAACCAATCGCTGGCCGTCCTGAGCCGCGTCGGCTCCCCTGACTCCGAGCTGCGATCTGTGGCCCGCGTCGCATGCTCCACGGTGGCGAACGCCATCAGCGCGGGCTGACTCCCGGTGGTCCGTGCTCCGGCTCAGCGGTTCGGCGGGCGACGACAGCGGTCAGTGGTTTCGCCCGCTGCCCGTTCCCTGCCGGGGCTTGTCGCCGCCGCCGAAGCAGGCCCGGACGTCACGCAGTTCCGCCGCAGGTGTGGCGCCGGCGTCGAAGCCGGGCAGGGCGGCGGAGGCATTCCCCGACCTGGTGGAGGACATGCGGTGGTCCGTCGCACGCATCTAGGCCGCCCCGTTCGTCGCCCACAAGGACCGAGTCCGCGGTTTCGTCGGCGCCCTCGCCGACGGTGTTGTGGATGGCGCCTGAAGTGATCGGAGAGAAACTTTGGCCATCGGTTGAGCCGAGCGTGTCGGGGAGCGATCCTGGTGGCACCGCCCGTGACGCGTGGTGCCGACGGGATCGTCGTCACGGCAGGAACGAGAGTGGGTCGTCCCATGGACAACCGGTCCATCGGCTCCGGTGCGGCAGGGGGCACCGGAGTACCAGAGGACTTCGCCGTCGTCATCGATGCCCGGCTGTGCGTCATGGCGTGGAGTTCCGGTGCCCAGGCCCTGTTGGGACACACGGCCGAAGACGTCGTCGGCCGTCCGGTCGCCGCCCTGCTCGCCGCAGACCTCCCCCAGCCCGCCGTTCGGCGGCTGGCCGCCGGCGAACCCTGGACGAGCGAGGTGGCGCTGCGTCACCGTGACGGCGACCGGATCCTCGTACGACTGCGCGGAGCGCCGCTGTCGACCGGGGGAACCGGATCGCTCTGGCTCGTCACCGATGCCACCGTGACCTACACCTCCGGCCCACGTGCCGCCGACGCGGCCGAGCTGTGGGACCGCACGCTCGCACAGCTTCCGCTGCCCGTCGCCGTCTACGACCACCGCGCCCGGTTCGTGGCCTGCAACGAAGTGATGAGCCAGGCCATGGGCCTGTCCAGCGAGGAGATGGAAGGCCGGACCCTCACCGAGATCCAGCCGAGCCACAAGGAGATGGACCGCCTCCAGCGCGAG
This sequence comes from Streptomyces aquilus, assembly GCF_003955715.1. NCBI lineage: Bacteria > Bacillati > Actinomycetota > Actinomycetes > Kitasatosporales > Streptomycetaceae > Streptomyces > Streptomyces aquilus. The sequence goes on along the minus strand of NZ_CP034463.1, from coordinate 9,754,823 downwards.
GTCCTGCGCACCGGGGAGGCGCTCCACAGCGAGCAGGCGCCGGGCCGGGGCCTGGGCGAGGTCGACGAGCACGCCTGGTCCGTGTATCTCACCCCGCTCAAGGACCTGGACGGCTCGGTCCAGGGCCTGTCGGCGCTGGTGATCGACACCACCGAGCAGTACTGGGCCCGGCGGCGCCTGGAGGTGCTCAACGAGGCCAGTGCCCGGATCGGGAGCACCCTCGACGTGACGCGGACCGCGGAGGAGCTCGCCGAGCTGGCGGTCGCGGGATTCGCCGACTTCGTCGTCGTCGACCTGCTGGAGTCCGTCGTCGGCGGGGACGAACCGGAACCGGTGTCGCCCACCGAGCAGGTCGTCCTGCGCCGTGCCGCCCACGCCTCCGTGCTCCCCGGATGCCCCGAGTCCGCGATAGCGGTGGGCGAGCAGGCCACCCGCCCCCCGCACTCCCCGGCGGCCTGGGCCCTGCGCACCGGCCGGGGCACCCGGCACCGCATCGGCGACCCGGTGCTGCGCGAGTGGCTGGCGCAGTCCCCGGCGCGCACCGAGGCGGTACGCCGCTACGGGATGCACTCGATACTGCTCGTACCGCTGCGCGCCCGCGGTGTCACCCTGGGCCTGGTGTATCTGGTGCGGCACCGCACGCCGGAACCCTTTGGCGACGACGACCTGCTGCTGGCCGAGGAGATCGCCGCCAGGGCGGCCGTGAGCATCGACAACGCCCGGCGCTACACCCAGGAACGCCGGACCGCGCTCGCCCTCCAGCGCAGTCTGCTGCCCGAGCGGTTGCCCTCCCCGACCGCCGTGGACCTGGCCTACCGGTATCTGCCGGCGGGTTCCGCGAGCGGCGTCGGGGGCGACTGGTTCGACGTGATCCCCCTGTCCGGAGGAAGAGTCGCCCTCGTCGTGGGTGATGTGGTCGGCCACGGCATCCACGCCTCCGCGACGATGGGTCGTCTGCGTACCGCGGTCCGTACGCTCGCCGACGTCGACCTCGCCCCCGACGAACTGCTCACCCAGCTCGACGACCTGGTGGTCCGGCTCGACCGGGAGGAGGGGCCCGACGCCCGGGGATCGACGAGCGGCGCGTCGGGCGAGGTGGGCGCCACGTGCCTGTACGCCGTCTACGACCCGGTCTCCCGTACCTGCCGGCTGGCCCGCGCCGGCCATCCGCCGCCGGCCCTGGTGACCCCCGACGGGACCGTGCGGTTCCTCGACCTGCCCGCCGGCCCGCCGCTCGGCGTCGGGGGGCTGCCGTTCGAGGCCGTAGAGGTCGACCTGGCGGAGGGCAGCCTGCTCGCCCTGTACACGGACGGTCTGATCGAGGCTGCCGACCGGGACATCGACAGGGGTCTCGGCCTGCTGCGGGACGCGCTCAGCCATCCACCGTCCGGCCTGGAGGACATCTGCGACCAGGTGGTCCGCAAGGTGATACCCGCCGCTCCCGCCGACGACATCGTGCTGCTCCTGGCCCGGACGTCCGCGCTGAAGCCCGACCGGGTGCACACCTGGCGGCTGTCCACGGATCCCGCCCTCGTCGCCGGTGTCCGCCGGATGGCGAGCGACCAGCTGAGCGTCTGGGGACTGGCCGAGCTGGCCTTCGCCGTCGAGCTCATCGTCAGCGAACTGGTCACCAACGCCATCCGCTACGGCAGCGCGCCCATCGAACTGCGCCTGCTGCGCGGCGACACACTCGTCTGCGAGGTCTCCGACGGCAGCAGCACCGCCCCGCACCTGCGGCGGGCCCGCTCCTTCGACGAGGGCGGACGCGGGCTCCTGCTCGTCGCCCAGCTCGCGGACCGCTGGGGCAGTCGGCAGACACCCACCGGAAAGACCATCTGGGCAGAGTTGCCGCTGCCGACGTGAGCGTCCGTTTCGGCGGTCCTGCGGCGCCGCGGCTCCGTGTCGGGCTCCATCCGCCCGGACCGTGCGCACGCCACCCCGCCAGGCGCGTTGCCCCGGCGGTGGGCGGTTGCCGCGGCTGCCGGTTGGACCCGACGACGAGGGGGGTGGTGGGTGACCGTGAAGGCGTGCACGCAGGTCGGCGGTCCACGCGGCCTGCTCCCCCGCCACCCCCAGCCGTCAAGGCTGCACCTGCTGCTGCGGGTGATCGACCAGTTCCAGTGCCTGCTCGACGCTCTCCGAAACCGGGACCGTGATGCTCACGCCGGTGAGATCCAGAATCCGGCGCACCGCGGGCTGCGGCGAGATGATGTGCACGCTGCCGGGCAGGTCCCGGGCTTCCTGGTAGACGCGGAGAATGATGTTCATGCCGGACGAGTCCATGAACGGCACGTCCGTGAGGTCGAGCAGGAAATGGCGTCGACCGTGGTGCAGTTGGTTGGCCAGATGATGCTGGAACTCGGTCGCGGTGTCGACGTCCAAATAGCCCTGCACCGTGATCAGGGCCACGTCGTCACGCAACAGGGCGACCTCGACGGACAGAGGGTTCTGGGCAACGGACACGAGTGCCTCCAACGACATGTACTACGGCCGGATCTGATGACGCGCTGGCCTGCGGGTCGCGGCGGGTGCCGCGCATGCGCGCTTACCCCTCGACACACACCTCATGCCCCCTGCGCACCAGGCCGTTCGACGTTCCCCGCGGTACGTGACACGGTGGGAGGAGCCCAGCGGCCGTTCCCGGCCGCCAACCCCCAGGGAAGGGGGCCCGCACCATGGGCACTCACATCACCGTGAGCCCCGGCGGCTACGCCGCCACGCTGACCGTGCACGACGACATCGACGACCGGGTGCGGCCTGCCATCGAGAGCGCGGCGAGCGGGCTGCCGCCTTCCGTGCGGCGCCTCACCCTCGACCTCGTCGGCGTCGGCTTCACGGACTCGGCGCTCCTGCACCTCCTCCTCACGGTCGACGGCTGTGTGGCGCGCCGCGGCGGCTTGTTCAGGATCGTCGGTCTGCGCCCCCAGCCGCGCCGGCTGCTCGCTCTCGCCGCCGATGTGCGCCCTGAGCCCCATTGGGAGGTGTACCTGCGTTCCCCGGGCCCGAACTGACGCTCGCACCGTGCCGAGCCGGCGGCCGTGCCCGGTGCGCGGAGCGAAGCCGGCCCGCATGTACGAGGGCGAGCCGGGTATCCGCTGCTGTGGGCACACGGCAGCGGCTCGCCACGGTTCGCTGCGCACCGCACGACAGAGCACCCGGGACATCGTCCGGAGGCGACGCACTCCGGTTCGCCCGTGCTCGGGACGCGACGCCGGAAGGCACAACCTTGAGGCGCACTCGGCGGTCTCTCCACCGGGACACCGGCCGCCTCCGCCATACTGCGCAGGCCGCGCGCAGCATGGCCCACGCCGCGGCGGCGCCCCGTGACGGTGGCAGGCCCGTTCAACGAAGGCATCGAAAGGCCGTCCGACATGACAGAAAACGCAAGGTACTTCGCCCTCGGCCAGGACCGACGGCCGACTGTGGAGGAGCCCCGGGCACTGGTCCAACGGTGAGCCGGTCCGACCGCACGGCCGTGGTGACGACCGCGGCGTCGGCACGGGAGTACGCGCGGGCGGTCGTACGGGAGCAGTGGGACACGGAATCCCGCACGGCGCGCGAGGAGGACGTCGTCGATCTGCTGCTCGTCGTCTCCGAACTCGTCAGCAACGCCCTGCGGCACGGTGACGGACTCGCCGCCTTCGAGGCCACCGCCACCCACGACGGAATCCGGCTGACCGTCCACGACCACAGCGACGTCGTTCCCGACGTCGTCCACGGTTCCGGCGCTCTCCCCCTGGCGGGGCAAGGACAGGGTTACGGCTGGCCGATCATCATGCGCCTCGCGCGTGACATCCGCATGGAGCGGCGCCCCGGCGGTGGAAAGGCGATCAGCGTGCTGGTCCCGCTGCGCGGCCGGCCCTAGCCTCCTCACCAGGGCAGAAAGACGTGAATCTCCTTGCCGTCCGGCTGGGTGACGACACTGACCTGGCTGCACAGCGACTGGATCAGATACCAGCCGACCCCGCCGCCCCCGTCACGGTGGAAAGGGCGCGGGGTCGGCGGCGTGCCGCTCGTGTCCTGGACGACGACGTGGACTCCGTCGAAGGTTCTGCGCAGCCGGACCTCGAACGGGCCCGGTGCGTACTGGACCGCGTTCGCGGTCAGCTCGGCGACGACGAGGACGATGTCGTCCCGGTGTTCCGGCGCGCTCGGCGGCGCCACCCGCGCGAGATCGTCGAGGAAGCTCTCGGTGTCCAGTCGGGCGTCCGTCACGTCATGCAACTCGCCCCGGTAGCGCATGGCCTGCTCCGGGTCCTTCCCGGACGCCGCATTTTCCTGCCAGCGGTGATCAGTCGTCATCTCGCCTTCCCACCAGGAGCCGCGCCCCTACCGGCCCGGCTCGCTCGTCCCTGCGATTGCCTGTCTTCCCGAAGGCGACGAGGCTACTCATACGGAAAGCGCTCCCCCACTATTCGTCTGTGTCGTGCTCCGAACGATCCATGGCCGACGGCTCGTCGTAGGTGATGAGAACCGGCGCCTCTGCCTCCGACCGTGCGCGGTCCGTCGCCGTCGCGATCTCCTCGTAGGTCCATTCCCTGTGCAGGCGCTCCCCGTGGGCGTCGGTGATGTCGATGACGACGCCGGTCCACGGCTCCTCGGGCTGTTCGGGGACGAGCCCCAACTCGTATGGAGCGTCCCGGAGGAGCGACTCCGTCACGCATATGCCGGTGAGTCTCTCGGTCAGAGCAAGGACCGCCGCCTTCCGGTCGACGTCCGGGGCGCTCTCGTCGTCCTCTCCCTCACAGGTCAGAGGGAAGCCGACTTCCCGCAGCAGGGGGATGAGTTCATCGGGAGTGCTGCCGTCGCGCGACGAGGGGTTCTCGAACGTCGTACGGAGCTCACCGTCCTCGAACCAGTGGAAGAGGTGGATGGGCTTGCCGCCGTTGGTCGAGTGCGCCACGACCCGGCCGCCCTTGGACAGCCTCTCGACGCACGGCGTCGCGATCCCCAGGCCACCGTCGAAGCCGAGGACGAGTGTCCAGTCGCCGTTCTCGCCCGGAACGCCGAAGGCGCCCGCGACGTAGGACTCGTCCCAGTAGTCGTAGTCCACCTCGGCGCGGTGAGCGTCGTTGGCCTCGATGAGCCCGGTCGATCCCTCGCCGGTGCCGCGGGGTTCCGCCTCCATCGCGCGCAGCACCTCCCCCGGCGTCCGCCCCCGTATCAGGGTCAGGGTGTATCCGCTCTCCCTCATGTGGCGGAAGAGCGGCGAAGTACGGATCCAGGCATAGTCGTGCGCGGTCACCGAGTGCATACGACGCAGTGTGCCTGATTCCACTGACATCGACGCCGCACGGTTCATGAGGCCGGGTTGAACAACTTCCACTGCCCTTCGGAGACCACTTCGATCGTGCCGTCGGTCACCTTGATGGCGGTCTGCTCGTCCATCGCGTACGCCGGACTCGCGATCGCGGCTGCCCATCGCTCTGCCGCGGCCATGGTGTTTTCCGGACAAGCCGGATGACCCAGGTGCGGGAAGATCGAAAAATCGACCACGCCCAGCGTGCTGTCCCCGCCGCCGGGCGGCTTCCAGCCCACGAAGTCCGCCCCGACGCGGGGAGTCATCACCATGCTCCCGGCGCTGAGCCCGACGTAGACCGTGTCGGGCAGTGACGGCAGGAGGTCAGCCAGCCCGGATTCCCGCATCCAGTGGCTCAGGTACAGCGGGTCGCCCCCGTTGACCAACAACACGTCGGCCTCCTGGACCCAGGAGACCCAGAGCGCTTCGTCGACGCTGGGCAGCGCGGTGAGCTCCAGGACGCCCACCGACTTCCACCCCAGCTCGGTCATGGGGCTGGGCGACCTTCCGCTGATGAACCGCCAGGGCCCGCCTGGGTCGGCGTACGGACCCCCATATCCCGCCGTGGGAATGCAGAGAGCGCTGGACTCGGCGATCGGCTTGCCCAGGAGGTCGACCAGCGCGGCCAGGATGCTCGCGTTCTTGATACCGGAATCGGTGAGGAGAAGCTTCATCGGGACCTTCTCGAGGAATTGACAGCGCGCTGTCATCTCACCACTGATGCTGCGGGCGGGGCACCGCTCCGGGAGGAGCACCGGGTCGGATGCCAGTGAGCGCAAGCTGACGTTCCGCGGTGTCAGCCGACCCTTCCCGTGGTGACCGTGCCCGACGTTGTCTAGGTCACCCGGATGCCGACGACACAGGTGTCGTCGTCCGTGTCCGACCTGCTGTGGGTGAGCAGGCGGTCCAACTGCTGTTCGAGCACGGGCTGAAGCGTGCGCGCCGTGGTCAGCAAGTGGGTCAGCGACTCCTCCACGGAACGGTCGCGTCGTTCGATCAGACCGTCCGTGTACATCAGCAGGGTGTCGTCGACGGCCAGTTGCATCTCCTGCTCCTCGTACACCGCCTCCGGTACGGCACCCAGCAGCATCCCCTTGACCAGCGGCAGCGGACTCGCCTCGGTGCCGCGCACCAGGACCGGCGGCAGATGGCCCGCCCGGGCCCACCGCAGGCTGCGGCGCTCGGGGTCGTACAGACCGCAGACCGCTGTGGCGGTGACGGCCCCGGTCAGATGGTGGGCCACCATGTTCAGCCAGGACAGCAGTTGGCCCGGTCCGGCGCCGGTGACGGCGAGGCCACGGAGCGCGTTGCGCAGCACGACCATGCTGGTGGCGGCCTCGATTCCGTGTCCGGCCACGTCCCCCACGCACAGCAGGACCAGCCCGGCGGGCAGGACGACGGCGTCGTACCAGTCGCCGCCGACCAACTGCTCGGTCTCGGCCGGTCGGTAGCGCACCGCGACCCGCAGTCCGGGCGCCTCCAGAGGGGCCTGCGCCGGCGGCATGATGGCGTGCTGCAACTGGAGCGTCAGCCGGTGGCGTTCACTGGCCTGCTGCTCGGTGTGGGCGAGTTGGTCGCGGGTGGCGGCGAGCGCCACCTCAGTCCAGTGGTGGGCCGAGATGTCCTGGTAGGCGCCCCTGACGAGGTTCAGCCGGCCGTCGGAGTCGAGCACCGGTTCGGCGGCCACGCGCAGATGCCGGGTGACCCCGTCGGGGCGTTGCAGACGGAAGGCCGTGGCGGCCGGCCGGTGGTGGTACAGCAGGGTGCGCAGGAAGCGGCCGATGGCGACCGCGTCGTCGGGGTGGGCGTGCGCCGGCAGGTCCTCCAGCGGGACCGGGCCCAGGGAGGTCGGCTGGCCGTAGAGATGGTAGAGCTGGCCGTTCCAGGTGATCTCGCCGGTCAGGAGGTTCTCCTCGAAACCGCCGATGCGGCCCAGGCGTTGGGCGTGCTGGAGCAGGTGGGCCAGGCGCGCCGTCTCGTCCTCTATGCGCCAGATGAGCAGCACGCTGCCGCCGTGGCGGCTGACGCTGATGTCGGCGACCGCGGCCAGCGGCACATCGCCGACCAGCGCGGTGAGCCGCATGCGCTGGGCGCGGAACGGCTCTCCCGTGGCGTGCACGCGTTCGACCTGCTCGAACAGTCCGCCGTCGCCCGCGGCCATCGGGTACGCCTCCAGCAGCAGCGCTCCGTTGACGACGCCCCGCGGCCGGCCCGCGGGGTCCTGGAAGCGGGCGTTGACGTGGTGGATCCGGAAGTCGACGAGTTCGCCTCCCGCGTCGACGTGCGGGACGAGGACCAGAGCGGGGTCGTGCAGTCCGTCGGCCAGGTCCGTCAGCTCGGCGGCGTCGGGCAGGATGCGAGGGCTGCCGTCGGGCCGGTGGAGGGCGTACGTCTCCAGGGTGTGCGCGCACAGCTCCGCCAGCGCCTCGATCTGACGGGCGATCTGCGGCGGCTGGGGCTCCAGCGGGGCCGGCCAGACGATCTCCAGGACTCCGTGGATGCGGCCCGCTGCGGCGGCGGGCATGGCGACGCGGCCGCCGTGCGGGAACTGGTGCTGGCCGACGGAGGGCAGAGCGGTGTCGGAGAGGGAGCCGATCCACTGACCGGTGCGGGCGGTCAGGCCACGGCGCGCCACGGTGGTCACGCCCGGCGGTACGTGCCGCCAGCGCCCCGCTTCCGCGCCGGAGAACCCGGCGCTGCCCGCGAGGGTGAGCGATCCGTCGGCGCCCAGGGCCCAGATGGCCACGGCGACCGCGCCCAGCGGGGTCAGCGCGTGCGCCAGCAGGGAGTCGGCGACGGTCTGCGCGTCCTGGGCGGCCAGGGCGGCGCTCTCCGCGGAACGCAGTCCGACGGCCGAGGAACCCTGGGACGCCGCGCCAGGCCCCTGGGGCTGTCCCGTCGTGGCCGCGAGGAAGGCGGCCGTCACCTCGGAGAGCCGGTCGCGCGAGGCCTGGTTGATCACCTCGACGGCGAATTCCAGTGGTGTCACACCGGCTTGTTCGGTGAGTTCGGCCAGTTGGCGGGCGGCCTGTGCCGGGCCGCATTGCAGGCGTTCGACGAGGATGCCCTTGGCCAGTTCGATCAGGGCCCGCCCGTCCGCTTCCGCCTGGGCGGCGCGCACCTCGCGCCGCAGGCGCTCCACGGTCGACGCGAGCCGTCCGACGGGAGAGATCCGGTCGGCCGCGTCCCCGTCGTCGCCGACGGCTGTCACGGTGTCCTGTCCGCTGCGGGCGACGGGCAGCGCGGCGGCCACCCGCCCGAGGGCCGGCTCCCCGGCGGTCGCGGGCACGTCGGCGGGCTGCTCGCCCGTACCGGCGCTCGCGGGGTCGGGGGGCTGCTGGGGTCGGCTCACGATGACGCTGTTCCTCGCTTCGAACGTCCGGGGAGGGCGGAGGGCCCGCGGGGGCTTGCGACGGCGTGGTCCTCCCTCATGCGGGCAGCCAGCGCCGGACGCGGCCGATGAGGTCGTCGGCGTCGACGGGCTTGGTGACGTAGTCGTTGGCGCCCGAGGCGAGGCTCTTCTCCTGATCGCCCGGCATGGCCTTCGCGGTGACGGCGATGATGGGCAGATCGGCGTACTGGGGCATCTGCCGGATCTCCGCGGTGGCGGCGTAGCCGTCCAGTTCCGGCATCATCACGTCCATCAGCACCAGGGAGATCTCGGGGTGGGCGAGCAGCATCTCGATGCCCTTGCGGCCGTTGTCGGCGTGCAGGACCTGGAAGCCGTGCAGTTCCAGCACTCCGCTGAGGGCGAAGAGGTTGCGCGCGTCGTCGTCGACGACGAGGACGGTGCGGCCGAGGAAGGAGTCGTCCATCACCGGTGGCAGGGCCTGCTGGGGCTCCTCGGCGCGCACGAGCGGCAGCACGTCACCGGGTTCCTCGGCGGAGAGGTGCAGGGTGATCTGTTCGCGCAGTTCGTCCAGGCTGGACAGGAAGACCAGGGGACGGCCGCCCGCGCGGGCGCGCAGGGACTTCTCCCACGCCAGGTCGACCCGCTGGCTGGTGTGGACGAGCACGGGCACGCTGATCAGCGCCGAGTCGCCCTGCATGGCTTCCAGCAGGTGTGCGCCCTCCTCGTCGGGCATGCCGAGTTCCAGTACGACGCAGTGGCAGGGCTCGGCGGCGAGCGCCGCGGCCGCCTCCTGGGCGCCGACGGCGGTGATGATGTCGACCGCTCCGCGCGCGTCGTCGGGGTTGTGCGCGATGTCCGCGGCGGCGCGTTCGGCGACCAGCGTGAGCAGTCCGCGCAGCCGCTCCTCCACCACGAGCAGGCGACGCCTGCGGTGTTCGGGCGCCACCAGGGAACCGGCCGGCGCCTCGGCGGAGGCGGCGTCGTCCAGCTGTTCCGGTGACCGGGCGCTGCCGAGCACGTCCTCGAAGTCGGCGCGGGCCACGGGCAGGTAGAGCGTGAAGGTGCTGCCCTGTCCGGGGGTGCTGTCGACGGTGACGGCCCCGCCGAGCAGGTGCGCGATCTCCCGGGTGATCGACAGTCCCAGGCCGGTGCCACCGTACTTGCGGCTGGTGGTTCCGTCCGCCTGCTGGAACGCGCCGAAGATCGTCTCCAGTTGCTGCGGGGGAATGCCGATGCCGGTGTCCTTGACGCGGAAGGCGACGATCGGTCCGCCGCGCAGGACGCCCAGGGGCACCTCGCGGTCGGCGGCGGGTTCGATGCGCAGTTCCACGCTGCCCTGCTCGGTGAACTTGACCGCGTTCGACAGCAGGTTGCGCAGGATCTGGCGCAGCCGGGAGTCGTCGGTGAGCAGGTCGGCGGGGGTGCCCGGTGCGGTGGCCACCGTGAAGTCGAGGCTCTTCTGGGTCGTCATCGGGCGGAACGTCGCTTCGACGTACTCCAGGAGTTTGCGCAGCGGGACGCGTTCGGGGGCGACGTCCATCTTGCCGGCCTCGACCTTCGACAGATCGAGGATGTCGTTGATGAGCTGTAGCAGGTCGGAGCCGGCCGAGTGGATGATGCCCGCGTACTCGACCTGCTTCTGGGTGAGGTTGCGTGAGGGGTTCTGGGCGAGCAACTGGGCCAGGATCAGCAGGCTGTTGAGCGGGGTGCGCAGTTCGTGGCTCATGTTGGCCAGGAACTCCGACTTGTACTTGGACGCCAGGGCCAGCTCCTGGGCGCGGGTCTCCAGTTCCTGGCGTGCCTGCTCGATCTCCAGGTTCTTGGCCTCGATGTCCCGGTTCTGCGAGGCCAGCAGGGAGGCCTTCTCCTCCAGTTCGGCGTTGGAGCGCTGCAGTTCGTCCTGCTGGGTCTGCAACTCCTCGGACCGCGACTGCAGTTCGGCGGTGAGCCGCTGGGACTCGTCCAGCAGCTCGTCGGTGCGGGCGTTGGCCACGATGGTGTTCAGATTGACGCCGATGGTGGGCATCAGCTGGGTCAGGAAGTCCTGGTGGATCTGGGTGAAGGGGATGACGGACGCCAGCTCGATGACGCCGAGGACCTGCTCCTCCACCACGATCGGCAGCACCACGAGGGCGCTGGGCACGGCCTGCCCGAGGCCGGAGGAGATGGTCACGTAGCCCGGCGGCAGATCGTCGACGGCGATGGCCCGCCGGCTGCGGGCGGCCTGCCCCACCAGCGAGCGCCCCACGGGGATGCGTACGGGCCGGTCGACGTCGTCGGGCCAGCCGTACGACCCCACCAGCCGCAGCTCGGGTCCGCTGTCGGTGTCCTCCGCCAGGTAGAAGGCGCCGTACTGGGCGGTGACGAGGGGCGTGAGCTCGTCCATGATCAGTTCGGCGACGACCGGCAGTTCCCGGTGGCCCTGCATCAGACCGGAGATGCGGGCGAGGTTGGTCTTGAGCCAGTCCTGCTCCTGGTTGGCCCGGGTGGTCTCGCGCAGGGACTCCACCATGGAGTTGATGTTGTCCTTGAGGTCGGCGACCTCGCCGGAGGCCTCCACCGTGATGGAGCGCGTGAGGTCGCCCTCGGCGACGGCACTGGTGACCTCGGCGATCGCCCGGACCTGCCGGGTGAGGTTCCCGGCCAGCTCGTTGACGTTCTCCGTCAGCCGCTTCCAGGTGCCCTCGACGCCTTCCACCTCGGCCTGACCGCCCAGCCGGCCCTCACTGCCCACCTCACGGGCGACGCGGGTGACCTCGGCGGCGAACGACGACAGCTGGTCGACCATCGTGTTGATGGTGGTCTTCAGCTCCAGGATCTCGCCGCGGGCGTCGACATCGATCTTCTTCGACAGATCGCCGTTGGCCACGGCCGTCGTCACCAGGGCGATGTTGCGGACCTGGCCGGTGAGGTTGTTGGCCATGGAGTTGACGTTGTCCGTCAGGTCCTTCCAGGTGCCGGCCACGTTCGGCACATGCGCCTGTCCCCCGAGCCGGCCCTCGGTGCCGACCTCGCGGGCCACCCGGGTGACCTCGTCGGCGAACGCGGACAGGGTGTCGACCATCGTGTTGATGACATCGGCCAGGGCGGCGACCTCGCCCTTGGCCTCAACGGTGATCTTCTGTGACAGGTCGCCGCGCGCGACGGCGGTGGCCACCTGGGCGATGGAACGGACCTGGCCGGTCAGGTTCGAGGCCATCACGTTGACGTTGTCCGTCAGGTCCTTCCAGGTCCCCGACACACCACGGACGATCGCCTGGCCGCCCAGATTGCCCTCGGTGCCGACCTCACGGGCCACCCGGGTGACCTCGTCGGCGAACGCCGACAACTGGTCGACCATCGTGTTGATGGTGTTCTTCAACTCCAGGATCTCGCCGCGCGCATCCACCGTGATCTTCTGCGACAGGTCGCCCTGCGCCACCGCGGTGGCCACCTGGGCGACGTTGCGGACCTGCGCGGTGAGGTTGCCTCCCATGAAGTTCACGGAGTCCGTGAGGTCCCGCCAGGTGCCCTTGACGCCCTTGACGTCGGCCTGGCCGCCCAGCCGGCCCTCGGTGCCGACCTCGCGCGCCACGCGGGTGACCTCGTCGGCGAACGCCGACAACTGGTCGACCATCGTGTTGATGGTGTTCTTCAACTCCAGGATCTCGCCGCGCGCATCCACCGTGATCTTCTGCGACAGGTCGCCCTGCGCCACCGCGGTCGTCACCTGGGCGACATTGCGGACCTGCGCGGTGAGGTTGCCGGCCATGAAGTTCACGGAGTCGGTCAGGTCCCGCCAGACACCGCCGACGCCGGGGACCTGGGCCTGGCCGCCCAGCCGGCCCTCACTGCCCACCTCGCGCGCCACCCGGGTGACCTCGTCGGCGAACGCCGACAGCTGGTCGACCATCGTGTTGACGGTCTCCTTCAGCTGGAGGATCTCGCCCCGGGCGGGCACGTCGATCTTCTGCGACAGATCTCCCTTGGCCACCGCGGTCGCCACCTGGGCGATGTCACGCACCTGGGTGGTGAGGTTGCCCGCCATGGCGTTGACGGAGTCGGTCAGGTCGGCCCAGGTGCCCGACACGCCCGGCACCTCGGCCTGGCCGCCCAGGGTGCCCTCGGTGCCCACTTCGCGGGCCACGCGCGTGACTTCGGAGGTGAACAGCGACAGCTGGTCCACCATGCCGTTGAAGACGGTGGCGATGTCACCGAGCAGGCCCTCGCCGTCGCCCGGCAGCCGGGTGCCGAAGTCACCGTCACGGACGGCGGTCAGTCCCGCCAGGAGTTGCCGTAGCTCCGGCTCCCCCGGGGACCGGTCCACGTCCTCGATCGTCTTGCCGGTCATGCGCACCCTCGTTCCGCTCCCCAAGAGCCCTCGCGCCGAGGACTCGGAACCGCGCCGGGCCGTGACCGGCCCCGCCACCGCCCGCATTTCCGCACTTCACCAACGCGCACGATGAAGAAATCCGGTGAAGGTTAACTCAGTTGTCGCGTGACAACCAAAGGCGGCCCGGAGACTTCCGAGTGCCCGCATCCCGTGCCACGAAAACGGCATGACCGAGCCTGATCCGGGCACCCGAAGGGGTTTGCCTCCGCGGACAACGCATCATGGCGCGAGCGCCTCGTCGAGGTTCGGGTGACAGGTGACGATGAGATCGAGCCCGACCAGCTGCACCGTGCGCAGCACCGCGCCCCGAACGCCCACGAGCCGGAGCCAGCCCCCCGCCGCCACGGTGGCCTGATGGGCGGCGATCAGGGCGTTGACCCCGCTGGAGTCCATGAACGCCACCTGGGTCAGATCGACGACGACCCGGGGCGCGGTGCTGACGTCCGCCGGCGGCAGGGCCCCGCTCAGCGCGCCCACGCTGTGGTGGTCCACCTCGCCGTCCAGGCTGAGCACCGTGACGCCGTCGGCGTCGGTCCTGGTCACGGACAGACGGCCGTGACCCGCTGCTTTCTGGTTGTCTGCCACTCGCGTCCTCTGCATGCTCGGTCGGACCGGGACACGCCTTCGTTGCCAACGCTGCCCCGTCACCGGGTGCACGATGCCTGTCGGCGGACTCGTTCGTGAAGGTGTCGCCAGGACTGAGACGGGAAATCATGGGTAGGCGCGCGCTCATGAACGGGGTACCGCAGACCACCGTCCTGGAGCCTGTCCCGCGCAAGGAGTGTTCCTGGATGCCGGAAGAAGCGCCGGTCGAGACGGCCCTGGCCCTGGACGGGGCGGCCGGCTGCATCGCCGACGCGAGGGCCAGGACGGCCGAGTTCCTGGCACGGGCGCAGTCCGACCACGGTCTGCCGGTGTCGGCACGCGCCCTGGAGCTGGCGCAGCTGGTGGTCAGCGAGCTGGTCACCAACGCCCTGAAGTACGCGCCCGGGCCGGTCATGCTGGAGCTGCGCGCCGCGGGAGACTGGCTGGAGATCACGGTGTGGGACACCGAGCCGGCTCTTCCGGCGGCGCGCGGGGCCGATGTCGGCAGAGTCGGGCAGCACGGACTGGAGATCGTCATGGCGGTCGCCGACGGCTTCGAGGCGCATCGGGAGCCCGTCGGCAAACGGATCACCGCACGGCTCACGCTGCTCGACCCTCCCGGGCCGGGCCTCGGCGGCTGACACGGCTCCCAAGCCCCGCCGACGGGTGCGTCCGGGCAGGTCAGCGCGGTGCGCGGCGGCGTCGTGCGTAGGTTCCGTACGACGAGCACTGCCGGGCGGGACCGTTCGCCCGTCCGACAGGCGTCCCTACGATGGCTCGGGTGCGGTGCTTGCCGGGCGACGCTTCGGGTACCGCGTTGGGATGAGGGTGGTGTTCGTATGCGCACGCGCTTGCTGAAGGCTATGGGGTCGTGAGTCGGCTCGGCGGCTTCGGGTACGACCGGCCGGGCGGCCCGGGCGAGAAGGCTCTTTCCCTGGCACGGGAGATGTCCGATGCCGTGGACGGGCTGGCGCACCTGTGGTCGACGGCCGGGCAGGAGGCGAGCATGCGGCTGTCGGCGCACCAGCTGCGGGCCCTGCGCATTCTGGAGTCGGGTCCGGGGCTCAACCTCACCGCCCTGGCGGAGGGCATGGAGATAGGGCTGCCGACCGCGAGCCGGCTGTGCGACCGGCTGGAGGCGGCCGGTCTGCTGGAGCGTGTGCTGCACCCGCACAAGCGGCGCGAGGTGCAGCTCCACCTCACCGGTCACGGCCGGCAGGTACTGGGCGAGGTGGCCGTGCACAGGTCGCATGCGCTCGCCGTGGTCCTCGCGGCGATGGAACCGGCCGAACGTGAGGCGCTGATCCGGGGCATGCGCGCCTTCCTGTCCGCACAAGAAGGCCGACGGGGCGGCACCGCCGACTCCTGAGGCCCCGCCCGCGGCCCGGTCAGCCGGATCGGCCGTGCCAGTCCAGGCAGACGACAGCCGCGTCGGCCGCCAGCTCGCTGCTGCCGTGGTGCTCGATCAGCCCGGCGACGACCGCGCGGGCCACCTCGTGCGGCTCGACGGCACGGGTCGCGCCCAGGACCTGGCGCAGCACCCGCTCACCGAAGACATCGCCCGCGGCGGAGCGGGTGGCGTGCACACCGGTGCTGACCACGAGAAGACGGTCGCCGGGCTCGACGGTGAGCGTCTGCTCGTCGTAGAGGCTCTCCTCGAACATCCCCAGCGGGAGCTGTGCCTCCAGTTCGACCCGCTCGGTGTGCCCGGCGCGCTGGCGGAACAGCTGGGGCGATCCCGCGTCCACCGCGTGGACCGTGCCGGTGGCCAGGTCGAACTCCAGCAGCAGGGTGGAGGCGTACTTCTTCCCGCCGTACTGGGCGTACACGGCTTGGTCGGCCAGGCTCGCCTGGTCGGCGAGCGACACGCCGGCGCGGCGGGCGTTGCGCAGGGCGGCGACCGTGAGACTGGTCAGCAGCGATGCCTCGATGCCGTGCCCGGTGCCGTCGGTCACGGTGAGGACCAGGTGGTCGGCGTCCGCGGACCAGTCGAAGTTGTCGCCGCCGATGGCGTACGCGGGTTCCAGGTGGGCGCTGAGGGTGAACTCCTCGCGGGCGCAGCCGCGCCCCGGCAGCAGCTGCCACTGCATCTCGGCCGCCAGGGTGAGGCGGCGGGTGCGGCGGGCCAGGAGGAAGAGGTCGGTGTCACGCCCGGCGGTGGCGACCTCGTGGCCGAGTCCCGTCGCGAAGTCGGCGAGTTGCAGCACGATGTCCGGGGTGGCGGCGTCCGCCGGCAGCCGGACGGTCAGGACACCGACGCGGTCTCCTCGTACGGTGACCGGCAGATGCACCTGATGACCGGCGGGCGCGTCGACGACTTCGATCACCGGGCTCTGTTCGCGGAAGGCCCTGCCCTGCGGGCCGTCGTGGGCGGAGACCGGGGCGCCGGTGTCCGGCAGCTGGGACACCGGCTGAAGCACGGAGAGGCCGTAGTCGGCGAGGAGCAGGGTCACGTCCCGGGCTCCCACCCGCTCGGCGAGGACCCGGCGAGCGGTGGCGACCAACCGGTGCGGAGCAGCCGCACGCAGCCGGGCCTCCACGGAGGGAAGGGGTTCAGGGGCATTCACGGCATCCGCCCTCTCGCCTGGTGGCCTTCACGCTACCCGAGGGCCCGGTCCGCGGCAGGCTCACGCGGGAAGGGCCGGTGGCACGTATCCGCGCCTCACTGCCCGGCCGGTGGCACGGTGTGGCACAGCAGCAGGCAGATGTCGTCGTCGCGTTCGGAGTCGTGCAGGAGGGGCTTGAGCAGGGCGTCCGCCGCGGCCTGCGGGTCCTGCTCCAGTTCCGGACCGCTCAGGGTGCCCAGGGCACGGCCGAGGCGTGCTATGCCCGTGTCGATGCCGAGTGCCCGCCGCTCGACCAGGCCGTCGGTGTACAGCACGAGGGAGGACCCGACGGGCAGGTCGGCGCGGTGGTCGGTGTACACGAAGGGCATGGGGATGCCCAGCATCACGCCGGGCCGGGTCTCCAGAACCCGCACCGACCCGTCCGCGTCGCGCACCACCGCCGGGGGATGTCCGGCCGAGGCCCACACGACTTCCGGTTCGCCCGGCCGGAACCGGGCGATCATCGCGGTGGCGTACAGCTCCGGTTGCAGGTGGCCCAGCATGCGGTGCAGGCGGGTGAGGATCTCCGCGGGGCTGTCGGTCTCCACCGCGTAGGCGCGCAGCGCGGTGCGCAGCTGGCCCATGACGACGGCGGCGTGCAGTCCGTGGCCGGTGACGTCGCCTATGACGGCCAGCAGGCTGCCGTCGGGCTGAAGGAAGGCGTCGTACCAGTCCCCGCCGATGTTCAGGCCCCGGGTGGCGGGCAGGTAGCGCGCGGCCAGCAGCAGACCGGGCACCGTGGGCAGTTGGGTGAGCTGGGCGCGCTGGAGGGCCTCCGCGGTGTCGCGGTACTGCTCGTAGCGGCGGGCGTTGTCCAGGGCGACACCCACGCGGCGGGCGAGTTCGACCAGCATCACGCTGGTGTCCGGGTCGAACCGGGGACCGGGGGCGGTGAGGGTGAGGACGCCCAGCAGGCGCCGGGCCGTGAGCGGGATGGCCAGCAGCGGCCGGTCCGGGGACAGCGCGGACGGCGGGAGGTCGTCCACGCCGGGCAGCGCGCCGGGATGGGCGGCGGCGTGCTGCGGCCGGCCGGTGCGGGCGGCGGTCACCGCGGCCGCCGCGTGGTGCGGTACCGGCTGTGGACGGTCGTCGTCGGTGTGCTCCTGCTCGTCGTCGAAGAGCCAGACGTCGAGGTGTGCCGCGTAGTCCGGTACGAGCAGATCGGCCAGGCTGCGCAGGATGGCGGCCGGATTGAGGGACGCCGTGATGGCGGCGCTGGCGTCCGTGAGGAAGGTCAGCAGGCGCCGGGCCCGCTCGGCTTCGGCGCGGGCGGCCCGCTCGGCTTCGAGGAGCTCGCGCTGGGCCCGGGAAGCGGCTTCCAGGTCGGCGTGCAGGGCCAGGACGCCCTGGTTGGTCTGGTGCAGCTCCTCGCGGTGCAGGTGCAGCAGGCCTTCCTGTTCGTCGAGGAGGTTCAGGACGGCCGCGGTGTGCTCGTCGGCGTGCAGCAGGGCCGCCGTGAGCGGTGCGCCCGCGTCGAGGGTGGGCTCGGCCGGTCGGGGCAGCGGGCAGGACAGCGCGGGCTCGTCCGCGGAGTGCGGTGTCATCGAGCCGACCGGCCGCACGGTGACGTCGAGCCGTCCGGGCGCTTCCTCGGTGACCTGGTCGACACGCGGCAGGAGTTCCCAGTGGCCGTGCCGTTCGAGGCAGCGGCGCAGCAGCGCCGTGAGCGAGGTGAGGAAGCGGGCCCGTTCCAGCGGCGGCACTTCGGCGGCGGTGACGACGCGGTCGAGAGCGGCCCGGGCCTCGGCCGCGTCGGCGGCCGAGGCGATCTTCCAGACGGCTGGGTTCGCGGTCATGGACGTCCGTCCGGGTCGGGCGCGAGTACGGCCACAGTGGTGTCGTCGCGCAGCGGTCGCGCGGCGCTGCTGCCGTCACGCAGGACGACGGCGGCCGTCACGGCGGGGTCGTGGCCGAGCAGGCCGGCGTCCTGCGGGGGGATCCAGCGGCTGGGGAGTCCGTCGCTGTGCAGGATGAGCAGGCTGTCGGGCCGCCACGCGGATGCGTGGCGCGGGACCGTCGCAGGGAAGTGGGCGCCGACGATGCCGGGGTGCGAGACGAGGGGCCGCCACTCGCCGTCGCCCCGGAGCCGGGCGCCGATGTTGCCCACTCCGGCGAACGACAGCTGCTGTGTGTCCTCGTCGAGCTGGGCGATGCCGACGGCCGCGCCGCGGGTGCGGCGCAGGGCGGAGTGCAGGTGCCGCAGGATCTCGGCGGGCGGCAGGTCGGCTCGCCGGTGCAGTTCCGCCACGGCGGCGGTGGACGCCTCGGCGGCCTTCGCTCCGTGGCCGAGCCCGTCCGCGAGCATCAGGGTGATGTGGGAGCCGGAGCGCACCCAGGCGAAGGCGTCTCCGGAGTACTCGGCGTGGCCGAGGGGGGCGTTGATGCCGCCCGCCCGGGTGCCGGCGCCCGTGGGGGCCGGTCGTCGGCGGGACGGCACACGCGCCGCGGCGGGGCCCATCCGCGCCACGGCGATGGTGCCCTGCCCCTGGCGGCTGTGCAGGTCGAAGTCGTCGGCCAGGCGGCGGCAGGTTCCCAGGCCCGCGCCCAGCGAGGAGGCGACGGTGGTGTAGCCGTCCCGCAGGGCCGCCGCGACGTCGGCGATGCCCGGCCCGTGGTCGAGCGAGGTGATCTGCACCCGGTGCGCGGGATCGGCGAGGGTGGCGGCGGGCCCGGTCAGGTTGATCACGATGCGGCCGCCGCTGGCGTGTTTGACGAGGTTGGTCGCGAGTTCGGTGGCCACCAGCGCCGCGGCGGCCGTGGAGCGGGCGTCCAGTCCGGCCGCGGCACAGGCGCTCTCGGCCGCGACGCGGACGTCGCGGACCCGGGTGGTTTCGGGAACGGGAACGTCCCAGACCCTGCTCACCGCACCCCCGGGCGGGGCGCCGGAAAGCCGGACACCCATTCGGTGATGGTGACGGTGGTGCCCAAGCCGGGACGGGTGTCCAGGACGAAATCCTGGACGAGCCGCTTGGCACCGCTCAGACCCATGCCCAGTCCTCCGCCGGTGGTGTAGCCGTCGGTCAGGGCCAGATCGACGTCACGGATGCCCGGGCCGTTGTCGACGAAGGACAGCCGCAGCCCGCGGCGCGCCCCGTCCGCCGGCGTCGTGATCTCCACATGCCCTCCGCCGCCGTGGACGAGGGTGTTGCGGGCCAGCTCACTGGCCGCCGTCACCAGCTTCGTCTGCTGGACGAGGCCGAAGCCGAGGTCTGCGGCGCACTGCCGCACATGCTGGCGCAGCCAGGCGAGGTCGGCGTCCGACCCGATGGGCAGTCGTGTCGTCGGGGTGAGGGGAGCATGCATCACGCACCCTCTTCCGCGGTAGCGGGCCGGACCACGGAGGGAGCGCGGCCCAACAGGGCCAGGGCCCTGTCGATGTCCAGTGCCGTGTCCAGGCCGGGCAGGGTGAGGCCCAGCTCCACCAGCGTGATGGCCACGGCCGGGCGCATGCCGGCCAGGATCGTCCGGGTGGCCAGCAGACGGGCGCTCGCGGCGATCTCGGCCAGGATGCGACCGAGGAAGGAGTCGACGATCTCCACACCCGACAGGTCGATGACGACGCCGCCCACCGGCACCGGACTGTTCGCGATGCGCTGGGTGATGTCGTACTGGAGTTGTTCGGCCGCTCCGTCGTACAGGTCTCCCCGCAGGGTGACCAGGAGGATGTCTCCCAACGCCAGGACCGGCACGGGCTCCGGGTGGACGGCGGGGAAGTCGGTCACCGTGAATCCGCTCCGGCGGTCGGGCGGGCGGAGACGGCAATGCCCTGCTGGGTGAGCGCGTACGCCAGGGCGTCGGCGAGCCCGGCCCGGGTGAGGATCGAGCCGAGATCGATGCCGAGGTGGACGATGGTCTGCGCGATCGCGGGACGGATACCGGAGACGATGCACTCCGCGCCCATCAGCCGGGCCGCGGCGACCGTCTTCATCAGGTGCTGGGCGACGAGCGAGTCGACGGTCGGCACGCCGGTGATGTCGAGGATGGCGTACCGGGCCCGCCGCTCCACGATCGCCTCCAGCAGGCTCTCCATGACGATCTGGCTGCGCGAGCTGTCCAGGGTCCCGATCAGCGGTACGGCGACGACGCCTTCCCACAGTTCGATGACCGGGGTGGCCACCTCCAGCAGCTGCTGGCGCTGCCGGGCGATCAGTTCCTCGCCGGCGTTGATCGTCGTCTCCATGACCACCAGACGGAGCGTGCCCATCAGGACCGTCAGTTGCACCAGGCAGGCATGCATGCCCTCGTCGGCGGGATCGTCGAACTCGGCCCGCAGCAACGCAGCGACGGGGGCGCGCAGTCCGGCCACCTCGCGGGCGATCTGCGAGGGGGTGTACCCGGACTGGGTGCGGGCACTGGTCATGCGGCCCAGCTGGTCCCTGACCATGTCGAAGCCGGGGGCCTCGATGTCCTCCAGCCGGCCGGAGCGGGCCACCTCGGCCAGGGCCTCCGCCACCGCCCGGCCCGCCTCGACGGCCTCGTCCCGGGAGACGGTGAAGACGTTGCTGAACAGGGCGGCGTCCGCCCATCGATGGGCGATCTGCTCACGGCGTCGTTTGAGGAACTCACTGAGCTGCTCTGCCACTTCGGGGGCCGTGTCCTGCTCCACCACGTAGATCTTCTTCCTGTCGAGCGCCCCTGCGGCCGACCGTACGGCAAGCCACCAGAGAATTATTGCCGTATGGCAAACGTTAGCGCGGGGGCGCGGGGTCAACAACACACGATCGTCACAAGGAAAGTCCGGCGTCTCCTCCCCCGGCCGGACGGCCGCGCCAGTCCAGGCAGACGACGAGAGCGTCGTCGTCCGCAGCGGCCTCGCCGCGGTGGCCGGTCAGTTCCCGCAGGATCGCGCGCGGCACCTCGGCGGCGGGCAGCAGCCGGGTGGAGTGGATGGCGCGGGCCAGCGCCGCCTCGCCGTACGCCTCACCCTTGGGCGAAGCCACGGCGTGGACACCGTCGCTGACGAAGACCAGCCGGTCACCGGGCTCGACATGGAAGTCCTGTGCCACGTAGTCGGTCTCCTCGAACATGCCCAGGGGCAGCTGGGCGTCGAAGTGGATGCGCTCCACGGTGCCACCGCGCAGCCGCAGCAGTTGCGGGGAGCCCGCGTCCACGACGACGGCCCGTCCGGTGGACAGGTCGAAGTCGAACATGAGGACCGACAGATAGCAGCGCCCCCGGTAATGGGCGTACACGGCCTGGTCCGCCAGGGCTGCCTGGTCGGCGATGGGGATGCCGGCCCGCCGCGCGTTGCGCAGGGCGTTGATGGCCAGGTTGGTCAGCAGCGCCGCCTCTATGCCCTCACCCATGCCGTTGGTGACGTACAAGGTCAGCCGCTCGGCCGTGGCGGCCCAGTCGAAGTTGTCACCGAAGATGGCGTAGGCAGGCTCCAGCTGGGCGCCCAGGGCGAATTCCGGGCGGGTGCAGGCACAGCCCGGCAGCAGCTGCCACTGCATCTCGGCGGCCAGCGTGAGGCGGTCCTTGCGCCGGGCCTGCAAGTACAGATCGGTGTCCCGTTCGGCCACGACCACCTCGCGCCCCAGCACGTCGGCGATCTCCAGCAGTTCGGGCTCGCACTGCCGCGAGACCTCGCCCCCGTCGAGCGTCACCGACAGCACGCCGACCCGGTCGCCCCGCACGCTGACCGGCAGATGCAGACGCGTCCGCCCCTCCCCGAGGTCCTCGCGGTACGGCCGCTGCGAACCGAAAGCCCGGCCGGCCGGGCTGTTGTACAACGACACCGGTTCCAGGACGTGCGGCAGGACCGAGACGGGCTGGAGCACGGTCAGTCCGTAGTCGGCCATGAACAGCTCGACATCCTCCGCGCCGTACTGTTCGAGCAGTGCGGCGCGGAGAGCGTCGAGCAACGCATGGGGCGCCGCCGTGCGCAGTGCGCGCTCAGCGGCCACAAATCTGTTCACGATGGAAAACACACCTATCTGTTGCCGGAGGCCGCGGGCTCCACAGGACAGCGAACTCGCTCGTCCCGGCCTCGACCGCCGCCCAATGCCTCAATGGCCCGTCCGCGCACCTAGTACGCTGACGGGCATCCCAGTGCCTGCGAAAGTGTGACTGTGACTGCCTTCCGCCCCCGCCCGGAGCCCGACGAGGTCGCTCGTATGACCTCCACGGCCGGCGAACTGCTGGAAGTGCTGTGGGGCCGCGCCTCGACCGCCCCCGCTTCCGCGTCCCAACTGCGTGTGCTGTTCGTCCTGGAACACAACGACGGCATCAACCTGCGCACTCTCACCGACCACCTTGCCTCCACACCGCCTTCGACCAGTCGCCTGTGCGACCGACTGCAGGCCGCGGGCTTCGTGGAGCGCGTGGTGAGTCCGGCCAACCGGCGGGAGGTGCGGCTGCACCTCAGCAGCCGGGGGCGGGCCTTCCTCGTCGACCTGCGCGCGCGCCGGGAGCAGGTGCTGCGGGCGGTGCTCGACCAGATGCCCGCCGCCAAACGGACCGCACTGATGGAGGGGCTGGACGCGTTCTGCGAAGCCGCGGCCCTGCAGATGCACGACGACGCCGAGTCGCCCGACAGCCGGACCGCCTGAGCGGTCCGCCGTGGCACCGGGCCTCGCGTCGCGCACGGGTCCCGAGGATCAGTGCACGGAGCTTCCCCCGCCCACCGGAACATTCAAGATCCTTCCCCATGCGCGTCCGACACCGCTACTTTGTTGCCTGCCGACTATAGTTGTCAAATGGCAAGTGTCGGTCGGTGGTCTGCCTTGATCGGAGTTCTGTCCTGCCATGTGGGACCGAGTACCCCGACGGCCGCGACCTAGGGCTGTGGCGAAGGTCTCGTGAAGACCGCGTTCACCCGTCATGCACCGCCCGGACCGTGTCTCACCCGCGACGATGTGGCCCCCTCGCGGCAGTCGGCACCCGGCCGGTTCTGTCCGACGGACGACGACGAGGGGCATGAAGAGCCCGAGGCCGGGTAAACGCGCCCCGACAAGACGTCCTGCCCCAACAGGGGCAGGCTGTGAGACCAGGGGAAGGCTGACACTGTGACGACACGCGTGCACGTGACGACGGAAGCTGCCGCAGAGCTGCCGCACATCACCGAACCGCGAAAGGTCGCCCCACAGGACGCCCGAGAGCTGACCAGGCTCTTTCTCGACCAACTGGCCACACTGGAAGAAGGAACCCCCGAGCACCAGTACGCCCGCAACACCCTTATCGAGATGAACATGTCGCTGGTGCGCTTCGCGGCCAAGCGCTTCCGCAGCAGCGGCCAGGACATGGAAGACGTCATACAGGTCGGCACCATCGGGTTGATCAAGGCCATCGACCGGTTCGAAGTCTCCCGCGACGTGCAGTTCACCAGCTTCTCGGTCCCCTACATCGTCGGGGAAATCAAACGGTTCTTCCGGGACACCTCCTGGTCGGTCCATGTCCCCCGCCGCCTCCAGGAGGCCCGCTCCGAACTCGCCAAGGCCGTCGACGAACTCGGGTCACGTCTCGGCCGCGCCCCCAAGGTCTCCGAACTCGCCGAGCTGATGTGCCTGACCGAGGACGAGGTCATCGAGGCCCAGATCGCCGCCAACGGCTACACGTCCGCGTCCCTCGACGCCGCCGTGGGCAACGACCCCGACGAAGAGAACGCGACGCTCGCCCACTTCGTCGGCCAGGAGGAACCCGACTTCGCCCTCGTCGAGGACTTCCACGCCCTCGCGCCCCTCATCAGCGACCTCAGTGAACGGGACCGCCGCATCCTGCATCTGCGCTTCGTCGAGGAACTCACCCAGGCGCAGATCGGTGAGCGCCTGAACATCTCCCAGATGCACGTCTCCCGCCTGATCACACGCATCCTGACGGGCCTGCGCAAGCAGATGCTCCACACCGACTGACACCCCAGCGGCGGGACGCTCGCGGTGGCGTTGGTACGGGAGTACCAGACCTTCCGGTTTCCCTGTGCCGACCGTCCAATGGAGGACAGGGCTGCCGGCGCCCTGGGCGAGCGTCGGCAGCCCTGTCCTTGTCAGGTCAGTTCGTCACGCGGAAGGTGGCGTCACTGCGGGCTGTCGCGGTGGTGATCGGGTCGAGGCGCAGTTCGTAGGCGTAGTGGCGGATGTAGCGGTCGGGGAAGTTGTACGACTGGAACGACGACCAGGTGGCGTCGGCGAGCCCGGCGACCTTGCGGAAGGTGGCGTCCGCGGCGAACTGGCTGCTGCCGTCGTTGCGGACCAGCTGGAAGTCGTAGTTGGCGTGGCGCAGGAAGTACCCGGGGTAGTTCACCGACTCGAACGAGACGGTGCCGGTGCCCGCCAGGCCGGGCCTGATCCGGAACTTGGCGTCGTCGCTGGTGACGTTCTGGTCGATGCGCACGTCGAAGTCGGCGTGCCGTACGTACCGGTCCTGGAAGTTGAACGACTGGAGCCGCTGGGCTGGGGTGTTGACGTAACGGGCGAGAACCCGGGCTTCCTCGGCGGCGGTGAGGTTCAGGATCGAGCCGTGACGCTTCTTGTTGACGCCCATGTCGTAGCTGCCCGATGCGGGGAGCTGGTAGGTGCCGACAGCGGAGGGGTCGGTCGTCGCGACCGGCATGTACCCGCCGCTGGAGGCGTACCGGTCGAGGTACAGAGTCCACTCGTCGCGGTCGCGGAACTTCATCCACATCGGGCCCTCCACCTGGGCGCCGGTCAGGCCGATGCCGGAGAGGTTGCCGAGGGTCGTCCAGGTACCGAGGATCGAGTTGCTGCCCTCGAGGGTGATCTGGCCGTCACCGGAGGCGCGTACGTAGCGGTAGTCGCCGACGCCGGCCGGCACTTCGACGATCTGCGTGTCGATGAGTTCCTGGGCGCCCGGGCGGTCGATGTAGGTCTGCGGGGTGGTGATGGTGCGGAAGTCGCTGGTGCGGGCGTAGAAGACGCGGTGCTTCGTCTTGCCGTTGAGGGGCACGTTCGTCGACCAGTACAGGACGTAGTCGTGGGTCTCGGGGTTCCAGATCGCCTCCGGCGCCCAGGCGTTGCGTCCGTCGGGGATCGCGCCGGCGACGTTGAGCAGCCACGGCTCCGACCAGTTGACGAGGTCCGTGGACTCCCACACCACGAGGTTGCGGCTGCCGTTGTTGATGGCGGCGTTCCAGTCCTGCCCGCAGCTGATGCACAGGTCGGTCGCGATGATCCAGTACTTGCTGCCGTCGGGCGAGCGCACCAGTGCGGGGTCGCGCACCCCCTTCGTGCCGATCGTGGAGCGCAGGATCGGAGCTCCACCGTTGAGGTCGTTCCAGTGCAGGCCGTCCGCGCTGTGCGCGAGGTACATCTGCTGACCGCCAGCCCCCTCACCGGTGAAGTGCAGCATCAGATAGCCCGGGTCGGCGGCGGCCGCCCGCTGAGGTGCGGCCAGGGATTGGGTGGTGAAGAAGAGGCCGACGGCGAGGAATACCGCCGCGAGCCGGGTGATCAGTCTTGCCATGTGCGTGTCCTGTCTCTGGTGCGGGTGCCGGGACGGGATGGAAGCGGGGTGCCGGACGCGTGACCACGGAAGCCGCCGGCTGGGTGCGGCAGTTGCGGCGGAACTGGCCAGCGGATTCAGCAGCGTGGCGGTGGCTGGCCGCGCCACGGCAGGGGCCTCCCCCGTCGCGGCCGTCGCGCCGTCGGCGAGGACGGTCTGTCCCTTCGTCTCGGCGAAGGGCCCGCGGACGATCGGTTCACGTCGGCGGAGGCGGGAACAGCGCTCATGAGTGAGACATCCTTGTTTCACGTCGCGGAGCGGAAGCGGGGGCATTGAGAAGGGGGCGGCCAGACCCATCTCGTTCGACATCTCGTACATTGTTCGTGAATTCGGCCAAAAGTTAGAGCCAGGTAAAAGCGAGTGTCAAGAGGGGTGGAAGCAGCAAAGCAGGTCGCCTCCCTTCCATGCCCTGCGCGGGATCGTGCACATCAGGAGACGCGTCCGCGCGTCGCGGATAACGGAAAACCCGGAACGGACGAGAACATGCGGCGGCATCCGGGCGGCGACCCGACACGCGTCCTCCGGATTCACTCCTGGCACACTGTCGCCTCGACACATCGGCAGGACCACGGAACGGGTGGGCAGGGGTGCGCTCGCGGAACAGGCAGGAACAACCGGACGTCGCCGTCGTCGAGGCGGCGCGGACCGGGGACGCGCAGGCCGCGGAACAACTGATACGGGACTGCCTGCCGTTGGTCTACAACATCGTCGGGCGGGCGCTGGACGGGCACAGCGATGTCGACGACGTGGTCCAGGAGACGATGGTGCGGGTCCTGGACGGGTTGCCAGGACTGGAGCAACCGGAGCGGTTCCGGTCCTGGCTCGTCGCCATCACCGTGCGACAGATCCGTGACCGGTGGCGCAGGGGGCGCACCTGGCTCGCCGCGGACCCCCTGGAGGAGAACGCCCATGAAGCGGACCCGCGGGCCGACTTCGCCGACCTGGCGATCCTTCGGCTCGCGCTGTCGGGCCAGCGGCGTGAAGCGGTGGAGGCGGCCCGCTGGCTGGAGGCCGAGGAACGCGAGGTACTCGCGCTGTGGTGGATGGAGAGCGCCGGTGAACTGACCCGCGGCGAGCTCTCGACGGCCTGCGGCCTCACTCCGCAGCACGCGGCGGTCCGGGTCCAGCGGGTCAAGGAGCGGCTGGAGACGGCGCGTACCGTCGTACGGGCCGTGACGGCCACGCCGCGCTGCCCGGACCTGGCCACCGTGCTCGCCTCGTGGGACGGGCGGCCGTCCGGACTGTGGCGCAAGCGGCTGGCACGCCATGTCCGCGACTGTCCGCAGTGTCTGTCGAGTTCGTCCGATCTGATACCGGCGGAGGGACTGCTGGCCGACCTCGCGCTGGTGCCGGTGCCGGTCGCCCTGACCGGCGTGGTGCTTGCCAGGGCGCTGGGGGAAGGCTCTGCCGGAGGGACCGCGAGCACGGGCGCACACACAGCGAGTGGTGCGAGCCGTGCGGCGCGGACGCTCGGCAAGCTGGCCGCCAAGCCCGCGGCAGCGGCAACCGCGGGTGCCGTCACGCTGGCGGCTGCCGGTGTGGCCTGGTATGCCGCCACGGGGTCGCACGAGCAGGGCGCCCGGCCCGCCGTTGTGGCCCCGCCAGCTCCCACCTCCTCATCCGGGTCTCCGCTCCCGAGACCGTCCGCCTCACCGACGGCGACGCCGAAACCGGTGCCGAAGTCGACACCGACGCCCGCATCGACGCCGACAGCCTCCCCAGCGACGAGGGCCGAAGCACGGATCTCGGGGCCGCACTCCCTGCGGTCGGTCGACACTCCCGGCGCCTACGTCACCCAGTCCGGCTCACTCGGCGTCCTCGGCCCGGTCGGCGCCGACAGCTCCACGTCCACCCGGCAGGCGGCCACCTTCACCTTCGTCCCCGGCCTGGCCGACCCCCGCTGCTACTCCCTCAGGGACGCCACGGGCAGGTACCTGCGGCACTACGCCTTCCGCATCCGGCTGGACGTCAACAACAATTCCGCCATCTTCCAGAAGGACGCCACCTTCTGCCCCCGTTCCGGTTCCACGGCCGGTTCGGTCGCCCTGGAGTCGTACAACTACCCCGGCCGCTACCTCCGCCACCGGGACAACCTCCAACTCTGGCTCGACCCTTCGGAGAACACGACCTCCAACCGGGCCAGCCGCTCCTTCGTCCTCGTGGCGCCCTGGACCTGACGCCGCTGGGGTCGGTGATGGCGGCGATGGGCACGCCGTGGTCGTCGGCGGACGGGGCGCGGTGCCCGGCCCGCTCCGCAACCTAGAGGACCCAGGATTCGTCGACGTGAGGATCACGCGGCAGCGCCGGCTGCTGCTGGGCATACGGGGCGTCGAACCGCTCCTCGCGCGTCACCCCGTACGGCCGTCAGAGGCCGGCCTCGGTGAGGATGCTGTCCATCTGGGCCCGCGTCAGCACGGAGTTGGCCGCTGCGTCGTCGGCGACGCTGGGTTCCGGGTCCGCCAGCAGCCGCTCCAGCAGTTCCGCGGTGACGTTGGGATGACGGGCCGCGCCCGCACGCAGGAACCCCTCCTCGAAGTCCGCGAACCGCCGCAGCACCGGCACGGGCAGCTCGGGGTCCTTCAGAGCGAGGACGCGCACCCGCGGATCCGGCTCGTCCACGAAGCCGCGCAGCGCCTGGCGCGGGAAGTTGGGGTGGTCCACCAGCAGCGGCCGGACATGGGAAACGTCGCCGTGGGCGCGGAGCAGCCGGACCAGGACCTGCGGCGGTGTGTCGGGGCGGCGGGCGGCGGCGCGGCGGACGGATACGTCGGGGTCGTCGTCCAGGCGCTGCCAGGCCTCGTCCGGCAGGTCCCGGCCGTCTGCCAGAACTCGGCGCATCACCGCGTGCGGGCAGTCGAGATAGCTCAACCGCTCGGCGAGCGGAGCGTCCCGGAGCCAGTCCGGCTCGTAGGAGGGCCAGTCAAGGGCGACAGCGGCGTCGACACCGCCGGCCGCCTTCTCGGCCTCGACCAGTGCGAGCAGCCGGTCCCGGGTCTCGGCGGTGACGTGGCGGCTGAAGGCCACCGCGATGCGCACAGACGGGTCCGCACTGTCCTGCAGTTGAACCACCATGTCGGCCGTCAGGTGCGGGTTGCGAGCCACTGCCTGCAACACGGTTTTGTCCGCGGTCTTCACAAGCCGCGCGAACTGATCCGACGTCAGCGGGAGAAAACGTGCGACGTTGGCTTGGACAGCCGGATCGGCGAGGCAGCGCGCGTACTGCTCAGGAGGAACCCCAGGGTGCTTGGCCCTGGTGGCCGCGGCCCGTACCCCTGGGTCCGGATCGGTGAGCAGCGCCAGTTGCACGGCCATCGGCCGGTCCCGCCAGGCCTCCGCGACGATCGCGCGCAGCTTGGGATCCGAGGCGGCAGCAAGTTCCGCCGGTGGCCGGCCGTAGGCCTCGACCAGATTTTCCATACCGGTCGACACCCCGCACTCCACCATGGTCCGGATGAAGTCGGCATGGGCATCGCGGATCGCCGGGTCGGGATGCTCGGCGATCCGGTGGCGCATCGCCGGGGAGATTCGGTCTCCGCGCAGGAGCACCGCCGAATCCCTGCCGCCGTGCGTCAGGAGGGCCTCGACCACTGCGTCCGGCAGCTGCCCCTTGCGCGTCTCCAGCCCGTGGCGCCCGGCCCTGTGCCTGGCCAGGCGCACCAGGACGTCCACCGGAGCGGCCAGGTTCCGCCCCAGCCCGGACAGCCGTGGCTGCTTGAGATGGACCATGCGCACACGCTAGCCGAGCCTCGGCAACGGCCCTCGCCAGGCCCACTCGCCCGCCGGCGGACCCGGCACTTCGCTAGGACACTGTGGTCATCGGCCGAGGACTGGCACGAGTATGAACAACGGGAGAGGGCGTCCCATGCGGTGTCGGGGCGATCTGCGGTCCGTTCGGGTGCTGCGGGTCAGGGCTGGTCGCCCGCGAGAGCGATGGCGCGTGTCTCGGGGACTCCCAGCATCAGCAGGCTCGTGATCGTCGCTGCTCGGGGGCCCAGGGTTCCGTTCGACCGGTCGCTGTCGGCGATGGCGAACACGACGCCGTAGGCGATCTGGCTGAGGGTGGCCGCCGGCAGGTGCTGTGCGAACACCCCGGCGTCCTGGCCCCGTTTCACGAGGTCGGCGAGGAGTTCGTCGACTGGCCCGAGCAGGGCGTGGATCGCCTCACCGTACTCGCCACGGCGCAGCGCCAGCAGTACTCGGTACCGGTGTGCCACCGGCCAGAGGCGGGCGATGAACTCGACCCACGCCGCGTCCGCTTCCGCGCCGGAGGCGTTGACATCGGCAAGTACGGCCGTCATCTCGGTGACGGCCCGTTCCGTAAGCGTCCGGACCAGGTCGAGGCGCGAGGGGAAATGGTCGTAGACCGTGCGACGGACGACGCCGGCAGCGGAGGCGATCTCGCCCATTCCGGCGTCGGGGTTCTCGCCGAGCAGATCGAGGGCGACGTCGAGGATGCGATCGCGTGTCTCGAGCATCGCGCGGACACGGGAGGACTCGGTGGGCACGGCGCCAGTATTGCACACGGGTGTACAGTGAAACTGGCTGTACACCCGTGTGCAGTGAAGAGTTGTGCTGCGCTTCGAGGCTCAGGAGATGAGAAGAAGGCCATGACCGCACCGACACCGCCTGCCGCGCCCCCCGTCCGCCCGTTCACCGCCTCGATCCCGGAATCGGACATCGCCGACCTCAAGCAGCGACTGGCCAGAACTCGCTGGCCGGATCCGGAAACGGTGGGCGACTGGTCGCAAGGGGTTCGCGTAGAGAACGCCAAGTCTCTGATCGACCACTGGCAGCGCGGCTACGACTGGCGGCGCCTGGAGGCCGAGCTCAACGGCTTCCCCCAGTTCCTGACCGAGATCGACGGGCTGGACATCCACTTCATCCACGTCAGGTCCAAGAACCCCCACGCGATGCCGCTGATACTCACGCACGGATGGCCGGGCTCGATCCTCGACTTCCTCAAGCTGATCGGCCCGCTGACCGATCCGGTTTCGTTCGGAGGCGACGCCACCGACGCATTCGACGTCGTCGTTCCGTCGCTCCCCGGGTTCGGATTCTCCCAGAAGCCCACGCGGACCGGGTGGACCGTATCGCGGATCGCCGGCGCGTGGGCGGAGCTGATGAGGCGTCTCGGCTACACGAAATGGGCCGCGCAGGGCGGCGATTGGGGCGCCGTCGTCACCACCGCCCTCGGGGCCATGCGGCCGGAGGGGCTCGCCGGAATCCATCTGAACACCCAGTACGCCTTTCCCGCACAGATACCTGACACCCTGACGCCCGAACAGCGCGACGCCGTGGACACCCTCGCCCTCTACCAGGGCGAGCTCGGCGGGTCGAACCACCTTCAGGGTACGAAGCCGGAGACGGTCGGGTTCGCCCTGGCCGACTCCCCCGCCGGCCAAGCAGCCTGGATCTACGAGAAGTTCCAGTCCAAGACCGACAACCACGGACTCGCCGAGGACGCCCTCGCCATCGACGACATGCTCGACGCGATATCCCTCTACTGGTTCACCAACAGCGCGGCGTCGTCCGCCCGCATCTACTGGGAGAACAGGACACTCACCTTCGCCGGCCCGAAAGTGACACTTCCGGTCGCGGTGACCGTCTTCCCGAGAGACATCCCACGCGTGCCGCGCAGCTGGATCGAAGACACCTACAGCAATCTGATCCACTACGCCGAGGCCGACAGGGGCGGGCACTTCGCGCCACTGGAGCAGCCCGAGATCCTGGTCAGCGAAATCCGTGCCGGCCTGCGCACCCTTCGTTCTTGACGCCAACGCAAGCCCAGCGGGCCATGATCGTGTCTTCCATCGTCGTGCCCGTTGGCCTGGCTGATCCGCTGCCCCGGATGGCCCTCAGAGGCTGCGAGGTCAGCCCAGCGACGCGCTCGCCGCGCGCAGTTCGTCCAGGGCCGCCAGGGTGTACCCGGCGAAGTCGTTCTGGTCGTCACGGTCGGCCTCGGCCCATTCGGCGTATCCCCGCTTGAAGGCGAGGACGCCCAGCTCGCCGGCGAGAGCCGCTGTCGGATCGGGTACGCCCCGGGCGACCAGGGCGGTTTTCATCGCGGCGGCGAGGCTTACGCTCTTGAGGGCGTCACGCTCCTGAAGCTCGGTGCTGGCGGCGACGGCCGCCTTCAGGCGAGGGGCGAACTCGCGGCTCTCGGGGACCATCATGCCCGCGGCGCGCACGAGACCGGCGGCGACCGCCTCCAGCGGGCTGGCGTCAGCGGGCGCGTCGGCGATCCCCTCACTCAGAAGTCGGCTGAGCGCCTCCTGTCCGGCCACCAACAGCTCGCGCTTGTCGGGGAAGTGCCGGAAGAAGGTGCTCTTGGTGACTCCGGCGCGCTCGGCGATCTGCGCGACTGTCGTGGCGTCGTATCCCTGCTCGGTGAACAGGTCGACAGCCGCTACGACGAGGCGTTCACGCGCGCCCGGTTCCCATCTGCCCATGGTCACCATCATAAGTGACGGGACTCTTGTCCCATCACTGCGGTAGAGTGATGGGACAAGAGTCCCATCACTTGCGGAGGAGATTCTCATGCGCGTCTTCGTCACCGGCGGCACCGGCCTGATCGGGTCCGCCGTCGTCGCCGACCTTCTCGGCAACGGCCACACAGTCCTTGCCCTCGCCCGCTCCGACGCATCCGTGCGGGCCGTCGAGGCGGCCGGCGCCGAGCCGTTGCGGGGATCGCTCTCCGACCTGGAGACCCTGCGCGCCGGTGTCGCCCGGACCGACGGGGTGATCCACCTGGCATTCAGCAACGACTTCAGCAGCCCCGACGCCCTCGCGCAGGGAATCAGGGAAGAGGGTGCCGCTCTGGCGGCCATGGGCGAGGAACTCCTCGGCAGTGACCGCCCCTTCGTCGCGGTCTCGGGTACGCCTTCCGTGCCTGGCCGCGTCTCCGTCGAGACCGACCCGGTGCCGACCGACGGGCCGGTCGGGGGCCGCGGTCGCGCGATCATGGCGGTGCTGGGCCTGGCGTCGCGCGGGGTGCGGAGCGCGACCGTCCGCCTGCCGCGCACCGTGCACAACGAGGGAAAGGGCGGCTTCGCCGGCCTGCTGACCGACATCGCACGGCGGACCGGTGTGTCCGGATACCCGGGTGACGGCACACACCGCTGGCCGGCCGTGCACGCGCTGGACGCGGCGGTCCTCTTCCGGCTCGCCCTGGAGCAGGCGGTGGCCGGCACGTCCTGGCACGCCGTGGCTGACGAGGGGGACCAAGTGCGCGACATCGCAGCCGTCATCGGCCGGCGGCTGGGTCTGCCGGTCAAGTCGGTCCCCACGGAGACGTACGGACCCCTCGGCCCGATCTTCGCGAACGACCAGCCCGCGTCCAGCGCCCACACCCGGCGGACGCTCGGCTGGGAGCCGAAGCACCCCAGCCTTCTGGAAGACCTGGAGAACATCGATTCCTGACGCTGCTCGTCAAGCCGCGAGAGCTGGGGCGGCATGACCTCTTGCGCGATCAGGCGGATTCAGACTCGACGCGGTCCGCTGATTCGCCTGCGGCGTGGCGGTAGGCGGCGTTGATGCGCTGCGCTTCCTCAAGCTGATCCTCGAGGATGACGATGCGGCACGCGGCCTCGATCGGCGTCCCCTTGTCGACGAGCTCCCGGGCGCGCGCCGCGATGCGCAGTTGATAACGGGAGTAGCGGCGGTGCCCTCCCTCCGAGCGCAGCGGAGTGATCAGACGCGCCTCACCGATGGCCCGCAGGAATGCCGGCGTCGTGCCGAGCATCTCGGCCGCCCGGCCCATCGTGTAGGCGGGGTAGTCGTCGTCGTCCAGATGATCATTCAGGGGGTTGTCCGATGCCATGCCACCTCACTGCTGCAACGTGTCGAGGGGCCCTGGTGCCGTACGGCACCAGGGCCCCGAAGGAAATTGAACACCATCTGTCGGCTCTACTTCCGTGCCGACCTTCTGTTGTCCGCTACCCGGCTCGGCAGAGGGGGGTGCGGGGGGATCTCATCTGCTCGACCGGGGACCACCATCCCTTCCGGGGTCTTGCGGTGCCCGGGCCGCGTGTTTGCCGGACCGGGCGATCCTGATGGCGTCGGTTCCTCCGTTCCTTCTTTGAACCACTGATCTCGTCGACCTTGTGTACTACAAGAATCATACCCACGCCAGGGGCAAAAATCTACTTCCACAAGAGCAGATTTCTCTGCCCGTCGCACGCAGCCACATCAGCCCCAGCTACGTCAGGTACGGGTGGGCCGCATAAGCTCTGCTGTCATGTCGAACCCTGATGAACTGCTCGTCGCCCTCTCCACCGCAGTGGAGAAGGGGGGAAGCAACCAGATGTCGCTGACCGTGGTCGTCGGTGGCGCCGTCATCACCGGCCGGCTGGCTCCCGAGGCAGTCTGGAGGGAGCGGGTGGCAGAGGTCCTCAAGGACTCCGACCGTCTCGGCCCCTTCGCGGACGTCTTCGCGCGAAGAGAGCGAGCAAACCACTCCGGCCGCACCGAGGCACCCACGCACCTGCACTTCCATCTCGCCCGGATCCTGCAGGGCACCCTCGGGATTCCGGAGACGGGCGGCATGTACCGCGTCGCGATCAAGGACGTCAGCGCATGGTCCATCGGAGATCTCATCCACTCCAACCAGTGAGATGCCCCTCCTCGCACGTCGCCACCGCCACGGCCTGAGGCTTCGTCAGGGCCGATAAGGGCTTGCCACCGCGACGCTCGGCGCCGTCGGAACCCGTAGATGCCCCCCTCGTCAGAGGGGGGCTTTGCCAACGGTGATTGCGGGCAGGTGACATGCAGGTTCGGGTTCGGCGAGGACGTTCGTCGATCCTTCAGCCCCCGGACGACCGGCCCCGACGCTTACACGGGTGTGTGGCCCTCCAAATAGACCCGCACCGTCTCGGAAAGCCCGGCATCGACCGCTTCCGCGAGCGAGGACCAGCGGACCTGCTCCGCCGCGAGCCGCGCGTTACCCGACGGGGTCTCGCTCAGCAGTTGGCACACCACGGCCCTCCGCCCGCCTGCCGCATCCGCTCCCCGCTGCGGCAGGGGCGTCGAACCGTCGACGAGGTAGCCGGTGAGCTCGTACACCACGCGCGCCGCGGTGGCCGACGCCGATTCGGCGGGTTCGGGGTCGCCCGAGGGCAAGGTCCAGCGGTCCTGCGCGTTCACCAGCAACACCCGGCCGTCGTAGAGCACGACCGCGTCCACCACGTCCTCGGTCGTCTGCTCCATCGTCATGACCCGCCCACCTCTTCCCGGTTCGCCTGTCGGCCGGCCCTCCGTGTCACAGGGCGTCATCGTGGATCCTCACCGCGCTGCGCAGGGGCATGTACGGCTCCTGATCGGCCGGGTGCCCCTGCGCGATGGCGCGTTCGCGTTCCCATTCTGCGTTGAGCTCGGCTCCCAGCAGAAGAGCGAGGTTGGCCAGCCAGACCCAGATGAGGAAGGTGATGGCGGCCGCGAGACTCCCGTAGACCCGGTCGTAGGAGCCGAAGTGCGCGGCGTAGTAGGCGAACGCCGTGGAGGCGGCGCCCCAGACCGCGACCGCGACCAGGCCGCCGGGAGTGCCCCAGCGGAACGGCTGGCGGGCGTTCGGGGCGGCCCAGTACAGCAGGGCGATCAGGAGACCGGCCAGAAGCAGCAGGAGCGGCCACTTGCCCCACTGCCATGCGGTGACGGCGCTGTGTCCGACGCCGAGCGCGACGCCGACGCGGTCGGCCAGTCGTCCGCTGAGGACCACCACTGCGGCTGCCGTGCTCACCATGAGGAGCGTCAGCACGGTCAGCCCTATGCGCAACGGAAGCAGCAGCCTCGTGGGGCGGCCCTCGGGAACGTCGTAGACGGCGTTCATGGCACGGATGAACGCGGCGGCGTAGCGAGAGGCCGCCCATATCAGGGTGAGCGTGCCGACGATGCCGGCCGCCGTGTGCCGCCGCTCGACGGCCGTCAGTACCCGGGTGATCCAGGCGTGAGCGGGGCCTGGTGCGAGGTCGCTCACCTCACGCAGGACCGGCTCGGTGAGCGAGGGGCCGATGGCGCCGAGCAGGGACGTCAGCACCAGGAGGGCCGGAAGGGAGGACAGGACAGCGTAGTAGGTCAACGCGGCTGCCCAGTCGCCCAGGTTGTCCTTCCGTAGTTCGGCCAGGAAGCGACGCGCCATCCGGCGCCGCGGGCTGATCCCGTCTCCTGGCCGGTCCTGCTGTTCGGTGTACGAGGTCGCCCCTGGGGCTGATCCCACAGCCGCGTTCCCCCTCTCGTCCTCGTCCCGCACTAGGTGTCACCCCGGAGGCGGGGGCGGATCGTGCAGGAAGTCGGTGGTGGGTACGTGGAACAGGGCACCGGTGATTGCGGTGGAGAAGTCGAGAATGCGGTCGTGGACATGGGGACGGTCGCCGAGGAACATGTTCCGCAGCATGTGCTCGATCACCTCGGGGGTGCGTGCGTATGCGATGAAGTAGGTGCCGAACTCCCTTTCCCCGACGCGGCCGAAGGGCATGTTGTCCCGCACGATCTTGAGTTCGGTGCCGTCCGGGTCCGTGATCGTGTTGAGGGCGACGTGCGAGTCCGGCGGCTTGACCTCGTCGGGCAGTTCGACGTTGCTCAGCTTCGTCCGGCCGATGACCTTCTCCTGCTGTTCGGTGGTCAGGGCGTTCCAGGCGGTGAGGTCGTGCACGTACTTCTGGACGACGACGTAGCTCCCGCCCGCGAACCGCGGGTCCTCGTCGCCGACGAACACCGCGTCGGCGGCGCGGCGGCCCTCCGGGTTCTCGGTGCCGTCGACAAAGCCCAGGAGGTCGCGCTCGTCGAAGTACTTGAAGCCGTGCACCTCGTCCACCACCACCGCGGCGCCGTCCAGACGTGCGCAGATCAGCTGGGCCAGTTCGAAGCAGGGGCCCATGTGACGGGCCCGGAGATGGAACAGGAGGTCGCCCGGGGTCGAGGGAGCATGGTGGTGGGAGCCGGTCAGCGGCACGAAGGGATGGAGGTCGCGCGGGCGCGGGCCGGTGAACAGACGGCTCCACGCGTCGGATCCGATGCCGACGACGCAGGTGAGTTCGGTGTCCGGGGCGCGGAAACCCACCGTACGGGTCAGTCCGGCGATGTCCTGGAGGAGCGCGTGCACGCTGTCCTCGCCGCCCGGAGTGAGGGTGCACACCAGGAACACGGCGGACTTGGCCGGCGGCATGATCACGGACTGGGGCTCGGCTGTGGAGCCTGTCTCGTCCATCGTTTCGCGTTTCCCGTTCTTCCGGGTACTGGTCCTGCGGAAAAGGCTCAACCGGCGGGCGTGATACGGACTTTGACGTGTTTCATGAGCGGCTGGTCGCTCTGCGT
Organism: Streptomyces aquilus; assembly: GCF_003955715.1. NCBI lineage: Bacteria > Bacillati > Actinomycetota > Actinomycetes > Kitasatosporales > Streptomycetaceae > Streptomyces > Streptomyces aquilus. The sequence continues at coordinate 9,717,846 of NZ_CP034463.1, read as the reverse complement.
ACTGTAGTCACCGATCGCACACAGCACATTCATCTCCGGCATGTAGCCGGCCGCGCAGCCTCTGGGCATGTCGTACGGGATGGCCAGGTAGCCGTTGAGACGACGGTGGGTGCCGTCCTTGGCGGTGCTGACGATGTCGACCGGGTCGAGCTTCGCGATGCCGCGCTCGCGCATGTCCTCCTCGTTCATGAAGACGAGCGTGCGCAGGTTCCTGACGCCCCGGTAGCGGTCGTTGTCGGAGTAGATGGTCGTGTTCCACTGGTCGTGGGAGCGCATGGTGCCCAGGGCCAGGACACCGGAGGTGGGGACGACGTCGGGCAGGGGGGCCGCGGAGAACTCGGCGCGTCCGGACGGGGTGTGGAAGACCAGCTCGCGGGCGGGCTGCTTGATGCGGAAGCCGAGCGGCAGCCGTACGCGCCGGTTGCAGTCCTCGAATCCGTCGAGGACCTGCGCCATGGTGTCGCGGATGCGGTCGTAGTCCTCGACGTACCACTCCCACGGGGTGTCGCTGCCCGGGAGGGCGGCGCGCGCCATGCCGGCGATGATGGCGGGTTCGGACAGCAGATGCGCGGAGGCGGGACGCTTCATACCGACGGAGAGGTGCACCATGCTCATCGAGTCCTCGACGGAGGTGCTCTGGATGCCGGTGCGCTGGTGGTCCTTCTCCGTGCGGCCCAGGCACGGCAGGATGAGCGCCTGGCGGCCGTGGACGAGATGGCTGCGGTTCAGCTTGGTGCTCACCTGGACGGTGAGGTCGCAGGCGCGCAGCGCCTCGTACGTGTAGGCGCTGTCGGGGGCGGCGAGGGCGAAGTTGCCGCCCATGCCCACGAACACCTTCACTTCACCGCGGTGCATGGCCTGGATGGTGCCGACCGTGTCGAGACCGTGCGCGCGTGGCGGGTCAATCCCGCACACGTCGGCGAGGCGGTCCAGGAACTCCTCGGTGGGCCGGTGGTCGATGCCGCACGTCCGGTTGCCCTGGACGTTGCTGTGCCCGCGCACCGGTGACGGTCCTGCCCCCTCCCGGCCCAGATTGCCGCGCAGCAGAAGGACGTTGACGATCTCCCGGACGGTGTCGACGCCGTGTTCGTGCTGGCTGACGCCCAGGCACCAGCTGAAGATGCTGCGGTCGGCGTCCTGGTACACCCGCGCCGCCTTGAGGATGTCCCCGCGGCTGAGGCCGGACTGGTGCTCGATCTCTTGCCAGGACGTGTCCTCGCACACCTTTCGGTAGGTGTCGAAGTCGCTGGTGTGACGGTCGATGAACTCCCGGTCCAGCGCCTTGGGATCGGTCTTCGCCTGCTCCAGAATCGCCTTGGCCATGCCCCGCAGGAGCGCCATGTCGCCACCGATGCGCGGCTGAAGGTTCAGGGTGCTGGTCCGGGTCGCCTTGAACCGGGCCATGTCCGTGAAGTCGTGCGGGACGATGGTGCGCGTCGCGGCTGCCTCGACCAGCGGGTTGACGTGCACGATCTGGGCGCCGCGGCGGTACGCCTCGGCCAACGCGGTCAGCATCCTGGGGGCGTTGGAGGCCGCGTTCACCCCCATGATGAACAGCGCGTCGGTGGCCTCCCAGTCCTTGAGGTCGACGGTTCCCTTGCCGGTGCCCAAGGATGCTTGCAGGGCTCGGCCGCTGGCCTCGTGGCACATGTTGGAGCAGTCGGGCAGGTTGTTCGTGCCCAGCTCCCGGGCCATCAACTGGTAGAGGAAGGTGGCCTCGTTGCCGAGACGGCCGGAAGTGTAGAACGCCGCCTGATTCGGGTCGTCCAGCTCCCGTACGACCCGGCCGACCAGTTCGAACGCGTCGCGCCAGGAGATGGGGACGTAGTGGTCCGACTCCGCGTCGTAGACCATGGGTTCGGTCAGTCGGCCCTGGTCCTCGAGGGCGAAGTCGCTCCAGCCGGACAGCTCCGTGACCGAGTGGGCCGCGAAGAACCGGCGGTCGACCCGCTTGCGCGTCATCTCCCAGGTGACGTGCTTGATGCCGTTCTCGCAGATGTCCAGGTGCAGGCCCTTGGTGTCGTCGGGCCACGCGCATCCGGGGCAGTCGAAGCCGCCGTTCTCGTGGTTCATCCGCATGATCGCCCGCGGCCCGTCCACGAGGGCGCCCTCGCGTACCAGTACCTGCCCCACGCTCTTGGCCGCCCCCCAGCCCGCGGCGGGATGCCGGTAGCGCTCGGCGGTCGGTTCGCCTTCGGCGACGGGGCCCACCTGCGGTTCCGGCTGATCCCGGCTGTCATCGGAGGCGCTCACATGCCTCACCCCTTCCGACCCGGGCGGGCCGATGGTCGTCGCTGTCTCAGGCTATGCCGGGGGATCATCCGCTGCCACACGTTGGAGCGGGCACCGCAGCGGCGCGTGCCACGCGCTGCGGCCGCCGGCCTGCGGGAGAGCGGGCAGGCCATGTGTGTGGGTTCACCGGCGCATCTTGCTGCTGATGGTTTCCCAGCGCTCATGGAACTCCTCGCGTCGTTCCGCGCGCTTTCGCGTGCGGAGTGTCGCGGCCGCGGCCGCCTGGGCTTTCCCGGCCGCGTCGGCGGTGGCCTCGAACTCGTCCAGGACCTCGTGGGCCGGGCGCCTGACGACCGTGCCGCCGCCTGCCGCGACCTCGGTGTCGATGACGCTCTCGCGGGTCTCGGTCACCTCGGCGATCAGTGCGTTGCGGCCGGGCGCAACCGTCCTGGCCAGTTCGCTGAGGGCGGCGTCGGTCCCGGACGCCCGGTGCACGTCGATCGTCCCGCCGATGAGGGCACCGGCGCCCCAGCCCAGCAGCACGGTGAACGGGCCGCCCAGCAGGCCCACCAGCGCTCCGATGAGGCTGCCCGCGGTCTGTCCCGCCGCCGTGACGTTGTCGGTGCCGTCCATGACCTCAAGAGCGCCGTCCGCCCCTCGCTCGGCCACCACGGCCGCGTGCACGTCGACAAGACCATCGGCGTCGGCCTTTTTGAGCACCGCCAGTGCGCGATATGTCTTGTCGTCGTCGGCGAACCGAATCGCGATCACATTCCGAGACCCCGTGTCATTCATCGTTCCTCCAGGATTCCCCGCCGCTCGGACAGCGGGAGAGGATGCGGCGTACGGCACCGAAGCTAAAACATGACCATCCCCGAATTCCGCAGGTCGAGGCCTGGTTTGTCGGTCGCGACAAGCAAGTTTGTGACGCCTGCCAGTACCGGCGCGAGAAGGTGTCGAGTACGCGCAACGGCGATAGCGTGAGACTCCCGGCAAAGGCCCGGTCCGCGCGGCGCGCCGCGAGCGTGCCGGCTCGCCGAAGCACGACTTCGTGCGTGTCCACCGCATCTGGAGTTCCCATGTCCATGCCCTATGGATCAGCTTTCGGTTCGTCGGATCCTTTCAGTGACTTGTTCAACCGCTTCTTCGGAATGTCACCCGCGTCGTCACCTCCCGCCGTGCAACGGGTCCCGATCGGCCGCCTGTTGAGCGAGCCGTCCCAGGAACTGCTCAGTCTCGCCGCTCAGCGAGCGGTGCAGGACGGGACCTCGGACCTGGACACGGACCATCTGCTGTGGGCCGCGACCCAGGTGGAACCCTCACGGAGTCTGCTGACCCAGGCGGGCGTGGACCCCGATGCGTTCGCGTCGAAGATCGCCGACGTGCTTCCGCGGGAGTCGGGTGAGCCCTCGGCCGAACCGGGCCTCACCCCGGCCGCCAAGCGGACCCTGGCCGCCGCCTACTCCCACTCGCAGGCCTCCGGATCCTCCTACATCGGCCCCGAGCACATCCTCGGTGCCCTGTTGAGCGGTACCGACACGGGCGCCGGGCGGTTGATCCGCGGCGATGGCGTGGACGTGCAGAAACTGCGCGGTCTCACCGACAGGACGTCTCAGGCCGAGGCCGCGCCGGCGGACGGGAAGGCGCCGTCGACGACGCTGGACGAGTTCGGGCGCGACCTGACGGAGGAGGCGAAGGCCGGAAAGCTGGACCCCGTGGTGGGCCGGGCGCAGGAGATCGAGGAGACCGTGGAGATCCTCTCGCGGCGCTCCAAGAACAACCCCGTGCTCATCGGAGAACCCGGCGTCGGCAAGACCGCGATCGTGGAGGGACTGGCCCAGCGCATCGTGGCCGGCGAGGTCCCCAACACCCTCAAGGACAAGCGGGTGGTGGCCCTCGACCTGTCGGGCGTGGTGGCCGGCGCGCAGTACCGGGGCCAGTTCGAGGAGCGGCTCAAGAAGGTCATCGAAGACGTCCAGGCGGCGAGCGGCGACATCATCCTGTTCATCGACGAGCTGCACACCGTCGTGGGCGCGGGTGCCACGGGTGAGGGCGCGATGGACGCGGGCAACATGCTCAAGCCCGCTCTGGCCCGCGGTGAACTCCACGTGGTGGGTGCCACGACCATCGACGAGTACCGCAAGTACGTCGAGAAGGACGCCGCTCTCGAACGCCGTTTCCAGCCCGTGATGGTTCCCGAGCCCACGGTCGAGGAGACGGTGCAGATCCTGGAAGGGCTGCGCGACGCGTACGAGGCACACCACCAAGTCCGTTTCGCCGACGGGGCGTTGGTGGCGGCGGCGGAACTGTCCGACCGCTACATCGGCGACCGCTTCCTGCCCGACAAGGCCATCGACGTGATGGACCAGGCGGGCGCGCGGGTGCGGTTGCGCAGCGCCGACCGCTCGACCGAGGTGGTCGGTGTGCAGGACCGCCTCGCCAGGCTGCGCCGCGACAAGGACCAGGCGGTGGCGGTGGAGGACTTCGAGAAGGCCACCGAGCTGAAGGTGCGGATCGACGAGGCCGAGGGCGAGTTGGCCGGGATCGAGGAACGGCGCGAAGGCGTCGTCTCCGTCACCGCCGCCGACATCGCCGACGTGGTCTCCCGGCGTACCGGCATCCCCGTCTCCCAACTCACCGCCAGCGAGAAGGACAGGCTCCTCAAGCTGGAGGAGGAGATGCACGCCAGGATCGTCGGCCAGGACGAGGCGGTCACCGCCGTCTCCCAGGCGGTGCGCCGCAACCGCGCCGGCATGGGCGACCCGAACCGGCCGGTGGGTTCCTTCCTCTTCCTCGGCCCCACCGGCGTGGGCAAGACCGAACTCGCCAAGACGCTCGCCGAGTTGCTGTTCGGCGACGAGAACCGCATGATCCGCTTCGACATGAGCGAGTTCCAGGAGAAGCACACCGTCGCGCGGCTGGTGGGCGCGCCTCCCGGATACGTCGGTTACGAGGAGGCCGGTCAGCTCACGGAGAAGGTCCGGCGCCAGCCCTACAGCGTCGTCCTGTTCGACGAGGTCGAAAAGGCGCACCCCGATGTCTTCAACACCTTGTTGCAGCTCCTCGACGACGGTCGGCTGACCGACGCCCAGGGCCGCACCGTCGACTTCCGGCACTGCGTCGTCATCATGACCTCCAACCTCGGCGCGCAGCGCATCATCGACCACAAGGGCGATGTGTCCGAGATCAAGGACGAGTTGATGCAGCTCCTGCGCACCCGGTTCCTGCCCGAGTTCCTCAACCGCATCGACGACATCATCCTCTTCCACAGCCTCACCGAGGACGATCTGACCCGGATCGTGGATCACCTCCTGGAGCAGAGCAAGCGCCGGGTGCACGCGCAGGGGATGACGCTGGAGGTCACCGAGGCGGCCAAGAAGCTGCTGGTGGCGCACGGCCACCAGCCGGAGTTCGGCGCCCGCCCGTTGCGCCGCACGATCCAGGCGGAACTCGACAACCGGATCGCGGAGATCCTCCTCAGCGGTACCGCCGAGCCGGGTGACACCATCGTCGCCGACGTCGATCACGACACCCTTCACCTCACCGTCCGCCCCGCCGACACCGACTGACACCCGTGCGGACCAGGACATCGACCACCTTCGAACGGCCCCACGACAGGCAGCATGAGGGCGCTCCCGCCGAGGGCGGACCGAGCCCGCGGCGGGCGGTGCCGGCGTACGGCTGCGCGTACGATGTCAGCCGGACGGGGAGCGTCGATGGCTGAGCGGACCACTGCACGGAGAGCTGACGGGACGCGCAACCCCGCGCTCACCGCACTGGTCGCGTGGGCCCGGGAACACCTCACCGAGTTGATCGACGACGTGTACGCGGCCGTGTGCGAGCGCATCGACCTGTATCGCGAAGGGGATGTCGTCCCGCGCGACGACCTGCGCCGGTCGATCGAACGCAATCTCGGGTTCATGGTCAGCGGCCTCGACGATCCCGACGTCCCCCTCGACCGGGCGGCACCCTCCGAGACCGGCCGACGCCGGGCACACCAGGGGGCGCCCCTGCCCGAGGTCCTGCAGGTCTACCGGATCGGCTGCTCGATGCTCTTCGACGCGCTGGTGGCCTACGCCCGCAAGGACGGCCGGGCCGACACCATGGACGCGCTGCTGGAGGCGTCGAGCCGGCTGTGGCGGCTCGCGGACGAGCACGCGCTGCTGCTCACGGAGGCGTACCGGGCGGCCACCGCGGAGCTCGTGGCGGCCCAGCAGCGGCGGCGTTCGGCGTTGGTGGAGGCGCTGTTCACCGGCCAGTTGGTCCGGGACGCCGGTCCCTGGGAGGTAGGCCGTCTCCTGGGGCTGCCGCTCGACACGCAACTGGTGGTGGTGGCCGCGGAGACCGCCGGCCTCGCCGAGGAGAGCCTGCTCGGGGTCGAACGGCGGCTCGCCGAGCGGGGCATCGTGTCGGCCTGGCAGCTCACCCCGACCACGCAGGCCGGTGTCGTGGCGGTGCGCGAGGAACAGGGCTCCGCGATGCTGGCCGTACTGCGCGACGCGGCCGGCGCCCGTACCGGCATCAGCCCGCCCTATCTGTCCCTCACCGAAACGCCGCGCGCACTGCACCTGGCCCGCACGGCACTCGCCGAGATCCCGGTCGGCACAACCGACGTACGCCCGTTCAGCTCCAGCCCTCTCGCCGCGTTGCTCGCCCACGACCCGGACGAGGGACGGCGGCTGGCGGACCGGGTGCTCGGCGCGGTGCTCGATCTGCCACCGGAGGACCGCGACGCGCTGCTGAGCACCCTGCACGCGTTCCTGCACCACGGCGGATCGGCCGAGCGGGCCGCGCGCCACCTGCACTGCCACCCCAACACGGTCCGCTACCGGCTGAACCGGATCCGCGAGCTGACCGGACGCTCACTCCAAGACCCCCTGGCGCTGGCCGAACTGGCGACCGCGGCACAGGCGGTACGCCTCAACGCCGGCAGGCGGTGACCGGCGAGCGCCTCGGGCGCGGTCGTCGTCAACCGCTGACAAGTCCCACCACGAGGTTGATGGCGGTGGCGAGAATGCCGGTGCCGAAGACGTAGGACAGCAGAGTGTGCCGCAGCACGATGGCGCGGATCGCGGAGCTCGACACGTCGGTGTCCGACACCTGATAGGTCATGCCCAGGTTGTAACTGAAGTAGAAGAAGTCCCGGTACGCCGGCGGATCGTCCGTATTGAAGTCGATCCCGCCGCCGGCCTCGTAGTACACGTAGGCATAGCGGGCGGCGTACATCAGATGGAGCGCCGCCCAGGCCACGAAGACCCCGCACAGGGAGGTCGCCGCCGCCGCGTGAGTGCTGTCGGACCTGCCGCGCAGGAGCAGCAGCACGATGGCGAACAGTCCGCACAGCGCCACCGCCACCACCACGAGTTCATCGAGCAGGGGCCGGAAGTCCTCGCGGCGCGCATTGTGGTGGGTCGCCGTGGCGTCCATGGGCCACAGCACCGCCCAGCCCGCCAGCACGAAGCTCAGCTCCATGGCGGCGATGGCGGCCAGAGCGCCCAGGGCCGGGTCCGCCGGAATGCCGACGGCCACGCCGACCGCGGCACCGAGAACCACCGAGCCGGCAAGGCGGGGCACGGCATCCAGAAACCAGCTCCTCATGCGCCTCACCGTAGTCGCGTCGTACCGTCGAAGGCGCCTGCGACGGGGACTACGGCCAGGGCATCGGAAAGTGGCGCTGGGTCTACCCCTGTGGTGGTGCTGGAGCGCTGGTGGGCGAAGCGGGCCGTTCATAGCGTCGTACTCATGACGGATGAGACGAACGAAGTACGAACGGATGCCACCAGGCGGACGGCATTACGCGGGCTGGGACTCGCGGTGGGGGGCATGGCACTGGCCACCGGGCCCGGAGCCTCGCCGGCCGCGGCGGGCCCGCGTCGCGGGGTCACCACCTACGTGCTGGTGCACGGCACCCACAGCGCCGGCGCGTTCTGGATGCCGATCGCGCGGGAGCTGACGCTGCGCGGTCACCGCGTCGTCATGGTGGACCAGCCGCGGCATGGCACGGAGGCTTTCGTGCCGGAGTCGTATCAGCGGCAGGACCTCAAAGCGATGGCGGTCGAGCCTTCCCCGCTCAAGGGCCTCGGGCTGGAGGACTACGAGGCGCGTGTCACGGGCATCGTGCGGCGGGCGGCACGGAACGGCCCGGTGGTGCTGGTCGGGCACAGCCTGGGGGGCGTATCGGTCAGCCGTGTCGGCGATGCCGTCCCGCATCTGCTGCACCACATCTGCTACATGGCGGCCTTCTGTCCCAGCCGCGTCCTGCCCACAGCGGACGCCTGCACGGCGGCGCCCGAGAACGCGAACGCGGTCAGCCCGGTCGAGCTGGCGGTGGGTGACCTGGATCGGCTGGGTGTCTTCCGGCTGAACTTCCGGACCGGTGACCGCCGTGAGCTGGCCCTCCTCAAGGAGATGATCTGCGCGGACTACTCCGACGCCGACTTCCGCCGGATCCTGGCCGGCATGCAGACCGACGAGCCGATCGCCGCTTATGCGGGCCGAGCGGTCGGCCGGGCCGGCAGCTGGGGACGCATTCCGCGCACCTACCTGCGTTTCGGCAGGGACCGGACGATCGCCACCGCACTCCAGGACAGGATGATCGCGGAAGCCGACGCGGTCACGCCCGGCAATCCCTTCCGTGTGCACGATTTTCCCGGGGCGTCACACATCGGCCCTCTGGACCCTGTCCCGGTCGCGGAAGTCCTGGACACGCTCGCCGGGCAGGGGGGATAGGGCACGGTCACTTCCCTCCAGGACCTCGGCGGTTCGGCGGAGACCGTGGAAGTCCGCTCCGGCTTCCCGCACCGGATGCAGGCGCTCCTCCACGATCCGCGCGTTGTCGGCGGTGTGACGGGTGATCATGTTCGGTCGGGTGTCGACGAGCACGATCTCGTACGCCCCCCGCGTGGAGAGCAGGTTGAACGCGGCGGAGGAACCGATGCCGCCGGCGCTTCCGACGATGACGGCCTTCACGGGTCTGTGCCTTCCGTTCGGCGGGTCAGGAGCAGTAGTGGGCGTCGGCCTCGACGGCGACTTCGAGCACGAGCGGCTCGCGTCGGTCCGCGAGCGAGGGCAGGATCTTGTCCAGGGCGGACAGCAACACGGCGTGGTCCTCGACCCGTTCGGCCGGGCAGCCCAGGCCGCGGGCGAGGGCGGACACACTCAGTTCGGTGAACGCGGGCCAGGCCGGGGCGGCGGAGCCCTCGCGTTCCGAGAGGCGGTCCATGATCGCGTAGCGGCCGTTGGCGAGGACGACGAACAGCACGCCGATGCCGTAGTGGCTGGCGCTCCACAGGGCCTGGATCGAGTAGAAGGAGGAACCGTCGCCGAGCACGGCCACGACCGGCCGGTCCGGGGCGCCGTGGCGGACACCGATCGCGGCCGGCATGGCGAAGCCCAGTCCGCCCATGGCCGCGCTGAGGAAGCCGAGCGGCGCGCGGGCGGGCAGCAGCCGGTGCAGGTCCGGGCGGCTGGAGGGGGTCTCCTCGACCACCACCGTCTGGGGGTCGAGCCGCTCGGCGAGGGCGGCCAGCACATGAGCGGCCCGCAGGGGCTCACCGGGCGCCGGGGGCTGGGGTGTTGTCGGCCGGTTCAGCGCCGAGGAGCGCGGGACGGCGGGCACCAGCGGGATCAACCGGCGTACGGTGTCGGCGGGTTCGGCGAGCAGCACCAGCTGCGCCGGGCTGCGGTGGGCCTCCTCCGGGTCGTCGGTGATGACGGCGAGCCGGGTGCCGGGCCCGGTGAAGTCGCCTGGCGCGTAGGGGTATTGGCGGAAGGCGGCGGCTCCGGCCGTGAGGACCGTGTCGTGCGGCGCGAGCGCCTCGCGCAGTGCGGGGCGCACCGCGGGCAGGTGGCCGGCGAAGAGGCGGTGGTCCTGGGGAAAGCCGGCGCGGGCGCCGAACGGCTCCTGGTAGACCGGGCAGTCGAGGCGCTCGGCGAGCGTGACGAGCGCCTGCCAGCCGTCCGCCGTGTCGTTGCCGGCGCCCGCCACCAGACAGGGCGAATCGGCCGCCGTCAGCAGCGTGGCGAGGGCGGCCAGGGCGTCGTCGGAGGCCGTACGACCGCCTCGTACCGCGGCCGGCCCGCGCGGCGCGGCCTGCGCGGCATCCTCGCCGGCCTCGGCGAACCAGTCGTCCATCGGGACGACCACCACCGCCGGACCACGGCCTTCCCGGGCCTCGTGCCAGGCACGGGCCACGGCACCGGGCACGTCCTGCGCACGGGCCGGCGTGTGCTGCCACACCGGGTACTCCCCCGCCAGGCCGTCCAACCGCCCGGCCAGGAACGGCTCGTGCGCCAGATGCCGACGGTCCTGCTGGCCCACGATCACCACCAGGGGCGCGCGGTTCGCACGGGCGGTGGCCAGGGCGCTGACCGCATTGCCGTATCCGGCGGTGGTGTGCAGCAGGACGAGCGCCGGGCGGCCGGTGGCCAGTGCGCTGCCGGAGGCCATGCCGACGACTGAACCCTCGTGCAGGCCGAGCACGAAGGAGATGTCGGCCGGCAGGTCGGCGAGGAAGCCGACCTCGGTGGAGCCCGGATTGCTGAAGAGGGTGGTGAGGTCGTACTCGCGCAGGACGTCGAAGGTCTGTTCCTTGACGGTCCTGGCATGGGCGGCCGTGGTCATCGCGGGTCCCCTTTCTGACCGGACTGGACGCTAGGCCGCCCATCCTCCGGGCACCACAGGCACGTTCACTGTGCGAAACCGGCCGAACATGAATCAGGCGACCCCGGGCAGCACCGCGCCGGTGGACGGTTCCGCACGCAGTCGACCGGTGATGAGGCGGGCGGTGTCGAGGACGGCCTTGATCTGGGGTGGGCCCGGGTGCTCGACGGTGAAGGCGATCGACACGGCGGCGACGGCACGGCACCGACACCACCGGCGCCCAGACCATGGGCTATGCGGGCATGATGTCCATCGGCCAGCAGGCCTTCACCGGCCCGGCCCAGGCGCGTGCCTCCTTTTCGTCGTCAACGACCACGGGCTGAGCTTCTACACGGGCACCATCGCGGTCTCCGCGCTGGTGGCCCTGGTGGCCTGGCCGTTGTCGTGCCTCGCCTTCCGGCTGCGCGGCGGCTACTTCGCCGTCGGAACCTGGGTGATCGCCGAGGTCGTCCGCCTGATCGTGGTCCGCTTCGACTCCCTGGGAGCGGCGAGCGGGCGCACCCTGTCCGAGCCTCGTTCGGCGTGAACGTCACCCGCGGCAAGCGGTCATCTACGTCACCGCGGCGGCAGGTTGTGCGGCGGCAGGCGCGGTGATCTGCGTGAACAGCCGCGGCGTCGTCTCGCCGTGCGGACACAGCCGGTCCCAAAGCTCCTCTCCCAGGTCTCCCCTGCGTCCAGTCCGTCACCGGGGCATTCAACCGTCTCCGCAGCCCCCGGTACCAACCTGGAGGACGACAGAGTCACGGGCTCCTTGATGATCACGGGCCAACCCCCGGATGTGGGCCAGACCCGCACAACCAGCTCGCCGACTGCGGGGCCGACATGTGTGTTTGCGCCGTTCGAGGAACCCAACACAGTCAGGTAGCTTCGAGGAGCTGGGCCAGGTTCTCGATTCTGAAGCCGAGGACACACTCCTGAACCAGATCTAGTAGTTCCGTCTCCGCTATCACGCTGCCCACTCCTAGAGCTCGCGCGGCAGCGGAGCCGGGGTGGGACACCAGCGCAAGAGTGACGGCGCCGCTCGTCAGGGGCATGCCGCAGTGTCGTGCAATACGTTCGGCCCTTCTCAGGGACTCGGCGCAGGCCGCCGTCATCAGGTGGCCGTGTCGTGTGAGTGGTTTCGCAGTCGGAGGGTCCGGGAGCGGATGATTGCGGAGGTGTTCGACAGGCCGGGTGTGCAGCCAGATCCGGTCCCATTCGGCCGCACCGTCGGTTTGCATCAAGGCTACGAGCAGGTCTTGGGTGCTCAGCAGGAACATGTTCCCAAGGGCCAGGGTCGCTGCGCGATCGAGGGCCTGACGAACCGTATCGGTCAGGGGTGGTCCTTCCGGAACAGTCTGCGACCTACTGGGCGCGGATGCGACGGGTACTTGCGTCACCGTTGAGGGGGCTTTGAGCCCCTGCTCCCCTGCGGGGTCGGAACGGTTCAAAGCCCGACGGACCGACTCCGCAAGAGGATCAGCTGCAGTCGACTGGGCGGACGCCTCGTCAGAGGCTGTCTCCTCGACGACGTTGCCCAGCACGAGGCTCGCCGCTTGGCCGAACAGCCGTTTGACGCTGCCCACGACCAGGGTGGTGAGAGCGGCCAACATCTGCCCTGCCGCCAAGACGTGCGGCAGAGCCGTCGACAGTTCATGCCGACCGGCCTCCGACCCCAGCTGAAGGATCATGCCCACGAGGGCGGCCGTAAAAGCCGCCGCCATGGCATACGGACCTGCGAGGGGACCGCGAATCCGCACTGTGGTCAGCGCCGACGCGATCATCATCGAGCCGACCACCAGCACCATCCGGTTCGGGAGTGGTATGCCGAGTCCAGCCCAGAGACTCAGCTCGACACCGACGAATACGCCCGTGAGTCCGGCGATCCAAGCCGCGCCGGCCCACAGCACGCCGGAGCGGCGCGCGCGACGTCCGTATCGCAGCTCCTGCACCGGTGGCGCGCATGTCGGCAACACGAGCCGGGGCACGAGAGGTAGTGACCAGGCGAGTGTCAGAACCACGGCTGCCAGCCAACCACCGCTGGCCGATTCGAGAACAAGGAGAACCAGTCGTCGCAGGCCATCGAGGTCCAAGCGGTCGGGAAGCCCCGTCGGCTCCGTCACCACCTGTGAGGCAACACTGTCGGCAAGCCGACCGAACAGCCCCCAGGCGGCAAAGACTCGGAAGTAGAGCAGACAACCGACAACAATGGCTATCCGCTTCATGACCCTGAAGGTTCCGCTGTGGCCATCTCCGGTGGCCCGGCGACTCTCCGACTCCTCGTCGGAGGGGAACCATCCGGCCGCGACGGCGACGGGCCACCGCACGGCAATCACAGACATGAGCAGGGTCGACACGGCCATTGGCCAGAAGGCGTCTCCAGCACCCGTATCCGCGACGACCGAAAAGAACGGCGACACATACCGCCCCACCATCAGCCCGCATGCCAGCGCCATGATCAGCGGAACCGTCCGCGTGCTCCGACGACCCAGCAGATCCGCCCAGGCCTGCCGCAACATGCCCAGGCAGACGGCCACGGTGAGCGGGGCGCCGACCACCATGGCCGCCAGGGACGTCTCTCTGCCCACCGGGCCACCCGGCTGCCAGTACAGGTAGCCGAACACGGTGGCAAGCACGGAGAGGGCGAGCCCGCCGAAGAAACCGACGCTCAGCGCATGAGACACCGGGAACCGCAACACGCTCACCGGATCACGCAGAGCGGCCAGGCGTTGTGCCGCATCGGGGTGCCGGGCAAGCAGTCTGCCCAGACCGCGTCGTGTCTTTCTGCCCTGTGCCGCGAGCTCGGCCGAGTACGACATACCCTCAGGCGCCACTGCTGCGGCTCGGGCATCAGCGCGGAACTCGCGGGCTCGCAGGAACGCGCGGACCAGCAGTTCCACCACCACAGCCAGCAGTGCCATCTGGGTAATCAAGAGGAGTGCCTGCGTATCGGCCAGAGTCGGCAGGGTCAGCAGTGCCGCAAAGCAGTACGCGAAGGCCAACCGACGCATGGCGCGCGCTGCTTGGTAGCGGCGGAGATCACCAGTGTCGAGGTGGGCGAGCTCGTGGAGGATCACGGCGTCGAAGGCATCCCGGCGCCGGGCGCCGAGTTCATACCAGGCCAGGTGGTTGTTGGACACGCGGATGTAGTACTTGCGCGGCGATCCGCCGACGCCGGTCGTATGACGCCCCCGACGAGCGCCGAACACCAGTGGACGGCGGCGCAGGTCAGTCCGCTCGGCCAGGGCGCGGATCCGCCGGGCCTGAGGCGCGTGGGAGGTACCGAGAGGTCTCAGCGTGCGCAGCCGCAGTGAGGAGCCGGCGGCATAGAGCATCAGCCCGAGCAGCAGAGGCTGCCCCATGCCCTTCAGCGCCCCGGCTCCCATCGCGTGCAAGGACCGGGCGACGCAGTCGATCTCGTCCTGGGATCGAAAGTGTCCTGCGGTCAGGCCGTCGACCTGCTGGATACACGACGGGATGTCGCCACTGGTGAGGAGGACGTTGACGTACAAGGTGACGGTGGCGACCGCCAGTCCGAGCAGCACCAGCAAGATGGTGGTGTTCTCGGGAAACTCGCGTACGTCGAGCGCACCGCCACCGTCAGCGCGACCGCGTCGGTAGGGAGCTTTCACCTTTCGGGGTTCAGCAGGGCACCCGTGACGGCGTCCGTGAGAGCGCGTGCCTCAGTGTCGTCAAGGCCGGCAGACCGTGCGGCCCGCAGTGCAGCGTCCCGTATCACGGCCAAGGTCTCGACGGTCAGCGCCACCGAGGTGTCGGCCTCCTCCGCCCCGCCGCGGTGACGCGCACGACGCAGCAGCCGACCGATGCGACCTGCCACCTCATCCTGGACGGTGCCGATCAGAGCGTCGCGCGCCGCCGCGCAGACCAGTACGGCGATCGGTGTGAGCAGCCCCAAGGCAGTGTCCACGCCGCTGCCCAATGCACTGTCGTCGGAGCTGCGCTCTCTACGGAGACTGCCGCGAGGAGTCACGTAGGGGTCGATCAAGGTGTCGAAGGCGGCAATCTCTTGAGGGCTCTGCGCTTCTACGACCGCCCTTGTCCAATCCCGCAGTGATGGGACAAGGCGAGGTACGGGCAGTGCTTCACTCATGACGGATCCCCCGGGACAAGAACAGGGCAGTGGAAGGTTCCTCACGTAACGGCAATGATGTGAGGACTCATCAGATTAGTGGCGCCAGACTTCATGCTCAGGCAAATGCCTCAATCCGTGCGCACACCGATCTCGCGACTGCTCAGCAGCCATGCCAGGCAGACGACCTGCCCAAACTCAATGGGGAGATCGCGGGATTACCCACGGCCGAGGTGGCCTGGCCGGCGTTCCCAAAGGGCTCAAGATCCTTGGCCGCCTTGCAGGACCGTCTGCGATGTCAGCGCTGCCCTTCCCTGCCTCGGAGCCGATGGTTCAGGAATTCGACCAGCCTCGTCTCCGAACGTGCCAACCGCTCGCGTTCCTCAGGAGGAAGGGATGCGAGGGCATCGACCAGAACCCGCTTCCGCGGGATGTGCACCATGTTCCCGGAGTAGATCCTGCAAGTTGAGCACCAGG
The DNA here is from genome assembly GCF_003955715.1 of Streptomyces aquilus. Lineage (NCBI taxonomy): Bacteria > Bacillati > Actinomycetota > Actinomycetes > Kitasatosporales > Streptomycetaceae > Streptomyces > Streptomyces aquilus. Next base: position 9,702,406 of record NZ_CP034463.1, on the reverse strand, counting down.
CGAACCCGATGCAGCGCTCGAACATGGAGGACTCGGGCGGGTAGAAGCGGTACTGGTACGAGCGGACGGGCGTCCCGCAGGCGGCGCAGATCCGTCGTTCGCCGTCCAGGACAGACCAGCCGCTCCCGACCTTGCGCCAGTGCTGCCGCCCGGCCGGTGCTCTTCAAGTCGTCACGTCCGGCATTCTGTCCGACCGAGGGCACACGGCACAGCTGTCCGTACCAGACTTCGCCACCGAACCCAGGCGGTGACGGCCGTGACGGCTTGACGGTACGCCGCTCGTGATCCGGACGCCCTTTACGGCGAGCTCCCCGCCGACGCGTGGATGGTTCGCCTCCGGTCGCCGCCCGGGGTGCCGCCTGATCCGGATGTGGCCGCCAACTGCCTCAGCGCGGTGACGGGTTTGCGTCGTCCGTACGCGACTGCCGTCGCTGTTCCGTCGGGGTGGGTCCAGGTCAGCAGTGCACGGCCCTCGGTCACACTGCCGTCAACCGTGGTCGGTTCGCCCAGGAGCGGGAGGTGGCCGACGAGTTTGACGGACAGACCGGCGACCTCGGTCCAGAAGTAGTCGTCCTGCGACGGTCCGGAGGGAGGGAGACCGAGGGCGGAGGAGGCCGCGGTCCTGCCCTGGGCGACGGCGTTGGACCAGAACGGCGCGCGCCGGTGGGGCCGGGTGGCGTCGCCGCGAAGGTATGTGACGTCGCCGGCGGCGAACACGCCGGGAACAGTGGTGGCACACGCGTCGTCGACGCCGACACCGAGGCGGTCGGCGAGGCCCGTCCCGGCCAGCCAGTCGACGCTGGGCACCTCTCCGGCGCAGGTCACCACGAGGTCTGCGGTGAGCTCGGTGCCGTCGGGGAGCAGCACGCCGTGCACGGGGTCGCCGGTGAGGACGGCGAAGCCGGTGGCCTGCACGAAGCGGATGCCGTACGCAGCGGCCCGCGCGGTGATGGCGGCGGACAGGTGGTCGCCGAGGATGCGTTGCAGCGGTCGGTCGGTGTCCACGACGGTGACCGGGATGCCGCGGCCGGCGCAGGCGCTGGCCACCTCCATGCCCAGGAAGCCGGCGCCGACCACGATCGCCGTGGCGGCGTCGGCCAGGCGGGTCCGGAGCAGGCGGGCGTCGTCCAGGGTGCGCAGGACGAGTTCACCTCGCTGCCCGGGGGCGGCGAGTCGGCGGGCGTCCGCGCCGGTGGCGACGATCAGCGCGTCGTAGTCGATCCGGCGGCCGTCGGCGGTCGTGACGGTGCGGCGCCGGGGGTCGGCCGCGACGGCGGCCGAGCGGACGACGCCGATGTCGAGGCCGTCGAGGCTCAGCCCCAGGGACTGATCGGCGGCCGGGTCCTTCAGGACCGCCTTGGACAGAGGCGGGCGGGAGTAGGCACCCTCTTCTTCCGCGCCGATGATCGTGACCGGTCCGGTGTGGCCCAGGGTGCGCAGGTGGCGAGCTGCGGTGGTGCCGGCGAGTGACTCGCCGACGATGAGCACCGAGCGCGGTGCGGTCACGGCAGGACTCGCAGGGCGGCGACCGGGCACGCGTCGACCGCCGCGCGGGAGACCTGCTGATGCTCCTCGGGAACCTCGGCGCCCTCGAAGCGGTAGGTCAGTTCGGCGTCGTCGTCCAGGCTGAAGACGCCGGAAGCCTGGTCGGCACAGAGGCCGTGGCCTTCGCAGCGGGCGTAGTCGACGGAGATCTTCATGGTGCGGTGTCCTCACAGGGCGTGCGGTGGGGGGGTCAGGCCGGGATGAGTTCGAGCGGCAGCCGTTCGAGGCGGTGGATGACATTGTTCAGCGCCCACTCGGGTGTGCCGGCCGGCTCGATGCGGTCGACCTTCTCGGCCAGGGCGCGGAGGATCGCGGAGGTCTCCATGCGGGCCAGGCCCTGGCCGGCACAGCCGTGGGTGCCCTGCCCGAAGCCGAGCTGGCGGGCGGCGTCGCGGCGGATGTCGAAGGTGTCCGGGTCGTCCCACTCCAGCGGGTCCCGGTTGGCGGAGCCGTACAGGACCAGCACCCGGGAGCCCTTGGGCAGGGGGATGCCCGCGACGTCCGTGTCATGGGCCGTGGTCCGGGAGAAGCCGCGGATCGGGGACTCGTACCGGACGACCTCGTTGACCGCGTTCGACACGAGGTCGGGGTCCGCCTTCAGTAGACGCCACTGTTCGGGGTGGGTGGCGAACAGGTGCAGGGCGCTGGAGATGGCGCTGATGGTGGTGTCCAGGGACGGCGCCAGGTAGTCGATCATCATGGTGGCGCACTCGGCCGGCATGATCCGACCGTCGTCGGCGGCGCGCAGCAGGTCGTGGCCCAGGCTGCTGTCCAGCACGGACCGGTCACGGACGACACCGCGCGCGTAGCGCATCATGCCGACGGACGCGGGAAGTGTGCGTACCGCCTGGCAGTTGAGCGGGCCCAGGGCGTCGAAGGTGGCGCCGGCCCAGCGCAGCAGGTGCTCGCGGCCCTGTCGGGGCCAGCCGACCAGGTCGGGGACGACGGACATCGGCAGGGCCGTGGCGACCTCCACCGCGTCGACGGTGCGCCGGGCGACAGCGGCCTCGACCACGGCTACCGCCTGCTGGTCGACCATGTCCTTCATGGTGCGCAGCGCCCTGGGGGTGAGGCGGTGCGCGAGGAGGGAGCGGCGGCGGGCGTGGTCGTCGCCGTCACTGAACAGGGTGGTGCCCTGGCCCACGCGGTTGGCGACGGGGTTCAGGGCGACGCCGCCCGAGGAGACGAAGGTCGCGTCGTCCAGCAGTACTTGCTTGCATTCGGCGTACCGCGGCAGGGCGTAGACCTTGTGCTTGCTCAGCCACACCACGGGCCCAAGGTGACGCAGCGCGGCGTAGTGGGGATACGTGTCGCGGATGGCCGATGCCGAGTACAGGTCGGGGTGGTACACGGGAATCTCTGTGCGCGTGGGCATGAACAGTCCTCCTCGAGGAGCCTGACGGCATCCGCCGCAACAACGCCGTAATGAGGAAATCATCAACGCTGACAGATTACTCCGTCAAGGGTCGCGCGGAGTCGCCCGAGGAAGTCATCCGTACTTTGCGATGCTGTCCGCTGGACGCGCACGCCCTCGTCAGCCGGGCGAGCCGCGCGGCTCAACGCCTCGGCGGCGGGTCGTCAGGACGACTGCCGGACGACCAGCTCGGTACGGAGGATGACGTGGCGCCAGGCCACGGACTGCTCCTCCATCTCCTCCAGCAGCAGCTTGATCATGGCCCGCCCCATCTGCTCCAGCGGCTGGCGCACCGTGGTCAGGGGCGGCTCCGTGCGCTGGGCCAGGGGGAAGTCGTCGAAGCCGATGACGGCGACGTCCTCGGGGACCCGGCGTCCGGCCGCGCGCAGTGCGTGCAGCGCCCCGGCCGCCGTGGTGTCCGAGGCGGCGAGGACGGCGTCGAGTTCGGGGTGGCGTTCGAGGAGTTCCGTCATGGCGCGGCGACCGCTCTCCTCCGAGAAATCACTCTCCGCCACCCAGGACCGTGACGTCTTGTGGCCGCCCATCGCCAGCGCGTCCTGGTAACCGCGCAGCCGGCACTGTGCGGCGTACATGTCCAGGGGGCCGGTGATGGTGGCGATCGCCGTGCGGCCCTGTTTCAGCAGGTGGGACACGGCATGTCGGGCGCCGCCCACGTTGTCCGCGTCGACGTAGCTCACGTACTCGTCACCCGAGCGACGCCCCAGCAGCACGGTCGGCACTCGCGCCTCGGCGAGCATGTCCGGCAGCCTGTCGTCGGCGTGCACCGACATCAGCAGCACGCCGTCGACCCGGCCTCCTCGCGCGTACTCCAGGAAGCGCTGCCGTTCGGTCTGCGAGCGGACCAGGGTCAGCATCAGCTGCATGCCGGTGTCGGCCAGCGCGTCGCCGAGTGAGCGGACGATCTCCGAGAAGAACGGCTCCGCGAACTGCCTCCAGTCCGGCTCCGTCAGCACGAGGGCCACGGCGTCCGCACGCCGGGCGGCCAGGGAACGGGCCGCGAGATTGGGCACGTACCCGAGTTCCTCGATGGCTCGTTGCACGGCTTGGCGCGTCGACTCCTTCACGCCGGCCGCGTTGTTGATCACCCGGGACACCGTGCCCCGTCCCACCCCGGCGTGGGCAGCCACCTCTTCCAGAGTCGGCGCTCCAGGTCGTCGCCCGGCCATGACCACCTCTCCCACCCGCGAGATCACCGATCTTACGGGGCGGAGCAGCCGGGCACATGCCTTCCGCACATGATCGGACAGGCTCGGCCGGAAGGAGGTCTCGCTCGCGGTGTCCGCCGGGGCGCGGTCCGCGGGACGGCACCGCGGAACCGCCGGCGGCAGACAGGTCGGCCGGACGGATCCGCGGTGCCGGGTGCGCGCGGTGGGGCGAGGGCAGGTTCTCAGGAAGGCCGGGATCGTTCTACCCGCCCCTGTGCCGTCACGCGGTGGTGCAGGACGTGCCGTTCAGGCTGAAGGCGGCCGGTTTGGCGAAGGCTCCGTCGTACGTGCCCTGGAACCCGAAGGAGACCTGACCGCCCGGTGCGATGGACGCGTTGTAGGCCATGCCGCCGGCTGTCACGGCTCCTGACGAGGGTGAGATCTGGGCGCTCCAGGCACTCGTGATCTTCTGCCCGGACGGCAGGGTGAACGCGAGTTTCCACGCGTCGACGGGCGACGAGCCCGTGTTGGTCACGGTGACGTCCGCCGTGTACCCGCCCTGCCACACGTTGGTGCCGTAGGCCACCTTGCAGGCCGACGAGCCGCCCGTGCCTCCGCCGGAGCCGCCGCCGAGGTTCACGCTGGAGGAGAACGAGTTGACCGCCAGCCCCGCGCCGTTCTGCCAGGGCTCGAAGCCCGCCTGAACGCTCGTCAGGTACCAGTTGTCCTGGGCGAGTCCGCGGGAGACGGCCTGGCGGACGAAGTCCATCACGTCGAAGTTCCAGCTGTCGATCGTCGAGGGTGCGACGAAGGACAGGACGTCGTTGGAGCCGTTGTTGCCGGACCACACCTGCCACTGACGCCCGGCCACGGTGGCGGAGCCGACGGGCGAGCCGACCGGCTGTACGGAGCCCACCTTGTTGAACCAGATCATGATCTCGGTGCGGTTCACCCCGTCTTTGCGGGGTGTCGGGTCCAGCCAGATGTCGTACGCGGCGTCGTAGACCGCACCGCTGACATAGCTGTACGAGATGCCCGAGGGCGCGCTCGCGATGGAACTCAGCCGGGCCGGGAGGTTCGTGCCGGGCGAGCAGTTGGTGTAGTGGCAGCCGTTGAACACGGAGGGGTACGACTTCGGGGCGCCGGTCGTGGGGACCGAGCCGTCGGCCTGGGTGATCCGGAAGCCCGAGTCCGTGGCGGAGATGCACTGGGTGGCGCTGGTCCCCCAGCGGTTGTTCTGCACGACGTAGCGGCCCTGGATGGTGGTGGAGCCGAACTCCTCGCAGATCGTCGTGTCGGCGTGCGACGCGGGGGCTGCGCCGAGCAGCGCCGCGAGTGCGACGAGAGTGGTCAGCAGGGCGCCCCACAGGGCTCGCGTTCCTGGCTTGTGCTGTACGGATTGCATGCAGTTCCTCCGCAGGTGCTTTCAAGAAGTGGCAGATCGTTGGCCAGAGCCTTGGGAGCGCTCCCAAAACTCGGACAATCACGACTAGGTGCATGCCCCTGACAAGAATGTGAGGGGTGGTCCTCGTGCGATTCGGGTGCGCCGTCACCGATTTCGGAGTGCCGGACGGCCCCGGGGGGCGGGGCCGTCCGGCCGGGTGACCCCGTCCGCCTGCGGCGGGGTCAGGTACGCGGAGCCGTGGCGGGGGCTATTCGAGGAGCTCCGCGTACGAGCCCATGGCCAGTGCGATGTCGGCCTGGGCCCAGAACCGGTGGTAGGTGAAGACCGGGGCGGCGCCACCCTTCAGGTAGGCCTCGATCTTCGACCATGCCGGATCGTTCTTGTAGAAGGACCGGAGGGAGAGGAAGGTCGACGAGGAGTTGATCGCGTCGCCGTTCGGCATCGTGCCGGTCCAGCCGCTCGGCACGTAGACGCTGTCGTTGAACCTGCCGTAGTCGGTGCGGGTCTCGGGGACGGCGATGCCCAGGCTGTCCCGGTAGTTGTTCCACATGCCGTCCAGCAGGGCCTTCGCCGTCGACTTGGCCGTGGCGTCCCCGGACCTGGCCCCGTAGTAGGCGAGCGTCTTGGCGTACGCGGCGGCCACCCCGACGTCATTGGTGTAGTCGGCGACGGTGACGTGAAGTCCGCTGTTGGCGCCGGGACTTGACGCGTTCCACGTGTCGGGCTTGCCCGACCACTGCAACGTGGAAGGGATCTGGTAGGTGCCGTCCGGGTTGATCGTGGTCTTGGACAGCGCCCACGTGACCCACTTGTCGAGGACCTCCTTCGCCCGGGCGTTTCCGGTCTGCTGGTAGAGCTCGGCCACCCGCTCCATCGACCATGCCTGGAAGCCGAACCACTGGTTGGAGGGCGGGTCGTGGTAGACGGGCTTCTCGTCGTAGTACATGCCGTAGAAGGTCGGCGTGCCCGACGGCGGCGTGGCGTAACGGCCCTGCCAGCTGTTGGTCGCCCCGCCCGCGATGGCGCCCTCGTCCGACTGCAACCACCGGTAGAACTCGATCTGGCGTTGCAGTGACTTGCTCCAGTCGCCCGCGCCCGTCGCCGACTTGGGCTTCAGGTCGGCGTAGGAGCTCAGCGCGTAGGCCGCCAGAGGGTTCTGGTAGCCGCTGTGGGCGTGGCTGGAGCCGATGCGCCAGGCCCAGCCGGCGCTGGTGTCGGCGGCGCCGCCCCAGGCGTAGTACCAGGACAGCAGGTAGTGCGAGGCGTCCTTGCCGGTGCCGGCCGGGCAGGTGGACGGGCCTACGCAGTTGCCGATCTTCTTGAAGTACTTGTCGAACATGGCGTACCGCAGGTAGTCGCCCATCTTGGCCGCCTTGGCGACCGTGGCCGACACGTCGCCGCCCTTGCCCTGTTCCTTCGCCCAGACGTCCGCCCAGTACGCGGCCTGCACGGCCCGCGCGTCGGCGTCCGGGGCGTCCGTGTACTTCCACTGCTTGGCGTAGGAGCTGTCACCGGTGAACAGGTCCAGATAGCCGTTCTTGCCGCCGTACTTGAAGGCGTCGCAGGTCGGCTGCGGCACCGTCTCCCAGACCGATTCCTGGGGACCGCGCTGGAACGTGTTCAGGTACGACGGTCCGCTCGCCGTGGGGCCGACCTCGCAGCTGCCGCCGGGCGTGTTGCCGAAGCCGTAGACGTTGTCCACGTCCTCGATCCAGTGCATGCCGTAGACGTCGTCCGTGCCGTACGCCGACTTCAGCTCGCCGGCGATCGGGTCCGTTCCGACGGAGACCGACGCGTCGAGCTTCACGGGGTACTCGTTCGGCGTGTCCGCCTCGGGCGCGTAGGTGGCCGGCTTGGAGGCGTTGTAGAAGCCGCTGGTGGGCTGGTCGGCATGGGTGGGGATCATGTACTTCTCCATCAGGGCCCATGCGCCGTTGAACTTGGACCAGTCCCCCGTCACCCTGCCGTACATCGCCTGGAGCCACAGCAGATAGCCGTAGGCCTCCGATGTCGTCTCGTGGCCCTGGTCCGGCGCCTCGACGATCAGCGTCTCCACCGAGTGGTACGGAATGCCCTGCGGGGAGAAGTAACCGTTCGCCGGGTTGGTGATCTTGCCGTAGAGGTCCAGGAAGCGCGCGTCGTACGTCTTGGACGCGGCCAGCTCCGTGACGGTGACGGTCGCCTTGGCGTAGCCGGCGGCCGATGCCGTGAACGTGGCCGCGCCGGTCCCCGAGGAGTCCGCGGTCACGGTCACCTGCTGCGCCGTGTTCCAGTTGGACGGGGTGAAGGTCAGCGACGAGCCGCTGGTCACCGACAGTCCTGTGTTGCCGCTCGTACGCTCCACGCTCACGGTCACGTTCGAGGCCGGCTGCGTGGAGAGCTTCACGGAGAAGGTGCCCGTCTTGCCCTGCTGCACGGCGAGTTGGCCGGGCGACAGGACAAGGGCCGGTCCGGCCGCGACGGTGATGCCCACCGGCGTGGACTCTCCGGAGGCGCCCAGGCTGTCGTACGCCTTCGCCACCAGGGAATGACTGCCCACGGTCAAATCTGAAGCAGAGAGCGCGTACGGGGCGCTCGTGTCGGTGCCGAGCAGGGTGGTGTCGTCGTAGAACTCCACCTTGCTGATCGTGGCGTTGTCGGCGGCCGCCGCGGTCGCCGCGAGCGGGACCGGGTCGCCCTTGGTGTAGACGGCGCCCGGCCTGGGGCTGGTCAGCACGGTCATCGGGGGCTGGTGCGCACCGGTGCAGGGGGTGCCGTTCACCGCGAAGGAGGTGGGCGCCGCGTTGGTGCCGCTGTAGCCGAACTGCGCGCCGGCGGTCACCGCGGCACCCGCGGCGATGGTGGCGTTGTACGGGGCGTTCTGCACGGTGACCGTCTGGCCGGACTGCGACCACGTGCCGTTCCAGCCGTTCACGAGCTTCTGGTTGCCCGTGTAGCCGTACGTCACGGTCCAGCCGTTGATGGCGTCGGTTCCGCGGTTGGTGAGGGTGAGATCGACGGTGAAGCCGGAGCCCCAGTCGTTGGTCCTGTAATCGACGCTGCACTGAACACCTGCCGCCTGAGCAGGTGTTGGGCCGACGGCGAGCATCGACAGGGGCAGGGCGAACGCGGCCGCCACGGCGGTCCACAACCGCCGCGCGGCTCTGCGCTTACGTCCGGGATCCATGTGCTGGTTCCTCCTTGCCGTACACGGCTCGGTGGGGGATCAAGGCCTGAACCAGTGGGAGCGCTCCCATATTGGGGACGGACGCCCTGCGCGTCAATACGTTGAGAAGTTGAATCGTTCGAACCGGTTTGCCGTACAAAAAAGTTAAGCAACCACCCTGTGAAATCACGGCGGTTGGCGCTAGCGTCCGTCGCACCAGTGGGAGCGGTTCCCCTCACTAGGCGCAGCCATCACGATGCGCCCAGCTGAAAGGAGTCGCTCATGCGACACCCTCCGCACACAGCACTTCTTCTCGCCGCCCCTGCGGGCTGCGCTCACTTCGGCATCGTCGACGCCTGCGGCGCGTGCCGCAGGTCGCCGCACCCGCATACGGCTACGGCCGCCGCTTCGGCGCTGCTCAGCGCCTGACCGCGGTCGCCCAGCACGCCATCACCGCAACGCCTGTCCGCCACCGGGCACATGGCCGCCGCGCGCTGATCCGACGGGACCGCTTCGCCCCGTGGGCATCTCGCCCGAACGCCTCCCCCTGCCCTGACGGCGGCAGTTGCCCCTTACCGCTCCGGGTCGGCGGTCGCCTGCTCGCGTCCGCAGCCGATCGCGCCCAGAAGGAGAAGGACTCCCCTCATGAGTCGCACAAGAATGTCACTGCTCACCGCCCTGGCCCTGCTCACCGGGACCTCCGGCGCCGCGATCATCGCAGCCCCGGCCGGCGCCAGCACCGCGGCCGCGCCCTGCACCGTGGACTACAAGGTGCAGAACCAGTGGGACACCGGCTTCACCGCCGCCGTCACGATCACCAACAACGGTGCGGCCAAGTCGAGTTGGTCGCTGAAGTGGTCGTACACCGGGAACCAGAAGATCAGCAACGGCTGGAACGCGAAGGTCAGCCAGAGCGGCTCCGCCGTCACGGCCGCCAACGAGAGCTACAACGGCACCATCCCCAGCGGTGGTTCGGCGAGCTTCGGTTTCCAGGCGTCCTACAGCGGGACGAACGCGATCCCGGCGACCTTCACGCTCGACGGCGTGACCTGCAACGTGGACGGCGGGCCGACCGACCCCGGACCGACGGACCCGGGGCCGACCGACCCCGGACCGGGCGGGCCGAAGGCCGCCAACCCCTATGTCGGCGCGAAGGTGTACGTGAACCCCGAGTGGTCCGCGAAGGCGGCCGCCGAACCGGGCGGCAGCCGCATCTCCAACCAGCCCACCGCGGTCTGGCTGGACCGGATCGCGGCCATCAACGGCGTCAACGGCGGCATGGGCCTGCGCGCCCACCTGGACGAGGCGCTGAAGCAGAAGGGAAGCGGTGAACTCGTCGTCCAGCTGGTCATCTACGATCTGCCCGGTCGTGACTGCGCGGCCCTGGCCTCCAACGGAGAGCTGGGACCGAACGACCTCGACAAGTACAAGTCCCAGTACATCGACCCGATCACCTCGATCCTCTCCGAGTCGAAGTACGCGGGCCTGCGGATCGCCACCGTCATCGAGCCCGACTCGCTGCCCAACCTGGTCACCAACGCGGGCGGCACCAACACCACCACCGACGCGTGCGTGACCATGAAGAGCAACGGCAACTACGAGAAGGGTGTCTCGTACGCCCTGGACAAGCTTGGCGCCCTGGCGAACGTCTACAACTACATCGACGCCGGCCACCACGGGTGGCTCGGCTGGGACAGCAACCTGGGCCCGTCGGTGCAGGAGTTCGCCAAGGTCGCCACGTCCAACGGCGCGAGCATGAGCGATGTGGCCGGCTTCATCGTCAACACCGCCAACTACAGCCCGGCCAAGGAGCCCCACTTCAAGGTCACCGACACGGTGAACGGGCAGACCGTCCGCCAGTCGAAGTGGGTGGACTGGAACCAGTACGTGGACGAGCAGTCGTTCGCGCTCGGACTGCGGGACAAGCTGGTGGCCGCCGGATTCGACTCCGGTCTCGGCATGCTGATCGACACCTCCCGCAACGGCTGGGGCGGGTCCGCCCGGCCCACCGGCCCCGGTCCGCTGACGTCCGTGGACGCCTACGTCGACGGCAGCCGCATCGACCGGCGCATCCACGCCGGCAACTGGTGCAACCAGAGCGGTGCCGGACTGGGTGAGCGCCCCACCGCGGCGCCTGCCACCGGGATCGACGCCTACGTGTGGGTCAAGCCTCCGGGTGAGTCCGACGGCAACAGCGCCGCCATCCCGAACGACGAGGGCAAGGGCTTCGACCGCATGTGCGACCCGACCTACGGGGGCAACGCCCGCAACGGCAACAACCCCACCGGCGCGCTGCCGAACGCACCGCTCGCCGGGCACTGGTTCTCCGCCCAGTTCCAGCAGCTCATGCAGAACGCCTACCCGCCTCTGCCGTAACCCTGTGACACGGTGAGGGGCCGCCGGGACCGGTCGTCGAGCGACCGGTCCCGGCTCGGCCTGCCCTGCGACCGGATGAGCCCACTTCCCCGGAGCTTTCCGGTCAGCCCTCGTCGCGCAGGCGCTCAAGCCCGCTGAGGAGGAGTTCGAGGCCGAAGGAGAACTCCTCCTCCAGCGGGATCGGCATCTCGGAGGCGACGGCGAGGGTGGCCGGGAACAGGTCCGGATCCACGCTCTGGAAGAGGGCCGCGGCCTGGGCATCGTCGGACCGGCCCGCTCCCTCCTGCCGGTTGGCCTGTACGGCGAATCCGAGGACATAGCGGGCCAGGGTCGCATACGCGTGCGCTGCCTGGCGCGGCGGGAAACCGTTGTCGAGCAGCACCGCGACACAGCGCTCCCGCACTGCCATCGCATTCGGCCCGAGGGGAACCCGCTCGACCATCAGGCGTGCCGCGTTCTGGTGCCGGGACAAGGCGTCGAACATGGCGTGCGCGCCCGTCCGCAGCGCCTGCTGCCAGGCCATCGCCCGGAGCTCGGCGCCGTTGAGTTCCACGGCGCCGAACACGCGGTCCACCACGTGGGCGATCAGCGCTGCCCGGTTGTCGAAGTGCCGGTACAGCGTGGCCGTGCCCGAGCCCAGACGCTGGGCCAACGTCCGCATCGACAGCGCGTCGGCGCCCTCCTCGTCCACGATCCGCAGGGCCGTGGACACGATGCGTTCCAGCGGCACAGGTGGGCGCCCAGGGGAACGCCGCGCCGGTGCAGCGCCCGCTCGCCTTGGATCAGCTGCCGCCACTGGACGTCCCGCCTCCTCCGTCGCCAGCACAACAGCAACACTGTATCCGATATGAGAACCACGCCCCGGCTTCCGAAGAGACGGTCGCTGCACGGACCTTGACACCGTCTCGTGCACCGGCAAAGAATTCCCGCTGCAAACATGCTAATGAAACGATTCAAACACGGTGTCCCCGCGCTCACCTCCCTCCCCAGCAGGAGCCCGCATGTCCTCTGTAACGCGCCGGTCCGCCCTGCGCTCGGCCATAGCCGTGGCGCTCGCACCCACCCTCGGCTCGGCGCTCCTGCCAGGGCTCGCTTCCGCGGCGTCCGCCGCTGCCTCCTGGACCGCGAAGTGGATCTGGGCGGCGTCCAGTTCGACGAACCAATGGGTGGCGTTCCGCAGATCGTTCACCCTGGGCTCGGCGCCGTCGAAGGGCGTCACGCAGATCGCGGCGGACTCCAAGTACTGGCTGTGGGTCAACGGCACGCTCGTCGTCTTCGACGGGCAGCTGAAGCGCGGCCCCCACCGCACCGGCACCTACTACGACGAGATCGACCTCGCCCCGTACCTGAGGAGCGGCAGCAACACGGTGGCGCTGCTGGTGTGGTACTTCGGCAAGCAGGGTTTCTCACACAGCAGCAGCGGCAGCGGCGGTCTGCTGTTCCAGTCCGACATCACCACCGGCTCGACCACCACCCGGGTGGTCAGCGACACCAGTTGGAAGCACACCGTCCACCCGGGCTACTCCAACAACACCAGCGGCACCCAGGTCAACTTCCGCCTACCCGAGTCGAACATCCACTACGACGCCCGCAACGCCACCGCCCTCACCGCCTGGGAGTCGCCCGGCTTCGACGACAGCGCATGGAGCGCCCCCACCGACTTCGGAGCCGCCGGCGCCGCGCCCTGGAACGATCTCGTCCAGAGACCCGTCCCGCAGTTCCGGTACTCGGGCCTGAAGTCCTACGGCAACGCCTCGTCGCTGCCGTCCACGGGACAGGGCGCCACCGCCATCACCGCCACCTTGCCCTCGAACCTCCAGGTCACGCCGTACCTGAAGGTGGACGCACCAGCCGGCGCGGTGATCGGGATGCAGACCGACCACTACGCGGACGGCGACGGTCTGACCGGCCTCACCCCCGGGGCGGAGAACAACATCCGCGCCACCTACGTCTGCGCGGGCGGGGTCCAGGAGTTCGAGGCGCTGGCCTGGATGAGCGGCACGGCGGTGAAGTACACCATCCCCGCGGGCGTCACCATCCTGGATCTGAAGTACCGGGAGTCCGGCTACGACACCGACTTCGCCGGATCGTTCAGCAGCAACGAGGCCTTCTTCGACACCCTGTGGGGCAAGGCGGCGCGCACGATGTACGTCAACATGCGCGACAACTACATGGACTGCCCCACCCGCGAACGCGCCCAGTGGTGGGGCGACGTGGTCAACCAGCTCAAAGAGGGCTTCTACACCTTCGACACCCGCTCCCACGCCCTCGGCGCCAAGGCCATCGCCCAGCTGACCGCCTGGCAGAAGCCCGGCGGTGTGCTCTACTCGCCGATGCCGTCCACCATCTGGACCGCCGAACTGCCCGTCCAGATGCTCGCCTCGGTGTGGGCGTTCGGCACGTACCACCTCTACACCGGCGACACCGACGCCGTCTCCGGCACCTATCCGGCGGTGAAGGCCTATCTCAACCTGTGGAGCCTGGACTCGGCCGGCCTGGTCAACCACCGCGCCGGCGACTGGGACTGGGAGGACTGGGGCAGCGACATCGACGCCCGCCTCCTGGACAACTGCTGGTACTACCTGGCCCTCGACACGGCCATCACCCTCGCCGGCCTCAGCGGCAACAGCGGCGACATCGCCGCCTGGCAGGCCAAGCGCGACAGCATCAAGGCCAACTTCGACCGCGTCCTGTGGAACGCCTCCCGCAACGAGTACCGCTCGCCCGGGTACACCGGCGACACCGACGACCGCGGCAACGGCCTGGCCGTCGTCGCCGGCCTCGCACCCGCCTCCCGCCACCGGGCGATCACCGAAGTGCTGCGCACCCACCTCAACGCCAGCCCCTACATGGAGTTCTACGTCCTAGAAGCGCTCTACCTCATGGGAGCGGCCACCGTCGCCGAGGAACGCATGCGCAACCGCTACGCCGCCCAGGTCGCCGATCCCGCCTGCTACACCCTGTGGGAGATCTGGGACAAGGCGGGCGGCACCGACAACCACGCCTGGAACGGCGGCCCGCTGTACGCACTGTCCGCGTACGCAGCCGGCGTCCGTCCCACCCAGCCCGGCTGGACCACGTACGACGTCGTCCCGCAGACCGGAACCCTCACGAAGATCAACACGGTCACGCCTACCGTCAGGGGTGACATCCGTTTCGGCATCACACGCGACGGCGGCCAGGTCACCCTGACCCTCACCTCCCCGAGCGCGACGACTGCGCGCGTGGGTGTTCCGACGTACGGCGGCCCGTCGCCGGTCATCAAGGCAGGCGGCACCACGGTCTTCACGGGTGGCGCATCCGCCGGAAGCGTCCCGGGCCTCGGCTACGCGGGCAAGGACACCTCGTACGTCTACTTCACCCTCCAGCCGGGCAGCTGGACGTTCACGGTCAGCGGCGCCGGCCGTCTCGACGACCTCGCCCTCGGCCGGCCCGTCACCAGCAACAGCAGCCTGGAGAACAGCGACTGGGGCAGGAACCGGCTCACCGACGGCAAGCTCACCAGCGTGAGCGGCGCCAAGGGCTACACCAGCATCGACTTCCCCTCCGCCGACGTCAGCGCCCACCCCGTCTGGGTGGAGATCGACCTCGGCGCCGACACCGACCTCGACTCCGTACGGCTCTTCCCGCGCACCGACACCCCGGCGGTCGGCGGCGGCACAGCGGGCTTCCCCGTGGACTTCACGATCCAGACCCGTCCCGACGGATCGACCGGTTACACCACCGTCCGCACCCTCACCGCCGCGCCCAACCCGGGCGGGCTGGTGCAGACGTACGGCTTCGCGACCACGACCGCCCGCTACGTACGCCTCCAAGCCACGAAGCTCGGTGCCCCTGCCCTCGACGAGACCACCAAGTACCGCCTGCAACTCGCCGAACTCGCCGTCCCCACCGCCGCGACCACCGTCACCGCCAACTACACACTGGAGAACGGCGACTGGGGCAAGACCCGGCTCCTCGACGGCATCACCACCGGCGTGGCCGGTGCCAAGGGTTTCACCAGCATCGACTTCCCCTCCCCCGACGTCAGCGCCAGCCCCGTCTGGGTGGAGATCGACCTCGGCGCGGACCGGGCCGTCGGCTCCGTCACCCTCCACCCCCGCACGGACACCAGTGCGGCCGGCGGAGGCACAGCCGGCTTCCCTGTCGACTTCACCCTCCAGACCCGACCCGATGGGGCCAGTACCTACACCACCGCCCGTACCGTCACCGCCGAACCCAACCCGGGCGGATCCGCTCAGACCTACCCCTTCACTTCCGCCGTCGGCCGCTACGTGCGCCTGAGGGTCTCGAAGCTCGGCAAGCCCGCCTCGGACGAAAGCACCCGGTACCGCCTCCAACTCGCCGAGATCCGTATCAACTAGCAGCCCACACCGAAACGGGGCGTGCCGTCGTGGTGCCGCTGACCGGCGGTCGGCCCCGGCCGCCCCGCCCGCACGCTCCCGTGCGCTGGCCCATCTGGGCCGATGAATACACGAGCATCGGTCGACGCTCCAAGAAGGCTTCAAGTGCATTCCAAGACGGTGTGCGGAGGCTGTGCCGGATCCAGGTTCCGGCAGGGAGAGACATAGAGGTGCGGGAGCAGATTCGGTTCGCGGTGCTGGGGCCGGTCAGCGCGTGGCGCGGCACGGCCGAGGTGGACCTCGGACCGCCGCAACAGCGGGCCGTGCTGGGGGCGTTGCTGATCGCCGAGGGCGCCCAGGTGCGGGTCGGCGAACTGGTCGACGCGCTGTGGGGTACGGCTCCGCCCGCGTCGGCGGTGGGTTCGGTCCGTACGTATGTGCACCGGCTGCGGCGGGCTCTCGGCGACGCCCTGGAGCGAGACCAGGGCCCGGGTCGGTGGGCTCCCCTCCCACAGCTGGTCGATCATCCGGTCGACGGACACCACGCCGCCCCGGGCACAGAGCAGCATCGCGAGAACGGCGCGCTGCCGGGGCCCTCCGAGCCCGACCCGCGCACCGTCGACGTAGGCCTCCAGGGAACCCAGCACTCGCAACCGCACCATGATGAACGCATCGTAAGCGTTGGCCCGCACACGGCGGACACCATGATCCATCCGGTCGGGTCTTGCGGCGGGGACGACGAACAGCGCCGTCGGCAGCGGCAGTTGGACCAGGCCGCTCGCTCCTCCGGCAGCGTGCGACCCTCCCCTACCGGTGGGTGCGGAGTCCGTCGAGGATGAGCGCGAGCATGTGGGGGGCCCGGTCCACGGGGCTGGACGCGGCACGCCACAACGCGCCGGTCAGCTGGAGGAAGTCCTCGGGTGCGGCGTCGAGACGGATGCTTCCGTCCTTCTTGCCGGCGTCGAGGAGTTCTGTGATCGCGGCGATGACCGGGCCGTAGCTCTGCTCGTTGATCGCCTGGTGCACGGCCGGGGTGAGTGCGTCGCCGAGGCCGTGCTTGCGCCGCATGGCCTCGACGAGGTCCGTCGTCCAGTGCCGGAGGGCTTCCAGTGGGGGCATCCGGGCCAGCAGGTCGGGCACGGTGCCGGTGATGCGGGCGACCTCGTCCTGGTTGACGGCCAGGACGAGCGCCTCGCGGGTGGGGAAGTTGCGGTACAGGGTTCCGGCGCCGACTCCGGCGCGCTGGGCGATCTGGTTCATCGACGTGGTGCCGTCCGCGGCGAGCGCTTCGCGTGCGGCGGCGAGGATGCGTGCCCTGTTCTCACGGGCGTCTGAACGGACCACGGGACCTCACGTTGCTAAGTGGAGAGTTCTCCACTACGTTATATGGAGAGCTCTCCACATACTTTAAGGAGCGTCATGCATTACATCAAGCTCGGCATGACCGGCCTCGACGTGTCCCCGATCGCGATCGGCGCGATGACCTACGGCGAACCCGACCGCGGGCATCCCGTCTGGTCGAAGGGCGAGGAGGACGCGCGCCCGCTCATCAGGCACGCGCTGGAGGCGGGGATCAACTTCTTCGACACCGCGAACATGTACTCCAACGGCTCCAGCGAGGAGATCCTCGGCCGCGCGCTCAAGGACTTCGCCGACCGCGATGCCGTGGTGATCGCCACGAAGCTGCGCCACCCGATGCGGCTGGGACCCAACGGCCGCGGCCTGTCGCGCAAGGCGATCATGACCGAGGTCGACCACTCGCTGCGCCGCCTCGGCACGGACTACATCGACCTCTACCAGATCCACCGCAACGACCACGCCACCCCGTGGGAGGAGACCCTCGAAGCGCTCAGCGACCTCGTGAAGTCCGGCAAGGTCCGCTACCTCGGCGCCTCGTCCATGCACGCCTGGGAGTTCGCGAAGGCGCTGCACCTTCAGAGGCAGCACGGCTGGGCACGCTTCGTGTCGATGCAGGACCACTACAACCTGCTCGCCCGCGAGGAGGAGCGGGAGATGATCCCGCTGTGTCTGGACGAGGGCGTCGGCACCGTCGTCTGGTCGCCGCTGGCCCGCGGCCGTCTCGCCCGCGCGTGGGACGACGCCCGCTCGACGGCGCGCTCCGAGACGGACGGCGCCTACGCGGACCTGCTCTACTCGCCGGCCGAGGAGGCATCCAACCACGCGATCATCGACGCCGTCGGGAAGGTCGCCGCCGCACACGGCGTCACCCGCGCACAGGTCGCGCTCGCGTGGCTGCGCCGCCAGCCGGTCGTCACCGCACCCCTGGTCGGCGCCGGTTCGATCCGGCAGATCGACGAGGCCGTGGCCTCCCTCGACATCGAACTCACCGACGACGACGTACGCGCCCTGGAGGCCCCCTACACACCCCGCCACGACTGGCAGGGCGTCTCGGACGAAGCCGAGATGGAGGCCATCCGCCGGCGCGTGCCCGGCATGGCGCTCGCGTGACCGCGTTCGGGCAGGTCGCCCAGTCCCCCTCGGCGCCGTCATGGACACCGGCTGGGTGATCTACGGCGCCCTCGCACCGCGCTCGGCACCGCCGGACTGATCGCGTTCGCCACCGTGCCACGCACCCGACACCCCTCCCATCGCACGAGCCAACAGCTGAAGGAACGACAGATGTCACAGGTACTGGTCACCGGAGGAACCGGCTTCATCGGAAGCTGGTGCATCCAGGCTCTGCTGGAGGCCGGGCACACCGTCCGCACCACGGTCCGCGACCTGCAACGCGAGCCGGCACTGCGGTCCTGGCTGCACGCGGCCACACCGTTCGACGACGACCGGCTCACCGTCGTACGCGCCGATCTCGAACAGCCCGAGGGCTGGGATGCCGCCGTCGCCGACTGCGAGTTCGTCCTGCACGTCGCCTCGCCGACCCTGCGCCACACGCCGGCCAACGACGACGACCTGGTGGTCCCGGCGCGCGAGGGCGCCCTGCGCGTGCTGCGCGCCGCCCGGGACGCCGGTGTCCGCCGGGCCGTCCTGACCAGCGCCTTCGGCGCCATCGGGATCGGACACCCGCCGCGCTCGACCCCGTTCACCGAGGAGGACTGGACCAACGTCGACAGCGACATCCCGCCCTATCAGCGCTCCAAGACACTCGCCGAACGCGCCGCCTGGCAGTTCATCCAGGACGAAGGCGGCGCCCTGGAACTGGCAGCGGTCCACCCCGTAGGAGTCCTTGGCCCGCTGCTCGGCCCGGACGACCCGCCCTCCCTGCGTCTCGTCCGCAGAATGCTCGAAGGACAGGTTCCCGCGTGCCCGCCCTTCGGGATGGGTTTCGTCGACGTCCGCGACGTCGCGGATCTGCACCTGCGCGCGATGACCGATCCGGCGGCCGCCGGCGAACGCTTCCTGGCCATCGCCGGGCACAGCCTGCGCGTCATCGACATCGCCCGCATCCTGCACGACCGCCTCGGTGAACGCGCCGCGAAAGCACCCACCCGTGAACTGCCGCTCTGGGTCGCCCGCGCACTGGGCCTCGTGAACCCGGAACTGCGCCTGCTCAGGCACCAGCTCGGCCGGGACCTCGATGCCACCAGCACCAAGGCGGAGAAGCTCCTCGGATGGCGAGCGCGCCCCATCGCCGACACCATCGAGGACACCGCCGAGAGCCTCCTCGCCCACGGCATCGGGGCAAGGACGGGATCGTAGCGGCCCGACGCGTCCGGCCGCCCTATGCCCGAGATGGTGTTCAAACGGCTGCTCGGCTGACTCGGTGTGGGCGGCCCCACGGTCGACACGGTGCGCAGCGGGCTGTCCGTCACCCGCGCCGAGGAGACCTCGACCGAGACCGTGATGGTCTTCGGCGAGCTCTACCGCAACGGGGCCGAGTGGAAGTTCCGCGCGGTCGGTCAGGGCTACGCGGCGGCTACAGGTCCGGGTACAGCTGGTCGCCTGGTTCCCCGCGGTCCTGACCCGGCGTTGTTCCCGTCGACTCCGAAGAGAAGCCCTCGCGCAGTTTCAGCGGTGCCATGCCGTGCCAGCGGCGGACGGCTCGGCGCAGGGCGCGTTCGTCGGAGAAGCCCGCCTGGCGGGCCACCTCGCGGAGGGTGAGGTGGGGGCGGTGCAGGAGCAGTTCGACGCGCTCACGGCGGACGCCCTCGACGATCGCCTCGTAGGAGGTGCCGCAGTCGGCCAGGCGGCGGCGCAGCGTCCGCTCGCTCGACGCGTGTCTGCGGGCCTGCTCGGAGAAGGAGGGGACGACCGGGAGGCTCTGCGCGACGGAGATCTCCAGGATTTCCAGCAGGTCCTGCTGACGACGGCGGGAGGCCATCTGCCCTTCGAGGAGTTCGAGGGTCGAGGCGCAGGTGACCGGATCGCGGCCCGGCATCGGCCGGTTGATCCAGGCCGGCGGTACCACCAGCCGGTTGCGGGAGGCACCGAAGCGCAGGGGACAGCGGAAGAGGTCGCGGAAGGGCTGGACGTCGCGCGGGGCGGCGAAGGCGAAGTGGACCTCCTGAGGTGCGAGGCCTGCATCGGCGGCGAGGCGGCCCAGGGTGACGACGCTCGAGAACGCCTCCTCGACCAGGAAGACGGCGACGTCCGGGTCGATCACCGGGTCCGGGAGGTCGGCTCGGACCACGTAGTCGGAGCCCTCCCGGCCCGCCGACCAGACGGTCATCGCCCCGGACACGTTCTGGAAGCGCACCCCCGCCTCGATGGCGGCCTGGAGGGTGTCGCTGGCGAGCATGGCGAAGCCGACCAGTCCCCAGGCGGTGAGGTGCTGCGCTGCTCCGACCCGCAGGCCCAGGTTCTCGTCCCCGGTGAGTTCGACAGCGCGCCGGATGACGGCACTGCCCTGGCGGTAGGAGACGCGAAGGGCCGCCGAGCCCATCAGGGTCTCGGTGAGACCGACCTGGTCCAGTTCCGGCTGGAGGTCGACTCCGTACTCCTCGGTGATCTGGCGCAGGTAGCGCAGAATGTTCGGGGAGATCGTCGCCGACGTGCTGCGGGTGGTGCCGCTGTCCGGACGGGTTGCCTCGGTCATGGCTTCGCTCCAGGGCCGTTCTCGCGACCACTTTAGGCATAGGCGTACGGCGGCGGCCGCGCTAGCGGGTACGGATCCAGATGGTCTTCTGCCTGGTCCACTGCGCGAAGGCGTCGGTGGACCGCTCCGCCCCGCCGAATCCTGACTGTTTCCAGCCACCGAAGGGGGCGGTGATGTCGCCCTCGCTGTAGGAGTTGACGGAGACCACTCCGGCCTGGATGCCGCGGGCGAGGCGGAAGGCGGCGTCGAGGTCGTGGGTCCACAGGGACGCGGCGAGGCCGTAAGGGGTGGCGTTCGCCGTCCGGATCGCCTCCTGCTCGGAGGCGAAGGTCTGGACGGTGACCACGGGGCCGAACAGTTCCTCGGTGAGGACCCGGCTGCCGTCGGGGGCGCCGACGACGACGGTGGGCGGGTAGTAGGCCCCGTGGGGGTGCAGGCCCGTCGGCAGCCCGGCGGTGTGGGCCACGGCTCCGGCGGCGACCGCCTCGTCCACGGCGCGGGAGACCCGGTCTCGCGCCGCGGTGCTGATCAGGGGTCCCGTACGGGTGTCCGGCTTGGCCGGGTCGCCGATGACCAGGGCTCCGGCGGCGGCCGTGAACCGGGCGACGACCTGGGCGGCGATGTCCTCGTGGACCAGGATCCGGGAGCCGGCCGTGCAGTTCTGGCCCATCGTCAGGAACGCGGCCTCGATCATGTCGTCGATGAGGTCGGCGCCGAAGTCGAGCGCGTCCGGCATCAGCACCTGGGGGCTCTTGCCGCCCATCTCCAGGGAGACCCGCTTGAAGTTGGTCTCCGCGGCGTCGGCCAGGATCCGCCGTCCGGTCGCCGTCGAGCCGGTGAACGACAGCGCGCCGATCCGGGGGTGGCGGGCGAGCGCCCGGCCGGCTTCCGCGCCGTAGCCGGGCAGCACGGCGAGGGTGCCGTCCGGCAGTCCCGCCTCCGTCGCCAGCCGGGCCACGTGGAGGGCCGAGCGCGGGGTCGCCTCGGCGGGCTTGAGCAGCAGGCTGTTGCCCGCGGTGAGGGCGGGGCCGATCTTCCAGGCGGCCATGGCGAGCGGATAGTTCCAGGGCAGGACGGCGGCGACCGCTCCGACGGGTTCCCGGCTCATCAGCCCCAGGTGGTCGTGGCCGGTGGGGGCGGTGCGGCCGAAGACCTTGTCGGCCGCCTCCGCGAACCAGCGGATCGACTCGATCGCGCCCGGCACATCGCCGGTACGGCACTCCGTGATGGGTTTGCCCGCGTCCTCGCAGTCCAGGCGGGCCAGGATCTCGGCGTCGCGTTCCATCAGTTCGGCGAGGCGCAGCAGGACCGCGGCCCGCTCCCGGGGCGGCCGGGCCGCCCACACCCCGCTGTCGAAGACGCGGTGCGCCTGGTCCACGGCCGTGTCCACCTCACGCGCGGTGGCGGCGGGCAGGGTGTCGAGGGTCTCCCCGGTGGCCGGGTTGACGACCCGGAGCAGGCGGTCGTTCGCTTCCGTGGTCATGATCATGCCTCCGTCACGAGTTCCCAGCGGCCGTCGACCTGTCGGGCCAGTCCTCTGCGCCGCAGGTCCTCCAGGTACCGGGCCAGGCCGCGTTCGCCGCGCTTGCGGAAGAGCGGGAGAAGGCTGGGGAGGAGATTCGGCATCAGCATGGAGAAGCGGACCAGGAGCGATTCGCCGACGCGTGGGTACGCCTCGAGCCGGGGCCGGTCGAGCAGGCTCACCACCGCGGCGACGACGTCGGACGGCTGTTGGGGCGGGTCCTGGAACTGCAGGGAGTTGCCGCCGTCGACGGCCTCCCGGCGCAGCATCGGGGTGTCGGTGGCCGACGGCAGCACCGAGCCGACGCGAATGCCCTTGGTGCCCAGGTCGAGGGCGATGGACAGCATCGCGCCGCGCAGCCCGAACTTCGACGCCGCGTAGATGGGGGTCTCCCCCTGGGGGAAGATGCCGGCGAGCGACACCGTGGTGACGACACGGGGGTCGGCTGAGGCCTTCAGCAGGGGAACTGCCAGCCTGGTGGCCACCAGCGGGGAGATCATGTTGAGGTCGATCTCCCGCTCGATGGTCTCCACCGGGCGCACGTCGAACCGCTCGGTGCTGGTCATACCGACGTTGTTGACCAGCACGTCGAGGCGGCCGAAGGCGGCGGCGACCTGTTCGAAGAGGTCCGCGACCCCGGCCCGGTCCAGCAGGTCGCAGCCGAGGCCCAGGTGACCCGCGCCGGGCAGGCTGTCCGCGACCCGTCGCGCACGCTCACCGTCGATGTCGACGACGACGCACACCGCGCCGCCGCTCGCGAACCGCCGGCACAGCGCGCTGCCGATGCCACCCGCGCCGCCGGTCACCAGCATGACCTTGCCGGTGTGGTCGTAGCCGCTCATGCCACCGTCTCCTTGCCTCGGAGCGTCCGCAGGGCCGGCGGGCGGCCCTCGGTGGGCCAGCCCATGGCGGCGGCGACCTTGGTGAGGTACTTGGTGTACGCGGCGCTGTCGACGTAGCCGGTGTGGCGCGGGGAGTCCACGAACCGCAGACCGCCTGACAGGTCCGGGCGGTCACCGCGGATCATGCCGGCGAACCGCTCGGCGTTCGGCAGGCCCTGACGGCTGTCCTGGACGAATCCGGCGATCAGCTGGGCCTGGGCGTCGAAGAGTTGGTAGGCACCGGAGTTGGTCTCGATGAAGCCGACGCCGAACAGCCCCTGGTGTTCACGGGAGAACGACGACAGGTACAGGTCGGGGTGCTGCTCGTCGCCGAAGTAGGCCTGCGCGACCGGCACTTTGTGCACATAGCCGGTCGCCAGCAGGATCAGGTCGAAGTCGTTGCTGCTGCCGTCGGTGAAGTGGACGGTGCGGCCCTCGGCGCGCAGGACGCCGGGCCGCGCGGTGATGTCGCCGTGCTGCAGGTGGTGCAGGAGCATCGAGTTGACGGTGGGGTGGGTCTCGAAGAGCTTGTGGTCCGGCTTCTGCAGGCCGAGGCGGGTCGGGTCGCCGTTGATGATCCGCAGGAGCGTGCCGAACAGCCGCTGCTCCAGCCACTTCGGCATCCGGGGACCGACGCCTTCGAGGGTGTCCACGGGCCTGCCGAACAGGTGCTTGGGGATGAACCAGTAGCCGCGGCGCATGCTGATCTCCGCGTGGTCGGCGGCACGGGCCGCGTCGCAGGCGATGTCGCAGCCGGAGTTGCCCGCGCCGACCACCAGGACCCGCTTGCCGCGCAGTTCGTCGCTGCTGCGGTAGCCGACCGTGTGCCGGATCTCGCCGCTGAAGTCGCCCGGGATCTCGGGGATGTTGGGGTGCCACTGCGAGCCGGTGCAGACCACCACCTGCGCGTGCCGGCTGGTACGCCCGTCGGCACGGGTGACCGTCCAGGTGCCGTCCACGTTCTTGGCCACGTCGCGCACCGCGGTGCCGAACTGAATGCGTTCCGACAGGCCGTACGCGTCGGCGAACGACGTCAGATACGACAGGATCTGCCGCCGCGGCGGGTAGTCGGCGAAGTGCTCGGGCATCGGCCAGCCGCCGAAGCCCGAGAGGGTCTTGCTGGAGATGAAATGGGCCGACTCGTACATCGGGCTGCCCGGGTTGTCGATGTCCCACAGGCCGCCCGGCCCGGTGTGCCGCTCGATGTGCGTGTAGGGAAGCCCTCGCTCACCGAGGGCCCGTGCGACCGCCAGCCCGGCGGGTCCGGCCCCGATGACACACGTGTCGAATTCGGACTCCTTCACGAGTCCACCTCCTGTCGTCGCCCCTTTCGGCGTGAGAGGAACTTAGGCAGCACGCAAGCCCCGGCGGACTGGCCCGTGCGGCCACAAAGGGGGCCGCAGCGGCCAGCCCGCTGACCGCCCCGGCGCGCCACGAACCGATGCCCGGGCCACCCGGCCGACGGCGAACCCGTCGCGTGAGACACCCCCACTCAGTCCGTTTCCCGACGGCTGGGCCGTCGGCTCCCGGCCACCCGAACCTTCGGCTCCTCGGCGCCCGCCGCCGTGGGCTCCCGACCCCGAAGCCATCGGACACCGGTCCCGGGCCGTCCGCTGCTGGCCGCCAGGGTCCCCCGTGTGGCCGTCGGCGTCCTCCGTCGGGTCGGTGCGGATTTCTACGGTTGCTCCCATTCGCGCACGTCGGCCCGGGCACGGTCCGTGACAGGAAGAGGTCCTCCCCATGACGCCATCCGTCGGCGGCTCGCTCACGGGAGCCCGTCGGGGCACGGCCACCGTGTTCGCCGCCCAGGGCATGGCGGTGGCCGCCGTGTCCACCACGGTGCCCGCCGTGGAGGGCCGTCTGGGGCTGTCGTCCCTGGCGATGACCGCCCTCACGATCGCTCTGACCCTGGCCGCGGGCGCCGGCAGCTTCGCGGGTCTGGCCGCCGTACGCCGCTGGGGCCCCGTCGCCGTCATGCGCGCGGCGGTGCTGACCGCGGCCGCGACCCTGCTGTCCGTGGCATGGGCACCCGGCCGGGCCACCGCCGCGACGGCCTACGTCCTCTTCGGGCTCGCCCTGGGCGCCATCGACGTGTCCGTCAACACCCGCGCGGCCACCGTCGAACGCCACTACGGGCGCAGCATCCTCTCCTCCTTCTACGCCGCATGGAGCGCCGCGGGTGTCGCGGCCGCGCTGCTGACGGCGGGCCTCTCCCGGCTCGGCTGGCCCGTCCCGTACGTCCTGACCGCGCACGCCGCACTCGTGGCCCTCCTGGCGCTGACCGTCCGACCCCATGCCCTCGCGCCCACGCCCTCCTCGTCCAGCGCCCGACCGGCGCCGCACGACGAGGTCCCGGGGCGTCGGGTGTGGGCACGTCTCGTCCCCTTCGGCGTCGTCCTGCTCGTCGCCTACGTCGTCGACTCCACTGTCTCGGCCTGGTCGACGGCCTACCTTCACCAGACGCTCGGCGCGTCCCTGGCCGCCGCGCCGCTCGCGTACGCGGCCTACCAGACGGGCACGGTGACCGGCCGGGCGGGCGCCGACCTCATGGTGCGCCGGGTCGGGCCGGTGGCGGTGGTCCGCGCCGCGGCCCTGCTCGCGGCCGTCGCCCTGACCGGTCTGGCGGTGGCCCCGAGCTGGCCGTACGCGGTTGTCGCGGCATGCTGCGCGGGCCTCGGAGTCGCGGCGCTGACCCCGTTGTGCGTCGCCGCGGCCGGCCGGCTGCGACCCGGTGCCCCCGAGACGGTGCTGGCCCGGCTCAACGTCTTCAACTACGTCGGCGTACTCGTGGGAGCCGGCGCGAGCGGGGGGCTTGGGGCTACGGGCCACTTCCGCATCGCCTACGCGATACCCGCCGCCCTCGCCGTGACCCTGGTGCTCGCGGCGCGCTTCTTCCGCCCGACGGCACCCGAGCCGCCGCATGCGGGGACACCCCGCCGCCCGGACACCGCTCACGTCCTCTCCCCGTGACCGTGGGCCGAAGCTCGTAAGCCCTGACGCGATGACCCGCCCGACCAGCCGCTCCCGGACGCTCCTGCCTGGCCGGGGCGGCAGGTCCGAAGAGGGCGTTGCGGAGTCGTCGGGCACGAGAACCAGCGGTGGGCGACCACCGAGGCCGACGGTCCCGCTCTTGCCGCGCCCGGCATGGTCGGGGTGCGCATGTATGGCCGTCTCGTGAGTGACGGCGGAGCATGCTGGTAGGCGTACGAACGGCGGGAAGAGGCTGGGATGCGGTGGTGGGCCGGAGGTTGCGCGATCGTCGCGGTGCTGGTCCTGGCCGCGTGCGGCACGTCAGGCGAGGGCGGAGCGATGGCCGGCGGTCCGTCGGGGACCCCGTCGACGACACCTTCGGCCGGCACACCGGCTCGTACGTCCGCACCGTCCCCGTCCGCCACGCCCCCGGCGAGTCCGACGGGGCCCTCGCCTTCCCGGTCACCCGGCACGCCGTCTCCTTCGGCCACTGACTGTGTCGCGGGCCGGACAGAGGTCACGGTCGCGCCGGGTGACCCGGTCCAGCGGCGGCTGTGCGTGCGGCCCGGAACGGTGATCTCACTCGTCCTGAAGCCCCGTACGGACGACAAGCGGTGGACGACCGCGCGGAGTTCAGCGCCGGTCTTCGTCCTGGTGTCGGGATGGCGGGTGGACGTGGACGGCACGGCGTACGCCTCGCTGCGGTGCGCGGGCACCCGGGGTGGCAGCGCCCAGGTCACCGCTTCGGCGAAGGCGCCCGATGTGGCGGGTGCGGCACGCGTGGCGTTCACACTGGAGATCGGCGTGGTCCGGTACGCGCAGGAGGGGTGACCCCGAGAGCCGGGATCACCCCTGCGTTCACCCTCGCTTGTGCGTCAGCCGCAGTCGCGCACCTTGAAGGTGTGGATGCCGCGTCCGTGAGTGGCCGCGTACAGGGTGCTGCCGTCCGGGCTCAGCTTCAACTGGAGCACGGCGACGGCCGGGAGCGATCCGACCCGCTGCCACTTGGTGCGGCCCGGGGCGCGGTAGACGACGCCCAGGTCGGTGGCGACCGCGAGGCCGCCGTTCGGTGTGACGACCGCGGAGTTGGTCGGTACGTCGGGCAGGTTGGCGGAGATGTCCTTCCAGGTGGTGCCGCCGTCGGTGGACTCGAAGACGTGGCCGACGCCGGCGCCGGGGCCCTCGGTCCAGTGCCGGGAGAAGCCGTTGACGGCGAGGTAGACGTGGGCGGAGTTCTTCGGGTCGATGGCGAAACCGCTGAGGTAGCGGTTGGGGACGGTGCCGTCCACGGGCAGGGTGATGTCGTGCCAGCCGGTGCCGTCCGCGTTGCCGACGGAGATGCCGCGGGCGAAGCCCTGGTTGTTGCAGGGGCCGCACCAGGCCGCGTACACCTTGCCGCCGGAGGAAGCGACGGCGGTCGCGGTGCGGCCGGCGCCCAGGTCGTAGACGCTCTTCCATTCGTCGCCGCTGCGGATGGCGTAGCCGTGGGTCTGCACCCACACATGCCGGCCGCCCGCGATCCACGTCGCGCTGTCCTTCAGGTCGGCCGCGAGCGGGGCGATGAAGCGGGCCTCGCCGGTGGCGTTGTCGGCCGGGGCCACGCCGTAGGAGGTGATCTTGCTGGGGTCGTCGATCCAGGAGCCGTCGTTGACCGCACAGTTCTGGGTGACCTGGACGGCGAGGTAGACGTACTCCTCGGCGATGTTGCAGCCGTTGGCCGGGTCGGTGAGGGTGTCGCCGCCGTCACCGCCGAAGTTGGAGCCCATCACCTTGTCGTTGCTGCGCAGGATGGACTGGCCGTTGTCCTGCAGGCCGCCGGTGACGGACAGGCCCCCGTACGTCGGGTCCTTGCCGACGCCCACCGAGTAGTACTGGAGGGTGTCCATCGTGCCGTCGTTGAGCGAGGTCCAGTCGGTGGCGTGCCCGGAGGCGTCCTGGGAGCCGGTGAGGGGGCGCTTGTAGACGCCGCCGTCATTGCCCACGTACACCCAGGTCCTGCCGTGGTAGCGGCCGATCGCGACGCCGTGCTGGTCGGGGTGGGTGGTCTGGTGGCAGTCGCCGGTCTGTTTGGCCGGGTCGATGCTCCAGCAGGGGAAGCCGAAGTTCCAGTACGGGCCCACAGCCGACCAGTTGCTGCCGCCGTCCTTGGTCTCGAAGACCTCCTCCAGCCCGGCGTACACGTGCTCGGGATCGCTCGGGTCGACGGTCAGGAACTGGTTGTACCAAGCCTGCACGCCCGGCATGTAGCCGCTGTCGGTCAGTGCCGAGCCGCTCGCGGCAAGCCCCTTGTAGTCGGCGATCTTCGTCCAAGGGCCGGTGGGTGAGCCGGACTTGGAGACGAAGATGCCCTCCAGACCGCTGTCGGGGTTGGTGTTCAGCTGCTCCGGGGACTGGTCGATGGCGTAATAGCGCGAACCGTCGGCGGAGCGGGCGAACGTCACGTTGCCGACGCCGTCCGCGTCCGTGGGCAGATCACCGAAGCCGCTCGTGATCCGCGTCCAGACGCCGTTGACCTTGGTGTAGAAGCCGTTGTAGTCGTCACCGCTGCGCCAGCCGATCGCGAGCACGACCTTGCCGGGGTTCTTCGGGTCGATCGCGATGTCGTTGGCGATGTTCTTGTACGGGGCCGACTCGTCGTCGGCCTTCGAACCGCCCGGCAGATAGTCGGGGTTGGGCGCGAACTCCCGCTTCCAGGCGCCGCTGAGCGTCTTCGTGGAGTGGCTCCACACGCCGGTGCTGGTCGCCGCCCACACCTTGCCGCCGCCGAAGCGCAGGTGGTGGATGGTGGTGGACTCCAGTTCGTCGCCGCCCACCCGGGTGCGCGCGGAGAACGTGCCGTGGTGCGGGTCGGACAGGAGATAGACGCCGCTGCCGAGGTAGGCGTCCGCGTTCGTGGTCGCCTCGCCGGTGCCCAGCCACAGCCGCCCGGCCCCGTCGAGCGCGAGCGCTCCGGTGGACTGCGAGGACAGCCGGTCACTGATGGGCTGCCACCGCCCGCCACCCGTCCGCGACCGCCACACCCCACCACCGGCGCTGCCCGCGTACACGTACCCGTCGTCATCCGCCGCCATCGCGGCCATCCGCCCCGTGACATAGCCCGCGCCGCCACTGGAGTTGGAGGCGTAGTCGCGGTACCGCGGGTCGTCGGAGTCGTAGGGCTGATCGGTCACATGTCGCCAACTGCCTCCGGTGCTGGGCAGATTGGTCAGACTCGTCCAGGCGGCGCCGTAGGCGCCCGGCGCGACGACACCGGGTGAGGTGCGGGCCTCGGCGTACTGAGCCGCGCCCTCCGCTATCTCGTCCGCCTCGTTGCCGTCGTCGTCCTCCGCCGACAGGCTGGGGCTCATGGTGCCCACCGACTGCTCGCGCTCGGCGGCGAGTTGGGCCAGGGTACGCACCCCGAAGGGGCTGCTGTCCCCGCCGGGCGCCGCGCCGGCGGGTATCGCGACCAGTGTTGCGGATGCCGTGATGGCGCAGATGGTGAGCCATCGTCTCTTACGGGTGGATGCTGACACCAGATCCTCCGAAACGGGTGGTTGTACAGCCGTCGTGGAGTACCCGACCACTGGGGGCAGGGGGCGTCCGACATTTGGACAAGCCTTGACCGGAACCTGCCACAAGCCAAGACGATGCGTCTGAAGAGCCTTCGCGCCCTCGCGACCCGCCACGACAAGCGGGCCTACGTCTTCCACGGCACCGTTGCCTCAGCCGCAATCCGACTCTGGCTCCACACGTGATGCGCCGGAGGCGTCTCAGTCGATGCAGGGATCTTTCTACTGTCGGGATGCGCGGAGACAGCAGCGCCTCCGTGTGCTGCATGACCACGCCGCGAACCACATCAGGCGACGAGCGGTGATCAGAGTGGCCGCCGAGGTGGATGAACGGCTCGCCGTTCATCCACCTGAGGTCAAGCAAGTACGGGCTGTCCATCTGGGCCATCCGAAGCCGAAGCTCATCGACGATCCGCCGGACACGCCTTGAGTGGCTCTCCTCCTGCCCAGTTGCTTGAACGGTCCCTGCCCTTTCCACCGGCTGAGAAGCCACCGAGGCAGGACGTACTCGCCCTGTCCACTGGCTGGGTCGTGGCAGGACACACAGGTCCGGCTGGCCGTCATGGCAGGTCGTCCAGCCGGGTGGAATCCGTACGGCCGAGACGGCATCGCGCCCCCTCGGCCGCGTCGGAGGCAAGACGTCCCGGACGCGCGACCGCACAACGCGGAGTTGACCTGCCGCCCCGCCGGCCGTCGCGTTCACCGCCTGCGCACGGTGTCCCCGGCCTCGCGGGGCACGGCGTGAACCTGCGTCACCGTCCCAAGGCGCCGGGAAGGGACACCGGTTCACGACCTGCCCGGAAAGAGTTTCCGGCTCGAGGCAACCCTTTGCGGTGCCTGTGACCACAAGGAGTCGGATCCGGCCGGTCCCGGTAGCCGCGATCCGCTTTTCCCTCGGTGAACGGTATACAAGGAGAGCACCTCCCCATGAAGAACCCCACGCACCGCGGCCGCCGCGGGCGTCACCGCCGCCGCTGGACCGCCACCGCTCTGCTGCTCGGCGTGCCCGCTGCCGTCGTGCCGTATCTCCTGTTCGCGCAGGAGGACTCGCAGGCCGCGACGGTCGACGGCGACGCCTACTACCGGCTGGTCTCCGTGCGCAGCGGCAAGGTGCTGGACGTCAAGAGCTTCTCGACCGCCGACGGCACCCGTATCCAGCAGTACGCCGACCAGAGCACCGCCAACCAGCAGTGGAAGCTGAAGGACGCCGGGGACGGCTACTACGAGCTGGTGAACCGCAACAGCGGCAAGGTGCTTGGCATAGCGGGCAATTCGACCGCCAAGGCGGCCGCCGCCGAGCAGCAGACCGACAGTTCGGCCACCTCGCAGGAGTGGCGGATCGACGAGGTGAGCGGTTCCGACGCCGTCACCCTCACCTCCCGCAGGAGCGGCCAGGTCCTGGACGTCTCCGGAGGCTCCACGGCCCAGGGCGCGGCGGTCATCCAGTACCCGGGCCACGGCGGCGCCAACCAGCAGTGGAAGCTGGTCCGTGCCACCGGGGTCCCCGACCAGGCGCACACCGCCGGGGTCCTCGCCCAGGTGCACACCGCCGGGCGGGTCAAGGATCTCGGAAACACCGTGCAGTACAGCTGGCCCGGCGTGTATTTCGAGGGCCGTGTCAGGGGTACCGGCGTGGGCATCGTGCTCAACGACTCGGCAGCCGATTACGACGTCCAGGTCGACGGAACCACCGTCGCCACCCTCGTCACGCCCGGCAACACCACCCACTGGGTCAACGGCCTGTCGAACAGCACGCACACCGTCCGGCTCGTCAAGCGCAACGACACCCCGGGCAGCACCAGCACCTTCGGAGGCTTCGTCGCCGCGTCCGGCGGGGCCGTACTGAGCAAGCCGGCCGCCCGCAATCGCCAGATCGAGTTCATCGGCGACTCCCTCACAGTGGGCTACGGCAACCTCTCGAACTCGCGCACCTGCACCGGGGACCAGCTCAGGCGCAAGACCAACTCCGACGTGAGCTACGGCGCCCTGACCGCCCGGCAGCTGAACGCCGACTACCAGATCAACGGCTACTCGGGCCGGGGCATGGTCCGCAACTACAACGGAGGCACACCGGACGTCAACTACCGGACCTTCTACGACCGCGCCCTGCTGAACGTGGCGGGCGACGTCTGGCAGAACCCGGGCACCTGGCGCCCCCAGGTCGTGGTGATCAACCTCGGCACCAACGACTTCTCGACCGCCATCAAACCCGGTGAGCAGTGGACGCCGGACAACTTCGCGGCCACCTACCGCGACGCCTACGTCGGCTTCGTCCAGAAGCTGCGCACGCGCTACGGGGCCGACACGACCATCGTCGCGGTCGGCGCAGGCCAGTACGCGAGCCATGTCCAGCAAGTGGTGAGAGCACGCAACGACGCGGGCGACAGCCGGGTCCGCTACTGGTCCCTCGACGACTCCGGCCTGGACTTCCTCGGCTGCGACTGGCACTACTCGGCCCACGACGACCGGCTCATCGCCGACCGGCTCACCCCGTTCATCGCCGCCCTGCCGACGGGCTGGTGAAGCACCCACAGCCCAGGCCCGCTCGAACGCGGCATTGCCGACGCTCGCGTCGTAAGAGGCGCTCCACCACCACACCGTTCTGCCAACAACGTCAGGGACAACCGACGTCAACGGCCCCGCGCGATGCCCTCCGGCACCGCGCGGCGCCCGAGTCACCGTCCCCCACGGCCGCCCCCGTCCCAATACCCCCCGTTAATTCAGCACTCACTCACCGTCACGAGAGGACGCCCGCATGAAAATGCCTTTGCCTCTGTCTCTCCTCATGCTCGTCACCGCCGCGCTCGGGGTGACAGCGGCGGGCGTGACCCCCGCCTCCGCCGCCTCGACCACGCCCTTGCGGGTCATGCCGATCGGCGACTCGATAACGTGGGGTGTGGGAAGCAGCACAGGCAACGGCTACCGGGCTCCGTTGTGGGACAAGCTCTCGACGGACGGCCATCCGCTGGACTTCGTGGGCACGGGGCGGGCCGGTTCGATGTCCGACCCCGACAACGAGGGTCACTCCGGCTACAAGATCCACCAGGTCTCCGCACTCACCGACGCCTCGCTGACCAGATACCGGCCCAACGTCGTGACTCTGATGATCGGCACCAACGACCTCAACGAGGTCTACCAGGTCTCCACCGCGACCGACCGGCTGCGGTCGCTGGTCAACCAGATCACCGCCGACGTCCCCGACGCGACCGTCCTCGTGGCCTCCCTGGTCGTGTCCACCAGTGGCTCGGAGGAGCTGTACCGTCCCGCGTACAACCAGGCCATCCCCCAGATCGTGCGGGACGCCCAGGCCGCGGGCAAGCGCGTCGCGTACGTGGACATGAGCAGCCTGACCACGGCCGACCTGGCCGACGGCCTGCATCCCAACGACTCGGGTTACCGGAAGATGGCGGACGCCTTCCACCGCGGCATCCAGACCGCGGACAGTGCCGGGTGGCTGAAGAACCCCGCCCCCGCCCCCGCCCGCGTCCAGTCCGACCTGGGCGGCAAGTGCCTGGACGTCAATGGCGCCGGCACCGCCGACGGGACCGCCGTCCAGATCTGGAGCTGCGCCGGGAGCATCAACCAGTACTGGTCCGCCTACACCGACGGCACCCTGCGCTCCATGGGCAAGTGCCTGGAGGCCTCCGGCTGGGGCACGGCCAACGGCACCAAGGTGCAGATCTGGTCCTGCAACGGCGGCGCCAACCAGGTCTGGCAGCCCTACGACGGCGGCTACCGCAACCCCGCCTCCGGCCGCTGCCTCGACATTCCGGGCTTCTCCACGACCGACGGCACGCAGCTCCAACTGTGGGACTGCCACGGCGGCTCCAACCAGAAGTGGACCACTCTGGCCGCCGGATGACCCCCGCTGCCGGGGACCAGAGCCCTCACGGCTCCGGTCCCCGGCAGCACGCACCAGGTCAGGGGGCACTCGCGCGGCATGGGCTGCCGTGGAAGACCTGGGCCGGTCAGCAGACGTGTTGGCGTCTGGACGCAGCCATGGCGAGACATCCACCGCCAGCACGAGGCGACCGTCCGCCGCCCTCGGCAACGGCACCGCGACCAGGACCCGACACAGCCGGACGACATCGATCCGTCCACGGTTGAGTCCGCCGCACAAAAGCCCCGTCCCCACTACGGTGTTCCGGCGCGAGCGCCGGTTCGACCAGCGTCCGCACCGGCCCGTCGGTGCACAGCAGGGCGTCGCACAACTCGAGTACATCGCCCTCATCGGTCCGTGCGCCGACGACGGCAACGCCTTCTTCGGCTGCTACTCCTTCCCCAACCGCGTCCTGCCCCACCATCCCGGCCACGGCAACGGCATCGAGGCCCACACACTCCTGGACGCCCTGGCCACGGAGCTGTCGGGCACCCTCATCGCCTACGAACAGGGCTGCCCCGTCAAGGACGTCGACCGCAGCAGCATCGACGCGGCCGTGGCGGCGGCCCGGCAGGCGGACGTCTGCATCGCGATGGTCGGCGAACGTGCCGCTCTCTTCGGCCTCGGCACCTCCGGCGAGGGCTGCGATGTGAAGGACCTCTCGCTGCCGGGGGTCCAGGGCGACCTGGTCGAGGCCCTGCTGGCCACCAGTACTCCGGTCGTCCTGCTCGTCGTCTCCGGCCGCCCGTACGCGCTGGGCGCCCGCACCGACCGCGCCGCCGCCGTCATCCAGGCCTGCTTCCCCGGCGAGGAGGGCGGCCCGGCCCTCGCCGGGGTGCTCTCCGGACGGATCAACCCCTCCGCCAAGCTGCGGTGCAGATCCCGCGGACCTCAGGCGGCCAGCCCGGCACGTATCTGCACGCCCCGCTCGGCAGCAACACCCAGGGCGCCAGCAGCCTCGACCCCCCGCCCACCCCCTTCGGGCACGGGCTGTCGTGCAGCGGATCCCGTCGCCCAACTTCCGTGCCCGATGATCCAGTTGACCGCCTTCACCCGAGCGCACCTGGCGCCCGCCGAAGAACGTCGGGTCACCTGCCGCCAGCACGCCGACCGGCCCGGTCCGCCGGGTCGGACACACTCGAGGACCGCACACACCAGCAGCCTCGCCCAAGGCACCCTCCCCTGCTCCCAACCCCCTCCGTCAGGGCCGGCCTCGACAGAGAGAGCGGATTGCGTGGGTTCGACTGTCTTCCCGGCTCCAAAAAACCGCCCGCCATGAGCTTGAAGTTGTGGTGAACTCGCAAAAATTTGACGGGGGTTGTGGAAGAGGACAAGAATTCGAGTCGCTCACTGCGTCTGAAGTGAGCCAAGTGACGTGAGTGGCTTACCCCCGGACTTCTTGGTCTCCGCATACGTAGGCCCACTCGCGCCCATCCACCTCCCACACCCCCGATCCACAGAGGCAGATCTTGACGCGCTCCCCTCGCTCCAGAACCTCGGCCGCCCTCGCCGCAAGCGCTCTCTTCGCCTGCGCCACCCCCCTGCTCGGGGCCGCTTCCGCGCACGCCACGACAGCGGGCGGCTGCCAGTCCGCCACCGTGCAGTACCGCATCGTCGACGCAGGCGGAAACCCGGTCGGCGCCGACTGGACCTCTCAGGGCGGCTTCCACCAGTGGGACGCCGCCCCCGGCACGGTCGAGGTGCGCCTGGCCCCGGGACAGACGGTCGGCGACGACTGCAAGTACCCGGTGTCGCTGGCCGAATACACCACCGAAGGTTCCAACTGGTACACCTCCGGCCACCAGACCCTCGTCGACCACGCCACCGTGTACCTCACCTCCGCCGACGTCGCGGACTCAGGCAACGGCAAGCACTCCTGGCAGAAGCTGACGGTGAAGACGCCCGACTGCTACGGGCAGATCGACCTGTACGGCGACGACATCATCTACGACGGCAAGACGGAGGACGGCCACGGCCCCGCCCCGTACCAGCCCGACAACGTCGTCACCCCGTACCACCTCATCGCCGCGTGGAACGGCGGGGAGAAGGCCTGCACTCCCGACAAGCCCAACTCCCCCACGCCGACGCCCTCGGAGTCGACGCCGGACACCCCGAGCACGCCGCCCACCAGCCAGCCGCCCGCCGAGGAGACCACTCCCCCCGCCACGCCCACGAAGCCGTCCACCGAGACCACCCCGCCCACCACCCCGGACGTCCCGCCGATGGAGTCGACACCGCCGACCACCCCGACGCCCTCGCCCAGCGACAGCACCCCGCCCCTGGCCGAGACCGGCTCCAGCGCACCGGTCGGCCTGATAGCCGGCGGTGCCGCCGCAGTCATCGCCCTCGGCGCCGGCGCGATCTACACGACCCGCCGCACCCGCCGCTCATAACCACCGTCG
Organism: Streptomyces aquilus; assembly: GCF_003955715.1. Lineage (NCBI taxonomy): Bacteria > Bacillati > Actinomycetota > Actinomycetes > Kitasatosporales > Streptomycetaceae > Streptomyces > Streptomyces aquilus. The sequence goes on along the minus strand of NZ_CP034463.1, from coordinate 9,666,795 downwards.
CAGGGCAAGGCGTCACACCGTAGGACATCCGACAGCTCCGCCGCACCCACACCTGGGCGGCGGAGCTGCCACAACACCGGGGTGTGGGTCAGTCAGCGTCCCCGTCACCGTCCGACGCAGTCTTCGAGAAGCCGTCGTGCCACGCCGCCTTCGCCCCCGAATCGCCGATACGGTACACGTCCACGGCAGCACCCACAGCCACGACGAGCGACAGAACTGCAACCGCGACACGCACCGCAGCCGCCGACCGACCTGAGCGGCGCGAGGCGCCTGACCCGGTCGATTCCCGGCGGCGGGCTGCCCACCAGACGAAGACTGCCAGAACGAACAGGCCTCCGACCCAGGGCAGCAGGCCGTCGCCCAGGGTGGCATGCCGACGCACCAGCGCATCGTCGGCAACGTGTTCCTCAAGCCACTCCCCGGCCTCTGTGGCCAGCGGAACGCTCACGAGAGTGACCAGAGCCAGCAGGGGCAGCACGATGCCCATGCGCTGTGCCACGCTCGGCCTGACCGCGCAGACCGCGAGTGCCAGCGCGGTCAGGGGAACCAGTACGACGACGAAATGCACGAGCAAAACGTGCGCGGGCAGACCGTTGATCAGGCCCATGGGAGTTCCTCCAGCAGGTTGGTCACGCGTGATGTGTCGGCGGCGCGCCAGCCTGGCACAGGAACTTCTCAGCTTCTTCTGAGAACCAGAACGGCAGGTCGGGGCGACGTCTCCTCCGAGCCGTTGAACTGTGCAAGGCTCAACCGGTTAGGGCTGGTTGACCCTCTTTGCATGGACCGGTGGACCCCTCTTTGCCGTGGTGCGGAATGTGAGGATGGAAGTAGGCGAAGGCGCGCCTTCGCCCTCGATGCGGCGGGCGGCGCGCGGTGGTGATGGTTCCCCTCGATTTCGCCGCCGCGTGCGGGTGCCCGCCGGGGAAGCCACGGCGGGGTCGGTGCCACCGTGGCTGCGGCCGGGAGCCGGCGGGAGAGCACCGGCTGTGCGTCCGTGCGGCACAGACCGCGCGGACGCTCCCGGCACGCGTGTGTGTGCAGGGCGGCCGCCGCCGGTGGTCGGCGACAGCGGCGACGGCCACCGGCGCGAGAGCCCCGCGCAGCTCCCCTGGTGCACGAGGTCCTCGCGCGCGGATCGTCCTCACGGGCCCTGGGGCGTGCGGGAGTTCGCCCCAGCTCGAACCGGCCGCGAGGACGAGGGGACCGGGGCTCGCGGGATCGTTCGCGTCGATTGCGGGCCCTGGTGTCCCTGCTGGTTCGGTTGTCCTGGGGGCCCGGGGGCTGGGGGCCGCAGCCAGGTTGTTTGGTTGGCCACCAGAGAAGCGCCTGGCTTGTCTGTTCGAATCCTAGAGGGCGTCAGGCGCGTGGCGACAGCACGTGATTCGGCCTGCCCGCACGGTCGCCTGCGCCGGCGTCATATGACGTGCTACGCGGCGTCCGACGCCTTGCGTCAGGCCGCCTGGAGAGCGAAGTCCGGCCGCGGAGCCGCTGCGTCGTCACGTGCCTGGTGACGGGTCAGCACGCCCGTCGTTCAGGTGCCGGGACGGCAGGTGTTCGGCACGGGCGGGACGCTACGGGTGACCGCCCCTGCCGAACACCTGCAATTCCCGGGCCCAACGGCCCACCTGTCGGGACCGGGCAGTCCGTGGCGCCCCAGTCGTCCCGCGCCCACGCTGATGGCAACGGCCCTCTCGGCTGCCGGAGGGAAACGATGACAGCAAGTCACACAACCGCCGTCCGGGACAGGACGAGGTCCGACGCCATGGCCCGAACCTGAGCCCTCACCGCCCCGCGACGAACTGACGTCAGCCCAACGGAACCGGACGCCCCGGCATTCAGAAAAAGCTGCCGCGGACTCGCACACCAACTCGGCACCCGATTGGGCCGCAGCTAACGCGAACGAAGGGAAGAGGAACGATGACCTCTATCACCCTCATGGACTCGATCCTCCCGGCCGAGCACCGGGAGCGGTTGATGGGCATCGCCCGCGAGGTCTCCTTCGACACGGGCACCCGCCTGTTCGAGGAGGGCCGGCGAGCCGACCGGCTGTGGATCGTGCGGACCGGTGTCGTCGCCCTCGATCTGTACGTGCCCGGTCGTCGGTCACCCGTCATCGAATCGCTCGGGCACGGTGAACTGATCGGCTGGTCCTGGCATTTCCCGCCCTACGTCTGGCAGTTCGGCGCGCAGGTCACGCATCCAGTACGGGCCTGGGAGTTCGACGCGCTCGCCGTGCGGGAGATGTGCGCCGCCGACCCGGAGTTCGGCCGAGCGGTCGCGGTCTGGGTCGGCCGAGTGGTCGCCCACCGGCTGCACGCGGCCCGCGTCCGACTTCTCGACCTGTACGGTCTCCATGGCAGTGGCAACCACTCATGACGGACAGCGCCTCCTGATGTCCGTGTCAGGCAGGCTCCGGCAGGCGTCCGAGGCGCTCGACGGCGCACTCCGTCCACACTGCTCCTGGGCGGCCCGTTCCAGCGCGGGGAACCACTGACGGCACCCCGGGGACACCCGTCTGTCGCGTTCGCCGAACATATCCGGGACCGATGGCCCGGCGTTCGCCCCCGGTCGGCCCTCGTGGCCGCGTCGGCCCGGCCGTCACGCTGGTGACGGGCCCTGTCCGAGGGCGTTGGCCGCGCGATGAAGGAGCTGATCGCCATGACAACCCTGGCAGGATTCACGGACCGTCCGGTCCGGGTCGTCGCGGTGCTCGACACTCCACTGTCGCGATGGCTGTGGCTGGTGAAGTGGATCCTCGTGATCCCGCACTACGTGGTGCTGGTCTTCCTCTGGATCGGCTTCGCCCTGGTGAGCGTCATCGCGTTCTTCGGCATCCTGTTCACCGGGCGCTACCCACGCTCGCTGTTCGACTACAACCTGGGTGTGCTGCGCTGGAGCTGGCGGGTCGCCTTCTACTCGTACAACGCCCTGGGCACCGACCGCTACCCGCCCTTCAGCCTGGGTGAGGAGCCGGAATATCCCGCCCGGCTGGACATCGCCTACCCCGAGCGCCTCTCGCGCGGTCTGGTGCTGGTGAAGTGGTGGCTGCTGGCGATCCCGCACTACGTCGTCATCGGCTTCTTCCTCGGCGGCTTCCGTCTCGGCTGGTGGTCCGGCGGACTCGTCTCCGTGCTGACCGTCATCGCCGGCGTGACCCTGGCCGTCACCCAGAAGTACCCCCGGAGCCTGTTCGACCTGGTCCTGGGCCTGAACCGGTGGGTCCTGCGGGTCGCCGCCTACGCCGCGCTGATGACGGACACGTATCCGCCGTTCCGGCTGGACATGGGCGGCTCTGAACCGGCGGAGGCGACACAGCAGCGAGCCGACGGTGAGACGCCGTCTTGACCATTCCCGGGTCTCCATCCGCTTCCGGCATCCGTCTGGTCGCGCCGGAAGCGGCGTTCGTCCTCGCGGCCACACAGACATCGCGCCTCACAGACCAGCTCTCGCTGCGCCCCTCGGGGAGCCGGCAACCCCCCTACCTGGGGGGTCGCGTACGGTCCCTCGTGGTGTGGTGGCGGGCCATGTGGGCGTACACGGCGGCGAGGATGAGGAAGACACCGAGGACGGCGGCAGGGGCAGTGGTGGCCGCCAGCCTCCGCCACCCGTCGTCCGGCCCGGCGGCCATGAGAAGGGCCTTCGCGATGAGGGCGCCAACCACCCCGGCGGCGACCAGGGCGGCGAAGGCGGGCTCCGTACGGACCTGCGACCGGCCGTGCCGCGGCGGGGTGGGTTCCAGAGTCGACCAGTGACGGGCGACCTCCCGTGCCTCGACCCGGTGTTGCGCTGCGGCACGGACCCGGAGCACGGCGGTGCCGACGGCGCCCGCCGCGGCCGCCGCGCACGACACCGGCCAGATCACGTCCGCGAGGAGCAGCAGCGCCACGGTCCCTGCCGTGATCCAGCCCGTCAGACACGCCTCGGCCGCCGTTCGGCGGAAGCGGGGGCGGTCGTCTCCCGCGCGCAGGTCGGCGAGGGCCGGCAGATACCAGACGCAGCCGGAAACGGTCACCAGTGCGATGCCGAGCCCCAGAAGACAGGTCACGGTTCAGCCCGCCGTGTCGAGTTCGGCGGTCTCGGGGTGGTGCAGGTCGAACGCCGGGGACTCGGACCGGATCCGGGGCAGGGTGCGGAAGTTGTGGCGCGGCGGCGGGCAGGAGGTGGCCCATTCCAGCGAGCGGCCGTAGCCCCACGGGTCGTCGACCTCGACCTTCTTACCGTACTTGGCGGTCTTCCAGACGTTGTAGAGGAACGGCAGGACCGACAGCCCCAGCAGGAAGGCCCCGATCGTGGACAGGGAGTTGAGGGCCGTGAAGCCGTCGGCGGCCAGGTAGTCGGCGTAGCGGCGCGGCATGCCCTCGGCGCCCAGCCAGTGCTGGACGAGGAAGGTGAGGTGGAAGCCGGCCGTGAGCGTCCAGAAGGTGATCTTCCCGAGCCGTTCGTCGAGCATCTTGCCGGTGAACTTGGGCCACCAGAAGTGGAATCCGGCGAACATCGCGTACACAACCGTGCCAAACACCGTGTAGTGGAAGTGCGCGACGACGAAGTAGGAGTCGGAGAGATGGAAGTCCATCGGCGGTGAGGCCAGGATCACGCCGGTCAGGCCGCCGAACAGGAAGGTGATCAGGAAGCCCGTGGTCCACAGCATCGGCGTCTCGAAGGACAGCGAGCCCTTCCACATCGTGCCGATCCAGTTGAAGAACTTCACGCCGGTCGGCACCGCGATCAGGAACGTCATGAAGGAGAAGAAGGGCAGCAGTACGCCGCCGGTGACGTACATGTGGTGCGCCCACACGGTCACCGACAGACCGGCGATGGCGATGGTGGCCCCGATGAGCCCCATGTAGCCGAACATCGGCTTGCGGGCGAAGACCGGGATCACCTCGGAGACGATCCCGAAGAACGGCAGCGCCAGGATGTACACCTCGGGGTGCCCGAAGAACCAGAACAGGTGCTGCCACAGCAGCGCTCCGCCGTTGGCCGCGTCGAAGACCTGGGCGCCGAACTCACGGTCCGCCTCCAGCGCGAAGAGCGCGGCTGCCAGCACCGGGAAGACGATCAGGACCAGGAGTGCGGTCAGCAACACGTTCCAGGTGAAGATCGGCATCCGGAACATGGTCATACCGGGGGCTCGCATACAGATGATCGTGGTGATGAAGTTGACGGCTCCGAGGATCGAGCCGAAGCCGGACAGCGCCACCCCCATGATCCACAGATCGGCCCCGAGTCCCGGCGAGTGGACGGCGTCGGAGAGCGGCGCGTACAGGAACCAGCCGAAGTCGGCGGCTCCGCCCGGGGTGAGGAAACCGAACGCGGCGATCGACGAGCCGAAGAGGAACAGCCAGTAGGCCAGCATGTTCAGCCGGGGGAAGGCGACGTCCGGCGCGCCGATCTGCAGCGGCATGATCCAGTTGGCGAACCCGGTGAACAGCGGCATCGCGAACATCAGCAGCATGATCGAGCCGTGCATGGTGAACGCCTGGTTGAACTGCTCGCCGGACATGATCTGCAGTCCGGGCCTGGCGAGTTCGGCGCGCATCATCAGGGCCATGACGCCGCCGACGATGAAGAAGGCGAACGCGGAGATCAGGTACATCGTCCCGATCTTCTTGTGGTCGGTGGTCGTCAGCCACTCCACCCACGCCGGCCGGGTGGCCCGTCCTGCCGCCACTGCGGCCGTGGTGACCTCGGAGCTCGGCCGTACGGTCTCCATCTGATCCATCTGTGCCTCGTCCACCGGACGGTGTCCTCCCCATCGCGCAGGTGTCGTCGACGGGCCGGGAAGTGCTGTGGGTACGGGAACGGACCTGGCCCTTCCCGGCCGCCGCCTCATGATCTGCGGTGGGCCATGGGGTGCGGATAGGGCCGAACAGTCCCTGTGGAGGCCCGTGTTCTGGGCCCAACGGTCCCTCTTCGCCAGCCCGGACGCGGTGGGCCGCACCGCTTCAGAGCACTGTCTGCCAGTAGTCCCACCAGCGGGTGGCGATGAGCATGACGATGCTCAGGTACCAGGCGGTCGGCACCGCCCAGTGGAACTCCCGCACCCCGGCGACCAGAACGCGCGGAGCCCGGATGACGCCGTGCCGGAGGTTGTGCACGGTGACGTACCAGAACATCGCGATGGTGACCGCCCAGGCCAGGCAGCACCACAGGCACAGCGCGCCGATCTCGTACAGCGCCTGCGTCATCAGCCACATGCAGAAGCCCGCGCCGAGCAACGTGCCGGCGTTCAGTCCGAGCCAGAACCAGCGCCGGAAGCGCGCCCCGGCCAGCAGGGCGAGGCCGACGGCGGCGACGACCGGGTAAGTAAGCAGGCCCAGCAGCGGGTTGGGGAACCCGAACACGCCTGCCTGGTCACTGCGCATCACGTTCGAGCAGGACAGCACCGGACTCAGGTTGCACGAGGGCGCGAAGTCCGGGTCCTGAAGGAGCTGGAACTTGTCGATGGTGATCACGAAGGAGGCGAGGATCCCGAGGGCGCCGGTGACGATCAGGAGCCAGGCGAAGAGGCGGGAGGCGCCGATGGTGCTCTCCGTTACGGGCTTCGCCCGTTGGCCGCCTTTCCCGGCTCGGGCGTCGAAGTCGTGCACGGTGGGGGTGGTACTGCTGGTCATGGGAAAGGTTCCGCCTCGATGGTGTCCGGGTGGGCCGGGGCCGCGCCGGGTTATGAGCAGGGGACGTCACGCGGTCGGCAGCCGCGGTGGGGTGCGCGGCGTGCCGGGTATCGCTTGCCGCGCGGCTCCCTCCGGCCACAGCACCTCGACCGGAAGGCCCCGGGCCCTGGCGTAAGCCACCAAGTGGGCGGTGGCATCACGGCCGTTGGACGGTGAGCCGTCCCAGACGGCCAACAGGCGCCGGCAGCCCGCGATGATCCGCTCGTCCGCGCCGACGCAGGCGTCGCGGACGGCCGGGTCGTACGCCAGCAGGCGCACCTGCTCGGCGAGGCACAGCAGTTCACCGACGGCCGTCCGGTCATCCGCCGACGACACCGTGGGCGCCGTCCCCGGTGCGGGCATCACCACGATCAGTTCCCGACCCTCGGCACGCACGGCCCGTCCGACGGCGACCGGCGCCCCGGCGCCCGCCCGCACCACCACCGGCATCCGCCGGGGCAACCGCTGCAGTACCGGCCCGAGTTCGACCTCCACCAGCTTCAGTGCCCCTGGGGTCAGATCGGCGTGGCCCACCGTCGCGATCATCTCTCCGCTCGCTTCCTCGCCGTACGGCGTTCTCGTACGGCGTTGCTCTCCCTGATGCCGTTTGATCAGTGAAGTCGGCGCGTCCGAGGGGCGACAAGGGCCGAATGGCCCCGGCGAGCTCTGGTCGACGCCGGGCACGAGAGGCATCGGCCGGTCCGGTGCAAGAGAGCCCAGGGGGTGCGGTGAGCAAGGAGACGGGGCGGGTGAAGGGCCGCACGGTGAAAGGCCGAACGCCCGCTCGACGTGTGCGGGCGGGCGCGCGGGAGGTGGATCAGCGGGACGTCAGGCGGCGGGACGGTTCAGGGGGCTGCCCAGCTTGAGGCGCGGGCCTCGGTCACATCAATGAGCCGCCCTGGCCAGGGCACAGAGGCCACAGGGAATCACGTGCCCGCGTGGGGTCACTTCGCCTGGGCGAGCCGGACTGCGTCGGGGCCGGCCGGGAAGCGCAGCTGGCCGGTCGTGTCGTGCACGGCTCGCCAGACGGTTTCGGCGACATCGCTCTCCTTGGTGAACAGGTCCTGCGCCGTGAAGTCGACCATGGCCTTTTGCGCCCATGGCGCGTAGGGCGCCGGGATCAGTTCGTCCAGCGGTGCCCCACTCGCCGCCTTGGCTGCGTTGGCTGCGAAGTTCGTCGTCAGGCAGGCGCCCGGCTCGACGGTCTTCGCCTGGACGCCGAAGGGAGCGAGTTCGAGCGCGAGGGACGCGGTGAACCCTTCGACGGCCATCTTGCTCGCCTTGTAGACGGCTGTGAGCGGCATGTGGCCCAGTACCACGCTGGAGGTCACGTTGATCACCACCCCGGAGCCGCGCTCACGGAACTGGGGCAGCACCGCTTGTGTCACCGCCATCACTCCGAAGGTGTTGGTTTCGAAAACTTCCCGCACCCGGGCCATGGCGGTGCCCTCGAACACGCCCATCGACGGGACGCCCGCGTTGTTGACCAGGACGTCGACGGGTCCCGCCGCCTCCAGCGCGGCCGTGATGCTCGCGGGCTCGGTCACGTCGAGTTGGACGACGCGCAGCCGGTCCGACTCGGGCAGGACGCCCTTACGGGGAGTGCGCATCGTGGCGATGACGTTCCACCCCTGCGCGTGGAAGTGGACGGCGGTCGCCCGGCCGTATCCGGACGACGTACCCGTGATCAGAACGGTCTTCATGTGTGCCTCTCAGCGATGTGACGGGAGGTGCGGAGCATGTGCGCTTTCCTGCTCCGCTGTAGAACTGCCAATCCCATTGGACCGCTCTGACCTGCGAAAACGATAGAACTATCCTAGCTTCCCCTTGCCTGATCCTCCTGCGCGGTTGCCTTGCCGCTCAGGGCAGGACGCCGGTGGGGGCGCGCACGGTCTCGCGCAGCCGCATTGCGTCCCGGCTGGGCGGCGCGCCGAACTGACGGCGGTACTCCCGGCTGAACTGGGAGGGGTTGTCATAGCCGACGCGCTGGCCGACTCCGGTGACGTCGCCTGGGTGCGTGGCAAGCAGCAGCCGGGCCTCCTGAAGCCGGATCTGCTTCTGGAACTGGATAGGGCTCATCGCGGTCACCGCCTGGAAGTTGCGGTAGAAGGCAGAGGCGCTCAAGCCCGACATCCGGGCCACGTCCTCGACACGGAAGGGCTGCGCGTAGTTCTCGCGGATCCAGCGCACGGCCCGGGAGACATGGCTGAGGCTGCTGTCGGCGAGGCCGAGCTGGCGGACCGTCGCCCCCTGCTCGCTGGTGATGAGCCGCCAGAGGATCTCGCGTTTGATGAGTGGTGCGAGTACGGCCCGGTCGCGGGGCTCGTCGAGCAGTCGTAGGAGCCGGACCACCGCGTCGAGCAGCGCGGGCGGGGCATCGCTGACGACGATCGCCGAGGGCGCGCCCGTGCCGGTGCGCGGGGTGTCTCCGGGGCCGGCCTGGAGAAGCAGCTCGGCGACGGCGGACGGGTCCAGCGTGAGTCCGAAGCCGAGGGCCGGCTCTTCGGGGGCGGCCTGGGTGAACTGTCCGGTGACGGGCAGGTCGACGGACGCGACCAGGAACTGCCCGGGACCGTACTCGTAGACCCGGTCGCCGAGAGCGAGTCGTTTGGCGCCCTGCGCGATGACCGCGAGCACCATGCCGGTCATGGACGGGGCCGGCGGGTCGGGGCGGTCGACCTTGGAGACGAGGACGCCGTCGATGGCGGTGGTCCATCCCGGCCCGGCGTGCCGGGCGAGCAGAGTTCGGAGCTCTTCGAGAGGCATGAGGCCATTGCAGCACCCTGGTGGGCCACAGCTCCCGCACTCGCGAGGATGGTGCAAGTGCAGGAGAGCATCGTTCTAACGTTTCCGCAGGTCAGACCGGTTGAATGGAATCACCGCACTCCACCGCTGACCGAGAGGAAGACCATGAGCGCCACGTACGGCTTCAGCGTCACCCTGACCGCCAAGCCCGCGACCGCGGACCGGTTGGTCCACCTGCTGTTGTCCGGTCTGAACGAGGGCAACCCCGGCGCGAGCGAGCACTGCGTCGCCTACCTCGTCTCCCGCTCCGCGTCCGACCCCGACGTCGTCCACGTCATCGAGGGTTGGACCAGCGAGGAGGACCACCACCGGATCTTCGCCGGTGAGGCCGCCCAGGCCATCGTGGCGCAGATCGACCCGCTGCTGGCCAGGGAGCCCGAGTACACCGATCACGTCCCCCTCGGCGGCAAAGCCACCCTGTGAACCCGCGATCGGCCGTCCCCGCCCGCTCCCCCCGCCTGTCCTCCACCTTGCGAAAGACGACGACCATGACCATGGCACGCCCTTCCCTGGACCCCGAACTGCGTGAACTCCTGGCCGACATGCCTCTCATGTCCGAGCTCACGCCGGAAGTTCTCGCCCAACTGCGCCAACTCCCCTCGACGCCGCTCGACTCCCTGCTCGCACACCGGCAGGTCGACCGGCGCGAGGTCACCGTGCCGGCCAAGGACGGTGACCCGATCCCTCTGTCGGTCCTCAGTCCCTCGCCCGCCGCGCGCCGCACCACCGCCCCTTGCGTCTACTGGATGCACGGCGGCGGGATGGTCATGGGCGACCGCTTCTCCCAGATCGACATCCCGCTGGAGTGGCTCGACCGGTTGGGCGCGGTCGTGGTCTCCGTCGACTACCGGCTCGCGCCGGAGGCCACCGGTACGGTCCCGGTCGACGACTGCTACCAAGGACTGCTGTGGGTCGCCGAACACGCCGCCGAACTGGGCATCGACCCCGCCAGGATCATCGTCGCGGGCGTCAGCGCGGGAGGGGGCCTCGCGGCCGGCGTGAGTCTGCTGGCCCGCGACCTCGGCGGCCCCGCGATCGCCGCGCAGATGCTCATCTGCCCCATGCTCGACCATCGCAACGCATCCACCTCCAGCCGCCAGTACTCCGGCACACCCGGCGTCTGGACCAGCGAGATGAACGCGTTCGGATGGCGCTCGCTCATCGGTGACCTCACCGACGCCGAGGTCTCCCCCTACATGTCGCCTGCCTTGGCCCAGGACCTCTCCAACCTGCCGAGCACCTACATCGACACCGGCTCCGCCGAGGTCTTCCGCGACGAGGACACCGACTATGCCACGCGCATCTGGGCGGCCGGCGGCCAGGCCGAACTCCACGTCTGGGCGGGCGGCTTCCACGGCTTCGACGCCCTCTGCCCACAAGCCCGCATCTCCACCACGGCCCGCCGCACCCGCACCGACTGGCTCACACGGCTCCTGCGCTGAACCCGCGCCCCCCATACGCGTGGTGATCATGAGCGCGGTCGGCGAACGCCGCGAATCGGTCATGTCCGCGTCGGTCCATGAGCCCATCGCCCGGTTCCCGCCGGTCCCCTACCGGAGACTGCGAGAGTCCACCCGCGCCTGGTCATGCCGCAGCCAGTGGGCCGGCCGCGCGTCCTCGGCCAGCAGCCTGACACTGCGCTGATGGTGTCCGTCGTCGTCACGTTGCCGACGAACGGCGACTCCAGGACGAGCTGTACCAGGACGAGGGCAGCTCGTCCTGGTCCTGGACGTATCCCGCCCACCGCGGTCTGAGCGATCACAAGGACGACGTCCACGCCACCAGAGCCGACGGCGACCCGGCCACCGTCACCTTCACCGGTACCGGGGTCAGCCTCGTCACCGAGACCAACTCCGACGAGGGCACCATCGCGGTCTCCCGCGAACGGCGCCTCCCAGGGCACCGTCAACGCGTCCTCCGCGAGCCGCCATTCCCAGCAGACCGTCTACTCCGTCAGCGACCTGCCCTTCGGACGGCACACCCTCACCCTGACCAGGACGGGAGGCAGTTGGCTGGTCATCGACCGATACGACGTACGGTGACGCTCCACCGCAGGCCGTGTCGCGGCCGCCTGCGCCGGGTCCCGCGGTGCAGGCGGCTGTCGGGCACGCGAGTGGCTCTCACGCGCGGTCTCGGCCTCGGGGGCTCCGCCGTGCACTTCATCTGAGCGGGAGCCGAACTCGAGCTATCCGAACAGGCGCCGCTGGATCTCCCGCCGGTAGTCCTCCAGGGTCCTGTCGAGATGTGCCGCCGTAGCCTCGGCCGCCTCGTCGGGCCGGCCGTCGCGAATGGCCCGGTAGATCACCTCATGTTCCACGACCGCGGACTCGGTACCTTCACCGAGCGTGTCATGGATCCCGATCGCGCTGGACTGCCGCTGCAGTCGTCGCGCGTCACGCACCGCGCTGACGAGGAAGGCATTGTGCGAGGCCGTGGCCACAGCCCCGTGGAAGGCCTCGTCCGCCTCGTTGAACTCGTCGACCTGACCATGGACGAAGCCGTGCCGGCACCGCTGCATGGCCACCTCGATGGTCCGCAGCTCCGCGGGCGTGGCACGGGTGGCGGCCAGACTGCTCGCGGCCATCTCCTGAACCCTGCGGAACTCGAACAACATGAACACGTGATCGAGGTCGACCGGGCGGAAGAAGCCGCCCCAGCGGCTGGTGATGAGCATGCCCTCGTCGTCCGCGACGAACAGTCCACGCCCCTTGTGCGCCCGGACCCGGCCGAGCGCCGAGAGGATCTTCACGGCCTCCCGTACCACGGTCCTGCTGGTGTTCAGCCTCTGGGCCAGATCGTTCTCCGTGGGCATCCGGTCGCCCGCCACCAGACGCGACTCGGCGATGAACTCGAGAATCCGCTCCGCCACAACCTCGTAGGTGGGCCGGTACCCAGGCCGAGCGTCCGCGCCGCTCACCGTCACTGCCGCAGCGGGAGAGACCTGCGTCGGCAACGCGACTTCGGGCGCCGGTGTGTCGTTCATGTGACCTGCCTTCGGGATGACAGCTGCGAGGCCGGTTGATCGATGGGGAGCCGTGTCTCATCGTACCCCGATACCTGATGAGTAGTATTCATTTCGCGCAAGCCTCAACACAGAGTTGCAGTAAAAATAGCGGCCTATAAAGCGGTATAGGGAGTTATGACCCCTGCTGATATGCGGCACCAGCCGCAGCACATACGGAAGAAGGCCGCTCAAACCCTTGACGGCCCCCTCCATAAGACGCCTAATTTCTTCCGCGACAGCAAGCGGCATGGTCGTCCGGTCGGCCGGTCGCGAACCTCGCGGGCAGCTGGAGCTGAGCCGCCACCGAGATCCAGGCGGTGCTGCCCGGCACCGCGACCGTCTTCTACCGCCAACGCTCGTGCTGAAGACCGTGTCACCCCACTGACAACACCTCCGGAGCCGCCGCATGAACGCAATCCCGACTGCCCGCAACCTCCGCAGGAGGGGCAGACGTTGAAGCCTGCCGCCTCTCCCACCCGCACGATTTCAGCAGCACTCGCGACGGCTCTCTCCGCGGTGCTGCTGACCTCCCTCGCGACACCGTCCCCGGCCTCGGCCGCGACCCAGGCGACGTACTACGTCGCTCCCGACGGCGACGACGCCAACGCCGGGACGATTTCCGCACCGTTCAAGACGTTGCAGCACGCCCGGGACGTCGTGCGCACGGTCAACGACAACATGACCGGAGACATCAACGTCTATCTCCGCGGCGGCACTTACCCGGTGAGCAGCACCATCGGCTTCACGTCGGCGGACTCCGGCACCAAGGGCCACCATGTCGTGTACGCCGCCTACCCGGGAGAGAAGCCGGTCCTGGACGGAGGCGTTCAGGTGACCGGCTGGACCCAGCACAGCGGGAACATCTGGAAGGCCACCCTCGACCGGGACGACAAGCTCCGTGCGCTCTACGTGAACGGCGAGCGTGCCGAGATGGCCTCGAAGACCATCAACTCGGCTGGATGTTATGGGACTTACACCGTGACGGCCGGCCAGGCCCCCTGGGCCTGGGAGTCGGGTTCGCAGTGCGACGGGGCCAAGTACAGCCTCTCCGACCTGCCCGCCGTCACCTCCAACCAGGACGACGTCGAGATCAAGTCGGCGACGACTTGGACCACGGCCATCGTGGGCGTCCGTCAGATCACCACCAGTTCGGACGGCGCCAACCGCGTGGCCCTGTTCCAGCAGCCGGGTGCGGCGATCGCTCAGGCGCCGCCGTACGGCCCGTTCAAAGCGAGCGGCAGCCATACGTTCATGAACGCGTACGAATTCCTGGACCAGCCGGGCGAGTTCTACTTCGACAGGACGAAGCACACGCTCTATTACTACAAGTCCAGTTCCGAGGACATGACGTCGGCGGATGTCTTCGCGCCGAACCACGTGTCCACTCTCCTGAAGGTCGCCGGTACGTCCACGACCAACCACGCCCGGAACATCACGTTCTCCGGGCTCACGGTCGAGCACTCCGACTGGAACCTGGTCAAGGTCGCGGGCTCCGTCTTCCGGCAGGGAACGCAGGGCAACGCCGACTCGACCGTGTACGCGCGGCAGAACTTCCACGCGTACACCTACCGCAATGTCGACCTGCCGCCCGCGGCCGTCCAGATCGAGAACGCCAACGGGATCGTCCTGTCACGCAACACCGTTCAGCACACCGGCGCCGACGGCATCACCCTCGCCAACGACGTGACCGACTCGCAGCTGACCGGCAACGTCACGAACGACGTCGCCGGATCCGCCCTCACCGTGGGACACCCGCAGCACGTGTACATCGGTGACTACACCTCGACCAACAACGAGAAGTACCCGGTGAGCGTCGAGGGACTCTGCAAGAACATATCGATCACGGACAACTACCTCCACGACAGTGCCGTGTTGTTCGAGGCGTCGAGTCCCGTGTCGGCGTACTTCGTGGACTCCCTGTCCGTGCAGCACAACCGGATCGAGAAGTCCCCGTGGGCGGGCATCACCCTCGGCTGGGGATGGTGGAACTTCGACGGTTCGACGAACTCCGTCAATCCCGGGAACCCGACCACCACGGCCAGGAACAACACGATCAAGTACAACGAGATCTTCGACACGATGCAGGTGCTCGGCGACTCCGCACCCATCTACACGCTGGGCAGCCAACCGGGAACGGAGATCAGCAACAACTACATCAAGGGCGTTCCGGCCGGCCACAAGTACGGCCTGCACCCCGATGAAGGCTCCGCCTTCATCAACGAACACGACAACGTCCTCGACGTGGACCCGAACGTCGCGTACACCATCAACTCCGGCACCTGGGGCCGACAGCACGACCTCACCCTCACCAACAACTACGGCACCCTCAACAAGATCTTCAGCAAGAGCGTCCCGAACAGCACCATTCAGGACGTGCGCGCGTACCCGGACAAGGTGTGGCCGTCGCAGGCGTACGGCATCGCCGTGAACGCGGGCCTCGAAGGCGCCTACCAGGACCTCGTCCCCCGCAGCAACCTGGGTCTGCAGGACTACGCCCTGCCCGCCAGCACGTTCACCGGCAAGGGCGTGTCGTTCGTCCCCGTCCGCCCCCTCGGTGACGCGACCAGGACGCTGTGGCTGGCTCCGGCCGGTACGACGACGTTCGCCGTCGGCCCCACCATGACGAAGGCGGCCGGAACCGCGACAACCATCGCCGTTCCGCCGAAGCCCGGTGACTACCGCCTCTACGTCGTGGACGCCCAGGGGAACGCCTCCGCCGCGTCGAAGTCGTTCGTCCGGCAGCGATGGACCTACGTCGACGACAAGGACTCCGTCCTCACCTACTCCTCCCCCTGGTCGAACTGGAACGACTCCAGGGACTTCAAGGGATCCGAGAGCTACACCAACAGGGCGGGCGACTCCGTCCAGTACTCCTTCACCGGCTCGGGCGTTCGGTACCTCGGCATGACGCAGCCGAACATGGGCAAGGTCGACGTCTACATCGACGGCACCCTGGCGCAGTCGGGCATCGACGCCTATGCCTCGACGGTGACGAAGCAGGTCTTGCTGTTCGAGAAGACGGATCTCGCCGCGGGTCCCCACACCATCAAGGTCGTGTGCACCGGAACGAAGAACACGGCCTCTTCCAACACCGTCTGCGCCCTGGACGCGTTCGCCGCCCTCCCCTTTCCCACCCCGAGCGTGCTCTACAAGGTCCTCAACAAGAACAGCGGCAAGACGATCGACGTCTCGGGCGCATCGACCGCGGCAGCGGCGAACGTCATCCAGTGGAACGACACCGCGGCGCAGAACCAGCGCTGGCTGTCGTTCCCGGTCGGTGACGGCAGCTACGAGATCGTCAACCAGAACAGCGGGCAACTGCTGGACGTCAGCGGTGCTTCCACCGCCGACGACGCGACCGTCGTCCAGCAGCCCGACAACAACGCCGCGAGCCAGCACTGGACCCTGGTGGCCGCCGGAAACGGCTACTACAAGATCAAGAATGCGAACAGCGGCAAGCTGCTCGCGGTGTCCGGCTCCTCCACAGCAGCAGGCGCCCAGCTCGTGCAGACGACCGACACGAACGCCGACAGCCAGCTGTGGCAAGCCGTGAGCGCGGACTGACTCCCCTCAAGGACGGACATCGTGGACATCACCAGAAGACAGCTCGGCCGGCTCGCCGTGGTCGGCACCGGGGCTCTCCTGCTGCCGGGGCTGCTGCCCGCCGGCAGGGCCGCGGCAGCCGTGCCTCCCGCCGGCACGTGGGGGGACCAAGGCGACGGCTCCTACGTCAACCCCGTCCTCCCGGGCGACTTCAGCGACTGGGACTGCATCCGGGTCGGCACCGACTACTACGGCATCACCAGCACGTTCGGGTACTCGCCCGGCGTGGCCGTGCTGCACTCGAAGGATCTGGTCAACTGGCGCACGCTGGGCGGCGCGGTCAGTGATGTGACCCAGATCGGCCCCCTGCTGAACTGGGACCGGATGAACCGCTACGGCCGTGGCGTGTGGGCCGGGGCCATCCGCTTCCACGCGGGCCGGTACTGGGTGTACTTCAACACTCCCGACGAAGGCTTCTTCATGACCTCGGCCGCCTCGCCGGAAGGGCCGTGGGATCCGCCGACGGCGGTGTGGCGGACCTCCGGCTGGGACGACCCGTGCCCGTTCTGGGACGACGACGGCCAGGGCTACCTGGTCACCTCGCACTACTCGGACGGTTACAAGATCAACCTGTTCAAGCTGTCCGAGGACGGCAAGTCGCTGGTCGGCTCTCCCACCGTCATCCACCAGTCGCCGGGCAGCGAGGCCAACAAGCTGTACAAGATCAACGGCGTCTACTACCACCTGTACAGCGAGGTGAAGTCCGAGGGCCGGGTGCTGATGATGAACCGCGGCTCCAACCTCTACGGCCCCTACGAGACCAAACAGCTCGAACACGTCAACGCCTCGGTGGACCGCGAGCCCAACCAGGGCGGGCTCGTGCAAACCCCGGACGGCACCTGGTACTTCGTGACCCATCACGGCCACGGCGACTGGGAGGGGCGGCCGCTGTCGCTGCTGCCGGTGACCTGGGTGGACGGCTGGCCGATCCTGGGCCAGGTGGGCGCGGACGGCATCGGCACCATGGTGTGGACGGGCAAGGTGCCCGCCGGCGGCACGCCCGGTCTGCCGGTCGACGTCCTGCCCCCCGTGGTGACCAGCGACCTGTTCACCGGCACCAGCATCAAGCCGCAGTGGGAGTGGTACTACCAGCCGCGCGCGGGCTATTGGTCGCTGACCGAACGCCCCGGCTACCTGCGGCTGAAGGCGTTCGCGCCGCTGGCGGCCGACAACCTGACCAAGGTCGGCAACTCCCTCACCCAGCGGGTGCTGCGCACGGCGGGCGGCGCGACGGTGACGGTCCGCCTGGAACTGGCCGGCCTCGCAGACGGCCAGCACGCCGGGCTGTGCCACTACGCGGCCACCTACGCCGGGTTGGGCGTGCGGCGCTGGGGGACCACCACCACGATCGCGCACAACTCCGGCGGCACCCTGACCGACGGCCCGGTGATCGCGCATAACGCCGTGTGGCTGCGCACCACTTGGGACGTCAACGGGGTCAGCCAGTTCTCCTACAGCCTCGACGGCGCCACATACACGGCCTTCGGCGGCACCTACCAACTCACCTGGGGTGGATACCGCGGTGACCGGGTCGGCCTCTACACGTACAACCCCAACAACACCGGCTACGTCGACTTCGACTCGGTGCAGTACACGATCGCACCCACCAGGGCCTACAAGTGCGTCAGTGTGCGCAGCGGCAAGGTCGCCGACGTGTCCGGCGGTTCCCAGGCGGACGGTGCCGTCGTGATCCAGTGGCCCGACAAGGGCGTACCGAACCAGCAGTGGGCCTTCCAGTCCACGGGCGACGGCTTCCACACCATCATGTGCGTCAACAGCGGCAAGGTCCTCGACGTGGCGGGGTCCTCGACGGCGGACGGCGCCCGAGTCGTGCAGCTGCCCGCCGACGGCCGGGCCAGCCAGCAGTGGCAGCTGCGTCCCGTGACCGGTGGCGTGTTCCTCGTGGTCAACCGCAACAGCGGCAAGGTCCTCGACGTCAGCGGAGGCAGTACGGCCGACGGTGCCGCGCTGATCCAGTACTCCGACAGGGGCAGCACCAACCAGCAGTGGACCTTCTCCCGCGTCACCGGCTAGTTCACAGGCGGCGGGGCCGGAGAGCCCATGGCTTTCCGGCCCCGCCGGCTTGTGCTCGGCGTCGGGTCACCCGGTCACTGGATCGTCCAGGCCTGGTTGGACTGGTTCAGGGACATGTACTGGCTGATGGCGGCGCCGTTGGCCGTCGACCCGCCACCGACCTCCAGGACCTGCCTGCTCTCGAAGTTGCGGATGACGTACCCACCGCTGACCGGCTCGAAGTACCACAGCTGGTTGCTGCCGCCGTTGTAGCCGTACTGCTGCACCGCGGTCCCCCGCCAGTGGCTGGCCCAGCCGAAGTCCAGGACCTTGCCACTGTTGCGGTTCACGATCCTGAAGAGCTGGCCGCTGACCGGGACGATGCTCCACTGCTGGTTGGCTCCACCGTTGCCCGGCCACTGGATGACGCTCGCGCCGTCGGCGGTGGACCCTCCGGAGACGTCCATCAGCTGTCCGCTGTTGACGTTCTTGATCGTGTAGTACGTCGACGGGTTGGTGTTCGGCGTGCCGGTCGCGTCCTCCAGCGCCCCGCCGGCCTGCTGTACGCCGAAGTCCGCGATGTAGAAGTACGCGCCGTCGGTCTTGGCGACCCGTACGTAGCGGAACTTCTGGCGGACGTCGATGTCGCCCGTGAGTGTCGCGGCGAGCGGCAGGTTGTCCGTCTGGCGTCCTATGACGGTGTAGGTGGCGAAGGACGGGTCGTTGGAGGCCCGGACCTCGAAGTGGCCGCGGGTCTCGGACTGGTCCAGGTCCTGCCGGGTGGTCAGGGAGAACTGTCCGAGCTGGTGGGCCTGCCCGAGGTCGACCTGCCACCAGGCCGAGCTGTCGTTGCCGGTCGGCGACCAGCCGGTCGAGCCGTTGTTGTCGTTGGCGTTCGCGGCCGGCGTGCCGGAACCGTAGACGGACGACGCGGAAGTCGGCTTGTTGTAGGCCAGGTTGAGCTTGGCGGCCAGTCCCTGGTAGGCGGGCTCAAGACCGGAGGCCTTGATCACCGAGTCGCCGGACGTCGTGTTGTTGGTGAGCGTGACGTGGGTGCCGTTGCGGTTCTGGTTGATGAATCCGTCCGTGCGCGACAACACGTTGTTCGACAGGGTCATGTTGTCCGACCCCTCGTCCGTGTAGAGGCCGGCCACCGCCGATCCGCAGGCGGCCGGCGTGCGCAGCACGTCGTGGATGTAGTTGCCGTTGACGACCGTGCCCGGGTCGTTGGAGAGGTGATAGATGCCGGCGGAGTCGCAGAGCCGGTTCATCACATTGCCGATCCGGTTGTAGCTGACGCTGTTGTTGCCTTCGGCGTTGGCCGCCGACTGCCAGCCCCAGCCCAGTGAGATGGCGGCCCATGGGGCGTCGGAGATGTCGTTGTGGTCGATGGTGGTGCTGTTGACGAAGCCCGCGTCGATGCCCGCGGTGCCCGTGTAGTCCTCGCCGATCCGGGTGATCAGGTTGTTCTTGACGGTGACGTTCTTGACCACCTCCCGGGCGTCCTCGCCGGCCGGTGAGCTGGGCGGGTTGTAGACGGTGTGCATCTCCACGGTCGGGTCGGAGAACTTGCCGACCATGATTCCGTTGCCGGAGATGTCGTAGATGAGGTTGCCGGTCACGCTGCTGTCGTGCACGCCATGGTGCAGGTCGAGGGCGGTGGCGCCCATCTGCGTGAAGGTGTCGCCGGTGAAGGAGAGGCGGTCGGCGTACGACGCCTGGACCCCGGCGGGCGGACGGCCGACGTACTGGTGGTTGGAGGTGTCGGCCGAGAGGTTGTAGAGGCCGCCCTGGCCGTTGAGGTAGCCGTTGTTCGTCGCCTCCGTCCAGGTGGTCTGAGTGAAGGTGATCCCGGAGAAGCGCAGGTCGTGGGCGGGGCTGTCGAGGCTGGTGCCCTTGATGTCGAACAGCGTCTGCGCCGTGGGCGCCTGCACGCCGGCCGTGGACATGTCCTCGCCGGGGCGGGGCTTGTAGTAGACGGTCTGCGCGGCCGTGTCGACGTAGAACTCGCCTGGTTCGTTGAGGAATTCGTGGGCGTTCTCGAAGTGCAGAGGGGAGCCGTCGGAGAGGACCGGGAAGGGGCGGGGGAACAGGATGCCCGCCTCGTGGTCCTGGATCGACACGTCGGCGGTGCCGCCGCCGGTGTTGATCGACTTCAGCCGCAGGTAGCTCTCGCCCCACTGCGTCTCCAGCATCAGTTCGACCTGGTTCAGGTGGTCCCAGTTGGAGACCTGGGAACTGAGCACCTTCAGCAGCTTGTTGTTCTTGTCGCTGCCCTGGAGCTGGAAGTCCGAGCCGACATCGGGGTAGCGGGCCCGGGTGGCGCGGACTCCGTTGACGTACAGCTGCCGGAAGTCGAGGCTGCCCACGGACGCCTTGTACTCGCCGTTCGCGGCCGCCGTCCAGCCGGTGATCGCCTTGCCGCCGCTGATCACGGGCGTCTCACCGTTGTACGCCTGGTAGACGACCGTGTGGCCGTTCGTGCCCGAGTCGCCGGTGCCGAAGGAGATCGGGCTGGTGAGGGAGTAGGTGCCGCCGCGCAGGTTCACCACGATGTCGTCGGACATGTTCGCGTTCACGGTTCGCACCGCGGCCTTGGCGGCCGTAATGGTCCTGAACGCCGTGGCGGGGCTGGTTCCTGAGTTGCTGTCACTGCCGTTGACGGGGTCGACGTAGAAGTTCGTCGTGGCCGCGTAGGCGGGTTGAGCGGGCAGCACGGCCACGAAGACGACAGCCGCCGCCGCGAGCGCCTTGACCGTCCCCGTACCGATGCGCAGGGGTCTCATGGGTCTCATCTGTGGTGTCCTCCTCCAAACCCCGTTCCTTTGAGTTGTATTTATCGATGCAGCGAGGCACGGCAGTCAAGGCAAGAGGAAGACTTATTTTTCACCGAGGCAACACCGATGACATGCGGATGCGTCGGCCATGGCGCTGTCCACACCGCCGGAGCAGCCAATAACCCCAGGTAGAAGCTCTACATTGATCGACTACCGACCGCATCCCGTTCAGCCTGTCCAGCGAACTGCTTCCTAAATGAGTAGTACTCATTTAGGAAGTCGTCCATCAACGCTGCACGCGGAACGAACAGGTTCCCGCACCGGGCCGGAGCGGGAACCGCGGTTCCGTTGCTGACCTGGACCGATACCGGGGTTGGCGGGTGCGGCGCAGGACGGCGGACGGGCACCGGCTCTAGGTTCGGCAGCCTCACGGCACAGCGGCGGCATCCTTCTGGCCGCCGCGATCAGGAGGCATCATGCGCAGGACCATGTCCGTGGTGGGCGTCATCATGATCGTGGTGGGCGTCGCGTTCACCGTACTGAGTCTGCTGACATACGCGGACAAGGACGATCGGCAGCTCGCCGAACATCGCCTCTACGACCTTCGGCTCTCGCCCGAGGACGAGGTGCGAGCGAGAGACGACCTCCGCGGCATCCAGGATCGCGAGCGGCTCAACATCTCGGTGGCGATCGGCGGCACGGTCGCCGCCGTGGCGGGCGGCGCGATGGTCAGGACTCTGCGTCGGGGGCGGCCGACGCCTTCTCTGTCACGTTGAGTTCTTGCCGCGAGACCGCGGCGACCTGTTCCCGCGACCACCGCGCCAGCAGTCGCTCGGCCTCTCGGGTACGTGGATGGTTGGCGCCTTGGATCCGGACCATGTCGGTCAGCAGGGTGGTGAGCCGTTCCGCGGCCGTGGTGTGGTCACCACGGCGGTACAGGAGTTCCGCCTGCTGTTGCCGGGCCCGCAGGGTGCGCGGGTGGTCGGCGCCCAGTACCCGTTCGAGGGTGGGCCTGAGCTCCTCCAGGCTGCGCAGCGCGGCAGCGGTGTCGGCGGCGACACCTCGCCAGTACGCCAGGTTGACCTGGCAGGTCAGGGTCGTGGGGTGCTCGGCGCCGAGCGCGAGTTCGGCGTCGTCGGCGGCGGTGACCAACTGCTCGGCCGCCGCGCCGGGTTCACCGGCGATTCCGTGCCAGTAGGCCAGGTTGTGCCGGGCTATGAGGGTCTCGGGGTGCAGCCGGCCGAGGGCGGAGGCCAAGCCGTCCACCGCCTGCTGGTGGGTGGTCACGGCGAGCCGCACATCGCCCGTCTCCCCGATCCACCGGCTCAGGTTGGTGAGGACCGTCAATGTCCTCGGATGGCGTGGCCCGAGCTCCCGTTCCAGTGCGAGGGCGATCGCGGCGTACCCGTCGCGCGCGCCTCGGGCGTCCCCGGAAAGCCCGCGGCACAGCGCGACATGGTCGTCGGCGTCGGTCACCAGCGGGTCACCGGCGGCGAGCGTCCCCCGCGCCTCGGCGGCCAGGGCGACGAAGTCGGCCAGCGCGGCATCGATGAGACCCGACTCCATCCGGAAGCGCGCCTCCTGGAGTCGGATGAACAGCGTGTCCGGGTCCGTACGGCCGAGGCTGTCTTCCGCCTCGCGTCGTATCCTCCCCAGCGACCGGAGTGCCGCCGCGGTGCCCCCGAGGTCCCCCTCCGCCTGGGCCGCCTGCGCCCTCAGCGTCAGAACATCCCGGTGCCCGTCGCCCAGCCGTCCCCGGGCCTGGTCGGCCAGCCTCTGGGCCATGTCCCGCGCAGCGGCGGGGCGGCCAACAGCGGTCAGATGCCGCCCGAACCGGCGGAGCAGGGGATGCAGGCCACCAGCGCGCCAGAGGTGGCCGTCGGCGCGCGCCAGCAGCACTTCGGCGCTGCGATAGAGGACGGTCTCCGTCTCCGGCTCGCAGTCCGGCGCGGACCACACCTCCTCCAGCGCGTCGGCCGCGGCCGTGGCGAGCCGTTCACGGCGTTCGGGGGGTACGTCGTCGCGGATGGCGCGCTGGACGAGGGAGTGCACGTCGACGACCGCCGGGCCGGCCGGTCCATGGTGGGTGACCAGACTCAACCGATGCAGTGCTCGCAACGCCAGCAAGGCGGCCCGTTCCGGGACGGGGCCGGCGCCGAGCCAGTCGCGCGCCGCCGTACCGAGCAGCACCGCGTCGGGAATGCCCTCGGGCGCGAGCATCGAGATCAGTTCGAGCATGGCACGGACGGACCCGGGAGGTGCCAGCAACTCCGCCCGCCCCAGGGCGAGTTGCAGAGTGCCCGTCACCGTGCCGCCGTGCTCGTCCGCCGGGGAGGAGGGCGGGAGCAGACCGGCGACGCTCTCCCGCCGGTCGGCCAGAAGACTCAGGTACGCGGGCAGGTCCATGCCTGTGTCGATGAGGAAGGCGGCCGCCTGGGACAGGGCGAGCGGAAAGTGGTCCAGCATTGCGGAAAGGGCCGCCAGATCCTCGCGACGGTGCGCCGGGGACCCGTGCTGCCCGGCCGCCGGCCCCAGGTCGAGCAGCAGCCGGTCGGCCAGGTAGGCAATGGCCTCGTCGGCGGTGAACACGCCGACGGGAATCATCCGGACGCCCGGGCGCAGCAGCGTGGCGTCCCGGCGACGGGTGACCAGTACGGTCCGACCGGCGTCTCCGGCAGGCCAGAGCCCGCCCAGTTCGCCCGGGTCGTCGATGTCGTCGAGGACCACGAGCCAGGGCGTGGCGGTCGATCTCAGCCAGTTCAGGAACAGGTCAGCCTGGGTCTCGTCGTCCCCGCCGCGGTCGATGCCGGGCAGCGCGGCTTCCTCCTCGCCGCCCGTGACGCGCACCCCGGTCAGCGCCCGCCACGCACGGGCGTAACTGCCCAGCACCGAGAGGCGGTCGCCCGCGGGCACCCAGAGCAGGATCTCGGCCCGCTGCATGGCACGGTGGAACGCCGCCGTGGCCAGTTGTGACTTGCCGACGCCGCCCGCGCCCGTGAGCAGGATCTGCCGGACGGATGCGTCTCGCATGGCCGCGTCGATGCTGTCGGCCAACCCGTCGCGCCGCCGCAGCGCGGCGGCATCACTCGGCGGACGGCCGATCACGATCCGCGACCGAGGCTGCGGGGGCTGTCCCGGGGCGGGACTGCTCCGGTCGGGACTGCTCCGGTAATCCCGCGCGGCACGCCACAGTTGCTGCCAGTGCGCCACCGTGGGCTGTTCGGCGGACGCGCCTCCGGCTGTCCACTCGACGGCCTGTATCAACACCATGACGGCTTCGAACTTGCGCGGCACCGACTGGCCGTTGACCCATTCGCCAAGCCTGCGCGCGTTGATGGCGACCCGGCGCCCGGACGGCAGCACCACGGCGCCGGCCCGCCGGGCCAGGGTCTCGTCCGACACGTCCGGCACCCGCCGGCGCAGCCGGGTCAGCGCTGCCGCGAACAGCGCTCTGGGATCGCCGGTCTCACGATCGTCCACCCGAGTCGCCCCCACCCGCCGCGCCGCTCACCCCAGCCTATGCGACTGCGTCGCCCCCGGTCCGGTCCGGAACGGGATCGAATTGCCGTCACAGCGAACTCCGTTGACCTCCTCGGACAGCCCGCGTCGACTGCCCGGGACGGTCGCCGGCGCCCCTTCACCCCTACCGTGGAACTGCTGTTGTGGGGGTGTTGGAGCCGGGTGCCCAGAAGGAGGGGATTCCTCTTGGCTGTTGAACGCGCTGATCCGGAAATGATCCGCGACGAGCATTACGTGCGGCATTTCCATGACTGGGAGGGCTACGCCCATGTGCGGGCGTGGCGGCCGGCACCGAACCAAGTGGCCGTCATGATCAGCGGCCTGGGCGGCACTTGCACTCTGGAGGAGCTGCTTCCCCTGCTGCGCGACGAATACCCGGACGACGTCACGGAGTTCTTCTTCCACATGCCCACGGACTGGCGGGAGTCGGGGTACTACGCGGCGCTGACGATGAACGCCGACGGCGCGGTCGTACAAACGCGGATCGCCGGAAGCACGCTGGCCGCACGTCTCGGGCCCACCCTGTACGCGACCGACGACCCTGACGACGAGTCCATCGGCGGGGACAGCCCATGAGTCCGTGTTCGCCGGGGAGTCGTCCGCGGCAGGCAGGGACCTGCCGCGGACCCGGGTCAGCCGCGGCCGTCGGCGGGGGCCAGGACGATGTCGAAGCGGACCTGTGTCCAGGTGCCGTCGATGACCCGCCCGTCGGGTGTCGGCGTGCCCGCCGGGTGCTGGTCGAAGTCCTTGACCAGCGACTCCTTCACGCCGAACACCGTGTCGGAGTCGAGCAGTTCGTCGCCCCGGACGAAGATGTGCGTGACCAGGGTGCGGCACTCGGGCGCCTCGACCATGAAGTGCAGGTGCGAGGCCCGCATCGGTGAGCGGCCGGTCGACGCCAGCATCCTACCCACGGGACCGTCGTGCGGGATCGGGTACGGCGTCGGTGTGACGCCCCAGAAGCGGTAGCCTCCGTCGGCCTGTGTGAACAGGTGCGCGCGGGCTGTCACCCGGTCGTCGTCGTACTGGACGTCGTAGAACCCGTCCTCGTCCGCCTCCCACACCTCGATCTTCGCCCCGGCGATCGGGTTCCCGTCGGCGTCGGAGACGGTCCCCTCGACCCAGCAGGGCTCGCCGGCGGCTCCGAAGGACATGTCCTCGCCCGGCTCGATCCTCGGGGAGTCCTCGACGAAGAAGGGGCCGACGACGGTGGCCTCGGTGGCGTCGCCGTAGGCCTCGTTGTTGATGGCGATCGTCTGCATCGACGCCCCGAGCGTGTCGGAGAGCAGGATGAACTCCTGGCGCTTGTCGTCGGTCAGATGGCCGACGGCGGTGAGGAACTCGATGCCCTTGCGCCACTCCTCCTCGGTGAGGCGGACGTCGCGCAGGAAGGCGTGCAGGTGCTTGACGATCGCCTGCATCAGCTCCTTGAGGCGGGGGTCCTGGCAGGAGTCGAAGGACCGCTGTACGCGCGCGATCAGGTCTTCCTCGCGGGCCGCCTGCTCGGCAGACACATCGTGGAGCGTCATGCGGGGTCACGTCCTTCCCAGGCCGCGCGCAGCAGCGCGGTGAGGTTCTGCTCGGTGACAGCGGTGGGGTTGTCGGCGGGGACGGCGGCGAGTACGGGGGCGACGGCCCGGGCGATGCCGTCCTCGGGCATGCCGTAGTCGCGCAGCGCCCGGGGAGCGCCGAGCGCCTCGCGCAGTGCGGCGAGTCCCGCGACCGCCGTCGGGCTGCCGAAGGCCTCGGCGATGCGCCGCTCGGTCTCCGGTACGGCCTGGGCGTTGAAGGCGAGCACGTGCGGCAGCACCACCGCGTGGGTCTGGGCGTGCGGGAGGTTGAACATGCCGCCCAGCACATGGCAGATCTTGTGGTGCATGCCCGAGCCGGCTGAGGCGAACGCGACCGCGGCCAAGTAGGCCCCGTAGAGGGTCTGTTGGCGTCCTTCGAGCCCGGCCGGGTCGGCGGCCACGGCGGGCAGGCCGCGGGCCAGGCCCCGGATCCCCTCCCCCGCCAGGGCCCGGTCGATCGGGTCTGCGCGCGGAGCCCACATGGAGTCGACGCAGTGGGCCAGGGCGTTGAGGCCGCTGGCCACGGACATCTCCACCGGCAGGGTGAGCATGAGCGAGGCGTCGTAGACGATCGAGCGCGGCAGGACCCGTGGGTCGACGCCGGTGCTCTTCACCTCGCCCTCGGTCAGGCCCCAGACGTTCGTCGCCTCCGAGCCGGCGTACGTGGTGGGGACGGCCACGATCGGCAGGCCGGTCGTCAGCGCGACCGCCTTGGCCAGCCCGGTCGTCGAGCCGCCACCGACGCACACCAGCGCGTCCACGGCCCCTTCGACCGCGGCCTTGCGGGCGCGCTCGGCGACGTCGACCGGGACATGCATGACGACCTCGTCGTGGCGCACCGCCACCGGCAGGCCCGCGGCGACGCGGCCGGCGAGGGCCGCCTCCGTCTGCGCGGCGATGAGCATCACCTTCGTGGCCTTCAGCGCGGCCACTTCTGCCGCCACGGCGGTCGTGGCCTCGCCGGGTGCGAAGACGACCCGTTGGGGCAGTGTCTCGTGGGTGAACCGCACGGGTCAGGCCTTTCCGAGGAGCTGGGTGAGGGCGCCGCGCAGCGCCGCCGCGGGGTCGTCGGCGAGGCTCATGGAGCGCCAGGCGACGTGCTTGTCGGGGCGCACCAGGATCGCCCCGGACTCCTCGACCTCACGCAGCTTGGCCCAGTCGTAGTAGAGGTCCGTCACCTCGCGGCCCGGGCCGATCACCACCGTTTCGAGCGGGATGCCGAGGTCCCGGGCGACCTTCTCGGCCGCGCCGGCCCAGTCCTCACCGGAGATGCCCGTGATCAGGGTCCAGCGGGTGTACGGCGCCAGGTCCATCAGGGCGAGCTTGGTGACGTTGTCGCCGACCCAGGCGTGCGGGAGGTGCGCGCCGGGGCTGGTGGACATGACGTGGTAGAGGTCCTCGTCCCTGCTCGGCGCGGGCCGGGTGCCGTCAGAGAGGACGGCGGCGGACTCGTAGAACTGGCCGAGTTCGACGCCGTGTGCGTTGAACTCGTAGTTCTTGGTCTCCATCGCCGCCACCAGCGCGGCCCGCTTGGCAGCGCCTTCGGGGGTGTTGGCCTTCCGCTCCTCGATCAGGGCCCGCATCTCGTCCTCGTCCTTGGCGTCGAGCACGCCGAGGGCCTGGAAGAGGTCGACGAACTCGCGGCTGGACTTGTTGGCCCGGGTGACGATCCGCTTCGCGACGGGCGCCCGCTCCGCCGAGTACGTGTCGAGGAGCGACGGGTCGGCCTGGCCGCGCAGCACGGCGGCGAGCTTCCAGGCCAGGTTGTAGGAGTCCTGGACGCTGGTGTTGGAGCCCAGGCCGTTGCTCGGCGGGTGGCGGTGGACGGCGTCTCCGGCGCAGAAGACACGGCCCTTGTGGAGGTGGGTGGCGTACATCTCGTTGTTGCCCCAGAGGCTGGTGCCGGTGATCTCGACGTCGAGGTCCGGGATGCCGAGCAGCTGGCGCACGATGCGGATGGCCTCGGTCTCGTCGACCACGGGGGGCTCGGAGTTGATGTCGTAGCCCCATACGATGAGCCACTCGTCCCAGGGGCGGACCATCCGCACCAGGCCCGCGCCGATGCCGCCGACGTTGGCGCCGGGCTGGATCACCCAGTACAGGACGGACGGCCGGTGGCCGACGTAGGACGCGATGTCGGCCTTGAAGGTGATGTTCATCGAACCGGCGATGTCCATCGCGCCCTCGTAGGGCAGGCCGATGTCCTCGGCGACCCGGGAGCGGGCACCGTCGGCGCCGATGAGGTACTTCGCACGGATGTCGTACGCGTGGCCGGTGAGCCGGTCACGGACCCGGACGGTGACGCCCGTGTCGTCCTGCGTGTGCGAGAGGTACTCCGTGGAGAAACGGGTCTGGGTGCCGCGGACGGTGGCGTTCTTGACCAGGATCGGTTCGAGATAGGTCTGCGGGATGTCCACGGTGAGGCAGGGCGAGGCGAGCCGGTAGTCCGCCTCCCGGTCGGGCCGGGTGCCCCAGGTGTGGATACGACCGATCTCCTCGCCCGCGATGGAGGTGCAGAAGACGGTGTCACCGACGAGGTCATGAGCGGTGGCGTCGGCCAGCACCTGGTCCTCGATCCCCATGTCGCGGAAGATCTCCATCGCCCGCTGGTTGGTGATGTGCGCCCGGGGCGTGTTCGCGGTCCACCGGTACTTGGTGATCACGATGTTGTCGATCCCCAGGGTCGACAGGAACAGCGCCGCCGAGGCGCCGGCCGGGCCGGAGCCGACGATCAGGACATCGGTCTCGACGTGCGACGAGGTCGGGAGTCCGGTCTCTTCCTGACCGTCGTTGAACTCGGGCATGGGGGCTCTCGCCTTCTTCTCGCGGTGCGTTGAAGGCAGCCTGCCCCCGGCCGCGACTCCATCGGGCGGGACGGGCTGGAGGACGGCCGAAATCCGTATGACGCGGCTGTTTCGAGGGCGCTTCGCCGCCGTGGCGACGATGGTTCGCCCGCGCTCGCTCAGTCCCGCTTCGCGGCCGTACGGCGCAACTCGCCCGCCGTGATGCCGAACCGGGCGTGGAAGGTCTGCGAGAAGTGGGCGACCGAGCTGAATCCGCACCTGGCCGCCACGGTCGCCGTGCGCACCTCGGCGGCGGCCGGCCCGGTCAGCAGTCCGTGGGCGACTTCGAGGCGCCGGCCGAGGACGTAGCGCGGGAACGTCGTGCCCGCGTCGGCGAAGACGCGGGTGAGCTGACGGACGCTGATGCCGACGGCGGCGGCGACCTCGGGGGCCGACAGGCGCGGATCGTCCAGCCGGTCCTCGACGAGGGCGCAGGCGAGCGCGCGGTGCACGACGGGCGGGCGCGTGGCCCCGTCGCTCACGAGCACCGACGCCAGGTCGACGACGGCCTGCTCGTCGGGCCGGGTCGCGCCCTCGACTCCGACGGCGCGTCCGACGATGCGGGCGAGCGCGCGGCCGTACGGATTGCTCTCGTCACGCCGCACGATGAGCGGTTCCCCGACGCGCACACCCTCCGGCAGCGCGCCGCGGTCCACGCGCACCGCCAGTTCGTCCAGACCCTGGCCGAACCCGCGGACGAAGCTGCCGTCCGCGTCGCAGACCAGGACGTCGCCGGGGCGGACGACCTGCCGTCGGCCCGCCTGCTGGAACAGGGCCTCCCCGCGCAGCGAGACGTAGATCGCGACGGAACCCGTGGGCCGCCGTTCGATGAGGTCGGCGGGACGCTCGACCATGTGCGCCGTGGTGCGGACACGGGCCAGATGCACCCGCCCGAGGTCGAGGTTGTCCTCGCGTGCCCGGAAGTCCGCGCCGCCCGAGGTGCGGCACGTCAGGGCGATCAACGCGTCGGCGTTGTGCTCCTCCCAGGCCCGCAGCCGCTCCCCCGGCGGCAGGTGTGCCGTCGAGAACACCTGCGCCGGACGGGGCGCTGCCGGGGGTGCCGAGTGCATGGTTCAGAGACTAGATCCGCGAACCCGGGTTCCCAACTCGTCGGACCGCGAAGGCGAGGAAACGGCCTGGCTCACAGCGGCCGTTTCCTGGCCGGATGACGGCCGGTGCGGTCAGTCCTCGCTCGTGTCGGTCGGTGTCGCCTCACCGAGCATGGCGAGGGTCAGCACATCGCCGGAGATGCCCCAGCCGCCGTCGGCGACCTCTTCGACCAGCACCATGGTGTTGGCGCGGGCGCGCTCGCCGTAGATCTCGACGTACAGCTCGGTGGTACGGGTGACGATCTCCTCCTTCTGCTTCGGGGTGAGGGTCTTCTCGGGGACCTTGAAGTTCGCGAAAGGCATGGCTGGTCGTTCCTTCTCTCAGAGAGGCTGTCGTCGTGGCAGGGGCGTTCGTTGATCGATGGGGAGCCGCGGGCGGTTCAGATGATCCCGCCGTTGGCGCGGACGACCTGTCCGTTGATCCAGTGGCCGGCCGGGGAGGCCAGGAAGGCGACGACCTCGGCGATGTCGGCCGGTGTGCCCAGCCGCTCCAGTGGGGGCTGGGCGGCCAGCCGGGCGATGGTCTCCTCGTCCTTGCCGTCCAGGAACAGGTCGGTGGCCGTGGGGCCGGGCGCGACGGCGTTGGCGGTGACGTCCCGGCCCCGCAGTTCCCGGGCCAGGATCAGCGTCAGCGCCTCGACCGCGCCCTTGCTGGCGGAGTACGCGCCGTAGTTCGGGAAGGCCAGGCCCACCACGGACGTCGAGAACGTCACGATCGCACCGCCGCGGCGCACCCGACGGGCTGCCTGCTGGACGACGACGAACGTGCCGCGGATGTTGGTGCGGTGCAGGTCGTCCAGGACGGCCAGGTCCAGCTCGGCGATCGGCGCCATGTGGGCCCGCCCGGCCGCGTGCACGACGACGTCGACACCGCCGAACTCCGCCTCGGCCGCGTCGAACAGGGCCTCGACGGCGTACTCGTCGGCGACGTCGGCGCGTACCGCGATCGCCCGGACGCCGGCGGTGACGGCCTCCTTCACGGCTGCTTCGGCCTCGCTCTGGTTGCCGGCCCAGCCGACCACGACGTCGTACCCGTCGGCGGCCAGCCGACCGACGGTCCGGCGGCCGATGCCGCGCGAGCCGCCGGTGACGATCGCGACACGGGGCTGGGCGCGGGCAGCGAGCCCGTCGAGGGAAGTGGGGTGGGGCATGACTGACTCCTGTGGTGAATGCGGGTCGGGCCGCGGTCTCGCCGTGGCCCTGCCGCGCCCTGCTGTGCCGTCAACGATCGACCGCTCCCCCACCCCCAGCCAGGGCTGTGTTTACCCAGGGGATGCCACCCCCTGGCTACGGCCCGGCGCGCGAGCGACCATGAAGAGGTGAACCTTTCAGCACTCGGCGCCTTCCTCCGGACACGCCGCGACCGCATCCGCCCCGCCGAGGTCGGGCTCCCCGAAGGCCCGCGCCGGCGCGTCCCCGGGCTGCGCCGCGAGGAAGTCGCCCAGCTGGCAGGGCTGTCGGCCGACTACTACACCGAGTTGGAACGCGGCAGCGCGAAGAACGGCGTGCAGCCCTCGGCCCAGACCCTGGCCGCCCTCGCCCGAGCCCTGCGGCTGAACGGCGACGAGCGCGACCACCTGTTCCACCTGGCCGAACGGCCGATCCCTCCGTCGACACAGGCAGCGTCGGCCCATGTGCAGCCCGCGCTGCTCGGACTGCTGGACCGGCTGTCCAACACCCCCGCGCGCGTCATCACCGACCTGCACGAAACCCTGGTGGAGAACGACCTGGCCCGTGACCTGCTCGGCAAGTCCCCGGCACACCGCGGCCCGACGGCAAGCTTCGTGTACCGCTGGTTCACCGATCCACAGGCGCGCGAGAGGTACCCGTCCGAGGATCACCCGCACCATTCACGGGTGTTCGTGGCCGACCTCCAGGCAGCGGCCGCCCGCCGCGGACAGGACGCGGAGATCACCAGGATGGTCGCCGTACTGCGCCGCCGCAGCCAGGAGTTCGCGGCCCTCTGGGACACCCACGACGTCGCGGTACGCCGCAAGGACCACAAGAAGATCGTCCACCCCACGCTCGGCGTCATCGAACTCGACTGCTACAACCTGCTCAGTGAGGACGGACGACAGCGTCTGCTGTGGTTCACCGCGCCGCCCGGAAGCCGGGGAGCCGAGCAGCTGGAACTGCTGTCCGTCATAGGAACCCAGGACCTGAGCGCCACCGAGGGCACGGCACCCGAGGGGTTGCCCCGACGCTGACCCGCGCGATCTCGCTGAGCACGAGAGCGACCAGGCCCGCGGTGCAGGGGCTCGACGACAAGGACCGGAGCTCGGGGCCGACGACGAGCAGGGCCGCCCGCCACAGGTCGGCGTCGGCGAGCAGACCGATGCTTGGCGTAGGTGCCGTTCCTCTTCAGCTCGGCGAATGCGTCGGTGAGGGTCAAAGCACCGGGTTCCCGGATTTCCTGCGGGGCGGATCGGTATCACGTCCGGCGGTGGAGCTGTCAAGACTGCCTGGGACCGAGGAAATTCCGTTGCCGGAGCAGCAGCCATTTCGATCGAATGCCTCCATGACTCATCACGGTCCGACGGACCATGTGGAGCAGAACCGACGCTTTTGGGATGACGAGGCGGCTGCGTGGCACGGGCCGCTCGCCCGTGATCACTGGGCGCAGGTGGAACCGTCCTGGGGGTTGTGGGCCGTCCCCGAGTCGCAGGTTTCCCTGCTCCCCGACGGCATCGACGGGATGCGCACCATTGAGTTGGGCTGCGGTACTGCCTACGTTTCCGCTTGGCTGGCCAGAGCAGGAGCCCACCCGGTCGGGATCGACGTCTCGGAGAAGCAGCTCGCTACCGCTCGCGCGATGCAGGCGGAGTTCGGCATCGACTTCCCCCTTGTCCTGGGCGATGCCGAGAAGGTGCCCTACGAGGACAACACGTTCGACCTGGCGATCAGCGAGTACGGCGCCTCGCTGTGGTGCGACCCCTACGAGTGGATCCCGGAGGCAGCCCGGCTTCTCGTTCCCGGCGGCCACCTGGTGTTCTCGCGCTACTCACCGCTGTTCGCGCTGTGCGCGCCGTCCGAGGGTCCGGTATCCACCACCCTGTCCCGCGGGCAGTTCGGTCTGACTCGGCTGCACTGGGGGAATCACGTGCAGTTCATCCTGCCGCACGGTGAGATGCTCCGTCTGCTGCGGGCCTGCGGCTTCGTCGTCGAAGACCTGATGGAGATTCAGGCGCCCCAGCATGCACGCGACTACGCGGAGGTTTCCGCCGACTGGGCCCGGCGATGGCCCAGCGAGGAGATCTGGAAAGCCCGGCTGGCAGGCTGACACCCGGTTTTCTGGTCGGAGGGAACCGTTCCCGCACCTCGGTGGCGCGAGGGCGCTGGATGAACGACGGGACGGTGACAGGTTCGCGCTCCAGGGCCTGATCGTTCAACTATCAAAGCAATGAACCGATCCGTGCGGCACATCTTGTCAAAGATAAAACGGACTCCTACAGTCCAGCCACAAGCGGAGCATGGGACCGCTCCCAACCCCCCACGTTCATCCAAGCAATGGAGCAGCGATGATCCCTCCCTCTGGCAGGCCGAGCCGCAGACGCATACTCGGTGCCGCGCTGGCCGTGCCTCCCGCGCTGATCCTGGGTGCGCAGAGCGCACGGGCCGCATCCTGGGGTGCCCCGGTGGCCGTCAACTCCTGGACCAAGATCAACGCGAGGTGGACCGCCAACAACGAGCTGGAGACGTACCGGCCGGACTGCGTCTGGTACGAGGGCAACACCCTGGTGATCAAGGCGTACAACGCCGGGGGCGGGGTCTACTACTCAGGCCGTGTTGAGTCGACGGCGCGGTACGGGTACGGCACCTACAGCTTCACCGCCAACATGCCCAACGGACGGGGGCTGTTGCCGGCGGTATGGGCGGCGGCACTGAATCCGTGGCTGCCCGAGTTCGACGCCGCTGAGATCGTGGGACAGAACCCGGGTGTCGTCTACCAGACGTCCCACGACATCAACAACGCCCAGCAGCAGTTCTCGAGGACGAACTCCTCCGGCTGGACGAACTCGTACCACACCTACTCGTTCAGCTGGTTCCCGGACCACATCGACTTCGCCGTGGACGGCAACATCACGGGCACCACCTGGTACCGGACCCCGGCCGGGACGGCCCTGCGCTTCATCGCCAACATCGCGGTCGGCGGTGACTGGCCCGGCGACCCGGACTCCTCCACCTGGGCCACCTCTGACGGCGCCCGCTACCTCAAGATCTCCTCCATCACCCACACCCCGTACACCCCATGAGGTGAACCCGCCGGGCCCCCTGGTCGGTCGGCGGATTCCAGGGGGCACGCACAACGGCCTAGTCGGCTGAGCCGTGTGCGACGGGCAAGGCGTGGATCGTCGTACTGGCGACACGGCCGAACCGGTGTTCAGATGTCCTGCTCGCCGGCCAGGACGGTCAGCCGATCCCGAAGACGTGTGTGCCGGAACTGGTAGGTGGGGCCGGTCTCCCGCAGCACCTGCCGCTTGCAGGCGTCGTCGAGGAAACGCATGGCCCGCAGCGGGACGACTCCCTGCGCCCACAACTGCACGAACACCACCGCGGTCCGCCAGCTGTTGGACACCGTGAGCCCGGCCGCGGTCCCGGTGACGACCCCGATCACCACTCCGGTGATCAGCCCTACCGGTACCGCCACACCGAGCGGATCATGGCGCGCGGTGGCGAGGGCATCGGTGAGCCCTGCGGCGAAGCCCATGGCGAGGCCGAAGACAAGTCCCGTTGCCAGGCCGTGTCTTCGGTCCTGGTCCCAGACGGAGAGCGGGCCGACCGGGGAGTCCTGGTCGGGCGTGATGCGGGTGAAGCCGTCGAGGAGCCCGAACGCGAGGACGTAGGCGCAACCGATCGCCAGACCGACACCGAGCCCGCGCTGCATGCCCTGCGCGAGTCCGAGCGGGATGCCGCCGGCCAACCCGGCCGGTATCCCCGCGGCGAGCCCGGCTGGGAGCCCCGCGATCAGCCGACCCAGAAACCGTTCCGCCGGCTTGGCGTTCGGGTCGGCGGTGAAGTGGGGAGGAGGCAGGCCGTCTCCGCCCGCGGCCCTTCCCGTCGCGGTTCCGGCCGTCAGGGCGGCGGCCAGACCCACCGTCGCGGCTGTTGCCGGACCGGACGCGGGGCCGACGGTCAGCGCTACCGCGCTCCCGACAGCGAGACCGGCCATCAGCCCCATCCCCACGTTGAACCGGGTTTCGCCGGCACCGCCGGTGACGTTGACCCGCGTGGCCCGCCGTTCGGTCACGATCGCGGTGGCGAGTCCCAGTACGCCGCCCGCCACCGAGGCCGGGAGGAAACCGATGACGGTGCGCTCACCGAGTTCGTCGGTGAACCGGGAGACGAGTGCGGAAGCCAGTCCCGCGGCGAGTCCGCCACCGACCACGCCTCCCACGATCCGCCACGAGGCGGAAGCCCACTCATGCATCTGCCACCACGCCAACTCGGAAGTCCCGTGGGCGGTCATCCTGGCGGCGATCAGACGGAGCCAGCGCTCTGCCTGATCCCGGGTGTACGGAGTGCGGACACCCGGACGGCTCGGAGGGTACGCGGCGGGCAGGACGCGATCGAGCAGATAGTCGTTGATCTCCTCGGCAGAGGTGAACTCCGAAGGCGAGAGGAGCGCGTCCACGACAGCCGTGGCCTCCTCGGTGTCCATGCCACGGAATGCGTCCCTGAGCAGGGTCAGCATGAGCGGCGTGCTGAGCGCCTGCCCCAGGACGCCGTCAGGTTGTGCCCACAGGTGTTCCGCCAGGCGTTCGCGGAGGCGGGATGGCAACCCGGCGGTCTGCCAGTCCGCGAAACAGTCCGCAGCCGTCTCGGCGGCCACCGGCCGAAGCTCGAGCACGGCGGCCCCGGACAGCGGCTGTGTGTGCAGCGCCTGCGTGAATTCCTCGCTCCTGCTGAAGATCACCACCCGGACCTGGCGACTGAGCCCGTGCAGCGATTCCAGGGCCGCCACTCGTTTTCCGCTGTCGATCTCGTCGAAGCCGTCAAGGAACAGCGCGATGCGTCCCTCATGGATCAACCGCGTCGGCGTTCGCGGGTCGAGAAGGCGCCCTCGAAAGGTCTTGAAGTCACTCACCAGCCGTTCGGCGAGCCAATCCTCCGCTGTCTGCCGCCCCGGGTTCCACCCGTAAGGGGTGAGCAGTATCGGTACGGGTAGCTGTTCACGGTCCACCGCCTCGCCCATGCTTTCACGGTGCGCAAGGGCTTGTACCGCCAGCAGAACCGCGGCTGCCGACTTGCCCGATCCGGGTTCCCCGAGTACGACCATGCGCCCGGTCCGAATACCGGCGTAGACGTCGAACAGTTCGTTGAGCTCCCCCTCATTCAGGGTGTCCGGCGATGCGGCCTCCGCGCCTGGCAGTACGGCGAACGACGGCGTGCCGACGCCGGCCCCCGTCCCGGCGACCGCCTCGGGCAGGCCGACGCCTTCATGGTGTGCCCACGCCCAGCGAACCGGAACGGGACGCTCTGTCTGGTCCAGCCGCCGGTTCCCCTGCCGCTCCCGGTACAGCGCACTGGCCTCGTTCGCCAGCGCCTCGGCCGCTTTTGCCCACAGCTGGGCCGCCTCTTCACCTGTGGTCCTGCTGTTCTCCGCCAGGATGCGACCTGCCCAGAGCACCGGCGCCACCAGAAGCGTCCCCGCGACGGCGACGACACCCTCAAGCAGCTTCTCATTCTCTACGAAGGTGAACGCGGCCCAGAACCCCGCGATCAGAATCAACACGAAGGCACCAAGCGCTGCCAGCCATTTCGGCTTCAACTCCCCCGTATTCCACGCCACATGACGGAGTGTGACAATGTTGGCGCGTTGCGGCCACCGGATTCGCGAAGCTGTGACCAGTCGTCATGCCAGGGCCGTCACAGCCCCACTGGCTGCCATTCCTGGTTTGAACCGCCGTTGGCGGGCCACTGGATGATCCTGGCGCCGTTGGCGGTGGATCCGCTCTGCACGTCCGCGCACAGTCCGCTCTTGATGTTGACGAGGCGGTAGTAGCCGCTGGTGGCCGCCGGAACGAGCTTCCACCACTGGTGGGTGCCGTTGGCGTCCGACGACTGGTCCAGGGCTGTGCCGTTGCTCGTGGAG
Source organism: Streptomyces aquilus (assembly GCF_003955715.1). NCBI lineage: Bacteria > Bacillati > Actinomycetota > Actinomycetes > Kitasatosporales > Streptomycetaceae > Streptomyces > Streptomyces aquilus. The sequence goes on along the minus strand of NZ_CP034463.1, from coordinate 9,629,805 downwards.
CCGGCCGGGACGTCGAGCACCTTGCCGCTGCTGACGTTGGACAGGCGGAACGAGCCGTCGTGGTCGGGGAGCAGCTTCCACCGCTGGTTCGCGCCACCGGACCACGTGTACTGGATGACGGGCCCGCCGTCGGCGGTGGAGGAGCCGGACACGTCCATGACCTTGCCGCTCTTGCGGTTGACCAGCTTGAAGAGGCCGGTCAGCAGGCCGATCGTGATCGTGGTGCTCGTGCCGGCGGTCAGCGACACGGTGCGGGCGTGGTTGCCCAGCGACGACGTGGTGACCGTCGCACCGGTGCGGATGGAGGCGATGCCGCGGCGGCAGATGAAGGTGATGTTCTGGTCGATGTCGGAGGTGAGCGTGACGGTGGCCGTGCGGGCCGCCGTGTCCCAGGACAGGGACTGGACGGTGATGCGGTTGCGGCCGCGGACGCCGTTGATGGTGCCCTTGTCCAGCTGCTCGGGCAGAGCGGGGAGGATCTCGAGGACACCGGGACGGGTGTAGACGAGTGCTTCGCCGAGGACGGCGGGGATGGTGTTGGCGGCGTCGCAGTTGTAGATGTCCAGGTCGGGGTTGTGGGAGGTCATCAGAGACCGCCACACCATGTTCCTGCCGTAGATCTTCAGCAGGTTGCCGTAGACGCCGGGGCCGTCCTTCAGTCGGGCGCGGGCCAGCGCCCGGTGGAGGCTGCCGTGGGCGGAGTAGTTCTGGTCGACCCTCTTGTCCAGGGCCTTGGCCGCGTACTTGACCAGGTCGGGCTTCTCCTCGGGGTTGATCTCGTGCAGCGGCCAGGCACCGTACAGGTGCTGGACGTGTCGATGGTTGTAGCGGTCGGTCAGGCCCGGCCAGGACCACTCGGCGAGCGCCCCGTCGCTGTTGACGGTGTAGTCGGGCAGCTTGGCGAGCAGGGCGGTCCAGCGGGCCACGCCCTTGCCGCTGCCCTGTTCGAGACCGAGTTCGTCGGCGGCGTCGATCGCGGCCTGGAGGGCGTGCCGGCCGGCCATGATGTCGCCGGTGGCGTTGACGGAGAACGCCTGGCCGGTGCTGAGCGGGGTGTTCTCCATCGAGTAGGAGGGGACGAAGACGGCCCTGCCGCCGGCGTCGGTGCGGGTGAGGAAGTCCTCGTAGAACAGGGCCAGTTCCATGAGGGCCGGGCCGAGCTTGTTCTTGTGGAAGTCTGCGTCGCCGGTGACCTGGTAGTACTCCAGAAGCGGGTGGAGCAGCCAGTCGGCGCCGCCGGTCCAGGCCTCGCCGGGGAAGCTGCCGCTGTTGAAGTGCAGCATGTGCCCGTACTCGCCGTCGGTCCGGGACGGGGCGAGGAAGCCGCGGGCGCCGTAGAGGTTGGTGGCGTTGTCGCGCCAGTGGGCGAGTTGGCCGAGGATGAGGTCGAAGTAGCCCTGCATCGCGTCGGTGAGGTCGAGGATGTTGCCGCCGGCGACCTGGAGGTTGATGTTGGCGTCGGTGGTGAAGTCGTCGGCCCAGGAGCCGTTCCAGGTGCCCGTCCAGATGCCGGTCAGGCGTGGTGGCAGGACGCCACTGGAGCTGACGAAGAGATAGCGGCCGGAGTCGTACATCCGCTCCAGCAGGGCTACGTCGATGGCGGACGCGTCGCTGTTCTGGCGGGCTATGAGCTCGCTGGTGGCCAACTGGCGGTCGGCGGCAGGGACGTTGAGGTCGATGCTGGAACGGTCGTACATGGCCTGGTGCTTCGGGGCGTGGCGGCCGAGCAGGGTGACGTAGTCGGCCGTCAGCGCGGCGAGGGCGGTCTGGAGGGGCCGGCTGTTCCAGCCGGTGGAGGTCTCGTACCGGCCGAGTTTGGTCAGCAGCAGCACCCTGGTGGCCTTGGCGACCACCAGGGTCTGCCCGTCGGCGGTGACGGAGGAGCCGCTGCCGGAGACCACGACGCGGGTGACGCCCTCGTAGCCGTAGGCACCGCCGGAGGGGTAGGTGCCGCGCAGGTTCAGGTAACCGTCGCCGCTGGTGACGGTGGCGGTGGTGGAGAAGGACACCTTGGTCGGTACGCCCGCGAGAGCGGTGTTGACGCTGAGGGTGGTGTCCACGGTGCGGCCGGTGGCGGGCAGCAGCTCGTGGACGACGACCTGGTCGGCGCGAGAGACGAAGACGTGGCGCTGCCAGGTGCCGTACCGGTCGGTCCAGGTGTGGGCGACCTCTCCGGTGCGGAAGTCGGTGATGCGGGCGAAGTCGTTGACGGTGGTCATGCCCGGGGTGCTGAGCTTGAGTTCGTAGCCGGGGTGGAAGGTCTGGGTCCAGCGCAGGCTCCAGCCGTGGGCGAAGGTTGCGGAGGCGCCGGAGTAGTCGCCGGCCAGAGCCTGGTCTCTCGCGGCTTCGAGGTACGGCGAGATCACCGGGGGCATGACGCTCCGACTGCCGTTGGGCAGTACGAACCGGTGATGATTGAGGATCACCTTCTCAAGCGCCGGGTCCCCGTAGTAGACGGCTCCGTACTCGCCGTTTCCGGTCAGGAACCCGTCGGTCCAGGCGGCGGCGGTGGCGTTGTCCCAGATGCCGCGGTCGGGAAGGGTGACCTGGGGCGGTACGGCCGCGGCGGCCCGGTCGGCGAAGACGAGGCCGGGCAGGGCCGCGGCGCCGGCGGCGAGGGCGGCCGTGGTGAGGAAACGCCGACGGTTGAGGGGAAGGTCGGGTAGGGGCATGGGGCGGCTCCGTCGTCGGTGGTGAGTGCACCTGGGCAGCTGAGGCCGGTCCGCCCTCGCGGGGACGGACCGGCCTGGAGTGTCTACGGGGTCACGGTCACCCCGGGCGCCATCTCGGCGGTCCCGTTGGTGAGCTTTCCGGAGCCGGTGGCGCCTTCGGAGCTGACGAACCGCAGCTCGTGGTTGGTGCCCCCCGCGTTGCCGACGGCGAGCAGGAGCGTGGACTGGTCGGCCGCGTAGGCGTTCTGGACGAAGGAGGTGATGTCGACGGTGATGTCGCGGCCGTCGATGGCGTTGCCCTGGTGGGTCCCGCCGCCCTCGGGGATGACGGTCGAACCGAGAGCGAAAGTGGCCGACTTGGCGACGGAGGAGGCCGTGGCCGTGAAGCTCGGCCGGTTCTGCCAGGTCATGGTGTCGACCGGGCAGGACGTGCCGCCGCCGGTGCAGGTGGTGTCGCTGACGGGTTGTACGAGGAGCTGGTCGGTGTCGGTCGACGGCACCGACGCATAGCGGTGGCCGACGTAGGTGAGGTGGAGCGTCGCCTGGCTCGGTGCCCTGGTGAGGCTGCTGAGGGGGAACTGGACGTAGGAGAGCTTTCCGTCCCCGGATCCTGTGGTGTACTGCTCGCCCATCAGGCCGACCCCGGTGTTGCGGGTGATGAGGGTCAGGTCCGAGGAGTTGTTCCTGGTCTGGTCGCCGGTCCACGCACCCACCCACGTGTCACCGTTGGCGGGAGCACCAGCCTTGACGTTCTGAGTCTGGCCGTTCGCGTCCGTGTAGGTACTGGTCAGCGCACCGACCCCGCTCGTCGTCAGCGGGAACTGGCTGGTGTATCTGACGAGTTGGCCCCCGACGCGAAGGTTCTTCAGCGTCACGTTCGTGACGCCGGTTATCGAACTGCTGGTGTTCTGCCGCGAGAACCACACGTTGTCGAGGGTGAACGTGCCGATCGGAGTCCTGGTGTACGTGTACGTGCTGCCCGAACCGTCGGGGTTCGGGGCAAGTCCGTAGGTTGCCTGGTCGTCGGCCGTGATGGTCTGGGTGGACCCGTTGCCGCCGTTGATCCCGACCGGTCCCTGGGTGAACCGGGAAGTGTCGATCGAGCTGTTCTTCACCACGATGCTCTGGATACGCGGGTACGGCTTGGGGCTGTTGTGCGTGAAGATGCCACCGGCCAATGGCGACACGGAGTTGAAGTTGTCGAAGGTGTAGTTGGTGAGCCGGTATCCGTACGCGTTCCATCCGATCCGGATCGCGTTTCCGGCTGCGACGGACCAATTCAGCGTGTTGCTGACCGCGATGTTCTTCGAGTCCGCGTGGTCCCAGTGGTAGTTGTCGAACCCCAGATCGTCGACGACGGTGTCGTGGGCGGCCACCGCGTTGACATAGCCCTGGACGTCGGCGGTGGAGGTACCGAGCTGGAAGTTGTTCCACACGCCGGAGGCGAGCGGGGTGAATCCGTCGCTGGGGTTGTAGTGGCCGGAGGCGAACGCGTCGTCGTTGCCCAGGGTGAAGACGCCGTTCGCGGTGATGTCCTGGCCGCTGGCGAAGTCCGTTCCGTCGATCCACGGCTGGCGGTACGGGGTGAGGGCCTTGATGTTGTTGAACGTCACCCTGCTTGCCGTGTGGGTCTCGTAGTTCCACTGCTTCGCGTCGCGCACGTAGGTGTCGTTGAACGTGATGTCCGACGAGTGCATGACCATGACGCCGCCCTGGTGCTGGCTGCGGTAGGCGTCGTGCGAGTCACTGCGGTAGTTCGCCACGCCGTTGCCGTCGAAGACGCCGCGGCCGTCGATCTCGATGTCGCTGGAGTTGATGATCCCGATCGCCGGTTCGAACGCCTCCATGTACGCCTGGACGCGGTTCTTCAGCAGGGCCCCTTCGGCGGTGTAGATCTTCAGCTTGCCGCCCTTGAGCTTGCTGCCGTCCAGACCGTTGACCAGGAGCCCGGACCACACGTATGTACCGTTGGGGAAGTAGAGCGTGTTGAGTGCCGTGGGGTTGGCCTTGATGGTGTCGATGGCGGCTCGCAGGGCGTAGGTGACGTCATCGGCAGCCATCGTCCGTACGCTCGGGTAGCGCACATTGGCGCTGCTCGCGCTCACCAGGCTCCCGGCCGAGGACTTCTGGCCGGCGGGGATGGCGGTGCCGTTGACGGTCTTGCCGGCCATGGAGCTCGTCGTCGCGGCGGGAGCCTTCTGGGCCGCGCTGTTCGGGTGCGCGGCGAGGTACTTCGCGGCGAACTCCTGGAAGTTGAGGACACCGGTCTGCAGGTTGACGCCGGAGCCGTCCGGTGCGCTCGTGGTGTCCAGACGCTGCGCCGGGTCCTCCAGCGGGTCGTTGACGACCGCCAGGTAGGGCTGCCCTGTGGCGTTGGTCGAGTCGCCGTTGACCATCACGATCGCCTGGTTCAACCCGGCGGCCGCTGACAGCTGGAACGTCAGGGTGTGCTTGTCCGCGCTCACCGAGACGCTGCCGGCGGGGTAGTAGCGGGCCGGATAGACGTTCACCGTGTCGATCGTGGTGCTGGGCAGCGTGACCGTGATCGTCGGTGTCCGGGAGTCCGACGCGAAGCGAGCGATGTCGAAGTTGTGGCCGTTCTGGGTGTACTGGACAGCCTGGACCTGTGTGCCGGCGACCTGCACCTGGTACTTGGCGGACGCCACGTCCGGGGACGTCGTCGTGCCGCCTCCGACTCCCGTCGGCGCGTAGGTGTGGACGGTGGTGGCGGCGTGGGCGGGGACGATGGTGGTGAGCATGAGGCTCGCCGCCGCGAGGGTGGCGCCGGCGGCAGCCGCGATGAAGCGCTTCACGCGCGAGCTGCGTCGCGCCGGGACGGGGTTCGGGTCGGCGTCGCCGCCGGCCGGTCTGGTCATGTCAGTCTCTCCTCAGGACGAGACCTCTCCAGGTCTGTGCAAGGCGCTCGCCGCCTGCTGGAGAGGGCGCGGAGCATGCGCGGAGCCGGCGCCCCCACGTGGACCGATCCATGGGGCCGGCGTGGCGGGGACGTTACTGCCGCATTTCCGGGACCGTCAATGCTCCGTGCGCTTCAACTCGTGGAAAACCGCCGTAACTTCCTCGTCGCGCCCTCGCCGTGCTCCGTCACGGCTGAATCACGGCCGTGACGCGAAGTCTTGCCCTGCCGCGGTGGCCGTCCTACAGTGACGCCACTTTTGTGGATCGATAAAAGTTTTGGAGAGCCGACGTGGTGACAATGGCGGACGTGGCCGCGAGGGCGGGAGTCACCAAGCAGACCGTCTCCAACGTGGTGTCCGGCAAGAAGGTACGGCCGGAGACCCTGGCCAAGGTGAACAAGGCGATCGCCGAACTCGGCTACAAGCCGAACCTGGTGGCGCGCTCCCTGCGTACCGGCAGCACGTCGACGGTGGGCCTGTTCGTGCCGTCGGTGGCCAACGCGTTCTATTCGGAGGTGGTCGAGGAGGTGGAGAACCTCCTGGTCGGCCACGGATACAACCTGCTGCTCGCCACGACGCGCGACGATCCCGACTACACCCGGGCCCACCTGGAGAACCTCACCGCCCGCTCGGTGGACGCCCTGCTGGTCGCCGGGGACAACGGCGTCGAACAGCAACTGCCGATGCTCGCCGAGGCCAACTTCCCGGTCGCCCTGTTCGCCTGGGAGGGCGACCCGCCGACCACCCTCCCCGTGGTGTCCATCGACTACCAGCACGCCGGGTTTCTCGCCGGGAGCCACCTGCGGGATCTGGGCCACCGGAACGTCGCGGTGATCGCCGACCTCCCCGCGCACACACCGCGCGTCATGGGGCTGCGCCGGGCGTTCGCCGCCGACGGCCTGGACGACCGCAAGGTGTTCGCCTGCACCAGCGACGACGCCGCCGGCGGTTTCACCGCTGCCTGGGCGGCGCTGGAGGCGGATCCGGAGCTGACGGCGATCTTCGCCACCCACGACGTCCTGGCCATCGGAGCCATCGAAGCGGTGGTCCGCTCCGGACGCCGGGTCCCCGACGACGTCAGCGTCGTCGGCTTCGACGACATCGCCCAGGTCGGGCGGATCCGACCGGCACTGACCACGGTCACCTTCCCCAAACGCGAGATGGCCCAGCAGGCCGTCGAACTCCTGCTCCGAGCCGTCGACTCCGGCAGACCGCCGACCAACGTCGTGTCGCTGCTGCGCCCGACCCTGACCGTCAGGGACAGCAGCGGCCCCGTCCGCGGCGACCGCTGAGCGCCTGACGTACCCCCGACACAGTCCCCTTCCCAGCCGCTCCCCTCACCACGAGGCATTTCGAGAGGAAACACCTTCACTGATGAACGGCCTCGACCCCCACGCCTACGTCGAAGACCTGTCGCCGGGCACCGGACGGCTGCGGCCGCGCGCCGCGTTCACCACCGACCTGCCCACGATCACGCTCGACGGCGACTGGAGCTTCCGGCTGGCGTCGGGGCTGGACGACCTCACCGGGGACTTCGCCGCGCCGGACTTCGACGACACCGCCTGGGACCTGCTCGCCGTACCGTCCTGCTGGCAGATGACCGGCCTGCCCGGCGAGCCGCGCTACGGCGCCCCGGCCTACACCAACATCCTGTACCCGTTCCCGGTCGACCCGCCGCGGGTGCCCCGTGAGAACCCGACCGGCGAGTACCGCCGCGCGTTCGACGTTCCGGACGGGTTCCCGGCATCGGCCGCGGTGCTCCGGTTCGAGGGTGTCGACTCCGCGTTCGCGGTGTGGCTCAACGGGATCCGGCTCGGCGACGGCAAGGGCAGCCGCCTGACCACCGAGTTCGACGCCTCCGCCGCCCTGCGGCCCGGCCGGAACGTACTCGCCGTCCGCGTGCACCAGTGGTCGTCCGGCAGCTACCTGGAAGACCAGGACATGTGGTGGCTGTCCGGGATCTTCCGCTCGGTGTCCGTGGCCGCCCGCGGTGTCGAGGACTTCTTCGTCCACACCGCCTACGACCACACGACGCGGCAGGGCACCCTGGCCGTCGACGTCACCGCCCCCACTCGGGTGTCCCTGTCGGTGCCCGAGCTCGGCATATCCGCCGCCGATCCGGCCGGCCCGCACGTGATCGACGGCATCGAGCCCTGGTCGGACGAGCGGCCGCGCCTCTACACGGGAGAGCTGGTCTCCGAAGCCGGAGAGCGGATACCGCTGCGCATCGGCTTCCGCACCGTGGCCGTCGTGGACGGCGTCCTGACCGTGAACGGCAGGCCGATCTCCCTGCGGGGCGTCAACCGCCACGAATGGCATCCGCTGACGGGACGGACCCTGACCGAGGACACCATGCTGACCGACGTGCTGCTCATGAAGCAGCACAACATCAACGCCGTACGCACCAGCCACTACCCGCCCGACCACCGTTTCCTGGACCTGTGCGACGAGCACGGCCTGTGGGTGTTCTGCGAGGGCGACCTCGAGACGCACGGCTTCGAACCCGGCGGCTGGCGGCGCAACCCCAGCGACGACCCCGCCTGGCGCGAGGCCTATCTCGACCGGACCGCTCGGCTGGTGGAGCGCGACAAGAACCACCCCTCCGTCGTCGTCTGGTCGCTGGGCAACGAGTCCGGAACCGGAGTCAACCTGGCCGCCGCGGCCGCGTGGATCCGCTGGCGCGACGACAGCCGCCTGATCCACTACGAGGGCGACTTCGCGAGCTGCGCCTACGTCGACCTGTACTCCCGCATGTACATCGGGGTGGACGAACTGGCCGCCGTGGACCGCGGCCAGGAGGCGCCGACGGCCGATCCGGCCGACGACGCACACCGCCGCGCCCTGCCGGCCGTGCTGTGCGAGTACGGCCACGCCATGGGCACCGGACCCGGCGGGCTCTCCGAGTACCAGCAGGTCATCGAGGCGCATCCGCGGCTGGCCGGTGGATTCATCTGGGAGTGGATCGACCACGGGATCACCCGGACCGCCCCGATCAACGGGCAGGAGGAGCCCCGTTCGTACTACGCCTACGGCGGCGACTTCGGCGAGGAGATCCACGACGGCAACTTCGTCGCCGACGGGCTGCTCTTCCCCGACCGCACGCCGTCCCCGGGCCTGGTCGAGTACAAGAAGGTCATCGAACCGGTCCGGATCCACATCGACCCGGCGGCCGGTCAGATCAGCGTGCGCAACCTGCATCACGTCCGCGACAGCGGCTACCTGGACTGCCGGTGGACCGTCGAGGACGGCGGCGAGCCGGTGGGCTCCGGCGGCCTGAGCGTGCCCGCGACCGCCGCGGGCGCGACGACCACCCTCGCATGGCCCGCCGAGGTCACCGCCGCGCTCGACGCGGCGCGCAAGAACGACTCCGGCGACCAGGTGTGGCTGACCGTGACCGCGGTGCTCGCCGCCGACGAGACCTGGGCCGGGGCCGGTCACGAGATCGCCTGGGGCCAGGGCCTGGTCGTGGCCCCGGCCGCCTCGCCCGCCCCCGCCCCGCCGGCGCCGGCGATCGCCCATGGCGGGTACGTCGCACTGGGTCCCGCGCGCTTCGACGCCCGCACCGGGGTGCTGACACGGCTCGGCGACCTGGAGCTCGACGGTCCGATGCTGGACGTCTGGCGGGCCCCGATCGACAACGACCTGCTCAGCGCCTTCGGCGAGGCGCAGATCGGCCCTTGGCTCGCCGCCGGGCTGGACCGGATGCGCCACGATGTCCTGGGTGTCGAGCCCGACGCGTCGGGACTGACGGTCACCGCCCGTCTGGCCGCCGCCGGGTCCTCCTGCGGGCTCGGCGTGGTCTACCGCTGGACGGCCTGCGACACACCGGACGCGGCGGGCCGGACACGGCTCCGACTGGACGCCGTCGTCACCCCCGACGGCCCATGGTCCGTGCCGCTGCCCCGACTGGGGGTCGCGATGTCGCTGCCCGGCACCGACGCCGAAGTCGAATGGTTCGGCCCCGGCCCCGGTGAGGCGTACCGCGACTCCCGCGCCGCGGCTCGCGTCGGCCGCCATCTGTCGACCGTCTCGGCGATGCAGATCCCGCAGGTCCGCCCGCAGGAGAACGGCAACCGCCACCAAGTCCGCCGCGCCAGGATCACCACCCCGGACGGCACCCTGCTCATCTCCGGCGACCCGGTCATCGACCTGACGGTTCGTCCGTGGAGCACCGAAGCCCTGACCGCTGCCTCCCACCAGCACGACTTGGTCCGCGACGGCACGCTCCATCTGCACCTCGATCACGCGCACCACGGTCTGGGCAGCGCGGCCTGCGGCCCGGGGCCGACGGCACCGCACGTCCTGGCCGCGGTCACCACCGCGTTCGGCGTGGAATTCGGCACCGGCCGATAGGCGGGCCTTGCCCGCCCGCCCATCGGCCTTCCAGCAAGTCAGCCCCTGTCACAGAAGGTTTCCTCGCATGGACTACACCACCATACGCACCCGCAGAATCCTGACGTTCGCCACCACGGCACTCCTCGTGGCCGGCCTAGGCGCGTGCAGCAGCGGCTCCGACGACTCGGAGAAGAGCCAGGCCGGGCCGGTGAACATGGAGTTCTGGGGCTGGGCCGGCTACGAGAAGATCGTCGACCAGTGGAACGCCTCCCACCCGAACACCAAGATCACCTTCAAGAAGATCCCGTCGGGCCCCAAGGGCGGCTACACCCAGATCAGCAACGCGCTCACCGCCGGCAAGGGCCCGTGCCTGGCCCAGATCGAGTACCAGAACATCCCGTCGATGCTCGTGAAGAACTCGGTCATGGACGTCACGCAGTACGCGAGCGACGGCATGGACAAGTACATCCCGTCGGCCGTCTCCGCCTCCAGCGTCGGCGGCAAGATCTACGGGGTTCCGGTGGACGTCGGCCCGATGGTCCTCTTCTACCGCAAGGACCTGTTCGCCAAGTACGGCATCAGCAAGCCGCCGGCCACCTGGGCCGAGTACAAGGCCGACGCCGAGAAGGTCACCACCGCCGACCGCAGCGTGAAGTTCGGCACCATACTCGCCGACGCCGGCGGTCTGGCGTCCTTCACCCTCCAGACCGGCCAGTCCTGGTACTCGACCAAGGGAGACAGCTGGACCGTCAGCATCGACAACCCCGGCACCCGCAAGGTCGCCTCGTACTGGCAGGACCTGAAGGACCAGGGCCTGGTGGCGAAGAGCGGCAGCGCCTGGGACCCGCAGTTCAACAAGGCCTCCGAAGCCGGCAAGGTGCTGACGTTCGTCGGCGCGGCCTGGGCCGCCGGCGGTCTGAAGTCGGACCTCCAGAACCTGTCCGGCAAGTGGCGGGTGGCCCCGATGCCGACCTGGGCGGCCGGCGACGGCAAGAGCGCCAGCAGCGGCGGCTCGGCCACCTCGGTGATGACCGGGTGCAAGACGCCCAAGGAAGCAGTGCAGTTCGCCGATTTCCTGTCCAGTGACCCGCAGGCCGTGAAGACGGGCATCCAAGGCGGCCTGTACCCGGCGTCGAAGGCCGGACAGGAAGACCCGTCCCTCACGGGGGGTGACCCGTACTTCGGCGGTCAGAAGGTCGGTGACGTGTACAAGGCCTCCGCCGCGCAGGTGCCCAGCACCTGGACCAACGGCCCGACCTTCCAGCAGGTCGAGACAGACTTCACCGCTGCCATCGGTCAGGGCACCCTGCCGGACGCGGTCACCAAGGTGCAGGCCTCGACGGTCGCCGCGATCAAGAAGCTCGGGCTGTCGGTCACCAACAGCTGAGGCAGCGGAACTCCAGACGCCCCGAGGGATTCCCGCGGCCGCCCGTGTCGAGCGCCGCGGGGACCCGCTCCCTGACGACGAACCGCCCAGCGAGGTTTCCATGAGCAGTCCCAGCAGCATCCGGACCGCGTCACCGCCGCGGCCGGTGCCCGCGGTCACCCGCCGCCTCTCCCCCGCCGGCCGACCGCGGCGCACCGGCCGCCGCAGCGCGTTGACCGCGTCGGGTTTCCTGGCGCCGTTCGCGGTGCTCTTCCTGACCATGATGGTCGCGCCGATCGGCTACGCCATCTACCAGAGCTTCTTCACCGTCCACCGCGCCGGGCTGTTCGGCGGTGCGGCGTCCACGGAGTTCACGGGACTGTCCAACTACGCCGACGCCTTCAGCGACCACGACTTCATGGCGTCGATCGTCCGGGTCGTGCTGCTGGGCTGCGTCCAGGTCCCGGTCATGCTCGGCCTCGCCCTCCTGCTCGCGCTCCTGCTGGACTCCCGCTCGGCCCGGCTGCGGAAGACCTACCGGCTCACGTTCTTCCTGCCCTACGCGCTGCCGGGGGCCATCGCCGCGGTGATGTGGTCCTTCCTCCTGGTGAAAGACCTCTCGCCGTTCACCGGACCGCTGTCCCACATCGGGATCACCACCGACTTCCTGTCGCCGTCGTGGGTTCCGGTCTCGATCGGGAACATGATCACGTGGGGCTGGACCGGCTACAACATGCTGATCATCTACTCCGCGCTCCAGACGATCCCCGCCGAGGTGACAGAGGCCGCCGCGCTCGACGGCTGCACCGGATGGCGCCTGGCGTGGGCGGTGAAGATCCCGCTGGTACGTCCCGCGCTGGTGCTGACCACGGTCTTCTCCATCATCGGAACGGCACAGATGTACACCGAGCCGGCGGTGCTGGTCGGTGCGCGCATCCCGGGCGTCGACCCGAAGTTCACCCCCATCATGAACACGACCCTGGGCATGGACGTGGGCGGCCAGAACCTGGCCGCTGCCGAGTCCGTCGTGCTCGCGCTGATCACTCTCGTGCTCTCGTTCGGGTTTCTCAAGTTCAACCAGCGCAAGGGAGCGATGGAATGAGCGTGATCCGTGCCGACCGGCCGATCCGGCCGACCCGACCGGCCCTTCGCGGCACCGACATCGCGAGCAAGGTCGTCGTCAACGGCGTGCTGGGCCTGATGGCCCTGTACACGCTGATCCCGCTGTGGTGGCTGTTCGTCTCCTCGACCAAGGCCTCGGGCTACCTCTACACGGGTACGCCGCTGTGGTTCTCCCACTTCGACCTGGTCACCAACATCAAAGACGTGTTCAGCTTCGAGGACGGCATCTTCTCCACCTGGCTCGCCAACAGCGCCCTGTACAGCCTCGCCGGCGCCACCGTCGGCACCCTGCTGTCCGCGATGGCCGGCTACGCGCTGTCCAAGTTCAGCTTCCGCGGCCGCGAAAGCGTGTTCAACGTCATCCTCGCCTCGGTTCTCATCCCGGCGCCGATGTTCGCCCTGCCGTTGTTCCTGCTCATGGCCAAGCTGGACATCACCAACTCCTACTGGTCGGTGCTGCTGCCCAGCTGTGTCAGTCCGTTCGGCGTCTACCTGTGCCGGATCTTCGCCGCGGCGTCCATGCCGGACGAACTCCTTGAGGCCGCACGGCTCGACGGAGCAGGCGAACAGCGCACCTTCTTCCGGATCGCCCTGCCGCTGATGTCCCCGGCGCTGGTCACCGTCTTCCTGTTCCAGTTCGTCGGCATCTGGAACAACTACCTGCTGCCCTCACTCATGCTGAACACCCCCTCACTACAGCCCGTCACCGTGGGCCTGGTGCAGTGGCGCTCGGAGTTCGCCAACGGAGTGCCGCCGCTGCTGCCGATCACCGGTGCGTTCCTGTCGCTGATCCCGCTGCTCGTCGCCTTCGTCAGTCTCCAGCGGTTCTGGCGCAAGGGCCTGACCGCGGGCTCCGTCAAGTAACGCACGGAGAGGCACAGACCCGGCCTGATGAGACAGGCCCCCGGAGCACAAGTACGGCTCTGGCGCGGCCGTGGTCTGTGCCTCGCCGGTCGGCGATGGAACCCGTTGTCGTCCAGCACCTTGCCGCTGCGCACCGACACCAGCCGGTCACAGGCATCGCCCTCGACCGTCGCGGGGTTGTTCATGAAGGGGGTTCTCCTTGCAGGCCGTTCACGAGGTCCGCGGATCCGGGCGGCGGAGCTGGCCGGTTCCGCCCCCTTGTCGTCACAGGCCACGCCAAGGGTTGCCGCGCGCAGGGAACTTTCTTTTCCCCAGGTCCCCGACATGCCAGGGCGGTTGGGGAGCCCGGAGGTGTGACCCCTCCGCGGCGCAAGCCCCGTAAAAGTTGCTGGTCGCGAATCCTGTGCGAAGTATTGACGCCGCCCGCAGGTTCTCCCATGATCCCGTCTGCTCGATATTCCGATCCCCATTCGGGATATCGAACGCACGCCAGGGTCGCACCACGTCGGCAGTCACCCAGCCTCCGACAGCGCCCGCCAGAACCACCTACTCGAGGATGATGAGGTCCCCATGCGCAGACGTGGTTCCAGCCGCAGACGGCTGTTTGCGATGTTTGCAGTCCCCGTTGCGGTCATGGCCTCGTTGGCGGCGATGCTCGTCGCCACCCCGGCTCAGGCCGCAACCACCAGCGCCGTGCGAGGCGTTGCCTCCGGCCGATGTCTCGATGTGTCGGGGGCCGCCCAGAGCGACGGCACCAACGTGCAGATCTGGGACTGCAATGGCGGCACCAACCAGCAGTGGACGCTGACCGACAGCAGCCAGCTGACCGTGTACGGCAACAAGTGCCTCGACGTACCCGGCCACGCCACCACGGCCGGCACCCGGCCGGTGATCTGGTCCTGCAACGGCGGGACCAACCAGCAGTGGCGGGTCAACTCCGACGGCACGATCGTCGCCGTGGAGTCCGGGCTGTGCCTGGACGTGTCGGGCGGCGCCACCGCCAACGGCACGGCGGTACAGCTCTGGAACTGCAGCGGCGGCAACAACCAGAAGTGGACCGGCCTGTCCGGCTCGTCCAACTCGTGCTCTCTGCCGTCGACGTACCGGTGGAGCTCGACCGGCCCGCTGGCGCAGCCGGCCAACGGGTGGCTCTCGCTGAAGGACTTCACCACCACGACGTACAACGGCAAGCACCTCGTCTACGCGACCTACTCCGACGGCAACTGGCACTCGATGGGCTTCGCCCCCTTCACCAACTGGTCGGACATGTCCACGACCACCCAGACCGCGATGAACTCGTCCGCGGTGGCGCCCCAGGTGTTCTACTTCGCGCCCAAGAACATCTGGGTGATGGCCTCTCTGGGGTGGGGTACCGCCTGGCCCTTCACCTACCGCACGTCCAGCGACCCCACCAACCCCAACGGCTGGTCCGCGCCGCAGGCGCTGTTCACCGGCAGCCTCCCCAGCGGCGGCCCGATCGACCCGACCCTGATCGCCGACGACCAGAACATGTACCTGTTCTTCGCCAACGACAAGGGCGGCATCTTCAAGTCGACCCTGCCGCTCGGGAACTTCCCGGGCAGCTTCGGCTCGTCGTACACCACGGTCATGACCGACACGGAGAAGAACCTGTTCGAGGCGCCGCAGGTCTACAAGGTCCAGGGCCAGAACCAGTACCTCATGATCGTCGAGGCTCGGGGGGTGAACGAGGACCGCTTCTTCCGTTCGTTCACGGCCACCAGCCTGAACGGCCCGTGGACCCCGCAGGCCGCCACCGAGTCCAACCCCTTCGCGGGCAAGGCCAACAGCGGTGCCACCTGGACCAACAGCATCAGTCACGGTGACCTGGTCCGCAACAACCCCGACCAGACCATGACCATCGACCCCTGCAACCTCCAGTTCCTCTACCAGGGCCTGGACCCCAACACACCGTCGGGCACCGCCTACGAGAAGCTGCCGTACCGGCCGGGCCTGCTCACCCTGCAGCGCTAGCGCCGACCCCCTGATCCACGGAACCCCAGCCGCACACCGGCTGGGGTTCCGTCGGGATGAAACAGGGGCCGTGCCGGAGTTGGGTGTGTCGACAGGGCGGTCGCCGATCGCCGTGTCGCCATCGGACCGCCGTCGAAAGGCAATCCCATGCCCCTGCGCCTCGGTGTTTCCCTTCAGCCGCGCTGGCCGGTCGACGACGGAGCCGCCGTGCTCCGCGCCGCACGCCATGCCGAAGACCTGGGCTTCGATCACGTCGCGGTCGGCAACCGCCTGTTGGACAGCGGTTTCGGCCTCGACACGGATCCGCTGGTGCTGCTCTCGGCCGTGGCGGGGGCGACGACGCGCCTGCGGCTGCTGACGTCCGTGCTCGTCGCGCCGTTCTACCCGGCGGTGGTGCTCGCCAACCAGGCGGCCACGCTGGATGTCGTGTCCGGAGGCCGCTTGCTCCTGGGCGTCGGCACCGGCTGGAATCCCGACGAATTCGCCGCCGTCGGTGTACCCGCCCGTGAGCGTGGTGCGCGTACCGACGACCACCTCGCCGCGGCCAAGGCCCTGTGGGCGCAGCGCCCCGCGGACTTCGACGGGCCGTTCACCACCCTGCGCCGAGCGCGGTTGGGAGTGCCTCCGGTCACCGCCGGCGGTCCGCCCGTGTGGGTCGGCGGACACAGTGACGCCGCCCTGCGCCGGGCGCTGCGTTTCGGTGACGGCTGGTACGGCACAGGTGTCGACGCCGCGGAGGTCACCGACGTGCGGCGCCGCCTGAGTGACCTCGGCGGCGCGAAGGACGCCGACCGGCTGACGCTCGCTTCGGCCGTATTCCTCACTCCCCCTGGTGTCCCCGCGGTGACAACGCCACCGGGACGGCCGCTCGGCGGCACCACTCCCAGCGCGGCGAGTGTCGCCGACGACCTGGGGCGGCTCGCCGAAGCAGGGCTCACCGCCTGCACCTTGTGGCTGCCCATCGCGGCTGAACACGTCGAGAAGGCCATGGAGTGGGTCGCCTCCGAGGTGGCGCCGCAACTCACCTGACGCCGGAAGCGGAGCCGTCGCGGCCCGGGCCGTTCTTCAGATCGTCGGACGCGGCACAGTACCCTGACCGTCGACCAGGCCGGGTCCGGCGACCCGGTCTGATGGGGGGAACGTGGAGCTCATCGGTCGGGACGATCAGTTGCAGCTGCTGCGCCGGCTGCTGGCCGAACCGCGCGGCCACGGAGCCGCGGTGCTCGTCCGGGGGGCGCCCGGCATCGGGAAGACGGCGCTGCTCACCCGGACCGCCGTCCTCGCCGAGGAACTCGGCTACCAGGTCCTGCGGACCAGCGGTGCCGAAGCCGAGAGCGACATCGCCTACGCCGGTCTACAGCTCGTCCTGCGGCCACTCGCCACCGGAGCCGCCGACCTCGCCGCATCGGACCGGCAGGCACTGGACGCCGCTCTCGGACACGCCGAGACCGGTGTCCCCGACGTCTGCTTGGTCGGTCTGGCGGTGCTCAACCTCCTGGCCGACGCCGCCGCGACCGCACCGGTGCTGGTCCTGATCGACGATGCCCAGTGGCTCGACGACGCCACCGCCAGTGTCCTTGCCTTCGTGGCGCGAAGGGTCGGCACGGAGCCGGTGGTCCTGGTGGGTGCCGCCCGCGACGGCTACCGGTCACGGCTCAACTCCGACGAACTCACCTCCGTATCCCTCAGTCCGCTCACGGACGCCCAGGCCACGCAGCTTTTGGCGGACCATGCACCACAGCTGCGGCCGACCGCGCATCGCCGCCTGCTGGCGGAGGCGGCCGGGAATCCTCTGGCGCTGACCGAACTCTCCCGCACCCTGGGCGCGTCGGCCGATCCGCACGTGTCCCAGCTGCCGCTCACCGAGCGCCTCGAACGGGCCTTCACCGACCGGCTGGAATCCCTTCCCGAGATCACCCGCAGTCTGCTGCGGATCGCGGCGCTCAACGACAGCCCGTCGCTCCCCGAGATCTACCGCGCGGCCCGGCAGCTGACCGGCAGGGCAGCGGGAACCGCGGAACTCGACCCGGCCGTACACGCCCGGCTCGTCCAGGTCGTGGGCGCGGAGCTGCGCTTCGGGCATCCGCTGATGCGGTCGGCGATCCACCAGACCATGCCCGCCGAGGTGCGCCAGGCCGCTCACGCCGCGCTCGCCGCCGCACTCCACGAACAGCCGGACCGGCAGTTGCGGCACCGGGCCGCCGCGGCCGACGACCCGGACGAGAGCGTCGCCGTGGCGTTGGAGGACGCGGCTCACCGGGCCGCACACCGTGGCGGCATCGCGGCCGCCGTCACCACCCTCGAACAGGCGGCCGCGCTCAGCGAGGACACCGAGCGCCGGACCGAACGGCTGTTGCGTGCCGCCGACTTCGCCGTCGAACTCGGCCGGCCCGAGACGGTGAACCGGCTGCTGGACCAGGCGCTCACCGGGCCGCTGTCGCGGCGGCAGCACGCCAGGGTCGTCTGGCTGCGCGGCAGCTTCGACGAGGGGCTGCACAGCCACGCCTCGGGCACCCACTCGCTGGTGGCCCTCGCCCAGGAGATGGCCGCGGAGGACCGTGAACTGGCGCTGCGGATCCTGTGGAGTGCCGCGCAGTTGTGCTTCTGGTCCGAACCCGGCCCGGCGGGGCGCCGCACGGTCCTGCGGGCCGTGGAGCGCATGGGCCTCGACGAACTCGACCCGTGGCGCCTGGCCATCTGCGCCTACGCCGCACCGGTCGAACGCGGCACGTTCGTCCTGGAACGGGCCCGGCGCGTCGCCCTGAAGGAGGGCGACGACGGCCGCGCCTACCGGATGCTCAGCACCGCCTCGCTCCTTGTCGGCGGTTTCGATCTGGCTCGGGCGTTCTCGGCGGCCGGCGGCGTGCCGCTGCGCGCCCAGGGACGCCTGGGGCTGCTGGCCCGGACGGTGGGCGCGGACGCGTGGAGCGCTCTCGTGGTCGGCGATCTCGGCGCGGCGATCACCGCGACGGAGGAGGCGCGACGGCTGGCGCGCGAAACCAGCCAGACGACGATGTACGCGTTGATGACCGCCACCGCGGCCAAGCTGGCCGCCCTGCGCGGTGAGGAGGATGCCGCCTCGGCGCTGGCCGAGGAGGCGGAGAGGATCGGGCTGCCGGTCGGGGCCCGCCCGGTGCTGGCTACCGCGTCGATGGCCCGCGGACTGGCCGCGCTCGGCGCGGGCCGGTTCGAGGAGGCCTTGGGACATTTCCGCCGACTGCACGATCCGGCCGACCCCGCCTACCAGGTCGCCCTGCGGCTGACGGTCGTGGGCGACCTGGTCGACGCGGCCACGCGCTGCGGGCGGCTGGAGACCGTGCTCGGTGTCGTGACGGAACTGGAGGAGGTCGCCACGGTGACCTCCGCGCCGGTCCTGCACGCCGAACTGCGCCTGGTCCGGGCGCTGTTGGCCGCCGACGAGGACGCCGACCCGCTCTTCCGGGGCGCGTTGAGCGCCGATCTCGGCGCCTGGCCCCTGATCAGGGCCCGTACGCATCTGGCGTACGGCGAATGGCTGCGGCGCCGACGGCGCAGTGTCGAGTCCCGCGACCATCTCCGGGCCGCCCGGGACATGTTCGACGCACTCGGCGCGATCCCCTGGGGTGAGCGGGCCCGCCGCGAGCTGCGGGCCTCGGGTGAGACCAGCCGCCGCCGCGCCCCGGACGCCCGGGACCGGCTGACCGCCCATGAACTCCAGATCGTCCAGCTCGCCGCCGACGGTCTGACCAACCGCGAGATAGGCCAGCGGCTCTACCTGTCGCACCGGACCGTCAGCTCACATCTCCACCGCATCTTCCCCAAACTGGGCGTGGTCTCGCGCGCCGAGCTGCGCACGGTGGTCGGCTCACTGCGCTGACCACCGTCACATGACGCTCGCCACCGCCCGCGCGGCGTTCCTAGCGTTGCCCCGTCAGCACATCGACAGGGGGGGATCGGTTCATGGCGTGGAACGACGTCCACCGTGCATCTGGGCCACCGATGGTCGGCCGCCACACCGAACGCGCGGCCATCGGCCGTCTGCTCGACGCCGTGCGCGACGGCCTCGGCGCCGTCCTCGTGCTGAGCGGCGAGGCCGGGATCGGCAAGACCCGGCTGCTGGAGTACGCCGCTGAACAGGCCACGGAACTCCACGTGATCCGCCTGATCCCGGTCGAGGCCGAGACCGGTCTCGGCTTCAGCGCACTGCACCGGTTGCTACGGCCGTTCCTGAACCGGGCGGACCGGCTGCCCGGGCCACAGCGGGCCGCGCTGGACGCGGCCCTGGGCGTGGTGTCGGGGCCGCCCGCGGACCGCTATCTGGTCGGACTGGCGACACTGACGCTGCTGTCGGACGCCGCCGCCGAGCAGCCGCTGTTGTTGCTGGTGGACGACGCTCACTGGCTGGACCGCGAGTCGGCCGAGGCGCTCGCCTTCACCGCGCGCCGCCTGCATGCCGACTCCCTGGGCGTGGTCATCGCTCTGAGGGACGGACCCGAGGACAACGGACTGTTCGAGGCACTGAGCGCGCACCGCGTGACCGGTCTGCCGGAGACGGAAGCCAAGGCCCTGCTCTCCTTCGCCACCCGCCGGGTGGACACGGCGGTGGCCGAGCGCATCGTCGTCGGCACCGGCGGCAATCCGCTCGCCCTGCTGGAGCTGACCGACGCCCTCGCCACCGAACAGCTCGCCGGAATCGCGCCGTTGCCCGATCCCCTGCCGGTCAGCCGGCTGCTCGAAGGCCATTTCCGACGCCTGGTCCACGCCATGCCGCCCGACACCACGACCCTGTTGCTGCTCCTCGCCACGGTCCCGGCGGGCGACACGGCGACGGTGTGGCGGGCCGCCGGACGGCTGGGGCTGTCGGCCCGCGCCGTGCAGCCGGCGATCGCCGCCGGCATCCTCGGCCGCGACACGCCACCGGCCTTCCGCCATCCCCTGATCCGCTCGACGCTGTACGCCGGAGCCCGGCCGGAGGAGCTGCGCCGGGCGCACGCGGCACTCGCCGCGGCCTGCGACCCCGTACACGACGCCGACCGCCGCGCCTGGCACCGGGCCGAGGCCACCGAGGGCCTGGACGACGCCGTCGCCGACGCGCTCGAAGCGGTTTCCGAGCGGGCCCGCTCCCGCGGCGGCTACTCCCAGCAAGCCCTGTTCCTGTCCCGCGCCGCGGCCTTCACCAAGGCCCCCACCACACGAGCCGAGCGGCTGCTCGACGCGGCGCAGGCGCATCTGATGTCCGGCGACCCGGCGGCGGCGCAGACCGCGCTGGATCTCGCGGCCTACGACATCCGCGGCCCGGTGCTGGGCGCACGCGAGCTGCGCATCCGGGCGACCGTACAGATGTTCAGGATCGCCGTGGCCGACGTCCCCGCGATGCTCATGGACGCGGTGACCAGGCTCGGCCCCCAGGACCCGGGGCTGTCCTGGGAACTGCTCTGCGAGGCCCTCCACGCCGTGCTGGTCGCCCACGACTGCACGCACGGCACCTCGCCCGCCGAGGTCGCGGCGGCCGCCGTCGCCGCGCGGCAGCACACCGCGGACGCCTCCGTGGACGGCCGCGCGCTTCTGATGGAGGCATTGGCCCGCCGCGTGGCCGACGGCTACGAAAGCGGCGCGCCCGCACTGCGCACCGCACTGAACGGGTTGCGGCGCGGCGGCGCGATCGGGGACGCGAACAGTCCCTTCGCGGTGATGCTGGCCATGGCCTGCGACGATCTGTGGGAGGTCCAGGCCGGCCGTGACCTCGCCGACCGCCTGGCGTCGGCCGACCGCGGCACCGGCGCACTGTACGCGCTGGGCATGACGCTGCTCGTCCAGGCGCACTACGACCTCTTGGACGGGCGCTTCAGGGAGGCGGAGGTCCGCTACGCCGAGTTCGACGACATCGCCGCCGACACCGGCTTCCCCGGCGGCGGGGACATCAACCGCCTCCACCTGTTCGCCCTGACCGGCCGGCAGGAGGAGCTGCGCTCGGCGGTGCGGCGGACCGCGGAGATGCGGAGCCTTGGCCACGGCGTGCTCCACCTCCTGGCGCAGCAGGCCCTGACCCTGTTCGAGCTGGGCCAGGGCCGCTACCGGCAGGCGCTGAAGCACGCCCGGACGGTCTTCGAGCAGGACTCACCGGCCTGTGGCAACCTCATCCTGACGCCCCTGGTCGAGGCCTGTGTCCGTACCGGCGACCGAGCCGGCGCGAGCGAAGCCCTGACCCGGCTGGAGGAACGCGCCCCGCTCGCCGCCACCCCGTGGGCCCTGGGCAGCCTGGCCCTGGGCCGGGCTCTGACAGCCGACGGCGACGACGCGGAGAAGCTCTACCAGGAGTCGCTCGACCTACTCGATCAGAGTCCCCTGGCCCTGGAACGAGCCCGCGCGCGACTCCTGTTCGGCGAGTGGCTGCGCCGCGGCAAGCGGCGCTCGGACGCAAGGACGCAGTTGCGTGCCGCGTACGAGAGCTTCGACGCCTTCGGTGCCCTGCCGTACGCCGAGCGTGCCCGGCTCGAACTGCTCGCCACCGGCGCGACGGCCCGCAGGAGGTCCGACGAGACCCGGTTCGATCTCACCCCGCGGGAACGGCAGGTGGCCTCCATGGCCGCCGCCGGGCTGACCAACGCGGAGATCGCGACCAGGTTGTTCGTCACGGCGTCGACCGTCGAGTTCCACCTCAGCAGGGTCTTCCGCAAGCTCGGCATCACCTCCCGCAAGCGGATCCCCCACGCGATCGGCGAACAGGGCCCGGCGACCGAAGGCTGACTCTCCCTCAGGCCGGCGTCACTTGCTCAGGAAGGCCAGCAGCGCGGCGTTCACCTCCTCGGCGTGCGTCCACAGCAGACCGTGCGGGGCGCCCTCGACCTCGACGTACTGGGCCGAAGGCAGCAGCGCGTGGAAGGGACGGCCGGTGGCGTCGACCGGCAGGATGCGGTCTGCCGTGCCGTGCAGGATCAACGTCGGTACGTCGATCCTGGCGACGTCGGCGCGGAAGTCGGTGAGCCAGGTGGGCACGCATTCCACCGACGCGTACGCCGACGCTCCCGCCGCCACGTTCCAGCTCGCCCGCACGGCCTCCTCGCTGATGCGGCTGCCGAGCGTCTCGTCGAGGTTGTAGAACGCCTCGTAGAAACCGGTGAAGTAGGCGTAGCGATCCTTGGTGACCGCGGCCAGGATTCCGTCGAAGACGGACTGGTCGACACCGCTCGGGTTGTCGTCGGTCTTCAGCAGGAAGGGTTCGAGCGAGGCCAGGAAGGCGGCCTTCGCGACGCGCTGGGATCCGTACGTGCCGAGGTAGCGGCCGACTTCTCCCGTGCCCATGGAGAATCCGACGAGTACCGCGTCCGTGAGGTCGAGCTCGGTCAGCAGGGTGTCGAGGTCGGCGGCGAAGGTGTCGTAGTCGTAGCCCGTGGTCGGCTGCGAGGACCGGCCGAAGCCGCGCCGGTCGTAGGTGATGACCCGGTGGCCGGCGTCGAGCAGGGCCGGGAGCTGCTTCTCCCAGGAGTGGCCGTCGAGCGGGTAGCCGTGGATCAGGACGACGGGTTGTCCGCTTCCATGGTCCTCGTAGTACAGCTCGATGTCGGTGGAGTTCTCCTGTCCGACAGTGATGTAGGCCATGTCGGTTCCCTTCGGAGCTTGACGGATGAGAGGGGTGCCGGAGGGGGTGATTCCGTGGTGGCGGCCCGTGCTCTGACGGCAGGTCAGAGGGATTCGACGAGGCCGCCGTCGATGACGAAGTCGGCGCCGGTGATGTTCGCCGCCGCAGGACCGGCGAGATACAGGACGAGGTCGGCCACCTCGTCCGGACGGGTGAAGCGGCCGGTCAGCGACTGGCCCGCCGCGCCACGGGCCACCTCTCGGGGATCGACGCCCCGGGACTCGGCGACCGTGGCGGCGACACCGTCGGCGCCCTGCCACAGTGCCGTCTCCACCGGTCCGGGACCGATGGTGTTCACCCGCACGCCCTGCGGTCCCACCTCCTTGGACAGAGCCTTGCAGAAATTGGTCAACGCCGCCTTGGCCGCGCCGTAGTCGATGACCAGCGGGTCCGGCAGCCTGGCGTTGACGGACGAGACGGTGACGATGCGCCCCGCGCCGGTGGCGAGCAGGTGGGGCAGGGCGGCCCGGGTGGTGCGGACGGCGGCCATGAGGTTGACCGTGAGCGTCCACTCCCAGTCCTCGTCCGTCACGCTCAGGAAGCCGTCGACCCGCGGTCGTACCGCGCCGACGTTGTTCACGAGGACGTCCACACCGCCGTGGACCGCCACGGCTTCGGCGACCAGCGCGGCCGGACCGTCGGAGGTCGCCAGGTCGACCTCCACGACGGTGAGTTCGGCGCCCTGTTTCACCAGTGCGTCCAGGGCTTCGGTGCGTTCCCTCGATCCGGCGACGACGCGGGATCCGGCCGCGAGGAAGGCCTCGACCACGGCCAGTCCGATGCCGCGCCCGGCACCGGTGACCACGACGGTCCGTCCGGCGAGACCCGCGTCGGCACCGGGGTGTGCGGCACCCCGGGAGGCCGACGTCATCGTGCCGTCTCCGGACCGTGCTGCCGCAGCCATCGCAGAACGGTGTCCGCGACCTCGCGCCAGCCGCCGTCGATCGTCAGGGAGTGCCCACGGTCGGGGAAGTTGATGATGTCGGTGACGGCCTCGGAGTGCCGGTACTGCTTGAGGGTGGCCCGGGTGACGACCTCGGGGACGGTGTGATCCTTGCCGCCGGAGATGAGCAGCAGGGGGCCGCGTCCGCTGTTGTCCGTGTCGACCTTCGCGGGCGAGTGGGGGTTGAAGTTCGCGGCGGCGGCCTCGTAGAGCGGCTTGCCCGGCGCGGGGATGGTCCAGCGCTCGTACAGGGCCGCCGATTCCTCCTCCGCGATGGCGTTGCCGAAGGCGAACCGGAACTGTTCCTGGGTCAGGGAGACCGACCGGCGCTTGTTGGCCGGGTTCTTGAAGACCGGGAGCGTCGCTTTCAGCGCGGACAGCGGCAGTGGCAGCACGCCCTTGATCTGTGCGGCGTCGATCGCGACCGCGGCGGCGGCGCGGTCCTGGCCAAGCAGTTTCTGGGCGATCATCCCGCCGAAGGAGTGACCGATCACGAGGGGCCGGGCGGGCAGGGTCTCGAACAGGGCCGCGTAGTGTTCCACGACGTCGTCGATGCCGTATCCGGCGAGACTCTCCGGGTTCTGACGTGCTTCCTCGACGGTGTCGGGGTCGCCGGGCCACCCGGGTGCGGAGGGGTCGTAGCCCTCCGCGCGGAACAGCTCGATCCACGGTTGCCAGGAGGTGCTGTGCAGCCAAAGCCCGTGGATGAAGACCACGGGAAGCGGGACGGTCATGGGCGGGCCCCTCTCGTGTGGGTGCGCTGACCCGGCATGCGCCCACGAAACCCGAAACGCGCCGCCCTCGCACCGGGGTGACACCCCAGTGCGCGGGCAAGGCCGGACGGGGCGGTACGGCTCGCGTTCCGGCACATCACGGCGCCGCTATCATCCAATATGAGTAATTTGTGTCGAGCACCCTGAAAACGGTGCGGATCCTTCGGAGCGGTCCATGTCCCGCAAGGGCCCGGCGCACGACGGCGACGAGCTGCTGGCCAGACTCAGCTCGCTGACGGCGCAGGCGCGTGAGCAGGCGGAGCTGCAGCGGTCCCAGGTCGAGCTGGCCATCGCCCTGCAGCGCGGCATGCTGCCCGCGGAGATGCCCACGGTGCCCCGCTACGACCTGGCGGTGCGCTACGTACCGGCGCACCACGGCCTCAATGTGGGCGGCGACTGGTACGACGCCTTTCACCTGCCGGACGGCCGGATAGGGCTGTCCATCGGGGACGTACAGGGCCACAACATCGAGGCCGCCGCCTTCATGGGGCAGGTGCGTGTCTGTCTGCGCGCACTCGCCTCCGTGACGAGCGAGCCCGGCGAACTCCTCGCACAGACCAACGATCTCCTCCTGTCCCTCGGCGCCGACCTGTTCGCCACCTGCACCTTCATGCGCCTCGACCCGTCCACCGGGGTACTGGAGAGCGCCCGCGCCGGCCACGTCCCCTGTGTGTGGGCGACGGCAGACGGAAAGTCCGGCGTCGGCAGCGACGAGGGCGGTCCGCCGCTGGGTGTCGGGGCCGGCATGACCTACCCCGTGACCCGGTACCAGCTCACGACCGGCGGAGTGTTCGTCCTGCTCACGGACGGCGTCGTCGAGGGACCCTCGATGGAGGTCGACCAGGGCCTGGACCAGGTCGTACGACTGGCCGGCATCGCCGCCGTGGCCGGCATGGACGCGGGAGCGCTCGCCACCGCCGTGATCCGGGGCGCCGACCAGGTGGGCCACGAGGACGACGCCGCCGTACTGGTCGTCGGCCACGAAGGAACCGAACCTCAGCTGTAAGGCGGCATGCCGCCGCTCCCACGTAGCCGGAACGGCCATGCCAGTGTCTGATGGCTTGTGTGGTGGGTACCGAGAATCTGCGCCGGACCGGCGTCGTCGCCCTCCAGGTGCTGGCCGTCGCCGGCTGCTACTACGCCGCGGGGCGGCTCGGGCTCCTGCGCAATCTGGCCGTCGAAGGGGCGGTGTTCACCCCCATCTGGCCGCCGACCGGTATCGCGGTCGCCGCCCTGCTGATCTTCGGGCTGCGTGTCTGGCCCGGCATCACACTCGGCTCCTTGCTCGTCATCATGCACCTCACCTCGCTGCAACCCCAGGTGCTCGGCAATCTGGTGGGCAACACGGCCGCGCCCGTCTGTGCCTGCCTCATGCTCCGTGCGGTGGACTTCCGTACCGACCTCAGCCGGTTCCGGGACGGCCTGGCCCTGGTGTTCCTCGGGGCCCTGACCGGCATGCTGATCAGCGCCTCGGTGGGCGTCGGCATGCTCGTGATCACCGACCGGCTCCATGGTCACGGCCTCTGGGAGGTGTGGCTGGCGTGGTGGGTGGGGGACGCGATGGGGGTCCTGATCATCACGCCACTCCTGCTGGCGCTCCATGGGGCACGCTGGCCCCCACCCCTGTCCCGCTGGCAGGAGGCCACAGGGCTCGCTCTCATCACATGCGGCTCCGTATTACTGGTCACGTTCAGCAGCCTCAGTGTGCTGTTCCTCGTCTATCCGCTGCTGATCTGGACGGCCCTGCGCTTCCAACTGGTCGGCAGCATGCTCTGCGCGCTCGTCACGTCCGTCATGGCCACCGTCGCCGCCACGGAGAGGGCCGGCCCTTTCGAGGGCCTGGACCGGATCGAAGTGATGCTCAAACTTCAGGCGTTCAACGGCACCATGGCCCTCACCGCCCTGCTGCTCTCGGCCGTGATCACCGAGCAGCGCAACACCCGGCGCTCGGTGGAACGGGCCTGCCAGGAGCTGGTCGAGGTGCTCGGGCATCTCACCGCGGGCAATACGCCACCGGGCGGGCCGACACGGCCGGACGGGGAGGCCGGGGACAGGGCGGGCCAGAAGGAGACGGGCCGTTGAGGCACGCCGCCCGGGCGACCTGACCATCCCGCTCCTTGGAGACCGCGGGCCGTCCCGCCGGGTTCGTGGGGCGCGTCAGGCGTCCGTCGTGAATTCGGGGTGGGTACGGCCGGTGAGTGCGGCCGGGGTCTGGGTGAGGTGCTGGGCCAGGAGGTCGGCCGCGGTGTCGGCGTCGCGGGCCAGCGCGGCCTCCTCCAGCCGGCGGTGCTCGTCGATGCCCACCTGTTCGGCGATGCGGAGCGCCGCCCAGCGGCGGGCGAGCTCACTCGCGGTCCACATCCGGTCGAAGGTCTCCAGCAGCACGGAATTGCCACACCCCTCCAGCAGGGTGCGGTGGAAGACCCGGTGGGCCTCGGACCATGCGCTGCTGTAATACGCCCCCTCCTCCGGCCCGTATGCCGGAGTGCGGGCCAGACGGTGGTGTGCGGCGCGTACGCGGGCCTCCCAGTCGACGTCGCCGCGCTCGACGGACATGCGCAGCACGACCGGTTCGACCGTCCGGCGGGCCTCGGCGATCTCCTGCCAGCGGTGGTCGGAGAGGGCCGGGACGGCAAAGCCCCGGTTGGGCAGCCGGTCCGCGAGGCCCTCGCCGACCACCCGCACCAGCGCCTCGCGCACGACGGCCAGGCTCACGCCCTGTTCCTTGGCGAGATCCTGCGGCTTGAGGGCGTCACCGGGAGCGTAGTCGCCGCGCATGATCGCGTCCCGCAGGTGTGCGTAGACCTGCTCGGAGAGCATCTGCTTCCCCGGCGAGGCCGAGGTGGGGGCCGTCTGAGTCATGCCGCCATCATAGACGATGCAGTGAATAATCGATTATTCGTGTTATCGTCGATTCAGAGGGCTGCCAGCGAAAGCCCCCAGCCCCGGCACATCCGGAAAGGAACGACGCGATGAGCGCCAACGACCCCTTCGCCCGCCTCCCCGAGGCGGCCTCCTTCACCGTTTCCAGCACCACCGTCGGCGACGGCGCCCCCTGGCCGCCCGAGCAGTTCTCCGGCATCTTCGGCGTCCCCGGCGGGAAAGACCTCTCCCCCCAGCTGTCCTGGAGCGGTGCGCCGGAGGGCACCAAGAGCTACGCCGTCACCGTCTACGACCCCGATGCCCCCACCGGGTCCGGGTTCTGGCACTGGGCGGTCGCCGACATCCCCGCCACCGTCACCGAGCTGCCCGAGGGCGCCGGCGACGACACCGGCTCGGGCCTGCCCGAGGGCGCGTTCCAGCTGCCCAACGACGCCCGCGCGGCCCGGTTCATCGGTGCCGCCCCGCCCCCCGGCCACGGCCCGCACCGCTACTTCATCGTGGTGCACGCCCTCGCCGTCGAATCCATAGGCGTCCCGACCGACGCCACCCCGGCCGTCCTGGGCTTCACCATGGCCGGTCACATCCTCGGCCGCGCGGTCCTGACCGCCACCGCGGAAACCCTCGCCTGAGACACGGCATGTCCCGACTCATCGACACCACCGAGATGTATCTCCGCACCGTCCTGGAGCTAGAGGAGGAAGGCGTGGCCCCGCTGCGCGCCCGTATCGCCGAGCGCCTGAACCACAGCGGCCCCACCGTCAGCCAGACCGCCGCCCGCATGGAGCGCGACGGCCTGCTGCGCGTCGCCGCCGACCGGCACCTGGAACTGACCGAGGAGGGGCGGCAGATGGCCGTCCGCGTCATGCGCAAGCACCGGCTCGCCGAATGCCTGCTCATCGACGTGATCGGGCTGGAGTGGGAGCAGGTCCATGCCGAGGCCTGCCGCTGGGAGCACGTGATGAGCGAGGCCGTCGAACGCCGCATCCTCACGCTGCTGCGGCACCCGACACAGTCGCCGTACGGCAACCCTATTCCGGGCCTGGAGGAGCTCGGCGAGAAGCCCACCGCGGATCCGGTCCCGGACGAGAGCATGGTCAGCCTCAACGACCTGGAGCGGGGGCCCGGCAGCGCGAGCGCGGTCGTGCGACGCATCGGCGAGCCGCTCCAGGCCGATCCCGAGCTGATGCACACCCTGCGGCACGCCGGAGTGCGGCCCGGCGCTGTCGTGAGGGTGACGTCGTCACCCGGCGGCGTGACGGTCGGCAGCGGCGGCCGGACGGCCGAACTCCCCGCGCGGACCGCCGCGCACGTCCTGGTGGCCAAGCAAGGGCTGTGAGAGTCCGGGGCTTCAGCATGGCAATTGACTGCCCCCGCTGGGGAACGCGATGGCGACAGCTCGCTCTGTCACCACCCGCCACCGTGCATCACGCGTCGGGGAGGGTGCGGTCAGGTACCCGCACCAAGGCGTGCACCAGCGCCGCCAGCATCACCACAGCCCCGAGCAGGAAGGCGGTATGCAGCGCATCGGCGTAGCCCTCCCGGAAGGGGCGGACCAGCAGGGCGTCCAGACGAGCGAGGGCTGAGGAGTCCCGGAGCTCGCCGTGGCCGCCCGGTCCGAGCAGCGAGGTGATCACCCGCGCGTTGCCGGGCTGCTCGGCAAGGTCATGGAACCGGGCGTTTCTCGACGCGGCCGAGATCCGCTCGTGGATGTGGGACGCGGCGGACGAGAAGACGACGGAGAGGAAGACCGCGGTGCCGACGGTGCC
The DNA here is from genome assembly GCF_003955715.1 of Streptomyces aquilus. Taxonomy (NCBI): domain Bacteria; kingdom Bacillati; phylum Actinomycetota; class Actinomycetes; order Kitasatosporales; family Streptomycetaceae; genus Streptomyces; species Streptomyces aquilus. Next base: position 9,600,556 of record NZ_CP034463.1, on the reverse strand, counting down.
GCCGCTGGTGCGGAAGAAGTTCACCGCGGCCGTCGCGACCCCCGTGTCGGGTCGCGGTGCCCCGGACTGCGCCAGCGTCGTCATCGTCTGCATCGCGGCACCCATGCCCGCGCCCAGCAGCACCAAGTCGTTGGCTCGTTGGTCTGTTCGTGGTGCGTCGTCGTGAACTGACCGATGAGTCCTGGGCGGTGATCGAGCCGTTGCTGGCGCCCGCAAGGATGGGGCGTCCGGTGCGGGACCGGCGGCAGGTCGCCAACGGGATCCTGTGGAAGCTGTCGACCGGGGCGGCCTGGCGGGATTTGCCCGAACGCTTTGGCCCGTGCAAGACGGTCTACGAACGCTTTCACCGCTGGTCGGCCGATGGCACCTGGGACCGCCTGCCGGCCCACGTCCAGCAGTATTCCGATGCCGTGGGCGCCGTCGACTGGTCGATCGTGTGTGTCGACTCCACGACCGTGCGGGCCCACCAGCATGCGGCCGGGACCCCGCACCGCCGGGAACGTCAACGACTGCACCCAGTTCGAGGCGGTCATGGCCCGCATCAGGATCGCGCGAGGCGGGCCGGGCCGTCCCCGGACCAGACCGGAGCAGGTAGCCGCGGACAAGGGCTACTCTCGTCCGTGAAGCTCCGCGCCTACCTGCGCAGGCGCGGCATCAAGGCGGCCATCCCGGAACGGATCGACCAGATCAACGGCCGTATCCGGCGCGGTGAGCGACGCAGCCACCTCGACCGTGCTGCCTACCGGCGCCGCAACGTCGTCGAACGCTGCTTCAACAAGCTCAAGCACCACAAGGCCCTGGCCACCCGCTACGACAAACGCGCCCGCCACTACCCAGCCATGGTCACCCTCGCCTGCCTACAACTCTGGCTCCCCTGACTTTGCGGACACGACCTAGGGCCGACAGGAACAGCCCCAGCATGACGCTTGTCAGGACAGTCTTCCTGCGACGGTGCGACAGGCGCACGACCGGCTCGAAGGAGGCGTCGGTCTCCGGGCTCGGCTGGTTCCTCACCCCGCGCGGCCCGTCATTCACCGGACGGTCCGACGGCGGCGAGGATCTCCTCGGCGACCTGCGCCGCTCCCTCCTTACCCATGGCCGTGGCCAGTCCCCGCCAGTCCACGTCCGCGCCCCCCGCTCGTCGGACCGCGATCACGACCCGTGACCGTAACTCGTCCTGGAGCGGTGCCAGGAGACGGGACGCCTGGGCCATCCCCCCGTGGACGACAGCGTGGGCGGCGGCCTCGCCCTGTCTGCGTGCCTCTATCACGGCCTCCTCGTCGAACACGTGGACCGGCCAGGCGAGCCTGGTGTCCGAGCCCGTCGCCTCTTGGTGGAAGCGGGCGTTGAAGATCTGGCTGACGTTCTGCGGGGGCAGGGTGACGGTCGGGACGCCGTACGTACTCGCTTCCAGCAGCGTGGTCAGGCCCGGCGAGGTGAGGAGCAGGTCGCTGCGGTCCATGGTCGCGACGAAGTCGTCGTGGACGAGGGGGCCGAACTCCACGGCGAGCCCCTCGGGTACCTGAGCGGCCAGTTCGTCGATCATGTCGGGGGTGAGGTTGCCGGCCACCCGCACCGCGGCCGCCTCGCAGTCGGCGAGTGCCCGCAGCACAGCGGGGATCACGGCCCGCGGGTAGGTGCGCCACTCCGGCAGACCGGGGGCCTGCATCCAGCCGAGGCTCACCAGCGCCTTGCGCGGCCGACCCGGCGTGCGGGTCCCTTCCCGTTCCGCCGTCCTCACCGCCGCCGCCTGCGACGGTCCGTCAGCCGTGCGCTCCGCCGGACCGATCGGCGGCACGACCGCGTCGACCCACCGCAGCCGCTTCGCCGACTCGACCACCGCCCGGCTCTCCTCCCCCATCCGCGGGGACCGTTGAGCGCAATAGGCGGCGGCTTCGAGGGGCAGCCAGGCCAGATCTCCCTCGGACCACAAGAAGGGCAGGCTGTCGAGGAACACCGCCGGGACGCCCGCGGTCTCCAGCGACTTGGCGGTCGGCCCGTCGAGCACGCACAACCCCGCCCGTATCCCCTCCGCTCGGACAATCTCCGCGATCCGCGCGGTGTCGGTCCCCTTCACCTCGTACCAGCGGTCGATGCCGGATCCGGCCAGCAGGGGGCGGCCGAGGTCCGTGCTCAGCCCGACGACGCGTGGCGGCACGGGGCACAGTGCGCGCAGCGCCCGCAGAACGGAGTCGATCTTTCCCGCACTGCCCCAGCCGAACGAGACGCCGGCAACGGCCAGCACCAGCGGTCGGCCCACGGAACGGGTATTCATATCGCCCTCGATTTCGTCGAGAATCGGCAAAATAATTCGACACACGCTTCAAGCAGCCAAAGCCGCAGTAAACAATCGACAAGCCATTGCGGGAATCTTCTCGCGTGCTTCAGTGTAGAAACAGAAGCGCATCGAATTAACTGCTTGACGCCTTTCTTACGTCCTTGACACTTCCTTACCTCAGCGGAAATCGAGGTGTTTTCCCGCTCGTGAGCCTGAATAAGTCATGCGCCTGTAGGGCTGAGGGGTACGCACTGTGACCGTGACCAGCGTGACCGTGTTCTGCGGATCCTCGCCGGGCCGGCGTCCCGGCCATCTGCGCATGGCCGGGGAGCTGGGCCGCGCGCTGGCCGAGGCGGGACTGCGCCTGGTGTACGGCGGTGCCCGCACCGGCCTCATGGGCGCGGTGGCCGACGGGGCCCTGGGCGCCGGGGGGTCGGTTACCGGCGTCGTACCGAGCCGCATGCTGCCGTACGAGATCGCGCACACGGAACTGACGGAGCTGGAGGTGGTGACGGACATCCACGCGCGCAAAGCGCGCATGGCCGAGCTGGGAGACGCCTTTGTGGCACTGCCCGGCGGTCTGGGGACGGCGGAGGAACTACTGGAGGCGCTGTCCTGGGCGCAGTTGCACATTCACCGCAAGCCCTGCGTTCTCCTGGATCCGGACGATTTCTACGCCCACCTGCTGCGCTTTCTGGAGCACGCCGAGAACGAGGGATTCCTGCGCGCGCGGGACCTGGAGCGGATCGTGGTGTGCAGGTCGACGCAGGAGGTGATCGAACAGCTCGTGGGCACGGCGTCGGTGGCTCCTCCTCCGTCGTCGCCGCCCGAGGTGCTCCCCCGGGGCCGGACGGCCTTCCTGTTCTCCGGGGCCGGATCGCAGCAGGCCGGCATGGGCCGCGAACTCCAGGCCGCCTTCCCCGTCTTCGCCTCCGCTCTCGACGAGGTCTGCACCCTGCTCGACCCGTATCTCGAACTGCCCCTGCGGGACGTGATGTTCGCCGAGGCCGGAACCCGGACCTCCGCGCTGCTCGACCGGATCACGTACGGGAACCCCGCCATTTTCGCCCTCCAGGTGGCGCAGTTCCGGCTGCTGGAGAGCTGGGGCCTACGGCCGGACGTGGTGTTCGGGTACTCGGCGGGCCGCATGGCCGCCGCACACGTCGCGGGCGTCTTCTCGCTGCCGGACGCCTGCCGGGCCGTCGGCGCCCTGTCCCAGCTGATGGCCACGCTGCCGGAGACGGGCGCCATGGCGGCCCTGGAGGCCGCACCGGCAGAACTGCCCGCGATCGACGGGGTGGTGATCGCGGCGGTCAACGGCCCACGCGCCGTGGTCATCTCCGGCGACCGGGACGCGGTGACCGCCCTGCACGACGCATGGGTGGCACGTGGACGGCGCGGCCGCTTCCTTCGGGTGAGCCTGGCGATGCACTCACCGCATCTCGACCCGCTGCTGGACGACTACGCCGAAGTCCTGCGCGGCATGAGGCTGAAGGTGCCGCACACACCTCTGGTCTCCGACATCACGGCGCGACCCGTCCACACCGAGGCCACCACACCCGAGTTCTGGATCCGGGAGCTGCGCGAACCCGTCCGCTTCACCGACGCGGTCGACCGACTGCGCCGGGACGGTGTGACCACCGCTCTCGAACTGGGCCCGGGCGAGGTGCTGTCCGGCATGCTCGACGACTGTCGTCCCGACACGGGCCAGGGAATCAGGGCCTTGGCGATGTGCCGGGACTGGCCGGCCGTGCACAGAGGCGCCGAGGGGGCCGGAGCACTCGCCAACTCCACCACCAAGTGAAGGAGGTTCACGCGTCCGGCAGACGCCCCGGGCTTCGCCGGCTGGTGGCCTTCGAACTCACACCCGCCGTGGCTACCGAGGCGACGAACCAGGCCTGATGAACATCGGCGCCCCGCACCGGATCCACCGCGGCCGGATCACCGACCCGTCCGCCCAAGCCTTCGAACACCTCGGCCGACGTTCCTCATGGCGCCGCCCGGGTCCTCAGGACCCGGGCGGCGTCGTTAGGTCGGCCTGCATGTCAGGGGGTCAGCTGCCAGCGGGCGATGTACCCGACGTCGATGGCTGCCCAGTCCTGCACACGTAGGGTCCAGGTGCCGTTGAGCGGCTGTGCGGAGGCGTCGACGGTGAAGGTCTGGTCGACGTTGTCGGCGGAGCCGCCGCTGCGGTTGAGGAGGGAGTAGACGGTGCCGTTCGGGCCGACGAGGTCGACGGTGAGGTCACCGCGGTAGGTGTGGACGATGTTGACGTAGACCGAGGTGGCCGCGGAGGCGTTGCCGTCCCGGCCGGTGATGGTCAGCGGCGACTCCACGGCGGCCCCGACGTCGGGGATGTCGACGCGGGTGGTGTTGGCGTAGACGTAGCCGATCTTCCAGGTGAAGGTGTCCGACGCGGTCGCCCCGGTGCTGTCGGTCACGGTGATCGTGACGTCACTGGTGCCGAGGGTCGTCGGGGTGCCGCTGATCAGACCGGTCGGGCTGATGCCGAGGCCGGCGGGCAGTCCGGTGGCCTCGTAGGTCAGGGCGGAACCGGTGTTGGTGGTGTAGGCGTCGAGCTGGAGGCTGACGTCCTGGTTGACGCCGCTGATCTGGTCGGCGGTCGGGGCGAGGTTGACGCCGAGGGCGATGCGGTTGCCGACGTTGATCGCGGCCCAGGCGTCGGCGACGGCGAGGTAGGTCGGGCTGTAGGCGCCGAACAGGTCGCTCGCGGCCGACAAGGTGGCGGTGCGGGCGCCGGCGTAGTTGGTCGTGGAGGTCATGTACGTCGTCAGCGCGCGGTACCAGATCGCGGCGGCGTTCTGGATGCCGATACCGGTGACGGACTGCCCGTCGTACGTCGGGCTGTCGTAGGCCACGCCGTTGACGGTCTTGGCGCCGCTGCCCTCGGAGAGCAGATAGAAGAAGTGGTTCGCGGGGCCCGAGGAGTAGTGGACGTCGATGCCGCCGAGGGTCGAGCTCCAACTGTCGCGGGAGTCGCCGTCCTTGGAGGGCTTGTCCATGTAACGCAGCGGTGTGCCGTCACCGTTGATGTCGATCTTCTCGCCGACGAGGTAGTCGCCGGGGTCGGCCGGAAGGTTCTCGTAGAACTCGACGGCGGCGGCGAATATGTCGGAGGTCGCCTCGTTGAGCCCGCCGGACTCCCCCGAGTAGACCAGGCCCGCGGTGGCGGCCGTGACGCCGTGGCTCATCTCGTGGGCGGCCACGTCGAGTGCGGTCAGCGGATGGGTGTTGCCCGAGCCGTCGCCGTACGTCATGCAGAAGCAGGAGTCCTGCCAGAAGGCGTTGACGTAGTTGCTGCCGTAGTGGGCGCGGCTGTAGGCGGCGACACCGTCGTTGCGGATGCCGTTGCGGCCGTAGGTGTCCTTGTAGTAGTCCCAGGTGGCCGCGGCGCCGAACGCCACGTCGACACCGGCGGTCTGACGGTTGGACGGCAGGCCGTTGCCCCAGACATCGTTGTCGTCCGTGAACAGAGTGCCCGTGCCCGAGGTGCCCTGGTTGAGGTCGTACGTCCGCTGCCCGGCACGGCCGGGGTCGACGAGCTGGTACGTCGAACCGGACAGGGTGGTACCGAGGGGGACCTCGCCGGCGTACTGACCGGTGCCGGAGCCGGTGTGGACGTGCTCGGCGGCCAGGAGTTCCTTGCCGGTGGCGGCGTCGGTGACGACCTGGAGTTCGCTGGGGGTGCCGTCCTTCTGGACGCCCTCGACGAGGGTCTCCCAGGCCAGCACGGGCTTGCCGGTCCCGGCCCAGACCACCAGGCGGGGCGCCCGCTCCGTCCCGGCCCCCTTGACCTTGGCCTGCTTCGAGATGCCGAGGGCCTTGGTGGCGGCACCGGCGGAGCTGAGCTTCGGGCGGAGCGAGGGGACCCGGAGTCGGTTGGGGTTGGCCTTGGTGACGGTCGTACGACCGCTCTTGTCGTGGACGACCAGGTCACCGCCGAGGACGGGCAACCCCGCGTAGGTGCGCTCGTAACGGGTGTGCGTGGTGCCGTCGGCGTCCTTGAGGACGTCCTTGACGACGAGCTTCTCCTGGGCGCCGAGGCCGATCCGGTCCGCCGTACGGGGTGCTGCGGACCGGGCGCTCTTGATCAGGGCGGCGCGGCGGGCGGGCGTCAGGGACGGCTGGGCGGCACCGGCCCTGGGGGTGGCGGTGATCTTCGTGGAGCCCGGGTCCGCCGGGACCGCGGTGGCGAGAGAGGGGGCGGCGAGAGCGAGCAGGGAGCCTATCGCCGTGAAGGCGAGGACGGTCGTGTGTCTGCGCCCGATGAGAGCGCGGCGTCGCTGGGGCAACGGGTTCTCCTTCGATACAACGGACGGCCCGTGGTGGGGGGTCGTGGCGGTGACGGAGCGGCGGGGTGTGCCGGTCCGGAGTGCTGCACGGCATGCGGGTTGAAGGAGGTGGGGGGTGGAGGGCGGAGAGTCGCTCCGTGTGGGGATTCCGTCAAGGAACGGTGAACTTCCGCAGAAGAGTGGCACTGCGCACACAGCTTTGTCATGGGAATGTCAAAGCAACGGCTGGAATTGACCTTGCCGGGCGGGCATATCGGCACAGACGGCGTCGGTTTTCGGCCTCACCCCACGGGGAGGGCTCCGTGGGGTGTCCCTCGGGCTTCCCCTGAAGCCTTCGTGGGACATTAGTGCCTCAAGTTCCAACCAACGGGAGGCAGTTGTGACCAAACTCGTGCGGGCCCTCGCCATCGCGGCCGGGATCGTCATCGCGGTCGCGGGCGCCGGGACCGCGGTCGCCGCGGGCGACGGCGACACCGTGACGGTGGCCATCGTGGCGGGCGCCTACAAGTAGTCCACCAGCGCGGCCCGCTCTTCGTGGGCGGGCCGCGGCGGATGTGACCCGGCGCGAGGGCCGCATGGTTGCCCCGGCTGCGGCGTCCACCGCCACCGAGGCCCATGTTCCCTTCTCCGCCCGGCAGTTCGTACCCGGGCCTGCGCTAGAAGGTCAGGTTCCAGGCGTCGATCTTGCCCGTGTCGGAGGCGGCGTTGTCGTTGACACGCAGCTTCCAGGTGCCGTTCGCGACCTCCGAGGAGGCGTCCACGGTGTAGGTCTGGGCGATGTTGTCGGCGCTGCCGCCCGCACGGTTGTGCAGCGTGTAGACGGTGCCGTCCGGCGCCACCAGGTCGACCTTCAGGTCGCCGATGTAGGTGTGCTTGATGTCCACACCCACCTTGAGGCCGGCCGGGGCGTTGCCGGTCACACCCGTTACGGCGATCGGGCTCTCCACGGTCGCGTTGTCGTTGACGGCGAAGTCCGCGAGGTTCTCGAAGTACTTGCCGGGCGGCGGAGTGGCCCCGACCGCCTTGAGGGCGTCGACCTGTCCCTCGCCGAAGAACGAGTTGTTGGCCGTCGTGCCCGTGCAGCGGCTGTCCGAGGGGCAGGCGATGTCATTGGCCTGCTCGGCCAGTTTGGCGCGGAGCTGCGCCGGGGTGATGCCCGGGTTGGCGCTGGCGATGAGCGCCGCGACGCCGACCACGTGCGGGGTGGCCATCGAGGTGCCGCTCTTGCTGCCGTAGCCGCCGCCGGGGACGGTGGAGTACACGTTGCTGCCCGGCGCCGCGACGTCGATGACGCCCTGACCGTAGTTGGAGAACGACGCCTTGGTGACGCCGGTGCCGTTGGCCGCGACCGTGACCACGCCCGGCAGCTCGGTCGGGATGTCGAGGCAGGCGTTGGTGATGGTGCGGGTGACCGGCGTCGAGTCGTTCGGGCTCGCCGAGTCGGTCGTCTTGTGGGCGAGGTCGTAGTTCTCGTTGCCCGCGGCGGCGATCTGGAGGGAGCCCTTGCTCTCGGCGTACTCCTGGGCGCGCTTGACGCCCTCGATGATGGCGGCCTGGTCGATGTTGTCCGGGCAGTTGAACTGCCACGGGTCCGTGTAATAGCTGTTGTTGGTGACCTTGAAGCCGTGGTCACCGGCCCAGACGAAGCCGCAGATGGTGTTCTCGGCGAAGAAGAAGGAGTTGCCCGGCTCGGCGACCCGGACCGCGGCGATCTTCACCCCGGGGGCCACGCCGACGACGCCCTTGCCGTTCTTGGCGGCGGCGACGGTGCCCGCCACGTGGGTGCCGTGCGTGTCGACGTCGCGCCAGGCGCCGGCACGGGTGTCCGGCTTGCCGTAGGCGCAGGAGACCGAGTCGGCCGCGTCGAAGTTGGGCGCCAGGTCCTGGTGCTGGTCGTCCACACCGGTGTCCAGGATGCCGACCTTGACGGAGGCGGAGCCGGGGTTCACGGCCCAGGCCTGGTCGGCCTTGATCTGGCTCATGTCGGCCCGTACCGGTTCTCCGGCCGGGGTCGAGGCCTGGGCCGGATTGGGCGGGAGCGCCGGGTCGTAGGCGGCGGCCGGGACGTCCGAGGTACGCGTGGCGCCGACCTGCTGCACGCCCGCGACGCCGCGCATGGTGGCGGCGAAGGTGCTGGACGCCGAGTGGGCGACGATCACACCGATGGCGTCGAAGCTCGAGAAGACGGTGCCGCCGTTGGCCGCGATCGCGGAGCGGACCGCCGAAGTGTCACCGGGGGCGGTGATCACGAGGTAGGCACGCGTGCCGGCCACCCAGGCCGCACTCTGCGAAGCCGTCTTGGCGACCGGCGTGTGGGCCTTGGCGGCCGGCGCGGTGGAGGGGACGACCGGGAGCGTACCGGCGAGGGCGCCCGGGGCGCCGAACGCGAGGGCGGCGCCGAGTGTGGCCGCGAGCACCAAGGTGCGTCTCGGTCGGCTGGATCTGTGGGGTATCAATGCGTCCTCCGAAGACGGCCCGGCCGCGCTTATGGCACCGGCCGGACCGTACGAAACGAGTGGTGGCTGCAAGATGTCAGGTGCATGCCCCTCTGCGGAAGTACCTTTCCGTACAGGGAGGCCGTATCGGCATGGCTGAAAACCGACGCACCGTGTTCCAGCGTGGCGGCGCGGGCTCAGGGGCCGTCGCGGAGGGGATGCCGGGCGGTTCACGGCGGGGGCGGGCTGCGGAAGCGCGGACCGAAATCGTCCGGCTCAACCAGGCAGCGCCGACCACGGACGACCCGAAATCGCATGCGATCCACACCCAGCCATGCTGGGATCAGTCGCTATGAATGATCATTTCCTCGATCAAGCCGACTTGCCGGACAGGATGGAACGGAATCTGGCAGAACACGCCTGTCACCTGCACCGGGGCATGACCGGTGCGACCGTCACTGAGGTTGATGACCTGCTGATCGCCGACAGCGGCCTGGATGACGACACGTTCAACATCGTTGCCGCGGCCCGCTTCACCGCCGTCGACGCTTCGACACGTATCACCGAAACCACCGAGGCGCTGACCCGCACCGGCCGCCCCTTCTCCTGGTGGGTGGGGCCCGCCTCGACACCCACGGACCTCACCACCCGCCTGACGGCCGCAGGCCTGCCGCCTTCCGAACGCGAGACGGCGATGTGGGCCGAACTGAACGACACCCCCCTCCCGTCTCCTGCCACCCGGAGCCTGGACATCCAGAGGGTGACCACGCCCGAGCAGCTCGCCGACTACGCCACGGTCGTGGCCGCGAACTGGGATCCGCCCGCCGCCACCGTCCGCCGCTTCTTCGCCCAGGCCGCCCCTCAAGCACTGGCCGCGCACTGCCCCGCCCACTATCTGGTCGGCTACGTGGACCGCCGTCCGGTCTGTTCCGCCGAGGTGTTCCACCATGCGGGAGTCGCAGGTGTCTACAACATCTGCACCCTGGCCACCCACCGCCGCCGGGGCTACGGCGGAGCCATGACGCTCGCGGCACTGCGCGCGGCCCGCAACCGAGACCACCGCATCGCGGTCCTGCAAGCGTCAGCCGACGGCGAGCCCGTCTACCGCCGCCTGGGGTTCCGCCCCTGCGGCCAGTTCACCGAACACGCCATCACCCCCTGAACTGCCTCCATTCCACCGCACCGGCCGTCCCGGACCTGGCGCCCCTGATCAGCACTACCGGCGGCTTGTCCTCACCCTTACGTCGTGAGCGTCCTGCTGAAGTGGGTGACCGGGCGCTCAAGGCGTTCGCCGTCGACGGTGATGTCGACCGCCTCGTTGTAGAAGGCCAGCAGCCCTTGGACGGCGCCGACCGCCGGCAGGGGTTCCGGGTAGCTCCAGACGAGGTTCGGCGGGATGTCCGTCCCGCCCTGCCATGACCAGTACTCGGCGGTCCCCTTGTAGGGACAGCCGGAGTGGTGCTCGGTGGCGGTCAGCAGGTCGAGGCGGACGTCCTCGCGCGGGATGTAGTAGCGCGTGGGCAGACCGGTCTCGAAGAGCAGCACGGGGCGGTGGGTGTCCGCGACGACCGTGCCGTCGATCTCGACCACGACGTGGCGGCTGCTCGGGACGGCGTCCACGCGTTTGTGCGGGTCGCGGGGGTGGATGAAGATCTCTTCCTCCTCCTCGTACCAGTGGTCGAGGCCCCGGCCGACGCGCCGGAACCACTCGAAGGCGATGTGGTCGGCGAGGTCGGCGGCCGGGAAGGTCCAGGCGGCGTTCTCCAGCAGGTCGCCGCCGACGTCGAGGTCGTAGAAGATCCGTGAGCCGGTGTGCGTGCCGGTCGGAGGGTTCTTCGCGGGGCGGAGCAGGTCCTCGCGGACCTCGGTGCGCGGGAAGGCGTACAGCGGGACGGGGACGCCCGGCTCCCAGACCAGGACGGGGTGCCGGCTGTCGACGACCGTCACCTCGCCCTTGCGGCCGCGGACCCAGCGCTCGCTGGGCTCCCACAGGAGGCCTTCCGGGGTGGTCCGCACGGCCTGTGCGGTGGGGAACGTGGTCATGAGCGGCTCTCCTCCTGCTGACTCACGCGGTGACTTCCACGACGTAGGAGCGGGTCTCGCGCCAGGCCGCGAGCTGCTCGGGGCGGCCGAGCACGCGCAGGTACTCCTCCTCGACGGTACCGCCGGCTCGCTCCCTCACGGAGACGGGACCGAAGGCGGAGCCGTCCGGGTCGGCGACCTCGGGCAGCGGTGCGACCACCGTGTCCAGGCCCGGGAACACGGCGCTTCACCCAGATCAAGAACGCGGGTGGCCTGCCCCGCAGAGCTGACATGAAGCTGTCACACACGGACCGGAATACGGCTTCGCCGAGCAGCTGTTCTGCCAGGCATGACCTTAGGAGTGGCACTCAACGCGTCCGACGCGCCGAACCAGGTCGACGCCACCGTGGAACTGGCGCGCGAGGCCGCGGCTGCCGGCCTGCGGTCGGCCTGGTTCGGGCAGACCTTCGGCGCGGACTCACCGCAACTCGCGGCGATCGTCGGGCGGGAGGTACCCGGACTGCAAGTGGGCACCTCGGCGATCCCCGTCTTCGGCCGGCATCCGCTGCTGGTCTCCAGCCAGGCCCAGACCGCCCAGGCCGCCACGCACGGCCGCTACCACCTCGGTCTCGCCCTGGGCACGAAGCTGCTGACGGAGGGCGCCTTCGGCGTGCCCTTCGAGCGTCCCATCGCCCGCCTGCGTGAATTCCTCACCGCCCTACGGCAGTTGACCGAGTCCGGCACGGCGGACTTCCATGGTGAACTACTCACCGCCACCACGCCGATCCCGGCACGCGTACCCGGCGCCGAGAACGGCGTCCCCGTGCTGGTCGCCGCGATGGGTCCGCAGGCACTGCGCGTCAGCGGTGAGTTGGCGGACGGGATCTTGCCCTACCTTGCGGGACCACGCGCCCTGGCGGAGCACATCGTTCCCGCCGTGACCGCCGCGGCCGAGGCCGCCGGTCGTCCCGCGCCCCGGATCGTGGCTCTGGTGCCCGGCGTGGTCACGGACGATGTGGACGCGGTGCGGGCGCGGGCCACGGAGAACCTGGCGTTCTACGAGCAGATCCCGTCCTACGCACGCGTCATCGAACTCTCCGGCGGTCGGCGGGCCGCCGACCTGGCCGTGATCGGCGGAGAGAAGGAGGTCGAAGCCGAGGTACGGCGTTACCGCGACGCCGGCGCCACCGAGGTCGTGTTCTCGGGCACCGAGCTGGCCGGAGAAGAGGACCGCCGACGCACCTGGGCACTCCTCGGCGAACTGGCCCATTGAGGGTGCTGGACGGGCAGCCGTGCGGGGGGCGAGCCCTTGGTGAAGCCGACCGACTCTCCGGACGGTCGGCTTCGATTTGCCTGGCTTCGTGATCCCGAGGGCCACCGTGTGAAGTTCGTGCAGGAACGCGGCTGATCCCTGCCCCGAGCAGCGATCAGGCAGGGGTCGTCCCGGTTGCGGCATTGACGTACGACAAACCCGCTCCGTACGATCACGAACGGCATTGAGTGTCAGCGTCAAGCCCTGGCTCGCTGACCGGCAACCCTCCCGCGCGGTGGGGTGCTCCAGGTGAAAGCCCGGCGGGATCACCGACGATCCCCGCAAGCGCGTGGCCCCTTGAGCGGGGCCGGAGACGGGGAGGACCGGCATGCGGTGTCACAGCGATGACCTCAGTGCCTCCTTCGCCGTGGCCGTGGTGTTCTCCCGGCTCTCGCGCCGCCGGCACATCGATCTGAAGCGTTCGACCAGCTGCCTGTGTCAGGTCTGACGGTCATTCCTGCCGCTGGTCGACGTCCGGCGCCGGTCGTCGCCGCGTTCCTCTCCGTCTGATCCCGCTCTTCTGCCGGATCCCCCTTTTTCCCGTTGATCTCTGCCTGCCCAGCGCTCCCCCGTCACCGGCACCGCGTCGGCGGGGGCCGCACTCCCCTGCACGCCCGTGCCCCGTAGGGCACCCCCGTGCCTGGTGACACCCATGAGGAGAACCACCCCGTGACAGCATTTCCGGATACCAGAACCTCCCGATGGGCGGCGCTGACCGCCCTTCTCACGACCGGCGTGCTGCTGACCGCCTGCGGATCCGGCTCCGACGGGGGCGGCTCCGGCAACGACAGCGGCACGCCGAAGTCCGGCGGCACCCTGACCTTCGCGGTCGGTTCGGATGCGGGCTGCGTGGACCCGCAGCAGGTCGGCAGCAACGAGAGCATCTACTCGGTACGCCAGACCGTGGACTCCCTGACCGACCAGGACCCCGAGACCGGCAAGATCGTGCCGTGGCTGGCCAAGAGCTGGGACATCAACTCCGACGCCACCCAGTTCACGTTCCATCTGCGCCCGGGTGTCACCTTCAGCGACGGCTCCGAGCTGACCGCGCAGGTCGTCAAGGACAACTTCGACGCGGTGCCGAAGCTCGGCGCCCTGGGCGTCCTCGCCCAGGGTTATCTGAGCAGCGTCAAGAGCACCACCGCGGTGGACCCGCTCACCGTCAAGGTGACCTTCAAGGAGCCCAACGCCCAGTTCCTCCAGGCGACTTCGACGCACTCGCTGGGCATCGAGTCGTCGGCGAGCGTGCGGAAGACCCCGCAGCAGAAGTGCAGTGACGGTGTCATCGGGTCCGGGCCGTTCGTGCTGAAGCAGTACGTGCAGAACCAGTCGATCACGCTGGCCAAGCGCACCGGGTACGACTGGGGCTCCTCGCTGTGGTCCAAGAAGGGTGAGGCCTACCTGGACAAGGTCGTGTTCAAGGTCGTGCCCGAGGCGGGGGTGCGGGCCGGCAGTCTCCAGTCCGGTCAGGTGGACGCGATCAGCAGCGTCGGCAAGGCCAACGAGGCGGCGCTCAAGGGCGGCCAGGTCACCCTCCTGCACCGGGCCAACCCGGGCGTGGTGTTCGGGCTGGGCGTCAACAACTCGCGGCCCGTCCTGAAGGACGTGAAGGTGCGTCAGGCGATCCTGGCCGCCCTCGACCGCAAGGAGGTCGCCGACACCGTGTTCCCGACCGGCACCAAGCCGGCGACCAGCGTCCTGGCGCACACCACGCCCGACTACACGGACCTCTCCGCGGATCTCGCCTTCGACGCGGCCAAGGCCACGTCCCTTCTGGACGAGGCGGGTTGGAAGGCGGGCAGTGACGGCATCCGGGCCAAGGGCGGCAAGAAGCTCAGCCTGGTCATCAGCTGGTTCCCCAACGCGGCCACCAACCAGCCCGCTCTGGAGCTCGTCCAGCAGCAGCTAAAGGCCGTCGGGATCGACGTGACGCTCAAGCAGGGCCAGGTCAGCCAGTTCGCCACCACCCTCCAGGGCGGCGACTTCGACCTGGTGTGGGGCAACGTGACCCGCGCCGACCCCGACATCCTGCGCAGCTCCTTCTCCAGCAAGCTGGCCAACTTCTACCGGCTGCCCGCCAGTTCGCTGGACACGGTGCTGGCCGGGCAGGCCGCGACCACCGACACGGCCCAGCGCAAGCAGCTGGTGGCCGAGGCGCAGCAGCTCATCGTGCGGAACGCGTACGACGTGCCCGTGGTGGAGCTTCAGACCCAGCTGGCCGTGACGAACAAGGTGCACGACCTCGCCTTCGACTCGGGCAGCCGCGTCCAGCTGCACGACACCTGGATCGGCTGACGCGTGCGCCGCTATGTGATCAAGCGTCTGGCGCAGGCGGTCGGGGTGCTGTGGGCGGCGTACACGGTGTCGTTCCTGGTGCTGGACTTCCTGCCCGGTGACCCGGTCACCGCGATGGCCGGTGCCGGGGTGGACTCGGGGGACGTCGACCCGGCCCGGCTGGCCGCGCTGCGGCACGAGTACGGCTTCGACCAGCCGATCCTGGCGCAGTACGCCGACTATCTGGGCAGGGCGGTGCGCGGGGACTTCGGCGACGCGGTCTCCACCGGCCGCCCGGTGACCTCCACGCTGGCCGACGCGCTGCCCCAGACCCTCCAACTGACCGGTGCCGCACTGCTGTTGGCGGTGCTGCTCGGCGGGGGTCTCGCGGTCGTGGCGACGTACACCTCGCAGCGGTGGCTGCGGCAGCTCCTGCTGTCGCTGCCCCCGCTGGGGGTGTCGGTCCCTACGTTCTGGGTGGGACTGCTGCTCGTGGAGGTGTTCTCCTTCCGGCTGCACTGGTTCCCGGCGTTCGGCAACGACGGGCTGCGAGGACTGGTGCTGCCCGCCCTGACGCTGGCGATCCCGACCGGCGCGCTGGTCGCCCAGGTGCTGGCCAAGAGCCTGCTCACCGCGCTGGACCAGGCGTACGTGGAGACCGCCCGGGCCAAGGGCGCCGGCCGGTGGCGGGTGCATCTGCGGCATGCGCTGCGCAACGCGTCCCTGCCCGCGCTGACGGTCGTCGGCCTGCTGGTGGGGCAGCTGATCGCCGGTTCGGTGGTCGTCGAGACGGTGTTCTCCCGCGACGGCCTCGGCCGGGTGACCGCGGCGGCGGTCACGGTGCAGGACATCCCGGTGGTCCAGGGGGTGGTGGTGTTCGGGGCGCTGATCTTCGTGGCGACGAACCTGCTCGTCGACCTGGTCTACCCGCTGCTCGACCCGCGGATCGTGGTGGCCTCGGACAGAAGGGCGAGTTTCGTATGAGTCAGAGCCTTGTCGACGACGTCGACGACCCGGCCGAGGCCGCCCTCGGCCTCGCCCGGCCGGTCGAGACGGGACCGGAACCGCCCTCGGTGCCGGGCCGCCGTGCGGGCATACGGCGGTTTCTGCTGCGCCGCCCCGGTCTGCCGCTGTCGGGAGCCGTCCTCGTCCTGGTGGTGCTGGCCTCTTTCTGGCCGGACCTGTTCACCTCGCAGGACCCGTTGAAGGGGGTGCCCTCCGAGAACTTCCGTGCCCCGAGCGGCAGTCACTGGTTCGGTACCGACGAACTGGGCCGGGATGTCTTCTCCCGTGTCGTCCATGGTGCCCAGCTCTCCCTCAAGGCGACGATCATCGCGGTCCTGGTCGCGTTCGTGGTCGGCGGGCTGCTGGGCGTGGTCGCCGGGTTCGTGGGCCGGTGGGTGGACGACGTGCTGATGCGGTTCGTCGACGTCCTCCTCTCCATCCCCGCGCTGTTCCTGTCCCTGGCCCTCGTCACCGCGCTCGGCTACGGGACGGTGAAGGTGGCCGTCGCGGTCGGCATCGCCAGCGTCGCCTCGTTCGCGCGGGTGGCGCGCGCCGAGGTGCTGCGGGTGCGGCAGGCGGTGTTCGTCGAGGCGTCGCGCGCGAGCGGGGCCCGCTGGTATTCAGTCCTGGGCCGGCATGTGCTGCCGAACGCCGCGGGCCCCGTGATCGTCCTGGCCACCTTGGACTTCGGCGCCTCCATCCTGGCCGTGTCGGCACTGAGCTTCCTCGGCTACGGCGCGCCGCCGCCCGCCCCGGAGTGGGGGACGTTGATCTCCGACGGCCGCAACTACCTGGCCAACGCCTGGTGGTTGACGGCGCTGCCCGGACTGGCGATCGCCGCGACCGTACTGGCCACCAACCGCATCGCCCGCGCGCTGGACGGCGAATGGTCCCGGCAGCGATGACCGACGAACGTGAGAACGGTGAGGACGTGACCCCACCCCTGCTGGAGATACGCGGCCTGTCCGTGTCGTACCGCACCCGCGGCGGCACGGTCCCGGCCGTCCGAGGCGTGGACCTCGACGTCCTGCCGGGACAAGTGACCGCCGTGGTCGGCGAGTCCGGCTCCGGCAAGAGCACGACCGCGCACGCCGTCACCCGCCTGCTCGCGGCCAACGGCACCATCGACGCGGGCACCGTCCGCTTCGGCCGCCACGACCTGGCCACCCTGTCGGAGGCGGAGCTGCGCACGGTGCGCGGAGCGCGGATCGGACTGGTCCCCCAGGACCCCACGGTCTCCCTCAACCCGGTCAAGCGGATCGGCGAGCAGGTCGCCGAGGTGCTGCGCATCCACGGACTGGCGACCCGCCACTCGGCCCCGGTCGAGGCGATCGCCGTCCTGGACCGGGCCGGACTTCCCGACGCGGCCGTCCGGGCCCGGCAGTACCCGCACGAACTCTCCGGCGGCATGCGGCAACGCGCCCTGATCGCCATCGCCATCGCGGCCCGGCCCGAGCTGATCATCGCCGACGAGCCCACCAGCGCGCTCGACGTGACCGTGCAACGCGTCATCCTCGACCATCTCCAGCACCTCACCGAGGAGTCGGGCACGGCGGTCCTGCTCGTCACCCACGACCTCGGGGTCGCCGCCGACCGGGCACAGCGCCTGGTGGTCATGGAGCAGGGCCGGGTCGTGGAAGCGGGCCCGACCCGCGCCATCCTCGCCGACCCCCAGCACGAGTACACCCGCCGACTGCTGGCCAGCGCACCGCGCTTGACCGCCGCCCGGCCCCGCACCCCGGCCGCCGCGCCGAAGGCCGATGCGGTCCCCCTGGTCGAAGTGCGCCATCTGGTCAAGGAGTTCCGCCTGCCCCGCACCGGGGGCGGACCTCAGGTGCTGCGCGCGGTCGACGACGTCAGCTTCACGCTGCACCGCGGTCAGACCCTGGCGCTGGTCGGCGAGTCCGGATCGGGCAAGTCCACCACCGCCCGCCTGGCACTCCGGCTCACCGACGCGAGCGCCGGACACATCCTGTTCGACGGCACCGACATCACCACCGCGCGCGGCGCCCGGGCCAGAGAGCTGCGCCGCCGCGCCCAGCTGATCTACCAGAACCCGTACGCCTCCCTCGACCCGCGCTTCTCCATCGGCGAGGTGATCACCGAGCCGCTGCGCGCCTTCAAGGTCGGCGACCGCGCCTCCCGCCTCGCCCGGGCCCGCGACCTGCTCGACCGGGTGGCACTTCCCGCCACCACGCTGGAGCGCCGTCCGGCGGAGTTGTCGGGTGGTCAGCGGCAGCGCGTGGCGATCGCCCGCGCCCTCGCCCTCTCCCCCGACCTGGTGGTGTGCGACGAGCCGGTCTCCGCGCTCGACGTGTCAGTGCAGGCCCAAGTCCTGGAGCTGCTGGCCGAGTTGCAGGCCGACACAGGGGTGGCGTACCTCTTCATCTCCCACGACCTGGCCGTCGTACGGCAGATCGCAGACCAGGTCGCCGTCATGCGGGCCGGCCGGATCGTCGAGACAGGCCCGCCGGAGGACCTGTTCACCAGCCCCCGCCACGCATACACCCGCGAGCTGCTCGCGGCGATCCTCGGCGGCCGCGCCCCCTCCCCCGCCGCCACCGTCGAATCCACCACGAGCTGAGGGCCGTATGAGCACTCCCAGCACTCCCAGCATCACGTCACTGGCCTTCCTCACCCCCGGCAACTTCGCCGACGACGACCCGTACCCGGGCCTGGAGGAGACGCTCCAACTCTTCGAGTACAGCGAACGGTTGGGATTCGACGGAGCCTGGATCAGGCAGCGCCACCTCGAACACGGCGTCGGATCGGCCGCGGTGTTCCTCGCCGCGGCCGGCCAGCGCACCGAGCGGATCGAACTGGGCACCGCCGTCATCCCGATCGGCTACGAGAACCCCTTCCGCCTCGCCGAGGACCTCGCGCTGGCCGACGTCCTGTCCCGGGGGCGCCTCCAGGTCGGCTTCAGCACCGGAATGCCGCACGCCGACCTGCTCGGCGACCTCGTGCACGACGGGGACTGGCGCGGCTTCGACCTGTCGTACGGCAGGATCGCCCGCGTCCTCGACAACCTGCGCGGCGACTTCCTCGGCGGCCCGGACACGGTCATCCATTCGCCGGGCAACGTCCAGCGCCCGCGGCTGCAACCGCACAACCCCGCGCTGGCGCACCGCATCTGGTACGGCGGCGGCAGCCTGCGTTCGGTCCGCTGGGCCGCCGAGAACGGGCTGAGCCTGCTGTCCGGCAACATCGTCACCGGCGAGGGCACCGACGACTTCACCACGGCCCAGCTGAACCTGCTGGCCGAGTACCGTCGCACGCTCTCCGCGGGCACTGCGGCCCGGGTCGCGCTCGGCCGGGTCATCGTGCCCTTCGACAGTGCCGACGCGGCCGGCCGGGCCCGCTACCGCGCCTACGCGGCCGGCCGCCACGAACGGACCCTGGCACCGCAGGGTCCGAAACGGACGCTGTTCGCCCCGGACGTGGTCGGCACCGCCGAGCAGATCCTCGAACAGCTCACCGCCGATCCGGTCCTCGCGCAGGTGTCGGAGCTGCGGCTGGAGCTGCCGTACGAGTTCCACCGCGAGGAGTACGAACAGATCCTCCACGACGTACGGCACCTGATCGCACCGGAGTTGGGCTGGCACCCCGACGCCGTGGCGGCCCAGGGGGCAGCGGTTTGACGAGTCCCCTTCCGTAACCGTCCGTCCGGCGTCGACATCCTGCGGCCGGTCAGCGAGGGGGCCGGCCCACCGCTCGGAACTGGCGGTTCGCCTACCTGTCGCCCTTGGGATCGGCGCCGGACAGCGCCGGGAAGGTGGTGCGGGTGAGCTCTTCGGAGATCTCCCAGACGCGCCGGGCCTCCTCCTCATTGCGGAGCCGGGAGTAGAGGGGCTGTTCGGCGGGCGGGCCGGACAGGTGCTGGAAGCCGCTGGGCCCGTAGAACCGGCCCCCGCGTGCGTCCGGGGAGGTGGCGGCGTACAGGGCCGGCAGTGCCGCGCTGTCCACCGTGCCGAGGATGCCGCGGCGGGACAGCATGCGGATCATGCGTACGGCTGTGGTGTCCCTTGCCCGGCCGACCTCGGGGCGGGCGGCCAGCAGGCTGGTCGGTGCGATACCGGGATGGGAGATGTTGCTGGTGATTCCCCAGTCTTCGGTCCGGCTACGGAGGTCCAGTTCGAGTGCGAACAGACCGAACGCGATCTTCGACTGGCTGTACGCGCGGCGGCCGTCGTAGGACCGGTCCCAGTTCAGGTCGTCCCAGTTGATGAAGCCCTCGTTGGCGGCGACGCTGAGCTGACTGGTCACCCGCGCACGGCCTGCGCGCAGCAGCGGCAGCAGGTGGCGGACCAGGGCGAAGTGACCCAGATGATTGCTGCCAAACTGCAGTTCGAACCCGTCCGCGGTGGTCTGCCGGTCCGGTGGCGTCATCACGCCGGCGTTGTTGACCAGGATGTGGATCGGACGGTCCTCGGCGACCAGGGCGGCGCCCAACGCGGCGACCGAGCTCAACGACGACAGGTCGAGGTCGCGCAGCGACAGGATCGCCTGCGGATGCTCCCGCTTGACCTTCGCGATCGCCGCCTCGCCCTTGCGACGGTTGCGGACGGGCATGACGACCTCGGCACCGGCGGCGGCCAGCCGGCCGGCCAGCGCCAGTCCGACGCCGTCGCTGGCGCCGGTGACAACGGCCAGCTTCCCGGAAAGGTCCGGAACGGTGATGTCCGGTCGGGTACGTGCCATGCGTCTTCCTCGCTCTTCTTGTCGATCCGTACGGCGATGTGATTCAAAGCTGCACCTGATCAGCGCGGCTATCCACGGCCTCTCGATCCGAGGCTCGCCTGGCCGAGGAGGGCCGCCAAAGGGGGATCGACAGGCCCAGGCTCCGGTTCGGCACAGGTGGTAGAACGAAAGAGCACGGGCACTCAGGGAGGACGAAGCCGTGATCGATCGAGGCGGGCTCGCCGAATTCCTGCGTCGCCGCCGGGAGTCACTACAGCCCGAGGACGTCGGCCTTCCGCGTGGCAGGCGGCGCCGGACAGCCGGTCTGCGCCGGGAGGAGGTCGCCGCGATCTGCCACATCTCCGCCGACTACTACAGCCGGCTGGAGCGGGAGCGCGGGCCGCGCCCGTCCGAGCAGATGATCGCCTCGATCGCACAGGGTCTGCATCTTTCCCTCGACGAACGCGACCACCTGTTTCGCCTCGCCGGGCACAACCCGCCCACCAGAGGCTCCGCCAGCGAACACATCAATCCCGGCCTGCTGCGCATCTTCGACCGGCTCACCGACACGCCCGCCGAAATCGTCACCGAGCTCGGCGAGACACTCCGGCAGACCCCGCTCGCCGTCGCCCTGACCGGCGGCCTCACCCACTACACCGGCCCGGCCCGCAGCATCGGCTACCGGTGGTTCACCGACCCCGCCGTCCGCACCCTGTACCACCCCGACGACCACGCGCTGCACTCCCGCGTCTTCGCCTCCGGGCTACGCCGGCTCGTGACCCTGCGCGGACCCGAGTCGCCGGCCGCTCACCTCCAGCAGCTGCTGATGGCCCGCAGCGAAGAATTCCGTGCTGTCTGGAACGAGCACGAAGTCGGTATCCGCTACAACGACACCAAGCGATACGTGCACCCTGACATCGGCGATCTCGAACTCAGTTGCCAGGCGCTTGTCGACCCCGACCAGTCACACATGCTTCTGGTCTACACAGCCGTCCCCGGCAGCGAAAGCCATGAGAAGCTTCGCCTTCTCTCCGTCATCGGAGATCAACAGATCTTCCGGGCGTGACACTGCCCTTGGTGCGGAGGCGCTGACCGAGAAAGAGCGCGGCGCGGTCCAGTGCCTCGTCGGCTTCGTCCAGAACGCCGGCGAACGCCTGGAAGACATGGGGAACGTCAGCGGTGACGTCAAGGATGACGTCCACCCCGGCGTCCCTCGCGCGCGTGGCCATGCGCGTGGAGTCGTCCAGGAGCATCTCGTTGGTGCCCGCCTGGAGCAGGACCGGAGGGAAGCCGGTCAGGTCGGCGCAGATGGCCGGGCTGAGCATGGGCTGGTGCGGGTCCTGTCCCGCGAGGTACATGGCCCCGGTGTGGGCCATGCCCTCACGTGTGAAGAACGGATCGATGCCCGCCTTGCTGTCCATGCTCTCGCCCGTCCGGGTCATGTCGAGTCCGGGAGAGAACGCCACGATCGCGGCGGGCACGGGCAGGCCCGCGTCACGAGCGGCGAGGCAGACGGCGACAGTGAGGCCGCCACCGGCGGAGTCACCGGCGAACGCGATCGCCGAAGGGTCTTCGCCGCTGTCGAGGAGTGCGCGGTAGGCGCTGAGCCCGTCCTCGATCGCGGCGGGGAACGGGTGTTCAGGGGCAAGCCGGTAATCCACCGAGAACGCCCTGAATCCAGTTCTGGTCACCAGGTTCCCGGTCAGCGACATCGCCGTCTCCGGTGAGCCGACCACGTAGGAGCCGCCGTGGAAGTAGAGGATCGTCCCGGCCTTCGGAGTGCCGGCCGGCTCGACGAGCACCGCGGGCCGCTCGCCGAGCGTCGTGGCCCGGGTTCGGATCCCGGCCGGGACGATCATTTCGGCCATCATCGCCCTGAACCCGGCGCGGAGCTCCTCCACCGACCCGGAGCCCTCGGGCCGGGGCCGCCGAACCATCGCGTCGAGCTCCGCGCGCTGTTGCCTGCTCATGGTCGCCTCCATCGCAAGTAAATGCCAAGGAACTATATGCCCAGGCATGTACACTAAGATATATGCCATGGCATCCAAGTCAAGCGGTGGCCGGATCGACCTCCCCGGTTTCTTCGACGACCTCGTCCGTTGTGAGACGCGCCTCTACAACGCGCTCAACGACCGTCTTCGCGAGCGGCACGGGATCGTCACCTCGCAGTTCGAGTCCCTGCGCTTCCTGCGCGACCACCCCGGGTCCCGGGTGGCGGACCTCGCCGCCGGGTTCGCCATCGGGATCGGTGCGACGAGCAAGGGCATCGACCGCCTGGAGAAGCAGGCATGGGTCGTACGGCGAACCAATCCATCGGATCGCCGCTCATCCCTGCTGGACCTGACCGATGCCGGTCTGCAACTCGTCGAGGCGGCGGAGGCGACCTTCACCGAAACGCTGACCGAGCTGACCGCGGGCATCCTCGACGGCCCCTCAGGCGTGGCCGCCGTACAGGTCTTCTCGGAGCTCCGCTCCGTCCTCGAACGCGACCGGATCGGCCTGCCCACAGGCTGACCGGCATATCCATCCAGCCCCGTTCGCCGTCGTCAGCCACCCGGCCCCAGCGGCACCCCTCTCTCAGTCCCGCCAGGCGTAGCGCCGCTCGGGCCGGCCGGCGGCGCCGTACCGCAGGGAGACATCCGCCGTGCCGGTGGTGTGGAAGTGCTCCAGGTAACGGCGGGCGCTGACACGGGAGATACCGGTGGCGGCCGCGCATTCGGCGGCCGACAGGGTGCCGTCCGCATCGCGGAGCGTGCGCTCGACGAGGTCGGCGGTCTCCACGCTCAGGCCCTTCGGGAGCCGGGCGACAGCAGCGGGGACAGATCCTGCGGACAGAGCCCGGTCGATGTCGGCCTGGCCGCGCACCACCGTGGTGAGAAGCCGGCCGCGCCGTGCGGCGTACCGGTCCAGGCGGGGTTTGAGGTCCTCGTGGTCGAAGGGTTTGAGCAGGTAGTCCACGACACCGTGGCGGACCGCGCCGCGCACGGTGTCGGCCTCGCGCGCGGCACTGATGACCATGATGTCGCAGTCGTGTCCCGCGGCGCGCAGCCGCGGGATGACGTCCAGGCCGAAGACATCGGGCAGATAGAGGTCGAGGAGGACCAGGTCCGGGCGCAGTTCGTCGACTGCGGTGACGGCCTGCTCACCCGTGCCCGCGGTGCCGACGACCCTGAACGGAGGCACTCTCTCGACGAAGGTGCGGTGGACCCGGGCCACCATGAAGTCGTCGTCGACGACGAGGACGTCGATCGTGCCGGAGGGGTCCCTCATGGCGCTGCTCCTTCCTCGACCGCTTCCGCGGAACGGCTCACGGACATACGGGCCGTGAACCGGGCGCCGTCGGCGGTGTTGGTCACCTTGATCTCCCCGCCACGCCGTTCACAGACGAGCTGGGTGAGGGCCAGGCCGATGCCCCGCTCGCCCTCCGTGGCGGCCTTGGTCGTGAAGCCGTGGTGGAAGACCTCTCGGGCGAGCTCGGGGGCCACGCCGGGGCCCGAGTCGCACACCACGATCTCCACGCTGGAGGCGTCCTGCCGGAGTTCGACCTCGACCCAGGGTTCCTGGCCGTCTGGGCCGCTTCCGGCGGCGGCGTCGATGGCGTTGTCGACCAGGTTGCCGACCACGGTGGCCACGTCGGCGGCGTCCTCCGAGGGGAGCCGGCCGAGGGAGGTGTCGTCCGAGATCCTCAGGGTGATCCTGCGTTCGGCCGCGAGGGAGTCCTTCGCCATGAGGAGGGCGGCGATGGCGGGGTCGTGGACGCGGCGGCCGATGGTCATGTCCAGGGACTGGCGGCGCCGGGTGAGCGCGCGGACGTAGCGGACGACCTCGTCCTGCTCGCCGATCTGGATGAGTCCGGAGATGGTGTGCAGTTGGTTGGCGAACTCGTGCGTCTGGGCCCGTAGCAGCTCGGACGTGCTGCGGAAGGAGCCGATCTCGCGTTCCAGCCGGGCCAGTTCGGTGCGGTCCCGCAGCGTGGTGACCGAGCCGAGCAGGCGGTCGTTCTTCGTGACGGTCATCCGGTTCATCACCAGCACGCGACCGTGCCGTATGACCACTTCGTCGGGTCCGTGCTCCGCTTCGGGCCGGGTGCCGGTGAGCACGTCGTGCAGACGGCCGTCGATACCGAGGTCGTCCAGCGTCCGGCCCACACACTCCTCGGGCAGGTCGAGCAGCTGTCTGCCCATCTCGTTCACCAGGGTGAGGCGCTGCTGGGGGTCCAGGGCGACCACGCCCTCGGCGATC
Source organism: Streptomyces aquilus (assembly GCF_003955715.1). Classification (NCBI taxonomy): domain Bacteria; kingdom Bacillati; phylum Actinomycetota; class Actinomycetes; order Kitasatosporales; family Streptomycetaceae; genus Streptomyces; species Streptomyces aquilus. The sequence goes on along the minus strand of NZ_CP034463.1, from coordinate 9,575,995 downwards.
CCGTAGAGCATGGCCTCGCGGTGTTCGGCGAGGCCGGTGATCTCTCGCGGCTCCAGACCGAGCGTCTGCCGTTTGACCCGTCGGGCCAGCAGCCAGGAGCCGGCGAGGCCCAGTCCGCTGGCGATGCCCAGGTAGGCGAGGAGATAGGAAGACGCACCACTGAGACGCTGCCACACCGTCGGGGACGCTTCCCCGATCATGACGATGCCCAGGGTCCGTCCCAGGTCACCGCCGGCCGCGCCGAGCACCGGCACCTGCGCCACCAGTTCGCGGCTGCCGTCCCAGGTGAGCGAGCCGGACCAGCCTCGTCCACGGGACACCCCCGGTCCGAGCCGCAGCCGGTCACCGAGGACCGTCGGGTTGGTCGAACTGACGACGCGACCGGAGGAGTCGGTGATCGTCACGGAGGTGACCCCGGACTGCACCAGCGTGGAATGCGTCAGTGGGGCCAGCGTCTCCTCCGGCGCCGGACGCGGGAGTTGGCCCCGTACCAGCGGGTTGGCGGCCAACTGCTCGGCCAGCGCGCTGACGCGGCGGCCCTCGACCCGGTTGAAGGTGGCCTCCGACTGGGCGAGCGAGAGCGCCGCGACCGCCAGCAGCACGACCACGACGATCGCGAGCTGCAACGCCAGCATCTCGCCCGCGAGGGTGTGGCGGCGAAAACTGGTGACCACAACGAACTCAATCTCTACTGCTGACACAAAGTGGGCGGCTCCCACCACGGGCTGCACAATCATGACGTCCATCCCGACGGCTGTGGAAGAGAGGTGCCATGAGAGGTCGCTCGCACGCCCTCCGCGGCGCCCTCCTCGCGCTGTCACTGTTTCTCGTCACCGGGTGCCAGATGCTGCCCGACGGGGAACCGGCCGACCCGGGGCTGCGGATCATGGTTCCGAACACCCCCGGTGGCGGCTACGACACCACCGCCCGGACCGTGGCCCGCGTGCTGCAGGAGACCGGCGTGGACTCCGGCGTGCAGGTCTTCAACCTGCCGGGAGCAGGCGGCACGGTCGGCCTCCAGCGCGTCGTGAACGAGCGGGGCAACGGCAGGCTCGTCCTGCAGATGGGCCTGGGAGTGATCGGCGCGTCGCACGTGGCCCACACGAAGGCGTCCATCAGTGAAACCACTCCACTGGCCCGGCTGGTCGAGGAGGCGGGCGCGGTGGTCGTGCGCCGTGACGCGCCCTACCGGTCGATCGACGATCTGATCGCCGCCTGGAAAGGGAACCCCGCGCGCTTGAAGGTCGGGGGCGGATCCTCACTCGGCGGACCGGACCACCTGCTGGCCGTGGAGCTGGCCAAGGCCGTCGGTATCGGCCCGCACCGGGTCGGCTACGTCGCCTACGACGGCGGTGGCGGCGACCTGCTGCCCGCTCTCCTCGACGGCGAGGTCGACTTCGCCACCACCGGCTTCGGCGAGTTCCTCGACCAGATCGACGCCAGTCAGCTCAGGGTCCTCGCGGTGACCAGCCCCCGACCGATCGACGCACTGCCCGGAGTACCGACCCTCAAGGCGTCCGGCATCGACCTGGTCTTCAGCAACTGGCGGGGAGTCGTGGCGCCACCCGGCATCCGAGACGCCGACCGGAAGCGCTGGATCGACGCGCTGACAGCGATGCACCGGTCCCGGCAATGGAAAGCCGAACTCCGCCGCCATGGCTGGACCGACGCGTTCACCACCGGCGACGCCTTCGCCGCGTACCTGTCCGAACAGGACACCTCAGTGGCCCGTCTCGTCAGGGATCTCGGACTGGACTGACCGGGCCACCGCCCACCCCTCCTGACACCAGCCGCACCACCACCCCTCTGCGCCGCGGCTCACTTCGCCATGCCCCTCACCTGTCCGTCGAAAGGCACCCGCATGACCACGCACACCTGGTGGTTGCTGCTCATCCTCACCATCGCGATCACCGCCCTGATCTACCTCATCAACTCCCGCCTGCGCATCCATCCGTTCGTCGCGCTCATCGTCGTCGCCGTCGGCACCGGCCTCGCCGCCGGAGAGCCCGCCGCGAAACTGGTGGAGTCCCTCGAGGACGGTGCCGGCGGCACCCTCGGGGACGTGGGCGTCACCCTGGCCCTGGGCGCCATGCTCGGACGCCTGCTGTCCGACTCGGGCGCCACCGACGCCCTCGCCCACGCCCTGATCGACCGCTCGAGCGCCCGCAGGCTGCCCTGGCTGGTCACGGCCGCGGCGTTCGTGATCGGCATCCCGATGTTCTTCGAGGTGGGCCTGATCGTGCTGCTGCCGCTGATCTTCAGCGTGGCGCGCCGGCTGGAGGCCCAGGGCGGCACGAAGGGCTCCCCGTACGTCCTGCTCGGCGTACCGGCCATCGCCGCGCTGTCCACCCTGCACGGCATGCTGCCGCCGCACCCGGGGCCGCTCACCGCCATGACCGGTCTCCATGCCGACCTGGGTCTCACCATGGTCGTCGGCTTGGTCTGCGCCGTCCCCACCGTGATCCTGGCCGGCCCGGTCTACGCCCGGTGGATCGCGCCGCGCCTTGCCGAGGTCCGCCCGGACGAGGCTCTGGTCGCGCAGTTCACGGGTGCGTCGCGGGCCGTCCGGGAGAAGTCGCCCGTCAGCGTGACGGCCGGCGCTCCGAACGCGTCATCGGTGGATACGGACGTCACGTCCGGTTCCCGGATACCGACCGGGTTGGCCGTCACCGCGGTGCTCGTCCCCGTCGGCCTCATGCTGCTGCGTACCCTCGCCGAAACGGTGCTGGACGAGACGAGCACGGTGGGTTCCGCGCTGACGTTCCTGGGCGAGCCCGTCATGGCGATGCTCGCCGGGCTGCTCTTCGCCCTCGGCGTGACCGCTCTTGGCACGGACCGTACCGGCGAGGAGGTCCGCGCCTCCCTGACGGACAGCCTGAAGTCCATCGCCGCCATCCTGCTCATCATCGGCGGCGGCGGTGCGTTCAAGCAGGTTCTCCAGGACTCCGGCATCGGCGACGCGATCGCCGCCGCCGCCAAGGGGGCGCATCTGAACGTCATCGTGCTGGGCTGGCTGATCGCCCTCCTGCTGTCGCTGACCACCGGTTCCGCCACCGTCGGCATCGTCTCCGCCACCGGCATCATCGCCCCCATGGTCAGCGGAGGCGGCCTGGAGGCATCGCTGCTCGTGGTGGCCATCGGAGCGGGCTCCCTCGGGCTGAACTACGTGAACCACGCCGGCTTCTGGCTGGTCAAGGAATCCTTCGGCATGGATCTCACGCAGGCCACGAAGACACAGACCGTGGTGCAGACGCTGGTGAGCGTGCTCGGCCTCGGAATGGCGCTCCTCCTGTCCGTGTTCGCCTGACAGCCCGATGGGGGGTCAGCGGTTGCGGCCGGCGGCGCATGGGCACTGGCTCGGTCACCAGTCCCGCGTGCGTAAAATCTGGCCCCCCATCTCGAACGCGGATCATCCCGGGCGAGAATCGAAGACGTCAAGAGCGTTAAGGCGGAGTTTCACAGGAGTCGCAAGCTAAAAACCTTCAAAAAAGCCTGCAAACGTGGGGTGTTCGCCGGAGCGTTGCGATCGATGCCTGTTGCACTCATGTAACGCTGAACGGGGTAAGGTCGAGGTGCCCCGTTGTGATCCGATGGGGTCCGGCGGGGCCGCACCACGTTGAGGGGGAGTACACCATGGCAATTACCGAGCAGCAACGAAAAGAGCTCGCTGCCTTCCTTCGCAACCGACGCGAGCGGGTTGCGCCGGAAGCCGTCGGCATCAAGAACTCGTACGGACGCCGTCGCACGCCGGGGCTGCGCAGAGAGGAACTCGCGCAGCTCGCCGGCGTGAGTGTGACGTGGTACACGTGGCTCGAACAGGCCCGCAGGATCAGGGTGTCGAGCCAGGTTCTGAACGGTCTCGCGCGAGCCCTGCAACTCGACACGACGGAGACCGGACATCTGTTCCGGCTGGCCGGTGAGTTACCGCCGACGGAGCGGGTGCCGTGCTCGCGGGAGCACGTTCCGGAGCAGTATCTGACCTTCCTCGAATTCCAGGATCCGCTGCCCGCCTTCATCGTGAACCATCGGTTCGATGTGTTGGCGTGGAATCAGGGATTCTGCGCGCTTTTTCCTTATTTCGAATCCCTGGAGCACTGCCGTCGCAACACGCTCGTGATGATGTTCGACGAACGGGCCCGGGAAATGCACCCGAATTGGGAGCAGGACGCCCTGGAAGCGGCGGCCCTTTTCCGCGCACAGGCCGCCGACCAGCTCGCCCATCCCGCATACGCGAAGATGATCGAAGCCCTGAAGGCCGAGCACCCGGAATTCCAGGAACTGTGGGAGCGGCTCGACCTGGCTCCGTCCGTGCCGTCCGTCCGTTGCTTCGACCACCCGACGCTGGGCCGGATCGAACTCGGGTATGTGAAGCTGCGGCTCGCGGGCGTGGACGCCACCCTCGTCGTCTACCAGCCCGTTCTGGACAGCCGGCTGATCGACCGCTTCCGCGATCTGGTCGAGGCGCGGATCCGGGTGCGGCTCCGCTCGTCCGGTGGCTCAGTCGGACGCCCGTACCGACAGAGCGTGCCGGAAGACATTCCGCGGATCCCAGACGGCCTTGACCCGCTGGAGTCGGGGGTAATTCCCTTTGAAGTACAGCGTGTTCCAGGGAACGCCTGAGGTGTTCCAGCGCGGATCGGCCAGATCCACGTCCGGATAGTTGATGTACGAGCCGTCGGTGCGTGCGTCGGAGACGGGTACTCCGCCTGTCTCCGCGTACAAGTCCCGGTAGAGCTCCCGGAGTCTGCGGATGTGCCGCTCGTCGTCGGCGGGATCGGTCCAATAGGTGCCCAGATAGCTCTTGAGGACCGAATCCCGCTGCGCGACCGCGGTGGCCGCGGGGTCCACGGTGTTGACCTTCCGGCCGTAGGAGAACAGCACCACCGTGGTATGACCGTCGTAGTCCGGGGCGGAGAGATACCGGAAGAGCAGCTCCGTCTCGGCGGCCGCGTACGGCCTGCGCAGATAGGCACCCTTGCTCTTGGAGCGGGTCAGCTCTCCCCTGTTCTCCACGTCCCGCTGCGTAGCCCGCAGCCAGGGCATCTGCGTGTAGGTGATCCGGCACGGGGCCCCTACGCCGCTGCCCACGGCGGCGACGTACTCCTCCAGCCGGCCGCGGGCGCCGGGATCCGAGGCGTCCAGCTGCGCGCTGAGGGTGATCCGGCCGACCGCACGCTGGTTGAGGTACAGCGCGCTGTACAGACTCTCGTACGTGGGGTCCGTGACGTCCTCCGTGCTGTGCCAGTCGCCGTGGTTGCGGACGAGCGTGGCGAAGTCCCGCTCGCTCAGCGACTCCCAGGGCCACTCCGCCGAAGCGAACAGGACCGTCTTCGGAGGCCGGGGCAGCACATCCCGCGGGGCGTCCGAGTCCGCCTGCGGGGAGCGGAACCAATAGCGGGTGACCACACCGAAGTTGCCGCCGCCGGCGCCGGTGTGCGCCCACCACAGATCGTGGTACGGGTCGGAGGGCGACCGGGAGGCGACCACCGTGCGGGCCTCCCCCGCGCTGTCGGCGACGACGACCTCCACCGCCTCCAAGTGGTCGACGATCAGCCCGTGCTGTCGGCACAGCGCGCCGAAGCCTCCGCCCTGGACATAACCGCCGAGTCCGACCGAGGGGCAGGTGCCACCGGGCAGGGCCACACCCCAGTTCAGGTACAGGGAGCGGTAGACGGAGCCGAGCAGCGCGCCCGCGCCGACACCGAAGGCCGCCCGGCCCTCGTCGTACGTGATGTCGTCGAGCTCGGACAGGTCGATGAGGGTGCGCACCGCCGGATCGTCCACCAGGCCCTCCAGACCGTGGCCGCCGCCGCGCACCGCGAGCCGCGCCCCGTCGCGGACGGCGGCGGCCACGGCCCGGCGCACCTCTTCGGCGGTACGCGGCACATGGACCCGGTCCGGCCGGCCGGTGAAGCGCGTGTTGCGTGAGCGCGTGGTGAGGGACAGGTAGCGGGGGTCGGCGGGGGTGATCGCCGAGATGCCCTGGTCCGGGATTACGGGTACAGCCACGACGGGATCGGATATGTCAGTCATCGATGGCCGCCATCGCCTTTCGTGAGGTCGCCGTGCGGCGCACCGCCGCGCGGCCGAGGAGCAGGAGCAGGGCGCAGGCGCCCGCGGCACTGCCGAGCAGGGCGGTGTCCCGCCAACCGCCGTGCGCCCAGAGGGGACCCGTCAGCGCGGAGCCCGCTGCCCCGCCGAGGAAGTAGCAGGTCATGTAGACGGTCGTGACGCGGCTGCGCATCTCGTCGCCGACCTGGGCGAAGACCGTCGTCTGGTTGGAGATGTGCGCGGCCTGGACCGCGAAGTCGATCAGGAGGATCGCCGTGCCGAGCATGAGCAGCGAGGACGACAGCACCGACACCACGGCGAACGACACCGTGATGAGCGCGAACGCGGCGGCACTGACGGTCCGCTGACGCCCCCGGTCGGCGAACCGGCCCGCCAGGTTGGCGCCGAGGGCGCCCCCCGCACCGAGCAGCCCCATCGCGCCGATCGCGGCCGAGCCGTAGTGATAGGGCCCCTGGATCAGGCGGAGCGGCACGGCGGTCCACAGCACGGTGAAGGCGGCGAATCCCAGGGCGCCGTACAGGCAGCGCTCCACGATCACCGGCCGTGCCCGGAGCAGGGAGAACAGCGAGCCGATGAGCACCGCGTACCCGCGCACGGTCAGCGGTGTCCCGGCGGGCTGCGGGGGCAGGATGCGGCGCAGCATCACGCCCACCCCGAGCATCAGGGCCGACGCCCCCCAGAACACGGCCCGCCAGTCCACGAGTTCGGCCACCACGCCGGCGAAGGTCCGGCACAGCAGCGCGCCGAGGATGACACCGGTCATCACGGTGCCCACCACCTGCCCGCGCCGCTCCGGCGGTGCCATGCCCGCGGCCTGCGGAACGATCACCATGGCGGCGACGCTCACCAGGCCGAGCAGGAAGAACAGGCCCACGAGGAGCCCGCCGTCGGCGCAGGGAATCACCGCGAGCACCGCGGCCGCCGTGGCCACCAGAGCGGTGAGCAGCCGTCTGCGGTCGACGGCGTCGCCCAGCGGTACCAACGCGAACAGGCCGAGGGCGTAACCGAACTGAGTGGCCGACACGGACGAGGTGAGCGAGCCGGGCGTGCGGTGCAGCGAGGCCGCGAGCTCGGGCAGGATCGGCTGGAGGTAGTAGAGGTTGGCCACGCACAGACCGCACGCGGCCGCGAGCAGCAGCACGGTGATCCGGCCGACCGGCGGCCGCGGCGGCGCGACGGGCCCTGCCAGGCCCGTCGCGCCGCCGTGCGCCGCCTCGCTCACAGCGTGCCGCCGCCGTCGACGTGCAGCACCGCGCCGGTCACGAAGGTGTTCTCCAGCAGGTGCAGCACCGTCGCCGCGACGTCGTCGGGCTGTCCGACGCGGCCCACCGGGGTGCTCTGCGCGGTCTGCTCGAAGAGGCCCGCGCGGGCGTCCTCGGGCAGGAAGGACCACAGCGGGGTGTCGATCAGACCGCCGACGACGACGTTGACGCGCACCGGGGCGAGTTCCACGGCGAGGGAGCGGCCCATGCCGCCGATGCCCGCGTTGGCGGCGGCGGTCGCGCTCATGTCGGCGTACGACTTGAAGCCGGCCGCACCGGCGATCAGCACGATCGAACCCTGGCCCGAGATCTTCTTGCCGGCGTGCCGGACGCTCAGCAGCTGACCGACGATCTTGGTGTCGAGGGCGGCGCGCACCGAGTCGAGGGACACGTCGTAGACGGAGCCGACGGCCATGTCGCCGGGGCAGACGACGAGGTGGTCGAGGGAGTCGATGCCCGCGAAGAAGGCGGCGACGCTCTCCTCGTCGGTCACGTCCACGACACCGGTGGTGATGCCGTCGATCTCCTTGGCGGTCTGCTCCAGCTTGTCCTGGGAGCGGGAGCCGACGACAACCTGCGCGCCCGCGGCGGCGGCCTGCCGGGCCACCGCCTTGCCGATGCCGGACGAGCCGCCGATCACCACGACACGGGCACCGGAAAGGGAAGAGGGGGAAGTGGACAAGGCTGTCTCCTGGTGACGAGCGAACGGGATGCGTAGCGGCCGGCGGAGATGACCGCCCGGCCTGAAACGAGGCTGTCAGCCGACGCCAGAGGCAGGGAGACGAAGTTTCATGCTAGTTGGAACACCACCTGGTTAGGCCTTCGCGAGCGGGCCACCATGGATTGCTGTCGGGTGCATCGACCTGCCCGGCGCCCTTCCGGTTGTTCCGATATTCCGAGGCGGTTGTCTGTGCGTATGGAAAGTCCCCTCCCGCACGACCCGGTACCGACGGTGCGCGGGCCGGTCGCCGCGGCGGACCTGGGTGTCACGCTCGCGCACGAGCATCTGTTCGTGCTGAGTTCCGAATTCCAGTCGAATTTCCCCCACTTGTGGGACCGTGAGGCCGGAGTGCGCGAGGCCGTGCGCCAATTGGAGGAGGCCTACGCGGCCGGGGTGCGGACCCTGGTGGACATGACGGTGCTCGGACAGGGCCGCGACATCAACCTGGTGCGTGCGGTCGCCGAGCGCACCGCGGTGAACATCGTGCTCGCCACCGGTGTCTACAGCGTCGACGGCATACCGCTCTTCGCCCGCTTCCGGGGCCCCGGCGCCGCCATCGAGGCGGAGGACCCGCTGATCGAGCTGCTGCTGCGGGACGTCACCACCGGCATCGCGGATAGCGGAGTCCGGGCGGGCCTGGTGAAGTTCGCCTGCGAGCGCACCCCGCCGGACGCGTCGGCGCACCGGATGGCCGCCGTCGTCGCCGAGGTGCACCGGCACACCGGCGTACCCGTGGTGGTGCACTGCGACCCGTTCGAGGGCAACGGCGTCCACCTGGTGCGGCTCCTGGAGAAGGAGGGCGTCGCGGCGGGTTCCGTGGTCGTCGCGCATGCCGGGGACTCGGCCGACCTCAACGGCCTGCGCGCCCTCGCGGACACCGGCTGCGTCCTCGGCTACGACCGCTACGGCATGACCCCGTTCGCCCCCGACGAGCAGCGCAACGCCACCCTGGCCGCGCTCGTCCGGGCGGGCCACACGGCCCAGTTGCTCGTCTCGCAGGATCACCCCGTGCACATCGACTACCTGACGGTCGAGCAGCGCGAACGCACCTACCCGGGCTGGAGCTACGTGCATCTCTTCGAGCGCGTCCTGCCCCTCCTGCTCAAAGAGCCGGGCGTCGACGAGGGGACCGTGCGCACCCTGCTGGTCGACAACCCCCGGCGGCTGCTCTCGCGGATCGCCGCGCCCCGCCCCGCCGACGCGCGGACGGAGGCGCGGGATGCCGCTTGAGCCCTGGGAGGAGCTGGGGGCCGAGCTGCTCATCGACGACGAGCACGTCAAGTGCTGGGTGGAGACCGTGCCCCCCGGCGAGCAGCGGCCCGCCCACACCCACCGCCACCCCTGGGTGACCGTCGTGCTCTCCGGGGCGCACGGTGAATCCCTGGACGAGAACGGCGAGTTGATCAAAGCGGTGTCGCTGGAGACCGGACAGGTCGTGCACAACCGCGGCGAACACCTGCCCATGCGGCACTACGTCCACAACCTTTCCGACCGGACTCTCGTCATGGTCGCCATCGAACTCCGTACGCCCAGCGCGCCGGAGGAAGGACCGAACTCATGAGCCGACACGAGCGCTCAGCACGACAGCTGCCGCCGAGCGCCCCCGCCCTGGTCACCGGGGCCACCTCCGGTCTCGGCCGGAGCCTCGCGCGGGCCCTCGCCGACCGGGGCTGGACCGTTCTGGTGCACGGCAGGGACGAGAACAAGTGCGCCACCGTCGTCGACGAGCTGCGCGCGGCGGGCGGCACGGCCCATCCGTACGTCGCGGACCTCGCCTCGCTGGAGGAGGCCGCCGAACTGGGCCGGCGGGTGGCCGCCGACCACCCCTCGCTGGGACTGCTCGTCAACAACGCGGGCGTGGGCGCGGGGCGTGACGCACGCCGCCGCGAACTGAGCCGGGACGGCTACGAACTGCGGTTGGCCGTCAATTACCTGGCGCCGGTGGTCCTCACCCGCGCGCTGCGCTCACCCCTGCGGGCGGCGGGTACGGCCCAGGTGCTCAACATCGGTTCGATCGGGCAGAGCCCCGTCGACCCGGACGACGTCCAGTTCACCCGGCGCTACGACGGCATGGAGGCGTACACCCGCAGCAAGTTCGCACTGGCCGCCTTCACGTTCACCATCGCGGAGGAGTACGCCCGCGACGGCATCGGGGTCAACTGCGTGCACCCCGCGAACTACATGGACACCACGATGGTCCTGGAGGCCGGGGTGCGCCCCTGGTCCTCGGTGGCCGAGGGAACAGCGGCCGTACTGCACGCCCTCGACGAGGGCGCACGGGGCGCGAGCGGCCAGTACTACAACGAGAGCCGGCGGGCCAAGGCTCACCGTCTCGCCTACAGCGCCGACATTCAGCAGCGGCTCACCTCCCTCACCGACCAGCTCATCGCGCCCGCGGAACGGGCGGGCGGCACGTCCTGGTGACGGACGACGGACACGAGGAAGGGGCCCGGTGCGCCGATCGCACCGGGCCCCTTCCTCGTGTTCTCAGTCCTCCTGGACCATGGCGAGCAGGTGCTCGGGGAACCGCTCGCCGGCGAAGGCACCGGGCGGCGCGATCTCGTCGGCCTCCCGCAGCACTTCGGGGGTCGGGGTGACGGCTCCGGCGGAGGCGTTCTCGTTCATGTGCGTGCGCTTCTGAGCCCCCGGGATCGGTACGACCCCCTGCGCGACCAGCCACGCGAGCGCGAACTGCGCCGGGGAGCAGCCCAGTCGGGACGCCAGCTCGCCGATCCTGGCGACCAGCCGCTGGTTGACGTCGAGGTTGTCCTCGGAGAACCGGGGCAGACCGCGCCGCATGTCGTCCGGGGCCAGCTCGGCCCCGGAGAGCTCGCCGGACAGCAGCCCGCGGCTGAAGGGGCTGTAGGCGACGAAGCCGATGCCGAGTTCCCTGACCGTGGGCAGCACCGAGCGCTCGGGGTTGCGGCTGGCGAGGGAGTACTCCGTCTGTACCGCCGTGATGGGGTGCACGGCGTGCGCGGCGCGGATCGTCTTGGAACCGGCCTCGGAGAGCCCCAGGTGCCGGACCTTCCCGGCGGCGACGAGCTGCGCCATGGCGCCGACCGACTCCTCCACGGGCACCTGCGGGTCGACCCGGTGCAGGTAGTACAGGTCGATGTGGTCGGTGCCCAGGCGCTTGAGGCTGGCATCGATGGCCTGGGCGATGTGCCGAGGGCTGCCGTCGACCCGTACGCCGTCGGGGGTCCTGATCAGACCGCATTTGGTGGCGAGCGTGACCCGGTCGCGCCGGCCGCCGGCCAGCGCGCGGCCGACGATCTCCTCGCTCAGGCCGGCGCCGTACATGTCCGCCGTGTCGAGGAAGTCCATGCCCCGGTCCAGGGCTGCATGGATGGTGCGGATCGACTCGGCTTCGTCGCGGTCGCCGTAGAACTCGGCCATGCCCATGCAGCCGAGGCCGATCGCGGACACCTCAAGGCGGCCGCCGAGCAAAACGCGGCCGAGGATGTGCGGTGTGGTGGTGGTCATGCCTTCTCCTCGTGGGCTACGGGTGATGGGTCGAGGTGGTGGTCCCGGAGCCGCCCTGGCGGGCGGGCAGGAGCTGTTCGAGACGACGCAGGGCGGTGGGGTCGGCGAGGGCGGCGGCCGCGGCGACGACGCCGTCGGGACGTACGAGCACGGCTCCCGGGCGGCGTACGCCCAGGGCGCGCGCGGTCCGCGCGTCCAGATGCGCGCAGACGGGTACGTCCCGCTCGGCGAAGGGGGTGTGCCCCGCGAGGACGAGCAGCGCGTGCCGCCCTTCGCGCAGCAGGTCGTGGGTGCGGCCGCCGGACGGAAGGGGGATGTCCGGCAGCCGCGTTCCGGGGCCGAGGGGCCCGAGTGCGGGGCCCTCGGCGGGATAGCGCAGGTCCATCTGCGCGAAGCGGGACGGCAGGACACGGTCGAGGACACCGCTGCGCTCGGCGGCCGACGCCGCGAGGTCGCGGGCCCGCTCGCGCCAGCCGCCCCAGGTCCACAGCCGGGTCTGCCGGTCGGTGTCGGTGACCACGGCTCGCGCGACATGCATGCGCTCGCGCTCCCACGCCCCGAGCGCGGTCTCCGGCAGCCGGCCGCGGATCACGTCGGCGAGGCGCCAGGCCGCTTCGTGCGCGTCCTGGATGCTGGTGTTCAGACCCTGCCCGCCCGCCGGGCTGTGCACATGCGCGGCGTCGCCCGCCAGCAGCACCCGCCCCTGGCGGAACCGGTCGGCCATCTTGCGGTGCACCCGGAAGTGCCCCGCGCCGGCGACGGAGGCCAGCCGCAGCGGGACCGGGCTGCGCTCGGCGGCGATCGCCCGGACGGTCTCCTCGACGTTCTCCTCGCCGGCGCCCTCGGGGGCGCTGCCGAAGACACGTATGAGGCCACCGGGGAGACCGACGACGACCAGCACGCCCGCGGGGCCCATGAAGTAGTGCGCCTCGGCAGGGGCGAGCGGGGTCTCCCACTCCCCGTCGACGAGGACGAACGACTGGGGGTAGGTCGGCCCCGTGAAAGCGACACCGAGCTGCTCGCGGACCGCGCTGTAGGCACCGTCGCAGCCGAGCAGCCGGCCCGTGCGGTGGGCGGTCCCCGACAGGTCGGCCGCCACGCTGTCGGCGTCCTGCGTCAGGCCTGTCAGCCGGTGTCCGTACTCGACCCGGCCGCCCGCTTCGTGCAGCGCTTCGAGCAGCAGTCCCTCGGTCTCGTTCTGCGGGAGGGAGAGGGGGGTGCCGAAGCGACTGCCCTTCAGGCCGCGGAAGTTGATACGGGCGACGCGGCGGCCGCGGGTGTAGTAGTTGGCGGCGACGAGCGGCAGGGCCGCGTCGCGGATGCGTTCTTCCAGGCCGAGGCGGGCCATCACCTCCAGCGCGCGCGGCTGGAGGACAATCGCCTTTGCATGGGGGTTCCTTCGGGCCGCGCGATCGACGATTCTGGTGTCGATCCCGCGGCGGAGCAGCTCGGTGGCCATCATCAGGCCGGTCGGCCCTGCGCCGACGACCAGTGCTTCGCTGTCCACGGTGAGCGTCACACCTCCTGCGTTCGGGGGAACGGGCGTGCGGGGTAGGGGTGTACGGGTGTGGGGTGAGGGAGAAGAAGGCGCTCCGTCGGCTCATGGGGCCGGTGCACGCCGGATGACCATCGTGCACGAAATCAAAGGGTGGGGCGTGGTGGGTGTGATACCCCTGAGCCCTGCACCACCCTGACGTGACTTCCGGTGGCGGCTCCGGTCGCCGGCAGCCGTCTGTCCCGCCGCCGAGGTGTCGTCGACAGGACGCGGGGATCTGTCAACGGGCGCAAAGCAGGGCGGAGCGGGCGTTTCACCCCCGGGTAACTGGTACCGATTTCAAGGGTATGAGCCGCACAGGTGGCAGAACGCTCTGGCTGACGGCTGTCCGGCGTTCGAAGAATGTGAGCCACGAGCCCGGCCACTGCCCAAGGAGCAGCACACGATGCCCCTCCCCCAGAGCGCCCTCGCCCCGGACGCGGCCACCGCCGCTCCGACCCTCTCCTACCGACGCACGGTCGACCGCGCGGACGTCCACCGCTGGGCGGTCAGCGAGGTCTTCCTCACCGACTACGCCGACCGGTCCGCGGACACCTACCTGGCAGCGGCCCAACTGCCGCCCGCACACTACTACTTCGGCGACCACACAGGCCCGGCCGCCGACCGCCCCGACAGCATGCTCCTGCTGGAGTGCTGCCGGCAGTTCGCCACCTGCATCGCCCACCGCGGCCTCGACGTCGCCAGGGACAGCGCCTTCCACGTCACCGAATGGACGCTCGCCCTCACCGGCGACACCCCGCTCCCGCCCCATGACCGGCCCCGCGAGCTGGACATCAAGGCCGCGGTCACCCGCAGCCAGGTCCGCTCCGGGACGGTACGGGCCGCACGGTACGTCATGGAGCTCTCGCTCGGTGACACGTTCCTCGGCCGCTGCGACATCTCCGCCCGCTACTCGCCCGCGGAGGAGGCGGAGCTCGTCCGCCGCTACCACCGCAGGTCGGCGCCCCCGCTGTCCGATGCGCTGCCCGCCGTGCCGCCCGGCACCCCCGTGCCGCCCGCCGACGTGGCCCGCCGCGATCCCGCCAACGTGGCACTCGCCGACGCCCGCCACGTGGCCGGCGGGGTGTCCGCCGTGGTGGCGGTGCCGTCCGGGCACCGTACGCACTTCGATCACCCGCAGGACCACTACACGGCGATGATCCTCATGGAGGCCGCCCGGCAGGCCGCGCTCCTCGCGGCGGGCACCGGCGTGCGGATCACCGGCTACCGGTCGAGGTTCGCCCGGTTCGCCGAACTCGACGCCCCGGTCCGGGTCGCCGCCGTGCGCCACAGCTGCGACGAGGTCGCCGTGCGCTTCCGGCAGGACGGCATCGTCGTCAGCGAGATCGCCGTCGGCATCGCGGAGGAGCACTGATGGCGCCCTCGACCGGGCCGGTGCGCGCGGTCTGGACCGACTACGGCGGCGTGCTGACCCCGCCGGTGGCCGAGACGCTGGAGCCCTTCTGCGCCCGGCTCGGAGTGCCCTCGGCCACGCTCCTCGCCGCGATGCGTCAGGTGGCCCGCGACTGCGGGGCCGGTGACGACGTCATGGCACCCCTCGACACCCCGCTGCTCACCCAGGAGACCTGGGAACGCCGGATGGAGGAGGTACTCGCGACGCACAGCGGCATCCACGTCGACCTCAGCGACTACCCCGCCCGCTGGTTCGCCGACCGCGCGGTCAACCAGCCCTGGCTGGACACCCTGCACCGGCTGCGCCGGCAGGGAGTGTTCGTCGGGCTGCTGTCCAACATGCCGCCCGCCTGGGACCGGCATTGGCGGCTGGCCGTGCCGCCCGAGGGACTCTTCGACGCGGTGGTGCTGTCGTACGAGTCCGGCTGCCGCAAGCCCGAGCAGGAGATCTTCCGCAGGGCCGCCGAGCGGGCCGGGGTGCCCGGCGAGCAGTGTGTGCTCGTCGACGATCTCGCGGTCAACTGCGCGGGCGCCGCGCAGGCCGGCTGGCACGCCGTGCTCTTCACCGACGCCGCGGACGTCACGGCGAGGGTCGAGGCGCTGATCACCGCGGGCGCGGCAAGCACCGGCCCGGCCGTCGTCGCCCCGGGAGGCCGCCCGTGACCGCGGCCGTCATCAGCGGCATCGGCGCCTGGCTGCCGCCCGACATGGTCGGCAACGACGACCTCGCCGCCCGTATGGACACCTCCGACGAATGGATCCGCACCCGCACCGGCATCCGTACCCGGCACTTCGTCTCCGCCGGCATGCCCACCTCCCTCCTCGCCGCCGAGGCCGGGGCGCGGGCCCTCCAGTCGGCGGGCACCGCGGACGTCGACGCGGTGGTGCTCGCCACCACCACGCCCGACCGCCCCTGTCCGGCCACCGCCCCCGAGGTGGCCCGCCGCCTCGGCCTCACCGGACGCCCGGCCTTCGACGTCTCCGCCGTCTGCACGGGCTTCCTCTACGCACTCACCACCGCCGCCGGAATGATCGCGTCCGGGGCCGCCGAACAGGTCCTCGTCATCGGCGCCGAGGCCTTCAGCACCCTCATCGACCCGCAGGACCGCTCCAGCGCCGTCGTGTTCGGCGACGGTGCGGGCGCCGTGGTACTGCGCGCCGGTGAGCCCGGTGAGCCCGGCGCCCTCGGCCGGATCGTGCTCGGCAGCGACGGTTCGCTCGCCGACCTGATCACGGTGCGGGCCGGCGGCTCCGAGCAACCCCGCCCGCATCCCGACGCCGATCCGGCCGACCGTTACTTCTCCATGCGCGGCCGGGAGGTGTTCGGGCACGCGGTGACCCGGATGACCGAATCGGCACGCGCCGCCCTCGCCCACACCGGATGGCAGCCGGACGACGTCGACCGGCTGGTCGGCCACCAGGCCAACCTGCGCATCCTGCACGCTGTCGCGGAGCAGCTGGACATCCCCGTGGAGCGGCTGGTGATCCATCTGGACCGGGTCGGCAACACGGCGGCGGCCTCCATCCCGCTCGCCCTGGCCCACGCACACGAGACCGGAGAGCTCACCCCCGGCGCCCGTGTCGTCCTGGCCGCCTTCGGAGGCGGCGCCACCTGGGGAGCCACGGCACTGACCTGGCCCGCGCTGAAGTCCGCGTAGCCGACGGCACGTCGACATCGGACGCGGTCAACGCCCCGGTCGCACCAGCACGTCGACACCGGGAGCGGTCAACGCCCCCGTCACGCCAGCACATCGACACCGGGAGCAGTCAACGCCCCCGTCACACCAGCACGTTCACACCCTCACCCCGGCCCGCCCGAGCCGGGTGCCCCCACCCGAAAGGCACCTTCACCATGAGCACCTTCGTGCCCCCCACCTTCGAGATCCTCTCCCAGGTCCTGGAAGAGAAGTTCGGCGTCCTGCGCGACGACATCAAGCCCGACACCGTTCTCGAGGACATCGAACTGGACTCGCTCGCGCTCATCGAGGTCGCGCTGACCCTGCAGAAGCAGCTCGGTGTGGTGATACCGACCGAGGACCTCAACAGCAGCGGCACCGTCTCGGACCTCTTCGAGCTGGTGAACACGGCGGCGGGGAACGCCTGATGGCCGAGCTCGCCGGACGGGACGCACCCGTCGCGATCACGGGCATCGGACTCGTCACCCCGGCCGGCATCGGGGTGACGGCGAACTGGGAGCGGCTGCTGTCGGGCCGCCCCACCGCACAGCGGGACCCGGCGCTCGCCGGACTCCCGGTGGACATCTCCTGCCGGGTTCCCGGCTTCGACGCCAACGCCCTGCTCGGCCGCTCCACCGCCTGGCGCCTGGACCGGGTCAGCCAACTCGCCCTGGTGGCCGCCCAGGAAGCCCTGTCCGACGCCGGCCTCGACCCGGACCGGTGGGACGGCGCCCGGGTCGGCGTGGTCATGGGCAACGCGCTGGGCGGCACCGCCTCCTACGAGGACGCCCACACCGCGTACCACCGGGAGGGCCCCGACCAGGTCTCACCGCTGGTGATGGTGAACTGGCCGGTCAACATGATCTCCGGATACCTCGCCATGCACTGCCGGGCGCTCGGCCCGAACCTCGTGGTGGCCACGGCCTGCGCCTCCGGCGTCACGGCGATCGGCACCGCACGGCAGATGTTGCAGTCCGGCATGTGCGACATCGTGCTCGCCGGTGCCTCCGAGGCACCGCTCAGCCCCACCCCGATGGCCGCCTACCACCGCATGGGCGCACTGTCGCGGCGGACCGAGGACCCGGCGGGAGCGTCGCGCCCCTTCGACGCGGACCGCGGCGGCTTCGTGGCCGCGGAGGCGGCTGCCGTGCTGGTCCTGGAGCGCGAGCGGGACGCGACAGCGCGAGGCGGCACGGTCCGTGCGCTGGTCGCGGGCTTCGGGGCCAGCGCCGACGGGCATCATGCCTCCGCGCCGGACCCGGCGGGCGCGGGCGTGGAACGCGCCCTACGCTCGGCGCTCGCCGACGCGGACGTCGCCCCCGAGGCCGTCGACCACGTCAACGCCCATGGCACCTCGACCAAGTTGAACGACCTGATGGAGTCCCAGCTGATCAACCGGGTCCTGGTCGGCCGGCCGTCGGTGACCTCCACCAAGGGCGTCACGGGGCACGCGCTCGGTGCCGCGGGCGCCATCGAGGTGGCGTACACGGCCCTGACCGTCGAGCACGGTCTGGTGCCGCCCACCGCCAACCTCGACAAGCTCGACCCCCAGATCGACCTCGACGTCGTCAGCGGCGCACCGCGTGAGCAGCGCGTCGAGACCGCGACGAGCCATTCCTTCGGGTTCGGCGGGCAGAACGCCGTCCTCGTCCTCCAGAAAGCAGGCACACGATGACCGAAGGCCGGTCCGTCTTCGTCACCGGGGCCAACCGCGGCATCGGTCTCGCCATCGCCCGCGCCTTCGCCGCGCAGGGCGACCGGGTCGCCGTCGGACACCGGTCGGGCGAGCCTCCCGAGGGCTTCTTCGGCGTGCGCTGCGACGTCACCGATGCCGGGTCGCTGGACACCGCGTACGAGAAGATCGAGGCCGAGCACGGTCCCGTGCAGGTCCTGGTGGCGAACGCCGGGATCATGCGGGACAAGCTCGCCCTCCAGACCAGCGACGAGGATTTCCTGGAACTCCTCGACACCAATCTGGTGGGCGCGTTCCGGTCGGCGCGGCGCGCCGTCCCCGGGATGCTGGAAGGCCGATGGGGCCGGCTCGTGTTCATCTCGTCCTTCTCCGGAATGCTCGGCTCCCCGGGGCAGGCCAACTACGCGGCCTCCAAGACGGGTCTCACCGGCCTGGCCCGCTCGCTCGCCCGGGAGCTGGGGCGGCGCGGCATCACGGCCAATGTGGTGGCGCCCGGGTTCATCGACACCGACATGGTGGCGGCCGTCAGCCCGAAGCGGCGTGCCGAGTACCTCTCCATGACGGCGCTCGGCCGCCCCGGCACTCCCGAGGAGGTGGCGAACGTGGTGCGCTTCCTCGCCAGTGCGGACGCGTCGTACATCACCGGCGCGTTCATCCCCGTCAGCGGCGGTCTCGGGATGGGCGTATGAGCACGGCGGCACCGGACACCAGGGCCGAGGACGGCGCCGACCCGTCGACCGGGGCCGCCCGGCCGACGGGCGGGCTGCTCGCCGGGAAGCGGCTGCTGGTCACCGGGGTGCTCTCCGACACCTCGATCGCCTTCCACGTGGCGCGGATCGCCCAGCAGGAGGGTGCCAGAGTGGTGCTGACCTCCTTCGGGCGGGCCCTGCCCATCACGGAGGCGATGGCGGAGCGGCTGCCGATGCCCGCGCCCGTGCTCCGTCTCGACGTCACCGAGCGCGGGGATCTCGACACGCTGCGGGACGCGGTCGCCGGCCACCTGGGCGGTCTCGACGGCGTCGTGCACTCGATCGCGTTCGCCCCCCGGTCCGCGCTCGGCGGCGCCTTCCTCGACACCTCGTGGCCGGACGCGGCGACGGCGCTGGAGGTGTCGGCGTACTCCCTCAAGGCCCTGGTCACGGCGTGCCTTCCGCTGATGGAGGAAGGCTCGTCCGTGGTGGGCCTCGACTTCGACGCGGCGCTGGCCTGGCCCGGCTACGACTGGATGGGCGTCTCCAAGGCCGCACTCGAGTCCGTCACCCGCTACCTGGCCCTGTACCTCGGCGAACGCCGCATCCGCGTCAATCTGGTCGCCGCGGGCATGGTCCGCACCCTGGCCGCGCGTTCGATCCCCGGCGTGGATCGCATGGAGCAGATCTGGCGAACCCGCCCGCCGCTCGCCTGGGACGTCCACGACCCGGAGCCGACGGCGAAGGCCTGCGCGGTGCTCCTGTCGGACTGGCTGCCGGCCACCACCGGCGAGATCCTGCATGTCGACGGAGGGCTGCACGCGGTCATGACATGAGGCACCAGCCTCACGGCGGAGGCGGTACGACACACCTGTGTCGTACCGCCTCCGGTTTGCGTGCCCACCAGGATGACGACGGATTTCGCTACAAGTTCCGAAATTATCGAGGCCGGTTCCGGCCATGCGGCCGAAACACCCCCTTCCTACCGTCACTGTCAGCCGCACCGACCGCCCCCAGGCCGGGCGAGCCCCTCAGCACCTTCGTGAGGCAGGAGCCCAGAGTGTCCAACATGTCCAGACGCAGCGCCCTCCAGCTGACCAGCGGCATGGCCGTCCTCGGTACCCTCGCCCTGGCCGGCTGCGGACGCGGCGACGACACCGCTGCGACCGCCTCCGCCAAGCCCGTCGACAGCTCCCCGGCCAAAGGCACCGTCAAGGTCTGGGCCCCCCAGGGCGATGCCGACGTGCTCGCGAAGGTCATCAAGCCGTTCAAGGCCGCGAACCCCGACCTCGACGTGAAGTTCACGCTGATCCCGAACGCCGAGTACTACACCAAGCTCCAGTCGGCGATCGCCGCGGGCAAGGGACCCGACCTGGCCCAGTTCTTCCCCGAGGCGCAGGCGCAGTTCCTCGATCCGTCGATCCTCCGGCCCGTTCCGGACGGCCTCGTCGAACCGGACAGCTTCTTCAAGAGCCTCTGGGACGCCGGCGTCGTCAAGGACGTCGCCTACACCGTGCCCTGGTACGCGTACACCTACGCGCTCGTCTACCGCTCCGACCTCGCCGAGAAGGCGGGCGTGAAGGCGCCGACCACCTGGGCCGCGACGGTGCCGTTCCTGAAGGCGCTCCAGGACGCGGGCGCCGCGCACGGCCTCGGGGCCGACATCGGCTGGGACATCTTCAACGGCCAGGACGTCGCGATGTACGCCTGGCAGGCCGGTGGCTCGCTGCGTTCCGCCGACGGCAAGTGGACGCTCGACACTCCGGCGACGGTAGACGCGCTCAAGTTCAACGCGTCGTTCTTCACCTCCGGCACCGCCGACCCGAGCGGGCCCACGTTCCTCGACGCCCAGCCGTACTTCGTCTCCGGCAGGACCGCCTGCATGATCACCGGCCCGTGGGTCGTCGGCCAGCTCGACACGGCCGCGAAGAAGACCGGCTGGACGACGTCCCACGTCGCCACCGCACCGCTGCCGGCCGGGTCGTCGGGCAGCACGTCCTTCGCCGGCGGAGGCACCTGGGGTGTCCTCGCGAGCAGCGGCAACGCGGACGCTTCGTGGAAGCTCGTCCGGCACCTCGCGACGCCGAGCACCCAGGTCGCGCAGTACAAGGCGTACAGCTCGCTGCCGGCCGTCGTGTCCGCCTGGGACGACCCGGCCATCGCCGACCAGCCGCTGCTGGACGCCTTTCTCACGCAGATGAAGACCACCCGGGCCTTCCCGCAGGTGAGCACCTGGCAGCAGGTCGCGACCCGGCTGGGCAAGGAGATGGAGGGCGTGGCCAAGGGCACCCAGAGCGCCGAGAAGGCGGCCGCGAAGGTTCAGGCGTACGCCGAGAGCCTCGGCTCGGGTACGGAGTGACTCCCCGATGACCTCCGTTGTTCCGGCATCGCCCCGCAAGGACCGGCGGCCCCGGGGTGCCCGCCGTACGGCTGTGGCGTGGCTGTTCCTCGCACCGTTCACCCTCGTGTTCCTGCTGTACACGGCGGTTCCCACCGTCGCCGCGCTCGGGTTCAGCCTGACCGACCTGCGGGGCATGGATCTGCGTCATCCCTTCGCCGTCGACCTCGTCGGCTTCGACAACTACCTGCGGCTGTTCCGGGACGACAGCTTCCTGCGGGACCTCCTCAACACGGGCCTGTTCGTGGCCGTCGGAGTGCCGCTGACCATGGGGATCGGGCTGGCGCTGGCGCTCGCGCTTGACTCCGGCATCCGGCGGCTGCGCGGCGTGTTCCGTACGGTCTTCTTCGCACCGGTCGTCACGAACATCGTGGCGGTCGCGTTGATCTGGCAGTACGCCTTCCACGCGAACGGCACCGTCAACGAGGTGTTCGGCGCCGTCGGCTTCGCCGGACCCAACTGGCTGGACGACCCCGATCTCGCCATGCCCGTGGTCATCCTGCTCGGAATCTGGCGCAACTTCGGCTACGCGATGGTGTTGTTCCTCGCCGGACTCCAAGCGGTTCCACGGGACGTGTACGAGGCGGCCGCCATCGACGGGGCCGGCCGGTGGCGGCAGCTGAGGCACATCACCCTGCCCCTCCTGGTGCCCACCACCCTCGTGGTGACAGTGCTGCTGACCGTCTTCTACCTCCAGGTGTTCGACGAGCCGTACCTGCTCACCAACGGCGGCCCGCTGGGCTCCACCGAATCGGTGGCGCTGTACACCTACCGCCAGTTCGGCGCCGGCGAGTTCGGGGTCTCCTCGGCCGCTTCCTTCGTGACGCTCCTGCTCATAGGCCTGGTGAGCGTCGTCCAGTTCCGACTGCTGAGGCCCCGCACATGACCGACGTAGCGACGTTGAAGAAGCCCGAGTCGATGAGCGCCGGCACGACCGACGCCGACCGGATCGCCGTGCGCCACCGGTCCCTCGCCCGGCCCTTGCTGTACGCCGCCCTGGTGCTGTGCGCCCTGCTCACCCTGCTGCCGTTCCTCTGGGTGATCAGCGGATCGCTGCGCAGCCTCGACGAGATCCGCTCCGATCCGGGTGCCTGGCTTCCGCACGACGTCACCCTCGACAACTTCACCCGGCTGTTCGCCACCGAGGGCTTCGGCCGGTTCCTGGTCAACAGCATCGTGGTCGCCGCGATCGTGGTGATCGGCAACATCGTGGCCGCCTCGGCCGCCGGTTACGCGCTCGCGAAGCTCGACTTCGCGGGCAAGCGGATCGCGTTCGGCACGGTCATGGCCGCGCTGATGGTGCCGTTCACCGCGGTGTTCGTCCCCCAGTTCGTGATCACCGTGGACCTGGGTCTGGCGGACACCCTCACCGGTATCGCGCTGCCCGCCATGGCGTTGCCGCTGTCGGTCTTCATCATGCGGCAGTACGCGCTGTCGATCCCCGACGAACTGCTGGAGGCGGCCCGGATCGACGGCGCGGGCGAGTTCCGGATCTTCTTCCGGATCTTCCTTCCGCTGGCCGGTCCCGCGGTCGCGACGGTCACGATCATGTCGTTCCTGTTCTCGTGGAACAACTTCATCTGGCCGCTCATCGTCGCCCAGAGCACGTCCAGCTACACGCTGCCGGTGGGCCTCGCCGCCACCAGTCAGGCCGCGGCGCACGTCACCGACTACGGGCTGATGCTCGCCGGCGCGATCGTGGTGATGCTGCCCGTGCTGGTGCTCTTCCTCTTCCTGCAACGTCACTTCGTGCGGGGCATCGCCGGAACGGGCATGCGGTGACCGCGTCGCACGACCGGACGACCTCACTCGACGCGCCCGGCGAGCCGGTCACCGTGCACACTCCCGCCGGAACCGTCGTCGGCCGTGGCACCGGACGGACACGGCGCTTCCTCGGCATCCCCTACGCCGAACCACCCACCGGCCCACGCCGGTTCGCGGCGCCGGTGCGACGCGGCCGCTTCGAGGAACCGTACGACGCCTCCCGGCACGGCCCCACCGCGCAGCAGGTGCCGCTGTTCCCGACGACCACCGTGCCGGAACCGTCGATCCCGGGCGAGGACGTGCTGAACCTCTCCGTCGTCGCGCCGGCCGCGCCCGACGACCGCGCGCCCTTCCCGGTCATGGTGTGGATCCACGGCGGCGCCTTCCTGGCGGGGAGCCCGGCCAGTCCGTGGTACGACGGCCGCGCGTTCGCCCGCGACGGGGTCGTCTGCGTCGCCGTGGGCTATCGGCTGGGCGTCGAAGGATTCGCCCCGCTGGCCGGCGTCCCCACCAACCTCGGCCTGCGCGACCTGCTGCTCGCGCTGGACTGGGTGCGGGAGAACATCGCCGCGTTCGGCGGCGACCCGGACCGGGTGACCGTCGCCGGTCAGTCGGCCGGGGGCGCGGCGGTGCTCGCGCTGCTCTCGTCGCCCCTGGCCGACGGTCGCTTCCAGCGCGCCGTCAGTGTGTCCGGTGGCCTCTTCGACGTCGGCGAGGAGGTCGCACGCGACGTCCTGGAGCGGCTCGCGAGCAGCCTGGGTGTGCCGTCGACGCGCACCGGATTCGGCAGCCGCACGGTGGGGCGCATCCAGCAGGCCGTCGGCGACCTGCGCACCGAGTCCGGTGACGGCGCGCTCGTCCTCGGCCCGCTCGTCGGCGACGACGTCCTGCCCCGGGCCGTCACCGACGGACTCGCCCGGCACGGGCACCGCGTACCTGTGCTGCTCGGCGCGACAGGCGACGAGTTCGACGGTGGCGCCACCCCTGAGAGCCCCCACCCGAGCCACGTCGCCCCCGCCGAACGCGCCGCCGCCCGCGCGGTGGGCACACGTGTGAGCGACACCCTGTTCCGCGCCGCCTGCCCGCGCGTGGCGGCCGCCCGGCGTACCGCCGCCGCCGGCAGCTGGCTGTACTCCTTCGAGTGGCCCTCTCCGGTGCTCGGCGGGGCCACCCACTGCGTCGACATCCCGTACTTCTTCGACGTGCTCGACGCACCGGGCGTCGCGGAGGCACTGGGCCCCGACCCGTCCGCAGAGCTGGCCACACTCATGCACTCCGACCTGGTCGGTTTCGTCGTGGGCCGGGAGCCGGCCTGGGCCAGGGCGACCGGGAGGCCCGGCGATCCGGCTCGCGAGTACGGCCGCCCCGGGGCAGCGCTCGCGGCCGACACCACCGGCGTGTTCGACCCCGTGGTGCGGGCCGTGTACGAGCGGGCGGAGGTGCGCCGATGACCCGAACGAACGGCACCTCCCGCATGAACGGGATGAACCAGAGCGCCGTCCGACGCGTCAACACCTCGGTCATCCTGCGCGCACTGGCCGTGTCGGCCGGGCCGACGACCCTGACGGCGCTCGCGGCCCAGGTCGGCCTCTCCCGCCGTACCATCGAACTCGTCCTGGACTCGCTCGTCGCGGCAGGCTGGGTGACCGAGCTGGAGCGCGTGCCGACCAGCGGCTGCGCGGGGCGCCCCGCCCGCCGTTATGAACTACGGGCCGAGAACGCGCTGTTGGCCGCCGTGTGCATCACCACCTCGGACGTCTCCGCGGTCGTCGCCGATGTCCGCGGCCGCGTCCTCGGCCGGGCGCACCGGCGGCTGCGCGCCTACCAGGATCCGCACGCCACCCTCGACGACGCCGCGGCACTGGTCCTCGACGCGCTCGACGACGCGGGCGGCTCGACGGACCGGCTGCGCGCCGGCGCGGTCGCGAACGGCGGCGCGATCGACGACGACGGAGTCGTACGGCGCCTGGTCCACACCACGCGCTGGGAGGGTGTGCACCTGCCCGAACAGCTCGCGCGGCGGATCCGGATGCCCTGGTTCGCGGACAACGACGCCAACCTCGGCGCGCTGGCGGAGCATTGGCGGGGCGTCGGCGGTGATCACGACAACCTCGTGTGGGCGGTGCTCGGGAACCGGACGGGCCTCGGCGTCCTCATCCGCGGAACCGTGCACCGCGGCCTCGACGGCGCCGCGGGTGAGATCGTCGAGGCCCGGTCGATAGCGACCGGCCCGATCGAGGACCGCCCCGTGGCGTGGCTGACCTCCCCGGAACCGGACCTCCGGCGCGTCGCGCTCGACCGCTTCGACGCGGCCCGGGCCGGCGACCCGAGCGCACTCGCGGAGGTCGACGAGTTCGTCGAGAACATCGCGTCGATCCTCACCACGTTGTCGTGGACCGTCGCCCCCTCGCTCATCGTGCTCGGCGGCGGCCTGGAGGACGCGGCCGACGTACTGCTGCCCCGGGTGCGCGAGGCCCTGCGCGACGCCCGCACCCCCGCGGTCGAGGTGCGTGCCACCGGTCTGGGACACGACGCCGCGCTCATCGGCGCCGTGAAGCTGGCCCTCGACCGCATGGACACCGAACTGTTCGGCCCGCTGGTCCCCCGCGCGTGACCCCCGCACACATCCGCCCCAGTGGCGTCCCCCATGGAGTTTCCTCGTGACCGACACCCCCCGCACCGGCGTCCTCATCGTGGGCAGCGGCATCATGGGCTCCGTCGTGGCCCGACTGCTGCGCGACGCCGATCCCACGCTCCGCCTCACCATGGTCGACGGCGGATCGGCGATCGGTGAGACCCCCGGCCTGCACCTGCACGACCTCGACGACCCGGTTCTCTGGTCCCGCTACAACGAACAGGTCGCCACCGGCATCCAAGGCATGTACACGGGCGCCGAGGTGGTCCGTGACGTCCCGGAGAACCTGGCCGATCTGACGCCCGGCATGTTCCACGCACTCGCTTTCGGCCACGCCGCCGAGGCGATGCCCGCGACCGCGCTCGCGTGGAACGCGGGCGGCATGGGCGTGCACTGGACCGCCGCGACACCCTGGCCCGCCGGGGACGAGGTGTTCGACTTCGGTGACCCGGACCGCTGGGCGGCGGACCTGGACACCGCCCGCCGGCTGCTCGCGGTCACGCCCCGCGCGATCGGCCCCACCGAGGTCGGCCGGACGGTCCTCGACGTCCTGCGCCGCCGCTACGCCGGTGTCGGGCCGGACGACCGGCACCCGCAGCCGATGCCCATGGCGGTCACTACGACGGCATCGGGCCCCATGCCGCGCACCGGCCCAGGGACGATCTTCACCGCCATCGCGACCGGCGGGGACCCGGCATTCACCCTCATGACCGGAACACTCGCGACATCGCTCATCGTCCGCGACGACGGCCGGGTCGCCGGTGTCCGCCTGCGCCGCACAGCCGACGGCGCCGAGTCGGAACTCCTCGCGGACACCGTGGTGGTCTGCGCCGACGCGCTGCGCACCCCCCAGCTGCTGTTCGCCTCCGGGATCCGGCCCGAAGCGCTGGGCCGGTACCTCAACGAGCACGCCTTCGTCACCGCCCGCGTCCTGCTCGACCTCGACCGGTTCGGCCTCGACGTGAGCGCCCTGCCCCTGCCGCGCCCCGGCGAGTTCAGCACGGACTCGCTGTGGCTGCCCCGCAACGGAGCGGCCCAGCCGTTCCACGGCCAGATCATGAACCGCACCTACGTGGACGAGGCCGGCCACCCCCTGGCCCACTCGGTGGGCCTGTCGCTGTACGTCCCCGTCGAGTCGCGCCCGGAGAACCGGCTCGTGTTCTCGCCGACGGAAACAGACCTCGCCGGGATGCCACGCATCGGTATCGAGTTCGACTACTCGGCCACGGACCGGGCACTCATCCGGCGGGCACTCGACGAAGTCGCGTCACTCGCCGAGGCGTTCGGCCCGTTCGATCCCGCCACCGAACGCGCCGTACTGCCACCCGGCTCGTCCCTGCACCAGACGGGCACCGTCCGGTCAGGCACCACCGACGACGGCACCAGCGTGTGCGGCCCGGACGGCCGGGTGTGGGGGTACGACAACCTGTACCTCGCCGGGAACGGCGTCATCCCGACCGCGATGGCGGCCAACGTCACCCTGACCGGTGCGGTGACGGCCGTTCGCGCCGCCCGCGCCGTCGTCGAACGGTCCCGCGCCCTCGCCGCTCATGGCCTCACCACTTCCGGACTCACCGCTCACGGACTCACCGCTCACTGAGAGGAAACCCCACCCCGTGCTGGACATCCCCAAGGAGTACCGCGTGGCACTGCCCGCGTGGATCGACGACGAACTCGCCGACGTGCCCGCCGTCGTCCCCGGCCGCGACGACCGGATGCGCCTCGTCCACCGACTCGCCGACCGCAACTGGCGTGAGGGCAACGGCGGTCCGTTCGCGGCCCTCGTCGCCGAGCGGGACACCGGCCGGATCGTCTCGGCGGGCGTGAACGTCGTCCTCGCCTCCGGCGTCTCCAGCGCGCACGCCGAGGTCGTCGCGCTCTCACTGGCCCAGACGGCGGCGGGCGGCTGGGACCTCGGCGGCGACGGAATGCCGGCCCACGAACTCGTCGTGAACTGGCGTCCGTGCGTCCAGTGCTACGGCGCGACGATGTGGTCCGGGGTGCGCGCTCTGGTGGTCGCCGGCGAGGGCCCGGAACTGGAGGAGATCACCACGTTCGACGAGGGCCCGCTCGGCGCGGACTGGGCCGAGCAGTTCCAGGCGCGCGGCATCGAGGTCGCCGGGGACGTGCTCCGCGAGGAGGCGCTCGCCGTGTTCCGCGGCTACCGCAAAGCCGTCGACGCCGACGGCACGGTCGTCTACAACGCCCGCGCAGGTGCCGCGTGACCCGACCGACCCCGCAGACGCACGCCGCGCAACCACGCTTCGCCACCGACATCGTCACCTTCTACCACCCGGAGTTCTGGGGGCTGGATTCCGCCGACGCCTTCCGCGACTGGGCCGCCAAGAACCCCGAGCGGTTCTGGGAACGGGTGCTGGACGCGCTGACCGAGGCCGGGGTCACCGGCATCGAGCTGACTTTCGCGCCCGGTGACATCGACTCGGTCCTTCGGACCTTCGGCGACGCCCCGGCGTTCCGCCGCGACCTCGCGGCCCGCGGCCTGTCCGTCGTGAGTGCCTTCATCGCGGCGAGCGAAAGCCCCGACTGGCGCGACGGCTCGAATCTGCCCGCGATCGTCGCCGACGCCGAGCGACGCGCGGCCTTCCTCGCCGAAGTCGGGGCGGACATTCTCGTCGCCGGACTGCCCATGCGGGCCACGTTCGGCACGCGTCCCCCTTTCTTCGTCGACGCCGCGTACATGACCCGCATGGCCGGCATCGCCCACGTGGTGGGAGAGGCCGTCGCCCAGTACGGAGTGCGCCTGGCCTTCCACACCGAGTCCAACAGCACGCTCTGGTACGAGAGGGACATCGACCTGTTCATGGCCCTGACCGACCCGCGCTACGTCTGGCTCTGCCCCGACTCCTGTCACATCGCGCTCGGCGGAGGCGACCCCGTCGCCGTCGCGCGCCGCCATTCCCAGCGCATCGCGCTGGCGCACTGGAAGGACGCGGTCAGGCCGATCGACGTCGAACTCACCATCGACGAGACGGTCTTCGCGCAGCAACAGCCCTACATGACGCAACTGGGCACGGGCATCGTGGACTTCACCGCATGGGCCGCAGAGATGGCGCGAACTCCCGGCGCCGCCACCGTGCTCATCGAGCTCGATGAGGCATCCGATCCGGTTGCCGCGCTCCAGTCGGGGATAGCCGTGGCACGCACTGCACGAGCATGACGCCCTCGCCCGACCATCCGACGCGACAAAGCCGCCCGCCGGTTTCCCCCGTGACGGGCGGCCTGCGCCGTGGTGTTCAGAGATCAAGATCGGCGGCGGCGACGTAAGCGTCCTGGGCCGCTGGACGACACCGGCCGGAAGCCGGCGACGGGATTCGAACCCGCGTTGCTCTCTTTGCAGGAGAAGTAGCCGCAACCTGCGCACCTGAACGGGGTTCACCGTAATACGGCAGTCCTGGATGAGCACCTGAATTACGCGTGCCCGTTCCTTCCTCGCGGCCCGCGGCTCACGGCTCGGACCGGTTACGTCAGTGGCATGGCGCTGTAACAGTCCTGACGGAGGCTCATGGCGACGCACCTCCGGTCCCCTCAGCAACTCACCCCCCACGTGACCGGGTTGACCGACCGACCGCACCCCGGGCGGCGCGCGTGCCGGGGTTCGGATGAGGAGGAATTGATGGCTCCAGAGCAATCCCCCGCGTCCCGCCGTGACTTCCTGAGATCCGTCGGTGCCGCGGGCGGCGCCGGAGTGCTGTACTCGACGATGGGCGCACTCGGGCTCGCCCCGGTGCCCGACGTACGGGCGGACGAGTACCGGGCGCCCCGGCAAAGCGACTTCGCGCTCACCGGGCGCAGCGGCAAGAAGGTGCTCGTGCTCGGCGGCGGCATAGCCGGCCTGGCGACGGCGTACGAGCTGGGCAAGGCCGGTTACGACTGCCGCATCCTGGAGGCGAACGACCGTCCCGGGGGCCGCAATTGGACGGTCCGCGGCGGCACCGAGCTGACCGACCTCGACGGCCGCACGCAGACGGCGTCGTTCACCAAGGGCCAGTACATGAACGCGGGCCCGGCCCGGCTGCCGCAGTCCCACGTCACCCTCGAGTACTGCCGCGAACTCGGCGTCGAACTCCAGGTGTTCACCAACCAGAACGCCAACGCGTACATCTACCACGAGAACAGCGCCGCCCTCGCGGGCAAGCCCATGCGCTGGCGCACGGCGAAGGCCGACGTCTACGGCTACCTCTCCGAACTGCTCGCCAAGGCCACCAACCAGGGCGCCCTTGACGCACGGCTCACCGCGCAGGACAAGGAACGGCTGATCGCGTTCCTGCAGAGCTTCGGCGCCATCAAAGGCAAGGCCGACGGCTACGCCTACACCGGCAGCGACCGCCGAGGCTACTCCGTCGAACCCGGCGCGGCCTTCGAGGAGGGCACGGTCCTCGGCCCGGTGCCAACGTTGTCGGATGTCGTGGCCAGCGGCGTGGGGCAGCGCTTCGCCTTCGAATTCGGCTACGACCAGGCCATGTTGATGTTCCAGCCGGTGGGCGGCATGGACGCCATCCCGTACGCCCTGGCCAAGGCGATCGGCCGGCACCGCATCACCTATGGCGCCACGGTGCTGGAGGTCAAGGACCTGCCGGACGGCGCCGAGGTCACGTACAAGGACACCGGCGGCCACAACCGCACCCAGCGCGCCGACTTCGTCGTCGCGGCCATGCCGCCGATGGTCATGGCCCGCCTCAAGCACAACCTGGGCACGAACGTCACCGCCGCGCTGAAGTACGCCTCCCCGACGCCTGTCGGCAAGGTGGGGCTCGAGTACCGCAGCCGCTGGTGGGAGACGGACGAGCACATCTACGGCGGCATCACGCCGACCGACACGGACCTGGCGACCATCTGGTACCCCTCGTACGGCTACCAGGGCCGCCGCGGCACACTCATCGGCTACTACAACTTCGGTGCCAGCGCCGTCGCCTACAGCGATCTGCCGCACGCTGAGCGCGTCGCGCGGGCGGTGAGCCGGGGTGTGAAGATCCACGGTGACAAGTACCGCACCGAACTCGATCACTCCTTCAGCGTGGCCTGGCATCGCACGCCTCACATCGAGGCGGGCTGGGTGGGCTGGCCCTCGCAGAGCGGTCCCGAGTACAAGCTGCTCAACCAGCCGGCCGGGCACGTCTACTTCGCCGGCGACTGGCTCAGCCATGTCATCGCCTGGCAGCACGGCGCGTTCAGCTCGGCCCGCAAGGTCGTGACCGACATCCACGAAAGAGTCATGGCCGTATGAAGCGGCGGTCGGACTTGTTCTCGCCGACCTGATCAACGCGGGCACGGCGACCGTCTCGACACCGCTGTACTCGGCGGCACGCAAGGTCCCCGCCGAGGACAGCGCTCAGGCCTCCGGGTGCGGTGTGCGGATGCCGTCGATGATGCGGGTCCAGTTGTCGCCGCCGTGCCCGTCGGCGATCGCGCGGGCGTAATGGCGCTGCACCGCGCGAGGCAGGGCGAGATCGATGCCCGCCTGCTCACTCGCCGCGACGATGTGGTCGGCGGTGGCTCCCATCATCGTCGCGGTGCTCAGGTTGCCCGGGTGTTCACCGGCGTCGATCTGGGCGGCAGGATTCCGGCCCGCCTCCAGCATGGCCGGGATGCCGACCAGCGTCGGCATCAGCTCCGGGAAGACGTCGCTCGCCTTGAGGCCCTCCGACTGCAGCAGCGCGACGGCGTGCGTCAGCGACGACAGCGTGGTGAGGAACACGTCGAGATGCGCCAGGTACATGAGCTGGGCCAGGCCGGGGTCCTCGCCGAGATAGCGCGGCGTCCCGATCCGGGCGAGTGTCTCCCGATGCCGGTCCATCGCCTCACGGGGTCCGCTGTAGTACGCGTACGCCGCCTCGGTGCCGACCATCGGGGCCGGCACCATCACACCGCCGGTCAGGAACGTCGCTCCGTGGCCGGCCGCCCATACCGCGGCCTCACGGGTGCGGTCCGGGGTGTCGGAGCTGAGATTGACCAAGGTCCGCCCCCGTAGAGACGCCGTCGCGCCGCCCAGGGTGTCCCACATCGCCTGGTAGTCGGTCAGGCTGAGGATGCTGAGGTCACCGGCGGCGACGGCCTGCGCGGGGGTGGCGGCGAGCTGTGCCCCTGCCGCGACCACCTCCTCGGCGCGACCTGGCGTGCGGTTCCACACCGTGACCGGGTGTCCGGCTCGCATGAGGGAGCGGGCCATTGCCTGGCCCATCGGCCCGAGACCGAGCACGGTGACAGGTGAGCGAGTGGTCATGCGCGAAACTCCTTGAAGACGCTGGGGTTTGATCTCTGGATCTCTAGATCCCTTGATCACTTGTCGACCAGCTTCGCCTTCACCACCGTCCCCCGGAAGTACCGACTAAATAGTGGGGTACACACCAATTGGTAAGTACCCCCACCCAACCGAACCGAACGAGGTGCCCATGCCTGCCCGTCGAGGTCCCTACATCTGCGGAATCGATGCCGCACTCGATGTCGTGAGCGGAAAGTGGAAGGGCCTCATCCTCTGGGAGTTGCATGCCCACGGCACCCGCCGCTTCGCCGAGTTGCGTCGAGCGCTCCCCGGAGTGAGCGAGAAGATGCTCACCCAGCACCTTCGCCAGATGGAGGAGGACGGGCTCATCCACCGCGAGGTCTACGCAGAGGTGCCGCCGAAGGTCGAGTACTCACTCACGGAGGCAGGTGCCGCGCTCAACGAGGCACTGCGCCCGCTCGGCGCTTGGGGAAGCGAGCGACTTCGCCAGAACGGCCTCGCCGTCGTGGTTCCCCCGCCGTCGAAGGACCCGACAACGGCCTGAGCCCGGTCATGCCGCCCCCGGCCCCGCATGAGGTGCGGGGCCGCCCGCCCGATGCTGCAATGGGCTGACAGGAGTCACCCTCGCGGTCGCCGACGTGCCGGCCCAGGTGCACTTGCTCCGGACGCCACGATGGACCGAATCCGCTTGTGGGGAGTGGTCGTGAACACAGAGCTGGAAGACATGGGACCTGTCGACTACCTGGTCCTCGAATTCCCCGGCAACCGCATGACGGGACAGGGTTTTCCCCTGCTCCTCGACCTCGTCGACCGCGGCATCATCCGCATCCTCGACCTGGTGTTCGTCCGTAAGGAAGCGGACGGCTCGGTGGCCGCGCTGGAGCTTCAGGACATCGGCGAGGGGGTCGACCTGACCGTGTTCGAAGGAGCCTCCTCAGGCCTCCTCGACCACAGCGACCTCCAGGACGCAGCCGCGGCACTGGAGGCGGACACCTCGGCCGCGATCCTGGTGTACGAGAACACCTGGGCCGCACCGCTGGCCCGCGAGCTGCGACGCGGCGGCGCCCAGATGGTGGCCGGCGGCAGAATCCCGGTGCAGGCCCTCCTCGCGTCGCTGGACGCCCTCGAGCAGACCACCCCGTCGAGCTGACCGGTGAAGGTCTGACGCAGGCCCCTCCCGGCTCCCCTGGGAGCCCCGAATCCCCGTTCCTGACCGCGTACAACACCAAGGACACACCATGCCGGGACTTCTTCGAGGCGTCGCACGGACCGCCGTGATCTCAGGCACTGCCACAGCGGTGTCCAACCGTGTCTCCAGGCGTCAGGCCGGCCGCTGGGCACAGCAGGAGCAGCGGCAGCCCTCTTACGAACAGCCGGCCGCCGCGCCACCGCCCGCCCCGGCCCAGCCAGCGGCACCGTCCTCCACCGGCGACGACATGTCCAACAAGATCGACCAGCTCAAGCAGCTCGCCGACCTCAAGGCCCAGGGAATCCTGACCGACGAGGAGATGCAGGCCCAGAAGCGCCGGATCCTCGGCTGAGCGTCTTCACGGATCGGATCACGGAACGCCTCCGGCCCTCCCCCGTCAGTCCTCGTCCCCTCCCCCGTCAGTCCTCGTCCGCCGCGCGGCCGGCCTGCGGCGTCCGCCAGGACAGCTCGATCTCCAGGTCGATCTCGCCGTCCTCCAGCTCGACCTCAAGCTCGGTGCGCAGCTCGTCCGGGATGCGCACCGTCAGCCGGCCGGGGCCGATGTCCAGCTCCGCCTGCCCACCGCGTCTGAGCGCGGCCGCCACGGCCTCCAGCTGGTCGGCCGCCTCGACACGCGACAGCGTCCGCTTCTGTTCGAACTCGAGATCACTCACGGTGCCTCCCAGATCCTGAGCAGCCGCCGTCTCTCATTGTCACGCCGCGACGCCACATCGGCCCGGTGAGGCAGCCGTCGCCCGGAGTGGCGGAGGTCGGCGGGCCTGGGACGCTGGACGGAGACTCATCCCGTGTCCACGCCCCCCGCAACAGGCCCGGCTCCGGCGCAGCCTGGACCAGGCACGACAGACGGACAGCAACAAGGCGTCATGGGCTTTTCTCGTTGCTCCCCGGCACGGCCGATGAGTTCGCGGCTCCCGCCCGGTCCAAGCTCGTGACACCTCACGAAAGGACGCTGTCATGTCGGAGCTTCTCGTCGACTTCATCACCTCTCTGGACGGCTACGCCTCGGGAGAGGGCTGGCCCGGGTTCTGGGGCCTGGAGGGCCCGGAGTACCTCGCATGGCTCGGTGAACAGCCCGAGGTCACGTACCTGATGGGAGCGAACACCTACCGCCTGATGTCGGGCTTCGCCGCAGGCGAGATCCCCGCCGGCCAAGACGAGTTCCGTCCGGAGGAAGAAGCCTCCGTCGACCAACTCACGCAGGCATCCAAGGTGGTGTTCTCCGCCACCCTCGAAGAGCCCCTGAAGTGGGCCAACTCCACGCTCGTCCGCGACGACGCCGTTGAGGCGGTCCGCGCCATGAAGTCGACCGGCTCGGGCCTCCTCAGCACCATCGGCAGCCTCAGCCTGTCCCGCTCCCTGCTCCGAGCCGGACTCGTCGACCGCTTCCGCGTCGTGATGTTCCCGGTGATCACCGGGGCCACGGGCGAGGAACGCATTTACGACGGCTATCCGGACGTGGCCCTGGAGATGACCGACCACCGCACGTTCGACGGCCGCATCCAGCTGGTCGAGTACAAACCCCGCGTCCTCGACCACCCCCCACTCGGCACCTCGGCATGACGCCGACCGACCAGCAGGAGGAAGTCGTGTCCCCGGCCCGGCACACCTATCAGGTCCTGCCGACCAGACGGACGCAGGGGACCGACGTGCCCTGGCCGCACGATGTGCACATCGCGCTCCCCCCGTCGTACGAGCACGATGACCGCAGCTACCCGGTCCTGTGGGTGACAGACGCCTCCCTCAGCTTCCCGCTGACCGTCGGCCTGTTGAACTGGCTCCACACCGTGCAGGAAGTCGCCGAGCTCATCGTGATCGGCGTCGGTGCTCCCGACGACAGCGATCCCGCCGAGTTCGGCTCGCGTAGAACACACGACTTCTATCCGAGGCCGAGATGGGTCAACGCAGGGCCCGGCGGCGCACACATGGAAGCACAGTCCGGCGACCTGCCGAGGGGCGGCGGCGCCGAGGCGTTTCTGTCGTTCCTGGTGGACGAGTTGCGCCCGCGGTTGGCGCGCGAGTTCCGGTTCGACGACCACCACGGTCTCGTGGGGTTCTCCGGCGGCGGACACTTCGTCGGCTTCGCCCTGCTGTCCCGCCCGGCGGCCTTCGGCGGCTATCTGGCCAGCAGCCCTGCGCTCAGCGGATGCGAGGATCTGCTGTTCACGCTGGAAGCCGAATACGCCGCGACCCACGACGACCTGGCGGCGAAGGTGTTCCTCGGCGCGGGCGAGGCGGAGCTGACCGATCCCTATCTGGCCGCCGTCGACATCCTCGGGTCGATGACCCGCATGGCGCAGTTGCTGCGGCTGCGCGACTACCCGTCCCTGGAGCTCACCTCCCGCCTGTACCCGAGGCAGACGCACGGGTCGGCGTTGCCGTACGCGTTGAACGAGGGCCTGCGCACGCTGTACCCCCGCACCGCCCCCGGCGTCGGATGACGCAGCTCCACAGCTGGAGGAGGTGAGAACTCAGGACGCCGGGCTGAGCGGGGCGTCGGCAGTGGCGATGAGGCGCTCCGCTTCGGGGAGGAAGTCCTTGAGGTCGGCCCGGTCCTGCCCTTCGATCCCGACGGCGAGCAGATGATTCCTGCCCCCGTACTCGACGTCCGACAGATAGAGCCGCAGTACCGCGGGCTCCGCGATGCCATAGACATTGTCGCCGGCGTTCGGCCAGGTCAGGAAGTCCGCGCAGGCCCGCACCGGGCAGTCGGCGGCCTCGTTGACCGCCGCGCTGGAGATCGCGATGTCGACGACCTTCGCCGGCAGAGGAGCCTTGCCGATGCTGCCGCTCCGCGGTGTGGAGACGTGCAGGTTCGGCCGAGTTCCCAGCCAGGCCACGAGCTCCGAGGCGGTACTGGCCACGCCTGCGGCACGTTTGCGATCCTTGCCCACCGGGATCAGGTCGGACCAGAACAGGACCCGGTGCACATCCCAGCTGCCCTCCGGTGCCACGGAGAACTCGACGGGCTGGTCCTCATGGCTCTCCCACCGCCCGGTGAAGGCCACCGTCAGCTGCCCATTGAGGAAGTGGGACGTCCGATGTGAACCCGCAGGCAGGGTGCCGGGATCCGAACCGCCTGAGAGGCACTCCGGCGCGCAGCCGGGAATCCCCGCCGATACGGTGCTCGTCGGCGTCCTGGATGAAACACCGGCGTCACCCGAACCGCTGGAGCTGCCGCACCCGGCGACAAGTGCCGCGGCCAGCGGGACCGCGAAGAGCCGGAGCGAGGTTTGCATGACGGACCCCCGTTGCGACGGGACACCCGATGTGCCCGAAATCCTCCCAGAATGTATTGCACCGGCACAGCCGCCGGTGCGGGCGGCACACCGACGCAAGGAAGAGAGGAAGCCACGGCGGCTCGCGGTGGCGGCGTGGGCGCGGTTGAGGGCAGATCGTGGTCACCAGGGGACGACGCCGTCGTCCTCGAAGAACGACCCGCTCGGGCCGCCGTCGGGCAGTGTGGCGAGCCGGATCGGTGTGGCCGCGCCCTGTTCGGGGGTGCGGGGTCCGTGGAAGCCTGTGAAGTCGGTGGCGACCAGGCCCGGGCAGGCGGCGTTGATCAGGATGTTCGTCCCGGTGAACTGTCGGGCGTACTGGACGGTGAGGGCGTTGAGGAAGGACTTCGACGGCGCGTAGGCCGCCATGATCGGGCCGATCTCGGTGTCGGGGTCCGCCTGCCGGGTCAGGGAGCCGACGCTGCTGGAGACGTTGACGATGCGGGGCGAGGCCGAGCGTCGCAGCAGCGGCAGCATCGCGTTGGTCACCCGGACGACACCCATGACGTTGGTGTCCACGACCGTGCGGAGCACCTCCAGATCGAGCACGGTCGGGTCCTGCTCCCACCCCGGGCCCATCTCGCCCGAGACACCGGCATTGTTGACCAGGGCGTCCAAGCGCCCGGCCAGCCGTTCGACCAGCTCCGCGGCATCGGTCACGCTCCGGTCGTCGGTCACGTCCAGCGGCACCCCGAACGCGTCCACGCCGAGGGCGCGCAGCTTCCCGACAGCGGTGTCGCGTCGGGCCTCGTCACGGGCTCCCACGCCCACGCGGTATCCGAGGCTGCCCAGCCCGGCCGCGATCTCGTACCCGATTCCCTTGTTCGCGCCGGTCACCAGCGCGATCATCGTTTCGCTCATGCTGATCATGGTGGCCCTCGGACGAACAGCGCGGCCAACACCGATACGGTGGCCTGTCATACCTAGCAGGTATCACCCACGTATGCTGCGGCCGTGGACACCTTGGAAACCCGCGAGTTGAGGTACTTCGTGGCCGTCGCCGAGGAACTGCACTTCGGGCGGGCCGCCGAGCGCCTCGGCATGGCCCAGCCGCCGCTGTCGCGGGCTATCCAGCAGCTCGAACGGCGCCTCGGGGTCCGCCTGCTGGAGCGCAACCGTCGCGGTGTCCGCCTGACCGGTGCCGGAGAGGTGCTGCTCCAGGAGGGACGGGCGGCCCTCGACGCGACGGCCGCCGCCGCTCGCCGCACCCGGCGCGCCGGCGGTGCCGACAGCTTCGGCGGCTCCCGCGAACGGCTGGTCCTCGCGGTGAAGGCCGCCGCCTCCCACGACCTGCTGCGCAAGCTCCTCGACGCCTACGCGGCCGAGCCCGACAGCGCCGAGATCGAGGTGCTGCCGTGCAGCATCAACGAGCAGGAAGAACTGCTGCGCGACGGACGCGCCGACGTCGCGCTCATGCACACGCCGTGGAACTCCCTCGCCGGGTTCGACAGCGAGCCCCTGACGACCGAGGGGCAGGTCGCCGTCCTGCCGACCGGGCACCCCCTGGCCGCCCACGAAACCTTGTCCCTCGCCGATGTCAGGGACATCCCCGGTCTGCCGCTCGCCCGCTGGCCCACGCGCGGCACCTACCCACCCGGCCCTGGCCCGGAGATCCACAACCAGACACAACTGGCCCAGCTCATCGCCCTCGGACGCACCGTGGCGATCGTCCCCGACTCCGCCCGCTCCTGGCTGTGGACCGAGCACACGGCCGTCCCTTTGGCCGACGCATCGCCGATCGTGACTCATATCGCCTGGCCTGCCCACAGCCGCTCCCTCACCCTGGCCGGCCTGATCCGCACGGCCGTACGGCTCTGACCAGGTCCCGCATGTGAGACAGCGACCGGATCGCCTGGCACGGGACACGACGGCGATGCCCCTGGCAGCCTGAACCACGTCGTCCCGTCGTCACGCCGTCACGCCGTCACGCCGTCACGCCGTCACGCCGTCACGTCGTCACGCCGTCAGGACGCTGGACTCCCCGGCTTGCTGCCGGTTGATCCACCCGCGCTCGCCGCCGGGCCGGTTCAGGCGACGGCGGGGCTGCGGCGCTCGACGAGGACGACGTCGCGCCAGCGACCGCGGTGCCGGCCGAGCCGTTCGCGGGTGCCGACAACGCGGAAGCCGGCCTTCATGTGCAGGGCGAGGCTGGCGGTGTTCTCCGGGAAGATGCCGGACTGGACGGTCCAGATCCCGGCCGCGTCCGTGGAGGCCAGCAGTGCCTGGAGCAGGGCGAGGCCGACGCCGCGCCCTCGGGCGCCGGGATCGACGTAGACGGAGTGCTCGACCACCCCGGCATACACACACCGGTCGGAGACCGGGACCGCGGCGGCCCAGCCGAGCACCCGGCCGTCGCCGTCGAGGGCGGCGAGGCGGTGCTCGGCGAGCCGGGTGGCGTCGAAGACCTCCCAGGTGGGGGCGGTTTCCTCGAAGGTGGCGTCGCCGCCGTCGATCCCGGCCTGGTAGATCGCCAGGACCTGCTCGGCGTGTTCGGGGAGCATCGCGGTGACGGTCACCGCTGCGGCGGTCACGGGGTGACCTCGATGTCGAGCTCGGCGAGCAGGCCGCGGATCCGCTGCTCGATCCGGTCGCGGAGGGGGCGGACGGCGCCCGCGCCCTGGGCGGCCGGGTCGTCCGGCTGCCAGTCCAGGTACCGCTCGCCGGGGAAGGAGGGGCAGGCGTCGCCGCAGCCCCTGGTGATGACGACGTCGGAGGACCGGACCGCCTCGGTGGTGCGGCCAGGCGGCCGGCATGACCACAAGGTCGAAGTGCGCGCCCGTCCTCGACGACCTCCGCGGCCGAGCACCGCTCCCCCGGTCACCTCGCCGCTCCCGCACTCGCGCCGGCCGGGGCCTGGAGCAGGGAGGAGAGCCTGGCCAGGGCGGCGGGCAGGACCCAGTAGTAGACCCAGGTGCCGCGCCGCTCGCAGCCGACGAGCCCGGCCTCGCGCAGCACCTTGAGGTGGTGGGAGATGGTCGGCTGGGAGACGTCGAACGGGCCGGTCAGGTCGCAGACGCACGCCTCGCCGCCTTCATGGGAGGCGATCAGCGACAGCAGCCGCAGCCGGACCGGGTCCGCCAGCGCCTTGAACATCTTCGCCAGTTGGACGGCGGCTTCCCCGTCGAGCGGCTCGTGGACCATCGGCGAGCAGCACGCGGCCGCCTCCGCGTCCTGGCCGAGCACCTTCAGCTCCAGATTCGACATACGTCTATGTTGACAGCCGCCTAATCAGAGAGGCAAGCTCCCTGTATCGACAGACATCGAAACAACACGCAACAGACATCGAACCAACACTCCGATCAGGGAGCCCGCCATGTCCCGCGTTCAGCTCGCCCTGCGCGTCGCCGACCTCGAAGCCTCGATCGCCTTCTACGCCAAGCTGTTCGGCACCGAGCCGGCCAAACTCCGCCCCGGCTACGCGAACTTCGCCATCACCGAGCCCCCGCTCAAGCTCGTCCTGATCGAGGGCGAGGCCGGCGAGGACACCCGCCTCGACCACCTCGGCGTCGAGGTCGACACCACCGACCAGGTCACCGCCGCAACCGCCCGGCTCCAGCAGGCGGGCCTGGCCACCTCCGAGGAGAACGACACCTCCTGCTGCTACGCCGTCCAGGACAAGACCTGGGTGACCGGCCCGGGCCAGGAACCCTGGGAGGTCTACGTCGTCAAGGCCGACGCCGACACACTCGGCAAGAGCACGGCAGCCGCACCGAACGCCTGCTGCGGCACCACCGCGGGCTGCGCCTGCGACGGTGCGGCGGCACGGTAGGCATTTCCCGCTTTGCCCCGTGGGCAGGAGTCGGATCGTACGGATCAGCCGCAGCGACCGGGAGACCACCCCGCGCAGGTCCGCGACCCGCATCCCCCAGCCCTGCGCTGAACAGCATCGCCGCCAACAGCACCATCGCCACCGTCACAGCTCTGCCACCCGCGGAGATCGGCAGCGCCGGTCCCCGGGGCCTTCCACCGTGGTTATGGCCGAACTTCGTCACCAGTGGGTCACAGGCCGGAGTGCGGCAGAACTGACCAGCGCCACGGTTCTGTCTGGTTCGACGGAGCGGCGAAGAGCCGGGCTCCGGACGACTGGGATACGGGGGACAGCATGCGGTACGTGAACGCGGTGCGCGGTTCGGCGATGGCGGTCATCGTGACGTCAGCGGCGCTGGCGATGTCGGGATGTCAGCCCGACGGGGGCGGTACGGACAACGGATCGAGCGGCGCCACCCCGTCCGGGGCCGTCAGCTCGGCGGCCCCCTCCACACCCGACACCCCGAAACCCGCCGACTCCGCTCCCGGTGCCTCTACGCCTTCCGCCTCCCAGCCCGCGCCCACCGCCTCCGCACCCGCTCCGGGCGGGTCGGCGGCGACCTGTTCCGCCGGCAGCCTCAAGGCGACCGCACGTCAGGCCGCCGTGCGGCCGGCCGGTACGGGAACCGGGGCGGCCGTCGTCGAGTTCACCAACGTGTCCGGACGGACCTGCGCCCTCAAGGGGCACCCCACGGTGGCCGGCGCCGGAAACGGCTCTCCCGAGATGAACGTGCCTCTCACCGTCAAGCCGACCGGAGCCACGGCGTCAGTGAACGTGGCCCCCGGCGGCAAGGCGTGGGTGAAGCTGACGTTCGTACAGGTGCAGGGAGAGGCCGACGGATACTGCGTGTCCGGTTCAGCGCCCGTGGTGTATCCCACGATGGTCGTCGGACTGCCGGGATCCGGGGCGCACCAGGTGGCCCTGGACGACGGGCAGTTCGCCGAGTGCGACGACACGGTGACCGTCACCGCCGTATCGGCGGTCGAGCCGTCGTGACCGGTGCAAGGCGGCAGCGGGCCGGCAGTGCCACCCGCACCTGCTCCACGGGCCGTTGAAAGAGCCTCCGGCGTCTCACAGTTCCGCGGCACCCGCCGATGAACAGACCTCACCCCCCACGCCAACGGCCGTGCGATCGCAGCGATGTTCGGGCCGCTACGATGTGATCTTCGCCTGGGGGGATGAGCCGATGTCCGACGTGCCTGAACGCGTGATGCCCACACCGCTGCGAGCCGTCCAGATCCTGCTGCTGACGCTCGCCCTCGCCGGCATCGTCTCGATGCTCGCGCTCTCCGACAGCCTCACCGCTTACGGCCAGGGCGAGATGATGGCGCCCTGGCTGCTGGTGTGGGTCAGCGCGGCGCTCTGCCTCACCTACGACGGAAGCGCACGCGGCGGGGTACGGACGACGACCCTCGTGCTGATGGCGCTCGTGGTGCTGCCGACCGTCACACGCCTGGGCGAGGCGGCGTCGCCCGGGCCGTTCCTCGACGCGGCGGTGCGGATCCTGCTCGGGGTGCCGGTGATCGTGCTGTTGTTCCTGCCCGAGTCGACGGCCTGGTTCGACCGCGAGCGGTGACCCGTCAAGCGCGAACGGCGGCGCGACATTCACGGCTGCCGCTTCGTAGGTCACGGGCGTCGCGGGCCCCTTCCTCCGTTCCCCCGGGAAGCGCGGCAGACTCGGTGCCCGGAGCCTCCACGGCATCGAAGTCGTCGATTCGCTGAACGCGCGGGCGGGCTGGGTTAGCCTCCTCTTCCACCACATACGAACTGGCGTACGCCGAAAGCAACTTCGGGGGATTTCTTGTCCGGACAGCGGCCGGAGCCTACGGACGACGCGGGTACCGCGCTGCGGCGGACCGGTGCCTCGCCCCTGCGGCCCGGCGACCCGCGACGGGTCGGCCCCTGGGTGCCCGTGGCGCTGCTCGGCAGCGGCGGTATGGGACGGGTCTATCTGGCGCGCCCCGCGCACGACGGCCCCGGGCTGGTCGCGGCCAAGGTGATCAGGCCGGAGTACGCGGAGGACCCCAGATTCCGGCGCCGCTTCGAACGGGAAGCGGCGGTTCACGCCCGTCTGCGCATGCCGTACGCGCCCCGGTTGTGCGGCACTGGCTTCGACGACGACCTGCTGTGGATGGCGACCGACTACATCCCCGGCTTCGACCTGGCCGAGACCGTACGCGAGGACGCGCCCCTGACGACGGACTCCGTCTGGCGCCTGGTGGCCGACCTCGGGCAGGCCCTGGCGGGGCTCGGTGCCGAGGACATCGTGCACCGGGACCTGAAGCCGTCCAACGTACTGCTGTCCGTCCACGGCGCCCATGTGATCGACTTCGGGGTCTCCAAGGCCGCCGACGCCAGTGCCATCACCGGTACGGGCAATCGCGTCGGGACTCCCGCGTACATGTCGCCCGAGCACCTCAAGGAGGGCCGCTCCGACATCCGGTCAGATGTGTTCTCGCTGGCCGGGACCCTGGTCTACGCGGCCACCGGACGCGCGCCGTTCGGCGACGGCACGGGCGTCGACGTCATGCACCGGGTGGCGTACGAGAACGCGAACCCCGAGGTCCTCGGCGAGATCGCGGCGGCGGACCCGGACCTCGGCCGCTTGCTGACCGCCTGCCTGGCCAAGGAGCCCGCGGAGCGGCCCACCCCGCAGGAACTGATCGACGCCGCCGCGGCGCGTACGGTGCCGGCCGCCTGGCCCGAGCCGCTGGGCGCCAACCTGCTTGACCGGCAACAGGCTTACGAGACCCTGCGCCGCCTGCCCGTGTCGGCCCTGACCCGCCCGCCCTCGCCGGTCCTCCCCGCCGCGCGCCTCTCCGCGCGCGTCCCCAGCCCTGTTCCGTCACCCGTGGCACGACCGGTACCGGTCGAACCCGGCCCGCAGCCGGCGCCGTCGGGGCCGCCTGACCGGGCCGGGACGTCGTCCCCGCGCGGCAGACGGGCGTTATGGATCGCCGCCGCCTCCCTCTCGGCCTGCGTCCTGGCTGCGGCGACCTACTGGAGCCTCCCCGAGGAGCGGCCCGCGACCGCCGACGCCCCGGAAACCGGCACCCGCTCCGGCAGCACCATCTCCACCCTGCCCGGAGGCCGTACGCCCGCCCCCGCGCCCTCGGGCACCAGCGGCCTGACCCGCCCGGACGTCGACGGCGCCGCAGACAAGGGCGTCAACGACGGCACGGAGACGGCCACTTCGCCGACCGAGGCCCAGCCCTCCGCCGACGCCGACCCGAGCCACACCGCTCCGGCTCCCACGGCCTCCCCCACCCTCACCCCCTCCCCCACCGCGTCCACCGGCACCGCCCCGTGGCTCTCCGAGTGCACCTACTACGCCGGCAACGGACGCACCCGCCTCGGTGACAGCGGCAAACGCGTACAACAGGTGCAGTGCATGCTGACCAAGCGCGGATACAGCGTCGGAAGCACAGGCGTCGACGGGGAGTTCGGGACCGGCACCCAGGCCGCGGTGGAAGCGTTCCAGAGCGACCGGGGCCTGCAAGCCGACGGAGTGGTGGCACACGACACCTGGGGCGCCCTGCGCGACACCGACTGACTCCCCGGGCAGGACCACGACCGTGACGGTCTGCCCAGCTCGCCGGCCGGCACGGGCGCTAGGCTTCGCCCGCACGGACATGACGGGGGTTGAGTGCATGAAGTCCGAAGGGGTGCCGCGGTGGGCGTCGGCTCTGGACGCGGTGGTGGTCTACGCGCAGGGCGCGCTGTGCAGCCGACTGGCGCGGGGGACGGTTCCGCCCGACGGCCGTGTGCTGGTGACGGGGCTGCCCCGCACGGTGGACCCGGGTTCCGTGCGGGCCCGCGTCACGGGTGACTCCGGTGCGCGGGTCACCTCGGTACGCGTCGTGGTGGAGGCCGAGCCCGCCGACGGGGAATCCGCCGACGGGCTGCGGCAGGAGAGGGAACGGCTGGAAGATGCCTGCGCCGCGGCCCGGGAGCGGCACGAGCGGCTCCTGGTCCGGATCAAGGAGATCACCGAGCTCCGTCCGGTTCCGCCGCCGCGCAAGCGCGATGATCCCGATCACCACCGCCGTACTCCTGCCGAGGCGTGGTTGACGCTCGCGGACTTCGTCGACGAGCGGCTCACCCGCCTGCACGAGCGCCTCGCCGAGTCCGAGGAGGAGCTGCGCCGCCTGGAGCACGACCTGGCCATCGCCGTGGACCGCTGCGAACGTGCTTCCACCGCCGCACCGTCCGGGCAGGTTCTCACCACGGTCTGCGCGGCCGTGACCCTCGACGGCGGAACCGGTGAGGTGGACCTGGAGATCGAGTACGGCGTCCCGGGCGCCGTGTGGGTGCCGGCCTACCGCCTGACCTGCCGTCAGGCCGACGACAGCGGCACCCTCGTACTGCGGGCCGCCGTGGCCCAACGCACCGGTGAGGACTGGACCGGCGTACGGATCGCGCTGGCCACCGCCGACCTGGGGCGCGCCACGGAACTGCCGCGGCTGCGCTCGCTGCGGATCGGCCGCCGCCAGCCCGCCCCCGAGCCGTCCGGCTGGCGTGAGCCACCCGCCGGGCTCGCCGACCTCTTCACGGCGTACGACGCCGCGGGTCCCCGCCCGGCTCCGCTCTCCGCGCCGGTCCACGTCGGCGCCGTTCCCCGCTCCCCCGACGTGTAC
The DNA here is from genome assembly GCF_003955715.1 of Streptomyces aquilus. Classification (NCBI taxonomy): domain Bacteria; kingdom Bacillati; phylum Actinomycetota; class Actinomycetes; order Kitasatosporales; family Streptomycetaceae; genus Streptomyces; species Streptomyces aquilus. The sequence continues at coordinate 9,531,481 of NZ_CP034463.1, read as the reverse complement.
GGCGCCGCCCTCCCGCCCGTACCTCCCTCCGTGAGCGCCGCCGATGCTCCCGTCCCGCCCGCCCCTCCGGCGTACGGCGGCAGGCCCTCGGCACCCGCAGCACCTGGCGGCCTCCCGGCACCGGTCGCGTCCGCGCGAGCGGCGCAGCCGAGGATGGCGGCCCTCCACGCCGCGCCCCAGGCCGCCCCCGCGGCCGCACCAGCGGCGCCCTCCGGGGGGATGGCCCCGCCGCCGGCGCCACCCGCCCCACCCGTCGGCCCACCGCAGCCCAGCAGCGCCGAACTCGACTACGCCGCGCTCGTCCTCAACGGCCCCGCCGAACCGGCGGCCCGCAGGGGAAGGCTGTTCCCCGCCCCGTCCTTCGACCCGGTGGCCGTGGAGCACCGCCGACGGGCCGAGGCGGTCGCCGCGCTGCCGCTGCCCGCACACGCCGTGCGGCCCCGCGCGTCGGCGGGCTCCTTCGACCACCGCTACGACGCCGTCGCCCGCGCCGACGTTCCCTCGGACGGCACCTGGCACACCGTCACCGTCGGCCGGATCCCGGTCGGTCTGCGGACCGAGTACGTCTGTGTGCCGGCGGTGGAGCAGCGGGTGTACGCGACTCTGGTGCTGTCGAACGCCACCGATCAGGCGCTCCTGGCCGGTCCCGTCGAGGTCCGGGTGGACGACGACTTCGTGGTCGCTGCCGCGCTGCCCACCCTCGCCCCGGGCGGCGCCCGGCGGATGGGCCTCGGGCCGGCCGAGAGCATCCGGGTCACCCGCCGCACCAGCCTCAAGGAGTCGACGGCCGGACTGCGCAACAACGTGACCGTGCTCGCCCACGGCGTCCATGTGGAGCTGGCCAACACCCTTGGCGGGCCCGTCACCGTCGAAGTCCGCGAACAGGTCCCGACCACGACCGAGGCGGACATCCGCATCGAGGAACAGGCCGACTGGACCGTCCCCGACGACACCGCTTCCGCCGACCACCCCGACCCCGGCACGCGCGTGTGGCGCGTGGACCTGCCCGCCGGAGGCACCGCCACCCGCAGCGGCGGCTACGAGATCCGCATCCCGGCCGCGAAGGCCCTGGTCGGCGGCAACCGCAGGAGCTGACACACCATGTCCACCGACCTCGACCCGATCCCGCTGCCCGTCACCGCCGTCACCTGCCTGGAGGACCGGGCCCAGATCGAACGGTCCGTCACCCTCGAACTCCAGGCCGGCGTGCAGCGGCTGCGCCTCGGACCGGTCAGCGCTCTGGCGGTCGACCCGACCCTCCACGCCGAAGTGACCACCGCCGAAGGCGAGGCGACCGTCCTCGACGCCAAGATCGTCCGCGCCTGGACACCACGCGGGCCGCTGCCCGACGCCGACGACTCCGCTCTGCGTCTGCGCGTCCACGCCATCGAGGAGGAACGCTCGGCGCTCGAACGGCAGCGCGACCGGCTGCGTGCCCGCCTCGACCTGCTCTCCCGCCTCGCCGCCGACCTGCTGCGGGAGATCGGCGAGGGCGCCGGTCACGGCGAGACCGACACCGCGCGGTGGACGGCGGAACTGGACCGGGTGGACGACGAACGTGACGCGCACGGCGAGCACGTGCGCACCGTCGAGGCCCGGCTGAAGGCCCTCGCCACCGAGCTCCATCAGGCGGAGCACGCCATCGAGTTGTCGGAACGGCGCCAGGCCGAACTGGTCGGCCACGTCGAGCTGACCGTGCAGGCCGCCACCGCCGGCCCCGCCCGGCTGCGGCTGAGTCACCTCACCGCGTGTGCCCTGTGGCGCCCCGCCTACCGGGCCGTGCTCGACGGCGAGCACCTCAGCCTGGAGACCGACGCCATGGTCTGGCAGTGCACCGGCGAGGACTGGACCGACGTACGCCTGGCGTTGTCCACGGCCCGCTCGGCGCTGGCCACCGAACCGCCGCACCTCACGCCGGACCGGCTGACGCTCACCGACCGCTCCCCCGCGGAGCGCCGCACGGTCGCCGTCGAACTGCGCGAGGAGGAGATCGCCGAGCTGGGCCCCGCCCCGGTGCTCGGCCTGCCAGGAGTGGACGACGGCGGCCGCACCCAGGTCCTGCGCTCCCCCACTCCCGTCTCCGTCCCCGCCGACGGCCGCGCCCACCGCATCCCGCTGTCGGCAGCCGACGCGGTCGCACGCAGCGAGTACGCCTGCTCGCCCGAACTGTCCCCCCTCGTCACGCACGTCGTGCGCTGCGACAACCCCGCGGGGCACGCGCTGTTGGCGGGCCCGGTGGACCTGGTCGGAGCAGGCGGCTTCGGCGGCCGTGGGACGCTGGGCTTCACAGCTCCCGGCGCTCCCCTGGAGCTGGCCTTCGGCAGTCACGACGACTACCGGGTGCTGCGCGAGGTGGAGGAGTCCCGTGACTCCTCCGCGCTCTCCCAGCGCACCACCGTCACGCGCACGGTTCGGGTGCACCTCTCCCGCTTCTCCGCCCCGGGTGAAGCAGGCGAGCGGGTGGTGACCGTACGGGAGCGCATCCCGGTCTCCGAGGTCTCGGCGGTGGAGGTACGGATCCGCGAGGACGCCTGCTCCCCGGCTCCGGACACGGTCGACGCCGAGGGCATCGCCCGCTGGGACACCCCCCTCCCACCGAACGGCCGCCGCACGCTCACCCTCGTCTACGACATCTCGGCGAGCGGCAAGGTGACCGGGCTCTGAGACAGGCGCAACGCGCGCCTCAGCCGGAGAAGGTCAGCTGTTTCCGTACCGATGCCGCGCAGCCCAGCCGTTGTCCTGCCGGTCAGCGGCCAGGGCCGGTGGGTCACAAGGGCGTTTCGTCCCTCGTTGGGCATGTCGGCAGCGAAGGGACCGCGAAACAGAAGGCTCGCCAGAACGGCGGAACTGGTGTGGCCGACAACGCGCGTTGGTAGGCGTCACCCCCTGTCTCTGCTCTGCCGCTGCTACCTCAAGGTCTCGCGCACACGGACGCGGCGCCCTCGTGCCGGTACCAGACGCTGTCCATCTCTCGGCCGTCGGGGAGGGTGTGGCGGGGCGGGCCGGGGGCCGGGACGAAGCCGGCGCGTTCCAGGGCGCGGCGGCAGGCGAGGTTCTCCGTCGCTGTTCCCGCCCGTACCGTCGGCAGACCTGCGTGGCTGTGGGCGAACTCCGCGCCCGCCAGGAACAGTTCGGAGCCGAGGCCCTGGCCTCGATGGTCGGGGGCGAGATTGCCGCCGATCTCCGCGCTGTCCGGGTGGAGTTCGAGGTACCCGGCGTAGCGCCCGCTGTCGCGGTGTACGCAGACCATGAACTCGGGCAATTCCGGGCTGGGTTCGAAGGGCTCGGCCAGCTCGGGGTTGGACCGGATGAACCAACGGGGGGTTGCGCCGGCCGGGCCCATGCCCAGCAGGGTCCGTCTGGTGTCGGCGTCCGGTACGACCTGGTCCATCTGGTTCCCCTGCCAGTGCTGGGCATCGGGGTCCGCGCCCGCGGCGATGGCCGCCAACGCGTCGAGCTTGGTCACCGGGGTGTAGAACAGCAGGTGCCGGGTGGCCAGAGCGTGCCGGCCGGGCGTGCACGCGTCCGGGATCGCGGAGCCCGAGCCCGCTCGGTGACGTCGCAGGAGCGACCGGATCATGGCGTTCCCCGTTGTGTTCGTACTGGTGTGTTCGTACTGGTGTGTCCGCCCGCACCTGCCGGGCCTTGCGGCCCAACGTACCGGCAAGAAGGAACGCGGTACGCCTGTCCCCGACCGATGGGGTCACGTCAGCGGTGACGAGGCGCCACCGTCAGCACGATCTTCCCCTGGATGTGGCCCTGCGCGGCTCGGGTGTGGGCGCTGGCCGCTTCGGACAGCGGGTAGGTGCTGTCCACCCCGACCTGGAGTTGGCCCTCGTCGAACAGGCGCGAGATCTCGGCGAGCTGGGGGCCGTTGGAACGCACCTGGATGTTCGACACGGTGATGCCCAGACGCGCCGTCACCTCCGGGTCGTACTCGGCGAAGAACACCGGAAGCATGGTGCCGCCGCGCCTGAGCACGCTCAGGAAGCGTGCGCTGTCCGGGCCGCCCACGGTGTCGATCACCAGGTCGACGCCGCTGACCACGTCCGCGGCCCGTGTCGTGGTGTAGTCGATGAACTCATCGGCGCCGAGCTTGCGCAGGAACGGCTCGTGCCGACCCGAGGCCACCGCGATGACGTGGGCCCCCTTCCATTTCGCCAGCTGCACCGCGAAGTGCCCCACGCCGCCCGCGGCACCGTTGACCAGCACGGTCATCCCTGGCGTGATCGGCACCGGCTGGTGCACCTGGCCGGTGAAGGGGGACGGCACGTCGTGGCCGAGGTCGACCAGGTACTGCCAGGCTGTCAGCAGGGCCATCGGCGCACCGGCCGCCTCGACGTGGTCGATACCGGCCGGCTTGTGCGCCAGGTCAGAGGCCGGTGCCGCCACGTACTCGGCGTACGTCCGGCCGTCGAATCCGGGGAACCGCAGCATGCCGAAGACCTCGTCCCCGACGGTGAACCCCCGCACGTCCGGGGCGACCGCCTCGACCACGCCCGACATGTCCGTTCCAGGGGTCAGGGGGAACTCCAGCACCGGCCTCATCTCGGCCGGCATGACCTTCATCCCCTCACGCAGATACCAGTCGGGCGGATTGATGCCCGCCGCGTGCACCCGGACGAGCACCTCGCCCGGGCCGACCTCGGGAACCGGCACCTCTTCGTACCGCAGAACTTCCGGCCCGCCCGCCTCGTGGAACTGGATCGCCTTCATCGCGCCTGTCGCTTTCTCAGGGAAACGTTGCTCCTTCAGTCAAGGCGCTGGACGGTCCGGCCGTCCAAGACCTCTTCGGCAACCGGTCATTCCGAAACGGCATGGCACGTACCCTGCAAGGGTGAACGATCTCGGACAGGACCTGGAACTGCGGCTGGTGCGCTACTTCACCGTGGTGGCGGCGCACCAGCACTTCGGCCGAGCCGCCGCCGACCTGCACGTGGCCCAGCCGGCGCTGAGCCGCCAGGTCCAACGGCTCGAGAAGTACCTCGGCACACGACTGCTGGACCGCACCCCCCAGGGCACCCGGCTCACGCCGGCGGGCCAGACGTTCCTCCCCCGGGCCCAAGCCCTGCTCCAGGCCGCCCGCCAGGCCGAACTGGCGGTACGTGAACAAGCCCAGACCGCACGCATCACCATCGGTTACGTCGAAGACCTGCTGATCACTGCCGCCGTACGGGAACTGCGCCACCGCCACCCGGACGCCGAGATCGCCACCCGGCATCTGAGCTGCAGCGACGTCGGCGCGCTGGCCGACAAGCACGTCGACGCCCTGATCGCGCGGACCCCGCTGCCGCTCGCCGCCGACGAGGTGGTCACCACCCCGCTGTACGAGGAGCCCCGGATGCTCGTGGTCCCCCACGACCATCCGCTGGCCGACCGCGCGTCGGTGACCGCGGACGAACTGGCCGACGAAGAGGTGGCGCCGTGCGCGTTCGAGACCGCGGACTGGCCTTCCTACCGGATCCTCGGGGCCGGCGTGCCGCCGATCGAGAGCTATGAGGACAAGCTGGAACTCGTCGCGAGCGGCGGGGCGATCGCCGTCCTGCCGGTCGGCGACCGACGCAGCTCACTGCGTCCCGGCCTCGTCACCGTCCCGGTCGAGGGTGCTCCCCCCAGCCAGGTCGCCCTGGTCAGCCGCAAGGGCGACCCGAATCCGATGATCAGGCAGCTGCGGCTGGCCGCCAAGGCCGTCCTGGCCGCCCCGCCGTCCTGACCGGAACCGGGCCGGGCGCTACCGAAGGGACCCGCCCTACGCCTTCCGGCGAAGGGACCCGCCCTACGCCTTCCGGGCCAGGCCGGCGGCAATGAGGTGTTCCCAGACCGTGAGTTCGCGCCTCTGCCCGATGTCCATGGCGTCGTCGTTCTCGTCGGGACGCCACAGGGACGCGGGGACGATCCCCGGGTCGAGGATCTCCAGACCGTCCAGCAGGGAGGCGATCTCCGCGTCGGTCCGCCACCGGCCACGGCCGAACGTCTGCTGCAGCACCGCCTCCGCTTCCACGGTCTCCGGGTTGTTGCCGGAGCGGAAGTGACTCATGAAGAAGTAGCTGCCCGACGCCACGTGGTCGCGCCAGTAACGGACGATGCCGGCCGGGTCCTCGTCATCGTTGACGTGATGGAGGATGGCACTGAAGATCACAGCGACCGGACGGTCGAAGTCGATCATCTCAACGGTGTCGGGGTGTGTCCGGATGCCCTCGGGATCGCGCACATCGACCGCGACGACACGGGTCAGGTCGTTGTCCTCCAGCAGCGCGCGCCCGTGAACGAGCACCTGGGGATCGATGTCGACGTAGACCACCCGGGACTCGGGAGCGTGCCGTTGCGCGACCTGATGGACGTTGTCGGCGGTCGGCAGGCCGCTCCCCAGGTCCACGAACTGCCGGATGCCGGTGGTCCTCGCGATCTCCCTGACCGCCCGGGTCAGAGCCGCGCGGTTGGCAAAGGCGATGGCCACCGATCCGGGCAGGTCACGCTTGAAGACGTCCCCGATCTCACGGTCCACGGCGTAGTTGTCCTTGCCACCGAGCAGATAGTCGTAGACCCGGGCGATGCTGGGCTTGGACGGGTCGATGGCGGAGCCTTTGTACGTCATGGCGGTCATTCTGCCCAACAACATCGCCGGTGCGCCCCCGAGTTGAGCCCCGTCGGCCTCGACGAACCCCGCTAGTCCGAGATCGCCGGTGGAACGCAAGCGGCTACGTGAGTGGTCAGCCAGGTGAGCAGCGGCCTGAGTTCCCCGTACGTGGCCAGCACCCGGTCCACGACCTCCGGCGTGTGCAGCCGTTCGTCGCTGCCGAGGTGTCGCACGGCGAGCAGCGATCGGTGGCGCAGCAGCGCTGCCCGAGGATGGTCGGCGGGGTATTCCCGGGGTACACGCTTCAGAAGGTCCCCGGTGATCTCGAAGCCCCTGCCGCGCAGTTCCGCCACCACATCGACCAGTACGCGGCCGCTTGCCTCAGCGGCGACCGCCGCCCTGAACCTGCTGATCTGCTCGGAGTCGGCGTACCACCACGCGCCCTGCACCCGCAGACCGTCCAGATTGAAGCGCAGCCCGATCTCGATGTTCCGGGCGACGCGTGCCACGGCGGACTGGTTCTGCCACCACCACGGGGTCTTCCCGTAACGCCACACGGAGTGGTCCTCGAACGCGGGATCTTCCCATGCCAGGTCATGCAGGAGCGAGACCATCGGTTGCCGTACGAGACGTTCGCGGTCCTTGCGGGTCTCTCGCATCACCTCTTGTGACGGCTCGCCGTCGAGACGCAGCAACACGTCGAACGCCGACTCGTCCCAACCGGCGAACTGCCTGGGCATGTCCATCAACTCCGGTCTTCTCTTCCGTCACCTGTCCGGCGCTCGTCCTGCGAAGGAGGGGGTCGCAGGGCGCCGGCGATGACGGTGGTCACCATCTTGCGGACGGCGGCCGGCTGCGGCGGTGCGCTTGCCCGGTCGGCGAACAGCAGGTGCCCGGCTCCGACCAGGGTGGGGGCGAGGGTGTCGATGTCGGCGGCCGGGGCCAGGCGCCCCGACTCCCGCTCGGCCGTGAGATAGGCGGCGATCATGGAGGCGCCCTGCACCACCAGGGGAAGGCCGGTCAGCCCCGTCTCGCGCAGCCGGGCGCGCAGGCCGTCGCGGAAGGTGATGAGCGCGACGATGGCCACCGTGACCGGCACGAACAGGTCCTGTAGCGCGTCGGCGACGTTGCCCACCACGCTCCCGGTCCCGGCGGCCGCGCACAGAGTCGTGGTCCGCTCCTCGATGCCCCGGATGCGGTCGAGGACCAGTTCCGCCAGGAAGGCATCGAAGTCGGTGAAGTGCCGGTGCAGTACACCCTTGGCACAGTGCGCCTCGTCCGTGACCGCCCGGCTGGTCAGCGCGGCGGGTCCGTCCCGGAGCAGGACGCGCTCGGCTGCTTCGAACAGCTGGCCGCGCACGTTGTGGATGTGCACCCCTGACGGCATCGTCTTCCTTTCCAGGTCGCCCCGTCTTACCAAGTGGGCAACTGCCCACTAGGGTGGGCGCATGCCCACTTTAACGCAGGGACAGCCCGGCGGCTCCGGACCCGAGCCCCACCGTCACCGGCAGACAGCCGAGTCGTTCGGCGTGGACCCCGAACGCTACGACCGCGCCCGACCGCCCTATCCCCAGGCCTTGGTGGACCGGATCATCGCGGCAAGCCCCGGCCGGCACGTCCTCGACGTAGGAGCCGGGACCGGCATCGAGGCCCGCCAATTCCAGGCGGCCGGCTGCACGGTGCTCGGTGTCGAGCCCGACGCACGCATGGCCGCCTTCGCGCGACGCAGCCGCATCGAGGTCGAGGTCTCCAGGTTCGAGGACTGGCAGCCAGCCGGGCGGCAGTTCGACGCGGTCATCGCCGGCACCGCCTGGCACTGGGTGGACCCCGTCGCCGGCGCGGCCAAGGCGGCCCAGGCGCTGCGGCCCGGCGGCCGCCTCGCCCCCTTCCACCACGTCCCGCAGCTCCCGGCCGAGCTGATCGCCGCCCTCACCGAAGCCCTTCAACGCGTCGCCCCCGACTCCCCGTTCAACCCCGGCCTGCTGCAAGGCTCGGCTCTGGACGCCTACCAGCCGCTGTTCGCGAAAATCGCCGACGGCATCCGTCGGACCGGCCGGTTCAGCGAGCCGGAACAGTGGCACTTCACCTGGGAGCGCACGTACACCCGAGAGGAGTGGCTCGACCAGCTCCCCACGTTCGGCGGCCTCACCCAACTCCCCGCCGACAAAATGGCCGACGTCCTGGACAGCGCCGGAACCGCGATCGACAGGCTCGGTGGCCACGCCACCATGCCCTACACCTCCGTCGTGATCACCTCGACCCGCTCCCCCACCACCTGAAGAGCACGTCCTCTGACCTCAGCGGTCGGTGCCGACCGCTTCCGCCAACGTGACCATGACCTCGACCGCGTCGCGATCCGTGAGGCCCTGCTCCCGGCACAGGGAACGCCACGTCGAGAACGCCACGGCATGGCCGATGACCGCCCGCCGGACGGGGTCGTCGGCCTCCGCCCCTCCAGCGACCAGCACCTCGACGTACTCCCTGGTCATCTCCTCCCAGGCCGCGCGGACCGGCTCGGGCACGGCGTGCTGGTCGCGCATGCCCAGCGTCAGCATCTGCTCGCCCGCGCGATAAAAGCGGTAGATGTCAGCGAGCCCGGCCGTCAGCCTCTCCAGGGGATTCTCGATCGCGCCCCACGCCTCGGGCCGAGGCCGCCTCTGCTGGGACAGCCAGTGACTGGAGCACGCCTCGAACAGCGCCGTCTCATCCGGGAAATGCCGGTAGACGGTCAGCCGAGTGACCCCGGCGCGCTCGGCGATCGCCGAGATGCTCGTCAATGCCGGGCCGGCGGTGCCGTGAAGATGCACGGCGGCCTCGACGATGCGCTGCCGTGTCCGCCGCACATCCTCGGCACGTTTGCGCATCTCGTAGCCGCGCGAATTCGACGAACGTCTCTGTTCACTCAATTCTTGACGCCTCGGGTGCCGCGACGGAGACTCCTTTTAGGAGAACACCAGCGTATCCCCAAAATACGCCGAGGAGTGATCACCATGACAGAGTCGCCGGCCCCACCGCTCACTGTCGTCCGTCCAGGCGAGGGGGCCGAGGGCTTCCTCGGTTCCATCGGCGTCGCCTTCAAGCTGTGGGGTGCCGATACCGGTGGAGCGCTCTCCGTCGTCGAGCACCCGTTCCCCGTCGGGGCGTTGGTGCCGCCGCACCTGCACACCCGGGAGGACGAGTACTCGATCGTCACCGAGGGCGAGATCGGTTTCCGTTCCGGCGACCGTGAAACCGTCCTGGGGCCCGGTGGCTACATCACCAAGCCACGTGGAGAGCTGCACGCGATGTGGAACGCGGGCCCCGTTCCGGCCCGCATGATCGAGATCATCAGTCCGGCCGGATTCGAGCACTGCTTCCGCGAGATCGCCGACATGCTCGCCGACGGACCGCCGCCGACCGAGGATGCGGTGGCGGTGCTCGCAGCCAAGTACGGGCTCGAGTTCGGGCGGCCCGCCTGGCTGCCGGACGTCATCGCACGCTTCGACCTCACGCCGCCGCCCGGCGTCTGACCGGGGTCCGGCCGGCCCACCCGGCCTGGACGCAGCGTCGCATCAGAACTCCAGGCGTCAGGGCGCCCACGCATCCGGGCCAGCGCCCCGCCACTCGATCAGCGACGACTGGACCACGTCCATCTCGTCCCAGTCCTGAAGGCCGGCCTCCTGCACGAAGGCCACGACGTCGAGCAGGCCGTAAGCAATCCCGATGAAATGCCCATCGATGCGAACGCGGCGCCCACCGTCTTCCGCGGGCGGGTAGATGACGACGGGCTGGTCGGTAGCCATGATCTCAGCGTGGGGCCGGGGCCCGTCGCGCGCATCCGGGCGGCCTCTGCGGCTCTTCAACCAGGCCGCCCCGCAGGCACTGGCCGCGCACTGCCCCGCCCAATACCGGAACGGGACGTGTGCGGGCCATGTATCTCAAGGCTCGCGCCGGCGACCCGCACCGGCCCCGAGCACCTCCTCACATGCTGGGCACACACGCCGGCACAGGAGCCGGCACGATCAACACCATCGTCGGCTCCGGCACCCTGATCACCTTCCCGGTACTGCTCGCCACCGGGCTGCCGCCGATCACCGCCAACGTCTCCAACGCCCTGGGCCTCGTGCCCGGCTCCGTCAGCGGAGCCATCGGCTACCGCACCGAACACAGATCGGCCCCAAGGTCGGCCGGCGCCTCCCGCCCGCCGCCATGCGTAGTGTGATCGTCGTCGTCGGCGTCATCGCGGTCGTGCAGTTCCTGGTGCGCTGACGCGCCGCTACCGCCATTGCCGTGGCTGAGGGGGTGTGGACGCCGGATCAGGCGGTGATGTCCGTGGCTGTTCCGGTGGGTAGCCAGCGGAAGCGGTCGCGGACGTCCGCGGGTGCGCGGGCGAGCTCTCGCTCGATGGCGTCGCGGCCTTCGTGGAAGTGGTGCCAGCCCTCGTAGTGGACGGGGATGGCGGTGCGGGGGCGCAGCAGGCGGCACAGGTGGACGGCCTGGGCGGCGGTCATGGTGTAGCGGACCGGTCCGGTGATCGGGAAGCGCACACCGCCTACATGCAGCAGGGCGGTGCCCACGGCCAGGCGCCTGGCCACCTCGCGCGCGCCGCCGTACAGGACCGTGTCCCCGGAGATCCACAGGGCGCCGTGCTGCTGGCCCTCCCAGGTGAGGGCGAAGCCGGTGACGTGTCCGGTCAGCGGCCGGGACAGGGGCGGGCCGTGGCGGGCCGGGGTGGCGGTGACGGTCAGGGTGGGGCGGCCCGGCGCGTGCAGGCGGGTCACGGTCCACGGGGCGAGGCCGTGAGCCCCCCGGCCGAGGCGGCGGGCGCCGGCCGGGGTGGTCAGGACGGTCGGGGCGGTACGCAGGACGTCGCGTCCGGTGCGGTCGAGGTTGTCGCCGTGCTGGTCGTGGCTGAGCAGGACGGCGTCGATCGGCGGCAGGTCGGAGGCGGCGAGGGCGGGGCCGGCGGACTTGTGGGAGGCGGTGCCCCAGCCGAAGCGGTAGCGCTGTCCGGGCGGGTCGAAGGTGGGGTCGGTCAACAGCCGCCAACCGCCCGTCTCGATGAGGGCGGTGGGACCGCCGATGTGGGTGAGCCGCAGGTCGCTCATGAGGTTGCCTTCTTCCGGGCCCGGGACGGGCGACGCACGTCCCGGGCTGGCCGATGAGGGCTCAGGCGTGGGCCAGGGCCCAGTCCAGGGCGTGGTCGGCGACCTCTTCCCAGCCGTCCTGGGCGGGCATCAGATGGGAGCGGCCGGGGAACACCGTGACCTCGGTGACGGTGCCCTCGGCCTTGTAGTGCTTGGCGTTGGACTGCTGCACCTTGGGCGGCATGAGGTGGTCGTTCTCTCCCGAGCAGAACAGCAGCGGCGCCCGGCCCGCGTTGTGGTAGTCGACGTAGGTGTCGGTGTGGCCGGGGTGGATGTTGGCCAGGGCGCTGCCCCAGACGATGCTGCCGGGGGCGGGGATGTGGTAGCGCTCGTACGTGGCGTGGGCCTGCTCCTCGGGGAAGGTGTTGGTGAAGGCGTAGCGCCAGTGGTCGTAGTCGAAGCCGACGGCGCGGTGGCGGTTGGCCGGGTTCTTCAGCACCGGGAAGGTCGAGCGGACCTGGGACAGCGGTACGACGGCCACGCCTTCGGTGGGTGCGGAGTTGATCGCCACTCCGGCCGCGCCGAAGCCGCGGTCGAGCAGGATCTGGGTGAACGCGCCGCCGGCGGAGTGCCCCATGATGACGGGCGGCCGGTCCAGCTCGGTGATGACCTTCTCCAGGCCGGAGATGATGGCGGGCACGGTCACGGCCTCGATCGGGGTCGGGTCGGCGTTGAGTGCCTCGACCTCCGCCTCGAAGCCGGGGTAAGGCGGCGCGATGACCCTGAAGCCCTTGTCCTGGTAGTGGGCGATCCAGCTCTCCCAGGCGCGCGGTGTCACCCAGAAGCCGTGGACGAGAACGATGGTGTCGGGTTGCATCGGTGTGCTCCTCAGCGGGTGGCCTGGTGGGCAGCCTGGATCTGGCGGACCACGATGTCGGGGTGGGACATCATCACGACGTGGGACGAGCCCTTGACCTCGACGGTGCGGCTCTGGGCGCGCTCGGCCATGAAGCGCTGCGCGGCGGCCGGGATGACGTGGTCCGCGGTGGGGATGACGTACCAGGACGGCAGGTCCTTCCATGCCGGTGCGCCGCTCGGGCCGGCCAACCCGCCCACGCTGCCGGGACGTTGCGCGGCCGCCATCAGCCGGGTCCGGGAAGAGGGCAGGTCGGCGGCGAACACGTCGCGGAACTTGGCCGGATCGATGTAGCCGTCCTGGCCCGTGCTGCCGTCCGGTAGCGGGTAGTCGCGGGCGATCAGCGCGTCCGGCAGCTTGCTGCCGGGGAACTTGCCGGCCAGTTGCAGCGCGCTCTCGCCCTGGTCGGGGGCGAACGCGGCGACGTAGACGAGGGCCTTGACGTTGCTGTGGCCGCGGGCGGCGTTGGTGATGACCTCGCCGCCGTAGGAGTGGCCGACCAGGATGACCGGGCCGTCGATGCTGTCGAGGATGCTGGAGACGTAGGCCGAGTCGCCGCCCAGGTCGCGCAGCGGGTTGGCCGGGGCGATGACCGGGTAGCCGGCCTTCTGAAGGGCGGCGATGGTCTGGTACCAGCCGGAGGCGTCGGCGAACACGCCGTGGACGAGCACGACGGTCGGCTTGGGGCCGCTCGGGTGCGCCGTGGTGGCGGAGACGGGGGCGACCGCGCCGCCCACGCCGGCCACGAGCGCGGCGGCGAGCAGGCAGGCGCTGACGGTACGGCGGCGAGGCCGCTGACCGCTGAGGATCATGTGTGGGCTCCTGTGCTCGGGCGTCCCCGCAGGGCGGCCGGGGACGCGGGTGTGAGTGCGTCAGGAATTGAGGAACTCCAGCAGATCGGCGCCGAGCTGCTCTTTGTGGGTGTCGGTGATGCCGTGCGGGGCGCCCGGGTAGACCTTCAGCGTCGCGTTCTTGATGCGGGCCGCCGACGCCTTGCCCCCGACCTCGAAGGGCACGACCTGGTCGTCGTCGCCGTGGATGACCAGCGTGGGGACGTCGATGGCGTCCAGGTCGGTGCGGAAGTCGGTCGCGGAGAAGGCCGCGATGCACTCGTAGGCGGCCCGGTGCCCGGCCTGCATGCTCTGGAGCCAGAACGCCTCGCGGATGCCCGGGGAGACGTCGGCGCCGGGCCGGTTGTTGCCGAAGAACGGCCCGTCGGCCAGGTCGTGGTACAGCTGCGAGCGGTCGGCGAGCGATCCGGCCCGGATCGCGTCGAAGGTCTCGATCGGGACGCCGCCGGGGTTGTCGTCGGTCCGGAGCATGAACGGTGGGACCGCGGAGACGAGCACGACCTGGGCGACCCGGGCGGTGCCGTGGCGGCCGACATAGCGGGCGACCTCGCCGCCACCGGTGGAGAACCCGACCAGGGTGGCGTCACGCAGGTCCAGGGTGTCGATGAGCGTGGCCAGGTCGTCGGCGTAGGTGTCCATCTCGTTGCCGTTCCACGTCTGGGTGGAGCGGCCGTGGCCGCGCCGGTCGTGCGCGATGACGCGGTAGCCGTGGCCGGCCAGGAACAGCTGCTGGGCCTCCCAGCTGTCGGAGTTCAGCGGCCAGCCGTGGCTGAGGACGACCGGGCGACCCGTTCCCCAGTCCTTGTAGTGGATCCGGGCGTCGTCGGATGCGGTGACGTAGGGCATGGGCTTCTCCCAACCGGTGGCCGGGGCGCCGCAAGAACCCGTCCTCCCTGCCGCACCCCGTAGTTGTGAAGGACTTGTGCGTGAGCGTGGCACGGGCGCCACCGGCCGGCTTGACCCTGCCTGCCAGAGCCTGTCCCCTGCGTGCCACGGATCGGGCCGCGCAGGACACCCGTGCACCTGCGGCATCGCCAGTCACAGCAGACATGTACGCATACCGGTGCGCTGTACACGCACCTTTGCCCGGAAAGCTCCGCGCGGCGGACACTCGCACCCTGGGCGGCGGCCTGGCGCCGTCCGGAACGGGAGGCGCCGTGCTCGTCCTCGACACCAACGACCTGCGGGTCGGTGACCGGATCGCGACCTTCGAGGCGGTGGCCGCCGGTGAAGGCGGCGTCTCCTCCGTCCAGGAGGAGCAGGACGAGGCCACGACCTGGAAACGGCTCGAACTCTGGCACCTCGGCCCGCTCACGCTCTTCCACACCCAGGGCACGGGGATGCGCATCACCCGCTCACTCCGGCAGGCGCGGCGCGATGTGATGGACACCGTCGCGATCAACATCCACCAGCAGGGAGTCGGCGGGTTCGCCTGGGCCGACCATCGCCGGCGCATCGGCCCGAACAGCGCGACCATGCACCACATGCCCGCCGGGTACGAGTACTGGTGGTCCGGCCTCGGCAGCACGCTGGCCCTGATGTTCGACACCGAACGCCTCGGCCTGCCCGAAGAGACGATCCGCGCCTCCATCCCGACGCTCGAGCACAGCCCCGTCGGACGGCTGCTGATCAACCACGTGCTCGGCCTGCACCGCATCGCCGACGAGATCGACATCGGCCCCGAAGCCGACGCCCTCGCCTCCGCCACCGTGGAACTCGTCCGAGCCTGGGTGGTGTCCGTCGCCGGCGACGACCTCACCCGCCGGGCTGTGGGCAGGGAAACCCTCCTCACCCGTGTCCTGGCCTACGCCCGCACCCATCTCAGGGAACCCGACCTCACCCCCCAGCGGATCGCCTGGGCACACAACACCTCCGTGCGGACGCTGTACCGGTTGTGCGACGACGGCGGAGTCAGCCTCGAAAAGTGGATCGTCCGCCGCCGGCTGGAGGGAGCCCGTGCCGACCTGGCAGCCCCCCGGCACGCGCACCGCACGATCGACACCGTCGCCCGCAGCTGGGGTTTCACCAACCCCGCGTTCTTCTCCCGGCGCTTCCGCCAGACCTACGGCACCACCCCCAGCCGGTGGCGAAGACTCTCCCAGCAGGGCCGCCTCCTGCTCCCACCGGACGACTGACGCCTGCCGGCACCGCTTGACCACACCGTCCGGTCGGACGTGACCCTCACGTCTCCGTGGGCTGCTGATCGTCGCGTTCCTGCTCCTTCGCCCACACGCTCGCCCATTCGTCGAGCGGACGGAGGGCATCACGGAGGGCTGTCCCCAGCGGGGTCAGCTCGTAGCCATCGGCCGAGGGCGCGATGATCCCGCTCGCCACGAGTTCGCGGAGCCGCTGGTAGAGGACGCTGGACGACAGTCCTTCGCACCGTGCCAGCAGCGCGCGGGCGCCGAGCGGCCCCGCACGCAGTTCCCAGAGAATGCGCAGCGCCCACCTGCGGCCGAACAGGTCCAACGCGGCCATGAGGGGACGGCCGGTCGTCGATCCACGAACCGGTGTTCCTGGGCGCGGTGTCGACATGACCCTCCTTGCGTTTCGTTATTCGAAACACTAGCATCAACCCCGGTGTTTCTGATTTCGAAACGAACTCGGCGGGAGAGCCGATGCCCACGTCTCTTGACGGAGGTCGTCATGCACAAGTTGGTGGTCCTGTATGCCGAACCCGACGACCCTGACCACTTCCGCGACTACTACGTGACCAACCACCTTCCGCTGGTCGCGAATTGGCCCGGCGTGCTTGCGTGGCGCTACAGCTTCGACGTGGCGGCCGTCTCTCCGGGGTCCGCGACCAAGGGCGAAACGCCGTATTTCGCGGTCTTCGAAGCCGACTTCGCCGACGCCGACGCCATGGCCGCGGCGCGGGCGTCGGCGCACGGCCAGCGCCTGGCCGCCGATGTCGCCAACTACGCCACCGGCGGCGCGGTCGTCATCCACTATCCGGCGCAGGGCGGCACCGGTTGAGACAGGCCGGCAAGGGCAGGCCATTGTCCTGGCCGGATGTGACGATGGTCGATGCGTGCGTACGGCGCGACGGCCGGGGCGGCAGTCCCACGGCCGTCACCGACGACGACCCGGCGGCGACGGACGCGGACCGGCGTGCGGTCGCCGCCGCGGCCGGCACCTCGCACGCGGCGTTCCTCGGCTCGGCGCGGGCGCCGGACGGCGGCTGGCCGGTCCGGTTCTTCACCGCCGGCGCCGAACTGTCCGGCTGCGGCCACGGCACCGTTGCCGCGCAGGCCGTCCGGTTGACCCGCACCGCGCTGGACGAGCTGAACGACCACCAGCACACCGGCGGGCGCACGTTCGACACCACCGCCATCCGCCGCCCCCACGGCATAGAGGTGTGGTTCGACCAAGGCCTCGTCGCACTGCGTCACCCGGCACCGGACGAGCGTGCCGCGATCGTCGCCGCGCTCGGGCTGACCGCGGACGATCCGCATCCGACCGACGCGCCACGGATCGCCGCGCCCGGCGCACCACGCATGCTGGTACCGGTCCGCGACCGGTCGGCGCTGCTCCGGGTCCGCCCCCACCTCGGCAGGCTGGCAGCGGCAAGCCGGCGGTACGGGCTCCTCGGCTGTTTCGTGTACGTACCGCCGGTGGACGACCGACCGGGCGCGGCGCGGATGTTCGCGCCGGCGATCGGTGTCGACGAGGACGTCGCCAACGCCAACAGCACCGGCTGCCTGGCCGCCCACCTGCTCGACACGACAGGAGCGCGGACGGTCGAGATCGAGGTGGAGCAGGGCGACGCCCTCGGCCGACCGGCCGGCGTGCTCGCCTCGGCCCGACGCGGACCGACGGGCATCACGACCCGGGTCGGCGGGTTGGCGGTGGTCCGCGACGGACACTGAGGCGACGACCAGCCCCTCCTCGTCAGCGCAGCGTGCGCTCCAGCCGTTCCGCGACCAGCTTGACGAACCGGGCAGGCTCCTTGGGCTGTCCGCCTTCCGCGAGCACGGCGAGTCCGTGCAGCAGTTGGGCGGTCTCGGCGAGCTCCGCCCGGTCCTTCCCCTGCTCCGCGTAGGTCTGCCGCAGGCCACGGACGAGCGCGTGATCAGGGTTGAGTTCGAGAATCCGCTGGGTGACCGGCACCTCCTGGCCCATCGCCCGGTACATGTTCTCCAGCGCCGGGGTGAGGTCGTGGGCATCGGAGACCACACACGCAGGTGAGACGGTCAGCCGGGTCGACAGCCGGACGTCCTTGACCTCCTCCCCCAGCTGCTCCTTCATCCACTCCAGCAGGCCGGCATAGCTCTCGTCCTGCTCCTCACGTGCGCCGTCCTGCTGGTCGCCGCCCTGCACGTCGAGCTCGATCTCGCCCTTCGCGACGGACCGCAGTTGCTTGCCCTCGAACTCGCCCACGGCGTCGACCCACACCTCGTCGACGGGGTCGGTCAGCAGCAGGACTTCCACGCCCCGGGCCTTGAACACCTCCATGTGCGGGGAGTTCTCGATGCTCTGCCGGGACTCGCCGGTCAGGTAGTAGATGTGCTCCTGGCCGTCCTTCATCCGCTCCACATACTGCTGGAGCGTCGTCGGCTCGTCCCCTTCACGGGTGCTGGCGAAGGACGCGACCGCGAGGATGGCGTCGCGGTTGTCCGGGTCGCCGAGCAGCCCCTCCTTCAGCACGGCACCGAACTCACGCCAGAACGTGGCGTACTTCTCGGCGTCGTTGGCCTTCATCTCCTTGACCGACGACAGGACCTTCTTGGTCAGCCGTCGCTGGATCATCCTGATGTGGCGGTCCTGCTGGAGGATCTCCCGGGAGACGTTGAGCGACAGGTCCTGCGCGTCGACGACACCCTTCACGAAGCGGAGGTACGGCGGCAGCAGCGCCTCGCAGTCGTCCATGATCAGCACACGTCGGACGTAGAGCTGCAGACCGCGCCGGAAGTCCCGGGTGAACAGGTCGTGCGGGGCGTGGGCCGGCAGGAACAGCAGTGCCTGGTACTCGAAGGTGCCCTCGGCCTGGAGCCGGATCGTCTCCAGAGGGTCGCGCCAGTCGTGGCTGACGTGCTTGTACAGCTCGTGGTACTCGTCCGCCGAGACCTCCTCGCGCGAGCGCGCCCACAGGGCCTTGCGCGAGTTGAGCGTCTCCGGCTCGGCCGCCTCCTCGCCGTCACCGGGCTGCGGGACGAGACGGATCGGCCAGGTGATGAAGTCCGAGTACCGCTTGACGATCTCCCTGATCTTCCAGGGGGACGTGTAGTCGTGCAGCTGGTTCTCGGGGTCGGCGGGCTTGAGATGGAGCGTCACGGACGTGCCCTGCGGCGCGTCCTCGACCTTCTCCAGCGAGTACGTGCCCTCACCGCGGGACGACCAGCGCGTGCCGCCGCTCTCGCCGAGGCGCCGGGTCACCAGGGTCATCTCGTCGGCCACCATGAAGCCGGCGTAGAACCCGATGCCGAACCGGCCGATCAGCCCCTCCGCGCCGGCCTCGTCCTGGGCCTCCTCCAGCTCCTTGAGGAGGGCGGCCGTACCGGAGTTGGCGATGGTGCCGATCAACGTGCCGACCTCGTCGTACGACATCCCGATACCGTTGTCCCGCACGGTGAGCGTACGGGCCTCCGGGTCCACGTCGATCTGGATGTGCAGGTCGGAGAGGTCCGCGCCGAGGCTGTCGTCGCGCAGGGCGGCCAGGCGCAGCTTGTCGAGCGCGTCCGAGGCGTTGGAGACGAGCTCCCGCAAGAAGACGTCCTTGTTCGAGTAGACCGAATGGATCATCAGCTGAAGCAGCTGACGGGCCTCTACCTGAAACTCAAACGTTTCGGTGGACATGATTCGCGTGTCCCTCACAGGTCCCTGAGTCGCGGAAAACTAGCGACAGTCACTTTAAAACACCACGTCAGGGTGTTTCACGTGAAACTGACACCTAGTCACGCCTCAGTCCCGGCGGGCCGTGACGTCACCGTTGATCGTGGACAGCGTCATCCGGCGGTTTCGGTCAGCGTTCTGAGCGTGGACATCGGTCGTCGTGCGCCCGTTGTCGGTACTCATCGTGACGCGGTAGGCCGGGGCACCGCGGGGGACGGTGACGTCGACCGAGCCGTTGACGGTCCTCGCGGTCACGCTCGCGGGCGCGGCAGCGCACTGCATCACCACGTCACCGTTGACGGTGCTCGCGTGCAGCCGGTCGGCCTCAAGGGACGTCGCGCGCACCGAACCATTGCGGGTGGACAGCCGCGACGGGGCGTCCTGCTGACCGGAGTGGGTCACCGTCACGTCCCCGTTGACGGTCGTGACGTCCAGCGCGGCGGCGACGTCCACCACGTCGACGCCGGCGTTGCGGGCGGTGACGGTGATCTTCGAGCCGTCAGGGATCTTGACGTACGGCATCCGTGGACAGCCGTGGCCGTCGCGGTCGGCGCAGTCCAGATCCAGGGTCCAGCGGTCGCCGTGGTGGGACCAGTGCCCGTCGATCCGGTCGTCCACGGTGACGCGGTCGCCGTCGGCCGGGCGCAGCCGCAGTCCGTTGTCGGTGCTGATCAGCACTTCGTCCCCGGACGCGGCCGCACGCAGCGCGTTGTCGGCCCGGGAGGCGCCGGTGCCGCCGCCGTCGCAGGACGCCGCGAACGGCAGGGCCAGCAGCAGCAACAACGTCGTAGGCATGAGGTGCCGTTGGGGCGTCAGCTTCATGCCTCAACGGTTTCCCCGCATCGCCGCGGCCATGGCCGCGGAAGCGGAGTCGACAGGCCGGCGCCACGAGTCGTTCCGTGGCGGTGAGGGCGGCCTCTGGCAGGACCGGTCAGGATCGGAGAAGCCCCGGGACCCGTGCCGGTCCTAGCGTGATGGTCATGGCAACCAAGACTTCCACCGCAGCCGGTATCTCCCTCACGTCCGTCACCCTGGAGGTGAACGACCTGGCCGCCGCCCGCACGTTCTACCGCGCTTTCGGCGTGGACGCGTACGTACGCCTCCAGACGTCCCAGGCGCCGACCACCGGGTTCCGCGGCTGCACGGTCGCGCTCACGGTCTCCCAACCGGCCACCGTCGACGGCTTCGTCGGTGCCGCCGTGGAGGCCGGCGCCACCGTGCTGAAGGCCGCCTCGAAATCGTTCTGGGGCTATGGCGGCGTCGTCCAGGCGCCGGACGGCACGATCTGGAAGATCGCGACCTCGGCGAAGAAGGACACCGGACCCGACACCCGCACGATCGACGAAGTGGTCCTTCTCCTCGGCGTCGAGGACGTGAAGGCCACCAAGCAGTGCTACGTCGGTCAGGGCCTGAGCGTGGCGAAGAGCTTCGGCGGCAAGTACGTCGAGTTCGCCCCCGCCGGAAACAGCCCCGTGAAGCTGGCGCTGTACAAGCGTGCGGCCCTGGCCAAGGACCTCGGTGTCCCGGCCGACGGCACCGGCTCCCATCGCATCGTCCTCGGCGGCGCCACCGACGGCTTCACCGACCCGGACGGCTTCGTGTGGGAGGCCGCACCGCCGGCCGCCAAGCCGTGAGCGGGTCCGTCGACGCAACCTCCCGTCAGTTCGCCGGTCTTACTTCCCGGGGTGCTCATGACGACGGACCATCAGGTTGCCTTCTTCCTCAAGGAACTGGAGACGGGCGACACCTGGCGACGGGCGGCGGCGGCGAAGGGGCTCGGGAAACTCGGTGACATCGAGCACGCCGCAGTGCTGACGCGGGCGGCCGCCGACCCCGCGCCCGAGGTCCGGGAAGGCGCGGCGGTGGGCCTGGGCAGGCTGGGAGTCCACGCAGCCGGGGCCAAGGTCCTGCCCGCGCTGATGGACGACGACGATCCGTGGGTGCGCAGGCAGGCCTCGCTGGCGTCTCTTCGGCTGGGGCTGCGCGACCGTGAGGTCGTGGACGCCTATGGGCGGCTGCTCAGCGACCCGGACCATCACCTGCGGATCAACGCCCTGGACGGGTTGTGGGAGTTGGGCGTGCCCGGTGATGTCCCCGCGCTGCTGCGGCTGCTGGGTGATCCTCACCCTGACGTCTGGGGTCGGGCGCGGGCCGTGGTCTCCTTGTGCAAGGCGGACCCGGACGTCGAGGCGGAGCTGGTGCGTACGGCCCGGTGGGGGGCGGACGCCGCCCGTGTGCCCGCCCTATGGATGCTGCCGGACCGGCACATCGACCCTCTGCTGCCCTCGTTGGTGAGGGATCTGGCCGGCGGCCCTTCGTCCGAGGTGCGCTGCGCCGTGGCTTTCCGGCTGGCACATGTGGATCGCCCACAGGCGCGGGACGCGCTTTTCACTGCCCTGGCAGCGGAACGGGACCCGCGGGTGGCGACAGAGCTGCTGTCTCAGCTCGCACGATCGGGTGACGATCGGCTGCTGGAGCCGGCCTCGCGCTGGCTGGGCGACGAGCGGGCGGGGCCGTCGGCCGCCGCTGCTCTGGCATCCGTCGGCGGCAAGGCCGCCGCGAGGCTCCTGCGGGCTCGTCTCACCGACCCGGCAACGCCCGCCCCCACCCTCGCGGCGGCAGCGACGGCGTACGGCGACCTGGGCAGATGGGATGCCGTGTGGTTGCTGCTCCCCCTGCTGGACCATGCCGCGCCCGAGGTGTACGAAGGTGCGCTGCGCGGCCTCGACGCCCTGGCGGACACCGGATTCCGACCGTGGGAACGCGCGGCGGTCGCCCGGGCGCTGGTGCCCCGTCTCGGCGCCCACTCCAACCTGGTCGGGGTGGCGGAGAGGGTCCTCACCGGCCTGGCGGAAGCCCTGCCCGGCCTGCGGCAGCTGGTGGACGATACCCCCTCCCCTTTGGTCCGGGCCACCGCGCTGTCGCTCTTGGACCCGCACCTTGCGACGGACGCCGACACTCCGCACGATCTGCCGCTCTTCGCGCGGCACTTGGACGACGCGGATGCGTCGGTGCGCCAGGCCGCCGCCCGAGGGATCGCGAACAGGACTGACTCAACGCCGAGTTAGCGCGTACCTGCGTCCCCAGGCCTGGCTCGGCGCTTCGATGCAGCGGTGGGTCAGAGCACACAACGGCAGCAGTACGAGGAAGAACGCCGCCAACAGTGTGGGGCTGTCCCGCTGTTGCCGGCCGAGGGTGTGGTCGATCACCGCCAGCAGGACCGGGTGCACCAGATAGACGGAGTAGCTGATGGTTCCCAGCGCGGTGAGCGGGCGGGGGATGCCCCGGTGGCGCAACGCCAGTGCGGCGCCGAAGGTGAGGACGGCGAGTACGAAGGCCGCGATCCAGCCGCGCCGTGTGAAGTGGTCACCGTCGCCGAACCGGTACGCGCTGCCCACGGCACAGGCGATGACGACGACCGCGGTGCCGGTCGCGAGCCGCCGGCTGATCTGTTGCTTCTCGGCGCGGTAGACGGCCGTACCGAGGAACATCACGGCGAGGATCACCAGGCCTTCCCAGGTCGGGACCGTGCCGTTGAGCACGACCAGGACGAGCGCCAGCAGCCCGCCCAGCAATCCCCCGAATCTCCGCAGCACGGGTGAGCCGGCACTCGCGCAGCAGACGGCGACCGCCACGGCGATCGCTGCGGCAACGGCCGTCGGGCCGGTGCCGGCGGTGGCGGACAGCGCGGAGGGCCGCAGCACCGTCTGCGCTGCCACGCTCACGGCGGCGAGCACGGCCAACGTGACGGCGAGGGCGGCGGATTGCTGGTGCCGGCGGACCGTGAAGAGCGCGACGACCAGGAGATAGAACGCCATCTCGTACGAGAGGGTCCACAGGGTGAGCAGGAGGCTCGGTGTGCCCAGCAGCTCCTGGAGCATGGTGACGTGGGCGACGGCCACCGTGGCGGCGCTGAGCCCGCCGAGGTCCGGCAGCCTGGCCAGTCCCATGAGGTTCATGGCGACGAGCGCCGCGACGGCTGCCGCCCCCATCGGGTACATGCGGAAGAACCGTCCGGTCCAGAACGTGCGGACGCAGCCCCGGCGTTCCAGCGACGCGGGGATGATGTAGCCGCTGACCAGGAAGAACACCATGATGCCGTAGCGGCTGGTGTTGAACTGCGGCATCAGCTCCCGCCGGAAGTCCGCCATGAACGTGTACGACGCGTGGTCGAAGACCACGACGAGTGCGGCGAGGCCGCGCAACGCGTCCAGCCATCCCAGCCGCGACTGCCCCGCGGTCGCGGCGGCGGCTCTCGGTGATGTTTCCGGGGCGGACGGTGCGGGTGCGGGTGAAGCGGGGGCGGGGGGCGGTGATTCCATGCCGGGGCAGCGTCCTCTTCGGTGACGTGGGGGCGGAGTGCGGATGAGGTGCGGGCGGGTGCCGTCCGTTCCGGGGGCAGGGGCGCCACGCACGTCAACGAGTTCAGTCGCCGGGGCGTTGTTCGGCAGCACCGTTTTGGCGATCGAACAATGACGGGCCGTATATGTCCTCGTAGAGGTGTGCGGGCTGGCCGCCTGCCGTGGTGCGGTGCGGTGCGAGGAGGTGGACGGGGTGGCGGGGCGTCGTGAGGTGCCGGTGGACCCGGCGGCGGGTCCGGTGCAGCGGTTCGCGTTCGAGTTACGTCGGCTGCGGGCGGAGGCGGGTGGGGTGACCTACCGGGCGCTGGCCTCGCGCGCGGGCTATTCCGTGACGACGCTGTCGCAGGCGGCAGCGGGTGAGCAGTTGCCGACGCTGCCGGTGGTGCTGGCCTATGTACGGGGCTGCGGCGGTGATGCCGTCCAATGGGAAGCCCGGTGGCAGCAGGCCGTGCGGGAGTGCGCCGACGGCGCGCCTGGGAAGGAGCACGGGGCCCTTGCGCCGTACCGGGGCCTGGCACGATTCGAGCCCCATGACAGCCATCTCTTCTACGGCCGGGAACGGCTCACGGCCGACCTGGTCGACCTGATGCGCCGTCGACGTGTCGCCGCGCTCTTCGGCCCGTCCGGCAGCGGCAAGTCCTCCCTGCTGCGGGCCGGGCTGATACCCGCCCTGCGACGCCCCGGCCCGCCGGACCCGCCCGCGGCCGCGATCCGGATCCTGACGCCGGGCGAGCGCCCCGCCCGCACCCACGCACCCCTGCTCACCCCGGCCGACAGCCCGGACGCCGATGCCGACACGTTCGTCATCGTCGACCAGTTCGAGGAGGTCTTCACCCTCTGCCACGACCCGGCGGAGCGCGCCCGCTTCATCGACCTGCTCCTCAGCGCCCGGCAGCCCGAGCACCGCATGCGGGTGCTGCTCGCGGTGCGCGGCGACTTCTACGGCCGCTGCGCCGAGCACCGCGACCTGGCCGACGCGCTGCGCGACGCCAACCTGCTGGTCGGCGCGATGACCCCGGCGGAACTGCGGCACGCCGTCGTCAAGCCGGCCACGCACGCCGGACTGAAGGTGGAACGCGCCCTGACCGCCCGGCTGGTCGAGGACGTCGCCGACGCGCCGGGCGGGCTGCCGCTGCTGTCCCACGCGCTCCTGGAGACCTGGCGCCGACGACGCGGCAAGACCCTCACCCTGGCGGGCTACGAGGCGGCCGGATGCCTGGACGGCGCGATCGCGCAGAGCGCCGAGCAGTTGTACGACCGTTTCACCGCCGACCAGGCAGCGGCCTGCCGCCGGATCCTGCTGCGCCTGATCGCCCCGGGGGACGGCACCCCCGACACCCGCCGTCCCGTCGAGCGCGCCGAACTGCGCGGCACCGAAGCGGGCGACAGCGCCGAGGTGCTGGAGGCGCTGGCCGCCACCCGGCTGCTCACCCTGGACGGTGAAAGGGTCGAGCTGGCCCACGAGGCCCTGATCACGGCCTGGCCCCGGTTGCGCGGCTGGATCGAGGAGGGCCGCGAACGCCTGCGCGTGCACCGGGGCCTCACCGAGGCGGCCCACGCCTGGCTGGAACTGGACCGCGACCCGGGCGCCTTGTACCGAGGCAGTCGGCTCGCCCTCGCCCGGGAAACCCTCGGCACCGCGCCGCACGGGGAGTTGACCGACCTGGAGCGTGCCTTCCTCGACGCCAGCCGCGCCCATGCGCACAAGGGGCGCCGCCGCCATCGGCTGCTGCTCGGCGCCGTCACGACCGCCCTGTGCCTCGCCCTCATCGCCGCCGGCCTCGCGGTCAGACAGTGGCACAGCGCGGTCAGCGCCCAACAGCTGGCCCAGTCGCGGCAGTTGGCCGCCCAGTCCCGCGCCCTGCTGGACACCGAACCCGACCTCGCCGCACTGCTCGCCGTCCACGCCTACCGCACCAGCCCGAGCCGCGAAGCCAGCGCCGCCCTGTATGCCGCCGCCGCGCTACCGCTGCCCCAACGGTTGACCGCGGGCACCGCACCCGTGCAGTCCCTCGCCCTCAGCCCGGACGGAGACACCCTCGCCACCCAGAGCGCGGACGGCACCGTACGGATATGGAACCTGCCCGAGGGCAGGCTCCTGCGCACGCTCACCGACCACCGCATCACGTCCGTCGCGGCGTTCAGTCCCGACGGACACACCCTGGCCACGACTGCCGAGGGCAGGACCGGCCAGGTCATGCTGTGGGATGCGGAAGCGGGCCGGAAGCTCGCCACCTTCGCCGTACCCGACAATCCGGTACGCGCCGTCGCCTTCAGCCCCGACGGCCACAACATCGCGGCCGCCTCCCACACGGGCGTACGGATCTGGGACGTCGTCACCGGCCATACCCGCCACCACTTCACCGGCCTGCCCGACCCGGAGGCGGTTGCCTTCGGTCCAGGCGGACACACCCTCGCCACGGTCGCCCTCGACGGGCGCACGCGGGTGTGGGACACAGCCACCGGCCGGACCCGCACCACCGGCGGCCACCGCATGCCTCCCTACACGTACACGGCGGTCTTCAGTCCTGACAGCCGGACCTACGCGTATGCCGGCACCGACGGGACCTTGCAACTACGGGACGTGGCCACCGACGAGGTCCGGCACACCATCGACGCCGGCCCCGGCACGTCGAGCCGAGTGGCCTTCTCCCCCGACGGACGCACCCTCGCCGTCCCGGGCATCGGCGACACCGTGGGCCTGTGGGACACCGCCACCGGCACCCTGCGGTCCACCGTCACCGCAGGCCGTCATGGCCGCGGGCTCATGACCGTGGCCCTCGGCCCGGACAACCGGACCCTGATCACCAGCGGCAACCTCGACCCCACCGTCCGAGTCCACCGTCTGCCCGCCGACCGTCCGCGGACCACCCTCACCGGCCCGACCGGCACCGGCACTTCCCTCAGCGACCTGGCCTTCAGCCGGGACGGGCGCACGCTGGCGACCGTGCGCCCAGGCCCGCCGGGCCGCGGGGTCATCCAGCTCTGGAACGCCCGTACCGGCCACCCCCGATCCGTCCTGAGGCTCGACACCGACCCGGCACCGCACGGATGGCCCGAGCCGTTCGTGATGCCCCGCCCCGCCGCCGTGACGCTCGGCCCGACCGGCCAGGGCCTGGCCGCCCGGACGCTCCGCACCTCCGTCCGTGACCAGCGGATCGAAGTCCGGGACGTCGCGACCGGCCGCCTGCGCCACAGCCGGGTCCAAGGCGCCCTCGACGGGGCCGTCTTCGACCCTGACGGCACACGCCTCGCGCTCGTCGGCAGAGACGGTTCGGTGCGGATCTGGAGCCTTGCGACCGGCGCCCTCCGCGTCGCCCGTACCGGCCACGACGAGCCCGTCAGAGCGGTCGCCTTCACGTCCGACGGCCGCACCCTCGCCGTCGTACGCATCACAGCGGACGGCGATCAGATCACCCTGCACGACGCCGCGACCGGGCACCCCCGGCGCACCATCGACCCCGGCACCACAGCCGGACTGACCCTGACGTTCAGCCCCGACGGACACACGCTGGCCACCGCGAGCACCGGCAACGGGACCGTCAGGACCTGGGACACCCGCACCGGACGACTCCAGGACACCTTCCGTGTCAGTGCCGAGGTGTCCTCGCTCGCCTTCAGCCCCGACGGACACACCCTGGCCACCGGCAGCCCACGCGGAATCCAGTTGTGGGACCTCGCCACCCTCCAGCCCCGCACCACGCTGCCCGCCCGCAAGCCGACAACCCTGGAATTCAGCCCCGACGGACGCACGCTCGCCGTCGCCGACGGCGGCACCGCCGAGCTGTGGAACATCGACCTACCCGACCCCGACCAGGCGATCCGCACCATCTGCCAGGCCGACACCGACCCCCTCACCCCACGCGAACGATCGGCATACCTGCACGACCGGTCCACCGACACCGGCTGCCCCAGCACCGCGCAGTAGCCGGTCGGCATGAGCGGCGAGTGACGCACGCCACGCGCCCCCGTGCGTGCCGCTCCTGGAACACGCGCACCTCTCACGCTGTTGCACCGCACGGCAGGCAGGAGAGAGATCATGCACGGTGAGTACAAGGTTCCCGGCGGCAAGCTCGTCGTCGTGGACGTCGACGTCGAGGACGGCGTGCTGCGGCATCCCCAGGTCGCCGGCGACTTCTTCCTCGAACCCGACGAAGCCCTCGGCGCCGTGAACCGCGCCCTGGACGGCGCTCCGGCGGACACCGACGCCGCCGGGCTGGCGGCCCGCATCGACGACGCGCTCCCCGACGGGACGGTCATGTACGGGCTGACCTCGGAGGGTGTCGCCATCGCCGTACGACGAGCCCTCGCCCACGCCAGTGACTGGACCGACTACGACTGGCAACTCATCCACGACGGTCCTCAGAGCCCGGCGCTGCACATGGCGCTGGACGAGGTGATCACCTCCGAAGTCGCGGCCGGACGCCGCCCGCCGACGCTCAGGGTGTGGGAATGGGCAAGCCCCGCGGTGATCATCGGGAGCTTCCAGTCCCTGCGCAACGAGGTCGACCTGCAAGCCGCCGAGGAGCACGGCATGCAGGTGGTGCGCCGTATCTCCGGTGGCGGAGCGATGTTCGTCGAGCCGGGCAACACGATCACTTACTCGCTGTCGGTGCCCGAGGCACTGGTCCAAGGGCTGTCCTTCCAGGACAGCTACGCCTACCTCGACGACTGGGTCCTCGACGCCCTCGGCACCTTGGGCATCAAGGCGTGGTACCAGCCGCTCAACGACATCGCCACCGACCAGGGCAAGATCGCCGGCGCGGCGCAGAAGCGTCTCGTGGGGCCGGACGGCGGTCCGGGCGCCGTGCTGCACCACGTGACCATGGCCTACGACATCGACGCCGACAAGATGGTTCGCGTGCTGCGTACGGGGCGGGAGAAGCTGTCGGACAAGGGCACGAAGAGCGCGAACAAGCGGGTGGATCCGCTGCGACGACAGACTGGTCTGGCCCGGGCCGCCGTCATCGACGGGCTGGTCGACTCCTTCCGGGCACGGTACGGGCTCGGCGACGGCCGGGTGACGGACGCGGAGATGGCCAAGGCGCGCGAACTCATGCGTACCAAGTTCACCTCACCGGCTTGGACGGCACGCATCCCCTGACCGTCCCCAGGAGAAGCCTGCGTATTGCTTCTCCGGCGCTGTGCCCAACCTTTCCATCGTCATCGAATTCATTGCCGGTCGTCGACCGGTCACGCGAGTATCTGCTGGCGCTACCAGATGCGATAAGAGGGGGCCAGCAGTGGCGGCATTTCGGCGAACTCGCGGCACAGGTGGCCCCTTTGTCACGGTCGGTGTCGTGTGCGTTGCTTTGGCCGCCGTGGCGGGCGGTATTCACACGTTCACCGATTCCCCGCCGTCCTCCGCGACTGCTGCGGCCGGACACGAACCGCGTGAGCCGTCACCGCAGGAGTTGAGTCTTCTGCATGACGCCGGCCAGATCCTGCTGCGTGACTGCATGCAACGCAGGGGCTTCGAATACCGACCGGTCGAAGAGAACCCGGTTCCGGAGGCCCGGGAGTTTCCCTACGTGCTCAACGACGTGGCGTGGGCCCGGAAACACGGCTACGGCACGGACATACAGCACGAACTGTCCGAGCTGAGGAAAACGGATGTCAATCAGCGGTATTTCCGTGGACTGCCGGCCACGCGACGGGCAGCGGCTCTGACAGCGGCCAACGGTTCACGCCCCCTGACCGTGACGGCCAGGACCCCCGACGGCATGGTGTACCAACGCAGTCCCAAGGGCTGCCAGTCGGAGGCCGACGCGACGCTCTACGGAGACCTGGAGACATGGTTCCAGGCGAAAGTCACCGCGGACGCGCTCACGGAACTCCGCCGTGTCAGGGTCACCGAGGATCCGCGGTTCGCGAAGGCGGTCAAGCCCTGGTCCGCGTGCATGCGGGCCGCAGGTCACCCGGCCACGAGCCCGGCCGACCTGCGAGCGGCGACCGGTTCGCGCACGTCCCCTCTTCCCAGGAGCCAGGAGATCGCCCTGGCCGTCACCGAGGCGCGGTGCGCCCACACTTCAGGCT
This sequence comes from Streptomyces aquilus, assembly GCF_003955715.1. NCBI lineage: Bacteria > Bacillati > Actinomycetota > Actinomycetes > Kitasatosporales > Streptomycetaceae > Streptomyces > Streptomyces aquilus. Next base: position 9,501,842 of record NZ_CP034463.1, on the reverse strand, counting down.
TGGCCAAGACCGCGAGGGACTTGGACCTGCAGTACGCCCACCGCCTTGACCGGCAATACCAGTCGGCCGTGCGTACCTACCGGGAACTGCAACTGAGCGCGCTCTCCCGTGCCCGCGATCTCACACGGAAGGCCGGCACGTCCTCATGAATCCGAAATCCGCAACGAGAGGAAAGACCATGGGAACAGTACGCACCACTCTGATCGGCGCGGCTCTCGCCGCCGTGACGGTGGCGGCCACACCGCTCACCGCCCAGGCATCCGAACCCGTTCCCGTGCCCTCGGCGCGCGCGGCCGCCGACGGTTATCTCCACGTCTACTACAACAGGGGCTACTCGGGGTGGTGCGACGACTGGTCGGGAGAGGCCCCGGACTGGGGCAGCTGCCGTAACCAGGTGAGCTCGCTCTGGAACAACGGCTATCCGGGCAACCTGGACGACATCTGGGTGTACTGGGGCCTGAATTACACCGGTGCGCGTCGGGGCGTCTACAACGGCGTAGGACTCAGCGACCTTCGCGAGTGGACCTTCGACGCGAACACGGGCCCGGGGTCAGGGGAATGGCTCAACGACAACATCTCCTCGCACCGGTGGACGAACCTGCCCTGAACCCGCCATTCTCCAGCCGGTATCGGCCACTCCCACAACCCTCGTGCCAGCATGAGGCTCCTACTTTTGCGGAACCATTTCCAGGCCCCTGACCAAGGCCTGCCTCGCATTTCGGGGGATGACATGCTGACGTTCCATTTCACGAGCGCGGACATCGCACGCGTACGGGTGGCGAGCAGACCGGATCCGATGTGGGAGCTGCTGCTCAGCCTGCATCTGGTCAGGGGCGACGACGGCGCGGTCGTCTTCGGCCCGTGGAAGAGACAGGTGCGGTCGCGGCTCTCCGCCGCCGTCCACATGCTCTTCGACCTCGCCCCGCCCCGGGGCTACTCGGCCGACTTCCTCACCCCGGCCCCCGGCGGGGACGGGCTGGAGGCGGGACTCGACGCCGTTCTGTCCACCCCGAGACGGGTGCTGCGCCGGGACGTCGGGTGGCTGGCCGCCGCTCAGCGTCCCGGCACCTGGACCCGTTCCCTGGCCGAGGGGGACCTGGCCACCCTGCGCCGCCTCGACCGGACCCTGCGCGACTACTTCGCCGTCGCGCTGCGGCCGCACTGGACCCGGGTGCGCACGGCCTTCGACCGAGACCGTGCGCTGCGGATGCGGGCCATGACGGACGGGGGCGTCGAGGGCATGCTGGCCACCCTGCACCCGGACCTGCGCTGGCTGCCCGGCCGGCTCACCATGACCAGCGCCTGCGACCGCGACATCCACCTCGACGGGCGGGGTCTGCTCCTGCTGCCGTCGTTCTTCTGCTGGCGCGCTCCGATCACCCTGCGCGATCCCGGTCTGCCCCCGGTCATAGTCCACCCGATAGCCCACGACCTGGGCTGGGCACAGCCGGACGCCGAACTGCTCCGCGACCCCCGGGAGGCCCTGCGCACCCTCCTGGGCCGGACCCGCGCCGATCTGCTCGCCGCCCTCACCACGGACGGTGGGTCGACGGGGGAGCTGGCCCAGCGGCTCGTCGTCTCCCCTGCCTCGGTGTCGCACCACACCGCCGCTCTGCGGGACTCCGGGCTGATCGTCACCCGGCGCCGCGGACCGGCCGTCCACCACAGCGCGACCCCGCTGGGGGAGGCGCTGGTGGACGGCCGCCGCGGCGTTCCACCGGTCCCGTCCGGATGAATGCGGCCCAGGTCAGGCGCCCAGGGTGAGCACTCCCGCGCCCTGCCCCGGAGCCCGGGTCCAACCCTGGATCCGCTGGGCGAGGCCGTGGAGCCGGGGATCACCGGGGCGTACGGCGATCTGGAAGTGCGCCGCATGCGGTCGGCGCAGGTGGCCGCCCCAGGCCAGCACTCCCCCGCACTCCTTGAGGATGTCGCGCACCACGGCCAGCTGGTGGGGGAACAGCACGCCGGTCGCGGCCAGGGGGTAGGCGGCCGGGCGTATCTCGACGGCCGTGCCGGAGGCGTAGTTGGTGGTGTGTCCTGTCAGCCCCGCCGCGGGGCGGTGCCCGGCGAGTTCGTGGCGGGCCACCTCCTCGACCTCGTAGTGGAAGCGGCGGATGACGTGCACGAGCACCGTGGAGACATCGCCCTCCAGCAGTGCGACAGAGGCCGGGGTGCCCGGGACCGGCAGGGTGTTGATGCCGGTGGTGGTGAGCGGCCATCCGTTGGTGCTGGTGGTTCGGGCCGCGGCCGAGGCGGGAGCGGCCGTCGGCAAGGAGATGCCGGCCGCCACCGCCCCCGCGAGTCCGGTGAGCAGCAGGGTCCGCCGGGGCAGGCCTCTGCCGCCCGGCGTGTCCGTGTCTCTGATCTGCATGCCGGTTCCCCCTTCAGCCGCGCAGGGCCGCGTTGTAGGTCTCGAAGATGCGGTAGAGGTCGCGAGCTCGACGCCCGTACTCGTCAGCGCCGTTGTACTGGGCCAGCACCGTGACGATGTCGGCGTCGGTGTAGCTCAGCCGGTCGGCGGTGATGCCGTTGATGGCAGCGGACCAGATGTGGATCAGCGGGACGGTGCTCACGTTGTAGTCGTCGTCGTTGCGCAGCTGGTCCCAGACCGCCCGGCGCGCCCGCCAGTCCTCCGTGTCCTGGATCGGGCCCGAGATCACGTCCGCGCGGATGCAGTGGTTACGGGCCCTGATCCCGGTCCTGCCGAAGATCTGGGCGACGCCCGTGCTGGAGTCGTCCCTGAACGTGGGCGGCTGCGGGGGCGGTGGCCCGATGGGGTTCTCCTCCCAGGCGGCCATCGCCTCCTTCCAGCTGTAGTAGTTGTCGACCAGGCCGTCCGCGAGCTCGTCCGAGTAGTCGGCCTGGTACTCCCAGAAGATCACGGCCTGCATGAGCGACTTGCGCATCCGGAAGGACCGGGCGAGACCCGTGATCAGTGCATCCATGTCGAGGACCTTGGTGGCGCACTCCTCGGCGCTGCGGAGCCGGTGCAGGTCGTCGTAGCCGTTGTCCACGATGTAGCGGACGAGATCCGTGGTCAGGGCACCCCGGCGGCTCATGTCGAAGGGCACGTCCAGCGCGGTGTCCGGCCCCCGGGGCGTGAACTGGGTCTGCCCGGTGTCGCGTCCGGAGGCGACATCCTTGTCGATCTCGATGAAGCCGGTACCCGAGCCCACGGTGATCGTCGCGATCTGGTCGAAGGCCCAGTCCTTCGGCAGCGGGAAACCCAGGTTGCCGCTGTAGCCGGTCGACATGTCCGACACGAAACTGGACACCGTCAGACCGGCCTTGGCGAGCCGGCTGCAGATGTTGCGGGGCGCGTAGACGCCGACGCGGTACTCGCTGCCGTAGGCGGCCATACGGCCCACCAGCCCGCGGAAGTGCGGGATGACCCGGCTGGTGATCTCCTCGTCGACGGCGTCGTAGTCGACGGAGAAGTAGATGGTGGTCCCGGCACGGAAGCCGTGCCCGCGCGCCGCCTCCAGGGCCGCCAGGGCGTCCGTGGCGCCCTGGCGCGCGTTGAAGTACTCCGGGTCGCCGCCGTTGGTCTGGTAGATCGGGAAGACCGAGAGGCCGCCCGCGACGATGGCGGCGAGTTCGCCGGGCTGGATCTTCTTGTTCTTCGGGTTCGTGACGTTCGCGTTGGTCAGGTACCGCCCGACCGTGGTGTATCCGGCGGCGCGCAGCGACTGGGCGCGAGCCGGGGTGATCTCGGTGATGCAGTCGGCCGCGGTGCCGGGCCGGCTCGGGTCGCCGGTGCTGACCAGCAGCGAGGCCCAGGTGCGGAAGTCCGCGGTGCCGGTGGTGGGCAGCAGTTGGGCGAAGCGCTGGAAGTCCACGACGGTACTGAGCAGCGACCCCGAGTAGAAGCCGTCGAACGCGACGTCCCAGCCGTTGAACCGCATCGCCGCCTGGAACAGGTGCACGAACTGCTTGGCGCTGTCGGCCGAACCGAGGCCGAGCATCGCCTGCGCTCTGATGCCGTCCTGAGTGCCGGGACCGAAACGCCCGTTGGCGACGTCGTCACTCATGCCGATCTCGTACTGGAGGGCGAAGACCAGCGCCTTCTGCACGTCCCGGGAGAAGTTCCCGTCGGCGGGGCAGATGAAGAACTCCCGCCGCTGGACGTACCGGCCGTTGAGCCACTGCTGGATCTGGCGCACCTGCTCGGTGCCGTTGCCGACCCGCACGTACGGGTCCATCGTGAGGAGCGCCTTGAAGACCTTCGGTTGCAGTCCGCTGCCCGGATAGGTCCCGCCCACGCCCATGTCGGCCTTGAGCCGGGCGACCGAGTCCGCGGTCCTGCCGTTGTAGGTGCCGTCGATGCCGCCGCCGTCGTAGCCCTTGCAGTACAGGCCCGCCTGGATGATCCGGTAGATGTTCTCGTGCCGGGTCCGGTCGTCGATCTGCGCCCCGTACCGGGACTGGAGCTGGCTCAGGGTCGTCGGGCCGAAGGAGTCCGACAGCGTGGTGATGCCCAGCTCGTACTGGAGCGCCCGGGTCAGGCCGTACATCACCGTCCAGCTGGTGCGCCCGTTCACCTCCACCTTCGGGATGCCCGGCACGTTGTAGGAGTTGATGAACTGCTGCGCGCGTTCCACCATCTCGTCGGCCATGTGCGCCTCTTCTCCGTGTGGTGGGGCGTCAGACCCAGTCCTGGTAGATGCCGCCGTTGCAGCGGGTGGTGCGGAATCCGCTGTCGTCGCTGTCGTCGATGCAGCGGTCGGTGTACTGGTTGCGGAAGGTGAGGCGCACCGAGTGGTGGCGGCTGACGTACCAGCTCACGTACTCGGAGCTGTCGCAGTACTGGGCGCTGAACCCGGCCGGGCCGTCGTAGACACAGCGTCCCGTGACCTTGTTCTGGAAGCGGCGCGTGCCGTCGTTGAAGACGTGGACGTCCCACTGCTGGTAGGGGCCGCTGTTGCAGGGGAACGTACGGAACCCGTATTCATAGCTGTCGTCCATGCAACGCTGCGTGCCGAGGCTCTGGAAGGTGTTCACGACCAGGACGGCGGTGCCGCCGTCCTGGGACTCCTGTACGGCCTCGGCGCTACCGGTCGTGGTGACCAGTGCGCCCGCGCAGAGCAGGGCCGCCGCCGCGGTTTTGAGTGACTTCATGTCATCCCCCGGATGCTGAGTGGTCGGACTCGCACGCCAAGACTGGAACCGGGGCCTCATGGTGACCAGACGTTTCAGCTATATCCGAAAGGAGGTTCGCGGTCGCCGGGTGCTCGGGGTTCCGTGAACCTTTCCGCCCTGGACGCCGACTCCCTGTGTGACGGACGGTGCGGGGTGAGGAGGTGCGGTGGGCGGCGACGCGTTGCTGGTGGTGCGCTGCCAGCTCGGGGAGCGGGAGGCGTTCCGCGAACTGGTGGCCAGGTGGCATCCGCCGCTGTGGCGCTATGTCCGGGGCATGGTCGGCTCCGCGCACCTCGCGGACGATCTCGCTCAGGAGGCGTGGGTCGCCGTGGTACGCGGCCTGCCACGGCTGCGGCAGCCGGAGCGGTTCGCCCCCTGGCTGTTCACCATCGCCCGGCGCACGGTCACCGACCATCTGCGGCACACGTACAGAACTCGGGAAACGGCCATGGAGGAAGCCGCCACCGTCGTCGCCGACGACGACCTCGACACCGTGCTCACCACGATGCAGATCGAGGCGGGTCTTGACGCTCTGCCGCCGCTGGAGCGCGAGGTACTGATCCTCCACCACCTGGAGGACCTGTCCCTGGCATCCTGCGCGCAGGTGCTCGGCGTGCCGACCGGCACGGTCAAGAGCAGGCTGCACCGCGCCCGGCGCCTGCTGCGCAACCACCTTGCCGAGAAGGGACACCAGCCATGACCGAGCACAACCGACCAGCGCGGCGGACGGTGCCCGAGCGACTCGAGCGTGCGCTGGCCGCGGAGGTGTCACTGCGGTCCCGGCTGCGCCATCTCGCCGTGGGCCTGGCCGGGGGATGCGGCGCGGCCGTCATCGCGGTGCTGTGGGCCACCGAGCCGCACGCACTGCCGACGCGGACCCGGGCGGCGTTCGCCGCGCTGATCGCCATCGGGCTGGCCTGGGCCGTCTTCGCCGCTTGGGTGCTGAGCAGACGCCGGCCGCTGTTCGCCCAGGACTGGGTGCTGTCCGCCCGGATCGCGCTGGCGGCGACCGTGATCACCACCCTGGGCGCGGTGGCGCTCGCCGCAGCCCGCGGCAGCACCGCCGACCTGGCGGCCACCGCCGCGGGCGGGGCCGCCCTGACCGCCACCGCCGTCCTGGTCCTGCTACGGGCACGACGCCGCCGACGTGAACTGGTGCGACTGCGGGACGCCTTCAGCGGGAGGTGACCGGGCCGAGCACATCCGAGACGTGCCACCGGCCGCAAGTCCCCCGTTGACCGCCTGAGTTAACGTCGATAACTTAACGGCCTCGACTCAGATGGGAGCAGCCCGTGCCCGCACTCGCAGCCGAAGACGTCTACGCGCTCGCGCCGTACGCCAAGACCCTCGGGGTCGTGTTCGACGAGATGACGCCGGCCGGCGTGCGGGCCACGCTGGCGCACGATCATTCGCTCTCCACGGTGGGCGGCGGCCTCCACGGAGGAGCGTTGATGGGACTCGCCGATGTGAGCGCCGCCGTGTGCGCCGCCCTCAACGGTCCGGTCGGCGCCGCGCCGGCCACCGTGGAGTCGACCACGCACTTTCTTCGGCCGGCGCACACCAGTGTGGTCGCGACAGCGCGCCCGCTGCGCGTGGGGCGCAACACCGTCATCGAGGTCGACGTGCATGACGCCGAAGGCGAACTGTGCGCCCGGGTGACCCAGGTGGTCACCGCCGTCAAACCGAGGACAGCCTGATGCCGCTCTCCTCTCGAAGCACCTTCCCATGACGGGCGCCCGTGTTCGCGCCGCCAAGGGCCAAGGAGGCCTGCTCCGGGAGCAGCTTCTCGACATCGCCGGTCAACTGCTCGACGACGGTGGTGGCGACGCGGTGACGATTCGCGCGGTGGCGACCAGCGCGGGAGTCACCCCGCCGGCCGTCTACCTCCACTTCGCCTCGAAGAGGGAACTCGTCCACGCCACGTGCCTGCGGGTGTGGAGTTCGCTGTTCATCGAACTGGAAGCCGTGTCCCAGGGGGTCCCGGATCCGGTGACCGCCCTCTACGAAACCTGCGTCGCCTACATCGCGTTCGGGCTTCGCCATCCCGCCCAGTACCGACTGGTGATGGACGGCGAGGCGACCGAGGCCAGCCGCCAGAACGAGGACGCGTGTTTCCGCTACTTCCGGGACAAGGTCGCGGCCTGCGCGGACGCCGGCGTGCCGGTGGAGAGCACCACCGAGACCGCCAGACTGCTGTGTTCCGGCGTACACGGCGCGGTCAGCCTCCTCATCCACCAGGACCGTGACGTGTGGCCACCGGACACCGCGCGCTATGCCGCCAGGGCGGCATCCGCGACCGTGCACGGCGCACTCCTCACCGCATCGCACGCGCCACACCCCTCGACGTCCACCGTGATCCGCTCGGGCTGAACCATCCAACGAGAAACGCTGCCCCTGGACCGCCCGCGGCACCCAACTCACCCAGGTGGCGAAGGAGTTCAGCGCCACGCACTCGGGAGGTGGGGCGTGGCGGGTGTCTGGGGTGGCATTGTGGCAGGATCCGCTGGCATGTTGTCTTTTCGTGCACCTGTTTGGTGGTCAACAGCCGTTCGGCGCCTGCTCGTTGTCCCCGTCACCCTGCTGGTGGCGGCGGGCGCCACCGGTGCCGCGCCGGCAGCGGCTCCCGACGCCGGCGCCGCGACGCCCGACCGGCTTCGCTACGACGTGTCCCTGCGCGGCGACGCCGACGGCTCCCACTGGGCGGGGCACCAGCGGGTGTCGTTCAGGAATGCCTCCGACCGGCCCCTGCGTGAGGTGTACATACGTCTGTGGGGCAACGGCGACGACAAGTGCGGCACACCGGGCAAGCCAAGCCCCGTCAAGGTGTCCGACATCCACGGTGGCACCGCGGGCCGCCTGAGCGTGAACTGCACGGCACTGCGCATCACCCTGCCCAAGCCCCTCGCGCACGGCGAACGGACGGCACTCTCCTTCGACGTGTCCGTCGCCGTGCCGCAGCGCAACGCCCGCTTCGGCCGCGAGGGCACGTTCCGGTTCCTCGGCAATGCGCTGCCGGTGCTCGCCGTGCACGATGCGAAGGGCTGGCACCTCGACCCCTACGTGTCGACGGGCGAGAGCTTCTACGCACTGGCGAGCGACTTCCGTGTGCGTATCGACCACCCGTCAGCCCTCAAGGTCCCGGCCACGGGTCGCACTTGGACGACCCGCGGCGAGCCCGGACGCACGGTCACGCACAGCATCGCGCACCAGGTGCGGGACTTCGCATGGGCAGCGGGCCCGTTCCGTACGGCGACGGACACCTCGCCCGGCGGCGTGCGCGTGAAGTCGTACTGGGCGCCGAACACACCCGCCGCGGGTGTGCGCATCAACCGCAAGGACGGCGTCGCCGCCGTCGACCGGTTCAGCAAGGAGTTCGGCCAGTATCCCTACGGCGAGATCGACTTCGTGATGACCAAGGACTTCGGCGGCGGCATGGAGTACCCCGGCCTGGTCATCCTCGGCACCACCGCGGAAGGCAGCGCCGTCACCCACGAGGTGGCCCACCAGTGGTGGTACGGCATCGTCGGCAACGACGAGTACGGCGCACCCTGGCTGGACGAGAGCTTCGCCCAGTACGCCAACTACCGCTTCTACGGCGTGAACACCCGCGACTGCTGGTCGGACGTCGGCTGGCCCAACCAGTCCAGCGCGCTCACCAACTCGATGGCGTACTGGAGCACGCATCCAGGCGAGTACCACCTCATCTACACGGCCGGCCCCTGCGCCCTGGCCGACCTGGAGCGCACCGTCGGAGCCGAACCGATGGCACGCCTCCTCAAGCGGTACGCCCACGACCACTGGTACGGCGTCTCCACCACCGCCGACTTCAAGAAGGCGGCGCAGTCCGTGACGGACAAGGACCTGACCGCCTTCTGGAAGCAGCACCGCATCCGGTGAATCAGAGGCTGAGCAGGGCCTCGGCGGAGAACGGGCGTAGTTCGCCCTCGCGGCCGTCACGGATCTTGGCCACCCACTCCGGGTCCGAGAGCAGCAGCCGGCCGACAGCCACGAGGTCGAACTCGTCCCGCTCCATGCGCTCCACCAGGCGGTCCAGGGAACCGTTCGCCGCGCCCTTGCCCTCGATGAGCGCGCTCAGGAACTCGCTGTCGTCGAGCCCGACCGAGCCGACGGCGACCGTCGGCAGGCCGGTCAGCTTCTTCACCCAGCCCGCCAGCGAGAGGTCCGAGCCCGGGAACTCCGGCAGCCAGAAGCGCCTGGTCGAGCAGTCGATGACGTCGACGCCCGCCTCGATCAGCGGGCCGAGCATCAGTTCCAGTTCGTCGGGGGTGGCCGCCAGCCGGGCGCCGAAGTCGCCGACGGTCCACTGGGAGATCCGCAGGAAGAGGGGGAAGTCATAGCCGACCGCGGCCCTGCACGCCGCCACCAGCTCGGCCGGGAAGCGGGTGCGGCCGCCGAGGTCACCGCCGTATCCGTCGGTGCGCGTGTTGGTCTCGGGACGGAGGAACTGGTCGATCAAGTAGCCGTGTCCGCCGTGCAGTTCGAGACCGTCGAAGCCCAGGCGCTGTGCGTCCGCGGCGGCCTGGGCGAACGCGGCGACCACCTCGGCGATGTCGGACTCGGAGAGCGTGCCGGGCCCGGCGGCGGGCACCTGCGGGTCGGGCACGTCGTCGCCCTTGCGTTCCAGGCCGGCGTGCCACAACTGCGGGATGATGCGGCCGCCTTCGGCGTGGACCGCTTCCACGACCCGGGCCCAGCCCGCGAGGGCGTCCTCGCCGTGGAAGCGCGGAACGGTGGCGGTGGGGGCGGCCGCGGGGTGGCCGACGACCGTGCCCTCGGTGACGATGAGGCCGACGCCGCCCCGGGCCCGGCGCGCGTAGTACTCGGCGACCTCGGGGCCGGGGACGCCGCCGGGCGAGAAGTTGCGCGTCATCGGCGCCATGACGACACGGTTGGGCAGGTGCAGCCCGCCCACCGAGAAGGGGCGGAACAGGGGGGCCACCGCAGGGACGGAAGCGGGCGTGGGGGCAGTCGTTCGGGGGGCGGAGGTGGTGGTACCGGGCATGAGGGCTCCCTCGGTTGCAGAGGTCGGACGTCAGCGGGGTGAGGTGGCGCGCACCGTCAGGGACTGGGGTCGTGAAAGGTGAGGTGGCGCGCTGGGCGGGCGGGCCAGGACGGCGGGCCAGGCCATGCCGTACGGACCCGCCGGGGATCCGCGCCGGAGGCACGGGCCGGTCGCTCCCCGGCGCGTTCTCACGCGGAGCGGCGCTCGGCGGTCCGCGCGGCCCGGGCGGTCTGGCGGTAGGCGTCGGCTGTCTCCCGGCGGGCCAGTTCCATCGCGCGTTCCAGGCTCGTTCGCGCGGGCAGGCCGAAGATGTCGACGATGGTGGCGAGGCGGTTCTCAAGGGTGCCGCCGACGACGTGGTACGGAATGCGCAGCTCGTCGAGCGTGTCGCGCAGCAGCTCGTCGGACATGCTCCGGAAGCGCTCGGAAACCGGGCGGTGCCCGTCGGCGACCAGGTCGAACTCCACCGGCAGATGGATGAAGACGTCGTAGGCCCGGCGAGCGTGGTCCTTCAGCACGGCGCCCAGGGCGTCGATCACCTCCTCGTAGAAGGCCGGCGCCGATCCGCCGGTCTCGTAGCCGTCGGTGGGATGGATCCCGGCGCGGACGCGCACCTTGCCGTAGACCCACTCGTGCAGGGAGGAGCCGTCGGAGACGAACCCGTCGGGGAGGTGGGACTCGTGCACGGTCCGCTCGGTGAACCGGTGGATGCCCAGCTGGATCAGTTCGGCGGCCGTGCACTCCTCCAGGCGTTTGCCCGGCAGCACGTCGGCCAGGATCTCGCGCATGGTCCGGGCGTGGGTGCGCGGTACCCCCGTGAGGTGGGCGAGGGCGATGGTCGTCGTGGTCTTGCCGGTGCTGTACGTACCGGAGACGGCCAGGCGCCGCATGGACGTACGGTTGCCTTCCGCGCGCTCCGGTGTGGGGGCTGTGGTCGTCATCGTGGTCCTCGGTCGGGTAGTCGGTGTGCCACGGAGTCGGGTAGTCGGTGTGCCACGGAGAACCCTCCGGTGATGCCGTGGAAGGCGTAGCCGAGGTCGCAGACCCGCCAGGTGTCGTCGGCGATGATCAGCAGGCGGGTGTCCTCGATGTGCGCGTGCACGGGGAAGGCGTGATCCACTGCCCGCAGCGGCATACGGGTGGACAGGGCTGCCTTGCGCAGCCAGAGGGTGCCGCTGTCACCGCGCTCGATGCCGTCGAGTTCGTACAGCAGGACCTGGGCGAGCTGGCCCGTCACGGTGATGGCGTCGAGCATGGACGCGCTGGGCAGGTAGGCGGACTCCAGTCCGGTGGGCCGCAGCCGGCTCTCGCCGGGCGCGGGTGTGATGCGGACGGTGGCGTCCACACGCCCCGCGTCCCGGTCGACGGTCAGACGGGTGACCCGCTGGTCGCGGTGGCGGAAGAGCTCGGCGAAGTACCGCCGGCACGGCTCGCCCAGGGCGTCCTCGGCGCTCGCGTGACGGGCTTCGGCACGGTCGGGCCGGTAACCGCCCGCCACTTCGTGCTGGATCTCGCACCGGACCTCCATCGAGCCGATCCGGACGTCCAGGCAGGAGGCCAGCAGGCCGTCGGCGACGCGCTCCGACTCTGCGGGGCGGAAGACGCCGTGCACGGGGATGTCGTCGAGGTCCTCTTGGGGATGGACGCCGGCGCGCAGGCGGACCGCGCGCAGCCACATGCGGGAGCGGGCACCCGCGTCGAGGCCGTAGGCGTGGCCGAGCAGGATCTCGGCGAGCTGCGCTCCCAGGGCGAGGCCGTCGACGCTGCTGAGGTGCGGGAGAAGCTCGCCGGTGCCCTTCGCGGACCAGTGGGCGGGGTACGTCACGGACGCGCGGGCGGTCGCCTCGGTGGAGTCGGGCCGGCGGGAGACCCGGATGGCCTCCAGCCGGTGCAGCACCCGACGGAAGCCGGCACCGAAGTAGCGGTGCTCGCCGGGCCCGAGATAGTCGTCGATGGCGGCGACGCTCAGCCGGGCCCCGGCCGGGCCCGTCACGGGCGCCTCGTGGGAACGGCATGGGCGGGCGGGCGGTTCGCCCAGGGGGCGGCCATCAGCCGGTGGAACATCTCGTGCGAGGAGAGCAGGTGCGTGGCCGCGGACGGGAGCACGGCTGTCGTGCGGTAGGGGTCGGCAGGCAGGAGCAGGGCCGTCGTGGGGTCGGGGTCCGCGGGCGGGAGGACGGCTGTCGTGCGGTAGGGGTCGGCAGGCAGGAGCAGGGCCGTCGAGCGGTCGGGGTCCACGGGCGGGAGCGCGGCTGTCGTGCGGTGCGGGCCCGCGGGTGGAGGCGGCGGGGTGGCGTGCCGGGCGGGGTGCGGGGTGGCGGGGTGCATCACGAGGCTCCTGTCGGGTCCGCGGGCGGGGTCACAGGCCGAGCAGACCGTCGAGGTGCCGGTCCCGGGAGAGCACCGCGCGGGCGATGCCGGCGTGGTCCGGCTGGTCCGGTGCGTCGAGCTGTGCCCACAGGTCGCGCAGCCGGAACCGGGCGGCCGTGCAGTGGACGTCGGTGAGCCGCTGGTGACCGTCCTGTTCGGCCGTGGCGAGGGCGGCCGCGGTGCCCAGCAGTTCGCGGGCGATGCGGCCGATCAGCAACAGCGGGTACTGCTGAGAACCTGATGGCCGCCCCTTCGCCGCGCGGGTGCCGATGTCATGGCAGGCGGCGGCGAAGCGGGCCAGGTCCTCGTGCAGGTCGTGCAGGTGACGGGCGTTGCGCGGGAAGAAGTTCTCGGTGGCCGGGAGCACGCCCGGTACGGCACCGTCACGGAAACCGCCGGCCGGCTCGGTGTCCGCGAGGTGCGCGAGCAGGGCCTGGGCCGCCTGGACGTCGATCAGGTCGTCCACGCCGCCCGCGGTGCGCAGCACCCTGATGTCCCGGTAGGCCCGCTCCAGCGGCACGGGCGGTGCCCCGCGCCGGCGTTTGGAGCGGTCGGTCTCCAGCCCTTCGCCACCCAGGAGGGAGACCGTACGGTCCACGACCCTGGTGGCCGCCTCGGTGCAGAAGTTGCGGGCGAGCATGCGCTCGAACCAGCGTTCGCCGGGGGCCGGGGCGCCGAGGCTCCAGCGGACCACGGCGTCCATGGCGCGTACGTCCGCCGCGTTGGCGGCGAGGGTGCGCTGGATGAGGTCGTACTCCCCCAGGCCGATGCCGTCGACGCGGCGGCGCGCGGTGAACTCCCTTGACCAGCGCAGGCAGTTGCGGGCGAGGGCGAGTGCGGGGGCCCCTTGGATGAGCAGCCGCGCGGTCAGGAGGGCCGAGGTCCGTTCCGGGGTGCGGCGGGGGTCGCCGTGGGCGACCGTGACCACATGGTCCCTGGGAATCGTGACTCCGTTCAGGCGCAGCCACCCGTTGGGCAGGCCCCGTACGCCCAGGCACTCCAGGCCGGCTCGGACCTCGAAGCCTGGGGTGCGGGTGTCCACGACGGCGAGGCCGACACAGGGGCCGTCCTCGTCGCGGACGGTCACGGTGACGCCCAGGAGGTCGGCGACGGGTCCGTTGCTGATGAACAGCTTGTCGCCGTTGAGGACGTACGCCGAGCCGTCGGGGGTGGGGGTGGCGGTCGTCCGCGGCCACTGGTTGCCCTGTCCGGCGGGCTCGGTGTCGGCGAAGCCGGAGATCATGCCCTCGCGGGTGCGGCGCCGGATCAGATCGCGCAGGGCGCCGTGCGGCAGCGTCGGCAGCAGCGAGGTGGCGACCCCGATGCCGTTGTGGACGGCGAGCAGGAAGCCGATCGCGACGGAGCGGGAGGCGACCGCCTCCACGGTCCGGAACAGCGCGTACGGCGTCAGCCCGAGCCCGCCGAGGTCCTCGCCCGCCGCGAGCCGGAAGGCGCCGAGGTCGCGCAGCCGCGCGATCACGAACGGCGGGATCTCACCCTCCCGGTCGACGGCGTCCGGGTCGACCTCGGTGTCGAGGAAGGCCAGGAGCCGTACCACCTCGGGCGGGTGTTCGACGTTCTCGGGTACGGACGGGTCGCGCCAGGCGTCCCAGGACGGGTCGCCGCCGGTGAGTGCGGTCAGGAAGCTCGCCGCGGGCTGCCGCGTGGGCTGCGCCGTCGGGCGCTGCGCGAAGACTTGGACGGTCATCTCATACCTCCCGGACCTGGCTCGCCGCGGCCTGGTCGGCGGAGCGGACGGTGTCGAGGAGCCGGTGCAGTCGCAGTCCGGTCTCGAAGTCGGGGACGGTGTGCGAGCCGCCGCGGATGTCGCGGGCCAGTGCGGCGTAGAGCTCCGCCACATTGCGTACGGCGGTGTCCGGCACGTCCACGGCGGTCCGGCAGTCCGGCGGCACCGCCACCTCCTGGCGGCCGTCGGTGGCGGCGCTCTTGTCCTCGTACAGGCGGATGTCGCTGATCTGGATGCCGTGTCCCGCGCCGGGCCCTTCGGAGACGAGGGTCAGGGTGCCACGGGTGCCGGAGAACTCCAGGCGGGTGCGGGCGTGCCCGGCCTTGCCGTCGTGGACGTGCACCGACACGGGCACGCCGGTGACCAGGAACCCGCCGATGACGAGGTGGTCGGCGCTGGTGACGCCGACGCTCTCGGCGGTGTCGGACACGGTCAGCCGGGGCTGCTGGACGGAGAGGGACGCCCAGAGCCTGCCGACGGATCCGCACAGGAACTCCAGCAGGTCCAGGGTGTGCCCGCCGGCGACCTCCAGGGTTCCGGCGCCGGCTCGCCGGTCGAGGGTGTAGACGGCGTCGGACGTGACGGTGCCGCCGGCTCCCTTGGCGCGGGTGGCGAAGACGTTGGCCGCGGTGACCCGGCCGATGGCGCCGGAGGTGAGCAGCCGGCGGGCGTGCCGGGCGGCGGGTGCGTGCCGCGCCTGGAGGCCGACGGCCGCGTGGACGCCTGCCCGCCGGGCGGCCTCGGCCATCACCTCGGCTTCCTTGGTGGTGCGGCCGAGCGGCCATTCGCAGTAGACGTGCTTGCCCGCTTCCAGGGCGGGCAGCACCAGGTCGGCGTGGTCCGGTGTCTTCACCGCGACGACCACCAGGTCCACCTCGGCGTGGCCGCTGAGGCGGGCCGGGTCGGTGAAGGCGTGGGCGGCTCCGTACTGTTCGGCGGCGCGGCGGGCGCTGCCGGCGCGGGTCGTGGCGACCGCCGTCAGCTCGTACTCCGGCAGCGCCGCGAGGGCCGGGAGATGGGCCGTCCTGGCCCAGCCCCGTTCGGTACCGGCGCCGATGACACCTACACGAATCGGTTCGGTCATGGTTCTTCCTCGTCTGGGGAGGGACGGGGGCGAGTGCGGGACGCACCGGGGCGGCCGTCGGCGGGGGAACCGGCCGGTTCCGCCCCGGTGCCGTGCGGGGGGGGCGTCAGGAGGACAGCGCGGCCAGTTCCTCGCCGAGGATGCGCACCGCGGTGGTGATCTGCTCCTCGGTGTGCTCGGAGGTGATGAAGAACCGCAGCCGGGCGAGGCGTTCCTCCACCGCCGGGTGCAGGATCGGGTTGGCGCTGACGCCGCGGGCGTAGAGGCGGTCGGCCAGGAGCAGGGCCTTCGCGGAGTCGCCGGTGATCGCGGGCACGACCGGGGTGCCCTCGCTGGTGCCCACGTCGACGCCGGCCTCGGCCGCGAGCCGCAGGAACAGGGCCGCGTTGTCGTGCAGCCGGGTGACGCGTTCGGGTTCCTCGCGGATCAGTCGGAGGGCGGTGAGAGCGGCGGCCGCGGACGCCGGCGGCAGGCCCGCGCTGAACACGAAGCCCGGCAGGGTGTACCGGAAGTGCTCGATGAGCTCGTGCCGTCCGGCGACGTAACCTCCGCAGCTGGCGAGCGACTTGGACAGGGTGCCCATCCACACGTCCACGTCGTCGGGGTTGACGCCGCTGAACTGGGCCATGCCGCCGCCGGTCTTGCCCATCACGCCGATGCTGTGGGCCTCGTCCACCATGAGCAGGGCGTCGTGCCGCTGCTTGACGGCGATGAGCGCGGGCAGGTCCGCGGTGTCGCCGTCCATGCTGTACACGCCCTCCACCACGATCAGCACCCTGCGGTAGCCGTCGCGCACATGGCTGAGGATGCGGTCGAGGGCCACCAGGTCGTTGTGCGGGAACGGCTGGCGGGCGGCGCCGGACTGACGGCACCCCTGGATGATGCTGTCGTGCGCGAGGGCGTCGTGCAGGATCAGGTCCTCGGGGCCCATCAGGTGTCCGATGACGGTGACGTTGGTGGCGTGCCCGCTGACCAGGCTCACCGCGTCCTGGGCGCCGACGAGTTCGGCGAGTCCCCGGTCGAGTTCCACGTGCAGCGGGCGGTTGCCGGACAGGATGCGGGCGGCGGACACCGAGGAGCCGTAGCGCTCGACGGCCTCCTGGACGGCCGTGGCGACCGCCGGGTGGCCGGACAGGCCGAGGTAGTTGTAGCTGGAGAAGGAGATCAGCTCGCGGTCGGCCACCCGCGTGGTGTCGCGGATGGTGCCCTCGTGCGGCAGGAAGTACGGGTTGACGACGCCGGAGGATTCGATGCTCCGCTTGCGCTCCAGCGAGGCGAGGACCTCGGGGAACACCCGGACGTCGGCGGCCGCGCTGCGGTCCTGCGCGCTGCGGGGCTGTTCGACGGGGGCCGGGGCGGTGGGTGCGGGGGCGGCGGATGCGGGGGCGGATGCGGGGGCGGCGAGCGCCGGCACCGTGACCGGCGGCGGGGCGGCGGTGGGGGGCGCCACCGCTGTCGCGCCGAGGCGGTCCCCGAGGGTGGTGACCAGGTCGCCGATCGTGGCGATGTCCATCATCTCGGCGGCCTTCACCTGCACCTGCGGCCACCTGCCGCGCAGCCGGGTGGCCAGCTCGGCCAGCATGATCGAGTCGAAGCCGAGGTCGGTGGCGAAGGCGTGCTCGGGCCGCAGGAAGTCCTCGGGGTAGGCGCTGACCTGGGATATCCCCGCGTACACGGCCGTCCGCACCTCGTCGGTCGCGACCTGGGCCGGTGCTGCCGCCGGTTCGAGGGCGGCGGCCTCGGGTAGCGCCTCCTGCGGATGCTCCTGGACGGAGGCGGTGATCGTCGGGGCGGCCGTGTACGGCAGTGTCTTGCCGGCCGGGTCGAAGGACTGCAACAGGGACACCTGGGCGTGCAGGAACTCGATGAGACCGCTCATCCTCGGCTCTCCGATCGGGGTGGTGGCGAGGGGGGAGGGAATGACCGTGCGCAGGCTCGGCTCGGGGGCGCGGGCGGCGGACGGCGTGGGGGTGGCCGTGGCGGCCGGGCGGGGGATCACGGTGCGGTGCTGGGGGCGGCCGGTGCCGGTGCGGACGGTGTACACCGCCGTGTGCAGCGGCGACGGCGGCAGGGACAGCAGGCGCCCCGTGTCGGCGGGGAACAGCGCCGCCGGGTCCAGCGGGGCCCCGGCCACGGCGAGCCGGCCGAGCGCGGTGAGGAAGGCGCGGCCGTCGTCGGACCGGTTCGTCGTCAGGGGTACGAGTTCCAGGTCCGCTCCTGCGGCGCTGCGCCGGGCCATCCGCAGGAGGGTGTCGCCGCCGTAGATCTGCACGAGGAAGCGGGCGCCGGTCGCGGCGACCGACCGGACCGCGTCGGTGAACCGTACGGGGGCGGTGTTGTGACGGGCCCACAGCTCCTTGATGTCCTGGGTTTCCCGGCATTCCTGACCGCTGACGCCGGAGATGAAGGTGCAGGCGGGCTCGGTCAGCGGCAGGCCCGCGATCGTCTCCGCCATCACCTCGTCGGCGGCCGCGACCAGGGGTGAGTGGAAGGCGTGCGACACCCGCAGCAGGACGGCGGCGACGCCCTGCTCGGCGCAGTGGGTGCGCAGCGCCTCCACGTTCTCGAGGCCGCCGCTGAAGACGAGTTGGCCCTCGTGGTTGTAGCAGGCGGGCCAGACGCCCTCGACGGCCAGGGCGAGGCGCTCGGCCTCGGCGGCGGGGGCCTGTACCGCGAGCATGGCACCGGTGCCGGACGGTACGGCGGCGGCCAGCGCCGCACCCCTGCGTGTCATGAACCTGACAGCATCGGGGGCGGTGAACGCCCCGGCCGCGACCGCGGCGGGGAACTCGCCGACGCTGTGGCCGACCGCGACATCGGGGCGAATACCGCAGGCGGCGAGCAGTTCGACGGTGGCGGCACCCGTGATGCCCAGGCCCGGCTGGCACATGTCGGTCACCATCAGGGCCGCCTGCGCGTCGCTGTCGTCGGCGTCGTGCGCCTCCCACAGCAGTCCGGGCAGCACGGCGGGCACCGTGTCCGACTCCTCGGCGGTCAGGGTGGCCAGTTCGGCGGCGCGACGGGCGGACGAGGGGAACCGCCGGACCAGGTCCGCCAGCATGCCGGGCCGCTGCGAGCCCTGCCCCGGGAAGGCGAAGGCGATCCGGCGCTCATCCGCCGGCAGTGGCTTCGCCGCCGCGTGGATGCCGGGGGCCAGTTCCCCGACGGCGCCGTCCGCCAGTCGCCGCGCGGCGAGCTGGAGCCGGTCGAGGAGTTCCTCACGGCTCGCGGCGACGAACGCGAGGCGAGCGGTGAGCAGTTCGCGCCGGGCCAGGGTGTGGGCCACCTCGGCGGGCGTGGCGTCCGGATCAGCGGCGACCGACCCGCGGATGTCCTCCGCGTGCCGGGCGAGGTCCGCCAGCGACCCGGCGGACAGCAGGAACAGCCAGGGCTCGTCGGGGAGTCGGCCGTCGCCCGGGTCCGGCTCGGCGGCCGGCGCGCCTTCCAGGACCGCGTGCACGTTGGTGCCGCCGAAGCCGAAGGAGCTGACACCCGCCCGACGCACGCCCTCGTGCGGCCACCGTTGCGCGGCGGTGGCCACCCGCAGCCCCGTGGACTCCAGGTCCAGGGCACCGTTGACCTGCATCTCCGCGGGCTGCGGCGGTACGACACCGTGGTGCACGGCGAGCGCGGCCTTCACCAGCCCCGCCGCGCCGGCCGCGGACAGCGTGTGCCCGATCAGCGCCTTGGAGGAGGAGACGTAGCACGGCTGCGTCGAGCCGGACTCCGCGCGCAGCAGCCCGATGGCCTCGATCTCGGTCCGGTCGCCGACCGGCGTGCCCGTGCCGTGCGCCTCCAGCAGGTCGATCTGCCCGGGGTCCGTCCCGGCGTCACGGTAGGCGGCGCGCAGCGCGGCGAGCTGGCCCTGCGCCTGCGGTGTCATCGGGCCGCCGCCCCGGCCGTCGTTGGCGGAGCCGACCCCGGTGACGACGGCGTAGATGCGGTCCCCGGCCGCCACGGCGTCCTCCACCGGGCGCAGCACCAGGAGGGCGCCTCCCTCGCCGAGCACGAAGCCGTCGGCGCGTTCGTCGAACGGCCGGCACACCCCGTGCCGGGACAGTGCGCCGGACCGGGCGAAGCCGACGAGGGGCGTCGGGGAGAGGCCGATGTACACCCCGCCCACGAGCGCGATGGAGCAGGCTCCCGAACGCAGGCTGCGCACCGCGGCGTCCAGGGCCACGAGCGCCGAGGAGCAGGCCGCGTCCAGCGAGATGGAGGGGCCGCCGAGGTCGAGGACCTCGCTGACCGTGCACGGGACCATGTTCGCCAGAGCCCCGGGGATGGTGAAGGAGTTCATGGGCATCAGCGAGGAATCGGTCGCCTCGTGCAGCCGCTCCAGCAGCTCCGGGTCGCTCTGCCCGTCGTGGAAGGAGCCGTCCGCGAGCAGGTTCGCGGTGATGCGGGAGACGCTGATGTCCCGGTGGTCGAGCGAGGTCACCCCGGCGAAGACGCCGGTACGGGACCGGTCGAAGCCGGTGCGCTCCCAGCCGGCGTCCTGAAGCGCCTCGCGCGCCAGGTCCACGAAGAGCTTGGCCTGCGGGTCCATCGTGCGGGCCCGGCGGGGCGGGATGCCGTAGTGGGCGGGGGCGAACCGTTCGACCTCGGGCAGGAACGCGACCTGGTCGGTGTAGACGCCGTGCGGCTCCCTGAAATCACCCGGCCGGTGGTAGGCGGAGTGGTCCCAGCGGCTCGCGGGGACCGCCGAGAACTGCGACTCGGCATTTACCAGCATTCTCCAGAACTCGCCGATATCGGCGGCCCCGGGAAATCGGCACGACATGCCGACGATAGCCATATCAGCCACGAACGCTACCTCGATCCGACCTCGATTGCGAAAATGGCTCGACGTCAGAAGAAGGAGGCGGCGGTAAAAGTAGGTGCGTCCGCCACTGACGTCGACAACGGAGAGCTTGGCGGCGGTTGCGGAGAGTGCGCAAGCGGCCTTCTCAACCAGTGGAAGAAAACCTGTGAGCGACTCGTGAACGGAATGAACAAAACCAGAAAGTCAGTTTGACTTGCTGTTTTCCGTTCAGTGAGAAAGCGGCCCCGAAACCATGAACAGATGGAGAAATTCACCTCCCTTCATACAGCCGCCCGGTTCCCTCGCGAGGACACGTGAGGGAACCGGGCGGTGTCTGGCGTCAGGCCTGTGCGCTGTCCCCCATGGGGCGCAGGCCCACCTGATGGGCGAGCGCGACGACCGCCTTCCCGAAGAGGGTGTCGCGGTCGTCGATGACCCGGTTGAACTGCCCGAAGACCTCGAAGCTGATCAGACCGAAGAGCTGCGCCCAGGCGGCGGCCAGGCGGGGCGCGACCGGGCCCGGCAGGGTGCGGTCCGGCTGGTCCAGCAGCTCGCGGATCTCGTCGGCGACGACCGAGTCGCAGTCCGCCGCCGGGAGGTCCGGCTCGGTGAGGACGCCGGCGTCGTGAGCGGCCTCCGCCACCCCGAGCAGGACCAGCGCGACCCGGGAGGCCGGGGCCACGGTGTCCTGCGGGGCGGCGTAGCCGGGCACGGGTGAGCCGTAGATCAGCGCGTACTCGTGCGGATGCTCGAGCGCCCAGGCGCGCACGGAGCGGCAGACGTCGACCCAGGCCCGCAGCGGGTCGGTGACGCCCGCGGCCGCGCAGGCTCTCTCGGCCGCCTGCCCGATGGCGTCATAGGCATCGACGATGAGGGCCGTGAGCAGATCGTCCCGGCTGGGGAAGTAGCGGTAGAGCGCCGACGAGACCATGCCCAGCTCACGGGCGACCGCGCGCAGCGAGAGCCGCGCCGCGCCCTCGGCGGCGAGCTGCTTGCGGGCCTCGCCCTTGATGGCGGCGGCCACCTCGGCGCGGACCCTCTCCTTGGCTCCTTGGATGACATCCATGACGACAGTCTGCCACCTGCGAGAGCACCGCCCAAGTATCGGAGCACTGCTCTCTTGATGAGAGCAGTGCTCTTGCACTGAAGCGGTGCTCGCTGTAAAACTACCCTCGACAAAGAGCAGTGCTCTCTGACCAGAGCACTTGTCACGCCAGTGTTTCCCCAGGTCAGTGGCGAGTCGAACGCAATCCGTCCGCAGATCCGCGGCAGTCGCTCCCCCGTCCCACTGCTCCGCCCCGCACCACCGCTCTCCCCGTTCCCCCCATCCAGCCCCGGCCGACTACTGGCAGGCCCGCGGGCACAGCTGAAGAAAGGACCTCAGCGTGATGGTCACTTCGGTGCCGTCCGGGAGCGACCGAAAGAAACGTCGCGGCCCCTGGTTCACCCTTCTCGCCGGACTCCTCCTCCTACTGGTCGCCGGCGCCGCGAGCGCCGGGGTGCTGGACCGTCTCAAGTCGGGTGGCTTCGACGACCCCGGCTCCGACTCCGTGGCCGCCGCCGAGGCGCTGGAACGCTCGTTCCCCGACAGCCAGCCCAACCTCGTCATCCTGGTCAAGGACCCCAAGGGCGGACCCGGCAGCACCGCGGCCCGCACCGAGGCCGAAACCATCGACAAGACGGTCTCCGGCACCGCCGGCACCAGGGTCGTCGCCTCCTACTTCGACAGCGGCGACAAGAGCCTGCGCTCGGGTGACGCGGCCCTGATCCTCGTCCGGGTCGACGGCGACGAGAACGAGAGCATGCGCACCGCCGACACGCTGCACGAGAAGCTGTCGGACCCGGACGGCGCCGTCTCGGTCTCCTTCGGCGGCATCACCGCCATCAACAACGACATGAACAAACAGGTCGAGAAGGACATCGTCGCCGCGGAAAGCATCGCCATCCCGATCACCCTGCTGCTGCTCGTGATCGTCTTCCGGGGTCTGATCGCCGCCCTGCTGCCCATGCTCCTGGCCGTGCTCACCATCGTCGGAGCGCTGGCGGCCGTCAACGTCGCCGCGCAGTTCACCGACGTCTCCGTGTTCGCCGTCAACCTGATCACAGCGCTGGGACTCGGCCTCTCCGTCGACTACAGCCTGCTGATCGTCACGCGCTACCGGGAGGAACGCGAGGCCGGCCGCGACAACGCCGACGCCCTGCGCGTCACCCGCGCGACCGCCGGCCGAACCGTGGCCGTCAGTGGTGCCGTGGTCGGAGCCGCCCTCGCCACGCTCCTCGTCTTCGACCAGTACTTCCTGCGCTCCTTCGCGCTGGCGGGCATCGCCGTGGTGCTGTGGGCCGTCCTCGGCTCGCTGTACCTGCTGCCGGCGTCCCTGGTCCTGCTCGGCGACCGGATCGACGCCCTCGGCCGCCGCCGGCGCACGCGGCGCGCCCCGGCCGCCGACACCTTCTGGGGCCGGATGGCCGGCCTCGCCTTCCGCCGTCCCATCCTGCTCGCCACCCCCGTGATCGCTCTGCTGCTGCTCATGGCGGTGCCCTTCGCCGGCGCCCAGTTCGGCGTACCGGACGAGCGGGTGCTGCCCACGGCCGCCGAGAGCCGCATGGTGACGGAAGCCGTGCGGGACGACTTCGGCGTCGGTGACGACCGCGCGCTGAACGTGGTCTCCGAGGCTTGGCAGGGGACCGACGCCGATCTCGCGCGCTACTCCGCGGACCTGTCCGAGACCGCCGCGGTCACCCGGGTCGTCAGCGCCGCCGGGGTGTTCCGCGACGGCTCCCGTCTGAGCCCGCTCGACCCGCGCACGGCCGCTTCCTTCCGGGACGGTGACGCGGTCCGCCTCCAGGTGCAGACGGACGTGGTCCCGTACTCCGAGCAGGGCGGCGACCTGGCCCGTGCCGTCCGAGCGGTCGATCCGCCCGGCGGCAGCAAGGTCCTGGTCGGCGGTCAGGCGGCCCAGCTGGTCGACATCACCCACTCCATCGCCGGCAAGCTGCCCCTGGCGATGGCCCTGATCAGCATCCTGAGCCTGCTGTTCCTGTTCCTGCTGACGGGCAGTGTGCTGATGCCCCTCAAGGCGCTGCTGTTCAACGGTCTGAGCCTCGTCGGCATCCTCGGCGTCGCGGTCTGGGTCTTCGTCGACGGCCATCTCTCCGGCCTGCTCGGCTTCACCCCGTCGCCGCTCGCCGTGTCGATGCCGGTCCTGGTGTTCTGCATCGCCTTCGGCCTGTCCATGGACTACGAGGTCTTCCTCGTCGCCCGCATCAAGGAACGCTACGACCGCACCGGCCGGCTGGAGAGTTCCGTACGGGAGGGACTCGGCGCCAGCGGCCCCGTCATCACGGCCGCCGCGGCCATCCTCGCGGTGTCCTTCTTCGCCATGCTCACCTCGGGCGTCTCCCTGATCAAGATGTACGGCATGGCCACCGGCCTCGCCATCGTGCTGGACGCGGTCCTGGTGCGCGGGGTGCTGGTGCCGGCCTTCATGCGGGCCGTCGGCCCCTACAACTGGTGGGCCCCGGCCCCCCTCAAGGCACTCCACCGCCGGTTCGGCATCAAGGAATCCGCCGAGGTGGAGCCCGCCCCGGCAGCGCCCCCGCACCTCACTTCCGCCACCGAGCCCCAGACGACGGGATCACGGCCGTGACCGAGACCGACAGCACCCCCACCTACCCCCTCGACCGCCTGCGCAGGGTCGCCGAGACGGCGGCCCGGGCAGCCAACGCCCACAACACCCAGCCCTGGGACCTGCGCTACCGCACCGATCATGTCGAGCTGGGCTGGCGCGCGGAGTACGCGCTGGGCCCCAGCGACCCCTCGCACCGCGACCTCCGGCTGTCGCTGGGCACCTACCTCGAGACCCTGCTGATCTGCGCCGCCGAGGCCGGGATGGCTTTACGCTTCGAGCCCGACTACGACGCCCGGACCGCCCGCGTGGGGCGGATCGTGCCCGGCGAATGGCTCGAGCCGAGCACCCGGTCGGTGGCCGACGTCGAGGCCCGCCGCGTGTGGCGGGGCGCCTGGACCTCGCAGCAGGTACCCGGGGCGGTGATCGACCGCTGCCTCAAGACCGCCGAGGAGGCCGGATTCCGGGTGGCCGTCGTCCCCACGGACGCCGCCCGGCCGCTCCTGGTCCGCGCCTACCACTGGTTCTTCGGCCACGCCGGGATCGCCCGGGAACTGCTGGCCTGGGCCAGGCTCTCCCCCCGCCACCCCGACTACCGGCGGGACGGCCTCAACGACGTGATGCTGGTCCTGAACAAGGCCGAGGCCGCCGCCATGCGGACGTTCTTCACCCCCGCGGTGTACCGGGCGCTGCGGCCGCTGGGGCTGGTCCGGCTGCTCACCACCCTGTCCTCCAGCGCGACCAGCGGCGACGGCATCGTCATGGTCGTCCTCGGCCAGGGCGACGATCCGGCCGGCGAGGTCGAGGCCGGGCGGCTGGTGACCCGGCTGTGGCTGGACCTGTTCCGGGACGGGATCTACGTCCATCCGCAGAGCCACGTCATCGACTGCCCCGGCACGGTCGGCGAACTGGCCCGGCTGTGCGGGGCCCGGGGCGGCGAGCGTCCCCTGGTCTTCTTCCGGGTCGGCTATCCCACCGTCGATCCCTCGGCACGCCCCCGCCACCCGCGCCGCGGGGAGGCGGCGACCACGGCCTCCTGAATTCCTTCCGTCCGCCCGGTCCGGCCGGCACCGGGCGGACGGAACGGGAATGCCCGTTGAATTCCCGTGGAATTCCCTTCGCGATGACCGAGAAAAGGGATCTGTCGAATGACCACACCACACGCCCCGCCGGACCGTTCCGTCGTCGAACGCACACTGGGTGTCCTCGGCGCCTTCGACACCGCCCACGCGAGTCTGACCGTCAGCCAGATCAGCAGCAGGTCGCACATACCCGTGGCCACGACCTACCGCATTGTCTCGAAACTCGTTTCCTGGGGGGCGCTGGAACGCGCGGAGGACAACAAGTACACGATCGGCCTTCGGCTGTGGGAGGTCTCCCAGCTGGCCCCCCGGCACGCCGGCCTCCGCGCGGCGGCCGTCCCCGCCATGTTCGACCTGCGCTCCACCACCCGCCGCGCCGTCCTGCTCTCCACACGGGACGGCACCGAGGGAATCTGCCTGGAGAGCGTCTCCGGCAACGCCCGGCCCCTGCACCGCTCGTGGTCCCGCGGGCACCGCTTCCCCCTGCACGCCACGGCCTGCGGCCGGGTCCTCCTCGCCGCCGCCGACACCACCGTCCAGGACGAGCTCTACGGCGGCGACCTGCGGAGGTACACGGAGCGCACCGTCCACGCCCCCGCCGTCCTGCGGGACCTCGTCGCGCACACCCGGCGCCAGGGATACGCCGTGTCCGACGGCGAGTTGCTGAACGGCGTGGTGGAGATCGCCGCACCGATCCACGGCGGCGACGGAGCCGTCCTGGGCGCCATCGGCCTGATCACCGTCGGTACGGCGTCCACCGCTGTCCCGGATGCCGTCGGTCCCCTGCTGGCGGCCGCCCGGCGTGTCTCCCGCTCCCTCTCCGACCTCCCCGCAGCCCCTGGCGACGCGGTGCCGTCCCCCCGCACGGCCCGGTCCCGCACCCCTCGCCCCCAGGGCGCCTGCGCCTAGCACCCGGCGGCCGGACTCCCGCACAGGCGGCCGCCGTTCGTCCCACCCACACCCCCGTCCCCACTCTCCCCCGGACACCGGCTTGCCGACAGCAACGCCGTCACGCTCACAAGGAGACGCACATGAACGCCGTACAGGAAGACATCCGCAGCGGTCTGGCCGACATCGTCAACGAGATCGCCGGGGTCCCGCCCGAGGAGGTGCTCCCCCACATGACCTTCGCCGACGATCTCGACGTCGACTCCCTGTCCATGGTCGAGGTCGTGGTCGCGGCGGAGGAGCGGTTCGGGGTGACCATCCCGGACGAGGCGGCCGGCCGCATGAAGACCGTGAGCGACGCCATCGACTACATCCTCGCCCACCACTGACGACCAGGGAGTCATCCTCATGCAACCGACTGATCGCAAGGTGGTCGTGACCGGCGTCGGAGCGACCACACCGCTGGGCGGTGACAGCCCCACCACCTGGCAGGGGCTCATGGCGGGCCGTTCCGCCGTACGGCTGCTGACACACGCCTGGGCCGCCGACACCCCGGTGAAGATAGGCGCGGAGATCGCGGTGGAACCCGCCGAGTGCCTGTCCAGGACCGAGGCCCGCAAGCTCGACCGCTCCGCCCAGTTCGCGCTGATCGCGGCGCGCGAGGCGTGGGCCGACGCGGGCTTCACCGCACCGGCGGGCATCGACACCTCGGTCAACCCCGACCGGCTCGGCGTGGTCGTCGCCTCCGCCATCGGCGGCGTGACCTCCCTGCTCCAGCAGTACGACATCCTCCGGGACCAGGGGGTGCGCAAGGTGTCTCCCCACACCATCCCGATGATGCTGCCCAACACGCAGGGCGCCAACGTCGGGCTCGCCCTCAACGCCCGGGCCGGGGTGCACTCGCCCGTCAGCGCGTGCGCCTCGGGCGCCGAGTCGGTCGGATACGCCATCGACATGATCCGCGCCGGCCGGGCCGACATCGTCGTGGCCGGCGGCACGGAGGCCGCGATCCACCCGCTGAACATGGCCGGCTTCGGCAACATGATGGCCATGTCCAAGCGCAACGACGATCCGGCCGCGGCCTCCCGGCCGTACGACTCGGCCCGCGACGGCTTCGTCATCGGCGAGGGCGCCGGTGTGGTCGTGCTGGAGTCGGCGGACCATGCCAGGCGGCGCGGCGCCCGCGTCTACGCCGAGGCAGTCGGCCAGGGGCTCTCCGCCGACAGCCACCACATCACCCAGCCCGAACCGACGGGCCGCGGCATCTCCGCCGCGCTCACCGCGCTGCTGGACTCCAGTGACCTCGCAGCGGGCGAGGTCGTGCATGTCAACGCGCACGCGACATCGACGCCCCGGGGCGATGTGGCCGAGGTGAAGGCCCTGCGCAAGGTTCTCGGCGACGCCATGGACCACGTGGCGGTGTCGGCCACGAAGTCCATGACCGGGCATCTCCTCGGCGGCGCCGGCGGTGTGGAGACCGTGGCAACCATCCTGGCCCTGCATCACCGGCTCGCTCCGCCGACCATCAACCTCGACGACCTCGACCCGGAGGTCGAGGCCGACATCGTGCGCGGCGTACCAAGGGCGCTGCCCGACGGGCCGATCGCCGCCCTCAACAATTCGTTCGGCTTCGGTGGTCACAACGTGGTGCTCGCCTTCCGCACGGTGTGATCCGCGGAAGCCGCCCGACACGTCTGTGTCGGGAGTGGCCGCCCGACGCACGCGAACGCCAGTGTCCCCAGAAGAGCGGACCTAGATCAACCACCCTTCCAGAGAGTGGAAAGCATCGGAATTCACGGGCGGCGCGACTCCGCCGCGAATTGAATACCGGTCACTTCACAACTCGTCGGTAACGACTCCCCAGGGCCATCGGTGATGTTTGCCGGTGGCCCGATGAGCGTGCCGGTGCTCCGCCGAAAAGCCCCCGGTGTCATTTTCACCCGGCGTATGAAGAACTTGGTGAAGTTCGTAACCTCGGTGAACCCCAGCTGACGGGCCACGGCGCCGATGGGCAGATCCGTGTGCGTCAGCAGGCGGCGCGCTTCCAGCGCCACCCGGGCATCGATGACGTTCTTGGTGGAGGTGCCGGCGACGGCATGGCACGCCCGGGACAGGGCACGGGTCGTGCAATTCAGCGCGGCGGCGTAGTCCTCCACCTGGCGGGTGGTGCGGTAGGAACCCTCCAGTTCCTTCCGGAACCGGACGAACAGCTCCCCCCAGGCGCTGTCGCCGACCGGGGCGAGCGGGGTTCCGTCCTCATGGGTCGTCCTGCATATCTGATAGACGTTCAGCAGCAAGACCGCCAGCAGGTGTTTGAGGACTTCCTCGCCCAACGCCCGTTCGGGTCGCCGGAATTCCTCCTGCATGAGGGACAGGATCCGTCCGAGCTCGGCCAGTTCAGGCTCGCCCAGCCGCCAGTGCGAGGGCCGCAGCACATCGTCGAGCAGCCCCAGGCGCGCAGTCATGCGCGGCGGAAACGCCTCGGTGAACATGATGAGTTCGCCCGCCAGATCATGCTGCGGAATGGCCTGGACCACCTGGTTCGGCCGGATCCACAGCAGGCTTCCGGGACGGCACTCGAAGCGCGTGGAGTCCAGCGAGAAAGTACCGGTCCCCTGGGTGACCAGCAGGAGCTGATGGAATTCCAACCGGTGCGGGGAGGCGAGGAACTCCCGGGGAACCCACCTCAGCAGTTCCTGGAAAGAGGTCACCGCGATACCGGATCCCGGTCGGCATACTGGCGAGTAGGGGACAACAGGGATCGGCAAGGAGTCGAAATCGACCATAGGACTTCCGGAATCAACCTTTCTCGCATCTCTTGAAGGTTTAATCATAGGGGTGGCCGCCCGTCGCCAGATCCCATCTGGCGTTCGCATGAGTCGAGTTCACTCGCCTTGTGCGCACACGAAAGGAACAAGACGGGATGACCATGCCTCATTCCGGCACGCCGGAGCGCTCGGTTGTCGACCGCGCCCTGAGCGTTCTCGGAGCGTTCGACCGGCAGAACCGCACTCTGACGTTGAGTGACCTCAGTCGGCGGTCGGGCCTCCCCCTTGCCACGGCACATCGCATCGTGAACAAGCTGCACAGCTGGGGAGCGCTGGAGAGAAACGCGGACGGCAGCTACAGCATCGGCTTAAGGCTCTGGGAGACCGGAACGCTGGCGCCCCGCTGCTCACCACTCGCCGAGGCGGCGCAGCCGTACCTGATGGAGCTGCACACCCGCACCTCGGCCGGGGCGTTCATCGTGATCCGCGACCGCGTCGAAGGGGTCTGCCTCTCGTTCGTGGTCAACGGGAGCGACACCCTGATGAGTTGGATCGAGTCCGGGGACCGCGTGCCCCTGCACGCCTGCGCCGCGGGACTGGTGCTGCTCGCCCATGCCGAGGAATCCGTACAGAACGAGGTCTGCGCCGGACCGCTGCGCGCGTACACCTCGGCGACGCCGAGCCAGGGCGGCGCGCTGCGGCAGACCCTCGCAAAGGTCAGACGCGAGGGCTACGCGGTCTCCCAGCGCACGCTCCAACCGGACATCAGCAGCCTGGCGTTCCCCGTGCGCTCCGCCGACGGGGCCGTGCTGGCAGCGGTTGCCGTGGTGGCCCCGGCGGCCGCGTTTCACCTGGCGAAGCTGCTCCCCCCGGTGTCCGCCACGGCCGACGCCGTGTCCCAGCACCTCCGTTCCTCCGGGTGACGGGCCGGGCACCAGGGCACGCGAGACCGGCCGGGCATCCGCGCTGCCCGGTCAGGGGCTGACGGACGCCGAGATCGACGACACGTCTTTCCCGGGCGCACGGGCCAGGTGCACGAAGGCCGGTGGCAGGTTGGGCCACACCACCGGGCCGCGTTCCACCGTGCCGAAGCGCTCGCGGAGTCCGGCCGCCCGGTGTCGGCCGGGCGGGGTCCACGCGGCGTGCAGACAGGCGAAGGTGGTAAACCGGCCGCTCGGCGCCGGCGCCGCCGCGACGGCGTCCAGCGTCCGGTTCCGCTCCGCCGCGGGCATCACCGTCCACGGCAGCCCGGACACCACCGCGTCCACCGGCCCACCCGCCATGTCCGCCGGCTCGGGGCCCTGTGGGCCGGGGCGAGCGGGTTTCTGGTGAAGGACGCGCTCGGCGAGGAGATCCTGGTGACCGTGCGCGCGGTGCTGCACGGGGACGTGATGATGGGGCCGTCGGTGATCCGGCGTCTGGTGGAGCGGTTCGTGCTGCCCGCCGCGTCCACCGTGCCCGACGAGCGCCTCGACCTGCTCACCGCCCGCGAGCGCGAGGTGCTCACGCTGGTCACCCGGGGACTGGGCAACCAGGAGATCGCCACCCGGCTGTTCCTGGGCGAGACGACCGTCAAGACCCATCTGGGCCGGATCCTGGGCAAGTTGGAGCTGCCGGATCGGGTGCACGCCGTCATCTTCGCGTACGAGAGCGGCCTGGTCCGGGTCGGCGGCTGACGTCGCTCACCGCCCGCCCGGGCGCACCAGACCGTGGTCGAAGGCGAACACCACCGCGTGGACGCGGTCGCGCAGCCCGAGTTTGTCCAGGACCCGGCCGACGTGTGTCTTCACGGTCGCCTCACCCACCTGGAGCCCTTCGGCGATCTCCGCGTTGGCGAGCCCGCACCCCAGCAAGGGCGCGGATGCCGTCGATCAGCCTTGGAAGGACCGGGGCGAGGGCGACATCTGGGACCGGCTCACGCCCGAGCGGCAACGCCGTGTCGACGAGCTGGAGGCGAACCCGCGCCTGTTGGCCTGGTCCCTTCCGGCGTACGCCGACCCGCGGGCCGCCCACGCACTGGTCCCGGACAGCGAACTCGACCCGCTCTGCGCCAGGTTGCTCGACATCGCCGCCTCGGCAGCCACCTGCCACCCCGACCGCCCCGTGACCGGCCTCCCCGCCTCCGTCCCCGGCCTCTACGCCAACCAACTCACCACCGCCGACCAGCTGCACGTCCCCGACCCACGCCCCGCCCCGCGACGTGTCCACGTCCCGGTCCTGGTGCTGCGCGGCGGCTGCGACCACAAGAACCCCGGGATCGCCCGGGAGTACGCCGACGTCCGGCGCGAGGCCGACCTGGCCCCCGTGCCCGGCGCCGGGCACCTCATCGACGCGGAAACAGCCGACGCTCTACCGGCAGGCCGTCACCCGTTTCCTCGACTGATCCCGGGCCGGTACCCGCCCTGCTCCGGGGACGTCTCGTCAGCCGGCCCGAAGACCGACCGCCAGCGTCAGCTCAAGGACCTGCTGGGGCGAGGCGAGATCCGGAAACAGCTCCCGCAGCTGCGACATGCGGTAGCGGACGGTCTGCGGGTGGACGAACAGCGCCGCCGCCACCTCCTCGCGCCTGCCCTGGTGCAGCAGCCATGCGCGCAGCGTCTCCTCCAGCCGTTCCGCGGTCGCGGCGGGCAAGGTCCGCAACGGTGCGAGGGCTCGGGCCCGCAGGTCCGCGAGCGCGTCCGCGTCGGCGCTCAGCACCAGCTCGGGCAGGTGGTCCTCGGTGTCGCGGATGTCGGCGGAGAGGGAGCGTGCGCGGGCGGCTCGTGCGTACGAGGCCGACGCGCGCGTCCAGGGCCGGGCCGGGCCGGCCACGGCGGCGCGGTCCGTCAGCTTCCGCAGGAGATGTGGTCGGTCGGCATCGGGGACGAGCAGCACACCGGTGGCGTCCGGCAGATCGTCCAGGACGAGAGTGCTCGGGTCGAGCGTGCGATGGGCAGGCCGGGCCTGGGCGGCGGGCAGCAGGACCGCGGTCAGCGACACGGGAGGCGGCCACCCGGCCCGCTGAGCGGAGGCCAGCAGCACGTCCGGGCTCGCGCCGGCGACAAGGTCGCGGGCCAACTGCTCCAGATGGCGTTCGTGGGCCCGGCCCCGGGCGGCCAGTTCGTCGGCGTGGCCCGCGGCGCTGGCGGCGGAGAGCTCGTCGATGTAGGCGAAGGTCAGCTCGGCGAACTTGGCGACCTCGGCAGCGGGCAGGCCCGCGGGTACGGCACCCGCCGCCAGGCCTCGCCAGGCCACGCGGGCGCCGACGCGATAGGCGCTGAGCAGGGCGTCCATGGAACGGCCGTCGCGCACTTCGCCCCGGCCCAGCTCGTAGGCCGCGTCACTGGCGTCGCCGCTGGTGGCGTTGCCGCTCGCGAGGTCCAGGTAGTGCCCCAGGGCGGTGCGGACGGCACGACGGATGGTGGCGCCCATGTGACCCGAAAGGGCGTTCGTGTACGGAGGAACCTCGTCGATGATCGCCTGAACGACCTCGTCGGCCGTGGTCTTCAACGCGGCCCGAAGGGCCGTGACCGTCGTCTCATCCAGAGCCAGCTCGCTGACCCGCTGGACCGCATGGCTCATGTTTTTATTCCCTACGAACAATCCCAACCACCAAATTCACGTCCTACGGTCAGGACTTTACGCCCTGAGACACAGCAAGCTGGGGTCATGACGAGTACAGCCCTGCGCAGCAGGGCGTGGAAACTGCTGGAAATGGTCACGACGCCACTGCTGCCGTCGGACTACCTCGACCTGGTCAGCCCGCTGCGCGCGGGCGCCGACCTGCGAGGGCGCATCGAGGCCGTGCACCCGGAGACGGGTGACGCCGCGACCATCGTGATCAGGCCGGGACGCGGCTGGCGCGGCCACACGGCCGGTCAGTACGTGCGGATCGGGATCGACGTCGACGGGGTCCGCCTGTGGCGTGCCTACTCCCTCACCTCGCCGACCAACCGCCCCGACGGCCGCGTCACCATCACCGTGAAGGCGATCCCGGACGGCAAGGTCAGCAACCACCTGGTCCGCAGAGCGAAGCCGGGCACACTGATCCAGCTCGACCAGGCGACCGGCGACTTCGTGCTGCCGCAGGCCAAGCCCGCCAAGGTGCTCTACCTGACGGCCGGCAGCGGCATCACGCCCGTGATGGGCATGCTGCGCGACACCGAGTTCGACGACGCCGTCATGATCCACTCCGCGCCGCAGCCGCAGGACGTGATCTTCCGCAGCGAACTGCACGACCTGGTCGCGGCCGAGAAGCTGCGCCTCACCGAGGTGCACACCGACATCCACGGCATGCTCGACATCGCCCGTCTCGACGAACTCGTCCCCGACTGGACCGAACGCGAGACCTGGGCCTGCGGGCCCGCGGGCCTGCTCGACGCCGCCGAGAAGCACTGGAGCGAGCACGGCGTACCGGAGCGTCTGCACACCGAACGCTTCCGCCCCAGCATCGTCGCCACCGGCGACGGCGGCGAGGTCACGTTCAGCACCACCGGCAGGACCGTCGACGCGGACGGCGCCACGCCGCTGCTGGACGTCGGCGAGGAGGCCGGCGTGCTCATGCCCTCCGGATGCCGCATGGGCATCTGCTTCGGCTGCGTCACACCGCTCAAGGCGGGCGCCGTCCGCGACCTGCGCACCGGCGAGATCACCGAAGCCGAGCCGGGCGTCCTCATCCAGACCTGTGTGTCCGCCGCCGCGGGCCCCTGCGACATCGAACGGTAGGAGCACTTTGACCGCCATCGACCCCACCGCCCACCTGACCGCGGAGCAGATCGAGGAGCTCGGCCGCGAGCTGGACGCGATCCGTGACGAGGTGATCGCCAGCCGCGGGGAGAAGGACGCCGCGTACATCCGCAAGGTCATCGGCGCGCAGCGCAAGCTGGAACTGGCCAGCAGGGCCGTGCTGCTGTTCTCGCTCTTCCCGCCCGCGTGGGTGATCGGCACCGCCGGCCTGTCCGTGGCGAAGATCATGGACAACATGGAGATCGGCCACAACATCCTGCACGGCCAGTGGGACTGGATGCGCGACCCGAAGATCCACTCCACCACCTGGGAGTGGGACCACGTCTCCCCCGCCGACCAGTGGAAGCACTCCCACAACGAGCTGCACCACACGTACACCAACGTGATCGGCAAGGACAACGACCTCGGCTACGGCATCATGCGCGTCGACGAGGACCAGAAGTGGCACCCCTTCCACCTCGGCCAGCCGCTGTGGAACTTCATCAACGCCTGCTTCTTCGAGTACGGCATCGCGGCGTACGACCTGGAGCTCGGCAAGAACCTGCACAAGCGCCGCCGCAACAACCCGGAGTTCCGCGCGCGGGCCAAGGCCGTGGGCCGCAAGATCCGCAAGCAGGTGCTCAAGGACTACGTGGTCCACCCGCTGCTGTCGGGCCCGTCGTTCCTCCCCACGCTCGCCGCCACGTTCACCGCGAACCTGGTCCGCAACATCTGGTCCCACTCGGTGATCATGTGCGGGCACTTCCCCGAGGGCGTCCAGGTCTTCGAGCGCCGGTCGATCAAGGGCGAGACGCGCGGCCAGTGGTACCTGCGCCAGATGATGGGCTCGGCGAACATCAGCGGCAGCAAGGCCATGCACTTCATGACCGGCAACCTCTCGCACCAGATCGAGCACCACCTGTTCCCGGACCTGCCGAGCAACCGGTACGCCGAGGTCGCGGTGAAGGTCCGCGCGCTGTTCGAGAAGTACGAGCTGGAGTACGTCACCGGCCCGCTGCCCAAGCAGGTGTTCTCCGCCTGGCGCAAGGTCGTCCGCCTCTCCCTGCCGAACAAGAAGCCCAAGGCCCCGGTCATCGTGCCGGAACGCGAGAAGGAACTCGTCGCGGCCTGATCGACCTCACGTCAGCAGAGAAGCAAGCCTGCTCCAGGCCTCCCGGGGGAGGGACTCCTCCCCCGGGAGGCTGCCTTCCACGATGTGGAGGGCCACATGATCCGCGCCCGCGGCGAGGTACTCGTCGATGCGGGCGCGGATCCGCGTCTCGTCGCCCCAGGCGTAGACCGCGTCGATGAGGCGGTCGCTGCCGCCGTTCGCCAGGTCGTCCTCCGTGAAGCCGTTGCGCAGGAAGTTGCCTGTGTAGTTGGGCAGGGTCAGGTAGACGGCGAGGTAGTCACGGGCCACGGCGCGGGCTCGGCCGGGGTCGGACTCCAGGACGACCTTCAACTCCGGTGCCAGCAGCGGGGCTTCGCCCAGGCGCTCCCGGGACATGGCCGTGTGGTCGGCGGTGACCAGGTACGGGACGGAGCCGGCGGCACGGTCCCGGGCGAGGTCGATGGTCTTCGGACCGAGGGCCGCGAGGAGGCGGCGGTCGGCGGGATGGCCCGCCTCGTCCAGCGCGTCCAAGTAGGACACCAGGGCCGAGTAGGGGCGCCGGTACCGCTCCGCGAACCTGGCGTGACTGACGCCGAGGCCCAGGGCGAAGCGGCCCGGGTGGGCCGAGTCCAGTGCGGCGAAGCTCGCGGCGGAGGCGGCGGGCTCGTGCTCCCAGATGCTCTGGATGCTGGTGCCGACCACGATCCGGGACGACGCCTCGATCAGCGGAGCGGCATCGCGGGCGGAACTGCTGCCGCCGAGCCAGAGCGCGCCATACCCCAGCTCCTCCAACTCCGCCGCGGCCTCTGCCAGTTCACCGCTGCGGGACGGGCCCGAGTCACGCAGGCCGCTGCTCCAGATGCCGTATCGTCCGACGGTTTCCTTCAGGCTGTCGGTCATGAGTGGCCTTTCCCTCCGGTCGGGGTGCGCTACGGCCGTACACCGACGACAACCGGAGGGTGCCGCCGGATCTTCCCCTCAGCCCCTGAGCCGTCCCGGATGGTTCACCAGGCGTCCCAGTGCAGTACCTCCTCCCTCGGGATGCGGCGGGCCGGGCGGAAGTCGGTGCCGAGGGTGAACGCCACGGGGATGAACGCCGCCTGCATGACGTCGTCGTAAGGAATCCCGAGGACACGGGCCGACTCCTTCTCGTGGACGAGGTTGCCGGTGGTCCAGCAACTGCCGAGCCCGCGGGCCCGGGCGGCGAGCATGAAGCTCCACACCGCCGGGAGGATGGACCCCCATGTCCCGGCCTGCCTCAGGACGGACGCGTTGTCGGTACGGCCCTCCACGCAGGGCACGACGATCGCCGGGACCTCGTGGATGTGCTGGTAGAGATGGGCGGCGCCGGAGTAGACCCGCTCCATGTGCGCCACGTCGGCTCGGCGCACGTCCCGTTCGGGGACGGGCTCGGAGACGCCCGGCGTGCGCACGCCGTCCCGCCACACGTCGGCCAGCGCGGCCCGCCGCTCCGGGTCGGTCACGATCACGAAGTGCCAGCGCTGGCGGTTGCGGCCGGTCGGGGCCTGGACCGCCAAGTCCACGCACTCCTCCAGCAGTTGGCGCGGCACGGGCCGGGTGAGGTCGAGGCGGTGCCGGACCGCCCGGGTGGTGGAGAGGAGTTCGTCGGAAGACAGGTCGAGAGTCATGTGTTGACCTTCGCGGGGTGCGTGGTGCGGCGACAACGCCGGACTTTCACTGAATGAAAACGCGGGGTGCGAAGTGGCCGAGAGCGTTGCCGGACGGGT
The DNA here is from genome assembly GCF_003955715.1 of Streptomyces aquilus. Classification (NCBI taxonomy): domain Bacteria; kingdom Bacillati; phylum Actinomycetota; class Actinomycetes; order Kitasatosporales; family Streptomycetaceae; genus Streptomyces; species Streptomyces aquilus. The sequence goes on along the minus strand of NZ_CP034463.1, from coordinate 9,465,751 downwards.
CTTCTCGGTGCTGGACGCGTTCGTGGGGGCGCCGGACACCCTGCGTCTGACGGAGATCGCCCGCCGGACCGGGCTACCGGTGCCGACGGCACTGCGGATGGTGCGGGAGCTGGTCGCGTGGGGCGGGCTGGAGCGGGCGACCGACGGCTCCTATCGCCTGGGCACCCGCATCCGCGCCATCGGCGCCGCGGCCCCTTGTCCGCGCGGCCTGCTCGACATCTCACTCCCCGCCCTCCGCACGCTCACCTCCCGCACCGGCGGCCACGCGGACATCGCCGTCCCCTCCGACGGCACGGCCCTGTGCCTGGTCAGCGGCGACCGCCTGCCCCTGCACGCCACGTCGCCCGGCAAGATCCTCCTCGCCCACGGCCACGGCCCGCTGACGGCGCTGCGGCGCCACACCCGTCACACCGTGACCACCCCGGGCACCCTCGCCTCCCAACTGATCCGCATCAGAGAGACCGGCCTGGCCACGGCCCACGAAGAGTACGCACTGGGCGAACTCTCCTTCGCCGCACCGGTGTTGCGGAACGGCCTGGCCGTGGCAGCGGTCTTCGTCACCCTGCCCACCAGCGCCCCGTACGCCCGCGTCGACGGTGCCCTCCGCGAGGCGGCGCGCACCATTGGCCGGGGACTCGACGCCCCGGCGCGATAGCCGCCCCGGCCGCGCTCAGGTACTGGCCCGTTCGCTGCTGGGCTGGGAGCCCAGGGACATCGCCGACACGATCGTGGCCACGGCCGACACCCAACTCCGACAGGGCCTGCCCCTGCCCGCCGAATCACCTGCCCTCGGAGGCGTTCGGCCATGGGATTCCGGTTGAGCGGTGGTCAGCCCTGGTGGGACTGGAGCCACTGGTCGAGGGCGGCGAAGTCGTGGTCGGTGAGGCCGTAGCGCGGATCGACGTGGTGCAGGAGAGCTTGTCCCGGGTGGTGGGCGGTGATCCAGGCCCGGTCGCGGTCGGTCATCTCGTCGTCGATCCAGACGAAGGCTCGGCCGGCGGCCCAGTCCAGGAGTGGACGGGTCTTCCAGTGCAGTCCGTCCCTCGGGCCATCGTCGCTGGCGTCCGGCCAGTTCACGACGGGCAGACTCGGCAGGCCGAGCCAGGGTGCGATGCAGTCGTTCGCATCGTCCATCCAGGTCGTCGCCCACACCAGCTCGCAGGGAAGGGCGCGCAGCCGGGGCCCGTACTCCGGGTTGATCCTGGTGATGAGCGGGTGGGCTTCCACCTCAGAGGGTGCGCGGCCGCTGTCATGGCTCGGGTAGCCGTCGGGGAGTTCTTCCCGCGTCGCACCGAAGGGAACGAGAGGACCATCCACACCTTCCCGCGACTCGACGGTAGCGTGATCAGCATGGCTGCAGAGGGTGAAGTCCTGGTCGGTGGAATGGTGAACGTAGGCGCGGTCGTGCGTCACGGTTCCCTGGTGGAACGTCCGGCGCCGCGCACCGCGCGCGCCCTCCACGCCCACCTCCTCGCACTCGCGGAGCAGGGATTCGACGCTGCTCCTCGGCCCGTCCGGCTCACCGACGACGGCCGCGAGCAGCTGACCTTCATCCCCGGCGACGTCCCTCTCCCGCCGTTTCCGGACTGGGCGATGACCGAGGCCGCGTTGAGATCGGTGGGCAGCCTGCTGCGGCGTCTGCACGACGCGAGCGCGGCCCTCGCGGTGGACGTGTCCGCCGAGTGGCCGCGGTCTCTGGCCGACCCGGAGGGAGGGACGGTGCTGTGCCACAACGACGTGTGCCCGGAGAACGTCGTCTTCCGCGAGGGCCAGGCCACAGCCCTGATCGATTTCGATCTGGCGGCCCCCGGCCGGCCCGTGTGGGACGTCGCCATGACCGCCCGCTACTGGGTTCCGATGCTCGATCCCACCTCCGCGGCCGGCTTCTATCCGGCGGGACTGGATGCCCCGGCACGGCTGCGCATCCTCGCCGACGGCTACCGCCTCTCCCCGCAGGAGCGCGCTGAACTGCCCGGTGTCATCGAACAGGCGACCGCGTCCTGCCGGGCGTTCGTCGCCGGCCGGGTGGCCGACGGTGACCCCGGCTACGTCCAGGCGCTGTCCGAGCGTGGTGGCTGGCGGCGTTGGGACCGCGTTCAGGAGTGGCTGGTGGCTCAACGCGGGGTGTTCGCGGCCGCTCTGGTGCGGTGAGGGGCCTGGTAGGGGGCGTATACGGAGATCCCGGGTTCGTTGCGAGCGTCCGTCAGCCGTGCTTGGCTCGCCCGATGAACCTTCTGTTGACGGCGAGCGGCCTCAGTAACGAGACACTGCGCGATGCACTGCGGGACATGCTGGGCAAGCCGTTCGGATCGGCGAACGTCGTGTACGTCCCCACCGCATCGCTCGCCGAGCCGGGCGACCACAGCTGGTTCGTCGCGGACATGAACCGGCTGCACGGCCTGGGCTGGCGCGAGTTCGACGTCCTGGAACTCAACGGCCTGCCCCGGCAGTTGGTGCTCGACCGGCTGCTCAAGGCCGACGTCGTCTACGTCAGCGGCGGCAACCACTACCACCTCGCGCGCAGCATCACCGGCAACGGCCTGTCCGACGGCTTCCTCAAGGCGCTGGAGAGCCGGGTCTACGTGGGATTCAGCGCCGGATCAATGATCTTCAGCCGCCATCTCACCGGCCACTCCGCCGACGTCATCGGGGACACGGCGGACCTCCACGTGCTCGGCACCACGACCGTGGAGCCGCCGTTCGGGCTCTTCGACTGGTATCTCAAGCCGCACCTGTACTCACCGGACTTCCCCGAGCGGGACGACGCCTGGGCCGACCGCATCGCCGCACGCGCCGACTTCCCGATCTACTTCATCGACGACGCCACGGCCGTACGCATCAGGGACGGCGAGCTGGACGTCATCTCTGAAGGCCGGTGGCGGTTCCTTCCCTCAAAGAACAAAACCGCCACATCACTCCCGGCTGTCAACGGCGACAGCAAACGGGCGTCCGACAGGAGGACCCAGTGACATACGCGCAGCCGCTCACCCCCGAGGAGAAACTCGCCGAGGCGAAGCAGCAGTTGAGCCTTCCTCGTATCGTCGTGATCTGCGGCTCCACGCGTTTCATGACCGAGATGGCCGAGGCCGATCTGCGGGAGACCCAGGCCGGAAGGATCGTCGTCAAGCCGGGTTGTGACCTGAAGTCACCGCACGAGCTGTGGTCCGATCCTGTCGAGGCCGAGGCCCTGAAGGTGCGACTCGACGATCTGCACCGGGCGAAGATCCGGCTCGCCGACGAGGTGCTCGTGGTCGGCGACTACATCGGAGACAGCACCCGGGCCGAGATCGCCTACGCCCGGTCGCTGGGCAAGCCCGTGCGGTTCACGCACCCCGAAGTCGACCCCGCCACCTGACGTTCCTGGAGGATTCAGGGGCGCCGGTAGGGCGGGCTGCACAGCAGGTCCTGGAGATTGCCGTCATCGAGGCAGACGCGCACGGACGCGGCCCCGCCGGGGACGTCAGCCAGAACGTCGAAGCTGCTGAAGTCCTTGGTCGTGCCACAAGCCGTGTCGGAAGCATAGGAACCGGCAGAGCCCAATTTCGCACCGGCGGAGTCGTACGTGTACGCCCAGGTGCGTCGGCAGTACGCCGGGCCGGCCGCACTCACGGACTTGTGCGTCCCCACCACCGCGACCGAGCGGTTGTACCAGGTGATCGTGCCCTGCGTCCAGGTGTTCCCGACCGCGACACGCGCGTAAGCGGTGGTGGGGTAGGCGGAGGTCTGAGCCCCGGCGGCTGGAACGCCCAGCAGGGTGCCCGCGGTCAGCACGACGGTACCGAGCGCGGCGGCGAGACGAGTCTGCATGTGTTCTCCAGGATGGTGTGAGCTGGTTGCGGCTCCACATCCTGGAGGGGCCCGCCACCTGCGGCCCACCCCTTAAGTCACGGCTTAAAGGGGCACGGCGCGAAGGCGACACCTGCGGGGCTCACTCCTGCATCAGGGTGCCGGTCCGCAACAGGGCCAGGCCGAGCGGGGTGATGAAGTGCAGCACGGACCCGCCGCGGCGGCTGGTGGTGATGAGGTCCGTGTTGCGCAGCACGGTCGCGTGCTGACTGGCCGCCGCGGCCGTGACGTTGAGGCGGCGGGCCAGCTCGGTCGTCGTACAGCCTTCCGCCGCCACTTGCAGGGCGGCGGCGCGCGTGCGGCCGAGCAGGGACTCCAGGTTCCGGACGGTGGAGTCCTCGACTTCGCCCGGCCCGGTACCCGTCAGTGGCCGGCGCAGGGCCGGCACCGTCAGCCGGGGTGGCTGGGTGGTGTCGAGCGGGTCCCACAGCAAGCTCACCGGGAGTTTCGAGAAGACCGTGGGCGTGATGATCAGCCCTCTGCCCCGCAAGCGCACTTCGACCCGTCGCGGGTAGGGGGCTTCGAGCACTGGCGGACGCCAGCGGACCAGTGGTGCGCAAACGGAGCGCAGCAGCAGATCGACGCCTCCCTCCAACACGAGGTTCGCGCACCGGGTGGCCAGCCCGACCAGCTCGGACCGCCCTCGGTGCCAGTAGGGCTCCACGGTCAGGCGATGGCAGGCCCGCACGGCCTCGGCGAGCTCCCGCAGTGCGTCGCGGTCCCCCTCCGACACCCGCCTGGCCCAGGGCAGGTGTCGGGGATGGAAGTCGAGGCCTTCGACCTCGCGCCGCAGCCGGGACACCGGGGCGTGCAGCAGGTTGTCCACGGCGTGGTCCAGCGACGCCACATCACCCATCAGCGCCAGCAGATCAAGCCCGGGACCGCGCACCGGGACCAACGACGTCAGGGGACGCGTGTCCGCTCCCATCCGCCCCGCGACCGCCGCCCGCCACGACCGCAGGTGAGGAAGGTCCCGCTTGTCCCTCAGCAGCTCCAGGCTGTAGTAGATCTCCGCCGCGACACCGATCGTTGCGGCCACCCGCGTCCGTGCGAGGTCTTCCGCCGTGAAGTGAATACGTAACACCAACTGGCCCCCTGCCCCTGCCGTAGAGCACGTGATCGCCCCCTCAGCATGCCCCGACCGGGCACCCCCCAAGAGGCATGGTTGGGCCAGGACCACCTCAGACCGCGGAGCCGCTCATCCCGCAGATGGCCGACGCCGGCGTCACTCCTAGCGCACCAGCAGGTCGATCACGCCGGTCAGGTCCTCCTCCCCGCTGCCTTCGGCGAGACGCCGGCGCATCAACGCGAAGTAGGGGCTGAGCAGTTCCGGACTGACGCCCTGCTGTTCGGCGGTGCTCAGGAAGGTCGGCGTGCCGGCCACCTGCATGGCCAGGTTGGACACGACGCCCTGGGTGTAGTCGCCGCTGCGCAACCGGTCGGCGGTCTGATGAACCGCCGGGGCCATCGCGACCAGCCAGTCCGCGAGCAGGGGGGCGAGCGAGGCGGGGTCGATGTCCTCCTTGCGGATCAGCGCGAAGGCGTGCGCGGCCCCGGCGAACATGCCGTACATCGCGCTGAGCAGGGCCACGTCGTGCAGGGCGGCGAAGCCCGCGTCCTGGCCGACGTAGGTGGTGCCGGCCGGGACGCCCAAGGTCTTCTGGTGGCGCTCGAACACCTCCCGCGAACCGCTGTAGAAGACGTAGCCGCCGGCTTCCGGGGCGCCGATCATCGGGGGGACCGCCATGATTCCGCCGTCCAGGTAGCGGGCGCCCCGCGCGCGGGCCCACTCGGCGCGGGCGCGGGCCTGGGCCGGGGTGCTGGTGGTCAGGTTGACCAGGTCCCTGCCGGTCAGGTCGATGCCGGTCAGCGCCTCGCCGACCGAGTCGTCGTCCAGCAGACATACGACGATGAGGGGGTTCGCCGCGACCGCCTCAGCCGCACTGGCTGTGACGTGCGCGCCCTCGGCGGCGAGCACCGCGGCGCGGGCCGGGGTCCGGTTCCAGACGGTGAGCGGGTGGCCGGCGGCCAGCCAGGCGCGGGCGAGGGCGGTGCCCATCGCGCCGAGGCCCAGCAGGGTGACGGGGGTCTTCTCAGCGGTGTTCTGTGTCATGCGGATTAGGCTGGTCGCAGGCCCGGAGGTGATCAAGTACGCACTTCGCAGTGGGTGGTTACCCCGGGGTGAGTGAGCACCTCAGGAGGGTGGGGGCATGACGACGCTGAACCGGCCGTGCACATCACAGGGGCACGTCTGCGGGATCGACACCGCGATGGAGGTGATCGGCGGCAAGTGGAAGGTCCTGATCCTCTGGGCGCTGCACGAGCACCCCCGCCGACGCTTCGGTGAACTGCGCCGACTGGTCCCCGGGATCACCGAGAAGGTGCTGGCCTCTCACCTGCGCGAGATGGAGGCGGACGGTGTCGTACGCCGCGTCGCCTACGACGAGGTGCCGCCGCGGGTCGAGTACTCGCTGACCGAGGAGGGCACCCGCCTCAACGACGCGCTCCAGCCGCTGGCCGCATGGGGACGTGAGCGGTCGACGGCGCCGGGGAATGAACGCCGACCTTGATTGTTGAAAGTGGTATGAAAAAGATCGGGTTCCTGTCCTTCGGGCACTGGACACCATCGCCGCACTCTCAGACGCGCTCCGCCTCCGACGCCCTGCTCCAGGCGATCGACCTCGCGGTGGCCGCGGAGGAGCTGGGCGCCGACGGCGCGTACTTCCGTGTCCATCACTTCGCGCGGCAGTACGCCTCGCCGTTCCCGCTGCTCGCCGCCATCGGCGCGCGTACCAGCCGCATCGAGATCGGCACCGGCGTGATCGACATGCGCTACGAGAACCCGCTGTACATGGCCGAGGACGCGGGCGCCGCCGACCTGATCTCCGGCGGCCGGTTGCAGCTCGGCATCAGCCGGGGATCCCCGGAGCAGGTGATCGACGGCTGGCGGCACTTCGGGCACCTGCCGTCCGAGGGCGCCACCGACGCCGACATGGCACGCGCTCACACCGAGCGGCTCCTCGACGTGCTGCGGGGCGAGGGATTCGCGGAGCCCGACCCCAACCCGATGTTCTCCAACCCGCCGGGGCTGCTGCGCATCGAACCGCACTCCGAGGGCCTCCGGGACCGGATCTGGTGGGGGTCCGGCTCGAACGCCACCGCGGCATGGGCGGCCGGCCTCGGGATGAACCTGCAGAGCTCGACCCTCAAGTACGACGAGAGCGGCGAACCGCTGCACGTCCAGCAGCGCAAGCAGATCGAGGTCTATCGCGAGGCCTGGCGGGAGGCGGGGCACACCCGCGAGCCGCGGGTGTCGGTCAGCCGCAGCATCTTCGCGCTGGTCGACGACCGCGACCGCGCCTACTTCGGCCGTGAGGGCAACTCCAAGGACCAGATCGGCTACCTCGACGCCGACACCCGCGCGATCTTCGGCCGTTCCTACGCCGCCGAACCCGACGTCCTGGTCAAGCAGCTCGCCCAGGACGAGGCGGTCGCCGCCGCCGACACGCTGCTCCTCACCGTGCCGAACCAGCTGGGCGTCGCCTACAACGCCCATGTGATCGAGAGCATCCTGACCGAGGTCGCTCCGGCGCTGGGCTGGCGCTGAGCACGACCCACCGCCCACGACGCGTCCGGGCGGCCCCTGCGCGTGCAGGGGCCGCCCGGACGTCTCAGTGCTCGCAGAGGGAGAACTCCCGTTCGTAGAGCTGCTCGTTGTGCTCGTCGACGAAGAACTTGCGTTCCTGCATGAGCTGCTCGCGGTACTCCTTGGCCTGCTCCAGCGTCATGGTCGAGGAGTCGGACCACGGCTGCTGCGGGGGCACGTCGGAGGTCGAGACGATCTTGTGCGACGGGTCCACCAGGAAGAACGCGAGGATCTTGCGATGTCCGGGGCGGGTCGGGTCCGTGAGCCGGAAGGAACCGACGCGGTGCTGCAGGACGTTCGGGAAGGCCAGGCAGCGCCCCGCGGGCGTCGACGCCGAGCCCAGCAGCTGGTTCAGGGCGTCTTCGTCCTCCAGCCCGTAGACCTCTCGCATACCGTCGTCGTCGCTCTGCTCGTAGTGGGGGTCGTCGAGTGCCGCCCGGAAGCTCAGATGGCTGTCGGTGATGTTCTCGCTGTCCCAGTAGTAGATGCCGGTCGAGACGATCCGCTCGTTCAGCATCCCCTCGACATGCCAGGAGCCGCCGGGGTACTCGGGCTGGTCCGGGGTGAGGTGAATGGCGGCGACCTTGACGATGACCTGGAGGGAGCGGCCGCGCAGGTCGACGCGGCCCGACGCGTCGGGCATGGGGGGCGGGGTGAAGGCGGGGGCGTCCGGGACGACCGGACGGCGGTTCTCCCACCAGGTGTCGTGGGCTTCCGCCCATGCCTCGCGGGCTTCGGCGTACGCCTCGGCGTCACTGTAGGAGGACCTGTCCGGGTACTCCGGCTTCGAGTCGTACCAGCCGTACGGATCGGCCTCGATCCGCAGCGGTCGCGGATGGCGCAGGTCGGTCAGCACGTTCTCCCAGAGCGGGCGGAAGCGCGCGAACAAGTCCGGCAGCACGGCGAGCAGTTCGCGATGCGTCTCGGGGTGGACGTTGTTGACGTAGGACCGGAAGGCGACGGCGCCGTCCTCGCTGACGTCCACGTCCGTCGGAAGCCACTGGAACTTCTCCGAGAACTCGTACTTCGAGTAGCGGTCCGTCGGATTGTGCCAGGCCCGCTCGGGTTCACCGCTCACGCCTCTCACCAGGCAGAACAGCGAGGGGTGGACGATGTCCAGGACGAGGCCGTCGGATCCGGGATGCCAGTCCAGCTCCGCTTCGGGGACCTCTTCCAGGGGCCGCACCGCCTCACGCAGCCGCGCTCCGAGCTCGTCGTCGACGAGGGTGTCCGACTGCCACACCCCGTCGACGGCGGACACCTCTATGCCGGTGCGCGCGTCGCGCAGCGCGGCGTAGTGCCGCAGCTCGGCCAGCACGTAGGCGACCTGTGCTGCGGTGAGGCCCTGGGCGATCGCCTCCCGCGTCCACCTGGCGACGATGCCGGCGTCGTTCATCTTGTCGAACCACCGCGGCTTCGCCCGGATCTGCGCGCTGCACTCCATCATCGCCAGCTCCCGCAGTGTGCGAGGGGTCGCGAACCCTGTGGAACGGGAGGCTTGGAAGGGCAGCGGAAAAGCGGACAGCTCAGTCAACTCTCTGAATCTTCCCGGTAGATGAGTGGTGCCCGGAACGATACGGGAGGGGACTGACACCACTGGATGCGTACAGCGGGGTGACAGACAGGAATGTGATCGTGCTTTGCGGACAGGTGAACCGGGTTAACCGGAAACAGTCGGCAGGTGAGAAGCGATCTCGTTCATGGCCAGTACACCGGACTCGACAGCCGAAGCAGCGACCGAGAGAAGTGCGGCGGTCACGGGTCGGAGACACACGGCCCCGGCGGCACCAGGTGCACGCCGGGGGTTCCCTTCCGCGACCCTGCACGACAGCCGGGTCGACGCGCTGGACGGCCTGCGCACCCTCGCGGTCGCCCTGGTCCTCGTCTACCACGTCGACCGCACACTGGTCCCGGGCGGCTCGATCGCCGTCGACGTCTTCTTCACCATCAGCGGCTTCGTCATCACCCGCCAGCTGCTCGCCGAGTACTCCCGCACCGGCACCCTCGCCCTGCTCCCCTTCTACCGGCGCCGCTGGCTGCGCCTGGTCCCGGCGCTGCTGGCGGTCTGCGCGGCCTGTCTGGTGCTGGCGACGACGACCTCGCTGTGGGGCTTCGACGGCTCCTGGCAGGCGGTGGGCCTCGCGGTGACCTTCCTGACGAACGTCTTCAGGGCCGCGGACCCGGAGGCGTACATGGGCGGCCCTCTCGCCCACACCTGGTCGCTGGGCGTGGAGGAGCAGTTCTATCTGCTGTGGCCGCTCCTGCTGCTGGGTCTGCTGCGCCGCCTGCGGGCGCGCACGGTCCTGCTGTGCACCGCCGCCCTGTGCGTGCTGCCCTTCCTGTGGCGCTGCGTCCTGTGGCATCCGGACGCCGTCCACCGCATCTACAACGGCACCGACACCCGCGCCGACGAGCTGCTGGCCGGCGCCCTGGTCGCCGTGGTCCTGGCACGGTTGCGCCAGGACGACCCGCGGCTGGGCCCGCTGCGCGTCTGGGCCGGGCGGCTCGCCCTCCCCGCTCTCGCGGTGCTCGCGCTCGTGGCCTGGAAGGTGCCGGTGACCGGGAGCGCCGGCCTCTGGACCGTCCTTTGGTACACGGGCGGGATCCTCGCCGTGGCCGCGCTGTCGGCCACCCTGGTGGCGGGGCTGGAACTGCGGCCCGACGGGCTGCTGTCCCGTCTGCTGGGGTGCGCGCCGCTCGCCTGGACCGGCCGGAACCTCAGTTACGGCATCTATCTGTGGCACTACCCCGTCGTGCGGCTGCTGGCCTCCCTCGACGTCGAGGTCGGCCTGCTGACGGGCACGGTGGTGCTGACCATGGCGATGGCCCTGCTGTCGTACTACCTCGTCGAGCGCCCCTTCCTGCGCCGCGCGCGGCGGCACCGGACCTGACGGCCATGGGGACTTCGCGCATCCGGTGGCTGGGCCAAGTGCCTTGTCTCTAGGATGGATCGCCTCACGCACCGGTCGGCTCGGTGCGGTACGTGACGGGGGAGACGATGGAGTCCGGGAAGCGGTTGTCCACCAAGATCGACGCCACGGTTCCGACGGCCGCGCGCATGTACGACCACTATCTGGGCGGCAAGGACAACTACGCGGTCGACCGTGCCGCCTGCGAGGAACTGGACAAGGTGGTGCCCAGCACCCGGGCGCTGGCGCTGAACAACCGGAGTTTCCTGCAACGGGTGGTCGCGGTGCTGGCTCAGGAGTACGGCATCCGGCAGTTCCTGGACCACGGGTCCGGTCTGCCCACGCAGAACAACGTGCACCAGGTGGCGCAGCGCATCGACCCGACCTCGCGCGTGGTCTACGTGGACAACGACCCGATGGTGCTGGTGCACGGCCGCGCCCTGCTGGACCAGAACGACCGTACGGCCGTGATCCAGGCCGACATGCGCGACACCGACGTGATCTTCTCGCACCCCGACACTCAGCGGCTCATCGACTTCTCGCAGCCGGTGGGCGTGCTGTTCAACTCGGTGTTCCACTGCATCCCGGACAGCGACACGGACGGCCCTCTCGCCGTGGTGAAGCGGGTGACCGAGCGGCTCGCGCCCGGCAGTTGCCTGGTGATGTGCCAACTGGTCAGCGACGACCCGAAGGTGCGGGAGTTCGTCACCGACTTCATGGACAAGGCCACGCAGGGGCACTGGGGCCGGGTGCGTGAGGAGAAGGACGTCGCGCGGTGGTTCGAGGGGCTGGAGATCCTCGAACCCGGCCTGGTCGAGGTGTCCACCTGGCGACCTGACAACGAAGTGGCGCCGCGTCAACTCACCCAGGAGTGGATCGAGTTCGGTGGAGCCGGCCGCATCCGGTGAGGGTGCGGCACCGGCTCAGCCGCCCCCGTACCGCTGCTTGACGGTGTCGCGCAGCAGGCCGAGGGAGTCGCGCGGGCTGAGCGCGTCGTCGGCCAGTTGGTCCAGCGCCACGCGGTACTGCTCGGTCTCGTCGCGGTCCTCCAGGAACGTGGCGCTCTTGAGGTGCTCCAGGTAGACGATGTCGGGAAGGTCGAGACCGCCGAAGCGCAGGTAGGTGACCGGGATGGCCGGTGCGGAGGCGTTGGTCACGTCCAGGGGGACGACCTGGATGACGACGTGCGACTGCTCGGCCATCGTGACGAGATGTTCGAGTTGTTCGCGCATGATGTCGCGGCTGCCCATGACCCGCAGCAGCACCGACTCGTCGACGACGGCCCACAACTGCGGTGCGTCCGGCCGCCCGAGCAGCTCCGCACGCTTCGTGCGCAGCTCGACCCGGCGGTTCACCTCGCGGTCCGGGGCCGAGGGCAGGCCGCGCTGCACGACAGCGCGTGTGTACGCGGGTGTCTGGAGCAGTCCGGGGACGTACTGGATCTCGAACGTACGGATGGAATCGGCCGCTTCCTGCAAGCCGACGAGCCGGTCGAACCACTCCGGCATCAACCGTTTGTCGAAGCGCTGCCACCATCCGGGCTCACCGGCTCGCCGCAGCAGTTGCAGCAGGACGGACGCCTCGTACTCGTCGGTCTTGTACAGGTCCAGCAGCGCGCCGACGTCGGCCTCCGTGGGCGGCCGGCGGCCCTTGCCCGCCTCGATGCGGGACAGCTTCGTCGGGCTGAACCCCACGGCCCGCGCCGCCTGTTCCTGCGCCATGCCCGCGTCCTCGCGCAGGCCCGCCAGCTGCACGCCGACCAGCATCTTCAGCAGGGTCGGCGCGGGCTCGGCGCGATGCAGGTACGGCTCGAGCCGGGAGACGCGCGGTGAATCCGAGGGCATCCTGACTCCCCGTGGGCGGAGGGCAACAGCCCGCATTATCGCACTGGTTGGGCCCCGTGCGCATGTTCCGGGCCTGAGCCCGGTGCGGGCCGCGCCGATCGCCCTTCACACCAGGTCGTCGAACTCGCCGTCCTTCACACCGGCCAGGAAGGCCGCGACCTCGGCGGACGTGTACACCAGCGCGGGACCGTGCGGGTCCCGGGAGTTGCGTATCGCCACGCCTCCCTCGGCCAACGGCGCCACCTCGACGCAGTTGCCCTCGGCGTTGCTGTGCCGGCTCTTGGTCCAGCGGACGCCCAGTGAACTCGCTTGCACCCCGTTAGGCACTGACGGCACGGCAGTCTCCTCGCGCACGACTGGCTCGATCCAGACGCGCAATTTCTCGTGAAATTGCACGGACTGGCTTTCGAGGTGGATAATAACCCCGTCGCCAACACCCGTACTGGCGCCTGGTCCTGACGCCCTGACGCCACCTCAGGAGATGCCGTGTCGCAGCCCGCGCGCCCAGCACTCTGGTCTGGCCCGATCGGGGCCCCGGCACACCAGGCCGCACCCCCCTCCCCCGCATCGCGCCCCACGCGCCACACCGCCACCCTGCGCCTTCCCGGCAGCAACGAGGGATGCGCGCTGGCCCGCGAGTTCACCGATCGCGTGCTGGGCGAATGGGAGTTGGACGAGTGCCGGGACGACGCGCTGACCGTCGTCTCCGAACTCGCCGCCAACGCCGTGCTGCACGGCCGCAAGAGCGACACGCCCGGCGACGCCGACTGCGACGTATGGCTGCGGCTCACGCGTCGCGCGGCCCACCTGGTGTGTGCCGTGACCGACCAGGGCGCCGGACTGCCGCGGGCGGGGCACGCGCCGGACGCGTTCAGTGAACACGGCCGTGGCCTGTTGATCGTGGAAGCCCTGTCCCAGCACTGGGGCTGGACCCGCCACACCCCGTCACGCAAGACCGTCTGGGCCATGCTGGCCACAGGGGGCGCCTGACATGCCACCACTCACCGAGCACGTCAGCGGTGAGGAAGCAGTGCGGTTCCCGCAACAGACCACCACACTCCGCGACGTCGGTCTCGTGGCCTGGAGCGACATCGAGGACTCGACGGGGTCCGCCGCCGCGATCCCCTACCTGCTCGCCGCCATCGCCTCGGGCGAAGAGGCCGCCGCGCAGGACGCACTGGAGCGACTGCGGCATCGCATCTGCCGGTACGGCTTCGTCGTGGGACAGGCCACCGCCGTCACGGTCCCGTTCCTGTGGGACCTGGTACGCCGTCCGCAGACGACGTGCCGCGCACAGATCCTGCGCCTGCTGCGGAACATCGCCGACGCCCGGCAATGGGAGACCACGGCCGCCGCCTACCCGAAGCTGCGCCGCCACGGCCATCACGTCGAGTGGGAATCGGCCGCCCGCCGTGCCGTACGCGGCGGGCGCGGCGCCATCCCTGGCCTCCTGGCCGAGCGGGACGTCGAACTCGTGGACGCGACCAAGGCCCTGGCCTCCACGCTGGCCGACTGAAGCCCAGGGCGGCACAGGCGATGCGGGGCCGCCCGATGTCGAGAACTCCCCGACGGCTCCGTCCCTGGGGGGAAGACGACAACACCCCGGGAGGACAGTCATGCGAGCGAACGAGATCGCCGAGATTGTGCAGCTGCCGATCAGCCGAGAGCTGTTGGCGCGCGACGTGGTCCGGCTGGCGTACGTGGCCAAGGACGGCACGCCCAGGAACATCCCGATCGCCTTCACGTGGAACGGTTCCGAGATCGTCATGTGCACCACGAAGAACGCCCCGAAGCTGCCCGCCCTGCGCGAGAACCCGATGGTCGCCCTGACGATCGACACCGAGGTGCACCCACCCAAGATCCTTCTCATCCGCGGTCGCGCCGAACTGGACGTCGTCGACGGCATCCCGGACGAGTACCTCCAGATCAACGGCTCGTACGCGATGACACCCGAGCAGCGCGTCGCATGGGAGGCCGAGGTCCGCTCGCTCTACGACGGCATGGTCCGCATCGTGGTGACCCCGACCTGGGCGAAGCTGATCGACTTCGAGACGACGCTGCCGAGCGCGGTCGAGGAGCTGGTCCGGCGACGCGCCGAGCGTGAGCACGCCTGAACGCGGGGCTCGGATCCCCGCATGGGGTACCCCCTGGGGGGATACTCGCCGATGGCGGCAACTCCTCCGAGAGCGGTGGGTCCATGGATGCGATCTGGCACGCCCTGTCCATCGCCGGGTCGATGACCTGGGAAGTCACCTGGGCGTTGATCCTCGGCTTCACCCTGTCCGCCGTCGTGCAGGCGGTGGTCCGCCGCGCCACGGTCGTACGGTTGCTCGGCGACGACCGGCCCCGGACGCTCGCCCTGTCCGCGGGACTCGGGGCGGCCTCGTCCTCCTGCTCCTACGCGGCCGTGGCCCTGGCCCGCTCCCTGTTCCGCAAGGGCGCGGACTTCACCGCCGCCATGGCCTTCGAGATCGCCTCGACCAATCTGGTCATCGAACTGGGCATCATCATGGCGCTGTTGATGGGCTGGCAATTCACGGCGGCCGAGTTCGCCGGCGGCCCCATCATGATCGTCGTGCTCGCCGTCCTGTTCCGGCTCTTCCTGCGCGAGCGGCTGCTGCGCCAGGCCCGTGAGCAGGCCGAGCGCGGCGTGGCCGGCTCCATGGAGGGCCACGCGGCGATGGACATGTCCGTGCGGGGCGAGGGCGGTTTCACGCGCCGGCTGTTCTCGCGGGACGGCTTCACGTCCGTGTCTCACATCTTCGTCATGGAGTGGTCGGCGATCCTGCGGGACCTGGCGGCCGGGCTGCTGATCGCGGGGGCGATCGCGGCGTGGGTGCCGGACAGCTTCTGGCACACCTTCTTCCTGGCGGACCATCCCCTCGCCGCCAAGCTGGTCGGCCCGCTCGTGGGGCCGCTGGTGGCGATCGCGACGTTCGTCTGCTCGATCGGCAACGTGCCGCTGGCCGTGGTGCTGTGGAAGGGCGGCATCAGTTTCGGCGGGGTGATCGCCTTCATCTTCGCCGACCTGCTGATCCTGCCCATCCTGAACATCTACCGGAAGTACTACGGCGCCCGGACGGCCGCCTTCCTGCTGGTCACGTTCTTCGCCGCGATCGCCGTCGCCGGGTACGCAGTCGAGTTCGCCTTCGGCGGCCTGGGGCTGATCCCCGACCAGGCCGACGCCACGATCCCCGAGGAAGGGATCACCTGGAACTACACGACCTGGCTCAACATCGTGTTCCTGCTGCTGGCCGCCACCCTGCTCGTACGGTTCTGGCGCACGGGCGGTCCTGCGATGCTGCGGATGATGGGCGGGGCGCCGGAACAGCACGGATCGTCCGACGGACACATGACCGCGCACGAACACTGATCCCGCGGACCGCGGACCGCGGACGGCACGGTCGAGGCAGGGGCGGGCACGCACCGCGTCCGCCCCTGCCTCCCTTCCCGGACCGTGGGTCAGGCCACGGCAGGCCGGAGTCGAGGAGCCGGGGCGGCCAGACGTCCGGTGCGGTGCAGTCCGTACAGGGCGGCCGCGCAGGCGAGGCCGAGCGCCGTCAGCGAGAGCCACGGCAGCGCGGGCATGCCCGCCTCGCGGGCGGCATCGAGCGCGGCGCCGGTGAGTAGGTTGCCCAGGGTGATGCCGATGCCGCAGATCGTGTTGTACAGGCCGTAGTGCGTGGCCACGAGGCGGTCACCGGAGAGCCGGACGATGGTGTCCATCTCGAAGGGGTACGCGATCATCGTGCCGGCGGCCAGCAGCAGCGCGGTGAGGGTCGGCGGCAGGGCTGCCAGCAGCCACAGCCCGATGCCGGACGCCGGCACGGGAACGGCGGTGGCCGCCAGCAGCGGTACGAACGCGACGCCCATCACGGCCAGCCCCCGGGTGAGGGCCTGCCCCGGTTCGTACCGGGTCTTGCACCAGGCGGTCACCCGTGTCTGCCCGAGGATCGTGCCGAGTCCGGAGGCCGCGAAGAGCAGCGCCACCGCCGCCGTCCCGAACTCCCCCTCGCCACCGAGTCGGCGCACCTCCAGCGGCAGCGCGAGATAGACCTGGAAGGACAGCACGTAGGAGCCGATCATGGCGACCGAGAAGAGCAGGAACGGCCGGTTGGCCAGGATGCCGCGCCACTGGGTCAGCACGCCGTCGCCGCTCCCGCCCTGCCGGCCCGTGGTGTCCTCGGCGCGGCGGGCGGGCAGCGCACGGAGCTGTACGACGCTCAGCAGCGCGAAGATCCCGGCGGCGACCAGGCAGGTGACCCGGAAGTCCACTCCGGTCAGGACCATCCCGGCCAGCGGGCCCAACAGGATTCCGGCCTGGTAGAAGACGTTGAACAGGGCGAACGCCTCGACCCTGCGCTCCCCCGCGTCGGCGGCCAGGTACGCCCGGACCGCCGGGTTGAACAGGGCCCCGGCGAGCCCGGTGGCCGCGGAGGCGACGATCAGCGCGGTCAGTGAGTCGACCAGGCCGAGCATCGCGAAGCCGACGGTGCGCAGCACGCAGCCCGCCACGATCATCGGCTTGTACCCGAGGCGGTCCGCGAGGGTGCCGCCGACGAGGAACATGCCCTGCTGGCTGAAGTTGCGCACGCCCAGAACGAGTCCGACGACCCAGCCTGCCAGGCCGAGGGTGCCGGACAGGTGGGCGGCGAGATAGGGCATCAGCATGTAGAAGCCGAGGTTGATGGTGAACTGGTTGACCATCAGCAGCTGGACGCTGCGTTCGTACGTCCGGACCTGTGCGAGGGTGCCCTTCACCGGCTCTCCTCCCCCGCCTGGTCGCTCGGGTCCGCCGTGAGCGGGTCGGCCACGGTGGTGCAGCGGGTCCAGCGGGTGACCTCCTTCTCGTCCGCGCGGCCGATCACCTCGGGTTCGGGCGCGGGCGGCGAGTCGAGCAGCCCGTGGGCGGCGCAGTAGTCGTCGTCGAACACCGTGCCGAGGTAGCGCTGCGGTCCGTCGGGGAAGATCGCCGCGATCCGGGTCTGCGCGGGCAGGGTGCGGGCCAGCCATCCGGAGACCAGGGCGACCGCCCCCACGCTCCAGCCACCGGTCGCGTAGTGGGAGGTGGCCAGTTGGCGGCAGGTCCACACGGCCTCGGCAGGTGCCACCCAGTGGACCTCGTGGAAGACGTCGTAGGCGACGTTGCGGGGGTAGATGCTGGAGCCGAGGCCGCGCATCAGCCGCGGCCGGGCGGGCTGTCCGAAGATCGTGGAACCGATGGTGTCGACCCCGATCACCCTCACCTCGGGGTAGAGCTGCTTCAGCACGCGGGAGACTCCGGCGGAGTGTCCGCCGGTGCCCACGCTGCACACCAGGACGTCGATGTGGCCGAGTTCGGCGGCCAGTTCCAGGGCGAGCGGGGTGTAGGCGCTGGTGTTGTCGGGGTTGTTGTACTGGTCCGGGCACCATGCGCCGGGGTGCCGGTCCAGCAGGGACCGGACCCGTTCGCGGCGGGCCTGCTGCCAGCCGCCGGTGGGGTGCGGTTCCGCGACCACGTTGACCTCGGCGCCGTACGCGGTCAGCAGCCGGGTCATGGACAGCTCCAGACCGGGGTCGGTGACCAGGGTGACCGGGTGGCCGTAGACGAGGCCGGCCAGGGCGAGGCCCAGGCCGAGGGTGCCGCTGGTGGACTCGATGACCCGGGCGCCGGGCCGCAACTCGCCGCGGGCGCGGGCCCGTTCCACCATGTGCAGACCGGGCCGGTCCTTGATACCGCCGGGATTGAAGCCCTCCAGCTTGGCCCAGAAGCCGCGGTCCGCGGGAGTCAGCGGCTCGGAGACCCGCAGCAGCGGCGTGTCGCCCACGAGCGCCGACAGGGCGGACCGGTCGGGCGTGACGGTGGTGTGCGTCTGTGACTGCATCTCGTTCGCTCTCGCTCGATGAATACGCGTGCGTGCTCATCTCGCGCCGCGGGCCGGACGCCGGACGGGTGACCCGTCCGTGCGCGCGAAGCCGTGGCGCGGCAGCCGACACAGAACGGTCGGCCGCGGCCGAGAGGTCTAGATGCGCCACCGCGAGGTGCGAACGAGCGCTGTCCTGCCGGTACGTCTTCCGCGGCGGCGATAAGGCGTCGGGCCCGCGACCGGCCCCATGTGGGCGACGGACACGCCGACGAGTACGGCGGTCCCCACCTCGGCGGGTGCCTGCTGGGCCGCTTGAGCGGTCGCCAGGACGGCCGCGTCCAGGGCGCATTCCTCGTCGCCGTGGTGCCGATGAGGCCCGTGGGGCACCGCGCCGCCCGCGACCGACGCCGGGTACGACGTGGCGGTGACGCCGGGAGCCTCCCGCTCCTCCCCGCCGGACACACCGTGGACGAGGGCGCACAGGCCGATCACCGCCAGCAGCGCGGCACGCAGCAGGACGAGGAGTGGGTGCGGCCGACGCGGGTCGGTCGCGGCCGGGAGGGCAGGCGTGGGCGTAGGCGTACGGAAAGGTGACGGCACAGGTCCTCCATGCGGACGCCGCCTCTTCGGTCACGGCTGATGCAGCCGGCGACCGAAGGGAGCGTGACAGGCGTGGTGGTGGGGGCGGGGCGGAGCCGACGGCGGCGAAGCCGCGTCCACGGTCGTCGCGGACGGACGCGGACGCACGGGTCTGTCGACCGCCGCTCGAAACTCCGGCCTCTAGACCTGCTGCACCACGGTCGATCCCCGAGCGGCAGACGGCACGACGGCGAGCACTGGCCCCCCGAAGGCCCGCTGCGCCAAGTGCGTCCCGGAAACGGTGGATTCACCAACCGACACTGCAAAGAACGGGGGTGTCAGTACCGGTCCCTGCTGTGGCTGGCCGGATACGCAGTGCTCGTTCGGATGTGAGGAGCCGTGACCTTCACGCGGCTCACCTATCGCGGCGGACCGGGAAACGGACTGCTCGTCGGCCACGCCGACATTCGCGGCGACCGTGGCGGCCGCGGACTCTGTCACGCCGGTGACCAGGTGTCCTTCGGCGCTCTCGGCGTGGAGGCCATGGGTGAACACGATGCCGAACAGCAGCACGGCCAGGGCCGACACCCGCAGCAGCGGGCCCGCGGCGACGCGGACACGCGGCACACACAGGAGTGACCAGGCCGTAATCATGCCGTGATACTAGCGGCTCATGAGCCCGGGACCGCCAACTCCCGCGCCACAGCGCATCAACGCGCCACGACATGACCGATTTGCATCGGCGAGGCCTATGGCCGGCGGAGTTGACGACACCACGCACGTCCTGTGCTTGTGCTGCCGCCGTTGTCCTGGCGTGCCAGGATGCCGGAATCCGACCGCCGACCCGTCGATGGGCAGGAGCAGGCCATGATCAGCGGTGCGCATGTCATCGTCTACAGCCAGGACGCCGAGAAGGACCGTGCCTTCATCCGCGACGTCCTCGGGTTTCCCGGCGTCGACGCGGGCGGCGGGTGGCTCGTCTTCAAGCTGCCCCCGGCCGAGGTCGCCGTACACCCGACCGACGGCCCGCCCCGGCACGAGTTCTACCTGATGTGCGACGACCTCGACGCGCAGCTCGACGAGTTCCGCGCCCAGGGCGTCGAGGTCACCCGTCCGGTCAGCGAACAGCGCTGGGGCAGACTGACGGCGGTCCGGCTCCCGAGCGGCGCCGAACTTCCGCTGTACCAACCGCTGCACCCCGTCGCCCACAGCTTGTGACCGGGCTGCCGCCGAGCGCCATGGCCGAAATGGCACAGCCGGGTGCGTGTTCGATGCGTACCGTACGTACAATTTGGACCCGAACGGTAATCGTGAGGA
The DNA here is from genome assembly GCF_003955715.1 of Streptomyces aquilus. Lineage (NCBI taxonomy): Bacteria > Bacillati > Actinomycetota > Actinomycetes > Kitasatosporales > Streptomycetaceae > Streptomyces > Streptomyces aquilus. Next base: position 9,445,764 of record NZ_CP034463.1, on the reverse strand, counting down.
CCCGTGACCCGCAGGTCCGAAGGGAGCGTGCCCGTGCCCGGCCACCGATCCATCACCGAGGCCGAGAAGCTGGCGGAGGCCAAGCTCGGCGGTATCCCCATCCGGCATGACCAGATGGCCGTGGTCGCCAACATCTACCGCGCCGCCTCGGCGGTACGGCAGCACCTGGAGAACTCGGTGCTGCGCGGCGTCGACCTGACCTGGACCGCGTTCGTGGTGCTCTGGGTCGTCTGGATCTGGGGGGAGTCGGAGACCCGGCACGTGGCCGAGGAGGCCGGGATCTCCAAGGGGACGCTCACGGGAGTCGCCCGAACCCTGGAAGGGCGGGGCCTGATCCGGCGCGCGGACCATCCGAGCGACGGACGGCTGGTGCTGCTCAGTCTCACCGAGGAGGGGCAGCAACTCATGCAGCGCGTCTTCCCGGCGTTCAACGAGGAAGAGGCCTTCGTCACGGATCAACTCAGCGACGAGGAGTGCCGCACCGTCGCCGACGGGCTGCGCCGGGTGGTGCTCCAGGTGGAGAGCAGTGGAGAGGAGCGCCGGCAGGCCCTCCTCGGTGGCGCCGCCCCCGCGCCCCGCCGCAGCGGCCGCCGTCGCAAGGCCTGAGACATCCCGGTCACGTCACGTCTGCGCGCGATACGCCGCGAGCAGGCGCCGCAGCATCACGACGCCTTCCTCGGTGCGGGCCGGGGTGCCCGCCGTGACCTGGTGGAAGACCAGGCCGTCCAGGGCCGCGAAGACCGTCTCCGCCATCTCCTGCGGCACTTCGAAGCAGGCCAGGGCCGCGCGGACGGCGTCGCGGTAGGCGTCGTAGAGCGTCTCGACATGGTGCCGCAGTTCCGGTCTGCGGTTCGCTTCGAGTTTGAGCTCGTACTGGAACGCCTGTAGGTCGGGGTCGGCCGCGATGAAGTCGGCGAGGGTCGCGACGAAGTCCTCCAGCCTGCCGCTTGCCGGGACGAGCGAGGACGTCTCGATGCTCCGCTCGACGCACCACTGGAGTGCCTGCTCCAGCAGCGTGTCGAGGGAGCCGAAGTGGTGGGCGACGAGCCCGTGCGTGACGCCGGCCTCCGCGGCGACGGAACGGTATGTCAGTTTCCGCAGGCCGCCGTGGGCCACCACCCGGACCGCGGCGGCGAGCAGCGCCTCGCGTCCCTCGCCGTAGCCCGGCCGGGCGTCCTCCCCCGTCACGGCGGTCATCGGCCTCCTCCTCGTCTGCGGCCCATGCCCTCCAAACTATCCTATTGACAAGTTATCCAGATGGATAGATTCTCGCTGCATCGCGCTTCCCCTCTCCCCTGGAGCCCTCATGGCCGTCCCCGAAGGACTGAGCGCCACCCCGTTCTCACCCCGCTACGACGACCGCGTCGAGGAGTGGATCGACGTCTACGGCCATGCCGTGCCCCTGTTCCTCACGGACCCGGCCGAGGAGTACGAGGCGATCCGTACCTCCGCCGGCGCGCTGGACTACTCGATGCTCTACAAGTGGCACGTCGAGGGCGAGGGCGCGCTCGCCGCCGTCGACGCCGTCTTCTCGCGGAGCGTCCGCGGGCTCGGCGAGGGCCGTATCGCCTACGGCGTGGTCGTCGACACCGACGGCTTCATGATCGACGACGTGACCGTGGCCGTCCTCGCGCCCGGACATGTGGTCGTCACCGGCGGCAACCCGGCCACCTCGACATGCCTGACCGCACACGCCCCCGACGGCACCACGGTCACCGAGCGCCGCGACGAGTTCGCCGTACTGACCCTGCAAGGGCCGCGCAGCCGCGAGGTGCTCCAGCGGCTCACGCACGTCGACGTCTCCAACTCCGCCTTCCCCTACTACACGTTCGTCCGGGACGTCCTGGTCGCGGGCATCGGTGCGCAGGTCAGCCGGATCGGGTTCACCGCCGAACTCGGCTACGAGATCCAGGTGCCGCGCGAGCGGGCGCTGGACCTGTGGGACGCGGTCCTCGACGCGGGAGCCGACCTCGGAGTGCGGGCCGCCGGCGCGCTCGCCCTCCTGACCTGCCGCACCGAGGCCGGGATGATCATGGGTGAGCTGGAGTACGACCGCACCGTCACCCCGTTCGAATGCCGGATGGGCTGGGCGGTCGACTTCGACAAGGGCCCCTTCCAGGGCCGGGACGCGCTGCTGGCCACGAAGGGCACCGCGCCGGGGCGGGTGGTCAGCGTCGTCGTGGACACCGCACCCGAGGCGGCCGAGGGCGCACGGCTGGAGCTGGACGGACGGGACGTGGGCTACGTGACGATGGCCGTGGCCTCGCCCGTGCTCGACGGCGCCACTCTGGGGCTCGCCCGTGTGCACCGCGACGCGGTGAAGCCGGGGACCGCGCTGATCGCGGTCGCCGCCGACGGCTGCCAGGCCGACGCCACGGTGCGGCCCACCCCCGTGTACGACCCCGAGCGCACCCGCGTACGGGCCTGAGCCGGAAGGCACCGCAGCCATGCAGCGCTACATCCTGACCGTCACCTGCCCCGACCAGCCCGGCATCGTCCACGCCCTGTCCGGTGGCATCACCGGGGCCAAGGGCAACATCCTGGAGAGCGCCCAGTTCTCCGACCCCGGCACCGGCGTCTTCACCCTCCGCGTCTGCCTGGAGACCCCCGAGGCCGGCACCGAGCGGCTGCGGGACGAACTCGCCCTGCGGTTGGCCCGGTTCGACCCGGTGCTGACCCTACGGCCCGAGGAGCAGCGTCGCCGGGTGCTGCTGATGGTCTCCAAGTTCGATCACTGCCTCGTCGACCTGCTCTACCGCTGGGGACTCGGCGAACTGCCCGTCGACATCCCGCTGATCGTCTCCAACCACCCCGATCTGGCGCCCATAGCGGAGCGGTACGGCATCCCCTTCGTCCACCTCCCGGTCACCCGCGACACCAAGCCGCAGGCGGAGGCAGAGCTGCTGCGGCTCGTCGGCGAGCACCAGGTCGACTTCGTGGTGCTCGCCCGCTACATGCAGGTGCTCTCCGACGACCTCTGCCGCAGGCTGTCCGGCCGGGTCATCAACATCCACCACTCCTTCCTGCCGGGCTTCAAGGGCGCCAAGCCCTACCACCAGGCCCATGAGCGAGGCGTCAAACTCATCGGCGCCACCGCCCACTTCGTGACCGCCGACCTCGACGAGGGCCCGATCATCGAGCAGGACGTGGTCCGCGTGGGACATCGCCACACCGCGCCGGAACTGGTCGCCATCGGCCGGGACGTCGAGCGGCTCGTCCTGGCCCGCGCGGTCCGGCTGCACGCGGAGGACCGGGTCGTCCTCACCGGTTCCCGCACCGTCGTCTTCGCCTGACGCCCGTACCGAGAGGCCCTTACGACATGACCACCGCGACGCTGCTCGACGGCAAGGCCGCAGCGGCCGACATCAAACGTGAACTCGCCCGGCGGGTGGAGGTGTTGAAGAGGCACGGCGTCTCCCCCGGGCTGGGCACCATCCTGGTCGGGGACGACCCGGCCAGCCGCTCCTACATCGGCGGCAAGCACCGCGACTGCGCCCAGGTCGGCATCGCGTCGATCCGGGTGGAACTGCCCGCCACCGCCACGCAGGCCGACGTCGAGGCGGCCGTGCTCCGGCTCAACGCCGACCCGGCCTGCACCGGCTTCATCGTCCAACTGCCGCTGCCGGCCCACATCGACACCCACGCGGTGCTGGAGCTCGTCGACCCCGACAAGGACGCCGACGGGCTGCACCCGGCGAATCTGGGCCGGCTGGTGCTGGGCATCCCGGGGGCGCTGCCCTGCACCCCGCGCGGCATCATCGATCTGCTGCGGCGCCATCAAGTGCCCATCACCGGGCGGCAGTTCTGTGTCATCGGCTGCGGGATCACCGTGGGCCGCCCGCTCGGCCTGATGCTGACCCGCGCCACCGAGCACGCCACCGTGACCCTCTGCCACGAGGCCACCCAGGACACCGCGGCCCACGCCCGTGTCGCCGACGTGGTCGTGGCGGCGGCCGGGGTGGCGCATCTGGTCCGAGCCGACTGGATCAAGCCCGGCGCCACCGTGCTGTCCGTCGGCATCACCCGGACCGTGGAGGGTGTTCTCGGCGATGTCCATCCGGACGTGGACCAGGTCGCCGGCTCACTCGCCCCGCCCGTCGGCGGTGTCGGCCCCATGACGAGGGCGATGCTGCTGACCAACGTCGTCGAGGCGGCCGAGCGCGGCTGAGACGCCCGAGAACCTACGGACGGGTCCAGTGTGTAGAGCGCTCCACCGTCCCCGTCGTGCCCTCACGGCCAAGGCGTCACCTGCCCGTCGATCGCCGAGAAGACGGGGTGGGCCTCCGCCGCGCGCCCCGCGCGCACGAAGGCGTAGGCGAGCAGCCCCAGGTCGGCGACGGCGGCGGCGTGGCGGATACGGCCGGCAACCGGCCAGTGGGACGCGGGTCGTCGACGGCAGGCATGCCGCCGGGGCGTCCGGGCGGTATGACCGCGCTGGTCTCTCGTCGAGGAAGTCCCGAAGAGCGCTGTGGCTTCTCTGCTCCTCGGGCGAGAGACAGCCCAGAGCGTAGAGACAGCCCAGAGCGTGGAGATGCGCATCCCGGTGCCCCGGGTCGCGCGCGCGGATCTCGGCCCACACCGGCCGGACTTCGGCGATCGGTCGCCCCAGCAGCCGCACCGCCGCCGACGCGCCCACCCAAGGTGCCGGCTCCGCCGGGCGGGTCCGGGCCGCGGCCCGGACCGCGGCATGGGCCAGGGCCAGGGCTTCCCATGGATCGGCGGCCGGTTCGGCCCATGCGTCCAGGACGAACGTGTCCGGATCGCGGTCTACGCTCCCGCCGGTGCCGGGCCGGCGAGGGCGCGACGTGCGCGAGAGCGCCGACCCGATGGGCGGCGGCGGTCCCAGTCGTCCGTCTCCGGTCGCGCGCAGGAGCCGCTCCACCTGGGCGATGGCGAGGTCGCGCGGTCCGATGCCCCGGCCGTGGCCACGCTCTTCAGCACCCGGCCCAGCGGAGCGTCGTCCAGTTCCGGTGCGAGGCAGGGGGCTTGACGCCCGCGGCCGAAGAGAGCCTTGTCCTCGTCTCAGCTTCTGTCGTGGGCGGCCTGGACGAGCGCGTCGAACAGGGCCTGGTGGGCGGGGTCTTCGTGGGCGGTGTCCTCCGGGTGCCACTGGACGGCCGTGAACCAGCCCTGGGCACCTGGCAGTTCGAGTCCCTCCACCGTGCCGTCGGCCGCCCGCGCGGTGACCGCGAGGCCCACTCCGACGCGGTCGACGCGCTGGTGGTGGTAGCAGGACGCCTCGATCTTCTCCTGCCCGGTGGCCTGTTCCAGGAGTGTGCCCCGCTGGATGGCCACGGGGTGGATGACGTGCCGGTGGGCGCGCTCGGGGCCGCCCATGTCCTGTTCCAGGGTGCCGCCGAGGGCGACGTTGACGACCTGGAGTCCGCGGCAGATCGCGAGCAGGGGCAGGCCCGAGTCGAGGGCTGCGCGGGCGACTTCGAGGTCGAAGTCGTCCTGGACGTCGTCGACGTCGTAGACGGTGTCGTGGGTGTCGGTGGCGCCGTAGCGGTGCGGGGCGAGGTCGCCGCCACCGGGGAGCAGGACGCCGTCGAAGCGGGCGAGGCGTTCGGCCACGTCCCTGGAGGCGGGGTGGATGCTCGCCGGTTCTCCGCCGGCGCGCCAGACGGCCTCGATCAGGGCACGGGCGTTGACTTCGGCGGCGTACCGCAGCGCTGAGGTGGACGTCGCGAAACGGGCGGGGATCGCGATCAGGGGGCGGGTCACAGCTGGATCCAGGTGGTCTTCAGTTCGGTGTACTTCTCGAGGGCGTGGGCGGACTTGTCGCGGCCGTTGCCGGACTGCTTCATGCCGCCGAAGGGGACGGTGAGGTCGCCCTCCTCGTAGCAGTTGACCCAGACGGTGCCGGCCTTGAGGGCACGGGAGACCTGGTGGGCGGTGGACAGGTCGGAGGTCCACAGACCGGCGGCGAGGCCGTACTCGGTGGCGTTGGCGAGCCGTACCGCCTCGTCCAGATCGTCGAAGGTGAGGACGGACAGGACCGGGCCGAAGATCTCCTCCCGGGCCAGCCGCATGCCGGGGTCCACCTGGTCGAAGACGGTGGGGCGCAGGAAGCTGCCGCCCGTCTCGGCGAGGGTGCGGCCGCCGCCGGCGCGCAGCCGGGCTCCTTCGTCGAGGCCGGTGCCGATATGGCCGAGGACGCGTTCGAGGTGGTTCGCGCCGACCATCGCGCCCATCTCGGTGGCCGGGTCGAGCGGGTCGCCGACCCGCAGTGCGCGGGCCCGCCCGACGATCGCCTCGGTGACCCGGTCGGCGATCGAGGAGTGCACCAGCAGCCGGGAGGGCGCGGTGCACATCTCGCCCTGGTTGAAGAAGATGCCCCAGGCGGCGGTGGCGGCTGCCTGCTCCAGGTCCGGGGCGTCGGGGAGGATGATGTTGGGTGACTTGCCGCCGAGTTCGAGCCAGACCCGCTTGAGGTTGGAGTCGGCGGAGTAGCGCAGGAAGTGCCGGCCGACGGCGGTCGAGCCGGTGAAGGCGAGGACGTCCACGTCGGGATGGAGTCCCAACGCCCGCCCGGCGACGGGGCCTTCGCCGTTGACGACGTTGAGGACGCCGGGCGGCAGTCCGGCCTCGGTGGCGATCCGGGCGAGCAGCAGCGCGGACAGCGGGGAGTTCTCCGAGGGCTTCAGTACGACGGTGCAGCCCGCGGCGAGCGCCGGCGCGAGCTTCCAACTCGCCAGCGTCAGCGGGAAGTTCCACGGGACGACGGCGCCGACGACACCTGCCGGTTCCCGGGTGACCAGGGCGAGGGCGTCGGGGGCGGTGTGGGGTGACTCGTCGGTGAGTTTGTCGGCGAGCTGGCCGTAGAAGCGGAACGTGTTGATCGCGGCGCGCAGTTCGATGCCGTAGGCGTCCGTGATGGGCTTGCCCATCTCCAGGGTGACGGTCAGGGCCAGTTCCTCGCGGTGCCGCTCCAGGAGGTCGGCGATCCGCAGCAGGGCACGGCCGCGGTCGGCGGGCGCCAGGCGCGGCCAGGGGCCGGTGTCGAAGGCGCGGCGCGCGGCGGCGACCGCGAGATCGACCTCCGCCTCGCCCGCGTCGGCGACCTGGGCCAGGGTCTGGCCGTCGCGCGGGGACACGACGGCGAACGCGGCTCCGCCGCCGGCTTCGTCCGCGCCGTCGATGTGGTGGCGCGTGGGGAGGTCGACTTCCTTGGCGCGGCGCAGGAGTTCTTCGTGGGTGGCGTTGAGCACGATGCCCCGTCTCCGATTCGTTGGTCTCGTGCCGTACGGCACGGAGGCCGATGCGGCCGGGAGCCGTCCCGGCCGCATCGGTGGACAGTCAGCCGGCGGTCCGGGTGCGCGTCAGCCGGGCGGCGGCGACGCCGAGGAGCAGGACCGCCGGGACGGTGAGCTCCAGCCAGAGAGCCGTGGTGCGGTCGCCGCCGATGAGGGTGGTGAAGTTGGCGACGATGAGCCAGATGGCGCCGGCTATGCCGAGCGCGCCCAGGGTGGGGGCGACGAGGGTGTTCCAGGGCCGGGTGTCGGCGCGCGAGCGGCGGAAGAAGGCGACGACCGACACCGACGTCAGGAAGTACAGCAGCATGACGCCGAGGACCGCGACCCCGCTGAACCAGGAGAAGAGGGTCAGCACGGGGTCCTTGCCCAGGATCGCGAAGGGCAGCACCAGCACCGCGGCGATGAGGGTCTGCACGATCCCGGCCGCCCAGGGCGAGTGCCGCCGGTTGAGGGCGGTCAGTCCGTGCGGCAGCAGCCGCTCGCGGCCGAGGGAGAACAGGTAGCGGTTGGCGGAGTTGTGGAAGGCGAGGATGCCGGCGAAGAGGGAGGTGGCCAGCAGGATCGGCAGGACGTCGTCCGCCCAGCCGCCGAACAGGTCGGCGATCGGCGCGAAGACGAAGGAGGTGGCGTCCCCGCTTCCCAGTGCCTTGCCCGCCTCGCCCGTGACCCGGGACGCACCGTGCGCGGAGACCAGCATCCAGGAGGTGAAGGCGAAGAAGCCGGTGACCACGGCGACCGCCAGGTAGGTGGCCCGGGGGACGGTCTTGCGGGGCTCGCGGGCTTCCTCGCCGTAGATGGCGGTGGCCTCGAAGCCGAACATCGACGCCACGGCGAACATCAGCGCCACGCCCGGAGCGCCGCTCAGCGCGGCGGACGGCGAGAAGCTGTCCGTGAAGCCGAGGCCTTCGGGTCCGCCGCCCTTGACCAGGGTCACGAGGGCGAAGGCGATCAGGATGCTGAACTCGGCCAGCACGAAGACGGCGAGGATCCTGGCGCCCATCTCGATGCCCGACGCGCCGAGCACCTGGATGACCACCATGGTGCCAAGGGTCCAGATCCACCACGCCACATGGACGTCGGTGTAGTGCTCGACCAGGCCGCTGACCGTGGCGCCGTACAGCCCGTACATGGCGGCCTGGACGGCACAGTAGGCGAACAGGGCGATCCCGGCGCTGCCGGAGCCGGTCGTGCGGCCGAGCCCCTTGCCGATGTAGGTGTAGAAGGCCCCGGCGTCCACGACATGGCGGCCCATGGCGACGAACCCGACGGAGAACAGCAGCACGATGATGCCCGCCGCGAGGTAGGCGGCCGGGACGCCGGCGCCGTTGCCGATGGCCACCGCGATCGGTACGGCCCCGGCGATGCCGGTGAGCGGCGCCTGGGCGGAGAGGACGAAGAAGAGGATGCCGAGGACGCCGAGCGAGTCGGGCTTGAGCCTGCCTGTCATGGAGGGGTCGTGAGCGGTCTGGGTGGCGACCGCTGTCTGACTGTCCACTCGAATCACCTGCCGGGGACGGGGAGGGGCGGGAAATTGTTTTAGGCCAAACGAGTTGCCTCATGGTGGGCCGGAACTATCCGTTTGGCAAGGGGGTGAGGGGAGATCCTTTTCCGACCCCGCCGCTACTCGTGGACGGTGATGGCCTGGAGCGGGCAGACGTCGGCGGCCTCGTGGAGTTCCTCGGCGTTCGCGTCGTCCACGTCGGCGGTGTAGACGCCGGTCGTCCGCTGCCGCAGGGTGAGCCGTCCGGCGTCGTCGAGCGCGAAGAGATCGGGGGCGGCGTAGACGCACTGTCCGTGGTCCTGGCACTTGCCGAGGTCGACTTCGATCTTCATGGTGGTTCCTGTCTCCCGAAGGGGTCGGGGTCAGCGAAAACGGACGGGGAGGTGGGTGACGGTGCGCAGGAACTCGGTGTGGGCGTAGGCGGGTTCACCGGCCGACTCGACGCCGGAGAAGCGGTTCACGAGAGAGCTGAAGACGACGTCGGCTTCGGCGCGGGCCAGGACCTGGCCGGCGCAGCCGTGCATGCCGGAGCCGAAGGCGAGGTGCTGACCGGCGGCGGCCGGGCGGGTGTGGTCGAAGGTGTCGGGTTCTGCGAACACCGCGGGGTCCCGGTTGGCGGAGGCGATGAGCAGGGCCAGGACCTCGCCGGCGGGGACGGTCGTGTCCCCGATGACGATGTCCTGCGTGGTCAGGCGAACCACCATCGACTCGGGTGTGTCGATGCGCAGGATCTCGTTGATGATGCCGGGGCGCGCCTCCGGCTCGTCCCGGTAGGCGGCGAACAGGTCGGGCCGCTGGGTCATCAGCCAGATGCCGTGGTTGATGAGGTGCTTGACGTCGAGGTGACCGACGGCGAAGAAGAGGAAGATCGTGTAGATGACCTCGTCCTCGGTCATCCTGCCCTCGTCCTGCGCGGCGATGAAGGCGTCGATCATGCCCTCGCCCGGGTGCGCGCGCTTGTCGGCGAGCAGTCCGCGGATGTGGCCGGCGAACCACTCCAGGGCCTCGGCGCTGCCCCTGGCCTCCTGGTCGTCGCCTCCGGGGCCGAGGCTCAGGCCGATCTCGTACGTCTTGCGCTGGACGGCGAGCATGTCGGACGGCTCGATGCCGAAGATGTGGCAGATGCTGTCGAAGGTGCACTTCAGGGCGAGGCCGTCCGCGACGTCCAGGGTGCCGTCGCCTTGCTCGACCTCGTCGAGGACGGCCTCGACGGAGGCCCGCATGACCTTGGACCACTCCTCGACCGCCTTGGGCGTGAACCAGCGGTTGGTGATCCGGCGCAGCCGCGTGTGGTCGGGGGCGTCCTTGCCCAGCATGGTGTGGTGGAGGGGGTCGGCGACCCCGAAGTCGAGCCGCTGCACGCTCAGGGTGGGGTTGCGGATCAGCCGGGCGACGTCCTCGTAGCGGGAGACGACGTACAGCCCGAGGGGGTGCCGGTAGACCGGATGCTCCTCGCGCAGTCGCGCGTAGTACGGGTACGGGTCCGCACGGAAGCCCGGGTCGCGGAAGGGCAGCAGATCCTCGGTGACGGTCATGGCGGGGCACTCCTCGGATCGGGCGCGAGGCAGAAGAAGAGAGGGGCGGGCGAGACGTCGCCCTGCACCGCGAGAATTATCCAGCCGGATAGTTTCGTCAAGAGGTCGCACCCGATTCGCGGCCGCGTCATCAACTCTTTACTCGTTCGGAAACAAACGAGCCCCCGCCGCGAAGCGACGGGGACCCTGTCCGACCTGGCGCTTTGGCCTGGTCAGGGCGGCTACTCCGCGTCGCCGCGTGGCCGGGTCAGCAGCGCTCGGAGTTCCTTCAGCGCGGCTTCGGTGACCTCCGGCTCGCCCAGGACCAGCTGGTGCAGGACGAGGCCCTCCAGCGCCGCGAACACGAGCCGGGTCATGGCGGGTGAGGCGTCCTCGGGCAGGATGCGGGACAGTTCGCGCTCGGTGGCGTCGAAGTACTGGCCGTACAACGCGCGGATCTGAGGCAGCAGTTCCGGGCGGCGGCGCGACTCCAGCAGCAGCTCGTACTGGAACGCCTGGACGTCCGGGTCCGCCGTGACCATCTCCGAGAGCCCCGCCGAGAAGTCCGCGACCTTGCCGGTGCCCGGTTCGAGCGCGCTGGTGCTCAGCGAGGTGCGGATGGTGTGGGCGAGGGTCTCCTCGATCAGGGCGTCCCGCGAGCCGAAGTGGTGCACCACGAGCCCGTGGGTGACCCCGGCCTCCTCCGCGACGGCGCGATAGGTGAGCTTGCGCAGCCCACCCTGGGCGACCACCCGCACCGCCGCTTTGAGCAGAGCCTCGCGGCCGGTCCCGTAGTCCACACGCTTACGCGGCTTGGCCTGTGCTTTCTCGGAGGAATCGCTCATGGGCGCGACCCTACCCGCATGCGGAGTGCGGCAAGGAGGCGTGGACGGCCACCGTACGGCGCGTTTTCGCGCGCCGCGCCGGGGGACCGTCCCGGCGACGCCCGCCGCTTCAGCGCCTGGGCGGGCGGATGCCGCGGAACTCCCAGTCGCCGCCGAGCGCGGTGGACAGCACCTCCTCCGACTCGGTGGGCTGGGCGCCGACGTCGGTACGGATCGCGGTCGGGCCGGTGACGATGTGGTTGGTGAGGCGGCCCAGGCCCTCGACCTCGACCTCGACGACGTCACCGGGCCGCACGGGGCGGGAGTTGGCGGGCGTGCCGGAGAGCAGGACGTCGCCAGGGTGGAGGGTGATGGTGCGGGCGATGTCGGCGACGAGGTAGTGCATGTCCCACTGCATCTCGTCGGTCGAACCGTCCTGCGCCACCTGTCCGTTGACGTATGTGCGCAGGCTCTTGCCGCGGAAGTCCCAGTCGGTGACCAGTCCGGGGCCGAGCGGGCACAGCGTGTCCGAGCCCTTGACGCGGAGCATCGAACCGGCGTCCGTGTCGCGGAAGTCGTGCAGTCCGTAGTCGTTGGCGATGGTGTAGCCGACGATGTACTCCGCCGCCTCGGCCGGGGAGATGTTCCGCGCGGTCCTCCCGATGACGATGGCGACCTCGCCCTCGTAGTTGAGCCACTTGCAGCCCTCGGGCCGGACGATCGCGCCCTTGTGGGAGTTGAGGGCGGACGTCGGCTTGTGGAAGTACGTGGGCGTGTCGGGCAGTTCGATGCCGAACTCCTCCACACGGCTGCGGTGGTTGAGGTGCACGGCGACGACCTTGGACGGGACCACGGGAGGCAGGTGCTGTGCGTCCTCGACCTTGACGCGACGGCCGTCACCGGCGACGAGTTCGTCCCCGTCGACGGTGACCTGGACGGCGGCGCCGTCGAGGAGGATACGGCGGTACTCGGGCATGACAGGGGCTCCTGAAGAGGACTAGATACGGCTGTGAGGGGTGCGCGGGGTGGGCAGGCCGGTGCCGGTCCAGCCGTCGGCCGGGCGGTCGAACCAGAGGTGCACCTGGCCGGTGCCGATCGAGTTCTCGTACTCCCCGTACTGGCGGGCCCTGGCGACGCAGGCCTGTTCGCCGAGGGCGCCGGCCATCATCAGGTAGTGGAAGAACTTCGCCTCGGGCTTGAACTTCCAGAACTCGTCCATGGTGTCGAGGACCTTGTCGTGGCGGCCCTCCTTGAACCAAGAGATCCGCTCGCGGTCGGCCTCGCGGGCCTCGGGCGTGAAGATGTGCACCGGGTCGCTGGCTTCGTGGTCGCGCAGTTCGCGCAACGGCCAGAAGGAGTGCGAGAGGGCACCGGAGGCGATCAGCAGGACCCGGCGGCCGGGGGTGGCGGCGATGCCGTCGGCGAGCGCGCGGCCCAGGCGCAGATGGTCCTCCATGTCACCGGTCTGACAGACGCCGATGGTCACCCACCGCTTGTCGGGCAGACCCTCGCCGAGGAACTTCCAGAGGTTGATGGTGGCGTAGTAGATCGGCAGGTGGTCGTCGTCGATCGCGGTGATCCAGGTGCCGTGCCGGTCCGCGAACTTCTCGATGTTGTGGGCGAGTTCGGGGTCGCCCGGGAAGTCGTACGGCATCCTGCACATGCCGCGCGGCAGCTCCTCGGAAGTGAACAGGCCCGCCCGGCGCTGCTGTGCGGTGACGACGAACTCGACGGTGGTCGCCCAGTGGGAGTCGAGGACGACGACGGTGTCGTAGTCGTCCCGCTCGAACACCTCCCGGCGCAGCCGGCGGAGGCCGGTGACGAGGGTGATCTCCTTGCCCTCGTTCAGTTCCCGGCGCTCTTCCTCGGGGAGCACGATGGTGGGGACGTGGGCGAGCAGGCCCGCCCCGACGATCTCACCCATGGTCCTTCCATCCCTTCGGGGCGGTGACGGTGTTCTTCAGGTCGCAGTAGAAGTCGAAGCTCCAGGTGCCGCCCTCGCGTCCGACGCCGGAGTGGCGGGAGCCGCCGAAGGGGGCCTGGAGGTCGCGTACGAAGAAGCAGTTGACCCAGACGGTGCCCGCGACGAGTCGTGCGGTGACGCGTGCGGCGCGCTCGTGGTCGCCGGTGGCGAGGGTGGCGGCGAGGCCGAAGCGGGTGTCGTTGGCGAGGCGGACGGCCTCGTCCTCGGTGGTGAAGGTCTGGAGCGTCAGGACGGGACCGAACACCTCCTCCTGGACGATCTCGGAGTCCTGGGCGACCTCCGTCAGCAGGGTCGGCGCGTAGTACTGGCCGTCCTTGCGCCGGCCGCCGATGACCGCCCGCGCCCCGGCCGCCACGGCCCGCCGCACGAAGCCGTCGATCTTCTCCAGCTGGCGGGGGTGGACGGTGGGGCCGATGTCGGTGGCCTCGTCTCGCGGGTCGCCCTGCTTCAATGTGCTCGCCTTGTCGACGAAGCGCCTGGTGAACTCCTCCGCGACCGACTCCTCCACGAGGAGGCGGGTGGCGGCGAGGCAGACCTGTCCGGCGTTGTCGTACTGCTCCACCGCGAGGTCGACCGCGAGGTCCAGATCCGCGTCGGCGAACACCAACAGGGGGGACTTGCCGCCGAGTTCGAGGCTCAGCGGGGTGAGGTTCGCGGCGGCGGAGGCGGCGATCCGCCGGGCGGTCGGCACCGAGCCCGTGAAGCTGATGCGGCGCACGTCCGGGTGCGAGGTGAGGGCGTCGCCGATCTCGGAGCCATAGCCCTGGACGACGTTGAGCACACCGGCGGGCAGTCCGGCCTCGGCGGCGATGTCGGCGAGGAGCGAGGCGGTCAGCGGGGACCACTCGGCGGGCTTGAGGACCACCGTGTTCCCGGCGGCCAGCGCCGGGGCCACCTTCCAGGTCGCCAGCATCAGCGGCGCGTTCCACGGGGTGATGAGGACCGACGGCCCCGCCGGGTCCCAGCTGACGTGGTTGGTGTGGCCGCGGGTCTCGAAGTCCTCGTGGTCCAGCTTCAGCAGCCAGTCCGCGAAGAAGCGGAAGTTGTGCGCGACGCGCGGCATGACACCGCGCCGGTGCGAGCGCAGCAGGGCGCCGTTGTCGGTGGTCTCGACGACGGCGAGTTCTTCGAGCCGCTTCTCGACGCCGTCGGCGACGGCGTGCAGGATGCGGGCGCGCTCGGCGCGCGGGGTGGCGGCCCAGGCGGGGAAGGCGGCCTTGGCGGCGGCGACGGCGGCCGCGGCCTCCGTGGCCGTACCGCGGGAGATCTCGCCGATGACGCTGCCGTCGATCGGTGAGACGTCGGTGAACGTCTCGCCGGAGGCGACGCGTTCGCCGCCGATCCAGTGCCGGGTGTCGACGGAGACCCCGGCGACGGTGAGGGTGTGGTCGGTCATGTCCGGTCTCCAGGTCTTCTCGGGGTGGGGGTCACTCGGCGCCGGACATGCCGGACTCCAGCAGACGTCCGCCGTCCCAGACGACGCCGACCTGCCGGTAGTAGGCGGCGATCGGCTCGCGGATCTCCAGCCGGGCCAGTTCCTCGGTGGGGGCCTCGAACAGCTCCAGCTCGGCGTCACCGCGCCACGCCTGTCCGGCCTCGAAGGACGCCGCGCCGGACTCGATCAGCTCGTCGAGCGCGAGTCCCTTGCCCTTCTCGATCGAGGGCAGCCAGCGGTGGTGGGCCATCGGGTGGCCGTTGACGAACCCGTTGGTCTCCGACGGCTCGCGCAGGGTCACGACCGTCTGGGCCAGGCGCCGGTCGGCCGCGGCGAGCGTCGCTCCGAAGCGGGCCCCGGCCTCGATGCGCGGGGCGGGCCCGTAGGGGTGCGGGCGCGTCTGGTGGATCGAGCCGAGCTTCTTCGGATAACCCTGGTGCAGGCCCCGCGCGATGGCGAAGTCCTTGTCGACCCAGATGTAGACGCACCGCGAGTAGGTCTGCCCCCGGTACTGGCAGCGGACGACCGCGAAGGCCTCCTTGTACTGGGAGAGCACCGGGTCGAGCAGCTCGCCGCCGTCGGCCGAGCAGGACTGCCAGTCGGCCCAGATCAACGCCACGGCGCCCGGGTCCTCGTCGGCCAACTCCAGAGGTTCGGGCAGGAGTTCGCGGACGCGTGCGGGGTCGGTGCGGTACTCGACGGTGAGCAGGTCACCGGAGTAGCGCCAGGGCGGGGAGGGGATCAGGGAGGCGGCGCCGGTCGCCGTCTTGGGGTGGAGGAATCCGCGAACGGTCATGATCAGGGGGCTCCTTGAGCAGTGAGGGCGGGCTGCTTGAGCAGTTCGGCGCGATAGCGGGCGGCACTGGACGCGGCGGCGGGTCCGCCCAGGGCGACGACGCCCACCAGGCGGCCGGCGCTGTGGTAACCGGCGACGACATCGCCGCCGAGGTCACCGTCGAGCACCCGGACGTCGTCCCTGCCGAGCGCGGGTGCGCCGAAGGACTGGAGGCGGAACTCGTGCTGGTCGCTCCAGAAGGTGGGCAGCGGGGCGAACGGCGCGAAGTCGCTCTCGCCGCCGGTGAGATGGGCGACGAGTGCCTTCGCCGCGTGTTTCGCGGTGTCGGTGGGGATGCACCAGTGCTCGACGCGGCGGGGGACGCCGTCGTAGCGGGCGTTGGGGAAGCGGGCGACGTCGCCGACCGCGACGACCTCCGGACGGCCACCGACGCGCAGCAGTTCGTCGGTGAGGACGCCGTCGGTGAGGTCGAGGCCGTTGCCGTCCAGCCACTCGACGTTGGACAGGGAGCCGACCGACTCCACGACGACGTCGGCCGGCAGTACCGTCCCGTCGGACAGCACGACCCCGGTGACCTGGTCCTCGCCCTCGAAGCCGGTCACGCCGGTGCCGAGCACGAAGCGCACTCCGCGCTCTTCGTGCCGCTTGAGCAGCGCGCGGCCCAGCTGCTCGCCGAGCGGGCCGACCATGGGCAGCGGCAGCGGGTCGACGACGGTGACCTCGGTGACGCCGAGTCCCACGGCGGTGGCGGCGACCTCGCAGCCGATGAAGCCCGCGCCGACCACGACGACGCGGGCGCCGGGCCGGGTCAGGGCCGCGCGCAGTCCTTGGGCGTCGTCGAGGGTGCGCACGGTGTGGCGGCCGGTGCGCGGGCCGGGGCAGTTCAGGCGCCGGGGGCGCATGCCGGTGGCGACGACGAGTCCGTCGTACGAGAGCGCCTCGCCGTCGTCGAGTTCGACGACGCGCTCGCAGAGGCGGGAGGCGACGGCCTTGGTGCCGAGGCGCCATTCGACGTCGGAGACGCTGGCGCGGGGGCGGAAGGCCAGTGACTCGAAGGGGGCTTTGCCGGCCAGGACCTCCTTGGAGAGGGGAGGCCGGTTGTAGGGCATGTGCGGCTCGTCGCCGATCAGTGTGATCGCGCCGGTCCAGCCGGCCGCGCGCAGTTGCTCGGCGGCGCGGAGGCCGGCCATCGAGGCGCCGGCGACCACGATGCGTGCGCTCATGGTCAGGCCTCGATCCGGATGGCCTGGAGCGGGCAGACGTCGGCGGCTTCCTCGACCTCGTCGAGCAGCGCGTCGTCGGGGTCGCTGACGTAGGCCAGGCGGCCGTTGTCGTCGAGGTGGAAGACGTCGGGGGCGGCGAAGACGCACTGTCCGTGGTCCTGGCACTTGTTCATGTCGACGACGACCTTCATGGCCGGTCCTCCAGGGAGTGGGGGCGTCGGGCGGGGAGGGGGAAGAAGAGGGCCCGGCCGTGGACGACCGGGCCCCCGGCCCAGGGTTCGGAGTTCCGGGACCCTGACTCATTTGGCTTCAAACAAAGTAGGCACGCTCCTCCCCCTGGTCAATACCTATCCATGCGGATAATTTTTTGGGGACACCCTCTTGCGGGGCCATGAAGCCGGCCATACCGTTTGGCACCAAACAACACCCCCAGCGCCCGAGGAGCCATCGGTGAGCGCATCCACCACACCGGACATCCGTCAGCACATGGAGCGGCTCGCCGCCGAGGGGATCGACGTGGTCCGGGTGACCTATCCCGACCTGATCGGCACCGAACGGGCCCGGGACGTCCTCCTGGACCACCTGCCCGCCGCCTGCGAGCACGGGCTCGCCTTCTGTCGCGCCGTCTACCACACCAGCCCGCAGGGCGACGTGGTCCCGGTCGCGGGCGGGCTCGACGCCGGGCTGCCCGACATCGCCGTACGACCGGATCTCGGCACGCTCGTCGCACTGCCGTGGGAGCCGGGCGTGGCCGCCTGCCTCGGCGAGGTCATCGACCCCGCGACCGGCGCACCCGCCCCGGAATCACCCCGTGACCTGCTGCGTGCGGTCCTCGCCCGCTGCCAGGACCAGGGACTGCGGCCGGTCGTCGGACCCGAGCTGGAGTACTTCCTGTGCGAGACGGACCCCGCGAGCGGCGGCTGGCGCCGGTACGCGCGTGATGCCGGTGTCGTCTACACCGCCGGGCTGCGCGCCGACCCCGACAACCACCTCCTGCGCACTCTGCGCCTGCTGCGGGACCTGCGCATCGGCACCCTCAGCGGCAACCACGAGTTCGACGGCGGACAGTTCGAGATCAACCTGACGCACAGCGAAGCCCTTTCGGCGGCCGACCGCGCGTTCCGCTTCAAGGCGGCGGTCAAGGAACTCGCCCGCAGGGAAGGACGGCTGGCCACCTTCATGGCCAAGCCGTTCAACGACGCCGGCGGCTCCGGCTTCCACCTCCATCTGTCCTGCGAGGACGAGGACGGCCGCAACGCCTTCGACGACCCCGCGGGGACGTACGGCCTCTCGGCCACCGCCCGGCACGCCATCGCGGGCATCCTCGCCCACGCCCCGGCCCTCGCCGCGCTCGCCAACCCGACCGTCAACTCCTACCGGCGCTTCGGCCCCGACACCCTGGCCCCGTGGCTGATCGACTGGGGCCTGGACAACCGCAGCGCCATGGTCCGCATCCCGCCCGAGCGCGGCTCGGGAGCCCGACTCGAACTGCGGCTCGGCGACGCCAGCGCCAACCCCTACCTGCTCATCGCCGCCACCCTCGCCGCCGCCCTGCTCGGCATCCAGGCCGGCGCGGAGCCTCCCGCGCCACTGGAGGGATACGGCTACGACACCGCCAAGGCGGCCCTGCTGCCGATGAACCTGTCCGCCGCGCTGGACGCCCT
Source organism: Streptomyces aquilus (assembly GCF_003955715.1). Taxonomy (NCBI): domain Bacteria; kingdom Bacillati; phylum Actinomycetota; class Actinomycetes; order Kitasatosporales; family Streptomycetaceae; genus Streptomyces; species Streptomyces aquilus. The sequence continues at coordinate 9,427,567 of NZ_CP034463.1, read as the reverse complement.
GGAGGCGGACAGCGACCTGACCGAACTCCTCGGCAAGGACTTCACCGCCTCCTACCTCTCCTACAAGCGCAACGAGGTCGAACGCTTCGGACGGCACGTCACCGACTGGGAGTTCACCGAGTACGCCCACCACCTCTGAGCCACCCAGGACTTCCCGCCGTACGCCCGATGGAGACCACCACCATGAACAGCCCCGCCCTTCCCGTCACCCCCACCGACGCCGACGAACTCCGCGCCCGCCTCCAGGAACCCCTGCCGCTGGCGCACGTCAACCTGGCCGACCTCGACAACTTCGCCGACGGGGTCACCCCGTGGCGGATGTTCCACACCCTGCGCCACGAGGACCCGGTGCACTGGCAGCCGGAGGAGGTGCCCAACTCCGGCTTCTGGTCGGTGACCCGGCACGCCGACATCGCCCGCGTCGACCGGGACGCCGAGACCTTCACCTCCACCCGGTTCGTGAACCTGGAGGAGGTCGACGACGACCAGATCAAGAAGCGGGCCTCCATCCTGGAGCTGGACGGCGTCCGCCACCGCGCCCTGCGCAGCGTCATCCAGCGCCAGTTCGGCGCGAACGTCATCAACAGCTACACGGACTTCCTGCGCGGCCTGACCGCGAAGACCCTCGACGCGGCGCTCGCCAAGGGGACCTTCGACTTCGTCGCCGACGTCTCCGCGGACTTCCCCATCAACGTCCTCGCCCGCCTCCTCGACGTCCCGCCGGAGGACAACCAGCAGCTCATCGACTGGGGCAACCGGATCATCGGCAACACCGACCCCGACTACGCGGACGTGCTGCTGCACAGCGCGGAGAGCGAGCAGTACCGCGACCTGCCCTTCCGCTCCCCCGCCTCCCTCGAAGTCTTCGAGTACGGCCGGGAGTTGGCGCGGCAGCGGCGCGGCGGCGCCGGCACGGACCTGGTGTCGAAGCTGGTCAACACCACCCCGCGCGACGGCGTCCCGCTCTCGCCGCAGGACTTCGACAACTACTTCCTGCTCCTGGTCGTCGCCGGCAACGAGACCACGCGGCACACCATCACCCACTCGATGCTGGCACTGCTGCAACACCCCGAGCAGCTCGCGAGGTTGCAGGAGGACCCGTCCCTCATCCCGACCGCGGTCGAGGAGTTCCTGCGCTGGGCCTCCCCCGTCTACCACTTCCGCCGCACCGCCACCCGTGACGTCGAACTCGGCGGCAAGAAGGTCAAGGAGGGCGACAAGGTCGTCATGTGGTACGCCTCCGGCAACCGCGACGAGGAGGTCTTCGGCAACCCCTACGACTTCGACGTGGCCCGGCAGAACAACGACCACGTCACCTTCGGCAAGGGCAGCCCCCACCTGTGCCTGGGCAACCTGCTGGCCCGCACCGAGATCCGCATCATGTTCGAGGAGCTCATCCCCCGGCTCGCCGACATCCGGCTCGTCGGAGACGTACCGCGGGTGCGCTCCAACTTCGTCAACGGCATCAAGAAGCTGCCGGTGGAGGTCACGCTCGCCTGACGGGTGCGGCGGTCCTGGTGGTGGCTCGGAACCCTGCGTACAGGTCCGCGCCGGCCACCCTTCGCGCTCGGTGCGCCGTCACGCGTCGACCGCCTCGCGCCGGCCGGCCGGCTGGGCCGACGCGGCGACGCGGGCCGCGCGGTCCGGCATGGTGAAGGCGAAGAGCGCGGCGACCGCGGAGACGGCCGCGAGCACCAGGTAGGCGTGCTGGAAGGCGGAGACGGGCGGATGGGCGTCGGCGCCCGTGCCGACCGCGGTGGCCGAGGCCAGTACGACGGTCACCACGGCGGGCGCGGCGGCGTTGGCGGCCTGCCGTACGACGGTGTTGAGGGTCGAGGCGTGCGAGACGTCGGCCTTCGCTATGGCGGTGAACGAGGCGACCGTGGTCGGCATGAACACCCCGCCCATCGCCGCGCCGAGCAGGAACATCAACCCCCGGAACGCCCACAGCGAGGACTCCGCGTCCAGCCGGGAGAAGGCGACCAGCACCATCGCCACCCCGAGCAGCCCGCAGCCCGCGATACGGCGCGGACCGACCCGCGCGTAGAGCGGGCCGACGAGCTGGACGGTGAGCAGGACGCCGAGAGCCTCGGCGAAGGTGGCGGAACCGGACTCCCAGGCGCTCAGCCCCAGGCCCTCCTGGAGGAAGAGCGGGCCGAGGAACATCGCCCCCATGAAGCCGATGAAGCCGATGAACGCGGTGATGTTGGTGTCGCGGAAGAGCCGGTCGGCGAAGAGACGGACCCGCAGGGCCGGTTCGGGCACCCGCAGTTCGGCCACCACGGCCGCCGTCAGCAGGACCCCGCCGCCGATCAGCCCGGCCAGCACCGGCGGGCTCCCCCAGCCCATCTCGGCACCTTCGCTCACTCCGAACATCAGCCCCGCGGTGCCGAACGCGGTGAGCACCAGGCCCGGCACGTCGAGACGGCCGGGGACGTGGTCCCGGTGCCGGTCCAGGAAGAGCAGTCCGAAGGCCAGGACCGCGACGCCGATCGGGAGGTTGGCGTAGAACACCCAGCGCCACGACATGTGGTCGACGAGCCAGCCCGCCCCCATCGGAGCCAGGGCGGGCGCCACCTGCTGCGGGATGATCATGTAGCGGGAGACCTTGACCTGCTCGGACAGGCTGAAGGTGCGGTAGAGCAAGGCGGCGGTGACCGGCAGCAGAATGCCGGCCGCCAGTCCCTGGAGGGCGCGCCAGGCGACGAGTTCGCCGAGCGACCCGGCCGCGCCGCAGAGTCCCGAGGCGAGGGTGAAGACGGCGAACGAGACGAGCACCGTGCTCCGGCCGCCGAAGCGGTCCCCGAGCCACGCCGAGACGGGGACGGCCAGGCCGACACAGACGGGGTAGACCACGACGACGGCATCGAGGCCCGCGGTGGCGAGCCCGAAGTCCCGTCCGATGGAGGGCAGGGCGACCGTGGTCCCGGCTCCGTCCACGATGGACATGAACGCGGTGACGACACAGACGACGGGGACGACGATGCGCTGGTTGAGGCGTACGGACACATACTGAGCATACTCAGTTTGAGTAACCTCAGTGTTTCTTGGAGCCCTTCCACCGCACCGGGACGGCCGGTCGGCCGACGGCCCGCCGCCCGCATGCGATAGGAACGGACACGCGGCGCACAGCAGTTGTGGCCCGAGAAGACAAGCCGACGACGACAGGAGCGCCACGGTGAGGGACGTACCGGGCAGCAGCGATCCATTGATCGACGAGATGTTCGCCACCACCCACCGGCTGCGGACCTACGTCGACGGACGGCTGGCCGAGAAGGGCACCTCCGTGGCGCGGCTGCGTGCCCTGCGCTTCCTCGCGCACACCGCCGAACCCATGCGGATGCGCGACCTCAGCGACCTGATGGGCATCGCCGCCCGCACCGCGACCAGCCTGGTGGACGCCCTGGAACGGGACGGCCTCGTGGCCCGGCTGCCCCACCCCACCGACCGTCGCGCCCACCTGCTCGCTCTCACCGACGCGGGCCGCTCCCGCCACCAGGAGGCGGAGGACCTGGACCGAGAGGCCCTGAGCACGGCCACCGGCGCCCTCACCGCCGAGGACCGCGCCACCCTGCGCACGCTCCTCGGCCGCATCCGCGACACGGTCGACGCCGCCCCGAAACACCCCCAGGCCGCACAGCGGTCGGAGTAAGAGTCAGCCGCCCGGGACCTCCGCCGTGGTGTGTGATGCCGGTCGGTTCAGGAGCGTACGTCCACGTAGTCGCCGGCCGCCTTGGCGGGCCCCGTGGTCGTCGAGCCGGCGAAGTTCCAGCGCCAGTAGCCGTCCTTGACCGCCTTGACGGTGGTGCGCAGGGTGCCCGTGCTGCTGGTGTTGACCGTGGCCACCGTGGTGTAGGTGCTGCTGCCCTTGGGGCGGAACTGCAGTTTCACCGCTCGGCCCGCGTAGCCCGCATACCTGTAGGTGTCCCAGTTGGCCCGCACCAGTTTGCCGGTGACGGTGATCCGCGCGCCCTTCGCCACCGGTTCCGGGGCGGCGTCGACGGTCAGCCGCGCGGCGCGCTTGAGGGCGAACGACCCCGCGCCGGGGGCGAAGACGGAGTCGCCGTCGACCGCGTCGACCAAGGCGTCCACCGACCAGGTGCCCGCGTTGGCGTTGGCCAGGTCCACCGGGTCGTCGCTGCCGGGGGCCGGGTGGGCGTTGACCGTGAACGTCGTCGTGCACGACGTGGCGCTCTCGCAGAACGCGTCGGTGGTGTAGAAGCCTCCGTGAGGTCCCTTCAGGTCCACGTCGGCGAAGGACAGCCCGGAGTCGTCCGATCCGCTGACCGTGACCGGGAACAGCACGTCGCGGGTGATCCCCACGATGACGTCATGCCCGGAGTTGACCACGGCGCCGCTGACCACGGGGGTGGTGACCGGGGTGTCAGGCACGGCGTCAGCCGCAGTCCCCGCCCCCACCAGCACGACGGCGACGGCACCCACCACCGCACCGCGCCTCGCCCTACGGGCCGGTGAGGAGGCCTCACGCCGGTCGGTCTGTCTGTGGCCCATCATCGCGACGTATCGGCTCATCGAATCCTCCAGCGGAAGGCAGGGCTGTATCGCCTCGTACGACCACCGAACCGGCCCGATCGTTGCCCTTTCTCGCCCTACCAGAGGGTGCTCGGTCCAGCGATCACCCAGCCGGCGTCGACAGGCTTGACCCAGAAGCCCAACGCCACCTCGATCACCTGAGCGCGGTGGGTGATCTCGACGTAGACATGGCTGCCGGTGTCGCTCCAGTGGAAGTCCGCGAGACCGAGTTCGCCGAGCCAGGACCGATCCTGCTCCCACTCGTCGGCAGCAGCGCTTCCGCTCTCCTCGTCGCCGTCGGCCGTCACGTCGACGGCCGCGGCCCACAGCGACTTGATCACATGACGGACCGGGCTGTGATCGATGAGCTGCTCGGCCTCGTGGATCCTCCCGGTTCGGAGCAGGCTGAAGTAGCGGCGAACGACGGCTTCGACGTCCGTCTCGGCAGGGCGCTCCGTCCAGATCCTCACCGCGCGATCATACGAACACGCAGGTGAGCAGGGGTGGTTCGAGTCGTCGAACCCGGCGCTCCTCCCCTCCCCGCGGCCAAGCGCGGTGCAAGAGGCATCATTTGTCGTACAGGACAGCAGGAGGAGCGGCAGCGTGACCGACACCAGCGACACCCGACCCGCAGACGGTGCGGCGCCAGAGGCTCGGCCGAGCCCGGTGCTCCGTCTGGTGCGCTACCTCCCCCTGATCGCCCCCGTCCTGCTGTGGGCCGTGCCCTGCGGGGTGCTGCTGTACTCCGGCCAGCACTGGCCGCTGCCCGTCACGCTGGTCGGCACCCTCCTGTTCGCCCTCGGGCTGATCGGTATGCCGATCGCGATGATGCGTGGCCACGGCCGGCGCCAGCAGGACCGGGCGGCGATCATCGGTGACAGCCTCCTGGGCGGCAGCTGGGTCCTGTTCACCTGGTCCGTTCTGCTCGGCGTGCTGCTGCGAGCGGCCCTGACCGTGGCCGGTGTCGGGGACGGAGAGGGTCGGGCCCGTATCGTCACCTGGGCCGTCCTCGGTGTGGCCGCCGCACTGCTCGCCTGGGGCTACTACGAGGCCCGGCGCGTCCCCCGTGTACGCGAACTCGACGTTCGACTCCCGCGCCTGGGAGCCGGGCTCGACGGCACCCGTGTCGCCCTCATCACCGACACCCACTACGGGCCCCTCGACCGCGCCCGCTGGTCGGAACGGGTCTGTGAGGTGGTGAACACCCTGGAGGCCGACCTGGTCTGCCACACGGGCGACATCGCGGACGGTACGGCCGAACGCCGCCGCGCCCAAGCCGCCCCGCTCGGCACCGTGAAGGCCACCCGGGCCCGGGTGTACGTCACCGGCAACCACGAGTACTACAGCGAGGCCCAGGGCTGGGTCGACCTGATGGACGAGCTGGGCTGGGAGCCACTGCGCAACCGCCACCTGCTGCTCGAACGGGGCGGCGACACCCTCGTGGTCGCCGGTGTGGACGACGTCACGGCCGAATCCTCCGGTCTGGCCGGGCACCGCGCCCATCTCGCCGGAGCGCTGGACGGCGCCGACCCCGATCTCCCGGTGCTGCTCCTGGCCCACCAGCCCAAGTTCATCGACCGGGCCGCCGCCGCCGGCGTCGACCTCCAGCTCTCCGGGCACACCCACGGCGGTCAGATCTGGCCCTTCCACCACCTGGTCCGTATCGACCAGCCCGCTCTCGCCGGCCTCACCCGGCACGGCTCTCGCACCCTCCTCTACACCAGCCGCGGCACCGGCTTCTGGGGCCCGCCCTTCCGCGTCTTCGCGCCCAGCGAGATCACCCTGCTGGTGCTGCGCTCCGCCCCGTAGGACGTCGTCGAGGGCCAGGCACGGTCGCCGACCGACGAGGTACTGGCGGCCGGGTCCGGCCCACCTGGATTCCGGCCGCACCCGTGAACCCTTGGGTGGATCCACACCACGACCTGCATCGCGGACGGCGGCGCGGCGCCCACCTCGCCTACGCCGACGCCTCGTGACCGTCCCGTCCCCGCGGCCTACCTCGGCCGGAGTGCCTCCCCGCGGGACGGTGGCAGCAGCGATCCGTGACGCGGCCGGGCGGCCCGCTCCCCCGCTTCGCTGAGCAGCTGACGCAGCGCCGCCGTCCCCCGCGGGTCGGGCAGCGTGGGGTCCAGTGCTTCCAGGGCGCGACGGGCCCGCCGGGCAGCGCGTCGGGGGCGGCCGTCGTGGTGGTCGAGGAGGGCCTGGGCATGGCGGGCGAGCATGATGGCCCAGGCGTCGGTGCGCACGCTCGGGTGGGTCAGGGCGCGGCGCGCGCTGTGCCGGGCGTCGTCCGGTGCGCTGCGGAGCTGCGCCACGGCGAGGGCGGCAAGGCTGACGGCGGGTGTGGGGCCGCCCGGCGCCAGGGCCGGGATGGTGTCGGCGGCCTGCCGGAAGTGCGCGGCGGCCGAGTGGACGTCGTGGTGGCGGCACGCCAGCACCCCGTGGACGTAGGCGACGCGTCCGACGGTGGCGTCGTCGCCGGCCAGTACGGCGGCCCGCCAGGCGCGCGCGAGCAGTTCGCCGGCGCGCCGCGGATCACGGTCCGCGCACATCCACGCCGCGAGCCACCACCCTTCGCGGCGCACGGGGCTGTCGGCGGGGGCAGGCAGGGACAGCAGGCGCAGCAGCGCCCGGCGGCCCTCCTCGACATGGCCGTAGACCATCCACCAGAACCAGAGACCGACCATCGTCTCCACGGCCCACTCCACATGCTCCTGCCGGGCGACCGCGTGGCGGATCGCCGCCTGGATGTCGGCCTGCCGTTCGCGTACGAGTTCGACGGCCTGGCGCTGGCAGCCCGTGCTCCAGAGGTTCTCGGCCACGGCGGCGGTACGCCGGCAGTGGAGCATGCGGCGTTCCGCGGCCACCCGGAACTCCTTTGTCCCGGTGAGCTGTTCGAAGCCGAAGTCGCGGGGCGCCCGTCGCATCCGGTAGCGCGGCATGCTGATGCCGCCGGGGCCGTCCAGGCGCTCCAGAATCCCGGAGGACACCAGCCGGGCCACGCAGAAGGGCACCTGTTCCGCCGCCACGCCGCCGCCGGCGCACACGAAGACGGCCGTCTCCTCGGTGAACGGGCCCTGGAGGACGCCGACGCGTCGCCACACGGCGCGTACGTCCTCCTCGCACAGCAGGTACTCGGCCGCCATCGCCTCCCGCAGCGAGCGGTGGCGCGGCACACTGCGGCCGTCGGCGCTCAGTCGGCACTGGTTGTGCGTGACCAGGCGGGGGAGATCGGCCGGCGCGTGCGCGCCGAGCTGCTGTGCGGCCAGTTCGACGGCGAGCGGGACTCCCTCCAGCACCGAGCACACCTCCTCGATGGCTCGCAGGTCCGACTCCGTCGGCCGGAAGTCCGCGACCGCCAGCCGCGCACGGTCCAGGAACAGCTCCATCGCGGCGGACGGACGGCCCGTATCCCGTGGCGAGCGGCAGTCGAGGGGCGCCAGGCGGAAGACCCGTTCCTCGCCCACGCCCAGCTCGCGGCGGCACGCGACCAGAACGCGCAGCGTCGGCAGGGCCATCAGCAGCCGCTGCACCAGCCCCGCGCACTCCAACCGCACCGGGTCCACATCGTCCAGGACCAGCAGCGTCGGCAGCGCGGGCAGATCCGCGACCGCCGCGAAGAGGTCCGTGCGTGACGCCGGCCTGCCCGTCAGCTCCTCTACGACGCGCCGGCCCAGGCCTCCGGGCACGGCGGGCCCGCGTCCGGTCCAGCGCACGCGGACCACCCGCTGCCAAGGGCCGACGCCCACGGCAGCCCGGCACAACCGGCTCTTTCCCACACCGGCCAGGCCGGTCACGCTGACCATCCGGTGCCCCGCCATGGCCGCCCGCAACGCGGCGAGGTCCTTGTCCCGACCGACCAAGGTGCCGCTCTCGGAATCGCCGGGCGTGACGAGCCCGCCCGGGCCACCGACAGATGTCCGCACTTTCGAATCTCCCCGTAACGCTCTGCGAATGCCATGAACACGAGCACGGCAGCACGGGCCCACCAAGAGAAGAACCGTCACTGCACCCTGCCACGGCCACTCCAACGCGTCCTGGATGCGCCGGGTAGCGCGGAGAAGCGCCGATTCACACCCCCCAACGAACGATCGAACACCCTTGCTTTCAATGCCCCCCAAGGCGGGTGTTCCGTACTACGCACCGAGGGCCGGTCACGCACTGAGGCGGATGGTTATCAGGCACGAATTCGGTCCTTTCACTGGAACGAGTGAGGCGGTTGGACGCCGGACAGGCCGAACGGCAGCATGGCCGCCGTCGGCCGCCCGGTCGCCATGTCCTCGGTGCCTCGTCGCACCTCATCTCGGGAGTAGTCAGTGCTCAAGGGTTTCCGTTCGTTCCTGCTGCGCGGCAACGTCGTCGATCTGGCGGTCGGCATCGTCATCGGTGCCGCGTTCACCGCGGTCGTCACCGGATTCGTCACCGCGTTCCTCACGCCGCTGATCGGTGTGGCGACCGGCGCGGTCGGTGACTTCAGCAAGCAGGAATTCACCGTCGCCGGGACCGCTTTCCCCTACGGGGCCTTCCTGAACGCCCTGATCAGTTTCCTGCTGGTCGCCGCCGTGATCTATTTCGCGGTCGTGCTCCCCGTGGGCCGGCTCCAGGAGCGCTTCAACCCGGTCAAGGACCAGCCCGTCGCCAAGGTCGACTGCCCGGACTGCCTGAGCACCGTGCCCGCGGCGGCGGTCCGCTGCGCGTTCTGCACCGCCGAACTCGCCGGCCGCCCCGGGTTCCCCGCGCAGGCGACCGCCTCCGTCGGCTGACGCCACCCGAGCAGGCCGGGGGCACCGACCGCAGTACCCGTATCTCCTCCTTGAGGAGGAGACGGGCGAGCTGCCTTGGTGCCCTCGTATCAAGCGCAAGTGCGGACAGCCGCACGATGCCCGGACACCCCCGGTCCGGCCAGGCTGGTGACACATCCCGAACCAGACCTGGAGACCCGTTTCCGTGGCTACCTTGCTCTACCGGCTGGGCCGAACCGCCTTCCGGCGCCGCTGGCTCGTGACCCTGTTGTGGGCGCTGATCCTCGGCGCCGTCGGCCTCGGTGCCGCCAAGGCGCCGGCCGCCTCCGACAGCGGCACGTCCTTCATGCCCGGCATCGAGGCGCAGAAGGCCTTCGACCTGATCGGCGAGCGCTTCCCGGGCTCGTCCGCGAACGGGGCGAACGCGCGGATCGTGTTCGTCGCCCCCGACGGTGAGAAGGTGACGGCCGCCGACCACCGGGCCGCCGTCGACGCCTTCGTCAAGAAGGCCGCCGCCGCACCCGAGGTCTCCGGCGCCGTCGACCCGTTCGCCGCGAAGGCGGTGAGCAAGGACGGCTCCACCGCGTACGCGACCGTCACCTACAAGGTCGAGGCCGACGACCTCACCGACGCCGACAAGGCCGTGCTGGAGAAGGCCGTCGACCAGGCCCGCGCCTTGGGACTCACGGTCGAGGTAGGCGGCACCGCGCTCGCCGAGCAGCCGGCGGCGGGCGGCTCCTCCGAGGCGATCGGCATCGTGCTGGCCGCGGTCGTCCTGCTCATCACCTTCGGCTCCCTGGCAGCGGCCGGGCTCCCGTTGCTGACCGCCGTCATCGGCGTCGGGATCAGCATGGCGGGCATCCTGGCGCTGGGCAGCGTCTTCGGGCTGTCCATGACCACGGGCACCCTCGCCTCGATGCTCGGACTCGCGGTCGGCATCGACTATGCCCTGTTCGTGGTCTCGCGGTACCGGGAGGAGCGCGCGAACGGGCACGACCCGCGTGAGGCGGCGGGTCTGGCCGTCGGCACGGCCGGCTCCGCCGTCGTCTTCGCCGGACTCACCGTGGTCATCGCGCTCGCGGGTCTGTCCGTGGTCGGTGTGCCGATGCTGACGAAGATGGGCCTGTGCGCGGCGGGCGCGGTGATCGTCGCCGTGCTGATCGCCCTCACCCTGGTCCCGGCCCTGCTCGGCATGTGGCCCCGTGCCGTGCTCTCCCGCGCCACCCGCAGGCGCGGCCGTGCCACCGCGGCGGCGGACAACGGCGGTACGCGCTGGGCCCGCTTCGTGCTGCGCCGCCCGGTCGCCGTGCTGGTGACGTCCGTCGTGGGCCTGGGCGCCCTGGCCCTGCCCGTCACCCAGCTGGACATGGGGATGCCGGGCGCCGAGTCGAAGCCGGTCTCCTCCACCGAGCGGCGCGCCTACGACGCGCTCGCGCACGGCTTCGGCGCGGGCTTCAACGGCCCCCTGACGATCGTGGTCGACGCCCACGGTGCGGACGACCCCAAAGCGGCCGCCGCCTCGATCGCCGAGAAGATCGGTGCCACGCACGGGGTGGTGTCCGTCTCGCCCGCACGGTTCAACCCGGCGGGCGACACGGCCCTGTTCTCCGCGGTCCCGGCCACCGGGCCGAACGACGAGAAGACCCAGGACCTCGTCCACACCATCCGCGCGGAACGCGCCGCTCTGGAGCGGGAGACGGGCGCGACGTTCAAGGTCACCGGCAGCACCGCGATGGACATCGACGTCGCCCAGGCCCTCCAGAACGCCCTCGTGCCCTATCTGGCCGTCATCATCGGGCTGGCCCTGGTGCTGCTGCTCGTCGTCTTCCGTTCCGTGCTCGTCCCCGTGAAGGCCGCCTTCGGGTTCCTGCTGAGCGTGCTAGCCGCCCTCGGCTCGGTGGTCGCCGTCTTCCAGTGGGGCTGGGGCGCGGGGCTGCTCGGCGTGGAGCAGCCGGGCCCGATCATGAGCCTGATGCCGATCTTCCTGGTGGGCATCGTCTTCGGCCTCGCCATGGACTACGAGGTCTTCCTCGTCGCCCGGATGCGGGAGGCCTACGTCCACGGCGACCGGGCGCCCCAGGCGGTCGTCACCGGCTTCCGGCACAGCGCCCGGGTCGTCAGCGCCGCGGCCGTCATCATGATCGCGGTCTTCTCCGGGTTCGTCGGCGCCGCCGAGTCGATGATCAAGACGATCGGTTTCGGACTCGCCGTCGCGGTGCTGTTCGACGCGTTCGTCGTCCGCATGGCGCTCGTGCCCGCGGTGCTGGCCCTGCTGGGCGACAAGGCGTGGTGGCTGCCGAAGTGGCTCGACCGGCTGCTTCCCCACGTCGACGTCGAGGGCAGCGGCCTCGCCAGGACGCGCCCCCAGGCCGCCGGCGAGCAGGCCGTGTCGCCGGACCCGGTCCGCGTCTGAGCGGTACGACCGAGGCCGCGGCACCCACCCCCGGGGCGTCGCGGCCCACCGTATGTGAGCATGACCTTCTCCCCCCTCCTCGGAGTGCGATGAACACAAGCTGGCAGCGCTGGGCAGCGGCCCGCCCCCAAGCCGCCGAGGCGGGGGCGCTGGCGCTGGCCGCCGCGGCCACGATCAGCGGTGTCCTGGTCACCCGCGGGATCATGGCCACTCCACCCCTCTGGCCGGCCCTCACGCTGGCCGTCGTCGCCTGTGCCGCACTCCACTGGCGACGCGCCCGGCCGCTGCCGGTGCTGGCCGTCACCCTGCTGTGCGCCATGGGCATCGGCGCGCTCGGCTATCTGCTGACGCCGCTTCTGATGGGTCCGCTGCTGGCCGCGCAGTACTCCCTGAGCGTGCACGCTCCGCGCCGCACCACCTGGAACAGCGCCCTGGCCGCCGCCCTCGGCATGGTGGCCACCGGGCTGTTCTTCCCGCCGTTCCACAGCTCGCCCGTCCTCTCCATCGTCAACCCGACGGCCTGGGTGCTGCTGGCCGCGGCCTTCGGCAGCTACGTCCGGGTACGCCGCGAGTACGCCGCCGCCCGCGCCGAACACGCCGCCCGGGAGCGGGAGGAGGAGGCCAGGCACCGGGTGTTCCAGGAACGGATGCGCATCGCCCGGGAGTTGCACGACGTGGTCGCCCATCACCTGACCCTCGCCGACGCCCAGGCCTCGACCGCCGCCCATCTCGCAGCGACCCACCCCGACCAGGCGCTGGCCATCATCGGCAAGCTGCCCCAGACCACCTCCGCCGCCCTGCACGAGCTCAAGGCCACGGTCGGGCTGCTGCGCCAGGACACCGACCACGGCGACGACCTCACCCCGGCGCCCGGCCTGCGCGACCTGCCCGAGCTCGTCGACGCGTGCGCGGCGGCCGGCCTGACGGTGACCGTCGGCGTCGAGGGACAGGCCCGCCGGCTCACCCCGGTGCTCGACCTGACGGCGTACCGGATCGTCCAGGAAGCCCTCACCAACGTCAGCAAACACGCCGCCACCCCGGCCGCGCGCGTCCGCCTCGCCTACGCCCCGCACCGGCTGACCCTGAGCGTCACCAACGACGCGGCCCCCGGCGGCCCGCCGGACATCACGGGAGGGTTCGGCCTGATCACGATGCGCGAGCGGGCCACCGCCGCGGGCGGCACCTTCCACGCGGGCCGCCGCCCCCAGGGCGGCTTCGAGGTCGCCTGCACCCTCCCGCTCGACGACCGCGACGAAGATCTCGGGGAAGACCTCCGGGAAACCCTCGAGGAACTCCGTCAAGGCAGCCACGCGACCCGTCCCCCTGAAAGTCCTGCCCTATGACCATCCGAGTCCTGCTCGCCGACGACCAGGCGCTGCTGCGCGCCACCTTCCGCATCCTCATCGACTCCGCCGAGGACCTGACCGTCGTCGCCGAGGCCGCCGACGGTCAGGAGGCCGTCGACCTGGTGGCCGAGCACCGCCCCGACGTGGTGCTCATGGACCTCCGGATGCCGAACCTCGACGGAGTGTCCGCCACCGCCGCCATCTGCGCCCGCCCGGAACTGTCAGGGACCCACATCCTCGTCCTCACCACCTTCGAGAACGACGAGAACGTCGCCAAGGCCCTGCGGGCCGGCGCGAGCGGCTTCCTCGGCAAGGGCGTCAGCCCCGACGTCCTGCTGGCCGGCATCCGCACGGTCGCGGCCGGCGAGGCCCTCCTGTCGCCCACCGCCACCCAAGCCCTCATCGCCCGGTTCCTGGCCACGCCCGACACCGACGGCTTCCTCACCTTCCCCGACGCCGTCCAGGCCCTCACCGACCGCGAGCGCGAGGTCGTGGCCCTGGCCGCCCACGGCAAGTCCAACTCCGAGATCGCCGACCGGCTGGTGGTGAGCCCGCTGACCGTACGCAGCCACATCCATCGGGCCATGACCAAGCTGGACGCGCGCGACCGCGCCCAACTGGTCGTCATCGCCTACCAGAGCGGCCTGGTGAGGCCACGCCCACACACCTGACCGGGGTGCCAGGAGCTAGGACGCCTCGATGCCGCACCGGTGCGCGAGTTCGTCGGCGCTGATGCCGTACGTCTCCCGGATGCGTACGCCGTCGGGGCCGACGTCGAAGACACCGTGGTCGGTGTAGACGCGGCTGACGCAGCCGACGCCGGTCAGCGGATAGGTGCACCGCGGTACGAGCTTGGACTCGCCGGTGCGGGTGAACAGGGTCATCATCACGTACACGTCCTTGGCGCCGATGGCGAGGTCCATGGCGCCGCCGACGGCGGGGATGTCATCGGGTCTTCCCGTGGTCCAGTTGGCCAGGTCACCGTTGAAGGCGACCTGGTAGGCGCCGAGGACACAGACGTCGAGATGTCCGCCGCGCATCATGGCGAAGGAGTCGGCGTGGTGGAAGTACGCCGCTCCCGGCAGTTCGGTCACCGGGACCTTGCCGGCGTTGGTCAGGTCGGGGTCGATCGCGTCGCCCTCGGCCTTGGGGCCCATGTTGAGCATGCCGTTCTCGGTGTGCAGCACCACCCCGGAGTCGGCCGGCAGATGGTCGGCGATCTTGGTGGGCTGTCCGATGCCGAGGTTGACGAAGGACCCGGCCGGGATGTCGCGGGCGATGACGGCGGCCAGCTCGTCCATCGAGAGACGGTGGTCGGTGTGCGCGGTGCTCATCGTGCCCCCTGGACGGTGTAGTGACGGGCCGCCACCTGGACGATGCGGTCGACGTAGATGGACGGGGTGACGACGGCCTCGGGGTCGAGCTCGCCGGCCTCGACGACCTGCTCGACCTGGACGATGGTCGTCGTGGCTGCGGTGGCCATGACCGGTCCGAAGTTGCGGGCGGTCTTGCGGTAGACGAGGTTGCCCAGCGTGTCCGCGACATGGGCGCCGATCAACGCGTAGTCGCCCTTGATCGGGTACTCCAGCAGATACGTGCGGCCGTCGATCTCCCGCACCTCCTTGCCCTCGGCGAGCGGTGTGCCGACCGCGGTCGGGCAGTAGAACGCGCCGATACCGGCCCCGGCCGCGCGCATCCGCTCGGCGAGGTTGCCCTGCGGCACCACCTCCAACTCGATCTTCCCGGCGCGGTAGAGGTCGTCGAAGACCCAGGAGTCGGCCTGGCGCGGAAAGGAACACAGCACCTTGCGCACCCGGCCGGCGGCCAGCAGTGCGGCCAGTCCGACGTCGCCGTTGCCGGCGTTGTTGGACACTATCGTCAGGTCCTTCGCGCCCTGCCGGATGAGCGCGTCGATCAGGTCGAACGGCATCCCGGCCAGGCCGAATCCGCCGACGAGGACGGTGGAGCCGTCCTCGATCCCGGCGACCGCGGCGTCCGCGCTCTCGACGATCTCCGCCCGGCTCATCGGCCCTCCCCCGTGGCAGCGCAGTTCTCCAGTACGACGGCCAGGCCCTGGCCGACTCCGATGCAGATGGCGGCGACGCCGTAGCGCTGCCCCGTCTCGCGCAGCACCTTGGCCAGCGTGGCGAGGATGCGGCCGCCCGAGGCACCCAGCGGGTGGCCGATGGCGATGGCGCCGCCCCTCTGGTTGACGATCGCGGGGTCGATCTTCCACGCGTCGAGGCAGGCGAGGGACTGCACGGCGAAGGCCTCGTTGAGCTCGACCGCGCCCACCTGGTCCCAGCCGATCCCGGCCCGGGCCAGCGCACGGTTGGCGGCCTCGACCGGGGCGTAGCCGAAGGCCTGCGGCTCCAGGGCCATGACGCCGCGGCCGGCGATGCGGGCGATCGGGTCGGTCCCGATCGTGGCCGCCGCCTGCTCGCTGCCCAACAGCACGGCGGAGGCACCGTCGTTGAGCGGGCTGGCGTTGCCCGCGGTGATGGTGCCGCCCTGCTCCGGGGTACGGAAGACCGGCTTGAGCCCGGCGAGCGTCTCGGGCGTGGAGCCGGCGCGGATGCCCTCGTCGCGGGTCAGGTCCACGCCGTCGACCGGCACGACGAGGTCGTCGTAGAAGCCGGACTCCCAGGCGGCGTGGGCGAGTTGGTGGGAGCGGGCGGCGAACTCGTCCTGCCGTGCACGGGAGATGTCGAAGCGCTCCCGGAGCTGTTCGTTGGCCTCGCCGAGGCTGACCGTCCACTCCTTCGGCATGCGCGGGTTGACCAGCCGCCAGCCGAGCGTGGTGGAGACCGCGGTGACATCGCCGACCGGGAACGGCTTCGCCTGCTTGGGCAGCACCCAGGGCGCCCGCGTCATCGATTCGACACCACCGGTCAGCACCACCTCGGCGTCGCCGGACTCGATCGTGCGGCTGGCCGTCATCGCCGCGTCGAGGCTGGAGCCGCAGAGCCGGTTGACCGTGGTACCGGGCACGCTGACCGGGAGCCCGGCGAGCAGTGCCGCCATGCGGCCGACGTTGCGGTTCTCCTCGCCGGCGCCGTTGGCGTTGCCCCAGACCACGTCGTCGATCGCGGCGGGGTCGAGGTGCGGCACCTTGGCGAGCGTCGAGGTGATCGCGGCGGCGGCGAGGTCGTCGGGGCGGACGCCGGCCAGCGCGCCGTTGAAGCGGCCGAACGGCGTCCGGGTCGCGGCGTAGAGGAATGCGCTCATGGCTACGACGCTAGTCCCCCTGCTAGATATCCTGAAGTATGTATATCCGAGTCGATTGATATGGACGACATATGGATCTGCGGCACCTCAGGTACTTCGTCGCGGTGGCCGAGGAGCGTCACTTCGGCCGTGCCGCCGAGCGGCTGCACATGGCGCAGCCGCCGCTGTCCCAGCAGATCCGCCAGCTGGAGGCGGAACTGGGCGTCGAGCTGCTGCACCGCACCACCCGCCGCGTCGACGTCACGGAGGCGGGCCGCGCCTACCTGGAGCGGGCGCGCGCGATCCTCGCCGAGGTCGACGAGGCCGCCCAGCACGCACGCCGGGTCGCCGCCGGGTCGGTGGGGCACCTCGCGATCGGGTGCGTGGGGTCGGCGACGTACAGCCTGCTGCCGGCGCTCTCCCGACGGCTCACGGAGGACCTCCCGGGCGTCGACTTCTCCTTCCGCGGCGAGATGCTCGCCCCCGACCAGGTCGAGGCGCTGCGCACCGGCGCGATCGACGTCGCGCTGCTGCGCCCGCCGGCCGCCGACCTGTCCCTCACGGTGCACACCCTGCGCCGGGACCGGCTCGTGGTCGCCGTGCCGGTCGGGCACCGGCTCGCCGGGCGCAAGCGGCTGCGTGTCGCGGACCTCGCCGGCGCCGACCTGATCGTGCACTCGGCCGACCGCCGGTCGGTGATGTACGACGTCGTGCTGGGCCTGCTGCGGGACGCCGGCGTCGAGCCGCACATCCGGCACGAGGTCGGCGAGACCTCGACGCTCATCACGCTGGTGGCCGGCGGTCTCGGCGTCGCCGTCGTCCCCGAGCCCGTGACCGCGCTGACGCTCGACGGCGTGGCCTATCTGCCGCTGGCCGGGGCCGGCGCCCGCGTGGAACTGGCCGTCGCCCACCGCGCCGACCGCGCCGAACCGCATCTGGCGCGGACGGTGGGGATCATCCGGTCGGCGTTCTGAAGCGCCGTACGACGCCGGGCCGGAGGCTCAGGTGGTCAAGGTACGGCCGAGAAGGGGCAGCAGCCGGTCCCAGTGGAGCCGCAGCGCGTCGGCGTCGAAGGCGTCGGTGTCGGACATGGTGAAGCCGTGGACGGTGCCGGGGTAGATCTCGGAGGTGTAGGTGACACCTGCCGCGTCCAGGGCCTTGTTGAGGTCACCGAGGGCCTCGGGCGGCAAGTCGCTCTCGGCATGGCCGAAGTGGACCTCGGCGGTGAGCTCGGCCAGGCTGTCCGGTCCGTCGGCTCCCACGGGAGCGTGGAACGCGGCGAGAGCGCCGACCTGACCCGGGTGGGCCGCGGCGGTGCGTGTCGCCAGCAGGCCGCCGATGCAGTAGCCGGTCACCGCGACCGGTCCGGCGCCGACCTCGGGCTGAGCGGTGAGGAACCTCAGGTAGGCGTTCGCGTCGCTCAGGGCGCGTTCCTTGGTGTGCGCCTCGATCAGGGGCATCAACTGGGCGAAGACCGCGGGCCGGGCCGCTTCTCCGATGTGCTCGGGGAGGTCGATCACCGGTGCCGGGCCGTGCCGGTAGAAGGGGTTGGGCACGAGCACGTAGTAGCCGTGTGCGGCCAGTTGACGGGCCATGTCCCGCAGCACGGGCCGGATGCCGAAGCCGTCCGGGTACATCAGCACCCCGGGGTGCTGCGCGCCGTGGTCGGGGCGGGCGGCGAAGGCATCGGCCTGGCCGTCCGCGGTGGGAATGCGCAGCGTTGTGACGGTCATGAACTCTCCTGTCGTGGTTGATGTGTCGAGCGTGTGATCAACACGACGGAGGAGGAGCCCGCGCGGCGGCGCGATATCCCCGTTCGAACAGCGGGCCCACACCGGCCCGTTCGGCGCTCAGAACAGCACCGGGTCACCTGTCCGTGCGTGGCGCGATGCCGTCCCGGTAGTCATGTCCGCAACCTATCCCAGCGGGCGGAGCACCGCCAACGCCCCTCTCAGGCCGCGTACCAGGGCAGGGATCATCACCGCCGCGGCGAGGAGGTGGAGCCCGACGAGGGTGATGGCGGTCGTGGTGTCGGCCCCGGAGATCAGGGGCGGGACCGACGAGATCACCGTCAGCGACAGCGCCGTCCACACGGATCGCTGGGCGGGGCGGGTGCTCCAGCGAAGGAGCGCCATGGCTGTCGCGACGCCCACGACCGAGAAGAAGCCGGTCACCACGGCGAACCCGGGCAACGGGATCGTCTCGCCGCCATCGGGGACCTCGAAGTCCACGCCGCCGGCCTGGGCCAGCCCCGCGGTGACGGTGGTGGCCGCCATCGCCGCGAGTGCGGCCAGGCAGCCGGTCGCGGCGAGCCGGCGGAACGGGTGGGCGTTGCCGGTCCGGTCGGATGCCGGGTCCGCGACGACGCCGACTTCGTTCATGCCGCTCATGATGGTGCTCCCTCGGCCCGCAGGCGCTCCGGCAGCCCGAGCCGTGGGAACCGGTCGTCGTGGAAGGTGATGATCTCGGCGATCGACCCGTCGATGACACGCAGGACGTCGATCGTCAGCGGCAGGTAGGCGCCCTCCCGCTCGTGCCAGAGGTAGAAGGCGACGGCGGGCTGCCGGTTCACGGCCGTGAGAACGGTACGCAGGCCCTTCATGCCCTCGAAGCCGCTGGTGACCCAGTCGTTCACCACCGCGTCCCGGCCGACGCACAGGCCCGGCGTGGGCGGCATCGAGCAGCGGACGTCGTCGCGCAGCAGTACGGCGAGCGCCGGGACGTCGGTGACCACGCTGGCCTCGGTGTAGCGGCGCACCAGCTCCCGCGTGACGGCGTCCTCCTGCCCGCCGGTCCAGTCCTGCCGCTCGGCGGGCAGGTGCTCGCGCATGCCGGCGCGGGCCCGTTGCAGCGCGCTGTTCACGGAGTTGACCGAGTCCCCGAGGGCCTCCGCGACGTCTCTCGCCGACCAGCCGAGCACGTCCCGCAGGATCAGCACGGCCCGCGGACGCGGCGCGAGGTGCTGGACAGCGACCAGGTACGCGAGCTCGATCGTCTCGCGCGCGACGACGACGGCCTCGGGCTCGTCCGCGTCAGCCGCGGGCAGCTCGTCGAGCAGTCGGTCGGGGTAGGGCTGCAGCCACGGCACCTCGCCTCCGGTCGCGGGCTCCGGGCGGCGTTTGGCGAGCAGGTCCAGGCAGGTACGGGTGGCGATCCGGTACAGCCAGGCCCGGAACGTCGACCGTCCCTGGAAGGTCTCCCGGCGTCGCCAGGCCCGCAGGAACGTCTCCTGCACGGCGTCCTCGGCGTCCTCGAACGACCCGAGCATCCGGTAGCAGTGCACATGCAGCTCCCGCCGATGCCGCTCCGCCAGCCCCGAGAACGCCGGCTCGTCGGCCTCACCCAGCCCGCTCCCGCTCGGCTCGTCCAGCCGCGTGTCCGCGCTCATCACATCGTCCTTCCGCCTCGTCGAGCCCCGTCGTAGGTATGACGGATGCGGGCGCGACAACTCATCACCGCGGTCGGCGGCGGGCCGAATCCACCGAGTGGGTTTTCGGCACGGCGGCCTGAAGGGAGGGCCCGCCCGTACAGCCGGCGGCCGGGTGGGGTCAGCAGTCGAAGACGGACCAGCAGATGTCGTTGCGCAACCGCTGGTCGTCGAGGACCAGTTCGCGGATCGTCTCCGGGAGCTGGTCACGCTGCCACTGGCATTCGCGTCGTCCCGCCGCCTCGCTCTCGGCTTTCGGCGCGGCGGCACGTACGGCTTTGATCGCGTAGGCGGCCGCGCCGAGTTCGTGCGCGGCGACGTGGGCGACGACCGCGGCCTGGCCGGCGGCGTAAGCGGCGTGCCGTGCCGCTCCCCGCAGGTCGCGGGCGGCGCCCATGGCATGGCCGCCCGCCGCCCGGGCCTCCATCATCTTGACCTCGCCGCGCGTCCAGGCGCGGGCGTGCTCGATGGCCTGACGCGGACGCGGGTCCTCGGGCCGAGCCGTCTCGAAGAGGTGGAGGACGTGCTCCGCGCAGGCTGCCGCCCAGAGGGCGAGGAGATGGTGATCGGCGTCGGTGAGGGTGCCGCCGCGGCGGAGCGTCACGAAGCGGGGGTCCCTGACCTTCGGGAGGATCACGGTTGGTCTTCCTTCCTGCCGGCTTGCGTCTCGTCCACGAGGTCGCGTACCAGCGACCATGCCCGTCCCGGTGCCGGCCGTGAAACCGGGACAGGGGTGAGAGCGGCGAGGTTCGCGGCTTGATCATGTACGACTCGGTTGCCGCTGGGCGCCGTTCGGCCTGGTGGGAGGCCGGTAGGGGGCGTAGCGGTCCGGAAAGAGTGGCGCGATGTCGCTCTTGGGTCGATAAACCGCATTCGAATGATTGTCACCGCTTCGAAGGAAGCAGCTGGCTTCTCCGGGCGATGCGGCGCAACCGGTCGTTACGGTCCTGCGGGTGGATGGATCACCGCCGCCGTCCCGTCCCGTTGCCGCACACTCCCCGACTCCCGGCCGGCGTACAGCTGTGCGCCGGCCGCCCGGCCACGCAAGGAGCAGCCCACCCCGATGACCGTGGACAGCAGCCCGGAGACCGAGGCCGCACCAGCCGCGCCGCAGCAGTCCCTGAGCACCGCCGCCGCACGCAACCTCACCACCACCACGAAGTCCGCCCCGCAGATGCAGGAGATCACCTCCCGCTGGCTGCTGCGGATGCTCCCCTGGGTCGAGACCAAGGGCGGCGCCTACCGGGTCAACCGCCGGTTGCGCCATACCGTCGGCGACGGTCGCATCGAGTTCGTGCAGGAGGGGGCCGCGGTCCGGGTGATCCCCCGTGAACTCGGTGAACTGGCCCTGCTGCGGGGCTTCGAGGACCTGGACGTCCTCACCGCGCTCGCCGACCGCTGCGCACAGCGCGACTTCGTCGCCGGCGAGGTCATCGTCTCGCGCGGCAGCCCGGCCGACCGCATCCATCTGATCGCCCACGGGCGGATCAGCCAGTCCGGTGAGGGCCAGTACGGCGGGGAGATCGCCCTCGGGGTCCTCGCCGACGGTGCCCACTTCGGTGAGAACGCCCTCCTCGACGCGGACGCCCGCCACGACTGCACGGCCACCGCCGAGACCTCCGGCACCCTCCTCACCCTGTCCCGCGCCGACTTCGCCGCCGTACGGGACTCCGCTCCCGGTCTCCAGGCCCATGTCGCCGAGTTCGACTCCGGCACCCGGCGACCGCAGAACAAACACGGCGAGGCCGAGATCGCCCTGTCGGCCGGTCATGTCGGCGAGGTCGACGTGCCGAACACCTTCGTGGACTACGAGTTGCAGCCCCGGGAGTACGAACTCTCCGTCGCGCAGACCGTCCTGAGAATCCACACCCGGGTGGCCGACCTCTACAACGGGCCGATGAACCAGACCGAGGAGCAACTCCGGCTGACCATCGAGGCGTTGCGTGAGCGCCAGGAACACGAGCTCATCAACAACCGTGAGTTCGGACTGCTCCACAACGCCGACTTCAAGCAGCGCATCCAGACCCACTCCGGTCCGCCCACCCCGGACGACATGGACGATCTGCTCTGCCGCCGTCGCGGCACCAAGTTCTTCCTCGCCCATCCCAGGACGATCGCCGCCATCGGCCGCGGCTTCAACGCCTACGGGCTCTACCCGGACCACGTCGATGTCGGCGGACAGTCCGTGCCGGCCTGGCGCGGGGTTCCGATCCTGCCCTGCAACAAGATCCCGATCAGCAAGGAGCAGACCAGCTCCATCATCGCCCTGCGCACCGGCGAGAAGAACCAAGGGGTCATCGGCCTGTGGCAGACCGGACTGCCGGACGAGGTCGAGCCGGGGCTCTCGGCGCGCTTCATGGGCATCAACGAGCAGGCGGTCATGTCCTATCTCGTCAGCACGTACTACTCCGCCGCGGTGCTCGTGCCCGACGCGCTCGGCGTCATGGAGAACGTGCAGATCGCCCGCGGTCGCGACTGACGCCCCCGGCGCGCTGTACGAGCCCGTCCCCGACACCACGACAAGGAGTAGTGGATGCCCGAATCCGGGCCCCCTGGACCGTCCATCCCCGGGCAGCGGTCGCTGCCTTCCGGCGCCGCGCCGGAGGTACCCACGCCGGCCGTCCCCGGTCTTCCGATCACCGCGGCTGCCTTCGGACTTGAGGCCGTACTGCATCCGACGACCGCTCCCCCGCCGCCGGTCACCGGCACGCCGCCCGCCACGCCTGCCGAACCCGTCTTTCAGCGGGTCCTGGGCGGGCCCACCGGCCTGGGCACCAACTCGCTGTCACTGGCGGGCAGTTCAACCGGTACGGCTCCGTCACCGCCGGTCGCCGTCGCGGAATCGGCCGCTCCACCCCTGCCGGAGGCTGCTCCGGAGGCCGTACCCGAGTCCGCGTCGGGGGTCGAGCGGGTCCTGGGCGGACCCACCGGCCTGGGCACGGCCTCGCTGTCCCTCGCCCGCACCGCGCATCGGCCGCCGCCGGAATCCGTCCCGGCGCCCCCGGCCCCCGCGCCACCCGCCGAAGGACAGGCCGTACCCGGCCTCTACCACCACCCGATCCCGGAACCCGACCCGCTGCGCGTCGAGGAGGTGAGCCGGCGGATCAAGCGCTGGGCCGAGGACGAGGTCCAGCTCTATCCCGAGGAGTGGGAGGGGCAGTTCGACGGCTTCTCGGTCGGCCGGTACATGGTCGGCTGCCATCCCGACGCCCCCACGGTCGACCACCTCATGATCGCCACCCGGCTGATGGTCGCGGAGAACGCGGTGGACGACTGCTACTGCGAGGACCACGGCGGCTCACCCGTCGGCCTCGGCGGCCGTCTCCTGCTGGCCCACACCGCGCTCGACCCGCTCCACACCACCCCGGAGTACGCGCCGGCCTGGCTGGAGTCGCTCGGCTCGGACCCGCCGCGGCGCGCCTATCGCAGTGCCATGGACTACTTCACCGCCATGGCCTCGCCCTCCCAGGTCGACCGCTACCGCCACGACATGGCCCGGCTGCACCTGGGTTACCTGGCCGAGGCCGCCTGGGCCGAGACCGATCATGTCCCGGAGGTGTGGGAGTACCTGGCCATGCGCCAGTTCAACAACTTCCGCCCCTGCCCCACCATCACCGACACCATCGGAGGCTACGAGCTACCAGCCGACCTGCACGCCCGGCCGGAGATGCAGCGCGTCATCGCCCTGGCCGGCAACGCGACCACGATCGTCAACGACCTGTACTCGTACACCAAGGAACTCGCCGGCCCCGGCCGGCACCTGAACCTGCCCGTCGTGATCGCCGAACGGGAGAAGCTCTCGGAGCGCGACGCCTATCTCAAGGCGGTCGAGGTCCACAACGACCTCATGCACGCCTTCGAGGCGGCGGCGGCCGAACTGGCCGCGGCCTGCCCGCTGCCCCCCGTGGTGCGCTTCCTCAAGGGCGTGGCCACCTGGGTCGACGGCAACCACGACTGGCATCGCACCAACACCTTCCGCTACAGCCTGCCCGCTTTCTGGTAAGGAACGGACACTCAGTGACCACAGAAATCACCCCCACCGTCTCTGCGACGATCCCGGCCCCCGCGACCCCCTACCAGGGGGACATCGCTCGGTACTGGAACAACGAGGCGAGGCCGGTGAACCTGCGCCTCGGTGACGTGGACGGGCTCTACCACCACCACTACGGCATCGGCGCCGTCAACCACGAAGCCCTCGGCGACCCGGAACACAGCGAGTACGAGAAGAAGCTCATCGCCGAGCTGCACCGACTGGAGTCCGCCCAGGCCGAGTTCCTCCTCGACCACCTCGGCCCCGTCACCGCCGACGACACCCTCGTCGACGCCGGCTGCGGACGCGGCGGCTCCATGGTCATGGCCCACCAGCGCTTCGGCTGCAAGGTCGAGGGCGTCACGCTGTCCGCCACCCAGGCCGAGTTCGGCAACGGGCGGGCACGGGACCTGCGGATCCAAGGCCATGTGCGCTCCCGGGTGTGCAACATGCTCGACACCCCCTTCGAGAAGGGCAGCGTCACCGCGTCGTGGAACAACGAGTCGACCATGTACGTCGACCTGCACGACCTGTTCGCCGAGCACTCCCGCTTCCTGAAGGTGGGCGGCCGGTACGTGACCATCACCGGCTGCTGGAACCCCCGCTACGGCCAGCCGTCGAAGTGGGTCTCCCAGATCAACGCCCACTTCGAGTGCAACATCCATTCGCGGCGTGAGTATCTGCGGGCCATGGCCGACAACCGGCTCGTGCCGCAGACCGTGATCGACCTGACCCCGGACACCCTGCCCTACTGGGAGCTGCGGGCGACGTCCTCGCTGGTCACCGGGATCGAGGAGGCGTTCATCGAGTCGTACCGGGACGGTTCCTTCCAGTACGTGCTGATCGCGGCCGACCGCGTCTGACAGTCGTCATGATCACCGGCCGGCTCGTGGCGCTCGCGTCCCGCGCCGGCCGGTGGCGGGGTGTTGTCAGTGGCGGCGTGCAAGATGATCCGCATGACGACACCAGCTGCACAGATCGTGGATGCCGCCGCCTACGCACAGGCGGTCGAGGACGCGGTGAAGGCCGCGGCCGCCTACTACGAGGGCGGCACCTCACCCCTGGACGACGACACCTACGACCGGCTGGTGCGCGGCATCGCGCAGTGGGAGGACGCCCACCCCGAGCAGGTGCTCCCCGACTCCCCCACGGGCAAGGTCGCCGGCGGCGCGGTGGAGGGGGACGTCCCGCACACGGTGCCGATGCTCAGTCTCGACAACGTCTTCTCCGCCGAGGAGTTCACCACCTGGGCCGCCTCGCTGGCGCGCCGTATCGGCCATGACGTCACCCGTTTCAGCAGCGAGCCGAAGCTCGACGGGCTGGCGATCGCCGCCCGCTACACCCACGGCCGTCTGAGACAGCTGATCACCCGCGGGGACGGCACGGCCGGGGAGGATGTCAGCCATGCGATCGGCACCATCGAGGGCCTGCCCGACACCCTGTCCGAGCCGGTCACCGTGGAGGTCCGCGGCGAGGTCCTGATGACGACGGCCCAGTTCGAGCACGCCAACGAGGTGCGCACACAGCACGGCGGTCAGCCGTTCGCCAATCCGCGCAACACCGCGGCCGGCACCCTGCGCGCCAAGGACCGTGCCTACACCGTGCCGATGACGTTCTTCGGCTACGGGCTGCTCCCGCTGCCCGGCACCGACACCGCTCTCGCCGACCGGCTCGGCGAGAGCGCGCACAGCGACCTGATGGCACAGGCCGCCGCGTGGGGGGTGAACACCACCGCGTCGACCGCCGTGCCCGGTACCACCGCCGACGGCGTCGAGGAGGTCCTGGCCCGGGTCGAGGAGATCGCCGCGCTGCGCGCCGAGCTGCCGTTCGGGATCGACGGCGTCGTCATCAAGGCCGACCTGGCCGCCGACCAGCAGGCCGCCGGTTCCGGCAGCCGTGCCCCGCGGTGGGCGATCGCCTACAAGCTGCCGGCCGTGGAGAAGATCACGCGGCTGCTGGAGGTGGAGTGGAACGTGGGCCGCACCGGCATCATCGCCCCGCGCGCGGTCCTGGAACCGGTCGAGATCGACGGCTCCACCATCACCTACGCCACCCTGCACAACCCGGCCGACATCACCCGGCGCGACCTGCGCCTGGGCGACCACGTCATGGTCTATCGGGCCGGCGATGTCATCCCCCGCGTCGAAGCCCCCGTCGCCCATCTGCGCACCGGCGACGAGCAGCCCATCGTCTTCCCCGAGGTGTGCCCGCGCTGCGGGTCGGACATCGACACCAGCGAGCAGCGCTGGCGCTGCACCAACGGCCGCAACTGCCACCTGGTCGCCTCCCTGTCCTACGCCGCGGGCCGCGACCAGCTCGACATCGAGGGCCTGGGACACACCCGGGTCGTCCAGCTCGTCGACGCCGGTCTGGTCGCCGATCTCGCCGATCTGTTCACCCTCACCCGTGAGCAGCTCCTGGCCCTGGAGCGGATGGGCGAGACCAGCACCGACAACCTGCTGGCCGCGCTGGCCGCGGCCAAGGGCCAGCCGTTGTCCCGGGTGCTGTGCGCGCTCGGGGTGCGGGGCACCGGCCGGTCGATGTCCCGGCGGATCGCCCGGCACTTCGCGACCATGGACCACATCCGGGCCGCCGACGCCGAGGCGATGCAGCAGGTGGAGGGCATCGGCACGGAGAAGGCGCCGTCCATCGTCGCCGAACTCGCCGAACTGGCCCCGCTCATCGACAAGCTCGTCGCGGTCGGG
Organism: Streptomyces aquilus; assembly: GCF_003955715.1. Taxonomy (NCBI): domain Bacteria; kingdom Bacillati; phylum Actinomycetota; class Actinomycetes; order Kitasatosporales; family Streptomycetaceae; genus Streptomyces; species Streptomyces aquilus. The sequence goes on along the minus strand of NZ_CP034463.1, from coordinate 9,401,164 downwards.
GTCAACATGACCGAACCCGGCGCGACGCCGCCGCCCGCGGCGGACGCCGACCCTGCCGAAGCGCCCGAGGACGCCGCGGCCGCGGACCTGCCGCTGGCGGGGATGACCGTCGTCGTCACCGGCTCGATGTCCGGCGCTCTCGAGAAGCTCTCCCGCAACCAGATGAACGAGCTCATCGAACGTGCGGGCGGCCGCTCCTCCTCCAGCGTCTCCAAGAAGACGACCCTGGTGGTCGCCGGTGAGGGCGCCGGCTCCAAGCGCGCCAAGGCCGAGGACCTCGGCGTCCGGCTGGCGGAGCCGGACGAGTTCGCCGCACTCGTCGCCGACTTCCTGCCCTGATCCGCACGGCTCGGGTCGTCGCCGGCATCCCCTTCGCGGGCTCGGCGAAGGCGCTCAGGGCCGGGCGAGTTTGGCGGCCACGGCGTCCAGGACCCAGTCCAGGCCGGCCTCGAAGGATTCCTCGGCGTCCACGTGCGTGGCCTCGTGCACGGCCTTGGACAGCGCCGGGAAGCGTCCCGTGGCCAGCATCCTCGTCACGTGCGGGCCGTTGGCGCGCTGCCAGTCGCTCTTGGACAGGCCCGTGGCGCGCTCGGCCCGCAGGTTCGCCACCTCACGTCTGATCGCACCGGTGGTGTAGGCGCTCACCGTCTCCGCGGCGCGCAGGACAGTGTCGATGTCGGCGAGGCCGTGCAGGGCCGCCAGTCTGGCCTCGGTCACGGCGAGGCCGTTCGGGCCGAGGGTCGGACGGCCGCCGAGCAGGTCGGCCAGCCATTCGTGGCGGAGCACGGTCTGCCGGGTGCGGTGGGCGAGGACGCGCAGCGTCTCCCGCCAGTCACCGGGCGGCGCTTCGGGGAGGATCTCGGCCTGGACCTCGTCCACCATCAGGTCGAACAGCTCTTCCTTGGTGGCGATGTAGCCGTACAGCCGCATCGGTCCGGCCTTCAGCCGGGCGGCGACCTTGCGCAGCGACACCTCGTCCAGTCCGCCCTCGTCGGCCAGCGCGACGGCGGCGGCGACGATCCGCTCCCGGTCGAGCGGCACGGGGCGCGTCGGCGGCTCCGGCCGGTCCCACACAGTCATGGCCACATCGTACTGTTGCGATGCAGTGTATCGGGGCAATACAGTGTATCGACATGAGGCATCGTATCGCCGTGGTCGGAGCCGGTCCCGCCGGTCTCACGTTCGCCCGTGTCCTGCACCGCCATGGCCACTCCGTCACCGTCCTCGAGCGCGATCCCGCCCCCGATGCCCGCCCTCCGGGCGGCACGCTGGACCTGCACGCGGGGTTGGGGCAGCTCGCCCTGGACAAGGCGGGGCTGCTGGCGGAGTTCCGGACGCTGTCCCGCCCCGAGGGGCAGGCCATGCGCATCCTGGACACGGACGGGACCGCCCTGCGCGACTGGCGCCCCCGTCCGGGCGACGAGGCCAACCCGGAGATCGACCGGGGGCAGCTCCGCGACCTGCTGCTCGGCCCGCTCGACGTCCAGTGGGGTCGGGGCGTGGCAGAGGTGGCACCCAAGGCCGACGACGGCGTGCTCGTCGGCTTCGAGGACGGGCGGCAGGAGGTGTACGACCTGGTGATCGGCGCGGACGGCGCCTGGTCACGGGTCCGTCCGGCCGTCTCGTCGGTGACACCGCACTACACGGGGGTCACCGCGGTGGAGACCTCCCTCGACGACATCGACGCCCGGCATCCCGACCTGGCCCGGCTGGTCGGTGACGGCTCACTGGCCGTGTACGGGGTGAACCGAGGTCTCGTCGCCCAGCGCAACAGCGGTGGCCACGTCAAGGTGTACGCCCAGTTCCGGGTGCCGCTGGACTGGCACAGGGACCTGGACCTGTCCGACGTCGAGTCCGTCAGGTCGAGCCTCCTGGCGCTGTTCGACGGCTGGGCCGCTCCCGTCCTCGACCTTCTGCGCCGCGGCGGTGTTTTCGCCCCTCGCCCGCTGTACGTCCTGCCCGTGTCCCATACCTGGACTCACGTGCCCGGGGTGACGCTCCTGGGGGACGCCGCCCACCTGATGCCGCCTTTGGGGGCGGGCGCGAACCTCGCGATGCTGGAGGGCGCCGAACTCGCCGAGGCCATCGCCGCCCAGCCGGAAGACCTGGACACCGTCGTCCGCGCCTTCGAGGAACAGATGTGGGCGCGAGCGGGCCGGTGGGCGAGGATGACGGCGGCCGGCCTGGAACGCCTCGTGAGCCCCGACCCCGCCCAGGCCCTCGCCCTCTTCGACGAGGTCCAGCCGTCCTGACGTGTTGCCGGGCGGGCTGCCGGGCCGAGGTCGGTCAGGCGCGGTCGTGGAGCGTGACCTGGTAACCGTCGGGGTCGGCGAACGTGAAGGTCCGGCCGAAGGGGCCGTCGATCGGCGCGGAGACGATGGTGTGGCCGTCGGCGGCGAGCGCGTCGTGGGCGGCCTGGACGTCGGTGGCGTGGAGCCAGATCGCGACACCGATGCCGGGCTGGGCGACGGAGGCGAGATCAGTGCCGGGAAGGACGTCACGGAGGGCGAACGCGATCGGCTTGGTCTCGAACACGACGGCGTGCGGAGGTCCGGCCGGTGAGCGGACGAGGCCCAGGTACCGCTCGTAGAACGCCTGGGAGGCGTCGAGGTCGCGCACTTGGAGCGAGATGAAGTCGGGACCGGTGGCGGGCATGGTGACGCTCCTTCGTTACGTGTCAGTTTTCTGACACGCAGCACGGTATGTCAGAATACTGACATGGGTCAAGAAGGGGTCGGCATCGACCTGGAGACGTCACTGGGCTACCTGCTCAAGGAAGCGTCGAGCGCTCTGCGCACGGCGATGGAGGAAGTGCTGCGACCGCTCGGCATGAGCGTGACGCACTACTCCTGCCTCGAACTGCTGGCGCAGCGACCGGGCTTGTCGAACTCCGAACTCGCGCGGGGCGCGTTCGTGACCCGGCAGACGATGAACGTGCTGCTCCAGGCCCTGGAACGGGACGGCTACGTGACCAGGCCCGCGGAGGCACCCGTCGGGAAGGCGCTGCCCACACGGCTCACACCGAGCGGCCTACGAAGCCTCGAGAAGGCGAGCGCAGCCGTCCGTTCCGTCGAGGCCAGAATGCTGGCCGGGCTGAGCGAGAGCGAACAGGCGGACGCGTTCCGGCTCCTCCAGGGCATGGTCCGTTCCCTGCGCGACGCCCACGAGGGCGCCTAGCGGATCAGGAGCCGAAGCCCCGCGCGGTTTCGTACGCTGGCGGACATGCGGATGCGTCCCACCCTTCACTGGACCCCTCCCTCCGACCTGCCGCCGGGCACCACTGATCTGCGGCCGGTGGTCGAGGCGGTACGCGCCGGTGGTGTCCTCGTACTGAGTGGGGCGGGCATCTCCACGGAGTCGGGCATCCCCGCCTACCGGGGCGAGGGCGGAAGTCTCAGCCGGCACACCCCGATGACCTACCAGGACTTCACCTCCAGCCCGCGCGCCCGGCAGCGGTACTGGGCGCGCAGCCATCTCGGGTGGCGCACGTTCGGGCGCGCGCTGCCCAACGCCGGTCACCGGGCCGTGGCCGCGTTCGCGCGGCACGGGGTGCTCTCGGGTGTGATCACGCAGAACGTCGACGGTCTGCACCAGGCCGCCGGCACTCAGGGCGTCGTGGATCTGCACGGGCGACTGGACCGGGTCGTGTGTCTGTCGTGCGGAGCGACCAGTCCGCGCCGCGACCTCGCCGTACGGCTGGAGGCGGCCAACGCCGGATTCGCGCCGACGGTCGCGGAGATCAACCCCGACGGTGACGCCGATCTCACCGATGAGCAGGTCGGTGACTTCCGGGTCGTACCCTGCGCGGAATGCGACGGCGTGCTCAAACCGGACGTGGTGTTCTTCGGTGAGCCGGTGCCGGTCCACCGGATCGAGCACTGCCGGCGGCTGGTCGGTGAGGCGTCCTCGCTGCTGGTGCTGGGCTCCTCGTTGACGGTGATGTCGGGGCTCAGATTCGTCCGCCAGGCGGCCCAGGCCGACAAGCGGGTGTTCATCATCAACCGGGATCCGACGCGGGGCGACCCGTTCGCCGTCACCCGCGTCGCGCTCCCTCTCGGGACCGCCCTCACGACGGTCGCCGACCAGCTGGACATCCCCGTGGACGGGCAGCCTGCGGCGTAGGAGGACGCCGAGCGCGGGGCGCCCTGGTGAGGGCGCCCCGCTGGTGTGTTGGCGTCGTCAGTCGGTCAGTCCTCCGGGGTCAGGGCGACCTCGGCGCTGCCCGAGAGGGACGGCAGGCCCGCCGGGGGTGTGTCCGTGTAGGTGGCGTTGAAGACCGCCTTCAGGTTGTCCGAGCCGGAGTGACCGCCGTCCACGAACGTCTTGAAGGAGCCGGAGCAGCCGTTGCTGGTGGACAGCGGGTGGCCGTGGGTGTCGTGGCCGAGGATGAAGGAGACGCTGACCTTGGCGCAGTCCACGGGCTGGTCGTCGGTGACGGTGACCTGCCAGGTGACCGTGTCACCCCAGTGGAACGGCGTGCCGCCGTGCGGAGCCGGGTCGGTGGTGAGCGAGACGACCGGGGCCTTGTTGCCGACCACGACCGGAACCGAGGCGGAGGCCGAGCGGCCGGTGCTGTCGGTGACGTTCAGCGTGGCGTCGTAGACCCCGTTCTTGTCGAAGGTGTGCGTCGGGTTGGCCTCCCTGGAGTCCACGGTGCCGTCGGCGTCGAAGTCCCAGGCGTAGCGCAGGGCGTCGCCGTCGGCGTCCTTGGTGCCGGCGCTGGAGAACTTGACCGTCAGCGGGCTGGTGCCGTTGACGACGTCGGCCGCGACCTTGGGCTCCGGGGTGCGGTTGCCCCGGACGAAGTCGATGCGGGAGAGCTGGGCCTCGGGCAGCTCCGCGAAGTAGCCGGTGCCGTACTCCAGGACGTACAGCGCCCCGTCGGGGCCGAACTCGGCGTCGATCGGGCCGTCCGTGGTGATCCCGGGGATCGCGTCCTCGATCTTCTGGACCTCGTTGTTCTTGCCGAGGGTCAGGGCCTTCATCTGGTCGCGGGTCCACTCGTAGAAGAGCGGCTTGCCGTCGAAGTACTGGGGCCAGCGGTTGGCGGCCTTGTTGTGCTTGTCGTAGCGGTACGCCGGGCCGCCCATCGGGCCGATGCCGCCGGTGCCGAGTTCGGGGAACTCCGCGGAGGCGCCGTAGCCGTAGACGATCTCCGCGTTCTCGACCGGGGGCAGCACGCTGCGGCCGGTGTTGTGGCGGGAGTCGTTGAGCGGCTTGGCGCAGTTGAAGGCGCCGCTGGAGGTCTGGGTGGCGAAGTCGTAGTCCTGGTAGGGCATGTCCCGGGTCACGCAGAACGGCCAGCCGTAGTTGGCGGGGCGGTCGATGACCATCCAGCGTCCGTGGCCGGCGGGGCCGCGGCCGGGGTTGGCGGTGTTGGCGTCGGGTGAGTAGTCGGCGACGTAGACCTCACCGGTCTTGTCGTCCACGCCGAAGCGGAAGGGGTTGCGCAGGCCCATGGCGTAGATCTCGGGCCGGGTCTTCGCGGTGCCCGGCGCGAAGAGGTTGCCGTCGGGTATCGCGTAGCCGCCGTGGCGCTTGACCTTGATGCGCAGGACCTTGCCGCGCAGGTCGTTGGTGTTGCCCGCGGTGCGGCGCGCGTCGTAGGCGGGGTTGCGGTCGGGGCGGTCGTCGAGCGGGGCGTAGCCGTCGGAGGAGAACGGGTTGGAGTCGTCGCCGGTCGACAGGAACAGGTTGCCCTTGTGGTCGAAGTCGATCTTGCCGCCGACGTGGCAGCAGATGCCGCGGTCGGCGGGCACGTCGAGGATCTTCTGCTCGGTGTTGTAGTCGAGCTTGTTGCCGACGAGCTTGAACCGCGAGAGCCGGGTGACGCCCTTGTACTTGGCGAAGTCCGCGGCCGTGCCGAACTGCGGTGCGTCGCCCTCGTTGACGCCCGGTGTGGCGGGGTCGTCCATGGGGGTGTCGAGGCGCGGCGAGTAGTAGAGGTAGACCCAGTGGTTCTTGGCGAAGCCGGGGTCGACGGCGATGCCCTGCACGCCCTCCTCGTCGTGCTGGTAGAGCCCGGCGGGGCTCTTCTTCATGTCGGCGGCAAGGAAGTTGACGCCGCTCTTGGGGTCGTGGATGCGGACCTCGCCGGTGCGTGCCGTGTGCAGCACCCGCCGGTCGGGCAGGACGGCCAGGGCCATGGGCTCGCCCGGACGGTCGTTGAGGGTGACCTTCTGGAAGTCCGACGAAGTCGGCGGTGTGGGGTCCGACGGGTGGGCCTGGGCCGCGGGAAGAGGCAGCAGCCCGACGGCTCCGGCCAACGCGGCCGCCCCGACGAGGGTGACGATCCGTCTGTTACGCACTCAGAACTCCTTTGGTCTGAACAGTGGGTGACATGGCGTCAGTTGCAGGCACGCAGAGCCGCGAGGTTGTCGTAGCCGATCTTGGCGAAGTCCAGGGACTGGCCCGGCACGGTCGTGCTCGGTGCGTTGTCCTGCTCGACCATCGGGTTGTGGTAGTTCTTCGCGCCCACCCGGGTGAAGAACCTGCGGTAGTCGATGTCGCCCGTGCCGAAGGGCACCATGTCGTAGCCCAGGCCGCTCTGGAGGTTCACGACGCCGTCCTTGGCGTGGAAGAGCGGGAAGCGGTTGGTGTTGCGGACCACGAGCGCGGCCGGGTCGAACACGTCCTCGCGCTGTGAGCCGTCGTGGGCGGTGTACGTGTGGAACTTGTACTGGGCCACGTGTGCCCAGAACACGTCCAGCTCCAGGTACACGTTCTTGCGGTCCGTCACCTTCAGGAAGTACTCCAGCTTCCGGATGCCGGAGCTGCGGGTCGGCTTGCCCTGGGCGTCGAGCGGGCCGCCGTCGAGGAGGAAGTCGTAGGCCGCGTCGTGGTTGTGGGTGTAGAGCTTGATGCCCTCGCCGCGGGCGATGGCGCCCAGGGTGTTCCACTTCTCCGCGGCCACGTCCCAGTCCGCGCGGTAGGGGGTGTTGGTGGGGTCGGCGCCGGTCCCCATGTGCTCCATGCCGAGGATGTTGGCGATCTCCAGGAAACGCTTGAACGTGTCGAGGTCGGACGAGGTCAGCGGCCAGGACGGCGGGATGTAGCCGTGGCTGCCCTGCGCCCGCAGGCCGTACTCGTCGAGCCAGGAGCGCATGAGCTTCGCGCCCGCCACCGTGCCCAGGTCGGCGCCGCCCGGCGCGTTGGCGTGCTGGCCGTAGCCCGCGAACTCCACCTGGCGGTAGCCGAATCGGGACAGCTGCCGGAACACCTCGCGGAAACCGGAGGGCAGGTCGGAGGCGAGCGGGTCGCGGCCGACGGCGTCACGGACGGTGTAGAGGATGATGCCGCGCTTGTGCGGGGGCACCAGAGCGGAACGTCCCCGGTCGCCTGCGGCGGCTTCCGATCTGTCCTGCGCGAGCGCGGGCGAGGCGCCGAAGACCGGGGCGGCGATCGCCACGGCGGCGGTGGCGGTGCAGGTGCTGAGGAAGCGGCGGCGGCTGACGCCGAGCGTGCGGCGCAGGGCGTCGCCGGTGACGGCTTCGTCGTTGAACGCGGTCACAGGGGTCTCACTTTCGTTGTCGCGATGCTGCGGGTGCCTGCCGGACGCCGTCTCGCAAGAGGACCGGCGAGCGGCAGGAGGTGGCCGCTGGGCGGCCGAACACTGCGCGCGGGGGGTGGAGTTCAGAACGAGCGGACCTTCGTCGTCGCTCGTGAGGGGACGCGGCCGTGGGCTGCTGCCGCGCGGGGATGACGGATCAAGAAGCGTTTCGCAGCCGGTCGGCGAACGACAGCAGCGCGGTGAACTGCTCCGTCAGCCCGGACGGACCCGCGTCGGGGTCCTTGAAGTAGAAGCCCAGCTCCGGGAGGGGGCCGGACAGGCCCGCCTCGTGGGCGCGGGCGACCAGCCGGGCCAGGTCCAGCACGAGCGGAGCGGCCAGGGCCGAGTCGCAGCCCTGCCAGATGGTCTGGAGGATCATGCGCGAGCCGAGGAAGCCCTCGAAGGCCACGTGGTCCCAGGCGGTCTTCCAGTCGCCGAGCACGGGGACGTCGTCGATGTGCACCTCGCCCTGCGGGGTGTGCCCGAGGGTGTCGGCCAGGACGCGTTCCTTGCCGGCGTTCTTCGCCGCGGCCGCGCCCGGGTCGGCCAGCGCCGCCCCGTCGCCGCCGCCCAGCAGGTTGGTGCCGGACCAGGCCCTGACGTGCAGGGCGCGTTGGACGAACATCGGGGCGAGCGCGGCCCGCAGCAGCGTCTGGCCGGTCTTGCCGTCGCGTCCCGCGTGGGGAAGTCCGGCGGCCGCGGCGGCTTCGGTCAGGGCCGGGGTGCGCAGCCCGGTGGACGGCGTGAAGTTGACGTAGGGGCAGCCGGCGCGCACGGCGGCGGCCGCGTAGAGGGAGCTGGCCGGCAGGCGTACGGCGTCCGGTGCGGGCAGCGGCTCCGTGGAGGAGACGTTGACCACGACCACGCGGGCCAGTGCGTGGCGCTCGCGGAACGAGGTGAGGTCGGCGGCGAAGTCGGCGATGAGCTCCTCGTCGCCGCGCGGGTCGTCCGGGAGCGGGCCGCCGATGCGTATCGCCTCGTCGGCGGCGCGGAGTTCGGCGCGTACGGCGGGGGCGAGTCCGTGCGGCAGGACGCCTGCCTCGGTGAGTTGTTCGGCCCGCTTGGGCAGCGGGCAGTGGGTGGTGTCGTGCCCGCCGAAGACGAGCGTGGAAAGGGGCGGCAGACCGGTGCCGTCGAACGGCTGCGTCTCGGTGACCATGCCGGTCGGCGCGTGCAGTCGGGCGGTGACCGCCGCGCATCCGGTGACGGCGGTGGTGGCGACCGATCCGCGGGCTCCGACGAACCAGACGCCGGTGCGCGCGGGACGCTCGCCGGTCCGGGGCTGCGATGCGTTCACGTCGTTGTTCACGAACTGCCTCCCTGCCATGTCGCTGTGCCGAGGTGATGTGGAGGACGGTGGGTGGGGGCTCGGAGGCCTCCCGCCCACCGCCGGCATAGGGGCGGGGGTCTGCCGTACGGCCTGTTGGCGCCGTCAGTGTCGAACCACTGTGTGGTTCCTGTGCACGAAAGGGACCGTAGCCCCGTTCGTCTGTGGCGGGAACCCCTTGTGCATGAAGAAGGCGAACTTCTTCCCGGGCGAGGACAAAGCGAGGTTGGGGGATGGCAACCCCGCTTCGGCGTCGGTCAGTTGTCGCCACCTGCGACGGCGGAGTCGAAGGAGGTCGTCGGGGCCTCGACGGCTTGGACGGGGGTGTACACGGAGTTCTTCTCCGCGCTCTCCTCCACCGCGGCGAGCACCCGCTGCACCTGGAGCCCGTCCGCGAAGGACGGCATCGGGTCCGTGCCGGACGCGATGGCCTCGACGAGGTCGCGGGCCTGGTGGACGAAACTGTGCTCGTAGCCGAGGCCGTGGCCCGGCGGCCACCAGCCCTCCAGATAGGGGTGATCCGGTTCGGTGACGACGATCCTGCGGAACCCCGCGGTCGCGGCGGGCTCCTGGTGGTCGTGGAAGGACAGTTCGTTGAGCCGCTCCAGGTCGAAGGCGAGCGAACCCAGCTCGCCGTTCACCTCCAGCCGCAGGGCGTTCTTGCGGCCCGACGCCATCCGGGTGGCCTCGAACACGGCGAGCGTCCCCGAGGAGAACCGGCCGGTGAAGACGGCCGCGTCATCCACGGTCACCGGCCCGCGCCGGGAGCCGGCGGAAGCGGTCAGGCCCGAGGAGGCACCGTCCAGACGCGGACGTTCCTTGATGAACGTCTCCACCTGGGCGGAGACCCCGACCAGCGGCTCCCCCGTCAGATACTGCGCGAGGTCGACGATGTGGGCGCCGAGGTCGCCGAGCGCCCCCGACCCGGCATGCTCGCGCTGAAGCCGCCACGTGAGCGGGAAGTCGGGGTCGACCAGCCAGTCCTGGAGGTAGCTGACCCGCAGGTGACGCAGCGCTCCGAGCCTGCCGTCGGCGATGAGGCGGCGGGCGAAGGAGAGGGCGGGCACGCGCCGGTAGTTGAAGCCCACCATCGCCAACTGCCCACGGGCCCGGGCCGCTTCGGCGGCCGCGACCATGGCCTCCGCCTCGGCGACCGAGTTGGCCAGCGGCTTCTCGCACAGGACGTGCTTGCCCGCCTCCAGTGCCGCGATGGCGATCTCCGCGTGGCTGTCGCCCGGTGTGCAGACGTCGACGAGCTGTACGTCGTCGCGGGCGATGAGGGCGCGCCAGTCGGTCTCCGCCGCGGCCCAGCCGTGCTGGTCGGCCGCCGCCCGCACGGCGTGCGCGTCGCGGCCGGCGATCGCGGCCAGGACCGGTCGCAGCGGCAGGTCGAACACGTGCCCAACGGTGCGCCAACCTTGTGAGTGGGCGGCGCCCATGAACGCGTAACCGACCATGCCCACGCCGAGCGTCGGCGGTCCGGTCCGGCTGTCCCTCTGTTCCATACGGAGTTCCATACGGATTTCCTCCTCGTCGGAGCGTCACTGACTCATCGCTGTGCTCGCGCTGGGCCCGCGGCCCGGCCCGGTCAGATGAAGCCGGTCGGCAGGTACTGGTCGACGTTGTCCTTGGTGACCACGGCCGAGTAGAGCGTCAGCGAGGACGGGATCTCGAACTCGGCGAGGCCGCCGACACCCTTGCTCTGGCCGAGGGCGCGGGCGAGGTCGATCGCGGAGGCGGCCATCGTCGGCGGGTACAGGACGGTTGCCTTGAGGACGCTGTTGCCGGCCTTGATGGCGTCCATCGCGGACTTGGCGCCCGCGCCGCCGACCATCAGGAAGTCGTCGCGGCCGGCCTGGTCGATGGCGCGCAGCGCGCCGACACCCTGGTCGTCGTCGTGGTTCCAGAGGGCGTCGAAGTTCGACTGGGCCTGGAGGAGTTGGGCCATCTTGGCCTGCCCGGACTCGACCGTGAAGTCGGCCGCCTGGCGGGCGACCTTCCTGATGTTCGGGTAGTTCTTCAGGGCGTCGTCGAAGCCCTTGGTGCGCTGCTGGGTCAGTTCGAGGTTGTCGAGGCCGGCGAGTTCGACGACCTTGGCGTTCTTCTTGCCCTTGAGCTGCTCGCCGATGTAGTGCCCGGCGTTGAGGCCCATGCCGTAGTTGTCGCCGCCGATCCAGCAGCGGTACGCCTGCGGGGAGGCGAAGACGCGGTCCAGGTTGATGACCGGGATGCCGGCCCGCATGGCCTGGAGACCGACCTGGGTGAGGGCCTTGCCGTCGGCCGGCAGGATCACCAGGACGTCGACCTTCTTGTTGATCAGCGTCTGGATCTGGCCGATCTGCGCGGCGGTGTCGTTGGACCCCTCGGTGATCTCCAGCGTCACGTCGGAGTACTTCTTCGCCCGGCTCTTGGCGTTGTCGTTGATGGCGTTGAGCCAGCCGTGGTCGGCCTGCGGGCCGGCGAAGCCGATGGTGACCGGCTTGCCGGGCTTGTCGTCGGCGACCGGGGCGTTGTCGGCGGCCGGTTCCTGGTCCTTGGTCTCGTTGCTGGTGCAGGCCGTCAGCAGCGCCCCGGCGGACACGGCTGCGGTGCCGAACAGCAGTGCTCTGCGGCTGGTGGCGGGGGTTCTTGCCATGGTGGATCGACCCTTCGACTGGGCGGTGTGCGTCAGGACGGGATGGCGGGGGCCGGACGGCGGTGTCAGGGGCCGCCGTCCGGCGGCGTACGGCACGGTCGGCGTCCAGGCGCCGACGTGCGGCGAGTGGCACGGGTGGCTTCAGGCGTCTCCGTGCGGTGAGCGGCACGGGCGGGGCTTCGGGTGTCTCCGTGCGGCGTCGGGCACGGCGGCGTCAGGCGTCTCCGTGCGGCGTACGGCATGGGCGGCGTACGGCATGGGCGGCGTCAAACGTCCCCGTGCGGCGTACGGCACGGTCGGCGTCAGGTGTCCCCGTGCGCTGAGCGGCGCTGGACCAGGACGGCGGCGACGATGATGGCGCCCTTCGCGATCTGCTGGACAGCGGTCTCGAGGTTGTTGAGGGCGAAGATGTTGGTGATCGTGGTGAAGATCAGCACGCCGAGGACGGAGCCGACGATCGTGCCGCGGCCGCCGCTGAGCAGCGTCCCGCCGATGATCGCCGCGGCGATGGCGTCCAGCTCGTAGAGGTTGCCGTTGGTGTTCTGACCCGAGCCGGCGAGCACGATCAGCATGAAGGCGGCGATGCCGCAGCACAGTCCGGACAGCAGGTACAGGTACAGCCGCTGGCGGCGGACGTCGATGCCGGCCAGGCGTGCCGCCTCCGCGTTGCCGCCGACCGCGACGGTGCGCCGGCCGAAGGTGGTGCGGTTGAGCAGCAGCCAGCCGATGACGGTGACCGCGGCGAAGATCAGGACGAGGGGCGGGATGCCGAGGACGTAGGAGTCCCGGCCGCCGAGATCGAGCACCGACTGGACGGTCACGACCTGGGTGCTGCCGTCCGTGATCTGCAGGGCCAGGCCCCGGGCGGAGGCGAGCATGGCCAGGGTCGCGATGAACGGGACCATCCTGCCGTAGGCGATGAGCAGGCCGTTCACCAGTCCGCAGCCCACACCGACGACCACGGCGGTGAAGAGGATGCCCGCGAAGCCGAAGTCCTGTGTGGCCACGGTCGTCGCCCACACCGAGGCGAGCGCGACCATCGCGCCGACCGACAGGTCGATGCCGCCGCTGGTGATGACGAAGGTCATGCCGACGGTGACGACGCCGATCACCGACGCCTGGGTGAGCACGAGTTGGAGATTGCTGGTCGCCAGGAACTCGTCCGGCGCGGTGATCCCGCCGACCGCGACGAGGACGGCGAGGACTCCGAGCAGGGACAGCGTGCGCACGTCCCACCGCAGTCCGGTCAGGCGTGAACTCCCCTTCTCCTCCGCGGATTTCGCGGCGGGGGTCGGCGCGTCCTTCGGCGCCGCGGTGGCCGGCTGCGTCATGACGTCGGGCTCCCTTCCATCACAAGATCGAGTACGCGGTGCTCGTCGAGCTCCCGGGCGTCCGCCGTGTGGACGACGCTGCCTTCGCGGAGCACGAGCACCCGGTCGGCGAGGCCCAGGACCTCGGGCACCTCGCTGGACACGAGGAGTACGGCCAGGCCCTCGTCGGCCAGCCGGCGGATCACGGCGTAGAGCTCGGCCCGGGCGCCGATGTCGACGCCCCTGGTCGGCTCGTCCAGCAGCAGGACCTTGCAGCCGCGCAGCAGCCAGCGGGCGAGCACCGCCTTCTGCTGGTTGCCGCCGGACAGGGTCCTGATCGCGGTGTCGGGGTTGTCCGGCCGCAGGGACAGTTCGCGGACCGCCTGGTGGGTCGCGGCGCGTTCGCCGCGCCGGTCGATCCAGCCCGCGCGGGCGAACCGGGACAGGGTGGAGACCGAGACGTTGCTGCTGACGGACTCCAGCATCAGCAGGGCCTGTGCCTTGCGTTCCTCGGGCGCGAGCCCGATGCCGGCGCGTACGGCGGCACGTACGCTCCCGGGTCGCAGGGGGCTGCCGTCGACGAGCACCCGGCCTGCGTCGGGTTTGCGGGCCCCGTAGATGGTCTCCAGGATCTCGCTGCGCCCCGACCCGACGAGTCCGGCAAGGCCGACGATCTCCCCGGGCCGCAACTCCAGGTCGACGGGCGCGAACTCCCCTCGCCGGGTGAGCCCTTCGACCCTCAGCACCGGTTCCCGCTGCGCGGCGAACCCGGCCGCGGGGCGTTCGGGGAAGACGTACTCGACGTTCCGCCCGGTCATCAGGGCCACGACCTCGTTCGTCGGGGTCGACTCGGCGGGCAGGCCGCCCGCGACCGACCGGCCCTCCTTGAGGACGGTGACCCGGTCGCCGATGCGGCGGATCTCCTCCAGGCGGTGCGAGATGTAGATGACGGCGACGCCTTCGGCGGTGAGATCGGCCACGATCCTGAAGAGGTTGTCGACCTCTTCGGGGTCGAGCGCCGCCGACGGCTCGTCCATGACGATCAACCGCACCTCGTGGGAGAGGGCGCGGGCCATGGAGACGATCTGCTGCTGGGCCGCGGACAACTCGCCGACGAGCCGGGCGGGTTCGATCTCCGAGTGCCCGAGACGTTGCAGCAGCTGCGCGGTCGCGGTGCGGGCGGCGGCGCCGCGCACGACGAATCCGGCGGAGGTGGGTTCGTGTCCGAGGAAGACGTTCTCGGCGACGGACAGGCCCTCGATCAGGTCGAGTTCCTGGTAGATGGTGGCGATTCCGAGGCGCATGGCGGCGATCGGTGACCCCAGGGTGACGGGCTCGCCCCGCCAGGTGATCTCACCGTCGTCGGGCTGGTGGGCTCCGGCGAGCACCTTGATCAGCGTGGACTTGCCGGCGCCGTTCTGGCCGAGGAGGCAGTGGACTTCACCGGCCTCGACTTCGAGGTCCACGCCGTCCAGGGCGCGGACACCCGGGAAGGACTTGGTGATGCCGGACATGGTGAGCAGGGGTGGTTGTGGTGCCATGAGGAATCCCCTCGGCGGATGCGGGCCGTGAGTGGGCAGGGCAGGGCAGGGCGTGGAGGAGCAGTGCAGGGCGGGCAGGCTTGATGGCCGTGTGGTGCCATCGGCAGGTTTGTGACGGCACGTGATCGACGTGCTGTCACATGTGTGGTGCTGCGCCCTCGGGAGCCGGTCAGGCCGGCGAGAAGACGTGGTCGCTGATGAGCCGGGCCGCGCCGATGGCTCCGGCCACCGGCCCCAACTCACCCAGTACGATCGGCAGGTTGCCCGTGGCCAGCGGCAGGGACTGCCGGTACACCTGGGTCCGGACACTGGCCAGCAACGTGTGACCCAGTCCGGTCACACCTCCGCCGATGACCACCAGACCGGGGTTGAAGAAACTGACGAGTCCGGCGACGACCTGTCCCAGACGTTTGCCGCCTTCCCGGATGAGTTCCAGCGCCACGGTGTCTCCCGCCGCGGCGGCGGCCGACACATCCGCGGCGGTCAGGCTTCCCGCGGTCTCCAGCCGGGTGGCGAGATACGCCGACCGGCCCTCGCGGGCGGCCTGTTCCGCGTCCTCGGCCAGCGCGGCCCCGCTGAAGTGGGCTTCCAGGCAGCCCCGGTTGCCGCAGGCGCAGGGCCGTCCGTCCGGGACGGCCTGGATGTGCCCGATGTCCCCGGCGCTGCCGGTGACACCCCGATGGACACCCCCGCCGACCACGATGCCGCAGCCGATACCGGTACCGATCTTCACGCACAGGAAATCACCCACGGAACGGGCGACACCCGCGTGCTGCTCCCCCATCGCCATCAGGTTCACGTCGTTGTCGACCATCACCGGACAGCCCAGCTCCTGACTGAGCGCCTCCCGCACCGGGAAACCGTCCCAGCCCGGCATGATCGGCGGCGCGACCGGCACACCCTCCGGGAAGCGGACCGGCCCCGGCACACCGATACCGGCACCGTCGAAACCCTCCGCCAGCCCGGTCGCCTTCAACTTCGCCGCCATGGACAGGACTTGCTCGAAGACCGCGACCGGGCCCTCACGGACGTCCATGGGCTGGTTGAGATGGCCGAGGATCTCCAGCTCCGCGTTGGTGACGGCGACATCGACCGAGGTCGCACCGATGTCGACACCGAGGAACCGCAGCCCCGGGTTGAGCCGGATGTTGTGCGACCGGCGGCCACCGCGGGACGGGGCCAGCCCGTCCGCGACCACCAGTCCGGTCTCCAGCAGCCGGTCCACCTCGACGGCCAGCTTCGAACGGGACAGGTCCACCAGGTCGCCCAGCTGGGCGCGGGAGTTGGCCCCGTTGTCACGCAGCAGACGCAGCAGCCGCGCCTGATGGGCGTTCTCAGGCCGAGCAGTCATCCGTCGCACGGTCCCTCCTCCCCTCAACCCACGGCCGGGAACCCGGCGCCGTCTCCACCGACCGCGCCACCGGGCTGTCGGAGAGGAACGTAACAACCATTTTCCAGACTGGGAAGTACTTGCGCAGGAGTAGAGGCAATCTTTTTCCACACTCAGGACAAAGTCTGGGATGCCGAGGGACGCGCAGGGCCGCCGCCCCCTGTGGAAGGGGACGGCGGCCCTCGTGTCACGTGTGGTTGAGGTGGCGGCGCCGGCGGAGTCAGTCCCCCGCCGGCCGGGAAGACGACCTGCGCAGCAGCCACTGCCGGAACCCTCGGCGCGGAGGCCGCACCACCACGCTGCCGTGGGCCTTCTGGCCGACCAGTTCCACGCGCAGCCTGACCGGTGTGCCGTCCGGCGCCGTCCGCGTGGGGCGGTGTTTGAGCGGGCAGTGGATCCGGGTCAGTTCGTCGGCGTCGATCTCGACGCCGGGCCCCGTGACGAGCGTCAGGGTCTTCCCCGTCATGGCGACGTCGATCTGCAGGGTGTCCTGAGTGATCACGGCCTCGGTGAAGTCGAGGGTGACGTCACACCAGCTCACCGCGAGCTCCAGCCGCCGCGGCAGCACCCAACGCCCGGTCCGCTTGACCGCCCCGCTGAACACGTGATCGATCCGGACGACGTCCTTGGGCACCACGCCCCCGGCCACGGCACCGCCCGCCGGGGTCGCCGCCACGGGCAGATCCGCGGTGAGCCCGGCCAGTTCGCTCAGCGTCCGCGCCGACAGGGCGGCTTCCAGCCGCTCGTCCAACTCGTCCGCCGTCAGCAGGCCGTCCCCCGCGGCGATCCGCAGTACGTCCACCACCCTGTCCCGGTCGGCATGAGAGGCACGCAGTTCGGGTGACGAACCGGGGCCGGAGCGCTTTCCGTTGGGCGACATCTCTCCCGACATGCTTCCGTCCTGCTCCTGTCCGACGTCTCCGCGCGGCGCGGGCAGCGACGATGCACGGCATACGGCACCCATCATGCCGGGGTCCGCGCGCGACGACAACGGCCTCCCGGGCGCCCGTTGACGGGGGGTGCTTGCGACCCGGCGTTACGGCGCCAGGGTACGAAGGACGCAGAACTCGTTGCCCTCCGGGTCCGCCATGACCACCCAGCTCCGGCCCGCACCCTGACCCACGTCCGTCCGGGTCGCGCCGAGGGCCAGCAGTCGGGCCACCTCGTCCTCGGTACCGCGGTCGATCGGACTGACGTCGAGATGCAGCCGGTTCTTCACGGACTTGCCTTCCGGCACCTGGACGAACAGGACGGTGGGCGGCATCTGGCGCGCCCGGACCTCCTCGACGGTCGGCACCCAGGATCCGATCTCGACCTTGCCCTCGCCCCGCTCGATCACCTTGAAGTCCAGGACCTCGCACCAGAAGGCCGCCTGCCGCTCCGGGTCGTGGCAGTCAACGGCCAGTTCGGTGAACCTACTTGTCATGACGCTCCCCGGTAGTACGGACGGAGACTCAGGGTATGGCCAAAGGATCACCGAGGGGTGAGCCCAGACGGCGTCTCTCTCCCCCGTATGCCTGCCGCGTGAACTCCGCTTCCCAAGCTGCCCGTTGCTCCCGGAGAACAGTGACGCCGACGCTCTGAGCGCACACAGGCAACGCCTCCCGATCGACATCCGGCCGAACTGCACCGCCGGTTGCCGGGGATGGTCGCGGTCGACCGGCTCACCGTCTCGGTGCCGGCCACCGCCTGCCAACCCCGTCGATGACGATCCCGACCCGATGACACCGTTCAGCGGTACCCGTACCCCCGGCTAGGCTGACGGCCGCGCCTGAGACAACAAGGCTCGGTCCGGTAGGACAAGGCGAAAGGCAGGACGCTGATGACCTCCGGTCCCGGACTGGGCTACCACCCCGCCGTGCTCGCGCTGCGGCTCTTGCTGGAGGTCACCGCGTTGGTGTGCTTCGGATACTGGGCCTGGCACGTCTCCCCGCAGGGGCTGCGGTACGTCACGGTGGTGGCCGTACCGGTGCTGGTCGCCGCGGCCTGGGGGGTCTTCGCGACCCCTGGCGACGAGTCCCGCTCCGGAAACACCGTCGTCACTACCCCGGGCCCCGTGCGGCTGCTCCTCGAACTCACCGTCTTCTTCGGCGGCGCGGCAGCCCTCTACGCGGCGGGGGCCCACACCCCCGCCCTGGCGCTCACGGTCGTTCTGGTGGCCTACCACGCCGCCTCCCTCGACCGGATCGCGTGGCTGATGCGGCAGTGACAGGGGCGGCTCGCCCGCGGCGTCCGCGCCCTTCGGGCCGGTCCGCCGACAGCGTCGGACACTACGCTGGACACGTGATCGAGGATGCGAACGTACGTCTCGCCGACCTGCTCGACCGTCGCTCGGAGGGGCACGAGCCCGCGCCGGAGGCGGTGCTCTCCGCGCTGTTCGAGGGCGGGGTGTTCGTCCCCGTCACCGAGACCGGATCGGTGGTGTTCCTCCCCTACGACGACCAGCCGCCCACCCTGCTCGGGTTCACCGATGCGGGCCTCGGCGCGCAGCTGCTGCCCACGGCTGCGGGAATGGTCCACTGCGACGCGACGCGACTGAGGGACATCCTGGAGAAGACCGGCGTCGCGGTGCTCGGGGTGCGCTCCGGGAACGGGCAGGCGATCTTTCCCGAGCAGGCGCTGCGGGACTGGGCGACCCACGGGCCCGGAGCGGAGATGGAGCTCAGCCGGTCCACCGACCCGGTGGCGGTCGCCCTGCGGGACGCACTGGCCCGGCGGATCCGTGAGTTTCCCGCCGTCCGCTCGGTGTGGGTGGCGCACGTCCGGTGGCGGGTCGGCGGCGAGGAACACCTGCTGCTGCACGTCGCCGTCGACGAGGAGCTGCCCTCGGCCGCTGCCGACCGCCTGATGCAGGTGCTGCTGGGCGAAGAGGTGCGGCTCGGCCAGGAGCACCCGAAGGTCGGCATGCTCGCCCTCCACACCACCACCCACGCCGACGCGATCGCCCACCTGGACCGCCTGGGCCTGGACACGGTCCGCCAGGACGCCGCGTCGGGCCAGGTCCGGGTGACATCCCGCGAGTACGACGACCCGTCGGCGCTCCCGGCGAGCGACTCGGCGCAGCAACCGCGGGCGAGGCGCCGCTGGTTCGGCCGCGCCTGACGGAACCGCCTGAGCCCTTCCGGTTCCTGCCCCGCGCCCGTTCGACACGAACGAAAAAGTGCGCCGCCACGCGAACTGGACTGCGTGGCGGCGCACCCGATCACTCTCGCGATCCCGTTGCCCGAGCGGGCCAGGGTCAGGCGGGGGTGATGTTCTCCGCCTGCGGGCCCTTCTGGCCCTGGGTGATGTCGAAGGTCACCGCCTGGCCCTCCTGGAGCTCACGGAAGCCGGAGGCGTTGATGTTGGAGTAGTGCGCGAAGACGTCCGGACCGCCGCCGTCCTGGGCGATGAAGCCGAACCCCTTCTCCGAGTTGAACCACTTCACGGTTCCGCTGGCCATGTTGATGCCTTTCCGTAGACGTACAGGAACCGCGCCGCGCGGCCCTGGAGGTGATCGTCCTGGTCCAGCACTGCACAGCAAAACGCCCACGCCAAAGCGCGGGCAGGTACTGCGAACCACGACAGCCGGGACTGACGCTACACGGCGAAGCGGATCATCTCCAGAGAGCAACAACTATGAAACCGGGCCAATGAACTTCGGCGGCATCACGGCGGGCCCGTACGGCAGTTGCCGCTTCGGCCTCAGCAAGGCGCCCGGAGCGGGGGCGGGAAGCCGGTCCAGCGCAGGTCTTCCGGGAGGTGACTCATGTCGTTGAGGACCAGGACACCAGCCGGCCGGTCCGGGGCATAACGGATGACGGTGAGCGCGGCATTGCCGGCGTTGATCCCCGTCCAACGCCAGGCCGGGGCGTCCATCGCGGCGCGCACCAGCCAGGCGATCAGAAACGCGTGGGTGACGACCAGCTCGTGCCGTGGCGCGTCTCCCTCAGCGACCGGACCGGTGAAGTCCGACACCGCCTGGCGGGCCAGCTCCGCGCCACTCACACGCTCCTCGGCCGTCACCCACGCGAAGCGCGCCACCATCGCGTCTGCGAACGCCGAGGGCAGCTCATCGCGCTGGGGGACGTACGGCACATAGTCGCCGGCCGCCCGGGACTCCCGCAGCGGCATCTCACCCAACTGCTCCCCCACCAGCCGAGCCGTCTGCGCCGCACGGGGCAACGGGCCATGGTGTACGGCGGTCAGCGGTACGCCGTGCAGGCGCTTGCCCAGCAGCTCCGCCTGCCGTCGGCCGGCCGAGGTCAGCTCGTTCTCGTCGGGTGTGGCCTCGCCATGGCGAGCGAGATACAGGTATCGATCTTGCATGCCGGGGTGGACGCCTCCCCACCAGGTCCCGGTTCCCGCCCGCACGGAATCCGTTTCCCACAGACGGCACGTTTGCGCGAGCATGCGGAACGACCTTGGCGCGCCGCTTCGGAGAGGCCTGATGGATACGAGCCCCGAGCCCCGGCTGATCCTGCTGTGCGGACTCCCCGGTTCCGGGAAGACGACGCTGGCCAAGAGGCTGGCCGAAGAGATCCCGGCGGTGCGTCTGTGCCCGGACGAGTGGTTGGCCGCCCTCGGTGTCGACCTGTTCGACGAACCCGCACGCGACCGCCTTGAGCGGCGCTTCTGGCACCACACCCAGGACCTGCTGAGGCTCGGGCAGACGGTGATCCTGGAGTTCGGCTTCTGGGGCCGCGCTGAGCGGGACGAGAAGCGTGTGGCGGCGCGCGCACTCGGCGTTCCCGTCGAGCTCCACTACCTCGCCGTACCGATGGACGAGCTGCACCGCCGCCTCGAAGCCCGCAACCGGAAGGAGGCGCCCGGGACCGTCCCGATCAGCCACGAGCTGCTGGAGAAGTACGTGAACGTCTTCCAAGCACCCGACGCCGACGAGCTCCGCCTCTTCGACGCCCCCACCGGAGCGAAGTAGCGGCCCGCGGCCGTGCTTGTCAGTGCCCTCCCCGGGGACGACCTGGAACGCGCCCCCCCTGAAAGACCGCGAACCCGGGGGCAGAGGAGCCACAACGACGTCTCGCTCTGGTACGTCCTCAGCGCCGCCGCCGACACCATCACCTCCTACGACCAAGGCGAGTTCGAGGCGATCCGGTGGCTGACCGACTAGCAGGTGCTCGCGAAGCTGGAGCAGCGGCTCGCCCCCCCACGCACCGCTTCACTCACAAGCGGCGTCCAGGCCGAGGCCGTGGTGCATCTGGTCGGCGATCCAGGCGGTGTACTCCTGCTCGCTCCAGCCGCACCCTCGCACCAGGGACCGGTAGTGGGAAGGATCGTTGAACACCCATACGACGTCCACGGCGCGCTCGTGATCGAGTCCGGGCGGTCCGGGTGCGAGCCCCTCGATGTGGTCGATCACCATCGTGGCTCCGGCGCGCCGGTTGCGCTGCATCGTCCCCCACAGGTCGGCCAACTCGGGACCTTCGTCGGCCGCCCGACGGACCACCTCGAAGACTTCCGCGGCGCGCCCGCCGATGACGCGGCAGACCCCGGCATAGGCCTCGAGCACCGCGCGCGGCGTCCGCCCCTCCCACACCGGCCGGAACCATGCGCGCTCGGCGACCGGCACGGGCTCGTCGTCGCCCGCCAGCGCCTGGTCCACCACCTCGCGAAGCAACGCGGCCTTGGAGCCGAAGGCGGCGAAGACGGTCGGGCGCGCCACCGTGGCCTCCGTGGCGATGTCGGCGAAGGAGGTGGCCGCGTAGCCACGGGCGACGAAGAGCCGACTCGCCGCCGTGACGATCGCCTGCCGGGTCTGCCGGGCGCGCTCCTCGCGCAGCGGCGAGTCGTACCGACGCCGCCCGCCACCGGCCACACCCCTATTGACGCCCATAAACCGACATACTACCGTCATATTCACTAGACGTTGGTCTATCCAACTGGGAGGCGGCCATGCCCTCCGTCAACCATCCCTACGTCCTCGCGAACGCCGAGGGCGAGGCCCTGTGGTTCCTCGGCAACCTCGTCACCGTCAAGGCCGCGGGAGCGCAGACCCGGGGCCGCCTCACCGTGGCGGAATTCCTCAACCCGGCCGGCTTCGCGCCGCCCCTGCACCGTCACCTGGAGGAGGACGAGATGTTCTACGTCCTGTCGGGCACCGCCCGCTTCCTGTGTGACGGGCAGGAACTCGCCGCCGCCCCGGGGGACTTCGTACTCCTGCCCAGGGGGCTGCCCCACACGTTCGTGGTCGGCTCCGGGGAACCCCTGCGCTGCCTGCAGATCACCACACCGTCCGGGTTCGAGGATTTCGCCGCGGAAGCGGGCGCCCCGGCGCACGAGCGCCGGCTCCCCGACCCGGCCCCGCTCGACCCCGCGGCCCTCGGCCACACCGCGGCCCGCCACCACATCGAGATCCTCGGCCCACCTCCGGGCACCCACCCGGACGCATAGCCTCGTCGAGCGCGTTCGCTGACGAACGCGGTGAAGGTCGTAGAACGACCTGGCAGGTGGATGCCGTGGCTACTCGGTGTCGAGCTGGTGGTCGGACCAGACGTA
The DNA here is from genome assembly GCF_003955715.1 of Streptomyces aquilus. Classification (NCBI taxonomy): domain Bacteria; kingdom Bacillati; phylum Actinomycetota; class Actinomycetes; order Kitasatosporales; family Streptomycetaceae; genus Streptomyces; species Streptomyces aquilus. The sequence goes on along the minus strand of NZ_CP034463.1, from coordinate 9,378,917 downwards.
GGTTTCCGGCAGCAGGTCGGCGACCGGGACGGTTCGGACGTGGTCGCCGTTGCCGACGATCACCTCGAGGGTGGGGAAGTAGTCGAAGAGGACCTGGCGGCAGCGGCCGCACGGGGGAACCACTCCGCGGTCCCGGTCGCCCACGGCGACGATCGTGTCCAGGTCGTAGGCGCCCTGGGCAGCCGCCGTACCGATGACGACCAGTTCGGCGCAGGGTCCGCCGGTGAAGTGGTAGGCGTTGACCGCGGTGACGATCCGGCCGTCCGCGGCGCGGGCCGCGGCTGCCATGGTGTGGTTGTCGCCCCGGCAGCGCGTGCGGGCGATCCGCGCGGCGGCCTCGATGAGTTCGTGGTCGACGGCGTGGGTCTGCGTGGTCATCTTCACTGCCTTCGTCAGGTGTCAGGCGACGTTCGCGCAGGTGACGGCGGTGCGCAAGCCAATATCAGCGTGCGCTCGTACCGTCAGCCGGTTCGTCCCTCGGCCTCGGTGGTGGCTTCGGCCGTCTCCTGGAAGGCGGTGATGGCCTCGCCGTTGTCCCTCGCCCAGACCGTCAGGACCTCGATGGGCTCGACGAGGGTCCGGCCGAGGTCGGTGAGGCGGTACTCGACGTGCCGCGGTGCTTCGGCGTGCCGTTCGAGCAGGCCGTATCGCTGGAGTCGGCGCAGTGTCTGGGTGAGGACCTTGCGGGAGATGCCGCCGATGAGGTCGACGAGCTCGCCGTGTCTGCGGGGCCCGCCGCTGAGTCCGTAGATCACGAGCACGGCCCACTTGTCGGAGATGATCTCGACCGCCAGGCGCGTGGGGCAGTCGGCGAGGAAGGAGGGGCCGGCCACGTTCTGCATGGGAATCGAAGGTACCAGGAGGTAACCGACGGCTTCGTAACGTCGTCCGCGAGCAACGAAACCAGCGCCAGATGCGGAGGATCCACCATGCAACGAGTCGTCGTGTTCGACGAGTTCGGCGGTCCGGAGGTCATGCACATCGTCGAGGAGCCGGTCGTCGAGCCCGCCGCCGGCGAGGTGCGCGTCAGGATCGAGGCGTTCGCCGTCAACCCGCTCGACCAGATGATGCGCTCGGGCACCTCGCCCGCGACCGTCCCCCTGCCCCACGCCCGTCTCGGCGTCGAAGGAACCGGCGTCGTCGACGCGTTGGGCCCCGACACCGCCGGGCTGAAGATCGGCGATCCCGTCATCCTCGCGGCCCTCCCGGACGCGAGTACCCGGGGCAGTTACGCCGGCTACACCACGCTCCCCGCGAGCCAGGTCGTCCCCCGCCCGGCCGGGCTCGGCGTCACGGAGGCGGCGGCTGTGTGGGTCGCGTACTCCACCGCCTACGGCGCGCTCGTCGAGAAGGCGGGCGTACGGCCCGGCGACCACGTCCTCGTCACCGCCGCGTCCGGCGGTGTCGGCCGGGCGGCGATGCAGATCGCCCGCCAGATCGGCGCCGTCCCCCTCGCCCTCACCCGGCACACCGCACGCAAGGACGAACTCCTCGCCGCCGGTGCCGCCGCCGTCATCGCCACCGACCAGGAGGACGTCGCCGAAGCCGTCCACCGCCACACCGACGGGGCCGGCGCCGACATCGTCCTCGACGTGGTCATGGGCCCCGGCCAGCAGGAGCTCCTGAAGGCGGCCCGCCCCGGCGGAACGCTGGTCGCCGCGGGCTTCCTGGACCCTCGGCCCACCCCGTTCCCGACCGGCACACCGCTGAGGATCTTCAGTTACCGGAGCTTCGAGCACACCCTCGACGCCACCGTGGTGAAACGCATGGCGGCCTTCCTGGGCGCCGGTGTGCGACTCGGTGCGCTGCGGCCCGCCGTCGACAAGGTGTTCGCCCTCGACGACGTCGTGGCCGCACACCGCCATCTCGAGACGGGCCCGCGCTCCGGGAAGATCGTCGTCACGGTCTAGCGGACCGGAGACGGAGGGACGGAGGGAGTCGTCTTCAGGAGCCGGTGGTCGTGCGGGCGTGCGGTGGGGTCCTGCGGTCCTCGTCCGGCGGCGGGCCGGCCGGTCCGGGCAGTCCGCCGAGGCCGGCTCCGGGCATCGCGCGCTCGGGATCCGACTCCGCGCTCTCGCCGAGGAAACCGCCCGACTGGTGCTGCCACAGCTTGGCGTAGGCACCGTTCGTCGCGAGCAGTTCCTCGTGGGAGCCCTGCTCGACGACGGTCCCGCGGTCGAGCACGACGAGACGGTCCATGCCGGCGACGGTGCTCAGGCGATGGGCGACGACCAGCGCCGTACGTCCGTCCATCAACCGCCACAGCGCGTCCTGGACGAGGATCTCGCTCTCCGAGTCCAGTGCGCTGGTCGCCTCGTCGAGCAGCAGGATCGGGGCGTCGCGCAGGATGGCCCTGGCGAGGGCGACGCGCTGGCGCTGGCCGCCCGAGAGTTTCACTCCCCGCTCGCCCACCAAGGTGTCGAAGCCGTCGGGGAGTTGCTCGGCGAACTCGGTGACGTGCGCGGCAGCGGCCGCCGCGTGGATCTCCTCGGCGGTGGCGCCGGGCCGGGCGAAGGCGATGTTGTCGCGCAGGCTGCGGTGGAACATGGCGGGTTCCTGCGGGACGTACGCGATCAGTGAGCGCAGGTCGGTCTGGCGGAGCCGGCTGATGTCCTGACCGCCGATGACGATGCGTCCGTCGTTGATGTCCGACATCCGCAGCAGGAGCCGGGTGAGGGTGGTCTTGCCGCCGCCGGACCTGCCGACCAGACCGATCCGGGCGCCCGCGGGCACGTCCAGGTCCAGTCCCCGGAAGATCGGCTTCGCGCCGGCGTGGGCGAAGGTCACCGCCTCGAAGCGGATGCCGGTGCCGCACGGGGCGAGCGGCTCCGGTTCCGCCGGGTCGAGCACGGTCGGCGGGTCCAGCAGCAGTTCCGTGAACTGCGCGGCCTCGGTCATCGAGCTTTCCAGACGCCGGTAGATCTGGTTGAACTCGAACATGATCTGGGTCGCGTTGGAGTAGTACGTGAAGGCGACCACGATCTCCTCCACGCCCTGGCCCGGGCCGCCGAGGGCGATCGCGACCACCAGGCCCAGCACGTTGGTCAGCACGGACATCGGGGCGATCAGGGTGTCGACGCGCAGGTTGCCGTAGTCCCACGACCTCAGTGTCAGACGCCGGGAGTCGGCGACACGGCTGCGGTGTTCGTCGGCCTCCCGGCGCTCGGCGGCGAACGCCCGGATGGTCTCCATGTTCATCAGGCTGTCGGCGACATGGCCGGAGACCCGCGCGAGCGCCGCCTCACGGTCGTTGACGAGCCTCTGCCGCCGCCGGATCAGGGGCGTCGCGGCCACCACGGTCAGCGCGATCATCACGAACAGGCCGACGACGAGCATCGGTTCGTAGCTCCACAGCACCACGGCACCGAACACCAGCGGGACGAGACTGCCCACGATCCGGTACGTCACGGTGTCGACGAAGTCCTCGAAGCGCTTGCCGAAGCTCAGCACCCGCTTGGTCAGGGAGCCGGCGAAGTTGTCGTGGAAGAACGCCGCGTCCTTGGCGAGGAGTTCGTCCATGCCGCTTACGTACAGGTGCTCCATGCCGAGGGCGTCCACCCGGTTCAGGCAGTGCTGCCCGATCCGCCACACGATCTCGGCGAGCAGCAGCGCCGCGCCGAAGCCCAGTACGTACGGCAGCGCCGAGCCGAGGGTGAGACCGCCCTCGCCGGAGGCCTGACCTGCCAGCTTGGCGATCAGCAGAGGGGCGACGTAGCGGGTGCCGATGTTGCCGAGAGCCGGCAGCAGCAGCGCGGGCAGCGCCAGTCGTCGTAGTCGCATCAGTTCCCTGCCGTAGCGGCGCAGCGCCAGAAGGACGGCGCTCCTTCCCGGCGTCGGCCCCTGTGTGTCTGTTGTCCCCATCACGCTCCCGGTGTTTGGAAGTCGGCAGTGTCCCGTCAGGGGAGGCACTCAGTCCAGGCATTTATCCCGGACCGGCGAAAACCGGACACCGCGGTACCTGGGTGGTCGGGTGTGCCGGGGGCGGCGCTCGGTGCGGTGAGGGTCAGGCCGGTCGGCTCGCGGTCGTGCGGGGCCCGTGGTCTTCGTAGCCTGAGCGGACACGGAGCACGCCCGCTGAGCCTGAACGGAAGGAAACACCGCTATGCGAGGAGCAGTCGCCCATCGTCCCTGCGAGGCGCACGCCGACCGGCAGGGCACGGAGGTGGTGGGGTCGTGAGCCGGATTCTGGTGACCGGGTCCGGCGACGGCCTGGGACGCGCCGCGGCGGACGCGCTGTTGTCCGCGGGGCACGACGTGGTGGTGCACGCCCGGAACGAGAAGCGCCTCGCGGGCCTCGCCCCGCTGCTCGACCGCGGTGCGCACCTCGTCGTGGGCGACTTCACCGAACGTGACGCCGTACGGCGGATCGCGGCCGAGCTGAACGACGCGGAGCCGCTCGACGCCGTCATCCACAACGCGGGCGTCTGGAGCGGGCCCGCGGTCATGCCGGTCAACATCATCGCGCCGTACCTGCTCACGGCGTTGCTTCCCAGCCCCCGCCGCCTGGTGTACCTGAGCAGCAACTCGCACTTCGGCGGGCGGCCCTCGCTCGACGGGGTCGACTGGTCGGGGAGGAGGGCGGGGTCGTACTCCGACAGCAAGCTGTTCGTCACCGCGCTCGCCGCCGCGGTCGCCCGGCTGCGCCCGGACGTGGTGAGCAACGCCGTCGACCCCGGATGGGTGCCGACCAGGATGGGCGGGCCCAGCGCGCCGGACGACCTGGAACTCGGCCATCGAACCCAGGAGTGGCTCGCCGCCGGCGACGACCCCGAGGCCCTGACCACGGGCGGGTACTGGTACCACCGCGAACGCGTGCAGCCGCACGCGGCGGTCCACGACGAAGCGTTCCAGGACCGCCTCCTGGAGGCACTGGCCAAGGAGACGGGCGCCGCGCTGTGAACGGCTCCGGACCCCCGGTGTGTCAGGACCCCGCGCGGAAGATGGCGTTCGAGGAGTTCCAGGCCCGGCAGGCGGATCTTGATGATCAGTGACGCGCCGACGGGCCGGAACGGGCCGGATCCGCCGCGACCGGCCGTAATTCGCTTGATCCCGTCACGCGACGTCGCTGCACTGTGCGAGGCACCGCGCATCGTGGTGCCGTGCACTTCGAGGAGGCGGCGGCAGCAATGGAGATACGTTCCACGACCGACGAGGACCTGGAGGTCTTCGTCGACACGGTCCATGCCGCGTTCGGGCGCTTCCCCGAGACCCCGGTCGACGGCGGCGGGCTGTGGTGGTCGGCGCTCGAGACGGACCGCTGTCTGCTCGCCCTGACGGCGGACGGGCGGCCCGTGGGCACCGCCGCCTCGTACCCCTTCGAACTCACCCTGCCCGGTGCGACCTTGGCCTCGGCCCCGGGCGTCACGGCCGTCGGCGTGCTGCCCTCGCACCGGCGCCAGGGCGTGCTCAGCGCGATGATGCGCCATCAGCTCGCCGAGTTCCGGGACCGCGGGGAGTTCCTGTCGGTGCTACTGGCCTCCGAGGCCACGATCTACGGCAGGTTCGGCTACGGGCCGGCCACCTACACGGGGCGGCTGACGGTGCCGCGCCGGCAGGCCCAGCTCAGCGCTCCCCGGGCGGGCCGAGCAGCCGACACCGGCTCGGTCGAGGTGCTGCGGCGCGCCGAGTGCGGCGAGCTCCTGGAAGAGGTCTACGACCGGTATCGCCGCGCCCAGCCCGGCGCACTGTCGCGCCCGCACCGCTGGTGGGCCCTGCGCGCCGGACAGCCGCCGATCGCACCGGCACCCCGCTACATCGCCGTTCACCGCGACGCCGACGGCGTACCGGACGGATACGCCAGCTACTCGCTCGGCGAGCACGAGACTCTGAAGGTCGACGAGACCATCACCGCCGACAGCGCCGTCTTCACCGCCCTGGCCCGGTTCCTGCTCGGCCACGACCTGGTCGGCAAGGTGGTGTTCCAGCACGTCCCGCCCCAGCATCCGCTGCGCTGGCAGCTCGCGGACTTCCGCGCCGGCGAGGCGGGCGGCGACACGGACTGGTTGTGGGTGCGGCTGCTGGACGTCCCGCGTGCGCTGACCGCGCGCGGCTGGTTCACGGACGGCGAGCTCGTCCTCGACGTCGAGGACCCGTTCCTCGCGGAGCGGGGCCGCTGGCTGCTGACCGTCTCCGGGGGCAAGGCCGACTGCGTTCCGACGGACCGGGCGCCCGACCTCTCCCTGGACGTCCGCGATCTGGGCTCGATCTATCTCGGCGGCACCGCCCCGAGCACGCTCGTCCATGCCGGACACATCCGGGCCCACCATGCCGACGCGGCCCCGCTCGCCGACGCCCTGTTCCGCGGCGACCAACTCCCGCACTGCCTGCACTGGTTCTGAGCGGATCCGGTGCCCGCGTTCAACCGATCGGTTGAACGCGGCTTCCACCCCTCGGACTTCTCCTCTCTCCGAACGGACGACGCGGAACCCGGGCCGCCGACAGCAGACTGACCATGGCCCGTGGCGCCCGGGCTCCCACCCCCCGATCAGAGAGGTCCCCTTCGCATGTCCACTCTTCCCAGCAGAAGGCGTGTCCTGTCCGTCGGCGCCGGCGCCGCCCTCGGTGCGGGCGTGTTCGGCGCCTCGGCGGTCCCGGCGGCGGCCACTCCCACGGCGTCCCGGCAGCGGACCGGGCCCGAGGAGACCCGGACGCTGGACGAGTTGTACCAGGCCGCGCTGGCCGAGGGCGGGAAGCTGGTCATCTACGCGGGCGGCGACACCCCGACCCAACAGGACGGCACCAAGGCCGCGTTCAAGGCCCGCTTCCCCGACATCGACCTGACGCTCGTCGTCGACTACAGCAAGTACCACGACGTCCGGGTGGACAACCAGTTCGCCACCGACACCCTCGTACCCGACGTCGTACAGCTGCAGACGGTGCAGGACTTCGTCCGCTGGAAGGAGCAGGGCCGGCTGCTGCACTACAAGCCGTCCGGCTTCTCGAAGGTGTACGACGCCTTCAAGGACCCCCAGGGCGCGTGGGTGGCCGGCGGCGTGATCGCCTTCAGCTTCCTGTACGGCACCGCCGCGGTCGGCTCCGACGCCCCGCGCAGCCCGCTGGACCTGGTCGACCCGAAGTGGAAGGGCCAGATCGCCTCGTCGTACCCGCACGACGACGACGCCGTCCTCTACCTCTACAGCCTCTACGCCCGGCAGTACGGCTGGGAGTGGGTGGCCAGGCTCGCCGCCCAGGACGTGCGGTTCGCCCGCGGCAGCAACTCCCCCGGCGACGCGGTCCGCTTGGGGCAGAAGGCGATCGGCATCGGTACCTCGGGCTCGGCGCTGCCCTCCCCCTCGTCCCCCGTGCAGTCCGTGATCACGGACGGGCACCCCTTCATGGGCTGGGGCCAGCGCGTGGCCATCCTCAAGGAGGCCAGGAACACGACGGCGGCCAAGCTGTTCCTCAACTGGCTGCTGTCGACCGAGCGGCAGAAGGGCTCCTTCAACGGCTGGTCGGTGCGCACCGACATCGCTCCCCCGGCCGGGCTGAAGCCGATCTGGGAGTACCCCGAGGCCCATGTGGACGGCTTCCCCCGCTTCATGGCCGACCGCGCCGCGGTGGAGCGCTGGAAGCAGACCTTCGCCCTGTACTTCGGCGAGGTCAAGGGCGATCCCACCCCCGGCTGGCTCGGCCTTCACCCCGGGGCCTGACACGAGGCGGTGCCGCCCCAGCTCGGTGCAGGGGCGGCACCGCTCTTCACATCAGCCCTACAGGCAGCGGATAAACTCGGCCTCCCTGTCCCGGTGGATCATTCGTCCAGGGGGTAAGCCGTTGTCCGACCTGGACGCCGTGCCCGCTCGCATGTCGGGCCGCCTCACTCGTGTCGCCGCGCGGCAGCTGCCACACCTGGTGTTCTTCCTCGTCGTCGGGGTCGCGCTGATCCGACTGGTCCGGCTGAACATCCCGCTGTGCTGGGAGATCGTGACGATCAGCGGGCTGCTCGCGGTGACGTACGCGGTCGGCCTGGCGTCGTGGACGGTGCTGGGTCCGCGCGGCCGTGCGCTCTGGGTCGCCCTGCTCGTCGGGGAGTGGGCGACCCTCGTCTTTCTCGCCCCGCCGCCGTTCACGGGCTCCTACGTGTGGTGTGCCGTGCCGCTGGCCGTGGTCGCGCTGCGCACGCTCGGTCCCAGGTCCGTCGCGGTCGCCGTGCTGGCGATCACTGTCGTCCTGCTCGGCCAGCTCACCCGCGACGCCGGGGGATTCGACCCGGAGCTGGTACTCGTCCCGGTCGCCGCGGTCTGGGGCACGGTCGCCGTGCACCGGACGTTGCAGCGGACCCTTGCGGAGCGGCAGCGGCTGGTGGAGGAGCTGCGCGGCACACGGGACTCGCTGGCCGAGGAGAGGCACCGCACGGGTGTCCTGGAGGAACGCGCGCGCATCGCCCGGGACCTGCACGACACGCTCGCCCAGGAGCTGTCCGGCAGCCTGATGCTGCTGCGGGCGGCCGAGCGCGACTGGCACGAGCGACCCGACGTGGCGCACACCCGGGTGCGCGCGGTCGTCGAGGGGCTGGACGTCGGCCTCGTGGAGACCCGGCGGATCATCCGGGACCTCACCCCCGCCCCGGTCACGCAGGCCGGACTCGAGGACTCGCTGCGACTGCTGTGCGCCCGCGCCCAGTTGGAGGGAGCCGCGGCCGACGTGGAGTTCCGCACCGTGGGCAGCCGGCGTCCCGAGCTGGACGAGGAGACGGCGACCACCGTGTTCCGCGTGGCGCACAGCATGGTCGCGAACGCCCGTGAGCACGCCCATGCCAGTCGGCTGCTGGTGACACTGCGCCATCATCCGGACCGCGTCGAGCTGGACGTGCGGGACGACGGCGTCGGCTTCGCGCCGGCCGACACCGGTACGCCGTCCGGGTCCGGCCGCGGTCTCGGTCTCCCCTCGGCCCGCGCCCGGCTGCGGGAGCACGGGGGTGACCTCGCCGTCGAGAGCCGGCCCGGCCGCGGCACCCGGGTCCGCGCCACCGTGCCCACCCGCCACCGCCCGGCCGCCGTCACGGCCCAGCCGCTCACCTCGGCGGTCCCCCGATGACACCCGCCCCGCTGCGTCTGCTGATCGCCGACGACCACGCGGTCGTCCGCGCGGGGCTACGGGCCCTGCTGGAGGGCGCCGCGGACCTCGACGTCGTCGCGGAGGCGCACAGTGGGGAACAGGCGGTCCGGCTCGCGCTCGAACTGAGGCCGGACGTCGTCCTGATGGACCTCCGCTTCGCCCACGGCGACGGCGGCATGGACGGCGTGGAAGCGGTACGCCGACTGGCGTCGGCGGCGCCGGGGCTGCCGGTGGTGATGCTCACCAGCTATTCCGGACGCGCCGACGTCGTACGGGCGTTGGAGGCCGGGGCCCGCGGTTACGTCCTCAAGGCCGGTCCGCCCGACGAGCTCTTCCGTGCCGTGCGCAGCGCCGGTGCGGGCGGCATCGGGCTCGCGGCCGAGCTGGTCGGCCATCTGGTCGGCCAAGTCGTCAGCCCCGCGGCGGAACTGACGCGGCGTGAGACGGAGGTCGTCCGGCTGATGGCCGACGGGCACAGCAACCGCTCCATCGCGCTGTCCCTGCATCTGAGCGAGGCGACGATCAAGACCCACCTGATCCGGATCTACCGCAAGCTCGGCGTGGACAACAGAGCGGCCGCGGTGTCCGAAGCCATGCGTCGCGGGCTGCTGGAACTCACCTGAGGACCGGGACGTGGCCCGTGCTAACGGGCGCCCTGGATGTGGAAGTTGAAGTCGGCGTGGCCGAGCGTGCCCATCAGGCGCAGCCAGATCGGCAGCAGCATCTCGGTGCCGCGGGCGGTCTCGATGCCGCCGAGGTCGATGACACTGTGCTCGGGCCAGCCGAAGGACACCAGCAGCTCGGTGACCTGCTTCTTGGCGCCGGTGTCCGCGCCGGAGACGAACACGTTGTGTTCCCCGGCCACACGCGTGGGCTCGACCATGACCGCGCAGGTCATGGTGTTGAGGGTCTTGACGACCTTCGCCTCGGGGAAGGCGCGCTGGATCTGCTCGCCGAGGCTGTCGGTGTTGACGGGGTCGAGCGTGGGCGGCATACCGGCGGAGAAGTCCAGCGGGTTGGCGACGTCGATGACGACCTTGCCCGCCAGGTTCGCGCTGCCCGCCGCGTCCAGGGCCGTCAGGGCGGCGGTACCGGCGGTGGTGTTGACGATCGTCTCGCCGAGGGCGGCGGCCTCCGCGAACGGCTTCAGCAGCACGTCGGCGTGGTCGGCCTGCCAGACGGCGTACGGCGGGTTGCCCATGCCGTCGGGGTCGGTGCGGGCGAGGGTGGCCTGCGGGTCACGGGTTCCGATGACCACCTCATGGCCGAGTGACGCGAGCTTGGCGGCGATCGTACGGCCGACGATGCCGGTGCCGAGAACGGCGTAGCGCATGAGGTTCGGTCCTTCCGCGATGTGGCCGGACGGCGAAGATGCGGCCGGCTCCCGGGATGAACCTAGACCGAGTCGTCCGGTATTCCCACCCACCGGACGACTCGCCCCCGGGCGGTCAGGCCGCCAGTGTCCTGTCCTCGTGCGCGGCGCTCTCGGCGCGCGCGCCGTACCGCAGCAGCAGCGCGTCCGCCGCGGCCAGGGCCTCGTCGGCGGTGCGGGCGCCGGTCAGTACGCAGAGGGTGTACGTGGCGTCCTCCAGCGCGCGGCCGCACCGCCTGCCGCCCGACGCGTCGTACTCGATGCGGGCCTCGGCGAAACGCGCCAGCGCGGTCCGCAGTTCTCTCTCAGCCGGAAGGATCATCGCGAGTCCCCTCTTCACCTGTAGCCCTCTGACACCGCCGCCCGACACCCCGTGCCGCCCGGCAGACACCAAGTGCCCCGCGGTGAAGGATCTACGCCCTCAGGTACAGGTAACGCTCAGGTCACGAATCCGGCGGGCGGGCTTCCGCGCCCTTCTGGGGAGGGCCTGTTCGCCGCGTTCGTCGGCGGCGTCGACGTCCGATGTCCCACCCGTCCCTCGGGCCTGGATATTCTCTGCCGATGTCGAACAAGTCAGTGGCGGTGGGGGTCACGCTCGCCGGCGTGATGGCGCACTGCGGCGGAAGCCCGGCCGGTGCCGTGAGGTTCCTGGTCGGCGCGGTCGCCTCGGCGCCGGACGCCCCGGAGCCGTACGCGGCCCTCGCCGAGCTGTGGCGGGACCGGCGCTCGGAGCTCGAAGAGGATGTCCGGCGGGACTCCTCCCTGAGCGCCGTGGTGGCGCAGGCGTACTTCTTCTTCCTCGACGGGGAGATGGACGACGCGGTGATGGCGCTCGGCTCGGCCACCGGCGCGCGCCCCGACGTCGCGTGGGGCGCCGCCCCGTGGTTCGGCGATGCCCAGCTGCTCGGCGCCGTGCGTGCCGAGGCCATGGCGGAGGCGTGTCTGCGGACCTTGGACTACGGCCACGACCTCGACTCCGACGCCATGCGCGAGCGGTTCACCCCCTGGTTCCGAGCCATCGACGTCGTCTCGGCACGCAGTCCCGTACCGGAGTCCCTGGCCTCCATGGCCCGGCTGCCGCGGGCCTGCGGCCGCTACGACCTGGCCTTCGCCGTGTGCGACCGTGCCCTCGAACCCGCCATGTGGACCGAGGTCGCGCGAGCAGCCACCTGGCGGGTGATGGGCCGTTTGGACCAGGCCGCGACCGCCTTCGAACGGGCGCTGGCCCTGGAACCCGACAACTGGTCGGTCCATCTGGACCTCGCCGACGTACGTGCCGAGCAAGGCGACTTCGCCGGGGCCGCCGCCCAGGCCGAGCAGGGTCTGGCCCACGCGCCCGGCGAAGCCTCCCTGCGCGCCGCGGCTGCCGCCTACCGCACCCGCCGGTCCGGCTCGTCCGACGATCTCCGCGCGCTGATCGCACTCGCGCCGCAGGTCCCGAGCCCCGGCTACCGCGCCCTCCTGATCGACCACGCGTGCGCGGCGGAGGGACTGCCCCGCGAACTGGTGGCGGAGGCGCGGCGCGCAACGCGCCAGGCCTGAACACGGGGACGGGCGAAGATCCCGTCCGGCGTCCCGTCCTACGCCGGGATCATGACGGTGAGCCACTGCGCGTCGCGGGGGCGGTAGCCATGACGTTCCATCAGGCCCGCCACGATCGCCGGGACATGGCCGGCGCCGTACACGACGGCCACCCGGATCGGCTCGTCGCCGCGCTCGGCGTAGATCTCGCCGAGCGCGGCGAGCAGCCGTGCGTCGCGCCGGTCGCTCATGGCGTGTTCGATGGGATCGTCTGCCAGCCATTCCGCCCGCAGCGTGGTCGGCAGGTCGTCGACCGCCATGTCCTCGTCGAGGAAGGCGCGCGGACCGCGCAGCGCGAACACCAGGCCCATCACCGGAGCCGCGATCAGCAGGAGCAGATGCATCCACCGCGGCAGGGTCTTCAGGTCCGCGATCGCCTCCGCCGCGGTCACGTCCGGGTTGATCACCGGTACGGAGTCCGGGATCAGCGTCTCGTAGCGCTGCTCCTCCAGGCCGTTGCGCTTGCGGCGCGGGGCGAACCGGTAGGCGAGGGTGAGGGCGCTCACCCCGGCCGACCTCCCCCTGATGCCCTCCAGCACGATGAGGTCGCACTCTTTCAGCCTGCCGCGCACCTGGGAGTAGAAGGTCGGCGAGGCGACATGCAGCATCGGGAAGACCACGAACTCGAGCGGCTTGTCGCGCCGCCGCATGGTGATCACCGCGGATCTGACGGCATACCCGGTCACTTCGATGATCTGCATCGTCGCCCCCCGTGCCCCTCGGTCGTCCCCCTGACGCCCGTATTCAGGACACGTGCCCGCCCCGGGGCACGGTTCCCTCCGGCGGGTCGGTCAGCGGCGGATGAGGCCGAGGTGGGCGGCGGCCGCGACGGCGGCCGTACGGGAGTCGACGTCGAGCTTGGTGTAGACGCGGGCCAGGTGGGACTTGACCGTTCCCTCGGTGAGGTGCAGGCGCCGGCCGATGGCCTGGTTGGACAGCCCCTCGGCGACCAGCACCAGGACCTCCGTCTCCCGCCGGGTCAGCGTGGTGCCGGGCGTGCGCAGCCGGTTCATGAGCCGCTCCGCGACGGCGGGCGCCAGCGTGGTGCGTCCGGCGGCTGCGGTGCGCACGGCGGCGGCCAGGTCCTCGGGCGGGGCGTCCTTGAGGAGGTAGCCGGTCGCGCCGGCCTCGATGGCGGGCAGGGTGTCCGCGTCGGAGTCGTAGGTGGTGACGATCAGCACGCGTGGGGCGCCGGGCCGTGCGGTGATCCGTGCGGTGGCCTCGGCCCCGTTCATGCCCTTGCCGAACTGGAGGTCCATGAGTACGACGTCGATGTCGCCCGCGCCGGCCCGCTCGACGGCGTCTTCGGCGGTGGCCGCCTCGGCCGCCACCAGCAGGCCGGGTTCGGTCTCGAGTACGGCACGCAGTCCGGCGCGGACCACCGGGTGGTCGTCGGCGAGCAGCAGCCGGATGGGGGCGGCGGTCACGGGCAGGCCCCGGTTTCGGTTACCGCCCCAGACTCGGGCTCGGGCTGCCCCGCCCCAGACTCGGGCTCCGGCCGAGACTCAGGCGCGACCGCGCACTCGACTGCCAGCCCGGCCTCCGTCTCCGTCTCCGTCTCCGTCGCCCCGAGCCCGGTCCGCGGCAACCGAGCAGCCAGCAGCGTGCCCTGGCCGGGGTCCGACTCGACGGTCAGAGTCCCGCCCAGCGCGTGTGTGCGGGTACGCATCGCGGCCAGCCCGAAGCCGCCGCCCTCGGGGTCCGGCCCGGTCGGGCGGGCTGGGTCGAACCCGATGCCGTCGTCGATGACGGTGAGGGTGACCTGGTCACCGCGGTAGGCGAGGGTGATCTCGCTCGTCGTGGCGCGGGCGTGGCGGACGGTGTTCCCGAGGGCGGACTGGGCGATGCGCAGCAGGGCGACCTCGTGCTCGGTCGGCAGGGGGGCCGGGTCGCCGGTGAGGTGGAAGCGGGCGGTCAGCGGGTGGCGGGCATCGGTGGTGGCGCACAGCCGTTCCAGGGCGCCGGCCAGCGTGGTGCCGTCCAGGGCGGGTGGGGTGAGGGCGGCGACGAAGCGGCGGGCCTCGGCGAGGTCGTCCTGCGCGGCCTGCCGGGCCGCCACCACATGACGGGCCGCCAGTTCGGGCCGTCCGGGAAGGGCGCGCTCGGCGGCGTGCAGCAGCAACTGGATGCTGGACAGGCCCTGGGCGAGGGTGTCGTGGATCTCGCGCGCGAGGCGTTCGCGTTCGGCCAGGACACCGGCCGTGTGCTCGGCCCGGGCCAGCTCGGCACGGGTGGTGGTGAGCTCCTCGATCAGCCGTCTGCGCTGCTCGCTCTCCTGGTACAGGGCCTCGTACCCCCACACCACGGCCACCGCGACCGCGGCCCCGAGGCCGGGGCCGATGGCCATGGCCGGGCTGAAGGAACCCTGGTGCGCGGCGAAAGCGACGACCGCGGCGAGCGCCGTCGCGGTCACGGCGAGCAGCGCGGGTCGGCGCGGCAGCAGGTGGAGCTGGAGGAAGTACAGGGGGAACGCCACCCACACGGCATCGCCGGTCAGTACCAGCAGCACCAGCCACGCGCCGCCCACCGCGGCCAGCCACCAGCCGGCCGCCCGCCGGGACAGCCGCACCCGGGGCAGCATCGGCCCGGCCGCGTACAGCAGTGCGCACACCGCCGTCACGGCGACGATCAGGACGGCGTGCGGGCTGCTGTCGGCCACGGCACGGGTGGCGACCAGGGCGAGCAAACCGACGGTCAGCAGGTGCAGGCACCAGGTCAGGGCCCGGGTGGTCGGGGTGAGAGCGGGGGCGGCGGTGTTCACAGTCCTTCCAGACTAAGGAAGCCGGACCGCTGTCGGCCTCCATCGAAAGTTACAACCCGGGTGCCGCCTTGCGATCCGTGGACTGCTCTCCCCCGCCAGAGGTGCGCGCAGGGGGCTGTCGGCGACGGTGGAGGCCTTCCGCTTCCGCCACCGCAAAGGACAGGCCGTAACCGTGTTCGTCGCCTGGAGAGACCTGAGGTTCGCCAAGGGGCGGTTCGCCCTGATGGGAACCGTCGTCGTGCTCATCACCCTGCTGGTCGGGCTGTTGTCGGGGCTGACCGCCGGGCTGAGCCGGCAGAACATCTCCGCGATCACCGGCCTGCCCGCCGACCTGATCGCCTTCGGCGGGTCCGGGGGCGGGCGGGAGCTGTCGTACGCGGGCTCCAGTGTGACCGAGCAGCAGTGGCGGCGGTGGGCCGGGACGCCCGGTGTGACCAGCGCCGAACCGCTCGGCATCACCACCACCCGCGCCACCGCCGGTGACCGCAGCGCCGGTGTCGGCGTCTTCGGTGTCACCCCCGGCTCCCTGCTCGCCCCGGACAGCGACAGGATCGGGCCGCGCACCGCGGTGCTGTCCGTCCCGGCCGCCGACGCCCTCGGTGTGCGGCGGGGGGACGACGTCACGCTGGCGGGGCAGAAGGTGAAGGTGGCCGCCGTACGCGGCGACGCCTCCTTCAGCCACGTCCCGGTCATCTGGACCAGCCTCGACCTGTGGCGTGAAGCGGCGCCCCCGGCCGGCGCCGGCGGCGGTCCGACCGCGACCGTGATCGCGCTGACCACCGGCTCCGGCACCGATGTGCGGGCCACCGACCGGGCCGTCGGCACCACCACGGTCGGCAAGGACGACTCGCTGTCCGCGATCGGCTCCTACGCCTCGGAGAACGGCTCGCTCCAGCTGATGCGCGGCTTCCTGTTCGTCATCTCCACCCTGGTGGTCGGCGCCTTCTTCACCGTCTGGACCATCCAGCGCGGTGCCGACGTCGCCGTGCTCAAGGCCCTCGGCGCCTCCACCGCGCACCTGCTGAAGGACGCTCTCGGGCAGGCCGTCGTGCTCCTGGTGGGCGGCACGCTGGCCGGCACCGGCCTCGCCGCCGGGGTCGGTGCCCTCGTCGCCGGGTCGACGGTGCCGTTCGTCCTGACCCCCGCCACCGTTCTCGTACCGGCCGCGGTGACGGTCCTGCTCGGCGTGCTCGGGTCCGCCCTGTCCATCCGCCGGATCACCTCCGTCGACCCGCTGACCGCTCTGGGGAGCGCCCGATGAGCCTGCGTCTGACCGCCGTCACCCTCACCTACCCGGACGGCGAGGGCCGCCTCACCGCCCTCGACCGCGTCACCCTGGACGTCCCCAGGGCGAGCCTGACCGCCGTGGTCGGCCCTTCCGGGTCCGGCAAGTCCAGTCTGCTGGCCGTCGCCGCCACCCTCGTCACCCCCGACGCCGGGACCGTCACCATCGACGGAACCCCCACCACCGGCATGACCCGCGGCGAACTCACCGACCTGCGCCGGCACAAGGTCGGCATCGTGTTCCAGCAGCCCCACCTCCTGCCCTCCCTCACCGCCGCGGAACAGCTCCAGGTCATGGCCCACCTCGCCGGCCGCTCCCCCGGCAAGGCCCGGGACCGGGCGGAGCACCTGTTGGACGCGGTGGGCCTGGGCGGCCAGGCGCATCGCCGCCCCCACCAGCTCTCGGGCGGTCAGCGTCAGCGCGTCAACATCGCCCGTGCCCTGATGAACGACCCGACCGTCCTGCTGGTCGACGAGCCCACGAGCGCGCTCGACCACGAACGCGGCGCCGCCGTCGTCGACTTGCTCGCCCGCCTCACCCGGCGCCGGAACACATCCACCGTCGTGGTCACCCATGACCGCACCCACCTCGGCGTGGCCGACCGGATCGTCGAGGTCCGCGACGGACGCGTCACGCCCGTCTGAGCGGGTCCCCCGGTGCCTCCACCGAGGGTGCGGCGGCCTCCAGGAGAGAACGGCAGAGCGGCGACGGCATATTACTGAACCGTAACCTTCCTACCGCTACCCGCGGTAACCCTCACGGCGCTACCGTCCTGACACTTCGTCTAAGAGTGGCATCGGAGCAACGGTGGGACGACCGCCTCCGCATGCCCGCGTCCCATCCGACCGGTCCGTCAGGTCACCGAGCCGCACCTGAAGCTCGGCCTCCCTCTTCTCCGGAGGTCTCGCATGCCCGCTCCCGTACGTCTCGCCGCCGTGGCCGTCACGGCCGCCGCCTGCCTCGGCGCCTCGACCGTCCCGGCGCTGGCCGCCGACGGCGGCACCGTGGTCTCCCGCGGCGTCACCATCCCCGCGTTCTACAACCCGCCCGCGACGCTTCCGGCCGCGAACGGAGCGCTGGTCCGCAGCGAGCCGCTGCCGCTCGCGCTGAGCCTGCCCGGCCTCGACGGCCCGCTCCCCGGCAGAGCCACCCGCCTGATGTACAAGTCCACCGACTCCAACGGCCGGCCCGTGGCGGTGACGGGCGCGTACATCGAGCCCTCCGCCGCCTGGCCGGGCACCGGCCCTCGGCCGCTGGTCGCGCTGGCGCCCGGGACCATGGGACAGGGCGACCAGTGCGCCGCCTCCCTCGGTCTCGAACACCCCCTCCAGCTCAACGGGCAGACCATTTCCGTCGGTTACGAGGATCTGGCCGTCTACCGCCTGCTCGCCAAGGGCATCGCCGTCGTCGTCACCGACTACGCCGGCCTCGGCGCGACGGACCGGCTGCACACGTACGTCAACCGGGTGGACGAGGCCCACGCCGTCCTGGACGCCGTCCGCGCCGCCCGTTCGCTCCCCGGCCCCTCGCTCACCCCCGCCTCACGCGTGGCCCTGTTCGGCTACAGCCAGGGCGGCGGCGCCACCGCCGCGGCCGCCGAACTCCAGTCCGCCTACGCTCCCGACGTCCTGATCGCCGGCACCTACGCGGGGGCGCCGCCCGCCGACCTGACCCAGGTCACCAAGGCCATCGACGGCAGCGACCTCGCCGGCGCACTGGGCTGGTCCGTCAACGGCTTCCTCCAGTCCGACCCCGCTCTGCGACCGATCGCCGACGCCCATCTCAACGCGGCCGGCCGCGCGGCGCTCGACGACCTGTCCACCATGTGCGTGGGGGACGCGCTGTTCGCGTACAACTCGGCGCGGAGCACCGCCTGGACGACCGACGGCAGGTCCATCAGCGACGTCATCGCCGCGGAACCCGCCCTCCAGGCCTTCCTCGACGAGCAGCGCATCGGCACCACCCGCCCGAGCGGGCCCGTCCGGCTGGCAACCGGCACGAGCGACGATCTGGTGCCGCACGCGCAGGCCCGCGGCCTCGCCGTGGACTGGTGCCGGTTGGGCGGCAACGTCACCTACAAGCCGGTGATCCTGCCCGACGCGGGCCGCGGGCTGATCAACCATTTTGCTCCCCTGCTCACCGACCAGGGCGACGCCATCTCCTGGCTGACGGATCGCCTCAACGGCAAACCGGTCACGTCCGCCTGCGCCCTGCTGCCGTTCCAGCCCTGACCGCGTGCGGCCGCTCGGGGAAGGCTACGGCGGTGTGTGCCTCGGAGACAGGGCATGGTTTCGGACGGCAGCAGCTACCCGACCGCCCGTCCCGTCACCGCGCTGTGCACGACATACGCGGCCGCCACGTCCAGGACCGCGTGTCCGGTGGACTTGTACACGGTGAGTTCGTCCGGTGTGCGCCGGCCGGGAGCCGAGCCGTCGAGGACCGCGCCCAGGAGGGTGACGGTCCGGTCCGGCGGGAGTCCTTGCAGTTCGTGGGCGCCGGAGGGCGGTGACGTGGCGGCCGCTCCTGGCCACTCGGCGTAGAGCGTCGCGTCCTGGACGGTGGCGGCGTCCAACTCGTGGCCTTGGGAGCCACCGACCGAGCTCACATGGGTGCCAGGGGCCAGCCATGCACGTCGTAGGACTGGGGCGGTCGCTCCGGTGCAGCAGTAGACCGTGGCGGCCTGCCGTACGGCCTTCTCGATGCCGTCGGCCGCGCGGCCCGCGGGGTGCAGGGCCGCCGTCGCGCGAGCAGCCTCGGGGTCGCGGCCGACCACGGTGACGGGCTCGTCGGGCCGGAGCACGGCCAGCAGGCCGACCTGCGCGCGGGCCTGCACGCCGGTGCCGACGACCACGACGGGACCGGGGCGGGCCAGGGCCAGGGCGCTGTGGGTGGCGGACGCCGCGGTGCGCCAGGCGGTGATGGGCTCGGCGTCCAGGACGGCCAGGGGGCGGCCGTCCTCCGGGGCGAAGAGGGCGACGATGCCGCGGTGGGTGCTGCGGCCGGGGTGCCCGGGGTCGGCGAACACCGTCACCAGTTTCGCGGCGAGGCCCTGCCCGGGGACGTATCCCGGCATCGCGCCCAGCAGCCCGTGCGGGGTGAAGGCGGCGGACCGCGGCGGCGCCGAAGCCCGATCCTGCGCCACGGCGACCAGCGCGTCGGCGACGGCGGCCATGAGACGGTGCGGGTCGAGGGCGGCCAGCGTGGCGGCTTCGTCGAGCACGATCAGCTCGGTCATACGCCTACCTCCCCACCCACCCGGCACAACAGACCGGTCAGCGTGTCGACAGCCGAGGCGAGGGCGGCGCCCAGCGTCGGCAGGTGTTCCTCGTCGATCTCGGCGGCGGGCCCGACGAGGGTGATCGCGCAGACGGGCGCCCCGGGGACGGGTACGACCGCTCGGCTGACGGACGCCACGAACTGGTCGTTGCGCCCGTGTTCGACGGCGTGGCCCGCGGCCTCGGCGCGGGCGATGTCGGCCAGCAGGCCGGCGTCTCCGTCGAGGGCGTGCCCCTGTGCGCGGGCCGCGTCGAGATAGGGGCCGCGCGCCTCGGGGGCGAGCGCGGCGACCAGGGCGAGCGGCCCGGCGAAGCGGTGGGCGGGCAGCCGGTCACCGAGCAGGGTGCTGATCATGGCGAGCCGGTCGGGTCGGACGACGTCCACGACGCGTGAGCCGTCGCTCTCCAGGACCTGGAGGTTGGCCATCAGCCCGGTCTGCGCGGAGAGCTTCTCCAGCACCGGACGGGCCACCGAGGTCAGGGAGTTGTGGGCGGCCCGGGCCGAGAGCAGGAGCACGGCCGTGCCGGGCAGATAGCGGTCGTCGGCGCGCAGGACCCAGCCACGCCGGACCAGGTCCACGAGGATCCGGTAGGCGGTCGCCCGATGCAGCCCCACCTCGTCCGCGAGCTCGGTGAGCCGGGGCGGCCGGGGCGCCCGGCCGACGGCCTCGATCAAATCCAACGCTTTGTCGACGGCCGTACGCGGCGCGTGTGGCGCTTCAGGCACGTGTGGCGCTCGTGGCATCGAAACCCTTCCGACAGCTGCGTGCGGAGTCTCCCGGTGGGGCATGTCGCTCGCCGGGGTCCGGGGGTAGGGTACCGGTTGTTTCGTCGACCGAGAGCGTTGTTACCTACAGCGCAACACGTCGCCTACCGAGGGAGTGGTGAGCTTGACGAGCGACAGAGCCGGGGCGGCGACGCCGTTCGCACCGCCTGAGACGGGCGCGGTCGTCGTCTACCGGGGCGCCACCCTGTTCGACGGGACCGGCAGCCCGCCCCGGCCGGGCACGTCGATCGTGGTCGACGGCTCCGTGATCCGGGCCGTCGTGGACGACACCGACCCCGCGGCGGTCGTCGAAGGGGCCGAAGTCGTCGACCTGACGGGGCAGTTCGTCACTCCCGGGCTCGTCGACGCGCACCAGCACCTCGCCACTCCGCCCGACCGTCCGGCCGCCGAGGCCGTCCTGCGCCGTCTGGTGCACAGCGGGGTCACCTCCGTACGGGACATGGCCGACGACCTGCGGCAGATCGGCGACCTCGCCCGGGCGGCACGGGTCGGGGAGATCCCCGCACCCGACATCCACTACGCGGCGCTCATGGCCGGCCCCGGCTTCTTCGACGACCCCCGCACGCACCAGGTCAGCCAGGGCGCGGTGGCCGGTGAGGTCCCCTGGATGCAGGCCGTCACCGACGCGAGCGACCTGCCGCTGGCCGTCGCCCTGGCCCGCGGCACCTCCGCGGCCGCCATCAAGGTGTACGCCGACCTCGACGCCTCCCTCGTCGCCGCCATCACCGCCGAGGCGCACCGGCAGGGCGTCCCGGTGTGGGCGCACGCCGCCGTGTTCCCCGCGTCGCCGGGCGACGTCGTCGCGGCCGGTGTGGACAGCGTCTCGCATGTCACCCTGGTCGCCCACGAGGCGGCGACCGGGCCGCTGACGTCGTACAAGGACAAGCCGCCCGTCGACCACGCGAGCCTGGTCACCGGCGAGGACGAGCGACTGGAGAAGCTCTTCGCCCGGATGCGCGAGCAGGGCGTCGTGCTGGACGCGACCGCCGGGCTGTACACCTCCCACGAGTTCGCGACCGACGACCCGGAGGCGGCCGAACGCGCCGCCCGCAACACGGAGTTGGCGATCGCCCTGACGCGGCAGGCGCACCGCGCGGGAGTCGAGCTGGCCACCGGGACCGACTACGAGACGCCACCCGAGGAGCCGTTCCCCGCCTTGTACGAGGAACTCGCCTTTCTGGTACGGCGATGCGGCCTCCCGGCGGCGGACGTGCTGCGTTCGGCGACCCTCGTGGGCGCCCGCAGCGCCGGCGCCGGACACCTCACCGGCAGTGTGGAACCGGGCAAGCTCGCCGACCTCGCGGTCTTCGCGCGCGACCCGCTGGCCGACATCGACCACCTGCGCACCATCACCCTGACCGTGAAGCGGGGCCGGCGCTTCCCGCGCGCCGCCCACACCACCGACCGACCCGGGGAGAACCGTTGACCGGCACGCCGATGATCATCAACGCGCTCGGCCAGCTCGACAATCCCAACGCCCCGCAGTCGCTGGCCGCCGCGGGCGACCTCAACGCGAGCGGCGAGCAACTCACCGTCGACGCCCGCACGTTGGCCGAGGCGCATGCCTCCGGCCTGACCGCCGTCAACATCACCCTCGGCTATGTGATGGGCGACCTGCCGCCGTACGAGCACACCCTGCACGAGATCGACGTGTGGGACGGCGTCGTCGCCCGGCATCCCGAGGACCTGCTGAAGGTCACCAGCGTCGCCGACATCCACACCGCGCACCGCGACGGGCGGATCGGTGTCATCTACGGCTTCCAGAACGCGGAGGCCGTCGGGGACGACGCCGGCCGGGTCGCCGTCTTCGCCGAACGCGGCGTCCGTGTGGTGCAGTTGACGTACAACCAGGCCAACCAGCTCGGCGGCGGGTCGATGGCGCCCGCCGACACCCCGCTGACCGCCTTCGGGCGCGAGGTGGTCGACGCGCTCAACGACCGGCATCTGATGGTCGACCTCTCGCACAGCGGCGAGCGGACGTGTCTCGACGCCGCCAAGCACTCCTCCGTGCCGGTGTCGATCAACCACACGGGGTGCCGGGCGCTGACCGATCTGCCGCGCAACAAGACCGACGAGGAACTGCGCCTGGTGGCCTCCCGGGGCGGTTTCGTCGGCATCTACTTCATGCCGTTCCTCAACCCCGGCGGCCACGCGAGCGCGGCGGACGTGGTCGAGCACCTCGTGCACGCCGTGAACGTGTGCGGAGAGGACCACGTCGGCATCGGCACCGACGGACCGGTCACCGCCATCGACGACCTCGACGCCTACCGGGCGCGGCTCGCCGAGCATGTGGCGCGCCGCCAGGAGGCCGGGGTGTCGGCGGCCGGGGAGCGCGCGGACACCTTCCCCTTCGTGGTCGACCTGCGCGGCGTCGAGCAGTTCCGTGAGCTGATCCGGCTGCTGGAGCGGCGCGGCTGGTCCACGGCACGGGTCGAGAAGGTCATGGGACGCAACTTCGTCGCGTACGCGGAACGGGTGTGGCGGGACTCCGACGCCGGCCGCGGCACGCCCGACGCACAGACCGGCCTGCCCTGGGAGGCGCGCAGTGAGTGAGCACAGCAACGGATCCGCACCGCGCAGGATCTTCATCGACAAGCAGAGCCCGCAGGCCTTCCAGGCTCTGGTGAAGACCTCGGAGGCGGTGAGCGCGACGGCCGCCGAGGCGGGACTCGACCGGACGACCGTCGAGCTGATCAACCTGCGCGTGTCCCAGGTGAACGGCTGCGCCTACTGCCTCGACCTGCACACCCGGAAGGCCCTGCGCGCGGGTGAGTCGCCGCAGCGGCTGGGCGTGCTGGCGGCCTGGCGGGACGCCGACGTGTTCACCCCCGTGGAGCGTGCGGCACTGGAGCTCGCGGAGGCGACGACCCGCGCGAACGACTCCGCCGCCCAGGAGGCCGCCTACGGTCTCGCCCGTCACGTCCTCACCGAGGACCAGATCTCCGCCGTGATCTGGGTGGCCGTCACCATCGGCGCGTTCAACCGCGTCTCCATCATGAGCAAGCACCCGGTGACGGCACCGCGCCGGGCCGCCGCCACCGTGAACTGACGAGCCGTCGACCGCGCACGTCCGGCGGCTGCAGCCGGACGTGTCGACAGCGGACGCATCAACCACGTCAGAGCGTGAGCGAGGCGTCCACTGCTCCGCTGTGCTCCCGCACCACGTCCCGGTACCACAGCGCGCTGTCCTTGAGCGTGCGGCGCTGGGTCTCGTAGTCGACGTGGACGATGCCGAAGCGCTTGGAGTAGCCGTAGCCCCACTCGAAGTTGTCCATCAGCGACCACACGAAGTACCCCCGCAGGTCCACGCCGGCGGCAAGGGCCCGCTGGGCGGCGGCGAGGTGGCGGTGGATGTAGTCCACGCGCTCGGGGTCGTGCACGGCGTGACTGCCGTCGGGGCCGACGGTGACCTGGTCCTCGAAGGCCGCTCCGTTCTCGGTGATGACCAGCGGCTGCCCGGGGAACTGGGCGTGCAGGTCCAGGAGGAGTTCCTCCAGGCCATCGGGGTCGATGTTCCAGCCCATGGCGGTGTGCGGGCCGTCCGTCGCGTGGAACTCGACCTGGGGTGAGCCGGGCCAGGGCGAGCCGCCCACGTCCTTGTGGCCGTCGTTGTTCTGGCGAGGCGCTCCGCCGTCCCAGAGGCCGACCGTGGTGGTGGCGTAGTAGTTGACGCCGAGCAGGTCCAGGGGCTGGTGGATCCGGGCCAGATCGCCGTCCTCGACGAACGCCCAGTCGGTGATGCCCGCGGTGTCCTCGATGAGGTCCTGCGGGTAGCGGCCGCGCAGCAGGGGCTCGGTGAAGGCCCGGTTGGCGAGGGCGTCGATCCGTCGTACGGCCTCCTCCGCGCCCTCTCCCTTGCCGCGCAGCACATGGAAGTTGAGGGTGATGGAGTACTGCGGGTCGTTGGTGGTGACCGCCCTCAGCTGCTCGACCGCGAGGCCGTGGGCGAGGTTGAGGTGGTGCACCGCGGTCAGTGCCGCGGCGCCGTCGGTGCGGCCGGGGGCGTGCGCGCCGGAGCCGTAGCCGAGGTAGGCGGAGCACCAGGGTTCGTTGAGGGTCGTCCAGATCGCGACGCGGTCGCCGAGGGCTTCGCCGACGATGCGGGCGTAGTCGGCGAAGGCGTGGGCGGTGGCGCGGTTCGTCCAGCCGCCCTCGTCCTCCAGCGCCTGCGGCAGGTCCCAGTGGTAGAGCGTCGCGACCGGGGCGATGTCCCGGGCGAGCAGACCCTCGACCAGCCGGCTGTAGAAGTCCAGGCCCTTGGGGTTGGCCGGGCCGCGGCCCGTGGGCTGTATGCGCGGCCAGGCGATGGAGAAGCGGTAGGCGCGCAGGCCCAGCGACGCCATGAGGTCGAGGTCGGCTTCGAGGCGGTGGTAGTGGTCGGCGGCGATGTCACCGGTGTCGCCGTTCCAGGTCTTGCCCGGGGTGTGGGAGAAGGTGTCCCAGATCGAGGGACCGCGCCCGTCCTCGTCGGCGGCGCCCTCGATCTGGTAGGCGGCGGTCGCGGAGCCGAGGAGGAAGTGCGCGGGGAAGGACAGAGGCGGCTGCTGAGCTGTCGTCATGCGGGTTTCTCTCTGCTGGAGTCGGCCGGGAACCAACGCGATGTTAACGTTAACAAGCTGCCCAGGTCTGCACCCCGACGAACCTCACTTCCCGCCCCGCACCGTCGCGGTCAGGGGCGGGCCGTGCGGGGAGCCGCGGTGCTGTGCCGTACGACGAGGTCCGGGGCGATCCTGTGGCGTTCCGCGGGCTCCCCGCCCAGCATCCGCACCAGCACTTCGATGGCGTTGCGGCCGAGGTGGGCGAAGTCCTGCCGGACCGTGGTCAGGGCCGGGACCAGGTATCCGGCGCCCTTCATGTCGTCGAAGCCGACGACCGACACGTCCTGCGGCACCCGCACGCCCCGCTCGGCGAACGCGGCCAGGGCCCCCATCGCCATCTGGTCGTTCCCGGCGAAGACCGCGGTGGGCAGGGCGGCGCCGGCGGTACAGAGTTCGTGGGCGAGACGGAACCCGCTCTCCGCGCTGAAGTCGCCCTCCAGCAGCGCCCCTTCGGCTCCCGCGGCGGCGAGTTCCGACTGCCAGCCCTCGACGCGGGCCCGGGCGTCGAAGGTGCGCAGCGCGCCCGTGAGGTGGGCGATGTCGCCGTGTCCGAGGTCGAGGAGGTGACGGACGGCGAGACGGGCGCCGAGTTCCTGGTCGACCTCGACGAAGCTCAGATCGGGGCTGGGGACGTTGCCGGACATCACCACCGCGACCGGCACGCCGATGGCGAGGCGGGTGAGGGCCTCGACGGCGACCGGACGGTCGGCGACGACCGCGATCGCCTCGACCGACTGGTCGGTGAGCCGCTGAAGCGTCTCCACGAGGTCACCGGTGGTGCTCTCGCCCTGCCGGCTGGCCAGGCTCACCCAGTAGCCGGCCTCCTTGGCGGCCGTCTCCACGCCGAGGAGGATGCGCGGCAGTTCGAACAGGTCGGAGCCCACGATCACGACACCGATCGTCGAGGAACGGCGGCTCTTGAGGGCCCTGGCGACACTGTTGCGGCGGTATCCCAGCTTCTCGATCGCCGCCTCGACCCGGGTCCGGGTCTCCGGGCGGACCGACGGATGGCCGTTGATGACACGGGAGACGGTGATGTGCGAGACGCCGGCCTCCCGGGCCACGTCCATCATGCCTGGCGGCCGGTCCATGTCACTCGTCCTCTGCCCTCAACCTCAGCAGGCGGCCTCGCGCCCTGCGCCGATACTGTCACAGGCGCCGGACCTCCTCTCTTCGGCCTCGTCGGCCCCGGCCTCAACCAGGCAGAGCCGCCAGCCAGTCGGTGAGGATCCGATTGACCTCGGCGGGGCGTTCCTGCTGGATCCAGTGACCGCAGCCGTCGAGGACGTGGGACGAGATCAGCCCGGGAAGCGTGACGGGGTAGGCGTCGATCGCGCCGGCCAGCCAGGTCGTGGACGCGTCCAGGCTGCCGCCGATGAACAGGGACGGCTGGGTGATCGGGGCACCGTCGAAGGCGGCGAGATCCTCCCAGTCGCGGTCCATGTTCCGGTAACGGTTGAGCGCGCCGGTCAGGCCCGTGCGCTCGAACTCCCCGGCGTAGAAGTCGAGTTCCCGCTCCCCCAGCCACCCGGGCAGCGGGCCGCGCGGGAACCGGTCGCGCAGTGTCCCGCCCTTGCTGACGAAGTGCGGATCGGGAGCGCCGGGTGGGGGCATGGTGTCGGCGGACAGTGCCGCGTAGAAGCCCGCGAGCCAGCCCCGTACATCGGGTTCGATCTCGGCCTCGGCGCGACCTGGCTCCTGGAAGTAGGAGACGTAGAACTCCTCTCCCCCGCCGGACTCCCCTTCTCCGCCGAACTCCCCTTCCCCGCCGGGCTCTTCCGCTCCGCCCATCCGGGCGAAGAGGTCGCTGGGGCGGGGCCCGCCGCGCGGGGCGTACGGGACGCTGAGCAGCCCCACCGCCCGGAAGACGTCCGGCCTGAGCAGGGCGGAGTTCGCGGCGACGGCCGCGCCCCAGTCATGCCCGACGACCACCGCCGACTTCTCGCCCAGGGCGTGCACCACCGCGGCGTTGTCCTCCACCAGGTCGAGCATCCGGTACGCGTCCACGGCGGCGGGCTTGGCCGAGCGCCCGTAACCGCGGACGTCGACGGCGACCGCCCGGTACCCCGCCGCCGCGAGCGCGGGCAGCTGATGGCGCCAGGAGTACCAGGATTCCGGGAAGCCATGAACGAGCAGCACCAGCGGCCCGGTTCCCTGCTCCACCAGGTGGATGCGGCCTCCCGGCGCGTGCACCGATCGGTGGACGACTTCGGCGGCGTACTGCGTCGTCATACGGCTCCTCCCGAACTCCCGGGCTGTCGAACTCCCGGCTCCCGAACCTCCGTACCGCCGATCCTGCGCAACCCCCCGCCCCGACGACCACCCTGTTTGCCGGTTCGGCAAATCAGGCGGCTCGTCACTTCTAGAAGTTGCCGCGCTTCGCCTGCTCCCGCTCGATCGCCTCGAACAGCGCCTGGAAGTTGCCCTTGCCGAAGCCCAGCGAGCCGTGGCGCTCGATGAACTCGAAGAAGACGGTGGGCCGGTCACCGATCGGCTTGGTGAAGATCTGTAGCAGGTAGCCGTCCTCGTCGCGGTCGACGAGGATGCCGCGCGAGGCGAGTTCCTCGATCGGGACGCGGACGTTGCCGATGCGGGCGCGCAGCTCGGGGTCGGTGTAGTAGCTCTCCGGGGTGGCGAGGAACTCGATGCCCTTGGACCGCAGGACGTCGACGGTCCTGATGATGTCGTTGGTGGCGAGGGCGAGGTGCTGGGCGCCGGGGCTGCGGTAGAAGTCGAGGTACTCGTCGATCTGCGAACGCTTCTTGCCGACCGCCGGCTCGTTGAGCGGGAACTTCACGCGGTGGTTGCCGCTGGCGACGACCTTGCTCATCAGCGCCGAGTACTCGGTGGCGATGTCGTCGCCGATGAACTCGGCCATGTTGGTGAAGCCCATGACACGGTTGTAGAAGTCGACCCACTCGTCCATGTTGCCGAGCTCGACGTTGCCCACGACGTGGTCGAGGGCCTGGAAGACCCGCTTGGGCTCGCCCTCGGGCTTGACGTAGCCGGAGGTCCGGGCGACGTAGCCGGGCAGGTAGGGGCCGGTGTAGCGGGAGCGGTCCACCAGGGTGTGACGGGTCTCGCCGTAGGTGGCGATGGCGGCGATCCGGACCGTGCCGTGCTCGTCGGTGACGTCGTGCGGCTCCTCCAGGACGGTCGCGCCCTCCGCGCGGGCGTGCTTGATGCACCGGTCGACGTCCGGCACTTCGAGGGCGATGTCGATGACGCCGTCTCCGTGGCGGCGGTGGTGGTCGAGCAGCGGGCTGTCCGGGTCGACGCCGCCCTTGAGCACGAACCGGATCGCTCCGGAGCGGAGCACGAACGCGTGGTGGTCACGGTTGCCGGTCTCGGGGCCGGAGTAGGCGACCAGCTCCATGCCGAAGACCGTCTGGAAGTAGAGCGAGGCCTGCGTCGCGTTGCCGACGGACCAGACCACCGCGTCCCACCCGGTCACCGGGAACGGGTCACCCGCAGCGTCGTACTCGACGAGCCCGACGAGCTGCTTGAGCTGCTGCAGATCGAGTTCCGCGAGGCGCTCCTGGCTCGTGAGGGTCTGCTCGATGCTCATAGGTCATCCCTTTCGGTGTGCGTGTCACCAACGCGTGGCGGTAGAACACACCGGGACCCCTCGCCTGCACAAGAGTCGCCTCTCAGGCTGTTCAAGCTGCTCAGTTTGCCTCGTTCAGCGCGGCTTCCTATGGGCAATATGACCAGTCGAGAGGCAATGGTCGTGTCGTCGAACACCGTCAGGCCGTGCCGAGCGACGACAGCCGCGCGGCCGCCGTCTTCACCTCTGCGGCCACCGACTCGACGTCGAACTCGTGCATGGCCACCACTCCGACCGAGGCGCCCGCCGCGCCCGGCATCTCGAACCCCGCGGCGATCCCGGTGGCACCCTGCTGGAGCTGTCCCGAGGTGAGGCTGTAGCCCAGCTCCCGGGCCCGCACGATCTCCTCGGGCTCGTCCGGCAGCGGCGGCTGCGCCGCGAGGATGGCGACGCCGTTCGCCCCGCGCTCCAACGGATGCCGCACACCGATGCGGTAGCCCACCTGGACGGGGCCGTGCTGAACCGTCGGCTGCGCGCCCGCCACCGGGACGCACTCGCGCGCGCCGTGCGCCAGCGTCAGGAAGGCGGAGGCACCGGTGGCGTCGGCGAGTTCCTGGAGCACCGGTTGGGCCACCAGCACGAGCTGCTGCTGGAACCGCCCCGCCAGCGTGGCGGCGCCGGCCCCGAGCCGCACCCGCTTGCCCTGCCGCGAGACCAGCAGGTGCTCTTCCAGCGTCTGCACGATCCGGTACGCCACGGCCCGGTCGATCTCCAGCCGCGCCGCCAGGTCCGCCACCGTCAGGCCCTCGGCCGTCACAGAGATCAGGTCCAGCGCCCGAAGCCCACGGTCCAGCCCTTGCAGGGTGGCCATCAACACCTCCGAGAGAACGACACAGCCCCTTCGGGGGCCACGCCAAGCCAGGTCAAACGCATGGACGGCGTCCAGGTTCGGAGGCCGGACCTTGACTGACCTGTCACCCCGAACCTACCGTCGACGTGTCGCTACCATCGCACAAAAATGTGCGCTGAGCGCACAAGGAGATTCGTGCCGTACTACCACCAGGCGGGGGCGGTTCCGCCGAAACGCCACACCCAGCACCGGGACCCGGACGGGAACCTCTACTACGAGGAGCTGATGGGCGAGGAGGGCTTCTCCTCGGACTCCTCGCTGCTCTACCACCGGCACATCCCGTCGGCGGTGCGGGAGTACCGGGTGTGGGAGCTCGGCGACCAGAGCCTGGTCCCCAACCACCCCCTCGTCCCCCGCCATCTCTCCACGCACAAGCTCTTCGCGGACGGCGGGTCCGGCGTCGACGCGGTGACCGGCCGCAGGCTGCTGCTGGCCAACGAGGACGTACGGCTGGCGTACGTCGTGGCCGACACGGTCAGCCCGTACTACCGCAGCGCGATCGGCGACGAGTGTCTGTGCGTCGAGGACGGCCGCGCGCGCGTCGAGACGGTCTTCGGCGACCTGGAGGTCGGCGACGGCGACTATGTGATCGTCCCGCGGGCGACCACGTACCGGATCGTCCCGGACGGGACCGTGCGCGTCTACGCGATCGAGGCCACCTCGCACATCGGCCCCCCGCGGCGCTATCTGTCCCAGCACGGCCAGCTCCTGGAGCACGCGCCGTACTGCGAGCGGGACTTCCGCCTCCCGGTCGGGCCGCGGCTCGCCCAGGGCGAGAACGTCGAGGTGTACATCAAGCACCGCGGCCCTGGCGGGGTCGTGGGCACGGTCCACACACTGCCGAACCACCCCTTCGACGTCGTCGGCTGGGACGGCTGCCTGTACCCGTACGTGCTCAACATCCGTGACTTCGAGCCGATCACGGGCCGGGTCCACCAGCCGCCGCCGGCCCACCAGGTCTTCGCGGGCCACAACTTCGTGATCTGCAACTTCGTGCCGCGCAAGGTGGACTACCACCCGCTGGCCGTGCCGGTGCCGTACTACCACTCCAATGTCGACTCCGACGAGGTCATGTTCTACTGCGGCGGGGACTACGAGGCACGCAAGGGCTCCGGGATCGGACCGGGCTCGATCTCCCTGCACCCGGGCGGCCATCCGCACGGCCCCCAGCCGGGGGCCATGGAAAGGTCGATCGGAGCGGAGTTCTTCGACGAACTCGCCGTCATGGTCGACACGTTCCGTCCTCTCCAACTCGGTGAGGCCGCGCGCGCGACCGACGACGGGACGTACGCCTACTCCTGGGAGCAGAACCGATGAATCCGCGGATCCCGCCGGTGCTCGTCGGCCTGTTCGACGACGCGGCGGTCTTCCCGCCCGGCAGCCTGCCGATCGAGGAGGCCGTGCCCGCGCACGTGGCGCACCGTCGAGGCGCCCACGCGGGGCTGGTCGGCGCGTTCGTGCTCGCCGCCAAGGACATCGACCGGCTCGCCGAGCCGACCGCCGACCTGCCGCAGGGCTCGTTCGGCCTCTCGGTGACCGTCGGGCTGTCAGGTCTCCTGGACGCCCTCGCCGCGGCGCGCCGGATTCCGGCCGTGCGGCTGGTCGGTCTTGAGGTCGCCGTTCCGGACGGCGTCGCCGCCGACACGGTCGTACCCGCCTTGGCCGAGGCGATCGACGGCGACTCCGACCTCACCGTGTACGTCGAAGTGCCGCGCGACGACCGGCGTGAGGCGCTGCTCGCCGCGCTTGCCGGAACGCCGTATCTCGCCAAGTTCCGCACCGGAGGCGTCCGCGCCGAGCTCTACCCGGACGAGCGCGAACTCGCGGCGGCCGTCCTGGCGGCGACGCGGGCCGGGGTGGCGTTCAAGGCGACCGCCGGGCTGCACCACGCACTGCGCAACACCGATCCGGGGACCGGCTTCGAACAGCACGGCTTCCTCAACCTGCTGGTGGCCACCGACGCGGCCCTCAAGGGTGCCGAGGAGGCGGAGCTGGTCGCGCTGCTGGCCGACCGCGACGGGGACCGGGTCGCCCAGCGGGTGCGCGAACTGTCGCCCCAAGTCCGTGAAGCGTTCCGCTCGTTCGGCACGTGCTCCGTCGCCGAACCCGCCATCGAGTCGGCCGGTCTCGGCCTGCTGCCCGCCCCGACCGTCGCCGACCTGACCGAGGTGTCCGCATGACCAGCACCACCCAGCCGACCGTTCCGGCCGACTCCCTCTTCGGCCTGACCAACCTGCCCTACGGTGTCTACTCCACGCCCGGCCAGGAGCCACGCGTCGCGACCCGCTACGGCGATCACGTCATCGACCTGGCCGTCCTGCTGGGCGACGACGTCTTCGCCCGGCCGAGCCTCAACGCCTTCATGGCGCAGGGCCACGCCCGCTGGGTCGAGGTCCGTGCCGAGATCACCGAGCGTCTCCAGGGCCCGATCCCCGCCGGTGCCGTCCACGACCTGGGCGCCGTGGCCCTGCATCTGCCCTTCGAGGTCGCCGACTACGTCGACTTCTACGCCTCCGAGCACCACGCCTCGAACCTGGGCAGGCTGTTCCGGCCCGACAACCCGGACCCGCTGATGCCGAACTGGAAGCATCTGCCGGTGGGTTACCACGGCCGTGCGGCCTCGGTCGTCGTCTCGGGCACGGACGTCATCCGCCCCTCCGGGCAGCGCAAGGGCCCCCAGGACCCGGCACCGGTCTTCGGTCCCTCGACGCGCCTCGACATCGAGGCCGAGCTGGGTTTCGTCCTCGGGACCGGCAACGCCATGGGCGAGTCCATCGGCGCCGAGAACGCGGACCGGCACATCTTCGGGGTGGTGCTCTTCAACGACTGGTCCGCGCGCGACATCCAAGCCTGGGAGTACGTCCCGCTCGGCCCCAACCTGGGCAAGTCGTTCGCCTCCACCATCTCCCCGTGGGTGGTGCCGCTGCTCGCGCTGGACGCGGCCCGGGTCCCGACTCCGGTGCAGGAACCCGCCGTACTGCCGTATCTGCGCATGGAACAGCCGTGGGGTCTCGACGTGGACCTCGCCGTGGAGTGGAACGGCCAGGTCGTCTCCCGGCCGCCGTACGCCGCCATGTACTGGTCCCCCGCCCAGATGCTGGCCCACCAGACCGTCAACGGCGCCCCCTCCCGCACCGGTGACCTGTTCGCGTCCGGCACCGTCTCGGGCCCGGAGAAGGAGCAGCGCGGCGCCTTCATCGAACTGACCTGGGGCGGCAAGGAGCCGATCACGGTCAACGGGCAGAAGCGCACGTTCCTGGAGGACGGCGACGAGATCGTCCTGTCCGCCACGGCTCCGGGCGCCGACGGCACCCGGATCGGCTTCGGCGAGGCCCGCGGCCGGATCGTCAGCGCCAAGCCTCGGGAGGCATGACGAGCAGGACGGGGGCTTAGGCGGCCGGAGGCGGTTCACTGAACCTGGGCGATCACCAACTCCCGGGCGTCGTTGATGCATCAACCACGACGAACAGCGCCCGCACGGCCTCAGATCCTGGAAGCGCCGCCGCCCCTCCGCCAGCGTCCAGACGTAGTGACAGTTCACCAAGTCGACCAGTTCCCTAGTGATGCCGCGCACACCCCGCCTGAGCTGCGCCTCTGCCGTGTTAGCGTCCGGCCGTGATCCCTCCGGCACTGGATGTAACCGACACTCGTGACCCCCTCGGTCTGCTCGACCTGTTCGGCGCCCCGTTCGTCCAGGACCCGTATCCCTGGCTGGACCTCCTGCGGTCGGAGTCTCCCGTGCACCACGACCCCGGCACCGGGTTGTGGCTGGTCAGCCGCTACGCCGACGTGCGCCATGTGTTGATGCATCCGGACGTTTTCCTGCCGGACAACGCCCAGAACGCCGTTACCCCGCTGCCCGTCGCCGTGCTGCGCATTCTCGTCCGGGCCGGCTTCACGCTTCCTCCCGCGCTGGCCAACAACGGCTCCCCCAGCCATCCCGGACTGCGCCGCCTGGTCACCCGGTTCTTCAACGCCCATCGCGTCGCGACCGCTGTGCCGGTGATCGAGCGCATCGCCGACGAACTGCTCCAGCCGGTGGCCGCCACGCTCGACGCGACCGGCGAGGGCGACCTGTTCCCCTCGTTCGCCCAGACCCTCCCCTGCCGCGTGCTGATGGACCTCCTCGGCGTGCGCGGCATCGCCCCGGCCACCCTCATCCGCTGGAGCGACGCCTCGCTGGAGCTGTTCTGGGGCAGGCCCGCACTCGAACGGCAACGGGAGTTGGCCGGGCTCGTCGCGGACTTCCACCGGTGGCTCACCGAGACGGTGCGCGACGGTTCGGCACCCGCCGACTCGTTCATCGGCGCCCTGGCCCGCCATCGGCTGCCCGACGGCACGTTGCTGGACGTGGAGACCGCGGTCGGCATGTGCTTCTTCGTGTTCATCGCCGGCCAGTCCACGACCGGGCAGCTCATCGCCACCGTGCTGAGCCGGGCGCTGGCCGAGCCCGGCATGTGGCCCCGCGTGGCCGGGGAGGAGGGGCTGGCCGAGGCCTGGGTGGAAGAGGTCCTCAGACGTGAGCCGCCGGTGACCAGCTGGCGCAGGATCACCGCGCGGGCCACGGAGCTCTCCGGGGTACGACTGCCGGCGGGCGCCCCCCTGCTGCTGATGCTGATGGGCACCGGGTCCGACCCCGAGGTCTTCCCGGCCCCGGAACGGATGTGCCCGCACCGGGAGAACATCCGCCACCATCTGGCCTTCGGCGTCGGCCGCCACCGGTGCCCGGGGGCGTCCCTGGCGCGCACCGAGGCCGCCGTCGCGCTGCGCGCGGCGGCCCGCCGGCTGCCGCACATAGGGCAGGCCGCGGGGTCGTCGGAGAATCCCGTGCTGGGTCTGCTGTCCTTCCGCGCTCCGCTGCGGGTGGCAGTGGAGCAGCGGTAACGAGACACGTCCACCAAGTCGTGTGAACTCAGGCCCGCTTCAGAGCCCGTCCGCCAGCCGTCGGCGGTCCTCTTCGTCCCACGTCCTGGTGTCCCGCGGCTCGGTGTACGGCTCCGCGTCCGGTGGGAGTCCGCCGGCGACGGCGCGCTGCCGTGCCGTCTCCGCGTCGAACTCCAGGCCCAGCAGGACGGCCAGGTTGCTGATCCACAGCCAGATCAGGAACACGATGACGCCGGCCATGGTGCCGTACGTCTTGTTGTACGAGGCGAAGCCGGCGACGTACAACGCGAAGCCGGCGGACGCCACCAGCCAGATCAGCAGGGCCAGGACGCTGCCCGGGGTGATCCAGCGGAACCCCTTCACACGGGCGTTGGGCGTCGCCCAGTACAGGATCGCGATCATGATCGTGACCAGCAGGACGAGGACGGGCCATTTGGCGATCGCCCACACCGTCAGTGCCGTGTCCCCCAGTCCGAGTGCGGTCCCGGCCTGGCGGGCCAGGCCACCGGTGAAGACCACCATGAGCGCGCTGGCCACCGCCAGCACCATCAGGACGACGGTCACCCCGAGCCGCAGCGGCAGGACCTTCCACACCGGGCGCCCCTCCGGCATGTCGTAGACGGCGTTGGCGGCGCGGATGAAGGCGGCCACATAGCCGGATGCCGACCACACCGCCAGCACGAGGCCGACGATCGCCATGACCGAGCCGGTGCCGGCCCGGTCCTGCAACTGCTCGACGGCCCGGGTGATGATGTCGCGGGCCGAGCCCGGGGTGAGCTGCCTGAGGTTGTCCAGCACACTGTCGGTGGCCGACTTGCCCGCCACACCCAGCAGGGAGACGAGCACCAGCAGGGCCGGGAACAGCGACAGCACTCCGTAGTACGTCAAGGCCGCCGCGCGGTCGGCGAGTTCGTCGTCGCGGAACTCGCGCAGGCTGCCCTTCAGCGCCGCGCCCCACGCCCTGGCGGGCAGCTTCGCCGGTGTGTCCGGTTCCCGCTCCTCCACCTCGGGGGGCGGCCCGAACCGCTCCTCGTCCTCGCGCCCGCTCTTCCGCCGTCCGCTCATGGCCACCGGGTAACCACGACGCCGGGCGCCACACCGCGCCCGCCGGGTCGTATGCGCGCGGTGCCTCGGGGGTGTGGTTCACAGCAGGCCCAGGTCACGGGCGTGCAGTGCGGCCTGGGTGCGGTCGCGCAGGGCGAGGCGGGTGAGGATGCGGGAGATGTGGTTCTTGACGGTGCCCTCGCTGAGATACAGCTGGGCGGCGATCTCCCGGTTGGTCCGGCCGCGTGCCACCAGCCGCAGGATGTCGATCTCCCGTGGGCTGAGACCGGTGGCGACGGCGGACGGGCCGGCGGCGGGCGCGGGTGCGGGCAGGGCCGCGGCGAGCCGGCCGGCCACGGAGGCGTCGAGCTGGGTGATTCCCGCGTGCGCGAGGCGGATCGCGTGCGCGAGTTCCTCGGCCGGCAGGTCCTTGAGCAGATAGCCGCCGGCGCCGGCCCGCAGGGCCCGGACGACGTACTCCTCGTCGTCGAACGTCGTCAGCATCACGACCCGGCACTTCGGTGCCCGGTCGCGCAGCACGGCGACGGCCGCCACACCGTCCAGCTCGGGCATCCGTACGTCCATCAGCACGACGTCGGGCCGCAGCTCGACCGCCTTCGCCACCGCCTCCCGCCCGTTCACCGCCGTCCCCACGACCGTGATACCCGGCCGGATCGAGAGCAGTGCCGCGATGCCGTCGCGGATCAGCTGCTGGTCGTCCACCACCAGCACGCGGACCGTCGCCGGCTCCTGGCTCACCGCTCGTCCCCGCCCCGTGGCACGAGCACCGTGAGCCGTGTGCCGCGGCCCGGCGCGCTGTCGATGTCCACGCTGCCCGCCACCAGGTGCACCCGTTCCCGCATCCCGGTCAGGCCGAAGCCGGTCGTGGTCTCGGCCGGCGTGAAACCGCGGCCGTCGTCGGCCACCGTCAGCCGGGCCCCGTCCTCGGCGAGCCGCAGATCCACCGACACCTGGGACGCGCGCGCGTGGCGCAGCGCGTTGGTCAGCCCCTCCTGCGCGGCCCGGTGCAACGCGGTCAGCGCGGCCGTGCCGTAGCCGTCCTCCTCGCCCGTGACCGCCACGCTGACGCGCGGCCCCGCGCCGCCCTCCCGCGCCCATCCCGTGAGCGCGGTCGTCAGCGCCGGGCGGGCCGCCTCCTCGCGCAGCGCGCGCACCGACTGCCGCACGTCGCCCAGCGCCAGCTTCACCGACTGCCGGGCCTCGGTCATGGCCCGCCCGGCCGCGTGCGGGTCCAGCGCGGCGAACTCCGAGGCGATCTCCAACTGCACGGAGATCGCGGTGAGATGGTGGCCGAGACTGTCGTGGATGTCGCGGGCCAGCCGGTTGCGTTCGGTCGCGGCGGACAGCTCCGCGACGCGTGCCGCGTACTCCTGCACCTCGCGCCGGGCCCGTTGTTCGCCGACGGCGACGGCGGCCATCGAGATCGCCAGCACCAGGCCGACGGTGAGCATCAGCAGGTCGGAGACGTACTCCGTGTCGCGGTACCAGTCAGGGGTCGTCAGAAGGTGACCGGTGAGCGGTCCGGCCAGACACAGCGCGCCGAGCGCCAGCGCCGCCGTGCGGCCGAGCGCGAAGTAGGCGGTGAACGGCAGAAGCACGAACAGCGCCCGGGACAGCTCCGAGGCGTCCAGGACGACCACCGCACCCGTCAGCACGCACTGCGCGAGCAGCGGCGGCACCGGTGGCAGGCTCCTGCGGCGTCCGGCCGCCTCCACGGCGGCCAGGGCCGCGAGCGCGGCGACGAAGCCGGCCGTGCGCCAGGACAGCAGACCCGGGCCGTCGCCCAGATCCGCCGCCAGGTAGTAGAGACCGCCGAGGAGGACCGCGCCGTACAGCAGCGGTGACACCCACGGCACCGGCACGTACGCCGCCATGCACACCCCCCACCCCGATACCACCGCCCAGGCTAGGCCGGACGGGCGCGCACGGCGACAGCCCCGGCGGAACCGACCGCCGCGGGCGGCCGGACGGGGCCGATCGGCACCTGCCGAACGGCACCGCCCCGGCCGGCCGGACAGCGCCGAACGGCACCACGCCCGCCCCGAGCGTCGGTGACCGCCGGCCGCGGACCTCGCCGCCCGGCACCTGCCCCGACCCGCTCCCCGCTTCCTACGGTTTCTCCCTGACCCCCCATCCATCGACCCATCCATCGACGAAGACGAACCGGAGTCGGCCCTCATGTCCTCACCGTTCAGCCCCGCACCCGCCCCCGCCCGCCTGATCCGTCTCGGCGCCCTGTGCGGGACGCTCGCCGGTCTGCTCATCGCCCTGCCCGCGCTGGTCGAGGCGTTCACCGGCGAGAGCACCGCCACCAGCCTCCTCCTCGCGCTCGCCCCCGCCTTCGCGCTGCCCTTCCTCACCGCGCTCCACCAACGGCAGCGCACCGCCTCCGGCCGCTTCGGGGAGACCGCCTACGTCATCAACCTCATCGGCCTCGGCCTCTTCGGCGGGGCGGCGTTCGCCGCGAACGTCGTCCTGTTCCACCTCGACGACGACACCATCGACACGGAACTGACGGGCCCCACCCTCCCGACGCTCGCCGCCTGCGCGGCCGTCTTCGCCCTCGGCTGCGCCCTGTTCGGGGCGGCGACGATCCGCGCCCGCACCCTCCCGAGGGTTCCGGCCTGGGGATACGCCGTCGTACTGCCGTTGTTCGCCTTCGTGACCGCACTGCCCGACTCCGTACTCACCAGCGCCCTGCACATCGCGGTCGGCACCGTCCTGGTGTGGCTGTCGACGGCGTTGCGGCAGTCGCCGCCGACGGTCTCGCCGACCGAGGCGGGGCTCGAGGGTCACGGGGCAGATCAGCGGGCGACGCAATAGGCAGAAGGGCACGGGCAGCGGGGCCGTGTCGTACGGCTCGTCCTCAGCTGACGTCGCCCTCCGCCCGTTGGCGGTACACGCGGTCGTGTGCCTGGCAGAAGTACCAGAACCTCGTGCAGTCGTCGTCATCTCCCGGCTCGCCGTACAACCGGCAGGAACCGAGGGATGGGGCGCGGATCGCACCACAGCAGTCTTGGAGGGAGCACCCGGTCATGGGCCCAAGGGTGAAGCGCCGGAACCGGCGGGACGGTTCCGGCGCTTCGGGTTGTGGGGTCAGTTCAGGCCGGTCGACGCCTTGAGCAGCGTGGTCTGTGCGTCATCTCCTTCGAGGGAGTAGATCATCACTCCGGCCAGGCCCTTGTTCTTGATGTACTGCCGTTTGGCCGTCATCGACTTCGGGGTCTCGACGCCGAAGAACGTGCTCCCGTCGTACATCCAGGTGGACTTGGTGCGGCTGTCCCAGAAGATCGTCGAGTCGGTCAGCTTGTTCGCCGACTTGAGCTCCTTGTAGAAGGCGACGCCCGGCGCCTGCGAGTAGGGGTACGCGGCCGGGGAGCCGGTCGCCGACTGGTAGAGGCCGTGTGTGGCGCCGCTCGCCACCCCGCTCCAGCCTCGGGCGTAGAAGGGCACGCCGAGGGTGATCTTGCCGGCGGGGAAGCCCTTGCCGAGGTACGTCGTGACGGCGTCGTCCGCGGTCATGCCGGTGCCGTCCGCCGGGTCGGCCGTGGAACGGTACAGCGGGGCGTTGAAGTTGGTCGGTCCGGTGCCCTCCCAGGCGCCGTGCATGTCGTAGGTCATGAGGTTGCCGAGATCCAGATACGACGCGATCTTGCCGATCTCGATCTTGCTCATCTTCTTCGGGCCGGCCGGCAGCGCGGCGGTGAGCAGCTTGCCGGAGCCGAGCTGGGCGCGGAACTCGGCGAGCAGGGCGGTGAAGTTGGCCGTGTCCTGGTCGCTGTGGTGGTTGCCGGTGTGGCCGTCGGCGCTGGCCGGGAACTCCCAGTCGATGTCGATGCCGTCGAACACGCCCGCGGCGGCACCGTCGCCACCGGCGGGGTCGTCACCGAGCTTGGGCAGGTTGCCCTTGATGAACATGTCGACGCAGGACTTCACGAACTTCTTGCGGGAGGCGTCGGTGGCGGCGGCGTCGGAGAAGTACTTCGAGTACGTCCAGCCACCGATCGAGACCAGCACCTTGAGGTTCGGGTGCTTCGCCTTGAGCTTCTTGATCTGGTTGAAGTTGCCCTTCAGTGAGTTGCCCCACGAGTCGGCGACGCCGTCGACGCTCTCCTCGGCGGTGAAGCTCTTCTGGTAGTCCGCCCAGGCGTCGCCCGCTCCGTCGTTGGCGGTCCCGTTGCTCTCGTCGCTCGAACCGGCCTTGTTCGCCGCCATGCAGGTCAGGTTGACCGGGTCGATGTTCTGGAAGGCGTAGTTGAGCTTGGTGAGTTTGGCGGCGGTGCCGTTCTGGTCCAGCGTCTTGAGGGTGTAGTTGTTGGCGTAGATCGACCAGGAGTTGAAGTACGCCACCCGCTCGCCGGGTACGCCGCCTTCGGCGCCGGACTCGTTCCACTTGAGGTCCTCGACGGCGCTGTCGCCGGGCTGCGGGACATGCCAGGCGTCGACACCCTTGCTGGTGCTGTTGAACAGCAGGAAGTCGGAGACCTTGTCGACGTCGAGGTCGGAGAAGGCGCCGACGGAACCGGCGAAGGCGTCTCCGGAGCGGACGGTGCCGAGCGACTGCCAGCCGGAGGCGTCGGCCGCGGCGGCCGTACGGACCAGCTGCGTCGACATCGACGACGTGGAACTCCAGGAGCCGTCGCCGGTGTTCTTCCACGCGAGCACGTCGCCGGTCATGTACTGCACGACGACGGTGTCGGCGAGGCCGTCGCCGGTGATGTCGGTGAAGTAGACCTGTCCGACCGGGCCTTCGGCCGGGTGCGTGAAGCCGGTGATCTCGCGCCAGTCGCCGGGCTTCGGGATGCCGTTCGCGGTGTTCCGCCAGGCGGTGACGAAGTTGTTCCGGTCCACCAGGAGGAGGTCGTCGTCCTTGTCGCCGTCGAGGTCGGCGAACTGCGGTGTGCCGACGCCGAGGTCGTTCGCGACGATGACCGGGGCGGCCCACTTGATGTCGGTGCTGGTGGACTCGTTGCGCCACACGCGCATGGCGGCGACGCCGGTGCCCGACTCGGACGCGGACAGGAAGTTGATCAGCTCGTCCCGGCCGTCGCGGTCGAGGTCGCCGAAGTAGGCGTCCTTGGGGGTGGCGAGGGCGGCGGCCGGGGCGGTGTCGCCCATCGGGAACCAGATCCGCTCCCCATCGTCCCCGCATCCGCCGTTCACCCAGGTGTAGAGGCGACCGTCGGAGCCGCTCGTGGTGCGGTCGCCGTCACCGTCGCCGTCGAGATCCGTGAACCTTGTCTGCGCGCTGTCCGCGTTGTCGACGATCTGGCCGAGCGAGGCCCACTCGCCCGCCGCGCCGTCTCCGGCCGGTTCACGGCAGGTACCGGTGGCCGAGGTGCCTTTGCGCAGCCAGTCCGGAAGGGCCCCCTCGACCTTGTTGAGGACGCTCTCGACGGCGTCGGCAGCGCCCGTGCCACCGAAGTAGGCCTCGGCGGTTCGGGCGAACAGGACGGCCTTCCGCTTGAACTCCTGGAACATGGCGAGTGCCTGCGCCGTGCTGGACCAGGTGACGATGAACATCGTCAAGCCCAGGCCGATGGACTTCGACAGGGTGTTCTTCCACTCCTCCGTGTCCTTCAGCTTGCCGTCGGCCCACTGGCTGAGGAAGCCGTTCATGAACTCGCCCATGAACGCACCGAACCCGACACACGCGGAGACCGGCCCGCCCGCCCGCTTGCAGAGGGATGTCATCCAGAGACCGAACAGGGCGGCGGACGACACGATGAGCGCGGCCTGCAACCACGACATGTCGACCTCGGCTTCGGGCGCCTTGACGGTGATGGTCGCGACCGTGCCCTCGACCGTCCACTCGTGTTCGAAGTCGAGGTACTTCAGATCGGGCAGGACATCGTGCAGCCGGCCCTCGGTCTTCTCCTCCAGGACTTCGCTGAGACTCTTGCCCGACTCGTCGATCGCGGTGAGCTCCTGGCGGAGATCGTCAGCCAGCTCCGCGTCCTCGAAGTCGACACTGACGACCTGGTCGCCAACCGTCGTCTGGGCCTGCGCCGACGGCGGGTTGACCAAACCGAACAACAGGGCAACGGCGGTGACGGCCGCTATGAGGGTCAGAACTCGACCGACACGAACATGTCTGTGCTTGTGGGGGGTGGCAGACGCATGCGCTGCCCCTCGATGCAGTAAATACATCGCCAAATCCTAGCCAGGGATGATCCCTTCCGTAGATGAATCCTCAACAACTTTTCGGATACGGCGAGTTCATCGAGAGAGTTCCGGGGCCGGGCGGCCGACGCGGGACCGTCCTCACCGCGCCCGTAGCCGTGCAGGCGTCAGGTGCGCAGCCGCGCTCCCGGACCCGGGTTGACCGTCACGTCCCGGGGCGTCAGCGCGCCGTGCTCCCCGCACGTGACGACGGCGCGGACCGGGCAGCCGCAGTCCGTGTGCCGCATGTCGAGGACCGGTCCTGCCGGGTCCGGGGTGTGTGTCTCGCCCCACTGGCGCAGGGCGACGAGCACCGGCCACAGGTCCCAGCCCTTCCGGGTCAGCCGGTACTCGTTGCGGGAGCGACTGCCGGGTTCGCGGTAGGGGACGGTCGTGAGGATGCCGGCCTCGGTCAGCTTGCGCAGCCGGTCACTGAGGACCGCCTCCGACAGGCCGATGTGTCTGCGGAAGTCGTCGAAGCGGCGCACGCCGTTGGCC
The DNA here is from genome assembly GCF_003955715.1 of Streptomyces aquilus. Classification (NCBI taxonomy): domain Bacteria; kingdom Bacillati; phylum Actinomycetota; class Actinomycetes; order Kitasatosporales; family Streptomycetaceae; genus Streptomyces; species Streptomyces aquilus. Next base: position 9,337,138 of record NZ_CP034463.1, on the reverse strand, counting down.
GCGTCGCGCACGATCAGCAGCGTCCACTTCTCCCCCACCACGTCGAGGGTGCGCTGCACGGAACAGTTCTCGGTGCTGAATGCGAGCCAGTCCACCGGGCCATGATAGCCAGCTGGCTTCGTCATTGACAGTCAGCTGCGGGCACGGCTAGCTTCGCCGTACAGAGTCAGCCGGGAGGGCGCAGACGCATGGGACGCACACGTACATACACCTGGGACGACCCCATGGTCACGGCCGGTGCCGTGGGCCGCTCGTCCGGCCTGGACTTCCTGCGTGACGTCCTGGACGCGAAGCTTCCGGCGCCGCCGATCTCCGCCACCCTCGACTTCACGCTCGACGAGGTGTCCGAGGGTCGCGCGGTCTTCTCGCTCACCCCGGGCGAGGAGCACTACAACCCGATCGGCAGTGTGCACGGCGGCGTCTACGCCACCCTGCTCGACTCGGCGCTGGGCTGCGCCGTGCAGTCCACGCTGCCCGCGGGCATGGGCTACACCTCGCTCGACCTGAGCGTGAAGTTCCTCAAGCGGGTGTCGGTGGACACCGGCCCGGTGCGGGCCATCGGCACGATCGTGCACCGCGGCCGGCAGACGGCTCTCGCCGAGGCCACGCTGGTCGACACCGAGGACCGGGTGCTGGCGCACGCGACCAGTTCCTGCATGCTCTTCCCGCTGCCGCCGACGGCAGCCCCCTGAGCCGACCGCGCACTGCTCTGTTCGAGTGGTGCGGGCGGGCCCACGGTCGTAGCGTCGAAACCGGGACATCCGTCGGCCAGCGGCAGCGGGGATTCGGCCATGCAGCTACGCGCACTCACCACGACGGTCGCGCTCTTCGCCGTGGCCACCCTCGCCACCGCCGCGGGCACCTCGCCCGCGGCCCGGCCCGCACCGGCGGCCGTGACGCAGACCGTCCAGCCGCGCACCGAGCCGCCGGTCCTCGTCGACTGCCTGTGGCACCCGCAGGTGCGTCCGACGGACTTCATGCTCGCCTGCGGGGACGGCAACAGCCGCCTCGCCTCCCTGCACTGGACCCGCTGGGACGCGGGTAGGGCGCGGGCCGAGGGGGTGAACTGGGTCAACGACTGCAAGCCGTACTGCGCGGCCGGGCACTTCCACGCCTACCCGGTGACCGTACGACTGGACCGTACGCGCCCCTGGAAGAAGCAGCCCCAGGTGTCGCACTACTCCCGGATCACGCTGACGTACCCGGCCGCCCGGCCGGAGCAGTTCGGCCCGACCGTGTCCTATCCGCTCTGGGACTGAGCGGCGGCGACCTGCTCGCGCCGGGCGCCCGTGATCACCTCGGAGCGGCTGCCGCCGCGGTCCATGAAGCCGCCCATGAACGCCAGGCCCAGCCCGGCCACGCCCAGCGCCGCGCCGACCAGCGACGGTGACGCCCAGCCCCAGCCCGCCGAGATCGCGAGGCCGCCGAGCCAGGCGCCGCCCGCGTTGGCCAGGTTGAAGGCGGAGTGGTTGGAGGCCGCCGCCATGGTCGGGGCGTCCTTCGCCTTGGCCATCAGGAGCATCTGGACGGGCGTGGTGATGAGGGCGCCCATCGCGCCGATCAACGTGATCGTGATGAGGGCGGGCACGGTGCTGTGGACGGTGAAGTAGAACGCCACCAGCGCCGAGGACATCAGCGCGAGTCCCGCGTACAGCGTCGGGCGCAGGGCGCGGTCCGTGAGGGGGCCCGCGACGAGCGTGCCGAGGGTCATGCCGACGCCGTAGAGCGCGAGGACCAGCGTGGTCGAGGAGTCGGACAGGCCCGTGAGATGGGTGAGCATGGGCACGAGGTAGCTGTAGACGGCGAAGAATCCACCGAATCCCACGACGGCCGTGGCCAGGCCGATCGCCACCTGCCGGTTGCCCATGGCCCGCAGCTCGTGCCGGACGCCGGTCTGCGGGCCGCGCGGCTGGTGCGGGACGAAGAGGGACAGCGCCACCAGGGCGAGGACGCCGATGACGGCCACCGCGACGTAGGCGGCCCGCCAGCCCAGCTGCTGCCCGAGCGCCGTACCAGCCGGGACGCCCACGATGTTGGCGACGGTCAGCCCGAGGAACATCTTGGAGACCGCGCGGGCGGCCCGGTCGGGGGTGACCAGCCGGGACGCCACCACCGCGCCCACACCGAACAGCGCCCCGTGGGGCAGTCCGGCGAGGAAGCGCGCGGCGAAGAGCAGGCCGAAGCCGGGGGCGAGCGCGGACGCGACGTTGCCGACGACGAACAGCCCGGACAGGAGCAGCAGCAGCCTCTTGTGCGGGATGCGTGCGCCGATGCCCGTCAGCACGGGGGCACCGACGACGACACCCAGCGCGTAGGCGGAGACGATGTTGCCCGCCTGCGGCACGGACACGCCGATTCCGTCAGCGATCTGGGGCAGCAGCCCCATCGTGGCGAATTCCGTCGTACCGATGCCGAAAGCGACAACAGCCAGGGCCAGGAGAGCCAGTGGCATGGCGCAGGAGAACCTTTCGAAGGTGGTGCAGAAGTACGAGGGGGCGGGTCCGAGCCGTGTCGAAGCGGCTTCCCTCACCCGTCATCGTCGCCCGGCGCCCCCCAGGGCATGGTGAGCCCACAACCAGTGCAGCAGCGCGGCGGAGCAGGTCATTCCAAGATCCCGGCCCGCTTTGCATGACTCATGTCACACCCGTGGCGGCGCGGCTCGGCTCATGCGCCCTCCCGTGCCTCCGTGCGCCCGCGCTCCCGGCCGGTTTTCGACCGCCGATCGAGCATTCGTTCGGCGCGCTGGGTATGTGGCCCGGGTCGGCGCAAGCAGGTGCGGGAGGCACGCGCAGGGGGCTGAGACTGTGGCACGCCCGTCATGGACGTCCGATCCGGTCGAGGAACAGCGTCGTCGGAAAAGGGATGTGGTGCGCCGGCTGCGCGCCCAGGGCCGTTACGGGCCGCGGTTCCGCGATGTGCTGCCCTCGTTCACCGTGCTCGCGGTCCTGGTGTGCGCGGCCGTGGCCGGACTCGCCGCCGGTTTCCGGGCCGTCGGTGTCGTGGTCCCGGTCGTCGGCGTGCTGCTCACGGCGGTCGTCCTCACGGTCGGGATCAGGCGACGGCGCCCCGGTGCTCGACGTCGGCGCGGCCACTACACGCCGCAGGAACTGCTCGAACTCGACATTCAGGGGCTGGCCCTGGCCGTGGCACGGATGCTGCGCCGGGACCACTGGAAGGTGCGTCTGTTACCCGCGCCCGACCGGCCGCGGCTGTGCGCCCGGCACCAGGACGGGCGACGGCTCGACGTGGCCTTCCGGCCGGTGGCGGAGCCGTTGCCGGACGAGGCCCTGCCGCACCCCCGAACGCACGGGGAGGACCCGGACGCGTTCCTCCACGTCGTCGTGCACCGGGGCACGTTCCGGGCCCGTGACGTGCGGTGGGCCCGGCGCGAGGGGCGGACCGTCCTGCTGGACGGCCCGGCCCTGGCCCGCTGGGCGGACGGGGTGTCCCTCGACAGGCTGCTCGCCGGGGAACCCTGACCTGGAGGGGGTTCGCGGGATGTCGATGTGTCAGGGGGCGAGGACGCAGAACTCGTGGCCCTCCGGGTCGGTCAGGCAGGTCCACGCGACGTCGCCCTGGCCGACGTCGAGGTCGGCCGCGCCCAGGGCCCGCAGCCGGTCCACCTCCGCCGCCTTGTCGTCACCGGGGTACGGCAGCAGGTCGAGGTGGAGGCGGTCCGGCACGGTCTTGGCGTCGGGTGTGCGCAGGAACTCGAGATACGGGCCGCCGCCCTGGGCGGACCGCAACGACGCGTGGTCGTCGGCCACCTCGTGCACGGTCCAGTCCGTCGCCTCGCCCCAGAACCGGGCCATGGCCCGCGGGTCCGTACAGTCGACGACCACCGCGGCGACGGGCCCGGTGTCCCGGTAGATCTCGCGCGGCTCCAGCACACAGAACTCGTTGCCCTCGGGATCGGCGAGGACCGTCCACGGCACCTCGCCCTGTCCCACGTCGACGCGGGTCGCCCCGATGGACTCCAGGCGCGCGATCAGCTCGGTCCGGTGGTCGGCGGAGGTGGTGGCGAGGTCGAGGTGCACACGGTTCTTCACCGCCGTCTTGGGCTCCGGTACGGGCACGACGTCGATGCCGAGGACGACCGGGTCCGGCCAGACGAGGCCGCCGGGCGGTCCGACGTAGGTGGTGGCGCCGCCGCGGTACGCGGTCCAGCCGAGCGCCTCCGCCCAGAACCGGCCGACCGCCAAGGCGTCGAGGGCCTTCACGTTCACCATCACGGGTCGCAGCGCCATGCCGGTGATCCTATGGCGAGGCCGCCGTTCCAGAGAGGGGGACGCCTGTCGGAGCCGGGCCGCCCTTGACATCCGGCAGGGCAGGCGACGTACGTTGAACTCGCGAAACTCCGACGGGTGGAGGCCCTCGATGCACGTTCCTGGCGCGGCACCGCACGGTGTCTGCTCGGGTGCGTGGCTGATCATCCGGCGGCATGTCGACTACTGCCGCACCTCCTCCGCGGTCTGTCCTTCCGTACACGTCTGACCCCTGCCGGCCCGCCTCGCCGGCCGTCTCGTCGTGGCCCCGCCCTTGTGCGCTGCTCGGCCGCGAGTTCACACGTTCTCGGAAGGAACTCCCCTTGTCCCGCCCTGCCCTGCACCTCGCCGTCGAGCTCGACGGCGACGGCGCTCATCCCGCGGCCTGGCGCCGCGCCGCCCACGCGCCCGACCAGCTGCTCACCCCGCGCCGCGTGGCCCAGGTCGCCGCCGTCGCGGAGAACGCCGGGTTCACCCTCATCACCCTCGACGACGGTGTGCTGCCGCCCGGGACCGCCCCGAACCCGGTGGGCCGGATGGGCGCGGTGGAGCGGGCCGCCTTCGTCGCCGCGTCCACGAGCAGCATCGGTGTCGCGCCCGTCGTACCGCTCACGTACGCCGAACCCTTCCATGTCTCCAGCCAGTTGGCGTCCCTGGACCATGTCTCCGCGGGCCGCGCCGGGTGGGTGGTGAGCGAGGAGGAGCAGCCGGAGGCGGCACGCGCCTGGGGCCGCCCGCTCGTCGACGGCGCCGACGCCCGCGCCCGGGAGTCACGGGACGGGCTGGAGGTCGCCCGGGCGCTGTGGGACTCGTGGGAGGACGACGCGGTCATCCGGTCCGTCGCCACCAGCCGCTACCTCGACCGCGAGCGGCTGCACTACATCGACTTCACCGGCGAGACGTACGCCGTGAAGGGCCCGGCGATCGTGCCGCGCCCGCCGCAGGGACAGGTCGTCGTCCTGGGCCGACCGGACCGCGTGCCCGCCGCACAGCTCGATGTCGGCCTCGTCGGCGGACCTGACCTGACGTCCGTCACCGCGGCCGCCGCTGCCGCCGGTACGGCCCGTGTCTTCGCCGAGGTCGAGGTCGCGCTCGACACCCCGGACGCCACCGCCGCCGCCCGCGTCGCCGACCTGGAGCGGCACGCCCCGTGGCCGGACCGGGGACGGCTGCGGCACATCGGCTCCGCCGGGCAACTGGTCGCACTGCTCGGGGAGTTGAGCCGTCACGTGGACGGTGTACGGCTGCATCCGCTGGTGCTGGACGAGGATCTGGCCGTCCTCTCCCGTCTCGTGCTGCCCGCCCTGTCCGAGCGGCGGCTCGTCGCCCGCCCCCTGCCGGGCACCTCCCTGCGCACGACCCTGGGGCTGGCGCGCCCCGCCAACCGCTTCGCCGCCGTATCCCTCCCGGAGGACGCCCGATGACCCGCACCGACCCCCTCGACGTCCCCCGGCCGCACGCCCAGCTGCACTTCGGGGTCTTCTTCCAGGGCGTCAACCACTGGACCATCTGGTCGGCCCCCGAGAGCGGCTCGCAGATCGACCCCGCCTCCTTCCGCAAGGTCGCCCAGACCGCCGAACGCGGCCTGTTCGACGCGTTCTTCCTCGGCGAGGGACTGCGGCTGCGCGAGGTCGACGGCAAGATCCACGACCTCGACGTGGCCGGACGGCCGGACGCCCTCACCCAACTCGCCGCGCTGGCCGCCGTGACCCGCCGGATCGGCCTGGTCTCCACCTCCAACTCCACCTTCAACGAACCCGCCGACCTCGCCCGCCGCCTCTCCGGCCTCGACCTGCTCTCCGAAGGCCGGGCCGGCTGGAACGTGGTCACCACCGACAACGCCTGGACCGGCGCCAACTTCCGCCGCGGCGGCTACCTCGACCACGCCGACCGCTACCGGCGCGCCGAGGAGTTCCTCACCGTGGCCCGCGCCCTCTGGGACGGCTGGGCGGACGGGGCCGTCGCCGGCGCGCAGACCGCGTCCGCGTGGGCCGCGCCCGGCGCCGTACGCCAAGTCCGCCACCGTGGCCCGCAGTTCGACGTCGACCTCGCCCCGACCCTGCCGCGCAGCGCCCAGGGCCACCCGGTGATCTTCCAGGCCGGCGACTCGGGCGAGGGACGTGACTTCGCCGCCCGCAACGCCGACGTGATCTTCTCCGCGCACGGCAACGACTTCGACGACGCGCTGGCCTTCGCCGACGACATCCGCACCCGGCTGCGCGCCGTGGGGCGGCCGGACGACGATCTGCGGATCCTGCCCGGCACCGAGATCATCATCGGTGCCACCGAGGAGGAGGCGCGGGAGAAGAAGCGCTGGATCCGGCTCCAACAGGTCACCCCCGCCACGGCGTTGGGCATCGCCACCCTGCTGTGGGGCATCGACCTGTCCGACCGCGACGCCGACGGGCCGCTGCCCGCGGAGGACCCGGTCGTCGCCGAGAACGACGGCTCCTTCGGCGCGCGGCGCGTCGCCGATCCGAGGGCGGTCGTGGCGGAGTGGCGGGCGAAGGCGGAGGCGCACGGCTGGTCGCTGCGCGAGACCGTCATCGCGCTCGGCCCGCAGCGCGGCCACGTCGGCACCCCGGCCGGACTGGCCGACAAGTTCGCCCACTTCGTACGGCACGGCGCGCTCGACGGCTTCAACGTGACGCCGTACCTCATCCCGGACGGCCTCGACGACATCGTCGACCTGCTCGTCCCGGAGCTGCAGGAACGCGGCGTCTACCGCACCGAGTACACCGGCACGACCCTGCGCGACCACCTCGGCCTGCGCGAGCCGCTCACCCACCGATCCGCCGCCGAACGGCGCCAGGCCGGCTGACCGAACGCCCCTGCCCCCGAAGGAGACCTCATGACCATCGAAGCGACCGCCACCGACCTCCAGGCCTTCACCGAGAGCTGGCTGGAGTGGTACCGCGCCCAGGAGGCCCGGCTCGCCGACCCGCACGGGTTCCTGGCGATCACCGGCCTGCACTGGCTCGACGAACGTCCCCAGCGCTTCCCCGACGCACCCGGCGCCTGGCACACCGGCCCCGAGGGCGTCGTCGTCACCCTCGACGAGGGCGAGGAACTGGTCGTCGACGGCACCCCGGTGCGCGGTGAGCACCGCTTCGGCGTGCTGCCCGAGCGCGGCGGCGTCAACGCGGTCTGGGGCGAGGCGGTCATCGAGGTCGCCAAGCGCGGCGGCCACGACATCGTCCGCCCCCGGCACCCGGACGCGGAGCTGCGTACGGCCTTCACCGGCACCCCCGCCTACGCCCCCGACCCGCGCTGGGTCGTGCGGGGCCGGTACCTCCCCTTCGACGAACCGCGTCCGACCACCGTGGGAGCCGCTGTCGAGGGGCTTGAGCACGTGTACGACGCCCCGGGCCGGATCGAGTTCGAGCTGGAGGGGCGTGAGCTGTCCCTGACCGCGTTCCCCGGGTATGCCGAGGGCACCCTGTCGGTGCTGTTCACCGACGCCACCTCCGGGGTCACCACCTACGCCGCCAACCGCTCCCTGACCGTCGGTCCGCCGGCGGCCGACGGCACGGTGACGCTGGACTTCAACCGCGCCGCCAACCTTCCGTGCGCCTACACCGACCTCGCCACCTGCCCGCTCCCGCCGGCCGAGAACCGGCTGCCGGTCGCGATCGAGGCGGGTCTGAAGATCCCCCGCGAGCGCGGCGGCGCCTGAGCGGACCGGCCCCGGTGCCGCCGGTGCCCGCCCGTCAGTGGCAGTGGCCCTGGCGGCCGAGGGTCTGCACCGGAGTCGCGCCGGGCCGGGTCCACTGGGCGACGGGGCGGCTGGTCGGGCCCCAGGTGGGGTTGCCGTCCGCGTCCGAGCGCCAGGACCAGCAGGCGTCGGCCCCCTCCGGCCAGCCCTCGGGCTTGTCCTCCCACCTCTCGCCGCGGCCGTAGGGAGTCATGTCGAGCAGGGCGAGGGAGATGTTGAGCGGCTCGTTGCCGCGGCCCGTCGTGGAGTAGGTGAGGAAGGCGCGGTCGCCGTCGCGCAGGAAGCAGGTGAGGTGTCCCATGTCGCCGCCGACCGGGGCAGGCGTGTCGCGCACCGAGAACCAGGGCTGGGTGTAGCCCATGAACTCGACATAGGGGGCCACCTCGTCCCAGGGTCCGGTGGTCAGGACGGCGAAGGAGACGCCCCTGGCGTTGAGGTAGACGGCGTCCTTGAGGTGCCAGGCCGCGGTGGTGCAGCCCTCGCACTGACCCTGGGGCGGCGCGCCGTCGTACCACATGTGCTTGTACACCACGAGCTCGTCGCGGCCCTCGAACAGGTCCAGGAACGGGACGGGGCCGTCGGCACCGACGACCTCGACCGTGCCGTCGAACTCCACCATCGGCAGCCTGCGCCGGTCCGCGGCGATGGCGTCGCCCGCACGGGTGTGGGCCTTCTCGCGGACCAGGAGTTCGTCGCGGGCCTTCTGCCAGGTGGCCAGGTCGGTGACGGGCGGCCGGCCGGGCCGCGCGGTGGTCGGGTCGTCCGGTGTGGTCGTCATGGTGCGTCCTCCGTGGTGTCTCGTGCCGGGCAGCGTCGTACGCCGTCCAGGGACGGTCACCGGAAGAGACTCCGGGCCCGACCGAAACTCATCGCCGGGGCGTCAGGCGGATCCGGGCCCGCGGAGGTCCTGGCGGTCTCAGGGTGTGACGATCCTGTCCTGTTCCACCAGCGGTGTGCCGTCGTGCCAGGGCAGGGCCCTGCCGAACCGGACGAGTTCGCCGTGAAGGGCGGGATCGACGCGCTCGGCGAAGATCAGGTCGAGTACCGCCACGGCGGCCTGTGACGGTGACTGGGCGTGGCTGTAGTCGCTGAACCAGGGGCGTGAGGTGGCGGTGTCGACCATGCCGGGGCAGACCGAGGCGACCAGCGTGCCGGTGGCGAGGTCGTGTTCGCGGCGTGCGGCGGCGACCGCGCGGACCGCGGCGACCTGCGCGACCTTCGAGGGCACGTTCAGCCAGACCGGCCAACCCTCCTCCGTCGCCGTCCCGTTGTGAATCGCCCGGCGCCAGGACTCGACCGTCTCCTCGACCTGGTCGAGGCTCGCGCTCTCGAAGAGGTGGTGCAGCCGTGGGTCGAGATGGCCGAGCGTGCCGAGGCTGCTGGCCACCACCAACAGACGGCCGCCGGGGCGCAGTGCGGGGCCGAAGGAGCGCAGGACGGCGTGGGTGGCGGTGTTGGAGACGTCGATGAACTCGTCGGCCCGCGCTGCCTGCGAGTCCTCGGGCAGCAGGCGGGCGACGGCGTTGGAGACGACGATGTCCACGCCGCCGTACCGGCTTTCGAGCTCCTTGGCGAGGGCGGCGACCGCGGCCGTGTCGGTGACGTCCAGGACGCGGCCCTCGACGCGGGCCCGGGTGCCGGGCAGTTGGGTCACTTCGCGGGCGGCGTCCTCGACGCGCTGCGGGTTGCGGCCGGTGAGCAGGACGAGGTCGTCGGGGTGCAGACGGGCCGCCAGGCCCTCGACGAGGGCGCGGCCGAGTCCTTGGTTGGCGCCCGTGACCAGGGCGATGCGTGAGGCACTCATGACGACCACGCTAGGAACGCCGCGTCCATGAGTCCAACGAAAGTTCGGCAAGCGTGGTATGCGTAATCGTCATGGACTTCACGGATGTGTCGCTGACCTCGCTGCGCGTCTTCCGTGCCGTCGCCGAGCAGGGGACGTTCACCGCCGCCGCCGACACGCTGGGATACACGCAGTCGGCGGTCTCCCGGCAGATCGCCTCGATCGAACGGGCGGCGGGCGCCGAGCTGTTGGAGCGGCGCCGCGACGGCGTACGGCTCACCGCCGCCGGACACGTCGTCATGCGCCGGGCGACGGTGGTGCTCGACGAGATCGACGCCACGGCACGAGAGCTGTCCGGTCTGCCGGAGCAGGCCGGCACGGTCCGCCTGGGATGGTTCCCCAGCGCCGGCGCCGTCCTGCTGCCCAGAGCCCTGGCCGCCCTGCGCCGCACCGACCCCGGCCTCACCGTGGTGGGCCGGGAAGGCAGCACTCCGGCGCTGGTGCGCGCCCTGCGGGCGGGCAGCCTCGACCTGGCCGTGCTCGGGTCGGCGCCGCCCTTCCGGCCGCCGGACGCCGAGTCCCCGCCGCTGGTGCTGCGGACGCTCACCGAACGGGCGCTGTGCCTCGCGGTGCCCGCCGCTCATCCGCTCGCCCGGGGTGAGTTCGTGGACGTCGCCGATCTGCGGGGGCAGCGCTGGATCACCGGGTCCGGCTCCGGGGAGGACCGCCTGCTGGGGGTGTGGCCGGGGCTGGACGAGCGGCCGGAGATCGCCCACACCGCCCGCGACTGGCTGGCCAAGCTCCAGCTCGTCGCCGCCGGCTGCGGGCTGACGACCGTACCGGCGCTCCTCGCCCCCGCGGCACCCCCGGGCGTCCGCGTCCTCCCGGTCCGCGGCGGGCCCCAGGAACAACGGCGGCTGCTCCTGGCACGCCTCCCCCACCCGCCGGCCGAGCCGGTCACCCGGGTAGCGGCGGCTCTTCGTGCGGTGGCCGTCGCCCTGGACGCCGACGCCGGCCGCTGAGCGCCGAGCGGGCCGATGCCTCCCTCCCCTCGGGGCACGGAGCGAGCGCCGCCCCGATCGGGCCAGCACCGCTCGACGCCCAGGCGGGTGACGCCTTGACTGGCCTGAACGGCGCGGCGGCACAGGTGGGGAGGCGGGATGGCGTGGACGGCGCGGCTGGAGCGCCTGCGTACCCACGCCGAGCAGCGGTTCCCGGTCATCGTCGAGCTGACGGGCCGGCTGCTGTCGGGGAACCTCCTGGACGCCGGGACGAGGCTCGCCGCGCAGGCGTTCCTGGCCGTGATCCCGCTGCTGTTCGCGATCGCCGCGTTCACCCCGCACAGCGTCCGCGACCAGTTGCGGGAGTCACTGCGCGCCATGTTCGGTCTGACCGGCCGGTCCGACCTGGAACTCGATCAGGTGCTGGGCAGCTCCGCCGACGACAGTCTGCGCGAGACGACCGGCGCCGTGGGCCTGGTGGTGGCGCTGGTCTCGGCCACCAGCTTCAGCCGGGCCATGGCCCGGGTCTGCGAGCGGGCCTGGCGGCTGCCGAAGTCGGCGACCAGGATCGCGGCCTGGCGCTGGCTGGTGTGGCTCCTCGTGCTGGTGCTCGTCGTGCTGCTCCAGGGGCCCATCCGCGACGGCTTCGGCGCCGGCGCGTGGCTGGGCGTGCCGCTCTTCTTCGTCCTGAGCACCGGACTGTGGCTGTGGACGCAGCGCCTGCTGCTGGCCGGCCGGGTCCCCTGGCTGCCGCTGCTGCCCGGAGCACTGCTCGCCTCGGCCGCCACCAGCGCCCTGGCCCTGACGGCCCGCCTCTACATGCCGGCCGCGCTCAACCGCACCCTGGCGGAGTACGGCTCCCTCGGCGTGGTCCTGACGCTGCTGTCCTGGCTGATCGTGGTGTGCGCGACGGTCACCTTCGCGGTGACGAGCGGTGCCGTGCTGGCGGAGGAGCCGCCGCTGAACCGTGTCCTGTGGCGAGGCGGCCCCCCACCTCGCCGTGGCTGAGAACGGATGCTCAGTCGAGGCAGAACTCGTTGCCCTCGACGTCCTGCATCACGATGCAGGACTCGTTGACGCCGTCGGCCTTCAGGAGCTGCACCCGCACCGCGCCTAGCGCGAGCAGTCGCGTGCACTCGGCCTCCAGTACGGCGAGGCGCTCCTCGCCCACCAGCCCGGTGCCGACCCGCACGTCGAGGTGCACCCGGTTCTTGACGACCTTGCCCTCGGGGACGCGCTGGAAGTACAGGCGCGGGCCGACGCCCGTGGGATCACTGGCCGCGAACCAGGCGTCCCGGTCCTCCGGGGGCTGGGCCTCGTTGTAGGCGTCCCAGGTGGCGAACCCCTCCGGGGGCGGCGGCGCCTCGTATCCCAGCACCTCGCACCAGAAACGGGCGACGCGCTCGGGCCGCGCGCAGTCGAAGGTGACCTGGAATTTCTTGATCGATGACATCGGCGCACCATAGCAAGCCCGTTGTTCAGCCCCCACGGCGTCACACCCTCTGCGCGCCCAGATGGTCGGCCAGCCGGTGCGCCTGTGCGAGCAGCGTCCCGTACGTGACCAGCGCGTCGGGGTCGTCGGGCGCGGCGGCCGGGAGCTGCCGGCGCAGGGCGTCGAGGGTGCGGCGCAGCTCGGCGGCGGCGTCGTCCAGCGCCCGTCCGGCGGTCTCGTCCCGGTCGTCGGCGGCGAACCGGTACGCGCCGTAGAGGTGCACGGCGCGCGCCGTCTCGCGGAGAAAGTCCGCGTAGGCGGTGGTGACGGTGTCGTCCGGCCGGGACGTGGCGCCCTCGGCCGCCTCGCGCACGGTGCGGGTCACGCCCACGGTGTGGACGGCGACGTAGTCCAGCAGGGCCAGTGCGTCGGCGTACGTCGTACCGTGCGCGGTCGCGTGGTGCCGGCGCGGCCGCCTGAGGTTGCCCCGGAGGCTCTCCTCGCTCCAGCCGATCGCCGACCTGGCCTGGTCGACGAGGCGTCCCAGCCGCAGGGCGCGCTGGTGCCGTACGCCGGCCTCGTGGGCGTCCCACTCGGCGGCGGTCAGCCCGTCGGCCACGTCGTCCAGGATGTCGCGGGCCTCGCGGGCCGCCTCCGCCAGCGCGGCGCGGGTGTCCCGCAGGTAGGTCGGGGGCCGGATCAGCGCGTTGACGGCCACCCCGACCAGCGCGCCGAAGACCGCCTCCGAGAGGCGTGCGGCCGCCCCGGCGAGCGTGACCTCGCCGCCGGTCAGGACGAACAGCGCCCCGGTCGCGCCGAAGATGCCCTGGCTCCCCAGGCGCCGCCACTGTCCCAGCAGCAGGACCAGCGGCAGGACGACGGCCATCGTGACCATGGCGTTCCCCGTCAGCATCGCCGCGGCGGTCGCCACCATGGTGCCCACCGCGATCGCCGCCAGCTGCTGGAGCCCGTGCGCGACCGACCGGTACACCGTCGACTCCACCAGCGCGATCGCCACCCACGGCGCCACGAACGCCATCGGGGCGGCCAGCCACCAACCCGCGACGGCCCACGCCACCCAGGCCGCCAGCGCCGCCTTCCCGGCCTGTGCCACCACGTCCCGCTCACGCCCGGGCTCCGCCCAGGCCCGTCGCACGGCCGTCACCGCGTTCCGGGCGCGCCACCCGACCGCCCGGCTCGTCCTGCCGATCCACTTCATGCCACATCAGGTGCCACATCCGGGACGAACCGCACCTGGGTCCGCGACGGCGGGGTCGCGCGCGGCGGGCGCGGCGGAGCGCGGTCGTCCGATTCCCGGGCCGCCCCGGGGATGGCTCCCCACCGGCTCGCGCGCGAGGATGCTTCTTCGGGCCGATGACGGATGACGACAGCCGACGAACGCCGATTTCGCAAGCCGGTGAGCATCGAGGGAGCCTCGGATGGGTTCACATGCGGCGCCGCACCACCACCGGAAGGCCTTTCTGGTCGCCTCCGCGGTCGTACTGACCGCGGCCGGCCTGCTCGGACTCCCCCGTGCGGACGGGGCACCCGCCGCGGCCGACGCCGCCGACGCCTGCCGCACTACGAGTGTGAACCTGCCCCGTGGTGACTGCGGGCCCTTCTGGCAGGTCCTCGCGGAGGACTTCAACGGCGATGTGGTGCCGCTGGGCGCGTTCAGCGACTGCGAGCACGACGTCGACACCTCCGCCGCATACTGCGGGGGCCTGAGCGGCTCGTACCGCGACAACTGGTGGGCCTATCCGACCGGTTGGCGCGACACCGCCAACGACCGGGGCCGGGACGTGGTCGGCGTCTATCACCCCGAGGACACCGTCAGCGTCGGTCCGGCGGCCGACGGCGACGGACGGATGACCATCCGGATGTGGCGGCCCGCCGACGGCGGCCCCGTGCACGCCGCCGCGGTGGTCCCGCGGGCCGTGATGGAGATGGCGTACGGCAAGTACAGCGCGCGGATCAAGGTGACGAAGGTCGCGCCCGGCTACAAGTCCGCCTGGCTGCACTACGGCGGCGGCTGCGAGATGGACCATCCCGAGGGTGAGTGGACCGGTTCGCTGACGGCGTTCCACCATCCGTGCGGGGGCGGCGAGCAGGGTTCCTTCCCGGGCAGTGACGACTGGACCGAGTGGCACACGGTCTCCACGGAGTGGACGCCGGGTCACGTCCGCTTCTTCGTCGACGGCCGGCAGATCGGGCAGGACACCCGCGAGGTGCCCGACCAGCCGCTGTCGTGGGTGCTGCAGAACGAGAGCGCGCTGGAGGGTCCGGGCGCGGCGCCGGGCAGCAGCGCCCAGCTCGACATCACGTGGGTCGCGGCGTACGCGTACGACTGGGGGTGATCCCACCGGCGGCGCGGCGGTAGCGGACGGCCAACTCCGCGAAGGCCGCGGCCAGTTCCGGTGGGCCGACCACGTCGATGGCGGCGTCGAAGTGGCCGACGGCGGTGGCCAGTCCGGTCCATGACCAGGAGCCGAGGGTGAGCCGGCAGTGGTGGGGGCCGAGTTCCTCGACGGTTCCGTCCTGGGCGAAGGGCGCGACATCGGCGGCCGGGAGGTGCAGGACGACGGTGCCCCGGCAGGGCCAGTCGGTGGTGGTGCCGTCGTTGCCGCGGAACCGGCTGGTGACGAAGCCGGCGACGTCGCCGCCGGGGAGGGCGCGAGGGGTGAAGCGGGGGCCGGTGGGGGTGCGGGGGCGGATGCGGTCGACGCGGAAGGTGCGCCAGTCCTCGCGGTCGAGGTCCCAGGCGACGAGGTACCAGCGATCCCGCCAGGTCACCAGGTGGTGGGGCTGCACACGGCGGCGCTCGGCGGTCGGGGTGCCGTGCGCCGGGGTGTGGTCGAGGCGCAGTTCCTCGCGGGCGTGGACGGCGCGGCTCAGCTCCCGCAGCACCTGGGCGTCGACCCGCGCGGCGTCGGGGGCCTCGGGCGGCGGGACGGCGGTGACGCGCACCTGGTCGATGCGGTGCCGCAGACGGGGCGGCATGACCTGACGGAGGGTGGCCAGGGCGCGCTCGGCGTCCTCGGCGACGCCGGTGCCGGTGGCCGCGGTCCGCAGCGCGACGGCCAGGGCGACGGCCTGGTCGTCGTCGAACAGCAGGGGCGGCAGCTGGGTACCGGCCGCGAGGCGATAGCCGCCGCCCGGGCCTTTGACGGTCGTGATCAGGTAGCCGAGGTCGCGCAGGCGGTCGATGTCGCGGCGCACGGTGCGCGCGGTGATGTCGAGACGCCCGGCGAGCTCCTCGCCGGACCAGTCACGGTGGGTCTGGAGCAGGGAGAGCAGCGCGAGCAGCCGGGAGGACGTTTTCCGCATGGGATCCATGGTCGCCGAGGTAGCGGACACAACCTGTCCGCTACCTCCGTCAGGGTGGCGTACGAGCCGGTCACCGGGCCGGGTCCATCGAGGCGAGGAGCAGACCATGTCCGTCACGACCACCACCCATCTCAACTTCCGCGGCGCCGCGCGGGAGGCGCTGGACTTCTACCGGTCCGTGTTCGGCGGCCGGACCGTCGCGGTCACGTACAAGGACGCCGGCGCCGTACGGGACGAGAGCGAGGCGGACTGGGTGATGTGGGGCGAGGTGACCGGGGACGACGGCTTCCACGTCATGGCCTACGACGTGCCCGGCCACCTGCCCTGGAACCAGGGCGAGAACGCGTTCTTCGTCTCCGTGCGCGGTACCGACGCCGAGGAGATCAGCACCCTGTGGGGCAGGCTCAGCGTCGGCTCGACCGTCGTACGTCCGCTGGAGCCCGCGCCGTGGGCGCCGCTGTACGGCATGCTCACCGACCGCTTCGGCGTCACCTGGGTGCTCGACGTGGCCGCCCCCTACCACGCCTGAGTCCCGGGAACGCCATGACCGTCCTCGACGACCGCGCCCTCAACCGGGCCACCCTCGCCCGCCAGCACTTGCTCACCCGCGCCGACGTCGCCGTGCCCGAGGCGGTGGCCCACCTGTGCGGACTACAGGCGCAGGAGCCCCAGGAGCCGTTCATCGGGCTGTGGTGCCGCCTCGCCGGCTTCGCGCCGGGGCGGCTGGACGAGGCGATGACCGGCCGCGCGGTGGTGCGCACGCATCTGATGCGCCGTACCGTCCACCTCGTCACCGCGGGCGACGCGCTCGCCTGGCGGGCCCGCCACGACGCGATGCTGCGCGGGCGGGTCCTGGGCACCTACCGGCGGGAGTTGGCCGGCCTCGACCTGGACGAGGTCGCCGCCGCCGGGCGGGCGGTCATGGCCGACCAGCGGCCCCGCACCATGCGCGAGCTCGTCCAGGCCCTGGAGGACCGCTGGCCCGGGCCGCCGCGCCGGGTCCTGGGCGAGTTGGTCGTCGCGGCCCTCGTGCCCATGGTCCAGCTGCCGCCGCGCGGCCTGTGGCGGCAGTCCGCCGGCGTGCGCAACCTGCCGCTGGCCTCCTGGCTCGGACGGGACATCGATCCGCTGCCCGCCGCCGGGGAGGGCGACCCCGTCGGGCGGCAGCTGGTCCGCCGTTACCTCGCCGCGTACGGGCCCGCCGCCGGCGCGGATCTGCGGGCCTGGTGCGGTCTGTCCGGACTTCCCGCCGCGGTCAGGGCCGTACGCGATGAGCTCGTCGTCTTCCGGGACGCGCGCGGCCGGGAGCTGTTCGACCTGCCCGACGCGCCCCGCCCCCACCCCGACACCCCGGCGCCCGTCCGTTTCCTCCCGGCCTTCGACAACGCCCTCCTCGGCTACCACGACCGGAGCCGCATCGTCGACGCCGCCCATGTCGGGGTGTCCGTCGCGGGCCACCGCACGGTCCTGGTCGACGGACGGGTCGCGGCGACGTGGGCCGTGCGCGACGACCGTCTCCGCATCAGCCCCCTGCGCCGCCTGACCGCCGCGGAGGAGGACGCCGTGCGCGCGGAGGCCCGCGAGTTGGCCGCCTTCCTGGACGAGCGGATCGAGCACATCCACCTCGACACGGTCGCCTGACGCCGGCTCACGGCAGCGGATCGAGCACCGGGTTCGTGAGGTGCTGGTAGATGATCGAGGTGCGAAAGGCCACGATCTCGCGCCGGTTGGTGAACTGGTCCAGCAGGAAGGCGTGCAGGTGGTCGATGTCCTGGGCCGTGACGTGGACGAGGAAGTCGTCGCTGCCCGCCATCGTGTAGACGGAGACGACTTCCGGGAGCCGGGTCACCGACTCCTCGAAGGCCGCGACGACGTCCCGGCGCAGCGGCCGGATCTGCGTCGCGACCATCGCCTGCACCGAGCGGTTGAGCGCGCGCAGGGAGACCTGGGCCCGGTATCCCTCGATGATGCCGCGCTGCCGCAGCAGCCTGGTGCGTTCGAGGCAGGTGGACGGCGCGATGCCGAGCTTCTCGGCGAGGGCGCGGTTGGAGAGCCGACCGTCCTTCTGGAGATGGTGCACGATCGCCGAATCAACTTCGTCCATGGTCGCCTCCATGAGCAGGATTCCGAATTTCCTTCGGCCGAACGCCAGTTGGGCCGTTCACAACCCTAGCTTCGACCGTATGAGCCAAGCACTGGAACACGAAGAGGTCGTCGTCCGCCGCGGCCGGCGGTCCGGGCTGCCGATCATCGTCGCCGTCCATTCCCGCGCGCTCGGACCGGCGGTCGGCGGCTGCCGGATGCGCCGCTACGACAGCTGGCGGGACGGACTCACCGACGCGCTGCGGCTGTCGGAGGCCATGACCTACAAGGCGGCCGTGGCCGGCCTGGACTTCGGCGGCGGCAAGAGCGTGATCGCCCTGGACCGGGACACCGACCTCACCGCGGAGCTGCGCGAGGCCGCCCTGGAGGACCTCGGCGAACTGATCGCCCCGTGGCAGGGGTCGTACCGCACCGGCCCCGACATCGGCACCGGCCCGCAGGACATGGTGGTGCTGAAGCGGTTCACGCCGTACGCGTACTGCGCGCCCGAGGAGCACGGCGGTACCGGCGACTCCGGCGGCCCCACCGCCTCCGGGGTCCTGGCCGCGCTGCGCGCCGGGGCCCGGCATGTCTTCGGTGACGCCTCCTGCGCCGGCCGCACCGTGGTCGTCAGCGGGTTCGGTTCGGTCGGTGGCCGGGTCGCGGCCGGGCTGGCCGCCGAGGGAGCGCGGGTCCTGGTGTCGGACGTCGAGGAGTCGCGCAGGCAGGCGGCGTTGGCCGCCGGGTTCGGCTGGGTCGAGCCGGACGAGGCACTGTCCGTACCGGCCGACATCCTCGTCCCGGCCGCGGTCGGCGGCGTCCTCAGCGAGGAGAGCGTGCCGCGACTGGCGGCGCCCCTCGTCGTCGGCCCGGCGAACAACCAGCTCACCGAGGACTCCGTCGCCGACACCCTCGCGCGACACGGAGTCGTCTGGGTCCCGGACTACGTCGCCGGTGCGGGCGGCATCGTCTACACGCTCAGCCGGGAATCGGACCACGACAGCGACGAGGCCGCCCGCAAGCGGGTGGACGGAATCGGAGACACCGTCAGCCACGTGCTGGAACTGGCCCGTTCGACCGGTGTCACCCCGCTGCGGGCGGCCCGGCAGCTCGCCGAGGCCCGGCTGACCGCCGCCGCCTCTCGGGACGCCTGAGCGCCGCACCGCTTCACACGACGGTCACCGGATGCCGGACCACGGCGTCGAACAGATAGCCCTGGGTGTTCGCCACGGTCGTGTCCGGCTGGGTGCGGCCGGCGCGGTCCGTGGCACGGGCGAGCAGGCTGTACGGTCCCGGCGCCGGCGGCCGCCAGTCGGTGGACCAGCGGACCCAGCCGTCGCGGCGGCCGGCGTCGTGCAGCCGGGCCCGCCGCCAGCGCGCCCCGCCGTCCGTGCTGACGTCCACGCGGACGATGCCGCCGCCCCCGGACCAGGACCGGCCCGTCAGCCGGTGCTCCCGGCCCGCGTCGAGGCTCGCGCCCCAGGCGAGTTCCCAGGCGCTCTTCACGGTCTGGCGGGTCAGCGGGGCGCTGCCGCCCGGCGGGTAGGAGTCGCCGAAGAGCCGGTAGAAGTCGGTGTTCCAGGGCGAGTACAGGGGCTGGGCCGACACCTCGATGTCGCCGACCCACTTGACCGACGCGATCCCGACCCAGGACGGGACCAGGACGCGTACCGGGTGGCCGTGGTCGTACGGCAGCGGCTCACCGTTCATCTCGTACGCCAGCAGTACGTCGTCCAGCGCCTTCGACAGCGGCAGCGGGCGGCGGACCCGGCCGAGGTCGGTCCCGTCGGCGGTCACGTACGGGGCGTCCAGGCCCCGGGGCATCACATCCACGGCGGCGCGGTCGAGCCCCGCGCGACGCAGGACGTCGGCGAGCCGCACCCCTCGCCAGCGCGCGGTGCCGATCGCTCCCAGGGTCCAGGCGGTGCCGCTGACGGTCTGGCCCTGCTGGGAGCTGAAGTAGCTGCGCCCGTTGCCCGCGCACTCCACGAACGCCGTACGGGTGACGGCGGGGAACCGCTTCAGGTCGTCGAGGGAGAACTCCACGGCGCGGCCGTGCACCAGTCCGTCGCCGTGCACGGTCAGGGTCCAGTCGGCGGCGTCGAGGACCGGGGTGGAGGTGTGGTTGCGGACGAAGAAGTGGTCCACCGGTGTGTGATAGCCGGTGCCCGCGAGCGAGGCGAACCTGGTCTCCGCGTTGGTGCCGCGCACGGTGAACCACTCGTCGGGCAGCGGTTTGACGATCCCCGGTGAAGTGGCCGCCGCCGCAGGGGTGTTGAACCCCGCGGGGACGGCCAGGGCGCCACCGGCCGCCGCCAGCAGCCGAAGCATGTCCCGCCGCGAGACCCCGTCCGCGCGGGCCTCACCGGCCAGCCACTGCCGGAGTCTGCGACGGTCGTAGGCGGTTTCGGGTGTGCGCATGGAGGTCTGCCCTTTCGGAGGAACGGCCAGGAGTGAAGCGGGGGTTGGAACCGCGGGCACGCGGGCACGCGGGTGCGCGCGTGCGCGGGTTTGTCCGGACGTCGCCGAGCGGCGCATGTCAACGCGGGGAACCGCACCGACCGGGCACTGTGGCCCGGTCGTCGCGCTGCTACACGTGGAAGATCAACAACAGCCGTGCGAGGAGAGCACGCGGTACCGCTGAACGGCGGGGCGGCGTCGGCTGAGGATCATGCGGGCCATCGTACGAGGAAACCCCGACCCCTGACAGGGGCAGCCGTCACTCGTCCACACGGTCCTCCCGTACGACGTGCACCGCCGCCTCCTCGGCGCCCGCCGCGCCGCCGTCGATGCCCGCGTCCTCGGCGACCAGCTCCTTGGTGGTGTCCTCGTGGGCTCCCTCGTCCGGCGCCACCAGCCGGCCGGCGCGGTCGGCGCCGACCTCCGGGTCGCGCGGTTCGCCCGCTGCCCCGGGGGTGTCCCCGATCCCGTCCCCGGCCGGTTCCGTCACGTCGGCGACCTCCTGGCGCAGCCGCTCGTCCAGGGACTCGCCTTCCCGCTGCTCCGCCGCCGTGGTGCCGGTCCTGGTCACGCCCAGCGGCTTCTCCGGCGGCGAGTACCCCTCGTCCAGCATGTCGTCGTAGGTCCGCTCGTCGACCGCGTCCTGGAGATCCAGCGGAGCGGCGTCCTCCTGGTCCTCGTTGCTGCCCGTGGGCTGGTACACCTCGTCGCCCATGTCCTCGTCACTCATGATCGCCTCCCGGACGTGCTGGGTGGGTCCTTCTGTCTGCGGGGAGTACCGAGTACCCAGGGCGTGACACCTGTCGTCAGACGTGAGTTTTCGGGGCCGGACGAGGGGTCTGACCTCCTGCGGAGCCGCACGGCGCATATGAGGGTGCTGTGAATTTCCGAGGCGGTTGAACACCGGCCGCGCCGCATCCGTATGGGGCCGGGGGATTTCCATGCCGGACGGACCACCACCGACGCAGGAGTACTTCCGTGGGACGCAGTAAGCGCAGACGCCCGACAGGTGCACGGCGGGCCACCTTTGCCGCCGTGGCTCTCATGCTGGGAGGCGGTGGCCTGGTGGCCGCGAACGTGTACGCCTCCGCGACCGAGGACACCTCCTCTCCGACGACCCTGTCGGCGGACGGTGGTTGGGGAGCGGGCACGATCGACTGCCCTGACGTGGGTGACAAGTTGACCAGCGTGCCCGACGGCGCGCGGGCGGACGTCGACAAGGAACTCGCCCAACTGGACCAGCAGACGGCCCAGGCCTACCAGCAGTTGCAGGATCCGGCGGTGCAGAACCGTGAGGCCGCCGTGAGCCAGGTCGTGCAGCCGCTCTCGGAGAACCGGGCGGCGACGATCCAGCGCATCGCCGCCGCGCTCGAACGGACCGGTGAACGTCCCGAGGGCCTCGACCAGTTGGCCGCGTGCACGCTCCGCGAGTCCGACGACCAGGCCGGCGGACAGGGCCAGGAGGGGCAGGGGGACCAGAACGGCCAGGACCAGAACGGTCAGGACCAGGGCGGCCAGGACGGTCAGGACCAGGGTGGTCAACAGCAGGGCAACGGCGGTCAGTCCGGCAACGGTCCCGTCGCCGCCGACTACGCCGACATCACCACCGCGCCGCCCGCCGCACCGGCCCCCAACCCCGGCGCCGACGCCTCCAAGGGCAGCTTCGTCACCAGCTGCGGCGTGAACGCCAACGGCCTGTTCAACTCGGACAACGTGATCGTGGCCCCCGGCGTGTCCAACGGCGCCCACCACTTCCACGACTACGTCGGCAACCAGGCCAACAACGCCTTCGCCGACGACAACGAACTGGCCAGCGGCGACACCAGCTGCGTCGACCAGGGCGACAAGTCCTCGTACTACTGGCCCGTCATACGGCTTCAGAACGGCGCCCAGGAGCAGGACGCGGGCAGCCCCGGCGGCGGTATCGAGGGCAACGCGGGTGAGATCGTCACGCCCAAGGAGGTCACCCTCACCTTCGTCGGCAGCCCGAACAGCAAGGTCACGGCCATGCCCCGGCTGCTGCGCATCATCACCGGCGACGCCAAGGCGTTCGTCAACGGCACCGCCAACGCCAACGCGTCCTGGAGCTGCACCGGCTTCGAGGACCGCCAGCTGAAGGACAAGTACCCGCTGTGCCCGCAGGGCAGTGACGTGGTCCGCACCTTCAAGTTCCAGAGCTGCTGGGACGGCCGCAACATCGACAGCGCCAACCACCGCACCCACGTGGCGTTCGCGCAGGCCGACGGCGCCTGCCAGGCCGGCTTCAAGGCGATCCCGCAGCTCGTCCAGCGCATCGTCTACGACATCGACGCCCCGAGCCTCCAGGACGGCGGCCGCACCACGCCGCTCTTCGCGGTGGACGCCTTCCCCGAGCAACTGCACAAGCCCGTCACCGACCACGGCGACTTCATCAACATCTTCGACGAGAGTCTGATGAACGAGATGGTCGGCTGCATCAACGACGGCAAGCAGTGCGGCGCGGGCACCGGCGGGAGCGGGGGCGAGGAACCCGGGAACGGCGGCGACAACGGGGGCAACGACAACGGAGGTAACGACAACGGCGGGGGCGACAACGGCGGGGGCGGCAACGGAGGCGCCGACAACGGCGGGGGCGACAACGGAGGCAACGGCTCGGACGGCGGTGCCACCCAGGAGCCCGGTTCCGGTGGCGACAACACGACGGCCCCCGCGCCTGGTTCCGATGCCGGTTCCGATTCTGGTGGCAACGGCGGCACCGACGACGAGCCCCAGCAGCAGCCGACGCCGACCGCCGAGGAGAGCACCGCACCGACCGCCGACGAGCCGAGGACGTACACCTCGCCCTCGGCCACGCAGCGGCCCGACACGCAGTCCCCGGCAGCCGACGACGACACGGCAGGTGCCTCCGAGAGCAGCCCCTCGACCGGTGCCGTGGCGCAGCCTCCGCTCGGGGCTCAGACCGAGCCGCAGGGCGGCGGAGGCAGCCTCGCCGAGACCGGCACCCAGCTGTGGCCGGCCGCGGCGGGCGCGGTACTCCTGATCTCCGGGTTCGTTCTGCTACGACGCACCAGGCGCCGTTACATGTGACCCTGGGAGCCGATCCCGCGCCGATATGGAAGTGCGGGCGGACCTCGGGACATGTCAGGGTCACTGCCGTGACCCTGATGAACGTCCTCGTCGACTTCGCCCGCACCGGCCGGATCGGTCCCCTGGAGTGCGGAATGCCCCTGACCGAGGCCGAGGAACTCCTCGGTCCGGGGCGCCCGCACCCCGCCATCCGCATGAAGGGGCCGGACATCGACGGCTACCCGTACGCCTGGGGCGGGTTGAAACTGACCGTCACCCGGCGGACGGTCAGCGGCCTCGCGATCGAACTCTGGGGCTCGACCGCGCATCTGCCCACCCTGGTGCTGCCCGACTCGGAGTCGTACGAGGCCACCATGGACCGCGAGCAATTCGTGACGGCGCTGGACACCGCGGGCTGCGCGCACTACGTCAACGACCGTCTCACGTTCGGCAGTCAGTCCAGCATCCTCACCCGCCCCGCCGACGTGTGCGCGGTTTTCGGCCTCCCGGGCCGGGACGATCACGTGCCGCACCGCGACCGCCACTACCTCCATGTGATGCACAGACACACGGACTGACGGCGCTCCCGTCCGCCTCCGCGCTCCACCCCCGAGGCCTTGTCCCCAGCCTTCGGGACCGATTGTCAGTGATCGCCGCTAACGTTCCTCGCATCGTCGCACTGGCGCCGGGATGTCCCCGGTTGAACTGTGCTTTCTTCTTGCTGTTCTGATGCGGAAGGCGGGGACTCGTGGGTTGGCTCTCGGCGGGTGACGGGTATGAAGTCGCCCTGGTGGACGGGCGGGTGGCGGCGCGTGCCACCTCGGGCCGGGCGGCGGGGCGGCAGTTGAAGTCGCTGCCGCGCGCGCTGCGGGACCACCCGGAGGTGGACCGGCTGCGGCGGTTCGCCGAATGGCTGGATCGGCACGCCGCGGCCTGTGTCGCGCAGGTCGACTCCTGGATGGTGTCGTCGCTGCCCGTGCCCACCGGTCTGCTGGCCCGGGTGTGGCCGGACGAGGCCTGGCAGTCGGCGCTGCGTGACATAGCGGTGGTGGGCGACGACCCGGACGAGGTCGGGTTCCTGCGGGGTGCCACCGAGGACGGCGAACTGCGGGTGGTGAACCTGGACGGCGAGACGGTACGGCTGTCGCCGCGCACGGTCACGCTGCCGCACCCGGTGCTGCTGCCGGACCTGGAGGACATCCGGGAGTTCGCGGCGGAGCTGGGCATCGTGCAGCGTGTCGAGCAGATCCACCGGGCGACCTGGCAGCGGCCCGCCGACCTCGATCCGAAGGCCACCGAGATACGCGAGTTCACCGGCGGCTCCTTCCGCTCCCGCTTCGCCCTCGCCGCGCGCGCGAGTTCGCTCGGCTACCGGGTCTCCGGGGGCTACGCCACGTCCCGGGTGCGGGACGGCGGGCGGACCGTCGAGGCCGCGGTGTGGATCGGGGAGCCGTACTGGGAGGACACGGTGGAGACCGGCGCCCTGACCTGGCAGGACCAGGACGGGCGGGCGCTGCCGCTGCGGGAGGTCGGGCCGGTGGCCTGGTCGGAGGGGATGCGGATGGCCGCGGCGCTGTACGCCGGGCGCGTGATCGAGGAGGGCAAGAGCGCATGAGCGGGGGGACGCAGGTGTCGTACGAGGAACTGCTGGCGGCCGGCGCGGTGTTGCCGCCCGACGTCGAGGGGGCGGGCGAGCGCGCGGTGCCGCTGACGGCGCGCAGCTACCGCCACCCCGGTCTGGACGACCGTGTGGTGGTGCGGCTGGTCGCCGGTGAGCTGGGCGCGGCCGAGGACCTGGCCGCCGGGTTCCTCGGCATGGAGCAGGACGCGGAGCCGGCCGTCGTGGGCCTGGGGCTGCGTCAGTCGCTGGGCTTCCCGGAGTGGGTGCTGGTGCACCACCCCGAGGACGGCCACCACGCCCTGGGGGTCGTGCCGGACCTGGAGCGGGCGGCCCGGCAGGCGAAGTCCCGGCCGAAGGCCGCGCTGGACGCCTATCTGGAACTCGGCGGGCGGCTGGCGGCGGCGGTGCCGCACTTCCTGCCGACGTTCTACGAGCAGGCCGGCCGGGTGTTCCTCGCAGAGGAGAACGCCACCTATGCCGCCCAGTTGTTCACCCGCGCCCGCAAGGCCGAGGCGGAGCACGGGCTGACGGTGGAGGAGGAGCGCCTGGACGCGGTGTTCCTGGAGTTCGCGCTGGCCGGTGCGCTGCCGGTCAAGGTGCTGTCCGCGTACGGCAAGGAGCTGGCCGCGCGGGTGTCGGCGCAGGAGGCGCTGCGCCGCTTCACTCGGCTGTGTCTGCGCCGTACCGCGGGCGGTCTGCCGCCGTCCGCGCAGATGGCCACCGACCTGCGCAGGCTGGCGCGCGCCGCCGGGCAGGACACCGACCGTGCCGAGCAGGACTATCTGGCCGAGCTGCTGGAACTTCCGGCGACGCTGCGGGCCGCGGCCGGCTGGTGGAAGGGCCACCGGGCGGCCCTGGTGGCGCTGGCCGAGCGTGAACGGCGGGTGCGGGGCGCCCTGTTGGACATGCTGCCCGCCGGTTCCGACGACGACCTGCCCGCGATGTGGCTGGAGGTGCTGGAGGCCTCGGGTGCCGTGGCCGGGCTGTGGGACGGCTCCCTGCCCGCCGAGGAACGGCCGAGTGACGGCACGGCGGGCTGGCTGGAGCGCTTCCTGACGTTCCGGGAGCGGGCCCGGTCCTGGCGCGGCTCCACCCGGATGCCGGAGCTGTACCCGCTGGTGGAGCGGGCGGCGGACCGGCTGCGTACCGAACTCGCCGCGTCCGGGCGGGCGGTGAAGGTGCAGCAGGACATCGACCTGATCGACCTGCTGCTGTCGCTCGACGTGCCGGTGGCCGCGCCGGGCAAGGACGAGCACCTGCCCCTGCAGAGCTGGGCCATGGGCGAAGGGCAGCGGGACCTGGTGCTGCTGGGCGCCGACTCCCGGTTCCGGGACGCCTTCCTGCGGGGCGCGGACCAGTTCCACAACCACGACCAGGCGCACCGCGCGATCCGTCTGCTGGCCGACTCCCCCGGCGGCCGGCCCTGGCTGGCGGAGTGGGTGAGTTCGGTCGTACGGCGCTTCAGCGCGGTCGGTCTGCCCGGCCTGCCGAACGCGCTGACCAGGCTGGGCTGGCTGCCCGCCGAGGCGCTGGCCCTCGCGGAGGACGACGTCCGCGCGGCGGTCGGCACCGACCTCGCACCGGTGCTGGCCCGCACCCTGCGCGCCGGGATCTTCGACGAACTCGGCTGGCCCGCCTGGGAGGAGGCGACCGCCGCCCTCGTGCCCAGGGACCGGGTGGAGGACATCGTCGTCGCCGACGCGTGGCCCCACCTCGTGGTCGCGGGCCAGGCCCAGGCCCGGGTCATCGGCGTCGACGGCACCCTGCTCACCCACGACCTGCGGCTGCCGGCGAACGACGTGTCGGGCGACCCGGGCTTCCACCACGTGGACGGTGAACTCCTCGTCTACTGGAACTCCCGCAAGGACGGCCTGCGCGGCTACTGGCACTCCCGTGCCGATCGCGTCGAGTCCCTCAAGGGCGCGCACCGCACCCGGGGCACCGAGATGGACTGGTACCGGGGCGACTTCCCGATCACGCTGCCCCTGCCGGACGGCGGCCGGATCACCGGCCGCGGCGTCCTGCACGCCGGGGACACCACCTTGCCCGACGAACGGCCGCTGCTCTTCGACGGCTCCTCCCACTGGGTGTGGCACGCGGACTCCGAGGACCGCGAGGCGCACGGCTGGTACGAGTACGACCCGGCCACCCATGAGCGCGGGCGCATGAGCAAGCCCGCGTTCCTGGCCGACGCCCTGCGCGACGCGCCCGCGGGCAGCGAGTACGCGGGCGGACGACTGCGGCCTTCCCTCACCGCCGACGCCACTCCGGCCTGCATGCCGGTCGACGGACTGACGGGCCTGCGGCTGGTGAAGCTGCCCGACGGCTCACATCGCGCCGAGGACCTCGCCGGACGTACCGTCACCGTGCCCGCGCAGGCGGGCCGTCCGACCGCGCTCGTGACGTTCCCCGGCGCCGAGCGGCCCAGTGCCGTCGTGCGCAACAACTGGCAGCTCGAGGTGGTCGACGCCGACGGGGTCGTCACCGCCTGGGGCAAGACCGACCGCACCCCCGGGGTCTTCGGCGAGGGCACGTTGCTGCTGCCGCCCGTGCAGTACTGGGACTGTCTGACGCCGCGCGACCCAGAGGGCTCGACGGCGCTGCGGGGCGTCGACCGGGACGCGGCGGCAGCGCTGCTGGCCGCCGCGGCGAGCGAGAGCGACGAGGCGCTGCCCGACGCGATCCGTGCCCTGCTGCCCGTCACCCACGAGGCGCTCGTGAAGGGCATCGCCGGTGTCGCCCGCTATGCCGCGGCGCAGCAGGCCGTGCTGGACGCGGCGGCGATCCGGCTCACCCGTGCCCTCGAAGGCGGCCTGGAGGACGAGGGGCCGGCCGGCCCGCCGGACCGTCTGCTGACGGACGCGATGAACGGCCTCGGGGTGTCCCGCCGGTACTGGTGGAACCGCGACGACGAGGCCGACACCGTCTTCCGTGCCCTGCGCGTCCTGGCCCGGGCCACCGGGCTCGCCGACACCGCCCTCCCCGACCGTCCCGACGTACGGCTGCACCTCGACGGCCACGCCCTGCCGAGCGGCGACCCGGACCTGGAGACCCTCCTCGACCGGGCCACCGCCCTCGCCTACCGGGCGGCCTCCGGCACCACCACCGAGGAGCACCGCGAGGTACTGCGCACGCTGCTGGGCGAGTTGGACCGGCTCGGGCTGGTACCGGCCGCGTCCGCGCACTGGCGCAAGGTGGGGCTGCACCTGGAGGCGGCCCCGCTGCGCACCCCGGGCGGCGACTGGCGCGAGGGGTCGTGGAACGGCGTGCTCCCGCTGACCGACGGTGCCTTCGTCGCCGTGACGGGACGCCGGGCGCTCGACGACGACGGTTGCACCTTCACGGGCTACTTCCACGACCCGGCCGGACGGTTCGAGACACCGCGGCCCTACCAGGCGGTGTCGTCCGAGCCGCTGGGCGAGGAGGCGGCCACGGGTCGCGTGGGCGTCTTCCTCGCGGAGCTGGCGCAGCGCGGTCCGGCGCCCTGGTTCCCGGAGGCCGCCGAGGAGTTCGCGCGACTGACCGGCGTGACCGACACCATGGCCCGGCTGATCGTGGCCGGTCTGCCGGGGATCGACGTCTACGAGCGGAGCTTCCTGAGCGCCGAGGCCCGCACCCTCATCGGGGTGAAGGTCGCCCCGGCCGCGGTGGCCAAGGACGAACTGAGCGACGTCGACGGTGCCGTACGGGCCGCCGTCGTGGGCGCGTTGCTGCCCGCCGACCCCGCCCGTCTGTGGAGCGACGGGCCGGACGTGGCCGCTGCCGCCGCCGTGTGGAACGCCAAGGTCGGCAGGCGGGTCGCCGTCCCCGAGGCGTTGCTCAGCGACGCGGTCCGCGCCTTCCGGTACTCGACCTGGCCGGTACGGGAAGCGCTGCCCGCGCTGCTCGACCCGGCCCGTTCCCCGCAGCTGAGCCGGGACCTGGAATGGGCGGTCAGCGGCGACCGGGTCCGGCCCGTCGGGGACGACACGGACGGCTTCACGGCGGGGACCCTGACCGGCTCGGTCGGCCTCGTCGCCTGGCTCGCCCACCGGCTGCCCGCCGGCGACCCGGTCCGCGCCGCCCTGCCACCGGCCCTGACCGCGGTGCGGGAACGGCTGGCCCACCCCGGACTCATGCTCGACCTGGGGCGCTACATCAGCCTCCCGGACTTCCGGAAGACCGCTGGCGCCCCCACCGAGATCGGCCAGGGCTTCGAGCGGTACGGCGCCGTCGTCCTCTCCACCCACGACGACCAGCCCGCCCCGGGCCTGCGGGTCGCCCTGCTCGACGAGACCGGGCAGGACCCCTACCTGCCCGCGGTCCGCGTCGACAACCAGCGGCCCTACGCCGCCGAAGCGGCTCTGCGCCTCGTCCGCGACCAGCGGTTCGCGGCCCTGCTCGCCGACCCCGGCGAGCCGATCGCGGGCGACCGGGACAAGGACGGCACCTGGTGGCCGCAGGACCCGAGCCGCTCGGTTCCCGACCTGGTGACGGAGGCCGCCAAGGAGTACGGCCTGGGCGAGGACGCCGCCACGCTCTATCTGATGCTGCTCGCGATGCCCGACCCGACCGACCGCATGACGGCCCGGTGGACGGGCTGGAAGCCGGCCCGGCTCAAGGCCGCCCGCGCCGAACTCGCCGCCGGCGACCTCGTGGTCGAGGCCACCCGGACCCGGGCCGGACGCTCGCTGTTCCTGCCCGGTGGCTGGGTCGAGCAGTCCGCGCCGCGCGTTCCGCTGGAGCGCTGGAAGCTGCCGCTGTTCGGCGAAGTCACCGACGAGCATGTGCCGTTCGGCGTGATCGTGCCGCTCGAACCGGCCGCGGACCTCTACCGCCGGGCGTGGCAGCGCGTCCAGGACGGTGACGCTCCCCGGTTCGAGGAGCTGAAGAAGGCGCGGCGGGGGCGCCGCCGCTGACGCGCCCCAGCAGCACGGGGCGCCGCTCACCGGCGGCGCCCCCCTCACCCCAGCAGACCTACCTCCCGAGCAAGGACCTCCATGACCCTCACCGACACGGCGACGGCCCTTCCGCCCCGGCAGACCCTGCCCGCCGAAGAACGCTTCGCCACCGAACTCGCCTTCCTCGCCGCCCACGACGACGGCCCCCGTCCGCCCGGCTGGCTGCTGACGCCCCGCGCGGTGATCACCTTCGTGTGCGGCAGCGGGGGCGAGGCCCTCAAGCTCCCCGAGTCCCACCCGGGGTTGCCGGACGAACTGGTCGTCGCGCCCAAGTTCGTCGGCGAACGCGCCCTGGTGGAGCGGTGCGTGGTCACCCTCGCCGGAGAGCGCGGACTGCTCCTGGTCGGCGAGCCCGGCACCGCCAAGTCGATGCTGTCCGAGCTGCTGTCGGCCGCCGTCAGCGGCACCAGCGCGCTGACCGTGCAGGGCACCGCGGGCACCACCGAGGACGCCCTGCGCTACGGCTGGAACTACGCCCTGCTCCTCGCCCAGGGCCCCACCCCGCAGGCGCTCGTGGACTCTCCCGTGCTCGCCGCGATGCGCGCCGGGCGGGTGGCCCGGGTCGAGGAGATCACCCGCTGTCTGCCCGAGGTCCAGGACGCGCTGGTGTCGATCCTGTCCGACCGGCGGATGAGCGTGCCCGAGCTGTCCGGCACCGAGGACGCCCAGGTCGCCGCCGCTCCCGGGTTCACCGTCATCGCCACCGCCAACCTCCGCGACCGCGGGGTGTCGGAGATGTCCGCCGCCCTCAAGCGCCGCTTCAACTTCGAGACCGTGCACCCGATCGCCGACGTCGAGGCCGAGACCGCCCTGGTCAAGCGGCAGGCCACGGCGGCCGTCGAACGGGCGGGCGCCGCGTTCGGCGTCGACGACGCGGTGCTCGACGTCCTCGTCACCGTCTTCCGCGACCTGCGGGCCGGCCGCTCGGCCGAGGGCTGGGACGTGGAACGCCCCGGCACGGTGATGTCCACCGCCGAGGCCGTGCAGGTCGCCGCCTCCCTGGGGGTGGCCGCCGCCTATCTGCCCGGCGGTGACTCCCTCGATCTGGTCCCCGGCCATCTGCTGGGCGTGGTCCGCAAGGACGACCCCGCCGACCACGCGCGACTCCTCGGCTACTGGGACGGCCCCGTGCGCCGCCGCGCCGAGGACGGCTCGGCGACCTGGCGTCGCCTCTGGGACCTGCGGGAGAACCTTCGGTGACACTCGTTCAGGAACCGAGGGCGGCCCTCACCGCCCTCGCCGACTCGACCGTCCCGTACCTGCTGGGGGTACGGCACCACAGCCCGGCGCTCGCCGCCGCGGTGCCCGCCCTGCTGGACGCCTCCGGCGCCGAGGTCGTGTGCGTGGAGCTGCCCGCCGACTTCCAGCCGTGGCTGACCCACCTCGGTGCGCCGGGCACCGTCGCCCCGGTCGCGCTGGCCGGGGCCGGTGAGGGCGGGCGGCTCGGCTTCTATCCGTTCGCCGACTTCTCGCCCGAACTCGCCGCGATCCGCTGGGCCCGGGAGCGCGGGGTGGAGGTCGTGTGCTGCGATCTGCCCATGTCCGACCCGCGGTGGGCCGAGGCACCGGCCGGGGACCCGCGCACCCCGGCCGACCGGACGCCCACGGCGTTCGCGGCGGCGCTCACCGCGGCCGGTACGGGCCGCGACGGCGACGACATGTGGGACCGCAGCGTGGAGGTCCTCGCGCCGGGCTGCACCCCCGAGGCCGTCCGCCGCGCCGCCCTGTCCGTCGGCTGGGCCCTGCGCCGCGACGCCGAGTCCACGGGCGGGGTACCCGCGGTGGACCTGGCACGCGAGGCGTACATGCGCGAGACGATCACCCGCGCCGCGACCGACGGACGCCGGGTCGCGGCCGTCGTCGGCGCCTTCCACGCACCGGCGTTGACCGAAGGTGCCGCTACAGCAGACGAGCCGGCCTCCGGCGAGGAACTCCCCGCCGTCGTCACCTCCCTCGTCCCGTACGCCTTCGACCTGTTGGACTCCCGCTCCGGATACCCGGCCGGCATCCGCGACCCGCGCTGGCAGCAGGCGGTGTTCCTGGCCGCCGGCGATCCCGAGCGGCTGTACGAGGCCGCCGCCCGTGCGATCACCGACGTGTGCCGTGACTTGCGCGCGGACGGGCATGTCGCCGGTACCGGTGAGGCCCGGGAGACCCTGCGGGTGGCGGGTGACCTGGCCCGGCTGCGCGGACTCGCCGCGCCCGGGCGCGGCGAGGTGCTGGAGGCGCTGACGACCGTGCTGGGACAGGGCGAGCCCCTGGGCCGCGGCCGAGCGCTCGCCAAGGCGCTGGAGACGGTACTGGTCGGCACCGACCGGGGCCGGGTCGCCCCGGGTACGCCCCGCTCCGGGCTCGGCCCGTCCGTCGAGGCCGAACTCGCCGCACTGCGCCTTCCCGGCCCCGACGACCCCGCCCCGCGCGAGCTGCGGCTCGACCCGCTGCGCTCGGCCCTGGACGGCCGCCGCGAGATCCTCCTCCAGCGGCTCGCCGTCTGCGGCGCCGGGTACGGCGAACCGGTCCAGGTGTCCGGCACGGGCGACGCGTCCGCGCTGACCACCCGGTGGCGGCTGTCGTGGACCCCGGCCGTGCCCGTCCGGCTGGACCTGGCCGGCATCCGCGGCGTCACCGCGGCGCGCGCCGCCGAGGGCACCCTGCGCGAGAACTTCCGCAGGGAGTCGGCGGAGGGCGGCCCCACCAGCGCCCTCGTGCTCACGGGACTGCGCGACGCCGCCCGGTGCGACCTGCCCGCGCTGGTCGCGGAGCGCCTGGCGGACGCCGCCGAGGTCCTCCCCACCTGTGCCGCCCTCCCCGAACTCCTCGCCGCCCTCGACCTGTTGGAGGCACTGCGGCGCGGTCACCTGCCCGGCACCACACCCGAGGGCCGGCGGACGGCGGCCGAACTCGCCGCCGAACTGCTGGAGTCGGCGGTACGGTCCCTGCCGGGGCTGGCGGGCAGCGACGACCCCGAGGAGACGGGCGCCCTCGTCGCCCTCGCCTCCCGGGCCGGCGAACACCGCCTCGGGCTGCGCATGGACGACGCCCTGAGCGACCTCGCGCGCACCGGTTCCCCGCTCGTCCAGGGAGCGTCGCTCGCCGCCCGCGTCCTGCTCGACCTCGACGACGCGGACACGCTCGGCTCCCGCGCCGCTGGCTGGATCGACACCGCCACCGGGCCGGATCAGCGGCATGCGCTCAGCCGCCGGCTCACCGGCCTGCTCGGCGGAGCCGCTCCGCTGCTGCAATCGGCGCCGACCGCGCTGGACCCCCTGCTCGACCGGATCGACGCACTCACCGACCAGGGCTTTCTCGACCGACTGCCCGCCCTGCGCGGCGGGTTCGACACCCTCAGCCCGGCCGGCCGGGACCGGCTCCTCGACACGGTCACCGAGCGCCTGGGCGACCGTATCGACCTCTCGCTCGGCGCCTCGCCCCACCTGCTCGCGCTGTGGACGGCCGCCGACGCGGCGGGCCGGGCGGCGGTCGAGTCCCTGCGCCCACCGCTGGGCACGAGCCTGCCCACGGCACGGGACACACCGGCCGCGCCACCGTCCCCCACGGACGCTTCCGAACCGCCGATGCCGTCCTCCTGCACAGGCACTTCCGACGCACCGACGTCGTCCTCCCCCACCAGCACTCCCGCCGCACCGACGTCGTCCTCTCCCACCGGCACTCCCGCCGCACCGACGTCGTCCTCCCCCACCGGCACTCCCGACGCACCGACGTCGTCCTCCCCCACCAGCACTCCCGCCGCACCGACGACGTCGCCCTCCCCCACACACGCTCCCGCCACCCAGTCGGCGCCGCCCTCCCGCCCACAGCCCGACGCGCCCCTCCACCTCACCCCCACCGACCGCTGGCGCCTCCTCCTCGGCCGCGAGAGCGAGAGACTCCCGCAGCACGCCCGCCGTTACGCCCACGCGCTCGACGAGCTGTACGGCACCGGCCGTGGCGAGGGCTCCGCCGACCTGGGCCGTGCGGGCGGGCAGGGTGGCGGCCAGGACGCGTCCTTCCCGACCGCCCGCGAGTGGGCCGAGGAACTCGACGCGCTGTTCGGCGCCGACGTCCGCGAGGAGGTCCTCGCCCGGGCCGCCGACCAGGGCCGCGCGGACGTCCTCACCGAGCTCGACCCGAAGGCCGTCCGCCCTTCGGTCGACCTGCTGACGTCCGTGCTGAACCTGGCCGGCGGGATGCCGGAGCAGCAACTGGCCCGGCTGCGCCCGCTGGTGCGCCGCCTCGTCGACGAACTGGCCAAGGAGCTGGCCACCAAGCTGCGCCCGGCACTCACCGGCCTGGCCACCCCCCGTCCGACGCGCCGTCCGGGCGGCCGCATCGACCTGCCGCGCACCCTGCGGGCGAACCTCGCCCACACCCGCAGGACGGAGGACGGCCGCACCCTGGTCGTCCCGGAGCGGCCGGTGTTCAGCACCCGCTCCCGCAGGGAGGCGGACTGGCGGCTGGTTTTGGTGGTCGACGTCTCCGGGTCGATGGAGGCGTCGGTCGTCTGGTCGGCGCTGACCGCGGCCGTCCTCGGCGGAGTGCCCACGCTCAGCACGCACTTCCTCGCCTTCTCCACGGAGGTGATCGATCTGACGGACCGCGTCGACGACCCGCTGTCGCTGCTGCTGGAGGTCCGGGTCGGCGGCGGCACGCACATCGCCGCCGGTCTGGCGCACGCCCGGTCCCTGGTGACCGTCCCCAGCCGGACCCTCGTGGTGGTGGTGAGCGACTTCGAGGAGGGGTATCCGCTCGGCGGACTCCTCGGCGAGGTACGCGCCCTCGCGAGCTCCGGGGTGCATCTGATGGGCTGCGCCGCCCTGGACGACACCGGCACCCCGCGCTACTCGGTCCCCGTGGCCCAGCAGCTGGTCGCGGCCGGGATGCCAGTCGCCGCCCTCAGTCCCCTGGCCCTCGCCCGCTGGGTGGGGGACCGTCTCCGCGGAGAGGCCCGATGAACGCCGAACTTCCTCCCGTGGCGCCCGAGGTGGTCGCCGCCGCCGTGGAGCAGCTGACGTCCCGGCTGCGCAAGAAGCTGGACGCCACGATCGAGACGTACGCGACGCTGCCCGTCACCGTCGACGGCGACGTACGGCGGGTGCGGTGCGGTGAGGACGCCGAGGTCACGCTCACGCCCGGGCCGTCCGGCGTGGTCACGGACGCCGGTCAGGCGGAGTGCAGCTGTCTGCTCGCGCCCCGGTGCCTGCATCGCACGGCGGTGCTGGGCGCCGCCCCCGTGGCCGACGCGGACACGGTCGTCGAGACGCCGGTTCCCTCCTCCCAGGACAGGCCCGATGACGCGCCGGAGCCGGCGGGTTCGGGGCACGACGTGGACACCGGGCCGACCCCCGCGCAGGTGTCCGCCGCGGCCGGGCTGTGGGGAGCGGCGGCCGCGCTGCTGGCGGCCGGGGTGCCGGGCGCGGGTGCCGTACCGCAGGCGGAGCTGCTGCGGGCGGCGCACACCGCCCGGCTGGCCGGGTTGCACCGGCCGGAGGCGGCGGCCCTGCGGGTGGTACGTGCCGTACGCGCCGCCCGCGCCCGGCATGACGGTCATCGGCTGGCCGACCTGGTGGCGGCGTTGCGTGAACTGCTCCTCACCAGCGGGCTGTTGGCCGCTTCCGATCCGGACCCGGCCCTGGTCGGCACCGCGCGGCGCGGCTACCGTCCGGGTGGTGGTCTGCGGGTCCACGGGGTGTGCCGGGAGCCGGTGATCTCGGCCACCGGCTACGGCGGGGTCGTCACGCATGTCCTCTCCGACGACGGGCGTTGGTTCTCGGTGGCCGACGTCAAGCCCGGCGGACCCGCCCGGGCGCGAGGTGCCGCGACGGCCACCGTGGCGCTCGGCTCCGGCAGCGTCGATCACGCCCAGCTGTCCCGGGGCGGGCTGCTGATCTCGGGCGCGACGCTGTCGCCGGACGGTCGCCTCGGCGCCGGGAAGGGCGTGCGGGCCACCCCGGTGCCGGGCCTGTCCTGGACGTCGGGCCCGCTCGCCGACCTGTTCTCCCGCCCCTTGGCCGAGGCCGCGGTGGCACGGCTCGCGGTCGGCGCGGTGAGCGATCCGGAGCGGTCGGGGCCGGGCGCCGAGGAGCTGATCGGCTGTGACGTCATCGTCGTAGGAGCGAACGAGGACCACCTGTTCGTAAGGGAGTTGGCGCCCGACGGGGCGGACGGGGAGGGCCTGCTGTTCCGGCTGGTGCCCGCCAACGGCCACCCCGGCCTGGCGCACGTGGCCAACTTCCGCAGGCTGGCGGCGTGTCCGGGGCTGCGGCTGCGTGTGGTGGGGCGCCTCGATCCCGACCGGGCCGCGACGCTCCGTCCGCTGGCGGTCGGACCGCTGCCGGACGGCGCGGCGACCCTGCGGCTGCCGGCGGAGTGGGCGGGCCACGCCGATCTGGGCTACGACCGCCTCGAAGGCGCGCATTTCCCGCCCGCCGAAGAACTGCCGGCGGTGACCGGGGTGTCCGCGCTCCCGCCGGACCCGGTGGCCGAGGCGCCGCTGTGGCGGCTGCGGCGCCTGGTCGAGGTGGCGGTGTCCGGGGGTCGGCGCGCCGCTGCCGAGCCCGCTCGTGACGGCGACCGGGCCGCTGGGGCCACGGCCCTGCGGCGCAGCGGCTTCCGGACGGCCGCGGACCTGGCGGAGGCGCTGGCCGCGGAGGCCGACCGCCGCGGCCGCGATGTGTTCGGGCGGACCCAGCAGGCCGATCCGGACGGGTACGCGCGGGCGTGGCTGGCCGCGGCCGTCTGTCTGTCCGGTACGGAACGGGCCCTGGTCGAGGCGACCTGGCGGCCGCAGGCCGTCCTGGCGTGATCACCGGCCGCCGCTGTCCCCTGCGACGCCGCCGGTCGTGTCACCGGCCGTCGACAGGGGTACCCGGCGGGTCGATCGCCACCCCGTCAGGAGTGATCACGATGACGTATCCGACCCCGTCACAGGCCGAGGGGGAACGGGAAGAGCCTGACACGCGGGACACGGCCGACGAACCGACGCCCGAGCGTACGACGCCTTCGCAGGCGGAGGGCGAACGCGACGACGGGGCCGGCCGCGTCGCCGGCCCGACCGACAGCCCACAGGAGCGTGAGCCATGACCAGCCCCGACCCCGAGCCCAGGCGGACGACGGGACTCGAACCCGGGGGCGGGGTACCGCCCGGCGAGACGCCTCCCGGCGAGTCCGGCACCTCCGGCATCTCCCACCCCGAGCCACCCGAGTTGCGGAAGGCCTGGGGCCCCGTGCCGCTCGTCCTGATCATGCTGCTGGTGGCGCTGTTCGCGATCGGGCTGATCGGCATGGCCGTGGCCCTGATCGCCTAGCGGACGCGAGCGGTGCCCCGGCTCGCGTGCCGCGACGGGCACCCCGCCGTCCGAGCCGGCAGAGCGACGCGTCCGTGTCGCGGACCGTACGCCGGGTACTCGGGGCGCTCTGGCGAAGAAAGGTCAGTGCAGAAGGGGCAGTGATGACGCAGCACCGCGACGAGACGGCCGGTCGGCGTAGCGACGTGGCCGAACTGCACCTCGCCTCGGAGGAACCGGAACCGCTCCTCCGCGGCGGCGCGCTCGCGCACGACTCCCTCACCGACGACGCCGACCCGGAGGTACTCCCGGTCGACCGCAACCAGGCCATCCTGCGGGCCGCGAAACGGACCGGGGCGCTGCTGAAGCAGACGGGCCATCCCTTCGCCCTCGCCGGCAGCGTGGCCGTGTACGCGCACGGCGGCGCCCAGAACCTCCAGCACGACGTCGACTTCTGCATCCGCCCCGAGGACGCCGAAGCCGTCGCGGAGGCCCTGCGGGCGGCCGGTCTGCCGGTGCGCAGGCCGCCCGAGGACTGGCTGCTGAAGGCCACCTGTCTCGGACAGCAGGTCGACCTGATCTTCGAGCTGGCCCACCAGCCCGTCACCACGGAACTGCTGGGGCGGGCCCAGAACCTGTCGGTGGACTCCGTGCACATGCCGGTCCTGGCGCCGACCGACCTCATGCGCAGCCTCATGGCCGCCTTCTCCGAGCACCACTGCGACTTCGGTGCGGTGCTGCCGATCGCCCGCACCCTGCGCGAGAAGATCGACTGGGCCGACGTGCGCCGCACCTGCGCGGGCTCCCCGATGCCCGACGCCTTCCTCTACTTCCTGGAACGGCTGGACGTCATCCCACCCCAGCAGCCGCGCCAAGAGGCGTCCCGATGACCGGCCCCGCCGGGAACATCGAGTACCGCATCGCCCACCTCCGCGAGCGGCTCGCCGCCGGGGAACTGGGCGAGCTGGGCGTACGCGTGGAGGTGCGCGGCCAGACGGTCGTGATCACCGGCACGGTCCCGTCGGCCGAGTGCCGGGACATCCTGCTGCGCACCGCCCGCCAGGAGCTGGCCGAACTCGCCGTGCACAGCGATGTCGTCGTCGCCGAGAACACCTCACCCGACCATGCGGAGGAGCTGCCGTGATCCGCGTCGCCGCCGTCGGTGACATCCACATGGGTGCCGAGAGCCAGGGGCTGCTGCGGCCCGCGTTCGACACGCTGCCGGACTGCGCCGACCTGCTGCTGCTCGCCGGGGACCTCACCCGGCACGGCACGCCCGAGGAGGCGCGTGTCGTGGCACGGGAGGTACAGGGGCTGGCGGTGCCGGTGGTGGCCGTACTCGGCAACCACGACCACCATGACGACCAGCCCGAGAAGGTCACCGGCCTTCTCCAGGACGCCGGTGTGACCGTCCTGGAGGGACAGTCCACCGTCCTGGACTGCGCGGGTACGCGCGTCGGCGTGGCCGGGACCAAGGGGTTCGGCGGCGGATTCGTGGGGCGCAGCGCGGGCGAGTTCGGGGAACCGCTGATGAAGGAGTTCGTCCGCTACTCCCGGCGCTGCGCCGACGGCCTGCGCGAGGCGCTCGAAGAGCTGCGGGAGCGGGACTGCGAGGCGCGGATCGCGCTCACCCACTTCTCCCCGGTGGCCGACACCCTGGCCGGTGAGCCCCTGGAGATCTACCCCTTCCTCGGCAGCTACCTGCTGGCCGAGGCGATCGACACCGGCGGCGCCGACCTCGCGGTCCACGGTCACGCCCACAGGGGCACCGAGCACGGGATGACGGCCGGTGGCGTACGGGTCCGCAACGTCGCCCAGCCGGTGATCCGCCGTGCGTTCAACGTGTACCAGCTGCACACCGCGGACGAGGGAGCGGCAAGGGTGTAAGGGCCCTCACTGCCCTGCCGACCGTCGCACGACCCCGTGCCGCGCAGACACCGACACCGACACCGACAGTGCGACCAGAGCCACCCCCACCGCCTCCGCGACAAGCGTCCCCTGCGTGCCGACCAGACGGACGCCGAGCGCTCCGAGTCCGGCCCCGGCCAGCAGCGTGAGGACGCTCAAGGTGCGCCGGAGGTCGGCGGGCGCCGTGCGTTCCGCCGCGCGGCTGCCGATGAGGCCGGTCAGGGTGCCGGTCATGACCGTGGTCGTCAGCTCCGGTACACCCACGCGTCGGACGGCCGCGTTCTGCAGGCCCAGTGCCACGGCGCAGACGAGCACCTGCGAGGAGCGGTCACCGTCCGCCGTCGCGGCGAGGGCGAGAAGGACGGACTCCGCCGCCGCGCACAGGGCAAGCAGCGTACGGGAGGTGACGCGGTGCGGTGGCACCGCGCGGATCAGCAGCGCGCCGACGACGAAGCCGCCGAGGGCGGTCAGGGGCGCCGTCGCCGCGTGCCCCGGCGCACCGCTCAGTGCCAGGCCGACGAGGACGACGTTGCCGGTCATGTTGGCCACGAACACATGGCCGAGGCCGAGCAGGCTCACGGCGTCGATCACCCCGCTGAGGAGGGTGAGCACGAGCAGCGGTATCGGAAGCCAGTCGTGCCGGGGGTCGGCGACGAGCGCGCTGCGCAGCAGGGGCGTGGGGCGGTCGGTCTCCGGCCGGGTACGGGAGTTCATGTCGTCGTCCGTTTCCGAGCGTCGGAACCGCCCTTCAGACCGTGGTCACCGGGTGGTTCCGAGCCTCGCCATCGCCTCTCAGACCGCGGTCACCGGGCGGTACACCGGCTCCCACATGGCCTCCCGGACCCGTTCCTCGATCGTGGCGTCGATCGTCGTACGCGCGACTCCGTCCTCGGCCGCCGCGCGGGCCACGGCGACGGCCACGGCGGTGGAGGTGCGGCGCAGTTCGTTCGTGAGCGGCAGGATGGACGCCCCGGGTGCGGTGGGGTCGACCTGGGCCGCGACGGCGTGTGCCGCGGCGGCGAGCATGCCGTCGGTGACGCGGGTGGCGCGGGCGACGACGGCGCCCAGGCCGAGTCCGGGGAAGACCAGCGCGTTGTTGGCCTGGCCGATGAGGTGCGTGACCCCGTCCCGGGTGACCGGCTCGAAGGGGCTGCCGGTGGCGACCAGGGCGCGGCCGTCGGTCCAGTCGAGCAGCTCGGCGGGGACGGCCTCGGCGAGCCGGGTCGGGTTGGACATCGGCAGGATGATCGGGCGGTCGGCGTGCGCGGCCATGGCACGGACGACCGCCTCGGTGAAGGCGCCGCCCTGGCCCGAGGTGCCGATCAGGACGGTGGGGCGGACCCTGCGGACCACCTCCTCCAGCGGGATGCCGCCGAGCTTGTCGTCCCGCCGCCAGTCGGCGACCTCGTCGGCGGGGCGGGCGTAGGGCTGCTGGAAGTCGCGCAGGCCGTCCTGGTCCTGGGTGAGCAGCCCGTACCGGTCGACGGCCCAGAAGCGGCGGGTGGCGTCCTCGTGGCCGAGCCCGTCCGCGGCCAGGGCGTCCCGGAGCTGGTCGGCGACGCCGATCCCGGCGGTGCCCGCGCCGAAGACGACGACCCGGTGCTCGCGCAGCGGCAGCCCGCTGGCCCGGACGCCGGACAGGACGGCGGCGAGGTTGACCGCGCCGGTGCCCTGGATGTCGTCGTTGAAGACGAACCGGTCGTGGCGGTAACGGTCGAGGATGCGGCGGGCGTTGGCCGGTCCGAAGTCCTCGAAGTGCAGCAGCGCGTCGGGGAAGAGCCGGCTCACGGTGGTGACGTAGGCGTCGATGAAGGCGTCGTAGGTCCCGGTGTCCACGCGGGGGTGGCGGTTGCCCAGGTAGAGCGGGTCGTCGAGGAGTTGCTCGCGGTTGGTGCCGACGTCGAGGACGACGGCCAGGGTGCGGGCGGGGTCGATGCCGGCGGCGGCCGTGTAGACGGCGAGCTTGCCGACCGAGATGTCGATGCCGCCCACGCCCCAGTCGCCGATGCCGAGGATGGCCTCGCCGTCCGTGGCCACGACCAGGTCGACGTCGGCGGCCGTCAGCTCGGAGGCACGCAGTGCGGGTTCGATGTCCTCGGGGGCGTCGACGGAGAGGTAGATGCCGCGCGGGCGCCGGTACTCGTTGCTGTACCGCTCGATGGCGGTGCCGACGGTCGGGGTGTAGACGATGGGCAGCATCTCGGAGAGGTGGTCGCTGACCAGCCGGTAGAAGAGGACCTCGTTCCGGTCGTGCAGGGCGGTCAGGTACACGTTCTTGGCCAGGTCGCTGGGTTGCGCGGTGTACTGCCCGTAGGCGCGGTCGGCCTGCTGGTCCAGGGTGAGCACGCGGGGCGGGATGAGACCGTCGAGGCCGAGGGCGCGCCGTTCGGGCGCGGTGAAGGCCGTACCGCGGTTGAGCCGGGGGTCGGCGAGGACGGCCCGGCCGCGGGCCGATGTCTCGAAGCCTCGGGTCTGCGGGTTCCACCGGGTGTTCATCGTCGTTCTCCCTGAAGGGGCGGGTAGGGCTGAAGGGGCAGTGGGGCTGAAGGGGCGGGTCGGGGCTCACGGTCGGGTTCCATCGTCGTCTTGCCGTATTCAATGCGTCCAATGCCTGGATACGTCCGAATGCATGCACCCCTAGCATGGGTTCCATGGACGTGCAGGTACTCCGGTCGTTCCGGGCCGTGGCCGAGGGTGCGACCGTGACGCAGGCCGCGGCGGAGGCGCATCTGACCCAGCCGGCCCTGTCCCGGGCCCTCCGGCGGCTGGAGCGCGAGGTCGGTGCCGAGCTGTTCCAGCAGGTGGGCCGGGTGCTGCGGCTGACACCCGCCGGGCAGGTGTTCAAGGAGCACGTGGACGACGTGCTGGACCGGCTGGACCATGGGCTGCGGGCGGTGCGGGAGACGGTGTCCCCGGAGTCGGGCCTGATCCCACTGGCGTTCCTGCACTCGCTGGGGACCTGGCTGCTGCCGTCGCTGATCACCGGCTACCGGGAGCGGTTCCCGCTCGCCCGCTTCGAGCTGCGGCAGGGCAGCGAGGCCGTCCTCCTCCGGACGCTGCTGGACGGCACGGCCGACCTGCTGCTCACCGCCGAGGATCCCGGCCATGCGCTGGTGACCTGGCGGCGCCTGCTGGTGGAGCCGCTGTGGCTGGCCGTGCCGCCGGGCCACCGGCTGGCCCAGCGCCGCCGGGCGCGGCTGGCCGAGGTCGCCGATGAGCCGTTCATCATGCTCCGGCACGAGCAGGGCCTGCGGGCCGTCACCGAGGCGCTGTGCCGACGGTCCGGCTTCACTCCGCGCGCCGGCTTCGAGGGCGACGAGGTGGCCACGCTGCGCGGCCTGGTCGCGGCGGGCCTCGGCGTCTCGCTCCTCCCGCGCCCGCACTCGGCCACCCCGGCCGGCCGCCGCGCCCCCCGCTACCTCCAGGTCACCGACGTGGAGACCACCCGCGACATCGGCATCGCCTGGCTGACGTCCCGCGCCCTGCCGGCCAACTCCCGGCGCTTCATCGACCACGCCCTGGACCACGCGGCGGCGGTCGCGGAGCAGGAGCACGTGTCCGCGCAGGAGCAGTGAACGAACGCCCGCACCGGGCCCTTTTCCGACGGATCTCGGGATCGGCGATGAGTTTCGGCGGCGGGCAGGGTCTCACCACCGATATCGGCGTCTCAGGAGGAACACATGGCACAGCTACTGCGCGTACAGAACTTCATGGTCTCGAGTGACGGCGTCGCCGCCGGCGAGAACCAGAGCCTGGAGAACCCGTTCGGCCTCGACGGAGCCGAGCGGCTGTTCTCCTGGGCCGGTGCGACGGCGAGCTGGCCCAACCGCACCGACCCCGGTGGCAGCCGGGGTCTGGACGACTACTTCGCCCGGGACTTCAGGAACAACATCGGCGCCGAGATCATGGGCCGCAACAAGTTCGGCCCGCAGCGCGGCCCCTGGCAGGACCACCAGTGGCGCGGCTGGTGGGGCGAGGAACCGCCGTTCCGCACCCCGGTGTTCGTGCTGACCCACCACCCGCGCCCGTCGATCACCCTCTCCGACACCACGTTCCACTTCGTGGACGCCGACCCCGCCACCGCGCTGGAGCTGGCGCGGGAAGCGGCGCAGGGCAAGGACGTCCGGCTCGGCGGCGGGGTCACCACCGTCCGCGAGTTCCTCGACGCCGACCTCGTCGACACCCTCCATGTGGCGGTCGCGCCGGTGAAGCTCGGGACCGGGCTGCGGCTGTGGGACTCCCCGGACGAACTCCTGGACCGCTTCCATCTGGACGTCGTGCCCAGCCCGAGCGGCGTGACCCACCACCTGCTCTGGCGCAAGTGACGGGACAGCCGATGCCCCCACACGTTCAGGACAGCGAAGTCAGCGCCCTCCTCAGGGTGTTGGACTCCCAGCGACGCCATGTGCTCGGCATCCTCGACGGCCTGGAGGGGGCCGAGGAGGAGGCGCTGCGACGGCCCGTGCTGCCCTCGGGATGGCACTGCCTGGGGATGGTCCGGCATCTCGCGCTGGACGTCGAGCGCTTCTGGTTCCGGGCCGTCGTCGCCGGGGACGAGGAGGTGATCCGCGCTCTGCCGAGCGGCGACGAGGCCTGGCGGGTGGCCCCCGGGGTACCGGCGGCCGCCGTGCTCGACGGCTACCGGCGGGAGGCGGAGCTCGCCGACGAGGTCATCGCCGCCATCCCGGCCGACGCCGCCTTGGCCTGGTGGCCGCACGACCTGTTCGGCGAGCCGCACCTCCACACCCTGCGGGACGTCCTGCTGCACGTCATCACCGAGACCGCGTGCCACGCCGGACATCTCGACGCGGCCCGCGAACTCATCGACGGCCGCCGCTGGTTGGTCCTGACCTAGGGCGGCCGTACGGCGTTCAGCCCCGGTAGGCGACCAGTGCCATCATGCCGACCTCCGCGTGGTAGGCGTTGTGGCAGTGCAGCATCCACTGGCCGGGGTTGTCGGCGTCGAAGACCACGGAGAGCTTCCGCTTCGGCAGCACGACGGCGGTGTCCTTGCGCGGGCCGCCGCCGTCGAGCTGGTAGGTGTGCCCGTGCAGATGCATCGGGTGCCACATGCTCGTGGTGTTCACGAAGTCGAGCCGGACGCGCTGCCCTTCCTCGACCGTGAGCGGGTGCGCGGCCGGGTCGTCCATGTCGAACGGCCTGCCGTTGACGGTCCAGTCGTACATGGCCATGCCGCCGCGCAACTCGACGCGCAGCACCCGGTCCTCCTTCCTGGACGCCAGCCGGACGTCGTCGGCCGCGCGCAACCGGGACGCCGTCAGAATCCGGCCGTCCAGTTCCTTCGGGCGCACGGTCGCCCTCGGCGCGGCGCCCGGTCCCGTACGGACCAGGGCCATGCCGGTGGCGTCCTTGCCCTCGGCCAGTGCGACGAGCGGGAAGACCCCGTCGCCGAGGGTGACCAGCACGTCGTACCGCTCCCCCATCCCGATCAGGAGGGCGTCGGCCTGCTGGTGCTCGACGGGAAAGCCGTCGGTGTGCGTGACGGTCATCCGGTGGCCGCCGAGCGCCACCCGGTACGCGGTGTCGCCGCCCGCGTTGATCAGGCGCAGCCGGACCCGTTGCCCGGG
The DNA here is from genome assembly GCF_003955715.1 of Streptomyces aquilus. Lineage (NCBI taxonomy): Bacteria > Bacillati > Actinomycetota > Actinomycetes > Kitasatosporales > Streptomycetaceae > Streptomyces > Streptomyces aquilus. The sequence goes on along the minus strand of NZ_CP034463.1, from coordinate 9,292,688 downwards.
CCTGCCGCGATAGACGTCCGGGTCGGCGGGAACCCGCCCGTTGACCAGGTGGTACGGGTACCTGACGTCCCCGGCGTCGCCGCCGAGCAGCGCGCTCTCGGCGCCCATCAGCATGAACCTCGTCGACATGCCGCCGGACGGCGACGAAGAGGCTTCCGCGGCCTCTCCCATGTCCATGCCGTCCATGCCGCTCATGTCATGGCCGCCGGAGCCGGAGCCGTCGCCCATGTCCATCCCGCCCATGCCGTGGCGGAGTTCGGCGAGGACCTCGTCGGGGGTGCCGGTGACGCCGTCGACCCAGTCGTCGAGGACGACGACCCATTCGTCGTCGTACGACAGCGGCTCCCGGGGGTCCTCGACGATCAGCGGCGCGTACAGGCCGCGGTCGAGCTGGACGCCGACATGGGGGTGGACGAAGTACGTGCCGGGTGCGTCGGCGATGAAGCGGTAGGTGAGGTTGGCGCCCGCGCGGACGGTTCGCTGGGTCACCGGGGGGACGCCGTCCATGTCGTTGCGCAGGGCGATGCCGTGCCAGTGCAGGGAGGTCGCGGTCCGGTCGGGCAGCTGGTTGGAGAGTTCGGCGGCCAGGGTGTCGCCGGCGGTGAGGCGGATCTCCTGGCCCGGGGCGCGGCCGCTGAACGCCCAGCTCCTGGCCGTGATCCCGGCGCCGAGGTCGAGCACGGCGGGGGCGGCGGTCAGGGTCACCTGGTGCGTCCTGCCGGTGCCCTTGCGCCGCTTCTCGGCCGCGGCGACCGCCGGGCCGGAGGGGTCGACCAGGGCGGCGGGGGCCGTACCGGAGTCGCTCGTACAGGCGGCGAGCGTGCCGGCGCCCGCGGCGCCGAGTCCGGCGAGCAGGACGGAGCGGCGGTGGATGCTGTTCATGGGTGGGTCCTCGATCTCGGGTGCGCAGAGGGAAGTGGGCGTGCCGGAGGGCTTCTCGGCCTGACGCGCAGGCGCGAGGAAGCCGCTGGGCACGGCCTAGATGCGCAGCTGGGAGAGGACGGACAGGTCCGGGGGTGCCCGCTCGACCGTCCCGGCGGCCTCGGGGCCCGTGGCGACGGCTTCGGGCGCGGAAGGACTCCACAGCACCGGTGTCCGCACGGGCGCCCGGAGCTTGACCACTTCGACGCCGGCGGCCGAACAGTGCTGCATGGCCGTCTCGGAGCACCCCGCCCGATCGACTTCGCCGGCCGACGGTACGACGGCGGCGGCGACCTGGCCGGCGACGGCCGTGTTGTCGTCGGTCGGCATGGTCGTCCCGGGCGTCATGACGTGCCGGGCGGATGCGGAGGCCGGGCCGGTCGACGGGGCGGACAGCTCGTGATGGACCAGCACGGCGAGTGCCGCGAGCACGGCGACGACGGCGGCGCACACCACACGGCCCACGCCCTGCCGGGCACGGTTCCGTGGGGTGGAGGCTCCCCGCACTGTCATCGCCGCTCTTCGGGTTCTCGGTGGACCGACCGCCGCCAATATACCCGGCGGGGGTAAGAGTGGGGGCCGGATCGCCATGGACGAGGGCCCGCCGGAGGGAGCCTCATCCGTCCCGAACCCTTGACGAGTCCCGTATGACTGCGTAGACATGTCCGCGTAGACATGACTGCGCAGTCATTGGAAGGATGCCTGTCGGCAGTCGGACCTCGCTCAACCGGTCGAGGAATTCGATCAAGGGGTCGAAACAACGGTCGACGGGAGACGCACATGGCGCCAGGGACGAAGCGCGGCGGGACCTCCGCGGCGCCGAGCGGCGTGGACGTGGCCCGGCTGGCCGGGGTCTCCCAGAAGACGGTCTCCAGGGTCTTCAACGACGAGCCGTACGTCTCCGCCGACGTGCGCAGACGCGTCCTCGACGCCGCCGAGCAGCTCGGTTACCGGCGCAACAACGCCGCCCGGGCGCTGGCTTCGGGCCGCACCCGTTCCATCGGGGTGGTCACGCTGGGCACCGCCCTGTACGGGCCCGCCTCGCTGCTCATGGGCGTCGAGCGGGCCGTACGGGACACGGGGTACGCGCTCCGGGTGGTCAACACGATGGAAGGCGATCCGGCGGGCGTCGCCGGCGCGGTCGGCTCACTCCTCGACCAGGGCGTGGACGGCATCGTCATCTCCGAACCGATCGAGGAGGAGGGCGCCGCGGGAGAGACACCCCTGCGCGTCGACGTTCCCGTCCTCGTGCTGGGCGCGCCCTCACCGGTGACCGCGCCCCTGGTGCTGACCGCGGGCGGCGGCGCCGGCCCGATGGCCCGGGCAGCCACCGAACACCTCCTGGAACTCGGCCACATGACGGTCCATCACCTCGCCGGTCCGCAGCGGTGGTACGCCGCCCGCGACCGCCTGGAGGGGTGGCGGGCCGCACTGACCGCGCACGGGCGGACCGTACCCCCGGTCATCGAGGGCGACTGGTCGGCCGCGTCGGGATACGCGGCGGGCCGGGAGGTGGCCCGGGACTCCGGTGTCACCGCCGTGTTCGCCGCCAACGACGACATGGCGATCGGTCTGGTCCGGGCGCTGGCCGAGGCGGGGCGGCGGGTGCCGCAGGACGTCTCTGTCGTCGGCTTCGACGACGTTCCCGTCGCCGCCTATGTGACGCCTCCCCTGACCACGGTGCGCCAGCTCTTCGACACCGTGGCCCAGGAAGGGCTCAAGCGTCTGGTGCACGCCATCGAGAACCCGGACGCGACACCGCTGCCGGCCGCCGATCCACCGGTCGACCTCATCGTCCGGGCGTCGAGCGGGCCGCTCGCGAAGGGAGGCCGGGACACCGGACACTGACCGCCTGCTGACCTCCGGCACCTCCGCCCGGGCGCCGTACCCGCACCGTCGGGACCCCGCCCCGGACCACGCCGAGGCGCACCCGCACACGACGGGCCGCGCCCCCAGGTCTTCCCCGGCCTTCGGCGCCCCGCCCCGCCCGGCCGCGACCGCGCCTTCCACGGAACGCGACGTACGCGCCGGCCTCCCCTGACTCCGTACGCACCGCCCGGCCGTGTCCCGGCCTCCGCGCCCCGGCCCACCCGTGCGCGCGCCTCTCGACGCGCCGCACCCCACCATGCCCCCGCACGCCCTCGCCAGGCGTGCCGCCATCTTCGCCTCCGGCGGGAGTTCACCATGCCCTACTTCGCCTCCGCGTCCAGCCCTTCGCCGATGAGCCGTCGGCTGTTCCTCTCCACCACGGGCGCCCTGTCGCTCGGCGCCGCCCTCACCGCCTGCGGCGGCGGCGACTCCGGCGGTTCCCCGGCCGCCGCCGAGCCGGTCGCCCAGGCCGACATCGACAAGGCCATGACGACGCCGACCGAGCTGACGTTCTGGACGTGGGTCCCGAACATCGCGAAGGAAGTCGCCCTCTTCGAGAAGAAGTACCCGGCCGTCAAGGTCAAGGTCGTCAACGCCGGCCAAGGCACGCCGGAGTACACGAAGTTGCGGACGGCCCTCAAGGCCGGCAGCGGCGCCCCGGACCTGGTGCAGATCGAGTACCAGGCCATCCCCACCTTCACGATCACCGGCAGCCTGCTGGATCTGCGCCCGTACGGCGCCTCCGCGCTCAAGTCGACGTTCGTGGACTGGACTTGGAGTCAGGTCAGCGGGCCGGACGGCGAGATCTGGGCGATACCGCAGGACACCGGCCCGATGGGCATGCTGTACCGCAAGGACATCTTCGACCGGCACGGCATCGAAGTGCCCGGCACCTGGGACGAGTTCGCGGCAGCCGCGCGCAAGCTGCACAAGGCGGACCCGGACGCCTACCTCACCAACCTCGCAGCCAACCAGGTCGCCGCCTGGCACGGCCTGCTCTGGCAGGCGGGCGCCAAGCCCTACGCCACCTCCGGCAAGAGCGAGATCACCATCAGCGTCGACGACGCCGTCTCCCGCAAGCTGGGCGCCTACTGGGGCGGCCTCGCGAAGGAAGGCGTCATCGGTGTGGAACCCGACTTCACCGACTCCTGGTACGCCGCCCTCAACAAGGGCAAGTACGCCACCTGGATCACCGCCGCCTGGGGGCCGGTGTTCCTGTCCGGTTCCGCCAAGGCCACGTCCGGCAAGTGGCGGGCGGCCCCGCTGCCCCAGTGGGACGCGGCCAAGCCGAGCTCCGGCAACTGGGGCGGCTCCACCACCGCGGTCATCCGCTCCACCAAGAACCCCGTCGCCGCCGCCGTGTTCGCCCAGTTCCTCAACAGCGACCCGGCCAGCGCGAAGATGTTCGCCACCGAGCAGTTCTTCTTCCCCGCCACCAAGGCCCTGCTCACGGACGCCGCGTTCGTCGCGGACGCGCCACCCTTCTACGGCGGCCAGAAGGTCAACCAGGTCTTCGCCGACATCAGCTCCACCGTCAACTCCTCTTTCCAGTGGCCCCCGTTCCTCGACCAGGCGGCGACCGACTGGACGGAGACCGTCGGCAAGTCCCTCGCCGACCGCACCGACACCATCCGCGCGCTCGGCAGCTGGCAGTCGCGCATGACGACGTACGCCAAGAACCAGGGCTTCACCGTCAAGGGGAGCTGAGATGACCGCCGCACGCCGCCGCCGGGCGGCCGGACCCCTGTTCGTCGCCCCGTTCCTGGCCCTGTTCCTGCTGCTCTTCCTCGCCCCGCTCGGCTACGCCGCCTACCTCAGCCTGTTCCAGGACCGGCTCATCGGCGGCAACGTCTTCGTCGGCCTCGACAACTACACCCAGGCCCTGCGCGATCCCCAACTCCTGCACGGAGTGGGCCGGGTGGCCCTCTTCTTCGTCATCCAGGTGCCCCTGATGCTGCTCCTGGCGCTGCTGTTCGCGCTCGCCCTGGACAGCGGCCTGCTGCGGCTCGCACGGGTGATCCGGCTGGGCATCTTCGTCCCGTACGCCGTGCCCAGCGTGGTCGCCGCGCTCATGTGGGGCTATCTGTACGGGCCGGACTTCGGTCCGTTCGCCCAGCTGAGCCGGGATCTGGGGCTGCCCGCCCCGGACTTCCTCAGCGACGGCCGGCTGCTCGGCAGCCTGGCGAACATCGTGACCTGGGAGTTCGTCGGCTACAACATGATCATCCTGTACGCGGCGCTGCGCACCATCCCCCAGGAGCTGTACGAGGCGGCCGCGATGGACGGAGCGGGCGCCTGGCGGATCGCCTGGTCGGTCAAACTCCCCGCGCTGCGGCCCGCGTTGCTGCTCACCCTGCTGTTCTCCGTCATCGGCAGCTTCCAGCTGTTCAACGAACCCAACCTGCTGATGAAGATCGCCCCGGACGTCATCAGCTCCTCCTACACCGCCAACCTCTACGCCTACTCCCTCGCCTTCACCGGTCAGCAGGTCAACTACGCGGCCACGGTCTCCTTCCTCCTGGGCCTCGTCATCGTGATCGCCTCCTACGCCGTCCTGCTCACCGCGAACCGCAGGAGGACCCCGTGACGACCACGACCCCCACGGCCACCGCCGTCCCCAAGACCACCGCACCCGAGACCACCCCGCGCAGGGCACGGCGCCGCGCCCGCCGCAGCACCCCGCTGACCATCGCCATGCTGGCCGCGCTCGCCTACTTCCTGCTCCCCCTGTTCTGGCTGCTCATCGCCTCGACCAAGAGCACCCAGGACCTCTTCAACAGCTTCGGCCTGTGGTTCTCCCACGCCCCGCAGCTGCTGACCAACATCAGGGAGACGCTCACCCAGGACGACGGCGTCTTCGTGCACTGGCTGCTCAACACAGTGCTGTACGCCGTCGTCAGCGCGGTCGGCGCGGCCCTGCTCGCGGCGGCGGGCGGGTACGGGTTCGCCAAGTTCCGCTTCCGCGGCGACCGGCTCGCCTTCAACCTCGTCCTCGGCGCCGTCATGGTCCCGACCACGGCCCTGGCGATCCCGACCTACCTGCTGTTCGCCAAGGCCGGTCTGGTCAACACCCCGTGGGCGATCATCCTGCCGTCCCTGGTCAACCCGTTCGGCCTGTATCTGATGCGGATCTACGCCGCCGACGCCGTCCCGGACAGCCTCCTGGAGGCCGCCCGCATCGACGGCGCAGGCGAGGCCCGCATCTTCTTCCGGATCGCCCTGCGACTGCTGGGCCCCGGCCTGGTGACGGTACTGCTGTTCACGCTCGTGGCGACCTGGAACAACTACTTCCTGCCGCTGATCATGCTCAACGACCCCGATCTGTACCCGATCACGGTCGGCCTGGCCTCCTGGGCCGCGCAGGCCCAGAACGGCGGGGCCGGTGCCAGCAGCGACATGCTCGCCCTCGTCGTGACCGGCTCACTGCTGTCCATCGTGCCGCTCGTCGTGGCCTTCCTGATGCTCCAGCGCTACTGGCAGAGCGGCCTGGCCGCCGGCGGCGTCAAGCAGTAACCCTCTCCCCATCCTTCGGAGGTCCCCTTCATGGCGGCTCTGCCTGCCCGCGTCCTGTTCGGCGCCGCGTACTACCACGAGTACCAGCCCTACGACCGCCCCGCCGAGCGTCTCAAGACCGACCTGGACCTGATGGCCGACGCCCATGTCACCGTGATCCGGGTCGGGGAGTCGGTGTGGTCGACCTGGGAGCCGGACAACGGCCGCTTCGACCTCGACTGGCTCCAGCCGGTGCTGGACGGCGCCCACGAGCGCGGCATCTCCGTCGTCCTCGGCACCCCGACCTACGCGGTGCCACCGTGGCTGGCCCGCCAGTACCCGGAGATCACCGGCGAGGGGCGGACCGGCGAGCGGTTCGGCTGGGGCGGGCGCCAGGAGGTCGACTTCACCCACCCGGCGTTCCGCTTCCACGCCGAACGTGTCATCCGCAAGATCGCCGCCCGGTACGCCGGCCACCCCGCGGTCATCGGCTTCCAGGTCGACAACGAGCCCGGCCTGCACCTCTTCCACAACCACGGCGTCTTCCAGCGCTTCGTCGACCATCTGCGGGACAGGTACGGCGACGTCGAGACCCTCAACCGGGAATGGGGCCTGGTCTACTGGTCGCACCGGCTGTCCACGTGGGCGGACCTGTGGACGCCGGACGGCAACCAGCAGCCCCAGTACGACGTCGCCTGGCGGGAGTTCCAGGCGCGGCAGGTCACCGAGTTCATCGGCTGGCAGGCCGACCTCGTCCGCGAGTACGCCGCCGAGGACCAGTTCGTCACCACCTGCATCTCCTACACCCGCCCCGGCGTGGAGGACGACGAGCTCACCGACCGGCTCGACATCGCCTCCGGCAACCCCTACTACGACATGCAGGATGGCCTGCTGCTGCCCGACCCCACTCCCGACGGCCACGAGCAGCTCTGGAAGACCACCGGCGTGTGGGCGCTGTACCGGACCGCCGACTGGATGTTCTCCTCCCGCCAGGAGCCGTTCCTGGTCACCGAGACCAACGCCGGTTCCATCGGTTTCCCCTGGGACAACCGCCCCGCCTACGACGGGCAGTGGCGCCAGGCGGCCTGGGCGCTGGTCGCCCGCGGTGCCCGCATGATCGAGTACTGGCACTGGCACACGCTGCACTTCGGCGCCGAGACCTACTGGGGCGGCATCCTCCCCCACACCGGCCGGCCGGGGCGGACGTACGCCGAACTCGCCCGCCTGGGTGCCGAGTTCGAGACCGCCGGTCCACTCGTCGCCGGGCTGGAGCCGGACGCGGACATCACGATGGTGTACTCGGCACCGAGCAAATGGCTGATGCAGAAGTACCCGCCGCTGGCCCGGCCGGACGGCAGCCCTGACCCGGCCGCCTACCACCGCTTCTTCGACCCCTTCTACCGCGGCGCGTTCGACGCCGGCCGCCAGGTCCGCATCGTCCACGCCCGCCAACTGCACGACCCACGCGGCGAACGGGAGGGCCTCGCCCCCGAGGAGGCCGTACACCGCCATCCCGTCCTCGTCGTCCCGGCCCTGTACCTCGCCGCCGACTCGACCCTCGACTGGCTGGCCGCCTACGCGCACGCCGGCGGCCATCTCGTCCTGGGCCCGCGCACCGGTTACGCCGACCACGAGGCCCGCGCCCGCGCCGAACGCGCGCCGGGGCGGCTCGCCGAGCACGCGGGCGTGTCCTACGACGAGTTCAGCGACCTCGCGCACGACATCCCGGTGCGTCCGGCACCCGGCAGCCCGCTGCACCTGCCCGCCGACGCCACGGCGACCCGCTGGGCGGACGGCCTCACCGTCGACGACGCCGACGTGCTGGCCGCCTACGACCATCCGCACTTCGGGCGCTGGCCCGCGGCCGCCACCCGGCGCCACGGCGCGGGCCGCATCACCTGCGTGGGCACCGTCCCCGGCCGCGCCTTCGCGCGGGAGCTGGCCGCCTGGCTGGCACCGGCCGCGCCCGGAGCCTGGCGGGACCTCCCGGCGTCCGTCACCGCGACCACCGGCACGGCCGCCGACGGCCGGCGCGTCCACGTCGTCCACAACTGGAACTGGCAACCGGCCGCCGTCCAGGCGCCCGTGCCCCTCACCGACGTCCTGACCGGGGCCGCCGTCCCCGCCGGGACCGCACTGGACCTGGGCCCGTGGGACGTACGCGTCCTGGTCGCCTGACCCCACCGCACCGCTGTCGAGGAGAAGACATGCTCAGCAGAAGACCGGCCCGGGCCCTCGGGACCGCCCTGGCCGCATCGGCCATGCTGGCGCTGCCCATGGCCAGTGCCCACGCGTACAACCCGACGGGCGGCGTCCTCTACCAGCTCGGTGACGAGCCCTGCCTCAAAGGGCGCGGCAACTGCGCCGTCTACCCCAAGTCGGCGCAGCTGCCCGGCGGACGGCTGGTCGCCTCGTTCGAGAAGTCGACGGTCGTGCCGACGACGGGCTCCGCGGACGGTCAGACGCTGCCCGTCCACAAGAGCGACGACGACGGCGCCTCGTGGCAGCCGCTGTCCGAGGTGAAGGCTCCGGCGTACCTCTCCAAGGACCCCAAGTACGCGCGGTACACGAGCAATTGGACCAACCCCTACCTCTACGTCCTCCCGCAGGACATCGGGGACCTGCGGCACGGCACGCTGCTTCTCGCGAGCGTGGTGTCGGGCGACGACGCCTACTACGAGGAGCACAAGGCCGCCGACCCGTCCTGGGTCCCGTCCAACGACGGCGACCGCAGCGACCTGGCGATCGCGCTGTACTCCAGCAGCGACGAGGGCGTGACCTGGCGTGTCGTCAACGTCATCGCGACCGGCGGCTGGCAGGGCGGCAGCGCGGGCGCGGTCGGGCGGAACGTCGCGGCGGCGAACACCGCCCGGCAGGTGGACCCGCTCTGGGAGCCGTATCTCATGGTCCACCAGGGCCGGTTGGTCTGCTACTACTCCGACGAGAACGACTACACCGGCTTCGACCCGGTCACCGGCGTCCCCACCCCGGACCCCGCCAACGCCACCGCCTCCGACGCGCACGGGCAGATCCTCGTCCACAGGACCTGGGACGGCCGCAGCGCCCGCTGGAACGGCCCTGTCGTCGACGTCCCCGGCCTGACGCAGGACATGGGCGGCGGCAAGACGGAGATCGGCGGCGGCCGACCGGGGATGACGAACGTCGTGCGGACGACGGACGGCAAGTGGCTGCTGACGTACGAGTACTGGGGCGGCGGCACCAACGTCCGGTACCGGCTGGCCGACGATCCGCTGAAGTTCTACGCCGCCTCCACCACCGACGGTGCCATCACCTCGCTGCCCGTCGACCCCGGCAGCCGTCCGCTCGCCACCGGCGGCAGCCCCGTGATCGTCCGGCTCCCCGGTGGACGCCTGGTCTACAACGCGGCCGGCAGCGGCGACGTCTGGGTCAACGACAGCGGGCGCGCCGACGGCGTGTGGAAGGAGTACCAGACGACCTCGCGGGCCGGGTACAGCCGCAACCTCCAGTACGTCCGCGGCACCGGCCGCGTCGCGGTCCTCAACAACCAGGGCACGTCGACGATCGCCTTCGCCGAGGTGGACCTGGGCCGTTCGGCCGGCGCCTACTACCAGTTGGTCAACCGCGGGACCGGCCAGGTCGTCGGCACCGGGAACAGGACCAACGACGCCAACCTGGGCAACGGCGACGTGCCCGACGTACGCCTGGAGAAGCCAGGCTCCGCCGGAAACCCGGACACCCAGTACTGGCATGTGGTGACCGAGCCGAACGGCGGCGTCAGTCTGCTGAACAAGTCGGGCGGCCGGGCGGCGGCGATCTGGACGGGCGACGCGACCGCCGGGCAGCGCATCGGCCAGTGGGTCGACGACAGCGCCACCGGCAGCTGGAACCTCGTCAAGGTGGCCGACGGTTTCTACCGGCTCCAGTCCGTCAAGAACCCCAGCCTCTACCTGACCGGCGTGTCCGCGGACGCACCGCTCACCTTGCAGAACGCCGCGACGGACGGCTCGCAGGACTGGAGGCTCGCCCTTGGCCGCGGCTGAGCTGCCACTTCGGCCCGAGTGCGGTCCCCCGCACTCGGGCCGTGCGAGGCCGGGTCAGGCCTCCTCGACCGTCGCCGTGACCGGCGTGCCGATCTCCACCGTGCGGCTGACCGTGCACAGCCGGTCGTGGGAGGTCTTGACCGCCCTCGGCAGGATCGCCCGGGCCCGATCGGCGCCCTCCCCGTCGGGGAAGGCGACCGAGAAGGTGACCGTGAGGTCGGTCATCCGGTTGCCGAGGTCGTCGCTGACCTTGTTGCCGGTGACGGTCACGGAGAACCCGGAGGGTTCCGCGTGGCGGCTGGTCGCGATGTCGACGTCCACGGCCGTACAGCCGCCGATCGCGGCGAGCAGCAGCTCGACCGGGGTGAACTCGGTGTCGCCGTCGGCACCCGAGCCGGTGCCGAAGCTGATGGTGCCGCCGCGGGTGTTGGTCGCGGTGAAGTGGCCGGTGCTGGTTCGCTCGACGGTGACGGTGCGCACGGGGTTGTCGGTCATGCCGTCGACCTTACGGGCACGGCGCACGTGCGCGGCGCTCGTCATTGCCGCATTTCCGCCAGTTCCGCGCCGTCGGCTCCGTAGACCCGGAAGACGGGGCCCTGCGTCGGCCGGACCAGCCGCTTTCGCTCGTCGTCGCTGACCGGTGCGCTGATGGCGTACGAGCTGACGAAGGAGGGCCGGCCGGGCAGCCGGACAATGGGAAGCAGGGTGGTCCGGCCGTGCTGCGTCATGGTGATCCGGGTGGCGGGCGTCTTCCCCGTGTAGGCGAACACGGAGACCACCCCTTGCGGGAACGGGTACCAGTCGAGGGTCATGGGCACGCCCGGCTGCGCCACGTCCAACGGCCCCACACACGTCGGCCTGGGGTCCAGCGGGTGCTTCGGGCAGTACTCCCGCTCCTTCAGCAGGTACCACATGCCGAGTCCGACATCGATCCGCTCCCCGGGGCGCACCACGCGCACCGGCGAGGGGGCGTCGCCGGTCTCGGCCGAGACGGACGAGAAGGGGATCGGCGAGCGGGCAATGCTGACGGTGTGCGAGGACGGGGCGTCCTGGCCGAGGGCCAGCTTGCCGGCCACCGGGATGAGCAGCAGGGCCGCCACGGAGACGGCCGCGAGCCTGCGGCGCCGTCTGATGGCCGCCGCCCGGCGCACGATCCCCTCCCCCGGGAACGCCGGTGGCACGCACTCCGCCACGGCCTCGTCCAGCATCCGCCTCAGGTCGGGCTTCGGCGGCTCCGGTGGGAGGTCGGTCTTCATGTCGGACACGCCCTACTCCCCGTGTGTCATGGTGGCGGCGTACTCGGACAGCGCCGAGCTGGAGCGCAGCTTCTTCAGCGCCCGGCTGGCCTGGCTCTTCACCGTGCCGACCGAGCAGCCGAGGAGGTGGGCCGTCTGTTGTTCGCTCAGGCACTCCCAGTAGCGCAGCACGACGATGGCGCGCTGCCGGGGCGGCAGGGTGGCGAGGGCGGCGAAGAGCTCCGAGCGGGTGTCGTAGCTGTCGGGCCGGCCGGCGTCCCCCATGGGGCTGCGCTGTTCGGGCAGGTGGGGGGTGAGGAGTTGCACGACCCGTCGTTTGCGCTGCCGGGTGGTGTTGTTGTTGATCAGGGCGCGTCGGACGTACTGGTCGGGTGCGTCCAGGGTGCGTATGTGGGACCAGCGCAGATAGATCTTCGCCAGCGTGACCTGGACGAGGTCCTCCGCCTCGTGATGGTCTCCGTTGGTCAACAGATAGGCGGTGCGCAGCAGTCGTGGCCATCGGACGGCCGCGTAGGTCTCGAAGTCCGGCAGCTCGTCCCGCGGAAGCTCCGCCTCACCCCCTCCTCCCGCGTCGTCCCCCTGTTCCTGGTCCACGTCCCGCACCGCCTCTCTTCGATCGGCGGTGGGCGTACAAGTCCTGGTCGTCGTACGCACTCTGATGTCCCCCGATTCCATGCCACTGCCGCGCGCTGGTCAGGCGCGCACGAGCTCCTCCCTGTAACACCGCTCACGAAGCCATCAGGTTGCACGCGCGACGAATTTCGGGCCCGCGTGTGCGACGGGCCACTCGGGGTGCCGGTCAGGGCCGCCCCACCACACTGACGGTCACATATCCCTCGCCGGGGCCCGGCGGGCGGCGCCAGGAGTGGGTGCGGAGGGTGTGCAGTCGTCCCTGGGTGAGGGCGAACCTCGGGAGGCGGACGCCGAATTCGGCGGCCAGGGCCTCCAACGCGCGCCGCTCGCCCAGGCGTTGGTCACGGGGCTCGTCCGCCGGGAAGAGCCGGTGCGGGTCCAGGGCGTCCGGCACGGTTCCGCGGCTGTCGGTGGTGTCGCGGCGGACGGTGAAGGCGTACGTCTCCTCGCCGTTCTCGGCGACCGACAGATGGAAGGCGCCGGGGCGCTGTCCGTCGAACGGCTCGCTCCACACCGTCACCACCCGGGTGCCCCGCGAGGCGGCGACTCCCGGGGAGACGAACCACCGCTCGTCGAAGGAGGCGACGGGGCTCGCCTGGAGGGCGAAGCTCCAGCCCTGGCCCGCCCGGCCCACGGAGGCGATGGCCTCGTCCGCCCACGGCGCGCCGCCCTGGCCGCCGCGCGGCCGCATACGGGACTCCCACACCATCGCCGGCTCCTCCAGGGCGGCGCTCTCGCCGGCGCCGACGCGGCCCGGAAGGTCGGCCGGCTCCACCCCCTCGACGAGGAGGAAGCGGTACGACCCGAGCAGGTTGCCGGGATGTACCTCCGTCAGCCATGCCAGGCCCGGCGGATCCAGGTCGGGCGTGGGTGCCGGGGTGTCGCCGCTGTGGCCGGCGCGCGGCGTGGCCAGCAGTTCCCGGCCGCGCTCCGCCGTGATCACGGGGCCGAGGAGGTGGTCGGCGCACAGGCCCACGGGGGCGAGGTGGTCCGGGCCGAGGGGCTGCCACCGGGGCAGTGCGGCGCGGAGTGTGCGCCAGGCCGCGTCCGTCTCGCCCCAACGGGCCTGCTCCCGCGCCTGATCGACCGCGTCACCGAAGGGGCCCTCGGGTGTGTAGCGGTACGTGCCGGCCCACACCTGCCGCACGGCCTCCTCCACCGCGGCCCGCTCCGCGTCGGAGAGGGTCCCCAGCCGTGCCGTCAGTGTCCGGTCCTCGCGGTTCATCCGCACGTTCTCGGCCGCCAGCACCGGGACCACCTCCGCCGCGTACCGCGGGTCGGTCACCAGTTCCTGGAAGGACACCAGGTAGGTCTCGCCCAGGAGTCGGCGGATCTGGTCGCGCAGTGCGCCCGCCCGGGGTCGGCCGTGCGAGCCCGCCTCCGCCAACGCCGTCGCGGCCTGCTCGAACCGGCCCGCCAGGGCGTGCTGGCGGGCCGCGTCGACCGAGTCGTCCAGCGCCTGCGTCGTCGCGTTGACGAACTCCGTGCCGGCCCGCCGGGAGCGGTCCACCTGGAGGCTGTGGAACTCCCGGTACATGTCCTCCATCCACGCCCGGAACGACGGGTACCGCTCGGGCGGACTGGCACGCCAGGACGCGTACGAGTACACGGCCCACTCGCCCTCGTCGTCCACGTCCCCCGGGTCCAGCAGGACGTACACCATGTCCGACTCGACGTCGAGTTGCAGCGCCCGGTCCCACATCCCGGCGAGCAGTTCGTCCTCCGGTGTGAGGTCCTCCGTCTCGAAGGGGAAGTACTCGGACAGGCCCGCCTCGTCCTGATGCCGTCGCACCTGGCCGGTGCCGGCGAGGAGCCACACGAAACCGCCCGCGTGCCGCCAGCCGTCCGTCACCGCCAGGAACGTCCGGTACGACGGCGGCAGTCGGTGTCCGAGTCGCTCCTCCAGGTCCGCTATCCGCTCCTCGGGCGCGCCGGGGAACCCCAGCCATCGCGCCCGCAAGGCCTCCTCGTCCGCCACGTCCCGCTCGTCGGCCGGTGCGTCCGACTCCTGTGTGTCCGCCCACTCCTGGCTCCACCGCTCCAGGAACGGCCGCCAGTCCTCGATCTTGTCCGCCATGAGATCGATGCTGCCAGCCCCCACTGACAACCGGCCTCGCCGACGTCGCTCGCAGGCTCAGAACGTCCCGTGGCTCACGGCTCCGAGGTCTCGGATTCCAGGTCCGCCCGGGTCTCGGGGCCGTACACGCCCGGCTCGTCGTCGCGGACCACGCGGGTGAACTGGTAGCCGCGCACGGCGCTCTCCACCTGGCTGTCGTAGGTGCCGTCGGCGTCGCCGCTGTAGAAGCCGACCTGGCTCAGCCGGAGTTGGAGTTCCGTCACCTCCGGCCCTTTGTCGCCGGGGCGGAGAACGGGGGCCTGCCCGCCGGAGGAACTCGGCGCGGGACCGCCGCCGGTGGCGGTGGGGGCGGCGCCGGACGCCGTCCGTGTCGGGGCGGTGGAGCCGGTCGGGGTGGCCGGGGCCGAGGTGTCGGAGGCTTCCGCCGAGACCGTGGCGGAGGGGGAGGGTTGCGTCGGGGACGCCTGCGGGGAGCTGGACGGGGACAAGGAGCCGGTGGCCGAGGGCTGTTCGGCCGGGAGGCCCGCGCGGACGCCGCCGGACAGGGAGTCGTCGCGCTCGGGGCTGTCGTACCAGAAGAGCCCGCCGACGAGGCATCCCGTCAGGACGACGGCTCCGGTGGCTCCCAGTCCGGCGGCCGTCAGGGTGCGTCGCCGTCGGCGCCGCGGTGCGGGGTCGGAGGGTTCGACGTCCGGGGCTCGGTCTGGTGCTCGGTCCGGCTCGATCGTGGTCGTCGGCGAGGGCAACTCCCCCGCAACACCAGTCAGTTCATCCGCCGGATCACTCTCGGCACCCTCCGAGGCGGGCGACGCGTCGTCGCCGACCTCCACGAACGGCCGTATGCGTACCGGATCGAAGTCCTCCGCGGCCGCGGCCTCCGCCGTACGCACCGCGCGGTGAGCATCCGAGGCACGGCGGGCGCAGCCGCACGCCGGGGTTCCGTCCGCGGCCCGGACCGTTCCGCACTCGGGGCAGACGGGGCCCGCCTGTTCGCTCACTCGTGCTCCCTCTCCGTACGAGAGCCAGAGTCTAGACAGAAAAGACACACACAACGTGCACAACAGTTCGATGATCGGAAGCCCGGCGTCCGCCCGGCCGGGCCCCCGATCGCGCCCTATGCGGTCGCAACGCCCAGGAAGCGCAGCACCGCCAGGACGCGACGGTGGTCGGCGTCGGCCCTGGGCAGGTCGAGCTTGGTGAAGATGCTGTTGATGTGCTTGGCGACCGCGCTCTCGCTCACCACCAGCTCGGCGGCGATGCCGGAGTTGGACCGGCCGCCCGCCATCAGCTCCAGAACCTCCCGCTCGCGCGGTGTCAGCCGGTCGAGCGGATCGCTGTGCCGGCGCACCAGCAGCTGCGCGACGACCTGCGGGTCGAGCGCGGTGCCGCCGGCCGCCACCCGGCGTACCGCCTCGGTGAACTCCTCGACGTCGGCGACCCGTTGCTTGAGCAGATAGCCGACGCCCGAGGTGTGGGCGGCGAGCAGATCGGCGGCGTACCGCTCCTCCACGTACTGCGACAGCAGGAGCACGGCGGTGCGTGGGTACTGACGGCGGATCACCAGCGCGGCGCGTACTCCCTCGTCGGTGAAGCCGGGCGGCATGCGTACGTCGACCACGGCGATGTCGGGCCGGTGCTCCTCGACGGCCGCCAACAGCCCTTCCGCGTCGGCGACTTGCGCGCACATCTCGAAGCCGGCCGCCTCCAGCACCTTGACCACGCCGATGCGCAGCAAGAGGGAATCCTCGGCGATCACGGCGCGCACGGCAGCTCCACGGTGATGACGGTCGGGCCCCCGGCGGGGCTGCGGCAGGAGAACGTGCCGTCGACGGACGCGACGCGCTTGGCGAGCCCGGCGAGTCCGGTGCCGCCGCCGGCCGCCGCGAGCTCCGCGCCGCCCGTGCCGTCGTCCGCGACGATCACCAGCAGTGTCTCCCCGATCCGCTCCACGGTCACGTCCGCCCGGGTCGCCTGGGCGTGTTTGACCACGTTCGTCAGGGCTTCGGAGACCACGAAGTACGCGACGGCCTCGACCGTGGGCGAGGGGCGCCGCGGCAGGTCCACCGCCACGCGCACCGGGATCGGGAGGCGGGCGGCGACCCCGGACAGCGCGGCGTCGAGGCCGCGGTCCTCGAGGACGGCCGGATGCAGGCCGCGCACCAGGTCGTTCAGCTCGGCGATCGCCTCCTTCGCCTCGCGGTGCGCCTCGTCGATCACCTTGCGGGCGTCCTCCGGCAGGTCGCCGAGGGTGGCCCTGGCCAGGCCCAGGTTGACGGCGAGTGCGACGAGGCGCTGCTGTGCGCCGTCGTGCAGGTCGCGCTCGATGCGTCGCCGCTCGGCGTCGGCGGCGTCGAGCACGCCGGCCCGGCTCTCGGCGAGGTCGGCGACCCGGCGGGCCAGCTTCTCGGTACGGCTGGGGCCGAGCAGGACCTCGGCCGCCCGGGTCTCCAGCCGCACCAGAGCGTCGGTCAGCCGGGGCCCGAGGAAGAGCACGGCGAGGCCGCCGGCGGTGATGTACGCGGCCTGCGCGGTGTATCCGAGGTCGGTGACCCGCCACTGCGAGGGCAGCGCCCAGATCCACACGTAGACAGTGGACGCCACGACAGCGGCGGCCCAGACCGCGAGGACGACGAGGTCCAGGACGGCGAGCAGCGGACCCGCCACGGCGTGGTAACAGACCTGCCGCCACCAGGCCCGGCCGGTCAGCCGGCGCACCACCGACTTCGCGTTGGCGGACGGGCGCGGGAGGTCCTTGCCGACGAGCGCCCGGTAGCGCCGCCGCTGCCCGGTGGTCAGCAGGGGCGTCACCACGAGCGTGAGCAGCACGGGCAGCGGAGTCACGGCCGCCGCGGCGGGCGCGCGCACCGTCGCCGCCATCGCGCCGAGCAGCCAGAGCCACAGGGGCACCACGGCGAGGTGGAGCGGCAGGCCCGCGGCGACGAGCGCGGTCCGGTGTCCCGCCCCGCGGAACGGCCGGCCCGGCATCTGCCGCAGCCACGTGGTGAGTTGCATGCGCCGAACGGTAAAGCCGCAGGCCATCCCCGTGCCATGCAGCTCCCGCCCGGTTCGGGGGTGCACTTTTCTGCACCCCAGGTCGGAACCCTGCGTGACTGACGGCGCCCTGGTGTGCGGCGGAGGGTGGAGCACATGACGGGAACAGCCGACGAGGAGCGGGGGAAGACGATGCGTCAACTGGTGTTGTGCGATGA
The DNA here is from genome assembly GCF_003955715.1 of Streptomyces aquilus. Classification (NCBI taxonomy): domain Bacteria; kingdom Bacillati; phylum Actinomycetota; class Actinomycetes; order Kitasatosporales; family Streptomycetaceae; genus Streptomyces; species Streptomyces aquilus. The sequence continues at coordinate 9,275,209 of NZ_CP034463.1, read as the reverse complement.
CGAATTGGCCAGTGCCGAGGTCATCCCGCTCCACGCGGAGAGGGAGGAGCCGGCACCGGCGCGGGGCGTGCGGCGGGCCGAGTGGCTGCTGGTCGCCTGCGGGCTCGCCCTGCTGCCGTGGCTGTACGTGCTGGCCACCGGCCTGCCGGCCACCGCGACCGCGGTGCACTGGCCGGTCGCCTGGGTCGGGCTCGACGCGCTGGAGGCGCTCGGCCTGATCGCCACCGGCCTCCTCGCCGCCCGCGCCGACCGGCGGCACGCCCTGACAGCCGCCGCGACCGCGACGCTGCTGGTGGTGGACGCCTGGTTCGACACCACGACCGCGGCCCCGGGCGGCGACTTCGCCACCGCGGTCGCCCTGGCGCTCGGCGTCGAGCTGCCGCTCGCCGCGCTGTGCGGCCGGCTGGCGCTGCGGGCGCTCAGCCGGCCCGCGTGACGCCGACCGCCACCGCTGTCGTAGATCATCGTGGAGTCACATCCGAACGAAGTGCCTCCAGGGGGAACCTCCGCCATGAGTACGACGCCATCGCCATCGCCGTCCGCGGCGCGGCCGACCGACCCGGCCGCCGTGCGGATCGGTGTTCTCGCCCCGCTCACCCGGCCCGGCTGGGTCGAGGCGGGCCAACACCTGCTCGCCGGGATCGAGTTGGGCACGCGCGAGGTCAACGCGACCGGCGGGATCGCCGGCCGGCCGCTCGAACTCGTGGTGCGGGACACCGCGGCCGACCCGGAGAAGGCCGCGGCGGCCGTGGACGAGCTGGCGGGCCAGGGGGTGGCCGCTCTGGTCGGCGAGTACCACAGCGTCGTCGCCCGTGCCGCGGCCACCCGGGCCGACGCCCTCGGGCTGCCGTACCTCTGCTCGTCGGCCGTGCTCGACGCGCTCACCGAGCAGCCGACGGAGTGGGTGGCGCGCCTGTCGCCGCCGCAGTCGCGCGGCTGGCGGGTCTACGCGGACCACCTCCTCGACACGGGCCACCGTCGGGTCGCCGTGGCGACCCAGCCGAGTGTCTACTGGGCGACCGGAACCCGTGTCCTGCGGGACCACTTCGCCGCGCACGGCGGCACGGTCGTCGAACTCGACATGACCGAGCTCGCCCCCACCGCCGTGTGCGACGCCCTCCTCGACCAGCGTGCGACGGCCCTTCTCCTGCTGGTCGGCCACCCGGAACCGGCCGTGCCGATCGTCCGGGCGGTACGCCGCGACCCGCGCCTCGCCGGGGTCCTGCTCGGAGCTCCGGCCGGACAGCCCGAGTTCGCCGCATGGGCGACGGCGCTGGGCGCCGACGGCACCGCGATCCCGTTCCTGCGCTACCTGCCCGAGCGACTCAGCCCGCTCGGGACACGCGCCGAGGCCGACCTGCGCGCACGACTGGCCGATGCGCCGTCCTTCGTCGCCTTCGAGGGCTACGACACGATCGTCGTCCTCGCCGAAGCGCTGCGCGCCGGCGGCACGGACCGGGCGGCCCTCGCCGCGTCCTGGCCACACGTCGAGGTCGAGGGCACCCGCGGCCGCATCAGCTTCTCCCGCACCCCGGGCATCGGCGTCCGGCAGTGGACCTGGGCGCCGATCCAGGTCGTGGACCGTGATCCGGCGGAACCCGACCGCTTCCGGGTGCTTCGCACGGGCTGAGACCGGGAAGGCTCGCGATCATGGTTTCGGTGGTGCAGAACGTCGCGATCGACTGTGCGGACGCCTATGAGCTGGCCCGGTTCTGGAGCGGGGTGACCGGCCGTCCGCTGCATCCCGAGGACGGCCCGGGCAGCCGGGAGACCCAGGTGCGGCTGGCGGAGGGCCTGGTGCTGTACTTCAACCAGGTGCCCGAGCCCAAGACGGTCAAGAACCGTGTCCATCTGTGCCTGCGTCCCGAGACCTCGCGCGATCAGGAGGTGGACCGGCTGCTGGGCCTCGGTGCCACGTTCGTCGCCGATCGCCGCGATCCCGACGGTTCCGGCTGGGCGGTCCTCGCCGATCCGGAGGGCAACGAGTTCTGCGTCCTGCGCAGCGACTCCGACCGGGCCGCCATGAACTCCTGAGGCACGCGCCCTGCGTTTGCCGCACCATGTGTCACAGAGAGCGCCGCTGTCCGGTCTCTTCTTCTGCGGAGCGGCATCTGCCAGGACATCCGGAGGGGAAGCCGTGACAAGGGTCGTGACGAGCGGCGGCGACAGGTGCCGCATCGCGGTGCCCGCCGGCAGCCGCAGCCGCTCCAGGAGGGCCCGCGCGGTCCACGGACATGAAGCAAGGGAGCAGTCGTGACGTCCAGTGACAGCGGCGCCGCGCCACCGAGCCGTGCGACGAGCGACCTCGATGACGCCGTCTCGGTGTTCCAGCGGCACAGGGGACGTCTCTTCGGCATCGCCTACCGCGTGCTCGGCAGCGTGACCGAGGCCGAGGACGTGGTCCAGGAGGCGTGGCTGCGCTGGCAGAAGACCGACCGTTCCGTGGTGGACAACCCGATGGCCTTCCTGTCGACGACCGCGACCCGGCTGGCCATCAACGTGGCGCAGTCGGCGCGCGTGCGCCGCGAGTCCTACATCGGAACGTGGCTGCCCGAACCCGTCGACACGAGCGCCGACCCGGAGGTGGGCGCGGAGCGCGCGGAGGCGGTGGAGCTGGCCCTGCTGCTGGTGCTGGAGCGGCTGAATCCCAGCGAGCGCGCCGCCTACGTCCTGCGCGAGGCGTTCGACTACGGCTATCCCGAGATCGCCGAGATGCTGGGTCTGAGCCCCGCCAACGTACGGAAGATCGTGAGCCGGGCCCGTCGGCATCTGCTGGACGAGGCGCGGGAGCCGGTGGACACCGCCGAGCACCGGCGCCTCCTGGACGCCTTCGTCGCGGCGGCCCGCACCGGCGACGTGGCCTCGCTGGAGGTTCTGCTCACGCCGGACGCCGTCAGCCTGTCCGACGGCAACGGCATCCGGGGCTGCGCCCGCGTCCCCGTGCTGAGCGCGGCCCGCGTGGCCCGGCTGTCGAGCCGCCGGCTGCTGTGGCACGACGCCGAGACGGAGGCGGTCACCGCCAACGGCCTGCCCGGCGCCCTGGTCAGCCGCGAGGGCCGGCCGGTCGCCCTCCTCACGGTGGTGGCCTCGAAGGACGGCATCCACCAAGTGCTGTGGGTGTTCAACCCCGACAAGATCGCCGCGTTCCTCGACTCCCGCTCCCGCGGCACCGCGGCCCTCGGCTGAGCCCCGCCCGGGAGGCCCGGCCTCCAACTCCAGTGGGTGCTCGACCAGGACCTTGACGTCCTGGGGCCGGTCCTGGACTTCGTACGACTGCTCTTCGACGACGCCCCCGCAGACGACTGGACGAGCCGGGCCCGGCGTCCTTCCTGCACCTCATGTCCTTTCGGCACGGTCGGCGACATAGCGGTCCAGGATCTCGTGACTGTCAGGGGTGAACGTCCGCTCCTGGAGGATCCGCGGCAGGTCGGACTCGTTCAGCCAGGCATGCCAGGCGACCTCCCGTGAGTCCGGTATGACAGCCCGCGGGATGACGGCGTCACACACCCCGAGCCAGTGCGGGCTCAACCCGCTGCGGTTGAGGAACTTGAACCGGAAGCGCACCGCCGCCGACACCCCCAGCTCCTCCTCCACCTCACGGGCGGCCGCCTGCTCGTAGGACTCCCCGACCCCCACGGCTCCACCGATGCCGACCTCGTGATACCCCGGGAATCGGGGCACCTGCTCGGCGCGCCGATGGACGAGGAGGTGACCCTGCCGGTCGTGGCACACGACCACGGCGACCCGGTGCAGCCAGCCCTCCCGGACGGCGTCCTTCCGGCTCACCGGCCCCAGTACCCGGTCCCGCGCATCGACACGTTCCACGACTTCGTCCACGTCGCACACGATCGCAGAGCCCACTGACAACGGCCCGGCACGCTCACCGGTGGGCGGCTCGGTTCATCTCGACGACGTCCTCCAGGCTGGGATCGGCGCCGAGGGCGGCGAAGCGCTCCCCCATGCTGTCCCGGACCGCCGTGTCCTTGTCGCGATCGGCGGCGGCCAGGGCGGCCGGCAGTTCGTCGAGGGTCAGCTCGGTGCAGTAGGCGGGGCCCATCGGCTGCTGGCGCCAGGAGTCGACCAGGGCGCCGGCGTCGTAGGGGTCGAATCCGGTGTCGTCGACCAGACGCATGGCCACCCGCTTCGCCTCCTCGGAATCGCCAGCGACCGGTATGGCGATGCGGCCCGGGGTGCCCGCCGGGAGGCCCTTCGTCCGCTGGGTTCCGGCCAGGGCGGCGTTCCACGCCTTGACCACGGGACGACCGAGGAGCTCGGAGGTGTACACGCTCTCTACGGCGCCGTCCTCCACCGCCTCGATCCGGCCGCTGAGGTGCGGGTAGTAGTTGGAGGTGTCGATGACCACCGTCTCGGCGGGGACGGAGGCGAACAGATCGGCCAGTTGTCCGGCCACCCCGAAGGGGATGGCCAGGACGACGGCGTCCCTGTCCTTGACGGCGTCCTCGAGTGCCACGGCGCGGGCACCGGTCTCCAGCACGTCGGGCGCGACGGTCTCCGACCCGCGGGCGTCGGCCACCTGCACGTCATGACCGGCCGCGCTGAGCTTGCGGGCGAGGTTGCCGCCGATCGCCCCGGCACCGATAACAGAAATTTTCATGATTTGTCCTTCCAAGAGACGCACCACCCCCAGGGCGGCACGATGTGATCACTGGGGAACCGCGGAACACAGAACAAAGGCGCAGCACAACGCCCGGCAGGGGCTTACGCCTCGGTGTTCCGCGCGCGGTAGCCGACGACGATGAGGGCGCGAACGCGCTCCAGCGACTCCTCCTCCGCGGCACCGGCACCCTTGAGCCAGGCGACGGAGATGGCCGCGAGGAACAGGTCGTACCCCCGCACCGAAGCCCGTACATATCCCGTCCGCTGGGCGGCCCGCACATACTCCTCGGTGGCGGAGATGACGGTGTCGCAGGGCAGCGTGAGCGGGTTGTCCGGATCCTGCGCCCTGGCCGCGGCCATGAGCGGCTCGGGCAGTCCGCTGAACGCGCTGAAGTACTCCTCCAGCGCGCGCAACCACTGCTCCAGCGCCTTGTCGGCGTCGCCGAGGCGCGCGATCTCCTCCTGCCGCTCCACCAGTTCTTCGGAGCGCGTCTGGAGGACGGCGGCCAGCAGCGCTTCCCGGGTGGGGAAGTGCCGGTACAGGGTGCCGGGCCCGACGCCCGCTTCCTTGGCGACCGCCTCCAGGGACGTACCGACCCCGTACTTCAGGAAGTGACGCTGCGCCGCCTCCAGGAGCGCGGCACGGTTGCGCTGGACATCCGCACGAGGCTTACGCCCCTGCTGTCCACCCGCACTCATACGCCCTCCCGGTGATGCGATCCGACGACTCCGATAAAACGGAGGCTACCTCCGTACTGAGCCCACCGTAAAACGGAGGCAGCATCCGGTCAAGTCGGAGGGGTACGGGTGGGACCCTGGCCCGGCGGTCAGGCGACCGTGTTCAGCAGGTCGGCCAGTACGTCGGGGCGTTCCAGGGCGATGAAGTGGCCGGCCTTGGGGACCTGGGTGAAGTCGGCGGCCGGCAGCAGTCGCCTGTCGGCTTCCCGGTCCGAGGGGCGGGACCAGTCCTTCTCGCCGTAGACAAGGTGGACGGGCGCCTTGACCTCGGGGTAACGCGAGCGGGCCGCGATGAGGCTGGGCAGGGCCTGGTACACGGCGCGGGCGACGGTCGGGTAGCCGGGGCGCTTGCCCACCTGGAGCAGTTCCTCGACGTAGTCCTCGCGCAGCGCGCTCTTGTCGCCGAGGCCGCCCTGAAGGATCGCACGGAGGGCGGGTCTGGGCTCGACCCCTGCGATCACCGGGCCCACGCCGGGCGCGAGGACGCCGCTGACCACCACGCGGGCCAGGAGGCTGGAGCGGGCGATGCCGCCACGGAAGTCGTACGTGTTCACCGCGACCACGCGCCGGACCCGCTCGGGCAGGTCGGCCGCGGTGGTCAGGGCGAGCACCGCCCCCATGGACTCCCCCACCAACGTCACGTCGCTCAGGTCGAGTTCGGTCAGCAGCCGCTCGACGCCCGCACGCATCGCAGGCTCGTCGTACGACGCCCCGGGCACGATCTCGGAGTAGCCCATGCCCGGCAGGTCGAGGGCGTGGACGGTGTAGTGATCCGCGATCAGCGGGATGAGATGGCGGAAGTGCTCGGCCTGGGTGCGCACGGTGTGCAGCAGGACCAGAGGAGCGCCGGTGCCCGCCTTGAGGTAGCGCAGCTCCCCCTCGCGGCCGCCGCGAGAGCGGATCGTGTGGCTGGTGGTCCCCGGGATGTGAATCGTGGGACGTGACTCTTTGCTGGGCATCTCGCCGACTCCTTGCGCGTGAGGGATCGACCAAGGCGGTCATGACTCCCACCGGAGCATGAGAAACCGATCGGTCTCCAACAGAGTAAACCGATCGGTTTCCCACCGCAAGCACCACGGGCGCCCGCGAACCTCCCTCTCGGAATCCTTCACTTGCGCCCAGGAAACCGATCTGTTTACCTGAGTGGAAACAGATCGGTTTCCGGCCGTCGGTCGGACCCACGCCCAGCAACTAAGGGGAAAAGTGAGTACCACCTTCCACCGCGGAGCACCCGCCTCCCGAACAACCGACTCGGGCCGCCGCGGCTCACATGCCGTGCGCTGGTGGGTGCTCGTCGTGCTGGGCGTGGCGCAGTTGATGGTCACGCTCGACGCGACGGTCGTGAACATCGCGCTGCCCGAGGCACAGCACGACCTCGGCTTCAGTGACGGCAGCCGGCAGTGGGTGATCACGGGGTACGCCCTGGCGTTCGGCAGCCTGCTGCTGCTCGGGGGCCGGCTCGGTGACCTGTTCGGGCGTCGTACGACCTTCGTGACCGGCCTGATCGGTTTCGCGGCCGCGTCCGTCGTCGGCGGCGCGGCCGGCAGCTTCGAGATACTCGTCGCGGCCCGCGTCGCCCAGGGCCTGTTCGCCGCGCTGCTCGCGCCCGCGGCGCTCTCCCTGCTCAGCGTGACCTTCACCGACCCGGCCGAACGGCCGAAGGCCTTCGGCATCTTCAGCGCACTGTCCGGTGCGGGCGCCGCGGTGGGGCTCCTGCTCGGCGGCATGCTCACCGAATGGGCGTCGTGGCGCTGGGTGATGTACGTGAACGTCGTCTTCGCGGGCCTCGCGCTGGTCGGCGCGCTGCTGTTGCTGGCCAAGCCCGCACTCACCGAGCGACCCAAGATCGACATTCCCGGCACGGTCGTCGTGAGCGCCGCACTGTTCGGCATCGTCTACGGGTTCGCGCACGTCGAGTCCACCAGTTGGACCGACCCGGTCGCCCTCGGCTCCATGATCAGCGGCGTGCTGCTGCTCGCCGTGTTCGCCTGGCTGGAGCTCCGGGTCGCGCATCCGCTGCTGCCGCTGCGCGTCGTACTGGACCGGACCCGGGGCGGTTCGTTCCTGGCCGTGTTCGTGCTGGGCATGGGGATGTTCTCGATCTTCCTGTTCCTGACCTACTACCTGGAGGCCAGCATCGGCTACTCGCCGATCGAGGCCGGTCTGTCCTTCCTGCCGATGGTCGGGGGCATCGTCGCCTCGTCGACCACGGTGCCCTCGCTGCTGCTGCCCAGGGTCGGCCCGAAGGTCGTGGTCACCGCCGGCTTCCTGGTCTCCGCGTCCGGCATGGCCCTGCTGACCCGGCTCACGCTGGACAGCGCCTACGTCGCCGACATCATGCCGGGCATGATCCTGCTGGGCCTCGGCATCGGCGCGGTCATGACCACCGCGTTCCAGGGCGCGACCGCGGGTGTGCACCACGAGGACGCCGGCGTCGCCTCCGCGCTGATCAACACCAGCCAGCAGGTGGGCGGTTCGATCAGCACGGCACTGCTGACCACGGTCGCCTCGTCGGCCGCGACCGACTACCTCTCCTCGCACAAGCCGAGCGCGCTGACGGCGGCACAGGCCGACGTAGAGGGCTACACGGCCACCCTGGCCTGGGGCGCCGGGATCTTCGTGGTCGGCGCGGTGCTCATGGCGTTCCTGATGCCGAACACGGCCCTGGCGCCCTCGGAGGGCGAGCCCGTGATCGCCCACTGAGCCGGAGACCGCGATGGGGGTGCCGACGCCCGGACGCATCCCCATCGCGGCACAGCCTGCCCGGCGCCTCCCTCGCCCTCACCTCACCCTCACCCACCGTAAAACCGATCGGTTTCCAATGGACCGGAATCGAGTTAGCCTCGCCATATGACCACCGAAGCAATGCCAGGCTCCCGAGAGCGCCTGCTGGCGGCAGCGGCCACCCTCACCTACCGAGAGGGCGTCAACATCGGCGTCGACGCGCTGTGCAAGGCGGCGGGGGTGTCCAAGCGCTCCATGTACAAGCTGTTCGAGAGCAAGGACGAACTGCTGACGGCGAGCCTGGAGGAGCGCGCCTCCGCCTATATGACGGCACTCCTTCCCGCGACGGACGACGTCCGTCCGCCCCGCGAGCGGATCCTGCACGTCTTCGGACAGGCGGAGGCACTGGCGGACGCACCCGACTTCCACGGCTGCCGGTACCTCGTCGTACAGATCGAACTCAAGGACCCGGACCATCCCGCGAGCCAGGTGGCCCGTCGGGTCAAGGAGAACCTGACGGCCTTCTTCCGCACCGAGGCCGAACAGGGCGGGGCCAGCGACCCCGACCTGCTGTCCCGGCAGCTGATCCTGGTCTTCGACGGGGCCAGCGCCCGCGCGGGAATCAAGGCCGACACTCGGGGCGGGCTCGTCATCCCCACCGTGACGGCCCTGCTCGACACGGCAGGCGTGCGCTGACGCAGCGCGCTTGCGGGGAGCCCGCTCACGCCCGGCGCCAAGCGCACGGTTGCCCAGATGCTCATCCAGCCGGCCGCCCCGACGTCCTCACACGGCCTCGGGGAAGCCGAACCGCCTGACGAGCCCCGGATCCCCGAACGCGTTGATTCTCGCGATGCCCGTCGTGGTGACGGTGAGCACCACGATGCCGTAGGCCCGACCATTGAGGTAGCCGACCGCCGCGGGCTGGCCGTTCGCGCTGGTCGGCAGCAACCGCCAGGTTCCCGGCGAGCCCAGGACCTGCTGGACGAGATAGGGCACGCACGTGGCACGGCCGGCGAACCATGTGCGCCACGGCGTCGCCTCGATCTTGGCATCGACGCGCAGCAGCCGTTCAAGGGCCGCGCCATCGGCCTCCTCGATGGCCGCGATGTAATGACCGAGTACGGTGCTCAGCCTGCCCGGCTCGACTGTTTGCTCGACGTCGGGAGGCTCCTGCGCCAGCCGCGCACGCGCGCGCTGCAACGTGCTCTTCACCGCGGCCGTGCTGGTGCCCATCGCCTGTGCCACGTCCGACGCCGGCCACTCCAGCACGTCCCGCAAGACGAACACCGCCCGCTGGCGGCCCGGCAACTTCTGGAGCGTGGCGATCAGCGCGATCCGCAGGCTGTCGCGCGCCGCTACGATCGCCGCCGGGTCGAGCAGGGAGTCGGGAATGGGTTGAACCCACGGTGCTTCCGCGGCCGTAGGCGGGGCCATCGGGTCGTCGGCGGGTCCGCCGAGGCCCGAGGGCAGGAAACGCCTACTACTGTGCGACAACGCGGAGAGGCACGCGTTCGTGGCGATCTGGTGGAGCCAAGTGCGCACCGATGACCTGCCCTGGAACGCCTCATACGAACGCCAGGCACGCATGTAGGTCTCCTGGACCACGTCCTCGGCGTCGTCCACCGATCCAAGCATGCGATAACCGATCCAAGCATGCGATAGCAGTGTGCCAGCAGCTCGCGCCGGTAGGGTTCCGTGTCCGTCGCGAAATCTCCCATCCCGATCGACACTACGGGGCGTAGGTGAGCGTGACGACTCCTGTCGCACTGGGCGCTGCGGACACGAACCGCAGCGAGCGGGGCAACGCCCTGTCGAAGAGCCGCTTGCCCTCGCCGACGACAAGGGGATGGACGCCGAGGTTCAGCTCGTCGATCAGGTTGTGCTCCAGCAGAGTTCGCATCAGCGTGAAGCTGCCGTACATCACGATGTTGCCGCCGGGCTCCTGCTTGAGTTTCGCGACCGTCTCCGCCGCTTCACCGGCAAGGACGCCGGCGTTCCAGGGCAACGGGCCGCGCAGCGTCCTCGTCACGACGAGCTTGGGAATGGCGTTCATCGCCTCGGCGTACGGCCCGGTGTTGCGCGACCAGGCCTTCTCGATGATCTCAAACGTCGCCCGCCCCAGCAGAAAGGTGTCGCTGGCCAGGAGAGCGTCGGTGGCCCTCTGGCGCGAGGCGTCGTCGAAGTAGTCCAGTGCCCAGCCGCCGCGTTCCATCTCGCTGAATCCGCCCGGATCCTGGACCACGCCGTCCAGCGTGATGAATGCCCCCGCGATGAGCTTGCGCATGATGGTCTCCGTCCCTGGGTCGGAGGTTCCGGCCCTCGCATAGGAAGACTCGGGTGAGCTCCGAGAGGAATCGGTCGGCGGGTCGGCACCGGCCAGGATTCGCCGCGCACGCCGCCACGGCCCGCGACCCGCGACCCGCGACCCGCGCCGCGTGCCTCGTGCGTACAGGCGCCTACCTCACAGTCCGCTCGTCGGTGAATGCGGCTGCCGGCAACTCTGCCTCGGTCTCCTCCCAGGGGATCCAGAGGTCCAACTCGACTTCAAGGAACCGCAGGAACGCCACGTCCCCCGGCTCGTCCCCGTTGGGGACGAAGCCGAGGGGTGCTTCGGCTGGGACGCCGTTCGTGAGATGGGGTAGACCGGGCTCGAAGGAGGTCACCAGCTCTCCATGGAGGGCGTAGCCGATGCGGCTGAAGCCCTTGGCGTTGCGATGGATGCTGAACGCCCGCCCCCGCTGGGACAAGGCGGCGAGATGAGTCCCCGTGCGGCACTGGAATTCCTCCAGCGCATACGCCCAGCCCGCCACCGAGCCCGCTCGCACGATGGTGTCGGGCGGGTCGGGCAGGAAGCCTCCGTCCGTCAGACGGGCGACCTCCGCTTCGTCTTCCCAGTCCAGGAAGTCGAGGTCACTGATGTGGTCGTCCGCGTCCCTGGTCAGCAACTCGTATGCCGCGAAGCGGGTCAGCGGGACGATGCAATGTTCCTCGGCGCGGATGCCGCGCAGCAACTCATGCGGCGAGAGACCCTCGCTGAGGGCAAGCGTGAAGCCGACGTCGTAGGCATCGGCTGTCCAGCGCAGGCCGTTCCGTTCATGTTCCCCGACCATCAAGTCGTCCTCCCGGCCTTCACGGCCCTGCACAGCGCCGCTTCCTGTTCTGCGGGGTAAGGGGCGTGCCCCCGCCACTGACAGTGAGGGTCCAGCTCAGAGCCGTCTCCGCCCCCTCGCGGCTCTCAGGGTGAGGCCACGAAACCGGCGGACAGGTCGAGATGGAAGGGGGTGCCTGGAGACGTCGGGGTCCAGCCCTCACGCAAGGCGTGCCGGATGGCTCGGGCTGCGTCGGACGGCAGTATCGGCTTGCCTTCGTGTCCGAGCCAGTTGCTCAGGTGCGGCTGGTCGGTGGTCACCACGAGCGTCGTTCCCGGGCCCGGGCTGTCCGCGTGCTCGACCGCGAAGGTGCACGGAGTCCAGGCCATGCCCTGGAAATAGGTCGGCCGACGGCGCAGGCGCCAGCGATACGTCGTGCCGTCGACCACGATGCGCCGTGCGCCCTTGCGTCCCAGTGCCATGACTCCCCCTCTTACCCCTGCGGGGGCGATGCTAGCGACTTCGGCCCCGCGCTCTCCCGGAATATGCGTGCCGACTACCGGCACCGTTCAACATCCCTGCACGGCACGGTCGTAGGTAGGGAGACGTAGGTCAGTTGGTTCCCTGCGCCGATGCCTCAGTCGTTCGGCCCTCCTAGGGTCTGAACAGCCAGGGATCATCAATCCGAGGACCCACCAGGAGGAAACCCGTGATCGTCGTCACCGGTGCCACCGGCAACGTCGGCCGTGCACTCGTCGAGCGGCTCGTGGCCGAAGGACGGTCCGTGCGGGCCGTCAGCCGCGATCCGGAGCGGGCCGCGCTTCCCCCGGCCGCGGAAGTGAACCGCCTTGAGTCGGACGGGTTGTTCGACGGAGCGTCGAAGCTCTTCCTGCATGTGCAGGCCACCGGCGACCACACGGACACCGTCCTCGACAGGGCTCGCACCGGCGGTGTACGGCACGTGGTCATGCTCTCCTCGGGGATCATCCAGGAGGGCGCCGACGAGGCCCACCCGATCCACAGGATGCACGCGCGCGTCGAGCGCCTCGTCCGGGACAGCGGCATGGAGTGGACCTTCCTGCGGCCCAACGCGTTCTCCACCAACGCCTTCCAGTGGGCCCCGCAGATCCGCCAGGGCGACTCCGTGCACGCCCCCTTCGCCGGCGCGGTGTCCGCGCCGATCCACGAGGACGACATCGCGGCCGTAGCCGAGCGGTGTCTTCTCGATGCGGGCCACGAGGGTGCCGTCCACCGGCTCACCGGGCCCGCGGCGACGACGAACGCGGAGCAGGTCGCCGCCATCGGGCAGGCCCTCGGCCGGAAGTTGACCTACGTCGAGACTCCCGTGGCCGAGGCGGAAGCCACTCTCTTCCCGGACTTGCCGCGGCCGATGGTGCGAGCCCTGCTCAAGTCCTTTGCGGCGACGGTCGATTCCGCCCCCGAGATCACCTTCGAGGTCGAGAGCATCACCGGTCGCCCGGCCCGGACCTTCGCGGAATGGGCCGAGGACCACCGGGCCGACTTCGCAGCCTGACCATGCCGGAGCATGCCCGAGCGCGCCTCGTCATTTCTCGGCCGGGTACACGTCCGTCACCCTTCCCTGCGGGGTCGCCGCAAGGTAGCCGGACCCGTAGTCGCCGCTGAGATAGACGGCCAGTCCCTTCGGAGTGTCGAAGAGGTCGTTCTGCGCCTTGACCACCACGTATCGAAGGTTCGGATCCGAGACGTTCAGCTTTTTGTCCGCCTCCTTCAGAAGCGCGGGAACCTTGTCCCAGGCGATGCCGTCGAGCGTGAAGGGCTGATCGCCGGTGAACAAGGTGCCCTTGATGATTCCCTCCTCCACGCCCTTTCCCGGGCGGTACGTGTAGCTGTCGTACTTGGTCTTGCTGCCCTTCACCATCACCTTGGCCGACACGTACTCGTCGTAGACGGTGAAGTCCCCGAACATGTCCCGCCCTGTCTCGTCCTCCAACGCCTTGATGGCGGTGCGGATGTTGGCCGGGGTGAGCATCGCCCCAGTCGCGAGGGGCTCTTCGGAGGGCTTCGGAGTCGACGACGCGGACGGAGACACGGACGCGGAGGTGGGCGTGGGCGTGGACGTGGACGTGGACGTCGAGGGGCCGGTGCCCGAGTTGTCGCCCTTGTTGTCGTCCAAGGGCAGGAGCCACCACAGCAGGCCCACGGCGCCGGCGAGGGACACACCTGACACGGCCCGCAGGACCGTCGTACCCGTGCCGCGTCTGCGGGTCGTCGTCGACACCGGTGCCGTGGGCGGTTGGGGTGATATCTGGACCGGTGGTCCGGGGAGGACCGGCGGCGGTCCGAAGCCGGTTGACGGGGGTGGCGCTTGCGGCGGGGTGAGGGGGTACGACGTGGGTGCGTCGCCGGGGGGCGTCGGCAGCGACTCGATCTCCGCCAGTCGCCGGTCCAGTTCGGCCGCGGACGGGCGTGCCGCCGGGTCCCGTACCAGCACGTTCATCAGGACCTCGCCGAGAGCACCGGCCCGCACCGGGGGTGGCACGTCCTCGTGGAGGACCGCGGCGAGGGTGGCCAGGGTGGTGCCTCGGCGCAGCGGATGATGGGCCTCCACCGCGGTGTACAGCATCATCGCCAGCGACCACAGGTCGGACGCGGCGCCGCCTTCCTGGCCGGTGATGCGCTCCGGGGCCATGAAGTCGGCCGGTGCCGATGATGGAGCCGGTGGCGGTGAGCGTGGTCGACTCGCGGATCGCCGCGATGCCGAAGTCGGTCAGGACCGGGCGGCCGTCCGGTCGTAGCAGCACGTTGGCGGGTTTCACGTCCCGGTGCTGGATGCCGGCGTCGTGCGCGGCGGTGAGCGCGGCCAGCACGCCGCGGCCGATCCGGGCCGCCTCGGCCGGTGGCATCGGGCCCTGGGCGAGGCGGTCGGCCAGGGAACCGCCGCTCACCAGCTCCATGACCAGCCAGGGGTACGTGCCTTCGCCGCCGTCGACGATGTGGTGGATCGTCACGACGTTCGGGTGGTCGATGCGGGCCAGCGCCCTGGCCTCGCGCAGCACCCGCTCGCGCAGCATCCGCGCGCCCTCGGGGTCGTACTCGGCGAGGTCGCGGTCCGGCGGACGGACCTCCTTGACCGCCACCAGCCTGTGCAGCACCAGGTCCCTGGCGCGCCAGACCGTGCCCATCCCACCGCCACCCAGACGGGCCTCCAGCTCGAAGCGCCCGTCGACGACGCGTCGTTCGGCGCGTCTGTCTGCCTCACTCATGGGCCGGAGCCTAGCGGTCCGCACCGACCGCCTCCCGCCACCCCTGGCTGCGACGATGCTTGACTTCCCTCGGCCCGGCTGGCTCGGTGGTGCGTGGTGCACAGCAGCCCCGTCCATCCCACCCCAGGAGCGCGGAATGACCGGACCCATGGATCAGGATCCCGACGGCGCGGAGGCCCGGCGGACGGACCCTCTCGCGCGACTCACCCTGGAGCAGCTGCGGCAGCGGAGCAGCATGAAGTGGCGCACGCACCCCCGGGACGTCCTTCCGCTGTGGGTCGCCGAGATGGACGTGCCGCTCGCTCCGGCTGTCGTCGAGGCCCTGCGGGCGGCGATCGAGCTGGGGGACACCGGGTATCCGTACGGGACCGCGTACGCCGAGGCGCTCGCCGCGTTCGCCGCCGAGCGGTGGCAGTGGGACGGGGTGCGGGTGGAGCGGACCGCGATCGTGCCGGACGTGATGCTGGGCATCGTCGAGGTGCTGCGGCTGCTCACCGATCCCGGTGACTCGGTCGTGGTGTGTTCGCCGGTGTACCCGCCGTTCTACGCGTTCGTCTCGCACGACGCCCGCGTCGTCGTCGAGGCGCGCCTCGGTGCCGATCTGCGGATCGACCTGGAGGCCTTGGAGGACGCCTTCGTGCGGGCTCGAGGCGACGGGCGGCGTGCGGTCTTCTTGCTGAGCAATCCGCACAACCCCACCGGTGTCGTCCACACCCGCGAGGAACTGGAGGCGGTCGCCGCGCTTGCCCGCCGGCACGGGGTGCGGGTCGTCGCCGACGAGATCCACGCCCCGCTGGTGTTGCCGGGTGCCGTCTTCACCCCGTTCCTCAGTGTGCCCGGCGCCGAGAACGCGTTCGCGCTGGCCTCCGCGTCCAAGGCGTGGAACCTCGCCGGCATCAAGGCGGCCCTGGCGCTCGCGGGGCCCGAGGCCGCCGACGAACTCCGGCTGCTGCCCGAGGAGGTCAGCCACGGGCCCAGCCACCTCGGTGTCATCGCGCACACCGCCGCCTTCCGCAAGGGTGGCGACTGGCTCGACGACCTGCTGCTCGGCCTCGACGCCAACCGCGATCTCCTCGGCCGCCTCGCCGCCGACCACCTCCCCGGCGTGCGATGTCACCGCCCCGAGGGCACCTACCTGGCGTGGCTGGACTGCACCCGGCTGGGACTGCACACGGAGGCGGGCGGTGACGGGCCCGGTGTGGTCAGCGACCTGGCGGGGCCCGCGAAGTTCTTCCTCGACCGGGCGCGGGTCGCGCTCAGTTCGGGGCATGTCTTCGGCTCCGGCGGCGAGGGCCACGTACGCCTCAACTTCGCGACACCGCCCGCCGTCCTGCGCGAGGCGGTGACCAGGATGGGGCGCGCGCTGCGGGACCTGTAGCCGTCGTCCGGCGGAGCCCCCGGCCCACCGGCGCCGGTGCTTGTCACGAAAGGGGCGCCGATCCCGGTGCCGAGGACGACCTCCGGCTGAACCGCCCTCGCTGCGGATGGGATGATTTTCCTCATGGTGGAGGGATCGGGTGCGCGGTCGCGCGGCGCGGGGGACGACGACGCGGGGGCGTGGGCGGAGCGGTTGGGCTGGGCCCACGGCCTGATCGCGGGCGATCCGGTCGAGCGGTCGGCCGCGCTGCTGCACCTGTCCGAGGCGCGCGGGCGGGCCGACGACGCTCGCGACCGCGCCAACGAGATGTGGCGGCTGACGCATTCCCTGGGAGCGGAGGAGCAGTACCGGGAACCGGCTCTCCTCGGGGCGTTTGACGCGTATCACCGCACCCAGTGGCACGTTTTCCCGGACGCCCTGTGGAATCGGCCCCGGCGCACCGCCATCGCCGACTGGCCGGGGCTGCCGTACGCGCTGCTCTTCCTGGAGTGGGAGGCGAGGTTCCCGCGGGAGTGGACACAGCACGCCAAGGCATGGGGCACGAAGCAGGGGCTGATCCGGGATGTCGCCACGATCGCGCGGGACGAGACGGTCAGGAGCCGGCTCGTCGACCTGACCGAGATCGTCGTCCGGCGCCCGTATCGCTGCAAGGACCGCGAGTACGTACGGGTCGCACGCGCCGTCGACGGCGACGACCTGCGCGACCGGCTCCACGCCGCCTGCGACTCGGACGAGCCCTGGGCGCGCTGCCATGCCGGGTTCGTGCTCTGGCTCCTGGACCGGCCCGGCGTCCCCGCCACCCGGCACGTCTGGCGTTCCTGGCTGGCGACGAGTCCGGCGGCGTGACGGTCTTGGGAGTGGTGTGGTGACGGCACGTTCCCTGGGCCGGTAGGCGTGCCGCTACTGGTCAACCTGTTGATCGGCGTCCCGCCGATCGCGAGTGATGACGAGGAACAAGACATGGGGCCCGCTTCGCGTATCACGCGGAGCGGGCCCCATCATCGAGCGCCGGGCAGGCCTTGCACCTGCATTTCCCCGCAGGAAGCGGGGCGTCTTTCCTTGGACCACCAACGCAGCGCCGGTTGTTCGCGGTTGCGGTGACCGGCTCAAGATCAAGCTTACCGTATGGTCGGGGGTGCTTCCGACCGCGTCAGTTCCGGCGTGGATCGACGAGGATCTTGGGGCCGAGGCCCGCGTCCGGAGGGCGCTTTCCGGCGAGTACGGCACCGACCTCCGTCAGGCCGACCGTCGCGGCGACGAGGGGACGCGGGTCGACGCTGCCCTCCGCATACGCCTGAACGGTCGCTTCCAGACCGGGAGATGCGGACAGTACGCCCACCGCGGTGACGTCCTTCAGGGCCAGCGTCCGGGTGTCGACGCGGCTGGGTTCGCCGGCGATGCCGACGTACACCACACGTCCGGCGGGCTCGACCAACTCGACCGCGAGGCCGGGGAGATGGACGGCGTTGGTGGCGTCGACGACCGCGTCGTACGGCACGTCGGGCAGGGAGTCCGCGCGCCGGACGTGCTCGAAGCCGAGGTCGCGGGCGAACGCGAGGGATCGGTCCGTCGCTCCCATGAGGTGGACCTCCGCCCCGGCGGCCCGCACGAACATCGCGGTGAGCAGGCCGATCGTGCCGGGCCCGAGGATCAGCACCCGGTCGCCGGCGCCGGACGCGGTGGCCCGGGCGGCGCGCAGGGCGGTGCCGCCGGGTTCGACCAGGGCGCCGAGTACGGCGTCCACGGAGTCGGGCAGGGCGTGCAACGACGCGGCGGGGACGGCCAGTTGTTCGGCCAGGGCGCCGGGGCGGTCGCCGCGTATGCCGACCTCCTGCCGCTGGTCGCACACGTGGTGCCGGCCGCGTCGGCAGCGGCGGCACGCTCCGCAGCCGAGCATGGTGTCACCCATGACGCGTCGGCCGAGCCACGCGGGGTCCACACCGTCGCCGACCGCCGCCACGCGTCCGGCCCACTCGTGTCCGAGCCGCATCGGGTAGGCGGCGTGGCCCTGGTGGAGGTAGGTCATCGCGCCGGTGTAGAACTCGACGTCGGTGCCGCAGACGCCGACGCGTTCGACGTCGACGACGGCTTCGCCGGGTCCCGGCAGCGGGGCCGGGACCTCCTGGACGGCGTACTCCCCCGGCGCGGTGAGGACGAAGGCGCGCATGGACGGGCGCGTCACCGCGGGGCGAGGACGCGCTGGCGCTGGGTGCCGAGGTGCTTGATGCCGAGTTCCATGACATCGCCGGGCTGGAGGTAGACGGGCGGGGTGAGGCCCATGCCGACGCCGGGCGGGGTGCCGGTGTTGATGAGGTCGCCGGGTTCCAGGACCAGGAACTGGCTGAGGTAGTGCACGATGAAGTACGGATCGAAGATCATCGTCTTGGTGCTGCCGGTCTGGCGGCGCACTCCGTTGACGTCCAGCCACATGTCGAGGGCGAGGACGTCGTCGATCTCGTCGGCGGTGGCGAGCCAGGGTCCGGCGGGGTTGAAGGTCTCGGCGGACTTGCCCTTGGCCCACTGGCCGCCGCGTTCCAGCTGGAAGCCGCGTTCGCTGACGTCGTTGACGACGACGTATCCGGCGATGGCGGCGCGGGCGTCGTCAACGGAGTCCAGGTAACTGGTCCGGCGGCCGATGACGATGCCGAGTTCGACCTCCCAGTCGGTCCTGGTCGACCCGCGCGGGATGCGGACGTCGTCGTTCGGGCCGATCAGGGTGTTGGGCGACTTGGTGAACAGGATCGGCTCGTCGGGGACCGCCATGCCGCTCTCGGCCGCGTGGTCACGGTAGTTGAGGCCGATGCACAGGATCTGGTGCGGGCGGGCGATCGGAGCGCCGACGCGTTCCCCGGCGAAGCGGGACACCTGCCCGGCGGCCACGCGCTCGGCGACGACGGGCCGGACGCGGTCGATGCCGCCCGAGCCGAAGAACGCCTCGTCGAAGTCGGTGACGGTGTCGGACAGATCGACGTAGGTGTCGTCGTCGATACGGGCGACGGGCTTCTCGGCGCCGGGCGCGCCTATGCGCATGAGGTACACGGGGTCGGTCTCCAGGGATACGGGGATACGGGGATGCAGGGGGTCAGGGGGTGCGGGGGCGGACCGGGCGATGGGGTGCGCTCAGGGGGCCGAGCGCGGCGCGGATCTCGTCGACGGCGTCGACCAGGCTCCGCAAGGGAGTCCGGTAGGTGAGCGCGCTGACGCTCACCGCTCCGGAGGGGGAGGTCGGCGAGGTGGCGTGGACGGGTAGGGCGAGGCAGTTGACGCCGGTCTCGTTCTCCTGGTCGTCGACGGCGTAGCCGCGCTGCCGGGTGGTTTCCAGTGCGCGGTGCAACTCCTCGGCCGTGCACAGGGTTTGCGGGGTGCGGCGCTCCAACGGCGTGCCGCCGATCCACCGTCGTACGGCGTCGAGCGTGTCCAACTCGTGGGCGAGCAGGACCTTTCCGACGCCGGTGGCGTGGGCGGGGTTGCGGCCGCCCACGGTGGAGGTGAGGCGGACGGCGCCGGTCGGGGGGTCGACCTTGGCGCGGTAGACGACCTCGCGGCCGTCGAGCACCGCGTAGTGGGCGGTCTCGCCGAAGCGCACGGCGAGGGTCTGGAGCAGCGGCCGGAGGCGGACGTGCTCCGGGCGGGCCTCGTGGTGGGCGAAGGCCATGCGCAGGAACTCGTCGCCGAGCAGATAGCGGCCCCGGGCGTCCTGGTCGGCGAGACCGGCCCGGCGCAGGGCGCCCAGCGCCCGGTGCACGGTCGGCTTCGGGCTGCCGATCACCCGGGTCAGCTCCTCCAGCCCCACCCCGTCGGGATAGCGGGCCAGTTGCTTGAGCACGGCGAGCACGCGGTCGGAGCCGACCAGGCGGCCCGCACCCGAACGCGATTCGGCCGACCCTGAGTCGTCCTGGTCGGGGTCTGTCGAGCCGTCGTACGTCTGCGTATGCTCCATGGCGTTCCACAGATTAGACCTGTGTGTCGATTGTTGGAAGGAGCTCCGGGTGACGCTCCGCAGCGCCCAGTGGTACGCCGGACAGGACCGCAACGCCTACATCCACCGGGCCTGGATGCGCCGCGGTGTCCCGGACGACGCGTTCAGCGGACGTCCGCAGATCGCGATCGCCAACACCGCCTCGGACCTGACCCCTTGCAACGCCCATCTCGACGAGGTCGCGTCGTCCGTCCGCGACGGGGTGTACGAGGCGGGCGGCATCCCGCTGGACCTGCCGGTGGTGTCGCTCGGCGAGACCAACGTGCGCCCCACGGCCATGCTGTGGCGGAACATGGCGGCGATGGCCACCGAGGAGATGCTCCGCGCCAACCCCATCGACGGGGTGGTGCTGTTGGGCGGCTGCGACAAGACGATCCCGTCGCTGCTCATGGCCGCCGCGTCGGTGGACCTGCCCGCGGTCGTCGTGCCGGGCGGACCGATGCTGACCGGGACCTTCCGCGGCACGCCGCTGGGCTGCGGCACGGACGTGTGGCGGCTGTCGGAGGAGGTGCGGGCCGGGACGCTCACCCAGGAGCAGTTCACCCGCTCCGAGTCGGCGATGATCCGCAGCCGGGGACATTGCAACACCATGGGCACCGCCTCCACGATGGCGCTGTTGGCCGAGGCCCTGGGCACCGTGCTGCCGGGCGTCGCCGGGACACCCGCGCCCGACAGCCGGCTGCTCCAGGCCGCGCACCGTACGGGCCGGTTGGCGGTGGACATGGTCGCCGCCGACCGGCGCCCGGCGACCTTCCTGACCCGGGCCAACTTCCACAACGCGATCGTGGCGCTGGCCGCGATCGGCGGCTCCACCAACGCGGTCGTCCATCTGCTGGCCATCGCCGGACGGTTGGGCGTCGAGCTGAGCCTCGACGACTTCGACCGCATCGGCTCGCACGTGCCGGTGCTGGTGGACCTCCAGCCGGCGGGCCGTTTCCTCATGGAGGACCTCCACCGCGCCGGAGGACTGCTCGCGGTGCTGCGCGAGGTCCGCGACCTGCTCGACCCCGCGGCGCTGACCGTCACCGGCCACCCGCTGGTGGACCATCTCGACGACGCCCCGATCTGGGACACGGAGGTCATCCGCCCCCGCGCCGAACCCCTGGTCGCCGAGGGCGGCATCGCCGTGCTGCGCGGCAACCTCGCCCCGCACGGGGCACTGGTGAAACCCGCGGCCGCCTCCCCCCACCTGCTGCGCCACCGGGGCCGGGCGGTCGTCTTCGACAGCATCGAGGACTTCCACGCCCGTATCGACGACCCCGACCTGGACGTGGACGCCGACTCCGTCCTCGTCCTGCGCGGCTGCGGCCCCAAGGGCTACCCGGGCATGCCCGAGGTGTCGAACATGCCGCTGCCGAAGAAGCTCCTGGAACAGGGCGTACGGGACATGGTCCGGGTCTGCGACGGCCGGATGAGCGGCACGGCGTACGGCACGGTCGTGCTCCACGTGGCGCCGGAGGCGGCGGCCGGCGGACCGCTGGCCCTCGTCCGGACCGGGGACGTCGTCGTCCTCGACGTCGCGGCCCGCCGCATCGACGTCGACGTACCGGCCGACGAACTCGCCCGCAGAACCCCGGACAAGGCCACCGTCGCCGGCTTCGCCAGTCCCCGGCGCGGCTGGGAGCGGCTCTACGTCGACCACGTCCTCCAGGCCGACACGGGAGCCGACCTGGACTTCCTGGTGGGGTCCAGCGGGTCGGAGGTGACCCGGGAGTCGCACTAGCGCGGGGGCCCCGGGAGTTCCTACGCCGCGCGGGCGCGCAGTCGGCGCAGCATGCGGGCGTCCTCGAAGCCGACCGAGCGGGCGGCCGCCTCCAGGGTGGCGCCGTGGCCGATGAGGTGCTGGGCGCGTTCGAGGCGGAGGGTCTGCTGGTAGCGCAGTGGGGTCAGGCCGGTGGCGCGGGTGAACAGGCGGGTGAGGGTACGTTCGCTCACGCCGACCGCGGAGGCGAGGGCGGGCAGCGGCAGCGGGTGGTCGAAGCGGGCGTCGATCAGGTCCTGGACGTGGTGGACGGTGTCGTCGAGGTGGGACCGGTGCCGGAACATCGCGCTGGACTGGGCGTCGTGGCCGTTGCGGCGGGCGTAGACGACCATGTCGCGGGCGACCTTGGCGGCGACGGCGGGCCCGTGCCGGGCGGCGACCAGGTGCAGGGCCAGGTCGATGCCGCTGGCGATGCCGGCCGAGGTGATGACACGGTCGTCGGCGGTGAACAGGACGTCGCGGACGACGGTCGCGCCCGGGTGGCGCCGGGCCAGTTCGTCCTGCACGTCGTGGTGCGTGGTGCAGTGGCGGCCCTGGAGCAGGCCGGCCCGGCCGAGCGCCTCGGCTCCGGCGCACACGCTGGCCACCGTGCCGCCGCGGTCGTGGTGGTCGCGCAGGGCCCGCAGGGCCGGGGCGCCGATCTCGGGCGAGTCGGCCAGGGTGACCGCCTGCCAGCCGGGCACCACGACGAGGTCCTCGGGCCGCAGCTCGGGCCAGTCGAGTCCGGCCACCAGTGGCACCCCCTGCGCGGTGGGGACCTCGGTCCGCTCGGCGACGTAGGTGAGGGTGTAGGGGTGCCCGAAGACGGCGGCGGTGGAGAAGACCTGCGCGGGTCCCGCCAGGTCCAGCAGATGGACTCCGGGCACCAGGAAGAAGACGACGTGGCTCACGATCCGGTCATCATGCCCGAGGCTGGGCCGCGGCCTCCAGCCCGGCGACGGTGGCGATGGTGGCGAAGCGTCCGGCGAGGGCGTACTCGGTACGTCGTACGACCTCCTCGGCGGGCAGGGTGCGGGGGTCGGCGAGCAGTTCGGCGTTGCTCAGATCGGCGGGGGCGTCGCGGTGCGGGATGGGGTTGGTGGCCGTCGCGTCGACGACGAAGGTGACGCCGTAGCCGAGGTCGCTCGCGACCCGCGCGGTGGTCTCCACGCACTGCTCGGTGCGGATGCCGCAGACGGTGAGTTCGCGGATGCCGTGCTCGGTCAGCAACTGCTGGAGGTTGGTGGTGGTGAACGCGTTGTGCGAGGTCTTGTGGATCAGCGGCTCACCGTCCGCCCGCTCCAGCTCCTCCATCAGGCGGACGTGGCCGAGGGCGGGGTCGAAGACGTCGGCGCTGCCCGGCTCCGAGTGCAGCACCCACACCACCAGCTCCCCCGCCTCGCGGGCCAGCCGGACGAGACGGTTCACCTTGTCGGCGATCTTCGGGTCGGAGATCGTCTCCCACAGCGGGCGGACGCGGAAGGACTCCTGGACATCGATGACGATGAGGGCTCGGGTCATGTCCCCAGCCTGGTCCGCCGGGCGGGGCCGCCGACAGGCAGGATCGGGTCCCGGGGCGGACCGATCCGGTCACGCGTCATGGCCTGGCGGCCGGGGGCGTCAGCGGACGCGGTCGTAGGTCAGGGCCATCTCGCCCGACTCGCCGATCTCCCGGTGGGTGAGCGTCCACTTCGAGGCCGGCAGACCGTCGTCGAACAGCCGCTCCCCGCCCCCGGCGATCTCGGGGCAGATGATCAGGTACAGCCGGTCGACCAGATCCGCCGCGAGGGCCGCCTTGATGACACTCGCGCTGGTGTTGATGAGGATGTCGCCCTCGCCGTCGGCCTTGAGGCCGGCGAGGACCTCCGCGGTCGGGGCGTTCACCACGCGGGCGCGGCTCCACGGCGCCTCGGTGAGGGTCGTGGACAGGACCACCTTCTCGGTGTCGACCAGCCACTTCGCATAGCCGCGGTCGCGCGGGTCGGCGTTGTCGTCCTCGGCGACCGAGGGCCAGAACCCGAGGAACCCCTCGGCGTTGCCCCGGCCGAGCACGACCGTCGTGGCGTTCTCCCAGATGCGGGTGAGGTGGTTGCGGGCGACGTCCGTGACGGCGTACGGGACGATCGCGCCGAGGTCTCCGGGGCCGCCGGGGCCGTTGTAGCGCCCGTCGAGGGTGAGGTTGATGTTCGCAGTGACCTTGCGTCCGGTCGAGTCGCTCATGATCGCGCTTCCTTATCCCTTGGCTCGTGTATGCGTGGTGCCCTTGGTGGTGGTGCGCGCTGTGCCGACGGAGGCGGCGAGGTTGTCGAGCACCTGCTCCCAACCGGTTCCGATCCCGGCGATGTGAGGGGCCGCTTCGACGGTCGTGTCGGTGATGCGCAGGTCGAGCCGGAGTCGCGTCCCGTCCGGGACCTCGGCGAGGCTCAGGTCGTAGTGGCCGGTGAAGGAGACCGCGTCCGCGGGGTCCAGCACCGAGAGGTCGAACACGAGGTGCTCGGGTTCCGCCGCGGTGTGGACCCGTCCCTCGGAGCGGTAGCGCCCTTCGGCATCCCGGTACTCGAGGACGGCTCGTCCACCCGGCCTTGCCTCCAGGACGCACTCGCTGACCGTCAGCGACGGCGGCGCCCACCAGGAGGCGAGCAGGTCCGCGTCGGTCCAGTGCCGCCAGACGAGGTCACGGGGTGCGGGGAGGGCGCGCTCGAACGAGAACGTACGTCCGTCCGCCCACCGCTCCCGGTCCGCGGCCGCGGCCTCCGCCTCGATGGCGGCGCGGTAGCGGGCGATGACGTCCCGCTCGCCCGCGTGCGCCTCCGCTGTCTCGACCAGCTCCCGCAGCCGCCGCTCCAGGGCTGCCAGGGGTGCGGTCTCGACCGCGTAGACCCGGCGCTGCCCCAGCGGGAAGACCGTCACGAGGCCGGCCCGGGCGAGGGTCTGCAGGTGCTTGGTGGTCTGTGGCTGCCGTAGCCCGGTCAGCTCCGCCAGTTCACCGACGGACCGGGGCCGCTCGACGAGGAGTTCGACGATGCGCCACCGCGCTCCGTCCCCCAGTGCTGATGCGATCCGCTCCATGCCCTGAAGTATTCACCACAACGAATATTCTCGTCAAGGAATTTCTCGGGCCGCCTGGGCCGCCTGGTCTGCCTGCGCTGCCTGTGCTGCCTGCGCTGCCGCCTGGGCTGGCCGGGTCGTCCGGGCCGCCCGGGCCGCGATCGCCATGACCGCGACGGCAACCGCGACGATCCCGGCGCCGACGAACAGCGGAGCCCGGTAGCCGAGGCCCGCCGAGAGGGCCAGGCCGCCGAGCCAGGCGCCGAGGGCGTTGCCGACGTTGGAGGCGGACACGTTGGCGCTGGCGGCGAGGGGCGCCCCGTGGGCGTGGTCGGTGACCCGGGTGATCATGCCGGGGACGGCGGCGAAGCCGGTCAGCCCCATCAGGAAGACCAGGACGACCGAGGCGGGGGCGCTCGCGGCCAGCAGGCCGAACGCGGCGAGGGTGACGGTGAGGCCCAGGAGGGCGAGGATCAGGGCGCGGTCACGGTCGCTGTCGGCGGCCCGCCCGCCGACCACGTTCCCGACGACCAGGCCGACGCCGTACACCATCAACAGCCAGGCGACGGCCGACGCGGAGAAGCCGCCGACCTCGGTGAACGTGTAGGCGATGTAGCTGAACGCGCCGAACATGCCGCCGTAGCCGAGCGCGGTGGCGGTGAGGGTGAGCCAGACCTGCGCGGAGCGGAAGGCGTGGAGTTGGGAGCGCGGGTGGGTGGGCGGGGCGGGGTCCGCGCCGTCGCGTGGCGCCGGTGACGTCCGGCCCGCCCCGCCCCCTCCCGCCGGCGTGGGCACCAGGGCGACGATCCCCGCCAGCGCCAGGACGCCGATCGCGGTGACCGCCCAGAACGCCGAACGCCAGCCCCAGCGTTCACCGACCAGCGCGCCGAACGGCACGCCCAGCACGTTCGCCAGGGTCAGCCCGGCGAACATGACCGCCACCGCACGGGACTTCCGCTCAGGCGCGACCAGGCTGCGGGCGACCAGCGATCCGATGCCGAAGAACGAGCCGTGGCACAGGGCCGCGACGATCCGTCCGAGCATCATCGCCGGATAGTTCGGCGCGACGGCTGACAGCAGGTTGCCGATCACGAACAACGCCATCAGGCCGACCAGGACCTGCTTGCGGGGCAGGCGGGCCGTCGCCGCCGTGAGGGCGATCGCGCCGGCCGCGACACTGAGCGCGTATCCGGAGACGAGCCGGCCAGCCGCCGCCTCGGACACCGCGAAACTCGACGCGACCTGCGGCAACAGCCCGGCGATGAGGAACTCGGTGAGCCCGATACCGAAGCCGCCGAGAGCCAGCGCGACCAGCCCCGGCGGCAGCCGTCCCCGTTCACCCTTGCGCCGTGGGCGCTGGGTGTACGTGCTGCGGACTGTCCCCGTCCCATCCCTGAATCGGCTCATGATCCACCGTCACCCGACGCGGCGGACCGGTCCATGGACAAAGGCCCGCGTCCCTTGGACGAACGGCCGCGGTTCTCCGGGAGTTGGGACATTCGGCTGGTCACAGCGGTCCGGCCGGGGCAGGCTGTGACGCGGATCGGGCGACGGAGGTCGCATCCGGCGACCACATGAGGAGTACGGCGAGATGGAACCCAGGGTTCGTCACCACCCCGCGTCCGGCGAAGTGGACCTCAGCGCCCCGGCCGCCGAACTGCACCGTCTGGCGCGGGCCGTGGCCGAGGGTGCGGGCGTGCTGTGGACCACGACCGGGCCTGACGGCGACGACGGCACCCTGGCCGGCGTCGAGATCCGCGACACGCCGGGCCCCGGAGTCCGCGTCACCGTCGACCCCGCCCGGCGTGTCCTCCTGATCGACGGGGACGGCGACGCCCGAGCCCTCTTGGCGGCCAACCTGCGGAACATGGCCGACGCGGACGACGGCGGCCATCTCCACGTCGACCATTTCCCCGACCACCCCTACCTGGCGGAGGGTTCCCTCCCGCTGGTGGTCAACAGCCCGCACGGGGGCATGCCAGGGCGCTGAGCCGTCAGCGGCCCGTAACCGCCTCCGCGCCCGCCTGCGCGTACTTCTCGTCCAGGGCGCCGGACGGAGCGCCCGCGACGCCGATGGCCGCGATCGGGGCGTTCTGGGCGGTGACGGGGACGCCGCCGGCCAGGAACAGGGTGCCGGGGATGTCCTTCAGGTTCGGGGCCTGCTTCAGACGCTCGGCGAGTTCGGAGGTGGGGGCGTTCCAGGAGACGGCGGTGTACGCCTTGCGCTCGGCCGACTCGTACGACTGCGGGCCGGCGCCGTCGCCGCGCAGGGTGACGACGGTGTTGCCGTTGCGGTCGACGACGGCGACCGTGACCCGCTGGTGCTCCTTCTCGGCGGCGTCGAGCGCGGCCTGGGCGGCGCGGGTGGCGGCGTCGATCGTCAGGTGGGTGGACGTGGTGGTGGCCTTGGCCGGGGCGGAGACCGCGGCGGCAGCGGCGGGCGCCTTGGCCGGTGCGGAGGCGTTGGCGGAGACCGCGCCGATACCGGCCAGGGCGACAGCGCCGAGCACGGCACCGCCGACGGCGAGGCGGGCACGGCGGGAGACCTTCTTGTGCTGGGGCTGCACGGCGTTCATGGGTCGTCGACTCCTTCGGTGGGAGAGCGGCTCGGTCGCCGCCCCGTTTCCTGCTCTCCACCCTCGGCCCGGAACCGGGCCCGGACGGTCGACGTTCCGGCTCGCCCGGGATCGCGGGACGGATGACACGGGGGTCATCCGATCGGTTGACCTGCGGGGCCCGCGGCTCCGGTGACAATGGAGGTGTTTGCCCAGTTCAGCGCCCACGGCCGGGAAAGGAGGCGGGCCCCTGATGCCGGACCGCCCGGACGCACCGAGCGCCGTCGACACCCGGTGGCTCGGCCTCGTCCTGCACGCCGCGTTCTTCCTGCTGCTCGGCGGCGCCCTCGCCCGCTTCCTGCTGCGCCATCCCGGCGAGCCGCGCACGCCGTGGATCATCGCGCTGTGCGTGGTGCTCGTCGTCCTGCATCTGGTGGGGCCGAAGGCGGGCAGCCCGGGACCACGGCACTCCGCGTGGCTGGCGCTCGTCGTCGTGGTGTGGATGGTGCTGGTCGTGCTCGCGCCCAGCTTCGCCTGGTGCGCGGTGCCCCTCTTCTACACCGGCCTGCGCACGCTGCCGCAGCGTGCGGCGCTCGTCCTGGTGGCGGTGCTGACCGTGTTCGTGGTGGCCGCGCAGGTGCAGCTCGGCGGGCGCTTCGACCCGAACCTGGTGCTCGCGCCGCCCGCCGTCGCCGCGCTCGCCACCGCCGTCTTCCTCCAGATGGAGCGGCAGACCGACCGGCAGCGCGCCCTCATCGACGACCTCATCCGCACCCGCCGCGAACTCGCCGCCTCGGAACGCCGCGAGGGCACCCTCGCCGAGCGGGAGCGGCTCGCCATGGAGATCCACGACACGCTCGCCCAGGGCCTGTCCAGCCAGCGGATGCTGCTCCAGGCGGCGGACCGGGTGTGGGACGCCGCACCGGACAAGGCCCGCGCCCATGTCCGCACCGCCGCCTCCGTCGCCGAGCACAACCTCGCCGAGGCCCGCCGGTTCGTGCACGACCTCGCGCCCGCCGACCTCGCCCGCGGCGGCGGCCTCGACGCGGCGCTGCGTGCGCTGGCCGCCCGGGAGTCCGGTGGGCAGTTGACCGTACGGGTCCATGTCGACGCCGAGGACGAGCGGCTCACCCGGCTGCCGGACCGCGTCCAGTCCGCCCTGCTGCGCATCGCCCAGGGCGCCCTGGCCAACGTCCGCGAGCATGCCGGCGCGCGCGGTGCCGCGCTCACGCTCACCCTGCTCGACGACGAGGTCGTCCTGGACGTCTCCGACGACGGCCACGGCTTCGACCCCGCCGCGCCGCCCGACTCCGCCGAGGGCGGGCGCGGCCACGGTCTGCCCGCGATGCGGGCCCGCCTGCGGGCACTCGGCGGCACCCTGACCGTCGAGTCCCGAACCGGCGAGGGCACGGTCCTGTCCGCGGCGGTTCCGTTGGAGGCGCACCGATGAGCCCTGACGCCCCACTCCGCGCACCGATGAGCCCTGGCGCCCCACTCCACGCATCGACGAGCCCTGACGCCCCACTCCGCGCAGCAATGAGCCCTGATCTCCGCTGGGAGGCGGCGCCTTGACGACCCCCGACCACCCCCACCGCGTGCGCATCCTGGTCTGCGACGACCACGCCGTCGTACGCGCCGGACTGCTCGCGCTGCTCGACAGCGCCCCGGACATCGAGGTCGTCGGCGAAGCCGGCACCGGTGAGGAGGCGCTGGCGCTGGCCGCGAAGCTCACGCCGGACGTGGTGCTGATGGACCTCCAGCTGGGCGAGGGCATCGACGGCGTGGAGACCACCCGCCGCCTCACCTCCGCGCCGGGCGCCCGCCCGCACGTCCTGGTGCTGACGACGTACGACACCGACGCCGACATCACCCGCGCCATCGAGGCGGGCGCCACCGGTTATCTCCTCAAGGCCGAGCGCCCCGACGAGCTGTTCGCGGCGATCCACGCCGCCGCCGAGGGCCGCACCGCGCTGTCGGCGCCGGTCGCCGGCCGCGTGATGGCCAACCTCCGCAAGCCCCGCCCCACCCTCACCGACCGCGAACGCGACATCCTCGCCCAGCTGGCCCGCGGCATCGGCAACCGGGACATCGCCCGCGCCCTGTTCATCAGCGAGGCCACGGTGAAGACCCACCTCCGCCGGATCTACGACAAGCTCGGCGTCGACACGCGGGCAGGAGCGGTCGCGGTCGCCAAGGAGAGGCGGCTCCTTCCGTGAGGAGGATCCGCGACGTTTCCAGCCACGCTCCCGCGGACGTGATCGTGTCGCCCCCGCCACCGGCCCGCGCGGACGTAACGTGGTGGCTGCCGATGCCGTAAACCCATGGATGGCGTGATGTGTTGGAGTGCGACGGCCGACCTGGTGGCCGGTACGGCGGTCGCGGGTGTCGGTGTCGCCTGTGTGGCGCGGGTGCGTGATCCGCGTGATCTCCCGCTGGCCGGGCTGCCGTTGCTGCTGGGGGCGCATCAGA
This sequence comes from Streptomyces aquilus, assembly GCF_003955715.1. Taxonomy (NCBI): domain Bacteria; kingdom Bacillati; phylum Actinomycetota; class Actinomycetes; order Kitasatosporales; family Streptomycetaceae; genus Streptomyces; species Streptomyces aquilus. The sequence goes on along the minus strand of NZ_CP034463.1, from coordinate 9,245,626 downwards.
TCGTCGAGGCGCTGGTGTGGAACGCCGGTGGCGGCAGCGGCGCCGCGACGGTGGTGTGGGCCGTGATCGCGTTGCCGGTACTGGCCGCGGGAGTGCCCTTGGCCGTCTGGTGCGCGGCTCGGCCACGGGCCCGGCGCCGGCTGGCCCTTCCCCTGGTGATCGGCGCGGCGACCGCGGCGGCGCTCGCCCATGCCTTGGTCTCCGGTCGGGTCACGGCCGAGATCCGCGGCCACACGATGGGCTATTCGATCGGCCTGTCGCACACTCCCCTGCTCATCGCCGGGTATCTGCTGGCGACCGTGGGCTCCTTGCTGCTCTCCGGTGACCGGCGGCTGTGCGTGCTGGGGGTGCTGGTCGCCGTGGGTGCGGCGGTCTGCTCGGCGTTGTGGCGGCTGGAGTTCGTCTCGACGTGGTGTGCGCTGGCCGCCCTGTGCTCGGTGGTGCTGCTGGGCTGGGTCCGCGCACGGTCGCGCGGCGCGGTGCCCGCGGCCTGAGACCACCGCTCCGCACGGCCCCGCGGAGCATTCGCCGCCGCACAACCCCACGGCACAGTCACCGCCGCCCGACCCCACCCATCCACACACCCACCCGGCACAGTCACCCCGCCCTCACGCCACCGATCTTTCCGCAGCCGCCTGCGCGCCCCGCCCCGCATGGGACAGGATGAGCAGGTCATGCACCCCCACGTCAGCCACCGTCCAGCGCCTCTGCCCGTGTTGCGGGCCGCGGTGTTCGCCGTCGTCGGTGCCGTGCTCGGGGTGAGCGCCCATCATCTGTTCGGCGCGGAGTCCGTGCCGTGGGCGCAGGCGTCGGCCGTGGCCGGCGGGCTCTTCGGGCTGGGCCTGATCGGCGTACGGCGGCCACGCCATGTGGGCACGGTCGTCGTGTTCAGCGTGGCGGGGCAGTCGGGGCTGCACCTGTGGCTGACGCTCACCACGCACACTCCGCACGCCCAGGGTCACGTCCACCACGCCGGCCCCGCGATGGGTCATGAGCGGCTGCACGACTCCGTCGCCATGACGGTCGCCCACGCGCTGGTCGCCGTGCTCGTCGCGGTGTTGCTGCACCGCGCGGACGCCGCCTGCTGGACGCTGGTCCGCGGTGTGGGCGCGGTGCTGGGCTCCGTGCGAGCCCATGTCGCCGCCGCCCGGGCGCTGTTCACCCGGCCGCGGGTGGCCGGGCTGCTCGACGTGCCGGTTCCGGTGCGGGCCGAGCGGGCGCGGCCGACGCCCACGGCGAGCGTCCTCGCGCACGCGGTGGTGCGGCGGGGGCCGCCGTCGGGTCGGGCAGTTCTCGTCAACTGACCCGATCGGGGCACGCGTTCGGCTTCGCCGTGCGGCGGCCCCGACAACCCCCCATGCCTGGAGACACCCATGTCCCGCATCATCCGCCGGCTCACCGTCGCGGCCGCCACCGCGGCAACCGCCGTACTGTTCACCGCCGTTCCGGCCGCCGCCCATGTCGAGGTCGAGTCGGACGACGCGCAGGCCCTCGCCGAGAACGCCGAACTCGCCTTCACCGCCGAGTCGGAGTCCGCCACCGCCGGGATCGCGCAGATCCGGGTGGTCCTGCCCAAGGGCATCGCCCCGTCCGACGTGACGTACGGGAAGGGGCCCGAGGGCTGGAAGTTCACCGCGACGGACGACGGCTACACCGTGAAGGGCGCGGCGCTGAAGGTGGGCGCCGACGCCGAGTACTCCGTCGTCGTACGGCAGTTGCCCGACGTAAAGGAGCTGGCGTTCAAGACACTCCAGACGTACGGCGACGGCAAGGTCGACCGCTGGATCGAGCTGGACGAGTCCGGCGACGACGGGCACGGGCACGGCGAGGGCAACCCGGCCCCGGTGCTGAAGCTGAAGGCGGCCGCGCCGGGGGCGGCGCCGGTCGGACCCTCCCCCAGTGCGTCCGCGAGCGCGTCGGCGACCCCGACCGCGGAGGCGTCCGGCACCTCGCCGACCCCGCAGGCGGCCGACACCGAGAAGGACGAGGACGACGGCGGTCTGTCCGCGGGGGTGTGGGTCGCGATCGCGGTGGTGCTCGTCGTGGCCGTGGCCGTGGTGGTCGTACGACGCAGGGGCGGCGCCCGACAGTAGGCGGTCGCAAGCGCCTCCGCCTCTGCCTCAAATGCCCCCGCATCCCGGCGAGTTCGGGTTGCGGGGGCTGGCCATGCGTGCGGTTCGAGGGGGACGATCCGGGAGGACACCGTTGAAGCGGCGCGGAGGAGTGCCCCGATGAAGGCCATCGTCCAGTACGCGTACGGCTCCACCGAAACCCTGGAACTGCGGGACGTCGAGCGTCCCGTGCCCGGCGACGACGAAGTGCTGGTGGAGGTGCGAGCCGCGGGCGTCGACCCGAGCGTGTGGCATCTCATGACCGGGCGGCCCTACATCGCCCGGCTCAGTCCCGAGCTCGGCCTGCGCCGGCCCGCTCACGTCGTGCGCGGCTGGGACGCGGCGGGGCGGGTGGCGGCGGTCGGGGCGAAGGTGACCGGGTTCAAGCCGGGGGACGAGGTGTTCGGGCAGTGCGACGGCTCCTTCGCCGAGTACGCGCGCGCCAGACCCGACCAGCTCGCCGCGATGCCCGCGGGTTTCTCCTTCCCGCAGGCCGCCGCCCTGCCCGTCTCCGGCGTGACCGCGCTCCAGGCCCTCGACATGGCCCGCCCGCGGCCCGGCGACAAGGTGCTCGTGATCGGCGCCTCGGGCGGCGTCGGGACGTACGCCGTGCAACTCGCCGCCCATTACGGGGCCCGGGTCACCGGCGTGTGCGGGCCCGGCGCGGCCGATCTGGTCAGGTCGCTCGGGGCGGCCGACGTCATCGACTACACCCGGGAGGAGGTCACCGACCGGCCCGTCCGCCACGACCTCGTCATCGACACCGCCGGGAACCGTTCCCTGACCCGGTTGCGCCGGGTCCTCGCGCCGCGGGGCACGGTCGTCTTCGTCGGCGGCGAGGACGGCGGGCCCGTGCTGGGCGGCCTGGACCGCTGGGTGCGCGGACTGGTGCTGTCGCTCTTCGTGGGGCAGCGCCTGCGCCCGCTGTTCGCCCGCACCCGGCAGCCGGACCTGCTTCGCCTCAAGGACCTCGCGGAGACGGGCGCGATCGCCCCGGTGATCGACCGCACCTATCCGCTGGACGAGGCCGTGGCCGCCGTACGCCATCTGGAGAGCGGGCATCCGCGGGGCAAGCTCGTCGTCACCGTCTGAGCGCGTCAGCTCCCCGTCGGGGGTTCCAGGCGGCCGAGCCAGGTGGTGAGCAGCTCTTCGAGGGTCTCGGCCTCGGCGGGCGTCAGCAGGTCCAGCAGCCGGCGTTCGTTGCGGATGTGGTCGGTGAAGGCCCGGTCGATCAGTTCGCGGCCGGGCCGGGTGAGGGCGACGATCCGGCCGCGCTGGTCGTCGGAGGAGCGGCGGCGGGTGACGAGTCCGGCCCGCTCCAGACGGTCGATGCGCTTCGTCATCGCGCCGGTGGTCACCATGGTGTGCGCGGCGAGCTCGCCGGGTGCCCGCTCATAGGGCTCACCGGCGCGGCGCAGGGCGCACAGGACGTCGAACTCCCCCTCGCCGAGGCCGTGACGGCCGTAGACGAGCACGAGTTCCTCGGTGAGCCGGCCGGCGAGGCGGTGCAGCCTGCCGATCACTCCCTGCGGGCCGACGTCGAGGTCGGGTCGCTCGCGGCGCCAGTCGGCCTGGATACGGGCCACACGGTCCGGCGTTCGCCGGTCTTCCCCAGACATGGACTCGGACATGGACCTCATATTAGCTTCCCGGGAAGCTATATTGGCTTCCATGGAAGCAAATTCCCGATGGGTGGCGCTGACGGCGGTGGCACCGGTGGCCTGGGGCACCAACTACTACGTCACCCACGAGTTCCTCCCGACGGACCGCCCGCTGTACGGGGCCGCGCTGCGGGCGCTGCCCGCCGGCCTCGTGCTGCTCGCCCTCGCCCGGCGGCGGCCGCACGGGGTGTGGTGGTGGCGCTCGGCGGTGCTCGGGCTGCTCAACGTGAGCGTGTTCTTCGTCCTCGTCTACGCCGCCTCGCAGCTGCTTCCGACGAGCGTGGCCTCGACCGTGATGGCGGCGTCCCCGCTGACGATGATGCTCATCGCCTGGTCCTTGGTCGCCGAGCGGCCCGGCGCCGCGCATCTCACCGGCGCCGCGATCGGGCTCGCCGGGGTCTGTCTGATGCTGTTCACCGGCGCGGAGGGGGTGAGCGTGCCGGGGGTGCTGGCCTCGGGCGGGGCCATGCTGGTGTCGGCGTTCGGCCACATCCTCACCAAGCGGTGGAACGCCGGTGGCGCGGTGCTCGCCTCGACCGCCTGGCAGCTCACCGCCGGAGCACTGTTCCTGCTGCCGGTCGCGGCGGCCGTGGAGGGCCCGCCGCCCGCCCTGTCCGCGTCGGCGCTCCTCGCGTTCGCCTATGTCTCCGTCGTCGCCACGGCTCTGGCCTTCACGGTGTGGTTCGCCGGACTGCGGCACCTGCCGTCGGGGACGGTCGGCCTCATAGGGCTGCTCAATCCCGTGACCGGTGTGCTGCTGGGCACGGTGGTGGCGGGCGAGGCGCTGACCGTGCGGCAGCTGTGCGGGCTGGGGCTGGTGCTGCTCGGGGTCGCGCTCGGCCGCCCGGGACGCCCGAGACCGGCACCCCGGGCCGTGCCCGCGACCTGCAACGCCCCCTGAGACAGGGCAAGGTGGAGGGGTGAGTGAACGGCACTTCGACGTGTGGGCCGCCGGTGACGCCTACGAGCGGTACATGGGCCGGTGGAGCCGGCGCGTGGCCGACGCGTTCGTCCGGTGGCTGGGCTGTCCGCCCCAGGGCCGGTGGCTGGACATCGGCTGCGGTTCGGGAGCGCTGACCTCGACCGTGGCCGTACGGTGCCGGCCCCGGGCGCTGCTGGGTGTGGAGCGGTCCGCCGGGTTCGCGGCGACGGCACGCGCCGCCGCTCCCCCGCCCGCCCGTGTCGTCGTCGCGGACGCCCAGGCGCTGCCGGTGCGGGACGCGGTCTTCGACGCGGCCGTCAGCGGGCTGGTGCTCAACTTCCTTCCCGATCCCGGCGTCGCGCTGGGGGAGGCGGCGCGGGTGGTACGGCCGGGTGGTGTGGTGGCCGCCTATGTGTGGGACTACGGCGAGGGCATGGGGTTCCTGCGCCACTTCTGGGCCGCCGCGACCGCGGTCGACCCGTCCGCCGCGGACCATGACGAGGGCCGCCGCTTCCCGCTCTGCCGGCCGTCCGCGCTGCGTCCGCTGTGGACCGGGGCGGGGCTGACCGAGGTGACGGTGGCGCCGGTCGAGATCCCCACCCTGTTCACGGACTTCGACGACCTGTGGACCCCGTTCCTGTCCGGCCAGGGCCCGGCACCCGGCTACGTGGCCGCCCTCGCCCCCGACGTCCGGGAGCGGCTGCGGCGGACGCTGCACGAGCGGGTGCCTGCGCGGGCGGACGGGACGATCGCCCTCACGGCCCGCGCCTGGGCCGTACGGGGACGCAAGCCGGGAGCCGGCGCAGCGTGACCGTGGCGCCGCGCGGTTCGCCCGGCGCGGCACGTCGACCAGCCCCCGATCACCGGCGTTCGGCTGGTGGGCCGGTACGACGGTGCCGACGAGGGACCACCCCTGCGTCGGCTGTTCCTCGTCCCAGACCTCGCTAGGCGTGCGGGCCGCGCACCAGGGCGCAGACCAGGTTCTCCTCGATCTTGCGCATGCGCTCCACCTGGTCGGCGTCCATGGCCTTGTTGATCTGGGTGGTGGCGGAGAACGTCACCGAGCGGCGCCCGTCCGGGGTGGCGGCGACGAACTGCGTGTAGCCGAGGGTGTTGCCGGTGTGGCCGAACACGGCACCGCACCGGGTGTCGTACCGGAAGAGCGCCAGCCCCGCCCGGTTGTGTCCCGGCCCCGCGGGCTCGGACGCGCCCTCGACCCACCGTCGCTGCGCGTGGATCTCGCGCCCGCCGAAGAGCGCCCCGCCGACGTAGCCGTGGATGAAGCGGGTCATGTCGGCCGGTGTGGAGACGATGCCTCCGGAGGCCCACACCCCGGACATGCCCAGCACCTCGCTGACGTCCTCCGGAGCGGCCCCCGGCTCGACGGCGTAGCCGTGCAGATAGGGCTTCGGCATGCGGTAGCCCTGCGGAAGGCTCGTGCGGTGGAGGCCGAGCGGGGTGTCGACAAGGTCGCGCAGGAGGCGTTCGTACGGTCTTCCGGTCGCCGCCTCCGCCATCAGCGCGACCGCGATGTTGTCGGAGTTGGAGTACTGGTAGCGGCTGCCCGGCGGGAAGCGCAGCGGCTGGTCGGCCACGTAGTCGAGCAGGCGGCGGGAGTCGAAGTGGTGGCGTGGGTCGGCGAGGATCTCGGCCCGGAACGCGGTGCTCTCGGAGAAGTCCGGCAGCCCACTGGTGTGCTGGAGCAGCTGGCGCAGTGTCACCGCGCCCCACGCCTGGGGCAGTCGGGGCAGCCGGTCGCGCAGGGTGTCGTCGAGGTCCAGGGCGCCACGGTCGGCCAGGGCCAGGGCGACGGCACCGCTGAAGGCCTTGGCCGTGCTGGCGATGCGCATGTGGTCGTCCGGGTGGGGTGGGCGGCCGGTGCGGACATCGGCGGTGCCCGCGGTGAGGACGCGGGTCTTCGGGCCGTAGTCCAGGACGGCGATGACGCCGGGCGGGCCGCCCTCGCTGCGGACGAACCGGTCGAGCTGTTCCTGGAGTCGGTGGTCGTCGCCGCGCGCCGGTGTCGCGGACGCGGGGCTGAAGGCCGTGACCGGGGTCAGTACGGCCACGCAGAGGGCGGCCACGGAGGCGGCGCGCAGGCTGGAACGCAGAGGCATCGAGGGCTCCCGGGGGGGTGGGCTGGACTGCGGTCCAGCCTCTCCGCCCCCGGCCGTGACCTGCTTCCTGTGCTGCTGCATCCGGCCCAGTGAGGTTCACCGCGCCCAGTGCGGCGTCCAGACCTGCCTCGTGCCGTGCCCCTGCCGGGCGGCGTCGAGGTGGGCGCGCAGGGCGGTGAGGGCCGGGTGGGGGTTGTCGGCGCGCCAGATCAGGGAGTGCGGGTAGACCGGCATCGGGTCGTGCAGGGCGATGCGCCGCAGGTCGTGGTCGGCGGGCCAGCCGAGGCGGGTCTGCGCGCCGACCAAGGTGGCCAGGGAGGACGAGTCGGCGATGGTGTCCAGGAGCGGGTCGGTGCCGAAGTCGGGTCCGGTGGCCTCGATGGTGAGGCCGAACGCGGCGGCGAAGTCGTCGTAGTAGGCGGCCCACTCGGTGCCGTCGACGAGGCCGGGCATCCAGATCCGGTGGCCCACGAGCCGGTCAGGGGTCACGGAGCGGGCCGCGGCGAGCGCGTGCCGGGGGCCGGTCAGCAGCTGGACGGGCTCGTCGTGGACGCGGGCGGTGGCGATGCCGTCGGGGAGCCTGCGGGCGGGGAGGGTGACGGCACGGAAGGACGCGTCGATCGTGCCGGAGCGGACCGCGGCGAAGGCCTCCTTGGCGTCGAAGAGGGTCACCACGTCCAGTTCGACGTCCGGATGGGCGCGATGGAAGCCGCGCAGGACGTCCGCCGGGGCCAGCCGGCGCCCGATGACGTCCACGCGCAGCGCGCGGCGGCCGGGCCGCACGGAGGCGACGGCCCGTTCCTCGGCGTCGAGGAGGGCCCGGGCGTGGGGCAGGAACGCCTGGCCGTCGATGGTGAGCCGCACTCCCCTGGCCGTGCGGGTGAACAGCCGTACGGCCAGGTCCTTCTCGAGCGCGGCGACGCGTTTGGAGACCGCCTGCTGGGTGATCGACAGGGTCGCGGCGGCGTCCTGGAAGCGTCCCGCGTCCGCGGCCGTCACGAACGTGCGCACACCGTCGAGGTCCATGGCCGCCATCGTAGAGCCACAACTTTTGGTTGTGTCCGGGCAGCGTGGCGGTTGTTTGATCCGCGCGGGCCCGGCCCGGTTGGATGTGCGGGGTCGGCGAGAGGCGGGTGCGGTTCATGGGGGCGAGACGTTCGCTCGGGCGGTCCTTCGGGTGGCTGTGGGCGGCGTACGGGGTCAGCGCGCTCGGCACCTGGCTCGCCTTCGACGCGTTCGCGCTGGTCGCGATCCTCGTCCTGCACACCGGGCCGGCCCAGGTGTCGGCGCTGTCGGCGGCCGGGCTCGCGGTCGGGGCGGTGGTGGCGGTGCCACTGGGGCCGTGGGTGGAGTTCCGCCGGAAACGGCCGGTGATGATCGGGATGGACCTGGTCCGGTGCGCCGCGCTGATGACGATCCCGGTCGCGTTCGCCCTCGACCGGCTGACGTTCGGACAACTCCTGGTTGTGTCGGTGGTCGTCTCCGCGGCCGACATCACCTTCACCGCCGCGTCCGGCGCGTGCCTCAAGGCGCTGGTGCCGCGGGAGGATCTGCTCGTCGCCAACGGGCGGTTCGAGGCGACGACCTGGAGCACCACCATGGTGGGCCCGCCGCTCGGCGGCGCCGTGATCGCCGTGTTCGGGCCGGTGACGACCATCGCCGCCAACGCGGTCAGCTTCCTGCTCTCGGCCGGCGGAATCCGCGCCATGGGCGGCACCGAGCCCCGGCCCGCACGCCCCTCGGTCCACGCGAAGCTCCGGACCGGTGACCTCCTCCACGGCTGGCGCTTCCTCCTCACCCACGCGACGCTGCGCCCCCTGTTCCTCAACAACGCCCTCGTGAACGGTCTGATCATGGCGGCCCAGCCGCCCCTCGCCGTCCTCATGCTCGGCCGTCTCCACTTCGCGCCCTGGCAGTACGGGCTCGCCTTCGCCGTGCCGTGCCTGGGCGGGCTGATCGGGTCGCGGCTGTCCCGGCGCCTGGTCACCCGGTTCGGGCAGCGCAGGGTCCTGCTCGTCGCCGGGACGCTGCGGGCGTGCTGGGGACTGGGGCTGGCCTTCGTCGGGCCCGGAGCGGCGGGGCTGCTGCTCGTCATGGCCGTGGAGTTCGGGCTGATCATCTGCGCGGCCGTGTTCACGCCCGTCCTGTCGACCTACCGGCTGGAGCGCACCCCGACCGACCGCCTCGCCCGCACGCTGTCCGCCTGGTCCATCACGGTCAAGCTGTCCATCGCCGCGCTCACCGCGCTGTGGGGCCTGCTCGCCGCCGCCACGGGCCCGCGCGTCGCCATCGCCACCGCCGGGCTGCTGCTCCTCGCGACACCGTTCCTGCTGCCGCGGCGAGCGCTGCGCGTGGGCGAGGCCGACGGGGAGGAAGGGGATGACGGAGATGATGGGGACGACGGGGACGACCGTTCGGACCCGTCACTCACGGCCGCGCGCTGACCGGGTCGCCTCACAGCCGTACGACGATCAACGCTGTGTCGTCCGTCGCGCCTTCCGGCGGCAGCAGTTCCTGGAGGACCGCGTCCGCCATCGCCGCCGGATCAGCCCTGCGGTTGCGGGCGAGGGAGTCCGCCAGGCGTGCCAGGCCCGCGTCGATGTCCTCGCGGCGGCGTTCCACCAGCCCGTCGGTGTACAGGACCAGGGTGTCGCCCTCGCGGAAGCCGGCCGTCGCCTCGGGGCGTGAGACGGGGTCGGGGCTGGCGTCCAGCGGCGGGTCCGTGGCCGCGTCGAGGAACTCCACCCGGCCGTCGGCGTGGACGAGTGCCGGCGGGAGGTGGCCGGCGCTGCTGTAGGTGACGGTCCGGACGTCGAAGTCGACGAACGTGGTGACCACCGTCGCGGACTCGGCGCCGGGGACGACGTTCGCGTACCGGCCCAGGACGTCGAGGGCCTGCGCCGGCCCCTCGGCCACCCGGGACGCGGCGCTCAGCGCGCTGCGCAGCTGGCCCATCACACAGGCCGCCGCCAGTCCGTGCCCGACGACGTCGCCGACCGCCACACAGATGCGGTCGCCGCCGATCCGTTCCACCAGGTCGTACCAGTCGCCGCAGACGTTCAGCGCGCCGACGGCGGGCCGGTAGCGTACGGCGGCCCGGTGGTCGCGGACCTGCCGCGGCGCCGGGAGCATCGCCTCCTGGAGGGCCAGGGCGACCTCGCGCTCGCGGGCGTGGGCCTTTCTCAGCCGTTCGTTGACCTGCTGCAACTCCCGGGCGCGAAGGTACAGTTCGGCCTCCAGCGCGCGGGCCCGGGTGTCGACGGGGCCGCCGCGGTCGCGGATGAACTCGGTGACCTCCTCCACCCGGTGCACCAACAGGGCGACCTTCCCGTCCGGCCCGAACACGGGGGCGTTGACGGGGCTCCAGTAGCGCTCCTCCCAGCACCCCGGCTGCTCCAGGGACTGGACGTCGTAGCGCTGGACGGCCATGGTGTCGCGCTCGCCGGTGGCCAGGACGCGCTGGAGGGAGGCGGCGAGGTTGCGCATGCCGGAGGCGGCCGGGTCGCCCGGGTTGTCGGGGAAGACGTCGAAGAGGTAGTGGCCGACGAGCTGCTGTCTGCTGCGTCCGGACATGCGGACGAACTCCTCGTTGGCGTCCACGTACACCAGCTCGGGGGTCAGGACCGCCACCATCCCGGGCAGGGCCTGGAACACCGCTGCGTAGTCGATCCCAGCGTCCGCCATGGCTCTGCCGCCTCACTGCCGATATCGCCTCACTTCCCACGATATGGGCCCCGGGGTCCGCCCGGTGGGTCTGCCGCTGAAACGGGGCCCGGCACGCCGCCCCTGGCAGGGCGCGGACGCTGCACCCCGCCCAAAGCCCGGAAATTCGGTTGCTGCCCGCCCCTCGCCGGGGGCTAGATTCCGCGCATGGCAGACATCCGGGGCTCGTACGACGACCTGTTCATGGCGGTGCCCAACGCGCTGGCCGCCTTTCTGGACGAGGGCGACACCGGCGGATCGGCGGCGGTGTTCGTCGACGGCAAGCCCGTGGTGGACGTGTGGGGCGGGTACGCGGACGCCGGGCGGAGCAGGCCCTGGGAGCGGGACACCGTCACGAACGTCTTCTCGGTGACCAAGACGATGACGGCTCTGGCCGCGATCATCCTGGTGGACCGCCTCGAACTCGACCTGGACGCGCCGGTCGCCCGCTACTGGCCCGAGTTCGCCGCGGCGGGCAAGGACAAGGTGCTCGTACGGCATCTGCTGTCGCACACCGCGGGCCTGCCCGACTACGACGGGCCCGTCGCCGAGATCTACGACTGGCCCGCCGTGACGGCCCGGCTCGCGGCGCTGGCCCCGCAGTGGGAGCCGGGGACCGCGGCCGGCTACCACTCCCTCACGCAGGGCTTCCTGGTGGGCGAGGTGGTGCGCCGGATCACCGGCCGCACCCTGGGCACGTTCTTCGCCGAGGAGGTGGCGGGGCCGATCGGAGCCGACTTCCGCATCGGCGTGGGCCCCGAGGACGACCACCGCGTGGCGCTCGCCGTCCCGCCGCCCGGGCACGACGAGGACTACACCGCGAGCGCCCCGAACGCGGCGCCCCGGCCGGCCGCCGCGACCGCGCTCCGGGTCCGGGACGCCAACAGCATGGCCTGGCGCCGGGCCGAGATCCCCGCGGCCAACGGCTACGGCAATGCCCGCTCCGTCGCCCTGGTGCAGTCCGTGATGGCCTGCGCGGGTGGGATCGGCCCGGTCCGGCTGCTGTCCCCGGGCGGGTGCGGGGTGGCGTGGGAGGAGCAGTTCGCCGGTGAGGACCGCACCCTCGGCATGCCGATGCGCTGGGGCCTGGGGTACGGCCTGTTCGGCACGGCGTACGGCTGGGGCGGGTGGGGCGGCTCGGTCGTCATGGTCGATCCCTCGGCCCGCATGGCGGTCGCGTACGTGACCAGCCAGATGCGCGAGCCGGCGAACGACCAGCGGGGCCTGGAGATCGTCTCGGCGGCCTACGAGGGCCTCCAGGGCCTGTCCACCTGACATCGGAGACACCGGAGCCCCCGTCCGGTGTTCCCGACCAGGTACGCCGGACACACTCCGGCCGGGCAGGTCGGGCGCGCCCCCTCCCCGTCCGTCCGGGTGCGCCGCAGGTGTCTCGTGGCGCATTCTTGCTGTGTCGCCCGCGTGGCGGCACAGCGACGAGGCAGGGCTGATGACTGGGAGCGGCGAGGACGCGCACCGGGCGCCGGGACGGCTGGCCGCACTGCTGATCGACGCCTCGACGGAGGCGATCGGCGCGGCCGGGGGTCACGCCGGCGGTGTCTACCTGCGCTCGCACACCCCGGGGGTGCTGCGGCTGGCGGTCCTCGCCGGACTGCCGGGGCCGCTGTTCAAGCCCTGGTGGCGGCTGCACGCCGACCGGCCTTTCCCCGTGGCCGACGCCTACCGGCTCGGGGTGCACGTGGTGCTGCCGAACGCCACGGAGACGATGCGCCGCTATCCGCAGTTCGCGGCGGGCCTGCCCTTCCAGTTCGGGTCGCTGTACGTGCCCGTGGTCGGGGCGTCGGAGACGTACGGCGTGCTGACGGTGCTGCGGCCCGCGGTCCCGGACGCCGCCGAGGTGCTGCCCGCGCGCGAGCGGCTGACACGGGTGGCCGAGGAGCTGGCCGCACGTCTGGACGACCACCGGGAGGCGGTCGCCTGGGAAGGCGAGCCCCTGTGCGTACGGCCACCGACCGCGCACCCGTCCGAGGGGCGGCTGGGGCGGTTCGCCTGGGACCCGGCGAGCGGCGTCGTCACCGCCGACGCGCCGCTGCACGCGCTGCTCGGCGTGGCGCCGACCGAGTTCGACGGCACGGTCCAGGCGCTCGCGGAGGCACTGTCCCCGGCCGACACGGAACGGGTGCTGGCGGCGCTCCAGGAGACCGCGGCGAGCCGGCCCCCACCGTCGCTGCCGCTGTATGTGCGGGCCCCGGACGGCGGCCTGCGGCTCATGGAGTTCTGGACCCCGGACCCCGGTCCGTCCGACTCGGACACCCGGCCCGTGCGGGGGTTCGTGCTCGATCCGGGCCCCTCGGTGGCGGGAGACGCGGCCGCCGACCTGCTGCCGGAGGGCGTGTTCTGTCTGGACCGGCTGGGGCTGGTCGCCTACGCCAACCCGCGCGCGGCCCAGCTGCTGCAACGGCCGCGCGATCTGCTCCTCGGGCGCTCGCTGTGGGAGAGCGTGCCCTGGCTGAACCAGCCCGACGTCGAGGACCATCTGCGCGGCGCCCTGCTGTCGCCGGACCCGGTGCATCTGCATGTGCGACGGCCGCCCGGCCCGGCGAACGACTCGTACGAGGGCGACTGGCTGGCACTGTCGGTGTATCCGGGCCCGGACGTGCTGACCTGCACGGTCCAGCCCACGAGCCGGATGCCGGACGCGGCGGAGGCCGCGGACGGCGCCGATACGGCCGGCGCGTCCTCACTGGCCCCGCTGTACCGGCCGATCGTCCTCGCCATCGCCCTGACGGAGGCCGTCACCGCCCGTCAGGTCTCGGCCGTGGTGATGCGGGAGCTGCTGCCGGCGTTCGGCGGCCGGCGGTTCGCGCTGTACCTCCTTCAGGACCGGCATCTGTTCCTGGCCTGGGAGTCCGGTTTCCCGCCGGGGTTCCTCGCCCCGTTCGACGGCGTGGGCCTCGACGCGCGGCTGCCCGGCGTCGAGACGCTCACCACCGGCCGGCCGCTCTTCTTCGACTCGATGGAACAGCTCTCCGCCGCCTACCCGGGCATCGCGCTGGACGCGACGGAGGGCGCCCGTGCCTTCCTGCCGCTGATCGCCTCGGGGCGCCCGGTCGGCTCCTGCATCCTGGGCTTCGACCGGCAGCGCAGCTTCAGCGGCGAGGAGCGTTCGGTGCTGACCGCGCTCGCCGGGCTGATCGCCCACGCCATGGAGAAGGCCCAGCGCTACGAGAGCGAGGCCTCGCTGGCCCGCGGGCTCCAGCAGGCGCTGCTGCCCCGGCGGCTGACGGACCATCCGCTGGTGGAGACCGCCGGACGCTATCTGCCGGGGACCCAGGGCATGGAGGTCGGCGGCGACTGGTACGACGTCGTCGAGTCGGGGGACGGCCTGGCCCTGGTCATCGGGGACGTGCAGGGACACGGTGTGCAGGCCGCCGCCACGATGGGGCAACTGCGCAGCGCGGTGCGGGCGTTCGCGCTCGGCGACCGGCCGCCCGACGAGGTCATGAGCGGCACGAACCATCTCCTCATCGACCTCGATCCCGGTCAGTTCGCGAGCTGCTGCTACATCCGGCTCGACCCGGCCACCGGAATCGCCCGCGCCGCCCGGGCCGGCCATCCCCCGCCCCTGCTGCGCAACCCCGACGGCAGCACCCGCGTCCTCGACCTGCCCGGCGGTGTCGTCCTCGGCGTCGATCCCGGGGCCCGTTACCCGGTCACCGAGTTGCAGGTGGAGCCCGGCGCCGTCCTCGCGCTCTACACCGACGGTCTCGTCGAGCGGCCCGGCATCGACATCGACGACGGCATCAGCGCCCTGCGGGTGGCCCTGACCCGGGCCGGCAACCCCTCGACCCGCCTCGCGGACCTCGCCGACCGCCTCACCACGGCGGCCCGGCACACGGTCGAACGGCCGGACGACATCGCCCTGCTGCTGGCGACCCGGCGCCCGGAGCGAAGGCGGCGCCAGCGATGACCCGTCACGGCCGCCCCGAGACCGTGGCCGCGGCAGCCGGAACCACGCCGCTACCGGCGAGCCCCCGCACCCGGCCCACCGGACCTGCGGTGCGGAAGTGTCGTGCAGGTCGCGTCACAGACTGTGACGCCCCTCGCCTCCTGGGGCCGTGCAGTGTAGACATGGCACATGGGCCGACTCTCGCAGCGTGACGCAGGCCCGTCGCGGCGCGCGCGGGCGGAGGTGCGGTCGGCGCTGGGCGGACGCAGCGTCGCCGGACAGGTGTTCGTCCTCCAGGTCGTGATCGTGCTGCTGCTGGTGGTGGCCGCCGTGGTGGCCCTGGTGCTCCAGGTGCGGCACGACAGCACGACCGAGGCCCGCAACCGGTCGGTCGCCGTCGCCGAGGCCTTCGCCAACGCGCCGGGCACCCGCGAGGCGCTGGACGACCCCGATCCGACCGCGGTGCTCCAGCCCCGGGCCGAGGCCGCGCGCAAGGCGACCGGCGTCGACTTCATCGTCGTACTCAACACCGACGGCATCCGCTACACGCACCCCAAGCCGGACCGGATCGGGAAGAAGTTCGTCGGCAATCTCGCGCCCGCGCTGGCCGGGCAGGTGGTGACCGAGCAGATCAACGGGACCATCGGGCCGCTGGTGCAGGCGGTCGTGCCGATCAAGGACCCGGACGGGAAGGTCGTCGGCGCGGTGTCGGCCGGTATCACCACGGCGCACGTGGGCGGCACCGCGGACGAGCAGCTGCCGTTGCTGATCGCCATGGCGGCCGTCGGGCTCGCGGTGGCCACGGCGGGCACGGCCCTGGTCAGCCGGCGGTTGCAGCGCCAGACGCACGGCCTGGGGCCGCACGAGATGACCCGCATGTACGAACACCACGACGCGGTGCTGCACGCCGTGCGCGAGGGCGTGCTCATAGCGGACGGCGAGGGCCGGCTCCTGCTCGCCAACGACGAGGCACAGCGGCTGCTGCATCTGCCGGCGGACGCCGAGGGCCGGCAGGTCGTCGACCTGGGGCTGCCGCCGGACACGGCGGATCTGCTGGCCTCCGGGCGGGTGGCGACGGACGAGGTGCACCTGGTCGGCGACCGGCTGCTGGCGATCAACCAGCGGGCCACGGAGCTGGAGGGCGGCCCGGCGGGCACCGTGGCGACCCTGCGCGACTCCACGGAGCTGCGCGCCCTGTCGGGCCGGGCGGAGGCGGCGCGGGAGCGGCTGAACATGCTCTACGACGCCGGGGTGGGCATCGGCACCAGCCTGGACGTCACCCGTACCGCCGAGGAGCTGGCGGAGCTGGTCGTGCCCCGGTTCGCGGACTTCGCCACCGTGGACCTGTTCGACGCGGTGCTCGGCGGCGGGCAGCCGGAGGCCGGGACCGAGCTGCGGCGTACGGCGTTCAGCGGCATCCGCAAGGACGCGCCGCTGTACCCGGTGGGCGAGCGGATGCGGCTGGTCGCGTCCGCTCCGCAGGCCCGTGCCCTGCGCTCCGGTCAGGCGGTCCTCGAATCCCGGCTGGCGGAGTCGCCGGGCTGGCGGGCCCAGGATCTGGAACGCACCTCGCAGGTCCTGGAGTTCGGCATCCACTCGCTGATCGCCGTGCCGCTGCGGGCGGGCGCGCTGGTCCTGGGCGTGGTCAACTTCTGGCGTTCGCAGAAGGCGGAGCCCTTCGACACCGACGAAGTGGCCCTGGCGGAGGAGCTGGTGGCACGGGCGGCGGTCTCCATCGACAACTCCCGCCGCTACACGCGCGAGCACACCATGGCGGTCACGCTCCAGCGCAGCCTGCTGCCCCGCAGCCTGCCCGAGCAGAACGCCCTGGACATCGCCTACCGCTACCTGCCCGCGCAGGCGGGCGTGGGCGGCGACTGGTTCGACGTCCTGCCCCTGTCCGGCGCCCGGGTCGCGCTGGTCGTCGGTGACGTCGTCGGCCACGGGCTGCACGCGGCGGCGACGATGGGCCGGCTGCGCACCGCGGTCCACAACTTCTCCTCGCTCGACCTGCCGCCCGACGAACTGCTGGCGCTGCTGGACGAATTGGTCGGCCGCATCGACCAGGACGAGACCCAGGAGGGCGACAGCGCCCCGGTGACCGGCGCGACCTGTCTGTACGCCGTCTACGACCCCGTCTCCCGGCGCTGCACCCTGGCCCGCGCCGGCCATCCGCCGCCCGCGCTGATCCACCCCGACGGCAGCGTGGAGTTCCCCGACGTGCCCGCCGGTCCCCCGCTGGGCCTGGGCGGCCTGCCGTTCGAGACCATCGACCTCGAACTCGCCGAGGGAAGCAGGCTGGTGCTGTACACGGACGGGCTGGTCGAGGACCGGGAGCGCGACATCGACGTGGGTCTGGAGCTGCTGGCCGCCGCGCTGGAGCGGGCCGGGGAGACGCCCGAGGAGACCTGCCAGGTGGTGCTGGACTCCAAGCTGACGGCCCGCCCCAGCGACGACATCGCCCTGATCGTGGCCCGCACCCGCGCCCTCGACCCCGCGAAGGTGGCCGAGTGGCAGGTGCCGTCCGACCCGGCGGCGGTCGGTCGGGTACGGGCCGACGTCACCCGGCAGCTGACTCAATGGGGCCTGGCGGACCTGGAGTTCACCACCGAGCTGATCCTGAGCGAGCTGGTGACCAACGCGATCCGTTACGGCGGTGAGCCCATCCGGGTCCGGATGCTGTACGACCGCAGCCTGATCTGCGAGGTCTTCGACAGCAGCAGCACCTCGCCCCATCTGCGCTACGCGGCGATGACGGACGAGGGCGGCCGCGGCC
Source organism: Streptomyces aquilus (assembly GCF_003955715.1). NCBI lineage: Bacteria > Bacillati > Actinomycetota > Actinomycetes > Kitasatosporales > Streptomycetaceae > Streptomyces > Streptomyces aquilus. The sequence continues at coordinate 9,228,430 of NZ_CP034463.1, read as the reverse complement.
TGTTCCTGGTCGCCCAGCTGGCCGACCGCTGGGGCACCCGCTACACGCCCGGGGGCAAGGTCATCTGGGCGGAGCAGCCGCTGCCGTAATCCGGCCCCTCTCGTTCGTTGGTACGAACCTTCTACCGAAAGGCTGTTCTTCGCGCGCGGTGTCTGATAGGAAACCTTCCTATCAGTGTCACGTACGGCCAACTCTCCACCCCCCACCTCCCTTTGGAGCTGCCGTGAAGCACCCCGCGCGCACCTCGCGCCGCACCCTCCTCGCCCTGATCGGCGCGTCCGTGGCGTCGGTCCCGCTCCTCAACTCCCACGGTGCCGCCGCCCTTTCCGCGGCGGTCGGTCTCGACGACCCGGCGAAGAAGGAGATCGCCATGAAACTCGTGTCGAGCGCGGAGAACTCCTCGCTCGACTGGAAGGCCCAGTACAAGTACATCGAGGACATCGGCGACGGCCGCGGCTACACCGCGGGCATCATCGGGTTCTGCTCGGGCACCGGCGACATGCTCGACCTCGTCGAGCTCTACACCGACCGCAAGCCCGGCAACGTCCTCGCCCGCTATCTGCCGGCGCTCCGCCGGGTCAACGGCAGCGACTCGCACTCCGGTCTGGACCCGAACTTCCCGGCGGACTGGCGCCGGGCCGCACAGGACGCGGAGTTCCGGCGGGCCCAGGACGACGAGCGCGACCGCGTGTACTTCAACCCCGCGGTCCGGCAGGGCAAGACCGACGGGCTGCGGGTGCTCGGCCAGTTCGCGTACTACGACGCCATCGTCATGCACGGCGACGGCGACGACCCGACCAGCTTCCGCAACATCCGGGCGCGGGCCCTCAACCGGGCCCGGCCCCCGGCCCAGGGCGGCGACGAGGTCACCTACCTCAACGCCTTCCTGGACGCCCGGGTGTGGGCCATGAAGCAGGAGGAGGCCCACAGCGACACCAGCCGCGTCGACACGGCCCAGCGGGTGTTCCTGCGCAAGGGCAACCTCGACCTGAACCCGCCGCTGGACTGGAAGGTGTACGGCGACAGTTACCACATCGGCTGACCGGGAGCCGGCAGTCGCCTACGGGCGTTGTCCGATGCGGTCGACAACGCCCGTCTCCTGCCGGGCCCGCTCCTCGTCGTACGGGTCGCGATACTTCATCCGGCCGTCGACCAGGTACCCGGTGCTGCCCTTCAGACTCAGCCCCACGAAGCCGTAGCCCTGGGCCTCGAAGACGAACGCGAAGTCGAACTTCGGGTGGGCGACGGCGACACCCCTGCGGCCCAGTGCGTCCACGACGCGCCGGTCGATCCGGATGCCCGGAATCCGCGCCACGGCCTCGAAGGTGGCGGCCTCCAGTCCGGGCGGCATGGCCCGGGGTACCACGAAGAGCTGGACGGCGTTCATGAACGCGTGCTCGTCCGCGGCCCCGCCCATCCGCAGCCGGTCAAGGAGCTCAGCCGGGTCCGTCGGCCACTTCGCCAGGGCGGTGTACGCGGTCGGCGGCCACCTGACCTCGTCCTCGCCCAGCGGAGGGTCGATGTGGACCTTGCCGTACTCCTGGCGCCTGGAGGGCCTGGAGCCGTCCACCGAGGTCCAGCTCTCGTCCGTCCAGGTGCGCACCTTCCCGCCCTTGTCGTAGGTCCGGACGGTGCGCGTCCTGGTGTAGAAGTACTGGTCGCCGCGCGGGACCGGCAGGCCCGTTGCGTCGGCCCGTGACCGGTCCGCGGCCCGGTGCAGCACTTCAGCCGCACTGAGGGTGGCCATCCGCGGACTGTCGGGGTCCCGCTCGCTCCGGGTGGCGACGACCACCCCGCCCGCGACGGCCGCAGCGGCCGTCCCGGCGACGGCGACCCGGAACATCAGACGCCGCGACAGCAGCGCGCCCGGGCGGCCCTCCTGGACGACGGCGCGACGCAGGCGGGCCCGGGCGGCGGAGCGGGCCTCGTCGGTGGGCGGTGGCACGTCGGCCGCCAGTTCGCGTACGGCGGTGAGGTCATCCACGGTCGGTCTCCTCGGTGTCGTCGTGCGGGGCTGTGGGATCGGAACCGCCCAGCGCCGCACGCAGTCCGGCCCGCGCCCGGTGCAGTCGTGAACGCACCGTGCCCACCGGTACGCCGAGCGCCTCCGCGGCCTCCGCGTAGTCGAGGTCGCCCCAGGCGATCACCAGCAGTACGTCCCGGTAGCGGGCGGGCAACGTGGCGAGGGCGCCCGCCAGTTCGGCCCGGGTGCGCTCGGCGCCCACCCGGGCCGTCACGCGGTCCGCCAGGGTCTCGCCGCCGTCGCCGTCCGCGGTCCCCGTCGCGGCGGCACGCGCGAGCGCCCTGAGCCGGCGCGCCTCGGCACGCCGGTGCTGGCCGACGAGGTTGGTGACGATCCCGTACAGCCACGGGCGGGCGTGCGGTCGCGTCAGGTCGTAGCGGCGGCGCTGCTGGAACGCGACGACGAAGGTCTCGGCCATGAGGTCGTCGGCGGTCTCGGTGCCGAGCCGCCGGGACACGTACCGGTGGATGTCGTCGGCGTACCGGTGGAAGAGGAGCTCGAACGCGTCGGGTTCCTCCCAGGACCGTTCGACGACCGAGGCGTCGGAGAGCACGTCGTCGGAGGCGACGGCAGGGCACTCCTCGACATACGCATCGCCTGTCGGTTTCATGCGGTCCCCTCGTGGTCACGGGCATGGTCGACTGCTGTTGGCCGATGCCCGTGATCGGGTTCCCGCGCCGCATGAGAGAGTGCTCGCACGGCCCGTCCGGCCCATAAAGCAGCTTTATGAGCTCATAGATCGGACCCGCGTACCAGCTTAGGCTTGCCTTAGTTTAGGCTTCCCGTCGAGATCGCTTGTCGCCTCTCGAAGGGAACCTGATCATGCCCCGCCCCCTGCGGGTAGCCATCGTCGGCGCCGGCCCGGCCGGCATCTACGCCGCCGACGCTCTGCTCAAGTCCGACGTGGCCGCCGAGCCCGGTGTGTCCATCGACCTCTTCGAGCGGATGCCCGCCCCGTTCGGGCTGATCCGGTACGGCGTCGCCCCCGACCACCCCCGCATCAAGGGCATCGTCAAGGCCCTCCACCAGGTCCTCGACAAGCCGCAGGTCCGCCTCTTCGGCAACGTGGACTACGGCACGGACCTCCACCTGGACGACCTGCGCGCCTTCTACGACGCGGTGATCTTCTCGACCGGCGCCATGGCGGACCGCGAGCTGAAGATCCCGGGTGTCGAGCTCGACGGCTCCTACGGCGCCGCCGACTTCGCCTCCTGGTACGACGGCCACCCGGACGTCCCGCGCACCTGGCCGCTGGAGGCGGAGAAGGTCGCCGTCCTGGGCGTGGGCAACGTGGCCCTCGACATCTCCCGCATCCTCGCGAAGACGGCGGACGAGCTGCTGCCGACGGAGATCCCGCCGAACGTCTACGAGGGCCTGAAGGCGAACAAGGCCGTCGAAATACACGTGTTCGGCCGCCGTGGCCCGGCGCAGGCGAAGTTCTCCCCGATGGAGCTGCGCGAGCTGGACCACTCGCCCAACATCGAGGTCATCGTCAACCCCGAGGACATCGACTACGACGAGGGCTCGATCGCCGAGCGCCGGGGCAACAAGCAGGTCGACATGGTCGCCAAGACCCTGGAGAACTGGGCGATCCGCGACGTCGGCGACCGCCCGCACAAGCTCTTCCTGCACTTCTTCGAGTCCCCGACCGAGATCCTCGGCGAGGACGGCAAGGTCGTCGGCCTGCGCACCGAGCGCACCGAGCTGGACGGCACCGGCAACGTCAAGGGCACCGGCCAGTTCACCGACTGGGACGTCGACGCGGTCTACCGCGCGGTCGGTTACCTCTCCGACAAGCTGCCCAAGCTGCCCTGGGACATCGACTCGGGCACCGTCCCGGACGAGGGCGGCCGGGTCCTCCAGGAGAACGGCGAGCACTTCCCGTCGACGTACGTGACCGGCTGGATCCGGCGTGGCCCGGTGGGTCTCATCGGCCACACCAAGGGCGACGCCAACGAGACGGTCGCCAACCTCCTGGACGACTTCGCCAACGAGCGTCTCCAGACGCCGGCTTCACCCGCCCCCGAGGCCGTGGAGGAGTTCCTCGCCGAGCGCGAGATCCGCTTCACCACCTGGGAGGGCTGGTACCAGCTGGACGCCGCCGAGAAGGCGCTGGGCGAGCCGCAGGGCCGCGAGCGCGTGAAGATCGTCGAGCGCGAGGACATGCTCAAGGCCAGCGGCGCCTGAGCGAGTTGCCGTGGGCGAGGCGAAGGGGCCGGGAGGTGCGCTCCCCGGCCCCTTCGCGCGTTCAGCGGTGGTCGACGGTGACGACGATCTTCCCGATCTGTGAGCCCGCCTCCATGTAGCGGTGCGCCTCGGCGATGTCCTCCAGGGCGAAGGTCCGGTCGACGACCGGCGCGAAGACTCCCGTGCGCAGCCCGGACGCGACGAACGCCTCGGCGCGGCGCAGCCGTTCGGGATCGCGGGTCGTCTCGTGGAGGGTGTACGTCCGCATGTTCAGGGCGGGCATGCCCAGGTCGAAGCCCGGGTACGGGGTCGGCTGCCCGCTGAGCGCCCCGTACAGCAGCAGCGTGCCGCCAGGAGCGACCGCCCGGGCCAGGCCGACCACCCCGGGGCCGGCCACGGCGTCGAAGACGAACTCGGCGCCACGCCCGGCCGTGCGGTCGAGGACGCGTTCGGTGACGTCCTCCTCCTCGGTCACGATCACGTCGGCCGCGCCCGCCTTCCGCAGCGCCGCCGCCTTGGCGCGGGTGCGCGTCGTGGCGACGGGGACGGCGCCGACGCTGCGGGCGACCTGGATCGCGGCCAGGCCGACGCTGCTGGAGGCGGCCGTCAGGACGACCGTGTCCCCGGCCCGCATCCCGCCGACCTCCACCAGTGCCCCGTACGCCGTCACGTACGGCATCCACACGGCGGCCCCCGCCACCGCGTCGAGCCCTTCGGGGCGGCTCAGGACCGCCCGGGCGGGGACGATCGCGCGCTCGGCGTAGACGCCGTACTCGTTCATCGAGAACGCGGGCACCACGCTGACCGGTTGCCCGGCCGCGAAGCCCGTCACGCCGGGGCCGAGGGCCTCGACGACGCCGGCGGCCTCGGTGCCGAGGCGGGCGGGGAACTCCTTGACGGGCTCGATGTAGTGGCCGCCGCGGAACAGCACCTCGGCCCGGTTGAGGCCGATCGCGTCCACCCGGATGAGCAGTTCGCCCGGGCCGGGCTCGCCGACCGGAACCTCTTCGAGCCGGAGCACCTCGGGCCCGCCGACCTCGTGGAACCGCACCGTCCTGACCATGGCTCTTCCCCCTTCGACCGGGCATACAAGTTCGACGCGCGTCGAACTTCGATGGCCATCGTAATAGAGGGACGTCTACAGCTGGTCGAGATCCCCGGTCGTACGCCCCAGGCAGGCGACCGACTCCATGTCCGGTACCGGGATCTCCCGGAAGCCCAGCCGGTCGTAGAAGGCGCGGGCCGGGACGTTGGCCGTCGCCATGACCAGGTGGACCGCCGGAATCCCGCGGTCCCGCAGGGCCGTCAGGAGCGTGCGCATCAGCTCCCTGCCGTGTCCGCGGCCCTGCCACTCGGGGAGCAGGTCGATGTGCAAGTGGGCCGGGTATGCGGCGAGTTCGGGGACGATCATCCGCTCGGGGTCGTGCAGGAGCCGGATCATCAGCTCGTCCGGGGTGCCGGGGGCGGCGCTGCCCTCCGGGTACCGGTCGGCGACGAGCGGGAGCCACTTGGTGCGGAACTCCGCGGCGAAGCGGGGGGTGTCGGCGACGCCGAGGATGTAGCCGACGGCCTGTCCCCGACCGTCGTCGAGCACGAAGGCGAGGTCCGGCTCCAGTTCGGCGTACGGCTGCGCGAAGATCGCCGGGAGGATGGCGGGGTCGGCGTAAACCGGCCTGGCGTCCAGGCCGTTGTGGGCGGTGCGGATGCAGATGTCGTCGAGGGCGGCCCGGTCGCCGGGGCGGTACCGGCGGATCACTGCTGGCGAAGTCATCGCAGCATCCTGACCTGTTGGGAGCGCTCCCACAAGCCTTCCGGCCCCAACACGCCCGCCGGGGGCGGAAGATCGCCTGTTAGCGTCCTGCGATGTTCTCCCTCCACGAGCCTGCCCTCTTCACCCGGCTGCGCGACGCGCGGCGGGTTCTCGTCGCGGGCGCGGGCGGCGGTTTCGACGTCTACGCCGGTCTGCCGCTGGCGCTCGCCCTCCAGGCCGCCGGGAAGGAGGTGCACCTGGCCAACCTGTCGTTCGCGGACCTCTACGGCCTGGACCTGGACGCGTGGCTCGACCAGGACGTCGCGGCCGTTCGCCCCGACACCGCCGCCCGCGGCGACTACTTCCCCGAGCGCACCCTCGCCCGCTGGCTGGAGCGGCGGGGCCTGCCCGCGACGGTGTACGCCTTCCCGCTCATCGGGGTGGCCCCGCTGCGGGCCGCCTATCGCACGCTCCTCGACCACCTGGGCCCGGTGGACGCGATCGTGCTGGTGGACGGCGGCACCGACATCCTGCTGCGCGGCGACGAGCACGGGCTCGGCACCCCGGAGGAGGACATGGCGAGCCTGGCGGCGGTGGCCGGACTGGACGACGTACCCGAACGACTGGTCGCCTGCCTGGGGTTCGGGGTGGACGCGCATCACGGCGTGAACCACTCCCTGGTCCTGGAGAACCTGGCCGCGCTGGACCGCGAGGGCGGTTACCTGGGCGCCTTCTCGCTGCCGCGCGAGAGCCGCGAGGGCGCCCTGTACCTGGACGCTGTGGCGCACGCCCAGGAGTGCACGCCGGACCATCCGAGCATCGTCAACGGCTCCGTCGCGGCGGCCGTGCGCGGCGACTTCGGAGATGTGCGCTTCACCGAACGCACCCGGGGCAGCGAGCTGTTCATCAACCCGCTGATGTCCCTGTACTTCTGCGTGGACGCGCCCGCCCTGGCCCGCCGCAACCTCTACCTCGACCGGCTGGAGGACACCGCGCTGATGCGCCAGGTCCACTCCGTCATCGCGGAGTTCCGCGACGCACTGCCCCGACAGCGGCCGCCGCGTGCCTACCCGCACTGACGTGGTCACAGTTCGGGGAATCGGCCGTGACCGCGCAAGAAGGTTGTATACGCTCCAGGTTCTTCTTCACCGAACCATCACAAGGGGGGCTTTCTCATGCGGATACGTCTGGCCGCCACCACGGCCGCTGCCGCCACCGCCGCCGGGACGCTCATAGCGCTCACCGCCGTGCCCGCGCAGGCCACCGAGTACACGTCCGCGCTGAAGATCCGCGGCGTCCAGTACGACGCGCCCGGCCGTGACTCCAACAACTGCGCCACCGGGAACACCGACGAGGAGTACGTGACGATCAAGAACTACTCGTCGACCAAGACCGTGAACCTCAAGGGGTACTGGGTCGAGGACGCGGCCGGGAACCACTTCGAGTTCACCGCGAACCACTACCTCCAGCCCGGTGACTACGTGAAGCTGCGCGGCGGCCACGGCACCGACTCGGACGCGAAGAACGTCGTGTACCGCGACAACTGCAACTTCCTGTGGAACAACGACAAGGACACGATCTACCTGTTCAAGCCGGCCGGCAGCCGGGCCGACGTCCACTCCTACACCAAGAGCGGGTCCGACCCGGACGGCAACGGTTACATCAAGTTCCACAGCTGAGCGCGCGGCGCGGCCCCGTCAGCGGGGGGCGAGGTCGCGCCTGGCCACCGCACCCAGCACCAGGACCAGCAGGGTCAGCGCGGCCGCCTGGGCGTACGCGCCGGCGAGGTAGACGGCGGGCAGCGGAAGGCCGCTCCACAGGAGCAGCGACGCCGCCCGGACCGCGAGGACCAGCAGGCCGAGCACCGCCAGGGCCAGCGCCCCGCTGCCGGCGCCCGGTTCCGCGCGGCGGGTGCGCAGCAGCAGCCAGCCGAGGGCGGCGAGGACGAAGCAGGTGGCGGGCGCCCAGGCGATGTCGGCCAGGGTGGGCAGCAGGGCGACGGAGCCGCCGGTGACGACACAGCAGGCCAGAAAGGCGAGGCCGGGAGTGCCGACGGGCAGTGCGGCGGATGGGGCGTCGCGGTGGTACGCGGCGCACACGGCGAGGGCGGGCAGCCAGGCGAACAGCGCGTTGGCCGTGGCGAAATAGGGCGCGGACATCGGCCACTCGGTCACCAGCGGCTCGATGAGCGGCCACAGCGAGGGCAGCGCGGCCAGCAGCACGGCGGCCCGGGCGAGCCGCCGGCGGTCGTGGACGAGGGCGAAGAACCCGACCGTCCACAGCAGCGGCAGCACCCATCCGGCGATCGCGACGACGGTCGGCAGCGGGCCGCTGCCGGTGAAGCCGGTCAGGAACAGGTCCCATTCCCGGGGGCCGCGGGTGGCCGACCAGGTGACCCGCAGGACCTCGTCGGAGACGATGACCGCCGCCTGGAGCAGTACGGCGTACAGCGCGAAGTTCCGGACGGCCGAGCCGAACACGGCGTAGCGCCGGGGCGCCCCGGTGGTGGCCAGCCTGCTGCGTACGGCGAGGGCGGCGATGCTGGCGACCTCGCCGAGGGTGGGCCTGCTCTGGTCCTGGGTCTCCTGGTCGACGTCCCAGAGATAGACCTCGACCATCTCCTCCTCGCGGGCCTCGCGGTAGTAGGCGGGCAGGAGCCGCAGCACGGTGCGGTAGCGCGCTTCGAGCAGGGTCGTCATGCGAGGCCTCCCGCGAGTCCGGGTCCGGTGACGGGCGGGGTGCCGCCGGCCTTGCGGCCCTCGGCGATGCGCTGCTTGGCGGCGCTGGCGCCCGCGGCCATCCGCTCCGCCTCGGCGTCGAGGGCCCGCATCCCCTCGTCGGTGAGGCGGTAGTAGCGCCGGAGCCGGCCCTGCTGCACCTCCTCACGGTCCAGGACGATCAGTCCGTCCGCGGTGAGCCGGTCGAGTACGCCGTACAGCGTGCCGACGCGCAGCTGGACCGTGCCGTCGGACAGTTCCTCGACCTCGCGCAGGATGCCGTACCCGTGTCGCGGCTCGTCGGCCAGGGCGGTCAGGACGAAGAACGCCGCCTGTGTCATGTTCCTCGGTGCCATGAAACTGAATATATCGGCTGCCGATATATTCTGCGAGTCGTACACGCCGGGAATTTCCGGGCGGTCAGGAATGGAGAAGCGCGGGTCACGGGTCCGGACCTAGCCTGAGAGCCACGCCGCCTCGGCCCGACGGAGGAGAGACGACCACCATGGCCAGGAAGACGGACCCGCAGCCCGCCGCGCCGCACGTTGCCGACAGCCACGATCTGATCCGCGTGCACGGGGCGCGCGAGAACAATCTGAAGGACGTCAGCATCGAGATCCCCAAGCGCCGGCTGACGGTGTTCACCGGGGTGTCCGGCTCCGGCAAGAGCTCGCTCGTCTTCGACACCATCGCCGCGGAGTCGCAGCGGCTGATCAACGAGACGTACAGCGCCTTCGTGCAGGGGTTCATGCCGACGCTGGCCCGTCCCGAGGTGGACGTCCTCGACGGTCTGACGACCGCGATCAGCGTGGACCAGAGCCGGATGGGCGCCGACCCGCGCTCGACCGTCGGCACCGCCACGGACGCCAACGCGATGCTGCGCATCCTGTTCAGCCGGCTCGGCAAGCCGCACATCGGCCCGCCGAGCGCGTACTCGTTCAATGTCGCCTCGGTCTCTGCGCAGGGCGGCCTCACCGTGGACCGGGGCAGCGAGAAGACCAAGACCGAGAAGGTCACCTTCAACCGCACCGGCGGCATGTGCACCCGCTGCGAGGGCCGCGGCACGGTCACCGACATCGACCTCGCCCAGCTCTTCGACGACTCCAAGTCGCTCAACGAGGACCCGTTCACCATCCCCACCTACACCGGGGACGGCTGGGTGGTGCGGGTCATCAGGGAGTCCGGCTTCTTCGACCCGGACAAACCGATCCGCAAGTACACCAAGAAGGAGCGGCACGACTTCCTGTACCGCGAGCCGGTCAAGGTCAAGATCAACGGCGTCAACCTCACCTACGAGGGCCTGATCCCGAAGCTCCAGAAGTCGATGCTGTCCAAGGACCCCGAGGCGATGCAGCCGCACATCCGGGCGTTCGTGGAGCGCGCCGTCACGTTCGCCGTGTGTCCCGAGTGCGACGGCACCCGCCTGACCGAGGGCGCCCGCTCCTCGAAGATCGAGGGAATCAGCATCGCCGACGCCTGTGCGATGGAGATCCGGGACCTGGCCGACTGGGCCCGCGCCCTCGACGAGCCCTCCGTGGCCCCGCTCCTCACCGCGCTCCAGCACACCCTCGACTCGTTCGTCGAGATCGGCCTCGGCTATCTCGCCCTCGACCGGCCGGCCGGCACACTGTCGGGCGGTGAGGCGCAGCGCGTGAAGATGATCCGCCACCTCGGCTCCTCGCTCACCGACGTCACCTACGTCTTCGACGAGCCGACGGCGGGGCTGCACCCGCACGACATCCAGCGGATGAACGACCTGCTGCTGCGCCTGCGCGACAAGGGCAACACCGTGCTCGTCGTGGAGCACAAGCCCGAGATGATCGCGATCGCCGACCATGTGGTGGACCTCGGTCCCGGCGCCGGCGTCGCGGGCGGCGCCGTCTGCTACGAGGGCACCCTGGAAGGGCTGCGGGCCTCCGGCACCATCACCGGCCGGCATCTCGACGACCGGGCCACCGTCAAGGAGAACGTGCGCAAGCCCACCGGCGCGCTGGAGATCCGGGGCGCGACCGCGAACAACCTCCAGGGCGTCGACGTCGACATCCCGCTCGGCGTCCTCACCGTCATCACCGGCGTCGCCGGGTCCGGCAAGAGCTCGCTGGTGCACGGCTCGGTCCCGCTCGACGCGGGCGTCGTGTCGGTGGACCAGAGCCCGATCAAGGGCTCGCGACGCAGCAACCCGGCCACCTACACCGGTTTGCTCGACCCGATCCGCAAGGCCTTCGCCAAGGTCAACGGCGTCAAGCCGGCCCTGTTCAGCGCCAACTCCGAGGGCGCATGCCCCACCTGCAACGGCGCCGGCGTCGTCTACACCGACCTCGGGATGATGGCCGGTGTCTCCACCACCTGCGAGGACTGCGACGGCAAGCGGTTCGACGCCTCGGTCCTGGAGTACCGGCTCGGTGGCCGGGACATCAGCGAGGTGCTGGGGATGTCGGTGACGGACGCGGAGGAGTTCTTCGGCTCCGGCGAGGCGCACACCCCGGCCGCGCACAGGATCCTGGAGCGGCTCGTCGACGTCGGCCTCGGCTATCTCACCATCGGCCAGCCGCTGACCACGCTGTCCGGCGGTGAGCGGCAGCGCCTGAAGCTGGCCACGCACATGGGCGACAAGGGTGGCGTCTACGTCCTCGACGAGCCGACGACCGGTCTGCACCTGGCCGACGTCGAGCAACTGCTGGGTCTGCTCGACCGGTTGGTGGACTCCGGCAAGTCCGTCATCGTCGTCGAGCACCACCAGGCCGTCATGGCCCACGCCGACTGGATCATAGACCTCGGCCCGGGGGCGGGCCACGACGGCGGCCGGATCGTCTTCGAGGGCACCCCGGCCGACCTGGTCGCCGCCCGCTCCACGCTCACCGGCGAGCACCTCGCGGACTACGTGGGCGCCTGACCCGGAGCCCCGCCGGCCCTCCGGGGCGACCGCCTTACCATGACCGGACCGCAGTCGCCCCGAGGGAGTCCCATGGCCCGCCCCCGCACCGCCCCACGGACGGTGGAGCACCCCGCCGTGGGGGACGTGTCGCTCCAGCAGGTGCTGGAGGCCCTGGTGGACCCGGTACGACGGGCCGTGGTCTCCCAACTCGCAGGTGCAGGCACGGAGATGAGCTGCGGCACCTTCGACGTGGCGGTGTCCCGGTCCACGCTGACCCACCACTTCAACGTGCTGCGCGAGGCCGGGCTGATCCGGCAGTACTACGTCGGCACCACCAAGATGAACGCCCTGCGCACCGACGAGATGCAGGAGCGCTTCCCCGGTCTGCTGACGGCGCTGGTGGAGGCCTCGGCCCGGGAGGACCGGCACCCCGCCGGCCGCTGAGGCCGGGCTTCAGGAGTCCAGGTCGGCCGCTGAGGCCGGGCTTCAGGAGTCCAGGTCGTCGGCGAAGTGCCGGAACCCGTGCCGGTCCCGGTGCAGTTCCCACAGGGTGTCCGCCAGGGCGGCCGGGTCCTTGCGGGGGTGTCCTGGGATGATCGCGCCGGGGATGACCAGCTGGGCGACATGGATGCCCTCGGGCGCGAGGGTGTCGTGCAGCAGATGCCCGTACGCGCTCTCCGCGGCGAACGCGATCGACGTACCCGCGCGGTCCGGGTGCGGGACGACGGCGGTGCCGCCGTTGACGAACAGGATGGTGCCGCGGCCGAGTTCGCGCATGCCGGGCAGGACCCGCTGGACCGCGGCGACCGGGCCGTAGACCGAGAACTCGACCGGGCCGGCGAGGTCGGCATGGGTGGTCTCCAGGACGTGGCGCATGAAGCCGGGCTGCGGGACCGGGCTGTACTGGAGGACCTCGATCGGGCCCAGCGCCGCCCGCGCCTCGTCGAGGGCGGCCGCCAGGGCCTTCGGGTCGCGTACGTCGGCGGTGAAGGCACGGGCGGTGACGCCCTGGCCGGTCAGGCCGGCCGCGAGGGCCGCGACGCGCTCGGGGGTGCGGGCGACGAGGGCGACGTCGAAGCCCTCGCCGCCGAACCGCCGGGCCACGGCCGCGCCGAGTCCGGGGCCGGCTCCGATGATGGCGATGGTGGTCATGACCCCATCCTTCCCCCGCCGGGGCCGGCACGCGCCACGGCGAACAGGACCCGCCCCGATGCGGATGGTGGGCGGGCCCTGTTCGTGCCGGTCATTGTGGTGGTCGCGTGGGCCGAGCGACACGGGTGAACGACGCCCACCCGAAGCGCGCCCCGCACACCCCGAGTGATCCGGACCACCGGGGGCTCGTCTCGTCTGTCGACCCCGCCCGACCTCGTGCCGCCTGCGGTGACGATACTGGGAGGTACCCGTGCCCCCGCCCACAGATGGACTCATGCCGATCTCCGCCACCACCGCCTCGTCCACCACGACCTCCGCCACCGTGTGGCAGCTGCGCGGCCGTCATGCCGACTCCGCCGCGGTGGACGTGCTCCGCGCCTCGCACCTGCGGCAGCTGAAGGACGACGGGGTCGTCGACGACTTCCAGGAACTTCCGGAGGAACGGGTCTTCGAGGCCCGCTGGCGGGTCGAGGACGAGGTGACCGTGCGGGCCCGGCTGACCCTCACCGACGAGGAGTGGGTGCTGGTGGCGGAGGCGGAGCGTGCCTGGAACATGTCCTGGCCCTCCCCCGTCGGCATGTTCTGGGCGCTCGGTCCGGAGGCGCAGTGGGACCACGACACGGTCGCCGGTGTGCGCTTCCGGGAGGTCAACCGGCTCACCGAGGACGACAAGGAGATGCGGCGCCTGCTGAAGAGCTGCGCGCGCGAGTCGTGGGCGGTCCATGTGGTCGTGCACGAAGCCATGACCCCTGACGAGCGCGGCCTGCGCCCGCTGTCCGGGCTGCTGCCGCCGGGACTTGAGCACCGCGTGGTGGAGCACCGCGCCGCGCCGCACCAACTGCGGGCCGTCAACTGGGCGTTGAAGGACCTCGACGTGCAGGTGCCGCGCGGCGGCGCCGTCGTCCTGCCGCCGCTGCCGTCCGGTCACGACGCCGACGAGTTCTCCGTACGCAGCGTCTTCCTCGACGGGACGCCGCCCACGGAGCTGGTCGACGTCCTGACCCGGTTCGCCGCGCTCCCCAGGCCGTTGCCCGGCGACGCCGTGGAAGCGGTCACCGACCTGCGGGAGAAGTGGGGGCTGCTGACCCTGGAGGAGGAGCTCGCCCGGCAGCGCGAGCTCGTCGCCATGTACGCGGAGGCGCTCGACGCCATGACCAAGTCCCGGGATCTGTACCGGGAGGCCGCCGAACGCGCCAACGAGGCGCTGGCCGCCTACCGCGAGGGCCGCGCCGCCGAACCGACGGCGCCGCCCGCCGAGCAGCAGCCCGCATCCCCGCTGCACCAGCTCACCCGGACCTTCGAACGCCTCAAGCGCCGGCCCCCGAAGGACGGCGACGGCGTCAGCTGAACAGCGGGATGTGTTCGGCGTCGGCTCCCAGCAGGCGGCGGTCGGCATCCGTGAGGGGCGCGCGGCCGGTGGCGGCGCGGGCGTAGTGCTCGTCGCTCCACGCCACCGGGACGGGACGGCCCAGCAGCCCGTCCAGGGTGGCGCGCACCGCGGCCAGGCCCACGGACGACGGCCCCGGCACGCCGGGCAGGTCCACGACGAGGTCGAGGTGGTGGATCGTGGCCTCGACGGCCAGGGTCGTCATGAGGTCCCCGGCGGTGAGCACATGGCCCTGCGTGGCGACGAGGCGGTCCCGGGCTGTCGCCGCGGCGGCCGTGACCGTGGCCGCCGCGGTCTCCAGATACAGCTCCCGCAGCTGACGGAAGTCCAGGAACATGCTGGCGCCCACCCGGCTCCAGCGCCGCCCGTTGGCCGCGCCGACGGGATCGGGCCGCCAGTCCTGCCAGTAGGTGACGGCGTCACGGTCGGCGGGTCCGGCGGCCGGCGTGTGCAGGGCGACCAGGGCCCGCTGACAGTCGGAGACACAGTGCAGGATCAGGTCGCGCACCGCCCAGCCCGTGCAGCCGGTCGGCCGCCAGGACTCCTCGTCCTCCAACGGCCGCACCACCGCCGCGAAGGCGGTGTAGGCGGCACGCAGCACCTCGGACGGCGCCGTGGGGTCCGCGGACACGTCGGTCATGACGCCAGCGTAGGCGCCCCGTCGCCACGTCCGGCCCTCGGCCGGTGGCGTCAGGGCGTCAGGGCGTCAGGGCGACGGAGTGTCAGTCCGTCGTGCGCTGGGCCTCGGCGAGCAGGCGTTCCGTCGTGTTCAGGTGGGGCGGTGGGGAGGCCAGCCGTACGACCAGGGCGGTCAGCGCGGCGAGGGCCGCGCACACGGCGGCCAGTCCGGCGGCCCAGGCCGGGGCGAGGGTGAGGTCGAGGGCGCGGGACAGCCGGCCCGAGTCGAAGCGGGCCGCGTACAGCTGGGTCGCGGCCAGGGCGGCCGGCACCAGGACCGCGAGGGTGAGCGGCGGCGCCGTCGGGCGCAGCGTCACCAGCAGGGCGAGGAGCAGGCACACGCCGGACAGGCCGAGGACGAAGCCGTAGCGGCGCAGGGAGACACCGTCCTGGTGGGCCGGGAAGTACGCGGCGGCGCAGCCGAACAGCGCCAGTGCGGCCAGCCGGCCGGGCCAGGCGGGCGGGGTGGCGCTGCGGAAGCGCACGCGTGCCGCGCGCGGCACCGGGGTTCCCTCCCGAGGCGCCGCGGGCGGTGTCGCGGCGGTCTCCTCCGGCTGCCGCGGCGGGTGGGTGCCGCCGCGTTCGTCGGCCAGGCGGCCGATCAGCTCCACGAGGTCCTCGACGGGTCGGCCGGTGGCGGCCGCCCGCACCGCCTCCTGTCCGCAGTGGGGTTCCAGCGGTGCCTGCCGGAGGAGGGCCATCAGCCGGGTCACCTCCTCGACCGGGCGGGACTCGGCCGCGGCACGGATCGCCTCGTCGGCTCCGGACGCGTCTCGCGGCGGCCGGGTCAGCAGGACCACCAGCCGGGTGACGTCGTCCACGGAGCGGTTCAGCCCGACCGCGCGGAGCGCGTCGGCGGTGGCCCGGGCGTACCGGGGTGACTGTTCGAGCAGTGTGATGAGCTGGGCCACCTCGTCCAGGGGGCGATCGGCCACGGCGGCACGGACCAGTCCGTCGACCGGATCGCCGTACGCCGGGACGCTCCCGTCCCCTCGGTCGCCGGTCGGCGCGAAGGGGCTGATCGGCTCCGTGACGGATATGGCGGGTTCGTTCGACTGAGGTGTTGACGGACTACTGGTCATGCGCGGCTCTCCAAGCGGATGAGATGCGGCCGCTGCTGCGCCCCCGACGCGCGACACGCAACGTTACGGTGACCATTACTAGGGGCCCGCGCCCGACCGTGCCACTCGGATGGGCCACGGGTATGACGGACTCCCGGCGGCCCACACCCCTGCACTCCCACTGGTGTTCGATGGCACCGGTTCGAGCCTTGTCGGCCATACCCGGGGCGGGAACGGGAATCCGTGAAGAGATGCACACACCCTGATACGGCACGTCCCGATTCGAGGAGGGCCTGTGGACACCCGCACCGTGATCGTCGTCGCCGCGGTGATCGCGGCGGTCCTGCTGGCCGCGGCCGTGGTCGTCTTCGCACGACTCCTGCGCACCCGGCGGGACTTGAGGCGGGCCGGGCTGCCGACCGGTCCGCGGTGGGTCTTCTGGGGCGCCCTCGCCTACTTCCTGCTGCCGGCCGACCTGTTGGTCGACCCTGTGTATCTGGACGACATCGGTGTTCTGCTGCTCGCTCTGCGCAGCATGCGCGCGTACGCGGAGCGTGACCAATTCACCGATACGGCCTGATCACACGCCTCGACGTCCCCATCTGTCTCCCCCGTCCCCGCATCCCCCGCCGCCTCTGGTTACACACAGTAAGGAAACCAATCACCCGTTCGATTCGTATAAGTCCTAGGAGGCCGACGGCAGTCGGCGACCCGGGCGACGGTGCGAGTGACCGCCGCCGGCTCGGCGCAGCATCCACGAGGGAGAGACGATGCAACCGTTCGCGCTCAACTACGCCCGCCCGGCAGCACAGTCGGAGGACACCACTCCGTATGTGTACGACTCCGGACGGCAGTTGAACGTGCTCTCGGACGGGCGGATAGCCGCCCACGACCTGGCGTTGCTGAGAGAGCTCGGAACGACGACGTCAACTGCCGGTTCGAAGACCCACTTCGACGACTGAACACGGGTCGGCGTACATGACCGTGTTGATCCTGACCTGTGAGGCCGACGTGACGGCCGACATGGTGGTCGTCCACCTCAACGCGTCCGGGGTGCCGGTGGTGCGGCTCGACCCGGCCGACCTGACGGGGAGCGCGGCGCTGTCCGGGGAGTACGTGCACGGCTCCTTCCGCGGCCATCTGTCGTCCGGGGGGCGGCTGGTGAGCATCAACGGACTGCGGTCCGTGTGGGTGCGCCGGCCGGGCACGGCCGCCACCCGGGCCGCCGAGCCGTCCGAGTGGCTGACGGAGGAGTCGTCGCAGGCGCTCTACGGCATGCTCCGCAGCTCGCAGGCGCGGTGGATGAACCACCCGGACGCGGCCCGTCGGGCCCGTCACAAGCCCTGGCAGCTGCGGCTGGCCCAGCGCTCCGGGCTGCCCGTGCCGGCCACGCTGATCACGACCTTTCCGCAGGCCGCCCGGGAGTTCGCCGAGCGGTACCCGGATCTGGTGGTCAAGCCGGTGTCGGGGGCCCATCCGCAGGACCCGCCGCGGGCGGTGCCGACCAGCAGGGTGGCGCCGGACGCGGACTTCGGGGCCGTGGCGTACGGTCCGACGCTGCTTCAGCGCCGGATAGCCAAGCGGGCGGACATCCGGCTCACGGTGGTGGGTGAGCGGATGCTGGCCGCGCGCAAGTCCACGGCGGCGGATCCGGACGAGGTCGACGTCCGCTTCGCCTCCGCCACCCATCCGTGGCAGGCCGCCGAGGTGCCGCCGCGGGTCGCCGACGCGGTGCGCGCCTATCTGCGGGGTGCCGAACTGGCCTACGGCGCCTTCGACTTCGCGGAGGACGCGGACGGGACGTGGTGGTTCCTGGAGTGCAACCAGTCGGGGCAGTTCGGCTTCGTGGAGGTGGAGACGGGTCAGCCGATCGCGCGCACCATCGCCGAGTGGCTGGCCCGTCCGGTGCCGGGTGAGGGGGCACAGGTCAACGGCGCGAACACCGCGCTCACCTGAGGGTCACAGCTGTCCGGGGCCGGGCATGAGCGCGTTGCGCTGCCAGCCCGGGGGCGGCGGAGGCGGCGGGGGCAGCTCGCCGAGCTGGGAACGGCCGATGGACTGGAGGGGCTGCATGGCGAACTCCAGTTCCCTGCTGACTCGCTCGGCCTCCCTGCGAACCTGAGTGGGTATGTCGCCGCGCTCCGCGATGAGTCGGTCATAGATGGGGGAATCCTGGAACACCCGTCAACGTGCCTTTCGTGTCACGGCCCACAGGTATGGGCACGGCTGTCGAGTCTAGGCGTCCCTGCACCCTGCGGGGTGAATTCCTCCGTTCGGCTTGACTCACGCTCCCGTCGTGGAGCCGGGCCGGACGATCATGAGCACGGTGACGGTGGCCCACAGCAGGTTGAAGACACCGGTGAACATGGCGAGTTGGGCGGTGCCGGACCGGTCGACGGGCTGCCCCGCGTCGAGTTGTTCGAGGAGTTCCGACTGCCGGGGCAGCACGAAGGCCACCAGGACGCCCGCCGCCGCGGCGGTCAGCGCCATGGACGTGATCAGCCAGCCGCTGCCCAGCACCCCCATCGCGGCGGCCGTGGCGAAGCCGAGGAGCGGGACGGCCAGTCCCAGGCCCGCGTAGACGCGGCAGATGCGGTGCAGCAGGGCGACGGTGCCCGTGCCCGCCCCGTCGTCGCCCGAGCGGCGGGCCGCGGGCGGGAACATGCTGGCCGCGACGGTGACGGGGCCGACGGCGACGATGGCCGCGAGGACATGGAGGGACAGCAGGAGCTTGGTCATCGAGTGAGGTCCAGGGTCGGTCGTGGGTGGTCGGCGGCCCACGTTAGGGATCTTCGCGACCGTCGCACAGAGGCCGGAACGACAGGAGCCAACGGATTCCCGCCAACCGCCCTGACATCAGCCTTTCCCTCTGTACCCCGGTACAGAGGCTGGCGGGAACCCGCTTATCGTGGCCTTCATGCACACCGTGGCGATCCTGGTCCTCGACCAGGTGGTGCCGTTCGACATGGCGGCGCCGATGCAGGTCTTCGACTGGACGCGGCTGCCCGACGGCCGCGGGCCCTACCGGGTCCGGCTGTGCGCCGAGTCCCCTGAGGTGCGGGCCGACGGCGGCTTCTCGCTCCGCGTCGAACACGGCCTCGAGACGCTGGCGGACGCGGACACGGTCATCGTGCCCGGCTGCTCCCCCGAGGCCGGTCCCACCCCCGCCCCCGTCCTCGACGCGCTGCGGCAGGCCGCGGCGGCGGGCACCCGGATCGCCTCGGTGTGCGCGGGCGCGTTCGTGCTGGCGGAGGCCGGGCTGCTGGACGGGCTGCGCGCCACCACGCACTGGGTGGCCGCGGGCGAACTGGCCCGCCGTTTCCCCCGGGTCCGGGTGGAGCCGGACGTCCTCTACGTCGACAACGGCAAGATCCTCACCTCGGCGGGTGCCGCCGCCGGCCTCGACCTGTGTCTGCACATGATCCGGCGCGACTTCGGGTCGGCCGTCGCCGCCGATGCCGCGCGGATGTCGGTCATGCCCCTCGAACGGGAGGGCGGCCAGGCCCAGTTCATCGTGCTGGACCATCCGCCGGTGCCGCGCGGCTCGACCCTCGAACCGGTTCTGGAGTGGATCGAGGACAACCTGGCCCGCGAGATCACCCTGGGCGCGATGGCGGCCCGGTCGGGGATGAGCGAGCGCACCTTCAGCCGCCGCTTCCGCGAGCAGACCGGCACCACTCCGTTGCAGTGGCTGCTGCGGGCGCGGGTGCGGCGCGCCCAGTACCTGCTGGAGAACAGCGACCACCCGATCGAACGCATCGCGCGGCAGGCCGGGTTCGGTTCCCCGACCGCGTTCCGCGAGCGGTTCCGGCGCGTCGCCGGAACCACTCCGCAGGCCTACCGCGCCGCGTTCCACGGGAGTTCACGCACTCCGGTGACCCACTGAAAGCGGCTCGGACAGAAGCGGCTCAGAGCAGGGCGTCCGCCTTGGCGACGGCGTCGGGTACGGCGTTGGCGCCCATCAGGACGCACAGGGTGTAGCTCACGTCCTCCAACTCCCGCGCGACCATGGCGTCGCCGCGCTCGGCGTGGGCGATCTGAAGCGACGCGTACTGCGTGAGCAGCTTCCTGACGACCTTCGGGTCCGGCACCAACACGACAAAAGCCCCTCTCACGACGGATCGGTCCACGGGCCTGGTTCCGGCATGCTCACATCTCCCGCACCGCGGCCCGCATTTGACGGAATCCTGGCGCTCCGTGCCCGAGTGCCGCTCGAATCCGGCCTGCGGGAGACCCACAGGAGTGACGTTCCGGCGAGCGTGGAACCGACCCGCTTCCCCACGGGCCGTCGGCAGTTGAACAGGGGGCATCCCCTCGCACGAACGGTGTACGCCATGAACTGCCTCCCCCGTCTGCTCTGCGCGATCTACGTCGCCACGAGCGCCGGACTCGCCTGGACCTCGGTCCTGCAGTACCGTCACGGCCCCATGTGGGCCGTGTATCTCCTCGCCGCCGCGAGCCTCGTCCCGGTCATCGCCGTCGTCCGCGAGGCCGAGTGGCACGAGCAGCGGACGGCGGCCGTCCCGGCCGGGTACACGGTCGGCCTCGACATCGCCGAGGCCGCCGACGACGTCGTACAGGCCGAGCTCGACGCCGCGTGCTGCGAGCGCTGGTGGACGAGTTGCGGCACGGACCACGACACCCGCTGCGCACGCCGCGTCCCGCGCAGCAGCGCCGCCTGACGGACCTCCGTCGCGCGCGTGCCCTCCGGGCGCCGGTACCGCCCGGAGGGCACCGCTCAGGCCACCTGCCCGCTGTGCAGCGCCGTGTACGCACCGCCCCGGCGCAGGAGTTCCTCGTGCGTGCCGATCTCCTGGATGCGGCCGTCGCCCAGCACGACGATCCGGTCCGCGCCGCGCACGGTGGACAGCCGGTGGGCCACCACGAAGGTGGTACGGCCGTGCAGGAGCCGGGCGAGGGCCTCCTGGACCAGGGCCTCCGAGCGGGTGTCCAGCGCCGAGGTGGCCTCGTCGAGGACGAGGACCCGGGGGTCCCGGATGAGGGCGCGGGCGATCGCGAGGCGCTGGCGCTGGCCGCCGGACAGCCGGGCCCCGCGCTCACCGACGACCGTGTCCAGGCCCTGCGGCAGCCGGTCGACGAACTCCAGCGCGTTGGCGTCCCGCAGGGCCGCCCGCACGGTCTCCTCGTCGGCCTCGTCCTCCATGCCGTAGGCGACGTTCTCCCGGATCGTGCCGTCGAACAGGATCGACTCCTGCGGCACCACCGACACGAACCGCCGGTAGGTG
Source organism: Streptomyces aquilus (assembly GCF_003955715.1). Lineage (NCBI taxonomy): Bacteria > Bacillati > Actinomycetota > Actinomycetes > Kitasatosporales > Streptomycetaceae > Streptomyces > Streptomyces aquilus. Next base: position 9,207,354 of record NZ_CP034463.1, on the reverse strand, counting down.
CGCAGGTCGAGGTCGTTCATGTCGGTGCCGTCGAGCAGCAGCCGGCCCGAGGTGGGGCGGATGAAGCCGATGACGAGGTTGAGGACGGTGGACTTGCCCGCGCCGGAGGCACCGACCAGGGCGATGGTCTCGCCGGGCCGCACGGTGAGGGTGAAGTCGTGCACGGCGGGCCGCTCCCCGTCCCCGTACACATGGCCGACCCCCTCGAAGGCGACGGCCCCGCGGACCTCGCCGACCTCGGACTTGCCCGCGTTGTCCTCCAGTTCGGGCGCCTGGAGCACCTCGCCCACCGAACGCACCGACTCCAGGCCCTTGGTGATGACCGGGGCGAGCCCCGCCAGCGTCGTCGTGGAGTTGGTGAGGGTGGTGAGGAACGCGCTGAGCATCACCACGTCACCGGCGGTGACGCCCCAGACGCCGTAGTACGACACCAGCGCGGCGCCCGCGAGGACGAGCACGCCGACGACGTTGAGCACCACCCAGGCCAGCGAGCCGAAGCGGCCGTTGACGAGGTCGAGGCGGTTGCCGGAAGTCAGCAGGCGGTGCAGGGTGCCGTCGATGCGGCGCAGCGCCTTGCGCTCCAGGCCGTGGGCGCGGGTGACGGGGATCAGCCGGGTCATCTCGGTGACGCGGGACGACAGGGTCTCGACCTCGTGGCGGAAGTGCTCGTTGTGGGTGCGCAGCCGGGCCCTGAGGCGGGCCACGACGAGCGCGGCGGCCGGGACGACGACCAGGAACACCGGCAGGAACTCCGGGGTGCGGATGCCGATGATGACGAGCCCGCCGATGAGCACGGTGCCCGCGCCGAGGCCGGTCTCGGCGGTCTGCTGCACCATCTGCTCGACGGTCTCGACGTCCCGGACGACCTTGGCCTGCAACACACCGGCGCTGACCCGGGAGTGGTAGCCGATGGACAGCTGCTGCATGCGGGTGCACAGCGCGGAGCGCAGCGAGGTGCCCATGCGGCGCACGCTGCCGTACAGCAGGCGGACGTACAGCACGTGCAACGGGTAGTTGACGAGCAGGATCAGCAGGATGATCCCGGTGCTCAGCCAGAGGTCGCCGATCGGACCGTGCTGGACGACCGTGTCGATGATGGACGCGGTGATCAGCGGCAGCAGCCAGATGGGGCTGTGCTTGACCGTGAAGACGCCGACCGCCACGGCGAGGCGGTGACGGTCGGCACGGAACAGGTAGGCGAGGGTGCGGATGGGGTGCTCGCCCCGGTAGCGGTGGTCGAGCGGTCTCTCCAACGGCGAGGCCATTGGTGGTGGTCCTTCCCAGGGGTTCGGCTGGTCGGGCGGGCGCCGCGTCAGGGCACTCCGTCGGTGCACTCATCACGGCACTCCATCGGGGCACTCCATCGGGCCCGCCCGACTGGGCAAGCGCTTTCTGCCCGTGCGCCCTGGCGCTACACCTGGTCGAGCGTGGCAATCTCCGTGGCGCTCAGGGTGAGGTCGGCCGCGGCGAAGGAGTCGAGGATGGTCTCGGGCCGGCTGGCCCCCGGGATCGGTACGACGACCGGCGACTTGGCGAGCATCCAGGCCAGGCACACCCGCTGCGGGCTCACTCCGTGCGCCTCGGCGATCCGGGCGAACGGCGCGTACGCGGAGCCCAGTTCACCCGCCCGGGAGATACCGCCGAGCGGGCTCCAGGGCAGGAACGCGATGCCGAGCTCGTCGCACAGCTCCAGCTCCGGCTCGCTGGAGCGGAAGGCCGGGGAGAACTGGTTCTGCACGGAGACGAGCCGTCCGCCGAGGATGTCGTTCGCCTGCCGGATCTGCTCCGGGTTCGCGTTGGAGATCCCCGCCATCCGGATCTTGCCCTCGTCCAGCAGGTCCCGCACCGCACCGACCGAGTCGGCGTACGGGACCCGCGGGTCGGGGCGGTGGAACTGGTAGAGCCCGATGGCCTCCACGCCGAGCCGGCGCAGCGACGCCTCGCAGGCCGCCTTCAGATGCTCCGGACGGCCGTCGAGGGTCCAACTGCCGTCGCCGGGCCGCAGATGACCGCCCTTGGTGGCGACGAGGACGTCCCCGCCCCGGTCGTGGGAGGCGAGGGCCTTCGCGATCAGGGTCTCGTTGTGGCCGACCTCGTCGGCGCGCAGGTGATAGGCGTCCGCGGTGTCGATGAGCGTCACGCCGGCATCGAGGGCGGCGTGCAGGGTGGCGAGGGAACGCGCCTCGTCCGGGCGTCCCTCGATGGACATGGGCATTCCGCCCAGGCCGATGGCGCTGACCTCGACGTCACCGATGCGTCGCGTGTGCATGGGGTGTGACCTCTCTGCGGCTGCCGTACGGGTGCGGATGTCCGGTGGATCGACAGGCAGACGTCCGGCCGGACCCGCGTCTCAGCCTGAACCGGTCCGGGCCCGCAGGTCCAATAGAAGAAAGAGAACGCATTCAGCACTGCGAGGACTGAATTGCGCGGCACGTCGACCGGTGTGCGCCCCGTCTTCCCGATCCGCTTGCGCGGGCTTCGGGTACGTGTGGCACGCTCGCCCTCGACCAGCAACGACGGTGAGAGGCGGCGGCATGCGCATCGGACTGCTCGGCACCGGCCCATGGGCCGAGGGGGCGCACGCGCCCGCCCTGAGCGAGCACACGGAACTGGACTTCGCCGGGGTGTGGGGCCGCCGTCCGGACGCCGCGAAGGAGTTGGCGGGCCGGTTCGGCACCCGGGCCTACGACGACGTCGACGCGCTCTTCGCCGACGTGGACGCCGTCGCGGTGGCGTTGCCGCCCGGGGTGCAGTCCGAGTTGGCGGTACGGGCCGCGCGGGCGGGCTGCCATCTGCTGCTGGACAAGCCCCTCGCGCCGACGGTCGAGCAGGGCCGGGCCGTGGTGGACGCGGTACGGGAGGCTGGGGTCGCCTCGGTCGTGTTCTTCACGACGCGCTTCCAGGCCGTGACCGAGGCGTGGATCACCGAACAGGCGGCGGTGGAGGGCTGGTTCACCGCGCGCGCCGAGTGGCTGGGCGCGGTGTTCACCACCGACAGCCCCTTCGGGGCGTCACCGTGGCGGCGCGAGAAGGGCGCGCTGTGGGACGTGGGCCCGCACGCGCTGTCGGTGCTGCTGCCGGTCCTCGGCGACGTACGACGGGTCGCGGCGGCCGCGCACGGTCCCGCGGACACCGTGCACCTCGTCCTCGAACACACCGGTGGCGCGTCGAGCACGCTCACCCTGAGCCTGACCGCGCCGCCCGCGGCGGCGGGCGCGGCCGTCGAACTGCGCGGCGAGGCGGGGGCCGCGCTGCTGCCGCGCAGCCCGGAGGGCGCGGTGCCCGCCCTGATCCGCGCGGCGGACGCTCTCCTCGCCGCGGCCCGCACCGGCCGCCCGCACCCGTGCGACGCCGCGTTCGCACTGCGAGTCACCGAGATCCTGGCCACGGCCGAGGGCCTGCTGAGCGAGGAACGCCCCTGACGCGCGCGGCGGTTGGGGGCGGGACGCGGCTGGGGCTCATGGCGCGGCGGTTGGGGTCGGGAAGCGGCTGGGGCTCATAGCGCGACCGTTGGGGCCGGGACGCGGCTGGGGCTCATGGCGCGGCAGGCGGCCGTCCCGCGGCTGAGGCTCAAGTGGCGGCTGACGGTCGGGCGAGGGCTGAGGCTTCGCGGCGCGTGAGGCAGCCATTCCGCGGATGACGCCCGGGGAGCGGCAGGCAAGCCCACCCGCACCTGACGCATCGCGACGCGTGAGGCAGCCATGCCGCAGATGACGCTCAGCTGGCGGCGGGCGGGCCGCGGCTGAGGTCCGACTCGCGGCTCACAGTCAGCCCGCGGAGACGCTCCAGGCGCGGCCGTACGGCCGATCCCGCGGACGGAACTCCGGTGACGGCTGACAACCCGGCCGCGGCTGAGGGTCACTTCGCGGCTCGCAGTCAGCCCTCAGATGACGCTCACGTCACGGCAGCCACGCCACGGCTGAGGCTCAGGTCGCCACGGTCGTCGCGAGGTGGGCCACCGCGGCCGGGTCCGGCAGGGTCGCCAAGGTGTCGATGACCCTGGTGCTCGCGAACTCGCGTTGTTCCGCGGTCACTTTGGGGTCGATCGCGCACTCGGCCTGGACGTACACGAAGTTCAGGTCCGTGGCGAAGAGCATCGAGAAGGAGTCGAGGCCCGTGATCCGGGCGGGGCCTCCGGCGTCCGCGTAGGCGTGGGTGAGGCGCCGGGCGGCCTCGGCGGAGAAGTCGTTCCCGCCCGCCCATACGTAGAGCGCGCGGGCGAGTTCGCGTTCCGCCGAGATGACGCCTGCGTTGTCCCAGTCGATGAGGGTGGGGCCGTCCGGGCCGACCAGGACGTTCGGGGGCTGCACGTCGAGGTGGGAGGTCACCAGACCGTCGGGGCCGGACGGCGTGACGTGCCGCGCCAGCTCCGGTACTCGGGTGTCGAGCAACCGGGCCAAGTCCTCCGACCACTCCGTCCCGGCCTGACGTACTTCCTTCAACAGGCATGCCCAGTCGGCCTCTTGAGGACACTCCTCGTACCAGGCGTCCGGCATCTCCGTGGCCCCTTCCCCGGCCCGGTGCAGGAGGGCCAGCGTCCGCCCGCACCAGCTGAGCGTCGCCGGGTCGGTGGGATCGGCCGGGCTGCCGCCGACCCAGTCGTAGACCTTGACGCAGGAACCATCGAGTCGCGTGACGTGGGAGCCGTCACGGTTGGGCAGCAGCCGGGGCGCGGAGATCCCCAGCTCCTCCGCTGCGTCCCGCAGTGCGGCTTCGCGCCGCACCTGTCCCTCGTCGCAGCCGAAGAGCAGTTCCTTCACCGCCCAGGTGGTGCCGCGCCCCGACACCTTCCAGATCTGTCCCAGCGCCCCGCGGGCGACGGGGGTCATGGTCCACGGTCCGCCGCCGAGTCCGTAGTGGTCGGCGACGGCATCGGCTGCTCGCTGCACAGGGGTCCTCTCCACGTTCACGACGACCACCCAGGATCCCAGGTACGGCGGCTAGTCGTCGAACGGATTGTCGCTCCACCGAAACCAGGCCCGGTCCCCCTCGATGTGCAGCAGGAACTCGGGGACCGGGCCGTCCGGCGAGACCAGCGACACCCGCCGCCGGATCTCGTCGTAGACCCGCTCCCACTCCACCCAGTGCCCGTCGTCGTCCCGTTCGGCCAGGGCGAGTTCCCGCGCGAACAGTTCTCGTACGGCGTCGTAGCCGGGCCCTGCCGTGAAGTGGCCCGACAGCCAGGGGAAGTCGGCTTCGTCGATGAGGATCTCCCCCACCGGATCGTCGCCGCCGCGCACCTGCCAGACCTGGCCGTCGAACCCCACTGCGCCTCCGTCACCCGGTGCCGATGTTTCCGTTCACCTTGTCATCCGGCACTGACAGAGGCCGTCGTGTCTACCGCGCGTCCGCCGGGAGATGGAAGTTGACCCGCTCCCGGGTCACGGGATAGCCGGCCTTGGCGAAGTGCGCGGCCATGGGGAAGTTGCCCTGGTCGGTCGCCGCGACGATGTACTCGGCGCTCTGCTCGACGAGATAGTGGGTGCACTCCGTCAGCAGGTCGTAGGCGTAGCCGTGGCCGCGCTGTTCCGGGACGACGCCGATGAAGGCGACGATCGGGGCCTGGTGGTTGCGGGCGGGGATGTGGATGCCGGCCAGCTCGCCGTCCGGTGTGCGGGCGACCTGCCACCACTCGCGCGGGGAGGGACACCAGCGGAAGAAGTCCAGTTCCTCCTGGGCCGCTCGGTCGAGGCCTCCTTCCTCGGCGGCCTTCGCGCTGTGCGCGTCGAGGGTGACGGAGTGGATGCGGCGCAGGGCGTCGAAGAAGACGGCGTCGTCGGGCTCGGGGCCGTAGATGAGGCGGCCGGTCCGCTCGGGCAGGCCGCAGTCGGGGGTCCAGCGGTAGTGGAAGCGCTCTACGAGGAGTTCGTACCCGGCGGCGCGCGCGGCGTCGAAGCGGGCCTCGACGGCGGGGCGCAGGGCCGGGTCCTCGCGCCAGCCGGGCGGCAGGCTGAAGTCGATGTCGACGCGCCAGGGCGCCGTGCGCAGCAGTTCCGCCGCCGCCTCGGTCTCCCCCTCGGCCAGGTCGAGGCGGTCGACGCAGAGCGGCTCGGTGTCGTCGGGGCCACCCCACCAGGCGGCGCGGGCGACGATCCGGCCGTCGCGCAGGGCGATCCGCTGCCAGTCGGGGCGGTGCCGGGTCAGCGGGTGCGCGGCGCGCACGCCGAGGGGGTCGGGAAGCGTGTCGAATTCGTGGGCGGTGCTCTCGTCGAGCGCGCGGATGACCAGACCGGTCATGGGTTCCTCCGGGATACAGGCTGCGTGCAGCGCTCCCGGGAACTCAGACGTGCACGCCCGGGGCAACGGGAAGGGAGCGCTGGATGTCGGTGGACTGCATGGCACTCGCCTCCTTCCGTCGGGTCCTGGGGCGTGACGAGGACACGCTAGAAGATCCAACGGGCAACACGCCAGCGGTTTTTCCGTGCCGCTCGCCGTTCGCCGGGATCGCGGCTCGTGTTCAAGGGCGAGAGGGGCACTCGGTGACGGTCGGAGAAATCCAGGCCCGGGAGGGACACCATGAACGTGCCGACAGGGAATTCCGTCGACGGCCCGGCGCGGCACAGGAGGCTGGGCGTCTACCTCAACGATCATCTGGCCGGCGCCACGAGCGGTACGGCGCTCGTCCGCCGCATGGCCCAGGAGCATCACGCGTCGGCGTACGGCAACGACCTGGACAAACTGGCGACGGAGATCGCCCAGGACCGCCGGGCGTTGGCCGCACTGCTCAGGGACCTCGACATTCCCGTGCGGCGCTACAAACGGGGCCTCGCCTGGCTGGCGGAACGGATCGCGCGGGTGAAGCCCAACGGCCGGCTGCTGCGCCGCTCCGGCCTCGCCGTGCTGGTCGAGCTGGAGGCCCTGCGGCTGGGTGCGCAGGGCAAGGCGTCGCTCTGGCGCGCGCTGCTGCCGGTGTCGGCGCTGGAGCCACGCCTGGACGCCGACCGGCTCGAACAGCTGCTGCGCAGGGCGGAGCAGCAGATCCGGACCCTGGACTCCCTGCACGCCAGGGCCGTCGTCCAGGTGTTCCGGCTCCATCCCCGGACCACGGAGCGCCCGGCGTCCTGACGCCCACCGGAGCCGGATCACGCGCCGGCCACCCCTGCCGCCGGACCACAAGGGCCCGCGTGCGCGCCACATGCCCCGCCGCCCGACCACAAGGGCCCGCGTGCGCGCCACACATCCCTGCCGCCCGACCGCGAGGGCCTGCGTACGCGCCACACGCCCCTGCCGCCCGGCCACAAGGGCCTGCATGCGCGCCACACGCCCCCGCCGCCCGACCACAAGGACCGGCTTACGCGGCCACACGCCCCCGCCGCCCGACCACCAGGACCGGCTTACGCGGCCACACGCCCCCGCCGCCCCTCCCGCCTCGGCGTGCGTCCCACCCCCGTACGGAGGACCGTGGAGGCGTGGGTAAGGAGCGGGAGGTGGAGCAGGAGGGCTGGTTGCGCGGGGCGCCGCCGCCCAGGTGGGTGCGGGTGTTGCCTGTCGCGCTGCTGGCGGGGGTGTGCGGGGCGACCCTGGCGAGCCCCGAGCCGCTGGACATCGGCTTTCTGCTGGGCGCGATCCCCCCGTTGGCCGTGCTGTCGTACGGGCCCGCGGCGACGGCGGTCCTCGGTGGCCTCGTCGTCGCCGTGCTGGTCGCGCCGGCGTTCCGGCTCGACGACCCCGGAAACGCCGACCTGCTCACCGTGGGCTTCGTCGCGGCACTGAGCGTGGTCGTGTCCTACGTCCGCAGCCACCGTGACGCCCAGCTGGTCACCGAGCGGGCGGTGGCCGAGGCGGCGCAGCGGGCGGTCGTACCGCCGTTGCCCGCGCGGGTGGGGTCCGTGGGGTGTGCGGGGCTGTACCGGGCGGCTCAGCGCGGCACGCTCGTCGGCGGCGACTTCTTCGACGTACGCCGGGGGCCGCACGGCGTGCGGGTGGTCATGGGAGACGTCCAGGGGCACGGGCTGGCGGCCGTCGCCACCGTCGCCTCGCTGCTGGGTGCGTTCCGGGAGGCGGTGCTGGACGAGCCGGACCCGGAGTCGGTGGCGGCGCGCCTCGATCGCCGGCTGGTGGTGGACTCGGCGGACGTGCCGCACGCCGAGCTGTTCGCGACCGCCGCACTGCTGGACTTCGCCGCCGACGCCCGGTCCGTACGGATCGTGGTGTGCGGGCATCCGGCACCCGTGCTGTTGCGCGAGGGACGGGCCGTCGAGCTGGAGGTGGCGGCGGGCGTGCCGTTGGGGCTGGGGCTGGGCGACGCCGGGTCTCCGGCCGGGCTCACCCTGCCGCTGCTGAGCGGTGACCGGCTCTTCCTGGCGTCCGACGGGGTCACCGAGGCCAGGAACGCGGGCGGGGCGTTCTATCCGCTCACCGAGCGGCTCACCGGCTTCCTGGATCTGGAGCCGGCGGTCCTGGTGGAGCGCGTGTGGCGGGATCTGACCGGCCACTGCGGGACCGCTGTCGACGACGTGACGATGCTCGTCCTCAGCCCTGCATGACCCTGGGCCGCTCCTCGGCCGGCTCCTGCTCCCCCTCGGCGTCGATGTGCGGCAGCATCCGGTCCAGCCACCGGGGTGTCCACCAGGCGTGCGGGCCGAGCAGTGTCATCACGGCCGGCACCATCAGCAGCCGCACCACGGTCGCGTCGATCAACACGCTCACCGCGAGGCCCAACCCGAGCATCTTGACCACGATGTTGTCGCTGACGATGAACGCGGCGAACACGCTCACCATGATCAGCGCCGCGCAGGTGATGACCCGCGCGGTGATCTCCAGCGCGTGCGCGACCGACGCCTTGGCGTCCCCCGTGCGCAGCCAGGCCTCGTGGACGCGGGACAGCAGGAAGATCTCGTAGTCCATGCTCAGCCCGAAGATGATCGCGAACATCATCATGGGCACATAGCTCTCGATGGGCACCTTGCCCGAGACGCCGAGCGCGGGCCCGCCCCAGCCCCACTGGAAGACGGCGACGACGACACCGTAGGAGGCCGCGATCGACAGGACGTTGAGGACGGCGGCCTTGAGGGCGACGAGCAGGCCGCGGAACACGGCGAGGATGATGAGGAAGGCCAGGGCGACCACCACGCCGATGATCAGCGGGAGCCGGCTCGCGACGATGTCGCGGAAGTCGACCTGGGCCGCCGTGGTGCCGGTGACGTATCCCTGGGCGTCGGTGCCGGAGACCGCGGCGGGCAGGGTGTCGTCGATGAGACGGTTCGTCAGGTCCGTGGTGGCGGCGCTCTGCGGTGACTCCTTCGAGTAGACCGTGCCGATGAGGACGTCGCCGTCCTTGGTGGGGGTGAGCGGGGTGACGAAGGACGCCCCGGAGACCCCGTCGAGGGTCTTCCCGGCCTGGGTGGCGAGGGCGGAGCGCTGCGAGGACGGTACGGAGGTCTGGTCGACGACGATGGTCAGCGGGCCGTTGGATCCGGGGCCGAACGCGTCCGTCATCAGGTCGTAGGCGCGCCGGTCGGTGAAGGAGGTCGGGTCGGCGCCGTCGCCGATGTGGCCGAGCTGGATCGAGAACACCGGGATGGCGAGGACGGCCACCGTCACCACGCCCGCGGCCAGATAGCGCAGCGGATGGTGTTCGACGCGCTGGGCGTAGCGGTGCCAGGTGCCCTGCGGGGTCTCCCCGGCGGCGGCGTCGGTCTCGGCGACGGGACGGCGCACCCGGTAGCGGTCGATGCGGGTGCCGATCAGCCCGAGCAGGGCGGGCACCAGTGTGAGCGCGCCGAGCACCGCGGAGACGACCGTCACGGCGGCGGCCAGGCCCAGTTTGCTGATGAAGGTCACGCCGGACGCGGACAGGCCCGCCAGGGCGACGATGACCGTGCAGCCGGAGACGAGCACCGCGCGGCCGCTGGTGGCGTTGGCGCGGCCCGCGGAGGTCACCGGGTCGGCGCCGTCCATGAGGTTCTGCCGGTGCCGGGTGATCTGGAACAGGGCGTAGTCGATGCCGACCCCGAGTCCGATCATCGTGGCCAGGGTCGGCGAGACGGTGGCGAAGGTGAACGCGGCGGCGAGCAGCCCCAGACAGGCCAGCCCGCCGATCGCGCTGAGCAGCGCCGTCACCAGGGGCAGTCCGGCGGCGATCACGCTGCCGAAGCCGATGAGCAGGACGACGATCGCGACCGCGAAGCCGATCAGTTCGCTCACCCGGTCGTCGGCGGCGGGCCGCGCCAGTTCGCCGAGCGGTCCGCCGTACTCGACGTCGGCGCCGGCGGCCCGCAGCGGGTGCACCGCGCTGTCCACGCCGTGGAGGTAGTCGTCGCCGAGGGTGGAGGGCTGGACGGCGAAGCGGACGGTGACGTACGCCGTCTTCGCGTCCTTCGACAGCGGTCCGACCGGCGAGGTGGAGACGGTCAGGGGGTTCTGGACGGCCAGGACGTGCGGCAGCTTCTGCAGATCACCGACCGTCGTGGACATCTGGGAGTCCAGCGAGGTCAGCGGCTTCTGCGCGTCGTGCACGACGATCTGGCTGCTGTAGCCGCCCGCGGCCGGGTCGTGCTTCTTCAGGACGTCCAGACCTTGCTGCGACTGCACGTCCGGAAGGGAGAAGTTGTCCTCGTACTCGCCGCCGACGGACCGGTTGAGGACCTGGAGGGCGACGATCGCGACGAGCCAGGCGACGAGGACGATCACGAAATGGCGGGCGCACCACTGTCCCAGCCGCCGCAGTCCCCCGGTGGCGGCGGGCCCCCCGTCCCCTGGCGTGCTGCGGGTGGGTGCCATGGCGTTCGCCTTTGCTCGCTACCCCCATTAGACGCCCGCGCGATCCCGTCGGCACCCGGGGCTGGGTCTCTCCGGATGCAGACGGCGCTCCCCGGGTGAATGGTGATATCGGACCCGACGACGACCCGAGGAGCACACATCATGCCGACGTCACAGCCCGAAGCGGCCGGGCCCTCCGAGGACCGCGCCACCCCCGACGACCTGCTGCACACCCGGACCGGTACCGAGGTGTCCGCCGAGGACGTGGTGCTCGCCGCCGGTCGCGACCTGACCCCGCGCAACCTGGAGTGGGCGAGGCGCAAGCTGGAGTCCGAGGGGCCGGCCGCGCTGGAGAAGCTGCTGCCGTAGCCGTACGACCTTCCGGGCCCGGCCCGCGTCGGGCCCTTCAGCCGTGCGCGTCCTCGTCGAGGCAGCGGACCGGCACCCGCTGGACGAGGTTGACGGCGAAGCCGCCGCGGTTCCACGGCTGGGCCAGTGGCTGGGTGTGGCCGTCCGCGTCGGTGGCCCGCGCGGTCAGCGTGTGCTCGCCCGGTGTCGCCGTCCAGGTGGAGCGCCAGTGGCGCCAGGCCCAGCGGTGTCCTGCGGCCGGCTCCAGTTCGGCCTCCTGCCAGGTCCGGCCGGCGTCCGCGCTCACCTCGACGCGGGTCACGGGCGCCCGCCCCGACCAGGCGCGTCCTTCCAGCGGCAGCGGACCGGGCCGGACCACGCGGGTCCGGGACATGAAGTCCGGGAACCCCGGCGGCACCAGCAGGGCGCGCGGCACGATCCGGGTGACGGGTTCGCCCGCGTCGCCGGGGTGCTGGCGCAGCCGGTAGGCGACGGACTGCTGGAATCCCTCGAACGCGGTGTCGGTGACGGTGACCTCGCGCAGCCACTTCACGTGCGCCATGCCGTACCAGCCGGGCACGACCAGGCGCAGTGGGCGGCCGTGCTGCGGTGGCAGCGGGGCGCCGTTCATCGCGTACGCCACCAGCACCTCCGGCTCGGTGCCGGTGGCCGTACCGATCGGCAGGGCGCGTTGGTAGTCCTGCTCGACGCCGCGCTCCACGCCGTGGTCCGCACCGGTGAACACCACGTCCACGGCGCCCGGTTCGACGCCGGCCTCTTCCAGGAGCAGCCGCAGCGGCACTCCGGTCCAGTCGGCGGTGCCGACGGCTTCGACCAGCCAGGGCTGGCTGACCGGGCGGGGCGTCAGCAGGGCCCGGCCGTTGCCCGCGCACTCCAGCGTCACCCGGGTGGTGACCCGCGGGAACGCCCGCAGGTCGGCGGGGGTGAGGCGGAGCGGGCGGCGGACCAGGCCGCCGACGGTGAGCTGCCACTCCGTGTCGTCGGGGACGTACGGGATGTCGTAGTGCGTCAGTACGTAGTGCAGGCCCGGCGGGGTGATGTCGTAGCGGAGGGCTTCCAGCGGGAGTCCGTGGTTGCGGGTCGCGAGGGCGAGTTCGTCCCGGCCGATGCCCTCGTCGGGGGCGGCCAGCCGGGCGGGGGCGCTCACGTCGTCGAGTCGATGGCCCATGACGGCATTGTCGCGCCGCGCGGCGGACTCGGCACCCCGCCGCTCAACTGATCATCAGCGCCAGGGAGTTGTCCGCTCTTCCGGAGCGGGCCGTTGAACTGTCACACTCCTGAGGGTGCCCGACTTCGACTTTGACCTGCTCGTCATCGGATCCGGCCCGGGTGGCCAGAAGGCCGCCATCGCCGCGGCCAAACTGGGCCGCCGGGTGGCCGTCGTCGACCGCCCCGACATGGTCGGCGGGGTCTCCATCCACACCGGCACCATTCCCTCCAAGACCCTGCGCGAGGCGGTGCTGTACCTCACCGGTCTCACCCAGCGCGATCTGTACGGGCAGAGCTACCGGCTGAAGGAGGACATCACCGTCGCCGATCTGACCGCCCGCACCCAGCACGTGGTCAGCCGCGAGGTGGACGTCATCCGCAGCCAGCTCTCCCGCAACCATGTCTCCCTCTACGCCGGAACCGGCCGTTTCGTCGACGCCCACACCGTCGCCCTGCGCGAGGTGACCGGTCACGAACGTCTGCTGAGCGCCGAGCACATCGTCATCGCCACCGGCACCCGGCCGGCCCGGCCGGACAGTGTCGAGTTCGACGGGCGCACCATCATGGACTCCGACAACGTCCTCGCCCTGGAGCACGTGCCGCGCTCGATGGTCATCGTCGGTGCGGGCGTCATCGGCATGGAGTACGCGTCGATGTTCGCCGCGCTCGGCAGCAAGGTCACCGTGGTGGAGAAGCGCGCCGGGATGCTCGACCTGTGCGACGTCGAGGTGATCGAGTCGCTCAAGTACCACCTGCGGGACCTCGCCGTGACCTTCCGGTTCGGGGAGACGGTGGCCGCGGTGGAGCGGCATCCGCGCGGCACGCTGACGATCCTGGAGAGCGGCAAGAAGATCCCCGCCGACGCCGTGATGTACTCGGCGGGCCGGCAGGGCCTCACCGACGACCTCGACCTGGACAAGGCCGGTCTGTCGGCGGACCGGCGCGGCCGGATCACGGTCGACGAGTTCTACCGCACCGAGGTGCCGCACATCTACGCCGTCGGCGATGTCATCGGCTTCCCGGCGCTGGCCGCGACGTCGATGGAGCAGGGCCGCTCGGCCGCGTACCACGCCTTCGGGGAGCCGGTCGGGCGGATGCACCACCTCCAGCCCATCGGCATCTACACCATTCCCGAGATCAGCTTCGTGGGCCGGACGGAGGACCAACTCACCGAGGACAGCGTGCCGTTCGAGGTCGGTATCTCCCGTTATCGGGAGCTGGCCCGCGGGCAGATCATCGGCGACTCGCACGGCATGCTGAAGCTGCTGGTGTCCCCCGCGGACCGCACCCTGCTCGGCGTGCACTGCTTCGGGACGGGCGCCACCGAGCTCATCCACATCGGCCAGTCCGTGATGGGCTGCGGCGGCACGGTCGACTATCTCGTCGACGCGGTGTTCAACTACCCGACGCTCGCGGAGTCCTACAAGGTCGCCGCCCTGGACGCCACCAACAAGCTCCGCCAGATCGACCGCATCGGCGACTGACCGCAGCCTCCGGCTCCGCCCCGGGCAACGCTCCTGACCTGCGGCGGAGTTGGAAGCGGGAGATTCCCCTCCGGCCAATCTTGAAAGGCCGACGGGTAGGGCTATCATCACTCGCACACACGGTGTGACCGTCTGCCGACGCAGTGCTGAACGGTGTCTGCCGCCCCCCTTTGTGCCGCCCCTTGCCCGAGGCCATCCCTCGCCGTGGGAGGCGGGTTCCACCCCCCACCCCCCTACGCCGTCGGGGTCCTGGTCGCCCCCGCGTCGTGCACGACGGAAAGCAGCAAGTCATGAGCAACAACAGGGGCAGAGGGCTGCAAGCAGGCGCCCTCGGAACCTTCGACACGGTGGTGATGGCCGTCGCGGGCAGCGCCCCGGCGTACTCGATCGCCGCCACCACCGCCGTCCTCGTCGGTGCGGTGGGCCTCGCCAGCCCGGCCGCCCTCCTGTACTGCGCGGTCCCCATGCTGGGCATCGCCCTGGCGTTCAGCCGGCTCAGCCGTATCGACGTGAACGCGGGCGCCAGTTACTCGTGGGTGGGCCGAACTCTCCACCCGTTCCTGGGCTTTCTCAGCGGCTGGGCGCTGGTGGTGTCGGCGACCCTCTTCATGGTGGCCGGCTCGCTGCCCGCGGGATCGATGACGCTGGCCCTGTTCGACGAGGGACTCGCCGACAACACCGCGCTGTCGACGCTGGTCGGCGCGGGCTGGTTCGTGGTGATGCTGCTGGTGGTGCTCGGCGGCGCCCGGCTCACCGTCCGCGCCCAGTTGCTCATGTCCGGCATCGAACTCGCGATACTCGCCCTGTTCGCGGTGCTGGCCCTCTTCCACTCGGACAACGCCCGCGCCTTCGACTGGTCCTGGTTCGGCTTCGGCCAGTTCGACGGGGTCTCCGGCTTCGCGTCCGGGGCGCTCATCGCCGCCTTCTACTACTGGGGTTGGGATGTCACCAGCAACCTCTCCGAGGAGACCCGCAACAGCCGTCGTACGACCGGACTCGCGGGCCTGATCGGAGTGGGCGTCGTCTTCCTGCTGTTCGAGGCGTTCACCATCGCCGTGAACGTGGTGCTGTCGTCGCGGCAGATCGAGGAGAACGACGCCAATGTGCTGGCCGTGCTGGGCGAGGAGATCTGGCCGGGCTGGGGCGGCAAGCTGCTGATCGTCGCGGTGATGCTGTCGACCATCGCCACACTGGAGACCACCCTCATCCAGGTCACGCGCTCGCTGTTCGCGATGGGCCGCGACCGTACGATGCCGTCCGCGCTCGGCAAGGTGCACCGCAGCTGGAACACGCCGTCGGTGGCCATCGGCGTGGTCGGCGTGGTGGCGCTGGTGATGCTGATCGCCTCCAACCTGCTGGGCACGGTGGGCGACATCCTCTCCGACGCGATCTCGGCGATCGGCCTCCAGATCGCCGTGTACTACGGGCTCGCGGGCCTCGCGGCGGTCGTCGCCTACCGCAAGACGCTGCTGAGATCGGCCGCCCACTTCCTGCTCGGCGGCCTGTGGCCGCTGCTGGGCGCCGTGTTCATGTTCTGGGTCTTCGTGGAGTCGCTGAGCGAGCTGAGCGCCGCCGCGATCACCATCGGCATCGGCGGTCTCGCCGTCGGACTGCTGCCGATGCTCTGGTACTGGCGACAGGGCAGCGACTACTACCGGCCCGCCGCACTCGACGCCACGCGCACCGTCGAGACGGACTACGTCCCCGACCGCCTCGTGGTCGCGCAGTCCCGTGCCCACGAGGGTCTCCCCACCGACTTCTGAGGGAGCCGGTAATGGCGCGAGACCGCTTCACCCTCGACTTCGACCCCGACTGCGGCGACAGGGCCCTCACCGACGCCCGCCACGACATCGTCATCGGCCGCTGGCAGGGACTGCGAGAGCTGCTGCGCGCGACCGGCCCGGACTGGCTCAGCCGCGGCCACCGCGTCCGGCTGCTCGCGCAGGCCTGCGCGAGCAGTTCGACGTCCGAGTCCTGGCTGGCCGCCGAACCGCACAGCGCCGACGCGCTGGTGCTGCGGGCGGCGACGGAGACGGCCCGGGCGTTCAACCTGGCGATCGCCGCGGGCCGTGGCGTGCCGATCGACCAGCAGCGCATCGACACCGCCGTGCTCGCCTGCCTCCAGGCCGCCGACGCCTACCTCGACGATCCGACGCCGTGGATCTCCCTGATCTCCGTCGCCCGGCTCTATCCGTCCGGGGTGCGCAGACAGGAACTGGCGCGCTGGTGGGACGAGTTGCACCGCCGCGACCCGTACAGCGTGGAGGGCCACCTCCAGATACTCCACTACTACTCGTCCCGCTGGCACGGCACGCACGGCCTGATGTACGACTTCGCCCGCGACGCCGCCGGGGTGGCACCGCCGGGATGTGCGCTGCCGGTCCTCGTCCAGTACGCCCGCGTGGAGGAGTACCGCTACGCGCTGGACGCGGCCCAGGGGCGCCGGTCCGCGGTCGGCCTCGCCGAGCACTGGACCCACGACGGCGCCGTCAGCGACGTACGCCGCACCTGGCAGCGCTGGTTCGCCGACCGCCCGCGGGGCGTCGCCCCCGGCGAACTGCGCGACCTCAACTACCTGACCCACGCTGCCTGTTACGCGGGCCTGACGGACATCGCGGGCCCGCTGCTGCGCGTCCAGGGCGCCCTCGCCACACGTACCCCGTGGTCGTACACGGGAGATCCGGAGAAACAGATCCTCAAGTGGCGCAAGGAACTTCGGCCGTGAGCGGGGTCAGTCGGCCAGGTCCGCCGTCCACTTCTCCTCGATCCGGCCGGCCTTCCACACCACCAGCGCGACGATCCAGGTCAGCACGAACAGGCCTACGACGGCGAAGCCGAGGGTGTTGAGGTCGAGGCCGGCGATCCAGGTCCAGAACGGGCCGTGCAGGTCGAGCTTCTCGGCGAGCAGGCCGAGGAGTTCGACCGTGCCGATGAGCAGGGCGACGGCGACGGACAGGCCGGTGATGGTGAGGTTGTAGTAGACCTTGCGGACCGGCTGGGAGAAGGCCCAGCCGTAGGCGAAGTTCATGAACGTGCCGTCGATCGTGTCCAGCAGGGACATGCCGGCCGCGAACAGCACGGGCAGGCACAGGATCGCGTACCAGGGCAGTCCGGAAGCGGCGCCCGAGCCGGCCAGCACGAGCAGGGCGACCTCGGTGGCGGTGTCGAAACCGAGGCCGAAGAGGAGGCCGAGCGGGTACATCTGCCACGGCTTGGTGACCGACCCCATCACACGGCCCAGGAGCCGGTTCATGAAGCCCCGGTTGTTCAGGTGCTCCTCCAGAGCGGCCTCGTCGAAGTCTCCCGAGCGCATCCGGCGGAACACCTTCCAGATCCCGGCCAGGATCACGAGGTTGATGCCGGCGATGACGTACAGGAAGGTCCCGGAGACCGTCGTACCGATCAGGCCCGTGACGTCGTGCAGCGAGGAGTCGTCGTCGCGGACCGGGCCCGCGAGGGCCTTCACGCCCAGCGAGAGCAGGAAGGTCAGGCCGAAGACGACGCTGGAGTGGCCCAGCGAGAACCAGAAGCCGACCGACAGCGGCCGCTTCCCCTCCCCCATCAGCTTGCGGGTGGTGTTGTCGATCGCGGCGATGTGGTCGGCGTCGAACGCGTGCCGCATGCCGAGCGTGTACGCGGTGACGCCGATGCCGATGCCGAAGGACTTCGTGCCGACGCTGTAGTGCTCGGGCGCCACGAGGACGACCAGGGTGAACCAGCCGATGACGTGCAGGGCGAGGATGAACGCGGCCATCCCCCCGACCCTGATCCACTCCTCACGCGTCATGGAGCCGCGGACGCGCTGCCATGCCCCGGTGTTTCCGGTGGCCGAGGCGGGGAGGGGCGGAGCGGAGTCAGGGGCGACCGGCATCGGGAGGATCTTTCGTTCGGTGAAGCGGCCGCGACAAGCAGCCTTGTGCCATCCTCCGGTAACTGCAACTCATGTGCAGTAAAGGCCGTGGCAGATCTTCCCCACGGGAGGGGAAAGAGCGTGGTGGCAGGGGTCAGGGTGTCGCGTTGGGGCCGTCCGGGCGGGACCGGCGCTGCTCCACCATCTCCCGGCTGAGCTCCTCCGTCTCCGGCTCCGCCAGCCGCTCGAAGCCGTCCTCGGTGATGACCGACACGATCGGGAAGATGCGGCGGCCGATGTCGGGGCCGCCGGTCGCGGAGTCGTCGTCGGCCGCGTCGTACAGCGCCTGGAGGGCGGCGAGCGCGGCATCGCGCCGGGACATGCCCCGCCGGAACAGCTTCTTCAGCGCGCCCCGGGCGTACGGCGAACCGGACCCCTCGGCGTGGAAGTCCTGCTTCTCGTACAGGCCCCCGGCGACGTCGAAGCTGAAGATGCGGCCCCGTTCACCCTCGGGCGCCGCGTCGTCGTACCCGGTGAGCAGCGGTACGACCGCGAGGCCCTGCATGGCCTGGCCGAGGTTCTGCCGGATCATGCCCGCCAGCCGCCGGGCCTTGGCGTTGAGGGTCATGGGGATGCCCTCGATCTTCTCGAAGTGCGTCAGCTCGACCTGGTACAGCTTCACCATGTCGAGGGCGAGACCGACAGTGCCCGCGAAGGCGACGGCCGTGTGGTCGTCGGCGGGGTGCACCTTCTCCAGGTCGCGCTGGGCGATGAGGTTGCCCATCGTGGCCCTGCGGTCGCCCGCGATGAGCACGCCGTCGCGGTAGGCGAGGGCCAGCACGGTGGTGCCGTGCGGGAAGCGGTCGGGGGCGGCACGGACGTGGTCCGGGAACGGCTTGCGGGTGGGCAGCAGGTCCGGGCGGTGGGCGGTCAGGAACTCGGTGAAGGACGAGGTCCCTGGAGTGAAGAACTCCTCCCCCAGCCGCCCGCCTTGCTCACTCGCCGTCATCGTGTTCCCCCCTGGTGGTCTCCGGGCCGACAAACGAGTCCTACCTGAAGTGCCGTGGGCGGAAACACGGGTTGGGCTCGGACCGGTCGGGCCGAAAGGGTTGTGCCGGTGGGGTTCAGAGGGCTTTGCGGCGTACCAGTACGGCCAGGACCACCAGCCCCGGGATCAGCGGCAGCCACACCGTCAGCAGGCGGTAGCCGAGGACCGCGGAGGCGGCGGCCGCGCCCGGGGCGCCGCTCGCCGTGAGGGCGAAGGCGAGGGCGGCGTCGAGCGAACCGAGGCCGCCGGGCGTGGGCAACAGCGCGGCGGCGCTGCTGGCGGCGATGTAAAGGAGGGCCACTCGGGCCGGGGCCAGGGAGAGGGCGACGGCCTGGGAGACGGCGATCAGGACGAGGGCGTGCAGGGCGGCGAAGGCCAGCTGGCCGCCCCAAAGCGCCGCCGCCCGGGGCGGGTTGGCGTGTACGGCCCTGATGTCCGCGAGGACGGTCGCGAGCGCGCGCCGGCACCGGGACCAGGCCAGCAGGAGGGCCACGCACACGACGGCGGCGCACAGGGCGGCGAGGACCGCGAGGTGCGGCAGCGGCATCCGCAGCATGCCGGGGCAGGCCGCCACGAGGGTGACGGTCAGGACCACCCGGACGACCGCGGCGGCGGCCCCCTTCACGGCGAGGGCGCTCACGGCGCGCCCCGCGGTCAGACCGCAGCGCATCAGGAAACGGAGGTTCACCGCACCGGCGCCGAGCCCGGCGGGCAGCAGGTGGTTGGCGGCGCCGGCGGCGAACTGCGCGGCCACCAGGCGCCCTTGGGGCAACCGCGGTACGACCGCGCCCTGTTGGGCCAGCGCGGCACACACCCAGGTCGCGGCGGCGGCGACCGCGCCCACCAGCAGCCAGCCCTGGTCGGCGACGGCGAGCCGCACGGCCCCGCGTTCCAGCATCGGCCAGTGCCGCCGGGCCAGACAGGCGATGCCGACCAGGACGGCGAGGGTGACGACGGTCTGCCCGTAGACGCGTCTTCGAGAAGGGCTGACGACGACCGGACCGGACGTCACCGCACACCACCGACGGAACCCGGAGACGCCGACCGCACGAGCCCCGCACCGGCCCCGACCGGCACGGACGTCACTCGCCACCGCCCTCCGGACCGGACCGGCACGGACACCATCCGCCACCAACCTCCGGCCGTGACCGGCACGGACGCCATCCGCCACCACCCGCCGGCCCCGACCGGCACGGGCATCACTCGCCACCGCTCGCCAGCCGTGACCGGCACGGACGCCATCCGCCACCACTCACCGGCCCCGACCGGCACGGGCGTCATTTGCCATCACCGGCCGGGCCCGGCGGTGCCAGTCGTACCAGTACCCCGTCCGTCTGGTACGGCGTCCAGTGGCGGGCGTACCGGGCCGTGGCGCCGTCCGGTGCGGTGAGGTAGGCGACCGGGATGTGGCGGGCCGTGTCGCGGATCTCGGCCGCGGTGGAGTTGGCGTTGTGGCCGCCGGTCGCCGCGGAGGAGCAGCCCGTGTAGTAGGCGACGGGGATGGCCTCGTGCCCGGTGAGCAGACACGGCGGGCTGACGCCGAGGCGGTGCAGTTCGGCCGCGGTGCGCTCCCATCCCTGCCGGGAGGCGGTGGAGTTGGAGACCGTGCGGTGCAGGACGCTCAGCTGGACGGCCAGATGCAGGGTGAGGCCGAGGGCCAGCACGGTCGCGGCCACGGGACGCCAGGTGCCGTTCGGCCTGGTGGCCAGGTGGAACAGCGCGTCGGCGACCGGCAGGGCGAGCAGCGCGTAGGCGGGCAGCAGGAAGCGCGGTGCGGCGTACCCGATCATGAAAAGGTACGGGACGGCCGCCGTGACGGCACAGGCGAGCGGTACCAGGGTGCGCTCGGTGCGGCCCGCGCGGACGGCGATGACGAGCCCGAGCACCGCGATCACCGGAAGGACGTACCACCACGCGGTGACCAGCGGATTCGGCATCGATCCGGTGCACGGCCGGCACAGCGCGCGCCCCGCCAGGCTGCGCAGCTGGTCGTCGACGGCCATGTTCCAGCCGAGGCCGCCCTGGATGCGGGAGGCCTCGTGCAGCCGCTCGCCCAGGCCGCCGAAGGAGACGTACGCCTCGATGATCCACTGCACCGCGCCGAGGGCGAGCCCCGTGACGAGCGCGGCGAGCGGCCGCCACCGCCGGGCCGCGACCGCGAACACGACCAGGGGCACCGTCACCCACACCGCGTCCGTGGGCCGCATCCACGCCATGAGGGCGGCGCCGGCCAGGACACCCCACACGCGGCCCTTCAGGAAGCTGCCCACGGCGATGAGCGCGCCGATGGCGACCCAGTAGTTGGGCATGGCCTGCGGGCCGTAGAAGAGCGTCACCCACAGGGAGGCGAACAGCGCCCCCGCGCCCGCCAGGACGCGGAACCGGAACAGTCCGTGCCACACCCGCAGGCCGAGGTAGAGGCCGAGTCCGGAGAGCACGGCGAGGTACACGCGCAGCAGTTCCGTGGACGTCGACCAGGAGGCGATCGGCGCCACCAGCAGGGAGACGCCGCGGGCGCGCGGGGCACTGAAGAAGGCGGGCGGCGCGCCGGAGCCGACCTGGCTGACGTACACCGCCTCGTCCCAGCCGAGGCCCATTCCCGGCCGTACGAGCAGCAGTTGCGCGAGGACGAAGACCCCGGCGACGGCCGCGAGCAGCGCGTCGCCCCGCCAGAGCCGGAACGTGACGGGCACGGTCACCCTGTCACTCCGTCGTCCTTCGGCGAGCAGGGCATTCATGCCGTGCGCCATCGTCCACCCCTTACCCCGTCGATGCCACGGAGGCGTTCGGCCCTGGTCAGGAGCCGTAAAAAGAACAGAAACAGGGACAAATTAACCCGCAGCCGCGCCGTGCGCAGCGCGATGTTCGTCCACCTGTATGACGATCGGTCATATGGTTGGGGTTCCGGATGGGGCGGGTCAGTCGTGGGGGAACGAGTGATGCTCGTGCGCGACGAGCCAGCGCCCGTTCTCCTTGCGCAGACCGAAGGTCAGCCGCAGCCGCAGGGTGGGGCGTTCGGCGAGTTCCTCGGGGGTCGCGCAGCGCAGCAGGGCGTGGGCCCAGGCGACGTCGGGGCCGGCGGTGACGTCGAGGGTGTCGATGTCGAAGCAGGCGCCCTGCGCCTGCCAGGCGAAGAACGGCGGCCAGGCGGCGCGGTAGGCCGCGAGACCGTGGATGCCGTGGTGGGGCGCCGGTACGTCGTACATGACGAGGTCCTCGGCATGGTCGGCGACGACGCCGTCGAGGTCGCCCCGGTGGACGGCGTCGGCCCACTTCGTGATCAGCGCGCGGATCTGCGCGGCGTCGTCGGTCACGGCGGTCTCGTCGGTCTCCTCGGACACGGTGGCGGCTCCCTCCTACGTCCCCCTCTCCCTGCGTCCCGGGCCATGGTCGGCGCATGACCGGGTGGCACACTCTCCAGTGTGCCGCTGACATTCGACGACCTGCTCGTTCGCGCCCGCTCCCTCGCGCGGGGCGACCGGCGCGCGATCCTCGGCATCGCGGGCAGCCCCGGCGCGGGCAAGACGACGCTCGCCGAGACGCTGGTGCGCGAGCTGAACGCCGGCGGCGAGCCGTGGGTGGCGCATGTCCCCATGGACGGTTTCCATCTGGCCGACGTCGAACTGGACCGGCTGGGGCTGCGGGACCGCAAGGGCGCCCCTCCCACCTTCGACGCGGCGGGCTACGCGGCGCTGCTGCGGCGGTTGCGCGCCGAGGAGGACGGCGACGACGTCGTGTACGCGCCCGGCTTCGAGCGGGTGCTGGAGCAGCCGGTCGCCGGGGCGGTACCGGTGCCGCCGTCCGCCCGGCTGGTGGTGACCGAGGGGAACTATCTGCTGCTGGGCACGGGCGCGTGGCCGCGGGTGCGGGAGCAGCTGGACGAGGTGTGGTTCTGCGAGCTGGAGGAGGGCGAGCGGATCCGGCGCCTGGTGGCCCGGCACGAGGAGTTCGGCAAGGGGCACGAGGAGGCCGTGGCCTGGGTGCTGCGCACGGACCAGCGCAACGCCGAGCTGGTCGCGACGACCCGGGACCGGGCGGACCTGATCGTGCCGGTCGCCACCCTCGACACACCGGGGCGTCAGGCGGTGTCGTAGGCCTGTCTGGCCTCCTCCACCTCGCCGAGGTGCTCGGTCGACCACTCGGCCAGGTGCGCGAAGAGCGGGGCGAGGCTGCGGCCCAGCTCGCTGATCTCGTACTCGACGCGCGGCGGCACTTCCGGGTGGTACGTCCGCACGACCAGCCCGTCCCGTTCCAGCTGGCGCAGCCGCTGGGTCAGCACCTTCGGCGTGATCCTGGTGATGCGCCGCTCCAGCTCGACGAAGCGCTGCCGGCCGTGGGCGTGCAGGCTCCACAGGATCGGCGTGGTCCAGCGACTGAACACGATGTCCACGACCGGGCCTATGGGGCAGGCGAGTTCAGGTTCCGTGGCGGTGTCCGCGACCCGCATCCGCATCCCTCCGAGGTAGTCACTTTCCTCTAGGTACCTACTATATCCACGGTGTTAGCGTCCCTTCACCGGCGACAAGGCCGGTTTCACAAGGGAGTTGCTCATGATCGTGGTGACGGGGGCGACGGGGAACGTCGGCCGGGAGCTCGTCCGGAATCTGGCCGCATCCGGTGCCCGGGTGACGGCGACGTCCCGGCGGATCGCCGAGGGGGAGGTGCCGGACGGAGTCCGGGTGCGGCGGGCGGAGTTGACGGACCCCGAGAGTCTCAGGGCCGTGTTCGACGGCGCGGAGGCGCTGTTCCTGCACGACGGCGGTCCCGTCGCGCATCTGCTCGACGTGCCGCATCTGCTGGACGTGGCCAAGGCCGGCGGGGTACGGCGGATCGTGCTGCTGTCCTCGCTGGGCGTGCTGACCAGGCCGGAGTCGGCCTCGCACGGCGGCACCGGCCGTGCCATCGAGGAGGCCGTACGGCAGTCGGGCCTGGACTGGACGCTGCTGCGACCGGGCGGTTTCCACTCCAACGCGTTCCAGTGGGCGGAGTCCGTACGCGAACAGCGCACCGTCGCCGCGCCGTTCGGCGACACCGGGCTGCCCACGGTCGACCCGGCCGACATCGCGGCCGTGGCCGCGGTGGCCCTGCGCGAGGACGGACACGCGGGCCAGGCCTACGAGTTGACCGGCCCCGCGATCGTGACGCCCCGTCAGCAGGCGGCGGCCCTCGGGGAGGCGGTGGGCGAGCCGGTCCGGTTCGTCGAGCTGGGCCGGGACGAGGCCCGGGCGCGGCTGCTGCGGTTCATGCCCGAGCCGGTGGCCGACACCACCCTCGACGTCCTCGGCGCACCCACGGCGGTCGAGCAGCGGGTCAGCCCCGACGTCGAGCGCGTCACGGGCCGGGCGCCGGGGTCGTTCGCGGAGTGGGCGCGCCGGAACGCGGCCGCGTTCCGCTGAGGCCGCTCCGGAGGATCACCGCAGGAGGAGACTCGCGGTGATCCTCCGGATCACGCGTGCAGCGTCAACTCCGGTTCCCCGTGGGCGTCTCCGGCCGGCTCGCCGATGACGGCCGTGAAGGCCTCGGTGCGGACGGTCAGGCCGGAGGGGCCCTGCTCGAACGTCGGCAGGAACTGCCGGCCGGGTCCGTAGCGCACCGCGAAGACGTGCAGGTCCTCGGGCGCGTCCGGCACCGGCCCGGCCTCCAGGGCCGTCGACGAGACCAGATGCCGCCAGCCCTCGTCCGGGTTGCCGTAGCCCCGGGGGTCGGCGGCGAGCGCGAACGCCGCCTGCTCCTGGGTCTGGTGCGAACGGGCGTCGAAGTGGTCGACACCCTCCGACTCGGGGTGCGTCAACCGCAGTTCACCGGCGGCGACGACCTCGGCGTCGGAGGTACGGCGCACCCGGTCGCCGTCGTCCGCGGCGTACGGCAGCCCGGCGAGCAGATAGGGCGTGCCGGGGAGGCGTTCCACCGCGACCGTCGTCCACAGGCTCGTGCCGTCGGTGACGTACAGGGACCGCACATGGCGCAGGACGTGGTCGCGGCCGACGGCGGGCTTGGTGACGAGCTTGGCCGTGAGGCCGTCGGTGCGCAGGTCGCGGACGCGGACCTCGCCCATCGGCCGGCACAGCAGGAAGCCGTCGACGACCGGGCCGAAGCCGTGCTGGCGGTTGACGGCGGCGGGGAGGTAGTAGGTCCCGGCGGCCTCGACCAGCGCCGGGGTCATGCGGTCGTCGAAGGCCACCGAGACCGTCCCGGCGCGCAGTTGGTGCCGGGCGGGGGCGGTCGACGGCTCCCGGTGCCAGCGGGTGGTGTCCTGGATCTGCCAGACCAGCATCCACGCGAAGTGGCCGTCGACGCCTCCGTCGCCCTTGACCGCGTGCCGGGCCCAGCGGCTGTCGCCCCGGTAGCGGCCGAGGTCGGAGCCGATGCGGGCGCCGAAGTAGCGCAGTCCCAGGACCGATTCGAAGGCGGAGTGCTGCTCGCTGTAGCGCGGGCCGCCGTTGTCGAAGCCGCCGTTCGTCAGGCGGGCGTCGATGTAGCGGGCGAGCGCCTCGCCGTCCTCGGCGAACATCTCCGCGCCGCTGACCCGGTGGGCCTGGGCGAGGAAGGACAGGGAGATCGGGCCGTAGTTGTTGTCGTACGCCCCGCCGTGCTCGGGCGGCAGCAGCGCGCCCCGGTCGGCGACCCGGTGGTCGCGGATCTTCTCGACGTACAGCTCGATCGCGCGGGCGCGGACCGGCTCGCCTTCCTCCGGCGGGAGATGGCGGGCGAGCATCAGGCCGCCGACGACACAGCCGATCGCCTGGTTGCCGGCCTCCTGCGGGTTGAAGAAGGTCGCCTCGGTGAGCCAGCGCCAGTATCCGTGGGCCACGTCGAGGAGTTCGGCGCGCTGGGCGTCGTCGACCAGACCGTCGGCGGTGTCCAGGAGGTTCACCGCCTGGAGCAGCGCCCACACCGTGCTCGGCCAGTCGCCGATGGGGTGGGCGCCGGCGGCGAGGGTGTAACGGGCGTACGGCAGACCGGAGTTGCGGACCCTGAGGTTCGGGTAGCCGGGGTTGTCGTCGACGTAGACGCGCTCGCGCAGATGGAAGGCGAGGCTGCGGCGGACCGCCTCCGGCAGTCGGTCGTCCTTGGTGCGCTGCCAGGCGAAGGCGAGCAGTGAGGTGATGCCGAGGGAGGTGTCGCCGATGTCGTCGTCGCAGTCGGGGTGTTCGAGGTTGCCCTCGGGGGTGAGGCGGGCGAGGGCCTGCTCGGTGACGTCGGCGAGGACGGCGTCGTACGCCTCGGGGGTGTCCGGCAGGTCGTGCAGCGGGCCGAGCTGGCGTGGGAGGTGCAAGGAGATCAGCCCTTCATGCCTGAGAGGTGGCGCGCAGTGTGAGGGTCAGTGTCTGCGGGCCGTGCCCACCGAGGTAGACGCGGTTCCCGGTCGTGGCGTCGGTGCCGCCGGCCACGGTGTAGTCCTGTCCCGGGTCGTAGCGCAGTACGTCGCTCCGGTCCGGGCCGGCGAGCGGTTCGCCCGTCTCGACGGCGGCCTCGACCCGGATCTCGTCGTCGCCGACGCGGTAGGTCAGGGGCTCGGTCGTCATGCACCAGCGTCCGTCGCCCAGCGGTACGGCGCCCTGCGGCTCGCCGCCCGGCCGGAAGGTCAGTTCGAGGGCCCAGGGCACCGTGGGGCCGCTGATGTCGATCCGCAGGTCGGCTCCGTCGTCCCGCAGGTCGACGTCGACCCGGGTGGTGTGGGAGACCTCGTCCTGAGGGCGGTCGGGAAAGGCCATCGCCGCGGAGAAGCGGCCCTCGTCCACCAGCCGGTAGGCGCCGTCGTCGCGCCTGCGGTCCTTCGGGAGCGGCTGGTAGTAGGCGGAGGTGAGGGTCTGGGTGAGCCGGTACCGGTGGTCGCCGAGCCGTTCCATGTGGGCGGCGCGGAACGGGCCCAGGTCGAAGAACACCCGCGAGAGGCGGACCGCGTCGAGGACGGCGGCACCGGCGAACAGGCGCAGGAAGGTGGGGTTGCAGGCCAGGCCCGAGCGGATGCGCCGGTGCTCGGGCACGTCGGAGCCGCCGTACACCACGGTGTGCGCGGCGGCGGAGGCGTGTGCGGCGAGACGTGCGGTGGCGAGGTAGCGGTCGCGCGGGAGCCGCTCCGCGTCCGGAGCCGGCAGGGTGCGGCACAGATCCGGGGTGAGGAGGGTCTGGGCGAGCAGGTCGGGGTCGTGGATGCCGTCGGCGGCCGCCAGGCGGGCCGCGCGGGCGAAGTCGCCCCGGCCGGTGCGGATCGCGAGCAGCCGGTAGTGCGGCAGGTAGGGCCACAGCGCGAACGGCATCCGCTGGTCCTGGCGGCGCGAGTGGACGGTCTCCACCGTGCCGTCCGGCCTGATCAGGTCCAGGGTCGCGGTGAGGTTGCGTTCGACGACGTCCACCAGGTCGGTACGCCCGAGCACCTCGGCCAGCAACAGCAGCGCCGGGTTGGTCACGATGGACGCGTAGACGGCGCTGCGTTCCGAGTACAGGCCGTCCGCGTCGATGTCGACGCCCTCGGCGAGCCACTCCTCGGCACGGGCGAGCAGCCGGTCGTCGGGAAACGACCGGTGCAGCCGGGCCAGCGCCGCCGACAGCTCCCAGCGGTGGTTCGGGGTGTGCACCCCGCCGGTCAGGAGAGCGCCGGTGGCGGCGCCGGCGATCTCGGCGAGCGCCGCCGTGACGTCGGCCAGTTCGGGCCCCGCGCCCGCGGCGAGGACGTGCGCGTCGCACACGTCGTTGACGGTGAACGCGGAGTCCGGCGGCGACTGCACGTTGTCGCCGCCCGCGAAGAGGCCGGAGGCCGTCTGCACGGACCGCAGGGCACGCAGGTGGGTCAGCGCGGCGGCGACGGCCCGCTCGCTGCCGTGCAGGGCCGACTCCGGCGAGCGGTACGCCGCGACCAGCGTCTTCACCCGCCGGGCGAGGGCGCGGTGCGGCTCGACGAACTCCGCCGACGGGTCGGCCGACCCGTCGGCGGCGAGCGCCGCCGCGCGGACGAACTCGTGGTCGAGCGGGGAGGGCAAGATCAGTCCTTCAGTCCGGCGTTGATGTCGGCACCCATGACGTACTTCTGGAAGACCAGGAAGATCGCGATCAGCGGGATCATGGAGATGACCGACGCGCCCAGCAGGACCGACCAGTTGATGTTCTGCGCGCCGACGATGCTCTGGATGCCGATCTGGACGGTGAACTTGTTCGGGTCGTTCAGCATCAGCAGCGGCCAGATGTAGTCGTTCCAGCGCCACTGGAAGGACAGGATGGCGAGGGTCAGCATGATCGGCCGGGACAGCGGCACCATGATCCGCAGGAAGATCGACAGCTCCTTGGCGCCGTCGATGCGGGCCGCCTCCACGAGTTCGTCGGGGACCGTCAGGAAGAACTGGCGGAACATGAAGCATCCGGTCGCGGTGAGCACGGCCGGGAGGATGATGCCGGCGAACGAGTTGTAGAGGCCGAGGTTGCGGACCACCAGGAACTCGGGGGCGAGCATGACCTCGCCCGGCAGCATCGTGGTGGCCAGGATGCAGATGAAGAACGCCTTGAGCCATCTGTTGTCGTACTTGGCCAGCGCGTAGCCGGTGCAGCAGCTGACACCCACGGTGAGGATCGTCGTGATCACGCACACGAGGGCCGTGTTGATGAAGTACTGGGAGAAGTTGGCGCTGTCCCACGCCGCCTTGAATCCCGACAGGGTGGGGTTGTGCGGGACCAGCGTCAGCGGATAGGAGAACAGGTCGCTGGCCGGCTTGAAGGAGCTGAGGACGAACCACAGCACCGGAAAGCCGTACAGGAACGCCATGAACCACAGCAGTGCCGTCGCGGACACCGCCTGCCGGAGCCCGCCGGTGGCCACCTTGCGGGGCCGCTTCTTGGAGATGCTCCCCTTGGAGCCGACGTCTGCCGGGCGCGGGATGTCTGTGGTTGTCATCGGTTCTCCACCCGCCGGTTGACGATCAGCTGGATGATCGCGACGGCCATCAGGATGAGCATGAGCACGAACGACGCGGCGCTCGCGTAGCCGATCTGGCCCCGTTTGAAGCCGGTCTCGTAGATGTACTGGACGAGCAGGTTGTTCGACGTGCCGGGTCCGCCGTTGTTGAGGGCGACGAACACCGGGTACTCCTTCATCGCGTTGATCGTGTTGAGCAGGATGACGATGAACGAGGTCGGGGCGATGCTCGGCAGGGTGATGCTGAAGAACTGACGCCAGGGGCCGGCGCCGTCGAGCGAGGCGGCCTCGTAGTACGACACCGGTACGTTCTTGATGGCCGCGATGAACAACAGCATGGTGAAGCCCGTCCAGGCCCAGGCCGCCGCCATCACCACCACGAGCAGCGAGAGGTCCGCGTTCGACTGCCACGGCACGGCGTCTCCGCCGAACTTCTCGATGACGTAGTTGACCAGTCCGAAGTTCTCACCGAACATCCACCGCCACAGGACACCCACGACGATGGGCGACAGCAGCCACGGGATGAAGAAGACGACCCGGGCGACCGACCCGCCCTTGGCGTGCTTGCTCACCACCAGGTTGGCGGCGAGCAGCGAGACCACGAAGTTCAGCGGGACGAACAGGACGGTGTACAGCAGCGTCCGGGTCAGCGCGTCGTAGAACGTGGAGTCCCCGAACAGGTTGTGGTAGTTGTCCAGCCCGATCCACTGGAACGCCCCCACGCCCGTGTAGTTCGTGAACGAGTAGAGGAGCCCGATCACCGCCGGCCAGACGAAGAACAGCGAGAAGAGCACGACGTTGGCCGCGATGAGGACGAGCGGCGCAAGGGTGTACTTGCTGCGTCTCCTGGGCGGACTCGGCGAGCTCACCGACACGACCGAGGCGCGTTTTGTCATCTTCCTGTCTCCGTGCTGGTGGAAGGGATTGCTGCGGGCTCAGGCCCTGAGCCCGGCGTCAGGCGGGCGTCGGGACCGGGCGGCGGGGTCAGGACGCCGCCGCCCGGGCGCTGGTGGCCTGCGCTCAGCCGCCGACCTGCTGGTTGTAGCCGTCCACGATGTTCTGCAGGGCCTTGTCGGCCGACTGCTGGCCGTTGATCGCCTTGCCGAGCTCCGTCTTGGTCGGGTCCTCGGTGAGGCTCTTGCCCTTCAGCACCCACTCCGTCTGAGCGTTGTTGAAGTAGCCGGAGATCGGGTCGTAGAGCGGGATCTCCTCGTTGTAGAGCTTGAACGCCGCCTGCGCCGCCTCGGACTTGAAGGGGTACTGCGGGTTCAGACCGCTCTCGACCGGCAGGAAGCCGGACGTCTCGCACAGCACCTTGTAGTGGGCCGGCTCGTACAGCCAGGTCAGGAACTTCGTCGCGGCCTTGGCGGCGTCGCCGTTGTTGTTGAAGCCGACCACCATGCCGCCGCTGTTGACGTCACTGGCCTGCACCGGCTGCGCCGGGGTCGGGACGCTCGCCCACTCGAACTTCTTGATGCTGTCCGCGAAGGAGGCGACCTGCCAGACGCCGGACCAGTAGGCGACCACGTCACCGCTCTGGAACATGGCGGACGGGTCGGCGCCGGAGGTCCACACCGACTTCGGCATGGTCTTGTCGTCGTTCCAGCCGACGAAGGTGTTCACGGCCTTCTTGGTCGCCTCGTCCACCGAGAACTTGCCGGAGTCGTCGGCGTGGACGTACTTGCCGCCCAGCTCGTACACCATGGCGCGCAGTCGCGACGGCGACTGGTCGAAGGTCAGGGAGTACTTGGCGTCGGTCTTCTCGCGGACCTTGTTGGCCGCCTTGATGAACTCGTCCCAGGTCCAGGTCTTGTCGGGCGAGGTCGGGAAGTCGACGCCGGCCTTCTCGAACAGCGACTTGTTGATGAACATGCCGGACGCGGTGACGTCCGAGGGGATGGACAGCACCTTCCCGGACGAGTCCTTCGCCAGGAAGTTCTGGTTGATCTTGTTGCTCTTGTTGTCGGCGATGGACTTGAGGTCGAGCAGCTTGCTCGACCAGATCGGGTCCAGGGCCGGGACGGCGGCGACGTCGGGCAGGGAGTTCGCCTGCGCAGCGTTGTGCAGCTTCGTGGTGTAGCCGTCGTAGGGAATGTTGACGAGCTTGACGGCGACGCCGGTCTCCTTCTTGTACTGCGCCACCATCTTCTTCCAGCCCGCGTCCTGTCCCGGAACCGTGGAGATCCAGAACGTCAGCGACTTGGAGGTGCCGCCCGAGCCGGAGCCGCCCCCACAGGCGGTCAGCAGCAGGGCACCTGCCGAGGCCACGGCAGCGAGGGGAACCAGGCGGCGCACACCGCCGCGGCCGAGTCGGCGAGAGCGCCGCACACCCACAGTGGTCATCTTCGATCCCATTTCGTGGTTAGGGGACGGAGCACGGCGCCGACGGAGGCGGCACGGGTGCATTGTGCAAGAAAGGGGTGCTTTCCCAGGGCGCGGCCTCGCCCGGCCGCGTCGCCTTGACGGGTGGGATCCCCGGCCATGAGGGCCGTCGTCGCACGAGCTCACCCCCGTGCGGCTGCCGTACGTCACGTACGGCCGGGACGCTCACCCTGAGCCGGTGTTCCCGACCGGCTTAGAAAGCGCTTGTCCGGACATTGGCAGACCGATGCGAAACCGTCAATCCTTCGTCCGCACGGTGTGGGTCACGGTTTGGACTCCCCGCGCCACCGCGAGCCGTGCGGCCCCCACGACGGTGCCCAGCTCGCCGAGCGTGCTGCTGACGACCTCGGTGGGCCAGCTCAGCCGGTGCAGCTCGGCGCGCACCCCGGGCAGGAGCTGCGGATCGGAGCCGGTGCTGCCGCCGAGGACGATCAGTCCCGGGTCGAGCACTGCGGTCACGGCGGCGGCCAGCCGGCCCACGTCCACGGCGTGCCGGTCGACGACCGCGCGGGCCGCGGGCCGCCCCTCGCCGGCCAGCGCGAAGAGCTGTTCCGCGGTGTGCGGGCAGGGCCCCTCGCCGTCCCGCCAGGCCTCCGCGGCCCGGCGCAGCAGGGAGCGGGCGCCGATGTACTCCTCCAGCGCCTCGTGGCGGGGCTGGCGGTCGTCGTCCCAGGGGTAGGGCAGCCGGGCGAGCTCTCCGGCGGCCCCGTTGGCGCCCGAGAGCACCCGGCCGCCGACGACGATGCCGAGACCGATACCGACGCCGATCCGCAGGTAGCCGAAGGTGTGCCGGCCCTGGGCGGCACCCTCGTGCAGCTCGGCGAGGGCGGCGCAGTTCACGTTGTTCTCGAGGTGCACCGGCACCCCCCGGGGCAGCGTGACGGCCACGGCGTCGAAGACGGGCCCGGCCTTGGCGGTGGCCGGCCGCATGCCCGCGCCGTCCTGCTGCGCGGTGACGTCACCGACGGCGACGACGATGGAGCGGATGGGCGCGTCCGCGGGCAGCGTGAAGAGCGCCTCGCGGACGACGTCGGCGGCGTCGGCCCGGGAGCCGGTGGCCTCGGCGAGCAGGGAGCCGTCCAGGGCGCAGCCACGAACCCGGGTGAGGGCCGGCCCCAGGTCGATGGCGAGTACGGCACCGGCGGCGGGTCCGAGCCGGTAGACGGCGGCGTTGCGGCCCGTGCCGCTGGACGCGGTGCCGGAGTGGGCGGCGAGCCCGACGCTCTCCAGCTCCGCGACGGCGGAGGACACCGTCGGCTTCGACAGCCGCGCCAGGCTCGCCAGCTGCGGCCGGGTCGCACTGCCCGCCTCGGCCAGCACGGTGAAGACAGCGTTCGCGCTCTCGGTCAGACGGGGGGCGATCGCCACGTCGTGTTCCACATATCCCCCACAGGTCACGGGCCGCGCTCCCGGTTCGATCGCGTTCGATCGACTCGGCGGGAGGCGGCGACGGTATGGCTCGGGCAGCACGCGTTCCCGCCCCCGCGACGGCCCGGACGGGCCTACCCAGGGGTCGAGCGTGTGAAGCCTCTTGACGCACTGTACTTCGTTAGTTAACTTCCTAACGAACGTCACGGTACTCGCCTGCCGTGGTCCGTCAGAAGCCCGTCCCGGGGCTTCCCTAGCTCCTGAACTGCCCTTCCTCCAGGCACGGTTCGCCCGCCGTCGCAGCACCACGCAACGACGAAAGAGGATCCGTGCAGGAAGCCCCGTTTTCCGGCCCTCTCGTGCTCGGCATCGACGTGGGCGGCACCAAGACGCACTTGCGTGCGCTCGCGGGCGACACCCCGGTGGCCGACCATGTCCGTTTCAGTGTGGGCTGGCGGCCGCACGACCCCGTGGCCGCCGCCGGCTGGCTGGCCGCGCTGATCGCCGAAGCCCTGCCGCCGGGCGTCCGCCCCTCCGCCCTCGCCGTGGGCGGGCACGCCTGCGAGACCCCTCGCCAGTGCGCCCAGATCCGCACCGCACTGCAACTCCACTTCGACGTCCCCGCGCTGGTCGTGGGCGACGCCGAACTCCTCGCGCCCGCGGCGGGCCTGGACAAGGGCGTCGGCCTGGTCGCCGGGACCGGTTCGGTCGCGGTGGGCAGGACCGCCGACGGCACGCTCGTCCAGGTCGGCGGCTGGGGCGCGGCCCTCGGCGACGAGGGCGGCTCGGCCGGTCTGGTCCGCGAGGCCGCCCGCGCCGTATGGGCCGCCCACGACCGCGGGGAGGAG
Source organism: Streptomyces aquilus (assembly GCF_003955715.1). Taxonomy (NCBI): domain Bacteria; kingdom Bacillati; phylum Actinomycetota; class Actinomycetes; order Kitasatosporales; family Streptomycetaceae; genus Streptomyces; species Streptomyces aquilus. The sequence continues at coordinate 9,174,188 of NZ_CP034463.1, read as the reverse complement.
CCCGACGCACTCGCCGCCGGGCTCGTCGCCGCTTTCGAGGTGCCCGAAGTACCGGCACTCGGCGCGGCGCTCGAACGCGCCCAGGACGTCTCCGCCGAGTGGGGCCGGCGCGCCCCGGCCGTGTTCGCCGCCGCCGAAGCGGGTTCGCACCTCGCCCGCACGGTGATCGCCGAAGGCGGCCGCGCACTCGCCGCCCTGGTCGCACGCCTCGCCGCCCGCGGCGTCGCGGTCGACGACGTGGTGGTGGCGGGCGGCACGATCCTCGCCCAGCCCCTTTTGTACGACGCCTTCACCACGGCCCTCGCCGACAGCGTCCCGACAGCGCGGCCCCAGCCGCTGCGGGTGCCGCCGGTCGAGGGGGCGGTGGCGCTGGCGCGTTCACTTCTGTGACACCCGTCGGACGCCGGGCCCACCCCCGTCCGACACAACTCGCCCGTAGATCTTCGCTCGTACGCCGCAGAAAGCGCATACGGCCCGTCCGTCCTCCCGCGCCGCACGGCGGTCCTTCGCACGACTCCCCCGGCCGCACGGCCGAGGAACTCAAGAGCAGAACTCAAGAGAGGCAGCCGCATGCCGTCCACCGCCGGGCCCCGCTCGCACACGCCGGCCACTGAACTCGCCCCGAGCAGAAGGGGGTTCCTCCGCACCTCCCTGGGCGTCTCGGCCGGTGTGCTGGCCGCGCCCACCTTCGCCTCCTGGCTGGGCGCCGCCGACGCCAAGGCCGCTACGGCCCCACTCGCGTTCGTCGACGACTACAAGACCAACCTCCCGACGAACCTCACGCCCGAGACCAACGCGGTGGTCCGTGCGCTCGGCGGCTTCGCGCAGATATGGAAGACGGGCGGCGCCTGGAACACCGGCACACCTCTCCGGCCCGAGATCCTGCGCGCCAACATGCGCTACTGCGCCCGCATCACCGGCGCGCGCACGGACGCACAGGCGAAGGAGGCGTTCCTCTACGACCGCCAGCACCAGAGCTACGCGATGATCGCGGGCCTGGGGCCGCTGGCCGACCTGTACAAGGCGGGCGCCAAGGCCGTCACGTCGATCACCAGCGCCCCGGACGGCACACCGCCCGCCAAGATCGACGACGCGGTCCCCGCGGACGCCCCGGCCGGCTCGGCGCTCGGCGCCGGCTCGCACGACTCCACGCTCGGCAAGGTCGCCGAACTGGTCGACACACTGCGCGGCAACTGGGCCTCGGGCAACCCGTCCAAGTACGCCTACCAGTACCCGCGTCCCTGGCGCATGAACGAGGACAGCGAGGTCGTCGACACCGGGGCGAAGGACGCGCTCGGCTTCCCCGTGTACGACTCCGAGGTGGTCGTCGCACCCCAGCTGCTGCGCCAGCGCAACACCTCCCCGACCGACGACGGCGGCTTCCCCAGCGGCCACACCAACGCCTTCCACCTGGCGGGTCTGGCCTACGCGTACGCCGTACCGGAGCGTTTCCAGGAGCTGGTGACGCGGGCCTTCGAGCTCAGCCACACCCGGATCATGGCGGGCATGCACTCCACGGTCGACGTCATGGGCGGCCGCATCATGGCCACCGCCCTCGCCGCGGCCACGCTGGCCGACCCGGCGAACGCCGACCTCAAGGCCGCCGCCCGCGCCCAGGCCCTCGCCTACTTCCAGGCGAAGACCGGCACCACGGCGGACACCCTCTTCGCCTACGCCCACCCGGAGACCGGCGACGCCTACGCCGACCGCGACGCCAACGCCCGCCTGGTCACACCCAAGTTGACGTACGTCCTCACCCGGCACGGCCGCAGCGAGCCGCTGTCCGTGCCCAAGGGCGCCGAGGTGCTGCTGGAGACCCGGCTGCCCTACCTGGACGCCGACCAGCGGCGCGAGGTGCTGCGCTCGACCGCGCTGCCCTCGGGGTACGTCCTGCTGGACGGCTTCGAGCAGTGGGGCCGCCTCAACCTGTTCGCCGCGGCGGACGGCTACGGCTCCTTCGACACGGACGTCACCGTCACGCTCGACGCGTCGGCCGGCGGCTTCCAGGCTGCCGACAGCTGGCGCAACGACATCGACGGCTGCGGCGGCCTGACCAAGCGGGGCACCGGCACGCTCACCCTGACCGGCCACAACCGCTACACGGGCGGCACCGTCATGAAGGAGGGCGTCCTGGCCGCGGCCTCCGCGCACGCCCTCGGCCACGGCGGCGTCCGCGTCTCGGGCGGCACGCTGACGGTGGCGACGGCCAAGTCGGTCCAGATCCACGGCGGTTACGCCCAGGAGTCCGCCACGCTCGACGTCACCCTGCGCTCGGGCCGCGGTCCCGCGCTGGAGGTCACGCGGCGCGCGGTGCTCGGCGCGGGCAGCGTGCTGTCGCTGCACCTGGACGCCGAGAAGCCGCCGACCGCCGGCAGCGTGGTCCGCGTGCTGAGCGCGGCGGGACTGCGCGGCCGGTTCGACCGCGTGGAGCTGAACTCCGAGACGCTGCGGGCCGTACCCGTCTACACGGCGGAAGGTCTGTCGGTACGACTCCTGAAGCGGTGACGTCCCGCGGGGCGGGAGCTGATGCAGAGTAGGCGCATGAGGCGTCCTCGCATCGCTCCCGCTCCCGTGCGGCCCCGGTCATCGCGGGGCGGATGATGGCGCGCGAACTGCACACGGTCCTGGACCGGGAGCCCCTCCCCACCGTCCCCGCGCGCCCACCGCGACGGCGGCCCTGGCTCGTGCCGCTCCTGGTGTGCGTGCTGCTCGCCCAGATGGCCGTCGCGATGGTGACGACGGCGGTGCAGCAGACGCCGACCATCGACGAGCCCGTGTACGTGGCCACGGCCACCGACTATCTCCACGAGCACCGCGTCCGCTACAACCCCGAGCACCCGCCGTTGGGAAAGCTGGTCGTCGCGGCCGGCCTGGCGATCGCCGACCCGCACTACGATCCGTCCTTCGCCGGCGACCAGGGGCAGGTAGGGCGGCATCTGCTGTACGAGTCCGGCAACGATCCCTGGCGGGTGATGTTCTGGGCCCGGTTGCCGGTGATCGCGCTGACGCTGGCGTTCGGGCTGGTCGCGTTCGCGTTCGCGCGTGACCTCATGGGCCCGGCGGGCGGGGTGGTGGCGCTCGCCCTGTACGCCTTCTCCCCCGACCTCATCGCCCATGGCTCCCTCGCGACCCTCGACGTTCCGGCGGCCGGGTTCCTGCTGACGTCGGTGTGGCTGCTGTGGCGGGCCCGACGCCGCCCCCGGCTGTACGTGCCGCTCGCCGGGGTGGCGGCGGGGGCCGCGCTGGCCACGAAGATGAGCACGCTGGCGGCGGTTCCGGTGCTGCTGGCGCTCGCGGCGTGGTCGGTATGGCACGCGGACGCCGACGCCGACGCTGGGGAACGCAGCGCGGGGGGCGTGGCACCGGCTGCGGAGGGTGCGGCGGGGGGCGCGGGCGGCTCGGCGGCGGACGGGGAGGGTGCGGCGGCGGTGGCGGGTCGCGCGACGGGGGGCGCGGAGGGAGTGGCGGCGGTCGCGGGCGGCTCGGCGGCGGACGGGGACGGCATCACCGCGGGCGCGGGTGGCATCGCGCCGGGCGCAAGCGGCGTCGCGCCGATCGCGGATGGCAACAGGCAAGTCGCAGGCGGCATCGCACCGGCCGCCGATCGCAACACGCAAGTCGCAAGCGGCATCGCACCGGCCGCCGATGGCATCACCCCGCTCGCGGGTCGCATCGCGCCGGGCGTGCGGAGTCGGCACCGGACGCTGCTGCGGGCCTTGGGCGGCGCCGGCGTCGTCGTGCTGGGCGCCCTGGTCGTCGTATGGGCGTCGTATCTCGTGGTCGATCCGCGGCTGCGGTGGACGTCGCAGCAGCCGGTGCCGGCCGTGCACGGGCTGCGCGCGGTGCTCGTCGATCTGCTGCCGTTCCCGGAGGCCTACCGGGACGGGATGCGGGTGCAGTTCGGGTTCGAGGACTATCCCTGGCAGGGCTTCCTGTTCGGGCGGCTCTACACCGGGTCCCTCTGGTACTACCTGCCGGCCGCGCTGCTGGTGAAGACGCCCCTCGGCATGCTCGCCCTGTGGGCCGCCGGTGCCGTCGCGGTCGTGGCGGTACGGCGGTTGCGGCCCGCGGCGCCCTATCTGCTGGTGCCCACCGCCGTGCTGCTCGGCGCGGCCATGACCGGCTCACGGGACTTCGGCACCCGGTACGCGATCTTCGTGCCGATGTTCCTGGCGGTGGCGGCGGCCGGGGTGCTCGCGGTGCGGTGGCGGTGGGCGGCGGCGGTGGCCGGGGTGCTGGTGCTGTTCGTGGCGGGCAGTTCGCTGCGGACGTATCCCTTCTATCTGCCGTACTCCAACGAGGCGTTCGGGGGTCCGGACCAGACGCATCTGCGGCTGCACGACTCCAACGTGGACTGGGGCCAGGATCTGGGGCGGCTCGCCGACCGGCTGCGGGAGCGGTACCGGGGCGAGCGGATCTGGCTCGTGTACAAGGGCGCCGGAGTGCCGTCCTACTACGGCATCGAGGCGGCCGATCCGCGCAAGGTGCCGGCGGCCGAGGTGCGCGGACTGCTGGTCGTGTCGGACTCGGCGGCCGCGAAGGCCACGGGCCGGCTGGCCGAACTGATCGACAGCGCCCGTTCGATCGACCATATTGGTCATTCGATCACGGTCTATCGACGATGACGCCCGTCCCTCGTGAGCCACTTGAGCAAGCGTCCGCCGGGCTCCGGGGGCCGGTCCACAACCCCTGGTCACGGCGGTGCGTGAGCTATGTTGAGGCACTGTGGAAGACAAAGGAGACGCACCCGTGCCGTCGCTGCAACAGGCACGTGCGCAGGCATCCGCGATCACTTCGGGGAAGTCGGTTCCGGAAGCGGAGGCCGCACCGACTTCCCAGCTCAGGACTCTCTTCGACCGGCCGCGGCTGTCTCCGGGGCAGCGCCGGATCGCGCAGTATCTGATCGAGCACATCACCGAGGCGGCGTTCCTTTCGATCACCGATCTCGCGGAGCGCGTCGGCGTCAGCCAGCCCTCGGTGACACGGTTCGCGGCGGCGGTGGGGTTCAGCGGCTACCCGGCGCTGCGCGAGAAGTTGCAGTCGATCGCGCTGGGCACGCTGGCCGGCGGGCCCGCGGCGGCCGAGGAGAACCGCGGCAACGAACTCCAGGCCGCGGTCGACGCCGAGATCGAGAACCTGGAGAACCTGCGCCGCGACTTCGCCGACCCCGACCAGGTCATCCACATCGGCCGCGAGCTGTCGGCGTCGACACCGCTGACCGTCCTCGGGGTGCGCATCTCGGTGTCGCTGGCGGAGTACTTCGCCTACGCGGCCCGGCGCGTCCATCCCGACGTGCGGCTGGTGACGCTGGGCGGGAGCGTCGCCTACGACGCGCTGCTCCAGTCCCGTGAGGCGGGCGGCACCTGGGTGCTGGCGTTCTCGATGCCCCGGCACGCGCAGGAGACGCTCACGGCGGTGCGGGTCGCGCGCAGCGCGGGTCTGAAGGTCGCGCTCATCACCGACCTGGCGCTCGGGCCGGTCGCCGACGAGGCGGACGTCGTCTTCGCCACCGGCACCGGCTCCCGCCTGGTCTTCGACTCCTACGCCGCCCCCGGCGTGATGGCCGCCGCGCTGCTCCAGGCCATGACCGACGCCGACCCCGAGCGCACCCAGGCGCGGCTCGAGGAGTACGAGCAGATCTCCGAGCAGCACCAGTTCTTCCTGCGGGACTGACCCCGCACTCTCCGGCCCCTTCGGCCACTCCCGACGAACGAACTCACAAAGGGATCAACCGGCCCATATCACGCATGAATGTTTTCATACGTCTTGCAAAGAGGACGGCATATATAAATACTGCTCACGGATCGCGACCGGGCCGCTCCCGGGAGGCGTTCCGCACCCCCGTCCCCACAGCCGCCACACCCCGCATTTCCTGCCCGTAGAAAGCCGACCGTCCGCCCATGCGCACCCAGCACCGCCCTCCGCGTGGGCACCGTCTGCCGGCCCGGGCTCCAGCACGGACATCCGAAGCCCGCCGTCTCCTACCCGCGTCGGCGCCCCGGATGCCCGGTCGGGCATCGCCTGCGCGAGCGCCCGTGGCGGCGGCCCCGGTCATCCCCTAGGCCGGGGCCGCCCAAAAACCGTCGGACCACCCCACACGACGCCGCACACCCGGAAGCGATGACCATGACTGTGACGACGACGACACGCATCAGCCCGGACTGGCCCTGCCAGGTCAAGCCGCCCGGCAGCTACGACTGGGAGCGCTCGGCCGCCCGGTGGCTGCGCGAGCTGGTGCCGGCGCGCTACGCCAGCTACCCGGCGCTCATCCGCCACCCCGTCCTGCTCGCCCGGCATGCGCAGATCCAGGTCCAGCACGAGATCCGGGTCGCCCGCACCGCCCTGCAGACGGCCCGCGCCGACCTGCCGGGGCTCGGACTGCCCGAGTCGGTCATCGAGCACACGATCAAGCTGTACGCGGCAGAAGTGATGCAGCTCCAGCACATCGCGCGCAGCGTCCGCGCGGTCACCGGCGCCCTGATCGACCACAGCGCCGGGCGCTGACGCCGCACGTCGGCGAAAGCTCCCCGAGCCGGCGCTGTCGAGCGAAGACGGTCCCGGCAAGACCGCCGTCGTGGTGCGCTGCGTGTGCGATGCTCTTGGCGTGACGAGCGAGCCCGCCATCCCTCCGGATTCCGGTTCCACGCCCGACACGGTCGCATTGGCCAAGATCGTCGCCAGACAGCGTGCCGAGATGGACCGGTTGCGGGACCAGGCTGCGACCTCGGCGGTCGTGGAGCGGGCGAAGGGGGCCGTGATGGCCCTGACCGGCTGTTCCCCGGACGCCGCCGGGGAGGAGCTGGCCAAGCGGGCGAAGGCCGCCCACCGCACGCTGCTCGAGGAGTGCTGGCTCACCCTCGGCGAGCTGGTGCCGCCGCTGACCGTCGCGGTGCCCGCCCCCGGTCCCCGTTCCGCCCTGCCCGAGGTCCCGTTCGCCCTGCGCAGCACGGCCGACCTCGGCCGGCTCGGCAAGGCCCTGGTCCGCGTGGGCACTCCTCAGGACCTGGCCCGCTGCCTGCTGGAACACCTGTCGCCGGGCGCCGAGGCCGACGCGATCATGATCTTCGCGCAGCTGCCCGCCGGGGGCCTGGAACTGATCGGGCACGCCGGCATCGACGACAGGCTCGCCGCCCAGTGGCGCCGGGTGCCGCCGGTCAGCGGGATCGCCGCACTCGAAGCGCTCCGGAACCGGGAGCCCCTCTGGCTGGAGGACCTCGGCTCGGACAGCGGGCGGCACCTCCTGATCGGCGACCCTCCCGAGCGTTGGCGGTCCCGCGCCTGGGTGCCCGTGGTCGCGCGGGAGGCGGCCGAGATCTGCATCGGCTTCCTGCGCGCCCGGGGCGGGCCGTTCGCCGCGCACGAACGGGAGCACCTCCTGGCGGCCGCCCAGCTGTGCTCCGGCCGGCTGCGCGCCTTCGACGCCCGCACCGAGCCGACCGGCGCCAGCCCCGTGCAGGAGGTGTTCGACGCACTGCCCGGCGCCAGTCTGCTGCTCAGCCCGCTGCGTGCCACGTCCGGCGAGGTCGAGGACTACCGCATCGCCGCCGCGTCCGCGGAGGCGTTCGACGCACTCGGCCGCACCGGCCGCGAACTGATCGGCCTGCGGCTCCTGGAGTGCTTCCCCGACCTCGCGGGCGAACCCCTGTGGCACGGCTGCCTGCACACGCTGGCCACCGGCGAACCGTACGACGGCGAGCCCTTCGTCCAGCAGGCGATGGTCGCCGGGGTCGCCGAACTGTCCACCTACACGGTGCGGGTGGCGAAACTGGGCGACGCGCTCACCGTCACCTGGATCCGCCACGACTCCTCCGACCTCCAGGAGCAACGGCTCGCCGACGTCCAACGGCTCGGCAACCTCGGCTGGGCGAACTGGAACCTGCTCACCCACGAGGTGGGCTGGTCCTCCCAGGTCTACGCCGTCCTCGACCGCGATCCCGCCGACGGCCCGCTGCGGATCACCGCGCTGCCCGAACTCGCGCTGGCCGAGGACGTGCCCGCGCTGGCCCGCGCCGTCGGGGAACTCGTGCGCCGCGGCCGACCGCTCGCCATGCCCTTCCGGATCAGGGCCGCGGACGGCGTCCGGCACCTGCGGATCGTCGCCGAGGCGGTCACGGACGTGCACGGCAGCCCGGTCGAGGTGCACGGCTTCCTCCAGGACCTCACCGCGCAGCGCAGCGCCGAACTGGCCCTCGTCGAGAGCGAGCAGGCCATGCTCACGCAGCACGACGTCCTGCGCGCCGAGCGCACCCTCGCCGCCAGCCTCCAGCACGCGCTGCTCCCGTTGCCCACCCGCCCGCTGCGGTTGTCCGGGCTGCGCGTCGAAGTCGCCTATCTGCCCGCCCAGTCGGGGGTCCATGTCGGCGGAGACTGGTTCAGCGCCATCGAACTCCCCGACGGCGACGCCCTGTTCGTGGTCGGCGACGTCGCCGGGCACGGCCTCGACGCCGTCGCCACCATGGCCCAGCTCCGGTTCACCGCCAAGGGCATGGTCATCACCGGCTCCTCGCTGACCGGCGCGCTGGCCCGGCTCAACACCCTGCTGCTGCACTCCCGCGACTCGCACGGCACGGCCACCATGGTCCTGGCCCGCTACTCCCCCGCCGAGCACCGGCTGGTGTGGGCCCAGGCCGGGCATCCGCCGCCGTTGCTGCACCGCGGCGGCGAGGTCCGCTATCTGGAGCGGCCGGGCGGCATGCTGCTCGGGGCGAGTGCCTCACCGGCCTTCGAGGAGGCCGACATCCGGCTGGAACCGGGCGACCGGCTGCTGCTCTACACGGACGGGCTGGTGGAGCGGCCGTCGGAGGGCATCGACCGGGGACTGAAGCGGCTCTCGGAGGCGGTCCTGAGCCACCCGGCCGACGGGCCCGGCTCGCTGCGCCCCCTGCTGACGGACCTGCTCGAAGAGGAGCGGCGCGACGACGTGTGCGTGCTGGACATCCGGGTGCCGGAGTTCGAGATCTGACGTCCCGCGGCGACGGGGGTTCCGGTCAGGGCGCGTCGTCGTCGCGGTGTCGCCAGTACCAGATCGCGCCGATGACGAGGGCCAGCAAGAAGACGGTCGGCAGGACGAGGCCCGGGACGCGGGAGAGGGTCATCGGCGTGGCCTTCGGTGCAAGGTGCGCTGGACCCTCCATGATGACGTCCCTCGTCACGTCATCCGCGCTGCTTTTGCCGGGCGTTACCCGGCGTTCGAGAGGGGCCGCCGCGCAGTCAGCCGCCGCCGGTGCTCGTCCTGGATTCCAGGTCGCGGCGGGTGTCGTCGCCGTAGACGCCGGTCTCGTCGCCGCGGATGCCGTACCAGAGCTGGAACCGGGCGACGGCCTCGGTGAGGTCGGGGTCGTAGGTGCCGTTGGTGGAGCCGTTCTCGTAGACGTTCGGGATGCGCAGCAGGCGTCGTTGGAGGTCGGTCACCTCGGGGCCGCTGTCGCCTTCGCGCAGGGTGCCGGCGCCGTCCGGGTCGGGGTCGGTCGTGGCGGGCGCGGTCGGCGAGGACGGCGGGGCGGAGGGGGTGGAGGGCGTGGGGGACGGTGCGGGGGCGGCGCCGTCGGCCCGGCCCGGGAGCAGCAGGGCGCAGCCGAAGCCGACCAGGGCCGCGGCGCCGACGGCGACCACGATCGCGGCGCGGCGCAGTCCGGGACCGAAGCCGAAGCCGTCGCCGTGACCGACGGGGCGGCGGGTGCCGCGTGACCCGGCGTCGAAACGGCCGCGGACGGGCGGCAGTTCCTGAGTCGCGCCCTCCGCGGCGAAGTCCTCCGCGCCGAAGTCCTCCGCGCCGAAGTCCTCGTCGTCGGACAGTCGTCGCGGCATCACCACGGACTCGAAGCCGGTGACGCGCGGGGGCATGTCCTTCATGAGTTCGGCGAGGGCGTCGGTGCGGCGCGGGCGCAGCACGCGGATCGGTTCGAGGACCGGCCGGTCGTCCGGCTGCCCGGGCTCGGGCGATGTCGACACGTGGTTCTCCTTCCGTCCCCCGTGCTTCGCGTAGGGATACGGGTCAGACGACTCAGGAGTTCATCCGTTCCTCACCGTCCGCCGAAAAGAAACGATCGATACGATCGGTTCAGTAGACGCTATTGAGCGTTTGAGCGATAGCGTGCTAGAAACCGCCGTCATGACGACTCGTTGGTCACGTCGCGGCGTGCTCGCCGCAGCCGCAAGCACCGGTACCGCCGTCGCGCTCGGCGTCCCCGCCCAGGCGCACGCCGCTCCTCAGTCCGCCGTGCGGGCCGCGGAGGCGGACGAGTTCGCGACCCTGCGGGCGAAGTGGCGCACGCTGATCCTCGGCGAGGGCTTCAGCCCCACCGCCGAGCCCTTCAAGAGCCGGCTCACCGAACTGGGCGCCACCGCGGCCCAGTTGCGGTCCGCCATGGCGCCGGCGTCCGGCTCCCTGTGGCCGGACCTCGTGTACGCGGACCCGGAACCCGACACCGACCAGGAGTCGTACGGCTACTCGGGCAACCTCAACACCAGCTACAACCGGCTCAGTACGCTGGCCCAGGCCTACTGCCAACAAGGCACCGGCCTCACCGGCGACGCGACGCTCAGGACCGCGATCCTCACCGGGCTCGACCATCTGCACAGCGAGGTCTACCACGCCGGCCAGGCCCGCTACGGCAACTGGTACAGCTGGCAGATCGGCGCCCCGCAGTCGCTGCTGGACGTGTGTGTGCTGATGTACGACTCCCTGTCGGCGACGCAGATCGCGAACTACGTGGCCGCCGTCGACCACTTCGTGCCCGATGCGGCGGTCGCGAGCTACAGCGGCACCAGCACCGGCGCCAACCGCGTCGACCTGTGCCGGGTGCTGGCGCTGCGCGGGATCGTCGGCGCGAGTGCCGCGAAGGTCGCGCTGGCCCGGGACGCCCTCTCCCACGTCTTCCCGTACGTCACGAGCGGCGACGGCCTCTACCAGGACGGGTCGTTCGTCCAGCACACGACCGTGCCCTACACGGGCTCGTACGGCTCGGTGATGCTCGGCGGGCTCGGGATGCTGTTCGCGCTGCTCACCGGGTCGACCTGGCAGGTCACCGACGCGAACCGGCAGATCGTGTTCGACGCCGTGGAGAACGCGTGGGCGCCCTTCCTCTACAACGGGCTGGTGATGGACGGCGTCTCGGGCCGGGCGATCAGCCGGGGCGTCTCGGCCACCGACGCCAAGCAGATCCAGCAGAACGACCATCTGCGCGGTCATCCGATCCTCGCGTCGATCGTCCTGCTCGGGCAGAGCGCGAGCGCCACCGAGAACGCGCGCTGGCGCGGACTGGTGAAGGGCTGGATCCAACGCGACTACTACAGCCCGCCGATGAGCGACCCGTCGCTCGGGCTGACGGGCCTCGCCCGTCTCAAGGGCGTCGTCGACGACACGACGGTCACCGCGATCGCCGAGCCGACCGGCCACCGCCTGTTCACCGGCATGGCCCGGGCCACCCACCGCAGACCCGGCTGGGCGGCGTCGATCAGCATGGCCGACCGCAGGATCACGTACTACGAGACCGGCAACGGCGAGAACCTGCGCGGCTGGCACACCGGCTCCGGAATGCTCTACTGGTGGGGCGACACCTACGCCAACGGCCAGTACAGCGACGCCTTCTGGCCTACCGTCGACCCCTACCGCCTGCCCGGCACCACGGCCTCCCGCAAGGCACTCGCGGACGCGGCCGGCGGTGACTGGGGCGCGTCACTGCCGGACGTGAACTGGGTCGGCGGGGCCACGGACGGCCAGCGGGCCGCGATCGGCCAGTATCTCAAGGGACTTCAGTCCACGCTCATGGCGAAGAAGTCGTGGTTCTGCGTGGACGACTCGATCGTCTGCCTCGGCGCGGGCATCAAGTGCACCGACGGCACCGCGGTCGAGTCGACGATCGAGAACCGCAACCTCGGCCCGACCGGAAGCCATTCCCTCACCGTGGACGGCACCGCATACCCGGCCACCTACCCCTGGTCACAGACGTTCACCGGGGCCCGCTGGGCGCACATCGGCGGCATGGGCGGCTACGTCCTCCCCGGCGGCGCGACCTTCACCGCGCTCCGTGACGCACGTGACGGGAAGTGGAGCGACATCAACAAGGGCGGTTCCACCACGGTCCTCAACCGCAAGTACCTGACGCTGTACGTCGATCACGGCTCGAACCCCACGAACGGCGGATACGCGTACCTGCTCATGCCGGGCGCCACGGCCGCGCAGACCCAGGCGCGGGCCACCGCCACCGGCTGGCTGACCGTGCTCGCCAACACCGACGACCAACAGGGCGTGACCGTGCCCTCGTCGGGGTTCACGGGCGTCAACTTCTGGTTCGGCGGCACGGTCGGCGACCTCGTCGCGAGCGACCCCTGCTCCGTGATGATCAGCGAGAAGAGCGACGGTACGGCGGTGCTCTGCGTCAGCGACCCGATGCGGATGCGCACGAGCCTCACGCTCACCTGGAACCGGGCGGTCTCCGCCGTGCTGTCGAAGCCGTCCACCGTCACCTCTGCGACGACGGGCTCCTCGCTCCGGCTGGCGTTCGGCGACCTCAGCGGCACGACCGGGGCCACCCAGAAGATCACCGTCAGGCTGGGGTGACCTTCAGGAACCGGCGCAGGGACGTCTTCATCGCGGTGACGAAGGCGTCCCTCGTCCCCTCTCCCAGCGCCTCCAGCGACAGATAGGGGTTCAGGTCCTCCAACTCCACCAGCAGCAGCTCCCCGCCCGGTGCGCGGCAGGCGTCGACGCGCTGGATGCCGTGGTCGAGGGTGTTCCAGTCGACGAACCGGCGCGCGAACTCCAGGTCCTCCGCGGTGGGGTCGTACGGCTCCAGCTGCCAGCGCCGGTCGGGGTGCGGGGCGTGGAGGGCGTACTGGAAGTCGTGGTCGACGAAATAGAAGGACACCTCGTAGGCGAAGTCGACGCAGGGCTGGACCAGGACGTCCCCGGTCGCGAGGACGCGGGCCTCGTCGGCCGGGACGATCCTCAGGCCCATGGAGTCGGCGCCGAGCTTCGGCTTGACGACGTACCGGTCCGTGTCCGGCAGCCGGTGCAGGTCCTCGGCGCGGTCGACGGTGGGGATGACCGGGAAGCCCGCCGCGTGGAGGTCGAGCAGGTACTGCTTGCCCGCCATGTCGGCCCTGCCGGAGAGCGGGTTGTAGACGCGCGCCCCGGTCGCCAGCGCGTGCTCGCGGAAGGCGTCGTAGGACTCCTGGTACGTGAGCACGGGGCCGCTGTTGCGTACGACGACCGCGTCGAAGGCGTCCATCAGTGCCACGGCGTCCCGCGGGTCGCACAGGGCGAGGTCGAAGTCCGCGCGCAGCCGTGCGGTCAGGTAGATGTCCTCGTCGCAGTACCGCCGCCCGCGCGCCTCGTAGGCGAGGTCGGTGACGTACAGGATGCGCGGCATGCGGGCTTCTCCTCGGTTTGTCTCCTCGACGGCGGGAGCCGATCGTATGCGGCGGGCGCCTGTCGAACAAAATGTCGGATCGCCAGGTCACAGACCTGCCGTCCACAGCTCGTGCCGGCCGATCCCCTTGAGGTCGGCGAGCACGGTGCGGCGGGGCGCGGGAGTGACGGAGGCGTACGACGGGACGGCGAGGACCCTGCACCCCGCCGCCTCGGCGGCGGTGACGCCGGTGGGCGAGTCCTCGACGGCGAGGCAGGCTGCCGGGTCGACGCCGAGACCGCGGGCGGCGGCGAGGTAGGGGTCCGCGGCCGGCTTGGTGCGGGGCGTCTCGCCCTCGGCGACGGTCGTACGGAACCGGTCGGGGCCGAGGATGCCGAGGACGGCGTCCACGACGGGCCGCGAGGAGGCGGAGACCAGCGCCGCCGGAATGCCCAACTCCTGGAGAAGGTCGAGCAGTTCGAGCGCACCCGGCAGCGGGGTCGCCTCCTCGCGGACGGCTGCCAGGAAGCGTGCCTCCAGGTCGGCGGCGAGCTGCTGCGGGGCGTCGCCGGTGAGGGCGTGGAGGTGGGCGGCCGTGTCGGAGACCGAGCGGCCCAGGACGTGGGCCGCATCGGCCCCGGGAACCGTCTCATGGACCGTACGCAGCCACAGCGACTCGGTGTCGACCAGAGTGCCGTCCATGTCGAGGAGCACGGCGTGCGGGGCGGCGGCGAAGGGGCGGCCGTCCAGGGTCCAGTGCCGGTCGGGGTGGCGGCCGAGGGCCGCGAACACCTGGGCGCCGACGTCCACATGGCGGAGCGCGGGCGGTGCGGCGCCGATCCCCGGACCGGCCGCGGCCAGCCACGCCGTGCGCTCCTCCGGCGTACGCCCGCCATGGCCGCCCGCGTCGACATGGCCGTGGTCGGTGACGACGAGGACGGTCCAGTGTTCGTCGGCGTACGAAGGGCGGGACCGGATCGCGGCGAGCAGCCGGCCGAGGCGGCGGTCGGCCTGTCGTACGGCCGCCTCGTAGGCCTCTCCGCAGCCGAGGAAGTGGGCCGTCTCGTCGGGCGCGCCGAGGTAGACGAACGAGGCGTCCACCTCGTCGACGGCGAGGACGGCCGCGGCCGCGTCGGTGATCTGTTCGTCGCAGCGTTCCCAGGACTTGGGGGTGTCCGCGACGGGCTCGATGAACACGCTCCGGGACGGGGCGCGGAACAGGGGCCCGCCGTCGCGGACCTGCATCAGCGGGCGCCAGCCCGCGGCGACGAACGTACGGCGGCCGTCCTGTTCGGCGAGCCGGGTCGCGAAGTCGGGGAAGACGTCGAGGCGGTGTCCGGTGAAGTCGTTGCTCCACACGCCGTGTTTGGCCGCGGTGACGCCGGTGACGATCGTCGCCCAGCACGGTCCGGACATGGTGGGGGTGTCCGCGTCCACCTCGACCGGGGTGAGGAAGCCGTCGGCGGCCAAGGCGGCGAGGTGCGGGGTGGGCAGGCGGCGCAGTACGTCGAGACGTACGCCGTCGATGCCGACGACGAGGACACGACTCTGCATGGAACGTCCTTCCGGGTAAGGGGGGTTGGCGTGTCAGGCCGAGCGGGAGAGTTCCTCCGGGCCGACCTCGTACGCGAACGGCAGGCCCTGCGCGTAGCGGACGACCTCGTCGACGGCCCAGTCCGTCATCCGGTGCAGTTCGTTGCCGAGGGAGCCCGCGATGTGCGGGGTGAGCAGGACGTTGGGCAGCGCGTACAGGGGCGAGTCGGCGGGCGGCACATCCGGTTCCGTGACGTCGAGGACGGCGTGGACACGGCCGGTGACCAGGTGGGCGGTGAGGGCGGCGGTGTCGACGAGCGAGCCGCGCGCGGTGTTGACGAGGGTGGCGCCGTCCTTCAGCAGGGCGATGCGGCGGGCGTCGAACATGTGCCGGGTCTCGGGGAGTTGGGGCGCGTGGACGGAGACCACGTCGCTGCGCCGGACGAGTTCGTCGAGCGGCAGCGGCGTCACCCCGAGCCCGCGGGCCTCGGCGGCGTCGACGTACGGGTCGTGCAGCAGGACGTCGACGTCGTGCGGGCGCAGCAGGTCGATGACACGGCGGCCGATGCGGGAGGCGCCGACGATGCCCACGGTGCGCCGGTAGTTGCCGTGGCCGCTGTAGTACGGGAGCAGGTCGGGTCGGGCGCGGGTGGTGGCGTAGAGCTGGGCGATGTCGAGGACGCGCTTGCCCGCGAACAGGATGGCGGCCAGGGTGAATTCGGCGACGGGCAGGGCGTTGGCGGCCGCCGCGGAGGAGACCCTGATGCCGTGCCGCCAGACGGCTTCGGTGACATGGTGTTTGACGGAGCCCGCCGCGTGGACGACCGCCCGCAGCCGGGGCAGTCGGCGCAGCGCCTCCTCGGTGAGCTCGGGTGCGCCCCAGTGGGTGAAGAGGAGTTCGGTGCGGGCGAGTTGGTCCGTGTCGTCCAGCACGGTGACCGCGGTGGTCGTGTCGACGCGGGCCACGGAAGACAGTCGGTCCAGGGCGCCTTCGGTGAGCAGGCGGTGGTGGATGTCGGCGCCCATGGCGAGCAGCGTCTGCGGTCGGGGCGCGGTCGGCAGGGGGCTGGTGCTGTTCAGGGGGGTGCCTTCCGGTACGGGCGACGTGGGGGGCGTCGGGCGTGCGGGGACCGTCACGTGAGTCACGCGAGTCACTTGACCGCACCGGCCGTCAGGCCGGAGCGCCAGAAGCGCTGGAGGCACACGAACGCGACGATCAGCGGGACGACGGCGACGAGGGAGCCCGTGATGACGAGCGAGTAGTACTCGGGCTGCTGCTGGGTGACGCTGTTCCACATGAACAGGCCCAGGTTGACCGGGTAGAGCGAGTCGTCGTTGAGCATGACGAGGGCGCCGAAGAAATTGTTCCAGCTGGCGGTGAACGAGAACAGGAAGATCGTCATGAAGCCGGGCGCCAGCATGGGCAGCGAGATCCGGGCGAACAGCCGCAGTTCACCGGCGCCGTCGACGCGGGCCGCCTCCAGGACCTCGTTCGGCACATAGCCTTCCGAGAAGACCCGGGCCAGATAGACGCCGAAGGGGTTGACCAGGGCCGGCAGCAGCAGCGCCCAGTAGGTGTTGACGATGCCCGCCTTGCTGGCGAGCAGGTACATCGGCAGCTGGATCACGGTGGTGGGGACGAGGACACCGCCGAGCACCACGCCGAACAGCTTCTCCTTGCCCCGGAACGCGTACTTGTCGAAGGCGTAGCCCGTGGCCACGCACAGGAGGGTGGAGGCGGCGGAGCCGACGACGGAGTACAGGACGCTGTTGCCGAACCAGCGCAGATAGATGCTGTCGTTGAAGGTCAGGACCCGCTGGAGGTTCGCGAAGAGGTTGAAGTCGCCGAAGCTGAAGCCCGAGGTGGCGAACAGGTCGCGGTGGTTCTTGGTGGCGGCGAACAGCAGCCAGCTGACCGGCATGAGCGTGTAGAAGGCGGCGACGAGGAGGATGCCGTTGACGACGCCCGGGGAGAGAAGGAGGTGCGCGGAGGTGCGGCGCCGGCTCTCGGCCGGCCCAGGGCGCGCGGCGGTGTCGCTCTGGGATGTGGGTGTGGTGCCGTGGGTGAGGGTGCTCATGACGTGGCCGCCTTCCACCGGTTGCCGAGCCGGGTGACGAGATAGGAGAGGGCGATGCCGAGCGCGGCGAGCAGCAGGGACGCGGCGGCGGCGAGTCCGTAGTCGTGCCGCACGAACCCGGCCTTCCAGATGAAGAGCGTGGGCGACCACTCGGTGTCGATGGCGGGCGCGCCCCGCTGGTTGAGGAGTTTCGGCTCGGTGAAGATCTGGATCGCGCCGACGCAGGTGAACAGAACGGTCATGACGACCGCGGAGGCGATCATCGGGACCTTGATGCGCAGGGCGGTGCGCAGGGCTCCGGCGCCGTCCACGACGGCCGCTTCGATCACTTCGCGCGGCACGGCCTGCAACGCCGCGTAGAAGATGACCATGTTGTAGCCGGTCCACTGCCAGGCGCACAGGTTGACCATCGAGGCGAGCACATGATCGTCGCGGTAGAAGTCCCAGGACCCGCCGAGCGCGCCGATCCAGTCGAGCACGGGGCTGAGGCCGGGTGTGTAGAGGTAGATCCAGATGATCGAGGCGATCAGTCCGGGGATCGCGTGCGGCAGGAACAGGGCGAGCTGGAAGAACCGCTTGGCGCGGGCCAGGGCCGAGTCGACGAGGAGCGCCAGGGCGAGCGAACCGCCGATCATCACCGGGATGTAGAGGGCGCAGTAGAGGGCGATGTGGGCGAAGGACGACCGGAAGCCGTCGTCGGACAAAGCGTCGGTGTAGTTGTCGAGGCCGGAGAAGACGCGTTGGGCGCCGCCGAAGCCGAGGCCGGAGGACTGTTCCTGGAACAGGCTCATCCAGAGCGCGTAGCCGATCGGCGCCACCATGACCACGGTGAACAGGACGAAGAACGGGACGATGAAGAGCGCGGCGGTACGACGCTGACTGCGGCGGAGCCGTGCGGCGCCCGGGGCGGGGGCTTGGGCTGGGGCTTTGGCCGGCGCTTTGGCAAGGGCCTTGACCGGCGCTTTGGCAGGGGCCTTGGCCGGGGGCCGGCGCCGCATGGCCTGCCGGCTCGCGGGGCGGGCGGAGGGGAGTGCCACGGGGGCTCCTTGACGGGCGGGGGTGGTGGAGTGGGCCGGGTGGGCCAGGCGGGCCAGGCGGGCCAGGCGGGCCAGGCGGGCCAGGTGGGCCAGGTGGGCCGGGGGTGGGTGTCGCTGGCCCGCGCTTGCGGGGTGCCGCCGCGCCCACCCGTGTCGGTGCTCGGGTGGGTGCCGGACCGGTGGCGGCGGTGCGTGGAGATGCAGTGGCGCTCCTCGCTACTTCGCGAGTTTGAGGCCCCGGTCCTCGATGCCCGACTCCGCCTTCTGCTGGCCCGCGTTCACGCCCGCCACGAAGCCCGACTTGGCGGCGGTGTCCTGGACCGCGGTGTAGACGTCCATCTGGTCGGGGCCCCACGTCCAGCCGGGGACGATGGTGTCGACCTGCTGGGAGGCGAGGGCGTAGACGTCCTGCCCGTTGAGGTACGCGGTGTCGAACTTGGCCGCGGCCACCGCACGCATCTCCGGGTTGGCCGGCAGTGCGCTGCTGGGTGACTCCAGGTCGGCGAGGCGGGCCTCGACGCCGGCCTTGTTCGTGGTGAGCCAGGTGATGAACTCGGTCGCCGCCTCGGCGTGGTCGCTGCCCTTGAGGACGCCGTAGGAGGTGCCGCCGTAGTTGCCGCTCGCCGCGGTGCCCCAGTTGGGCAGGGGGCCACCGCCCACTTGCCGGCGAGGTCGGGCATGGAGGTCTTCATGCCGCCCGCGGACCAGGACGCGCCGAGGAAGGAGAGTGTCTTGCCGGAGGTGCGCGCCTTGGTCTCCTCGGGGCTCCAGCCGGCGTAGGACTGCACGAGGTCGTCGTTGACGAGGCCGTCCCAGTAGGCGGCGACCTTCTGGGTGGCGGCGTCGTTCACGCCGGGCTTCCAGGCGTCGCCCTCGGTCGCGAACCACTTGCCGCCGGCCTGCCAGGACAGCGCGGCCAGCAGCGCCGGGTCGCTCTTCGGCATGGAGGCGAGGCGGACGTTCTTGTCCTGCTCCTTGACCTTCTCCGCGGCGGCCTTGAACTCGTCCCAGGTCTTGGGGACTTCGATGCCGTACTTCTTGAACAGGTCGGTGCGGTAGTAGTACAGCTGCGGGGCGACGTCGTAGGGCACGGTCCAGGTCCTGCCGCCGAAGGTCACCAGGCTCTGAACGGACTCCGGGAACTTCGACTTGACCGTTTCGCCGGCGTACTTGGTCAGATCGATCAGGTTTCCCTGGCTCGCGAACTCGGGGACCATCTGGTACTCGATCGTGGCCACGTCGGGCGCGTTACCCGCCTTCACGGCGTTGGCGAGCTTGCTGTAGCCCTCGGTGCCGCTCGGTATCTCGGCGAGCTTCACCTGGATGTCCTGGTGCGTTCTGTTGAACGCCTCGACGGTCGACTTGGCGCCGAGTGTCCAGGTCCAGTAGGTCAGGGTGACCGGCTTGCCGTCGGACGCGGCGCCCGACGAGTCGTCGCCGCCGCAGGCGGTGCCGGTGGCCAGCAGGCCCAGCACCGCGATCGCGGCGAGAGATGCGGTACGGAACGAACGTGAAGTGCGCGTCATTGCACGTCTCCTACGAGACCTCGAACGGGAAGAGGCGGTCGCAGGACATCTTTTGTGCGCGGACGATCAGAGTCAAGAGCGTTCGCGCAATACAATCAAAACGATCGAACATCGCTCAGTAGGCGATCACTTCACTTCAGGACGCTCAGTTCGCGGGGCGGCGGCCTCCGCAGGACGCACGGATCTTCAACTCCGGGAGGAGATCGAGGTGTTGACGCGGCGCCGGGTCCGCCGCCCCGCCCGACCGCTCCGCGAGCCGCTGGAGGAGCAGCTTGGCGGCGAGCTCCCCGACCGCCCGCTTGGGCGGCGCGACGGCGGTGAGGGGCACGTCGGCGAGGCCGGCCACCTCGTCCTCGTAGACGATCAGCGCGAGGTCGTCGGGCACCCGGATACCGCAGGCCTGGAGGCGCGGCACCAGCACGATGGCGTCGGCGTCGCTGTGCACGAGGGCCGCGGTGACACCGCGCTTCTTCACCGCCTCGACCAGGTAGTCGACGCTCGCCTCGTAGTCGCCGTGCTCCCGCACGGTCGGCGCGCCCGTCGCGACGTCGAGGCCCAGGGACTGCACGGCGGCCTGATAACCCGCGGTGATCTGCGCGGCGTGCGGCCCCTCCTGCAACACGGCGGTGATCTTGCGGTGGCCGAGCGCGGCGAAGTGGCTCACCGCCACGGCCGCCCCGTGGGCGCGGTCGGTGCGGACCCGGTCGAGCGCCGCCGCGGGGTTGGTGGGCGGGGCCAGGCGTTCCACCAGGACGGCGGGCACGCCGTGCTCCAGCAGCCACTTCTCCTGGCCGTCCACGGGGACACCGTCGAACCAGCTCGGCGCGACGATCAGCCCCTCCGCCCCGCCCGCGACCAGGTGTTCGGCCTGTACCGCGTCCTCGGCCTCCACATATCCGGTCACGCCCAGGACGAGCCGGGCGCCCTGGGCGGCGGCCGCCTCCCGCGCGCCGTGCACGATGTCCGCGAAGAGGTTCTGGGTGTTCGGCACGATCATCCCGATCACCGCGCCCTGGGCCCGCTCCGGCCGCACCGGGGTCTCGGCCGCGCTCTCCCCCGGCCACACCACCGCGCCGTGCAGCCGCTGCACCCGCCCCTGCGCGGCCAGTGCCTCCACGTCGCGGCGCAGGGTGACCGCGGACACCCCCAGCTCGGCGGCGAGTTCGGCGACCCGGAGGCTGCCACGCTGCCGGACGAGTTCGAGCACTCGCTCATGACGCTGGTCGACATGCAGTCGCATGGAATCCCCCTGGTGCGAGGCCTGGACGAACGTTCTCGGGGCCGACGCGGAGCGTGATCCCGGGCCGCTCACTCTACGCCCACAAGCGTATCGATCACTTCCGATCAATACGATCGCCACACGTCGTCGACACACTCGGAGTGCACTCAGTCCCCCAGTCGAAGCGCACTGAGTGCCATACAGGACGTACCGGTGCTACGTTCCCGTCCATGAGCTCCAGCAGCGCGGCGCCCCGGCGCGGTGAGAAGACGGAAACGGCGGCCGCCAAGCCGCCCATGCGTGACGCCCTGGTCGCGGCGGCGTTCCAGCTGTTCCTGGAGCGGGGGTACGAGCAGACCACGGTCGACGACATCGTGGCGCTGGCCGGCGTGGGTCGGCGGTCGTTCTTCCGCTACTTCCCCTCCAAGGAGGACGTGGTCTTCCCCGACCACGAGCGCTGCCTGGCCGACGTCACCGAGTTCCTCGCGGCCGGCGACGACGCGGACGACCCGGTGCTGCGGGTCTGCGAGGCGGTCCGGCTGGTGCTGCGGATGTACACCGAGAACCCGACCTTCTCGGTGCAGCGCTACCGGCTCACCAAGAAGGTCCCCGGCCTGCGCGCGTACGAGCTGTCCGTGGTGTGGCGCTATGAGCGGGCGTTCGCCGAGTACCTGCGCCGTCGCCTCGCCGGGCGGCGCGACGGGTCGCTCCGGGCCGACGTGATCGCGGCGGCCGTCGCCGCCGCGCACAACAACGCGCTGCGCTCGTGGCTGCGCTCGGACGGCAAGGGCGACGTGGGCACGGAGATGGACCACGCGCTCGGCTACGTCCAGTCGGCCTTCGGCCCGTCGCCCGCCCCCACCGACCCCGGACGGTCCGACGGCTCCGAGGACGTCGTGGTCCTCGTCTCCCGCCGCGGGGCGCCGCTGTGGCGGGTCGTCCAGGAGATCGAGGCCACGCTGGGCCGCGATCCGGAGCAGGGCTGACCCGGCCGTCGACCGGCCTCCGAAATTCTGGGGTACCGAGTACCTTTACGGATGACACTGAGTGCCATACGCTGCGGATGTGCACGGTCGCACGGAGCGCCGCGCACGTCCGTGCCCGGGTGACCCGCGCACGTGGGATTCCGGTCGAGCGCAGGGAGTTGACCAGCGTGTACCACTACTCAGGAAGCGTTGCTCATCAGTCATCCGGTTCCGCGGCGGCCGTCCTCGAGCCCACGGCCCCCGACCAGAACGCCATCGTCTTCCAGCGCTGCAACTGGTGCGGCACCGCGATGTACCACCGGCTGCTGTGTCCGGTCTGCCAGGGCAGCGACCTGCGGACGGAGCGCAGCGAAGGTGTCGGGACGGTCCGGCACTCCACCGTGGTGCACCGCAACACCCCCGGCGCGCGCAATGTGTCGATGATCGAGATGGCCGAGGGCTTCGTCGTCCGCGGCCGGGTCATGGGCCCGCCCATCGGCATCCACAGCGGCGACCGGGTGCGGCTGTCCACGGCCAAGGACCCTGTCCGCGGCGAGCCCGTCTTCCAACTGCTCGACGAGCCCTACCGCGCCTGGACCTGACGGCCGGAATGAGCGCGTAAGGAACCTGACGGACCAGTCCGGCTGCTCTCCGCTGGCTTGATCGCATCGTTCGGTCGTTTTCCGTCCCCTCGCACAGACAACCCACAGGCGTCTGTCACCCGTCCTCCGGGGCGCGAGAGGCTTCCGGGACCGACGGGACGCCTGCGCTCGGGGTGTTGAGGAGAGGGACTTGATCCGTGCCCGGCGAATATGTGTGACCGCCGTGGCGGTGCTGGCGGCCTTCGTGGGGTCGCCCGGACCGGTACAGGCGCAACAGGCGCCTGATGCGGGGGTGTTGAGTGCGAGTGGGGAGAACGGGCTGCCGCCGGGGTGGCGGATCGACGGGGAGGGGGCGGCGCGGAAGCTGGTCTGGCGCGCCGCGAAGCCCGTCCCCATGGGAGACGCCCGCGTCGAGTTCCGGGCCGGGGACCGGCTGCTCGGGGTGCCCCGGCCGGCGAAGGACGGTCGCACCTTCCGGCTGGACCTCGCGGACGCCGCCACCGGCGCTCTGACCGACCTTCAAGTGACGGCCGGGGGACGTCGGTTGGACGCGGCGGCGGGTCACCGGGACAAGGTCTCCGGGGCCGCTCCGCGGCAGCCGGCCGCGCTGCCCGCGAACTCCGTCGACCCGGGCAAGCCCGGTTCGTACCGCACGGTCAGCGGGGAGTACTCGCTCCCCGCGGTGCGGCTGCCCGGCTACAAGGAGCCGATCGAGATGCGGGCCGAGGTCGTGGCCCCGAAGGGTGCCACCGGTGCGCGGCCGCTCGCCCTGTTCCTGCACGGCCGTCACTCCACCTGCTACAAGCCGGGCTCCGAGGACGACGTGACCGGCGACTGGCCCTGCGCGGACGGGTACAAGCCGATCCCCAGCCATCTCGGTTACCTGCGCGACCAGCGGCTCCTGGCCTCCCAGGGCTATGTGACGGTGTCGGTCTCGGCGAACGGCATCAACGCCCAGGACGCGGACGCCGACGACGCCGGCGCCCAGGCGCGCTCCTCGCTGGTGCGCCTGCACCTCGCCCACTGGGCCGACTGGGCCGCCCGGCCGAACACCGCTCCGGCCGCCGTACGTCAGGGCGCGAAGGCCGATCTCTCCCGTGTCCTGCTCGTCGGGCACTCGCGCGGCGGCGAAGGCGTCAACCGGGCCGCCATGGACAGCCTGTACCCGGCGCCCGCCGCCCAGGACGGCTATCGGGGCCCGGTGCGCTGGAAGGTGCGCGGGACCGTGCTCATCGGACCGACGATCTTCGGCCAGAATCCGGTGGCGGACGTGCCGTCGGTGACGCTGCTGCCGGGCTGCGACGGCGATGTGTCGGACCTCCAGGGCGAGGTGTTCACCGACGGGACGCGCGGGATCAGCCGGGGCCGCGCACTGCACAGCGCGGTGTACGTGGTCGGCGCCAACCACAACTACTTCAACAGCGAGTGGACCCCGGGCCAGGCCCAGGCGCCCGCCTGGGACGACTTCGGGAAGGACGAGGAGCGGCCCGACCGCGTCTGCGATCCGGGCACGGCCACCCGACTGACCGCCGATCAGCAGCACAAGGCGGGCGCCACCTACATCGCCGCCGCGGCGCGGCTGTTCCTCGCCGGGGACGACAAGGTGCGCCCGCTGCTGGACGGCTCCGGCAAGCGGGCCCCGTCCGCGGACCCGGCGCGGGTGCTGACCCACGCGGTCGGCGGCCGACGTACGGGCGGCTTCCTGCCGGACGGCCCGGTCGCGGTGACCGGTGCCCGGCTGTGCTCGGCGATCGACCCCGACCCCGCCGCGGCCTGTCTGCCCGCGGACACGCAGGGGGCGTCGCCGCACTTCGCGTGGTGGGAGACCGAGCGGGAGACGGGCCGCCGCGCGGTCGACCTGAAGTGGTCGGCGCCGGGCACCGCGGCGCGGATCACCCCGGACAAGCCGCTGTCCCTGGCCGGTTCGCAGAAGCTCGCGCTGCGGGTCTTCGTACCGCCGAACACCACGGGCACCAAGCTCGACGTGTCCGTCACCGACGCCGCCGGACGCAAGGCCGCCCTCGGCCGCGTCCAGGTGGACGGCCTGCCGGGCACCGACCGCACCGCCTCCTACTGGGCGCGCGAGGTACGCGTACCGCTCACCGCGGCGACCCGCGCGGGGCTCGACCTCACGCACCTCAAGTCCCTGGCACTGACCCCGCGTTCCGGCTCGGGGCAGGCCTGGCTGATGGACGCCTGGGGCTGGGCCCCCGGTACCCCGGCGGTCACGGCGGCGGCCCTGCCCCGCGTCGACGTCGGCCGCACGGTCGTCAAGGAGGGCGACTCGGGCACCGTCACCTACCGGGTCCCGGTAAAGATCTCCGGTCACGGCAGCGGCCAGGTCCGGGTGTACGTGCTCGACCCGGAGACCGGCTCCGGCACCGAGAAGCTGGTGACCGTGCGTCCCGGGAGCGACGCCATCGACGTACCGGTCGAGGTCAAGGGGGACACCACCTTCGACTACGACAAGCAGCACGACATCGCGGTGAAGGCGGTGCGGGGCGCCGTCGTGGGCGCGCACCGCGGCGGGATCACCGTCCAGAACGACGACCCCGAGCCGGTGATCACGCTGGCCCCGGTCGCCGACCGGGTGACCGAGGGCGAGACGCTCAAGTGGCGGCTGTCGCTGGCCGAGCCCGCGGCCGTGGACATCTGGCAGCCCGTGCGGGTGCTGCCGGTCACGGACGGGGCCGAGCTGTCCACGAAGGACGTGGACCCGCAGTGGCTCCTGGACTACTCCGGTGACGTACCGGACCCGGAGCGGCCGCTGTCCCGGGCGAACCTGTGGGTGTGGCTCACCATCCCGGCGGGACACACGAGCACCGACTTCGACGTGGTGACGATCCGGGACCAGGTGGCCGAGCCGACCGAGTCGATGCGTCTCGCGCTCACCGACTACGACGCCGAGCCGCTGCCGGACCGCCCGGTGCTGACCGGGACGGTGCTGGACGCCTCGTAACGGGGCCGCACACAGCCGAAGGGGGCACGGACGAGTCGGTCCGTGCCCCCTTCGGTCGTCACAGGGTGATGCGGAGGCCCACGGTGCCGTCCACGCCCCGGCGCAGCCGGCTGCCGAGAAGGCTGAGCCGGCCCGTGACGCCGTACTTGCGTGCGATCAGGGTGCGGTACCGGGCGCTGGTCCCGGCGTCGCAGATCTCGGCGGTGGCCGGTACCTGATCGCCGGTCGGGTTGCCGCGCAGGTCACAGGGGCCGACGAGGACGTCGGCCCGGTTCCGGATCCGCTTGACCTTCCAGGAGTCGGCGACCGTCCACACACCGAGCGCGTCCCCGTCGCGGACCACCCACACCGGGGTGGGGACGGGGGTGCCGTTCTTGCGGTAGCTGGTGATCAACAGGTACTTGCCGGCAGCGAGCCGCTCCAGCGGCGTGTCACTCATGGCGGGAGTCTAGGCAGCGGGCGCCGGACCGCCGCCGCCAGGGCGCGCGAACAATTCGGTTCACCTCCGGTTTCGGCCGGGGGATGCTGGGGGTGACGGACCGGACAGGGGGCTTGTGCGTGACCTGGAATCCTGAGCACGGCGTACGGGGCCCGCTGGAAGTCGTCTGCGACGAGTCGGGGTCGGACGGGGAGAACCTCACGGGCGGCAACACCGATGTGTTCGCGCACGGCAGTGTGTCGCTGCCGCTGGAGGTCGCCGCCGCGTACGTCCAGGAGGTCCGGGACCGGATCCGCTCGCCCGCCACCGAGTACAAGGCGGGTCATCTGCTGCGGGAGAAGCACCGGGACGTCCTGGAGTGGCTGCTCTCGCCCTCGGGTCCGATCGACGGCCACGCCCATGTCCATCTCACCGAGAAGGCGTACTTCGTCGTCAACCGGACCGTCGACCTGCTGCTCGGCGACGGGACCGAGGCGCTCGCCCTGTACCGGGAGGACCGGCCGGCGGTCGGCGCGCAGCGGTGGCGGGGCTTCCTCGACGCCGCCAACCGGCTGCTGCGGGTGCGGCTCGACGGGGAGGCGGACGGTGCCGTCGACGGCTTCTTCCGTACGGTGGACGACCTGCGGAGCGCTCGGCCTCGGTCGCAGATCCTGGAGCGGCTCGCGACCGCCCGGCCCCGCGCCGACGCCTACCGTGCGCGGCTGCTCGAAGGGCCGCCCCTGATTCCCGTGCTGAATCCGCTGCTGCCCGCCATCGTGCACACGGTCGCGCACTGGAGCGCGGGCGGGCGGACGGTGCGGGTGGTGCACGACCGGCAGAACATGCTCACCGAGCAGCGCATCGCCTGGATCGAGCGGCAGGCGGTGCGGGCCGGGGCCGGGTTCGAGGGCATGGAGCTGGTCCAGGCGCGGTGGGATCCGCGGATCCAGCTGGCCGACTTCCTCGCGGGCATCGCCCGCAAGGTCGCCTCCGACGTGCTCAACGGCCATGTCGATCCGGTGCTCGTGGAGCTGCTGCGCCCCTATGTGGGGCCGACGTCGGTGTGGGGCGACGGGCGCAGCTGGGCGGTGCTCTGGCCGGGCCCGGTGGACGGAGTTGCCCCCGCACCCTCGGCAGACGTCAACTTCGCGGTCTAGATTGCGCCTTGACGCAGTATCCGAGCCGGCACTCCAGGAGAACAGAGCCCCGTGACGGACCACTCGCCGACCGCCGCCGCGTCCCTGCGTGGCCGGATCAACACCCTGCAGCCGCACACGGCGCGGATCTGGAACTACTGGCTGGGCGGCGGGGACTACTACGAGGTGGACCGGGTGGCGGGCGACCGCATCCGTGAACTCCACCCGGCCATCGACGAGTACGCCCGCGCCGACCGGCTGTTCCTGGGCCGCGCGGTGCGCCATCTCGTCGTCGAGGCGGGCGTCCGGCAGTTTCTGGACATAGGCACCGGCCTGCCCACCGCGGACAACACCCACGAGGTCGCCCAGCGTCTCGCCCCGGACGCGCGGGTCGTCTACGTCGACAACGACCCGCTCGTCCTGGCCCATGCCCGCGCGCTGCTCACCAGTACGCCCGAGGGCCGCACCGACCACCTCGACGAGGACCTGCGCAACGTGGACGCGATCCTCCAACGGGCCGCCGCCACCCTGGATTTCACCCGCCCGGTCGCGCTGATGCTGCTCGGCGTGGTCATCTTCCTCGGGGACGACGAGGACCCGTACGGCATCGTGCGCCGCCTCATGGACGCATTGCCCGCCGGGAGCCACCTCGTCCTGTCGCACACCGTGGTCCATCCGGCGATGCCCGACGTGGACGCGGCCGTCCGGTTCTGGAACGCGCACGGCACGCCCCGGCTGACCCAGCGCTCGCCCGAGGCGGTGGCGCGGTTCTTCGAGGGTCTGGAGGTGCTGGCGCCGGGAGTGGTGTCGTGCTCGCGGTGGCGGGCCGAGGGCGCGCACGGGTCCGAGCCTGCCGAGGTGGCGCTCTACGGCGGGGTCGGCCGCAAGAAGTGATCCCTGCCGTGGTGAACACGGCAGGCGTGGGGCGCGTATGAAGGGAGGGCACTCGACTTCCCCGAGGCCCCGCGGTGTTGCCGCCGCACGTTCGGGGTTCGGGAGCCATGCATGAGGCACGCACGACGACGGATGGTCCGGCGAGTGACACGGCTGGCCGCGGTCGGCGGACTCCTGCTGGGCGGCACCATGGTCACCCGCGCCGTCGCGAGCGAACCCGCGGGCCCCTCCGCCTTGCCCCGTACGACCGCGGCGTCCGCGGCGCAGACCGGCACCGAGCTGGTGTCGCGGCTGGGCACCTCCCGTACGGCGGGCAGCTGGATCGGGGACGACGGCCGCGAGGTCGTCGCCGTCACCGACCAGGACGCCGCCGCGCAGGTGCGCAAGGCGGGTGCCACGGCGAAGGTCGTCCCGCACAACATGGACGAACTCAAGTCGGCTACGGGGACGCTGCGTTCGGCGCCCCGGGTGGCGGGGACGGCGTGGGCCGTCGACTACCGGACCAACGAGGTGGTGGTACGGGCCGACAGCACCGTGTCCGCCGCCGACTGGCAGCGGCTCACCCAAGTCGCCGAGCGCATCGGCGGTTTCGTGCGCATGGAGCGCACCGAGGGCACCTTCACCCCGCGCATCAACGGCGCGCTGCCCATCCTGTCGACGGGCGGGCGCTGTTCGGCGGGGTTCAACGTGACCGACGGGCAGCAGGACTTCATCCTCACCGCCGGGCACTGCGGGCCCACCGGGTCGGTCTGGTTCGCGGACAACCGGGGCCGGACCCAGCTCGGCGAGACGACCGTGCAGAACTTCCCCGGCGCCGACTTCTCCCTGGTCAAGTACGACAGCGGCCGGGCGGGCGACGGCGCGGCGGTGGTGTCCGTGGGCGGTGGCAAGGGCGTGCTGATCACCGGCGCGGCCGATCCGGCCGTCGGGCAGCGGGTGTTCCGCAGCGGCAGCACCAGCGGGCTGCGCGACGGTCAGGTGACGGGGCTCAACGCGACGGTCAACTACCCCGAGGGGACGGTGACCGGGCTGATCGAGACGAACGTGTGCGCCGAACCCGGGGACAGCGGTGGCCCGTTGTTCTCCGAGGGGATCGCGCTCGGGGTGACCTCGGGCGGCAGCGGTGACTGCACGTCGGGCGGTACGACGTTCTTCCAGCCGGTGACGGCGGCGCTGAACCAGCTCGGGGTGCAGCTGCTGGTGTCGGCTCCCGCGGGCGGCGGGCAGCAGAGCGGCGCACCGACTCCGTCCGCCTCCGCCCCCCAGGGCGCGGCCGCTCCGGGTGCGGCCACGCCGGGGTCCTCGGCGCCCGCGACGGGCGGTGGCGCGGAGGGCGAGACGCTGCTGGCCCGGCTCACGGACACCCGTAACGTCGGCCCGGGGCTGCTGGTCGTCGGGGGCAGTCTGATCGCGCTGGTGGCGACCCGGTACATCCGGGCGGAGCAGGACCGCAAGGCGTACCAGCGGTACTACTCGGCGACCTGGGGCTGATGCCGGACAGGAGAAAAGAGGCACCCGTGGAAACGGGTGCCTCAGGTGGCGTTGAGTGTCTTCCGAGGCTGGATGTCAGGCCGGCTGGGGGGCCGCGGCGGCCCACTCCAGGACGAGCCGCTGGTACTCCTCGCGCTGCTCGCCGCTCAGTGTCCCGCCCGACCGGAACCACAGGGCCCGGATCTCCTCGTTGACCTCGTCAGCCGACCTGTCGGAGGCGGGTTCAACACTGGTGGACATGATGTGAAGCATACGGGCCCCGAAGTGAAGGCGCCGTGAGTAAGTACGAGCAATACGGACATTTCGGACCGTGTTGCTGATCACGTCCATCTGTCCACCCCGGTCAGGGAGTTCGCCCAGCTCAGACGTGGTGGAACTCACGCTTCCGCGGTGCCGAGCACCAGGACCTGGATGGCCAGGACAGCCGCTCCGCGCGCCCAGTCGTGAAAGTCGGACACCTTGGTCTCCAGGTCGATCGGCGCGGCCAGGGGATGCCGGTGGAAGCGGATGGTGCCGTCCACGACCTTGCCCGCCACGTCCATCAGGCCGACGCCCTCACCGGCGAGCAGGATCTTCTGCGGCATCGCGAAGTTGGCGATCTGGGCGATCAGGGTGCCGAGCGCCCGCGCGGCCTCGTCGATGACCCGGGCCGGCATGGGCTCGCCCGCGGCGGCGAGGGCGAGGATCTCCTCGTAGGTGTGGTCGCGGCCGGTCGCGGCCCGCACCTGGTAGCGGATGTTGGGGATGGCCAACAGGGAGACGGCGCTGCCCCGTTCGCCTTCGGGGGTGAGCGGGCCGTTGGGGGTGACGATCCAGTGGCGCCCGAAGCCGCGGTCCTCCTCGGCGTAGGGCACCCGCCGTCCGTTCAGCACCAGTCCGTAGCCGACGCCGGCGCCGATGGTGAGCACGACGAACCTCTCGAGGCCGCGGCCGGCGCCGAACCAGGTCTCCGCCTCGACGAGCGCGGCGACGTCGTTCTCCACGACGACCGGCAACCCCGTGCGGTCCTCGACGAGTTCGGCGAGCGGGACGTCCCGCCAGCCCAGGAACTGCGACTCCCCCACGACGGCCCGCCCCTGGACCAGCCCGCCCACGCCGATGCCGATTCCGGCGACCCGCGAGGGGTGGGCGCGGGACAGCTCGTCGGCCATCTCCGCGAGCACGTCGGCGACTTCGGCGGGGTCGTGGGTGGTGAGAGCGCGGTCGTGGCGGGCGACGATCTCGCTGCGCAGGGTGGTGACGACGCCGTAGACCATGTCACCGGTCACCTTGAAGCCGATGAAGGAACGGGAGTCGGCGACGACGTCGAGCGGCTGCGAGGGGCGGCCCTGGCGCACCTCGGCGGGGCCGCCCGCCTCGGGGACCTCGATCAGCAGCCCGGACTCGATGAGCGGCTTGGTGAGCCGGGTGAGGCTGCCCGCGGACAGGTCGAGGCGGCGCGCGAGCTCAGAGCGCGACAGCGGCCCGTGGACGAGTACCTCGATCGCCACCGAGCGCTCACCGGGACTCAGGGGGTGCCAGCTGGCGGCTGCTGCGGTCATGACGGTCAGTATCCCCCGCTCGTTTTCTTTTGCCATGGAAGCAATATGACCAGTCTAGGAGGGAGTGAGTGGCTGGGAAAAGATGATTGCACACCTCTTGACGCCCTTATTCTTTCGCCACAAAAGTAAGTGACCCGAGGATGAGCCGCCGCAGACGAGGGAGTCTCCCGATGACCATCGCCTCCAGCAGCCCTCCGTCGCGCCTCCCCGTGGGCGGCGCCGAGGGCGCACGGACGACACCGAGGACGAGGGCAGCGAAAGCCCGGGAAGGCGGCGGGGACGGCCGGCTCGCCGCGGTGTTCCTGGCACCGGCGCTGCTGGGCTTCCTGGTCTTCCTGCTCTGGCCGACGCTGCGGGGCATCTATCTGAGCTTCACCCGCTTCAACCTGCTGACGCCCGCGCAGTGGGTGGGTCTCGACAACTACGACCGGATGGTCCACGACCCGATCTTCTGGGACTCGCTGCGGGTCACCGTCGTCTACGTGGTCATCAACATCGGGGTGCAGACGGTGTCGGCGCTCGCCATCGCCGTGCTGCTCCAGCGGCTGACCCAGTCGGCGGTGCTGCGCGGCATCGTGCTCACGCCGTATCTGATGTCGAACGTCGTCGCGGGCATCGTCTGGCTCTGGGTCCTGGACACCCAGCTCGGCATCGGCAACGAGATCATCGCGGGCCTCGGCTTCGACCGCATCCCGTTCCTCAACGACGAGACCTGGGCGATCCCGACGATCGCCCTGATCAACGTGTGGCGGCACGTCGGCTACACCGCCCTGCTGCTGTTCGCGGGGCTCCAGGCCATCCCGAACGACATGTACGAGGCCGCGAAGGTGGACGGCGCGAGCGAATGGCGCATGTTCTGGCGGATCACGCTGCCGCTGCTGCGTCCGGTCCTGGCGGTCGTGCTGATCATGACGGTGATCGGATCGTTCCAGGTGTTCGACACGGTCGCCGTGGCGACCAACGGCGGTCCGGCGAACGCCACCAACGTCCTGCAGTTCTACATCTACGGCTCCGCCTTCGGCCGCTTCCAGTTCGGCTACGCCTCCGCGATGTCGGTGGCGCTGCTCGTGGTGCTCAGCGCGATCACCGTGCTCCAGTACCGGATCACCCGCGCCGGTCAGACGGACCTGGGCTGAGGAGAGAGGAGACACCGACATGGCCGCTGTGACCGCTCCGCCGACCAGGACGAGTCCCGTGTCCGTACGACCGCTCAGGCGCCGGCCCTCCGTGGGCCGGGTCGCGGCCTGGGTGGTGATGGCCGCGATCGTGCTCGTGACCCTGCTGCCGTTCTACTGGATCCTGCGCACCGCGCTGTCCTCCAACACCGCGCTGGCCGCCCACCCCGGCGACCCGCTGCCCGTCGACTTCACCACCGGTGGCTTCGAGCGGGCGCTCGGACTGCAGTCCACGAAGGAGGCGATCGCCCAGGGCGGTGCGGCCGGCGGGCTGAAGTTCTGGCGCTATCTGATCAACTCGGTCGTCGTCTCGACCCTGATCACCGTCTGCCAGATCTTCTGCTCCGCGATGGCCGCCTACGCCTTCGCCCGGCTGCGCTGGCGCGGCCGGGACAAGGTCTTCGGGCTGTTCCTGGCCGGGCTGATGGTGCCGACCATCTTCACCCTGCTGCCGAACTTCGTGCTCATCAAGCAACTCGGCCTGATCGACAACCTGTTGGGCATCGCCCTGCCGACGATGTTCATGACGCCGTTCGCGGTGTTCTTCCTGCGGCAGTTCTTCATGAACGTGCCCCGCGAGGTCGAGGAGGCCGCGCTGCTCGACGGCGCCGGGAAGGTCAGGATCTTCTTCCGGGTGATGCTGCCGATGGCGTCCACGCCGATCCTCACGCTCGGCGTGCTGACGTACATCACCTCCTGGAACGACTACTTCTGGCCGCTGATGGTGTCGTACAGCGACAGCTCGCGGGTGCTGACCGTGGCGCTCGCCATCTTCCGGGCACAGACCCCGCAGACCGGTTACGACTGGTCCGGGCTGATGGCCGCCACGCTCATCGCGGCCCTTCCCATGCTGCTGCTCTTCGGCGTCTTCGCGCGCCGCATCGTCAGCACCATCAGCTTCACCGGCGTCAAGTAAGGGGACCGGGATGCGAATTCGAACCGTGGTGGCGCTCACCGGAGCGCTGACGCTGTCCCTGGTCTCCGGGTGCGCGCAAGGCGGCGCGGCCGGCTCGGGCGCCGGCTCCGTGACGTACTGGCTGTGGGACGCCAACCAGCTGCCCGCCTACCAGGCCTGCGCGCAGGGCTTCGAGAGGGAGAATCCGGGCCTCGACGTCAAGATCACGCAGATGGGCTGGGCCGACTACTGGACCAAGCTCACCGCGAGCTTCATCGCGGGCACCCAGCCGGACGTCTTCACCGACCACATCCAGAAGTTCGGCCAGTTCGCCGACCTCGACGTGCTCGAACCGCTGGACGACCTGGGCATCGACGACTCCGCCTACCAGGCCGGGCTCGGCGCGAACTGGATCGGCCAGGACGGCCACCGCTACGGCGCCCCCAAGGACTGGGACACCGTCGCCCTCTTCTACAACAAGAAGCTCACCGAGGCCGCCGGCCTCACCGCCGACCGGCTCAACTCCCTGTCCTGGAACCCGAAGGGCGGCGGCACCTTCGAGAAGGCCATCGCGCATCTGACCGTCGACCGCGACGGCAGGCGCGGCGACGAACCGGGCTTCGACAAGAACCACGTCAAGGTGTACGGCCTCGCCACGGGCGGCGCGGGCGACAGCGACGGGCAGACCACCTGGAGCCCGTTCACCGCCTCGGCGGGCTGGAACTACACGGACAAGGCCCGCTGGGGCGACTCCTACGCGTACGACAGCAAGACCTTCCAGTCGGTGATCGACTGGTACTTCGGGCTCGCGAAGAAGGGCTATCTCGCGCCCTACACCGACTACACCGACGGCGCCAACCCGGCCAACGCCCAGGTGGCCTCCGGCAGGGCGGCGACCGCCTTCGACGGGGCCTGGATGATCTCGACGTACTACGGCACCAAGGGCCTCGACGTCGGCACCGCCGTCACCCCCACCGGCCCGAGCGGCAAGCGGGCCACCATGATGAACGGCCTCGCCGACTCGGTCACCAAGAACGCCCGCAACAAGGAGGGCGCGAAGAAGTGGGTGAAGTACCTGGCCTCGGACGAGTGCCAGAAGACCGTCGGCGGCTACGGCATCGTCTTCCCGGCCACCCCCGACGGCACCGCGGCGGCCGTGGCGGCGTACCGGAAGAAGGGCATCGACGTGTCCGCCTTCACCGAACCGGTCACCGACAAGCGGCACGCCCGGACGTTCTCCTTCCCGGTCACCGACTACGCGGCGGACGTGTACGCGCTGATGCGGCCGGCCATGCAGGACGTCTTCGCCAACGGCGCCCCCGTGAGCGGACTGACCAAGACCAACGACCAGATCAACTTCATCCTCGGCCAGTGAAAGGCACATCCTCCATGACGTTCTCCCTCGGCATCGTCGGCGCCGGGCAGTTCTCGGGCCAGTTCGCCAAGCTGTTCCTGGCCCACCCCGGTGTCCGCGACGTCCACGTCACCGACCTCCTGCCCGAGCGGGCCGAGCAACTCGCCGCCGCCGAGGGCCTGTCGGGGACCTTCCCGTCGTACCAGGCCATGCTGGAGTCGGAGGCCGTCGACGCGGTCGCGATCTTCACCCAGCGCTGGACGCACGGCCCGCTGGTCCTCCAGGGCCTCAACGCCGGCAAGCACGTCTACTCCGCGGTCCCCATGGCGATCACCACCGAGGAGATCGCGGCGATCATCGACGCGGTCAAGGCGACCGGGCTGACGTACATGATGGGCGAGACCAGCCAGTACAACCCGGCGACCGTGCACGCCCGCAACCAGATCGCCGAGGGCGCCTTCGGGCGGCTCTTCTACGCCGAGGGCGACTACGTCCACGACATGGATCTCGGCTTCTACGAGGCGTACCAGTACAGCGGCGGCGACAACTGGAAGGCGACCGCCAGCTATCCCCCGCTGCTGTACCCGACGCACTCGGTGGGCGGGGTGCTCGGCGCCTGGCAGACGCACGCGGTGAGCGTGTCCGCGATCGGTGTGGTCGACGACCGGGGCGACGGGGTCTTCGACAAGGAGGTCAGTCAGTTCGGCAACGACTTCTCCAACGCCACCGCCCTGTTCGAGGTCGCGGGCGGCGGGTCCTTCCGTACGAACGAGTTCCGGCGGGTGGGCTACCCGTCCCACATCCGCGAGTCCCGTTTCCGTTTCTTCGGCACGGAGGCGAGCATGGAGCAGCTCGCCACCTACGCGCTGTGGCAGGACAAGAAGGGCGTCAAGGACATCAGCGAACTCCTGGAGCCCAAGCCGACACTGTCGCCTGACGACCCGTCACTCCAGCACATCGCGCCGGACCTTCGGGCCGCCTTCACCTCCGGCTCGGCGCCGGTGCACGACCGCTCGCGGCTGCCGCGGGAGTTCGACCACCTGCACAACGGCCATGAGGGCAGCCACCACTTCCTGGTGGACGACTTCGTCACCGCGGTCAACTCCCGCACGCTGCCGTCCGTCAACGCCTGGGTGGCGGCCCGCTACACCCTGCCGGGCATCATCGCGCACGAGTCCGCGCGGCAGGGTGGGGTACGGCTGGAGATCCCGGACTTCGGGGACGCACCGCGGTAACCGGCCTGTGCCGCAGGCCGGGTGGCCGATCAGGTGCCCGGCTTGCGGCCGTAGATGAAGACGTCGTCGCCCTTCTTCAGCAGCGACCAGTACTTCTTGGCGTCCTTCTTGGTCATGTTGGTGCAGCCGTGCGAGCCCGGCGGGTTCCACATGCTGAGGTTCACCGAGTGGAAGGCCTGGCCGCCGTCGAAGAACTGGCTGTACGGCATGGGCACGTTGTAGATGTTCGAGACGTGGTCGATGTCCCGCCAGTAGATCTTCTTCAGACCGGTGCGGGTCTCGTAGCCGTCGCGTCCGGTGCGCACCGGGACCGGCCCGTAGACCAGCCTGTCGCCGTCCTGGATCCAGCTCAGCTGGAGGGTGAGGTTGACGCAGGCGATCCGACCCTTGTTGGTCGGGCACTTGCCTTCCTTGTTGGGGTTGTTGCCGACGGCCTTCTGCTTCTTCATCAGGTCCATCACACCCCAGGTGACGGAACCGGCGTAGCCGACGTTCGGCTTGATGCCGTGCTTGTTCTGGAAGGCCTGGATGGCCTTGCAGTCGGTCGTCGACTGCTTGCCGTCGACCGTGAGGCCGAGGAACTTCTCGACCTGCTTCTGGTACGGGCCGGTCTGTGTCGTGCAGCTCGCCGCCTGCGCGGGCGCGGTGCCCAGCGCGAGGGTGAGCGGTGCGGCCAGTCCGGCGACTGCGAGGGCGACGGCCCCTCGTCTGCGTATGTCCCCCATGATGTGCCATGCCTTTCCGTGTCCGGTGCGATCTCCCTGTTTGACCGGTGCACGGGGGTGGCGGTTGTATGCCGGCTCAGGCTGTGACGAAACGGTGAACTTCCAGCTCGTCACAGCGGCGCAGCAGCTCGACCGCACGGCCGAGGACGTCCGGGGTGGCGGTGAACGGCAGCCGCAGATGATGGGTGAGCGTGGCGCGGTCGGCGGCGAAGTGCGGGCCGGGTGTCACCGCGAGCCCGTGCCGGGCCGCGCGGGCCGCCAGCTCCGTCGCGGGTGTCGTGCCGAGATGCAGCCACAGGGACAGCCCGCCGTCCGGGACCGTGTACGTCCATCCGGTGCCGTCGAGGAGGCCTGCCAGGTGATCGCGCTGGGCGCGCAGCCGGGACCGGCGGTCGGCCAGCACCGCGGACAGCCCCTCGCCGAGCAGTTCGGTGGCGATGAGCTGTTCCAGCGGCGGTGGCGACAGTTGCGCCTGGAGCGGGTTGCGCCGCAGCTGTCGTACGAGATCGGCGGTGGCCCTGATCCAGCCGATCCGCAGGCCGGTCCACAGGGTCTTGCTGGCCGAGCCGATCTGGACCACGCGCGGCCCGGCGAGGTGGGGTTCGCTGCCGGGCGGTGTTCTGAGGTCGAGGTCGCGCAGGGTCTCGTCGGCGATGACGGTCAGGGGCAGCCGGGCGATCTCCGCGCGGGTGGCGGCGTCCATGTGGGCGCCGGTGGGGTTCTGGAAGTCGGGGACGAGATAGGCGAGTTGGGGGCTCCGGGTGCGTACGGCCGCGGCGAGGTGCCCGGTGTCCCAGCCGCCCTCCGACGTCACGGGCACCGGGAGGAGACGCGTGCGGCGGGCACGCAGGACCGCCAGCGCGCCCGGGTACGACGGGCTCTCCACGGCGACGGGCCGACGGCGGTCGGTGTGGAGCTGGTCGAGGAGCAGAGTCAGTGCGGCCTGCGCTCCGGAGGTGACGAGGATCTGTTCCGGACGGGTCGCGAGGCCGTCCCGGGTGTACCGGTCGGCCAGCAGTTCCCGCAGCCGCGGCAGGCCCGCCGTGGCGGCGCCCGAGTCGACGAGCAGGGCGGCGCTGCGCTCGGTGGCCCGGGCGAGGGCGGCGAGGTAGGCGTCGTGGGGTGCGGACGTCAGGGCGAGGGTGAGGTCGAGGTCGGCGTCACCCGCTCCCCCGCGGTCCAGGGACCAGGGGGTGGTGCGCTCGGTGAGTCGGGCCGGGAGACGGACGTGGCTGCCGCTGCCGTGGCGGGTGTGCAGCCAGCCGTCGTCGCGGAGCTGGGTGAGGGCGGCGACGACGGTGCCGCGGCTGACACCGAGGACACGGGAGAGCTCCCGCTCGGAGGGCAACCGGGTACCGGCGGGCAGCCGACCGTCGACGACGGCCTCACGGACGGCCGCGGAGAGGGACCTCGCGAGCGGGCCGGGCCGGTCCCGCCAGGGGCCGAGGACGGTGGCGAAGCCCGGGGGCGGTGGTGCGGGGCGGTCGCTGGCGGTCGGGGCGGGGCCCGTTGTCACCGGTGCGGGGCCCTCGCTGCGGCCTGAAGCCGGACCAGCCCCCATCGGCGCGGGGCGGTCGCTTGAGCTCGCAGCCTGACCAGACGCCACCCGCGCCGGACGGTCGCTCAAGCCCGAAGCCGGACCAGACGCCACCCGCGCCGGACGGTCGCTCAAGCCCGAAGCCGGACCAGACGCCACCCGCGCCGGGCGGCCGCTGAAGCCCGAAGCCGGACCAACCCCCACCCGCGCCGGGCGGTCGCTGGAGCCCGAAGCCGCGCCGGACGTCACCGGTGCGGGGTGGTCGCTGGGGCTCGGGGGCTGGCCGGTTGTCATTGGTCCAGTTTCGCTCAAGTGGACCAGCCTTCGGTCGCCTCCCCTCCCCTACGCTCCCCTCCATGCACCGCACTCTCGCCGACGACCTCTCCCGGCTCCCCGAACTCCTTTCCACCGCTCGCGACTTGGCCGTCCAGGAGCTGGCCGGACTGGCCGAGCGGCCGGTCGTACGGCTCGACAAGGCGCCCGATCCCGAGGCGCTGCCCGGCATCGGGGCCGGAGGCGAGGCGGCGCTCGCGCGGTTCGCCGAGCGGTGGGCGCCCGGGTTCTCCGGCTCCGCCGGGCCCCGCTATCTCGGCTTCGTGACCGGTGGCGCGACGCCCGCCTCGGTCGCCGGGGACTGGCTGACCGGCGCCTACGACCAGAACGGCTCGGGGGCGGCCGGCTCCTGGGCGACGGCGCTGGAACGCGAGACGGTCGGCTGGCTGCGGGAGCTGTTCGGGCTGGGCGCGGCGCACAGCGGCGCCTTCGTCACCGGGGCCACCACGTCCAACACCGTGGGCCTGGCCATCGCCCGGGAGTGGCTGGGCGAGCGGCTCGGCGTGTCCGTGTCCCGCGACGGCACCGCCGCTCTCGGCCGGGTCGAGGTGCTGTCCGGCAGCCCGCACTCCAGCATCGGCAAGGCCCTGTCCGTGCTCGGCATCGGCCGCGACCGGCTCCGCTCGGTGCCCGTGCTGCCCGGCAACCGGGAGGCCGTGGACGTCGCCGCCCTGGACCGGGCCCTGTCCGAGCTGGACGGTCGCCCGGCGATCGTGGTGGCGAACGCCGGCACCGTGAACACCGTCGACTTCGACGATCTGCGGGCCATCGCGGCGCTCAAGGAGCGGCACGACTTCTGGCTGCACGTGGACGCCGCGTTCGGCGGGTTCGCCGCGCTCTCCCCGTCGTACGCCGCGCTCGTCGACGGCCTCGACGCCGCCGACTCCGTCTGTGTCGACCTGCACAAGTGGCTGAACGTGCCGTACGACGCGGCCGTCCAGTTCACCCGGCGCCGGGACCTTCAGGTGGCCGTGTTCCACAACGCGTCGCCGTATCTCGGACTGCCGGTCGGCGAACCGGACTTCGTGCACCTCACCCCCGAGAACTCCCGGCGGCTGCGCGCCCTGCCGGCGTGGTTCTCGCTGGTCGCGTACGGCCGCGAGGGGCACCGCGAGATCGTCGAGCGGAACGTGGCGCTGGCCCGTGACCTCGGTGAGCGGATCGCCGGGCTCGACGGACTGCGGCTGCTGGCGCCGGTCCGGCTGAACGTCGTCTGCTTCACCCTGGCTGAGGATCCGACGCGGGAGCGGGTCGCCGAGCTGGCGCACGCGCTCGCCGAGACCGGCGAGGTCTTCGTGACCCCGACCGTCTACGACGGCACCCCCGGGCTGCGGGCGGCGTTCAGCAACTGGCGTACATCGGCGGACGACGTGGACCGGATCATCGGGGCTGTGACACGGGTGCGGTGACCGGGGCACGGTCCGGGAGGTCGCGGCGGGCGCGGACCGGCGAGAGGAAGACCGGCAGAAAGGCCGTCGCCAGCAGCGCCCCGCCGGCCCACAACGTGACCCGCACACCGGCCAGTTCACCGAGTGCGCCGGAGACCGCCGCACCGAGCGCGAGCGCGCCGGTCAGGACGAAGCGGAACGTCGCGTTCATCCGGCCGAGCAGCTCGTCCGAGGTCATCCGCTGGCGCAGGCTGACACCGAGGACGTTGTCCGTACCGGTCTTGAACAGGGCCAGCGTCCAGCCCGCGCCCGCGAGCCACAGCCACCCGCCCCGGTCGATCAGGGGCACCAGCAGCGCGGCGGGCGCGAGGGCGACACCCGCCAGCCCGAGGGACCGGCCGTAGCCCAGCCGTCCGGCGAGGGGGCGGGCGCAGCGGGCACCGAGCAGGAGGCCGAGGCCGCCCGCCGCCCAGAACAGCCCCAAGGCGCCGGCGGGCAGGTCGAGTTCACGGACGAACACGACGGGCAGCATGGTGTTGACGATCTGCATGCCGACGTTGGTGAGGGCGGCGGTGAGTGCGAGGGCGCGCAGTTCCGGGTTGCCGAAGACATGGCGCAGGCCTTCGGCGATCTGCGCCCACAGGGTCGCCGGCCGTTCCGGTCCCGCCGGTTCCCGCGACTGCCGGATCCGGGTGAGCTGGAGCGCGGAGGCCAGGTAGGTCACCGCGGTGCACAGCACGGCCACGGGGGCGCTGAGCAGCTGGACCAGGGCGCCGCCCGCGCCGCGTCCGGCGACGTTGCCCACGGCCTGAAGGCCGACCATGGCAGCGTTGGCGGGCACGAGGGCCTCGCGGCCCACGAGACGGGGCAGTGTGCTCTGGGAGGTCACGTCGAAGAACACGGTCGCGGCGCCGTTGAGCAGGACGACGGCGTAGAGCTGGCCGAGGGTGAGCGTGTCCGTCCACCAGGCGACGGGGACGGAGGCGTAGAGGACGGCACGGGCCAGGTCCGCCAGGATCAGCACCCGGCGGTGCCGCATCCGGTCCACCCAGGCCCCGGCGGGCAGCCCGATGAGCAGGAACGCCAGCGTGCTGAGGGTGGCGAGCGCGCCGACCTGTCCGGGGCCCGCGTCGAGGGCGGTGACGGCGATCAGGGGGACGGCGACGTAACTGACGTTCGTGGCGAGCTGGCTGAGGGCGCTCGCGGCGAAGAGGGTGCGGAAGTCGGCGGCGCGCCAAGGCGAGTCGGGCAGGGCGGGGAGGTCGGCGTCGGGCCGGGTGCTGGCGTCGGGCTGGGTGTCGGGCACACGAGAACGCTGCCCGACGCCGTCCGCGCAGGACAAGTGAAAAGATCTACAGCGAAAGTTAAGCGCTACTTCGCAGTCGGGGGCATGCGCCGGGCGCGCCGGAACCCGCTGTCGCCGACGGTGAGACCACCGTCCACGACGAGGGTCGTGCCGGTGATCCAGGAGGCGTCGCGGGAGGCGAGGAAGGTGATGGCGGCGGCGATGTCCTCCGGCTCGCCGACGCGGCCGAGAGGGTACAGCGGGGTGAGGAGGGCGAGTTCGTCGTCGCGGCCTTCCCAGGCGGTGGTGCGGACCGTGCCGGGCGCGACGAGGTTGACGCGGACGCCCCGCTCGGCGGCGTGCCCGGCGAGGGTGCGGGTGAGGGAGCCGAGGCCCGCCTTGGCCGCGCTGTAGGCGTGGTTGCCGAAGTCCGCGAGGCCGTTGACGGAGCCGACGTTGACGATCGCGCCGCGGCCGGAGGCGGCCAGGTGCGGAAGGGCGGCCCGGCAGCAGCGGTAGGCGCCGGTGAGGGTGATGTCGAGGTCGGCCGTCCACTCGTCGTCGGGTTCGTCCTCGAACAGCGGGGCGTCCGGCGTGCAGTGGAAGGCGTTGTTGACCAGGACGTCGAGGGTGCCGAAGGCGGCGGCCGCGTGGGCGACCGCCGCCTCGACCGCCGCCCGGTCGGCCACGTCGCAGCCGTACGCCTCCGCCGCCAGACCCTCGTCCCGCAGGCTCGCCGCGGTCTTCTCCGCCGCCTCGGTGTCCCGGTCGGTGACCAGCACGCGCGCGCCTTCCGCGGCGAACCGCCGGGCGGTGGCGGCGCCGATGCCGCGGGCTGCGCCGGTGAGGAGAACTCCGTACCCCTGGAAACGTGTCATGCGGCCGAACCGTAGGCGGCCCCGCCCGTCAGCGGTAGCCGGTCACGTCGGCCGGCTTGCCCGCGTCCTGGACCTCGACGATGTAGCGCCAGGCGTCGGGGCGGCTGCCGTCGAGGTCGGTGAAGCCGTAGAGCTGGGCGAGGCCGCCGCTGGAGAGGGACTGTCCGTTGAAGCGGGACACGTCCGGGTCGGCGGCGAGGGCCGCGACCGCTCGGCCGACGTAGCGCGGGGTCTCGGAGATGGCGAAGTGCGGGACCTGGGTGAGGGCGTCGCGCCAGTTGTCCTCGCGCACTCCGAAGCCTTCGAGCATCATCTCCGAGCGCAGCCAGCCCGGCGTCAGGGCGACGGCGGTGGCCCCGCGCGGGCCCAGTTCGTGGCCGAGCGCGAAGGCCATCCGCAGGACGGAGGACTTGGCCAGGTCGTAGAAGAAGGTGGCGCGGTAGTTCGTGGCGTTGTACTCGGCGGTGCCGTCGGTCATCTCGACGACCAGGCCGCCGGGGTGCCGCAGCAGCAGGGGCAGGGCGAAGTGGTTGGTGATCGCGTGGGTCTCGACGGCGAGCCTGAGCAGCCGCAGTCCGTTGTCGAGGTCGTGCTCCCACACCGGGCTCTCCCACTCGAAGAGCCGCTCGCCGCCCCAGACGTCGTTGACGAGGACGTCCAGGCGCCCCTGGTCGTCGGCGATGCGGTCGACCAGCGTGCGGACCTGCGCCGGTTCGAGGTGGTCGGTGGGGACGGCGATCCCCGTGCCGCCCGCCTCGGTCACCAGGTCGGCGGTGTCCTCGATGGTCTCGGGGCGGTCGTACTCCGAGCGGCGCTCGCGCGTGCTGCGTCCCGTGACGTACACGGTGGCGCCGGCCGCCCCGAGCTCCACGGCGATGCCCCTTCCGGCTCCCCGCGTCGCCCCGGCGACCAGCGCGACCTTGCCCTTCAGTGGCTGTGCTGCCATGTCCGAACCTCCTGTACGACCGTTGGTGTCGATTCCACGGTCTCCGGTAAGCCGGACATCTTCTGTCGCCTTTTGAATCCGCTGTCGCGTTGTCCCGTCCGGGTCACCCGGCCGGGCGCAACCTCTCGCCCAGTTCGTCGTCGTCCGCGACGATCCACACGTGCCCGCCCTGGTTGGTCTCGCGCACGAAGTCGCGCAGCGCCGCGCTGTCGTCCAGGTGGCGGGAGACGTCCCCCACGACGGCGAGTCGCACCCGGTAGTTCACGAACTTCTGCATGACCGCTCCGGCGACCCCCGACCGCAGCCGGAAGAACTCCTCCGCGACGCGCTCGGCGGGCACGGCGACCACGTCGGCACCCCGCCCCATGGCGTCTCCGATCAGATCCAGCGCGGCACGCTCGCCGTCGAGCGCGGGTCCGTCGGGCGTGCAGCGCAGCACGGTGACGCCATGGAGGTTCACGAGTTCGTCAGTGGTCATGACAGGCGAGCCTAGCCGTGCCCCGCCACGGCGCTCCGGGGATTTTCAGTGGCCCCGGGCGATCCACTCCTCCAGCTGCGGGGCCTCCGCCCCGATGGTCGTGGAGTCGCCGTGCCCGGTCAGGACCTTCGTCTCCGGCGGCAGCTCCAGCAGCCGGTCGCGGATGGAGTCGATGATCGTCGGGAAGTGGCTGTACGACCGACCCGTCGCCCCCGGTCCGCCGGCGAACAGCGTGTCGCCCGTGAAGACCGTGGCGAGCCCGGGGTCGTAGAGGCAGACCGCGCCGGGCGCGTGCCCGGGGGTGTGCAGGACCCGCAGGTCGGCGCCCGCGGCCTCGATGACCTGGCCGTCCTGGAGGTGGGCGTCGGGGTCGCGGTCGGGGTGGGTCTGCTTCCACAGCGGCAGGTCGTCGGGGTGCAGCCAGATGGTGGCGCCGGTGAGGTCCGCCAGTTCGGGCGCGGCGTCGATGTGGTCGTTGTGGGCGTGGGTGCACACGATCGCCGTCAGCCGGCGCTCGCCCACGGCTTCGGCGATCGCCCGGGCGTCGTGCGCGGCGTCGATGACGACGACCTCGTGGTCGTCGCCGACGATCCACACGTTGTTGTCCACGTCCCAGGTACCGCCGTCGAGGCTGAACTGGCCGGAGGTGACGAGGCGTTCGATGCGGGCGGTCATCAGAGCACCACCACCGAGCGCAGGACGTCGCCGTGGTGCATGCGCTCGAACGCCTTCTCCACGTCGGTGAGTTCGATGGTCTCGGTCACGAACGCCTCCAGGTCCAGGCGGCCTTGCAGATGCAGGTCGATCAGCATGGGGAAGTCGCGGCTGGGCAGGCAGTCGCCGTACCAGGAGGACTTCAGCGCGCCACCGCGGCCGAACACGTCCAGCAGCGGCAGTTCGAGCTTCATCTCCGGGGTGGGCACGCCGACCAGGACGACCGTGCCGGCGAGGTCACGGGCGTAGAAGGCCTGCTGGTAGGTCTCCGGGCGGCCGACCGCCTCGATGACGACGTCGGCGCCGAAGCCTCCGGTCAGTTCGCGGATCGCCTCCACGGCGTCCGTCTCACGCGAGTTGACCGTGTGGGTGGCGCCCATGGTGCGGGCCTTCTCCAGCTTGCGGTCGTCGATGTCCACCGCGATGATCCGCGCCGCGCCCGCGAGGTTCGACCCGGCGATCGCCGCGTCTCCGACGCCGCCGCAGCCGATGACGGCGACGGTGTCACCCCGGCCGACGTTGCCGGTGTTGATCGCGGCGCCGATGCCGGCCATCACCCCGCAGCCGAGCAAGCCCGCGACCTGCGGGGACACCGAGGGGTCGACCTTGGTGCACTGTCCCGCCGCGACCAGCGTCTTCTCCGCGAACGCGCCGATCCCCAGGGCGGGCGACAGCTCGGTGCCGTCGGTCAGGGTCATCTTCTGCTTCGCGTTGTGGGTGTTGAAGCAGTACCAGGGGCGTCCGCGCAGACAGGCCCGGCACTGCCCGCACACCGCACGCCAGTTGAGGATCACGAAGTCACCGGGGGCGACGTCCGTGACGCCCTCCCCCACCGACTCGACCACTCCCGCGGCCTCGTGGCCCAGCAGGAAGGGGAAGTCGTCACTGATGCCGCCCTGTTTGTAGTGCAGGTCGGTGTGGCACACGCCGCACGCCTGGATCCGCACCACGGCCTCGCCCGGTCCCGGGTCGGGCACCACGATCGTCTCCACCCGGACCGGCTCGTCCTTGCCCGGTGCGATCACGCCGCGTACTTCCTGCGCCATGGTGGTGAACCCTTCCTTCGGCCCTGTCGGTTCTCCCCCGACCCTACGGGTAACCGATCAGTAACGGCACGGGAGCGGAGCCCTCCGGGCTCAGGTCAGGAAGTCCCGTACGGC
Organism: Streptomyces aquilus; assembly: GCF_003955715.1. Lineage (NCBI taxonomy): Bacteria > Bacillati > Actinomycetota > Actinomycetes > Kitasatosporales > Streptomycetaceae > Streptomyces > Streptomyces aquilus. The sequence goes on along the minus strand of NZ_CP034463.1, from coordinate 9,129,334 downwards.
CCGGCCGAGCGCCGGCTCGTCGCGGGTGTCCGCCGCGCCCAGGACCAGCAGCCGGTGCGGTACATGGATCAGGGTCTCGGCGACGTGCCCCGCCAAGATCCCCGGGCGGCCGGGTTCGACCAGGACGACGTCCGCGCGGTCGGCGGCGAGGGCGGCCGTCCGCAGGCCGATCTCGTCGAAGGGACGGACGGTGGTCGCGTAGAGCACGGTCACGTCCAGCCCGGCGGTGGCGCGCAGCACCGGGTCGAGCGTGGCGCCGACCGCGAGGACCACACCGCCGAGCCCGTCCCGTACGCGCTCGAAGCCCTCCCCGCCGCCGCGCGGCTCGGCGTTGGACTCGGCGGAGACATGCACGTACGCCCGCTCCCCCTCCCGCACCGCGCCCAGCACGGCCCTGCGCACCTCGTCGGGGTGCCCCGGCACGTGCACGGTCCATCCGGGGGTGGCCGCGAACCGATTCAGTTCCTCCTCGGCGCCGTAGCCCAGGAGGAGGGTGCCACCGCCGGGGCCGTCCTGCGGGAGGGACTCGGTGGCGGCGAGGAGCATGTCGGACTGCACGGAACGACCTCCGGGTGAGGATTTCTCGTAAAGGCGTCAAGAACCCGTCAGGAATAACTCGACGGTTTCTCATGGGGTTCTGGATTCCCTTCGCCCGGGCCGTTCACCCCGTGAAATTCAACCTTTAACAAGTCCACAGGAATGTGGCTCTCTCTTTGCCCGGTCCAGATCCCTGCCTGGTTCTTCGCCGTGTCCTTTCGCGCTTAGGTGGACGCTGGCTCGCCCCGCAGCCGGAGTGGAAGGGGACATCCCGTCATGGTCCACAGCGACCCGCGTTCCGCAGCTCGTCCGTGCGTCCGCCTCATCGCCGGGCCGACCGGTGTCGGCAAGAGCGCGGCGGCCACCGCGCTGGCCCGGGAAACCGGCGCCCCGGTCGTGGTCGCCGACCGGTTGCAGTGCTTCACCGACCTGGCCACCACCAGCGCCCGCGCGGGCGCCGACGTACCGGGTGTGCGCCGCCACTGGCTCGGGGACCGTACCTTCGCCGACGGCGACCTGTGTGCCGCGGCGGCCACGGACGCGCTGGTCGCGCTGGTGGAGCGGCTCGGCCACCGGCACCGCCTGGTGATCGTCGAGGGTGGTTCGATCTCCCTGCTGCGGGAGCTCGCCGCCCGGCGGACCGCGCTGGACTGGCGGCTGACGGTCCAGCTGCTCGCGCCGCCCGACCGGGCCGAGTACGTCGCGAACCTCACCCGCCGGGCCCACGAGATGCTCGTCCCGGACCCGCCCGGCCGCAGCCTCCTCGACGAACTCGCCGCGCTCTGGCGCGAGCCCCGGCAGCGGTGGCTCGCGGCGTCCGTGAACGGCTTCGAGGCGGTCCTCGAATGCTGCGCCAAGTACGGAATCGACGTGCCGACCATCGGCGAACAGCCGATTTCCGCGCACGTTCTGGACCGCATGGCCACGCTGATCGCCGAACGGCACGCCGAGCACGGATTTCTCCAGCACCGGGTGTTCTCCGAAATTTTCGACGGCCGAACAATGGATTCCGGTTCCGGGGCGACGGCAGTGGAGCGTGCAGCATGAATGCAATCCGCGACAGGGCATTCGCCGCGCACGATTTCGGCCACATCGTCGAGTCCCGGCCGCTCGACGTCCTCTCGCCGCGCTCCGGTGCAGAGGTCCAGGGCCTGGTCGCCTTCGCGGACCGGCACCGGCTGCCGGTCACGGCCCGCGGCCGCGGACTCGCCCCGTACGGGCAGAGCCAGGCCGACGGCGGTTACGTCCTCGACATGGGCGCCCTGAACGAGGTGCGCTGCGTGCCGGGCGAGCGGACGCTGGCCGCCGGGGCGGGTGCGACCTGGGGTGACGTCGTACGCGCCACACTGGCCGTGGGCCTCGTACCCCCCGTCCTCCCCGACCATCTCGGCGCCAGCGTCGGCGGGGTGCTCAGCACCGGCGGCTTCGGCGCCTCCAGTCACCGGTGCGGGCTCGTCGCCGACTGGTTAAGGGAGTTGGAGGTGGTCACGGGCACCGGCGAGCGGCTCGTCTGCTCCGCCGAACGGCACCCGGACCTCTTCCGGGCGGTCCTGGCGGGTCTCGGCCAGTGCGCGCTGATCCTGCGGGCAGTCCTGCGCCTGGTACCCGCACCCGAACGGGTCCGTCGCTACCGGCTCTACCACGACGGTCCCGGCTCCTACTTCGCCGACCAGCGGCGCATCGCCCGCGACAGCCGGTTCACCCATGTCGAGGGCCAGGCCCGCCCGGCCCTCGGCGGCGGCTGGCGCTACATGATCGAGGCGGTCGCCCCGCACGACGGCGAACTCCCCTGTGTCGACGACCTGTTGATCGGCGACCTCGGCCACGACCGGGACACCCAGGAGATCGAGGACCTGTCGTACGCCGAGTACCTGCATCGTCTGGACCGCGACGAACGGCTGCTGCGCGCCACCGGCGAGTGGGACCGCCCGCACCCGTGGCTCGGCCTGCTGCTCCCGGAGGAGGTGGCCGAAGCCTGTGTCCCGGGTGCGCTCACCGAGCCCGAGCAGCAGGGCCTGCGCACCTGTGGAGTCGTGCAGCTGCGCCCGCTGAACGGCCGTACGCTGCGCGCGCCGATGCTGCGCAGGCCGGCCGGTGAACTCCTGTGTCTGCTCTCCGTGATGCGCACCGCGCCGCCCGCGGCCCCGGACACGGTCCGCCGCATGGTCGCCGCCAATCGCGCACTGTACGAGCGGGCCCGAGCCGTCGGCGGGGTCCTGCACCCCATGAGCGCGCTGGCGATGACGCCGGAGGACTGGCGAAGCCACTTCGGCCCCGCCTGGGCCGACCTCGCCCACGCCAAGGAGCGCTACGACCCGCACGCCATCCTGACCAGGGGTTACGGGCTGTGGGCGGGAGCGCGGTGACCGTCCTCCACGGCGCCTCCTCTGGCCGCCGACCCGGCCGTCCGTGTACGGCGCCTCCCCCTGGCCGCCGACCCCGCCGCCCGTGGAGCGAACTCCGCGCTCAGGGGCGGCGGTTGCGCCTTCGTACCAGGGCCCGCACCGACTTCGACCCGACGATGCCGACCAGCATGCCTGCGAACGGGAGCGCGATGTCGACCCACGGGTCGCGGATGGGCTTGTAGACGGCCGTACCGTCCTTGATCTCGATGTAGCCGAGCGGCCTGGCGTCGACACCGCCTCCCCCGCCGCCTCCCTCCCCGCTGCGCGCGGTGCCGCTCCCATGCCCGGTACCGCCGCCGAAGCCGAAGCTGACCCGGGCGACGGGGACGACGGTGACGCCGTCCCCGGTGATCGGCGCGCCGTACACGGCACTGACGGTGGCCTTGCCGCCGAGCTTCTCGGCGAGGCGTTCCAGCAGGGTGGTGGAGGCGTGGACGGCGCCGAGTTCGGTCGACGGCACCTGGACGGGGGTCTCTTGGCTGGCGTCGGGTTCGGTCGACGGCGTGGACGCGGAGGTCTCTTGGGCGGCGGTCATCGCCTCACCCTAGGCCGGAGGCCGCCGCTCCGGCAGGAGTCGTGACGTTTCCCTGGCTCTCCAGGCGGCGCAGCCGTTCGGCGTCACCGGTGCGCGGACACGTGGAGCAGGCCTCGGCCGGGCGGATCGCGTAGAACATGCAGCAGCCGGTACGGGTCCGGGTGGGATGGCGGCGGCCGTCCGACCCGGCCAGGTGGCGGAAGTCGGCGCCACTCGGGTACGGCGGTACGGCCACCGGCAGCACCTCGGTGGCGGCTGTGATCGCGGCGTCTTCCTGGCCGAGCGTCCGCCCGAGGTACCACAGGGCGGAGACGAGGTCGTCGGAGACCATGCCCCACAGGGCGCGTGAGCGGCGGCGGGTGACGGGACCGATCGCGGCGAGCAGGGGACGCATGTGTTCGGCGAGCGCCATCCTCAACTGGGCGCGCAGCTGCTCCTCCTGAGGGAACGTCAGCACGCCGGGCAGGCCGACCACCGGGTCGTCGGCCAGACAGGCGAGTTCGCTTCCGGGGGTGATGGTGTACGTCCCCGAGGCGAGGTCGAGGCGAAGGTCCTCGGGGCGGATGCCCGGCACTCGGCGTTCGAGGTACCAGGGGCCGCCCATGAGCATGCCGACGGTCCAGGCGTAGTCGTGCAGGGCACGGGACGCGGCGACGTCCGGGCGGGGGCGCACACCGTAGCGATCGTGAACGCGTGCCGCCTCCGCCTCGACGAAGGCCTCCAGCGCGGCACGATCGGTCGCCAACTCGGCCGCCGTCACGCCCCCTCGCCCCGCGGGCGCGACGCGCACGTCCAGCGCCTCGCAGAGAGCCGCCAGCCGCCGATAGCCGTCACCGAGCGCTTGGGCGACGGCACCGTCCGGTGAGGTCTTCAGGGCCACGGGCATCGACGTGCTCCCACGGAGAGGTTCAATAGGCAAGCCTTACCTTAGCTCGATCAAGGGACCTCCATGTCAAGCGGCGTCAAAGCATTCTCACAGCCGGTTGAAAACTAAAGCAAGCCTCACCTAAGCTCACCGCTCGTGACTGCGACCCAACGGGGCGCACCCCCCACAGGTGTGCCCTTCCGTGCCTTCAGGCACATACCGCTCCTCCTGACCGGCCTCGCCGCCCTGACCCTGTGCACCGCACTGAGCCTCGCGCTCGGCACCCGCTCCGTACCGCTCCCCACGGTGGTCGAAGCCCTCTTCGGCGATGCCCACGGGCGGGACGCGCTCGTCGTGACCGGGCTGCGGCTGCCGCGGACCGTCATCGGCCTCGTGGTCGGCGCCGCGTTGGGCGTCGCCGGTGCCGTTGCGCAGGCAATCACCCGCAACCCGCTCGCCTCGCCGACCACCCTCGGCATCAACGCGGGCGCGTCCTTCGCGGTCGTCGTCGCGATCTTCGCGCTGAAGCTCAACGACCCGGTCGAATATGTGTGGTTCGCGTTCGCCGGTGCCGCCGCGGCGGCGCTGTTCGCCCAGGCGCTGGCCCGCCGCGCCGGGGACATCGATCCGGTACGGCTCGCGCTCGGCGGCACCGTGCTCCAACTCGTGCTGCTGTCCTGGACGTCGGCGGTGATGCTGCTGAACCAGCGCACGCTCGACGAGGCCCGCTTCTGGCTCGCCGGTTCCCTGGCCGGGCGCCCGCTCGACACGCTGTGGCCGGTCCTGCCGACGCTGCTGCTCGGGATCGTCGTCGCGCTGGCCGTCTCCCCCGCCCTCAACGCCCTTGCCCTGGGCGACGATTCGGCCCAGTCCCTCGGTGTCCCGGTGGCCCGCATCCGGCTCGCGGGCGGCATCGCGGTCGTCCTGCTCGCCGGGTCGGCGGTCGCGGTGGCGGGACCGGTCGCCTTCATCGGCCTGGCCGCCCCCCATCTCGTACGACCGCTGCTCGGCGCCGACCACCGGCTGCTGCTGCCCGGCTGTCTGATCGCGGGCCCGCTGCTCCTGCTGTCGGCCGATGTGCTCGGCCGGATGGTGCTGCGCCCCTCGGAGCTGGAGGTCGGCATCGTGACCGCGTTCCTGGGCGCGCCCCTCCTGGCGCTGCTGGCCCGGAAGGTGGCCCGATGACGAGCGGTGTTCGTACCCGGGTCCTGGTCTTCGCCTTCCTGGGGCTTCTGACACTCTTCGCGCTGCTCACCGTCTCCCTGACGACCGGCGAGATGCGCATCCCGGCCGGCACGGCCCTGCGCGCCCTCGTCGGGCTCGGCGACGGCGGTGACGTACTGGTGGTGCAGCAGTTCCGGGCGCCCCGCTCGGTGGCGGCGATCGCCGGCGGTGCCGGGCTCGGGGTCGCGGGCTGTGTCCTGCAACGGCTGTTCCGCAATCCGCTGGCGTCCCCGGACGTCATGGGGGTGACCGGCGGGGCCTCGCTGGGCGCGGTCGCCCTCCTCGCGGCCGGCGCCTCGCAGACCCTGATCCCCTTGGGCGCGTTGGCCGGTGGGCTCCTGTCGGCCCTGCTGCTCGGCGTGTTCGCCTGGGGTTCCGGGCTCTCCGTCACCCGCCTTGTACTCACCGGCCTCGCGGTCCAGGCGGGCCTCGCCGCCGCCGTGAACCTGATGATCGTGCGCTTCCCGGCCGAGCTCGCCGGGTCGGCGCTGCAATGGACCACGGGTTCGGTGTACGGGCGGACGTGGACGGAGGTGTGGGGTGCGGGCGGCGCCCTGCTGGTCGCACTCGCCGCCGCGTTCGTCCTGCACCGCAGGCTGGCCGTGCTCGATCTCGGGGACGACTCGGCGGGCGCCCTCGGTCTCAACACGGCCACGGCACGCCTCCAACTCCTGGTCCTGGCCGTCGTGTTGGCCTCCCTGGCCGCCTCGCTCGCCGGCCCCGTGACCTTCGTCGCGCTCGCCGTGCCGCACATCGTGCGGTTCCTCACCGGGCCGCCGACCGCCGTGTCCCTCGCCCTCGCCGGACTCACGGGGGCGGTGCTGCTGCTCGCCTCCGACCTGGTGGTGCAGCACCTGCTGCCGATCGAGGGGCTGCCCGTCGGCGCGGTGACGGCCACGCTCGGCGCGCCCTGGCTGCTGGTGCTGATGTTCCGGCAGAGCTCGCCCGTCCAGAGGAGCCACGCATGACCGCGAAGACGCCCGTGAACACGCCCAACCAGCTCGCCACCGAGGGCCTCGACCTCCGCTACGGCGACCGGCTCGTCGTCGGCGGCCTCGACCTCACCCTTCCCGGCGGCGCCGTCACCGCGATCGTCGGCCCCAACGCCTGCGGCAAGTCGACGCTGCTGCGCGGCCTGAGCCGCCTGCTGGCCCCGTCGGCCGGCACCGTCACCCTCGACGGCTCCGACATCCACCGCATGCCCGCGAAGGCCCTGGCCCTGCGCATGGGTCTGCTGCCGCAACAGCCGGTCACGCCCGAGGCGATCACCGTCGAGGCCCTCGTACGGCTGGGCCGCTACCCGCACCAGCGGCTGCTCAGCCCCTGGTCGGCGGCCGACCAGAAGGCGGTCGACGAGGCTCTGGAGCGCACCGGCACCACGTCCCTGCGCGACCAGGCCGTGGACCGGCTCTCCGGCGGTCAGCGGCAACGCGCCTGGATCGCCCTGGCGTTGGCACAGGACACCGAGCTGCTCCTGCTCGACGAACCCACCACCTTCCTCGACCTCAGGCACCAGCTCGACGTGCTCGACCTGGTCGCCGAACTGCACGCCGAGGCGGGCCGTACCGTGGTGATGGTGCTGCACGACCTCGGACAGGCCGCCCGTTACGCGGACCACATGGTGGTCCTCAAGGACGGCCGGCTCGCCGCCGCCGGTGCCCCGGCGGACGTCCTCGACGCGGAGCTGGTCAAGTCCGTGTTCGACGTGGACTGCCGGGTCGTCCCCGACCCGGAGACCGGCACCCCGCTGGTCGTCCCGAGAAGCAGCGCGGCCCGGCGCTCCGCCGCGACCGCCTGACCCGCTCACCTACCCAGAAAGAACAACCCCCCATGTTCCAGCGCTTCCCCCTGCCCGGAATCAGAAGGATTCTGGCCACCCTGCTCGCCGTGATACTCGGTACGGCAGCCCTGGCCGCCTGCGGCGGCTCCGACTCCGACTCCGACGACTCCGCCGCCAAGCCCGCCGCCGACGCGGCCGGTTTCCCGCGCACCCTCAAGACCGTCATGGGCGACGTGAAGATCCCGTCCCAGCCCAAGCGGGTCGTCGTCCTCGACACCGGTGAGCTGGACGACGTCACGCTGCTCGGCATCGACCCGGTCGGCGCGGTCGCCCCGCACTTCAAGACCGAGGGCGGCTTCCCGACGTATCTCAAGGGCGAGTTGAAGGACACCGCCGACGTCGGTCCGCTCCTGGAGCCCAACCTGGAGAAGATCGCCTCCCTCAAGCCGGACCTGATCCTGTCCTCGAAGGTCCGCCACGAGAAGGTCTACGACAAGCTCAGCGCGATCGCCCCGACCGTCTTCACCGAGACCACCGGCGGTGTCTGGAAGGAGAACCTCAAGGTCCACGCCGAGGCGCTGGGCCTGGAGAAGGAGGCCGCGGCCAAGCTCAAGGAGTACGAGACGCGGGCCAAGGCGCTCGGTGCGGCCATCAAGAAGAAGGACGGCGGCACCATGCCGACCGCGTCCGTGGTCCGCTTCATCGCCGGTCCGACCCGGCTGTACCAGTCCAACTCCTACAGCGGCGTCGTCCTGAACGACATCGGTTTCAAGCGGCCGTCCTCGCAGGTCTCCGACGACCCCGAGGTCACGATGAAGGACGTGAGCCCGGAGGAGATCGACCAGGCCGACGCCGACCTGATCTTCGTCACCTCCGCGGACGTCGACGACAAGACCCAGAAGAAGCAGGTCACCTCCAACCCGGTGTGGAAGGACCTTCCGGCCGTCAAGGACGGCAAGGTCTTCGAGGTGCCGGACGAGACCTGGATGTCCGGCATCGGTGTGCAGGCCGCGGAGCAGATGCTCGCGGACGTCGCCAAGGCCACCGGCGTCGAGCTCCCCGCCAAGTAACTCCCGCTGAACCGGGGCGGGCCATGGCCCCCGGCCGGGCCCGCCCCCGTCAACCCCCCACCCGCTAGCGGAAGTTCCTTCTCCCTCATGCGCCTGTACCTGCTCGCCCTCAATCCGACCGACTCCGTCACCGAGGGCTTCCTGCCCGCCGCGCACCGGCTGGGCCTGGACGTCACCGTCCTCACCGACCAGCCCGCCGCCCACCGCGCCACGTATCCGGACGTCGAGGTCCTGGAGTGCGACGTCCGAGACTTCCGGGCCGTCGTCGCCCGCATCTCCACCCACCACCGCCCCGACGCCGTCTTCACCAACAGCGACCACCTCCAGACCCAGGCCGCCCTGGCCGCCGCCTACTTCGACCTGCCCGGCAAGGACTGGCGGGCCACGCTGCGCTGCAAGGACAAGGCGGAGATGCGCCGCCGGCTCGCCGCCGTTGGCGTGGACACGGTCTGGTCGACGGAGATCACCGCGCCGACCGCCCTTCCCGACGCCCCCTACCCCTGTGTCGTCAAGCCGCGCGAGGGCGTCGCCAGCGAGGACGTCGTCCTCGTCGACGGTCCCGAGGAGCTGGCCACCCGTTCCAAGGAGATCTTCGAGCGCCGCCCGGACGCGGTCCTCGTCGTGGAGGAGTACCTCCCCGGCGAGCTCTACACCCTGGAGACCCTCGGCGACAGGCAGGTCCGGCACGTCCTCGGCGGCTTCCACACCGAGCTGTCGCCCCCGCCCTACTTCATCGAGGAACGCCTCACCTTCGTCCCGGCCCACCCCGAGCCGGTGGTCGCCCAGGTCCTCGCCCAACTGGACGCGCTGGGCGTCGGGTTCGGCGCCTGCCACACGGAGTTCGTGGTGCACGAGGGCCGGGCGCGGATCATCGAGGTCAACTACCGGGCCATCGGCGACCAGTGCGACCTGCTGCTGGCCCGGCTCCTGGAGATCCCGCTCTTCGAGCACATCCTCCGCGCCCACCTGGGCGAGCCGCTCCCGGCGGACCTCGGCGCCCGCCGTGACGGTGCCGCCCGCCTGGAGTACCCGTGCGCCGACCGCGCCGGCCTCCTCACCACGGCCCCGGCCGCCACGGAACTCACCGTGGACGGCACACACCTGATGTACCGTCCGCTGCGGGCGACCGGCGAGCGGCACGAGCTGTACCGCACCAACCGCGACTACCTCGGCGTCCTGCGGGCCACCGGCACCGACCAGCCGACGGTGGACCGGGTGACGGCCGACTTCCTGGCGGGCCTGCGCTGGGAGATCCAGCCGTGACGGCGACGTGTGAGGCACAGCTGCTGACCCGTGTCCTCAGCGCCCTGCTCCGCGAGGACGTCGTGGGCCTGCGCACCCGCAGCACCCTCGTCGAACGCCCGGACGGCCCCTGGCTGCGGCTGCCCGCCGAGGGCGACGCGCTCCTGCTGCCCGTCGTCGAGGACGGCTTCCAGTGCGAGTACGCGGCCCGACTGCCCCTGCTGGTCCGCGAGTCGGACGGCGGGGAACTCAGCTCGTACGACACCGTCCTCAGCGCGCTGCGCGCCCTCGCCGACCCCGTCGACCGTGCCGGCTACGACGCCTTCGCCGAGGAGTGCCGGCAGACGCTGGCCACCATGCGGCTGCACGCGACCTCGCCCGTCGACTTCGACGCGGACTCCACCCGGTGGCCACCACTCGCGTACGACGCCCTCGCGGCCCGCCTCGACCATCCCGTGTATCCCACGGCTCGCGGCCGCGCAGGACTCACCGAGGATCAACTGCGCTCCTACGCACCCGAGTTCCACCCACGGTTCGCCCTGCGCTGGCTGGCCGTGCCCCGCGAGTCCGTCACCCTCGCCGGAACGCTCCCGAAGTTCTGGCCCAGTTGCACCGACCTCGGGCTGGCGGCGGCCGAGGGCAGTCATCTGCCCCTGCCGGTCCACCCGTTGACCGTGGCCTCCCTGCGCGAGGCCGGCCTTCCCGAGGGTGCCCTGTTCGCCGACCGCGCCCACCTCGACGTCGTACCGACCCTGTCGATGCGCACGGTGGCCGTGGACGACACGCACCACCTGAAACTCCCCCTCGCCACCTCCACGTTGGGCCTGCGCAACAAGCGGTCCATCAAGCCCGGCACCCTCGTCGACGGCGCGGCGGGACAGCGGCTCGTCGAGGCCGTGCTCGCGCGTGAACCCCGGTTCCGGGACACGATCCTGCACGCCGACGAGACCACGTACGCCCATGCCGGGCACGAGTTGCTGGCGGTGCTCTGCCGCCGTTTCCCGGCCGGGCTGGACGACGCCGAGGTCGTCCCGCTGGCCGCACTGCTCGCCGAAGCGCCCGACGGGCGGCTGGTCCTCGACCACCTGGCCGACCGCTTCTACGGCGGCGACCCGCTCGCCCTGCTGGACGCCCTGCTGACGCTGCTCTTCGACTGGCAGACCACGCTGTTCGGCTACGGCGTCGCGCTGGAGTCGCATCAGCAGAACGTCTCGCTGGTGCTGCGGCCCGGAAGTCTGCGGCTGCTGTTCAAGGACGACGACGGGCCTCGGATCAACCCCGCACGGCTGGGTGCGGTCCTGCCAGGGCCGTGGGGTTTCGACGACGCGCGGACCTATGTCGACGGCGACGGGCCGGTTGCCGACGTGTTCACCACCATCACCGTCCATCTGTGCGCGGGCGCCTACGCGTTCGGGCTGCCGTGGCTGCGCCGGGCCGTGCTGGACCTCGTACGGGACCGGCTGGCGGAGGCGGTGGACCGGCTCGGCGGCGACGCCGGGGAGGTGCTGCGGACCCGGGTGCTGCGGGCGCCCCGGCTGCCGGTGAAGGCGATGGTCACGGCCGGGACGCTGCTGTCCAAGGAGCGTTCGGGCGCCACCGACGTCAACAAGCACTACACCACCGGCCCCAACTACCTGCTCACGAACGGGGGTCCGGCATGAGCGCCGCCCAGGCCGTCCGGCTGCCGCACGGCGGCTTCGGGCGCGGCCAGGTGCACGCCGTGGCGGGCTGCTACTTCGTTGCCTCCTTCGCGGCCCTCGGCCTGCCGCCGTATCTCACCGCGATCCTCCCGGAGTTGGGCGACCACCAGGCCCGCTGGGCGGGGGTCCTGTATGTCGTGCCGACCGTGTTCGGCGCGCTCGCGGCCCCCCTGTGGGGGCGGCTCGCCGACCGCTACGGCCGCAAACGCCTGCTGCTGCGAGCCCAGTTGGGGCTCACCGTCGCGTTCCTGCTGGCGGGCTGGGCCGACTCGCTGGCGACCTTCACGCTGGCGCTCGTCCTCCAGGGTGTCCTGGGCGGCACGTTCGCCGCCTCCAACGGATATCTGGGCGCGGCCCTGGAAGGCCCGGCGCTGTCCAAGGCGCTCACCCTGATGCAGGGCAGCGCCCGGGCGGCGCTGGTGGTGGCGCCGATCGTGGTCGGCACACTGTCCGGCTGGCTGTCCCCGCACCGCCAGTACGCCCTGCTCGCCGTACTGCCGCTGACGGCCGCGCTGCTGCTCGCGGCGCTGCCGGAACCGGGGCCCGGCGAGCAGCGGAAGACCGATGCCGTCGCCCCTCCGCGGACGGCTCCCGTGATCTCGCTCCGGGCGCTGTACACACTGGAGTTCGCGTTCGTGTTCTCCACCGTCATCTCCTTCCCGTACCTCATCGCCCTGGTCGACGAGCGGCTGCCGGGCACCTCGCCGACCCTGTCCGGAGTGCTCTTCGCCCTCCCCCACCTGTGCTATCTGGTGGCCGCGCTGGCCGTGCACTCCGCCTTCCGGGACCGTCCCCGGGCCGGGATCGTGCTCGGGTTCGTCCTCATCGCCCTCGGTCTCGCCGGACACGGCGTCGCCGCGCACCTGCCCGCGCTGATCGCCGTACGGCTGCTGCTCGGCGCCGGTCTCACCCTCGGCCTGGTGTGTCTTCAGGTCCTGGCCGCGGAGTGCGCCAAAGGGCGGGCGCCCGGCGGCATGTTCGGCTCCCTGGAGTTCTTCTCCAAGGCCGGCGCGGTCGTCGCGGGCCTCGCCGCCGCCGCGGGCAGCGCCCACTTCGGCCCGGCCGCACCCGTGCTGACCGGGGCCGCCGCTGCCGCCGTCACCGCCCTGGCGACCCTCCTCCCCTCCATCACCCCCCGCTGGAGCCGCTGATGCCCCCGCTCGCCCCCACTCCTGAGCGCGCCACCCTGCCCACGGCCGACGAAGTGGTGGCCCACACCCTCCTCAACTGTCTGCTGCGCGAGGTGTCCGGGCCCGAACGCCAGAGCGTCGTCGCCGACGGCACGCTCCTGCTCCGGCTGCCGCGCCGCGGGGTCCTGCTGCGCGTCGCCCTGCGCCGTACCTCGCTCCTCGGCGCGCACCGCTTCACCGGGCCCGTCCACGAGCAGCGCGGCACCGACTGGGCCGAGGTCGACTGGCGACGCCTCGCCGAGTACACGCACGACGAGTTGTCGCTGCGCACCGGCGTGCGCAACGAGGAGTTCCTGGAGCAGGTCGCCTCCAGCCACGCGTCCGTGACGACCGCGCTCACCACGCCCAGCGCCTCGGCGACCGACGCCTACCTCGCCTCCGAACAGTCCCTGCTGTTCGGCCACCGCTTCCATCCCACCCCCAAGGCCCGCACCGGCGACCCGCGCGCCTGGTCCGCGTACGCGCCGGAGGCCGGGGCCGTCTTCCCGCTGCGGCATCTCGCCGTACGCGACCATCTGATCGCCGAGGAGGCCGCCGAGCCGTCGGCCGTCGCTCCCCTGGACCGCCCGCGCGCCGACGTCCCGGACGGCTACCGGCTGCTGCCCGCCCACCCCTGGCAGTACGAAACCCTCCGCGACCATCCGACCCTGCGCGCGGCCCTCGCGCGCGGCGACGTCCTCGACCTCGGCCCGGGCGGGCGGCCGTTCGCGGCCACGGCGTCCGTGCGCACGCTGTACGACGGGGAGACCTTCCTCAAGTTCAGCCTGAACGTGCGGATCACCAACTGCCTGCGCAAGAACAGCAGTTACGAGCTGTCCGGCGCCGTCGCCCTGACCCGCGCCCTCGCCCCGGCCCTGGCCGACCTCGCCCAGCGTTTCCCCGGCAGCGCCGTGCTGCGCGAGCCCGCCTACCGCACCCTCGCCCTGCCGGGCCCCGACGGCGCCCCGGACCGGGCCCTGTTCGAGGGCTTCGGCGTCATCGTCCGCGAGGGCCTGCCCGCGCGGCTCGCGCCCGGCACCACCCCGCTGCTGGCCGCCGCGGTGGCCGACGAGTACCCGACCAGCGCCGCACAGATCTCCCGCCTCCTCGGCACCCCGGACGCCCGCGCGGCCCTCGACTGGTGGTCGGCCTATCTCGACCTGCTGATCCCCCCGGTCCTGGCCGCCTACTTCGACCATGGCCTGGTCCTGGAACCCCACCTCCAGAACGTCCTGGTCTGCGTGGACCGCGCCGGCCGGCCCGCCCAGGTCCTCTTCCGCGACCTGGAGGGCACCAAGCTGATCCCCGAGCACCACGCCGACACCCTGGCCGCGCTGCCGCCCGAGGTCGCGACCCCGATGACGTACGACGCGCGGCGCGGCTGGGACCGGGTCGTCTACTGCCTGCTGGTCAATCATGTGGCCGAGCTGCTCGCAGCCCTCGCCGACCTGCACCCGCAGGCGGAGGCCGCGTTGTGGAACCGCGTGCGGGCGACGCTCCAGGCCTACGCGGACCGCCACGGCTGCCCGCCGCGCCTGGCCGCCCTCCTCGCCGGCGTCCCGCTGCCCGCGAAGGCCAACCTGCTCACCCGCTGGGAGCGCAAGGCCGACCGTGAGGCCGGGTACGTCCGCCTGCCGTCCCCGCTCGCCGAGGACATCCTGACCGGGAGCACCCGATGACGACGACCCGCACGGTCCACGACCACGCCCGTTCCCTTCTCCCCGACGAACTCCCCGCCTACCTCTACGACTTGGCGGCGCTCCGCGCCCACGCCGCGACCGTCCGGGACGCACTCCCCGAACGCGTGGAGCTCTACTACGCGGCCAAGGCCAACCCCGAACCGGAGATCCTCGCCGCGCTCGGTCCGTACGTCGACGGCTACGAGGTCTCCTCGGGCGGCGAACTCGCCCATGTCGCCAAGGCCGTGCCCGGCCGTCCGCTCGCCTTCGGCGGGCCCGGCAAGACGCCGGACGAGGTGAGGGCGGCGCTGGAACAGGGAGTCGAGCGCTTCCATGTCGAGAGCGCGTACGAGCTGCGGATGCTGGCCGAGCTGGCGCGGAGCGGCGGACGGCGGGTCGCGGTGCTGCCGCGCGTCAACCTGCCCCTCTCGGACGGCTCGTTGGCGGGCAGCTCACTGGCGATGGGCGGGCGTCCGACCCCGTTCGGCATGGACCCGGGCCAGGCCGCCGAGGTCGTGCGCACGCTCGCCGACGGCACCTACCCGCACCTCGAACTCCGCGGCGTCCACGCCCACTTGGCGAGCGGTCTGGAGGCGTCCGAGCTCCTCGCTGCGGCCGAGGCGGTGGTCGCCTGGGCCACCGGCCTCGGCGTCCCGCTCGCCGAGGTCAACGTCGGCGGCGGCATGCACGTCGACTACACCGCTCCCGAGCGTCGCTTCGACTGGGCGGCATACGGCAGCGGGCTCGCCCGACTCACCGAGACCCACCCGGAGTTGACGCTGCGGATCGAGCCGGGCCGGGCGCTGACGGCGTACTGCGGCTGGTACGCCACGGAGGTGCTGGACGTGAAGCACAGTCACGGCGAGGAGTTCGCCGTGGTCCGGGGCGGCACCCACCACCTGCGGACCCCGGCGACGAAGGGCCACGACCAGCCCTGCGCGGTCCTCCCGGTCGAGGCGTGGCCGCATCCGTGGCCGCGCCCCGCGGCCGAGGGCGAACACGTCACGCTGGCCGGGCAGTTGTGCACACCGAAGGACACCCTCGCGCGCCGGGTGCCCGCCGCCGGGCTGCGGGCCGGTGACCGGGTGCTGTTCTCGCTGGCGGGTGCCTACGCCTGGAACATCTCCCACCACGACTTCCTGATGCACCCGCGGCCCGGCTTCCACTTCCTGGACGCCGGGCCGGGACAGGGCGGCTAGAACCGGAGCAGGGCGGCTAGAAGGGGTAGTGCGCCTGCTGGGTGGCGATGGTCACCCAGCGGGTGTTGGAGAAGGCCTCGATGCCCCAGCGGCCACCGAAGCGGCCGTACCCGGAGGCCTTGAAGCCGCCGAAGGGGGCCTGCGGCTCGTCGGCCACCGACTGGTCGTTGATGTGCACGATGCCGGTGCGGATCCGACGCGCGACAGCGAGGCCGTGGGTGGCGTTCTCGGTGATGATGCCGCAGGTCAGGCCGTTGTCGGTGTCGTTGGCGACGGCCACCGCGGTGGCGTCGTCGGCGAACGTCTCCACCACGCACACCGGCCCGAACGCCTCCGCGTGATAGAGCTCGGCGTCCTTCGGCACGTCCGTGAGCACGGTCGCCGGGTGGACCGCGCCGTCCGGCTTGCCGCCGCCGGTGAGGACCTTCGCGCCCTTGGCGACCGCGTCCTCGACCAGCCCGGCCACCCGCTGCGCGGCGGAGGCGGCGACCAGCGGGCCGACCACGGTGTGCGGGTCGGAGGGGTCGCCGGACGGGAGCGAGGCGGCCTTGGCGGCGAACTTCCGCGTGAACTCCTCGGCGAGGGACTCGTGGACGAGGATGCGGTCACCGGACATGCAGATCTGCCCGGCGTTCATGAACACACTGAAGGTGACGGCGTCGACGGCGTAGTCCACGTCCGCGTCGGCCAGCACGATCACCGCGTTCTTGCCGCCCAACTCCAGGACGGCGGGCTTGAGATGACGTGCCGCGTGCTCGCCGATGATGCGGCCGACGTTGGTGGAGCCGGTGAAGTTCACGGCCCGCACCCGCTCGTCGGCTATCAGGACCTCGGCGATCTCGGCGGCGTCCGCCCGGTCGTTGGTGATCACGTTCAGCACGCCGTCCGGCAGCCCGGCCTCACGCAGCACGTCGGCCACGAACAGGCCGCAGGCCAGCGGCGCGTCCTCGCTCGCCTTGACCACGACCGTGTTGCCCGCGGCCAGCGGCGCCGCGACCGCCCGTACACCGAGGATGACCGGCGCGTTCCACGGCGCGAACGCGGCGACCACGCCCACCGGCTCGCGCACCGCGAGGCCGAGGGCGCCCTGCTCCTGCGCGGTGAGCACCTCGCCGCGCGGGGCCGTCACGCCGGCCGCCGCCTCGCGCAGCATGTTGGCGGCGAGCGCCACGTTGAAGTACGCCCACGGCCGGGTGCCGCCGGCCTCGCCCGCCATGAGCTCGGCGACCTGGTCGCCCTTGCCCTCCAGCAGATCGGCCGCCTTCAACAGGATCGCGCGCCGGGCGAAGGGGGCCAGCGCCGCCCACTCCTCGAACGCCGCGTCGGCCGCGTCCACGGCCCGCCGCACGTCCTCGGGGCCCGCCGCCGCGACGGTCGCGTACACCTCCCCGGTGTACGGGTTGAGGTCCTCGGCCGTCCGGCCGGAGGCGGCGGGCACGTCCTTGCCGCCGATGAGGAGTTCGCGGGTGATGGGCATGATGCGGACCTCTTCGTTCGCCACGACAATGTGTGCACTGCGAGAAAACGTTCGCCAAGTGAACCAAGATTCACTTGCTAAGCGCATGCTCCGCGCGGCCCCGGGCAATGTCAAGGGCCGCCCGGTTGCCCGGACGGCCCTTGGTGTGGACGTGCGCGTACGAGTCCGTACACGGATCAGATCACTACTGGATACCCGGCAGCAGCCCGGTGACGGGGGCGACCAGGTCGGTCACCTGGCTCAGCTGGTTCAGGTCGTTCAGGCGGTTGAGCTGGGCCAGCTGCTCGGTCGGGCGCGGGATCTCGGCCTTGTGCTCCGCGGGGATGTCGCTCACGGACAGGGAGTCGAGCGTGGCCATCGGGCTGAGCCTGGCGGTGTCGGCGTCCACGGGGGCCGCGCTCGCCATCGGGGCGGCGAGGCCGGTGACACCGGCGGCGAGACCGACGACGGCGACGATACGTCGAGTGGAGATCATGTTGTCAGCAACGCCGACACGCCCGGCGCGGACACGGGTGCCGGACCGCTCTCACCCGTCAGGCGCAGTGCCCCGGTTGCGCTTGCCGAGACCGGCGGGGCGGAGGAGTCTCGAAGGTGAGACCCGGGCGGCCCCTCCCCTCGGGCCGCGGGCCTCACAGGAGGTCATCATGGGCGCGTTCAGCACGGAGACATTGCGTCAGGGCATCGAGGGAGACAAGGCCGCGAATCTGCTGTCGCTCTACGCGGACGACGCGGAGCTGCGCATCGTGGACCGCAACACCCAGCCCAGCAATCCCAGGGTCCTGCACGGCCGGAACGAGATCGGCGAGCTTCTGGAGGACGTCTACAGCCGCGACATCAAGGCGCACAAGCTGGAGAAGTGCATCATGCAGGGCGACCAGGTCGCCTACACCGAGTCCTGCGAGTACTCGGACGGGGTCCGGGTCTTCGCCGAATCCATGATCACGCTGCGCGACGGCAAGATCGCCGAACAGATCATGCTCCAGGCATGGGACGAGTAGGGAGAAGTCTGCCGAAGGTCCAGATCACGTCCCGGTTGACCTGGACCTTCTCGGCGCGTGCGGGCCTCGGCCGATCGTTCCCGGTGCGCTCCCGCCGCACGCTGCCGGCCTCGGCGGCAACCCGGCTGGCGTCCGCCGCGCTGATGCGGTCGGTGCTACGGCGGACCCGGCCCCGCGCACTCCCCCCGACCCCGCACGGCCTGCGCAGGCGGCGCCGGGGTTAGGCTGGGGGCGGGCCGTGACTGGCGCTGAGGTGGAGCACCACCGGGGAGCGGCCCGTACGACATGAAGCCGTGCGCCTGGGCGAACCCGACTGTCAGCCCAGGAGTGGATCATGACCCAGGCACGTCTCATGGACGGCACCGCGCTCGCCCGACGCATCGTCGAGGACACCGCCCGGCGCGCCGCCGACCTCACCGCACGCACCGGCACGACGCCCTGTCTCGCGACCGTACTGGTCGGCGCGGACCCCGCCTCCGTGACGTACGTCCGCATGAAGCAGAACCGTTCCCGCAAGGCCGGCATCGCCTCCCGGCACGTGGAGCTGCCCGCGGCGACCACCACCGAGGACCTGGTGGGCACGCTTGAGGAGCTCTCCGCCGACCCCGCCGTGCACGGCATCCTGCTCCAGCACCCCATGGGCGCCCACATCGACGAGCGCGCCGCGTTCGAGGCGATCGCCCCCGAGAAGGACGTCGACGGCGTCACGTTCGCCTCGTTCGCGACGATGAGCTTCGGCCTGCCGGGCTTCGTGTCCTGCACCCCCGGCGGCATCATGCGGCTGCTCGACGCGTACGACGTCGACCCGTCCGGCAAGCGGGCCGTGGTCGTCGGCCGCAGCGCGATCCTCGGCAAGCCCGCCGGCATGCTGCTGCTTGCCCGGGACGCGACGGTGACGTACTGCCACTCGCGTACGACGGACCTGTCGGCGGTCGTCCGGGAGGCGGACATCGTGGTCGCCGCCGTGGGCCGGCCGCAGCTCATCAAGGGCCAGGACATCAAGCCCGGCGCGGTCGTGATCGACGCCGGGTACAACCCGGGCAACATCGGCGACGTCGACTTCGACTCCGCCGTCGAGCGGGCCTCCCTCATCACCCCGGTGCCGGGCGGCGTCGGTCCGATGACGATCGCGACGCTGCTGGAGCAGACGGTGGACGCCGCCACCCGGCAGCTCGGGGCGTGAGTCAGCGCGTCCAGGCGCTGTAGTCCATGACGTCACCGGCTTTCACGCCGTACTCGGGCTCCGCCTTCGTGAAGGTGGTCTCCAGGCCGAGCACGGCGCCGGTGGCCGGGTCCATGATCAGCATCTTGCGGAGGCCGGACTGCTCGTACACGTACGCCTGTCCGCGCCGCCCCAGCCGGTCCGTCACCTGTCCGACGGGCTTCAACCCGTCGGTGTCCGCGAGCAGTTGGGCGAGCGCCGCCGACTCCCGGGCGCCGAGCTGCCAGGTGTCGAGCACGTAGTCGACGGCGTCGAGGAGCTCGCCCGTGGTGAGCGGAGTCCTGCTGTACGCGGCCTCCTGGAGGTAGGCGCGCAGCCGGGCCACGTCGTGCGGGGGCGGGGACTGCGGCGGGGCGTCGCTCCAACTGGGCGGGTACGTCCGGGTGGTGCGGTCGTGGCCGTCGTCGACGGTCTCCGTGTGGCTGTCGTCGGCGTTCCAGCGGACGATGCGCTCCTCCGGGTAGGTGATCGGCGGCTTGCCGTCACTCATGCCGAGGCTCCAGGTCCGCACGTGGGTGCCCTTGCGGAGCACGGCCGAACTGTCCGCCGCCCGAGCCCGCTCGGCCAGGGTTTCCAGGGGTACGGGGGTGGAGTCCGCCTGAACTACCAGCGGGCGGGGTGCGGCGACCGCCGGCGCGGTGGTCTGGCCGGTGAACAGCAGCGCCGAGACGAGCGCGGCGACGACTCCGCCGGCCGCCAGCCCCCAGTACAGCCGGGGGCGGCGGGCGGTCCGCTGCCGCAGCAACGCGTCGAGCCGGCGCTCGGCGTGGTGGTCGAGGGGGCCGTCGCCGTAGTGGGGGCCGTCGGTGGGCACCGGGTTGGCGCGGCGCAGCAGGTCGAGTTCGTCAGCCATGGCCGTATTCCTTCGCGGGGATCGCGGGGCTCTCGGAGGTCGTGGGGCACATCCGGTCGATCTCGGCTCTCAGCCGGCGCCGGGCCCGATGCAGCCGCATCGACGCGGCGCGGCGGCCGCAGCCGAGGACGACGGCGACCTCCTCGATGCCGAGTTCCTCCCACGCGGTGAGCCGCAGCACCTCCTGGTCGGCCGGGGAGAGCCGGGCGAGGGCATCGTGCACCCAGGCGCCGGGGGTCTCCGCTTCCGGGCCCGCCTCGATGTGGCGTCCGTGTGCCGTGTCGTCGTTGCCCAGCCGGTCCACCAGGCGCCGCCTGCGCCCGTGGCCGCGTACCGCGTTGGCCAGGCAGTTGCGTGCCACGCCGTACAACCAGGGCAGCGGGGTCGGCGGCAGGTCGGCACGGCGTCGCCAGGCGACGGTGAACACCTCCGCCACCACTTCCTCCACCTCGCTCGGCCGCCCGTCCAGTCGCCGCGCGACATAGCGGCTGACCGCCCAGTAGTGCTCGCGATAGGCAGCGGCGAAGTCGTCGTCGTTGCTCATGTTCCGTTCGTGTCCGGCACCTTCGGGATCGTCACAGCCGTCTTCGGTGATTCTCGTCGCGTCCCCGAAGTGTGACGTCCGGGCGGGGCGCGGACACAGGCGGGGCATGAGACACCTGAAGTGGCTGACGACCACGGATCACAAGACGATCGGAACGCTGTACCTCGTCACGTCGTTCGCGTTCTTCTGCATCGGTGGCGTGATGGCGCTGCTCATGCGCGCCGAGCTCGCCCGGCCTGGTCTGCAGATCATGTCGAACGAGCAGTTCAACCAGGCGTTCACGATGCACGGCACGATCATGCTGCTGATGTTCGCGACGCCGCTGTTCGCCGGCTTCGCGAACTGGATCATGCCGCTCCAGATCGGTGCCCCCGACGTCGCCTTCCCGCGTCTGAACATGTTCGCCTACTGGCTGTACCTGTTCGGCTCGCTCATCGCGGTCGGCGGCTTCCTCACCCCGCAGGGCGCGGCCGACTTCGGCTGGTTCGCCTACAGCCCGCTCTCGGACGCCGTGCGCTCCCCGGGCGTCGGCGCCGACATGTGGATCATGGGTCTGGCCTTCTCCGGCTTCGGCACCATCCTCGGCTCGGTCAACTTCATCACCACGATCATCTGCATGCGTGCGCCGGGCATGACCATGTTCCGCATGCCGATCTTCGTGTGGAACGTGCTGCTGACCGCCGTCCTGGTCCTGCTCGCCTTCCCCGTGCTGGCCGCGGCCCTCTTCGCGCTGGAGGCGGACCGCAAGTTCGGCGCCCACGTCTTCGACTCCGCCAACGGCGGGGCGTTGCTGTGGCAACACCTCTTCTGGTTCTTCGGCCATCCAGAGGTGTACATCATCGCGCTACCGTTCTTCGGCATCATCTCCGAGGTCATCCCGGTCTTCTCCCGCAAGCCGATGTTCGGCTACATGGGCCTGATCGGCGCCACCATCGCGATCGCCGGTCTGTCCGTGACCGTGTGGGCCCACCACATGTACGTCACCGGCGGAGTGCTGCTGCCGTTCTTCTCCTTCATGACGTTCCTCATCGCCGTGCCAACCGGCGTGAAGTTCTTCAACTGGATCGGAACGATGTGGAAGGGCTCGTTGTCGTTCGAGACCCCGATGCTCTGGGCCACCGGCTTCCTGGTCACGTTCGTGTTCGGCGGTCTGACAGGGGTGATGCTCGCGTCCCCGCCCATCGACTTCGCGGTGTCGGACTCGTATTTCGTGGTGGCGCACTTCCACTACGTCGTCTTCGGCACCGTCGTCTTCGCGATGTTCTCCGGCTTCCACTTCTGGTGGCCGAAGATGACCGGCAAGATGCTCGACGAGCGCCTCGGCAAGATCACGTTCTGGACGCTGTTCGTCGGCTTCCACGGCACGTTCCTCGTCCAGCACTGGCTGGGGGTCAACGGTATGCAGCGCCGGATTCCGGACTATCTGGCGGTGGAGGGACTGACGCCCCTCAACACCCTGTCGAGCATCTTCTCGCTCGTGCTCGGCGCCTCGCTCCTGCCGTTCTTCTACAACATCTGGAAGACGGCCAAGTACGGCGAGCCGGTCGCGTCCGACGACCCGTGGGGCTACGGCCGTTCCCTGGAGTGGGCGACCAGCTGTCCCCCGCCGCGGCACAACTTCCTCACCCTGCCCCGCATCCGCAGCGAGTCCCCCGCGTACGACCTGCACCACGCCCCCGCGCCGGCACGGGAGTTGACCGCGCGATGAGGGACACGTTCGTCAACGACATCGAGGGCCATCTGCTGCTCGCCGCCACCCGGCAGGAAGGCCGCACGGCCGCCGAGCGGTTCACCGCACCCCTGCACTGGCTGACGGACACGCAGCGGGCCGAGCTGGAGCGCCGTTTCGAGGCGGAGTACCTCGCACTCGCCCGCGCCTCCTGGCAGCGCACCGCGGTGCGGGCCGGGAGCCTGCGGGACGAGTACGAGGCGAGATACCGGGCGCTGCGCCGACGGCTGCTGGCGTGCCTGCTGCTCGGCAGCGCGGCGGCCGTCGGCGTCCTCGCCTTCTGTCAGGTCTAGCTCTGCGTCCACTTCTGGTTGCTCTGGCCGTTGCACGTCCACAGCACCATCAGCGTGCCGTTGGCCGTGCCGGCGCCATTGGCGTCCAGGCAGAGACCGGCGTTGACATTGGTGATCGTGCCGTCGCTGTTGACGTTCCACTTCTGGTTGTTCTGGCCGTTGCAGTCCCAGATGACGACCTTGGTGCCGTTGGTGGTGCCGAGGTTGTAGGCGTCCAGGCACTTGTCGCCGTACACCACGAGTTCCTTGCGGGAGGTGTACGTCCACTGCTGGTTCTGGCCGCCGTTGCAGTCCCAGAGCTCGGCCTGGGTGCCGTTGGTGAGGGTGTTGTCATAGACGTCGAGGCAGCGACTGGAGCCGCTCCCTGTCACAAGGGTGCTGTTCGCGCCGGGCAGCGGGCGGACCGTGATGTCGGCGAGGGTGGGCGCGCCCGTGAAGGCCAGCGTGTTCGCGGAGCCCTTGGAGAGGCCGACCATCACCGAGATCGTGCCCTGGGAGGAGCCGGTGGGCGGGAAGGAGACGGTTGTCGAGCCCTGGCCGTTGACCTTGAGGGTCGCGGTACGGGCGCTGGAGGTGTTGTTGGTGTAGGCGACGTCGACGGTCTTGATCCCGGTGCTGCCGGCGGCCACACCGGTGAAGCCCGCCGTGCCGGTGTAGGTGCCGGCCGACTGCTCGGTGCCGCCGGTGACCTTCAGCATCACGGAGCCGCCCGCCGGGACACTGGCGGTGTAACTCGTGCCGTACGAACCGATGTCGGAGCGGGCCCACAGGTCACGGACGGTCGCGTTCGCGTTGGTGAGACCGAGGTCGGACCAGCGGACGGTGATGTTCTGCGTGGACGAGGTGCGGTTCATGAGCACGACGGCACGGTTGCCCTGGCCGGAGAGGACCTTGCCGTACACCTGAAGGCCTGTGGTGTCCTCGGCGACCTTGACGCCCTGGAGGCCGCGT
Source organism: Streptomyces aquilus (assembly GCF_003955715.1). Lineage (NCBI taxonomy): Bacteria > Bacillati > Actinomycetota > Actinomycetes > Kitasatosporales > Streptomycetaceae > Streptomyces > Streptomyces aquilus. The sequence continues at coordinate 9,105,862 of NZ_CP034463.1, read as the reverse complement.
GCGTCCTGGTCGACGGCGATGACCTCGGGGTTCTTGAGGATGTTCGCCGTCTCGGTGGACATGCCGGCGAGGTTGTTGCCCGCGAGGAGGGGGGCGCCGGAGATGGCCCACAGGTTCATGTGGGTGCGGTTCTGGGCGGCGGTGAAGCCGGGCATGCCGACCATCAGCATGTCGGGGTCGTTGTAGTAGCCGGTGTGCTGGGCGAGCGGGTGCAGGCCCTGGTCGAAGTTGGACAGCATGTTCGTCTGGGACGGGCTGTTGCCCCAGAAGATGATGTCGGTGCTGGTCCGGTACATGGGCGCGAGCCCCGGGGCCCAGTTCCAGGGGTTCTGGTTGCCCCAGTTGCAGACCGACAGGGTGAGCGGACGACCGGTGGCGGCCGTCGCCCTGGCCACCGCGTCGCTGATCGACCTGTACGTCGTCGCCGCGTCGAGGCCTTCCGCGTTACCACCGCACCAGTCGACCTTCACGAAGTCGAAGCCCCACTGCGAGAACTGGAGCATGTCCTGGTCGTAGTGGCCCTCGCTGCCGGAGCCGGGGGCGGCGGGGCGGCCGGTCGGGTAGTAGTAGCCGCAGCCGTCCTTGCCGGCGTCGGTGTAGATGCCCGCCTTCAGGCCCTTGCTGTGGATGTAGTCGGCGATGGCCTTCATGCCGCCGGGCCACTCGGACTCGTCGACGGTGATGTTCCCGGCGCTGTCCCGGGTGCCCTGCCACCACCCCTCGTCGATGTTGATGTACTTGTAGCCCGCGTCCGGCAGCCCCGCCGCCACGAACGCGTCGACCTGCTGCTTGATCACGTCGTGGTCGATGGCGGCGGCGAAGCTGTTCCAGGAGGCCCAGCCCATCGGCGCGGTGGGCACGGCGATCTGCCGGCTCGTCGCCGCCTGGGCCGGGGTGGGCTGGGCGAAGAGCAGGGCGGCGGTGGCGGTGAGGGCGAGGACGACGGCGCGTACGGTGACGGCTCTGGCGCGGCGCAGGCGCCCGCCGCGGGGCGTGCGGGGTGGGGGAAACATGCGGCTCCTTCGGAAGGGAAGAACGCCCGGCTTGGTCGACATCTCGAACGAGTACCGACTACCCGAACGTATCGCGCGCCGAAAGTAGAGCCGCGGGAGGCGGAAGTCAACGGCTGCGACAGGCGCGAACTCGCCCCTCCGCACGGGTCGTTCACCCGCTGCGGGCCGCGATCCCGACATACTGGCGCTCGTGCGCGTAGCAATCATGACGGCGGGTTCCCGGGGCGACGTGGCCCCCTTCACCGGCCTGGGGCACGGCCTGCTGCGGGCCGGGCACGAGGTCACCCTGGTCACGCACGGCTCCTTCGAGCCGCTGGTGGCAGGCTCCGGGCTCGGGTTCCACGCCCTGCCGGTGGACCCGCGGACGGTACTGGAGTCCGAGCGCGGGAAAGGGCTCCACCGCAGCGCCACCGGACCCGGCAAGCTGCTGCGGGCGGTCACGATGGCACGGGCGCTGGCGGGCACGATGGCGGACGACCTGGTGGCGGCGGCCCGCGCCGCCGACGTACTCCTCCTGTCGGCCTCCCTCGCGCCCCTCGGCCACACCATCGGCGAGGGCCTCTCCCTGCCAACCCTCGGCCTCAGCCTGCAACCGGTCGCCGCGACAAGGGAGTTCGCCCCTCCGATGCTCGGCGGCGGCTCCTGGGGCACGCTCGGCAACCGGGTGGCCGGACACGGCGTGAGCATGGCCATCGAATACGTCTTCTCCTCGGTGATCCCCGAGGTGCGCACCCGCCTGGGTCTGGGACAGGTTCGAATCGGCACGGCACTGCGGCGCCGGGAGCGGCGGAACTGGCCCGTCCAGCACGGCTTCAGCCCCCTGGTGGTGGCCCGGCCGAGCGACTGGCGGCCCGGACTGGACGTGGCGGGCTACTGGTGGCCGTACGACGTGTCGGCCGAACTCCCGCCCGAGGTACGGGACTTCCTCGAAGCGGGTCCGCCACCCGTCTTCGTCGGCCTCGGCAGCGCCACCGTCCCCGACCCCGAACGCCTCAGCGCCGACATCGTGCGGGCGCTGCGGCGGGCGGGGCTGCGTGGGGTGTTCCAGCGAGGCTGGGCAGGGCTCGCGGCGGACGGCGAGGACATGCTGACCGTCGGCGAGATCGCGCACTCGGCACTGTTCCCGCACATGGCCGCGGTCGTCCATCACGCGGGCGCGGGCACGACCGGAGCGGGACTGAGGGCCGGGGTGCCCGCGGTGCCGGTACCGATCCAGTTCGACGCGGGCTTCTGGTCGCAGCGCCTGGTCGCCCTGGGCGTGGCGCCGACGGCGGTACCGCTCCGCCGCCTGACCACGGACAGACTGGCGTCGGCGCTGACGAGGATCACGCGCGAGGCCGGGTACCGGGAGCGGGCGCGGGAGCTGGGGGCACGCATTCGCAAGGAGGACGGCGTGGCCCCTGTACTGGAGGCGGTGAACTGCCTGAGAGGCTGAGCGGCAACGCCACTGAAGGGCGCGGGGCTGTATCGATCTGCGGCGCCGCGGGCAACCGAATCAGCCCTCCCACCCCACGGGCCGCAAAATCGCCAACAACTGCCGCACCAACTCCTCCACCACCTCGTCCAGCGAGGCATCGACCCACCCGGAGCTCCAGTCATGGAGCAACCCATTGACGGCCCCGATGAACGCCGTGGCCGGCAGCCGATAATCCCGAGGCGCGGCCTCCCCCCGCGCCACCGCCGCCCCCGCCTCCGCGCACACGAGCTCCACCCACCCCGCCCGCCGGGCCAGCCGCTGTTCTTCCATCCGCGGACTGACCCCGATGATCTCGACGAAGGTGATCCGGATCCGGCGCGGGTCGCCGGTGACGTTCGCGGCGTACGCCCGGAAGATCGCGGCAGCACGCTCGGGCAGGGGCAGTGTGTCCGCCTCCGCGACCGCCGCCACGACCGCCTGCTCCGCCCATTCGTTCACCTGGAGGTGCAGCGCGGCGAGGACGTCCTCCAGCGTGCGGAACTCCTCGTAGAACTGTCGCGTGGACAGGCCCGCGGCCTCGCTCAGCGCCGCCACCGTCGTGTTGCGGAAGCCCGGTGTGTCGCCGAACAGTTGCAGCGCGGCGTCCAGGAAGCGGCGGCGGCGTTCCGCCTGCCGTTCCTCCGCGGTCTTGCCGCCGTAGCGGCCGGTCGGCGCCTTGAGCCTGCCCGCCACGGTCACCTCCGTTGATCGTCCACTGGCTCGCCAATTTTGTCGTGCGCGGAGTCTTGTGGACAGGGCGCCCCTTCCTTACTTTTCAGTAAGTTGACTCTGAAAGCATCCGTGTTCAGTTTCGGAGAGCCGCCTTCCGGAGTCCCGTTTTGGCATGTCCTACTCATGAACGCCATTCAGAGGAGAGAGCCGTCATGCCTGCCTTCAGAACCCGGCACCTGTGCGCCCTGACCGCCGCCGTCGCCCTGACCGCCACCGTCCCGGCGGCCTCCGCCGCCTCCGCGGCCGATGCCGCCGCCCTGCGCGAGGTGCTGTTCGTCGGCAACAACTGGGACGGCACCGCCGACGTCCTCCAGTCCACCGGAAGTCTGGCCAAGGTCGGCCGGATCAACGTCATCCCCGACAAGGACGCGCGGATGGCGGAGATCAACGCCGATCCGATCAAGTGGATCTACTTCATGGCGATCCGCAACGGTGTCGGCGAGGGCCACGACCAGTTCGCCGACGACATGTACACCACGCCGGACGGCACCTCGGTGGTCGTCTCCCGGCCGAGCTTCGCCGACGTCGTGTCGATCAACCTGGCCACCGGGAAGATCAACTGGCGCTTCCCCGTGTCGGGTTACCGCTCCGACCACATGGCGGTCTCCCCCGACGGCACCCGGGTGGCGGTGTCCGCCTCGACCGCGAACACCGTGCACGTCCTCGACATCGACACCGGCAAGCAGGTCGGCAAGTTCGCCACCGGCGACAAGCCGCACGAGAACATCTTCACCAAGGACGGCAAGTACATCTACAACATGGCGATCGGTGACGTGAACACGAGCACCGACGCCCCGTGGCTGGACTGGACGAAGGGCGACCGGCACATCACGGTCGTGGACGCGACGACGTACCAGCAGGTCAGGACCATCGACATGCGGCCGAAGCTGGACGCGCTCGGTCTCACCGACTACTCCGACGCGGTGCGCCCGGCCGTGTTCTCGCCGGACGAGTCCAAGCTGTACTTCCAGGTGTCGTTCTTCAACGGCTTCTTCGAGTACGACCTCGCCACGGACAAGATCACCCGGACGAAGACCCTGCCGAAGAACCCGGCGACCAGCGACGACCGCACCACGTTCGTCAACGACTCGCGCCACCACGGGCTTTCGATGAGTCCCGACGGCAGCAAGCTGTGCGTCGCCGGGACCATGGACGACTACGCGACCGTCGTCAACCGCAGCACGCTCCAGGAGGGTCCGCTGGTCACCGCGTCGAAGCCGTACTGGGCGACGGTCAGCGGCGACGGCAAGAGCTGCGTCATCTCCGAGAGCGGCGCCGACCAGGTCACGGCGATCGACTTCGCCACCGGCCAGAAGACGGTGTCGGTGCCGGTGGGCGACCACCCGCAGCGGGTGCGGCTCGGCCATGTCGCGGCGAACTGGACGAGCCCGGCGTCCTGAGGGGCGGCCGCGGTCGTGGAGAGGTGCGGGTGCGTCGTGGCACCCGCACCCGACACGCGATCTTCTCAGCTGAACTTCGACGCCGCCCAAGTCGCCAGCTCGGCCCTGGCCGCGTTCAGCACCGTCGCCGACGGCGCCGTCGCCCCGTTGGTGACCAGCGCGTAGTGCAGGGTGCCGGAGTCCCCGTCGGTGAGCAGCAGGCGTCGGCTGCCCGTGCCGCCGGGTTCCGGGGCCGTGCCGATCGGGGTCGAGGACGTGTAGGCCGGCGGGGCGTACGCCGTGCCCAGGTCGGAGACGACCGTGGTCGTCGCGGTCGGGAAGGAGGCGGGCAGGTGCAGCTCGGTGGGGGCAGTGCCGCTGCCCGAGCGCCACACCAGCAGGCCGTACTGTCCGGAGCCCACCAGGGCGGACACGTTCGGCAGTGAGCTGGGCACCGGGTTCCAGGTCAGGGTCGTGGAGCCGTCGCGGGAGCGGTCCTCATAGGTGAAGGCGAGGGTGCTGCCGGAGGTCGCGCTCGGGTAGAGGCGGTCCAGGAGCCTGGCGTCCTGACGGAGCGTCACCACCCCGTTGTCGTCGAGGCGTACGGCGGACAGGTCCTCGTCGTTCCAGGCGTCCCCGCTGGTCTGCACCTTGTCGGGGTTGCCGTTCATCAGCTCGCTGTGGCGGCCGTTGTAGATGTCCCACTGCCATTGCGAACCGGACAGCACCTGGCCCGAACCGGCGGGCGAGGTCCACCAGTTGGCGCCCTTCACCCGGGAGTCCAGGGCCTGGTACATGGCTTTGAGCACGGTCGGTGCCTTGCCGGCGGTGGAGCCGTTCAGCGGGTGGCCGAACTCGCTCACGACCGCCGTGGTGCCGAGCGCCGCGGCGCGGTCGCGGACGGTGCCGAAGTCGCTCACGTACTGGCCGTCCGAGGCGTTGCCCCACATCAGGATGCCGGAGATGGCCTTCTGGTCGTAGAAGTGGGTGTTGAAGACGTACCGGGAGCCGATGGAGCCCGCGTCGAGGAGACCGCCCTCCTCCTTGCTGACGTTGCCGTTCCAGAAGAGGTTGGGCTCGACCAGGGCGGGCTTGTCCTGCCAGCCCGCCGCGTCCATGCGGGCCCGGAACCTCACGTAGAAGGGCCACAGCAGGTCGCGTTCCCAACTGCGGCTGGCCTGGCCGGAGTCGTAGGTGCCGGCGTACGGCTCGTTGTAGGGGTCGAAGCCGATGACGCCGGCGAACTCCTCGGTGCTCACGTTCTGCTTGATGTACGCCATGACCTTCTGGGCCGTGGTGAGGAAAGCGTCCTGGAGGCCGTGGGCGTTGTGCCAGAAGTCGTACTGGGCGGCCTTCACCGCGCCGTTCTGGGTGATGTTCTGGCCCCACACGAAGCAGATCCCGCAGGATTCGTCGGGGTAATTGCCCAGATCCACCGCCCACTTGGGGGCGCCGTCACCCGTGTACCAGCTGTCGTCGTCGAAGAGGTACCGGGAGTAGAGGTCCTGGTGGAAGTCGGGGTAGACGCGGATGCCCGCGTCGAGGAAGGCACGCATCTGGGCGGTGGCGGCGGACAGGTACGCGGTGTCGACCTGGCCCTGCACCGGTTCGGCGTAGGCCCAGGAGAGCAGGAAGCGGACGGAGTTGCCGCCGCCGAGGGCACGCAGGGCCTTCGCCGACTTCTGGGCGTCGGCGACGGAGGCGAAGGGCAGGCCGTGGTTCTCGGCGAGCTTGGTCTCGCCGGAGACGTTGTAGCCGCGCAGCACGACCTCGCGGCCGTGTCCGTCGGTGAAGCGACCGCCGGACACCGTGAGCGCCGTGCCGTCGAAGGAGAGGGAGCCGGGGACGGTGGCCGCGGTGGCGGACGGGGAGCCCGCCACCGTGAGGAAACCGCAGAGTCCGCAGAGGACAACCAGAACAACCAGCAGACGGGCCCGCAAGTTCGGCATGTTCACTACAGTCCGGTGATATCAGGACACCGTCAATACCTTCTGACTCATGAGTAAGTCTCAGGTTTTCTCGGCTCTTCGACCCCACTAACCCCTTCGGCCCGTTACGTTCAGCAGATACTCCTTGCGGTTGAGCGGGTTGTGGTCGGTCCGCGGACGCTCGGGGACGTCGTCCCCGCCCGCCACCGGCGCGTAGTCCTCGAAGGCGCTCTCCCACTCGGCCTCGCCTCGGGTCAGCCCCGGCAGCCGCTGTTCGAGGCCGTGCACCCGGGCCGCCGGGACCACGCCCTCCAGCACGCACAGCGCACCCCGCGTCTCGGTGGTCTCCGGCACCGCGCGCGCCGCGGACAGCACCGGCAGCAGCGCGCCCAGCGTGTCCGCCGGGGCCTCCAGCCGGAAGCGGTGCATCGGCTCGTACACCCGCGTGCCCGCCCGGCGCAGCGCCTCGGCGAGGACCAGCGGGGTCAGGCCGCGGAAGTCGGCGCCGGTGCTGGACATGCTCTTGTCGAAGCCCTGGTGGGCGTGGCTCTGCCGGGGCCAGTAGCCCGAGTGGGTCATGGTGACCGCGCAGTCGGCGACCTGCCAGCCGTGCAGCCCCTGGGCGAGGGTCTCGCGGACGGTGTCCTCGACCGCACGGAAGAAGGCGTACGGCATCGCCCCCAGCTCCACCTCCAGGCCGAAGGTGACGCCGGTGCCGGGCGGGGCCGGGTCGACGCGCAGGCCGATAGTGGCGAGGAAGGGGTTGGCCTCCTTCTTGATGAACTCGGCGGCTGCGCCCGTCCCCGTCGGGCGTTCGACGCACAGCGGTGTGGTCTCCCGGAAGCCGACGGCGAGCCCGAACTCCTCGGCGAGGGTGGCCTCGATGACCTCCTTCTGGACCTCGCCGTAGAGGGAGACGGACAGTTCCTGGCGCACCTCGTCGTGGCGCAGGTCGATCAGCGGGTCCTGTTCGGCGAGCTGGGTGAGGGCCAGGTGCAGGGCCCTGCGGTCGGTGCCCGGGCCGGGGACGACGACGGTCTCCAGGGTGGGCGGGGAGAAGAAGTGGCCGTGCCGTTTGCGGGGTTCGCCGATCGTGTCGCCGATGCGGATGTTCCCCAGCCCCCACAGCCGCGCGATCCGGCCCGCCGGGACCGCGTCCGCACGGACGTCCGTCCCGTGGTCGAAGACGCTGACCGCGGTGACCCGGCCCTCCTCGCGCCCGGGACCGAAGGGAACGCGGTCACGGGTGCGCAGGGTGCCGGAGAACAGCCGCGCGTACGCCACCTTCTCCCCCGCCGGACCCCGCTCGACCTTGAACACGCTGCCGGAGACGGTCCCTTCCGGGTCGCCGTCGGCGGCGGGCAGCAACTGCTTGATCCCGTCGATCAGTTCGGGCACCCCGGCGCCGGTGACGGCCGAGCCGAAATACACCGGGTGGACGAGGCCCTGCCGGGTCTGGGCGACGAGAGCGGACCGCAGCCGCTCGTCCGCGAGAGTCCCGTCGACGTACGCGGCGAGCAACTCGTCGTCATGGTCGGCGAGGACGTCGGGCGCCACCGGACCGGGGACGAACGCCGCCTCCCGGGCGCCGAGTTCCACGGCTCGCCCCATCGGCACGATCGCGGGCGTGAGCCGCTCGGCGAGGGCGTCGAGGACAGCGTCGTACCGTGCCCCGCGGCGGTCGATCTTGTTGACGAAGATCAGCGTGGGGATGCGCAGCCGCTGGAGCGTCCGCATCAGGACGCGGGTCTGCGCCTGGACGCCCTCGACGGCCGAGACGACCAGGACGGCCCCGTCGAGCACGCCGAGGACGCGCTCCACCTCGGCGATGAAATCAGGGTGGCCGGGGGTGTCGATGAGGTTGACGGTGATGTCGTCGACCGCGAACGAGACGACGGCCGACTTGATGGTGATGCCGCGCCGGCGCTCCAGCGCGAGGGTGTCGGTCTGTGTACTGCCGGCGTCGACGCTGCCGATCTCGTCGATCACCCCGACCGAGTGCAGCAGCCGCTCGGTCAGGCTGGTCTTACCGGCGTCGACATGGGCGAGAATCCCGAGGTTGAGCAAGTGCACGAAGCGTCATGTCCTTCGAAGAGGGGGTCATTCCTTCTTGGGTGGACATGCGTGCAGTGCGCACTACTGCTCTCCTTCATCGATCGCCTGTGGGTCCCTTGCAGTGCAGCAGATCGGCGTGCGGGGCGGCAACGGATTAACGCCCCACCCGCGGGTGGAGTGTGGCGATACGGAGCTGCCGGCGGCCCGGATGCGACGCTAGCGGCGATCGTGAGAGGAGCGGATCGTGCGTGAGATTCTCCCGGCGCTGAGCGCCTGGTACGCGGCGGGAGCGCCGTTCGGGTTGGCGACCGTCGTGGCCGTGAGCCGCAGTGCGCCGCGTGATCCGGGTGCCGCGATGGCGGTCGGGCCCGGCGAGGAGGTCGTCGGCAGTGTGTCGGGGGGATGTGTGGAGGGGGCGGTGTTCGAGCTGGCTCAGGAGGTGGTGGCGAGCGGGGAGGCGCGGCTTCAGACCTTCGGGTACAGCGACGAGGACGCCTTCGCGGTCGGGCTCACCTGCGGCGGCGAGATCACGCTGCTGGTGCGGCCCGTCACGCCTGCGCTGGACCCGGCCTTCGGCGAGGTCGCCGCGTCCGTGGCCGCGGGGCGGCCGGTGACCGTGGCCACGGTGACCGACGGTCCGGCGCCGCGCGGCGCGACCCTCGCCGTGTGGCCGGACCGGGTGGCGGGCACCCTCGGCACGACGGGCTTGGACGCGGCGGTCACCGCCGACGCGCGCGGTGAACTCGCCCTCGGGGCAACGGGCTTGCGGCACTACGGTCCGCGGGGCGAGCGCCGGGAGGACGCGGTGAGTGTCTTCCTGCACTCCTTCGCCCCGCCCCCGCGGATGCTGGTCTTCGGCGCCATCGACTACGCCGCCGCGGTCGCCCGGATCGGCGACTTCCTCGGCTATCGGGTGACTGTTTGCGACGCCCGGCCGGTGTTCGCCACCCCCAAGCGCTTCCCGCCGGGCGTGGAGGTCGTCGTGGACTGGCCGCACCGCTACCTCCAGGGCACCGACACCGACGAGCGCACGGTGATCTGCGTCCTCACCCACGACCCCAAGTTCGACGTCCCGCTGCTCCAGGAGGCGCTGCGGCGGCCCGCCGCGTACATCGGCGCGATGGGCAGCCGGCGTACCCACGACGACCGGATGAAGCGGCTGGTCGACGGCGGACTGACGGACCGTCAACTGTCACGGCTGCGCTCCCCGGTGGGGCTCGACCTGGGCGCCCGTACGCCCGAGGAGGTGGCCGTCTCGGTCGCCGCGGAGATCGTCGCGCTGCGGTGGGGCGGCACCGGCACCCCGCTGACGGCGACCGCGGGCGCCATCCATCCCCGGGGAACCTGAGAGAAGAAGCCGTGGGGCCTCAGCCGTGTCGCCGGTGATCCTCGACGACCTGCTCCAGGTGATCGAGGGCCGCCGTCACCCGTGCGGGGTCCTGCTGGAAGAACGGGTCGTCCGGCACCGGCAGCGACCCGGCCAGCGCCCACCCGCGCGCCCGCGCCCAGGTCGCCTCGTCGGCGTCGACCGCCTCACGGAAGGCCTCGCGACCCTGCGGCGGCAAGAACATCCACGCGGGCTGGAGGTCGACCGCCGGGTCGGCGACGGCGAGCGTCCCGAAGTCGATGACGGCGCTCAGCCGGCCGTCGCGCATCAGCAGATTGCCCGTCGCCAGGTCACCGTGGATCCACACCGGCGGCTTGTGCCAGGCGGGCGCGGCGAGGGCCGCCTCCCACACCTCCGTCACGGCGTCGATGTCGACCATCCCCGTTCCCGCCAGCGCCTCCAGCTTGGGCCGGACGCGCGCCTCGGCGGCCAGCGAGTCACGCGGGTCGCCCAGGGGGACGCCACGGAAGGCGTTGCTCTGCTCGGGACCGGGACCGCCGGTCGCGTCGATGTCCTTCAGCGCGTTGACGAACCCCGCCAGATCCAGCCCGGCCCGCACCGGGTCGGCCAGAGCCTCGGTCGTCGCCGTCTCGCCCACCAGCCAGCGGTACACCGACCAGGGGTAGGGGTAGCCCTCGCCCGGTTCGCCGATCTCCAGCGGTTCGGACACGGCCAGCGGCAGACGCGGGGCGAGCCGGGGCAGCCAGCGGTGTTCCCGGGCCACCTGCCCGGACCAGTGGGCGTACCGCGGCAGCCGTACGGACAGCTCGTCACCGAGCCGGAAGGTCGCGTTGTCCATGCCGGACTGCGGCACCGGGGCGAGCGGGAGGTGGGCCCATTGCGGGAACTGGGCGGTCAGCAGACGGCGTACGAGCGAGGTGTCGATCAGCACGCCGTCCATCTCAGCGGGGCGACGGCGGCAGCGTCCAACGAATTAGGGGTTGAGACCGGCTCCCAGGGGTAGACGGCGCGCAACGGAGGAGGACGTACAGCGATGCACCTCTTCTTCCTCATGAGGTGCCGCGACCGGCTACCGCGGAGGCAGCCGGTGCAGCAGCACGTCGTCCAGGCGGCCGTCCTCGACGGTCGCCGTCATGTACGTGCAGTGCGGCTGGCGCCGCCGGTCCGTCGGGGAGCCGGGGTTGAGCAGCCGCAGACCGGTCGGGGCGGTGGTGTCCCAGGGGATGTGACTGTGTCCGAAGACCAGCACGTCGGCGTCGGGGAAGCGGGCGGCACAGCGTGCCTCGCGGCCCTGCGCGGGGCCGGTCTCGTGGACCACCGCGAAGCGCAGGCCGCCGAGTTCGGCGTACGCGACCTCCGGCAGCCGGGCCCGCAGTGCCGGTCCGTCGTTGTTGCCGTGGACGCCGACGAGGCGGCGGCTGAGCCGCTCCAGCAGGTCCAGGGTGGCCGTGTCGACCCAGTCGCCCGCGTGGAACACCACGTCGGCGCGCGGGAGTTCGGCCAGCAGCGGGGCCGGGAGCTCCTTGGCGCGCCGGGGCAGATGGGTGTCGGACAGCAGAAGCAGACGCACGCGGTCAGACTATCCGGGAAGATCGTCAACCTTGACACGATCGGTATGCGATCCGAGCGGTGGTCGCAACATCAACCACTGCGGCGTCGGGTTAGCATCTGGCCACAAGCACCGCACCATGACAGAAACGACAAGCGACCCAAGGGGGACCGAGCCTCATGCCGGTCAAGGTCAGCGTCGTCGTCCCCGTGTACAACCCCGGGGTCTACATCGAGGACTGCATCGCGTCTCTGAAGAGGCAGTCGCTGCCTCCCGACGAGTACGAAGTGATCTTCGTCGACGACGGTTCCACCGACTCAACGCCCGGCCGGCTCGATGAGCTCGCTGCCGAGGACCCACGCGTCCGAGTCATCCACCAGGAGAACTCCGGCTGGTCCGGCAAGCCCCGCAACGTCGGGATCGAGGCCGCCCGGGGCGAGTTCGTGATGTTCGTCGACAACGACGACTACCTCGGCAACGAGGCCCTGGAGCGGATGTACGACTACGGCGTGGCCAACGGCGCCGATGTGATCGTGGGCAAGATGGCCGGCAAGGGCCGTCCCGTGCCGGTGGAGCTGTTCCGCCGCAACCGCCCGCACGCGAGCGTCGAGAACGCGCCGCTGATCGACAGCCTCACGCCGCACAAGATGTTCCGCCGGGCCTTCCTGGACGACATCGGCCTGCGCTTCCCGGAGGGCAGGCGGCGCCTCGAGGACCATGTCTTCATCGCCGAGGCGTATCTGCGCGCGGAGAACGTGTCCGTGCTCAGCGACTACGTCTGCTACTACCACGTACGCCGGGACGACGCCTCCAACGCCGGTTTCCAGCAGTTCGAGCCGGCCGGGTACTTCAAGAACCTGCGTGAGGCCCTCGACGTCGTCGAGACCTACACGAAGCCGGGCGATCTGCGGGACCGCCTCTTCCGGCGCTGGCTGCGCAACGAGATGGTCGAGCGGATGCGCGGCCGGCGTCTGCTCGGGCTGCCCGAGGACTACCGCCGGGCCCTGTTCGCGGAGATCCACTCGACCGTCGTCGACCGCTTCGGGCCCGGTGTCGCGGCCGGTCTGCCGCCCGCCCAGCGGGTGGTGGCCGCGCTGATCACCGCGGACCGCTACGACGACCTCATGGCGTTCGCCGAGTGGGAGGCCGGAATCGCCCTGAGGGCCGTTCCGGAGGGCGTCGAGTGGCGGGACGGGGTGCTGGAGGTCTCGCTGAGCGCCGAGTTCACCTCGGGCGGCGAGCCGATGCGGTTCCCCGCGCGGGGCGCCCTGGCGCAGGACGCTCCGCCGCTGGACGCGGCCGAGGCGATCGCCTGGGTGTGCGCCGACTCCGTCGCCCGCTTCGACAAGGCCACGGGCGATCTGCTGCTGCGTGAACGGACCAGCGCCGCCCAGCACTTCCAGCCCGTGCGGGTCGTCCGGGAGACGGTGCCCGACCAGGGCGGCGACCGGGTGCGCCTGGTGCTGCGGGCCACGGCGTCCGTCGATCCCGCCACGGCGGCGGGCGGGGCGGCGCCGGACGACGGTCTGTGGGACGCCTTCGTACGGGTCCGGCTGGGCGGCTGGACCAAGGAGTGCCGGCTGGGTCCTGCCCCGGCCGAGAACCGGCCCCGGCCGCAGGCCGGCCTGGGCGGCGGGCGCGTGGTCCTGCCGTACTGGACCCATCCGCACGGCAACTTCGCCCTCGACGTGGACCGGGCGACCAAGCGGCTCGGCCTCGACCGGGTCACGCCGGGCACCGTCGCGGTGGACGGCGCCCGGATCAGCACCGCCGTGCCGTTCCAGGCCGCCGGGGAGACCAAGGTGGTGCTGCGGCTCGGCGCGGCCGAGATCGTCGATGTGCCGGGCACCCTCTCCCCCGCCGCGGACGAGCGGCTGGGGTCGGTGCTGGAGGCCGATCTGCCGCTCGCCGAGCTGAGCGGGGCGCGGTGGCGGGTGGCGCTGAGCCCGGTGCCGAACGCGCCCGAGCCGCGCTTCCTCGTGCTGCCGCTCGCCCTGCGCGTCTCCGGGGACACCGTCCGTCCGGTGGCCGCGCCCGGCCACGGCGCCGCGCAGCGGCTGGCCCGCAGGGTCCGGCGCACCCTGGGCAGGGTGCTGCGCGGGGCGGCCCACCGGGTCAGGAACCGCGGCAAGTAGCCGACGGCAATTGAGCGCGGCCCCCATGGAGTCCATGGGGGCCGCGCTCAATTGCCGTCCGGGACCGGGATCACTTCTTGGCGTAACGCGCCTTCAGCGCACTGCGCTTGTTGGTGCCCTCGGCGTTCTTGCCCTTCTCGATGATCACCAGGTTGTGGTAGAAGTGCACGCCCACGACGTTGAGGTCGGTGTAGCTGGGCTGGTAGTGCTCGTCCACGAACTCCTCGTAGTTGAGGCCGTCCGTCAGCCGCTTGAGCATCGCCATGCTGGTGTTCGGGTCGTCGAGGTCCTCGCTGCCCATCCACTCGGGCCAGTACGACGACTGGGTGTCCTCGACGACGTAGATGCCGCCGTCCTTGAGGCGCGGGAAGAGCGTGGCGAACGTGGTGAGCACGTGCGGGGGACGGTGGCTGCCGTCGTCGATGATGACGTCGAGGTCACCGATCTTGTCGGCGACGGCGTTCAGCGACGACGGGTCGGACTGGTCGCCGATGAACGTCGTGATGCGGTCCTCGTCGACATGGGACTTGTCCTGGATGTCCATGCCGAAGATCTGCGCCTTCGGGAAGAACGCCTTCCACATGCGCAGCGAGGCGCCGCCCTGGCCGGGCCGGTTGTAGCCGCCGATACCGATCTCCAGCAGGTTGAACTCCTCGTTCTTCAGGTGCTGGAGGTGCCTCTGGTAGTGCTGGGTGTAGCGGTGCGCGCCCCACTTGTCCGTCTTGAAGTGCACGGCGAGTTTGTTGAGGTCGTGGGAGATGGCGTCGATCCCGGTGGGCTTCTTCTTGACCGGCTGGGGCGGCTGGCCGGAGATACGTCGCTTCAACTGGCGCACGACACGCACGTTCTTCTCACCCAACACGTTCTTCACAGTTGTTCTGATCGACATAGCTCGACGTATTCCTTTCCTGGGGCCGACGGTCGGGCCCACGGTCGGACCGTGCTTAGTGAGGGGTGATGCGTCGCTTGAGCGGCTCCCACCAGGTGCGGTGGGCGCGGTACCAGGCGACGGTGTCGGCGAGGCCGGTGGCGAAGTCGTGCCGGGGAGCGTAGCCGAGTTCGGTGCGGATCTTGGTCCAGTCGACGGAGTAGCGCAGGTCGTGGCCCTTGCGGTCCTCGACGTACTCGACCATGTCCCAGCCGGCGCCGCATGCCTGGAGCAGCAGCCCGGTGAGTTCCTTGTTGCTCAGTTCGGTGCCGCCGCCGATGTTGTAGACCTCGCCGGCCCGGCCCTTGGTGCGGACGAGGTCGACGCCCTGGCAGTGGTCGTCGACGTGCAGCCAGTCGCGGACGTTGCGGCCGTCGCCGTACAGCGGGACGTTCCTGCCGTCGAGGAGATGGGTGATGAAGAGCGGGATCACCTTCTCCGGGAACTGGTGCGGCCCGTAGTTGTTGGAGCAGCGGGTGACGCGGACGTCCAGGCCGTGGGTGCGGTGGTAGGCGAGGGCGAGCAGGTCGGAGGAGGCCTTGGAGGCGGAGTACGGCGAGTTCGGCGCGAGCGGGTGGGTCTCGGGCCAGGAGCCCTCGTCGATGGAGCCGTAGACCTCGTCGGTGGAGACGTGCACGAACGGGCCGGTGCCGTGTCTGAGGGCGGCGTCCAGCAGGGTCTGGGTGCCGACCACGTTGGTGAGCACGAAGTCGCCGGCGCCGGCGATCGAGCGGTCCACGTGGGACTCGGCGGCGAAGTGCACGACCTGGTCCGCGTCGGCCATCAGCTTGTCGACCAGCTCCGCGTCCCGGATGTCGCCCTGCACGAACTCAAGGCGGGGATGCTCCAGTTCGAGGTTGTCCAGGGTGCCGGCGTAGGTCAGCTTGTCCAGCACGGTGATCCGGGACGCGTCGGAGTCCGCCGAGGCCAGGAGCCTGCGCACGTACTGGGAGCCGATGAAGCCGGCGGCGCCGGTGACGAGGAGGTTCATGAACGGATCTGCACCTTGCTGTGGTCTCCGAGCACTAGACGGTGGGCAGCGGGCATACCGGTCGTCGGGGTGACCTCGACGTGCCGGCCGATGAGGGAGGACTCTATACGCCCCACGCCCCGGATCGAGGAGTCCCGCAGCACGATGGAGAACTCCAACTCGCTGTCGGTGACGCGGCAGTTCTCGGCGAGCGAGGTGAAGGGGCCGACGTAGGAGTCCTCGACGACGGTGCCGGAGCCGATGATCACGGGTCCGACGATGCGGGAGTTGACGATCCGCGCGCCTTCTTCGAGGACGACCCGGCCGACGAGCTCGGAGCGCTCGTCCACCTCGCCGTCGATGCGGTGCGCGACGGTCTCCAGGACGGTGCGGTTGACCTCCAGCATGTCGGTGACGTTGCCGGTGTCCTTCCAGTAGCCCTTGATCACCGTGGAGCGGACGTCGGCGCGGGCGTCGATGAGGTGCTGGATGGCGTGGGTGATCTCCAGCTCGCCGCGCCAGGACGGGGCGATGGCCCGGACCGCGTCGTGAATGGCAGGCGTGAACAGGTAGACGCCGACCAGCGCGAGATCGCTCTTGGGGGTCTCGGGCTTCTCCTCCAGGCCGATCACCTGGCCCGCGGCGTCGAGCTCGGCGACACCGAAGGCGCGCGGGTCGGGGACGCGGGTGAGGAGGATCTGCGCGTCGGGGCGGTGGGCGCGGAACTCGTCGACGAGGGCGGCGATGCCGCCGACGATGAAGTTGTCGCCGAGGTACATCACGAAGTCGTCGTCGGCGAGGAACTCCCGGGCGATCAGCACGGCGTGGGCGAGGCCGAGGGGGCGCTCCTGGGGGATGTAGGTGACCTCCAGGCCGAACTTCGAGCCGTCGCCGACCGCTTCCTCGATCTCGGCGGCCGTGTCCCCGACGATCATGCCGACCTCGGTGATCCCGGCGGCCGCGATGGACTCCAGGCCGTAGAACAGGACGGGCTTGTTCGCCACGGGAACGAGTTGTTTGGCCGAGGTGTGGGTGATCGGCCGCAAGCGGGTACCGGCACCGCCAGAGAGGACTAGAGCCTTCATCTGGTTCACCTTAGTCCCGTTCCCCCGTGGCCGGCCGTGCGTGGTGCGGCTTGCCTGCCCCGCAAAGGCCGAGGTGACGCGGGGTGGCTCGGAGCGACCGGCGCCGTGCGCGATCAGTGCACGGTGCACTCGTACGAGTGGTCAGAACGTGACCTCGCTCCACACCTGCTTGCCGCCGCTGACCGGCAGGCTCCCCCAGGCCGCCGACATGGCCTCGACCAGCAGGATGCCGCGGCCGCCGGTGGCCTCCCAGCCGATGCTGGTCGGTTTGACCGGGGTGCGGGGCGAGGCGTCGGCGACGGCGACGCGCAGGCGGTGGTTGACGAGGGTGAGGTCGAGGCGGACCCGGCCGTCGGTGTGCACGAGGGCGTTGGTGACGAGTTCGGAGACGATGAGCAGGACGGTGTCCTGGGCGTCCTCGGGCACGTTCCAGGAGCGCAGGGTGCGCCGGGTGAAGCGGCGGGCGTGGCCGACGGCCTGCGGGACCCGCCACACCGTCCAGTTCTCGCGCAGCGGGTGGGTGGCCATGCCGTCGTAGCGCACCAGGAGCAGGGCGACGTCGTCGCTGCGGCGGGCGTTGCCGAGCAGGCCGTCGGCGACGAGGCCGAGGTGGGCGGGGTCGGAGACGGACAGGCCGTGGGCGAAGCGCTCCATGCCCTCGTCGATGTCGGCGTCGGCGGACTCCACCAGGCCGTCGGTGACCAGGGCGATCAGGGTGCCGGGCCGCAGCCGCAGCGGGGTCATCGGGAAGTCCGCCTGGGCGACGACGCCGAGCGGCGGGCCGCCCTCGGTCTCGGTGATCTCGGTCGTGCCGTCCGGGTGCCGCAGCACCGGCGGGAGGTGGCCGGCCCGGACGCACCAGGCGGAGCCCTCCTCCATGTCGAGGTCGACGTAGGCGCAGGTGGCGAAGAGGTCGGTCTCCATGTCCGTGAGGAGCCGGTTGGCGTGGGAGACGACGACGTCCGGGGGGTGGCCCTCGACGGCGTAGGCGCGCAGGGCGGTGCGCATCTGGCCCATGAGGGTGGCGGCGCCGGCGCTGTGGCCCTGGACGTCGCCGATGACGAGGGCGACGTGGTTGTCGGGCAGCGGGATCACGTCGTACCAGTCGCCGCCGAGCTCCAGTCCGGCGGTGCTGGGCAGATAGCGGGCGACGGCGATCGCGCCGGGGAGTTTGGGCAGCCGGCGGGGCAGCAGCTGGCGCTGGAGCATGCCGACGAGTTCGTGCTCGGCGTCGAAGGCGTGGGCGCGCATCAGGGCCTGTCCGGCGAGCCCGGCGGAGGCGGTGAGCAGGGCGCGTTCGTCGGGTCCGAACTCGTGCGGCGTGTCCCAGCCGATCAGGCAGGCGCCGGCCATGCGTCCCGCGGCGGGCAGCGGCAGCACGGCGAGGCCGCCGGGGCCGACGTCGGCGAGGGCTGGCTCCAGGGCGGTGCCGGCGGGCCAGATCTGGGCGCGGCCCTCGCTGAGGGCGGCGGCGAGGGTGGGCATGGCGCGCACGGGGGCGTCGGGCCACTCGGTACGCCACTCCAGGCGCCACAGCTCGGGCCAGGACTCGGGGTCGGGCGGGTCGAGGACGGTGACGACGAGCCGGTCGTTCTCCAGCTCGGCCAGCGCGATCCGGTCGGCGCGCAGCGGCTTGCGCAGGGCGGAGACGACGGCCTGGCTGACGTCACGGACGGTGCCCGCGGTGGCGAGGGCGGCGGCCAGGCGCTGGATGCGGGCCACGTCGGTGACGTCGGAGCGCAGGGTGGAGGCGTCGGCGACGGTGCCGACGAGGCGGGCGGGGCGGCCCTCGCCGCCGGGCAGCAGTCGGCCGCGCAGTCTGAGCCACTTGGGTGGCCCGGTGGGCTGAAGGGCCCGGAACTCCAGCTCGCGGTCGCCGAGGGACATGTGGTCGGCCTCGGTGACGGACATCAGGCCGGGCAGGTCCTCGGGCACGGTGAGCGCCAGCAGGGTCTCCACGCGGCCGTCGAAGTCCTCCCTGCGCATCGCGAACAGGTCCAGGATGTCGTCGCCGACCTCGATGCGGCCGGTGTCCAGGGCGAGGCTGAACGCGCCCGCGGGCAGTTCCCCGCCCTCGGCGGCCGCGGCCGGGGCGGGACAGGCCACGGCGTCGGCGAGGAGCTCCAGGCACTTGCGGTCGTCGGTGTCGAAGCCGTCGGGGCGCTCACTCACGGCGACGAGGCAGCCTCCGCCGTCGCGGCGGGCGGGCAGGGCCGCCAGATGGAAGTCCCGGGACGGCAGGCGCCGCGCCTCGGCGCACTCGGCGAGCTCCTCCGGGCCCAGCCAGGCCGACCGGCCGCCGCGGTGCGCCTCGGCCACCGGGGAGCCGCCGGCCAGGGGGTAGGCGTCCCGCAAGCCGTACAGCGTGCGCGGCACCCCGGCCGCGTCCACCAGGCAGAGCAGCTCGCCGTCCTCGCTCGGGGCGTACACGGCGGCGAAGGAGGCCCTGGCGAAAACGAGCACCTGTTCGAGTACGCCCCGCAGTCGTTCGGGCGAGTCGGGGCCGGCCGTGAGCGCTTTGAGGGCAACTTCGGCACGCAGCGTTCTCGTTCTGCGCCCCGCAGCTCCCTCACTGACCACGTCGCCATTACAGCGCTTATGCGACACGCGCGCAGCCCCTGTGACCGTTCCGTGCGGTGTCCGCGGGGGTGGCGCGGCGGTCGGGATCGAAAGTCGCCGAACAAGTCTTTACGCATGCGTTCCGCACGGTGATCTCGTGACACAGGTGACTGTCCGTGGCCACCCCGCCCGCTGGAAGCTCGATACCGGGCCAAGGAGGGGGAGGCATGGACAAGCGGTACGAGGTGTACGCGCTCGCCGACCGGCACTTCTACGACACGCCGGACCGGCTGTCCGCGGGAGCGCGCCAGGCGGCGCCTGTGTTCGAGGCGGCGCGGCGCGAGGTGCCGGCCGGCTGGGACGCGGCGCGCATCGGCGACTGGCTGACGCTGACGCCGCTCGGCCCGGACGGCGGGCCGGTGGCCGGTCCGGCGCAGGGCTGGAAGGTCCACGCCTCGGCCACCCGGGCGAACGCGGAGCGGATCGCGGCGATCGTCTGGGACTACTGCGTGCCGCGTCGCATCCCGTTCAAGTTCGTGCCCGGACCGCATCTGCTGCATCTGCGGAACACCAAGTACGCGCCCCGCGATGGCAGCGGCAAGTTCGTCACCCTGTACCCGGCCGACGAGGAGCAGCTCCACACGGTGCTGTGCGAGCTGGGCAGGCTCCTGGAGGGGTTCGAGGGGCCGTACATCCTGACCGACCTGCGCTGGGACGAGGGGCCGCTCTACGTCCGCTACGGGGCCTTCGCACGTCAGTTCATCGTCGACGAGCGGGGCTCGCTGGTGCCGGCGGTACGGAACGGCGAGGGCACCCTGGTGCCGGACCGCAGGGCGCCGTCCTTCCAGGTCCCGGAGTGGGTGACGCTGCCGGCCTTTCTGGCCCCGCAGCTGGCGGCGCGCAACACCACGACGGTGGGCGAGTTGCCGTACCGGATCGAGAAGGCGCTGCACTTCTCCAACGGCGGCGGGGTCTACGCGGGCACCGACACCCGGGACGGCAGCAAAGTCGTCCTCAAGGAGGGCCGGCCGCACGCGGGCCTCGCCGCGGACGGGGCGGACGCGATCGCCCGGCTGGAACGCGAGAAGTACGCGCTGGAGCGGGTGGCGGGGACCGGCGTGGTGCCGGAGGTGCGGGACTGGTTCACGCTCGGCGACCACCGTTTCCTGGTCATGGAGTTCCTGGAGGGGCGGCCGCTGAACTCGTTCTTCGCCGAGCGGCACCCGCTGCTCGCCCCCGACCCCGATCCGCGGGCGGTGGCCGACTACACGGCCTGGGCGCTGCGCATCCACGCCGGTGTCGAGCGGGCGGTGGCGGCGATCCACGCGCGCGGGATCGTCTTCAACGACCTGCACGTCTTCAACATCATGGTCGGGCCCGACGGGGAGTCGGTGTCCCTGCTCGACTTCGAGGCCGCCGCGCCGATCGACGAGCAGGGCCGCCAGGTCGTCGCGCACCCCGGCTTCTTCGCGCCGCCGGACCGCACGGGCGCCGACGTCGACCGTTACGCGCTGGCGTGTCTGCGGATCGCCCTGTTCCTGCCGGTCACCACGCTGTTCGTGGTCGACCGCGGCAAGGCGGCCCATCTGGCGGAGGTGATCCTCCGTCAGTTCCCGGACGTGCCGAAGGAGTTCCTCGACGAGGCGGTCGCGGAGATCACCCGGAACACCGGGGCGTCGGCGCCCGCGCTGGTCAAGCCCTTCGTCGAGCCCGCCGACTGGCCCTACAGCCGCGACTCCATGGTGAAGGCGATCCTCGCCTCGGCCACCCCCGAGCGCGACGACCGGCTCTTCCCGGGCGACATCACCCAGTTCAACGACGGCGGCGGACTCGGCCTGGCGCACGGCGCGGCCGGCGTGCTGTACGCGCTGGACGCGGTCGGCGCCGAGCGGTACGAGGAGGGCGAACGCTGGCTGCTGGCCCGCACCGCGCCCCCGCCGACGGGCACGCCGCTCGGGCTGTACGACGGGCTCGCGGGCGTCGCCCACGTCCTGGACCGGCTCGGACACCGGCAGCGCGCTCTCGACCTGGTCGGCTCGATCCTCGCCGAACGCTGGCAGAACCTCTCCTCCGACCTGCACGGCGGACTGGCCGGCCTGGGCCTGGTCCTCGCCGAACTCGCCCGCACGACCGGCGAGTCGGAGCTGCGGGAGCGTGCCGCGGAGGCCGCCGACATCCTCGTACGACGTCTCGAAGAACCTCTTCCGGACAGCACCCGGCGGCGCCGGGCCGGGCTGTTGCGCGGGGCGAGCGGGCCCGCGCTGTTCCTGCTGCGGGAGTACGAACGCACGGGTGAGGAACGGCTGTTGAAGGCGGCCGGGGTCGCGCTCCAGCGGGACCTGGACGTCTGTGTCACGCACCCGAGCGGGTCGCTGGAGGTCGACGAGGGCTGGCGGACGCTGCCGTACCTCGGCGAGGGGAGCGCGGGCATCGGCATGGTGCTGGACGACCATCTCGCCCACACCGGTGGCGAGTTGACGGACGTCCGGGCCGGCATCCTCACCGCCGCCACCTTCCGCTTCTACGTACAGCCGGGACTCTTCCAGGGCCGGGCCGGGCTGATCCTGTATCTCGCCCGCACCTCCACGCCCGGAGCCAGGGAGCGGCTCGCCGGGCAGATCGACGGGCTCGGCTGGTTCTCCATGTCCTATCAGGGCCAACTGGCCTTCCCCGGACACCAGATGATGCGGCTGTCGATGGATCTGGGCACCGGCACGGCCGGCTGTCTGCTCGCGCTCGGCGCGGCCCTCGACGCCGGGGCGGACGCGCATCTGCCCTTCCTGCCGCCGCTCGGGCGGCCCCACAGCGCGGTTCCGCGAAGGACGGAGCCGTGATCCGACCCCGTCCCCACGGGTGACGACAACACCGAAGAGAGGAAAGCGACATGGCACTTCTCGACCTTCAGACGATGGAAGCCGACGAGACGACGGGCGGCGGTGGCAACAGCAGCCTCAGCCTGCTGTCCTGCGTCAGCGCCGCGAGCGTCACGCTCTGTCTCTGACAAGCGCCGTGTGTCCAGGGCTCCGGGCGGTCCGCTCCCGCGGGGGAGGGGCCGCCCGGGGTCCGCACGTCGGAGGGAAGGTTCGCATGACCACGCCACCGGCAGCGCGTACGACGTTCGGGCCTCTCGGGCCGGCGCCCGGAAGGTGTCTGGCCCTGTGTCTGGTGAGCACGGCTGCCGTCGGTACCGGGCTGCTGCTGCCCGCCGCGCTGGGCCGCGCCCTCGACCTGCTGCTGGCCGGGGCGCCGGCGACCCGGTGGGTGACGTACTGCGCCGCGCTCGTGCTGCTGCTCGCCCTGCTCGACGCGGCCGAGACCGTGCTCGGCGGCACCCTCGACGCCCGCACCACCTCCTGGCTGCGCGAGCGGCTGACCGGCCATGTCCTGGCCGTCGGCCCGCGCGCCGCCGAACGCTTCGGGCCCGGCGACCTCGTCGCCCGCCTCGTCGGCAACGCCGCCCAGGCCGGTACCGCGCCGACCGCCCGCGCCGCCGTGCCGGCCGCCCTCGCGGGCCCGGTCGGCGCACTGGTCGCCCTCGCCCTGATCGACCCGTGGCTCGCGGCCGTCCTGCTGGCCGGCGCGCCCGTGCTGGCGCTGCTGCTGCGCGCCTTCGCCCGTGACACCCGCGAGTGTGTCGCCCACTACCAGCGCGAGCAGGGACGGATCGCGGCGGCGCTCGCGGAGGCCGTCGACGGGCACCGCACCATCCTGGCGGCCGGTGCGGCGGAGCGGGAGAGCGCCCGCGTCCTCCGGCCGCTGCCCGCGCTGTCCCGGGCCGGACACCGCATGTGGCAGGTGCAGGGGCGGGCCGCCGGCCAGTCCGTCGCCGTGGCCCCGCTGCTCCAGCTCGGTGTCGTCGCCGTCGCCGGTCTGCTGCTCGCCCGGCACCGGGTCACCGTCGGCGAGATGCTCGCGGCCTCGCGGTACGCGGTCCTCGCCGGCGGCGTCGGCATGCTCGTCGGGCAGCTCGCCGGCCTCGCCCGGGCCCGCGCGGCCACCGGCCGGCTCACCGAGGTGCTGGCCGAGCCCGTCCGGGTGCACGGCGACCGGCGGTTGCCGCCCGGTCCCGGTCGGCTGGAACTGCGCGGGGTGACCGCCCGGCGCGGCGACCGGGTGGTCCTGGACGGCGTCGATCTCGTGGTGCCCGGCGGGACGACCCTCGCCGTGGTGGGCCGGTCCGGCGCCGGCAAGTCCCTGCTCGCCGCGCTCGCCGGACGGCTCGCCGACCCGGACGCCGGGGAGGTGCTGCTCGACGGTGTCCCGCTGCGCGAGCTGACCCACGACGAGCTGCGCGGCGCGGTCCGGCACGCTTTCGACCGGCCCGCGCTGCTGGGCGGCACGCTGGAGGAGGAGATCGGCCTCGGCCCCACGCCCGCCTCCCCCGCGCGCGTCCGCGCTGCCGCCCGCACCGCACACGCCGACGACTTCGTGAGCCGGCTGCCCGCCGGGTACGCCACGCTCTGCGCCGACGCCCCGCGCTCCGGAGGCGAGGCCCAACGCCTGGGCCTGGCACGGGCGTTCGCCCACGAAAGCCGCCTCCTCGTCCTCGACGACGCCCTCTCCAGCCTCGACACCGTGACGGAGGCGCAGATCACCGCGTCCCTGCTCGGCTCCCGCACGCACGGCACCCGGCTGCTGATCGCCCACCGCGCGGCGACGGCGGCCCGCGCGGACGCGGTGGCCTGGCTGGACGGCGGGCGGGTCCGGGCGGTGGGACGGCACGAGGAGCTGTGGCACCTGCCGGGCTACCGGGCGGTGTTCACGGACGGGGAGGACCCGACGTGAGCGCCTGGCCGGCGCGGTGGACCGGCGCTCACCCACAGGGCACCCGTGAGAGTGCCCGTCCCGCGCGGTGGACGTCGTCCACGGACGGGGAGCCGGCATGAGCGGCCGTCCCGCGCGTGGCCGGTTCACGGACGGCGGGCCGTCATGATCACCCGGCGCGGGCTGCGCTTTCTCCGGGACCGGTGGCGGGTCGTCGTCCGGCTTGCCGTCTGGTCCCTGCTGGAGACGGGGCAGACGTTCCTCACCGGCTACGCCCCCGCCCGCGCCCTGGACGACGGCTTCCTGGCGGGGCGGCCGAACACCGGGCTGGCCTGGCTCGGGGTGGCCGGGCTCGGGGTGCTCGTCGGGGCGTTCGGCACGGCCCGGGTCCACACGGCGGTGGCCGAGCTGGTGGAACCGCTCAGGGACGGGCTGGTGAGGCGGGTCGTGGCGCGCGGGGTCCGGGAGGGGGACCCCGCGGCGCTGTCCGGGCTCACCCAGCAGACCGAGATCGCCCGGGACACCTTCGCCGGGCTGGTGATGGTGTCGCGCTCGTTCGTGTTCACCGCGGCCGGCGCGCTGATCGGCCTGTTCTCGCTCGCCCCGCCCCTCCTCCTGCTCGTCGGCCTCCCCCTGCTCGCCGGCCTGGCCCTCTTCCTGGCGACGCTCCGTCCGCTGGCCCGCCGCCAGGAGGCGTTCCTCGTCGCCGACGAGGCGCTCGCCGAGCGGTACGGCGCGGTCTGTCCGGGGCTGCGGGACATCACCGCGGCCGGGGCGGAGGAACGGGTGGCCGCCGACACCGGGCGCCACATCGAGGCCGAACGACGGGCCGCGGTCTCACTGGCCCGCTGGGGCGTGCCGCGGGTGGCCGCGCTGACGATCGGCGGCGAGCTCCCGATCGTGCTCCTGCTGGTGGCCGCCCCCTGGCTCCTCGGGCAGGGCGTCACCCCTGGCGCCCTGGTCGGCGCTCTGTCCTACGTCACCCAGTCCCTGCTGCCCGCCCTGCGCAACCTGGTGCACGGCCTGGGCACCAGCGGCTCACGCCTGGTGGTGGTCCTGCGGCGGCTGCTCCGCGAGGACGGCTCGGCATCCGCCACCCCGACCGGGCAGCTGTCGCGCCCCGCCGGCACCCCGCCCGGCATCCCGGCCCTCACCCTCGAGTGCGTCACCTTCGCCTACGGCCCCGCCGCGGCCCCCGTCGTCGACGGCCTGGACCTGGAGCTGCGGCCCGGCGCCCATCTGGCCGTCGTCGGCCCGAGCGGCATCGGCAAGTCCACGCTCACCGCGCTGGTCGCCGGGGTGCTGGAGCCCGGGCACGGCGTGATCCGGGTCTGCGGCTGTCCGGTGCCGGGGTCCGAGGCCGCGGCCCGCCGGGTGCTGGTCCCGCAGGAGGCGTACGTCCACTCCGGCACCCTCGCCGAGAACCTGGGGCTGCTGCGGCCCGACCCCGTGCCCGAGGCGGAACTCCTCGCCGCCGCCGACGCGGTGGGGCTGCTCCCGCTGCTCGACGCGCTCGGCGGACCCGCCGCCACGGTCGAACCGGCGGCGCTCTCCGCGGGGGAACGCCAGCTGATCGCCCTCACCCGGGCCTGGCTGTCGTACGCCCCGCTCGTCCTGCTCGACGAGGCGACCTGCCATCTGGACCCGTCCGCCGAGGAACGCGCGGAACGGGCCTTCGCCGCGCGGCCCGGCGGCACGCTGGTGGTCGTCGCGCACCGCATCAGCTCGGCCCGCCGGGCCGACCGGGTCCTGGTCATGGACGGCCGGACGACGGCGTACGGCACCCACGACGAGCTGCTGGAACGCTCAGCGCTCTACCGCGACCTCGTGGGCAGCTGGTCGCCGGTGCCGTCACAGCCAGCCCTCGCCCTGGGAGATCCGGATCGCGTCGACGCGGTTGCGGGCTCCGGTCTTGCGGTTGATGGCCGCCATGTAGTTGCGCACGGTCCCGTGGGACAGGTGCAGGCTCCCGGCGATCTCCGCGACGGAGGCCCCCTCGGCGGCCAGGGATAACACGCTCAGCTCCCGCCGGGTCAGCGGCATCTCGGCGGCCTTGAGGAAGCCGAAGCCCAGCGAGTCGTCGACGAAACGTTTTCCTTCCGCGACCCGGCGGATCCCGCGGACCAGATGCTCGGGCGAACCCTCCTTGTCCACGTAGCCGAGCGCCCCCGCCTCCACGGCCCGTTTCAGCAGGCCGGGGCGGTTCGCGCTGGCGAGGACGAGGAGGCGCGGCGAGGGCGTCCCCGCAGGCCGGGCCCCGAGTTCGCCGAGCGGCGCGAGCCCGTAGCTGTCCGCGCACTCCAGGTCGGCCGCGCAGACGTCCGGCAGCAGGGATCGCAGTCGGCCGGGCGCGCTGCGCCACGGGGTGTCGTAGACCCCCAGGTCCGGTTCCCGGCGCAGCCACTCCGCCAGGACCGATCTGACCAGACACTCGTCGTGCACCAGAAGAACCCGGATCACTGCCCGTCCCCTCGCGTTGCCGTTCGCCGGTTCCATGGGTGAGAAACGTCTGCCCCATTGTTCGTGTTCGGCACCTTTCCCTGGCGCGAAGAACCGGCCAACGGGGTGCGCGGGGGCGCACGGACGGCTCTCGTACGCTGCCCCGCGCTTCGATTGCGGGGGCATGGGCGGGGGTGGACGGGGTAGAGGGCGCGGCCGCCGCCGGGTCCGGTCCGCTCGCCGTGCGCGTCCCGCCGCCAGGGGGCAGATTTGATCCCGGAGCCCGTCGCACGCCGGGCTCCGGGCTCCGGGTCCCTCGGGGCGCGCGAGGAGGTGGTCGGCGTGTCCGACGTGCCGAGGACCGCGCAGGCGCCGGCGGCCGCCCGGACGCGGGTCGGCCGGCCGCTGCTGTCCCTGGCACTGGCCTCGATGATGGACGAGGTGCACGCCCACTCGGGCGCGGTGTACCTGCTGGCGTCCGGCGAGCCGGTCCTGGAGATGGCGGTGATGGCCGGGCTGCCGCGGGCCTTCGCGGCGCCGTGGGAGCGGGTCGGGCTCAGCGCGCCGATCCCGGTCGCCGAGGCGGTCCGGGAGCGGCGGCTGGTGTGGGTGGGCGGCGAGGAGGAGATGGCCCGCCGCTATCCGCGGATCGCGGTGGTGCTCCCCTACCCCTTCGCGCTGGCCGCGCTGCCGGTGGCGACGGACACCAAGGTGCACGGCGCGATCTTCGTGACCTGGCCCGGCTCGCATCCGCCGGAGCTGTCCGACCGGGAGCGGGACCATCTGAGCGCGGCCTGCGGGCGGCTCGCGGTACGCCTGGAGCGGGCCGCCGAGGAGAGCCGCCCGGTGTTCCCGGAACCGGATCTGCTGGCCGGGACGGCGGCCGGCGGGGCGGCGGGCACCCTCGGCACGGTGGAGGCGGCCCGGATGGTGTCGCGGCTGCCGTACGGACTGTGCTCGCTGGATCTGCACGGCCGGATCGCGTTCGCCAACGCGGCGGCGGCCGAGCTGATCGGCGTCCCCGTCAGCAGACTCCTCGGCACCCAGCCCTGGGCGTCGGTGCCCTGGCTCAACGACCCGGTGTACGAGGACCGTTACCGGGCCGCGCTGATCAGTCAGCAGACGACGTCGTTCGTGGCGCTGCGGCCGCCCGGCGACTGGCTGTCGTTCCGGCTGTATCCGAGCACGACCGGGCTGAGCGTGCGCATCAGCCGGGCGCGAGCGGTGGCGGAGATGAGCCGGACCGCTCCGCAGGGGGACGGCGCCCCCTCCCGGCTGGTGACCATCTCGCAGGTGCTGAGCCTGGCCGGGGCGCTCACCGAGGCGGCGGGCGTGGAGGACGTGGTGCAGCTCGTCGCGGACGAGATCGTCCCGGCGGTCGGCGGGCAGGCCCTGGTCATGCTCGCGTCCCGGGCGGGACGACTGCATGTGCTGGGCCACCGCGGTTATCCCGACCCGCGTGTCGTGGAGCGGTTCGACGGGCTGCCGCTGACCGAGCCGACGCCGGGCACGCAGGCCCTGAACAGCGGGGTGCCGGCGTTCTTCGACTCGCGGCGGGAGCTGGAGCGCCTGTATCCGGTCCGGAACGCGACCCCGGACGGGTTCGCCGCCTGGGCGTATCTGCCGCTGATCGCCTCCGGCCGGCCGGTGGGCACCTGCGTACTGGCCTACGCCGAGCCGCACCCCTTCCCGGCGGACGAACGGGCGGTCCTGACGAGCCTCGGCGGGCTGATCGCGCAGGCCCTGGAACGGGCGATGCTGTACGACGCCAAACACCGGCTCGCCCACGGCCTCCAGGAGGCCCTGCTCCCCCACTCGCTCCCGGCGCTGCCCGGCATCCACGCGGCCGCCCGCTATCTGCCGGCCACGCAGGGCATGGACATCGGCGGCGACTTCTACGACCTGGTGCCCTCGCACGGGGTGGCGTCGGCGGTGATCGGGGACGTGCAGGGGCACAACGTCACGGCGGCCGGGCTGATGGGGCAGATCCGGACCGCGGTACGGGCGTACACGACCGTCGGACAGGCCCCGCAGGACGTCATGAGCAGCACCAACCGGCTGCTGATCGACCTGGGCTCGGACCTCTTCGCCAGCTGTCTGTACCTACGGCTCGATCCGGCCCACGGGCGGGCCGTGATGGCACGGGCGGGACATCCTCCGCCGCTGCTGCGCCGCCCGGACGGCAGGGTGCGCGTCCTCGACCTGGCCGGCGGTCCGCTGCTGGGCATCGACGGCTCGGCGACGTATCCGACGACCGAGGTCGAGCTGGCTCCGGGCAGCGTGCTGGTCCTCTACACCGACGGCCTCATCGAGTCCCCGGGCGTCGACATCGAGGACGCTCTCGCCGATCTGGGCCGGCGGCTGGCGGAGGCCGGGGATCTGCCGCTGGACGCGTTGGCGGACGAACTGGTGGGGCAGGGCGGGGCCGCGCAGGAGCGGATCGACGACGTGGCGTTGCTGCTGCTGCGGGCGCGGTGACACGAACGCGGTCCGGCCCTCCCGCCGGAGGGTCGGACCGCGTGTCCGTGGAGCTGGTGAAGCGGGGTCAGTGGGTCTCGGTCAGGCCGGAGTCGCCCTGTTCGGCACCCGCACCGGTGTCCTGGCCGCCGACCTCCTGGCCGCCACCGGCCTGCTGGCCGGCCTCCTCACCGCCGACTTCCTGGCCGGCGCCCGCTTCCTCGCCGCCGACCTCCTGGCCGGCACCGGCTTCCTCGCCCGCGCCCGCCTCGTCGCCGGCATCCGCACCGGCCTCGTCACCGGCGCCCGCCTGCTCGCCGCCGCCCGCCGCGTCGCCCGCGCCGAGGGTCGCGCCGACCGCCTCCAGGGCGGTGGTGACCGGCTGGAAGAAGGTCTCGCCGCCGACCGTGCAGTCGCCGCTGCCACCGGAGGTCAGGCCGATGGCCAGCCCGTCCTGGGTGAACAGCGAGCCGCCGCTGTCGCCGGGCTCGGCGCAGACGTCGGTCTGGATGAGGCCGGTGACCGTGCCCTCCGGGTAGTTCACCGTGGCGTCGAGTCCGAGGACCTGGCCGTCCTTGAGCCCGGTGGTGCTGCCCATTCTGAAGACCTGGAGGCCCACCTCGGCGTCGGCGGCCT
The DNA here is from genome assembly GCF_003955715.1 of Streptomyces aquilus. NCBI lineage: Bacteria > Bacillati > Actinomycetota > Actinomycetes > Kitasatosporales > Streptomycetaceae > Streptomyces > Streptomyces aquilus. The sequence continues at coordinate 9,076,429 of NZ_CP034463.1, read as the reverse complement.
GGGAGATCTGCACGGTCTGGCCGTCGCCGACGTTGACCTCGCTCGGCGCGACCGTGGCCGGGTCGTCGTACTTCACGAGCGCGAAGTCACCGTCGCCGGGGAACGTGGCCTGGTCGACGGTGGCGATCGGCTGGCCGTCCTGCGCGTCGGACCACTCGGCCGCCGCGACCCCGCAGTGACCGGCCGTCAGGAAGGCCGGGCTGCCGTCGCCCGCGGTGACGTTGAACCCGGCCGAGCAGCGGGCGCCGCCGCCGAAGATGGCGTCGCCGCCGGAGACGAAGGTCTTGAAGGTGCCGGCCGACTTCTTGATGGTCGCCATGCCCGAGCCGAGAGTGTCGACCGTCGACTCCAGCCGGTCCCACTTGGCGCCGGTGACCGTGCTGTCGGCGGTGACCAGGATCTTGTTCGTCCTGGGGTCGACGGCCCACGCGGTGCCCGGGATGGTCGCCCGGGTCTTCAGCGTCTGCGCGCCCGCGGCGAGTTCGGCGAGGCTGTTGTCGACCTCGCGTATCTTCGCGCCGGCCTTCTCGGCCTGGACGATGACGTTGTTGTTGTCGCCCGAGACGACGTTGACGACGAGCTGCTTCTGGTCCGTGTCGTAGTACGAACCGGCGAAGGCCTCGCCGAGCAGTTCCTGGAGCTGTGAGGCGAGATCCGATGCGTCCGACGCCTTCAGCGTCTTCGGCGCTGCCGCGGCCCCGTTGGACGAGGAGCCGTCCTGGGAGGCGTTGGCGTTGGGCAGGAGGATCGCCGCCGCTCCGAGCGCCACCACGCCGCCTGCCGCGATCGCGGCCTTGCGCTTGGGGATTCGCTTGTGACTCAAACTTCTCGACCTCCTGAAGGACGGGGTCAGTGCCACCGTTCGTCGGCGGCTGTTCGGGGCGCCTGGATGGCAAGGGGTACGCAGGAGGCACGTGGGGCGTTCAATTCCGTTTGTTGGCAGTCTCTTTGCAGTACCGAATCGGCCACGGGACCGGCCGGGATCCGCGTCCGGCGGCGCGGGAGCGGGAACAATCCCCCATATGACGATGACCACCGCCGAAGCCGACAAGATCCTCTCCGCCAACTTCGCCCCTTGGGTGCTCGACCTGGGCCTGTCGGTCGAGTCCCTGGGCGCGGACCGGGCGACCCTGCGCCTTCCCTGGTCGGACCGGCTGTCCCGGGAGGGCGGCGCGCTGTCGGGGCAGGCGCTGATGGCCGCCGCGGACACCGCCACCGTGATCGCCGTGGCGGCGGCGCGAGGCGGCTACGGGCCGATGACGACCGTGCAGCAGTCGACGTCGTTCCAGCGCGCGGTGTCCGGTTCGGATGTCCTGATCCAGGCGGTGATCACCAAGCTGGGTCGGCGCATGGCGTTCGCCGACATCACGATGACCGACGCGGGCTCAGGGGAACTCGCGGCCCGGGCGAGCACGGTCTACGCACTTCTCGGCTGACAACCGGACTGACACGGTCCGCGATCGGTCGGCAACGGTCGGTTCCGAAGTTCCCGCGGAATCCCGGCTTCAGCGAATCTGCACATCCAATACCCAACCAAGTCACCGTGCGCGGCGGATCTGCACAAGCGTGCTCCGCCGCGTACGTCATTGGGGCGGGAGTGTCGGATTCGCCTCGCGGGCCGCAAGGCCTCGTGTGAACCGAGGACGTCCCGCTTGTGAAGAAGTCGCCGCAGAGACGTGCGCATGCCTGCACGGTTCGTTGCCTGTGGGACTCAAGTGCCCTGGTGAGGCGGTTGGTTGATTGGAAGCCCGTGCCCGGCGCGTGCTTTTATCCATCGCACCGCGGCAGCCGCGAAGGGTTTTCCGGAAACGGGTGCCTGGCGCCTGCGGCACGCGGCCGCCCCTGCCAGGGGTCCGCTCCCCCCTTGTGAATATCCATATGAAGGGAAGTTCCACCATGAACTCCACCCCCCAGGTTGAGACCGTCGAGATCTCCGACGCCGAGCTCGACAACGTCTCCGGCGGCCTGCAGCTGAACGCCCTGGGCACCGTCACCGGCCTGGTGGACGGCGTCGCCCCGGTCTCCGGCCTGGTCGACACGGTCGTCGGCACGGTCGAGGGCACCACCGGCCTCTCCGTGGCCCCGGTCACGAACCTGGTCGCCGGTCTCTGATCGCACCTCGTGCCGTGAGTCCCGGAGCCGCTCCCCGGCTCCGGGGCTCTCGGATGTCCTGACTCAACCGGCTGCCGTCAGCCGGTCCTTCCTCGTTTTCAGGTGAGGGAAAGTTCCGTGCAGTTCCGCCAACAGGCCCTCGCCAAGCTCCAGTCGCCGGAGGAGCTCGACCTTCCGGTGCGGTTCGCCCGCCCTCAGGGGTGGCTCGCGCTGTCCGTGACGGTGGTCGTGATGGCCGCCGCGTCAGTGTGGGCGGTCACCGGTTCGGTCGCCTCCACCGTGGGCGCGCCCGCCATCCTCACCCACGGGCAGGGCAGTTACATCCTGCAGAGCCCGGTCGCGGGCCAGGTCACCGCCGTCCTAGCCGAGCAGGGCGAGCGGCTGCCCGCCGACTCCCCGGTGTTGAAGGTGCGCACCGCGGACGGTGACACCGTCGTCCGCTCGGTCGCCGCGGGCCGGGTCACCGCGCTCGCCGCCACCATCGGCCAGATCATCCAGACCGGCGCCAACGTGGCGGCCGTGGAGAGGGTCGCGCACGCCTCCGATCCGCTGTACGCCACCGTGTACGTCCCCGCCGAGAACGCCGCCTCGATCCCCGCGAACGCGGCCGTGGACCTGACGGTGTCGTCGGTGCCGACGCAGGAGTACGGCGTGCTGCGCGGCCATGTGAAGGCGGTGGACCGTTCGGCGCAGTCGGCGCAGCAGATCTCCGCGTTCCTCGGCGACAGCCAGCTCGGCGAGCAGTTCACGAAGGACGGCAGGCCGGTGGCCGTGACGGTGAGGCTGGACAAGTCGTCCGGTACGAAGAGCGGTTACCGGTGGTCGTCGGCGGACGGGCCGCCGTTCGCCCTCACCTCCATGACCGTGGCCCGGGGTTCGATCCGTCTCGCCGACCAGCGTCCCGTCGATTGGCTGCTGCCGTGAGCACCGCACAGGAGACCCGTAGCCGCCGCCGGTCCGCCCCGCCCAAGCGCCCGGTGCCCAAGGGCAAGGGCAAGACGGTCCGCACGCCCACCGTTCTCCAGATGGAGGCCGTGGAGTGCGGCGCCGCCTCCCTCGCGATGGTCCTCGGCCACTTCGGCAAGCACGTCCCGCTGGAGGAGCTGCGCATCGCGTGCGGTGTCTCCCGCGACGGCTCGCGCGCCAGCAACCTGCTGAAGGCGGCCCGCGGTTACGGTCTGACGGCCAAGGGCATGCAGATGGACACGGCCGCCCTCGCCGAGGTGAAGGCGCCGGCCGTGCTGTTCTGGGAGTTCAACCACTACGTCGTCTACGACGGCATGGGCCGCCGCTTCGGCCGCCGCGGCGTCTACATCAACGACCCCGGCAAGGGCCGCCGGTTCGTGCCGATGGAGGACTTCGACTCCAGCTTCACCGGCGTCGTCCTGATCATGGAGCCGGGTGACGGCTTCACCAAGGGTGGCCGCAAGCCCGGGGTGCTGGGCGCGATGCCGGCCCGGCTGCGCGGCACCGCGGGCACCATGCCGGCCGCGGTGCTGGCGAGCCTGCTGCTGGTGCTGGTGGGCGCGGCGGTGCCCGCGCTGAGCCGCGTCTACATCGACATGTTCCTCATCGGGGGCCAGACCTCCCTGCTCGGCGTGCTGTTCGCGTCGATGGGAACGTGTGTGGCGCTCACCCTGGTCCTGACCTGGCTCCAGCAGGCGAACCTGCTGCGCGGCCGCATCATCTCCTCGACCCTCTCCAGCGCCCGCTTCCTGCGCCATCTGCTGCGGCTGCCGGTGACGTTCTTCTCCCAGCGCAGCCCGGCCGACCTGGTGCAGCGGCTCCAGTCCAACGACGCGGTGGCCGAGACGCTGGCCCGCGATCTCGCGGCGGCGGGCGTGGACGCGGTGGTCGTCGTTCTCTACGCCGTCCTCCTCTACACCTACGACCCGCAGTTGACGTTCGTCGGCATCGGCGTCGCGCTGCTGAACATCGTCGCCATGCGCGTGGTCATCCGGCTGCGCGCCACCCGCACCGCCAAACTCCGCGCGGACAGCGCCCGGTTGACCAACACCGCCTACACGGGCCTTCAGTTGATCGAGACGATGAAGGCGACCGGCGGCGAGGACGGCTACTTCCGCAAGTGGGCCGGGCAGCACGCCACCACCCTGGAGGAGCAGCAGCGGCTCGGGGTGCCGTCCGCCTGGCTGGGCGTGGTCGCGCCGACGCTGGCCTCGCTGAACAGCGCGGTGATCCTGTGGATCGGCGGCATGCGCGCCGTCGAGGGCGGTATCTCGGTCGGCCTGCTCGTCGCCTTCCAGTCGCTGGTCACCCGCTTCACCGCCCCCATCACCCGCCTCAACGGCGTCGCGGGCCGCATCCAGGACTTCGCGGCCGACGTGGCCCGCCTGAAGGACGTGGAGAACTTCCAGGCCGACCCGCTCTACGGCCGGGCCGGCGGCGCCGAGTCGACCCGCCGGCTGCACGGGCACGTGGAGCTCCAGAACATCTCCTTCGGCTACAACCCGCTGGACAAGCCCCTGCTGACCGGCTTCGACCTGACGGTCGGCCCGGGGCAGCAGGTGGCGCTGGTCGGCGGTTCGGGCAGCGGCAAGTCGACGGTCTCCCGGCTGATATCCGGCCTGTACGCGCCCTGGGAGGGCGTCATCCGCATCGACGGCCGGCGCCTGGAGGACATCCCGCGCGGCGCCCTCGCCTCCTCCGTCTCCTTCGTCGACCAGGACGTCTTCCTCTTCGAGGGCTCGGTCCGCGACAACGTGGCGCTGTGGGACCCGTCGATCCCGGACGACGCGGTGGTGGACGCGCTGCGGGACGCCGCCCTGTACGACGTGGTGATGCGTCGCCCCGGTGGCATCAACAGCCGGGTCGAGCAGGACGGCCGGAACTTCTCCGGCGGCCAGCGTCAACGCCTGGAGATCGCGCGGGCGTTGGTCCGGCGGCCCAGCATCCTCGTCCTCGACGAGGTGACGAGCGCACTGGACGCAGAGACCGAGCAGACGGTGATGGACAACCTCCGCAAGCGCGGCTGCGCCTGTGTGGTGATCGCGCACCGGCTGAGCACCGTGCGGGACAGCGACGAGATCGTCGTACTCCAGCACGGCACGATCGTGGAACGCGGACGGCACGAGGAGCTGGTGGCGCGCGGCGGCGCGTACGCGGCTCTGGTCAGGGAGCGCTGAGATGACGACCGCACCCGAGGGGGACCTCGTCCTCCAGGCCCTCGGCTCGATGGGCACGCCGTACGACCTCGCCGGGCACACCCGCCTGGACCTCGAAGGGCCGCAGGTGCTGTGGCTGGTGGCGTCCGGTGCGGTGGACCTGTTCGCGGTGGACGCCGAACAGCAGGGCCACTGGCACCACTTGGGCCGCCTGGAGGCGGGCTCGCTGCTGCTCGGCCCGACACCGGGCCCCCAGCACACCCTGGTGGCCCGCCCGCTCAGGGACTGCGTGGTGCACCGCATCGGGCTGCGCGAGCTGTACCAGCCCGCGAACACCCAGACCTGGTCCTACGACGAGTACGGCAACCCGCAGTACGTCCCGCCGACGACGAGCCCGCTGGAGTACGCCCTCGCCCTCGGTGTCGGCCGCAGCCTGTCCATCCTCTTCCAGGCGCCGATGGCGAGCGAACGCGCCGCGGAGATCACCGACGACGACGTCTTCTGGATGCAGGTCCCGCCGGGCAGTGTGCAGTACGGCTCGGTGTACGGCGCGGAGGCCGCCGCCGACCTGCTGATGGACCCCGCGGTGTGGCAGTCCATGGTCGACCAGCAGTACCGGCTGCTGACCACGCTGGACCGCTGGATCGAGCAGCTGGAACGCACCCACGAGACCCGCACCGCCGAGGGCATCAAGGCCGGTGAGGCGGTCCGCGCGCAGGCCGACCGGACGCTGCTGGCGTCGATCGGCAAGGCGTCGGGCAAGCGCGCCACGGCCGCCGACGCGGACGCCTCGTACGCGGCGTGCAAGCTGGTGGCGCAGGCGGCCGGGATCACCCTGACCGATCCGGCGCAGTCCGGCACCGGCAGCGACCGGCTCGACCCGGTGGAGCAGATCGCGCTCGCCTCGCGGGTGCGCACCCGGGCGGTCCGGCTGGACGGCACCTGGTGGCGGGACAACGTCGGCCCGCTGGTGGGCCATCGGGCGCTGTCCGGGGCGCCGGTCGCGCTGCTGTGGCGGCGCGGCGGCTATGTGGCGGTGCATCCGGCGACGGGGCGGGAGACGCCGGTCGAGAAGGCCAACGCGGAGGAGTTCGAGCCGCGCGCGGTGATGTTCTACCGCCCGCTGCCCGACCGGGCGCTCAGTCCGCTGCGGCTGCTGCGGTTCAGCATGCAGAACATGGGCGGCGACCTGACGAACCTCCTGCTCAGCGGCCTCGTCACGGTGGCGATCGGCGCGATCGTGCCCATCGCCACCGGCAAGGTGCTGGGTGAGTTCGTACCGAAGGCCCAGACGCATCTGATCGTCCAGGTCTGTCTGGCGGTGATGGTCGGCAGTCTCGTCGCCGCCACCTTCATGCTGTTGCAGAACCTGACGATCCTGCGCCTGGAGGGACGGATCGAGGCGACCCTCCAACCGGCCGTGTGGGACCGGCTGTTGAGGCTGCCCACCAAGTTCTTCACCGAGCGTTCGACGGGTGAGCTGGCGAGCGCGGCGATGGGCATCAGCGCGATCCGCCGGCTGCTGGCCGGTGTCGGTCCGGTGGTCGCCCAGTCGGTGACCGTCGGCGCGATGAACCTGGGCCTGCTGTTCTGGTACAGCGTGCCGATGGCGTTCGCGGCGATCGGCATGCTGGTCGTGATCGCCGGGGTGTTCCTCGGGCTCGGACTGTGGCAGGTGCGCTGGCAGCGGCGCCTGGTGGTGCTCGGCAACAAGCTGAACAACCAGGCGTTCCAGACCCTGCGCGGGCTGCCCAAGCTGCGGGTCGCGGCCGCCGAGAACTACGCCTACGCGGCCTGGGCCGCCCAGTTCGCGCGCAGCCGTGAGCTCCAGCAGAAGGTGGGGCGGATCAAGAACCTCACCACGGTGATGGGCGCGGTGTATCTGCCGGTCTGCACGCTGCTGATGTTCATGCTGCTGGCGGGCCCGGCGCGCGGGTCGATGTCGGCGGCGGCGTTCCTGAGCTTCAACACCTCGGTGACGATGGTGCTGACGTCCGTGACCCAGCTGACCGGCGCGTTCGTGTCGGCGGTGGGCGCGCTGCCGCTGTTCGAGGAGATCAAGCCGGTCCTGGAGGCCACCCCGGAGGTCCGCACGGCGAGCACCCGGCCGGGCCCGCTGTCCGGCGGGATCGAGGCGCGCCGGCTGTCCTTCCGCTACTCGGACGACGGCCCGCTGATCCTCGACGACGTGTCCTTCGAGGTGAAGCCGGGCGAGTTCGTGGCGATCGTCGGCCCGAGCGGTTGCGGCAAGTCGACGCTGCTCAGGCTGCTGATCGGCTTCGACCCGCCGGTCTCCGGCAGTGTGCTGTACGACGGGCAGGACCTGGCGGCCCTCGACCAGTCGGCGGTGCGCCGGCAGTGCGGGGTGGTGCTCCAGCACGCCCAGCCGTTCACCGGCTCGATCATGGACGTCATCTGCGGCAACGAGCCGTACACCCCGGAGGAGGTGATGGCGGCGGCGCAGATGGCGGGGCTCGCGGAGGACATCCAGCGGATGCCGATGGGCCTGCACACGATCGTCTCCGGCAGCGGAGCCGTCTCCGGCGGCCAGCGTCAACGGCTCATGATCGCCCAGGCGTTGATCCGCCGCCCGCGCATCCTGTTCTTCGACGAGGCGACCAGCGCCCTCGACAACGAGACGCAGCGCACGGTCATCGAGTCCACGAAGGCCCTCAACGCCACCCGCATCGTCATCGCGCACCGTCTGTCCACGGTGCTGGACGCCGACCGCGTGATCGTGATGGAGGACGGCAAGGTCGCCCAGCAGGGCCCGCCCGCACACCTCCTCGCGGACACGAACGGGCGGCTGCACGAGCTGGTGAGGCGGCAGATGGCGTAGGCGTCAGTCGAGCCCGGGCACGGGCGCGCCGGACGGGGCACCGGCGGCGACATAGCCGTCGTAGAACTCCTTCCAGGGCGCCCGGCTCCCGGGCGAGCCGTCGGCGTGCCGGTCCAGGGCGGCCAGGCAGACCTCCCAGCCGGCGCCGTTGCGGGCGGCGGTGTTCTCCTCGCTGAGCACGTTGGTGAGCGTGAAGCGGGTGCTCTTGTCGCCCAACTCCTCCAGGTCGAAGCGCAGTTCGTCGTCACCCCAGGCGAAGGAGAGGTGCCGGGGCGCTTCGACGGCGAGGACGCGGCCGGTGGATTCCGGCATGTTGGGGTCGCCGCTGAACCGCACCTCGCCGCCCGGGCGCAGGTCGATCTCGGCGCGGGACGGGAACCAGTGGGCGAGTTCGTCGGCGTCGGTCACGAACTGCCAGACGCGGTCGATCGGATGGCCGTAGGTGCGGCTGAAGCGGACGGCGGGGCGGCCGTCGTCGAGGGTCAGGTAGGTGCCGGTCAGGTCTGCGGACATGGCTGTCAGTCCTTCGGGAGGGGTTCCTCGGAGTCGTCCAGGCGTCGGCCCAGCGCGTCCAGACTGCTGTTCCACAGCCTCCGGTAGGGGGCGAGCCAGGCGTCGAGGGCGGCGATCGGGGCCGGGTCGAGGGCGTAGACGCGGCGCTGCGCCTCCTGCCGGACCCGGACCAGACCGGCCTCTCTGAGCACCTTCAGATGCTTCGAGGTGCTCGGCTGGCTCAGGCCGCATGCCTCCACGATCTCCCCGACGGGCCGCGGCCGCTCCAGGAGCAGCGCGACGATGGCCCGGCGGTGGGGATCGGCGAGGGCGGCCCAGAGCGCGGCGTCGGACATGAGTCCAATATGCCTCCATGGTTATATGCCGGTCAAGGCATACACGTTCCTCACTCCACCATCTGCGCGAGCACCGCCCTGAGCGCCGCCGCGAACCGGGCCGGATCCCGCAGGAACTCCATGTGGATGCCGGGGAACTCCACCCAGGGTGCCCCGATCCTGCGGGCGATCTCGACGGAGGGGCGCGCGTAGTAGGTGTCGTGGTCCTCCGCGCCGGCGGCCAGGACGATCGGGAAGGGCGCCGACTTCAGCGCGCCCTCGTCGGGCCGGAAGCCGGCGAAGCCGGGCCACTCGGTGCCGAAGAGATGGTCCTGGTTGCCCAGGAAGCGCCGCCACAGATCGTCCGGCCAGCGGTACGTCCCCTCGCCGCGGACCGTCTCGGCGAACCGGCGGCCCGCGGCCGGGGCGCCGCCCCGTGCGTAGCGGTCGGCGACGTCGGCGAAGAACTCGCGCTCCGGATCGTCGGCGGGCAGGACGTTCACGGCGGGCGGTTCGTGGGCGATCAGACCGGCCAGGCACTCGGGATGGAGCGCCGCCAGCGTCAGCCCGATGACGGCACCCCCGCTGTTGCCGAACACCAGCGCCCGGCCGCCGGCCGGCCCGGCGATGAGCGCGCGGGCGTCGGCCGCCTGCTCGGCGAGGCTCATCGGCGCCCCGGTGCGCCCCGTGCTGCGGGAGTTGCCGCGCCGGTCGTAGGTGATGACCGTGAACGCGTCGGCGAGGTCCGTCGCGACCTGCGCGTAGTAGCCCGCGTCCCCGCCCGCCCCGCTGATCATCAGCAGCGCCGGACCACTCCCCCGCACCTCGTAGTACAGCTCCGCGTTCTCGACCCCGAACGTGCCGCCGGTCACACTCGACCTCCCTCTCCAGCGAAACGTTGCCGTTTCGCTGGAAGTGCTCTAGCCTCGATGTGTACGAAACAGTTTCGTTTACGACTTCGTAAAATCCGAACGACTTCCCTGGAGTGGTTCTGCCATGTCCCAGAAGACCCTGACCGAGAACGCCCAGGCGGGCGCGGTCGAGGCGCCGTCCGACGCCTCCTCGAACAAGCGGTGGTGGATCCTCGCCGTCATCGCCCTCGCCCAGCTGATGGTGGTCCTCGACGCCACCATCGTGAACATCGCCCTGCCCTCGGCGCAGGCCGACCTCGGGTTCTCCGACGGCAACCGGCAGTGGATCGTCACCGCCTACGCGCTGGCCTTCGCCTCCCTCCTGCTGCTCGGCGGCCGCATCGCCGACCTCTTCGGCCGCAAGACGGCGTTCCTGATCGGAGTGGCCGGCTTCGCCGCGGTCTCCGCGCTCGGCGGTGCCGCGACCAACTTCGAGATGCTGGTCACCGCCCGTGCCCTCCAGGGTGCCTTCGGCGCCCTCCTCGCGCCCGCCGCGCTGTCGCTGCTGAACACCACGTTCACCGACGCCAAGGAACGCGCCAAGGCCTTCAGCGTCTACGGCGCCATCGCCGGCGCCGGCGGTGCGGTGGGTCTGCTGCTCGGCGGCATCCTGACCGACGCCTTCGACTGGCGCTGGACGCTCTACGTCAACGTCGTCATCGCCGTCGCCGCCTTCGCCGGCGGCTGGCTCCTGCTGCACAACCACCGCGACGCCGGGAACTCCAAGCTGGACGTGCCGGGCACGGTCCTGGTCGCCGCCGGTCTGTTCTCCCTGGTCTACGGCTTCTCCAACGCCGAGACGCACGACTGGGACTCGCCCGCGACCTGGGGCTTCCTGATCGCCGGCGGTGTCCTGCTGGCCGCCTTCTCCTGGTGGCAGACCAAGGCCGCGCACCCGCTGCTGCCGCTGCGCATCCTGCTCGACCGCAACCGCGCCGCCTCCTTCCTCGCCGTGCTGATCTCCGGCGGCGGCATGTTCGGTGTCTTCCTCTTCCTCACCTACTACCTCCAGCTCAACCTCGGCTTCAGCCCGACGAAGACCGGTGTCGCGTTCCTGCCGATGGTCGCCGCGCTGATGGTCGCCGCCCAGGTGGGCACGACCAAGCTGGTGCCGCGGATGGGCCCGAAGGCCGTCATCCCGCTGGGCTTCGGCATCGCCGCGGTCGGCATGGCCTGGCTGACCGGCATCGGGGTCGGGTCCTCGTACTCCAGCGCGGTGCTGCCGCAGCTGATCGTGATCGGTTTCGGACTCGGCCTGGTCATGCCGCCCGCGATGCAGCTGGCCACCGGCGGGGTCGCCGCGGAGGACGCCGGTGTCGCCTCCGCCACCGTCAACGCCATGCAGCAGGTGGGCGGTTCGATCGGTACGGCGCTGCTGAACACCCTGGCCGCGAGCGCCGCGACCGACTACCTGGCCGGCAAGGACCAGAGCAACAAGCTGGTCCAGGCCCAGGCCACCATCGAGAGCTACACCACCGCCTTCTGGTGGTCGGCGGGCCTGTTCGCGGTCGGCACGCTGATCGCGTTCCTGCTCTACCGCCGCGGAGTGCCGGAGCAGGACCCGGACGCCGCACCCATGGTCCACATGTAGTTCCCGCGAGTTCCCCCGATTCCCCCGAGCAGAGGGGCCGCCGTCATCAGGGAGACGGCGGCCCCTCTTCGCCGCCGTGCCTGTCCGGTTAGCGCGCATCACACGCCGGCGCGGTGAGGAAAGGCCCCGCATCGGGTACTCACGGGTCCATGCGAATCAGCGTGGTGGATGTGGGGTCGAAGACGGTCCGGCTGGTGGTGGCGGACGCCGAGGGCGGGGTACCGCTGCCCGTGCACACCGCGAAATGGCGGCTGCGCCTGTCCGAACAGGTGGAGCCGGGTGGCCCCGTGCCCGAGGAGGCGGTCGACAGACTCGTCGCCGCCGTGGCCGAGGCGGACCGGACGGCGACCGAGTGGGGCTCGGCCCCTCCGCTGGCCTTCGCCACGGCGGTGGTGCGCGGCGCGCCGAACTGCCGAGAGGTGCTGCGTGCCGTACGCACCCGCACCGGGGTCGAGCTGTGCACCCTGCCCGGCGAACTGGAGGCGGAGCTGACCTTCCTCGGGGCACGGCGCTGGATGGGCTGGCGGTCGGGGCCGCTGGCGCTGCTGGACATCGGGGGCGGCTCCCTCGAAGTGGCCTTCGGACGCGGCAGGTTGCCGGACTTCGTGGCCTCGCTGCCGCTGGGCGCGGGCCGGCTGACCCACGAGTTCTTCCGCGGCGAGGACCCGCCGTCGCCGGAGCTGCTGCGGGCGCTGCGGCGCCGGGTCCGGCATCAGCTGCGGGACGTGGCGGCCCGGATCCGCTGGGAGGGGCCGCACACGGCGGTGGCCACGTCCCGTACGTTCCAGCAGCTGGGCAGGTTGTGCGGAGCGCGGCCCGGGCGGCACGGACCGTTCGTGGAACGGGAGTTGCGCCGCTCGGACCTGCGTGCGGCGATCACCCGGCTGGCCGGCCTGCCCGCCGCCGAGCGCGCTCTGCTCCCCGGCATCTCCGCGCCACGGGCCGGCCAGAGCCTGGCCGGCGCGCTGGTCGGCCACACGGCCATGAAGCTGACCGGCATCAAGGCCGTCAGCATCTGCCCGTGGGCGATCCGCGAGGGCATCCTGCTGCGCCACATCGAGGACGGCCCGTCCTGGTGGGCGGGGGTCAGCCGCCGCGGTGAGGACAACGGCGGCCAGGAACTCGTGCCGCTGCGCATCGCGGCCGCGACGAACTGAGAGAACCTGAGAGAGGAGAGCGTGATGACCCACGACAAGAAGCGCCCCGAGACGGCCACGGAGCAGGTCCTGCGCAAGATCGAGGAGGCGGAACGCCACACCCGGGAGACCGAGGAACAGCGCCGCCGACGGGGCGAGGCCGGCGAGGCCATCACCCCCAACACCCGCGCCCAGGAGGAGTCCGAGGGCGACTAGGGCACCCGCCGCGGGGACACGCTGTCGTCGGCGCCGGCGCACCAGGCGCCGTGCCACACCACCCAGACGTGGCCCTCGGGGCCGTGGTGGATGTGCAGCCCGTCGACGACGGCCGACACGGGCAGGTCCCGGGTCCCGTCCTCGTCGGTGCGGTCCAGGGTGGTCGTCGTGTCGTCGGTGCCCGCGACGGTGATGCCGGCGCGGTCCGCCGTGAGGACGATCCGGCAGATCTCGGCCGTCGTCCGGGCCAGGAGGCAGCCGTTCACGCGGTGCGCGGCCTCCAGGAGGGCGACGACGAAGGCCGTCGGCGCCTCGATCACGCCGATGACCGCGGCAGCGGCGGCGTCCGAGGCCGCCGTACCGCCTTCGCGCGGGAAGTGCGCCGTGAACTCCATCTCCAAGACGGGCTCCAGGAGCCCGGACTCGGTGAGCAGCGGACGCTCCTCCGCACTCGTCGGTACCGGCGGGCCCTCCAGGAGCCCGAACTCAGTGAGCAGCGGACGCGGGGCGGCCGACTGAGGGCGGTCTCGGAAACTCCGCGTATACGACGGCTGTCATGGCCCTCGGAGCCGCTCGGCCGGTTTCCGCCGTTGCCCGGCATCCCCGGGCGGCGGCCTTGACTGCGAGGGCCGGCCGGGTGGCCCCACTCCGCCCGGCCGGCCCTCGGTGCGAGATCACGGGGGTCCTCGTGACGGCGCCCGCGCTCCCCAGCCACGGGCGGCCGTCCGGTTCCACGGGAACCCCGCGACCCCGGCTCTAGAAGGTGAAGAGGCTCGCCCCGAGGGAGCCCTTCACACACTCGTTGGCGAAGGTGCGCTCGTAGGAGACGCGCTTGCCCTGCCAGACACCGTCGACGGTGACGACCACGGGGTCGTACTGCTTGGTGCACTGCACGCCGTCACGGACCTGGAACGCGTCGAGGTCGCCGCCCACGCCACGCAGTTCGGCGCAGGCCAGGGCCGCCGCGGGGTGCGTGCCGGAGGCGGTCGGTGCGCAGGTCAGGGTGACGGCGCGGGCCGGGGTGGCGGTGGCGGCGCTGTCGCCGTGGCCCAGAGTGAGGACCAGGGCGGAGGGGGCGTAGAGCGAGTCCGGGGCGGCCAGCGCGGCTCCGGTGAGGGGGCCGCAGACGGCGCCGGCCGTGAGGGCGAGGGTCGCTGCCCAGCGCGCGGTGTTCCGCATGGTGTGCATCCTTCCGCTGATACGAGGGTGGTGCCGCGCCCGGCACGGTCGGTGCCGGGGCGGCGAGCGCGAGTCTGCCGAGTCCGCGGCCGGAACACACATCGACCCCACGCGTTTCAGTAACCTTTCGTGTTGAATCAGTGGCGCGAAGTCACGGAATTCGAACACCGGAGCCCAGTAACCGCACGGTTCTTGATCGTCGCCACCGACCGAATGGCCGGTTCACACCCGCTCTGCAATCGGCCTGAAACATTCCGGTTGAGCTCTCGGCGCACTCCGTCCCGTTCCCTTGCGTTCACGTTCCGGCGGAGTAATCGTCATTACATGATTACGACCGAGCAACGAGAGAAGCTGCGCGGCTGGTTCGCCGGGCGGCTGCCCGACGACCTCTTCGAGGAACTGGCCGACCTGACCGTCGACCGCGAGGAGATCACCGTCATCGGCCGCATCCCCGCACCCCGGCTGACCGAGGGCGCCTCGGCCACCGAGCGGGAGGCGGCCGTGCGGAGCCGGATGCAGGAGTTCCGGGAGCGCACCCGCGAGACCCGGATCGAGGTGGCCCGCGAGGCCGAGCACCGGTTCCGCCGCAAGGTGTCCTGGGGCGTGGAGTGCGCCGGGGAACGCGCCCTCTTCACGCATGTGGCCGCGCCCGTGATGACCCGGCTGCGGCAGCCCGAGCGCCAGGTCCTGGACACGCTCATCGCGGGCGGCGTGGCCCGCAGCCGCAGCGACGCGCTCGCCTGGTGCGTCCGCCTGGTCCAGAAGCACACCGACGACTGGCTCACCGAACTGCGCGACTCCCTCGAACACGTCCAGCGGGTCCGCGCGCAGGGGCCCGACGCCGAGCCGGAGGACGCCCCGACGGACCCGAGCGAGGGAGGTACCGCCACCGACTGATGGAGGTTTTGCACATCCCTGACACGCATGATGGATGAACCGTCCTCTGGTGCGGCCCCCGACCCCGGCCTTACCGTCGGCAGACCCCCGAGAGGACGGCCTCCTCTCCCGCCGCACACCCCCGCGACGACGACCGGCCGCCCCGCCGAAGCCCCTCCCCGCGCCACGACGCGCTCCACCGCCGGTCCCCTTCGCTGGAGCCCCCTTGTCCCCGCAGCCCGACCCTTCGTCCGCGCCGTCCCTGACCGAGGTCGAGACCCACGGTGTCGACCGCATCCCCGACGCGGACCGCACCGCCACCCCGCTGGACCTGTTCCGGCTCGCCTTCGGCGGCGCCAACACCTTCTCCACCTGTGTGCTGGGCGCCTTCCCGATCCTCTTCGGCCTCTCCTTCTGGCAGGGCCTCGCGGCCACCGTGCTGGGCGTCGTCGCCGGTGCGCTGATCCTGTGTCCGATGGCGGTGTTCGGGCCGGTCAACGGCACCAACAACGCCGTCTCCTCCTCGGCGCATCTCGGAGTGCACGGCCGTGTGGTCGGCTCGTTCCTCTCCCTGCTGACGGCGATCGCGTTCTTCTCCATCTCGGTGTGGAGCTCCGGCGACGCCCTGGTCGGCGGCGCCCACCGGCTGTTCGGACTGCCGCGCGGCGATCTGAGCTACGTCGTGGCCTACGCGCTGTTCGCCTGTCTGGTCCTCGCGGTGTGCGTGTACGGCTTCCGGTTCATGCTGTTCGTCAACAAGGTCGCGGTGACCTCGGCGAGCGTGCTGTTCCTGGTCGGCGCGATCGCCTTCGCCGGCGACTTCGACCCGTCGTACGCGGGCGTCTTCACGGACTCGGCGGACGCGGCGACGCAGTCCCTGTTCTGGCCGTCCTTCATCGGCGCCGCCCTGATCGTGCTGTCCAACCCGGTGTCGTTCGGCGCCTTCCTCGGCGACTGGTCGCGCTACATCCCGGCGAGCACCCCGCGCCGCCGCGTCATCGGCGCGGCCTTCCTGTCCCAGATCGCCACGCTGCTGCCGTTCCTGTTCGGCCTGGCGACCGCCAGCATCATCGCGACCAAGGCACCGGACTACGTCGACCCGGCCGCCCCCGACTTCGTGGGCGGACTGCTCGCCATCTCGCCGAGCTGGTTCTTCCTGCCGGTGTGTCTGCTGGCCCTGATCGGCGGCATGTCGACCGGCACGACCGCGCTGTACGGCACCGGCCTCGACTTCTCCTCGGTGTTCCCGCGGCTGTCCCGGGTGCAGGCGACGCTGCTGGTCGGCGTCGCGTCGATCGCGTTCATCTTCATCGGGCGGTTCGGCCTGAACCTCGTCCAGTCGATCTCGACGTTCGCCACGATGATCATCACCTGCACCACACCGTGGATGGTCGTGATGATCCTGGGCTTCCACACCCGGCGCGGCTGGTACGACCCGGAGGCCCTCCAGGTCTTCAACCGCCGTCAGAGCGGCGGCCGTTACTGGTTCGCGCACGGCTGGAACTGGCGCGGCATGACCGCCTGGTGGGTCTCCGCGCTGCTCGGTGTGCTCTTCACCAACATCCCGGGCCAGTTCGTCGGCCCGCTGGGCGACCTCGCCAACGGCGTCGACATCAGCCTGCCGCTGTCGCTGGTGGTCTCCGCGGTGCTGTTCCTGACGCTGCTGCGGGTGTTCCCCGAACCGCGGGCCGTGTACGGGCCGGAGGGCGCGCGGCTGGCGCGGACCGTCGACGTGCCGGTGCCGGCCATCACCGGGCCGGGCGCGGAGTCCGCCGAACCGGCGCCCGTCACCGCGGCCAACGGGGGCTGACCCGGTGTGCTGAACGGCCCTTACCCGTCAGTATCGTCGGAGCGCAACGCGTTCTCAGCGACGAGAGGCGGGACCCACGGATGGCCAAGCACTGGGCGGACTTCCAGTACGAGATCTATCTCAACGGGCTGTCGGGGGCCGTACCGCGGCTCCCGACCGACCTGACCCGCCTGGAGGAGCTCACCGAGCAGCGGCTCGGGCCGGGGCCGGTCGGGTACGTGGCGGGCAGCGCGGGCGACGGCAGCACGGCCCGGGCCAACCGGGCCGCGCTGAAGCGCCGGCGGATCGTGCCGCGCATGCTGCGGGACGTGCACGAGCGGGACCTCGCCGTCGAGGTCCTAGGCCGGTCCCTGCCCGCCCCGCTGGCCCTGGCACCGGTCGGCGTGCTGTCGATCATGCACCCGGACGCCGAGTCGGCCGCCGCCCGGGCCGCCGCCGCGCAGGGCGTGCCGTACATCCTGTCCTCCGCCTCCAGCACGCCGATGGAGCAGGTCGCGGAGGCGATGGGGGACGCCGAGCGCTGGTTCCAGCTGTACTGGCCCAAGGACCCGGAGGTCGCCCGGAGCTTCCTGCGGCGGGCCAAGGCGTCCGGATTCACGGTGCTCGTCGTCACCCTGGACACTCCCCTGCTGGCGTGGCGGCCCCGCGACCTGGACCAGGCGTACCTGCCGTTCCTGCACGGCGTCGGCACCGCCAACTACTTCTCCGACCCGGCGTTCCAGGCGGCCCTGGCCAAGCCGGTGCACGAGGACCCGAACGCGGCGGTGCTGCACTTCGTGGGCATGTTCGCGGACCCCGCGAAGACCTGGCCGGACCTGGCGTTCCTGCGCGAGAACTGGGACGGCCCCATCGTGCTGAAGGGCATCCAGCACCCGGACGACGCGCGGCTGGCCGCCGATGCCGGGATGGACGGCGTGGTCGTCTCCAACCACGGCGGCCGGCAGGTCGCCGGGGCGATCGGCGCGGCCGACGCGCTGCCCCGGGTCGCCGAGGCGGTCGGCGACCGGCTCACCGTCCTGTTCGACAGCGGCGTCCGCACCGGCGACGACGTCTTCAAGGCCCTCGCGCTCGGCGCGCGAGCGGTGCTCGTCGGACGGCCGTACGTCTACGGCCTCGGCCTCGACGGACAGGCCGGCGTCGAGCACGTGATCCGCTGTCTGCTCGCCGAACTCGACCTCACCCTCGCCCTGTCCGGACACGCCACACCCACCACCGTGGGCCCCGCCGACCTCATCGAGGAGCCCGTATGACCGCCCCCGAAGCCGAAGAGCCCGCCGTCACCGCACCCGAGGCGGGAGAGCCCGCCGTGACCACCCCCGAGGCCGAAGAGCCCGCCGTCACCGCACCCGAGGCCGAAGAGCCCGCCGTGACCGCCCCGAAGAACGTACTCGCCGTCATCGCCCCGCACGTCGGCGGCCGGGCCGCCGGAGCCGGGCTCGCCACGCTCTTCCCCGGCGAGGCCGAGGTCACGGTCGTCGAGCGGACCGACGAGAACCCTGAAGCCCTGCGCGCGGCGCACGTCGTCATCACGGCCCTCGCCCCCGTCACCGCCGAACACCTCGCCGCCGCACCCGAGTTGCGGCTGGTGCAGTGCGCGAGCCACGGCTTCGACTACGTCGACGTCGAGGCCGCCCGGGACCTCGCGGTACCGGTCTGCACCATCGGCTCCAGCGGCGCCGAGGCGCAGAACGTGGCCGAGCAGACCTTCGCCCTGATGCTCGCGCTGGCCAAGCAACTGGTCCCGGCCCACAACGCCCTCGTCGAGGCCGACTGGGCGCTCCCCCGCCTCCAGCGGTCCCTGACCGAACTGTCGGGCAAGACGCTGGGCATCGTCGGCCTGGGGCAGATCGGGCGCGAAGTGGCCCGGCGCGCGGTCGCGTTCGACATGAGCGTCGTCTACGCGGGACGGCGCCGGGTGCCGGAGGAGACGGAGGCGCGGCTGGGCGGCGCCCGCCATGTACCGCTCGACGAACTGCTGCGCGTCTCCGACTACGTCTCGCTGCACGCGCCCCTGACCGACGACACGCGCCACCTCCTCGACGCCCCGCGGCTCGCGCTGCTCAAACCGACCGCGTTCGTCGTCAACACCGCGCGGGGCGCCCTGATCGACCAGGACGCCCTCGCCGACGCCCTGGAGAAGGGCGCCCTGGCCGGGGCGGGCCTCGACGTCTTCGACCCCGAACCGCCCACCCCGGCCCTGCGGTTGCTGCGCGCCCCGAACGTGGTGCTGTCACCCCACGTCGGGGGCGTCACCCGCGAGACGCTGGTGCGGATCGCCCTGGCCGCCGTCCAGAACGTGGCCGGCTATCTGGCGGGCGATCCGCCCCGGGACATAGTCAGCGGGCCCGCCCCTGCTCGCTGAGGTCGACGGCCCGCACGGACGGGGCATCGGAGTCGGGGACCGACAGGGCGCCGGTGCTGGGCGAGACGGAGTCCGTCACCCAGCGCTGCTGGTCGGAGCCGTCACGGACCTTGACGACGATGTCGGCGTCCGGCTCCCCGCTGGTGGAGGTGACGGCGAGCTGGTCGTCCCAGCGGGTGAGCAACTCGCCCTGCACGGTGATGTCGTAGCGCACGTCGGCGGCCCGCTTGCCCTTGTCGTCGGCGCAGGTGCCGAGGATGACCACACCGGCGTCGGCGTGCGAGTCGAGGCACAGGTCGGGGTCGGCGGCACTGCGCAGCAGCCCGTCGTCCTCGTCGTACGTCCACTTCTGGGTGTCGTCGTCCGAGCAGGCCTCCAGCTCGGTCGCGGCGCCCTTCCGTACCGCGCCCCGGATGTCGAGGCAGAGGTCGGAGCCGACGTTGCGCAGCCTGGATCTGCTGGGCACCAGGGGGAGTTGGGCGGTGCCCGGCGGGGACGCGGAGACGCCGTCCGGAGCCGACTCGCTGCCGGTGGCGCTGGTGGAGGCGGCCGGGTCGACGCCGCCGTCGTCCGACCACAGGCTCGCGGCGAGCACACTGGCGATCAGTCCGGCGGAGGCGAGGCCCACTCCGGTGAGCAGCACCCGGGAGGGGCGGGGGGCCTCGGGGGGACGGCGGCCGGGCGTGGGGATGCGGGACAGCAGCCGCCGGCGTCCGCCGCCGTGCCGGCCGCCGCCCTGCGCGCGGGAGTCCTGCGCACCTTGTCCGCGCCGGGAGTCGAGATAGCGACGGGCTCCCCAGCCGAGCACGGCCTCGGCGAGCAGCGTGCCCAACCCGCCCTCGAAATGGCCGAGTTGTTCGGCGGCGAATCGGCAGTAGGAGCACTCGTCCAGATGCCGCTGGACATCCGGCAACAGTGCGCCGCCGCGGCGAATCGGGACATCGAGGAGGCGGTTGTAGAACCGGCAATCCTTGGTCGGCGCGAGTTCCCGATGGGCATGTACACAACCCTCACGGAATTTGTCACGCGCCTGTTCGAGAGCGGCCGAGGCGCTGACGGTGTCCATACCGAGCAGGCCGGCGGGGACGGCTATCGGCTCGGCCTCGACCTCGGTGTGCCAGAGCAGACAGCGGGCGAGTCCGGGCAGCGCGAGGAATGACCGCTCGGCGAGTTTGCGGTTTTCGGGCGTCATGGACTTCGCCGCCCGCATACCGCGACCGCCGGCGGGTTTCGCGAGATCTGGCAGAACACCGGATATTCGGTCCTCGGCCGACCACTCGCGGACGGTGTCCCGCGCGCGTACGAGGAGGCGGGGGCGCAGCGCGGTGGCGGGCTCGCCGAGGGCGAGCCGGTCGAGGACTTGGTGGAAGGCGGCCGCGGTGACCATGGAGGCCACCTCCGAGCGGGCGGCCAGGCAGATGACGGCGTACTCGTGGACCGGCTGCCAGTGACGCGCCATCAAAAGCGCGGCCGACTGGGCCGCTTCGCCGTCCGGACGGCCGCGCAGATGGGCGGCGAGGTCGTCGTCGGATTCCCCCGGAACCCCGCCGGGCGGCGGGTACGGAGGGCGAGGGGGGTGGGGGGTGGGCACTGAGCGGGTTCCTTCCCACGCGCATGTGGTTCTGTGGTTCAACTCGCCGAAAAGGAGCGGGGACGGTTGCGTCCTCTCCGGTGATGCGCGAGGAGCGTGAATTCACGGCGGCTCGTCCGGCCCGGTTCCCCACGGGACGAATGAAGACCCGGCCTTTACCCCCCGCACGGGTAGTTCACCCTTGCACAACGGGGTCATGACCAACAAGGCACTTGAGCAACATCAGCATCGTTGAAAGATAGTCAGAAACAAGGTCGGCGCAGCTCTCCCCTCCTTGCTTTCGCTATTTCACACGCCCCGTGTGAAACACGCGCACGCGCCGGGGCATCGCGCACGCTCCCGGCGCGCACCACCCCGTAGTGCACTGGTATCGGCCCCTCGGAGGCCACGCACAGGACGGCGGCTCTCCTGTGCGCAACCGGCCGCCGACCCCGATCCTCCCGCCCTCGGTCGGCGGCCCCGAGGGCAGACCGGGGTCGGCCAGGCCGGCCGGCGCCGGGTGCGCCGGCGTCTCGGCTCTGCCGGCCGGTGCGTCGTGCGGCCGCGTCTCGGCCCTGCCGGCCGGTGCCTCGTGCGGCCGCGTCTCAGATCTGCCAGGAGCGCAACCGGTCCGCGGCGCCGTAGACGTCGGCCTTGCCGGAGATCAGGTCGCGGGCGAGGTCGACCAGGGCGCCGTAGGGCGGGTCGATGCCGACGCCGCTGACGAACATGTACGCCACCGCCGTCGCGCAGGCGAAGCGGGCGTTGGCCGCGGGCAGCGGCTTGAGCAGGGCGAGGGTGTGCAGCAGCGCGGCGGCCCGCCAGGCGGGGTCGGAGTCCACGCCGAGCCTCGGCGGGTCGACGCGATGCCGGGCGACGGCGGCCACCAGTGCCGAGAAGTCGTTGATCGTGGGCTGGTCCGGCAGGACCTCTTCATGACGCTGGAGCAGCCAGGGGACGTCGATGTGGACGACGGAGGCCATCGGTCAGCCGGCCCGCCGCTCGCCGTGCCCGGCCGGTTCGTCGTCGGGAAAGGCGGCCGCGAACTCGTCGGCGTGGGTCGCGAAGAACCGCCGGAACGCCTCCGCGCCTTCCTTCAGGGCACGGTGCCGCGCGATGTCGGCGGCGGCCGCCTCCCGGACGAGGGCCTTCATCGACGTACCGCGCTCCTTGGCGATCTGCCGCAGGTCCTCTAGTTCACGATCACTGAACTCCACGTTGAGAGCTGGCATGCCCCAACGGTACCGCTGGGGTACTGACCCGTAAATACCCCCAGGTCATAGCCCTTCTTGGCGGGTACCTGGGGCGCTCAGCACGACGTCCGAATCCCGCCGGTGACGGGCCGCCCGGCGCAGCAGACTCGTAGCCATGGACACACACGCGCACACGGACACGACGACCTTCACGACGATCGAGAGCCCTCTCGGCGAGCTGCTCCTCGTGGGCCGGGCAGGGGTGCTCACCTCACTGTCGATGCCGGGGCAGCGCACCGCACCGGCCGTCCGCGCCGACTGGCGGCGCGACGACGACGCCTTCAGCGAGGCCACCGCCCAGCTCGCCGCGTACTTCGCGGGCCGGCTCACCCGTTTCGACCTGCGGTTCGCCGCCGACGGCACCGACTTCCAGCGGCGCGTGTGGCAGGCGGTCGACGCGATCCCGTACGGCACCACGACGACGTACGGCGCGCTCGGCGCGCGGCTCGGTGTGGCGCGGGCCGACACCCCGGCCGTGGGCGCGGCGCTCGGCGCCAACCCCCTGCTGATCGTGCGGCCCTGCCACCGGGTGATCGGCGCCGACGGCTCGATGCGCGGGTACGCGGGCGGCGTGGAGCGCAAGGTGCGGCTGCTCACGCACGAGGGCGCACTGCAACCGACGCTCGTCTGACGGGAGGACCCTCATGACCCTCACCCTGAACCAGGCCCGCCAGCGGGTCGCCGGGACCGACTGGGACGCGCTCGCCGCGGAGCTGGACGAGTACGGCAGCGCGCCCACGGGGCCGTTGCTGACGCCCGCCGAGTGCCGTGACCTGACGGCCCTGTACGAGAAGCCGGAACTGTTCCGTACGACCGTCGACCTGGCCCGGCACCGCTTCGGCTCCGGCCAGTACCGGTACTTCACCCACGACCTGCCCGCCCCGGTGGCCGCGCTGCGGGCCGCGCTCTACCCGCGCCTGCTGCCGGTCGCCCGCGACTGGGCGGCCCGCCTCGGCCGTCCGGCGCCCTGGCCCGACTCCCTCGCGGAGTGGCTGGAGCGCTGCCACGCGGCCGGGCAGGACCGGTCGGCGCAGATCCTGCTGCGGTACGGGACGGGCGACTGGAACGCCCTGCACCGGGACGTGTTCGGCGAGCTGGTCTTCCCGCTCCAGGTCGTCGTCGGGCTCGACGTGTACGGCACGGACTACACGGGCGGCGAGTTCCTGATGGTGGAGCAGCGGCCCAGGGCGCAGTCCCGGGGCATGTCGACCGTGCTGCGGCAGGGCCACGGGCTGGTCTTCACCACCCGGGACCACCCGGTGCGCACCCGCCGCGGCTGGTCCGCCGGTGCGATGCGGCACGGCGTGAGCACGGTCCGCTCCGGCCACCGGCACACCCTGGGCCTGGTCTTCCACGACGCGACCTGAACCAGCCCCTGCCCTGGCCCTCAGCCGTGCGCCCACAACCCCTTGCGCCGGTAACCGGCCTGCCAGAACAGGCGGTTGAGGACGCGGACCGGCGGCGGCATGCTGCCGAGGAACCTGGCACGGTCGGCGGGCGGGGCGCCGTCGACGACCCACGGCACGAACACCGCGGCGCCGCGCACCCCTTGGGTCTCCCGGATGCGGCCGATGAAGGCGCCCCAGTCGGCGTCCGTCAGGACGTCCTGGATCAGGGGCAGGGCATCGTCCTCCTCGTGCTTGAGATGGTCGTCCAGGGTCGCGGTCAACGCCCGGACCAGATCGCCGAGTTCGGGGGCGCGGTCGGCCAGCGCGGTGTCGACGGCGGCCAGCAGGGGATCGATGCGGGAGTGCTCGTCCTCCATCGCGTCGAGCAGCGCGAGCTCGCGCGGCCGCCCGGCGACCCGCTCCCTGACGCGCGGCCACAGCCCGGCGTCCTCGGCGGTGTGGTGGACGTGCAGCTGGTGCTGGAAGTTCTGCCAGCCGGTCCGGACCGCGGGGGTGCCGGCCCGTCCCTCGGCGACGGCGTCGGCCAGCCGGGCCAGATCGCGGCGGAAGGCGTCGTGGGACGCGTACATGGCGGTGAAGTCGATGGTCACCGGTCCTCCTCAGGGCCCACGGATGCGGACTCGCGGTCAAGAGGCCGGGGTGTCGCGGCGGTGTGACACCGCGCCCTCCCGGTGAGGCACACGTCACATTCAGGCCGTCCGATGTCACATTCGCGCCTCCGGAAGCCCTCGCAGTAGTGAGCGCGTACCGGGAGGCCCACGCATGTCCAAGATTCGTTTTCCCGAGGCCGACGAGGCGACGGACGTCTTCGTCGGCCATCGTGAGCTGCTGTTCGGCATCGTCTACAACATGCTGGGCAGCGTCGCCGACACCGAGGACGTCTTGCAGGAGACCTGGCTGTCCTGGACGGCCCGGCGCCGGATCACCGACTCGCCCCTGGACGGGATCGCCAACCCGCGCGCCTATCTCGTCCGTATCGCCGTGAACCACGCCCTCGGCCGACGTGCCGCGATCAACCGGCGGCGCGAGACGTACGTCGGCCCGTGGCTGCCGGAGCCACTGGTCGCGGACGACACCGCCGACGACCCCGCGATGCGCGCCGAGTCGGTCTCCCTGGCGCTGCTGGTGGTCCTGGAGTCGCTGACCCCGCTGGAACGCGCGGTGTTCGTGCTGCACGAGGTGTTCGGGTACCCGCACACCGAGATCGCGGAGATCCTCGACCGCACCCCGGCGGCGGTACGGCAGGTGGCGCACCGGGCCCGCGACCACGTGCATGCCCGGCGGCCGCTGTACGAGGCGCATCCCCGGGTGCGGCGGGAGGCGACCGAGCGGTTCGTGGAGGCCGCGCTCGGCGGGGACATCGGCGCGCTGATGGAGATCCTCGCCCCGGACGTGACGGTGTGGACGGACGGCGGCGGCAATCGCCGGGGGGCGGGGTCGCGCCCGGTGCGCGGCCGGGACAAGGTCGCGCGTCTCATCGACGGGTTCCGCTCCCGCGGTGCCTCGCTCGACCTGGAGCTGCGCTACCGGCAGGCCAACGGCGACGCGGCGGCCGTGCTGTTCGAGGGCGGGGCGCCGTACGCGGTGATGGTCATGGACCTCACGCCCGAGGGCGACCGGGTGTCCGACATCTACATCGTCGCCAACCCCGACAAGCTCGGGCACGTCGAGCGGGGGGAGCGATGAGCGGGGAGCGGATCGCCGACTGGTTCGACGGCCGGCTCGGCATCCACTCCCTCGGCCGGCGCTATCTGCGCAAGGTCTTCCCGGACCACTGGTCGTTCCTGCTCGGCGAGATCTGCTTCTACAGCTTCGTCGTGCTCGTCCTCAGCGGGGTGTGGCTGACGCTGTTCTTCCATCCCTCGATGAACGAGGTGACGTACCACGGCGGTTACGTCCCGCTCAACGGGGTGCGGATGTCCGAGGCGTACGCCTCCACGCTGGAGATCAGCTTCGACGTGCGCGGCGGGCTGCTGATCCGGCAGCTGCACCACTGGTCGGCGCTGGTGTTCGTGGCCGGGATGCTGACGCACATGATGCGGCACTTCTTCACCGGTTCGTTCCGCAAGCCGCGGGAGGTCAACTGGGTGTTCGGCTGGACCCTGTTGTTCCTCGGGCTGTTCGAGGGCCTCTTCGGCTACTCGCTGCCGGACGACCTGCTGTCGGGCACGGGGCTGCGGTTCGTCAACGGGGCGCTGCTGGCGGTGCCGGTCGTGGGGACGTATCTGTCGATGTTCCTGCTGGGCGGCGAGTTCCCCGGGAACGACATCGTGGCCCGCTTCTACTCGCTGCACATCCTGGTGATCCCGGGCATCATGGCGGCCCTCGTCGTGGCCCATGTCCTCCTCGTCGTGTACCACAAGCACACCCAGTTCGCGGGCCCCGGCCGGACCGAACGCAACGTCGTGGGCGCCCCGTTCCTGCCGGTGTACCTCGCGAAGGCGGGCGGCTTCTTCTTCCTGGTGTTCGGCGTCCTCACCCTGATCGCGGCGATGGCGAGCATCAACCCCGTGTGGCAGTACGGTCCCTTCCGCGCCGACCAGGTCTCCACGGGCGCCCAGCCGGACTGGTACCTGGGCTTCGCCGAGGGGCTGGTGCGGATCATGCCGGGCTGGGAGATCACCCTGTGGGGGCACACGCTCGTGCTGGGCGTCCTGATCCCGATCCTGGTGTTCCCGTTGCTGCTGGTGTTCATCGGCGTCTACCCGTTCGTGGAGGCCAGGGTCACCGGCGACCGGCGCGAGCACCATCTCCTGGACCGCCCCCGCAACCGCCCGGTCCGCACCGCGATCGGCGCGGCCTGGATCAGTCTGTATCTGATCCTGCTGGCAGGCGGCGGCAACGACCTCGTGGCGACCCGCCTCCACCTGTCGATCAACACGGTCACCTGGGTGGTGCGGGTCGGGGTGTTCGCCGTCCCGGCGGCGGTCTTCGTCGTCACCCGGCGCATCTGCCTGGGCCTGCAACTCCGCGACAGGGAACTGGTGTTGCACGGCCGCGAAACGGGCGTGATCAAGCGCCTCCCGCACGGCGAGTACATCGAGGTCCACGAGCCCCTGGACCAGGCCAGGCTGCACACCCTGACCGCCCACGAACGGCCGAAGGAGCTCGTGGAACACGAACGTTAGTCACCAGGCGCGAACTCGAAGGTCTCCGGGGCCGAGTCGTGGAGCCGCACGGTTCGCGGGAGTTCGATCGCCGGGAGGGGCTCCATGACCCCGGAATCGCCCGGTGCATGGAGCCCCCGCGAACCGTTTTCCTCCTACGTCTGGTCCGCCACGAAGGAGGCCATCCGGGCCAGGGCGGAGTTCCAGTTGATGGTGTGCTCGTTCGTCGACCAGGACTGGATGTCGTCGATGTAGCAGAACTGGCCGACGCAGCCCTGGAGTTTGCTCTGTGCGTAGGGGTCCTGGATGCCCGAGTTCGGTCCGCCGGCGAGGGTGCCCTTGGGCGGGTTCGGGAGGTTGGGGTCGAGCTGGTGGGCGTACCAACGGCTGTGCTGGTTGTGGGAGTTCACCTCGCCGTAGCCGGTGACGTACGACATGTTGAGCGCGTTGCGGCCGAAGAGGTAGTCGACGCTCTGGAGGGCGCCGTCCCGGTACTTCGAGCCGCCCGTGATGTCGTACGCGGTGGCGATGACGATGCCGTTGTGCAGGATCTGGTGGTTGGAGCCCCAGTCGTAGAGGTTGTCGGTGGGCGCGTACGGCATGCCGTACGGCTGTGACGTCAGCGTGGTCAGGTAGCGGTCGGCGCCCTTGACGACCGACTGGCGGACCTTGTCGCGGCCGGGCAGCTTGCTGGGCACGGTCGCGAGGTCGAGGCGGGCCGCGGCGGCCGTGCGGGCCCAGTCGTAGCCGAGGGGGCCGAAGATGTCGGCGGTGTGGACGGGCGAGTTGAGGACGTAGTCCGCGAACTGCTTCTCCCCGGTGGTGAGATACAGCTCGGCCGCCGCCCAGTAGAACTCGTCGGTGGCGTCGGTGTCCGCGTAGGCGCCGCCGCCGATGCCGTCGTTCGGGTCGGCGTGCAGGGCGGGGTGCGCGAGCGCCGCGGTCCAGGCCGTGCGGGCGGCCGCGAGGGTCTTCGCCGCGAACGCCTTGTCGTAGGGCTTGTAGAGGCGGGCCGCCTGCGCCGCGGTGGCCGCGAGGTTCAGGGTCGCCTCGGTGGTCGCCGGGTGCAGTTCACGCTTCTGCGGGTCCTCGCTCGGCAGCAGTGGAAGGCCGGTCCACGCCTCGTCGTGGATCTTGTGGTGGGCCATTCCGGCCAGCGGCTGCCCCGCGGGCACCTGCATCTTCAGCAGGAACTCCAGCTCCCAGCGGCTCTCGTCGAGGATGTCCGGCACCTTGTTGCCGCTCTCCGGGATGGCGAGGGTGCCGTCGCCGAGCTTGCCGGGCCGTCCGGTGCGGGCGTGCAGGGCACGCTCGTAGGTGCTCAGCAGCTCCCAGGTGGAGATGCCGCCGTTGACGACGTACTTGCCGTGGTCGCCGGCGTCGTACCAGCCGCCGGTGACGTCGAGCTTGTAGTCGCAGACGCCGGGCTGGCAGGGGACGGCGGAGTCGCCCTGGTTGGGTGCCACGTCGACATGGCCGGCGGCGCGGCCGTAGCCGGGGCGCAGGTCGTCGCGGATCGCGATGCCGCTGCGCTGGGTGTAGTAGTACTTCAGCGCGTCCAGGCGGAGTTGCCGGTAGGCGGCGGTGCCGATGTCGAAGGGACGGCTCGTCTCCCCGTCGGCGACCAGCGTGTACCCGGTGCCCTCCTTCCGGTACGACCCGAAGTCGATCGACTGGACGTTCTGCCCGGAGGACGCGTCGACGCCCCGCGGCGTGGTCGACCCCTGTGCCACGACGGTCCCGGAGGCGTTCTTCAGCTGCCAGGGCAGCTTGCCCGTCGCGTCCGTGACGAGCGTGGCGTTCTTCGGACCGGAGGGCAGATAGGCGACCTGGTTCACGCGCACGCGCGGCCCGGTGTCGGGCTCGTACACCTCCGGCGGCACCCCGCCGAGCAGGGACACGTCGTCCATGCAGAACTTCCAGGCGTCCGCGCTGCCGCCGAGCTGGAAGCCGACCTGCGCCTGGGTGGCGTCCACGGGCGAGGTGAAGGTGTACGAGTACGTGTTGCCGGAGACGCTGAGCTGCGGGCTGACCTCGAAATAGGTGTCGTACGGCGCCACTTGGAGCCCCACGATCGCGCGCACGACATGCCCGTCGGGCGAACCGTTCGCGGTGAAGGCGAACTTGTACGACTCCCCTTTGACCAGCGTGACGTCGTTCTGGCCGACGGCGGCGTCCCAGCGGTTGGCGGTGCCGCCCGGCACGTCCGCGCACAGCTGCCCGCCGGACAGACCCGCGGTGACGTTGCTGGTCGCCCACCACGGCTCGGTGGTGGTGTCGAAGGTGCCGTTCTTGAGCTGCTCGACCTCGTCGGCGGTCGCCGGCGAGGACGGCGCGGCGACAAGTACCGCTCCCAGCAGGGCCGTCAGGGACAGCAGGGTGGTGTTGCGTCTTTTCACGTCCGGGCTCCTCGGTGAGCTACGGGCGACGCTCGCAAAATGGGAGCGCTCCCAAGAGACGGTCGGAGGCCATGCTTGTTGCAGGCATGACACCTCGTCAACGGTCCGGACGGGACTGGTTGGCCAGACGGCCCCACCCGTCACATCGGCCGGATTTCCCCCTTGACCGCGGGGCGTCCCCGCCATCGGGCGGCTAGGGGGGTTCCCGTCCGCGCCGGGGCCCGACGCACTAGGCTGGAACTCAAGTGACGGCTTTGTTCACTGTGAGTGTCCGCAATGGAGTGGCGACGATGAGCCCGGACTACCCGTTCGACGATGCCGCGACGGCACGGGCTGTCATCGACGAGCGGGGCCGAGTCGTGGAGTGGAACGGCGGCGCGGAGCGGCTGCTCGGGCTCCCGGCCGCCGACGTCGTGGGCCGTCCCGCCGAGAACCTGCTGGTCGGCGACGGGGCGGGGGCGGCCTTCGCCCCGGCCGGCGCCCGCTGGGACGGCACGGTCACGCTGCGCCACCGCGACGGCCGCGCTGTGTCCGTGTGGCTGCTCGCCCACCACCGCCCCTCCGACGACGGCACGCCGGGCCACTGGCTCGTCGTCACCCCGCTGGAGGGCGGCGGCCCCCGCTCCGCCGACGACCCCCTGGCCACCGCGGCGCTCGTGCAGTCGCCGTGCGCCGTGGCGGTCTACGACGAGCGGCTGCGGCTGAGCCATCTCAATGACGCCATGGCCGAGGTGATAGGGCTCCCGGAGGAGCGCATCCGGGGCCTCAGGCTGTCGGAGATCGGCGGCAAGCCGCAGAGCGCGGAGCTGGAGCGGCATCTGCTGCGGGTGCTCACCTCCGGCCGGGCCGAGGACGTCCAGACCTACATGCGCACCGGCGGCGAGTCGCTGGCCCACGCCTGGCTGGCCCGGATGGCCCCCGTCACCGACCGCGAGGGACGGGTCCGGGGCGTCTGCCTGGCGGCGCACGACTTCACCGAGAACTACCTCGCGCGCGAGCGGCTGCAACTGGTCAACGAGGCGAGCGTCCGCATCGGCACCACCCTCGACGTCACCCGGACGGCCCAGGAGCTCGCCGACGTCTGCGTGCCCGCGCTCGCCGACTTCGTCAGCATCGACCTGCTGGACCCGCGGGAGAACGGCGACCCGCTCCCGCCGGTCACCGCCCCGATCGTGCTGCGCCGGGCCGCCCACCAGTCGGTCAACCCGGGCACCCCGGAGGCCGTGGCCAAGCCGGGGCAGGTAGAGATGTACCCTGCCTCCTCGCCACAGGCCGACTCGCTGGTGGCGGGCCGTACGATCGTCGCCACCGTGGCCTCCGGGCAACTGGACGAGTGGCTGAACTGGAACAAGGCGCGCGGCGACGCCGTCCGGCAGTTCGGCATCCACTCCACGATGTCGGTGCCGATCCAGGCCCGCGGTCTGACCCTCGGGGTCGCGGTGCTGACCCGGTTCCGGCGGCCCGATCCGTTCACGCCGGACGACGTGCTGCTGGCCGAGGAGGTCACGGCCCGCGCGGCCGTCTGCATCGACAACGCCCGCCGGTTCTCCCGCGAGCGGGAGACCGCGCTCGCGCTCCAGCGCAGCCTGCTGCCCCGCTCGCTGCCGCGCACCGCGGCCGTGGCGGCGGCCTCCCGGTATCTGCCGGCCGCGCGGGCGGGCGTGGGCGGCGACTGGTTCGACGTGATCCCGCTGTCCGGGATGCGGGTCGCGATGGTCGTCGGCGACGTCGTCGGCCACGGCATCCAGGCCTCGGCCACCATGGGCCGGCTGCGCACCGCCGTGCGCACCCTCGCCGACATCGACCTGGCCCCGGACGAGCTCCTCACCCACCTCGACGACCTCGTCGTACGGCTGTCCGCGGAGGCCGGTGCGGAGGGCAGTCCGGGCGAGGTCGGGGCGACCTGTGTGTACGCGGTCTACGACCCGGTGTCACGGCGCTGCACGCTGGCCCGGGCCGGGCATCCGGCACCGATGCTGATCCCGCCCGGCGGCGCGCCCGAACAGCTCGACCTGCCGTCCGGCCCGCCGCTGGGCGTGGGCGGGCTGCCCTTCGAGTCGGCCGAGCTGGAGCTGCGCGAGGGCTCGGTGCTGGCGTTCTACACGGACGGGCTGGTCGAGTCCCCGGAGCGGGACATCGACGCCGGGCACGCACTGCTGAGCCAGTCGCTGGCGGTGTTCTCCGACTCGCTGGACGAGACCTGCGACCGGGTCCTGCACGCCCTGCTGCCGGCCGGCGGCTCCACCGACGACGTCGCCCTGCTGCTGGCCCGCACCCGGGGACTGCCCGCCTCCCAGGTGGCGACCTGGCACATCCCCGCCGACCCCGCGCTCGTCGCCCCCATCCGCAAGCAGGTCGTCGACCAGCTCGGCACCTGGGAGATGTCGGAGGCGTCCTTCACCGCGGAACTGGTGGTCAGCGAACTCGTCACCAACGCCATCCGGTACGGCGCCCACCCCATCCGGCTGCGTCTGATCCACGACGCCACCACGCTGATCTGCGAGGTGTCCGACACCAGCCACACGGCCCCGCATCTGCGCCGCGCCAAGACCTGGGACGAGGGCGGCCGCGGTCTGTTGCTGGTCGCCCAGCTCACCCAGCGCTGGGGCAGCCGGCACACGACCGACGGCAAGACCATCTGGGCGGAGATCGAGCTGGTCGACGAGGAGTGAGCGGTCACGGCGCCTCGGCCAGCCAAGGTCTGACCTGACGGCGTGCCTCGTGCAGGCGGGACTTGAAGGTGCCCAGCGGGATGCCGACCCGTTCGGCCGCCTCCGCGTACTCCAGCCGGCAGATGTCCCGGTACACCAACGGCTCGACCAGCAGGGGGTGTTCACGCTCCAGCCGGTCCAGTGCCTCCAGCAGGTCGATCCGCGAACCGGCGATGACACTGGTGGTGCGCGGGTCGGCGCGGAGGTCGTCGACCGTCGCGGCCGGCTGTTCGGCGGAGCGCCGCTTGAGTTCGCGGTACTTCTGCCGGCAGCAGTTGGCCACCACCGTGTGGAGCCAGGTGCCGAAGCGGCTGCGACCCTCGAACGTGCCGATCTTCCGGGCGACTTGGAGCAGCACGTCCTGTGCGGCCTCCTCCGCGTCCTCCCGGCAGGGCAGGAACCGGCCACAGCGCCGGACGACCTCGGGGCGGATCGCCGCGAGCAGCGCGTCGAGAGCGGCCGGGTCACCGGCGGCCGCGCGCCGGGCGAGGTCCTCGGTCGGGGACTGGTCCGGCACGGCTGCTCCCGTCGGTGTGGTCGGTGCGGCAGGCATGATAGTCGTATGCACTCCGTCGAGCGGATCGGCCGCTACCGGGTCCAACGGCGCCTGGGGGCGGGCGCGTTCGGGACGGTGTGGCTCGCGCACGACGACACGCTCGACGCGCCGGTGGCCGTGAAGGTGCTCGCCGACAACTGGTCGCACCGGCTCGACGTCCGCGAACGCTTCCTGGCCGAGGCGCGGTTGCTGCGCCGGGCCGCGTCGCGGCGGGTGGTGCAGGTCCACGACATCGGTGAACTCCCGGACGGCAGACCGTACTTCGTGATGGAGTACGCCGACGGCGGCACCCTCGCCGACCTGCTCGACGACGGCCCGCTCCCCGTCGACGAGGCGCTGCGGCTGACGGCTGCGGCGGCGCTCGGGGCCGCCGCACTGCACGAGGCCGGGATCGTGCACCGGGACATCAAGCCGTCCAACCTGCTGCTGCGCACGGGCACCTCCGGCGATGCCGGCGCCCGGCAGGTGCTGCTGGCCGACCTCGGGCTGGCCAAGATCCTGGCCGAGGCGTCCGGCCTGACGCTGGCCGCCGGTTCGGCGGGGTACCGGCCGCCCGAGCAGGCCGAGCCGGGCACCGGCATCGACGCGCGGGCCGACGTCTACAGCCTGGGCGCGGTCGGCTACCAGCTGGTCACCGGGGTCGTACCGGCCGCGCCCGGCAAGGTCGTACGCCCCGACCGGCTGCGTCCGGGCCTGGACCCCGGGGTCCGCCGGGCCCTGCTGCGCGCCCTGCGTCCGGACCGTGCGCGGCGCTGGCCCGACGCGCGGACGTTCGCGGCGGAGCTGGAACGGCTAGGGCGTGTTGCGAAAGTGCCGTCGTCCGCCCGGAGGGCGGGCCGAGCGGCGTCTGGTGCGTGCTCTCGGCGTGCCGGGCGGAAGCCCTCGCACTGGTTGTACGTGGGCTTCCGCCCGGTGCGGCGAGAGTGCGTGCCAGGCGTCGGGCGGCAGGCGGCACTTTCGCCATACGCCCTAGTGGCGGACCGGCGGCCCCGGCGGTGGCCCGCCCTCCTCGCCGGGACGGCGGTGACGGCGGCCCTGATCGGCGCGACCTTCGCGCTGTGGCCGCACGGTTCCGCGCCCGCCGGCCGGCGGATCGAGGACGTGACGGGGCGGGTGTCGGCCGAGGTGCCCGCCGCCTGGGCCGGTCAGGTGCGCGACGCGGGCTGGGACCCGGCCGTCCTCGGTCTGCGCGCCGGGCACGAGCCGGGGTTCGCCGTCGCCGACGACCTGGCGAGGTGGCCGGACCTCCGCGCGGGCGTCGACGGCGTCTTCGTCGGGGTACTGGAACACGGTGACGTCACGGCCGTGGTGAACGACCGTGCCCATCCCGAGTGCCACTACGACGGCGCGCGTGACCGCACCCTGGCCGCGGGGCACGGCAGGGTGCGCAGCTGGAGCGACTGCCCCGGCGGCGGCTCGGTCGTCGAGGCCGGGCTCACGCCCCCGGACGGGGGCGGGCGGCCGCAGGTGTACGTGCAGATCAGGACGGCCGGCGGCGGTCCGGCGGCGAGGGACGTCCTCGACTCGGTGCGGGTCGGGGACTGAGCGCGCGAACTTTTCCGGCCGTGGGCGCATCGGACTCTCACGACGGGGCACAACGCGCCGTACGAGGAGTGAGACGACATGGTGAACACGTATCGGCCCGGACACCGGGCGGCCCTGCTCGCGGGCGCGGCCACCGTGCTGAGCCTGCTGACCGCCTGCGGCGGTGGCGATGCGGGTGAGGCGGCGACGACGCCCACGACGCTGCCCGGCACCGCCGCGCCGGCCACCAGCGGCGTGACCTCGGCGACGCCCTCGGTGCCACCGAGCGCCGGCCCGACCTCGACCGCCCCCTCGTCGCCGCCCACCGCGAGTCCGGCCGGCAGCCGCTGCCACACCGGCGAGCTGGAGGCCGTCCTCGGCCGCAACGATCCGGGGGCCGGGCAGGAGAACTTCCCCGTGATCCTCACCAACACGTCCTCGCGGACCTGCACCATCCACGGCTACCCGGGCGCCGCCTTCGTGGACGCCGCCGGCAAGCAGCTGGGGCCCGACCCCGAGCGCTCCCCCGGCACACCCACGACCGTGCGGCTGGCACCGGGGCACAGCGCCTGGTCGGGCATCACGTTCGCCAACCCGAAGATCAGCGGCGCCCGCACCGCCAACCCCGACGCCCTGCTGGTGACACCGCCGGACGAGCGGGAGCCGCTGAAGGTGTCGTGGTCGGCGGGAGAGGTGCCGGTCTCCGGAAACGAGTCCACGGTCTTCCTGACGGTGTTCGACCAGGGCCCCGGCGCCTGACTGATCGCCGCTCCCCCGTACCACCGCGGTCTCTTACCCGAGCCTGTTCTCATCGGAGGCCGCAGCTCGACCACGCTCCGAAGGATCCCCCCTGAACACCCCGCTCGCCGAAGTCCTGTCCATAGCACTGCTCGTCGCCGTACTCGCCTGGGCCGTCATCCGTCCACGCGGTCTGCCGGAGGCGGTGCTGGCGGTCCCGGCGGCCGGGCTCGCGCTCGCCACCGGAGCCATCTCGCCCGCGCACGCGTGGACCGAGGCCGAACGGCTCGGGCCGGTGGTCGGCTTTCTCGCCGCGGTGCTCGTGCTCGCCCACTTCTGTGACGTCGAGGGGCTCTTCCGGGCGTGCGGCGCGTGGATGTCCCGCCGGGCCGCCGGCCGCCCCGGCACCCTGCTGGCCTCGGTGTTCGTGCTCGCGTCGGCGATCACGGCGGTCCTGAGCCTGGACGCCACCGTGGTGCTGCTGACGCCGGTCGTGCTGGCCACCGCGGCCCGCAGCGGCGTACCGGCCCGACCGCATCTGTATGCCTGCGCGCACCTGTCGAACACCGCGTCCCTGCTGCTGCCGGTGTCCAACCTCACCAACCTGCTGGCCTTCGAGGCGAGCGGTCTGAGCTTCACGCGGTTCGCGGCCCTCATGGCGCTGCCCTGGCTGGTCGCGGTCGGCGCCGAGTACCTGGTGTTCCGGCGCTTCTTCGCGGACGACCTCAAGACCGCCGTCGCCGCTCCCGACACCGGTGAGGCGCCCGAGCTGCCGGTGTTCGCGCTCGTCACCGTCGGCTGCACGCTCGCCGGGTTCGTGGTGGCGTCCGCCGTCGGTGTCGAGCCGGCGTGGGTGGCGCTCGCGGGCGCGCTGGTGATGGCCGGCCGGGCACTGGTGCGGCGGCGGGCCACGCCGCTCACCGTGGTGAAGGCCGCCGCGCCGGGGTTCCTGGCGTTCGTGCTCGCGCTCGGCGTGGTGGTGCGCGCGGTCGTCGACAACGGGCTCGCCGACGCCCTGCGCCAGGTGATCCCGGAGGGGTCCGGGGTGGTGACGCTGCTCGGGATCGCCGTGCTGGCCGCCGTGCTGGCGAACCTGATCAACAACCTGCCCGCGGTGCTGGTCCTGCTGCCGCTCACCGCGGCGGCCGGGCCGGGTGCGGTGCTCGCGGTGCTGATCGGCGTCAACATCGGCCCGAACCTGACGTACGCCGGTTCGCTGGCGACGCTGCTGTGGCGGCGGATCGTGCAGCGCGACGGTCAGGACGTCGAGCTCGGCGAGTTCACCCGCCTCGGTCTGCTCGCCGTCCCCGCCGCGCTGGTGCCGGCCACGCTGGCCCTGTGGGGTTCGATCCAGCTGATCGGGGCCTGAGCGGCGCCGGGGTCAGCGCCGGCCGCCGCCGTAGCCCCCGTACCCGCCGTAGCCCCCGTACCCACCGCCGTACCCGTACCCGCCGCCGTACTGACCGTCCCCGCCGCAGGAGTACGTGTAGTAGCAGGGGACGTCGGTCGGATACGGGCTGCTGGGGGCCGGCGCCGCGGTCGACGGAGTCGGGGACGGCGTCGGGGCCGCCTTCTTCGGGGTGGGCGTGGGGGTCGGCGTCGGGGTCGGTGTGGGGTCGGCCACCGCGCCCCAGTTGACCCACTCCATCTGAAGGTCGGCCTTCGAGGTGTCGAAGACCCAGCGCTGGACGGCGCTGTCGTCCTCGCGGGACTTCAGGACCAGGGCGCCGGTGCCGTCGGTGGCGGCAGGGGTCAGGGCCAGGTCCTCGTCCCAGCGCGGCACCAGGTTGCCGCGCGCCGTGAAGTCGTACCGCACGTCCTTGTTCTCGGCGTTCCCGGCGCCGGTGCACGGGGCCAGCTGCACCGAGTAGCCGAGGTGGGAGTCGAGGCAGAGCTCGGGGTCGGCGGAACTGCGCAGCAGTCCGTCGGTCTCGTACGTCCACTGCTGCGCGGCGTCCGAGGAGCAGTCGGTGACCTCGGTCTCGGCGCCCTTGACGGCCTTCTTGCCGGCGATGGCCACGCAGAGCCCGGAGTCGACGTTGTGGATCCGGCCGCTCAGGGTGCCCTGCCCCTTCTGGCCCGAGCCCACCAAGGTCGGGTCGGTGGTGGAGTGGTCGGTGCCGGTGCCGGGCGTGTCGGAGGCCTGGGCGCCCGTGGCCGGCGCGGTGTCGTCGCCGTCGGCCAGGGACCACAGGACCAGCGGGAGGACGACGAGGGCGCCGGCGGTGGCGACGGCCGCGGTGAGGTTGCGGCGGCGGGCGGCGGCCTTCTTCGCCGAGTGCCGTCTGCGGCTTCTCGGCGCCGGCGCGGGGCCCGCGGCACGAGCGGCGGGCGGTGCGCCGGGGACGGAGGGGGCGGTACGGGGAAGGGGCGGCGCGTCGAAGAAGGGCTCGCCCGCGATGGTGTGGGCGACGAACTCCGCGGGTGCCTCCGGTGCGGGTGCGTCCGCCGCCTCCTGGGCGGCCCGGGTCTCGGCGTAGGCGCGCCCGCCCCAGCCGAGGACCGCCTCGGCAAGGGCGACACCGAGGCCCTGGTCGTTGAACTGGTTCAGCTGGTCGGCGGTGTGCCGGCAGTGCTTGCAGCGGTCCAGGTGGGCGCGCAGGTCGGGGTCGACGTCGATGCCGCCGCGCCGGTAGGTGACGTCGAGCATCCGCAGGAAGCTGCGGCACTCCTGCTCGGGCGCGAGTTCGCGGTGGACCTGGAGGCACTCCTCGCGCAACCGCTCGCGGGCGCGGCCCAGTTCGACGCGGACGTCCTCCTCGTCCAGGCCCAACAGGGCGCCGGGTATCTCCAGCGGTTCGCCCTCGACCTCGCTGTGCCACAGCAGCGCGCGGGCGGACTGGGGCAGCCGCTGGAACGCGCCGGACAGCAGCCGCCGGTCGGCGGACGGCAGCAGCCGGGCCGAGGCGCGCTCCCCGTGGCCGCTCTCGGAGCGCAGTTCGGGGTGGAGTTGTTCGCGTCGGCGGTCGGTGTCCCATTCGGCGGCGATGCGTCGCACGGTGACGAGGATCTGCGGGCGCCAGGCGGCCGTCGGTCCGTTGTGCCGCAGGGACTCGCCGAAGAGCCGGGTGAATGCGGCGGTGGTGAGCATTCCGGCGGAACGCGGTCCGTCGGTGCACAGCCGGGCGTAGACGTAGGCCGCTTCCCAGTGCCGGTCGAGGAGTTCACCGACGGGGTGGAGGGCGGGCGTCGTTCCCGTCCACTTCTTCAGCTCCGCGCTGAGTTGTGCGTCCGTCACGTCGAAGAGGCGGCCCGGGGCGGTGGAATTCGGCAGGCCTGCGTCTTTCACGGCGGCATTCCTCTCGGGGGCTTGCACAAAAAAGTCCATACCAATAGGCATGGCGCCTCGCCGACGACAGCTCTTGTGGAGCGTGGGGGATGTACGGGAGGGGTGCGCACGAACCGGAATCTTCTTGTCCGCGCGCCGACAAGGCCCCACCTTTGCACAGGTCAGCGAGATGTAACAAGAGATCCCGCGGTTTTGTGCATTGCGTGCGCACCACGTGTTTTTGACGATGAGTCAATACCGGGAGTGTGGCTGAAAGGGCTTTCCCGCGGCAAACCATTGAACTGCCATGACAACGACTGTCCGGCGGGTCCACGCGCGTCATGTGCCAACCATTGGGCCGCCGGAGCGGTACGCACCGGGCGGCATACCGAATCGCTCACGGAAGACGCGGTGGAAATGGAAGGGACTCACGAACCCCGAGGCCGTGGCCACCCGTTCCACCGGCAGATCGGTGGCCTCCAGCAGCCGCGCGGCGTGCCGCAGCCGCGCCTCGCGCAGGGCCCGCATGGGCGACTGCCCGACCTGCCGGGTGAACAGGTGCGCCAGCCGGGAGGGCGACAGCGCGACACGCGCGGCGAGGGAGTCGACGGTGTGGGGCGCGCCGGGGTCGGCGGCGATGAGCTCCTGGACGCGCGCGATGCGGGGGTCGAGGCCGGGGGCCGGGGGACGCCGGCGTGCGGCTCCGGCCGTGAGCAGGACGACCTCCTCCAGTGCGCACAGGGCGAGTTCACGCGCGACGGTGTCGTGCGCCACGGCGATGCGGTCGTCCGTGGCCTCGCGTCCCGGCGCCGGTTCCCCCGTGCCGGGCGGCCGGCGGGCGTCCGTGCGCATCCGGTGGAACGCCGACTCGACGCGGGCGCGCAGGGCGGCAGGGGTCGGGGTGACGACGTACAGGCCGTCGCCGCGGTCGTACGGGCGCAGCCAGGGCAGCCAGGAGGGGCGGGCCTGGCAGTGCGCCCACCAGAACCGCCAGTGCGGGGCGTCCGGTGCGACGCCGTAGCCGTGCGGGGAGCCGGGGGCGAGGACGACGAGATCGCCGGCCGCGGCCCGGGTCGCGGCCGAGCCGTGCCGCAGTTCCCCGCCGCCGGCCGTGGTCCAGGTGAACAGCCAGCTGTCCGAGCCCTGCGGGCGGTTGACGACGTAGCCCGGCGACTCGTCGTAGCGGCCGAGCACGACCAGGCCCGCGGGCGGCGCGGGCACGCCCGGGGCAGCAGTCCCGGACAGTCGGTCAGCGGTCACGGACATCCTCCTGAAGTGGCCCCCCACCTAGCGTGACACGCGGACACACACCGACCGAGGAGGGGACGCATGACCGTCATGGACAAGGAAGCCGCCGACCGTGTGAGGCAGTTCGAGGAGGCGGGGTTCCTCGTCGTCCGGGGGCTGTTCGGGGCGGACGAGATCGACCGGCTGTGCGCGGAGTTCACGGCACTGCACGCGGCCGGGCCGGTGCGCGGGCACTTCGAGCCGCGGCCCGGGGACGACCCGCTGGCGGCGTGGCCGCGGGTGATGCAGCCGCACGAGATCAACGCGCTCGCCCGGCGGACGCTGCTCGACGCGCGGCTGCGGGGTGTCCTGGAAGGACTGCTCGGCGAGGAGGTGCTGGCCGCGCAGAGCATGTTCTACTTCAAGCCGCCGGGGGCGCGCGGGCAGGCGCTGCACCAGGACAACTTCTATCTGCGGGTCGAGCCGGGGACGTGTGTCGCGGCGTGGGTGGCGTGCGATGTGATCGACCGGGAGAACGGCGGCCTGGAGGTCGTTCCCGGTACGCACCGGATGGACCTGTTCTGCCCGGAGGAGGCGGACGACGGGGTGTCGTTCGCACGGGAGTACGTGCCGCCGCCGGCGGGGCTCGCGGCGGTGCCGGTGGACATGGCGCCGGGGGACGTCCTGTTCTTCAACGGCAGTGTGGTGCACGGCTCGCAGCCGAACCGGAGCGCCTCGCGGTTCCGGCGCTCGTTCATCGGGCACTACGTGGGGGCGTCCGCCGAACGCATCGGCGCGTACTACCGCACGCTGTCGATGCGGGGAGAGCGCGTCGCCCTGCGGGAGAGCGAGGGCGCGGGCCCCTGCGGGACGGAGTTCGCACCGCAGGGACCGCACTGAGAAGCGGTGTCAGTGGCCGACGATCGGCCGGGCGGTGTACGGCTGCTCCAGTTCCTCGATCTCCTTCTCGCTGAGGGCGAGTTCGACCGCCGCGACCGCGTCCTCGATGTGGTGGGGCTTGGCCGCGCCGACGATCGGGGCCGCCACCGTGTCCTGGTGGAGCAGCCAGGCCAGCGCCACCTGGGCCCGGGGGACGCCGCGGTCGCCGGCGATACGGGTGACCGCCTCGACGATGGTGCGGTCACCCTCCTGGTAGAGGCGGTTGCCGAAGTTGTCGTTGGCGCTGCGGTCGGTGACCGTGCCCCAGTCCCGGGTCAGCCGGCCCCGGGCGAGCGGG
This sequence comes from Streptomyces aquilus, assembly GCF_003955715.1. Taxonomy (NCBI): domain Bacteria; kingdom Bacillati; phylum Actinomycetota; class Actinomycetes; order Kitasatosporales; family Streptomycetaceae; genus Streptomyces; species Streptomyces aquilus. The sequence goes on along the minus strand of NZ_CP034463.1, from coordinate 9,036,449 downwards.
CTCCAGGGCAGCGCGCTGACGCCCTGGTCGGCGCAGAGCGGGAGCATCTCGCGCTCCTCCTCGCGGTAGAGGAGGTTGTAGTGGTTCTGCATGGAGACGAACTTGGTCCAGCCGTGCTTCTCCGCCGTGTACTGCATCTTGGAGAACTGCCACGCGTACATCGAACTGGCCCCGAGGTAGCGGACCTTGCCGGCCTTGACCAGGTCGTGCAGGGCCTCCATCGTCTCCTCGACCGGGGTGTGCGGGTCGTAGCGGTGGATCTGGTAGAGGTCGACGTAGTCGGTGCCGAGGCGGGTCAGGCTGTGGTCGATCTCGGTCATGATCGCCTTGCGGGACAGTCCGCCGCCGTTGGGTCCGGACCGCATCCGGCCGTGCACCTTGGTGGCGAGGACGATCTCGTCGCGGTCGGCGAAGTCCCGCAGCGCCTTGCCGACGATCTCCTCGCTGGTGCCGTCGGAGTAGACGTTCGCGGTGTCGAAGAAGTTGATGCCCGCGTCGAGCGCCTGCCGTATCAGCGGCCGGGACGCCTCCTCGTCGAGGGTCCACTCGTGCACGCCGCGGTCGGGCAGGCCGTAGGTCATGCACCCCAGACAGATCCGCGACACGTCCAGGCCGGTCGAACCGAGCTTCACGTACTGCATCGTTGCTGCTCCTGCCTTCCGAGTGGTTACGAAGGGGAGCGTACGGTGTCCGGCCGCGCCCCTCAGCGGGTCACCTTCCGAGCAGGTCCAGTGCCTGTTCCCAGCCGAACTCCGCCCCCGGCCCGCCCGCGAACGGCGGCGCGAACCGCACGCCCATCCCCCGCAGTCGTATCAGGCTGTCCTGGTAGGCCGGATGGGCGGCCAACGCGTCGGCCACACACGGCAGTACGGCTATCGGGACGCCCAGGCCGTACGCCTCGCACAGGGTGGCCACGGCGAGGGTGTCGGCGAGGCCGGCCGCCCATTTGTTGACGGTGTTGAAGGTCGCGGGCGCGACCACGACGGCGTCCGGCGGCGGGAAGGGACGCGGCTCGCCCGGGGTGCGCCAGGCGGAGCGGATCGGGCGGCCCGTCCGCGCCGCCACGGCGGCGGTGTCGAAGAACCCGTTCGCCGCGACGGGGGTGGCGATGACGCCGACCTCCCAGTCCCGCTCCTGGGCGGCGGTGATGAGTTCGCCGACGTCGGCGGCGATGCCGGCGGCGCAGACGACGACGTAGAGGAAGGGTTTCTGAACCTGTTCGGTCACTCCGGAACCCTACTGAAGGGGGAACGACCGCCCGTGCTCGGCTTCGGGACGCGGGCCGAAGATGCGGCGCTCCTTCTCCTCGATCGGGACGTCATTGATGCTGGCCTCACGCCGGGTCATCAGGCCGTGCTCGTCGAACTCCCAGAGCTCGTTGCCGTAACTGCGCCACCACCGGCCGTCGGGGTCGAGGGACTCGTACTGGAAGCGGACGGCGATGCGGTTGCCGTCGAAGGCCCACAGGTCCTTGCGCAGGGCGTACTCCTGCTCGCGCGCCCACTTCGCGGTGAGGAACGCGACGATCTCCTCTCGCCCGGTGACGAAGGTGTCGCGGTTGCGCCACACCGAGTCCTCGGAGTACGCGAGCGCCACCTTGTGCGGGTCGCGGGTGTTCCAGGCGTCCTCGGCGGCCTGCACCTTCCGGGCGGCGGTCTCGCGGGTGAACGGGGGCAGGGGCGGGCGGTCGGTCATGTCATCCTCCGTGACCAGAAAGGGAGAACGTGCGTTCTCCGCGCTGCTGCTACCGTAGGAGAACGCACGTTCTCGCGTCAAGGGACGCCAGCATTCGTCAAGGAGCTCAAGGAGTGGCCCTCATGGACAGCGCGACCGCCCGGGAGCAGGCACTGGACGCCGCGGAGGAGTTGTTCTACGGCCGCGGCATCCAGTCCGTCGGCATGGACGACGTCCGTGGCGCGTCCGGCGTCTCGCTCAAGCGGCTCTACCAGCTCTTCCCCGCGAAGGAGCAGCTGGTGGAGGCCTACCTGGAGCGCCGCGACGTCCGCTGGCGCGGGCGGCTGGCCCACCACGTCGAGGGACACACGGACCCCGAGGAGCGGATCCTCGCCGTCTACGACTGGCTGGAGTCGTGGTTCGGCGAGGACGGCTTCCGCGGGTGCGCGTGGATCAACTCGTACGGCGAACTGGGCGCGACCTCGGCCCGGGTCACGGCCCAAGTCCGGGCGCACAAAGAGGCGTTCCGGCGCTACCTGGACGGCCTGGTGGCGGACGCGGGACTGCCCGGCGCGTTGTCCGGGCAGCTGTTCCTGCTCGCCGAGGGGGCGATGGTGACGGCGGGGATCGCGCAGGGCACCGCCCCCGCGCGGGAGGCGCGCGAGGCGGCGCGGCTGCTGGTGCGGGCCGCTGGGGGTGGGCCGGCTAGGTCACGGTGATGGCGCCCACGGGGCAGGCCCGGGCCGCTTCGCGGACCATCGGGTTCCCGGCGCCGTCCTCCCGGTCGGGCAGCAGCGTGCTGAATCCGTCGTCGTCCTGGGTGAACACGGCCGGGGCGGCCAGGGCGCACTGGCCGGCGCCGATGCAGACGTCCTTGTCGATGTCGATGTGCATGGCCCTGAGCCTCTTACCAGGTCACGGGGAGTTCCAGCATCCCCTGGATCGTGTCGCCGGGCTTGAAGGGGATCTCGTCCGCGGGGGCGGCGAGACGGAGTGCGGGCAGCCGGGTGAAGAGGGTGCGCAGGGCGATCTCCATCTCGGCGCGGGCCAGGTTCTGGCCGAGGCACTGGTGGATGCCGAACCCGAAGCCGACGTGGTGGCGGGCCGAGCGGTGCCAGTCCAGGGTGTCGGGGGCCGGGTAGACGTCCTCGTCACGGTTGATGACCGAGGTCGAGAAGACCACTCCGTCGCCCGCCCGGATGGTCTCGCCGCCGGCCTCGACGTCCTCGGTGGCCAGCCGCAGCAGCCCGTCGGCGATCGAGAGCATGCGCATCAGCTCCTCCACGGCGGCGGGCAGCAGCTCGGGCCGCGCACGCAACTCGGCCAGCCGCTCGGGGTGTTGGAGCAGGGTGAAGGTGCCGAGGGAGATCATGTTGGCGGTCGTCTCGTGTCCGGCGACCAGCAGGATGGTGGCGAGGGAGATGACCTCGACGCGGTCCAACTCCCCGGTGCGCAGCCGGTCGTGGACGAGTTCGTCCAGCACTCCGTCGCCGGGCCGCTCCTGCTTCAGCTTCTGGTCGATCAACTCCTCGAAGTAGGCGTCCAGTTGGTCGCGCGCGTCCTGGGTGTCGGCCGCCCTCGGGCCGCGCAGCAGCCGACGCGACTGCCCCTCGAAGAACTCGTGGTCGGCGTACGGCACGCCCAGCAGGGCGCAGATCACCATCGAGGGCACCGGCAGCGCGAAGGCGCTCACCAGCTCGGCGGGCGGGCCCTGCGCGACCATCGCGTCGAGCCGCTCGTCGACGATCCGCTGGATCTGCGGCCGCAGTTCGGCGGCCCGGCGCAGGGTGAAGCTGGGCACCATCATCCGCCGCTGCGCGTGGTGCTTCGGGTCGTCGACGCCGAGCAGCGCCACCCTCCGGTTGCGGACCGCCGCGAAGCGTTCGGTGGGCGCGGGGAAGTCCGGGCGGGTGCGGTCGGTCGACAGGCGCGGGTCGGCGAGGAGGGCGCGGGCGAGGGCGTGCCCCGTCACCAGCCAGGCCGGCCGGCCGTCGTAGAGGGTGATACGGGCCAGCGGGCGGCCGTCGCGCAGCGGGGCGTAGGCGGTGGGCGGGTGGTAGGGGCAGGTGCGGTCCTGCGGGAAGGCGACGGGTTCCGTTTGCGTGGGGGGCATTGCCGTCATGGAAGACCTCGCAGACGAAGTGAGCTTCGTGCCCGATGCTGGACGGGACATCGCGCAGATCTTCATTAGATGCCCGGGGCATCTATGCGGCGACGAGAAGTTCGGCCAGATCGGTGGCGCCGGGAGGTTGGCCGGGGATGCTCGCTCGGGAATCGAAAACCGGTTGTGGGCGACGGCGGCTCCGGCCCAGAATCCGGCCATGCCTACGACGCATCACGCCCTTCTGCCGCTGACCGCCGCCGCCACGCCGGTGCGGTTCCAGCAGCAGACCGGCCGTCCGGAGGGACCGACACCTCCCGCCTCGTGACCGGGGCGCTCGTCGCGGGCCTGCTCGCCGGCTATGGCATCGCCATGCCCGTCGGCGCGGTCGCGACCTACCTCGTCTCGCTCACCGCCCGTACGTCCCTGCGCACCGGTGTCTGCGCCGCGCTCGGCGTCGCCGCGGCCGACGGGCTGTACGCCCTGGTGGCCACGGTCGGGGGCACCGCCCTGGCCGCCGCACTGCGCCCGGTGCTCGGGCCGTTGCGGTGGGCCTCGGCACTGCTGCTGCTCGCGCTGGCGGTCCGGGGCGCGGTCGTCGCCGTACGCCAGTACCGCGGCCGTCACCTCGGCGGCCGCACCGACCCTCCGCCCCCGAGCCCCGCCCGCGCCTTCGTCGCGCTCCTCGGGATCACCCTGCTCAACCCGACCACCGTGATCTACTTCGTGGCCCTGGTCCTCGGCACCCGCACCGCGGACCCCGTCCGGCCGCTGGAACAGGGCGTGTTCGTCCTGGCGGCATTCGCCGCGTCCGCGAGCTGGCAGGTACTGCTGGCCGCCGGCGGCGCCCTACTCGGCCGAACGCTGACCGGACGGCGGGGACGCCTGGTGACGGCACTGGTGTCGAGCGCGGTGATCGCGGCACTCGCGGTACGGATGACGCGGTGAAACGGGGCGGGCTGCGCTGCGCTCACGGGGCGCGGACCTGGCCGGCGGGCGGCCAGGGGCGAAGGCCCGGGCGGCGGCCGACAAGGGGCGAAGGCCCGGGCGGCGGCCAACTAGGGACGGAGACCCGGGCCACGGCAGGCCACGGGCGAAGGCCCGGGAGACGACCGACCACGGGCAAGGACCCAGGCGGCGGCCGAGCAGGGGCGGGGGACCCGAGCCATAGCCGGTCAGGGATGATGGCCCCGCGGAGGCCGGTCACGGGACGTGGGCCCGGGCGGGCGCCGGTCAGGTGGTGAAGGCTCGGGCGACCGTGAGGCTGTCCTCGTACACGTGGTGCCGAACGATCAGGCCGTCCTCGACGGTCAGGTGGAGGGCGAACCTGGCCCGATACGCGCGCCCGGTCTCCCGTGCCGTCTGCCGGATCTCGCCCAGGAGCACCGCGTCGGCACCGTCCACCAGGACGCGTTCGATCCGGGTGTCCGCCTCCCCGGGCGCGTGGTGCGCGGCCAGCTCGCGGTAGTGGGCGGCGGCGTCCGCGCGGGTCGCGCGGTGGCGGATCCACGGGGTGGCGGCGTTACCGTGCTCGTCCTCGGGCCAGTTGAGTTTCCAGTCGGCGTGTTCGGCGTACAGCTCGGCGATCCGCTCCGGGTCGCCCCGGCCGATGCGCCGGAGCAGCTCCGCGATCACCGCGCGGGTCGTGGTCTCGATGGTGGTGGTCATGGTCACTCCTCCCCTTCGGTGATGGCCACTGTGCCCCGGGAGACGCGGGAGAGGCGATTACCCCCGAGGTCATGGCGGGGTGGATGAATCCGCAGTACTCCGGTGTTATGGACCTTGGCAGTCAGCCGCAGGACACGACGACGATGGGACGGATGCCATGCCTCTCGAGGGCGAGTACGAACCCAGCCCGACCGCATGGGTGCGCGAGCAGGTGGAGCTGTACGAGAGCTCCGGCGGTACCGAGGGGACGACCCTGATGGACACCGGAATGCCCGTGATCCTGCTGACGACCCTGGGCGCCAAGAGCGGCAAGATCCGCAAGACGCCGCTGATGCGGGTCGAGCACGACGGCAGGTACGCCGTGGTCGCCTCGCAGGGCGGCGCGCCCACGCACCCGGTCTGGTACCACAACATCAAGGCCGACCCCCGCGTGGAGCTCCAGGACGGACCCGAGAAGCGCGACATGACCGCGCGCGAGGTCACCGGCGCCGAGAAGGCCGAGTGGTGGGAGCGGGCCGTGGCGGCGTATCCCCCCTACGCGGACTACCAGAAGAAGACGGACCGCGAGATCCCGGTCTTCGTCCTGGAACCGTCCAAGGAAAGCTGACCCGCCCCGGCCCGCCGAGCCGACGGAACGGCCCCGGCGAGGCGCCTGACCGGTCGCGGCCAGGTGCCCGGCCGGTCCCGGTGAGGTGCTCGACCGGCCCCGGTGAGGTGTTCGACCGGCCCCGGTGAGGTGTTCGACCGGCCCCGGAAAAAGATCTTCGGAAAAAAATTCCGGGGCGGGGTGCATGAAGCCCCGTCGGCCGGGCACCAGCACGTCAGGCCCCGCCGCGCTCCCCCGTCGCGGCGGGGCTTTCTCGTGCCTCGCGCGCGGGCCGGTCGGTGATGTCGAGGAAGATCTGGTCGGCCTCGCTGAAGGTGTCGGCGACGTGTCGCTTGATGCGGACGGCGACCTCCTCGACCCGCTCGCTGTCCAGCCCCGGCACCAGGTCGACGCGTGCCGCCACCAGGACCGATTCCAGGCCCGTCTTCATCGTGAACAGTGCCTCCACGCTGTCGATCTCGGGCTGCTCCTGGAGCACCGCCCGGATCCGGTCGCTCGTCTCCGCGTCGACGGCCTCCCCGATCAGCTGGTCGCGCGCCTCACGGCCGAGCCGGTAGGCGACGTAGACGAGCAGCGCCCCGATCGCCAGCGACGCGGACGCCTCCCACACGACCTGCCCGGTGACCATGTGCAGGGCCATGCCGGCCATGGCCAGGCTGACGCCCAGCACCGCCGTGCCGTCCTCGGCGACGACCGTGCGCAGCGCCGGGTCGCGCAGGCCGTCGCCCATGCCGCCCTGGCGTCGCGTCTGGTGAAGCGCCCGCGCCAGCGACGCGCCCTCGGCGACGAAGGCGACGCCCAGGACGACGAGCCCGGCGACGTATCCGCTGAGCTCTTCCTCGGCTCCGTTGCGCAGCGCCTCGAAGCCCTGGAAGAAGGAGAAGCAGCCGCCCATGACGAAGATCCCCACGGCGGCGAGCAGTGACCAGAAGAACCGCTCCTTGCCGTAGCCGAAGGGGTGCCGACGGTCGGCTGGGCGGCGGCTGCGGCGCAGGGCGGCCAGGAGGAAGACCTCGTTGAGGCTGTCGGCGACCGAGTGCGCGGCCTCCGACAGCAGGGCGGGCGAGTGCGCGACCAGACCCCCGACGGCCTTCGCCACGGCGATGACCAGATTGGCGGCGAGCGCCACCAGGACGGTGACCCGCGTTCTGCGGTCCGCCTTGTGGCCCTCGGCCTCCTGTGCCGGGGCCGGTGGTGATGCCGGGCGCGGGGTGTTCAGGGATGCGTTCGAGGTCGTGTTCGAAGATGTCCCACTCACCTTCGCCGACTGCCCCGACTGGCGGGGCTCACACGCCGAAATCTGGGAACGCGGTCATGGAACACCCGCACGGCGACAGGGCACGACAGGAGGCGGCATGACTGGCTCGGACGGAGGCAACAGCGCGTACGGGAACAAGGCGTTCCAGCGGTCCAAGGCCCACTTCACGGACCGGATCACCGCGGACGGCCGCGACGGCTGGCCGGTGGAGCCAGGGCGCTACCGGCTGGTGGTCAGCCGGGCCTGCCCGTGGGCGAGCCGGGCCCTGGTCTCCCGGCGGCTGCTGGGCCTGGAGAGCGCCCTGTCGCTCGGGGTGGCCGATCCGATCCAGGACGACCGCAGTTGGCGGTTCACCCTCGACCCCGACGGCCGCGACCCGGTCCTCGGCATCCGCTACCTGAGCGAGGCCTATGACCGGCGGGAGACCGACTACCCGGGCGGGGTGGGCGTGCCCGCGATCGTGGACGTGCCCAGCGGTCAGCTGGTCACCAACGACTACCAGCAGCTCACCCTCGACCTCGCCACCGAGTGGCGCGCCCTGCACCGGGAGGGCGCCCCCGACCTGTATCCGGAGGCGCTGCGCGACGAGATCGACACGGTGATGGCGGACGTCTACGAGGACGTCAACAACGGCGTGTACCGGGCGGGCTTCGCCACCGAGCAGGCGGAGTACGAGGCCGCCTGCTCGGCGGTGTTCCGGCGGCTGGAGCTGCTGACGCCGAGGCTCGCCCGGCAGCGCTATCTCGTCGGCGACACCATCACCGAGGCGGACATCCGGCTGTTCACCACGCTGGTGCGTTTCGACGCCGTCTATCACGGCCACTTCAAGTGCAACCGCTGGAAGCTGGCGGAGAACAAGGTGCTGTGGGGGTACGTCCGCGACCTCTACCAGACGCCGGGCTTCGGTGACACCGTCGACTTCGACCACATCAAGCGGCACTACTACCAGGTGCACACCGGCATCAACCCGACCCGGATCGTGCCGCTGGGACCGGATCTGTCGGGCTGGCTGACCCCGCACCACCGCGAGGAGCTGGTCGGCCGGCCGTTCGGCGACGGGACTCCGCCGGGGCCGCCGCCGCCCGACGAGCAGGTGTCGCCCCAGGGCCGGCCCACACCGAAGTAGCGGAACGGACGAGTAGCGGAACGGACGAAGGAGAGACGCATGGCCAAGAAGAACAAGAAGAAGCTGAAGCTCCCCCTCGCCTACAAGCCCCTCGGTTTCGTGCTGGGTTGGTCGAGCGGGGCGCTGGCCGGGATCGCGTTCCGCAAGACGTGGAAGGTGATCCGGCACGAGGACGACGCGCCCGACGCCCTGGACCGGGACCGGAGTTGGGGCGAGATCCTGCTCGCGGCGGCCGTGCAGGGCGCGATCTTCGCGGTGGTGCGCAGCGCGGTGGACCGCACGGGCGCGAAGGCCATCGAGCGGTCCACCGGCGTGTGGCCGACCGCCGACGACGGCGGCCGGGACTGACGTCGCGTCAACTCCGCCTGAGCACCCCGCCGTCAGCCCGTCTTGGGCGCGGTCGGGGTGACGCGGCGCAGGGTGAACGAGTGGCCCGCCGGGTCGGCGTAGCCGCGCTCCTCGAACGGGCCCGAGGCGTCCTTCGTCTCCAACGGGCGCCCGCCGAGCCCGACGACCCTGCGCTCCGCCTCGTCCAAGTCGTCGACGACGAAGTCGAGATGGGCCTGAAGGGCGTTCTCGGGGCGCGGCCAGCTCGGCGGCGTGGCGTTCATGTCCCGGCGGAACGCCATCCGCATCCCGTCGGCCCCCCTGATCTCCACGCGGTTGGCGGTCGCGTCCGTCTCCTCGCCCTCCAGGAACTCCTTGTAGAACCCGGCGAGCTTCTCCGGCTCGGCGCAGTCGAGCACCACGACGCCCGCTTTCACCAGTGCCATGTCTCCTCCGTACGGTCCGGGGCACGGGGCGTTCGTGCCCCGCGGCCCTGTACCTCACGGATAACCCGGTCCGCCCGGTTCAGTCGGCGACCAGCCACTCCCCGTCCCGCAGGCAGCCCGCCGGCGGCGTCGACCGTCGCGCCCCAGACGTCCTCGCGAACCCGCCCGCACGTCCCGCGAGGTGGTCGGCCTCCAGAGGTCATCGGGGAGGGTCTTGGACACTCTCTCGGGAAGGGTCCTGGACAGTCTCACGGTCAGGTGTCCGTCCCGTCCCGGATCCCGGCGAGCCGGGCCGCCGCCGCGCTCAGCAGCAGGTCCAGCGCCATCGGGTACGAGCTGCGGGGCATGTCCGCCACGAGGTGGCGGGCGGTCGCGGCGATGTGCGGGTGGGTGTCGGCGGGCAGCCGGGCGTACGTCGCCCGCCACACGGCCGCCTCCGCCTCCCGGGCGGGCCGGGGCAGGGCGGTGCTCGCCGAGTCCAGGGCGGCGAAGGCGAGCGCCTGGTCGACGAAGGCGTGGTAGATGCGTACCGCCTCGGCGTCGGGGAACCCCGCGTCGCGCAGCACGCCGATGATGGTCTCCACGGCCTGGATCTCGTGGTCGCGCCCGGTCACCCGGTGCGAGCTGAGGACCGCGGCCCGGGGGTGGGCGAGCGCCCCGGCGTGCATGCGCAGGCCCAGGTCCCGCAGGTCGGCGCGCCAGTCGCCGGTGGGCCGCCAGCTGCGCAGGGTGCGGCCGATGAGTTCGTCGGCGACGGCGAGCATCAGGTCGTCGGTGTGCCGGAAGTACCGGTAGAGGGAGCTGGGGTCGGCGCCGAGGGCGCGGCCGAGGCGGCGCACCGAGAGGGCTTCGGCGCCGTGCTCCTCGATCAGCCGCATGGCCGTCTCGACGATCAGCTCCTCGGACAGGACGACACCCTGCTTGGTGGGTCGTCTGCGCTGCCGCGCGGTGGCCGGGACGACGCGGTCGGTCATGGCGTGCCTCCGTGGGTCCGATGGCCGCACCTTATGACAACACCGTTGACCTGTTAACCCCCCGGCCAGTTTCATGTCGCCTCACCGGGGCCGACCAGGCCCCCCGGTGCGAGCGGAGAACCGGCCATGCCCGACACACCACCCCACGCGTCTCCCGCGCAGCCGGTGCTGCGCAAGTCCCTCGGCGTCCTGGACGGCGTCGCCATCGCCGCGTCCAGCACGGCCGCGACCACCAGCATCGGCATCGGCCTCGGGGTCACGGCCGGGGTGGTCGGACTGCACCTCCCGGCGATCATGCTGCTGGCGTTCCTGCCGGTCCTCGGCATCGCCGGCGCCTACGCCCGGCTCAACCGCGTCGAGCCGAACGCCGGCAACGGCTATGTGTGGGTGGGCCGTTCACTCACTCCCTGGCTGGGTTTCCTGGTCGGCTGGGTGAACATCGTCGCGACGGTGGCGTTCCTCGCCTACACCACGGCCGTCACCGGCTCGGCCCTGATCCAGCTGGCCGGGGACGCCGGAGTGCACCGGCTCGGCGGCCTGACCCTGGACCCCGGATCGACGGCCCAGACGACACTCCTCGGGGTCGGGGTCCTCGCCGCGGTCACCCTGACCGCCGTCACGGGCGTGCGCACCGCGGCACGGTTGCAGGCCGGGCTGCTGGTCTTCGAGTACGTCGTGCTGCTGGGCTTCTGCGGATACGGCATCGTCACCGGCCCGCACGCCTTCAGCTGGAGCTGGTTCGACCCGTTCGCGATCCCGTCCGCGACCGCGCTGGCCCAGGGACTGCTGCTGTCGGTGTTCTGTTACTGGGGTTTCGAGGCCGCGTTCAGCGTGTCCGAGGAGGTCCGCGACCCCCGGGACGCCTCCCGGGCGGGCCTGACGACGCTGTTCACGATGCTCGGACTGTTCCTCCTCGGCTCGATCGCCTTCCAACGCGTCCTGTCCGAAGAGGAGTTGGCGGGACACGGTGCGGAGGGCCTGGCGTTCTTCGGCGACCGGCTGGCCTCACAGCCGCTGGCCGCGCTTCCGCTGGTGGCGCTGATGTTCTCGGCGGTCGCCTCGCTCCAGGCCGGCGTGATCCCGACGGCCCGCGGGATGTTCGCGATGAGCCGGGACCGTACGCTCGGGCCGGTGTGGTCCAAGGTCAGCCGCCGGTACGGCACTCCCGCCGCCGGAACCGTGCTGATCGGCGCGCTGGCGGCCGGGGTCGCGCTCCTCGCCCTCGTCATTCCCCGCCTGGCGGACATGATCATGGCGACGGTGAGCGCCATCGGCATCGTGGTGGCCCTGTCGTACGCGCTGACCGCCCTCGCGGCCGCCGTCCGCTTCCGTTCACTGCTGCGCGAGGACTGGCGGGAGGGCGTACGGGCCGTGGTGCTGCCGACGCTCAGCGCGCTGGCCCTGCTCGGGCTCGGCGGCTATCTCGGCTGGTCCTTCTACACCTCCACCGATCACTTCGCGCTCCGCGCGGACAACGGCTGGTTCCTGCTCAGCACTCCCCTGGCGATGATCGCGTCCGGCTTCGTGGCCGCCGCGTGGGCCAAGTGGGTGCGCGGGTCGGCCTACTTCCGCACCGGCGAGGGCACCGACGCGGACTCCCCTCGCCTGATCCCGACACCCCACTGATCCCACACCCCATCAGGAAACGGACCATGCACGCAGATCTGCTCTTCACCGGCGGCCCCGTCCTCACCCCCGAGGGCCGCACCGCGACCGCCGTCGCCGTCAGCGGCGGCCGTATCACCGCCGTAGGACGGGACGAGGTCCTGGAGCTGCGCGGGCCGCGGACCGAAGTGGTCGACCTCGCCGGGCGGTTGCTGCTGCCGGGGTTCCAGGACGCGCATGTGCACCCGGTGCCGGCCGGCCTCGAACTGACGCAGTGCGATCTCACCGGCACGAGGACCGCCGCGGAGACGGTCGCCGCCGTGCGCGCCTACGCCGACGCGCATCCCGAGCGGGCCTGGATCACCGGCGGCGGCTGGTCCATGGAGGCCTTCGAGGGCGGCACACCGACGAAGGAGCTGCTCGACGCGGTCGTCCCCGACCGGCCCGTGTACCTGCCCAACCGGGACCATCACGGCGCCTGGGTCAACAGCCGCGCCCTCGAACTGGCCGGCATCACGCGCGACACGCCCGACCCGGCCGACGGACGGATCGAGCGGGACGCGTCGGGCTCGGGCGAGCCCAGCGGCACCCTCCAGGAAGGGGCGATGCAGCTCGTCGGACGCCTCGCCCCCGCGGCCACCCCGGCCGACCGGCTGGCCGCCCTGCTGCACGCCCAGCGCCATCTGCACGCGCTCGGCATCACGGCCTGGCAGGACGCGCTCGTCGGGGACTTCCTCGGCATGGACGACCCGGCTCAGGCGTATCTGACGGCGGCCCGGGACGGTTCGCTGACCGCGCGTGTCGTCGGCGCCCTGTGGTGGGACCGGGAGCGCGGGGCCGAGCAGATCCCCGAACTCGTCGAGAAGCGAGCCGCGTTGAGCCACGGCCGGTTCCGGGCGGGCACGGTCAAGCTGATGCTGGACGGGGTCGCCGAGACCGGGACGGCGGCGCTGCTCGACCCGTACCTGGACCGGTGCGGCTGCGCCACCGCCAACCGCGGCACCAGCTTCATCGACCCCGGTCAACTCCCCAAGTACGTCACCGAGTTGGACGCGCTCGGCTTCCAGTGCCACTTCCACGCCCTGGGCGACCGTGCCGTACGCGACGCGCTGGACGCGATCGAGGCCGCGCGCACCGCGAACGGACAGCGCGACACGCGGCCCCACCTGGCACATCTTCAGGTCGTTCACCCCGATGACGTGCCGCGGTTCGCGCACCTCGGCGCCACCGCCAACATCCAGCCGCTGTGGGCGGCGCACGAGCCGCAGATGGACGAGCTGACCATTCCCTTCCTGGGGCCCGAACGGGCCGCGTGGCAGTACCCGTTCGGTGCGCTGCTGCGGTCCGGCGCCAGGCTCGCGGCGGGCAGCGACTGGCCGGTGAGCAGCCCAGATCCGCTGGAGGGCATCCATGTCGCGGTCAACCGGCGGACGCCGGACGCGGCCGGCGCGCCGGTGTTCCTGCCCGCCGAACGCATCGGTCTCGCCGAGGCGTTGGCGGCGTACACGGCGGGTTCGGCGTACGTGAACCATCTCGACGACACCGGGGAGGTGCGCGCGGGGGCGCTGGCGGACCTGGTCGTGCTGGACCGCGACCCGTTCGACGTTCCGCCCGCGGAGATCGCAACGACGCGCGTGGCGCTGACGTACGTCGGGGGCGCGCGAGTATACGCAGCTCAAGGGGCTTGAGCAGTAACGGAGATCACGGTCGGGTCACGGTGTAGATCATTTACGCTCTGGGAAGTCTCGTTCCGCTTCTCGATTCAACTTTCGCGCCACGAAGGCGAGTTCGAGTGCATGGGCGGTCTCCCCCTGGACCGCCCACTCGCAGGGGTGGGGGGTTCTGCGCGCCGTCTCCCGAAAGGAACCACATGCCTCAGGCCGTCACGTCCGACCTGCCCTCCGACGCCCCCACCGGCCACCACCAGTCCACGGAGGCGGCTGCCGCCCTGGTCCGCCTCCTGACGCAGCAGATCAAGGGCCTCACCGAGCGGCACCGAAGTTCCCAGGCCGCCGTGCAGCAGCGGCTGGACGCGCTCCGCTCCCCCCACGCCGGGTCCGCACTGCGGCTGGAGGGAGCCCTCCGGCTCGCGCCGCCGGCCTTTCTCCCACCCGACGAGGCGGGCCTCGCCCGGCTGCGGCGGCTGGACGCCGGACTGCGGGTGATAGAGGCCGCGTTCCCCCAGGTCAGCACCGACGTCGAGATCTGCCGGCTGACCTGCACGATGCTGGAAGGCGCCTGGCGCAGCCGGGCACTCGCCCCGCCGCGCGAGGAGGAGCAGGCGGCGGTCTGCGACTGCGCCCTGTGCGGCCGGCTGCCCACACCCCCCGTCCGCACGCTGGGCGACTACGACTGGCGGCACAGCGCCGGCCGTCCGCTCACCGTCAAGACCTGGCCGTACCGCCGGGAGCTCGACAGCGTCCTGACCGGTGGCTGGTCCTGGACCCGGCAGATGAACGACCTGGAGCACGATCTCGGCCATCGGCACCGCTACGAGGACGACATCCTCGTCTTCCACGAGTACAAACGCGTGATCGACACCATCGACACCACCCGCCTCACCCAACTCGTCGAGGACCGCCTGGCCGAGAACTTCAGCACCAACACGGCACGGGCCCTGGTCGCCGGCCTGTTCGCGGCCCACAAGCGGGCCGTCGACGAGTACTGGCTCCAGCGGCACGGCGCGGGCGAGGTCACGCTCCCCCAGTCCAACCCGCTGAGCCACAGCACCTATTCGGCCCTGCAGATGATGGACTGCCTGTTCTGGCACGTCGCGCCCGACACCGAACTCTGGCAGGAGGAGAACCTCGCCTCGCTGCTGCTGTGCCGTGTCATCGACGACATGGCCGACGTCCGGGCCGACGCCCTCACCGGCGAGATCAGCAACTTCTGGCTCGCCGACCTGCCCAGCCACACCAAGGCCCTCTACGGCGCCAGTGCCATCGCCCTCGTCAAGTACGGCTGCACGCCCGAGGCGCACGAGCCGATGTGGAACACCTGGCTGATGACCACGACCATCGTGTGGATGGGGCTCACCGGCCGCCACGCGCTGTGGTTCGACGGCATCACCCAGGGCCTCCCGTCCGCCGAGGCCTGCCCGCTGTGCGCTCTGCAACCCAACCCGTGCACCGGCATCCTCACCGAGGGCACCACGCTCACCCTCGCCCCGCGGGCGACCGTACCGACGCTGAGCGCCCGGACCGCCGAGCTGTCCGCGCGGTGCAGGGACCGACACCCGCAGGCCTGGCCGCTGTTCGACGCCGAGCTGCACGCCTTCGAGGCCGTGCACGGCCCCTGGTCCGGCGACGTCGACAACGCGTGGGAGATCCTGCGCCGCACGTTCATAGCCGGCGTGGAGGCCTCCATGGCCGCGCCGTCCCCGGGCCGTGCCCGGGCCGTCCAGGTGGACGCGGGCGTGGTCGGGTCCGAGAGGTTCCACGCCCTGCACGACCCGCGGACCGGCAGGGAGGACATCGCGCTGCTGGCGTACATGTTCGCCTGCGCGCACCCGCATTTCCTGTGGAACGCCATGGGATACGTGCCCACGGACGTGGCCGGGGACTGGCTCGACGGCTGACCCCGCGGACACCGCCGCCGCCCGGGCCGGGGAATCCGGCCGGGCGGCGGCGGTGTCGCGGCGGCGGTGGTGTCAGACGGCGAACTCCACCGGCAGGCTGTCGAGCCGGGACTCCCAGGTGGAGGCGGTCGAGGAGAGCTCCTCCGGCGGCACCGCCAGCCGCAGGCCCGGCAGCCGGTGCAGCAGGACGTCGACACCGATCTCGATGATGGACTGGCCGATGCTCTGTCCCGGGCACTCGTGCGGTCCGGAGCTGAACGCCAGGTGCGAGTGGTTGCCCTGCACGGTGACGGCCGCGTCGGGCCGTACCTCCGGGTCGACGTTGCCGGCGGCCAGGCCCAGGATCAGCAGTTCGCCCTCCTGGATGTGATGGCCGCCCAGTTCCAGGTCCGAGGCCGCGAACCGGCCCGGCAGCACCGACAGCGGCGGGGTGTCCCACATGACCTCCTCCACCACGGAGGAGATGGTCAGCTGCCCGCTGACCAGCCCCGACAGCCGGCCGGCGTCGGTGAGGACCAGTTGCAGCACCCGGGCCAGCAGGTTGCTGGTGGTGGTGTGCGCGGCGATCAGCACCAGCCGCAGATGGCTGACGACCTCGTCGTGGTCGAGGCCCGCCGGGTGCTGGATGAGGGCCGTGGCGAAGTCGGAGCCCGGCTCGGCCCGCTTGCGCTCGGCGAGTTCGGAGAGGATCTGCATGATCCGGCCGTTGTGCTCCAGGGCGCCCTCGCCGCCCTTGAGGACCTGGGCGCACGACTCGACCAGACGCCGCCCTTCCGCCATGGGAAGGCCCAGGATCCGGGTGAGCACGAGCATCGGCAGGTACTCGGCGTAGTCGGCGACGAGGTCGGCGCGCCCGGTGTCGGCGAACGCGTCGATCTGCTTGTTCGCGAAGAACGTGGCATGGCGCCGCACACCGCGGCTGGACGCCGCGAGCAGCCCGTCGGTGACCGCGCCGCGCAGCCGGCGGTGCGGTTCGCCGTCCTGGGAGATGCAGTCGGGCCGCCAGCCGATCATCGGGATCAGCGGGTGCGTCTCCGGGATGTGTCCCTCCCGCCAGTCCCGCCAGATCCGCGCGTCCCGGCTGAACTGCCGCGGGTTGTCGAGCACCCGCCGGTTGTCCCGGTAGCCGAGGACCAGCCACGCGGGCACGTCGCCCTCCAGCAGCACCGGCGCGACCGAACCGTGCTCCTTGCGCAGCCGCTCGTAGATCCCCTGCGGATCCGTCGCCGCCTCCGGCCCGTACAGCCGCGCGACATCGGCTCCGCCGTGGGCGACGGGGCAGCCGCGCGGGGTGTCGGCGCCGTTTAAGGGCTGATCGGTCATCGGGACTCCAGAGCGACGGCGGAGCGGTCCTTCAAGTGACGTATCAGGGTGACCAGTACGTCCCGGCTGGAGGCCCGGTCGCGGGCGTCGCAGGCCACGACCGGAATGTGCTCGGGGATGTCGAGGGCGTCGCGGATCTCCTCGACCGGGTAGTCCTTGGAGTCCGGGAAGACGTTCAGGGCGACGACGAAGGGGACGTTCTGCCGCTCCATCTCCTCGATCGCCCGGAAGCTGGAGGCGAGCCTGCGGGTGTCCACCAGCACGACCGCGCCGAGCGCGCCCTTGAACAGCCCGTTCCACAGGAACCAGAACCGCTCCTGGCCGGGGGTGCCGAACAGGTACAGCATCAGGCTGTCGTTGAGGCTGATCTTGCCGAAGTCCAGACTGACGGTGGTCTCCGTCTTGTCCGCGACGCCGATCAGGTGGTCGACGTCGGCGCTGGCCTGGGTGAGGGTCTCCTCGGTGGTCAGCGGCTTGATGTCGCTGACCGAGCGGACCATCGTGGTCTTCCCGGTGCCGAAGCCGCCGGCGATCATCACCTTCACCGAGCGGGTGCCCTCGTCACCCGGCCCGCCGGGGTGGTCAAAGCCTTTCAAGTCCACTGAGTACCTCCTCAAGCAGCGCGAGGTCGGGCCCGCGGCGGGCGTCGTGCGCCGGGATGGGGTCACGGGCTTCCACGCGGTCTGCCTCCAGCAGGTCCGCCAGCAGCACCGCGAGAATGTTGAACGGCAATCCGAGGTGGGCGCCGAGTTCGGCGACCGACAGCGGATCACGGCAGCGCCGGAGGATCTCCTCGTGCTCGTGCTGCATCCCCGGGGCGGGGGCGGTGCGGGAGACGATGAGGGTCGCCACGTCGAGACTCGACGCCGAACCGCCCGGCCCGCTACGTCCTCCGGTGAGGACGTAGTAACGCTCGAGACCGGACGGATCTGTGGGCCGGCGGGGAGCACTCATGCAGAGTGCTCCTCCAGCCGCGGAGTCGTGCCGAGGAGCTCGCCCATCCTGCGGGCCAGATCCCTCATCTGGTGCCCGAGCAGGCCCTGGTCGAGGCCTTCCCGGGCCAGCACGCCGAGATACGTCTCCACGCCCGCGCGGACGACGAAGAGGTGGCCGCCGTCGACCTCGATCATCGCCAGCCGCAGCTGCCCCGCGTATTTGGGGAACTGCTCGGCGACGGGCTGGGCCAGCGCCTGCAGGCCGGCCACCACCGCCGCGAAGCGGTCCACGTCGTCGGGGTCCTCGGCGCCGAAAGAGGTGATGGCCTTGCCGTCGCTGGAGGCCACGAGGGCGAAACGGATCTCCGGGATGGACTCCACGAGATCGCGGAGCGCCCAGCTCACGTCGGTTCCCTGTTGCGTCATGTCGACTCAGTCGCTCTCTTCCGTGCGGTGCTCGGTGGACTCGCGGCCGTCGGCCGAGGCGCCGTTGCCCCGGTCCGGGTCGGACTCGCGTCCGGCGGTGGCGAAGGCGGCCAGGCCGGCGAAGGACGCGTCCGGCGGGACGGCGGAGACGGCCGACGTCTCCTCCTGGGTCCGCTCGGTGCGCTCGCCCGGCTGGTGCCGGGTCTCCTCGCTCCGCCTGCTTCTTCGCCGGGGCAGTCCGCCGGGCGTGGTCTCCGCGGTCTCGCCGACCTCGACGGTCTCCGCCAAGGCGGCCGGGGGCGTCGGGGCCTCCTCCCTGACGGGGGCCGGGGCGGAGGCCTGCACCACCGGGGCCGCCGTGGGCAGCGGGCTGAAGTACTTGTGCGGGACCACCACGACCACCGAGGTGCCGAGCCAGGGCGAGTCCGCGAAGGTGACGCGGATGCCGTAGCGCCGGGCGAGGATGCCGACGACCCGCAGGCCGATGGTGGCGTCCTCGGAGACACCGCCGAGTCCGGGACCGGAGCCGGTGCCGGCGAGGGCCTGCTCGGCCTCGCGCTTCTTCTCCTCGCTCAGCCCCTTGCCGGCGTCCTGGATCTCGATGCCGACGCCGTTCGGCACCTCCTTGCCGGAGACGAGCACCGGCTCGGTGGGCGGCGAGTAGCGGGCCGCGTTGTCGAGGAGGTGGGCGAAGATCAGCGTGAGGTGGTCCACCAGACCGCCGTCGACGCCGAGTTCGGGCAGCTGGCGTACGTCGACCCGGTGGAAGTCCTTGATCCGGCCGATGCCGCCGCGGACCACGCTGAGCAGCCGCTGCGGTTCCTGCCACTGCCGGCCGGGCCGGTCCGAGCCGCCCAGCACGCCGATGCTGGCGGCGAGACAGTCGGCGGGGCCGATCTCCTGGTCGAGTTCCATGAGTCCCCGCGCCACGGAGGGCAGCCGGCCGTGCTCGCCCTGCATCTCGTGCAGTCGGCCGCGCAGCTTGCTGGTCAGCACGTGGATGCGGTTGCCGATACCGATGACGGCCTGCTCGGCGGCGGTGGACCGGTCGAACTCGCGCTCGACGCCGATGAGCGCGGTCCGCAGGACCTTGCGCAGCTCGGTCTGGAGCTCCGAACTCACCTTGGCGCACTGGTTGGTGGCCGGCAGCAGGTCGTCGACGGCGTCACCGGCGCGCAGTTGCTCCAGTGCCTCGGGCAGCTGCTCGTCGGCGAGCCGGGCGACGGCGGAGAGCTGGTGGGCCAGCTGCTCCTGCCAGACCTCGGCCTGGTCGGCCAGCTGGGCCTCGTAGCCCGCGGCCTGCTCGGTCAGCCGCCCCTCGTAGGCGCGGGCCTGTTCGGCGAGTCGCTCCTCGTAACCGGCGACCTGCTCGGCGAGCTGGGCCTCGTAGCCCGCTGCCTGGTCGGCCAGCCGGGCGTCCTGGGCGGCGTGCTCGGCGGCGAACTTCCGCTCCAGGCCCGCGACATGCTGCTGCCACTGCTGGGAGTGCTCGGCCTGCGCGCTGCGGAAGCCGCTCTCGGCCTGGTGGAGCTGCTTGCGGGTGCGGACCAGGAGCCGGACGCACACCGAGCTCGCCGCGGTGGCGGCGGCGCCGGCGACGGCCGCGGTTATTCGCTCCGAGCTCATGAAGGTGGCGGCAACCGTCCCGCCTCCTAAGGCCAGCGGCATCAGCCACCAGCTGTACCAGGCGACCGGGGCCCGCGCCGCCGGCGGCGGAGTGGCGAGTTCCATCAGCATCCTTCGAGGCAACACGATCGAACAGGGGGGTGTGCAAGGGGGGAGCGCACTGTCCAATGCGCACCGCAAGACGACCGATCACGACCGGGTCAACTCGCAGCGCCGCAGGGGAGCTTATCGGGTTTGAACCCGAAAGGATCAACTCCCGGCGCCCGCCGGAGGTGAGGGTTCCGTCACGCTCAGCCAGTATCGAACAGTCGACAAACCCCCACTCCGGTCAAAGGGTCCGGCGCAGAGTGAGCAACTGCGGGCCGAAGCCGTTGCGTTCGTAGAAGCGGATCGCGTCCGTGTTGGCGGCGTAGGCGGTCACCTCGACCTGCTCGGCGCCCGCACCCTTGGCCCAGGCGAGGAACTCCCCCATCAGGCCGGCCCCGGCCCGGGCCCGCCGGTGCGCCGGGAGGACGTACATGCTGATCAGCGTGGCCGACGAGACCAGCCGCTTGTCCGTCGGCCCGGTCACCGAGCCCAGCAGATGACCGACGACCTGCCCGCCGTGGTCGACCACGAGCACCAGCCGCGTCGGGTCCTCTATGGCGGCGGCGAACGACTCCGCGCCGTGCTCCCGGGGCCAGTTGACGTTGATGGCCGGGTCGCGGGTGCCGCCGTCCTCCGCGAAGAGCCCCGCGCTGGAGGCGACGAGTCCCGGTATGTCCTCCGTGCGGGCTCGCCGCACGATCACGCCCTGATCACTCATGCTCACACCCTAGCGATCACCTCCAACATCCTGGACACCTGTCCAGCTATAGTGGACACCTGTCCAACAAGTAGACGCAGACAATCGAGGGAGATCATGGAAGCCGTCGCGAACGTTCTGGTGGGCCTGGTGGCCGCGCTGCACGCGTACATCCTGGTGATGGAGATGTTCCTGTGGCAGAAGAAGCCGGGGATGCGCTTCCACGGCTTCGACCGGGACATGGCCAAGGCGACCGCCGCCATGGCCGCCAACCAGGGTCTCTACAACGGCTTTCTCGCGGCCGGCCTGGTCTGGGGCCTGATCGCCGCCGACCCGACCGGCTTCCGCGCCCAGGTCTTCTTCCTGTCGTGCGTGATCGTGGCGGGTGTGTACGGCGCGGTCACCGCCAACGTCCGCATCCTCGTCGCGCAGGCCCTGCCGGGTGCGCTGGCGCTGGGCGCGGTCCTGCTGGCGCGGTGACGGCCGCCGAGGACCCGCGGGCGGCCCGGACCCGCGAGAAGCTGCGCCGGGCACTGCTCGCCGAGTGCGCCGAACGCCCGCTCGCCGAGGTCGGGGTGGCCGCCCTGGTGCGCCGGGCGGGGGTCGGCCGGGCCACGTTCTACGTCCACTACGCCGACCTGGAGGCCCTGGCCGTCGACGCCTGCGCCGATGTCGTACGCGAGGCCGTGGAGGCGCTGCACGCCTGGCGCGGCCGGCCCGACCCGGTGCACGCGCCGCCCGCGCTCCCGGAGTTCTTCGCCTCGCTCGCCCCGCACGCCGGGCTGTACCGGGCCCTGTTGAGCCCGGGCGGCGGCGGTCCGCTGGGCCGGGTGCTGCACCGGGACCTGCGGGCCTACAGCCTGCGCGAGCGGGAACTGGCGGGCGCCGCGGACGCGCCGCTGGTGGCGTCGGCGGTCGCCGCCACCTTCGCCGGGGTGCTGGCCGACTGGCTGCACGGCCTGCTGGACGGTGACGCGGGTGACATCGCCGACCAGGTCTGGCAGTTGCTGGTCGCCCTGCACGCGAGCCGGTGACGGTTCACTTGCAGAGCATGCCGTCCTTCACCCGCGGCCAGGCCTCCACGCCGTCGGACGTGCGCACGTAGGCCACCTTCTCGTCGCCGGAGAGCCACAACTGCCAGTCGCGCAGCCGGTATCCGGTGTCGCGCGCGTCGGCGGGCATCGGGACGTCGCCGTCGTACTCACCCAGCAGCATCTCGTCACCGAGCACCCCGTGCGGATCGCGGGCGTAGGTCCTGCCGTCCCTGCCCTCGCCCAGACCCAGGAAGTGCGCGTCCTGCCAGTCGCAATGGGCGGAGCCGACCGAGCTGCTGATGACGGTGAGCGGCACCCGCCTGCCGCTGCGGTCCGTCCAGATCTCGTAGTCCTGGGAGTCGGTGAAACTGGGCTCGAACTCCGCGGGATCGCAGGCGGCGCTGGTCTCGGGTCCCCAACCGGGCCTGTTCTTCTGGTCCTTGGCGACGATGACGGCCACTTTGGTCCGGCCGCCGACGTCGTACGAGAACAGGACGCGGCCGCCCTCCTTGCGCTCCACCCGGTAGCCCTCCCGCGGCACGCCGGGCTGCTCGATGTCGAAGTACGCCTTCAGCCCCTCCTCCGGCGTCTCTCCCCCGTCGCCCTCGCTCCACGGCTCGCTGCCGCCGGCCGTGTCGATCGACCAGTCGCACTCCAGCGCGCGGGCCGCGGCGCCGGTGTTCACGAGGTCGGAGCGGTCGTCCTTCTCCTCGTCCCAGTCCTTGCCGGGGATGTGGAGCGGCCCGCTGTAAGGCGTGGGCGGGGCCGTGCCCTCGACCACGAGGTCGCCCTCGGCATCACCGCATCCCACCGCCGCCACGGCCACCAGCACCGCCACGGCCACGAGTCCTCTGCGCATCCCCACCCCTTGTTCACCCGCTGTCGTTCCGTTCCTCCGACGCGGCCGTGCGGGGAAACGTTCAGCGGGCTGCCTGGAACGTACGCCGGTACGCCTGCGGCGACACCCCGATCGCCGCGTGCAGGTGCTGGCGCAGCGAGGCGCCGGTGGCGAAGCCGACCGCCCCGGCGATCTGGTCCACCGACAGATCGCTGGACTCGAGCAGGTGACGGGCGCGGGCCACGCGCTGCTGGATCAGCCAGCGGCCGGGGCTGACGCCCACCTCGTCGTGGAAGCGGCGGGCGAAGGTGCGCAGGCTCATCCTGGCGTGGGCGGCGAGGTCGGTCAGGGCGAGGGGCTCGTCGAGGCGGGTCAGGACCCACTCGCGCGTGGCGGCGGTGCTGGTCGCCCCGCTCTCCGGCACGGGCTGTTCGATGTACTGCGCCTGCCCTCCGTCGCGGAACGGCGGCACGACACAGCGCCGGGCCACCGTGTTGGCCAGCTCGCTGCCGTGGTCGGTGCGGACGATGTGGAGGCAGACGTCCACGCCGGAGGCCGCGCCGGCCGAGGTGAGGATGCGGCCGTCGTGGACGAACAGGACGTCCGGGTCCAGCTCGACGTCCGGGTGGAGCCGCCGGAGCGCCTCGGTCACCTGCCAGTGCGTGGTGGCCCTGCGGCCCTTCAGCAGGCCGGCCGCCGCGAGCACGAAGGCCGCCGTGCAGATGGACACGATGCGGGCGTCCGGGGGGATGAGCGCGAGCGCGGCGGCGACCTCGGCGGGCAGCTCGGTGGGGATGTGCTCCGCGGCCATGGAGGCGACCACCACGGTGTCGGCCGTCGCGAGGATCTCCGGGCCGTGCTCGACCCCGATCGTGAAGTCCGCGTTGCTGCGCACCGGCCGGCCGTCGACGCTGCACGTCAGCACCTCGTAGTGCCCGTCGGCGGCGCCGAAGATCCGGCTGGGGATGCCCAGCTCGAAGGGGTAGACGCCCTCCAGGGCCAGGACCACGACTCTTTCGACCCGCTGCTGCGCACTCATGGCACGATTCTATCGAAGGTTGGCAATCATGCCATTTTCCGAGGAGGCGGGCCCCGGCAGGCTGGTTGACCATGAGCACTGTGAAGACGATGCGAGCCATCAGCCAGGACGTCCTCGGCGGTCCCGAGGTCCTCAGGGAAGTGGAGCTGGAGCGGCCCGAGCCGCGTACGAACGAGGTACTGGTCCGGGTCCGGGCCGCCGGGGTCAACCCCACCGACTGGAAGCACCGCGCCACCGGCGGCTTCCTGGGCGAGCCGCCCTTCGTCCTGGGCTGGGACGTCTCCGGCGTGGTCGAGGCGGTCGGGATCGGCGTCGCCCGGTTCCAGCCGGGCGACGAGGTGTTCGGCATGCTGTCGTACCCGTACGGCCACGGTTCGCACGCCGAGTACGTCACCGGCCCGGCGCGCTGGTTCGCGCACAAGCCGGCCTCGATCGACCACACCGAGGCGGGCGCGCTGCCGCTGGTCTCCCTGACCGCCTGGCAGGCGCTGGTGGAGTACGCCGACATCCAGCCGGGCCAGCGGGTGCTGATCCACGCGGCGGCCGGCGGCGTCGGGCATGTCGCGGCGCAGATCGCCAAGGCGCGGGGCGCGTACGTGATCGGCACGGCGAGCGCGGGCAAGCACGAGTTCCTGCGCGGGCTGGGCGTGGACGAGACGATCGACTACCGGGAGACGGACTTCGCCGAGGCGGTCAAGGACGTCGACGTCGTCCTCGACACCCTCGGCGGTGACACGTCCGTGCGCTCGCTGCGGGTGCTGCGGCCGGGCGGGATCGTCGTGTCGATCCTGCCGGTGGGCTCGAACGAGTTCTACGAGGAGGCCGAGCGGCTCGGTGTCCGGGCGCTGCGCATGCTGGTCGACGCCTCGCACAGCGGGATGGCGGCGATCGCCGAACTGGTCGAGGCGGGGAAGCTGCGTCCCACGATCGCCGGCACCTTCCCGCTGGCCGACGCCGCCGAGGCACACGCCCTCGGCGACACCGGCCGGACCACGGGCAAGCTGGTCCTGGTGACGGACTGACGTCCTGGGTGACGGACTGACGTCCTGGGTGACGGACTGACTCAGAAGGTCAGCACGGGCTTGATCGCCTTGCCCGTGCCCATGTCCCGCACCGCCCGGTCGATGTCCGCGAACGCGTACGTGCTGATCAGGCGGTGCAGCGGGAGCCGTCCCTCCTTCACCATCCGGACCAGGGCGGGGATGAAGGACTGCGTCTCGGCGTCACCGAGGGTCAGACCGACGACCCTCTTGCCGCCGAGCAACCCGTTGACGTCCAGGGCGACTTCGGTGCCGAACGGCGGGGCGCCGACGACGACCAGGGTGCCGCGGGCGCCGAGCGCGTCCACGCCCTGGCGGAGCACGCCGACGTTGCCGGTGGTCTCGACGACACCGTCGGCCCCCTGGCCGCCGGTGATCTCGGCGAGGGCCTTGCCGAGGTCGTCGTCACCGGCGTTCACCACATGGGTGGCGCCCAACTCCCGTGCCAGTGCGAGGCGTTCGCCGACCCGGTCGACGGCGACGATCGTCGTGGCGGGGGTCAGGGCGGCGGCCATGACCGCGGACAGGCCGACCGCTCCGGCGCCGAGGACGACGACCGTGCTGCCGGTGTCCGGCTTCAGGACGTTCCAGACCGCGCCGACGCCGGTCTGCACTCCGCAGCCCAGCGGGGCGATCGAGGTCAGCGGCACCTCGGGGTCGACCTTCACGAGGCTGCGCTCGTCCACCAACGCGCGTTCGGCGAAGGAGGACTGGCCGAAGAAGTGGCCGCCCAGCGGTTCGCCGCCCCGGCTGATGGTGCTGCTGCCGTCGGCCCGTCGGCCGCCGATGAGGTTGAGCGGCAGCCAGGTGGCGCAGTACGCCGGGTGGCCGCCGTCGCAGTTGCGGCAGGAGCCGCAGGACGTGAACGACAGCACGACGTGGTCGCCCGGCGCGACCCCGGTGACGGCCGGGCCCACGGCCTCGACGATCCCGGCGCCTTCGTGGCCGAGCACCCCGGGCAGCGGGAAGGGCAGGCCGCCGCTCGCGACCCCGAGGTCGGTGTGACAGAGCCCGGTGGCCACCATGCGGACGACCGCCTCGCGGGGCCCCGGCTCGTCGAGCTCGACGTCGGCGAGGGTGAAGGGCGCCCCGCCGGACTCGACGACCGCGGCACGGGTGGGGATGGACATCGTACGAACTCCCTTGTCTTTGCAGCCGGTTCGGGGCGGTTCAGCCGAGCGAGACGACGACGGACTTGACCTTGGTGTAGGAGGCGAGCGCCTCGGGGCCGTACTCGCGGCCGAAGCCGGAGTCCTTGACGCCGCCGAAGGGGACCGCGGGGTCGAGCATCGCCCAGTCGTTGACCCAGACGATGCCCGCCTGGAGCCGGTCGGCGACGCGGTGGGCACGGGCGAGGTTGCTGGTCTGGATGCCCGAAGCCAGGCCGTACGGCGTGGAGTTGGCGAGGCGGACGGCCTCGTCCTCGGAGTCGAAGGGCTGCACGGTGAGGACCGGGCCGAAGATCTCCTCCTGGATCACCCGGGAGTCGTTGGGGAGGTCGGCGATGACGGTGGGCTTGTAGTAGTAGCCGCCGTCCAGGTCGAGGCGTTCGCCGCCGCAGACGATGCGGCCGCCTTCCTTGCGGGCGAGTTCGACGTACTCCTCGACCTTCTTGAGGTGCTTCTCCCCCGCCATCGGGCCGACGACCGTCTCCGGCTGCCGCGGATCGCCCAACGGCACGCCGGGCACGGCCTGTTCGAGGATGCCGAGCAGGGTGCTGTAGACGGAGCGGGCCACCAGCAGGCGCGGGCCGCCCATGCAGAACTGCCCGGAGTTGAAGACGAAGGCCTTGATGATCGCGCCGACGGCCTGTTCCAGGTCGGCGTCCTCGAAGACGATGTGGGCCGCGTTGCCGCCCAGTTCCATGGTGACGGGCTTGAGGTTCTCCCCGGCGACGCTCGCGGCGTGCCGGCCGACCGCGGTGGAGCCGGTGAAGGCGATCTTGTCGACGCCGCTGTGCCGCAGGAGGGCCTCTCCGGCGACCGGCCCGGCGCCGGTGACGACATTGACCACGCCGTCGGGGACACCGGCCCGCTGGAACAGCTCGGCCATGTAGAGCGCGCTGAGCGGGGTCTCGTCGGCGGGCTTGTGCACGACCGTGTTGCCCGCAGCGAGCGCCGGGGCGATCTTCGAACCGGCCAGGATCAGGGGGAAGTTGAACGGCGTGATCGCGGCGACCACACCGAGCGGCTCGCGCCGGGTGTAGGCGAGGGCGTTCATGGGGGTGTCGCGGTGGGAGCCGTGCAGGGAGTGGGCGAGGGCGGCGAAGTGCTCGTAGTCGTTGGCCGCGTTGGTGACGTCGACGGCATGGGCGAGCGTGATCGGCTTGCCGACGTCGAGGCTCTCCAGGCGGGCGATGTCGTCGGCGTTCTCCCGGATGAGCTCGGCGATGCGGTGCAGCACCCGGCCGCGCTCCCGGCCGCTGAGGCCGGACCAGGAGCCGTCGTCGTAGGCCTCCCGCGCGGCGCGCACGGCCGCGTCCACGTCGGCGGCGCCCGCCTCCGCGACGGTGGTGACGACCGCGCCCCGCGACGGGTCGACCACCTCGGTGCGCGCCCCGTCGGCGGCCTCGCGCCACTGTCCCCCGATGAACAGCCGCCCGGGTTCGATCTCGAAGGTGGTCATCACCACTCCTCAGCCTCATTGCCAAGATTTCAACCAACAGGATTCCTGTCGGTTCGCAGGTATGTCGGCAGTCTCATTACAGACAGGTTTCCTGTCAATGCCCTAGGGTGAAGTCATGCTCGACACCCAGGCGACCAAGACGGCCCCGTCCCTGCTCTACATGGTCAAACAAGTGGAACTCGTCGTCCGGTCCCACCTCGACGAGCTGGTCAGGCCGTCCGGGATCACGGCACTCCAGTACACCGCGCTGACCGTCCTGGAGCGACACGACGGACTGTCGGCCGCGCAGCTCGCGCGCGACTCCTTCGTCACGGCCCAGTCGATCGCCGACCTCGTCCGGTCGCTGGAGAACCGCGAGCTGGTGCGCCGGGAGCGCAATCCGCGCAATCGCCGGGAGCTGCTGATCCTGCTGACCGACGCCGGGCGCGAGCTGCTCGCGCGGCACGAGGAGCCGGTCCGTGAGCTGGAGGAGCGGATGGTCCGCGATCTCACCGCGCACCAGACCGAGCAGTTCCGCCAGGCCCTGTCCCGGGCCTGGCACGCCCTGTCCTGAGGTCGCATCGCAATTCGAAGACATATGTCAATCGAACATGCTCAAATTCACTCCATCGGGGGTAACTTGCAGGGCGGGGAAAGGACTTGCACGCACTCCGGGCATGGGGACACGGCGACCTCTCGTAGGCTCGCCGCACGATGTCACCCCAGCCCCCGGTGACCTGCACCCCGTCACTCGAAGGGCCGGTTGGAGGCGATGTCGTCGTGCAGCAGCAACCTGCACCGCGCACTCGGCACCTGCACATCCACCAGGACCGGGGACACACGGTGCTGGAGTTCCGTGGTGAGATCGACATCTCGGCCGCCCTGGAGATCGTCCCGTACCTGGACCGGGAGACCGGGCGCGACCACCCCCGGGTCGTGATCGACCTGCGGCAGGTGGAGTTCTTCGACTGCTCCGGCCTGCGGCTGCTCTACCGCGCCCGCAGCAGGGTGCTCGACCACGACGGGCAACTGCGCCTGGTCTGTGTGCACCCCCTCACCCTGCGCATCATGAAGGTCACCGGACTGCATCGATTACTGCCGCCGCACGCGACGCTGGACGCGGCCCTGGGACAGTCCGAGGCCACGTCCGGGTCGCTGTGACCGCGCCTATTTGAGGATCCTGGTGACCTGGCCCGCGCCGACGGTCCGCCCGCCCTCGCGGATGGCGAACTTCAGCCCCTCCTCCATGGCGATGGGCTGGATCAGCTGCACGTTCATGGTCGTGTTGTCGCCCGGCATGACCATCTCGGTGCCCTTGGGCAGGGTCACCACCCCGGTGACGTCGGTGGTGCGGAAGTAGAACTGCGGGCGGTAGTTGTCGAAGAACGGCGTGTGCCGGCCGCCCTCGTCCTTGGACAGGATGTACGCGCGCGCCTCGAACTCCTTGTGCGGGGTGACCGAGCCCGGCTGGATGACGACCTGTCCGCGTTCGACGTCCTCGCGCTTGATGCCGCGCAACAGCAGACCCACGTTCTCCCCCGCCCGGCCCTCGTCGAGGAGTTTGCGGAACATCTCGATGCCGGTGACGGTCGTCCTGGTCTTCGTCTCGTGGATGCCGATGATCTCGACCTCCTTGTTGACGTGCAGCACACCGCGCTCGATCCGGCCGGTGACGACGGTCCCGCGCCCGGTGATCGTGAAGACGTCCTCGATCGGCATCAGGAACGGCTTGTCCACGTCCCGCTGCGGCTCGGGGACGGCCGTGTCGACGGCGTCGAGCAGCTCCAGCACCGACCGCGCCCACTGCTCGTCGCCCTCCAGGGCCTTGAGCGCGGACACCTTGATCACGGGCACGTCGTCGCCGGGGAACTCGTACTCGGTGAGCAGCTCGCGGACCTCCAGCTCGACGAGTTCCAGGATCTCCTCGTCGTCGACCATGTCCGTCTTGTTGAGGGCGACGACGATGTACGGCACGCCCACCTGCCGGGCCAGCAGGACGTGTTCCTTGGTCTGCGGCATCGGCCCGTCGGTGGCGGCGACGACGAGGATCGCGCCGTCCATCTGGGCCGCGCCGGTGATCATGTTCTTGATGTAGTCGGCGTGGCCGGGGCAGTCGACGTGGGCGTAGTGCCGGCGCTCGGTCTGGTACTCGACGTGGGCGATCGAGATGGTGATGCCGCGCTGCCGCTCCTCGGGCGCCTTGTCGATCTGGTCGAAGGGCGTGAACGGGTTCAGGTCGGGATACCTGTCGTGCAGCACCTTCGTGATGGCCGCCGTGAGCGTGGTCTTGCCGTGGTCGATGTGCCCGATGGTGCCGATGTTCACATGCGGCTTGGTCCGCTCGAACTTCGCCTTCGCCACTGGGGCCTCCAGGTCACCTCAGGGATGCCGGGCCGGGCCCGGCTCTCCCTCCTGTCTATTCGCTCGGCCGCGCGTCGAACAGGGCGCTGACGGACTCGCCGTTGTGAATGCGCCGCACGGCCTCGGCGAGCGCCGGGGCGATGGACAGGATGCGCAGCTTCTCGGTGCGCTCCTCCTCGGGCACCGGCACCGTGTTGGTGCACACGATCTCCAGCACGTCGGGCTGCTCGCCGATCCGCTTGAGCGCGCCGGCCGCGAACAGGCCGTGCGTGCAGGCCACTCGGATCGAGCGGGGCTTCAACTCACGCAGCCGGTCGAGGAGTTCGAGGACAGTGCTGCCCTTGGCGATCTCGTCGTCCAGGACGATGACGTCCCGGTCCGTCACCTCGCCGATGACGTCGCTGATGCTGACCCGGTCGTCCGCGAACCGCTGCTTGGCCCCGGCGGCGACCTGCGCGCCGATGAGCCGGGCGAACGCGGCGGCCTCCTTGGCGTTGCCGAGGTCCGGGGAGACGACGGTGGTGCGTGAGAGGTCGTGGCGCTGGAAGTGCGCGGCCAGTTCACGCAGCGCGTGCAGATGGTCGACGGGGACCGAGAAGAAGCCGTGGACCTGCGGCGAGTGCAGGGTCATGGCGAGGACCCGGCTCGCGCCGGCCGCCACCATCAGGTCGGCGACGAGCCGGCCGCCGAGGGAGATGCGGGGCGCGTCCTTCTTGTCGGATCGGGCGTAGGAATAGTGCGGCATGACCACGGTGATCCGGCGGGCGGAGGCGCCGCGGGCCGCGTCGCACATCAGCAGCAGCTCGACGAGGTGCTCCTGGACGGGCTTGACCAGCGGCTGGACCAGGAAGACGTCCCGCTCCCGGCAGTTGGCCTGGAGCTGCACCTCCAGACAGTCGTTGGCGAACCGGCTGACCCGGGTGGGGCTGAGCGGCACACCGAGATGCGCGCAGACCTCCGCCGCCAGCTCGGGGTGGGCACTACCGCTGAACACGGCGATGTCTCGCACGGTCCGCTCCTCGCATGATCATCTCGGGCTGCCGCCCCTCATGCTACTGACCAGCGAAATTCGCTTGCGCTCCGCCCGCACCGCCCGGCCATGATGGAGCCGTCCGTGTTCCCTCACGTCAGGAAGACCCGCATGCGCCGACTCCTCGGAATCCCCCAGCCCCTCCACAGGCCCACGGTTCTCGAGGACTCACCTACGCATGCACACCCTGAACATCGGAATTCTGGCCCACGTCGACGCCGGTAAGACCAGCCTCACCGAGCGGCTGCTGTTCGACCACGGCGCGATCGACCGGCTCGGCAGCGTCGACGCCGGTGACACCCGTACGGACGACGGGGCGATCGAGCGGCAGCGCGGCATCACCATCCGCTCGGCCGTCGCCGCCTTCACGGTCGGCGACACCCAGGTCAACCTCATCGACACCCCCGGGCACTCCGACTTCATCGCCGAGGTCGAGCGCGCCCTGGCGGTCCGGGACGGCGCGGTCCTGGTGCTCTCCGCCGTGGAGGGCGTCCAGGCGCAGACCCGCGTCCTGATGCGCACCCTGCGCCGACTACGGCTGCCCACGCTCGTCTTCGTCAACAAGGTCGACCGGGCGGGCGCCCGCGCGGAGGGTCTGCTCGACGACGTCCGGCGGCTGCTGACGCCGCACGTCGCGCCGCTCACCACGGTCCGGGACATCGGCACCCCGAGGGCCCGCGTGACCGCGGTGCCGCTCGCCTCCCTGGCCGAGCCCCTCGCCGACGTCGACCCGGACATCCTCGCGGCGGTCGTCGACGGCCCGGCGCCCACCCCGGCCGACCTGCACAAGGCCCTCGCCGCACACACCGCCGACGGCACCTTCCACCCCGTCCTCTTCGGTTCCGCGCTCGGCGGCGAGGGCGTCGGCGACCTGGTCGACGCCCTGGTCCGGCTCGTCCCGCCGGCACCGACCGCCGTGGGCGGCCCGCCGCGCGGCACGGTGTTCGCCGTCCGGCCCGGACCCGGTGGCGAGCGCACGGCGTTTCTCCGGCTCTACGACGGTGAGGTGACGGAGCGTCAGAAGCTCACGCTGCTGCGGCGCGACGCCGACGGCCGCACCGCGGAGGTCTCCGGCCGGGTGACCCGCCTGGACGTCATCGGCGGCAGCGGTCCCCTCACCGCCGGGAACATCGCGGCGCTGACCGGCCTCGCGGGCGTCCGCGTGGGCGACCGGCTGGGTGAACTCACCGAGCAGGAGGCCCAGTTCGCGCCGCCGACCCTGGAGACCATGGTCACCGCCCGACGCCCCGACCAGGCGGCCCGGCTCCGCTCCGCGCTGCTCGTCCTGGCCGACCAGGACCCGCTGATCCACGCCAGCCCGGCGGCCGACGGCGGCACCGCGCTGCTCCTCTACGGCGAGGTCCAGATGGAGGTGCTGGCGGCCGTCCTCGCCCAGGACCACGGCATCGAGGCGGAGTTCGCACCGGGCCGGGTGCGGTTCCTGGAGCGCCCGCGCGGGGTCGGCGAGGCCTGGGAGGCAAATCCCTGGCTCGACGGCACCCGTCACTGGGCGACGATCGGGGTGCGCGTGGCACCGGGCGAGCGCGGCTCCGGCGGGGTGTTCACCTACGAGACCGAACTCGGCGCCCTCCCCCGGGCCTTCCACCAGGCCGTCGAGGACACCGTGCACACGAGCATGCGCACCGGACTGAACGGCGCGGCCGTGACGGACTACCGGGTCACCCTGATCCGCTCCGGTTTCGTCGCCCCGCTCAGCACGGCCGGGGACTTCCGCGCGCTCACCCCGTACGTGCTGCGCCGCGCCCTGGAGCGGGCACGGACGCGGCTGTACGAGCCGTACCACGCCTTCGAGACGGAGGTCCCGCTCGACGCGTTGGCGCCGGTGACCGCGCACCTCGCCTCGCTGGGAGCGGAGTTCACCGGCACGACCGGCGGCAGCACGGCATGGGTGATCACCGGCGAGCTGCCGGCCCGGCGGGTGCGCGAGATGGAGCTGCGACTGCCGGGGCTCACGCACGGGGAGGGGATGTGGTGGTCCCGTACGTCGGGCGACCGCGAACTGCGCTCGCACTGACCGGCGTTGTCACCACGACACCGGCAGCCGCGAGGGGCTGCGGGTCATCTGGCCCACCCGCCACTCGATCGTCTCCGGCGTGAACTCGGCCCGTAGCCCCGGGAAGCGGGCGGCCAGGTGGTGCAGGGCGAGTTCGAGTTCCAGCCGGGCCAGCCAGGCGCCGAGGCAGTGGTGGGGTCCGGCGCCGAAGGCGATGCCGGGCGAGGTGAGGGGCGCGGACAGGTCGGGCGGCCCCGGTGGGAAGACGTCGGGGTCGCGGCCGGCGGAGTTGGTCTGGACGGCGACCACGCCGCCCGCGGGGATCAGCACCCCGCCGACCTCGACGTCCGCCACCGCGCGCCGGATCAGACCGGGCAGCACCCGCCCCTCGCTGAGCGGCACGGTGCGCAGCAGCTGCTCGGCCGCGGTCGCCGCCGCCTCCTCGTCGCGGGCGAGCAGCGGCCAGCCGTCGCGTCCGTCGGTGAGGAGGTAGACGACGGCGTTGCCGAGGGCGCTCATGGTGGTCTCGTGCCCGGCCACCACCAGCCCCAGCGTGAGGGTGATCAACTGCCGTTCCTCGATGCCCAGTTCGTCACCGGCCGCGACCAGGCCGCTGACCAGGTCGTCGCCCGGCTCCTTGCGCCGCTCGGCGATCAGTCCGGCGGCGAAGACGCCGAACTCGGTCATCGCCGCCACGACCTCCTCGGCCGTGTGAGCCCCGCCGGACAGGGCGTGGTCGGCCCAGTGGCGGATGCGGTCGCGGTCCAGGTGGTCGAGCCCCATGAGCCGGCAGATCACGGACACGGGCAGCGGCCGGGTGAACCCCTCGACGATGTCGGCGGGTCGGGGCCGGGCCGCGAAGTCGTCGAGCAGCGAGGCCACCACGGACCCCACCCAGGGCCGCCAGCGGGCGATGGCCCGCGGGGTGAACGCCCGCTGGACGGTGCCGCGCAGCCGCTGGTGGGCGGGGCCGTCCTGGTTGATCAGCCCATTGGGGTCGTCGAGCAGGTTCGGTACGACGAGCAGCGGAGGGGCGTTCTCCGCGTGCAGCGACCGCCGGTCGAACCGGGGGTCCATGAGCACCTGGCGCACCTCGGCGTACCGGGTCACGAGCCACACCGGGGTGCCGGTGGCGAGGGTGACGAGCCGGGGCGGCCCGGACTCGGGAAGGCTGATGCGATGCATGGGACGTAACGGCCGGGACGCGCTCTGCGCACTCATCCGGTTCTCCAGAAGCGCCGATGGGGACGGCTTTCCACGCTAGTGCGCCGCCCGTGCCCCCGTCAGCGGCGCCAATCGGCCAACGCCCCGGTCTGCCAAGGGCTTTGGGGGGCATTCGTTGAAGGAGGAAGGAGGGCCGTCGCATGACGACTCCCATCAGGCGCATGTCCAAACGCATGCCCGGCTGGGCGAAGCTGGTGAGTGCCGTCGTTCTGGTGCTCGTCGTGTTCTTCGCCGGTATCCGCTTCAGCGTGCTCCCGGGCCTCAAGGACCTGTTCGGCACCGAGACCCATGACCGTTCGGGGCCCGCTCTGCTCCAGTCCATCCAGGACATCAGCCGGTACGACGCCGCCTCCGGCAACTTCCAGGTCGTGGTGGACCTGGAGAAGGACGCCAAGTACCTGCCCGACGCGATCCGCGGCACCCGCACCCTGTACGTCGGGGCGGGCACCGTCGACGCCTTCGTGGACCTCGGCAAGGTGGGCGAGAACGACGTGCAGGTCAATGACGACCGTACGTCCGCCACGCTGGTGCTGCCGCACGCGCAGCTCGGCAAGCCCGCCCTGGACGCGGACCGCTCCTACGCGGTGTCGAAGCAGCGGGGTTTCCTGGACCGCCTGGGCGATCTGTTCTCGGACAACCCCAACAGCGAGCAGGCCGTGCAGAAGCTCGCGGTGAAGCACATCCGCGACGCGGCCAAGGACAGCGCGCTGACCGGGCGCGCCGAGAAGAACACCACGGACATGCTGGAAGGTCTGCTGCGCTCGCTCGGCTTCAAGGAGGTGAAGGTCACCTACAAGGCCTGATCAGGAGGCCAGGATGCCCGGCAGGGCCAGCGCCCCGAGCAGTCCGGCGCCGACCAGCAGCCAGGCCACGTAGTCCCCGATGTGCCCGGACTGCAGCCGGCGCAGCGGCAGCGCCCAGCCCGGGGCGGCGAGCAGCTTCGGGCGGGTGACCGCCACCGCGGCCAGGCCCATGGCCAGCAGCGTCGAGGTGACCCCCAGCAGGACACCGAGCGGCGTCCAGTGCACCGGGGCCACCACGACCCCGCCGGACCCGGCTTCGTTCACGGCGTGGGCGACCACGTCGCCGAAGCCGGGTGCCACGCCGACCGTGAGCGACCCGGCGAGCAGCAGCGCCGGGACCGCCGTCATCGTGCCGGGGACCCAGCGCAGCCGTTGCCCCGTCTCGGGCTCCTCGCCGGAGCCGGTCGTCTCGTAGCCGCCGTCGTCGGACGGCCTGGGCCCGAGCCCGAGGAACACGCGGGCGGCGACGCGCAGGACGGCACCGGCCGTGACGGCGCTGGCGGCGACGTAGAGCACGGTGAGGGGGCCACCCGCGGCCTCCTCGGTGACGGCCTTGCCGAGCGCCGTGCCGAAGGGCGGCAGCCCGGCGAGTCCGAGGGCTCCGAGGGTGAACAGCACGGCGACACCACGGAGTTGGCGCGCTCTGCCGTGCAGGGCGTGTTCGTCGACGCTGCCGTAGCGGTCGAGGAGGATGCCGGTGCAGGCGAACAGCGCGGCCTTCACTCCGGCGTGGCCGAGCAGGTACAGGGCGACGCCGTCGTCGGCCTCGGGCTTGAGGAGGCCGATGCCGATGAGGAACAGGCCGGTGTGGGCGACGGTCGAGTAGGCGAGCAGGCGTTTGATGTGGCGCTGGTACCAGCACATGACGGCGCCGACCGCGGCGGTGAGCACGCCGAGGACGACGAGCAGCCGGTGCAGGTCGGCGGCCGGGACGCCGCCGGGTCCGGAGAACACGGTGCCGTACACCCGCCACACGCCGTAGGTGCCGAGTTCGACCATGACGCCGGACAACAGCATGCACACCGGGGTGGGGGCGACGGCGTGGGCGTCGGGGAGCCAGAAGTGGAAGGGGACGGCGGCGGCCTTCACCAGCAGCGCGGTGAGGACGAGAACGAAGGCGCCGAGGACGAGCGCGTCGGGCGGGCCGTGTGCGTCGAGGCCGCGCCCGATCTGGGTGAGCGCCAGCTCGCCGGTGCGGGCGTACAGCAGCCCGATGCCCATCAGCAGGGCGTAGCCGCCCAGTGAGGTGATGACGGCGAAGGTCAGGGCGCCCTGCACCGCCTTGGCCTCCTCCACCCGGTGGCCGGTGAGGGCGTAGGCGCACACGCTCATCAGCTCGAACCACACGAAGGCGTTGAACAGGTCGCCCGCGAGTGCGAAGCCGCACATGCCGGCCTGGAAGAGCAGCATCAGCGCGGGGAACGAGCCCGCGTGCCGGCGCGGGGGTTCGTCGAAGTAGTGCCAGGAGTACGCGAGCGCCGCGAGGGTGAGCAGCGAGGCGAGCGCGGCCATGCCGAGCCCGGGCCCGTCGCCGACGAGGACGATGCCGACGCTCTGGCCGTTCACGGGCACCCAGCCGCCGGCCCACTCGACCATGGGCGGCGAGGAGTCGAGCAGCAGCACGATCGCGAGGGCGGCCGTACCCGCCGACACCGCGCAGCCGGTGGACTCGGCGACGACACGGGGCAGCCGGCGGCCCCCGGCGACCAGCAGGGCGGCCCCGAGCAGGGGGACGGCGACGAGGAGCGGCAGCAGGTCGTTCATCAGCCGCGCAGCTCCGAGAGTGCGTCGGGGTCGACCGTGCCGTGCCGCTTGGAGACCTGTACGACGAGGGCGAGCAGCAGCGCGGTGACGGTGGCGCCGACCACGACGTCGGTCAGGGTCAGCGCCTGGACGACGGGGTCGACGACCGGCCGGGAGCCGGGCTTCACATCGGAGAAGACCGGCGCGGTCGCGTCGTCGCGGTAGCCGACGGCCAGCAGCAGGACGTAGGTGGCGGACTGGCACACGGACAGACAGCCGACGGCGTGGATCAGATTGCGGCTGGTGGCGAGGCCGTAGCAGCCGACCAGGAAGATCCACACGGCGACGAGGTACGGCAGGACGCCCATCACTTCCCCTTCTCGATCTCGACGGCCTGGTCCAGGAAGCGGGCGAGCAGCACCACGACCGCGCAGGCGACCTCCATGCCGACGGCGGCGTTCAGCAGCGGAACGGTGCCGCCGGAGGACAGCGTGTTGAAGGTGCCGTACGGCAGCAGCGTGTTGGCGAGGAAGGCGGTGCCGCCGATCAGGCCCGCGAGGCCGGTGACGAGGTAGGCGGAGACGGCGAGCGCGTCGCCGACCTCGTAGAGGCCGACCGGGCGGATGCGTTCCAGGGCGCGGTAGTCGGCGCCCAGGTAGAGCAGGTGCAGGGAGGTCGCGGCGACGACGCCGCCCTGGAAGCCGCCGCCGGGGCTGAGCTGGCCGTGGGCGACGACGTAGAGGCCGGTGAGCAGGGCGACGGGGAGCACGGCGAGGGCGTAGCGGCGCACCGGGAGGGCAACAGGCTCGGGTTCGGGGCGGGCGCGGTGTTCGTCGCGGGTCTGGCGCAGCAGGACCACACAGCCGAGGACGGCCGCGAACAGGATGCTGATCTCGCCTAGGGTGTCGAAGGCCCGCTGGTCGAAGTTGATCGAGGCGATGGTGTTGGCGGTGTGCCGGGCGAGGGACTCGCGCACGGCCCGGTCGCCGTACGGGTGCCGGGTGCCGCCGAAGGCCGGCAGATCGAGGCAGGCGGCCACGAGCAGCGCGGCGAGGGCGCCGCCGCCGACGGCCACGAGCCACAGCCGGGCGCGCCGGCTCACTCCTGGCGCTCCTCGCCTCGGGCGCGCCGTCTGACCTTGCGGACCGTCAGCAGCAGCAACAGCGGGGTGAGCGCGGAGCCCACGGCGAGCTGCGACAGGCCCACGTCGGGCGCCTGGAGGACGGTGAACAGCACGGCGAGGACGACGCCGAGGACGGACAGCACGAGCGCCTGGCGCTCCGGGTCGCGGACCGCGACGGCCGTGGTGGCGGTGGCGCCGACCAGCAGGAGGACGACGGCGATCACGGCGTCAGCCACGGCCGGCCCCGGGGAACCCGCCGGACAGCGCGCGGGAGGCGACGACGTTGCCGGCGATCAGCAGCGCCCCGATCACGAGGAGCTTCACCATGGCCCGGCTCGGCCCGGTGGCCGCGCACACGATCCCGACGACCACGGCGCCGAACCCGGCGACCACCCAGGTCACGCCCCAGGCGCGGGGCGGGTCGTCGGCCAGTTCGCCGGCGAGCAGCCGGGCGAAGACGAGGGTGCCGACGGGGCCGAGCAGCGCGAGCACCAGGGCGAGATCGACGTACGACGGCCGGGTGTATCCCTGGGAGAGCAGCAGGAGGGCCGGGCAGGCCAGCGCGGTCGACATGTTCTGGGCCACCACCCGGCGGCGCAGCGGGCCGGTGGCGACTCCCCACAGGGTGGTGCCCAGGCCCGCGCCGAGCGCGACGGTCGCGGCGAGGATCCAGCCGTTCACCGGGCGCTCACCACCCGCCGGGCGGCGGTGGCCGCGAGCGCCGCCACGCCCGCGGCGCTCGCGCCGACCACGCGTTCCAAGGTGTCCACGGTGCTGATGAGGACCAGCCACAGCGCGGCGAGCACGCACCACCAGGCCAGGGCCTCGGCCGCGATGAGGAGTGTCGTACGCCGGTTCATGCGCCACCTCCTCGGGACCTGCCGGCACGGCTTGCGCGCCATCCAAACACCGTCCCGGGGACGGGTGGCGGCGGCGCGCGCGGGTCTCAGCCCGGAGTGCCCCGCCCGTACGAAGGGAAACCGCGGGCGTCCACGACCGGACCGGGCGGCACCGCATTCTCGGCGGGTTCGGGGGTAATCGCCTTACGACACAGGGAAGTTGAAGACTGGAGGATCGCATGGCCAGAGCAGCGCTACGTCCGCGTTCCGCGTTCCGCCTGCGCACCTCCAAGTCCGACAAACCCGACCCCGAACCGGCAGCCGAACCGCGGCGCAGCCCCCTCGCGGTCGTCCGCCGCCTGGTGGCGATGGTGGCCGCGTTCGCCTTCATGGTCGCGTTCGCGGTGGTGCTGGCCCGGCTGACCCTGGAGCCGTCGCCCGCGTCGGAGGCGCTGACCCACACCAATCTGCACCCGGGCCGCTCCCTGCGGGCCTATCTCGACCAGCCCGAACTGCGGGACGCCGTCAAGCAGATCGGCGGCAACCTGCTGCTGGGCGTTCCGTTCGGCGTCCTGGTGCCGATCGTTGCGCCGCGGACGCGCGGGGTGCTGCGGGTGCTGCTGCTGACGGCCGTCGTGATGCTGATGGTGGAGTTCGCGCAGGGCGCGCTGATCACGGGGCGGGCCTTCGACATCGACGACGTCATCCTGAACACCACCGGCGCGCTGATCGGGTATCTGCTGCTGGGGCGGCGGCTGAGCCGGGCGGTGCACCGCTGAGGGTCAGCGCGTCGACAGCTGGACGATGGCCACGGTGCCGACCACCACGATGAGGGTGCGCAGGACCGCCGGACGCAACCGGCGGCCTGCCGCGGCCCCGATCTGACCGCCGGCGGCGGACCCGACCGCGAGCAGCGCGACGGCCGTCCAGTCGAAGTCGGCGGCGAAGAGGAAGAAGAGCGCGGCGACGGTGTTCACCAGGGCGACGAGGACGTTCTTGACGGCGTTGAGGCGTTGCAGACCGTCGTCGAGGCGCAGGCCCATCAGGGAGACGTAGATGATCCCCTGGGCGGCGGAGAAGTAGCCGCCGTAGACACTCGCCAGGGTCAGCCCGACGAGCAGCGGCGGACCGCCGTCGGCCCGCACCGCGGTCCGGCCGGTGCGGGCGCGGCGGTCGCGGAGCTGTCGGCCGATCAGCGGCTGGAGGGCGACCAGCACGAGCGCGAGGCCCACCAGCACGGGCACGATCGTCTCGAACGCCGCGGCCGGCAGGACCAGCAGCAGCATGGCCCCCGTCAGTCCGCCGAGCACGGCGCCGGCGCTCCACTTGAGCACCCGGCCGCGCTGTCCGGCGAGTTCCCTGCGGTATCCGATGGCGGCGCTGATCGAGCCGGGGACCAGGCCGAGCGCGTTGGAGACGGTGGCGGTCACCGGGGGCAGGCCGGTCGCGAGCAGCACCGGGAAACTGATGAGCGTGCCCGACCCGACGGCG
The DNA here is from genome assembly GCF_003955715.1 of Streptomyces aquilus. Taxonomy (NCBI): domain Bacteria; kingdom Bacillati; phylum Actinomycetota; class Actinomycetes; order Kitasatosporales; family Streptomycetaceae; genus Streptomyces; species Streptomyces aquilus. The sequence continues at coordinate 8,996,809 of NZ_CP034463.1, read as the reverse complement.
GCGTTGACGGCACCGGCGCCGACGCCCGCGGCGAGGACGGCGAGTATCTCTCCGAGGCCTTCCATGGGGCGATCTTAGGAACCGGAGGCTTCGGCGCCGGCCGAAGTGTCCCGGCAACGGGGGCCACACCTTTCAACTCCTGGTCCGTACCAAGGTATTGACGGGCTCTTATCTCACTTCTTAAATCAAGAGGCGACGCCTTCACCCCCACCTCTGAAGGGAGAGCCGTGGCAGCCCCACGCCTGCTCCGGAAGTGCCTGCTCGCCACCCTGTCAGCCGTCCTCATGGCCTCCGCCGCCACCGCGCAGGCGCGCACGGAGGAGCCGGCCGCGGCAGCCGCGGCGGTGGTCTTCTCCGACACCTTCGACGGCCCCGCCGGCGCTTCCGTCGACACCTCGAAGTGGCAGATCGAGACCGGCGACAACGTCAACAACCACGAACGGCAGTACTACACGGCGGGCAACCGGAACGCGGCCCTCGACGGCCAGGGCCATCTGGTCATCACGGCCCGCCGCGAGAACCCCGCCAACTACCAGTGCTGGTACGGCACCTGCCAGTACACCTCGGCCCGGCTGAACACCTCGGGGAAGTTCACCGCGCAGTACGGGCACGTCGAGGCGCGCATGAAGATCCCGCGCGGGCAGGGCATGTGGCCGGCGTTCTGGATGCTCGGCACCCCGGTCAACTGGCCGGACTCCGGCGAGATCGACGTCATGGAGAACGTCGGCTTCGAGCCCGCCACCGTGCACGGCACGATCCACGGCCCCGGCTACTCCGGCTCGGGCGGCATCGGCGCCGCGTACTCCCTCCCGGGCGGGCAGGCCTTCGCGGACGCCTTCCACACCTTCGCCGTCGACTGGGCACCGGACTCGATCACCTGGTCCGTGGACGGCACCGTCTACCAGCGGCGCACCCCGGCCGACCTGGGGGGCCGCACCTGGGTGTTCAACAAGCCGTTCTTCCTGATCCTGAACCTCGCGGTCGGCGGCTACTGGCCCGGCGACCCCGACGGCTCCACCGCCTTCCCGCAGCAGCTGGTGGTGGACCACGTCTCGGTGACCACCGGCGACACCGCCACCGGCGCCGCGATCAGGGGCCTCGCCGGCAAGTGCGTCGACGTCGCCGGCGCGAACCCCGCCAACGGCACCCCCGTACAGCTCTACGACTGCAACGGCACCGCCGCCCAGCAGTGGACCGCCGGCGCCGACGGCACGCTCCGCGCGCTCGGCAAGTGCCTGGACGTGACGGGCGGCGGCACCGCGGACGGGACCGCCGTACAGCTCTACGACTGCAACGGCACCGCCGCCCAGCGCTGGACCGTCACCGCCGCGCACGACATCGTCAACCCGCAGGCCGACAAGTGCCTGGACGTGACCGGCAACAGCTCGGCCAACGGCACCCGGCTGCAGATCTGGACCTGCACCGGCGGCGCCAACCAGAAATGGACGGTCGGCTGACCGTCAGGGCCGGTGCCGGGTCCAGGTGAACTTGTCGCCGCCCACCCAGCGGACCACGTCCGGGTCGTCCAGGTCGTGGACCGTGATGCCGAACGCGGCGGCGGCCTCCAGGACGTCGGTGACGGTCTTCGCCTCACCGACCACTTCTCCGTCGATCTCCACGATGCGGAACGGCGGCGTTCCGGGCTGGACCCCGAGCACCAGGATCCGCGGATGGGAGATGTGCGGGCTCGCGACTTCGGTCATGCAATAGAGCGTAGAACGCATTCCGGATCGGCGAACCGTACGGGATCCGTACGAGTTGTCCTGGATGTCCCGAAGGGCTCGCCGTGCGCTCTCCTGCGGGCCGGGGAACCCTGGAAGGGACCGCGGCCGAGGAGGTGGCGATGGAGCCCGTGGCGGCGCTGGACCGGATCGCCTTCCTGCTGGAGCGGTCCCTCGCGCCCTCGTACCGGGTGCGTGCCTTCCGTACGGCCGCCCGGGTGCTGGCCGGCCTGCCCGAGGCGGAGCTGCGCGAGCGGGCGGCCGCGGGGACGCTGGAGGCGCTGAAGGGAGTCGGCCCGAAGACCGCGCAGGTGGCGGTCGAGGCGCTGGCCGGGCGGGTGCCCGGATACCTCCAGAAACTGGAGGACGAGGCGGCGAAACGGCCGGCCGTCCGGGGCGGCGAGGAGCTGCGGGCCCAGCTGCGCGGCGACTGCCATCTCCACTCCGACTGGTCGGACGGGGGCAGCCCGATCGAGGAGATGGGCCGGACGGCGGCGGAGCTGGGCCACGAGTGGGCCGTGCTCACCGACCACTCCCCGCGCCTCACCGTGGCCCGCGGCCTCTCCCCCGAGCGGCTGCGCGAGCAGCTGGACGTGGTGGCGGAGCTGAACGCGAGCTGGGCGCCGTTCCGGCTGCTCACCGGCATCGAGTGCGACATCCTCGACGACGGCTCGCTCGACCAGGAGGAGGAGCTGCTGGAGCGGCTCGACGTGGTCGTGGTCTCCGTGCACTCCAAGCTGCGCATGGACGCCCGCTCGATGACCCGCCGCATGGTGGCCGCCGTACGCAATCCGCACGCGGACGTCCTCGGGCACTGCACCGGACGCCTGGTCACCGGGCGCGGGCGGCCGGAGTCGGAGTTCGACGCGGACGAGGTGTTCGCCGCGTGCGCGGAGTCCGGTACGGCGGTGGAGATCAACAGCAGGCCTGAGCGGCTCGACCCGCCCCGCCGGCTGCTGCGCCGGGCCGTGGCCGCGGGCACGCTCTTCTCGATCGACACCGACGCGCACGCACCCGGGCAGCTCGACTGGCAGATCCTCGGCTGCGCCCGCGCCGAGGAGTGCGAGGTGCCCGCCGAACGGGTGATCACCACATGGTCGCTGGAGGAGCTGCTGGCCTGGACCCGGGAGCGCCGGACGCCGTCCCGAGTGATCGGCTCGTGAGGTGGTACCCGTGCGGTGAAGCGAGGAAAGGACGGGGCGCATGGAACGGGCGGCCGTGTTCGACGTCGACGGCACACTCGTCGACACCAACCATCTGCATGTGACGACCTGGTGGGAGGCCTTCCGCCAGGCGGGACACCAGGTGCCGATGCACGCCGTGCACCGTGCGGTGGGGCTCGGCTCCGAGGATCTGATCGCGCATCTGCTCGGCGACGACCGGGACAAGGACCAGGACGAGCAGCTCAGTGCCGCGCACAAGGCCCTCTACGGCCAGTACTTCGACCGGCTGCCCGCGCTGCGGGACGCCGGACGGCTGCTGCGGCGCCTGGACCACGACGGCTGGACGGTGGTGCTCGCGACCTCGGCCGGCGGTGCGGAGCTGTCCGCGCTGCGCCGCGCGATCGGCGCGGACGACGCGATCAAGGCGACCGCCAGCGCCGACGACGTCACCGAGGGCAAACCCGCCCCGGAACCGGTCGAGCACGCCCTGGAACTGGCGGGCGTCCCCGCCGAGCGGGCGGTCTTCGTCGGCGACACGGTCTGGGACATGCAGGCGGGCAGCCGGGCCGGGGTGCGCTGCGTGGGCGTCCTGTGCGGCGGCATCCCGCGCGCCGACCTCGTCGGGGCGGGCGCGGAGGCGGTCTACGACGACCCCGCCGACCTGCTCTCCTCGCTGGCGGACAGCCCGTTCGCCTGACTCCCGTTCGGCCAGTGACGCACCTCACGCCATAACGCGACAGCCCGGGGAACACCCAAGGGTGGTTGCCCGTTGAACGACACGTGGGTACGGACGGGACAGTGTCCCCGGGCCTCACCTTTTGCCCACAGGGACGATCGTTCGGCTGAAGCCCTGTGGAGCCTTTCGCCGAGAGGCGACCACCGTCCGTGCCCACCACAGACCGCCCCGACCGTGATTCCCCCGTCCGGTCGGGGCTTCCTCTTGCCCGATGCCCGTACCGGTCCGGCGCGCGCTTGACTTCGAGCGCACTCCAATTCGTAGCGTTCCGAGCATGAGCACTGCACAGCACAAGATCGGTTCGGGATACGACGCCCACAGCACGGCCGACGACGTCCTCGCCGGCATCGACCTCTCCGGGAAGCTCGCGGTCGTCACCGGCGGCTACTCGGGACTCGGCCTGGAGACCACCCGTGCGCTCACCAAGGCGGGCGCCCGCGTGGTCGTCCCGGCCCGCCGCCCCGACACCGCCCGTGAGGCCCTGGCGGTCATCGACGGCGCCGAGGTGGACACGCTCGACCTCGGCGACCTGGACAGCGTCCGCGCCTTCGCCGAACGCTTCCTCGCCTCCGGCCGCACCATCGACCTGATGATCGACAACGCCGGGATCATGGCCTGCCCCGAGACCCGGGTCGGCCCCGGCTGGGAGGCCCAGTTCGCCACCAACCACCTCGGTCACTTCGCCCTCGTCAACCGGCTGTGGCCGGCGATCGCGCCCGGCGGCGCCCGCGTGGTCTCGGTGTCCTCGCGCGCCCACCACTTCTCCGGGATGCGCTGGGACGACGTCCACTGGCGGCAGGGCTACGACAAGTGGGAGGCGTACGGCCAGGCGAAGACCGCGAACGTCCTGTTCGCCGTCCACCTCGACCGGCTCGGCGCCGACCAGGGCGTGCGCGCCTTCTCCCTCCACCCGGGCGGCATCCACACCCCGCTCCAGCGCCACATCCCCAAGGAGGAGATGATCGAGCGCGGCTGGATCGACGAGGACGGCACCCTCCTCAACCCCGGCTCCTTCAAGACCCCGGAGCAGGGCGCGGCCACCCAGGTGTGGGCGGCGACGTCGCCGCAGCTGGACGGCATGGGCGGGGTCTACCTGGAGGACTGCGACATCGCCGAGCCCGCCGTCGACGGCGATGTGAGCGGCGGCGTCAAGGCCTGGGCGACCGACCCGGAGCAGGCGGCGCGCCTGTGGGAGCTGTCGGCGGAGCTGACGGGCGTGAACGCCTTCTAGGCAACCTCAGTCGTCCTCTCCCGCGGCCGCGGGGTCGGGTTCCTCGCCGACGGTGTACGTGTCCTTGACCTTCACCTCGGAGACCCCGCGGCCCTCCGGGAAGACCCGCCGCCAGTCACCGATCACATGGAGCTCGTCGGTGCCCATGGCGCGGACGACCGTGAGGCCCTCCTCGTGGGCCTTGAACGCCTTCATCCAGAGGTTGGCGAAGGCCTGCGAGCGGATGAGGTGCATCCAGTCGGGGCGGTACAGCTCCCGGTTGTAGTTCGACTCCCCCATGGTGGAGACGAACTTGGAGTACATCGCCTTCACGTACTCCAGCGTCACGTCGTCGCCCTCGGCGATCGCCCGGTCCCGGGCCTCCTTCAACGCGACCCGGAACTTCTCCAGCAGGCCCTCGGTGGCGCCCGAGGTGAACGACTCGTGGATCTCCGGCGGGTCGCACAGCCCGTACTTCGGCCCCGACAGGCGCAGCAGCAGCCGCAGGGTCGGTTCGGTGACCCAGAGCGGGCCGGGCTCGTCGCGGTTGCCGATCGGGTTCGGCAGCTCGGCCTCGTGGTCCCAGGCCGGCGGGGTGATCAGATGGACGCCCGCGCGGCGGCGGTCGTGGTCGAAGCCGGTGGAGTGCTCCAACTGGCCGATCGGCAGATGGGTCTTGAGCGCCGACAGGTACGCGCCGTTGATGTCGAGCGCGGTCACCTCGTGCAGGCCCGGGGGGAGTTCGGTGCGGGCCCACTTGGGGCGGGCCTCCCAGATGCGGTCGGCGCCCCGGGCGGTCTGCTTGCGCAGGATGTCCGGGATCCAGGGGTGCGCGACGACGTCGTACCGGCCGCCCTTGCGGGTCTCGTCCAGCAGCGCCATGGCGTCCGGGATGGCCTTCTTCACCAGCGCCGCGGTCGCGGCCTCCAGGTCCCCGCCGTGCTGGGCGAGGGCGCCCGCGACGGCGGAGGCGATGAGGTCGGGTTCCTGGGAGGCGGCCTGCATACGGCGTCCTACGGGGACGACGCGGACGGGCTTGGCGGCGTGGGCTGGCTTGGTGGCGTGGGCGGGCTTGGCGGCGTAAGCAGGTTTGGCGGCGTGAGCGGGCTCGGTGGCTTGGGCGGGCTCTTTCTCCGGCTCGGGTTCCGGAGCGGGCGCCGCCGGTGTCGTCGTACCGCAGTCGGCCGGATCGAGATGCTGCGGGAATCCGGCGACCTCTTGGTGGGCGGGCGTGCCGCACAGAACGCAGGGCCGGGGCGCGGCGAGGGCCTCGACCTCGTCGGACTCGACGTCGTCGGACTCGCCCGTCTCGTCCTCGGCGGTCGCGGGCTCCACGTCCTCCTCGGCCGCCGCCTCCTCCGACCGGTCCGCCAGCTTGGCCTGGGCACCTTCCAGGAAGTACGCGTACTTCTCGCGCACCTCCCCGCTCGGGTCCCGCCCCGCCTCCCAGCCGCCGACGGTCGAGGGGCTCACCCCGAGGGCCTGGGCCACCTGGGCGCGGGAGAGGCTGAGGCCTTCGCGCAGGGCGCGCCGTACGTCGACCGGCGGCAGCGGCACTTCCTGGCGGGCGCCGGCCAGCAGGGCGTCGATCGCGTCGAAGTCCGTCATCGGGCCACCGCCCTCGGGCCACCGGCGCGGCGCTTGCGTACGGGCAGGGTCTCGCAGGCCCGGGTGGGTCCGGCGAGGAGGTCGAGGACGTCGATGCCGAAGTGCGCGGCGAGCGCGTCGCAGTCGGCCAGGCTCCAGGCGGCGCTGCCGGACTGGCGGCGGCTCACCTGGGCCTGGCTCACGCCGAGCGCGACGGCGACGTCCGCCTGTGACTCACCCGTCGCGTGCATCAACGCGGCCACCGACGACCTCACCCGTTCTCCCAAGGACAGTCCCACCCCGCCAACCCTACCCGGCCTCATGCGTTCATCGTATGAAGCATGCCATTGGCGCATGAGCGCGTCGGGTGCGGCTGCCCGGGTACTCGGGTGCTCCCCCGCAGCGCAGGCCCGAGAGGAGCCGAAGGTGAGCAGCACAACGGGCAGCAGGATCGTCGTCACGGGCGCCACCGGCAACGTCGGCACCAGTGTGGTGCGGCTCCTGTCGGAGGATCCGGACGTCGGTTCCGTGGTGGGGCTGGCGCGTCGGGCCCCTGAGTGGTCGCCGCCGAAGACGGACTGGGTCACGGTCGACCTGTCCGCCGAGGAGACGGATCTGGCGGCGGAGTTCACCGGTGCGTCCGCCGTGGTGCATCTGGCCTGGGCGTTCCAGCCGACGCACGATCCGGCGGCGACCTGGCGCACCAACGTCCTGGGGTCCATCCGGGTGTTCGAGGCGGTGGCCGCGGCCAAGGTGCCGACGCTGGTGCACACGTCGTCGGTCGGTGCGTACTCGCCGGGTCCGAAGGACGAGGCCGTGGACGAGTCGTGGCCGACGCACGGCTGGCCGGACGCCGCGTACTGCCGGGAGAAGGCCTATCTGGAGCGGGCCCTGGACACGTTCGAGCGCGACCACCCGGAGGTGCGGGTGGTGCGGATGCGGCCGGCGTTCCTGTTCAAACGGGAGTCGGCGAGCGAGCAGCGCCGCATCTTCGGCGGCCGTTTCCTGCCCGGGCCGCTGGTCCGCCCGGAGCTGCTGCCGTTCCTGCCGGACATCCCGGGCCTGCGGGTGCAGGCCCTGCACACGGACGACGCGGCCAAGGCGTACCGGCTCGCCCTGCGCTCAGAGGCCCGAGGCGCCTTCAACCTCGCGGCGGAGCCGCTGGTGGACGCGGAGCTGCTGGGCGAGCTGCTCGGCGCCCGCCCGGTCCGCCTGCCCCGCACCGCGGCCCGCTCGGCGATCGCCGCGGCCTGGGGCCTGCACCTGCTGCCCGCCTCCCCGCACCTCTTCGACGCGGTCCTGCGCCTGCCCCTGATGGACTGCACCCGCGCCCGCACAGAACTCCGCTGGCGCCCGGACCACACGGCGACCGAGGTGCTGGAGGAGTTCCTGAAGGGGCTCCAGCAGGGAGCCGGCGCGGGCACGGAGCCGATGCGGGGGCGCAAGGCGGGCTGAGCCCGTACCCGCCCCGCACGGGCTGACGGCCGCCCTCAGCCCGAGGGCTCCTGCGGTTCCGGATGCTCGGGGTGGACGTTGGTGGAGTGCGGGGCGCCCTGGCGGCCCGTGCCCGCCTCGTCCGTGTCGGGGACGTCGGTGGCGGGTTCGTCCTCGTCGGACAGGTCGGGGGTCGCGTCCCAGCGGTCCTCGCCCTCACCGGCCACCTGGTCCGGCAGATCCCTCGGGACGGGTTCGCCGTCCGGACCTCGGCGGTGCTTGTCGGCCATGGCGTCCTCCCTTCGCGTCGTACGGAGACACGCGAGTACCTCCGCCGGTCGCCGGTGAAACCCGGTGACCGGCCCGCGGGCCTCAGTGCGGGGCAGCTCCCCCAGGTGACCGGCGTACGGGCCGTCAGTGCGGACTCCGCTCCTCCAGGGCCGTGCGCCAGGCGGGGTGCGGGCCCTCGGGGGCGGGTTCGGGGCGGCGCCCGCCGCGGGCGAAGAAGTCCGCCAGCGGCAGGATCGCGGCGCCGACGGTGACCGCGTCGGGGCCGAGCCGGCCGAGGTCGATGGTGACCTTCTCGGCCGGGTGCCGCAGGGCGTACGAGGCCGCGTGGCGGCGCACGGCGGGCAGGAAGCGGGTGCCCAGCTGGAGGCCCGCCCAGCCGCCGATGAGGATGCGCTCGGGCTGGAAGAGGTTGATCAGGTCGGACAGGCCCGCGCCCAGGTACTCGGCGGTCTCCTCCAGCACGGCCAGCGCGACCGGGTCGGCGGCGCTGTCGTCGGCCGGGTAGGCGGCGGCGAGCATCGCGGTCAGTGCCGTCTCCTCGTCGGTGCCCTCGGGGGGCCGGCCGCCCTCCTCGCGCCAGCGGTCGAGCAGCGACTCGGCGCCCGCGTACGCCTCCAGGCAGCCGAGCGCGCCGCACCGGCAGCGGCGGCCCCGCACCCGTACCGTCAGATGCCCCCACTCGACCGCCCGGCCGTTCTCCACCTCGGGCGTGACCAGGCAGGCGCCGACGCCGGAGCCGAAGAGGACGACGACCGCGTTGTGCGCGCCGCGTCCGCCGCCGAACCACATCTCGGCCTGGCCGAGGGTCTTGGCGCCGTTGTCGATGAAGTAGCGGACGGTGTCGGGGAGTCGGGAGGTCGAGCGCAGCAGTGCCTCCAGCGGGACCGCGTCCCAGCCGATGGTCTGGCCGTGCACCACCGCTCCGCGCTCCGGGGTGCGCTCCACGATGCCGGGGACACCGATGCCGACGCCGAGGAGCTGCTCGGGGGCGATGCCCGCGTCGGCGAGGACCTCGGCGACGCCGTCGCGGATGTGGCCGACGATGACCTCGACGTCGTAGCGCTGCTGGGTCAACGGCCGTTCGGCGCGGGCCAGTTCGGTGAGGGTCAGGTCGAACAGCTCGACGCGGACCCGGGTCTCGCCGACGTCGACGCCGATCATGTGGCCGCTGCCGGGGGCCACGCGCAGCAGGGTGCGGGGGCGGCCGCCGTCGGAGTCGACGCTGCCCGCCTCCTCCAGCAGGCCGTCGGCGACGAGATCGGCGACGACGTTGCTGACCGAGCCGGAGCTGAGGCCGGTCGCCGGGCCGAGTTCGAAGCGGCTGAGGGGCCCGTCGAAGTAGAGCCGTTGCAGCACGGCTGTCCGGTTGGCCCGCCTCAGATCGCGTACCGTACGCCCGTTCCGCCCCGCCATGTGGCTCCCCTCCGACCCCTGTCCGACCTGCAACATACCGCTGCGGGGGCACGGAAGGCGACTTTCCCCACCCTCTTAATTCACGATGTGAACTATGACGGGGGCCTCCGGGGTGGTGCCGTCCGGGGTGTGGCCGGCCGACGCGCGGTCGTCACCGACGCCGCTGGCGGTGCCCGCACCCTCCGGGGCGCCGTAGCGGGCGAGGGTGTGCCAGACCATCTTCAGGTCCTGGAGGTCGTGGCCGCCGGTGCGGGCGGCGTCGCCGATGAGCCTCGGGTCGATGTGGCCGCCCTCGGCGATCCGGGCGCCCAGTTCCGCGTACTCCTCACCCCGGTAATGCGCGCGCCGGCGCAGCTCCGGCACGCTCAGCCGGTATCCGGGGTGCCACTCGACGGGGCAGGGCAGCAGCCGGGCCGCCGCCTCGACGGGCGTGCCGCGGTAGCAGGCGTCCAGCACTAGCGCCTCCACGTCCCCGGCGAGGGTGACGCCGCCGTGGATCTGGGCCTCGATGTAGTCGTTGAGGGCGTCCTGGTCGTCCGCCTCGGCCAGGGCGATCAGGGACATCCCGGCGGCCACACCGAAGTGGGCGGGCTCGGCGGCACTGTCGGGGTAGCAGAAGGTGGCCCGGGGCAGCGCGGCGCCGGTCAGCCGGAAGTGCGAGGAGCCGAACCGCGGGGCCGCGCCGACGACCTGCCGGCGAAAGTTCAGCGCGCCGTACACGGGCCGGTCGTGCGGCGCGGCCTCGTCGTAGGCGCCGCCGAAGATGCGGCTCTCCCAGCGCCAGCGGTCGCCGCCGGGGTGCGCAGTCAGGCCGCCGTTGCTCGTGCCCGTCACGAACTGGGAGTGGTAGGTGCCGTCCCGCAGCAGCGCCTCCAGGATGGGCAGCCCGCCGGTCAGCCGGTCGGGGTGGAAGTTCAGCGTGATGCGTACGTCGGGGTCGACGGCCGGCCCCGACGACAGTGCCGCCACGTGCCGCAGCGCCGCCCGCGCCCGGGGTGACCGAACGCCCTCGAAATTCACTGGCTCCTCCTCGGTGGGGTCGACTACCCTGGCAGAACCTAGGGTCACTAGGCAATTCGCCCCCACATTTCACCTAAAGCAAGACTCCCAAGGAGGCTCTTCCATGAGATCACTGACCGAGCACGACATCCGCAATGCTTTCGTCAACTGCTCCAAAGGAGAGGCCAAGCGCCTGGCCGTGCCGCGCGATCTCGACGAACGCCCTTGGGACGACCTGGACTTCCTCGGCTGGCGAGATCCCGGAGCGCCGGACCGCAGTTACCTGGTCACCGAGCGGCGAGGGCGGCCCGTCGCCCTGAGCATGCGGCTCGCGTCCGCGCACCGCGGCTTCCTGCACCGCAGCATGTGCTCGCTGTGCCTGACGACCCACCCGGGCGGCGGCGTCGCGCTGATGACCGCCCGCAAGGCGGGCGCGGCCGGCCGCGACGGCAACTCGGTCGGCCTGTACATGTGCTCCGACCTGGCCTGTTCGCTCTACGTCCGGGGCAAGAAGGTGCCGCAGAGCACGCTGCGGATCGAGGAGAGCCTGACGCTGGAGGAGCAGATCGCCCGCACCACGGGCAATCTGTCCGCCTTCCTCGACAAACTGGACGCCTGACTCAGTCCAGGGCGCCCACGGCCAGCACGATCTTGCCGCGGTTCGCCCTGTTCTCCAGCCGCTCGTGCGCCGCGCGCGCCTGCGCGAGCGGCAGCACCGTCTCGACCGGCACGCGGTAGACGCCCGCGGCGACCCGGTCGGCCAGTTCCCGCAGGTCGGCCCGGGGGTCGTAGCCCTGCAACTGCCGGTTGGTGAGCTGGAAGCCGTGGATCGTCACGTTCTTCGGGTAGAAGTCGCGGGTGTCGATCGTGCTGGGCTCCAGCGCCACGTTGGCGAGCGCGACGACCCGGCCGCCCTGCGCGACCTGGCGCAGACTCCGGCCGAAGGACGCGCCCCCGACGGTGTCGAGGACGACCTCGGCACCGCGCCCGTCGGTCAGCCGCAGCACCTCCTCGACCTCGGCGTCACCGGGGTGCACGGAGGTGTCGACGACGGCGTCCGCCCCGAACTCCGCCGCCCAGGCGGCCTTCTCGGCCGATCCGGCGAGCGCGATCACCCGGGCCCCCGCGTCGGCGGCGATCTGCACGGCCGCGGTACCGACCCCGCTCGCCGCCGCCTTCACCACCACGGTGTCGCCCTTGCCGACCTGGGCGAGATGCCGTACGCAGTACCAGGCGGAGAGCCACGCGACGGGCAGCGCGGCCGCCTCGACCAGGCCCACGCCGTCGGGCAGCACGACCACCTGGGTGGCGGGCACCACAGCCAACTCGGCATAGAAGCCGGGGGACTTCCCGGCGTCCAGGGCGACGACCCGCTGCCCGACCGCGAGCCCCTCCACCCCCTCCCCCACCTCGGCGATCACACCGGACGCCTCGGCGCCCGGAATCAGCGGGGGCTTGCCGGCGCGATGGTAGACACCCCGCCTCACGAGGGCGTCGGCGCGGTTCACGCCGGCCGCCGCGACCCGTACGAGCACCTCCCCCGGTCCCGGCACCGGCTCCGGCACCTCGACCTCGACCAGCACCTCGGGCCCGCCGAACTCGTCGATCCGCACCGCACGCATACCCCACCGCTTTCACACGTCGCTGACACCACTTGAACAGGTGTCACCCTGCGACACTGGTTCAAGGGGTGTCAAGGGCTGGTCCGCTGCGGGTAGGCTCGACGTCGTGACCGCCCACAGCCCCGACCCCGATCTCGTCTTCCCGTTCATCGGGGGCCGCCCCTGTCTGAACTTCGTCGCCACGCTCGGCAAACGGCACGCCACGCCCAAGGAGCGGCTGCCGGACACCGCCGCCCTGGCGCGCTGGCTGACCCAGGCGGAGCTGGCCGCGGGCGAGGAGCCGGTGCGGGTGAGCGCGCGGGATCTCGCGGACGCCCGGCTGCTGCGCGAGGCCGTCCATCGCTTCGTGCGGGCCGCCATGGCGGGGCAGGCGCCGGACGCGGCCGACGTCGAGCTGATCAACGCCACGGCGGCGCGCCCGGATCTGGCCCCCCAGTGGGGCGCGGTGCGCTGGACGGCGAGGCATCCCGCGCGCGCGGCCCTGGCCACCGTCGCGCGGGACGCCGTACTGCTGGCGAGCGGGCCGCTGATGGCGCGGGTCAAGGAGTGCGAGAACCCGGAGTGTTCCCTGCTGTTCCTCGACGACTCCCAGGCCCGGCGGCGGCGTTGGTGCTCGATGGAGCGGTGCGGCAACCTCGCGAAGATCGCCGGCTACCGGTCCCGCAGCCGGGCCGTCGGCAGCGCCTGACCTCGGGGGTTCAGGGCTTCCAGTGCGGGTCGCGGCCGAGGAAGGCGAGCAGGGACTCGGCCTGGCCGGCGCCGGCCGGCACCTGCCGGGCGGGGGCGAACACCTGGTAGGAGTCGCGGAGATGGTCCACGAGGTGGTCCGCGAGCGGCCGGATGCCCTCGGCCAGCTCCTCCGTGAGCGGTAGGTCCTGGCCCGTCGCGACGGCGATGTCCCAGGCGTGCACGGCCGCGTCCATCGCGGCCGCCGCGGCGGCGAACGGCAGGGGCAGCGGGCCGAGGGGCGTGGGCACCGCCTCGCTGTCCGCGGGCAGCCCCGCGTACGCGGCCGCCACCATCCGCAGCACCTCGTCGAGCTGCGCGGACGGGTCCGCGGCGAGGGCGTCCTCGGGGTGGAAGGGGTCGGAGTCGGGGCGCCCGCCGGTGATCGCGAGACCGTAGCCCTGCTGGTCGATCCGCGCGTGGTTGAGCACCTGGCGTGCCGTCCACTCGCTGCACGGCGTCGCCGCTCCCCAGGCCCCCGCCGGCACCCCCGCGACCACCTCACGGAGATAGTCGTGCGCACCTGTGAGAACCTCGAACCCTCGGGTGTCCGCCATCACTGGTCTCCCCTCTTGCCGCCGACCTGCTGGTACCAACAATCTAGGCATCCTTGCGGACAGCTACGGTCCGCAATGGGTACCACCCCGCACATGTGGAAGAGGAACAGCCTGAGGATGCTGGATGTACGTGAGTGGATGACGTCCCTGGTGCGCTTCGTGAAGCGCCGCAGGGACCCCGCGGTCGTCCATGCGCTGCGGTCCGCTGCCGCGGCGACGATCGCGTACGTCATCGCGCTGCGCCTGAGCCCGGAGCCGGCCCCGCTCACCGCGCCCCTGACCGCGCTGCTGGTCGTCCAGGTCACCCTCTACGCGACGCTCACCAACGGCATCCGCCGGGTCAACTCCGTGGTGGCCGGTGTGCTGGTCGCCATCGCCTTCAGCCTGCTGGTCGGCCTGACGTGGTGGAGCCTCGCGCTGCTGATCCTGGCCTCGCTGGCGGTGGGGCATCTGGTGAAGGTCGACGAGTACGTGCCCGAGGTGGCGATCAGCGCGATGCTGGTCCTCGGGGTGACGACGGTCGGGGACACCGCGTGGGCGCGAGTGCTGGAGACCCTGATCGGGGCGGTCGTCGGCCTCGGCTTCAACCTGCTGTTCGCGCCGCCGGTGTGGGTGGACGAGGCGGGCGAGTCGATCGAGGGGCTGGCCCGCCGGGTACGGCAGTTGATGCTGCGCATGGGCGAGGAGGCCGCGGGCCGCACCCCCGTGGAGCGCGCGAGGCAGCGGCTGCACGAGGCACGCCAGCTCGACCACGACATCGTCGAGGTGGACGCCGCGCTGCGGCAGGCCGAGGACAGCCTGCGGCTCAATCCGCGCGTCCGTGAGGGGCTGCTGCACCGGGTGGTGCTGCGCACCGGCCTGGACACGCTGGAGATCTGCACGGTCGTGCTGCGGGTCCTCGCCCGCACCTTCGCCGACCTCGCCAAGGAACGCGACCCCGAGCCGCTGTTCGGCGCGCAGTCGGGCGCCGCCGTGGACCAGTTGCTGTCCGAGATCGCGGACGCCATCGTCAGCTTCGCGGTGCTGGTCACCGCCCATGTCAGCCAGAGCGCCGAGTCGGCCGAGGAGCGGCTCGCCTCCGAGCTGCGGCAGGCCGCGGCCACCCGCGACAAGCTCGCCCAGCTGCTCCTGGAGGAGGTGCAGCGCGACGCCCGCCAGTGGCAGCTGCACGGGGCGGTGCTGACCGAGGTCAACCGCATCCTCGACGAGCTGGACACCGAGCACCGCTCGCGGCGGCTCCTGGAGGAGCTGGACCGCACCTCCCAGGAGCAGCGCGAACGGCTGCCGCGGCTCACCAAGTTCCAGGAGCGCGTACGCAGGAACCGGCTCGCTCCCGCCAGGCGCTCCAGGTGAGGTGACCGACAGTGGCGTGCCCGTGTTTGCGTACGGGACGCCGTCCGGGTCATGGTGGCTTGCGACCGAGCAACCGACCTGAGGTGCGTGCATGGGCAGGGGCGACTGGAGCAGGCGCCGGTTCGTCGGCGCGCTCGCGGGGACGGCCACGGTGACGGTGCTTTCCTCGTGCGACGACGCCGGGCCGGAGGCGGCCCGGAGCCCTCGGTCCGTAGCACCGGAGGCAGGTCCGAGCACCGCCACCACGGCACCCTCCCCCACCCCGTCCGGCCCCCGCCCCCTGGCCCTCGGCACGTACACCTCCGTCGAGGACGGCGGCACCGGCATCGCCTTCGCCACGTACGACACCGAGACCGGCGAAGTGACCCGGGGCGGCACGCTCACCGGCGTCGGCGACCCGTCGTATCTCGCCCTGCACCCCGACGGCCGCACGCTGTACGCGGTGAACGAGCGCGAGAAGGGCGCCGTGACCGCCGTACGGCTCTCCGACCGCGAGGTGCTGGGCAGCCGGAGCACCGGCGGCGGGGCGCCCTGTCATCTGTCGGTGCATCCTGGTGGACGCTGGCTGCTGAGCGCGAACTACGGCGACGGCAGTGTGGCCGTGCATCCCCTCGACGCCTCGGGGGCGATCGGCGAGCGCGCCGACCTCGTCACGCACTCCACACCCGAACCGGGGCCGGGGCAGGAGGGCCCGCACGCCCACCAGTTCGTGACCAGCCCGGACGGCCGTCATCTCCTCGCCGTCGACCTGGGCACGGACACGGTCTACACGTACCGCCTCGACGAACGGACCGGACGGCTCACCCAGGTCGCGCAGGCCCACACCCGGCCGGGGGCCGGTCCGCGGCATCTCACGTTCCATCCCGGCGGCCGGTACGCCTACCTCGCCAACGAGGTCGACAACACCGTCGCCGTCTGCGCCTACGACGCCGACACCGGGCGCCTCACCATCGGCGGGGCGCAGTCCACGGGGACCGGCTCGGGGACCAGCTATCCGGCGCAGTTCGCGGTGACGCCGGACGGCCGGTACGCCTACCTCGCCAACCGCGGCCACAACAGCCTCACGCGCTACGCGGTGGAGGCGGACGGCGCCCGGCTCAGGCTCCTCGACACGGTGCCGGTGGCCGGCGACTTCCCGCGGCAGATCGCCCTGTCGCCGGACGGCACGCTGCTGTTCGCGGCGAACCAGCGGTCGGGCACGGTGAGCGTGTTCCGCGTGGACACGGGCAGCGGTCGGCTGCGGCTCGCGGGCAGGCCGTTCGCGTCACCCGTCGCCGTCTGTGCGCTGCCGCTGTAGCGCACGCGGGCAGGAGGCCGAGGCGGCCTGGCCGAGCAGGACGTGCATGCGCTCGGTGAGCTGTCCGACGTCGTCGGCGGGCCGGTGGAAGGGCAGGCGTACGTCGCCGTGGGCGCGGGCGCGTTCGATGCGCAGGGTCAGTCCGTGCCGGTCGATCGCGACGGGCTGGACCTTGACGGCGCCGTGCAGGCTGTCGGCTTCGACGAGCCGGGTGAGGCGCTCGACCGCGTCGGAGTGGCAGTCGGCGAGATGCGTCAGCAGCCGGGCCTCAGCCGTGGCCAGGGGGTCGGGCGCGGCGGCGGCGAACTCGTCGAGGCCGACGACGACGGCGCCGGACGGCTGCCGCAGCACGACCCGGGTCGCGGTGAACGCCAGCCGGTCGTCCTCTGGGGCGAACCAGCCGGCGAGCCACAGCCGGGCCCGGATACGGTTGCGCACGGGAACGGGCGAGACGTCGGCGAACTCCAGCACGGCGGACGGCTCTCCGCGCGGCGCGCAGATCGCGGCCGCGAGCAGCGCGCTGTCGTCCGGGACGTCGAGGTGCACCCGGCCGTCCTCGGCGACCGTGTGCGCGCCGACGAGCTCCTCGCGACCGCCGTCCGCGGTCACGGCGCACGACCACGCGGTGGCGAGCACCGAGCGCGCCCGCTCCGCCGCGGAAGGCGCGGCCGCCCAGCTGTGGCTGTCACCCATCCCAGCACCCATTCCAGACCTCCTTAGGTAAGCCTTGCCTAACCTATCGGAGATCGGGGTGCACGCCAACCACCACCCCCTGCCCCTTCGCGAAAGTTCAGACGCCGAGGACGCCCAGCAGCGCGCGAGCACACAGGTCGCGCACCTGCTCCCGGGACAACTCCGAACCTCTCAGCCACTCCAGACAGACCGCCGTGATGAACGCCAGCCAGCCGCGCACGGCGAGAGTGGTCTCGGGCCGCGCCTCGAACCCGGCGCCGAACTCGGGGTCCGCGGCCAGCGCCGCCAGGATCTGGCGCTCCTGCGCGGCCAGCGCCTGCTGATAGACCTTGCGCACGGCCTGGTCCCCGGCCGCGTCGGCCCGGTGGAAGGCACGGAAGCCGTGCGCGTGGGCCTCGACGTACTCCAGGAACGTGTCGAGCCCCGCGGCCAGTTGCTCGCGCACCGGGACACCGGGGACCGCCGCGGTCATCCGCAGCATCCGGCCGCTCTCGCGCTCGACGACGGCCGCGAAGAAATCCCGCTTGGTCGGGAAGTAGTGGTAGAGCAGCCCGCGCGAGACACCGGCGATCTCGGCGACGCGCTCGATCCACACGTCGTCGTACGGGCTCTCCGAGAACAGCCGCGCGCCGACGGCGAGGAGTTGCTCCCGGCGCTCCTCGGTGCTGAGCCGGCGGCGGGTGCGCTCCCCCTGGTTGGCGGCCATGACCGCACCTTATCCCGACCACGGTTCCTTTACTTGACGCCGGTTCAACAGCGGGACCAGACTTGAGCACGTTATTGAACCGACGTACAACACGCCCCAACCCGCCCCCGTACCAAGGGAGATCGCGTCATGGCGGAGACGAGCAACCAGGCGGCGCTGCCGAAGGGGTTCCGCAGCGCCGAGCAGGGCTGGCCCGAGCTGCACCGCATCCCGCATCCGCCGCGGCGGCTGCCCCTTCTCGGCGATGTGCTCGGGGCGAACCGGCGCACCCCGCTCCAGGACTCCCTGAAGTACGCCCGTCAGCTGGGGCCGATCTACCGGCGCAAGGCCTTCGACCGGGAGTTCGTGTTCGTCTGGGGCGCGAAGTTGGCGGCCGACCTCGCGGACGAGACGCGGTTCGCGAAGCATGTGGGGCTCGGGGTGGCCAATCTGCGGCCGGTCGCCGGGGACGGGCTGTTCACGGCGTACAACCACGAGCCGAACTGGCAGCTGGCGCACGACGTGCTCGCGCCTGGCTTCAGCCGGGAGGCGATGGCGGGCTACCACCCGATGATGCTGGCCGTGGCCGGGCAGCTCACGGACCACTGGGACGCGGAGCTGGCGGCGGGCCGCACGGTGGACGTGCCCGGCGACATGACCAAGCTGACACTGGAGACGATCGCGCGGACCGGTTTCGGCCACGACTTCGGCTCCTTCGAACGCTCGCGTCCGCATCCGTTCATCACCGCGATGGTGGGCACGCTGACCTATGCGCAGCGGCTCAACTCGGTGCCGTGGCCGGGGTTGTTGCGCCGGGCGGGCCGGCGGAACGAAGCCGACATCTCCTATCTGAACCGCACGGTCGACGACCTGGTGCGGGAGCGCCGCAAGACCGACGGCGGCGACGGGGATCTCCTCGACCGGATGCTGCGGACCGCCCATCCGGAGACCGGTGAGCGGCTGTCCGCGGAGAACGTCCGCCGTCAGGTGATCACGTTCCTGGTGGCCGGGCACGAGACCACCTCGGGCGCGCTGTCCTTCGCCCTGCACTACCTCTCCCGCCACCCCGACGTCGCGGCGCGCGCCCGCGCGGAGGTGGACCGGGTGTGGGGCGACGTGGAGTCACCCGGCTACGACCAGGTGGCCCGGCTCCGCTACGTCCGCCGGATCCTCGACGAGTCGCTGCGGCTGTGGCCGACGGCGCCCGCCTTCGCCCGGGAGGCCGTCGAGGACACGGTGCTGGCCGGGGAACACCCGATGCGACGGGGCGCGTGGACGCTCGTCCTCACGCCGATGCTGCACCGCGACCCCGAGGTGTGGGGCGCGGACGCCGAACGGTTCGACCCGGACCGCTTCGACCCGAAGGCGGTACGGCAGCGCGCCCCGCACACCTTCAAGCCGTTCGGCACAGGCGCGCGGGCCTGCATCGGCCGCCAGTTCGCCCTCCACGAGGCCACGCTGGTGCTGGGCCTGCTGCTGCGCCGCTACGACCTGCACGCCGACCCGGCCTACCGGCTGCGGGTGACGGAGCGGTTGACCTTGATGCCGGAGGGATTGCGGCTGGGGTTGGAGCGGCGACGGGTGGGGGTGCCGGTTGGCTTGGGGAGTGAGGCGAACTCGGGGGTTGGGGCGGCCTCGGGGACCGAGGCGGAGGTGGCGTCGGGGGCGGAGGCGGAGGTGGCGTCGGGGGCGGAGGCGGAGGTGGCGTCCGGGGCGGAGGGGCGGTGCCCGGTGCACGGAGTGGGGGACTGAGGCTGGGGCGGGGGTGCCGGTTGGCTTGGGGGGTGAGGCGAACTCGGGGGCCGGAGCGGGGGTACCGGTTGGCTTGGGGATTGGGGCGGCCACGGAGGCCGAAGCGGCCTCGGGGGCCGAGCGGGCGGAGACGGCACAGTCGGCGGAAGCGGGGGCTCGCGGGGCCGAGAGCCCGGGTGCGGGGCCGCGGTGTCCGGTGCGCGACGTGCGTGACTGATACGAGGGACGGGGCCGCGGCCGCCGGGCACGTCCGGAAGCCGGGGCGGGCTCGGCCGGGGCCGGCGGGTCGCCTGGGTGTGGGCGGTGTGACCCCCGGACGGCCGGCAGGCACGCCTGGGTACGGGCGGCCGGACCCCGCCGCGGTGGCTCATGCGTCCGCGGCCCCGTCCGGCCTCACCCGGCGTCCCGACGCCGACCGGCCTCAGATGGGCATCCCGGTTCGGCGGGACTCAGATGGGGATTCCGGTCCGGGGACTCAGCCCTGCGTCCAGTGCCCCGGGCGCGTGACCGACGTCGGCAACCGGGTGCCCGCGCTGCCCCGTGCCGCGTTGACCTGCGGCTGGGTCAGGAAGAAGGCGTCGGTGAGGTCCGCGTCCGTGAGGTCGGTGTCGCGGAGGTCGGCGCCGATCAGGTCCGCGCCGCGCAGGTCGGCGCCGGTGAGGTCGGCGGCGATGAGGTAGGCGCCGCGGAGGTTCGCGCCGCGCAGGTCGGCGTTGCGGAGGCGGGCGCCCATGAGGTCCGCGCCCCGGCGGTCCTTCTTCTTGCCGCGGGTGCCGGCCCGGACCAGTTCGCTGGTCCGCAGCAGGAGCACGTTGACCTCCTGGCGATGCGCGCCCACATCCAGGGCGCCCAGCTCCTCGGGGCCCCGGAGGGTGAGTTCCTCCGTCCGCTCCAGCATGCGGCGCAGGTCGGCGTGGACCGGGCGGGCGGCGGGGAGGGTGAGCGCCTCCGTGAGATACCAGAGCAGTTCGTGCAGCTGGCGCACGACCGGGAAGACGTCGAACATGCGGCGCGCGTGCTCACGCCCGCCGGTCCGCCAGTCCGCGCCGCCGAAGGTCACCTGCGAGACCTTCTGGCCGGCGCCGAAACAGTCGTAGACCGTGCAACCGGTGAAGCCCTGCTGCCGCAGCCGGGCATGGATGCCGCACCGGTGGTCGTCCTGGAGGTTGGCGCAGGGCTTGCCGGCCGGCTTGTCCACGGCGAAGTCCGTCGAGGCCGTGAAGGGCAGGGCGACGCAGCACAGCCCGAAGCAGTTCCCGCAGTCCCCGCGCAGGGCTGTGTGATCTTGCATGTGTCCAGGATACGGAACGAAAACTCACCGATGAATTTTCCGCGGTGTGGGGGTCTCCACATACAGAAGAAAACAAACTCGGCTACCACTGAGATGCAGCCGACGGAAGCAGGAGCCACACCGCATCGAGGAGAGACGTCATGTGCAGCCACCAGCCCGCGTGCCCCACCGCCGAGAGCCCCGACCACCACGCCGCGGTGATCGTCTCGGCCCACCCCGAACAGGGCTGGAGCCTGCTGTGCAACGGCACCATCGTCTTCGACGACACCGGTGAACTCCTCCCGGACGGGCGGGCGGTGAGCCCGCACCGCCCGGTCGGCGCGACGCTGGTGGCCGCCTGACTCAGCCCTCGGTGCCCGGCACGTCGAGACGGGCGAGCCGCTCGGGGTCGGCCAGGATGTGCAGTTCGGTGATCCGGCCGTCCACGACGGTGACGCCCATGACGGAGAGCAGCTGCCCCTCCTGCGCGTTGAACACCCCGATCGCGCCGTTGACCAGCGCCAGCTCCGCGAACTGCGCGAACTGCCGGAAGAGCATGGCCTGTTCGGCGACCGGCCTGGCACCGCGCACCAGCTTGGACACCGCCGCCCCGCCGACCAGCGCACCGGAGTCGGCCCGCAGCACGACATCCGGGTCCAGGACCGCGAGCAGGGCCTCGAAGTCCCCGCCGCGGGCGGCGCTCATGAAGGCCTCGACGACCTGCCGCTGCCGCCCGAGGTCGGGCTCGGCGGACGGGGCGGCGCCCTTGACCCGGCGCCGGGCACGGCTGGCGAGCTGCCGGGTGGCGGCCGGAGTCTTCTCCACGATCGCGGCGATGTCGTCGAACGGCACGGCGAACATGTCGTGCAGCACGAACGCGAGCCGTTCGGCGGGCTCCAGCGTCTCCAGGACGACGAGCAGGGCGAGGCCGACGGAGTCCGCCTGGAGCACTTCCTGCTCGGGGTCGATGCGCGACAGGGGTGTGAGGAGCGGGTCGGGGACGAAGGTGTCGTCCAGCGGGTCCTCGCGGCGCGTGGTGCGGGAGCGCAGCATGTCGAGGCAGACCCGGCCGACGACCGTGGTGAGCCAGCCCCCGAGGTTGCGGATGTCGTCGGCCTCGCTCCGGCCGAGCTTCAGCCAGGCCTCCTGCACAGCGTCCTCGGCCTCGGCGAGCGAGCCGAGCATCCGGTAGGCGACCGCCTTGAGATGCGGCCGGTACTCCTCGAAGCGGTCCGCCAGGACGTCGGTGTCGGTCATGTTCTCCCCCGTTGTCATCGTCATCCGCTGAACAGCGTCGGCTGCTCAACTGCTGTCATCTGCTGAACAGTTCGAAAGCCACGGCAGGTGTCCCGCCGAAGCGTTCCGCGGTCTGCTCCGCCACTCCGGTGAGGAATGTGCGGGCGTACGTCTCCGGATCCTCTGTCGTCAACGCCTCGATGTACGCGCGGTGTTCGAGGAGCGAGCGCACCGCGCGTTCCATGCCGGGCGTCGCGTCCACGGCGTGGGTGGGTGAGGACGAGCCGGCCACGGCCACCCAGCGGACGCCGTTCCACGGCTCCAGGCCCTGTTCCGTCAGCTCTGGGAAGATCCAGCGGTTGCCCGCGTCGCCGGCCGCGTCGAGTGTGGCCCGGCCCACCGCGACATGGTCAGGGGTGTTCCAGGCGACGCCTCCCCAGGTGTCGCGGTGGTTGAGGGTGATCACCAGCTCGGGCCGGTGCCGGCGGATCGCGGCGGCGATGTCGCGGCGCAGGGCGAGGCCGTACTCGATCACGCCGTCCTTGTGGTCGAGGAACTCGACCGTCGACACCCCCACGACCGCGGCACTGGCCCGCTGCTCCTGCTCGCGCAGCGGGCCGCACTTCGCCGGCTCCAGGGTGTCGATGCCCGCCTCGCCACGGGACGCCAGGACGTAGGCGACCTCGCGTCCGGCGTCGGTCCAGGCGGCGATCGCCGCGGAGCAGCCGTACTCGAGGTCGTCCGGGTGGGCCACGACGGCGAGGGCGCGCTGCCAGTCCTCGGGCATGGGCTGGAGCTGAGTGATCGTCGGCTCGGTCATGCCCGCACAGTAACGTCACACCTCGTCGCGCGTCAGCGCCAGCAGCCGGTCGAGGACGCGCGGGCCGCCGGCCCGGACGCCGTCGTGCTCGAACTCGTCGGTGACCCAGGTGCGCAGGCCGCGGATGGCGCGGGCGGTCTGGAGGGAGTGGGTCGTGTCGACGTACATGTCGTCGTGGTAGACCGCCGCGGCGACCGGGACCGCGTTGGCGGCGAGGCGGGCGCTGTCGTAGAGCGGCTTCCAGTCGGTGCGGGCGGCGAGGAGTTCGGCGGTCTCCCGCAGGGGGCGCAGGGCCGGGTCCGTCTCGAACATCCAGGGGTGGATCGACTCGCCGGTGAACAGCAGCGGTCCGTCGCCCGTGAGCGTCTTCGCCGCGTCGAACTGCGGGAACTCGGCGCGGACGCGTTCCGCCGACCATGCGGTGGGGCGGTCGTCCTGGCCGTAGATCGCCTCGTGGACGAGCGCGTAGAGGGGATGGCCCGCGAACGACAGGAGGCCCTGGACCTCTTCCTGGAAGGCGTCGGAGAGAGCCGGGCCCTGCGGGGTGCGGACGAAGGCCTCTTCCAGGAGGAAGTGCAGGCGGTGGCTGCCCTCGCCGCCGCCGAGGAGGATGCCGAGGGACTGGAAGGCCTCGACGGTGAGGCGATAGCCGTTGGGGAGGACCACCTCGTGGTTGAGGAGGTGGTCGGCGATACGGCGGGCGCGCTCGACGTCCTGCGGGTAACGGGCGTAGTGGGCGGCGACCTTGCGCTCGATGCGCGGGTAGGCCGCCCGGTAGACGTCGTCGGCGTGGGCGTCGAGGGAGGGCAGGCCGCCGGTGATCACGGCGGCGCTGAGGCCCTCGGGGGCGGTCGAGAGGTAGTTGACCGCGCAGAAGCCGCCGAAGCTCTGGCCGAGGACGGTCCAGGGGGCGCCGCCGGTGAGCTGCGGGCGGATGGTCTCGCAGTCGCGGACGATCGAGTCGGAGCGGAAGTGCGTGAGGTAGTCGGCCTGTTCGGCGGGGCCGCCGCGCAGCGGGAGCGTCTGCCGGTTGGCGGGCGTGGAGTGGCCGGTGCCGCGCTGGTCGAGCAGGAGGACCCGGAACTCCTTCAGGGCGCGGCCGAGCCAGGCCGGCCTGCCGACGAAACGGTTGGCGCCGAAGCCCGGGCCGCCCTGGAGATAGACCAGCCATGGCAGGTCCTGCCGCGCCTTGTCACCGGCGACCACCTCACGGGCGTAGAGCTCGATCGTCTCCCCCTCGGGGGTGTCGTGGTCGAGCGGCACGGTGAAGTGGTGGTCGGTGAGGACGACGCCGGGCTGGCGGTAGGTCGCGGTCAACGGGGCTCCCGGGACGGACGGACGTGCGGACGCGTCCCAGTTCAGCACATGCCCGTCCGATATCCGATGCCTGGGATCATGAAATCGGACTGAACGGCGGATCAGCGGGCGGACAGGCTGGAGCGGCGTACGACCAGTTCGGGCTGGAGCACGACCCGGCGGTGCTCGTGCCGGCGCGGCGCGGTCTCCGCTTCCGTCTCCTCCAGCAGCAGTTCGGCGGCCAGGGCGCCCATGGTGACGGCGGGCTGGCGGACCGACGTGAGCGGGACGGCCGCGGCGGCGGCGAACTCGATGTCGTCGTAGCCGACGATGGCGAGGTCGTCGGGGACGTTGATCCCGGCCGCGTACATGGCCTGGAGGACGCCCAGGGCTAGCAGGTCGTTGGCGCAGAAGACGGCAGTGGGGCGGTCGGCGAGGCCGAGCAGGCGGGCGCCGGCGTCGCGGCCCGCGGCGACGTCGAGGCGCTCGGTGGGCAGCTCGCGCAGCACGTCGGGGCTCAGGCCGGCCTCGGCGAGGGCGTTGAGGGCGCCGGTGCGGCGGTCGCGGACCTGGTTGAAGCCGGGCGGACCGCTGACGTACGCGATGGTGCGGTGTCCGGCGTCGATGAGATGCCGTACGGCCAGGGCGCCGCCGGCGACGTCGTCGACGGAGACCGAGCACTCGGTGGTGCCCTCGGCGACCCGGTCGACGAGGACGAAGGGGATGCCGTGGCGCCGGAAGCTCTGGATGTTGCGGCCGGTCGCGTCGGCCGGGGTCAGCAGCACGCCGCGGACCCGCTGCTCGGCGAAGAGCGAGAGGTACTCGGCCTCCTCCCCCGCGCTCTCCGCGCTGTTGCAGACCATCACGCCGAGCCCGGCGTCGCGGGCGGCCCGTTCGGCGCCGCGCGCGACGTCGACGAAGAAGGGGTTGCCCATGTCGAGGACGAGCAGCCCCATGATCCGGCTGCGTCCGGCGCGCAGCTGGCGGGCGGACTCGCTGCGGACGTAGCCGAGCCGGTCGATCGCGGAGAGCACGCGCGCGCGTGTCTCGGTCGCGACGGAGTCCGGGCGGTTGATGACGTTGGAGACCGTGCCCACCGACACTCCGGCGGCGCGGGCCACGTCCTTGATACCCACCGACTGGGCCATCGGACAGGAACCTCCAGGTGAAAGAGGGGCGGCGGGCAGGCCATCACATTACCGGCACGCCGCCCCGAATCGATCCCGGTCAGGCGGGCAGCGCGAAGTCGACGACATGGAGCGCCGACGGCGTCGTACCGGTGGACTTCTCCTGGTACATCACCGACAGGACGTTGTCCTGGGCGATGCGCGTCTCGTCGATCACGACCTCGCCGAAGGCGTTGAGGCCGCTGCCGTCGTACAGGAGCGTCCAGTCGGTGTGGCCGGACGCCTTGGAGGCGCCGGCGATCCGGCCGAACGGGAAGATCGCGTAGGCGTTGTCGTACTTGTCCAGGACCAGTTTGGTGCGCTGGCTGGAGTTGAGCGGGACCGGGATCTCGGTCTTCTGCCAGGTGCCCGCGGAGTTCTTGCGGACGTGGAAGGCGCGGCCGTTGGCGGTGCGGTCGGTGACGTAGTTGGTGGTGCACTGGCCGAAGCGGCCGGGGACGTAGCTGATGATCGCGTGCGGCAGGCCGGCGGAGTCGGTGAACTGGCTCTCCTGGTTCATCAGGGAGTGGTCCGGGTTCAGCGCGTCGATCACCAGGCCGCTGTCGGTGACGGCGACCTTGTCGGCGCCGCCGGTGGTGCCGACGACGGTGCCCGCGTTGTTGCGCCAGGTGCGGCCGCGGTCGTCGGAGTAGACGTAGCCGGTGTCGTGGTTGGTGATGCCGCCGGAGGAGCACATCACGGCGCCGTTCTGCTCACGCCAGGTGAAGAAGGAGTGCAGCCGGCCGTTCCTGTCGTAGTCGATGCCGTGCAGATACATGTTGCGGGCCGTCGAGGAGCCGTGCTCGCTGGTGTAGGTGCCGGTGGAGCTGGACCACTCCCCGAGGTCGGTCCAGGTCGAACCGTCGTACTCCGCGAGGGCGTTGCGGCCGTTGCCGGAGACCGCGACCCGGTAGCTGAGCTGGAGCTTGCCGTCGGGGGTGGAGATGAACTGGGGGTAGGTGAACTGCGACGTGAGGGCGAGACCGTCGAGCGTGGACTGGGGCGCGCCGAAACGGGCGGCCGTCCAGCTCAGTCCGGACGGGTTGTCCATGAGGCCGGCGACCGACTTGACGTAGGTGAAGCCGTCGCTGTGCGAGTCCATGTTGAGGTGGAGGCGGCCGTCCACCTTGGAGACGCCCATGGAGATGACGTTGTGGGAGTCGCTCGCCTTGAGGGTGTGGCCGACCTGGACGGTGGACCAGGTGCTGCCGCCGAGGACGCGGCGGCCGACGACGGCGTTCTTGTCGGCCGTGTACCAGACGGCGTACTGGTAGCCCTTGTAGGTCAGCAGGCCGTTCTTCTGGAACGAGTTGTTGTTGACCAGGCCGTCGTAGGACACGAAGAAGACGGCCTGGCTGTCGAGCGTGGTGGTGCCGGCCTTGGTGACCGAGGGGCCGGGGACGGCGGCGCGGGCGGTGCCGCCGGTGAGTGCGGAGGTGGACATGGCGGTCACGATGGCACCGGTGAGCAGGGTGCGTCTTCTCATGGCGCGGCTCCAGATGATCCTGAGGGGGAAGTCAGGCGAGGTGGAACACTTCGGTGAGCGGTTTCATGGCCTCGTCGGGGCGGGCGCCGTCCAGCGACTCGAAGAACGGCGCCATCTCCCGCTGCCAGCGGGCGTTGACCTCGGTGGCCTCCATGCCGGCCTGGGCGGCGGCGAAGTCCTCGGTCTCCAGATAGCCGACCAGCAGGCCGTCCTCTCTGAGGAAGAGCGAGTAGTTGTGCCAGCCGGTGGCCGAGAGCGCGTCCAGCATCTCCGGCCACACGGCGGCGTGCCGCTCGCGGTACTCGTCCAGGCGGTCCGCACGGACCTTCAGAAGGAAGCACACGCGCTGCATCAACGACCCTCCAGGGCCTAGAAGTTGAACTGGTCGATGTTCTTGGCGTCGAACACGGTCGGCTTGCCGAGGTTGATCACGCCGTCCTTGCCGATGGTGTACGTGGTGTCGCCGGCCTTGAAGGTCTCGCCCTCCTTGCCGGTGATCTGACCGGACGCCAGGGCGACGGCGGTGCGGGCGGCGAGGTCGCCGAGCTTCGCCGGGTCCCACAGCTCGAAGCCCTCGACGGTGCCGTTCTTGACGTACTTGCGCATGTCGTTGGGGGTACCGAGGCCGGTCAGCTTGACCTTGCCCTTGTACTTGGAGCCCGACAGGTACTGGGCGGCGGCCTTGATGCCGACGGTGGTCGGGGAGATGATCCCCTTCAGGTTCGGGTACTCCTGGAGCAGGCCCTGGGTCTGCTGGAAGGACTTCTGGGCGTCGTCGTCGCCGTAGGCGACCTTGACGAGCTTGATGTCCTTGTACTTCGGGTCCTTCAGCTCCTCCTTCATGAAGTCGATCCAGACGTTCTGGTTCGTCGCGGTCTGCGCGGCCGACAGGATCGCGATCTCGCCCTTGTAGCCGATCTGCTCGGCGAGCAGCTGCACCTCGGTGCGGCCGAGGTCCTCGGCGGAGGCCTGCGAGACGAAGGCGTTGCGGCACTCCGGCTTGGTGTCGGAGTCGTAGGTGACGACCTTGATGTCGTTCTTCATGGCCTGCTTCAGCGCGGTGCACAGGGCGCCCGGGTCCTGCGCGGACACGGCCATCGCGTCGACCTGCTGCTGGGTGAGGGTGTTGACGTAGGAGACCTGGCCCGCGGTGTCGGTGGCGCTGGAGGGGCCGACCTCCTTGTAGCTGGAGCCGAGCTCCTTCAGGGCCGCCTCGCCGCCCTTGTCGGCGGAGGTGAAGTAGGGGTTGTTGACCTGCTTGGGCAGGAAGCCGACGGTCAGGCCCTTCTTGGTGGCCGCGTTCGGGTCGGCCTTGGCGGTGGTGGCCGCGGAGGCGCCCTCGTTCTCCACGTCCTTCTTGGTGGTGCCGCCACAGGCGGTGAGCGCCAGGGCGAGCGAGGTTCCGGCGGCGAGGGCCGCGCAGGCACGGCGGAGGGATGACTTGCGCATGGCGAGGGTTCCTTTGGAAGAAGGGTGAGTGGAGATACCTAAGGGGCGCGGGGAACTACGCGAGCAACCACAACGAGCCCGCAGTCTCAAGACGGCCTACGACGTGAGCCTTCGTGCCCTGGCCACTGCGATCTGCTTGGCAACTCGCGGCCCAAGCACGGACAGCACCAGCAACACACCCGTGACGACGATCTGCGACTGCGCCGAGACGTCCTGGAGGCTCATCACGTTCTGCAAAGCCCCCAGCAGGAACACCCCGGCAATGGCCCCGCCGAGCGTCCCCTTGCCCCCGTCGAAGTCGATGCCACCGAGCAACACTGCCGCGATGACGGACAGTTCAAGCCCGGTCGCGTTGTCATACCGAGCGGACGCGTAGTGCAGCGCCCAGAAGACGCCGGTGAGCGAGGCCATCAGGCCCGTCACCGTGAACAGGATGAGCTTCTGCCGCTTGACACGGATGCCGGCGAACCGCGCGGCCTCCTCGCTCGCGCCGATCGCGAACGTGGCCCGCCCGAACGCCGTGGCGTGCAGAACGATCACGGCGATCACGAGCAGCACGAGGAAGGGCACGAAGGCCCGCGGGACGAACGTGTCGCCGATCCGGCCGGCCGCGAAGTCCAGGTACTGGGTGGGGAAGTCGGTCACCGAGTCGGAGCCGAGCACGATCTGCGCGATGCCCCGGTAGGCGGCGAGGGTGCCGATGGTGACGGCGAGGGAGGGCAGCCCGAGCCGGGTGACGAGCAGGCCGTTGACGAGGCCGCAGACCACGCCGAGCAGCAGGCAGATCGGGATGATCGTCTCGATCGTCATGCCCTGGTTCCACAGGTAGCCCATGACGGCGCCGGAGAGTCCGGCGGTGGAGGCGACGGAGAGATCGATCTCGCCCGAGACGACCAGAAGGGTCATCGGGAGGGCGACCAGGGCGATCGGAAGGGTGTTGCCGATCAGGAACGACAGGTTGAGAGCGTTCCCGAAACCGTCGACCGTTCCGAAGGACAGCAGGAGCACGACGATCAGAACGGCACCGACGACCGTGTCCCAGCGGACGGCTCGCGTCAGAGACTCAGGCATGGCGGGCGTTCCTCTTCTTCAGGGCCGAGGCCACGCGCAGCGCGACGATCCGGTCGACCGCGATGGCGAGGATGAGCAGGATGCCGTTGATGGCGAGCACCCACACGGAGCTGACGCCGAGCGCGGGCAGCATGCTGTTGATGGAGGTCAGCAGCATGGCGCCGAGGGCCGCTCCGTAGACGCTGCCGGAGCCGCCGGTGAAGACGACGCCGCCGACCACGACCGCGCTGACGACGGTCATCTCGTAGCCGGTGCCGGTGCCGGAGTCGACGTTGCCGAACCGGGCCAGGTACATCGCGCCGGCGAGACCGGCCAGGGCCCCGCAGAAGGTGTAGGCGGCGAGGATGCGCTTGCGGACCGGGATGCCGGCGAGGCGGGCGGCCTCGGGGTTGGAGCCGAGGGCGTAGAGCTCGCGGCCGCTGCCGAAGTGCTTGAGGTAGTACGCGGTGACCACCAGGACCACCAGCGCGATCAGTGCGAGGTAGGGCACGGCGGAGATGCCGCCGGAGCCGAAGTCGATGAAGCCGTCCGGGAGGCCCGCCGCGGTGATCTGCCGGGAGCCGACCCAGATCGAGTCGATGCCGCGGATGATGTAGAGCGTGCCGAGGGTGACGACGAGGGCGGGCACCTGGCCGAGGCTGACCAGGAGGCCGTTCAGCAGGCCGAACCCGATGCCCATGAGGACGGCGAGGGCGATCGCCACGACCGGGTTCCCGCCGCCCTGGAGGTAGTCGCCGGCGGCGAAGGCGCTGATGCCGAGGGTCGAGCCGACCGACAGGTCGACGTTCCGCGTGATCACGACCAGGGACTGCCCGGTGGCGACCAGCACCAGGATCGTCGCGTTGAGCAGCAGGTCCTTGATGCCCTGTTCGGACAGGAACTCGCTGTTGCCGGCCTGGGTGATGACGATCATCACCAGGAAGACGACCAGGATGGCGAGTTCGCGCATCTTGAAGACGCGGTCGACGAGCCGGGTGCCGCTGGACCTGGGCACCTCGGCGACGGGCGCCTTGTCGGGGGTGGTGACCGTCATGCGGCGGCCCTCCGCAGGACAGGGGACGTCGTGGTGGGCCTCATGCGGCGGTCCTCCCGGTGGCTGCGGCCATCACGGTTTCCTCGGTGGCTTCGGAGCGCGGGATCTCGGCGGTGAGCCGGCCCTCGTGCATGACGAGCACGCGGTCGGCCATGCCGAGGATCTCGGGCAGGTCGGAGGAGATCATCAGTACGGCGACGCCGTCGGCGGCGAGTTCGCTGAGCAGCCGGTGCACCTCGGCCTTGGTGCCGACGTCGATGCCGCGGGTGGGCTCGTCGACGATCAGCACCTTGGGGCCGGTGGCCAGCCACTTGGCGAGGACGACCTTCTGCTGGTTGCCGCCGGACAGGGTGTTGACCGTGTCGGCGATACGGGCGTACTTGACCTGGAGCTTGACGGCCCAGTCGAGGGACCGGCTGCGTTCGGCGCCGCGGTCCATCAGGCCGGCCTTCACGGTCGTACGAAGTCCGGTGAGGCCGATGTTGCGCTCGATGGACATGTCCATCACCAGGCCCTGGGCGCGCCGGTCCTCGGGGACGAGGGCGAGGCCCGCGGCCATGGCGGTGGAGGGGGCGCCGTTGGTCAGTGGCTTGCCGTCCACGGAGACGTCGCCCGCGTCCCAGCGGTCGATACCGAACACCGCCCGGGCGACCTCGGTGCGGCCCGCCCCGACGAGCCCGGCCAGTCCGACGATCTCTCCGCGCCGCACCTGGAAGGAGACGTCGGTGAAGACACCCTCCCGGGTCAGGCGGTTCACCGTCAGGGCGACCTCGCCGGGGCGTACCTCCTGCTTGGGGTAGAGCTCATCGAGGTCGCGGCCGACCATGCGGCGCACGAGGTCGTCCTCGGTCATGCCGTCGATGGGCTCGCTGGAGATCCAGGCGCCGTCGCGGAGGGTGGTGACCCGCCGGCAGATCTGGAAGATCTCCTCCAGGCGGTGGGAGATGAACAGGACGGCCGCGCCCTGTTCGCGCAGGGTGCGCACGACGCCGAAGAGGCGGGCGACCTCGCTGCCGGTGAGGGCGGCGGTCGGCTCGTCCATGATCAGGACGCGGGCCTCGAAGGAGAGCGCCTTGGCGATCTCGACGATCTGCTGGTCCGCGATGGACAGGCCGCGCGCGGGGCGGTCGGGGTCGAGCTCGACGCCGAGGCGCCGCATCAGGGCGGCGGTGGCCGCGTGGGTGGCCTTGTGGTCGATCCGGCCGAGGGCCTTCCGGGGCTGACGCCCCATGAAGATGTTCTCGGCGATCGAGAGGTCGGGGAAGAGCGTGGGCTCCTGGTAGATCACGGCGATACCGGCGTCGCGGGCGTCACCGGGGCCGTGGAAGACGACGGGCTCGCCGTCGAGGAGTACCTGACCGGCGTCCGGTCGGTGCACCCCCGCAAGGGTCTTGATGAGAGTCGACTTGCCCGCGCCGTTCTCGCCGGCGAGGGCGTGGACCTCACCGGGAAACAGCTCCAGGGAGACGTCCCGCAGGGCGCGTACGGCTCCGAAGGACTTCGAGATGGCCTTGAGCGCCAGCACCGGGGCCGGTCCCGCGTCGGACGGGTGGGTCATGAGGGACTCCTCGACAACGCCCGGGGACTGCCCTCACGGCGTCGTGAAAGGTTTCAACTTGGTTGCCGGGACGTTAGGCACGGCGCCCATGTCACGTCAATGGGTTCGTGTCGAAAAAATTTCGAGACTCATAGGTCACAGCCGGGTCACGGGCAACAGCCTTGGTCGCAGGGGTTGACACCTCACCAGGCGGCTCATACTTTCCCGTCTTGAATCGTTTCACAGTGAACCTGTTCGGAAACCCTTCGGACCCGACGTCACAGGAGCCCTCAAGTGACCGAGCTCGCCGCGGTGAAGGCCGCGCTCAAGACACAGGCAGTCGAGACGCCGTCGTGGGCGTACGGGAACTCGGGAACGCGCTTCAAGGTGTTCGCGCAACAGGGCGTCCCGCGCGATCCCTGGGAGAAGCTCGACGACGCCGCACAGGTGCACGCGTTCACCGGGGTCGCGCCGACCGTGGCGCTGCACATCCCGTGGGACAAGGTGGAGGACTATGCGGCGTTGGCGAAGCACGCGCAGGAGCGCGGGGTGAAGCTCGGCGCGATCAACTCCAACACCTTCCAGGACGACGACTACAAGCTGGGCAGCATCTGCCATCCGGATGCGGCGGTGCGCCGTAAGGCCGTCGATCATTTGTTGGAATGCGTCGACATCATGGACGCGACCGGGTCGAGGGACCTGAAGCTGTGGTTCGCGGACGGCACGAACTATCCCGGGCAGGACGACATCCGGGCCCGCCAGGACCGGCTCGCCGAGGGCCTCGCCGAGGTGTACGAGCGGCTGGGTGACGGGCAGCGGATGCTGCTGGAGTACAAGTTCTTCGAGCCGGCCTTCTACTCGACGGACGTGCCGGACTGGGGCACCGCGTACGCCCACTGCCTCAAGCTCGGCGAGAAGGCGCAGGTCGTGGTCGACACGGGCCACCACGCGCCGGGGACCAACATCGAGTTCATCGTCGCGACGCTGCTGCGGGAGGGGAAGCTCGGCGGGTTCGACTTCAACTCCCGGTTCTACGCCGACGACGACCTCATGGTCGGGGCCGCCGATCCGTTCCAGCTGTTCCGGATCATGTACGAGGTGGTGCGCGGGGGTGGGTTCACGCCCGAGGTCGCGTTCATGCTCGACCAGTGCCACAACATCGAGGCGAAGATCCCGGCGATCATCCGGTCGGTGATGAACGTGCAGGAGGCCACGGCGAAGGCGCTGCTGGTCGACCGGGATGCGTTGAGCGCGGCGCAGGCTTCCGGGGATGTCCTTGAGGCCAACGCCGTGATCATGGACGCGTACAACACGGATGTGCGGCCGTTGCTTGCGGAGGTGCGCGAGGAGATGGGACTCGACGCGAACCCCATCGCCGCGTACAAGCGGTCCGGGTGGGCCGAGAAGATCGTGGCCGAGCGGGTTGGGGGGCAGCAGGCCGGGTGGGGGGCGTAAGCGTCTGCCTGGTTGCTGTCTGACGCGGGGGGCGGGCCGGATGTGGCTGGTCGCGCAGTTCCCCGCGCCCCTAGGGAAACCTCCCCACTCTTCTCCAGATAGGAACTGAAAGTCATGGCTACCCATCACGAAGCCGCCGCCCTGCTGGCCCGCTCCCATCGCCTGGGCTCCGACCCCCGCAACACCAACTACGCCGGTGGCAACGCGTCGGCGAAAGGTATCGACAGTGACCCCGTCACCGGGGGTGATGTGGAGCTGATGTGGGTCAAGGGGTCCGGTGGGGATCTCGGGACGCTCACCGAGGCGGGGCTTGCCGTGTTGCGGCTGGACCGGCTGCGGGCCCTCGTCGACGTCTACCCGGGTGTCGAGCGCGAGGACGAGATGGTCGCCGCGTTCGACTACTGCCTGCACGGCAAGGGCGGAGCCGCCCCCTCCATCGACACCGCCATGCACGGGCTCGTCGACGCCGCCCATGTCGATCATCTGCACCCGGACTCCGGGATCGCGCTCGCCTGTGCCGCCGACGGCGAGAAGCTGACCGCGGAGTGTTTCGGCGACACCGTGGCCTGGGTGCCGTGGCGGCGGCCCGGGTTCCAGCTGGGGCTGGACATCGCCGCGATCAAGGAGGCCAACCCGCGGGCGATCGGTGTCGTCCTGGGCGGACACGGGATCACGGCGTGGGGTGCGACCGCCGAGGAGTGCGAGCGCAACTCGCTGCACATCATCCGTACCGCCGAGAAGTTCCTGGAGGAGCGCGGCAAGGCCGAGCCCTTCGGGCCGGTGATCGAGGGGTACGAGGCGCTGGGCGAGCGGGAGCGGCGGGAGCGGGCCGCCGCGCTCGCTCCCCATGTACGGGCCATCGCCTCGCAGGACCGGCCCCAGGTCGGGCACTTCAACGACTCGGACGTGGTGCTGGAGTTCCTGTCCCGTGCCGAGCACCCGCGGCTCGCCGCGCTGGGCACCTCCTGCCCGGACCACTTCCTGCGCACCAAGGTGGCCCCGCTCGTCCTCGACCTGCCGCCGGCCGCCCCGCTGGAGGAGGCGATCGCGCGGCTGAAGGAACTGCACGCCGCCTACCGCGAGGAGTACGCCGCCTACTACCAGCGGCACGCCCTGCCCGACTCCCCCGCGATGCGCGGTGCGGACCCGGCGATCGTGCTGATCCCCGGTGTGGGCATGTTCTCCTTCGGCAAGGACAAGCAGACCGCCCGGGTGGCCGGCGAGTTCTACGTCAACGCCATCAACGTGATGCGGGGCGCGGAGGCCGTGTCGTCGTACGCCCCGATCGAGGAGTCCGAGAAGTTCCGGATCGAGTACTGGGCACTGGAGGAGGCCAAGCTTCAGCGGATGCCGAAGCCGAAGCCGCTGGCCACCCGGGTGGCGCTGGTGACGGGTGCGGGCAGCGGGATCGGCAAGGCGATCGCGCGGCGGCTGGTCGCCGAGGGTGCGTGTGTCGTGGTCGCCGATCTCAACGGTGACAACGCGGCCGCGGTCGCGGAGGAGCTGGGCGGGCCGGACAAGGCCGTCGCCGTGACCGTCGACGTGACCTCCGAGGAGCAGATCGCCGAGGCCTTCAAAGCTGCCGCGCTCGGCTTCGGCGGGGTGGACCTGGTCGTCAACAACGCCGGCATCTCCATCTCCAAGCCGCTGCTGGAGACGACGAGCAAGGACTGGGACCTCCAGCACGACATCATGGCCCGCGGCTCCTTCCTCGTCTCGCGCGAGGCGGCCCGGGTGATGATCGCGCAGCAACTGGGCGGCGACATCGTCTACATCGCCTCGAAGAACGCCGTGTTCGCCGGGCCCAACAACATCGCCTACTCCGCCACCAAGGCCGACCAGGCCCATCAGGTGCGCCTGCTGGCCGCCGAGTTGGGTGAGCACGGCATCCGCGTCAACGGCGTCAACCCGGACGGCGTGGTGCGCGGTTCCGGGATCTTCGCCGGTGGCTGGGGTGCCCAGCGGGCGGCCGTGTACGGCGTGGAGGAGGAGAAGCTGGGCGAGTTCTACGCGCAGCGGACCATCCTCAAGCGCGAGGTGCTGCCCGAGCACGTCGCCAACGCCGTTTTCGCGCTGACCGGTGGGGAGTTGACCCACACCACCGGTCTGCATGTCCCCGTCGACGCCGGCGTCGCGGCCGCCTTCCTGCGGTGAGCGCGCCCGTGAAGTCGTACTCCGCGGTCGACCTCGGCGCGTCCAGCGGACGTGTCATGGTCGGCCGCGTCGGCCCCGACAGCCTGGAGCTGGCGGAGGCGCACCGGTTCGTGAACCGGCCGGTGCGGGTGCCGGAGGGGCTGCGGTGGGACGTTCTCGCGCTGTACGCCGGGGTGTTGGACGGGCTGAAGGCGGCGGGGCAGGTCGACTCCGTCGGCATCGACAGCTGGGCCGTGGACTACGGCCTGCTGGACGCCGACGGGGCACTGCTCGGCAACCCGGTGCACTACCGCGACTCCCGCACCGAGGGTGTCGCGGAGAAGGTGTGGGCGACCGTGCCCGCAGCCGATCTCTACGCCGCGACCGGGCTCCAGTACGCGCCCTTCAACACGCTGTACCAGCTCGTCGCCGAGCACGTCACCGGCGCGGAGCGGCTGTTGCTCATCCCCGACCTGCTCACCTACTGGCTGACCGGCGAGCAGGGCACCGAGCTCACCAACGCCTCGACGACCCAGCTCATCGATCCCCGGACGCGCGACTGGTCGTACGACATCGCCTCCCGGCTGGGGATCGACCTCGGGCTGTTCGCGCCGCTGCGGCAGCCCGGTGACCCTGCCGGGGTGCTGCGGCCCGAGGTGCTGGAGGGGACCGGGCTGAGCGGGCCGGTGCCGGTGACCACGGTGGGTTCGCACGACACCGCGTCCGCGGTGGCCGCCGTCCCGGCCGCGGCCGGCGAACGGTTCGCGTACATCTGCACCGGCACCTGGTCGCTGGCGGGGCTCGAACTCGACGCCCCCGTGCTGACGGAGAAGAGCCGGGCCGCCAACTTCACCAACGAGCTGGGGCTCGACGGTACGGTCCGGTATCTGCGCAACATCATGGGGCTGTGGCTGCTCCAGGAGTGCGTACGGGCCTGGGGCGAGCCGGAGTTGGGGGCGCTGCTCCTCGACGCGGCGAAGGCGCCGGCGCTGCGGTCGGTGGTGGACGCCTCCGACCCGGTGTTTCTCGCGCCGGGCCGGATGCCGGAGCGGATCGCCGAGGCGTGCCGTGCCTCGGGGCAGCCGGTGCCTCGGACGCCCGGGGAGACCACGCGCTGCATCCTCGACTCGCTGGCGCTCGCGCACCGCAGGGCGATCGAGGAGGCCCAACGGCTTGCCGACCGTCCCGTCGACGTCGTCCACGTCGTCGGCGGCGGCACCCGCAACGCGCTGCTGTGCCAGCTCACCGCCGACGCCTGCGGGCTGCCGGTGGTGGCGGGCCCGACGGAGGCCGCGGCTCTCGGGAACGTGCTGGTCCAGGCGCGGACGCACGGGCTGGTCGGCGACCTCGCGGACGGGCGGACGCTGCTCACCCGTACCCAGCCGCTGACCCGGTACGAGCCCCAGGGTGACACGGCGCCGTGGCGCGCGGCGGAGGCCCGGCTCGCCACAGGGTGAGCGAGGGTCTCCCCTCGGCCGCGCGTCCGCATTACCCTGCACTCATCCGATGATCGATCACAAGGAGCCGCGATGCGTGTCGCCCTGTTCCTGACCTGCGTCAACGACACGCTCTATCCGGACACCGGGCGCGCCGTGGTGAAACTGCTGACCAGGCTGGGCGTCGAGGTCGACTTCCCGATGGCCCAGACCTGCTGCGGGCAGGCCCACTACAACACCGGATACCGGCATGAGACGGAGCCGATGGCCCGGCATTTCTCCGATGTCTTCGGGGAGTACGAGGCGATCGTGACGCCGTCCGGTTCGTGCGGGGCGATGGTGCGGGAGCTGTATCCGCGGCTGGGTGAGCGGGCGCGGGCGGAGGGGCGCGGGGACGGGCTCGCGACCGCGCTGGCGCCCGTGGTGCCGAAGACCTACGAGCTGACCGAGTTCCTGGTGGACGTGCTGGGGGTGACCGACGTGGGCGCCTGCTACCCGCACAAGGTGACCTACCACCCGACCTGTCACGGACTGCGCGGGCTGGGGCTCGGCGACCGGCCCCGGCGGCTGCTCCAGGCCGTGAAGGGGCTGGAGTTGGTGGAGCTGCCGGGGGCGGAGGAGTGCTGTGGTTTCGGTGGCACCTTCTCCCTGAAGAACGCCGACGTCTCGGCGGCGATGGGCGCGGACAAGGTGCGCAACGCCGAGTCGACCGGCGCCGAGGTGCTGTGCGCGGCCGACAACTCCTGTCTGATGCACATCGGCGGGACGATGGCCCGGCTGAGCACCGAGATGCGGCCGGTGCACATCGCGGAGATCCTGGCGAGCACCGAGGAGGAGCCGGCGGCATGAGCGGCACGTTCGTAGGAATGCCGGCCTTTCCGAAGGCCGCGCACGAAGCCGTCAACAACCCGACCCTGCGCGGCAATCTGCGGCATGCCACGCACACCATCCGCGCCAAGCGCGAGAAGGCCGTCGCCGAGGTCTCCGACTGGGCCGAGCTGCGCGAGGCGGGCAAGCGGATCAAGGACCACACGCTGCGCCATCTCGACGACTACCTCGTCCAGTTGGAGGAGTCGGTGACGGCGGCGGGCGGCATCGTCCACTGGGCGGCCGACGCCGACGAGGCCAACCGGATCGTCACCGAACTGGTCAAGGCCACCGGCGAATCGGAGGTCGTGAAGGTCAAGTCGATGGCCACACAGGAGATCGGGCTCAACGAGGCGCTGGAGGCGGCGGGCATCCACGCCTACGAGACCGATCTCGCCGAACTCATCGTGCAGTTGGGCAAGGACCGGCCCTCGCACATCCTCGTTCCCGCCATCCACCGCAACCGGGGCGAGATCCGGGACATCTTCGCGAAGGAGATGAGCGAGTGGGGGCGCCCGGCCCCCGAGGGCCTGACCGACACGCCCGCCGAACTCGCCGAGGCCGCCCGCCTCCACCTCCGTGAGAAGTTCCTGCGTGCCAAGGTCGGCGTCTCCGGCGCCAACTTCATGGTCGCCGAGACCGGCACCCTGGTGGTCGTGGAGTCCGAGGGCAACGGACGGATGTGCCTGACCCTGCCCGAGACGCTGATCTCGGTGGTCGGCATCGAGAAGATCGTGCCGACCTGGCGGGACCTGGAGGTCTTCCTCCAGACCCTCCCCCGCTCCTCGACCGCCGAGCGCATGAACCCGTACACGTCGACGTGGACCGGCACCACCGACGGCGACGGACCGAAGACCTTCCACCTGGTACTGCTCGACAACGGCCGCACCGACACCCTCGCCGACGAGGTCGGCCGCCAGGCCCTGCGCTGCATCCGCTGCTCGGCCTGTCTGAACGTCTGCCCCGTGTACGAGCGGGCCGGCGGCCACGCCTACGGCTCGGTGTACCCGGGGCCGATCGGCGCCATCCTCAGTCCCCAACTGAGGGGCACGGCAAGCGAGATCGACGCCTCGCTGCCGTACGCGTCGTCGCTGTGCGGTGCCTGCTACGAGGTGTGCCCGGTCGCCATCGACATCCCCGAGGTGCTGGTGCATCTGCGGGAGCGGGTCGTGCAGGGCGGCGAGGTGACCCGCGAGGGCAACAAGGTGGTGCTCAAGCCGGCCAAGGGGCATGCCGCCGAGCGGGCGGCGATGCGGGCGGCCCGCTGGGCGTTCGCGCGTCCCGGCGCGGTGCGCGCGGGCCAGCGTCTCGCCTCCCGCACCCGTCGGCTGCATCCGCGCCGTCTGCCGCTGCCGGGGCCCGGCAAGGCGTGGAGCGAGACACGGGACCTGCCACCTGTTCCCGCGGAGCCGTTCCGTGACTGGTGGCAGCGGACTCAGGGCGGTGCCAAGTGAGCAGCAGGGAACGGATTCTGGGCCGGGTGCGGCGCGCGCTGGCCGACGCCCCGGGCGAGGACACGCCGATCGAGCGCGCGTATCTGCGTGAGCATGGTGATCGCTCCGTCGAGGAGACCACCGATCTCCTCGCCGAGAACCTCGCCGACTACCGTGCGATCGTGCACCGTTGCTCCCCGGACGACCTCGCGGTGACGCTCGCCGGGATGCTGGCCGCGCGCGGCGCGAAGACGGTGCTCGTGCCGCCGGGACTCGACCCGGCGTGGCTCGCGGACGCCGACGCCGAGCAGGTCCCCGACCGGCTGGAGAGCACCCCGCACGAACTGGACCGGATCGACAGCGTGGTCACGGCCTGCGCGGTGGCCGTCGCCGAGACCGGCACGATCGTGCTGGACGGCGGCCCGGACCAGGGCCGCCGCCGGATCACGCTCGTGCCCGACCACCACATCTGTGTCGTCCGGGTCCCGGACCAGGTCGTCGGCTCGGTGCCGCAGGCCCTCGAACGCCTCGACCCGGTCCGCCCGTTGACGTGGATCTCCGGTCCTTCGGCGACCAGCGACATCGAACTGGACCGGGTCGAGGGGGTGCACGGTCCGCGCACCCTGGAGGTGGTGCTGGTCGGCGCTCAGCCCAGCGCTGAGGCCAACTCGTAGCGCCCGGAGGGAAGTCGGTAGGAGGCGGTGCCGTCCGCGAAGTCCAGGAACCGCACACCCCGGACGCGTGCCAGCGGGGTGCGGCCCTCGCGGACGGTGTCCGGGTCGGACGCGGGGATGAGCAGGGTCGCGGTGCTGTTCGCGGGCACCGTGGCCCGGTAGGTCAACTCCCCGCCCCGGACCGACCATTGGCTGACGATCTCGCCGTACGGCGAGAGGTGCGAGCCCTTGACCCGGGTGATCCTGCCGGTCGGGTCGAGATGCGGCCTGAGGAAGAAGTGCCGGAAACCCGGGTGGGCGGGGTCCTTGGCGATCCCGGCCATGCTCTCGTACATCCACTCCATGATCGCGCCGTAGGAGTAGTGGTTGAACGAGTTCATCTCCACCGGCCCGAAGCCGTCCTTCGTCGAGTACGAGTTCCAGCGCTCCCAGACCGTGGTGGCGCCGTTCCTCACCGAGAACAGCCAGGACGGCATCGCGTCCTGGTGCAGCAGCCGGTACGCGAGGTCGGCGCGGCCGGCGTCGGTCAGCACCGGCGCGAGCACGTTCACGCCGAGGAAGCCGACGGAGAGGGTGTTCTCCGGGTAGTTCACCCGGGTGCTGTCGGGGTGGGCGGCCTTGTAGGCGGCGTCGTTGCCGATGTTCTCCGCCAGCATGGTGATCAGTTGGCGGCGCTGGGCCTCGGTGTCGTGGAAGCCGAGTTTGAGGATCCACAGCAGCGCGGTCTGGGTGTTGTCCTCGGTCTTGGTGGGGGTGTCGCCGGGGGTGGGCGGCGGGTCGCCGAGGCTGGAGCGGACGGTGAGGGTGCCGTTCTCGGTGCTCAGGTACTTGGCGATGAAGGCCCGTTTGATGCGGGCGAAGAGCTCGTCGTAGGCGCGGCCCTCGGCGGTGCGGCCGGTGGCGCGGGCCATGTCGGCCATGAGGCGGGCGCTGTAGCCGTAGTAGACGTCGCTCATCAGCTGGGTGCCGGTGTTCTGGAAGGCCAGCCAGTCGCCGAAGATGGCGCCCTGTCCGGCGTAGGTGTCGCCGGTGCGCCGCTGGATCCAGTCCAGGTACTTGGTCATCGCCGGCCAACTGCGGTCGATGACGGTCGGGTCGCCGGACATCTGCCACACGGTCCACGGCACGACGACTCCGCAGTCCGCCCAACCGCTCGCCGGGACGGGGTGGTTGTAGCGGTTGCCGGGGGCGACCCAGGTGAACTGGGCGCCGTCCTGGCCGTAGATGCGCTGCGAGTCGATGAGACTCTCCTCGAAGTGGCTGAGGAAATTCACCGCGTCGGCGTTGTAGAGGCCCGTGTTGGAGAACAGCTGGGTGTCGCCGGTCCAGCCGAGCCGCTCGTCGCGCTGGGGACAGTCGGTCGGCACCCACAGGTAGTTGCCGCGCTGGCCCCAACGGACGTTGCTGATCAGCTGGTTGACGTCGGCGTCGTCCGTGGTGACCGCGCCGATGTCACGGATGGCGGAGGTGGCGACCCGGCCGGTGAAGCCGGTCAGGGTCACGGTGTCGGTCGTGGTG
This sequence comes from Streptomyces aquilus, assembly GCF_003955715.1. NCBI lineage: Bacteria > Bacillati > Actinomycetota > Actinomycetes > Kitasatosporales > Streptomycetaceae > Streptomyces > Streptomyces aquilus. Next base: position 8,955,690 of record NZ_CP034463.1, on the reverse strand, counting down.
ACGGACACGTAGCGGAAGCCGTAGAAGGTCAGGGAGTCCTGGTGGGTCTCGCCCTCCGGGGCGCCCTTCAGGATGTAGGTGCTGGTGGCCTTGGCCGAGCGGAGGTTGGCGCGGTAGACGGAGCCGACCGGGCCATCGGCACCCGCGCTGTCGTCGTTGAGCATCTCGCCGGGCTTGAAGGCGACTTGAGCACCCGCAGGGCCGCGCAGCGCGTAGCGGGGGACGCCGACCATGTTCTGGCCGAGGTCGATGACGGCCGTCTCGCCCGGGCGGAGGGTGACGGGCAGGGTGGCGGCCTTGCGGTGCTCGCCGGTGTACACCGTGACCGACTCCGGGGTGCGGTCCCACTCCGGGATCAGCCGGGCGCTCTCGCCCGGGTAGGCCACGAGCCGCGAGTCCGGGAACTCGGCGGCGAAACCGTGCTCCTCCACACCGGCCCAACCGGCCGTGTCGAAGCCGTTCCCGGTCCAGCCGGGCAGTTCCTTGCGGGCGTCGTAGGTCTGCCCGTCGTAGATGTCGTCGGCGCGGTAGGGACCGGTGTCCGTGGCCTTCCAGTCGGCGCCGGGAGCCGTCACCACGGTCTGGGTCGAGCCGTCGGTGTACCGGATCAGCAGCTTGGCCTTGAGGGCGAGCCGGTTGCCGTCCGCCGAGTAGTACGAACTCGCCTCCGAGACCCGGCTGTTGTACCAGCCGTTGCCCAGCACGGCGGCGAGGGTGACCTGCCGCTCCCCCGCGACGAGGGACGTGACGTCGTAGGTCAGGTAGCTGACGCGGGCGTCGTAGTTCGTCCACCCGGGGGTGAGCAGCTCGTGGGTCGATGACGTGCCGTGCGGCACCGCGACCCGGCGGCCGTTGACGTAGGCGTCGTACACGCCGAGCGCGGACACGTACAGGCGGGCCTCGCGCACCCGGCGGCCGGTCAGCTCCGTCTGTCGCCTGAGGAGGGGCGCGCCGGGGCTGTTCGGGGCCTTGCCGGCCATGGTGATCCAGCGGGCGCCGTCCCAGCCGGTGACGCCGTCGGTGCCGAGGAGGCCGGTCTCGAAGTGGGCGGCCGGGGCGCCCGGGAGCGCGCGGCCGGTCTCGTCCCAGACCCGCACGGTCCAGTGGTAGCGGGTCGAAGGGCGCAGCTCGGGTCCCGCGTAGCGCACCGCCACCGAGTCGGCGGACGCGACCCGGCCGCTGTTCCACACGTCCGCGTGGCCGGCGGTGAGGCGGTCGGGGGTGGAGGCCACCAGGATCTGATACGCCGTCTGGCGTCGGCCACGAGTGGCGGAGGCGGTGCGCCAGCCGAATCTCGGCCGGGGGGCGTCCACGCCGAGCGGGTCGGTGCGGTGCTCGACGGTGAGGCCCTCGACGGTGTCGCGGTCCCCGGCCGGTGCCGCCGAGGCCGGTCCCGCACCGGCGGTCCCGCCCGCCATGGCCACCGGTACGGCACCCAGCGCCGTGGTGAGCACCGTCCTGCGGCGCACCGCCCTGCCGTTTGTGCTGTCGTTTGTGCTGTCGACTCCGTCTGTCATGCCGTTGTCCCTTCGGCGTTCGGAGTTGTATCGATTCAGCTCACTCGGCGGTTGAAGTTAGTGGCGGATGGGACGGGTGTCTACCGCCGCAGCGTCGCGAGTTCCTGCCAGATTCCAACAGAACCGCCCAGCTGCGATGCATGGCGTGAAGTCGATTTTTGAAACCGTTCAAAACTGGAATCGCCAATTCACCAACCGGTGGGACCCTGCTGGAGGGCGTGATCGGACGCGCGCCCTTAGCGTGAGGTCATGATCCGGTTCGAGCAGGTCAGCAAGCGGTATCCGGACGGTACGACGGCCGTGGACGACCTCAGCTTCGAGGTGTCCGAAGGGGAACTCGTCACGCTCGTGGGCCCGTCCGGCTGCGGGAAGACGACGACCATGATGATGGTCAACCGGCTGATCGAGCCGACCTCGGGCCGGATCTTCGTCGACGGCGACGACATCTCCACGGTCGACCCGGTACGCCTGCGGCGCCGCATCGGCTACGTGATCCAGCAGGTCGGGCTCTTCCCGCACCGCACGATCCTCGACAACACGGCGACCGTGCCGGCGCTCGTCGGCTGGAAGAGGACGAAGGCGCGGGCGCGCGCCGCCGAACTGCTCGACCTGGTGGGCCTCGACCCCAAGCGGTACGGGCCGCGCTACCCCGACCAGTTGTCCGGCGGCCAGCGGCAACGGGTCGGCGTGGCGCGGGCGTTGGCCGCCGATCCGCCGGTGCTGCTGATGGACGAGCCGTTCGGCGCCGTCGACCCCGTGGTGCGGGAGCAGTTGCAGGACGAGTTCCTGCGGATGCAGGCCGCCGTGCGCAAGACGGTGCTGCTGGTCACGCACGACATCGAGGAGGCGGTGCGGCTGGGCGACCGTATCGCCGTGTACGGGCAGGGCCGCATCGAGCAGTTCGACACGCCCGGGGCGGTGCTGGGGGCGCCGGCGACGCCGTACGTGGCCGAGTTCGTCGGCGCCGACCGTGGGCTGAAGCGGCTGTCGGTCACCGAGATCGAGGCCGCCGACCTGGAGCAGCCGCCGCTGGCCCGCCTGGACGAGCCGACCGGGGAGGCGGCGCGACGGCTCGGGGCGGAGGGGGCGCGCTGGGCCGTCGTGCTCGACGACAGCGGCACCCTGCACGGCTGGGTCGGCGCCGACGACCTCGCGGCGGACGGGACGGTCGGTGACCACGCGCACCGGATGAACGCCTGGGTGCCGGTCGGAGCGCCTCTCAAGCAGGCCTTCGGCGTGATGCTCCAGCACGACGCCGGGTGGGTCGCGGTCCTTGACGGGGCGCGCTTCCTGGGCGTCCTCACCCCGGCGAAGCTGCACGAGGCGCTGCGACGGTCGGTGGACGCGGACGCGCTGGGAGTGGCGCGGGATCAGGTGCGGTTCGATTCGGTGGCGGACGCGTAGGCGGAAGCGGACGGGCCCGGCCGGCACACGCAAGGCAGGCCGACACACGAAAAGCAGGCCGACACACGAAAAGCAGGCCGACATACGAAAGGCAGGGAGTTCATCAACTCCCCGCCACTATCAACCTATAGCGCACTGGGGGGCTTGCCGCAAGGCCCCCCTCATGCCGCAGAATCTCCGGCCTGACCGCCTGGACCAGCGGAAACGGGAGTGTCGAAGTGCGTGTGTTGCTGATGTCGTACGGGTCGCGTGGGGACGTCGAACCGCTTGCGGGGCTGACGGCGGCGCTGCGGGAGCTCGATGTGGAGGTGCGGGCGTGTGTGCCTCCGGACGAGGAGCTCGCGGCGCTGTTGACCGGTGCCGGGGCGGAGGTGGTGTCGTTCGGCTCGTCGGTGCGGGCGCTGGTGACGGGGGCGCGGGGGCCGTCCCCCGATCTCGCGTTCAAGGTCGCGGCCGAGTTGGTCGCCGGTCATTTCGGGGAGGTCGCCAAGGCGGCCGAAGGGTGTGACGCGCTGCTGGCGACCGGCCTGATGCCGGCCGGGGCGCGGTCGGTGGCCGAGCATCTGGGCATCCCCTACGTGCTCGCCTGTTTCCATCCGTGCGGGCTGCCGTCGTCGCGGTACGCGCCGCTGAAGCGGCCGGGCAAGCCGAACCCGCCGGGCGTGACCGACCTCAAGGAGCTGTGGCGCCTGGACGCGGAGCGCGTGAACGCGCTGTACGGCGAGGCCCTGAACACCCACCGGGCCGCCCTCGGGATGCCGCCGGTGGACAACGTCCGCGACCACGTCCTCACCGAGCGGCCGTGGCTGGCGGCCGACCCGGCGCTGGGCCCGTGGCAGGAGATGACGGACCTCGAACTCGTGCCGACCGGCGCGTGGATCCGGCCGGACGACCGGCCGCTGCCGGCCGACCTGGAGGCGTTCCTCGCCGCCGGTGCGCCGCCGGTGTACGTGGGGTTCGGCAGCATGGCCATGCATGCCGCGAGCGATGTCGGACCGGTGGCGATCGAGGCGGTCCGCGCGCAGGGCCGCCGGGTGCTGGTGGGGCGTGGCTGGGCCGAGCTGGCGCTGGTGGACGGCCAGGACGACTGCTTCGCCGTCGGTGACGTCAACCACCAGCTGCTCTTCCCCCGGGTGGCCGTCGTCGTCCATCACGGTGGCGCGGGGACGACCACGACGGCGGCGCGGGCGGGCGCTCCGCAGGTGATCGTGCCGCAGGTCGCCGACCAGCCGCTGTGGGCGGCCCAGGTGGCCGAACTGGGCATCGGCGTGGCGCACGACGGTCCGAAGCCCACTCTGGAGTCCCTGTCGGCCGCGTTGGAGACGGCGCTGTCCCCGGAGACCCGCGAGCGGGCCGAGGCCGTGGCGGGCAGGATGCGCACCGACGGGGCGATGGTCGCGGCGAAGCTGCTGATCGAGGAGATCGGCCGGGAGAGGCCGCCCGTGCCGGCGTGAGGGACGCCGGTACCGGGCCGGTGCGGTCGTCCGTGGTGTCCCGAGGCTGTCGCGAAGGGCCGTTGTCAGTGGGCCGTCCTAGGCTCGGGACATGAGAGCTTCGGGAACGTTCAAGGTCGCGGACTTCACACCGGCCCCGGTGCCGGCGCCGGGCATCGAGACGGCGGTGCCGGTCGGGGTCGCCACGATGGAGAAGACGTACGAGGGTGAGGTCGCGGGGCGCTCGGCGACCCTGTTCACCGCCGCGTACGACCAGGGCACCGGGGTCGGTACGTATGTCGCGATGGAGTCCTTCGAGGGCTCGCTCGGCGGCCGAGCGGGCGCGTTCAACTTCGCCCACTCGGCGACGACCCTGGGCACGGACCGAGAGAGCGAGTTCTTCGTGATCGTCCCGGGCAGCGGCACGGGTGCGCTGGCCGGGATCACCGGTTCGGGCGGCATGGCGATCGACGCGGACGGCACCCACCGGGTGTGGTTCGAGTACGACCTGGACGCTCAACGGACGTCCGACGCCTAGCCCTTGCCCGACCCGATCCCAACGGCCCTCTGCGACCTACCCCTTGCTCTGCCGCCGCGCCGCGTCCCGCCCCAGGATGCCGAACGCCCACCGTTCGTTGAAGCCCGCCACGAAACCGACGGCACACCAGAAGCCCCAGAAGTCCGTGCCCTTGACCGGGGACCCCGGCTTCCCGGGCGCCGGGCAGATGTCGGCCGCCGTGGCGGGCACCTCGAAGATCGGCACGATTCCGCCGCTGAACAGGAAGTACACGGCCAGGGCGAGCACCCAGCCGACGAACACCCGGTAGAGGCCCTCGTGCCGCATGCTGCGGGCCATCTGCCCCGGGACGGCCACGCCCTCCCGGCCGTCCGTCTGCCGCCGCGCCAACTGGTCCGCGCTGCCCCGCAGCCGTACCAGCACACTGAGCACCGCGCCGAACGCGCCGACCCCACCGCACACCACGGCACCCAACAGGCTCCAGCGATTGGTGCAGTTGAGGGTGACGTCGAGCGCGCCGAGCAGACCGACGCCGCCCAGCAGCGGCACCGCGAGCAGCACGAGGCTCGCGGCGGAGCCCAGGCCGAGGCCGATGTTCAGGCCCCGGCTGACGGCCGTCGCGCTGTCCTGCGCCAGTCGGCCCCGCAGGTCGGCGATCTCCTGGTCGAGATACTCGGTGAGGTGCTCGTTGGGCTTGGCGTCGCCGAGCCGTGGGTCGCTCAGCGCGTTGCCGAGCACCCGCAGCACGGTGACGCGAGCCGACACTCTCGTGTGCGGCTCGAAGGCGCTCTGCGAGGCGCCGTAGAGCAGTTGAAGCTGAAGCTGCTGTTCGGGATAGAGATCACCGAACTGCACATAGGCCCGGTCCAGTCCGACCGGCACCACATCCATGAGTCCCTCGGGCCGCAGCTCGCTGTCCGCCCGGACGACCGATGTACGCGTTCCCCGCCACCACGGGTGACGGTATCCCCCGTTGTCCCCCATGGACTCGGTGTACCCGCCCGGGCGGGCGTCGGGAAGGCCCGCCGCCGCACCAGTACGGTCACCGACGTCACGGACCCGTCACGTCAGCTGAAGACGATCGGGCAGCCGCGGCGCAGGGAGTGCTGGGCGGCGCGGAGGTAGAGGGCGACGTAGAAGGCGGCGTCCAGGTCCTCGGCCCAGGGGCCGGGGCGGGCGGCGGCGGTCTCCTCGGCCTGCCCGTCGAGGAACCAGTTGGTCAGGTCGAGGTTCGCGCGCGAGACGGGCGGCATCGGCGGCAGCCCGATCGCCGCCGCCAACCGCTGGGCGAGGGCGAGGACTTGGGGCGCTCCCGCGACCACGGTCATATCGGTGTAGGCGGAACCCACGGGCAGTTCGACCGTCTCGTCGAGCGGGACCGGCACCAGCACCGACCAGCCGCAGAGCGTCTCCTCCTCGTCGCGGGTCAGATGCGCGCGGCACAGCTCGACGAAGCCGTCCATGGAGGGGCTGAGCTTCTCCCCGAACTCCAGCCCCCTCCATGCCGCCGGAACCTCGTACGCCGGCAGGCCTCGCGCGGTCAGCTTCTCGTCGAGGGCGGAGGCGATCTCGCCGTACCCGCCCTCGTACTCGGCGCGCCAGTCCGCCGCGCCGACATCCACCAGATAGACACCCATGGCGGCAATCTACGACGCCCCACTGACACTTCACTTCAGCAGCCCTTTGTCCTCCAGATAGGCCCGCGCCACGTCCCGGGCCAACCGCCGCCAGCTGTCGACCTGTTGGTTCATCGACGCGAGGTCGGCCGTCGTCAGGACGTCGTTCAGTCCGCCCAGCGCCTTGGTGACGCCCTCGCTGCCGGCGCGGGCGCGGTTGACGACCGGCACCACGTAGTCGGCGTTCTGGAGATGCTTGTCGTCGGCCAGCAGCACCAGCCCGAAGTCGCCCAGCGTGGCGTCGGTCGTGGTGGTCAGCACCATCTGGTCGTGGCCGCTCTGCACGGCCCGCTTGGCCTGCGTGGTGCCGACCCCCTTCGGGTCGACGCCGGTGATGTCGATGCCGTAGGTCTTCTTCAACCCCGGTTCGCAGTACGGCCGTTGGACGCACTCGTCGCCCGCGGCCAGCCGCACCTTCAGTCCCGAGGCGCCGAGGTCGCTCAGGGTCTTCAGGTCGTGCTCGCGGGCGTACGCCGCGCTCACCGCGAAGGCGTTCTGGTCCACGGCCCTGCCGGGGTCGAGGACCGTCAGACCGCGGGGCGTGGCCAGCCGGCGCAGGGCGGTCATCGTGGCGTCGAGGTCCGGTGAGCCGACCGGGGCCGCGTCGGCGCCGTTGGTCTTGGCGTTGAGCCAGTCGGCGAAGGTGGCCGCGTATTCGGGGACGACGTCGATCTGGCCGGACTCCAGGGCGGGTTCGTACAGTTCGCGGTTGGCGACGGTCAGCAGGGACGTCCGGTAGCCGGCCTGGTCCAGCAGCAGGGCGTACATCTGGGCGAGCAGGTCGCTCTCGGTGAACCCGGCGGAGCCGATGGTCAGATGGTGACTGTCGCCGGGTGCGGCGGTGACGGCGTCCTGGTTCTCCAGGGACGGGCCGGTGGAACAGCCCGCCAGGAGCAGCGCGACCAGTACTGCCCACAGCCGCCTCATCGGCTGCCCCTCGCCCAGTGCGGCGCGAGCCGTTCCGCGATCTCGAAGACGCCCTCGACGATCAGCGCGAACGCGGCGACCAGCACCGCGCCGGCCACCACCTGCGGCGTACTGGCGAGGTTGAAGCCGGCCGTGATGATCCGGCCCAGTCCTCCCCCGCCCGCCAACGCGGCGATCGTGGCGGTCGCGACGAGCTGGACGGCGGCGATCCGGACCCCGTTGAGGATCATCGGGAGCGCCAGGGGCAGTTCCACCTGGACCATCGTCTGCCGCCCCGTCATGCCCATGCCGCGCGCGGCCTGGACGACGCTCCGGTCCACCTCGCGCATGCCGACGTACGCGTTGGTCAGCAGCGGCGGCAGGGCGAACAGGACGAGCGCCACGACCGTGGGGCCTTCTCCCCAGTCGCCGATCGGGGTCAGGAGCAGCAGGACCAGCACGGCGAAGGTGGGGACCGCGCGGCCGATGTTGGAGATGTTGACCGCGAGCGCGCCGCCCTTGCCGAGGTGGCCCAGCACCAGGGCGATCGGCAGGGCGATCAGACAGCTGATCACCAGGCAGACGACCGTGAGGACGAGGTGTTGCAGCAGCCGGTGCCAGATGCCGTCGTCGCCCGCCCAGTGCGCGGAGTCGGTGAGCCAGTCCCAGGCGTCGGTGAGGGTCGTCATCCGCGCGTCGCCCTCGTCCAGGGGGTGAGCAGGCGCTGCACGCCGAGGAGCAGGACGTCGGCGAGGATCGCGATGACGACGCACAGGACGGAGGCGGTCAGGACCTGGGCCTTGAAGTAGGTGTTCATACCGGCGTAGATGAGGTTGCCGAGTCCGCCGTGGCCGACGATCGCGCCGACCGTCACCAGCGACACCGCGGACACCATGGCGATGCGGAGTCCGGCCATCGCGGCGGGCAGGGCGAGGGGGAGTTCCACGGTGAGCAGGAGGCGGATCGGACCGTAGCCCATGCCCCGCGCGGCCTGCCGGGTCTCCTCGGGAACGGCCCGCAGGCCGGCCAGGATGTTCCGGACCAGCAGGGTGAGCGAGTAGAGGACGAGGCCCGCGACGACCAGGCTCGCGGAGAGCCCGTACACGGGCAGGAGCAGGGAGAACATCGCCAGGGACGGGATCGTGTAGAGGATCGTCGTGACGGCGAGGACGGGTCCGGCCGCCCAGCCCCAGCGGCGCGCCAGGACGGCGAGCGGCAGGGCGATGACGAGGCCGATGAGCACCGAGACCGCGGTCAGTTGGAGGTGCTGGACGACGGCGTCCATGAGGATCTGGCGGCGGGTGCTCAGATACTCGCCGCAGATCCACTCGTTGCGCGCGAGGCAGTCGTCCGGGGGCGCGGTCATGGGGCCATTGGACCGGGCCGGGCCAGGGGTCGGCGCGTTGTGGTGACCCGTACGGGGTGGTGCTGAGTACACCCTCGGATACGGGTTCTGCGCCCCGTGTGGCCTGGCCTTCGTCTCCGTAGCTTCGTTGGCGGGGCACACGGGGTGTCCGACCGAGAGGTGATGACGATGTTTCGCACAGGCTCGCGACGCAGGCACGACACGGGACCCGCCGCCGAGGCGCTGCGGCTGGTGAAGGTCAGCAAGACCTACGGCAGCGACGACAGCGCCGTGACCGCCCTGGACGGGGTCACGCTCGGGCTGGCCCGGGGCACCTTCACCGCGGTGATGGGGCCGTCGGGATCGGGGAAGTCCACGCTGCTCCAGTGCGCGGCCGGACTCGACCGGCCCGATCACGGCATCGTGGTCGTGGACGGCACCGAGCTGACCGGCGGCACGGAGGCGGAGCTGACGAAGTTCCGGCGCGGGCGGGTCGGCTTCGTGTTCCAGCAGTACAACCTGTTGGACACGTTGACCGTCGCGCAGAACACGGTGCTGCCGCTGAAGCTGGCCGGGCGGCGCTTCGACCGCGGGCGGGCCCGGGAGATCCTGACCCAGGTCGGGCTCGGCGACCGGCTGGGCCACCGCCCCGACCAGCTGTCCGGCGGTCAGCGGCAGCGGGTCGCGATCGCCCGGGCGCTGGTCTGCGAACCCCGGGTGATCTTCGCCGACGAGCCGACGGGCGCTCTGGACACGCGCAGTGCGCGCACGGTGCTGCGGCTGCTCCAGGAGGCGGTACGGGTGCACGGGCGGACCGTGGTGATGGTGACGCACGACCCGGTCGCGGCCAGTTACGCCGACTCGGTGCTGTTCCTCGCGGACGGCCGGCTGGCCGGTCAACTGCACGCGCCGACCGCGGACGCGGTCGCCGAACGTCTCGCGCACCTGGGCGACGACGTGACGGCGGGGGTGTGAGCGATGTTCGTACTGGCCCTGCGGTCGATCCGGCGACGGCCCGGACGGTTCCTCGCGACGCTGCTGTCCGCCTTCCTCGGCGCGGCGATCATCATGACGTTCAACTCGATGCACGACACGGCGGCCGGGAGCGGCGTCGACTCGGTGAGCTCGAACACGCTGACGACCGCGGCGAGCGTGGTGGGCGGTTACGGCTCGCTGCTGGTGTTCTTCGCCGTCGCCTCCACGCTGACGGTGAACGTCCGTCAGCGGGCCGCCGAGCTGGAGCTGCTGCGCTGCTCGGGGGCGACTCCGGCGCAGCTGAAGCGGATGGTCGTCGGTGAGGCACTGGCCGTCGCCCTGGTGGGCGCGGCGCTGGCGATCGGACCCGCGATGCTCGGCGGGCGGGCGCTGCTGGAGGTGTTCCAGGACAGCGGGCAGGTGGCGGAGTCGGTGGACTACTCGTTCGGCCCGATCGCGCTGCTGACGGGCGTCGATATCACCCTGGTCGCGGCGGTGGGCGCCGCGTTCCTCGCCGTGCGGCGGGCGACGCGGGGGCAGCGGCGACGGGGCGGGGCGCGGACGGTCCTCGCGTACGCCGCACTGGCGACCGGCACCCTGGCGGTGTGCAGCACCTTCCTCATGAAGGCGACGGACGAGGCGCTCATGGCGCCGCCCGCGTACGGGGCGATCCTGCTGTCGGTGGGCTTCGCGCTGCTGTCGCCGCGGCTGCTGAAGGGGCTGCTGGACCGGCTGGCGCTGTCCGGGGCGAGCGGCTGGCTCGCGGTGCGCAATCTGCGGGAGCGGGCCGGGGAGCTCGCCGGGATCCTGATGTCGCTGATCCTGTTCACGGCGGTGGCCACGACCACGCTCACCGTGCAGGCCGTGGAGAGCGACGAGGTCGCGGCCTCCGGGCTGGTGAAGTCGGTGGACGCGAAGAACCTGGAGACGCTGAACTTCACGGTCGTCGGGATCATCGTGGTCTTCGTCTGCGTGATGCTGGTCAACTCGCTGTACGCGGCGACCACGTACCGCAGCCGGGAGTTCGGCCAGCAGCGGCTGGCGGGTGCGACGCCCGGTCAGGTGCTCGGCATGGTGGGCGCCGAGGGGCTGGTCCTCACGGTCGCGGGGGTCTTCTTCGGCACGGTCGCGGCGCTGGCGGGGATCGTCCCGTTCACCATGGTCCGCAGCGACGGGGTGCTGCCGGGGCAGGTCGTCGGCATCTGGCTCGCGGTCGTGTCCGTCGCGGCGGCGGTGACGGTGGGGACGGGCCTGGCGACGGCCCGGAAGGTGCTGCGCACACCGGCGACGGAGGCCGTGGCGCTGGCGGCGTGAGCGGTGTGCGGGCGAGGAGGGGCGGCTGCTTCGGTGGCCGCCCCTCCTTCTGCGCCTCGGGACACCGGGTGACAGGAGCGGTGAACAAGCGCTTAGATAGGTGGACCACCGCATGGTCCAGGAACCTCGCCACCGCCCAGGAGGCCCCGTTGTTCACTTCCGTCGACGACGTCTCCGCACGCCTCGCCGAGACCGGCTACCTCGCCTCGCCCGCGGTCGCCACCACCGTCTTCCTCGCGGACCGCCTCGGCAAGCCGCTCCTGGTCGAGGGCCCCGCCGGGGTCGGCAAGACCGAGCTCGCCAAGGCCGTCGCCGAGATCGCGGGGGCCGAGCTGGTGCGGTTGCAGTGCTACGAGGGCGTCGACGAGTCCCGGGCGCTGTACGAGTGGAACCACGCCAAGCAGCTGCTGCGCATCAGCGCGGGCCGCGACGAGACCTGGGACGAGACCCGCACCGACATCTTCAGCGAGGAGTTCCTGCTCACCCGCCCGCTGCTGACGGCGATCCGGGGCGACGAGCCGAAGGTCCTGCTGATCGACGAGACCGACAAGGCGGACGTCGAGGTGGAGGGCCTGCTCCTGGAGGTGCTCAGCGACTTCCAGGTGACGGTGCCCGAACTGGGCACGATCACCGCCACCCGGCGCCCCTTCGTCGTGCTCACCTCCAACGCGAGCCGTGAGCTGTCCGAGGCGCTGCGCCGCCGTTGTCTGTTCCTCCACATCGGCTTCCCCGAGGAGGAGTTGGAGCGCCGGATCGTCCGGCTGAAGGTGCCCGGCCTGGACGCGGCGCTGGCCGAGTCGGTGGTCCGCGTGGTCGGTGCGCTGCGCGCGATGGACCTGCGCAAGGTGCCGTCGGTCGCGGAGACCATCGACTGGGCGCGCACCCTGCTCGCGCTCGGCGCCGACGCGTTGGACGAGACCGTCGTACGGGACACCCTGGGCGTCCTGCTCAAGCATCAGGACGACGTCCTGAAGGCGGCCGCGAAGCTCGACCTGGACGCGCTGTGACCACGCCCGTCGCCGAGCGGCTCACCTCGCTCGTCGCCGCGCTGCGCGCCCACGGCATCCGGGTCGGGACGGGCGAGACCGTGGACGCGGCCCAGGCCATGGCGGCGCTCGGGTTCGAGGACCGGGAGCTGCTGCGCGAGGGGCTGGCCGCGACGCTGCTGCACGGCACCGCCCAACGGCCGGTGTTCGACCCGGTCTTCGACCTGTACTTCCCGCGCGGTGTCGGCGCGCCGGAGCCCGGGACGGCGGACCGGGACGACCTGCGTGACCGGCTCGCGGCAGCGCTCGCGGCGGACGACGAGGCGCTGCTGGCACGGCTCGCGGCCGAGGCCGTCGACGGCTTCGGCGGCTACGGCTCCTCCCCCGGCTCGGACGGCTGGTCGTCGTACCAGACCCTCGACCGGGTCCGCCCGCAGACGCTGCTCGCGCGGGTCCGGGCCGACGTCCGGGCACAGAACGGGAGTTCGGGGTTCGCGGACCGGCTGCTCGACGACGAGATCCGGCGCCGGATCGAGGCGTTCCGGGGGCTGGTGGCGACGGAGGCGCGGCGGCGGGTCGCCGAGCGGCGCGACCGGGACCAGATCGCCCGCCGCGCGGTGGCGCCGACGGCGGACCGGGTCGACTTCCTGTTCGCCGGGAAGGACCGGCTGGCCGAGCTGCGCCGGACGGTTCAGCCGCTCGCCCGGAAGCTGGCGACGCGTCTCGCCGCCCGCCGGCGTCGGGCCGCCCGGGGCAGCATCGATCTGCGGCGGACCCTGCGCGGCTCGCTGTCCACGGGTGGGGTGCCGATGCGGCCGGTACTGCGCCGGCGCCGGCCGGCCCGGCCCGAACTGGTGCTGCTGTGCGATGTCTCGGGCTCGGTGTCCGGGTTCTCCGACTTCACGATGCTGCTGGTGCAGGCGCTGCACGACCAGTTCAGCAAGGTGCGGGTGTTCGCCTTCGTCAACCGCATCGACGAGGTGACGGGGCTCCTGGAACACGGCGCGGCCGACGCGGCGGGACTCGGCGCCCGTATCCAGGCGGAGGCGACGCTCACCGGCTGGCACGGCAGCAGTGACTACGGCGTCGCCCTCGGGGAGTTCGCGGAGCGGCACGGCGACGCCGTCGGGCCCCGTACGACGGTGTTCGTCCTCGGTGACGCCCGGACGAACATGAGCGACCCGAACCTGGCGGCCGTCCGGCACATCACCGAACGGGCCCGCCGAGTCTACTGGTTGAACCCCGAGCAGCGCTCCCAGTGGGGCACGGGCGACTCCGCGGCGCCCGAGTACGCCGAGCTGGTGGAGATGCACGAGTGCCGCAACGTACGGCAGTTGGGCGCGCTGGTCGGACGACTGCTGCCGATCTAGCCGGCAGCAGCCCTTCTTCCGTCCGGCGGGCCGCGCCCGTCACCCCTCGGCGGGCTTGGCGTACTCGTTGGCCATGCTTCCCGCGAAGTCGTAGACCACGCACTGCTCGTCGCCGACCACCCAGGCGTCGTGGCCGGGCGAGATCACGAAGACGTCGCCGGGTCCCACCTCGGTCTCGCCGCCGCCGTCCATGACGACGTGCATGCGGCCCTGGACGACGTAGCCGTTGTGGTGCACTTCGCAGCTCGTGGTCCCGGCGAGGGGTGCCACGGACTCCGACCAGCGCCATCCCGGTTCGAAGGTCCCCACCGCGAAGTCGAGGCCGGTGAGGTGGACCGCTTCCAGATGGCCTCGGGGGAAGTCCCGCCGCTCGTCCGGCTTGTCGAGGGTTTTCGTCTCCAGCATGTCGGCTCTCCCTTCACCACACGCCCCACTCCATCGTCCGCCTGTCCACTCGGCGCCGCCATTCGAGTGAGGCGTCACTCCCCCGCGGTGCCGCAGAGCTCGGCGAACCGCGCCGCGTCGACGTTCCCGCCGGAGACGATCACCCCGACGCGGCGCGGCAGCCCCGCCACCCGGCCGGACAGCAGCGCGGCCAGCGGTGTCGCGCCGCTCGGCTCGACGACGATCTTCAGATGCTCGAAGGCGAAGCGCATCGCGTCCCGGATCTCGTCGTCGGTCACCAGCGAGATCCCGTCGACCAGCCGCTGGTTCACGGGGAAGGTCAGCTCCCCGGGGATGTGGAGGGCCTGCCCGTCGGCGATGGTGCGGGGCACCGGGATCTCGACGCGCCGCCCCGCCTCCAGCGACCTCTTGGTGTCGTCCCCGGCCTCCGGCTCGACGCCGACGATCCGGACGCCGGGATGCAGGCCCTTGGCCGCCGTGGCACACCCGGCGATCAGCCCGCCCCCGCCGACGGGCACCAGCAGGGCGTCCAGCCCCCCTGTCTCCTCCAGGAGTTCCAGGGCGGCCGTGCCCTGCCCGGCCATGACGTGCGGATGGTCGTACGGCGGGATCAGGGCGAGCCCGCGCTCGGCGGCCAGGGCTTCGGCGATGGCCACGCGGTCGCCGGTGTAGCGGTCGTACGAGACGATCTCGGCGCCGTAGCCGGCGGTGGCGGCCCGCTTGGCGGGCGGGGCGTCCTCCGGCATGACGATCACCGCGGTGCTGCCGAGCTCACGGGCGGCGAGGGCGACCGCCTGGGCGTGGTTGCCGGAGGAGTAGGCGGCGATCCCGCGGGCGAGCTGCTCGGGGGTGAGGCGGGAGGCCGCGTTGTAGGCGCCGCGGAACTTGAAGGCGCCCACCCGCTGGAAGTTCTCGCACTTGAGGAAGACCTCGGCGCCCACGCGCGCGTCGAGCGTGCGCGAGCGCAGTACGGGGGTGCGGTGGGCGACGCCCTTGAGCCGGTCGGCGGCGGAGCGGATGTCGTCGAGGGTGACGGGCGGGGGCGTGGCGGTCACGCGGATCCTCCGGGAGTCGTGGCGCGGGCCTGGGAGAGGTAGCTGTAGGCGGAGGCGCGGGAGATGCCGAGGCGGGCGGCGACCTGCTCGATGGCCCGGCGCACGGCGAATACGCCGCGTTCGTCGAGGCTGCGGAACAGCGCGAGCCGGCCGGCGCGGTCGAGCGCGCCCCACGGCTGGTGCCGGTGGCTTTCGAGGATGACGTCGACGACGGAGTCGATGTCGTCGCCGAAGGTGGTGACCGGCAGTTCGGCGGGGGCGGGGGCTGAGGCGCCCCGGGCCAGGGCGCCGAGCAGGGCGTGCGCCTCGCTGACCGCGGTCACGTCGAGGTTGACGCACAGGGCACCGAACACGGTGCCCGTGGAGTCGCGCAGCACCATCGTGGACGACTTGACGGTGGTGCCGGTCCCTGTGCGCGTGACGTAGTTCAACTCGTCGCGTGCCTCGTCGCCGCGGGCCACGATCCGCAGGCCGATCTCGCTCATCGCCCCGCCCACCGCGCGCCCGGTCACCGATCCGGCGAGGGCGACCACGGACTTCTCGGGGTTCCGGTAGTCGTGCAGCACGACTTCGCACAACGGCCCGAACGTCGCCACCAGCCCGTCGACGACCGGCGTCAACGCGGCGACGATCGCGTCCCGCTCGGCTTCCAGGGCTCGCTCGGACGTCATGACGTACTCCCGGTTCTCGCGACCGACCAGCACGCCTAGACTACGGGTCTAACCCCTGGACGTACAGTCCAATACGCTTCACCGCACCCGTCCGCGTGGCTTCAACGGCAACGGGGGCAGTTCCGGAGCCGGCAGCGGCGCCCCGTCGTACCCCTTCACCTCACCGAAGCGCGATCCCTCCATCCAGTCCCGGCGCGCCTGCTCGATCTCCTCCTGGGACCGTCCGATCCAGTTCCAGAACATGATCAGTTCCTCCTCGAACGGCTCACCGCCCAGCAGCATCAGACCCGCGTCCGACGCGGCGCGCAGCGGCAGTTCGGTGCGGCCGCAGCCGAGGTAGAGCATGGAGCCGGGCAGGACCGGGACACCGTCCACGTGGGCCTCGCCGGACATGGACAGCACGGCGTACTCGAAGTCCGGTTCCAGCGGGAGGCGTACGTCCGCGCCGGCGGCGAGCGCCAGGTCGGCGCCGACGATCGGGGTGTACGTCGTCCCGGGCGAGGTCGCGCCGTCGAGGTCGCCGAGGATGAGGGTGGCGGTCAGGCCGGGCGCGCTGATCTGCGGCAGCTCGGCGTGGTGCTCGAAGCGCGGGTCGGTGTGGCGGTGGCCGTCCGGGAGGGCGACCCACAGCTGGGCGCCGTGCAGGAACCGGGCGTGCGACTTGGGGCTCTCCTCGGAGTGGCTGATGGCCCGTCCGGAGGTCATGAGGCCCAGTTCGCGCGGGCGGATCGTCTGGAGGCTGCCGGTCGAGTCGCGGTGCAGGACCTCGCCCTCGTGCAGCCAGCTGACCGTCTGGAGGCCCATGTGCGGGTGCGGGGGCACCTGCATGCCGGGCTCGTCGGCGATGTCGTCGGGGCCGTAGTGGTCGACGAAGCACCAGGCGCCCACCATGCGGCGCCCCAGGTTGGGCAGCAGTCGACGGACCTCGCTGGACTCGCCGAGTTTGACGGTGCGCGGGCTGAGGAGTTCGCGAACAGGCTCCGCCACCACGAAGCCGCGGCCGCCGCACAGGGCGGGAGCCGCCTCGCGATCAAGATTGCTCATGCCGCCCAACCTAGCCCTGCGGACGGCGTCGCGTCAGTCCGTCGTCCGGGCTGGGGACGCTTCCAAAAATAGTAGCCATGAACATAGTAGCTATAGACATAGTAGCCATGTACTGTATCCGTCATGAGCAAGGAGTACGAGAAGGCGACACCCGGCTTCCTGGTGTGGCGACTGTCGATGAAGTGGCGGACCGCGGTCGACCGCGCCGTGGCCCCGCTGGGCCTCACGCACGCGCAGTACTCGCTGACCGCGTCCCTGTACGGCATGCAGCGCGCCGGCGAGCGCCCCAGCCAGCGGCGCCTGGCCGACCGGACCGGCCTGGAACCGCTGTACGTGTCCAAGCTGGCGCGCTCCCTGGAGTCGGCGGGCCTGATCGAACGCACCCGGGACCCGCGCGACCCGCGCGCCGTCCAGCTGGCGCTGACCGAGCAGGGCCGCGACACCACCCGGCAGGCCATCAAGGTCGTCCAGGGGCTGCTGGAGCAGCTCCTCGCACCGCTCGGCGGGCTCGACAGCCCACGCACCCGGGAGTTCAGCGCCGAACTCGCGACACTGCTCGACGCACCTCTCGATCCACTCGCCGGCATCAGTGAGTCCGACAAGGAGCAGTCATGACCACCACCACACCTCCCCTGCTGAACCCGCGCGTCATAGCCCTGGCGCACTACGCGGCCCGAGCGGTCCTGGAGCAGGTACTGGCCCGCCACGACGTGACGTTCCAGCAGTCCGTCTCCCTCCGCCTCGCCGCCGTTGCCGACGGGCCGATGGAGCGGGAACACCTCGTCGACGGTGTCGTCGGCTCGCTGAAGATCGACGCCGCGGAGGCCTCGGCCGTCGTCGACGAGCTGATCGCCGCGCAACTACTGGCCCCCCAGGAGCCCTCACGGGTGCGGATCACGGACGCCGGACGGGAGCTGTACGACACGACGTCCGCCGAGACCGCCCCCATCAGCGCCCGCGTCTACGCCGACATCCCAGTGGAGGATCTCGCCGTCGCCGGACGGGTGCTGACGCTCATCACCGAGCGGGCGAACACCGAACTCGCCACCCTGAACGGTTAGTGGAATATTCAATCACCGCGCTCCGTTGACGGCGTCGAAGGAGGTCAGAGTGGACATGACGTACTACGACCACGGAACGCCGGCGGAGCGCTGGGAGCGCGCGCGGATGTTCTTCGACGCCAAGGACTACGCCGCCGCGGCGCGCGTCCTGGGCAAGCTGGTCGAGGAGGTGCCGGAGCAGACCGGACCGCGGCTGCTGCTGGCCCGCTCCTACTACCACTCGGCCCAACTGCGCCGTGCGGAGGCGGAGCTGCGCATCATCGTGGAGCGCGACCCGGTGGAGCACTACGCCCGTCTGATGCTGGGCCGCACGCTGGAGCGGCAGAGCCGGCACGAGGAGGCCGAGCCGCATCTGCGCCTCGCGTCCGCGCTGGCCGGCGACTTCGACGAGCTGTAGACGAACCCGCACCACCTGACCGGGGCCCGGTTCCGTGAAAGGAACCGGGCCCCGTCGTCGTACCCGCGTCAGGCGTGGCTCTGCCGCCGGTGCGCGATCTCGCCCAGCACGACGTCGACGACGAGGAACGCGGCCAGCGGAATGCCGAGCAGCGGCACGAAGTAGCCGAGGACCGCGATGACCGCGACGCACGGCAGCAGGATCTGCGGGGGCACCTTCTGCCAGGCGCCGCGCGGGATCGGACGGCCGAAGGC
This sequence comes from Streptomyces aquilus, assembly GCF_003955715.1. NCBI lineage: Bacteria > Bacillati > Actinomycetota > Actinomycetes > Kitasatosporales > Streptomycetaceae > Streptomyces > Streptomyces aquilus. Next base: position 8,937,360 of record NZ_CP034463.1, on the reverse strand, counting down.
GTTGCCGCGACCGCGCATCCACCACATGCGGTAGCCCCACACGATCAGCAGGATCAGGGAGAGCGCCACGAGCATGAGGACGATCTGGTTGCCGAGGCCGAAGAGGGTGCCGGTGTGCAGGTCGATGCCCCAGCGGGTGAGCTTGGCGAGCACCGGGTAGTCGTCGAACCGCAGCACGTCGGTGACCTGGCCGGTGGCCGGGTCGACGGCGACCGCGTCCTGCTTCTCGGGCCAGCCGCGCTGGATCTGCTTCACGACGTACGCCGACGACGCGTCGGCCGGCGGCACGATCTCGACGGGATCGCCGAGGCCTTCGGCACGGGCCGCGGCCAGGACCTTGTCGAGGCCGACGCCGTGCTCGGCGGCCCCGGTCGAGGTGGCGGCGCCGTGCCCGGAGTGGTCGCCACCGGCGGCCGCCGACACCGAGGGTGTGGTCTGGCCGAGCGAGCCGCGCAGGTCGTCGATGCTCGCGCCGGCGTAGGTGGACCAGGTCAGACCGGTCACCGACAGGAAGAAGAAGCCGAGGGCGGCCCAGGCGCCGACGGTGGCGTGCAGCCCGAGCGTGCGGCGCCGCCCTTCGGTGCCGCGCACCTTGCGCCGGGCCCGGCGCCGGGTGAACCACAGCACCAGGCCGGCCCCGGCGATGACCCACAGCCAGCTCGCCGCGAACTCCGAGTAGAGGCGGCCGGTTTCGCCGAGGTGCAGATTGCGGTGCAGCTCGGAGATCCAGGTGCGCAACGGCAACGCGCCCGTGGAGCCGTACTGTTCGAGGGCGCCCTCGACCTTGCCGGTGTACGGGTCGACGAAGACGGCGAGGGTGTGGTCGGCGTCGACGCCCTTGACGCCGGACAGCAGGACCCTCGTGGTCGCGTCGTCCGTCGGGGAGGGCCGGACGGCCGCGACGGAACCTTCGGGGTGGGCCTCGCGGGCGGCGGTGACCTGCTCGGATATCGGCAGCTTGGCGTCGCCGACGGCGGAGACGGTCATCTCGTCGGCGTACAGGATCTTCTCGGCCTGGAACGAGGTGGCGTACAGGAATCCGGTGACCGCGGCCACCAGCAGGAAGGGCGCGACGAACAGCCCGGCGTAGAAGTGCAGGCGCAGCACCAGCGGGCGCAGCGGCGCCCAACTGCCGGGTTTCGGCGGCGGGTCGGCGGCTTTCGGGGTCTCGTCGGCGGTCGTCGGGGGAGCGGAGGTCATCGGCGGTGTACTCCGGAGGGTGGGGACGTGCGTGGCTTGTTCCGGTCGGTGCAGTAGTCGGAGGAAACCCGCCCTGAGTTCCCGGAGGTTGAAGTGGTCTGCGTCACACCGGTGGACGGCATGGCATCCTGGCGCGATGGCAACTCCCCCTGATGACCTGCCCCTTGCCGAGCTGGTCGAGGAACTCCTCGCCACCGGCGGCCCGCTGCCGATCGTGGCGGCCGGCGATCCGGTGCTGCGGCGCGGCACCGAGCGTTTCGAGGGCCAGCTGGACTCCGCGCTGCTGGCCCGGTTCGTCGAGGCGATGCGCGTCACCATGCACGCGGCCCCCGGCGTGGGCCTCGCGGCGCCGCAGGTGGGGGTGCCGCTGCGGATCGCGGTGATCGAGGACCCGGCGCCGGTGCCGGACGAGGTGCGCCTCGCGCGGGGGCGGGTGCCGCAGCCCTTCCGGGTGCTGGTCAATCCGTCGTACGACGGGGTCGGCGCCGTGCGGGCCGCGTTCTTCGAAGGTTGTCTCAGCGTGCCGGGCTGGCAGGCGGTCGTGGAGCGGTTCGACCGGGTGCGGCTGACGGCCGAGGACGAGCACGGGCGGTCGGTGGACGAGGTGTTCTCCGGGTGGCCCGCCCGGATCGTGCAGCACGAGACGGACCACCTGGACGGCACGCTGTACCTGGACCGGGCGGAGCTGCGCTCGCTGTCCTCGAACCAGGCGATGGCGGAGCGCTGGACCCAGCCGACCCCCAGGGAGGCGGCTGCCTCCCTGGGGTTCCGGCTGCCGGAGTGACGGTCAGCTGTCCACGAACGGCTCCGGCTGCCGGGCGGAGGCTCAGCTGTCCCCGAACGGCTCCGGCTGCCGGGCAGGGGCTCACTAGCCCCGAAAGGTCACCAGCTGCCGGGCACAAGCTCACCCGCCCCCGAACAGTCACCGGCTGCCGGGCTGAGCGTCAGCTGTCCCGGAACGTCTCCAGCAGGCGCAGCCACACCTCGCTGATCGTCGGGTAGGCCGGGACGGCGTGCCACAGCCTGCCGATCGGCACCTCGCCGGCGACGGCGACGGTCGCTGAGTGGATGAGCTCGCCGACGCCCGGGCCGACGAAGGTGACGCCGAGAAGGATCTCGCGTTCGAGGTCGACGACCATGCGGGCCCGGCCGCGGTAGCCCTCGCCGTACAGGCCGGCGCCGGCGACGTTGGCGAGGTCGTAGTCGACCGCGCGGACGCGGTGGCCGGCCTGTTCGGCCTCGGCGAGGGAGAGGCCGACGGCGGCCGCCTCCGGGTCGGTGAAGACGACCTGGGGCACGGCGGAGTGGTCGGCGGTCGCGGTGTGCGCGCCCCACGGGTCGGCCTGGACGTCGGTCCCGGAGGCGCGGGCGGCGATGGCGGCGCCGGCGATGCGGGCCTGGTACTTGCCCTGGTGGGTGAGGAGCGCGCGGTGGTTGACGTCGCCGACGGCGTAGAGCCAGTCGGTGCCGGTGACGCGGAGGCTGTCGTCGACGTCGAGCCACGAGCCGGGTTCGAGGCCTACGGTGTCCAGGCCGATGTCGTCGGTGCGCGGGGCGCGACCGGTGGCGAAGAGGATCTCGTCGGCCTCGATGCGGTCGCCGGCGTCGGTGACGGCCACGACGGTGCCGTTCTCCCGGGTCACCGACTGGACCGAGGTGCCGGTGCGGACGTCGACGCCCGCCTCGGTGAGCGCCTCGGCGACCAGTTCGCCGGCGAAGGGCTCCATGCGGTTGAGCAGCCCCTTGCCGCGCACGAGGAGGGTGACCCGGGAGCCGAGGGCCTGCCAGGCGGTGGCCATCTCGGTGGCGACCACTCCCCCGCCGACGACGATCAGCCGGCCGGGCGCGGCCTTGGCGCTGGTGGCCTCGCGGCTGGTCCAGGGCTTGACCGCGTCGAGTCCGGGCAGGCCGGGCAGCACGGCGCGGGTGCCGGTGCAGACGGCGACGGCGTGCCGGGCGGTGAGGACCTTGTCGCCCACGGTCACGGTGCGCGGGCCGGTCAGGCGGCCGTGGCCGCGGTAGAGGTCGGCCCCGATGCTGTCGAGCCACCGGATCTGGCCGTCGTCCTTCCAGTGGGAGGTGTACTCGTCACGGCGGGCGAGGACCGCGGCGGTGTCGAGGGGGCCCTGTACGGCGGGGGCGAGGCCCGGCAGTCGGCGGGCGTCGGCCTGGGCGATGACCGGGCGCAGCAGGGCCTTGCTGGGCATGCACGCCCAGTACGAACACTCGCCGCCGACCAGTTCGCTCTCCACGACCGCGGTGGAGAGGCCGGCCGCGCGCGTGCGGTCGGCGACGTTCTCCCCCACGGGCCCGGCTCCGAGCACCACTACATCGTAGGAGGAGTACACAGTGGATTCCGTTTCCGTCATAGGGGCCAGTCTGCTGGGTGGTGTGCGCTCGGGCCACATGGGTACGCGCGCGGAATACCTACCCGGCAGGCCGTGTTTGTGCGCATGGCTAGGCCCCGACATCAGGAAGAGGGATGCACGCCATGAGCAACACCGTGGAGCTCACCAAGGAGAACTTCGACCAGACGGTCACGGACAACGACTTCGTCCTGATCGACTTCTGGGCGTCCTGGTGCGGGCCGTGCCGTCAGTTCGCGCCCGTGTACGACAAGGCCGCCGAGGAGAACCCGGACCTGGTCTTCGGGAAGGTGGACACCGAGGCGCAGCCGGAGCTGGCCGCGGCCTTCGGCATCCAGTCGATTCCCACGCTGATGATCGTCCGTGACCGGGTGGCCGTGTTCGCGCAGCCGGGCGCGCTGCCGGAGGCGGCCCTGACGGACGTGATCGGTCAGGCCCGCAAGCTGGACATGGACGAGGTCCGCAAGGCGGTCGAGGAACAGCAGGCCAACGCGGAGCACAACGGCCAGTAGTGCGGCGGGACTTGCCCTGGGGTGCTCACCGCTCCAGGGGAAGTCCCGTGTAGTTCGCGGCCAGTTCGGCGGCGGCGTGCCGGGACGCGGTGATCCGCCGCAGCCGGGCGAGCTGGAGCCGGTCGTCGAAGGGGTCGGCGTCCGGGCGGGTGTGCAGCATCGTCGTCATGTCGTACGAGAACCGGGTGGCCTGCCAGACCCGGGCGAGGCAGGACGCGGAGTAGCGGTCGAGGAGTTGCTCGGAGCCGGTGCGGTGCAGTTCCGCGAAGGCGCGGGCGAGCAGCCGGACGTCGGAGACCGCGAGGTTGAGGCCCTTGGCGCCGGTCGGCGGGACGATGTGGGCGGCGTCGCCCGCGAGCAGGAGCCGGCCGTGCCGCATGGGTTCGTGGACGTAACTGCGCATCGGGGTCACGGACTTGGCGGTGATCGGGCCGCGGTTCAGCGTCCAGTCGGCGTCGATGGCGAAGCGCGCGGCGAGTTCGTCCCAGATGCGGTCGTCGGGCCAGTCCTCGGGGTCGGTGCCGTTGGGTACCTGGAGGTAGAGGCGGGACACCTGCGCCGAGCGCATGCTGTGCAGGGCGAAGCCGCCTTCGCCGCGCGCGTAGATCAACTCGTCGCAGGACGGGGCGACATCGGCGAGAACGCCGAGCCAGGAGTACGGGTAGTCGTGGGCGTACGTCCGTCCCGTCCCGGCCGGGAAGGTGTCGCGGGCGATGCCGTGGAAGCCGTCGCAGCCGACGACCCAGTCGCAGCTCAGAGTCTGCTCATGGCCCTCGTGCCGGAACCGTACGACGGGCGTCCCGGACTCCGGCTTCTCGATCGTGAGCGCCTCCGCCTCGAACAACAGCGGCGGCCCGTCGGCCAGTTGGAGCGCGACGAGGTCCTTCACGATCTCGGTCTGGGCGTAGATCGTGACGGTGCGGCCGCCGGTGAGGACCGGGAAGTCGATGTGGTGGCGTTCCCCGTCGAAGCGCAGCTCGATGCCCTGGTGGACCAGGCCCCGCGCCGCCAGCCGGTCGGCCGCGCCGCACGCGCGCAGGGCGTCGACCGTGCCCTGCTCCAGCATCCCGGCCCGCTGGCGCCGCTCGACGTAGTCCCGTGCCCTGGCCTCAAGGACGACGCAGTCGATGCCCTCTTGGTGCAGCAGACGGGCGAGGAGCAGTCCGGCGGGGCCGCCGCCGATGATGCCGACCGTCGTGCGCATGGGCCCACCTCCCGTGGCTGCGACCCAGATTGTCAGCTGGACTCGCGGTGCACCACCGTGGCTTCCAGCACCTTGTGGGTCTCGGGGGCGGCGGCGGGGTTGCGCACCGCGCGGTCGACGAGTTCGGCGAGGTCGCGGCCGGAGGGCAGCTCCAGGCGGACCGTGCTGAGCCGGGGACGCAGCAGCCGGCCGAGCATGAGGTCGTCGGCGCCGATCACGGCGGTCTCGCCGGGGACGCCGATCCCCTGGTCCAGCAGGGCGCGCGTCAGCAGCATCGCGTACTCGTCGTTGTACGCGAACACCGCGTCGAGGCCGAGCTCGCGCCAGCGGGCGGCGAGCCGGGCGCCGGCCTCCTCGGTGTACGCGAGGGGCAGGTCGGTGACGGTGGCGTCGGTGCCGCGCAGGGCGGCGCGGACGCCGGCGAGGCGGGGCTGCGAGAAGGCCTCGAGGCCCGTCTCCTCGGGGACGACCACGCCGATCCGGCGCCTGCCGCGCTCGTACAGATGGCGTCCGGCGCGGTGGCCGACGACCTCGTGGTCCATGAGCAGGGCATGGGCGCCGTCGACGGTCTCGGGGCCGAGGGTGACGACGGCCCGGGCGCCGGAGCGCTTGAGGACCGCGACGCCCTTCGGGCCGAGTCCGGCGCCGGGCACCAGGACGGCGACGGGCCGCAGCTCGGCCCAGGCACGGGCGGCCTCGTCGCCGTGGAGGCCGACGCTGCCGTGCTGGACGACGGTGTAGTCGAGGCGGCTGAGGGCCCACTGGAGCTCGTTGATGAACTGGCCGTAGAGCCGGCCGACGGGGATGGTCGGGGCGGGCATCAGGACCAGGCGGCTGTGTCCGGCGCGCAGGCTGCGGGCGGCCGCGTGCGGCACGTATCCCAGCTCCTTGGCGGCCTCGTGGACCCGGCGGCGGGTGGGTTCGCTGATCCGGACGGCGCTGGTGTTGTTCAGGACGTAGGAGACGGTCGCGCGCGAGACGCCTGCCAGGCGGGCCACATCGGCGCTCGTGGGCACGGAGCGCGGTGCGGGGGCCCCGGGGGCGGGCGTTTTCGGTATCTGCACCATGACGTACGGCATCTTTGCAGAACCTGTGGAGACCGCTCCCGGCGGGGCTCTCAGGCGGGCGGCGCGGTCCGGGTGACCCGGGCGACGAGGTCGGTCCAGCCGGCCTCCAGCCGCTCCATGGGCATCCCGCACTCCCTGGTCAGGTGATGGATCTGGGCCGGGTCGAGGTACGCCAGCAACGTCCGGGCCAGCAGCTCGCAGTCGGCGTCCGGCACGATCTGGCGCAGCAGGATCGCCACATGCATGCCCATGGCCCGGTACGTGGGGTGGGAGTACCGGCGGGTGGGCTCCGGCTCGGCGGCCAGCTGGAGGTCGAGCTGCTCCTCCAAGCGGTACAGCAGGGCCATGCCGAAGGCGCGCAGCCGCTCCAGGGGCGGTGCGCCGGGCCCGAGGGGCGGCGGGCCGCTCATGAAGTCCGCCTGGAGCTGCCGCGCCGAGTGGTCGAGCAGCGCCATGAGCAGTCCGGTGCGGTCGCCGAAGCGGCGGAAGACGGTGCCCTTGCCGACCTGGGCGGCGGCGGCCACGGCCTCCATGGTGACCCCGGCCGCGCCGTGCTCGGCGATCAGTTTGGCGGCGGCCTCCAGCAGCCGGGCCCGGTTGCGCGCGGCGTCGGCGCGCAGGCACTGCTCCTCCTCGCGGGTACCGAGCTGGAACAACTCGGTCTCCCGAAGAGGATCTTGGGACCGCGGGAGCGGTGGCAGATCGGCGGACATGACGACAGCGTAAAGCATCGGGAATGAAACTGGACCGCGGTCCGGTTAGGGTGATACACAATAAACGGACCCCGGTCCGGATTGTGACGGCAGTGTTTCAGCATCCCTGGAGTTAGCATGTCTGTTCGTATCCTTGCGCTCGTCGGCAGCCTTCGCGCCGGTTCGCACAACCGTCAGCTCGCCGAGGCGGCCGTCAAGTTCGCTCCCGAGGGTGCGACCGTGGAGCTCTTCGAGGGCCTGGCCGACATCCCGTTCTACAACGAGGACATCGACGTCGAGGGCAACGTCCCGGCCCCCGCCGCCAAGCTGCGTGCCGCCGCCCAGGCCGCCGACGGCTTCCTGTTCTTCGTCCCCGAGTACAACGGCACCATCCCGGCCGTCCTGAAGAACGCCATCGACTGGCTGTCCCGCCCGTACGGCGCCGGCGCCTTCGGCGGCAAGCCGGCCGCCGTGGTCGGCACCGCGTTCGGCCAGTTCGGCGGCGTGTGGGCGCAGGACGAGACCCGCAAGGCCCTGGGCATCGCCGGTGCCAAGGTGCTGGAGGACGTCAAGCTCTCCATCCCCGGTTCCGTGGTCCGCTTCGCCGAGACCCACCCGGCCGACGACACCGAGGTCGCCGAGCAGCTGACCGAGGTCGTCGCCCGTCTGCACGGCCACGCCGGCGAGACGGTCGCCGCCTGATCGTCCGCACACCTCGCGGGGGCCGGAGCCGCTGAAGCTCCGGCCTCGTCCGCACCACCTCGCAGGGGGCCGGAGCCGTCGAAGCTACGACCTCCTCCGCACCACCTCGAAAGGGGCCGGAGCCATTTGGCGCTCCGGCCCCTCGCGCATGCCCTTCGGCACCTCAGGCGACCGCCGTCGGGGCCAGTTCCCTGAGCTGGGCCAACGCGGCCTCCACCGCGGGACGCTCATGGCCGCCGCGCCGGGTGCAGGTCAGGAACCTGCGGTGCGGGTTGCGCGTGCACGGCACCCGGGTGATGGGCAGGTGCGGGGTGAGCTGGGCCAGCCGCGGGATAAGGGCGACGCCGAGCCGATGGGCGACGAGCTGGGCGGTGACGTTCCAGTCCACGGCTTGGTGCACCACCTCGGGGCTGAACCCGGCCTCCCCGCAGGCGGAGATGACATGGGTACGGCAGGGGCTCTCCGGCACGGGCGCGATCCAGTCCTCGTGCGCCGCCTCCGAGAGGTCGACGCGTTCCCTGCCGGCCAGCGGGTGATCGGCGGGCACGACGAGGTCGAACGGGTCGTCCAGGAGCGGCCGTTGATCGAAGCGGGCGTCGCTCAGCGGCGGGTTGGACGGGGTCGCCTCCACGATCGCCAGGTCGGCCTCCCCCTCGAAGAGCAGGTCGAAGCTCTCCGGCACATCCGCCTCCCGGATACGCACGGCCAGCCGCGGATACCGCTCCTGGAGCCGGACCGCCATCGGCGCCAGCAGCACCGAGATCGCCACCGGGTACCCGCTCACCCGCAACGGCCCGGCCGGGGCGCCCCGTTCGGCACGCAGATCGAGCTCGGCCTGCTCCCAGCGGGCCTGGATGGCGTCGGCGTGCGTGAGCAGACTCTCGGCGGCCGGGGTGAGACGTACCCCCCGGCCCTGCGGTTCGAGGAGGTCGACGCCCAGGTCGCGGGCGAGCTGACGGATCTGCTGCGAGGCGGCGGACGGCGTGAAGTGCAGGGCGCGGGCGGCCGCGGTGACCGTGCCGTAGTGCGCGACCGCTCGCAGGACATGAAGCCGGCGCAGGTCAATCATGAAGCCCACGCTTCAAGGTGCCGTCCAGAAAGTCAACCTGGACGTGTACGAAAGCGATGCCGCACCCTGGATCGTGTCGCGACGGTCCCATCCGCGCCGGCCAACCGGCCACGACGTACGAGGAGTTCCCATGACCAGCACGACCCGCACCGGCTGCCCGCACTGCGGATGGCCGGACGACGCCGAGCCGTTCCAGGTGGTGTCCCGGCACGCGACCGCCGCGGGCAGCACGCTGTGGACGCGGTGCGGCTGCGGTTCCCTGCAGGTCCGCACCGTCGACGACCGCGGGACGCGCATCGTCTCGCGCAGCGGCCCCGCCCAGTAGTGCTGCGCCGGGTTCAGTCGAGGCCGGCGAGCCGCTCGACGGCCTGGGCCGCGAAGCGCTCGATGAACGCCGCCGGTTCGGCGGTCCGGGGCGAGAGGATCACCGTCTCGATGCCGAGTTTGGTGTAGCCGGTGATGTCCCGGGTGAAGGCGTCCAGATCGCCGGTGGCCAGCGCCTCGCCGGAGTAGGCGACGGTCTTGCGGATCGTGTCGTAGTCGCGGCCCTCGGTCTCGCAGTGACCGCGCAGGACGTCCAGCTTGTGGGCGACCTCCTCCGGGGTGGTGGTGAAGAGGTTGCAGGCGTCGCCGTACCGGGCGACCAGCCGGAGCGTCTTCTTCTCACCACCGCCGCCGATCATGATCTCGGGGCGCGGGCTGCTGACCGGGGCCGGGACGCACAGGGTCTCGGCGAGCCGGTAGTGCTTGCCCTCGAAGGGGCCGTTCGCCTCGGGGTCCCACATCTGGAGGCAGATCCGCAGGGTCTCCTCCAGCCGCTCGAAACGCTCGGCCACCGGCGGGAACGCCACCCCGAGGCCCGCGTGCTCCCGGTCGTACCAGGCCGCGCCGATCCCGAGGGTGGCCCGGCCGCCGGACAGCACGTCCAGCGTGGTGGCGATCTTGGCGAGCAGGCCGGGGTGGCGGTAGGTCACCCCGGTGACCAGGGCGCCGAGCCGCACCGTGGAGGTACGGCCGGCGAGATAGCCGAGGGTGGTGTAGGCCTCCAGCATCGGGTCCTCGGCGCCGCCGTTGAACTCCATCTGGAAGTAGTGGTCCATCACCGACAGCCAGCTGACCCCCGCGGCCTCGGCGGCGGCGCCCGCCGCGCCGAGCTCGGCGGCGAGCGCCGGGCCGCCTCCGGGGTGGTCGAACCGGTTGATGTGCACGCCGACCCGCATGGCGGTCTCCGTTCCACTGGACCTTCGTCGTCCTTGCCGACGCTAGAACTTCGAGCGCTCTCGAAGTCAAGGGCTACGACCGGGCGACGCGCTCCTCCCGCTGCTCCTGCTTCTTGGAGGCGCGCAGGCTCGTGAAGGTGGTCACCGCGAGGACGAGCACGATGAAGCCGAGGGAGAAGGGGATGCCGATCTCGGGCACGTGCACGCCGGACTCGTGCAGCGCGTGCAGCAGCAGCTTCACGCCGATGAAGCCGAGGATGATCGACAGACCGTAGCTGAGGTGGACGAGCCGCTTGAGCAGGCCGCCGATGAGGAAGTACAGCTGGCGCAGGCCCATCAGGGCGAAGGCGTTCGCCGCGAACACGATGTACGGCTCCTCGGTGAGCCCGTAGATCGCGGGGATGGAGTCGAGGGCGAACAGCAGGTCCGTGGAGCCGATGGCCAGCATCACCACCAGCATCGGGGTCATCACCCGCTTGCCGTTCTCCACGATCCACAGCTTGGTGCCGTGGTAGCGGTCGGCGACGCCGAAGCGCTGCTCGACCGTCCTGAGCATCTTGTTCTCCTCGTACTCCTCCTCGTGATCCCCCTTGCGGGCGTCCTGGACCAGCTTCCAGGCGGTCCAGATCAGGAAGGCGCCGAACAGGTAGAACACCCAGGAGAACGCCGAGATGACGGCCGCGCCGACCGCGATGAACCCGGCGCGCAGCACCAGGGCCAGCAGGACGCCGACCATGAGCACCCGCTGCTGGTACTGCGAGGGCACCGCGAACTTGGACATGATCAGGACGAAGACGAAGAGGTTGTCGACGCTCAGCGACTTCTCGGTGATGAACCCCGCGAAGAACTCCCCGGCCGGGCCTCCCCCGCTGAAGGCGAGCAGACCGAGCCCGAAGAGACAGGCGAGCAGGACCCAGACGACGGTCCAGACACCGGCTTCCTTGACGGACACGTCGTGCGGCTTGCGGCCGATGAAGAAGTCGACGGCGATCAGCGCGCACAGGGCGGCGACGGTCACCAGCCAGGTGGTGAGGGAGACGTTCACGTGATTGCTCCTGGGGCGGGTGGGGCCGCGCGGGTGGGGCCTTGACAGCGTTGTCTCAGGTTCCGATCCCTTCCACCACCGGAAGGTGAACAACGGGTCACGACCTGGCAAGATCGGCGTTCACGCCGGTGCCACCCGCCGTTCGGCGGACAGGTTCCGCCGGACGGCGGCATCCACAGCGCGGGACACGAGGCCAATGATGGGCACTCGAGCCGCCGCATCCCCGCGTGAGGAGAAGAAATGAGCCTGGTCCCGCCGCCCTTCGATCCCGAGCTGGCCGCCGCCCTGGAACTGATCAAGGACGTGATCTCCCCCGGCCTCACACTCGACCAGATCGACGAGATACGCCAGGGGCCCGGGATCGCGCTGCTCGCCGAGCTGGACCTCACCCTCGACGGCTTCTTCGAGGTCGAGGACCGCAAGGTGCCGGGCCCCGAGGGCGCCCCCGAGATCTCGCTCCTGATCTGCCGCCCCACCGCTCCGCCCGCCTCGGGTCCGCGGCCCGTCGTCTATCACGTCCACGGCGGCGGCATGGTCATCGGCACCAACAGGGTGGGCGTCGACGTCCCGCTGGCCTGGGCGAAGGAAGTGGACGCGGTCGTGGTGTCGGTCGAGTACCGGCTGGCTCCCGAGCATCCGCATCCCGCACCGGTGGAGGACGTGTACGCCGGGCTGGTGTGGACGGCGGAGCACGCGGCGGAGCTGGACGCCGATCCGGAGCGGATCGTCATCGCGGGCGCCAGCGCGGGCGGCGGCCTGAGCGCGGCGCTGGCCCTGCTCGCCCGGGACCGCAAGGGGCCGCGGGTGATCGGGCAGGTCCTGATGTGCCCGATGCTGGACGACCGCAACGACACTCCGTCCGCCCACCAGATGGCGGGCGTCGGCGTCTGGGACCGTACGGCGAACGAGACCGGCTGGACGGCCCTGCTGGGCGAGGCGCGCGGCGGCCCGGACGTCCCCGCGTACGCCGCGCCGGCCCGCGCCGAGGACCTGTCCGGCCTGCCGCCCGCCTTCCTCGACGTGGGCTCCGCGGAGACCTTCCGGGACGAGGTCGTCGCCTACGCGTCCCGTATCTGGCAGGCGGGCGGGGTGGCGGAGCTCCACGTCTGGCCGGGCGGCTTCCACGGCTTCGACGGCTTCGCCCCGCAGGCGGCGGTGTCCCAGGCCGCCCGGGCGGCTCAGCTGCGGTGGCTTCGACGGTTGCTGGAGAGCTGAGGGGAGGCGGTTCGCCTCCCCCTCCTCACGCCCCCGGCCCTCCCCATTCCGCACCCTCATCCCGCACCATGGACCCATGAAAGAGCTGGCCGGGCGCCTGACCGCGCTGGACCCGGATGCCGGGGCCGCGGTGCAGGTCATCGCCTACTTCGATCGGCTGGCCGAGTCGCGGGCCGGGCTGGAGGCGTTGGTGCGCGGCGCCGCCGTGCTGGCCGGGGTGCCCGCGCGGCTCGTCGACGGGGAGCGGCGGGTACAGGTGCGCATCGAGGCCGACGGCACCCGGCGGGACTCCCCCATGCCGCCGGACCCGGCGTGGCCGTCCGCCGCGCTGTCGCCGGGCGGCGTTCCCGCGCTGTGGCTGGAGCGGGCCGGGGCGGAGCCCAGCGTGGTGGACGCGGTGATCCTGGAGCGCGCCGCCGGTGCCGTACGACGGGTGCTCGACCGTACGCGGGGACGGGCCCCGGCGGACGATCCCGCGTTGGTGGAGACGCTGCTCGACGCCACGGCCCCCGAGTCGGCGCGGCTGCACGCGGCACGCCGGCTGGGCCTGGCCCCGGAGGCACGCGCGCGTGCCCTCGCCCTGGCCGACGGTCCGCCCCGGGTCGTCCCGGAACAGACGCCGGACGAACCGCCCGCTGGGCGAGTCGGCGGCGCAGGTCCGGGCGTCCCGCCCGCGGGAAGGGTCGGCGCAGGTCCGGGCGTCCCGCCCGCGGGAATTGTCGGCGTGGGCCCCGCCGTCCCGGTGCTCCGGTTGCCCGAGTCCTGGGGGGCCGCCCGTATCGCGCTGCGGTTCGCCTCGGAGGAGCCGGGTCGTCGTGTCGTGCACGCCGAGGAGCTGGGCAGCCTCGCGCTGCTCGCCGACCTCGTCGCTCCCGGCGCCGAACCCCCGGCCGACGTACGGGCGTTGGAGGCGGCCGCGGGCACGGCACCCTGGCTGCTCGCGACGCTGGACGCGGTCGCCTCGACGACGAGCCTCAGGGCGGCCGCGACGGAGATCAACGTCCACCACTCGACACTCCAGGACCGCCTGGCCCACGCGGAGCAGCTGCTGGGCTGGCCGGTCCGCACCCCGCAGGGCCGCTTCAGACTGCAACTGGCGCTGACACTGCGCCACTTGGCCCGCGCCTAGTTCCCGGTGCGAAGCTCCTCGTGACAGGCTGGGAGCATGTTGGGCGGACCGGCCGAGTACCCAGAGCTCTGGGCCTTCCTGGAATCACTGCGCCTCGGCGAGTTCCTTTCCGGCACCGTCGCGGCGATCGAACCGTTCGGTGTGTTCGTGGCGCTGGACGACGGCCCCGCCCATCCGGTCTTCCCCGGCGTCGGGTTCGTCTCCGGCGCCGAACTGTCCTGGCACCACTTCGAGGCGGTCTCCGATGTCGTGCGGGTGGGACAGCGTGTGTCGTGCGAGTTCCTCCAGTTCGACACGTGGAACCTGGAGGCCCGCCTGTCCTTGAAAGCCGGACAGCCGGACCCCTTTCAGGCCTTCGCCGACACCGTCACCGTGGGGCGGACACTGTCCGGCCAGGTCACCAAGCTGATCCCGTTCGGCGCCTTCGTCCAGGTCGCCGACGGGCTGGAGGGGCTGGTTCACCTGCGGGAGCTCGCCTGGACACCGGTGGAGACCCCGTCGGACGTCGTGCGGGCCGGCGACGAGATCACGGTGGTCGTCACCGGGATCGACCGCGAGCGCCGCAGGATCACCCTCTCCCGGCGACGAGTCACCGGAACTCGTGGACGACCTCGATCTCCCCGATGATGTGGGCGTTGAACTCGTCCAGCTCCTCCGCCGGTACCCACAGCTCCAGGATCGTCCGGCCGCCCGCCTGCTGGACGGGGTAGCGGCGCACGAACTCCGCGTCGACCTCGAAGCGGGTGACGTATCCGACGCCGCTGTGCTTGACGTTCCAGTCGCGGGCGATCTTCACGGCGTAGTCCTCGTTCAGGACGGGGTAGAAGATCGGCTGCTCGGGCAGTCGGGGCGGCCACGCGCGCCAGTTCAGCTCGCGCACCAGGGCCAGCTCCTCGGGGCCGGTGGGGCGCCAGAGGGTGGTCGTGGTGGGGCGGGGGCTGGTCATGGGTTCACTTTCGGTCGGGCAGAGCTGGGCCGAGTCGACACTCGACGGTCGTTGTCGTGAACGTATCCGCTGATCAGGCACCTGGGCACATTATTTTCGTCACCACATACCCGCGTTTGCACTTAACCCGCGTCTGCAACTACAGTCGCCTGCATGAGTAAGCCCTTCCCCACCGTGACCCTCAACAACGGCATCGAGATCCCGCAGCTCGGCTTCGGCGTCTTCCAGGTCCCCGACCCCGAGACCGCCGCCGCCGTCACCTCGGCCCTGGAGGCCGGCTACCGCAGCATCGACACGGCGGCGATCTACGGCAACGAGGCGGGTGTCGGCCAGGCGCTCGCCGCGTCCGGCATCGCCCGCGACGAGCTGTTCGTCACCACCAAGCTGTGGAACGCCGACCAGGGCTACGACGCCACCCTCAAGGCCTTCGACGCGAGCCTCGCCAAGCTGGGCCTCGACTTCGTCGACCTCTATCTGATCCACTGGCCCACCCCCGCCCGTGACTTGTACCGCGAGTCGTGGCGGGCCATCGAGAGGCTGGCCGGCGAAGGGCGTGTCCGTGCCGCGGGCGTCTCCAACTTCCAGCCCGCCCATCTGAGGCGGCTGCTCGACGGCAGCCCGCTCGTCCCGGCCGTCAACCAGATCGAGCTGCACCCCGGCCTCCAGCAGCGTGAACTGCGCGAACTGCATGCCGAGTCGGGCATCGTCACGGAGGCCTGGAGCCCGCTCGCGCAGGGCGCGGTGCTGGGTGAGCCGGTGCTGACGTCGATCGCCGAGCGGTACGGCAAGTCGCCCGCCCAGGTGGTGCTGCGCTGGCACCTCCAGCTCGGGAACGTCGTGATCCCGAAGTCCGTCACCCCGTCCCGTATCCGCGAGAACGCCGATGTCTTCGACTTCGCCCTCACCGACGAGGAGATGACGGCGATCGCCGGACTCGACCGGGGCCTGCGGACGGGTCCGCACCCCGACACCCTCAACTAGGGACGTCCCGACGCGCGGCCCGGACAGGTTCCGGGAGGAGTCGCCGCTCAACGCCCTGGGCAAGGTGTTGGAGGACCGATCGCGATGAGGCTGGTCGCGCCACCGCGGGAGAGGAGAAGCATCGTGACGACCCACCACGCCGCCGACCTGACGACGGACCCTTCACCGGCACCGATAGAGCGACTGGACGAGGAGATCATCGCCCTGCTGGCGCGTCGCCGCGCCATGGCCCAGGAGCTGCCCCCTCCCGCGCGTGCCCGCGCCGTGGACCCCGAGTTCGCCGAGACCGTCAAGGAGATCACGGACCGCTACCGCCAGGAACTGGGCGGCGCCGGCGAACTCGTGGCCCGCGCGGTGATGGTGCTCTGCCATCCGAGCCGCCGGTCGTGAGCACGTGAGAGGGGAAGGGACGCGTACGGGACCGCGCGTCCTTCCCACGAGTCCGTCACGGCCGGTGTGTGGTGCGAGCCTCACCGGGGGCGGGTTGGCAGGGGCGGAAGCCGGGCCGTACAAATGGGCCGCATGAGCGTACCGAAGCTGCCCCTCGCCGGGATCACGGTCGTCAGCCTGGAACAGGCCGTCGCCGCGCCCTACGCCACCCGGCAGCTGGCCGACCTCGGGGCCAGGGTCATCAAGGTGGAGCGCCCGGGCGACGGCGACTTCGCCCGCCGGTACGACACGACGGTGCACGGCCACTCCAGCTATTTCGTCTGGCTGAACCGCTCCAAGGAATCGCTCACCCTGGACCTCAAGGACCCTCGGGGACTGGAGATCCTGCACCAACTCCTCGACGACGCCGACGTCTTCGTACAGAATCTCGCCCCCGGGGCGACCGACCGGCTCGGCCTCGGCACGGACGCGCTCGCCGAGCGGTACCCGCGGCTGATCCCGTGCACGATCTCCGGGTACGGCACCGACGGACCGTGGGCGGACCGCAAGTCGTACGACCTGCTGGTGCAGTGCCAGACGGGGCTGGTGTCGCTGACCGGGACGCCCGAGGAGTCGGCGCGGGTCGGGATCTCCGTCGCGGACATCGCCGCCGGGATGTACGCCTACACCGGCGTCCTCGCCGCCCTCTACACGCGCGCCACCACCGGGAAGGCGCACGCGGTGGAGGTGTCGCTCTTCGAGGCACTGGCCGAGTGGATGAGCCAGCCGGCCAACTACACCCGCTACGGCGGCTCCCAGCCCCCGCGCCTGGGCACCCAGCACGCCACCATCGCCCCGTACGGCGCCTTCACCGCCGCCGACGGCAAGGACGTGCTGTTCTCGATCCAGAACGAGCGCGAGTGGGCCGCCCTGTGCGCCGAGTTCCTCGGCGACCCCGGGCTGACCGAGGACCCGCGCTTCGCCACCGGTTCCGACCGGGTCGCCCACCGCGACGCGATCAACGCGATCGTCGCCGAGCGCTGTGCCCGGTCCGACGCCGCGGAGATCCTCAAGGACCTGGAGGACATCGGGATCGCGTGCGCCGGGGTCAACGACGTGGCCGCGTTCCTCGACCACCCGGTGCTGGCGGCCCGCGGCCGCTGGCGCGAGGTGGACGTGCCGGGCGCCACCGTGCGGGCGCTGCTGCCGCCGGCCGACCTCGCGGGGCTGCCCGCGCGCATGGACCCGGTACCGGCCGTCGGTGAGCACACGGAGGCGATCCTGGGGCAGTTGGGCCGTACCGCCGACGACATCGAGGCGCTGCGCGCCGACGGTGTGGTCTGAGCCCCCGGTCAAGTCCCGGCGAGGGGCGGGCGGGTGGCGGTCCGCTGTTCGAGGCGTTCGAGGGCGATGTCGGCCCACCGGAGGTTGCCGCGCTCGAAGGCCATGCCGCCGAGGAGGGTGAGGTAGGGGCCGATGCGGTCGGCCTCGGCGAAGTACTCGTCCTCGGTCCGCCCGGCCAGCATGCGTTCCTGCATGCGCTCGTAGCGGGCCAGCTTGGCCGCGGAGCGTTCCCTGCGCTCGGCGACCGCTTCCCGTACGGCACGGATGTCGTCGCGGTCGGCGATGTCGAGGCACTGGACCTTGACCATGAGCTCGTCACGGATGGCCGTCGGCTTGGCGGGCGCGTGGGCGACGTAGGACCGCAGGACGTCGAGCCCGGCGTCGGTGAGGGAGAAGAGCCGCTTGTTGGGGCGGCGTTCCTGCTGGACCACGCGGGCGGAGACGAGCCCTTCGCTCTCCATGCGCTCCAGCTCGCGGTACAGCTGCTGCGGGGTGGCCATCCAGAAGTTGGCGACGGAGGCCTCGAAGCCCTTGGCGAGGTCGTATCCGGAGGCCTCGCCCTCCAGGAGGGCCGCCATCACCGCGTTGCGCAGAGCCATGCACTCAACCTAACAGCCGGTTCGATCAGTCCAGGGCGAGGACCGGGAGCAGCTCGGGGCGCTTGGCCCGCCGTCCGTCGCCGGAGGACCGGCCCCGCACCCGCCGTGCCAGCCACGGCCCCAGGAAGGAACCGGCCCAGCGCAGTTCACCGCCGAGCGCCCGCAACCCCGAGGCCGCGCGCGGGTCGGCGGGCAGGTCCCGGGCCCAGCTGTCGTCGCTGCCCGGCAGGGCGAGCGCGTGGGCGACCGCGGCGGCGATCCGGGCGTGCCCGAGGGGACTGGCGTGCAGCCGGTCGGGGCTCCACAGGCGGGGGTCGGTGACGACCGGGGGGTCGGCGGTCTCGGCGACCAGGACGCCGTGCCGGGCCGCCGCCTCCCGGATGCGGGCGTTGAGGGCGGCGACGCGGGGGCCGACGGGGCGGGCCAGCGGGGTGATCCGGGAGGCGTCGGGGAAGGTCAGCGTCGCCACCCGGGCGCCCTGGCCGGTGAGCGCGGCGAACATCGCCTCCAGGTGTCCGGCCACCTCGTCGGCGTCGAAGCGGGGCCGCAGCAGGTCGTTGACCCCGGCGACGACCGTGGCCAGGTCGGGCTGCAACGCGAGGGCGGGCGCGAGCTGTTCGGCCCGTACCTGTCCGGCGAGGCGTCCGCGGACGGCGAGGTTGGCGTAGAGCAGTCCCGGCGACTGTCGTACGAGCTGCTCGGCGAGCCGGTCCGCCCACCCGCGCAGTCCCTGTACGTCGTCGCCGTCGCCGAGCCCTTCGGTCTGGCTGTCGCCGAGGGCGACGTACCGCGCGTACCGGCTGTCCTCCATGATCGCCTCGCTTCGTCGTCGAGCATCACTGAACTACACACCTACTCGCATTATTGACTATAGAGGGCCGGTGCGGGCACGGAACCGCCCCGTTCGGACGAGGTCGCGTTGCGCGGGGACCTGTGCTGTGCTGGAAGCAGTCGCGGGAGAGCACGCCGATGCGTCACAGCCGTCCGTCCGTCGTCCCCTCCGCTCCGCCGGTCGCGCCGACCGGAGCGGGCGGCGGGCTGCTGCCGGCGAGGGATCTCGCGGCCGCCTGGTTCCTCGTGGTGCTGATCGCGGTGCCCGCCTGGGTGCTGACGATCGGCCAGGCCCGGGACATGGGCGTCGAGCCCGGCACGATGGGGATGGCGCTGCCGCTGTTCCTGCTGCTCTGGGTGACGATGATGGCGGCGATGATGCTGCCCTCCATGGCGCCGGTGGCCATCACGTGGGTCCGGGGCATCGGCCGGCAGTCCTCCGGCTGGGTCCGTACCGCCCGTACCGTCGCGTTCATCGCGGGATACCTGCTGGTGTGGACGGCGTTCGGGCTGCTCGCGTACGTGGCCCTCGCTCTCACCGGCAGCCTCGTCGACGACCACCCCACCGCCGGCCGCTGGATCGGCGCGATCGCCTATCTGCTCGCGGGCCTGTACCAGCTCGGCCCGCTGAAGTACGTCTGCCTCCGGCACTGCCGCGACCCGCTGAGCCATCTCGTGCGTTACTCGGGCTTCCGGGGTCCGGTCCGTGATCTGCGGGTGGGCCTGCACCACGGCGCCTACTGCGTCGGCTGCTGCGCCGGGCTGATGGTCGTCCTGGTGCCGCTGGGCGTCATGAACGTGGCGGCGATGGCCGGGCTGGCCGTGGTGATCTTCCTGGAGAAGCTGTCGCCCCGGGGTGTGCTGCTGGGGCGCTTCGTGGGCGTCGCGTTCCTCGTCCTGGCCGTGCTCGCGCCCTTCCAGGACTGGCTGCTGCCGGGACTGCGGGACTCGATGCCGGCGATGGACGACGGCATGTGATCCCTCGCGCGTGACCGGGCGGGTTCCCTGCGCGGGGCGGGAGGTGCAAGCTGGAAGGGAGACCGTCTCCCGATCCCGGGACGACCGGACTCGGCACACGCGGTCTCGCCACTCCGAGTGAGCTCCCCGGGGCTCGGCAGGAGGGAAGCGAGATGACTGAACAGGCCACCACCACCGCGCCGCGCTGGCATCTGACCGGCGACTGGTTCGACGTGTGCAAGTGCGCCATCCCCTGCCCGTGCACGTTCGCGCAGCCCCCGACGTACGGCGACTGCGAGGGCGTCCTGGCCTGGCACATCCGGGAGGGCAGCTACGGCGACGTCCGGCTCGACGGCCTCAACGTCCTGATGCTCGGCTCCTTCACCGGCAACGTGTGGGCCGGCGAGCACACCGACCCCTACGCCGCGGTCTTCCTCGACGAACGCGCCGACGAACAGCAGCGGGCCGCGCTCGGTGCCGTCTTCGGCGGCGAGGCGGGCGGCTGGCCCGCGCAGTTCGGGGAGATGTTCCACCCCGAGATGCGCGGCATGGACGTGGCCCCCGTGCACATCGAGGTCGACGAGGACCTCGCCACCTGGCGGGCCGAGGTGCCGGGCCGGGTCACGGCGGTCGCCGAGGCCCTCGGCGGCCCCACCACCCCTGACGGCGCCCGCGTCCAGGTTCACAACGCTCCTGGCGCCGAGGTCGGTCCGGGCCAGGTCGCCACGTGGGGCCGGGCCACCACCGACCGCGCCAACGCCTTCGGCTTCTCCTGGGACCGCTCGGGGAAGTCGAGCAAGCACTTCCCGTTCGACTGGAGCGGCCCGGACTGACCCGGGTGGGCCGACCCGTTCCCTGGATCAGCTCGGCTCAGCTCAGCGCGGCGACGCCGTACGACGCTCCCAGCGCGGCGGCCAGTGTGCCGAGCAGGAGGCACAGTGCGGTCTCCGGGACATGGGGCTGGAGGTGGGCGCCGAGGTAGCCGCCGATCAGGCCGCCGAGGCCGCAGGCCAGGCCGAGGGACCAGTCGGGGGCGACATCTCCCGAGCCCGTCAGGGACAGCAGGGCGAAGGCGCCGGCGCCGGCCAGCGAGGTCACGAAGGTGGAGGCCAGCGCGGCCGGTGCGACCTGGGCGACCGGCAGTCCGCGGCCGACCAGGAGCGGGCCGAGCAGCGAACCGCCCCCGATGCCGTAGACCCCGCCGACGATCCCCACCGCCAAAGCGAGACCGGTCACCGTGCGTGGGGACGGCATCGCCGCCGCGGTGACCCGGGCCGGACGCAGGGTCCTCGTGATCAGCCACAGGCCGAGCGGCAGGAGCAGCAGCGCCACCAGGACGCGGAACACACCCGGCCCCGGCACCGCGAAGACCCGCACGACAGCACCGATCAGCACCCCGGGCAGCGTGCCGGTCACCAGCAGCCGCGTCAGCGGACCGCGCAGTCGCCCGGCCCGGTGGAAACGCACCAGCGCTCCCGGCCCGGCCACCACGTTGAACAGCAGGTTCGTCGGCGTGACGGCCGGGCTGGGCACGCCGAACACGCTCAACTGCACCGGCAGCAGGAACACCGCGCCGGACACCCCCACGGGCGAGGTGACCACCGCGATCAAGAGCCCGGCGACCAGCCCGCCGATCTCCGGCTCTCCCAACCGTGCCCCCTTGCCGAGCCGCGCCCCCTACGAACACCGGACACCCTGCCCCAACTGCCTCCCCCGGCGCACCCTCACCTACCCTGAGACCTCGAAAGGGCGGGGAATCGACGATGTGGGCGCGGCGGCGGACCGGAGCCGTGGTGTGGGGCCTGGTGGTGGCCCTGGCCACGCTGCTCGGCGTGGCCTGCCTGTGTGCCCGGGGCGCGCCGCCGTCGGCCGGGCACGCCCCCACGACTGTCGTCCTCGACATGCCGGACCAGCAGGTGCGGGAGCACGTCTGCGTCTCCTCCGGCCACGACCGGTGCGGCGGCAAAGCCGTCGTCGGCAAGCCGAGCACCGCACCCGGCCCGCACCCCCAGCCGCTCGCCCCGCCGAGCCGCGTGGACACCCGGCCGGCCCTCGCCGTGCCCGCCCGCGCCCCGTACACCGCGGAGCCCCGCGCCCCCGACCTCCACGCCCTCCAGGTGCTGCGGACCTAGACCGGACGCCGATCCCCGTCCGTCCACCGGCGTCCGCCGGTCTCCGCTGCCCACAAGGGACTTCACCATGGCTTCCGCAAACTCCAAGAGCACCAGAACGAACCCGAAGAAGAACAGGAACTCCGCCGCCTCCAAGGCCGAGGCGCGCCGCGCCCGCGTCGAGGAGCAGCGCCGTGCCGAGCAGGCCCGCGAGCGCCGCAACCGGATCATCACCGTCACCGTCTCCGCCGCGATCCTCGCCGGGCTCGTGGGCGGCGGCTGGTATCTGCTCGACGCCGCCGACGCGAAGGAACAGGCCCAGGCGGCGCCGGTCTCCGGCGAGAAGACGTGGGCGAAGCTGAGCCAGACCCACGTCGACACCGCGGTCGACTACCCGATGACACCGCCCGTCGGCGGCGACCACGCCCCCGTCTGGCAGAACTGCAACGGCGACGTCTACACCGACCCGATACAGAACGAGAACGCCGTGCACTCCCTGGAACACGGCGCGGTCTGGATCACGTACAACGACAAGGCCTCGGACGCGGACGTCAAGGCGCTCGCCGACAAGGTCGCCAAGACGCCGTACACGCTGATCAGCCCGTACCCCGACCAGTCCTCGCCGATCACGCTCTCCGCCTGGGGCCACCAGCTGAACGTGACGAGGAAGTCCGATCCCCGGGTGTCCGAGTTCCTGGAGAAGTACGTCCAGGGCAGGCAGACCCCGGAGCCGGGCGCCGCCTGTACGGGCGGCAAGTCCGCGTGAGCACGGCCGCCTGACGCCCGGACGGCCGGGTGCCACGCCACCCGGCCGTCCGGGCATGCTTGCCCCCTCCTGCGAAACCCGCCACCACCACTCAGGGAGATGACACCGGTGAGCGACGACAGCCCCCGCACGTACGCTCCGCTTCCGGACCGCCCGGACGACCGCCGTGCCGCCTTCCACCGGCACGTGGCGGAACTCATCGAACTCCTCGGCGCCGAGCCGCCCGCCCCGGCGGGCAGTGACCGGGAGTGGGAGCACGAGGCACGCACGATCGTCCGGCGCACCCTGCGCGCGGCGGAGGCGCCCCCGGAGGGGCTCTTCGAGCAGCTGGTCCGCACCGGGGTGCACGACCCGAACCCCAGCTTCAACCGGCAGTTCATCGAACCGGCCGTCCGTCTCTACGGCCGTCGACGGGTGAAGGCGGCGCTGATCGACGTGCTGCGCACCGGAAGCGACGCGGAGCGGGCCGGAGCCGCCCGCGCCTGGTACTGGACGGGGGTGCCCGTGCGCTGCCTCGACGGGGAGACCCGCGTCATGACGCCCGAGAGCCGGGCCGAGGTCGACTCGGTGGCCGATCTCGGGGCCGAGTGGCAGGAGGCGGCGCTCCGGGAGTTCATCGCCAACGAGGACCTCGACGTCCGCCGCTGCCTCCTCCCGGGCCTCGTCCTGAACGCGCGGCGTCGACCCACCGAGCTCCAGGGCCTGGTGGCCGAGGCGGTGCGCATCGCCCGCGGCCATCCGGACGCATACCTGCGGCAGCGTGTCGAGATCCAGGTCGGAGAGTAGGGGCAGGGGCCACTCATGCCGCCCCGGGGCGGCCGCTCAGGCCCGGCAGCGCAGCATCACCAGCGGTGGGTGGGCGAGCAGGTCCGTCCAGAACTCCTCGCCGAACTCCCGGATGCCGGCCTCGGACACGCTCAACGGCACCCACTCGATCCCGCCGAACCCGGCCGCCCGCAGCGACTCCTCGTAGACCTCGCGGCGCGGGACCGTGCCGAGGATGCTGATCGGCTCGGGTTCGAGGAGGGCGGTGACCCTGCACCGCGGACCCGCCTCCGCCTCTTCGCCCGTCGGCTCGCAGCGGAAGCCGTACGTGTCGAGGGACGCGCAGTCGAAGCGGTAGTCGGGCCGCTGGCAGAGCACGAAGAACGCGCCGCCCGGCACCAGGTTCCGGTGGATGTTGCGGCACATCCGGTCCAACTCGGCGATGCTGTCCGCATAGTTGAGGCACTGCACGCCGAGAGCGACATCGAACTTCGGCTCCAGCGGCGGCAGTTCGGCCACGTCGCCCACCTCGTAGCGCACGCCGAGCGGTTCGCGCCGCTCGATGTCCCGCGCGGCGGCGATCATCTCGCCGGAGATGTCGACCCCGAAGACGTCCGTGGCGCCGCGCCGCTTGAACTCCCGGCTGTAGAAGCCGGTTCCGCACGCCAGATCCAGAACCGACTTGCCGCGCACGTCCCCGACCAGGGCCAGGAAGCTGGGCACTTCGCCGAAGCGCGTCAACGGCAGGGCCTTGAACCCCTCGAAGGCCTCACCGATCGCGTCGTACTGCTGGACGGTCATATGTCTCCACCTTCCGCTGCGGATCGTCCGCACGCGGCAGCGAGTCTCCCTCCGCCCGGTCCGGCGCCCGTACTGGCGGATGACACGAAGAAGCCGGCCGCCGACGCTCGTATCACCCAACACGTCCGGGAACAGGGATCGGCCCCGCGGGCGTTGAAGGCGGGGTTCTGTCCCGACTCCGAGGTGCGGTGGTCAAGTGATGAAGGCGGTACGGTTCCACGCGTACGGCGAGATCGACGTGCTCCGCGTCGAGGACGTCCCACGCCCGTCCCCCGGGCCCGGGCAGGTGCTCGTCGAGGTCCGCGCGGCCGGCATCCAGCCCGGCGAGGTGATGATCCGCAGAGGCGCGCGGCACGGCCGCTGGCCGGCGACGTTCCCCTCCGGGCAGGGCAGTGACCTGGCCGGTGTGGTGGTGGAGCTGGGCCCCGAGGTGCGCGGTTTCGCGGTGGGCGACGAGGTGCTGGGTTTCACTCATCGGCGGGCCAGCCACGCGGAGTTCGTGGTGGTCGACGACGTGAACCTGGTCTCCCGGCCGCAGGGGCTGGCCTGGGAGGTGGCCGGGTCCCTGTACGTGGCCGGAACGACCGCGTACGCCACCGTGTTCGCCGTGGACCCCGGCCCCGGGGACACCGTCGTGGTGTCCGGCGCGGCGGGCGGCGTCGGGTCGCTGGCCGTGCAGTTGGCGCGGCGGCGGGGCGCCACGGTGATCGGGCTGGCGAGCGGACGCAACCACGCCTGGCTGAAGGAGCGCGGGGTCGTCCCGGTCGCGTACGGCGAGGGGGTGGCCGATCGGGTCCGGGAGGCGTCCGGCGGGCGGGTCGACGCGTTCATCGACACGTTCGGCGACGGATATGTGGACCTGGCGGTGGAGTTGGGCGTGCGGCCCGAGCGGATCAACACGATCCGTGACTGGCAGGCCGCCGCCAGGGTCGGCGCGCGGACCTACGGCGAGGGCTCGGCGGCCTCCGCGGTCGTCCTCGGCGAACTGGCCCGCCTGGCCGCCCGCGGGGAGCTGGAGGTCCCGGTCGCCCGCACCTACCCGCTGGAGCAGGTGCGGGAGGCGTTCCAGGACCTGGAACAGGGGCACACCCACGGCAAGATCGTGCTGCGCCCCTAGGGCCCGTCCGGCGGTCAGGCCCAGGCCGTCACCGGGGTGAAGGAGCTGTCCTGGCGGAACAGGGCCGTGCCGTCCGAACGCTCCACTCTCAGTTGGTAGTTGTAGTGGCGCAGGTAGTAGCCGGGGTAGTTGTACGACTCGAAGCGGAGCGAGCCGGTCGTCGTGCCCGTGCGGGCGATGAAGGTGGCGTCCTTGGCGAACGTCGAGGTGCCGTCGTTCGCGTCGAAGCGGGACCGGAAGTCCCAGTGGCGCAGGTAGTTGCCGGACGAGTCGCGGAAGGAGTAGCCGTTGGAGTCGGCGAGGCCCGCGACCACCGTGAAGGTGGAGGCCGTCTTCTCGGCGGAGGTGCTGGAGCCGGTCACCACCGGCAGGTTGAGCAGGGCGGACTGGTTCTGCCAGTAGCGGGTGGTGTAGTTGGCGGACTGGAAGGAACGGGTGACGTTCTTCGCGAGGGCCGGGCCGCCCGAGACGGTCTCCTTGATGACCGTGAAGTGCCGTGCCGTACCGGAGATCGCGGGCAGAGCCGTCGGCGCGGACCAGGTGGCGAAGGTGTCGTAGCTGTCGCTGTAGTAGTAGTTGCCGTCGCCGTAGCCGTCGAAGAACAGCCGCCAGGCCCCGTTGTCGAGCTGCACCAGCGCCGGGCCCTCGCGGTAGCTGCCCCAGCCCGCCCAGTCGCCGGTCTTGGAGATGGTGTAGGGGCCGGTCAGGGACGAGGCGGTGGCGTACTCGATGTACTTGGTCGTCTCGTTCTTCGTGAAGGCATGGTAGGTCGAGCCGATCCTCACGACGAACGTGTCGATGTGGTTCGCACCGATGCCGGACAGGGCCACCGGTGAACTCCACGCCGTGAGCGCCGCGTTGGTGGCCCTCAGCCGATACGGCGTGAAGATCCACTCGTCGCTGGTGAGCGAGCAGGACACGATGACGTTGACACTGCCGTCGCTGTCGACGAACCACTCCGGCGCCCATGCCCGGGACAGGTTGGCGATGGGGACCGTGTAGTCGTACAGGAAGGTCCAGTTGACCCGGTCGGAGCTGCGGGCGAAGCCGATGGTGGTGCTGACGTCCTGCCAGGTGTGCGTGGTGTAGGTGATGTAGTAGTAGCCGTCGGTGTGCTTGAAGACGCTGGCGTCGCGGATCCTGTTGCTCGGCGGGGTGTAGGCGGACGCCTGGACGAGCCGGAAGTCGGTGGCGTCGTCGGCCTGGTAGACGTTCACCGTGCCGTCGTCGCTGTTGAGGAACGGCACGATCGTGTAGCGGGTGGCGGAGCCGCTCGGCGGGGCCGCGGCGAAGGCCGCGCCGGGCAGTTCGCCCAGCAGGACGGCCGAGGCGGGCAGGGCCGCCATGGCGCGCAGCAGGGTACGGCGTGACGGCATGGGGGGTCGTGTGGTCACGGGCGGCTCTCTCTCGGACAGGACGCGGCTCAACGTCCGGAATGCCGAACAAGGTTCGGAAAGTCGATCAGAAGGTAGGGGTGAGGCCCGTGCACGTCAATGGTTTGCGCACGACCTGACGTGCGCCGTGAGGCAGCTGTGGCGAGCGCCGAACGGCCGCCCCCGCGAGGGGTGTTCCGGCGAAGCGCTTACAGACGTTACCGTTCGGTAGGCAACGTCACCGGAGGTGTCCCGTATGACGCACGACCGTTCCGCCGGCCTGGTGGAGACCGCACGCGCGCTGGCCGACGGCACCGTCACGGCACGGGGGCTCGTCGAGCGGACGCTCGCCAGGATCGAGGCCGAACAGGGCTCGCTGAACGCCTTCCGGATCGTGCGTGCGGAGGCCGCCCTCGCCGAGGCCGACGCGGCCGACAAGGAACTCGCGGCCGGGGTGCGCAAGCCCCTGCTCGGGGTGCCGGTGGCCGTGAAGGACGACATGGACGTGGCGGGCGAGCCCACCGCGTTCGGCTGCCGGGGCGAGTTCCCGCCGGTCGCCGAGGACGGGGAGGCGGTACGGCGGCTGCGGGCCGCCGGGGCCGTCGTCGTGGGCAAGACCAACACCTGCGAGTTCGGGCAGTGGCCCTTCACCGAGGGGCCAGCCTTCGGGGCCACCCGCAACCCGTGGAACGCGGACCACACGCCCGGCGGGTCATCGGGCGGTTCGGCCGCCGCCGTCGCCGCCGGACTCGTCCCGGCCGCGCTCGGCTCCGACGGAGCGGGATCGGTACGCATCCCGGCGTCCTGGACCCATCTCATCGGCATCAAGCCGCAGCGCGGCCGCATCTCCACCTGGCCGCGCGGCGAGTCCTTCCAGGGCATCACCGTCAACGGCACCCTGGCTCGTACGGTCGCCGACGCCGCCCTCCTGCTCGACGCCGCCAGCGGCAACCACGCCCTCGACCCGCACCGCCCGCCGTCCGTCGACGCCTCGGCCGCCGCCCGCCGCGACCCCGGCCGCCTCCGTATCGCCCTCGCCCTGAAGCCCCCGTTCACCGCCCTGCCGGCCCGGCTCCACCCGGCGGTACGGGCCAAGGTCGTCCAACTCGCCGATCAGCTGGCCGCGTTGGGCCACACGGTCGAGGAGGCCGACCCGCCCTACGGCCAGATCGGGCTCACTTTCATCCCACGCGCCACCGCCGGTCTCGCCGAGCGTGTCGGCGAGGCGCCCTTCCCCGCACTCCTCGACCGGCGCACCCGCGACGCCGCCCGGCTCGGCCGGCTCCTCGGCGGGGCACCGCTGCGTGCGGCCCGGCGGGCGGAGGCGGTCCTGCACCGCCGTATCGGCGGCTTCTTCAGGTCGTACGACGTCGTCCTCGCCCCCACCACGGCCGCTCCCCCGCCCCGCATCGGCTCGATGCTCCCGCTCAGCGGCTTCGCCACCGACCGCGCGATGATCGCGGCCTGCCCCTACGCCTGGCCGTGGAACGTGCTGGGCTGGCCCGGCGTCAACGTCCCGGCGGGGTTCGTGGCCGGCGGCCTGCCGGTGGGGGCGCAGTTGCTCGGTCCGGCCAACAGCGAGCCGCTGCTGATCTCGCTCGCCGCGCAGTTGGAGGCGGAGCTGCGCTGGCACGAGGCGTGGCCGCCAGTGGCGGTCGACGCCGACTCGTCCGCCGCGTGACGCCGTCGGGCCCGTACCCTGTGACCATGGACGATGCGTCGATGGTCGGGCTCATGGGGCGGGTCACCGGAACGGTCGGGCCCGGGCTCGTCGGCGAGGTGATCGTCCGGGTGCGCGGCGGCGCCGAGCACTTCCTCGCCTATCCGGCCACCGGCAGCGACCGCATCGAGCGGGGCACGGTCGTCATGGTGGTGGAGTACCAGCCGCCGAGAACGGTCTACGTGCAGGCGGCGTACGACAGTTGAGCAGGCTTTGTCGCAGGTGAGAGCCGTTTGCGTCAAGGTTGCGACAAGAGTTCGTCAGGGTCTGTACCCCGACTGCGCCGAGGCGCACACTCCCTTCGTTCGGTGCCGAAAGGGCACCATGCAAAGGGGGCGTATGCCGATGGTCATCGGCGTCGTTGCGGGGATCGCGGTAGGTGCGGTCCTCGTTCTGATCGGTGTGTTCAAGATGATGTGGCGGGTGGCCGAGCCCAACGAGGCGCTCATCATCTCGGGTTCCAAGCACAGGACCGAAGGCCTCGAAGAGGGCATGGGATTCCGGATCGTCACGGGGCGCGGCACGCTGGTGCTGCCCGGCGTGCAGGCGGTGCGCAAGCTGTCCCTCGACCTCAACGAGACCGAGCTGCACGTGGACTGCGTGACCCACCAGGGCATTCCGCTGAAGGTGCGGGGGGTGGTCATCTTCAAGGTGGGCGACGACTTCGTGTCGATCGCCAACGCGGGGCGCCGCTTCCTCGACCAGCAGAAGCTGATGTCGGAGCGGGTGCACAACGTCTTCGCCGGTCATCTGCGGTCCATCGTCGGCGGGTTGACGGTCGAGGACATGATCCGCGACCGGGAGAAGCTGACCGGGCAGACCCGGGCCGCGTGCGGCACGGAGATGGAGAAGCTGGGGCTGATCGTGGACTCGTTGCAGATCCACGAGATCGAGGACCCGACCGGGTACATCCAGAACCTCGCGATGCCGCACGCCGCCGCCGTCCAGCGGGACGCGCGGATCGCGCAGGCCGAGGCGAACCGGCTGGCCACGGAGGCCGAGCAGCAGTCGTTCGCGCGGATGGCGGAGGCCACCCGGGACAGCGAGATCCTCCAGGCCGGCTACCAGGCCGAGCGCGACAAGGCCGCCGCCAAGGCCCAGCAGGCCGGACCGCTCGCGGATGCCGCGGCCCGGCAGGAGGTCGTCGTGCAGATGACCCGGGTCGCCGAACTGGAGGCGCAGCGCACCGAGCAGCAGCTCCAGGCGGACGTGCGCAAACCCGCGGACGCGAGGGCGTACGAGAAGCGCACGATCGCCGAAGCCGAGCGCGACGCGCGTATCTCGGCGGCTCAGGCCAAGGCGAAGGAGACCGAGCTGGCCGCCGCGGCCGAGGCGACGCGGGTCAAGACGGCCGCGGCCGCCGAGGCCGAGGCGACCAAGGCGCGCGGTACGGCGACGGCTGCCTCGACCCGCGCCACCGGTGAGGCCGAGGCCGCCGCGGCCCAGGCCAAGGGCCTCGCGCAGGCCGAGGCGACGAAGGCCAAGGGACTCGCCGAGGCGGAGGCCATCAAGGCGCGGGCCGCCGCCCTCGCCGAGAACCAGGAGGCCGTGGTCGCCCAGCAACTCGCCGAGAACTGGCCGGAGATCGTGCGGGCCGGGGCGTCCGCGTTCGGGAACGTCGACAACATGGTGGTGCTCAACGGCGCCGACGGCATGGCGGACATGTTCGCCAAGGCGCTCACCATGGGCGGCACGGGCCTCGGCCTGGCCCGCCAGCTGCTCGCGTCGATGAACCAGAACGGTCAGGCACCGGCCGGGACTTCGTCCCTGAACGGGCTCGCGCCGCAGCCGCCGGCGCAGAAGGTGTCGGTCCAGGAGGACTGACGCAACGGCTCACGGGGGCACCCTCTAAGGTGCCCCCGTGACTGCGTTTACCGATGAGAACGTCCCCGGCCGCTTCGGCGCCACCGCCACCACCGAGGCCGACCCCCGCGAGGTGGGCCGGGTGCGCACCGAGTACTCGCCCGCGCGCGACGGCGACCCGGACCCCGGGGAGATCGTGTGGACCTGGGTGCCCTTCGAGGAGAACGACGGGCGCGGCAAGGACCGGCCGGTGCTGGTGGTGGCCAGGGAGGCGGCCGGGACCTTCCTCGCCGTGCAGTTGTCGAGCAAGCGGCACGACGGCGACCGCGAGTGGGTGGCGATCGGGAGCGGGCCCTGGGACCGGTCGGGCCGCGACTCGTGGGTGGACGTGGACCGGGTCCTGCGGCTGCACGAGGACGGCATGCGCCGTGAGGCGTGCGCGCTGGACCGCGGCCGGTTCGACCTGGTCAGGAGGCGGCTGCACGAGCGCTACGGCTGGACCTGAAAGCACGTTCACCACGGCTGGACCTGAAACACCTTCGCTACGGCTGGACCTGGAACACCTTCGCTACGGCTGGACCTGGAACACCTTCTCGAAGGCGCCGCGCACCACACCGCCGGGCGTGCGGTCCAGGACCCCGAAGACGACGTGCTCGAACGCCGTGTCGAACCGCCCTCCGGGGGCCAGCAGCGCGTGGAAGGCACCGGCCACCTGCACCGGGTCGTTCTGGAACACCCCGCACCCCCATGCCCCGAGCACCAGCCGCCGGTACCCCTCGGCCGCCGCCACCTCCAGCACCCGCTCGGCGCGGACGGCGAGGGCTCGCGGCAGCTCGTCGGCCCGCTCCGGCGCCGTACGGCGGACGACACCGGCGTTGGGCGCGGCGGCCGTCAGGAAGCCGCAGCGGTACGGCTCGTCCAGGAGTCGGCCGCGGTCGTCGCGGAAGACGGGGACGGCCGGTGAGTGGATGACCCGGTCCGTGTAGAAGGGGTCGCGGTGGGCCCGGTGGTGGTCGTAGAAGTCCCGGGTCTCCCGCACGCACGCGTACAGCGCGGAGGCCCGGCACAGGGCCTCCTCCTGGGCCTGGGCGCCGTTGAGATAGCCGCCGCCCGGGTTGCGGGCCGAGGCGAAGTTCAGGACGGCCGGGGCGCCGCCGAGCCGGCGCGCGGCCTCCAGGCTGCTCTCGCCGGTGACCTCGACGAACAGCTCCGCCGGTGTCCAGGACGGCACGGCCACCGGCTCCGGCCCGTACAGCCGCGTCGCCGCCCGGGCCGCCTCGGTCGCCGCCGCGATGGACACCTCGCGCCCGTCGGAGGCGCGGTAGAGACCCGCCTCGACGATCTCCTCGGTCTGCTGCGCGATCCCGCGCAGGCGCGCGCTCAGGGCGCCACCCCCGTGGGCGCCTCGATCGCGCGCGCTGCGCGCTTCCCCGTCGTGCTCATGCACGCATCGTGGGCGATGCTGGTCATACGGTGCAACGGAGTTTCCCCGCCTCGAGAACGCCCAGGAAACACGCAGGAAACAGAGATCCTCGGCCCCGAATGCGCGAAAGTGCACTCTTGTGCGAATCGCCGCGAGGGTTTTGGGTGGGACGAGCAATGCCGGTCCGGCCAACATCATCCGGGCCGGTGGCATGGTGGAATCTCAGGAGGATCCCGACATGTCCGATTCGGTTACCGACTGTAGCGACTGTACGGAGCCCCGCACCGCTCTGTCCGCCGCCGAGGTGGAGGCCCTGGTCAGGGGCATCTGCTTCAAGACCGGACCGCCCCGCACCGTCGGGGTCGAGGTGGAATGGCTCGTCCACGAGCTGCGCACACCGCAGCTCCCCGTCACAACCCGCCGACTCGAAGCGGCCTACGCCGCCCTGCGGGCCGTGCCCCTGAGCTCGGCGCTCACCGTCGAGCCCGGCGGCCAGCTGGAGCTCAGCTCGCCGCCCGCCGCCTCCCTCATGGAGTGCATCGGCACCGTCTCCGCCGACCTCGACGCCGTCCGCACGGCGCTCGCCGGGCACGATCTCGGCCTCGTCGGCCTGGGCCACGATCCCTGGCACTCGCCCCGCCGGTATCTCCACGAACCCCGCTACGACGCCATGGAGGCGTGCCTCGACCGCACCGGTCCGGCCGGCCGCGCCATGATGTGCACCTCCGCGTCCGTGCAGGTCTGCCTGGACGCCGGCTACGAGGAGCCGGGCCCGCTGGGGCACGGGCGGCGCTGGTGGCTCGCGCACCAGCTGGGCGCGGTCCTGGTCGCCGCGTTCGCCAACTCCCCGCTGGTCGGCCGCGAACCCACCGGCTGGCTCTCCACCCGGCAGCTGCTGTGGATGGAGATCGGCGCGGGCCGCGCGGGCGCGCCCGCGCTGGACGGCGACCCCCGCGCGACCTGGGCGCGGCATGTGCTCGACGCCCCGGTGATGTGCATACGGCGAGACGACGGCGCCTGGGACGTCCCGGACGGCATGACCTTCCGGGAGTGGACCCGCTCCGGCGTGCCGAGGCCGCCGACCCGCGAGGATCTCGACTACCACCTCACCACCCTGTTCCCGCCGATCAGACCACGGGGCCACATCGAGCTGCGCATGATGGACGCCCAGCCCGGCGAGGACGGCTGGATCGTGCCGCTGGCGGTGACGACGGCGCTGTTCGACGACCCGGAGGCGGCCGAGACCGCCTACCGCGCGGTGAAGCCGCTGGCGGAGCGGGCGCAGGGGCTGCCCGCCCCGCACAACCCGCTGTGGCTGGACGCGGCACGCACCGGCCTCGCCGACCCGGAGCTGCACGAGGTGGCCGTGCAGTGCTTCACGGCCGCCCTGGACGCCCTGCCGAGGCTCGGCGCAACCGTCGGGGTCCAGGACGCCGTCGCCACGTATCTGGAGCGCTACGTCCGCCGGGGCCGCTGTCCCGCCGACGACCTGCTGGACCAGCTGCGAGGCACGGACCCCGCCGACGACCTGCTTGTCGGCGCCCTTGAGGGCCGCGTCGGTCCGGACCGGCGTCACGGCAAGGACCCCGCCTCCGATCCACTGGACCGGTCGCACCGCAACAACCTCGCCGACGGACCACTGGACCGGCCGCACCGCAAGAACCCCGCCGACGACCCGCTGGACCGGCCGCACGGGAAGGACCTCCGCACATGACCGACGACGCCGAGACGCTCCGCGTACGGGCGCTGACCACTCTCACCACGGCCCGCGACCGCACGACGCTGCTGACCAGCTGCGTCGACGACCCCGACCTCACCGCCCAGCACTCGCCGCTGATGTCCCCGCTGGTGTGGGACCTCGCCCACATCGGCAACCAGGAGGAGCTGTGGCTGCTGCGGGGGGTCGCGGGCCGGGAGGCGATGCGCCCGGAGATCGACGGCCTGTACGACGCCTTCGAGCACCCGCGCGCCGAACGGCCCAAGTTGCCGCTGCTGCCGCCCGTCGAGGCCCGGCAGTACGCGGCGGAGGTGCGCGGCAGGGTCCTGGACCTGCTGGAGTCGACCGACTTCCACGGCACCCGGCTCACCGAGGCCGGTTTCGCCTTCGGGATGATCGCCCAGCACGAACAGCAGCACGACGAGACGATGCTGATCACCCATCAGCTCCGCAAGGGCCCCCAGGCCCTGACCGCGCCCGACCCGGCCCCGGCCCCGCTGTACACCGGTCCGGCCGAAGTCCTCGTCCCCGGCGGCCCGTTCATGATGGGCACCTCGGACGAGCCCTGGGCGCTGGACAACGAACGCCCCGCGCACCGGCGTGAGGTGGCGCCGTTCTGGATCGACACCGCTCCGGTCACGAACGAGGCGTACCAGGAGTTCATCGAGGACGGCGGCTACTGGGTCGACCGCTGGTGGTCGCCGGCCGGCTGGGCGCACATCCGGGAGCACTCGATCGACGCCCCGCTGTTCTGGCGCCGGGACGGCGACCAGTGGCTGCGCCGGCGGTTCGGCGTCACCGAGGTGGTCCCGCCCGACGAGCCGGTGGTGCACGTGAGTTGGTACGAGGCCGAAGCGTACGCCCGCTGGGCGGGGCGCCGGCTGCCGACGGAGGCCGAGTGGGAGAAGGCCGCCCGGCACGACCCGACCACGGACCGCTCGATGCGTTACCCGTGGGGCGACGCCGACCCGGCGCCCGAGCACGCCAACCTCGGCCAGCGGCATCTGCGCCCGGCCCCGGCCGGCAGCTACCCCGAGGGTGAGTCGCCGCTGGGGGTACGCCAGTTGATCGGCGACGTGTGGGAGTGGACGGCGAGCGACTTCCTGCCGTACCCGGGCTTCCGGGCGTTCCCGTACAAGGAGTACTCGGAGGTGTTCTTCGGCCCCGAGTACAAGGTGCTGCGCGGCGGCTCGTTCGCCGTGGACCCGGTGGCCTGCCGGGGCACGTTCCGCAACTGGGACTACCCGATCCGGCGGCAGATCTTCTCCGGCTTCCGCACCGCCCGGTCCGCGGAGGGCGTCTGATGTGCCGTCACCTGGCCTACCTGGGGCCCGAGGAGCCGCTCGGCAGACTCCTGGTGACGCCGGCGCACGGCCTGTACCGGCAGTCGTGGGCGCCGCGGCGCCAGCGGTACGGTACGGTCAACGCCGATGGTTTCGGGGTCGGTTGGTACGCACCGGGCGACCCGGTACCGGCCCGCTACCGGCGGGCGGGCCCGATCTGGGCGGACCAGTCCTTCGCCGACCTCGCGCGAGTCGTCCGCGCCTCCGCCCTCCTCGCGGCGGTCCGGGACGCGACGCTCTCGGGCGCGGACGCCGAGGCGGCTGCGGCCCCGTTCGCGAGCGGGCCGTGGCTGTTCAGCCACAACGGCGCCGTCAAGGGCTGGCCCCGCTCCCTGGCACCGCTGACGGAGACCCTTCCGGCAGCGGACCTGCTGGCGATGGAGGCCCGCAACGACTCGGCGTTCGTGTGGGCGCTGGTCCTCGCCCGGCTCCGGGCGGGCGACGAGGAGGGGCAGGCGCTGGCCGACACGGTCCTGGAGGTCGCCGAGGCGGCCCCCGGGTCCCGGCTGAACCTGCTGCTCACCAACGGCGAGTCCATCGCCGCGACCGCCTGGGGCGACACGCTCTGGTATCTCGCGAGCCCCGGCCGCAGCACGGTCGTGGCCTCCGAGCCGTACGACGACGATCCGCACTGGCAGGAGGTCCCCGACCGCACCCTGCTCGCGGCCAGCGGCACGGACGTGCTGCTCACGCCGCTCAAG
Organism: Streptomyces aquilus; assembly: GCF_003955715.1. Taxonomy (NCBI): domain Bacteria; kingdom Bacillati; phylum Actinomycetota; class Actinomycetes; order Kitasatosporales; family Streptomycetaceae; genus Streptomyces; species Streptomyces aquilus. Next base: position 8,902,272 of record NZ_CP034463.1, on the reverse strand, counting down.
GAACCGTCCATGGAACCACCGAAGGAGCCCCGCACGTGAGTCCGTTCCTTCTCACCCGCACCCTGCCCGAGGACGCCACCGAGGCCGCCCTGCGCGCCGACGTCCTCAACGGCCTGACCCGCACCCCGAAGACGCTCCCGCCGAAGTGGTTCTACGACGCCCACGGCAGCGAACTCTTCGACCGGATCACCGAGTTGGAGGAGTACTACCCCACCCGCGCCGAGCGCGAGATCCTCGTCGCCCGCGCCGGGGAGATCGCCGCGGCGACCGGGGCCCGCACCCTGGTCGAACTGGGCTCCGGCTCCTCGGAGAAGACGCGGTACGTCATCGACGCGCTCACCGAGCTGCACACGTACGTGCCGGTCGACGTCAGCGAGAGCGCGCTCACCCAGGCCGGTCACGCGCTCATCGCCGAGCGGCCGGCGCTGAGCGTGCACGCGCTCATCGCGGACTTCACCGCCGAACTGGCCCTGCCCGAGACGCCGGGCCCCCGGCTGGTCGCCTTCCTCGGCGGCACGATCGGCAACCTGCTGCCGGCCGAGCGGGCGGTATTCCTGGCCTCGGTCCGCGCCCTGCTCTCCCCCGGCGACGCCCTGCTGCTCGGCACGGACCTCGTGAAGGACGAGAAGGTGCTGGTCAGGGCGTACGACGACGCGGCGGGCGTGACGGCCGCGTTCAACAAGAACGTCCTGACCGTCGTCGACCGCGAGCTGGGCGCCGACTTCGACCCCGGCGCCTTCGACCATGTGGCGCTGTGGGACGCGGAGCACGAGTGGATCGAGATGCGGCTGCGGTCCCGCACCGCACAGACGGTGAAGATCCCGGCGCTGGACCTCGCCGTGGACTTCGCGGCGGGCGAGGAGCTGCACACCGAGATCTCGGCGAAGTTCCGCAAGGAGGGCGTGCGGTCCGAACTGTCCGCCGCGGGGCTTGAGTTGTCCCACTGGTGGACGGACGAGGAGGGCCGTTTCGCGTTGTCGCTGAGCCGGGTGCGGTGACGGACGGCTCGCGCTCGGCCGTCGCCTGGGGCACGGTGGTTCCATGACGAATCACACCTATCGGGTGACCGAGATCGTCGGCACCTCGCCCGACGGCGTCGACCAGGCGATCAGCAACGGGATCAGCCGCGCCTCCCAGACCCTCCGCAACCTCGACTGGTTCGAGGTGACGCAGGTGCGGGGCCAGATCGAGAACGGTCAGGTCGCGCACTGGCAGGTGGGCCTGAAGGTCGGCTTCCGCCTGGAGGAGTCGGACTGAGCGTCCGCTCTCAGGTCCGCCCCTCCCGCTCCTGCGCGTTCTTCAGCGCGGCGGAAGGGGCGGTCCAGCGGGCCCGTACCACCGTGAAACCGGCCTGCTCGGCGTCCGCGCAGACCAGTTCGTCGTCGTCGACCAGCACCCGGACGTCCCGGGTGCGACCGAGGCGGCGGAGGGTCTCCAGCTTGGTGCGCCGGGCGGGCCTGCGGTCGTTGTCCCGCCGCATGTAAACGCGGCCGTCGGGCAGCCCCTGCGCGGCCAGCCAGTCCCGCGTGTCCTGGCGGCAGCGCTCGGGCCGGCCGGTGAGGTAGACGACCTCGCACTCCGCCGCGTGCTCCAGGACCAGCGCGATGCCCTGCGGGAGGGGCGGGTCGGCGGGCGCGGCGGCGAAGAAGCCGTCCCAGTCGCGCGGCTGCCGTTCCAGGAAGTGCTGCCGGTGGGCGGTGTCCGCGAGGGTGTTGTCGAGGTCGAACACGGCCAGGGGGCGCTCGCTGCTGTCGGTCACGGCACTCACCCTAACCAAGAAGCGCCAATTGTTAATGAGATCCATTTTCATGTAGCGTCCTCGGTGCTCGCTGCCCCACCGAGGAGGTCCCTGTCATGGCTGTCCCCAAGCGGAAGATGTCCCGCAGCAACACCCGCCACCGCCGCGCGCAGTGGAAGGCGGCCACGCCGTCGCTGGTGCCCGTCACGATCGACGGCGTACGTCACCTCGTACCGCAGAACCTGGTCAAGGCGTACGAGCGCGGCCTGCTGCGCCCCGAAGGCTGAGCGCCCGATGCCTCCCCACGACCGCCTGCCGGTCACCGTCCTGTCCGGGTTCCTCGGGGCGGGCAAGACCACGCTGCTCAACCATGTGCTGGCCAACCGCGAGGGCCTGCGGGTCGCCGTGATCGTCAACGACATGAGCGAGGTCAACATCGACGCCGCGCTGGTGCGGGGCGGCGAGGCCGCGCTGTCGCGCACCGAGGAACGCCTGGTCGAGATGACCAACGGCTGCATCTGCTGCACGCTGCGCGACGACCTGCTGGAGGAGGTCGACCGGCTGGCCCGGGAGGGCAGGTTCGACCACCTGCTCATCGAGTCGTCGGGCATCTCCGAACCCCTGCCCGTCGCGGCCACCTTCGCCTTCGCCCGCGACGACGGGGCCACGCTCGGGGACGTCGCCCGCCTGGACACCATGGTCACGGTCGTGGACGCGGCCAACTTCCTGCCCGAGCTGGACAGCGGCGACGAACTCGCCGAGCGCGGCCTCGCGCCCTTCGAGGACGACGAACGCACGGTGAGCGATCTGCTCGTGGACCAGATCGAGTTCGCGGACGTCCTGGTCCTCAACAAGCTCGACCTGGTCGACGCCGACGCCGCGGCCCGCCTGCGCGCGACCCTGCGCCGCCTCAACCCCGTCGCCCGGATCGTCGACGCCCGCCACGCCCGCGTGGACCTCGGACAGGTCCTGGGCACCGGGCTGTTCGACCTGGACCGCGCACAGCAGGCGCCGGGCTGGGTCCAGGAGCTCAACGGCGAGCACGTCCCCGAGACCGAGGAGTACGGCGTCTCCTCCACCGTCTTCCGCTCCGAACTCCCCTTCCATCCAACCCGGTTGTGGGACTTCGTGACGCAAGACCTCGACGGCGGCGCCCACGGCCGCGTCCTGCGCTCGAAGGGCTTCTTCACCCTCGCGAGCCGCCCGCTGGTGACGGGCCTGTGGTCCCAGTCGGGCTCGGTGGCCCGCTTCGAGCCCTCGGCGGCACGCGACGAGGAGGCGCCGTACGCGCAGGAGCTGGTGTTCATCGGCACGGGCTTGGACCACGCGGGTCTGCACAGGGCACTCACGACCTGCCTCATGACGCCGGACGACTGCGCGCCCTTCCCTGACCCCTTCCCCGCATGGGACACGTACGGGATCGACGACTCCTGCGAGCACGAGCACACCCTGACGGCCTGAGACAGAGACGGAGACGGAGACGGCCGGCGGAATACCGGACCCCCGCACAGCGTCATGACAGAGGTGAGCCTCAGCCAGCAGACCGTCCGGTTCTCCGTCCTCGACCGTTCCCGCACCCGCGAGGGGCACTCGAACGCCGAGGCGCTGCGGGACACCGTGCGGTTCGCGCGGGAGGTGGAGGCGCTCGGCTATCACCGGTTCTGGGTGTCGGAGCATCACGGCGTGCCCGGTGTCGCCGGTTCCGCGCCGACGGTCCTGGCGGCGGCCGTGGCGGCGGCGACGGGGCGTATCCGGGTCGGCACGGGTGGTGTGATGCTGCCGAACCACCGGCCCCTGGTCGTGGCCGAACAGTTCGGCGTGCTGGAGTCCCTCTTCCCCGGCCGCATCGACATGGGCCTGGGCCGCTCGGTCGGCTTCACGGACGGCGTCCGCAAGGCGCTGGGCCGCGACAAGGACGACGCCGACGCCTTCGCCGCCCAGCTCGACGAACTGCTCGGCTGGTTCACCGGCACCTCCCCGACCGGGGTCCACGCCCGCCCCGCGGAGGGCCTGAGCGTCCCGCCCTTCGTCCTCGCGATGGGCGAGGGCGCCGCCATCGCCGCCCGGGCGGGCCTGCCGATGGTCATCGGCGACCTCAGGAACCGCGAGAAGATGCGCCGCGGCATCGACCACTACCGCGCCCACTTCCGCCCCTCCCCCTGGGCGAGCGAGCCGTACGTCGTCATCTCCGGCACGATCGCCGTGGCCGCGACTCCCGAGGAGGCCCACCACCTCCTGATCCCCGAGGCCTGGTCGATGGCCCACTCCCGCACCCACGGCACGTTCCCGCCCCTGCCCCCGGCCGACCGCGTCGCCTCCCTCCCGATGTCCCCCAGGGAGCGCGGCTTCTACGAGTCCGGCCTCACCGGCCACATCGCGGGCACCGAGGACCAGGTCGCCCACGAGCTGGAGACGGTACTGAAGGAGACGGCCGCCCAGGAGGTCCTGGTCACGACGAGCACGTACGACCGCGACGCCCTGCTGGACTCCTACCGACGGCTGGCCTCGATCGTCTCCGACTAGAGTTCCCCCTCATGCGCACCCCACATGACCCGTATGTCCGTGTCCGCGGTGCCCGGGAGCACAACCTGAAGAACGTGGACGTCGACATCCCACGGGACGTGCTCGTCGTCTTCACCGGGGTCTCAGGGTCCGGGAAGTCGTCGTTGGCGTTCGGGACCGTGTACGCGGAGGCTCAGCGGCGGTATTTCGAGTCGGTGGCGCCGTATGCGCGGCGGCTGATCCATCAGGTCGGGGCGCCGAAGGTCGGGGAGATCACCGGGCTGCCGCCGGCCGTGTCGCTGGAGCAGCGGCGGGCCGCGCCGACGTCGCGGTCGTCGGTCGGGACGGTCACCAACCTGTCGAACTCGCTGCGGATGCTGTTCTCGCGGGCCGGCGACTACCCAGCGGGGGCCGAGCGGCTCGAGTCGGACGCGTTCTCGCCGAACACGGCCGCCGGGGCCTGTCCGGAGTGCCATGGGCTGGGGCGCGTGCACCGGACCAGTGAGGAGCTGCTCGTACCCGACCCCTCGCTGTCCGTCCGGGACGGGGCGATCGCCGCCTGGCCCGGGGCCTGGCAGGGCAAGAACCTGCGCGACATCCTCGACGCGCTCGGGTACGACGTGGACCGGCCCTGGCGTGAACTCCCCGCCGAGCAGCGGGAGTGGATCCTGTTCACGGACGAGCAGCCGGTCGTCACCGTGCACCCGGTGCGGGACGCCGAACGCATCCAACGGCCCTACCAGGGCACGTACATGAGCGCGCACCGGTATGTCATGAAGACCTTCTCGGACTCCAAGAGCCCGACCCTGCGGGCGAAGGCGGAGCGGTTTCTGAGCAGTGCGCCCTGTCCGGCGTGCGGGGGCAGCCGGCTGCGGCCGGAGGCGCTGGCGGTGACGTTCGCGGGGCGGACCATCGCCGAGCTCGCCGCCCTGCCGTTGACCGATCTGGCCGGGCATCTCGTCGCGGACGGTGAGACCGCCCGTGTCCTCACCGACGACCTGCGGTCCCGTATCGCCCCCGTCCTCGAACTCGGCCTCGGCTACCTGAGCCTCGACCGGGCCACCCCCACCCTCTCCGCGGGTGAACTCCAACGCCTGCGCCTGGCCACCCAGTTGCGCTCGGGCCTGTTCGGTGTGGTGTACGTCCTCGACGAACCGTCCGCCGGACTCCACCCGGCCGACACGGAGGCCCTTCTCACCGTCCTGGCGCGGCTGAAGGCGGCGGGCAACTCGGTGTTCGTGGTGGAGCACCACCTCGACGTCGTGCGGGGCGCGGACTGGCTGGTGGACGTGGGGCCGCTCGCCGGTGAGCACGGTGGCCGGGTGCTGCACAGCGGACCGGTGGCGGACCTGGCCTCGGTCGAGGAGTCGGCCACCGCCCGGTATCTCTTCGACCGCTCGCCCGTCCCGGTGCGTGAAGTACGCAGCCCCGGCGGGCAGTTGAAGGTCGGCCCCGTCTCCCGGCACAACCTGCGCGCCGTGACCGCGGAGTTCCCGCTCGGCGTCCTCACCGCCGTGACCGGCGTCTCGGGTTCGGGCAAGTCCACGCTCATCGGGGAGATCACGGAGGACCTCGCGGGCGTGGGCCGGCTCGTCTCGGTCGACCAACGGCCCATCGGACGTACTCCGCGCTCCAACCTCGCCACCTACACCGGCCTGTTCGACGTCGTCCGCAAGGAGTTCGCGGCGACGGAGGAGGCCCGTCGGCGCGGCTTCGGTGTGGGGCGGTTCTCCTTCAACGTCAGCGGCGGGCGCTGCGAGACCTGCCAGGGCGAGGGGTTCGTCAGCGTGGAGCTGCTGTTCCTGCCGAGCACCTACGCCCCGTGCCCGGACTGCGGCGGCGCCCGCTACCACCCCGAGACCCTCGAAGTGACGTACCGGGGGCGGAACATCGCGCAGGTGCTGGACCTCACCGTGGAGTCCGCGGCGGACTTCTTCGCGGACACCCCGGCCGTCGCGCGCAGCCTGCGCACCCTGCTCGACGTGGGCCTCGGCTATCTGCGCCTCGGCCAGCCCGCCACCGAACTCTCCGGCGGGGAGGCACAGCGCATCAAGCTCGCGAGCGAACTCCAGCGCGGCCGCCGCGGCCACACCCTCTACCTCCTCGACGAGCCCACCACCGGCCTGCACCCCGCTGACGTCGACGTCCTGATGCGCCAACTGCACGGCCTCGTCGACACCGGGAACACCGTCATCGTCGTCGAGCACGACATGTCGGTCGTCGCGGGCGCGGACTGGGTGATCGACCTGGGCCCGGGCGGCGGCGACCAGGGCGGGCGGATCGTCGCGGCCGGACCGCCGACCGAGGTGGCACGCACGGAGGGCAGCGCGACAGCGACCTATCTGGCCCGCGCCCTGGGCTGAACTCCCTGCGCAGGCCCCACCGGCGGTGGCAGCACGACAGCCGCCCATCTGGCCGGCGTCCTGGGCTGAACAGGCCTCAGCGCTGGGCTCCCGGTCTCTCCTCCAGCACCGCGTACGCCGGGCCGCCCGCGTGGTGCAGCCGCCAGAGGCGGTCGGCGACACGGTCCGGGTCGTGGGTCCGGGCGGGGCCGGTCAGCGCCAAGTGGGCGACGTGCAGCGGACTGTCGGCGAGCGACTCGGCCAGCAGCGCCACGTACGCCCGCTGTGCCGATCCGACGACCGCGCTCGCCGCCCGCTCCGGATGCGCGTGCGCCGCCTCGGCGCCGTCGGTGACGAACAGCAACGTGCCGCGTCCGGCCGTCCGCATGGCGGGCAGCACGGCCTGTACGGCGGCCGCGGCACCGACGACGTGCGATGCCGACGCCCGCTCCAGCTCGGCCGCTCCGGTCTCCGGCACCGACTCGCTCAGGACCGCCCCCGGCGCTGGGCCGAAGCACAACACCTCTGCGGGGCCCTGCCGTTCGGCGAGCACCGTCAAGGCTCGCGCGAGTTCGACGGGGTCGCTCGCGTCGGCCGGGTACGACTCCGTCGCGACGGCCTCCGCGATCAGGTCCAGGGTCAGCGCGGCCAGCCGGGCGGGGTCGGGGGCGACGAGACCCACCGGGTGCCCGGCGCGGGCGAAACGTCGGGCCACCGCGGCGCCGACCCCCGGCCCGGCGCCGACGACATGGACCGGTCCGGGGTGTGCGCTTCTCATGTCCACTCCCTCGATGGCGAGTTCGCCGGCACAGGCATGGCCTGCCGAGGAAGAGTCTCAGGGTGGCTCACGGGTGTCGACCGGCCTGCGGTACCTACACGTTCTACGCCACCAACGCCGAGTGGATCCAACCCGGTTGAGACGTCGCTCCCGGCTGCACGGCCAGCGCGAGCGAGCGCCGGTCGGGGTGGCTGCCGTACGGAATGGCCTCCCGTATCTCCACCTCCGCCACCAGCCCCCGCGCCGACACCACCCGCCACACCGAGGCGAGCAGACTGTCCTCGCCGACGAACGCGGGCGCGGTGCTGGCCGTACCGCCGTCCAAGCGGTAGCGCAGCCGCACCGGCTGGACCGGGACCCGCGCGTCCAGGGCGGCCTGGAAAGCGGCGCGGCGGAAGGTGCCCTGGGCGCGTCCGCACCAGGTGCTGCCCTCGGGGAAGACGCCGACCGCCTGGCCGGCGCGCAGCACGCGGGCGATGTGGTCGACCGTGTCCGGGAGGGCGCGCAGCCGGTCCCGGTCGATGAACAGGACCCCGCCCCTGGCGGCGAGCGCGCCCGCCACCGGCCACCGCCGGATCTCGGCCTTGGCGACCATCCGCGCCGGGCGCACGGCGCCGAGCAGCGGGATGTCCAGCCAGGAGATGTGGTTGGCGACCAGCAGGGTGCCGCCGGTGGGCGCGGCGGTGCCGGTGACACGGACCCGGACCCCGGCGGCCCGTACGATCCACCGGCACCACCGCCTGACCACCTCGGCGGGGATCCGCCCGCCGAGCGGCAGCAGCGCGACCCCGGCGAGCACCAGGGCCACGACCGCCACGAGCCGCAGCACGGCACGCGGTACGGCCGTGGCGGACCCCGTCGGCTCCACGCACGTCCCCGGGGTGCAGGGCGCGCTCGGCAGCCAGACGCTCATCAGGCCGGCACGAGGGAGAGGAAGTGCCGCAGATAGCGCGGGTTGACCCGGCGCATCGACAGCAGCACGTACAGGTCGGCGACCCCGAAGTCCGGGTCGTGGGCGGGCTCCCCGCAGACCCAGGCGCCGAGCCGGAGGTAGCCGCGCAACAGGGCGGGCAGCTCGCCGCGTCCGGCGGCGGGCTCGCCGGGGACCCACGGCAGCAGCGGGCGCACCCGGAACTCCTCCGGCGCCAGGTGCTTGGCCCGCACCCGGTCCCAGGTCGCGGAGGCCAGTGCGCCGCCGTCGGCGAGCGGGATGGAGCAGCAGCCGGCCAGCCACTCGTGGCCGCGGTCGATCATGTAGCGGGCGATGCCGGCCCAGATGAGCGAGATGACGGCGCCGTCCCGGTGGTCGGGGTGCACGCAGGAGCGGCCGACCTCGACCAGGCCGGGGCGCAGCGCGTCGAGCGGGGCGAGGTCGAACTCGCCCTCGGAGTACAGGCGTCCGGCGATCGCGGCCCGCTCGGGCGGCAGCAGCCGGTAGGTGCCGACGACCTGTCCGGTGCTCGTGTCGGTGACGAGCAGGTGGTCGCAGTAGGCGTCGAAGGCGTCGACGTCGTGCCCCGGCTGGGGGCTCGCGAGCAGGGCGCCCATCTCGCCGGCGAACACGTCGTGCCGCAGCCGCTGGGCGGCGCGCACGTCGGCCTCGTCACGGGCCAGGGAGACGGTGTAGCGGGTGGGGGTGGCGGAGAGGGGCGGGGAGTCCAGAGCGGATACGGCGGTCATGGCTCACTCCAGGTCACGGGCCGGTCGGCCTGAGGGGAAGAACAGGCCGGCGGGAACGACCTGCGCGTACCTGTTCTTCCGATGCCGTCTGGCCGGTACATGACCGGGGGCGGGAGCCGGGATGTGGGGTTGTTGAACGCCGTGGTCCGTGACCGTCACGTGGCCGGGACGCAACCTTCCAGCCAGTAGCGCGTCTCCGCCTCGTCGAGGACGCGCTCCAGGACGAGGTCTCCGGTCATGTTCGGGAAGAACCGGCCCGAGGGCCAGCTGCGCTCGTAGGCCGGCGGGTCCAGGACGAGCAGGCGTACGCCGTCGACGACGGGGATGTCGGCCGGGGTGCCCTCGTTCCACACCCACTCCCCGCCGGGTGTCATGAGGTTGAAGGAGCCCACGGTGTGCACCTGTCCGGGCGCGTCCCGGCACACGGCGACCTCCTGCGGCGACGGGGCCCGGCCGGGCACGTGACCGCCGCCGACGAGGAGGTCCGCGAGGAGGGTGTGCAGCTGGAAGTTGTCGCCTATGCCGCCCATGCGCATCCGGTAGCCGGTGCCGGACGGGCGGTGCAGGACGACCAGCGGTTCGTCGTCGAGGACGAGCAGCGCGTACTTCAGGCACTTGAACTGGTGCCCGGTCGTCTCCTCGACCGCGGTGACCGCCCGCACCAGCCGGGCGCGCAGCGACCTGTCCAGCGCGGTGCGCACGCCGGGGTCGTTGAGCAGGGCGAGGCAGGCCATCTCGAACTGGGGCAACGACAGCCAGGCCAGGGCCGCTTCGGGGCCCACCCGCTCGAAGAGGGCCGGGTGGGCGTCGCTGTCGTCCGGGTGGGGGTGGTCGCCGCCGCCGGTCTCCTGCCAGCGTTCGCAGAACTCCCCGATCTCGGCGAGGGTTTCGGCCAGCTCCACGAAGACATACGGGGCGCAGGGCCGCGGGTCCGCGCCGCGTTCCACGCACGCGCCGACGATCACCGCCACGACGCCGCGCGGCCCCGGCGGCACCTCGGGGAGCAGCGCGGCGAGCCGGGGTGCGGCCTGCGCGGTCTCGTGCGGGCCCGCCTCGCCGAGGCTGCGGTGCAGCTCCTGGAACGCGCGCTCGGCCCCGTCCGGGTCCTGTCCGCGCACCGCGGTCTCGAATGCGGTGACGGCCTCGAGGAACCGCTCCCCCGTCTGTGTTCCGAAGATCATGCGCACAGGCTATCGAGGCCGGGAACGCGAGACGGGGCCGGGGAGCACCACTCCCGGCCCCGCCCGTCCGCACCCTGTCGGCGAACGTCCTTGTGCGGTCTGCCTCTTGGCGACCTCGCCAGTGACCGGCGGGTCTACCTCTTGGCGACCTTGCGCGTGGCCCGCAGCCACTCCTTGTTCATGCTCGTGATCGACATCAGCGGGATGCCCTTCGGGCAGGCGGTCGCGCACTCGCCGGTGAGGGTGCAGCCGCCGAAGCCCTCCTCGTCCATCTGCGCCACCATGTCCAGGACCCGCGTCTCCCGCTCGGGCGCCCCCTGCGGCAGCACGTTCAGGTGGTTGACCTTGGCGGAGGTGAACAGCATCGCCGCCCCGTTGGGGCACGCGGCGACACACGCCCCGCAGCCGATGCACTCGGCGTGCTCGAAGGCGAAGTCGGCGTCCGGCTTGGGCACCGGCGTGGCATGCGCCTCCGGCGCGGCACCCGTCGGCGCGGTGATGTAGCCGCCCGCCTGGATGATCCGGTCGAAGGCCGACCGGTCCACGACCAGGTCCTTGATCACCGGGAACGCCGACGCCCGCCACGGCTCGATGTCGATCGTGTCGCCGTCCTTGAAGGACCGCATGTGCAGTTGGCAGGTGGTGGTGCGCTCGGGCCCGTGGGCGTCGCCGTTGATGACGAGTGAGCAGGCGCCGCAGATGCCCTCGCGGCAGTCGTGGTCGAAGGCGACGGGGTCCTCACCGCGCAGGATGAGCTCCTCGTTGAGCGTGTCGAGCATCTCCAGGAAGGACATGTCGGAGGAGATGCCGTCCACCTCGTACGTGGACATGGCGCCTTCGGCGTCGGCGTTCTTCTGCCGCCAGACGCGCAGGGTGAGCTTCATGCGTAGCTCCGCTGGGTGGGGTGGACGTACTCGAAGACCAGGTCTTCCTTGTGCAGTACGGGAGATGAGCCGGTGCTCGTGAACTCCCAGGCGGCCGCGTAGGCGAACTCCTCGTCCCGGCGGGCCGCTTCGCCGTCCGGGGTCTGGGACTCCTCGCGGAAGTGGCCGCCGCAGGACTCGGCGCGGTGCAGTGCGTCGAGGCACATGAGCTCGGCGAGCTCCAGGTAGTCGACCACGCGATTCGCCTTCTCCAGCGACTGGTTGAACTCCTCGCCGGTGCCGGGGACCTTGATGCGCCGCCAGAACTCCTCGCGGATCTGCGGGATGCGCTCCAGGGCCTTGCGCAGTCCGGCGTCGGTGCGGGCCATGCCGCAGAACTCCCACATGAGTTCGCCGACCTCGCGGTGGAAGGAGTCGGGGGTGCGGTCGCCGTCGACGGCGAGCAGCAGGTTGAGCCGGTCCTCGGTCTCCGCCAACACCTCCTGGACGACGGGGTGTTCGACGCTCACCTCGCCCTGGTCCGGGTTGCGGGCGAGGTAGTCGTTGATGGTCGCCGGGAGCACGAAGTAGCCGTCGGCGAGCCCCTGCATCAGCGCCGAGGCACCGAGCCGGTTCGCGCCGTGGTCGGAGAAGTTGGCCTCACCGATCGCGAACAGGCCGGGGATGGTGGTCTGGAGGTCGTAGTCGACCCACAGCCCGCCCATCGTGTAGTGCACGGCGGGGTAGATCCGCATCGGGACCTGGTACGGGTCCTCGTCGGTGATCCGCGCGTACATGTCGAAGAGGTTGCCGTACTTGGCCTCGACCGCCTTGCGGCCCAGGCGCTTGATGGCGTCGGCGAAGTCGAGGTAGACGCCCTGCCCGCCGGGTCCGACCCCGCGCCCCTCGTCGCAGACGTTCTTCGCGGCGCGGGAGGCGATGTCACGGGGGACGAGGTTGCCGAAGGAGGGGTAGATGCGCTCCAGGTAGTAGTCGCGCTCGTCCTCGGGGATCTTGTTCGGCGGCCGGTCGTCGCCCTTGGCCTTCGGCACCCAGATCCGGCCGTCGTTGCGCAGCGACTCGCTCATCAGCGTCAGCTTGGACTGGTGGTCGCCGGTGCGCGGGATGCAGGTGGGATGGATCTGCGTGAAGCAGGGGTTGGCGAAGTACGCGCCGCGCCGGTGGGCCCGCCAGATGGCGGTGGCGTTGGAGTTCATCGCGTTGGTCGACAGGTAGAAGACGTTGCCGTAGCCACCGCTGGCGAGGACGACGGCGTCCGCGAAGTAGGTGGAGATCTTCCCGGTGATGAGGTCCCGGGCCACGATCCCGCGGGCCCGCCCGTCGACGACGATCAGGTCGAGCATCTCGGTCCGCGGGTGCATCTCGATGTTCCCGGCGGCGATCTGCCGGCTGAGGGCCTGGTAGGCGCCGAGCAGCAGCTGCTGACCCGTCTGGCCACGGGCGTAGAAGGTGCGCGAGACCTGCACACCGCCGAAGGACCGGGTGTCGAGCAAGCCGCCGTACTCCCGCGCGAACGGCACGCCCTGCGCCACGCACTGGTCGATGATCTCGACGGAGATCTGCGCGAGCCGGTGCACGTTCGACTCCCGGGCCCGGAAGTCGCCGCCCTTGACGGTGTCGTAGAACAGCCGGTGGATGGAGTCGCCGTCGTTGCGGTAGTTCTTCGCCGCGTTGATGCCTCCTTGCGCGGCGATGGAGTGGGCGCGGCGCGGGGAGTCCTGGTAGCAGAACTGGACTACGTGGTACCCCTGTTCGGCGAGCGTGGCACCCGCCGAACCACCCGCCAGCCCCGTCCCCACCACGATCACGGTGTGCTTGCGCCGGTTGGCGGGGTTGACCAGCTTGGCCTCGAAACGGCGCTTGTCCCAGCGCTCGTTGACCGGGCCGGACGGGGCCTTGGTGTCGACGACCGGTTCGCCGGTCGCGTACTGCGCGTAAGAGGTCATGTTCAGCTCACCACTCCGGTCATGACGCCCACGGGTACGGCGATGAAGCCGGCCGTGAGCAGCAGTGCGAGGACGTTGGCCGTGGCCTTCAGGGCGCGGTCGCGGGTGCGGCTGCCGGCGCCGAGGGTCTGGGCGGCGCTCCAGAAGCCGTGCCGGACGTGCAGGCCGAGGGCGAGCATCGCGACGATGTAGATGACGTTGCCGTACCAGGTGGAGAAGGTGTCCACGACGTTCTGGTAGGGGTGCCCCTCCTGGAAGCCGCCCGAGTGCACAGTGCCGGTCGTCAGGTCCAGGATGTGCCAGACGATGAAGAGGCCGAGGATGATGCCGCCCCAGCGCATGGTGCGGGTCGCGTAGCTGGCCCGCGGCTTGCCGTGGACGTACTTGGTGGGTCGCGCCTTGATGTCGCGGCGGCTGAGCTGGTAGGCGGAGACGGCGTGCGCGACGACCGCGACGACGAGGACGACGCGGATGACCCACAGCGTCCACTCGTAGTGCATGAACGGCTCGCCGAGGGTGCGCAGCCAGTGCGCGTAGTGGTTGAACTCGCCGGCCCCGAAGAAGATCTTCAGGTTCCCGATCATGTGGACGACCAGGTACGACAGCATGATCAGCCCGCTGACGGCCATCACCGTCTTCTTGCCGACGGAGCTGTCCCACACGGTGCGTGCCATGGACGGCCGTCGGTCCGTCCGCGTTGCCAGTGCCATGTTCATGAACGCTAGGGCCGTGCGGCCCCATCGGTCCAAGACATGGTCCGCCTTGTTTCCATAGGCTGTGGCTATCGAGCGGTTATCGTACGGCCATGCAGTTCACGCAGCTCCAGTACTTCGTGGCGGTCGCCGAGACCAGGCACTTCACCCGGGCCGCGGACCTGGTCCACGTCGCCCAGCCGTCGCTGTCCCAGCAGATCAAGGCGCTGGAGCGGGAGCTGGGCGCGGACCTGTTCCTCCGGGCCCGGGGCAACATCACCCTCACCGACGCGGGCGAGGCCCTGCTCCCGCTCGCCCGCCGCATCCTGGCCGACGCGGACACCGCCCGGTACGAGGTGCAGGAACTGGTCCAGCTGCGCAGCGGCCGGGTCCGCCTGGGCGCGACCCCCAGCCTGTGCACCGGTCTCCTCCCGGACGTCCTGCGCGCCTTCCACGACCGCTATCCCGGCATCCGGCTCCTCATCGAGGAGGGTGGCTCCCACGACCTGGTCCGCGAACTGGCCCGTGGCGCCCTGGACCTCGCGCTGGTCGTGCTCCCGCTCCCGACACCCTCCCCCGCGCTGACGACGGTGGAGCTGCTGCGGGAGGACCTGGTGGTGGTCTCGTCCCCGGAGGCTCCCAAGCCGGGCGACGGCCGCCGCACCGTACGCATCGCCGACCTGGAGGGCGAACGTCTGGTGATGTTCCGGCACGGCTACGACCTGCGCGAACTGACGGTCGCCGCCTGTCGTGCCGAGGGCTTCGAGCCGGACTTCGCGGTGGAGGGCGGGGAGATGGACGCGGTGCTGGGGTTCGTGCGCGCGGGGCTGGGGGTGGCCGTCGTACCGCGCATGGTCGCGGCGCGTTCCGGCCGGGGCCTCCGGGTCACGCCGCTCGCCCGTCCCGGTCTGCACCGCACGATCGCCTTGGCCCACCGCAGCGACGTGGCACCGCCGCGCGCCGCACGGGAGTTGCAGCGGATGCTGCTCGAAAGGTGACGGCCCGCTAGCGCGCCCTACGCTCCGCCGCTGCCTGCCGTACGGCGTCCAGCGGGATCCTCGCCTGTTCGCACAGCGTGGCCAGGTCGAAGTAGATCGTCTCGCCGGCCATGAGGCCCTGCTCGAAGGGGACGACGTTGGCGAAGGGCACCTCGAAGGAACCTCCACCGGGCGGAACCCCGAGCCAGTCGCCCCGGCTCGTGCCGCGCAGCGTCCCCCACACCACGATGACCTGGTCACCGAAGGCGATGCCCTCGTCCTGCGGAGTGAGGTCCGGGAAGGCGATGAAGTACTGCTGTTCGTACGCGGCTCGCACCGCGTCCCGCCCCTGACTGCGCAGCCCCAGGGCCTGGGTCTCCAGGAAGCAGTCGTCGACGAAGGTCTGGAGGATCGAGTCGATGTCGCGCGCCGCCTCGGCCTCGCGGTGGGCCTCGAAGAGGCGACGCATGTTGGTGACGTCCATGTCCGCGCTCCCTCCGCTCAGGGTGCCGGTGGCCCCTCTTCGATCGTAGGAAGGGGGACACCGGCCAGCCACCGCAACGGTTCACCGGACAGCCACCGCACGGATCACCGCGCGGCCACGGTCCTCACCCCGTCGCGTCCACCAGCGCCAGCTGGTGCAGCCGCTCCGGCGGGCCGGGCCGGGCGTAGTACCAGCCCTGGGCCGTGTCGCAGCCCAGTATCCGCAGCTGCTCGGCCTGGGCGCCGGTCTCCACGCCCTCGACCGTGACCGCGAGGTCCAGGCTGTGCGCGAGCGAGACGATGCCCTCGACGATCTTCAGGTCGACGGGGTCGGCCGGGAACTGCTGCATGCTCTGGGTGAAGGAGCGGTCCAGCTTGAGGATGCTCACCGGCAGGCGGCGCAGGTTCGCCAGGTTCGAGTAGCCGGTGCCGAAGTCGTCCAGGGCGATGTCGACGCCCATCTCGGCCAGCCGGCGCAAGGGCTTGAGCAGGTCGTCGTCCGCGCCGATCAGCGCCGACTCGGTGACCTCCAGGCAGAGCGCGTCGGGCTCGACGCCCGTGCGCTCCAGGATGTCCACCGTGTCCTGCACCAGGCCGGGGTGGGTGAGCTGGCACGGCGAGAGGTTGACGTTGATGCGCATCGGCCCTGCGTCCGCGTGCCGCTCGCGCCAGTCACGGGCCTGCCGGACGGACTGTTCCAGGACCCAGCGGCCCAGCGGGACGATCAGACCGGTGTGCTCGGCGAGCGGGATGAACCGGTCGGGGCCGAGGACGCCGTGCTGCGGATGCAGCCAGCGGACCAGGGCCTCGGCGCCGCGGACGCTGCCGTCGCCGAGGTGGACCAGCGGCTGGTACTCGATGAAGAACTCGCCCCGGTCCAGGGCCGTGGGCAGCGCGGTCGTCAGGCCGTGCCGGGTGATCGCCCGCGCGTCCGCCTCCGCGTCCGCCAGCTCGAAGCGGTTGCCGCCCGAGGCCTTGGCCCGGTACATCGTGATGTCGGCGCTGCGCAGCACCTCCGCCGCGCTGCGCTCCCCGGCCGGGCCCTCGACGATGCCGATGCTGCCGCGCACGGTCAGCTCACGGCCGTCGACGCTGACCGGGGCGACCAGCGCGTTCATGATCCGCGAGGCGAGCTCGTCGACCCCGCGCTCGGTGTCGGTCCCCGTCGTCAGCGCCACGAACTCGTCACCGCCCAGACGAGCGACCATCTCACCGGGCGCGGTCGTGCAGGACTGGAGCCGGTCGGCCACCTCGACGAGCAGCCGGTCGCCGGCCGCGTGGCCGAGGCTGTCGTTGATGGTCTTGAAGCCGTCGAGGTCGAGGTAGCACAGCCCGAACCGCTGACCCTTGCCCGCGCCGAGCGCCTTCTCCAGGCGTTCGAAGAAGAAGGTGCGGTTGGGCAGGCCGGTGAGCGCGTCGTGGGTGGCCTCGTAGCGCAGCCGGAGGTTGAGGAGCCGGCGCTCGGTGGTGTCCTCCATCAGCGCCAGCTGGTACTGCGGGTTGCCGTCCGCGTCGCGCAGCAGGGAGACCGTGAGGTTGGTCCACAGGACCGTTCCGTCAGGGCGGGAGAACGCCTTCTCCACGTGGTAGTGCTCGCGGTCGCCGCGGACGAGTTCGTCGTAGAGGGTCCAGGTCTGCGGCGCGTCCTCGGGGTGGGTCCACTCCGCCACGTTGCGGCCCAGCATCGCCTTCTCGGTGATGCCGAACATCCGCAGCAGCGCCTCGTTGACCTGGAGGATGTTGCCGTCGAGGTCGGCCATGCCGATCCCTATGGCGGCGCCCTCGAACACCGCGCGGAAGCGGGCCTCACTCGCGTGCAGCGCCTCGGCGACCACGCCCTGCGCCTTCAGCGCGGCCGCGGAGATCGCCTCCTGCTCGGCCAGCGTCCGCTCACGCAGCGCCTGCGCGAACCCGGCGGCCATGGCGTGCTGGATACGGGAGGCGCGCACCCGCAGGTCCTGCTGGTCGCCGTCGCCGCCGCAGTACAGCACCAGATAGGCGTCGACGCAGTCCAGCGTCCGGCTGAGCGCCTCCGGGTCGGTGCAGTGCACCGTGACGAGCGCGGCGCCGACGGCCCTGCCCTCGTCGGCGTCGAAGGTCCTGGCCCGCAGCGCCTCGCTCAACCGGCGGGCCAGCGGCAGGAGTTGTTCCTCGAACTCGGGCCGGGTCGAGGACGTCGTGGTCACCGGGAACACCGCCCGGCTCCAGATCGTCGCGAACCGGCGCAGTCTGTCCTCCGGCCCGTCCGGCTCGGCGATCACGCGGTACGCCCCACGCCGGCGAACCCGGAGAACGCCCAGGGATCCTCGTCCTCAGGGTCCCAGGTCTCCGTCTCCGGCCGCCAGTGCGGCATCGGCACCAGTCCCGGTTCCACCATGTCGTACCCCTCGAAGAACCGCGCGATCTGTTCGCGCGAGCGCATGATCAGCGGGTTGCGAATGTCCTTGTACACGTCCACCGCACCCCCGGCCCGCTCCGCGGGCAGCGGGATTCCCTCGTACGAGGCATGCGTGAGCACCAGCAGGCTGCCGGGCGCGAGCGCGTCGCGCAGCTCGGCCACGGCCTCGTACGGGTCGTCCTCGTCTTCCACGAAGTGCAGTATGGCAACGAGAAGCAGGGCCACCGGCCGGTTCAGGTCGATCAGTTGCTGTACTTCGGGGCTCGCGAGGATCTCCTGCGGCTTGCGCAGGTCCGCCGCGACGACGCCCGCGCGCTCGTTCCCGGCGAGGACGGCCTGGCTGTGGGCGACGGCCACCGGGTCGTGGTCGACGTAGACGACGTGCGCGTCGGGCCTGGCGGCCTGGGCCACCTCGTGGACGTTGCCGAAGGTGGGGATGCCCGAACCGATGTCCAGGAACTGGGAGATGCCCTGCTCGGCGGCGAAACGCACCGCCCGCCGCATGAACGCCCGGTTCGCCTGCATGATCTTGGGCAGTCCCGGCATGAACTCCATTGCCTTGCGAGCGGCTTCCCGGTCGACCTCGAAGTTGTGCGAGCCGCCCAGGTAGTAGTCGTAGATCCGCGAGACACTGGGCACCGAGATGTCGATGCTCCGTGGGGCCCAGGCGGGACGCTCCATCTAGCTCTCCAAGGCTTCAGGCGATCCGGTGTTCGAGCTGAGGCTACTGATCGCCTGCCAAACGAGCGAGCTGAAACGGAAATTGACCGTCCGTTCCCGGTCACTGCCTGCGGCACGTGCCGAGTTGACGTTGCCACAGAAGCGGTGATTCACGGCAAACCGGTCCGCCCCCTGTGTGCGGTCACAGGGGGCGGACCGGTGGGTCGCGCACGCCGGCCGTTCGTCCGGCATTCTCGCTGAATCCTCGCGCCTCCCTTCCGCGATGCGTCACTGACGGGAGTCGGGCGGTCAGCCCTGGGGAGTTGACCTTCGGGTCGGCCGGGAGGGGCGACCCTTCTTCCTGCTCACTGCTTCGGCGCGCCGACCGGCTTTCCGTCGGGCGAGACGGCGTACCAGGTGCCGCCGACGCCCTGACCGTTGGTGTCGCCCGGCTCCTTGTCCTGGGCGAAGGTGTAGATGGGCCAGCAGTTGATGGTCTGCTGCTTGACCCCGTCGGGCCGGGTGAAGCTCATCAGGCCCTTCTTCTGGACACCCTTGGTGTCGTTCGCCCCGACGGGGCCGACGGCCGGCCACTTCTCCAGGCAGGCCCCGGTGCACCGGGAGATCGGGTCGGGCCAGGCGGTGTCCTTCAGGAAGCGGTAGACCGTCATGCCGTTCTTGTCGACGACGATCTCGCCCAGGTTGGGGTCCTCGCGGGTGGACAGTCCGGGCAGCGAGGCCAGCGAGGCCTTCTTGCCGGTGGGGGCGAGCGCGTACCACTTGCCGCCCACGCCCTGACCATTGACATCGCCCGCGTTGACGTCCTTCGCGTAGCGGTACGCCGGCCAGCCGGCGATCGTCAGCTGCTTGCTGCCGTCGGCGCGGGTGACCTCGCCGAGCAGCGCCTTGTCGATGCCCTCGCCGGCCGAGGCGTCGTCGGCCGGCACCGGGGGCCAGGTCGTCGCGCAGTCGCCGTCGCAGTTGGACTTCGGCGGCTCGGCGGTGTCCGTGTCGAAGCGGTAGAGGGTGAGTCCGGCGTTGTCGGTCAGCACCTTGCCGAGCTCGGGGTTGGTGACCACGGCCAGCTTGCCCGCGGACTTGGCCGGGGACTCCGGGGCGCTCGCCGAGGGGCTCGCACCGGCGTTGCCGATGCCGGAACCGATGCCGGAACCCGCGTTTCCGTAGTCACCCGCCGCGGCCGTCGCGCCCACGTTCTGACTGCTCGCGGACGGGGCTGCTTCCTGGCCGCACGCCGTCGTCAGCGCCAGCACCGCCGCAGCGCTCGCCACGAGCGATGCACTCCGCCAGGAGGTCTTCATCGTCAACTCCCCATATTCGTACCGGTGTTGCAGCGCCCTGCTGCGCTGCCGCACGACCATGGGTACGGACGGAAGTGGCTGTTGTGTTCAACCGGGGCACATTTTTCTTTCCGGAAGCTGTGACAGCGGTCCACCGCGAGGCACGAAAACCCCTCCTCAAACCCCTGCGCGGCTCGCTCACTCCTTCGGGGCAATCACCCGCCACCCCAGCCCACGCCGGCGCGTTCTGGGTTCATGATCTGCGTCGTGCATCGACCCGAACCGGCCCAATACGCCTCTGCCATACGGGTGTTGACCGCCCTGGCTCTGGCATGGCTGTGCGTCGGCGTACCGGCCGGCACCGCGCGGGCCGACGCCTGCGCGTCCGCGTCGACCGGTCCGGACGGCACGGTCGCGGTGGCGGTCGCCGGCAGCGGCCTGACCTGGCCCACCCCGCCGGGGTGCCCCACGCCCACTCCCCCGCCGTGCCCCACGCCGACACCGACCCTCACCCCGACCCCGACACCCACCCCGAAACCGACCCCGACGCCCACGCCCACTCCACCCAAGCCGACCCCCACACCGAAGCCCCCGCCGAAACCGACGCCGCCACCGCCGGCCCCGCAGCCCGCGGCCCCCGCACCGCGCCCGACACCCACGCCCACGCCCACCCCTACACCGACCCCGACGCCCGAGCCGTCGCCGAAACCGACCCCGCGACCGACTCCGACCCCGACCCCGACCCCGACTCCGGTGACCTACCCGGCGTACCACGCACCGGCCCCGCACCGAACCGCGCACCACAGCACCTCGCCGCTCACCTTCGTCCTGCTCATCGCGGTGCCCGCCATCGCCGCCGTCGCCGCGCTGCGTCCGCGCTGATCCCTGGAGGCCTCCCTTGCCGGAATGGCTTGTTCTCACCCTCGCGATGCTGGCCGCCTGTGCCGTGGTGGTCGTCATCGTCGTCGTCCGCCACGGGGCGGCGTCGGAAGACGAGGACCCCGACGAGACCCCGGACGTCATCGAGTACATGACGATGTGGATCGGCGTGGTGTACGCCATCGTCCTGGGCCTGGCCATCGCCGGGGTGTGGGAGGGTCGCAGCGCGGCCCAGGACCACGTCCAGGCGGAGGCGGTCGCCCTGCACGAGGTCTCGGAGCGGGTCCGGGTCTACCCGGCCGACGCCCGTGACCGTATTCGGGAGGATGTCAACGCCTATGTCGGACACGTCGTGAACACCGAGTGGAAGACGATGGCAGACAAGGGCGAGGTCACCGAGCGCGGCACCCAGCTGCTGGAGAAGCTCCGCCAGGACGTCACCGACTACGAGCCGGCCAACGACTTCGAGGCCCAGGCCTACCAGCCGCTGGTCGACCAGGTGGCCGCGGCCGACACGGCGCGCACCTCCCGGACCAACGCGATGGGCGCGACGATGCCGGGGGTGGTGTGGTTCGGGCTGATCACCGGGGCCGTCATCACCATCGGCATGGTCCTGGCCCTCCAGATCCGCAGAACTCCGCGCGAGCTGATCCTCGCCGGGCTGTTCTCCGCCCTGATCGCCTTCCTGCTCTTCCTGATCTGGGACTTCGACGCGCCCTACAGCCGGGGCATCACGGCTTCCGCAGAACCGTTCCTGAACCTGTTCCCGAACATCAAGGGCTGACAGCCCCTCACCTGACGGGCACCCAGCGGGGACGCCGCCACGCCGTCGGCGTCCCCCGACCGGCCCACAACCGTGCCCCATTCGCCCGACAGCGTTCGCGCAGGTGTGCGCACCTTCCTAGCGTTCCGATCATCGAGGTGCATTTCCGGCAAAGGCGGAAAAGGTCCGCAGCTGCTCCTCGGGGACCCGGAGGACTCACCATGCGCGCGATACGCGTAGCTTCGGCCGCACTGCTGGGCGTAGGCGCCCTCGCCCTCTCCGCTCCGGCCGCCGTGGCGTCCGGCGGCGGCAACATCACGCCGTTCGGCTTCAGCGTCATGCCCTCCACGATCGCCGCGGGCGGCCAGGTCACCCTGCAACTGGACCGGGACAGCGGCGGCTGCACCGGGTCCGCGACCGTCAGCTCGGGGGTGTTCGACACGATCACCATCCCGGGCAACCGCTCGTCGGCGACGGCGGTGGTCGACTGGGACGCCAAACCGGGCGCGGTCTACAAGGTGACGTTCTCCTGCAACGGCGTGAGCGGTTCGACGGAGCTGACCATCGCCACCGGCCGCACCACCCCGACCAACCCGACGCCGTACCCGTACCCCGACCGCGGGGTGCACGCCGGCGAGGGCGGCAGTGTCGCCGGGTTCGACCTCAAGGAGATCGGACTGGGCGCGGCGCTCATCGCCGGGTCGGTCGGGGCGGCGTACCACTTCTCGCGGCGCCGCACCGGCGAGGACGGCGCCTGACCGCACCTCGGCGGCACCGCACAGGCCTTCGCCCCGGACCTTGGAAGAGGTTCCGGGGCGAAGGCCTGTGCGTGCGGTGCGCGTCCGCGCGGGAAACGGCGATCAGATCCGCTTCTCGGAGCGGCGGCGCATCCAGAAGAGCCCGCCGCCGATGACGGCCGCCGCGACGAGCCCGCCGCCGATCGCCATGTCGGTCGGGGTGGCACCGGTGGAGCTGCTGCCGCCGAGACCGCCGCGGACGCCTCCGATGACCGTGAAGACGCCGTTGAACGTCTTCGTCTGCCCCTCGCAGGTGGTCGTGACGTTGTACGAACCGGGGTTGGCGTTCGCGTTGACGGTCACGGTCGCGGTGGAGGTGTTGCTGTTGCCGCCCTGCGAGACGAGCTGGGTGGTCGGGAAGGCGTTGGAGCTGATGGTGCTGCCGGCCATCGTGCAGGCGGAGCCGCCGGTGACGGTGAGCACCAGCTGGCCGCCCCGGGCGATGACGCTGGGCGCGGCGCTGACGCTCGTGGGCTGGCTCCAGGCCGAGGCCGTGGGGGCGGCGAGCCCGACGGCGGCGATCGCGGCGCCGGCGGCCGCCAGGGCACGGGTAGTACGCATGTGATCCTCCGCGGAAGGCGCCCCGGGAACCGTCCCCGGTGGATCGGCGAGAAAACGCCTCCCAGAAAGACCCTCAGATGCCGTGCACGCGGGCGCATTTCGGCGATGGTCCGTCCTGGTGAGAGGACACGCCGACCGAAAAGCGCACAATCGGATATTGCCGCAGGTCACGGACCGTCAGAAATTTCCTGTGACCGTCAACTCGGATGGCGCACCCACACCGGTGGCGGCCACCCGTTCGCCTTTGCCCCGTCGCCGGTTCCGGGCCGGGCACTTAGCGTGCTCGTATGCGCGAATGACGTGGCGACGGCCGCGTCGAGAGGGGAATGCGAATGTCTGCGTCCGAGCTGGCCGATCTGGCCGAAGAGGAGGAGCAGCGGAAGAGGCGCGCTCCTTGGGGCGTGATAGCGCTTGTTCTGCTGACCGGCCTCGCGCTCATTCGGAACGGTTCGGGAGAGTTCGACGTGGGTCCGCCGCAGCCGGCGACGGCGGCTGCGGCGGACAGTCGTGTGCCCGGGACCTTCTCCGGGTCGGCGGCGCCGCTGTCGTTCTCCGAGCCCGAGCGGGTACGGATTCCCGCGATCCAGGTGGACGCGCCGGTCATGCCCGTCGGTCTGGACACCGAGGGCTGGGTGGGCGCGCCGCCGCCGGAGGACCCGAACCTGGCCGGCTGGTTCACCGGCGCGGTCTCGCCCGGTGAGAAGGGCACCGCCGTGGTGGTGGGCCATGTCGACAACAAGTCGGGCCCCGCCGTGTTCTACGGGCTCGGTGCGCTGAAGAAGGGAAATCGCGTCGAGGTGCGGCGCAAGGACGGGAAGACGGCCGTTTTCGAGATCTACGGCATCGAGGTCTTCGAGAAGCAGAACTTCCCGGGCGACCGTGTCTACGGCTCCAAGGGCACTCCCGAACTGCGGGTCATCACCTGCGGGGGCGGTTTCTCGAAGCAGAACGGTTATGCCGGGAACGTCGTCGCGTTCGCCCGCCTGGTCGAGGTCCGCTGAGCGTTCCCCGACCGGGCGGGCCGGCGATCCGGCTTATGCGTAATGCCGTCTCGGGACGGTGACGTGATATCCGGAGTCCAGGAGTTGCGGCAGGTATTCACGCAGCGCCCGGACGCTCTGGGAGCGGTCGCCCCCGGCGTCGTGCGAGAGCACCACGACGCCGGGGGCGGCGCCGTTCTCGACGCGTCGCTCGATGGTGCGGGCGCCTGGGGTGGTCCAGTCGAGGGTGTCGACGGTCCAGGCGAGGGGTTCCATGCCGAGTTCGGCGCCGAGCTGGAAGGCGGCGCGGTTCCAGGCGCCGTAGGGCGCGCGGAACCACTGGGGGCGTTCGCCGTAGGCCTCCTCGATGACGTCGCTGGTGCGTTCCATCTCGGAGCGGATGCGGCCGCGGCTCAGGCGGGTCAGCAGGGGGTGGGACCAGGTGTGGTTGCCGACGATGTGCCCCTCGTCGGACATGCGTTCCAGCAGGTCCTTGTTGTTCACGGCCATCTCGCCGCAGACGAAGAACATCGCGCGGACGTCGTACTCGGCGAGGGTGTCCAGGACGGCGGGGGTGTAGCGGGGGTCCGGGCCGTCGTCGAAGGTCAGCACCATGGTCCGGCCGCGGCCGTGCACGCGCAGCAGCGGTTCGCGGCGGACCGGGGTCCGGCCGGGGGCGGTGCGGGGCGGGCCGTATCCGGTCAGGGGCTGGAGCCGGTAGGCGGAGGGCTTGAGCGGGCGGCGGGCCGGGGGGCCCGCGGCCGGGAGCGGGGGCTTGACCGGGTCCTCGCCGCCGAGCGCCGCGAACAGCCCGGCGGTGCCGGCCGCCCCGACGGCGGCGGCACCGGCGAGCAGGGCACGGCGTCGGGTGAGCAGCCGGGTGAGCAACTGATCCTTCGTCATGACTCATCAGTCGCCCCAACCATGGCCGACGCACCAGGACAGCACCGGTGCGGCGGCAGGAATACACCCGCCCGGCCTATGACGGACCGTCAGTGGCGGCGCACGAGCGGGAACGGGAGGGTCTCCCGGATCGTCAGCCCGGTGAGGAACATGACCAGCCGGTCGACGCCGATGCCGAGCCCGCCGGTGGGCGGCATGGCGTATTCGAGGGCGTCGAGGAAGTCCTCGTCGAGCTCCATCGCCTCGGGGTCTCCGCCGGCGGCGAGCAGCGACTGCGCGGTGAGGCGGCGGCGCTGTTCGACGGGGTCGGTGAGTTCGGAGTAGGCGGTGCCGAGTTCGGTGCCGAAGGCGACGAGGTCCCAGCGCTCCGCGAGCCGCGGGTCGTCCCGGTGCTGGCGGGTGAGCGGGGAGACGTCGGTCGGGAAGTCCTTGTAGAAGGTGGGCAGCTGCGTCTTCTCCTCGACGAGGCGTTCGTACATCTCGAGGACGACGTCGCCGCGGCCGTCGTCGGGGGTGTACGGCACTCCGGCGCGGTCGCACAGCCGGTGCAGCCGGGCGAGTTCGGTGTCGGCGGTGACCTCGTCGCCCAGGGCCTCGGAGATCGCGCCGTAGACGGTCTTGACCGGCCAGGGACCCGAGATGTCGTACTCCCGCCCGTCCTTGCGGGCGACGGGTGTGCCGAAGGCGGCTGTCGCGGCGCCCTGGATCAGCTCGCGGGTGAGGTCGAGCATCACGTCGTAGTCGGCGAAGGCCTGGTAGGCCTCCAGCATCGTGAACTCGGGGTTGTGCTTGTAGGAGACGCCCTCGTTGCGGAAGGTGCGGCCCATCTCGAAGACCTTCTCCAGGCCGCCGACGCAGAGCCGTTTCAGGTACAGCTCGGGGGCGATGCGCAGATACAGGTCGAGGTCGTAGGCGTTGATGTGGGTGGTGAAGGGGCGGGCGTTGGCGCCGCCGTGGATCTGCTGGAGCATCGGCGTCTCGACCTCCAGGTAGCCGCGGTCCAACAGGCCCTGGCGCAGGGCCTGTACGGCGGTGGAGCGGGCGCGGACGACGTCGCGGGCGTCGGGACTGGCGACGAGGTCGAGGTAGCGCATGCGGACCTTGGTCTCGGGGTCGGTGAGGCCGCGGCGTTTGTCAGGCAGGGGGCGCAGGCACTTGCCGATGAGCTGCCAGGAGGTGACGAAGACGGTCGGTTCGCCCTTGTCGCTGGCGCCGGCCGTGCCGGTGGCGGTGATGTGGTCGCCGATGTCGGTGTCCGACCTGAAGCGGTCCACGCCGTCCTGGGTGAGGGCCAGTTGGTGGTCCCCGGACCAGTCGCGCAGCGTGACGAAGACGATGCCGCCGAAGTCCCGCACCCGCATGATCCGCCCCGCGACGGTGACGTGTTCGCCGTCGCGGATGTCGGCGAGGGCATGGGTGCGGGCGGGGATGCCCACCGGGTAGGGGTCGATGCCCTCGGCCCTGAGGCGGGCCAGGGTGCGGCGGCGGACGCGGGCCTGTTCGGGCAGGCCCGCGTCCGGATCGGCGGCCTGGGCCTCGTCCCCTCCGGCGAGGCCGAGCGCCGACAGCGACGGCAGGCCTTCGGTGGTGGCCGGCCGCGGCCCGGCCTTCGGGTGCCCCTTTCCCCAGAGTTTGCGCAGCGACGGTACGGAGACGAAGCCCTCGGCGATTCCGGAGGCGAGACCGATGCGGGCGAGGGCGCCGGTCTCGCCGTAGCAGATGAAGCGGGGGTACCACTCGGGCTTGTACTTGGCGTTGGAGCGGTACAGGGCCTCCAGTTGCCACCACTTGGAGAAGAACAGCAGCAGGCGGCGCCACAGGCGCAGCACGGGTCCGGCGCCGATGCGGGCGCCCTCCTCGAAGACCGAGCGGAAGACGGCGAAGTTGAGGGAGATCCGGCGGACGCCCAGTTTCGGCGCTGCGGCGCACAGTTCGGCGACCATGAACTCCATGACGCCGTTGGGAGCGCTGCGGTCACGGCGCATCAGGTCCAGGGAGACGCCGTCGCCGCCCCAGGGCACGAAGGAGAGCAGGGCGAGCAGTTTGCCGTCCTCGCCGAGGGCTTCCACGAGGAGGCAGTCGCCGTCGGCCGGGTCGCCCAGGCGGTCCAGGGCCATGGAGAAGCCGCGTTCGGTCTCGGTGTCGCGCCAGGCGTCGGCCTTGTCGACGATCTCTTCCATCTCGGCGTCGGTGAGGGCGGCGTGGCGGCGGATGCGGCAGTGGGCGCCGGTGCGGCGGACCCGGTGCACGGCCTGCCGGGTGACGCGCATGTCGCGGCCGTTCAGGTCGAAGTCGGCGACGTTGAGGATCGCCTCGTCGCCGAGTTGGAGGGCGCCGAGTCCGGCGCGGGCGAAGGCCTTGGCGCCGTCCTCGGAGGCGCCCATCGCGGCGGGCGCCCAGCCGTGCCGGCGGGCCGCGTCGAGCCAGGCGGCGATGGCGTGCGGCCAGGCCTCGCGGTCGCCGACGGGGTCGCCGCTGGCGAGGCAGACGCCGGCTTCGACGCGGTAGGTGACGGCGGCCTTGCCGCTGGCGGAGAAGACGACGGCCTTGTCGCGGCGGGTGGCGAAATAGCCGAGGGAGTCCCGGTCGCCGTAGGCCCCCAGCAGGGCGCGGATGCGGTCCTCCTCGTCGCCGTGCAGGGCGGCTTCCATGCGCTGGGAGCGGAAGAGGGTGGCGGCGGCGTTGAGCAGCGCGAGGGCGCCGAAGAGGCCGAGCAGGAAGTACAGGGCGCGCGGCGGGCCGCCGTCGAAGGAGCGGCCGGAGACCAGGCCGCCGCAGACCCGGTTGGCCGCCCAGAGCAGCCGTTGGCCGCGCGGCAGCGTGCCGGGGAAGAGTTCGACCAGGCCCCAGCCGACGAGGATGCCGAGGACCAGGCCGAGGATCAGCACCCCGACGGCCCGGCGGACCGCGCCCCGGCGTGAGTCGGCGTAGAACTCGCCGCGGGCGACGACGAGCAGGGCGAGGGCCAGGCAGCACACCACCAGGGACGGGATGGAGTCGGCGTACAGGCCGACGGCCACACCCAGCGCGTCGACGAGGACGAGCAGGCCCAGGTAGACGACCACCAGCCACCAGGCGACCCGTTTGCGGGCGGCCGTGGCGCCGGCGAGGAGGAAGAGGAAGACGGCGTAGGCGAGGTTGGCGCTGACCGGGACGATGAGGACGTCGAGGAAGCGCACGACGGGACGCAGCGGTCCGCGCAGCGGCGGAATGAAGGCCAGCAGCAGACAGAGCAGTCCCAGGGCGCCGAAGAAGGTGGCGAAGCCTTCCGGGACCCTGCTGAGGTGGCCGCTGCCGGGCCGTCGTATCGGGCCCCTGGTGTCCTTCGCCGCAGCGGCCTCGACGGTGGCGGTCATGTTCCGACTGTAGGAACTGCCCGGCGACCTCGCCCGTCGGACGGTCCCGCATGGCGGCGGGCCCTGTGCCGTCCGATAGCCTCCGTGCCGTGACGGAACAGCACTCGCCCCAGTTCGAGCGGGGCACGGACGGGCCGAAGGTCATCGTCGTGGGAGTGGACGGCTCCGATTCCTCCCTCCGGGCCGCGGCATATGCCGGTGGCCTGGCCCGCCGCCAGCACGCGCTCCTCGCCGTCGTGTACGTACGGCCGGTGATGGCGGCGGGTGCGGCGATGGGCGCGCCGGTCGCCGAGACGACCGACGAGATCGCCGAGGACCTGGTCGCCCAGATCAGGGAGGCCACCGAGCGCACGAAGGGGATATTCGACGTGCGCTGGGAGTTCCACACCTTCCGCGGCGACCCGTACAGCGGCCTGGTGAAGGCGGCGGACGAACTCAAGGCGGACGCGGTGGTGGTGGGCGCCTCGGAGCAGGCGGGACACCGGATCGTCGGCTCGGTCGCGGTCCGCCTGGTCAAGGCCGGGCGGTGGCCGGTGACGGTGGTGCCGTAGCCGGCGGCCGGCCGGCTCAGAGGCCGCCGAGGAAGTCCAGCAGGAGGCTGTTGAACTCCTCGGGCTTCTCCAGGTTCGGGAAGTGCGCGGCGCCCTCGACGATGACCGAGCGGCCCTTCCGGGCGGTGTGGGCGTAGAGTTCCGCGTCCGCGATCAGGTCCGGTGAGTCGAGCGCGCCGTTGACCATGAGCACCGGTATGTCGAGCTTGCGCACCCGGGGCCAGGTGTCGGTCATGGGGACGTGCCAGTTGCGCTCGCCGGGGGTGTGCTTGGCGATGGTGTGCAGGGCCATCTCGCGCAGCCGGTCCTGGATGGCGGGGTCCGTGTCCGCCGCCTCGCGGAAGGGGCCCGCCATGGCCCGCAAAAACACCTTCAGCCAGGCCTCGATGTCGCCCGAGTGCAGGGTGCGGGCCGACTCGGCGACGATCTCCCTGGTCTTGTCGTAGCTGTACTCGAAGTCGCTGACCGAGGCGCCGCTCAGCACGGCCCCCCGGACCAGTTCCGGGTACTCGATCGCGGTGTCGCCGGCGATCGCCCCGCCCATCGACACACCGACCAGGACCGCGGGACCGGCGTCGAGGTGCTTGAGCAGGCAGGCGAGGTCGTCGGCCCAGCGGAAGGGCTCGCTCGCGTTGGCGGACCAGCCGTGACCGCGGACGTCCGCGGCGACGACCCGGTACCCGGCTTCGACCAGGGCCGGGGTCTGGGCCTCGAAGAGGCGGTGGTCGACGTAGCCGGAGTGCAGCAGGACCACGAGGTCGCCGCTGCCGGTGTCGCGGTAGGCGAGGTCGCCGTCGGTGGACGGGAAGAAGCTCAGTTCCGAAGCAACTGTCATGACAACCAAGGTGTCATCTTTCGGCGACTTTGACAACCGGGTTGTCATGATGAGCGGGTGCATGATGACTCCGTGAACGACGACGACACCCCGCTCTCCCCCGACGACCTCGGCGACCGTGTCTCCGAGGTGTTCGATCTGATCGGCGCGCTCTACCGGCGCGGCCTGCGCAAGCTCGAACAGGCCGAGAAGGAGGAGGGAGTCTCCGTCGGCGTCCGCTCCGTCCTCGTCCTGCTGCGCCGCTACGGGCCCATGACGGTGCCCCAGATGGCCCGGATCATGGCGCTGACCCGGCAGTTCGTGCAGCGGATGGTCAACGACGCGGTGACCGAGGCCTGGGTGGAGGTCACGCCGAATCCCGCGCACCAGCGGTCCTCACTGATCCGGATCACCTCCGAGGGCGAGGCGGTGATCGACGCGATCCTCGCCCGCGAGCACGCCCTGAACCGGCAGGTCGGCGGGGACCTGACCGAGGCCGAGCTCACGGCGTGCAGGCGCGTACTGAAGGAGATGCTCCGGACCTTCACCGACCCGGACTGAGCTACTCCCCCATCGTCAGCCCGTCCTTCGCCGCCCCCCGGCTCAGCACCACCTCCCGGATGCGGTCGCGCACGCCGCTCAGTTCGGCACCCCCCTCGATCGCCTTGTTGAGGTTGACCACCCGGCCGGCGTCGATGTCGAACAGCTGCGGAACGAACTCCGCCTTCCGCACCTCCCAGCGGCCACCCGGCCGCGTCGGCGGGGCGAAGGTGAAGCGGCCGATCGTGGACTGGTTGCCGCGCGGGTCCTGGGCGCCCTCGTAGTTGAACATCTCGCCGGCGATCTGGTCGCCCATGCCGTAGATCACCCAGGTGCCGTTGACCTTCTCGTAGGCCTGCGGGATGTGGGCGTGGGTGCCGAGGATCAGGTCGATGTCGGGGCGGTCGCCGGTGCGGGCGGCGGTGAGCGAGCGGGCCAGCGTGAGCTGGCGGTCGTCGGGGGCGTCCTGCCACTCCGTGCCCCAGTGCACCGAGACCACGACCACGTCGGCACCGGCCGCCCGGGCGGCCCGCGCGTCGTTCACGATCTTGTTCTCGTCGATGAGGTTGACGGCCCAGGGCTGACCGGCGGGCAGCGGATAGCCGTTGGTGTCGTAGGTGTAGGAGAGGTGGGCGACCTTCGCGGCGCCCGCGCGCAGGATCGTGACCGTGCGCGCCTCGTCCTCGGTGCGGGCGGTCCCGGCGTGCCGTACGCCCTCGCGGTCGAGGGCGTCGAGGGTGCGGCGGATGCCGTCGGCGCCGTCGTCGAGGCTGTGGTTGGAGGCGGTGGAGCAGCCGTCGTAGCCGGTGGCGGCGAGACCCTTCGCGACCTCGGGCGGGGACTTGAAGGCGGGATAGCCGGTGTAGTCGCCGTTCGCGCCGTAGACGGTCTCCATGTGACACAGCGCCAGATCGGCGCGGGAGACGAGCGGTTCGACGCCGGAGAGCATCGGGCGGAAGTCGTAGCCGGTGCCGCCCGCGTCGAAGCGGGCGCGGTCGATGATGGAGGAGTGCGGGAGGACGTCGCCGGAGGCGACGAGCGTGAAGCCGCGGGCGGCGCCGGCGGCCGGGGCCGGGTGGCCGCTGCGGGCGGGCGGACCGGGTTTCTCGTGGCCTTGGGCCTGGCAGGCGGCGCCCGCGGCGAGGAGCGCGGTCAGGGCCAGCGCCACTTGTCGACTGCGTGCAATCATCAGCTCACCCCACTGTGATCATATTTACCCACAAATAGGTACGGAGCTGAGCACAGCCGCAAACTGACCGGCGGTCATTTCAACCGTTGGGCGAGGCGGAGGGGACCGTTCGTCGTACCGTTCGTCGACGCGATCGACCGCCCGCCGCAGATCCGCGCGCACGCCCTGTCCCTCACCGTCACCCTGCGATGCCATACGGCCATGACGGCCGGAACCACGCTCACGAACGGGACGACCGCCGAGCACGAGCTCGCCGCACTTCAGCGGGAGCACGGCCGGCCTCTCTTCGCGCTGCTCCTCCGGCTGTGCGACGGAGACCGGCAGCGCGCCGAGGACCTGGTCCAGGAGACCCTCGTCCGCGCCTGGCAGCACCCCGAGGCGCTGCGCGCCGACGACTTCGACTCCGTACGGCCCTGGCTGCTGACCGTGGGACGGCGGCTCGCGATCGACGCGCGGCGGGCCCGGCAGGCACGCCCGGCGGAGGTCGGGGACGCGGTCCTGGAGAACGCGCGGGTGTGCGCCGATCACGCCGAGCGGGCCGCCGCGGCCCTCGATGTGCGCGAGGCTGTGAAGACACTCACTCCGGAGCACCGTGAAGTCCTGGTGCTCGTGTACTTCCAGGGGGCGAGTGTGGCGGAAGCCGCGGAAACCCTCGGAATTCCTCCCGGTACCGTGAAGTCCCGCGCGTACTACGCGCTGCGCGCCCTGCGCCGAGTCCTTCCGGGCTACGCGGCCGACCTGCGATGAAACTCATGGTGAAGCAAAGCCTTCGCAAAGCGCCTTGCTGAGGACCATGGTTGAGTAATCGGCTGTCTTCATCCGTGTTCCCGGATGGGGGCCTGGCGCAGGATTCGCACCAGCCGCCGCGCTGCAGGTGGGAATCCTGCGCCAGGCCCCCAGGCCCGGCGACGGGCGACGCGCACGCACCGGAGGAAGGCAGGAAGGGATGCTGCACAGAGGTCAAGAGAGCACGGACGGCGCCGGCGGCGGTGAACTCACCGTCCCCATGGCCTGGTTGTACGCCGAGTACATCGCCGACGAGCTGCTGCGGACCGGCGATCTCATGCCGCCGACGTCCTTCGAGTTCCGCGCGGGCCGGGACGCCCTCGCGCTGACCATTTTCCTGTCCGACACCGACGGCGAGCTGTCCGGCATCCGGGTCGTCTCCCAGCTGGAGACGTGGCTGTCGCTGACGGCGTACGACCAGCCCTGGCAGGACTGGGTCCGTGACCGCATGGCGCGGCTCACGGCCGAGGCCCACGACCGCGGCGGGCCCGCGCCTGATCTGGACCTCGCGGAGGCGGCCTGGCGCTGGCTCCAGGAGACCGAGCTGCTCGCCCCCGATCTCAACGCGGTACCGGGCGGCGGCCCGGTGATCGGCGAGGACGAGGGCCCGAAGGTGTGGACGCCGGCCTGGCAGCTGGGACTGCCGCTGGGGCATCTGGCCATCCACCTTTTCTAGCCACACCCTGCCCGCGTTCAATCCGTCCCGGACTTTTTTCGAACGGGACCAATCCTCGTACCCGGCCGCTCCGAATCCCTTGGTTGCGATTCTGTCTGGGGCTTGAGTGATTCGGCGGTCCGGTGCGTACCGGTGGGAGCAAGGAGTAACCCCACCCGCACCCAACGGCACGAGGATTCCGCATGAGGTCCCAGGAGAGGCATCGCGACGTCGCCGCGTACGCGCTCGGCGTGCTGGACGAGGCGGACGCGTTCCGTTTCGAGGACCACCTCATGGAATGCCCGAGGTGCGCCGCGGACGTCACCGAGTTCGGCCCGATCACCCGGCAGTTGCTGCTGTACCGGCGTTCCACGCCGCAGTTCGTGCACCCGATGACCCAGCCGGGCCCGCGGCTGCTGGACCGGCTGCTCTCGGAGGTCGGGGCACGGCACCGGGCCGGACGCCGGCGCTTTCTCTGCGCGGTCGCGGCCACCGTCGCCTTCGCGGTGGCCGGACCGGGGCTCGTGGTCCTCGCGGGCGGCGGCGAGAGCGCCGTGCGGATCGACGCGACCGACGCGCGGTCCGGCGTCTGGGCACAGGTGACCGCCGAGGACTACACCTCGGGCAGCCAGCTGGAGCTGAAGGTGAAGGACGGGGCGGGCCCCCGCACCTGTCGTCTGGTCATCGTCGGCACGAACGGCTCCGAGGAGACCGTCACCACCTGGAGCGTCCCCCGCCACGACGCCCGCGAACTCACCATGCAGGGCTCGTCGTCACTGCACCCCGACCAGATCGCCCGCTACGAGGTGCGCTCCTCGGACGGCGAGCATCTGGTGACGCTGAAGTCCCGCTGAGCCCGCGCGAACGCGGGGCCCGCTTCCCGCGTCTCAGGAGCGACACGGTCCGTCCGTCGGCTCCTGGGGGAACACATGCGTGCACACTTCGCGCGAACCGCCGCCGTCCTCGTACCACTCGCCCTGTTCGCGGCCGGGTGCGGCAGCGAGCGGGCCGACACCGGCGCCCGGTCCGCCGAGCCCGGGGACCGCGCACGTGAGGTGGCCGCCGCGTGGGACGGTTCGAAGGCCGCCGAGGTGTGGCGCGCGGGGTACTACCCGCTGTCGGACGTCGTCCAACTCCCCGAGCACGCCTTCCGCAACGAGGACGACAAGATGGCGTACGCCGCCGGGAACTACGTCCTGGACGCCGAACTGCCCACCGGCTCACCGGAGAAGGGCAAGGTCGAGTGGGAGAGCGGGAGTTCGCTCAGCCTGCCGCTGGTGGACGCGCGGAAGGCGTACGACAGTGTCGCCCGCGGTGGCGACGACGGACCGCATCTGACCGTGACGGCGGTGAAGCTCGGCAAGGCGACCCTCGTCACCAGCCGGGGACCGGCCACCGTACCGGCCTGGCTGTTCACCCTGGACGGTTACGACACCCCGCTCAAACGCGTCG
The DNA here is from genome assembly GCF_003955715.1 of Streptomyces aquilus. NCBI lineage: Bacteria > Bacillati > Actinomycetota > Actinomycetes > Kitasatosporales > Streptomycetaceae > Streptomyces > Streptomyces aquilus. The sequence goes on along the minus strand of NZ_CP034463.1, from coordinate 8,868,487 downwards.
CGTTGGAGCCCTCGGTCCTGCCGGAGTCACCCATCGAGCCGCTCGGGAACGCCACGGACGATCTGATGGAACTCCAGCAGCTGGTCGAGGTCGGCCGGGACGGCCGGTCCGTCACGGTCCTCGCGGGGCACGGCGCCTGCGACGACGGGGCCGCCGTGGCGGTACGGGAGACGGCCGGCAGCGTGGTGCTGTCGGGGTCGATCGTCGGGGCGAGCGACGGTGACTGCACCGCCCAGTTGCTGTTCCAGAAGGTCACGGTGAAGCTGAAGCGGAAGCTCGGCGACCGGGTCCTGCTGGACGCCTTCACGGGCGCGCCGGTCGCCCAGCGCCGCGTCCCCACTACTTGAGCAGCCGCGACATCCTGCGGTCCGCGAGCGGCTTGCCGCCGGTCTGGCAGGTGGGGCAGTACTGGAGCGAGGAGTCGCTGAAGGAGACCTCGCGGATGGTGTCGCCGCACACCGGGCACGGCTCGCCGGTGCGGCCGTGGACGCGCAGGCCGCTCTTCTTCTCCGCCTTCAGGCGCCCGGCGGCCACACCGTGCGAGCGTGCGACGGCCTCGGTGAGCGTGTCGCGCAGGGCCGCGTAGAGGCGGGCCGTCTCCTCGGGGGTGAGGGACGCGGCGAGTTTGAACGGGGACATCTTCGCCGCGTGCAGGATCTCGTCGCTGTAGGCGTTGCCGACCCCCGCGATGAGGCTCTGGTCGCGCAGGGCGCCCTTGAGCCGGCGCCGTTCGGTCGCCAGGAGTCCCGCGAGGCGCGCCTCGTCGAAGTCGTCGGCGAGCGGGTCGGGGCCGAGCCGGGCCACGCCCGGGACCTCCTGGGGGTCGTGGACGACGTACACGGCGAGGCGCTTCTGCGTCCCGGCCTCCGTCAGGTCGAACCCGGCGCCGGTCTCCAGGGCCACCCGCAGGGCGAGGGGGCCCTTGCCGGGGCGGGGCATGCCGCTGGGCAGCTCGTCCTTCCAGTGCAGCCAGCCCGCGCGGGCCAGGTGGGTGACGAAGTGCGGGCCGCCGTCCGTGACCAGGTCGAGGAACTTGCCGTGCCGGCGCACCGCGGTGACCTCGCGGCCTTCCAGGGCGGCGAGCGGTGGATCGTACGTCTTCAGGACACTGATCGCGACGGGCAGCACCCGGACGATCTCGTGGCCGACCAGGTGCTCGGTGAGGAAGTCCTTGAGCGCTTCCACCTCGGGGAGTTCCGGCATACGTCCAGGGTGCCATCCCCCGTCACGCGCGTCCCGGGACGACGAACTCGCACCACACGCACTTGCCGCCGCCCCGCGCCTCCACACCCCACACGTCCGTGAGCAGGTCGACCAGGAGCAGACCGCGTCCGGACACCCCCGACTCGCCCGCCTCCCGGCGGCGCGGCAGGGCGCTGGAGGAGTCCTCGACCTCGACCCGCAGCCGGCGTTCGGAACCGGCCAGAACCCGCAAGGTGACGATGGCGGAGCCCTCGGTGTGCATGAGGGCGTTGGTGATCATCTCGTCGGCGACCAGCTCGATCTCGTCGGCCCGGTCGCCCGAGCCCCAGGCCCGGACGGCGGCGCGGATCATGTGCCGGGCCTCGGCCAGCGCCTCCGGGTCGCCGGGGGCGACGTGCTGCTGGAGCCGTCCGCCGGACTGGGGGGCGTCCAGGCCCCGGCGGCGCAGCAGGAGCAGGGCGACGTCGTCGTCGCCGCCGCGCTCCTCGGCCACGTCGATGAGCTTGTCGGCGAGGTCGCGCACGTCGGCGGGGCCGGAGCCGATGAGCGCGGTGAGGGTCTGCATGCCGTCGTCGAGGTCGGCGCCGGGCTGTTCGACCAGGCCGTCGGTGCAGAGCAGCAGGGTGTTGCCGGGGTCGAGTTCGATGGTGGCGACGGGGTATTCGAGGCTGCCGAACTCGGCGGACAGGCCCAGCGGCAGCCCGCCCTCGACGGGGACCCGGCGGCAGCTGCCGTCGGCCTGGCGCACCAGCGGGTCGATGTGGCCGGCCCGGACGACCTGGACGACCCCGGTGGCGAGGTCGGCCTCGGCGTAGAGGCAGGTCGCGAAGCGGTCGGTGTCCAGTTCGTGGAGGAAGACGGAGGCGCGGGCCATGACGGTGGCGGGCGTGTGGCCCTCGGCGGCGTAGGCGCGCAGCACGATCCGCAGCTGGCCCATGACGGCGGCGGCGTGGGTGTCATGGCCCTGGACGTCGCCGATGACCGCGCCGACCCGGCCGCCGGGCAGCGGGATGAGGTCGTACCAGTCGCCCCCGATGTCCCGGCCGAGGGAGCCCGCGGCGGAGCCGGCGCGGTAGCGGACGGCGACGTCGGCGCCGCGCACGCTGGGGATGGTGCGCGGCAGCATGGCCTGCTGGAGTCCGGTGGCGAGGTCCTTCTCCTGCTCGTAGAACATGGCGCGTTGCAGGCTCTGCGCGATGCTGCTGACGAGGGCGACCAGGACGTTGCGGTCCTCGGGCGAGAAGCCGCCCCGGTCGCTGTAGAGCAGGCCCATCGCGCCGATCGGTCTGGCCTGCGCGATCAGCGGCAGGTAGGCGGCGGCGGTGATGTTCAGGCCGGTGAGGTGCGGCCACAGCAGCGGGTAGCGCTCGGCGAACTCCTCGGGTGACTCGATGAAGCGCGGGGTCAGGGTCCGTACGACCTCGCTCATCGGGTACTGCTCGTCGATGCCCGTGACGTCGGTGCCGGGCACGAAGCTGCCCGCGGGGCCCTCGGCGATCAGCCGGATGCGGCCCGCCTCGACCAGGCCCATGACCAGGCTGGTGGCGCCCAGGTGGGTGAGGCCGTGGGTGTCCTTGAGGACCTCGATGACGTCGTCGACCGAGCGGGCGTAGGCGAGGGCGGCCGTGGTGAGCTGGACGACGTTGGTCTGCTCCTGGCGGGCGGCGTCCTGGCTGGCCTGTTCGCGGCGGGCGGCGAGGTCGTCGAGTTCCTGGGTGGCGTCGCGGACGATGCCGACGATCCGGCGCGGGCGGCCCGTCTCGTCACGCCGGATGTAGCCCTGGGTGTGGGTCCAGCGCAGCGAGCCGTCGCGGCAGCGGATGCGGAAGTAGGTGCCGTAGTTCTCGCTGCCGTCCTTCATCGCCTGGGAGACCAGGGTGTCCAGCCGGTAGCCCTCGGGCGCCGGGACCCGGATCGCGAGGGTCTCGGGGTGGCCGTCGTATTCGTCGGGGCGCAGGTCGAAGACCTCGTGGGCCTGCGCGTCCATGTGGAACAGACCGGTGTCCAGGTCCCAGTCGAAGCTGCCCATGCGGTTGAGCGCCAGAATCGGGTCCGGGTGGGCGGGCCAGTCGTCCGGGAGTGACAGGGCGCTCGCTCCCCGATCAACCATGGGCCCACCTTGCCAGGATTTGTCCGATTCTTCGACTGGGGGCTGACTGAGGACGGTCCGTGGGGCACCGCGGGCGATCAGCCTCCGACGCCCCGGGCGATCAGCCTCCGACGCCCCGGGCGATCAGTCTCCGAACACGTCCGTGGGGCTGTCGAAGATGCTGTCGGTGGCGGCGGGCTCGTCGGCCCCGGTCGGCTCGTCGGGGCTGTCCGGGATGAGCCCCCCGCCGTCGGGCAGGTCGGGGGTGTCCGGGACGGTCTCGGGGCCGATGTCCTGCCCGGTGTCCGTGGGCTGCGCGGCCGAGGGCACACCGGGGACGGTCTGGGTCTCCGGCGCGGTCGTCGGGGGCGGCGCCGTGACGGTGGCGGCGGGGCAGGCGGAGGCGGGGTCCTGCGGGCCGGGGGGCGCGGTGACGGGTGTGCCGGGAGTCGCGGTGGCGGGGTCCTGCGGGCCGGGGGGCGCGGTGGCGGGCGTGCCGGGGGTGACAGTGACGGTCGCGGTGACGCAGTCGGGCGTCAGGCGCTGTTCGTCGGAAGGGGAGGCGTGGTCCTCGCTCCTGTCGGGCGTCAGGCTCACGCTCGGCCCGGTCGTCGAGGCGCTGGTTGTCGGGGGTGGCGTCGGGGTCACCGGCTCGGGCCGGGGTACGACGTGGTCATGGCGTACGTCGTGGCCGCAGCGCCGCTCGATCCAGGTGTGGTCGACGACGTCGAGGATCGTGATGTGGGTGGCGGCCTGGGGCGCGGGGGTCACCACGATCACCCGGTCGGGCCGGTAGCCGGACCAGGACTGCCCCTTGGTCCCGGGGTTCGAGCTGCGCACCGCCGAGGGCGTCAGCGGGTTGCCGCAGGCGCAACGGACCCGCGGTACGCCCCGGTTGTCGACGAGGACGGCGGTGCCGGTCTGGAGGACGGCCGGGAAGCTGGTGGCCTGTCCGGCCCGGTAGCCGTGGTTGGTGACGCGGGTGTCCGCGCGCAGCACGACCGAGGTGAGGGAGCGCAGATAGGTGGGGATCGAGGCCTGCGCGACGCCCGCGACCTGCGCGAAGGCGCGCCCCTTGGCCGGGTCGGCGGCCAGGTGCGCGATCTGCCGGTTCACGTCACAGCTGCCGGTGCGCGCGGTGCCGCCGTAGAGGCCGGGTGTGGCGCCGGAGACGGCCCGGACGCCCGACCGCTGTGGTTGCTGTGCTTGCTGCGGTTGCTGCGTTCGGGTGACGGACGTGGGGGTGGCCGTCGCGGTCGCCGTGGACGCGGTGAAGGGGTCGGGCCCCTGGGCCGCGACGGGCTGGAGGAAGAGTTCCCCGCTCGCCTGGGTGTCGTTGCCGCCTGCGCAGCCGGCGACGATCAGCGCCGCCGAGAGCGCGCAGGACGTGACGAAGGTTCCGGTGAAGGTACGCACCGTGGTCTCCCGCCTCACATGCCGGGCAGTTCGTCACCATTGTTTGCTTCACTCACTTGGGTTACGCAAGCGGAGGTGCGGTACACGGAGAGTGACCTAGGCTTCCCGCGCGACAATGGCAGGGAGGAGCACCTGGCCGTGGACTGGTTCACCGCATCCGACTACTGGCTGAGTCGGCTGGTCTTCCAGCGGGCTCTGGCCGGCGTGTATCTCGTCGCGTTCCTCACCGCGGCCCTCCAGTTCCGCGCACTGCTCGGCTCACGCGGGATGCTGCCGATCCCCCGCTACGTCGAGCGGATGCCCTTCAAGGCGGCCCCGAGCCTGTTCCATCTCCACTACTCCGACCGCTTCTTCGCCGCCTGCGCGTGGACGGGCTGCGCGGTGTCGGCGGCCCTGCTCGCCGGCCTGGACTCCCGACTCCCGTTGGGGGCGGGCATGCTGCTGTGGCTGCTGCCCTGGCTGCTGTACCTGTCGATCGTCAACGTCGGCCAGACCTGGTACGCGTTCGGCTGGGAGTCGCTGCTGCTCGAAGTCGGCTTCCTGGCCGTCTTCCTGGGCAACGACGACGTGGCGCCGCCGGTCGTCGTGCTGTTCCTGCTGCGCTGGATCCTGTTCCGGGTGGAGTGCGGGGCAGGGCTGATCAAGATGCGCGGGGACGCGTGCTGGCGGAAGCTGACGTGCCTGGACCACCATCACGAGACCCAGCCGATGCCGGGCCCGCTGAGCTGGTTCTTCCACCATCTCCCGCGCCCGCTGCACCGGGTCGAGGTGGCCGCGAACCACATCACCCAACTCGTCGTCCCCGTCCTCCTCTTCACCCCGCAGCCGGTGGCCACGGCCGCCGCCGTGCTGATGGTCGTCACCCAGCTGTGGCTGGTCCTGTCGGGCAACTTCTCCTGGCTGAACTGGATCACCATCGTGCTGGCCCTGTCCGCGGTGGAGTTCCCGTACGACGCCCCGCCGACGCCCGACGCGCCGCTCTGGTACGAGATCGTCGTCCTGGCCGTCGCGGCGCTGCTCGTGTACCTCAGCTACCACCCGGTGACGAACATGGTCTCCCGCCGCCAGATCATGAACCGCTCCTTCGACCCGCTCCATCTGGTCAACACCTACGGCGCGTTCGGCAGCGTCAGCCGCATCCGCTACGAGGTGGTGGTCGAGGGCACGGCCGACGACGTGCCGCGGGCGGACTCGGACTGGCGGGAGTACGAGTTCAAGGGCAAGCCCGGGGACCCACGGCGCTGGCCACGCCAGTTCGCCCCGTACCACCTGCGGCTGGACTGGCTGATGTGGTTCGCGGCCCTGTCGCCCGGCTACGCGGGGTCGTGGTTCGGGACCTTCGTGGAGCGGCTGCTGGAGAGCGACCGCGACACCCTGAAGCTGCTCCGCCGCTCCCCGTTCCCGCCCGACGCCCCGCCCCGCTATGTCCGCGCCCGCCTCTTCCGCTACCGGTACACGAGTTGGCGTGAGCTGCGGGAGACGGGCGCGTGCTGGGAGCGGACGTACGTGCGGGAGTATCTGCCGCCGACTCGGCTGGCGGGGGTGGCTCAGCGGTCGTAGAGGCGTTTCAGGGCGATGCTCAGGACGGCTCCGCCAGCAGTCCCGTCTCCCGCAGCTCCTGCCAGAAGGCGTCCGGTACCGGGGTCGCGAACTGGTCGGCGCCGTCGTGGACTTCGGCCGCCGAGCGGGCCCCGATCAGCACACTCGTGACGGCGGGGTGGGCGGCGCAGAAGGCCAGGGCGGCGGCGCGCAGGGTGATGCCGTGCCGCTCGGCGACCTCCTTCATGCGCAGCGCGCGGTGCAGCACCTCCTCGGGCACCTGGGTGTAGTTGTACGTCGCCCCGGGTTTCGGGTCCGCCAGCAGACCGGAGTTGAAGGCACCGCCGACGACGACGGAGGTGCCGTTGGCGAGCGCGGCGGGGAGCAACTCGGTGGCCGCGCTCTGATCGAGCAGGGTGTAGCGGCCGGCGCACAGCACCACGTCGACGTCCGTGTCACGGACGAAGCGGGTGAGCATCCCTGCCTGGTTCATGCCGGCGCCTATCGCGCCCACGACGCCCTCGGCGCGGAGCTTCTCCAGGGCCGGGTAGCCCTCGCGGAAGGCCTGCTCGGCGTGGTCGTCGGGGTCGTGCAGATAGACGAGGTCGACGCGGTCGAGGCCGAGACGTTCGAGGCTGGCGTCGAGCGTGCGTCGGATGCCGTCCTCGGTGAAGTCCCAGACGCGGCGGTGGGTGGCGGGGACGGCGAAGCCGTCCGCCAGATCGTCGCCGCCGTCGGCCGACGGTTCCAGGCGGCGGCCCACCTTGGTCGAGATCAGGTACGCGTCGCGCGGGTGCTCGCGCAAGGCCGCGCCGAGGCGGCGTTCGGACAGGCCGAGGCCGTAGTGGGGTGCGGTGTCGTAGTAGCGGATGCCGCGGTCCCAGGCGGCGGTCACGGCCGCGTGCGCCTGCTCCTCGGGGACCTCCGAGAAGAGGTTGCCCAGGCCGGCGCCTCCGAAGCCGAGCCCGCGCGGGGTCCTCACCGGCCCACCGGACGCAGTCGCAGGCCCTGCACGCCGCCGTCGACGGCGAGGGAGGTGCCTGTGGTGGCGCCGGAGAGGGGGCTCGCCAAGTAGGCGATGGCACCGGCGACCTCGTCGGCGGAGACGAGGCGGCCGATGGGCTGGCGGGCCTCCAGGGCGGCGCGCTCGGCCGCGGGGTCCGGGGCCTTGTCGAGGAGGCGGCCGATCCACGGGGTGTCCGCCGTGCCGGGGTTGACGCAGTTGACGCGGATGCCCTCGCGGACGTGGTCGGCGGCCATGGCGAGGGTCAGTGAGTACACCGCGCCCTTGGTCGCGCTGTAGAGGGCGCGTTGCGGGAGGCCCGCGGTGACGGCGATGGAGCCGGTGTTGACGATCGCCGCGTGGGACGACCGGCGCAGATGCGGGAGGGCGGCGCGGGTCACCCGGACCATGCCGACGACGTTCACGTCCAGGACGCGGTGCCATTCGGCGTCGTCGTTGTCCTCGACGGTGCCCTGGGCGCCGATCCCCGCGTTGTTGACCAGGACGTCGAGGCCGCCGAGCTCGGCGACGGCGGCGGCGACCGCCTCGCGGACGGAGGCGTCGTCGCTGATGTCGGCCCGGAACCCGAGCAGGGGCTTGGTCACGGGCGACGGGTCGAGGTCGAGGACGGCGACCTGGGCGCCGCGCGCGGCCAGGAGTTCCGCGGTGGCCCGGCCGATGCCGGAGGCGCCGCCGGTCACCAGGGCCTTGAGACCCTCGAAGTCGGTCATGCCGCGTGTCCCTTCGTGTTCGGTTCGCCGGCGAGATCTTCTGCCCAGAAGGCGCCGTCCGGGAACGTGTAGCGCGCGATCGACTCGGGCCGCATGGCGGCCGAGAAGCCCGGCGCGGTGGGGGCCGTGTAGTGACCCTCGCTGATCACCACGGGGTCGAGGAAGTGGTCGTGCAGATGATCGACGTACTCGATGACACGGTCCTCGGTGGTGCCGGTGACGGCGACGTAGTCGAACATCGACAGGTGCTGGACGAGTTCGCACAGGCCCACGCCGCCCGCGTGCGGGCAGACCGGCACGCCGAACTTGGCGGCGAGCAGCAAAATCGCGAGGTTCTCGGGGACGCCGCCGACGCGGGCGGCGTCGATCTGGACGACGTCGACGGCGCCCGCCTGGAGGAGCTGCTTGAAGACGACCCGGTTCTGGACGTGTTCGCCGGTGGCGACCTTGACCGGGGCGACGGCCTTGCGGATCGCCGCGTGGCCGAGGACGTCGTCGGGGCTGGTGGGTTCCTCGATCCAGTACGGGTCGAACTCGGCGAGGGCCTTGGTCCAGCGGACGGCCTCGGCGACGTCCCAGCGCTGGTTGGCGTCGATCGCGATGCGGATGCCGGGGCCGACGACGGCGCGGGCGACCCGGCAGCGCCGCAGGTCGTCGTCGAGGTCGGCGCCGACCTTCAGTTTGATCTGCCGGAAGCCGTCGGCGACGGCCTCGGCGGCGAGGCGGGTGAGCTTGGCGTCGTCGTAGCCGAGCCAGCCCGGGGAGGTGGTGTAGGCGGGGTAGCCGCGTTCCAGCAGCGTGCCGATACGTTCCTCCGCGCCCGTCCTCCCCCGGCGCAGGATCTGGAGCGCCTCCTCCGGTGTGAGGGCGTCCGTGAGGTACCGGAAGTCGATCTGGCGGACCAGCCACTCCGGTTCGGCGTCGGCGAGCAGCCGCCACAGGGGTTTCTCCGCGCGTTTGGCGGCGAGGTCCCACACGGCGTTGACGACCGCGCCGATCGCCATGTGCATCACGCCCTTCTCGGGACCGAGCCAGCGCAGTTGGCTGTCGCCGATCAGGTCGCGGTTCAGGGTCCCGGGGTCGGCGCACAGCTCCTCGACGGACCGTCCGACCACGTGGTGCCGCAGGGCCTGGATGGCGGCCACCTGGACCTCGTTGCCCCGCCCGATGGTGAAGCTGAAACCGTGCCCCTCGTGCCCGTCACCGGCGTCGGTGCGCAGCACGACGTACGCGGCCGAGTAGTCGGGGTCCGGGTTCATCGCGTCGGAGCCGTCGAGCTCGCGCGAGGTCGGGAAACGGATGTCGTGGGTCTCGAGCGCGGTGATGCGAGCAGGGGGGCCGGGGGTCGGTGACACTGAGGGCCTTTCGGTCGGGGTCCTGGGAACGGTGCTAGTCCTGGGCGCGGCCGGTGGTGACGCGGGCGATCATGAGGGCGAGGAGGATGATGCCGCCGTAGATCGCCTGGATCCAGAAGGACGGCACCTGGGCGAGGGTGAGCAGGTTCTGTACGACGCCCAGCAGGAGTACGCCGGTCAGCGCGCCGAACATGGTGCCCCGGCCGCCGTCGAGGCTGATGCCGCCGATCACCGCGGCCGCGAACACGGTGAAGATCATGTTGTTGCCCTGGTTTGCGCTGATCGCGCCGACGTAGCCGGTCTGGATGATCCCGCCGACCGCCGCGAGGGCACCCGCGACGACGAACACCCCGAGCATCACGCGCTCGACGCGGATGCCGGCCGCGCGGGCCGCGTCCGCGTTGCCGCCGATCGCGTACAGGGCGCGCCCTACGCGGTGGTACTTGAGCACGAACCCGGCGACCGCGAAGGCCGCCGCCGCCAGCCACACGGACATCGGGATGTTCAGGAAGGTGGTGGTGGCCAGGGAGTAGAAGCTGTCCGGCATGCCGAAGAGGGTCTTGCCCTTGGTCGCGCCGACCAGCAGACCGCGCAGGACGATCAGCATCGCGAGCGTCACGATGAACGCGTTGAGCTTGAACTTGACGACGAGGACGCCGTTGAAGGCGCCGACCGCCGCGCCGACGAGGACGACGGCCAACAGGGCGAGGGCGGCCGGGAGTTCGGTGCCCCAGCCGGACTGGGCGGCGGGCAGGACCAGGAGCGCGCCCACCGCAGGGGCGATGCCGACGACGGACTCCAGCGACAGGTCGAACTTGCCGGTGATCAGCACCAGCGACTCGGCGAGCACCACCATGGCGAGCGCGGCGGAGGCGCCGAGGATCGAGATCAGGTTGCGTTCGGTGAGGAAGGAGTCGTTGACGACCGCGCCGAGCACCATGAGCAGCAACAGGGCGGGGACGAGGGCGAGTTCGCGGGCGCGGCGGAGCAGGACGGTGCGGGCGGCCCGGGCCTCGGGAAGGTTGATCGCCTTCACCGGCGGAGCCTTGGTGTCAGCCATGGTGGTGGTCCACTCCTTCGATGGAGGCGATCAGCTCGTGGTCGCGCCAGCCGGCCGCGTGCTCGGCGACCACGCGGCCGTGGAAGAGAACGAGCACACGGTCGCAGCGGCGCAGGTCGTCGAGTTCGTCGGAGACGACGAGGACGGCGGTGCCGTCGTCGCGGGCGCTGTCCACGTGGGCGAGCAGCGACTCCTTGGACTTCACGTCGACGCCCGCGGTGGGGTTGATGAGGACGAGGAGAGTGGGGTCGGAGGCGAGGGCGCGGGCCATGACGACCTTCTGCGCGTTGCCGCCGGACAGGTCGGAGACGGGCTGGTCGGGGCCCTCGGTGTGGATGTCGAGGCGGTCGATCAGCTCGGCGGCGAAGCCCCGTTTGCGGTCGCTGCCGACGAAGCCGAAGCGGCCGAGCCGGTCGAGGACGCTCATGGTGGCGTTGTCGCCGATGCTCATGCCGAAGACCAGGCCCTGGCCGTGCCGGTCCCGGGGGACGCAGCCGACGCCGGCGCGCAGGGCCGCCTGGACGTCACCGAACGGCAGCTGTTTGCCGTCGAGTCGAGCGGTGCCGCTGGTCGGCGTGTGCAGTCCCGTGAACGACTCCGCCAGCTCGATCTTCCCGCTGCCGCTGATGCCGGCCAGCCCGACGACCTCGCCCCGCCGGACGGTCAGGTCGATGTCCTGGTAGGCGTCGGAGGTGAGCCCCCGGGCGTCGAGCAGGACGGGGGCCTTCTCGTCGACGTCCCTGCCGCGCACGGCCTGTTCGGTGACCGTCTCCCCCGCCATGGCCTCCACCAACGCGGCCCTCGGCAGGTTCGCCACGGGTGCCGTGGTGATCCAGCGGGCATCGCGCAGGACGGTGACGGTCTGGCAGACCTCGTAGACCTCCTGGAGGTGGTGGGAGATGAACAGGAAGGTGACGCCGGACTCCTGGAGGGCCCGCATCCGGGTGAAGAGCCGTTCGATCTCGCGGTTGTCGAGTTGCGCGGTCGGCTCGTCGAGGACGATGAAGCGGGCGCCGAAGCTCAACGCCCGTGCGATCTCCACCATTTGGCGGTCCTCGACCTTGAGGTCGGAGGTACGGGCCTCGGGGTCGACGTGGACGTCCCAGGTGCCGAGGAGTTCGGCGGCGTCCCTGCGGAGGGTGCGCCAGCTGATGAATCCGCGGTGCAGGGGCTGGCGGTTGATGAACAGGTTCTCGGCGACGGTGAGTTCGGGGACGACGGTCGGCTTCTGGTAGACGCAGGCGACCCTGCGCCGCCAGGCGTCCCGGTCGGCGAGCGCGGGTGCCGGTTCGCCGTCGAAGCGGACCGTGCCCTCGTCGGGCGACTGGAGGCCGGTGAGGATGCTCACCAGCGTCGACTTGCCGGCGCCGTTGCGGCCGACGAGGGCGTGGGACTCACGCGGCAGGACGGTGAGCCGGCCGTCGGCGAGGGCGGTCGTGGGGCCGTACCGCTTGACAATGCCCTGGGCTTCTACGAGTGCCGTGGTCATGTGACGGTGTTGCCCCACAGGTCGGGGTCGTCGACGTTGTCCTTGGTGACCAGCGGCGCCGGCAGCTGGTCCTCCAGGATGCCGTTGGGCAGCTTGACGATCGTCGAACCGTGGTCCGTGGGGCCGGGCTCGAACGTCTTCCCCTGCATCGCGGCCTTGATGTAGTACATGCCGTACTTGGCGTAGAGGTCCGCGGGCTGGGAGACGGTGGCGTCGATCTGGCCCTTGCGGATGGCGTCGTACTCCTGCGGGATGCCGTCGTTGGAGACGATCGTGATGTGCCCGTCCTGTCCGGCCGTTTTGAGCATGCCCTTGGACTTCAGGGTCTGGAGGGTCGGCGCGAGGTAGACGCCGCCGGCCTGCAGGTAGATGCCCTTGATGTCGGGGTTGGCGTTCAGCAGGGTGTCGAGCTTGGAGGCGGCCGTGTCGGACTCCCACTTGGCGGGGATCTCCAGCACCTTGAGCTTGGGGAAGTTCTTCTTCACACAGGCACGGAACGCCTCCGAGCGCTCCCGGCCGTTGACCGAGGCGAGGTCGCCCATGATCTGCACGACCTTGCCGGAGGGGATCTGCTTGCCGAGGTACTGGCAGGCCTTCTCGCCGTAGGCGACGTTGTTCGCGCGCACGACCATGGCGACCTTGCCCTTGTCGGGGGCCACGTCGACGGCGACCACGGGGACGCCCTTGCGTTCCGCCTGGTCCAGGCCGGCTTCGATGGCGGCACTGTCCAGCGGGGCGACGACCAGGCCCTCGACGCCCTGGTTGAGTTCGGTGTTGATGTCGGTGATCTGCTGCGAGGGGTCGCTGTTGGAGTTGACCGTCTTCAGCGCGTCGACGCCTTCGGACTTCGCCATCTTCGGGACGTAGTCGTTGTACGACTGCCAGAACGGCGAGGTCAGCAGGGGCAGGATCACCCCGACCTTGCCGTCCCCGTCGCCTCCGGCGCTGGTGGAGCCGCCGGTGTCCTTGGTGCTGCCGCATGCCGTGAGCGCGAGGCCGGCGCAGGCGGCCGCAGCCGTCGTACGCACCGCCCACGCGGATATTCGCCTGTTGTGCCATCCGTTCCGCACTGTCCTGCGGGGCATCTCTCAGCTCCTCATCGAGCGTGATCGAGCAGTTGCCCGCATATTTATCAGACCACTTCGCCTCCACAACACCCTTCGACGCCGAATTTTGCCGCGTTCGAGCCATAGTGGTCGGACCACTTCGGTGATTAGACTTCCGCGCACGGCAAGTGGAGGAGTGGTGGCGTGGAGGAGACCCCGCAGAAGGGCACGGTGACCCAGCGGGCGATCGAGCAGATCAAGGCGATGATCGCCCAGGGCAGTCTGGAGCCCGGGCAGCGGCTGCCCACGGAACGGGATCTGGCCGTGCAGCTGGGGATCTCGCGCAGCTCGATGCGGGAGGCGATCCGCGCGCTCACGGTGCTGGGCGTGCTGGAGGCCCGGCACGGTTCGGGCATCTACGTCACGCAGCTGGAGGCGGGCGACCTGCTGGAGACGTTCGGTGTGGTGGCCGATCTGTCCCGGGGGCCGCGGCTGGTGGAGCTGCTGGAGGTGCGGCGCATCCTGGAGTCGACGGCCACCGCACTGGCGGCGGCCCGGATCACCCCGGACCAACTGGCCGAGGTGGAGAAACACCTCACCGCGATGAACGCCACCGACGATCCCGAGGTGATCCTCGCCCACGACCTCGCCTTCCATCGCGAGATCGCCCTGGCCGCGGGCAACGAGACCATGGCCGCGATCCTGGAGGGCCTGTCCTCACGCACCTTCCGGGCCCGGGTCTGGCGCGGCTACCAGGAGGAGGGCGCCTTCGAGCGCACCCGCCGGGAACACGCGGCCATCCATCGCGCCCTGGTCGCCCACGACCCCGAGGCGGCACGGGCCGCGGCGGCGGCGCATGTGGGCGAGGTGGAGCAGTGGCTGCGGTCGCAGATCACGGAAGCCTAGGCGAAGGCAACGGTTCAGTCGCCTGAGAAGCCGAAGATCCCCAGGTGGGTCGGCTCGGCGCCGGTGTGCAGGACGACGTACAGGCCGGTCCATCGCATGCGGCACTCGTCCAGGAGTGTCCCGGCGGGACCGGGCCCCTGTCCGAGGGCGGCGTAGTCCCGGGTCAGCGCCGCCCGGAACTGGGCGGGTGTGGGGTGCTCGGTGCCGAAGTGGTGTCTGACGCGGTCGGGCGCGAGCGGGCGCAGGGTCCCGTAGTCCTGGGCGTCACGGTCCGAGGGCGCGGCGGTCGTGTGGACGACCCGGTCGATGTCCAGGATCGTGTGCGTCCCCTCCTCGCCCATGAACTCCTCGTCCTCCCAGAGTTCCTCGATGCTCCCGTACGTGTCGTCGTCGCCGTACTCCTCCTGGAACACCTGCGCGTGCAGCGCCTTCAGGGACTCCTCGACGGTCCCCTTGAACGGCGTGACGTAATCCCAACCGCTGGCACCCATGGGCGCCCACCTCCCGATGCGACATCCGCAAGATCGATGCCACCTTAGGGGTGGGCACTGACATCGGCGGTCACGGAGGCTAGCCGGGGAGCACCCGTGCCAGTCCCGCGGGCAGCTTGGTCCACCAGTGGGCGTAGCGGCGGTAGACCGACGGGTCCCGGTCCGCCAGGAACGCCAGCAGGACGCGCGCCTCCTCGGCCAAGGCGTCCCACGTCGCGTCCGGGAGATCATGGAAGGCGGTCGCCTCGATGCCGCCCGCCAGGGGGCGCCAGACACCGGCCACGTACCCGTCGACCAGCAGCGTCGGCAGGACGTCGCCGTTGACGCGGGTCACCAGCTTGCGGTAGTCGGGCGGGATCACCCGGCCGCGGTCGTCGTACGCCAGCAGGACGCTGTCCCACATGGGGAGGAGGCGGGGTGGGGCGGCGGTGTCGGCGGGTGGGCGCGGGCCGCCCTGGACGTCGTACAGCGTTCTGCCCTCGGGTCCGGCGATCACCTCCAGTGTCTCCCCGAGTTCCTTCAACGCCGTCCGGACGCGCGCCCGTTGGACCATCGCGAACTGGGCGATGTCCGCCGCCGACGCGGGTCCGAAGCCTTCCAGGTAGCGCAGGACGAGGGTTCGCAGCGCCGCTTCCGGCGCCGGCTCGCCGGTGAAGCGGCCTTCGGGGGCGGCGATGTACGACGGCGCGTACTCGAACGACCAGGGTCCGCCGGTCGGTACGTGCACCAGCGGGGCGTACGAGCGCAGTCCCCACCACGCGCCGTCCTTCTTCTCCGCCCCCACCCGCTCCGTCAGCCAGCCCGCCAGGTCGCCGTTCGAGCGGGGTTGCCGCCCGGCGAACTCCAGGAAACCCGGCTCCAGTTCGGCGGCGTCCGCCGGGGTGAGCCCCGCGGCGGCGAAGCGGTAGCCGAGCCGGGAGGCGTACAGCGTCGGCTGCATCGCCTCCCGGACCGTGCGGTAGTCGTCGCGGTGGACCGTGTGCAGGGTGATCCGCAGGAGGGTCGCCTTGACGAGCGTGCGGTCGGCGAAGGCCGCGTCCAGCTCGGCCGGGTCGAAGCCGTCGAGCCGGTTCCACAGCGCGAGATACGGCGACGCCGGCTGCTGCGCCTGGAGGGCGAGGAGCCGCCGCACGGCATCGGCGACTCCCAGCGGCTCGCGGCGCAGCAGCAGCTGGCGGGCGAGGGTGGCCCGGTTGAGTTCCCGCGCGCTGATCGTCGGGGGGCTCGTCGAGGTGCTCGTCACACCCCGGATTCTGCCCTCCGCAAGCGCAGGGTGACGAGCTGGAAGGGGCGCAGGCGCAGCGGGACGCGGTTGCCGTCCCGTTCCGGGGTTTCCGGCAGGGGCCGCTCCAGGAGGTCCGTCGCCGTCACGTCCGCCACCTCGAAGCCGGCGGTCAGGGTGGCGCGCACCCGCCCGCCGTGGGCCTCGTGCAGACGGACCACCACATCGCCGCTGCCGTCGTCGGCCAGCTTCACCGCGGTGATCACGACGGCGTCCTGGTCGACCGTGACCAGCGGCGCGACCTCGCCGGCGCCGGTGAGCCGTCGTTCCGGCAGGTTGATCCGCCAGCCCTCACGGACCGCGTCGCCGATGTCCGCGCCGGGGATCAGCGCGTGCCGGAAACGGTGGACGCCCTGGTCGGTCTCGGGGTCGGGGAAGCGCGGGGCGCGCAGCAGGGAGACCCGGACGGTGGTGGTCGTACCGCCGTCGCCGTCCGT
Source organism: Streptomyces aquilus (assembly GCF_003955715.1). Classification (NCBI taxonomy): domain Bacteria; kingdom Bacillati; phylum Actinomycetota; class Actinomycetes; order Kitasatosporales; family Streptomycetaceae; genus Streptomyces; species Streptomyces aquilus. Next base: position 8,852,440 of record NZ_CP034463.1, on the reverse strand, counting down.
CCGTACCGTGCGGGTCACGTCGTGGCCGTACGTCGAGTCGTTGGCGACGGCGACGCCCCAGCCCGGTTCCTCCAGGTGGACGAAGCGGTGGTTGCAGGCCTCGAACTTGGCCGCCTCCCAACTGGTGTTCGTGTGGGTGGGGCGGTGGAAGTGCCCGAACTGGGTCTCCGACGCGTACCGTTCGGCGTGCACGTCCAGCGGGAACGCCAGCTTCAGGAACTTCTCCGTCTCGTGCCAGTCGACCTCCGTGACAAGGAGCAGCCGCCGCTCCCCCGGTGCGAGGGACAGCAGTTGGGTGACGCGGGAGGAGCCGAAGGTGCGGACGATCCGCACGCCGGTCCCGCCGTCGGCGACGACCTCGTCCGCGGCCGTCAGGTCGGTGACCGTGTTGCGGTAGAACTCGTCGACGTCCCAGGCGTCCCACATGTTCGGGAAGTCGGGGTGGAGTTGCAGGAGGTTGGCGGCCGTGCCCGGGGCGATGGTCTCCCGGTCGGCATCGATGTCGTGGGCCGAGACGACCAGTCCGTCGCCGTCGATCTCGATGCGCAGGAGGCCGTTGTCGAGGATGTGCCCGCCGGCGGGGCGCGGGGTGATCCGGGTGCGGCCTTGGACGGCCGGGGTGGCGGCGCCGCCCGCCGGGACGCCGGCACGGGTGTGCGGGGTGGCGTTGAAGACCAGCTCCCGGTCCCCCTCTCCCGCCAGGCTGCGCTGGGCGGCGTCGATGATCGCGGTCAGTTCCTCGGCGATCCGCTCGTACGTCTTCCGCGCCTCGCGGTGCACCCAGGCGATGGAGGAGCCGGGCAGGATGTCATGGAACTGGTGGAGCAGGACCGTCTTCCAGATGCGGTCCAACTCCTCGTAGGGGTAGGGGAATCCGGCCCGCACGGACGCGGTCGCCGCCCACAGTTCGGCTTCCCGCAGGAGGTGTTCGCTGCGGCGGTTGCCCTGCTTGGTCCCGGCCTGGCTGGTGAGAGTGGCACGGTGGAGTTCGAGGTACAACTCCCCGACCCACACGGGCGGTTCCGGGTACTCGGCCTCGGCCTTCGCGAAGAACTCCGCCGGGGTCTCCCACACGACCGTCGCCGAGCCTTCCAGGTCGCGCAGCCGGGCCGCCTTGGCGATCATCTCGCGGGTCGTGCCGCCGCCTCCGTCGCCCCAGCCGGTCGGGGCGAGGGAGTGCCGGGCGACGCCCTTGTCCTTGAAGTTGCGGGCCGCGTGGGCGATCTCGCTGCCCTTCATGGAGCAGTTGTAGGTGTCGACGGGCGGGAAGTGCGTGAAGATGCGGGTGCCGTCGATGCCCTCCCAACGGAACGTGTGGTGCGGGAACTTGTTCGTCTGGGACCAGGAGATCTTCTGGGTCAGCAGCCACTTGGAGCCCGCCGCCTTGATGATCTGCGGCAGACCGGCCGCGAAGCCGAAGGTGTCCGGCAGCCATGCCTCGTCGTTCTCGATGCCGAACTCGTCGAGGAAGAACCGCTTGCCGTGCACGAACTGACGGGCCATCGCCTCCGAGCCCGGCATGTTGGTGTCCGACTCCACCCACATGCCCCCGGCGGGCACGAACCTCCCGTCCGCCACCGCCTTCTTCACCCGCGCCCACACCTCGGGCCGGTGGTCGCGGACCCAGGCCCACTGCTGGGCCTGCGACATGGCGAAGACGAACTCCGGTTCGTCCTCCAGCAGCGCGGTCATGTTGGAGGTCGTGCGGGCCACCTTGCGCACCGTCTCGCGCAGCGGCCACAGCCACGCCGAGTCGATGTGCGCGTGGCCGACCGCGCTGATGCGGTGGGCGGAGGGGGCGGCGGGCTCGGTCAGGACGGTCTCCAGGCGTACCCGCGCCTGCGCGGCGCTGCCGTTCACGTCCTGGAGGTCGACGGCGTCCAGGGCCCGGTCCACCGCCCGCACGATGTCCCAGCGGCGCGCCGAGTCCATCGGCAGCTCGTGCATCAGCTCGCCGAGCACCTCCAGGTCGAGGACGAGCTGCCACACGGTCTCGTCGAAGACGGCGAGGTCCATGCGGGTGAGCGTGTACTGGGGCTCGCTGCCCGCGGTCTCCTTGTCGCCCAACTGCGTGGGCAGGAAGGGGTGGTAGTCGAGGATGACGGGGTTGGAGGCGGCCTCGACGTGCAGCCGCACCTCCTCGCCGCCCTCGACGGGCGCACCGATCCTGACCCACTGGTTGCGCGGGTTGAGGCCCTTCACCGGGGTGCCGTCGGGCCGGTAGACCAGGCCCTCGCACTGGAAGCCGGGCATGTTCTCGTCGAAGCCGAGGTCGAGGAGGGCCTCGACGGTCTTCCCGGCCCACGTCTCCGGGACCGTCCCGGAGACCCGGAACCAGCTGGTCCCCCAGGGAGCGCCCCAGCGGGCGCCGACCTCGATCGGTACGGGCTCGGCCGCCAGCCCTTCGGCGACCGGCACCGGCTCGCCGGGGGCGTGCCAGACCGCCACCTCCAGCGGCACGGACTCGGGGTACACGGCGGGGCGGATGCGCTCGTCGAGGACACGCTTGAGCCGGGCCTCGACCAGACGGCGGTCGTCATGCATGAGGGCACTCCAGGTGAGGGTGGTGGATTACCAGGTGTGGGTGACGGAGACGGGCGCCGACGACGTGTACAGCTCCCCCACGGCCCGCAGTTCGAACCGCGCCGCCCGCTCGCCCTGTTCGGGCTGGAGGCCGCCGACGAAGTACGCGCTCTGGCAGGTGCCGCCCAGGAAGCGCCGGGTGCCGTCGGGGAGGACGCGGTGCAGGGTGCAGTGGCGTACGGCGCCGGGGGCGGGGTTCCAGGCGAGGCGCAGGTCGCCGCCGGACGCGGCGGTCACGCGGAGGCCGGTCGGAGCGGCGGGGGTCTCGACCGCGTCCCTGACGGCGATGCCGCCCAGCCGCCACCGCACGGGGCCGCCCTCGGCCGCGGTCAGCCGCACGCCGAGCGCGTGGATCGTCCCGGTCAGGCCGGTGAGCCGTACGGTCGCCGTCTGCCAGTCGTTGACCGAGTTCACAGGCAGATAGACGTACGGCGGTGTCGACCCGGCAGAACCGGGCTCACCCGTCGCCACCGCGAGCTCGACGTTCACCGCGCCCGCATCCGTCCGGTGCGTCAGCTCGACAACCGTGTCGCCACCGATCGGCAGCCGTGTCGCATACACGTCCAGCACCGTCGGCGCGTCCAGTTCACCGTCCACCAGCACACTGCTCCCACCGCGCCACGCGTCCGCGAAGTCGAAGCCGACCGACGGCCGCGCGCCACCGCTCCCGTCCCCGCCCTCCGTGCGGACCACCCACTGCCGCGACGGCAGCCGGTCCTGGAGGCCGAGGTGGTTCCAGGGCCTGTCCGAGGTGACCGTGCCCTCCTCATACCATCGCAGCCCGTGCCCGGTGTTGAACACGCTCGCGAAGGGCACCGCGGTCACCGTCGACCGGTCGGCGACGGACACGGCCGGCGCCCGCCAGGAGTCCGTCGCGTCCGGCTGTGACGGGTCGAGTGAACGGCCGCTCCAGAAACGGTCGTCGGCCGCGTGGAAGTCCTCGGGCGTACGGGTCGCGGGCAGGTGGTTGCGGGTCCACTCGGGCCGGTACAGGCCGAGCGAGGTGATCTGGGTGCGCCCGCTCGGCACGATCGCGTCCCAGTTCACCGACTTGTTCCAGCCGCTCGCCTCCACGTCGACGCCCGCCCACAACTCGTAGCGGCTGCGCCCCAGTTGCTCGGCGCACGTCCCCGAGGAGGCGAGGCTGCTCGCCGTCCAGCGGAAGTCCACGAACATGTCGTCGGCCGCCTCGAAGAAGGCCTGGTTGCTGCTGTTGAGGGCGCCCTGCCAGCTCACCGACCCGTTCACCGTCATCGAGTCGTACCAGGTGACCCGCTGTCCCCTGGCCGCCGCCAGGGACTTGAGCTCCCGCACGAAGCCGAGCATGGCGGCCCCGAGCGCGCTGTCCCCGCCGCCGGTCTCGGCGTTCACGAACCACCCGTCGAAGCCGTACGCGGCGGCGACGGCCACGAGCCGGTCGGCCAGCGGGTAACGCCCCGCCGCGTCCTTCTGCACCAGATCCCGCGTCCACCGCAACTGCCCGCCGTACGCGACCGGCGGCAGGAAGACATTGCCGAGGACGGGCACACCGTGCCGATGCGCGGCGTCCACGATCGGCGCGTTCGGCGCCAGGATCAGGCCCTCGCCCGACGAGCCGCCCCAGAACACGAGTTCGTCGACGTACGCCCAGTGCGCGAACGCGTAGTAGTCCGCCGTAGCCGCACCCTGCGAGGGGTTGCTCGACGTCGGCCCGAACGACACCAGGGACTGGATACGGGCCTGCCCGGAGCGGGCCGTCGGGTTGGCCGGGGTCGGCGTGAAGCGTGGGGCGAGCGGCACGGACGCCGCGTTGAAGGCGAGGTCGGGGTCGTCGGCGGCGCGCCAGGACTTCAGGCTGCGCCAGGTGATGCCGGTGCCGGGGCTGCCGGAGGGCAGGGAGTCCGGGTACCAGTAGGACGCGTACGGCTGGAGTGCGGCGGCCGCTTTCGGGGCCGCCGTGGCGCGCGACGCGGGCAGCATGGTCGCCGCGGCCGCCGCGAGCAGGACCGTGCGTCTGGTGGGGTTCACGAGCGGGTGCCTCCTTGTGGGGTGGGGAGTACCTGGTCGGACGTGACGGTTTCGGTGATGCCGCGGGCGGCGAGGTGGTCGGCGTCGGCGGCGCGGGTGTCGAGGACGGTGGTGGGCCGGGCGCCCTCGGCGACCAGCCGGAAGAAGGCGTCGTAGACCGGTCCGCCGGGGGCGCACAGGGACCGTCTCGACGGGTGCGCGGGGACGACCAGGGCCGTGGTGCGCGGGGCCGGGGCGTAGGTGTGCTCGCGCGCCGCCCTCGCCAGGACGTGCGCGAGGTCCTTGGGACGACGGTCGTTGGTGAGGAGCCCGAGCCCGTATTCGAGCGGCGGGAAGTCGGCCAGTTCCCGTGACACGTCGTGCGAGCACCACCAGGTGATGCCCCACAGGTCGGGGCAGTCCAGGGCGCCCGCGACGGTCGCCTCGGTGAAGGCGGCGGCGTGCTCCGGCGGGACCAGGGGCGCGGGGGCGCCCACCTCCTGGAGCCAGACGGGGCGGTGCGGGTCGTCGGCCCAGGCCTTGCTCAGCTCGACGAGGTAGGCGGCGTGGTGTTCGGCCGGCACGGAGGTACGGCCGTGCCGCTGGGCGGTGCCGTTGAACACCCAGGAGTGCACGGCCGTGACACCGCCGAGGCGGGCGGCCTGGGCCGGGGTGAAGGGCTGGTCGTCCTGGTACCAGGTGGCGTCGTACTCGGCGTGCAGATGCAGCCGGCCCGGCGCGCCCTCCTCGCACGCGGCCAGCAGCCGCGTCAGCCAGGCGTCGATCTGGTCGGACGTGGCCCGGTCGGGGTCGGGGTGGGGGCCGGCGGAGAACTGGTTGATCTCGTTGCCGAGGGTCATGCCGATGAAGTTGGGCCGGTCGGCGAGCGCGGCGGCGAGCGTCCGCAGATAGGCCGCCTGGCCCTCGACGACGTCCGGGTCGGTGAACAGGTTGCGCCGGTGCCAGGTCCTGGTCCACGCCGGCACGAAGTCGAAGCTGCTCAAGTGCCCTTGCAGGCCGTCGACGTTGACGTCCAGGCCGCGTTCGGCGGCGGCGTCGGCCAACCGCACCAGCTGGTCCACGGCGGCGGGACGGATCAGGGTGCGGTTGGGCTGGAAGTACGGCCACAGCGGAAAGACCCGGATGTGGTCGAGGCCCAGCGCGGCGATCGAGTCGAGGTCGGCCCGGACGGAGTCCAGGTCGAAGTCGAGCCAGTGGTGGAACCACCCTTCGCTGGGGGTGTAGTTGACGCCGAAGCGCACGGCAGAAGGCATGCGGGTCCTTGGGACGGAGGTACCGGAGTCGGGTCAGCCCTTGACCGCGCCCTCCCCCACCCCGCGGAAGAAGTACCGCTGGAGGCAGGCGAAGAGGGCGATCAGCGGGGCCACGGCGATGACCGTGCCCGCGGCGACGAGGCGTTCGTCGTTGGCGAAGGTGCCGTGCAGATAGTTGAGGCCGATGGTGAGCGTGAACTTGGACGGGTCGCTCAGCACGATGAGCGGCCACAGGAAGTCGTCCCAGGCGCCCATGAAGGCGAAGATCGCGACGACGGCGAGCGTGCCCTTGACCGAGGGGACCGCGATCCGCAGGAACCGCTGCCACACGTTGGCGCCGTCGACGTAGGCGGCCTCCTCGATCTCGTACGGCAGGTTGAGGAAGGCGTTGCGCATCAGCAGGACGTTCATCGCGCCGATGCAGCCCGGCAGCACCACCCCGATCAGGGTGTTGTTCAGGCCGAGCTCCCGCATGGTCGTGAACTGGGCGATGATGATGCCCTCCACCGGCACGAGCATCGCCAGGACGAAGGCGAGGGTGGCGACCCGGCGGCCCCGGTAGCGCAGGCGGGCCAGGGCGTACCCGGCGAGGGCGGCGCCGACGCAGTTGGTGACGACGTTGGCGGTGGCGACCTTCAGGGAGTTGAACGCGTAGTCCCAGACGGGAATGGTCTCCGAGACCCGTGCGTAGTTGTGCAGGGTGGGGTGCCGGGGCAGGAAGGTCGGCGGGGAGCTGTAGATGTCCTCGGTGGGGCCCTTGAGGGAGGTCGCCAGCTGCCACAGGAACGGGCCCACGGTCAGGGCGAGTACGGCGAGCAGCAGCACGTACCGGAGGACCAGCTCCCCTGTGCGTACTCGGGTCATGACTCGCTCCTGCGGTCGGCCCGCAGCACGAGCAGCATCAGCGCGACGGTGACGACGAAGACGACGACGGAGATCGCGGAGGCGTAGCCGACGCGTCCGGTCAGTCCGGTGCCGGTGCGCTGGACGAGCATCACGAGCGTGGTGTCCTCGCCCGCCGGGCCGCCGCTCGGGCCCGCCATCAGGTACACCTCGGAGAACACCTTGAAGGCGGCGACCGAGGACAGCGCCCCGACCAGGGCCATGGTCGAGCGGACGGCCGGCACGGTCACCGTGACGAAGCGGCGCACGGCACCGGCCCCGTCCACGGCCGCGGCCTCGTGGAGTTCGCGCGGGACGTTCGCCAGCGCCGCCAGATAAATGATCATGTAGTAGCCGAGGCCCTTCCAGACCGTGACGGCCATCGCGCTCATCAGGAGCAGCCACTGGTCGCTCAGGAAGCCGACGCGGCCCACGCCGATCGTCTCCAACAGCGAGTTGACCAGGCCGCGTTCGTCGAGGAGCCACACCCAGATCAGGCCGACCACGACGATCGAGGCGACGACCGGGGTGTAGAAGGCGGACCGGAAGAAGGTGATGCCGGGGATGTTCTTCTGCACGAGCAGGGCGAGCAGCAGCGGCAGGATCACGAGGGCGGGGACGACTCCGAGGACGTACAGCGCGCTGTTGCGCAGCCCGATCCAGAACATGTCGTCGTGCAGCAGCTCGCGGAAGTTGGCGAGCCCGACGAACTCGCCGGGGATCAGGGTGCGTCGGTCGGTGAAGGCGTTCACCAGGGTCGACACGAACGGGTACAGGATGAACGCGCCGATGACCAGCAGTCCGGGCGCGGCGAACAGCCAGGGGCTGGTGGGCAGTTGGCGCCGGACACGCACCGCACGTGTCCGGGGCCCGGTCGACGGCATCAGCATGACTAGCCCTGCTGCCGGAGCAGCGTGTCGCAGGCCTTGACAGCGTTGTCGAGAGCTTCCTTCGGGCTCTCCTTGCCCTGCAACGCCTTGGCGACCTCGTTGCGCAGCGCCGTCTTCATCTGCTCGCTGAACAGCACCGGCGTGTAATTGACCGCGTTCTTCAGCGACTTGGCGGCGGCCACGCGCACCCGCGTCTCGTCGGTCCCGTCCTCCTCGGTGAAGTACGGGTCGTCCAGGGAGCCGGCGGTGCTCGGGAAGATGGCGACCTGCTTGGCGAAGGACATCTGGTGCGCGGCGTCGGTGACGTAGTGCGCGAAGGCGACCGCGGCGGGCTTCCTCTTGCTCTGGGCGTTCACCATCACGCCCATCACGTACATGTTGACGTGGCCGGTGCTGGTGATCTGGTCGGTGATGCCGATGTTCTTGTACAGGTTGGGCGCCTGCTTCTTGAAGTTGCCGAGGTCGAGGGCGCTGCCCGGGTTCATGGCGACGGCCTCGGTGAGGAACTTCTTGCCGGACGATTCGGGGGTGGCGGTCAGCGCCTGCGGGTCGAGGGCCTTGGCGTCGTACAACTCCTTGTACTTCGTGAGGAGTTCGACGCCCTTCGCGTCGTTGAAGGCGAAGGCGGTGCCGGCCGGGTTCATGAGCTCGACGCCGTAGCGGCCGAAGTCCTCGATGGTGGGGACGTTGGCGAGGGTGGAGACCTCGCCGTCGCTGTTCTCGGCGATCCGGAGGGCGTCGGCGAAGAGTTCGTCGTACGTCTTCGGCGGCTGGTCGGGGTCGAGGCCCGCCTTCTTGAACAGGGACTTGTTGTAGAACAGCGGCCCGGTGTTCAGGTACCAGGGGAAGGCGTACGTGCCGGTCATGCCCGGTATCCGGTGGCTGGCCCACGCCCCCTCCAGATACTCCTTCCGGTACTGCCCGGCCGCCTTGTCGAGGTCGAGCGCGAGGCCGGCCTTGGCGAGCGGGGCGACGAGGTCCGGGGAGACGTTGACGACGTCGGGCAGGGTGCCGCCGGCGGCGTCGGCGCTGATCTTGTCGGCGTAGCCCTCGGCGGGCTGGTCCACCCACTTGACCTTGGTGCCGGGGTACTTCTTCTCGAAGTCGGCGATCAGCCCTTCGAAATACGGCTTGAAATTGGCCCTGAGGTTCCAGGTCTGGAAGATGATGTCGCCCTCGACCTTGCCGGAGGCGTCGGTCGAGCCTCCGTCGTCGCCTCCGGAGCCGCAGGCGCTCAGCGGCAGGACGAGACAGACGGCGGCGGCGACCAGGGCTCTGCGGGAAACGGGCACGGCGAACGGCCTCCTTGGGCAACGGGTCGGTGCGGCGGAGTCGGGTCGGTGGGTCGGCCGACGACGCAGACCCTGCACGCCCCGCGGAGGGCCCGTCAATAACTCGCACAGGGCTAATCTCATTAGTGACTAATGCGGTTTAGCTACTTGAGTGCTGAACCGCATTAGTGCATGCTGGCGCGAAATCCTTCGCAGGAATGGGGAAGCACGTTGTCAGGCAAGCGCTCACCGGCCCGCCGGCCCACGATGAAGGACATCGCGCGGCATGCCGGCGTCTCCCAGAGCGCGGTCTCCTTCGCCCTGAACGGCCGGCCCGGGGTCTCCGAGGACACCCGCGACCGGGTGCGGCAGGTGGCCGAGGAACTGGGCTGGCGGCCCAGCACGGCGGCCCGCGCCCTGTCCGGCGAGGGCGCGGCCACGGTCGGCTTCGTGCTCGCCCGCCCCGCGGACACACTCGGCGTGGACTCGTTCTTCCTCCAACTCGTCTCGGGCATCCAGGAGGTGCTCGCGGAACGCCATCTCGGGCTGCTCTTCCAGGTGGTGGAGGACATCGCCGACGAGTGCGCGGTCTACCGGCGCTGGTGGGCCGAGCACCGGGTGGACGGGGTCCTGGTGGTCGACCCGCGCACCGCCGACCCGCGCCCCGACCTCCTCGACGAACTCGGCCTGCCCGCCGTGGTGATCGGCGGCGCGCCCGACGAACGCCACCCCGGTCTGTCGACGGTGTGGGCGGACGACGCGGGCGCGATGGCCTCGGTGGTGGACGGGCTCTACGCCCTCGGCCACCGCCGGATCGTGCACATCGCGGGCCTGCCCGGCCTCGCCCACACCGAGCGCCGTATCCGCACCCTGCGCGCCGAGGCCGAGCGGCGCGGCCTCACCGGGGTGCGGTCGGTGACCACCGACTACTCCGACGCCGAGGGCGCCGCCGTCACCCGCCGGGTCCTGGAGTCCGCCGACCCGCCGACCGCGCTGATCTACGACAACGACGTGATGGCCGTCGCCGGCGCCGCCGCCGCGACCGAACTGGGCCGGTCCGTGCCGGCGGACGTGTCCGTGGTCTCGTGGGAGGACTCGGCGCTGTGCCGCATGGTCAAGCCGTGGCTGTCCGCACTGTCCCGGGACAGCGTCGAGTTCGGCCGCACGGCGGCCGGAGAACTGACCGCACTCCTGGACGGCGGCCCGGCACGGACCGTACGGGTGCCGGTACCGCAACTGATCGAACGGGGCAGCACGGGCGCGGCCCGGGAGCCCTGACGGGGCGGTCCCGAGATCGCCGGCGTTCCGGTGATCGTCCCGCTCAACTACCTCCTCAGCCTCGCGACTTGTACAGCCCGAACGCCGCCACGTGCACCGCGCCCCGGGCCGCGGTGACCCTCAGCCGCCACCGTCGCGCCCGAACCGCAGCCGGCAGCAGCAGAATCCGGCTCGCCCCGACCGTTCCGGCCGTCACGACCTCCCGCCAGCCGCCGTCGCGGTACGCCTCCACCACGAAGCCCTCGATCTGCTGACCGTGCCGGATGTCCTCCGCCAGCCGGACCCGGTCAACGGCGCGGGCGGCACCGAGGTCGACGGTCACCACGCCGTCCGAAGTGGTCGTGCGGGCGCCCCGTGCCAGATCCTCCGGAAGTTCCCGGTCGATCCGCTCCCGGAACTCACGCAGCCGGGTCACATCGGCGGCGGGCAGCAACCCGTCCGTGTCCGGCGGGACGTTGAGCAGGAGCACCGCGTTGCGGCCGACGGACCCGAAGTAGATGTCCGTCAACTGCTGGACGCTCTTGGGCTGTTGGTCGGGGTGGTAGAACCAGCCGTCCCGGATGGACACATCGCACTCCGCGGGCCACCACTGGAGGTAGTCCGTCGTCGGCTGGGCGGCGACCAGCGCGGCCCGGCTGCCCTCGTCCGGCGTGTCGTAGGACAGCGCCCAGTCGGTGCGCCCGTACTGGTTCTCCTTCACCGGGACGACACTCCACTCGTCCTCACGGGCCAGCCCGCTCTCGTTGCCGACCCAGCGCAGGTCGGGGCCGGTGACGGCGATCGCCGCGTCCGGGGCGAGGGCACGGACCAGGGTGTACCAGCTGTCCCAGTCGTAGCTCTCCACCTTGTCCGGCGGGATGTGGCCCTGGGCGCCGTCGAACCACACCTCGTCGACCGGGCCGTACTCGGTGAGGACCTCGTAGAGCTGGTTGAGCATGTGGGCGCCGTAGTCGGTGGCGTCCAGCGTGTAGGTCGCCGCAGGTGTGCGGTCGTCGCCGTCGACGAGCGTGGGGACGGTACGGGTGGCGCGGGCGCTGCCGTTGGCGTAGACGCCGTGCAGGTACTGGTTCTCGTCGGCGGGCGAGATGTAGACGCCGACCTTGACCCCGTACCGGCGCATCGAGTCGGCGAACGACCGCAGCACGTCGCCCCGCCCGTCCCGCCAACTGCTCGAAGCGACGGTGTGGCCGGTGTAGCGGGACGGGTAGAGGACGAAGCCGTCGTGGTGCTTGACGGTGAGGATGGCGAGCCTGAAGCCGCCGTCGCGCAGGGCTCTGGCCCACTGGTCGGTGTCGAGGCCGGTGGGCTGGAAGACGTCGGGGTCCTCGTCCCCCGTGCCCCATTCCAGGCCGGTGAAGGTGTTGACCCCGAAGTGCAGGAAGGCGGTGCGTTCCAGCTGCTGCCAGGCGATCTGCCGTGCGGTGGGCCGGACTTGGGAGGCCTTGCGGACGAGCTCGTCGGGGGTGTCGTCACGGCCGACGGGGATGCGGTACGCGGGCTCGGCCGGCAGTGGGGTGCCGTGCGCCGAGACGGTGGTGAGGCCGGTGGCGACGAGGGCGGAGACCGAGCCGGCGACGAAGGTGCGTCTGGAGACGGTCATGAGGTGTGGGCTCCTCGGGTCAACTGCCATACGGCGGGCGGGTGCTGGTCGGGCGGGTACTGCACGATCCGGCCGTCGCCGGTCGCGCTCATCGCCATCTGCGTGATGACGTTGACGAGGCGGTATCCGCCCGCGGTCTCCTGCACCTGCCAGCGCTGCAAGGTGTTCGAGGCGGCGCAGCTGTCCCAGGTCGCCTGGACGCCCGGCTGGAGCGGCACGTTGAGGGTGAGCTTGCCGCCGCTCACCGCCAGGCAGCCGGACGGGCCGCGCAGGGTGACATAGCCGTCCGCGGTGCGCGCGAGGTGGGCGTCGAAGGTGACGCCGCCGGTCCTGAAGGTGTACGACCCGTCCGGCACCGGCACCGAGGTCAGGTCCCGCCGTCCGGGCGCGTGCCCCACGGCTGTGCCGCGCGCGGCGAACTCGGCGTACGTGGCGTCCGGGTGCGGGTCGCCCCAGGTGGCCTGGGCGATGTGGCGCAGGGCGGGCCAGAGTCGTACGGCGACCTCGTTCTCGGTCTCGCCGCGCCCGTTGTCCGGCCACAGGCTGATCTTCGCGCCGGTGACGCCCTGGGCGGAGGCGAGCTTCTCGCCCTCGAAGCTGCGCGGGTCCCAACTCTGGTCGTACAGGCCCTCGGTGTCGCTGTGGAAGCCGCCGCGGATGAGGTAGAGGGAGTAGGAGGCGTTCATCAACGGGTAGCCCGCGGCGATCAGTTGGCTGGGTCTGGTCGCCACGTTCAGCCAGTGCTCGACGGTCGTGCCCGCCGTCACCGGGACGGTGTTGGCGCCGGTGAGCCCGTCGTTCCAGATGCGCAGTCTCTTGCCCTTGCCGGCCGCGTAGGCGTGGACGCGGTTGACGAAGTCGATGAAGGCGTCCTGCGGGGTGGCTCCGGAACCGTACTTGTCCTGGGCGTACTTGAGGATCTGCGGATACTTGGCGAAGTCGGAGCCGAGCATGTACTCGTCGGCGCCCATGTGCCAGGCCGGTGCCTTGAAGACCTGCGCGTACTCGTCGATGAGGCTCGTGTAGTAGGCGAAAGCGGCGGGCTGGGTGATGTCGAGCCGCGAGGGCTGCCTGGCACCGTCGGAGTCGGTGAGCTGGAGGTCCGGGCGGTTCTCGATCCACGGGTCCATGTGGCCCGGGGAGTTGATCTCCGGGACGATCTCGACATGGTACTTCTCGCCGAGGGCGACGAGCCGGCGTATCTCGTCCTTCGTGTAGTAGCCCCAGGTGTCGGCCTCGGGATGGGCGTCGCTCTTCACCTTCAGCTCCAGGAGCAGCTGGTTGAGCTTGTGGTACGCCATCTCGCGGACCAGGTTCTCCAGCCAGGGCAGGGAGACGTGGATGTAGCAGGCGCAGACGCCGACGCCCCGCTCCTTGTAGCGCGGTACGTCGACGGCCCGTCCGGCGGGGACACGGCCGCCCTGCGCGAGGAGTTGCAGGAGGGTGCGGGTGCCGTAGAAGGCGCCGGTCTCGGTCGCGCCGGTCACCGACAGGCGCTTGCCGGCGCGGAGTTCGTATCCCTCGGTGCCGAGCGACTTCCTGGCCGGCCGGATGTCGACAACGATGTCTCCGGTGCGCGCCGCGCCGCCGACCACCGGGACGGTGCCGTGCCCGGCCGCCCGCAGATCGTCGGCGAGAGTGTCGGCGACACGGATCTCTGCGGGACTGTCCGCGACGAGCCGGGCGCCGGGCCCGAAGCCATAACCGCCGGACTCCGGGGTCCAGTCGGTGAGGGCCGGGACGGTGACGGGCGGCTTCTCGGCCTGCTGACGCGCGAGGGCCGGAACAGGCGACAGGAGCAGGGCCAGTGCCGCGGCGACACCCACGAACCGGCGTCTGGGAAACGTACTCACACGCCCCTCCAATTCATCGGATGGCTGATCATTGGACGACCCCCAGGACGTGTCAATGGGACTGAGAGTCAGCCAAGTTGAGCCATTGATCGGATGACCTGCGGGTCTTCGGGAGTCGTCGCGCGAAAAGTCCAACAACAGCGGCGCGATTGTCCAAGAGCGTCGCCCTCTCGACTCCGCGACCGAGCCGGGGCACAGTTCTCCCTACATACTCGCCAGTACGAGGAGAGACCCGTGACCAGCTGGACCGGCCGGAGCGCCGCCGAGATCGCCGCCGCCGTGCGGGAGAAGCGGGCCACGCCCCGCGAGGTGGTGGCCGAGCACCTCGCCCGGATCGAGCGGCTCGACGGCCGCGTCGGCGCCTTCCGGACGGTACGGGCCGAGGCGGCGCTCGCCGAGGCCGACGAGGTGGGCGCCCGTGCCGACCTGGCCGAACTGCCCCTCGCCGGGGTGCCGGTGGCCGTCAAGGACAATCTCGCGGTGCGCGGCGAGTCCAAGCGCGTCGGCTCGGCGGCCACGCCCGACACACCGTCGGAGCAGGATCATGTGACGGTCGCCCGCCTGCGTGCCGCGGGCGCGGTGGTCGTGGGCCTGACGAACGTGCCCGAGCTGTGTGTCTTCGGTACGACCGAGGGCGTGCACGGCACCGCCCGCAACCCGTGGGACACCTCGCGCACGGCGGGCGGCTCCTCCGGCGGCAGCGCGGCCGCCGTCGCCGCCGGCCTGGTCCCGATCGCCCTCGGCAACGACGGCATGGGCTCGCTGCGCATCCCGGCGGCCAACTGCGGCCTCGTCACCATCAAGCCGGGGCACGGCGTGGTTCCGGCGGGCGTCAGCGACGGCGACTGGTTCGGCATGTCCGAGAACGGCCCGCTGGCGACGACGGTGGAGGACGCGCGGCTGATGCTGGGCATCCTGGCGGACGCCGAGTTCGTACGGCCGCCCGACTCCGGGATGCGCAAGGTCGCCGTCTCCCTGCGCAGCCCGCTCGCCGGCATCGCGATCACCGCGCCCTACAAGGCCGCGGTCCGGGACGCCGCCGAGGTGCTCATGAAGGCCGGCCACCAGGTGCGTCGCGCCGACCCGTCGTACCCGATGTCGCTGAGCCTCACCTCGCTCGCCCACTGGACGGCGGGCACGGCGGAGGACGCCCAGGGCCTGGACGGCTCCCTGCTGACCCGGCGGACCCGGGTGCACGCGGCGGTGGGCCGCCGTTTCGTGAAGAGTGTCGGCACCGGCAAGGCCCGGGAGGAACTCCGCCGCCGCCTGGAGCCGTTCTTCGAGGAGTACGACATCCTGCTCACCCCGGCGCTGGCCCGCCGCTCCCCCGCCTCGGCGCCCTGGCACGAGCGCGGCTGGCTCCGCAACATCCTCGCCAACACCACCTACTCGCCCATGACCCCGCCGTGGAACCTCACCGGCTGGCCTGCGATGGCGGTCCCGTTCGGCACCCTGCCGTCCGGCGCCCCCACCGCCGTACAACTGGTCGGCCGCCCGGGCACGGAGGCGGTGCTGCTGGAGACGGCGGAGCAACTGGAGAACCTGCACCCGTGGCAGCGGACGGCACCGCTGGCCTAGGGCCTGTCCGGCGGAGCAGGTCGCGGGAAAGCAACGGTGTCGCGTCGCGCGGCAGGCGCCACCGTCGCAACAGGCCCTGGGCGCGCGGTACTCGGCCGGAAAGGCGACGCCCGGTTCCCGTTCGGCGTCGGCCACGTCGGTCTCGGTCAGTGGCGGTGACATCGGCGCCGGCTACGGCGCCCTGTGCCGCGTCCGCGGCCGGTGACCGGCCGCGGTTCCTCTGAGCGGCATGGGCGTGCGGGTCGCACGCCCATGCCGTCGGCGATCGCGAAGGGGACCGACCGCGTCAGTCCACGCTGGGCAGGATGTGGGGCTCGGCCAGGTCGTCTTCGTAGCCCGCGAGGCGGATGGGGGCGGACCGCGCCCACACGTCGAGGCTGCCGAGCTGGCCGGGCCTGCGGCCGGCGCGCTCGGGACGTTCCTTGGGGCGTTGCTCGCGATTCGTCTTCTCCGGTGTCACCGCGCACTCCTTATGTGTCGGGTCACCCTCGGGGCGTACCAGCCAGGATGCGGCCTGGCGCCGGACGCCCGCTCGGGTCTGAGTCAAATCAGTTCGGACGCGGTGGCGCCGGTAACTCTGGTGAGTGCAGGCCGTGGTGACCGGCTTGCCCCAGGACGGACCGTGGGTGTGGGTGGGACCCCGTACTGCTGTCCGTCCGCTACAGATTAACCAAATGAGCGGAGCGCCGCTCGATGGGGCTGAAAACAAGGGGTAACCATTACAAGTCCCCTGTGTTCATTGGTTCCTTTATGCAGGCATTTACCCCGATATGCCCTGTCGGCAAGCTCACCCGTTCGGCCTACATCCCTGTCGACTGACGGTCCGTCATGAGACGGTACGCCGATGACGTCGTCGTACGGACTGGACGGGAAGGCCGCCGTCGTCACCGGTGGGACGCGTGGGATCGGGCGCGAAGTAGCCCGGCAGCTGGCCGACGCCGGGGCGCTGGTCTGTGTGACGGCGCGGGACGCGGCGGACGTCCGGCGGACCGCCGCCGAGCTGGGCGGCGTCGGGGTGGCGGGCAGTGTGGCCGACCCCGCTCATCTGTCGGAGGTGACCGACCTCGCCCTGCGCGCGTTCGGACGGATCGACGTCGTCGTCAACAACGCGGCGACCAACCAGCCGTACGGCCCGCTGATGGACGCCGACCCGGACGCCTGGCGCACGGCGTTCACCGTCAACATCGAGGCACCGCTGCGGCTGGTGCAGTACGCGTGGCGGGCGTGGATGCGGGAGCACGGCGGCTCGGTGATCAACGTCTGCACGGAGGGTGCCACCCATGTCGGGCCGAACGTCGGCGCCTACGGCACCAGCAAGGCGGCGCTCCTCCACCTGACGCGGCAGCTCGCCGGGGAGCTGTCCCCGCGCGTCCGCGTCAACTCCGTCTCGCCCGGACTCGTCCGCACCGAGATGGCCCGTTTCCTATGGGAGCCGGGCGAGGCGGAGGTCGCCGCGGGGCTGCCGCTCGGCCGGATCGGGGAGCCGGCGGACGTGGCGCGGGCCGTCGTGTGGCTGGCCTCCGACGCGGCCGAGTGGATCACCGGTGCGGATCTGCTGGTGGACGGCGGGACGCGGGTCAGGGCGGCGCACCCGGGCGGGTACGCCGTCCACGACCGGCTGCGGTCGTACCCGCCGCCGCAGCCCTGAACAGGCTCTTTACGGGAAGAGCGCGATCCCCATGAGGACGATCAGCACGATGAACGCGACGAGCGCGATCGTGCCCCAGGTCCAGGGGTGTTTGTAAGGATCGTGGGCGCCGCCGCGGGGCCGGTCCTCAGGGAGGACGGGATGCGCCGGGCGGTCGCTCGCGTAGAACTGCTCGTCGGTGAGGTAGTGGTTGCGCGGGTCACCGAGAGCGCGCGGATCGATGTGGTGCGGACTGGCCATGACTCACTCCTGGCGCGGTGGTCACCAGGGTCCGGGTTCCCTTCGGGCGCCACGTGACACGTCACGGCCGGCGCGTCACCACTTCCCGGGCGCGTAGTCCTTGAGGAAGACGCCGTACAGGTCCTCGCCCTGTTCACCGCGCACGATCGGATCGTAGACCCGCGCCGCGCCGTCCACCAGGTCCAGCGGGGCGTGGAAGCCCTCCTCGGCGAGGCGCAGCTTGTCGAAGTGGGGGCGCTCGTCGGTGATCCAGCCGGTGTCGACGGACGTCATGAGGATGCCGTCGGTCTGGAACATCTCCTGGCCGCTGGTCCGCGTGACCATGTTCATGGCGGCCTTGGCGGCGTTGGTGTTGGGGTGGCCCGCGCCCTTGTAGCCGCGGCCGAAGACGCCCTCCATCGCGGAGACGTTCACGACGTAGGCCCGTCCGCTCGCCGCCTTCTTCGCGGCCTCGGCCATGCTCGGGCGGAGCTTGCTGATCAGGATGAACGGCGCCGTGTAGTTGCACAGCTGGGTCTCCAGCAGCTCCACCGGGGAGATCTGCTCGATGGTCTGCACCCAGGTGTTGGTGTCGACGACGTCGGGGACGAGGCCGCCCGCGTCGATGGCGGTGCCGTCGAGGTGCCTGGCGACGCTCGCGTTGCCCGCGACGAGCGCGAGGTCGGCGACCTGCTGGGCGTCGAGGCCGGAGATCCCGGCGGGCAGCGAGGCGAGGCCGTCGACGGCGCCGGAGCCGAAGGCGCCGATGACGTGGTGGGCGGGCAGCTCACCGGCGGGCAGCGGGGCGCTCTCGCCCTCGACCAGGGCGGCGTACGCCGAGGGCAGGCGCCGTACGGTCTGGGTCGCGTTGTTGACCAGGATGTCGAGCGGGCCGGCCTCGGCGACCTGGTCGGCGAGGGCGACGGCCTGGGCCGGGTCGCGCAGGTCGATGCCGACGACCTCAAGGCGGTGCATCCAGTCCCCGGAGTCGTCCATGGCCTTGAAGCGGCGGATGGCGTCCTTGGGGAAGCGTGTGGTGATGGTGGTGTGGGCGCCGTCGCGCAGCAGCCTGAGCGCGATGTACATGCCGATCTTGGCGCGGCCGCCGGTGAGCAGGGCACGCTTGCCGGTGAGGTCGGCGCGGACGTCGCGCTTGGCGCGGTTCAGCGCGGCGCAGTCCGGACAGAGCTGGTGGTAGAAGTAGTCGACTTCCACGTACCGGGTCTTGCAGGTGTAGCAGGAGCGGGGGCGCTGGAGTATCCCGGCGATCCTGCCGGCCTCGGTGACGGACGACGGCAGGATGCCTTCGGTCTCGTCGTCGATGCGCTGGGCCGAGCCGGTCGCGGTGGCCTCGGTGACCGCCTTGTCGTGGGCGGTCTTGGCGGCCCGGCGCTCCTGGCGGCGGCGCTGCTTGACCGTGCGGTAGATGCCGGCGGTGGCCCGGCGCACGGCGATCGCGTCGGGGTGGTCGACCTCCAGCTTGTCGAGCTCGTCGAGCACGCTGAGGCAGACGGCCAGCCGCTCGGGGTCGATCCCGGGGCCGTACACGACCTCGTCCACGGCCTCGTCCGTGATCGCCGAGCCGTCCTCTGTCACCGTCATCGCGCTGCCGTTTCCCTGCTGCCCCGTGCGGCGCTCCGACCGCGTCCGCTTTCGAACGGGGAATTCTACGGAGCGCCGGGCCGGTCCTCCAAAAAACGTGAGGGTCAACCCTCGCAGGCGGTGATGAGCGTCTCCACCTCCTCGGTGAGAGCCCTGGCCAGCAGGTCCAGATCCGGTACGGCTTCCGCGTCGGCGACCAGGCCGTAGTGGACATGGCCGCGGTACGTGGAGACGGCGATCGCCAGGGACTGGCCGCGGGCCAGCGGGGCGAACGGGAAGACCTGGGTGACCGGGTTGCCGCCGAGCTTAAGGCCGAGGCTGGGCAGCGGCACGCTGGTGACGAGGATGTCGAACCAGAGCCGGGCGGCCTGGCTGACCAGGGGTCCGCCGAGCCGGTGGCCGAGCGCGGGGACGTGGTCGGCGAGCAGGGCGACGGCACCGGCGCCCCGGTTGGGCCCGGCGTCCTTCTTGCGGTCCATGGCCGTGCGGACCGTGTCCAGCCGGGCGAGCGGGTCGGGGTCGTCGACCGGGAGCCTCACCAGGTAGCCGGAGAGCCGGTTGCCCTGCGGGTGTGCGGTGCGCGGGCGGCGCTTGGAGACGGGGATGAGGGCGCGGGGCGCGACGCCGTCGCTGCCGTCGCCGCGCTCGTCGAGCCAGCGCCGCAGGGCGCCCGCGACGACGGCGATGAGGACGTCGTTGACGGTGCCTCCCCGGATCTTGCGGACGCGGTGCACGTCGTCGAGGTCGATGACCACGCCGGCGGTGCGACGGGTGCCGCTCGGCTCGGCGGTGAGGGCCGCCGAGGAGCGCACGCCGACCGTGGAGAGCGCGACGGACGCCCCGATGTCGAGGGCCCGGCCGACGTCGGAGACGGCGCCGCGGACCAGCCCGGGCAGCTTGCGCACATCCGGGAGGAAACCCTTCGACGGCTCCTCGGGGCGCGGCTTGCGGGCCGGCAGGTCCATCGGGTCCAGGATCGCCGCGGCCAGCGTCAGGGCGCGCAGACCGTCGGCCAGGGCGTGGTGGAACTTGAAGAGCACGGCGAAGGAGGCGCCGTCCTCCCCCGGCAGGACATGCGCCTCCCACGGCGGCCGGCCGCGTTCCAGCGGGCGTTCCATGAGCCGGCCGGCGTCGGCGTGGAAGTCGGCGGTGGGCGCGTGCAGCCGGACGTGGTCCAGGGGGTCGAAGTCGGGGGCGGGCTCGCGCGTCGCCCCTCCGAAGGACAGCGGCTGCCAGACGTCCCGGATGCGCATCCGCAGGCCGGGCACCGCGACGGCCCGGGCCGCGAGCAGGTCGGCCGCGTGGGCGCCCGCGGTGGGCGAGTGCGCCGAGAAGACGCCGAGGGCACCCAGGTGCATGGGGTGCTCGGCGGACTCGATGTTCCAGAACGCCAGGTCGAGAGGGGCGAGCAGATCTGAAGTCAATGGCTTGCCTCGCGTCGACGACGGGTGAGCAAGCAGTCAACCGCCCTCGGGCGATTACGGTCAAGTACGATCAAGCTACGCACAGTTAACAGCAGATTAAGTCCGGCCCTCCGCGCCCCAGGGTTCACAGGCGCACCGGATGCCGAGCTCAGGACACCCGCTGGCCCTTCCCGAGTGCGATCACCCCGCCCTTGGAGACCGTGTAGAGCTCGGCGTCCCGCTCCGGGTTCACCCCGATCGTGGCGCCCGGCGGCACCTCCACGTTCTTGTCGAGGACCGCGCCCCGCACCACCGCGCCCCGACCGATCTTGACGTTGTCGTGCAGCACCGACCCCTGTACGACCGCCCCCGGGTCGACCACCACCCCGGGCGACAGCACCGACCGGGTGACCTGCCCCCGGATGAGGCAGCCCGCGCTGATGATGGACTCGCTCGCCATGCCGCCGGCGTTGAAGCGGGCCGGGGACAGCTGGCCGGAGTGGGTGTAGATGGGCCACTGCCGGTTGTAGAGGTTGAAGGCGGGGCGCTCGGCGATGAGGTCCATGTGGGCGTCGTAGTACGCGTCCAGGGTGCCGACGTCCCGCCAGTAGCCGCGGTCGCGGTTGGTCTCGCCGGGGACGTGGTTGGCGCTGAAGTCGTACAGCTGGGCCTCGCCGCGCTCGGTGAGCTGGGGCAGGATCGAGCCACCCATGTCGTGCACCGAGTGCTCGTCCTCGGCGTCCCGCTGGAGGGCCTCTATCAGGGCCTTGGTGGTGAAGATGTAGTTGCCCATGGAGGCGAACACGCACTCCGGGTCGTCGGCGAGACCGGGCGGGTCGGCGGGCTTCTCCAGGAAGCGGTCCACCGTGAGCCCGTCCGAGCCGGGGGTGATCACCCCGAACTGCGAGGACTCCGAGCGCGGGACGCGGATGCCGGCCACCGTCACGCCCGCGCCGCCCTCGATGTGCTGGGTGAGCATCTGGCGCGGGTCCATGCGGTAGACGTGGTCGGCGCCGAACACCGCCACGTACTCGGGCCGTTCGTCGTAGACGAGGTTGAGGGATTGCAGGATCGCGTCCGCGCTGCCCAGGTACCAGCGGGGGCCGAGCCGCTGCTGGGCCGGGACGGGGGTGACGTAGTTGCCGAGCAGGCTGGACATCCGCCAGGTCGTGGTGATGTGCCGGTCGAGCGAGTGCGACTTGTACTGCGTCAGCACGCAGATGCGCAGGATGTCCCCGTTGACGAGGTTGGACAGGACGAAGTCCACCAGGCGATACGTTCCGCCGAAGGTGACCGCGGGTTTCGCGCGGTCACCGGTCAGGGGCATCAGGCGCTTGCCCTCTCCGCCCGCCAGTACGATCCCGAGCACCGAAGGTCCACCACGACGCATGGTCGCTCCCCTCACCCTGGTTGTGACCCATGCCTGCCCCTGCCCGGGGCGCACTACGCCTGTTTGAGGATCTCCTCGTAGAGCCGCACCGTCCGCCGGGCGACCGCGTCCCAGCCGAACTCCCCCACCGCGCGCTCCCGTCCGGCCTCGCCCATCCGCCGGGCGCCCTCCGGATCACCGAGGACCGCGTCCAGCGCGCGGGCGAGGGCGGGCTCGAAGTCGTCGTCCACCGGGACGAGCAGCCCGGTCTTGCCGTCGTCGACGACCTCCGGGATGCCGCCGATCCGCGAGGCCACCACGGGAGTTCCGCACGCCATGGCTTCGAGGTTGACGATGCCGAGGGGTTCGTACACCGAGGGACAGACGAACACGGCCGCGTGGGTGAGCAGTTGGATCACGTCGGGGCGGGGCAGCATCTGCGGGATCCAGTGCACGCCCTCGCGGACCCGGCTCAACTCCTCGTACAGCTCCCGGAATTCACGGTCGATCTCCGGGGTGTCCGGCGCTCCGGCGCACAGCACGACCTGTGCGGCGGGGTCGATGTCGCGCACCGCGCGCAGCAGATGGGGCACGCCCTTCTGGCGGGTGATGCGGCCGACGAACAGCACGAAGGGCCGGTCGCGGTCGAGGCCGATGCGGGTGAGGGCATCGGTGCCGTGGTCGGGGCGGTAGAGGGTGGTGTCGATGCCGTTGTGCACGATGTGCACCCGGGCCGGGTCGAGGGCCGGGTAGCAGGCGAGGATGTCCTCGCGCATGGCTCCGGAGACCGCGATCACCGCGTCGGCGGACTCGATCGCGGTGCGCTCCGCCCAGCTCGACAGGGCGTATCCGCCGCCGAGTTGCTCCGCCTTCCAGGGGCGCAGCGGCTCCAGGGAGTGGGCGGTCATCACATGCGGGATGCCGTACAGGAGCTTGCCGAGGTGGCCGGCGAGGTTGGCGTACCAGGTGTGGGAGTGGACGAGTTCGCGGCCTTCGAGGCCCGCGGTCATCGCGAGGTCCACCGAGAAGGTGCGCAGCGCGTCGTTGGCGGTGTCGAGCACGGACCAGGGGCGGTGGCGCAGCACGCCCACTCCGCGGCCCTCGCCCCAGCAGTGCACCTCGACGTCGGCCAGGGCGGCCAACTCCCGGGCGAGGAACTCGACATGGACGCCCGCGCCGCCGTACACGTCCGGCGGGTACTCCCGGGTCAGCAGTCCCACTCGCACCCGGAACCCCCTGTTCTCAGCGCCTGGTTGCCCTTCATGGTCACCCAGATGCGGCGCGCGGGGAAGAGCGCGGGGGTCGTGTGAAGCAACAGTCGCCGCAGACGCCTCCGCCGGGGACCCGGTAGTAGAGGCAGCAGCTGCGGCGCCGGAAGGCGGTGCCGGCGAGAGTGCCGGTGCCGGCGAGGAGGGGGTGGGCGAGGAGTTCCGTGGTGAGGGCCCGGGTGCGGGCGGCCACCTCGGTGCGGCCGTTCGCGCGCGCCCAGCCCGACAGCTGGCGGGCGGCACCGACGAGCGCGGAGGCGGCGTTGCCGCGCAGCAGGCCGGGGGCGAGGCGGTGACGGGCCCGCAGCGCCGCCGTCAGCGGCTCCAGGTGCCCTTCCAGGACGACCGCCGCGAGGGTTCCGGCGTCGCCGGGCAGCGCGTGCACCTCGGTGAGCCACAGGTCGTCGGGGGCGCTGCCGTCGGCGTCCCAGCGCACCAGCCGGGCGTCGAGGTCGGGGACGCGGCCGTAGAGCACGGCGCAGCCGAGGGCCGCGGACCACAGGCGGGCGGCGAGGCCCTGCTGGGCGATCGAGGCGGCGATCCGCAATTCCGGCGCCTGAAGGGAATCGGCCACCTTGCGGATACGAAAAGTCACGGATTCTTCGTAAACGTCCGACTTTTGGATGTCGTACGCCCGTGCGAGGGTCGGCAGCGTTGAACGCGGCGGCGCACCCGTGCGTAGTAGGAAGAAGCCGCCGAGCGGGCGGAGGGCGGCGAGATCGGCGTCGAGGTCCACGAGGAGCAGTAGTACCAAGGCCCCTAGGGGGCGGCATCAGGGGGCGCGGGGCAGTGTCACCCACCCTGGGGAGGACTGACCCTCCGTAGTACTCCATCGGCAGTAGGACCCATTGCGTGCTCAGGTACGACGACGGGAATGGCATTCCACGGCATCGTGTTGCACATGGAAGCCGACCGTTCGCCGCGCCGGGGTCACCAGCCCCGCTTCACGCAGAGGAGCTGCTGATGAGCGCCCTCGCGTTGTCCGTCGTCCTGTCGCTCGTCTCTGCCGTCGCCTACGCGGGCGGGGCGATCGTCCAGGAGCAGGTCGCGGTGTCCTCCCCCGAGCAGCAGTTCGCGCCGCTGCGCCGGCCCAGCTGGTGGGCGGCGGTCGCGCTGAACGGCCTCGGCGGGCTGCTGCACGTCGTGGCGCTGGCGTTCGGCCCCCTCAGCCTGGTCCAGCCGCTCGGCGCCCTGACCATCGTCTTCGCCCTGCCCATGGCCGCGCTGTTCGTCGGCCGCAAGGCCGGGGCGACCGCGTGGCGCGGCGCGATCATGGCGACGGTCGGTCTCGCCGGTCTGCTGTCCCTGGTCGGCGCGTCCGACGCGCAGTCCCTGGACACCGCCCAGCGGGTGGCCGTCGCGACGGTCACCGGCATCGCGGTCGTCGCCCTGATGATCGCGGGCCGGGCGGCCCACCGGCACCCGGCGGTGCGCAGCATCCTGCTCGCCACCGCGTCCGGTATCGCGTTCGGCATGTCCTCGGTGTTCACCAAGACCGTCGCGGTCGACTGGACCGGCGGCGTCTCGGCGGCCGACGTGCCCTCCCTCGCCGTGATCGGCGTCCTGGCCACGGCCGGCATGCTGCTCTCCCAGGCCTCCTACCGGGGCGCCGGGCTCGCGGCCCCGCTGGCCACGCTGACCGTCGTGAACCCGGTGGTCGCGGCCGTCGTCGGCATCACGATGTTCGGCGAGACCTTCCGTCACGGCACCACCGGCACCGCGCTCGCCCTGAGCTGCGGTGTGGTGGCGGCGGGCGGCCTGATCCTCCTCACCTCGGAGCGGATCGCCCGCACCGAGTCCGTACCGCAGGAGCCGGTGCGGCTGCCGGCCCAGTCCGGGGACCCGGAGCCGGCCGCGGACCCGCGGGCGGACGAGCTGCGGGTGCAGGTGCCCGCCTCGGCAGCGGAACTGCTCGCGGCCCTGCCTGGGCAGGCCCGCGAAGAGGTCCTGGTGGCGGCGGCCGACACGGCGGTACGGGAGGACGACCTCGTCGCGAGGGCCGAGGCGGCCCTGGAGGACGTCCTCGTCCCGGCACCGCAGCCGGACGACACCGCCGCCCCGGACACCGAGGAGCGCCCGATCTTCTACGTCGGGCCGCTCTACGGCGCCTCCTACATCCCGATGCCAGTCCTCGACCGACACCGTACGAGGGTCAAATCCTGAGGGGCGGGTCCTGATCCCGGGATCAGACCCTGACCCCTCCGGCCCGGAGATAGGCGACCGGGTCGACATCGGTACCGAAGCCGGGCCCCGTCCGCACCTCGAAGTGCAGATGCGGGCCCGTGCTGTTGCCCGTGGACCCCGAGCGCCCGATGCGCTGTCCGGCGCTCACGCTCTGCCCGGTCTTCACCGAGATCGCGGAGAGGTGGGCGTACTGGGTGTAGCGGCCGTCGGAATGCCGGATCACCACCTGGTACCCGAACGACCCGGCCCACCCGGAGGCAACCACCCGCCCGGCGGCGACCGCCTTCACGGACGTGCCCGTGGGGACGGCGAAGTCGACGCCCGTGTGATAGCCCTTCGACCAGGCGGAACCGGCCTTGTGGTACGGGGTGCCGGTGGGGGCGTCGACCGGGGCGACGAGGCGGTGACCGGTTTCCTCGGTGTCCTTCGCCTTCTTCTTCTCGGTGGCCGGCCTGGTGGACGTCTGGGTCGTGACCGTGGCCGCCTTGCCGCGCAGGCTGAGCCGCTGCCCCGGCAGGATGAGGTCCGGATCGGCGCCGATGGCCTTCCGGTTGGCGGCGTACAGGCCGCGCCAGCCGCCCTTGACGTCCTCGCGGTCGGCGATGCCGGAGAGGGTGTCGCCGTGGACCACGGTGTACATCTCGGCGGAACCGGCCCTGGACTGGGGCGTGGTCTGCGGCTGTACGTCCGGGACGGCGGCCTTGGTGCCCCCGGCCGGATGGATGTCGGGGGTGTCCCCGCCCCGGGTGAGCCCGGCCCGCACCGAACACACCGGCCAGGCGCCCGGCCCCTGCCCGTCCAGCACTTTCTCCGCCACGGCGATCTGCTGGTCCTTGGTGGCGAGATCGGCGCGCGGGGCGTACCGGGTGCCGCCGAAGGCCTCCCAGGTGGACTGGGTGAACTGGAGCCCGCCGTAGTAGCCGTTGCCGGTGTTGATGCTCCAGTTGTTGCTCGACTCGCAGGCGGCGACCTTGTTCCAGGTGTCCACGTCGGCCGCCTGGGCGGTGCCGGCACCGATGAGCGGGATCGCCATTGAGGCACCGCCGGCCGTGACGGTGAGCGAGGCGCGGTTGATCCTGTTCGGCTGATACCGGCGGTGCCGGCCGCGTACGGCCATGGAGCTCCCCCTACGACGTACGTCAGGAGGGCCAAAAGTAAGCGCCCCGAACAGGCCATGACAAGACGGCAATCGGCCGCCTCTTGCCGAATGCTGTTCCCGCAAAGGGCTGTTGAGGGGCGCACCGACGGTTACACTCCGTCCCGTCTGGGGGACTGCGCAGGTGAACGGGGCGGCGGTGGAGTACGAGTTCGACGTGTTCGTCAGCTACAGCAGAAGCGCGGGGAACGTCTGCGAGTGGGTCTGGAACCACTTCTATCCGGCCCTCAAACGCTGCCTGGAGGACGAGATCGGCAAGGCCGACATATTCATCGACCGCCAGCTGGACGAACACATCGGCAAGCCGTGGCCCGACCAGCTCGCGCACTCGCTCGGCAGGAGCAAGCTGCTGGTTCCGGTGCTGTCCGCACCCTATTTCCGCTCGCCCTGGTGCACGGCGGAATGGGCGACGATGGAGAAGCGGGAGGAACAGGTCAACGACAGCGGGCTGATCTTCCCGGTGGTCTTCGCGGACGGCACGAGTTTCCCGGCCGCGGTGCAGCAGCGCCAACTCCACAAGGAATTCAAGAACTACAACGTGCCGTACCCCAAGTACGTGGAATCCGCGGCGTATCCGCACTTCCACCAGGAGGTACAGCGCCTCGCGGAGCTCATCGCCGTCCGCCTGGGAGAGGTCCCCGAGTGGCGCGCCGACTGGCCGGCCCTCAGACCACCGCCGCCTGGCACGCCCGTCCGCGGCCGACTCCCCCGCTTTGGAGCATGATGAACGCCGGACAGATCGTGACGTTCTACTCCTACAAGGGTGGGGTGGGCCGCAGCTTCGCGCTCGCCAACACGGCGGTGGTGCTGGCGCGTTGGGGCTATCGCGTGCTGTGTGTGGACTGGGACCTGGAGGCACCCGGGCTGTCGTACTACTTCGACAGGCATCTGACCGAGCCGCCCCGGGCGGGCCTGCTGGAGATGATCGAAGAGGCCCGTACGGCGCCGGACACGGCCCGCGCGACCGCCTTGCGGCACCGCACCCCGGTGCGGTTCCCGGAGGGCGCCCGCCTGGATCTGATCACCGCCGGCCGCAAGGACGACGACTCGTACATCTCGCGGCTGCAACAGGTCGACTGGGAGGCGCTGTACGAGAAGCACGACTTCGGCGCGACGCTGGAGACGTGGCGGGAGGAGTGGATGAGGCAGTACGACCTCGTCCTGGTCGACAGCCGCACCGGCATCACCGACTCCGGCGGCATCTGCACCGCGCAGGTCCCCGACGTCCTGGTCTTCGCCTACACCGCGAACGACCAGAACGTGGACGGGGTGCTGCAGATCGTCGACCGAGCCATGAAGGCGCGGGACGGGCTGCCGTACGACCGGCCCCGGCTGCTGACCGTGCCGCTGCTGAGCCGGTTCGACGCGCAGCCCGAGTACAAGGAAGGGGAGAAGTGGCGGCGCAGGCTGGCCGACCGGATGGAGCCACGGCTGCGGGACTGGGCGCCGCGCGGCAGCTCTCCCGGAGAGTTGCTCCAGCGGGTGACGATCCCCTACTTCCCCGTCTGGTCCTTCGGTGAGCTGCTGCCCGCACTCAGCGAGAGCCCCCGCAACGCCGAGCAGGTCACCTACAGCATCGCAAGCCTCGCCGCGCTGCTGGCACGCCGGCTGGAGGACGCGGGCCTGCTGATCGAGAACCGCGACTCCTATGTGGAGGGCGCTGAGCAGGCCGCGCATCGGGACTTCGAAGCGGACGTGTTCATCAGCCACACCCGCGCGCAGTCAGCGCTGGCGCGGGCGTTCGGTGACCTGTTGCGGGAGAACGGCGTGACGAGCCGGACCGCTGCGGACAACCTGGAAAGCCGCGCCGACTTCATCGACCGATGTCGTCACCTCGTCATGATCGTGGACGAGACGGGCGAGGACCCGGTCCAGAACCGTGACACCAGCCTCTTCCTGCGCCGCTCCGTCAACGCGGCGACCGAACGGCTCACCCTGCCGGTGGTCACCTCGTCCGCGGCCATCGCACAACTGCCGCGCCTCGCCGCCTCCTTGCAGGTGTTCAACCTGGAGGACGGCAGCCTGTCGCAGGCCGCCCGCGCCATCGCCGCGCGCATCCGGCAGGACTCCCACAGTCTGCGGCCGCACTCCTCCCGAGGCGGCGGCTACGACGTCTACCTGTCGTACGCCTCCGCCGATTCGAACTGGGCCCTGGCACTCGCGGAGAACTTCAAGCGAGTCGGACTCACCGTCTTCGTGGACGTGTGGGAGCTGCAGCCGGGAGACCATTGGCCGTCGCGGCTGGATGCCGGTCTCAACAGCGCCGACACGGTGGTGGCAGTGGTGAGTCCGGCTTGGATCCAGTCGGAGCACGCTCGCCGCGAGTACGACCTGGCCATGCAGAAGGAGGGACGGCAGCGGGTGATCCCCGTCCTCGTGGGCGATGTCGTCCCCCCGTCGCACATGGCCGAGCTGGTCTACGTCGACTTCCGCCACGTCGAGACACCGCGCGAGTACCTGGGCCAGGTCCAGTCGCTCACCCGGAAGATCCTCCACCTGCGCGACGACGAACCCGTCCCGTCCAGCGGCTCCGTCGTCCTCCCGGACACCCTGTTCTAGGTGGTGAACACGACAGGGCTCCCGAGCCGTATCTGCGTAGGCTGCTAACCAGCACGAGCGGCAGCACCGATAACGACCTACGCGATCCACCGGATCTTTGGGAGCAGACGGTATGAGCACTACAGCGCAGATCGGCGTCACGGGCCTCGCGGTCATGGGCAGTAACCTCGCCCGCAACTTCGCCCGCAACGGCTATACGGTCGCGGTGCACAACCGGACGGCCTCCCGTACGCACGCCCTCGTCGAGGAGCACGGGAGCGAGGGCGACTTCATCGCCGCCGAGACCGCCAAGGAGTTCGTCGCCGCCCTGGAGCGGCCGCGCCGGCTGGTCATCATGGTCAAGGCCGGTGACCCGACCGACGCGGTGATCCAGGAGTTCGCCCCGCTCCTGGAGCCCGGCGACATGATCATCGACGGTGGCAACGCGCACTTCGCCGACACCCGGCGCCGCGAGCGCGAACTCCGCGAGAAGGGCATCCACTTCGTCGGCACCGGCATCTCCGGCGGCGAGGAGGGCGCGCTCAACGGGCCCAGCATCATGCCCGGTGGCTCGAAGGAGTCGTACGACTCGCTCGGCCCGATGCTGGAGAAGATCTCGGCGAAGGCGAAGGACGGGGCGCCCTGTGTGACGCACGTCGGTGCCGACGGCGCCGGGCACTTCGTGAAGATGGTGCACAACGGCATCGAGTATGCCGACATGCAGCTCATCGGTGAGGCGTACCAGCTGCTGCGCGATGTCGCCGGCTACTCGCCCGCCCAGATCGCGGAGATCTTCCGGACCTGGAACACCGGCCGCCTCGACTCCTACCTGATCGAGATCACCGCCGAGGTGCTGTCCCACGTGGACGCGGCCACCGGCAAGCCGTTCGTGGACGTGGTGGTGGACCAGGCCGAGCAGAAGGGCACCGGCCGCTGGACCGTGCAGATCGCCCTCGACCTCGGTGTCCCGGTGTCCGGCATCGCCGAGGCCGTCTTCGCCCGGTCGCTCTCCGGCCACGCGGCGCTGCGCGAGGCGTCCCGCGGCCTCGCCGGGCCCTCGGCCACGCCGCTGAGCGAGGCGGAGGCGGGCGCGTTCGCCGACCGGGTCGAGCAGGCGCTGTACGCCTCGAAGATCGTGTCGTACACCCAGGGCTTCCACGAGATCGCGGCCGCGCGCGAGGAGTACGACTGGGACATCGACCTCGGTGCCGTCTCCGCCATCTGGCGCGGCGGGTGCATCATCCGGGCCGCGTTCCTGGACCGCATCCGCGCCGCGTACGACGCCCGGGCCGATCTGCCGAGCCTGCTGTCCGACGAGACGTTCGCCCGGGAGATCGCCGACGCGCAGGACGACTGGCGCGAGGTGATCGTGGCGGCGACGCGCCAGGGAGTGCCTACGCCGGGCTTCTCGGCGGCGCTCGCGTACTACGACGCGCTGCGCGCGGAGCGGTTGCCCGCGGCGCTCACGCAGGGGCAGCGGGACTTCTTCGGAGCGCACACGTATCGGAGGACGGACCGGGACGGGTCGTTCCACACGCTGTGGGGTGGCGACCGGTCGGAGGTCGGCGCCTGAGGGGCAGGGCGGTTTCGGTGGTACGGCGGGAGCGGCTGAGCGGGGGTTGATCGCGCAGTTCCCCGCGCCCCTCGGGGCGTTCAGCCGCCCTCCGCTGTCACGTGCCGTCCCTCAGCTCAACGGCGGGCCCGGTTCCGGGTTCGGGACCGGTTCCGGGCCCGGCGGGATCGGGGACGGTGACGGGTCCGGGGTCGGCTGCGGCCCCGGGCCGGGTGGAGGCGTCGGGGGCTGCGGCGGCTCCGGCGTCGGTCCCGGGCCCGGTGGTGGGGTCGGGTTCGGGGGCTGCGGGGGTTCCGGAGTCGGGCCCGGGGTAGGCGGCGGACCCGGGGTCGGGTCCGGGTGGACCGGGTCCGGGTAGGGGGTCGGGGGATTCGTCATCGTGTCCTCCAGCCAGGTGGGACGTCGGCTCTGGACTTCTCCCCCGCCTACCCGGTCCGCGGCGGGCCAGTCACCCGTACGGCGGGATCAGAAGCCGTCCGGGTGGGCCCTCAGCCACTCCTTCGCCGCACGCAGCAGCTCGGGGGCGGCGGCCGGGGCCTCGTCGGGGTGGCGCTCGGCCCACTTGACGACGTACGGGCACAGGGGTGCCACGACCACGCCCTCGCGCGCGGCGATGGTGTAGAGCTCGCGGGCCAGGGAGCCCGCGATGCCCTTCCCCTCGTGGGCCGGTTCCACGATCGTGTGGACGGGGACCAGGGCGCGCTCCGGTGCCTCGAGGACGAAGTACTGGATGTGGCCCACCACTTCGCCGCCGCCCACCGCCTCCAGGCGGCCGGCCGGCCGGTCGTCGCGGATCTCGATGTCGTCGCTCATGGGCACGCTCCTGGTGTCGGCCGTCTCTGGCTCAGGCCGGTACGGCCTGCGGGCTGCGCTCCTGGTCCGAGCCCGGCACCGGCTCCGAGGGGTCCGCGCCCAGGGCCACGATGCGGTTGTCGTGGTCCACGTGCACGACCCGGGGTTCCAGTGCCCGCGCCTCGGCGTCGGTCACCTGAGCGTAACTGATGATGATCACCAGATCACCGGGGTGGACGAGATGGGCGGCGGCCCCGTTGATACCGATCACCCCGGAGCCGCGCTCACCCTCGATGACGTACGTCTCCAGCCGGGCGCCGTTGGTGATGTCGACGATGTGGACGAGTTCACCGGGCAGCAGGTCGGCGGCGTCGAGCAGGTCCGCGTCGATGGTCACCGATCCCACGTAGTGCAGGTCGGCCTGGGTGACGGTGGCGCGGTGGATCTTGGACTTGAACATGGTGCGCAGCATGTTGGACTCCCGAAAGACGGCTCCCTGCCCGCTTTTTGCAGGTCAAGGGCGTTCTCCGGAGCGTACAGCCATTCGCGTGCCCGGTCAGCCGTCCCCAGGTGTTCCGGGGCTCACACCGACTCCTGACGGCACCTGCTGTGACGGCCGCCACTTCCAGTGATTTACTAGGACGTCCTAGTATTCTTTCGTCCCGCTCCTCTCCGCCCCGCCCGGGAAGGCCCCCATGAGCGCTCTGCATCGACCCGTGCACCCCGTCCGCCTGGTCACCGCTTCGGCGCTGTTCGACGGGCACGACGCCTCGATCAACATCATGCGGCGCATCTTCCAGTCCCAGGGCGCCGAGGTGATCCACCTCGGACACAACCGGTCGGTGCGGGAGATCGTCGACGCGGCGCTGGAGGAGGACGCGCACGGCGTGGCGGTCTCCTCCTACCAGGGCGGGCACGTCGAGTACTTCGAGTACCTGGTCGAGTCGCTGCGCTCACGGGGAGCGGGGCACATCCGGGTGGTGGGCGGCGGAGGCGGCGTCATCGTGCCCGACGAGATCGCCCGGCTGCGCGGGAGCGGGGTGACCATCTTCTCCCCGGAGGACGGGCAGCGGTTGGGCCTCGCCGGGATGGTCAACTCGGTGGTGCGGGACTGCGACTTCGACCTCTGGGACGGCGGGCCGGCCGATCCGGCCGCCGTGCTCGCCGGTGACCGGTTCGCGATCGCCCGCGCCATCACCGGCGCCGAACTCGGCAAGCTGCCCACGGGATTCCTGGAGCGGCTGCGCGCCGCCGCGGACCGGGTCGTACCGGTGCTCGGAATCACCGGCACCGGCGGCTCGGGCAAGTCCTCGCTGACCGACGAACTGGTGCGCCGGTTCCGCGTCGACCAGCAGGAGAAACTGCGGATCGCGGTGATCGCGGTCGACCCGACGCGCCGCCGTGGCGGTGGCGCCCTGCTGGGTGACCGGATCCGGATGAACTCCCTGGACGGGGACCGGGTGTTCTTCCGGAGCCTGGCCACCCGCGGCAGCCACGAGCTGCCCGGGCACCTGTCCGAGGTGATCGACGTGGTGAAGGCCGCCGGGTTCGACCTGGTGATCGTCGAGACGCCGGGCATCGGCCAGGGTGACGCGGCGATCGTGCCGTTCGTCGACACCTCGCTGTACGTGATGACGCCGGAGTTCGGCGCCGCCTCACAGCTGGAGAAGATCGACATGCTCGACTTCGCCGACGTCGTGGCGATCAACAAGTTCGAGCGGCGCGGCGCCAAGGACGCGCTGCGCGACGTGGGCCGCCAACTGGTCCGCAACCGCGAGGCGTTCGGCATGCGGCCCGAGGACATGCCGGTGTACGGCACCTCGGCGGCGACCTTCAACGACGACGGCGTGACCGCGCTCTACCAGCATCTGCGGACCGCCCTGGCCGAGAAGGGGCTGCCGCTCGTCGAGGGCGCGCTGGCACCGGTCGACGTGCGCCACTCCTCGGGCATCCGGCAGGTGGTTCCCGCGGACCGGGTGCGCTACCTCGCCGAGATCACCGACACCGTCCGCGCGTACCACGCGGAGACCGGGCGGCTGGCCGAGGCTGCCCGGCGCGTGCAGCGCCTGGAGGCCGTCAAGGGCGAGCTCGTCGCGGCGGGCTCCGACGCCGGGAACGTTCAGGCACTGCTCGACGACGCCCACAAGCGGCTCCCGCTCGACGTGCGGGAACAGATCGACCACTGGCCCGCTGTCGTCGCCTCCTACTCCGGCGACGAGCAGGTCGTGACGATCCGCGACAAGGAGATCCGCACCCGGCTCACCCGCGAGTCCCTGTCCGGCAACCGGATCCCCCGCGTCGCCCTGCCTCGCTTCACCGACCACGGCGAACTGGTGCGCTTCTGGCGCGCCGAGAACCTGCCGGGCCGTTTCCCCTTCACGGCCGGGGTCTTCCCCTTCAAACGCGACGGCGAGGACCCGGCACGGATGTTCGCCGGCGAGGGTGACCCGTTCCGCACCAACCGCCGCTTCAAGATGCTCTCCGAGGGCCAGCCGGCCACCCGGCTGTCCACCGCCTTCGACTCCGTCACCCTCTACGGCCGCGACCCCGACGAACGCCCCGACATCTACGGCAAGGTCGGCACCTCCGGTGTCTCGGTGGCCACCTTGGAGGACATGAAGGCGCTCTACGACGGCTTCGACCTCGTCGCGCCGACGACCTCGGTCTCCATGACCATCAACGGACCCGCGCCGACCCTCCTGGCGTTCTTCCTCCACACCGCGATCGACCAGCAGATCGAGAGGTTCCGCACCACGGAGGGCCGGGACCCGTCGCCCGAGGAGGCGGCCGAACTGCGCGCCCACGCACTCGCCACCGTGCGCGGCACGGTGCAGGCGGACATCCTCAAGGAGGACCAGGGCCAGAACACCTGCCTGTTCTCCACCGAGTTCAGCCTGCGGATGATGGCCGACATCCAGGAGTGGTTCATCGCCCACCAGGTCCGCAACTTCTACTCGGTGTCCATCTCCGGCTACCACATCGCCGAGGCCGGCGCGAACCCCATCAGCCAGCTCGCCTTCACCCTGGCCAACGGCTTCACCTACGTCGAGGCCTACCTCGCCCGGGGCATGCACATCGACGACTTCGCCCCCAACCTGTCGTTCTTCTTCTCCAACGGCATGGACCCCGAGTACTCGGTGCTCGGCCGGGTCGCCCGCCGGATCTGGGCGGTGGCGATGAAGGAGAAGTACGGCGCGAACGACCGCTCCCAGAAGCTGAAGTACCACGTCCAGACCTCGGGCCGGTCCCTGCACGCCCAGGAGATGGACTTCAACGACATCCGCACCACGCTCCAGGCGCTCATCGCGATCTACGACAACTGCAACAGCCTGCACACCAACGCCTACGACGAGGCGGTCACCACCCCCACCGAGGACTCCGTGCGCCGCGCCCTGGCCATCCAGCTCATCATCAACCGCGAGTGGGGCCTGGCGATGAACGAGAACCCCCTCCAGGGCTCGTTCGTCATCGACGAGCTCACCGACCTCGTGGAGGAGGCCGTCCTCACCGAGTTCGAGCGGATCAGCGAACGCGGCGGTGTGCTCGGCGCCATGGAGACCGGCTACCAGCGCGGCCGTATCCAGGACGAGTCGATGCTCTACGAGCAGCGCAAGCACGACGGCACTCTGCCCCTCATCGGCGTCAACACCTTCCGCAGCCCGCACGCCGACACCGCCGAGCCGGCCGTCGTCGAACTCGCCCGCGCCACCGAGGAGGAGAAGCAGTCCCAGCTGGAGCGCGTGCGGGACTTCCAGGCCCGCCACCACGAGGGCGCCCACGCCGCCCTGACCGCCCTCAAGGAAGCGGCGGTCAGCGGGGAGAACGTCTTCGCCGTACTCATGGACGCCGCCCGCGTCTGCTCGCTTCAGCAGATCACCGAGGCGTTCTTCGAGGTCGGCGGCCAGTACCGCCGCAACGTCTGACCAGGGACCGGACAACAGACGGACACCGTCACCCGGCTGGGAGCCGTCGGCCGGCTGGGAGCCGTCGGCCGGCCGCCGCCGATGTGCCGGTCCGCGGTCAGCCGAACAGGCGCCGCTGGATCTCCCGCCGGTAGTCCTCCAGGGTCCGGTCGAGGTGGACGGCCGTGGCCTCCGCGGCCTCGTCCGGCCGGCCGTCGCGAATGGCCCGGTAGATCGCCTCGTGCTCCTCCACCGCCGCCGCGGTCCCCTCATTGAAGCTGTCGTGAATGCCGATCGCGCTGGACTGGCGCTGGAGCCGGCGGGCGTCGCGCACCGCGCTGCCGAGGAAGGTGTTGTGGGAGGCCGCGGCCAGCGCCGCGTGGAAGTCGTCGTCGGCCTGGTTGAAGACGTCGACGTCACCATGGACGTACCCGTGCCGGCACTGCTGCATGGCGACCTCGATGGCGCGCAGTTCGGCGGGCGTGGCCCGGGTGGCCGCGAGTCTGGCGGCGGCCATCTCCTGCACCCTGCGGAACTCGAACAGCATGAGCACGTGGTCGAGGTCGACGGGCCGGAAGAAGCCGCCCCAGCGGCTGGTGATCAGCATGCCCTCGTCGTCCGCGACGAACAGTCCGCGTCCCTTGTGCGCCCGGACCCGGCCGAGCGCCGAGAGGATCTTCACCGCTTCGCGGACCACCGCTCGACTGGTGTCCAGCTGCTGGGCCAGGTCGTTCTCCGTGGGCATCCGGTCGCCGGGGACCAGGCGCGACTCCGCGATGAACTCGAGGATCCGCTCCGCCACGATCTCGTATCCGGGCCGGTAGTCGCGCCGCTCGTCCGCGCCGTTCACCACTGCTGGCACGGCGGGCGTGTCGTTCATATGTCCTGCCTCCGGGTGACTGCGACGAAGGTGGCTGATCAGGTTTGAAGCCGGTGCTCATCGTACCTCAGGCCAGTATGAGTCGTACTCATTTCTCCCGAGCTTGATCACGACGTTCGGGCAACTTGCCACCTTTCATTCGTATTTACCCAGGTTAAGCCGCCACGGGAGCAGCCCTGACGCACCCGCTGGACTCTGAAAAAAGCCGTACACACCCCTTGACGCGCCCTTCGATGTGGCGGCTAATTTCATCCGCAGCGGCAATGACAGAGCCGTCAGCCTCACGCAAACCGAGTGGAGTCGCACATGTCCGTCTACAGGCCTTCGGTCGCCCGGGAGACAGGGACCAGCAGGAGACGTGCCGCGTTGCTGGCCGGCTGTGCCGCCACGGTGCTGTTCACCATGACCGCGTGTGGCGGCGGCGGGACCGGCGGCACGACCAACAAGGACGGATTCGCCCAAGCCGCCCAGAACGACGGGGCGTTCACCGTCTGGGTGGACGCGACCCGCATGGACGCCGCGAAGCTGTACAAGGCGTCGCACCCGGGCGTGAAGATGGACATCGTCAGCTACGACGGCGACGCCAACGGGTCCAACTACCTCCAGACGAAGGTCCAGTTGTTCAACCGCACGGGCAAGGGCTGGCCGGACGTCGTCTTCAGCTCCCAGAACAACGAGGCGAGCTGGGCCGTCGACGCGGGCTTCGCGGCCCCGCTGAACAAGGGCCTGATCCCGCAGGCGACCCTCGGCGGGTTCGCCAAGGGCGCCAACGACGTCTGCACGGTCGACGGCACCCTGTACTGCCTGCGCAACGACCTCTCCCAGGCGGTGCTCTGGTACAACGCGCCGCTGCTGAAGAAGTTCGGCTACGCGGTCCCGACGACCTGGGAGGAGTACCAGGCGCTCGGCGAGAAGGTCGCCAAGGAGCACCCCGGCTACCTCGTGGGCGACGCGGGCGACTCCTTCACCCCCGAGATCTATCTGTGGGCGAGCAAGTGCGGCGCCAACCACATCACCGGCCCCAAGGCCGTGTCGGTGAACACCACCAGCGAGGCCTGCACCAAGATGGCCAAGCTGTTGGACGTACTGATCAAGAACAAGTCCATGTCGATCACCGGCGTCTTCAGCACCGACTTCGCCAAGAACAAGGCCGACAAGGTGCTGCTGATGCCCGGCCCGGCCTGGTACGGCGGCGCGGTGTTCAAGGACGGCCTCAAGACCCCGGCCAAGCAGATCGCGGTGGCGCCCATACCGCAGTGGCAGGGGGACAGCTCGCCGTCCACCGGCAACGTCGGCGGCGGCACCTGGCTGCTGTCCAAGCACTCCGCCCACATCAAGGCGGCCACCGACTTCCTGAAGTGGGTGACCACCGACAACGCCTACCAGGGCGAGAAGGCCCCCGGCTTCCCGGCGTACGCGCCCGCCGCCGAGAACTGGCTGAAGGCTCAGGCCGCCTCCGGGTACTACGCCAGTGACCTCACGGCCCTCAAGGACGCCTCCTCGCAGGTGTGGTCCGAGTGGGGCTCGGGCCAGTTCAGCCAGGAGGCGATCTGGGCCGCCACCGTCAAGCCCGGCCTGACGCAGGGCAAGACCATCGAATCCCTGCTGCCCGCCTGGCAGGACTCGATCGTCAAGTACGCCAAGTCCAACGGATACAAGGTCTCCCAGTGACCCTCACGCACTCCTCGGCCGACTCCGCCCGGGGGCGCCCTCGCGGCACCTCCCGGCAGAGTCGGGCCGGCGTGGCATTCGTCGCCGGCTACACACTGCTGCTGCTCGCCTTCGGCGTCCTTCCGACCTGTTACGCGATCTACTTCGCGTTCACCGACGCCGGAGGCACGTTCACCGGGTTCTCCAACTTCGTCACCACGGCACAGGACTTCCGCTTCGTCGACTCCCTGGGCCATGTGGCCCTGTACCTGGTCTTCTGGCTGTTGTCCCTCGTGGTGTTCGTGGTGGTCCTGGCGCTGCTCCTGCACCGGCTGTCCGCCGGGCCGGTCAGCCAGGCACTGCGCTTCCTCTACTACATCCCCGGAGCCCTCGCGGGCGCCGCGAGCGTCCTGGTGTGGCTGTTCATGCTCGACCCGACGGTCAGCCCGGTCAGCTCCCTGCTGGAGACGCTGGGCTTCCACACCTTCGGCGAGGTCATCGCCCCCGGGAACCTGGCGCTGCTGTTCACGATCATCGCGTTCTGGACCGGCGCGGGCGGCTGGATCGTCGTCATGTACGGCGCGCTCAACAACATCCCCAAGGACGTCATGGAGGCCGCGCGCATCGACGGCGCGAACGGCTGGCAGACCGCCTGGCGGGTGCAGATCCCCATGCTCCGCAAGTGGATCGTCTACATGGTGATCCTGGCCTTCGCGGGCGGCGCCCAGCTCTTCGTCGAGCCGCAGCTGCTCTCCCTCGCCAGCACCGGAGTGGCCGGCCGCGACTACTCGCTCAACCAGCTGACGTACGACTTCGCCTTCCAGATGAACAACATCAACGGCGCCGCCGCGGTCTCGGTGGAGCTGCTGGTCGTCAGCCTGTCGGTCGCCGGTGTCTTCGTCGCACGATCGGGGTTCTTCGATGCCGACTGAGACCCGCCCCACTCCCCCTCTCACCGCCCCGGGTGCGCACGTGCCGAGCCGAACCCGGCACGGTGAAGCGCGGCAACGCCGCCGGCCCCCGCGGAACGTGGCCTCCCGGCTGCTGGCGGGCTCGGTGCTCACCGTCTTCGTGGTGTTCTTCGTGCTGCCGGTGGTCTGGCTGCTGCTCGCGGCGACCAAGACCGACCAGCAGCTCGTCCACGACAACCCGCTGTCCTTCGGGTCCTGGCACGCGCTCAAGGCCAACTGGCACGCGCTCACCGCCTTCCAGGACGACGCCGTCCTGCTGTGGCTGCGCAACTCGGCCGTCTACGCGGCGATCTCCCTCGTCATCACCCTGTGCCTGGCCGTCCCGGCCGGCTACGCGCTGGCGATGACCGAGTTCCGCGGCCGGCACACACTGCTGATCGCGACCCTCGTCGTGATGCTGATGCCGAACGCCACGCTGGTGGTGCCGCTGTTCCTGGAGATCAACGCGGTGCATCTGATCGGCACGATGTGGTCGATCATCCTGCCGTACTCGTTCTACCCGTTCGGCGTGTACCTGACGTACATCTACTTCACCACCGCCGTGCCCAAGGACCTCCTGGCCGCGGCGCGGATCGACGGCTGCTCCGAGTTCGGCGTCTTCCGTCATGTGGCGCTGCCGCTGGCGACGCCCGTCATCGCGCTGGTCGGGTTCTTCAGCTTCGTCGCCAACTGGACGAACTACTTCCTGCCGTACGTGATGCTCCCCGAGAGCGACCAGATGCCGATCCAGGTGGGCGTCGGCAGTCTCCTCAGCAATGTGCCCTCGTTCAACCCGACCGTCGGCACCCTCGCGATCGAACGCCCGCAGCTGGCACTGGCGACGCTGGTCGCCATCACCCCCGTCCTCGTCGTGTTCCTGTTCGCCCAGCGCTTCCTGGTCAGCGGAATGCTCGCCGGCGCCACCAAGGAGTAACCGCTCTCATGCCCTTCAGCCCGCACCCCGACGCCTCCGGCGACTCGACACCCGAGGTCCAGGCCACGGTCCCATTGCTCGAACCCCCTGGCTGGGCCGTCGCCCAGCGCGCCCTGTTCGACCTGCTCGACCACGCCTGGCGGCGCTTCGCCCGCGACTTCACCGGCCCGGACGGACGCCTGAACTACACCAGGCGACTGACCACCCGCGACGGTGTGGACGATTTCTACGAGGTCTTCTTCAACTGGCCCCAGCTCTACCTCCTCGGCGGCGCCGACGACCTGCTGCCCGCCAGCGAGAGGCACTGGGAGGGCGTCACCAGGCAGCTGACCGAACTGGACATGCTGCGTGACGAGTACGAGCGCGGCTACGACTGGTTCCACCAGGGCGAGAGCCTGCTGCTGCTCTACTTCCTGTGCATGGCCGCCCCCGACCGGTGGGCCGAACGCGCGCTGCGCTTCGCCGAGTTGTACGTCGACCCCGCCAAGGGCAACTACGACCCCGAGCACCGCATCATCACCCGCCCGCACAACGGCAGCGACCCCGAGCGCACCGGCCTGTTCGACGGTGACGTGTACCCGTGGCTGCCCAAGGAGGCCGAGACCTACGGCTACCCGCTCGACTGGCTCCCCGAGGCCCAGGACGGTCCGTACCCGCTCTCGGCGGACCCGCGGCTCGGCGACCAGATGCGGGACCGGATGGGCGTCGGCGACACCGCGCTCAACCTCGCCGCGGCCGGACTGGTCCTCAACGCCTGGATCCTGACCGGCGAGGAGCGCTACCGGGACTGGATCGTCGAGTACGTCAGCGCCTGGCGCCGCCGCACCGAGGCGAACGGCGGTCTCCTGCCGGACAACGTCGGACCGGACGGCGTCGTCGGCAGCCTGCTGGAGGGCCGCTGGTACGGCGGCCACTACGGCTGGTCCTGGCCGCACGGCTGGCACAGCGTCGGTCACGCGGCCTGCGTGGCGGCGCTCGCGGCGGCGACGGTCACCGGGGACGACGACCACCTCTCCCTGGTCACGAGCTCGCTCGACGCCCTCATCGACCGCGGCAAGGTCATGCCCCACTCGGAGGCCGACTCCAGCCTGCCCTCCAAGTGGGCGGTCGAACTCGGCCCGGACCGGGACACGCCCACGCTCCATCTGCCGTTCCGGCACAACGACTCGGGCTGGTTCGACTACAACCCGGCCACGCCCCCCGTGCCGGTGGCCCTGTGGCACCACACCTCCTCGGACGCCGACCGCGCCCGCCTGGAGCGGCTGCGCGAGGCCGACGGCGTCGACTGGCGCACGGTGCGGCCGTTCCGCGCCAAGGAGGAGTCCGGTCACGAGAAGGCGTGGTACGCCTTCCTCGCCGGCGAGGACCCCGGCTACCCCGAGCGGATCCTCGCGACCGCCCAGGCCCAGATCCGCCACCGGCTGCGGCGCATCGACCGCTACCGCGACCTGGACGTGCCCGAGGCCGACATCCACGTCTGGCAGCAGAGCAACCCGGTGGCCACCGAGGCCCTCGTCCAGCTGACCTGGGGCGGTCCCCAGGTGCTCTACAACGGCGGCCTTCAGCAGGCGCGGCTGCGCTACCACGACGCGGACGCCCGCCGGGCGGGCCTCCCCGCGGACGTCGCCGCCCTGGTCACCTCCATAGACCCCGAGGCGACCACCGTCGAACTGGTGAACCTCGCCCCCGAGACGGACCACACGGTCATCGTCCAGGCCGGCGCGTTCGCCGAGCACACCATCACCGGCGTCCGCCACACGACCTGCGAGGACGACGGCTGGATCGGGGACATGTACGACTACGGTCACACCGAGCCGGTGGTATCCGAGGCCGAAGTCCCCTACAACGGACCGTATCTGACGGTCCGGCTGCCCGCCTCCACGCGCATCCGGCTCACCCTGAGGCTGGGGCTGCGGACCCGCAGACCCAGTTACCGCACACCGTTCGACGCGTCCAACTCCCGTGACACGACAGGGGAATCGGCATGAAGCGCATCGCCCAGACCATCAGGCTCCGGCCCGAGCACCGCGAGGAGTACCTCCGGCTGCACTCCGCCGTGTGGCCCGGCGTGGAAGCCGCCCTGCGCCGGGCGAACATCCGCAACTACAGCATCTTCCTCCACGGTGACGTGCTGTTCGCCTACATGGAGTACCACGGCGAGGACTTCGAGGCGGACATGGCGTCCATCGAGGACGACCCCGAGACCCAGCGCTGGTGGAAGCTCACCGACCCGTGCCAGGAACCCTTCCCGGACCGGGGCGAGGGCCGCCAGTGGAGCGAGCTCCCCGAGATCTGGCACCTGAGCCCGCCCAGCGACGACACCACCGCCTGAGCCGACGTGGATACCCTTGTGAACACACCCTTGCTGATCGACGCCCACCACCACCTCTGGGATCTCTCCCAACGCGCGCAACCCTGGCTCGACGACCCCGCCGTGGCGTCGATCCGCCGCACCTTCACCCCCGAGGACCTCCGCTCCACCGCCACCCACCCCGTCGCGGGCCGCCGGCTGCACGGCACGGTGGTCGTCCAGTGCATCGCGGACGTGCCCGAGACCGAGGACCTGCTCGCGCTCGCCGAGCGGGAGCCGCTGATCCAGGCCGTGGTCGGCTGGACCGACCTGACCTCCCCGGCGGTCGGTGACGTGCTCGACAAGCTCCTCGCCGGGCCGGGCGGCCGGTATCTGCGCTCCCTGCGCCACCTGGTCCAGGGCGAGACCGACCCCGACTGGCTGCAACGACCCGATGTGGAACGCGGGTTGGGGGCGGCCCGCGATCGCGGACTGCGCTACGACGTGCTCGTGCGCGCCCATCAGCTCGATCAGGCGGTCCGGCTCGCGGAGCGCTTCCCCGACCTGCCCCAGGTACTCGACCACGCGGGCAAGCCGGACATCGCCCGGCAGGACTTCGCGGAGTGGGAACGCCGGATCCGGCGGCTGGCCGCACACCCGCACGTGGTGTGCAAGGCCTCCGGGCTGATCACCGAGGCCGACCACACCCGCTGGACCAACGCCGACCTCCGCCCCGTCTGGGACGTCCTGGTCTCCGCCTTCGGCCCCGAGCGGCTGATGTTCGGCTCGGACTGGCCGGTCGCCAACCTGGCGGGCGGCTGGAACCGGTGGGCCGCCACCGTGGACGAACTGGTCACCGGCTGGAGCGACAGCGACGTCCACGCGCTCCTCGCCGGCACCGCCACCGCGTTCTACGGCCTGGCCTCCGCCGCCGGAGCGAGCGACACGACGACCCGCACGACGACGTGACCCCGCCGGGCCCCGGCGAGGTGGAGCCGGCCCCCGCCTACGTGGGTATCTGCGGGACCGACCTGCACATCTTCCACGGCGACATGGACGCCCGGGTCGCCGCGCCCGCCATCCCGGGGCACGAGATGGCCGGCCGTGTCGTACGAGGGCCCGGCTCCGGTGGCGCCTTCGCCGGCGGCTCGGCCCACGTCCGATGCTGAACGACCCTCTCAGGAGCCTCTCTTGCACCGCCGGAAGATCCCTCACACCCCCGTCGAGATCACCGAACTCGGCTTCGGCGCCTCGGTGATCGGCAACCTCTACCGGGTGACCGAGCCGCAGGACGCGGCGGCCGCCGTCGACGCCGCCTGGGACGCGGGCGTCCGCTACTTCGACACCGCACCCCACTACGGCCTCGGCCTCTCCGAACGCCGGCTCGGCGCCGCCCTGCGCGACCGGCCCCGCGACGAGTACGTCGTCTCGTCCAAGGTGGGCCGCCTCCTCGTCCCCAACGAGCACCCGCGGGGCGTCGACGACCAGGGGTTCGTCGTGCGGGACGACCTGCGCCGGCAGTGGGACTTCAGCCGTGACGGCGTACTGCGCTCCCTGGAGGAGACGCTGGAGCGCACCGGCCTGGACCGCGTCGACGTCGTCTACCTCCACGACCCCGACGAGCACTGGCGGCAGGCCGCCGACGAGGCCATGCCCGCCCTGGCCGACCTGCGCGACCAGGGCGTGATCGGAGCGATCGGCGCCGGCATGAACCAGTCCGCCATGCTCGCCCGCTT
This sequence comes from Streptomyces aquilus, assembly GCF_003955715.1. Taxonomy (NCBI): domain Bacteria; kingdom Bacillati; phylum Actinomycetota; class Actinomycetes; order Kitasatosporales; family Streptomycetaceae; genus Streptomyces; species Streptomyces aquilus. The sequence goes on along the minus strand of NZ_CP034463.1, from coordinate 8,809,151 downwards.
CCTGCGCGAGACCGCCGCCGACGTGGTGATGCTGGCCGGCCGCTACACACTGCTCGACCAGTCCGCCCTCGACGACGTCCTGCCCGCCGCACGGGAAACGGGCAAGAGCGTCGTCGCGGTCGGTGTCTTCAACTCCGGCCTGCTCTCCCAGGACCGGCCCGCCGAGGGCATGAAGTACGACTACCGGAACGCCCCGACCGACCTGGTGCGGCGGGCCCGGGCCATCGCCGAGGTCTGCGAGCGGCACGGCACCACCCTGCCGGCCGCCGCCATCGCCTTCCCCTTCGCCCACCCCGCCGTCGTCAACGTCACCCTGGGCATGCGCACCGCGGAACAGGTCCGGCGCAATGTCGGACTGCACGCTCGGGCCGTCCCCGACGGCCTCTGGGCGGAGCTGCGTGAACAGGGCCTGATCAGGGCTGACGTCACTCCGCCGCCGTCGGCCGCCGGGACAGCTCCGTCGCCGCGGTGACGTCCGTGATCGGGCGCAGCCGGTAGGTGTAGGTGTAGTCGCGGTCGGCGAAGAGCTTGTACTCGTCGTGCGTGTGGGCGCCCCAGCTGTCGTCGCCGCCGACTCCCATCTGCCGGTGGTTCACCCGCAGGACGACCTCCTCGCGCGGGGTGAGCTGGTAGTCGTGGCGGGCGCCGACCGAGAGGTCCTCCGGGGTGAAGTGGGAGGCGTTGACCTCCAGCAGCGGCTCGCCGCTCACCAGCAGGCCGGTGCCGTCCCGGCCGGTGAGGGCGGCCCAGCGGACGTCGGTCTTGTTGCCGTTCTCCTGCGGGCGGATATAGGAGGTCCACTGGTCGGCGACGGGGCCGGAGTAGAGGCCGACGTCGGTGCCGTCGTTGCGGTCCCAGTGGTTCTCCTCGGGGCCCCGGCCGTAGTAGTGGATGCGGTCCAGCCGGCCGGGGAGGAACAGGAGCGTGCCGATCTCCGGTATGTACGGCAGTGAACTCGCCCCCGGGTGCAGGGTGTTGTCGACCTTGATCTCTCCGTTGCCGAAGACCGTGTAGGTGGTCGTGTACGTCGATTCCGTGGTCGTGGGCAGCGTGCCGCCGACCTTGATCCTGACCGCCCTGTCCCGTACGGCGGTCACGGTCACGTCGGTGACCTTGCGGCGGGCGCCCGCGTCGCGCCAGGTCTGGTTGCGGGTGTGCTGGCCGTTGCCGTGGTCGTTGTCGGTGGGCGCCCGCCAGAAGTTGGGGACGGGACCGGAGGCGATGAGCCGGCTGCCGCGGGCCTTGTACGACGTGATGATGCCGGTCTTCTTGTCGACGGTGACGGCGAAGTCGGCGCCGGTGACGGTGACGGCCGTGGCGCCGTCGTCGTAGGTCAGCGTCGGGACGTCGTCGAGCGGTACGGGGGTGACGGCGGGGCTGCCCGCGTCGAGCGGGAGTTGGACCTTGGCCACCTCGAAGCCGGGCCCGGCCCACGGCGTGCGTTCCTTGGTGGTGAAGGACAGCTCCAGGAAGTACTCCGTGCCGGGCGCCGGGTCGGCCGGCAGCCGTACGGGGACGGTGATCTCCTTGCTGGACAGGGGGGCGACGTCCAGCTGGTCGCGCGTCAGCCTGCCGCGCCGGACCGGCTCGCCGTCCGCCACGAGCGTCCAACTCCCGGAGAATTCACGGAGGTTGGTGAACAGGTACTCGTTGGTCAGGGTCACCGAGGCCGCGTCGCCGGTGGCGTTGATCGCCTGGTAGATCCGCTTGATCTCCGCCGCCTTGCCGGTGTGGCCCCGGTCGGCGGTGATGATGCCGTCGGCCACGAAGTTGCCGTCGTTGGGGTTGTCGCCCCAGTCGCCGCCGTACGCCAGGAAGGTCTTCTCGCGCGGGCGTTGGGCCGTGAGGCCGACGCTCGCCGCGTCGAACCAGAACCGGACGCCCTCGTCACCGGGGCCCCGGCTGTCGGAGGCCAACTCGGCGGCGCTCAGGGCCCGGGCGTAGACCCGCGCCCTGCGGATGGTGCCGCTGAACTCGCGGGTGATGTTGTCGACGTCGGTGGCGAGGGCGAGCGGCGCGGTGTTGCTGCTGGGCCGTCGTGTGGTGGTGCGGGTGGCCCGGACCGTGCCGTCGACGGACAGGGTCAGGGTGCCGGCCTCCGCGTCGAAGACTCCGGCGACGTGGTGTTCGCCGCCCGTCCAGTCGCTCGGCAGGGCCCAACTGGTGGACACCCACTGTCCGCCGCCGTAGATGAAGAACTCCAGGTTGCGGCCGTTCTGCTTCAGGGCGTACTGGGTGTCGCCCTTGGCGATGATCGGCTGGTGGTAGCCGAGCACCTGCGGGGTGAACCAGGCTTCCAGGGTGAGGGAGCCGGTGAGGTCGAGGCGGTCGTCGCGGGCGAAGACCGTGCCACCGGAGAGACCCTTGGCCCGGTCGAACGAGCCGCTGGGGGCGATGAGTTCGCCGCGTATCGCGCCGGGGCCTTCCTCGGTGAACCGCTGTCGCGCGGGCGTCGGCCAGTACAGGGACTGGTCCACGAAGTCCCAGATCCAGCCGCCCTGGAGGACGTCGTGAGCGCGGATCACGTCCCAGTACTTCTTGAAGTTGCCGTTGGAGTTCCCCATCGCGTGGCAGTACTCGATCATGACGTACGGCCGGGTGTCCGCGGTGTCCTTGGCGCGGGCCTCGACGCGGGCGGGGCTCTCGTACATCTCGGAGCGGATGTCGCTGACGCCCGGGCTGTCGTCGCCCTCGTACTGCACGACGCGGGTCGTGTCGTAGGACTTGATCCAGTCGTGCATGGCGACGAACGTGCTGCCGGCGCCCGCCTCGTTGCCGAGGGACCAGATGACGACCGAGGCGTGGTTCTTGTCGCGGTGGACCATGTTCTGGGCGCGGGCGACGCAGGCGGCGGACCAGTCGGCGTGGTTGCCGGGGTACTCGCCGCGGATGCCGTGGGTCTCCAGGTTGGTCTCGTCGACGAGGTAGAGGCCGTACTCGTCGGCGAGTTCGTACCACTGCGGGTTGTTGGGGTAGTGCGAGGTGCGGACCGAGTTCATGTTCATCCGCTTGATGATCTTCATGTCCCGGATCATGTCGGCGCGGGTGAGGGCGGTGCCGCGGTCGGGGTGCATCTCGTGGCGGTTGGTGCCGCGGAACGACACCGGCCGTCCGTTGATGCGCATCAGGCCGTCCTTGAGCGCGAACTCACGCAGTCCGACCCGGTGGGAGAGCGTCTCGGTGACCTGGCCCGAAGGGTCGCGCAGCCGCAGCACCGCCGTGTAGAGGTACGGGTGTTCGGCCGACCAGAGGCGCGGCTCGGGCACGGCTCTCGCCGCCTGTACGGTCGCGTCCTCGCCGACCGCCTTCACGTCGGCGGACTGCTGGAGCGGCCGGGACCAGACGGGGTGGCCGTCGGCGTCGTACAGCTGGGTCTCGACGGTGTAGGCACCGGCGTGGCCCGCCGCGTAGGCGCGGACGCTCGCGGTCACCGACAGGCGGGCCGCGCGGTAGTCGTCGCTCAGCGGGGTGTCCAGCTTGAAGTCGCGCAGGTGCACGGACGGCGTCGAGTAGAGGTGGACCGAGCGGAAGATGCCGCTCAGCCGGATCATGTCCTGATCCTCCAGCCAGTCGCCGTCGGAGTAGCGGTAGACCTCGACGGCGATCTGGTTGGTACCGGGCCTGAGGTGGTCGGTGATGTCGTACTCGGCGGGGGTGAAGGAGTCCTCGTGGTAGCCGACGAGTTCGCCGTTGATCCACACGTAGTGGGCCGACTTCACGCCCTCGAAGTGCAGGAAGGTGCGCCGCCCGGACCAGCCGCGGGGCACGGTGAAGGTTCTTCTGTACTGGCCGACGGGGTTGTAGCGGGTCGGCGCGGCGGGCGGCTGCGGCTCCTCGCCCAGGCCGTTGGGGCCCCAGTAGGGGTAGGTGATGTTGACGTAGATCGGGCGGTCGTAGCCGTGCTTCTGCCAGACGGACGGGACCGGGATGGTGTCCCAGTCGCTGTCGTCGACGCCGGTGGCGTAGAAGTCGGGGTCGCGGTCGTCGGGGCGCTCGGCGTAGGCGAACTTCCACGTGCCGTCGAGGCTCAGCCGGTACGGCGAGTCGGTGCGGTCGGCGGCGAGCGCCTGGCCGAGGGTCGCGTACGGCATCAGGGTGGTGTGGGGCGGCTGGGTGCCGAGCCGGAAGACGTCGATGCGGCCGTTCCACTCGGGGGACTCGGCGGCGGCACGGGCCGTGCCGGCGGTCCAGGAGGGGAGGGCCAGGGCGCCGACGAGGGCGGCCCCGCCCTCCAGGAGCCGGCGGCGGCTGACGGGCGCCCAGGCGGGGGACTCGGAAGTGTGCGACATGACCGTTGCCTTCCTCACTACGGCCGGGTGACCGTGCGGCTTTGAGGGAGCGTCAGATCCTGTTCGGTGATGTTGGGAAACCGAACGCACACTAGGTTGTGAGTCAGATGGTGGCAATGATGCTGTCGAGCTTTGTGTCCTTCTGATCGTTGTCATGGCCGACCTTGGCCGAATCCCGTTCCTCGAACTGGGTCCGGTGCAGCTCGGCGTAGCGTCCGCCGGCCGCCAGCAGCTCGTCGTGCGTGCCGCGTTCGACGATCTGCCCGGCCTCGACGACGAGGATCTGGTCGGCCGCGCGGATCGTGGAGAGCCGGTGGGCGATGACGATCGCGGTCCTGCCCTCCAGCGCCTCCGTCAGCGCCTCCTGCACCGCCGCCTCCGAGGTGTTGTCGAGGTGGGCGGTGGCCTCGTCGAGGATCACGACACGCTGGCGGGCCAGCAACAGCCGGGCGATGGTCATGCGTTGGCGTTCGCCGCCGGAGAGGCGGTAGCCACGCTCGCCGACCACGGTGTCGAGGCCGTCGGGCAGGGACCGTACGAGAGCGTCGAGGCGCGAGCGGCGCAGGGCGTCCCACAGGTCGTCCTCGGTCGCGGTGGGGCGGGCCAGCAGCAGGTTGGCGCGGACCGTGTCGTGGAAGAGGTGGCCGTCCTGGGTGACCATGCCGATCGTCGCGCGCAGGGAGCGGGCGGTCATGTCGCGGATGTCCTCCTCGCCCACGCGCACGGCGCCCTCGTCGACGTCGTACAGGCGCGGCAGCAACTGCGCGATGGTCGACTTGCCGGCGCCGGAGGAGCCGACGAGGGCGACGGTCTGGCCGGGTTCGGCGCGGAAGGAGATGCCCTTGAGGACCTCTTCGCCGCCGCGGGTGTCGAGCGAGGCGACCTCCTCCAGGGAGGCCAGGGAGACCTTGTCGGCGGACGGGTAGCCGAAGCGGACGTCGTCGAACTCGACCGCGACCGGGCCGTCCCCGAGCTCGCGGGCGTCCGGCTTCTCCTCGATGAGCGGCTTCAGGTCGAGCACCTCGAAGACCCGCTCGAAGCTGACCAGCGCGCTCATGACCTCGACGCGGGCGCCGGCGAGGGCGGTGAGCGGGGCGTAGAGCCGGGTCAGCAGCAGGGCGAGGGAGACGACGGCGCCCGGTTCCAGGGTGCCGCGCAGGGCGAACCAGCCGCCGAGGCCGTAGACGAGCGCGAGGGCGAGGGCGGAGACCAGGGTGAGGGCGGTGATGAAGACGGACTGGGCGGTCGCCGTGCGCACGCCGATGTCCGCCACCCGCCGCGCCCGGGCCGCGAACTCCTCGGACTCCTGCTCCGGGCGGCCGAACAGCTTGACCAGGGTGGCGCCGGGCGCGGAGAAGCGCTCGGTCATGCGGGTGCCCATCGCCGCGTTCAGAGCGGCCGCCTCGCGCTGCATGCGGGCCATCCGGCTGCCCATGCGGCGGGCCGGGATCACGAAGACCGGCAGCAGGGCGAGCGCGAGCAGGGTGATCTGCCAGGACAGGGTGAGCATGACGGCGAGCGTCAGCAGCAGGGTGACCAGGTTGCTCACCACTCCGGAGAGGGTGTTGCTGAACGCCCGCTGCGCCCCGATGACGTCGTTGTTGAGTCGGGAGACCAGTGCTCCCGTACGTGTCCGTGTGAAGAACGCGACCGGCATGCGCTGCACATGATCGAACACAGCCGTCCGCAGATCGAGGATGAGTCCCTCCCCGAGCGTGGCCGACAGCCGTCGTCCGAGGATGCCCAGGGCCGCTTCGGCGACCGCGATGAGCGCTATGAACAGGGCCAGCCGGACGACGGTGCCCTCGTCGTCGCCCGTCACGATCGCGTCCACGACATGGCCGGCGAGGACCGGGGTGGCGACGGCGAGCAGCGCGGTGGCCACCCCGAGCACCACGAACTGGGCGATGCGGGTGCGGTGCGGGCGGGCGAACGCGCCGATGCGGCGCAGCGTCGCGCGGGCGAAGGGGCGGCTCTCCGTCTGCGCGTTCATCACGCTGTGCAGCTGGGTCCAGGCTGTGGTTTCCATGCTCATGGGAGCGAACGTAGGACCTCAAGCGTTGTTGAGGTCAACGTTCCCGAAAGAATCTCTCCCCGTACGTCCCCCTCCCCCGCCGCGTCCCGCTCCCCGAAGGATCCGATGACCGTCAGCAATGCCCCGTCCCCCCTGCCGCAACCCGCAGTTGGTGCGGCGCGGAAAACCTCTCCGGACGTGAGTCCCCGCCGCGTCCCCCTCCCCCTTCCCGGTCGCAGAGTCCGGCAGATCCTGTGTCTGCTGCCGCTGCTGCTCGTCTCCGTGGTCGCCGTGCAGCACCGCTCGGTGCTCGCCGAGGGCTTCGGTCATCTGCGGTCCGCCGAGTGGCCGTGGCTGCTGGTCGCGGTCTGTGCCACGTGTCTGACGTGGGTCGCCGCGGCCTGTACCCGGCAGGGCGCGGTGGTGGAGCGGCTGCCGAAGCGGCGGTTGCTCGCCACGCAGTTCGCGGCCGGTGCCGCCAACCATCTGCTGCCGACGGGGCTCGGCGCGAGCGCGGTCAACCTGCGGTTCATGACGGTGTGCGGGGTGCCGCTCGCCCGCTCCTCCGCCGCCCTCGCGCTGTATCTGCTCGCGGAGTCGATCGGCCGGCTGGGTCTGCTGGCCGTGCTGCTGCTGACGTTCCCCGACGCGCTGAGCCTCGGTTCACTCCTTCCCGAGCAGGCGGTCGGCGCGCTGCTGCCCGCGCTGGGGGCGGTGCTGCTGGTGGCGGCCGTGGTGCTCGTCCTCGTACGTCGGGTACGGACGACCGTGACGGCGTTCCTGCGGACCGCGCTCGGCGAGCTGCGCGAGGTGCACACCCGGCCGTGCCGGGCGCTGGCGCTGTGGGGCGGGTCGTTGGCCTTTCCCGCGCTCCAGGCGGCGGGGCTGGCCGCGGTGGGGCAGGCGCTGGGGCTGCCGGTGCCGCCGCTGCACATGGCGGTGGCGTACCTGGCGGCGACGGTCGCGGTCGCCCTGGTGCCGACACCGGGCGGGCTGGGCTCGGTGGAGGCGGCGCTGGTCGTGGCGCTGGTCGCGGCGGGCGGACCGGCGGCGGTGGCGACGGCGGTGGTGCTGGCCTACCGGATCATCACCGTGTGGCTGCCGCTGCTGCCGGGGGCGCTGACGCTGGGGGCCCTCGTGCGGCTGAAGATCATCTGATCGACCGCGCCCGAAGATCGTCTGCGGTACAACGGCCGCATGGACATCACCGCTCTCTCCGAGGTCCTCGACCAGATCGAGGACCGCGCCCTCGTGCACCACGGCTACACCGACTACATGCGGGACTACGAGGTCGTCGTCCACATGACGGCCGATCCGCGCACGGGCATCCCGCCGGCTCATCTGCGCTATCTGTTCCGGTACTGCGTGGAGGCGCGGTGCGAGACGTCCCTGGAGCCCTGGCTGTGGAAGGAGTCGCTGGACGACCGCCTCATCGACCACGGAACGGCCGAGGGTCTCGACGGCTACGTCTGGGGTGTGAAGTGGCAGAACGTGGAGAGGATTCGGGTGCTGCCCACGTCGGACACCGCGCACCGATGGGCCCGGGAGCTGGGGATCGACTTCCACGCGGTGCGTATCGAGCTGAACGCGCATGACCTCTCCCTGGTCTTCTCCGATCTGGAGATCACCGAACTGCCGGGGGACTGGGAGAAGTAGCCTCGGCCGGGCCCGTCGCCGTCAGGAGGCCCACGATGTCCGTCCGGACCGAACGCAAGGGACCCGTCACCACGGTCGTCCTGTCCCGCCCCGAGGCCCGCAACGCGGTCGACGGTCCGACCGCCGCCGAACTCGTCGCCGCCTTCCGCGAGTTCGAGGCGGACGAGGCGGCGCGGGTGGCGGTGCTGTGGGGCGAGGGCGGCACGTTCTGCGCGGGTGCCGACCTCAAGGCCCTCGGCACCGAGCGCGGCAACCAGGTGACGGAGGACGGCGACGGCCCGATGGGCCCCACCCGGCTGCGGCTGTCCAAGCCGGTGATCGCGGCGGTCGCCGGGCACGCGGTGGCGGGCGGTCTGGAGCTGGCACTGTGGTGCGATCTGCGGGTCGCCGAGGAGGACGCCGTGTTCGGTGTCTTCTGCCGCCGCTGGGGCGTTCCGCTGATCGACGGCGGTACGGTACGGCTCCCCCGGCTGATCGGCACCAGCCGCGCCCTGGACATGATCCTCACGGGACGTCCGGTACCGGCCCCCGAGGCCTACGAGTTCGGCCTCGCCAACCGTGTCGTCCCCACCGGCACCGCCCGCACCGCCGCCGAGGAACTGGCCGCCGAGCTCGCCGCCTTCCCGCAGGCGTGCCTGCGGGCCGACCGGGCGTCCGTGCTGGATCAGGAGGGCCTGGACGAACCGGCCGCCCTGCGCGGCGAACTCGGCCATGGCAGGGGCGTGTTGACCCAGAGCCTGGAGGGCGCGGCCCGGTTCGCGTCCGGGGCGGGGCGGCACGGTTCGTTCAAGGACGCATGACCTCGGCGCCGGCCTGGACACCCGAAGGACGCATGACCTCGGCGCCGACCTGGACACCCGAAGGACGCATGACCGCGGCGGCGGCCCGGGCACCCGAGCGGGCGGCCCTGGCCGCCCGCTCCCCCGGGTGCGTCAGGCCTCCGGCGGCGAACACCCCGGGCCGTGACGTCGTCCCGGCGTCGACGGTCAGCCCGCCCCGCCGCACCAACTCGTTCTCGGGCACGAAGTCACCGGTGAACACGACGGTGTCACAGGCGAGTTCGGCCGTACGGCCGTCCCGGCGCCGGACGCGGACGCCCGACAGGCGTCCGTGGCCGAGGAGTTCGGCGACGACGGTCCCGGTGAGGAGCGGGACCCGGCGACGGAGGCGGGCGTCCTGGGCACGGACGAGGGACGCCTGGGCACGCTCGGCCTCGGTGACCAGGGCGACGACCTCCGCTCCCGCCGCGCGTACGGTGTCGGCGGCCCGGTACGACACCGGCTCCGCGCCCACGATCACCGCACGGGTGCCGATCCGCTGCCCGAACAGATGCACCGCCTGCTGGAGTTCACCGGTGGTGTAGACGCCGGCGGGGCGGGTCCCCGGTACCAGGCGGGCGGCGCGGGGGCGTTCGCGGGCGCCGGTGGCGAGAATGATCGCGCGGGCCTCGATCGCCTCCGCGCCGCCCGGGCCGACGGTGCGCAGCGCGAGGGGGCCCGCCCAGTCGAGGGCGCTCACGCCGGTCCGTACGACCGCCCCGGCGCTCAGTGCGGTCTCGACGAGCCGTCGGGCGTACGCCCGACCGGTCAGGGGACGCCGCCAGGAGCCGAAGCCGCCGTGCGCGCAGTGCCGTGGCACTCCCCCGGCCCGCTGCTCCCGCTCCAGTACCTCGACCCGTCCGGCGCCGGAGGCGGCGAGTCGGGCGGCGGCGGTGAGCCCGGCGGGGCCCGCGCCGACGACGAGGACGTCGACCCGCCGCGTCACCCGCGGGCCTCCTCGAACAGCTGTCGCACCGCGGCCCCGCAGTAGAACCCCTGACAACGCCCACCCCGCGCCCTGGTCCGGCGCCGGAGTCCGTCGAGGCTGCCCGGCGGGACGGTACTGGCGAGGGCGTCACGGATCTCGCCCCTCGACACGCGTTCGCAGTGGCAGACGAGGGTGCCGTACTCCGGGTCGGCGGCGATGAGGTCGGGACGTTGGTACGGGCGCGGGAACGCCTCGCCCAGGTTGGGCACGCGCACCGGCTCCAACGCGCGTGACGGCCCCAACTCCAGTCCGTTCGCTCGCAGTTGGCCGACCACGTACTCGGCGATGGCGAGCGACGCCGTCAGCCCGGTCGAGCGGATGCCGCCCACCGTGAGGTACGCCTGCTCGGGGTGGGCCGTGATGCGGTAGTCGTCGTGCTCGGTGGCGGCCCGCAGGCCGGCGTAGACGGCGGTGACCTCCTCGTCGAGCAGCTCGGGCAGGATGCGGCGGCCCTGTTCGCGCAGGCGTGTCAGGCCGTCGGCGGTCGACTGGGTGGCCCGTTTGTCGTCGAGGTCCTCGGCGGTGGGGCCGAGCAGGACGTTGCCGTACACGGTGGGCGCGACCAGGACGCCCTTGCCGAGTGCGGTCGGGACGGGCAGCAGGATGTGCCGGACGAGGGCGCGGGCGAACTTGTCGAAGACGACGAGCTGGCCGCGGCGCGGGGTGACGGTGAAGTCGTGGTGGCCGAGGTCGCGGTCGAGGGTGTCGGCGTGCAGGCCGGCCGCGTTGATGACCCAACGGGTGCGCAGGTCTCCCCGTTCGGTCGACAGCAGCCCCTGACTCACCTTCTCCACACGGCAGTTGAGGTGCAGGTCCACGCCGTGCCGGACGGCCTGGGTGGCGTACGCCAGGGTCGTCGTCCAGGCGCAGATGATGCTCTCGCCGGGGACGTGGAGGGCGCCGAGCGCGCCGGGGCCGAGGTGCGACTCGCGGTCGTACAGTTCGGCCGGTCCCAGCAGGCGGGTCTCTGTGCAGTCGTTGCGTGCGGCCTTCTCGGCGAGGCGGGGCAGTTCGGCGCGTTGTGCCTCGTCCCAGGCGACGAGCAGGGCGCCGACCGGTTCGACGGGGATGCCCGACTCGGCGGCGTACTCGGCGAGTCGGCGGGAGCCCTCGCGGACCAGCCGGGCCTCCAGGGAGCCGGGGACGGCGTCGAAGCCGGTGTGGAGGATGGCGGTGTTGGCCTTGGAGCTGGCCTGGCCGACGTCGTCCTGCGCCTCGACGACGGCTGTGCGCAGCCGGGGATGGCGGGCCAGTTCACGGGCGAGGGCGCTGCCGACGACTCCGGCACCGATGACGATCACGTCGTACGGCGTGCCGGGCAGGGGTCCGTGGGTGGTGACCGTCATGCGGGGGTCCGGTCGAGGAGGGCGGTGACCTCGGCGCGGAAGCGGGCGCGGCGGTCGGCGGCCTCGTCGGCGGTGATCCGCGGCTCGTGGACGGCGGCCGGTTTCCAGTCCGGCAGGGCCGTGGCGGCCGTGCGGCCGGGCTCCGCGCCGAGGCGGGCGAGGGCGGCGACGCCGAGGGCGGTGGCGTCGGGCAGGGCGGACACCTCGACGGGGCGTTGCAGCAGGTCGGCCTGGGTCTGCATGAGCAGGGCGGAGCGGGTCAGGCCGCCGTCGACGCGCAGGGTCTCCAGCGGGGACTCCAGGGCGTCCACGAGCTCGGCGACCTGCGCGGCGATCCCCTCGCACAGCGCCCGCACCAGATGGCCCGCGGTCGTGTCGAGGCCGAGCCCCGTCAGCGAGCCGCGCAGGTCACCGCGCCACCAGGGGGCGGCGAGGCCGGCCAGCGCGGGCACGAAGGTGACCCCGCCGCTGTCGGGCACGGAGCCGCCCACCGCGTCGAGGTCCGCGGCGCCCTTGATGACGCCGAGGTCGCTGAGCCAGCGCACGGCGGACGCGGCCGTGTACACCTGGCCGTCGAGGCAGTAGCTGGTCCGGCCGGCGAGGTTCCAGGCGACGCAGCTGACCAGTCCCGAGCTGCCGCGTCTGGGGGTGTCGCCGGTGTGGGCGAGCAGGAACGCGCCGGTGCCGTAGGTGCATTTGGCGGCGCCGGGCGCGGTGACGCGCTGGGCGAGGAGGGCCGCCTGCTGGTCCACGGCCAGTCCGGTGACCGGGATCTCCTGACCGAACTCCTGTGCCGTGCCGACCGGTTGGGCGTTGCCGACGATCCTCGGCAGTCGTTCGCCGGTGAGTCCGTACAGGTCGAGGGCGCGGGGTGACCACTGTGCGCGGTCCAGGTCGAGGAGTTGGGTGCGGCTCGCGGTCGCCGCGTCGGTGACGTAGGCGCCGGTGAGGCGGTGGACGAGCCAGGCGTCGGTGGTGGTGACGACGCCCTCGCGGGTCAGGTGACGGCGGATCCACGCCATCTTGGGGGCGGCGAAGTACGGGTCGAGCGGCAGGCCGGTCAGTGCGCGCAACTCGTCGGCGTGCGGGGCGAGTTCCGCGCAGACGCTCTCGGCGCGGCGGTCCTGCCAGACGAGGGCCGTGGTGAGCGGGCGGCCGGTGGCGGGGTCCCAGGCGAGTACGGTCTCGCCCTGGTTGGCCAGACCGAGCGCCACCACGGGTTCGCGGGCCTCGGCGAGGGCGCGCCGGCCCGCCTCGACGACGGACGCGTACAGCTCCTCGGGGTCCACCTCGACGAGACCGCCGGACAGGTACCGCGGGCGCACCTCGGCGAACCCGGTCCCGATCACTCCGCGTTCGGGGCAGACGACGAGCGCCTTGGTGCCGGACGTGCCCTGGTCGACGGCCAACACCGGACCGGTCATCGAGCCCCTCCCTCGGCGATCACCACGGCGCCAGCCTGCCGCCGCCCGCCGCACCGCGTCAAGCGACCTCAGCCGTCGGTGAATCTTCAACCACCGTGACCCTCAACTCCCTTTCAGATCAACGGAGTTCGAAGAGATCGGGAAACCGGAGGAGATGCGGAACCACCGCCTCTATAGTGGCCGCCGACCGGCACGAGCTCCTCGACCGCCGCCCGGAGGAGGGCTGTTGTTACTCCACCCTGCCGTCCCGCCCCGTCCGCCGACCGGGACGGACGGCTGATGGCCAGAGAAGGAGCACGCCCCGGCTACGACCCCGCCGGCCACGACGCCGCCCTGCGGGCCACCCTCCAGGAGGTGCGCACCGGACGCTGGATGTCGATGCGCCGGCTGCTCGGCGAGACGACGGCCTGGTGGCAGTGGACGCAACGCACCCAGGTCCTCGCCGCGGCCGCCGCGGGCACCGACGTGGTGCGGACCTGGCTGGCGGAGGAGCCGTACAGCGTCCCGGGCACGGTCATGCGGGCCAGGGTCGCCGTCGAGCGGGCGTTGCGCGCCCACCGCGAGCAGCACGCCCGGACCCTCGACCTGTGGCGGGAGGCCTGGCAGGCGAGCCACACGGCGACCCAGGCGGCACCCCAGGACCCGGTCCCGTGGGTGTGCCTGCTGGCGCTGGCCCGGCTCGACCGGGAGCGGCGCTGGGAGGAGCACCGGCTGGCACCGCCCGGGCCGATGCTGCCGCCGGGGCCGTGGGGCCTGCTGGCGGAGGCCGATAAGCGGGACCCGTACAACCGCGAGGCCCACCACCGGATGCTCCAGTTCCTCTACGAGCACGGCACCTCGGGCCGGCTCGCGGAGGCGGTCGGCTACGCCCACTGGGCCGCCGACACCGCGCCGCCGGGCTCGGCGCTGCACGTCCTGCCGCTGTACGTCCGGGTCGAACGCTACCGGCGCTCCGGCGGCCGCGACGCCGCGCTCGACCTGCACTGGGTCGCCGAGGACGCCACCCGGGAGGCACAGCGGGCGCGGTACGCCTGGTTCGAGCAGACCTTCGAAGCCGAGCGCTCCCCGCTGGACCTGAACCATCTCGCGCACGCCCTGTGGGGCGCGCTCCAATTCCCGGAGGCGGCCCGGGTGTTCGACGCGCTCGGCCCGTACTGGACGCCCCTGCCCTGGGCGTACCGCAGCCCCGAACCCGGTGACCGCGGGCAGGCCCTGGAGGTGTTCCTCCAGGCCCGGGCGCGCTGCCGCCCCGCGTGACCCCCCACCACCCCGTCCTCTTCCGGAGGTTTCCGCATGTCCCGTACCAGCAACGGTCCGTCGACACCGCACGACGAGGAACAACGCCTGCGGGAACTCGGCTACCGGCCCGTCCTCGCCCGCCGCATGGGCGGCTTCGGCAACTTCGCGATCAGCTTCTCGGTGATCTCGATCCTGTCCGGCTGCATGACCCTGTACGGCTTCGGCCTCGGCGCGGGCGGCCCCGCGGTGATGCTGTGGGGCTGGGCGGGCGTCGGCCTGTTCGTGCTCTGCGTGGGCCTCGCGCTCGCCGAGGTCACCAGCGCCTATCCGACCTCCGGCGCCCTGTACTACATGGCCGACCGGCTCGGCGGGCGCCGCTGGGGCTGGTACACCGGCTGGCTCAACCTGCTGGGCCTGCTGGGCGCGATCGCCGGCATCGACTACGGGGCGGCCCTGTTCACCGGGGCGTTCATGAACCTCCAGTGGGGCTTCGAGCCGACACCGGAGAAGACGATGCTGATCTTCGTGGTGATCCTGCTGCTGCACGCCGTGCTGAACCTGTTCGGTGTCCGGCTGGTCAGCCTGCTCAACTCCGTCAGCGTCTGGTGGCACCTGGCCGGTGTCGCCCTGATCGTCGGCGCGTTGGCGATCGTGCCCGACCACCACCAGTCGCCGTCCTTCGTCTTCACCGAGTTCGTCAACGACACCGGCTGGTCAAGTCCCTTGTACGTGGCGGCGATCGGCCTCCTGCTCGCCCAGTACACCTTCTCCGGCTACGACGCCTCGGCCCATCTGTCCGAGGAGACCTCCAACGCGTCGGTGTCGGCCGCGCGCGGCATCGTGCGCTCCATCTGGGTCTCCTGGATCGCCGGCTTCGTCCTGCTCATGGGGCTGACCTTCGCCATCCAGGACTACGACGCCACGCGGGCCACCGACACCGGGGTGCCGCCCGCGCAGATCCTCCTCGACGGCCTCGGCACGGACGGGGCGAGCGCGCTGCTCGTCGTGGTCATCGTCGCCCAGCTGTTCTGCGGCAACGCCGAGGTGGCCGCCGCCAGCCGCATGGTGTTCGCGTTCAGCCGGGACGGGGCGCTGCCGGGCTCCGGGCTGTGGCGCAAGGTCAGCGCCCGCACCCAGACACCGGTCGCGGCGGTGTGGCTGTCGGTGGTGGTCGCGGGTCTGCTCGCGCTGCCCTCCCTGTACTCGGCGACGGCGTACGGCGCGGTGACCGCCATCAACGTCATCGGCATCACCCCGGCGTACGCCATTCCCGTGCTGCTGCGGCTGCGCGCCGGGGACCGTTTTCAGCCGGGTCCGTGGAGCCTCGGCAGGTGGAGCAGGCCGATCGGCTGGACGGCGGTGACGTGGGTGGCGTTCGTGACGGTCCTGTTCTGCCTGCCGCAGTCCTCGCCGGTGACGGTCGACACGATGAACTACGCGTCCGTCGCCCTGGCCGTCGTACTGATCCTGGCCACGGTGTGGTGGTACGCCGCCCGTCGTTCGTACGGAACTCCCACCACCGCCGCCTACTCCGACCAGGAACAGGCCGAACTGGCCGAGGGCATCGTCTGAAACCCCGCCGTCCGGCCCCGCACCGGCTACGAACTCCTGTGCCCGATACGGCAGGATGAGCGGTCGCGTCGACCACGGAACCCGCGCGGTCGGCGCGAGCGCACATCCAGCAACTCGAACAGGTGGCAACGTGACGGCATTTCAACGGGATCTCACCATGGACGACCTGGTCGTCGCCGGAATCCCCGTGGTCGCGGGCTTGGTGGCGGCGTTCCTGCTGCGCATGGTGCTCAAGTGGCTCGGCAAGCACGCCGACCGCACCAAGTGGACCGGTGACGACGTCATCGTGGCCGCGCTGCGGACGGTGGTGCCCTGGGGTGCGATCGTCGGCGGGATCGCCATCGCGGCGGCCGCGCTGCCGCTGCGGTCCGGGTTCCAGCGCAACACCAACAACGTGCTGACCGTAGTGATGATCTTCGTGGTCACGGTCGCGGCGGCCCGGCTGGTGGCCGGTCTGGTGCGGACGGTCACGCAGTCCCGCTCCGGGGTCGCCGGCTCGGCCACGATCTTCGTGAACATCACCCGGGTGCTGGTCCTGGCCATCGGCTTCCTGGTGGTGCTCCAGACGCTGGGCATCTCGATAGCGCCGATGCTCACCGCCCTCGGCGTCGGCGGTCTGGCGGTCGCCCTCGCCCTCCAGGACACCCTCGCCAACCTCTTCGCGGGCATCCACATCCTCGCCTCCAAGACCGTCCAGCCCGGCGACTACATCCGGCTGAGCAGCGGCGAGGAGGGCTATGTCGAGGACATCAACTGGCGTCAGACGACCGTGCGCGCCCTCTCCAACAACCTGGTCGTCATCCCCAACGGCGAGCTCGCCAAGTCGAACATGACCAACTTCATGCGTCCCGAGCAGCAGTTGACGATCCTCGTCCAGGTCGGTGTCGCCTACGACAGTGACCTGGAGCAGGTCGAGCGGGTCACCTGCGAGGTCGTCACCGAGGTGATGACGCAGGTCGAGGGCGCCGTCCCGGAACACGAACCGCTGGTCCGCTTCCACACCTTCGGCGACTCCCGTATCGGCTTCACCGTGATCCTCGGCGTCGGCGAGTTCAGCGACCAGTTCCGCATCAAGCACGAGTTCATCAAGCAACTCCACAAGCGCTACCGCCAGGAGGGCATCCGCATCCCGGCGCCCGCACGGACGGTGGCCCTCCAGCAGGGGTCGGTGACGATCCCGCAGCAGCGGGTCGCCGAAGAGGCGGGCGAGGTCACCGCCGCCCGCCTCGACTGACGCGACGTCTCAGAGCGTGGCCGAGTTGTCGTGGTGGCCGCTCGGCCGGCTCTGCGGGCGGCGCAGGGACGAGGTCACCGGCGTGACCGTCCAGTCAGGGTGGCCGGGCATGCGCGGGGTCTTCGTGCCGTAGAGCCACTCCCGCAGGAAGCCGGACTGGTCCTGGCCGGAGATCTCGGAGGCGACGGCGATGTAGTCGGCGGTCGACGCCGAGGAGTTGCGGAAGCGGTCGAGGAAGGTGCGCTCGATCGAGGCGAACACCGTCTCGCCGACCTGCTGGCGCAGCGCGTACAGGACGAGGACGCCGCCGAGGTAGCGCTGGTTGTCGAAGAGGTTGGCCTCGTTGGGGGCCGCGACCGGGCCGGAGGACTGACGCCACAGGTCGCCCTTGGCGTAGGTGTCCTTCATCCGGGCTTCCATGGTGGTCAGGCCGATCGAGTCGGCCCAGCCGCGCTCGTAGCGGTAGAGCAGCCCGTAGAAGTCGGCGTGGCCCTCGTTGATCCACAGGTCGGCCCAGGTGGCGGGGCTGACACTGTTGCCGAAGTAGGAGTGGACCAGCTCGTGCATCATGTGCGAGCCGATCTTCGGCTCGGCCTGGAGCAGGTAGTTCGGCTTGTAGAGGGTCAGGGTCTGGGTCTCCAGGCCCGTGAAGTCGAAGGCCGTCGAGGAGTCGTTGTTGCACGGCAGCAGGCCGTACGTCTCGAAGGGGTAGGCGCCGAGCCGCTGCTCGATCCAGCTCACCAGGTTCGGGGTGAGGGCGAGCGCGGGCTCCAGGGCCTCGGCGCGGGCGACGGGGACGACGTCCCGCAGCGGCAGGCCGTTCGGGCCCTGCCGGTCCTTGACCACGTAGTCGCCGACCGTGACCTGGACCAGCTCGGTGGCTATCGGCTCCCGGGAGCGGTAGCTGTACGCGGTGCGCCCGTCGCCGAGGTCCTCGGTACCCGTCAGGGAGCCGTTCGCGACGCCCTTCAGGCCTGCCGGGACGGTGAGACGGAAGGTGAAGTCCGCCTTGTCCACCGGGTGGTCGTTGCACGGGAAGACGGTGTGCGCCGAGTTCGGCTGGGGGCAGACCGCGAAGCCGTCCGGGGTGGGCACCCAGGCGGTGTGCGCGAGGGTGCGGCGCGGGTCCGCGGAGTACGTCACGGTGACCGTGGCCCGGCAGCGGGCGGGCAGACAGCGGGCCGGGGTGATCCGCAGCTTCTCCTCCGCCTGCTCGAAGGCGGCGGCCCGTCCGCCCACGGTCACCGTGCGTATGTCCAGGCCGAGCGCGTCCAGGGAGAAGCGGGTCAGGGCCTCGGTGGTGGTGATCCGCAGGGTGACGGTGGCGTCGACGAGCCTGGTCGTGGCGTCGTAGGCGAGGTCCAGGTGGTAGGACGACACGCGGTAGCCGTCGTTGCCGAGGGCCGGGTAGACGGGGTCCCCCAGGGTCTCCGGGCCCGCGACGCCGCTCCTGGCGGCGGCCTGCGCCGGGGCTCCCCCGATGGTCAGGGCCGCGGCGGTACCGATCAGGGCGGCGGGTGCCGTCACTCTGGTGCGATATCTCATGGTCCGCTTTCGCTCGGGCGGCCGGGTGGTCGGTCCGGCCGCCGAATGGGTGTGATCACCCTCCATCACTCAAGATCGGGCGTTCGGGTTGCATGAGAAGGCACACGAAATCCGACAGCGCGTGCGAGGACCCCTGTCGAGCCGGGCTCGGTCACGAGATATCTTGATGTCGAGCAATGTTGCAGACGTGGAGCGGAGCACCCGGTGACTGACTCGACCATCATCTATACGCACACTGACGAGGCCCCGGCCCTGGCGACGTATTCCTTCCTGCCGGTGGTCCAGGCGTACGCCTCGCAGGCGGGTGTCGCCGTGGAGACGCGGGACATCTCGCTGGCCGGCCGCATCATCGCGGTGTTCCCGGAGTACCTGACCGAGGACCAGCGCATCCCGGACGCCCTGCACGAGCTGGGCGAGCTGGCGAAGACGCCCGAGGCCAACATCATCAAGCTGCCGAACATCTCGGCCTCGATCCCGCAGCTGAAGGCCGCGATCGCCGAGTTGCAGGCGCAGGGCTACGCGCTGCCGGCCTACCCGGACGACCCGAAGACCGACGAGGAGCGGGACATCCAGGCCCGCTACGACAAGATCAAGGGTTCCGCCGTGAACCCGGTCCTGCGTGAGGGCAACTCCGACCGCCGCGCCCCCGCCTCGGTCAAGAACTACGCCAAGACGCACCCGCACCGCATGGGCGCCTGGTCCTCGGACTCCAAGACCAACGTCGCGACCATGGGGCAGAACGACTTCCGCTCCACCGAGAAGTCCGTCGTGATCTCCGAGGCCGGCTCGCTGCGGATCGAGCTGGTCGCCGAGGACGGCGCCACCACGGTGCTGCGCGAGTCCGTACCGGTCCTGGAGGGCGAGGTCGTCGACGCGTCCGTGCTGCACGTGGCCGCGCTGCGCGAGTTCCTCACCGCGCAGATCGCCGAGGCCAAGGCCCAGGGCGTGCTGTTCTCCGTGCACCTGAAGGCCACGATGATGAAGGTCTCCGACCCGATCATCTTCGGTCACGTGGTGCGCGCGTTCTTCCCGAAGACGTTCGCGAAGTACGGCGAGGTCCTCGCCGGCGCCGGTCTGTCCCCGAACGACGGTCTGGGCGGCATCTACAAGGGCCTGGAGACGCTCCCGCACTTCGGCGAGGAGATCAAGGCCTCCTTCGACGCCGAGCTCGCCGAGGGCCCGGCCCTGGCGATGGTCGACTCCGACAAGGGCATCACCAACCTGCACGTGCCGTCCGACGTCATCGTCGACGCCTCGATGCCGGCCATGATCCGCACCTCCGGCCACATGTGGGGCCCGGACGGCCAGGAGGCCGACACCCTCGCGGTGCTCCCGGACTCCTCGTACGCCGGTGTCTACCAGGCCGTGATCGAGGACTGCCGCGCGCACGGCGCCTACGACCCGTCGACCATGGGCTCCGTCCCGAACGTCGGCCTCATGGCGCAGAAGGCCGAGGAGTACGGCTCGCACGACAAGACCTTCGAGATCAAGGCGGCCGGTACGGTCCGTCTGGTCGACCAGGCCGGCAACGTGCTCATCGAGCAGCCGGTCGCCGAGGGCGACATCTTCCGCGCCTGCCAGACCAAGGACGCGCCGATCAAGGACTGGGTGAAGCTGGCCGTCACCCGCGCCCGCGCCACCGGCGACCCGGCCGTGTTCTGGCTGGACGAGACCCGCGCGCACGACGCCAACCTGATCGCCAAGGTCAACGCGTACCTGCCGGAGCACGACACCGAGGGCCTGGACATCCGCATCCTCGCCCCGGTCGAGGCCACCAAGCTCTCCGTCGAGCGCATCCGCCGCGGCGAGAACACCATCTCCGTCACCGGCAACGTGCTCCGCGACTACCTGACCGACCTCTTCCCGATCCTGGAGCTGGGCACCAGCGCCAAGATGCTGTCGGTCGTCCCGCTGATGGCGGGCGGCGGCCTGTTCGAGACCGGCGCCGGCGGCTCCGCGCCGAAGCACGTCCAGCAGCTGGTCAAGGAGAACTACCTGCGCTGGGACTCCCTCGGCGAGTTCTTCGCGCTGGTCCCGTCCCTGGAGCAGTACGCGACGGCCACGAACAACCCCAAGGCCAAGGTCCTCGCCGACACCCTGGACCGCGCCACGGCGACCTTCCTCAACGAGGACAAGTCCCCGACCCGTCGCGTCGGCGGCATCGACAACCGCGGCAGCCACTTCTTCCTGTCCCTGTACTGGGCGCAGGAGCTGGCGGCCCAGACCGACGACGCCGACCTGGCGAAGGCCTTCGCGCCGCTCGCCGAGACGCTCGCCGCCAACGAGCAGAAGATCGTCGACGAGCTGAACGCCGTCCAGGGCCGGCCGGCCGACATCGGCGGCTACTACCAGCCCGACCCGGCGAAGGCCGCGGCGGTCATGCGCCCGTCCACCACGTGGAACGAGGCGCTGGCGTCCCTGAGCTGACGCACCCCCGCTGAACGACGTCCGCCCCGGTCGGCAGCTGCCCGGCCGGGGCGGACGTCTGTCCGTGGAGGCCCGCCCGTACGGCCAAGAGACTTCCGGTACGCAATTGCGTGCGCCACATGTCTCGACTCAACTCCTCGCGGGTACAAGTACGTTCAGTGCGAGGCACAATTGCGTCGAGCAATACTCCGCGGCGCCGATTGCGAGGGGTGAGGCGATGGCCACGGCAGGGGGGCCCACGGTACGACGGCGTCAACTCGGCGCGGAGCTGCGGCGCTTGCGAGAACAGGCGGGCAGGCGGATCGAGGATGCCGCCACCCACCTGGAGTGCTCGATGTCGAAGATCAGCCGGGTGGAGACGGGCCAGGCGCCGATCAAGGCCCGGGACGTGCGCGACCTGCTGGAGTGGTACGGGATCGCCGACCCGCAGCGCATCGAGACCGTGATGCAGATCCACAAGGACGCGCAGCAGCAGGGCTGGTGGGCCCACTACGGCGACGTGCTGCCCTCGGGCATGGCCACCTACGCGGGCCTGGAGGCCGACGCCCAGGTCCTGAGGTCCTACGAGTCGATGGTGGTGCACGGCCTGCTCCAGACCGAGGACTACGCGCATGCGGTGATCGCCGCGTTCCAGCCCAACCGGCCCGACGAGACGGACCAGTTGGTGCGCTTCCGCAAGGAGCGTCAGGCGCTGCTCACCCGGCAGCCCGACCCGCTGGAGCTGTGGGTGGTGATGGAGGAGAGCGCGCTGCGCCGGCCCGTCGGCGGCAAGGAGGTCATGACCGCCCAGCTGCGCCACCTCGCGGAGGTCACCGCCCTGCCCAACGTCACCCTCCAGATCATGCCGACGTCCAAGGGCGCCCACGCGGCCCTGTCCGGCGCCTTCTCCCTCCTGGAATTCGAACCGCACACCCCCACGGTCGTCTACGTCAACTCCATGGCAGGCAACGTCTATCTGGAGAAGGAACGCGACGTCCGCTCCTTCATCCAGACCTTCGACCTGCTCCGGGCCGCGGCTCCGGACCCGCAGGAAGCGGCCGTCCTCCTGGAACAGATCACAAGGGAGATGCAGGACTCATGAACCCGCACGCCATATGGCACAAGAGCAGCTACAGCGCGGGCAACGGAGCATGCGTCGAGGTCGCCCTCATCGAGGGGGCGGTCGCGGTCCGGGACTCCAAGGACACCGGCCTGCCGGTGCTGGCCTTCACGCCACAGGGGTGGCGCGCGTTTCTCCGAGCGGCCGGCGACGACCGCCCGCACCGAAGCTGACCGACCGACCGGCCAGGGGGGCTGCCCGTGTACGACGTCTTGTCCGCTCAGACCACCGCGTCCGACTCGTTCTACGCGGCGGACACCGTGGTGGCCGCGGCCGGGGTCGTCGCCACCGTCGTCGTCGGCTGGTTCGGGATCTGGGCCGTCCTGCACGTGGCACACCCCCGGCACCGGCTCACCTACACGGTCACCTGCGCCCCGCTGGTCCCGGGCGTCCACGACGGGAGCCTGGTCATCAGCCACAACGGCACCCCGCTGGCCGACCCGCACATGGTCACGGTGGTGCTCACCAACCCCGGGCGGCGGGACATAGCCAGCAGCGCCTTCGACCGCGGCGAGCCGTTCCGCATCCGGCTCGCCGTGCCGTACGCGAAGCTGACGACGACCGCGTCCGAGCCCAGCGACGCCCAGGCGCCACCGGCCCGGGTGCGCGACGCCGAGCTGCGCATAGGCCCCGGGCGCCTCGGTTCCGGGACAACGGTCACCTACCAGGTACTCGTCGACACCGTCCCCACCCACGAATGCCGGCACTCCCTCCTGGACGTCCAGGTCCAGTGCGTCAACGCCTCCTCGCCGAGCATGGTGTGATCGTGCTCCACACCGTCCGCGACGCCCCTGGAGCAGCCGCATGTCCTTCGCCGCATCGCCCTTCGTGCTCCGGACCGGCGCGGCCCGCTCCCCCGTGATCCTGCATGTGCCGCATTCCGCGCGGGGGATACCGGCCGACGTGCGCGCGGGCATCGTGCTGGACGACGCCGCGCTGGAGCGGGAGCTGGACCACATCGTCGACGCGCACACCGCGGAGCTGGCCGAGCGGGCGGCCGGGCTGTCGGCGGTGACGCCGTGGCGGTTCGTGAACCGGCTGTCGCGGCTGGTCGTCGATCCCGAGCGGTTCCCGGACGAGCGGGAGGAGATGCTCGCCGTCGGGATGGGCGCCGTGTACACGCGAACCACCGACCGGAAGGTGCTGCGGCCCGCGGACACCGACCCCGAGCCGCTGCTCGCGCGGTACTTCCGGCCGTACGCGCGGGCCATGACCGAGGCCGTCGCCGAGCGGCTGGCCGCGGCCGGACGGGCCGTGATCGTCGACGTGCACTCCTATCCCAGCGCGGCCCTGCCCTACGAGCTGCATGGCGACGGTCCGCGACCGCCCGTCTGCCTCGGCACGGACGCCTTCCACACGCCGCCGGAGCTGCTCGCCGCGGCGCGGAAGGCCTTCGGGGAGACGGGGGTGGACAGTCCGTTCAGCGGGACGTACGTGCCCCTCGCGTTCTACGGACGTGATCCGCGGGTCTCCGCGCTGATGGTGGAGATCCGGCGGGACACGTACATGACCGAGCCGGGCGGGCCCGCCGGTCCCGGCCTTGAGCGGCTCGCCTCGGCGCTCGCGGCGCTCGTCGACGCCGTGTCCGGCTGACCTCCGGCTGGAGCACTCCCGCGCGACACCCGGCCGTAGCGCGGTGAGGGTGGAGGGCATGACCGAGGAGACCACCACGCTGACCGGCCCTCCCGTACGGGAGTGGCCCGCACTCGACCTGGCCGGGACGGAGTTCGACCCGGTGCTGGCGGAGCTGATGCGGGAGGGGCCGCTGACCCGGATCCGGCTGCCGTTCGGAGTGGGGTGGGCGTGGCTCGCCACCCGCTACGAGGACGTCCGGCAGATCACCAACGATCCGCGGTTCAGCCGCACCGCCGGCATGGACCGCCAAGTCACCCGGCTCGCCCCGCACTTCAGCCCGCAGCCGGGCTCCCCCGCCTGGGCCGACCAGCCCGACCACAACCGGCTGCGCAAGGCCGTGGCCGGAGCGTTCACGGTCAGCGCGATGAAGCGGCTGCGGCCTCGCGCGCAGGAGCTCCTCGACCCGCTGGTGGCGGGGATCGTACGGGACGGTCCGCCCGCCGATCTCGTCGAGCGGGTCCTCGAACCCTTCCCGGTGACCCTGATCTGCGAGGTCATGGGGGTGCCCGCCGCCGACCGGCCCCAGATGCACGCCTGGGCGGCGCAGATCGTCTCCATCAAGGGCGGGGCCGAGGCGTCCGCCGAGGCCAAGAAGGGCATGTTTGGCTGGATCGCGGACACCGTCCGGGCCCGCGCGGACAGTGCCGGCGACGACGTGTACTCGCTGATCGGCGCGGCCCTGCGGCGGGGCGAGATCAGCGAGGCGGAGGCGGTCGGGCTGGCCGCGCCCTTGCAGATCGGCGGCGAGGCGGTCACCCACAACTGCGGCCAGACGCTGTACCTGCTGCTGACGCGCCCCGAGCTGATGGAGCGCATGCGGCACCAGCCCGAGGCGCGGGCGACCGCCCTGGACGAGCTCATGCGCTACGTCCCGCACCGCACGGCGGTCGGGCTCGCCCGGATCGCCCTGGAGGACGTCGAGGTGGGCGGGCAGCTGATCCGCGCGGGCGACCCGGTGTACGTCTCCTATCTGGCCGCCAACCGTGACCCGGACGTCTTCCCCGACCCGGACCGCATCGACCTCGACCGGGACCCCAACCCGCACCTGTCCTTCGGCAACGGCCCGCACTACTGCACGGGCGCGGTGCTGGCGCGGCTCCAGATCGAGCTCATGGTCGGCACGCTCCTGGACCGGTTGCCCGGGCTGCGGCTCGCGGTCCCGGCCGACCAGGTGGCCTGGCGCCGCAAGACGATGATCCGCGGACCGCAGTCCCTGCCCGTCACCTGGGGATGAGTCAGACCGTCAGCCAGTCGGTGACGATCGCCTCGCCGCCGGTCCGCAGCCGCAGTGCGAAGGGGCCGGCGGGCGGTCCGCCGTAGGTGAAGCGCCCCATGGCGTCGGTGGTCAGCGGGGCCCCGGTCTGCGGCCCGCTGAGCACCTCGACCGACGCCTGCTGGGGCGGCAGCACCTGCCCCATCAGGCCCTCCCCCGTGACCTCCACGTCCACGGTGACCTCACCCGCGCGGAAGGTGAGCATCCGCGGCACGTCCGTGGCTCCCCTGACGGGGATGGCGTCCACGACCGAGTCGAAGGTCAGCTCGGCGATCCGGGCGTCGAGGTCATGTAAGGCATAGGCCTCCACGGCGATCTGCCGCAGCTGGGCCGGTACCGGGTCGAGGATGCCGGCGGCCCTGCGGAGCTCCTCCTCCAGCAGGTCCGCGTCGGCGTCCTGACCGTCGTAGGCCTCGTCGAACGTCTCGTCGTCGTCCATCTCGTCCCTCACACCGCCCCCCGTGCCTCGAGTCGGGCCCGCAGCCGGCGCAGACAGCGCTGGCGCAGCGGTCCGATGCTGCCCACCGCGATGCCCAGCGCGGCGGACACCTCCTGGTAGCTCGGCGGCGGCGACGCCATCAGGATGCGCAGCAACTGCCTGCACCGCTCGCCGAGTTCCTCGAACTCCTGCCACAGATGCCGGACGCGCTCGCTCTCCACGGCCGCCTCCTCGGAGTCGAGGAGGGACTGCTCCGGCGTACGGTCCTCGCTGACCCGGTCGAGCAGCTGCGGATCGTCGGTGGGCGTCAGCCGCCTTAAGCTCTTCAGCACCTTCAGGCACTCGTGCCGCGCGGTGCTGGCCAGCCACGCACCCGCCTTCTGCGGTTCACGGATGCGGCCGAGGTGCTGGGCGAAGCGGAACCACACGGTCTGGTACACCTCGTGCGCGTCGGCGTCGCTGAGCCGGTGCGCGCGCACCACGGACCACACCAGCGGGCTCAGCCCTTCCACGAGCGCCTTCCAGGCCGCCGCGTCGCCGTCGACGGCGGACTGGACCAGCGCGCCGACATCTGCTCGGTCCACGTCCCCACCCCTCGTGTACGGCAAGTCATCGTACGCCGTGGAGGGGGCGAGTTCGGCCCTCATGCCCCAGGAGGGAGCTGTACGACCGTCCCCTGGCGCCAGGTGGGCGGAATGAGCGCCGGTACGTGCGCCCCGCGCACTTCCGCGAACTCGGTGTTGGCGGCGAGCAGTTGCCCCCGCGCGGCTCGCGGGTCGGTCTCCTTGTGGGCGGTCATGTGGGCCGCGACCAGGGCGGCGGCGGCCGGGGTGGCGAAGGAGGTGCCGCTCCAGTGCGCGTACCCGTCGAACATCACCTGGTCCGGCTTGGCGGAGCTGCCGTCGTCGCTCAACACGCCCGTGTGGCGGGGGTGTTGGCAGGTGCAGAGGTAGGTGAAGTTGAAGCGGCAGGCGTCGTAGGTGGAGTGCTGGTAGACGTACGGGATCGGCGCGTCGAAGCCGGTGAGGGTGCTGGTGAGGCGCTCGCCGGGGGCGTAGGCGTTGACCCAGGAGCCGTGGTTGCTGAAGCAGGCGCCGTGGTCGCCGTCGGTGCGCAGGGCGCCGATCGACAGGACGCTGTCGGCGTAGTCGGGCAGGGAGGCGTAGGCGGCGGGCCAGAAGGGCGTCGCGCTGGCGTTGTTGCCGGCCGCGGCGACCAACAGGGTGCGCTGCTGCCGCAGTTCCCGCATGAAGGCGTCCACGCCGAGCAGGCCGTCGGTGCGGCCGTTGGAGGTGCCGGCGGACAGGCTGATGATGTCGGGCCAGCCGTCCCGGTCGACGGCGGCGAACAGGGCCTCGCCGAAGTCGGATTCGAGGATCGCGCCGGCGTCGTTGAGGGTGTTGCGCACGGTGATGTTCGTGTTGGGCGCCACGGCCGCGAGGATGCCCGCGATGAACGTGCCGTGCCCGACGTAGATCTTGAGGTTGCCCTGGTCGTCGGTCTCGGTGCCGTGCAGATCGCCCTGGACGTGCGAGAGCAGCGGGACCAGGGTGTGGTCGTGGGTGAGGCCGTTGTCGATGACGAGGACGCCGACCGCGGTGCCGGCGTCGTAACCGGCCTCCGCGGGGGCCGGGTTGGTGCCGCCGGTGAGGGGGGCGGGCACGGGCTCGTCGCCGGGACAGGAGTTGACCGCGATGGACACCACGTGGTTGCGGCTGACGAGCCGGCGTCCGGCGCGCCCCTCGGGTTCGCGCATGGCGCGCAGGGCGTTGGCCACGGCACGGTCGGCGCGGCGGTCGCCGTGGCCGGGGTCGCCGACCTGGATGCGGGTGATGCCCGAGCGGTTGGTCTCCGGGCCCGCGCGGCGGACCTGGTCGCCGCTGAGGCCGGTGGCCGCGGTGAAGTGGTCGCGGACGGTGTTCTCGACGAGAGCCGCCTCCTCACCGTCCCGGGCGAGGACCACACCCTTCTCGTAGATGAACTCGGCCGCGTCGTCCGGTCCCATCGCGAGGGGGACGTCGGGCATCGAGCGCTGGATCTGGTCGAACTGCTCCGGGAATCGCTGAGGTGCCATGGCGTGTCCTCCCACTTGAGCGACGGTCGTCAGTCAGAGTCTCGGGGCCGGCGATTGATACAGCGCCAAACCTGTGTGGCACCCGACCCGGAGCACTACCATCCGTGGAGTGACAGCGGGAAGCGACTCGGTTCTCGAACTGCTGCCCATGGTGTTCGCCGCGCCCAAGCAGGCGGTGGCGAGGGCAGAGGAAGTACTCGGCTCCGCTCCCTCACCGCTGCACGCCTCCGTGGCCCACCAGGTGATCGGCATCTGGCAGCGCGACTGGGGCGACATGAAGCTCGCCCTGCACCATCTGCGGCGCGCCCGCGATCTCGCCGTACGCGCCGAGTCGACCGACCGGGAGGGCGACGTGCTGGCCGCGCTCGGCGTGGCGCTGGTGACCGCGGGCCGCACCCGGCAGGGCCTGGACGCGCTGGAGCGGGGCGTCACGGTGAGCAGCGGGCACACCCGCGCCCGGGTGCTGTACCGGCGCGCCTACGCCTCATGGGTGCTCGGCCGGCACCGGGAGTCGCTGGAGGACGTACGCCGGGCGATTCCCGTGCTGCGACAGATGGACGACGTGATCTGGACGGCGCGGGCGCTGACGCTGCGCGCGACCGTGCATCTGGCGGTCGGTGCGGTGGAGCGGGCCGAGGCGGACTTCGCGGCGGCCGAGTCGCTGTTCGACACCACGGGCCAGGAGCACGACAAGGCGGACGGGGTGGAGAGCCGGGGGCTCGCCGCCTTCCGGTCCGGCGACATCCCGGCGGCGCTGCGGCTGTTCGACGAGGCCGGGGACCGGTACGCCAAGCTCGACACGCCCTCGTTCATGCTCTACATCCGGCGCTGCGAGGTGCTGATGGCGGCCGGTCTCGCGCCGGAGGCGCTGGCCGAGGCGGACGCGGCGATCGCCGTGCTCGACGGGATCGGCGGACAGTCCACCCTCAAGGCCGAACTCCTGCTGGCCGCGGCGCGGGCGGCCCGTCGCGCGGGCGATCCGCACACCGCTATCGCGCGCGCGGCGCTCGCGGTGCGGCTGTTCGCCGCACAGCGGCGGCCTTGGTGGGAGACGCACGCCCGGCTGGTGCTGGTCGAGGCGCGGCTCGCCGCCGGGCGCGGCTCGGGACGGCTGGTCGCCGACGCGGCCGAGGTAGCCGAACGGCTCGCCGGGTTCGGCGCGCCGGCCGCGCCGGAGGCGTCGCTGCTCGCGGGCCGGATCGCGCTGCGCCTGGGCTGGACTGCGGACGCGGAGCGGCATCTGGCCGTCGCCGCCCGCAGCCGGCACAGCGGTCCGCCGCTGGCGCGGATGACCGGCTGGGCGGCACAGGCGCTGCGGGCCAGGGCGGCCGGGTCGCAACGGGGCGTGCTGGAGGCCTGTCGCCGGGGCCTGGACGTGCTCGACGATCACCGGATGACGCTGGGCGCCTCGGAGTTGCGGGCCCGGGCCACCGAACAGGGCGCGGAACTCGCCGCGTTGGCGCAGCGGGCCAGCCTCGACTCGGGCCATCCGCGCCGGCTCCTTGTGTGGAGCGAGCGCTGGCGGGCGACCGCGCTGGCGGCGCCGCCGACCCGCCCGCCGGCCGACCCGGAGCTGCTCGGCGATCTGACGGCGTTCCGGGAGATCGCGGCCCGCGCGGAGGCCGCCCGTATGGAGGGCCGGCCGATCCCGGCGCTGGAGCGTGAACAGCGGCGTCTGGAGCGGGAGATACGTGGCAGGACCCTGCACATCCGCGGGGACGCGCCCGGCTTCGGCAGCCGCTTCGACCCCGGCAGGCTGCTGGAACGCCTCGGGGACGACGTGCTGCTGGTCGAACTGGCCGTGCTCGACGGGCGTGTTCAGGTGCTGCTGTGCGGGCAGGGGCGGGTGCGACGGTTCGAGGCCGGACTGCTCGCCGAGGCGGAGACCGAGGCGGAGCACGTGCAGGCCGGGCTGCGACGGCTCGCCCACCCCGGGGCGGAGGCGCGGCTGCCGGTGGTGGAGGCCATGGGTGGCCGTCTGGAGGAGCTGCTGCTCGGCCCGGCGGCGGCGCATCTGGGCTCCGGTCCGGTCGTGGTCGTACCGCCGGGCCGGCTGCACCGGGTGCCGTGGGCGCTGCTGCCGTCGCTGCGGGAGCGGGTGCTGAGCGTGTCGCCGTCGGCGAGCAGCTGGCTGCGGGCCCACGAGACCGAGCCGCCACCCGGGGGACGTCACGTGCTGGTGCGCGGGCCGGGGTTGGCGACCGAGGGCGCCGAAGTGCCCGAACTGGCGGGCCGGTACGGCGGATCGACGGTGCTGGAGGCGGACGAGGCGCGCGTGCCCCGGGTGTTGGAGGAGCTGGACGGGGCGGCACTCGCGCACATCGCCGCGCACGGCACCTTCCGGGCCGACAGTCCGCTGTTCTCCTCGCTACGGATGGCCGACGGTCCGATCGTCGTGCACGACTTCGAACGCCTCGACCGCAGCCCGTACCGGATCATCCTGTCCTGCTGCGACACCGCCCGCTTCGCCTCGGTCGGCGCGGACGAGCTGCTCGGCCTGGTCACCGCGCTGCTGCCGCTGGGCACGGCGGGCGTGGTGGCGTGCACCGCGCCCGTGAACGACGCGGCGGTGGTGCCGCTGATGCTCGCGCTGCACAAGGGGCTGAGCAGCGGGCTGTCCCTGGCGGAGGCACTGCGTGATGCGCGGGCGGCGCTGCCGGCGGATGCGACGCATCAGGCGACGGGGTGGGCGTTCTCGGCGTTCGGCGCCGCATGACTGTGTACAGAGAGGTCGGCGGCCTGACCCCTCCCCCGATAACGGGGGTCAGACCGCCGGTCGGTGGGTCGGCTCAGGCCGACTGGGCGTCGGGCAGTTCCACCAGCCACGGCAGCGCGCCCCGGTCGTTCGCGCCGAGCCGGGCGTACGCGCTGTAGAGGTGGTTGCCGACAGTACGGATGGACAGCGTCAGCTTCTCCGCGATCTGCCGGTTGCTGAGTCCGGCGGCGGCGAGGGTGACGATCTGCCGCTGACGGGCGGTGAGTTCGCCGAGGACCAGCCCGGACAGCGCCGGTGTGCGGGCACCCTGGCAGCGGCGGGCGAGGGCGACCGCGCGGGTGCGTGAGGTGCGGGCGGCGCGTGGGTCGCGGTGGGCGCGCACGGCCTGCGCGTGCGCCTCGGCGGCGAACAGCAGGAACCCACGCTCCTCCAGCCGCTCGGCGGCCCGGTCCAGTGCGGGGCCGTCGCCGCGGGCGAGCGCGTCGGCGTGCAGGGCGAACACACCGGTGCCCGGCCGGTCACCGGGAGCGCCGAGGCGTACGGCGTCGTAGGCGTCGGTGACAGCTTCGCGAGCGGTGTCGATGTCGCCCCGCGCCGCCGCCAGCCATGCCGCCACGGCGCCGTCGGCATCCGCGTCGAAGCCGGTCGCCTCCCCCGACTGCGCGGCCGCCAGGGCGAGTTCGGTACGGCAGGCCGGGTCGGCCGCCGTCTCCCGCAGTCCCTCCCTCGCCCAGGCCGCCGCCTCCCGCAGCTCTCCGCGCAGCCGCGCGTACCGCGCGCGTACGGCGGCGTAGCGGGCCGGGACCGGCCGGCCCTCCGCCACCAGCCACTCCCCCACGGGCGCGTCCGTGGTCCGTACGTCGCCCCGCTCGATCTTCGCCGTGAGCGCGGCGGCCTCCGCGGTCAGCGCCGCCGTGCACTGTTCCGGCCTGCGGGCCAGCCGCCTCGCCCGCAGCCTGCCGGCCGCGGCCCGCAGCACCGGGCCGTGCAGGGGGTGGGCGAGGCGCACGGCCCCGTCGTCGTCGACGCGGACCAGCTCGTCGGCTTCGAGGCGTTCGAGGGCGGGCAGGTCGAGCCCGTCCATGGGCAGCGGCAACGGCTCGGCGAACGCCAGGAGTTCGAGTGTCCCGCGGTCCGCGCACTCCAGGGCCTGCGCCGCCTGTTCCCGCACGGCCGCCGTCACCGGCACCGGCCCCCGCCACGCCCAGTCGTCGGTGCCGGGCAGCCGCGTGAGCAGCCCGCCCTCGCGGACCGCGCCGAGCAGCTCGCGCAGCAGCCGCAGATCGCCGCGGCACAGCCGGTGCAGCCGGTTGACGGTGAGCGGTTCGAGGCCGCCCCCGACGCCGGCCGCGGCGAGCTGGGCGGTCTCCTCCTGCGGCAGCGGCTCCAGCACCAGGCGCGGCAGCAGCTCACCGGTCCACAGCCGGGAGACGGCCGAGGGCACGGCGGTGCCGTCGGTGGTGACGACCAGCAGCCGGGTACGGCCGTGCACGGCGAGCTGGTGGACGAGCGCGGCCGAGGCGTCGTCGAGCAGATGGGCGTCGTCGACCAGCAACAGCCGTACGGCGGCGAGGAGTTGGACCGCCCGGTGCAGGGACACCGTCTCGGGCAGCAGATGGGCGAACGCGGCGAACGGGATGTGCCGGGTCTCGGGTGTCCCGGCCACCCTGGCGCAGTCGGTGCCGCGGACGGCCTCCGTGACGAGCCGGGTCTTGCCGCAGCCCGCCGGGCCGGTGACCACGATGCCGTGGTGACCGGCCGACGACGACCGGCGGATCAGCTCGAGTTCGTCCTCCCGGCCGGTGAACGGCCAGGGCAGTTCCAGGGTTTTCGCGTCCCGTTCGAAAGTCATCACACCTACAAGAGGCCGAGTACTCACTCCTGATACACGGGGACTTGAGTAGCCCTCGACTCAGGCGCCCGGAGGCGGCCGACGGCACTCTTGGCGCATGGCTTCCCGCTACTGCTCCCTCGCGCAGCAGTCGGCCCCCGTCTTCGCCCCGGGGTTGACCGCCGAGCGGCTGAGCGCGCTCGTCAGCGGAAGCCGGATGTGGGTCAACAACACCGTCCTGCACTACTACTTCTTCGACGGCGACTCGGACGCCTCGGTGATCGCGGTTCCCGGCAGCGGGGCGACCCGGCGGGTGTCGTGGGTGGGCGCGGAGGAGCAGCGGGACGTCGTACGGGAGTGCTTCCTGGAGTGGCAGGACCTCGGCATCGGTGTCACGTTCGCCGAGGTGCGCGACCGTTCCGAGGCGGAACTGCGCATCGGGTTCCAGCTCGGCGACGGCTCCTGGTCGACGGTGGGCAAGGACGCCCTCCAGGTCGGACTGCACGAGCGCACCATGAACTTCGGGTGGGACCTGACCGCGCCGGGGGAGCGCGGGACGGCCCTGCACGAGATCGGGCACGCGCTGGGCATGCACCACGAGCACCAGAACCCGTTCGCCGGGATCCACTGGGACGACGAGGCCGTCTACGCAGAGCTGGCGGGCGCGCCGAACTTCTGGACCCGGGACAAGACGTTCTTCAACGTTCTGCGCAAGCTCGACCCCAACGAGGTGAGCGGCTCCGCCTGGGACCCCCAGTCGATCATGGAGTATCCGTTCTCGGCGGGGCTGATCCTGGAGCCGGAGCAGTTCCGAGCGGGACTGACCCCGCCCGGGACGCTCTCGCCCTCGGACAAGGAGTACGTCCAGCGCTGGTACCCGTCGGTCGGTCCCACACTGCCGCCCGCGCTGGTGCCGTTCCGCTCGGCGCCGCTCGGGCTCGGTCCGGGCGAACAGGCGGACTTCAGCGTCCTGCCGCCGGAGACCCGCGAGTACAGCGTGGGCACGTTCGGCGACAGCGACACCGTGGTCGTGGTCTTCGAGGAGCGGGACGGGGAACCCCGCTACCTCGCCGGCCAGGACGACGGGGGAACGCCGCACAACGCCACCGTCAAGGCCCGTCTCGTCAAGGGCCGCCGCTACTTCGTCCGTGTGCGCCTGTACTCCGCGTGGGGTTCGGGGGAAACCGCGGTCATGTGCTGGTGACAGCACGTACGGACCGCACACGGGCGGGGCTGGACCACTGTCCGGCGCCGGGGGAATGGCCGGCGCTCGTTGCCTTCGGGGGAGGGAAACGAGCGCCGGCCACGCGGCGTGCCCCGGGTCTCGCGTAGCGCGACGGTCGCGGTCTACGATCCGCTCATGCTTGCGACGGAAGGCAGCACGGTCCCGGAGCTGGAGCACCAGCTCCGCCTGATCCTCTGGCTGTTGCCGATCACCGCGGTGCTCTGTGCCGCCTTCTGCGTCTCCTTCCTCGGCGCGATGCGACGCTCCCGGGCCGCCGGCGCGGCTCACGTCGCCACCGCCAAGGGGCGTCAGGCGATGGCGACCGCACTGCTCGCCGTGTTCCTGGCGGCGTGCTGGGGTGGCGCCGCACTGCTGATGCAGTAGCGGTCGGCCGTAGCGTCAGCTCGGCTGGAAGGAGTGCCCCCGTCGACGCCACTCGGTGGCGAGCAGCTCGTAGGAGCGCACTCGGTCCGCATGGCCGTGAGTGATGGTCGTGATGAGCAACTCGTCGGCGTCCGTGGCCTCTTGGAGCTGTTCCAGACGGTCCGCGACCTGGGCGGGTGAGCCGACGAACTGGGTGTCGAGGCGGTCCTGGACCAGCTCCTGGTCCGCCTCCGTCCAAGGGTGGGCGCGGGCCTCGTCCGGGGTCGGGAACGGGATGGCGCCCTCCGCGGTGCGGATGCTGCGCACCCACGGGCCGTAGCCGGTGGCCAGTTCGCGTGCCGTGGCCTCGTCCTCGGCGACCACGACGTCGGCGGAGACGCTGACGTAGGGCTTGTCGAGCACGTCGGACGGCTGGAAGAAGGACCGGTAGCCGTCCACGGCTTCCAGGACCGTCGCCGGGCTGACGTGGTAGTTCGCGGCGAAGCGCAGGCCCCGCGCGCCCGCGACCTGCGCGCTGGTCCCGCCGCTGCTGCCCAGGATCCACACCTCCACCTCGGCGCCCTCGCCCGGCACCACATGCGCCTCGACGCCGTCCGGGGTGCGGTAGCTGCCGGCCAGCAGGGCGAGGAGGTCGTCGATCTGCTCGGCGTACTCCTGCGATTCGGCGCCGGGGAGCAGCAGCAGTGTGCGCTGGAGGGCGATACGGGGTGAGCCCAGGAGGCGCTCGAAGGAGAAGCGGGGTGGGATGACGAGGCCATTGGAGGCGTTCCCCGGAGCGGGCGGCTCGGCGGCCGGCTGTCCCGGTGGGCGTCCGCCCGAGCGGCCGACGCCCAGGTCGAGGCGGCCCGGGTGCAGGGCGTCGATGAGGCCGAACTCCTCGACGGTGTTCAGCGCGGTGCGGTGGCCGAGCTGCACGGCCCCGGAACCGAGCCGGATCGTGGAGGTCGCGGCGGCCGTCAGCGCGAGGACGACCGCCGGGGACGTGCCGGCCACGCCGGGGTTGAGGTGGTGCTCGGCGAACCAGTGGCGGGCGTAGCCCAGTTGCTCGCCGCGCCGGGCGAGGTCGATGGAGTTGCGCAGCGCCTCGGCGGCCGTGGAGCCGCTGGAGATCGGGACCAGGTCGAGGATGCCGAGGGGGATGTCAGGCATCGGCGGACTCCTCCCGTACCGGTCCCCACGCGAACGGCGGGTCCGGGATGTCGCGCCGGAGCACGGGGGCGACCTGGGACTGGAACAGCTCCAGCGAGTCCCGGTGCTGAGTGTCCGTCAGTCCCGAGGCGTCGGCATGCAGATGGAGGACGGTGTGGCCGAACTGCTCGTGGTAGCGGTGCACCTTGTCGATGATCTGCTCGGGGCTGCCGATCAGGGCGGAGCTGCGGTCGACGAAGTCCTCCAGGGTCTCGAAGACGACGGGCAGGCCCGCCTTCTCGAAGAAGGCCAGGTTCGCCTCGAAGAGCGGCCGGTAGACGTCGAGCGCCTCCTGGGAGGTGCGGGTCACCAGGAGCCCGGCCGTCCCGGCCCCGACCGCGATGTCCGCCGGGTCGTGCCCGTAGTGCTGCCACCGCTCGCGGTAGTACCGGATCAACTCGGCGTACGGCTCCATGGGGTGGGTGACGTTCGCCGAGAACAGCGGGTCGCCGTAGCGGGCGGCCAGGTCCACCGACTCCTTGCTGGTGGCGCTGCCGTGCCACACCCGGATCGGGTGCTGGTACGGCCGCGGCCACACCTCGGCGTCCTTCAGCGGCGGCCGGAAGCGGGTGTCGGCGGTGACCTTCTCCTGCCGCCAGATCTGCCGGAACACCTCGTAGCTCTCGGCGTTGCGGTCCCACTGGTCCTCGGGGGTGACGTGGAACAGCTCGCGCTGGGCGGCGCCGTTGCCCTTGCCGATGATCAGGTCGAGGCGGCCCTCGGAGAGGTGGTCGAGGGTGGCGTAGTCCTCGTAGGCGCGCACGGGGTCGAGCAGGCTGAGGGTGGTGACCGCGGTGAACAGGCGGATGCGCCGGGTCAGGGCGGCGACATGGCTGAGGACGACGGTCGGCGAGGAGGAGAGGAACGGCCGCTCGTGCCGCTCCCCCACCCCGAACCCGTCGAAGCCCAGCTCCTCGGCCAGCACGGCGTTGTCGAGCACCTCACGGAACCGCTCGTGCGTCGACTTCAGCTCGCCGGTGACCGGGTCCGGGCGGTGCACGATCAACGTGATCGCGAGGAACTTCACGACGCCGCCCGCTCGCCGCGCGCGTGGTCCGGGTGGGCGAGGCCGAGGTGGTCGCGCAGGGTCGTGCCCTCGTACTCGGTGCGGAAGACGCCCTGTTCCTGGAGGAGCGGGACGACCTTGTCGGCGAAGGTGTCGAGGCCGGTCGGGGTGATGTGCGGGACGAGGATGAAGCCGTCGCTCGCGTCGGCCTGGACGTAGTCGTTGATGGTCCTGGCGACGGTCTCCGGGGAGCCGACGAAGGTCTGCCGGTTGCCGGTGTTGATGACCAGGTCGCGGATGGACCAGTTGTTGGCGGCGGCCAGTTCGCGCCACTCGCGGGCGATGGCCAGCGGGTCGCGGTACATGCGGACCTGGGCGCGGCCCTTCGAGATGTGGTTCTCGCTGACATCGGGGTCGATGTCCGGGAGCGGGCCCTCCGGGTCGTACGACGACAGGTCCCGGTTCCAGACGAACTCCAGGTGCTTGAGGGCGGTGGCGCCGCTGACCTGCTGTCGGCGGACCTCCCTCGCGAGTTCCTCGGCCTCGGCGTCGGTGTCGCCGAGCACGAAGGTGGCGGCGGGCAGGATGAGCAGGTCGCGGTGGCCGCGGCCGTACTTGGCGAGGCGGTTCTTGACGTCCGTGTAGAAGGCCTGGCCGTCCTTGAGGGTGGCGTACCGGCTGAAGATGGCGTCGGCGGCGGAGGCGGCGAACTCGCGGCCCTCCTCGGAGTCGCCCGCCTGGAAGATCACCGGGCGGCCCTGCGGGGAGCGGGGGACGTTGAACTGGCCGTGGATGTCGAAGTGTTGCCCGGTGTGGACGAAGGCCCCGGCCTTCGCGTCCCGCAGGAAGACGCCGGTTTCCTGGTCGGCCACGATCTCGTCGCCGTGCCAGGAGTCGAAGAGCTCGGTGGCCGTGGTGAGGAACTCCTTGGCGCGGGAGTACCGCTCGTCCTGCGGGAGGAAGCCGCCGCGGCGGAAGTTCTCGCCGGTGAAGGCGTCCCAGGAGGTGACCACGTTCCAGGCGGAGCGGCCGCCGGAGAGGTGGTCGAGGCTGGCGAACTGGCGGGCCACTTCGTAGGGCTCGTTGAAGGTGGAGTTGATGGTGCCGGTCAGGCCGAGGCGGTCGGTGACGGCGGCGAGCGCGGCGAGGATCGTGAAGGTGTCGGGGCGGCCGACGACGTCCAGGTCGTATATCTTGCCGCCCTGTTCGCGGAGCCTGAGTCCTTCGGCGAGGAACAGGAAGTCGAACTTGGCGCGCTCGGCGGTCCGCGCGAAGTGGGCGAAGGAGCTGAACTCGATGTGGCTGCCGGCCTCGGGGTCGCTCCACACGGTGGTGTTGTTGACGCCCGGGAAGTGGGCGGCCAGATGGATCTGCTTCAGCGGCTTGGTCATGGCTTCTGCGGTCCTTCGCGTCTCAGGCGGCGGCGTAGCGGTTGGCGGGGCGGGCGAGGCCCAGCAGTCCGCGCAGGGTGTCGGCCTCGTAGGCCTGCCGGAAGGCGTCTCGGCGCTGGAGTTCGGGGACCAGGCCGCGGGTGATGGCCGGCAGGTCGTGGCCGAGGACGGCGGGCCGCAGCCGGAACCCGGTCAGCCCGGTCGCCTGCAACTCCTGGAGCAGATCGGCGAGTTGGTCGGGGCTTCCGGCGAAGACGCGCGCGTCGCTGTCGTACGGCTCCCCCGCCGCCTCGTCGAGGCGTTCCCGGCGGGCCGTGGCCGCCGCGGGGTCGTCGTCGAGGAAGACCACCAAGTCGCCGAAGACATGGACGGGTTGGCCGGCGCGGCCCGCCGTCTCCTGCTCGGCGCGGATCTCCGCGACGATCTCGCGGGCGTGCTCGGCGTCGCGCGGAGTCACGTAACCGACGTCGGCCTGGCGGGCCACCAGCCGGTAGGGCACGGTCTGGTGGGCGAGGGCCGTGACGAGGGGCTGGCCCTGCGGCGGGCGCGGGGTGATGGACGGGCCCTTGACGCTGAAGTGGCGGCCCTCGAAGTCGATGTAGTGGAGCTTGTCGCGGTCGATGAAACGGCCGGTGGCGGCGTCCCGGATCTCGGCGTCGTCCTCCCAGCTGTCCCAGAGCCGGCGGACGACCTCGACGTAGTCGGCGGCCTCGTCGAAGAGGTCGGTCACCACCGGGCTGTCGTAGGACTCGATGCGCGGGATCGCGCGCCGGCCGAAGTGCTCGGCCTCATGGGGACGGGCGGTGATCTGGACGCGGACGCCCGCGCGGCCGGTGCTGACGTAGTCCAGGGTGGCGATCGCCTTGGAGAGGTGGAACGGCTCGGTGTGGGTGACGACCGCGGTCGGGACCAGGCCGATGTGCCGGGTCAGCGGGGCGATGCGGGCGGCGAGGAGCACGGCGTCGAGGCGGCCGCGGACCTGGTCGGTGCGGTCGTCGGGCGCGAGGTGGTGGGAGGACTGGAGGCCGAGGCCGTCCTCGAAGGTGACGAAGTCGAGCAGTCCGTGCTCGGCCTCGGCGACCAGGTCGGCCCAGTAGCCGGCGGTGAACAGCTCCCGTGGGCGGGCGACCGGCTCACGCCAGGAGGCGGGATGCCAGCCGGTGCCGTCGAGGGCGACCGCGAGATGCAGCGGGGAAGAAGGGGACACGAGGGGTGCCTTCCTGGAGATCCGTACGAGAACACCGGCCCGGGCGCACGGCACTCGGGGCACGGCGGGGAGAAAACGGGTCAGGGGCGACAGAGAGCGCCGGCGACGCGCTGGAGGTCGATGTGCAGGCGGAGGTAGGGGATACACACGTCCCTGCCTCCCGTTCTGCCGGCGCGCACCTCGTCACGACGCACAACGCCTGCGCCCCGGCGTCTGTTCCTGTGCAGGAACGGGGTCTCGCCGCGTTCCTGATGCCCGCGGCGACCGCGCGGACCAGCCGGGGCGGTCCAACAGGCGGGTGCCCAGGGCGGCCTGGTGGACCACGACGGCCTTTCCGGGAAACGGATCAGGAGTTGGTGAGCGGCAGCCCGGGCGGGTTGATCTCGGACTTGGCGACGGCCTCGCCGGAGAGGTTCCAGGCCTTGAGCCACTTCGCGTACTGCCCGTTGTCGATCAGGTAGTTGATCGCGGCGGCCAGCGGCTTGGCGAGGCCGCTGTCCTTCTTGGCGGTCGCGGCGATCAGGCCCTGGAGGGACTCACCGGCACCCGAGAACTGGCCCGCGATCCGGGTCGCCTGGGGCGTCTTCGCGGTCTGCGTGGTGTGGTACGAGAGGTTCGGGCTGGGGCCGAAGTAGGCTTCGATCTTGCCGCTGTTGAGGGCCAGATAGAGGCTGTTGGTCTCCTGGAAGTACTTGACCGTGAGCTTCTTGCCCTCCTTCGCCAGCTTCGCCTTCCACTCCAGGAGGATCTTCTCCTGGTTGGTGCCGTTGCCGACGGAGACGGTCTTGCCGG
Organism: Streptomyces aquilus; assembly: GCF_003955715.1. Taxonomy (NCBI): domain Bacteria; kingdom Bacillati; phylum Actinomycetota; class Actinomycetes; order Kitasatosporales; family Streptomycetaceae; genus Streptomyces; species Streptomyces aquilus. The sequence continues at coordinate 8,770,339 of NZ_CP034463.1, read as the reverse complement.
CGAGGTTCTCGTAGTTGTTGTCGAAGTTCCAGGTGTTGTCCTTCTTCACCTCGAAGGCGAGGTCGTCCTTGCGGTAGGAGGCGAACTCGTACTTCTGCTTGCGCTCCTCGGTGTCGGTGACGTTGGAGAAGGCCACGTTCACCTTGCCGCTGTCGAGGCCGATGAAGAGGTTCTCCCATGTGGAGCGCTGCACCTCGGGCTTGACGCCGAGGACGGCGGAGACCAGACGGGCGAGATCGATCTCGGAGCCGGTGAGCGTCTTCTGGTCGCTGCCGATGAAGCCGAGCGGCGGGGCTCCGGAGGGCAGGGTGCCGGAGCCGATGACCAGCTTGCCGCTCTTCTTGATGTCGGCGGGGAGCAGGGCGCTGATGGACTTCACCTCGCCGACCTTCAACGCGGTCTCGGTGGCCGCGCCGTTGGACAGCCGGCCCACGGTCACCGTGCCTGCCGCGTCGTTCGTCCGGGTGGCGGCGTCGCTGTCGCCCCCGCAGGCGGCGAGCCCGGTGGCGAGGGTGGCGACGGCGGTGGCCGCGGTGAGGCCTCGTATCAGGCTGCGTCGGGTGAGGTGCGTGCGCATGGCTGTCCTTGTCGTGTGACGTGATGGGAAAGGAGGGAAGGAAAAAGAGGGGGGTCAGAGGACCTTGCTGAGGAAGTCCCGGGTCCGCTCGTGCCGCGGCTTGTCCAGCACTTCGGAGGGCGGTCCCTGTTCGACGATCTTTCCGCCGTCGATGAAGACGATCCGGTCGGCGATCTCGCGGGCGAACCCGATCTCGTGGGTGACGATCACCAGGGTGGTGCCGCTCTTCGCCAAGTCCTTGATGACGGCGAGGACTTCACCCACGAGCTCGGGGTCGAGGGCGGAGGTGGGTTCGTCGAAGAGGATGACACCGGGCCGCAGCGCGAGGGCGCGGGCGATGGCGACGCGCTGCTGCTGTCCGCCGGACAGCTGCCGCGGGTAGGCGGTCTCCTTGTCGGCGAGGCCGACCCGGTCGAGGAGTTCACGGGCGAGTCTCCGGGCCTCGTCCCGGTCGAGCCTGCCGGTCGCGACCGGGGCCGCGGCGACGTTCTCCAGCACGGTCAGGTGCGGGAAGAGGTTGAAGTTCTGGAAGACGAACCCGATGTTGCCGCGCTGGGCGAGGATGGCCCGCTCGCTCAGCTCCTTGAGGTGGTCGCCTTGCTTGCGCACGCCGATGAGTTCGCCGTTGACGCTGACGTACCCGATCTCGGGCTTCTCCAGGTGGTTGACGACCCGGAGCAGGGTGGACTTGCCGGAGCCGGAGGGGCCGAGGATGACGGTGACCTCGCCGGCCCTGACGGTCAGGTCGACGCCGTCGAGGACCCGGTGGGCGCCGTACCACTTGTGCACGTCGTGGACCTCGACGGCGGCCGGCACGATCTGGAGGGTCTCGGTGCTCATACGGCGGTCTCCCTGCGGATACGGGCGCGCAGGTCGCTCACTCCGGTGCGCAGTCTCTGGAGCGGGGTCGGCGGCAGGCCGCGGGTGGCGCCCCGGGCGAAGTACCGCTCGACGTAGAACTGGACGACGGAGACGACGGTGGTCAGGATCAGGTACCAGACCGTGACGACGAGCAGCAGCGGCACGATGTCGCCGGGGTAGGTGGCGCCCATCGTCTGGGCGGCGCCGAACAGGTCCAGCAGCGACACGTAGAACACCAGCGAGGTGGCCTTGACCAGGTCGATGAGCTGGTTGACGTAGTTCGGCGTGATGGAGCGCAGGGCCTGCGGGAAGACGACCTTGCGGAACTGGTAGCCCTTGGGCAGTCCGAGGGCGGCGGCGGCTTCGTGCTGGCCCTGGTCGACGGAGAGGATGCCGCCGCGGACCGCCTCGGCCGCGTACGCCGCCTGGTTCAGGCTCAGGCCGACGACGGCTACCACGATGTCGGTGGCGAGCCGGGACTCGTCGAAGGTGAAGAACGCCGGACCGAAGGGGACGCCCACGCTGAGGGTCTGGTAGAGGGCGCTGAAGTTGTAGAGGAAGAGCAGGATGACGATCAGCGGGATGGAGCGGAACGTCCAGATGTAGATCCAGCTGACCGCCCGCAGGACGGGGCTCTTCGAGAGCCGGGCCAGGGCGAGCAGGATGCCGCCGAGGAGGCCCAACACCGCGCTGTAGGCGGTGACTTCGAGCGTGACGAGCAGTCCGTCGAGGATCGTCGGCCGCAGGAACCAGTAGCCGAAGCGGTCCCACTGGTAGAAGGGGTTGGTCACCAGGCCGTGCACGAACTGGGCCGCGAGGACCAGGACGACGGCGGTGGCGATCCACCGGCCGGGGCGGCGCAGCGGCAGAACGCGCTGGGCCGCGAGGGGTTTTGACGGGGCGTCGGGGACGGGCGGCGGTGCCTCGGTGAGGGACACGGCGGCGCCTGGGGGTTCGCTCATGGAGGGGCTCCGGCGGGAGTCGATTCCCCGGGTACGGCGAACGAGGCGGGTCACGACCGTGGAGGCGTGACCCACGAGGACGCACGGGCACCGGGGCTTGGTGGACAACGGCACACCGCGAGGGCGGTGTTCGTCTTCGGGGGCGGGGCTGCGGAGGTGGAGAGGTCAGCCCCGACAGCGGGCACGGCCCGGTGCGGTACACAGTGCGCTGTTCACGCGGAGCAGATCGACGGCCCGGTCGGCGACGAGCAGGTCCACGTACGGCAGTACGCAGCCGCGGGAGCGGCGCGGGGCCGTCCTGGGAGCTGCGTACATGTCCGTCACCGTGTTCTTCCGGCCCGTCGGGGGCCCTCGCGCTTACCGATATGTCGTCGGTCCGGTCGTCACCTGGGGCACCCCACCGCGGAGCGAGGGTTGCCGGTCAGCAAGCCAGGGCTTGTCGCTGACACTCATGACCGTTCTGGGGCGTAAGTTAAAACATGCGCCCGAACGGATGTCAACGCCGTTCCACCACGTGGGCGGTGTGCGCGGCCCAGTCCAGGATCTGTACGGCCGACCCGGCGGCCTCCAGGCCGCGACAGCGGGCGTGGTGGCGGCGGGCGATGCCGTCGAGGTCGAGGTGGGCGCCGAAGGCGGGGTGGGCGGCCAACCGGCGGGCGTACGCCCACAGTTCGGGGTGGTCGGCGATCCGCTGCACGGCGGAGGCGTCCAGGTGATGGCGGTGCACGGTGTCGAGCTGGACGAGCGTGCACCACAACTCGACGTCGGCCGCGGTGATCTGATCGCGGATCAGGTACGCGCGTCCGGCGAGCCAGCGCTCCAGCGCGCCGAGGGTCTCCAACAGCTTGTCGAGCGCGGCCGGGTCGCCGCCGGCCGATCCGGCGTTCTGGGCGGCCCGCTCGATGCCGTCCGCGCACAGCCGCTCGACGGCCTCGGTCTCCGACTCCGCGCCGCACGGGTACAGCGCCGCACGGCCGCCGCCGAAGTGCCGGGCCAGGTCGCGGGTGATGTCCGGGGCGTGGGTGCTGACGATGCGGCCCGACCAGTCGTCGCTGAGGACCGGCCCGGCGGCCGCCCCGGTGTAGCGGTGCGCGCTCGCCTCGTACAGCGGGCGCAGTGCGGAGTGTCCGCCGTCGGGACAGTCGGGGACGGCGTCCAGGAAGGTCACGGGGCAGGCCTCGGCGAGGCCGAGCAGGCTGTGGACGACGGCGATGCGCAGGCCGTCGGGACACGCGGTCGACAGATGGAGCCGGTAGCGGCGCGGCACGGCGTAGTGCCCGCTGCGCGCGTCCCGGCCGATCCGGCCCCGGAACGCGGGGGTGGGCTGCGTGGTCGGGACGGGGGCGAGCGGTGTGACGGACATGGATCTCCCCGGGGGTGGGCGCGCGGACGTACGCGCGGCGGAAGCGACGTCGGGCCAGAAGGAGGGGACGTGACCGTGCCCGGCGGCACGGCGGACGCGACAGGGAACGGCGACCGGGTCAGCCGCGGGCGCCGATGGCGCTGCAGACGCGCTGGAGGTCGATGTGCCGGCGGGAGGTGAGAAGAGGCGACGGCCGAGACGTGCGGCTCACGCGGCCGTCGACCGATTCAAGGCGCCTCATGCTTCCCTACCTGTTCACTAGGATTCCCATCTGGAGTGTCGATCGGCCGCCGCGCGACGTCAAGAGGGCGTCCACGGGCCGGTCACGGACCGGTGAAGGTCCCGCCCGAGGGCGCCCGGGGTTCCCGTACGCTGACGCCCCATGGAACTGGTCTTCACCGGTCGGGTGATCGAGTGGCACGGCCCGGCGCCGTACTACTTCGTTCCTGTGCCGGACGAGGAGTCCGCCGACATCCGCGAGGTGGCGACGGCGGCCTCGTACGGCTGGGGGGTGATCCCGGTCGAGGCGAGCATCGGCGAGGCCGCCTTCACCACCTCGCTCTTCCCCAAGGACGGCCGCTATCTGCTGCCGCTCAAGGCAGCCGTGCGCAGGCCCCGGAGCCTGACGACCGACGACGACGTGACCGTCCGGATGGCCGTGCTCCTCTGACTCCGGGACAGCTCGGGTGACGGCTCAGGCGACGCCTTCGGCCGACAGGTCGATCCGGTCCGGCCCCGATCCGGTCGGTACGAGGATGAGCTCGTCGCGGCCGGCCGCCTGGGCGCGGGCGTAGGGGGCCGGGCCGAGGCAGGCCGGCGACAGCGTGCGCGGCGAGCCCGCCCGGGCCGGGTCGGCAAACGGTCGGCAACGGGGCGGCGACCCGTCGGCAACTCCCTTCCCTCAAGGCTTACTTCACCCCTTGACGGAATTGGTCCAGACCTTTAGGTTCCGGGTCAGCAACACCCGTGTGACGCCCGCTCACCCCCCGACACCCCCCTCAGGAGCGTCCCCACCATGCCCTTCTCCCTTCGCGCGGCCCGACTCCCGGTCCTCGCCGCGCTGTTCGCCGTCCTCACCGCACTGCTGACCGTGACCCCGGCGCACGCCGCCAGCGGCTCGATATCCGGGCTCGCCGGCAAGTGCGTCGACGTGGCGGGCGCGAACGCCGCGAACGGCACCGCCGTACAGCTCTACGACTGCAACGGCACCGGCGCCCAGCTCTGGTCCAACTCCGGTGACGGCACGCTCCGGGCGCTCGGCAAGTGTCTGGACGTCGTCGACCGCAGCACCGCCGACGGGGCCGCCGTCCAGCTGTGGGACTGCAACGGTGGCGCCAACCAGCAGTGGGTGGTGAGCGCGGCCCGCGACATCGTCAACCCGGCCGCGAACAAGTGCCTGGACGTCCGCGACAACAACAGCGCCAACGGCACCCGGCTGCAGATCTGGACCTGCGCCGGCACGGCCAACCAGAAGTGGAACGCGCCCGCGAGCGGCGGGGGCGGCACCCCGTCCGGGTTCGTGGTGTCCGAGGCACAGTTCAACCAGATGTTCCCGAACCGGAATGCGTTCTACAGCTACAGCGGGCTGGTCGCGGCGCTGAGCTCGTACCCGGGCTTCGCGAACACCGGCAGCGACACCGTGAAGAAGCAGGAGGCCGCCGCCTTCCTCGCCAACGTCAACCACGAGACCGGCGGCCTGGTGTACGTCGTCGAGCAGAACACCGCCAACTACCCCCACTACTGCGACTGGAGCCAGTCGTACGGCTGCCCGGCCGGCCAGGCCGCCTACTACGGTCGCGGCCCCATCCAGCTCAGCTGGAACTTCAACTACAAGGCGGCCGGGGACGCGTTGGGCCTTGACCTGCTCAACAACCCCTGGCTGGTGCAGAACGACGCGTCCGTGGCCTGGAAGACCGGCCTGTGGTACTGGAACACCCAGTCCGGCCCCGGCACCATGACCCCGCACAACGCCATGGTCAACCAGGCCGGCTTCGGCCAGACCATCCGCTCCATCAACGGCTCCCTGGAGTGCGACGGCAGGAACCCGGCGCAGGTGCAGAGCCGCGTCGACGCCTACAACCGGTTCACCTCGATCCTCGGCGTCGCGCCGGGCGGCAACCTCTACTGCTGACAAGGAGCCCTCGTCATGCCCAAGTCGAGACCGCTCGCCTCGGCACTCCTCGCCGCCCTGGCCCTCGTCGTGACCGTCCCCACGTCCGCCCACGCGAACGTCCTCACCCTGCTCCCGCAGAACGCCGACGGCCTGGAGCAGACCTTCTCCCCGGCCTACGACTACGACGGCGACGGCTGCTACGCGACCGCCGCGATCGGCGCCGACGGCACCCTCAACCCCGGTCTGAAGCTCGGCGGCGACGTCAACGGCCACTGCCACGACTACGCCCAGCTCGCCAACGCCAACACCTACTCGCGCGCGAAGTGCGACAACGGCTGGTGCGCAGTGATGTACGCCAGCTACTTCGAGAAGGACCAGGCCACCCTCGGCCCGGCGGCCATCGGGCACCGGCACGACTGGGAACACGTCGTGGTGTGGATCAGCGGCGACCAGGTCCAGTACGTGTCCGTGTCCCAGCACAGCGGCTACCAGGTGGCCGCGCGCTCGTCGGTCCGCTTCGACGGCACGCACCCGAAGATCGTCTACCACAAGGACGGTGTCTCCACCCACTGCTTCCGCTTCGCGACCGGCAATGACGAGCCGCCGGAGAACGTCACGGGCGGCTGGTTCTTCCCCCGCCTCGTCGGCTGGAACGGCTACCCGGCCGGCTACCGCGACAAGCTCCTGAGCGCGGACTTCGGCTCGGCCACCCTCAAGATCGACGACGGCGACTTCCAGTACGCCCTCGCCGCGTCCAAGCCGTCCGGCATCCCCTTCGACCCGAACGCCTGAGTGCGGCAAGGGAACGCCTGAGAGCAACAAAGAAAGGGGCCCCGCGAGCTTTCGCCCGCGGGGCCCCTCGTCTGCCGTCGGGACGACAGGATTTGAACCTGCGACCCCTTGACCCCCAGTCAAGTGCGCTACCAAGCTGCGCCACGTCCCGGCCGCGATCGCCACGGGTGTTCCGTGTGAACGCGCAGGTAAACCCTACCTTACGCGCGCGGCCGGTCCGACTGGCGGGACGTCAGCCCCGGGTGGCGGCGGTCTCCCGGGGGGCCGGGGTGTCCACGATGACCTGCCGTACGGCCCGCCGGACGGGGACGAGCAGCGCGGCCAGGGACGCCGCGAGCAACAGCAGCGCCAGCAGCGTGAAGCCGTGGGTGTATCCGGACTCGTACGGCAGACCGGACGGCTGGAGGTGTCCGGTCACCAGGACGCTGGTGACGGCGGCGCCGATGGAGCCGCCGATGGTGCGGATGTTGGCGTTCATGCCGGTCGCGGCGCCCGTCTGGTCGGCCGGGACGCTGCCCACGATCAGGTTGGCCATGGAGGCGAAGGCGAGCCCGATCCCGAGGCCGAACAGGCCGGAGACGAGAGCGACCTGCCACTGCTCGTCGTGCCACAGGGCGAGCAGACCGACGGCCGCCGCACCGAGCGCGGCGCCCGTCACCAGCAGCGTCTTCGCCCCGAACACCGGCTCAAGGCGGCCGCCGAGCACACCGGAGAGGAACATCGCCACCAGCATCGGCAGCATCAGGAGCCCGGCCGCGGTGACGCTCGCGCCGAAGCCGTACCCGGCCGTCGTCGGCGTCTGGACGAAGCCCGGCAGGAAGGACCACAGCGCGTACATGCCCGCGCCGAACAGCAGCGCCACGGTGTTCGTGGTCCACACGGCGGGCAGCCGCATCACCCGCAGGTCGATCAGCGGGGTACGGGAGCGGGCCTCGGAGTACAGCCACAGCGCGAACAGGACGACGGCCAGGGCGAACAGGCCGAGTACACGGGCCGATCCCCATCCCCAGACGGCGGCCTGGCTGAGCGGCAGCAGCAGCGCCACCAGCCACGCCGACAGCAGCCCGGCACCGAGCCAGTTGACGCTGCCCTCGGCCCGGTTGGGCGACTCGGGCACATACCGTACGGCGATGAGTGTGGCGACCGCGACGACGGCGACCGGGATCCAGAACAGCCAGCGGTAGTCGAGCGCGGAGACGATCGGTCCGGCGGCGACGATGCCGACGCCACCACCGGCGGCGATCACGGCGGACAGGTTGCTGATGCTCCTGCTCACCTCGGACGCGGCGAACTCGTCCCTGATGATGCCGAAGGACAGCGGGAACAGGGCGCCGCCGACGCCCTGGACGACCCGGGCGACGATCAGGACGCCGATGCTGGGCGCCAGCGCGGCCAGCAGACAGCCGACCGCCACCGTCACCAGGACGGCGACGAGGGTGCGCTTCTTGCCGATCAGGTCGCCGACGCGGCCGAGGATCGGGGTGAAGATCGACGCGGACAGCAGGTACGCCGTCATCACCCAGGTCACGGTGGACTGCGAGGTGTGCAGGGCGTGCTGGACGGTCGGCAGGGCCGGCGCGATCAGCGACTGGAGCATGGCGAACACGCCGGCACCGGTCGCGAGGACCGCGAAGGTGAGACGGGTGGAATTGCGGGGCATGGAGAAGCCTCTCCGAGCACGAGGTGCGGCCGGAGCCTCTTGGGAGCGGTCGCGGAAAGGATGAAGGAGGCACCTCGACTGCTAAAGTGGAGGTACGCCTCCACTCTACCGGAGGCCCACCTCCGCTTCAACCCGTATCGGAGGTACACCTCCGCTTCACCTCCGGGAGGCGCCCGTGACCACCCAGTCCTTCCCCGTCACCGAGCTCGTCGCGGCGCGCCGCCCCACCCGGAAAGACGCCGCCCGCAACTACGACGCCCTGCTGGCCGCGGCGCGGGAGGCGTTCGCCGAGCACGGCGCCGAGGCGGCCCTGGAGGACATCGCGCGCCGCGCGGGTGTCGGCATCGGCACGCTGTACCGGAACTTCCCGACCCGGCGGCATCTCTTCGAGACGGTGTACGCGGACGAGGTCAACGCCTTGTGCCGGCTGGCGGTGGAGGTGGCGGACCGGGAGCCGTGGGAGGCGCTGACGGTCTGGCTCGACCGGTTCGCGGGGTACATGGTGACCAAGCGGGCGGTGCGGGAGGCTCTCGACGGGGAGTCGGAGGTGTTCGCCGCGTGCCGGGAGTCGATGTTCGCCGCGGGCGGTCCGTTGTTCACGCGGGCCCAGGAGGCGGGTGAGGTGCGGCGGGACATGGAGTTCGGGGATCTGCTGCGGATGGTCTCGGGGATCATGGCGACGGCTTTCGAGGACGAGGCGCAGCGGGACCGGGTGCTGGGCATCGCGCTGGACGGCGTACGCAAGCACCCGGGCGCCTGACCGCTCGGGCCCCCGTCGCCGTTCGCACGTCCAGCGGGCGCGCGAACGGCCCTGGTCAGGCGACCGGCGGGGTCCCGTGCGTGTGGAACGACTCGATGGTCTTCAGGCCCCAGGCCTGCCCCTTCTCGCGCTCCGCCTCGGTCCAGGTGATCAGCGGCCAGTCGGGCGCGAGCACCAGCCGGGTGAGCGGGTTGCACAGCTCGATCCGGTTGCCGCCCGGCTCGTAGACGTAGAGGAAGAACGTCTGCTGGATGGCGTGCTTGTGCGGGCCCGTTTCGATGAACACCCCGCTGTCGATGGCGAGATCGGCCGCCCGCAGGATGTCCTCGCGGGTGTCGGTCGCGAAGGCGATGTGGTGCAGTCGCCCGGCGCTCCCGGTCCGGTCCGAGGTGTGGACGACGTCGTACGACTTGTTCGTGTACGTCAGCCAGCGTGCCGCGATCTTCCCGCTGTCCAGCTGGATCTGCTCCGTCGGCCGGGCGCCGAGGACGTTCTGCTGGAACTCGGCGTTGGCGAGGACGTCGGCGGCGAGGAAGTTGACGTGGTCGAGCCGCCGTACGCCCACGCCTCGGTTGGGTTTGGCCTGGGGCTGGTTCTTCAGCGCGGGCCTGAACTCGTCCGGCGCCCGGTAGTGCTCGCTCTCCCAGTAGAGGGCGTGCTCGTGGCCGTCCGGGTCGGTGGTGACGTAGAGCTTTCCGAGGCCGGGTTCGTCCTCGGCCCACTTCCCGGTGCCGCCCGCCTCCTCGTTGGCCTTGATACGGCGGTGGAGGGCCTCCTCGCTGGAGGTGCGCAGGGCGAGGCGCCCGAGGCCGGGCCGCTCGCGGGCGGTGAGGACGAGGCTGTGGTGCTCGTAGTCGTCGAAGGTCCGCAAGTAGACGGTGTCGCCGTCCTGGCCGTTGACCGTGAGGCCCAGGTAGTCGGTGAAGAAGGCGACACTGGCGTCCAGGTCGGGGGTGAACAGCTGGGCGTGGCCGATGTGCGCGATGTCGCCGAGGGGCGGAGTCATCGGTGACCTCCTCGGGGTCGTGCGGCGGCCCGGGGGAAGACGGTGCCGTCGAAGATCTTGCGGGCCGTGCGCACCACGGCGGTGCGGCGGGCGCGGGGCAGGCCGTCGGGGGTGGTGCCGAGGCTGCTTTCGATGTCCAGGAATCCGGTGGGATGTTCTATGCGTATGCGGTCACTGTCGGGGGACAGCTCCGCCGGCTCCGCGCCCACCCCGCCGTCGATCCGCAGCCCGGCGGCGACACCGGCCGCGCCGAGCACACCGATCGAGGTGTGGCAGCGGACGGGTATGAAGGTGCGGGTGCAGATCGCGCCGCCCTCGCGGGGCGGGGCGAGCAGGGTCAGCTTGGGGACGGTCGTGTCCGACACGTCACCGAGCCCCATCAGCCGGCCGGCCGCCAGGCGGATCTCGCGCAGCCGTTCGGCGAGCGCCAGGTCATCCTCAAGGTCCTTGGGTGTCTCGTACCCGGTGACCTTCAGCTCACCGGCGGCGATCAGCACGGTCGGCATGCCGTTGTCCACGCAGGTGACCGGGATGCCGTCGATGACGTCCCGGGCGTTGCCGGTGGGCAGCAACTTCCCTGCTCCCGCCGGGAATTCGAGGACGACCGCGGCGGCCGTACCCGGCACTCCGGAGATCCGGGCCTCGCCCGTGTAGTCGACCCGACCGCCCGGGGTGGGGAAGGTCGCGGTGGCGAGGTCGCCGCTGTTGACCATCCTGATGCGGACGGAGGTGGCGTCCTCCCCCGCCGGCACCAGGCCCCGCTCGACGGCGAACGGGCCGACGCCGGCGAGGATGTTGCCGCAGTTCTGACGGCCGCTCACCTCGGCCCGGTCGACGGCGACTTGGAGGAAGAGATAGTCGACGTCGGCGCCCGGGGCGGACGAGGGCGAGACCACGGCCACCTTGCTGGTGAGCGGGTGCGCCCCGCCGAGGCCGTCGATCTGCCGTTCGTCGGGGCTGCCCATGACGCGCAGGAGCAGCTCGTCGCGTACGTCCGGGTCGGCGGGGAGGTCGGCGGCAAGGAAGTAGGCACCCTTGGAGGTGCCGCCGCGCATCAGCAGACAGGGCACCCCCTCGGGCACGGAGGGCGCGGAGGGCGCGGAGGGCGCTGTGGGCGCGGAGGGCGCTGTGGGCGCGGAGGGCGCTGTGGGCAGGGAGGTCACGGCCGCCCTCCCTCGTACTCCGCGTAGGTCCGGTACTCGACGCCGAGCCGCTGGAGGGTCTCCCGCAACCCGTAGCGGTCCAGCCCGAGTTGGCCGTCGAGGAAGGCGGCCCGGGTGGCTGCCTCCTTGGCCTCGCGGGCCTCGGACTTCTCGACCGTCTCGCGGACGCGCTCGCGCGGGACGACCACCACACCGTCGTCGTCGGCGAGGATCGCGTCGCCGGGGCGGACGACCTGGCCGTCGATGGCGATCGGCACGTTGACGGAGCCGCCGGTGGCCTTGACGGTGCCCTGCGAGGAGACGGCACGGGACCAGGCGGCGAAGCCCATGGCGCGCAGTTCCCGGGTGTCGCGGATGCCGGTGTTCAGCACGACGCCCCGAACTCCCCGCCGCCGCAAGGCGGTTGCGAACAGCTCGCCGAACAGGCCGTCCGTGCACGGGGAGGTGGTGGTGACGACCAGGAGGTCGCCCTCGCCGCACTGCTCGACGGCGGCGTGGATCATGAGGTTGTCGCCGGGCCAGCTGAGCACGGTGACGGCGGTGCCGGCGACCCGTACACCCTGCTGCACGGGACGAATCCCCGGGCCCAGCAAGCCGGTTCGGCCCATGGCCTCGCTCACCGTCGCCACGCCGAAGCCGGCCAGTGCGTCGACGTCCTTCAGCGCCGCCTTCGGCGGGTCGGTGACGATCACGCCGCTCATGCCAGCTCCTTCGCGATCTGCGGGTAGGGACGCATGTACGCCTCGGCCATGGTCCTGTGGGCCAGGCCCAGGTTCGGCCCGGCGTTGCGCTTGAGCTGGACACCGCGGCGGACGGCGAGGTCGGTGTAGTACTCCCACAGGTGCTGCTGGGCGCCGAGGCACTCCATGGCCGTGCGCTTGGTGTCCCACACCTCGGTGATGTCGAGGAGGACCTCGGGCCTGAAGCCGCTCATCTCGGGCTGGTGCGGCTCGAAGAAGAAGACCGGCGGAGCACCGATGATCTCGCCGGGGCCGGGGTAGCCGATGGCCTGGGCGAGGACCCTGGCCTCCAGGGCCATGCGGTGCGCGGCCGGGTGGTCGCCGTTGTACGGGTCCTCGGCGGGGTGGGTGAGCACGACGTCGGGCTGGGTGTCGCGGTACACCTCCACGAGCCGGTCGGTCAGTTCGGGGGTGACCAGCAGCGGGTAGTCGCCGGCGTCGAAGAAGCGGACCTCGGCACCGAGGGTGGCGGCGGCGCGCTCGGCCTCGTCCCGGCGTATCGCCTTGATCTCCTCCAGCTTCTTCCCCTCGCGCCACGCCTTGGCGGACTCGCCGCGCTCACCGAAGGTCAGACAGGCGATGGTGACCTTCTCGCCGCGGGACGCCGCGAGGGCGATGGCCCCGCCGGCCCGCCACACGAAGTCGCCGGCGTGTGCGGTGACGACGAGAGTGGACCGTGGCCCGGCGGGCGCGTTGGCCTGGGTCATTGCTGCGATCTCCCTTGGTCACAGGTGAGCGCCCGCCCCGGTCCGTGGTGATCAGTCGCGCAGCGCCTCGATCACGCTGGTGAGGTGGGCGCGGACGGCCGCTTCGGCCGCCTGCGGGTCCCTGGCCCCGATCGCCTCGATCATCGCCAGGTGCTCGTTCAGGGAGCGCTGCGGACGCCCGGGCCGCAGCGCCAACTGGAAGCGGTGGCGCACCAGTTGGGCGTTGAGCCGCTCCAGCAGTTCCACGGCCGTCCGCTGGCCGGAGAACTCCCGGACCTTGGCGTGGAGCTCCTGGTTGAGCTCGGAGTAGGTCATCGGCTCGCCGTCGGCGACGGCCTTGGTCATCGCCGTGCCCAGCTCGGTCAGCTCGGCGAGCTGCTCGTCACTGGCGGTGACGGCGGCCTTCGCCGCGCAGAGCCCTTCGAGGACCATCCGGCACTCGGTGATGGCGACCGCTTCCGCCACGGTCACCACCCGCACCCGGGAACCCCGGTTGCGGATCCGCTCGACGAGGCCCTGGGCCTCCAGATCGATGAGCGCGGCCCGGATGCTGGCCCGTGTCACACCGAACTGCTCGGCGAGTTCGTTCTCCACCAGCCGCTGCGCCGGTGCCATCTCGCCGTGCAGGATCGCCTGCCGCAGCTGCCCGAGCGCATGCTGTTTGGCCTGCTCCCCGGTGCTCGGACGGGCTTCTTTCGGCATCGTCGCCCTCCCTGAGTGCGTGCCTGTCGAACGTAAATCCACTCAATCAAGATTGTCAACAATCTTGTCCGCCGTATTGCTCACCCCTCCCGGTACAGCGTCGTGAGCAGCTCCATCACGGCCTGTGTCGCTGGGTGCGGGTCGTCCCGCCACCAGGCGAGCCGCACGGCGATCGGCTCCCCGTCACGCACCGGCCGGTAGACGACCCCGGGCCGCGGGTACTGGTTGGCGGTCGACTCGGCCGTCATCCCCACGCACCGGCCGGTGGCGATCACGGTCAGCCAGTCGTCGACGTCGTGCGTCTCCTCGGTGGCCGGACGGGCCTCCGCCGGCCACAGGTCGGGGGTGGTGGTGCCGGTACGGCGGTCCACCAGCAGCGTCCGCCCCGCGAGGTCGGCCATCCGCACCGACCGGCGCCGGGCCAGCGGATCGTCGGCGGCCATCGCGCACAGCCGCCGCTCCAGGCCGACGATGGCCGACTCGAACCGCCGGTCGTCCAACTCCCGGCGTACGACGGCCAGATCGCACGCGCCCTCGGCGAGCCCGGCGGTCGGCGAGTTGACGCGCACCAGGTGCAGGTCGGTCTCCGGACGCTCCCGGCCCCAGCGGCGCTGGAAGGGCAGCGTGTGCCGGCCGAGCGCCGCCCAGGCGTAGCCGATGCGCAGATGGGCGTGGCCCGAGATGGCCTCGCGGACCAGGTCGTCGACCTCGGCGAGCACCCGGCGGGCGTGCGCGACGACCCGTACCCCGGCGCCGGTCGGGGTCACCTCGCGCGAGGTGCGCCGCAACAGCCGTACGCCCAGCGAGCGTTCGAGCGAGGCCAGGGTGCGCGAGACGGCCGCCTGGGACACTCCGAGGGCGAGGGCGGCGTCGGTGAAGGTGCCTTCGTCGACGATGGCGACGAGGCAACGCAGCTGTCGAAGCTCCACATCCATAACTCAAGCGTATAGACAAAGAAGCAGATGCATTTTGCGCAAGCGTCGGGCGCACCGACGATCGGCGTATGCAAGGAGCCCCCGCACGCCCCGCCGCCCCTCCCCTGCCCGCCACCGGCGCCCGGCAGCGCTCCGGCGTCTCCGTCGCCGGGGTGGCCACGATGGCCGGCAGTGGACTGTCCAACCAGGTCGGCGCCGCGATCGGTTCGCTCGCCTTCCCCGTCATCGGCCCCGTGGGAGTCGTGGCGGTCCGTCAGTACGTGGCCGCTGCCGTGCTGTTGACGGTCGGCAGGCCGCGGCTGCGGTCGTTCACCTGGCGCCAGTGGTGGCCGGTGCTGCTGCTGGCCGTGGTGTTCGGGACCATGAACCTGTCCCTCTACACGGCCGTCGACCGCGTCGGGCTGGGGCTGGCGGTGACCCTGGAGTTCCTCGGCCCGCTCGCCATCGCCCTGGCCGCCACGCGGCGCCGGGTGGACGCGTGCTGTGCGCTGCTGGCGACCGCGGGGGTGGTGACGCTGATGCGGCCGCAGCCCTCCACCGACTACCTGGGCATGGGGCTCGGGCTGCTGGCCGCCGCCTGCTGGGCGTCGTACATCCTCCTCAACCGCACCGTCGGCAGCCGGCTGCCCGGAGCGCAGGGCTCGGCGGCCGCGGCCATGGTGTCGGCGCTGATGTTCCTGCCGGTCGGGATCGTGGTCGCCGTGCACCGTCCGCCGACTCCGGAGGCGGCCGGCTGTGCGGTGGCCGCCGGGGTGCTGTCCTCGGCGGTGCCCTACCTCGCCGACCTGTTCACGCTGCGGCGGGTGCCGGCCCCGGTGTTCGGCCTGTTCATGAGCGTCAACCCGGTTCTGGCGGCCGTGGTGGGGTGGGTGGTCCTCGGGCAGGGGCTGGGCGGGCCGGAGTGGGCGGGGATCGCGGCCGTCGTCGGGGCGAACGCGCTCGGCATCCTCACGGCGCGGCCGCGGCCGACCTGACGGACCACTCCACCCGGTTCATCCTGAAGAAGCCGACCGTGCCCGCCTACGCGAAGGCCTGAAGCCACCGACCGCGCCGCCCCTCGGAGCGAGGCACCCTTCCTGCCCTACGACCGCTCCGGCGCCGCGCCCTCGAACGCCGCCCGCAGCAGCGCCAGCACACCGTCCGCCGTGACCTCCCTCGGGTTGGGGTACGCCTGACCCGCCGCCTGCTCGGCCGCCACCGTCAAGTCGGCCTCCTTCAGGCCCAGTTCCGCGAGCGAGCGCGGCGCGCCCAGGTCTCCGGCCAGTCGCCACAGAGCCGTTGGGGCGTCGGCCGCGTCCAGGGCGCGGGCCACGGCGGTCGCCGCCTCGGGAGCCGCCGGGGCGTTGTACGCCAGGGCGTACGGCAGGACCACGGTGTGGGTCTCGGCGTGGGGCAGGCCGAAGGTGCCGCCGAGGACATGGCAGAGCTTGTGGTGCAGGCCCATGGTGGTGGCGCCCAGGCAGGAGCCGCAGAGCCAGGCGCCGTAGAGGGCGCGGCCACGGGCGTCCAGGTTCCGGGGATCGGCGGCCAGTCGGGGCAGCGCACCGGCCATGGCGCGGAAGCCCTCCTCGGCGGTCAGCGCGATCAGGGGTGAGGTGTCGGGGGCGTACAGGGCCTCGACGGCGTGGGCGATCGCGTTGACGCCGCTGGTGACGGAGAGCGGGACGGGGAGGGGGAGGGTGAGCTCGGGGTCGTAGACGATGCTGCGGGGCAGGACGGCCTGGTCGCGGCCGGTGCGTTTGGCGCCGTGCTCGGTCAGGCCCCACACCGGCGTCGCCTCCGAGCCGGAGTACGTGGAGGGGACGGCGATCAGTGGCAGGCCGGTGCGCAGCGCGATCGCCTTGCCGAGGCCGATGGCCGAGCCGCCGCCGACCGCGACACAGCCGTCCGCGTCCGCGGCGAGGGCCACCTGCACCGCACGGTCGGCGACTTCGACGGGGACATGCATCCTGGCCCCGGTGTGCAGGCCCGCGCAGGCCGGGCCGAGGGAGTCGGCGACCGCCTGTGCGGTGTCGGCGCCGTGCGTGCCGGAGACCACCAACAGCCTTCGCAGACCGAGCCGTTGGGCCTCCCCCGCGGTCGCCGACGTGGCGGCGTCGGCACGGAAGACGACCCGCATGGGTGGCGTCTCGTGGGTGAAGGAGGCCAGGGGGTTCACGCGCGCTCCAGTACGAGGTCGATGTGCGCGTGCCGGAAGGGGTTCGGCACGCCCGACTCCTGGGCCAGGGACGGGTCGTCGGTCGGGGTGAAGTCGCGGACCAGGCTCTGCTTGACGGCGAACACCGCGTCCGAGCCCAGGTACTTGTCGCCCGCCACGAAGATGTGCGTGGTGACCGGGGCGTGGTCGGGGGCCGAGGCGATGAAGTGGATGTGGGCGGGGCGATAGGGGTGCCGGCCGGTGGCCCGGAGCAGGTCCCCGACCGGGCCGTCCGTGGGGATCGGGTAGGAGCTCGGGACGCAGGTGCGGAAGCGGAAGCGGCCCTCGGCGTCGGTGGTGAAGAGGCCCCGGCCGTTTCCGGCCGGCTGTACGTCCGGCTGCTGGACGTCGTAGAACCCCTGGGCGTTCGCCTGCCACACGTCCAGGGTCGCGCCCGGCAGCGGGGTGCCGTCCGCGGACAGCACGCGGCCGCTCACCACACAGGGCTCCCCGTCGCCCACCAGGTCGATGTTCGCGCCGAGTTCACGGACCGGGGACTCGGTCATGTGGAAGGGGCCGAGGACGGTCGACTCGGTGGCGTCGGGCGTGCTGTGGCCGTGCAGGGTCTCCAGCAGCATCGACAGGCCGAGGACGTCCGACAGGAGGATGAACTCCTGCCGGGTGTCCGTGCAGGTCTGTCCGGTCGCCGTGAGGAAACGGATCGCCGCCTCCCACTCCCCCTGGGTCAGCCGCGTCTCGCGGGCGAAGTCGTGCAGATGGCGGATGAGGGCGGTGAGCAGGTCGCGCAGACGCGGGTCCGCGGTGTCGCGCAGGCTGGCGATCGCCTCGTCGGTGACGTCGGTGGTCATACGGGCTCCCTTCCCCCACATCGGTGGTCGTACGGGCCCTCTCCCCGGCAGGCCACTCCTCGGCAGGCCACTCCTCGGCAGGCCACGACCTTACGCTCCGTCACTTGATGACGGCGTTGGCCACGACCACCCCTACCCCCAGCAGCGCGTCCACCGCGCCGATCAGCAGGGCGGCGGCCCATGAGCGGTGGGCCCAGCGGGCCGTCACCAGACCGAGGGCGAACAGCAGGGTGATGTTCAGGGCGAACGCCGGGTACTCCACGCCCTTCGCGGGCCACCAGCCCCAGCCCGCGCCGGCCAGGACCGCGACGGTGGGCAGGACGGCCGCGATCAGGGGCCACTCGTCGACCAGGGTGCGCAGGGCGTCCCCGCGGCGGTGCGGGGTGCGTTCGGCGATGTAGTGGGCGTAGCCGTGGGCCAGGGCGGAGGCGAAGGCCGTGACCAGCAGCCACAGGGCGTCGTAGCGGCGGCTGTCCTGGGAGGTGTGGCCGTACTGGGTGAGCGCGGCGACCATCGAGCAGGCGAGGACGGCGCCGTAGACCCCGCCGAACAGGACGGCCTCGCGGGTGTCGTGCGGGTGCGGTGCGTCGGCGGTCTCCGCCGCGGCCTGTGCCATGTCTCCCACGATCACGCGCCTCGCGGCGGGCCGCCAGTCGCGACGAAGTGTCCTCCCACCTGGGCCGATACCCCACACCCTGTCCACGGCCGCGGAGCGTACGCGCTGGCTAGGGTCGTCCCATGAGCCACAGTTTCGTAGTCCACGTCCCCGACGCCGAGCTCGTACCCGAGCCCCTCGCCCCGGAACAGATCGTCTCCGGGACGCCGGAGGTGACCGGGAAGGTGGTCTGGGAGTCGGCGGACGGCAGGCAGATCCGCGGCGTCTGGCAGATCACCCCGGGCGTCGTCACCGACACCGAGGCGGACGAGCTGTTCGTGGTGATCAGCGGCTCGGCCACGGTCGCGGTGGAGGGCGGGCCGACGCTGGAGGTCGGGCCCGGCGACATGGCCGTACTCCGTGCGGGCGACCGTACGACGTGGACGGTGCACGAGACGCTGCGGAAGGCGTACGCGATCAACCTGCCGTAGCGACGGTGGGCATGTTGTACGGCGTCACGACCTGGATCGCGGACGGCAGTGTCGGTCCCGCCGGGGGCAGTGCGCCGTGCGCCCGCATGACGAGGTGGCAGGCCTCGCGCAGGTCCTGGCGCAGGTCGTGGTGGAGGACCGCGGAGAGGCGGTGCTCGCTCAGCAGGCGGGTGTTGTCGTGGTCGAGGTCGTGGGCGACGAACACCGCGCACTCCCGGCCGAGGTCCTCGAAGGCGCGCAGGGTCGCGATGTTGCCGCCGCCGATGGAGTACACCGCGCGGATGTCCGGGTCGCGGGCGAGGGCCGCGCGGACGAGGTCGTACTGGGTGGCGTCCAGGCCCTGGCCCTCGGCGATCTCGACCAGGGTGCGGCCCGGGTGGTGGGCCCGCATGGCGCCGCGGAAGCCCATCTCACGCTCCTCCTCGTTGCGGAAGAAGCCGCTGCTGAGGCTGGTGAGGACGTTGCCGGGCCGGTCGCCGAGCCACTGACCCATGAGGTACGCGGCCGTCGCCCCGGCCGCCCGGTTGTCGATGCCGACGTAGCCGAGGCGGGCGCTGGCGGGCAGGTCGGTGACCAGGGTGACCACGGGGATGCCGGCGGCGACCAGGCGGCCGACGGCCGCGGTGACCTCGGGGACGTCCGGGGCCTTGAGGATCACGCCCTGGGAGCCGCGCCGGGCTATCCGGTCCAGGGTGCGGACCTGCTCCTCGACCGGGCCGGTCTCCCGGAAATGGAAGCGGGAGCGCACGACCGCCGGATGCAGGGCGGGCAGTTCCGCCTCCAGCGCGGCCCGGACGGCGGTGCTGAACCGCTCGGGCGTCTGCATCACTATGTCGATCATGAAAGTGCGGCCCACCAGCCGGACCTGGGTGCGCTGCCGGTCGAGGTCGGCGATGGCCTGCCGGACCTCGCGGGCCGTGCTCTCCCGGACGCCGCCCCTGCCGTTCAGGACCCGGTCCACGGTGGCCTCGCTCAAACCCGCCTGACGTGCGATTTCCCGGATCGGGAAGGGGTGGCCCATGGGCAGGCTCCTTGAGGGGTTTTTGATGGCTCCGTGCCGGTTGTTCGACGGGTTTGTACTGACAAGAATGACAGCGCTGCGTCGCCCCTGTCACCCGAGCGCTGCGTCGCCCCGTCACCGAGAGGACACCGATGTCCTTCACCGCCGTACACCGCCGGGCCTGGCTGTCCGAGCAGGACTGCGACCTCGCGGCCCTGCGTCCGCTCGTCGAGCGGACCACCGACCCGGCCGACTACCCGTACGCCGACGCCGTGGAGCGCAACGTCCTGCTCTACGACAGTGAGCGCGTCGGGGCGGCCGAGGACCGACGTGCGGTCCAGGAGGAGCTGGTGCGGGCCCTCACCGACGGGCCCGGAGTCGTGGTGTTCCGGGGCGCGTTCCCCGATGCCGCGGTCGTGGACCGGGCCACCGCGGTCTTCGAGGCGCTGATCCGCGAACAGGACGCGGCGGGCGCCACCGCCGGCGACCACTTCGCGAAGCCCGGCGCCAACGAGCGGGTGTGGAACGCGCTGGAGAAGGCCGCCCTGTACGACCCGACGGCGTTCGCCGACTACTACGCCAACCCCGTCCTCGCCCTGGTCTCGGAGGCCTGGCTGGGCCCCGGCTACCAGGTCACCTCCCAGGTCAACGTCGTCAACCCGGGCGGCCTCGCGCAGACCGCGCACCGCGACTACCACCTCGGTTTCCTCTCCGACGAGGTCGCCGCCGCCTACCCGGCCCATGTGCACCGCCTCTCCCCCGTGCTCACGCTCCAGGGCGCGGTCGCGCACTGCGACATGCCGGTCGAGTCCGGGCCGACGCTCTACCTGCCGTACTCGCAGACCTTCGAGCCGGGCTACCTCGCGTGGCGGCGGCCGGAGTTCCAGGCGTACTTCAAGGAGCACCACGTCCAGCTGCCGCTGGCCAAGGGCGACGCCGTCTTCTTCAACCCGGCGCTGTTCCACGCCGCCGGCACCAACCGCACCACCGATGTCCGGCGGGTCGCCAATCTGCTCCAGGTGTCCTCGGCGTTCGGGCGGGCCATGGAGACCGTGGACCGGGAGACGATGGCCAACGCGGTCTACCCCGTGCTGCTGCGCCGCGCCACGGAGGGCGCGAGCGAGGAATGGCTGGCCAACGTCATCGCCGCCAGCGCCGAGGGCTACCCCTTCCCGACCAACCTCGACAGCGATCCGCCGGTCGACGGCCTGGCCCCGCCCTCCCAGGCCGATCTCGTCCGGCGGGCGCTGCGCGAGCGGTGGACACCGCGGACGCTGCGGGACGGACTGCGGGCGGCCGCCGAACGGCGCGAGAGCTGAAAGGGCTTGGGTTTCATGGGACTTCTCGACGACAAGATCGTCCTCGTCAACGGCGGGAGCCAGGGCGTGGGCGCCGCGATCGCTCGGGCCGCGGTGCGCGAGGGCGCGGTCGTGGCCGTGTCCGGGCGGCGCCCCGAGCCGGGCGAGGCGCTGGTGGCCGAGCTGACGGCGGCGGGCGGCAAGGCGATGTTCGTACGGGCCGACCTCGCGGACGCCGAGCAGGCGAAGGCGTCGGTGGCGTCCGTGGTCGCGGCGTACGGCCGGATCGACTGCCTGGTGAACTCGGCGGGGCTCACCTCCCGGGGCACGCTGCTCGACACCACGCCCGAGCTGTTCGACCAGCACATCGCGATCAACCTGAAGGCGCCGTTCTTCGCGATGCAGGCCGCGGTCGCCGACATGGTGGGGCGGGGCGCGCCCGGCACGGTCGTCAACATCATCACGTCCTCGGCGCACGGCGGGCAGCCGTTCCTCGCCCCGTACGTCGCCGCGAAGGCCGGGCTGATCGGCCTGACCCGCAACGCCGCGCACGCGCACCGCTGGGACCGGGTGCGGATCAACGGCGTGAACATCGGCTGGACGGCGACCGAGGGCGAGGACGCCACCCAGAAGGCCTTCCACGGCGCCGGCGACGACTGGCGTGAGCAGGCCGCCGCGAAGCTGCCGATGGGCAAGCTGGGCCAGCCCGACGAGATCGCCGACTTCGTGGTCCTGCTGCTGTCCGACCGGTCCGGCGTGGTCACCGGATCGGTGATCGACTGGGACCAGAACGTCCTCGGCGGACTCGACTAGCCCCGCTGATCCACGCAAGAACCCTCAAGGAGCTGCAACCCCCATGCGCATCGGAATCCTCGGCCTCGGCCGTATCGGCGCCTTCCACGCCGAGACCCTCTCCGGACTCGACGCGGTCGAGTCGCTGGTCCTCACCGACCCGTTCGCGGACGCCGCCAAGGCCGCCGCGGAGAAGTTCGGCGGCGAGGTCGTGGACTCGCCGGAGGCCCTGCTGGCGGCCGGCGTGGACGGCATCGTCGTCGCGGCGGCGACGGACGCCCACCCGGCGCTGATCCTGGCCGGTGTCGAGGCCGGCATCCCGGTCTTCTGCGAGAAGCCGGTCGCCAAGCACATGAGCGAGGGCGTCGCGGTCCTCAAGGCGATCCAGGGCACGGACGTGCCGATCCAGATCGGCTACAACCGGCGTTTCGACGCCGGGTTCGTGGCCGCGCGGGCCGCCGTGCAAAGTGGTGAGCTCGGCAAGCTGCACACCGTGCGCTCGACGACCCTGGACCCGGCGCCGCCGCCCGCCGCGTACGTCGCCGCCTCCGGAGGCATCTTCCGCGACTGTTCGGTGCACGACTTCGACATCATCCGCTGGGTGACCGGCCGTGAGGTCACCGAGGTGTACGCCGTCGGCGGCAACCGCGGCGCCGACTACATCAAGGCGGCCGGCGACGCCGACACCACCGGCGCGATCCTCACCCTGGACGACGGCACGATCGCGGTGATCTCCAACTCCCGCCACAACAAGCGGGGTTACGACGTCCGCATGGAGCTGCACGGCTTCGAGGACTCCATCGCGGTCGGTCTGGAGGACAAGCTGCCGCTGCGCTCGGTCGAGCCCGGGGTGACGTTCCCGGCCGGGACGCCGCACGACTTCTTCATGGACCGCTTCACCGCCGCCTACCGCGCCGAACTCACCGCGTTCACCGAGGTCGTGGCGGGCACCCGGCCCTCCCCGTGCACGGTGGAGGACGCCCTGGAGGCGGGCTGGATCGCCGAGGCGTGCACACTGTCCCTGCACGAGCACCGCCCCGTCACCATCGAGGAGGTACGGCAGGCATGAGCGAACCGGGCCGGGAACCCCTGCGCATCGGAGTCCTGGGGGCCGCGCGGATCACCGCGAGCTCCCTCATCACCCCGGCCCGGACGACCGGCCACCGCGTCGTCGCGGTGGCCGCCCGCGACCGGTCCCGCGCCGCGGAGTTCGCGCGCGAGCACGGCGTGGAGCGGGTCGTCGACTCCTACGCCGACCTGATCGCGGACCCCGAGGTCGAGGTCGTCTACAACCCCCTCGCCAACGGTCTGCACGGGCCGTGGAACCTCGCCGCCCTCGCGGCCGGCAAGCATGTGCTGTCCGAGAAGCCGTCGGCGAGCAACGCCGTGGAGGCCGCCGAGGTGCGGGAGGCGGCAGCGAAGTCCGGGACCGTCTTCATGGAGGCCTTCCACTACCTCTTCCACCCGGTCGCCCGGCGCCTGCACGAGCTGCTGGAGAGCGGTGAACTCGGCGACCTCCAGCGGGTGGAGACGATGGTCGCCATCGCCGCGCCCCCGGACACCGACCCGCGCTGGTCGCTGCCGCTGGCCGGCGGCGCGATGATGGACCTGGGCTGCTACAGCCTGCACGCGGTGCGCATGCTGGCCCCGTTCGGCGGCGGCGCGCCGCGGCTGGTCTCGGCGCGCGGCGGCGAGCGGGCGGGGGCACCGGGCGTGGACGAATGGCTGGACGTGGAGCTGGAGTTCCCGGACGGGGCCACGGCGTCCGCGCGCTGTCACATGGCGTACGACGGTCTGGACATGAGCTGCCGGATCGTCGGCAGCCGGGGTGAGGCGACGGCGACGAACTTCGTGCTGCCGCACCTCGACGACCGGGTCGTGGTCCGCACCGACGCGGGCGAGCGCACGGAGCGGCTCGGCACCAGGTCGTCGTACACCTACCAGTTGGACGCGTTCGCGGCGCGGGTCCGCGAGGGCACGCCGGTGCCGCTGGACGCGGACGACGCGGTGGCGACGATGGAGCTGATCGACGCGAGCTACCGCGCGGCGGGGTTCGAGCCGCGGCCCCGGTCGGCGGTGCCGCGCCTGTCATGATCGGCGGCATGGCCGCAGACATCGTTCCCGCCCGGGTCACCGACATCCAGCAGGTTCTCGCCGATCACTCCCGCTACTGGGGCGACCGGGACCTCAGATCCCTCCATCTCCTGGCGCTGGTCCAGGAGTTCGGGTCGACATGTCTGGTGGCCCGGGCCGAGGACGGCATCGTCGGCTATCTCGTCGGGTTCGTCACGCCCGACGCCACCGGGTACGTCCATCTGATCGCCACCCGCGACGACGCCCGCGGCACCGGGCTCGGCCGCCGGCTGTACGACGCCTTCACCGAGGCCGCGCGGAAGCAGGGCGCGGTCCGGCTGAAGGCCATCACCTCGGTGACCAACACGGGATCGGTCGCCTTCCACCGCGGCCTGGGCTTCGAGGCCCGCATCGTGGAGGACTACAACGGTCCCGGGCAGCCGATGGTGGTCTTCACGCGGGCGCTCCCGGAACCCGGTCAGGCGTGGAGCCCCGGCCGTCAGGCGTAGAGCCCCGGCCGCTCCACCAGCTCGACCGCCACCCGCCCGCCGTCCGTCAGCGCCCGTACCCCGGCCTCGCAGACGGCGGCGGCCGCGTAGCCGTCCCACACGCTCGGCCCGGTCACCTCGCCGCGGCGGGTGGCGTCGGCCCAGGCCTGGAGCTCGCGGTCGTAGGCGTCGGCGAAGCGGTCGGTGAAGTCCTGGGCGATGGTGCCGCCCCAACGCCCCGCCATGTTGGTGACCATGGCGTGGCCGTCGCCGATGCGGGCGGTGCCGCGTTCGCAGACCACCTCGGCCTGCACCTGGTAGCCGAACCCGCAGTTGACGAAGATCTCCACGTCGACGACCACGCCGGCGTCCGTCTCGAACACCACGAACTGCGGGTCCTGCAAACCGTCCGGCGCGTTGACCGAGGGTCTCGGCCGCAGCACGGTGACCGCGGTGATCTCCTGGCCGAGCAGCCAGCGGGTCACGTCCGTCTCGTGCGCCACCGAGTCGCTGATGAGCATCTCGCTGGTGAAGAAGGGCGGACTGGCCGCGTTGCGATGCCGGTGGTGCAGCAGCAGCGGACGGCCCAACTGGCCTGTGTTCAGCAGGGCCTTGAGGCGTACGTACTCGGGGTCGTAGCGCCGCATGAAGCCGACCTGGACGCGGCGGTGGCCCAGTCGCCGTTCGGCCTCCAGGACGCGCAGGGCCGAGGCCGCGTCCGGGGTGAGCGGCTTCTCGCACAGCACCGGGAGGTCGCGTTCGAGGGCGGCCAGCAGCGCGGCCTCGTGCGCGGGGCCCGGGGAGGCGATCAGTACGGCGTCGACGTCGTCCGCGGCCATCGCCGTGACCGGGTCGGTGTAGGCGGTGCAGCCGTCGACGCGCGCCGCCACGGCCTTGGCGCGCTCCGCGTCGACATCGACGACGGCGCTCACCCGAGCCCCGCTGACGACCCCCTGGATGCGCCGCACATGGTCGGCGCCCATCTTTCCCGTTCCGATGACGGCGACTCGGAGAGTGTCGCTCCGCGTCATGTCGTCGCCCCCTTCAGGCGCCGCAGGACCTCAGGAACTTGCGGGTGCGCACCGCGATCGGCAGTGGCTTGTCCGGCGCGCACGGGTACATGTCCTGCTCGACGATCGCGAACAGCTCCACGCCCAGCTGCTGCGCGGCCACCAGCACCGGCTCCAACTCCGGTACACCGGAGGGCGGTTCGCACATCACGCCGCGCTGGACGGCCGGTCCGAACGGCACCTCGTCGGCCACCACGTCGGCGAGGATCGCGGGGTCGACCTGCTTGAGGTGCAGATAGCCGATGCGTTCGCCGTACGTCTCGATCAGCTTGACGCTGTCGCCGCCGCAGTAGGCGTAATGCCCGGTGTCCAGGCAGAGGTTGACGAGTTCGGAGTCGGTCGAGTCGAGGAAGTGCTCGACGTGGTCCTCGGTGTCGAGGTGGGTGTCGGCGTGCGGATGGACGACGAGGTCCAGGCCGTACACCTCCTTGACCTCGTGTCCGAGCCGCTCCATGCCCTTGGTGAGGTGGGCCCACTGCTCGTGGGTCAGCTCCGGGGGTTCGAGGAGCTCGGCGGTCTTGTCGTCCCGCCAGAACGACGGGATGACGACGAGGTGCTTCGCGCCCATCGCCTGGGTGAGCGCGGCGACCTGGCTGACGTGCTCCCAGGTCGACTCCCACACCGAGGGGCCGCGGTGCAGCCCGGTGAAGACCGTGCCGGCCGAGACCTTGAGGCCCCGCCGGGCGACCTCGTCGGTGAGCCGGGCCGGGTCGGTCGGCAGATAACCGTACGGACCCAGCTCGATCCACGAGTAGCCGGCCTCGGCGACCTCGTCCAGGAACCTTTCCCAGGGCACCTGTCGGGGGTCGTCGGGGAACCAGACGCCCCAGGAGTCGGGCGCGGAGCCGACCCGGATGCGGTCCAGGGCGGTCACGGCGCGTCGTCCTTGGCCATCGCCACCGGCGCCTTGAGGTCGCCGGCCTCGGGGAGCTCCTCGACGTCCACGCCTCGCACCTGGGACAACTCGTGCTTGAGCGCGGCGAGTTCGGAGCCGCCCGCCATGTGGTTGGTGAGCTCCTCGAGGCTGACCTCGTCGCGGGAGGCGTTGAGTTCCATGGTGCCCAGGCGCAGCACGCTGAAGTGGTCGCCGACCATGTAGGCGTGGTGCGGGTTGTGGGTGATGAAGATGACGCCGAGGCCGCGGTCGCGGGCGGCGGCGATGTACTTCAGCACCACACCGGACTGCTTCACACCGAGCGCGGCGGTGGGCTCGTCGAGGATCAGCACACGGGCGCCGAAGTAGACGGCGCGGGCGATCGCCACGCACTGGCGCTGGCCACCGGAGAGCGTGCCGATCGGCTGCTCCAGGTCGTCGAGGACGATGCCCATGTTGCGCAGCTCCTCGTCGGCCGTCTTCTTCATCCGCTCGATGTCGAGGCGACGCAGCGGCCAGGGGCCCTTGGTCATCTCGGAGCCGAGGAAGAAGTTGCGCCACACCGGCATCAGCGGGACCACGGCGAGGTCCTGGTAGACGGTGGCGATGCCCTTGTCGAGGGCCTCGCGCGGGGTGGAGAAGCGCACCGGGGCGCCGTCGACGAGGAACTCGCCCTCGGTGTGCTGGTGCAGACCCGAGATGATTTTGATCAGCGTCGACTTGCCCGCGCCGTTGTCGCCCAGCACACAAGTGACCTTGCCGGGGTGGACCTTGAGGTCGACGCCGTGCAGGGCGCGGATGTTGCCGTACGACTTGCCCGCGTTGCGGAGTTCGACGATCGTGCCGTCGCTCCCCTCAGGGACGGTGTCGGCGAGGATGGCCCCATGGGTTCCCTGGGTTCCGTTGGATGTCATCACGTCACCTCCGGGTCGCCGTACGGCTGACCCACAGATTGATCAGGACGGCGCCGAGCAGCATCACGCCCAGGAAGGCCTTGAACCAGTCCGGGTTCCACCCGGCGTACACGATGCCCTGCTGCACCATGCCGAACATGAACGCCCCGAACACCGGGCCGATCGCGGAACCGGCACCACCGGTGAGCAGACAGCCGCCGATGACGGCCGCGGAGATGTAGATCAGCTCCTGCCCGACACCCTCGCCCGACTGCACGGTGTTGAAGGAGAACAGGTTGTGCATCCCGACGAACCAGGCGCCGAACCCGACCAGCATGAACAGCGAGATCTTCGTGAAGGTCACCGGGACACCGACGGCCCGCGCCGACTCCTTGTTGCCGCCCACCGCGAAGATCCAGTTGCCGTACTTGGTGCGCAGCAGCACCCAGGTGGCCAGCGCCGCGAACACCAGCCAGTACACGATCGTGATCTTGATCTGTACGCCGCCGACCTCGAAGGACGAGGCGAAGACCTTCTTGGCTCCGGAGAAGCCGTCCATGTCGCTGATGTCGTCGGTGGCGACGTTGCCGGTGACGAGCTTGGTGACGGCCAGGTTCACGCCCTGGAGGATCAGGAAGGTGCCCAGCGTGATCAGGAAGCTCGGCAGACCGGTCTTGACGACCAGCCAGCCGTTGAGGAACCCGATCGCCAGCGACACGACCAGGGCGGCGATGACGCCCGCCCACACGTTCAGCGTGAGCTGGTAGGCGAGCATGCTCGCGGTGAGCGCGGAGGTGATGACCGCGACGCCGGACGAGAGGTCGAACTCGCCGCCGATCATCAGCAGCGCGACCGGCAGGGCCATGATCCCGATGGTCGACGACTGGTAGAGGATGTTGGCCATCGAGCTGCCGTCGCGCACCGGCGGCGCGGCGATCAGGAAGAACACGTAGACGGCGACGGCGCCGAGGAAGACGCCCACTTCGGGGCGGGCCAACAGCCGCAGCGCCAAGGGACGTTGGGCGGTCCGGCCGTCGGTCTCCTTCGGGCCGGGGGCCGGCGGTGTGGTCACCGCCGGCTCGGCGTGCTGGGTCATACGGATCACCGGGTGCCCTTCGCGGCGTACTGCGCGACCGCGTCGACGTTGGACTTGTCCACGAACGCCGGACCGGTCAGCACCGGCTGTTCGCCGCCGCCCATGTAGTTGCCGTTGTTCTTGTAGAGCCACAGCGAGTCGACCGCCAGGTAGCCCTGGAGGTACGGCTGCTGGTCGACGGCGAAGGCGATGGTGCCCTTGCTGATGGCGCCGGTCAGGTCCTTGTTGAGGTCGAAGGTGGCGACCTTGGCCTTGCTGCCGGCGTCGGACACGGACTGCGCGGCGGTCAGCGCGATGGGCGCGCCGAGGGCGACGACGTAGTCGATGGACTTGTCCTGGCTGAGCTTGGCGGTGATGGTCGACTTCACGGACGGCATGTCGGCGCCGTTGACGTTGACCGTCTGGAACTTGCCCTCGAAGGTCTTCTTCACGCCGTCGCAGCGCTGGGTGAGACCGATGTTGCCCTGCTCCTGGATGACACAGACGGCGCTCTTGGCACCCTCGTCGTTCAGCCGCTTGCCGAGCGCCTCGCCGGCGACGGTCTCGTCCTGGCCGAAGAACTCCAGCAGGCCGAGCTTCTGCCATTCGCTGACACCGGAGTTGAGGCCGACGACGGGTATCTTCTGGCCCTTCGCCTTGGCGATGACGTCCTTCAGGGCGTCCGGCTTGGCCAGCGTGACCGCGATGCCGTCGACCTTCTGGTCGATCGCGTTCTGCACCAGGGTGGCCTGGCCGCCGGCGCTCGGGTCGTTGGTGTAGATCAGCTTGACGTTGTCCTTGGCGGCGGCGGCCTCGGCGCCCTTTCGGACGATGTCCCAGAAGGTGTCGCCGGGCGACTGGTGGGTGACCAGGGCGACCGTCATGCGGGGGGTGCTGGCCTTGCCGGCGGAGGCGCCGTCCGCGCTCTCCTCCGACTTCTTGCCCCCGGAACTGCTGGAGCAGCCGGCGAGGGTCAGGGCAGCGGCCGCCGCCAGCGCCACCACCGGGGCGAATCTGCGGGACTGAGAGCGAGAAGAGCGGTCCATCTTTCCTGCACCTCACTGTGCTTACGGGGGAAAGGAAGAGAGATCTCGGTGATCCGAGGCCCGGGATCTTGGCATGTCCGGGTCGCGGGCCGCAAATACGGCGGTTGTACTGGGACGGAATCAAATCCCTGGGCGTGCCCGCTGTCAATACTTTGTTAAGACATCATTTCACAATCAGGTCCGAATGTAAGTACAAAGTATTGACAGGGTCACCTCCCGCGTCCTACACCTGAGACTCGCAGGCCCCCGCGAGGGGCGCACGTCCAGCCGAGTCCGAGGAGCATCGCGCATGGCCGGATCCGCCCAGCCCTTCGACTTGATCACGATCGGCCGCATAGGAGTCGATCTTTACCCACAGCAGTCCGGCGTGCCGTTGAGCGATGTGCAGACCTTCGGGAAGTTCCTGGGCGGTTCTGCGGCGAACGTCGCCGTCGCGGCCGCGCGGCTGGGACGCTCCGCCGCCGTCATCACCCGTACCGGCGACGACCCCTTCGGCACCTTCCTGCATCTGGCGCTCAAGGAGTTCGGGGTCGACGACCGCTGGGTGACGCCGGTGGCCGGCCACCCGACGCCCCTGACCTTCTGCGAGATCTTCCCGCCCGACGACTTCCCGCTCTACTTCTACCGGCGCCCCAAGGCTCCCGACCTGGTGATCCACACCGACGACCTGGACTACTTCGCCATTCGCTCGGCCCGGATCTTCTGGATCACCGGCACCGGTCTGAGCGAGGAGCCGAGCCGCTCCGCGACCCTCGCCGCCCTCAAGGCCCGGGCGAAGGCGGGCCTGACCGTGTTCGACCTGGACTGGCGTCCGATGTTCTGGGGCGACCCCGAGGAGGCGCGCCCCTATTACGCGGAGGCCCTGCGCCACGCGACGGTCGCGATCGGCAACCTCGACGAGTGCGAGATCGCCACCGGGGTCCGTGAACCCCGGGCGTGCGCCGAGGCGTTGCTGGCGGCCGGGGTCGAACTGGCCGTGGTCAAGCAAGGTCCCAAGGGCGTGCTGGCCGTGCACCGCGACGGCCGCAGCGCCGAGGCGCCACCGGTGACCGTCGAGGTCGTCAACGGCCTCGGCGCGGGCGACGCCTTCGGCGGATCGCTCTGCCACGGTCTGCTGTCCGGCTGGGACCTGGACCGCGTCATGCGCTACGCCAACGCGGCCGGCGCCCTCGTCGCGTCCCGCCTCGCCTGCTCCTCCGCGATGCCGACACGCGAGGAGATAGAGGGCCTGCTGAGCGGAGCACTGTCGTGAACGTCCCGGCCACCCGTCGCCGCTCAGCAGTACACGGTCGCGAGCGTCCCGGCCACCCATGAACCGTCCCGCCCCCTACTTCCCCCTCCACAGAGCCCCGGAGACCCCCTGATGAGCACCCCCACCCGCCGCCTGACCGTCGCCCAGGCCCTGGTGCGTTTCCTGTCCGTGCAGTACACCGAGCGCGACGGCGTACGCCACCGGCTGATCGCCGGTACGTGGGGCATCTTCGGCCACGGCAACGTGGCGGGCGTCGGCCAGGCCCTCCTGGAGGCGGGCGAGGAGACGATGCCGTTCCACCAGGGCCGCAACGAACAGGCCATGGTGCACGCGGCCGTCGGCTACGCCCGCCAGCTGGACCGGCTCTCCGCGCAGGCGGTGACGACGTCCATCGGCCCCGGCGCCACGAACCTCGTCACCGGCGCCGCCTTGGCCACCATCAACCGCCTTCCCGTCCTGCTCCTCCCCGGCGACTACTTCGCCTCGCACGCCCCCGACCCGCTGCTCCAGCAGCTGGAGCACCCGACCGAGGCCGACGTGTCGGTCAACGACACCCTGCGCCCGGTCTCCCGGTACTTCGACCGCGTCACCCGACCCGAGGCCCTGATCCCGTCCGCCCTGAACGCCATGCGGGTCCTCGCCGACCCCGCCGAGACCGGAGCGGTCACCCTGGCCCTCCCGCAGGACGTGCAGGCGGAGGCGTACGACTGGCCGGAGGAGTTCTTCGCCGAGCGGGTGTGGCACGTACGGCGGCCCGCGCCCGATCCGTTCGAGCTGGCGGAGGCGGTGGCAGCGATCCGCGCGGCCGAGCGTCCGCTGATCGTCGCGGGTGGAGGCATCCACCACAGCCAGGCCGAGGAAGCACTCAAGGCCCTGGTGGACGCCACCGGCATCCCGGTCGCCTCGACCCAGGCCGGCAAGGGCTCGCTGCGGTACGACCACCCCGCCGACCTCGGCGGCATCGGCCACACCGGCACGGCGGTCTGCGACGACATCGCCCGTACGGCCGACCTGATCATCGGCGTCGGAACGCGCTACACGGACTTCACCACCGCTTCCCGCACGCTCTTCCAGCGGCCGGAGGTCCGGTTCGTCAACCTCAACATCGCCGCGTTCGACGCTCACAAGCTGGCGGCGCGGACGCTGGTGTGCGATGCGCGCGCGGGGCTCACAGCGTTGACGGAGGCCCTCGTCGGCCACCGTGTGAACTCGGCTTACGAGGCCGAGTACCGCGCCGGCAAGGAACGCTGGGAACAGGTGGTCGACGCCGCTTTCACCGCCGCCGACGAGAACGCCGTACCGACCCAGACCCAGGTACTCGGCGCGCTGGACGCGGTGGTCGGGGACGAGGACGTCGTCATCAACGCGGCCGGCTCGCTCCCCGGCGACCTGCACAAGCTCTGGCGGGCCCGCAGCCGCCGCCAGTACCACCTGGAGTACGGCTACTCCTGCATGGGCTACGAGATCCCGGCGGCGATCGGCGTCCAGCACGCCACCCCCGACACCCCCGTGTGGGCGCTGGTCGGCGACGGCACCTATCTCATGATGCCGACCGAGATCGTCACGGCCGTCCAGGAGGGCCTGCCGATCAAGCTGCTCCTCATCCAGAACCACGGGTACGCGTCCATCGGCGGCCTGTCCGAGTCGGTCGGCGGCGAGCGCTTCGGCACCGCCTACCGCTACCGCGCCGCCGACGGCACCTTCTCCGGCGCCCCGCTCCCCGTCGACCTGGCCGCCAACGCGGGCAGCCTCGGCATGGACGTGCTGCGTGCCAAGACGGTCCGCGAACTGCGCGAGGCGCTCGCCGCGGCCCGCGCCTCCGACCGCCCGACCTGCGTCTACGTCGAGACCGACACCGCCGCCGCCACCGCGCCCCCGGCCGAGGCCTGGTGGGACGTGCCGGTGGCCGAGACCGCGTCCCGCGAGGCCGCCGTACGGGCGCGGGAGGAGTACGACCGCGAGGTCACCGCCCGCCGCCCGCACCTGTGACGCTCCGCGCCCGCTCCACCGAGGGAGGTACCCCCATGGCGAAGACCGGCGGTCACCCGCGCACCGCTGCCGCCCCCGCGCTCGACTCCCTGGACTTCGCCCTGGACCGGGGCAGTCCGGTGCCGCTCTACTACCAGCTGGCCCAGCAGCTGGAGGCGGCGATCGAGCACGGGGCCCTCGCCCCGGGGAACCTGCTGGGCAACGAGATCGACCTCTCCGTACGCCTCGGCCTGTCCCGCCCGACGGTCCGGCAGGCCATCCAGACCCTGGTCGACAAGGGGCTGCTGGTCCGGCGGCGCGGGGTGGGCACGCAGGTGGTGCACAGCCAGGTCAAGCGCGGGCTCGACCTGAGCAGTCTCTACGACGACCTGGAGGCGGCCGGGCAGGGGCCGACCACGCGGGTGGTACGCAACGAGCACGTCCCGGCCCCCGCCGACGTGGCCGCCGCGCTCGGCGTCGCGGAGGGCGCCGACGTCGTCGTACTGGAACGGCTGCGCGCCACGCACGGACAGCCGGTCGCGGTCCTGTGCAACTACCTGCCCGCCACCCTCCTCGAACTCGACACCGCCCGGCTGGAGTCGACAGGCCTGTACCGGCTGATGCGTTCGGCGGGCGTCACGCTGCACAGCGCCCACCAGACCATCGGCGCCCGCTGCGCCACGGCGGAGGAGGCGGCCCGCCTCGACGAACGGGAGGGCGCCGCACTGCTGACCATGCAGCGCACGGCGTACGACGACACGGGCCGGCCGGTCGAGTACGGCACGCACATCTACCGCGCGTCCCGGTACGCGTTCGACTTCCAGCTGCTCGTCAGACCATGAGGTGTCTAGTGGACCCCGTCCAGGCGGGCCCGCTGGTCCTCGGTCAGTTCCAGGTCGACGGCGGCCAGGTTCTCCTCCAGCTGGGCCAGGGTCGACACCCCGGCCAGCGGGAGGATCGGCAGGGCGCCGCCGATCTGCCAGGCCAGGACGACCTGGTTGACGGTCGCGCCGGTCTCCCGGGCCACCTCCTCCAGGACCTTCAGCCGGGCCGGGGTGCCCGGGTGGTCGTAGTCGGCGGGGAGGCGGTCCGGGTGGGTGTAGGCGCCCTTGAGCAGGGGTGAGTAGGCGACCAGGGTGAGGGTCGGCTCCTCGCGCAGGTAGGAGAGGATTTCCGCGCCCGCGTGGCCGAGGCTGCCGTCCGGCCAGAAGTCGTCCGGCACGTCGAGACGGGGCCGCAGATGGCTGTGGGCGTACTGGAGCACCTCGTAGCCGGGCAGTCCCGCCGCGGCGGCGATCGCGCGGGCCCGCTCCACCCGCCACACGGCGTGGTTGCTGACGCCGAGCAGTCCGACGGTGCCTTCCGCGACGAGTCCGGCGAAGCCCTCCACGGTCTCCCGCAGGGGTACGTCGTGGTCCTCGATGTGCGCGTAGAGCAGGTCCAGCTTGTCCACGCCCAGCCGCTCCCGGCTGCGCTCGGCGGACTCGCGGATCACCTTCGCCGAGAGGCCCTCGGCGTTGTCGGCGTAGCCCGTGCCCGGTGCGAGGGGGCGGGCGCCGAGCTTGGTGGCGATGAAGACCTCCGCGCCGATGCCGCGGCTGCGCCGCCAGCGGCCGAGGAGTTCCTCGCTCTGGCCGCCCTGTCCGCCGTCCTCCCAGTAGGCGTAGTTGTCGGACGTGTCGATGAAGTTGCCGCCGGCCTCCACATAGCGGTCGAGGAGGGCGAAGGACGTCTCCTCGTCCGTGCGCGAGCCGAACAGCATCGCGCCGAGGGCGAGAACGCTGACCTCGCGGCGGTTCTTCGGATCGGTGCCGATGGTGCGGTACTTCATGGGGTTCCCCTCCCGTTCACGCACACCCGGGTCGGGGTGCGCGAACGGGAGTCTTCCTGCTGGAGCGCACTTCAAGTCAAGAGGTCACGTCACGCGTCACGAACGCGCGAACGGCCCTTCCAGTGCGGCCCATTGGAGCAACATGATCGTCTTGGCGTCGGCGATCTCGCCGGTGCGGATCATCTCCAGGGCCCTGCGGAAGGGCAGTTCGAGGATCTCGATGTCCTCGCCCTCCTCGTCCAGGCCACCGCCCTCGTGGGTGCGGGTCGACGGGCCGTACGCGGCGGCGTAGAAGCTGACGCGCTCGGTGACGGAACCGGGGCTCATGTAGACGTCGAAGACGTGCCGGACCTCGCCGATGGTGTGCCCGGTCTCCTCGACCACTTCCCGGCGCACGGCGATCTCCGGGTGCTCGTCCTCGTCGTCGAGCAGCCCGCCCGGGGTCTCGACGAGCATGCCGTCGGGGTGGCCGTTGACGTACACGGGGAAGCGGAACTGCCGGGTGAGCAGGACGGTTTCGCGGTCGGTGTCGTAGAGGAGCATGGTCGCGCCGTTGCCGCGGTCGTGCGTCTCGCGCTGCTGGGTGCTCCAACTGCCGTCGGCGCGCTGGAGGTCGAAGGTGGTGGCCCGCTCGACGTACCAGTGGCTGGAGAGCAGTTTCACGTCGCGGACCTTGACCCGGGGGTTGCCGGTCAGGTCCAGGCCGGTGCGGTCGAGCCCGGTGCGGCCGCGGCTGTCCGGGGTGTCGATGCCGGCGGTCATCGGGCACCGGCCGGCTGGAGAAGAAGGATGTGCGAGGTGGTCATGCTCGCCTTCTATCACCCCCGGGCGCCGGGCGGCGCGACGTGTTATGATCTCAGAGTTGCAGTTGTGGTACCCATGAACCTATGTGCGCCTGACGGGAATGTTTATCCTCAGGCGCATTATTTGTTTTTCCGGCATCTCCGGATGGGGCCTCTGCCTACTGAAGGAGAAAGTCATGGCACAGGGAACCGTCAAGTGGTTCAACGCTGAAAAGGGTTTCGGCTTCATCGAGCAGGACGGCGGCGGCCCCGACGTCTTCGCCCACTACTCGAACATCCAGTCCCAGGGCTTCCGTGAGCTGCAGGAGGGCCAGCGGGTCTCCTTCGACGTCACGCAGGGCCAGAAGGGCCCCCAGGCGGAGAACATCGTTCCCGCCTGATCGCCCGACGCGTATTCCGCTCACCGGGGTCCGCACCGTCTTGGTGCGGACCCCGGTTTGTGCTGTTTCCAGGAAGGCAGACCACCGCATGTCCCGCAGGCCCCAGAAGTCGAACCGGCGCGCCTCGTCCCCCTCACCGTCCGCGTCGCCGTCGAAGGAATTCCGGCTGCCGGAAAGCACCACTCCCGCACTTCCCGCCGTCGAGGACTTCGCCGACCTGGACATGCCCGCGGGGCTGCTGAAGACCCTCACCGCACAGGGCGTGACCACGCCGTTCCCCATTCAGGGCGCCACCCTGCCGAACTCGCTCGCCGGCCGTGACCTGCTCGGCCGCGGCCGCACCGGTTCCGGCAAGACCCTGGCGTTCGGGCTCGCGCTGCTGGCCCGTACGTCCGGGCTGCGCGCCCAGCCCAAGGCGCCGCTGGCGCTCGTGCTGGTGCCCACCCGGGAACTCGCCCAGCAGGTCACGGACGCGCTGACGCCGTACGCGACGGCCGTCAACCTGCGCATGGCCACCGTGGTCGGCGGGCTGTCCCTCACCAAGCAGGCCGCCACGCTCCGGCGCGGCGCCGAAGTGCTGGTGGCGACGCCTGGCCGGCTCAACGACCTCGTGGAGCGCGGCGACTGCGTGCTCGACCAGGTCGGCATCACGGTGCTGGACGAAGCCGACCAGATGACCGACATGGGGTTCCTGCCGCAGATCACCAAGCTGATCCAGCAGGTACGGCCGGACGGGCAGCGGATGCTCTTCTCGGCCACCCTCGACCAGAACATCGACCGTCTGGTGCAGCGGTTCCTCACCGACCCGGTGGTGCACTCGGTGGACCCGTCCGCGGGCGCGGTGAGCACCATGGAGCACCACGTCCTGCACGTCCTGGACGAGACCGACAAGAAGGCCGTCACCACGCGCATCGCGGCCCGCGACGGCCGGGTCATCCTCTTCCTCGACACCAAGAGGTCCGCCGACCGGCTCGCCAAGCGGCTGCTGTCCGTCGGGGTCCGCGCTGCGGCCCTGCACGGCGGCCGCTCCCAGCCGCAGCGCAACCGCACCCTGGAGCAGTTCAAGAACGGCCAGGTCACCGCGCTGGTGGCGACCAACGTCGCGGCCCGGGGCATACACGTCGACGACCTCGACCTCGTCGTCAACGTCGATCCCCCGACCGACCACAAGGACTACCTCCACCGAGGCGGCCGCACGGCCCGCGCCGGCGGTTCCGGCAGCGTGGTCACTCTGGTCCTGCCCGACCAGAAGCGGGACGTCACCCGGCTCATGTCGGACGCGGGCATCCGCCCCCGGACGGCCCGTGTCACGTCGAGCGACGCCGCGCTGACGACCATCACCGGCGCCCGCGAGCCCTCCGGCGTGGCCGTCACGATCGAGGTGCCCCAGCCGGCGGCACCGGCGAAGTCCCGCCCAGACCGGAAGACCGGAGCCACGCCCGGGGGCCGGCCCGGTCGCCGGCGCCGTGGCGGCGGTGGCGACGGTCAGTCCCAGGCCGCGGCCGGCGGTGCCCCCAGGGCGGGAAGCGAAGGCTCCACCCGCCGCTCCGGCGCCGGCAAGGCCAAGAGCGGCACCCCCGCGGCGGGCGGCCGGACCTCCGCCACCCGTCGCTCCGCGGCCGGCGGTACCGCGAGCCGCGCGTCCGGCAGCCGCCGCACGGCGCCCCGCAGGGCCACGGGGGGCGCCGCCTAGAACGAGGGGCCGGTCCGTTGCCGGCCCCTCCACACCCGGCTGTCGGAACGCATACGACGCGGGCGTTGTACGCCTCGCACAACGGGCCGCTCTCCATGTGCCCGGGACACCTGGCGCTTGCGGCAGCTCAACCCGCTCGGGTACGCGGGGTCCGCGCGGCGCCAGAAGGCGTAGGAGTGCGGTTCCCGATCCCGGCGAGCGCGAACGCGGTCTCGGCGAGGGCGAGGTGGCTGAACGCCTGGGGGGCGTTGCCCAGTTGGCGGCCGGCGACCGGGTCCCACTGTTCCGAGAGCAGCCCCACGTCGTTGCGCACGGCGAGGACCCGCTCGAAGGCCTCCCGGGCCTCGGTGACACGGCCTGTCGCGGCGAGGGCATCGGCGTACCACAGGGTGCAGGAAATGAACGAGCCGTCGTGGCCCGGCAGTCCGTCGACCTCATGCACGCCCTCGCCACCGCGCGCGTACCGCCGCAGGAACCCGCCGTCGACAAGCCCGCTCATCGCGCGGACGGTGCCGCGCACCCGCGGGTCCTCGGCGGGCAGGAAGCCCACCTTGGGCAGCAGCAGGGCGGAGGCGTCCAGCGCGGACGATCCATAGGCCTGGACGAAGGAGCGCTGGGCGGGATCCCAGCCCTCCCGGCAGACCTGTCGGCGGACCTCGTCGCGCATGGCCCGCCAGCAGTCCGAGGAGCCGTTGCGGCCGAGGAGTTCGCCCATGCGCAGGGCGCGGTCGGCGGCCAC
Organism: Streptomyces aquilus; assembly: GCF_003955715.1. Lineage (NCBI taxonomy): Bacteria > Bacillati > Actinomycetota > Actinomycetes > Kitasatosporales > Streptomycetaceae > Streptomyces > Streptomyces aquilus. Next base: position 8,732,631 of record NZ_CP034463.1, on the reverse strand, counting down.
CCAGGTCATGACCTTGGAGTGCACGAACTGCCGACGCGGTCCGCGCACCTGCCAGAGCCCTCGGTCGGGTTCGCGCCAGTGCCGCAGCAGGAAGCCCATCATCGCCTCGACCAGGTTCCACACATGGGCGGGCATGGGAATGCCCGCGAGCAGGGAGAGGCAGAGCGTGTCCAGGACCTCGCCGTAGACGTCGAGCTGGAACTGGCCGACGGCCGAGTTGCCGAACCGTACCGGCCGCGAGTCCTCGTAGCCGGACAGCCAGGGCGCCTCGGTCTCCGGCAGCAGGCGCTGGCCACCGACGCCGTAGACGGTCTGGAGATCGGCCGGGTCGCCCGCGATGGCCCGCACCAGCCAGTCCAGCCAGGCCGTCGCCTCCTCGTGGTAGCCGCAGCGCAGCAGGCAGGACAAGGCGAGGGTCGAGTCGCGCAGCCAGCAGTAGCGGTGATCCCAGTTGCGTTCGCCGCCGAGACAGCCCGGCAGCGAGGTGGTGGGGGCGGCGACGATGCCACCGGTGGGGGCGTAAGTCAGCGCCTTGAGGGTGATCAGGGACCGTACGACGGCATCCCGCCAGGGCCCGTCGTAGCGGCAACGGCCGGTCCAGCGCCGCCAGTAGTCGACGGTCTCCTTCAAAACCGTCTCCGCCGGAACCATCAGCGGCGCGGGCGGTCCCAGCAGATGCGAGGGCGACCAGACGAGGGTCAGCGCCAGCCGGCGTCCGGCGGTGACGGTGAACTCGCCGACGGTGGACGGCTTCCCGCCGAGCGCCCGTACGGGTCCGTCGGCGCCCACCCACACCGCGTCGGGCCCCGCGACCGCCACCGTGCAGTCACCGTCGGCCCGGGCCCAGGGCACGACCCGCCCCTGATGGAACCGCAGCCGCAGCTCGCTGCGCAGCGTCACCGAGCCCGACAGCCCCTCGACCACCCGGACCAGACAAGGCAGTTGGGTGCGCGGGGGCATGAAATCGGTAACGTGGACCGTTCCGGTCACGGTCTCCCAGTACGTGTCCAGGACCAACGTGTCCCGCCGGTACGCCCTCCTCGTGCAGGGCCCCCCGGCGAGCGGCGCGAGCCGCCAGAAGCCGTTGTCCGGGGTACCGAGCAGCGCGGCAAGGCAGGCGGGCGAGTCGAAGCGGGGCAGGCAGAGCCAGTCGATGGAGCCGTCGCGGCCCACCATGGCGGCGGTCTCCAGGTCGCCGAGGAGGGCGTAGTCTTCGATCGGTGCGCTCCTCGCCCTCATAGCGGTTCGCTCACCTTTCGGTGTCCGGTGGGTGCCCCGTCTCGATGGCGTGGCACAGACTCCGAAGGCCTGCACGGTCGAGAATGAGCACCGACTGGCGGTCGATCATGTCCGAGCGCACCACCGGCGCGGTGCTGAAGTAGGCGTCGTCAGAGTTCAGATGGCGCAGGTCGAGCACGAGGTCGCGCAGGTCGGCGTTGGACAGCTGGTCGTCAACGCTCACGGTGTCGGTGAGCGCGTTGAGCGTGCGGTTGATGTGCCAGGGCTGGGTGACACTCATGTCGCCCCGGATCTTCGAGACGAGGCTCCGCAAATACTGCTGTTGATGTTCGATCCGGTCCAGGTCACCGCCGGGCAGACCGTGCCGCTGGCGAACGTAGACGAGCGCGTCCTCGCCGTTCATGGTGTAGGTGCCCGCCTTGAAATGCCGATGCTGCACGGAGTCGTACGAGTCCTGCTCGATGGTGATCGGCACACCGCCGACCGCGTCGGTCAGGGACCTGAAACCGTGCCAGTCGATGATCCCGAAGTGATCGACCCTGACGCCGGTGAGCTGTTCGACCGTCTCGACGAGGAGAGCCGGTCCGCCCCAGGAGTACGCCGCGTTGATCTTCGCGGAGCCATGGCCGGGGATGGGGACCCAGCTGTCCCTCGGTATCGACACGATGGAGGCCGTGTCCGCGCCGGGATCGAGATGTACCAGCATCAGTGTGTCGCCGCGCTGCGCTCCGTACTTCCACAGGGCGGCTTCGGCGTCGTTTCCGGTCGTCGGCTTTTCGGAGCGGCTGTCGAGGCCTGCCAGCAGGAAGGTGGTTCCATCGGTGGACTCGGGACGCGGGCCGTCCGGGAAGGAGTTCGGTATCCGCTGGATCTGGTCGCCGTAGTGGTCGGTGGCCCACCACACGCCACCCGCCGCCAGCCCGGCCGCGGCGAGCACGGCGACCGCCGCGAAGATCAGCAGCCGGCGCAGCCAACGGCCGCGCGGTCGCCCGCCGGCCCCGCGGGACCGGCGCGGCTCCCATCCTGTCCATACGCGGCGCGGAGACATCACATACTTCCACTCCACTAGTGTATATTTACACCGTATACATACACCATGCGCTCCTGTTGCCCTAGAGTCAACACGAGCGCAGAACGACACGGCCAGACCGTCTGGAGGCGCCTCGTGGCCAAGGAACAGGACGAGCAATCCGGTCCGGCGCGACGTGCCAGCGACCGGGGCCGGTACGGACGACTGAGCCGTGAGCGCGTGCTGGCCAGCGCGCTGGAACTGGTGGACCGGGAGGGGCTGTCCGCGCTGAGCATGCGTCGGCTCGGCGCCGAGCTCGGGGTGGAGGCGATGGCGCTCTACCGGTACGCGGCCAGCAAGGACGCTCTCCTGGACGGCCTGGTCGAGGCTCTGTACCTCGAACTGGAGGAGCGCCTGACGGCCGACGCCCCTCCTGCGGCGACGGGCGGCACGCCCGCGTGGCAGGAGGAGCTGCGTGGCGTCGCACGGACGGCCTACGACGTCTGTCTCGCCCACCCGCAGGTGGTGCCCCTGCTGGCCACCCGCATGCTGGCGGTTCCGCTGGCGCAGCAGCCGGCCGCCGTACTGCGCCATCACGAGCGGGTACTGGCATCGCTGCGGCATGCCGGACTGGAGAGCGCCCGAGCGGCGGCCGTTTTCCGCGCTTTCACCGCCTGGCTGCTCGGATACGTGACCGTGGAGCTTCGGCCCATGGTGGACAACCCCGACGAGCCCGATCCAGCCTTCCGTCTCGGTCTGCACCGTCTGTCGTCCCAGGAGTTGCCCACGCTCCGGGAGACCGCTCCCGCCCTGGCCGAGAGGGGCGGTCCGGAAGGTCTGGCGGCCGGTCTTGACGTTCTCCTCACAACGTTCGGCGATTAGCACGGCGAGGCGATCCGCGCCCTCACAGCAATGCCGCGCCCGAGCGGGTACAGCCACGGGTGTCCAGGGTGAGCGGTGCGGCGGCGACGATGGCTTCCAGGTCATACGCCGCGTGGGGCTGGAGCAGGATGGTGAGGTCGGATGCCGCCGCGGCCCGCGCGATGTCCGTCACCCGGGCGACGGGCTCGCCGTCCACGGAGAAACGGGGCACGTACGGGTCGTGGTACACGACGTCCGCCGCCTCGGCCCGAAGCCGGCGGACGATCGGGCGCGCGGACGTCTCGCGCAGATCGGAGACGTTCTCCTTGTACGTTACGCCGGCCAGCAGGACCGTGGCGCCGCGCAGCGACCGCCCGGCACCGGCCAGCACGTCGGCGGCGCGCCGGACCACGTACTCGGGCATGCCCCGGTTGATCTCCTGTGCCAGTTCCACCAGCCGCACCCTGCTGCCGGCGGTACGCGCCCGGTGGACGAGATAGTCCGGGTCGACCGGGATGCAGTGCCCGCCGACACCGGGCCCGGGACGGAAGGACTGGAAGCCGAACGGTTTGGTGGCGGCGCACTCGATCGCGTCCCAGAGGTCGACGCCCAGGTCGTGGGCCACGACGGCGAGTTCGTTCACCAACGCGATGTTGACGTTCCGGTAGGTGTTCTCCAGCAGCTTGGCCATCTCCGCCTCGCGGGTCCCCTTGGCCACCACCACCGTGTCGCAGATCTTGCCGTAGAACGCCGCGGCGGCCTGGGCGCAGCCGGGGGTGAGTCCGCCGACGACCTTGGGGGTGTTGCGCAGGCCGAACCCCCTGTTGCCCGGGTCGATGCGCTCCGGTGAGAAGGCCAGGTGGAAATCGGCGCCGGCGGTGATGCCCGCGGTCCGCTCCAGGAGAGGGCGGACCACCTCTTCGGTCGTGCCCGGGTAAGTCGTTGACTCCAGCACCACCAGCATGCCCGGACCGACGTGCGGGGCGAGCGCGGTGGCGGCCCGGCGGACCGGGGCGAGGTCGGGGTTTCCGTCGGAACGCAGGGGCGTGGGCACGCAGATGACCACGGTGTGCGCGCCGGCGAGCACGGACGGCTCGTCCATGGCGGTGAAGCCCGCGGCGAGCATGCTCCGGACGTCGGCGTCGGGCACGTCGTCCACATGGGACCGGCCCGCGTTGAGGCCGGCCACGACCCGGGGGTTCTCGTCGTACCCCGCCACGCACAGCCCGGACCTGACTGCTTCACGGGCCAGCGGAAGGCCGGTGTAACCAAGGCCGATCACGGAAAGGTCCCTCATCTGGACTCCCTGTTACGTGACGTGGGCGCGATGTGTGCCGCTGCCGCCGGCGAATCCCGCCGGGAGCCTTGCTCGCCGGTCGGCCGCGACGGCCGCGATCACCTCGTAGAGGCTCGTTCGAGGTCTGAATCCGATCAGTTCGCGGGCCCTGGTCGTGTCGGGCGCCCGGCGTGCCATGTCCTCGAAACCGGGCCCGTACGCCTCCGCGTAGGGAATGTGCACGATCGGACTGCGCGAACGGGTCACCCGTACGACCCGCTCGGCGAGTTCCCGGATGGTGACCTCTTCCCCGCTGCCCAGGTTGAACACCCGGCCGTGAGCGCGTTCGTCCGTGGCCAGCGCCATCAGGGCGGGAACGATGTCGTCGACCGCGCAGAAACACCGGCGCTGGGTGCCGTCGCCGTGGACGGTGAGCGGGCGGCCGGTCAGCGCCTGTTCCACGAAGGTGGGCACGACCATGCCGTAGTGGCCGGTCTGCCGGGGACCCACGATGTTGAACGGCCGCACGATGACGGCACGCAGGCCGTATCGCTGCCAGTAGCAGTACGCCATCAACTCGTCGAGCCCCTTTGCAGCGGCGTACGACCAGCGGCTCTTGAGGGGCGATCCGAGGACCCGGTCGTCCTCCTCGCCGAGACGGTCCTTCGTGTTCTTGCCGTACACCTCGGACGACGAGGCGAGCAGCAGCCGCGCCCCCCGGCGCGTCGCGGCGTCGAGGACTGTCTCGGTGCCCCGCAGGTTCTTGTGCAGGGACTCCAGCGGCCGGTCCACGATCGTGCGGACGCCGACCGCGGCGGCCAGGTGGAAGACGGTGTCACAGCCGTCCGTCGCCGCCGCCACGGCGGCCTCGTCGAGGATCGAACCCCGGATCACGGTCACGGCGCCCGCGGACCGCGCGAGGTTCGCCATCGAACCGGTGCTGAAGTCGTCGAGCACGACCACCTCGCGCCCCAGGCCGAGCAGATGATCGACGAGATGGGAACCGATGAAACCGGCGCCACCGGTGACGAGAGCCTTCAAGGGGATCGCCCTCCACGTCCACATGGAGATCGTCCTGTACGTTTACACCGTAAGCATACGACGATTGGACCGCAGCAGCCAGCGAACGAACTCCCGGTACGCCACCGCCGTGTCCTTGATCTCCGACCGGCTTCGGCGCAGCCCTCCCCTGGCGAGCCGACCGGGCAGCTCGACCAGGAGGGTCAGGGCCACGAGGACACGGGCGTCGCGACGCGGCCAGTACCGGAACGCATAGAGGGTCCGGCTGCACAGCAGATGACCGAGGCCCCGACCACCCGTTTTGTCCGAGCTGACATGTTCGGCGTGGTAGACACGCGCATCGGCGAGAAAGTACGACGCCCAGCCGAACCGACTGGCCCGCAGAGCGAAGTCCACTTCTTCGAAGTAGAGGAAATAGCGCTCGTCGAAGCCCCCGAGCTCGACGAACAGCGGCCGGCGCACAAGGTAGAAGGCGCCTATGACCTGGTCGACGGATCTGTCCGAGGGGATGTCATCGGCACGGAGGTGATGAGGCGGGAAGAGACCGGGGAACGGCCGGTACAGGCCGGTCATGCCGCCGAGGACGACCCGCAGGGTGGGAAATCTCGAGCAGGAAATGGCGGTTCGGCCCTCGGCGTCCACGATCCGGGCGCCACAGATGCCGACCCTCCGCGCCGCCTCCGTCCGCAGGAAGGCACCAGCAGCCCTCAGAGTGTCCCGGTACAGCCTGGTGTCCGGGTTGAGGAAGAGCAGGTAGTCCGCGTCACAGAGCAGCGCCCCCTGGTTGCAGGCGGCGGCGAATCCCCGGTTGCGGCCGTTCCTGATCACTCGAAGCCGGAGTCCGGGAACGTCCAAGGCGCGGGCGGAGTCGTCGCTGGAGGCGTTGTCCACCACCACGACCAGACCGACGGACAGCTCGGATCGATCGGTGCGCGCGATCGAGTGCAGGCACTCGCGCAGATAGTCCCCGGTGTTCCAGTTGACGATGACGATGTCGACCGCCGTTGGCCGTCGACCGGCCCCGGTCATCGCTCCACCGGCCCGGGTTCGACGGCCGCCTCCCAGCGGGAGAGCCACGCGTCGTACGAGTACCGTCGGCACACCACGTCACGGGCCCGGCGCCCGAGCCGCTCGCGGGCGGCCGCCGAGCCGTCCAGCAGGCCGGTGATCGCATCGACCCAGTCGGCCGTGGTGCGCGCCGCGGGCATCCCGAACAGCGACAGGATCTCGGTGTTCACCCCGAGGGGACTGGCCACGGCCGGTGCGCCCGCGGCACCGTACTGGAGAAGCTTGTAGCCGCACTTCCCGAGACTGTAGGTGACCTCCGGCAACGGCATGAGTCCGACGTCGATTCCGGCGAGCACTGTCCGCTGCCGCTCGGGGGTCCACGCGACCCGGTCGATGAGGCTCTCCAGGCCGCCGAGGCTGGGATCACCGGTCCCGACGAGCGTCAGCCGGGCACCGGTCCGACGGTGCACCTCGGTCAACGCGTCGGCGATCAGGAGCAGGTACACCTCGTTGTTCGGCGAACCGACCCAGCCCAGCCGAGGCGGGTCGTGCAGGGCGTACGAGGGCTTCAGGGTGTAGTCGTACGGTTCGACGCAGCTCGGGATCACGACCACATCGCGGTGGTACTGGGAGGCCCAGTCGGCCAGAACGGCGTTCCCGGCGATGACTCGGTCGGCATAGCGCATGGCGATCCGCGCCTTCTCCGCCTTCGGTGCGAGGCGCCGCACCCACCCTCCGGCACCGTGATCCCATTGCAGGGCGTCGTCGAAGTCGTAGACGGCGAATTCCGATCGGGTGAGCAGTCGCCGCTCCCACCACCCCCGGCTGAGCGGTGACGCCTCTCGGTGCAGCAGCAGTCGTCGCGAGCGTCCCGCCGCAATCTCCCCCAGTCGCAGCTCCGCGCGAAGCAGGGACACCGGGCGCCGGACCAACCGCGAAGGCTGGGCGTCGTGGAGCGAGAGATAACTGCTGACGGTGAAGTCCATGCCCGTGCGGTCCAGCCATTCGAAGACACGGGCACGCGAGCTTCCGCAGATCCGGCCGTAAGGGGTGACGGCGCAGCGGTCCAGGTAGCGGCTCATGGAACTCGCCCCACAGAAGTGCGAACCTTGTTTACGACGTATACTGACAGCGTCGTCGATCGTGGAACCGAAGGCAAGTCGGCACCGCGACGGCACTGCGGCACAAGCAGCCACCCCGGGAGCGCGAAATGGCCTTGGCGACCCTGGACCGCATCAGCCCGTTTCTGAGATGTCCGCGCTGTCGATCAGCGCTGGCGAACGAGGCCGGCACGCTGCGCTGCACGTCACCGACCTGTCCGCACCACTCCCGTGACGCCTTTCCCGTGGTGGGGAACTGGCCCCTGCTCGTCGACTTCGAGTGCAGCGTCCTGCGCCGTGACGAACTGGTCCTGGCGACAGAGCGAGCCGGTACCGTCCTGCGCGGCGAGATTCCCGCCCCCGCGATAGAACGGCTGCCGACCGCGCTGCGCGGGCTGTGGCGACCGCTCAACCGGGTGGCGGCACGCAACCTCGACCGCCTGCTGGAGTCGCTGCCCGGCCGCTCCCCCCTGCTGCTCGTCGTGGGCGGCGGAACCATCGGCAACGGCGTGGCCTCCGCGTACACCGATCCTCGGGTCCAGGTGGTCGGCTTCGACATCGTCGGCAGTCCGCACACCCAGTTCGTGGCGGACGCCCACCAGATCCCGCTGGCCGACCGGAGCGCGGACGCCGTGCTGGTCCAGGCGGTCCTGGAGCATGTACTCGACCCCAGCCGGGTCGTCGCCGAGATCCACCGCGTGCTCAGGGACGGCGGACTCGTGTACGCCGAGACTCCGTTCCTGCAGCAAGTGCACGCCGGGGCCTACGACTTCCTCCGTTTCACAGCGAGCGGCCACCGCTATCTCTTCCGGCGCTTCGAGGAACTCGACGCCGGATCGGTCGCGGGTCCCGGCACCCAACTGCTCTGGAGCGTCGACTACCTGGTGCGCGGGCTGACCCGCTCCACGACCGCCGGACGGCTGGCCCGCGCCGCGTTCTTCTGGCTGCGCCTTCTGGACACTCTCGTCCCGCCGAGCCATCAGGCCGACAACGCGTCGGCGTTCTACTTCCTGGGTCGCAAGAGGGATCGTGTCATGTCGCCCGAGGAGATCGTCGAGTACTACCGCGGCGCGCAGACCGGCAGGCCCCGGCAGCGCCGCCGCCGGACGTCAGCGAGAGCCGGATCGCCGTGACCACCCGGCCCCATCTCAACTACCGAGGAGTGACCGTGCTGGTGGTCGCCCTGATGAGCACGGCCGCCGGAGCCGAGGTGGTCAGGAGGATCCGGCCGCGGACGAGGGGCGCGGACCACCGGCCCCCCGTACACGGTCCGGCCGGGCAGCGACCCGGTCACCGTCCGGTCCGGCTCAGGGGACGAGCCGGTACCGGGCCGGTGCCGAGGTCGCCGAAGCCAGGGCGTGCGGCCGGGGGGCACCGTATCGCTCTGATGCTGGTGCTTCTCGCCGCCGCCATGCCGATCCGCACCCTGGGTCCCAACTCCGTCATCCGCTCGATGTCCGTCCTGGATGTCCTGCTCCTCGTCGCGGCGGTGACGCTCGCCCTCGACTGTGCCGTGCGGCCGTTGAACATCGGCTACCCGCGGCTGTTCGGCCTGCTGTGTGTCCCGCTGCTGGTGTGCTGCCTGTCGCTGACGTGGTCCCAGGACATGGCGGCCACACTGCGCACCACCCTCGTCTACCTGGAGGGGATCGTCGCTTATCTCTTCGTGGTGCGAGAGCTGGAAGGGGTGCCGCCGAGTCGGGTGATGACCTACATCAAGCGGTACAGCTACCTGGTCATCGTCCCGGCGGTGCTCCTGCTGCTGCACACCCCGGGATTCGCTCCGGCGCAACCTGGTCTCGACCCCACGTCGGGCGACTACCTGTCGTACTACAGCCGGCTCTCACATCCGGTGATCGGCAGGTCGAACAACCTGGCGACCGTGCTGGCGTTCTTCGTGCCCGTTCTCTTCTACTGGGGCCACAAGCACCACGACCGCCGCTTCACCAGGGCGGGCTGCATCACGCTCATCGCCGTGGTGCTCACCCTGTCGCGGGGTGTCATGCTCGCCCTGCTCATCATGGCGCTGCTCGCCGCGCTGGGCGGTGTCGTCCGCACGCACCGGATCGAGCGCCGCACACTGGGCACAACACTCACCGCGGTGGCGGTCGCGGTCGCGGGAGTGGCGCTGCTGCAGCAGTTCAATCCCTCCACACGTGAGTTCTTCGGCGACCGGTTCAGCGGTTCCAACGTCTTCATGCGGTCGGATCTCGCGGAGAAGGCCATGGCCAAAGTCGCCGAGCGGCCCGTCCTCGGCTTCGGGGGCGGTGTGACACCCGATCACGATCCCTATCTGGCCATCGGCGTCCACAACACCTATCTCCAGCAGGTGGTGTACTTCGGCCTGCCGCTGGGGCTGCTGGTCTCCTTGTCGCTCGTGGGCGTGGCGCTCTTCTTCTTCTCCCGTTGGCGGCTCGGTGGCGTCAATCGGGTCATCGGTTTCGCCCTGCTCGCCCAACTGCTCATCTTCGTCACCGAATCGAGCTTCGAGGGCACCGACCTAAGGCTGATCTTCTACCTGTCGATCGGACTGGTCACCGCTCTCGCGCGCGCCTGCGACGCGCAGGAACCTCACCTGCGGTGCTGACGCCGGGCGGCGGCGCGCGTGGCAGCGGCGGCGAACCGCCAGGTGTCCGCCAGCAGTTGACGGTCGAACACGGCCATGCCGAGGACGAACAGGCACAGGGCGGATCCGCCGCCCAGGCATCCCGACCGCAGGTCGGCGCCTTCCCGCAGCGCGATCATCCACCCTGCCGCGGCCGAACAGATCCCCACCGAGACGGGGACGAGCAGAGGGCGGACCAGTCGCACGTTGATCCGCCGAGTCGCCGCCCTGCCCAGGACCACCGCCTCCACCGCCGCGGACGCACCCCAGCCGATCCCGATGGACACCGGGCCGATGACGGGAAGCAGCGGCAGCGTCACCGCGAACCAGAGGACGGTCTGCACAAGGGTCGCCCGCAGCACCGCCGTGGCGTCGCCCACCGCGTAGAGGTAGCCCTGCGTGGCCACCGAGACGCAGCCGCCGATCGCCAGCGCGAGAGACGCTCCCGGGATGATCGTGCTCGCCTCGGTCCACTGCTCTCCGAAGACCCCGGGCACCAGCCCGGGAGCGGCAGCGGTGAGGCCGGTGAGGACGAAGCCCGTGCCCACTGCTGCGATGCCCAGCGCCCGCTCCATCAGAGGAACGACGTTCTCCTTCTGCGAGACCAGCCGGGACATGGTGGGGAACGAGACCCGCCACAGTGCCTGAAAGATGAGGTCGGGGACCTGCATCAGCCGTTGGGCGAGGACCCAGAGACCGAGCGTCGCAAGACCGCTGATCGCCGCGACGGAGGCGTTGAGCGCCTGGCCACGCACCAGCAAGGTGGCGTCAACCGCCTGGAAGCGCAGGCCGAAGCCCAGCAGCGGCTTGATCAGACGGAAGGACGGCCGGGGCCGTACCAGGCCCTCGGGGCAGGCCCAGGCCATGGCGATGCCACCGGCCAGGGCGCGCACGACGGTCGCCGTCGCCAGGCCCCAGACGCCGAAGCCGGCGAGCACGGTGCCCACAGCCCATGCCTGGTAGAAGGTCACCTCCGCCACTTCCACGACCACCAGGCGGCGAAAGAGCAGAGCCCGCTCCAGCAGGATCCGGCCCGGCAGTTGAAGCGCGGCGAACGGCAGGGACGTCATCATGACCGCCGTGACCCAGCCGACCCGGCCGAAGGACGGCGCGGCAGCGACGGCGGCCACGACCATCACACCGGTCACGGTGGTCTGGAGGGCGGTCAACGCGCCGAGTTCGGCGGGGGTCGGCGGCTCGGCCCGTCGGATGAGGCCGATGCCGAGGCCGCCCTGGGACAGCATCCCGGCGAAGAGCACGAACGACATGCCGATCGCGACCACGCCGAAATCCCGTGGGTCGAGCAGCCGGGCGACGACGATGTTTCCCGCGAGCGCGAGGAGCATGATGAGTGCGCCCCGCGTGGCGACGACGATCACCCCGGCGTTCGCGCGGTCCGCCAGTTCGGCTCGCGTGAGGTCGACTTGCTCCTGAGGTTCGTCGGAGCCGGGCCTGGACTCATGCCGCATGCCGCATGCCCAGGCGAGCCAGTCGCGACCGGATCCGGAACCTGCCCAGTTGGCGTCTGCCGTTGTCGCGGACGAAGGCGGCCGTACCCGCACGGCGACGGTCGGCGGCGGCGGCCCAGCCCTGGCGCAGCCGAAGCGGCAGTTGCCCGGGATCCAGACGGAGCGTCACATCCGGTGCCAGGAGCAGTCGGCTCAGCAGCGTCGAGTACACCGTGTTGGGCGTCGCCTTCAGCCATGGCTTCGCGAGTACGTGATGGAGCAGGTACGGCTCGGCGCCGTCGCCGTACCGACAGGCGAGGGTCCGTTCATCGACGAGGCTCACCCCTCGAAACGGCGGATGCGGGGCAAGTCGGTGCTCCAGGAAGAGCAGTTCGCCGGATCCGAACCGGGCGGCGAGTATCGCGTTGAGCACGTCCTGGTCGGCGAAATAGAAGGGGTCTTCCAAGGACCCCCGCCCATATCGCGTGCCCTCCACGCCGATCGCGTTCTGCCCCTCGGTCCACTCAGGCAGCAGCCGGCTGCTCAGCGCAGCGGGGAACGCTACGAAACCCGCGTTGAGATATGGCTGTCGGCGTAGTGGGCCGAGGCCGAGAGCGGGACCCCACTCGGGGTGGAAACGGACGTCGTTGGGCGGATCGTTCACGAAACCCACGACACGGCCCGCCCCTGCCGCTTCGACGAGTTCGGAGAGATGTCTGGTGACGATGATATCCGCGTCGATCAGGATCGCGACTTGGGACGGGCGCTGCACCGGACCCGCCGGGGCGAGAAAGACCGGGTGCTGTTCCGAAGCGGGGGCCCGGAGCAACTCGACGTGATCGGCAAGGAGTTCTCGCTGGCCGGGGGTGAGCCCGGCATCCACCACGATGAGCGGCTCATCGTGACCCACCAGGCGGAGTGAGTTCAGCAGCGCGACGAGGCCGGGAAAGAATCTCCGATCGGAGACGGAGTAGAAAGCGGTGTCCGATTCGGGCGCGATAGAGACATCCATCGTCCGTCCCTTTCTTCCTGTCATGGTAATGCGTGTCGCGCCCCTTGTCGCTTCGGGCTAGCCTGGTTCCATGGCAATCGAGCGGGTGGTCGTTTTCCAGTTCCATCACAGTCCGCTGGTTTGCAGAGCCAACGTGGACATGCTCCGCCGACTCAACCCAGGAATCGCCATCCACGGAATTCTCGGCACGCCTGCCGGGCCCCGTCAAAGGGTGCTTCGGCTGACGAGTGAAAGACTCGTGGGGCTTGACAGTCTGTACACGTCCCGCCATTCCGGTTACTTCAATTGGAAGAACTGCGATCTGGTCGTTCTGGACTGGTTCCGCGAGGTGGGTCGGCACGAGACCTTCGACGTCGCCCACGTCGTCCAGTGGGATCTGTTGCTCACCGAGCGGCTCGACCGCGCCTATGCGCATGTGCCGCCCCAGTCGCTGGGACTGACCGCCCATGTTCCGCTCTCCGAGGTCGATGCCGACTGGCGCTGGATCAGCGAACCGGAAGAGGCACGCCAGTGGAGCGAGTTGCTCGCTCATGCCCGCGACCGCTACGGCTACGACGGCGTCCCGCACGCCTGCATCGGCGGGGGCGTATGTTTCCCGAGGGCCTTCCTTGAGGATTACGCCGCCGCCGATCCCCCGGACCTGTGCATCGAGGAACTGCGGATGCCGCTGTTCGCGCAGTTGCTGGGCCACCCGGTGACGGACACCGGGTTCTGGCGCCGGAACGACCCGGGCCTCGACCGGTTCTTCAACCTCGGCGGGCCGCCCATCGAACCGGCCACCATCACCGCCGAGTTGGCGAAGCCAGATGGTCACCGTGTCTTCCATCCCGTGGTTCAGCGGGTGAACGGTCTGCCCCGAGGGACGTGACCGGCGATGCGCTGCGCCGGCCCTCATGGGCGTCGGTCGGCGTCTGCTCCCGGTGGGCGGACCAGTTCGGGGTGGTTCGGCGGGCGGGATCGCTGAGGACGGCGCCCACCACGGTCACGCCGTGCGCCCGCAAGCTCAGTACGGACGCGTCGAGTTCGTCGCCGCGGGTCACCTTCGCCCTGATCACGATCAACGCCTGCCCGGCCACGCGCGCGACGACGGCGGCATCGGCCCGCGTCAGCACGGGAGGTGCGGCGAGGACCACGACGTCCGCACGATGTCCGAGCTCCTCGCACAGCGCGTCGAGTGCCCGTTCCTGAAGCACCACCGTGTCACGGGTCCCGTCGTCCGGCCTGCTGTCGGCGAGTACGCGCAGCGGCAGGCCCTCGCGCCACTGGCGGAGGGCGCGGTCGAGCGCGACCCGGCCGTTCAGCGCGTCTTTGAGACCGGCCGCTCCAGGAAGGCCCAACGCCTTGGCGAGGCGCGTCGAGTGGAGATCGGTGTCGACCAGGATGACGGAGTCCCCGCCCTGCGCAACGGCGATCGCGATGCCCACAGCGGTAGTGGCCACCTCCCCGCCGTCCCTCGGTGCCGTCACCGCGTAGACGCCGCCGGCGCCGGCCGACCGAAGGCTGACGGCCGCCAGCCTGTAGTCCTCGACCACCGGCAGCGAGCGGCGTGCGTCCTGCGGCGCAGCCTTCCTCCGGCGTTCTCCGGCGCCGGGAACGACACCGAGCACCGGGATGTCCGAGGCTCTGGCCACGTCCTCGGCATCGTGCACCCGCCGGTCGGTGATCTCACGGATCACCGCCCATCCGATGCCCAGGACGAGCCCGACGACCAGTCCCAGTACGACATCCAGGGCCCTGTGCTGCGGCACCAGTTGGGCCGGTGCCCGCTCGGGCTGGAGCGCCTCCACCCCGACGTCGGGGTGGCCGCCAGCGGCGCCCGTCGCGTTGTCGGTGTCGTCGGTCGCGACCACGACATCGGCGAACACGGGCCCGATGGACTCGGCGATCTCAGTCGCCCGCTGTGCCGACCTGTCCTCGACGGTGACCTTGATGATCGCTGTGCTCGCCGGGTTGGACGCGGTGATCCGGGACCGGAGGGTGTCGACCGAGTAGGGCAGTCCCAACTCGTCTATGAGCGCTTCGAGTACCTGCTCACTGGTGATCAGGGTCGAGTAGGACTGGGCACGCTCCTCGGCGAACAGCGCGCCCTGGTATGCCTGGGCGAGATCGGATCCCGGGTTGCCGACCGTCACGATCATCTCGGTCTTGGCGGCGTACGACGGATCCTTCAGCCAGGCGACGGCGGCACCTCCCGCCGCACCGAGAGCGGCGAGCAGCACGATGGCGACCCAGTGCCTGAGGAACATCCGGAAATACGCTCTGAGGTCCATGTCGCTCCTTCACCACGCTTGTCGGTGGACCGGGATGTCTTCGAGGAGGTCTTCCAGCGGGCGAAGGACGATGTCCCAGGTGAGTTGCCTCGCTTGGGCATACGCTTCGTCGCTGAGTTCTCGCCACCGCCGCTCGTCGGTCAGGCTGCCGATCACCGAGCCGAAGGTCCGCTCGGTGTAGACGACGGATCCGCGCAGGTTTTCCAGATGACGCCGCCACGCGGGCACCAGAACGGGAAGTCCGGCGGCGAGGTATTCCAGGTGCTTCGCGGAGAATCCCGCCCGGCGCAGTGGGTCGTCGGTGCAGGTGATCAGCCCCAGCTGGTACCCGCTCAGGATGTCCGGCGAGGTGTGGCCGAGGTAGTTCAGGCCCAGTCGCGGATCCGGCGCCGGTCCGCCGTAGACATCGATGTACGGGTATGCGCGGGCCAGCCGGGCGAGAAGAGGCAGGTCGATGAACCGGGATCCCAGGGAGCCGAGATACACCACACGCGGTGGCCTGCGGAATCGAGCCCGCTCGGCCGCGAGAGTGCAACCGAAGTTCATGACCATCACGTTGTCGCCGGTGAGTCCGTAGCGCTCTCGGGCGTAGCGGGCGTACGACTCCCAGTGGAAGGTGAGATGGTCGACGCCCTCGAAGAGCGTTTTCTCCCGCCGCCTCAGCTTCGCGTGCTGACGCTCGGTGAGCCGCTCCTCGTAGAAGAGTTCGTCCGCCCACGGAGTGGGGCAGTCGTAGAGCGTCTCGGCGGCGGTGTCAGCGGTCAACACGTCGGCGTCATGGGGCGTTTCACAGATGACGAGGTCGAAGTCGTCGAGGGGCAGGGACGACTTGAGGATGCCGCGCCGCATCCGGTGATTGGCCAGCAGCAGGTGGTACGAAAGCCGCCGCCGCCCGAACCCCCACCGCCCGGTCAGCGACTTCGTCGCCGCCTCGACCGCGTAGAGGGCCATCTTCCTGGGGCGCGCGGCGGGGAGTCTGCGCCCGAGGGAACCTGCCGCGCTGGACGCCCGGCTCAGTGAGTAGGTGTCGACGAGCCGGACCTCGTGCCCCCGTTCGCGCAGGAAGTGCTCGATCGCGACCGGCTTCAGGCTGTTGGCGTAACCGTCCAGTTCGCCTATGACGAGGACGCGCCGGGGGTGGTCGTTGCGCCGCTCCATGGCACTCAACCACCCTTCTGCACGGCCCATGTGGCACAGGCCCTGTCGTACACGTCACTCATGCGCTCGACGACCTGGTGCACGCTGTGGTGGCGGCAGACATGGTCATGGGCCTGCTCGCCGCGGCGACGGCAGCGGGCCCGATCCGCCAGGAGACCGGCCACGGACGCAGCGAGCGCTCCTGGGTTCTCCGGGGGCACCAGGGCGTCCGACCGCTGCTGTGCGGGCAGGGATTCCGCCGCTCCCGGCACATCGGTGACGACGACGGGGCAGGAGCACGCCATGGCTTCGAGGGGGGCGAGGGCCATTCCCTCCCAGCGTGAAGGCAGCACCAGCAGGTCAGCGGCGCGATACCAGTCGAGCGGGTCGTCGACGTCTCCGGTGAACCGGACGGTCGCAGGTGCCCGCGCCGCGAGGGCCGTGTGATCGGGCCCGTCCCCCACCAGAACCAGCTGGGCCTCGGGCACCCTCTCCGTGATCCTCGGCCACGCTTCCAGCAGCACGTCCTGCGCCTTCTGGCGGCAGAGGCGGCCCACGCACACGGCCACCGGCGCGTATGGGGGTACCCCGAGCCGGGCCCGGGCCCGGGTCTGCGCGGAGGTCTCGGCTGCGGCGAAGTGATCGAGATCGACTCCGTTCGGTACGACCGTGTAGCGGGCCGTGACTCCGGCGGCCCGCCCCTCAGCCCGTTCGCCCTCGCTCACACAGACCAGCTGGTGCGCCCACCTGCTCCCGAGCCGCTCCCACTCCACCGAGGCCCAGCGCAGGGCTCCCGAGACCGCGTCGAAGGACCATGCGTGCGGCTGGAAGACGGTGGGAAGCGATCCGCGCAGCGCGAGCCGTCCGGCGAGACCCGCCTTGGAGCTGTGAAGGTGCACCAGGTCCGGGCCGATCGAGATGACGATGCGGTGCACGGCGGCCACCTCCCGGGCGACGGTGGGGCCGGGTGCCGCGGACGCCTCCCACGCGATCGTCTCGGCTCCGTTCTCCACGGCCGCCCGTGACAGCCGGCTGAAGGGCCGGCAGGCGACGATCACGCGATCGCCCCTCGCCCTCTGCCCGACGGACAGCGCGGCGACGAAACTCGCCACCCCGCCCTCACTGGACTGCGCGATGTGCAGGACCGTGCGTCCTCCACGGGAGAAGTCGGGGGCACCGGTCGCGGACGGCATCAGTAAGCACCGGATCCACGCACGACTGCGGGCGGCGTCCGCAGCAGGATCTTGACGTCGAGTGCGGGCGTCCAGTTCTCGACATAGCTCATGTCGAGACGAGCCCGGTCCTCGGCGGAGAGCCGGGACCTGCCGCTCACCTGCCACAGCCCGCTCAGTCCGGGCTTGACCAGCAGCCGACGGCGGCCTTCGACGCCGAGGGCCACGATCTCCTCGGCCAGCAGCGGCCGTGGGCCCACCAGAGACATCCGGCCCGCGACGACATTGAACAGCTGCGGCAGTTCGTCCAGCGAGCAGCGCCGCAGGACCAGGCCCACCCTGGTGACTCGCGGGTCGTCGGTCATTTTGAAGAACGGGCCGTCGCCGTACTGGTTGAGGCTGACGAGTTCGGCCTTCCGCCGCTCCGCGTCCTGGTACATCGTGCGGAACTTCAGCAGGGTGAACGGACGGCCGCCGAGACCGATCCGACGGTGGCAGAAGAGCGCGGGGCCGGAACTGTCGATCCGGATCGTCAGCGCGATGGCCAGCATCAACGGGGACAGCAGGACGAGCAGGAGCGCGGCGAGCAACCGGTCGGTCAGTTCCTTGGGGATCCGACGGACTCTGGAGAGCGTGGGTCCGCGCACGTGCAACAGCGGTACTCCGGCGACCGGCCAGACCGCCAGGCGCGAGGGCACCACGTCGGCGAGCACCGGTGCAAGGACCAGGGCGACCCCCTCCCGGTGCAACTGCCAGGACAGCTCCCGCACTTCCCCGGCACCGATCTCGGGGTTCGGTACGACGACGACCGCGTCACAGCGAGTCCGCCGCACTGTGTCCATCAGCCCGTCCATGCCTCCGTAGACCTGGACGCCGAACCCCGTCACGTCAGGAGGGGTGGGGTCCGTCAAGCAGACGCCGACGACCCGAAGACCGGTCGCGTTGCTTCGACGCAGCACCATGATGAGCTCGACGGCCCGCCGGGCGGCCCCCACCACGAGAACCCACTGAGGGTCCCTCCCGACGGGTGTCCAGTGCCGCTCCCCCGAGCGCACGGCGAGTGTCAGCGCGGCGGTGACCGGCAGCGCCACCGCCGCATCGCGCAGCATCTCGTCGCCCTGGACGACCCACCACACCGCGACGGCCCCCACAAAGGCCGCCCCTAGGGCCCGCCACACCCGGCCGAACTCCTCGGTGCCGGTGCGCACGCGGTACGGCTCGTACGCACCGCATGTGCCGAGACACAGGAGCCAGACGCCGGGCAGGGCTGCTGCAACCGCCCACTCGCCACCGAGCGGCCCCAGAGCGACGGAGACGATCCCCGCGGCAACCGCATCGCCCATCAAGACGGCCAGGATCACGTTTCCGGAACCGTGCGAGCGATGCGTCCGCCCGGCCCGGGGCACAGTCTTGTGGCTTGCCAACAGGGACATCTCAGCCCTCCGAGCCCTCCACAACGTAGCTCGTATACTTACGCTGTATATGTCGATATTGCGCCGATATGTTCAGACCGTCAAGCCGCCCACGCGATGCTCCCTACCTGCGAAAAAGGGGAACATCCCGCCCAGTGCACCGCGTCCAACCGAGCCCGCCGCGCCGCGCGCCATGCCTCGGGGCTGATCCAGGTCCGGGCGAACGGGGACGTCCGGCTCGCCCACGGGCTCGGCACCATGTTCGACAAGCGCCGGATACTGCTGGTCAGCATCGTGCTGCTGGTATCCGGCTCGGTGGTCTGCGCACGACCACCCGCCCGCAGGTGCTGTTCACCAACCTCGCCTCGGCCGCGCTCGGCTTCTCGATGTTCGCGATGTCTCCGGCGTCGGCATCCCCGTCGTCGGCCTCAACTCCGGTGTGGCGATGCTGCTGCTCTCCCAGCCGCTCGGCGGGCAGGAGGCCGGTCTGGCGCCGCGGTGCGCCCGGTACGGCGCTGGGGGACGAGGCGGTGGCGCTGACCGGCCGGGCCGCGAGCACGGACCGTGCGCCGCTCGGCACGATCAAGCAGAGCCTGCGGGAGAGCAGGTCGAGGCGATATGACGCGATCAGCGGGTCTGCCTGGAGAGGCAGACCCGCTGATGTACACCGTCGGGACGACAGGATTTGAACCTGCGACCCCTTGACCCCCAGTCAAGTGCGCTACCAAGCTGCGCCACGTCCCGGTGCGTTGCGTGCGACAAACCGCGTGATCACGCGAACAGTACTTTACCCCACGTCGGGGGCCGCCTCGAAGAGAGTCGGTGGAGCGCGGGACAATCGACGTATGGGCAGCACATCCTCAGAGCGTCCGGCCGGCACCCGAGACCGGGACATCGAAGGGCGGGCGCGCAATGCCCGGCCGCGTGACGGGCTCGGGCGGCCACTGCCGTACGGGGCGGACGGGGTGGAGCGGCAGCCCGAGGGCGTCGTCCGCACCCCGGAGCAGACCGTCGCGGAGGCGCAGGCGCTGCTGGACGCCGGGAAGCCGTTCCATGCGCACGAGGTCTTGGAGGACGCCTGGAAATCGGGGCCCGAGGAGGAGCGTGCGCTGTGGCGGGGCCTTGCCCAGCTCGCGGTGGGGCTCACGCATGCGGCGCGGGGCAATGTCACGGGCGGGGCGCGGCTGCTGCGGCGCGGGGCGGGGGCCGTGGAGGAGTGGGCGTCGCAGGCCGGGCGCGGGCAGCCGTACGGGATGGATCTGGCGGGGCTGGCCGAGTGGGCCCGGGGCCTGGCCGGGGACGTGGAGCGGGCCGCAGCATCCGTGGACGCGCGGGCACGGGCACCACGGCTGTGCCGCTGACCTCGGACGCGGTGCCGTCACTGTCAGTGGCGTACGGCAGACTCGGGGCGTGCGAAAGATTCATGTCATCGGTATCGGCGCGGGCGACCCCGACCAGCTGACCCTCCAGGCGGTCAGGGCGCTGCGGGACACGGACGTGTTCTTCGTCCTCGACAAGGGCGAGGTGAAGAGCGATCTCACGGACCTGCGCCGGGACATGCTGCACACGCACATACCGGAGGGGACGTACCGCGTCGTCGAGGCGCGTGACCCCGACCGGGACCGGACGGCCGGCGGCGCGGCCTACTCCCCCGCCGTCGGGGACTGGCGCAGCGCGCGTGCGGCCATCTACGAGCGGCTGATCGCCGAGGAGCTGGGCGAGGACGAGACCGGCGCGTTCCTGGTGTGGGGCGACCCGGCGCTGTACGACAGCACGCTCGGCATCCTGGAGGAGATCCTGGAGCGCGGCGCGGTGGCGTTCGAGTACGACGTCATACCGGGCATCAGCAGCGTCTCCGCGCTCGTGGCGCGGCATCGGACGGGGCTGAACCGGGTCGCCCGCCCGGTGCAGATCACCACCGGGCGGCGGCTCGCCGAGGGCTTCCCGGAGGGGGTGGACGACGTGGTGGTCATGCTGGACGCGCACCAGACCTTCCGGCAGTACGCGGACGACGACATCGACATCTACTGGGGCGCCTACATCGGCACCCCGGACGAGATCCTCGCCGCCGGGCCGATCGCCGAGGCCGGGCCGCGGATCGAGCGGCTGCGGGCGGAGGCGCGGGAGCGCAAGGGCTGGATCATGGACACGTATCTGTTGCGCCGCAACCCACGACAGGCGTAGGGCACCCGAGCGGACCCGCCCCGCATGCATGCGTAGGCCACCGGTGTGATCGTGGCCTCGTGACGATCACCGAGGAAACCGCGCCACCTGCCGCCGAACCGCCAGTGCTGGACAGGCGTCAGCGGAACGTCGTCTTCGTGACGATCATGCTGGGGATGCTGCTGGCGGCCCTGGACCAGACCATCGTGGGCACCGCACTGCCGACGATCGTGTCGGACCTCGGTGGTGCCGCGCACATGTCCTGGGTCGTCACCGCCTATCTGCTCGCGGAGACCGTCTCCACCGCCCTGGTGGGCAAGTTCGGCGACCTGTTCGGGCGCAAGGTGGTCTTCCAGGTCTCGGCGATCGTCTTCATCACCGGCTCGTTCCTGTGCGGTCTCGCCGGGAACATGACCCTGCTGATCGCCTGGCGGGCCGTGCAGGGCGTCGGCGCGGGCGGACTCATGGTGACGGCGATGGCGCTGATCGCCGACGTCATCCCGCTGCGCGAGCGCGGCAAGTACCAGGGCGCGATCGGCGCCGTGTTCGGGGTGGCCACCGTCATCGGCCCGCTGCTGGGCGGGCTGTTCACCGACCATCTGACCTGGCGCTGGGCGTTCTACGTCAACGTCCCGATCGCGATCGTCGTCGTGATCGCCGCGGCCCGCACGATCCCCGTGGTGAAGTCGGCGTCGCGGCCGGTCATCGACTACCTCGGCATCGCCCTGGTCGCGGCGGGCGCCAGCGCCCTGATCCTGGCGACGAGTTGGGGCGGCAACGAGTACGCGTGGGGCTCCGGCGTCATCGTCGGCCTGTTCGTCGGCGGCGCGATCGCGCTCGGCCTGTTCTGCTGGGCGGAGACCCGGGCGAAGGAACCGATGCTGCCGATGCGGTTGTTCGCCAACCCGGTGTTCACGGTCTGCTCGATCCTCAGCTTCATCGTCGGATTCGCCATGCTCGGCGCGATGACGTATCTGCCGAGCTACCTCCAGTACGTCGACGGCGACTCGGCCACCGTCTCCGGTGTCCGCACCCTGCCCATGGTCATCGGCCTGCTCATCGCGTCCGTCGTCAGCGGCAACGTGGTGAGCAAGACCGGGCAGTACCGGCTGTTCCCGATCGCCGGCTCCCTGGTGATGGGGCTCGGGCTGTATCTGATGTCGCTGATGGGGCCGGACACCGGGGCGTGGCTGGAGTCGCTGTACATGTTCGTGCTGGGCACCGGCATCGGCCTGTGCATGCAGGTACTGACGATCGCCGTGCAGAACACCGTCGAGTACGCCGACCTCGGCACCGCGACCTCCGGCGTCACCTTCTTCCGTACGCTGGGCAGTTCGTTCGGCACCGCCGTCTTCGGCACGATCTACGCCAACACCCTCGCCCCGAACCTCAAGGACGCCGTCGCCGAGGCCGCACGGGCGGGCAGCGGCGTCGCTCCCACGACCATCGCCAAGGCGGCGACCAGCCCGGAGGGCGTGCACCAACTGCCGTCGGCCGCGGCGGCCCCGATCATCGACGCCTACGCCGACACGATCCAGACCGTCTTCCTGTGGACGGTGCCGGTCGCGGCCCTCGGCTTCGTCGTCGCCCTGTTCCTCAAGCAGGTGCAGTTGCGCGACAGCGCCCGGGCCGCCTCGACCGACATGGGTGAGGGGTTCGGACAGCCGTCCGGGGCGGACTCGCAGCGGGTGCTGGAAGCGGCCGTCGGAAAGATCATCGGCGGTACGGACCTCAACACCGCGCGCCGGATCATGGCGGACTCCGACACCCGCCTTGACATCGCGGGCGCGTGGGCCGTGATGCAGGTGGAGCTGTTCACGCGGCTGGTGGGGCACGCCGGCCTCGGGCTGATCGCCGCCCGCCGCCACATGCCGCCCGAGGTGCTGCTGCCGGTCTTCGACCGGATGGTCGACGAGGGCTATCTCAGTCGCGCGGGCTCGCTGTTCTCGCACACGGAGGCGGGCGCCCGCGAGGCCCGGGTCATCAGCAAGGCCTGGGCGAGCTGGCTGGAGGAGCGGGTGCAGCAGGACATCGGCCGCCCGCCGGGCACGGATCTGCGGGCCGCGGTGGACACGATCTCCAAGCGGCTGCTGGTGGAGGACCTCAGCAGCGGACTCCCGCAGCGGCAGCCGGAGTTGGCCGCGAGCCACTGAAAACCGGGTGCCGGGCGAGGCAGGCCGCCGTCACACTCCGGGCATGCCTCCCGTCCGCTTCCACGATCCCGGCCTGACCTCCTACGACTTCGCCGACGCGGCGCTGGTCCGCTGCCCGCGCTGCGACCGGGTCGCCCACTACGAGCGGCACACCCGTCCCGAGGCACGGGTGGTCTGCCGGTCCTGCGGACTGAGCCGGACCAGTGGCCGCTGTGGTCGGCCGCCGCTCTGGCTGCGGTCCGAAACCAGACACGGCGAGATCTGGGCGTACAACCTCGAACACCTCGACCTGATCCGCCGGTTCGTGGCGGCGGACCTGCGGGAGCGGGACCCCTGGTACGAGCACGGCCGGAAGATGACCGCCGTCGGGCGGCTGCCCACCTGGATCAAGAGCGCCAAGAACCGCACCGAGGTGCTGCGCGGGATCGACCGGATGCGGGCCTCGGTCATCGCGGGCTTAGGCCGAGCCGCTCCAGGACGGCGGGCACATCGGGCACGGCCGTCACGTCGGCGGGCAGTGCCGGACGACGTACGACCACGACCGGCAGCGCGAGTCGGCGGGCGGCCGTGAGTTTGGCGGCCGTCGCCGCTCCCCCGCTGTCCTTCGTCACCACGACGTCGATGCAGTGCGTGGTGAGGAGGGTGGTCTCGTCGTCGACGGTGAACGGGCCGCGTGCGAGCAGGACTTCGGTGCGCGGGGGCATGGGCGGCTCGGGCAACTCCACGGACCGTACGACGAAGTGAAGCTCCGTCAGGTGGGTGAAGGCGGCGAGGCCGAGGCGGCCCGTGGTGAGGAACACCCGGGGGCCGAGCAGGGGGAGCAGACCGGCGGCCTCCGCCAGGGAACCGACCGGGTACCAGCGGTCCTGCGGGCCGGGGCGCCAGCCCGGGCGGCGCAGGACCACCGCCGGCACGCCGGTCGCCGCGGCGGCACGGGCGGCGTTGGCGGTGATCGCCTCGGCGAAGGGGTGGGTGGCGTCGACGAGGGCGTCCACGCGCTGCTCCCGCAGCCACGCGGCGAGCCCGTCCGCGCCGCCGAAGCCGCCGATGCGGATGTCCCCGGTGACCGTGCCCGGCCGGGTCACGCGGCCCGCGAGGGAGGTGGTGACGCGGACGCCGGGCAGTGCGGTGAGCGCGGCGGCGAGTTCCCGGGCCTCGGTGGTGCCGCCGAGGATGAGCACGTGGGGGGACATGGGGTAGAGCGTACGAAGGGACAGGGCGGGCCCGGTCAGGGGGCTCCGCACCGTCGCGGATCCGACACCACGCCGCTACACTGCGTGAGTGCCGGGGCTTTCGTGGATATGTTCACGCGCGTTTCGAGTGGCCGGGGCAGCGTTCCTGGCATTGTCCGCAACCTACTTGTGTTACCGGGTCATGCCCGAGGTGAACTGGACCGTCGACGCCTTCGGAAAGGCTTTCACGGCGCCTGCGGAAATTCCCGACGACACCGCCTACTGGCTCGGTTTCACCGAGGGGCAGGACCGGCGTTCGTCGTCCTACTCACTGGCCTTCGACGAGAACAGCGACGGGAAACTCGAAATCAGCGGTGAGGAAGTCCTCAGGATGCCGCTGAACGATCCGCTGGCCGCGGAACTACGGCAGGGGGCCGTCACCTCCGGGTGGTCAGGGTGGGTGCAGGCGACTTCCTGCGCGGTCTTCACGCCCGGCTCGGGCCTGGTCTTTCCCGGTACCCCCCGGATCACCGTCGGCGAGGAACAGGTCGTCGCTCGTTTCCCGGTACCGCCCACCACGCTCGATCTGACGGACGCCACCTCGATCCAGATCCAGTGCTCGTACGAAAGCGGCGCCAAGTACACGCCACCGTTGGGGGCGAAGGATTTCACCTTCACCGCCCGGGGATATTCCTTCACCGGCATTTCGGAGGTGAACCCCTATGTCCAGGAGCCGCACTCGATCAAATTCCGCACACCGGACGCCGACATCTGGTTCGACCTCTACCTGGCTCCGGACGGAGACGGCGCCGGCCTCGCCACTTCCCAGAAGCCGGAGCCCGAGGACCCGCTCCGCAACGAACTGGCACTGTTCATCGTGGCAGCGGTCATCGGCCCCTTGCTGGCGGGTTCCTGGCTTCCCCACATCCCCGTCGAGGTCGTCGGCACGGTGACGGGGATCAGTGCGACGGCCGGCTTCGTTCTCGGCGTCTCGGACAGTTCCTTGCTGGGTGCGGGAACGCCGGCCGCGTTTCTGACGGCTCTCTCCTTCGCCTGGTGGAGCCTGCTGCTGCCCGCCCTGCTGATCATCGCCGTCGCCCAGCGGCCGGAGCGGGAGGACGAGCCGCCGTCACCGCGTTTGCCGACGTACGGCGCGGTCGTGCCCTTCGCCCTCGTGGTGCTGGCCGTGGCGGCGGTGATCGTCCGGTACGCCGTCCCGGAGGACGGTCCGGCGCTCGCCACCTCATGCCTCGGGTCGGCCCTGCTGGTGTCCCTGGCCTTCTTCGTGCTCGGGCGCGATCGGTGGGTGGACGCGGCGCTGGGCGTCCTGCTGTTCGCCGGTCTCTGGCTCGCGCCGCTGCTCGACGCGCCGCTTCCGGCCGGGTTGAACTTCGCCCTGGTGGTGGGCTGTTCGCTGCCCTGGGCCGGCGCGTTGATGTTCTGCGTGTGCGGCGCCGGCGGTCGGCGGGCCGGTGCGCTGGTACTGACCGGCTTCACGGCGGCCCTGTGCCTGTTTCCCGCGAGCAAGTACCTCACCTTGAGCGGGGACGACGCGCTGTTCAGGGCCGTGGCCGACATCACGCCCGCTTCCGTCGGCTACGGTCTGATCCAGCTCGCGGCTCTGGCCGCCGCCGCGGTGTGCGCCGTCCTCGTCTTCCGGCGGGGCGCGGATGCCGAAGCCGTGCGGGACGACGACATCCGTCTCTGCGGCGTTCTTCTCGTCGGCCTGTCGATCAGTCCGCTGATGGCCGGCGTGCCCTTCATGGCCAGTGACGTGATCGCCTGCGTTCTCGGAATGATCACGTTCTGGTTCCTGTTGCCGGACGCCAAGGCGGATTTCGCCTACCGCCTCTCCCGGCTGAGCACCGGGGCGTATGTCCGCCTGATGCACGCGGAGGCGCGCAATCGCCTCCATCGCCAGGCCTGGTTCGGTTTCCACAGGTCGGCCGCCGGTTCCCTGAGTACGGAGGAGACCGGGACCCGGGATTTCGAACTGAAGTGGCGGGCTTTCGCGGACCGGGCGGTTCCCGTCACAGGCGGGAGTTCCCGTTCGACGAACCCCGCGATAGCCAGCAGTGCCGCTCGGACGCCGCGTCAGAACGGGATGGAGACCGGACTTCTGGGCCTTGTCTTCGCCATCCCGGTGGTCGTCATCGACCTGCGGTCCTGGGAATCGATCTATCCCGGCGTGTCTCTCTCCGAACTCGCCATGCTCGCGATGCACATCCTGCGCTGGGTGATCTACGCGGCGTTCTACGGGTACTTCTATCCGAGGCTTCCCGGCCATGTCCCGGTCGCCAAGTCGACGTACTTCCTGGCGGCGGTCCTCCTGCCCGAACTGACCCTCATCCCTCTGACCGCGCCGTACTCCACGCGGGAAACGCTCACCGTTCTGCTGCTGCGCACCGGGGAGATCGTCGTCTTCTGCTACGGCCTGGGGCTGTCCTGGGAGATCAGGCTGGCCCGGCTGGCGGGCCTGCCGTGGAGCGGTCTGCGGGATCTGCGCAGGCTGTCGGCGGTCACCGCGCCGGCTGCCACGGTGATCGTGGCGGCGGCCACGACCATCGCGACCGCGCTGGCGGGTGCGGCGACCGTGGCGATGCTCCAGTCCGGTCCGGCCGGTTCCGAGTCTCCCCCCGTTCCGCCGAGCGGGACCTCCGTGGCGAGCCCGGCCGCGACCCCTTGAGTCGCCGCCGCGGCACGCCGGGGGCCGGGCGTCAGCGCAGGAGCAGTTGCAGGCCGCCGACGATCGTCGCCGCGATCACCAGTTGTTCGAAGAGTCGCTGGTTGATCCTGTTCACGGCCCATTTGCCGATGAGCGCGCCGGGCACGACGAACGCCACGAGTGCGGCGTCGAGGAGCAGCGAGTTCCCGTCGATCAGCCCGAGCCCCACGCTGAAGGGCACCTTGGACGTGTTGACGATGAGGAAGAAGAAGGCGGAGGTGCCCAGGAAGCCGAGCTTCCGGAAGCCCGCGGACAGCAGGTACATCGACATCACCGGGCCGCCCGCGTTCGCGACCATCGTGGTGAAGCCACCGAGGACACCGTAGGAGCGGGCCTTCACGCGGCCCGCCCTGGTCGTGACCGCGTCCGGGTCCTCGTCGGCGTCGGCGGTGCGGCGGCGCCAGATCGTCACGCCTGCCATCAGCAGCAGGATCGCGCCGATCGACGTCCGGACGATCGCGTCGTCCGCCCACACCAGGAACAGCGTCCCGAACACCACGCCCGCCGCGACCGCCGGGAACAGCCGCCACAGGGTGGGCCAGTGGGCGTGCCGGCGGTAGGTGAGGACGGCGAGCACGTCCCCGGCGATGAGGATCGGCAGCAGCACGCCGGTGGAGGCGCGGGCGGGCAGGACCGCGGCGAAGACGGCGAGGCTGACCGTGTTGGCGCCGCTCACGGCGGTCTTGGAGAAGCCGACGAGCAGCGCCGCGAAGGCGAGTGCGGCGAACCCCCAGCCGGAGATGCCCCAGAGTGTCATCGTGTTCATGCGGAGACCGATGCTATGCGCAGCTATCCGGCCGCCGTAAGGAGGGTCTCGGTGGGTGGGCCTACGCGGTTACGCGGCGGCAGCCCACCCGCCCTGCCCGGACGCGGTTCAGTGTCGTTCCACCAGGACCGCGCTCCCCTGCCCCACCCCGACGCACATCGTGGCCAGCCCGCGCTCCGCTCCCGTGCGGCGCATGCGGTGCAGGAGGGTCGTCAGGATGCGGGCGCCCGAGCAGCCGAGCGGATGACCGAGGGCGATCGCGCCGCCGCTCGGGTTCACGAGGTCGGGGTCGATGCCCAGCTGGTCCACGCAGGCCAGCGCCTGGGCGGCGAACGCCTCGTTGAACTCTGCCTCCTGGACGTCCCCGATGCCCCAGTCGGCACGGGCCAGCACCTTGCGCGTGGCGGGGACGGGGCCGATGCCCATGACGTCCGGGTGCACGCCCGCGGAGGCGCCGGCGACGTAGCGGCCGAGCGACTCCAGCCCGAGGTCGTTCAGGGCCTCTTCGCTGACCAGGAGCAGGCCCGCCGCGCCGTCGTTCATCGGGGAGGCGTTGCCCGCGGTGACAGTGCCGTCCGGCCGGAACACCGGCTTGAGGCGCCCGAGTTTCTCGACGGAGGTGTCCTCGCGGATGCATTCGTCGGTGTCGACGACGACTCCGTCCGGGCGTTCCACGGGCAGGAGTTCGTCGTCGAAGTGGCCGTCCTTGCGGGCCCGGGCGGCGAGTTGATGGCTGCGCAGGGCGAACTCGTCCTGCCGGGTACGGGAGATGCCGTGGCGGGTGGCGACCTCCTCGGCGGTCTCGCCCATGGAGAGGAGGCCGTGGAGTTCCTTCATCGCCGGGTTGACCAGGCGCCAGCCGAGGCGGGTGTCGACGGTCTCGATGCGGTGCGGGAGGGCCTCGTCGGGGCGGGGCAGCACGAAGGGGGCGCGGCTCATCGACTCGGAGCCGCCGGCGAGCACGATGTCGGCCTCGCCGGCGGCGATGGCCCGGGCGGCGGTCGTGACGGCTTCGAGGCCGGAGGCGCACAGCCGGTTCACCGTGGCACCCGGCACGGAGTCGGGCAGGCCGGCGAGGAGCGCGGCCATGCGGGCGACGTTGCGGTTGTCCTCGCCGGCCTGGTTGGCGGCACCCCAGTAGACGTCGTCGACACGCGCCGGGTCGAGCGCGGGCACGTCGGCGACGAGACCGCGGATGACGGTCGCGGCGAGGTCGTCGGGGCGTACGGAGGACAGCGCTCCGCGCAGCTTGCCGAGGGGGGTGCGGCGGGCTGCCGCGAAGTGGACGGGGCGCACGACGGGACTCCTGACGGCTCTGACCTGTTAATTAGCGCTGCTAGTTTTGGACTATAGACCGCCTCTCACTCGCCTGGGAAGATCTCCGGGGACCTTCATCGACGCAGCTGGAGGAGACATGACCGAGGCCCGCGAGCACACGCTTGCCGGGATCGTCGTACGGGAGTGGCCGCACCCGGCGCCCCGCTACCTGGCCCTGGTGGTGCACGGGTACGGGGAGCACAGCGGACGGTACGAGGAACTCGCCGACGTTCTGGTCGCGCACGGCGCGGCCGTCTTCGGGCCCGATCACCGGGGCCACGGGAAATCGGCGGGCGAGCGGGTGCTGGTCGAGGACTTCGAGGACGTGGTCACCGAGGTGCACGCGGTGGCCGACCTGGCCCGCGCCGGCCATCCGGGGGTGCCACTGGTCCTGATCGGTCACTCCATGGGCGGTCTGATCGCCGCCCGCTTCGCCCAGCGGTACGGCGCCGAGCTCACCGCGCTCGTCCTGTCCGGGCCGGTCATCGGGGACTGGTATCTGCCCCGGCAGCTGCTCGCCCTCGACGAGATCCCGGACACGCCCATCAGCACGGCCTCGCTCTCCCGCGACCCGGCGGTCGGGACGGCGTACGCGGCGGATCCGCTGGTGTGGCACGGGCCGATGAAGCGGCCCACGGTGGAGTCGTTCGTACGGACCCTGGAGACCGTGGCCAAGGGCGGGGACGTCGGCCCGCTCCCGGTGCTGTGGCTGCACGGCGACGACGACCGGCTGGTGCCGCTGTCGGGCAGCCGGGGCGGGGTGGAGCAGCTCAGCGGGGGCAGGCTGACCGAGCGGATCTATCCGGGCGCCCGGCACGAGGTGTTCAACGAGACGAACCGGGCGGAGGTGTTCGCGGACCTCACGCGCTTCCTGGAGGGCGTGTTCCACGGTTGATCGTCACGGCGTTTGCACCGGTTCGCCCTGGGCACCCGCGCCCGCATGGAGTGGTGGCGGCACGCGGCCTGCGTGGGAGAGGACCCCGAGCTGTTCTCTCCCGTGGGCACGGAAGGCCCGGGAACGCGCCGCGCCGCTCCGTACCGGCCGGACCATGCCCCAAGGAGGAGCACCGTATGACTGTGGTGAAGAGCACCCTTCCCGACGCCGCCCGCGAGGTGGCCGGAGAGGCGTTGCAGAGCACCCTCGTGGATCTGCTCGGGATCTCGCTCGTCGGCAAGCAGGCGCACTGGAACATCGTGGGCCCGCGCTTCCGGTCCATCCACCTCCAGCTGGACGAGGTGGTAGCGACGGCCCGCACGTACTCCGACACGGTGGCGGAGCGCGCCGCCGCGCTCGGCCTGCCGCCCGACGGCCGGCCCGAGACGGTCGCCGCCGCCTACGCGCTGCCCGGCGCGAAGGAGGGCTGGCTGCGGGACGACGAGGTGGTGCGGCTGATGGTCGAGACGCTGGAGACCGCGATCGGCCGGCTGCGCGACCGCATCGACGCCACCGACAAGGCCGACCCGGTCACCCAGGACCTGCTGATCGGCATCACCGCCGAACTGGAGAAGCAGCGCTGGATGTTCGAGGCCGAGAACTGGCCCCGCGACTGACCGCGTACGCACGAGGAAGGAGGCCGGCCCATGACGGACGCCCTCGAACTCGACGCGCTGTGGGAGGACTTCCACCGTGTCGTCAACATGACCTCGCAGGAGCTGGCCGCCTGGCTGCGCGTCAGCGACGCCTCCGAGGAGACGGAACCCGTGCCGGAGCACGCAGGCACACCCACCGGACAGCATGTCCTGGCGATCCTGCAGAAGCGGCGCACGGACCTCACCGACGACGACATCGAGGTGATGTACGAGGTGGTGGACGCCGTCTCCGCACAGGCGGACGTCGAGAACGAACCCGAGCCCGAGGAGACCCGGCGGCGGCACCGGCTGATGACGCTGGGGCACGATCCGCTCAGGCCGTAACGCCCGCGAACGGCACCGGCGTTGACGCGAAAGAGGTGGCCGAAGACCGACTGCGGCCCGCGCGGATGATCGTGAAACACTGCTCGCAGTCCTGCCGAGCGAGCAGAGGAGTCACACGTGCCCGGGACCGAGCCGGCCGCCCCGCTGATCGACACGACCAGGCCGCACCCGGCCCGGGTCTACGACTGGTATCTCGGCGGCAAGGACAACTACCCGGTCGACGAGGAACTCGGCCGCCGGATCGCCTCGTTGAACGGCGACGCGCCACGGGCCGCGCGGGCCAACCGGTGGTTCATGCACCGGGCCACGCGCCGGCTCGTGGCCTCCGCAGGCATCCGCCAGTTCCTCGACATCGGCACCGGCATCCCCACCGAGCCCAACCTGCACCAGATAGCGCAGCGGGTCGCCCCGGACGCCCGGGTCGTCTACGTCGACAACGACCCGATCGTCCTCGCCCACGCCGGCGCGCTGCTGCGCGGCACCGAGGAGGGCGTGACGGAGTACGTCCAGGCCGACGCCCGCGACCCGCAGCAGATCCTCGAACGGGCGGGCGAGATCCTCGACTTCGGGCGTCCGGTCGCCCTCTCGCTGATCGCGCTGATGCACTTCATCGCGGACGAGGACGGCGCCTACGACATCGTCGGTACCCTGGTCGACGCGCTGGCGCCGGGCAGTTGTCTGGTGCTGTCGTGCATGACCGCCGACTTCGAACCGGAGCAGGTGCGCGAGGGCATCGCCGCCTACCAGGCGTCGGGCGTCACCCTCGTCGCCCGCGACCGGGCCCAAGTGGGCCGCTTCTTCACGGGACTCGACCTCGTCGAGCCCGGGATCGTGTCCGTACGGGACTGGCGTCCCGAGCTCGCGGAGGACGAGTCGGACATCGGCCCCGGGCCGGTCTCGCTCTACGGAGGCGTGGGCATCAAGCCGTGAGGCGGCTCAGCGCCGCCGACACCAGCGTCCGTACGCCGGGCGCCAGCACCGACAGGTCGGGGGCGAAGAACGGGCTGTGGTTGTCGGGCACGTTGCCGAACCGCTCCGCGTCCGTCTCCCCCGGGACCGTCTCCCACACCTCGTGCGGTGTCGACGTCACGTACCAGTAGTCGTACGGCACTCCCGGGGGCGCGAGCAGGGAGAAGTCCTCGCTGCCCATCTCCGGGCCGAAGTCGAACACCGAGTCGGCGCCGAACAGTTCGCGGTGCACGGCCGCGATCTCCCGGTCGAGGGCGGCGTCGTTGACGGTGTTCGGATAGCCGGGGACCACGGTGATGTCGGGCGGCACCGGGCAGCCCGCCGCCTGGCACTCGCCCTCGACGATCCGCCGCACGGCGGTGAGGATCCGCTCGCGCACCCGGTCGTCCTGGCTGCGCAGGTTCAGCGCGAGCCGCGCCTCGGCGGGGATGATGTTGCTCTTCGTGCCGGCGTGGAACTGCCCCACCGTCAGCACCGCCGAGTCCTTCGCGGCGACCTCCCGGGAGACCACGGTCTGGAGCCGGGTGACGATGTGCGCGGCGGTGACGACGGGGTCGACGGTGGACTCGGGGCGCGAGCCGTGGCCGCCCACGCCCGGCACCACGACCTCGACCCCGTCGGACGCGGACATGATCAGGCCGGGGGTGTGCGAGTAGCAGCCGGTGCGCCCGGGGACGACATGCTGGCCGAAGACCACGTCCGGGTAGGGGAAGCGCGCGTGCACCCCGTCCGCGGCCATCACGCCCGCTCCCCCGCCGGCCTCCTCGGCGGGCTGCCCGACCGCCACCAGCGTCCCGGACCAGGCGGCGCGCCCGGCGGCGAGCGCCTCGGCGGCCCCGGCGAGCCAGGTGACGTGGCAGTCGTGCCCGCAGGCGTGCATCACGCCGTCGACCGTCGAGGCGTACGGCAGTCCGGTCGCCTCCCGCACCGGCAGCGCGTCCATGTCGCCGCGCAGCCACACCACGGGCCCGTCCCCGTTGGCCAGCACACCGACGACGCCGGTGCGGCCGACGCCCTCGGTCACCGTGAACCCGGCCGCGCGCAGCCGGGCCGCGAGCCGGGCGGCGGTGCGGTGTTCCTGGAAGGACAGCTCGGGGTGGCGGTGCAGGTCGCGGTAGAAGTCCTCCAGGTCGCCGGTCTTCAGCCCGGCGGTCAGGTCCTCGGTGAGCCGGGCGACTGCGGCGGGGTCGGTCATCGCGCTCCCTCTCTCCTCGAAAGTGGGCCTGGTGGACGGGTTCCCCGCCCCGGCGACTCCACGGCTTCACGGCGTGGAATGCGCCGGGACCGGGGCTCACCCCAGCAGCCAGCCCCCGTCGACGGCGAGCCCCAGCCCGTTGACGGACCGGTTGCGCAGCAGGAAGTCCACGGCGTCCACGACGTCGGCCATCGCCGCGAGCCGCCCGGTCGGGGTGCGCTCCCGCAGGTCCGCCAGCACCTCGTCCGGCTTGTCCCGCCAGTAGGGGCTGTCCCCGACCACTCCGGGGTGGACGGCGTTGACGCGGACGGGCGCGAGCTCGACGGCGAGCGTGTGCACGAGGCCGGTCACCCCCGCGTTGACGGTCGCCACGGTCGTCGCGCCCGGATAGGGCCGCTCCTTGGCCTGCCCGCCGAACACAACGATCGCGCTGTCGGCGTGCAGGCCGGGCCGCAGGGTGTGCACGGCCTCGGTGTAGCCGACGAGCTTGAGGGTGACGAGGTGGACGGCGGCGTCGACGTCGTAGGCGGCCACCCGGTTGTCGTCGCGGGAGATCCCGGCCAGCACCAGATGGTCCACGCGTCCGACACCGGCCAGTGCGGCACCGATCTCCCGGGGGCGGGAGAGGTCCAGGGCGAGGCCGCGGGCGCCGATCTCCTTGGCGGCGGTGTCGGTGCGGTGCGGGTCGCGGCCGGTGATCAGCACCTCGTCGCCGCGTCCCGCGCGCGTCCGGGCGAACTCCCGGCCGATGCCCGAGGTTCCGCCGATCACCACGACCCGGTTCATCGCACGCCCCTCAGATAGTCCCAGTCCCGGGTGAAGCGGTAGGAGTGCCGGGACGGCGGCTGCGGGGCCTGTGTCTCCAGCCAACGCACCGGCCCCGCACCGGCGTTGGTGAATCCGTGCACGCAACCGGCGCCCGCCCAGGCGAGATCGCCGGGGCCGAGGGGGTAGCGCGCGTCGTCGAAGGTCGCCTCCACGACCCCTTCGAGGATCAAGTACGTCTCCTCGAAGGGGTGGTCGTGGGTGCCCGCGACGCCGTCGACGGCGTACTGCACCATGAACATCGTCGAGGCGACCGCGCCCAGGTCGGCGTCGACCATCATCTTGACGGTGATCCCGCTGTAGACGAGCAGCGCGGTCCGCATGCTCGCCGACACGGCCAGCAGGTCCTGGGACTGTTTGCCGGGGTCCATCTGCGCGGGCTCGAAGTGTCCGAAGGAGCGGGTGCGGGGGTCACGGACGTCGATCCGGACCGGGTCCCGGGCGGGCAGGTCGGGCACGGGCTGGGTGTCGTACCCGTAGCGGGCGCGCGGCACGGGGGCGAGCATGTCGGCCCAGCGTGCGCCGGTGTCCCCCACGCCCCGCCAGGCGTGCGGGACACCGGTCGGCAGCAGGCCGTAGTCGCCCTCTTCGAGGAGGTACGACCCCTCGGGCACGTCGAGGATCACGGTGCCGTCGAGGAGGTGGAAGCTCTCCTCGTACGAGTGCACATGGGCGCCGACCCGGCCGCCCGGCCGCAGCTCGCAGACGCCGAAGCCGGTGTGCACGCTCCCGTCCGTCTCACCGACCAACTCCCGCCGCCGGTAGCCGTGTTCGTCGTGGTCCGGCGCCGGGACGTCGGCGGCGCGACGCACCAGGTGCGCGGTCACCGGGCCGCCTTCGCCGCCAGGAGCCGGTCGCGGGACTCCTCCACGAGGCGCCGGGCGCGGGCCACGTCGGCCGTCAGCCTGCCGTCCCGCTTGCGGATCACGCCGTCGACGATGACGGTGTCCACGTTGGAGACGTCGGCGGACAGGGTGACGGCGGCGGCGGGGTCGTGCACGGGGGCGACGTTCAGGGCGGTGGCGTCG
The DNA here is from genome assembly GCF_003955715.1 of Streptomyces aquilus. Taxonomy (NCBI): domain Bacteria; kingdom Bacillati; phylum Actinomycetota; class Actinomycetes; order Kitasatosporales; family Streptomycetaceae; genus Streptomyces; species Streptomyces aquilus. The sequence goes on along the minus strand of NZ_CP034463.1, from coordinate 8,697,835 downwards.
ATCGCGACGACGTCGGCACGCTTGCCGGGGGTCAGGGAGCCGGTGCGGTCCTCCAGGCCCGCCACATGGGCGCCGTTGCGGGTGGCGATCTCCAGCATCTGACGTGCCGTCAACATCGTGTCCGGCACCGGCATGTTGGCCTGCCAGCAGTCCGCGTTGAGGCGGGCGCGCTCGGCGCCGAAGGCCGCGCGGATCTGGGTGAACATGTCGCCGGGGACGGTGGTGACGACGTCGATGCTGAGCGAGGGGCGCAGTCCGTGTTCGATCGCCTTCATCACCGGTGGCCAGCCGTGTCCCATCTGCGTCTCGACCTGCGGCGCGATGGACACCGTACCGCCGCTGTCGGCGACCATCCGCCACTCGTCCTCGTGGAGGTAGCAGCAGTGGATGTAGGTGGTGTCCGGGCCGAGGAGCCCGAGGTCGTGGAGTTGCTTCACCATGCCGAAGCGGCCCGCGAGGCGGCCCATCGCCACGTGCACGGTGATCGGGATGTCCAGGTCGCGGGCGAGGGCCCATTCGGCGGTGACGACGTCGTTCACGCAGAAGCCGGGGCCGCGGGTGGCGAGGGCCAGGGTGAGCAGGCCGGTGTCGGAGGCGAAGTACCGGGTGCGGATGCGGCGTACGTCGTCCCCCGGTATCGCGATCTTGCTCTCGAACCAGTAGTCGGCGAGGGAGGTGTTGGCGCTGCCGTACGCGTACTGCGCCCGGATGCCGGACTCGGTGAGGGCCTGGATCGCGGCGTCGGGGTGGGCGGGGGTGTTGTTGATGTGGGACCAGTCGACGAGCGTCGTGATACCGGCGTTGAGGCACTCCAGGGCGCCCGCCAGGTTCGCCGCGTACACGTCCTCCGGGGTGTAGAGCGGGGCGAAGGTGTCGAGGATGTCCACGAAGTAGTCGTCGAGGGTGGCGTCGGGGGCGACGCCGCGGATGGACGCCTCCCAGGTGTGGCGGTGGGTGTCGACGAAGCCGGGGATCACGATCCGGCCGGTCATGTCGAGGACTTCGGCGTCCGCGTCGATCCGCGGTGCCACGGCCTCGATCCTCCCGTCCTCGATGAGGACGTCGCCCTGGGGAAGGTCCCCGATGTCGGGGTCCATCGAGATCACCTGACCTGCGCGCAGGAGTGTCCGCACGGTCATCGCCCTTCCTCCTTCGGGGTGTTCGGTACGCGGTGGGGTCCTTCGGCTGTTCAGTACGCGGTGAGGTCGCGGACGGCCGCCACGACCTTGTCGACGGTCGGGATGACCCGCTCCTCCAGCGCGTCGGCGAACGGCAGCGGCACGCACTCCCCCGCCACCCGGCGCACGGGCGCGTCCAGCAGGCCGAAGCCCTCGTCGGCGACGACCGAGACGACGGTGGCGCCCCAGCCGCCCTGGTACGGGTTCTCCTCGACGGTGACCAGCCGCGAGGTGCGGGCGAGCGAGGCGAGGACGGTACGCATGTCCAGCGGCACCAGACAGCGCAGGTCGACGACCTCGGCCTCGACGCCCTCCTCGGCGAGCAGCGCGGCGGCCCGCAACGCCAGCGGGACCATGGCGGCGAGGGCCACCAGGGTCACGTCGGCGCCTTCGCGCACGACGGCCGCACGGCCCAGCTCGACGACATGGTCCGGCGGCGCGGGCGCGCCCTTGGACGCCAGCAGGCCCTTGTGCTCGAAGAACACCACCGGGTCGTCACTGCGGATCGCCGCGGCCATCAGGCCGACCACGTCGGCGGGCGTGGCGGGCGCGGCGATCTTCAGCCCCGGGACGGTCAGCGCCCAGTTCTCGGTGGCCTGCGAGTGCTGGGCACCGAAGCCGAGCCCGCCGCCGTTGGCGGTGCGAACGACGAGGGGCACGGTGACCTGACCACCCGTCATGTAACGCACCTTGGGTATCTCGTTGGCGAGGTAGTCCCAACAACAGGCCAAAAAGTCCGAGAACATGATCTCGGCGACCGGCCGCATCCCGGTCATGGCGGCCCCCATCGCGGCGCCGACGATGGCCTGTTCGGAGATCGGCGTGTCCCACACCCGCTCCGGCCCGAACTCCTCGATCAGCCCGGCGGTGGTCTTGAACACGCCGCCCGCCGCACCGATGTCCTCCCCGAGGCAGACCACGGCCGCGTCCCGCCGCATCTCCCGCGCGATGCCCTCGGCGACGGCCTCCCGATAGGTGATCACGTCCGCCATGCGGCACCTCCGTCCGCCCACACGTCGGTCAACGCGGCACCCGGCTCGGGCGCGGGAGCGTTCTTCGCCGCGTCCACCGCCTGCCGTACGGCCTCCCGTGCGCGCTCGTCGGCCGCGGTGACCGTCTCCGCGGGCACCCCCAGCTCGGTCAGCCGGCCGCGCGCGATGTCCAACGGGTCGTGCTTGAGCCAGCGTTCGACCTCCTCGGCCGGGCGGTAGGCGGCCGGGTCGGACCTGCTGTGCCCGAAGTGCCGGTAGGTGGCCGCCTCCAGCAGCGCGGGCCCGTCTCCTGCCCGGGCCCGTTGCGCGAGCCGGGCCACCGTGTCGCGCACCGCCACGACGTCGTTGCCGTCGACGCTCTCGCCGGGGATGCCGTACGCGGGTGCCCGGTCGGCCGCCGGGCGGGCCACCGCGGTCACGTCGGCGATCGGCGTGTACTCCATGTAGAGGTTGTTCTCGCAGATGAACAGCACGGGCAGCTTCCACACGGCGGCCAGGTTCAACGCCTCGTGGAAGGCGCCGATGTTGGTGGCGCCGTCCCCGAAGAAGGCGACCGCGATCTGACCGGTGCCGCGCAGCCGGGCCGACCACGCGGCACCGGCCGCCATCGGGAGGTGGGCGCCGACGATGGCGTAGGAGCCGAGCATGCCGGTGGCGGCCTTGGTGAGGTGCATGGAGCCGCCCTTGGCGCCGCACAGCCCCGTTGCCCTGCTCATGAGTTCGGCGAGGCACTCCTCCGGGCCGGCGCCGCGGGCCAGCGCGTGGTGGTGGCCGCGGTAGGTGGCGAAGACGTAGTCGTCGGCGCGCAGGGCCGCGCTCGCGCCGACGGCGATCGCCTCGTGGCCGGCGGCGAGATGGGTGGTGCCCTTGACGAGGCCCTGGAGGAACAGGTCGTGGGCGGCCTTCTCGGTGCGGCGGATGAGGACCATCTGCTCGTACATCGCGAGGAGTTCAGCGGTGTCCATCGCCGGTTCCTGTGGTGTTGAGATGGGACTGCGACTCCCGTCGCGTGTTCAGTTCGCCGCCGACCGTCCAGTACTTGCGGCCCGCGACGAGGAGTTCCTCGGCCGGGAACTTGGTGATGACCTCGCAGCCGTCCGCGGTGACGACCAGTTCCTCCTCGATACGGGCCGCGGACCAGCCGTCGGCGGCGGGCCAGTAGGTCTCCAGGGCGAACACCATGCCCTCTTCGAGGACTTCGGGGTGGTCGAGGGAGACCAGGCGGCTGAAGATGGGCTTCTCCCAGATGGACAGGCCCACCCCGTGGCCGTACTGGAGGGCGAACGCGGCGGTCTCGTCGGCGAAGCCGAACTCCTCGGCGCGCGGCCAGACCTGGACGATGTCGGCGGTGGTGGCGCCGGGGCGGACGAGGGCGATGGCCTGGTCCATGTACTCCCGGCAGCGGACGTAGGCGTCGCGCTGGGCACGGGAGGCGCTGCCGACCGCGAAGGTGCGGTAGTAGCAGGTGCGGTAGCCGAGGTGGCTGTGCAGGATGTCGAAGAAGGCCGGGTCGCCGGGGCGGATCAGGCGGTCGCTGTAGACGTGCGGGTGGGGTGAACAGCGTTCGCCGGAGATGGCGTTGACGCCTTCGACGTACTCGCTGCCGAGGTCGTACAGGACCTTGCTGACCAGTCCGACGCACTCGTTCTCCCGCACCCCGGGGCGCAGATGGCCGTACAGCTCCTCGTAGGCCGCGTCGACCATCGCGCAGGCCTGGGTGAGCAGGGCGATCTCGTCGTGGGTCTTGGTGCGGCGGGCCTCCAGGAAGACCTGCTGGCCGTCGACGACGTCGATGCCCTCGGCCCGCAGCGCGGCGAGGACCGGCATCTCGGCGACGTCGATGCCCAACGGCTCGCCCGCCAGGCCGTGTTCACGCAGTTCGGCGGCGATCTTCGCGGCCACGTCGGCGGCGATGCCCGCGTCCGGGTGGAAGGCGCCGCGCAGGGTGGAGATGCCGGCGCGGGCGCCGGTGGGCGGGCCCTCCTTGCCGCCGCTGTAGTCCAGCCACGGGTTGTACAGCTGGTGGTGGCGGGCGGCGGAGCCGAAGTCCCAGACGACCGGGTCGCCGCCGCGCACCAGCAGGGCGAAGCGGATCAGCTTGTCCATCGCCCAGGTGCCGATGTGCGTGGCGGTCATGTAGCGGATGTTGGCGAAGTCGAAGCTGAGCACGGCGCCGAGCGAGGAGCGGTTCAGGGTCTCGTGGAGCCGGGCCAGCCGCTGCCGGCGCAGCCGGTCGAGGTCGATGCGCTGTTCCCAGTCGACGGCATTGGGTCCGAATGTGCGGATCGCCATGGCGACCACCCCCATTGCGGAGTGAACGACCGCGCGGGGAAGGTGTCAAGTGTCACTGAACACAAACCATACCCCGATGGCTGGTTCCTCTCCATCGTTGCAGTAGCGGTGCGGGGTCGTCGACTCGAAGCAGACCGCACCGCCGGGACGCAGTGTGTGCGTTTCGAAACCGAGGGTGAGAGTGAGTTCGCCGGAGATCAGATAGCCGTACTCAGTGCCCGCGTGGCGCATCAGGCCGCCTGAGGTGGAGGAGGAGCCACCGGGCCGGTAGGTGACGAGCAGGAAGTCCACGTCCGTGCCCGGGACATGCCCGAGCCGCTCCCACACGACACCGGAGTCCAGCTCCAGCACCTCGCGCTCACCGGGCGTGATCAGTGGTCCGATGCGCCGCGCAGGGTCGGCCGCGAAGGCGGCGAGGGCGTGCGCCACCAAGGCACTGCCGGTCGCGGCGACCGTCTCCCGCTGCTCGAAGAGAGCCTCCACGGAGATGTCCAGGACCGTGGTGATCGCGTACAGCGTGCTCACCGACGGCTGACTCTTGCCGGTCTCGATCTGGGAGACCAGGCTCGCGGAGACGCCGACCTCGCGGGCCAGGCCGCGCAGACTCACGCCGCGCTCCTGGCGCGCCTGGCGGATGCGGGCACCGACGGGCGGCACGTCGGCTGGGGACACGGGCGGCACCTCTCGTGGACGGTCGTGTGCAGTCTCATTGAACAGCCGTGGCTCACTTGCCGTCCAGCAACCGCTCCAGCCGGTCGAAGCGTTCGTGCAGCGCGCGCACCGCCTCCTCGCCCAACTCATGGGCGCCATGGGCCAGATGATGCCGACGCTGCTGCTCCCGTCCGACGAACCAGGTGGCCAGCGCGGCGGTGACCATGCCGTACGTGGTGATCCCGACCACCATCACGACCGCGCCGACCACCCGGCCCCACGGGGTCACGGGGAAGAAGTCGCCGTACCCGACGGTCGTCGCGGTCTCGATCGACCACCACAGGGCCTTCGGGTACGACGTCAGATTCGCGCCCCGCGCCCCCTCTTCGGCCCCGACCACGGCCCATGAACCGGCGAGCATCACCACGGCCAGCACGGCCGTCGCCGCGCCCGCCGCCTTCAGATGCAGGGACCGCCCCTCCCGGCCGAGCAACACCGCGACCGCCCTGGTGAGAAATCCGGGCAGCATGACGACTCCTTGGGACGCGGACAGGGACGCGGACAGGGACACGGACGGGCCATGGGCCCAGTGTCGGCGCCGCCTGCGGGGCGGGCATGCCGGGCGGGGCGTTCGAGTTGCCTCGCGGCCACGGCCGATGTGGGCTGGGAGGGCCCCTTGGAGAACCCCGGAGGACCCGTGAACCCCCAGCCCCGATCCGTGCCGGAGACCTTCGCGTTCGCCTGCGGGGACTGCGGGCACGGCTGGGAGGCCACCTTCCAGGTCATGTTCTTCACCGACCCGCTGGCCCCCTCGGGCCTGGCCACCCAGGAGTACGTCGACGAGGCGGGCCGGGCCGTCAGATCGCCACTCGACGAAGCGGTCTGCCCGCGGTGCGGCGGCCGGAAGGTGCACGTCCTGGAGGCGGGCCTCGCCGAGCGGGCCCGGAAGGCGGAACACGAACGCGCCGCGCACCCGCCGCGCCACCGCCCCCATTTCCCCCACCGCTCGCCCGGACGGCCGGACTGAGCCGCGGGCGGCCCCGCTCCCCCTCCCCTCCGCCGATTCCCGGGACAGCGTGATCACCGGGCGGCACAATGGCACCGGCGGTCGGCGGTGCCTCGATCGCGGGATCGCGGGATCGCAGGGGCGAGGAGAGGACGGACGACGTGAGTGACACCCCCTCCAGCGGGTCGTCGAGGCTCAACACCGCCGTCGCGCACAACGCGCGCGTGTGGAACTACTGGATCGGCGGCAAGGACAACTACGAGGTCGACCAGCAGGTCGGCGAGCACGTCGCCGGCATGTTCCCGATCATCCGGGACATCGCCCGCGCCGACCGGGAGTTCCTCGGCCGCGCGGTGACCCATCTGGCCACCGAGCGCGGGGTACGGCAGTTCCTGGACATCGGCACCGGTCTGCCCACCGTCGACAACACCCACGAGATCGCCCAGCGCATCGCGCCGGACGCGCGGATCGTCTACGTCGACAACGACCCCATCGTCCTGGCCCACGCCCGCACCCTGCTGACCAGCACCCCCGAGGGCGTCACCGACTACATCGACGCCGACGTCCACGACCCGGCCGCGATCCTCGAACGGGCCGGAGGCACCCTGGACCTCACCCGTCCCGTCGCCGTGATGATGCTGGGCATCCTCAACTTCGTCCTCGACTACGACAAGGCCCGCGACATCGTCCGCCAGGTGCTGGCCGCGGTCCCGTCCGGCAGCTACCTCGTGCTGACCCACCCCACGTTCGACCACGAGCTCGGCGGCGCGGGCCAGATCCCGGCGATGAAGTTCTGGAACGAGAACGCCACCCCGCCGATCACGGCCCGCAGCGGCACGGACATCGCCGCGTTCTTCGAGGGCCTCGACTTCCTCGACCCGGGCCTGGTGTCGTGCTCGCGGTGGCGGGCCGACGTGAACTCGCCTGTCGTGGTGCCGCAGTTCGGCGCGGTGGCCGTGAAACCCTGACGCGGGACCCGTACCGGCAGCCCCGTCGTGGAGGACGTATGACCACCCTTGCCGACCCCGTACCCGGCGGACGTCCCGGTGACGTCGACCGCGCCACCGCGCTGAGCGGCGAGCTGTCCGGGAGAGGCGTGCACGGGGTGGTGCTGGCGTACGTCGACACCGCGGGCGTCGGCCGGGTGAAGACGGTCCCCACGGCGAAGCTCGCCTCGGCGGCGGCCTGGGGCGTCGGCATGTCCCCCGTGTTCGACACCTTCCTCGCAGGCGACTCCATCGTGACGACCGACGTCCTCGGCTCGCCCGACGGCGACCTTCGCCTCTACCCCGACCTCGACCACCTGGTGGTCCTGGCCGGGCAGCCCGGCTGGGCGTGGGCGCCGGTCGACCGGATCACCCAGGAGGGCGAGCGGCACCCCGGCTGCACGCGCACGCTGCTGCGCCGGATCGTCGCGGACGCGGAGCTGCGGCACGGTCTGGCCTTCAAGGCCGCCGTCGAGGTCGAGTGGGCGGTGGGCCAAGGCCCGGCGGCCCAGGGCGACTTCACGCCCGCGCTGTCGGGTCCGGCCTACGGGGCCGTCCGCCAGGTCGAGTTGAGCGACTACACGGCCGACCTGCTGGCGGCGTTCGCGGCGCAGGGCGTGGAGGTCGACCAGCTCCATCCCGAGTACGCGGCAGGGCAGTTCGAGGTCTCGGTCGGCGCCCTGGACCCGGTGGCGGCGGCCGACCGGAGTGTGCTCGTACGCCAGACGATCCGCGGGGTGGCCCAACGGCACGGTCTGGTCGTGTCGTTCGCCCCGGCCGTCTTCGCCGAGGGGGTCGGCAACGGCGGCCACCTCCATCTCTCCGCCTGGCGCGAGGGCGCCAACCTGCATACGGGCGGCGAGGGCCGGTACGGCATGACGGCCGACGCGGAGGCGTTCGCGGCCGGCGTCCTGGCCCACCTCCCCGCGCTCACGGCCGTCACCGCCCCGAGCCCGGCGAGCTACCTGCGCCTCAAACCCTCCCAGTGGGCCGGGGTGTTCACCGCGTGGGGCCGCGAGACCCGCGAGGCCGCGGTCCGTGTCGTCACCGGCACGGTGGGCCTGCGCGACCAGGCCGCCAACCTGGAGGTCAAGCCGGTCGACCTGGCGGCGAACCCGTATCTGGCGCTCGCCTCCGTCATCGCGGCGGGCCTCGACGGCATCGCCTCGGCCGCCGTGCTCCCCGAGGAGATCACCGGCGACCCGGCCCGGCTCGACGCCGACCGGGCGGCGGCCCAGGGGGTGCGCCGGCTGCCGACCTCGCTCGCCGAGGCGGTCGCCGAGTTCCGCGAGGACGCGTGTCTGCGGGGCGCCCTGGGCCCGGTCCTCGCCGACGCGGTGATCGCCGTACGGGAAGGCGAGACCGCGTCCGTGGCCGGCCTTGACGACGCCGGGATCGCGGCGGCGTACCGCTGGAAGTACTGACATGACCGCGGTCCACGAGGCGCTCGCGCGACTGAGCCTGGTCGACCACCATTGCCACGGCGTGGTCACCGAGGACCTCGACCGGGACGGCTTCGAGGCCCTCCTCACCGAGGGCGGCCGGTGGCCGGGCAGCGGCATCTCCCCCTTCGACACCCCGGTGGGCGTCTCGGTCCGCCGCCACTGCGCCCCGCTGCTGGACCTGGACCGGCACGCCCCGCCGGAGGAGTACCTGGCGCGCCGGGCGGAGCTGGGCGCGCGGGAGGTGAACCGGCGCTTCCTGGCCGCGGCGGGCACCGGCACCTACTGCCTGGACACCGGCTTCGGCCCGACCGAGCTGGCCGCGGACGACGTGTTCGAGGTCGTACGGCTGGAGAGCGTGGAGGAAGCGCTGGTGGCGCGGGGCGTCGAGCCCGACGACTACGCCGACGCCTTCCGCGCGGCCGCTCTCCGGGCCGTCCGGCGCCCGGGTGTGGTGGCGGTGAAGTCGGTGGCGGCCTACCGCACGGGGTTCGACCTGGACCCGGCCCGTCCGTCGGCCGCGGAGGTGGAGCGGGCGGCCCGGGAGCGGCTGGCGGCGGGAGGAAGGCTGGCGGACCCGGTCCTGGTACGGCACCTGCTGTGGACCGCCGTCGACCTGGGTCTCCCCCTCCAGCTCCACACGGGCTTCGGCGACAACGACATCCGTCTGCACCGGGTCGACCCCACCCACCTCACGGACTGGCTGCACCTGACCGCCGGCACGATCCCGGTCCTGCTGCTGCACTGCTGGCCGTACCAGCGGCAGGCCGGTTATCTGGCCGCGGTCTTCGAACAGGTGTATCTGGACGTCGGCCTCACCCTGCACCACGTGGGCCCGGCGCGGGCCCGGGCCGTCCTGGAGGAGGCACTGGAGATCACACCGTTCCGCAAACTGCTGTACAGCTCCGACGCCTACGGTCTGGCCGAGTTCTACCGGCTCGGCGCGCTGGCGTTCCGCCGGGGACTGGGCGAGCTGCTCCAGGACCGGGTGGACGCCGACGAGCTGAGCCGGCCCGACGCGCTGCGGCTCGCGGAGTGGGCGGGAGCACACAATGCGCGTCGGGTCTACCGCCTTACCGGCCCCTCCTGAAAGTATGATCAAGCAATGTCTGACATGACCGAAACCACGCCCGGCTGGCTGACGACCGACGACCTGGAGCAGGCGCGCGCCCGGATGCCGATCCTGTACGTCGAGGCGGTGCCCGTGCGCGTCGACGACAGCGGGGAAGTCACCAGCGTCGGCCTGCTGCTGCGCATCGGCCCCGACGGAACGGTCAGCCGGACGCTGGTCTCCGGACGCGTGCTGCACCACGAGCGCGTCCGCGACGCCCTCATGCGCAACCTGGAGAAGGACCTCGGCCCGGTGGCGCTGCCCCGCATCCCGACCGCCCCGCAGCCCTTCACGGTCGCCGAGTACTTCCCGACGCAGGGCATCACGCCGTACCACGACCCCCGTCAGCACGCGGTGTCGCTGGCCTATGTCGTCCCGGTCACCGGCGACTGCCGGCCCCGGCAGGACGCTCTCGACCTGGTCTGGTTCAGCCCCCAGGAAGCGCTGTCGGAGGCGGTGCAGAGCGAGATGCCGGGCGGGCACGGGGTGCTGCTGAAGCAGGCGCTGGCGCATGTGGGGTGCGTGATCTGACCTTCGGCGGCGCCGTGCCTTGACGCCCTCGCCGAATGAGGGGACAGTCGTAGATAGTAGATATACGCCGTAAACATACGACGTTACGTCCCGCGTACTCGGGAGCGTCATGCCATGACGCGCAGCGGCCCCGGCCCCCCGTCCACCGTCCTCGTGACGGGCGGAGCCGGATTCATCGGTTCCCACGCCTGCGTCGAGCTGCTCGACCACGGCTACGAACTGATCGTGGTCGACGACTACTCCCACAGCACGCCCGAGGTCCTCACCCGCGTGGAGCGGATCGCCGGCCGGTTCGTCGGCGCCGTCTACGAACTCGACGTGCGGGACCGGCGCTCCCTGTCGGCCGTCTTCGACCGGCACGCCGTCGACGCCGTGGTGCACTTCGCCGCGCACAAGGCGGTCGGCGCCTCGATGCGCAGGCCCGCCGAGTACTACGACACCAATGTCGGCGGCACCACTTCGCTGCTGGGCACCATGCACGAGCACGGCGTGCACCGCCTGGTGTTCTCCTCCTCCTGCGCGCTGTACGGCGAGGCCGGCCCCGGCCCCCTCGACGAGTCCACGCCCGCCCGCCCCACCAACCCCTACGCCGCCTCGAAGTGGCTGTGCGAGCAGATCCTCGCCGACATCTGCCGGCGCTGCCCCGAGTGCACGGTGCTGAGCCTGCGCTACTTCAACCCGGCCGGCGCCCACCCCAGCGGGCTGCTCGGCGAGGACCCCCGCGGCGAGCCCGACAACCTGATGCCGTACGTCGCCCAAGTGGCCGCGGGTCGACGGAAGTTGCTGCGGGTCTTCGGCGGCGACTGGCCCACGCGCGACGGGACCGCGGTCCGCGACTACCTCCACGTCATGGACACCGTCGAGGCGCATCGGACGGCGCTGGACCACCTGGTCGACGGGCCCGGCATGCGGGTGTTCAACCTCGGTGTGGGCCGGGGCAGTTCGGTGCTGGACGTGGTCGCCGCGTACCGGCACGCGGCCGGCCGGGAGGTGCCGTACGAGATCGTGGCCCGGCGTCCCGGCGACGTGGCCGAGCTGGTCGCCGACGCGTCCGCGGTGGAGCGCGCCTGGGGCTGGCGACCCACCCGGGACCTCGCGGACATGTGCCGCGACTCGTGGCGGTTCCAGCAGCTCAACCCGCAGGGGTACGCGGGGTCGGCGCGGCGTCCGAACGGGAGACGGTGAGCGCCTCGGCGGACGGGGACGTGAGCATGAACGCCGTCTCGACGAGCGCTATGTGGCTGAACGCCTGGGGGGCGTTGCCCAGTTGGCGGCCCGCGTCCGGGTCCCACTGCTCGGACAGCAGGCCCACGTCGTTGCGGACGGCGAGGACACGCTCGAACGCCGCCCGGGCGCGGGGCAGTTGACCGGTGGCGGCGGGCGTGCGCGCCGGGGCGTCCAGGGCCGGGGAGCCGTAGGACTGGACGAAGGCCTTCCAACGCGGGTCCCAGCCCTCCTTGAGGATCTGCCGGCGCACGTCGTCGTGCAGGGACCGCCACCGGTCCGACGTGCACCGAACGGGGTGGGCCGGAGGGGAAGGCGCGTACGCCGTACAACCGTTCGGCGCCGACGGACGTCTGATCTTCGGAACCACGTACTCCGAGGTTCATCCGCCCGTCACTGTCCCCCCACCGCCGCGAAGGACCCTTCATGCGCCACGCCGCCCCCGGCATCCGTACACTCCGACAGGCCACCGGCGCAGTCGGCGCCCTCGCGCTGATGGCACTGGGCGCCGCGCCCGCCGTCGCCGCCGACCCCGCCCCCACGCCCCACCTGGTGCTGGGCGACATGGCGCCGAAGGTCGACGGACTGAAGCCGGGCGGCACCTACGACGTCGCCCCGGTCTCCTTCACCAACACCGGCACCGCGGCGCTCGACAAGGTCTACCTCCAGTACTCGGTGACCCGCGGGCTGAGCCACACCGAACTGCCCTCCAACTGCGTCCGCTACGACGTCGGTTCCTACGACGAGCTCCCGGAGAAGTCGTACGCGATATGCGAGTTCGACCAGACGGTCGAGCCCGGTGTCGTCTACGCCCCCGAGAAGGCCCTGACGCTCAACGTCCTCGACTACGCGCTGCACGACGAACTCCGCGTGGTCGTGGACGTCGACGGCTCGCTCCCCGGCGACGAGACCGGCCGGCCGGTGCCCGGCACCGGTCCCGCCGTGAAGCTCGTCGAGAAGCCCGACGCGACCCCGGCCGAGCCGGGCAGCGGCGAGCACGAGGGCTGGGACGACGCCAACATCTCGGTGAACGCGGCCAACACCGCCGACCTCCAGCTGACCGGCAACAAACTGAGCGGCAAGGTCGGCGACACGGTGTCGCTGGAGGTGAAGCTCACCAACGCCGGCCCCGGCTGGGTCCTCGGCGAGCTGGACAACTCCGTGACGAAGATCCGCGTCACCATCCCGGCGGGCACCACCGTCACCAAGGAGGCGCCCTGCACCAAGGTCCGCGCCGGGGTCTACGAGTGCGGCACCGCCCAGCGCTGGCTCAAGGAGAACGCCGTCGAGAAGCGCACCTTCAAGCTGCGCATCGACAAGGCCGTCACCGGCGCCAAGGCCTCGGCGAAGCTGACGGGGCAGGCCCGGCCGTACGACAAGAACCCGGAGAACGACAGCCTCACCATCCCGCTCGACGTCACGGGCGGCTCGTCCGACAACGGCGGCGGGTCGGCCGGCACCGACGGCGGCTCGTCGTCCACGGGCGGTGACTCCGGCACCTCCACCTCCGGCGGCTCCGGCTCCGGCGGCTCGACCACGTCCGGCGGCTCCTCGTCCGCCGGCACCTCCGGGTCCTCCACGACCGCCGACGGCGACCTGGCCAGCACCGGTTCCGGCGCGACGCTGCCCCTCGCGGGCGCGGCCGCGGCAGCGGTCGCCGTGGGCGCGGGCACGGTCCTGGTCGTACGACGCCGCCGGACGGCCCAGTAGTAACGCCCCCCACACACAGACGCAGGGCGCCCCCGCCGCAACACCCTCACCCCAAGGGAGGGAGCCCGCACCCGGCGCGCTCCCTCCTATCCACCCTCACCGCCCTCCCACCCGCACCGCCCCCACACTCGCCACCACCACCATCCCGATCGCCCCGCACTGCGCCGGCGACAACCCCTGCCCCAGCACCAGCCAACCCGCCGTCGCCGCGAGGGCCGGCGCCAGGCTCATCAGGACCGCGAACGTCGCCGCGGGCAGTCGGCGCAGGGCCAGGAGTTCGAGGGTGTACGGCACTCCGGAGCTCAGCACCGCGATGGCGAGGCCCAGCCCGAGCACGCCCGGCGCCAGCAGCGCCGCCCCCGACGCCCCGATGCCCAGCGGCAGGCTGACGAGCGCGGCGACGCCCATCGCGATCGCGAGGCCGTCCAGGCGCGGAAAGCGGGCGCCCGCACGGGCGTTGAGCAGGATGTACGCCGCCCACATCGCCCCGGCGCCCAGCGCGAACGCCACTCCGCCCATGTCGAGGCTCGCGAAGTCGCCGCCGCTCAGCAGGCACACTCCGGCCAGGGCGAGGCCTGCCCAGAGGAAGCTCGCCGCGCGCCGCGAGACCAGCACGGACAGCAGGAGCGGGCCGAGGACCTCCAGGGTGACGGCCGCGCCCAGCGGGATGCGGGCGATGGACTGGTAGAAGAGGAGGTTCATGCCGCCGAGGGCCAGGCCGAAGCCGGTGACGACCGCCCAGTCGGTGCGCGAGTGGCCGCGCAGCCGGGGCCGGGTGACGGTCAGGAGCAGCACCGCGGCGAAGGCGATCCGCAGGGCCACCGTGCCGAGCGCCCCGGCGCGCGGGAACAGGAGTGCGGCGCAGGCCGATCCGAACTGCACCGACACCGAACCCGCCAGCACGAGGCCGACGCCGGCGAGGCTGCCGCGCCCCGCGGGATGCCGTACGAGAGGGAGTGAGCGGGTCACCGTGGTGGTCATGGCGTTCACGCTAGGCAGCCGACGGCTCCGCGTGAAATGCCGATTTCCCTGCGGTTATGCTCTGGAAGCATGACCGTGGAACTGCGGCACCTGCGGGCCTTCCTCGTCATCGCCGAGGAGGGCAACATCACCCGTGCCGCCGCCCGCCTCCATGTGAGCCAGCCCGCGCTGTCGCGCACCCTGCGCCGGCTGGAGGACCATCTCGGCGCCCGTCTGGTGGACCGCTCGACCCATCATCTGGAGCTGACCACGGAGGGCCGCGTCTTCCGGGACAAGGCCGCCGCCGCGCTGTCCGCCGTGGACACCGCCCTGGACCCGGGCGGGCTGCGGAGCTGGCCGCTGCGCCTCGGCCATCCCTGGGCGGCGCTCGGCGACCACACCGTCGCGCTGCTGCGCCGCTGGGACGAGGCCCACCCCGGCACCCCTCTGGAACTGCTCCGCGTCGACGACCGCACGGCGGGCCTCACCCAGGGCAAGGTCGACGCGGCCCTGCTGCGCGGGGCCGTCACCGCGCCCGGGCTCCGCACCGAGCTGCTGACCTGGGAGGAACGGGTGGTCGTCCTCCCGTCGGACAGCCCGCTGACGGACCTCCCCCGGGTCACCCTGGCCGATCTGGTGGACCGTCCGATCGCCGTCAACGTCGTGTCCGGTACGACGACGATGGACCTGTGGCCGCCGACGGCCCGCCCGTCCGCGACCATCGAGGTGACCAACACCGACGAGTGGCTCATGGCCATCGCGGCCGGCCGGGCCGTCGGCATCTCCACGACGGCGACGCCCGGCAACCACGCCCACCCCTCCCTGGTCTACCGTCCGCTCACGGACGCCCCGCCCGTCCCCGTCGTCCTCGCCTGGCGGGAGGGCGCGGGACATCCGGCCCTGCCCGACCTGGTCACCCTCGCCCACGAGGTCCTGGCCGGCCCACGGCCCTGATCCCGGCCGGCCCACCACACGGCCGTATTGTTCGGCGCGTGGTCGACAACACCCTGATGCGGCTGCCCGACATGCCGCTGCACGATCCGTTCGTCGTCGCCGACGAAGAGACCCGCACCTACCACCTCTACACCTCCAACGACCCGTCCGTGTCCGGCGTCGAGGGCACCGGCACGATGGTCTACCGCAGCCACGACCTGCGGGACTGGACGCCTCCGGTGCCGGTCTTCCTGACCGCCGAACAGAAGAACCTCTGGGCGACGGACGGCGGTTGGGCCCCGGAGGTACACAAGTGGGCAGGCCGCTACTACCTGTTCACCACCCTCCACGACGAGAGCCAACCCCTCCCCGTACCGCCGCCCAACCGATGGGGAACCCCCTTCCCGCTCAAGAACCACCTGCGCGGCACCATCACCGCCGTGTCCGACTCCCTGCTGGGCCCGTTCACCGTCGTCGCCCCCGAACGCCCCACCCCTCCCCCGCACTTGATGACCCTCGACGGCACCCTCCACGTCGACCGGGACGGGCGGCCCTGGATGGTCTACGCGCACGAATGGCTACAGACGATCGACGGCACCATGGAGGCGATCCGGCTGGCCCCGGACCTGACGGAGACCATCGGCGACCCGGTGTTCCTCTTCAAGGCCTCCGACGCGCCCTGGCTCGGCGAGCAGATCCCCGCCGGCGTCCCGGGCCGGCTTCCTCCGTACATCACCGACGGCCCCCAGCTGTACCCCACCCCGGACGGCTCGTTGCTCATGCTGTGGTCGACCTACGAGAAGAACCTCGTCGGCCCGGACGGCAACATCAGCGGCGGTTACGTCCAGACGTACGCCGTCTCCGAGTCCGGTGACGTGCGGGGCCCGTGGCTCCAGCGGCGGCCGCTGGTCCGTGACGACAGCGGCCACGGCATGCTGTTCCGCACCTTCGAGGGCCGGCTGACGATGATCCTGCACCGGCCGTTCGAGAACGCCCGCGGGAAGCTGTACGAGATGGAGCTCAACGGTCATGAGCTGCGGGTCGTCCGCCGGTGCACCGACCTCGACGGCGGCGGCTGACCGTCTACGGTGAGGGCATGACCGCACCGCGCTGGCTGGACGAGGAGGAGCGCCGCGCCTGGTACGCCTTCGTGGCCGCCGGGGCGCTCATCGACCGGCGGCTCGACCAGCAGCTCAAGGACGATGTGGGGATCACGCACCTCCAGTACGAGATCCTCGTCCGTCTGGAGGCCGCGCCGGGCCGCGAGATGCGCATGAGCGCGCTCGCCGACGCGCTGTTCCACACCAAGAGCGGACTGACGTACCAGATCGGCCAGTTGGAGAAGGCGGGCCTGGTGAACCGCCGTTCCTGCCCGAGCGAGCCCCGCGCGGTCTACGCCGTCCTGACCGCCGCCGGCCGCCGCATGCTGGAGCGGGCGGCGCCGGGCCATGTGGCACTCGTCCGCGAGCTGCTCATCGACGTGCTGACCCCGGAGCAGCTGACGTCCCTCGCCGACGGGCTGGGCGAGGTCAACCGCCGTATGCGGGCGGACTAGCGGGGCGGTGCCGTGGTGCCGCGCACCTCCAGGACGGGCGCGGCGAGTTCGACCTCGCGCGGCCGGTCCGGGTCCTCGATCCGGTCGAGCAGCCGCTGGGCCGCGCGCCGGCCCACGTCGCGGCTCGCGTTGTCCACCGTGGTCAGCCACAGATGGCGCAGCCGGGACAGATAGGTGTTGTCGTAGCCGACGAGGGACAGGTCCCGCGGCACCCGCAGGCCGCTCTCCTCGGCGGCGGACAGCGCGCCGACGCAGGTCATGTCGTTGGCGGCGAAGATCGCGGTGGGCCGCTGAGGGCGGTTGAGCAGTCGTACGGTGGCCCGGTAGCCGCCCTCTTCGGTGAGGTCGCCCTGCTCAGTGACCCCGTTCAGCCCGTGCTCCCGCATCACCGCCTCGAAGCTCCTCCGCCGCAGCTCGCCCACGGCTCCCTGCGCGGCGATGTGCGCGATGTGCCGGTGGCCGAGCCCGATGAGGTGCTCGGTGGCGAGGCGGGCGCCGTGTTCGTCGTCGTTGGCGACGACGTCCACGCCGGGCAGCTCCGGTTCACGGGCGCCCGCGACGACGGTCGGGACCTGCCCGGCGGCGGTGCGCAGCGCCCCGGGGTCCTGGAGCGTGCCGACCGCGATCAGGCCGTCGACGCGCAGTTCGGTGAAGGTGCGGGTGAGGTCCTCGCCGAGCCGGCGGTTGAGGTGCCCGTCGGCGAGCAGGGTGTGCAGTCCGCTGTCGTAGAGGCGGGAGTTGAGCCCGTCGAGGAGTTCCACGAACCAGGGGTTGCGCAGGTCGTTCAGGAGCACGCCGACCGTGCGGGTGCGACGCTCGCTGAGGCTGCGGGCGGCGGCGTTGGGCCGGTAGCCGAGTTCCTCGACGGCGGCGAGGACGGCCGCGCGCTTCTCGGGACGTACGCCCTCGGAGCCGCGCAGCACCAGCGAGACCAGCGACTTGGACACGCCGGCGCGTTCGGCGACGTCACGGATGGTCGGGGTCCTCATGCCTGGACCGTTCCACACCTGCTGTTCGCCTCGCAAGCCCTTGACACTCAACGTGAACGGCTCCATCGTGAGCCACCGGAGCTTTGGAACGGTCCAAAACTCCAGGACAGGCATGAGGAAGGGCGGTCATCGTGGACAGGCTCGGCATCGCCGTGGTGGGTTTCGGCTGGATGGGGCGGGTGCACACCCAGGCCTACGCCCGGCTGCCGCACCATTTCCCGCAGCTGCCGCTGCGACCGGAGCTCGTGACCGTCGCCGACGAGGTGCCCGGCCGCGCCGAGCAGGCCGCGGACCAGTACGGCTTCGCGTCCGCGACCCGCGACTGGCGCGAGGTCGCCGCCGACCCGCGCGTGCGGGCCGTGAGCATCACCGCCCCGAACTTCCTGCACCGCGAGATCGGCGTCGCGATGGCCGAGGCGGGCAAGCACATCTGGATCGAGAAGCCGGTCGGCCTGACCGCCGAGGACGCCGGCGCGGTGGCCGACGCGGTCGCCAAGGCAGGCGTCCAGGGCACGGTCGGCTTCAACTACCGCAACGCGCCCGCCGTCCAGGCCGCCCGGGAACTGATCGCCGCCGGCGAGATCGGCACCGTCACCCACATCCGCATCCGCCTCTTCAGCGACTACGCCGCCCATCCCGAGGGTGCCCTGACCTGGCGGTACGAGCTGGAGCGCGGCGGCAGCGGAGTGCTGGGCGACCTCGCCTCGCATGGCGTGGACCTCGCCCGCCACCTCCTCGGGGAGATCGAGTCGCTCACCGCCGACACCGCGATCTTCGTCCCCGAGCGGGCCCGCCCCTCCGGCGCCACCGCGGGCCACACCCGCGCGACGGGCGGCGAGCTGGGCCCGGTCGAGAACGACGACTACGTCAACTGCCTCCTCCGCTTCTCCTCCGGCGCCCGAGGCGTCTTGGAGGCCTGCCGGGTCTCGGTCGGCGAACAGAACAACTACGGCTTCGAGATCCACGGCACCACCGGCGCGGTCTTCTGGGACTACCGGCGCATGGGCGAACTCGGCGTCAGCCGCGGCACGGCCTACCAGGACCAGCCCGTCAGCACGCTCTACGTCGGCCCGGGCGCGGGCGAGTTCGGCGCCTTCCAGCCAGGCTCCGCCAACACCATGGGCTACGACGACCTGAAGGTCATCGAGGCGTACGGGTTCCTCCGTTCGATCGCCGAGGGGACCCCGTACGGCGCGACGCTCCAGGATGCGGTGGCGAGCGCGGCGGCCCTGGACGCGATGACGCGGTCCGCGGAGCGGCGGACCTGGGTGGACCTCGCGTCAGCGCAGGCGTGAACGCGCCGCCTTCCCTCGCCGGGAAAGCCGCGCGATGAGCCATGTCACAGGCCCCTCCTCGGCGGTCGGGACACGGCACGGAGTAGGTTGGGTTCAAATTTGAACGACTAGGACGCACGACCCCAGCCTGGGAGGACGCCATGCGCGTCGCGATCACCGGTTCCACCGGACTCATCGGTTCCGCCCTCACCCGCTCGCTCCTCGCCGACGGCCACGGCGTCCTCCGCCTCGTGCGCGACCGCTCGGCCGTCACCCCCGGGGACGGTGGCGAGTCGGCATGGTGGGACCCGGTCGGCGGCGTGGTCCAGCCCGGCGCGCTGGACGGGGTCGACGCGGTCGTGCATCTGGCGGGCGCCGGGATCGGGGACCGGCGCTGGAACGCCGCGTACAAGGCGGAGATCCGCCGGAGCCGGACCGCCGGGACCGAGACGATCGCGCGGGCCTGCGCCGAGGCGGCCACTCCCCCACGCGTGCTCGTCTCCGCGTCCGCGACCGGCTACTACGGCGACACCGGTGACCTGGTCATCGAGGAGAGCGCACCCGCGGGGGACGACTTCCTGGCGGACGTGTGCGCCGCCTGGGAGGCCGCCGCCGACCCGGCCCGGGAGGCCGGGGTCCGGGTCGTGCATCCGCGTACCGGCCTCGTGGTCTCGGCGAAGGGCGGCGCCTTCGGCCGTCTGCTGCCGTTGTTCCGCTTCGGTCTGGGGGGTCGGCTGGGCTCGGGCGAGCAGTACTGGCCGTTCATCTCGCTCACCGATCACCTCGCGGCGCTGCGTTTCGCGATCGCCGCCGAGGAGCTTTCAGGTCCGGTCAATTTCACGGCCCCCGAACCGGTGACCAACCGTGCCGTCACCGAGGCGCTGGGCCGGGCGCTGCACCGGCCCACGTTGGCCGCCGTGCCCGCGTTCGCGCTCCGGGCGGTGCTCGGGGAGTTCGCGACAGGCATCACGTGCAGTTGCCGTGCCGTACCGTCGGCCCTGCTCAAGGCCGGCTTCGACTTCGCCCACCCGACGGTCGACGAGGCGCTGGGGTCCGTGCTCGGGGCGAACTGACGGCACGAAGAAGGGCCTTCACAGGCTGTCGCCTGTGAAGGCCCTCTCACACCGTCGGGACGACAGGATTTGAACCTGCGACCCCTTGACCCCCAGTCAAGTGCGCTACCAAGCTGCGCCACGTCCCGGTGTCCGTCTGACCTGGGGTTTCCCCCGGCCGAACGTGCAGTGAAACAATACCGCACTCGGGTCGGTGGTCGCGCACCCGTTTATCGGGAAGGCGAAGCCACGGCGTCGGCGCGTACCAGGTCGCGTATCGCCGGCACCGAGAGCAGGGCACCGCAGACGACCAGGCTCATCACCCCCGCGACCAGCAGCACATGGTCGGCGCCGAGGGCCCCGGCGGACGGGCCCGCGAGTGCCTGGCCGACCGGCATCAGGGCGAGGGAGCCCGCGACGTCGTAGGCGTGGATGCGGTTGAGGGCGTCGGGCGGGACCTGGGTCTGGATGCTGGTCGACCACATCACGCTCCAGAACGCCATGCCCGTCCCGGCGACGGCGGCTCCGGCCATCATGGCGGGCACGCCGAGGCCCGCGCCGACGGCCGCCGGGAAGGCTCCGAAGCCGACCAGGGCGATCGATCCGGCGCGCAGCATCCGGCGCGGGCGCAGCCGCAGGGCGAGGAGTCCGCCGACGACGGTGCCGGCGCCGAGCGCGGAGTTCACCAGGCCGTAGGCGCGCGGGCCGTGGTCCTGGACGACCTCGGTGGCGACCAGCGGGACGGTGGGGCCGGACACGGAGATCATGTACAGGCCCCAGATGGCTATCACTCCCCACAGCCAGGTGCGGCCCCTGAACTCCCGCCAGCCGGTGGCCAGATCGGCCCGGAAGGTGCTGGCCGCGCGCGGCGCCGGTCCGTCGTCCGGGGCGCGCGGCGGCAGCCGGAGCGCCAGCAGGCACAGGGCGCTGACCGCGTACATGGCGGCGTCCACGGCGAAGACGCCGCCGGCCGAGGCGAAGCCGACGAGCAGTCCGGCGAGGGCGGGGCCGGCGAGCTGGGCGCCGGCCTCCGCGATGCGTATCGCGCCGTTCGCGCCCTGCACATCGGCGGCCAGCCGCGGAACGGTGCTGGCGACACCGGGCTGGAACAGGGCGCCCGCCACGCCGTTGACGAAGCCGATGGCGCAGATCTGCCACAGCACCACATGCCCGGAGAAGAAGAGCGCGGCGGCGAGGGTCTGGGTGCCCAGCCGCACCACGTCGGCGCCGATCATCACCTTGCGGGTGTCGAAGCGGTCGGCGATGACACCGCCGAAGACCACGAGCCCGGCGAAGGACGCGGCCGAGGAAGCCATCGCGAGGCCCACCGCGCCCGCCCCGTAGCCGTGCTCCAGCAGACCGGCGGCCAGGGCGACCGGGAGGATGGTGTGGCCGAGGGCGGCGACGGCCCGCGCGACGAAGAACAGGGCGAAGTCCCGTGACCAGACGGCGGGCACGGCCGCCTCGCTCGCCCGGCGAGGGCCGATGTCCTCGGCGCTCGCGCCGTACGCCTCCCCCTTCGACGACACCCCGGTCATCCCCACACCCCTCCCGGCACCACCCGCACCCGCAGGCTCCCCAGCCGCCACGCCTCCGGATCATGCCACGGGGCACTGACAGCGCCCGGGGAATTTCACTCGCCGACCGGACGCCCCAACTCCGGATAGCTGTCGAGGAGTCGGGGCGGGGCGGCCTGGCGCCAGGAGTCGGCCAGGATGTCCCGCAGTTCGTCCTCGTCCTCCAGCGCGGCGAGGCGGGCCCGGACCCAGGCGAACTGCGCCTCGTGGTCGGCGATCCAGAACTTCTCCGGCTCGGCGAGCACCAGTTCGTCCCGCTCCTCCTTGGGGCAGCGGACCGCGAGGGAGGTCTCCTCCTCGGGGAGCGTGGCGAACATCTTCCCCGCGACCCGGAACGTGGGCATGCTCCAGGCGATCTTCTCCGTGGTGTCCGGCAGGGACAGGGCGATACGGCGTACGTCTTCGGCATCCGGCATGACACGCACCGTAGCGGCTGCCACTGACAATCACCTGGTGGGAGCGGTTGTCCCGAGCTCCTTGTAGTAGAGGGTGGTGCCCCGCAGGACCCCGCCCGGGTCGGCCGCGTAGTCGGGGATCACGCCGACCCTGGTCCAACCGGCCGAGGTGTAGAGGCGCTCCGCCGGGCTGTCGGTCTCGGTGTCGAGGTGGAGCAGGGTGATGCCGGCGTCGGCGGCGGCCTGTTCGGCGGCCGTCAGGAGCCCGCGTCCCAGACCGCGCCCGCGCGCGTCCCGGTGGACCATCAGCTTGACCAGTTCGGCGCGGTGGCAGCTGTTGGGCTTGTCGGGGAAGGCCAGGCTGACGGTGCCGAGCGTCCGGTCGTCGGCACGGGCGATCCAGACGGCGAGTTGTCCGGACGCCACCGCGGCCGCCCGTTCCTTCCACCAGGCGACGGCCGTCGCGCGGTCGAGGGGTGCGAGGAAGCCGATGGAGGCGCCGCCGTCCACGGTGTCGGCCATCAGGTCGGCCAACTCCTCGACGTACAGCTGCACTTGGTCGGCGTCGAGTCGGGTGACGATCACGGCAGCACCACCGCCAGCACGTACCGCACCGGCTCCGGCCCGGCGCACCGGAACCGTGTCGGCCCCCACACCCGCAGCCGCAGGCAGTCCCCCGTGTCGAGTCGGTGCTCGACGTCCTGCGCGGTCATGTCCAGCGCGCCTTCCAGGACCCAGATGTGCTGTTCGAGCCCGGGCACGGGCGGCCTGTCGTACGCGATGTCGGAGCCCGGGGCGAGCCGTCCCTCGACGAGTTCGCCGCGCAGCCCGCTGTGGGGCGGTGACACGGAGCGCCGTACGAAACCGGAGGCCCGGTCCTCCCACACGGGCTGCTCGGCGGCCCGGACCAGGAGCGGGGGCTCGGTCTCGACCTCGCTGAGCAGCTGGGACATGGTCCGTCCGTGGACCGCGCACAGGCGGTTCAGCAGGGAGGCGGTGGGGCTGATCTCGGCGCGCTCGGCCCGCGACAGCGTCGACTTGCTCACTCCGGCGCGCTCGGCCAACTCCCCGAGGGACCAGCCGCGTTCGGCGCGCAGTTCGGCCAGCCGGGCACCCAGTCGGGCGTCGACGGGGTCCGGGACGGTCTCGGCTTCCGCTTGTTTCATATCCGGGACACTATCCCGGATATGAAACGGCCAGGTTACGTCCCGCTCTCCGCCACCCCCGCCAGCGCCTCGATCACCGGCCGGATCAGCGGATGCCCCTCCGCGCCCCGCCGTACCGCCGCGAACACCCGCCGGGTGGGTGCGACGCCGTCGACCGGTCGTACGACGACACCCGTGAGGTCCATGCCGATCAGCGCCGAGCGGGGTACGAGCGCCACACCCGCGCCGGCCGAGGCGAGGGCGACGACCGCGCGGAAGTCGTCCGAGGAGTGTTCGAGACTGGGCTGGAAGCCCGCGTTCTCGCAGGCCAGGACGACGACCTCATGGCAGGGGTTGCCCGGGTAGGGGCCGATCCACGGGTCCTTGGCCAGCTCCGCCAACGGCACCTCGCCCGCCTCCGCCAGCCGGTGGCTCACCGGGACGACCGCGTCGAAGGGCTCGGCGTACAGGGAGACGTGGGTCAGACGGGGGTCGTCGGCCGGGGGTGCCCCGCGGTACTCGACGGCGACCGCGACGTCGACCTGCCGGTCCAGGACCATCGGCAGGCTGGCGTCGCCCTCGGCGTCCTGGACGCGGATGCGGATGCCCGGGGAGGTCACCGCGAGCCTCGCCACCGCGGGCGCGACGACCAGGGCGATGCCGGTCGCGAAGGAGGCGACGGTGACCGTGCCGGCCTCGCCCGAGCCGTACGCGGCCAGTTCGGCCTCCGCGCGCTCCAGCTGGGCGAGAACGGCGTTGGTGTGGTTCAGCAGGATCTCGCCGGCCGCGGTCAGCCGTACGCCCTTCGCGCCGCGCTCGACCAGGCGGTGCCCGGTTTCCTGCTCCAGGGCCGTGAGCTGCTGGGACACCGCCGAGGGCGTGAGATACAGCGCGGCGGCAGCCGCCGTCACCGTACGGTGGTCGGCCACCGCCCGGAGGATGTGCAGCCGCCGCGCTTCGATCATGGGATCGATTGTCTCAAATGCCCCCGTGTGCTCGGGCTCAGCCAGCCGCCTCCGCCTCCAGCTCGTCCCGGGCCGCGACGAAGGCGTCCACCGCGCGGTTCACGTCCTCCGTGGAGTGGGCCGCGGAGAGCTGGACGCGGATGCGGGCCTGGCCCTGGGGCACCACCGGGTAGGAGAAGCCGATCACGTACACGCCGCGCTCCAGGAGCAGCTCCGCGAGGCGGCCCGCCTTGGCCGCGTCGCCGATCATCACGGGGGCGATGGCGTGGTCGCCGGGGAGGATCTCGAAGCCCTCCTCGGTCATCCGGCGGCGGAACAGGGCCGTGTTCTCGTTCAGCCGGACCCGCAGGTCGTCCGCCGACTCCAGCAGGTCGAGGACCGTGAGGGAGGCGGCGGCGATCACCGGGGCGAGGGTGTTGGAGAACAGGTACGGGCGGGAGCGCTGGCGCAGCAGGGCGACGATCTCCGCGCGGGCCGCCACATAGCCGCCGGACGCGCCGCCGAGCGCCTTGCCGAGGGTGCCGGTGATGATGTCGACGCGGTCCATGACGCCGTGCAGCTCGGGGGTGCCGCGGCCGCCGGGGCCGACGAAGCCGACGGCGTGCGAGTCGTCGACCATGACCATGGCGTCGTAGCGGTCGGCGAGGTCGCAGATCTCGCGCAGCGGGGCCACATAGCCGTCCATGGAGAACACGCCGTCGGTGACGATCAGGCGGCGGCGCGCGTCGGAGGCGTCCTTCAACTGCCGTTCCAGGTCGGCCATGTCGCGGTTGGCGTAGCGGAGGCGGCGGGCCTTGGACAGGCGGATGCCGTCGATGATCGACGCGTGGTTGAGGGCGTCGGAGATGACCGCGTCCTCGGGGCCGAGGAGGGTCTCGAAGACACCGCCGTTGGCGTCGAAGCAGGAGGAGTAGAGGATCGTGTCCTCCTGGCCGAGGAAGGCCGAGAGTCGGGCCTCCAGCTCCTTGTGCACCTCCTGCGTACCGCAGATGAAGCGCACGGACGCCATGCCGTAGCCCCAGCGGTCGAGCGCCTCGTGGGCGGCGGCGACGACCTCGGGGTGGTCGGCGAGACCGAGGTAGTTGTTGGCGCAGAAGTTGAGGACCTCACCGGGGCGGCCGCCCGCGGTGACGTTCACGGTCGCGGACTGCGGGGTGCCGATGACGCGCTCGGGCTTGTGCAGACCGGCGGCGCGGATCTCGTCGAGGGTGGCGCGGAGATCGTCACGGACAGAGTCGAACATGGGAGGGGCTCCTAAAGGGTTACGCGGTCCGGAGTTACGCAGTCCAGTCGAGGATGACCTTGCCGCCGCGGCCGCTGGCGGCGTCCGCGAACGCCGCCTCGTAGTCGCGGTAGCCGTAGCGGCCGGTGATCACGGGGGCGAGGTCGAGACCGCCCTCCAGGAGGACCGACATCGCGTACCAGGTCTCGAACATCTCACGGCCGTAGATGCCCTTGATGGTGATCATCGAGGTGACGATGCGGGCCCAGTCGACCGGGAACTCCTGCGCGGGCAGGCCGAGCATGGCGATCCGGCCGCCGTGCGTCATGTTGGCGATCATGTCGCGCATCGCGGTCGGGTTGCCGGACATCTCCAGGCCGATGTCGAAGCCCTCGCGCAGCCCCAGGGAGCGCTGGCCGTCGGCGATCGAGGACTCGGCGACGTTGAGCGCGAGGCTGACGCCGATCTTGCGGGCGAGGTCGAGGCGCTCCTCGCTGACGTCGGTGACGACGACGTTGCGGGCCCCGGCGTGCTTGGCCACGGCCGCCGCCATCAGGCCGATCGGCCCGGCCCCGGTGATCAGCACGTCCTCGCCGACCAGCGGGAAGGACAGCGCGGTGTGCACGGCGTTGCCGAACGGGTCGAAGATCGCGGCCACGTCGAGGTCCACGGGGACGCGGTGCACCCACACGTTCGAGGCGGGCAGGGCGACGTACTCCGCGAAGGCCCCGTCCCGTCCGACGCCGAGCCCGACCGTGGCCCGGCACAGGTGGCGGCGGCCGGCGAGGCAGTTGCGGCACTTGCCGCACACGAGGTGCCCCTCGCCGCTGACCCGGTCGCCCACGGCGATGTCGACGACGTCACGGCCGGTCTCGACGACCTCGCCGACGAACTCGTGCCCGAGCACCAGCGGCGTACGGATCGTCTGCTGCGCCCAGCCGTCCCAGGACCGGATGTGCAGATCGGTGCCGCAGATGCCGGTGCGCAGCACCTTGATCAGTACGTCGCCGGGTCCCACGGCGGGCTCGGGCACGTCCGCGAGCCACAGTCCGGGCTCCGCCTTCTCCTTGACCAGCGCCTTCACCGCTACGGCTCCTGAGGGTGCGTTCCCGCGCGCGGGCACGCCGAAGCGGCCCGCAGCCGGGAAGAGGGGTGGAATCGCGTAGCAATCTGCCGTACGACGCCCCCTCAGGTCCATCGAGGTTTTCTTAAGCGCCGCCGCAGATCTTCTTCACGCCACCCGTGGGTGGGGAACACCGCCGCCCACCGGCCCGTTGGGAGGGGCGAGGATGCCTGCGACCGATGTGGAGCCGCCGATGAACACCGCACGTGATCTCGCGATCGTCGCCCTGGCGGCGGCCCAGGACCGACCCCTGGAACAGGGCGATCTGTCGCTCGCGCTCGCGGCCTCCGAGCTGCTCGACCTCGTGGAGGCGGGCGCGCTGGCGGTGGACGGCGACCATGTCGTGCCGGGCGCGCAGTCGGTGCCGGTCGACCCCCTGCTGACGGAGGCTGCCGCCACCGTCGTACGACAGGAGCCGTACGAGTCGGTAGAGGACTGGCTGTGGCGCCGGGGCCGCGGGCTCTCCGCGGCGTACGACTCCGCGCTGGAGCAGGAGGGGCTGAGCGCCCGCCCGCGCGGGCTGCGGATCGCCCAGCGGGCCGGACACGCCGAGCTGGTGGACTCGCCGGAGCGGCATCGCGCCGAGGCGCGCCGGGCCTCGGGCGAGCCGGTGTTCGCCGCCCTGGCCGCCGCGGCCGGCATCCAGGACGAACCGGCCGGTGACGCGGCGGACCTCACCGACGACACCGTGACGACCGTGCTGGCGGCCGTCGGGGACGCGGTGATGGAGCTGGAGGCGGTGCGGCAGCGGCGGGCGATCGAGAGCGCCGCGTTCGACAACGTCTGGCGGGGCGGGGTGTGAGCGACGACGGGGCGTCAGGGCGTACGAAGCCGGCACACGTTCACAGGGGCAGGCCGTCCGCCTCCATCCGCTCCACGCGCGCGACGAGTTCCGCCGCCGCCGACTTGATGGTCTCCAGACCGCTCTTCCCCCAGGGCCGCGGCTCCACATCGGCGACGCACACCGTGCCGAGGACCATGCCGCCCCGGTCGACGAGCGGTGCGCCCAGATAGGAGCGGATGCCGAACTCGTCGACGACGGGATTGCCGGCGAACCGCGGATAGTCGCTGACGTCCTCCAGGACCAACGCCTTGCGCCGCACCACCACATGCGGGCAGAAACCGTGGTCGCGCGCCAGCCGGCGGCCGAGCTCCGGCTTGGTCCCGTCCGCGTCGACGAGGACCGGCCGGACGGCGGGGACGTGCAGCCCGGCGAAGAACTGCCCGTACTCGTCAAGGAAGTTGACCATGGCGTACGGCGCCCCGGTCACCTCGGCGAGCCGGTCGGCGAACGCGTCGAGCGCGGGCTCCGGGCGCTCCCCCAGGCCCAGCCCGTGCAGTCGGCGAGCCCGGGCGGGGGCCTCCTTGTCCTCGGGGGTGAGCAGCAGGCGACCGGCGGGACGCACCGGGTCGTAGCTCATCGGCGGGTTCCGGCGCGGTGGGCGAAGGTCATATGCGGCTCCGTGGAGTGGTGGGCGACAAGATGTGCACGGCGATCACCTGTGGGCGCCGTGGCTCGGCGCGGGCGCCGGGGCGTGGGCGATGAGGTGGCGTACGAGGGTCAGCAGGGTCTGGACACCCGAGCTGGAGATCCGGGCGTCGCAGCGGATGACGGGGATCTCCGGGGCGAGGTCGATGGCGGCGCGGACCTCCTCGGGGTCGTAGCGGTACGAGCCGTCGAACTCGTTGATCGCGACGATGAATCCGAGGCCGCGCTGCTCGAAGAAGTCGACGGCCGCGAAGCAGTCCTCCAGGCGCCGGGTGTCGGCGAGGATGACCGCGCCGAGCGCGCCCTCCGAGAGCTCGTCCCACATGAACCAGAACCGCTCCTGCCCGGGCGTGCCGAACAGGTACAGCACATGTTCCGGGTCGAGGGTGATACGGCCGAAGTCCATGGCGACGGTCGTCTCGACCTTGTTCTCGATGCCGTCCAGGTTGTCGGTCGCGGCGCTGACCGTGGTGAGCAGTTCCTCCGTGCTGAGCGGGGCGATCTCACTGACCGCGCCCACGAAGGTCGTCTTGCCTACTCCGAAGCCTCCGGCCACCAGGATCTTGAGTGCGGTGGGGAAGGGGTCAGAGCTGTCGTCGTAGTCCATCGAGCACTGCCTCCAGAAGAGCCCGGTCAGTGGGGTTGTGGTGGAACTCCGGGGGTTTGGTGGTGAGCGCCCCGCAGTCGACGAGGTCCGACAGCAGCACCTTGGTGACCGCGGCCGGCAGCTTCAGATGTGCGGCGACCTCGGCGACCGAGACGGGCGCGCGACACAGGTCGAGCGCCTGCGTGTGCTCGGGGCCGAGGTAGCCGAGAGGGGTGGCGCCGGTGGCCATCACCTGCGACAGGAGGTCGAGCGCGACGGTGGGCCGGGTACGGCCGTTGCTGACCGTGAAAGGGCGCACCAGGCGTCCGGCCGCGTCGTCGAGCCAGGGCCCGTCGCCGGCCGCCGCCACGCTCAAGGCCTCATCACCGGGGACGCCGGGGACTCGACGGCGTGCTGCCGGGGTGCGGTCACCAGATAGGGGCGAACGCTCTTGACCAGCATGGCCATCTCGTAGCCGAGGACGGCCGCGTCGGCCTCGCGGCCGGCGAGCACGGCGAGACAGGTGCCGGAGCCCGCGGTGGTCACGAACAGCAGCGTCGAGTCGAGCTCGACGACCACCTGACGGACGTCTCCGCCGTCACCGAAGCGGACGCCCGCGCTGCGTCCGAGGGAGTACAGGCCGGAGGCCAGGGCGGCCATGTGGTCGGCGCTGTCGGTGTCGAGCCCGTGGACCGACTTCACGAGCCCGTCGCAGGACAGCAGGACCGCGCTGGTGGTGTGCGGTACGCGCTGCACGAGGCCGCTCATCAGCCAGTCGAGATCGGATACCTGGCCGGTCGGCGCTTCGCTCGCCATGGTGGATCGACTCCTTGAGGTACGAAGGTCTGCGGGAGCGCTGGGGGTTGGCGTGGGGGTGGGGGTGGGGGTGGGGGTGGAGAGGGGGGCGTGGGCGGTGGCAGGGGTGGTCATCCGGCTGATGCGCTCCCGTCGTGCCGGGTGGGGGTGTGGTCGGGGCGGGCGTGAGCCGGGCTGGTGTGACCGGGGGTCAGGTGACTCGGGCCCGTGGGGGACGGACCGGTGCCGGTCAGGCCCGTATGCGTCGCGCGCGCGTCCGTCAGGCCTGTTTCGGTCAGGCCCGGGTCCGTCAGACCCACGTCCGTCAGGCCTGTTTCCGTCAGACCCGCACGGCTCCGATCGGCGTCGGTGATCGAGCCCGTGTACATGTGCAGTGCGCCCGTGTGCGGCGGCGTGTCCGTGTGCGATGCGTCGGTGTCCGGCGCGTCCATGTGGGACAGCTCCATGTGGGCCGTGTCCACGTGGTCCACGTGGTCCATGTGAGACGGCTCCACGTGGGCCGTGCCCATGTGCGCTGCCCCCATGGCATACGCGCCGAGGTCCGTGCCCCCGATGGCCTCCGCCTCCATGTGCTGCTGGGCCTCGGCGAGGCCGATGCCGCGTTGGAAGGCCGCCATGAGCCCCGGGTCGTGGCCGGCGAGATACTCGGCGTCCGGCCGCGGCGCCGCCGGGCCGTCGCGGAGTTGGGGTGCGATGTGCTCCTGGGCACGGCGCCTGGGCAGTTGGGGCTTGCCCATGGTGCCGCGGACGGTGCCGGTGCGCGGGGTGGGCGGCATGGCGGCGCTCTGCGCGACGAGCCGCCGGTCGTCGGGCCGGATGCCCGGCACGGCCTCCGCCGGGTTGGGCCGCTCCTGGTGGCTGCCGCGCACGGGCAGCGGTACGACGGGCTCACCGCCGTTCGCCGCGGGTCCCGAGCCGCGCGGAGCGTCCGGCTGCCGAGCGGACCGTACGCCGGGACCGGCGCCGGGAACGACCCGCTGCGGACCAGTGTCTCCCAGGGCCCCCGGCCCAGCCCCCTCCTGCGGATACTGCCGCGGCGGCACGGAGGTGCCCGGCGCGCCCGGCACCGGCATGGACGGCCGTACGTCTCCCGCAGGACCGCGAGCCGATCGCGGCGCCCCGGCCGGCGCCGGGGGCACACCCGCTCCCCCGCCAACCGGCCCCGCGCCCCCCGTCCCGTCCGAGGCCCCGGGTACGACCCCGGGCACCCCCGGCTCCGCGCCCAACAGGCCTTGCGGTACGACGAGTACGGCCTGGACACCGCCGTAGATGTTGGTCTGGAGCCGGACGTGGATGCCGTGCCGCCGGGCGAGCTGCGAGACGACGAACAGTCCGATACGGCCGTCCGCCAGCAGGCTCCCCACGTTGACCTGGTCGGGGTCGGTGAGCAGGGCGTTCATCTTGTTCTGCTCGGCGACGGGCATGCCGAGGCCGCGGTCCTCGACCTCGACGGCGAGCCCGGAGGTGACGAGGTTGGCGCGCAGCAGTACTTGGGTGTGCGGGGCGGAGAACACCGTGGCGTTCTCGACCAGTTCGGCGAGCAGGTGGATGACGTCGGCGACGGCGTGCCCGCGCAGGGTGCCGTCGATGGGCGGCACGAGCTTGACGCGGGAGTACTGCTCGACCTCGGCGATGGCCGAGCGCAGCACCTCGGTCATGGATACGGGGTGGCTCCACTGCCGGCGCGAGACGGCGCCGCCGAGCACGGCGAGGTTCTCGGCGTGGCGGCGGATGCGGGTGGCGAGGTGGTCGACGTGGAAGAGGCCCTTGAGCAGGTCGGGGTCCTCGATCTCGTTTTCCAGCTCGTCGAGGATGGAGATCTCCCGGTGCACCAGCGATTGCAGGCGCCGGGCGAGGTTGAGGAAGACCTCCAGCTTCTGCTCGCTGCCCGCCTGGCTGGACAGTTGGGCGGCCTGGACGACGGCGGTGACGGCGCCGTCGTGGGCGCGGGCCAGGTCGGCGGCGAGCAGGTCGAAGTCGTCGGCACCGTCCGGTGGACCGCTGCGCGGGGTGCGCTGGGGCGGCCCGTCGCCACGCCGCAACGCCTCGACGAGGGCCCGCAGATCGGCCTCACCCCGTGCGGTGGTGCGGCGCAGGGCGCCGATGCGGTCGCTGACCGACTTGGCGGCGCGGTCGGCGGCGACGGCGGCGATGAGGATGGCGGCGAGCGCGACCGAGACGGCGCCGGCGAGGACACCCCAGAAGGTGAGGCCGGGCCGGGCGCCGGTGGAGCGGACGGTGAAGAGGACGGCCGCGGAGGCGGCGAGGGCGACCGCGATGGGCGGCAGCACGGCGAGCCGCAGCAGCTGAGGCCGTATGTGGGTCTCGGGCAGCGCGGTCACGGGCCGGACGGCCGGCTTGCCGTGCCGGCCGCCTTCGCGGCGGTCGGCGCGCGCCGCCGGTGCGCGGAGCTGAGACATCGGTGTCCTCGTGCTGGTCCGGGTACTGGCCCGGTGGGCGGCCTGGTCGCCGGGCGGGCTCGCCGGTCCCCGCCCGGGCTGGCTCCGTCCACGGCTGGGCTGGCCCGTCTGTCCACGGCCGGACTGGTTCGCGGGCCCACGGCCGGGCTCCCGGGGCCCGGTGCGCGTTCCCGCCGGTTCCCGGGTGCGCTCGCCACGGGTGGCACGCACTCCGACGCGGTCGTCGGTCACCGGCTTCCCCCGGCTCCCGGTCGCGGTCGAGCTGGGGGGATTCCCATCGCGTCGACTCCCTCCTCCGGTCTGGTCCTCACGACACGGTGTCGGTCGAGAGCGCCGGGATTTCGGCCCTGCGTCGCCCGACGACCACTCACAGTAGTCGCCAACGCATCATGTGCGGTGGGCAGTTGACAAACTCGTACGGGGAGCGTCCCGCTCTGGTATGAGGGCTCGTACTACAGCCCGATAAGCCCGCGGACAGCTCGTACAGTTCACTTCAGGGATCGATCAGTGCTGGTCAGAGGCGGTCAGAATCGGAGCGCCCGAATCAGCGCCTCGCCATCCCCGGCTACAGCCTCCGGCCATGGGGGTGTCATTCCACAACGACCCTGGGCACGGACAAGTGCTCCCATGCGCTTCACTCTCCGTAGCGACTCGCGAGCACCGCAGGCGGGTGACCCACCCCGGGTCAACGCCCGGTCAGGACAGCCTCCGTGCGGATCCCCGGACTCGCCGTGGCGATCAGCGCCGGGAAGGGTCGACACGAAACCCGCGACACCCGCCTTGCTCGCCGATCCGGTCATCGACAGGACGAGCAGCGGGAGGGCGACCGAGGACATCCTGGTGCCCAGCGTCGAGAGCACCTGGCCGGTCCACAGCGGCAGGAAGTCCCTGTTGTGCCACAGGGACGCGGGTGCCACCGCCTCGGTCCGGTCGGCCGACTCGGCCTCCCTCTCCGCCACCTGTCCCTCGCTTTCCGCGCGTGGCAACCGTCGGCTTCGTGTCGTCCTGCCGTCACGCTCCACGCGATCACGAAAAACCGTTCACACGCCACTGGTTCAGGAAGCTACGATCGACCGATCGCGGTGATCCCCATGAGCGAGGGGAAATGATGAGTGACCGTGCAGGGCCGCCACACGCGACCGATCAACCCCTCTCCCGCTCGGCACCGCGCACCCGCGTACTGTTCCTCAGGCACTGCCAATCCGTGGACAACGCCGCGGGCATCCTGTCGAGCGAACCTCCCGGAGCCGGGCTCACCGACCTCGGCCGGGAACAGGCCGAAGCCGCCCTCGCTGGCTTGAGATCCGAGCCCGTCACCGCCGTCTGCTCCAGCCCGGCCAGACGCGCGGTCGAGACGGCCGACATCGTCGCGAAGGGCTTCACCCTGGACCTGCCGGTGCAACGCGACCACGGTCTGACCGAGTACGGGGTCGGCGTACTCGAGCGATCCTCGGACGCAGCGGCCGGCCGCAGGTCCCAGGACGTCCTTCGTCGGTGGATCGTGGACGGCGACCTGGACGCGAAACTCCCGCTGGGCGAGACGGGCGGATCGGTCGTCGCGCGCTTCCAAGCCTCGATGGAACGCATCGTCGAAGCCCACGCCGGGGGCACCGTCGTGGTCGTCACTCATGTCGGCACAGTGACGGTCGGCTTGGTTTCCCTGTGTGCCGACCTCTCCGCGGAGCGGGTGTGGGGTCGCCCCCTGCCCCATGGGACCGTGGTCGAGGTCGGCGTGGCGGCGGGTGAGTGGTCATGTCCCGTCTGGCCGACCGAGAACCCGGGTGGGTCGAGTCGGCCCGCTTGACGCGGGGTTCCTGGGGATCAGCCCGCCGGCACCGCCGCCGGCTCCCCGCTCCCCTCACCTTCCGAACCCACCGACCCCGCCGCGTCCTCCTGGGCCCGCGCCGCCGCCTCCGACGTCGTCTTGATCCCGGCCTCCGTGACGAGCTCCGCCGTCGGCCAGCCCCCGGCGGGCGCCGCCGCGACCCCGCGCCACCACGGCTCGACCGGCACGCCCTCGCCGGTCGGCTCGAAGGGCTCGCCCGGGCGCGGCAGGGCGATGCGCGTGCCCTCCGCGCGGGCCGCCGCGATCGTGCCCTCGCCCGGCTCCGCCCACGCGTGCGTGGCCAGGTTGAAGGTGGCCCAGTGGATCGGCAGCATGAGGCCGGCCGACGGGCCGCCCTGGAGGTCGAGGTGGGCGCGCATGCCCTCCGCCGGCGTCATGTGGATGTCCGGCCAGAAGTCGCTGTACGCGCCGATCTGGATCATCGTGGCGTCGAACGGCCCGTGCTCGGCGCCGATCTCCTTGAAGCCGTCGAAGTAGCCGGTGTCACCGCTGTGGTAGACCCGGTGGGCCTCCCCTTCGACGACCCAGGACGCCCAGAGCGTGTGCTGGGTGTTGCGCAGACCGCGGCCGCAGAAGTGGCGGGCCGGAGTGGCGGTGAGGGTGAGCCCGCCGACCTTGGTCGCCTCGTGCCAGTCCAGCTCGCGCAGCCGGCCGGCGGAGACGCCCCAGTGTTCGAGGTGGGCGCCGACGCCGAGCGGCACGGCGAACAGGGTGTCCGTGTCGGCCAGCGCCTTGATGGTGGGCATGTCCAGGTGGTCGTAGTGGTCGTGGGAGATGACGACGACGTCGACCGGGCCCAGCGCGGCCAGTGGCAGCGGCACCGGGTGGAGCCGCTTCGGGCCCGCGAAGGGGAACGGGGAACAGCGCTCGCCCCAGACCGGGTCGAAGAGCACCCGGTGTCCGTCGATCTCGGCGAGCACGCTGGAGTGGCCCATCCAGGTCAGCCGCAGCCCGGTGACCGGCGGCTTCGCGATGTCGGCCAGGGTGGTCGGGTGCACCGGGATCGTGCCCTTGGGCGAGCGGCGGGGGCGCTCCTCCTTGTCGAAGAAGACCTTCGCGAGCTCCAGCGTCGAGCCGGAGGGCCGGATCCGGGCCTCGCCACCCGGGTTCTGGAAGACGCCGTCCTTGAAGTGGGGCGACCTGCGGATGCGGGCGAGGCGCTCACCGCTCGGGTCCACACCGAAGGCCTCGGGCTGCAGGGCGCGGAGCCCGGAGCTCAGGGAACCGAAAACGGACACGGTACCTCCAGGTGGAGTCGGTGAGGTCTTCCATTATGGTCGGCCTCTCCGACAAACCCGGATCGCCGTGGTCACGGGCGTATGAACTACACCTCGGCCGGGTGCGGCACCTCGGCCTCGCCCCACGCCGTGACGTCCACCTCGTCGCCGACCGCCACCTTCCCCGGTCGCGGCACGGAGAACTTCACGCCGAACACCGTGCCGGCGGCTCCGCGCCGGTATCCGGCCAGGGTGCGGATGGGTTCGGGGCCGTCCTTGGCGCCGTGTTCCTGGTCCACCAGGGTGACGGCGCAGCGGACGGCGAGCTTCGCGTAGGCCAGCTCGGTGTCGCCGATCCGTATGCGGTGGGCGCGGTCCTCGGTGTGCGGGACGTCCCAGCCGCCGATCACGATGTTGGGGCGGAAGCGGTTCATGGCCAGGGGTTCCGCGCCGCGTTCGGCGAGCTTGCCGTTGAGCAGGTCGAGGCTGGACCGCGACAGGACGTGCAGGGCGCCGCTGTCCGCCCAGCCCGCGGTTCCCGGTGTCCGGCCGTCGGTCACCCTGTCGTGCTCCGGTGGCACCCGCACGAGCCTGCTCGGGGCGCCGAGCACCTCGGAGAGCCACTGCGCGACGGTGTCGCCCTGGTCGATGCCCCGGTACGGCGTCCCGAACAGCTCGACCGGCCGCCGTACGCCGGTGGTGTCGACGTCGACGGCCACTTCGCCGTGGTCCGGCGCGCGGAGCGTGAGCCGCTCGCCGGCGCTGTCGACGCCGGGCAGGATCAGCGCGAGCCGGGGGTCACGCCGCTGCGTCCGGAACACCCCCTCCTCACTGACGACCATGAAGGAGCGGTCGTGCGCGAGCCCGGCCGGCGTCACCGCCGCCTCGCTCGCCGGGATCCCGGCACACCCCTTCACCGGGTAGTACGTCAACTCGACGACCTTGGCCATCCCCGTCCCCCTTCGCGATCAGTACGTTCCCAAAGGGAACCTATCGAGGG
The DNA here is from genome assembly GCF_003955715.1 of Streptomyces aquilus. Classification (NCBI taxonomy): domain Bacteria; kingdom Bacillati; phylum Actinomycetota; class Actinomycetes; order Kitasatosporales; family Streptomycetaceae; genus Streptomyces; species Streptomyces aquilus. The sequence continues at coordinate 8,662,148 of NZ_CP034463.1, read as the reverse complement.
CGCGCGGTGTGCTGTCAATCGCGTTTCGGTTCGGATTGACACCACGCCGGACATGTCAAGAAGATACTGACTCGTTGTTCAGTAACCGCCCCAGGAGCCCCCATGACCACCCCCTTGCTCTCGCTCACCTGGACCGACCACGTCACCGGTCGCCAGGGCTTCCTGGTCGTCGACCGGCTGGTGCGCGGAGTCTCCAGCGGCGGGCTGCGGATGCGTGAGGGCTGCACCTTGGAGGAGGTCACCGGGCTCGCCCGCGGCATGACCATGAAGGAGGCGCTGCACTACAACCCCCAGGGCCGTTACGTCCCGTTGGGCGGCGCCAAGGGCGGCATCGACTGCGATCCCCGGGACCCGGCGGCGTACACCCTGCTCGTGCGCTTCCTGCGCGCGATGCGACCGTACGTCGAGAGTTTCTGGACCACGGGCGAGGACCTCGGCCTGACCCAGGACCTGGTGGACCGGGCGGCGGCCGAGGCGGGGCTCGTCTCATCCGTCCAGGCCGTCTATCCCCTGCTGGACGACGAGAAGGCGGCTCGGAAGCGGCTCGCGGACGCGTTCGCCGTCGAGGTGGACGGCATCGGGCTCGACGAACTGGTCGGCGGCTGCGGGGTCGCCGAGTCGGTGCTCACGGCCCTGGACCGGGCCGGCGTGCCGCACGCCGGGACGCGAGTCTGCGTGCAGGGGCTCGGCACGATGGGCGGAGCGACGGCGAGGTTCCTCGCGCGCGCGGGCCTGACGATCGTCGCCGTCGCCGACATCAAGGGCACGATCGCCAACCCCGAGGGCCTGGACGTCGAGGCGCTGCTCGCCGCTCGGGACGCCTACGGCACCGTCGACCGTGCCGTGCTCCGGCCCGGCGACCGCGAACTGCCGGGCGACGCCTGGCTGTCCGTCGACGCGGAGGTGCTGGTGCCGGCCGCCGTGTCGTACGCGATCGACGTCGCGAACCAGGAGCGTGTCACCGCCCGCTGGATCGTCGAGGCGGCCAACATGCCCGTCCTGCCCGCGGCCGAGGCCCTGCTGGCCGCGCGCGCCGTCACCGTGCTGCCGGACGTGGTCGTGAACTCCGGCACGAACGCCTGGTGGTGGTGGACCCTGTTCGGCGACATCGGCGCCGACGCGGAGGAGGCGTTCACCCACACCCGCCGCTCCATGCGCGCCCTGGTCGAGCAGATGCTGGCCCGCGCGGAGGCCGACGGGACGTCCCCGCGGGCCGCCGCCCACGCGATCGTCGCGGAGCGGCTGCCGGCGATCGCCGAGCGGTTCGGGTGGTACCGGTAGGGGTGGAGGTCCCATCTCCCCGGGCACCGGCACTGGTACCGGTGCGGACGGAGGTCCCATCTCCCCGGGCACCGCCACTGGTACCGGTAGGGGCGGAGGTCCCATCTCCCGGGCACCGCCACTGGTACCGGTAGGGGCGGAGGTCCCATCTCCCGAGCACCGGCACTGGTACCGGTGCGGACGGAGGTCCCGTCTCCCCGCGCACCGGCACGGATTAGGGTGGCCGCGTGGCGAGAGTGCGGTTGAGCGTGGCGGAGCGGCGCGAGGAATTGCTGCGGGCCGCCATCGGGCAGATCGAGGAGCGCGGCGTGGCGGCGGTCAGGATCGCCGACGTGGCCTCGTCGCTCGGGGTGAGCAACGCGCTGGTGCTGTACCACTTCTCGACCAAGGAGAAGCTGGTCGCCGCCGCGTTCACGTACGCCGCCGAGGACGACCTCGCCCAGCTGCGCAAGCTGCTCGGCCGCCGGACCACGGCGCTGCGCCGGCTGCGGTCGGCCGTGCGCTGGTACGCGCCCACGGGTCAGGCCAAGGGCTGGCGGCTGTGGATCGAGGGCTGGGCGGCCTCCTTGCGCGAGCCCGCCCTCCAGGAGGTCACCCGCGAGCTCGACAAGCAGTGGAAGGCGGCGATCGCCGAGGTCATCGCGCAGGGCGTGGCCGCGGGCGAGTTCCGGTGCCCGGACCCGGCCGCCTCGGCCCTGCGGCTGACCGCCCTGCTCGACGGACTCGCCGTCCAGCTGACGTCGTACCCGGGCGCCGTGTCCCGGGCGCGCGCCCAGGAGTGGGCGGACGAGGCACTGGCCCGGGAACTCGGGCTGGGAGCCGGCACGTTGAGCGCCCAGGAGCGCTGAAGGCGGCGGCCCTCGCGGCGGGCCTCGCTCAGGTCAGTTCGTACACCGCCGTGACCGTAGCCGTGGCCTTGATCTCCCCCGGCGCCAGCGGTACCGCGCCGAAGCCGGCGGGCGCGTCCGCGGACACGGGTGGGGACGGGGCGAAGTAGCCGGTGCCGCCCTCGTTCAGGGAGACGAGGCGGCCGAGGTGGAGGCCGGCGAGGCGGGCGTACTGGGCGGCCTTGGTGTGGGCGTCGTCGTGCGCGGCCTCGCGGGCGCGGGCCTGGAGCGGACGGCGGTCGTCGAGGTCGAAGACGACGGAGGTGATGCGGCCCGCGTCGCCGGTGGCGTCGGTGACGGCCTGGAGGAGCGCACCGGTGGCGGCCGGCTCGCGGACCTTGATCGAGAAGGACTGGGCGGCCTGGTAGCCCTTCAGCGTGGACTCGCCGTCCGTGTAGTCGTAGACGGGGCTGAGGGACACGTTCTCGGTCCGGATGTCCCGGTCGGCGACGCCTTGGGCACGGACCGCCTTCAACAGCGCGGCGGACGCCGTGTTCTGCGCCTCGAGCGCGGCCTGCGTCGTCTTGGCGACGGCCTCCACCCCGGCGCCGACCAGGGCGATGTCCGGCTCGCCGACCGCGCTGCCCTCACCGGTCACGGTGACGGTGGCGGGAGCCGCGGCGACGGCGATCGAGGGAGCGTGGCCGCCGGTGCCGGCCGCGAGGGCCGCCGGGGCCGCGACGGTGGGCAGGCCCAGGGCGAGGAGGGTCACGGCGACCGCCGTGACCGGCGTACGGGGAACGGGCATGCGCGTCCGGTCCTTCCGGGGTGGGGCGACAGTGCGGTCATCCCAGCACCACGTCATGAACCGGACCGCGCACCACTCCCGCGCGGTCACCTCACTGGTGGAGCACGCGCCCGGTCAGGCCACCTTGCCGATCCGCATCTTGATGTCGTCCGGCGACAGCGCCCCCTTGGCCGTCACATGGTCGCCCGAGGACTCACCGCGCAACCGCCGCCCGATCCACGGCACCAGGTACTCCCGCGCCCAATGGACGTCGTCCCGCCGCACCTCCAGCGTGCCGCGGGGCGGCAGCGGGGGCCACGGCTGGTCGGGGTCGGCCGGGACCGCCAGGCCGAGCACCTGGCCCGCCCGGAGCGCCACGCGCGTGTGCCCCTCGGGAGAGAGGTGGAGCCGGTCGCCGTCCCAGGCCCGGCGGTCCTGGACCGTCTTCAGCGACCACAGGTCGAGCACGGGACAGCCGTACCGGTCGGCGATGGCCCGCACATGTCCGTTGTACGTCGCGATCTTGCCGCGCAGATGCTTGAGCACCGGCACGCCACGGGTGTCGAAGCCGGTCGTCACCATGACGGTGCCGGCGACGGCGGTGAGCCGCTCGATCGCCCGCTCGAAGCGCTCGGCGACCTCGTCGGGGTCGGTGCCGGGCCGGATGATGTCGTTGCCGCCCGCGCAGAAGGAGACCAGGTCGGGGGCGAGCTCCAGGGCCTTCGGAAGCTGGTCCTCGACGATCTGGTCGAGGAGCTTCCCGCGCACGGCGAGGTTGGTGTACCGGAAGTCGCCCTCGGGCAACCGGTCCGCGAGAAGCACCGCGAACCGGTCGGCCCAGCCGACGAATGCCCCGTCGGGGCCGGGATCGCCCACGCCCTCGGTGAAGCTGTCCCCCACCGCAACGTACGACCCGATCACTGCTCTGCTGTCACTCTTCGAATCGTCTGCCACATCGGCCCATGATTCCCCTTCGAATGTGACCTACGCGACCGTAAGGAGGGCTTGACGTGCGGTGATATAAGCCACTCCTAAAGTGTTGGCCAAGCCTGGAATACCTCTCCGTTCAGGGATGTTGTGGGCTCAACCGCCACACCCGGAAGTCGCTGAAGCGGAAGTGGCTCCATGTGGTGCGGAAGGCGAAGTGGCCGCTGGTGTACGGCTCCGGGTCGCTGTAGTCGAAGACCAGCCGCCCGTTGACCCACCACCGCTGGGTGGAGCCGTCGGACACGATCCGGACCCGGTGCGGCTGATCGGGCACGAGCAGCGGCTCCGTGTAGTCGTAGACCAGCGGCCGCACCCCGGCCTCGCCGACGTACCGGCGCAGCCGGGTGGTGGTGTTGGTGTTGGCGCCGTAGCCGACGTAGTAGGTCTTGAGGTAGTCGTACTCGGCCAGGGCGCCGCCACGCTGGGTGGCGAAGAGGTCGTCGGGGGACCGGACGTCGGTCGCGTTCCAGAAGTTGTTGAGGTCGGAGACCCGGTCGTTGACGCCGCCCGCGGAGACGGGGGTCGCCGTGTACTCGATGACGTACGGGCCTTCGAGGCGCTTGCGGAACCAGATCGTCGCGCCGGCGGGGACGTCGGACTCCAGGACGCCGCGGGAAGCGGTGACGGTGCCGCCCTTCTCCAGTTCGACGGCCCACTGGCCGAGGCCGTGCCGGAAGTCGTCGTGGGCGAGGAGACGGCGGTGGCGCGGGGTCGCGCTCGCGCCGGCTGCGGGGGCGAGGGCCGCGAGGGCGACGCCTGCGGCGAGGGCTCCGAAGGCTCTACGCGTGGTGGTCATGGGAGACGGCTCCTTCCAGAAGGGCGATCAGTCGGTCGGCCACCTTGCGATGGCCTTGGGCGCTGGGGTGGACGTCCCCGTTGAAGTCGCCCTCCGCCGGGGAGAGCCAGCCGCTGGTGTCGACGAACTCGACGCGCCGGTCCGCGAGTTCGGCGACGACGGCCGCGATGTCGTCGGCGTGCGCCCCGGTGAGGGGCCGCAGCGCGAGGATGCGGGCGTGCGGTGCGGCGGCCCGCAGCTCGTCCAGGTAGGCGCGGTAGGCGGCACGGAACTCCGCCGGGCCCCACGCGGTGTCGTTGGTGCCCTGGTTCACCACGATCACATCGGCGTGCCGGTCCGAATCCGCCCTGGAGCCGGCGTAGTTCCAGCCATAGGCGTCGGATGCCGTCGGCACTCCCCCGTTGCCCGTCCGGAGCACCCCCTGCCGTCCGAAGCCGACCTGGGTCAGGGAGGCGTGCAGGGCGTCGGCGACCAGCGTGGGGTAGGCGGCGGTGCCGTCGGCGCAGTCCGAGGTGTTGACCTCGCACAGGGCCATGACGCCCTGCGTGACGGAGTCGCCGTAGAAGGCGAACCGCGGCTCGTGCACGGGCCGTTGCGGCAGCAGCCGCCCGCGCACGCCGGTCAGCACGACGCCGGTCTCCAGGGGCGGGGTCCACCGGTTCGCGCGGGAGAACACGTCCTTCACCGACAGCTCGACCCGGTGCGGGCCGCGCCCGGCTGCGGTGATCTCGATGTCCTCGCGGTCGACGGCGTACAGCCGCTTCGGGCCGCCGTCGACCGACACGTGGATCTGCGCGGGCACGGTGATCGACGAGACGTCGAACAGGGCGTGGACGCTGTCCCCGGTGAAGCGGAAGCCCAGCCGGGAACCGGAGGTGACGGTGACCGCCGCCTCCGCGGTGCGCCCCCAGTGGCCCTCGTAGGCGAGGCGCCGGTCATCCGGTCGCACGAGGTCCCCGGAGGCCGCCACGGGTTGTACCGCCCCCATGACCAGGCCCGCGGCCACCGCCGCGATCAGTGCGGCACGTCTCATGACGGGATCCGATCGCCGATCAGGGCGAGGTTCTGGATGGCCGCGAGCGCCCACTGGGCCGAGGAGTTGGTGGAGATCCAGGGGATCTCCTCGGTCGTCCGCAGCACCGCCGGCGCCTTGATCGTCACGGGGTTCCAGTCGTTGGACGGGAAGTAGGTGTCGCTGCCGGTGAAGAACTCCTTCCACGCGCGCGTGGCGAGCGTCGGGTCGTTCCTGCGCTGGGCCGCGTAGGCGGTGATCCGCGAGTGCGCGGCGGGCAGCGCCGACTTCCAGGTGGAACCGGTGAGTTGCTTCTTCTGGGCGTCGGTGGCGTTGTAGTACTGCGCGTAGTTCAGCCAGGTGGTGCGGAACTCGGGCTCCTCGTCGCCGAACAAGGACACGAGTTCGCTGTTGGTCTCGACGAGGCCGAACACGGCACTCAGGTGCGACACGCTCACGGCCGTGCTCGTGGTGATCGCGAACTTGCCGGTGTCCGCGTCGAGCAGACCCGTGCCGGTGAAGAAGCCGGCCGGCTGCGCGGCGATCGTCCGCAGCGAGTTGACCAGCTTCGCCTTCGCCTTCTCGGCGTTGGGGCCCCGCCGCTCCCACTCGGTGAGCCAGGCCGCCGAGATGCCGCCCCAGTCGGTTCCGAAGCCGACGGACAGCGCGTGCCGGTCGTCGGGCGTGTAGCCGTCGGTGCGGACCTTGCGCTGCGGGTCGACCGCCAGGAACGTCCGCTCCACGTCGACGAGTTCGGACAGCAGGTCGCCGGTGCGTTCGTCGCCGGTGAGGAAGTAGAGGAAGCGGCGGTTGGCGGCCGTGGAGATGCGGACCTGCTTGGCGCTGTCCGCCCAGTGCTGCACGCCGTGCCGGGTGCCGAGGCCCGCCCACTTGCCGAGGTGGTAGACGTCGACCTCGCCGGTGTGCCGGGTCATCGCCTCCGCGAACCGGAACACCTCGGCGGACCCGGTGCGCAGGAAGTGGTACCAGAGCCAGAGGTCGGTGCCCAACTCCGAGTTGTCCCAGGCGTATCCGCCGACGTCGTACCGCCAGACGTGCCGGTCGTTGTCGTAGGTGTGCTGGACGTCGCCGTAGTCGAGGAAGCCGTACCAGCGGTGCTGTTCACGCTGGTCGCGGTAGTAGGCGAACAGGTCGTCGAGGTGGTCCTCGATCGCCGAACGCGCCGCGCTGGACCGGTCGACGGGCGCCCAGTCGCCGAACACCCCGGCAGCATGCAGTCGTTGGGGCGTCGCGGCGAGCAGCGGCGGGGTCGCGACGGCGGCGGCCTGCGCGGCGAGAACATCGGCGGAAGGGGTCTTCTCGACGGCCCAGAAGGTCAGTTCACTCGTCCGCGCGATGCCGTACGGGGTGCCGAAGCCCGGCTCGTAGTCCTCGTACGTGATCTCCAGTCCGCCGTCGGACTGCTCCTCGTACGTGTCCTGCCCCAACCCGTCGTGGTAGAAGCGCAGGTCGAGCGGCTGGGCCTCCGGCGAGTACAGCCATACGGTGGCCTCGGCGGCGTCTCCCGCCGCTCCGCGTACGTCCAGCTGGGCCGGGTGGCGCTGCCAGAAGTCCCGTAGTCCGAAGGAGAGTCCGCCGCTCGCACCGCCGACGTAGCCGAGGCCTCCGGCACGGCGGCCGGCCGCGGCGTGGATCCAGCCGTAGCCGGCCTTGGTGCGCTTGCGGACGGTGTAGCCGTCGGCGTTGGGCTGGGTCAGGGTGTAGTCGCCCCAGGCCGGGATGTAGGCGAGGCGGTCGGCGACCCGGGGGTCCCAGGTCGAGGTGGCGGGCAGCCGCTCACCGGCGATCTGGGCCGCGCGCACCGCCGCTCCGGGGTCGCGGCGCAGCCCGGTGATGCCCTGGACGGCCTCGCTGAACAGACCGCCGCCGGAGTCGGCGAACCGCACATGGCGGTCGTAGGGCCGGTCGCTCAGCGGCACGGTGAAGCGGACGCCCAGACCGCGCAGGAAGTCCCCCTGATCCGAGCCCGGCGTCTGCTCGCCGTCCCAGACGAAGGTGTGCACCAGACGGAAGGAGTCGGCACCGGCGAAGAAGGAGAAGCGCAGGGTGTACGGCAGCCAGGCCCGCCCGCCGTCGCGGTGCCGGCCCTCGACGCGGACGACGGCCCGGACCGGACCGTCCTGCTCCACCTCGACCTTCTCGACCCGGCCGGCGAAGTGCGAGAGGTCCGCGCCCTCCCGCACCGACTCCTGCCGCAGGGCGACCAGCTTGCCGTTCCGGGCGATCTCGGCCGACCCGCGCCGCACACTCCGTACGACGGTGTCGGAGCCCTTGGCGCCGAACACGGCGGTGATGACGCCGGTCGACACCTCGACGCGGCCCGCGGACCGGGTGACCGTGACCTGCTGCTCCGGCGCGGCCGGAGTGCCCGCCGCGAGCTTGTAGGCGGAGGCCTTCGGCGCGCCGGGTGCGAGGGCGTGCGCCGTCCACTTCACCGAGCCGTCAGGCCAGTAGCCGGTGACCCAGCTCTGGACGGGGACGTCGTCGCCCGCGGCGGTCGTCAGCCGGAAGGACTGCTCCGGCCGGTACGCCCCGCGCGCCCACGGCACGCCCCAGGTGGCACCGGCGTGGACGTCGGGCGCCGAGCCCTCCAGCCAGTGCAGTTCGGTGTCGTCGGCGTCCGCCGCGGCGGCGGTGCGGGACAGTGCCCAGGAGAACTGGGCCGCGGCGGCCGCGGCTGCGGCGCCCTTGATGACGGTGCGTCGGTCGACGCCGGGCACGGGGACCTCCGGATGCGGGTGCGGATGCCATGACGGTCAGAAAGCGCTTGCATCGCTTCGGAGATCACTGTGGTCCCACCCTCGCCTCCCTGTCGACGCTTTGGGCAGCCGCGCCACAAGACCGCAATGAACCGATCATGAAACGGCAAGACCCGACACCGAAGGCCGGACCCGGGGATCGGGATCCGGCCTTCGGTGGCATCGGGGGGAGCGTCAGCCGACGGCGACGCCCTTCGAACGGAGGTACCCGACCGGGTCGATGTCCGAGCCGTAGTCCGGCGTCGTCCGGATCTCGAAGTGGAGGTGCGGACCCGTCACGTTGCCGGTGGCACCGGAGAGGCCGACCTGCTGCCCCTCGGTGACGGTCTGGCCGGCCGAGACCGAGAGCGCGGACAGGTGGGCGTACTGCGCGTAGTAGCCGTCGGCGAGCCGGATGACGACCTGGTTGCCGTACGCGCCGCCCCAGCCGGCGGAGACGACGGTGCCCGCGCCCACGGCCTTCAGCGAGGTGCCGGTCGGGACGACGAAGTCGACGCCCGTGTGGTAGCCGCTGGACCACATGCTGCCGGCCACGTGGTAGCCCGTGCCGACGGTGGCGCCGGAGACGGGCAGGGTGAAGCCGCTGGAGCTGCCGGTGCCGGCGGACTCGCTGCTCTGGGTGGCGGTCGTCGCGTTCGAGGAGGACGAGGACTTCTCGGTGCTCGTGGACTTCTCGGAGCCGGCGGACCTGTCCGTGCTCGCCGCCGCCTTCTTGCCCAGCGTGAGCTTCAGGCCGGGGTGGATGAGCGAGGGGTCGGAACCGACGGCCTCACGGTTGTCCGAGTACAGCTTCTTCCAGCCGCCGGTGACGTTCTGCTCGTCGGCGATCTTCGAGAGGTAGTCACCGGCCTTCACCGAATAGGTGCGCACGGTCGCGGTGTTCGCGGCGCCCTTCTTCTGCGTGGCCTTCTCGGTGGCCGTCTTCGCGGCGACCGGAACGGACCGGACGGCCTTTTCCGAAACCGACTGCGCCACGGACTGACCGGTGGCCGCGTGGGCGCCTGCGGCCCCCATCAGAGGCAGGGCGAGTGCGGCGCCACCGGTTCCGGCGACGGCGATCGAGCGGGTGAGGCGCTGGGACTTCGGACGGCGGTGCTTACCCTTCGCGGGCATGGCGAATTCCTCTCCGGCGCCTGCGAGGTGAGCTGTCGGGTGCGGACTGGAGATGTCCGGACGCACCGAGGTGCGACTTAACCCCAAGCCTGTTCCGGAAGACCGGTCCAGGCGGTTGTACCTGTGGGTCCCCCGCTCCTGCCGTTCACGGGTGAGTTGTGCGGATTCCGGTCGGCGGCAGGATTGGGCGTCCGTCCGGATTGGTGGCGAACGTAAGCGAGGAAGACGCAAAGGGACAAGTAAGAGGTTCCAGGGTGATTGCGTTCCTCTTGATCCGCCGCGAAATTCACGGTCACCCTCCGTGTTTTGGCGGGCCTTCCCGGAACGCAATCACCCAGCTTTTGACAGCGAATTACGTGAACATGACGAACGACTCAGGGTCACCGATATGACGCTGCTCACGTGCCGTTCGCACAGCTTCCCTTATTCCAGAGCGAGTTGGAATGAAGGCTACGGAAGCCACCAATTCGGACAGAAAGCTCAGATGCGACGCAGCCGTAGAACTGCCGCATCCAGATCGCCCCGCAATCCCACCCGCAGCCCGTGATGCAGCAATACGGCACCTCTGTGAATTTCGCCCGTTTCACGGCATTCATACGACGCCTTCGGGTCGAGCCCGCGCAGCCGCAGCGCCGGAACGGGTTCGCCGTACCGCTGCGACTGGAGCCAGGCCAGGACGACGGTCTCGTCCCCGAGGACGTACTGCACGGCGCTCAGGCCGTCGCCCTGCGGCGCCCGGAGCCGGTACTGGTCGCCGCGCTGCACGAGCGGCCGGATGTCCTTGTAGAGCTCCACCCACTCGCGGGCCTCGGCGAGCTCCTCCTCGCTCCACCGGGTGAGGTCGCCGCCGACACCGAGCACCCCTGCCATGGCGCTGACGAAGCGGAAGCGCAGCGAGCTGACCCGGCCGTTGAGCATGGCGTTCGGACTGTCGGTGACCCAGGCCGCCATCACGCGCGCGGGGTGGATCTGACTGAAGCCGTGCTGGATGGCGAGCCGGTCGAGCGGGTCGGTGTTGTCGGAGGTCCACACCTGGTCCGTACGGCCCAGGACGCCGAGGTCGATGCGGCCGCCGCCGCCCGAGCAGGACTCGAAGGCGACGCCGGGGTGGGCGGCCCGCAGCCGGTCCAACAGGGCATAGAAGGCGTGCACATGGTCGACCCAGAGCCGCTGCGGATAGGCGTCGCCGGGCCAGCCCGCGTCGGTGAAGCAGCGGTTGAAGTCCCACTTCACGTAGTCGATCGGGGCGCTGGACAGCAGGGCGTCGAGCTGCCCCCACAGGTACTCCTGGACGTCCTCGCGCGCGAGATTGAGGACGAGCTGATTGCGCAGCTCCGTCCGCTTTCGTCCCGGCTGGAACTGCACCCAGTCGGGGTGTGCCCGGTACAGGTCGCTGTCCGGGTTGACCATCTCGGGCTCGACCCAGATGCCGAACTGCATCCCGAGCCCGTGCACGTAGTCGGCGAGGGGCTTCAGGCCGCCCGGGAAGCGGTCGCGGTTGACCGTCCAGTCGCCGAGTCCGGCGCGGTCGCTGGTGCGGGCGCCGAACCAGCCGTCGTCCACGACGAACAGCTCGACGCCGATGGCCGCGGCCCGCCGCGCGAGGTTCCCCTGCTGCTCCTCGGAGATGTCGAACTCGGTGGCCTCCCAGGAGTTGAACAGCACCGGACGGTCCTGCTCGGCGTCCGGGACGACGTACGTCCGCTGGTAGGCGTGCCACGCGCGGCTGGCGCCGCCGAAGCCGCCGTCGCTCCACAGCCCCGCGAAGACGGGGGTCGTGAACGACTCACCCGCCGCCAGCCTCAGCAGCCCCGACTCGTCGTACCCGGCACCGCCGGTGATCTGCACGCGCGCGTCGGGGAGTTGGGCCACCGCGATCCGCCAGGAGCCCGACCAGCCGAGCGCGCAGGCGTAGACCTCGCCGCGCTCCTCACCGGCGTCGGTGTCGAGGGCGACCCAGGGCAGGTGCTGGTGGCTGGTGTGGCCGCGGCGGCTGCCGATGACCTTCTCACCGTAGGTGAGGGGGGCGCGCACGAGCCGGGACTCGGCGGCCCAGCGGCCGTGCAGCTGGGAGAGCCGCCAGTCCTCGCGGTCGGGCAGCGTCCAGGTGGCGGAGTCGGCGCGCAGCAGCTCCAGGGCGTCGTCGCCCTGGTTCTCCAGGGTGGTCCAGCGCTCCACCACGTCGCCGCGCATCCGGTAGTGCAGCGTGACGAGGAGACCGCCGTCCCGGAACCGCAGCCTCAGCTCGTCGGCGTCGGCGTCGGTCTCGTACGCCTCGAAGCTCCACTCGGTGCCGCGGCGCTCGTCGGTGCGCACCGAAAGGGCGGGCCGGACGAAGCGGGGGCCACCCTCGACCGGGTACTCCTCGCGCCCGTCGAGCGGGGACTCGAAAGGCCAGTAGTCGGGCAGCGGACGGACCGCGAGCGCCTCGGCGTCCGCAAGGGCGATGGTGGGGCCCCAGTGCAGATGCAGCAGCTCGTCGCCCTCGGTGAGGTGGACGGCGTAGCTGCTGGCGGGCCCGGTCAGGAGCCAGGTGCGGCCGTTGGGGGCGATCTCCAGCATGGAACCTCACAGATACAAACAGGGGCGAACAGTGGCACTCAAGTATCAACATCATCGAGGCCTGAGGTGCCCGGATGCAACGCCTGTGGACAACTCATTGCCCCAGGAACCCATGTCGTATCGTCAAGAGCGTGCCCGTCGGCGAGCCGCGGCGACGGGGCCGGCTGGGAGGAGCCCCCGTGACGCAGCAGATCCCGTCGACCGAGCCCGAGCTGGCCGGAGTCCGCAACTTCCGTGACGTGGGCGGCCTTCCGACCGAGGACGGCCGGCGGGTGCGGTACGGAGTGCTGTTCCGCAGCGGCCATCTCGCGCACGCGACCGACGAGGACGCCGCGTTCCTGGACTCCCTGGGGCTGCACACCATCTTCGACTTCCGCAACGCCTCGGACCAGAAGCTGGAGGGTCCGGACGTCGAGCTGTCGGGGGTGCGCAATGTGAACCTGCCGCTGAGCGACCCGGCGGACGGCGCGGAGTTCTGGAAGATGGTCCGGGACGGCGAGATCGAGCAGCTGCGCGAGATCCTCGGCGACAACAAGGGGGCGAACCGGATGATCGCCTCGTATCGGAAGATCGTGAAGGAGCGCACCGCCGAGCACGCGCGTGTGCTGCACTCCCTCGCCGAGGACAGCGTCCCGGCGCTGATGCACTGCGCGGCGGGCAAGGACCGCGCGGGCCTGTCGATAGCGGTGACGCTGCTGGCGCTCGGCGTGGAGCGGGAGGCGATCGTCGCCGACTACCTGGAGTCCAACGCCAAGCACCGCCGCTACAAGGTGCACCGCAGCAGCAGCTCGGCCGCCGCCTACTCCCCCGAGGTCATGGAGCTGCTCGCGCCGCTCTTCGACGCGCGCGCGGAGTATCTGGAGGCCGCCTTCGAGACCATCGAGGAGACCTGGGGCGGCGTCGACGCCTATCTGGAGCAGGGGCTCGGCATCACGCCGGAGATCCGGGAGCGGCTGCGCGAGCGCCTGCTCGACTAGGGCCGGTCCCGTGACTCACTGCCCGGCGCCCACCTCGAACAGCAGGTAGATGAAGGCCGCGAACACATGGCCGACGGCGATGTAGATGATCAGCCGCACCCACAGGGCTCGCGGGAACTTCTCCTCCATGTCGGTCATGGCGTCTCTCCAGGGGTCGGGCCCAGGCACAGGGTGGCCGTGGGGCTTTGCAGCAGGGTGTGGACGAAGAGCAGCTCGGTCCCGTCGGGGTCCTGGGCCGCGATGCGGTGCGGGGTGAGCGAGTCGAAGTGCGCGCTGTCGCCGGGGCCGAGCCGGTGCGTGGTGTCCCCGAGCCGCAGCCGGAGGCGGCCGCGCAGCACGTACAGCCACTCCTCGCCGGGATGGACGCGCACGATGTCGCCCTGTGAGCCGTACGGCACCTGCACCCGCAGGGCCTGCATGCCGCGTCCGGCCGCTCCGGCCTGCCAGTAGGTCCAGCCTCCGGCGGCGGTCGGTTCCATGTCGGCGGCGCGCACCACGGCGTCCCGTTCGGTGACCGTCTCACCGAGCAGTTCGGAGACGGTCGTACCGTAGACACGGGCGAGCGCGAGCAGCATCGGCAGCGAGGGCTGGCGCTGCCCGGTCTCCAGCCGGGAGAGGTGGGCGGGCGAGAGCCCGGCGCTGCGGGCGGCGGCCTCCAGCGTGAGGGAGGCGCGGCGGCGCAGCGCCCGCAGCTGCGGCGCGACGGCGGGCAGGGAGTCGGCCGGGCCCGGCTCGGATTCCGGAGAGCTCATGCTCTCCATTCAGCCCGAGGTTTGCCTCTGCGGCAAATTTCTTGCCTCAGAGGCAAAAATCCTGGGGAAGACTGCTACCGGTTGGCCACCGCCTGCTTCACGAGCGTCTTGCCGAAGTCCCAGATCAGCCCGCCCCCGCCGTGAGCGTCGTCCATGATCTCCGTGAAGGCGTCGACGAAGCGGTCCACCTCCCGCTCCCCCACCGTCAGCGGCGGAATCAGCTTGATCACCTCCAGGTGGTCGCCGGACACCTGCGTCAGAATCCGGTGCCGCTGGAGCAGGGGTACGACGACCATCTGGGCGAACAGCCCCTTGCGCGCGGCCTGGAGCATGGTCCAACGGCTGCGCAGCGCCAGCGACTTGGGCCGCCCGAACTCGATGCCGACCATCAGGCCCCGGCCGCGCACGTCGGCGAGCAGCTCGTACTTGTCGACGAGCGCCCCGAGCCGGGACTTCAGCAGCTCACCCGTCGCCCGGGCGTTGGCGACGATCTGCTCGTTCTCCATGACGGACAGCACCGCCAGGCCGGCCGCCATGGCCTGCGCGTTGGACCCGAAGCTCGCCGAGTGCACCAGGACGCGGTCGATCGACGAGTAGACCTTCTTGAAGATCCAGTCCTTGCCGAGCGTGGCGCCCACGGGCACATACCCGCCGGACAGTGCCTTCGCCACGCACACCAGGTCGGGTTCGACACCGTCCTCGTGCTGGTAGGCGTAGAAGTCGCCGGTGCGCCCGAGCCCGGTCTGCACCTCGTCCGCGACGAGCAGCGCCTTGTGCTTGTGCAGCAGTTCCTGGGCGGCCCGCAGATAGCCGGGCGGCGCCTCGTGGACGCCCTTGCCCTGGATCGGCTCGACGATCAGGGCGGCTACGTCGCCCTTCTTCAACTCCCGTGCCAGGGCGTCGAGATCACCGAGGGGGACGGCGGTGTCGGGCAGCAGCGGGGCGAAGCCGTCGCGGAAGCCGTCCTCGCCGTTGACCGACAGCGAGCCCGTGGTAAGCCCGTGGAAGGCGTGCTCGCAGTACAGGACGCGGGGCTTGCCGGTGGCACGGCGGGCGAACTTCAGCGCGGTCTCGACCGCCTCGGTGCCGCTGTTGCCGAAGAACACCCGGTCCAGATGCGGGCTGTGCGCGAGCAGCTTCTCCGCCAGCAGCCCGGGCAGCGGCTGGCAGTCGAAGCGGGTGAGGTCCGCGAGGCCGGCGTCGAGGACGTCGTGCAGCGCCTTGCGGACGACGGGGTGGTGGCGCCCCAGGCCCATCACCCCGAATCCGGCGAGCATGTCCAGGTAGTCGTTGCCGTCCGCGTCCCAGAAGTAGGCGCCCTCGGCCCGCTCGTAGACCTTGTCGAAGCCGATGGTGTGCAGCATGCGCGGGAGCTGGTGGTTGAGGTACCTGGTGTGCAGCTCGTAGCGCTCGGCTCCGCGCTCGGCGAGGAGTCTGCCGAGGTCGAACTCGGTGGTCATTCAGCCTTCTCCTTCATGGGGCCGTCGGCTTGCTCCTCGACGGCCAGGGTCTCCTCGGCCTCCTTGACGGTCAGGCTCGCGCTGATCCGTCCGGCGATCTCGACCGGCGTGAGACCGATGTCGGCGAGCACCTCGCCGCGCTTGGCGTGCGCGAGGAACTGCTCCGGGATGCCGAACCGCCGTACCGGTACGTCGACTTCGGCGTCGCCGAGGGCCAGCGCGACCGCGGCGCCGACGCCTGCCGCGCGGCTGTTGTCCTCGACGACGGCGACCAACCGGTGCTCGGCGGCCAGGCCGGGCAGCGCCGCATCGACCGGCTTGACCCAACGGGGGTCCACGACCGTGCAGTTGATGCCCCGCGCCGCCAACAGCTCGGCGGCCTGGAGGCAGACGGGTGCCATGACACCGACGGCCACCATGAGCACCTCGGGCCGTTCCCCTCGGTGCAGCACGTCCATGCCGCCCACATGATCCACCGCGGGGACCGCGGGGCCGACCGACTCCTTCGGGAACCGCACCAGCGTCGGCGCGTCGTCCACCGCGACGGCCTCCCGCAGCTGCGCCCGCAACTGGTCGGCGTCGCGGGGCGCGGCGATCCGCAGGCCGGGGACGACCTGGAGGATCGACATGTCCCACATGCCGTTGTGGGAGGCCCCGTCGACGCCCGTGACCCCGGCCCGGTCCAGGACGAAGGTGACTCCGCAGCGGTGCAGGGCGACATCCATCAGCAACTGGTCGAAAGCGCGGTTCAGGAAGGTGGCGTACACCGCGACGACGGGATGCAGCCCGCCGGTCGCGAGCCCGGCCGCCGACACGGCCGCGTGCTGCTCGGCGATCCCGACGTCCCACACCCGGTCCGGGAAGCGTTCGGCGAACTTGCCGAGCCCCACCGGGTGCAGCATGGCCGCCGTGATCGCCACGACGTCCTCGCGCTCCTGGCCGATCCTGACGATCTCGTCGCCGAACACCGAGGTCCAGGACGGCCCGTTGGACGGTGAGAGGGGCTCGCAGGTGAGCGGGTCCATCACGCCGACGGTGTGGAAGTGGTCCTCCTCGTGGGCGAGGGCGGGTTCGTAGCCGCGCCCCTTCTCGGTGAGGCAGTGGATGAGGACGGGCCCGTGGAAGCGTTTCGCGCGCCGCAGCGCCGACTCGACGGCCCCGATGTCGTGTCCGTCGATGGGGCCGACGTACTTCAGCCCCAGGTCCTCGAAGAGCCCCTGCGGCGCGAAGGCGTCCTTGAAGCCCTTCTTCGCCCCGTGCAGCGCCTCGTACACCGTCATGCCCACGACCGGCGTGCGCTGGAGCACGTCCTTGCCCCAGGCCAGCACCTTCTCGTAGCTGTCGGTCGTGCGCAGGGTGGCCAGGTGGTTGGCGAGGCCGCCGATGGTGGGCGCGTAGGACCGTTCGTTGTCGTTGACGACGATGATCAGCGGCCGGTCCTTGGCGGCCGCGATGTTGTTCAGCGCCTCCCAGGCCATGCCGCCGGTGAGCGCGCCGTCGCCGATGACCGCGACCACGTGCCCCTTCTCGCCCTGCACCTGGCGGGCCTTGGCGAGTCCGTCGGCCCAGCCGAGCGCGGTGGAGGCGTGGCTGTTCTCGACGATGTCGTGCTCGGACTCCTCGCGCGAGGGGTAGCCGGACAGGCCGCCCTTGCCGCGCAGCTTGGAGAAGTCCTGACGCCCTGTCAGGATCTTGTGGACGTAGCTCTGATGGCCGGTGTCCCACACGATGCGGTCGACCGGCGACTCGAAGACCCGGTGGAGCGCGATGGAGAGTTCCACCACCCCCAGGTTGGGCCCGAGGTGTCCGCCGGTCCTGGCGACCGAGTGCACCAGGAACTCTCTGATCTCTTCGGACAGTTCACCGAGTTCCGTCTCGGACAGCGCCTTCAGGTCGCGTGGTCCCCGGATGTTCTCCAGAATCGTCACGCTCGGGCCCCCTTCGGTCCGTGCTGTTCAGCTCACGGTGACGGCCGGCTCCCCCGACGCGACGCCGTCCTGCTCCATCTGTTCGGCGATCTTCATCGCTTCCTCGATGAGGGTCTCCACGATCTTCGACTCGGGGACGGTCTTGACGACCTCGCCCTTCACGAAGATCTGCCCCTTGCCGTTGCCGGAGGCGACCCCGAGGTCGGCCTCCCGCGCCTCTCCGGGGCCGTTGACCACACAACCCATCACGGCTACCCGCAGGGGCACTTCCATGCCCTCCAGGCCCGCCGTGACCTCGTCGGCCAGCTTGTAGACGTCGACCTGGGCGCGCCCGCAGGACGGACACGACACGATCTCCAGACGGCGTTGCCGCAGCCCCAGGGACTCCAGGATCTGGATGCCGACCTTCACCTCCTCGGCGGGCGGCGCGGACAGCGACACCCGGATGGTGTCGCCGATCCCCCGCGACAGCAGCGCCCCGAAGGCGACGGCCGACTTGATCGTCCCCTGGAAGGCGGGGCCGGCCTCGGTGACGCCCAGGTGCAGCGGGTAGTCGCACTGCTCGGCGAGCAGTTGGTACGCCCGCACCATCACCACGGGGTCGTTGTGCTTCACGGAGATCTTGATGTCCCGGAACCCGTGCTCCTCGAAGAGCGACGCCTCCCACAGCGCCGACTCCACGAGCGCCTCGGGCGTCGCCCTGCCGTACTTCTGGAGCAACCGCCGGTCCAGCGAACCGGCGTTGACGCCGATCCGGATCGGCGTGCCGTGATCGCGGGCGGCCCGGGCGATCTCCTTCACCTTGTCGTCGAACTGCTTGATGTTCCCGGGATTGACGCGTACGGCCGCACAGCCGGCCTCGATCGCCGCGAACACGTACTTGGGCTGGAAGTGGATGTCCGCGATCACCGGGATCTGGGACTTGCGGGCGATGGTGGCCAGCGCGTCCGCGTCGTCCTGCGTGGGACAGGCGACGCGGACGATCTGGCAGCCGGACGCGGTGAGTTCGGCGATCTGCTGGAGGGTGGCGCCGATGTCGGAGGTGCGGGTCGTCGTCATCGACTGCACCGACACCGGGGCGCCGCCCCCGACCGCCACCGGCCCGACCTGGATCTGCCGCGACATCCGTCGCTCGGCGATCGGCCGGACCGGCAGCTCGGGGACGCCGAGGGAGACGGCGGTCATGACCTCACTCCCGGTTCCCGGAGACCGTCTCGCGCATCGCGCGCAGCGACTCCTTGAGCGAGCCCATGGTGGCGAGGACGGCGGTGGGCTCGTAGCCGCAGTGCGCCATGCAGTTGGCGCAGCGCGGGTCCTTGCCGCGGCCGTACTTGTCCCAGTCGGTCTCCTCGATGAGTTCGCGGTACGTCGGGACGTACCCGTCGCTCATCAGGTAGCAGGGGCGCTGCCAGCCGAACAGGGAGTAGTTCGGGATCGCCCAGGCGGTGCACGGGAAGTCGACCTTGCCCTCCAGGAAGTCCAGGAAGAGCGGGGAGTGGTTGAGCCGCCACTTGCGCCGGTTGCCGCCCGCGAAGGCCTTCTTGAACAGCTCGCGGGTCTGCTCCACGCCCAGGAAGTGCTCCTGGTCGGGGGCCTTCTCGTAGGCGTAGGCGGGCGAGATCATCATCTCGTCGACCTTGAGGTCGTCGTTGAGGAAGTTGAGCACCTCGATGATGGTCTGCGGGGTGTCGGTGTTGAAGAAGGTCGAGTTGGTGGTGACCCGGAAGCCGCGCTTCTTGGCCTCCTTGATCGCCTCCACCGCCTCGTCGAACACGCCCTCCTTGGCCACGGACTCGTCGTGCCGCTCGCGCAGCCCGTCGATGTGCACGGCGAAGGCGAAGTAGGGCGAGGGCTTGAACTTGTCCATCTTCTTGCGCAGCAGCATGGCGTTGGTGCAGAGGAAGACGTACTTCTTCTTCGCCACCAGCTGCCGCACGATCTCGTCGATCTGAGGGTGCATCAGCGGCTCACCGCCGGCGATGGACACCATCGGCGCACCGGACTCGAGGACCGCCCCGACGGCCTGCGCCACCGGCATGCGCTGCTTGAGCACGCCCGCCGGATGCTGGATCTTGCCGCAGCCCTCGCATTTCAGGTTGCACGCGAAGAGGGGTTCCAGCTCCACGATCAGCGGGAACTTGTCCCGCTTGCGGAGCTTCTGTTCGGCCAAGTATGTAGCGACCTTGATGGACTGACGCAGCGGCATGGCCATCTGGCTCACCTCCTGGGGAGCAGCAAGGAACGGTGCCATTCGTAGAAAGCGGGAAGGACGGAACGAAGGACGCGGAAAGCCGATATTCCACCGCGCACCGTGCCGATCCGGACGAGTTCATGTTCTGGAGCGTCCACGACCACCCGGACGGCCGCAACGGGGCGTGGGCCCGCGCGCACGGCGCTGTGGAGCGTGGCCGCTGACTCCATGTCGACGGCGATCGCGCCGGTCGCGAGCAGATCGGAGCGTTCATGACCGCGTACGACGTGATCGGAGCCGGTGAGGGGTCCGGTGTGGACGGTGCGTCCGGGCAGGGCCCGCACCAGCTCCTTGACGAGTAGGTCGGTTCCCACGCACGGAACGGTTCCCGCCGCATCCCGGGTCTCGTCGGCGACGACGAGGTCGCCCGGGTGCATGCCGGGCGCGAGCCCGGCGCAGAAGCCGGTGGCGAGCACGGCGGCGTCGGCGAGTGCCGGCTCCGCGAGAGCCCGGGTGACGGCCCGCTGGGCCGCCTTGGGACCCATGCCCGTGCGGAGCACGGTGACCGGACCGTCGGCGCCGCCCCGGTCGCCGCTGCGCAGGGCCAGGTGCTCGATGCCGAGCGCGCAGGCGATCAGCAGCGGGGCCGGGGCGGGCGGGGTGCTCATCTCATGCCTCCCCCGCTTGGGAGAACGGTTCTCCGTGGACGTAGCGGCCGAGTGCCGTGAGCGGGAAGACCTGTCGGTAGAGGTGGTAGTTGATGGAGAAGTCCCAGGGGAAGCCGGTCCCGGTGAAGTAGGGCTCGTCCCACGAGCCGTCCGCGCGCTGGGTGGCGGCGAGCCACTCGACGCCCCGCTCGACGGCCTTGGAGTCCTTCTCGCCGGCGGCCAGCAGGGCCATCAGCGCCCAGGCCGTCTGCGAGGCGGTGGAGGCGCCGCGGCCGCTCCACTCCTTGGAGTCCTTGTAGGAGCGCAGGTCCTCACCCCAGCCGCCGTCGTCGTTCTGGACGGTCTCCAGCCAGGTCACGGCCCGGCGGATCGCCGGGTGCGCGGCGGGGATGCCGGCGGCGACCAGCGCGGGGACCACGGACCCCGTCCCGTAGATGTAGTTGACGCCCCAGCGCCCGAACCACGAGCCGTTCGGCTCCTGTTCGGCGAGCAGCCACTCGATGCCGCGCCGGGTGCGCGGGTCGTGGGCGAGTCCCTCGACGGCCAGCATCTCCACCACATGGGCGGTGACATCGGCGGACGGCGGGTCGATGACCTCGCCGAAGTCGCAGAACGGCAGCCGGTTGGGGAAGGGGCTGGTGTTGTCGACGTCGAAGGCACCCCAGGCCCCGTTCCTGGACTGCATGCCGAGGTTCCAGCGCACCCCGCGTCCGATGGCGTTCTCCACCCGATCCGGGTCGTGGTGCCGGACCCGGCGCAGCGCGAGGACGACCTCGGCGGTGTCGTCGATGTCGGGGTAGTTGTCGTTGTGGAACTCGAACGCCCAGCCGCCCGGCGGCAGTTGGGGACGCTTCACGGACCAGTCGCCGGGCCGGACGATCTCCTCGCCCAGCATCCAGTCCGCCGCCTTGACGAGCTGCGGATGATCGGGGGCCACGCCGGCGTCGACGAGGGCGATGGTCGCGAGGCAGGTGTCCCACACCGGCGACTGGCAGGCCTCGATCATCCGGGCCCCGTCCTCACGCCAGACGGCGAAGCGGTCCAGGGACGCCAGCCCCTCGCGCATCACGGGGTGTTCGAGGTCGTAGCCGAGCAGGTGCAGGGCGATGACCGAGTACACGGCCGGCGGCTGGATGCCGCCCCAGCAGCCGTCGTTCTCCTGCCGCTCGATGATCCAGCGGGCGGCGGAGTTCATGGCCGCCTTCCGCAGTCGGCGCGGGGCGACCTTGCGCAGCTGGTGCAGCGCCTTGTCGAGCCGCTGGAAGGCGCCGTCCCAACTCGCCACCGGGGCGAGGGGCTTGGCCGGGTTGGGGTGGGCGGGGTCGGTGTGCAGCTCGTCCAGCGGGAAGGGCGCGGGCCGCACCGGCCGCTTGGCGGAGACGATCGTCAGCGGGACGATGGTCTGCCGGGCCCAGCAGCCGAAGTCGTAGATGTTGAGCGGCATCCACTTCGGGAAGTAGATGAGCTCGGGCGGGAGTTCGGGCAGGTCCTCCCACTTCCACCAGCCGAACAGGGCGAGCCAGATCCGGGTGAAGACCCGGGCCGAGGCGATACCGCCCTGCTCGCGGATCCACGCCGCCGCCTTCGCCATGTGCGGGGCGTCGGGGGCGTCCCCGGCCAGCCGCAGCGCGACGTACGCCTCGATGGTGGTGGAGAGTTCGCCGGGTCCGCCGTAGAAGGAGGCCCAGGTGCCGTCCTCGCGCTGCTCGCCGCGGATGAAGAGTCCGGCGGCGCGGGTGGTCGACTCGTCGCGGATGCCCAGGAACTGACGGAGCAGCAGGTCCTCGGCGTCCATCGTGACGTTGGTCTCGAGGTCGCCCTTCCACCAGCCTTCGGCGTCCTGCCGCGCCAGCAGGTGGTCGGTGGCGCGCCGGACGGCCGACGCGGCGGCTTCGCGCACCCCGGCCGCCACGGGGGTGTTGATGTCGGTGTCGCTGGCCGCGGCAGCGCGGGGCGGCAGTGCCCCGGTGCTTCCGTCGGTCGTCGCTGTCATGGCTTCCCCTTCGTGCAGTGTGCAAGTGGTGCTCTGCTGTGGGTCCGCCGTCGGCCGGTGCGCCCAGTGGTGCCTTCGGCACCGGCCGGCGACTACGCGAGGGATATTCGACCGATAGTGATCATCTCTTTCGAACGACGACGAAGTCGGCGAGGGCCGTGAACTGCGCCCGTACCCGGTCGGGCATGTCGATGGCGTCCAGGGCCTCGACCGCGATGGTGTGCTGACGGCGTGCTTCCTGGGCCGTCCAGTCCCGGCCGCCCGCCTCCTCGATGAGGGCGGCGCGGGCCGCGAACTCCTCCTCGGAGAAGTTCTCGAAGTCGCTGCTCTTGGCGTCGGCGGCGAGGATCTCGCCGAGCCGCTCGGCGGCCGGACCGTCCGCCGCGAGCGCGGCCACGACCGGCAGGGACTTCTTGCGCTGGCGCAGGTCGCTCCAGGTCTGCTTGCCGGTGGAGACCGGGTCGCCCCAGATGCCGAGGAGGTCGTCCACGGCCTGGAAGGCGAGGCCGAGGTGGTAGCCGTACTTCTCCAGGGTGTCGGCGGTGCGGTCGTCCGCGCCGCCGAGCACGGCGCCGATGGAGCTGGCGCAGGCCAGCAGGGCGCCGGTCTTGTTGCCCTCCATCTCCAGGCACTCCTCGACGCTGACGCGGTCGCGGTGCTCGTAGGAGATGTCCTGGGCCTGGCCGTCGATGAGGGCGCGGGTGGCGGCGGTCAGGCGGCGGGTGGCGCGGCCGGCCTCCACGGTGCCGAGTTCGAGGAGGACCTCGTTGGCGAGCGCGAAGAGGGCGTCGCCGACGAGGATCGCCTGGGCGGGGCCGTGCACCTTCCACACGGTGTCGCGGTGGCGGCGCTGCTCGTCGCCGTCCATCAGGTCGTCGTGCAGCAGCGAGAAGTTGTGGACCAGCTCCACGGCGACGGCGCCCGGGATGCCGGCCTCGGGCTCGGCGCCGGTGACCTCGGCGGAGAGCACGGCGAGCGCGGGACGTACGGCCTTGCCGCCGTCGCCGGCCGTGGGGTTGCCGTCGGCGTCGATCCAGCCGAAGTGGTAGGCGGAAACGGTGTCCATGGGAGCGGCCAGGCGGTCGATCGCCGCCCGCAGTACCGGTGTGGCCAGGGTCCGGCCGCGCTCCAGGAGCGCGGTCACGTCCACCGCGTCGGCAGCCTTCGAGGCCGGGGGCACAGTGGGCACAGTCTCTCCTCTTGTTGCGGTACCGGGGGTGCGGGGGCCTGCCGCATGCTGATCGAGCATCACGCCGCCTCCTCTACGTCGAAGAGGTGACTCGGGCGGGGCCGGCCCAGGGCGCTCAGCGCGGCGTCCGCCGCACTCACGCCACTGCGGACCGCACTCTCCATGGTCGCGGGCCACCCAGTGGCGGTCCACGCTCCGGCCAGGTAGAGGCCGGGGGCTCTGGTACGGGCGCCGGGCCGCAGCCGCCCGACGCCGGGGGCGGGATCGAACGTCGCCGTCCGCTCCCTGGTCACGAAGAAGTCCTTCACCTCGGCACCCCGGGTGCCGGGCAGCAGTCGCTCCAGTTCCGGGAGGTAGCGCTCCCGCAGTACGGCGACGGGCTCGTCGATCTCGTCGTGCGCCGCCGACTGCGACAGCGCGAGGTACTGGCCCTCCCGCAGCCCGGAGGCGTCGGTGCGGTCGAAGACCCACTGCACCGGGGTGCCGAGGGCCGCGAAGAAAGGCTTTTCCAGCACCTTGCGGTCATAGACCACGTGCACGTTGAGGATCGGCGCGGTGCCGATCCGCAGAAGATTTTCCGGAGCGTCCAGCGCACCCTCGGGCAGCAGGTCATGGGCCTCGCGCTGGGGTACGGCGAGGACCACGGCGTCCGCCCGCAGCGTCTCGCCGGGAACCTGGACGGTCCACGTCCCGTTCTCGTCAGTGGAGATGGAGGTGACGCGTGTACGGACCTCGGTACGCACGCCCGCTGAGTCGAGCGCCTTGCGGGCGAGCCGGTCATGCAGTTCGCCCAGCGGGACGTGCGCCCATCCGATGTCGGCCGCGCCCGGGTCGGACAGCAGACCGGTCTTGAACACCATCGCGGCGAGCCCCAGCGAGGCGTCGCCCGCGACCGCGTTGAGGGTGGCGACCCCGACCAGGTCCCACAGGGCCTCGACGGCACGCGCCGACTGACCGTGCGCGGTCAGCCAGCTGCCGAAGTCCTGCGAGTCCAGGTCCGGATCGGCGAGGTCGAGCCCCTTGAGCGCGAGCGCGGCCCGGCCCACCTTGGCGCGGTCGGCGAGCGAGAGATGCGGATACGTGGCGAGGCTGCGCCCCAGATGCAGGGGCACCGGCAGCGCGTCCCGCCGCAGCCTGCCGAGCCGCCGTCCCGCGGGCTTGTCGACGTCGACCACGGGCACGTCGAGACGATCCTGCAACGGCGCCAGCGCGGTGCCCTCGATCCGGTCGAGGAACCAGCGGTAGGCGGTGCAGCAGCGCAGATAGACGTGCTGTCCGTTGTCGACGGTCAGGTCGCCGCGCTGGAAGGAGAAGGCGAGGCCGCCCAGGCGGGGCCGGCCTTCGAGCAGGGTGACGCGGACACCCGCGTCGGCCAGAGCGAGCGCGGAGGTGATGCCGGCGAGCCCGCCGCCGATCACGACGGCGTCCCGCCCGGACTGCTGGCCGTCGGTCATCGTGCACCCTCCCCTGCGCGGCGGCCGCGGTGCTTGATCGGTGCGCGGCCGGCCGTTGCAGTCAGGGACGCATCGCCCTGCCGGAGGGTTGCCTGCCACTTTTCTCCGGTGGCATCACCTTGGACCGTTTTGTCCATCAGGCGCGCCTCCTGACGGCTCTACGGGTGACATGCCGGGCGTCCAGCCCGGACAGCCCGCGTACGGCGACGTACGCCTTCTCGCGCCCGGGCAGCGACACCCGGCCGCGCAGCACGGCCTCGGGGTCGCGCTCGATGCGGTCCAGGAGGCGGCGGTAGATGCCGGCCATGGCGGCGACACAGGCGCCGCTGCGCCGGTCGAGCATGGGGAGCAGCCGGTAGCCCTCGGCGAAAAGGGCGCGGGCCCGTCGCACTTCGAAGTGGACGAGGCCCGCGAAGTCGGAGCCCTCCGGTGGGGTCGGCCCGCTGAACCCGGCCGAGCAGCCGAACTTCGCGAGGTCGTCGGCCGGGAGATAGGTGCGCCCGTCCCCGGCGTCCTCGCGGACGTCCCTGAGGATGTTGGTGAGCTGAAGCGCGAGCCCGAGCGTGTCGGCATACTCCGGCGCGCGCTCGACGCCGCGCGCCCCCGGTTCCGTACCGAACACGCCGAGCGAGAGCCGCCCGATGGCGCCCGCGACACAGCGGCAGTAGACCTTCAGGTCGTCCCAGGTCTCGTAGGTCTCGCCGCGGACGTCCATCAGGACGCCGTCGATCAGCTCGTCCAGGCCGCCGAGCGGGATCGGGAACGCCGTCGCGGCATGCGTGAGGGCGACCGCGACCGGGTCGGTGTCGTCCTCGTCGACCGCGCCCTCGCGCACCCGGGCCAGCATCGCCCGGGTGTCCTCGAGTCTCGCGGCCTTCACGTCGGGCGCCAGCGAGCCGTCACCGATGTCGTCGACGCGGCGCGAGAAGGCGTACAACGCCGACATCGCGCGGCGCTTGGACACCGGCAGCAGCCTGATGCCGTACGCGAAGTTCCGTGCCTGCTGTCCGGTGACGGCCTCGCAGTAGCTGTAGGCGGCGAGTACCGGTGCGGACACGTGTGGTTCGGCCTCCACGGTCCGGATCACCCCTCTCCTCGCAGAGTCACGCCCGCCTCGCGCAGCAGCTGGAGCTTGCCGGGCTTGGGCGGGCCGGGAAGTACGTCGTATTCGGCGGCGGCGATCGCTCGGATCGCCGCCCTTCCCCCCGCCACGAACCCCGCGAGCAGCAGCTTCAACCTGCCGTGGACGCTACCCACCAGAGGGGCGCCTTCATTCAGGAGACAGCGGGCGTGTTCTGCTTCGTACGCAACCAGTGCGCGCACCGATGCGCCTGCGGTCCCCGTGGCGAGATCCGCCTCCTGGACATGGAAACGCTTCATGTCCGCGGCGGGCAGATAGATGCGGTCGCGGCCGAGGTCCTCGGTCACGTCCTGGAGGTGTTCGACGATCTGCAGCGCCGTGCAGATCGCGTCGGAGAGGCGGACCCGCTCCGGGGTCGAGGTGCCGGTGACGGCGAGGACCAGGCGGCCGACGGGGTTGGCCGACAGTTCGCAGTACGCGAGCAGGTCGTCGTAGGTCTCGTACCGCGTGACCAGCTGGTCCTGGCGGTTCGCGGCGATCAGGCCGAGAAACGGTTCGGGGCTGAGCGCGCGGCGGCGGACCGTGGGTTGCAGGCGGCGCAGCAGGGGGTGGCGGGGCTCGCCGGTGAAGACCCGGCCGAGGTCGGCCTCGAAGGCGTCCAGCATCACCAGACGGTCGTCGGCCTCCTCGGGGGAGACGCCGAGGAGCCGGGCGTCGGCGCCGCCGGGGGCGAGGTCGCCGTCGCCGATGTCGTCGACGAGGCGGGCGAAGCCGTAGACGGCCATGAGGTCGGTGCGCCAGGCCCGGGGCAGGAAGAAGGGGGCCACGGGGAAGTTCTCTCCCGCGGCCTTGTCGAGTGTGCCGCGCTCCGGATCCGAGGCGCGGGCCCTGTCGGTCCCCGTCACCGCCGACTGCCCGGGGCGCGGACGGCACATGCGTTGAGCTGGGGAGTCTCCGTAGCCATAGCCGTCACATCTCCCGTTCTACACCGCCGACCCAATGCACACTATTTCGGACACGCCGCCCGGCCTTCCACGCGGCGGCCCTGACTGAGGGTGTCGGGCATTATCGCCCCACTTGCCGCGATTCGGGACCGGTACAGCTTACGTTGTACAGCGCCGCTGGGATCGCCGGGGTGTCCTGCACATCACAACAACACACCGATTGACTTCAAGATTCCTGCGGGGTACCGAAGTTGACGTTTCCTTTGCAGACGCAGGGCCCCGCCGGAGCAGTTCCGGCGGGGCCCCGCGAAGCGTCATGACCCGGTTCGTCCACGCTCGCGTGGACTACTTGCCCGTGAACTTCTCGTACTCCTTGAGGACCTCGTCGGTCGGACCGTCCATGCGCAGCTCGCCGCGCTCCAGCCACAGGACACGGTTGCAGGTGTCACGGATCGACTTGTTGTTGTGGCTGACGAGAAACACCGTGCCGGCCTCCTTGCGCAGTTCCCGGATGCGCGCCTCGGAGCGCTTCTGGAACTTGCGGTCGCCGGTGGCCAGCGCCTCGTCGATCATCAGGACGTCGTGGTCCTTGGCCGCGGCGATGGAGAACCGCAGGCGGGCCGCCATACCGGAGGAGTAGGTGCGCATCGGCAGGGTGATGAAGTCGCCCTTCTCGTTGATACCCGAGAAGTCGACGATCTCCTGGTAGCGCTCCTTGATCTGCTCCCGGGACATGCCCATGGCGAGCCCGCCCAATATGACGTTCCGCTCGCCGGTGAGGTCGTTCATCAGGGCCGCGTTGACGCCGAGCAGCGAGGGCTGGCCGTCGGTGTAGACCCTGCCGCTCTCGGCGGGCAGCAGACCGGCGATGGCGCGCAGCAGCGTCGACTTGCCGGAGCCGTTGGAGCCGATGAGGCCGATGGCCTCGCCGCGGTAGGCGACGAAGGAGACACCGCGCACGGCGTGCACCTTGCGCACCCCGCGCTCCTCGCCGCGCTTGACGATACGGCTGAGGGCCGCGGTGGCGCTGCCCTTGCCGGACTTGGCGCCGTTGACGCGGTAGACGATGTGCAGGTCGTCCGCGATGACGGTGGGGCGAGGGTCCTGGGGGACCGCCTTCTGCTCGGTGTCAGCCACGGCCGTACCTCTCTTCCGCCTTCCAGAAGTAGACGAACCCGGACGCGCCGGCGAGCACGGCCCAGCCGACGGCGAAGAGCCACACGTGCGGGGGCAGGTACTCGGAGCCGTAGCCGTCGATCAGCGCGAAGCGGATCAGGTCCATGTAGATCGCGGCGGGGTTCCATTGCAGGACCTCGGTGACCCAGCCCGGCACGTCCTTGTCGGCGAGCATGGCCGGGATGCTGAACATGACGCCGGACGCGTACATCCAGGTGCGCAGCACGAAGGGCATCAGCTGGGCCAGGTCGGGGGTCTTGCTGCCCATGCGGGCGAAGATCAGCGCGAGGCCGGTGTTGAAGACGAAGTGCAGGACCAGGGCCGGGACGACCAGCAGCCAGGACAGGCCCGGGTAGCTGCCGAACGCCACCATGACCACGACCAGCACGATCATCGAGTACAGCAGCTGCTGGAGCTGCTGGAGCGCGAACGAGATCGGCAGGGACGCCCGCGGGAAGTGCAGGGCCCGCACCAGGCCCAGGTTGCCGGAGATCGCGCGCACGCCCGCGAGGACCGAGCTCTGGGTGAAGGTGAAGACGAACACGCCGGTCACCAGGAACGGCACGTAGATGTCGTGCGGGATGCCCTTCCGGGCGCCCAGCAGCAGGCCGAAGATGAAGAAGTAGACCAGTGCGTTCAGCAGCGGGGTGGCCACCTGCCAGAGCTGGCCGAGCTTGGCCTGGCTGTACTGGGCGGTCAGCTTCGCCCGCGAGAACGCGAGGATGAAGTGGCGCCGGTCCCAGAGCTGACGGACGTACTCGGCGAGCGAGGGGCGGGCACCGCTCACGGCCAGCCCGTACTTGGCGGCGAGCTCTGCCGCCGTGAGGCCCTCGTCGGGCGACGGAGGCGCGGTCACCGCGACTCCGCCGTCATGCGTTGTCTCACTCACTGGTGGAAACTTTCGTCTTCGAGATGCGCAGCCTGTGCGGGCTTGGGCATGAGCCAGGGCCGGGTGTCGGCCCGG
This sequence comes from Streptomyces aquilus, assembly GCF_003955715.1. Taxonomy (NCBI): domain Bacteria; kingdom Bacillati; phylum Actinomycetota; class Actinomycetes; order Kitasatosporales; family Streptomycetaceae; genus Streptomyces; species Streptomyces aquilus. The sequence continues at coordinate 8,633,226 of NZ_CP034463.1, read as the reverse complement.
CCGCTCTCTGGTTCGAGCTTGTCAGATGACCGGGGGCCGGCCCAGTCGGGTCAGCCGCCACACGGTACGCCACTTCATGGGCTTGCGTGGGCCGCACGCGGTGGTCCAGCCTTCCCGGAATCCGCCGAACCATGCCTTGAGCGCGGGCCGCGAGGGGCGGCGCAGCAGGGTGAGCAGCATCCAGACCCCGAGGTAGACGGGGACCAGGAGGGCGGGGAGGTTGCGGCGGGCGAGCCAGACGCGGTTGCGGGCGACCATGCGGTGGTAGACCGCGTGCCGCGAGGGCGCGGTCGTCGGGTGGTACAGCACCATGTCGGACCGGTAGTCGATCATCCAGCCCGCGTCGAGGGCCCGCCATGCCAGGTCGGTTTCCTCGTGCGCGTAGAAGAATTCGTCCGGGAGGCCGCCGACTTCGGCGAAGACCTGGGTGCGGACGGCGTTGGCGCCGCCGAGAAACGTGGTCACGCGCGAGGAGCGCATCGGGTCCGCCGCGCGCAGCCGCGGGACGTGACGGCGCTGGGTGACGCCGGTGTCCGGGTCGGCGATGCGGAAGCTGATGATGCCGAGCTTCGGGTCCTCGGCGAACGCGGTGCGGCACAGCTCGGCGGTGTCGTGGTTCGCGAGGAGGCCGTCGTCGTCGAGGAAGAGCAATATGTCGACATCGCGACCGCTGGGACCGAAGGCCTCGATGCCGACGTTGCGGCCGCCGGGGATGCCGAGGTTCTCGGGCAGCTCGATCGTGCGGACGCCCGCGGGGACGTCCGGGACGGGCGAGCCGTTGCCGACGACGACCACCTCGACGCGGTCACCGTCCTGCTTGGCGACCGAGTCGAGCAGGGCGCGGAGTTCCTCGGGCCGGTTGCCCATCGTGATGATGACGGCGCCGACCTTCAGGGGCGCGCTGGCGGGGGCGCTCACTTCAGCCTGCTCGACGCGAGGATGGACACCAGGTGCAGCAGCGTCTGGAGCAGCGCGATGCCGGCCAGTACGGCGACACCGAGGCGGGACCAGAACAGGTCGCCGCGCAGGTGGTCCGCGACGGCCAGGACCAGGATCAGCAGGGACGCCTCGATGCCGAGGATGAGGCGGTGGAACTTCAGCAGGGACGCGGCCTTGCGGGCCAGCGCCATGCCGGAGGAGCGCATCTCGGCCGCCGACTCCTGCACGGGCGGCTTGCCGGCCTGGTGCCGGGCGACGCCGACGAGGTCGGTCTCCGCCTTGATCAGGATGGCGCCGAGCGCGGCGAGCGTGCCGAGGAACGCCCACAGCCAGTCGATACGGCCGCTGCCGAACAGGTCGGCCGAGCGCAGCCCGAAGCCGACGAGGACGGCGGCGTCGGTCAGATAGGCGCCGACCCGGTCGAGGTAGACGCCGTTGAGCGAGTACTGCTTCTTCCAGCGGGCGATCTCGCCGTCGACGCAGTCCAGCAGCAGATACATCTGCACGCAGACCACACCGAGCACGGCCCCCGGGATCCCCGGCACGATCAGTGCCGGGGCCGCGAGGACGCCGAAGACGGTCATCAGGTACGTGAGCTGGTTGGGCGTGACCCTGGTGTTCACCAGGTAGCGGTCCACCCGCAGGGACACCTCGCGCATGTAGAGGCGCCCCATCCAGTGCTCACCGCTGCGCCGGTCCTTCACCCCTGCGGGGTGCACGACCGGACGGAGTTCAGCTACCGATGGTCTTGACATAGTCGACGTAGAGATCCTTGATCTGGTCGGTCTTGAGGTCGAGGTGTTCGAGGATCGTGTACCGGCCGGGCCGGGTCTCGGGGGCGAACTCGACGGCGCGGACGAACTCGTCCACGCTGAAGCCGATCTCCTCCGGGAGCACCGGCAGGCCGTGCCGGCGCAGCACCTCCGCCATGTACGCGGACTCCTCGTGGGCGCCGCGCAGGAACATCGCGAAGGCCGCGCCGAGGCCGCACTGCTCGCCGTGCGCGGCGGCGCGCTTGGGGAACAGCAGGTCGAAGGCGTGGTTGATCTCGTGGCAGGCACCGGAGGACGGGCGGGAGTCGCCCGAGACCGACATCGCGATACCGCTGAGCACGAGCGCCTCGGCGAGCACCTGGAGGAAGTCCGTGTCCCCTATGCCGCCGGGGTGCCTGAGGACCGCTTCACCGGCCTGGCGGGCGATCGCGGCGGCCAGGCCGTCGATCTTCTCGCCCTTGACCCGGTTGGCCAGCTCCCAGTCCGCGATCGCGGAGATGTTGGAGATGGCGTCGCCGATGCCCGCGCGCACGAAGCGGGCCGGGGCCTCGTGGATGACGTCGAGGTCGATGACGACCGCGATCGGGTTCGGTACGCCGTAGGAGCCGCGGCCCGCGTCGTTGTCGAGGGTCGCGACCGGGGAGCACAGGCCGTCGTGGGCGAGGTTCGTCGGGACGGCGACCAGCGGCAGGCCGACGCGCGCCGCGGCGAACTTGGCGCAGTCGATGATCTTGCCGCCGCCGAGGCCCACGACCGCGTCGTAGTGGCCGGCCTTTATGTCGCTCGCCAGCCGGACCGCGTCGTCGAGGGTGCCGCCGCCGACCTCGTACCAGGTGGCGCCGGGGAGCGAGGGTTCGAGCCGCTGGCGCAGCCGGGCGCCGGAGCCGCCGCTGACGGCGACGGCGAGCCTGCCGGAGTGCGAGATGCGCTCGTCGGCGAGGACGCCGACCAGGTCGTCGAGGGCACCCGGGCGGATGTCGACGACGACCGGCGCGGGGATGAGCCGGGTCAGTAGAGGCACGCGATCTCCCGTCCGCGGGCGAGATCGTCGTGGTTGTCGATCTCCACCCACTGCACGTCACCGATCGGCGCGACGTCGATCCTGAAGCCACGGTTCACCAGTTCCTGGTACCCGTGCTCGTAGAACTGCTGCGGGTCGGTCTCCCAGACCGTCTTCAGCGCGTCGGCCAGCTCGGGGGCGGCGTCGCCCTCGATGAGCGTGACACCGATGTACTCGCCGGTGGCCTCGGCGGGGTCCATCAGCTTGGTGATCTTCGTGACGCCCTTGGCGGGGTCGACGACGACCTTCATCTCCTCGTCCGCGAGCGACTTCACGGCGTCGAGGGCGAGGATGATCCGCTTGCCCTCGCCACGGGCGGCGAGCAGCGTCTTCTCGACGGAGACCGGGTGCACGGTGTCGCCGTTGGCGAGGATCACGCCGTCCTTGAGGGCGTCACGGCCGCACCACAGGGAGTAGGCGTTGTTCCACTCCTCGGCCTTGTCGTTGTCGATGAGGGCGAGCTTGAGGCCGTACTTCGCCTCCAGCGCCTCCTTGCGCGCGTACACGGCTTCCTTGCGGTAGCCGACGATGATCGCGACCTCGGTCAGCCCGATCTCGGCGAAGTTGCCGAGCGTCAGGTCCAGAACCGTGGGCTCGCCCTCTATGCCCGCGGGGCCCACCGGCACCAGAGCCTTGGGAAGGCTGTCGGTGTAGGGGCGCAGACGCCGTCCGGCGCCGGCCGCCAGCACGAGGCCGATCATGCGGGTTCTCCTTCATCGTGTACGGCGGGCGCCCCGGAGGACACCCAGAAGCGGATGCTCTCGAAGAGCACCACCAGGGCCACGGCCACGGCGAGAGCCGTGAGCGCGACCGTGAACTGCGAGGCGGTGAGCAGCGCGGCGAGGACGGTGACGAGCAGCGTCCGTCCTTCGTGCCCCCCGATGGCGCGCACCAGCCAGGCCGGGGACGCGCCGGCGTTGCCGCGGATGCGGTACACCGTGTCGTAGTGATGGTAGGCGACCGCCGCCACCAGCCCGAAAGCCGCAGGAAGGGCTCCGTTCACGTCCGCTTTGGCCGCGAGGATGAGGACGGTGCCGTATTCGGCGGCGCGGAAGAAAGGCGGGATGAGCCAGTCGAGGGCGCCCTTGAGGGGGTGGTTGACGGACTCGCCGGCCAGCACGACGTAGAGGCCGGCCGCCGCGACGACCTGCCAGCTGGGCCCGAACACGGCGGCCGTGACCGCCAGGAGCGCCCCGCCGAAGGCCGCGTTCAGCGGCGCCAGACCGTGGACCTTGTCGGGCAGGCCCCGGGTGAGCAGTTCGGCCAGCGGCCCGCTGTCCGCCAGGTCCGCCAGCGCCTTCGCCGCCCGGTCCGTGCGCTGGGCCTTGCGGGTCAGCGAGCGCAGCACCCGGCCCGCCGTGGTGTAGGTCGCCGCGAACGCGCAGCCGATGAGGAGCGCGTAGAAGGTGATGCGGGGGGTGGTCAGCGCCGTGAGGACCGCGATTATCGCCCAGCGCTCGCCGATCGGCAGCACGATCATGCGCCGTATCCACACCGTCCAGCCGACGCTGTCGAGCTTGTCGGAGAGGGCGGCGGTGGGGCTGGTGTTGGCGGTGGCGTCGTGGTTGGCCTCGTTGAAGGAGAAGTCGACGACGTGCCGGCAGGTCTGGAGGACCATCGCGCCGAGCGCGAGCGCCCATACGTCGTCGCCGCCGCGGGCCGCTCCCAGCGCGAGGCCCGCGTAGTAGGCGTACTCCTTGGCCCGGTCGAAGGTGGCGTCCAGCCAGGCGCCGAGCGTGGAGTACTGGAGGGAGTAGCGGGCGAGCTGGCCGTCGGTGCAGTCGAGGACGAAGGAGGCGATCAGCAGGACGCCCGCCGCGACGAAGCCGCCGCGGGTGCCGGTGGCCGCGCAGGCCGCCGCGATGAGGGCGGTGATCAGGGAGGCGGTGGTGACCTGGTTCGGGGTCAGGCCCCGGCGGGCGCACCAGCGGGCGATGTAGCGGGAGTACGGGCTGATGCAGTACGTGGTGAAGAAGCCGTCGCGGGACTTCACGGCCGACTTCAGGCGTACGGCTTCGTCGTCGACGGCGGCGACGGCCTGCCGTGCCTCGTTGCGGGCCTGCGGGTCGGCCGGGACGACGGCGACCAGGCTGCCGAGCTCGGGGTGGTGGACGCCGGCGTCGTCCGCGTCCAGCGCGGCGACGACGCGGTCGGCGAGGTGGTCGACGGCGACCGCCGTACCGCCGCCGGCGCTGTTCTCCCGGGCCATCGCGCGGGTCAGGGCCTGGCGGCCGGCCGGCTGGGCGGTGACGGCGCCGGGGATCGCGGCGAGCGGGAAGCGCGGGTCGGTCAGGCCCAGGCGCAGGGCGTGCAGGTGGCCGACGAAGCCGGCGTCGACGACGGCGACGCGTTGGTCAGCGGGCACCTGGGCGAGGAGCGTCTCGGTCTCGGCGGCGTCGGTGGCGGTCCGGACGTCGAAGCCGAGGGACCGCAGATCGCCCTCGATCGACGATCCGGGGACCGGCTGACCGGTGAGGATGGCGGTCGACAACCGAACTCACTCCCTGGGTGCCGACGTCTGCACGCCGGCGAGTACACGGTGGGGGCGCCCCTTGCCGGTGACGGCCGGGCGGCATGTCGGCAGAGGCTATCGGATGCCGGGAAGCCCGCGTTCACCGCCCGTTCACGGGCCGATCGACGGCGGCTCCCCCGGCCTTTGCCGCGATCATCATGGGCGATCACGGGCCCCGCCCACAAACCGCGTCCCGCAGGATCGGGCATCTGGGACATAGCGTCGGCCGTCCCGGCCTCGGCATAGGGTGGGCGACCATGACATGGCTGATCACAGGCGGAGCGGGATACATAGGGGCCCATGTGGCGCGGGCCATGACGGAGGCCGGTGAGCGCGTCCTCGCGCTGGACGACCTCTCGGCCGGGGTTCCCGCGCGGCTCCCGGCGGACGTACCGCTGGTGCGGGGGTCGTCGCTCGACGCCGGGCTGCTGAAGCGGGTCCTCGCGGAGCACGACGTGACCGGGGTGGTGCACCTGGCCGCGCGCAAGCAGGTCGCCGAGTCGGTGGCGCAGCCGACGCGCTACTACCAGGAGAACGTCGGCGGTCTGGCGACGCTCCTGGAGGCGGTCGCCGAGGCCGGTGTCGGCCGGTTCGTGTTCTCCTCGTCGGCGGCCGTGTACGGCAATCCGGACGCGGGGCTCATCACGGAGGACACGCCGTGCGCCCCCGTGAACCCGTACGGCGAGACGAAGCTCACCGGCGAGTGGCTGGTGCGGGCCGCCGGGCAGGCGCACGGGATCTCCACCGTATGTCTGCGCTACTTCAACGTGGCGGGGGCCGCGGCGCCCGAGCTGGCCGACACGGGTGTCTTCAACATCGTGCCGATGGTCTTCGACCGGCTCACCCGGGACGACGCCCCGCGGATCTTCGGCGACGACTATCCGACGCCGGACGGCACCTGCGTCCGCGACTACATCCATGTCGCCGACCTGGCCGAGGCACATCTCGCGGCCGCGCGACGGGTCGGGGACCGCGACGGCGACCTGACCGTCAACATCGGGCGCGGCGCGGGTGTCTCCGTTCGGGAGCTGGTCACGGTCATCGGCGAGGTCACCGGCGACCGGCGGGAAGCCGTCGTCGAGCCCCGGCGCCCCGGTGACGCGCCGGTCTCGGTCGCCTCGGCCGAGCTGGCCGCCCGGGAGCTCGGCTGGAGGGCCCGGCGCGGGGTGCGGGAGATGATCGAGTCGGCGTGGGCCGGCTGGCAGCTGCATCACGGCAAGTAACTGAGGCTGCCCTGACCTGCGCTTCGTTTACGCAGGTCAGGGCACATGACAACGGTGTTCAGTGCCGCGTTGCCCGATACCCCCCACCCGTAGTTCACTGTGAAGCCAGGCGGCGATCACAGGAGGCGGCTTCCATGGGGGCAGGGCACGATCACGGGCACGCGCACTCGCATGCGCCGGCCGGCGGTACGGCGACCGCGGCGTACCGCGGCAGGCTGCGGGTGGCCCTGTCGATCACGCTCACCGTCATGGTGGTCGAGATCGTCGGCGGCATCATGGCGGACTCGCTCGCGCTGGTCGCGGACGCGGCGCACATGGCGACGGACGGACTGGGCCTCGGCATGGCGCTGATGGCGATCCACTTCGCGGGTCTCCCGCCGAGCGGGAAGCGCACCTTCGGGTACGCCCGCGCCGAGATCCTCGCGGCGCTCGCCAACTGTCTGCTGCTGCTCTGCGTCGGCGGGTACGTCCTGTACGAGGCGATCCAGCGGTTCATCACGCCCGCCGGCACCGAGGGCGGGCTGACCATCGTGTTCGGCGCGATCGGTCTGGTCGCGAACATGATCTCGCTGTCCCTGCTGGTACGCGGCCAGAAGGACAGCCTGAACGTCCGGGGCGCGTTCCTGGAGGTCGCGGCGGACGCACTCGGCTCGCTCGCGGTGATCATCTCGGCGGTGGTGATCCTGACCACGGGCTGGCAGGCCGCCGACCCGATCGCCTCGCTCGTCATCGGCCTGATGATCGTCCCCCGCACCTGGAGGCTGCTGCGCGAGACCCTCGACGTGCTCCTGGAGGCGGCCCCCGAGAACGTCGACATGGACGAGGTGCGGGCGCACGTCCTGGCCCTGGACGGCGTCGAGGACGTCCACGACCTGCACGCCTGGACCATCACCTCCGGGATGCCGGTGCTCTCCGCGCACGTGGTGGTGCGCTCCGACGTCCTGAACGCGATCGGCCACGAGAAGATGCTCCACGAGCTCCAGGGCTGTCTCGGCGACCACTTCGACGTGGAGCACTGCACCTTCCAGCTGGAGCCCGGCGGGCACGCGGAGCACGAGGCGCGACTGTGCCACTGAACGTCCGGTAAGTCCGCCTACATCCCGCGGTGGACGGAATGCAGCGATCCGGTGCAGGGTTGCGTCCTTGACCTCACAGCGCCGCGCCGGACGGTTCCCCGTCCGCCGCGCCGGGCACGATCAACGGCCGGGAGTGTCGTGTCCGTACGGCACACTTGGGGCGCGTAAGACCGATGCGAAGGATGGGTATGCCGATCACACCTGCCACCGCGACGCACAGTTCGTCGAACGGCACCGCTGACCCGATTCTGCTGGAACTGGTCGACGAGGACGGCGTCACGATCGGCACCGCGGAGAAGCTCGCCGCCCATCAGCCACCCGGGCAACTGCACCGCGCCTTCTCCGTGTTCCTCTTCGACGAGCAGGGCCGACTGCTGCTCCAGCAGCGGGCGCTGGGCAAGTACCACTCCCCCGGCGTGTGGTCCAACACCTGCTGCGGCCACCCCTACCCGGGCGAGGCCCCGTTCGCGGCGGCGGCCCGGCGGACGTACGAGGAGCTGGGCGCCTCCCCGTCGCTGCTCGCGGAGGCGGGCACGGTGCGCTACAACCACCCGGACCCGGAATCGGGCCTGGTGGAGCAGGAGTACAACCACCTCTTCGTCGGCATGGTGCAGGCACCGCTGCGCCCCGACCCGGAGGAGATCGGCGCGACGGCCTTCGTGACGCCGGCCGAGCTGGCCGAGCGGCACGCGAAGGACACCTTCTCGGCCTGGTTCATGACGGTCCTGGACGCGGCCCGGCCCGCGGTGCGGGAGCTGACCGGCCCGAACGTCGGCTGGTAGCGGCTCCTACACGGCACCCGCTGGTAGCGCCTGCTACGGCACCCGCACGGACGCGAGCGGCAGGGCGGCCCAGATCACCTTGCCGCCGTTCGCCGTGTGCTCCACGTCGCACACGCCGCCCGCCTCGCGCGTGACCTCGCGCACCAGCAGCAGTCCCCGCCCGCCCTCGCCGCTGTGGTCGGCCTCCAGGGCGGTCGGGCGGTAGGGGTGGTTGTCCTCGACGGACACCCGCACCCACTCGGCGCCGACGGCCACCTCAACGGCGAGCATCGGCGACAGCAGGGCCGCGTGCCGCACCGCGTTGGTGACCAGCTCGGAGACGATCAGCAGGAGCCCCTGCACGAGCTCGTCCGAGACCGGCACCCCCTGTCGCAGCAGCAGATCCCGTACCGCGTGCCGTGCCTGCGGGACCGAGGCGTCCACGGCGGGGGCGGTGAACCGCCAGACGCCCTCGTAAGGCAGCGGGTGCGGATCCGCGCCGCCTGGTGGGCGCGGGCCTGACCCGCGCCCGTGGTTCTCCATCGTCCGGTCGCCACCCTCGCGCTCGATTGTCACCACACGTCGAGTGTTGGTAACGCACCGCTCCACCCCGGATGACTGAACAGAAGTCAGCAGGTATCGAGCGTTTGCGACCACCCACGCAAGATCCGGGCACATACGGGATCGCTCCTGCCCCGGTTGTGCCGCGTTTGCGAACTATTCGGGTTGTACGGGTTTGGCGGGCGACCCGCTCGTTCCGCTCCGTGCGTCGTCCTCGGCGGCGAGCCGGTCCGAGACCATGCCGACGATGCGCCGGCCGCCGTAGCCGGTGGCGATCAGGCCGAGACCGTCGAAGAGGAGCGCGAGGGAGAAGAAGCAGCCGATGACGTACTTGCTGCTGCTCGGCCAGGAGGCCAGCACGAGGATGCCGAGGAGCAGCCCGAAGGCGCCCTGCACCAGCGTCCAGCCGAACTGCGGTCCCCGTACCACCAGGCTGCCGACCAGCCGGAACACCCCGCCGGTCAGGAAGAGGAGCGCGGCGAACATGGTCAGCGCCTCGGCCGCCGCCTCGGGCCTGCGGATGACGACCACGCCGGCCGCGATGTTCAGGGCGGCGACGACCACGCCGAGCCAGAAGAAGTTGGTGCCGCGGGCCTGGATCGCGTGCAGCAGCCCCACGATGCCGCCGATGAGCAGCAGCCAGCCGAACAGGAGCATCGAGGTGAGGGTGGCCACGCCGGTGTAGATGAGGCCGACGAGTCCGGCGACGACCAGGATCACGCCGAGTGCGGCGATCCAGCCGAACCCGCGGCGCAGTTTCGCGGTCTCGCTCGTGCCCTTGCCGTCGCTCGCCATCGGCGCCTCCTCGCCCGGGGCCCCTCCCCGATCGTACGGTCGGCGGGTGCGGTTAGCATCCGGCCATGGAGCCCCAGTTGCAGCACCGCGTGACCGACTCGGTCGCCACCGTCGTCATCCGCCACCCGGCCAAGCGCAACGCCATGACGGCCGCGATGTGGCGGTCGCTGCCGCCGCTGCTCGGCACGCTGGCCGCCGATCCGGACGTACGGGCGCTGGTGCTGACCGGTGCGGGCGGGACGTTCTGCGCGGGGGCCGACATCTCCACGCTGCGGGAGTCGCCGGAGGAGGCGCAGGGGCTGGCGGTCGCGGCCGAGGAGGCGCTCGCGGCGTTCCCGAAGCCGACGTTGGCGGCGATCCGGGGGCACTGTGTGGGCGGTGGCGCGCAGCTCGCGGCGGCCTGTGATCTGCGGTTCGCGGAGGAGGGCGCGCTGTTCGGGGTGACGCCGGCCAAGTTGGGGATCGTGTATCCGGCGTCCTCCACGCGGCGGTTGGTGGCGCTGGTGGGGCCGGCCGCCGCCAAGTACCTGTTGTTCTCGGGCGAGTTGATCGACGCGGAGCGTGCGCTGCGCACCGGGCTCGTCGACGAGGTGCTGCCGGAGGGTGAACTGGACAAGCGGGTGGCCGAGTTCACCCGGATCCTGGTGTCCCGCTCGCAGTTGACGCAGGCGGCGGCGAAGGAGTTCGCGGGCGGGCTCACGGACCGGGACGGTCACTGGGTGGAGCAGGCACGCGGCAGCGGCGACACCGCGGAGGGCGTCGCCGCGTTCCTGGAGCGCAGGCAGCCGCGCTTCACCTGGACGACGTCCGGGTGAGACCTACGTGAGGATGAAGCGGCTCTTGGTGCGGAACTCCTCGACGAGGTGGGCCGGGGCCTTCTCCGGCGAGCCGGCGTCGTAGGGCGGCCGCGGGTCGTACTCGGTCAACAGCTGGACGGCCTGGGCGTGTTCGTCGCCGGCGATCCGGCCGAGCAGGGTGAGGCCCATGTCGATGCCGGAGGAGACGCCGGCCGCGGTGACGTACTTGCCGTCGAGGACGACCCGCTCCCCCGTGGGCTCGGCGCCGAACTCCTTCAGGAAGTCCAGGGCCAGCCAGTGCGAGGTCGCGCGACGCCCCTCCAGCAGTCCGGCGGCGGCCAGCAGCAGGGAGCCGGTGCACACCGAGGTCGTCCAGGTGCTGCCGGCGTCCGCGGCACGCAGCCAGTCGAGCAGCACCGGGTTCTCCATCTGCGGGGTCTGCCCCGGCCCGCCGGGGACGACGACGATGTCGGGGTGCGGCACCTCGGCCAGGGACTTGTCGGCGGTGATGGCGAGGTTCCCGGTGTCGGTGCGCACCGGTCCGGTCCGCTCGGCGACGAAGACGGTCTCCGCGTCGGGGAGCCGGCCGAGGGTCTCGTAGGGGCCGACGGCGTCGAGGGCGGTGAAGCGGTCGAAGAGGACGATGGCGATCTGCGTGGTGATGGCGGTGCTCCCTTCAGTGGGCCGGTACCGGGTGGAACCGGCGGCGGTACTCGGCCGGTGACGCGCCGAGGGTTCTGACGAAGGCGCGGCGCATGGCCTCGGGGGTGCCGTAGCCGCTGGCGCGGGAGATCTCCTCGACGCCGTCGGTGGTGTCCTCCAGCAGGCGCCGGGCGTGTTCGAGGCGGACCCGGTCGACGTAGCGGCCAGGGGTCGTGCCGGTCTCGGCCCGGAAGGCGCGGGCGAAGTGGCGTGGGGAGAGCCGGGCGCGGGCGGCGAGGGACTCGACGCCGAGGTCGCCGTCCGGGTGCTCGGTGATCCACTGCTGGACCTCGCGCAGCGGCTCGCGCCGCGCGGTCTGGGTGGCCAACTGGGCGCTGAACTGGGCCTGGTTGCCGGGTCGGCGGAGGAAGACGACCAGGTGGCGGGCGATGGTCAGGGCGACGTCCCGGTCCAGGTCCTCCTCCACGAGGGCGAGGGCCAAGTCGATGCCGGCGGTGACTCCGGCGGAGGTGGCGACGCGGCCGTCCCGGATGTAGATCGGATCGGGTTCGACGTCGACGGCCGGATGGTCGCGGGCGAGCGTGTCGCTGTACGCCCAGTGGGTGGTGACGCGGTGACCGTCCAGGAGGCCCGCCGCGGCGAGCAGGATCGCGCCGGTGCACACCGAGACCAGCCGCTCGGCACGCGGCCCGTTCTCACGCAGCCAGTCGGTGAGGCGGGGGTCGGGGCCGCGGGTGCCCTGCCCGCCCGGGACGAGAAGGGTGTGCGGGACGGGGGCGTCGGGGAGGGCGAGATCCGGTACGAGGGTCAGGCCGCTGGAGGTGCGCACGGCGGCGCCGTCCAGGGAGGCGGTACGGATGCGGTAGGTGCCCGGCGTGTGGCTCTCGGCCCCGGCGAACACCTCCAGGGGGCCGGTGACATCAAGGCTCTGCACGTCGTCGAAGAGGACGACGAGGACGGTTCGCTGCGTCATACCGTCGATTCTTGGCGGGGCACGGGATGGCCGCAATGACGAGCACCCCACCTTTCCTGCCATGGCCCGCCAGGCCACGGGCGACGTACCAAGCGGTTGGTAACCTGCCGGGCATGACTTCTGCCGCCCTTGCGTCGCGGTCCGGCCGCCGCTGTCACAACGTGCTCAACTCCCTGCACGCCACGTCCTACTTCGCGCCCGAGACGGACGCGGAACTGGCGGGGATCGGGATCACCCACCCCCGCGCCGTCAACTTCGCGGTGCGGGCCGCCGCGATGGGCCCGGTGGCGGCCGGGGCGGTGACGGCGGCCTTCTACAACTACAAGCACGAGCTGGTCGCCCGGCATGTCCCGGCGGTGTGGTCGATCGCCTCGCCGGAGGCCGTGCTCACGGCACGCGCGCGTGCCGTGGACGCGTCCCTCAGACGGCTGCTCGGCGCGGAGACGGTGACGTCCCCGGAGATCGCGGAGGCCGCGGAGCTGGCGCTGCGGGCCGCCGAGGCCTGTTCGCGCAGTGGCCGCCCGCTGTACGCGGCGCACGCGGACCTGCCGGTGCCCGAGGAACCGCACCTGGCGTACTTCCACGCCACGACCCTGCTGCGCGAGCACCGGGGCGACGGACACCTCGCGGCGCTGCTGGCGGCAGGGCTGGACGGACTGGAGGCCCTGGTCACGCACACCGCGACCGGCCGGGGCATGACCCCGAAGTGGATCTTCACGACCCGTGGCTGGACCCAGGAGGAGTGGGACGCGGCGAGCGGCCGGCTCCGGGACCGGGGGCTGCTGGACGAGGCGGGCGAGCTGACCGGGCGGGGCGTGGCGCTCCGCGAGGAGATCGAGGACATGACGGACCGCCTGGACCGGGCACCGTACGAACACCTGGGCGCGGAGGGCGTGGCACGCCTGACGGAACTCGGCACCGGGTTCGCACGGGCGGCCGTGGCGGCGGGGGCTTATCCGGCGGATCTGATCGGTAAAGGCTGAGACCAGGGCATGGCAGGGCACGGGTGAGGTACCCGGGGGCTGTCCGGTCACCGTGGCCGGACGGGAAAGGAGACCCCCGTGTTCCGTGCCATCGCTGATGTACTGCGCCAGATCGGCGGCGCCATCGCCACCGTCGTGACGCTGCCCTTCCGCGCCCTGGCCCGGCTCTTCGGCGGAGCCTCGGGTTCCACCCGCAGTCGCCGGGCCTGATGGCCGCGCCCTGATCCCCGGGTGTCCGTGCCACCTGCCACAATTGCCGCGCAACCTCAGTGAGAAGGCGGTACGGGATCGTGACGACAGGCACCCCCATCGGCGTTGGATCCATCGAAGGAAGGATCGCCGAGGAGCTCGGCGTACGGGAGCGGCAGGTCAAGGCCGCCGTGGAGCTGCTCGACGGCGGTTCGACGGTGCCCTTCATCGCCCGCTACCGCAAGGAAGCGACCGAGATGCTCGACGACGCGCAGCTGCGCACCATCGAGGAGCGGCTGCGCTATCTGCGGGAGCTGGAGGAGCGGCGGACGGCGATCCTCGACTCGGTGCGTGAGCAGGGCAAGCTCACCGAGGAGCTGGAGGCGCAGATCCGGGGCGCCGAGACCAAGGCGCGCCTGGAGGACATCTACCTGCCCTTCAAGCCCAAGCGGCGCACCAAGGCACAGATCGCGCGCGAGGCCGGGCTCGAACCGCTCGCGGAGGGCCTGCTCGGCGACCCGACGGTCGACCCGCTCGCCGCGGCCGCCGCGTTCGTCGACGCCGACAAGGGCGTCGCCGACCCGCAGGCCGCGCTGGACGGCGCCCGCGCGATCCTCACCGAGCGCTTCTCGGAGGACGCCGACCTGATCGGTGAACTGCGCGAGCGCATGTGGGTGCGCGGGCGCCTCGCCGCGAAGGTGAAGGACGGCAAGGAGGAGGCGGGCGCCAAGTTCGCCGACTACTTCGACTTCTCCGAGCCGTTCAAGGAGCTGCCCTCGCACCGCGTCCTGGCGATGCTGCGCGGCGAGAAGGAGGACGTCCTCGACCTCGTCCTGGAGCCCGAGGAGCCCACGGACGGTCCTTCGTCCTACGAGGGGATCGTCGCCCACAAGTTCGGCATCGCCGACCGCGGCCGCCCCGGCGACAAGTGGCTGAAGGACACCGTCCGTTGGGCCTGGCGCACCCGCATCCTCGTGCATCTCGGCATCGACCTGCGGCTGCGGCTGCGCACGGCCGCCGAGGACGAGGCGGTCGACGTGTTCGCGAAGAACCTCCGCGACCTGCTGCTCGCCGCCCCGGCCGGCACGCGCGCGACGCTGGGCCTCGACCCGGGCTTCCGTACGGGTGTGAAGGTCGCCGTCGTCGACGCCACCGGCAAGGTCGTCGCCACGGACGTCATCTACCCGCACGTCCCGGCCAACAAGTGGGACGAGGCGCTCGCCAAGCTGGCCGTGCTCGCCGCCCGGCACTCGGTCGAGCTGATCGCGATCGGCAACGGCACGGCGTCCCGCGAGACCGACAAGCTCGCCGGTGAACTCATCACCAAGCACCCGGAGCTGAAGCTCACCAAGGTGATGGTGTCCGAGGCGGGCGCGTCGGTGTACTCGGCCTCCGCGTTCGCCTCCCAGGAGCTGCCCGACATGGACGTGTCGCTGCGCGGCGCGGTCTCCATCGCGCGCCGGCTCCAGGACCCGCTGGCCGAGCTGGTGAAGATCGACCCGAAGTCGATCGGCGTCGGCCAGTACCAGCACGACCTGTCCGAGGTGAAGCTGTCGCGTTCGCTGGACGCGGTGGTGGAGGACTGTGTGAACGGCGTCGGCGTGGACGTGAACACCGCGTCCGCCCCGCTGCTCGCCCGCGTCTCCGGCATCACCTCCGGGCTCGCCGAGAACATCGTCTCCCACCGCGACGCCAACGGCCCCTTCAAGTCCCGTACGGAGCTGAAGAAGGTGGCGCGGCTCGGCCCCAAGGCCTACGAGCAGTGCGCGGGCTTCCTCCGCATCCGCGACGGTGTCGACCCGCTGGACGCGTCCAGCGTCCACCCGGAGGCGTACCCGGTCGTCCGGCGCATGGTGAAGACCTCCGGCCAGGAGGTCGCGTCCCTCATCGGCAACACGGGCGTGCTGCGCTCGCTGCGGCCGCAGGAGTTCGTGGACGAGACGTTCGGTCTGCCGACCGTGACGGACATCCTCAAGGAGCTGGAGAAGCCGGGGCGTGACCCGCGGCCCGCGTTCAAGACGGCCACCTTCAAGGAGGGCGTCGAGAAGATCTCCGACCTGGCCCCCGGGATGATCCTGGAGGGCGTCGTGACGAACGTGGCCGCGTTCGGGGCGTTCATCGACGTCGGTGTCCATCAGGACGGGCTGGCGCATGTGTCGGCGCTGTCGAAGACGTTCGTGAAGGACCCGCGGGATGTGGTCAAGCCGGGTGACATCGTCAAGGTGAAGGTGCTGGACGTCGACATTCCGCGGAAGCGGATCTCGTTGACGCTGCGGCTCGATGACGAGAAGGCTCCGCAGGGGCAGCAGGGTCAGGGTGGCGGGGGTGAGCGTCGGCAGCGCGGCGGTGGGCGACCGCCTCAGCAGCGCCAGCAGCAGCGCCAGGCTCCGCCTGCCAACGGCGCGATGGCCGACGCGCTTCGGCGTGCGGGGCTGTTGGACCCGAAGAAAAAGGGGCGGTAGCGGTTGGTGGGGAACTGCGGGCCGGTTGTGGCTGGTCGCGCAGTTCCCCGCGCCCCTTACGGCGTTTCGGTCACCTTGCCTTGACTGACCTCCAGGCGGCGCGTCACCCTCACCGCGTCCAGCATCCTGCGGTCGTGGGTGACCAGCAGCAGCGTGCCCTCGTAGGCGTCCAGGGCCTGTTCCAACTGCTCGATGGCCGGTAGGTCCAGGTGGTTCGTCGGCTCGTCCAGGACCAGGAGGTTGACGCCTCTGCCCTGGAGCAGTGCCAGTGCCGCACGCGTGCGCTCGCCCGGTGACAGCGTGGCCGCCGAGCGCAGGACGTGGTCCGCCTTCAGGCCGAACTTGGCCAGCAGCGTGCGCACTTCGGCCGGTTCCGGGTCGGGGACGGCCGCGCCGAAGGCGTCCAGCAGCGTCTCCTCGCCGTGGAAGAGCTTGCGGGCCTGGTCGACCTCGCCGACCAGGACACCGGAGCCGAGGGAGGCCGTGCCACTGTCGACGGGGACGCGGCCGAGGAGGGCCGCGAGCAGGGTCGACTTGCCGGCGCCGTTCGCGCCCGTGACCGCCACCCGGTCCGCCCAGTCGATCTGGAGGGAGACCGGGCCCAGCGTGAAGTCGCCGCGCCGCACCTCCGCGTCGCGCAGGGTGGCCACGACCGACCCCGAGCGCGGGGCCGACGCGATCTCCATGCGCAGTTCCCACTCCTTGCGGGGTTCGTCGACCACGTCGAGGCGTTCGATCATGCGCTGGGTCTGGCGGGCCTTCGCGGCCTGCTTCTCGCTGGCCTCGCTGCGGAACTTGCGGCCGATCTTGTCGTTGTCGTTGTTCGCCTTGCGGCGCGCGTTCTTGACGCCCTTGTCCATCCAGGAGCGCTGCATCTGGGCGCGATCCTGGAGGGCCGCCTTCTTGTCGGCGTACTCCTCGTAGTCGTCGCGGGCGTGCCGGCGGGCCACCTCGCGCTCCTCCAGATAGGCCTCGTAGCCACCGCCGTAGAGGTTGATCTGTCCCTGGGCGAGGTCGAGTTCGAGGACCTTGGTGACCGTGCGGGTGAGGAACTCACGGTCGTGGCTGACGACGACGGTGCCGGCGCGCAGGCCGCTGACGAAGCGCTCCAGTCGCTCCAGGCCGTCGAGGTCGAGGTCGTTGGTGGGCTCGTCGAGGAGGAAGACGTCGTAGCGGGACAGGAGCAGGGAGGCGAGGCCGGCGCGGGCCGCCTGGCCGCCGGACAGGGAGGTCATCGGCTGGTCGAGGTCCACGGCCAGGCCGAGGGAGTCGGCGATCTCCTCGGCGCGTTCGTCGAGGTCCGCGCCGCCGAGGTCGAGCCAGCGCTCCAGGCTGGTGGCGTAGGCGTCGTCCGCGCCGGGGGCGCCGTCGACGAGCGCCTGGGTCGCCTCGTCCATGAGCCGCTGGGCCTCGGCGACGCCGGTGCGGCGGGCCAGGAAGGCGCGGATCGTCTCGCCGGGGCGGCGCTCCGGTTCCTGCGGGAGGTGGCCGACGGTCGCGGTCGGCGGGGAGAGCCTGAGCTCGCCCTCCTCCGGTGCGGTCAGCCCGGCGAGCAGCCTGAGCAGCGTGGACTTGCCCGCGCCGTTGGCGCCGACCAGCCCGATGACGTCACCGGGCGCGACGACGAGGTCGAGCCCGGTGAACAGGGAGCGGTCGCCGTGGCCGGCGGCGAGGTTCTTGGCGACGAGGGTGGCAGTCATCAGGGGATCGATTTTAGCGAGGGCGGCCGGTCGGTCCGCCCCGGCCAGGCAGTGGCTCTCCCAGGCGGCCGGTCGGTCCGCCCCGGCTGGTCAGCGGCTCCCCCAGACGGCCGGTCGGTCCGCCCCGGCTGGGCAGTCGCTCCCCCAGACGGCCGGCCGGTGCGCCCCGGCTGGTCAGCGGCTCTCCCGAGCCGCCCGTCAGTGCGCCATCGCCTCCACCAGCACGCTCCCCGCCGTCCGCGCCACCACGAACGCCTCCCCCTTCACCGCCCTGGCGTCCAGGGCGATCCGGTGCCGGCCCGCCTCCAGGACGCCGTCGAAGACCTCCTGGGCGTGGGTGCGGAAGAGCCGGTCGAGCCGGTACGCGGTGAGGCGTACCCGGCAGGGCGAGGTGACCTCGACGCCCGCCTCGCCGTCGGCGGCGACCAGGCGGGTCAGCCGGCGCTGTTCCTCGGGGCTGCGGTCGAGGGCGTGTTCGATCTGGGCGACGAGGAGGGGGACGATCGGGGCGAGTCCGTTCACGTACGTCACCTCCACGCCGGCGCGGTCGAAGGCGCGGCGCACGGCGGCACGTTCCTCCTCGCCGATCGCCCGGCCGAAGGCGACGGCTCCGTAGCCGCGCAGTTCGTCGGCGGGGACGCCGTCGGCGTCGTGGGCGATGTCGGCGCCGATGCCGATGGTGCGCAGGGCGGCGGCGAGCTTGGCCAGCAGGGCGACGCGGGCGCCGATCAGCAGGACGCGGCGGCGTGGGCTCGCGGTGGCGGAGGTGAGCAGGGAGTCGAGGGCGGCGCGGTAGTCGGTGCCGCGGAACCGGAAGGGTCCGATGCCGTGGTAGCCGTTGAGCTCCAGGTCGGCCCGTTCGTCGGTCTGCCAGGCGAAGTCCCGCCAGATGTAGTCGGTGCCCTCCTTCTCGATGACGGCGGTGACGGCGCCGCAGGCGAGGTCCTCGCACTCGGGGCAGCCGTAGATGACATAGCGCCCGCCCGGAAGCGGGGCCTCCGTCTCCAGCAGGAGGCTGCGGACCTGGGCGGTGAAGATCGAGGGTGGTACGTCCGAGGCGAGTGGGGAGACGGCGTCGAGGTCGGAGAGCTGGAAGAGCAACGGTCGTCCGTCGACGATGAAGTCCACGAAGTCGCGGTGGACTTGGTAGTCACCGTTGACGAGGACGCCACCGGCACGCATCGCCGGTGCCAGGCCGAAGGTCGCGTACTCGGCAGACATGCTGCGAGTATTCCCGCAGCAAGCGCCCTCTGAGCACGGCATGACACATTCCGCTACGTTTCGGCCGTGGAGAGTGAGCTGAGCGGTGAAGTCGTGGTGGTCGGCGGGGGCGTGATCGGGCTGACGACGGCCGTGGTGCTGGCCGAGCGCGGGCGCCGGGTGCGGGTGTGGACGCGGGATCCCGTCGAGCGGACCACCTCGGCGGTTGCCGGGGCGCTGTGGTGGCCGTACCGGATCAGGCCGGTCGCGGCGGCGCGGGCGTGGGCGCTGCGCTCGCTGGACGTGTACGAGCAGCTGGCGGCGGACCCGGACCGTACCGGCGTACGCATGGTCGAAGGGGTACTGGGCGAGGAGGAGCTGGACGACGGGTTCGACTGGCTGACCACCCGGCTGCCCGGACTGCGGGCGGTCACCTCCGAGGAGTACGCCGGGACCGGGCTGTGGGCGCGATTGCCGCTGGTCGACATGGCGGCCCATCTGCCGTGGCTGCGGCGGCGGTTCACGGCCGCGGGAGGGGTGGTCGAGACGCGTACGGTGTCCGATCTGAAGGAGGTCGAGGCGCCCGTGGTGGTCAACTGCACGGGGCTCGGGGCGCGTGAGCTGGCGGCGGACGCGTCCGTGGTGCCGGTGCGGGGGCAGTTGGTCGTGGTGGAGAACCCGGGCATCCGGACGTGGGTGGTGTCGACGGGGGCCGACGGGGAGATGGCGTACTTCTTCCCGCAGCCCGGGCGGCTGCTGCTGGGCGGCACGGCGGTCGAGGACGCGTGGTCGACGGAGCCGGATCCGGCCGTGGCCGAGGCGATCGTACGGCGGTGTGCGGCGCTGCGGCCGGAGATCGCGGGGGCGCGGGTGCTGGGGCATCGGGTGGGGCTGCGGCCGGCGCGGGACGCGGTCCGGCTGGAGCGTGAACTCCTGTCGGACGGGCGGGTGTTGGTGCACAACTACGGGCACGGCGGGGCGGGTGTGACGGTGGCGTGGGGGTGTGCGGAGGAGGCCGCGGGGCTGGCGGCCTCCGCCTGAACCTCCTGATCAGCCGTGGTCGTGACCCAGTGGGTCGCCCTCCGTCTCCGTGCCCGCTCCCGGGCCGACCTTGATCTCGAAGTCGCCGTCGTACTTCCTGTGGCCCTCGATCACGGCGAGTTCGACGGCCTCGGAGCCCATCTCGCCGCGCACGATGACCGGGTCGCGGCGCAGGTCGCGCATGAGGGCGACGCACATGCCGATCATCACGAGGACGAAGGGCGCGGCGGCGAGGATCGTGAGGTTCTGCAGGCCGGTGAGGGCGTCGCCCTGGCCGCTGCCGACGAGCAGCATGATGGCGGCGACGGCGCCGGTGACGATGCCCCAGAACACCACGACGAACCGGCCGGGTTCGAGGGCGCCCTTCTGGGAGAGGGTGCCCATCACGATGGAGGCGGCGTCGGCGCCCGAGACGAAGAAGATGCCGACCAGGATCATGACGAGCAGGCTGGTGGCGGTGGCGATGGGGAACTCCTGGAGCACACCGAAGAGCTGGCCCTCGGGGGTGTCCTCGCCGGCGAGCGCGCCGCCCTCCTTCAGCTTCATCGCCGTACCGCCGAAGACGGCGAACCAGATGAGGCTGACCGTGCTGGGGACGAGGATGACGCCGCCGACGAACTGGCGGATGGTGCGGCCGCGGCTGATGCGGGCGATGAACATGCCGACGAACGGCGTCCAGGAGATCCACCAGGCCCAGTAGAAGACGGTCCAGCTGCCGAGCCAGTCGGCGACGCCCTTGCCGCCGCTCGCCTCGGTGCGGCCGGCGAGCTGGGGAAGGTCGCCGAGGTAGGAGAAGATCGAGGTGGGCAGCAGGTCGAGGACAATGATCGTGGGCCCGGCGACGAACACGAACACGGCGAGGATCAGGGCGAGCACCATGTTGGTGTTGGACAGCCACTGGATGCCCTTCTCGACGCCCGAGACGGCCGAGGCGACGAAGGCCAGGGTGAGCACGGCGATGATCGCGACGAGCAGTCCGGTGCTGACGTCGTCCATCCAGTCCAGCTCCTGGAACCCGGAGCCGATCTGGAGCGCGCCGAGCCCGAGGGAGGCCGCGGAGCCGAAGATGGTGGCGATGATCGCGAGGATGTCGATGACCCGGCCGACGCCGCCCTCGGCGTGCCGCTCCCCGATGAGCGGGGTGAACACCGCGCTGATGGTCTGGCGGCGGCGCTTGCGGTAGGTGCTGTAGGCGATGCCGAGGCCGACCACCGCGTAGATCGCCCAGGGATGCAGCGTCCAGTGGAAGAGGGTGGTCGCCATCGCCGTCTCCATGCGGTCACCGGAGTCGGCGGGGTTCGTGCCCGGCGGCGGGCTCGTGTAGTGGGCGAGGGGTTCACTCACGCCGTAGAACATCAGTCCGATGCCCATGCCCGCGCTGAACATCATGGCGACCCACGACACCGTGCGGAACTCGGGCTCCTCGCCCTCGGCGCCGAGGTGGATGCGGCCGTAGCGGCTGACCGCGAGCCACAGCGCGAAGACGACGAAGCAGGAGGCGGCCAGCATGAAGGCCCAACCGCCGTTGTGGATCAGGCCGTTGAGCATCTTCGTGGAGACGCTCTCCAGCGAGTCCGTCGCCGTGGAACCCCAGATCACGAAGGCCACGGTGATGACGGCGGTGACACCGAACACCACGCGGTCGGTGGTGTGGTCGCGGGGAAGGCCTGCCACGCCTTCCCCGCCACCCCTTTTCTTCACGTCTTCCGTCATGTGCGGCACCTTCTCCCGAAACCCATGGATACGGCCTACCACAGGTACCGCGCATGACTCGGTCTTCAACAGCCGATGTCGGATTACTCCGGGACGCGCTGGATGGATCGCGGCGCCTGGACGCCGTCGAGTTCCGTGCCTTCCGGTACGACGGTGGCGGCGCCGTCGGTGGCGTGCGCGAAGGCCGGGGCGCCGCCGACCAGCGGGACCCTCGCCTTCGTGCGGGACAGGTCCAGCGTGAGGGTGGGTGTGGTGGACGGCGGGTCGATCAGGTCCTTGTCCGTGCCCGCGACGATCAGGGCGAGCCGGTGGCCGGCCGGGACGACGTGGTCGGTGGCGGCCAGGTCGAGGGTGATCGTGTACGCCTTGCCCGGGGTGAGCGGGACGCCCTTGCCGGGGTTCGCGTAGGTGCCGAGGTCGGCCCAGCCGCGGCTGACGACCTCGTAGTCGACGTCGGCGGTCTTGGCCTGGGTCACCTTGAAGCAGGCGCTGTCACCCGCGGTGCTGACGCCCCAGCAGGTGCGGTCGGTGAGCGTGCTGATGCCCTCGCCGCTCGCCGCGTAGTCCCGGATGGTGTTCGGGCCGAGGTCCACGAGGACGGCGGAGAGGTGGGCCGTCGAGGTGGTGGGCGTGGCGGTGACGGTGACGTTGGAGGAGCCGGAGATGCGCAGGTCCTTGGTGAGCGCGCCGGTGGTGAAGCCCGCCTTGTCGGGGGTGGCGCTGTCGATCTGCGCGGCCCAGTCGGTCTCGCTCAGCGCCGGGTTGTCGGTGAAGGTCGCGGTGCCGGAGCCCTTGGCGAGGCCGAGGGTGCCGACGCCGGGCTGGGTGCCCTGAGCGGGGCGCAGCGTGGCGGTGGCGGTGGCGCGCGGGGGCCACACCTTCGACGTCACCCACTGGTCGGGGTGGCGTTCGATGTCGGCCATCGGCTCGCGGTCGATGCCGTTGTCGTAGCCGAGGAGTTCGTGGTCGAACCAGCGGTGCAGGGTGTCGACCCAGGTGGCGCGGCGGAAGTCGAAGGGGTCGACGTGGCCGGTCTGGGAGAGCCAGATCTTGCGCTCGACGCCGTTCTTGGCGAGCGCGTCCCACCACTGGCCGAGGTGCTTCATGCGGACGTTGAGGTCCTGCTGGCCGTGGATGGCGAAGACGCTGGCCTTCACCTTGCGCGCGTCCTTGACGTAGTCGCGCTCGGTCCAGAAGCCGGTCCAGTCGCCGGTGCGCGGGGCGCCGTCGACGATCTTCTGCTGGACGGCGGCGCACTTGGCGCGGGCGTCGGGGCTGTCGACGTAGTCGGAGAGCCAGTCGGGGCCGGAGTCGTAGAGCGGGGCGCCCTGCTGGAAGTAGTAGTCGTACCAGGAGGAGATGGCGCTGATCGGGACGATCGTCTTCAGGCCCTTGACGCCGGTCGCGGCGACGCCGTTGGCTATGGTGCCGTCCCAGCTCTTGCCGATCATGCCGGTCGCGCCGTTGGTCCAGGTGGCCTTGGCCGTTGTGGTGCCCGTACGGCTGGTGTACGCCTTGGCGCGGCCGTTGAGCCAGTCGACGACGGCCTTGGCGGAGAGGATGTCCGAGCGGCCGCCGACGTCCACACAGCCGTCGGAGCGGTTGGTGCCGGCGAGGTCGACGCCGACGAAGGCGTAGCCGCGCGGTACGAAGTAGTTGTCGTAGAACAGCGGCATCTGGACGACGTTGCCGTTGGTGTCGTACGTCTTCTTCTGGCTCTCGTTGCCGCGCCCGCAGCAGGAGTAGTACGGGCTGGCGTCCATGATGACCGGAACCTTGCGGCCCTGTTGGGCGGGTTCGCGGGGGCGGACGATGTCGACGGCCACGCGGTCCTTCTTGCCGTCGCCGTCCCCGTCGAGGCCGGTGTCCACCCAGACGGCCTCGCGTACGGCGTTGGCGTAGGAGTAGACGGGTTGGCTCTCCCGGGGCTTGGCCTGTGCGGCGGCGGGGGTGAGGAACGTGGCCAGCAGGGCGGCGGTGGCCGCGGTCGCGAGCGGTCTCCAGATCGTGAAGCGCGTGCGTATCGGCATGGCGCGGACGGTACATGGGTCAACTCCTGTGGAAAAGGGGGCCGTTCGACGCGCGCAGGGGCGTGGGGTCGCTCATGACGGCCGAATGGCGATCGTGTGACAGGAGGGGGCGTGGACACGCCCGGGTCCACAGGTGATGAATAGGCTTCGAACAGACTTCGTGCCCCTACGACTTGGAGCTTTCGTGCACCGCAGAATCATCGCGCCGGGCGCACTCGCTGCCGCGTCCGTCCTGCTGGCGATCCCGGCATCGGCCGCGAGCTACTCCCCTGGCGCCCCGGGCATCGGCGACCCCTACTACCCGGCCTACGGCAACGGCGGATACGACGTCTCCCACTACGACCTGCGGCTGAAGTACCAGCCCGCGACGGACGAGCTGGAGGGCACGGCCACCCTACTGGCCCGCACCACACAGGACTTGTCCCGCTTCGACCTGGACTTCCTGCTGGAGGTCTCCGAGGTGCGGGTCAACGGCGCGAAGGCGTCGTTCACCACGTCCGGCGAGCACGAGCTGGAGATCACGCCGAAGTCGCCGTTGCCGAAGGGGACTTCGGTGACGGTCGTGGTCCGCTACAGCGGGGTGCCGTCGTCGAAGCAGGCGTACGGCTTCACCAGCTGGCACCGCACCCCGGACGGCGGGGTGGGCGCCAACGAGCCCGAATCGGCCTGGTGGTGGTTCCCGAGCAACGACCACCCGCTCGACAAGGCCACCTACGACGTGTCCGTGCTCGTGCCGGACGGCAGCCAGGCCATCTCCAACGGCACGCTCCAGTCGACGAGTTCACGCCTCGGCTGGACCCGCTGGAACTGGCGTTCCGACAAGCCGCAGGCCACGTATCTCGCGACGCTGGCCGTCGGCAAGTTCGACATCACGACCGGGACGACCGAGAGCGGGATTCCGGTCATCAACGCCTACAGCAAGGATCTCGGCGCCAACGACGGTGCCGCGCGGGCCAGCATCGAGCGGACCGGGGAGGTCGCCGACTGGCTGAGCGAGTACTTCGGGCCGTACCCCTACAACGCGCTCGGCGGGTACGTCCCCGACACCACCACCGGATACGCGCTGGAGACGCAGACCCGGCCGTACTACAGCCCGCGGCAGTTCGCGAACGGCTCCAACGTGTCGGTGGTCGTGCACGAGCTGGCCCACCAGTGGTACGGCGACCTGGTGTCCGTGTCCGGCTGGAAGGACATCTGGATCAACGAGGGCTTCGCGCGCTACGCGCAGTGGCTGTGGTCCGAGCACGAGGACGAGGGCACCGCGCAGGAACTCGCGGACTACGTGTACGACTCGCACCCGGCCGACGACCCGTTCTGGACGGTGAAGCCCGGTGACCCGGGGCCGGAGAACCAGTTCGACATCGCCGTCTACGACCGGGGCGCGCTGGCGATCCAGGCGCTGCGGAACGAGATCGGCGACGACGCGTTCTTCGCGGTCCTGAAGGGCTGGCCGCAGAAGTACGCGTACGGCAACGCCTCGGTCGCCGACTTCCAGAAGTACGCGGAGGACGTGTCCGGGCAGTCGCTGTCGGCGCTCTTCGACACCTGGCTGTTCCAGCCGACGAAGCCGGCCGCACCGGCGGCGCGGGCCGCCTCGATCGCCAAGGCGTCGGCCGCTCCGCAGCAGCCGAAATCGTGGAAGAAGATCGCGGCGACGAACGAGGTGCACGCGCACTAGGCGCTGGGCAGGAAGTGCCGTCATGGGTCGTCGCTCGTCTGCGGCGCCGCTGTCGCTGGTCGCGCCCACGCGGCGGAGCCGCAGATCGGCACAGCCCCGCGTCCCTTAAGGGCGCTGCCGAACCGCACTGAACATCGCTCGGCCCGCTGAGAGGGGGTACTCGGTAGGCGGCGTAGGGCGCCTCGCCGGGTGTCGGCGCTGCCGCGCTCCGCGCCCTGGCGCGGTCTACGGTGGGCCCACGTCGCCGGACGCGTGGGCCGACCGGCGCCGCCTGACGAGGGAGTCGGAGTGCGGGACGTCGCGATCATCGAGGCACCGTCCGTGCTGGGGCTGCGGCCGACCGGCGTCGAGGAGCTGCCCCGGGCACTGCTCGACGCCGGTCTGGCCGACGGCCTCGGCGCGGTGTCGGCGGGCAGGGTGGAACCCGGCCCCTACGACCCGGAGCGGGACCCGGAGAGCGGGGTGCTCAATCCGGCCCGGATCGCCGAGCACGCCGTACGGCTGGCGGACGCGGTGGGCCGGGTGCTGGACGACGGGCGGTTCCCTGTGGTGCTGGGCGGCGACTGCAGCATTCTGCTCGGCAATCTGCTCGCGCTGCGCCGCCGGGGGCGTCACGGCCTGCTGTTCCTCGACGGCCACACCGACTTCTACCAGCCCGAGGCGGACCCGGTCGGCGAGGTCGCCTCGATGGAGCTGGCCCTGGCCACGGGGCGCGGGCCCGCGATCCTCGCCGACCTGGAAGGGCTGGGGCCGCTGGTGCGGGACGGGGATGTCGTCGCGCTGGGCTTCCGGGACCAGGCGGAGATGGCGGTGTTCGGGGTGCAGCCGCTGCCGGAGGAGCTGCACGCGCTGGATCTCGACAGGGTGCGGGAGCTGGGGGCGGGTGAGGCGGCGCGGCATGCGGTGGAGTCGCTGACCGGTGAGGGCGGCGGCGCCGGGTACTGGGTGCATCTCGACGTCGATGTGCTGGACGACGCGGTCATGCCCGCCGTGGACCACCGGCTGGACGGCGGGCTGAGCTGGGAGGAGCTGGAGTCCGTCCTGCGCACGGCCCTGACCGGCACCGGCGCGGTCGGCCTCGACGTCACGATCTTCAACCCGCGTCTCGATCCGGACGGGAGCATCGCGAGCCGCCTCACGGAGTGCCTGCTACGGGCGCTCGCGGCGCGCGGCTGATCCGGCTACGGCGCCGCGTCCGACGCGGGCGCGTCGGTGTCGCGCACCGGGGCCGCTCGCCAGGCCGACCGCGCTCGGTGTCGCGCACCGGGCCCGCTCGCCAGGCCGACCGCGCTCACGAAGCGTCCGCCGCTCGTGTCGGTACCCCGGGGCCGATCGGCTCGCCCAGGATCCCGCTGGCCAGCTTCGCCGCCAACTCCGGCAGATACTCCTGGAGTTCGGCTTCCGCGGCCGCCAGGTCGGAGTCGATGCGGGCGGCCGCCCGGGCGAGGAGCTCGGCGCGTTCGCGTAGGCCCTCGGCGCGGGCCTCGGCGATGAGCGCGGCGCCCTCCGCCTCGGCCCGCTGGCGGGTACGGGCCGCGTCATGGCGGGCGTCGGCGCGTTCGGCCTCGATCTCGGCGCGCTTCTCCTCGGCCAGCCCGCGCAGCCGCTCGGCCTCCGCCGCGACCCCGTCCGTGGCCTGCTGGCGCGCCTCCAGGACCCGGTTCATCCGGCGCAGCAGCGGGACCAGACAGAGGAAGCAGACGGCGAACAGCACCACCCCGACCGCCAGGTCCTGGACCTGGGGGTTCAGCGGGCCGATCTCCACCGGAATGAGGTCCATGCCGCCTCCCTGGCGTCCCGTCAGTCGCCGTGGTCGTAGACCGTGACGGCGATCCCCCGTCGTACGAGCCGCTCGGCGATCAGCGGTTCGACGCGGGACCACTTGCCCCCGGCCAACCCGCACCCTATCCGGGGCATGTGGACCGAGGCCCCGAGTTCCACGGCCTTGTCGGCCAGCCGCGCCAGCGCCGCGTCGATCGCCTCGTACCGGACGGGGACGCCCTTGCTGCCCGTACGGATGCCGCGCTGGCCGACCAGGTTGGCCACCCAGACGTAGGGCTCGACCTGGACGAACTGGGCGGCACCCAGCCCGAAGTCGTTGGCGGACCGGCCGCGGTGCCAGGCGCGGTACGCCGCCTCCGGCTCCGGCCAGCGGCGTGACAGTGCCAGCACGAAGCCCTTTCCCCATCCCCCGATGTCGTTGCAGACATGGGCGATCACCTTGACGCCCTTCACCGACGGAACCGTGGCGTCACCCCGGACATACGTGATCCCCGACATGACGCCACCGTAGAGGCCGCCACTGACAACGGCCCCTGGATCTACTTCGTGAACTCGGTCAGCTCCCGGTCCGTCGACCGCTCCACCCGGCGCCGGACCGCGTACCAGCCGGCGACCAGCATCGCCGCGATCACCGGGATCAGCAGCAGGGTCTTGCGGCCGACCTCGGGGTCGTTCGCCATCATGCCGAGGCAGGCCAGCAGGAAGGCGATCGTGGCGATCTCCGTGACCGGGCTGAACGGGAGCCGGAAGGAGGGGCGGGTGACCAGGCCGGCCCGCGCGCGGCGGACGAAGACCAGATGGCAGACCATGATGATCACCCAGGTGCTGATGATGCCGAGGGAGGCGACGTTCAGCACGATCTCGAAGGCCTGGCTCGGCATGAGGTAGTTGAGGCCGACGCCGAGCACGCACACCGCGCAGGTGAGCAGGATGCCGCCGTAGGGGACCTGGCTGCGGTTCATGCGGGCGGTGAACTTCGGGGCCGAGCCCGCCACCGCCATGGAGCGCAGGATGCGGCCGGTGGAGTAGAGGCCCGAGTTCAACGACGACATCGCGGCCGTCAGGACGACCAGGTTCATCACGTCTCCCGCGCCTCCGACGCCGATCTTCGACAGCACCGTGACGAAGGGGCTCTCGTCGGCCGAGTAGACCGAGCCGGGGAGCAGGAGGGCGAGCAGGACGACCGAGCCGACGTAGAACAGGCCCACCCGCCACATGATCGAGTTCACCGCGCGCGGGACGACCTTCTCCGGCTCGGCGGTCTCGCCCGCGGCGACGCCGACCAGTTCCAGGGCGGCGTACGCGAAGATCACGCCCTGCATGACGAGGACGACCGGCATGAGGCCGTGCGGGAAGACGCCGCCGTTGTCGGTGATCACGTGCACGCCGGGGGTCGTACCGCCCACCTCGTGCTGGGTGGCCAGCAGGAAGATGCCGACGAGCATGAAGCCGACCAGGGTGGCGACCTTGATGATCGCGAACCAGAACTCCATCTCGCCGAAGATCTTCACCGAGATCAGGTTCACGGCGAGGACGACCGCGAGGGCGATCAGGGCCAGCGTCCACTGCGGGATGTCGGTGAACAGGCTCCAGTAGTGCGTGTAGAGCGCGATCGCGGTGATGTCGGCGATGCCGGTCGTCGACCAGTTCAGGAAGTACATCCAGCCGGCGACGTACGCGCCCTTCTCGCCGAGGAACTCGCGCGCGTACGACACGAAGGAACCGGAGGAGGGGCGGTAGAGGACGAGTTCGCCGAGGGCCCGGACGACGAAGAAGGCGAAGATCCCGCAGACCAGGTAGGCGATCGCGAGCGCCGGGCCGGCGTTGTGGAGGCGTCCTCCGGCGCCGAGGAAGAGGCCGGTGCCGATCGCGCCGCCGATGGCGATCATGTTGACGTGGCGCGCCTTGAGGTCCTTGCTGTAGCCGGCGTCACCCGCGTCCGCGGGCGTCCGGGCCGCCTCGGTGGCTGTTGCCGTGTCCACGGCGTCCTTGCTCACAGGTGGTACCACTCTCTGGTGCTGGGGGCGCCCGAGCGGGTCGCGCTCGGTGTCCTGACGTACGTATGGCCTGTGCGCTCGGGTGGAGGCACAGACCAAGGGGCCACCTTCCCCTGAACCACGCGGGTCACGCGGTGGCGGACCTCACACAGCGGGACATGTCACATGATCGGGGAGGGTGTGTGGGAGTGATCGAGAACGGTGCTCGCGAGTGATCGGGAAGGGTGCTCGCGAGTGATCGAGAAGGGGGCTCGCGAGGTTTCACAGCACTGGTGAGACAGCGATACTGCTGCACATGACGACCGACACCGGGAAGCCGACCCTCACCGTCGATGAGCTGGCGGCGCGTGCGGGCGTCACGGTCCGCACCGTGCGCTTCTACAGCACCAGGGGGCTGCTGCCGCCGCCGGTGATCGGCCCGCGCCGCGTGGGCCACTACGGCAGGGAGCACCTGGCCCGCCTGGAGCTCATCGAGGAACTCCAGCACCAGGGGATGACGCTGGCCGCGATCGAGCGGTATCTGCGGCAGCTGCCGCCCGATCTGAGCCCGCACGACCTCGCGATCCACCGTGCGGTCGTCGCCTCCTGGGCTCCCGACACCGTGGAGACGGCCGACCGGCGGGAGCTGGAGGAGCGCACCGGCCGGCCGCTCACCGAGGAGGACGTCGAGCGGCTCGCGGCGATGGGCGTCGTACAGCCGGACGGCGACGGCTACCGCTTCGACGCCGGGCTGCTGCGGCTCGGCGTGCGGCTGCTCGACGTGCCGCTGTCCCAGGAGTCGATCCTCGCCGCGCGGAACGTGCTCGTGGAGCACGCGCGCGTGGCGGCGCACGAACTGGCGGAGCTGTTCCGCGGGGAGGTGTCGGAGCGGGACACCGAGGACGTGCGGTCGCTGTCGGCCCATATGCACCCGATCGTGGTGCAGGCGCTGCTGACGACGTTCCAGCGGTCGCTCAAGGAGGAGCTGAGCGGGTGGGGTGCCCCGTCGCAGGCGGGCGGGTCCTCCTCCTGACACGTTGAGGCCGCTGGGCTCGGTGGGGACGGGCACCGGGTCGCAGGTCTGCGTCGGGCACCGTCCCCCCGAGGGGCGAGCGGGTCGTGTCACTCAGCGGTACGTCACCGCGCGTCCGTGAACGTCTCCCCCTTCTCCGCCTTCTCCACCAGCAGCGCCGGCGGCGTGAACCGGTCCCCGTAGCGCTCGGCCAGCTCGCGCGCCCGGGCCACGAAGCCGGGGAGACCGCCCTCGTAGCCGTTGATGTACTGGAGCACGCCGCCGGTCCAGCCCGGGAAGCCGATGCCGAAGATCGAGCCGATGTTGGCGTCGGCGACCGAGGTCAGGACGCCCTCCTCCAGGAGCTTCACGGTGTCGAGGGCCTCGGAGAAGAGCATGCGTTCCTGCATGTCCGCGAAGGGGATCTCGTGGCCGGCCTTGGTGAAGTGCTCGCGCAGGCCCGGCCACAGGCCAACGCGCTTGCCGCTGTCGTCGTAGTCGTAGAAGCCCGCGCCGCCGCTGCGCCCCGTACGCCCGAACTCGTCGACCATGCGGTCGATGACGGCCTCCGCGGGGTGGGTCGGCCAGGTGCCGCCCGCCTCCTCGACGGCCCGCTTGGACTCGTTGCGGATCTTGCGCGGCAGCGTCAGCGTCAGTTCGTCCATCAGGGAGAGGACCTTGGCGGGGTAGCCCGCCTGGGCCGCCGCCTGTTCGACCGAGGCGGGCTCGATGCCCTCGCCGACCATCGCGACGCCCTCGTTGATGAAGTGGCCGATCACGCGCGAGGTGAAGAAGCCGCGTGAGTCGTTGACGACGATCGGCGTCTTCTTGATCTGCCGGACCAGGTCGAAGGCGCGGGCCAGCGCCTCCTCCCCCGTCCGCTCACCCTTGATGATCTCGACGAGCGGCATCTTGTCGACCGGCGAGAAGAAGTGCAGCCCGATGAAGTCGGCCTGGCGCTCCACGCCCTCGGCCAGGGCGGTGATCGGGAGGGTGGAGGTGTTGGAGCACAGCAGGGCGTCCGGGGCGACGATCTGCTGGATCTCCTGGAAGACCTTGTGCTTGAGCTCGGGGTTCTCGAAGACGGCCTCGATCACCGCGTCGCAGCCGGCGACGTCCTGCGGGTCGGCCGTGGGCGTGATGCGGGCCAGCAGGGCATCCGCCTGCTCCTGGGTCGTACGGCCCCTGCCGACCGCCTTCGCGCAGAGCTTCTCGGAGTAGGCCTTGCCCTTGGCGGCCGCCTCCGCCGACACGTCCTTCAGGACGACGTCGATGCCCGCGCGGGCGCACGAGTACGCGATGCCCGCGCCCATCATCCCGGCGCCGAGGACGGCGACCTTGGTCACCTGGCGCGGCTCGATGCCCTTGGGGCGGTTGGCGCCGGAGTTGACGGCCTGGAGGTCGAAGAAGAACGCCTGGATCATGTTCTTCGAGGTCTGGCCGGCGGCCAGTTCGACGAAGTAGCGGGCCTCGATGACCTGCGCGGTCTCGAAGTCGACCTGGGCTCCTTCCACCGCCGCGGCGAGGATGTTGCGCGGGGCCGGGTAGGGGGCGCCGCCTGTCTGCTTGCGCAGGCTGGCCGGGAAGGCGGGCAGGTTGGCCGCGAACTTGGGGTTGGCCGGAGTGCCGCCGGGGATGCGGTAGCCGGGCTTGTCCCAGGGCTGCTGCGAGGCGGGGTTGGCCTCGATGAAGGCGCGCGCCTTGGCGAGCATCTCCTCCTGGGTGGCGGCCACTTCGTGGACCAGGCCGTTGTCCAGGGCGCGCCGCGGGCTGTATTGGGTGCCCTGGAGCAGCACCTTCAGCAGGGCGTCGGTGATGCCGAGGAGGCGGACCGTGCGAGCCACACCGCCGCCGCCGGGCAGGAGGCCCAGGGTGACCTCGGGGCAGCCGATCTTGGAGCCGGGCGCGTCCAGGGCGACGCGGTGGTGGCAGGCGAGGGCGATCTCGAAGCCGCCGCCGAGGGCCGCGCCGTTCATCGCCGCGACGACCGGCTTGCCGAGGGTCTCGATGCGGCGCAGGTTCCGCTTGATGGCGAGGCCGCCGTCGAACAGCTCCTGTGCGGTCTCCGGGGTGACCCGGATGAGGTCGCGCAGGTCGCCGCCCGCGAAGAAGGTCTTCTTGGCGGAGGTGATGATGATGCCGCGGATGGAGTCCTTCTCGGCCTCCAGGCGGTCGGTGACGTGCGCGAGGGAGTCGCGGAACGCCTGGTTCATGGTGTTCGCGGACTGGTCGGGGTCGTCGAGGACGAGCGTGACGACGCCGTCGCGGTCCTGCTCCCAGCGGATGGTCGTGGACTGAGTGCTCATGTGGAGGTGCTCCGTGTGATCCGTCGTGTCCGTCGGGAGGGGGGTCAGATGCGCTCGACGATGGTGGCGATGCCCATGCCGCCGCCCACGCAGAGGGTGGCGAGGCCGTACCGCTTGTCCTGGCGCTCGAGTTCGTCGATGAGCGAGCCGAGGATCATGGCACCGGTCGCGCCGAGCGGGTGGCCGAGGGCGATGGCGCCGCCGTTGACGTTGACCTTGTCCAGGGACAGGCCCATGTCCTTGACGAAGCGCAGGACGACGGCCGCGAAGGCCTCGTTGATCTCGACGAGGTCGATGTCGTCGATGGTCAGCCCGGCCTTGGCGAGGGCCTTGCGGGTCGCCGGGGCGGGGCCGGTGAGCATGATGGTCGGTTCGGAGCCGGAGACGGCCGCGGAGATGATCCGCGCGCGCGGGGTGAGGCCGTAGCGCTCGCCGACCTCCTTGGAGCCGATGGCGACCAGGGAGGCGCCGTCGACGATGCCGGAGGAGTTGCCCGCGTGGTGGACGTGGTCGATCTTCTCGACCCAGTGGTACTTCTGGAGGGCCACCGCGTCGAAGCCGCCGAGTTCGCCGATGTCCGCGAAGGACGGCTTGAGCTTCGCGAGGGAGTCGGCGGTGGTGCCGGGGCGCGGGTGCTCGTCGTGGTCGAGGACGGTCAGGCCTGCGCGGTCCTTGACCGGGACGACGGACCGCTCGAAGCGGCCCTCCTTCCAGGCCGTCGCCGCGCGCTCCTGGGACAGCGCCGCGTACTCGTCGACGTCCCGGCGGGAGAAGCCCTCGATGGTGGCGATGAGGTCGGCGCCGATGCCCTGCGGCACGAAGTTCACGGCGAGGTTGGTCATCGGGTCGTTGAACCACGCGCCGCCGTCGGAGGCCATCGGCACCCGGGACATGGACTCGACGCCGCCCGCGAGGACCAGGTCCTCCCAGCCGGAGCGGACCTTGGCGGCGGCCAGGTTGACGGCCTCCAGGCCCGAGGCACAGAAGCGGTTCTCCTGGACGCCCGCGACCGTGTCCGGCAGTCCGGCCGCGATCGCGGCGATGCGGGCGATGTCGGAGCCCTGGTCGCCGACCGGGCCGACCACGCCGAGGACGATGTCGTCGATCGCGGCCGGGTCGAGGCCCGGGAAGCGGGCGCGGATCTCGTGGATGAGTCCGACGACCAGGTCGATGGGCTTGGTGCCGTGCAGGGCGCCGTTCGCCTTGCCGCGTCCGCGCGGGGTGCGGATCGCGTCGTACACGTACGCTTCGGTGCTCACAGGGAGGCCTTTCGAGGGTGGGTCGAGGGTGAGGGTCAGCCCAGCAGGGAACGTCCGATGATCTCCTTCATGATCTCGGTCGTGCCGCCGTAGATGGTCTGGATGCGGCCGTCGGTGAAGGCCCGGGCGACCGGATATTCGCTCATGTAGCCGTAGCCGCCGTGCAGTTGCAGGCAGCGGTCGGCGACCCGCTTCTGGAGTTCGGTCGCCCACCACTTGGCCATGGAGGCGTGGACCGCGTCGAGCTCGCCGTTCGAGTGATCCTCGATGCAGCGGTCGAGGAACGTGCGGGTGACGGCGCACTCGGTGGCCATCTCGGCCACTTCGAACCGGATGTGCTGTTTGGTGGCGAGCGGCCGGCCGAATGCCTCGCGTTCCTTCACGTACTCCGTGGTGATCTCCAGGAGGTGCTCGGCGGCGGCGATCGCGGAGACGGCGATGCTCAGGCGCTCCTGGGCGAGGTTGGTCATCAGGTGGAGGAACGCGCCGTTGAGCTCGCCGAGGAGGTTCTCCTTGGGCACGCGCACGTCGTGGAAGAACAGCTCGGCCGTGTCCTGTGCCTTCTGGCCGATCTTGTCGAGGTTGCGGCC
Source organism: Streptomyces aquilus (assembly GCF_003955715.1). NCBI lineage: Bacteria > Bacillati > Actinomycetota > Actinomycetes > Kitasatosporales > Streptomycetaceae > Streptomyces > Streptomyces aquilus. The sequence goes on along the minus strand of NZ_CP034463.1, from coordinate 8,599,172 downwards.
GCGCTCGAAGCCGTGCATACCGCGCTCGACGACCAGCAGCGACAGGCCGTGGGCGCCGCCCTCCGGGGTGGTCCTCGCGACGACGATCACCAGGTCGGCGAGGATGCCGTTGGAGATGAAGGTCTTGGAGCCGTTGAGCACCCAGTGGTCGCCGCGGTCCTCCGCGTGCGTGCGGATGCCCTGGAGGTCGGAGCCCGCGCCGGGTTCGGTCATGGCGATGGCGGTGATCAGCGAGCCGTCGCAGAAGCCGGGCAGCCAGCGGCGGCGCTGCTCCTCGGTGGCCAGCCCGGTCAGGTACGGGCCGATGATGTCGTTGTGCAGGCCCAGGGCGAGTCCGGGGGCGCCCGCGCGCGTGAACTCCTCGGCGAGCACGGCGGCGTACCGGAAGTCGGGGGTGCCGCCACCGCCGTACTCCTCGGGCACGGCGAGTCCGAGCAGGCCCTGCTTGCCTGCCGCGCGCCAGGCCTCGCGGGAGACGATGCCGTCCTTCTCCCACTGCGCGTAGTGCGGCAGCACCTCGCGGTCGAGGAAGGCGCGCACGGTGTCGCGGAACGCGTCGTGCTCGGGGGCGAAGATCTGCCGTTTCATTCCGCGTCGGGGCCTTTCATGGGTTCCTGGCCGTTCATGGGCTTCTGCACCTTCATCGGATGCCGGGGCCCGAGCGGTTCGCGGCCCTTCACCGGCTGCCGGGACCCGATCGGTTCGCGGCCCTTCACCGGCTCTGGTCCTTGATCAGGTCCGGTACGTCCCAGTCGCGGGCCACGTCCGCGGTGTCGGCGCCGGGCCTCGCCGGGCCGGTCCGTACCGCCGTCGGGGTCGCGGAGAAGCGGGGTGCGGGGGCGGGCTGGGTGATGCCGCCGTGGTCGGTGAAGGTGCCGCGGGCGGCGAGGTGCGGGTGGTGCGGGGCCTCGGCCAGCGACAGGACGGGCGCCACGCAGGCGTCGGTGCCGTCGAAGGCGGCCGTCCACTCGTCCCGGGTGCGGGACTTGAAGCGGGCGGCGACGGCCGCGCGCAGCTCGCCCCAGCGGGTCCAGTCCTTGCGGGCGTCGGCGTGCTCGGGGATGCCGAGGACGCGGACGAACTCGTCGTAGAACTGCGGCTCCAGGGCGCCGACGGCCATGTACCGGCCGTCGGCGGTCTCGTAGGTGCCGTAGTACGGGCAGCCGCCGTCGAGGAGGTTGGCGCCGCGCCGGTCCTGCCAGCCGCCGGCCGCGACCATGCCGTGGATCATCGCGGCGAGGTGGGAGGTGCCGTCCACGATGGCGGCGTCGACGACCTGGCCGGCGCCGGTCACGCGCGCGTGGTGGAGGGCGGCGAGGACGCCGACGACGAGGTACAGGGAGCCGCCCGCGTAGTCGCCGAGGAGGTTGGCGGGGACGGCCGGGGGTGCGTCGGGGTCGCCGATCATGCCGAGGGTGCCGGTGAGGGCGATGTAGGCGATGTCGTGCCCGGCGCGCTGGGCGAGGGGTCCGTCCTGGCCCCAGCCGGTCATCCGGCCGTAGACGAGCTTGGGGTTGCGGGCGTGGCAGGCCTCCGGACCGACACCGAGGCGTTCGGCGACGCCGGGGCGGTAGCCCTCGACGAGGATGTCGGCGTGCGCGGCGAGGTCGAGGACGCGGGCGGCGCCGTCCGGGGCCTTGAGGTCGACGATCACCGAGCGCTTGTTGCGGTTGGTGACGTCGTACGCCGGGTCGATGGCGAGGCCGGGTCCGCCGGGCCGGTCGACGCGCACCACGTCGGCGCCGAGGTCGGCGAGGAGCATGGCGGCGAACGGGCCGGGCCCGATGCCGGCGAGTTCGAGTACGCGCACGCCGGTCAGCGGGCCCTGCCCTGGCGTCGTTGCCGTGGTCATCCAGCCCCCATGCGGTCCAGCCCTGCCGGGCGTGACACAACTGATGTAACACCATTGATGCTAAGAAGCCGCTCCACGGGACACAAGACCCGAACGAGCAAGCGCTTAGCCAATTTACCGATGGGTCACCGTCCGCGCCTTCCTGCTGTCACGCTAGCCTCGGCCACCGACAACGGCGTGCCGGCGGACGAGAGGTGTCATGAGCAGGCTGAACAGAACGGACCGTCCGTACGACATCGTGCTCTTCGGAGCGACCGGTTTCGTGGGGACGCTCACCGCGGAGTACCTCGCCGCGCACGCACCCGAAGGGCTGCGCTGGGCCGTCGCCGGGCGCAGCGAGGAGAAGCTCCGGGCGCTGCGGGAGCGGCTGCCGGGCGGCTCGGAGATCGGGGTGCTGCGGGCCGACGTGGCCGATCCGGCCTCGCTGCGGGCGCTCGCCGAGCACGCGCGCGTGGTGGCCACGACGGTGGGCCCCTACGTGACGTACGGCGAGGAGCTGGTCGCCGCCTGCGCGGAGGCGGGGGCGGACTATCTCGACCTCACCGGTGAGCCGGAGTTCGTGGACCTGATGTACGTCCGCCATGACGCACGCGCGCGGGAGACCGGGGCGCGGCTGGTGCACGCGTGCGGTTTCGACTCGGTGCCGCACGACCTCGGCGCGTACTTCACGGTGCGGCAGCTGCCGGAGGGGGTGCCGCTGCGGGTGGACGGGTTCGTGCAGGCGGACGCGATGTTCTCGGGCGGTACGTTCGCCTCGGCGCTGAACCAGTTCGCGCGCGGCCGGCAGATGCTGGCCGCCGCGCGGGACCGGGGACGCCACGAGCCGCGCCTGGTGGGGCGCCGGGCCACGACGCCGAACGGCGCTCCGCGGTTCGCCGGGGAGGTCGGCGCCTGGGCGCTGCCGTTGCCGACGATCGACGCGCAGATCGTGGGCCGGTCGGCCAGGGCGCTGGAGCGTTACGGTCCCGACTTCCGCTACCGCCACTACGCGGCCGTGCGCCGGCTGCCGGTGGCGGTGGGCGGGGTCGCCGCGGTCGGCGCGCTGTTCGCGGCGGCCCAGGTGCCGCCCGCGCGGCGCTGGTTGTCGGGCCGGGTCAGGCCCGGGGACGGGCCGAGCGCGGAGAAGCGGGCGAAGAGCTGGTTCTCGGTGCGTTTCGTGGGCGAGGGCGGCGGCCGTCAGGTGTTCACGGAGGTCTCGGGTGGCGATCCGGGGTACGACGAGACGGCGAAGATGTTCGCCGAGGCGGCGCTGTGCCTCGCCTTCGACGAGCTTCCGGCGACGGCCGGCCAGGTCACGACGGCTGTCGCGATGGGGGACGCGCTGATCGAGCGGCTGCGGGCGGCGGGGATCGTGTTCCGGGTGGCGAAGAGCAGGTAGCACGCGAAGAGCGGGTGGCCGTGGCCCGGCCCGGAACCGGCTTCCGGGTGGCGAGGAGCGGGTAGCGGCGACTCAGCCGAGGATCAGCGGCAGCCTCTTGTCCAGCTCGCCCAACTCGGCCAGTTCCGCGTCCGTCGGCGCCCGGCGTCCGGTGCCGACGAGCAGGGCGTCCGTGTCGGTGAAGGAGGCGGGGAACGCGACGCCGGCGATCTGCTCCAGCAGCGCGCGGGACCTGGCCAGTCCCGCGCTCGGCGGTGCCGCCGCGTCGGGGAGGTGGGCGATCAGGTCGAGGTGGTGCAGCGTCCATTCCAGGACGTAGGCGCCGAGGTAGTCGCCGACGGTGAGGACCATGTCCTGGGTGCTCACCAGGGCGGCGGGGTCGGCGAGTTCAGCCGCGCGCCCGGCGGCGGAACCGACGTCGTCCAGGTGGAACCTGAGCAGGTGCGGCTCCTCGTAGGCGGCGGCGAGCCGGACGATCAGCGCGTCCAGCGGGTCGTCCCCGGTGGGCGCCTGGTCGGCGACGTGCCAGTAGGTGACGGCGTCGGCGGTGGGCTGCGTGTCGGCGGGGGTGACGAGGGTGATCAGGACGTCCTGCGCGTCGATGACCAGATGGCACACGAGGTCCCGCACCAGCCACCCGGCACAGCCGGACGGCTTCTCGAAGTCCTGGTCCGGCAGTTCCGCGACGGCCTTGCGCAGCGCCGCCCACGTCCACGAGAAGAGATCCACCCTCGGCAAGCTAGTGCGCCGCCCAAGCGCCCCACAAGCGCATGGCCGGTCCCGCACGCCCTACAGCGGCCAGGTGGCGACCGTGTAGATCATCCCGCAGATCCAGGCGAGCCCCGCGAGCACGGCCAGGACGAGCGCGGCCATCACCGCCCGCTCGACGGGCCGGTTGGGGTCGGCGAGGGGCTTCGGGGAGCGGTGGCGGGGCATACGGTGCGTCGTCATGCGGCACAGCCTGCCGATCATGACGACACGCCACATCCGTACAGATACTCAGTTCGCGTACTCAGAAGCCGAGTACGGCCGCCACGCGCGCGTGCGTCTCGGGATCGTCGGCGGCGATCAGACGGGCGAGGGGGCCGATCTGCCAGCCCGCGTGATGGTCGAAGTACGGGGGCGGCCCGGCCGCGTTGTGGGCGACCTTGGCGACGAGTTCGGCGAGACGGAACAGTGACCGCTGCTCCGTCGTGAGCCCGTCGAGCGGAGTGCCGGAGCGGATCAGTTCGAACACCTCGCGACCGCGGTGCCACTGCTCGCGGTCGCCCGCCAGCGCCACCGCCGCGTCGATCTCCGGCGTTCGGGCCGACCCGCGCGCCACGGCTTCCAGCACGCGGCCCGCCCAGCTCACCGGGTCGGCCTGGCGCTCGTACACAGCACGGCCCCAGCTTCGCTCCGGATCGGCCGCCGCCCGATCGGCCTGCGGGTTCCTGACCCGCGTCGCCTCCTTCAGTGCGCTCCGGCACAGTGCGTCCGCGCGGCGGGTGGTTTCCGGGAGGCGGTACTCGGGGGTCAGGGCCAGGGTGTGGGCGCAGGCGTTGTCGAGGGTGACGCGGTGGCCCACGGAGACGAAGACCGGCTTGACGGAGTCTCGGGTGCGGACGGCGCGGCCGACCTCCTCGGTGTCCGCCAGGAGCGGGCTGGTGCTGCCGCGCGGGGTGGCCGGGTCGTCGTACGTGAAGGTGAAGGGGTTCTTCGCGACGCCGATCGTGGGGAGGTCCGTGAGGACGCCCAGGTGGCTGGCGAGGCCGAAGCGGCGTGGGTGGGCGAGGCCGTAGCCGTCGCAGACGATCAGGCCCGGCGGGCAGGGCAGGGCCTGCAAGGCCGCCAGGACCGTGGGGATCTCGCGGAAGGCGAGCAGGCCGGGGACGTACGGGAAGGAGACGCGCCCGACCGCCGTGGCCTCCGCGACGACCTCCAGGGTCGCCGCGTCCAGGACGACCGCCGCGGCCGCGACGACGTCCCGCTCGTCGTCGTAGGCCACGTCGACGCCGGTCACCCGGCCGGTTCCGGGCGGTGGCCCCGGTTCGTCCAGCACCACCTTCGTCCGCAACTCGTCCTGCACGGCGCGGGCTTCGTCCTCGGTCGCGGGCGAGCCCGCGGGAATGCGTACGGTCGTCATGATGTCGACGAGCGTACGCATTCCCCTACGGGCTCCGGTCAGCCCTTTCCGCCCAGCGCCTGCTTCAGCTGGCTCTTGTTCATGTCCGAACGGCCGCTGATGTTGCGCCGCTTGGCCTCCTCGTAGAGCTGGTCGTAGGTCGGGCCCTGCGCACCCTTGCCGGACCGCTGGCCGCCCCGCTTGCCGGACGACATGTCCTGCGTGGAGGTGCGGCTCGCGGACTTGGACTCACCGGAGCGGGCGCGTTCCTTGTTGACCGTGCGCGCGGCGATCTCCTCCGCGCGCTTCGTGCTCTCGCCCCGGTCCTGGGCGCTCTTCTTGATGTGCTCGTACTGGCGTTCCCTCTTCGGGCTCGAACCGCGTGGCATGGGCTCACTCCTTTCGCGCTCGGCGACCGGGTACCCACATCCGCGCTCAGCTCTCCAGCCGGGCCACCCGCCCCTTCTCGCCGGCCGCCCAGCAGCCCAGGTCGGGGGTGCAGTCCACGGTGTCGTACGAGCCCGTGTCGACCGTGCGCCAGGTGCGGCCGCCGTCGGTCGTGAGGTCGGTGCCGGTGGGGCCCACGGCGAGGGCCGCGGTGCGGCTGTGCGGGAACCAGGCGACACCGGAGCGGTAGCCGGGCGGCGGGGTGGCGGCGGGCTGCCAGGTGCGGCCGCCGTCCCCGGTCACCGCGGCCGCCTGCGGGGAGGCCTGGTCCGCGCGGTAGTCGCCGCCGACCGCGAGACCGTGCGTGCGGTCGCGGAAGGCGAGGGCGAAGACGCCCTTGGCGGGGTCTCCGGCCGGGATCGGGGTGTCGGTGGCCGTCCAGGTCAGGCCGCGGTCGGCGGAGTGGAGCACGCGCGCGTGTGCCGCGCCTCCGGTGGCGAGCCAGACGTCCTTGGGGCCGGAGGAGACCAGGCACTGGCCGCTCGCGGCGAACCCGGCCTCGCCCTCCAGCGCGGCCGGCATGCCGTCGTTCGGGAGCACCTTCCAGGAGCGGCCGCCGTCGTTCGTCGACAGGATGCGGAACTTCCCGTCCACGGGGTCGCTCATCGCCAGGCCGTGCCGGCGGTCGAGGAAGGTGAGGCAGTCGTAGAAGGCCCGCGCGTCGGTGTTGCGGAAGGACTCGGTCCAGGTGGCCCCGCCGTCCTCGGTGCGGTACACCCTGGACGCCTCGCCCTCGCCGATCGCCAGGACGACGGCCCGCCGTGCGTCGAAGGCCTCGATGTCCCGGAACTGAAGCTCCTCCGCGCCGGGTGGCGACACGTTCCGCCAGGTCGCGCCGCCGTCCGTGGTGCGCAGCACGGTCCCCTGGGTGCCGGACACCCACGCGGTCGTCCGGCTGACCGCGGACAGGCCCCGGAACCGTACGTCGGGAGTGCCGCTGTCCTTCAGCTCCCAGTGCGGCGCCCGGTGCTCCGCTCCGTGCGCCTGCGCCGGTACGGCCGTCAGGGCGGCCAGCGCCGCCGCGCAGGCCACCCCCGCGGCCATCCGGGTACCGGCTCGCATCCTGCGGCTCGTACGTCTCGTCCGTCGCGTGTTCCCCAAGCGCCTCATGGCGGGCGAAGCTAGCCCACGCGCGCGTGGGCGTCCAGATGGGGTCCTGGGCGTCACAAGTGCCCTTCGCGGCACGGCAGGTCGGCTGCGTCACTCCCGTGCATGAAACGCGGTGACCGAGGTCACTCGATTCCGGTGTGCACGGATGGGCCCGTTCCGACGTCTCTTCCAGTGTCCGGCCCCGACCGCCCGGAGGTCGGTCCGGCCGTCCAGCCGTCCGTCTCGGCCGTCCGTCCAGCCGTCCGTTCAGTCGTCACAAGGGAGCAAGGCGTTGTCCACCGTCATCGAGCAGCCCGTAGAGGCCCGCCTCGTCGCCGCCGCGCCGCGGATGCCGAGCATTCCCGCCACACTGCACTACGACCGGCGCGACCCGTTCGCCGTGCGGATGACCTTCCCGGCCCCGGCCACCCTGGAGGGCGTGGACGTCTGCTGGACGTTCTCCCGCGAACTCCTCGCCGCGGGCATGACGGCCCCCGAGGGCCATGGCGACGTCCGCGTGCGGCCGTACGGGTACGACCGCACCGTGCTGGAGTTCCACGCCCCCGAGGGCACCGCCGTGGTGCACGTCCGCTCGGGCGAGGTGCGGCGCTTCCTGGAGGCGACGGCCGAGCTGGTGCCCGTCGGCCTGGAGCATCTCCAGCTCGACCTGGACCAGCAGCTGGCCGAGCTGATGCGGGACGCCTGCTGACCTACCGCTGACGGCCCCCGCCCAGGAGCGCGTTGAGCTCGCCGTAGTCGAATCCGCCGGCCAGCGAGTCGTACGTGCCCGCGTCCAGCAGCTCCCGCGCGGCGCGGTGCACCAGGGCGTGCACGGCCATGGGGATGCCCGCGCCCGCGCTCACCCGCGCGACGCCGAGCGCCGCCAGGTCCGCGACCGGTGGGGCGCCAGGGCCCACCATGATGTTCACAGGGCCGTCGACGCCGTCGACGAGCTCCTTCACGATCCCCGGGTCGACGGCCCCGGGGACGAAGATCCCGTCGGCGCCCGCGGCCCGGAAGGCGGCGGCCCGCTCCAAGGTGAGGTCCACTCCCCCGGCGCCGCGCAGAAACGTGTCGATCCGGGCGTTGACGAACAGCGGCACGTCCGCCGCGTCGGCGGCGGCGCGGGCGGCGGCGATCCGCTCGGCCTGCTCGGCGACGTCCCGCAGCGGTCCCGCGCCCTCCCCGTACAACGCGTCTTCGATGTTCACGCCGACCGCGCCCGCCGCGAGGACCGCGCGGATCGTGTCGGCGACGCCTTCCGGGTCCTCGGCGTAGCCGCTCTCGACATCCGCGCTGACGGGGACGTCCACGGCGGCGGCGATGTCCGCGACGACCCCGAGGGCCCGGTCCCGGTCCACCCGGTCGCCGTCCGCCGCGCCGAGGCCCCAGGCGAGCCCGGCGCTGGTGGTGGCGACGGCCGCGGCTCCGGCGTGCGCGACGATCCGGGCGCTCGCGGTGTCCCAGGCGTTCGGCAGGATCAGCGGGCGCCCGGGGACGTGCAGGGCGTGGAAGGCGAGGGCGCGGTCGCGGAGCGAGGTCTGCTTGGTCATGCGTTCACCCAAGCAGCGGGGGCGGGCAGGCGCTGGCAGGAAATCGACATCGACGTGACGGATGCCGGCCCCGGCCCGGCCCGAACGTGGCAGAGGCCCGCCTCACCTCTCAGGCTCCCGCCGGCGCGGCCGCGCGCGTCAGCGCGGCCCTCAGCTCCTCCCCCGCCTTCCGCGTCCCCGGCCCCGCCGCCCCGCCGCGCTCGGCCAGTTCCGCCAGCCGGTCCTTGTACCGGCCGCGCTCGTCCCGGCTCATCAGGGTGCGCAGTTCGGCCGCGGCGGCCAGGGTGACGACGGCCGCGTCCCGGTCGGAGACCTCCGCGGTCGGCACCGGGCCTTCGAGGATCCGCCGGGCCTCCGCGCGCAGCGCGTCCACGACGGCGACGCGCTCCAGGGCGTACTCGACGGTCGGGAACACCCCCAGGGCCCGCCGCTTCTCCGCGCGGAGGTACCCGTCGGCGGCCAGCTGCTCCCGTACCGCGTCGAGCGTCACGCGCGCGTGCAGCGGCACCCAGCTGTGCCAGTGGTGGGGGCGGGACTCCCGTACGAGTTCCAGGAGCCCGTCGAGGACGGCGTCCCCGGTGTCGGAGTCCAGGTCGACCGGGGTGGCGATGCCGTCGTCGTCGAGGAGGAGTCCGCGCCGGGCCAGTTCGGTGAGGGCGCCGGCCCGCACGAGGTGGTCGACGTGGACGGTGTCGGTGAGTTCGTCGCGCGTGGTGTCCCAGGCCAGCAGGTAGAGCCGGGCGGGCAGGGACAGCGAGCCGTCGGGCACGGGGCCTCCTCCAGATCGGGCTTCACATTAATTCGATTGACGGTCTCGGCGCCGCTGCCTACCGTGGGGAACGCTTCTGCTGCCGTCGATCGGAGAAGGACGTTGCTCCTCTGAGGTCATGAGACACCGCGTCACACACCTGAGGTGTGTGCGCCGCGTGCGACCTCGGCGTTCGAGCCGTCCTCCGGTGCAGGGTTCTTCTCGTACCCCTCTTCTGCCCGCGGAGCCTCCCTGTGGTCGCAGGTGTTCTCGATACGCGTTTGCCCCTGACCGCACCGAGCAACCGCGAGGCCTGTATGTCCGCTTCCCTCACCTGTACCTCCCTTGCCTTCTCCTGGCCCGACGGCACCCCCGTCTTCGAGGACCTCGACATCGCCTTCGGCCCCGGCCGCACCGGCCTCGTCGGCGTCAACGGGTCCGGAAAGTCCACCCTGTTGAAGTTGATCGCCGGTGAACTCACCCCGGCCGACGGCACCGTGCGGGTCGCCGGCGAGGTCGGCCATCTGCCGCAGAACGTCACGCTCGACACCACCCTGCGGGTCGACGAGGTGCTCGGCATCGCCGCCCAGCGGGCCGCGCTGCACGCCATCGAGGCGGGCGACGTGTCCGAGGCGCACTTCGAGACCGTCGGCGACGACTGGGACGCGGAGGAGCGCGCCCTGGCCACCCTCGGCGAACTCGGCCTCGGCCACATCGGGTTGGACCGCACGGTCGGCGAAGTGTCCGGCGGCGAGTCGGTGCTGCTGCGGCTGGCCGCACTGCTGCTGTGCCGCCCCGACGTGCTGCTCCTGGACGAACCGACCAACAACCTCGACCTGTACGCCCGCAGGCGCCTGTACGCGGCCGTCGCGTCCTGGTCCGGGGTCATGGTCATCGTCAGCCACGACCGTGAACTGCTCGAACTCGTCGACCAGATCGCCGATCTGCGCTCCGGCGAGGTCACCTGGTACGGCGGCAACTTCTCCGCCTACGAGGAGTCCCTCGCCACCGAACAGGACGCGGCGGAGCGGATGGTGCGGGTCGCGGAGGCCGACCTGAAACGGCAGAAGCGTGAACTCGTCGAGGCGCACTCCAAGTTGGCGCAGCGCACGCGGTACGCCAACAAGATGTACGACAACAAGCGCGAGCCCAGGGCGGTGATGAAACTGAAGAGGCGCTCGGCGCAGGTCTCCGCGGGCAAGCACCGCATCATGCACGAGGGGAAGCTCGCCGAGGCCAAGGAGCGGCTCGACGAGGCGGTGGAGGCCGTACGGGACGACGACGTGATCCGCGTCGACCTGCCGTACACGTCCGTGCCGCCGGGCCGTGACGTGCTGACCCTCATGGATCTGGAGCTGGCTTACGGCGCGCGCGTGAAGGGCGGCTTCGACCTGCGCGGTCCCGAGCGGGTCGCGCTGATCGGCCGCAACGGCGCGGGCAAGACGACGCTGCTGCGGACGATCGCCGGGGAGCTGGCGCCGGTGTCGGGCGAGGCGCGCGCGCATGTGCCGCTGCGGTTCCTGCCCCAGCGGCTCGACGTCCTCGACGACGAGCTGTCCGTCGCCGAGAACGTGGCCCGGTTCGCGCCGGCCGCCACCAACAACCGGGTCCGGGCGCGGCTGGCCCGCTTCCTGTTCCGGGGCGCCCGCGCCGACCAGAAGGCGGCGACCCTGTCCGGCGGCGAGCGCTTCCGGGCGGCCCTGGCGGCGCTGATGCTGGCCGAGCCGGCCCCGCAGCTGCTGATGCTGGACGAGCCGACGAACAACCTCGACATGGCGAGCGTGCGACAGCTGACGTCCGCACTGGAGTCGTACGAGGGAGCGCTGATCGTGGCCAGCCACGACCTGCCGTTCCTGGAGTCGATCGGCATCACGCGCTGGCTGCTGCTGGACGGCGAACTCCGGGAGACGACGGCGGAGGCCGTCGCCGAGCCCGCCTAGGCAGAACCCGGCGCCGGCGGCCCCAGAGGTGGAGGTCGCCGGCGCCGTGGTTACTGCCGCGTATCTCAGGAGGGCCACAGCCTGGCCACGGGGGTTTTGTGGGCGCGGGCCCGCCCTGCATGATGGCGGACCGGCGCCGCTTTTTTCGGGGCGCCGCCACCTGCCGCCGTTACGGAGTTCCTCGTGCCCAGCAAGAAGGCCCTCATCCGCCGCCCCAGCCCGCGCCTCGCCGAAGGCCTGGTGACGCACATCGAGCGCGAGAAGGTCGACGTCGACCTCGCGGTCGAGCAGTGGGAGGCGTACGCCGAGGCCCTGCGCGCACACGGCTGGGAGACGATCGAGGTGGACCCGGCCGACGACTGCCCGGACTCGGTGTTCGTCGAGGACACGGTCGTCATGTACAAGAACGTCGCCCTGATCACCCGGCCCGGCGCCGAGTCGCGGCGCCAGGAGACCGCCGGGGTCGAGGAGGCCGTGGCCTCGCTGGGCTGCTCGGTGAACTGGATCTGGGAGCCGGGCACCCTGGACGGCGGCGACGTCCTCAAGGTCGGCGACACCATCTACGTAGGCCGTGGCGGCCGCACCAACGCGGCGGGCATCCAGCAGCTGCGGGCCGCCTTCGAACCGCTCGGCGCGCGGGTCGTCGCCGTACCCGTGAGCAAGGTGCTGCACCTGAAGTCGGCGGTGACGGCGCTGCCCGACGGGACGGTCATCGGCAACATCCCGAAGGTGGACCGGCCGTCCCTGTTCCCGCGCTTCCTGTCGGTGCCGGAGGAGGCCGGCGGTCACGTCGTGCTGCTCGGCGGTCACAAGCTGCTGATCTCGGCGAGCGCGCCGAAGACCATCGACCTGCTGGCCGACCTCGGCCACGACCCGGTGGTGGTCGACATCAGCGAGTTCGAGAAGCTCGAGGGATGTGTGACATGCCTCTCGGTCCGCGTACGGGAGCTGTACGCCTGACGAGTGAGCGGATCATCCGTTCAGCCCCGGGACCTGCGGTCCTGGGGCTTTTGTGCAGGCCCCGTAACACCGTGGGAACACTGGCTGATCAGGGATCTTTACGTCACGCTTAACCTACGGCTTCGTAACCTACGGGTTCGTAGCCTACGCTCACGTAGGTTCGGCAACCGCTCGCCGGTTACCCGACTCTCCCCCGCTTTGTTACGCGTCCCCCTGGAGTTCCCGTGACGATCACTTCCCCGCACCTCGGCAGCCCCGCCGTCTGGACCGACGCCAAGCTGCTGTACGCCCTGGAGGAAGTCGTCGAGACCGAGCTCAACCGGCACCTGAAGGTCGCCAAGGACTGGATGCCGCACGAGTACGTGCCGTGGAGCGACGGCCGCAACTTCCCCGGCCTCTTCGAGGACGGCGAGGCCTGGGACAAGGAGCAGTCCAAGGTCACCGAGATCGGCCGCATCGCGCTCGTGGTGAACCTCCTCACCGAGGACAACCTCCCCAGCTACCATCACGAGATCGCCTCCCTGTTCGGCCGCGACGGCGCCTGGGGCACCTGGGTGCACCGCTGGACCGCCGAGGAGGGCCGGCACGGCATCGTGATGCGCGACTACCTGCTCGCCTCGCGCGCGGTGGACCCGGACAAGCTGGAAGCGTTCCGCATGCAGCACATGTCGGAGGGCTTCGAGTCCGACAACCGCCACTCGATGCTGCACTCGGTCGCCTACGTCGCCTTCCAGGAACTCGCGACCCGTATCTCGCACCGCAACACCGGTCACCAGTCCGGCGACCCGGTCTGCGACCGCATGCTCGCGCGTATCGCGACCGACGAGAACCTCCACATGGTCTTCTACCGCAACCTCCTGAAGGCGGCGTTCGAGCTCGCGCCCGACCTGACCATGCAGGCGGTCCGGGACGTGGTCGTGAACTTCCGGATGCCCGGCCACGGCATGCCCGGTTTCGAGCGCTTCGCCGCACAGATGGCCATCGGCGAGGTCTACAACATGCGGATCCACCACGACGACGTCCTCCAGCCGGTCCTGCGCCACCTGAAGGTCATGGAGATCGACGGCCTCGGCCCCGAGGGCCGGCAGGCCCAGGAGGAGCTCGGCATGTTCATGGGCGGCCTGGACGCGGAGGCCCTGAAGTTCGACGAGAAGCTGGCGGCCCGCAAGGCGCGCATGGCGGCACGCGCGGCGGGCTGACCGCGGCCGGGGTCCTGCCGATTTTCCGGTGCGGTCCGGCCCCGACCAGCGGCATCATGCCGCCATGCGAGAGAACACCAGGGCGGAGAGGGCGGTCGGGTTCCTGCTCGGCCTCGTCGACGAGGAGATCGCCGTACGGGTCCGGGCCCGGACCGGCCTGCCGGAGCCCGAGAGCCCCGCGCAGGCCCGGGGTCGCGTCACGCGCGCGTGGACCTGGGCCCAGAACCTCGAGGCCTCTGTCGCGCTGTGGATCCTGGAGAACGACGACCCGCAGCTCAACGCCGTGCTGTGGCGGCACATCCCGACCGACGCGGGCCTGCGCCGCGCCATCGCGCGCGGCGTGCCGTTCACACCCGGTCGCATCGGTCCGATACCGGTCGACGCGACCCTGCCCGGGCAGGAACCCGAGGTTCCCGAGGCCTACGTCCGCCACGGCCTCGTCGGTGCGTTGCGCGAGGTCGGCACATGGAGCGACGGGCGCACCGCCGCGTCCATGGTGCTGACCCGCGCCGACTGGGAGAGGGTCGGTGCGGCGGACCGCGAACGCCCGCTGCCGGGTTACGCCCGCTGGGCGCTCTCCGTCCGCCCGGACTGCCCGCCCTGGGTGCGGGCCGGTTTCGGCACGCACGCGAAGTTCACCCACCGGCTGCGCCGGGCGGGCGTGTTCGACAGCCCCGCCGACTACGTCGCCTCCGACGGCCCGGCGCTGCGTGTCCTCGAAGTGCTGTCGCTGGGGCGACTCCTGTTCCCGGCACGGCTGAAGGAGGCCGAGGACGCCCTGCGGCCCCTCGTCCGGGAGCACTTGGGCGACCGCGAGGACGCGTGGGCGGTGCTGGCGCAGCTGGCGGAGACGTTCCACGGGAACGCTCCGGAACTGGTCGTCACGGCGGGCGCCATCGCGTAGCGGGCAGGGGGCGGGGCGGCTGGAACGGGGGGCGGGGCGGCTGAAACAGGGGGGCGGGGCGGCTGGATTCGAACCAGCGTGCTCCGGTTTTGGAGACCGATGCGCCTGCCTCTGCGCTACGACCCCGCCCTTGGCGCCCGATCGTAATGCCTTGGCGCGATGTCAGTGGGCCCTGGTACCAATGAGTCACGGGGGAAACGCATTTCGGGGGCGGGACATGGCGTACGGGGAGCGGGGGCGGCGTCCCCCGGTGGTCGACCTGGCCGACCGGCGGGCGCTGGAGGCGTACCGCCCGGCCGATCCGGAGGTCGTGGCTCAGGCGCGGCGGCTCAAGGAGGCCGCGCTGCTGGACTTCGGGCTGACGGAGTCGGCGGTGGCGTCCTGGCTGTACGCCAAGTGCCATCACCAGATCCCGACGACCGCGATCGACACGGCGGCCGTGGTGGCGTCCGGCGACGGCAGCTGCCTGCTGCTCTACAACCCGGGCTTCTTCACCGGACTCGGCCTGGAGGGCGTCAAGTTCGTCCTGTTCCACGAGGCACGCCATCTGGTGCACCGCCATCTGTTCGCCGACCCGGAGCTGCGGGACGACCCGGTCTTCGAGCTGGCCGCCGAGGTGTCCATCAACCATGTGGCGCTGGTCCGGCTCGGCAGGACCGAACTCCCCCTGCTGGACGGCCGGCCGACGGGCATCGACCCGCGCAAGGTGTACGAGCACTACCGCGCCGACCTGACGGCGCACGGCCTGGAGCCCGTCGCGTACGAGACGTTCACCGAGACGGACATGCGGGTGTACGGCGAGCTGAAGCGCGTGCACCGCCCGCCGGTCCCGGAGCACCGGCTGTGCGTGCGGCTCCAGGCCGGTCTCGTCCCCGCCGACCAGGAGACCGTCGACGCGGTGACGTCGTCCGCGCTGCTCAACTCGCTGCTGGCGGCCCGGCGTGGGCACGCGGGCGCGGAGCGGGAGCTGCTCGACCTGATGGGCCGCACCGAGGACGGCAACGCGCGGGCTGCCCGGATCTGGGGAAACCTGGGCGCGGGCCTGCTGCGCGGCGAGACCGCGCGCACGCGCACGGTCGACTGGTGGCAGCGCTGGCTGGTGGACGTACTCGGCTCCAAGCTGCGCGACGGCGAGCGGCTGGTCTACCCGAAGAAGCGGGGTGCGCTGCTCGCCGCCCTCGGCCAGGACCCGATGCTGGCGCGACGCGGCCCGGTACGGGACAAGGTGCTGGTCATCGCGTACGACACCTCGGGTTCGATGCCGCAGCACGTGATCACCTGGCTCACCGAACTGGTGGGCCGCATCGACGGCGTGGAGGCGCACTGGCTGTCCTTCGACGCCTTGGTGATGCCCTTCAGGCCGGGCGAGCGGGTCTACGGCGGGGGCGGTACCAGCTTCCAGGCGGTCGCGGACTACGTGGAGGGGCGCACGGAGGTGAACGGACGCCGTTTCGACGTGAGTCCGGACGCTGTCGTGATGCTGACCGACGGGTATGCGCCACCGATCACGCCCGCCGAGCCGGAGAAATGGATCTGGCTGATCACCGAGGGCGGCAGCGAGTGGCCCGAGACGCACACACCGGCGATGGACTGCCATCGCGTCACCACCGGATCGCGGTAGCACACGACGGATCGCGGCAGAACCTCACAGGATCACGGCACATGACCACGGACACACAGCAGTTGACCGTCTCGCGGCTCGAGTCCTTCATCGACGCGATGATCGACATGGGGCAGACGGGGCAGATCTTCGGCGAGCACGGCATCGGCAAGACGGCGACGTTCTTCTCGCACATCGGCCGCGCCCACCCCGGCACGAGCCTGGTGTACGTCCCGGCGGCGAACCTGACGCCGGACGACCTGCTCGTCAACGCTCCGGTGCGCGATCCGCACACCGGTGAACTGGTGCTGCGCCAGCTGGTGATGAGCCAGTTGAAGCCGGGCACGCCGTTCGTGCTGCTCATCGACGACTCGTTGCAGGCGGGCGACACCATCCAGTCGCAGCTGATGCAGATCGCCTGCAACTGGACGCTGGGTGAGCACGATCTGCGGGCGCTCGGCTGCGTCGGCGTCTTCCTCACGGACAACGAGTCGCTGTCGGAGACGTCGTCCCGGCGCGGTGACCTGGCGCTCCTGGACCGTATGGTCACGCTGCGGATCACGGCCAACGACACGTCGTGGCGGCGGCATCTGGCGGCCAAGTACCGCCCGTGGGACCTGCGGCCGGTGTTCTCGCTGTGGGCGTCCCTCTCCCCCGCCCTGCGGGAGCTGCTGTCCCCGCGCACGCTCGACCATGTCCTCGCCAACGCGAAGGAGGGTTTCCCGCTGCGCTGGGGCCTGCCGTTGGTCGACGGCGACCGGTTGCGCCTCGCCGAGCCGGGCCCGGACGGAAAGCCCGGGCAGAACCGGACGCGGGAGATCCTGGACCGGATCGCCGAGGCGGTGGGCGTGGCCAATCCGTCCACGATTCCCGACCCGGTACGACAGGTCGTGCGCGCGGCGCTGCGCAACCGCTGGACGGTGCTGCTCCAGGGGCCGCCCGGCTGCGGCAAGACGGAACTGGTGCGGGAGACGGTGCGGGCGGGTCTGGGCCGGGAGCCGCTGTACTTCTCGCTGCCGGTGACGAACGTCGAGGACCTGTGCGCGCCGATCCCGTCGGCGGACGGCACCCTCGACAACCTTCTCGCCGCGCACTTCACCGGTCCCGAGCCGAAGGCGATCGTGTGGGACGAGTACAACCGGCCCAAGGACAAGGCCGCGTTCGCCAAGCTCATGGAGATCACCCAGGAGTGGTCGCTGGCCGGGCGGCGGATCGAGAACCTGCGCGCCCAGATCGCGGTGCAGAACCCGCCGTACCATCTGGGCCGCAAGCTGCTGGTGTCGCGGAACAACATCGCGCAGGCGACGCGTTTCACGGCCTCCCTGGAGGTGGCGCCGGAGGACATCCCGGCCAACGAGTGGTTGCTGGCCCGCTACGGCGCGGACGCCGAGACGGTCCTGGAGTGGTGGAAGCACGACATCGACGACGACGGGCGCGCCTGGATCACCAAGCGCACCCTGGAGCGGCTCATCAAGCTGCACCGGCGCGGGCTGCCGCTGGAGATGGGCACGGTCTATCTCGGTGACGGCGAGTACGCGCCGGTGCCGCTCACCGCGCTCCTCGACCGCCTCAAGGGCCGCGAGGTCACCGGGCTGCGGGAGCTCGCCCGGGACGCCGACGTCTGGGAGGCGAGGCTGCGGCGGGCCGCCGAGCAATCCGGGGAGGGCGGCAACGACAGTGACGTGGTGCACCAGATCCTCGCCAACGCGGAGCTGTCGCAGTTGAGGAAGCACCGCGCGGTGGTGGCCCGGCTGGTGGCGCTGCTGCCGGCCAAGCTGCGGGCGACGTATCTGGTGGGGGCGTCGGAGAAACAGCAGCGGTTCTGGACGGAGGTCTTCATGGGGTTGCGGAGACGGTAGGTGTCAGGCCTCGGGCGGGGCCGTGCGGTGCACACTGCGGACGGCGGCCACGTCGGCGGGGACCGCCGGTCGCGGTACGTGCGCGCTGTGCGCCTCCAGGCGCCGTTTGACGCTCGCCGCGATGCCCTGTCCCAGTACGAAGCGGGTGGCCGTGACGGCGTGGGGCGCGGTGTCGAGGAGGCGGTGGGCCTCACGGCTGCGCATGCCGGTGTGGGTGAGGACGAGGTGGGTGAGGCGGTGCCGTTCGGCCGCCAGGGTGTCGGCGATGGTGCCGGCGGCGGCCAGGTCGATGTGGTTGTCCGCCGCGCCGAGGACCGCCGCCGCGCGCACCCGGCCGAGGTCCAGCAGGGTGAGCCCGGCCGCCTTGGCTGCCGTCACCAGCCGGGCGGCGGCCCGCGGTCCGATGCCGTTGCTGGCGGCGGCGAGCCGGGTGAGCCGCCCGTACGGCGCCCGTTCCAGCGCGTCGGCCAGCCGGTCGGCGCCCGCATCCCCCAGCCGGGCGGCGGACACGTACAGTTCGTCGATCGCCCCGGCGGCGACCACCGCGCCGAGCGTTTCCGCGCCCGCCTGGCCCAGCGGGTTGCCGCCGACGAAGAGGCGCTCGATGCGGCGACCGTTGTCCGCGGCGGCGAGCAGGGCGTCGGCGAGGACCAGGGCGCCGCTGGCGTCGAGGCCGGTCTGGACGAGGTCGAGGGTGCGCAACGACCGTGCCGACTCGACGAGTTCGGCCGCGGCGCGGCCTCCGCCGGAGCCCAGCGGGTTGCGTTTGAGCCACACCCCGGTGACGACCTGCGGCGAGGCGCGCAGCTGGTCGGCGATCCGGCAGGCGCCGCCCGCCGTGATCCCGTTGCAGCCGAGGTAGAGCGTCTCGACCTCGGCACTCGCTCCGGCCACCATCTCGGCCCCGGCGTCGCCCAGCCCGTCGGTGCCGAGCAGCAGATGCCGTACCGGAGTCGGGCCCTGTCCCAGCGCCTCCGCGACCAAGGACGCCCCCTCGGCGCCGAGTTCCTGCTTGCACAGGTCGAGGCGCCCGTCCGGCAGGGCCGTACCGGCCGGGAAGTCCAGCCGTTCCCCGGCGGGGCGCCCGGCCCTCAACCAGTCCAGCAGCGGGGCGAGTTCGGCGGCCGGGCGCGGTACGACGGACGGCACTCCGGCGAAACCGCTCGTCTCCTCCGTCACCACTCCGCCTCCTGGTAGTCCTTGAGGAACACCCCGGACAGGGGCTCCCCCGCCTCCCCGCGCACGATCGGGTCGTACACCCGCGCCGCCCCGTCCACGATGTCCAGCGGCGTCCGGAACCCGGCCTGTGCCATGCGTGCCTTCTTCGGTGCCGGGTTCTCGTCGGTGATCCAGCCGGTGTCGACGGCGCACATGTGCACGCCCTGGTCGGCGAGTTCGGCGGCGCTGGTGCGGGTGAGCATGTTGAGGGCGGCCTTGGCCATGTTGGTGTGCGGGTGGCCCGCCATCTTGTTGCGGACGGCGAAGCGGCCCTCGACGGCGGTCACGTTGACCACGTACCGGCGCGGCTGCGGCGAGGCCAGCAGCAGCGGCAGCAGCCGGTCGCACAGCAGGGCCGGGGCGAGGGCGTTGACGAGCTGGGTCTCCAGCACCTCCGCCGGGTCGAGCGCGCCGAGCCGGGCCGACCAGGAGTTCTCCGGGGCCGGGTCGGGCAGCAGCCCGGCCTCGTCGGCCTCGCGCAGGGCGACGGGCAGGGACGCGGCACCGCTCTCCAGCATCCGCATCGGCGTGAACCCGGGTGCCTGCCGGGCCCCTTCGGGCAGGGCGTCGTACTCCCCGGCGGCGAGCAGCGCGTACGACTGCGGCGGCCTGCGGACCGTCTGGGCGGCGTTGTTGACGAGGATGTCCAGCGGCCGGCCCTCCTCCCGCAACTCCTCGCACAGGCCCAGCACTTGGCGGGGGTCGCGGAGGTCGACGGCGAGGACGGTCAGCCGGTCGAGCCACTTCGGGCTGCCCGGCTCGGCCCGGAAGCGGCGCAGGGTGTCGTGCGGGAAGCGGGAGGTGACCAGCAGCTCGGCGCCGTCCCGCAGCATCATCAGGGCCAGTTGGAAGCCGATCTTCACGCGGCCGCCGGTGAGCAGCGCGCGGCGCCCGCTGAGGTCGGTGCTCAGGGCGCGGCGGGCGGTGTTGTCGGCGGCACACGACGGGCAGAGCCGGTGATAGAAGGAGTCGACCTCTCGATAGGGCGACTTGCAGACATAGCAGGTACGGGGCTTGCGGAAGACGCCCGCGGTGCCCGGCCGGGCCAGTGGGGCGTCCTCGCGGCGCTCCGGGGCGCCGGTCGCGGTCGCGGCCATCGCCGCCGCGTCGGCGGCCGACACCTCGGCACCCCGTGTCCTACGGCGGCGGAGGCGTCCGTCGCGAGCGAAGGAGGCGGCGACCTGCTCGGCGCGCAGCCGCACCGGGTCGTCGACGGGCAGGGCGCGCAGCTTGCCCACGACCTGGTGGAAGGCGGCCAGTTCCGCCTCGCTGATCGCCTCGCCCATGTGCCGTCCCCGCCCCGTGTTCGCCGTACCGTGGTCCCGACCGGATTCGAACCGGCGTATCCGCCTTGAGAGGGCGGCGAGTCTGCCTCTGCTCTACGGGACCCCACGCACGCATCCGGACGGCCGGATTCGAACCGGCGTGTTCGCCTGCGCACGGCGGTGCGTCTGCCTCTGCGCTACGTCCGGGTGCGCCCCCGGATCTTAGCCGCCCTCCGATCGGCCGGTCGCACGGATTTACGGGAGGCCCGCGCGGTGCAACGGTGCCCGCAGGGGGTGACACACCATGGCCCAGACCCATGAGTGGATGTTCTACGAGGTCATGTGGCGCGGCTGGGCGGGTCGGGACCGGGTCCCGTATCCCGTTCCCTGGTGGGCGCAGCAGGCCTTCCGGCGCTGGAGCGACGACTTCGACTCCGGCACGTACGACTCGAAGGAGGCGGCCTTCGCGTCCAACGCCCTGTACCGGTACTGGCACATGGTCGGTGTGAAGGACCATCGCCAGGAGTCACTGATCGGGCAGGCGGGCGAGATCGAGCCCGTCTACGACAAGTACAGCCTCTGTTTCTTCCTGCACGACCCGGCGACGGGTGCCCTGCGGCTGCCCCAACTCCCGGACGGGGGAAGGGTGGAGCAGCGGATGGAGGCACCGCATCTGCCGGTGGTCCTGACGACGTTCCGTACGCCGGACGACGTGGAGTTCGTGCAGCGCACCTTCGCGACGACGGTCGGCGCGAACCAACGGGACCTCGTGGTCACCCGGGTGACCGTCGGCAGTCCCACCGGGCAGCCGCGCGAGGGCCTGTTGTGCGCGGCCGTGCTGCCGGCCGGGCCGAGCGGCTTCCAGCGGCACGACCGCAACGGCCGCCAGATCACCGACCGGCGGCTGACGTATCTGCGTCATCTGCCGGACGAACAGCGGGTGGAGACCAACTCGGGCTGGGGTCCGGTCTTCGACACCGCGCCCGAGCAGTACGGGGTCTACGGCAACCCGGACTTCTCCTTCGACCCGGACGGCTATCTCACCCGCAGCCCGTTCCACGACCTGGTCGTCGGCGGCAAGCTCAACGGCGCCCTGGAGGCGCAGGACCAGGTGGCGGGATTGTGCAGCGCGGTGTTCGCCTGGCCGTTCCGGGTGGCGGACAGCGAGGTCTTCGAGATCGACGTACGACTGCCCGTCGACCTGTTCAGCGGCGCGGCCGACCTCGCGGAAGTGCGGGGCACGCCGGTCGCCGAACTGGAGGCCGCCAACCGGGAGTTCTGGACGTCGAAGATCCTCGGACAGGGCGTGCAGCCGGGCCTGCCACACCCGGTGGCCCACCTCACGGACCTGTTCCGGCAGGCCCGTACCCAGCTCCTCGTCCTCTCCGACCACGGCGAGATCCACCCGGGCCCCACGGTCTACGACTCCTTCTGGATCAGGGACTCCTCCGTCGAGGCGACGGCCTGCGCGCTGGTCGGCGACTCCGCCCTGGTCGAACGGCAGTTGGGCACGCACTACCCACTGAAGTTCAACCTCGGCACGGGCCGGATCGGGCCATGTGCCGAGTACGGCTTCTACGGCGGCCCGCACGAGAAGGAGGACCGCGAGTGGGACAGCAACGGCCAAGCGCTGTGGGCGATCGGCCGTTTCGACCGCACGATCGGGCGACAGACGGCCTTCGGCGCCAAGTTGTACGTCCCCTATGTGCGGGACGCGGCACGCTGGCTGCGCGACAACCGCGACCAGTACGGTCTGCTGCACAGCGGGTGGAGTGCCGAGCACCTCGGTGAGCGCGACAAGCCGCACTACTGGGACGACTTCTGGGCGCTCGCCGGGCTCTACGAGGCCGCACGTCTCGCCGAGCGGATCGGGGCGCCGGAGGTCGGCGAACTCTGGTCCGTCTTCGACGACTTGAAGCGGGCCACGGGCGACTCGATCCGCTGGGTACTGGGCGAGCAGCGTCGCCGTGGCGCCTGGGAGACGTACATCCCGACGGGGCCCGGCGACGTCGGACGCCTCGACTCGACGATGATCGGGGCGGCCGCGTACTTCCACCCGCTGCGCCTGCACATGGGCAGCAAGCTGGGCGACGACATCGACGGGGCCGCCCGCTGCACGCTCGACACCATGTACGCGCACTTCGTCACCGGCGGCTACCGGCACGAGGCCGCCTGGCAGGCGTACGGGCCCTATCTGACCCTGCAGTTGGCGCACGCCTACCTGCTCGCCGGGGACCCGGAGCGGATGGACGCGCTGCTCGGCTGGACGGTCGCGGCGGGGTTCCCGAGCGTGGCGGAGCGCGCGGTGGCGCTGGGCGCGTGGAACGAGCAGCACGCGTTCCCGATCGCGTCCGACTTCCGCGAAGTCCCGTACAGCCGCTGGTACATGGGTGACATCCCGCACGGCTGGGCGGCCGCCGAGTATCTGCTGCTGATCCGCGACATCCTCTTCTTCGAGGCCGACGAGGACCACGACCCACACCTGTACATCGCTCCGGGGATACGGCCGCACTGGGTGCCCGGGGATGAACCGGTGACCGTGGACGCGGCACCGACGCTCTTCGGCTCGCCCTTCGGCTACCGGCTCGCGCACGACCCGGCGGAGCGGAGGGTGACGGTGGACATCACACAGGCGCCGGAGGAGGTGAGGTTCGTCTACCCGTGCCGCTTCGGCGAGGTGCGGTCGGTGGCGGCGGACGGGCAGGAGCTCGGCCGGACGGGCCAGGACGTAGAGGTGCCGGCGGGGACGCGGCGGTTCAGCGTGACGTACGGGTGATCCGAGTCTACGCCGTGCTCAGCGGGACGTGCGCCGGATCTCCAGCCGCTCTTTCTCCGACAGGCCGCCCCACACGCCGAAGCGCTCGTCGTTGTCGAGGGCGAACTCCAGACAGGCGGAGCGGATCGGGCACAGACCGCAGATCCGCTTCGCCTCCCGTACGGAGCTGCCCGGCTCGGGGAAGAAGAAGTCCCCGCCGGTCTGCGCGCACAGTGCCTCGTCCTGCCAGTCCAGGTCGGGTGGCGTGATCGTCTCGATGAGCATGTGCAGGATCGTGCCGGGCGGCGCAAAACGTTCGATCAACGCGGGATCAACGCCGCGCTCCCGGGCCTCCGGCCGCCCCGATCCTGCTCCGCCGCGGTCCGTGGCGCACGGCGGCGCGCGGTATTGCGGGGCGATTGTCGGTGGGCGGTGCAAGACTCGGCAGTGCAGTGGAACGTGACCCCCCGGAGGAGGGCAAGGATGCTCACCACCCGTTATGTCACCGGCGCACCGAACTGGGTCGATCTCGGCACCCCCGACATCGACGGCGCCGCTTCCTTCTACGGAGCGCTCTTCGGCTGGCGCTTCGAGCCCGGGCCGCCCGAATCCGGCGGCTACGGCTTCTTCCAGCTGGACGGGAGGACGGCCGCCGGCGGTATGCAGACCTCCGCGGAGGACGGCCCGCCGTCCTGGACGGTGTACTTCCAGACGCCCGACGCGGACGCCACGGCGAAGGCCGCCGAGCAGGCGCACGGCAAGGTGCTGATGCAGCCCATGGACGTGATGGACCAGGGCCGGATGGCGATCCTCGCCGACAAGGCGGGCGTTCCCTTCGGCATCTGGCAGCCCGGCCGCCTCAAGGGGCTGGACGTGACCCAGGAGCCCGGCTCGCTGTGCTGGGTCGAGCTGTACACGGCGGACCAGCCGATGGCCGCGTGGTTCTACAACGCGGTGCTCGGCCTGGAGACGTACGGCGTCGACTTCCCGGGCGGCACGTACACGACGATCAACCCGGCCGGCACCTCCGAGGACGCCATGTTCGGCGGCATCATCCCGCTCGCCGAGGCCCCCACGGAGGCGGAGGGCGCCCCCTACTGGCTGCCGTACTTCGAGGTCACGGACGTGGACGCGGTGGTGTCCAAGGCGGAGGAAGGGGGCGGCCGGGTCCGGATGCCGGCGACCGACATCCCGGGGGTGGGCCGGGTCGCGCGACTGGCCGATCCGTACGGGGCCCGCTTCGCGGTGATCAGGAGCGCACCGGCACAGGGCTGACCTGGCGGGGCCCGCGGGGAGGCGACCGCGGGCGCCTGGCGTGGCCTGGCCTGTCGGGATGTTCGCCCCGCACACCGACGAGCCTGCGGCCCTGGTGCGCGCGTGGACAGCATTCATGGCGGAGCACGGGGCGGGGGCCGCTCTGGAGGCGGTCGAGGACGAAGTGGCCGCCGAGGTGGCTCACCGGATGCGGCGGGTGGGCGAGCGGGGCTGAAAGCCCTCCGCCTCCGAGCTGCCCGGCAGGACCGCGGACAGCTTCACCCCCCGCTCGCGTCTAGGCGGACGCCCGCCGCACCAACGTCGTGGGCAGCACCACCCCGGACATCGCGTCCCCGGAGCCCTTCAGCAGCAGGCGGGCCATCAACCGGCCCATCTCCTCGATGTCCTGGCGGATCGTCGTGAGGGGCGGGTCGGTCTGTTCCGCGATCGGCAGCATGTCGTCGAAGCCGATGACGGCGACGTCGTCGGGGACGCGCCGGCCGTGCTCGCGCAGGACGCGCAGGGCCCCGGACGCGGTCAGGTCGTTCGCGGCGAACACGGCGTCGACGTCCGGGCAGCGGTCGAGGAGCTCACGCATCGCCCGCTCCCCGCCGGCCGGTGTGAAGTCACCCTCGACGACGAGCCGCGCGTCGACGTCTCCCACGACGTCCCGGAAGCCCTCCAGCCGGTCCACCGCCGACGTCTGGTCGAGGGCGCCGGTGATGTGGGCGACCCGGCTGCGGCCGAGGCCGACGAGATGCCGTACGGCGTCCCGGGCGCCGCCGCGGTTGTCGCTGTCGACGTACACCACCTCCTCCCCCGTGCCGTCGCGCCAGCCGGGCCGGCCGCCGAACACGGTCGGGATTCCGGCCCGTTGGATCAGACCGGGCAGCGGGTCGTCGAGGTGGAGCGAGAAGACGAGCGCTCCGTCGACATGGCCGCCGGCGAGATAGCGGCCGACGCGGGCGTGGTCGTCCCGGCCCTCGGTGAGCAGCAGGACGAGTTGGTTGTCGTGGGCCGTCAACTCCTTGCTGATGCCGCGGAGTTGCAGCGCGAAGAAGGGGTCGGCGAAGACCCGGGTCTCCGGTTCGGCGACGACGACGGCGATGGCGTCGTGCCGTCGCGTCACAAGGCTGCGGGCGGCCTGGTTGGGAACGTACCCCAACTCCTCCACTGCTCGCCGCACCCGCTCGACGAGCGGCTCCCTGACCCCGTCGCCACCGTTCACCACCCGGGACACGGTGGCCCGCGAGACCCCGGCCCGCGCGGCCACGGCCTCCAGCGTGGGACGCGGCGCTGTCTCACTCACTTCGGGGCCCTCCTCCTGGTTGCGGCCCAGGATAGCCCTGGTCGGGGGCGGGAGTGAGAGCGCTCTCGGGAGGGCGGAAAGGTGGTTGCGGCGGCGCGCGTGACAGCAAGAGGATCACCGTATGACTTCGAGAAGAGCCCATGGCCGCTGAGCCCCGCCTCACGTCGTACGCCCGGCTGCCCAGCGCGTACCAGGGCCGGGACGTGCTGCACAGCACCGTCGACGCGTTCGGGCGGGCGCACTGGCTGCTGCGCGACTCGGCGCGGCGGGGCGATGCGTACGACGCCCTGCTCGTCACGGTCGAGGGCGGGCGCGACCGTACGACCCGTCTGCGGTCCGTTCCCGCCCGCTTCCCGCGGGTGGACGCACTGCCTGACGGCGGTTTCGTGGTGGCCGACGCCCGCCGGCAGGACGGGGTCGAGCAGATACAGGTGTTCGACTCGTCAGGACGATCGTCACACGGCTTCGATGTCGGCGACGCCATCGAGCACCTGCTGACCGACGAGTCCGGCGACCTGTGGGTGGGCTACTTCGACGAGGGCGTCGGCAGCGACCCGCTCTGCGATCCGGGGCTGCGGTGCTGGAGCCGTACCGGGGAACCGCTGTGGGAGTACCACCAGCCCTCGGAGGCCGGATGGTTCCTGGACTGCTACGCCCTGAACGTCGACCGCCGCTGCACCTGGGCGTACCCCTACACGGACTTCCCGCTCCTGGAGATCCGGAACAGACGCCGGGCGAGCATCCGCACCACGCCCGTCCGGGGCGCGAAGGGGGTGATGGTCCACGGGCCTCGTGTCGCGCTCTACGGCGGGTACGGCGACGAGCACGACCGGCTCCTCCTCGGCACCCTCACCGACTCGGCGGTCGAGCCCGTCGAGGAGACCCGGCTGCTCCGCGCCGACGGCGCGCGATCGGGTCGCCGGCGGGTCGTCTGTCGCGGTCCCCGCCTTTACGTACAGGAGGAGCCCGGCATCGACTGGGCCCTGTACGACCTCAGTTGCCCCCTCGCCTCCTCAATGCGCGTGCCCGTCGCTGTGCTCGTGCGGCTCATACCCAGGAATCGTCCCGTCCGTCTTCTTCACCAGGAACAGCCCCACCATCCCCATGTCCGAATGGCTCTGGACATGGCAGTGGTACATCCACGCGCCCGCTCCGACGCCCTCCCCCGCGATCACCTGGAAGCCGAAGGAGTCCGCCGGGCCCACGATCTTGTTGTCGATGACCTGGCTCGGGTCGTCGGGGCCGGTGAGGGTGCCGGTGCGGTTGTCCGCCCAGCGGTGACCGTGCAGGTGGAAGGTGTGGTAGTACTCGCCGTGCGTGATCATCACGAACTCGACCCGATCGCCCACCGTCGCCTCGAAGTCGGGGCCCGAGTGGGCGGGCCCGTTGTTGATGAGCATGTCGTTGAAGACGATCGCGTGGGTCGCGTCCGGGAGGACGTCGCCCTTGCGGCGGACGATCACCGGGCCGTACAGGCCTTTGCGGATGCCACCCGTGCCGTGTTCCGTGCCGACCACGTGGTCGTGGTAGTGCCAGTAACCCGCGCTGCCCGCCCGCCAGGTGCCGTCCTTGCGGCGGCCGGGGGCGTGCGTGCGCCAGGTGTAGGTGCGGGTGCTGCCCGGTTCGACGTCGCTCTTGTTCAACTTCGTGCCGTCGCTGGAGATTTCGTAGTCCAGGCCGTGCACGTGGAGGCTCGCCGCCACGTCCATCGTGTTCTCGAACTCGATGTGCAGCGTGTCGCCCTCGTTGAGCTCGATCAGCGGGCCCGGGATCGTCGCCTTGCTCTTCGCGAAGCCGTAGCCCATCTGCCCGTCGGCGAGCTTCTCGGCGTACAGCTTGATGTGCCGGACCTCGCCGCCCGCCGGAGCCGTCCTCGCCGGTGTGTCGGCGCTCGCGGCCTCCGGTGCGACCGACAACGATGTCGCGACGGTTCCGGCGCCCACCACCGCCGCGCCGCCCAGCAGCATCCTCCGATTGAACCCGCGTCTGTCCATGCGGAACTCCCCAGCCTGGTAAGGAATTTGCAGAGACGTACCTGTGATGAACCTGTGAGACGGTACCGGCCGTTCCGCTGTTTATCCACACTCAGGACAAAGTTGACCCCAACTCGGTCATAGGTATTGGCGAGGTGCGCAAAGACGTCTAGCTTCCTTGGCGCTGTCGCTGTGACCGAGGAGGTGCCCATGCACTTACGAGGGTTGAGCACGAGAAGACGGATCGGTGTGGCGGGCGTGACCGCCGGGGTCGTCGTGGCCGGGCTGCTGTCCGGTCCCGCCGCCACCGCGCGCCCGGCGCCCGAACCACCGCTGACAACGATGTCCGTCAAGTCGCCGCCGGGCGGCGCGAATGTACGGGTGCTGCTCTTCTACGGGTCCGCCGCGGCCGGCGAGGAGTCGCCGGTGGTGAACGCCGGGATCGAGGCGATCGAGAAGATCGGACTGTCCGGCCCGGCCGACCAGCGGTTCAGGACCGTCGCCACGGACGACGCCTCGGTGTTCACCGACGAGACCGAGCTGGGGCGTTACAACGCGATCGTCTTCCTCACCGGGGGCGGCGACATCCTCGATCCCGAGCAGGAGGCGGGACTCGAGGCCTATATGGAGGCGGGCGGCGGGTTCGTCGGCATCCATGACGCCGCGCGCGCCGAGCCGTACTCGGACTGGTTCACCGGGCTCGTCGGGGCCCGCCCAGCCGCTTCCAGCCCGACCGCCGTACAACGGGCCGTGGTGGAAGTCGGTGATCGACAGCATCCGGCCACCAGGGATCTGCCCGTGCAGTGGAAACGGCCCGATCAGTGGTTCAACTGGGCCAAGAACCCCTCGGGTTCCGTGCACACCGTGGCCCGCGTGCGCGAGTCGACCTATCAGCCCGGCGACGGGAAGAACGGCTGGGACCACCCGGTCAGTTGGTGCCGTGACTACGACGGCGGGCGTTCCTTCTACACCGGCATGGGCGGCACCGTCTCCTCCTACGACGAGACCGACTTCCGGGCTCATCTGCGCGGCGCGCTGCTGTGGACGACGCGGCTGGTGCGGGCCGACTGCAAGGCCACCATCACCGGCAACTACAAGGCCGAGCGCCTCACCCAGCCCAACCAGCCGGGCCAGAACGACCAGATCGGCGAGCCGCACGGCCTGGTCACCGCACCGGACGGACGCGTGCTCTACATCGGCCGGGGCGGCGCCGACTCCTCCCAGCCGGTGGTCACCGACTGGAACAACCCCGACATCGGCAAGGGCAAGGGCGAGATCCACGTCTACGACCCGAGGACCAAGAAGGTGACCCTCGCGGGCGCCCTGACCGTCTTCGGCAACAAGGGCGGCGGCGACGAACTGGTGAAGGTCGAGGAGGGGCTCCTCGGCATCGAACTCGACCCGCGGTTCGAGGAGAACGGGTGGGTGTATCTGCACTACACCCCGCACTCCCAGATCAACCGCGAGACCAGGATGGCCGAGCGGCGCGTCTCCCGCTTCACCCTCGACCTCGCCACGAACAAGCTGGACCTGGGCAGCGAGAAGGTGCTGCTCAAGTGGCCGGTGCAGATCCACAGTTGCTGCCACGCGGGCGGCGGGATGACCTGGGACTCCAAGGGCAACCTGTACATCGCGACCGGCGACAACAACTCCAGCCGCTTCAGCGACGGTTACTCGGGCAACAACCCGGAGCCGAACTACAAGGGCGTCTCCTTCGCCGACGCGCGCCGCACCGCCGGCAACACCCACAACCTCAACGGCAAGATCCTGCGCATCCACCCGGAGGCCGACGGGACGTACACCCTGCCCGCCGGGAACCTCTTCACCGGGCAGGAGACCGACGAGGGCGGCGGCAAGACACGCGGCGAGATCTATGTGATGGGTGTCAGGAACCCCGCCCGCATCTTCGTCGACAAGAAGACCGACATCCTCTACGCCGGCTGGGTCGGCCCGGACGCCTCGGCGCCCTCCACCACCTGGGGCCCGGCGAAGTACGACACGTTCGCCGTCATCACCAAGGCGAGCAACCGGGGTTGGCCGTACTGCATGGGCAACAAGCAGCCCTACCGCGACCGCAACCTCCCCGACCCGACGAAGCCGCTGGGCTGGTACGACTGCGACCACCCGAAGAACGAGTCCCCGAACAACGACGGCCTCGTCAACCTCCCGCCGGTCACCGGCAACAACATCTGGTACTCGCCCCAGGGCGGCGCCCCGGACTTCCCCCGTGACGCGAACGGCATCCCGTCGTACAAGCAGGAGGAGTCCACGTATCTGCTGCCCTGGCTCAAGGGCGGCGGGCAGGCCGCGATGAACGGGCCCGTCTACCGCTACGACGCCACGAGCGCCAGCACGGTCAAATGGCCCTCGTACTGGGACGGCAAGTGGTTCGTCGGCGACTTCTACGACGCCGACCAGCCGCGCAACGCCGTCATCACCGACCCGAAGAACCATGGTGAGGGTGGACTGCCCGTGCACTCCGAGTCGTTGAAGAAGATCGTCCCGATCGGCAACGACGGCATCAAGAACCTCATGGACTGGAAGTTCGGTCCGGACGGCTCGCTCTACGTCCTCGACTACGGCCGCGGGTTCTTCACCTCGGACGCCAAGTCGGCGCTGTGGCGGGTCACCTACACGGGCGGTGGCCCGACGCCCGCCGCCGACCAGCTGGCGAGGGGGGCAGCGCAGTGACACGGCAACGAAGGGTCCTCACCGCCCTGTTGGCGGCGGTGCTGATGCTGCTCGGCCTCCAGGCCGTACCGAGCACGGCACAACCCGAACAGGCCGCCGCCGCCCAGACCCTCACCTGGACCGCCGGCGACGACATCACCAAGTACACCTCGGCGCCGACGACCGCGGTGGCCGGTCAAGCCACGATCGTCTTCGAGAACAGCGCGGCCACCGGCAACACCACCGGCATGCCGCACACGTTGACCTTCGTGACGAGCGATCCCGAGTTCAACAGCGACGTCCAGCTCAACATCCTGGCCAACCCGAACGACGACATGGGCGGCCGGCACACCGCCGAGGTCACGCTCACCCCGGGCCGCTACTTCTACCACTGCACGATCCCGGGCCACGGCTCGATGCAGGGCATCCTCGTGGTGACGGAGGGCGGCGGTTCGGACACCACGCCGCCGCAGACGTCCGCGCAGGTCACCGGGGCGCAGAACGCCCAAGGCGAGTACGTCGGTTCGGCGAGCGTGGCCATCAGCGCCACGGACGAGGGCGGCTCCGGGGTCGACAGCGTCCAGTACGCGATCGGCGACTCCGGCGACTGGCTGCCGTACACCACGCCGGTCGTCGTCGACCAGGTCGGCAGTCACACGATCCGTTACCGGGCGCTCGACAAGGCGGGGAACGTCTCCGCGGAGAAGAGCGTCGAGTTCACGGTGGTGCCCCCGGCCTCCGACGACACCACCCCGCCGGACACCTCGGCGACGGTGACCGGTGAACAGGACGCCGACGGGGCCTACTTCGACATGGCGACGGTGACCGTGTCGGCCTCCGACACCGGCTCCGGGGTCAACAGCATCGAGTACGCCGTCGACAGCGGAACCTGGCAGGCGTACACCGCGCCCGTGATGGTGCACCAGCTCGGCACCCACAGCGTGCGCTACCGGGCCACCGACAAGGCGGGCAACGTCGCCGCCGAGAAGAGCGTCCAGTTCAAGGTCGTCGCGACGCCCACGCCGGACACCACACCGCCGGTGACGGGTGTGACCGTCGAGGGCACGAAGAACTCGGACGGGGCCTACATCGGCAATGCCAAGGTGACCGTGAGCGCGACGGACGAGGGAGGTTCGGGCGTCGACCGGGTCGAGTACTCGATCGACGGCGGGCCGTATCTCGCGTACACCGCCCCGGTCGTCGTGGATCGCGCGGGCACCCACACCCTCGCCTACCGGGCCACCGACAAGGCGGGCAACACCGCCGCGGCGCGTACCGTGACCTTCACGGTGGTGTCGAGCCAGGTACCGGCGCCCAACTGCCCGGAGTTCGACGAGCGGTTGACGGTGATCGTCGGTGACGTCGACTCGGGGGTGCCGAACCGGCTGACCAACAACCGGTGCCGGATCAACGAGTTGATCGAGGACGAGAAGGAGTGGACGTCCCACGCGCTGTTCCTCAAGCACGTGAAGACCGTCCTGGACAAGCTCCTCAAGGAAGGCGTCGTCGACCAGCGCGAGTACAACGCCGTCCAGAAGGCCGCCCGTCAGTCGGGGATCGGCAGGCCCGGGCAGACCGAGGGCTACCGGAAGATCCTCGACGGCAGCCCCGCGTCGTTCGCCAAGTGGCAGCAGGTGGGCGGGGGTTCGTTCGGGCTGAACGCCGACGGGTCCATCACGTCCGGGACCACCAAGGGCGGGCTCGGCATGCTGTGGTTCCCCGAGCGCAAGTACGGCGACTTCTCGCTCCGCCTCCAGTGGCGCGACGACGCACCCGGCACCGGGAACGCCAACGCCGGTGTGTTCGTGCGCTTCCCGTGGGTCCACGACCACCCCGAGGAGTCCCGCCCGGAGTGGGTCGCCATCAAGTACGGCCACGAGGTGCAGGTCCTGGACCGGCCCGACGGCGACATGTACAAGACCGGGTCGATCTACGGGTTCGACCGCGTGGGTCTGGCCGGCGCGGGCGTGACGCAGAAGGGCACCTGGAACGACTACGAGATCCGGGTGGTCGACCAGCACTACTCGGTCTACCGCAACGGCGTGCTCATCAACGAGTTCGACAACACCGGCGGCCAGGACTTCGTCCCGCCCCGCTCGGACGACCCGGGCACGGACGGCAGGCGGTTCGCCTCCGGCTACGTCGGACTCCAGGTGCACGGCACGACGGACGTCATCTCCTACCGGGACGTGCGGATCAAGGAGTTGTAGTCCCGTCCTACGAAGTCCCGTCCTACGAAGTCCCGTCCTTACGGGCTCGGCTCGGCTGTACCCGCTTGGGTTCCCCCGGCATCTTCGGATACTCGGGCGGGTACGGCAGATCGCCGAGGCCGTGGTCGTGCTCGTCCCGGCGGGCCAGTTCCAGCAGGGCCTCCAGTGAGAACGCGTGATCGTCCATGTCCGCGTGCACATCGCCGAGTTCGGCGAAGCGCGCGGGCATGGTCGCGAGATCGAAGTCCTGTGGGTGCGCCACGCCCACCTCGTCCCAGCGCAGGGGCGCGGAGACGGGGGCGTGCGGGCGGGGTCGTACCGAATAGGCGGACGCGATCGTGCGGTCCCGGGCGGTCTGGTTGTAGTCGATGAAGATGCGCTCGCCGCGCTCCTCCTTCCACCACTTGATCGTCACGTGGTCCGGCATCCGGCGTTCCATCTCCCGCCCGACCGCGATCGCGGCCCGCCGCACCTGGGTGAAGGTCCAGCGGGGTTCGATCGGCACGAAGACGTGCAGGCCGCGTCCGCCGGACGTCTTGGGCCAGCCGCGCAGGCCCCCGAACTCCTCCAGTACGGCCCGGAGTTCACCGGCGGCCCGGACGGCGTCGTCGTAGTCGGTGCCGGGCTGCGGGTCGAGGTCGATGCGGAGTTCGTCGGGGCGGTCGACGTCGGCGCGCCGTACCGGCCACGGATGGAAGGTGAGCGTGCCGAACTGGGCGGCCCACAGGACCGCGGCCTCCTCCGTGGGGCACATCTCGTCCGCGCTACGGCCGCTCGGGAAGGTGATGTGGGCGGTCGGGATCCAGTCGGGCATGTTCTTCGGCGCCCGCTTCTGGAAGAAGTTCTCGCCCGTCACGCCGTCGGGATAGCGCTCCAGGGTGGTGGGGCGGTCGCGCAGGGCGCGCAGGATGCCGGGGGCGACGGCGATGTAGTACCGGGCCAGGTCCAGCTTGGTGAAACCGCGCTCCGGGAAGAAGATCTTGTCCGGGCTGGACAGCCGTACGGTCCGCCCGCCCACCTCAAGCTCCACCGCGTCACCCATGCGAGCCACGGTAGGCCAGCCAGACAACCCTCGCATACCGGGCGAAATCCATCAGGGGCCAGCAGAATCGGAGGCATGGATCTGCCGGTCATGCCTCCCGTGAAGCCCATGCTCGCCAAGTCGGTCGCGAAGATCCCGCCGGGCATGCAGTACGAGGCGAAGTGGGACGGGTTCCGGGCCGTGGTGTTCCGGGACGGGGCCGACATCGAGCTGGGCAGCCGCACCGGCAAGCCGCTGACCAGGTACTTCCCGGAGCTGGTGGAGGCCCTCAGGGAGCGGGTGCCCGAGCGCTGTGTGCTGGACGGGGAGATCGTCATCGCCCGCGACGGACGGCTCGACTTCGACGCGCTCACCGAGCGCATCCACCCGGCCGACTCCCGGGTCCGCACCCTCGCCGAGCGCACCCCGGCGTCGTTCGTGGCCTTCGACCTGCTGGCGCTCGCCGACGAGTCGCTCCTCGACGTCCCGCTGACCGACCGGCGGGCCCTGCTGACGACGGCCCTGTCCGAGGTCACCCCGCCGGTCCACCTCGCGCCGGCGACCACCGACATCGACGTCGCCCGGAACTGGTTCGAGCAGTACGAGGGGGCCGGCCTCGACGGTGTCATCGCCAAGCCGCTCGGCCTGCACTACCTCCAGGACGAGCGCGCCATGTTCAAGATCAAGCACGAGCGGACCGCGGACGTGGTCGTCGCCGGCTACCGCCTCCACAAGAGCGGGCCCGTCGTCGGGTCCCTGCTGCTGGGGCTGTACGACGACCGGGGCGCCCTCCAGCACGTGGGCGTGTCGGCCGCCTTCACCATGAAACGGCGGGCCGAGCTGGTCGACGAGCTGGAGCCGCTGCGCATGGACGACGTCACGGGACATCCCTGGGCGGCCTGGTCGGACGAGGCCGCCCACGAGACGGCGCGGCTGCCGGGGGCGCCCAGCCGCTGGTCGGGCAAGAAGGACCTGTCCTGGGTGCCGCTGCGGCCCGAGCGGGTCGCCGAGGTGGCGTACGACCACATGGAGAACGGGGCGCGCTTCCGGCACACGGCCCGCTTCCGGCGCTGGCGCCCGGACCGCACGCCGGAGAGCTGCACGTACGGGCAGCTGGAGGAGCCGGTGCGCTACGACCTGGACGAGATCCTCGGCACGGCCGGCTGACGCGGGGCGCCTACGGCTTCATATCCGCGGCTTCACGGCTTCATCAGCGCCGTTACCGGCTTCACCAGTGCCTTCACGGCTTCATCAGCGCCGTTACCGGCTTCACCAGTGCCTTTACGGCTTCATCAGCACCTTCACCGCGCCGTCCTGCTTGCGCTGGAACATCTCGTAGGCGTGCGGCGCCTCGTCGAGCGGCACCCGGTGGGTGGCGAAGTCCTCGACGCCGAGCACGTCCTCGTCGGTGAGGTGGGGGAGGATGTCGTCGACCCAGCGGCGCACGTTGGCCTGGCCCATGCGGAGCTGGATCTGCTTGTCGAACAGGGTGAGCAGCGGCAGCGGGTCGGCCATGCCGCCGTAGACGCCGGACAGGGAGATGGTGCCGCCGCGGCGGACCAGGTCGATGGCGGTGTAGAGGGCGGCCAGGCGGTCGACGCTGAAGCGTTCCGCGAAGGGGCCGCTCAGCTTGCGCGGCAGCAGGGCCGTGGCGTTCTGGGCGAGCCGGGCGGCGGCGCTGCCGTGGGCCTCGGTGCCGACCGCGTCGATCACGGCGTCGGGGCCGCGGCCGTCGGTGCGGTCGCGGATCGCGGCGACGAGTTCCTTCTCGTCGTCGAAGTCCCGCAGGTCGAAGACCTCCACGCCGCGCTGCCGGGCCCGGCGCAGCCGCTCGGTGACCAGGTCGACCCCGAACACCGTTCCGGCACCGCGCAGTCGGGCGACCCGGCAGGCCATGTCGCCGATCGGCCCGAGGCCGAGCACGGCGACGCTGCCGCCCTGCGGGACGTCCGCGTAGGCGACCGCCTGCCAGGCGGTGGGCAGCACGTCGGAGAGGTAGACGAAGCGGTCGTCGGGCGGTCCCTCGGGCACCTTGATCGGGCCGAACTGGGCCTGCGGGACGCGCAGATACTCGGCCTGGGCGCCCGGCACGGACCCGTACAGCCGGGTGTAGCCGAAGAGCGCGGCGCCCATGCCCTCGCCGGTGACCTGGGTGGTCTCGCACTGGGTCGGCAGGGAGTTCTCGCACATCCAGCAGCTGCCGCAGGCGATCTGGAAGGGGACGACGACCCGGTCGCCCGCCTTGAGGTCGGGCACCCCGGCGCCGACCTCCTCGACGATGCCCATGGGCTCGTGACCGAGGATGTCGCCCGGTGTCATGAACGGGGTGAGCACCTCGTACAGGTGCAGATCGGAGCCGCACAGCCCGCTGGAGGTGATGCGGATGACGGCGTCCGTCGGCTCCTGGATCTTCGGATCGGGCACGTTCTCCACTCGTACGTCCCGCTTGCCCTGCCAGGTCACTGCCTTCATCGCGGCGCGCTCCCTTCCCCTCTGCTTCCCCCTTCGGAGGCGCCCCGGGTACCCGGCCGGACCCCGCCGAACCGCGTGCTGGGCCGCTCGGCGTAGCAACGCGCTCCTCAGAGGTATTCAGCCGGGCCGATCAAATCCGAGCGGGTATGGCCACCAATGAACAAATAAGCGCACAATCAGTGAAACGAGACTTGGGTGGCGACGGTGGGCATGGGACGACGGGCGCGCACGCGACGCGCCGGCACTACGGCGGCGCTCCTGGCCGCCGCGCTGACGGTTTCCCTGGCGGCGGGCTGCACGGGCACGAACGGGTCCGGGCCGTCGGACGACGGACGGGCGCCCGAACGGACGCACGGCGAGAGCCGGACCCCGGACGAGAGCCAGGAGCCGTCGGAGAGCGGGCTGGCCGGCGCCTCCGTGCTCGCCGTGAAGATCGACAACGCCCGGGCGGCCCGGCCGCACACGGGCACCGACTCCGCGGACATCGTCTACACCGAGCAGGTCGAGGGCGGTCTGAGCCGGCTGATGGCGGTCTACGCGACCAAGCTCCCGAAGGTCGTCGGGCCGGTGCGCAGCGCCCGCGAGTCCGACCTGGAGCTGCTGCGCCAGTTCGACCACCCGACGCTCGCCTTCTCCGGCGCCCAGGGGAAGCTGATGCCGCTGATCAACAAGGCGCCGCTGAACTCGCAGACGCCCGGCAAGACCTCCGGCGCCTACTTCCGCGGCACCGCCAAGCCCGCCCCGCACAACCTCTATCTCCGGCCGTCCCGGCTGCTGCCCGCCGCGCCCGGCGCGGACGCCCTGACCACCGGCTTCACCTACGGCTCAGCCCCGTCCGGCGGCAAGAAGGACACCTCGGAGACCGTGCGCTACCCGGCGGCCACCTACTCCTTCACCTGGTCGTCGAGCCGGGACCGCTATCTCGTCTCGATGGACGGCACCGCGGCGGTGACGACCGGGGGCAAGCGGCTCGCCCCGGCGACGGTCGTCGTGCAGTACGTCAAGATCCGCAAGTCCGACTTCCACGACTTCCTCGGCAACAACACGCCGTACACGGAGACCGTGGGCTCGGGCAAGGCGAAGGTGCTGCGCGGCGGGAAGGCGTACGACGCCCGCTGGGAGCGCGACCGGCCGACGGACGGCACGACGTTCACGACGAGCGACGGGGACCCGGTGAACTTCGCCGAGGGTCAGGTGTGGGTGCTGTTCGTGAAGGCCTGACGCTGTTCGGCAGGGGGCTCCGCCGGGTTGCGGAGTTCCTCGGCCGCGTCCGCGACCCGCTGGATCAGTTCGCAGAAGACGGACTGCTCGGCGGCGGAGAGCGGGGCGAGGAAGACCTGGTTCATGCGGGCCGTGCGGACGGTCAGCTTGCGGTGGGTGCGCAGCCCGTCGTCGGTCAGGCGCAGCAGGAAGCGGCGGCCGTCCTGCGGGTCGCGCACCTTGTCGAGCAGCCCGCGGCGGCCGAGCCGGCTGATCACCTCGGCGATGGTCGACCGGTCGAGCCCCACCCGCTCCCCCACCGTGCGCTGGTCCAGACCCGGCTCGGCGACGAGCGCGTTGAGGACCGCGAACTGCGGGGAGGTGATCTCCTCCGAGACCATCGTGTTCCACAGCAGGTAGTGCGCCTGCTGCAGGCGGCGGGCCAGGTGCCCGGGGTGGGTGGTGAGGTCCACCGCAGCCATGTGCGCTCCCGAGAGTCGGATTCGTACGTGTACTGAACAATACCGGGGTGGCACCCGGACTGTCTCCAGGTCCGCGTGCGCGACCGACCTCGCATTTCCCCTGGGTCTTGACGCGCACCGCGTCCGGTGGCAGCGTGAAGGAAACTTCACCGAAATAGTCAGTGCCCTGAGCAATCGGCGGGGCGGAGCTTCACGCATGGGATTCCTCATGACTCTCACCCAGCACGACATCGACCAAGAGATCGCGGCCGAACACGCCGCCTACGAGAAGCGCCTCGCCGACGGCGGCCCCGTGGAGCACCAGCCGCGCCGCGACTACGCCCCGTACCGCTCCTCGGTCCTGCGCCACCCGAAGCAGCCGCCGGTCACCATCGACGTCTCCAAGGACCCGGAACTGGTGGAGCTGCACTCCCCCGCCTTCGGGGAGCGGGACATCACCGACATCGACAACGACCTCACCCGGCAGCACAACGGCGAGCCGATCGGCGAGCGCATCACCGTCTCCGGGCGGCTCCTCGACCGTGACGGGCGTCCGATCCGCGGTCAGCTCATCGAGATCTGGCAAGCCAACTCGGCGGGCCGGTACGCCCATCAGCGCGAGCAGCACGACGCCCCGCTCGACCCGAACTTCACCGGCGTCGGCCGTACCCTGACCGACGCGGACGGCCAGTACCACTTCACGACCGTCCAGCCGGGCCCGTACCCGTGGCGCCAGCACCTCAACGCCTGGCGCCCCGCCCACATCCACTTCTCGCTCTTCGGCACGGCGTTCACCCAGCGGCTCGTGACGCAGATGTACTTCCCGGCCGACCCGCTGTTCCCGTACGACCCGATCATCCAGTCGGTGACCGACGACGCGGCCCGCCGGCGCCTCGTCGCGACGTACGACCACAACCTGTCGGTGCCGGAGTTCTCGATGGGCTACCACTGGGACATCGTGCTCGACGGACCGCACGCCACCTGGATCGAAGAGGGACGCTGACCCGCCATGACGAAGATCGACACCAGCCGTCCGGAGACGGTCCTGCCGACCCCCTCGCACACGGTGGGCCCCTTCTACGGCCACGCCCTGCCCTTCCCGGGCGGCGAGGACATCGCCCCCGTCGGCCACCCGGACACGATCGCCGTGCACGGCTGGATCCACGACGGCGCGGGCAACCCGCTGCCGGACGCGTTCGTGGAGCTGTGGGGCCCGGACCCGGACGGCAACATCCCGCGGGTCGACGGCTCGATGCGGCGCGACGGGGCCAGCGGTGGGTTCATGGGGCGCACCGGTGTGGAGTTCACCGGCTGGGGGCGCAGCCAGACGGACGCGAGCGGGCACTGGTCCGCGCGGACGCTGCGCCCGGGTGCGCGCGGACAGAGCGCGCCGTACCTCAGCGTCTGTGTCTTCGCGCGCGGTCTGCTGGTGCACCTGTACACCCGTATCTACCTGCCCGGCGACGACGCGGCGCTCGCCGCCGACCCGCTGCTGTCCCGGGTGGACGAGGCGCGCCGGGGCACGCTGATCGCGACGGACGGCGGCCACGGCACCTACCGTTTCGACATCCGCCTTCAGGGCGAAGGCGAGACGGTCTTCCTGGAGTTCCAGTGACATCTGAGGCAGAGGTCGGCCTGCTCGCCCCCGGGTGGGCCGACTCCCCGGCCGCCGCCGCGACGAGCGACGCCGCGTATCTGCGGGCGCTGCTCGACGCGGAGATCGCGCTGACCCGCGCCCAGGCGGCCCTCGGGCTGGCTCCCGAGGGCGCGGCTGCCGCCGTGGCCGCGGTCGGTGGTCTCGACGCCGGGGACATCGCCGTACGCGCGCGGGCGGGCGGCAATCCGGTGATCCCGCTGGTCGCCGACCTGACGACGGCGGTGGGGGCGGAGTACGGCCCGTACGTCCACCGGGGCGCGACCAGCCAGGACATCCTCGACACGGCGATGATGCTCGTCGCCGTGCGCACCCTCGACCTGGTCCGCGCCGACCTCGGGCGGACGGAGGCGGCGCTGGCCCGGCTGGCCGCCGACCACCGGGACACGGCCATGCCGGGACGCACGCTCACCCAGCACGCGGTGCCGACGACCTTCGGCCTGAAGGCCGCCGGCTGGCGGTCCCTGGTGGTGGACGCGCGGGACCGGGTGACCTCCGTACGGAACTCGCTCCCCGCCCAACTCGGCGGCGCGGCCGGGACGTTGGCCGCCTTCACCGCGTACGGCGCGCAGGACCCGACCGCGCTCGTCGCGGCGTACGCGCGCGAACTCGGCCTGCGCGAACCCGACCTGCCCTGGCACACGCTGCGCACCCCGATCGCCGATCTCGCGGGGTGTCTGGCCTTCGCGGCCGGGGCCCTCGGCAAGATCGCCACGGATGTGCTGACGCTGGCCCGCACCGAGATCGCCGAGCTGGCGGAGGGCAGCGGCGGCGGCTCGTCGGCCATGCCGCACAAGGCGAATCCCGTACGGTCCACCCTCGTCGCCGCTGCCGCGCGGCGGGCGCCGCAGCTCGCCGCGACGCTGTACGGCTCGCTGGCCGCCGAGGACGAGCGGCCGGCCGGCGCCTGGCACGCCGAGTGGGAGCCGCTGCGGGACCTGCTCCGGCTGGTCGGCGGTGCGGCCCGCGACGCCGCCGAACTGACCGAGGGACTGCGGGTGAACGCGGACGCCATGCGCGCACACCTGGATCTCACCCACGGGTTGATCGTCTCCGAGCGACTCTCCGCCGACCTGGCCCCCGTCCTCGGCCGGGCCCGCGCGAAGGCGCTGCTGACCGAGCTCGCGCAGCGCACCTACGCAGAGGGGCGCTCCTTGGCGGAACTCCTGGCGGAGCAGCCGGAGTTGGAGAAGGCCGTCGACCTCGACCCCGCCCACTACACCGGCGCCGCTACAACCCTCACCGACCGTGCTCTGGAGCGACGTTGACCGCCACACTCCTCAACCACCGCGCCGAAGGCCCGACTTCGGCGCCCCCGCTCCTGCTGGGCCCGTCCCTCGGCACGTCGTACGCCCTGTGGGACAGGATCGCGCCGGAGCTGTCGATCACCCACCGGGTGGTCCGCTGGGATCTGCCCGGGCACGGCGGGAGCGCGGCCGACCTGATCGGCCCCGGCGCCACCGTCGCCGACCTCGCCGACCTGGTGCTCGCGCTCGCCGACTCGCTCGGCATCGAGCGGTTCGCCTACGCGGGGGTGTCGCTGGGCGGTGCGGTCGGTCTGCAACTGGCCGTCCACCACCCCAAGCGGCTGTCCTCGCTGGCCGTGATCTGTTCCTCCGCCCACTTCAACGGGGCGAAGCCCTGGGAGGAGCGGGCCGCGCGGGTGCGTTCCGAGGGCCTTGACTGGCTCGTGGAGAGCGCGGACGCCCGGTGGTTCACGCCCGGATTCACCGTGCCCCGGCTGGTTCAGGACCAGCGCGACGCCGACCCCGAGGCCTACGCCGCCTGCTGCGACGCGCTCGCCGCGTTCGACCTGCGGGAACGGCTGGCGGAGATCGCCGCGCCGACGCTGCTCGTCGCCGGCCGGGACGATCAGGCGACGCCGCCCGCGCATCTGCGGGAGATCGCCGACGCGGTGCCCGGTGCCGCGCTCGTCGAGCTCCCGCGCGCCGCGCACCTGGCACCGGCGCAATGCCCGGAGGCCGTCCTGACGGCCCTGCGCGCGCACCTCGACGGCGGGGCCAAGCGCGGCATGGAGGTACGGCGCGAGGTGCTGGGCGACGCCCACGTGGACCGGGCGCAGGCCCGGCAGACCGCGTTCACCGCCCGCTACCAGGACTTCATCTCGCGCTACGCCTGGGGCGAGATCTGGACCGACCCGACGCTCA
Organism: Streptomyces aquilus; assembly: GCF_003955715.1. NCBI lineage: Bacteria > Bacillati > Actinomycetota > Actinomycetes > Kitasatosporales > Streptomycetaceae > Streptomyces > Streptomyces aquilus. The sequence goes on along the minus strand of NZ_CP034463.1, from coordinate 8,557,909 downwards.
GCCGCCGCGAACGCAGCATGATCACACTGACCGCGCTGGTCGCACACGGCCACTACGACGAGCTGGCCATGCATGTGCGGGCGGCCCGGCGCAACGGGCTGACGCCGGACGAGATCGGGGCCGTGCTGTTGCAGACGGCCGTGTACTGCGGGGTTCCGGCGGCGAACTCGGCGTTCGCGGCGGCCCAGCGGGTGCTGGCGGAGGACGGCGAAGCCTGACCCTGCTGGTCGTATCATCGCCGGTATCTGCCACATGCCTCCGCCGGGCGCCTACGGTGGAGGCATGTCGACTGTTCTGATCACCGGCGCCACCTCCGGGCTCGGCCGCTACGTCGCCTTCGAGCTGGTCCGCTCCGGGCATGTGGTCCTCGCCCACGGCCGTGACCCGGGCCGTACCGAGCGACTGGTCGAGGAGCTCCGCGCGGAGGGCGACGCCGAGGCGTTCGTCGCCGACCTGTCCTCGCTGGCGCAGGTGCGCGAGCTGGGCGACCATGTCGCCGGCGCGCATCCCGACCTGGACGTGCTGATCAACAACGCGGGGGTGGGCGCCGGTTCGCCGGGCGCGGCCCGCGAGCTGAGCGCCGACGGCCATGAACTGCGGCTCGCCGTCAACTACCTGGCGCCGGTGGCCCTGACCCGCGCCCTGCTGCCGACGCTGCGCGCCAACACCCCGGCCCGGATCGTCAACGTGGGCTCGGTGGGCCAGAACCCCGTCGACTTCGACGACATCGAGTTCCGCCGCGGCTACGACGGCTTCGCGGCATACTGCCGCGCCAAGTTCGCCCTGGCGGCCCATACGTTCGCCCTGGCCGAGGAGTTGGCGGACACGGGCGTCGCGGTGAACGTCCTGCACCCGGCCACGTTCATGGACACGGCGATGGTCCGCGAGGGCGGGGTCACTCCGTGGAGCACGGTGGCGGACGGCGCCCCGGGCGTACTGGCCCTGGCGACCCAGGACTTGGGAACGGGCGGCTACTTCGACGGCACGAACCGGGCGAGGGCGCACGAGGCGACGTACGACAGGGAGGTGCAGAAGCGACTGGCGGCGGTGACCGATCAGTTGCTCACCCTGTGAGCTAGCGCAGTCCCCGTCCCGTCTCCAACACCTCCCGCGCCTGCGCCACCAGCCCGTCCGCCCCGCACGACCGGGCCAGCGCCAGCCCCCGCTGGATCTCCGCCACCGACCGCGCCGCGATCCCGTACTCGACCCGGGCAGCGGCGTGTTCGTACTGGCACGGCGAGGCTTCCAGATAGGTCACCGCCTGCGACAGCAGCCGCACCGCCCGCTGCCCCGTCTCCAGCGCGGCGGAGCACCGCAGCGCCTCACCGATGGCGGTGTCGGTGCCGAACCGCTCGGCCCGTCGCCGTGCGTCCGTGGCGAGCTGGGCGGCGCGGGCCGGGTCCTGGGTGGCCAGGGCGCGGGCGAGGTCGAGGGCCCAGGGGACCATCACCGGGTTGTGGTGGCCGCGGGTCGCCGCCGCCTTCTCCGCGGCCTCCAGTTCGTTGACGCCGTCCTGGGTGCGGCCCACGGCCAGCAGCAGCCGGCCCCGTACCGAGCGCGGGTCGGGCAGCACGATCGTCGACGGGTAGGGCGGGGCGAAGCCGTACTGCTCGGCGATCTCCCAGGCCTCCTCGACATGCCCACGGGCGAGCAGCGTGTCGACGAGGTTGCAGGTGGCCGACCAGTACAGCGGCAGCCCGCGGGCGACCCGGTCGGCGATGCGCAGCGACTCGCGCAGTGACTCCTCGGCCTCCCTGAGGCGGCCGCGCCTGCGGTGGTTGAAGCCGAGGAAGGCGTGGGCGAGGGCCAGGTGGCCGCCGCTCCAGCCGGCGGACTCGTAGGTGCGCAGCGCGTCGGTGAACATGCTCTCCGCGCGGTCGAGCCGGTCGGTGTAGGTGTAGGAGCTGGCCAGCATCATCAGGATCTCCAGGCCCCACTCGGTGTCGGTCCAGCCGAGTCCGGGTGCCAGGCGGCCGTTGACGAGGGCGCGGTCGCTGAGTTCGACGACGACCTCGGCGTTCTCGCCGTGGGTCATGGCGTCGAAGCCGCGCAGGATGAGCAGGGCCCGCTCGGAGTTGTCCCGGCCGGTGCACTGCGAGGCGAGTTCGGCGAGCCGCTCGGAGCGGCCCGGGGAGCCGGCCTCGCCCGCGTGGATGCCCTCCCACATGTACTGCACGGCCTGGAGCCGGAGTCGGGACGGTCCGGGTTCGTGCCGGGCGGCCTCGGCCTCGACCGTGCGGACGGCGTCGTCCAGCTGGTCGTTGTGGATCAGTGCCTGGGAGAGGCGGACGACGGCGTCGACGCGCTCGGCGCCGTCGAGGCCCGGCATGGCGAGCGCGGACTGGAGGTGGTCGACGGTGGTGGCGGGTGCGGTCAGGAGGATGGCGCAGCCCAGTTCGTAGAGCACGCGCGCGTGGGACTCCTGCCGGGGCGGTTCCAGCAGGGCCCGCTCCAGACAGCGGCGGGCAGCGTCGGGCGCGCCGACGGCGAGGTGTTCGCGGGCGGCCTCGCGGAGCTGCTCGACGAGTTCCTCGTCGTCGTCCGGGTGGACCTGGAGGAGGTGCCGGGAGGCCATCGCCGCGCCGAGCCCGGAGTCGGTGACGACGCGGGCGGCGATGCCGTGCATCGCGGTGCACAGGGCGGGCGGGATGGAGTTGTAGACGGCGCTGGCGATGAGCGGGTGGACGAACTCCAGGTCGCCGTCGCCGGTCGGGGCGGCGGCGGGGTCGGGTTCGGTCAGGATGCGGGCGCTGCGCAGGAGCTCGGCGCAGCGGACGGCGTCCTCGGTGCTCATGGTGGCGAGCTTGGCGACGAGGCCGACGGAGATGCCGGTGCCGAGGATGGCGGCCGCCCAGGCGAACCGGGTGGCCTCGATGCCGAGACCTTCGAGGCGGGCGACGAGGCCGCTGCCGCGGGCGGAGCGGTTGAGGGCGCGCAGTTCGGGGGCCTGGGCCTCGACCGGTTCGAGTTCGCTGTCCTGGACCTTGGCGAGGAGTTCGACGGTCTCGTAGGGGTTGCCGCCGGTGACGGCCCACACCTCGCGGCAGAACGGGGCGTCGGCGTGCTCGCCCAGGGTGGCGCGGGTCAGGCGGGCGGTGGCGTCCGGGGTCAGCGCGCTGAGGGTGGCGACGGGGGCGTCCGCGGCGGTGGCGACGGCGTCGAGATGGCGGGCGCTCTCGCCGCTGACGTCTCCGGGTCGGCGGGCCACCACGACCAGGACGGACAGGTCGTCGAGGCGCTCGACGAACGCGGCGAGCCAGCGCAGCGTCTCCTGGTCGGCCCAGTGCGCGTCGTCGATGACGAGCACCAGTGGCCAGTCCCGGCGGGCGAGGCGGCGTACGGCGGCCACGAGGCCGTCGCACACGCCCTGCGGGTCGGCGTTGCGCTCGCCGGGCTCGGTCAGGCCGAGGGCGGGGCCGGCGATGTCGTACCAGTCGCCGAGGTACTCGCGCGCCTCCTCCGGCATCAGGGACACCAGGACGGGCTGGAGCAGCTGCCGCAGCACGTTGAAGGGGACGGACCGGAGGGTCTCGCCGCCGCGGGCGGACCAGACGGTGCAGCCGCGCGCTTCCGCCATACGTCGTGCCTCGGCCAGCAGCGCGGTCTTGCCGAGTCCGGCCTCGCCCCGGAACACCAGGACGCTGCCCGAGGACGAGCGGTCCGCGCGCAGGGTGCCGATCGCCCGGTCGACGGCGGCGACCTCCTCGTCGCGCTCCCACAGGGCGGCCGAGGCGGCCTGTGGGGGCCGTACCTCCGTCATCCCGTTACCTCCCCAAGTCGCCCGAACGACGTACAGACCTCGAGCGTAGCCGTCCGATCGGCCCGGTGGAGGGCGGTCCGGGCAGCTGTTCCCTCGACGGGTGACAGCGGGTGCGGGCGGGCGACGCGCCGGGCCTGTGACCAGTGTCCGCTTGTTTATTGACTGTCAGTCAGGAACCTTGTCCCGAACTGACCGGAAATCCGTACGGGCCCTCTCATACGACTTTCACCGACGCCTCATACGGTGGGGGCATGACGCAGGTGACTCCTCCCGGTTGGTATCCCGATCCCGGGCAGACAAGTGACGGTCCCGCCACCGAGCGCTGGTGGGACGGCAAGGCATGGACTGACCAGACCCGCCCCGCGGGGTCGGCCGCCGCGTGGGGTCCTCCGGCGCAGGTCCACGACGCGGGGGCGTATCCGGTCCACGACGCGGCGACGTATCCGGCGTACCCGGCATATCCGACCCAGCCGCCGGCCGGCGGGCGGCGCGGGTTGCGGACGGGCATAGCCGTCGCGGTCGCCGTCGCGGTCCTCGCCAGCATCGGCGTGGGCGTGTGGGCGCTGACCAGTGACGACGGCGGGGACGGCGGCACCGCCAACTCCCAGCAGGGCCCGGGCGGCAACGGCGGCACCGGGGGTGGTCCCGGCGGTCCCGGTGGCCAGGACGGCGGTCAGGGCGGGCCGGGCGGCAACGGCGGGTCCGGAGGCTCCGGTGGATCCGGTGGTTCCGGAGGCGCGTCGCCCTCGCCGCAGGAGTCGGAGGCGCCGAAGATCGAGAGCGGTGCGGTGTCCGACGCGATCAGCGGGATCAGCATCCCGATCCCGGACGGCTGGTACGGCCAGGAGATCCAGGTCGGCGCGTCGGTCACGTCCGACGACTCCTACCCGTGCCCCGGTGAGACGGCCAAGACGTGCACGAAGGGCGGCGCCTACTCCGCGCCCGCGACCGTGTTCGGCCACCAGGACAAGACGGCCGAGGCGGTCGCCAAGGCCGACATCAAGGCCAACGCCGACGAGTCCTACGGCGGCAAGACCTACGGCTCGATCACCTCCCACGACGTGCTCGCCTCCGAGGCGGTGACCGTCGCCGGGCAGAAGGGCTACCTGGTCCGCTGGAAGGCGGTCACCAGCAAGGGCGCCGACGGTTACGTCGAGTCGCTCGCCTTCCCCTCCCCCGCGAACGCGCAGCAGATCGTCGTCGTGCGCTTCGGCGTCGACGTCGGCGAGAAGCAGTCGGTCATCGACGAGATCACCAAGGGGATCAAGGTGTCCAAGGGCGGCGGCAGCGGCCAGGACGTCTGAGACACCCGCCGGACAGCAGTCGGCCGGGTGGGGCGCCTCTCCGCTCAAGAGGAACCCCACCCGGCCGGGGGGTGCGCGCCGCCCCCGTCCCCACGGTGCGGCGCGAGCAGGTCACCGTCCAGTCATCCCGTGGACGGCGGCCTGGGTCTTCGGGTCCTACGTCCTCATGTCAGGCCCAGTGCGGGCAGCACGACCGCGTCGACGAAGCGGACCAGATAGTCGGGATCGGCGTACTCCCCCTCCACCACGGGCCGCACCCGGATCACCCCGAACAACTGACACGGGATGTACTCCAGCGCCGGCTGGTCGGCGCTGATCTCGCCGCGTTCGACCCCGCGCTGGAGGATCTCGCTCAGCGCGGCGATCTCCGGGTGGACGAGCGCCTCGCGCAGCGCCGTCGCCAGTTCCGCGTCCTGGTTGACGGCGTGCCCGAGCGCCTGGAGCAGCTTGGTGTCGCCCGTCGACCACCGGCCCGCGGCCCGTGCGACCTCGCGCAGATCGTCCGCGAGCGACCCGGTGTCGATGCCCTCGAACTTCGACACCCGCCGGGAGCGCAGCGCGGCCACCACGAACTGGGGCTTGGTCTTCCACTGCCGGTAGAGCGTGGACTTGCTGCAACGCGTACTGGCGGCCACTCCGTCCATGGTCACGGCCTCGTAGCCGCACTCCCGGATCTGTTCGAGCACGGCGTCGAAGAACTCCTGCTCACGCTCGCGCGAGATTTTGGAGCGGCGCGAGGCGACGACCGTCTCCGGTCCGTCCGCGGCCTGCGACGTCATGGGCTCTTCTCCTCGTTTTCGAGTGCGGCTCGAGCGGCCGCGGCCAGAGTGCTGAGGGCTGCTTCCCAGTGTGGCGTATGTCTATCGATACTCGAGTGTACCGGTACTCGACCGTATCGGTACACTGGCGTATCGGTACGCACCCGTATCGATGAGTGGGAACCGAGGAGCGCGATGAGTTACGGGCGCTCCAGGAGTCACCAGCTCAGCCCGCACCACCGTCAGCGAAGGGGCCGGGGGATGAATGCCCGCACCGAGCCTTCAGAAGGAGAGACCGAGGCGATAGCCCGGCCTCCGCTCGTCCGTGAGCTCCTGCTCGTCGCAGGGCTCTTCCTCGTCTACAAGTTCGGCCGCCAGCTGGCGACGGGGCACACCGGCGAGGCCTTCGACAACGCGCACCGCGTGTGGGACCTGGAACGGGCCGTCCATCTGCCCGGCGAGGGCTCGGTGCAGAACCTGCTGCTGCACGGCGACACCCTCGTGCACATCGCGAACACCTACTACGCGACGATCCACTTCCCGGCCACCGCGGCCTTCCTGGTCTGGCTCTATCTGCGCCGGCCCGGGCACTACGTGTGGGCCCGCCGTGTCCTCGCCGCCGTCACCGCCGCCGCCCTGGTGGTGCACCTCGCGTTCCCGCTGGCCCCGCCGCGCATGCTCGCCGCGGCGGGCCTGGTCGACACCGCGAAGGTGTACGGGCCGTCGGTGTACGGCCCGCCGCAGACCGACCATCTCTCGAACCAGTTCGCGGCGATGCCCTCGCTGCACTTCGGCTGGGCCCTGATGGTGGCGATCGGCCTGATCGTGGCGACCAGGTCACGGTGGCGCTGGCTGTGGCTGCTGCACCCGCTGCTGACCCTGACGGTGATCGTCGGCACCGCCAACCACTACTGGCTCGACGCGATCGTCGCCGCCGCCATGCTCGGCATCGCGCTCGCGGTGATCCGCCCGCAGGCGGCAAGGACCGTGGCGGCCGCGACCGAGCCCGCCCAGGAGAGCCCGGCCCCCGCCGACGCGGACGCCGAGAAGAACGTCCTGGTCGGAGCGGGTCGATGAGCGCCACCGTCCTCGCCGTCGTCCTGTCCCTGTTCTCCGCCGTCGCCTACGCGGCCGCGGCGGTCGCCCAGGAGCGGCTGGCCGCCCGCGATCCTGGCTCGGGGATGGCACGGATGATCACCTCGGGCGCCTGGTGGTGGTCGGTCGTGCTGAACGCCTCCGCGGCGCTGCTGCACGTGGTGGCCCTGAAGTACGGCCCGCTCACCGTGGTGCAGCCGCTCGGCGCGCTCACCCTGGTGGCCGCCGTGCCGATGGGTGCGCGCGTCGCCGGGCGCCGGGTCAGCGCGACGGAGTGGCGGGGTACGGCGTTCACGCTGCTCGGGCTGGCCGCGATCCTGGTGACGGCCTCCGGGTCGGCGCCCGACGCCGTGCTGAGCACCCCCGAGGCGCTCGCCGTCGCCGGTGTGACGGCCGCGCTGATCGGTCTGCTGGCCCGCAGAGGCGCCCGCCCCGGACTGCGCCATGCGACCGGTTCCGGCTTCGCCTCCGGGGTCGCCTCGGCGCTCACCCAGACGGTGACGGTGGCGGCGACCGACCGCTCGGAGTCCCTGCTGAGCGTCCAGGTGATCGGCGTGGCCCTGCTGGTCGCGGCGTTCGCGGCGGGCGGTCTGCTGCTGTCGCAGGTCGCCTACCGGGGCGGCCTCGGCGCCCCGCTCGCGGTGGTGACCCTGGCGAACCCGGTGGCCGCCGCGGTGATCGGCCTCTCGCTGCTCGGTGAACGTCTCCAGGGCGGCGCCGGGGGTGTCCTGCTGGCGCTGGCCGGAGCGGGCGTGGCGGCGTGGGGTGTGGTGCTGCTGAGCCGGGTGGCACCGCAACCGGCGGCGACGCCCAGCAAGGTCGTCGCCTCCGGCGGGCCCACGACCGCCAACGGGGTCACCGCCGACCCGGTGGCCACCGCCACCGACCACCCCGTGACCACCGCCACCAACCACCCCGTGACCACCGTCACCGACCACCCGGTGGCCGCCGTACTCGCCCTGGAGTCCGCGAGGGCGGCGACCGAGCAGGGCCTGCTGCCCCGGCAGCCGAAGCAGCCGGGGCATCTCACGTCTCTCTGATCCGGCTGATCCGGCTACTCGGCGATGATCGCCGGGTCGCTCACGCCCGGCCGCCCGTTCTCGACGTGCCCGGCGAAGCCGCGCAGGAACGCGGGGTCGGCGTCGGAGGTGACGGTCAGGTCGTACCAGCGCCGGCTGGCGGCGAGGTCGACGGTGCGCTTGACGGTGGCGCCGGGCCGCACGGTCACGGACGTGGCGGCACCGCCGTACCCGTTGACGATCTTCAGGCGGACGCTCGCGGTCCCCTTGTTGCTGAGGATCAGCTCGACATCGTCACCGCAGTGCCGCGCGGTGACCTCGGGACCGGCCGTCTTGTTGGCACCCTTGAAGGAGCGCACGAACCCGTTGGGGCCGTGCACGGTCAGGTCGTAGGAGCCGTTGGAGTACGCCGAGTTCCAGGTGTCCGCGACGGACTTGCCGGCCTCGGTGGTGTAGGTCCAGGGCCCGTCGGTGCGGTTGCCGGACGTGACCAGGAAGCCCGCGCCCGCCTTGGCGCCGGAGGCGAAGGTCAGCGTGAACTTGCCGGCCGCCGCGTCGACGGAACCGTCCACGCGCGGGGCGTACTTCAGCGGGCGGGCCGGGCGCAGGCCGCGCTCCTGCTTCGGCAGCACCGGACGGGCCGGCGGGGTCGGCACGTAGTCGGGGTGGCGCAGGCGGTCCGGCGGTGCGTAGCCGGCGGTGTCCGGGAGGGCGACCGGCTTGGCGTCCGTGCGGGAGAAGTCGAAGGCCGCGGTCAGGTCGCCGCAGACGGTCCGGCGCCAGGGCGAGATGTTCGGCTCGTGCACCCCGAAGCGGCGCTCCATGAACCGGATGATCGAGGTGTGGTCGAGGGTCTCGGAGCAGACGTAACCGCCCTTGCTCCAGGGCGAGACGACGAGCATCGGCACCCGCTGGCCGAGCCCGTAGGGGCCGGCGACATGGCCGCTGTCGCCCTTGAAGAGGTCGAGCGCCGGGTCGACCGTCGACTTGCCCTGCGCGGCGGAGGCCGGCGGGAAGGCCGGGACGACGTGGTCGAAGAAGCCGTCGTTCTCGTCGTACGTGATGAACAGCGCGGTCTTCGCCCACACCTCCGGCACCGAGGTCAGCGCGTCGAGGACCTGGGCGATGTACCAGGCGCCGTAGTTCGCGGGCCAGTTGGGGTGCTCGGTGAAGGCCTCGGGGGCGACGATCCAGGAGATCTTCGGGAGCTTGCCGGCCTTGACGTCGGCGCGCAGCTGGTCGAAGTAGCCCTCGCCCTTGGTGTAGTCGGTGCCGGTGCGGGCCTTGTCGTAGAGCGGGTCGCCCGGCTGGGCGTTGCGGTACTGGTTGAAGTACAGCAGGGAGTTGTCGCCGTAGTTGCCGCGGTAGGCGTCGTTGATCCAGCCCCAGGAACCGGCCGCGTCGAGGCCGTCGCCGACGTCCTGGTAGATCTTCCAGGAGACGCCCGCCTGCTCCAGGCGTTCGGGGTACGTCGTCCAGCCGTAGCCGGCCTCGTCGTTGCCGAGGACGGGGCCGCCGCCCTTGCCGTCGTTGCCCGTGTAACCCGTCCACATGTAGTAGCGGTTGGGGTCGGTCGAGCCGATGAACGAGCAGTGGTAGGCGTCGCAGACGGTGAAGGAGTCGGCGAGCGCGTAGTGGAACGGGATGTCCTTGCGTTCCAGGTACGCCATCGTGGTGGAGCCCTTGGACGGCACCCACTTGTCGTACTTGCCGCCCGCGAAGGCCGCGTGGCCGTCGTTCCAGCCGTGCGGGAGGTCCTGGACGAACGCCAGGCCCAGGTCGTCGTGGTCGGGACGGAACGGCAGGATCTCCTTGCCCGCGCCGTCCTTCTGGTGCCAGACCGACTGGCCGTTCGCCTGCTTGACGGGCCGCGGGTCCCCGAAGCCGCGGACACCGCGCAGCTTGCCGAAGTAGTGGTCGAAGGAGCGGTTCTCCTGCATCAGGACGACGATGTGCTCGACGTCCTCGATCGATCCCGTGCGGTGGTTCGCCGGGAGCGCGGCGGCGCGCTGGATGCTGCTGGACAGCGCGGTGAACGCCGTGGTGGCGCCCGCGACTTGGAGGAATCTGCGCCGATTGACTTCGGGCATGGGTGAGGTCTGCCTCTCATCCAGGGGTGCGGATGGCCGGAACGTGACGGAAGGTGCGCGCTGCGAGTGTTCCAAGAGCACCAAACGTCAGGGAAGGGTCCGGTGACGCTGATGTGAAAGTCGCCGGTACGCGAGGTGTTCCGGGCAGGCTGCCGCCTCCTGTGACGAACGCCATGGGCCTGGCCGCTTTCGCCCGAATGGCTTCGCACGGCGTGCCGCCGCGCCCGCTGTCGGCGGAAATGGAGCAAGCACGCACCCCGAGCGTTGGAGACCCCATGAGTGGCCCGCCCGAGCCCAGCGGTTCCGCGCCCGCCCCGCAGGACACCACCCCCGCGGACGGCGCCGCCCGGCGCGGCTCCCGGCCTGGGCGGATCGCGCGGAGCACGGGCTCGGCCGTCCTCATCGTGCTGACCTGCCTCCTCGTGCCCGTCGCCCTGCTGACGGTGTGGGTGCACGACATCGCGCTCGACACCGACCGCTACGTCGCCACGGTCAAACCGCTGGCCAACGACCCGGCCATCGAGGACGCGGCCGTCCGCCGCATCAGCGCGGCCGCCGACGTACGCGTGGACGGTGACCAGGCCGCCGCGGACATCGCGAGCTGGCTGACCTCGCAGGGTCTGCCGCCGCGCGCCGCCGCGGCCGTGCGCAACCTCGGCCCGCAGCTGGACTCCGCCGTCGACAACACGGTGACCAAGGTCGCCACCCGGTTCGTCGAGAGCGACCGCTTCGAGAAGGTGTGGACGAACGCCAACCGGGCCGCCCACAACACCGTCGTGCACGCGCTCACCGGGGAGGGCCGCGGTGCCGTCGGGGTCAGCGGCGGCACGGTGACGCTCGACGTCGGCACGGCCGTCGACCGGGTCAGACAGGAACTGGTGGACGCGGGGCTGTCCCCGGCCTCGAAGATCCCCGACGTCGACAAGCAGATGGTGCTCTTCCACTCCGACCAGCTCGGCAAGATCCGCAAGGGCGCGCACCTGCTGGACGTGATCGGCGACTGGTTCCCCGTGCTCGTCGTGGCCCTCGGCGCGGCCGGGGTGCTGCTGGCCCACCGCCGGCGCCGCGCCCTCGCGCGCACCGCCCTCGGCGCGGCCTTCGCCTGCCTCGTCGTGGCCATCGCCCTGGTCGTCGCCCGCCACTACTACCTGGACCACCTCCCGCCCCAGATCCAGTCCCAGGCCGCCGCGGCGACGGTCTTCGACACCCTGCTGCACTTCCTGCGGGTCAGTCTGCGGACCGGCATCGTGCTCGGCGTCGTCATCGCGCTCGGCGCCTATCTCATCGGCCCCGGGCGGCTCCCCGTCGCCGTGCGCAGGGCGTCGGAGCGCACCGCGGACTCCGCGGCGACCTGGGCGTACGGCCACCAGGTGCGCACCGGGCGGGCCGGGACCTGGACGCAGGACCACCGGCGGTGGATCACCCTGGCCGCCCTGTTGATCGTGGCGCTGGTCTTCGCCCTCTGGAACCATCCGACCGCGCTGACGATCCTGCTCCTGGTGCTCGTCCTGCTGGCCGTGCTGGCCCTGGTCGCCCTGCTCGCCGCCTCGGGCCGGGCCACGCTGGCCGCCGAACAGGGGGCACCGGCCGGTCGGGACGACTAGCTGTACGCGTCCTCGACGGCGACTCGTCGCACCGTCCGCAGCGTCGTCCGCAGTCGGTCGAGGTCGGTGGAGCCCAGGGCGAGGCGGAGCGCCTGTGGTGTGTGGGTCGTGGTGGTGAAGGGCTCCGCGGTGCTCACCGAGATGTGCCGGCGCGCGAGGGTGGCGGTCAGCCGGTCGGCGCGGGCGTCGTCGGGCAGCGGCAGCCATACGAAGTACGACGAGGGGTGGCCGACCAGGGGCAGGCCCGCCAGCTCCTGTCGGGCGATCGCCTGGCGGGCCTTGGCGTCGTCCCGCTTCCGCGCCTCCAGGTGGTCGACCGTGCCGTCGTCGAGCCAGCCGCAGGCGATCGCGGTGGTGAGGGCCGGGGTGTTCCAGATGGTGGCCCGGACGGCGCGTTCCAGCGCCGGGACCCGGTGCGCGGGGGCGACGACGAAGCCGACCCGGAGGCCGGTGGCGAGGTTCTTGGACAGTCCCGTGACGTGGACGGTGACGTCCGGCGCGGTGGCGGCCAGCGGCGGCGGCGGGTCCTCGGCCAGGTAGGCGTAGGAGGCGTCCTCGATGAGGAGCGAGCCGTGCCGCCGGGCGATCTCGATCAGGCGGGTGCGCTCGTCGGCCGGCATGACCCGGCCGAGGGGGTTGTGCAGGGTCGGCATGGTGTAGATCGCGCGGACCGGGCGGCGCGCGCACACCTGGGCGAGGGCGTCGAGGTCCGGCCCGTCGGGGGTGACGGGGATGGGTTCCAGGTCCAGCCGGAAGGCTTCCGCGAGCACCTTGAAGCCCGGGTAGGTGAGCGCGTCGACCGCGACGACGTCACCGGCGCCGAGCGTGGCCATGACGGTGACGGCCAGGCCGTGCTGCGCGCCGTTGACGACGAGGATCTGGTCCGGGTCCGGGCTGAGGCCCCGGCGTCTCAGGTGCCGGGCGATGGAGGCTCTGTCCTGGGGGCGTCCGCGGTGGGGCTGGTAGCTGAGCAGCGAGTCGAGGTCGCCGGAGCCGGCGAGTCCGCGCAGGGCCTGCCGCAGGAGGTCGGCCTGCCCGGGCAGGGAGGGGTAGTTGAAGTTGAGGTCGACCGCGTCGGTGGCGACGACCTGTAGATCGATGCCGTGTCCGGCGGGTACCGCGATGTCCCGTACGAAAGTGCCGCGGCCCTGTTCCCGGCTGACCAGGCCCATCGCCTCCAGCTCGGCGTAGACCCGGGTCGCCGTCACCACGGCGATGCCCTCCCGCGCGGCGAGCCCGCGGTGGGTCGGCAGCCGCGTGCCCGCGGCGAGCCGTCCGGCGCGGATGTCGGACGCGAGCGCGTCGACCAGTGTCTTGTAGCGCGGGGCTGCCATGGGCCGAAGTGTATCCATGACAATTCTTTGACTGTCCTGTTCACGGGTCCCTACGGTCGTGAGCAGCCGGGCCTCACTCCTGTCGAAAGGACAGCCGCCGTGCACATCGCCATCCTCACCTTCGAGGGCTACAACGAGCTCGACTCCCTGATCGCCCTCGGCGTGCTCAACCGCGTGAAGACCGACGGCCGGCGCGTCAGCATCGCCACCCCCAGCCCCAAGGTGACGTCCATGAACGGCGTGACCATCGAGCAGATGTCGACGCTGGAGGAGGCGTGCGCCGCCGACGCCGTCATCGTCGGCAGCGGCATCGCCACCCGTGAGGTCGTCGAGGACGAGGCGATCATGAGCGTGCTGCGCGGCCTGGACCCCGCCCGCCAACTCATCGCGGCCCAGTGCTCCGGCGCGCTCGTCCTGGCCAGGCTCGGCCTGCTCCGTGACATCCCCGCCTGCACCGACCTCACCACCAAGCCCTGGGTCGTCGCCGCCGGCGTCGAGGTGCTCAACCAGCCCTTCTACGCCCGGGGCAACATCGCCACGGCCGGCGGCTGCCTCGCCTCGCCCTACCTCGCCGCCTGGATCATCGCCCGCCTCGAAGGCCACGACGCCGCGGAGAGCGCGCTGCACTACGTCGCCCCGGTCGGCGAGAAGGAGGAGTACGTCGAGCGCGCCCGAGGCGCCATCACCCCGTACCTGCCGGCCCTCGCGACGGCGACGGCCTGAGAGAGCGGGCTGGGCGGATCCCTCCCCCTCAACTGGCCTTCTCCACCGCCCCTTCCGTGAGGCGGAAGCCGTATTGCGCCCCCGCGACGCCCTTCCCGACGATGACACCGTCACCGACCGACGGGAGCCGCAACGATGCCGCACACGACCGCCTTCGCCCGCAACCAGTGGTACGTCGCCGCCTACAGCCATGAGGTGGGGCGCGAGGAGCTGCTGGGCCGCACGATCCTCGGTGAACCGCTCGTCTTCTACCGCACGGAGGAGGAGGGAACGCCCGTCGCGCTCGCCGACCGGTGCGTGCACCGCCGCTACCCGCTGCACGAGAAGCCCAGCCGGCTCGACGGCGACCGACTCGTGTGCGGCTACCACGGGTTCACGTACGACACGAGCGGCACCTGTGTGTACGTGCCGGGGCAGAAGCGCGTTCCGCGCACGGCCCGCGTCGCCTCGTACCCGATCGTCGAGCAGGACTCGCTGATCTGGGTGTGGATCGGCGACCCGGCGCTCGCCGACGCCGGCACCATCCCGCGGGCCCGGCACCTCGACTCCCCCGGCTGGGTCACCGTGCGCGGCATGGAGCCCATCGACGCCGACTACGGCCTCCTCGTCGACAACCTCCTCGACCTCTCCCACGAGACGTATCTGCACGGCGGCTACATCGGCACCCCGGAGGTCGCCGAGACGCCGATCACGACGGAGGTCGACGAGGGCGCGGGCATCGTCAGGGTGAGCCGGCACATGGACGACGCCGAGTGCCCGCCGTTCTACGCCAAGTCGACCGGGATATCGGGGCGGATCACGCGCTGGCAGGACATCGAGTACCACGCGCCCTGCCTCTATCTGCTGCACAGCCGGGTCGCGCCGGTCGGTGTGGTGCCCGAGGCGGACGGCAGCGACCCGGGCGGCTTCCACACCGAGGTCACCTACGCCATCACCCCGTCCGAGGACGGCAAGGTGTACGACTTCTGGGCGGTCTCGCGGGACTGGGCGACGGACGACGCCGACGTCACCGAGTTCCTGCGGGGCAACAACCACACCGTCGTCATGCAGGACGTCGACGCCCTCAACCTGCTGCAAAGGACGCTCGGTTCGGAGCGTACGGGGTACCAGGAACTCAGCATCAACATCGACACCGGCGGCCTCGCCGCCCGCCGCATCCTCGCCCGGCTGGTCGAGGAGGGCGACAAGCCCGTGGAGAAGGTCCTGTGAGCAACACCCCGACCGGCGAGATCTACCGCATCGACTGGCTGCCGGGCACGGACGTCCTGCACGGCACCTGTCACTGCGGCCGCGAGCACACCGCGCAGGACCCGATCGAGATGTGGGAGTGGATGCTGGCCCACCCGCAGGGGCACGAGGTGGCAGCCGATGACTGACGTGTACGAGACCGAACTCGTCGTCGAGCGACGGGAGTTCGCCGCCGACGGAGTGCTCGCCCTCACCCTGCGCCACCCGCTCGGCGAACCCCTCCCGGCCTGGGAGCCCGGCGCCCATGTCGACGTCGTGCTCGGTCCCGGCCTGGAGCGCCAGTACTCCCTGTGCGGCGACCCGTCCGACCCCACCGGCTGGCGGATAGCCGTGCTGCGCGAGCCGGACGGGCGCGGCGGATCCGCCCATGTGCACGAGCAGTTGGGGCAGGGCGACAAGGTCCGCGTGCGCGGGCCGCGCAACCACTTCGCCCTCAAGCCCGCCCCCCGCTACCGGTTCATCGCGGGCGGTATCGGCATCACCCCGATCCTGCCGATGCTGGCGGCGGCGGAGGCGGCGGGGGCGGAGTGGTCGCTGCTCTACGGCGGCCGGACGCGGCAATCCATGGCGTTCACCGAGGAGTTGAGCCGTTACGGTGATCGCGTCACCGTCGCTCCCCAGGACGAGTCCGGTCTCCTCGACCTCGCCCCGGTGCTCGACGGTGTACCCGAGGACACGCTCGTCTACTGCTGCGGGCCCGGGCCGCTCCTGGACGCGGTGCAGGCGCGCTGCCCGGCCGGGCTGCTGCATCTGGAGCGGTTCACGCCGAAGGAGCAGGAGACCGGCCAGGACACGGAGTTCGAGGTCGAGCTGGCGCGGAGCGGCAGGACCGTGACCGTCCCGGTGGACGTCTCGGTGCTCGACGCCGTGCGCGCCGCCGGTGTGGAGGTGCTGTACTCCTGCACCGAGGGCACCTGCGGGACGTGTGAGACCGACGTCCTGGACGGCACCCCGGACCACCGGGACTCGGTGCTCACGGACGAGGAGCAGGAGGCCGGGGAGACGATGATGATCTGTGTGTCCCGGTGCCGGGGACGGCGGCTCGTCCTCGACCTGTAGCGGGCTCCGCCACGGCAGCAAGTGTCAACAATATTGTCAGCCGGAGGCATTGACCAGGGCGGCCAAAGACTCTACTTTCGCGCAGTGCACCACTGTGCGCCACGCGCACAACCTGTCGGAACAACGAAGTCTGCACAGGAGGAGCCATGCGTCGCCCGCTCGCCGCTCTCGCGGCCGGAGCATTCCTGGTCACCGTGACGGCCTGTGGCTCGTCGGACGGATCGGGGTCGTCGGACGGTGCGTCATCGTCCGGCGGCACCACCAAGGTCAAGGTCGGGGTGATCCCGATCGTCGATGTGGCGCCGCTGTATCTGGGCCAGAAGAAGGGCTTCTTCAAGAAGCAGGGCCTGGAGCTGGAGATGACCCTCGCGCAGGGCGGCGCGGCGATCGTGCCCGGCGTGGCCAGCGGTCAGTTCCCGTTCGGCTTCTCCAACTCGACCTCGCTGATGGTCGCCCAGTCCAACAACGTGCCGGTGAAGGTCGTCACCAACGGCATCGCGTCGACGGGCGTGCAGGGCAAGGACTTCGGCGCGCTCGTCGTCAAGGGTGACAGCCCGCTCAAGTCGGCGGACCAGCTGGAGGGCAGGAAGGTCGCGATCAACACCCTGAAGAACATCAACGAGACCGCCGTGCGCGAGTCGGTGCGCAAGGCGGGCAGCGACCCGGACAAGGTCAAGTTCGTCGAGCTCGCCTTCGACCAGATGCCGGCCGCGCTCGACGGCGGGCAGATCGACGCGGCGATGGTCGTCGAGCCGGCGCTGGCCACGGTCAAGAGCCAGGGCGGCCGGGAGATCGCCTCGCCGCTGGTCGACGTCGCCCCGAACCTGACCGTGGCGATGTACTTCACCTCCACGTCGTACGCATCCCAACACCCGGACGTCGTCAAGAAGTTCAAGGCGGCCGCCGCCGAGTCGCTCGCCTACGCCGACGCCCACCCGGACGAGGCCCGCGCGATCGTGACGACGTACACGAAGATCCCGGCGGCCGTGCTGGCGAAGGTGACCCTGCCCGCCTGGCCCGCCGAACCGGACCGCGCCTCGCTGGACGCGCTGGCGAAGCTCGGCCAGGACGACGGCCTCTTCAAGACGGCCCCCGACCTCGACAAGCTGCTGCCGTGAAGGGACTGAACCTCGCGCTCGGTGCGGCCGGGCTCGCGGTCTTCCTGGCGCTGGGCGAGGTGGTGCCGCGGCTCGGCCTGGTCAAGGAGGCCTACTTCCCGCCCGCCAGCCGGATCGCCGACGCGCTGGCCGGCGAACTCTCCGACGACACCTTCTGGACGGCCCTCGGCGACACCCTCACCGGCTGGGGACTGGGCCTGCTGATCGCCTCGACCGCCGGCATCGTGGCGGGCGTCGTCATCTCGGTCGTCCCGTACCTGCGGGACGCCACCGCCTCCACCATCGAGTTCCTGCGCCCCATCCCGTCGGTCGCGCTGATCCCGCTCGCGGTCCTGCTGTACGGCACCGAACTGAAGTCGGTGCTGCTCCTCGTCGTGTACGCCTCCTTCTGGCAGGTGCTGATCCAGGTCCTGTACGGCGTCCAGGACGTCGACCCGGTCGCCGAGGAGACGGCACGGTCGTACGGTCTCGGCGCCTGGGCCCGGGTCCGCCATGTACTGTGGCCGACCGCACTGCCGTACGTCATGACCGGCGTACGGCTCGCGGCCGCCGTCGCGCTGATCCTCGCCGTGACCGCCGAACTCGTCATCGGGGCACCGGGGTTGGGGCAGCGGATCGCGGTCGCGCAGAACTCGCAGGCGGTACCCGAGATGTACGCTCTCGTCGTGGTCACCGGCCTGCTGGGCCTGCTCATCAACGTGGGTGCCCGCGCGGTGGAGCGGCGGGCGCTGGCCTGGCACCAGTCGGTGCGCGGGGAGGTGGCGGTGTGAGGCGCGTCCTGCTGCGGGTGTTCTTCGTGCTCGCGCTGCCCGTACTCCTGGTCGGCGTCTGGTGGCTGGCCTCGGACGGCAGCACCAACGTGTTCTGGCCGCCGCTGCGGACCACCCTCAAGACCTTCCCGGACGTGTGGACGGCCGACCGTCTCCGGGACGACGTCCTGCCCAGTCTGCTGCGCCTGACGGCCGGTTACGCCTGCGCCGCGGTCGTGGGTGTCGCGATCGGCACCGTCATCGGCTCGTACCGGAGGGTGCGGGCGTTCTGCGAACCGGTGCTGGAGTTCCTGCGGGCGGTGCCTCCTCCCGTACTGGTGCCGGTCATCATGCTGTTCGCCGGCATCGGCGACACCATGAAGATCGCCGTGATCGCCAGCGGCTGCGTCTGGCCGATCCTCCTCAACACCGTGGAGGGCGTCCGGGCGGTGGACCCGGTGATGGCGGAGACGGCGCGGTCGTACGGCATCTCCGGCGTCGCCCGGCTCAAGGACGTGGTGCTGCGGTCGGCGAGCCCGCAGATCTTCGCGGGGCTCCGCCAGGCGCTGTCCATCGGCATCATCCTGATGGTCATCAGCGAGATGTTCGCCGCCAGCAACGGCATCGGCTTCACCGTCGTGCAGTTCCAGCGGAGTTTCGCGATCCCCGACATGTGGACCGGCATCCTGGTCCTCGGTCTGCTCGGCTTCCTCCTCTCCGTGGTCTTCCAGGTGGTCGAGCGACGGGTGCTCGGCTGGTACCACGGTCTGCGGGCCTCGGCCCGGCGGTCCCCGTGACCCTCACGAAAGGGCGGTCCATGCACGCACTGGTCGTTTCCGGCCTGAAGAAGGTCTACGAGGGGTCAGGGCGCCGGGTGGAGGCGGTCCGCGACCTCACCTTCACCGTCGAGGCGGGCGAACTCGTCTGTCTCGTCGGCCCGTCGGGCTGCGGCAAGACGACCCTCCTGAAGTGCATGGGCGGTCTGCTCACCCCGACCGCCGGCGAAGTGCGGCTCGCCGGGGAGAAGGTGAGCGGTCCGCCGCTCGGGATGGCGTTCGTCTTCCAGGAGTACGGACGCAGTCTGTTCCCGTGGATGCGGGTCGGCGAGAACGTCGAACTCCCGCTGAAGCAGAAGGGCTTGAGCAAGGCGCGGCGCCGGGAGCTGGTCTCCGACGCACTGGCGTCGGTCGGTCTCGCGGACGCCGCCGGGGCCTATCCCTGGCAGCTCTCGGGCGGCATGCAGCAGCGGGTCGCGATCGCCCGTGCACTGGCCTACGAGCCCCAAGTGCTGCTGATGGACGAACCGTTCGCGGCCGTGGACGCCCAGACCCGGGCCGACCTGGAGGACCTCGTACGGGGGCTGTGGCGGGAGCGCGGGATCACGATCCTGTTCGTCACCCATGACATCGACGAGGCCGTGTACCTGGGCCAGCGGGTGATCGTGCTCTCCTCCTCCCCCACCGTCGTGCAGGAGCAGCTCAAGGTCGATCTGCCGGACGAGCGCGACCAGTTGCACACCCGGGTGGCCCCGCGCTTCGCCGAGCTGCGGACCCATGTGTACGAGCAGATCCAGTCGGCGAAGCGCGGGGCGCCGTCCCTCGCTAAGACAGATACGCCTCCACTTCACTGAACTGGCCGGCGGGCCAGCCGGTGTTGGCGCTCACCGACAGGCGCAGGTAGCGCAGGTTGGTACCGCTCGGCAGGGTGACCGTGGCGGTGTTCCCGGTGGCCGGGTCGAAGCGGTAGCCGGTCGCGCCGACGACCGTCGACCAGGCGGAGCCGTCGGCGCTGCCCAGCACGGTGACGGTCTGCGTGCGCGCGCCCCAGGCCGCGGACGGCGGCAGCTTCAGCACGAGTCGCCGGACCGCCGCCGACGATCCGAGGTCGACGGTCCAGGACTGCGGGAAGGCGTTGTTGGTGGACTCCCAGTAGCTGTTCGCGTCGCCGTCGACGGCCTTGCCGGGCGTGTAGACGTCCTGGGAGCCGGTCGCGGTGGCCGGGCGTCCCTTGGCGAGGTTGCGGGTCGGGTCCGGGTCCGGGTTGCCCTGCCCGGGCTGCGGCCAGGCCGAGCAGTCGGACCAGGTACTGCTCCAGCCGGAGTTGCCGCCGCCGTCGGTGAGCGTGAAGGTGCCGGAGCTCGCCGGGTAGGGGCAGTTGTAGACGCCCGCCGACCCGACCGAGGTCGCCGTGACGTTGCGGAAGGTGGCGGCGCCCTGGGCCTCCGCCTGGACGACGACCGTGCCCGTGTTGCGGACGGTCGCGCCGTCGACGGTGACGTTGCGCACCGGGTATCCCTGTCCGCCACCGGAGACGAACTCGAGGGCGCTGTACGGGCTGTCGGTGACGGTGGTGTTGGTGATGTTGACGGTGGCGTTGATGGCGCTGTCGTAGGAGTCGACGCGCAGAGCCCCCATCGGGTGGTTCCAGTTGGGGTTCATCGCGCCGGTGCGGACGAGGGTGTTGCCGTCGACCGTGATCGTGCCCGCGAGGGGTGAGAACGGGTCAAGGAACTTCTGGTTGGAGATCGCGATGCCGCTGCCGAGGGCGTTGGTGTCGGAGACCAGGTTGTTCTTCACGGCGATGTCGGTGCCGCCGTAGATCGCGATGCCGTTGGCCAGGTTCGGCTGGCTGATGGTGTTGTTCTCGAAGCTGCTGTTGGTGTCCGGCGCGTACAGCGACCACATGGCGAGCGCGTCGTCGCCCTGGTTGCGCAGGAAGTTGTTGCGGACGCGGACGCCACGGGCGTTGCCGTTGAGGTTGAGACCGTCGGCGGTGGTGTCGAGGAAGCGGTTGTTCTCGACGACGAGGTTGTCGTTGTTGCCCATCAGCCAGAGGCCGACCTTGAGATGCTGGAGCCACATCCCGGAGACCGAACTGCCGGGTCCCAGCGCCCCGTTGACGAAGTTGTCCGGGTTGGAGTCGACGCGTTCGGTGACCTCGCCGATGACCGCGAAGTCCTTGATGTGGACGCCGCCGGACGAGCCTGACTGGTCGATGAAGCGGGAGGTGTGCACGACGGTGTGCCAGCTTCCGGCCCCTTGCAGGGTCACGTTCTGCACCCCGCTCAGCGCGGACGTCACCTTGTAGTCACCGGGCGGGATCCACACCACTCCCCCCTGCGCGGCGGAGATGGCGTCCCGGAAGGCCTGCGTGGAGTCGCCGTTGCCGCTGGGGTCGGCGCCCTTGGAGGTGACGGAGACGGACCCGGCGGGCTGCGTGGCAGCGGCGGCGACCTGCTCGAAGTCGGCGACGTCCACGGTGACCTGCGTGCCGGTGGCCTGGAAGGCGACCTTGTCGCCCGCCTGGACGTTCTGGCCGAGCAACAGGCGGGCGTTGTCGAAGAAGTGGTGCTGTTTGGCGCCGGGGATCCAACTCGTGTCGATGTAGGAGTACTTGGAGGTGACGGCCAGGGTCCTGGCGAGCTTGGTGCCGTTGACGTACACGTCGAGCGAGCCGGACTGACCGTCGGGGACGCTGTAGGCGAGGTTCACGGCGTTGGCCGCGCGCGGCACGGTGAACTCGACACGCTGGCCGGAGGTCAGCCGTACCGCCTGCCGCCCGGACGCCTCGGAGGCGAGGGTGCCCTGGGTGTAGTCGGGGCCGATCTTCGTGCCGGTGGTGGTCGCGGACTCGGCCTCGACCGAGGTGAAGGGGAGGGAGGCGCCCGGGGCCGCGTGGGCGGTGGGGGTGATGGCTGTGAGGAGGCCGGCGGAGAGGGCGACGACCATGGCAGCCGAAGCAGCAGATGGCATGCTCCTGACAGATGTCTGCATGTGCTGATCCCTTCTTGGTGGGGGTGCGGGTTCAGGCTTGTTCGATGGGGGGCGGGTTCAGGCTTGTTCGATGGCGGCGGACTTCACGCACTGAGCCAGACCGCGACGTCCTTCGGAAGGCGTCCGGCGGAGTCCAGCGGGCCGCTGCCGAGGAGGAGCGCGCTGTGCGCCGGCAGTTCGGCTGGGGTGCCGGCGAGGTTCACCACGCACAACACGCCCTCGGCACGGGCGAAGGCGAGCACGCCCTCCGGCGCGGGCAGCCAGGTGAGGGGGCCGTCGCCGAACTCCGGCCGGAGTCTGATCGCCTCGCGGTACAGGGTGAGCATCGAGCCGGGGTCACCGGCCTGACGGTCGGCCGCGTAGGCCGCCCAGTCGTCCGGCTGCGGCAGCCAGGGCTCGCCCCCGAACCCGGCGTGGGGTGCCCCGGCCGCCCACGGCAGCGGCACCCGGCACCCGTCCCGCCCCGGGTCGGAGCCGCCCGACCGGAAGTGCATCGGGTCCTCGATGCGGTCGCGGGGGACGTCCACCTCGGGCAGCCCCAGCTCTTCGCCCTGGTAGACGTAGAGGGCGCCGGGCAGGGCCAGCGACAGCAGGGCGGCCGCGCGGGCCCGCCGGGTGCCAAGGGCGAGGTCGGTCGGGGTGCCGAAGGCCTTGGTGGCGAAGTCGAAGCCGGTGTCGGCGCGGCCGTAGCGGGTGACCGTACGGGTCACGTCGTGGTTGCACAGCACCCAGGTCGCGGGGGCGCCGACCGGGGCGTGCTCGGCGAGGGTCTCGTCGATGGCCGTGCGCAGCCGGCCCGCGTCCCAGGGGCAGGTCATGAAGGCGAAGTTGAAGGCGGTGTGGAGTTCGTCGGGGCGCAGATAGCGGGTGAAGCGCTCGGTGTCGGGGAGCCATACCTCGCCGACGAAGATCCCGTCGTACTCGTCGGCGATCGCCCGCCAGGAGCGGTAGACGGTGTGCAGTTCGTCGCGGTCGACGTACGGGTGCGGGTCGCGGCCCTGGACGAAGTCCGGCAGGCGGGGGTCCTTGACGAGGAGGGCGGCCGAGTCGATGCGGACCCCGGCGACGCCGCGCTCGAACCAGAAGCGCAGGATGTCCTCGTGCTCCTGGCGGACGGCGGGGTGGGCCCAGTTGAGGTCGGGCTGTTCGGGGGCGAAGAGGTGCAGGTACCAGTCGCCGTCGTCGAGCCGGGTCCAGGCGGGCCCGCCGAACTCCGATCGCCAGTCGTTGGGCGGCAGTTGGCCGTCGGCGCCGCGTCCGGGGCGGAAGTGGAACAGCTCGCGCTCCGGGCCGCCCGCGCGTGCCGCCCGGAACCAGGGGTGCTGGTCGGAGACGTGGTTCGGCACGATGTCGACGATGGTCCTGATGCCGAGTTCCCGGGCTTCCGCGATCAGCTTCTCGGCCTCGGCGAGGGTGCCGAAGGCCGGGTCGATCGCGCGGTAGTCGGCGACGTCGTAGCCGCCGTCCTTCAGCGGTGAGAGGTACCAGGGGGTGAACCAGAGCGCGTCCACCCCGAGTTCGGCGAGGTACGGCAGCCGGGCCCGCACACCGGCGAGGTCGCCGGTGCCGTCCTTGTCGCCGTCGGCGAAGCTGCGGACGTAGACCTGGTAGATGACGGCGGAGCGCCACCAGTCCGTGGGCTGTCCCACTGGGGGTTCCCTTCTGTAGGCGTACGGGCGGTGTCAGCCCTTCGTGCTGCCCGCGCTGATCCCGGCGATGATGTGCCGCTGGAAGACCAGGAACAGGGCGACCATCGGGATGCTGGCGATGACCATCGCGGCGATGAGCACGGTGAGTTGGATGTTCTGCGACAGCTGGACGAGGGCCACGCTGATGGGCTGCTTGTCGGTGTCGGAGAAGACCATCAGCGGCCAGAGGAAGTCCTGCCACACGGCGACCAGGGCGAAGATCGAGACAACTCCGAGCACCGGGCGGGACATCGGCAGCACGACCGACCACAGGACGCGCAGTTTCCCGGCGCCGTCGATCTCGGCGGCCTCCAGGACGTCGCGCGGGATCTGGTCGAAGAACCGTTTGAGCAGGTAGAGGTTGAAGGCGTTGGCGACCGCCGGGAGCCAGATGGCGAGGGGGTCGTTGAGCAGGCCGAGGTCGGCGACGGTCAGGTATTTCGGCACGACGAGGGCCTGCGCGGGCACCATGAGGGTGGCGAGGATGCCGCCGAGGATCAGCTTGCCGAAGACGGGCTTCAGCTTGGACAGGGCGTAGGCGGCGGCCGTGCAGAACACCAGTTGGAAGGCCCAGGCGCCGGTGGCCTGGACGACGGTGTTCCAGAGGTGGGTCGGCAGTTGCATCAGGTCCCAGGCGTCGGTGTAGCCGTCGAGATGCCACTGCTTCGGGACCAGGGTGGGCGGGGTCTGCGCGACCTCGTCGGGGGACTTCGCCGCGCCTGTGACCATCCAGTAGACGGGGAAGAGGAACGCCACCGCGAACAGGACGACGACTGCGGTGAAGACCGTCCAGTACACCGCCCTGCCGCGCGGGCGGGCCAGGGTCGCCGGGGAGACGAGGGTGCGGGTCGCGGCGCTCATGCGCCCTCCTCTCCGGAGCGGGTCAGGCGCAGATAGACGGCCGAGAAGGCGCCCAGCAGGATCAGGAGCATGACGCTGAGCGCGCAGGCGCCGCCGAAGTCGTTGTAGAGGAAGGCGTACTTGTAGATCAGGTAGAGGACGGTGACCGTGGCGTTCTCCGGTCCGCCGCCGGTGATGACGAACGGCTCGGTGAACACCTGCATCGTCGCGATGATCTGAAGGAGCATCAGCATGAGGATGACGAACCTGGTCTGAGGGATCGTCACATGCCGGACGCGTTGCAGCAGGCTCGCGCCGTCCAGTTCGGCGGCCTCGTACAGCTCGCCGGGAATGGACTGGAGGGCGGCCAGGTAGATCAGGACGGTGCCGCCGAGGTTGGCCCAGGTGGCCACGATCACCAGGGAGACCAGTGCGGTGTCGGCGCCGTTGGACCAGTTCGAGGTGGGCAGGTGCAGGAAGCGCAGCGCCTCGTTGGCGAGGCCGGCGCCAGGGTCGTAGAACCACTTCCACAGCAGGGCGCTGACCACCGGCGGGATCATCACCGGCAGATAGACGACGACCCGGAAGAACGCCTTCGCGTGCCGCAACTCGTTGAGCACCAGGGCCAGTACGAAGGGGACCGCGAAGCCGAGCAGCAGGGCGAGCAGGGTGAAGGTGAGGGTGTTGCGCCAGGCGGCGGTGAACTCGGGGTCGTGCCAGACGCGGGTGAAGTTGGCGGTGCCCACCCACTCGGCGCCCGAACCCGGCGTGTACTTCTGGAAGGCGATCACGATCGCGCGGATCGCCGGGTACCAGGAGAACAGGGCGAAGCAGAGCAGGCCGCCGATCAGGAAGGCGTGGGCGCGGAGCTGTTCGGCGAGGCGGCGCCGCCTCCGGTCCCCTGCCGGGGGCGGCGCCTTGACCGGTCGTACGGCGATGGCCTCGGCCGGTCGTCGATGTGCCGTCTTCGTCATGGTCAGCCCCGGGCGAGGATGCCGTCGATCTTGCCGGTGGCGTCCTTGAGGAGCTGGTCGATGTCGGCGTCCTTCTTGGTGAGGACGGCGGAGACGACGCCGTCGAGCACGGAGTAGATCTGCTGGGCGTGCGGCGGCTCGATCTTCATGTCGAGGGTGTGGTTGCCGTCGAGGAAGGCCTGGTAGTTCTCCACCGGGACATTGGCGTTGGCCTTCTTGACCTGCTGGTCCTTGGCGTCGGCGGCGCCGGTGAAGAGCCGGGGTTCGGGCAGGCCGACGGGGGCGTCGTGCTGCTTGGCGCGGGCGTAGTCGCCGAGGAAGCCGTCCCCGGGCGTCAGGAACATGTGGTCCAGCCACTTCAGGCCCGCGCGGATCTGGGCGGGGCTGGCCTTCTTGTTGAACATGTAGCCGTCGCCGCCGATGAGCGTGCCTTCGCCGCCGGGCATGGGGGCGAGCGCGAGGTCCTTGTAGTCGCCGCCCTTCTCCTTGACCAGGATCGGGATGTTGTCGGGGGCGGAGAGATACATGCCGAGCTTGCCCGAACCCATCATCTGCTGCACGTCGTTGATGACGAGGAGCTGCTTGCTGCCCATGGAGTCGTCGGTCCAGCGCATGTCGTGCAGGTTCTGGAGGACGGCCCGGCCCTGCGGGGTGTCGATCGTCGCCTTCGTGCCGTCGGCGCTGACCACGTCGCCGCCCTGGGAGTACAGCTCGGCGGTGAAGTGCCAACCGCCCTGGTTCTGGGCGCTGTAGTCGGCGTAGCCGACGGTGCCGTCGCCGAGGGCGGCGATCTTCTTGGCGTCGGCGCGCAACTCCTCCCAGGTGGCGGGGGGTTGCTCGGGGTCGAGGCCGGCCTTCGCGAAGAGCTTCTTGTTGTAGATCAGGCCCATCGAGTAGCCGGTGCGCGGGATGCCGTAGATCTTGCCGTCGACGGTGTAGATGTCGCGCAGTTGCCGCTGGATGGTGTCGTAGCTCTTCAACTCCTTGACGTACGGCGTGAGATCGGCCGCCTGGCCGATGTCGACGACATGCTTGGCGTCGGTGAAGTACGTGTAGAAGACGTCTTCCATCTGGCCGCCGGCGAGCTTGGCGTCGAAGGTCTTCGGGTCCTGGCAGGGGAAGGCGTCGTGGGCGACGACGTCGATGGTCGGGTTCTGCTTCTCGAAGGAGGCGATGTCCGCCTCGAAGAACGAGCGGTCGACCTTGGCGCTCTTGGGCGGCATGCAGTTGACCGTGATGCGGGTCTTGCCGCTGGCGGAGTCCTCGTCGCCGGACCCGCAGGAGGTCAGGGCGAGGGCGAGCGAGCTGACGCTGAGCGCGACGAACGTACGGCGGAACCCGGTGCTTCTCATCGGTGGACCCCTCTGGGCAGGAGCGGTGGGCGGGGCACACTCAAGCACCGGCGACATCCGTCCGCAAGATGTCGCGCACAATCTGAAATTATTTGACAGACGGGTGGATCTCAGGAACGGGGCGGTGGCGCCGTAGAGCCCCGCACCACCAGCTCGGGCTCGAACAGCAGCTCCTCGCGGGTCACGAAACCGCCGTTGATCTGCGTGTTCAACAGCTCCACGGCTGCCCTGCCCATGGCCTCGATGGGCTGCCGGACGGTGGTCAGCGGTGGTTCGGTGCAGTTCATGAACGCCGAGTCGTCGTACCCGACGACCGACACCTGGGAGGGGACGTCCAGGCCCTTGCGGCGGGCCGCCCTGATGGCGCCGAGCGCCAGCGGGTCGCTGGCGCAGATGATGCCGGTGACGCCCCGGTCGATGAGCCGGGAGGCCGCCGCGTGCCCACCCTCGATCGAGAACATCGCGCGGGCGACGTGCTCCTCGGGCAGCTCCCCCACGGCCCGCGCGGCGGCCAGCTTGCGCGCCGACGGCACATGGTCGGCCGGGCCCAGCACCAGCCCGATCCGCTCGTGCCCCAGCGAGGCGAGGTGCCGCCAGGCCTGCTCCACCGCCACCGCGTCGTCGCAGGAGACCCCCGGGAAGCCGAGATCCTCGATGGACGCGTTGACCAGGACCACCGGGATCTTGCGGTCGGCGAGCAGCCGGTAGTGGTCGTGCGGGGCGTCGGCCTGCGCGTACAGCCCGCCGGCGAAGACGACACCGGACACCTGCTGTTGCAGCAGCAGCTCCACGTAGTCCGCCTCGGAGACGCCGCCCGTGGTCTGCGTGCACAGCACCGGCGTCAGCCCCAGCTGTGCGAGCGCTCCCCCGATGACCTCGGCGAACGCCGGGAAGATCGGGTTCTGGAGCTCGGGCAGCACCAGGCCCACGAGCCGCGCGCGCTCACCGCGCAGCTGCGTGGGCCGCTCGTAGCCGAGCACGTCCAGGGCGGACAGCACCGCCTGCCGGGTGGACTCGGAGACTCCCGGCTTGCCGTTGAGCACCCGGCTGACGGTGGCCTCGCTGACCCCGACCTTCTTCGCCACCTCGGCAAGTCGTCGCGTCATGCGCGCAAGAATAGCGCAAGAAATGCAAGCCGCTTGCGTAATGACGGCAACGCGTGACCGGGGCCCTCAGACCCGGCTGCCGGTCGCCGTGTCCGCCGACAGCCGCTGTGCCACATAGATCGGGATCACCGACAGCAGCACCAGCACCGCCGCCACCACGTTGACCACCGGCGCCTGCTGCGGCCGGGTCATGTTGTTGAAGATCCAGATCGGCAGGGTCTCCACGCCCGGCCCCGCGGTGAAGGTGGTCACCACGATCTCGTCGAAGGACAGGGCGAACGCCAGGAGCCCGCCCGCGAACAGGGCCGAGCGCACGAGCGGGAAGGTGACGTCGGCGAAGGCGCGGAAGGTGTTCGCTCCGAGGTCCATCGCCGCTTCCTCGTACGAGCCGGAGGTGCGCCGCAGCCGGGCGACGACGTTGTTGAAGACGACGACGATGCAGAAGGTGGCGTGCCCGACGACCACCGTGAACAGCCCCAGCCCCACCCCCAGCGGCTCGAGTACCGTGCTGAAGGCCGAGTTGAGCGCGATGCCCGTGACGATGCCGGGCAGCGCGATCGGCAGGACGACCACGAAGGAGATCGCGTCCCGGCCGAAGAACCGGTGCCGGGCGACGGCGAACGCGATCAGCGTGCCCAGCGCAAGGGCGATGGCGGTGGCCCCGAGCCCCGCCTTCACGGACGTCCAAAGGGCCTGTCGCGCCCCGGAGTTGTCCCAGGCCACCGACCACCAGTGCAGGGTCAGTCCGGACGGCGGCCAGCTCGCGCTCCGGTCCGGGTTCAGGGAGTTGACGAGGACGAGCAGCAGCGGCCCGTAGATCACCACGAAGCCGAACCCGGCGGCGACGCGCAGGGCGATCCGCGCGGAGCGGGACAGTTGCACGGGGGCTCCTCTACAGGCTGCTCAGGGCGCCCGTGCGCCTCATCGCCAGCAGGTACAGCACGATGACGACGACGGGGACCGTGCCGAGGGCGGCGGCCATGGGCAGGTTGAGTTCGATGTTGGAGTAGACGAGGTTGCCGATGAGCTGGGTCTTGCCGCCGACGATCTGCACGGTGATGTAGTCGCCGAGGCTGAGCGAGAACGTGAACACCGATCCCGCCGCCACCGACGGCAGCACCATCGGCAGCACGACGGACCGGAAGGTGCGCCAGCCCTTCGCCCCCAAGTCGGCGGAGGCGTCGAGGAGGTTGGCGGGCAGCTGCTCCAACGCGGTGTGGATCGGAAGGATCATGTACGGCAGCCAGAGGTACGTCAGGGTCAGCACCGCCGCCGTCAGCCCGTACCCCGGCCCGCCCGTCCCGAAGGGCTTCAGCATCCAGTCGGCGAGCCCGCCCTCGGAGAGGATGAGCCGCCAGGCGTACACCTTGACCAGGTAACTCGCCCACAGCGGGGTGAGGATGGCGACGACGAGCAGCGGCCGCCACTTCCGCTTCGCGATCCGGGCGGTGTAGAAGGCGAGCGGGAAGGCGATCACCGCGCACAGGGCGGTGACGGCCAGGGCGACACCGACGCTCCGCAGGATCACCTGCCGGAAGACCGGCACGGTGAACAGCTCGTGGAAGTTGTCGGTCGACCAGACCTTCACCACCTCGGAGGTGAAGGAGTTCGTCGTCCAGAACGCGGAGACGAACAGCACGCTGAGCGAGCCGAGATAGAGCGCCGCGAGCCACAGCAGCGGGGCGGTCAGCAGGAGGGTGAGCCGCAGACGGGGGCGCCGGTGCAACGCCCCCGCGGTCCGTGTGATCAGGGCCATGCGTCAGCCCTTGATCTCGGTCCAGGCCTGGACCCACTTCGCGTACGGCACGCACGTGACGTCGGTGCGGCCGTCGAGGCACTGCTCGATGGGCGTGTTCCAGAAGGCGATGTTCTTCCAGTAGCTCTCGTCGGCGGCGTGGTAGGTCGTGCAGAAGTTCTTGTCGCTGGTCAGGGCGCAGGCCTTGGAGTTGGCCGGCGCCTCGCCGAAGTACTCGGCGACCTGGGCGTTGACCTTCGGGGAGACGATCCAGTCGAGCCATTTGTAGGCGCAGTTGGGGTGCTTGGCCCTGGCGGAGACCATCCAGGTGTCGGACCAGCCGGTCGACCCCTCCTTGGGCACGAAGGCCTTGACCTTGGCGCCCTCGTCCGCGGTGAGGTTGGCGATGACCTGCCAGGTGGTGCCGACGACGGAGTCACCGCTCTTGAAGGCGGAGATCTCCTTGAGGTAGTCGCTCCAGTACTCGCCGATGTTCGCGTTCTGCTGCTTGAGCAGGTCCACGGCGGCGTCGAACTGCTTCTGGTCCAGGGCGTACGGGTCCTTGATGCCGAGGTCGGGCTTGGTGGCCTTCAGGTAGAGGGCGGCGTCGGCGATGTAGATGGGCGAGTCGTACGCCGTGACGTGGCCCCTGTACTTCGAGGCGTCGTCGAAGACCGCCGCCCAGGAGGTCGGGGCCGGCGTGACCTTCTCGGTGTTGTACATCAGCAGGTTGGCGCCGCGGCCGTGCGGGATGCCGTACATCCGCCCGTCGACGGAGTTCCAGTCGCCGTCCTTCAACCCGCTGTAGATGTCCCGGTAGTTGGGGACGAGGTCGGTGTTGACGGGGGCCGCGTCGCCGGAGGCGATGAGGCGCAGCGAGGCGTCTCCGGAGGCGGAGACGGCGTCGTACTCCCCCGTCTTCATCAGTTTGACCATCTCGTCGGAGCTGGCGGCGGTCTTGGAGTTGACCTGGCAGCCGGTCTGCTTCTCGAAGTCGCTGACCCAGTCGACCTTGGGGTCGTTGGAGCCGTCCTCGACGTAGCCGGCCCAGGCGATCAGGTTGACCTGGCCCTCGGTCTTGCCGAGTTTCGAAGGGGCCTTCAGGTCAGGGGGGTTGAGGCCGGTCGCCGAGGAGCCTTTGCCGTCGTCGGAGGATCCGCAGGCGGTTGCGGCGAGGAGCAGTGCGGCGGCGGCTGCCGCCGCCTTGAGGGTAGAGCGCACGGCGTACTCCATACGTAAGGGGACGAAATCCAGGGTCAGTCGGGGACGGGCACGGCCACGGCGTGCCTTCGGTGCCACTGGAGGCGCACCCGGGTGCCGCGGTAGGCGGCGACGTCCTCGGAGGAGGTCTCCAGGTTCTGCTGGAGGGCGGTGAGCCGGCCGCCGGCGTCGAGGTCGACGAGGAAGCGGGTGGCGTCCCCGAGGTAGACGACCTCGGCGACGGTGCCGACGGCGGTGGAGTGCTCGGGCTGGTCGGCCTCGGCGGACTCCTTCAGGACGCGGATCTTCTCCGGGCGGATGCTGTAGGTGCCGGGGCTGCCGACGATCCGGTGGGCGGACTCACCCTCCAGGAGGTTGGAGGTGCCGACGAAGGACGCCACGAACGCGGTCGCGGGGCGTTCGTAGACCTCGGCGGGGGTGCCGACCTGTTCGATACGGCCCTGGTGGAAGACGGCGATGCGGTCGCTCATGGTCAGGGCCTCCTCCTGGTCGTGGGTGACGAAGACGAAGGTGATGCCGACCTCGCGCTGGAGGGCTTTGAGCTCGACCTGCATCTGCTCGCGCAGCTTGAGGTCGAGGGCGCCGAGCGGTTCGTCGAGCAGCAGGACGCGGGGGCGGCCGACGAGAGCGCGGGCGAGGGCGACGCGCTGCCGCTGGCCGCCGGAGAGCTGGGAGGGCCGCCGTTTGCCGAAGCCTTCCAGCCGCACCTCCGCCAAGGCCTTCCGGGCCCGGACCAGCCGCTCCGCCTTGGGCACCTTGCGGACCTTGAGCGCGTAGGCGACGTTCTGCTCGACGGTCATGTGCGGGAACAGGGCGTAGTCCTGGAAGACGGTGTGGACGTCCCGCTCGAAGGGGGCGAGCCCGGTGACCTCCTGCCCGGCGAGCTCGATCCGGCCGTCGCTCGGAGCCTCGAACCCGGCGATCATGCGCAGGACGGTGGTCTTGCCGGAGCCGGAGGGGCCGAGCATCGAGAAGAACTCGCCGTCCCGGATCTCCAGATCGACCCCGGCCACGGCGGTCGTCTCGCCGAACGACTTCCGCAGACCCTGCAACCGGATCGCCATTCCCTCCATGGGCGGGAACCTTCCTGGTGCTCTCGTGCGTTGACCTATTGACCGGAAACATATGAAGTCATAGTTCAAAGCTCAAGGCCCCCTTAGGGTAAAGCTTGAGTCAATGAGCAAGGTGGTGGCCGTGAAGCAGCAGCAGATGAACGGCGGCGCCCGGAAAGCCGTCTTCGCCCCGGTCGACAGCCGGGCGCGGGTCGACGCCGTGGTGCGCCGGATCGGCGACGCCATCGAGCTCGGCCTGCTCGCCGACGGCGAGCAACTCCCCGGCGAGACCGAGCTGGCGGGCCAGCTGGGCGTCTCCACGGTGACGCTGCGGGAGGCGCTCATGGCGCTGCGCCAGCAGGGCCTGGTCACCACCCGCCGGGGTCGCGGCGGCGGTTCCTTCGTCGCGCTCCCCGAGGTCCCCGGCGAGGAGCGCCTCAAGGTCCGGCTGCGCGGCTGGAGCACCGAGGAGCTCCGCGACCTCGGCGACCACTGGGCGGCCCTGTCCGGCACGGCGGCCCGCCTCGCCGCCGACCGCACCGAACCCGACGACCTCGGTCAACTCCGCCGTACGGCCGAGGAGTTGACGCAGGCCGCGGACGCGGCGGCGCGCAGCCGGGTGTACGGCCGTTTCCACGTCGAACTCGCGGCGGCGGCACAGTCCGCCCGCCTCACCCGGGAGCAGGTGGCCCTCCAGACCGAAGTGGGGGCGCTGCTCTGCCTTGTGCTCGGGGACGACGAATATCGTGAAGAGGTCTCCGAGCGACTCCGATTCGTAATCTCGGCCGTGCAGGATGGGGCCCACGAATTGGCCAGGGAACAGGCCGAGCGGTGCGTCCGGGAGTCGACGTCGCGGCTGATCGCCCTGCGTCTGACGCTGTAGCCGCACCGCTCGCGAGGTCCCCGTCCGCTGGAGGGCAGCCATGAGCCTCGCGACGGCAACGCGCGACAAGGCACCGGAGGAATCGGTCGCGGCCCGCGTCCGCTCGACACTGGAGGCCGTGTTCGACGCGGTCGCGGCGACCCGCGCCGACACCGCGGCCCTGCTGGCCCGGGTGGCCGCCGCGGGCCGTCGCCCGGCGACCGTGGACCTCGCCGCCCTGCGCCCCGGGCTGCACGGCCGTCTGGCCCGCGACGAGTTGGTGTCCGGCGTCGGCTTCGTGGCCGCGCCGGGCCTGCTGAGCGACGTACCGGCGTGGCTGGAGTGGTGGCAGACGGGCTCCGACGGCGACGTACGGCCGCTGCTGCTCGACCTCGACCCCGCGCACTCGGCGTACGCCGACTACACGCACTGGGACTGGTTCACCCTCCCCCGCGACACCGGGGAACGGGCGGTGGCGGGCCCGTACGTCGACTATCTCTGCTCGGACGAGTACAGCCTCACCCTGTCAGCGCCGGTGCAGGTCGAGGGCCGGTTCGCCGGGGTGGCCGCCGCCGACGTGTATCTACGCCACTTCGAGGCGGCGGTCATGCCGATGCTGCGCCGGTTGCCCGGCCCGGCACGGCTGGTGAACGCGCGAGGGCGGGTGGCGGCGTCCACCGACCCGCGCCATCTGGTGGGCTCGCTCAGCAAGGGCCCGGACTTCGGCCGGGTCCTGGCGACGGGCCGACCGGCACAGGCCGACGGGGTGCGGCTGATGCCGTGCGACGGGGTGCCGCTGGTGCTGGTGAGCGCGGCTCAGGGGTGAGCCCGCGCTCACTCGGCCGCGGGGACCACCCTCAGGTGCGCGGTCGACCGGCGTGCCCCACGCGCGCGTGCCGGGGCGCGGCGTTGCTCGCGCATCACCAGGGTCAGCCGGGTGTAGCCGAGCTCCCGGAGCGTGCCGGGTGTCTCGTCGACGACCCGGCAGTCGGTGGCGCCCCAGCGCGGGTCCGGGTGCAGCAGCGGCCGGACGGCGCCGTCGTGCGCGAAGGCGCGCTCGCCGACGACCCTGATCCAGTGCGGCAGGCCGTGCCGGTAGGCGGCGTCCATGATGGGGTCCTGGGCGATGTCCCGGCGGATCGCCTGGAGGGCGTGATCATGTCCGTCCCGCTCCACCGCGGCGGCGAAGTGGGCCAGCATCGGCAGACACCAGCTCGACTCGTGCTCCCCGAGCACGGTGCCGGCGTCCGGGTGGAAGAGGACGAATCTCAGGAAGTTGTCGTCCGGCATGGCGGTCGGATGCGGACCCACAGCGCGGAAAAGTGACGCGAAAGCAGCGTTGGACAGAACGACGTCCCACCGCTCGTCGATCACGAGCGAAGGAAAGGGAACGGCTTCCAGAAGGGTGGCGTAGTCCTGGAGATACGCCCGGGCCTCGGGACTGTCGGGGACGGCCCGCGGCTGCGGCCGCTGCCCTCCTGCCTGCTGTGCCATCGGGAGGTCACCCCTCTTGCCTATGCGGCCACGCGCGTGGCGCCCTGATCCTGCTGCCCGGACGCGAGCGGTGTCAACTATCGTGGCATTTCGTGACGGTTGACGGCTGAAATTGGCCACAGTTGTGGCGAGACCTGGATGTGCGTTCGAACAACGGCTACTCTCCCGGGAGTTCACGGCAACCGCTTGTGTTGAGCTGCTTGTGAGAAGCCTGTGAGAGACGTAGGAGATCTGGCGGTGGCGGATGGCTTCGCGAGTCCGGGTTCCCCGGTGACGACTGTGCTACCGGCCGTCGTCGCTCGCGTCACCGCACTCGCCGACCGGCTCGGTGTGCCGCACGCGGAGGTCTTCCACACCGGCCGCCTGTCGGTGGCCAGCGGGGTCCCCGAGTCCGTGGTCAAGGCCCTGCTGAGCGGCCGCCCGGCCGGCGAGCCGGACATCCAGGCCCGCTTCCTGCAACGCCTGGACCTCCTGCGCCGCACCCGTCTGAAGCCCAACGGCCGCAAGTACACCCAGCAGGAGATCGCCGACGGCGCCGGCATGTCGCGCCAGCAGGCGGGCGCCCTCATCAACGGCGACCGGCGTCCCACGATGGAGCACTGCGACGCCATCCAGCGCTTCTTCCGGGTGCACGCCGGTTTCCTCACGGCGGAGGACCCCGAGGCCCTGGCCGGCGCCCTGCAGCGCACCGAACAGGATCTCCTGCAGAAGCTGGCCGACCGGGAGAAGGAGGCGGTCGCCACCACGGGCGACCCGCTGGAGCAGCTCCTCCAGGACCACGGTGTCCGCGGAATCGCCTGGCGGGCCGCACAGCTGCCCACCGACCAGCATCGCGACAAGGTCGCCGAATGGCTGGACATGCTTCTGGAGAGCGTCAAACGGCCCGAGTCGTGAGCCGGGGGTTAACTGTGGGCATCGGTAGGGAAATGCGCCGCCTGTGCGGCGAGCTGGTCGCGGAGCTGCCCTTCCCGGCCCCCGCGGCGCATCCCACGGAGCTGTACACGGCCCTGTGCGAGGCGATGAGCCGCCGCCGCGGCCGCCCGGTCCACTTCCGTACGTCGGCCTTCCCGGTCGGCACCGCGAGCGGCCTGTGGCTGGACATGGCCGACCAGGATCTGGTCGTCGTCGAGGAACGCACCGCCCCCGACCACCAGTTGGTCATCCTCGGTCACGAGCTGTGGCACATGCAGGCCGGTCACAGCAGCCACCATGTCGAGGGCGCCGCCGTGGCGGCCCGGATGCTCAGCGACGACGCCGACCTCAGGGCGGCCGTCCTCAAGGTCGCCGCCCGCAGCCGCTTCGACCAGGAGGACGAGAAGGAGGCCGAGCGCTTCGGCCTGCTGCTGGCCAGCAAGTGCCGTACCTGGCTGGACGGTTCGTCGGTACGGGGCCCGGTGCAGCGGGACCGTCTGGCGGGCCGTATCGAGGCGTCGCTGGGCTATCTGGGCCCGCAAGGCTGAGCACGCCCGCGGCCCTCACGTGGCGCTGCGTTCGCTCACCTCCCGCAGCTCCCGCTCCACGGCCCGCTCACGGACGCTCCCCGCCCGTCCGCCGGCCGTCCCCGGCCGCCCCTCCCGCAGCAGCTCCCGCCAGCGCTCCCGGCTCCAGTCGGCCGGCGCGGTCTCCCTCGTGAACTCCTCCACCACCGCCACGAACCGCCCCGGGTCGGCGTGGAACGGGAAGTGCCCGGCGCCTTCGAAGATCTCCAGCCGGCTCCCCGGCATCGCCTCGTGCGCCCCGAACGCGTGCCGCACCGGCACCACGCTGTCCCGGTCGCCCCACAGCAGCATGGTCGGCATGCCCTCGGTGAGATAGCACCGGTCCAGCATCGTCACGACCTGCCCCCGCCAGTCCACCACGGCACGCAGGGTCCGGATGAACGCGTTCCGGGAGGTCTCGTCGGGCAACGCGTCGACCAGGTTCAGCAGATCGGGCGCGTCCTGCCCGAGATCGGTGTCCATGGCCTTCATCATCCGCACCGCGAGCCCCACTTGGAGCCGGGCGCCCGGCAACCGCAGCGCGGACAGCATCAGATGGGCGCCGGGCAGGGAGACGAGCCGCAGCATCGGATTGACCTCGCGGCCCACCCCGCCCGCGCTGACCAGGATCAGCCGCTCGGTCCGCTCGGGGAACTGGTAGGCGAACTGCATCGCCACGCCCCCGCCCAGCGAGTGCCCCACCAGGGTCGCCGACTCGATGCCGAGCGTGGTGAGCAGGTCCCGCACCCCGTTGGCGTACGCGGCCACCGAGTAGTCGGCGCGGGGTTTGTCGGAGGCGCCGTGCCCGAGCAGGTCGGGGGCGATGACGGTGTGCGTGCGGGCGAGGTCGGGGATGAGTTCGGCCCAGGTGGCCGAGGAGTCCCCGATGCCGTGGATGAGGACGAGCGCCGGGCCCTCTCCGGCCATGCGGAAGGCGCGCCGGTATCCGTGCACCACCCGGTACTGCAACTCGCGTTCGCCGTCGCCCACCGAGCGCAGCCTCACAGTGCGCGCGGGGACCCGGTGCGGGGCGTCGACCACGTACGTGCCTCCCGTTTCCCCAGCCGCCCGCCCGGCCGTTCCTGGCCGCCGGGTGCGGCTGAAAGCCCTTCCACTCCAGCGTAGAACTCTGTTCCCACCCGCGATTTCGATCAGGTTTCACCTCGGCTAAGCGGGCGAACGGACGTGGAGCGGGGCCGGATTGTCAGTGCCGGTTGGCAAGCTGGAGTCGGGCCCTCATTGGCGGGGCCGACCGACGAGCCGACTTGGGGAGAGCCGACCGATGCCCACCGCCGTACTCACCGACCGCGAGCGCACCGCCGTACAGGCCTACCTGCGGCTGCTGCACACCGTCCGGGCCGCGTTCGACGGTCCGCCGGACGGCAGGCGACCACCCGTGGTGCCGCCCGCCGTCCTCGCCGAGGCGGAGCAGGCGCTGGCGGAAGCGGGCCTGGCGGGCAACGAGGAGGCCTTCTTCCGGCTGCTCCAGAACTGGTGTCCGCCGACGCCGTAGGGAACCCGCCGGCGGGAGGCCGGGAAGCCGGCCGACACGGACCGGTCGTGCCGCACGCTCAGGCGTGCGGCACGACCACCGACGTGGCCACGAGACCGTCCCGGACGGTCCAGCGCCCTTCGAAGACACCACGCCGCTGCCCGCCCAGGACCGGTCCGGGGACGAGCAGTTCGGCGCGCAGGCGTCCACGGGGGAACTCGCCGGGGTCGACGAGGATGTCGATGTCGGCCTCGGCGAAGTCGAGCCAGATGCCGGTGAGCGGGAACCACGCCTTGTAGACGGACTCCTTGGCGCTGAACAGCAGCCGGTCCCAGTGGATGCCGGGCCGGCTCGCGGCGAGGTGGCGCAGCCTGATCCGCTCGTCGGGCAGCGACACACTGTCGAGGACGCCGTCCGGGAGCGGTCCGTGGGGTTCGGCGTCGATGCCCAGGGAGGCGAGGTCGGCCGCACGGACGAGGGCGGCGGCGCAGTAGCCGTCGCAGTGGGTCATGCTGCCGGTCAGGCCGGCGGGCCACTGCGGGGCGCCGCGTTCGCCGGGCAGCACCGGCTGCGGGGGGACCCCGAGCTTCTCCATCGCCCGCCGGGCGCAGGCCCGTACGAGGGCGAACTCACGACGGCGCTTGGCGACGGACCGCGCGACGAGCGCGGCCTCCTCGGGGTACAGGGTGATGTTCTCCGCGTCGGCCTGACCGTGGGTCTCCACGGCGACCACGGAGTCCGGCAGCAGGTCCTCGATCACAGCGCGCCGACCTCCCCGGGCGCGATGCGGCGCAGCCGTCCCGGCGGCTCGGGCCGCTTCTTCCACTCGCGCGGGTAGCCCACCGACACCTCCTCGAAGCGGACCCCGTCGAGCCAGGTGGTGCGGGGGATGTGGAGATGGCCGTAGACCATGGTCTCGACGCGGAACCGGCGGTGCCAGTCGGCGGTCAGGGTGGTGCCGCACCACATGGCGAACTCGGGGTGCCACAGGACGTCCGTGGGGTGCCGGTCCAGCGGGTAGTGGTTGACCAGGACGGTGGGCAGGTCGTCCGGCAGGGCCTCCAGCCGGCGCTCGGTCTCGGTGACCCGGGCGCGGCACCAGGCCTCGCGGCTCGGGTAGGGGTCGGGGTGCAGCAGGTGTTCGTCGGTGCAGACGATGCCGGTGCCGTACGCGTACTCCAGGCCCTGTTCCTTGGTCGTGCAGCCGGAGGGCAGGAAGGAGTAGTCGTAGAGGAGGAAGAGCGGGGCGACGGCGACCGGGCCGCCGGGTCCCTCCCAGACGGGGTAGGGATCCTCGGGCGTGAGGACGCCGAGGTCGCGGCAGACCTCGACGAGGTGCTCGTAGCGGGCCACGCCGCGCAGGGTGACGGTGTCGCTGGGGTGGGTCCACAGTTCGTGGTTGCCGGGGGCCCAGATCACCTTGCGGAAGCGGCCGGCGAGGGTTTCCAGCGCCCAGCGGATCGCGTCGACGGTCTCCGCCACGTCACCGGCGACGAGCAGCCAGTCGTCGTCCGTCTCCGGGCGCACGGCCTCCACCAGGGCGCGGTTCTCCGGGTAGCCGATGTGCAGGTCGCTGATGGCCAGCAGCTGTGCGGCGCCATCGGCCCTCGATGTCACGTCCCGCCCCCTCCGCGCACCGGATACGACCACGACAGGATAAGCGGGCGCCGCCGCGAGGGTGGTTCAAGATCGAAAAATCCGTAACACGCACGTTGCACGCGGGGGCCTCGGCAGGCCGTATGATCGCCCCAACACCACCGCCATGAACTTCCCTTCATACAGGGCGGTTTGGTGTCCCCTCTACCACCCTGGCCGGGCGCGGCCTGCTTCGCTGTGCCCGAAAACCCCGAAAGGCGGCCTGCATGATCTCTCGCGTACGCGTCTGGCTCAACCGCACGTACGCGGAGAACGTGTTCTTCATGGATCAGCTGCGGAAAAATCCCAGCGATCGCGCCGTCGAGATCCATGCCACGCACGGCGACGCGGACTCCCCCGTACTGGCCGCCGCCGACACGGCGGACCTGGAGCCGGAGGGCCTGTCCCCCGCCGGGTACGTGGAGTACGCGCTCGACCAGTGCCAGCGCCGCGGCATCGACGTGTTCGTGCCCCGGCTGCACCAGTCGGCGATCGTGGCGCACCGGGCCGAGTTCGCGGCGGTCGGGACGGCGCTGCTGGCGCCGCCGCCGGAGGCCGTGGCCGTCTTCGAGGACAAGGTGATCGCCTACGAGGCCGTGCAGGCGATCGGGGTCCCGGTGCCGCCGTGGTTCCGGGTCCGGTCCGCCGACGAACTCGTCGCGGCTGTCGAGGAGTTGGAGGCGGCCGGCCACAAGGCGTGCTTCAAGCCGGCGTCCGGTGCGGGCGGGGTGGGCTTCCGTGTGATCACGCGCGCCCCCTTCTCGCTCGTTCACCTCAACGGCTTCCCCAGCCCCTACGTCCCGCTGGACGTGGTCGTCGAGGCGTTGCGGCAGGCCGACGAGGCGGTGGACTGGCTGGTGATGCCGCGTCTTGAGCAGCCGGAGGTGTCGGTGGACTGCCTGACCGGGCCCGACAACCGGATTCGGCTGGCGGTGGGCCGTACGAAGAACGGGCGCCGG
Source organism: Streptomyces aquilus (assembly GCF_003955715.1). Taxonomy (NCBI): domain Bacteria; kingdom Bacillati; phylum Actinomycetota; class Actinomycetes; order Kitasatosporales; family Streptomycetaceae; genus Streptomyces; species Streptomyces aquilus. Next base: position 8,518,387 of record NZ_CP034463.1, on the reverse strand, counting down.
CGTGGGTTCACGCTGCACGAGCAGTGGCTGGAGCCCGCGCGGTTGATCGCGGAGGGGTTCGGGCTGCACTACCTGTCCAACATCCAGTTCCGGATGTTCGGCGACCGGCCTGTTCTCATGGATGTCAACACGCGTCCAGCTGGGGGATTGCACCAGCTGTCGCTGTGCGGGGTCAACGCGCCCTGGGCCGCCGTGCAGTTGGCGCTGGGTGAGGACCCGGGGGAGATGGTGCCGCCGTTCCTGGGGCAGGACTACACGGTGGTGTCGGGGCCGCGGCCGCTTCGGGCGGTTTCGCTGCCGCAGCAGCGTGAGGCGTCCGAGCCGTTGCCTGCCGTGCCGGCGCCTGTGGTGACTGAGCCTGTTGTGGTGGAGGCTGCGGCTTCTGTCCTGCCGCTTTAGGGTTCGTTGCCGGGTGCGGGTTCGCTGTGGCTGGTCGCGCAGTTCCCCGCGCCCCTTAGCAGCCTCACCCACACCGGTATGGACCAATTCCGTCAATCTCCTTGACAGGCCTATTGGTCCATACCAACTTTGTTGCGCACCCCCTGCACTCCCGAACACCCCCATTCCTTCAGGGAGATCGCGTGCGCAACCCACTCAGCAACCCCTCCAGACGTCCCAGACGTCGTCTCCTCGCTCTCCTCGCCACCGCCGGGCTCGCGCTCACCGGAGCCGTCGCTCTGCCCGGCACCGCTCAGGCGGCGAACATCCTGACCAACCCCGGCCTCGAGTCGGGCAGTCTCTCGCCCTGGTCGTGTACCGGGAACCTCGGCTCGGTCGTCTCCTCCCCCGTGCACAGTGGCTCCAAGGCCCTCGCGGGGGCGGTGAGTTCGAGTGACAACGCCAAGTGCAGCCAGACCGTCGCCGTCAAACCGAACACGGCGTACACGCTGAGCGGCTGGGTGCGCGGCAGTTACGTCTACCTCGGGGTGGACGGCGGCGCCTCCACCTGGACGTCGTCACCGTCGGCGTACGCCCAGCTCAGCGTCGGCTTCACCACCGGTGCCTCGCAGACCAGCGCCACGATCTACACCCACGGCTGGTACGCGCAGGGCACCTACTACGCCGACGACATCAGCCTCGACGGCCCCGGTGGCGGCGGCGGTTCGGACACGCAGGCGCCGACCGCGCCGACCAGTCTCCGGTCCACCGCGAAGACCTCCTCCACCGTGTCGCTGGCCTGGAACGCCTCGACGGACAACGTCGGCGTCACCGCGTACGACATCTACAGCGGCTCCAACCAGGTGCTGAGCGTCTCCGGTACGACGGCCACCGTCAGCGGGCTGTCCGCCGGCACCGCCTACACCTTCACCGTGAAGGCCCGGGACGCGGCCGGGAACACCTCGGCGGCCTCCAACGCCGTGAGCGTCACGACCGACACGGGCGGCGGTGGCGGTACCGGGTTCAAGCAGGCCGCGCCCTATCTGTACGAGGGCTGGGGCGATCCGCCGAGCGTGTCGACGGTGATGAGCTCGACCGGCATCAAGTGGTTCACGATGGCGTTCATGCTGGACGGCGGCGGCTGCAACCCCATGTGGGACAGCAACCGGCCGTTGACCGGCGGGGTCGACCAGACGGTCATCAACCAGATCCGCTCGGCGGGCGGGGACATCGTGCCCTCGTTCGGCGGCTGGCAGGGCAGCAAGCTCGGCGCCAACTGCTCCTCCGCCAGTGCGCTCGCCGCCGCGCTCCAGAAGGTGATCGACGCCTACTCGCTCAAGGCGATCGACATGGACATCGAGAACACGGACGAGTTCGAGAACGAGGCCGTGCAGGCGCGGATCCTCACCGCGCTGAAGACGGTCAAGGCCAACAACCCCGGCCTGAAGACCATCGTCACCTTCGGCACCTCGACCACCGGACCGACCTACTACGGCAACCGGCTGATCGAGCAGGCCAAGTCCATCGGCGCCGACATCGACGTCTTCACCATCATGCCGTTCGACTTCGGCGGCGGCTCCGACATGTACGGCAACACCGTGAACGCGACGGAGGGTCTGAAGGCCAAGCTGAAGTCCACCTTCGGCTGGGACGACGCGACCGCCTACGCCCACATCGGCATCTCCGGCATGAACGGGCTCAGCGACCAGCAGGAGCTGACGAGCCCCGCCATCTGGACGCAGATCCGCGACTGGGCGAACTCCCACCACATCGCCCGGCTCGCGTTCTGGTCGGTCAACCGCGACCGGCCGTGCGCGGGTGGCGGCGTGGTGAGCAACTGCTCCGGTATCAGCCAGAACAACTGGCAGTTCACCTCGATCACGGCCGGTTTCACCGGCTGAGTCGCGCCGCAGAAGGCCCCTGGTCACGGCCGCCCGGAACAGGGCCGTGACCAGGGGACCATCCGTCTCAGAAGCGGCCTGACCCCCGGTAGAGCTCCAGCTCCCCGTCCAGCTCCACCGCGAGCACGGTGGCGTACGGGTCGAGGTCCGTCCGGGCCGGCGGATCGATCCACAGCACGCCGACCGCCTCGTGCAGCCCGCCGACGACCCGGTGGCCGAGTTCGGTGCCGGTGCCGAGCACGGTGACCTTCCGGACCGCCGTCGCCAGGCCCCGGACGCCGATCTCGGCGCGCGGGATGTCGAACAGGGTGAGGTAGAGCGTGCGGCGATCGGCGGAGAGGGTGCTGGGACCGTAGTGGTGCCCGGCGGGCAGGCCGCGTACCGTCCCGTACACCGCCTCCGCGTGCTTGCGGATCCACTCCCCCAGCCCCTCCAGCCGCTCCACCTGCGGCTGCGGGATCGTGCCGTCCTCCATCGGGCCGACGTCGAGCAGCAGGTTGCCGCCGCCCCCGATGGTCTCGGTGAAGTAGCGGATGAGCTGGCTCAGCGACTTGTGGTTGTGGTCGGCGTGCTGGTAGCCCCACGAGTCGTTGATGGTGAGGCACAACTCCCAGGGCCCGTCCGGCGGTTCGATGGGCGCGCCCTGTTCGGGGGTGGCGTAGTCGCCCTCGCTGAGCATGCGGGCGTTGAACACGACGTCCGGCACGTACGACCGTATGAGCGCGGCCAGTTCCGGGATGCGCCACTGCTCCTCGCTGCGGTCCCACTCGCCGTCGAACCACATCAGGTCCGGCCGGTAGCGGGAGGCCAGTTCACGGATCTGGCCGTCGCGGTAGGCGATGAAACGCTCCCAGGCCTCCAGGTCCTCGTCCTCGGCGGCCACCTCGGAGTAGCGGTTGTCCTCCTGCTCCGGCGGGCGGCCCGGCTTGCGCGTGGAGGCATAGTCCGGGTGGTTCCAGTCGGAGTGGGAGTAGTAGAAGCCGACCTTCAGGCCCTTCTCGCGCAGGGCCTCGGCATAGGGGCCGACGTAGTCCTTACCGAGGTTGAGGTCGCCGAACTCCGTGTCCCACAGGGCCACTCCGTCGTGGTGACGGGTCGTCAGCACGGCGTACTTGGCGCCCGCCCGGGCGAACAGGTCGGCCCAGGCACGCGGGTCGTACTTGGCGCCGGTGAAGCGCTCCAGCTGGGACATGTACCGGTCGTGCGGGACGATGTCGTCGTAGAACGACCAGGACTCCTGGACGCCGTCGACGGCGTAGATGCCCCAGTGCACGAAGATCCCCAACTTGGCGTCGGTGAACCACGGTTGCATCGGCATGGTTCACCCCCTCCGCAGCCGGAGCGTCAGGATCTGGAAGGGCCGCAGCGCGACAGAGACAGCGCCGTCCGTGACGTTCGCGGTCTCCAGCGGGCGCTCCAGCAGGTCGGTCACCTCGGCGCCCGTGAGCGGGAAGCCGGTCCGCAGCAGCCCCTGCGCGCGGCCGCCGCGCGACTCGTACAGCCGCACCACCACGTCACCCGAGCCGTCGTCGGCGAGCTTGACCGCCTCCACGGTGATGCCGTCGCCGTCGACCGAGACGACCGGCTCGGGCGCGCCCGCGGCGTCGGCCACCCGGAGCGGAAGGTTGAGGGCGTAGCCCTCGGCGACCGCGTCCTCGATGCTCGCGCCGGGCAGCAGCGCGTAGGTGAAGCGGTGCTTGCCCTGGTCGGCCTCGGGGTCCGGGATGCGCGGGGCACGGACCAGGCTGAGGCTGACCTTGGTCGTCGTACCGCCGTCCTCGCGGACCGTGCGGGTGACGTCGTGGCCGTACGTCGAGTCGTTGAGGACGGCGACGCCGTAGCCGGGTTCGCCGATGTGCACCCAGCGGTGGCCGGAGACCTCGAAGCGGGCCGCCTCCCAGCTGGTGTTGGTGTGGGTGGGGCGCTGGATGTGGCCGAACTGGATCTCGGCGGAGGAGTGCGCGGCGCGCACGTCCACCGGGAAGCCCGCCTTGAGGATCTTCTCGGCCTCGTGCCAGTCGATCTCGGTCTCGAAGTCGATGCGGGGGCTGCCGGCGCGCAGGGTGATGGTCTGGACGAGCTTCGAGCCCTTGCCGAAGTCGCGCGTGACGCGGACGGCGGCGCGCAGCGGGTCCTCCTCGACGACCTCGACCGACGCTCCCTCCAGCAGGTCCGTGTAGCGGTTGCGGTAGTGCTTGTCGATGTCCCAGGCGTCCCAGTAGTTCGGGAGGTCGGTGTGCAGGCGGAGGAGGTTGCCGGCCTCGGCGAGGACCTCGCGCTGCGCCCGGAGGTCGTAGACGGACGACAGCGTGCCGTCCTCCGCGATCTCCACCCGCACCAGGCCGTTGTCGAGGACCCGGCCCTCGACCGTCACCGGCTGCGCGGGCTCGGACGGGGTCACGGCGGCGCTGCCGTTCGCGGGCACCGACACGTACGCCAGGGAGCCCTCGGCCGTGCGGATCACCTCGGCGCGGTCGTACGGGCTGGTGTTGAAGACCTGCGCGGTGCCGCCGCCCAGGGCCGCGACCGCCTCCGCCGTCAGCGCCTCCAACTCGTCGGCGACGCGGGCGTATTCGGCCTCCGCCTCGCGGTGCACCCAGGCGATCGAGGAGCCCGGCAGGATGTCGTGGAACTGGTGGAGCAGGACCGTCTTCCACAGCCGGTCGAGCTTGTCGTAGGGGTAGGCGTAGTCCGGTGCGTGCAACGCGGCCGTCGTCGCCCACAACTCGGCCTCGCGCAGCTTGTGTTCGCTGCGGCGGTTGCCCTGCTTGGTGCGGGCCTGGGAGGTGTAGGTGGCGCGGTGGAGTTCGAGGTAGAGCTCGCCGTGCCAGACGGGGGCGTCCTCGTACTCGGCGCGGGCCTTGGCGAAGAACTCGTCGGGGTGCTCGACGACGACCTTGGGCGAGCCCTCCAGGTCGGCGAGCCGGCGCGCGCGTTCCATGATCTCGCGGGTGGGGCCGCCACCGCCGTCGCCCCAGCCGAAGGGGGCCAGCGAGCGCGTACCGGCGCCCTTCTCGGCGTAGTTGCGGACCGCGCGGTCCATCTCCTCGCCGGAGAAGCGGGCGTTGTAGGTGTCGACGGGCGGGAAGTGGGTGAAGATGCGGGTGCCGTCGATGCCCTCCCACCAGAAGGTGTGGTGGGGGAACTTGTTGGTCTGGTTCCAGGAGATCTTCTGGGTCAGGAACCACTCGTTGCCGGCGAGCTTGGCGAGCTGCGGGTAGGCGGCGTTGTAGCCGAAGGAGTCCGGCAGCCAGACGCCCTTGGTCTCGACGCCGAAGTGCTCGATGAAGAACCGCTTGCCGTGGATGAGCTGGCGGGCGATGGCCTCGCCGCCGGGCAGGTTGCCGTCGGACTCGACCCACATGCCGCCGACCGGCGCCCACTGGCCCTTCTTCACGGACTCCTGGATGCGGGCCCAGACGTGCGGGTAGTTGTCGCGGACCCACTCGTACTGCTGGGCCTGGGAGCAGGCGAAGATGAAGTCGTCGTACTCGTCGGCGAGCGAGGTGACGTTGGAGAAGGTGCGGGACGTCTTGCGCTTGGTCTCGCGGATGGGCCACAGCCAGGCGGAGTCGATGTGGGCGTGGCCGACGCCGGAGACGACGTGGGCGCTGGCGTGGGCGGGCTTGGCCAGGACCGGGGCGAGGATCTCGCGCACGGCCGGTGCGCTGCCGGAGATGTCGTCGAGGTCCAGGGCGTCCATGGCCCGGTCGAGGGCGTGCATGATCTCGTGGCGGCGGGGCTCGTGGTCGCCGAGGTGGGTCATGACGCCGAGCAGGACCTGGATGTCGAGGTCGAGGTGCCAGACCTCCTCGTCGAGGACGGCGATGTCGGCGCGCTGGAAGGTGTACAGCGGCTTGTCGCCCGCCGTCAGGACATCGCCCAGCAGGGTGGGCTCGGAGAAGTTGTTCGCCAGGATGTCGGGGTTGGAGGCGGCCTCGACCAGGTAGTCGATCTGCTCGCCGCCGGTGGCCGGGTTGGCGATCGGGACGTACTGGTTGAGCGGGTTGACCGCCTTCAGGGGGCGCCCGTCGGGCAGGTGAACCAGGGCCTCGGCCTGGTTGCCGGGCCAGTCGCCGACGAAGCCGAGGTCGATGACCGCCTCGACGCGCCGCCCGGCGAACGCGGCGGGCACCTCGCCGCGCATCCGGAACCAGGTGGTGCCCCAGGGCGGGCCCCACGGGGTGTTCATGGCGAAGGGCTCGTAGCGGGCGGCGGCGGCCTCCTCGAAGGAGACCGGCTCCCCGGGCGCCTGCCACGCCTCGACCTCGAAGGGGACGGTGGCCGCGTAGATCGCGGGCTTGATGCGCTGGGTGTGGAGGCGCTCTACGCGCTCCTCGATCCGTCGGCGTTCGTCGTGCATGGGGAGTCTCCAGGAGGGAGCGGTCTGAAAGAGTTTGGAAAGCGCTTACCAGCAGGTGGTCACCTAAGGTACGCCAGGCCCGGATGGACCTCGCGATAGCCCTCCACCAGCCGACGGGCGACGTTCACGGAGTCCACGAGCGGATGCAGCGCGAAGGCCTTCACCGCGGTCTCGCGGGAGCCGGACCCGGCCGCGGCGAGCACCTCGCGCTCGACCGCCTTGACCGCGCAGACCAGGCCGGTGGCGTGGTCGGGCAGCGGGGCGACGGTGACCGGGTGGGCGCCGTTGGCGTCCACGAGGCACGGGACCTCGATCACGGCATCGTTGTCGAGCACCGAGAGGGTGCTCTGGTTGCGGACGTTCAGGATCAGGGTGGTGCGCTCGTCGCGGGCGATGGCCCGCATCAGGGCGAGGGCGACCTTCTCGTAGCCGCCGGAGAGGTCGTCGGCGTCGCGCTCGCCGGCGCCGGCGGTCTCGCGGTTCTCGGACATGTAGGTGGCCTCGCGCTCGGCGCGGGTGTGGTCCCAGACGTCCAGGGCCTTCGCACCGGGGGCGCCGACCTCGTCGTAGAAGCGGGCCTGCTGGTCGTGGAGGAAGGCGCCGCGGGTCTTCTCGGCCTGCTGGTAGGCGCGGACGGCCTCGCGGTTGAAGTAGTAGTAGTGCAGGTATTCGTTGGGGATCGCGCCGAGGGACTGGAGCCAGTCGACGCCGAAGAGCTTGCCCTCCTCGAAGGAGCCGAGGAGCTCCGGGTCGGCGAGCAGCCGCGGGAGCTCGTCGCGGCCCGCGACGCGCAGGCCACGCACCCAGCCGAGGTGGTTGAGGCCGACGTAGTCGATCCAGGCCTCGCGCGGGTCGGCGCCGAGCACGCGCGCGATACGGCGGCCGAGGCCGACCGGCGAGTCGCAGATGCCGATGACGCGGTCGCCGAGGTGGCGGGACATGGCCTCGGTGACCAGACCGGCCGGGTTGGTGAAGTTGATGACCCAGGCGTCGGGGGCGAGGCGGGCCACCCGCCGGGCGATGTCGACGGCGACCGGGACCGTGCGCAGGCCGTAGGCGATGCCGCCGGCGCCGACCGTCTCCTGGCCGAGGACGCCCTCCGCCAGGGCCACCCGCTCGTCGTTGGCCCGGCCTTCGAGGCCGCCCACGCGGATCGCCGAGAAGACGAAGTCGGCGCCGCGCAGGGCCTCGTCGAGGTCGGTCGTGGCGGTCACCACGGGGGCGTCCTCCGCCTGGGAGGCCTGCTCGGCGAGCACCCGGGTCACCGCGGTGAGCCGGCCGGCGTCGAGGTCGTGCAGGACGACCTCGGTCACCCGCCCCTCGCCGCGGTCGCCCAGCAGCGCCCCGTACACGAGCGGCACCCGGAACCCGCCGCCGCCCAGAATCGTCAGCTTCACGCTTGAGCCTTTCCTGCCGGTACGACCTCGACGCCCGCCTCCTCCAGGGAGGCCCGCGTCGCCGGGTCCACCGGCGCGTTCGTCACCACCACGTCCAGGTCCTCGGGACCGCAGACCTTCGCCATCCCCGTACCCGGGAACTTCGCCGCGTCGGCGAGCAGCACGACCTTGTCGCTCGCCTTGATCATGGCGCGTTTGACCGGCACCTCGACGACCGTCGTGTCCATCACCTGCCCACCGGGGCGCACTCCACTGGTGCCGAGGAAGAGCCAGTCGGCGTGCAGCTGGCGCAGGTTGTCCTCGGTGAGGAAGCCGACCAGGGAGCGGTACTCGCGGCGGACCATGCCGCCGAGCAGGACCAGCTCGATGCCCTCGTCGTCGGCGAGCTCCTCGTAGACCACCAGGTTGCTGGTGATCACCGTGAGACGGCGGCCGTGCAGCTGGCGGGCGAGGCGGTAGGCGGTGGTGCCGATGTCGAGGAGGACCGACTGGCCGTCCTTGACCATGGCCGCCGCATGAGCGGCTATGGCGTCCTTCTCGGCCACCCTGACCTCGGCGACCTCGGCGAAGGGCTGGTCGCCCTCCTCGGCGCGGGCACCGCCGTGGACCCGGGTGAGCAGCCCGTCCTCCTCCAGTTTGACCAGGTCACGCCGGATGGTGGCGGGGCTCACACCGAGCTGCTCGGAGAGGTCGGTCACAGCCGCGGGGCCGCCCGAGCGCAGGGCCCGCAGGATGAGTTGATGTCGTCGTTCCGCCAGCATGCCGTGAACAGTACTCGTCATCTTCAATCATTTCCATGCTCAGTTCTGCTCGGGTATTGACCAATCGTGCGGAGCGGCGCACGATTCCGGTCATCGAAATTGACGAGTTTTGACGAGAGGTGCCGAGTGTGGATGACGACAGGCCCGACGTACTCCTGACCGGGCTGCTCTTCTACGACCTCGTCCTCACGGGGCTCGGAAAGCCGCCGACGCCGGGCGAGGAGATCTGGACCGGCGGCATGGGGTGCGGCCCCGGCGGCATCGCGAACCTCGCGGTGGCGGCCTCCCGGTTCGGGCTACGCACCTCGCTGGCCACGGTCTTCGGCGACGACTTCTACGGCGAGTACTGCCGGGACGTGCTGTGCGACCAGGAGGACATCGACCTCTCCCTCTCCCGCACCGCGGACGGCTGGCCCACCCCCGTCACCGTCTCGCTGGCCCAGGGCCACGACCGGGCCCTCGTCACCCACGGCTCCGAGCCGCCGTTCTCGCAGGACGCGCTGATGGGCGACCCGCCCGAGGCGCGTACGGCCCTCGTGCACATCGAGGCCGAGCCCCGCGAGTGGATCGCCCGGGCCGCCGCGAACGGCACTCACATCTACGCGGACGTCGGCTGGGACCCCACCCAGCAGTGGTCCACCGACCTCCTCGACCAGCTGAAGCTGTGCCACGCCTTCCTCCCCAACGAGTCCGAGGCGATGGCCTACACCCGCACCGACAGCGCGCGGGCGGCCCTCGGCACGCTCTCCGAGCTGGTGCCGGTGGCCGTGGTCACACGCGGGGGTGACGGGGCCGTCGCGGTCGACCAGACGACCGGCGAGTACGCGGACGTCCCGGCCCTCGACATCGATGTCCTGGACGCGACCGGCGCCGGCGACGTGTTCGGCGCGAGCTTCGTCGCCGCCTCGCTCGGCGGCTGGCCGCTGGAGGAGCGGCTGCGGTTCGCCGTCCTCGCCGCCGGGCTCTCCGTCCAGCGGCCCGGTGGCGCGCTGGCGGCTCCCGGCTGGTACGGCGTCGACCGCTGGTGGCGCTCCCTGACCGACCCCGACCTGAAGTCGGCGTACGGCTTCCTGGCGGACCGGCTCCCGGACGATCCCGGGCCGCCCGTCGCGTACGCCCCCGTGACCCCACCCGCACGGCAGACCTGACGGCCCGAAGCAGTACTCCCCCCCACGACCCTTCCCTGCGAAGTCCCGAAAAGATCCGAAAGGCGGTGGGAGCTGTGCGGCTCTCACGAAGAGGCCTGCTCCGCGCGGGCCTGGCCGGTACGGCCGCCACGGCGCTCGGCGGCCTGGCGTCCGGCTGTGCCGTTCCGACCGGTTCGACCGGCCGGAACATGGTCCTGTGGTACTGGAGCGGCGGCCTGAGCGACACCGTCGTGAAGAACGCCAAGGCCCGCTACGACAGCTCGGTGAGCCTGGACGCCATCCAGATCGGCGGCCAGTACCGCTCCAAGCTCATCACCACCATCACGGGCCGCGCCCACATCCCCGACATCGCGGGGCTCAAGGGCGAGGACATGGCCGCGTACCTCCCCAACGCGGACCAGTTCATCGATCTGCGGACGCTGGGCGCGGAGAAGTACAAGGACCAGTACCTGTCCTGGAAGTGGGACCAGGGCATCGCCGACGACGGCACGATGGTCGGCTTCCCGATCGACTGCGGGCCGGTCGCGCACTACTACCAGTACGACATCTTCCAGAAGGCGGGGCTGCCGTACGAACCGGCGGACGTCTCCCGGGAGTTGAACACCTGGGAGAACTTCTTCGCCGCGGGTGAGCAGCTGAAGAAGCGGCTTCCGGGGACCATGCTCCTCACCGACGTCAACTCCGTCTTCGAGAACGTCGTGCAGCAGGGCTCCAAGCGGTACGTCGACAAGGACCGCCACTTCATCGGCGACCAGGAGCATGTGCGCCACGCCTGGGCGCTCGCCGTGGAGGCCAAGCGCCGCGGCATCGTCTCCGACCTCGTGAACGGCACCCCGGACCAGCTGTCGGCCAAGCAGGACGGCAAGCTGCCGAGCGAACTGGGGGCCTCCTGGGCGGCCTTCGACATCAAGAACGGTGTGCCGAAGACCAAGGGCCGGTACCGGGTCGCCGACATGCCGGTACGGCCCGCCAACAACGGCGGCTCGTTCCTGTCGATCACCAAGGCGTGCCGGGAACCCGAGAAGGCCTTCCAGATCATCACCTGGATGCTCAACGCGCCCAACCAGGCACAGGGTTACGTCGACGCGGGCCTCTTCCCCTCCACGCCCGCCTCCTACGACCTCAAGCAGATGCAGGAGCCGGACGCGTTCTTCGGCGGCCAGGTCACCACCGACGTCTTCGGGCCGGCCGCGCAGAAGATCGCGGTCGCCTACAACAGCCCGTTCGACGTCGCCCTCGGGCAGCCCATCAAGGACGAGATCAAGAACGTCGGTGTCCTCGGCAAGGACCCGAAGCAGGCCTGGAGTGACGCCATGAGCAAGTGCCGCCGGATCGCGAAGCACCTGGGGGTGAGCTACTGATGGCCGTCCTCGAACAGACCCCGCCGGCCGTGGCGCAACCGTCGACGACCAAGCCCAGAAGCGGCTTCCGCAAGTACTGGCATCTCTACGCCGCCATCTCGCCCTTCTACCTCATCTTCCTCGCCTTCGGCCTCTTCCCGGTCGGCTTCTCGCTCTACCTGTCCTTCCACCGCTGGGACGGCCTCGGCTCGATGGAGTGGGCCGGGCTCTCGCAGTACCAGTACCTGCTGAGCGACAGCGACTTCTGGAACTCGATCGGCAACACGATCATCATCTGGGCGCTGGCCACCTTCCCCATGATCTTCCTGGCGATGGTCACCGCCGTGATGCTCAACTCGGCGGTCCGCTTCAAGGGTCTGTACCGCGTCGCGTACTTCCTGCCGAACGTCACCTCGGTCGTCGCCATCGCGATCGTCTTCGGATCGATCTTCTCCACCAACAACGGCGTCGTGAACGCCGTACTGCACGGCGTCGGACTCGACCAGGTGGCCTGGCTGAACACCCCGTGGGGCATCAAGGTCACCATCGCCGCGCTGATGACCTGGCAGTGGACCGGCTACAACGCGATCATCTTCCTCGCCGGACTCCAGACCATCCCGAGCGACCTGTACGAGGCCGCCCGCATGGACGGCGCCGGCCCGATCCAGACCTTCTTCCGGATCACGCTGCCGCTGCTGCGGCCGACGCTGCTGTTCGTCCTGGTCGTCTCGACGGTCACCGGTCTGCAGAGCTTCTCCGAACCACAGGTGCTGCTCCAGACCTCGTCCAACGACTCCACGTTCGCGGGCGGTCCGGGCCACTCCGGCCAGACGATGGTCCTCTACTTCTTCCAGCAGACCTTCGACAACAACGACTTCGGGTACGGCGCCGCCGTGGCGTGGGGCATCTTCCTCGTCGTCGTCCTCTTCTCGATCATCAACTGGCGCCTCGTGCAGCGCCGCGGCGACTAGGAAGGGCGCACACCATGTCTTCCATCAAGGGGTCCCGCCGCAGAGGGATCGCGCTGCACCTCCCGCTGATCCTCGGCACGATCGTCTCGGCCTTCCCGTTCTACTGGGCCGTGATCATGTCGACGCACAGCTCGACGGAGATCTTCTCCTACCCGCCCAAGCTGCTGCCGGGCACGCACTTCCTGGAGAACGTCCGCCATCTCTTCGACGCCATCGACTTCTTCGGGTCGATGTGGAACTCGCTGCTGGTCGCGCTGTCGGTGACGTTCCTGGTCCTGCTCTTCGACTCGCTCGCGGCCTTCGTCTTCGCCAAGTTCGAGTTCCCCGGCAAGAACGTGCTGTTCGGGCTGCTGATGGTCATCTTCATGGTGCCGGCGCAGCTGTCCGTCATCCCGCAGTTCGTGATCATGGCGAAGATCGGCTGGATCGGCTCGATGACCGCGCTGATCGTGCCGGCCGCGGCCAACGCGTTCGGCATCTTCTGGATGCGCCAGTACATGAAGTCCGCCATCCACGACGAGCTCCTCGACGCCTCGAAGCTCGACGGCGCGAACTTCCTGCGCCAGTACTGGCACGTGGCACTGCCGGTGGTCCGCCCCGGTCTCGCCTTCCTCGGCATCTTCACCTTCATGGGCCAGTGGAACGACTTCGCCTGGCCCCTGATCGCCCTCACCAACCCCGACAACGTGACACTCCAGGTCGCCCTGTCCCAGCTCAACGGCACCCACGGCACCACGGACTACGGCATCGTGATGACGGGCGCGCTGCTCGCCCTCATCCCGCTGCTGATCGTGTTCGCGGTCGGCGCCAAGCAGATCATCGGCGACCTCGCGAAGGGAGCCGTCCGCGGATGACCCACGATCCGCTCATCGCCCTGCGCCCCTGGGAGGCACCCGAGGTGACCTCCTGGGGGCGGCTCCCCATGAACGCCGTCGACCGGCGCTCCGGATCACTCCCCCAGGACGGCGACTGGCGTTTCCAGCTGCTGTCCCGTCCGGACGCGCCGGTCGGCGGCTCCTGGTCCCCGGCGCCCGTCCCCGGCGTCTGGACGATGCAGGGCACGGACGACCTGCCGCAGTACCTGAACGTCCGGATGCCGTTCACGGAGTTCCCGCCGCTGCCGCCCGCCGAGAACCCGACAGGCGTCTACGAGCGGGAAGTGGACGTCCCCGCCGACTGGGCCGGCCGCCGGATCGTCCTCCAGGTCGGCGCGGCCGAGAGCGTGCTGCTCGTGCACGTGGACGGGCGGCCGGTCGGTATCTCCAAGGACTCCCACCTGGCGGCCGAGTTCGACCTGACGGGCCTGGTCGCCCCCGGTTCGTCCAGCACGCTCCGCCTCACGGTCGTCAAATGGTCCGACGCCTCGCACATCGAGGACCAGGACCAGTGGTGGCACGGCGGGATCACCCGCTCGGTGCTGCTGTACGCCACGGACCCGCTGCATCTCGCGGACGTGACCGTGCGGGCCGCGTACAGCGGCGAGCTGCGGGTCGACTGCCGGGTGCGGGAGGCGGGCGGGGCGCTGCCCGAGGGGTGGTACGTCAGCGGGGACCTCGACGGCCTCCCGCTGACGCAGGACGCGGAGTTCGACCGCCTGAACGCCGAGGACGAGCGCGTCTCCGACTTCCTCGGCGAGGCCCGGATGCGGACCGTCGTCCCCGACGTCCGCACCTGGAACGCCGAGACGCCCGAGCTGTACGGCCTCACCGTCCGACTGCACCGCGCGGACGGCACGGTCGCCGACACGTCGTACCACCGCATCGGCTTCCGTGACGTCGAGATCGTCGGCCGTGACCTCCTCGTCAACGGCGAGCGGGTCTACATCCGGGGCGTCAACCGCCACGACTTCCACCCGCTGACCGGGCGGACGGTGTCGTACGACGACATGCGCGCGGACCTGGTCCTGCTGAAGCGCTTCGGCTTCAACGCGATCCGCACCGCCCACTACCCGAACGACCCCGGTCTGTACGACCTGGCCGACGAGCTCGGCTTCTACGTCGTCGACGAGGCCGACATCGAGTCGCACGACCACGCCCACGAGATCGCCGACGACCCGCGCTATCTGAACGCCTTCGTGGACCGCGTCTCACGGATGGTGCTGCGCGACAAGAACCACCCCTCGGTGATCATCTGGTCCCTCGGCAACGAGTCCGACTACGGCGCCAACCACGACGCCGCGGCCGGCTGGGTCCGCCGGCACGACCCGACGCGGCCGGTCCAGTACGAGGGCGCGGCCAAGCTGGGCTGGGCGGATCCGGGGGTGGCCTCCGACATCGCGTGTCCGATGTACGCGCCGCTGGAGGACTGCGTGGCGCACGCCCTGTCCGGCGAGCAGACCAAGCCGCTCATCCAGTGCGAGTACTCGCACGCCATGGGCAACAGCAACGGCACGCTGGCCGACCATTGGGCCGCCATCGAGTCCACCCCGGGTCTTCAGGGCGGGTTCATCTGGGAGTTCTGGGACCACGGAATCCTTCAGCGTGTGAGCGACGGAAGACCGGTCGGGCGTGGGGGCGCCGGGCTCTATGACAACGGTGTCGCCGCGCCCGGGTATCGCTGGGCGTACGGCGGCGACTTCGGCGAACGCCTCCATGACGGGGCGTTCATCGCGGACGGCGTGGTGTTCCCGGACCGCACGCCCAAGCCGGTGATGTACGAACACCGCGAGATCGCGGCGCCGGTACGGATCGAGACCTACCGGCACGAGGGCATCGTGCTCGGCAACCATCAGCACTTCCGGGGCCTGGACTGGCTGTCCGGCACGTGGGAGCTGTCGTTGGCCGACGGCCGGGTGCTGACGGCGCCGGCCGAGCTGCCCGACCTGCGGCCGGGGCAGACCGCGGCCGTGCCGCTGCCCTTCGCACTGCCGGTGGACGGTGGGGAGGCGTGGCTGACGCTGCGGATCACCACCGCGCGGGACGAGGCGTGGGCGCCGGCGGGGACGGTGGTGTGTCTGCCGCAGGTGCGGTTGCGGGAGGCGGTACCGGGGGGTTCGGTGGATCCGGCGAACCGTTTCTCCTCGGCTCCCGTCGAGGTCGACTTCTCCTCGGCTCCCGTCCAGGTCGACTTCTCCTCGGCTCCCGTCCAGGTCGACGCCGACGGCCTGCTCGTCCACCCCCTCCTCACCGCCGCCCCCGCGCTCTCCCTGTGGCGGGCGCCCACCGACAACGACGAGCTGGGCGGCATGGCGTTGCGCTGGCGGTCCTGGGGGCTGGACGCCCTCGTCCGCAAGGTCGTCGACGTACGCCGGGACGGGGACCGGGTCACCGTGCTGGCCGAGTACGCCGCCGAGGTCGGTGTCGTACGGCATGTGCAGGTGTTCACGCCGGTCGAGGGCGGGGTGCGGATCGAGGAGTCGGCAGAGCTGCCGGACGCGCTCGCCGATGTGGCGCGGGTGGGCTCCGTGTTCGAGACGGTTCCTGGGCTCGACCTGATGGAGTGGTACGGGCCCGGACCGTGGGAGTCGTACCCCGACCGCTCTGGTGGTGCTCCCGTGGGTCACCACTCGGTGCCGGTGGACGACCTGTTCACCCCCTATCTGCGTCCGCAGGAGAGCGGCGGCCGACACGGCGTACGGCACTTCAGGCTGTCGGCACCGGACGCGACCGGGCTCACGGTCGCGCTCGACGAGCCGCGCCAGGTGTCGGTGACGCGTTACCGGGCCGCCGATCTGAGTGCGGTGGCCCACCATGACCAGCTGGTGCCGCGTCCCGGGTGCGTCGTGCACATCGACGCGGCCCACCGGGGGCTCGGCACGGCGTCGTGCGGCCCCGACACCTTCCCGTCCTATCTCGTCGCACCGGGTGTCCACCGCTGGAGCTGGGCCCTGCGCGTTCTCTGAACCCCCAGGGTTCTCACTTCTCGTACCTCTCTTACGGAGCACACGTGTGCACTTTGCCTGAACACGGGGCCGAGCATGCCCAGGCCGGCGCCGGACGGCGCAGCTTCCTGCGGGCCACCGCGCTGCTCGGCGCCGCCGCCACGGCCGGGGTCGCGCTGCCGACCGCGGCCGAGGCCGCCCCCTCCGCCTCGCACTGGCGACCCGACACCGACAGCCGCCGCTTCACGCTCGCCGTCATGCCGGACACGCAGTACCTCTTCGACGGACCGAGCATCGACAAGGCACCCGTCGAGGCCTCCCTGCGCTATCTGCTGGAGCACGGCAAGGAGGAGAACATCGTCTTCCTGTCGCATCTCGGCGACCTCACCCAGAACGGGGCGAGTGCCGAAGTCACCGCGATCAGCGAGGCGTTCAGGCTGCTCGACCGGCGCGGGGTCGGCTACAGCGTCCTCGCCGGCAACCACGACGTGAAGTCGTCGACCACCGACCAGCGCGGGGCGACACCGTATCTGGACGCCTTCGGCCCGGCCCGGTTCAAGGGTCACAAGACCTTCGGCGGTGCCTCCCCCGACGGCTACAACACCTTCCACCTCTTCCGGGCCGCAGGGCGCGAGTGGCTGGTCCTGGCACTGGACTGGCGGCTGTCGGACAAGGGGTACGCATGGGCGAAGGAAGTCCTCGCCGCCCATCCGAGGACGCCGGTCATCCTCACCACGCACGAGCTGGTCGTCGAGGACGACACCCTGTCCGACTACGGGCAGCAGCTGTGGGACCGGCTGGTCGCGGACCACGACCAGATCTTCCTCACCCTCAACGGCCACTACTGGCCCGCCGCCCGCGCGACGCGCAAGAACGCGGCGGGACATGACGTCCACCTCCATCTGACGAACTACCAGAACCGCTACTTCGGCGGCGCCGCGATGATCCGGCTCTACCGCTTCGACCTGGACCGGGGCGTCATCGACGTCGAGACCGTGTCGCCGTGGATCCTGGGCCGGGCCGGGAAGGGGCTCAACGAGCTGGAGCGGCAGGAGATCGAACTCAGCGGTGACGCCGACCGGTTCACGGTCGACATCGACTTCGCCGACCGCTTCTCCGGCTTCGCCCCGGTGCCCGCCCGTCCGGCCCGTCCGGTGTCGCGGATGCTGATACCGGGAACGGTGGCCTACTGGCGGTTCGACAGCGCGGTGACGGACAAGGTCCGTGACCTGTCCGGACGCGGCAACGACCTCGGTCTCGTCACGGTCGGCGGCGGCACCCTCGGCTGGTCCGCCGACCACCATCCCGACCAGCCCGGCCACGGCAGCCTGGAGTTCCAGGGCTACAAGTCCCCGCTGAAGGGCGCGTACCTGCGCACGGTCGACGGCGCCCCGCTCAACTCGGCGACCTTCAAGGCGGGTTACACCATCGAGGCGTTCTACCGCCTCCCCGCCGACTGGGACCCCGACCACCACGCCTGGTCCGGCATCGTCAGCCGTACCGGTACGGGCGGCGCCGCCGGCAAGACCGCCGACGACCCCGACGAGCCGCTGGCCACGCTGTCCCTCTCCAACGACCGTGAGCCGCAGTGGGCGATGCGTCCGCTGAACCAGGAGGGCATCGCCACCAACTGGGGCCAGGAGACGCCGCTGGAGACCTGGTGGCATCTCGCGATCGTCAACGACGGCCGGCACACCACTCTCTACGTCGAGGGCTGCCCGGTCGTCCGCAACCCGAAGGCGACCGCGATCGGCATCACCTCCGTGGGCCTGCCGTGGCTGCTCGGCGGCTACGAGTACGGCGGGAAGATCGACCAGATCCTGCACGGCCGCCTCGGCGACGTCCGCATCGTCGAACGGGCGCTGCCCGTCACGTCCTTCATGAACCACTGACCTGTCGAGGATCACCATGACCGAGCAGCAGCTGCCCTCCTGGGCCGACCCGTCCGTCTCCCCCGCCGAGCTCGACCCGCAGGGCCTGTCGAGGCGTGGACTCCTGCGCCGCGCGGGCCTGTTCGGGGCGGCCTTCGCCCTCGGCGGGGCGGCCGTACCCGCCGCGGCCGCCGAACAGCGCCTCGGCGGCCACGACCCGCATCTCGCCTACCTCGTCGGCGACCACCACGTCCACTCCGTGTACAGCCACGACGCCAAGTACACGTTCTCCCAGCAGGCGCAGGCCGCCGCCAAGTACGGCCTCGACTGGATGGTGTTCAACGAGCACTCCAACTTCGGGCACGCCAACTACGGTGCCAAGCTGGAGCACGCCGAGATCGTCAAGGCCCGTGCGGAGAACCCGCGTCAGCTGATCTTCCAGGGTCTGGAGTGGTACATCCCGGCCGCCGAGCACTGCACGATCTTCGCCGCGCCCGGCCCGCACGAGACCGATCTGCTCACCCAGTTCGAGCTCGCCTACGACGGCAAGCTGCTCGGCTACACCGAGGGCTCGGCCGGCGCGACCGACACCGCCCGCAACGAGGCCCACGCGGTCAAGGCCATCAAGTGGCTCGCGGAACAACGCCGTTCGGGGTACGTGGACGACGTCCTCGTCCTCGCCAACCACCCGCTGCGCCTCGGTATCGACTCCCCGCACGAGATGCGCAACTGGCGGGACGCGGCTCCCGAGATCATGATCGGCATGGAGGGCGCGCCGGGCGCCCAGGGCGCCGCCCTCCCCGGCTGGCGCGGCGCGAACTCGATCCGCGGCGAGTACGAGAACAAGCCGTCGGCGCAGTCCTGGGCGGGCTACCCGGCGGACGCGTATCTGACGTACGGCGGCTTCGACTGGGCGACGGCCACCGTCGGCGGCCTGTGGGACGCGCTGCTCGCCGAGGGCCGTCTCTTCACGATCACCACCAACTCCGACAACCACCGCACGGTCTTCGACACCTGGAAGAACGGCGACTGGCCCGCCGGCCAGAACTTCGACAACACCGGCAAGCTCCCCGACCCGGTGAACACCGACACCCCGCAGCCCGGCAGCGACTTCTGGCCCGGCGAGTTCAGCCGCACCCACGTCGGCGTCACCCGCTACGGCTACCGCGCGGTGATGGCGGGCCTGCGCGCGGGCCGCGTCTGGCTGGACCACGGCCATCTGCTCGACGGCCTCGACGTCCGCCTGAAGCGGGACTGCGACGCGGGCCGGGGCGTCACGCTCGGCGGCCGGCTGCGCGTCCGCAAGGGCGAGAGGATCAGCCTGTACGTGACGGTCACGACCGCGTCCCGCCCCAACCCCCAGGGAATCCTGCCGGAGTTGGCGCACGTGGACGTGATCCGGGGCGCGGTGCGCGGCCCGGTGACCGACCGCGACTCCTGGCGGGCCCCCGACACCAAGGTCGTCCAGACGAAGGACGTGAGCGGCCGGAAGGGGACGTACACCCTGCGCATCCCGCTGACCGCCGGGGACGAGTCCTTCTACGTCCGGCTGCGCGGCAGCGACGGCAACCGCCATGGTGCGGGCTACCTCGGCGCCGCCGTCGACCCCAACGGTCCGATCCCGCACACGCCCGGCGACGGTGACCCGTGGGCGGACACGTGGTTCTATTCGAACCCCATCTTCGTCGACGTGGCGGGTGCCTGATGAGACGTCATCTCACTGTCCTGGGCTGCTTATTCGGTGCCGCCGTGCTGGGCGTGGGCCCGGCTGCGGCGGCCGGTGAGCCCTCTTGGGCCGAGACCGGTACGACGTACACCGACACGCTCGGCGGCGGGCAGGGGCTCGCCGCCCGGGCGGACGGCTCCCTCCTGCACCGCGGACTGGCCGACATCCCGTTGTCCCTGCGCGTCGAGGGCTGGAACCACGTCGGCGACCCGGACATCGCGAACGGCTACGTCTTCGACGCCTACCAGGGCCCGGACACGGGCACGTCGAAGATGTTCGCGGTGACGACGCCGGCCGGGAAGCGCTACGAGTACGTCCACAGGCTCAACCCTGGGGAGAAGATCAACAACTCCTTCGCGAGCGTCTCTCCCGACGGTCAGTGGCTGGTGTCGGGCGAGTGGGGCGACCAGAACCGACTCCAGGTCTTCCCCACCCCCGTCCTCAACCCGGCGACCCCACCGACGGGCGGAGCACTGGCGGAGGCGTGGCAGATCACTCTCGACAAGCCGGTACGGGACGTCCAGGGCTGCGACTTCGTGACGGACACCCGCCTGGTGTGCGCGTCGAACGACGCCACGGGCACCCTGTTCCCGGAGCTCCGCCCCCTCCTCCAGGTGGACCTCCCCCGCGAGCTGGACGGGCAGCCGATCACCGGCACGGTGAAGAGCCTGTTCGCCCTGCCGCAGCGCAGCATCTGCGCGGACGGCGCCTTCGAAGCGGAGGGCGTCGACTACGACGCGCGCAGCGGCACGCTCCGCGCGGAGGTGATCCCGCCGGGGGTGTGCGCGGTGGCGACCGCCGTGTACTCGTACCGCCAGGTCACGGGCTGATCGGAGCGCGGTACCGGCGGCCTCGGGAGCGGCCGGGAGAGGTACCGTGGGCCGCGTGACCACGGAAGAGTCGCTGCGGCCCCAGTCCCTCATGCTCACGTTCCTGGGCGACCAGGTGCTCGGGCGTGACGTCTGCGTGTACTCCGGCAGCGTCATCGACGTGTTCGCCCGCGTGGGCGTCGGCGAACAGGCGACCCGCTCCACCCTCACCCGCATGGTGAACCGCGGCCTGCTGCGCCGCCAGCGCGAGGGCCGCCGCATGTACTTCGGCCTGACCGAGCACTCGGAGGCGGTCCTGCGGGACGGTGAGCGCCGGATCTGGCAGACCGGCGCGGTGAACCGCCACTGGGACGGCACCTGGACCCTCCTCGGCTTCTCCCTCCCCGAGTCCTGGCAACGCCAACGCCACGACCTGCGCTCCAAACTCACCTGGTCCGGCTTCGGCCCCCTGTTCAGCGGCCTGTGGATCGCCCCCGGCGAGGTCGACGTCGCGGACCTCGTGGGCGAGTTGGGCCTGTCCGCCCATGTGAAGGTCTTCCGCGCGCATGCCGACGCGGGCATGGACATCGGCGCGATGATCGAGGAGACCTGGGAACTGCCCGAACTCGCCGACCGCTACGAGTCGTTCGTACGCCGCTGGCAGCCCTGGGAGACCCGGGCCCCGCAGGCCGACGAGGCGCTGGCGCAGCGGCTGCTGTTGCAGGCGGAGTGGCTGCGCGTGATCCGCCGCGATCCGCGCCTGCCGGTGAAGCACCTGCCGGACGACTGGCCCGCGGAGCAGGCGGAGAAGACGTTTCGGGGGGTGCATGAACGGCTGACGCCGCTGGCCAGGGAGGCGGCACGCCGCGCCATCGAGGTGGTCGCCGTCAACGAGTGACGTGGCCTGGCGCGGGGTGGCACTTCACAATGTCGCAAAAAGCTCGTGCACCGGGATGATCTGAGCTTCACTGGGGAATGGCCGTTGCACAACAACCAGGCATACCGCAGTTGACGGGGGCTTTCGAGGAGGCCGCGGATGCGCAAAGAGGTGTATGCGGAGGATGGACGGCGATTAGCCGTCGAGGTATCGGGCGATCTCGCCGGTTCTCCGGTGTTCCTCCTGCACGGCACGCCCGGCAGCCGTCTCGGCCCCGCCCCCCGTCCGATGCGCCTCTACCACCAACAGGTGCGGCTGATCACCTACGACCGCCCCGGCTACGGCGCCTCCGACCGGCTACCCGGCCGTCACGTCTCCCACGTCTCGGCCGATGTCGCGGCCATCGCCGACGCCCTCGGTATCGAACGTTTCGCCGTGGTCGGCCGCTCCGGCGGCGGCCCCCACGCACTGGCCTGCGCCGCGCTGCTGCCGGACCGGGTGACCCGGGTCGCGGTCCTGGTGAGCCTCGCTCCCTGCGACGCCGACGGGCTCGACTGGTTCGCCGGGATGACCGCGTCCAACACCAACGAGTACACCAAGGCCCTGGCCGGGCCCGACCAGCTGGCCGCCAGTCTGCACGAGCGATCGGTCGGCATCCGCGCCGATCCGCGCCGGCTCCTCGCCGAGCTGCGCTGGGAGCTGACCGAGTCCGATCTGCAGGTCGTCGCCGACGCCGGCATCCGCGCCATGCTCGTACGCAACTACCGGGAAGCCCTGAGCGTTTCGGCCGACGGGTGGATCGACGACGCGCTGTCCTTCTGCACCCCCTGGGGCTTCTCCCTGGACGACATCTCGGTGCCAGTGCTGTTGTGGCACGGAGAACAGGACATGTTCTCGCCGGCCAGCCACACTCGGTGGCTGGCCGAACACATCCCCAGGGGCCGCGCCGTCCTGCATCCCAGGGAAGCCCACTTCGCCTCGCTGCGGGTGCTGCCGACCGTCATGACCTGGCTCCTGGGCGGCCGGGCCCGGCTGGCGACCCACCGCTCCTGAGGAGAGGCCGCTCAGACCGGCAAGGGTTCCAGGTCCCGGTGGATGCGCTTGCCCTCGCGCACGCTCACCGTGTGCGGATGGTCCTCCCCCAGCAGCCGCATGAGATCGGCATGGGCCTTCTCCCTGAGCTGGTCCGCCTCCGGGAGCCGGTCCAGTGCGCGCAGTGTCACGGCCAGGTTGGCGCGGGCCACAATGGTGTCGGGGTGATCCACCTCCAGGGCTCCCTGGAACCCGGCCACGGCCATCCGCTCGAGCTTCTCGGCCTCGTGCAGTTCACCCAGTTCGGCCTGGATGTTGGCGAGGTTCACCGCACAGGCCAGGGTGTAGGGGTGGCGGTCGCCCAGCACCTCACGCAGGGTGGCGAAGTTCTGTTCCATCAGCGCGCGCGCCGGGACCGTCTCCCTGCATCCGCGCAGGAAGATCCCGAGGTTGTTGATCGCGGCCAGCGTGGACGGATGCCGCTGGCCGGGTGCTGACTGGTACTGGCGTACCGTGTCCTGCGCCAGCGCGAGCGCCTCGGCACGGGACCCGATGGCGTACAGGTCCGTCGCGTAGTTCAGGGTGCAGTCGAGCACGTCCGGGGTCGTCTGTGCGGTGCCTCGCAGCCGGTAGTGGTCGCGGGTCTGCCGGGTCAGGTCCCGTCCCTCCTCGACCCGTCCGGCCTTGCGAAGCGACACCGCGAGGCTCTTCGCGGTACGCAGGGTGTCGGGATGGGAGTCGCCGAACCTGCGGAGGTACGACTCGTAACCGGTGCTCAGGAGCGCGATCGAGTCACGGTACTCACCGAGTTCCCGCAGATCCCGGCCCAGGTTGGTGACGCTGCTCAGCGTGGACGGGTGGTCGGCGCCCAGGTCGTTGCGACGGCGATCGTAGATCTCCTGGTCCACGTCGCGGGCTTCGGCGTAGCGGCCGAGCTGGCGCAGGCACAGGGCACGGTTGTTCTTGGCACTGAGAGTGCGGGGGTGATCCTCTCCGAGGGTCTCCAGGAAGCCCGAGTGCGCCTCCGTCGCCATCGCCAGGGCGTCGTCGAAGCGGCCGACGCTGCCGAGGTCGATCGCGAGCGCGCTGGCCGTCATGAGGATGTGCGGATGCCCCGGGGCCAGCAGAGCGCGTTGGCGGTCCAGGGTCTCGGAGCCCAGCTCCTCCGCCTCCACGTACTTGCCCATCGTCCGCAGCACGTTCCCGATGTGGAACCGCAGGTGGAGCAGTTGGGCCTCCAGGTTGTCGGCGTTGCGCCGCGCCAGCACGAGTTCGTCCCGTGAGCCGGCGGCCGCGTCACTCTCCGCGATCGCTCGTTCCAACTGCACGACGTCCGCACGGCGCCTCGCGAGCTGGCGCCTCCACAGTGCCTGCAGTTCCTCGCCGAGGGAGAATGCCGAGATCAGGTCACCACGTCGCCACAGATAGCGCAGTCGGTCGATGAGCAGCTGTCGCGTCTCGGTCTCGTCGCACGTACTCGCCTCGGAGGCTTCCAGGTGCGGCCAGATCGCCGCGAAGTCGGCCTGGTTCGACGGGTCGTCGATCGGCTCCTCGCCCGAGGGCCGCGCCCCGGCCAGGATGCGGTGGACGACGTGCTGGGCCTCTTCCTGCTCCTTCGCGCTGAGCTGGGAGCGGATGACGGCCTGCACCAACCGGTGCACCTGGATCGACTCGGTGGCCCGGTCGACCTTGGCCAGTGCGAACCGGCCGATCTCCCGGATCACCTGGCCGAGGACCATCTTCTCCTGCAGAGTGGGGTCCTCGCTGGCGAGGACGCGGATCATCTCGTCGCCGTAGAGCAGCTTCAGCGAAATGGGTTCGGCCGCGAAGAAGGCGCACAGTTGCAGCAGTCGTACGGCTGCCGGTGAACGCTGCTTGAGCCGTTCGATGGAGACGTTCCAGGTCGCCCCGACCGGCTTCGGGTAGTTGGCGGGCTGGCTCAGGGACAGGACCCGCTCGGCCTGCTGATCCAGTTCCGCCAGATAGGTGTCGACCGGCGTACCGGTCTCGGCGAGCCAGGCGCCGGCCTGGTCGAGAGCGAGCGGCAGGTCTCCCACCGCGGCGGCCACCCGGTCGGCGTCCTCGTCCGAAAGGTCCGCCGCCCGGCGTCGCAGATGCTCGACGCTCTCCTCGCGCAGGAACGGGTCGATCTCAAGGGCCTTGCCGAACTGGAGCCAGGTCTGGTTGCGCGAGGTCACCAGGACATGCCCGCTGCCTCCGGGGAAGTGCTGGCTGACCTCCTGCGGCTCGTCGGCGTTGTCGAAGACGAGGAGCCAGCGCAGGGTCGGGCTCGACTGCCGCAGATGGTCGCGCACCTCCTGCGCCACCTGCGCCGCCTCGTCGCCGACCCGCAGATCGAGCCGGCCGGCGAGCGTGGCCAGCGAGGAGACGATGAGTTCGTTCTGTTCGGAGGGGATCCACCACACCAGGTCGTAGTCGGCGGCGAACCGGTGCACGTACTCCAGAGCGATCTGCGTCTTGCCGACACCGCCCAGCCCGGACAGGGCGTACACCGGCGAGGATTCGGCGGAACCGCTGCCGGTGAGGCCGTCACGCAGCCGCTCCAGCAGCGCGGACCGGCCGGTGAAGGAAGCGTTGCGCGGCGACACGTTCCAGAACCGCGGCGTGTTGCCCGGGAACCGGGCATCGGGAGTCACCTCGTCATCGGGCAGGTCGGCCGGCAGGGACGGCTTGCCCAGTGCCCTCAGCAGGGTGGACGCGGCGTTCTTCTCCGTGGTGCGGACGAGGTCGACCGAGGCCGACTCACTGAAGGCGGGCGCCAGCCGGAAGTCGCCGACGCGGACCCCGACCACCTGACGGCGTCCCGTGGGGTCACCGCCGGTGGCGGCCTCCCAGACCTGGCGGGCTCGTCCGGAGCGCTGGTAGGCCGCCGAGACCACGACGACGGTACGGTCGGCCGGGTTCTCCGCGCCGTCGCCCTCGGCGCCGACGTATTTCGGCATCACCCGGAATCCCGCGCGGGTCAGCAGCGCGGCGATCCACTCGGCCCACATCCGGTCCTCGGAGACATAGCTGAGGTGCAGGTCCGTGGGAAGGTGTGAGCGCGTGCGGGTGAACATCTTGTTGATGCGCCGACGCTCCTCCTCGTCGACCGCGGGCAGCGAGGTGACGTCCCGGTCGCTGATGACGCTGCTGAGCCGTTCGAAGGCCGACAGCAGGGAGGTGGGGTTCGCGCCGGCCGCGTCACCGAAGGTGGCCAGTGTCTCCTCGTACCCGTAGTAGGGCCGGTACGGGACCTCCACGGCACCCCAGTACGCGGTGAGTTCCTCTTCGGTCATGCCGGCGGGGAAGCCGTCGAACTTCGCCCGGGCCAGCGACCGTCCGGCGTCGGCCTTCTCCTTCTCCCCTTCATCGATGCGCATGGGGACGGGCAGGATGCGTATACGGCGCCGGTGGAACCGTTCGTGGATGTCGCGGGCGACAAAGGAGGCGCCGTCGATGCTCTGACCGCTGAGAGTGAAGCAGTCGACCAGGATGTCGGGCAGGTGGGCGGTGCAGATGTCGGCGATGTCGGACAGACCGGTGCGGCTGTCGATGAGGACGTAGTCGTAGTTCTCGCGCATGTCCTCGCGTAACGCGTCGAAGAACTCGCCGCCACCGAGGCGTTCGTAGAAGTTGTCCCAGTCGAAGGTGCTCACGGTCGCCGAGTAGTCGCGGTCCTGCTGGCCGGCGGTCACCAGGTCGAGCGTGCCAGGCTCGGGGAAGGACCAGTCCAGCGAGACGGCGTGACGTTGGACGCGCGCGTAGTCGCGGTACCAGTGCGGCGGCCGATCCTCGGTCGCGCCTTCGCCGACCGCGGCCCACGCGTAGTCCTTCAGCAGGTCGATGACGCCGGTGGTGGCGCCGAGGGTCGCCGGGTCGAGAAAGGGATGGAAGAACCGGTGCAGGCCAGGGGCCTCCAGATCCCAGTCCACGGCGAGCACCCGTTTGCCGTTGGCGGCAAGGATCCAAGCGGTGTTGGCGAGGGCCATCGTCCGGCCGGTTCCGCCCTTGTACGAGTAGAACGTCACGATGCGACCCTGGCGGCCGTTCGGTTCGTCGAGGCTGCTCATCGCGGACTTCCTCCTCAAAGTCCCGGCCGTGCCCAAGTGGGGGACGCGCCCGGCGGCGGCCCGGCGGCGCCCAGCTTGAAGCGCGGAGTGCTCTCGCCGGGCAGTGCTGTCCCGGCGCTGGAGAGGTACGAGTTCGCCGCCGCTTCGACCACCTGCGGCAGCAGCGCCCTGAAGGATCCGAGGTCCGGGATGCTCAGGGCACCGGCCCTCCCACCCTGCCGTTGCAGGCTGGTGGCGCGCGGCAGGGCCTCGTCGACCGCGGCGGCCAGTTCGTGCTGCCCGGCACTGCCGTCGGGGTCCGCGCTGTTCCACGGCACCACCAGACCGGTCGACGAGCGGTGTTCTGTGTCCAGCTCCCGCAGCCGCGCGCGGTGCTTGGGGTCGCGGAGCACCCAGCGATCGAGCAGCAGGATCTCCGGACCGTCGACCAGGTCCGCTTCCTGGTCCAACTCACGCACGATCACACGGTAGTTGAGGCCTTCGACAATATTGGCGACCAGCGTGACCAGCGGGTAGGCGGACTCGGGGTGATAGGGGTTCCAGTGCAGCGGCGTGGGCCCGTAGTAGAGCGGGCTGCGTCTCTCCGGCAGCCTGCCCAGAGCGCCGGCGGCCACGGTGATCCGCAGCGTCGGCCCCGTCGGCAGCGCGGGCTCGGGGGCGAAGGCGTCGTCCGCCCCCTGCAGGTGCGCATGGGTACCGGGTTCCACGGCGACAGTCTCACCGATCTCGACGATACGGCGGGCCAGATGGAGTACGGCGCGCTGATAGTCGGCACGGAACGAGCTGACCTTTACCAGGCCGTACAGTCCGTACTCCTGATAGCGGTGCCCTAGTTCGGAGTGCGTGTACTGCACATTCCGCACACACAGGGGGAGTTGGTGATCGCGCACCGGCGACCAGAGGGCCGGGACCACCGCGCTCGTCGCACCGATGCGCCGCTCGCCCTGACCCGTGGCCTGCCGACGGCTGAACACTGTCCATTCCTTGCCGCACCAAGGGCTGATGAAGTAGCGCGGGGAGTACAGCGGCACGAACACCCGGCAGGCGGCGAGGGATTCGGCGAGCGCGGTGGGCCAGTCGTCACCGGTGCGTATCGAGGTGCTGTCCATGAACCCCGCCAGATCGCCCTGCACGGTCGTCATTTCCCTTATATGGGCGCACAGATCGCCGTAGAGGCGGCGGACCCATAAGTTGGGTTCGGACTTGCCCAGGCCGTCCGAGGGGGTGTGGGCGTAACTGAGAAAGAAGTAGGGCCCTTTGGACGCTGTCCCCATGGATTCCGTCGGCACCACGCGATCCCCCGATCCCGCCTCCGTCCCGCGAGGGGCGGACACTCAGTGTAGGAACCGTGCAGCGTTTTGTGATGGGTCCGTGTGAATGCCGAGTGGACGATTTCCGGCCAGCCATGTGACGGCGAAGTCCACGGCCTCCCGCACGGGGAACAGCCGGGCGTCCGCGTATCCGACCTGCCCGCGGCACACGACGGATCCGGCACCAGGGGCGTGGCGCGCCTCGAAGGCCTCTCCGAGCGCTCCGAAGTCCTCGTCGTCGAGGTCGACGTCCTTGTACGCCATCCAGTGCCGCGCCCCGTCCCGCAGCACCACACAGCGGTATTCCTTCCGGGGCGCGCCGTCGACGCGGTACTCGGCGAGATGGAAGGCGCTGCAGCTCTCGTACCCCACACCGAGGAACAGCACCTGGGCCCGGGTGTCGTACAGCCGGCCGAGCGGAGACCGCGGGCCGAGGTGACAGGTCTCGTCGTGCCCGGCCACCAACTCGGCCGCACGCGCGCCCAAGGCGGCGAAAGACGTCTGCGGGTGTCCGCTGCGCACCGCACCCTGCGCGCACCGCACGGTCTCAGCGAGCCGGCCCATGTCCTCGGAGGGCGTGACCGCCGGGTCGAACGCCGGCATCTCCGCCAGGTACGCGTGACGCTGACGCCTCGTCATGTGCCGAGTGGCTTCCCGGTACGCCCGTGAGGTGTCGGAGTTGCCGGCGGTGAACGTCGGCACGACCACCGTCCCTTCGGGGCCCAGCGCGTCGAGCAGAGCCGCCAGGACCGCGTCGGGCGCCGTGCCCAGCCGGCGCAGGGACGCGTGCACCAGAAGAGTCGCCCCGGGGCGAACGCCCAGCCTTTCCAGCCCCTCGACGAGCGACCGGTCGTCGGTCACAGTCCCCTCCCCATGCCGTCGACGAATCGCCGCCCGAGCGGACTCAGCGAGGCCGTGGCCGACAGCTGTGCCCACTGCGATCGGGTGCGGCGCACGGCCTCAGGATCGCTCCGTAGCGGGTCGGTGGCCAGTCGCGCGTAGGTGTCGGCGAGCAGTTCGGCGGTCCGGGTGTCCGCCTCGTCGTACAGTTCGCACACGTCCAGCAGGGCGTCCAGGAGACCCAGCCGGAACCCACGGACCAGGTCCACCGCCATGCGCACCGGATCGGGGGCGAAACGCAGCCCGAGGGCGGTGAACCCGCCTTCCGGGACAACGAGTTCGGGCGCGGGGTCGGCGACGAGCGGGGTGACGGTCCGTACGTGCGCCGCCATGGCGGTGGCGACGGCAGGCAGGGACGCGCGGATGTGCGCCCAGGATTGCGGCAGCACGTGCTGCCATCGTGCGACGTCCTCGTCCGGCAACCGCTCCGCGGCCAAGCCGCCGAAACAGTCCCGGTAGAGGTCGACGTCGTCCAGAGCGATGTCCACCCCGGCGACCTGGATCCGGCGTACGCCTTCCCAGCCCGCCGTCCCGTCGACCAGCTGGTCCCTGGTCACCCGCAGGTTCCCGGAGACGACGTTGCCGGAGGCCACGGGCGCGCGCAGGCGCCCGAGCATCGGCAGATGGGCGTACCCGTCGCGCACGGGCACCACCATCGCGTCGGCAGCTCCCGCCGGGAAGGCGACGGCCGCCACCAGAGAGGCCAGGTGATCGGGTGGAGCCGAGCCGTCCAGGCAGCGCACGGCCCAGGTGCGGGCATACGGATGGGCTACGAGAGGTGCGAGGAGCGCACCGTCTCGCGCGCCCAGGTCCAGGGCCAGCCGCCAGGCGGCGTCCCAGACCTCCCGGTCGTCCGGCGCCCGCTTCCGCTCGATCGAGGTGATCATTTCCAGCGTGACGGATTGCCTGGTCTCGAGGAGCACCCGCGCCGCGGTGCCGTCGTCCGAGCCGTCGGCGAGGGCGTCGAAGCCTTCGATCGGCCGGTCCATGCCGACAGCGGTGCGGGCGTCGAGCGAGCGGATCAGCTCCAGGAGGTCCGCACAATAGACTGACGGATTGTCAAATCCCGTCCCGTCGCTGCGATGTCGGTGGGCGAACAGCCCACCGCCGCAGGACCGCACCACCGGACAGGCGCGACACTGCTCACACAGGCCGTCCAGCCCCTGCTGTCGAGCGATCATCCCGGGATGGTCCGCCACCTCGTCGAAGGTGTGGCGGAAGACCGTCCGTCCGGTGGCGGGTGCCCCGTCGTAGGCGATCTTGAGCGAGTCGGCTTGTTCATAGCTGCCGTCGGTCTCCACCACGACGACGTCGGCGGACTCCAGCCCCATGGCCTCGGTGAGGCTCGGACCGCCGCCGAGCGTACTGATCACCGAATCGAACAGCCGCACCGGCATCGGACGGCCCTGTGCGCTCCAACGGTCGTGGACGGCCAGCAGCCAGCCCGCGTACGGGGTGGCCGCACCCTCCGGACGCAGGGGTGGGGTGTCCCACGTCGCGTGGGGCAGCAGGAAGTCGATGCGAGGCGCCCGAGTCTCGGCCAGCGCGTCATAGACGGCGAGTGGATCATTGCGTACGTCGACGGTGCAGAGGATGCCCTTGAACAGATGACGGTAGCGATCCTCGTTCAGCCGATCGATCGCTCTGAGCACTTTGTCGTAGCTGCTTCGGCCATCCGCGTAGACGCGGTATCGATCATTGGCCGACCGATCTCCGTCCAGCGAGATCCCCACCCCGACGCCGAACTCGGCGAACAGATCGAGGTAGCGCTCGCTCAGCTGAACGCCGTTGGTGTGGACACGGAGTTCGAGATCACACACACCGTCCAGGGCCGTGTGCAGCTGTTCGCAGATGTGACGTAAGCGGGTCGGGCCGACCAACAAAGGCTCGCCTCCGTGCAAAATCACCTGCACGGAGGCGAGCATATGGCGCTTGGCGTGTTCCGCCAGCCGGAGTGCCGTCCAGGAGATCGTCTCTTCCGAGATCGCCTTGGGCCGGTCGCTCCAGCTCTGATCGGCCCCCTCATACACGTAACAGTGTTTGCAGGCGAGATCGCACCTGCTGTGCACCTTGAGTACGAGCTGCCGTAGCGGAACGGGCGAACTGGTCACGATGGAAGTGGTTACTGCCGTCAGATGGAGGAGTTGAAGGTCACCCCGGCCTCTTTGGGCACATGGCGGGCCGACAGGGCGCGACGCATCCCTCGGACGCTCTTCGGGTCGTGCGGAGCGTCGAAACGCACCGAGGCCTTGGGCGGCTCGGTGACGCCTACCGACTGCACAGACGTGCCTGCAGTGGTTCTTGCTGGAATGGTCACGGCATTCCTTGTCGGAGTTTTGAGGCCCCGGAGGGCAGAGGTGAGGAACCCTTCGCCGATTCGACGAAGCGGCTTTTGGCTGCACAATAAGGCCAGGCAAGCCACCACGGATACACGCGACCCGAAACTGGCTCCTGTCGGGTGACCGATCTCTCCGGGGGTGGACAGCCTTGGTCAGATTAACGGGTGTGCGCCTGGAGCGCCCCTCGAATCAGCTTTGAGCCCGGCCGTCCGCCCCTCGCGTCCGGCTGCTCAGGCGTAGAACCGCGAAAGACTCTGCAACACCGCCGCCGGCTTCCCCCCGCCCTCGATCTCGATCGCCCCGTCGACCGTGATCTGGACTCCACCCGGCACGTCCTCGACGTCCGCCAGCTTCGCCACCAGTCGGATGCGTGAGCCCACCTTCACCGGGGACGGGAAACGGACCTTGTTCAGGCCGTAGTTGACCTTTGTCGTGACGCCCTGGACGTCCAGCAGTTCAGTGAACAGGGGGATGAACAGGGAGAGGGTCAGATAGCCGTGTGCGATCGGGGCGCCGAAGGGGCCCTCGGCCGCGCGTTCCGGGTCGACGTGGATCCACTGGTGGTCGCCCGTCGCGTCGGCGAAGGTGTTGATGCGGTCCTGGGTGACCTCGATCCACGCGCTGGTGCCCAGGTCGCTGCCGGCCAGCTTCTTGAGTTCGTCGAGGCCGTTGACGGTGATGCTCATGAGGTTCCTTCGCTGTGGCCGTACCGGGTACGGACGCGGGACTTGAGGAGTTTTCCGGAGGCGGTGCGCGGCAACTCGGCCGCGATGACCACCGACTTGGGGATCTTGTACTTGGCGAGGCGGCCGGCCAGGGAGGCCAGTACCGCGTCGGGGTCGAGGAAGGCGCCCTCGCGGGGGACCACGACCGCGCGCGGCACCTCGCCCCACTTGTCGTCCGGCACGCCGATGACCGCGCACTCGACGATGTCGGGGTGGGTGAGGAGCAGGTCCTCGATCTCGGCGGGGTAGATGTTCTCGCCACCCGAGATGATCATGTCCTTGATGCGGTCGACGATGAAGACATAGCCGTCCTCGTCGACACGGGCGGCGTCCCCGCTGCGGAACCAGCCGTCCGTGAAGGAGGCGGCCGTCTCCTCCGGCAACCCCCAGTAGCCGGGCATGACATGGGGGCCGCGGATCACCACCTCGCCGGTCTCGCCGACGTCGACCGGTGCCATGTCCGGACGTACGACCCGTACGTCGCTGAAGAAGTGCGGTACGCCCGCCGAACCGGCCTTGGCGACCGCGTGTTCGGCGTCCAGGAAGAGCGTGCCGGGGGCGGCTTCCGTCATGCCGTAGCCCTGGAGGAAGTTCAGGCCGCGTTCCTGGTATGCCGCGATCATCGAGGTGGAGACCGGTGAGCCGCCGCAGGTGAGGATGCGGAGGGAGGAGAGGTCCGCGTCCGGCCAGCGCGGGTGGCGGGCGACCTGCTCGAACATCGTCGGGACGCCGAACATGAAGGTGATCCGGTGGCGTTCGATCAGGTCGAAGGTCGCCGACGGGTCGAAGGCCTCCACCAGGACGCAGGTGCCGCCCTTCAACAACACCGGCAGGGTCAGCATGTTCAGGCCCGCCGTGTGGAACAACGGGGCCGAGACCAGGGCACGTTCGTCGGCGATCAGGTCGTGGTCGACCAGGACGTTGATCGCGTTCCAGGTCAGGTTGCCGTGGGTGAGCATCGCGCCCTTGGGACGGCCCGTCGTCCCCGAGGTGTACATGATGATGCAGGTGTCGTCGGGCGTCACCGGTTGGTCGATCGGCTCGCTGGAGGACCTCGCCAGCTCCTCCTCGTACTCGGCGCCCACCTCCACGTACGACCGTACGTCCGTGTCGCCCGGCAGGCCCGCGACCAGGCCCGCGTACTGGGGGCCGTAGACGAGCGCCTTGGCGCCGGAGTCGGCGAGCTGGTAGGCGATCTCCGGGCCGGCGAGGCGGATGTTGAGCGGGACGAAGACCGCGCCGAGGGTGCCCGCCGCGAACAGCGTCTCCAGGTAGGAGGGGTGGTTCGGGCCGAGGTAGGCGATCCGGTCGCCGCGGCGGACGCCCCGGGCCCGCAGGGCGTGCGCGAGGCGGGTCGTGCGCTCGTACAGCTGGGCGTACGTCCATGTCGTGTCGCCGTGCACCAGTGCGGTGCGGTGCGGGGTCTTGCGGGCCCGGCGTGCGGGCCACGACCCCAGTCCCTCGTTGCGCATGTACGGCCCCTTATGACTTTGTCAGCCCGAGCAGGCGGGCGGCGTTCTCCTTGAGGATCTTCGGCTTCACCTCGTCCTTGATCGACAGCTTCCCGAAGTCGGCGAGCCAGCGGTCGGGGGTGAGGACGGGGAAGTCGGAGCCGAAGAGGACCTTGTCCTTGAGCAGGGTGTTGGCGTACTGGACGAGCTGCGGCGGGAAGTACTTCGGGGACCAGCCGGAGAGGTCGATGTGGACGCCCGGCTTGTGGGTGGCGACCGCGAGGGCCTCGTCCTGCCAGGGGAAGGACGGGTGCGCCAGGATGATCTTCAGGTGCGGGAAGTCGGCCGCCACGTCGTCCACGTGGAGGGGGTTGGAGTACTTCAGGCGGATGCCGCCGCCCCCCGGGACTCCGGCGCCGATGCCCGTCTGGCCGGTGTGGAAGAGGGCGATCGTGCCGGTCTCCTCGATGACCTCGTAGAGGTCGTACGCCACCGAGCGGTCGTTGGGGAAGAAGCCCTGGATGCTGGGGTGGAACTTGAAGCCCTTCACCCCGTACTCCTCGACCAGGCGGCGGGCCTGCTTGACGCCCGCCTTGCCGCGGAAGGGGTCGATGGAGGCGAAGGGGATCAGGACGTCCGCGTTCGCGGCGGCCGCCTCCGCGACCTCCTCGTTCGGGACCGGCGCGGTGCCGGTCGCGGACTCGGCGTCGACCGTGAAGATCACGGCGGCCATCTTCCGCTCGCGGTAGTAGGCGGCCGTCTCCTCCAGCGTCGGCTTCCGCTTGCCCTCGACCTTGAAGTAGGCGGAGGAGGCGTCGTGCAGGTCGTCGTCGAGGGAGGAGTGGCCCTTCGACGAGACCTCCGCATGGGTGTGTACGTCGATGGCGACCAGTTCGTCGATGTCCATCACGCCTCCGGGAGCTTCGGGGCCGGGATGCCGACCGACTGGAGTTCGGCGCCGACCGAGGTGGGGAAGGCGTCGGCGAGGGTGTCCGGGGTCCAGCCGCCGTCGGCGTACGCCGCCTTGATCTCCTGCGGATGCGACCAGAGTGCCACCTTGTCGCCGCCGATGCCGATGGCCTGGCCGGTGATGGAGCGGGCGGCCTCGGAGGCGAGGAAGGGGACGAGGGCGGCGCAGTCCTCGGGGGTGCCGAAGCCCTCGCCCTTGCGCAGGAAGTCCGGGAGCGGCTCGCCGTTCCTCATGGCCTCGATGTACGGGGCGAAGGCGGGGATGGTCTCGGTCATCGCGGTCGCGGCGACCGGCACGATGGCGTTGACGGTGATGCCCGCGCGCCCCAGCTCCATGGACCAGGTACGGGCCATGGCGGCGATGCCGGCCTTGGCGGCGGCGTAGTTGGTCTGGCCGAAGTTGCCGCGCTGGCCGGCCGGGGAGCCGACCAGGATCAGCGAGCCGCCCTCGCCCTGCTCGCGCATGCGGACGGCCGCGGCACGGGCGCAGGTGAAGGTGCCCTTGAGATGGGTGGTGATCACCGCGTCGAAGTCGTCGTCGGTCATCTTCCACAGCACCTTGTCGCGCAGGATGCCCGCGTTGGTGACCAGGACGTCGAGCCGTCCGAACTCCGCCACGGCCCGGTCGACCAGGCGCTGTGCCGCCTCGCTGGTGCCGACCGGGACGACCTCGGCGACGGCCGTGCCGCCGGCCTCGGCGATGGACTTCACGGCCTGCTCGGCCACGGCCTCGTCGACGTCGTTGACGACCACGGAGGCGCCGTGGGCGGCGAGGGCGTGCGCATAGGCGAGGCCGAGGCCCCGGCCGCTGCCGGTGACGACGGCGACCTTGCCGGAGAGATCGATGCTGGGCACGGGGGAGGTCCCTTCACGAGCTGATGCGGGGGACGCGCCCTGGAGGCGCGTCGCTGCGGCTTCGAGATCGAAGCTAAGAGCAATAATTGTTGACGTCAATAGTTGTTGGCGACCCACGGGTGCGTCATGCTGGAATCTGCACGCCGGTACCGCGACCCAGGGAGCCCGCCATCACTCGCCAGCACGCCACCCCCAAGCCCATCGACGCGGACGAGCCGTGGATGCGCGGGCTGCACGCGGACACCGGCTATCTGCTCTACCGCCTGGGACTCCGCTCGGGTCAGCTCTTCAACACGTTCCTCCAGGAGTCCGGGCTGCGGCTGCGCCACTACGCGGTGCTGCGCTATCTCGCCGGTTCCGCGGGCGCCCTCCAGCGGGAGCTGAGCACCCGACTCGGTTACGACCCGAGCGCGATCGTCGGCCTGGTCGACGACCTGGAGAAGCTGGACCTCACCGAGCGCCGGCCCTCCCCCGACGACCGCCGCAGCAAGATCGTCGTCCTCACCGAGAAGGGCCGCGCCTTCCTCCGCGACACCGACGAGGCGGGACGGCGGGTGACCAACGACCTGCTGGAGCCGCTGGACGCCGGGGAGCGCGACGCGCTGCACGCGCTGCTGCTGAGGATCGCCGACCAGCCATGACCGGTCAGCCGAGGGTCCGCTCACGCGACGCCGCCACCGCGCCCGAGCGGCTGCTGTCCGTGCTGGGCGCGTTCGACCACGGGCACCCGGCGCTGAGCCTGACGGACATCAGCCGCCGGGCGGGGCTGAGCCTGACCACCGCGCACCGGCTCGTGGGCGCCCTCACCGAGTGGGGCGCCCTGGAGCGGGACGACTCCGGCGTCTACCACGTGGGCCTGCGGCTGTGGGAGGTCGCCGCCCTCGCCCCGCGCGGGCTCGCGCTGCGGCAGATCGCGCTGCCGTATCTGGAGGACCTGTACGAAGCGACGCACGAGAACGTGCAGTTGGCGGTCCGGGACGGCACGGACGTCGTCTACATCGAGTGGCTGTCGGGGCGTTCGTCGGTCGGCGTGCACATCCGGGTCGGCGCCCGCTGGCCGCTGCACGCCACCGGCGTCGGGCTCGCGCTGCTCGCCCATGACACCCCGGAGTTCCAGGAGCGGTACTGCGCGGGCACCCTCGCCTCCTTCACCCCGTACACGATCACGGACCCGGCACGACTGCGCCGGGCCCTGGCCGAGACCCGGCGCACGGGGGTGGCGGTGAGCGACCGCCAGGTCACCGACGACGCGCTGTCGGTGGCCGCCCCCGTGCGCGGGACCGGCGGGGCGGTGGTGGCCGCCGTGTCGATCGTGGTGCCCCAAGTCGCCGCGCAGGTACCGGTGTTGGTACCGGCGGTGCGGGTCGCCGCGCGCGGGATATCGCGGGCGTTGGGGTGGCGGCCGGAGAAGTGAGGGTCCGGGCCGGGGCAGTTGCCGGCGCCGGCGGGCCGGGAAGCCGATCATGACCGCGCCCCGCTGACTGGTGCGCGGATATCCCTCTCACCGGCGAGGCCGCGCCCCGGACCGCTCGCGATACTGGAACGGCCCCTGCCCCGAGGAGCCGCCGATGTCCGCTCACCCCTGGTTCGCACCGCTGGTCAAGCGGGTGCGTACGGCGAATCCGTACGTCGTCGACACCGCGCTCGCCGCCCTCGTGCTGTTCGCCGCCTCGCTTCAGTGGATCTTCCCCGACGAGGGGGACGACCGGCTGACCTGGCAGGGCTGGCTGCTCGGCGCCGCCACCGCCGTCCCCCTGATCTGGCGGCACCGGGCGCCGTTCGCGATGGCCTGCGCGGTGTCGGTGGCCACCCCCGCCCAGGCGCTGTACCACGCGCCGCCGCCGGACCTGATGTACGGCGGGTTCGTGGTCCTGTACACCATGGCCGCCCTCGGCACGCCCTGGCAGCGGCGCTTCATGCTGGTGGGCTGGACGATCGGGGTCACGCTCGTCATGACGCACAAGGAGAGCCCGGAACCCTTCGAGTACGCCTTCCAGCTGATGAGCGTGGCCTGCGCCTACGCGTTCGGTGTGCTGGCCCGGGTCCAGCGCGCCTACACCGCCGAACTGGAGGACCGGGCGCGGCGGTTGGAGCGGGAGCGGGCCGCGGACACTGCGCGGGCGACGGCGCAGGAGCGGGCCCGGATCGCCCGGGACATGCACGACATCCTGGCCCACGCGGTGAGCCTGATGGTGGTGCAGGCCGAGGCCGGTCCGGTGGTGGTCCGCAGTGATCCGGCGCGCGCGGAGGCCGCGTTCGACGCGATCGCGGGGGCGGGCCGGGACGCGATGGCACAGCTGCGCCGCATCCTCGGCGTCCTCAAGGAGGAGCAGCGCAACGGGACTTCACCGCAGCCCGGCATCCGGGCACTGCCGGCGCTGGTCCGACAGGTGGGTGAATCCACCGGCCTGCGGGTGCGGTTGAGCACGACCGGCGAGCCGCTTCCCCTCCCACCGGACACCGACATCGCCGCCTATCGGGTGGTGCAGGAGGCGCTCACCAATACCGTCAAGCACGCGTACGCTTCCTCCGCGACCGTCGAACTCGACTGGACGGAGGAGGCGTTGACGCTGACGGTGACGGACGACGGAGCCGGCCCCACAGGTTCGGCAGGGGGACCCCGCGGACACGGGCTGATCGGCATCCGGGAGCGGGCGGCCGCCTGCGGCGGCGAGGCTCGTGCCGGGCGCGGCCCGGACGGCGGCTTCCGGGTCGTCGTACGCCTCCCGGCCGGTGACCGGCAGGCGGCCCTCGGGTGAGCATCCGGGTGGTCGTCGCCGACGACCAGGAACTCGTCCGCAGCGGCTTCAGCATGATCCTGGAGGCGCAGGCGGACATCGAGGTCGTCGCCGAGGCCGGGGACGGCGCCGAGGCCGTCGCCGCGGTGCAGCGGCACGCGCCGGACGTGCTGCTCCTCGACATCCGCATGCCGGTGATGGACGGCCTGGAGGCGGCCCGCCGGGTGTGCGGGCAGTCCGCGTGCAAGGTCGTCATGCTGACCACGTTCGACCTGGACGAGTACGTCTACGAGGCCCTGTACGCGGGCGCCAGCGGTTTCCTGCTGAAGGACGTGCGCCGGGACGACCTGGTGCACGCCGTGCGGGTCGTCGCCGCCGGGGACTCGCTGCTCGCGCCCGCCGTGACCCGCCGGCTGGTCGCGGACATCGTGCGCCGCCGGCGGGAGGAGGCCACGGCCGAGGTCACCCCGGACCGCCTGGACGTGCTGACCGCCCGCGAGGTGGAGACGCTGCGGATGCTGGCGCGGGGGCTGTCCAACGCGGAGATCGCCACCACGCTGTTCGTCAGCGAGCACACCGTGAAGACCCATGTCAGCAATGTGCTGAGCAAGCTGGGACTGCGGGACCGGGTGCAGGCCGTGATCTGCGCCTACGAGACCGGGCTGGTGACGCCGGGCTCGGCTTAGGTCATGTCCCCGAGCTCTTCGAAGAGCGTCAGCTGCAACGAACCCGGTGCCTCCATACGGGAGTTGAGGGAGTTCCACGGGGTGCGGGTCGGCTCGGCGAGCACCTCGGCGCCCGCTGCCGCCAGCGTCGCCGTCGCGGCGGTGGAGTCGCCGACCTGGAAGGCGACGCGGATGTGCCCGGCGACCCGGCGGCCGACCTCCACGTCGTCGATGAACGCGGCATGGTGCGGATCGGTGATCTCCAGCGTGGCCCGGCCCGCCTCCAGGATCGTGACCCGGCCGTCGGGCGAGGAGAAGGCGGCCCGTTCGGGCAGGCCGAGGGCGTCGCGGTAGAAGCGCAGCGCCTCGTCGTAGTCATCGGCGGTGACGACGAGGCGGAGTTCACGGACGGCGGTTTCGTCGGACATGCGGGCTCCTTCACGATCGCGGGCACTGACATGGAGGGCAACTCGTCCACCGGTCCGTTGGTTCCTCCCCCTGAGGAGTGAGACCGGCGGCCGTCTCCCCCGTACGACGGAGTCCCGGAAACCGCTCCCTCCGGCGATCCGGCGCCACCCCCTCCCCCGCGAGTCTGAGGGCGTCAACCGACGTCTCGCCGGGAGGGACCGTGCTCTCCACACTCGCCCGGACGGCCACGCGCCGTCCGCTCACCGTCATCACCCTGTGGGTGCTCTTCCTGCTGCTCGGCTTCGGGCTCGGCACGGGTGTCTTCGGGCGCCTGTCGGACAACGTGCCCGAGGTGCCCGGCACCGAGTCGGAGGCGGCCGCGGAGTATCTCGACCGGGTCGACCCGTCCGGCGACTCGATCACCGCCGTCGTCGAGGGCACCGCCGTCACCGATCCCGCGTTGCGGACCCAGGTCGAGCAAGCCGTCGCCGACGTACGGAAGATCGCCGGGGTGGCCGCCGTACCGGACCCGTACACCACCCCCGGTCTGACCGCCGAGGACGGACGGGCGCTCCTCGTCCCCGTCGCCCTGAAGGGCGGCCTCGACGACGACGCCGAGGAACGGACCGTGAACGACGCGGCCGACCGCATCAGGGAGATCGACGCGCCCGAAGTCCACGTCAGCGGCGGCCCGTTGCTGGGCCTCCAGATCGGCGAGAGGGCCCAGGAGGACGTCCGGAACGCGGAGTTGATCTCCCTGCCCGTGGTCCTCGCGCTGCTGCTCGTCGTCTTCGGCGGACTGCGCACGGCCGCGCTGCCCCTCGTCATCGCGGTGAGCGGCATCGCGGGCGCGTTCCTGGCGCTGTTCCTGTTCAGCTCGGTCACCGACATCTCCGTGTACGCGATCCAGGTGACGACGATGCTGGGGCTCGGACTCGCCGTGGACTACGCCCTGTTGATGCTGGTCCGCTTCCGCGAGGAACGCCGGACGACGGAGGACGTCGTCGAGGCCGTGCACCGTACGGTCGCCGCGGCCGGGCGGACCGTGCTGTTCTCCGGACTCACCGTGGCGGTCAGCCTGACCGGGCTGCTGGTCTTCCCGAGCGTCTTCCTGCGCAGCATGGGCCTCGCGGTGGCCGCC
Organism: Streptomyces aquilus; assembly: GCF_003955715.1. Classification (NCBI taxonomy): domain Bacteria; kingdom Bacillati; phylum Actinomycetota; class Actinomycetes; order Kitasatosporales; family Streptomycetaceae; genus Streptomyces; species Streptomyces aquilus. The sequence continues at coordinate 8,478,419 of NZ_CP034463.1, read as the reverse complement.
GTGGTCGTCGTCGACATGCTCGCCGCGGTCACGCTGCTGCCCGCGCTGCTCGCTCGCTTCGGCCGGAAGATCCCGCCCGCGAAGGACCGGCCGGAGAACGAGGAGGGCCGGGTCTTCGCCCGCCTCGCCCGGTTCTCCGCGCGCAACCGCGTCGCCGTCCTGGCGGTGATCGTCCCGGCGCTGCTCGTGCTCACCCTGCCTGTCACGGGCATGCGGATCAACATCGGCGACGCCCGGCAACTGCCGTCGAGCACCGAGGCACGGCAGCTGTACGACACCGTCGACGCCCACTTCCCACCCGGCACCGGCGTGTCCACGGTCACCGTCGTCCTCAAGCCCGGCGCTGACGCGGGCACCGCCGACCGCATCCGCGCCCTGTCACCACGCGCCGAGTCCCGGGACCTGCCGAACGGCACCACCGTCGTGGAGCTGCCGCCGTCCGGCAGCATGGACGGGGACGCGGCCACCGACCTGGTGAAGCAGGTCCGTGAACTGCGCGGGGACGCGCCCGTCGAGGTCACCGGCCCCGCCGCCCGCCTCGTCGACTTCCGGGCCATGCTCGCCGACCGGGCGCCCTGGGCCGCGCTGACCGTGCTGGCCGGCATCTTCGTCCTGCTGTTCGCCTTCACCGGCTCGGTGCTGATCCCGCTGCGCACGATCGCGACGACGCTGCTCAGCCTGGGTGCCGCGCTGGGCGCGGTGGTGTGGGTGTTCCAGGACGGGCACCTGGCCGGGCTGCTCGGCGCCGAGGGCCTCGGGGCGCTGAGCCTGACGGCACCGCCGCTGATCATCGCGATCGCCTTCGGTCTGGCGATGGACTACGAGCTGTTCATCCTGGCCCGGATGCGGGAGGCCCGCCGGGTCACCGGGGACGACCGGGAGGCCGTGGTGACCGGGCTGCGCCGCTCGGGCCGGGTGGTGACCTGCGCCGCCCTGCTCCTCGCGGTCGTGTTCGGTGCCTTCATGACGGGCGGCTTCTCCCCCATCCTCCAGATCGGACTGGGGCTCACCCTCGCGGTGCTGATCGACGCCACCGTCGTCCGCATGCTGCTCGTGCCGGCGACGATGGCGCTGCTCGGGCGGCGGGCGTGGTGGGCGCCGAAGCCGCTGCGGCGGCTGCATGACCGGTTCGGGCTGAGGGAGGAGGCGTCGGCCGCGCCGAAGGTGCCGACGAGCGTCTGACGGGGGGGTGGGCGGGGCCCGGCTTTCGACCGGGTCCCGTTTCCCGTGCGACGGCTAGAGTCTTCTTCATGGGTGGGGACACGGGGGAACGGCCCACGCGGCCGTGCAAATGGTGCGGCAAGCCGGTCGAGCAGCCGCACGGCCGGTGGCGCCGGCGGAGTTTCTGCAGCAAGTCCCATCGGCGCAGGAACCGGGTGATGGACGCCGTCTTCGAGTTCCTGGACTTCTGGTAGTCCGCGCCCCCGCGCCCGTCCTCACCGGAATCTCAGGAAGCGGCGCGGGGATTCAAAGGATCAGCACATCTGCGCGACGCAGGATGCCCACGCAATGGCGGATATCTCAGGAAGGCCTGCCGTGGGCGTCTCGCACCGATCGAACCCGTCCGACCAATCGTCGCCGAGGTGGTCGCGGCGCGGAGTGCTCGGCGTGCTCGGCGTCGTCCCCGCCGCGGTGCTCACCGGGTGCGGCGGGACGGCGGACGCCACGGACGCGAAGGACACGGGGGCGACGGCGTCGGTGAAGTCCGCCGCGCCGAAGACGCCGGTCGTCACGGTCAGCCCCGCCGACGGCACCACGAAAGCCGCGTTCACCAGCCCCGTCGAGGTCACCGTGACCGACGGCACCCTCGCGTCCGTCGAGGTCAGCGGCAACGACGGCTCGACACTGAAGGGCACCTTCGACGACGCGAGGACCACCTGGACGTCGACACAGAACCCGTACTCGGGGACGAAGTACACGGTGACGGCGACGGCGCGGGGCGCCGACGCGCAGACCGCGACCTTCACCACCAAGGCGCCCGGCGAGACCTTCGTCGGCTACTTCACCCCCGAGGCCGGCTCCACGTCCGGCGTCGGCATGCCGGTCTCGATCAACTTCACGCACGCCGTGTCCGACAAGGCCGCCGTCGAGAAGGCGATCACGGTGACCGCGGAACCGGCCGTCGAGGTGGTCGGCCACTGGTTCAGCGACACCCGCCTCGACTTCCGGCCCGAGACCTACTGGGCGGCCGGCACGACCATCACGCTCGGGCTGCGCCTGAAGGACGTCGAGGGCACGGACGGGGTCTACGGCGTCCAGTCCAAGGACGTCACCTTCCACATCGGGCGCGAGCAGATCAGCACCGTCGACCTGTCCGCGAAGGAGATGGTGGTCAAGCGGGACGGGGCGACGTACGCCACCTATCCCGTCTCCGGCGGCGACGCCGAGCACACCACCTGGTCCGGGATCATGGTGATCAGCGAGCGGTTCAAGGAGACCCGGATGGAGTCCTCCACCGTCGGACTGGGCGACGAGTACGACATCTCCGACGTCCCGCACGCCCAGCGCCTCACCACCTCCGGCACCTTCATCCACGGCAACTACTGGGCGTCCACCTCGGTGTTCGGCAGCCGGAACACCAGCCATGGCTGTGTCGGACTGCATGACGCCAAGGGTGCGAACGACAGCTCGGTGCCGGGCTACCGGTTCTACAAGAGCTCGATGCTCGGCGATGTCGTCATCGTGAAGAACTCCGGTGAGAAGACGGTCGATCCGGCGAACGGGCTCAACGGCTGGAACCTGTCGTGGGCGGAGTGGAAGGCGGGCAGCGCGCTTTAGGGCGTATGCGCCGTTCATGAACTGAACTTGCCTGGAGTCAAAGGACTTTCCTTGTTTTAAGTCTTGACGGCCTCCCCGGCGGAGAGCACATTGGGCCCACTTTGAGAGCGCTCTCAAAGGTTCTCAAGAGGTACCCGCGCACCCATCTCCGTACCCGAGAGGCACCCCCATGAGCGACACCTCCGGCATACCCAGACGGCGACGGGCCCTGGTCGCCGTCCTCGCCACGCTCGGTCTGGCGGCGGCCGTGGCCTCGGCCGCGACCCTCCCCGCGAACGCCTCCGCGCCCACTCCCCCGTCGGGCTGGACCCAGGTCTTCCTCGACGACTTCAACGGCTCGGCCGGAACCGGCGTCAACACCTCCAACTGGCAGTACGCGACCGGCACTTCCTACCCCGGCGGCCCCGCCAACTGGGGCACCGGCGAGGTCGAGACGATGACGAACAGCACGTCCAACGTCGCGCTCGACGGCAACGGCAATCTGCGCATCACCCCGCTCCGCGACTCCGCCGGCCGGTGGACGTCGGGCCGCATCGAGACCAACCGCACCGACTTCCAGCCCCCGGCCGGCGGCAAGTTGCGCGTCGAGGCGCGCATCCAGATGCCGAACGTGACGGGCACGGCGGCCGAGGGCTACTGGCCGGCGTTCTGGATGCTGGGCGCGCCCTACCGCGGCAACTACCAGAACTGGCCGGGCGTGGGCGAGCTGGACATCATGGAGAACGTCCAGGGCATGAACCGCGTGTGGGCCACGATGCACTGCGGCACCAACCCGGGCGGCCCCTGCAACGAGACGACGGGCATCGGCAACAACGTCGCCTGTCCGGGCTCGACCTGCCAGTCGGCGTTCCACACGTACACCATGGAATGGGACCGCTCGGTGAGCCCCGAGACGATCCGCTTCTACGTCGACGGCACGCAGTTCCACTCGGTCAACGCGAGCCAGATGGACGCCACGACCTGGGCCAACGCCACCAACCACGGCTTCTTCGTCATCCTGAACGTGGCGATGGGCGGCGCGTTCCCGGACGCGTTCGGCGGCGGCCTGGACAGCGGCACCCAGTCCGGTGTGCCGATGACGGTCGACTACGTCCAGGTGCTGTCGGCCGGCGGGGGCGGTACCACTCCTCCGCCGTCGGGCGGCCGTGACGCCTACAGCACCATCCAGGCCGAGTCCTACAACAGCCAGTCCGGCACGATCACCGAGACCACCACCGACACCGGCGGCGGTCAGAACATCGGCGCGCTGGCCAACGGCGACTGGGCGCTCTACCAGAACGTCAACTTCGGCTCCACGGCGGCCACGCAGTTCGTCGCCCGGGTGGCGAGCGGCGCCGGCGGCGGGGTCAGCGGCCTGGTCGAGGTACGCCTGGACAGCCGCTCCAACGCCCCCATCGGCAGCTTCGCCCTGGCCAACACCGGGGGCTGGCAGTCCTGGCGGACGGTACCGGCGAACATCTCGTCGGCGACGGGGACGCACGACGTGTATCTGACGTTCACGAGCGGCCAGCCGGCGGACTTCGTGAACGTGAACTGGTTCAACTTCGGGCACTGACAGACCCGTTGACGAGGGGCTCCGCACGTGCGGGGCCCCTCAGCGCAGTTCCGCCCGGAACCCCACCGGGGTCTGTCCCGCGTGCAGTTGGAAGAACTTCGAGAAGTTCGCCGCGTCCGCGAAGCCCACCGCCGCGCCGACCCGTCCGATGGGCAGGTCCGTGTGGGCGAGGAGGCGTTTGGCCTCCAGGACGACCCGCTTGTCGATGAAGCCCTTCGGGGTCTCGCCCGTCGCCGCGCGGACCGCGCGGACCAGTGTCCGGCGCGAGTAGCCGAGGGCGTCGGCGTAGGCGCTGACGCTGTGGTTCGTGGCGAAGTCCCGCTCCACCGCGTCGCGGAACAGGGTGAAGGTCGTGTCCGCCTGGGCCCGCGCCGCCTCCTGCGAGCTCGCGGCGAGATGCGCGAGGCGGAGCAGGAACGCCGTCAGGGAGTGGCGGAGGACGGCCGTGTGCAGGCTGAGGGGGAGCGTCGTCGTGTCCTTGTACTCGCGTCGCAGCTGGGCGAGGGCCGCCCCCAGGCCCGCCAGCTGCGCCGCGTCGGGGTGCAGCAGCGGCGGCAGGTCGTAGCGGTACAGGCCCGTCGCCTCCACCGTCGCCCGGGGCAGGAAGCCCGGTTGCATGGTCAGGACCGTTCCGCGGTACCCGCTGAACTTCGAGAAGCGGTGGACCTGGCCCGGACGGATCCAGAGCACGTCGCCCGCGTACGCCTCGTACTCGGCGAAGTCGATCATGTGGCGGACGGGGCCCTTGTCGAAGAGCATCACGACATGGAAGTCGATCCGGTGGACGCGCTGGAGCGGGGCGTCGGCGTGCCAGGTGCGGTGCGGGCCCATCGGGCCGACCTGCATGCCGACGCCGCCTTCGCTCAGCTCGACCGGGAAGGGGAAGGTTCTGATCCCGTCACCGTCGCCGCCTTGGGATGTTCTGTCCGCCATGTCCTTCTCGCGTCGCCTCGAAGCCGCTGCCCGTGTCCCACTTTCACCACAGGCTGACACACCCCGACCTTCCTTCGTAAAAGTCAGACTTTTAGAGTCGAACGCGTCCCACCAGGAACGATGCACGAATCCATGAACTCTTGAAGAGGACTGGTCACAGATGAGCACGCAGACACCGGGCGGCGCGGACAGCGCGGACGGCTTCGAGTGGACCGATCTCGACCGGCGTGCCGTCGACACCGCCCGTCTGCTGGCGGCCGACGCCGTGCAGAAGGTCGGGAACGGGCACCCGGGCACCGCCATGAGCCTCGCCCCGGCCGCCTACACGATCTTTCAGAAGCTGATGCGGCACGACCCGGCGGACCCCGAGTGGACCGGCCGCGACCGCTTCGTGCTGTCCCCGGGGCACACCTCCCTCACCCTCTACACCCAGCTCTTCCTCGCCGGGTACGAGCTGGAGCTGGACGACCTGAAGGCGTTCCGGACGCAGGGGTCCAAGACCCCCGGTCACCCCGAGTACGGGCACACCGCCGGCGTCGAGACCACCACCGGTCCCCTCGGTCAGGGCGTCGCCAACGCCGTCGGCATGGCCATGGCCGCCCGCTACGAGCGCGGCCTCTTCGACCCCGAGGCGCCGCAGGGCACCTCGCCCTTCGACCACACCGTCTGGGCCATCGTCTCCGACGGCGACCTGGAGGAGGGCGTCTCCGCCGAGGCCTCCTCCCTCGCCGGGCACCAGAAGCTCGGCAACCTGGTCTTCCTCTACGACGACAACCACATCTCCATCGAGGGCGACACCGCGACCGCCTTCTCCGAGGACGTGCTGAAGCGGTACGAGGCCTACGGCTGGCACACCCAGCGCATCGAGCCCACCGGCGACGGTGACATCGACGTACCGGCCCTGTACGCGGCGCTGAAGACCGCGCGGGACGAGACCGAGCGGCCCTCGATCATCGCGATGCGCACGATCATCGCCTGGCCCGCTCCCAACGCGCAGAACACCGAGGCCTCGCACGGCTCCGCGCTCGGCGCGGACGAGATCGCCGCCACCAAGCGGGTCCTGGGCTTCGACCCGGAGCAGTCCTTCGAGGTCGCCGACGAGGTCCTGGCCCACACCCGTCAGGCCCTCGACCGCGGCGCCGAGGCGCACGCCGCCTGGGACAAGCGGATCGCCGAATGGCGAGCCGACCAGCCCGAGCGGGCCGCGCTCTTCGACCGGGTCGTCGCCGGTCAGCTCCCCGAGGGCTGGGAGGACGCGCTGCCCGTCTTCGAGGAGGGCAAGTCCGTCGCGACCCGCGCCGCCTCCGGCAAGGTCCTCCAGTCGCTCGGCGCGGTCCTGCCCGAGCTGTGGGGCGGTTCCGCCGACCTCGCCGGCTCGAACAACACCACCATCGACAAGACCTCCTCGTTCCTTCCGACGGGCAACCCGCTCCCCGAGGCGGACCCCTACGGCCGTACGGTCCACTTCGGCATCCGCGAGTTCTCGATGGCGGCCGAGATGAACGGCATCGCCCTGCACGGCAACACCCGCATCTACGGCGGCACCTTCCTGGTGTTCTCCGACTACATGCGCAACGCCGTCCGCATGGCCGCGCTCATGCAGCTGCCCGTCACCTACGTCTGGACCCACGACTCCATCGGGCTCGGCGAGGACGGTCCCACCCACCAGCCGGTCGAGCACCTCGCCTCGCTGCGCGCCATCCCGGGCCTGAACGTCGTACGGCCCGCCGACGCCAACGAGACCGCCATCGCCTGGGCCGAGATCCTCAAGCGGCACAGCACCAAGCCCGCCCCGCACGGCCTCGCGCTCACCCGGCAGGGCGTCCCGACCTACGCGCCCAACCCGGACGCGGCGAAGGGCGGTTACGTGCTTCAGGACACCGAGAAGGAGACCCTGGACGTCGTCCTCATCGCCACCGGCTCCGAGGTGCAGCTCGCCGTCGCCGCGCGGGAGCGGCTGGAGGCCGAGGGGATCGGCGCCCGGGTGGTGTCGATGCCGTCCGTGGAGTGGTTCGAGGAGCAGCCGCGCGAGTACCGCGACAGCGTCCTTCCGCCGTCCGTGCGAGCCCGTGTCGCAATCGAGGCCGGGATCGGTCTGACGTGGTACCGGTTCACAGGTGACGCAGGACGCATCGTCTCTCTCGAACACTTCGGCGCCTCCGCCGACGCCCAGACCCTTTTCGCCGAGTACGGCTTCACCGCCGAGAACGTCGCCGCCGCCGCGAGGGAATCCCTTGCCGCCGCGCGTGGTTGATCCGACCGCCAGAAAGAAGATGATCACTGTGACCGAAGCAACCGCGACCGCGGGAGCACTCAAGCGCCTGTCCGACGAGGGCGTCTCCATCTGGCTGGACGACCTGTCGCGCAAGCGGATCGAGTCCGGGAACCTCGCCGCACTCGTCGAGAACAAGAACGTCGTCGGCGTCACCACCAACCCCTCCATCTTCCAGGCCGCCATCGGCTCCGGTGAGGGGTACGAGGAGCAGCTCACCGACCTCGCCGTGCGCGGCGTGACGGTCGACGAGGCCGTACGCATGATGACGACCGCCGACGTGCGTGCCGCCGCCGACATCCTGCGCGGTGTGTACGACGCGACCGACGGCCGGGACGGCCGGGTCTCCATCGAGGTCGACCCGCGCCTGGCCCACGAGACGGCCGCCACCATCGCCGAGGCCAAGCAGCTGGCCTGGCTGGTGAACCGCCCCAACGTCATGATCAAGATCCCGGCGACGAAGGCCGGCCTCCCGGCGATCACCGAGGTCATCGGCCTCGGGATCAGCGTCAACGTCACGCTGATCTTCTCGCTGGAGCGTTACCGCGAGGTCATGGACGCCTACCTCGCCGGTCTGGAGAAGGCCGCCGCCAAGGGCCTCGACCTCGCCACGATCCACTCCGTGGCCTCCTTCTTCGTCTCCCGCGTCGACTCCGAGATCGACAAGCGGCTGACCGTCCTCGGCACGGACGAGGCCCTCGCCCTCAAGGGCAAGGCCGCCCTCGCCAACGCGCGGCTCGCGTACGAGGCGTACGAGGAGGTCTTCGCCTCGGCCCGCTGGCAGGAGCTGGACAAGGCCCAGGCCAACAAGCAGCGCCCGCTGTGGGCCTCGACCGGTGTGAAGGACCCGGCGTACAAGGACACCCTGTACGTGGACGAGCTGGTCGCGCCCGGCACCGTCAACACCATGCCGGAGGCGACCCTCAACGCCACCGCCGACCACGGCGAGATCACCGGCGACACGGTCACGGGCGGCTACGACCGGGCGCGCGCCGACCTGGCCGGCGTCGAGGCTCTGGGGATCTCCTACGACGAGGTCGTGCAGCAGCTGGAGGACGAGGGCGTCGCCAAGTTCGAGGTGGCCTGGAACGACCTGCTGGCCACCGTCTCGAAGTCGCTGGACAGCAAGGGGGTCGACGCGGAATGACCGACACCACCGCAACCGAGGCCGTCGCCTGGGAGAACCCGCTGCGCGACGCGCGCGACCGGCGCCTGCCCCGCATCGCCGGTCCGTCCGGGCTCGTCATCTTCGGGGTCACCGGTGACCTGTCCCGCAAGAAGCTGATGCCGGCCGTGTACGACCTGGCCAACCGCGGCATGCTGCCGCCGGGCTTCTCGCTCGTCGGGTTCGCCCGGCGGGACTGGGAGGACCAGGACTTCGCGCAGGTCGTGCACGACTCGGTGCGCGAGCACGCGCGGACGGAGTTCCGCGAGGAGGTCTGGCAGCAGCTCGCCGAGGGCATGCGGTTCATCCCGGGTGACTTCGACGACGACCAGGCGTTCAAGCAACTGGCCGAGGCCGTGGAGGAGTTGGACTCCTCGCGCGGCACCAGCGGCAACTACGCCTTCTATCTCTCCGTACCGCCGAAGTTCTTCCCGAAGGTCGTCCAGCAGCTGAAGAAGCACGGGCTCGCGGACGCTCCCGAGGGTTCCTGGCGGCGGGCGGTCATCGAGAAGCCGTTCGGCCACGACCTCGCCAGCGCGCGGGAGCTGAACGCGCTCGTGCACGACGTGTTCGACCCGGACCAGGTGTTCCGGATCGACCACTACCTCGGTAAGGAGACCGTCCAGAACATCCTGGCGCTCCGCTTCGCCAACCAGATGTACGAGCCGATCTGGAACCGGTCGTACGTCGACCACGTTCAGATCACCATGGCGGAGGACATCGGCATCGGCGGCCGGGCCGGGTACTACGACGGCATCGGCGCGGCCCGTGACGTCATCCAGAACCACCTCCTCCAGCTGATGGCGCTCACCGCCATGGAGGAGCCGATCGCCTTCGACGCGGACGCGCTGCTCACCGAGAAGCTGAAGGTGCTGAAGTCGGTGCGGCTGCCGAAGGAGCTCGGCAAGCACACCGTGCGCGGCCAGTACGCGACCGGATGGCAGGGCGGCGCGAAGGTCGCCGGCTATCTGGAGGAGGACGGCATCGACCCCAAGTCGAAGACCGACACCTACGCGGCCATCAAGCTGGAGATCGACAACCGGCGCTGGGCGGGCATCCCGTTCTACCTGCGCACCGGCAAGCGGCTCGGCCGCCGCGTCACCGAGATCGCGGTCGTCTTCAAGCGCGCCCCGCACTCCCCCTTCGACTCCACGGCCACCGAGGAGCTCGGGCAGAACGCGATCGTCATCCGCGTCCAGCCGGACGAGGGCATGACCGTGCGGTTCGGCTCGAAGGTTCCGGGCACCTCCATGGAGATCCGGGACGTGTCGATGGACTTCGCCTACGGCGAGTCGTTCACGGAGTCCTCGCCCGAGGCGTACGAGCGGCTCATCCTGGACGTCCTCCTCGGCGACGCCAACCTGTTCCCCCGCCACCAGGAAGTGGAAGAGTCCTGGAAGATCCTCGACCCGATCGAGGAGTACTGGGCACGGCACGGCAAGCCCGCGCAGTACGCGTCGGGCAGCTGGGGACCGAAGGAAGCCGACGAGATGCTCGCACGAGACGGACGGAGCTGGCGCAGGCCATGAAGATCGACCTGACCGACACCACGGCAAGCAAGATCAACAAGGCGCTGGTGCAGGGCCGCCGCGCCATCGGCACCCCTGCTGTGGGCATGGTCCTGACGATGGTGATCGTCACGGACGAGGAGAACGCCTACGACGCGATCAAGGCGGCCGAGGAGGCCTCGCACGAGCACCCCTCGCGCACCCTGGTCGTCATCAAGCGGCACGCCCGCACCCCGCGCGACCGCCAGCAGTCCAGGCTGGACGCCGAGGTCCGGGTGGGCGCCGACGCCGGCACCGGCGAGACGGTGGTGCTGCGCACCTACGGCGAGGTGTCCGACCACGCCGACTCGGTCGTCCTGCCGCTGCTGCTGCCGGACGCGCCGGTCGTCGTGTGGTGGCCGGTGGACGCGCCGGAGAACCCGTCGAAGGACCCGCTGGGCGCGCTGGCCCAGCGCCGGATCACCGACCTGTACGCGGTGGAGAACCCCCTGGAGGTGCTGGACACCCGGGTGCGCTCCTACGCGCCGGGTGACACCGACCTCGCCTGGACCCGGCTGACCCCGTGGCGCTCCATGCTGGCGGCGGCCCTGGACCAGGCCCGCGCGAAGATCATCTCGGGGGCGGTGGAGGCCGAGGCCGACAACCCGGCCGCCGAGCTGCTCGCGCGCTGGCTGGAGGCGCGGCTCAAGGTGAAGATCGACCGGGTCGTCACCGCCGGTCCGGTCGTCACGGCCGTGCGGCTGCGCACCGCGGACGGCGAGGTCGTCATCGACCGCCCCGAGGGCCCGCTGGCCACGCTGTCCCTGCCGGGCCAGCCCTCGCGGACGCTCGCGCTGAAGGTCCGCACCACCTCCGAACTCATCGCCGAGGAGCTCAGGCGCCTCGACGCGGACGAGATGTACGCCGTCGCCCTGCGGGGCGAGGGCCGCGCCAAGGAGACCCCCGCCCATGTCTGACTCACCCCTGTTGACCCGTCGCCCCGAGTGGACGGCTCTCGAGGACCACCGCGCCGAAGGGCTCACGCCGCTGCGGGAGTTGTTCGCGGACGACCCCGGGCGCGCCGAGCGGTACGTGGTGCGCGTGGGCGATCTGCGCATCGACTACTCCAAGCACCTGATCACCGACGAGACGCTGGCGCTGCTCCAGGAACTGGCCGCCGCCACCGACGTGTTCGGGCTGCGGGACGCCATGTTCCGCGGCGAGAAGATCAACCTCACCGAGGACCGGGCGGTCCTGCACACCGCGCTGCGCGCAGCGCGGGACGCGGTGGTCGAGGTCGACGGCGACAACGTCGTCCCGCAGGTGCACGCCGTCCTCGACAAGATGAGCGACTTCGCCGACCGGGTGCGCTCGGGCGAGTGGACCGGCCACACCGGCAAGCGGATCAGGAACGTCGTCAACATCGGCATCGGCGGCTCCGACCTCGGTCCGGCGATGGCGTACGAGGTGCTGCGGCCGTACACGGCACGGGACCTGACGTTCCGTTTCGTGTCGAACGTGGACGGCGCCGACCTGCACGAGGCCACCCGTGACCTGGACCCGGCGGAGACGCTGTTCATCGTCGCGTCCAAGACCTTCACCACCATCGAGACGATCACCAACGCCACCTCGGCCCGGTCCTGGCTCCTGGAGGGGCTCGGCGGCGACGACAAGGCCGTGGCCAAGCACTTCGTGGCCCTGTCGACGAACGCCGGGAAGGTCACCGAGTTCGGTATCGACCCGGACAACATGTTCGAGTTCTGGGACTGGGTCGGCGGCCGCTACTCCTACGACTCGGCGATCGGTCTCTCCCTGATGATCGCCATCGGCCCGGACCGCTTCCGGGAGATGCTCGACGGCTTCCGCATCGTCGACGAGCACTTCCGCACCGCCCCCGCCGAGGCCAACGCCCCGCTGCTGCTGGGCCTGCTGGGCATCTGGTACGGCAATTTCCTGGGCGCCCAGTCGCACGCGGTGCTGCCGTACAGCCACTACCTGTCCAAGTTCACCGCCTACCTCCAGCAGCTGGACATGGAGTCCAACGGCAAGTCGGTGCAGCGGGACGGCCGGCCCGTGGACTGGCAGACGGGTCCCGTGGTGTGGGGCACGCCCGGCACCAACGGGCAGCACGCGTACTACCAGTTGATCCACCAGGGGACGAAGGTCATCCCGGCGGACTTCATCGGCTTCGCCCGGCCCGTGGGTGAGCTGAGTGACGAACTCAAGGCGCAGCACGACCTGTTGATGGCGAACTTCTTCGCCCAGACGCAGGCCCTCGCCTTCGGCAAGACGCCGGACGAGGTGCGCGCCGAGGGGGTGCCCGAGGAACTGGTCGTCCACAAGACGTTCAAGGGCAACCACCCGACGACGACGATCCTCGCCCGTGAGCTGACGCCGTCCGTGCTCGGCCAGTTGATCGCGCTGTACGAGCACAAGGTGTTCGTGCAGGGCGCCGTCTGGAACATCGACTCCTTCGACCAGTGGGGTGTCGAGCTGGGCAAGGTGCTCGCCAAGCGGGTCGAACCCGCGCTGACCGAGGGCGCGGACGTCCCCGGTCTCGATCCCTCCACCGCCGCCCTCGTGGCCGCTTACCGTGAACTGAAGGAAGTGCACTGACATGCAGCTCGGACTCATCGGCCTCGGCAAGATGGGTGGCAACATGCGCGAGCGGATCCGCCGCGCGGGGCACACCGTCATCGGCTACGACCGCAACCCCGAGGTCTCGGACGTGGCAAGCCTCGCCGAGCTCGTCGACAAGCTCGAAGGCCCGCGCGTGGTGTGGGTGATGGTCCCGGCCGGCGCCCCGACCCAGTCCGTCGTGGACGAGCTGGGCGACCTCCTCTCCCCCGGTGACACGGTCGTCGACGGCGGCAACTCCCGCTGGACGGACGACGAGAAGCACGCCGAGGAGCTGGCGACCAAGGGCATCGGCTTCGTCGACGCGGGCGTCTCCGGCGGTGTCTGGGGTCTCCAGAACGGCTACGCGCTCATGGTCGGCGGCGACGCCGAGCACGTGGCGAAGGTGCAGCCGGTCTTCGACGCCCTGAAGCCCGAGGGCGACTTCGGGTTCGTGCACGCCGGCAAGGTGGGCGCCGGGCACTTCGCGAAGATGGTCCACAACGGCATCGAGTACGCGATGATGCAGGCCTACGCCGAGGGCTGGGAGCTCCTGGAGAAGGTCGACTCCGTCACCGACGTGCGCGAGGTCTTCCGGTCCTGGCAGGAGGGCACGGTCATCCGCTCCTGGCTGCTCGACCTCGCGGTCAACGCCCTGGACGACGACGAGCACCTCGACAAGCTGCGCGGTTACGCGGAGGACTCCGGCGAGGGCCGCTGGACCGTCGAGGCGGCCATCGACAACGCCGTGCCGCTGCCCGCGATCACGGCCTCCCTGTTCGCGCGGTTCGCGTCCCGCCAGGACGACTCCCCGCAGATGAAGATGATCGCGGCGCTGCGCAACCAGTTCGGCGGCCACGCGGTCGAGTCGAAGTAGGCGCACCGTGGGGGATCTCCTGCTGGTCCGCCACGGCGAGACGGAGTGGAGCGTGTCGGGACAGCACACCAGCTGGACCGACCTGCCCCTCACCACCCACGGTGAGGAACAGGCCAAGGCGCTCGCTCCGCTCCTGTCCGGACGGACCTTCTCGCTCGCGCTGACCAGCCCACTGGGCCGCGCGATACGCACCGCCGAACTCGCGGGCGTCACCGGGGCGTTGCCCTACGACGACCTGCACGAATGGGACTACGGCGGCTACGAGGGTGTCACCACCGTCGACATCCACCGCACCCGCCCCGACTGGTACCTGTGGACGGACGGCGTGCCGCCCGGCCCCGAAGGGCACCCGGGCGAGTCACCGGCCGAGGTCGGCGCCCGCGCCGACCGGGTGCTGGCCCGCGTGGACACGGCCCTTCCGCAGGGGGACGTGATCCTCGTGGCGCACGCCCACTTCCTGCGGGTGCTCACGGCCCGCAGACTCGGTCTCGAACCGGCCGACGGCCGCCTGTTCCAGCTGGCGACCGGCACGGTCAGCCGGCTGTCGACGGAACACGGCCGTCCCGTGATCGCCGAGTGGAACACCCGCGTCTGATCCGGTCCGACTGACGGCCCGGGCTACAGCACGTCACCGAACTCGCTCAACACCCCTGGTGGGGCGAGGGAGTTGACGTAGTGGCCCGGGCCGTGGTCGTCGAAGGAGTACTTGAACGGGATCGTGCGGGTCAGCGCCAGCCGGGTGGCGAAGAAGGCGAGCGGCGCGACGACCGCGAGGCCGGCGAGGCTGTCCATCTGGGGGTAGTGGAGGCCCGGTTCCGCCACCTCCGTCCAGCCCGGCGCGTGGCTCCGCAGCAGGGGCCGTAGCGAACGACGCGTCCCCTCTGTGACACGGAGGCCAAGGCCGCTCCAGTCGCGGTCCACGGCCGCCCGTACGACGTCGCCCGGCAGCGTGAGCGCCTCGATCGCCGAGTCCGCCGCGAGCGTGAGGGCCGTGTCCATGAGGTCGCGGGGCCTGCGGTAGTGGAACTCGCGGCCGAAGGGGGCGTACGGGCCGACCGGGCGGGGCGGCAGAGCGGGGACGACGTCCCGGTCGAAGATGTAGCGGAGCAGCCGGTCGCGCAGGACGTGGGTGCCGTCCGGGCCGGGTGTGTCCTCACAGGCGCGGGCGAGGTCGGGGCCGCCGACCATGGGCTGGCCGAAGGTGTAGACGCCCTTGAGCTTCTCGGCGAGGTGCCGGTAGCGAGGCTCGTGCACCAGGGTGATCGCCATGATCGCGGCCATCGCGGCGCCGAGGCTGTGCCCGGTGAGGTAGAGGGCCTCCAGGCCGTCGCCCTTCGTGCCGTGTTCGGCCGGGTTCACGGACTCGCCGCGCAGGGCGCGTTCCAGGGCCGCGATGACGAGGTGGCGGGTGGCGCGGACGTTGCGGTAGAAGCCGGCGTGCACCTCGTGCCGGCGGCCCTCCAGCTCCACGGAAAGCATCTCGGGGCGTACGTCGGCGTCGGTGAGGATGCTGATGATGTCCTCGGGCTGGGTGCCGCGGTAGCACAGGATCGCGACGCGCCGGTCCTTGTCCTGGACCAGGTAGGCGGCGGAGGCGATGTAGAGGGCGTCGACGCGCTGTTCGAAGACCCGGGTGTCGTTCTCGTCGAGGCCCAGCCTCGCCATGATCATGGCGACGGTGTCCGGGTCGCCGCCCTGCTGGAAGCCGGCGTAGGCGTAGGCCGAGCAGGTCGCCATGACGTGCGGCAGTACGCCGTCGGGGTCCGGGTGCTGCTTGGCCTCGACGAGCCGTTCCACCAGGTCGGGATAGACCGGGAAGCTGCTCGGATCGGTCTCGGGCTTGCAGGGGCGCAGGGCGGCGAAGCCGGGCCCCTTCACATGGCTGTCCCGCATGGACGGACCACACCACCGCGGCCGCTCGCCGTCAACCGGCGGGGCGTCGCTCCCCGGCCACTCCGGGTGCGTCCGGATGGGGCGGAGGGGGAACGGGAGTGGCACGGGTCCGGCTCCGGGGTCGCCGCGCCCCCTGCTGACATGCCCGATTGCCACTTTCGTGCAATTGTTCGCATGGGGGCGCAAGACGGCGCACATCGGCGCGAACCCGCGCTGCGGGTGCCCCGCGGCCGTCGGTAGCGTGCTGGCCCCTGTCCCGTACGCATCCGTACGAAGGAAGCGACCGATGACCGAGACTGCACGGCACGAACAGCTCTACGAGCGGTACGAAGGCGGCAGTCCCGAGGCGGAACGGCTCGTCTTCGAGCAGTTGGCCCGCGAGCTGATGAAGGTGCAGGTCAGGAACCGGCGGGCCGGGGGCGGCGGGATCTCCCGGGCCTTCCACGCCAAGGCGCCGGTGGCCGTGGAGAACGCGCGGCTGCGGTTCCACGACGACCTTCCGGCGGCACTGCGCGTCGGGTTCGCGCAGCCGGGCGCCGAGTACCCGGCGATCGTGCGGCTGTCGAACGCGAGTGGCATCCGGCAGGGCGACGGTTCGCCCGATCTGCGGGGCGCGGCGGTGCGGGTGCAGGTGTCGGACGAGGAGAGCCACGATCTGCTGGCGACGAGCTATCCGGTCTCGCACGCCCGCGACGCACGGGAGTTCGTCGCCTTCGCCAAGGCGATGGCGGGCGCGCGCAGCCCCTTGCAGAAGGCGTTCGGGCTGTTCGTGAAGCTGCCGCTGGCGGTGGGGCTCGGCACCGCGAACCGGATGCGGCGCAATGTGCGGGCGGCGACCCGGCACACCGTGGACTCCCTCGCCGGGGAGACGTTCTGGAGCCGCGGCGCGATGCTGTGGGGCGAGGCGGGACCGGTGCGCTGTCTGTTGCGGCCGGCCCCGGGCAGTCCGCCCGCGCCCACGTCGGATCGCCGTGAACCGGACCTGCTGTACCGGGAGTTCACCGAGCGGCTCGCGCGGGCGGACGTGAGTTACGACCTGTGCGTGCAACGGTTCGTGGACGAGCGGCGCACCCCGGTCGAGGACGCCTCCGTGGAGTGGAAGGACGCGGTGGCACCCGCGCTGCCAGTCGCGCGGCTCACCATCCCGAGCCAGGACCTCACCTCCGCCGAGGCCCGCGCCGCCGCCCGCCGGATCGAGGATCTCGCCTTCAACCCCTGGTACACGACGGACGAGTTCCGCCCGCTCGGCAACATCAACCGGGCGCGCAAGGCGGCGTACCAGGCAAGCAGCGCGCATCGGCTGGGCCTGCGCTTCGTCACCGAGGAACCGGTACGCAACCGCGTCCTCGGCCGGCCGATGGAGGCGGGATTCGCGCTCCTCAACCGGTACGTCCCCTGGCACCGGCTGCCGCTCCAGCTGAGCCTGCTGAACCTGGTGTTCCTGCGCAAGGTGCTGCGGCGCCGCAACCTCATCGACACCGAGCCGCGTGAGGCACCTCCGGCCGCCCAGCGGGTGCCGGCGCCGATCCCGGAGCGGCTGCGCACCGAGCGGTCGTACGACGGGACGCAGAACGATCTGTCGGCCCCGGCGATGGGTGCCGTGGGTTCGGCCTTCGGACGCAACCTGAAGCCGGTCTACCGCCCGGACCTCTTCGACACCCCGAACCCCGTCACGGTCAGCCGCCAACTCCTGTACCGCGAGAGCTTCGTGCCCGCGACCTCGCTCAATGTGCTGGCCGCGGCCTGGATCCAGTTCCAGGTGCACGACTGGGTCAACCACCGCCGGTACAAGGCCGGTGAGCGCAGTGTCGAGGTGCCGCTGCCGCCCGGGAGCGGGCCCTGGCACAACACCCCGGGCGGGCCCGCCGAGTCGGTGATGCGGTTCGCCGAGAACGAGGGCATCGAGCAGTCGGACGGCCGGCCGCCGATCCTGTTCGGCAACGCCGCCTCGCACTGGTGGGACGGCTCCGAGGTGTACGGCGCCGACGAGCAGACGGCGCGCTTCCTGCGCGAGCCGGAGGGCCGGGCCGAGCTCCGCCTGGAGGACGGGCACTTGCCTGCGGGCACCAACGGCTCGATCCCGTTGACCGGCTTCAACGAGAGCTGGTGGATGGGCCTGAGCGTCATGCACACCCTGTTCGCGCGGGAGCACAACGCGGTGTGCGCGGCGCTGCGCGCGGAGTACCCGAGGATGAGCGAGGAGCGGATCCACCACACGGCCAGGCTGGTCGTGTCGGCGCTGATCGCGAAGATCCACACGGTGGAGTGGACCCCGGCGATCCTCGCCACCGAGGCGATCGACATCGGGCTGAAGACCAACTGGCAGGGCCCGCCCAGGAAGTGGCTCAACCAGCTGGGTCTGTGGCTGTTCGAGGCGCACTCGCTGACCGGTATCCCGAAGACGCTGCCGGACCACCACACGGCGCCGTACTCGCTGACCGAGGACTTCGTCACCGTCTACCGGATGCACCCGCTGGTCCCGGACGACTTCGAGCTGCGCGAGCATCACTTCGGGCAGCGCCTGGAGACGGTCGGCTTCCTCGACATCCAGGGGGCGGCGGCCGAGTCGCAGATCCGCAAGACCGGGCTGGCGAACTCCCTGTACTCGTTCGGCATCGCCCACCCGGGCGCCATCACGCTGCACAACTTCCCGCGCGCGCTCCAGCAGTTCGAGCGGGACGGCGAGATCATCGACCTCTCGGTGGTGGACCTGGTCCGCACCCGGCGGCGCGGGGTGCCGCGCTACAACGACTTCCGCGAGGGGCTGCACAAGAAGCGCATCCGCTCCTTCGAGGAACTCACCGAGAACGCCGAGACGTTGGCGCGCCTCAAGGAGGTCTACGGCTCGGTCGACGAGATCGACACCGTGGTCGGCCTGTTCGGGGAGAACCCGCCGACCGGGTTCGGCTTCAGCGACACCGCGTTCCGCATCTTCATCCTGATGGCGACCCGGCGTCTTCAGTCCGACCGCTTCCTCACCGTCGACTACCGGCCCGAGGTGTACACGCCGCTGGGCATCGACTGGGTGGAGAGGAGCGGCATGAACTCGGTGATCCTGCGGCACTGCCCGGAGCTGGCGGCCCTGCTGCCCCGCGACGCGAGCGCGTTCGCGCCGTGGCGGGCGGTACGGCCCACGAGTGACGGAGGGGGTGAGTGAACGCGGCCGACGGCAGGGACGCGGGCCTGGACGACGTTCTCGCCCGCCCCTTGCTGGAGACGCTCTGGCAGCGCCGTACGCATCGGGTCAGCCGGGGCGCCTCCGTGCCGGCCGGCTCGATGAGCTACCGCTCGCCGCACTCCCCCGAGCCGCTGTCCGAGCTGGAGGAGGCGCTGCTCATCGCGGTGACCGGCTGTACCGGGCTGACCATGCCGGACCGCCCCTTCGAGGACCCCCGCGACGGCTCGCCCATCATGGCCAAGCCCAACCTGACCATGGCCGGACGCACCGCGGGCAGCCCCGACAACGCGCAGGGCACGCACTTCTTCCTCGTCAACGACACGGGCACCTACTACCTGCGCAAGCTCCCGCCGGCGCCGCAGGAGCCTTTCACGGAGGCCGCTCTGCTGGCGCGGGCCCGTGAGGCGAAGGTGCGGGTGCTCGACCACCGACTGGACGTCCCGAAGCGGGACTTCCCGGCGTACCTGGACTCCAACCGCTTCCTGTCCAACCTGCCGGGGACGACGGTCCTGTTCCCGGTCGTGGACCTCTCCCACCAGTACATCAACGCCCTGATGTACCTGCTGACCCAACCGGACGGCGCCCGCCCGACGTTGGTCGACGACCGCAACTTCTACCGCCCGGCAGGCGTGAAGAAGTGGGTCCGCAACGGCTTCCTCAACGCCGACCTGAAGCTTCCGCTGGGCGCGCTGGGCCCCATGCGCACCCAGATCGAGGCCGATCTGCTCCTCCAGAACCTCATGCTGACGGCGGAGGCGATGGGCCTGGGCGCCTGGATCCACGCGTCGATCAACCCCCAGATAGCCCTGGGCGACCCGAAGTTCTCCCGCGCCTACGGCAGGATGCTCGGCTTCACCTTCGTCACGCCGCGCTGGCGGCTCGCCGACGTCTGGCGCTGGCACGTCCCGCTGCCCAAGTACGCGGCCCTGCGCTCCCACCCGGTGGGGCTGACGTCACCGGAGGGCGAGCCCCTCATCGCGGCGGCCTGTCCCCCGGCGCACAAGTCCATGTCGGACGCGGTGGATTCGGTCATCGCGTCGAAGTTCGGCACCGGCGGGATCTACACCGACAAGGACGTCTTCACCCGCATCTACAAGGAGGACTACGAGCAGCGGTACCTGGCCGAGGCCAGCGAGTACGAGGAACGGGTCGTCGACTGCGCCCGCGACATCTGCGCGTACGTCCTGCGCACCCACCGCCGCTTCCCGGCCCACACCGACGCCATCCATGTGCCGGGGGTCTGGCTCCAGGCACATCACGTGGAGCGGGAGTACTACGAGCGGTTCTTCGTGCACGGGCTCACCGCGACACACCGGCGCCATGCGGAGGTGTGGCACTAGAGTCCCGCTTGATGGACCTCAATGATCTGACGCCGGCCGAGCTGCGGGTGTGGGAGGCGTACCCGACGGGGGCGGCCGTGGACTTTCACGGCAGCCCCGAACGGGTGGTGCGGGCGGTGGTGTTGCGGGCGCTGATGGTGAACGGGCCCCTTCAGGACGGGGAGATCGCCGCATTGAAGGTGGCGGGGGCGAGGATCACCGGCGTGCTCGACGTCCAGCACGGGACGGTGGAGCGGGTCGTGCGGCTGAGCCATTGCGAGTTCGACGAGGCCCCGCGGCTGTACGGCGGTCAGTTCCGGCAGCTCAATCTCCGGGGGTCGGTGCTGCCCGGCCTGGCGGGCGCGACCCTGCGGGTGGAGGGTGTGCTCCGGCTGACGGACTGCCGGTTCGAGGGGCCCGTGACGCTCGGCGGCGCCCATGTCGGCGGGGCTCTGTTCATGGACCGCGCCGAGTTCCGCGCTCCCGACGACTCCGACGAACCCGCCCTGCGCCTCAACCACGCCTCGGTGGGGGAAGACCTGGTGGCCCCCGGCATCCGGGTCCACGGCCGGATGGTGTGCAACGACGCCTCCGTCGACGCGTCCGTCAACCTCATGGACGCGGTGCTGGACAACCCCGGCGGCACCGCCATCGACGCCCAGACCCTCACCGTGGCCTCCGACGTGCACGCCAGACGCCTCACCGCCCGGGGCCGGATCGACCTGCGCGGGGCCCGCGTCACCGGCCGGCTCGATCTCGCCCACTCCCGGTTGTCGCACCCTGGCCACACCGTGCTCCAGGCGAGCAGCGCCGTGATCGGGGAGTTGTGGCTCAACGAGGCCGAGCCCCTTCAGGGTTCGGTGAACTTCCGGCAGACCCAGACCGACCTGCTGCGGGTGGCACCCGAGACCCTGGCCGGTGGGGTACGGCTCAACGGCCTCAGCTACACCATGCTGTCCCCGCACGTCCCCGCCGAGCGCTGGCTGCCCGTGTTGCGGCGGGACATCGACGGCTATGTCCCGCACGCCTACGAGCAGTTGACCGCGTTGTACCAGCGCATCGGCGACGACCACGCCGCCCGGCTGGTGCAGCTCGCCAAGCAGCGCCGGCTGCGCACCACCCGTGCCTGGTACGGCCGCCTGTGGGGTCACCTCCAGGACGTCACCGTCGGCTACGGATTCCGCCCCCTGCGTGCCCTGGCCTGGCTGCTCTCGCTCCTCGCCGTCGGCTCCATCGCGTACGCCGTGCACGAGCCGCCGCCGCTCAAGGCGTCCGAACACCCGGATTTCAACCCGGTGTTCTTCACCCTCGACCTGCTGCTACCGGTGATCGGCTTCGGGCAGGAGGGCGCCTTCGCCCCGAAGGGCGGCTACCAGGCGCTCTCCTACGCCCTCGTCATCGCGGGTTGGGTCCTCGCCACCACCGTCTTCACCGGCATCACCCGCACCGTCAGCCGCCAGTGACCGTGTGCTGCGCGGCCAGCCGCACCGGCGCGTTCTGGGCGCCGTAGCCCCGGTAGCCGCCGTCCCGCTGGGCGAGTTCGAAGAAGACGCGGCCGACCGTGCGGGTGTAGCAGTGCCGGAACTCGCCGTACGCGTCCCGGTCGTAGAGGATGCCGAGCTCGCGGTACGCCTCCAACTCGCCCTCGGCGAACTCGAATCGGGCGGCCAGGTCGTCGTAGTAGTTGGCCGGGATCGGCAGGACGCGACCGCCCGCCTCCCGGAAGCGGCGCGCCGCCGTCACCACGTCGTCCGTCGCCAGGGCGATGTGCTGTGCGTGCACGGTGTCGTCGCTCGGGGCCGCGCCCACCGACAGGGCGATCCGCACGCTGCCGTCCGCGTTCGTCACCGCGCGGCTGCGCATCAGGCCGTACGGGTCGGCGACGTCCACGCTCTCCTGGGCGTGCAGCCCGAGCACGCTGCGGTGGAAGAGCGCCGCCTCGTCGAACTGGTGCCAGGGCTGGGCGAGGGCGAGATGGTCGATCCCGCGCACGCCACCCGAGCTCCCGCGTACGCCACCGGGACCGCTCTCGTGCGCCACGTCCTCGAAGTCGGCGCGCCAGTTGGGCAGTTCGGCGCGGTCCGTCGCGCAGAAGAACAGCTCCGTGCCGTCCGGTGCCGCCACCGCGTCCAGCGGGGCGTCCGCCGCAGCTCGCCGCCGCGGCAGCACCGGCGCGAGGAGTGCCTCCGCCCGCAGGGCCGCTCCGGCCGGGTCGGGTGACTCCAGGCCGATCGCGGCGAGGCTCGTGCCGTCACGGCGGCCCGCCGGCCCCGTGTTCACGAGCACCCGCGCCTCGCCCTGCTGCCACAGGTCCACCGGCTTGCTGCGGTGCCGTGCCGTGCGGGTGAAGCCGAGCGCGCCGAGCAGCGAGGCGACCGGTTCGGCGTCCGGCGTGACCAGTTCGGCGAAGGCCACGCCCGTGGGGACGACGGGTGCTGGCGGGGCCGTGACGCCGACCGTCTCCTGGAGCAGGAGCAGCGAGCGGTGGGCGTCCACCGCCGTGGGGCCCGCCTCGGCCTGCCGGTAGACGTCGTTGAAGACCTCCAGGGACAGCGGCCCGGCGTACCCCGTGTGCAGGACCCGGCGGACCAGGTCCGCCACGTCGAAGCCGCCCTGGCCCGGGAAGCAGCGGTAGTGGCGGCTCCACTGGAGGACGTCCATCGCCAGCAGCGGGGCGTCGGCCAGCTGGAGGAAGAAGATCTTCTCGCCGGGGATGTCCTCGATGCCCTTGGGGTCGCTGCCGCGGGAGAGGATGTGGAAGCTGTCCAGGCAGGTGCCGAGCGCGGGGTGGTCGGCCGCCTCGACGATGTTCCAGGCGTGCTCGTACGTGCTCACGTGCCGGCCCCAGGCGAGCGCCTCGTAGGCGACCCGGATGCCGAACTCCTGGGCCAGACCGGCGAGTTCGCGCAGCTGCCCGGCGGCCAGTGCGTCGTCGTCCACCGCCAGCGGGTGCACGCTGGAGCAGACGAGGACGGTGTCGGCGCCGAGGCGGCTCATCAGCTCGAACTTGTGCCGGGCCCGGCGCAGGTTGGACGCGAACACGTCGGCCGGTACCGCCTCCATGTCCCGCATGGGTTGGTAGAGGTCGATGCGCAGGCCCAGGTCCGCGCACCTCGCCCGGATCTCCTCCGGGGCGAGGGGGCTGGCGAGCAGGTCGTTCTCGAAGATCTCCACGCCGTCGAAGCCGGCCCGGGAGGCGGCCGTGAGCTTCTCGGTGAGGGAGCCGCTGAGGGAGACGGTGGCGATGGACGTACGCACGGCGCTGCCCCTTCCTACTTCGGTGCGCTGACGGCGCCCGCCAGTTCCCCGATGTCCGCGAGCATGCGGGCCGCGTCGGGTTCCCGGCCGGTGAAGAGACGGAACGCGTCCGCGGCCTGGAAGGCGGCCATCCCGCCGCCGTCGAGGGTGGCGCAGCCGATCGCGCGGGCCGTGCCGAGCAGTTCCGTCTCCAGCGGGCGGTAGACGACTTCGGCGACCCACAGCCCGGGGTGCAGGAGCTCGGCGGGGAAGGGCAGGCCGGGGTGGGCGGCCATGCCGGTGGGGGTGGCGTGGACGATGCCGTCGGCGTCCGCGAGGAGCTGCGGCAGCCGGTCGGGGGTCGCGTGGGCGGCCCGGCCCGCGCCGAAGTGGCGGTCGAGGGAGGCGGCGAGGGCGGCCGCCCGGTCGGCCAGCGCGTCGACCACGGTGACCCGCTCGGCGCCGAGGGTGAGCGTGGCGTGCGCGACGGCCGCACCGGCCCCGCCCGCGCCGAGCTGCACGACCCGCTCCAGCGGTACGTCCGGCAGACCGCGGGCGAAGGAGGCGGCGAAGCCGGTGACGTCGGTGTTGTGGCCGACGGCCCGGCCGCCCTCGAAGACGACCGTGTTGACCGCGCCGAGCGCCTCGGCCTGCGCGGACAGCCCGTCGAGGTGCTCGATGACCAGTTGCTTGCACGGATGGGTGATGTTGAGCCCGTCGAAGCCGAGGTCGCGGGCGGAGCGCACCAGGTCGCCGACCGCCTCCGGCGGGACGCCGAGGACGTCGATGTCGATGAGCCGGTACAGGTAGCGCAGCCCTTGCCGGTCGGCCTCCCGCTCGTGCAGGGCGGGGCTGAGGGACGGGCCGATGCCCGCGCCGATCAGTCCGACGAGAAACGAGTCCTTGGCCACGCGGACCTCCTGAGCGGCTCACAATGTACGAACTAGTGAGTTAGTCATAGCACCGGGAGCATCCGCTTGGGAAGCCCTCACCCGCCGCTCGGGGGTGGGGGCCTTCTAGAATCTGCGGCACGCGGCCCCGCAGCCTCGCCCTACGCCCGAAGGAACCCGATGACCAGCGTCGAAGAACCGGCACGACCAGGCGGGCGCATCCGTGACGCCGCCCGCACCAAGGCCGAGATCCTCGACGTGGCCACGCGCGAGTTCGCCCGGGTCGGCTTCGCCGGGGCCCGCGTCGACGACATCGCGGCCCTCACCAGCACCACCAAGCGGATGATCTACTACTACTTCGGCGGCAAGGAGCAGCTCTTCACGGCCGTCCTGGAGCGGGCGTACGGCGTGATCCGCGAGGCCGAGCAGGGGCTGGACGTCGAGCACCTCGACCCGGTCGCGGCCATCCGGCGGCTGGCGGAGCTGACCTTCGACCACCACGAGGCGCACCCCGACTTCATCCGGCTGGTCAGCATCGAGAACATCCATGAGGCCGAGCACATCGCCGCCTCCGAGAAGCTCGGCAGGATCGGCTCGCCGGCCCTGGACGTGATCCGCCGCATCCTGAAGTCCGGCCAGGACTCCGGGCTGT
This sequence comes from Streptomyces aquilus, assembly GCF_003955715.1. NCBI lineage: Bacteria > Bacillati > Actinomycetota > Actinomycetes > Kitasatosporales > Streptomycetaceae > Streptomyces > Streptomyces aquilus. Next base: position 8,453,567 of record NZ_CP034463.1, on the reverse strand, counting down.
TCACGGCCGACGTGGACGCCGTCGACCTGCACGCGATGATCAGCTCCTTCTGCTTCTTCCGGGTCGCCAACCGGCACACCTTCGGCGCCCTCTTCGGCCGCGACCTGGTCGACCCGGCGCAGCGGGAGCACTACCGGAACATGCTGGGCGACATGGTGATCGCGTACCTGACGGCGGACCGCATCGCGGACTGAGTTCGGCCTGCCCGACCTCTTGACAGCGGGGAAACACGCGCGCAACATCCCTACCCACCGGGACTAACTATCCAGTGGGTTAATTAGCCGGGGTTCACGAGACCCGGCCTCTCCCTCCCCGCCGCTCACTCCGCTTACGTTGGAGTTCCCCAAAGGAGCCGCCGTGTCCGTCCCCTCCCCCGCCACCGCGCCACCCGGCCAGCCGAACAAGGCGGCCACCGCCGCCTGGATCGGCAGCGCGCTGGAGTACTACGACTTCTTCATCTACGGGTCCGCCGCCGCCCTGATCTTCCCCAAGGTCTTCTTCGACGAGTCCGACCCGGCCACCGCGACCCTGCTGTCCCTGGCCACGTTCGGTGTCGCGTACGCCGCCCGCCCGGTCGGCGCGCTCTTCCTCGGGCACTTCGGCGACAAGCTCGGCCGCAAGAAGATCATGGTCTTCACGCTGATCCTGATGGGTCTGTCGACGTTCCTCATCGGCTGCCTCCCCACCCGCGCCCAGGTCGGCACGCTCGCCCCGGTCCTGCTGGTCCTGTGCCGGGTCCTCCAGGGCATCTCCGCGGCCGGTGAGCAGGCCAGCGCCAACTCCATGACGCTGGAGCACGCGCCGCCGCACCGGCGCGGCTTCTTCACCAGCTTCACCCTCAGCGGCACCCAGGGCGGCCAGCTGCTGGCCACGCTCGCCTTCATCCCGATCGCCGCGATGCCCGAGGACCAGCTGCTGTCCTGGGGCTGGCGGGTGCCGTTCTGGCTGAGCATCGCGGTGGCCGTCGTCGGCTACTTCATCCGCCGCAACCTGGCCGAGACTCCCGCCTTCGAGCAGCAGACGGTCACCGAGGGCGTCGTGAAGATGCCGCTGGCGATCCTGCTGCGCCATCACTGGGCGGACGTCCTGCGGGTGATCGCGGGCGCGGTCATCGCGTCGGTCTCGACGATCTTCACGGTCTGGGCGCTGGCCTACGCGACGAGCGACTCGGTCGGTATGAGCCGTTCCTCGATGCTGTGGGTGGGCGCGCTGGCCAACCTGGCCGCGCTGGCCGCGATCCCGCTGTGGGCGACGCTGTCGGACCGCATCGGCCGCCGTCCCGTCTACCTGGTCGGCGCGACGGGCAGCGCGATCGCGATGTTCCTGTACCTCTGGGCGATCTCCACGGGCAACTACCCGCTGATCCTGCTGCTCGGCATCATCGCCTTCGGCGTGGTCTACAGCGCGGCGAACGGCGTGTGGCCGTCCTTCTACGGCGAGATGTTCTCGACCCGGGTCCGGCTGTCCGGCATGGCCATCGGCACCCAGATCGGCTTCGCCGTGGCCGGGTTCGCGGTGACCTTCGCCGCGGAGATCGCCGGCCCGGACGGCGACGACTGGTTCTCGGTGGCGCTGTTCACCGCGGCCCTGTGCGTGCCGCCGGTCATCGCCGCGCTCTCGGCGCGCGAGACCCACAAGGTCCCGACGGAACTGCTCGGCGAGCGCACGCCGGAGACGGCGGCCGAGCGGGCGACCGTGACGGCCTGAACCGCCTCGGAGTCACAGGGTCCCCGGATGCCGCGACGGCTCCGGGGGCCCGGCGTGCGCGAGGCCTCTCAGGCGTTGGACCACGCCCGCTCGCACAGCACCAGCCGGTATCCGTCCGGGTCCTCGATCGTGACCCCCCACTGGTTCCAGTACGGGTTCGGCGAGGAGACCCGCTTGCCGCCGTGCTCTTCGAGCCTGGTCACCAGGTCCTCGGGGACGGGGCCGTCGACGTAGATCACCAGGAGGTCCTCCTCCGTGGGCCGTGGTTCGACCGGGTGCGCCGCTTCGTTGACCAGTTCCAGATGCCAGTCGGCATCGGGCCAGCCGAGCATGAGCAGGTCGTGCTCGCCGGGTTCCGTGCCGCCCTCGGCACGCCAGACGACGGAGAGTCCGAGCCCGTCCGCCCAGAAGCGCTCCGCCGCCGCGAGGTCACGGGACGGGCGGGCGAGGCGGATGTGGCTGCGGCCGTTGACGGGCATCGTGGTCTCTTTCCCCGCGGTGGACTTGACCTTCGGAAGCCTAGGCACCCGGGACGGTGCGGACCATCGGTCGTCCGGCCTGCACCCGTGGTCGTACGACCCGCGCGCGCGGTCGTACGACCCTCGCCCGCATCGCCCCGTTGACAGGCGGCGCCCGCGGCAAGACCATCGGCACCTACGACGAGTGAAGTGCGGCGCCGGCCAGGCACTCCGCACACGTCACCAGCCGGAGAGGGTGGCCCCCGTGCGTCCCGGCCGATTTCAGGGGCGGCCGGTGCGCGCGGTGCGGCCGATGTCCGTCACCGCCCGCGCCCTCAGCCCTGGTCGACCGCCGCCGGAATCCCGTACGCCCGCTCGACCTTCAGCCGCAGCACCAGCCGCCGGTCGCGGACCATCGCGGCCCGGTAGTCGTCCCAGTCGGGGTGCTCGCCCTGGACGTCGCGGTACAGCCGGACGAGCTCTTCCACAGTGTCGTCGTACGGGTCCTTCGCCACCGGGGAGAGCTCGGCCGTGCCCTCGACGACCGTGTACGCCCACCGGTCGGGGCTGGTGACGTGGTACGAGGCCCGGGCGTCGCGGCGCAGGTTGCGGGTCTTGGCGCGGTCGTCGGTGATCGACACCCGGATGACGCCCTCGTCCGGGTAGTAGGCGTGGGTGACGTTCGACAGCTGGGGCCGGCCGTCCTGTTTGAGGGTGACCAGCACCCCGCCGTGTCCGGTGCCGAGCAACTGGAGCAGCGCGTTCTGAGTCATGCCCGGATCAACCCCGCCACCGTCCGCGCCCATTCCTGGTAGACACTGTCTACCTCTACTGGTAGACACTGTCTATGCATGAACCCGAGACCGGGCTGCGGGCCCGGCTGGTCGAGGTCGGCGTGGAGCTGGTGGCCCGGGAGGGCGCCCAGGCGCTCACGCTCCGGGAGATCGCCCGCCGGGCGGGCGTCTCGCACGGGGCGCCACGCCGCTATTTCCCGACCCATCTGGAGCTGCTGTCCGCCATCGCGCGGCACGGCTTCGGTGAGCTGGCGGCGCGGGTGGCGACGGTGGCCGGTGACGGTACGGCGACCGCGCGCACCCAGCTCACCCGGCTCGCCGGCGCCTACCTGGCGTTCGCGCGGGAGAACCCCGGCATGTACGAGCTGATGTTCCGTCACGATCTGCTGGAGAGCGGCCATCTGGGCCTGCGGGACACCAGCCTGCCGCTCTTCGGGCGCCTGGTGGAGCTGGTCGGCCTCGTCCGCCCCGACCTGGACGCCCGCCTGGTCGCGGGGGCGTTGTGGGCGAACCTGCACGGCATCGCCCAGCTGTGGGGCTGGGGCAGCCTCCAACTGGCCACGGGCGCAGACGACTTCACACCCCTGCTGCGGTCGGCCCTCGACGCACACCTCGGTCGGGAGGGCGGATGAACCCGCGTCTCGCGCTCGCGAGCAGTGTCGTCGGTGCCGTGATCGTCGCCCTCGACGGCACCGTCCTCACTATCGCCCAGCCCACCCTGCAAGAGGACCTGGGGGCGTCGTACGCGCAGGTCCAGTGGACCAGCACCGGCTATCTCATCGCCGTGGCCGGGTTGTTGGTGTTCGCGGGGCGTCTCGGGGACCGGTACGGGCATCGGCGGCTCTACGCGATCGGCATGCTCGGGTTCGGGGCCGCTTCGGCGGGCATCGGGCTGGCGCCCGGGATCGGCTGGGTGGTCGGACTCCGGGTCGTCCAGGGGGTGTTCGGGGCGCTGCTGCAACCCGCCACGCTCGGCATGCTGCGGGCCGCGTATCCACCGGACCGGTTGCGCACGCCGATCGCGGTGCGGACCGCGGCCATCGGGGTGTCGGCGGCGGTGGGGCCGCTGGTGGGCGGGGTGCTGGTGGCCGGGCCCGGGTGGCGGGCGGTGTTCTTCCTCAATGTCGTTCCGGCGCTGGTGTTCGGGCTGCTCGCGCTGACCGGACGGGAGCCGGTGCGCGCGACGCCGGTACGGCTGGACGTGCCGGGTGCCCTGCTGCTCGCGGTGACGCTGGGCTTCCTGGTCCACACGCTGGTGTCGTCGCAGTGGCTCGGGCTGGCCGCTTCCCTGGTCGCCGGTGCGGCCTTCCTGCGCCATGAACGCCGTACCGCGAGCCCGCTCCTGCCGCGGGCCGTCGCCGGTCCGGCGCTCGGGGTCCTGGTCGCCGCGTCGGCCGCGCTGTCGGGCACCTTGTTCGTGAGCACGTACACCCTCCAGTACACGCTCGGACTCGATCCGCTCGAAAGCGCCCTGCGCTGCCTGCCGTTGGCGGTGCTGATGGTGGCCGCCGCGCCGGTGTGCGCGATCCTGCTGCGCCGGGTGGGGGCCCGGCGTACGGCGGTGACCGCGATGGCCGTCCTCACGGCGGGTGTCCTGCTCCTGGACCGGGCCGCGGGCACGTTCGCGCTCTGTGCCGGATTCGCCCTGCTGGGCGCCGGGTTCGGCACGGTGATGGTGGCGGCCACCCATGTCGTCGTACGGCACAGTCCCGTCGAGTCGGCCGGGGTGGCGGGCGGGCTCCAGCAGACCGCGATGAACGTCGGGCCCACGCTGGGCGTGGCCGTGGCGACGACCCTGATGGGGCACGGGGCGCTGGTGGTGCTCGCCGGGGTGGCGGTCGTCGGGGCGGTGGCGAGCGGGGTGCTGCCGGGCCGGCCGCCGCATGCCACGTCCGCCGATCTTGGCCGGACACCGGGACGTTCACGGCTCGCTGAGCGACGATGAGGTCTGAGGTCGCTACGGCTGGGTATGCCGGATCGCACCTCGACGAACGTTTCGGAGGAGAACGATGGCACAGCTGTGGCAAGAGGTGGACCCGAGTGAGGTCGGACTGGACGCGAAGGCGCTGGACCGCCTCGACCAGCACGTCGCCCACTACGTCGACGAAGGCCGCCTGCCGGGCTTCCTCGTAGCCGTCGCCCGCGGCGGCCGGGTCGCCCACCTCACCACGCACGGCCGGCGCGACCTCGCGGCCGGGCTGCCCGTCACCTCCGACACCCTGTGGCGGATCTACTCCATGACCAAGCCGGTCACCTCGGTGGCCGCGCTGCTCCTGGTGGAGGAGGGCAAGCTGTCGCTGGACGACCCGGTGGCCCGGTATGTGCCCGCCTTCGCCGGCATACAGGTCCACGAGAGCGGCTCGGGCGCCGACGTCCGCACCCGCCCCGCCGCCCAACCGGTGCTGATCCGGCATCTGATGACCCACACCGCGGGCCTGACCTTCGCCTCGTACCGCTGTCATCCGGTGGACGCCCTGTACCGGGAGGCCGGTCTGGAGTCGTCCGTGGTGCCGGGTTCGACGCTGGCCGAGACGGTCGACGTGTACGCGAGCCTGCCGCTCCAGTTCGAGCCGGGCACGCAGTGGAACTACTCGGTCGCCACCAATGTGCTGGGGCGCGTCATCGAGGTGGTGTCCGGGCAGCCGCTCGACGAGTTCTTCGCGGAGCGGATCTTCCGACCGCTGGGGATGCCCGACGCCGGGTTCTGCGTGAGCGGCGAACAGGCGGGCAGACTCGCCGAGTTGTACGGGGAGACCGACAGCGGCGGTATCGAGCCGATCGCCGGTCTGCCGCTGCGCGGGCGTCCCCGCTTCCTGTCCGGCAGCGGCGGCATGGTGGCCTCGGCGTACGACGTCCACCGGTTCATGGAGCTGCTGCGGCGCCGCGGCGAACTCGACGGCGTGCGGCTGCTGTCCCCCGCGACGGTGGACCTGATGGCCTCCAACCACCTCCCCGGCGGCGTCGACCTGCGCGCCTTCGGCAGCAGGCCGGCCCATGACGAACCCGGCAACGACGGCGTCGGTTTCGGCCTCGGCGTCTCCGTGGTGATCGACCCGGAGCGCACCAGGGTCCCCACGAGCCTGGGCATGTTCGGCTGGAGCGGGGTCGCCACGACGACGTTCTGGGTGGACCCGCGCCGCGATCTGACGGTGCAGTTCATGACGCAGGTCCGGCCCAAGGGCTCGCACACGCTCTATCCCGAGCTGAAGCGGCTGGTGCACGAGGCCGTGACGGACTGATCAGGCATCCACCCGCAGCGTGAAGTCGACTCCCTCCAGGGCGAGTTCGCGCAGCCACTCCTCCGACCGTGCCGCCGTCTCGGCGGCGCGGTTGAGACCCGGCGGCAGGGCGCCGTCCAGGACGCGGCGGACACCGAGGGCGAGGGTGCGGGAGACGCAGCGGGCCATCGCGCTCTCCTCCTCGTCCCCGGTCAGGTCGAGCAGATAGCTGCCGGACCAGGCCTGCCCCGCCGGACCGGCCACGTCCAGCGTCACGACGAGGACGACCCGGTCCCGGTCGGTGTCGGTGGTCGGGTAGGTGGCCGCCAACTCCTGGGCCAGGGCGGCGATCCGGGCGTCGTCCCCCGCCTTCAGCTCCTCGAAGACCTCGCCCCAGGCCTCCAGCCAGCCCTCCAGGCGCAGGGTGCCCCGGACGAACGTCTGCGGTTTCCAGGCGGGCGGCATGCCGTACTGCTCGACGAAGGGCACGCTGTCGCGGTTCGGGTAGACCTCGAAGGTCTCCCCGTCGACGACGTGCCGCCGGGTCGCCTCCCAGGGCCGCGCGGCGGTGGTCTCGGCGCCGTCCGCGAGGTAACGGGCGGGCGAGCGCAGGGCGTTGAGGACACCGAGGGGCGCCCAGCTGAAGCGGTACCTGAAGTCGTTCGGCACCGCGGGGATGCCGCCGCAGTAGGAGGTGAGGCGGTACGAGGCCGCCGTGCCGTCGCCGATCGCGTCCCGGGCGCGGGCCACGAGGCTGTGCGCGAAGAGGTGGTCGATGCCCGGGTCGAGCCCGGCCTCGGTGAGGACGACGAGCCCGGCCGCGGCAGCGGCGGGGACCTGCTCCAGGACCGCGTCCGACACATAGCTGGAGCAGGCGAAGTGGGCCCGCGAGGCGACGCACACCGCGAGGATGCCGGCGTGCTCGGGCGCGGGCAGCATCGAGACGACGACGTCGCCGGGCTGGAGGGCCGCCGTCAGCTTGTCCAGGGTGTACGCGCGCGGCTCGGCGCGTCCGGTGAGGCCCAGCCGGTCGAGGGCCTGGGCCGCGCGTTCCTCGGTGCGATGCCAGACCCGCACCCGCGGGGCGCTCTCGCACAGCTTCGCCAGTCCGCTGCCCGTGGACAGCCCGGTGCCGATCCAGTGGACGGTGCCGCTCGCGGGTACCAGGTCAGTCATGCGGCAACTCCCCTTCCGCGATGCCGTGTTCCCGGCTCGCCTGGTGGAACCGGTCCACAGCGCGCCCCCATGGCCCGCCGGCCCCGAAGTCGAGGAGCAGGGGCCGGAGCGAGCCGGAGAAGTCCTCGCTGGACTCCCTCGGCAGCAGCGAGGGCAGGTTGTCGATGGCGATCAGGTCGAGCGGGGGCTCCTTGCGCAGCCGCCGTACCGGGTCGTCCCACTCCGTGGTGCGGTCGTAGACCGGCAGGACGTTGAGCGGGGAGCCGACGTCGCAGGTGACGTCGGAGAGGGTGCGCAGCCGGCGGGCCGGGTCGTCGAGGTCGGCCTCGCGGACGAAGGGCGGGACGGGGGTCGTGGCGAGGACGCAGTTGACCAGGACGTCGTGGGCGAGGAGGGCCGGTCGGTCCAGGTTCCGGGTCTCGTCGAGGTCCCAGCAGGTCGGCTCGACACCGGCCGCCTGGAGGGCCGCGCGGGCGCCGCGGCCGCTGCGGCCGAGGGCGCCGATCACCAGCGCGGTGAAGTCCGCGTCCCCGGCGACGGGGCGGAGGCGGGCGTCCAGTTCCTCCTTCGAGGTGGGCGTCAGCGGCGCGCCGAGACGGCCCCGCTGCTGGAGCACCGCGAGGGCGGCGCCCAGGTATCCGGCCCAGTAGCCGAAGGCGGCGAGCCTGCGGCCCGTGTCGTCCACCAGGTACTCCAGGTCGAGGAGCGTCCCGCCCCCGGCGGCGAACCGGCGCAGCAGGCCGGCGGCGCCCGGCTGCCGCTTGTAGGCGTGCCCGAAGAAGATGTGCCGGTGCGCCAACCGGTCGGGACCGTCCGGGAGTTCCTTCAGGCCGAGGATCACGGCCTGCGGCGGCGCCGACACCCACGACCCCGCGGGCGCGACGCGGGCGCCGACCGCCTCGTACTCCTCGATCGGGAAGATCCGCTGCGGGGACTCCTCGACGGTCAGGGTCACCCCGCTCTCGACCAGCCGGCGGGCGTCGGACGGCACGATCGGCGTGCGTCGCTCGGTGGGACGGACCTCGTGGCGCAGCCACAGATGGAGATCGGTCATACGCAGTTGGCCTCCGGGCGCGGGGCGTCGGCCGCGAACCGGCCGGCGTTCAACGGGCTGACGTCCACGAAGGGTACGCGGCCCAGGACCAGGTCACGGACCACCTCGCCGACGGCCGGTCCCTGGAGGAAGCCGTGGCCGGAGAAGCCGGTGGCGTAGAGGAACCGGGAGACCGAAGTCGCCTCGCCGATCAGGGCGTTGTGGTCGGGGGTGACCTCGTACAGGCCCGCCCAGCCGCCGGTGCGGCGCAGGTCGAGGAGGGCGGGGGCGCGCTGTTCCATGGCGGCGGCCAGCCGCGGGATCCAGCGGTCGTGGGTGTCGGTGGCGAAGCCGGGGCGTTCGTCCGGGTCGGACATGCCGAGGAGGAGGCCGGGGCCCTCGCGGTGGAAGTAGAGGGTGGTGCTGAAGTCGATGGTCATGGGCAGGCCCGGCGGCAGGTCCGGGACCGGTTCGGTGACGGCGATCTGGCGGCGCAGCGGCTCCACGGGCAGGTCCACGCCGGCCATCCGGCCGACGGCCCGCGACCAGGGTCCGGCCGCGCAGATCACCGTGTCGGTGGCGATCCGGCCGAGGGTCGTCGACACGGCCGTGATGCGGTCGCCGTGGAGTTCGATGCCGGTGACCTCGGTGTGCCGCAGGACGCGGGCGCCGAGGGCGCGGGCCGCGGAGGCGTAGCCGTGGACGACGGCCTCGGGGGTGCAGTGGCCGTCGTCGGGCGAGTAGGCGGCGGCGAGGAGGCCCTCGGTGCGGATCAGCGGCGAGAGCTTGCGGGCCTCCTTCGGCGTGAGCAGACGGCTGGGCACGCCGAGCGCGTTCTGCAACCGTACGCCCGCCTCGAAGGAGGCCACGTCCTCGGGGGTCGACAGCAGGAAGAGGTAGCCGACCCGGTGCAGCCCGATGTCGTACCCGATCTCCTCCCGGAACCGGCCGAACGCGGCCAGGCTGCGCGCCCCGAGATGCACGTTGAGCTCGTCGGAGAACTGGGCCCGCACCCCGCCCGCCGCCTTCGAGGTGGAGCCGGAGGCCAGCTCGTCCCGTTCGACGAGCACGACGTCACGGACACCGGCGGCGGCGAGGTGGTAGGCGATGCTCGTGCCCATCACTCCGCCGCCGATCACGACGGCCTGTGCCTGCATTCTCACGGGCGAGCCTCCCAGGTGGGTCGGGGTCGGTCGGCCCCCTCTTCCTGTCCGGACCGCGCCACCCGTAATCAGGAGAGGTGGGCCACCGCGTCCAGATGGGGCAGATGGTGGTCGAGGCGCTCCCGCTTGGTGCGCAGGTAGGTGATGTTGCTCTCGCACGGCTGGATCAGCAGCGGCACGGTCTCGGTGACCTCGATGCCGTGCCGTACCAACGCCTCCCGCTTGTCGGGGTTGTTGGACATCAGGCGGACGCTGTTCACGCCGAGGTCGTGCAGCATGCCGGCGGCGACGCCGTAGTCCCGGGCGTCCACCGGCAGGCCGAGGGCGAGGTTCGCCTCGACGGTGTCCAGGCCCTCCGCCTGGAGAGCCATCGCGCGGAGCTTGGCGAGCAGACCGATACCGCGGCCCTCGTGGCCCCGCAAGTAGACGACGATGCCGCTGCCTTGGGCGACCACGGCCCGCATGGCGGAGTCGAGCTGCTCGCCGCACTCGCAGTGCCGGGAGCCGAAGGCGTCACCGGTGAGGCACTCGGAGTGCAGCCGGACGAGGACGTCCTCGGTGCCTATCTCGCCGTGGACGAGGGCCACTTGTTCGTCGCCGCGGTCGTGATCCAGGTAGCCGACCGCCCGGAATTGCCCGTACACGGTGGGCAGCGGGGCATTCACTATGCGTTCCACGCCGGTGCGCTGCGGGGACTTCTTGCCGAGGACGCCAATTTTGTCTGTCATGATTCTCGAGTTCCTAAGCAGAGACGAAAGGCCGTGAAAGAATGAGTGATTCGCAAGCGCGGTCGGCGGCATACGGTCCGTTGCCGGCGGACACCACGGAGGACGTACGGACGCGGGGCGCGAATGTCTCACGACAGGTCGCGGTTCTCCCCGTCGGCAGCTTCGAACAGCACGGCCCGTACCTGCCGTTGGCGACCGACACCCTGGTCGCCTGTGCCATCGCCCGGGAGATCGCCGCGGCGTACCCGGTGCACCTCCTCCCACCGGTGACGATCTCCTGCTCGCACGAGCACGCGGCCTGGGCGGGGACCGTCAGCATCTCCTCGGTGACCCTTCACTCGGTGATACGGGACATAGCGGCTTCACTCCGCCGTTCGGGCGTCGACGCCCTGGTCGTGGTCAACGGGCACGGCGGAAACTACGTACTGGGCAACGTCGTCCAGGAATCCTCCTCCCGCGGCGAGAAAATGGCACTGTTCCCGGCGGCGGAGGACTGGGAGTCGGCGCGCGAACGGGCGGGGGTGGTCACGTCTCTGCTCACCGACATGCACGCGGGGGAAATCGAGACCTCCATCCTTCTGCACGCTCATCCCGAATTCGTCCGACCCGGTTATGAGACCTCCGATTTCGTCGCCGACGACCGTCGTCATCTGCTCACTCTGGGCATGTCCGCCTATACCGATTCCGGTGTCATCGGCCGTCCCTCGCTGGGTTCGGCGGAAAAGGGCAAGGCGCTGCTGGAGAGCCTGGCGGACGCGTTCCGACCGTACTTGTCACTGCTCACCTCCGACAGCTCCGGTGACTCCTTGCGCGGGTAGCGGGCGAGCAGGACCAGCACACCGGGCAGGCTGGCCACGAGGCTGAGTACCCCGTACACGACGGCGACGGCCAGCCCGCTGCTCGCCCCGAGGCCGGCCGCGCCGAACGCCCAGGCGGTGACGCCCTCACGGGGTCCCCAGCCGCCGACGTTGAGCGGCAGTCCCATGGCGAGCAGCGCCAGGACGGCGATCGGCAGCAGTACGGCGACGGAGGCGGCGGACCCGGCGACCCGGGCGGCGAGCACGAACATCCCGATGTGCCCGGCGAGGACGACGAGGGACGACAGCGCGACGCCCGGGCCGTTGCGCCGGGACAGCAGCCCCTCACGCACCTCGGCCAGCGTCCGGCCGTACCGCGCGGGCGTCCGGTTCATCCGCAGGGCGAGTACGACGGCCAGCGCACCCACCAGGGCGAACAGCAGCACCGGCGCGAGGTCCCGGGCCTGGTTCAGCACCGGCGACGGCATGGTGAGCAGGATGCCGGCGCCGACGAACGCCAACGCGAGCTGCCCGGCGACCCGTTCGAGGACGACGGCCCGCACACAGCGCCCGAGGTCGCGGGTGCTCTGCCCGTGCCGCACCGCCCGGTGGACGTCACCGAGGACGCCGCCGGGGAGCGCCGCGTTGAGGAACAGCGCGCGGTAGTAGGCGGCGACGGCCGGCCCGAGCGGCAGCCGGATCTTCAGCCCCCGGGCCACCAACTGCCAGCGCCAGGCGCTGAACACGGTCGTGACGACACCGATCCCGACCGCGGCGATCAGCGACCCGCCGTCGATCCGCCGCAGCCCGTCCAGGAAGACCCCGGTACCGAGCCGCCACAGCAGGACGGCGAGGATGACGACGCCGACGGCACTGCCCACGTGGGTGCGCACGGCCGGTGACTTGAGGCGGGCGAGGGCGCGGCGCCACCGCGGGGTGTGGGGGGTGGCGGCTTCGGGGCGGGGGGTGGAGACGATCACGCCGATACGGGAGTCGGCGACGGCGACGTCCGGTGGCGGGACGGCCTTGACGGGGGGTACGAGGACGAGGCCGGCGGTGTCAGGGGTGCGGTCGGTGAGGGTGGCGGCGGCCTCGCCCTCGGCGGCGGAAACGTCCCTGCCCGTCACCTCGACCGGAAGGACCGACGCGGCGGCCCCCTGCCTCGTGCGGCCGCCCGACGGCGGCGTGCGCACCCCGTACGCCCGTACCGTCTCCACGCTCATGCCGCCCCGCCCGTCGGCCGGGACAGCGCCAGCAGGTCCGTGTGGTGGACCAGGACAGTCAACTCGCCCGCCTCACACGCCTCCAGGCGCTCCCGGAGATAGCCCTCGGCCCGCTCCTTCAGCTCCGGACGCTGCTCCACCGCCGCGCCGACCCAGCCGCGCAGCCACTGCGCGGTGAGCGCGGCCTCGGCGGGGCCGAGCCGCCAGGGGCTGGGGTTCAGGCGTACCGTCGCCCCGCGCTCGGAGAAGGCCTCGCAGGCCGCCGTGACCGAGTCCGGACCGAGGAGGCCGGCGCGGCGCTGGTGGGCGTTGAACGCCTCCATGATCTCCGTGTCCATCGGGTGGGACGGGGTGAGGTCGACGCGACCGGCCACCGACAGGGTGAGCAGGGCCGGGCAGCCGGCGCCGGTGCAGGCCTCGGCGAGGGTGTCGATCTCCTCGCGGGTGAGGACGTCGAGGAGCGCGGAGGCGGTCACCAGGGAGGCGCCCGAGAGGGCGTCCGGGGTGAGCCGGGCGACGTCGCCGCGCCGGGTCTCGACGGTGACGCGGCTGCCGTCGGCGGCGACGCGCGGGGAGGCGACGGCGGCGAAGTGCAGGAGGTAGGGGTCGCGGTCGTGCAGGACCCAGTGCTGGGCGCCGTCGAGGCGGGGGGCGAGCCAGCGGCCCATCGATCCGGTGCCGCAGCCGAGGTCGTGGATGACCAGGCCCGACTTTCCGGGCAGGTTCGCCAGGCGGATGCGCAGCGGGTCGAGCAGATCGTGCGCCCGCGCGGCCGCGTCGGCCGGCTCGCGCAGCTCCAGCCACTCGGGCGCGTACCGGGGCTGCTCGTCGGGACCGTCCTCGCGGAGCCGCACGGTGGGACGCTCACCCGGGCGGGCGGCGGTGGGCCCGGCACCGGGGATCACGGAGTCGGCGGCCGGGTCCGGCACCGCGGACGGCGTGGGCATGGGGGGCACCTCCGCGGTTCCGCTCGCGCTGATGGGGCGCAGGGGGGAGGCCTCCGCGCTGACGCCCGCGGTCAACGGGCGCATGGGGGACGCCTCCGCGCTGACGCCCGCACTCGCCGAGGGCAGGAGGGACGCCTCCCCGCCGGCCGAGGGCAGGAGGGACGTCTCCGTGCTCGCCGAGGGCAGGAGAGATGCCTCTCCGCCGGCCGAGGGCAGGAGGGACGCCTCCGTGCTCGCCGAGGGCAAGAGGGACGCGTCTCCGCTGCCGCCCGTCTCGGCTCGCGGCCCCGGCTGGGCCGGGATCCTGCCGCTGCGCTCCGTGGTAGCCGTCTTCCTCATGCCGCCCTCCTGGGTTCGTTCGGCAGTCGGCCCAGTACTCCGGCCAGGCTGCGGGCCGTGGTCGCCCAGCCGTCGAGGGCTGCCCGGCGGCCCCGGGCAGCCGCCTTCAGCCGGCGTCGTACGTCCGCCTCGTTGAACCAGCCGCGCAGTTCGGCCGCGAGGGCGGCGGGGTCCTCCGGCGGGACGAGGATGCCGGGCACTCCCCCGTCGGGGGCGCGTCCGACCGCCTCGGGCAGGCCGCCGACGTCGGTCGCGAGGACCGGGATGCCGCGGGCGAGGGCCTCGGTGACCGCCATGCCGTAGGTCTCGGCGTAGGAGGTGAGGACCATCAGGTCGGCGGCGGCGTAACTGGCGTCGAGCTGGGCGCCGGCCTGCGGTCCGGCCAGCTCCAGCCGGTGTTCCAGGCCGTACTTCGCGATCAGGGACCGGAGTCGGCCTACGTACTCGGGGTCCTGGCCGAGGCCGCCGACGCAGACGCAGCTCCACGGCAGGTCCCGTACCGTCGCGAGCGCCTCGATCAGCCGGTGCTGGCCCTTGCGGGGCGTGACAGCGGCGACGCACAACAGGCGGGAGACGCCGTCGGTTCCGGAGGCGAGCGGGGCGATGTCGGCGCCGGGGGCGGCGACATGGACGCGGTCGGGGGCCAGGCCGTGGTGGGAGACGAGGCGGCGGACCGCCCAGTCGCTGGTGGCGATGACCGCGGGGACCGCCCGCAGGACGGCACGCTCCTTGGCGTCCAGCTCGGCGGCCAGCAGGGGATCCAGGCCGGTCTCGTCGCCGAGCGGAAGGTGGACGAGGACGGCGAGCCGGAGGCGTTCCGCCTCGGGGACGACGATCTCGGGAACCCCGCAGGCGACCAGACCGTCCAGCAGGACGACCGTACCGTCCGGGAACTCGCGCAGGATGCGGGCGAGTTCGGCGCAGGCCGCGGCACCGGGGCGGGGCCACTCGCCGTCCACGGCGTGCTTGTGGACCTGCCAGCCGAAGCCGGGCAGGTCCAGACTGACCCGGCGGTCATAGGCGTTGCCGCCGCTGGGGGCGGCCGGGTCGTCGACACCGCCCGGCATGACGAAGTGCACGGAGCTCAGGGACATGGGGATGATGTCGGCGTTCTTGAGAGCGGAGTGCTGCACGGGCACGTAGTCGAGCGACGGTGCCGCGGTCTTCTCCAGGGTCGTGTCGGTCACAGCGCACGCTCGTAACTCGCCCAGGCGACGTGCGACTCGTGGAGCGTGACGCCGATCGCGGCGATGCCGCGGGCCCCTTCGCCGAGCGCGCCCTTCTCGATGCGCTCGGCGAGCCGGTCGGCGATGACCTTGGCGAGGAACTCCGTGGAGGTGTTGATCCCCGCGAAGTCGGGCTCGTTGTCGAGGTTTCTGTAGTTCAGCTCGGCGACGACGGCGCCGAGCTCCTGGGTGGCCAGTCCGATGTCGACGACGATGTTGTCGTCGTCCAGCTGTTCCCGGCGGAAGGTGGCGTCCACGAGGAACGTCGCTCCGTGCAGGCGCTGCGCGGGTCCGAAGACCTCGCCGCGGAAGCTGTGGGCGATCATGATGTGATCGCGGACGGTGACACTGAACAACGGACGACCCTCCAGGTGCGGCGCGTCTGATCCCCTCGGCCTGGTCGCCGCCGGGATGCCGTGTAGTACGGCTCTTCGCTTCCCCGTGTTCAGCCCGATCTCACTCTTTTCTCAGGTCAGGCGCTCTTGCCGTACCTGATGCGGTGACAAAGGGCCGGAATCTCCCCCGCCGCGAGCTTCGGCATCACAGCCGGCAACTCCTCGAACACGCTTTCCCCCGTGATGAGCGCGTCGAGTGACGGGTCGGCGAGCAGTTCGAGGGCGAGGGCGAGCCGGTCGGCGTAGCTGCGGCTGGCGCGGCGGGCCGGGGAGACGGTGCCGACCTGGCTGGAGCGGATGACGAGGCGGCGGGAGTGGAAGGCCTCGCCGAGCGGGAGGCTCACCTGCCGGTCGCCGTACCAGCTCAGTTCGAGGACGGTGCCCTCGGCGGTGAGGAGTTCCAGCGCGCGGGTGAGTCCCTGCTCGGTGGCGCTGGCGTGCACGACGAGGTCGCATTCGCCGAGCGCGTCCGGCGGCAGCGCGAAGCCGACGCCGAGCGCCTCTGCGGTCTTCGCGCGGGAGGGATCGGCGTCGACGAGTTGCACCCGTACACCGGGGAAGCGGGCCAGCAGCGCGGCCACCGAGCAGCCGACCATCCCCCCGCCCACCACCGCGATCCGGTCCCCGACCAGGGGTGCCGCGTCCCACAGGGCGTTGACGGCGGTCTCCACGGTGCCGGCGAGGACGGCGCGTTCGGCGGGCACGGCGTCCGGTACGACGGTGACGGCGGCGGCCGGGACGACGTACCGCGTCTGGTGCGGGTAGAGGCAGAAGACCGTGCGCCCCACCAGTTCCGCCGGCCCCTCCTCGACCTCTCCGACACTGAGGTAGCCGTATTTCACGGGGGCGGGGAACTCGCCCTCCTGGAAGGGTGCCCGCATCGCCGCGTGCTGGCTGGCGGGGACTCCGCCGCGGAAGACGAGCGTCTCGGTGCCGCGGCTGACGCCGGACCACAGGGCGCGGACCAGCACCTCGTCCGCGGCGGGGGCCGGAAGGGTGACCTCCCGTATCTCGCCTTCACCCGGACTGTTGAGCCAGAACGCCCTTGCGGTGCGGTTCATCGGCATCCTCCTGAACGATCGGGAAGTAGTTCACGTACCGAGGTGTGCACAGGTCGCGCACAGTACGCGGCGTTGATCGACTCTGTCACACGGCCGGAGGATGTTCGGTGGCCCTGAACCACACTTACGAGGCAAGGCTGGTCCAGCAGGAGACCGCGGTCGGAGCGGGTGTCCAGATCCTGTTGCTGGCGCTGCTCGGCACCGCGATCGGCATGGGGCCGGCGGGCTGGCTGACCGGCCTCGCCTTCGCCGTGGCCACCTGGGCGGTGCTCTCCCGGGCCCTGCACCGCACCCAGCCCCGCTCGTTCGGCCCCGCCAACCGGGTGACCCTCGGCCGCTCCATCCTGGTCGGCGGGGTGACCGCCCTGGTCGCCGACTCCTTCCAGAGCTCCCCGCCGGTCACGCTCTTCGTCGGCCTCACCGCGGTGGCCCTGATCCTCGACGGCGTGGACGGCAAGGTGGCCCGCCGCACCGGCACCGCCACCCCGCTCGGCGCGCGCTTCGACATGGAGGTCGACGCGTTCCTGATCCTGGTGCTGAGTGTGTACGTCTCGATGTCCCTGGGCCCGTGGGTGCTGTTGATCGGCGCCATGCGCTACGCCTTCGTGGCCGCCGCCCGCGTCTGGACCTGGCTCAACGCCCCGCTCCCGCCGAGCACGGCCCGCAAGACGGTCGCCGCACTCCAGGGCGTGTTCCTGCTGCTCGCCGCCTCGGGCCTGCTGTCGTACACCCTGGAGTTCGCGGTCGTGGCGACCGCGCTGGGGACGCTGGTGTGGTCGTTCGGCCGGGATGTGCTGTGGCTGCTGCGGACCTCGCGTGTGGAGACGCTCCTGGTGGAGGACGTGCGCGAGCTGGTCGCCGGATGACCTACGTGCCGCGCGGCAGCAGCGCGATCGCCGCGGCCGGTACGGCGGCCAGGACCAGCCACGGAACGGCCGCGGGCAGCCCGGTGTCGAGGAGGGTGCCCGTCGCCGAGCTGCCGGTCAGGACGATGAGGCCGGACACGGAGGACAGCGCCCCGGTGTAGAGGCCGAGGCGGCCCTTCTCGGCCAGGTCGGGGACCCAGGCGCGGGCGACCGGGGCGACGAGCATCTGGCCGAGGGTGAGCAGGACGACGAAACCGGCCGCGGGAAGCAGGCCCGCCGTCCCCGTCCAGCCGACGGGGCGGGCCAGGGCCACCACGGCGAACCCGGCGGCGATCAGGAGCAGTCCGGTGGCCATCGAGCGGCGTGGCTCCAGCCGTTCGCCCACCCAGCGGGTGACGGGCAGCTGGGCGGTCACCACCAGCAGGGACGACAGCGCGAACAGCCAGGCAAGCGGCGCCTGGGAGCCGGTGGCCCGCTCCACCTCCGCCGGGAGGGCGAGGTAGAGCTGGTTGTAGGCGAGGAGATAGGCGCCGTACGCGCAGCACAGCGCGAGGAAGCGCCGGTTGCGGAGCAACAGCCGTACGCCTCCCTCGAGTCGGACGCGCTCGCGGCCGGGGAGGTGCTGGGGCAGGAGCCAGGCGTGTCCGGCGAGCACCAGGACGAAGATGCCGGCGCCGGCCAGGCACACGGCCCGGAAGTCCACCGAGAGCAGCAGCGCACCGAGCAACGGCCCCACGAACGCGCCCGCTTGGCCCGCCACCGTGAACAGGGCGAGGACGCGGGTGCGCGAGGCGCCGGTGGCCTGCTCGTGCACCACGGCCTGCCGGGCGACCTCGGACTCGACCGCGGGTGAGAACAGGGCGGCGGCGAAGCCGATCAGCAGGACGGCGCCGATGACCGCCCAGGTCCGCGTCGCGTACCCGAGCCAGGCGAACCCGGCGATGCGCAGCACACAGCCCGCGAGGACGACGGGGCGGATGCCGTACCGGTCGGCCAGCGCGCCGCCCACCACGAACAGCCCTTGTTGGCTGAAGGTCCGCAGCCCCAGCACGAACCCGACGAGCCAGCCCGCCATGCCCACCGCCTGCCCGAGGTGCTCGGACAGGAAGGGCAGTACGGCGAAGAAGCCGATGTTGAAGGCGAGTTGGGTGAGGATCAGCAGGCGGAGCAGTGGCGTGAGCGGGGCGGTCTTGCGCAGGCCGACGGTGAGCGAGGTCATCGAGCCTCCACCAATTGCCTTGTACGAGGCTGCTGTTGGGGCTCGTCCACCGGCTCCCACCGCTTCCGCCGCGGCACCCGCGCCCCGCCCGCCGCCGTCACGGCCAGCGCGCCCAGCAGGGCGAGGACCGCGGCCGGGGCGAGGACGGCCCAGGGGGCGCGCTCGGCGTAGGGCTGGTTCTCGGCGAGCAGCAGGCCCCATTCCGGGGTCGGCGGCTGGGCGCCCAGGCCGAGGAAGGTGAGCGAGGCGAGCGCGAGGGCGATGCCCGGGAGCCGGAGCAGGGCGTGGCGGGTGACGGAGGGCAGCACGGCGGGCAGGAGTTCGTGCCGGAGCAGGTACCGGGAGCCCGCGCCCAGGCCGCGGGTGGCGGTGATGTGGAGGGCCGCCCGTTCCTGACGCAGCAGCGCGGAGGTGTGGGCCGCGAGGGGCGCCCAGGCCACGGCGCCGACGGCGAGGGCGGGGGTGGCCGGTCCGCCGCCGACGACCGCGGTGACGAGGAGGGCGACCAGGACCGGCGGCAGGGCGACGACCGTGTCCACGAGCGGGCCCGACAGACGGGGCAGCAGACCCAGCAGGACGCCGGTCAGCAGTGCGGCGGCGCTGATCGCGAGGGCGAGCAGCAGGGTGTCGAGGGCGCCGTGGCCGACGCGGGCTAGGACGTCCCGGCCGAGTCCGTCGGTGCCGAACGGGTGCTGGAGGGACGGGGGTCGGAGGCGTTCCCCGGTATCGAGGGCGAGCGGGTCGCGGGGCAGGCCGAGGGCGATGACCAGCGCGAGGAGGCCGCCGTACACGAAGGGCTGGAGCGTGCGTGCCGGGGGCTTCGGGCCGTGCAGGGACGGCAGGGCGCCGTCGCGCAGGGCGGGGCCGATGAGGAGGCGGGTGGTGAGAGCCGCGAGGCCCGCGGCGGCGGTTGCCAGCAGGACGAGGGCGAGGGTGCCGGCCTGGAGGACGGGGAGGTCCTGGGCGAGGGCGGCCTGGAGGGTGGTGCGGCCGAGGCCGGGGATGTCGAAGATCTGTTCCACGGCGACCGCGCCGCCGGTCAGGCCGACCGCGAACAGGCCGGTGTTCGGGAGCAGTCCGGGCAGACAGCGCCGGATCGCCTGGCGGGCGATGCCGCGGCCGGGCAGGCCCCGTGCGGCGGCGGCCAGCGCCCAGGGTTCGGCGAAGGCGCCGGGCAGCAGGTCGTCGAGGAGCCGGCCGAGCACCGCCCCGGCCGGTAGGCCGAGGGCGAGGGCGGGCAGGATCGTCCACCGTGGCCCGTACCAGCCGAGGGCGGGCAGCCAGCCGAGTTGGACGCCGACGACGGTGGCGAGCACGGACGCGGTGAGGAACTCGGGCAGCGCGGCGAGGACCGCGGAACCGCCGCCCCCCGCCCGCCGGCCGGCGAGCCGCCAGTGGGCGCCCAGCCACAGCGTGCGCGCGCAGATCAGCGCGGCGGTGACGGCGGCGACCGCCAGGGCGGCCGCCATCAGCAGCAGGGAGGCGCCCAGGGCTTGGAGGACGGCGGGCGTGACCTCGTCGCCGGAGATCCACGACCGCCCCGCGTCCCCGCGCACCCATTTCGCGAGGAAATGGAACGGGCCTTCGTCCAGCCCGAGTTGGGCGCGGATGTCGGCCAACACCGCGGGGTCGGGATCGCGTTCGGCCGAGCGCGCCTTGAGCACGGTGAGCGCCGGATCGGTGCGGGTCAGCCACGGCAGCAGGCCGATCGCGCACACGAGGGCGGCCGTGATCCCGGCCCGCCACAGCAGCGCGGCCGCTCGGTTCCGCATGCGTCAGCGCCGGGTGCCGGTGCCGACGAGGGTGCGCTCGTACGGGTCGAGGAGCGCGCCGCGGACGCCGGTGCCGACGCCGGTGATGATCCGCTGGTGGATCAGGGGGACGACGGCGTCGGTGCCGAGGATCTCCGCCTCGGCGGCCATGGCCGCGTCCTGCCGTTCGTCGGTGTCGGTGACCCGCTCGGCCTTCGCGACGGCCTTGTCCACGTCCTTGTCGCAGAGTTGGGCGATGTCGTAGCCGCCGTCGCAGGTGTAGTCACTGGCGAGGACGGAGACGGGGTCGCCGGTGTCGACGAGGGTGTTGCGGGCGAGGACGAACGCGTCGAACTTCCCGTCCAGCGCGTCGCTTTCGAGCCGCGAGTACTCGCGCACCTCCAGGTCGACCCGGAATCCCGCCTTCTCCAGTTGCTGCTTCAACACCTGGGCGACCTCCGGGAGTTCGGGCCGGTTGTCGTAGGTGGCGAGGGTGATCGTGGTCCCGTCGGCGTCGGCGGGCCGGGCCCGTCCGGTCGGTGCGGTCCGCTTGCCCTCGGCCCAGGTGACGGCCGGCCCGTAGATGCCGGTGCCGGCGTCCGCGTACCCCTCGTAGACGTCCTTGGCGAACACCGAGGTGTCCACGGCCTGGCGGGCGGCGGCCCGCAGACCGGCGTTCTCGAAGGGCCCCGACGCGGTGTTGATCAGCAGGCTGGTGGTGCGGGTCGTCGCCGTCGCCTTGCGCGTGCCCGGGTCGAGGGTGGCGGCCTGGGCGACGGGTATCGCCTCGGCGAGGTCGACCTGTCCGGTGCGCAGGGCGTTGGCGCGGGCGGTGCCGTCGGCGACGAACTTGACGTCGACACCGGAGGCTTGGGCCCGGCCGCCCCAGTAGTCGGCGAAGCGGTCGAGGGTGGCGGCGGTGGCGCCCATGACCTTGGTGAGCTCGAAGGGGCCGGTGGCGTGGCCGACCGGGTCGGCGCCGTCGTCGCCGGCGTAGGCCTTGGTGGAGAGCACGGCGAGGCTCGGGCTGGACAGGCGCAGCGGCAGGACGGGGTCGGGGTCCTTGGTGGTGACCCGTACTCCCGTGCTTCCCTCGGCCTTCGCGGTGAGGGTCACGCCGGCCAGGGCGGCCGGGGCCGGCTTGGCCTCGGTGGCGTGGGTGAGGGAGGCGGCGACGGCGGCCGGGGTGACCTCGGTGCCGTCCTGGAAGTCGGCCTCGCGCAGGGTGAACAGCCAGGTGCGGTCGTTCTCGCGCCGCCAGGAGGAGGCGAGCGCGGGGGCGGCGGCGCCGTTGGCGTCGAGGGCGGTCAGGCCTTCGGTGACGCCGAGGCGGCTGAGGATCGTGGCATCGGCGCCGTACGGCGAGAGGTTCTCGGCGGGCGGGAAGGCGAGCGCGACCCGCAGCCGGGAGCCGTCGCCGGTGTCGTCCGACGTCCCGTCGGCGCCCTCGGAGGCGAAGCAGCCGGTCAGGGCGGGGGCGAGCAGGAGTGCGGAGAGCAGTCGGAGGCGGCGCATCGGCCGGTCACCGTCCCATCGGAAGTTCGAAGTGCAGGACGCCGTTGCCGCCGTCCGGGTCGTCCCGCTCGTCGTGCACGAGCTTGCCGAGCGACCGCCAGAAGGCCTCGGCGCCGGGGACCGACGGATCGGTGTGCAGATATACGGCGCGGTAGGTGCCGTCCGCCGCGGCGAAGGTCAGCAGCTCGGCGACCATCCGGCGGGCGAGGCCGCGTCGGCGGTGCTCGGGGCGGACGTAGAGCCGCCGCACCTGGGCGGTCTCCCCGGAGGGGTAGCGCTCGGCGATGTGGCGGGGGTTCGGCGGGTGGGCGGGGCCGCGCGCGTCGAGGGCGCCGGTGGCGACGATCTCGCCGCCGTCCGGGTCGACCGCGACGAGAAGCGTGTGGCGGGGCGGGGTCAGATAGGCGGCGGCCGGGTCGATGATGTCGCCGTGCCAGCGGGGCACGTACCCGGTGCCGAAGTCGCGGTAGACGGTGTCGAGCATCACGGCTCGCGCACCGTCCAGGTCGTCCGGGCCCGCGGCCCTGATGCTGTAGTCACGCACTTGCACATCATATGCATTAAGGGCGGGTGCTTGATCAACAGGCGATTTGACAGTGATCGGGGACACCCCTAAAACCTATCGACATGACATCCATTTTCAAAAACGGCTTAGCTGTTCCGCCGGGGTGGTGCTGATGCGCATCGCCTTCGTCGGCAAGGGCGGCAGCGGCAAGACGACCCTGTCGGCCCTCTTCTCCCGCCACCTGGCCCGGGCCGGGGCACCGGTCCTGGCCGTGGACGGGGACATCAACCAGCACCTGGCCGAGGCGCTGGGCCACGACGGGCCGCCGCTCGACGCCCCTCCCCTGGGCGCACACCTGAAGGCCATCAAGGACTACCTGCGCGGCACCAACCCGCGCATCGCCTCGGCCGAGGCAATGATCAAGACGACGCCGCCCGGCCGCGGCTCACGCCTGCTGTCACTGCTCGGCGACGACGAACTCCACACCCGCCATGTCCGGCACGTGGGGGACGTACCGCTGATGGTGACGGGCGAGTTCGACGAGAGCGACCTCGGGGTGGCGTGCTACCACTCCAAGCTCGGCGCGGTGGAGCTCTATCTCAACCACCTGGTCGACGGACCCGGCGAGTACGTGGTCGTCGACATGACGGCGGGCGCGGACGCGTTCGCGTCGGGCCTGTTCACCCGCTTCGACATGACCTTCCTGGTGGCCGAACCCACCCGGAAGGGCGTCTCGGTCTACCGCCAGTACCGGGACCACGCCCGGGAGTTCGGGATCCGTATCGCCGTCGTCGGCAACAAGGTGACCGGCGAGGACGACCTGCTCTTCCTCAAGCAGGAGGTGGGCGACGACCTCCTGACCCACCTCACCCAGTCCCCGTACGTCCGGGCCGCCGAACAGGGCCGCGCCCAGGGCGAGTTGGAACCCCAGAACCACCACGCCCTGAACGTCCTGCGCGACTCGGTCGACGCCCACCCGCGCGACTGGCCCCGACTCCACCGCCACGCGGTCGAGTTCCACCTCCGCAACGCCCGCGCCTGGGCGGGCGAGGACCTGGCGTCCCAGGTGGACCCGGAGTACACGCCGGGCCACATCCCCCACTCCTGACCCCTGACCCCGACCACCCCCCTCACAGCACAGACAGGACCACCCCATGTCTCTCGACGTCTCCCCTCAGCTGCTCGCCGAAGCCGAACAGGGCGCCGTCCGCGAGGAGGACTTCGTGGACACCGTCCGCACGTCCCTCCCCTACGCCTACGACCTCATCGCGTCCCTCGCCACCGAACTCAAGTCCGGCACGGCCGACTTCACCGACAACCAGACCCCTCCCCCGTCCGAGAAGGAGCGCGGCCAGCTCCTGCGCGCCCTGGCCAGCGACGCGATCCGAGGCAGTCTGGAACGCCATTTCGGAGTGACCCTGGCCTTCCAGAACTGCCACCGGGTGGCGGCGTTCCGCCCCGGCGCGGAGACGAGCGAGACGTACACCCGCTTCACCTCACTCCGCTCGCAGATCCTGAACCAGTCACCCGAGTTCCGGGACTGCTGACGGCGTTCAGGCGGCTCGGTCGATCTGCGCGCGGATGGACGCGTCGGTTATCTCGGCGTCCGCCGCCAGCAGCATCGCCTTGCTGAGGATCACCGACAGGCGGTCGTCCTCGAAGGGCAGGAAGACCTTCGCGGTGACCCTGCCGCGTGCCGGGACGATGCACAGGTAGGCGTCGTCGGGCTGCATGAGGATGTTGGCCGAGCCGAGGTGGATGCGGTAGGTGCGCAGGTCGCCTCGGACGGTCAGGAAGCGGTCGTCCAGCGTGCAGCGGTCCGCGATCTTCAGGCGGGGCAGGATGCGGATGAGGGCGTCACGGCGGGCCTCGGCGGTCTCCGTGAGGTCGGCGAAACCGGCACGCTCCCAGTAGGCGCGGGCCGGGCCCTGCTCGGTCCAGTCGGGGTCCGCGGCGATGGAGGTCACGCCGACGAAGAGGTCGACATCCCGCATCGCCTCGCTGAAGACCAGCGGGGGTACCTCGGCCAGCGGGGCCTCCGTCCAGTGGCCGTCCAACCGTTGGTCGAAGCGGACCCAGTCCGTCGAGGCCACCGGGTCGTCGTCCGCCCAGTCCACGAAGGAGTGGAGGAAGCGGGCCCGCCAACGGCCCGACACCAGCACGCGCGTCGCCTCGTCGCCGTCGCCTCCGTCCCACGGGCCCAGCAGCCGGCTCGTCCAGCCCCGGGCCCGGAACAGCCCGCGCATCCTGCGGTAGTGGACGAGGTGGGCGGCGAAGCGGTGGGAGTGGAGGCGGGTCTCCTCCTCGGCCGGGGTGAGCCGGTAGATCTCGCGGAACGCCTGCTTGAACGGCTGTCTCACCTGTCCGTCCACCAGCCGGTCCCGCCAGGCGCGTACCGTCTCGGCATCGGCGCGGATCGGGTGCCACAGGCGTACGCAGGCGTCGTCGGGGGCGTCGGGGAGGTCGTCCGCGGCCGGGAGGAACGTCTTCCATGCGCCGGGCGCCGTCTCGATCTCCCAGATCAGTCTGCCGACAACCGTCCGGGCCAGCGGGTGCCCGGCCAGCTCCGTCCGCCACCAGCCGTAAGGGTGGCCGGTGTCGGCCGGCATCCCGCCCTCCAACGCCCGTGCCAGTGTGACCAGTTGGAGGTCCACCCGCTTGACCAGGTCCCGCAGCTCCTTCACCAGGTCACCGTGGTCACGACGGACGGATGCGGGGACGCTCCGCAGCGCACGGCCGTCCTTCTGCCACGTCAGCTGGGCGGTCTCGGTGACCCTGACGACGGCCGCGTAGCCGTCGCCCGCCGGTCTGCGCAGGACACCTTCCTCGTCGAAGCCCAGCCTCGGCAGGCGCAGGGCCACCTCCGTGCGCTGGGCCAGCGCCGCCTCCACCTTCTTCAGCAGCTTGTCGAGCTGCTTGGGGACGCCCGCGTGCCGGGTGACCGAGCGAGCGGTGCGGATGGCGGTGACCGCCTCCGGGGTCGGGAACTCCTTTGCGGCGCGGACCAGTTCATAGAGGAGCGCCTGCGACGGCACCGTCCTCGCCGGGGTCGGCGCGACCGCGATGCCGGGCAGCAGCCGCGCGCACACCTCCGGCAGCCACTCCTCGTCCCGCAGCAGCGCCACCCGCGCGGCCTGTCCGAGCACGGCGACCTCACGTGCCGTGAACGCCTTGTCGGCCAGGTAGGGGATCGCGCCGGACTGGATACCGTCGGCCCGGTCGGCCGCCGCTTCCAGGGCGCTTCGGGCGAAGTCGACGTACACCGGCAGGTCGGCCAGTTTCTGCCACACCTCGGGGGGCGACTCCGGCTCGATGTATGTGTTGACCAGGTCGAGTTCGGTCATCACGGCTCGATCCGCCGGGGTGAGCCCGGTGAGGAGGTTCATCTCGTCCATGGCGATGGGCCCCTCTCCGAGCCGCTGCGCGACCGCGCGCAAGGTCGCGTCGTCCGCGAGTCCGGCGATCAGGAACAGCGCGTACGGGTGCGCGATGGTCTTCCTCACCAACAGGCTCTCGGACAGGGCCCGGGCGGGCTCCGCCAGCTCGGGCCACGGGCCGGCGCACCCCACCAACGCCGCCACCCCCGGCGTCAGGTCGACCGCCCACTCGCTGTGCCGGCTGCGCACGACGAGCGCCTCGAACAAGCGTCGACAGGCGTCGGGGCTGACACGCGGTCGCCGCTCGTCGGCCGCTTGCCGCACCGCCATGGCTGTCCGCCAGGTCGCGGGCGTGACGTCGGCATGGTGCACCCGGTGGGCGGCCGGGAGCAGCTCACCGAGCTGCTCGTCGGTGAGCTGCGCCAGGTCGGCGGACCGGACGTCCCGTGCGAAGGCCGCGTCGGACAACGCCCGCGCCAAGTCGTCGTAGAGCATGCGAGCGATCATGGCAGGCGGCACTGACAGTGCGGCCTGGGCGGCGGCGCGACCGGCCCCGCCCACACTGACAGTGTGACCCTGTGCGGCATCGCGACCGGCGCCGCCCACACTGACAGTGCGGCCTGTGCGGCATCCCGACCGGCGCCGCCCACACTGACAGTGCGGTCTGCGCGGCGGCGCGACCGGCGCCGCCCAGGCGCTCGCGGTCAGCCGCCCCACAAGTCCCGCTCAGTCCTGCCAAGCCGCAGCGCCGGCCCAGCTCACGGCCCGGCCGGCGAGTCCGCGCGCGGCCCTGCGATCACCGCCTCCCCGCCATCGCTCCCACGCTCATCGCCGCACGCCCGGCTCTCCTGCACAGCCCGCTCTCAACCGCGCAGAAACCCCTCCACCGCCTTCACGAAGCTCCCCGCGTCGTCCAGCCACGGAAAATGCGCCGCCCCTGCCTGCACCGCCGACTCGGCCTTCCCGAACAGCCCCGCGTACTCCCCCATCGCCCGCGGCGGTGCCGCCACGTCCACCTCACCCGCCAGTACCAGCGCCCGCCCCTCGAACTCCGCCAGCGCCGCCCGCGTGGCCGCCGGATCGAAGGCTCCCTCCGAGCCGTACACCCCCGCCGCCTCGCCATTGCGCTGCTCCGCCTCGGCCGCCCGCACGGCTCGCGCCTGCTCGTCCCAGCGTGCGAACCAGAACGGGGCGATGGCCTCCCAGTCGTCACCCGCCGCGCGTCCTTCGGTCACCGCCTCCAGCGCCGCGTACGCCGCGCCGAACCACTCCTCGTCCCGGCGCAGCCGCGCGGCCCCCAACCGGTCCTCGGCGGTGATGTCGATGCCGACCGCGTACACACTCGGCGTGATGAGAGCGAGGCGCGCGACCCGGTCGCGGTGGTGGGCCGTGTAGAGGGTCGCAAGGTTGGCCCCGGCGCTGTGGGCGAGCAGGTCCACGCGCTCCAGGCCCAGTTCCTTCCGCAGCGCCTCCACGTCGTCGACCAGCCGGTCGCAGCGGTACGACGCCGGGTCCGTCGGCGTCGCGGAGTCGCCCGTCCCTCTCAGGTCCAGGCGGATCAGCGTGCGGTGGGCGGTGAGGCCGCCCAGGTCGCCGAGGTAGGCGGAGGCCTGCATGGGGCCGCCGGGGAGGCAGATCAGGGGCGGGCCGTCGCCGGTGGCGTGGTAGGCGAGGAGGGTGCCGTCGGGGGCGTGGAAGGTAGGCATGACGTGAGCCTTTCAGCGGACCTCACCTGCGGCAACGTAATAAGTCCCCGCCCCGGTACGGCTCAGCTCGGCGACTCCGCGCCCTCACGCGCGTAGTACCACCACGTCACGCCGATGCAGGTGACGTAGAAGGCCACGAAGCCCCACATCGCGCTGGTGACCGCGAAGTTGGCGAACAGGGCCGGGATGAAGAAGAAGCCGTAGGCGGCGACGGCGGCGGTGAAGCCGGTGACCGCGCCCGCCTCCATCTCGGTCTGCCGCAGGGCCCTGGTGTACTCCGGGGTGCCCTGGGTCAGGCCCTTGAGGTGCCGGTTGCGGAAGATGACGGGGATCTGGCGGAACGTCGAGCCGTTGCCGATGCCGGAGAAGAGGAACGCGGCGAGGAAGCAGCCGAAGAAGCCCGCGAAGTTGCCGGTGCTGCCGCCGGGGAGGAAGTTGATCACTCCGATGATCGAGGCCGCCATGCCGACGAACGACAGGATCGTGACGCGGGCGCCGCCCAGCTTGTCGGCGATCCAGCCGCCGGCCCAGCGGGCGAGGGCGCCGAGGGCCGGACCCATCCAGGCGTAGGTGGCGACGGAGTAGGCCGGGAAGGTGGTCTTGATCAGCATCGGCAGGGCGGCGGCGAAGCCGATGAAGGAGCCGAAGGTTCCGACGTAGAGCCAGGTCATCACCCAGGTGTGCTTGCGGCGGAAGATCACCTTCTGGCGGGCGAAGGACGTCGACGCCGTCTTGAGGTTGTTCTGGCCGAACCACGCGACGGCGGCGAGGACGATCAGCACCGGGACCCAGACGAAGGCCGCGTTCTGGAGGTACACCGTCTCGCCGGTCCTGGTGTTGGCCTGGCCGGAGCCGATCGCGATGACCGAGCTGGTGATGACGATCGGGGTCAGCAGCTGGACGACGGAGACACCCAGGTTGCCGAGGCCGCCGTTGATGCCGGTGGCGTTGCCCTTCTCGCGCTGAGGGAAGAAGAAGCCGATGTTGGCGAGGGAGGAGGAGAAGTTGGCGCCTCCGATGCCGCAGAGGGCGGCGATGGCGGCCATGGTGGTGAAGGACGTGGAGGTGTCCTGGATCGCGTACCCCAGCCAGATCAGCGGGACGATCAGGACGACCGTGGACAGCGCGGTGAAGGTGCGCTGGCCGGTCCTCGGGCCCAGGAAGGTGTAGATCATCCGGGCCGTGCCGCCGGTCAGGCCGGGTATCGCGGTCAGCCAGAACAGCTGCGAGGTGGTGAAGGAGAAGCCGACGTCGGCGAGGTTGGTGGCGGTGACGCTCCACACCTGCCATACGACGAAGGCCACGAGCAGGGCCGGGACGGCGATCCAGAGGTTCCGTTGGGCGACCCGCTTCCCCACGGAGTTCCAGAAGAGCTCGTTCTCGGGCTCCCAGTCGGTGATGTCCCGGCCGGGCCGGTACTGGGCGAGGTCGTACGACCGCCCGGCGACCGTGCTCGTCGCTTCTTGTACGGCAGGCATGGCTGTTCCTGGTGGTGAGGAGGCTGTCCTTGCTTCTTCAGCCTCCTCCGGCGACAAGGGGGACGGCAGGGTCCCAGGACGTGACCACGAACCGCCCTAGGACCCGATGAGCAGGGACTTCCGGCCCCGTCCGCCGCTTATGCCGCGTACCGCTCCCGTCCCCGGTGGGCCCGGATGATCTCCGCGTACCGGTGGCCTGAGCCCTTGATCGTGCGGGTCTGGGTGCGGTAGTCGACGTGGACCAGCCCGAACCGCTTGTCGTAGCCGTAGGCCCACTCGAAGTTGTCGAGCAGCGACCAGGCGAAATAGCCGGCCAGCGGGGCACCCTTGCGGGCGGCGGAGGCGCAGGCGGCGAGGTGCCGGGTCAGATAGTCCTGCCGCTCGGGGTCGTGGACGGTGCCGTCGGGGCGTACGACGTCCGGGTAGGCGGAGCCGTTCTCGGTGACGTACAGCTTGCGGGCGCCGTACTCGTCGGTGAGGCGCAGCAGCAGGGTCTCGATGCCGCTCGCGTCGATCTCCCAGTCCATGCCGGTGCGGGGTACGCCGTCACGGCGGACGGAACGGACGTACGGGGCCGGGCCGTTAGGGTCGTCGGCGACGGTCTGCGGGAAGTAGTAGTTCAGGCCGAGCCAGTCGAGCGGAGCGGCGATGGTCTCCAAGTCGCCTGGTTTCTCCGGGAGTTCGACGCCGTACACCTCTCGCATGTCCGCCGGGAAGCCGCGGCCGTGGACCGGGTCCAGCCACCAGCGGTTGGTGTGGCCGTCCATGCGGCGGGCGGCTCGCAGGTCCTGCGGGCGGCCGGTGGCCGGGTGGACGGTGGAGAGGTTGTTGACGATGCCGACCCGGGCGCCGGGGGCGGCCGCGCGGATGGCCTGTGCGGCGAGGCCGTGGCCGAGGAGCAGGTGGTACGAGGCCCGGACCGCCGCCGTGAGGTCGGTCCAGCCTGGGGCCATCGTCCCTTCCAGGTGGCCGATCCACGCCGAGCACAGGGGCTCGTTGAGGGTGGTCCAGTGGTGCACCCGGTCACCCAGGCGCTCGGCCACGACCGAGGCGTACGCGGCGAAGTGCTCGGCGGTCTCGCGCTCGGGCCAGCCGCCGCGGTCCTGGAGGGCCTGGGGCAGGTCCCAGTGGTAGAGGGTGACGGACGGGGTGATGCCGGCCGCGAGCAGACCGTCGATCAACTCGTCGTAGAACGCGAGGCCCTTGGGATTGACCGGGCCGTCGCCGCCGGGCACCACCCTCGGCCAGGCGACGGACAACCGGTAGGCGTTGGCGCCCAGTTGACGCATCAGGCCGATGTCCTCGCGCCAGCGGTGGTAGTGGTCGCAGGCGATGTCGCCGGTGTCGCCGTTCGCCACCTTGCCGGGGGTGTGCGAGAACGTGTCCCAGATCGACGGCGAACGGCCGTCCTCCGTCACGGCTCCCTCGATCTGGTAGGCGGCTGTGGCCGTGCCCCACAGGAAGTCGTCCGGGAGTGCGGCGAGATCGATGGTCACGAAAGTCCTTTCAGGAGTGGTCACTTGACGGTGTCCGAAGCGGTCACTTGACGGCGCCCGCCGTCAGCCCGGCGACGAGATAGCGCTGGAGGAGCAGGAAGCCGGCCACCACCGGGACGCTCACGACCAGCGAGGCGGCCATGATCTGGTTCCAGTACACGTCGTAGAGCGTGGAGTAGCCCTGGAGGCCGACGGCGAGGGTTCTGGTGGTGTCGTTGGTCATCACCGACGCGAACAGCACCTCGCCCCAGGCCGTCATGAACGCGTAGACGGTGACCGCGACGATGCCGGGGATGGCGGCCGGCACGACGACCCGGAAGAGCGCGCCGAGCGGCCCGCAGCCGTCCACGAGCGCCGCCTCGTCCAGGTCACGCGGCACCGAGTCGAAGTACCCGATGAGCATCCAGATCGAGAACGGCAGGGAGAAGGTGAGATACGTCAGGATCAGCCCGCCGCGCGAGCCGAACAGGGCGATGCCGGTGGCGTTGCCGATGTTGACGTAGATCAGGAACAGCGGGAGCAGGAAGAGGATGCCGGGGAACATCTGCGTCGACAGGACGGTGACCGTGAAGACGCGCTTGCCGCGGAAGTCGTAGCGGCTGACCGCGTACGCCGAGAACACGGCGATCACCACCGAGCAGACGGCCGCCGCGCTCGCCACGATCAGGGAGTTCACGAAGTACCGGGCGAGCGGGACCGTCGACCAGATGTCGACGTACGGCTGGAAGGTCAACTCACTCGGCATCCAGCGGAACTTGCCGGTCACGTCGGCGAGCGGCTTCAGCGAGCTGGAGATCATCACGTACACCGGCAGCAGCACGAAGCCCGCCAGCAGGGTGAGGAACACGCGCCGGGTCCACAGGAAGGACCGCGGCGGCGCCATGGGGGAACTAGGCACGCGACGCCCTCCGTCCGCGCGAGGTGACGGCGAGGTACACGCCCGTCACGAGGAGCAGGAACAGCAGCAGGAGCACGGACATGGCCGAGCCGGTGCCGAAGTTCCAGGTGACGAAGGAGGCTTGGTAGATGTGGACGGAGATGAGGTCCGCGGCCTCCGGGGCCGACTTGCCGAACAGCACGTACGGCGTGTTGAAGTCGTTGAACGTCCACAGGAACAGCACCAGGATCAGCACCTGGTTGACGGCGCCCAGCGACGGCAGGGTGATGCGGCGGATCTGCTGCCACATCCCGGCGCCGTCGAGGGCGGCGGCCTCGTACAACTCCCGTGGGATGTTCTGGAGTCCGGCCATGACGATGAGGAAGGCGAACGGCCAGCCCTTCCACACGGACACGACCAGCAGGGCGATGAAGCTGTTGTCGCCGATGAGCCAGAAGGACGGCTTGTCGGTGAGGCCGAGCTGGTCGTGCAGGACGTGGTTCACCAGGCCGTTGTCGTGCTGGAACATGAACACCCAGGTGATGACGGCCGCGTAGACCGGCAGGGCGTACGGCACCAGGAACAGGGCGCGCAGCAGGCCCCGGCCGCGGAAGGTGTCCTGCATGCAGATCGCGGCGGCCGTGCCGATCAGCCAGCACAGGCCGACCGAGGCGAGCGTGAAGCCGACCGTGACGAGGAAGGAGTGCAGCAGGGCCTCGCCGACCGGGGCGTCGAAGTCCACCGACATCCGGAAGTTGTCGAGGCCGGCCCAGGGCGCGGCGCCCCAGTCGCGGATGTAGAACTGGGTGAGTTCCTTGAAGCTCATCACGATGCCGATGACCATCGGCACGAGATGGACGAGGAGTTCGAGGATCAGGGCGGGCAGGAGGAGCAGATAGGGCAGTCCGACGCGGCGGATGCGGCCGGGGACGCGGCGGCGCGGTCCACGCGCCGCCTTGTCGCCCGACTCCCCCTTGCGCACCGGGAGTTCGACAGTGCTGGTCATCAGGGTCACGCCGCCGGCATCTGCGCCTGGGCCTTCTCCAGGGCCGCCTTCACCGACTCGGTGGTCACCGCGCGCCCGGCGGCCGCGTCGGCGAACAGGCCCTTGATGGCCGTGCCGACCGCCGTCTCGAACTGCGACTCGTCGGCGACCTGCGGGGCCGCGACCGCGCTGGTGGCGAGGGTGTTCTTCAGGACGCCGTTGGCGGGGGTGTTGAAGGCCGGGTCCGCCTGGGCGCCCTTCACCGGCGGGATGGAGCTGTAGGCGGTGTTGAGGATCTTCTGCTCGGCGTCGCTCGTCATGAACTTCACGAACTTCTTGGCGCCGTCGAGGTTGTCGGAGTTCTTGAAGACGGCCAGGTTGATGCCCATCACCATCGAGTTGACGCCGGTGCCGGTGCCGGGCGTGCCGGACTGCACGGGCACCGGGGCGATGCCGAAGGAGTCCTCGCTCATGCCCTGGGACTTGAGGTTCGCGGACGCCGACTGCCACAGCAGCATGGCCGTCTTGCCCTTGGCGAAGTCGCTGACCGACTGGTTCTGCGCGTACTCGGCGTTGCCCGGCGCGATGACCTTGTCCTTGGCCATCAGGTCGACGAACTCCTTGACGCCGGCGACCGCCCCGTCGTTGGTGAAGTCGGGCTTGCCGTCGGCGGTGAAGAAGTCGCCGCCGTGCTGCTTGGCGAAGACGACCGCGTGGTGGATGTTCTCGGAGGGGTTCGCGCCCTCGACACCGAGCGCCCACTTGCCGCCCTTGGTGAGCTTCTTGCCGTCCTCGACGAACTCGGCCCAGGTGGTGGGCGGTTGGGCGATGCCCGCGTCGGCGAACATCTTCTTGTTGTAGTAGAGGGCGTACGCCATCGAGTACAGCGGCACCGCGGCCGGGTCCTTGCCCTCGGCGCCGGTGGAGCCGAGCGCGGAGTCGACGAAGCGGTCCTTGCCGCCGATCGCCGCGAAGTTCTTCGCGTCCCACGGCAGCAGCGCGCCGGTGGCCTGGAGGGAGGCGCTCCAGGTGTTGCCGATGTTGAGGACGTCGGGGCCCTGGCCCGAGGTCGTCGCCGTGAGGATGCGGTTGAGGAGGTCCGACCAGGGCACGACCTCCACCTTCACCTCGATGCCGGTCTGCTTCTTGAACTTGTCGAGTTCCGGCTGGAGGACCTTCTTGTCGATCTCGACGCTCGCCCCCTGGTTGGAGGCCCAGTAGGTGAGCGTCTTGGGCGAGTCGTTGGACCCGCCCTCGGTCGACGAACCGCCTCCGCAGGCCGACGCGGCCAGGGCGAGAGACATGGTGACGGCGCCTACGGCCGCGGCTCGGATGCTGCGCATGGCTCCTGGTGTCCCTTCAGGGAATGCACTCACGGCTTAATTTAGGACGTGAGTTAAACGGCAGGCGTTCGGCGCGTCAAGGGGTTGAACAGCACTTGTTGAACTCGGCGACACCTCTTGACGTCCGCGTTTGAACCCTGAAGCATCCCTCGGCGAGAGAGCGCTCCCAACCCTTCCGTCGTTCACTTCCTGAACAAGGACTTCCCGAACAAGGAGCCGCCATGAGTCCGTCCCCGCTCAGCCGGAGAACCGTCCTGGGCGCCGCGGTCCCCACCGCCCTGGCCCTGTCCGCGACCCCGTCCTGGGGCCGCCCGAACGCCCTCCCCGGAGGCGGCGACCTCGGCCCGAACGTCCTGGTCTTCGACCCGAGCACCCCTGACATCCAGGCGAAGCTGGACGCGGTGTTCGCCCAGCAGGAGTCGGCCCAGTTCGGCACCGGCCGCTACGCGCTGCTCTTCAAGCCCGGCACCTACCACGGCCTCAACGCCCAACTCGGCTTCTACACCTCGATCGCGGGCCTCGGCCTCTCCCCCGACGACACGACCATCAACGGGGACGTGACGGTCGACGCGGGCTGGTTCGGCGGCAACGCCACGCAGAACTTCTGGCGTTCGGCGGAGAACCTGGCGCTGGTCCCGGCGAACGGCACCAACCGCTGGGCGGTCGCGCAGGCCGCCCCGTTCCGCCGGATGCACGTCCGCGGCGGCCTCAACCTCTCGCCCACCGGCTACGGTTGGGCCAGCGGCGGCTACATCGCCGACAGCCGCATCGACGGTCAGATCGGCCCGTACTCCCAGCAGCAGTGGTACACCAGGGACAGCGCGATCGGCAGCTGGCTCAACGGTGTCTGGAACATGGTGTTCTCGGGCGTCGAGGGCGCCCCCGCGCAGAGCTTCCCGAACCCGCCGTACACCACTCTCGACACCACACCCGTCTCCCGCGAGAAGCCCTTCCTGTACCTCAGCGGCAGCGAGTACCGGGTCTTCCTGCCGTCCCTGCGCACCAACGCACGCGGGGTGACCTGGGGCAACGGCACCCCTCGGGGCACCTCGCTGCCGCTGTCGCGGTTCTACGTCGCCAAGCCGGGCGTCTCGGCGGCGACGCTGAACCAGGCCCTCACCCAAGGGCTGCACCTGCTGCTGACGCCGGGGATCTACCACGTCGACCGGCCGATCCAGGTGAACCGCGCCAACACCGTGGTCCTGGGCCTGGGTTACGCGACCCTCGTGCCGGACAACGGCGTCACCGCGCTGAAGGTCGCCGACGTCGACGGTGTCCGGCTGGCCGGCTTCCTGGTCGACGCCGGCCCGGTCAACTCGGCGTCCCTGCTGGAGGTCGGCCCGAGCGGCGCCTGGCGGGACCACTCCGCCAACCCCACCACCGTGCAGGACGTGTTCCTCCGCATCGGCGGCGCGGGCCCCGGCAAGGCCACCACCTCCATGGTCGTCAACAACCGGCACACCATCGTCGACCACACCTGGGTGTGGCGCGCCGACCACGGCGAGGGCGTCGGCTGGGAGACCAACCGCGCGGACTACGGCGTGGTCGTCAACGGCTCCGACGTCCTCGCCACCGGCCTGTTCGTGGAGCACTTCAACAAGTACGACGTCCAGTGGTTCGGCGAACGCGGCCGCACGATCTTCTTCCAGAACGAGAAGGCGTACGACGCCCCGAACCAGGCCGCGATCCAGAACGGCGCGGTCAAGGGCTACGCGGCCTACCGGGTCGGCGAGGCCGTCACCACGCACGAGGGCTGGGGACTCGGCAGTTACTGCTACTACAACGTCGACCCCACGATCGTGCAGCACCACGGCTTCGCCGCCCCGAACCGGCCGGGAGTGCGCTTCCACGACCTGCTGGTCGTCTCGCTCGGGGGCAACGGCCAGTACGAGCACGTCATCAACGAGACGGGGGCGGCGACGTCGGGCACGTCGACCGTGCCGTCCACCGTGGTGTCGTACCCCTGACGGATCTTGACGACTCGTCAGGTGCGGGCGGCCACGACGGCCGCCCGCACCGCCGGGGCGGTCTCCCGCGCCCAGCGGCCGACGGCGCCGTCGACGGCGTGCCCCGCCCCCGGGGCACCCTTTCGGTTCGCGCCACGAACGTTGTTCGTTCGTGGCGCGAACCGGCAACGGGACCTGTGACCCAGGACCGCGGCCCCGGGA
The DNA here is from genome assembly GCF_003955715.1 of Streptomyces aquilus. Taxonomy (NCBI): domain Bacteria; kingdom Bacillati; phylum Actinomycetota; class Actinomycetes; order Kitasatosporales; family Streptomycetaceae; genus Streptomyces; species Streptomyces aquilus. Next base: position 8,418,016 of record NZ_CP034463.1, on the reverse strand, counting down.
CTACGCAGCCGTCACCCCGGACGGCGCCGGGGCGTACCCCGTCGGCCGGGCCGTGAACGTGCCGCGGCCCTGGGTCCGGCTGCGCAACCGGGTCGCGTAGCCGAAGAGTTCGGCGAGCGGCACGGTGGCCGTGACGACCGCCGAACCGGCGCGCGCGGCCGAACCCGTGACCCGACCGCGCCGGGCCGCGAGGTCGCCGAGCACTCCGCCGACCGCGGCGTCCGGCACGGTGACCGTGACCTCGGCGACGGGTTCGAGCAGCACCATGGCGCAGGCGCGCAGGGCGTCCCGGAGCCCGAACCGGCCCGCCGTGCGGAAGGCCGTGTCGGAGGAGTCCTTCACATGGGTCGCCCCGTCGGTGAGGGTGACGCGCAGCCCGGTCACCGGGTGACCACCGAGCGGCCCTTCGGCCAGGGCGTCGCGGCAGCCGGCCTCGACCGCCCGGACGTACTCCTGCGGCACCCGCCCGCCGACGACGGCCGAGCGGAACTCGAACCCGGCGTCCACGGGCAGCGGCTCCACATCGAGGACGACATGCGCGAACTGCCCCGCGCCACCGTCCTGTTTGACGTGCCGGAAGACGAACCCGGACACCCCGCGCCCGACGGTCTCCCGGAGCGCCACCCGCGGCCGCCCGGCGTTGACGTCCAGCCCCTGGTCACGCCGCACCTTCTCCAGTGCGACCTCCAGATGCAGTTCGCCCATGCCGGACAGCACGGTCTGCCCGGTCTCCGGGTCGGTGCGCACGACCAGCGACGGGTCCTCCTCGGCCAGCCGGGCGAGCGCCTGGGCCAGCCGGTCGGTGTCGGTGGACCGCACTGCCTCGACCGCCACGGACACGACGGGTTCGGCGGCACCGGGCGGTTCGAGGACGAGCGGGGCGTCCGGCGCGCACAGCGTCGACCCGGCGCGGACCGCCTTCAGCCCGACGACGGCCACGATGTCCCCGGCGACCGCCCGCTCCACCTGGGCGTGCCGGTCGGCCTGCACCCGCAGGATGCGCCCGATGCGCTCGGTGCGCCGTACGCCGGAGTCCCACACCGTGTCTCCCTTCTCGATCGTTCCGGAGTAGACCCGCAGGTAGGTGAGGCGCCCGGTCGGGGTGGCGTTCACCTTGAACACCAGCCCCGCGAACGGCGCCGCCGGGTCGGCGGGCCGCTCCTGCCCGTCGCCCTCGCCGGTGCCGCGCACGGCGGGCACGTCGAGCGGCGACGGCAGATAGGCCACGAGCGCGTCGAGCAGCGGTTCGACACCACGGTTGCGGTAGGCCGAACCGCACAGGACCACGACCCCGTCGCCGGAGTGCGTGAGGTCCCGCAACGCCTCGCCGAGCGTCCGCGCGTCGAGCGCCGACCGGGCACAGAACTCCTCCAGCGCGCCGGCGTGCAGTTCGGCCACCGCTTCCTCCAGCACCCGACGCCGCCGCGCCGCTTCCTCGGCGAGCGCCTCCGGGATCTCCTGTACGACCATGTCGTCGCCGTCGGCCCAGGTCAGCGCCCGCATGCCGACCAGGTCGACGACCCCGCGGAAGCCGTCCTCCGCGCCGATGGGCAGCTGCACCACGAGGGGCGCCGGGTGCAGCCGCTCCCGGATGGAGGCGACGGCGGCGTCGAGGTCGGCGCCCGCGCGGTCCATCTTGTTGACGAACGCGATCCGCGGAACGCCGTACCGGTCGGCCTGCCGCCAGACGGACTCGCTCTGCGGTTCCACGCCCGCGACGGCGTCGAACACCGCGACCGCGCCGTCGAGCACCCGCAGGGAGCGCTCCACCTCGTCGGCGAAGTCGACGTGCCCCGGGGTGTCGATCAGGTTGATGCGATGACCGTCCCAGGCGCAGCTGATCGCCGCCGCGAAGATCGTGATGCCGCGGTCGCGCTCCTGCGGATCGAAGTCGGTGACGGTCGTGCCGTCATGGACCTCACCGCGCCGGTGCGTGGTGCCGGTGGCGAACAGGATCCGCTCGGTGACGGTGGTCTTGCCGGCGTCGACGTGGGCGAGGATGCCCAGGTTACGGACGGTGGTGAGAGGGTTGCTGCGAGTACGCACGGCCCATGGCCTTTCGAGGTGTTCCGTGACAAAAGGGCAGCGCAATTCCCGTACGAAACACTCGTTTTGACGATGCGTCAGGAGTTCGTGACGGGCATCCGGCACCGGCCGCGCAGCGGGCGCCGGGCGGCCGGAGACACGAGGATCACCTCGTAGCGGGTACGGGAAGCGACGACAGCGGTGCGGTCACACACGGCCGGGCTCCCCTCGTTCGTCACGGATCTTGAGGTGAGTGTAGGGAGGGGGCGGGTGGGTCGGCACATGATTATTCGACGGCCGCGCACGCCACGGAAAACAGCTGTGCGGGTCGAGGAGATCCTCGACCCGCACAGCTGTGGTTACTCTCTGTGTCCGAGGGGGGACTTGAACCCCCACGCCCGATAAAGGGCACTAGCACCTCAAGCTAGCGCGTCTGCCATTCCGCCACCCGGACTAGGTGTCTGCCGCCTGGCCGGGGGTGTTCCCCGCGGCGACATGGACAACAATACCAAGCTTTCGGAGCGCCTTTCACCTGCATATCCGTCCGCTGGGCAGCCGTCCCCCGCCACCTGCGGAAGGCCGCTCGGGGCCGCACCGTGCGCGACCGGGCGGTTACCGTCGGCGCGGCCGGTTCCCTCGCTCGTGGTACATCTTCCGGGTCTGCTCGGTGTGGGTCCGCATGGCCTCGATCGCCCGCTGTTCGTCGCGGTCCGCGATCGCGGCGATCAGTTCGCGGTGCTCGGTCCAGGACTGCTGTCCGCGCTGCCGCGCGACCGGCGTGTAGTACCAGCGGACCCGCCGGTCGACCTGGGCGGCCAGCTCCGCCAGGACGTCGTTGCCCGCGAGCTCCATGATCTTCGCGTGCAGCCGGGCGTTCATCGCGACCGCGCCGTCCACGTCGTCGGTCGCGACGGCCCGCTCACCCTCGGCGCACAGTTCCTCGAGGGCGGCGATGGCCGTGCTGTCGGCGTTGGCCGCGGCGAGCCGGGCCGCCTCGGCCTCCAGGAGGGTGCGGACGGTGAGGAGCTGGTCGGCCTCCTCCTCTGTCGGTTCGTGCACGAACGCGCCCTGCGCCGGGCGCAGATCCACCCATCCCTCGGTGCTGAGCCGTTGCAGCGCCTCGCGCACCGGCTGACGCGAGACACCCAGATGCCCGGCGAGCTCGCTCTCCACCAGGTGCTGGCCGGGCTGGAGAGCGCGGGTGGTGATGAGTTCGAGGAGCGCCTCGTACACACGGTCGCGCAGCGGGCCGGGACGTTCGAGCTTGGGTACCGCACCCTGTGGCAGGCCAGTCGTCGACAACATCACGGCCCCTCCTCGTCAGCGTCGTCGCTGCGTGCAGGAGGCAATTATGAATTGGCTTTCGCCTACAGTCTACGGCGCACAAACGGGCCGGAGTCTTGCTGGCGCCAATCTCATCCTGTAGACAATATTTCGTCGACACGGTTCGTCGGCGGCGGGACCCTGAGTGGCGGGGAGCGCCCCCTGCGCCGCAAGGGTCCCGCCTCACCCATGCCAGTGACACAGCCCCTGCTCGGAGGCGACATGGAAGATCTGCATCCCGAGGTGGTCCTGGGAATGGCCGCCCAGGCGCCCGACGGCATCGTGATCATCGACGGCGACGGACTCATCCGGTACTGGAACCAAGGCGCGGAGCGTATCTTCGGGTTCTCGGCGGCCGACGTGGACGGGCGAAGTCTGGACGTCATCATCCCGGAGAAGCACCGCAAGCGGCACTGGGACGGCTTCCAGGGGGCCATGGACCGCGGCACCAGCAAGTACGGAGAGGCCGATCTGCTGAACGTGCCCGCGCTGGCCGCGGACGGGCGCAGGATCTCCATCGAGTTCAGCGTGGTCATGCTCCCGGCCGCCGACGGTGACATGTACTGCGGTGCGGTCATCCGGGATGTGACCGCGCGGCGCGAGCGGGAGCGGGAGTTGATGCGACGGCGTGCCGAGGCCGCCGTCTGAACTCCCTGAACGCACAGGTGAGTGGGGGCCGTTGCCTTTCAGGCAACGGCCCCCACTCACCTGTCCCTGCCTACACGATGACGCCGGTCTCCTTCAGGCGGCCGATGGTCTCCTCGTCGTAGCCGAGTTCGACCAGCACCTCGGAGCTGTGCTCGCCGAGCAGCGGGGCGCCGGTGATGTCGGGCTTGAAGGAGGAGAACTTCACCGGGCTGCCCACGGTGAGATAGGTGCCGCGTTCCTTCTGCTCGACCTCGACGACCGTGCCGCTCTTGCGCAGGTCCTCGTCGTAGGCGATCTCCTTCATGCTCATCACGGGGGCGCAGGGCACCTCCCACTCGCGCAGGATGTTCACCGCCTCGTACTTGGTCTTGTCGGCGAGCCACTTCTCGATCTCCGCGAAGATCTCGAAGATGTGCGACTGCCGGGCGCGCGCGGTGGCGTACTCGGGGTCCTCGGCCCACTCGGGGTGGCCGATCACCTCGGCCGTCCGCTTCCAGTTCTGCTCCTGGACGGTGAAGTAGATGTACGCGTTCGGGTCGGTCTCCCAGCCCTTGCACTTGAGCACCCAGCCGGGCTGGCCGCCGCCGCCCGCGTTGCCGCCGCGCGGGACGACGTCGGTGAACTCGCCGTTGGGGTACTGGGGGTACTCCTCCAGGTAGCCGACCCGCTCCAGGCGCTGCTGGTCGCGCAGCTTGACGCGGCAGAGGTTGAGGACGGCGTCCTGCATGGAGACGGAGACCTTCTGGCCCCTGCCGGTCTTGTTCCGGTCGATGATCGCGGTGAGGATGCCGATCGCCAGGTGCATCCCGGTGTTGGTGTCGCCGAGGGCGGCGCCGGAGATGGTCGGCGGGCCGTCCCAGAAGCCGGTGGTGGAGGCGGCACCGCCGGCGCACTGGGCGACGTTCTCGTAGACCTTGAGGTCGTTCCAGGACGACTGGTCGTTGAAGCCCTTCACCGAGCCGAAGATGAGGCGCGGGTTCAGCTCCTGGATGCGCTCCCAGGTGAAGCCCATGCGGTCCAGGGCGCCGGGCGCGAAGTTCTCCACCAGGACGTCGGCGTCTTTGATGAGCTTCTCCAGCACCTCCTTGCCCTCGGGGGTCTTGGTGTTGATGGCGAGGGAGCGCTTGTTGCTGTTGAGCATCGTGAAGTAGAGCGCGTCGAGGTCCTCGATGTCCCTGAGCTGACGGCGCGTCACGTCGCCGCCGTTGGGGCGCTCCACCTTCAGGACGTCGGCGCCGAACCAGGCGAGCATCTGCGTGCAGGCGGGACCGGCCTGGACCCCGGTGAAGTCGATCACCTTGATTCCGGCGAGCGGCTTTTCACTCATGTCTGCTTCCTTTTCGTGAAGTTGCGGGGGCTGGGCTGGGCGGTCACTTCTTGGCCGGCGTGATGTTGCCGACGGTGATGCCCTTGGGGTTGAGGTGCGAGATGTGGCCGCTCTCGGTGCCGGCCGAGGGGTCGATGACGCAGTCGATCAGCGCCGGGCCGCCGGAGGCGAGGGCCTCGGTGAGGGCGGCGGTGACCTCGGCGGGGGTGGTGGCGCGGTAGCCCTTGCCGCCGAACGCCTCGATGAGGAGGTCGTGGCGGGCCGCCGACATGAGCGTGGTGGGCGCGGGGGCGTCGTCGTACGGGTTGGTGTCGTCGCCGCGGTAGACGCCGCCGTTGTTCATGATCACGGTGACGACCGGGAGCCGGTAGCGGCAGATCGTCTCGATCTCGATGCCGCTGAACCCGAAGGCGCTGTCGCCCTCGACGGCCACGACCGGCTGTCCGCTCTCGACGGCGGCGGCGATGGCGTACCCCATGCCGATGCCCATGACGCCCCAGGTGCCGCTGTCGAGGCGGTGGCGCGGTACGTGCATGTCGATGACGTTGCGCGCGATGTCCAGGGCGTTGGCGCCCTCGTTGACGAGGTACGTCTCCGGGCGCGCGTGGATGACGTCGCGTACGGCCTTCAGGGCGCCCATGAACTGCATGGGGTGCGGGTCGGCCGCCAGCCGCTGGGCCATCTTGGCGACGTTCTGCGCGGAGCGCGCCCCGAGTTCGTCGCGCCAGGCCGAAGGGGCCTGGATCTGGCCGGGCTTGGTGCGTTCGGCGAGCGCGTCGAGCACCGACTCGATGTCGCCGACGAGCGGCGCGGCGATGGGCTGGTTGCTGTCCATCTCCTTGGGGTCGATGTCGATCTGGACGAACTTGGCGTCCGGGTTCCAGCCCGCCTGGCCATGGCCGAGGAGCCAGTTGAGGCGGGCGCCGATCAGCATGACGACGTCGGCCTTCTTCAGGGCCAGGGAGCGGGCGGTGGCCGCGGACTGCGGGTGGTCGTCGGGCAGCAGGCCCTTCGCCATCGACATCGGTACGTACGGGATGCCGGTGGACTCGATGAACTCCCGTACCTTGTCGTCCGCTTGGGCGTACGCGGCGCCCTTGCCCAGCACGATCAGTGGGCGCTCGGCGGAGGCCAGCAGCTCGATCGCGCGGTCCACGGCGTCGGGGGCGGGGAGTTGACGCGGCGCGGGGTCGACGAGGCGGCTCAGGGTCCGGTCGCCGTCCGCCTTGGGCATGATGGCGCCGAGCACCGCGGCGGGGATGTCGAGATAGACACCGCCGGGGCGCCCGGAGATCGCGGTGCGCAGGGCGCGGGCGATACCGCGGCCGATGTCCTCGACGCGGCTGACGCGGTACGCGGCTTTGACGAACGGCTGGGCGGCGGCCAGCTGGTCCATCTCCTCGTAGTCGCCCTGCTTGAGGTCGACGAGGTGGCGCTCGCTGGAGCCGGAGATCTGCACCATGGGGAAGCAGTTGGTGGTCGCGTTCGCCAGCGCGACGAGGCCGTTGAGGAAGCCCGGTGCCGACACCGTGAGGGCCACGCCCGGCTTCTTGGTGAGGTAGCCGGCGGCGGCGGCCGCGTGTCCGGCGTTGCTCTCGTGCCGGAAGCCGATGTAGCGGATGCCCTGGGCCTGAGCGAGGCGGGCGAGGTCGGTGATGGGGATGCCGACGACCCCGTAGATGGTGTCGACGTCGTTCATCTTGAGCGCGTCGACGACCAGGTGGTACCCGTCGGTCAGCTGCTCGGTCGGCACGTCGGCTGCTGCCGCGGTCTCCTGTGTCGAGGGGGCGGTCATGGTCCGGGGTCCTCCTTGGGCAGGTCCTGCCGGTGCGGCTACTCCTCTCACCATCCGCAGCGCGTTCGCCCACGTCCAAGACCCATCGGCGACCAGCCGATAAGCAACTTCTATCGAGGGCCGGCACGGGCCCTCACAGCTCCCTTGATAGGCGCCCGTTATCGGCCGGTCGGCAGTGCGTATTGGACGGCCGCCGAAGGTCGCCGCAGGCTCGCAGAGGACTGTTCCATCGGACCTGGCTAGGGGGTGGGGTCATGGCCGCTGTGGTCGCGGCAGCCGTGCGCGACGCGGATCGGTACCGGCCTCCGACGCTGACGGGCCTGGTCGATCTCCTCGACCGGCAGGCCCGGGAACGTCCGTACGCCCGTGCTCTGGTCGTCGGCGGTGAGCGGGTCCACCTGTCCTACCGCGCCCTCGCCGCCCTGGCCGACGACGTGGCCGCCCGGCTCGGCGGGGCCGGGCTGCGACGCGGTGACGCGGTCGGGGTGCTGTCCGCCAACACGGCCGAGTTCGTCGTGGCGTTGTTCGGGGCGGCTCGGGCCGGGCTGGTGGTCGCGCCGTTGGACCCGGCGCTTCCGATGGCCCAACTCTCGGCCCGGGTAAGTGCTTTGGGCGCCCGGGGCGTTCTGGTGGGGCCGCCCGTCGCGGACACCCGACTGCCGGTGCAGGCGTGGCCCTTGCGCGTCGGCGTCTCCCGGGCGGGCACGGCCTCGGTCACCCTCGACGTCGGCCCCGCGGCCCATCTGCCGCGAGCCGCCGCCGAGTTGTCGGGCGACGACGCCCTCGTGATGTTCACCGCCGGGACCAGCGCGCGGGCGAAGATGGTCCCGCTGACCCATACGAACGTCACGGCGTCCGTACGGAACATCTGCGCCACTTACGAGTTGGGCCCCCGGGACGCGACGGTCGCGGTGATGCCGTTCTTCCACGGACACGGGCTGTTCGCGGCACTGCTGGCCTCGCTGGCGAGCGGCGGCTGTGTGCTGCTGCCCGAGCGGGGGCGGTTCTCCGCGACGACGTTCTGGGACGACATGCGGGCAGTGGCCGCCACGTGGTTCACGGCGGTCCCGGCCCTGCACGAGATCCTGCTGGACCGGTCGGAGCAGGAGTACCCGGGGCCGCAGGCGCCACCGCTGAAGTTCGTCCGCAGTTGCAGCGCTCCGCTCAACACGGCCACCCAGCGGGCGTTGGAGCGCACGTTCGGCGCACCCCTGCTGTCCGCGTACGGGATGACCGAGTCCTCGCACCAGGCGACCAGTGAACCCCTGCCGGGGCGGGGGGAGTTGAAGCAGGGCTCGGTCGGCCGGCCGACCGGTGTCGAGGTCCGGGTCGTCGGACCCGGTGGGATTCCCTGCCCCGTGGGTGTGGAGGGCGAGGTGTGGGTGCAGGGGCCCACGGTCGCCCGCGGGTATCTCGGCGACGCGGACGAGACGTCGTACACCTTCGTCGACGGCTGGCTGCGCACCGGTGACCTGGGCCTGCTGGACGCGGACGGGTATCTGTCGCTGACCGGGCGGATCACGAACCTCATCAACCGCGGTGGCGAGAAGATCGCGCCCGAGCATGTGGAGGACATCCTCGCCGGCTGCCCGGGGGTGGCGGAGGCGGCCGTGTTCGCCGTACCGGACGCGACGTACGGGCAGCGGGTCGGGGCCGCCGTGGTGGTGCGCGACGGTGAGGGCGTGGACGCGGCGGAGATCCTGCGGTACTGCCGGGACCGGCTCGCCGCGTTCGAGGTGCCCGACCGGCTCGAAGTGGTCGACGCGCTGCCGTACACCGCCAAGGGAGGGCTCGACCGGAAGGCCGTACAGGCCCGGTACGCGCCGTGAGCGTCAGGGGACGGCGCGCACGAGGTGGTCGGCGGGCAGCGGGCGGGCGAAGACGTCGTCCAGGGACAGGCCCGTCGCCGCGTTGACGAAGGCGCGGGCGGCGACCGAGCCGGGGGTTCCGGCATGGATCGCCACCGAGACCTGGGCGCCGGCCTCCGGATCGACCAGGGGCACCGCCCGGGTGCGGCCGACGACCGGCATCGCGCGCAGCCAGGTGTGCGGGACGATGCTCGCCCAACCGCCGCCGCCCACATGCGCGTAGAGGGAGGCGATCGAGTCCGTCTCGATCTGCGGGGTCACCACGAACCCCTTCTCGGCGAAGACGGTGTCGACGATCTGCCGGATGCGCATGTCGGGTGTCAGCAGGGCGAGCGGCAGTTGGGCCGCGTCCGCCCAGGTGACGGTGGCGGACTGGGTGACCGGCTGGTCGTCCGACACCAGCAGCATGTACCGCTCCTGGTACAGGGGGACGACCTGGAGGCCCTCCTGGTCGCCGGGGTCGAAGTGGGCGATCGCCACGTCGAGTTCGAAGTCGCGGAGCTGGCGGTGGAGTTCCTTGGTCGACAGCCGGGAGCGCACCTGCACCTTGGCCAGCGGGTGGGCGGCGCAGAACGCGGCGACGGGCAGGGCCAGGGTCGTCGAGGCCGTGGGGTCGGTGCCGAGCCGCAGGGTGCCGGTGATGCCGGACTGGACCGCGGCCACCTCGGCCTTGAAGGCGTCCTGTTCGGCGAGGATCCGTTTGGCCCAGACGACGAGCCGCTCGCCTTCCGGGGTGAGGCCCTGGTAGGTGTGGCCGCGGTTGATGAGGGTGACGTTCAACTCCCGTTCCAGCTTGGCGATCGCCGCCGACAGCGCCGGCTGCGACACGAAGCAGGATTCGGCCGCCCGGGCGAAATGACGCTCCCGCGCCACCGCCACGAAGTACTCAAGCTGCCGGAACAGCATGAACGACTCCTCTCTCGCCGGGCAGGCCGGGGCTGTAGACGGCCGACGCAGATACTGTATGCAGTATCCGTTCGACGTGTACACCCCCGGGCACGCCGGAGACGCGGCCGCGACACCGCCTCAGCGCAGGAGCTTCACCGCGGCGACCACCAGGGGGTCGAGGCCGTCCGCGCCGGCGTCGACGTACGCGTCCAGCCGGGCGCGCATCCGCGGGTCCCAGAACCGGCCGATGTGCCCCGCGATCTCCTCCGCCGCCCGCTCCTGGGGCAGATGCCCGAGGTTCCTGGCGATGTCGTTCGCCATCCGTTGCTCGGACGGCACGGTCGCGGTCATCTCAGCTCCCCGCCGTCGCCAGGCCGACCTGCACGGCGGTGACCTTGTACTCCGGGCAGTTGGTGGCCCAGTCGGAGTTCTCGGTGGTCACGACGTTCGCGCCGGTCACCGGGTGGTGGAAGGTCGTGTAGACGACCCCGGTCGGCATCCGGTCGGAGATCTCCGCGCGCAGGGTGGTCTCACCGACCCGACTGGCCAGGGTGACCATGTCACCGTTCTTGATGCCCCGGTCCTCCGCGTCATGCGGATGCAGTTCCAGGATGTCCTCGGGGTGCCAGGCGACATTGCCGGTACGGCGGGTCTGCGCGCCGACGTTGTACTGGCTGAGGATGCGGCCGGTCGTCAGGACCAACGGGAAGCGCCTGGTGCTGCGTTCGTTGGTGGGGACGTACGACGTGACCACGAACCTGCCCTTGCCGCGCACGAATTCGTCCACGTGCATGATGGGCGTGCCCTCCGGGGCCTCCTCGTTGCAGGGCCACTGCACGCTGCCGAGCTTGTCGAGCAGCTCGAAGGAGACGCCGGTGAAGGTGGGGGTGACGGCGGCGATCTCGTCCATGATCTGACCCGGGTGGTCGTACGCCATCGGGTAGCCCATGGCGGTGGCGATCTCGCTCACGATCTGCCACTCGTGCTTGCCGGTCTTGGGCTTCATCACCGCGCGGACGCGGTTGATGCGGCGCTCCGCGTTGGTGAAGGTGCCGTCCTTCTCCAGGAAGGAGGCGCCGGGCAGGAAGACGTGCGCGAACTTGGCGGTCTCGTTGAGGAACAGGTCCTGGACGACGACCAGTTCCATGGCTTCGAGGGCGGCGGTGACGTGCTTCAGGTTGGGGTCGGACTGGGCGATGTCCTCGCCGTGCACGAACAGGCCGCGGAAGGAGCCGTCGATGGCCGCGTCGAACATGTTGGGGATGCGAAGTCCCGGCTCGGCGAGGAGGGTTCCGCCCCAGAGGTTCTCGAAGACGGTGCGTACCGCGTCGTCCGAGACGTGGCGGTAGCCGGGGAGTTCGTGCGGGAAGGAGCCCATGTCGCAGGAGCCCTGGACGTTGTTCTGGCCGCGCAGCGGGTTCACGCCGACACCGTCACGGCCGATGTTGCCGCACGCCATCGCGAGGTTGGCCATCCCCATGACCATGGTCGAGCCCTGGCTGTGCTCGGTGACGCCGAGGCCGTAGTAGATGGCGCCGTTGGGCGCGGTCGCGTACAGCCGTGCGGCGGCGCGGAGTTCGGCGGCGGGTACGCCGGTGATCTCCTCGACCGACTCCGGGCTGTTCTCGGGGCGGGCGACGAACTCCGCCCAGTCGTCGAAGCCTTCGCAGCGCGCGGTCACGAAGTCCCGGTCGACCAGGTTCTCGGTGACGACGACGTGGGCCATGGCGTTGACCACGGCCACGTTGGTGCTGGGCCGCAGCTGGAGGTGGTGCTCGGCCTCGATGTGCGGCGAGCGGACCAGGTCGATGCGGCGCGGGTCGACCACGATGAGCTTCGCGCCCTCGCGCAGCCGGCGCTTCATCCGGGAGGCGAACACCGGGTGCCCGTCCGTGGGGTTGGCGCCGATGACCATGATGACGTCGGCCTGCGCGACCGAGCGGAAGTCCTGGGTGCCCGCCGACTCGCCGAAGGTCTGCTTGAGGCCGTAGCCCGTCGGGGAGTGGCAGACGCGGGCGCAGGTGTCGACGTTGTTGTTGCCGAAGGCCGCGCGGACCATCTTCTGGACGACGTACACCTCCTCGTTGGTGCAGCGGGAGGAGGTGATGGCGCCGACCGCGCCCGAGCCGTGCCGGTCCTGGATCTCGCGCATCCGGCGGGCGACCGTGCCGATCGCCTCGTCCCACTCGACCTCGCGCCACGGGTCGGTGATCCGGTCGCGGACCATCGGCTTGAGCACGCGGTCGGGGTGGGTGGCGTAGCCGAAGGCGAAGCGGCCCTTCACACAGGAGTGGCCCTCGTTGGCGCCGCCGTCCTTGTACGGGACCATGCGCACGAGTTCGTCGCCGCGCAGCTCGGCCTTGAAGGAGCAGCCGACGCCGCAGTAGGCGCAGGTGGTGACAACCGACCTGGTGGGCATGCCGAGTTCGACGACCGAGCGCTCCTGGAGCGTGGAGGTCGGACAGGCCTGGACGCAGGCGCCGCAGGACACGCACTCGGAGTCCATGAAGGACTCCCCCGCGCCCGGTGAGACCTTGCTGTCGAAGCCGCGGCCCTCGATGGTGAGCGCGAACGTGCCCTGGACCTCCCCGCAGGCGCGCACGCAGCGGGAGCAGGCGATGCACTTGGACGGGTCGAAGTCGAAGTAGGGGTTGGAGGTGTCCTTCTCGGCGTCGAGGTGGTTGGCGCCCTCGTAGCCGTAGCGGACCTGCCGGAGGCCCACCACGCCTGCCATGTCCTGGAGTTCGCAGTCGCCGTTGGCGGGGCAGGTCAGGCAGTCCAGGGGATGGTCGGAGATGTAGAGCTCCATGACGCCCTGGCGGAGCTTCTCCACCTTCGGTGTCTGGGTGCTCACCTTCATGCCGTCGGCGCAGGGGGTGGTGCAGGAGGCCGGGGTGCCGCGGCGGCCGTCGATCTCGACCACGCACAGGCGGCAGGAGCCGAAGGCGTCCAGGCTGTCGGTGGCGCACAACTTGGGTATGTCGACGCCGGCTTCCGCCGCGGCGCGCATCACCGAGGTGCCCTCGGGGACGGTCACCGGCAGGCCGTCGATCTCGACGGAGACCGTGGCCGGGCCCGGTCGCTCCGGTGTTCCGAAGTCGGGTTCCTTGAGGAGCGTCATACCGAGCCCTCCGTCCTCGTGTTCACGGGGTGGATGTCCAGGAGCCTGCGCCCGCCGAGGAAGTCGTCGGGGAAGTGGGCGAGGGCACTGCGCACGGGCATCGGGGTCAATCCGCCCATCGCGCACAGCGAGCCGTCGGTCATCAGGTCGCAGAGGTCTTCGAGCAGGGCGAGGTTCTCGTCGCGGTGCGTACCGGCGACGATCTTGTCGATCACCTCGACGCCGCGTACGGCCCCCACCCGGCAGGGGGTGCACTTGCCGCAGGACTCCTCCGCGCAGAACTCCATGGCGAAGCGGGCCTGCGCCGCCATGTCCACGGTGTCGTCGAAGACGACGACGCCGCCGTGCCCGAGCATCGCGCCGGCCTCGGCGAACGCCTCATAGTCCATGGGCAGATCGAACTGCGACTCCGGCAGGTACGCGCCGAGCGGCCCGCCGACCTGAACCGTCCGCACGGGGCGTCCGGTGCGGGTGCCGCCGCCGTACTCCTCGATCAGCTCGCGCAGGGTGATGCCGAACGCGGTCTCCACGATGCCGCCGCGGGCGATGTTGCCGCCCAACTGGAAGACCTGGGTGCCGCGGGAGCGGCCGACGCCGAGGTCCTGGTAGGCCTTCGGGCCGTCGGCGAGGACGACCGGGACGGTGGTGAGCGTCAGGACGTTGTTCACCACGGTCGGCTTGCCGAACAGCCCCTCGATCGCCGGGATCGGCGGTTTCGCCCGGACCATGCCACGCTTGCCCTCCAGGCTCTCCAGCATGGAGGTCTCCTCACCGCAGATGTACGCGCCGGCGCCGACCCGGACGTGCAGGTCGAAGTCGAGCGGCGAGCCGAGGATGCCCTGGCCCAACCAGCCCTGCTGGCGGGCGAGTTCGATGGCCTCGCGCATCGTGGCGATGGCGTCCGGGTACTCCGAGCGGATGTAGACGTAGCCCTCGCTCGCGCCGACCGCGTGTGCCGCGATGGTCATGCCCTCGATGAGCAGGAACGGGTCGCCCTCCATGACCATCCGGTCGGCGAAGGTCCCGCTGTCGCCCTCATCCGCGTTGCAGCACACGAACTTCAGCTCGTCGGCGCAGTCCAGCACCGTCTTCCACTTGATGCCGGCCGGGAATCCGGCGCCGCCTCGGCCGCGCAACCCCGACTCGGTGACGGCGGCGACGACGTCGGCGGGGGCCATGTCGAGGGCGGCGCGGAGTCCCTTGAGGCCGCCGTGCTCGACGTAGTCCTGCGGGGAGAGCGGGTCGGTGACGCCGACTCTGGCGAAGGTGACCCTCGTCTGCCGCGCCAGCCAGGGGAGTTCGTCGACGAGGCCGAGCCGCAGCGGGTGCTCCGCGCCGTCGAGCAGGCCGGCGGCGAGAAGTCCGTCGACGTCCTCGGGGGCCACGGGGCCGTAGCCGACGCGGCCCTGTGGGGTGACCACCTCGATCATCGGCTCCAGCCAGAGCATGCCGCGCGACCCGTTGCGTACGACCTCGATCGCGAAGTCCCCGCGGGTGGCGGCGTGTTGGAGGGCGGCGGCCACCTCGTCGGCGCCGACGGAGCGGGCCGCCGAGTCGCGGGGGACGTAGACCGTCGCGGCGGAGTGGGCAGCGTTGTTCATGATCACACCGTCCCGTCGAGGATCGCGCCCAGGCGGGTCGGCCCCACTCGTCCGTACAGCCGTCCGTTCGCCTCCACGGACGGTCCCAGCGCACAGTTGCCCAGACAGAAGACCTGTTCGACGGTGACGGAGCCGTCGGCCGCGGTCTCCCCCAGAGGCAGTCCGGCTTCGCGCGTGTAGCTCACCAGGCGGTCAGCGCCCAGGGCCTGGCAGGCCTCGGCGCGGCAGATGCGCACCACGGTGCGGCCCGCCGGTTCGCGGCGGAAGTCGTGGTAGAAGGTCACCACTCCGTGGACGTCCGCCCGGGAGAGGTTCAGTTCGTCGGCCAGCACCGGGACCGCCTCCTGCGGCACATGGCCCAACTCGGCCTGTACGGCGTGCAGTACGGGGAGCAGCGCACCGCGCTGTCCCCGGTGGTCGGCCACCACCCTCCGGACCACGCTCTCGACCGTCATGTCACTCCCGCTGGTCGTCATGATCGCTTCGCCTTCCGTGACACGGGTCCCCGGCGAGGGCTGCGGAGACTGAGACAATACCTCATACAGGCTTCTGTATACAGACGACAGTCGCAGTGAGCCGGCAGAGCACCGCCCCTCGGAGACCGGGCGGGTCCCCCATCCACAGGTCACGCCATGTTGCATACCAAAACCTGTATTCTGAGGCCACCGTCGGCCCTCCCCGGCGGCCGATCCTCTCGGCGGCAGAACAGGACAACCATGCGCGAGGCACTCACAGCCGCTGCGACCCGGCGCGTCACCCGCCCGGCCCCCCTGCGCCAGGCCGTGTACGACGCCCTGACCGAGCTGATCGTCAACGGCTCCCTCAAGCCCGGCCAGCATCTGGTCGAGGCCGAACTCGCCGAGCACCTCGGGGTCAGCCGCCAGCCGGTCCGCGAGGCCCTCCAGCGGCTCCAGACCGCCGGCTGGGTCGACCTGCGGCCCGCCCAGGGCGCCTTCGTGCACTCCCCCACCGAGGAGGAGGCCGCCCAACTCCTCGGTGTCCGCGCGGTCCTGGAGACCTACTCGGCGCAACTCGCCGCGCAGAACGCCAAGCCCGAGGACGTCGAGCGCCTCTGGGAGCTCCACCAGGACGGCGTCGACGCGCTCGCCGAGGGTGACGTCGAGCGGCTGGTCGCCGCCAACACGGCCCTGCACTCCTTCCTCACCTCCGTCGCCGCCAACGACGTACTGGCGGAGATGCTCGGGCAGGTGGGCCAGAAGGTGCGCTGGTACTACACCCCCATCGCCAAGCCCCGCGGCAAGGAGGCCTGGAACGAGCACGCACAGCTCATCAAGGCCGTCGCCAAGGGAGACGCGGACCGGGCGGGCGAGGTGATGCGCAGGCACGCCGAGCGCACGGCCGACTTCTACCGCAGGCAGTTCGCCGCCAAGGCCGGTCGGGACTGACACAACTCGCCTCCTCCCCCGAGGAGTTCAGGACGGCGCCAAGGACGCGGCCGGTCGGGAGGTGGTGACACCGACGGCCTGCGGAGCCTGAACTCCGGCGCTCACGGCGGCCCGTAGCTCGCGCAGCCACGGCAGGACCGTACGCCGCAGGATGTCGAGCCCGGCACCGTCCGCGCCGAGCATCGCGTCGGCGGGGACGAGGACCGGGTCGGCGAACA
The DNA here is from genome assembly GCF_003955715.1 of Streptomyces aquilus. NCBI lineage: Bacteria > Bacillati > Actinomycetota > Actinomycetes > Kitasatosporales > Streptomycetaceae > Streptomyces > Streptomyces aquilus. The sequence goes on along the minus strand of NZ_CP034463.1, from coordinate 8,401,796 downwards.
CCGTGGACGTCCCGCTCCCGCACGGACCCGCACCTCCCGGCCGGGCCGGCACGAACAGGTCCGGGGCGTGCGCCGGAACCCCCCACAGCGTGAGCCCGTCGAGCGCGGCGAGCGGGCGGGAGGACCACACATAACTGTCGGCCTCCCCTGCCGCCACCACCCGCTGCTTACGGGCCCGCAGCGCGACGACGTCACCGGAGCGGACGGCACGGGAGTGCGGCGCGAGGAGGCCGTCCTCCCCGAGCGCCTCCGTCTCCGCGAGGGCGAGGCTGCTCAGATGACGGCCCGCCGCGATCTCCGTGCGCACCCAGGAGCCGCCGTACGCCTCGATGACGGCGACCGCCGCGTAGTGCGACTGGAGGACGGCCCCCGTGGCCGGGCAGACGCGTGCGGTACGGGCCACCACGTCCGCGGCCTCCGGCAACCCCTGTCCCCCACCGCCGTACGCGGTGGAGACGGTGAGCCCCAGCAGCCCGGCGCGCCCGAGGGCCGTCACCGCACCGCGGGGGAACCGGCCCCGCACACCGGTCAGTTCGGCGGCGGGGGCGACGACACTGGTCAGGATTTCTGAGAGAGCGGTGCGGTACGACACGGGGCGACCCCCTCGGAAGTGGCCGTTGGGCCACTGTGGACTACTGTCGAGCGATGACTGCATACAGTATTCTGTATCCGTACTCCGACGCCAGAGGTCGGGACGGGGAATTTCCGATCGTGGAGGCAATCGCCGCCGGCGACGCCGACCTGGCCGAGGAGCTGATGCGAGGTCAGCGGATCTCCCGTACCAGGCCGGTCTTCACGTCGAAGACGAAGCCGCGCACGTCGTCGGTGTGCAGCAGGAACGGGTTGGTGCGCACCCGCTGCATGGACTGGCGCACGTCCTGGTCGACGTCCCGGAAGGCCTCCACGGCCCAGGCCGGGCGCTGGCCGACCGCCATCTCCAGCTCGGTGCGGAAGTCCTCGGTGATCGCCTCCAGACCGCAGCCGGTGTGGTGGATCAGCACGATGCTGCGGGTGCCCAGCTTGTGCTGGCTGATGGTCAGGGACCGGATCACGTCGTCGGTGACCACGCCGCCCGCGTTGCGGATGGTGTGACAGTCGCCGAGCTCCAGGCCGAGCGCCGCGTGCAGGTCGAGGCGGGCGTCCATGCAGGCCACGATGGCGACGTGCAGAACAGGGCGGGCGTCCATGCCGGGGTCGGTGAACGCGGCGGCGTAGTCCTTGTTCGACTTCACGAGCTGGTCGGTGACCGACATCAGATCACTCCCTGCGACTTGAGCAGCGGCAACTCGTCCAGGGTCAGCCCGAGTTCACGGACGTAGATCTCTTCGTTGTGTTGGCCGAGGAGGGGGGAGGGGGTGATGCGGGTGGGTGAGTCGGAGAGTTTGAGGGGGTTGCCCACGGTGGTGTAGGTGCCCCGTTCGGGATGCTCGACAGTGACGATCATGTCGTTCGCGGCGAGTGAGGCGTCCTCGATGATCTCCCGGGTGGACAGGATCGGCCCGCACGGAATGTTGTGCGCGTTGAGCTCCTCCAGCACCTGCCACTTGGGCAGGGTGCTGGTCCACTCCTCGATCAGCTGGAACATCTTCGCCAGCTTCGGCAACCGCGCCTGCGGCGTCGCCCACTCCGGATCCTCGACCAGCTCCGGCCGCCCGATCAGCTCCGCGATCGGCCGCCAGCCCACCGGCTGGACGATCACATACACATAGTCGTTCGGGCCGCCCGGCGCACACCGCACCGCCCACCCCGGCTGCCCACCACCGGAGGCATTGCCGGAGCGCGGCACCTCGTCACCGAAGTCGTCATTGGGGTATTCGGGCAGCGGGCCGTGCGCCAGACGCTGCTGGTCACGCAGCTTGACCCGGCACAGGTTCAGCACCGCATGCTGCATCGCCACGTTCACCCGCTGACCCCGCCCGCTGCGCTCCCGCTGCAACAACGCCGCCAGAATCCCGGCGACCGCATGGATGCCGGTGCCGGAATCACCGATCTGCGCACCCGTCGCCATCGGCGGACCGTCCGCATCCCCCGTGGTCGCCATCGACCCACCCATCGCCTGCGCCACCACCTCATACGCCTTGAACCCGGTGTATGGCCCCTCCCCGAAGCCCTTGATCGACGCATACACGACCCGCGGATTGATCTCCCTGATCCGCTCCCACGTGAACCCCATCCGGTCCACCGCCCCCGGACCGAAGTTCTCCACCAGCACATCCGAACCCCGGATCAGCTCGGTCAGGATCTCCTTGCCCCGCTCGGTCTTCGTGTTCAACGTGATGCTGCGCTTGTTGCAGTTGAGCATCGTGAAATACAGCGAGTCCACATCCGGCAGATCCCGCAACTGGCCCCGGGTGACGTCCCCGCCCGGCGCCTCCACCTTCACCACATCCGCTCCCAGCCACGCCAGCAACTGCGTCGCCGACGGACCCGACTGCACATGCGTCATGTCCAGGACACGCACACCCTCAAGAGCCATCGTCATGCTCGCCACCCCATCCCTCTTCGTTTTGCATAGTGCATACCGGCAGAGTGTTGTGTTCGCCGTTGGCGGGCGGCGCCCGTGTCAGGGCGCCGCCCGCCGCGTCGGCCTTACGGCATCAGCTGGTACTCCGGGAAGTTGCCGGGCAGGCGCTCGTCCGCCGGGCCCTGGGTCACCGCGCGCACCAGCAGCTCACCGCCGACGAACGCGCCGCGCCAGGACGCGCCGAAGCCGCCGAACAGCTCGTCGCGGTCACCGCGGGAGCGCGGCTTGCCGTGCCCGATCTTGAAGGCGCGGATCTGGGGTGCGAGCCGGTCGAAGGTCGACTGGTCGTCCGTGGACAGGGTGGCGACCAGGGCGCCGTTGGAGGCGTTCATGGCGGCCAGCAGCTCGGCCTCCGTGTCGACCAGGACGATGGTGTCGACCGGGCCGAAGGGTTCCGCGTGGTGCAGCGGGGAGGACGGGGGCGGGTTGAGGAGGGTGACGGGCTGGACGTACGCCGAGGTGTCCTGGCCGGGCAGGAAGCGGGCGTCGGCAGGCGAGCCGCGGTGCAGCGGGACGGCGCCGCGGCTGATGGCCTCGGCGATCTGGTCGTGCAGCTCCTTGGCCTTGGCCGCGTTGATGACCGGGCCGAAGTCCAGGGCCGGGTAGGGGTCGTCGGCGTGGGTGACCGCCAGCGGGTGCCCGACGCTGAGCGAGCGCACGGCCGGGAGGTACGCCGCGAGGAACGCGTCGAACAGCTCGCGCTGGACGACGAAGCGTGGGTACGCCGTGCAGCGCTGCTTGCCGTAGTCGAAGAGCTTGGGGATGACGGCTGTCAGCGTGTCCCAGTCCGAGTAGTTCCAGATGCCCCAGGTGTTGAGTCCTTCCTGTTCGAGGATGTGCCGCTTGCCGAGGTCGGCGACGGCCGTGGCGACGGCGGCGCCGGTGTCCCGGCCGCCGACGAAGGAGACGCAGCCGATCTCGGGCGCCTTGACCAGTGCCTCCGACAGCTCGCCGCCGCTGCCGCTGACGAGGGTCACGGGGATGCCCTCACGGGCGGCGAGGGCGCAGGCCAGGGTGAGACAGGCGACGCCGCCGTCGGTCGGGGTCTTGGCGATGACCGCGTTGCCCGCCAGTGCTTGGACCAGCAATGCGTGAACGAGCACGCTCATCGGGTAGTTCCAGCTCGCGATGTTGGACACCGGGCCGTCGAGGGGTGCGCGGCCCGCGACCATCGGTTCGATGCCGTCGACGTACCAGCGCACTCCGTCGATGGCCCGGTCGACGTCGGCCTGGGCGAGCCGCCACGGCTTGCCGATCTCCCAGACGAGGAGGAGCGCGAGCAGCTCGCGGTGCTGGGTGAGGGCGTCGAGGGTGGCCGCGACACGGGCGCGGCGCTCGGCGAGCGAGACGTGCCGCCAGGCGCGGTGCTGGTCGAGGGAGGCGCGGACGGCCCGGTGGGCGGCGTCACGGTCGAGGCGGGGCGGGCCGGCGATGGGGCTGCCGTCGACGGGGCTGGTGGCGGGCAGGGCCCGGCCGTCCGCCTGCCAGGCGGCGTTCCAGAGGTTGAGGACGCGGTCGTCGCGGAACGCCTCGGGGGCGACGGCGAGGCAGCGCTGCCAGGCGTCGGCCCAGTTCGTGCCGGACTTCACCACGAGGGGTGTGGCGTTGAGGGTGGATGTCATGCGGTGTCTCCGCTCTCGGTGCACAGTCGGGGGCGGGGGGTGATGTCTGCCGGATCGCGTGGGAACACATGTCCACGCGGCCGACAGCCGCTCATGCGGGGAGAATGCGGTGGCGCCGGATGTGCGCCCCGCGGTTACTCCGTTGTTCCCGGCAGGGTCTCCGTGTCAACCACCGAGTGGTGCCAGGTTCCAGCGTGGGTGGTGTCAGGCGCCCGTTTCCAGCCGGGCGAGCACAAGGCGGGCCGTCTCGGTCGGGGTGTTTCCGACCTTGACACCGACCGCCTCCAGGGCCTCCTTCTTCGCCTGCGCGGTGCCGGAGGACCCGGACACGATGGCGCCCGCGTGGCCCATGGTCTTGCCTTCGGGCGCGGTGAAGCCGGCGATGTAGCCGACGACCGGCTTGGTGACGTGGTCGCGGATGTAGGCGGCGGCCCGTTCCTCGGCGTCTCCGCCGATCTCCCCGATGAGAACGACGAGTTCGGTGTCGGGGTCGTCCTGGAAGGCGGCCAGGCAGTCGATGTGGGTGGTGCCGACGACGGGGTCGCCGCCGATGCCGACACAGGTCGAGAAGCCGATGTCGCGCAGCTCGTACATGAGTTGGTAGGTGAGCGTGCCCGACTTGGACACCAGGCCGACACGGCCGGACCTGGTGATGTCCGCGGGGATGATGCCCGCGTTGGACTGGCCCGGAGTGATCAGGCCAGGACAGTTGGGACCGATGATCCGGGTGCCCTTCTCCTTCGCGTACGAGGTGAAGGCGACGGAGTCGTGGACGGGGATGCCCTCGGTGATGACGACGGCCAGCCCGATGCCGGCGTCGGCGGCCTCGACGACGGCCGACTTGGCGAAGGCGGGCGGCACGAAGACGACGGTGACGTCGGCCCCGGTCGCCCGCATGCCCTCGGCGACCGACCCGAAGACCGGGACGGCCCGCTCGTCGAAGTCGACGCTCTGCCCGGCCTTGCGCGGGTTGACGCCGCCGACGATGTTCGTGCCGGCGGCGAGCATGCGCCGGGTGTGTTTCATGCCCTCGCCGCCCGTCATGCCCTGGACGAGGACCTTGGACTCCTTGGTGAGAAAGACGGCCATGTCCCGCTCCTTCAACTGGTGTTGGCGAGTTGGGCGGCGCGGCGGGCGGCACCGTCCATGGTGGTGGCCTGCTGGACGAGGGGGTGGGCGCGGCCGTCGAGGATCGCTCGGCCGCGGGCGGCGTTGTTGCCGTCGAGGCGCACCACGAGCGGCTTGGTCAACTCGACCGCGTCCAGGGCCTGCACGATGCCGTCGGCGACGGCGTCGCAGGCGGTGATCCCGCCGAAGACGTTGACGAACACCGACTTCACGGCGGGGTCGGAGAGGATGACGGACAGCCCGTCGGCCATGATGCGGGCCGATGCGCCGCCTCCGATGTCGAGGAAGTTGGCGGGCCGGGCACCGCAGCCGGCGACGACGTCGAGCGTCGACATGACCAGGCCCGCGCCGTTGCCGATGATGCCGACCTCGCCGTCCAGCTTGACGTAGTTGAGGCCCTTCGCGGCGGCGGCAGCCTCCAGCGGATCGTCGTGCGCGACACTCTCGTCGCCCCAACGTGCCTGACGGAAGCGGGCGTTGTCGTCGAGCGTGACCTTGCCGTCGAGGGCGAGGATCCGCCCCTGCCGGGTACGCACGAGGGGGTTGACCTCGACGAGGACGGCGTCCTCGCGGACCAGCACCTGCCACAGCCGTACGAGAACGTCGACGGTCTGGGCCGGCAGACCGGCCGCGTCGGCGATCTCTCCCGCCTTCGCGGAGGTGACGCCCTCGACCGGGTCGATGTGGAGGCGCGCGACCGCCTCCGGCCGGCTGGCCGCCATCTCCTCGATGTCCATGCCGCCCTCGGCGGAGGCGATGGCGAGGAATCGCCCTGCGGCGCGGTCGAGGACGTACGAGACGTAGAACTCGGCCTCGATGTCGACGGGTTGGGCCAGCATGACCTTGCCGACCGTGTGTCCCTTGATGTCCATGCCGAGGATCTGACGGGCCGTGAGCTCCGCCGCGGGCGGATCGGCGGCGAGCCGCACGCCTCCCGCCTTGCCCCGGCCCCCCGTCTTCACCTGCGCCTTGACGACCACGCGGCCACCGAGCCTGCGGGCGATCTCGCGGGCCTCCTGCGGCGAGTCGGTGACCTCCGCCCGCGGCACCGGAATGCCGTGCTCCTGGAAGAGTCCCCGCGCCTGATGCTCGTAAAGGTCCATGCTTCGGCTCCCGTCTTAAAAGTGGTGCACGCCCCCTGGACATCACCCATCGAATGCGGGATAACAATCTTCATACAGTATTCGTCGACTGTATGCAATGTGCCAAGCGAGGTGACCGTGGCAGCGATGGCTCTTGAGGGTGTGCGTGTCCTGGACATGACGCATGTGCAGTCGGGTCCGTCGGCGACGCAGTTGCTGGCGTGGCTGGGAGCGGATGTGGTGAAGGTGGAGGCGCCGGGCGGGGACGTCACCCGGGGCCAGTTGCGGGATCTGCCGGATGTGGACTCGCTGTATTTCACGATGCTCAACTGCAACAAGCGCAGCATCACGTTGAACACGAAGACCGAGCGGGGCAAGGAGATCCTGACCGAGCTGATCCGGGGTTCGGATGTGCTGGTGGAGAACTTCGGTCCGGGGGCGGTGGACCGGATGGGGTTCACGTGGGAGCGGATCAGGGAGATCAATCCGCGGGTCGTGTATGCGTCGATCAAGGGCTTCGGGGAGGGGCCATACACCGGGTTCAAGGCGTATGAGGTGGTGGCGCAGGCGATGGGTGGGTCGATGGCGACCACGGGGGATGCGGACGGTCCGCCGATGGCGACGGGTGCGCAGATCGGTGATTCCGGCACCGGCATCCATGCGGTCGCCGGGATTCTGGCGGCGTTGTTGCAGCGGGAGCGCAGCGGGCGGGGTCAGCGGGTGAACGTGGCGATGCAGCATGCGGTGCTGAACCTGTGCCGGGTCAAGCTGCGTGACCAGCAGCGTCTGGCGCACGGCCCGCTGCCCGAATACCCCAATGACGACTTCGGTGACGAGGTGCCGCGCTCCGGCAATGCCTCCGGTGGTGGGCAGCCGGGGTGGGCGGTGCGGTGTGCGCCGGGCGGCCCGAACGACTATGTGTATGTGATCGTCCAGCCGGTGGGCTGGCGGCCGATCGCGGAGCTGATCGGGCGGCCGGAGCTGGTCGAGGATCCGGAGTGGGCGACGCCGCAGGCGCGGTTGCCGAAGCTGGCGAAGATGTTCCAGCTGATCGAGGAGTGGACCAGCACCCTGCCCAAGTGGCAGGTGCTGGAGGAGCTCAACGCGCACAACATTCCGTGCGGGCCGATCCTGTCCACCCGGGAGATCATCGAGGACGCCTCACTCGCCGCGAACGACATGATCGTCACTGTCGAGCATCCCGAACGGGGCACCTACACCACCGTGGGCAACCCCCTCAAACTCTCCGACTCACCCACCCGCATCACCCCCTCCCCCCTCCTCGGCCAACACAACGAAGAGATCTACATCGGTGAACTCGGCCTGGGTGACGAGGAATTGCGCCTGCTGAAGACGAGCGGGGTGGTCTGACGTGACGTGAGTGAGCGAGGGGCCGACCGACGGTGCGCGTCGGCGAGGCCCCGGGATCCGTGTGCGCACGAAAGGCATTTGGACAGGGGGCGCTGGCCAGATCTTTCGACGCAAGGAGTGCTTGACCAAGATGACAACCATCGACTATTCGACGTCCGTCCCGTATCGGGAGGTGACGGACCGCAACGGCCGCGTGTACCGCATCGGTGAGACCGATGTGGACATCATGGGCCGCAGGCGCAGGTGGATGGTCATCCTGCCGTGGGTGGGCATGATGGGCATCAGCTCCGCCGAGTACGCGTTCACGTCGGCGGAGGACACCCTCCACGAGGCTCATCTGTGGAGCAGCGGGCACATCTTCTGGCTGATGGGCGTCTGGGTGTTCTTCCAGGCGGCCGTGGCCTTCCCCGCCGGACAACTGCGCGAGAGCGGCAAACTCCCGGCCCGTACGGCGATGATGCTCGGCGCGGTCGGCACGATGCTCGGCTATCTGTCGCTGGCCTTCGCGCCGAACGTGCTCGTGGCCTACTTCGGCTTCGGCATGTGCAGCGGTATCGGCGCCGGTCTCGTCTACGCGACCTGCGTGAACATGGTCGGCAAGTGGTATCCGGAGCGCAAGGGCGGCAAGACCGGCTTCGTCAACGGCGGTTTCGCCTACGGCTCGGTGCCCTTCGTGTTCCTGTTCACCTCGTACATGGACCTGAGCAACTACCAGACCGTGCTCGCCAGCGTGGGCGTCGGACTGTGCCTGGTCGTGGCGTCGGCCGGCTGGTTCTTCAAGGACCCGCCGAAGAACTGGTGGCCCTCGCACGTCGACCCGCTGAAGGTCACCGACGACCCGAAGATCCGCCGGGCGCTGGAGAAGAACCCGCCGTCCCCCAAGCAGTACACCCCGAAGGAGGCCTCTCGTCAGCCCGTTCTGTGGATGATGTGGTTCTGCCTGCTGTGCACGGCCGGCATCAACATCTTCGGTATCGCCTTCCAGGTGCCGTTCGGCAAGGACATGGGCTTCGCGGGCGGGATCGTGGCCACCGCCATGTCGTTGAAGGCGATCGTCAACGGCACCGGTCGTGGCGTCATCGGCTGGATCTCCGACCGCTACGGGCGCCGCAACACGCTGATCATCGTGTGTCTGGTGCTGGGCACCGCCCAGTTCGGTGTGCTGGTCTCGGGCCAGATGGGCAGCATGCCGTTCTTCCTGTTCTGCTCCATGGTCTCCGGCTTCGGCGGCGGCGCGATCTTCCCGCTGTTCGCGGCCATGACGGCGGACTACTTCGGTGAGAACAACAACGCCTCGAACTACGGCATGGTCTACAGCTCGAAGCTCATCTCCGGTCTCGTGGGCTCCGGAATGGGTGCGGTCGTCGTCGACGCATGGGACTACGAGGGCGCGTTCGTGCTGGCCGGCTCCATCGGCCTGTGCTCCGCCGTGCTCGCCGTGTTCCTGAAGGCGCCCGGCACACCGAGGACCAGCCGCGGCATCGCCCCCAACCCCCAGCCGCTCGGCGAGGAAATGGCCTGACAACCCCGGCCTGACACGGAGGAATTGCCCAGCAATGACGGCGGACCCCATCGCATCGAACAACTCGACCACCTCCCCCGACGCCGCACACCGTCCCTACCGAGAAGTGACCGACGCGCACGGACGTGTCTTCCGTGTCGGTGAGACCGACCGGGACATCCTCGGTCACTCCCGCAAGCTCATGGTGTATCTGCCGTGGATCGCCATGATGGCCATCAGTGTCTTCGAGTACGCGTACGGCTCGGCGGAGGACACCCTGTCCCACGCCCACGGCTGGACGCAGAGCAACACCTTCTGGATCCTCAGCGTCTGGATCTTCTTCCAGGCCGGCGTCGCCTTCCCGGCGGGCTGGCTGCGGGAGAAGGGCCTGCTGACGGCGCGCAAGGCCATGTACGTCGGCTCAGGACTGTGTCTGGTCGGGTTCCTCGCCCTGTCGCACCTGAGCAACGTCTGGCTGGCGATCCTGGGCTTCGGCGTCGTCGGGGGCATCGGCGCCGGGCTCGTCTACGCGACCTGCATCAACATGGTCGGCAAGTGGTTCCCCGAACGCCGGGGAGCGAAGACGGGGTTCGTCAACGGCGGCTTCGCGTACGGGTCGCTGCCGTTCATCTTCATCTTCAACTACGGCTTCGACACCGCGAACTACCACCGGGTCCTGGACCTGATCGGCTGCTACATCATGATCGTGGTCTTCGGAAGCGCCTTCTTCTTCAAGGACCCGCCGAAGAACTGGTGGCCCGCGGACATCGACCCGTTGACGTACGCGGGCAACGGGAAGAACGCGACGAGTCTCGCCAAGAACCCTCCGGCGGCACGGCAGTACGCGCCCAAGGAGGCCATCAGGACCGGCATGCTCCCCCTGATGTGGGTCCTCATCGTGATGACCGCGGGAGTGTCGATCTTCGGCATCTCCTTCCAGGTCGACTACGCGAAGGAGGTGGGCTTCGGCCCGCTGGTGGCGGCGTCCTCGATGGGTGTCATGGCGGTCATCAACGGTATCGGCCGCGGAGTCGTGGGCTGGCTTTCCGACAAGTGGGGCCGCAAGCAGGCCCTGGTGTTCGTGATCGTCGTGCTGGGCCTGGCCCAGTTCGGCGTGATCTGGGCGGGCGACATCAGGAGCGAGTCGCTGTTCCTGTTCTTCGCGTTCCTCTCCGGCTTCGGCGGCGGCGCCTTCTACCCGCTCTTCGCGGCGCTGACGCCGGACTACTTCGGGGAGAACTTCAACGCCACCAACTACGGCCTGGTGTACAGCGGCAAGCTGATCAGCGGCCTGTTCGGCGGCGGCCTCGGCTCCATGGTCGTCGCGGCCTGGGGCTACGACGGGGCGTACGCACTGGCCGGTGCCGTCTCCATGGTGGCGGCGGTGCTCGCCCTGCTGCTGCGGCAGCCGGGCCGGAGCACAGCGGTCTCCCGGCCCCCGCAGCCACAGCCGACGAGCTGACGGCACGACGCGGAATGCTCAGCCAGGCCCCCCTCGGACTACGGGGGGCCTGGCTGAGGTCACAGCGACGGTTGCGTGACGCAACTGGATTCAGGACGTATGCACAACACCCGTGTCCTTCGCGATCTCCTCGAAGAGATCAGCCGCGTGCGCCAGCAGCATGCGCTGATCGCCTGTCTCGATGAGCGGATCATTACCGAGGGAGGCAACCCGGCGAGCGAACTCCGCACGCGCGGCGAGACCTTCCGGCGTGAGGGCGGTCCCGAACGCGGCGTTGCGAGCCAGTGCCAGGCTGCCCCGGTGATCCGTGGTGCGCTGCCGAGGGCGGGGAAGACCGCCGTTCGGCTCTTGGGACGCGGCGCAGAACGTTGTCGGAAGGATCACCGACAGATAGTGGAACACCGTCTGCAGGTCCAGGTACTGCGGGCCGTCCGGAATGCCCTTGTCCAGGATGCGCAAGAGACTGCCCGTGAAGCCGGTATGCCGGTCTGTCAGCTCGTAAAGTGCGGGAGTTGTCTTGCCCGTCGCGCACAGGACATGGACGTCACCGACGCTCGGATCGTCCAGGGCCCGACTGGCGAAGCAGCAGTCGAGCACGGCTACGGACTGCTTGGCCCTCAAGTAGTGCAGACGACTGAAAACGGAGCTGATCGGCAGCCCCGTACGGACCGCCTCATTCCGCTCGTCTATCGATCCGGCAAGAGCGAGGAACAGTTCGGTACGCCCGCTCCCGTCACCGGCGAGCGAGGCCTGCATGCCATGCCCCACGTAGTAGAAGAGGACGACGTCCGGCTTCTCACCCGCGATGCGGTCGAGCGCGCCGAGGACCTCCTCTGTGCTCTTGGGGTTGCCGACGGGCAGGACGTGTTCCTCGTCGAACAGCCCCTGGGAGCCGGTCAGCGCCCGTGCGAGATCTTCGAGGCTGGACGCTGCCTGGGGAATGGCGGGCAGGTTACTCGGGTGCACCTGCTCAGACGTGCCCACCAGGACCGCCCAGGAGTTTTCCCGGTCGATCGGACGCGTAGGCCATGACAGGCTCATCCCATTCCCCTCACACCCCGCAGTCCCGCAAGATCTTCGCCTTGACCCGCGGAACATCCGCCTCGGACCGAGCCGTACCGGTGATCTCGACGCCGTTGGGGCATGTGATCCTTACGGCCACGTTTCGTGTCTTCACCCGCTGCAGCAACCAGTTGCAGTAAGCGGTCAGAGCGGCGGACAATACCGGCCCCGATTCGGCGAGCACGCGTACCGCCTCGTCAACGGCGCCCTGTCGCCCGTCAGAGGGCGGCCGAGAGACTCTGTTGATGTCCGCGCGAGCCAGGTTTTCAGTGTCACGGAACCAGGCTGTCAGGCTCTGCGCATTGTCCGCGACCGTTTGCTCGTCCCCGTCGAAGCCAAAGATCATTTCAGACAACGTGACCCCTTGCAGTCGGCAGAATCGTGACCCTTCGCGTGGCGCCTTTCCCGCACCGACCATCCGGCCCACCACTCAAGTGCCTTGAGTACGGGGCGAGTTGATCCCAATTACACCAAACATGACGAAGAACTGAGAGTAGCCCGTCTGTAGAAGGTTGACCATACGACGACACTGAGCTCACGAGGCGTGAGGGGGCGAGCGGCCCGACGCCCGCCGCACCGAGGTGCGGCGGGCGTCGGCTGTCTCATGTCAGCAGCCCTTGTCACGCAGGGAGTGCAGATACGCGCTGGACCGGCGGGCGAAGGTGAACGACTCGGTGGGCTGGTCGTGTTCGGCCTGCCAGTGGTGGGCCAGGCGTTCACCACGCAGCCGGGTCACGGCGGAGATGAAACGCTGGTAGTCGATGTCGCCGTCGCCGACGTCGGTCATGCGGTAGCCGTAGGTGTCGGCCGGGTCGCTGACGCCGTCCTTGACGTGGAACAGCGGGTAGCGGTGCGGCTGCCTGAGGACGTAGTCCAGCGGCTCGAAGGGGGCGGGGCTGCCGTCGGGGCGCTTGGAGAAGCGGAACTGGCCCGAGTAGGCCCAGAAGATGTCCATCTCCAGGAACACCAGGTCCGGGTCGGTCTCCGCGAGCAGCACGTCGTAGAGACGGACCTTGGGGTTGTCGGTGGCGAAGGAGAACTCCTCGGAGTGGTTGTGCTGGTAGAACTTCATGCCGCGCGCCTTGGCCGCCGCGCCGTAGGTGTTGAACTCCTCCGCCGCCCGCTTCCAGGCGTCCACGGTCGAGCCGTAGCGGAACGGGCCGGAGGCGGTGCCTATGTGCTTCAGACCGAGGGCCTGGGCGTCGTCGAGGACCTTGGTGAGGTTCTGGGCGAAGGTGTAGGCGTTCGGGTCGTCGGAGTAGTAGCCGACGTGGCTGCCGATCGGGTTCAGGCCGTGGTCCCTGGCCAGCCGCCTGAGCTGGGCGAGCGTGAGGGGACCGGCCGAGCCCTGGGTGTATCCGGCGAACTCGACCTCGTCGTAGCCGTACTTCTCGAGTTCGGCGAAGACGGGGGCGAAGCCGAGGGTGGAGACCTTGTCGCGGAGGCTGTAGAGCTGGATGCCGAGCCGGCCGGGCGGCAGGACGGGGCGGCCCCGGCCGGCGGTGGAGGACGCGGCGGTCGCCGGGGCCGCTGCGGCGCCGAGCAGTGCGGCGGCGGTCGCGCCCGCGGCCACGCCGAGCATGCCTCGTCTGCTGAGGCGGTGGGTGAGCTCGGGGTCTGGCTGGGAGATGCGGCTCATGTCTCGGTCTCCTCGGGGTCGGAGGGCGTTGTCAGTGGCGGGTGCTTCACTGGTGACCAGTCAGGAAAGTCCGGCCAGTCGCAGCAGGAGTGACTTCACGTCGGTGGCCGCGACGCGGTCGTCGACAGCTCGGGGGGTGGAGCAGATGAGGAGCGGACCTTCGTCGTCGCTCGCGGGGAGGCGACCGTGGCTGCCTCGAATAGGTGACGGGTCAAGGGGTACGACCGCCATCCGGTAGCGCAGGCCCAGCTTCTTGCGGGCGAGCGCCGTTGCCGCCTTGACCTTGACGTAGGGGTCGAGCGGATCCATGAACAACTCGACCGGGTCGTAGCCGGGTTTGCGGTGGATCTCGACGAGGCGCGCGAAGTCGGGCGCGTGGTCGTCGTCGAGCCAGTAGTAGTACGTGAACCAGGCGTCCGGCTCCGCGACGGCGACGAGCTCGCCCGCGCGCGGATGGTCGAGGTGATGGGTCTTCTTGCCCTCGTCGTCGAGGAGTTGCTCGATACCGGGGAGGTCTGCGAGGGCGGCCCGGGTCGCCTCCAGGTCTTCGGCTCGGCGTACGTAGACATGGGCGATCTGGTGGTCGGCGACCGCGAAGGCGCGGGAAGCCATCGGGTCCAGGTACTCCATGCCGTCCTGGGTGTGCACTTCGAGCAGTCCGGCTCGGCGCAGGGCGCGGTTGATGTCGACGGGCCGGTCCGCGCGCGTGATCCCGTACTCGGACAGGGCGACGACGGTACGGCCCTCCGCGCGGGCGTCGTCCAGGAGCGGGGCCATGGCCCGGTCCAGGTCGGCGGCCGCCTTCAGGGAGCGTGGATCGTCGGGGCCGAAGCGCTGCAAGTCGTAGTCGAGGTGAGGGAGGTAGCAGAGGGTCAGGTCGGGGTGGCGGGTGGCCATGATGTGGCGGGTCGCGTCGATGATCCACTGGCTGGAGACCAGGTCGGCGCCGGGTCCCCAGAAGTGGAAGAGGGGGAAGGTGCCGAGTTTCTCGGTGAGTTCGTCGTGCAGGGCCGGGGGCCGGGTGTAGCAGTCGGGTTCCTTGCGGCCGTCGGAGTAGTAGATCGGCCGGGGGGTGACGGTGATGTCGGTGTCGGCGCCCATGGCGTACCACCAGCAGATGTTGGCGACGGTGTAGCCGGGGTGGGCGCGGCGGGCGGCGTCCCAGAGCTTGTCGCCGGTGACCAGCCCGTTGTGCTGTCGCCACAGGAGTACGTCGCCGAGGTCGCGGAAGTACCAGCCGTTGCCCACGATGCCGTGCTCGGCGGGGTGGGTGCCGGTGAGGAAGGTGGACTGGGCGGCGCAGGTGACGGCGGGCAGGACGGTGCCGAGGGCGGCGTGGGAGCCCGCCTGGGCGAGCCGTTTGAGGTGGGGCATGTGGTCGAGGAGGCGAGGGGTGAGGCCTACGACGTCCAGGACGAGGAGCGGCGTGGGAGCCGGGTCGGTCCGATCGGTGCTCCGGGTGCTCATGGCAGCTCCTTCAAGCCGAGCCCGGTCAACAGGTCGCGGGCGAGGGTGAGTTCGGCGGCGATGCCGTCGGCGAGCTGGGTGCGGGCGCGGGGGCGCAGCTCGGGCGGAAGGGCCTGCCAGGTATAGGTCTCGACCTCCAGGTGGCGGGTGAGCGGGTGCGGGCCGCCCACGAGTCGCGTCAGCGTGTCCTTCAGGACGGGGAGGGTGGAGGTGAGGGGTGCGGCGGGGGCCGCGTGCAGGGGGACGTGGAAGTGGGCGCGCCAGGGTGCGCCGTCGGGGAGCGCCTCGCCGGCGAGGGCTTCGCCGAGGTCGTCGGTGCCGCGCAGGCCGGCGGCGGTGGCCGTGCGGGTCTGGTGCAGGAAGCGGGGTTCGTCGAAGGCGGCGAGGGCGGAGCGGACCTCGGGGAGATGGGGGTGCTCGGCGTGCAGGGCGGCCGACAGCTGGGATTTGACGATGGTGACGCCGGCCGCGGTGAGGGCGTCGACGGCGGTGTGCGGGTCCTCGAAGGAGGTGGCGAGATGGCAGGTGTCGACGCAGATGCCGATGCGGGGGTGGGCGATCGCGGTGAGCGGGGCGAGCGCGTCACGGGTGGTCTCGATGACGCAGCCGGGTTCGGGTTCCAGGCCGACGCGCAGGGAGCGGCCGGTCAGCTCCTGGAGCGCGTCGAGGCGTTCGGCGAGGGTGCGCAGGGCCTTCTCGGTGCGGCCCGCGTCGTGGGAGGTGCGCCAGGCGAGCGGCAGGGTGGAGATGCTGCCCTCGGTGACGTCGTCGGGGAGGAGTCCGGCCAGGACCCGGGCGAGGGCGGTGGTGTGCTCCAGGCGTTCGGGGTCGGCCCAGTCCGGTTTGTAGACGCGGTACTTGACCTCCCCGGCGCCGAACCCTTCGTACGGGAAGCCGTTGAGGGTGACGACCTCCAGGCCGCGCCGGTCGAGTTCGGCGCGCAGGGTGCGCAGGGCGGCCGGGTCGGCGTCGAGGGTGCGGGCGGCGTCCGCGGCCAGCCACAGTCCGATGCCGAGCCGGTCGCGGCCGAGGCGGCGGCGGACGGGTTCGCAGTGGTCGCGGAGCTGGGTGAGGACGCCGTCGAGGGTCTCGGCGGGGTGGACGTTGGTGCAGTAGGCGAGATGGACGGTGGAGCCGTCGGGGTGGCGGAAGCGCATGCCCTACTCGCCCCCACGCAGGATGGAGTTGCCCTCGTGGGTGGCGCCGGTGGCCGAGGTGCCCTCGGGGTCGAGGGCGAGGCGGCCGCTGATCCCGTAGAAGGCGACGGGGTTGCGCCACAGCACCAGGTCGACGTCGTCCTCGGTGAAGCCGTTGGCGAGCATGGCGTCGCCGACCCGGCGGGTCTTGAGCGGATCGCTTCTGCCCCAGTCGGCGGCGGAGTTCACGAGCACCTTCTCGGAGCCGTACTGCCGGAGGATCGCGACCATCCGTTCCTCGTCCATCTTGGTGTCGGGATAGACGGAGAACCCGAGCCAGCCGCCGCTGTCCTTGGCCTCTTTGACGGTGGTCTCGTTGAGGTGGTCGAGAAGGACGTGCTCCGGGGGCAGTGCCGACTCCCGGACGACGTCGAGGGTGCGGCGCAGACCGGCGAGCTTGTCGCGGTGCGGGGTGTGGACGAGGGCGGGCAGTGCGTGGTCGGCGGCGAGCTGGAGCTGGGCGGCGAGGACGGTGTCCTCGGCGGGGGTCATGGAGTCGTAGCCGATCTCGCCGACGGCGACGACCTGGTCCTTGACGAGATACCGGGGCAGTTCGTCGAGGACGGGCACGCAGCGCGGGTCGTTGGCCTCCTTGGGGTTGAGGGCGAGCGTGCAGTGGTGGGCGATGCCGTACTGGGCGGCGCGGAAGGGCTCCCAGCCGAGGAGGGCGTCGAAGTAGTCGAGGAAGGAGGCGGGCGAGGTGCGGGGCTGACCGAGCCAGAAGGACGGTTCGACGACGGCGCGGACGCCTGCGGCGTGCATGGCCTCGTAGTCGTCGGTGGTGCGGGAGGTCATGTGGATGTGGGGGTCGAAGATGCGCATCAGGACTCCTCGCCGTCGGTGCCGCGCGGGCCAGGGGCGGTGGCCGGTGCGGGTGGGGTGGCCGGTGCCGGTGCGGGTGCGGTGGCCGGTGCGGGTGGGGTGGCCGTGGGGTCGGTCAGGGTCAGCACCCGGTGCAGGTCCGCGGGCACGGAACGGCCCGCGGCGGTGCGTTCGGCGGCGTAGTCGCCGAGCATGCGGGCGAGTTCGGCGTCGGCGTGGGCGCGCCGGTCCAGTTCGGCCACCGCCGCGACGGGCACGCCGGTGAACAGGCATTTCAGTACGGCGTGCCGCCACTGGTGGGGGTCGAGGTGCCGGGCCGCGTACGGGCCGACGGCGGCGGCGACGAGCCGGGTATCGTTGGTGCGCAGCGCGTCCTCGACGAGCGGGAGCGCGTCCGGGCCCGGCACGAGGTGGGGCAGGGCGTGCAGGACGGCGCGGCGTTCGGCGGCCGTGCCCTGCTGGTAGACGCGGGTGAGGGCGGCGGCGTCGGCGCGGGCCGCGTGCAGGATCAGGACGCGGGCGGCGTCGGCGTGCTCGGCACCGCAGCGCCGCCCCGCCTCGGCCAGCCGCAACTCCCACACGGAGATGGGGCCGTGCGTGCCGGGATGGGTGCCGGCCTCGTCGAGGGCCTGGTCGAGCCAGGCACGGGCGGCTCCGGTGAGGTGGGAGTCAAGGCGGCTGTGGAGGTCGGCGGGGTGGACGCGGGCGAGGTCGTCGCTGTCGACGGCGTCCACAGAGCTGGCGTTGTCGACAGAGCTGGCGTTGTCGACGCCGTCCACGGGACGGACGCTGTCGGTGGCGTCCACGGGGCTGTCGGTGGCGGCCACGGGGCTGTCGCTGTTGGCGGTGCCCGCGGGGTTCATGGGGCTGATGCGGCTCATGGGGTGCTCCCTTCTGGGGTGGCGGAGGGATCGCCGGGACGTGGTACGGGATCGGAGGAGGTGGTGGGGGCGGCTGCCGTGTGGAGGAACGGGAGGGACTGCTCGGCGTAGTGGGGGCCGGCGTGGGAGTGCCGGGGCAGTTCGACGACGGTGAGTCCCCGGTAGCCGGTGTCGGCCAGGGCGGCGAGGACGGGCGGGAAGTCGATCTCCCCGTCTCCGAAGGGGAGGTGTTCGTGGACGCCCCTGCGCATGTCCTCGATCTGGACGTGTCGCAGCCAGGGGGCGGCGGCGCGTACGCAGGCCTCGGGAGGGAGGAGTTCGAGGCACTGGCAGTGGCCGATGTCTAGGGTCAGGCCCAGCGGCTCCGGGTCGTCGAGCAGCCGGCGGAGCCGGTGGAAGTCGGCGAGGGTGGCGAGGAGATGGCCGGGTTCGGGTTCGATCGCGAGCGGCACGCCGGCGGCGGTCGCGGCGTCCAGGACCGGGGTCAGCGCCTCGGCGAGCCGCTTCCACGCCAGGTCGGTGTCGGTGCCGGCCGGGGTGATCCCGCTGAAGCAGTGCACGGCGTGGGCGCCCAGGTCGGCGGCGACCTGGACGGCGCGGACGAGGAGGTCGACGCGGCGGGCGCGGTCCTCGGGGTCCGCGTCCAGGAGGGACGGGCCATGCTTGCGGCGCGGGTCGAGGACGTAACGGGCCCCGGTCTCCACGGTGACGCCCAGCCCGAGTGCCCCGAGTCGCCGGGCGACGCTTCGGGTGCGGGCGGCCAGGTCGGGGGCGAGCGGGTCCAGGTGCATGTGGTCGAGGGTCAGACCGACGCCGTCGTAGCCGAGGTCGGCGAGCAGGCCGAGGGCGTCGTCGAGACGGAGGTCGGTGAGGCCGTTGGTGCCGTAGCCGAAACGGAGGGGGGTACGGGGCCGGTGGGCGCCGGGGACGGTGCGGGTCATGTGACGCTCACTTTTCTCGCGAACTTCCTGCCGAGCGGGGCGAGTGCGGCGACGAGCAGGGCACCGGTCCGGGCTCCGGAGCGGGCGGCGAGAGCGGCCTGGAGGGGAATGGTGGCGCGGATGCCGCTGCCGACGGCGCGTTGGGTGAGTGGAGGGGAGGGATTGAGGGCGGCGTGGAAGTAGGGGCGGACGACGGTGGCGGCGTAGGCGGCGGAGAGGGTGGTGCGGAGGGCGGCGGTGGAGATACGTAGGGCGGTGGCCGGGGTTGCGGTGGCCTGGGTGGCCGGCAAGCCGCGGGTGGTGGCCGAGGTGGCGGGCAAGCCGCGGGTGGTGGCAGGGGTGCCGCGCAGGAGTGGGGGGTCGGCCGGGACCGTGCGCAGGCCACGCAGGATGCCCGGGGCCGCGCGCGAGGCAGCGGCGCCGACCGGAGTTTCGGGCGGGCGACGGCGGGCGGCCTGAGCGGTGGCCGGTGTGGTGAGGGGGCTCAGGTCACTCAGGTCGGAGTCGATCGGGCCCGAGGCCGTGGTGCCCGGCAGGCCGAAGGCGGCTGCTGTTCCTCGGCCTGCCGGGAGACGCGGGGCGATCAGGTGGGTCAGCAGGGCCGTTGCGGCCAGGGCGGCCAGCGGCGGCAGGGGGGAGCCGTTCCGGGTCTCCTGGCGGGAGACGGTGGTCACCGCGAGGGTGTGGGTGCCGAGCAGGGCGGCGGAGGGGATGGCCTCACGGGCGCGGCCGGTCGTGGCCGCGGCCCCCAGGAGCAGGTCGAGGCCACGGGCCGCGGCCATGGCGAGGGGGCCCGCGGGGGTGTGCTTCAGGGCGAGGTCGTAGGCCCACACCGTGGTGGCCAGGGGTGCGGCCACCGCGAGGGCGGGGCGGCCGGCGCGGGCGGCGAGGCTCAGTCCGGCCGCCGTGAGGGCGCAGGCGGCCGTCAGTGCCTCGGCCGGTCGGACACGGCCGGACGGGATCGGCCGGTGGGGGCGCTCGGCCGCGTCCTCCGTCCGGTCCGCCCAGTCGTTGAGGGCCATGCCGGCCTCGTAAAGGCAGAGGGAGGAGCCGATGGCCAGCAGAGTGCGGGAGTTGACGCGGGCGGAGGTGGCCGCAGCACCGGCCAGGACGTCGCCGGGGACGGTGAACAGGGCGGGCAGCCGCAGGAGTTCGGCCCAGGCACGGGCACGGGCACGGGCACGGGCCGGCCGTCGGGAACCCACAGCACGCCCCGGCTTCACTGCGCCTCTCCCAGGAGCCCGGCTCGGCCCGGCTCGCAGACGCCGACACGGGATGGGGAAACGGGCGCGGACATGGGCAGCCTCCTTGTCGTACGCGTCACCGATGAACTCCCCGACGGGAAGACGTGTCGGGAAGGCGGGAAGGTGGGAAGACGGTGGGCGGGGGTCCGGCGTCCCCCGCCCACCGCCGCTCAGTCGCCCTGTGAGGTCGAGGCCTTCACGGGCAGCTCCTTGATCCGGACGTTCCGGAAGGACACCTGGTCGTCGGCGCCGTGGTTCTGGATGCCGATGTGTCCGTCACGCAGGCTCCGGGCCGGGTCGGTGTTGGTGAAATCGTTGATCTTCACGCCGTTGAGCCAGACGCGGAGTCGTTCGCCCTCCACGCGGATCTCGTACGTGTTCCACTCCCCCGGCGGGTTGAGCGCGCGGTCACGCTTCTTGAGGTCGGCGGAGCGGAAGCCGTAGACGGAGCCCGTGGTCTTCTCGGGCATGTCGGTGGCGTCGATCTGGATCTCGTAGCCGTTGTTCACGGCGGACCACGGGTCGTCCGAGGGCGGGAAGCCCACGAACACACCGGAGTTGTCGTCGCCGGCCATCTTCCAGTCGAGCTTCAGGGAGTACGAGGTGAAGCCCGACGCGGCGTACCAGAGCATGCCCATCCCGCCCGACGACGTGAGCGTGCCGTCGTCGGAGAGGGTGAAGGAGCCCGGACCCGCCTGCTGCCAGCCATCCAGAGATGTGCCGTCGAACAGCGGCCGGTAGCCGTTCTCCGGGCGGCAGTCGGCCTGGGCGTCGCCGATCGCGTAGCGGATGCCGCCCGCGAGGTGCCGGCGGAACAGCGGGTCCGCGTACGACTCCTTGGTGTGGCCGCCGCCGGTGTAGAAGGCGCGTCCGCCTTGGTAGTTCTGGCACCAGGCGATCGGATGGTCGCCGTTCATGGTGCCGCCGGTGTACGAGGACTCGTCGAGGGAGGCGAGGACGTGGGCCTTCTCCCGGGGGTTGGAGCGGTAGTTGTACCACTCGTCGGTCCGGTTCCAGGTCCGTGCCAGGCCCGAGGTGGCGGGGTGGGCGCTGTCCTCGACGGTGACCGTGGCGGGCTGG
The DNA here is from genome assembly GCF_003955715.1 of Streptomyces aquilus. NCBI lineage: Bacteria > Bacillati > Actinomycetota > Actinomycetes > Kitasatosporales > Streptomycetaceae > Streptomyces > Streptomyces aquilus. The sequence goes on along the minus strand of NZ_CP034463.1, from coordinate 8,380,774 downwards.
ATCGCCGGGTGCGACTGGAAGTAGGCGCCGGCGAGCCCGCCGTAGAACGCCCAGTCGTACTCGGTGTCGGCGGCGGCGTGGATGCCGACGTAGCCGCCGCCGTGCCGGATGTAGCCCTCGAAGGCGGTCTGTTGGGCGGCGTCGAGGACGTCGCCGGTGGTGGACAGGAAGACGACCGCGTCGTAGCGGCGCAGGTTGCGGGAGGTGAAGGCGGCGGCGTCCTCGGTGGCGTCGACGGTGAAACCGTTGCTCTCGCCGAGCTGCCGCACGGCCGCTATGCCTTCGGGGATGGAGTCGTGCCGGAAGCCGGCTGTCTTGGAGAAGACCAGGACTCGCTTGCCGTCGTCGCCGCCCTGTGAGGCGGCCGGGCCGGAAACACAGCCCAGGAGCACCGCGGCTCCCGCAACTGCGGTCGCTGTACGTGTGGTTGCGCGCATCGTGTGTTCCTCCTCTCAGCCGGTGGTGAAGGTGAAGTCGTCCACGTCGAACAGGGCGCCGTTTCCGGTGCTGCCCTTGAAGACGAGGTAGAGCGAGGTCGTTCCGCGGGGCGCGCGGGACAGGTCGGCGGTGACGTCCTGGAAGTTCTCCCAGCCGCCGGTCACGGGCACGGTCGCCGTGCCGAGCAGGGTGCCGGTCGAGGACCCCGCACGGACTTCGAGCGTGCCGCCCGCGCCGCCGGACGAGATGCGTGCCGTGACGGACTTGGCGTTGCTCAGCACGTACGGCGTGAACGCGATCCAGTCGCCGTTGTCGATGTCGCCGACGGTGTTGCCGCCGTGCGCCGCGGACTTGGCGATCACCGAGATGCCGCTGCTGGTGCCGAAGTGCTCGGCCTGGCGGTGCCGGGGCTGAAGCACGCTCTGGTCGTGGGTGGTGAGGGCGGTCTGGCCGCCGCCTCCGCCGTCGGTGTACTCGGCGTCCATCACGCCGAAGATGTTGGCGTCCTCGTCATGGCCGCCGTCGGCGCTGGTCTGGATGGTGCCGGTGCAGCCGTTGGCGGAGGTGACCGGGTGGCCGTGGCTGTCGTGGCCGAGGACGAAGGTGACCGTGACCTTGGAGCAGTCGATGGCCGTGTCCTCCGGGTCGGTGACCCTCACCTTGAACGGGATGGCGTCGCCGAAGCTGAACAGCTGCCCGTCGCGCGGGAGTTCAAGGGTGACCTTGGGCGCGGTGTTGCCGACGACGACCTGCACGCTCGCGCTGCCGGTGCGCCCGGAGGCGTCCTTGGCGGTGAGGGTCGCGGTGTAGGTGCCGTTCTTCGTGTACTTGTGGGTCGGGTTCGCCGCCGTGGACGTGCCGCCGTCGCCGAAGTCCCAGCTGTACGTGAGGGCGTCGCCGTCCTGGTCGGAGGTGCCCGCGGAGGAGAACTGCACCTTCAACGGCGCCTGCCCCGAGGTGCGGTTCGCGGCGGCCCGGGCGACGGGCGAGTGGCCGTCGGTGGCGTTCTCGATGCGGTACAGGGCGGAGTTCTCGTCGCCGCCGAACCAGGAGACGCCGTAGTCGAGGACGTACAGCGCGCCGTCGGGGCCGAAGGCCATGTCCATCACCTGGGTGCCGGTCCACGGCACGTCGTTGATCGACTGGACGGTGCCGGAGGCGTCGCTGGTGATGCGCTTGATCCAGCGGCGGCCGAACTCCCCGGCGAAGAAGTCGCCGTCGTAGGCCTCGGGGAACTTCACGGGCGAGTCGAGGGAGGCGTCGTAGTGGTAGACCGGGCCGCCCATCGGGGACTCGGAGCCGGTGCCGAACTCCGGTACGGAGCCGCCGTCGTAGGGGATCCAGGCGGCCTGCGCCGGGGGAAGGTCGGTGAGGCCGGTGTTGTGCGGGGAGGTGTTCTTCGGGGCGGCGCAGTCGAAGGACGCACCGGAGGTGCCGGTGGCGAAGTCGTAGTCGACGTAGGCATCGTTGTCGCCGGTGCAGTACGGCCAGCCGAAGTTGCCGGGGCCGGTGACGCGCGCGAACTCGACCTGTCCCGCAGGTCCGCGGGCCGGGTCGGCGGCGCCCGCGTCGGGACCGTAGTCGCCGACGTAGAGGATGCCGGTCGCCTTGTCGACGCTGAAGCGGAAGGGGTTGCGGAAGCCCATGGCGTAGATCTCGGGCCGGGTCTTCTCCGTGCCGGGGGCGAAGAGGTTGCCCTCGGGGACGGTGTAGGAGCCGTCGGCGGCGACCTTGATGCGCAGGATCTTGCCGCGCAGGTCGTTGGTGTTGCCGGCCGAACGCTGGGCGTCGAAGCCGGGGTTGCGGCCGGCGCGCTCGTCGATCGGGGTGAAGCCGTCGGACTGGAACGGGTTGGTGTCGTCGCCCGTCGACAGGTACAGGTTGCCGGCCGCGTCGAAGTCGATGTCGCCGCCGACGTGGCAGCACAGGCCGCGGGTGGCGGGGACGTCGAGGACCTTCTTCTCGCTGGCCTTGTCGAGGGTGCCGTCGGCGTTCAGCGTGAACCGGGAGAGCCGGTTGACGCCGTCGAAGGGGGCGAAGTCGGCGGCGGTGCCGGTCTCGGGGGCGTCGCCCGCGGGGGTGTTCAACGGGGGTGCGTAGTAGAGGTAGATGGCCCGGTTGGTGGTGAAGTCCGGGTCCACGCCGACGCCTTGGAGGCCTTCCTCGTCGTGGGAGTAGACGTCGAGCTTGCCGATCAGGCGCGTGGTACCCGCAGCGTCCGTCATCCGCAGCTCACCGTCGCGCGAGGTGTGCAGGACCGAGCGGTTCGGGAGGACGGCGAGCGACATGGGCTCGCCGACCTCCGGTTCCCCCTTGGCGAGGGTGACCTGCTGGAAGTCCTCGGCGGCCACCGAGGACGGCGCGGGCTCGGCGACGGCTGCGCCGGCCTGCGGGGCGGTGAGCGTGAGGGACGCGCCCGTCAGCAGGGCGCCGCCGAGGAACGCCACCGCCCTGCGAAAGGTGAGGCGTCCTCTGTGGGTCTCGGGTCTGTCGGATCTTGTGGTGCGGGGTTTCCCGTGCACGAAATGCCTCCAGAACGGGGCCGGTTGTACGGGCGGGTGCGGGTGCGCCGGGATGCGCCGTCATCCCGGAGAGCGTGGACGGAGAGTCAGTTGCCGAAGGCAGCGTCGAAGGAGGTGGTCGGGGCCTCGAAGTCGTACGCCTTGAGGCTGCGCAGCGCTTCGGGGGCGCCCTGGAGGCGGTCCATGCCTGCGTCCTCCCACTCCACCGAGATCGGCCCGCCGTAGCCGATCGAGCGCAGCATCCGGAAGACGTCCTCCCAGGGCACGTCGCCGTGTCCGGCGGAGACGAAGTCCCAGCCCCGGCGCGGATCACCCCACGGCAGATGCGAGCCCAGCCGGCCGTTGCGGCCGTCCAGGCGCTTGCGGGCCTCCTTGCAGTCCACGTGGTAGATCCGGTCGCGGAAGTCGTACAGGAAGCCGACCGGGTCCAGGTCCTGCCACACGAAGTGCGAGGGATCGAAGTTCAGCCCGAACGCCGGCCGGTGATCGACCGCCTCCAGGGCGCGCTGAGTGGTCCAGTAGTCGTAGGCGATCTCGCTGGGATGCACCTCGTGGGCGAAGCGCACGCCCTCGGCGTCGAAGACGTCCAGGATCGGGTTCCAGCGGGCCGCGAAGTCCTCGTAGCCGCGCTCGATCATCGCCTCCGGCGCGGGCGGGAACATCGCCACCAGATGCCAGATCGCCGAGCCGGTGAACCCGATCACCGTGTCCACCCCGAACGCGGCCGCGGCCCGCGCGGTGTCCGCGATCCGGGCCGCCGCCCGCTGCCGCACCCCCTCCGCGTCCCCGTCACCCCAGATCTCACCCGGCAGGATCGCCTGATGCCGCTCGTCGATGATGGCGTCACAGACCGCCTGCCCGACCAGGTGGTTGGAGATCGCCCAGCACTTCAGGCCGTACTTTTCCAGGAGTTGGTGGCGCGACTTCACATAGCCGGGGTCGGCGAGCGCCTTGTCGACCTCGAAGTGATCGCCCCAGCAGGCGAGTTCGAGACCGTCGTAGCCGAAGTCCCGGGCCAGTCGGCAGACCTCCTCCAGGGGGAGGTCCGCCCACTGACCGGTGAAGAGCGTGAACTGGCGCGGCATAGGGGAAAACCCTCCTCAGACGGCGATGGGCGTGTAGACGGAGTTCTTCTGCGCGCTCTCCTCCACGGCGGCGAGCACCCGCTGCACCTGGAGCCCGTCCGCGAAGGACGGGTCGGGGCGGCGGCCCTCGGCGACGGCGTGGACGAGGTCGCGGGCCTGATGGACGAAGCTGTGCTCGTAGCCGAGGCCGTGGCCCGGCGGCCACCAGCCCTCCAGATAGGGGTGGTCGGGCTCGGTGACGAGGATGCGGCGGAAGCCGGCGTGCGTGCCGGGTTCGGTGCCGTCGTGGTACGAGAGCTCGTTGAGGCGTTCCAGGTCGAACGCCAACGCGCCTTTGTCACCGTTGAGTTCGATGCGCAGGGCGTTCTTGCGGCCGGTGGCGTAGCGGGTGGCCTCGAAGGTGGCGAGGGCACCGGAGGCGAAGCGAGCGGTGAACAGGGCGGCGTCGTCGACGGTGACCGGGGCGGTTCCGCCGGCCGACACGGCCGACAGGCCCTTCACTCCGCCGGCCGGCAGGGGCCGTTCGTGCACGAAGGTCTCCGTCATCGCGGACACCCCGGCCAGCCGCTCCCCCGCCAGGTACTGGGCGAGGTCGATGATGTGGGCGCCGAGGTCGCCGAGCGCGCCGGAGCCGGCGTACTCCTTGCGCAGCCGCCAGGTGAGCGGGAACCCCGGGTCCACGAGCCAGTCCTGGAGGTACGCCACCCGCACGTGCCGCAGCTTTCCGACACGGCCCTCGGCGATCATGTTCCGGGCGAGCGCGGTGGCGGGCACCCGGCGGTAGTTGAAGCCGACCATCGCCAACTGACCGCGTGCGAAGGCCTCTTCGGCCGCCCGCGTCATCTTCTCGGCCTCCTCGACGGAGTTCGCCAGGGGCTTCTCGCACAGCACGTGCTTGCCCGCGGCGAGGGCGGCGACAGCGATGTCGGCGTGGCTGTCGCCGGGGGTGCAGATGTCGACGAGGTCGACGTCGTCGCGGGCGATCAGCGCACGCCAGTCGGTCTCGGCCGCCGCCCAGCCGTGTTTGTCGGCCGCCGCCCGCACGGCGTCCGGGTCGCGCCCGCAGATCGCGGACAGGACCGGCTGCCGGGGCAGGTCGAAGACGCGACCCGCGGTGCGCCAGCCCTGGGAGTGGGCGGCGCCCATGAAGGCGTAGCCGACCATGCCCACGCGGAGCGGCGGCTTGTCGGCGCCTTCTCCTTCTGACTGCTGCGGCTGTGCCATGCGCAATGTCCTCCTCGTCGTCGTGGCGCGGTGGGGGGTGCGGTCCGCCCGGCGGAGTCGTCTGGGGCCGGTCCGGCGGATCATGCCGTGGCCGCGGACGCGGGGTTCGGCACGCCGATCCGCCGGACAGGCCCCGGTCCGCCGGGCGGAGCGGCTCACTTGAAGCCGGTGGACATGTACTGGTCGACGTTGGTCTTGTCGACGACGGCCGAGTAGAGCGTGATCGACGCCGGGATCTCGAACTCGGCGAGGCCGCCGACACCCTTGCTCTGACCGAGGGCACGGGCGAGGTCGATCGCGGAGGCGGCCATGGTCGGCGGGTACAGGACGGTCGCCTTCAGGACGCCGTCGTCCTTCTTGATGGCCTGGAAGGCGGACAGGGCGCCCGCGCCGCCGACCATCAGGAAGTCGTCGCGCCCGGCCTGTTCGATGGCCCGCAGGGCGCCCACGCCCTGGTCGTCGTCGTGGTTCCAGAGGGCGTCGAAGTTCGACTGGGCCTGGAGGAGCTGGGCCATCTTGGCCTGCCCGGACTCCACCGTGAACTCGGCGGCCTGGCGTGCCACCTTCTTGACGTTCGGGTAGTTCTTCAGGGCGTCGTCGAAGCCCTTGGTGCGCTGCTGGGTGAGCTCCAGGTTGTCCAGCCCGGCCAGCTCGATCACCCGGGCGTCCGACTTCCCCTTGAGCTTCTCGCCGATGTAGTTCCCGGCGTTGAGGCCCATGCCGTAGTTGTCGCCGCCGATCCAGCAGCGGTAGGCCTGCGGGGAGTTGAAGATGCGGTCGAGGTTGATGACGGGTATCCCGGCGCGCATCGCCTTCAGGCCGACCTGGGTGAGGGCCTTGCCGTCGGCGGGCAGGATCACCAGGACGTCGACCTTCTTGTTGATGAGGGTCTCGATCTGGCCGATCTGTGCGGCGGTGTCGTTGGAGCCCTCGGTGATCTCCAGCGTCACGTCGGAGTACTTCTTCGCCCGGTTCTTGGCGTTGTCGTTGATGGCGTTGAGCCAGCCGTGGTCGGCCTGCGGGCCGGCGAAGCCGATGGTGACGGCCTTGCCGGGCTTGTCGTCGGCGGCCGGCTGGTCGTTCGCGGCCGGTTCGTCGTCGGAGTCGTTACTCGTGCAACCTGCGAGGACGGCACCCGCGGATACGGCGGCGGCCCCGAAGAGCAGTCCTCTGCGTGTGGGGAGCTGTGTCATGGCGGTGAACCCTTTCCTCAGGTCGTGCTTGCGGTACGGCGCTGGACCAGCACGGCGGCGACGATGATCGCGCCCTTGGCGATCTGCTGGACGTCGCTCTGAAGGTTGTTCAGGGCGAAGATGTTGGTGATCGTGGTGAAGATCAGGACCCCGAGCACGGAGCCGGTGATGGTGCCGCGGCCGCCGCTGAGCAGCGTGCCGCCGATGATCGCGGCGGCGATCGCGTCGAGCTCGTAGAGGTTGCCGTTGGTGTTCTGGCCGGAGCCGGACAGGATGATCAGCAGGAAGGCGGCGATGCCGCAGCACAGCCCGGACAGCAGGTAGAGGTAGAGGCGCTGGCGGCGGACGTCGATGCCGGCCAGGCGGGCCGCCTCCGCGTTGCCGCCGACGGCGACCGTGCGGCGGCCGAAGGTGGTGCGGTTGAGGACCAGCCAGCCGATGACGGTGACGACGGCGAAGACCATGACGAGCGGCGGGATGCCCAGCACGTACGCGTCGCGCAGCCCGAGGTCGAGGACGGAGTCGACGGTGACGATCTGGGTCTTGCCGTCGGTGATCTGGAGGGCGAGGCCGCGCGCCGAGGCGAGCATGGCGAGGGTGGCGATGAACGGGACCATCCCGCCGTACGCGATGAGCAGTCCGTTGACCAGGCCGCAGCCGAGGCCGACGAGCACGGCGGTGAGGAGGATGCCGCCGAAGCCGTACTCCTGGGTGGCGACCGTGGTGGCCCACACGGAGGCGAGGGCGACGATCGCGCCGACGGACAGGTCGATGCCGCCCGACATGATCACGAAGGTCATGCCGACGGTGACGACACCGATCACGGAGGCCTGGGTGAGGACGAGTTGGAGGTTGCGGGTGTCGAGGAACTCGTCCGGCTTGGTGATGCCGCCGACCAGGATCAGCGCGGCGAGCACCCCGAGGAGGGACAGGGTACGGACGTCGGCGTGGGCGAACAGGCCGCGCCAGACGGGGGGTTGACCGGCCGACGGCACCTTGCCGGTGTCGTCCCGGGGTGGGGAGGCATGCTGCGTCATGACGCCGGACTTCCTTCCATGACGAGGTCGAGTACGCGGTGTTCGTCGAGCTCGCGGGCGGGGGCGGTGTGGACGACGCGGCCCTCGCGCAGCACCAGGACACGGTCGGCGAGGCCGAGCACCTCGGGGACCTCGCTGGAGACCAGCAGCACGGCCAGACCCTCGTCGGCGAGGCGGCGGATCACCGCGTACAGCTCGGCGCGGGCGCCGACGTCAACGCCCCGGGTCGGCTCGTCGAGCAGCAGGACCTTGCAACCGCGCAGCAGCCAGCGGGCCAGCACGGCCTTCTGCTGGTTGCCGCCGGACAGGGTGCGCACCGGCACGGCGGGGTTGTCGGGCCGCAGCGACAGTTCCCGGGTGGCGGCCCGGGCCGCGCCCCGCTCGGCGCTCCGGTCGAGCCAACCGCCGCGCGAGAAGCGGGACATGGAGGAGACCGAGACGTTGCGGGTGACGGACTCCAGCATCAGCAGGGCCTGCGCCTTGCGTTCCTCGGGGGCGAGCCCGAGTCCGGCGCGGACGGCGGCGCGCACACTGCCGGTCTTCAACGGCCGTCCGTCGATGCTCACTTGCCCGGCCGAGGGCTTCCGCGCCCCGTAGATCGTCTCCAGGATCTCGGACCGCCCCGAGCCGACCAGTCCGGCGAGGCCGACGATCTCCCCGGGGTGCACGGTGAGGTCGAGCGGCTCGAACTCGCCCTCCCGGGCGAGCCCGCGCACCTCCAGGACCGGTGTGCCCTCGGGAGCGGCGGTGGGCCGGTCCGGGAAGACGTACTCGACGTTGCGGCCCGTCATCAGCGCCACGACCTCGCTGGTCGGCGTCGTCTTCGCGGGCAGTCCGCCGGCGACGGCGCGGCCGTCCTTCAGTACGGTCACCCGGTCGCCGATGCGCCGGATCTCCTCCAGCCGGTGGGAGATGTAGACGACGGCGACGCCGTCCGCGGTGAGGTCGCCGACGATGCGGAAGAGGTTGTCGACCTCGTCCGGGTCGAGGGCGGCGGACGGCTCGTCCATGACGATGAGCCGTACGTCGTGGGAGAGGGCCCGCGCCATGGAGACGATCTGCTGCTGGGCCGCCGACAACTCGCCGACCAGGCGCCCCGGATCGATCTCCGCGTGCCCGAGCCGCTTCAGCAGCTGGGCCGTCGAGGCCCGCGCGCTCCTCCTTCGTACGACGAAGCCGGCGGCCGTCGGTTCATGGCCGAGGTGGACGTTCTCGGCGACGGACAGATGCTCCACCAGGTCGAGTTCCTGGTAGATGGTGGCGATGCCGAGGCGCATGGCGGCGATGGGCGAGCGCAGGGTGACCGGCTCGCCGCGCCAGCTGATCACGCCGTCGTCGGGCTGGTGGGCACCGGCCAGCACCTTGATGAGGGTGGACTTCCCGGCTCCGTTCTGACCGAGGAGGCAGTGCACTTCACCGGCCTGGACGTCGAGGTCGACGCCGTCGAGGGCGCGGACTCCGGGGAAGGACTTGGTGATGCCGGACATGGTGAGCAGCGGAGGTTCTGGTGCCATGCGGGTTCCCCTTGGCGGGCGTGCGGGCCGGTTTCAGGGCAGGGCGAAGCAGCGGGTGCGGGGGCAGGGCGAAGCAGCGAGTCGTACGGGAGTGACGCGTGACGAGGTGGGTGGTGACCCGTGACGAGGTGGGTAGTGGCGCGTGACGAGGTGGGTTACGCGGGTGAGAACAGGTGGTCGCTGATCAGCCGGGCCGCGCCGATGACTCCGGCGGTGGGGCCCAACTCCCCCAGAACGATGGGCAGGTTGCCGGTCGCGAGCGGCAGTGACTGGCGGTAGACCTGGGTGCGGATCGCGGCCAGCAGGGTGTGGCCGAGGCCGGTCACGCCGCCGCCGATCACCACCAGGCCGGGGTTGAAGAAGCTGACCAGGCCGGCGATGACCTGGCCGGTGTGGTTGCCGCCCTCGCGGATCAGGTCGAGGGCGGTGGCGTCACCGGCGGCCGCCGCGGCGGCCACGTCGATGGCGGTGAGGGTGCCGTTGGCCTCCAGCCGGCCGGCGAGTTCCGCCGACAGCCCCTGTTGGGCCGCCTCCACGGCGTCCCGGGCGAGGGCCGCCCCGCTGAAGTGGGCTTCCAGGCAGCCCCGGTTGCCGCAGGCGCAGGGCCGTCCGTCCGGGACGGCCTGGATGTGCCCGATGTCCCCGGCGCTGCCGGTGACACCCCGATGGACACCCCCGCCGACCACGATGCCGCAGCCGATACCGGTACCGATCTTCACGCACAGGAAATCACCCACGGAACGGGCGACACCCGCGTGCTGCTCCCCCATCGCCATCAGGTTCACGTCGTTGTCGACCATCACCGGACAGCCCAGCTCCTGACTGAGCGCCTCCCGCACCGGGAAACCGTCCCAGCCCGGCATGATCGGCGGCGCGACCGGCACACCCTCCGGGAAGCGGACCGGCCCCGGCACACCGATACCGGCACCGTCGAAACCCTCCGCCAGCCCGGTCGCCTTCAACTTCGCCGCCATGGACAGGACTTGCTCGAAGACCGCGACCGGGCCCTCACGGACGTCCATGGGCTGGTTGAGATGGCCGAGGATCTCCAGCTCCGCGTTGGTGACGGCGACATCGACCGAGGTCGCACCGATGTCGACACCGAGGAACCGCAGCCCCGGGTTGAGCCGGATGTTGTGCGACCGGCGGCCACCGCGCGAGGCGGCCAGCCCGTCGGCCACGACCAGGCCCGTCTCCAGCAGCCGGTCCACCTCCACGGCCAGCTTGGACCGCGACAGGTCGACCTGATCGCCCAGCTGCGCCCGGGAGTTGGGACCCCCGTCGCGCAGCAGCTTGAGCAGCCGGGCCTGATGCGTGTTGGCGGGACGTGCCGTCATACGTCTCACATGCCCCTCCCCGCCTCGACCGGCCGACTGCCGTCGTGCTTTCGAGGGGAACGTAGCAGCGGCTGCCGTACCTGGGAAGAAGCTGTGCACGAATTGATGTCGACTTCTTCCACTCACAGGACAAAGGCACACCCCCCGCCCCCACCAGCGCCGCTCGGCGGAGCGCCCCCCATACGATCTGATCAACGTCGATACAGGGGGACCACATGCATGCCACCACGGAGGAACCGGACCGGGAACCGGACCGCAGGGTCACGACGCTCGAGCTGTTCTTCGACCTCGTCTTCGTCTTCACCCTCACCCAGCTCACCGTGCTGCTCGCCGGTGACCTGTCCTTCGCCACGGCCGGACGCGTCGCGCTCATCTTCCTCGTGCTGTTCTGGATGTACGGCGCCTACGCGTACCTCACCAACCAGGTCCCGCCGGACCGCCCGGCACGGCGGCTGGGGCTCATGCTCGGCATGGGCGGGTTCATGGTCTGCGCGCTGGCGATCCCCCGCGTCTTCGACGACACCGGCGTGGTCTTCGGGCTCGGCTTCCTGCTGGTGGTCGTCGTGCACACCGCGCTCTACACCCGCAGCCACGGGCGGGACTCGATCTGGTACGGCGTCCCGAACGGGCTCGCCGGCGTCTCGGTGACGGTCGCGGGCCTGCTGGACGGCCTGGCCGCGGACGGGCTGTGGGTTCTCGCGCTGGCCCTGCAATTCGTGACGCCGTACATCGCCGAGCGCGGTCCCGGCCGGGCGGACGGCCGCACTCCCGAGGCGCTGCGCGCCCAGCTCGGCAGTCTGAACCCCGCGCACTTCGTGGAGCGGCACGGGCTGCTGCTCATCGTCGCGTTCGGCGAGTCCGTCATCGCGATCGGCATCGGCATCGGCGATCTGCCGCTCACCGCGGGCCTGTTCGGCGGGGCGTTCCTGGCACTCGCGCTGGCGACCGCGCTGTGGTGGACGTACTTCGTCCGGGACGAGGAACGGGCCGAGGAGGTGTTCCGCGCCACGCCCGCGGCGGCCCGTTTCCGGCTGGCGATGAACGCGTACTACTACGCCTTCCTGCCGATGCTGCTCGGCATCGCCTTCCTCGCGGCGGGCGTGAAGAAGACCCTCGGCCACCTCACCGAACACCTCCACACCGGCCCGGCGTTGGCCCTCGCGGGCGGCGTCGCCCTCTTCCTCGCCGGCGACGTGGCCTTCCGCGCGACCCTGCGCCTGCACCCCGTCCGCTTCCGCGCGACGGCCGCGCCGGTGGCCCTGACGGCGGCCCTGCTGGGCGTGCGCACCTCGGCGGTGGTCGAACTCCTCGCCCTGGTGGCGGTGTTGGTGACGATGCTGGCGGTGGAGGCGCGATGGGGCGAGAAGGGCCGGGAGGTGGCGCGGGTTGGGGTGAGGGCCGTAGCAACCCCGGAATGAGGCCTCAGTACTCGGCGCGGGTATGGACCGGAGCCCCGCCCCGCCCGGAGCCCCGCCCCAACCCCCGTCGGATACCTACGACTTGGCGCGGGCGTGATACGAGCGGCGGGTGTGCTCCGTGTGTTCGCGCATCAGGCGGGTCGCCAGCGCCTCGTCCCGCGCCTCGATCGCGGCGATCAGGTCGCGGTGCTCGATCCAGGACTGCTGTCCGCGCTGCCGCGCCACCGGCGTGTAGTACCAGCGGACCCGCCGGTCGACCTGGGCGGCCAGCTCCGCGAGGACCGCGTTGCCCGCCAGCCGCATGACCGTGGCGTGGAAACGGGCGTTGAGGACGACGGCCGCGTCCACGTCGTCCGCGGCGACGGCCGCCAGGCCCTCCGTCAGGATGTCCCGCAGGGCCGCGACACCGGCACTGTCCGCGTTCACCGCGGCGAGCCGGGCCGCCTCGGCCTCCAACAGCGTGCGTACGGTGAGGAGTTGGTCAGCCTCTTCCTCGGTGGGCTCGTGCACGAACGCGCCCTGCGCCGGGCGCAGATCGACCCATCCTTCGGTGTTGAGCCGTTGCAGCGCCTCGCGCACCGGCTGGCGCGAGACGCCCAGGTGCCCGGCGAGCTCGCTCTCCACCAGGTGCTGGCCGGGCTGGAGAGCGCGGGTGGTGATGAGTTCGAGGAGCGCCTCGTAGACACGGTCGCGCAGCGGGCCGGGACGTTCGAGCTTGGGTACCGCACCCTGTGGCAGGCCAGTCGTCGACAACATCGGTCCGTCCCTCCGGGCAGCGCGGGCACTTGCAGCCGAAAGCCAGTATGAATTGGCTTTCGTCTACAGTCTACGGCGCATCCCGCCCTATCACGGATTTCCCCGCCCCCGGCTCCCTGTCACGGCTCCCGTCACGGGCACCGCACGACCTGCCCCGCGTACGACAGGTTCCCGCCGAACCCGAACAGCAGCACCGGGTCCCCCGAGGACAGCGCCCCCTGCTCGACCAGCTTGGAGAAGGCGAGCGGAATGCTGGCGGCCGACGTGTTGCCGGACTCGGCCACATCGCGGGCCACGACCGCGTTGACGGCGCCGATCTTCTGGGCGAGAGGCTCGATGATCCGCAGATTGGCCTGGTGCAGCACGACCCCGGCGAGGTCCTCGGGCGCGAGCCCCGCCTTCTCGCAGGCCCTGCGGGCGATCGGCGGCAGCTGGGTGGTCGCCCACCGGTACACGCTCTGCCCCTCCTGGGCGAACCGCGCGGGCTGCCCCTCGATGCGCACCGCGTGCCCCATCTCGGGCACCGACCCCCACAGCACCGGCCCGATACCGGCCTCCTCGCCCGGCGGGCACGCCTCGACGACCGCGGCCCCCGCCCCGTCCCCGACGAGGACACAGGTCGTGCGGTCGGTCCAGTCGGTGACCTCGGACATCTTGTCGGCACCGATGACGAGCGCCCGCGTCGCCGCCCCGGCCCGCACGGTGTGATCGGCGGTGGCAAGCGCATGGGTGAAACCCGCGCACACCACGTTGACGTCCATCGCGGCCGGCGAGGGGATGCCGAGCCGGGCGGCGACCCGGGCGGCCATGTTCGGGGACCGGTCGACGGCCGTCGACGTGGCCACCAGGACCAGGTCGATGTCACCGGGCACCAGCCCGGCGGCGGCGAGCGCCTTGGCGGCGGCGTGCGCGGCCAGCTCGTCGACGGGCTCGTCGGGCCCGGCGATGTGCCGCGTACGGATGCCCACCCGGCTCCTGATCCACTCGTCACTGGTGTCCACCATGCCCGCCAGGTCCTCGTTGGTGAGCACCTTGGCGGGCTGATAGTGACCGACGGCGGCGATACGCGAGCCGTTCATGGGGGGTCCCCCTCGTTAGCCTTGGGTAGCGGGATCGGGGCCTACCCGATGGACCACGCGGGAGACGCGGGGTCGGCACGCCCATCTGCCGCGTTGTCGTCGGTCGCCGACGCTCCGCGTCGACTCCCTCCTCCGCCTTGCAGCTGCACGCACCAGACCCCGCTCACCTGTGCCGACAAGGCGCCGCTGCTTTCCTCCCACGTGGTCCACCGGGCAGGCCCCAACCAGTCTGGTGAGTGACTCACGGGTACGGCGTCAGGTAAGGCGACAGGAATCGGGCGCCCGGGTTGTCGGCTTCCGTCAGCCCCTCGGACGCCCGAACACCTACCGAACAGTCACCCGGTGAACAGCTGCGTCGCCTTCTGTACGAGCTCGTACACCCCGTAGGCGAGCGGGGCCCCCACCCACAGCCAGGCGAAGGCGATCAGCGGCCGCCGGTCAGGCGGACTCTGCGGACTGCTGTCGTTCTGCGACATCGGCGGCCTCCCTCGGTGCGGGGATGTGGTGACGGGAGTGGACGGGCCGGACCAGCTCGTTGGCGACGAACCCGACCGCCAGCAGCCCGATCATGATGAACAGGGACAGGGTGTAGAGGGAGGAACCGCTCTTGCCGGCCTCCTCCTGCCGGTCGGCGATCCAGTTCACGATCAGCGGCCCGAGCACGCCGGCCGTGGACCAGGCGGTGAGCAGCCGCCCGTGGACGGCGCCGACCTGATACGTCCCGAAGAGGTCCTTGAGATAGGCCGGGATCGTGGCGAAGCCACCGCCGTAGAAGGAGAGGATCACCAGGGCGCAGAGCACGAACAGCGGCTTGGACGAGTCGCCGACCAGCGCGATGAGCAGGTACATCAGCGCGCCCGCGCCCAGGTAGAGGCGGTAGATGTTCTTGCGGCCGATCAGGTCCGACGTGGACGACCAGCCGATCCGGCCCGCCATGTTGGCCGCCGACAGCAGCGCGACGAAACCGGCCGCGGCGGACGCTGACACCGTTGTCGAACTGTCCTTGAAGAAGTCCGTGATCATCGGAGCGGCCTTCTCCAGGATGCCGATGCCCGCGGTCACGTTCATGCAGAGCACGACCCACAGACACCAGAACTGCGGGGTGCGCACGGCACTGCGCGCCGAGACCTGCGGCCCGGAGAGGACACTCGGCGCCCCCTCCACCGGCTTCTCGGTACGCGGTACCCGGACGAGCAGCACGCCGAGCGTCATGAAGACGGCGTACGACAGCCCGTGCACGAGGAACGCCAGCGCGATCCCGGAGCTGTCGGAGCCGAACGACTCCAGCATCTGCGCCGACCAGGGCGAGGCGATCAGCGCGCCGCCGCCGAAGCCCATGATGGCGATGCCGGTGGCCATGCCGGGCCGATCGGGGAACCACTTGATCAGGGTGGAGACGGGCGAGATGTAGCCGATGCCGAGGCCGATACCGCCGACGAAGCCGTAGCCGAAGACGATCAGCCAGTACTGCTCGGTGGCCGCGCCCAGCGCGGAGAGCAGGAACCCGGACGAGAAGCAGACGAGCGCGACGGTCATCGCCCAGCGCGGCCCGTTGCGCTCCACGAGCGTGCCGCCGAAGGCGGCGGACAGGCCGAGCATGACGATGCCGAGCTGGAAGGGCAGGGCGCTCTGGGTGCCGCTCAGACCGAGCGCGGACTCCAGAGGCGGCTTGAACACGGACCAGGCGTAGGCCTGGCCGATGGAGAGGTGGACCGAGAGGGCGGCGGGGGGAACGAGCCAGCGGCTCCAGCCGGCCGGTGCGACAGGGGGACTCATGATCCCGGACAGTAGGGAGATGGACGGGAGTTGAGAAGGCGGCACGTCGACCGTATGCGATGAGCGGTATGCGGGGCGCGCCGAACGGTCGGCCCACCCGGTTTCCGGGCGCGGTCGACAGCGGCCGGCTGCCGCACGGACCCTTGCCGCTCCGAGTTACATACTGTAGACAATATGTCGTCGACATACTTCGACGGTTCCGCGGTACACCCTCGACCGAACGGAGCTCGCCCAGCATGAAAGTCGCAGTCCTCGGCGCCGGAGCCATCGGCGCCTACGTCGGCGCCGCCCTGCACCGCGCAGGCGCCGACGTGCATCTGATAGCCCGTGGACCGCACCTCGCGGCCATGAGGCGACACGGCGTCCAAGTCCTCTCTCCCCGCGGTGACTTCACCGCCAGGGCACACGCCACCGACGACCCGGCGGAGATCGGCCCGGTCGACTATGTGTTCCTGGGGCTGAAGGCCACTTCGTACGCGGCGTGCGGGCCGCTCATCAAGCCTCTCCTCCACGACACCACCGCCGTGATCGCCGCCCAGAACGGCATCCCCTGGTGGTACTTCCATCAGCACGGCGGACCCCACGACGGCCGCCGGCTGGAGAGCGTCGATCCCGGCGGGGCGGTCAGTGCGGTCCTCTCCCCGGAGCGGGCCATCGGCTGCGTCGTCTATGCGGCCACCGAGCTCGAAGCCCCGGGGGTGGTCCGCCACCTGGAAGGCACCCGCTTCTCCATCGGCGAACCCGACCGCAGCATCTCTCCTCGCTGCAAGGACTTCAGCCAGGCCATGCAGGCCGGCCGGCTGAAATGCCCCGTCGAACCCGACCTCCGCAACGACATCTGGCTCAAACTGCTGGGCAACATCTCCTTCAACCCCATCAGCGCCCTCGCCCGCGCCACCATGCGGCAGATGTGCCACCACCACGGCACCCGCCACGTCATCCAGCAGATGATGGAAGAGACACTGGCCGTCGCCGCAGCCCTCGACTGCCACCCCGACATCACCATCGAACGCCGCCTCGCCGGCGCCGAAAAGGTCGGCGACCACCGCACCAGCACCCTCCAGGACCTCGAAGCCGGCAAACCCCTCGAACTCGACGTCCTCCTCACCGCCGTCCTCGAACTCGCCGCCCTCACCCACACCCCCGCGCCCACCCTCACCACCATCCACGCCCTCAGCGACCTCCTGGCCCACCAGACCGCCGCGTGAACGAATGCCGGACATGGGGGGATGAACCGGCACAGACCACCACGAACACGGTGTGCGGCCACTGCGGAGGGGGCTGCCGGCCGACCCGGCACGTGCAGGACAATGAGATCGTGAAGGTCACTTCCCCGCACGACGGCCCGGTGACCCGCGGCCCTCTCCGCATCAAGGGCCGCTTCGGCCACCAGTACATACAGAACCGGGACTGATCAGCCATGGGACGAGTCACGGAACGACGCAAGGTGATCCGCATCCGCGACGGGGCGGTCTCCACCCGGCCCGACACGCTCGTCGCCGAGGAGCCACTGGAGATCCGGCTCAACGGCAAACCCCTCGCGATCACCATGCGCACCCCCGGCGACGACTTCGCGCTGGCCGCGGGGTTCCTCGTCAGCGAGGGGGTCCTGGCCGAGCAGGGCGACCTCCAGAACATCGTGTACTGCGCGGGCGCCACGGTCGACGGCTCCAACACCTACAACGTGGTCGACGTACGGACCACGCCGGGCGTCAAGATCCCGGACATCACCCTCGAACGGAACGTGTACACGACCTCGTCCTGCGGGCTGTGCGGCAAGGCGAGCCTGGACGCGGTGCGGACCACGGCACGCTGGCCCATCTCCGACACTCCCCCGGTCCGGGTCGACCCCGAGCTGCTCGCGAGCCTCCCCGACCGGTTGCGCGCGGCACAGCGGGTGTTCGACCGGACCGGGGGCCTGCACGCCGCCGCGCTGTTCGGCGGGGACGGGGAGCTGCTGGACATCCGGGAAGACGTCGGGCGGCACAACGCGGTCGACAAGCTGGTGGGGCGGGCGTTGCAGAGCGGCGCCCTGCCGTTGTCGCAGGCGATCCTGCTGGTGTCCGGCCGGGCCTCCTTCGAGCTGGCGCAGAAGGCCGTGATGGCGGGCATCCCGGTGCTGGCGGCGGTCTCCGCCCCGTCCTCGCTGGCCGTGGACCTGGCCGCGGAGACCGGGCTGACGCTGGTGGGGTTCCTGCGGGGCCGGTCCATGAACGTGTACGCGGGTGAGGAGCGCATCGCCCTCCAGGCCGCGCCCGCCCAGGGGTGAACCCGGCGTTCACGCCGCCCCGGAGGTGACCGGGACGTTCAGGACGCCGTGAAGTGGACCTCCGCCGAGTGCACCACCGTGCCGAGGCGGGGGAAGTCCAGCCGTACCGACGCGTCGTGCTCCGCCGCCGTGAGCGCGGCCATCGCGTCCTCGACGAAGACCAGGTCGTAGCCGAGGTCGCCGGCGGCCCGGGCCGTGGACTCCACGCCCAGGTTGGTGGCGATGCCGCCGAACACCAGGGTGGTGACACCCCGTTCGCGCAGCCGCTCGTCAAGGCCGGTGCCCTGGAAGCCGCCGATGGTGCGCTTCACGACCTCGATGTCGCCGTCCCCGGCCAGGCCGGCCACCAGCGCGCTGCCGGGCGGCTGTTCGGGGACGCCGGGGCGCTCGACGCGGACGAGGACGACATGGGCGCCCGCCGAACGGAAGGAGGTCGCCAACTCCTGGGCGGTGCCGAGGACTTCGGTGCCCTTGCGGGGCTCCAGGGGCAGCGCGACGATCCGGTCCATCAGATCGACGAGGACGAGGGCGCTGCGCGCGGGGTCGAGCGCGAGGGGTGCGGTCATGACGGAACGTTATCTGCCGTCAGCCCTCCGTACCGGAAATCCGGATCAACAGGCCCATGAAATGGTCGCGTTCGGCCGGTGACAGCGAGGCCAGCAGTTCGTCGTTGGCCTTCCGGGCGGCCTTCTCGCAGCGCTTCAGCAGCCGCGCGCCCGCGTCGGTGAGCGAGACCGCGTTCTTGCGGCGGTCGCGCGGATCGAGGGCGCGGACGACGAGTCCCTCGGCCTGGAGGTCGTTGAGAACGCCCACCAGGTCCTTGGGGTCGAGTCCGACGGTACGGCCGATGTCGGCCTGGGCCACGGGGGCGAGATCGCGGACGGCGGAGAGCACGACGTGGTGCCACATCTTGATCCCCTCGGCGGCCAGCTCGTCGGCGACCAGGGCCCGCCCCCGGGCGGCGGCCCGGCCGAGCAGCCAGCTGGGGAGGGAGCGGATCTCGGCGAGGGGGGCTTCGGACATGGGCGCAGCCTAGCAAGAAATTCATGGGGCACCCCAACGAAAAAATCATGGGTCATCCCTATGAAAATCATTGGACGCCCCCACGACCTTCCCTATACCGTTGGGCCTCCCAACGACCCCTGTGCGAGCCCTGCACGACCTCTGGAGGTGCGATGCGCCGCATCCGGTACGAGTCCACCGGTGGCCCCCTGTTCCTGGAGCAGGTCGCCGTCCCGGAGCCCGGTCCCGCCGAACTCCTGGTCCGCTGCCAGGCGATCGGCGTCACGCTCCCCGTGGTCCGCAAGGTCACCGAGGCCGCCGAGCCGATACCGCTGGGCGGCGAGATCGCCGGGGAGGTGGTGGCGGTCGGCGCCGAGGTCACCCGGTTCCGCGCCGGCGACCGGGTGACAGGACTGTGCTTCGGGCACGGCTACGCCGACTACGCGGTGCTGCACGAGGCCATGGCCTCGCCGGTGCCCGCCGGCGCCTCCGCCGTGGACGCCGTCGCGCTCGTGCGCGGCGGGCTGGTGGCGTCCGGCGCGCTGGCTGCCGCGCGCCCCGCGAAGGGTGAGGCCGCGCTGGTCACCGCCGCGGCGAGCGGCGTCGGCCACCTGGCCGTGCAGCTGGCCCGGGTGCGGGGCGCGGGCCGCGTGGTGGCGGCCGTGTCGAGTGCGGCGAAGGCGGACTTCGTACGGTCCCTGGGTGCCGACGAGGTCGTCCGGTACGCCGATGAGCGCTGGGGCGAGCCCGTCGACTACGCCCTGGACGCGGTCGGCGGCGACCTGCTCACCCCGGCCCTCGCCGCCCTCGCCCCCGGTGGCCGGCTCGTCGCGTACAGCTCGGGCGGCGGCACCATCCAGGCGTACGACCTGCTCGTGGGCGCCAGGTCGGTGATCGGCTTCCAGATGGCGCGGATCGCGCGCGGGGAGCCGGAGCTGTACGAGCGGTGGCGGGCGGAGCTGTGGCGGCTGTTCGAGGAAGGGGCCCTGAGGCCGGCCGTGCACGCGGAGTTCGCGCTCACGGACGCGGCCGCGGCACACGCCGTGATCGAGTCGCGGAGCAACCTCGGGAAGGTCGTACTGCGCCCCTGACGACCGGGCGCCGTCGAGCCCTCGCGCGGAACCCTGCCCGCCGACCGCCCCATGGACCATGTCAGCGCCGGCCACTAACGTCCCGTGGGTGCCCGACGACCTACGAGCACGACAGCGGACGGGAACGGGGCTCGGCCTGGTGCTGGCCCTGGTTCTCGGGGCCGTGCTGCTCACGGCCCTGCCCGAGGACGAGGACCGGCCGGACGCGCGCGGCTGCGTGCCGCGCACCGTCGGATCGTGGTCGGCGGACGAGGGGCTCACCTCCGAGTTCGCCCGGTACGGCGACGACGCGACCCGCGCCGACGACTGGACCGGCGGCGACGGCACCCACTCGGTGCGGCTGCCGGACGGGCGGGTGCTGTGGCTGTTCTCGGACACCTATCTCGGGCAGGTGTACGCGCCGCCCAACCCGGTCGGCGAGTCGTACGCGTGGCGGGACACGGCGGCGCCGCTGGTGCGCAACTCGGCGGTGCTGATGCGGGACGGGCGGCTGGAGAGCACGCTCCCGGCGCCGCTGTTCCCCGACCCCGGGCCGAATCAGTGGCGGTGGCCGGTGGCGGCCCGGGTGGAGCCCCGGTCGCCGGGGTCGTCGGAGCAGGTCCTGCGGGTGGTGCTGTGGGTACGTACGGCGGCGGCCGCGCCGTGGATCTACGGGACGCCCACGGCCACCGAGGTGGCCACGCTGTCGCTGCCCGACCTGCGGGTGGAGTCGATCGTCAAGGTGCTGGACCAGCAGCTGGTCCCCGATCCGTCCCGGCGGGTGCTGTTCGGTACGACGCTCGTCGAGGAGGACGGGTGGACGTACGTCTTCGGCGGCGACGACGGCCAGGCGGCCTCCCGGCCGGTGTCGTCGGCGTACGCGGCGCGGGTGCCGGACGGCCGGCTCGGCGAGCCGGGAGCCTGGCAGTACTGGGACGGCTCCGACTGGCGTGCCGGGGCGAGACCGGCCGCGGTGCTCGGCGACGAACGCAGGCGCACGGGCGTGGGCAGCGCGTTCTCGGTGGTGCGGGCGGACGGGACGTATGTGCTGTTCACCATGGCGGCCGGGACGGCGGGGCTGACGACCGTCACCTCGTACTGGGCGTGCGAGCCGAGCGGGCCCTGGCACGGGCCGACGAAGGACTTCACTCCCGCGCTGCCGCAAGGGCAGGTGGCGGCCTACAACCCGCAGGTCCACCCCGCCCTGGGCGGCCGGCGGCTGGTGCTCAGCTACGACGTGAACTGGCTGGACCCGTCCGCCGCGGCCGCGCAGCTCAACCGGAACGTGTCCCTGTACCGACCGCGGTTCGTGACGCTGCGGCTGAAACCGGTGCCGTGACACCGGGCTCGGGGTCGTGGGCGCGGCGCTTGGCGATGACGGCGCAGACCATCAGCTGCATCTGGTGGAAGAGCATCAGGGGCAGCACGGCGAGCGAGGCGTGCGCGCCGAACAGGACGCTCGCCATGGGCAGTCCGGAGGCGAGGGACTTCTTGGAGCCGGCGAACTGGATGGCGATGCGGTCCTCGCGGCCGAAGCGGAGCGCCTTGGACCCGTACCAGGTCAGCGCGAGCATCACGGCGAGCAGTACCGCCTCGACGGCGAGCAGTCCGGCCAGCCGGAGCGGGCTGACCTGGTGCCAGATGCCCTGGACCATGCCCTCGCTGAACGCGGTGTAGACGACGAGGAGGATCGAGCCGCGGTCGACGAGGCCGAGGACCTTCTTGTGCCGGGCGACGAAGCCGCCGATCCAGCGCCGCAGCAACTGCCCCGCGACGAACGGCACCAGCAACTGGAGCACGATCTGCACCAGCGAGTCGGCCGAGAAGCCGCCCGCGCTGCTGCCGAGCAGGGCCGCGGCGAGCAGCGGCGTGATGACGATGCCGACGAGGGAGGAGAAGGAGCCGGCGCAGATCGCGGCGGGCACGTTGCCGCGGGCCATGGAGGTGAAGGCGATCGAGGACTGGATCGTCGAGGGGACGAGGGTGAGGAAGAGCAGGCCCTGGTAGAGGGGCTGGGTCAGCAGCACCGGGACGAGGCCGCGGGCGGCCGTGCCGAGCAGCGGGAAGACGACGAACGTACAGGCGAGGACCGTGACGTGCAGGCGCCAGTGCTTGAGGCCGTCCAGGGCCTCGCGGGTGGACAGGCGGGCGCCGTACAGGAAGAAGAGGAAGGCGATGGCGGCCGTGGAGGCACCGGAGGCGACGTCCGCACCCGTGCCGCGCGCCGGGAGGAGGGCGGCGAGGCCCACCGTCCCGAGGAGCAGCAGGATGTACGGGTCGATCGGCATCCAACTCGGCCATCGCAGGCGTTTCACAGTGCTCCACATACTCGTCGTGCTCTCGGCGGTACCGGGGCCGTGGGGCCCCCGCTCATCGTCCTCCTCTCTCCCTCGATCGGGAATCCGGCATACGGCTCTGACTGTCATCACGTACCGCGATAACGTGGGGGTCATGTACGACCCTTCCCAGTTGCGTACGTTCCTGACGGTGGCGCAGACCCTGAGCTTCACCCAGGCCGCTCGGCGGCTCGGGCTGCGCCAGTCGACCGTCAGTCAGCACGTACGGCGTCTTGAGGAGGCGGCCGGGCGGCAGTTGTTCACCCGGGACACCCACTCGGTGGAGCTGACGGAGGACGGCGAGGCGATGCTCGGCTTCGCGCGCCGCATCCTGGACGTGCACGAGCAGGCGTCGGCGTTCTTCACGGGTACCCGGCTGCGCGGCCGGTTGCGCTTCGGGGCGTCGGAGGACTTCGTGCTGACCCGGCTGCCGGAGATCCTGGAGCGCTTCCGCCACGACCACCCCGAGGTCGACCTGGAGCTGACCGTGGAGCTCTCGGGCACGCTGCACGAGCAGTTGGCGGCCGGGAAGCTGGACCTGGTCCTCGCCAAACGGCGGCCGGAGGACCCGCGCGGCGAACTGGTCTGGCACGACCGGCTGGTGTGGATCGGCGCGGAGCGCCTCCGCCTCGACCCGGACCGCCCTGTCCCCCTGATCGTCTATCCGCCGCCGGGCATCACCCGGGCGCTCGCCCTGGAGGCGCTGGAGCGGCAGGGCCGCGAGTGGCGGATCGCGTGCACGAGCGGCAGCCTCAACGGCCTGATCGCGGCGGCCCGCGCCGGACTCGGCGTGATGGCCCACTCCCGGGGCCTGATCCCCCCGGGCCTGGTACGCGTACCGGACCGCTTCGGCCTGCCGGAACTGGGCCGCGTCGACTTCGTCCTGATCCACGGCCACCGCCGCACCACGTCCCAGGGCGCGGCGGACGCCCTGGCGGCAGCGGTCCTGACGGGCGGCGACCGGCTGCACCGCGGCTAGCTACCGCCCCGGTCGGGGATAGGTGAGCTGCTTGACGCGGCGCAGAAAGGGCGACGCCTCCACGTGCTGCACGCCTTCCAGCCGTCCGAGGGGCCCGCTCAGGTAGGCGTAGAGGTCGGCGGCGCCGCGCACGACGGCGGTGGCGAGGATGTTGGAGGGGCCCGCCGTCGCGGCGGCGTGGGCGATCGGGTCGTGGGCGGCGAGAGCCCGTCCGACGGTGTGCAGGGCGCCCGGGGTGGTGGTGATCCACAAGGTGGCGGCGAGCGGATACCCGATGACCCCGGAGTCGTACTCCACGTCGATGTACACCGCTCCGGACGCGAGCAGCGCGCCGAGGCGGCGCTTGACGGCGGACTCGGACCGGCCCGTGACGCGCTGGAGTTCGGGGTAGGTGGCCCGTCCGTCGCGCTCCAGTGCGGTGACGAGGGCCTCGTCCTCGGGGTCGAGACGGGCCGGACCGGTGCTGGTGACCGGGTCGGGGCGCAGCTGGGCCTTCTCGTCGTCGTCGAGCAGACGGAACTTGCGCGTCCAGCCCCGCGGGCCGCCCTCGAAGCGGTGCAGCAGCTGGTACGCGCGGATCTCCAGGACGCGTGGGGTGCGGGGCAGTTTGCCGAGCAGCAGGTCGTCGCGGTCGCCCGGGTTGCGTGGACGCGTGCCGAAGACGACCTCGGTGCCGCCGGAGGCGATCCCGATCCAGTTGGTGTCGGCGCGCCGGGCGAGCGCGTCCGCGATGGTCTGCGCGCTGTCGGGGACGCACCGCAGCCGCAGTGTCCACTGGTCCTGCCCGAGACGATCGGCGTCCCGGACGGCCACGACCCGCAGCCCCGCCTGCGCGCACAGCTTGCGGTAGCGCCGCGCGACGGTCTGGTCGGAGACGCCCAGCACCGCGCCGAGCCGGCTGAAGGAGGCCCGGGCGTTCACCTCCAGGGCCGCCAGCAGGCGCAGGTCGAGGTGGTCCAGGATGTCGGATTCCATCGCTTGCATGACCGCTCCTGTCGGATTCCTGCAGTCGGACGCCCGAGACCGCCTCGATCGTCCGCGTCGAAGCCATCGTACGGAGGCATACGCATCCGACGGACGAGGAGTTGAGGACATGCGTACTTGGGGGCCGCTGACGGCGGTGTGTCTGGGCACGTTCATGTTGTTGCTGGACGTGACGATCGCGATCGTGGCGCTGCCGGACATGGCGAGCGCGCTGCACGCGTCGCTGAGCGATCTGCAGTGGGTGATGGACGCCTACGCGCTGGCCCTGGCCGCGTTGCTGCTGGGAGTGGGGGCCGCGGCCGACGTGCTGGGGCGGCGGCGGGTGCATGTGACGGGCGTCGTGGTGTTCGCGGGGGCCTCACTGCTGTGCGGGATGTCGTCCGGCCCGGCGATGCTGGTCGCCGCGCGGGCGTTGCAGGGCGCGGGGGCTGCGGCGACGCTCGCCACCGCGCTGCCGCTGCTGGCGTCGGTGTACCAGGGTCGGCGGATGTCGCTCGCCCTCGGCGTGTGGGGCGCGGTCGGCGGCGCGGCCGCCGCGGTGGGCCCGGTGCTGGGCGGACTGCTGACGGACGGGCCCGGCTGGCGGTGGATCTTCTACGTCAACCTGCCGGTGAGCGTGGTCGCGGTGTGGCTGACGCTGCGCGCGGTGCCGGAGTCGCGCGGTCGGGCCGGACGCCAGGTCGACTGGGCGGGGACGGTGACGTTCGCGGCGTTCGCGGGCGGGGTGACGTACGGGGCGGTGCGCGCCGGGTCGCACGGCTGGGGCGCCATGGGCACCCTCGTCTCCTTCGCGGGCGCGGCCCTCGCGCTGGTCTGCTTCGTGGTCGTGGAGCGGCGGGTCGCCGACCCGCTGATCGATCCGCGGCTGTTCCTGAAGCCGGCGTTCTCCGGGGTGATGGCGGGCGCGTTCGCCTTCAACGCGGCGGCGTTCGGTGTGATGGCGTACACCTCGATCTGGTTGCAGACCGTGCTGGGGATGTCTCCGGTGCGCGGCGGGCTGGTGTTCCTGTGGCTGTCGCTGGCCGCGTTCGTGGTGGCGGCGGCAGGTGGGCGGCTGCTGCACGGGGTGCCGGCCCGGTTCACGGTCGGGGGCGGGCTGCTGCTGATCGGCGCCGGGCAGTTCTGCATGGCGTTCCTGGACGCCGGTTCGACGTCGACGGCGCTGATCCCGGGGCTGCTCCTGGTGGGTGTGGGCACGGGCCTGGTGGCGCCCTCGGTCGCGGGGGCCGCGCTGGCGACGGTGGAGCGGGAGCGGTCGGGCATGGCGAGCGGTGCGGTCAACACCTTCCGGCAGTTCGGGTACGCGCTCGGCCTGGCCTTCTTCGGCACGGTGCTGACCTCCCGCATGGCGGACGCGCTGCCGCGCGACGCGGCCCACGCGCTGGCGGGCGGCGGAGCCGGGGCGCTGCGCGGCGCCTTCCCGGAGCACACGCTGCGGGCCGCGTTCGCCTCGGGGCTCAACACGGCGGCGGTGACGGCCGGCGCGGTGGCGGTGGTCGGCGGCGTGCTGGTCCTGGTCCTGCTCAGGACGCCGGGCGCGGTGCGGACGGGTGTGACGAAACCGGCCGCGACGACGCTGACGGAAGAGAGGGCGACACAACGGAACTGATCATTCCGACAGGTCGGGCACGGGGTAATCGGGTCGTACAGATTCGGTGGAGATTACGGGTCCGAAACTTACTCAACCGTCAGTTTTCTGTCCGACCCTTCCCCATGTGAGCGCATTTTCCGGCGCTGACCAGCCGCTACCTGAACATCGCTCGATCCCGCACCCCCTCCCGCCCCGTCGGCGGGTGGGGTAGCTTTCACGGCGCTGTGCGGAGCGTCGAACCAATGTCGAGGGAGCGGGGTTTGCGCGAGTTCACCAACCCTCCGTTGGCGTTGGCACCCCCGGTGGGCGGACTGGCCGACGTGGTGTTCGACCATGCCCAGGAGGACCCGCTGTGCGTGGCGCTGGGCCGCAAGGACGAGTCCGGTCGGTGGCGGGACGTGACCTCGGCCGAGTTCCGCGACGAGGTGCTCGCCCTCGCCAAGGGACTCCTCGCCCGCGGCGTCCGGTTCGGTGACCGGGTCGCGATCGTCTCCCGCACCCGCTACGAGTGGACGCTCTTCGACTTCGCCCTGTGGACGATCGGCGCCCAGGTGGTGCCGGTCTACCCCACCTCGTCGGCGGAACAGTGTTTCTGGATGCTCTACGACGCCGAGTGCACGGCCGCGATCGTGGAGCACGAGGACCACGCGATGACCATCGCCACCGTCATCGACCGGCTGCCGCAGCTGCGCGAGCTGTGGCAGCTGGACGCGGGCTGTGTACAGGAGCTGTACGACGCCGGCGCCCACCTCGACGACGACGTGGTCCAGCGCCACCGGCAGGCGGTCACCCCCGACTCCGTCGCCACCATCATCTACACCTCCGGCACCACCGGCCGCCCCAAGGGCTGCGTCATCTCGCACGGCAACTTCATGTACGAGGCGGACACCGTCATCGAGCGCTGGGAGCCGGTGTTCCACTCCAAGAAGGGCGACGAGGCCGCGACCCTTCTCTTCCTGCCGCTCGCCCATGTCTTCGGGCGGATGGTGCAGGTCGCCGCGATCCGCGGCCGGGTCCGCTTCGGCCACCAGCCGCAGATGAACGCCGCCGCCCTGATGCCCGACCTCGCCGCGTTCAAGCCGACGTTCTTCCTCGGGGTGCCGTACATCTTCGAGAAGGTGTTCAACGCCTCGCGCCGCAAGGCGGAGAAGGAGGGCAAGGCGGGCGCCTTCGAGAAGGCCGTCGACATCGCCGTGAAGTACGCGGACGCCATGGAGGCCAGGGCCTGGGGCATCGGGCCCGGCCCTTCGGCGGGGCTGCGCATGCAGCACCAGCTCTTCGACAAGCTCGTCTACTCCAAGATGCGGGCGGCGATGGGCGGCCGCATCAGACAGGCGATGACCGGCGGTTCGGCCATGGACCGCCGGCTCGGCCTGTTCTTCGCGGGCGCGGGCATCCACATCTACGAGGGCTACGGCCTCACGGAGTCGACGGCCGCCGCCACCGCGAACCCACCGGAGCGCACCCGCTACGGCACCGTCGGACAGCCCATCCCCGGCATGACCGTGCACATCGCGGACGACGGCGAGATCTGGCTGCGCGGTGACAACATCTTCCAGGGCTACCTCAACAACCAGAAGGCCACCGACGCGACCCTGCACGACGGCTGGCTCGCCACCGGAGACCTGGGCTCCCTCGACGAGGACGGCTACCTCACCATTACCGGCCGCAAGAAGGAGATCCTGGTCACCTCGGGAGGCAAGAGCGTCTCCCCCGGCCAGTTGGAGGAGCGCGTCCGCGACCACCCCCTGGTCTCCCAGTGCATCGTCGTCGGCAACGACCGCCCGTACATCGCCGCGCTGGTCACCCTCGACCAGGAGGCCGTCGAGCACTGGCTGGCGATGCGCGGCAAACCCCGGATGACAGCGGCCGAACTGGTGCGGGACGCCGATCTGGAGACGGAGGTGCGGCGGGCCGTGGTCGCCGCCAACACCCTGGTCTCGCAGGCCGAGTCGATCCGGACCTTCCGTATCCTGGCCCAGCCGTTCACCGAGGAGCACGGCCTGCTGACGCCGTCGCTGAAGCTGAAGCGCAAGGCCATCGAGAACGCGTACGTCAACGAGGTCGAGGCCTTGTACAGGGCCTGAGGCCGTTTCCGTGCCGGCCTGAGGCCGTTTTCGGGAGATTCGGGAGATTCCGTCGTCTTCCGCTCGATTCCGCCGTCAGGAATGCATCACGGCTCGTGATCGTTGACGATGGGAGTACCACCTGACGACAACCGTAAGGATCAAGAGCTCGTGAGCAGCAAGGTCCCCCCGATCATCCTGAACAACGGCGTCGAGATGCCCCAGCTGGGCTTCGGCGTCTGGCAGGTGCCGGACGACGAGGCGCAGCAGGCGGTCACGACCGCTCTGGAGGCCGGGTACCGCAGCATCGACACAGCGGCGATCTACGGCAACGAAGAGGGCACCGGCAAGGCCATCACCTCCTCCGGCATCCCCCGCGAGGACGTGTTCGTCACCACCAAGCTCTGGAACAGCGATCAGGGGTACGACGCCACCCTGCGTGCCTTCGACACCTCCCTGGAGAAGCTCGGCCTGGACTACGTGGACCTGTACCTGATCCACTGGCCGCTGCCGGCCCGGGACAAGTACGTCGACACGTACAAGGCGTTCGAGAAGCTGCACGCCGACGGCCGGGTTCGCGCGATCGGCGTCTCCAACTTCTACCCGGAGCACCTGCGGCGGCTCATCGCCGAGACCTCGGTCATCCCGGCGGTCAACCAGATCGAGCTGCACCCGCACCTCCAGCAGCACGCCTCCCGTGAGTTCCACGCGGAGCAGGGCATCGCCACCGAGGCCTGGTCCCCGCTCGGCCAGGGCAAGGGCCTCCTGGAGGTCCCGGCGATCGTCGCGATCGCCCAGAAGCACGGCCGCACCCCGGCCCAGGTCGTCCTGCGCTGGCACCTCCAGCTCGGCAACGTGGTGATCCCCAAGTCCGTGACCCCGTCCCGGATCAAGGAGAACATCGAGGTCTTCGACTTCAGCCTGGACACCGAGGACCTGGCCGCGATCAGCGCCCTCAACGAGGACCGCCGCATCGGCCCGGACCCGGCGACGTTCGACATCGGCTGAGACCCTGAACCGGCCAAGGCCCGGACGGCACCACCGTCCGGGCCTTCGTCATGTCCCCGGGTCGGGCTCGGGGAACACCCGCGCGACGGCCGCGGTACGGCTGGAGACGCCGAGTTTGCGGAAGGTGTTCTCCAGGTGCTTGCGGACGGTACTGGGGGCGACGACGAACTGCCCGGCGATCGCCTCGGTGGTCAGCCCGTTCGCTACCGCCCGCATGACGTCGAGTTCACGGACGGTGAGGCGGACGGGGGTCTGACGCCGGAGCGCGGCTTCCCGGTAGACGGCGTAGAGGTGAGGCCGCAGCAACTCCAGTGCGAGACGGTCGCGTTCGCTGAAGCGGCGGGAGTCCTCCCGCGAGAAGTTGTACGTGCGGATGCGACCGGGTGGGCTGGGCAGCATCACGAAGATCGTGTTGACGACCGGCCTCAGATACTCCGAGTAGAAGGCCTGGTTCCGTATCTCCCGTGCGGACTGGTAGTCCAGGTTCTGGGCGACCGGAAGGCGGCCGCAGCTCTGTTCGGCGAGCCGGCAATGCGGATGCTGGTGGCGCAGGCGCCAGTAGGCCTCGACGTGCGGGTCGCCGTAGTCGCCCGCGTAGAGCTCCTCCTGGAGGTACAGACACCGGCGGGTGGGGATGTCGACCTCGTCGAACCCGGCCAGGTCGCACGGGATCAGTCGACCCAACCCGCTCAGGAGGCTGCGCGGCGGGAACTCGTCCGCGTCGTCGCGGCGCGCCTCGTCCATGACGTCCAGCATCAGCTGCAGGTCTCGCGCAGTGATCGAGTGACGGTTCATGACCGCCCCCTCTCGCCAACCTCCCTCGACGGTACGCCTCTTCGCGCGGCGGGCCGCGGGGATTCGCCAAATGCCGAATAGCCGCCGGGACGCCGCGCGGCCACCGTGGACCCCACGTATCCGAACCACGAACGGGGTTCAGCAATGCAGACACGAACACGCACACGGACGTTCGCAGCGGCCTGCGCGGCGGTCGCCCTCGCGGGCGGCATGGTGGTCGCGGCGCAGACGGAGGCGGCGGCCGCACCGCCGCAGTGCTACGGCTTCTACGCCACGGCCTGGGGCAGCGCCAAGTCCGACTTCCTCAACACCGGCTCGGCCAAGGACGTCGTCGTCGGACTCGGCGGGAACGACACGATCTCCTCAAATGGCGGCAACGACGTCGTCTGCGGAGACACGGGCGACGACCGGCTCACGGGCGGCAACGGCAATGATCTGATGGCCGGGGAGAGCGGCAGCGACGTCCTCAAGGGGAATGGCGGCGACGACCTGCTGCGCGGGTTCGAGGGAAGCGACTCCCTGCGAGCCCACGAGGGCGCCGACACAGTGGACGGCGGCGACGGCCATGACTTCATCCGCAACTGGGGCGACGACGTGCTGACCGGCGGAACCGGGAAGGACACGCTCAGGGGCAGTGCCGGCAACGACACGTTCTACGCCCGGGACGGCGAGCGCGACATCGTCAGCGGCTTCAGGGGCCACGACCGCTGCTACGTCGACCGGCTCGACGTGGTCTTCGGCTGCGAGTACGTGCGGCGCGGCTAGCAGGTCACGAGGGGCGCCCCCGGCGGGGAGGGGCGCACCTGCGGCCGGTCACCGTGGCGTACGCGCTGACCAGGATCAGCACACACCCGGCCCACTGCGCGAGCGTCGGCCGCTCCCCCAGGACCAGCGCACCCAGCGCCAATGCCCCGACCGGCGTGAGCAGCAGCAGTACCGCGCCGATGTGGCTCGGCAGGTGTGGGGAGTTGAGGGCGACGAGGAGCCAGCCGATCATGCCGCTGCTCACCGCGGCCACCGCCAGCCAGCCGAGGGCGGCGGCGGGCGGGGTGAGGTCGAGGGCGCCCCAGGCCCAGCCGCCGAGGGCGGAGAAGACGGTGGCGGACACCACGACCACGGTGTACGTCGTCACCACATGGCCCTCGAAGCCGCCGCGGCGCAGCAGGAAGAGGAAGCCGGAGTAGCTCAGCGCCGCCAGCACCGCGTGGACGGTGCCCGCCGTCGGGTCGCTGCCGCTCGCGCCCTGCTCGAACAGCCCGCCGGTGAGCACCACCCCCGCGCACAGCACCGGCAGCCACAGCAGGAAGCGGCGCGGCACGTGCTCACGGTCCACCGCCCACGCCAGCAGCGGCACCAGCACGACCTGCACGTTCACCAGCACGGTGGACAGCCCCGCGCCCACCTCGGTGATGGCCCTGGACCACAGCAGCATGTCCCCGGCGAACAGCGCGCCGCCCGCGACGCCGTACAGCAGCTGACGCCGGGGCGGCGGGCCCTCGCGGCGGTGTTCCGGCAGGGACAGCAGCACCAGCACGGGCACACAGAGCAGACAGCGGTACACCGAGGCGGTGCCGGGCTCCGCGTCGGACAGTTCGATGCAGACTGGCGACAGCGACAGCACCACCGCCCCGATCGTCTGCCCCGCGCGCGGCCCGCCGGGCAGCCGGGCCGTGAGCGGCTGATCCTGCGCGGCATGAGTGCCGGTGCTGGTGCGTGCCATGGCGCGGTCCCTCCAACGGACACGGGACCGCCCGGCTACCCGCCCACCGGCGATGCATGCATCGGCCACCAACCCGCGCTCACCTCAGTTGGGCTGCCCGATCGGCCGTACGACGACCGTGTTGACGTCGACTCCCTCGGGCTGCCGGATGGCCCACACGACCGAGTCGGCGATCTGGTCGGCGGTGAGGAGATGCCCCGGCGGAAGGCTGCCGTAGCTGTCCCAGAACGGGGTCTCCGTCCGGCCCGGCGCGATGTGGGTCACGCCCACCCCCCACTCGGTGACCTGCCGCCGGGTGTTCTCGGCCAGCCCGGTCACCGCCCACTTGGTTGCCCCGTAGATGTTGCCGGGCCCGGGCACGAAGCCGGCGACACTGCCCACCAGCACGATCCGGCCGCGGGTCTCCTTGAGGGCGTCGATCGAGGCGCGGATCAGCAGGGCCGGGCCGAGGACGTTGGTCAGCACCATCTCGGTCCAGCCGGACGGGTCGCCCTCAGCCACCGTGTCATGGGTGGCGAAACCGGCGTTGGCGACGACCGTGTCCAGCCGGCCGAAGGACTTGAGTGTCGTGTCGACCGCGGCCTGGACGTCCCCGTACTCGGCCGCACTCCCGACGATCGTCAGCAAGCCGTCAGGATTGCCGAGCTCCTCGGCGAAGCCCCGCAGCCGCTCCTCCCCACGCCCGGTGACGGTGACCCGGTGCCCGGCATCCAGCAACTGCCGCGCGACCGCGGCCCCGATGCCGCTGCCGCCACCGGTGATCAGTGCGACCGGTGCATCACTCATGACTACCCCCTGTTTTCGGTGAACGTCGCGCAGTAGATCACTTGGAGCGTTCTCGAAGTCAAGGGCGGCAGGCGACGGAGAGGCGTCAGACCGGACGGACCGCCGTGTGCACCGTGCGGGCCGTCAGGACGAACACGTCCGGGCGGTGGTGCAGGCTCGCCTTGTCGTCGGGGTCGACGAGCCGGTCGAGGGTGGCGCGGTCGTCGGCGTCGAGGCGCTCGCCCAGCACGTCCCGCATCCGGGTGAAGGCGGTCACCGCGCACCGGCGGGCCCGGTCGGTGGTGGGGGCGGGCAGGTCGAGGAGGAAGCTGCGGGTACCGGTCGGCTTCAGCCCCACGGACGTCATCAGCGCCGCCCAGTCCTCGATCTCGTCGACCGAGCCGGGCAGCGCGGCCCGCATCTCGGTGAACCACTCCTCGTGCACCGCGTCGAGCCGGGCCTGGAGCCCCGGGCGGCCGATGCCGATGTCGCGCGGCAGATAGCGGGTGGGCAGGCTGCCCTCCAGCAGGGCGAGGGTGCCGCCGGGCGCGAGCCGCGCGGCGAACGCGGCCAGGGCCGCCTTCTGGTCGCCGAGGTGGTGCACGCTCCAGCTGGCCCAGAGCAGATCGGCGGGATAGTCCAAGTCGTCGAGCACACCGGGCAGTTCACCGGCGAGCGTGCCGAACCGGTCCGCGACGCCGAGCCGCCCGGCCCGCTCCCGGGCCCGTTCGAGCAGCGGCTCCGACCCGTCGACGGCGACGACCCGGGCGCCCGGGAACGTGTCGGCGAGCAGACACGACACGACCCCCGGCCCACTCCCCGCGTCGACGACCAGCCCTGGCTCGGTCTGCCGCTTGGCCAGCCAGGCCATGGCGTGCTCGTACAGGGGCGTGTACAGCTCGGCCTGGTCCTCCAGCATCGGGGCCATCTCGGCCCAGTCGATGTCGGTGTGGTCGTGGTGGCCGTGCGCGTGCTGGTGGTGGGTGTGGTGGTCGTTCGCCATGGTGGTCAGCCTCTCGTCCGTGTACGGACAGCGTGCGCCGACGCACCGGAAGGAGGCCAGTAGCGTTGCCGGGACGGCAAAAAACGGGGTACGGATGATGCCGCCGAGGCCTGTCAGAGCGGCACTGACAAACCCCGGCGGCCATCAACGC
The DNA here is from genome assembly GCF_003955715.1 of Streptomyces aquilus. Classification (NCBI taxonomy): domain Bacteria; kingdom Bacillati; phylum Actinomycetota; class Actinomycetes; order Kitasatosporales; family Streptomycetaceae; genus Streptomyces; species Streptomyces aquilus. Next base: position 8,347,656 of record NZ_CP034463.1, on the reverse strand, counting down.
CCTGAAGGGGCGCGGGGCTGTATCGATGTGCGGCTACCGCCGCGCGGGCGCGACCAGCCCCATCGGACCCGCAGTCACCAACGCACCGTCACGGCAACGGCGGGTAGGCATTCTGCATCAGCTGCTGGAACTGCGCCGAGAACCAGTGACCGGACAGCGGCGCGTTCGGCAGGGCGCCGGACATGTGGTTGTTGTTGCGCGGGTTGCCGGTGTAGGTCGGGTCGCACATCCGGTCGAAGCCCTTGCCCTCGTCGTTCGGGATGGCGCTGCTGGCGCCGTCGGACTCGCCCGGAGGCTTGATCCAGACGTAGGCGTCGATCCCGGCCGCCGGGCTGGCCTGCGGACGCTCGCCGAGGCCGGCGCCGGACTGGTTGCACCAGTTGCCGGTGTTGAGGCGCCGGTCGAGACGGCCGCCGTCGACGTAGGTGTCCACATCGGTCTTGGCGCCGGGACCGGTCGGCCGGGCGCTGCCGCCCCAGCCGTTGCGGGAGGTGTCGATGAGCATGCCGACGCCCGAGGAGAAGCCCTGGCTCACGGCCTCCTGGCGGAAGGCCTGGGCGTAGGAGAGCTCGTCGACGTACCGGTTCCAGTCGACCCACTTGGACTCGCGCACGGACTTGCCGTTCACGGAGTCGTTGATGGTGTAGTACGGCTCCTTCAGCGCGCTGTAGTTGGCGGTGTTGGTGATGAAGCCGTGGACGTCGTTCACCGTGGCGCCCTCGGCGGTCGCCGCCTGCTTGATCGTCTGGACGGTCGCCGAGAAGTTGTCGTCCCAGCCGAGCCAGCCGTGGTGCCCGGCGTCCACGTAGTTGTAGACGTTGGGGACGTCACCGAGCTTGTTCAGCGCGTAGCCGACACCCTTGATGTAGTTGCCGTTCGACTTCATCGTGTCGCAGTTGGGGGTGGCGGTGTTCCGCGGCGAGACGTTGGTGACGAGGTTCGGCAGGGAGTCGAGCTCGACCGTGGTGACGATCCGCAGCGAGGCGTACTTGGGATCGGCGAGGATCGCGGCGATCGGGTCGATGTACTGCGTCTTGTACTTGTCGATGTCCGTCGGACCGAACTCACCGTTGGAGGCGAGCGCGGCGCAGTCGCGGCCCGGCAGGTCGTAGATCACCAGCTGGACGGCGAGCTCGCCGCTGCCCTTCTGCTTCAGGGCCTCGTCGAGGTGCGCCCGCAGGCCCATCTTCCCGCCGGCGCCGTTGATCGCGGCGACCCGGTCCAGCCACACGCCGGTGGGCTGGTTGGCGATCCGGCTGCCGCCGGGCTCGGCGGCGGCATTGGCGGACCACTCCGGGTTCACGTACACCTTGGCGCCGCTGTACGGGTTGTCGACCCGGCTGCCGGTGCCGGGGTCCGGCGGGTTCGTCGGGCCGCCGCCACCGTCGTCGACGTTGCAGGTCACACCGTCGAGGGTGAAGGTGGCCGGGACGGCGTTGGTGCCGCTGTAGGTGCCCTGGAAGCCGAAGCTGGTCGAACCGCCGGTGGCGAGCGTGCCGTTGTAGCTCTCGTTGAGCGCGGTGACGGCGGTGCCGCTCTGGCTGACCTTGGCGTTCCAGCCGCTGGTGACCTTCTGGTTACCGGCGTACGACCACTTCAGCGCCCAACTCGACTTGGGGGCGCTGTTGTTGGTGATCGTCACGTTGGCGGTGAAGCCGGTGCCCCAGTCGTTCTGCACCTTGTAGTCCACGGTGCAGGGGATCGCCGAGATGCCGACGTCCCCGGGATAGGCGGCGACCGCGGTGCCGGAGGCGCCGGCGACCAGGGCCATCGCTGCGAGGAACGCAGTTCTGGTACGACTCATGAGTGCGGGTTTCCTTCTCGGTTGCGGGTGTCAGCCGTTCAGGGCGCGCAGATGCTCACGGAGCCCGATGCGTCGATCAGGCCGAAGGGGCGCCGGAATGTGCCGAGTTGGTGCGGGGCAGGCCGATCCGGCGCCTCGTGCAGGGGAACGCGTCACGGCACCCTGACGGACCCGACGAGGGTCACGGCGCCGGCGACGGCTAAAAGTACTGAACGCGGGGGGTGTCGCATGAGCGACTCCTTGCAGATCAGCGGGCCGTGACGGCCGCGTCGACTGATGGAATCGCTCCCACTGGTGTCACCGAAGCTAGCGCCAAGTGACGTTGAAGAACAGAGGAGTCACTTGACTTTTCCTCGACCTCATTCATCGAATCTTTTCGACTCTTCAAGCACCTTGACCCTTCACACCCACGTCTCCACTATGGGAGCGCTCCCACTGGTTCAAGCCTTGACTTCTCCGAGCCGCAAGGAGGAACCAGCACATGGCACCGAGAAGGAGACGCCGGACTGCCCGGCGCTTATGGACGGCTGTCGTGGCCGCACTGGCCCTGCCGTTCACGATGCTGAGTACGGGTTCAACTCCCGCACAGGCAGCAGCAGTTCAGTGCAGCGTCGACTACAAGACCAACGACTGGGGCTCCGGCTTCACCACGGACGTGACGATCACCAACCGTGGTACGGACACCATCAGCGGCTGGACACTGACGTACGCCTACGCGGGCAACCAGAAGCTGTCCAACGGCTGGAACGGAACCTGGTCCCAGTCCGGTCAGAACATCACGGTGAAAGACGCCGGGTACAACGGGACCATCGCGGCCGGCGCCGCGGTCTCCACCGGCGCGCAGTTCAGCTACAGCGGCACCAACGCCGCGCCCACGTCCTTCGCGATCAACGGCACCGCGTGCGTCGGCGCCCACCAGCCGCCGATCACGGTGCTGACCAGCCCGGCCGCGGGGGCCGTCTACACCCAGGGCGACGCCGTCCCGCTCGCGGCGACCGCCGCGGCCGCGGACAACGCGACCATCAGCAAGGTGGAGTTCTACGACAACACCACGCTGCTGGGCACCGACACGACCGCGCCGTACTCTCTTTCGGTCTCAAGCTTGACCGTGGGCAGTCATTCACTGCTGGCGAAGGCGTACGACAGCCTGGGCGCGTCGGCGGAGTCGACCCCGGTCGGCATCACGGTCGCCTCGGGTCCCGCCGTGGTGGCCTCGACCACCCAACTCGCCGTCCAGCAAGGCAAGACGGCCACCTACGACATCAAGCTGTCGACCCAGCCGTCCGCCAACGTGACCGTCACGACGGCACGGGCGAGCGGCAACTCGGGCCTGTCCGTGACCGGCGGGGCTTCCCTGACCTTCACCCCGTCGAACTGGAACACGGCCCAGAAGGTGACCATCACCGCCGACTCCTCGGGCACCGGCGCGGCGACCTTCGAGTCGTCGGCCACGGGCCATGCGAAGGCGGCGGTGACGGTCACCCAGATCGCCGCGTCGAAGGAGTACGACGCCCGCTTCCTGGAGCTGTACGGGAAGATCACCAACCCGGCGAACGGCTACTTCTCCCCCGAGGGCATTCCCTACCACTCGGTGGAGACGCTGATCGTCGAGGCGCCCGACCACGGCCATGAGACCACGTCGGAGGCGTACAGCTACCTCCTGTGGCTCCAGGCCATGTACGGCAAGGTGACGGGCGACTGGTCCAAGTTCAACGGCGCCTGGGACCTCATGGAGAAGTACATGATCCCGACCCACGCCGACCAGCCGACCAACTCCTTCTACAACGCCTCCAAGCCGGCCACCTACGCGCCCGAGCTGGACACCCCGAACGAGTATCCGGCGAAGCTCGACTCGTCGGTCTCGGTCGGCTCCGACCCGATCGCGTCCGAGCTGAAGTCGGCGTACGGCACGGACGACATCTACGGCATGCACTGGCTCCAGGACGTCGACAACGTCTACGGCTACGGCAACGAGCCCGGCAAGTGCGAGGCGGGCCCGACGGCCACCGGACCGTCGTACATCAACACCTTCCAGCGCGGTGCGGAGGAGTCGGTGTGGGAGACGGTGCCGCAGCCGACCTGCGACGCCTTCAAGTACGGCGGCAAGAACGGCTACTTGGACCTGTTCACCGGTGACTCCTCCTACGCCAAGCAGTGGAAGTTCACCAACGCCCCGGACGCCGACGCGCGGGCCGTGCAGGCCGCGTACTGGGCGGATGTCTGGGCGAAGCAGCAGGGCAAGGGCAGCGACGTCTCCGCGACCGTGGGCAAGGCCGCGAAGATGGGCGACTACCTGCGCTACGCGATGTACGACAAGTACTTCAAGAAGATAGGGAATTGCGTCGGGCCGTCGGCCTGCGCGGCCGGCAGCGGCAAGAACTCCTCGATGTACCTGCTGTCCTGGTACTACGCGTGGGGCGGAGCGACGGACACCAGCGCCGGCTGGGCCTGGCGCATCGGTTCCAGCCACGCGCACAGCGGCTACCAGAACCCCCTGGCCGCCTACGCGCTCAGCTCGTTCGCCGACCTGAAGCCCAAGTCCTCGACGGGCGCGGCGGACTGGAACACCTCGCTCACCCGGCAGCTGGAGTTCTACCGCTGGCTGCAGTCGAACGAGGGCGCCATCGCGGGCGGTGCGACGAACAGCTGGGCGGGCCGCTACGCGACCCCGCCGGCCGGAAAGTCCACCTTCTACGGCATGTACTACGACCAGCAGCCCGTCTACCACGACCCGCCGTCCAACCAGTGGTTCGGCTTCCAGGCGTGGTCGATGGAGCGGGTGGCCGAGTACTACCAGCAGACGGGGAACGCGCAGGCCAAGGCCGTCCTCGACAAGTGGGTCGACTGGGCGCTGTCCAAGACCACGATCAACCCGGACGGCACCTACCAGATCCCCGCCACCCTCCAGTGGTCGGGCCAGCCCGACACCTGGAACGCGTCCAGCCCAGGCTCCAACAGCGGGCTGCACGTCACCGTCGCCGACTACACCAACGACGTGGGGGTGGCCGCCGCGTACGCCAAGACCCTGACGTACTACGCGGACCGCTCCGGTGACACCGAGGCCGCGACGACGGCGAAGAAGCTCCTCGACGGCATGTGGGGCAACTACCAGGACAGCCTGGGCGTCGCCGTGCCGGAGAACCGGGCGGACTACGACCGGTTCGACGACAGCGTCTACATCCCGTCCGGCTGGACCGGAACGATGCCGAACGGCGACGCGATCAGCTCCTCGTCCACCTTCGAGTCCATCAGGTCCTTCTACAAGAACGACCCGGCCTGGTCGAAGATCCAGGCGTATCTCGCGGGCGGCGCGGTGCCGTCGTTCACGTACCACCGTTTCTGGGCCCAGGCGGACATCGCCCTGGCCATGGGTTCGTACGCGGAGCTTCTCGAATAGCCCCGCCAGGCGCTCCGCCTGAGGAGCACCGCGTACCTGGTCCTGTCACCTGACGACGGGACCGACCGGCCGGGTGGCCCCTTCCCGCACTGGGGGCCGCCCGGCACCTCTCACACCGCACGGAAAGCGCTTACCCCCACCCTCCCCTCCCCGGCACGTCCCCTCCGTCCTCCCCCCTCCCCTCCACCCCCACATCCCGGAAAGGACACCTCCGTGCGAAGAACCCGCATCCTCACGGCCGTCCTCGCTCTCGCGGCCGGTCTGCTCGCGGGCACCCCGCCCGCGCTGGCGACCGACAGCGCGTCGCAGGTGACGCTCGCCGCGGACACGTACACCTGGAAGAACGCCCGCATCGACGGCGGCGGTTTCGTCCCCGGCATCGTCTTCAACCGCTCCGAGAAGAACCTCGCCTACGCCCGCACCGACATCGGTGGCGCCTACCGCTGGCAGGAGTCGAGCAGGACCTGGACGCCACTGCTGGACTCGGTCGGCTGGGACGACTGGGGGCACACGGGCGTGGTCAGCCTGGCCTCCGACGCGGTGAACCCGGACAAGGTGTACGCGGCCGTAGGGATGTACACCAACAGCTGGGACCCGAAGAACGGCGCGGTCCTGCGCTCCTCGGACCGCGGCGCGAGCTGGCAGAAGGCGGACCTGCCGTTCAAGCTGGGCGGCAACATGCCGGGCCGCGGCATGGGCGAGCGGCTCGCCGTCGACCCGAACAAGAACAGCGTGCTGTATCTGGGCGCGCCGAGCGGCAAGGGACTGTGGCGGTCCACGGACTCCGGCGCGAGCTGGTCGCAGGTCACCAACTTCCCCAACGTCGGCAACTACGTGCAGGACGCCGGTGACACCTCGGGCTACGCCAGCGACAACCAGGGCATCGTCTGGGTCACCTTCGACGAGAAGACGGGTACGTCCGGCAGCGCGACGCAGACGATCTACGTCGGGGTCGCCGACCTTCAGAACTCGGTGTACCGCTCGACGGACGGGGGCGCGACCTGGTCGCGGCTCGCCGGTCAGCCGACGGGATACCTGGCCCACAAGGGCGTGCTGGACGCGACGAACGGCTACCTCTATCTGGCCTACAGCGACAAGGGCGGCCCGTACGACGGCGGCAAGGGCCAGTTGTGGCGGTACGCGACGGCGACGGGCACCTGGACGAACATCAGCCCGGTGGCGGAGGCGGACACCTATTACGGCTTCAGCGGTGTGACGGTCGACCGCCGGCACCCGGGAACGCTGATGGCGACGGGCTACAGCTCCTGGTGGCCCGACACGCAGATCTTCCGCTCGACGGACAGCGGCGCGACGTGGACCCGGGCCTGGGACTACACCTCCTACCCCACCCGCTCGAACCGCTACACGATGGACGTCTCCAGCTCCCCCTGGCTGACCTGGGGCGCGAACCCCTCGCCTCCCGAACAGGCGCCGAAACTGGGGTGGATGACGGAGTCGCTGGAGATCGACCCGTTCAACTCGGACCGGATGATGTACGGGACGGGCGCGACGATCTACGGCACGGAGAACCTCACCAACTGGGACTCCGGGAGCCAGTTCACCATCAAGCCGATGGTGCAGGGCCTGGAGGAGACGGCGGTCAACGACCTCGCCGCTCCGCCGTCGGGCGGGGCGCAGTTGTTCAGTGCGCTGGGTGACATCGGCGGCTTCCGGCACACGGACCTCACCAAGGTCCCGTCGATGATGTACACCCAGCCGAACTTCACCACCACGACCAGCCTGGACTTCGCGGAGACCAACCCGAACACGGTCGTCCGGGTCGGCGACCTCGACGCGGGCCCGCACATCGCGTTCTCGACGGACAACGGCGCCAACTGGTTCGGCGGGACCGACCCTTCGGGCGTGAGCGGCGGCGGCACGGTCGCGGCGGCGGCGGACGGCAGCCGCTTCGTGTGGAGTCCGACGGGTGCGGGTGTGCAGTACACGACGGGCTTCGGTACGTCGTGGTCGGCTTCGTCGGGCATCCCGGCCGGCGCGATCGTGGAATCGGACCGAGTGGACCCGAAAACTTTCTACGGCTTCAAGTCGGGGAAGTTCTACGTCAGTTCGGACGGCGGAGCCACCTTCACGGCCTCCTCGGCCACCGGCCTCCCTTCCGGCGACAGCGTCCGCTTCAAGGCGCTGCCCGGCACGAAGGGGGACGTGTGGCTGGCGGGCGGCGCGAGTGACGGCGCGTACGGCCTGTGGCACTCGACGAACGGCGGAACGACGTTCACCAAGCTCGCCAACGTCGAGCAGGCCGACGCGATCGGCTTCGGCAAGGCGGCGACGGGTGCGTCGTACCAAACCCTGTACACCAGCGCGAAGATCGCGGGCGTCCGCGGCATCTTCCGCTCCACGGACCAGGGTTCGACCTGGACCCGCATCAACGACGACGCACACCAGTGGGGTTGGACGGGCGCAGCGATAACAGGCGACCCGAGGGTCTACGGCCGGGTCTACCTCTCGACCAACGGCCGAGGCGTCATCTACGGCGACACGAACAGCGGAGACAACGGTGGCGGCGGCACGGACCCGACCCCCACCGGCGCCTGCGCGGTGACCTACAAGATCACCAACCAGTGGTCGGGCGGCTTCCAGGCGGACGTCCAGCTCAGCAACACGGGCACGAGCGCCTGGACCGGCTGGTCCCTCCGCTGGACCTTCCCCAACGGCCAGACCATCGGCCAGCTCTGGAACGCCGACTACACCCAGTCGGGTTCGGCGGTGACCGCGAAGAACGTCGCGTGGAACGCCAACGTGGCGGCAGGCTCATCGGTGAGCTTCGGCTTCACGGGAAGCTGGTCGGGGACGAACGGCAAACCGACCGCGTTCAAGGTGGGTGACCAGAGCTGCGCGGTGAGTTGATCGCCCCCTGACGGGACGGGGCCCGCGCCTGGCCGGCGCGGGCCCCGTCCTACGTGCGCATCACGGTGTGTACACCGCCGGCCGAGGTGCCGTCGCCATCCCGTTGCCGATGAGGAAGCTCGGGTGGGGAGGCTGGTTGTACGCGGTGTTTTGCCAGGCCAGGCCCGTGCGGTACATCGTGTCGTGGAGCAGGGTCGTGATCTTTGTCGTTGTTTCGTACGGGGTTGAGTAGATGCGCAGCGCCGTGTTGTCCGTCGTCGGCCAGACGGCCTCCTCGCGCCAGTCGCCGAAGAGGTCGCCGGAGAGGGACGGGGTCGCCTTGGTGCCGTTGTTGGAGTGGACGGAGGCGGCGGTCAGGAGGCGGGTGTCGGACGTGGTGCCGTACTTGTCGATGTGGGTGCCGTCGAGGAGTTCGCGGGTGGTGTCGCCGTCCCACCAGGAGAGGAAGTTGACGGAGGAGGGTTCTCGGCCCTTCGTCGCGCCCGCTTCGTCGCGGAGGGAGGAGTCGGCGGCCGACCAGACCTCGGCTCCGTCGTTGCCCGCCCAGATGTCGCCCGCCACGCCTCGGCCGTTGTCGCAGCACGCGGCCAGGCTCCAGTTGACCGTGCCGTTCGCCGGGTTGATGTACAGCTCCGCCGGCTGGGAGGACGACTCGGAGACCTTGAAGTACTCCAGGCCCGGGTGCGAGGGGTCCAGGTCGCCCAGGTGCTGCGCGTCACCGTGCCCGGTCCTCGTGGTCCACAGCCCGTTGCCGTTGTCGTCCACCGCCATCGCCCCGTAGACGATCTCGTCCTTGCCGTCATTGTCGACGTCGCCGACGGACAGACTGTGCGAGCCCTGACCGTCGTAGCCCTTACCGGAGTTGGTGGAGGAGTTGGTGTCGAAGGTCCAGCGGCGGGTGAAGGCACCGCCTCGCCAGTCCCAGGCCGCGATGACCGTACGGGTGTAGTAGCCGCGGGCCATGATCAGGGAGGGGCGGGCGCCGTCCAGGTAGGCCGTGCCGGCGAGGAAGCGGTCCACGCGGTTGCCGTACGAGTCGCCCCAGGACGACACCGTCCCGCGCGCCGGGACGTAGTCCACCGTCCCCATGGCCTTGCCCGTCTGGCCGTTGAACATCGTCAGGTACTCGGGGCCGGACAGGACATAGCCGCTGGAGTTGCGGTGGTCGGCGGAGGAGCTGCCGATCACCGCGCCCGTGCCGTCGACCGTGCCGTCCGCCGTCTTCATGGCGACCTCGGCCTTGCCGTCGCCGTCGTAGTCGTACGCCTGGAACTGCGTGTAGTGGGCGCCGGAGCGGATGTTGCGGCCGAGGTCGATGCGCCACAGCCTGGTGCCGTCGAGCTTGATCCCGTCGAGGATCGTGTTGCCGGTGTAGCCGGACTGGGAGTTGTCCTTGGCGTTCGTGGGCTGCCACTTGAGGACGAAGTCCAGTGCGCCGTCGCCGTCGAGGTCGGCGACGGACGCGTCGTTGGCCTCGTAGGTGTAGGCGACGCCGTCGGGGGTGGTGCCCCCTGCCGGTGGGCTGATCGGGACGTCCTTGTAGCCGCTGCGGAACTGGATCGCGTGGACCGAGTCCGCCTGCTCCACGCCGCCGACGATCGCGCGGACCGTGTAGTCGGCCTGGGCGGGTGCGCCGGAGTGGAAGTAGTTCGTCGAGCCGGTGATCGGCGTGGAGTTGACCTTCGTACCGGCCCGGTAGACGTTGAAGGAGACGTCGCCCGGGTCGGTGCCGAGCCAGCGCCAGCTGACCAGGTTCCCGGCGTCGGTGTGGACGCTGACGACGCCCCGGTCGAGCTTCTCGACCTGCCGGGCGGTCGCCGCCTGCGCCGTTCCCGGGGCGGCGAGTTGGGTGAGCCCGGCGGCGACGAGCGCCGCGGCGACGCCCAGCGCGGGGAGTACGGCCCTTCGTCTGCGGTGCCTGTCGGACTGCGCATGAGGGTGCGGGTGCGGGTGCTGCACGAGACGTACCTCCTGAGAGGACGGACGGGTTTCCTTCCTGCGTCGCCGCCCGGCACCGGAAGGTTGCCGCTCATCCGGCGTATCGCGCCGCCAACTCCCTTGCCGTCGCGTCGAGTCGCTCGCGCAGCTCCGGCGGCTCCAGCACCTCGATGCCGGCACCCATCGACAGGAACTCACCGAGCGCGCGGTCCATCGACTCGATCGGCACCGTGGCCTGCCTCCAGCCGTCGCCGTCCACCGGCCCGTACGACGTCGCCCTCGCGTGCGTCACCCCCGGCGCCAGCCGGACCAACGCCTCCTCCCGGTACAGGCGTTCATGGAAATCACGCTGGTACGCGCTCCAGTACGCGGGCAGGTCGAAGTCGTCGGGGCGGCTGAACTCCTCGTCGGAGGTGGCGAGTTCGAGGATCTGGTCGACGCGGAACGTGCGCGGCCCCGGTCCCGCGACCACGTACCAACGGCCCGCCTTCAACACCAGCCCGTACGGCTCAAGGCGCCGCTCCACATCCGTCGGCCGGGCCCAGCGGCGGTACCGCACGTGCAGCACCCGCCCGTTCCAGACCGCGTCGGCCACCGCGGGCAGGTACGGCGCCTCGTCGGCCCGCGCGTACCAGCCGGGCGCGTCCAGGTGGAACCGCCCGCTGATCCGGTCGGCATGAGCACGCAGCTCCGCCGGCAGCGCGGCCCGCACCTTCAGCTGGGCGGCCGCCAGCACCGACCCCAGCCCCAGCTCGGCGGCCGGACCGGGGGCGCCCGCCAGGAAGAGGGCCTCCGCCTCGTCGGCGGTCAGGCCGGTCAGCCGGGTGCGGTAGCCGTCGAGGAGGCGGTAGCCACCGGCGTGACCCGCGTCGCCGTACAGCGGGACACCGGCCGCGCCCAGCGCCTCCACGTCCCGGTACACCGTGCGCACCGAGACCTCCAGCTCCTCGGCGAGCTGGGCGGCGGTCATCCGGCCCCGGGTCTGGAGCAGCAGGAGGATCGAGACGAGTCGGCTGGACTTCACTGACATAGGATGTCAGGGAAGTCGCCCTACCGTCCCTCCCATGAGCTTCACCGAGAAACTGCTGACCGTGCCGCCGCCCATCGAGGTCGCAGGCCGGCACATCAAGCGCTACCACGTCACCACCGACCCGTCCGGCATCGCGCCCGACGTCGAGAAGGCGGCGTACGAGATCCTCCCGGAGCTGCTGCCGGAGCCGGACGGCACGCCGCCCGCGACCTTCGTCGTGCTGCACCGGGGCGAGGACTCCGGCGCCTATCTCAACGCCTACAGCTGGGTCTGGGACAACGTGCTCCACTTCCGGGGCGCCGCGGCCGGGCAGCCGGCGCTGCGGTGCCCGGACACCGATCCGACCCACTTCGTCAAACCCGAACTGCCCTGGATCGGCTGCGTCTGGGAGCTGCCGCCGATCCTGCACGAACGGGACGCCTGGGTACGGCACCTGCTCGCACCCGAAGTCCCGGACCTTGACGCCTACTTGGCCGACTCGCTGCCCGCAGGAACCACAGGAGACCGCTCATGAGCAGCCCGCACGACTTCGACTTCCTCCACGGCGACTGGCAGGTGCTCAACCGCCGCCGCACCGGCTTCCTCGACCCGGACAGCGACTGGGAGGAGTTCCCCGCCACCAGCCGCTGTTGGCCGCTGTTCGACGGCGCCGCGAACGTCGACGAGATCGACATGCCGCACCTGGCCGCCAAGGGGGCGACCCTGCGGCTGTTCGACCGGGAGAGCCGGCTGTGGTCGCTCAACTGGGCGTCCAGCCGCACCGGCACGCTGTTCCCGCCGGTCGTCGGTCGATTCACCGAGGGACGCGGGGAGTTCTACGGCGACGACAGGCACGACGGCAAGGACGTACGGGTGCGGTTCGTCTGGTCCGGCGTCTCCGACACCGGCGCCCGCTGGGAGCAGGCGTTCTCGCTCGACGGCGGGGAGACCTGGCTGACCAACTGGGTCATGGAGTTCACCCGGGCTTCCTGAACGCCCGCAGCGAGAAGACGGGGTCGGCGCGCGGCCGGTCCTGGTCGGGCAGGGCCTGAAGGCGTACGGCGAGTTCCTCGGTGCGCGGGTCGCCGGGCGGCAGCATGGTGAACCAGCCGCGCCGCAGGTCGGCGGCGGTCCGCCGGGGGCTGCGGCCCTGCCCGAGGCCGGTGAAACGGGCCCGCCCGGCGGCGACCAGGCCCTGCGCGGCGGCGTACGACTCCACGCGGCGCGCGGCGTCCGGGGCGGGCCGGCGCGGGCGCGGGGCGAGGACCGCGTCGATGTCGCTGCCGACGTCGTGCGCGGCGGCCTTGTCGACGGTGGTGACGTACACGCCGCCGGGCCGCAGCACCCGGGCGCACTCGGCGACGATGCTGCGGGCGTCGTCCGGGTCGTGGATGAGGTGCAGCAGCCACACGCTCGTCACCGCGTCGAACACCCCGTCGGGGAACGGCAGTCGGCGGCTGTCACCGAGCACGATCGCGCCGGGCAGCCGCACCGCGGCCATCCGGGCCATGCCGTACGTCAGGTCGGCGCCCGTCACCCGCAGCGCGGGCCGCGCGGTCGCGAACCGGCGGGTGACGATGCCGGTGCCGCAGGCCACGTCGAGGAGGCGGCGGGCGTCCGGCGGGACCAGGCCGAGCACCGCGTCGGCGGCCGCGGCGGCGCGGGGTTCACCGCCGCGGGTGGCGTCGTAGGCGTCGGCTTCCTTGTCGTAGTCCAGCACGCCGTCACTGGGCTCCGTGCCCGGGGGCGAGCGCCGCCACCCGCTGGGCCAGCTCGAAGTCCTTCTCGGTGACGGCGCCGCCGACACTGTGGGTGTTCACGCTCAGGGCGACCGTGTTGTAACCGAGGGTGAGGTCGGAGTGGTGGTCGAGCTCCTCCTGGACCTGGGCGATGTGGACGACCATCGCGGTGGCCGCGAAGTGCGAGGGCAGCCGGTAGGAACAGGTGAGGCGGTCACCGTCGGCCGACCAACCCGGCAGTTCCGCGAGCCGGTCCTCGATCTCCTTCTGCGACAGCGGTTCCACGGCCATGTCGCCGCTCCTTCCTGGACTGCGGGTGCGGTGGGGGTGTTCTCTCAGCGTGCCACAGGCGGACCGCGGAAGTCCTGGTCAGAAGGGGCTCCGCCCTCCGGTCACGTCGGATTTCTCTTCGCGGGCGTCCCCCGGCTTCGTCTACGGTCGTCCTATGACCACCACCACTGCCGACGACCGGGCCGTGGGCCCGCTGCTGCGGGCCTGGCGGGAGCAGCGCCGGGTCAGTCAGCTGGAGCTGGCGTTGCGGGCCGACTCCTCCGCGCGGCACATCAGCTTCATCGAGACGGGGCGTTCGCGGCCGAGCGAGGAGATGGTGCTGCGGCTGGCGGAGCATCTGGACGTGCCGGTCCGGGAGCGCAACGCGCTGCTGCTGGCGGCCGGTTACGCCCCGCACTACTCGGAGACCCCGCTGGCCGCCCCCGAGCTCGACGCCCTGCGGGACGGCATCGAGCGGCTCATCCAGGGCTACGAGCCGTACCCGGCACTGGTGTTGGACGCCATGTACAACGTGGTCGCCGCCAACCGCGGCATCCTGATGCTGCTCGACGACATCCCGGAGTCGTTGCTCGCACCCCCGCTCAACGCCATGCGGCTGACCCTGCACCCGGAGGGCATGGCGCCCCGCATCCGCAACCTGCGGGCCTGGCGCGGGCATCTCCTGGAACAGATGGAGCGGCAGATCGCCCTGCGCCGCTCGGAGCCGCTGCGGGCGCTGTACGAGGAGGTGGCGGCGTATCCGCTCGCCCACGAGGACGACGACGGCGAGGAGCCGGAGGCGCCCGCGTACTTCGCGCTGCCGATGCGGATCGAGCACGAGGGCCGGGTGCTGTCGTTCGTCTCGTCCATCTCCACCTTCAACACCCCCATGGACGTGACCGTCGCCGAGCTGGCCATCGAGACGTTCCTCCCGGCCGACCCGGCGACGGTCAAGTACCTTCAGGGGTTCGTCTCCTGACGCGCCCTCAGGGCGGCGTACTGGAGTGCGGCGAACCCGGCGACGGTGAGGGCCTGGAGGACGGTCCACACCGCACCCGCGGTGCTCGGCGAGAGCCACAGCGCCAACGCGACACAACTCAGGACCGCCCAGGCGAGGTTGGCCTCGACGACGGCACGGACCGGCAGTGCGGCCGGACGGGGACGCGAGGCGAGCCATGCGACACCGGCCGCGTACAGCACCAGGAACGCGCCGAGTTCGAGCAGAAGTGTCGACCCGACGCCGAGGAACCGGCCGAGCGGTCCGGACGCGGCGAGGTAGGCGAGGCCGTTCGCGCCCGTGACCAGCGTGTCCAGGGCGAGGAAGCGGCGCAGCGCGGTGTGCGGGTCGGAGGTGCGGGCGAGGGCGGACAACTGGGCTGCGGACATGGCGAATCAGCCTCCGTCGAGGTAGGTGCGCGACACGGGAGAGGGGAACCCGGGTTCCGGACCGGAGTGCGCCGCCCCGGAACCCGGTGACTCCACCCTCCCGCGCCCGCCCTGAACGGTCGATTACACGCGGGGTAATTGCGTCGCCCACGCGCCGGCCGGCGCCTTTCACCGCCTCGCGTGGCGAGCGCTCGCCCGCGCGCGGACCGGCGCCCCCACCGCCCCGCGTGGCGAGCGCCTCACCTCCGATCACGTGAGACTGACAGCGGAACATGACACACTGCCCCGGATACTTCGGCGCGTAGGGGAGGCGTGGCGTGAGTGAGCGGCGGCCTGCGCCCACGGTGGGTCAGGTGGTGCTCGGCAAGCGGCTCCAGGAGCTGCGGGAGGCGGCCGGGCTGAAGCGCGAGGAGGCCGCGAAGGTCCTGCGCGTGGCTCCGGCGACCGTGCGGCGCATGGAGATGGCCGAGGTCGCCCTGAAGATCCCCTACGTGCAGCTGCTGTTGTCGACGTACGGCGTCTCCGAGGAGGAGACGGACGCGTTCGTCGCGCTGGCCGAGGAGGCGAACCAGCCGGGCTGGTGGCAGCGGTTCCACGACGTGCTGCCGGACTGGTTCAGCCTGTACGTGAGCCTGGAGGGCGCGGCCCGCATCATCCGCTCCTACGAGCCGCACTTCGTGCCGGGCCTGCTCCAGACCGAGGCGTACGCGCGTGCCGTGATGGAGGCGGGGACGATCGCGCAGGCCGGCCCGGACACCGTCGAGCGGCATGTGGCCCTGCGGATGACCCGCCAGCAGCTCCTGGAGCGCCCCGACCCGCCCCACCTGTGGGTGATCATGGACGAGACGGTGCTGGCCCGGCCGGTCGGCCACGGCGGCGAGGTCATGCGGGAGCAGCTGGACAAGCTGCTGGAGTTCGCCGAGCGCGACCGGATCACGCTGCAGATAGCCGAGTTCGCCGCGGGCCCGCACCCGGGGACGTACGCCCCCTTCTCCCTCTTCCGCTTCGCCGAGCCCGAACTGCCCGACATGGCGTTCACCGAGTACCTGACCGGCGCCCTGTATCTGGACTCCCGCAAGGAGGTCTCCCTGCATCTGGAGGTCCTGGACCACATGACGGCGCGCGCCGCGTCGGCCGAGCGCACCAAGAAGATCCTCAGGGAACGTCGCGCCACCTATTGAGCCCTTCGAGCACCGAGGAGACACCGCCGCATGACCGGACCGGAAGCCGCGCCCACCATCCTCGACACCACCCGGCCGCATCCGGCCCGCGTGTACGACTGGTGGCTCGGCGGCAAGGACAACTACCCGGTGGACGAGGAGCTGGCCCGCCGGATCCTCGCCTCGGACGGCACGGTGGTGCGCGGGGCGCGCGCCAACCGCCGGTTCATGCACCGGGCGGTCCGGACGGCCGCCGAGGCGGGCATCCGCCAGTTCCTCGACATCGGCACCGGCATCCCGACCGAACCGAACCTCCACCAGGTCGCCCAGGAGGTCGCCCCGGACGCGCGCGTCGTGTACGTCGACAACGACCCGATCGTCCTGCGCCACGCCCAGGCCCTCCTGCACAGCACCGCCGAGGGCGCCACGAACTACGTGCACGCCGATGTCCGCGACCCGGACACCATCCTGCGCCTGGCCGCGGACACCCTGGACTTCTCGCGGCCCGTCGCCCTGTCCCTGGTGGCGCTCACCCACTACCTCGGCGAGGACCCGGACGGCGACGACGTGTACGGCCTGCTGGAGCGGTACACCGCCGAGCTCGCCCCCGGCAGCTACGTGATCCTCTCCCAGGTCACCCCCGACCTGAGCCCGGAGGCCGTCGGGAAGGCCGCCGAGCACTTCCGGGCGAGCGGTACGCCGTTCCACCCGCGCTCGCTGCCCGAGTTCTCGCGCTTCTTTTCCGGTCTGGAGCTGCTCGGCCCGGGCGTGATCCCGGTGACCGGCTGGCGTCCGGAGCCCGTCGACGTCGAGGCTCAGGCCGAAGGCGTCGTACCGGTCTACGCGGGGGTCGCCCGCAAGCCCTGACCCGTCGTACGCGTACCCGTACGGGTGCCGTGAACAGGTGCGTTCCCGCCCTCGCCCCTAGCTTCGAAAGCACGGGCAAGCAAGGGAGCGCATGTGACCGACACCCAGACACCGCCCACCGAGCCGGGTGCGGCGCTGCTGAAGGCCGGGCGTTTCTTCCGGCCCGGCGTGCCCGCACCGGACCTGCACAGCATCGAGCTGAGCGGCGGGCGCGAGGCGGACGCCTTCTACCGGGACCGGTGGAGCCACGACAAGGTCGTGAACTCCACCCACGGGGTGAACTGCACGGGTTCCTGCCGGTGGAAGGTGTATGTCAAGGACGGCATCATCACCTGGGAGACCCAGCAGACCGACTACCCGAGCGTCGGCCCGGACCGCCCCGAGTACGAGCCGCGCGGCTGCCCCCGGGGCGCCGCGTTCTCCTGGTACACGTACTCCCCCACCCGGGTGCGCTACCCGTACGTCCGCGGGGTCCTGCTGGACCTGTACCGCGAGGCGCTCGCGAGGACCGGCGACCCGGTGCTGGCCTGGGCGGACATCCAGAACGACCCCGAGCGCCGCCGCCGCTACCAGCAGGCCCGCGGCAAGGGCGGCCTGGTCCGGGCGACCTGGGACGAGGCGGTCGAGATCGTCGCCGCGGCACACGTCCACACGATCAAGACGTACGGCCCCGACCGCATCGCCGGCTTCTCGCCCATCCCGGCGATGTCGATGGTGTCGCACGCGGCCGGAGCGCGCTTCCATTCGCTGATCGGCGCGCCCATGCTGTCGTTCTACGACTGGTACGCCGACCTTCCCGTCGCCTCCCCGCAGGTCTTCGGCGACCAGACGGACGTCCCGGAGTCGGGCGACTGGTGGGACGCCGCGTATCTGATGATGTGGGGCTCGAACGTCCCGGTGACCCGCACCCCGGACGCGCACTGGATGGCGGAGGCCCGCTATCGGGGCCAGAAGGTGGTCGTGGTCGCCCCGGACTACGCGGACAACGCCAAGTTCGCCGACGAGTGGCTGCACCCGCACCCCGGCACGGACGGGGCGCTGGCCCTGGCGATGGGGCACGTCGTCCTCAAGGAGTTCTTCGTCGACCGTGAGACACCGTTCTTCACGGACTACGTCAAGCGGTTCACCGACCTGCCGTTCCTGGTCACCCTCACCGAGAAGGACGGCGCGCTCGTCCCCGCGAAGTTCCTGCGCGCCACCGATCTCGGCCAGGAGGGCGAGGGCGCGGAGTGGAAGACGGTCGTACTGGACGCGGCGAGCGGCCGCGCGGTCGTTCCGAACGGCTCCCTGGGCTTCCGCTGGACCGAGTCGGGCAAGGGCCGCTGGAACCTCGAACTCGGCCCGATCGAACCGACGTTGACCCTGCACGGCCAGAACATCGCGAGCGGCGTCGAGGTCCTGCTCCCCCGCTTCGACACCGAGGGCGGCGAGCACGGCCAGGGCCGCGGCGACGTCGTACGCCGTGGTGTACCGGCCACCCGGCTCGGTGGTCCGGACGGTCCGCTGGTGACGACCGTGTACGACCTGCTGCTCGCCCAGTACGGCATCGAGCGCCCCGATCTGCCGGGCAGTTGGCCCGCCTCCTACGAGGACGCCGAGGCGCCCGGCACCCCGGCCTGGCAGGAGGTGCACACGTCCGTTCCCGCCGCCAAGTGCGTCAAGATCGCCCGGGAGTTCGCGCGGACCGCCGAGCGCTCCAAGGGCCGCTGCATGATCCTGATGGGCGCGGGCACCAACCACTGGTTCCACTCCGAGACCATCTACCGCGCCTTCCTGGCCCTGCTCCAGCTCACCGGCTGCCAGGGCCGCAACGGCGGCGGCTGGGCGCACTACGTCGGCCAGGAGAAGTGCCGCCCGGTCACCGGCTGGGCGACGCTGGCCGCCGCGTCGGACTGGTCGCGGCCACCGCGGCAGATGATCGGGACGGCGTACTGGTTCCTCAACACCGATCAGTGGCGCTACGACCACTTCACCGCCGACGTGCTGTCGTCGCCGCTCGGCGAGGGGCGGTTCAAGGGCATGACGGGCGCCGACTGCCTCGCCCTGTCGGCGCGTTCGGGCTGGATGCCGTCGTACCCGACCTTCGACCGCAACCCCCTGGAGCTGGGCGAGGCGTTCGGCGACCCGGTGGCGAAGGCGGTGGCCGAACTCCGCGCGGGCACCCTCAACTTCGCCTGCGAGGACCCGGACGCCCCGGAGAACTGGCCGCGCGTGCTGACGCTGTGGCGGGCCAACCTGCTCGGCTCGTCGGCGAAGGGCGCCGAGTACTTCACCCGGCATCTGCTGGGCACGCACTCGTCGTTGAGCGCCCAGGAGGCCGAGCCGCACGAACGCCCCCGGGACGTGACCTGGCGGGACGAAGCCCCCGAGGGCAAGCTCGACCTGCTGCTGTCGCTGGACTTCCGGCAGACCTCGTCGACGCTGCTGTCGGACGTCGTCCTGCCGGCGGCGACCTGGTACGAGAAGCACGACCTGTCGTCCACCGACATGCACCCCTACGTGCACTCCTTCACCCCGGCCGTGGACCCGCCCTGGCAGGCCCGCACCGACTTCGACACCTTCAGGGCGCTGGCCGACCGGCTCAGCGAGATGGCGGTCCTGCATCTGGGCACCCGCAAGGACCTGGTGGCGTCGCCGTTGCAGCACGACACCCCGGGCGAGACCGCCCAGCCCGGCGGGGTGGTCCTGGACTGGAAACGCGGCGAGTGCGACCCGGTACCCGGGAAGACGATGCCGAACCTGACGGTCGTCGAGCGGGACTACACGATGATCGGCGCCAAGTTCCGGGCCCTCGGCCCGCTGGTCGAGCAACTGGGCCTGCCCTGCAAGGGCATCGCCCTCGAACCGGACGAAGAGGTCCGGCACCTGGCCGAGTTGAACGGCACCGGCTACGCGGGCCGTCCCTCGATCGACACCGCCGTGAAGGCCGCGAACACCATCCTCGCCCTGTCCGGCACCACCAACGGCCGCCTCGCCACCCAGGGTTTCCACACCCTGGAGGCGCGCACCGGGCAGGAGATGGCCCACCTGGCCGCCGAGCACGAGGGCAAGCGGATCACGTACGCCGACACCCAGGCGGCGCCCGTCCCGGTCATCACCTCACCGGAGTGGTCGGGCAGCGAGTCCGGTGGCCGCAGGTACACGGCGTTCACGCTCAACACCGAGCACCTCAAGCCCTGGCACACCCTCACCGGCCGCCAGCACTTCTTCCTCGACCACGACTGGATCCACGAGCTGGGCGAGGCGCTCCCGGTCTACCGGCCGCCCCTCGACATGAACAGGCTGTTCGGCGAACCACAGCTGGGCCCGGACGGACAGCGTGAGGTGACGGTCCGTTACCTCACCCCGCACAACAAGTGGTCCATCCACTCCGAGTACCAGGACAACCTGTTCATGCTCGCCCTCTCCCGCGGCGGCCAGTCCATCTGGATGTCCCCGCAGGACGCCGACGCCATCGGCGTCGAGGACGACGACTGGATCGAGGCCGTCAACCGCAACGGCGTGGTCGTGGCCCGCGCGATCGTCTCGCACCGGATGCCGGCCGGCACGGTCTACATGCACCACGCGCAGGAGCGCACGGTCAACGTGCCGACGACGGAGGCCACCGGCAAGCGCGGCGGCATCCACAACTCGCTGACCCGGCTGATCCTCAAGCCGTCCCATCTCATCGGCGGCTACGCCCAGTTGAGCTGGGCGTTCAACTACCTGGGCCCCACGGGCAACCAGCGCGACGAGGTGACGGTCATCCGCCGCCGCAGCCAGGAGGTCGAGTACTGACATGCCCCGTGACGAAGTCACTATTGGACGCTGCATGGCTCAGATCGCGATGGTCATGAACCTCGACAAGTGCATCGGCTGCCACACCTGCTCGGTGACCTGCAAGCAAGCGTGGACCAACCGGCAGGGCATGGAGTACGTCTGGTTCAACAACGTCGAGACCCGCCCCGGGCAGGGCTATCCACGCCGCTACGAGGACCAGGAGAAGTGGCGCGGCGGCTGGGAGCTCAACAGACGGGGCGCGCTGAAGCTCAAGGCGGGCGGCCGCTTCCACAAGCTCCTCGGCATCTTCTCCAACCCCAGGCTCCCGGAGATCAAGGACTACTACGAGCCCTGGACCTACGACTACAAGAACCTCACCGACGCCCCGCTCGGCGACGACTTCCCGGTGGCCCGGCCGGTGTCGCAGATCGACGGCAAGCCGATGAAGATCGAGTGGTCGTCGAACTGGGACGACAACCTCGCGGGCGCCCCCGCCTACGGCGACCTCGACCCGATGGTCGAGCGCACCCGGCAACAGGCAGCGGAGAAGGTGAAGTTCGAGTTCGAGCAGACCTTCATGTTCTATCTGCCGCGCATCTGCGAGCACTGCCTCAACCCGTCCTGCGTCGCCTCGTGCCCGTCCGGCGCGATGTACAAGAGGGCGGAGGACGGCATCGTCCTGGTCGACCAGGACCACTGCCGGGGCTGGCGGATGTGCGTGACCGGCTGCCCCTACAAGAAGGTCTACTTCAACCACCGCACCGGCAAGGCCGAGAAGTGCACGCTCTGCTACCCGCGCGTCGAGGTGGGGCTGCCGACGGTCTGCTCGGAGACCTGCGTGGGCCGTCTGCGCTATCTCGGCGTGATCCTCTACGACGCCGACAAGGTGACGGCCGCGGCCTCCACACCCGACGAACAGGGCCTGTACGAGGCCCAGTTGGGAGTCTTCCTCGACCCGGACGATCCCGCGGTGCAGCGGGCGGCCGAGGCGGCGGGGATCCCGTACGACTGGATGGAGGCGGCCCGCCGCTCCCCCGTGCGCGCGCTGATCAGCAAGTACAAGGTCGCCCTGCCGCTGCATCCCGAGTACCGCACGATGCCGATGGTCTGGTACATCCCGCCGCTGTCGCCGGTCGTGGACGCGCTGACGGAGACCGGGCACGACGGTGAGGACGCGGGCAACCTCTTCGGCGCGATCGACACGCTCCGCATCCCGCTGGAGTACCTCGCCGAGGTCTTCACCGCGGGCGACACCGCGCCCGTGCGGGCGTCCCTGGAGAAGCTCGCCGCGATGCGCGCCCACATGCGCGCCATCAACCTCGGCGAGGACCCCGACCCCGCCGTCACCGAGGCGGTGGGCATGAAGCCCGCCGAGATCGAGGAGATGTACCGGCTGCTGGCGATCGCCAAGTACGAGGACCGGTACGTCATCCCGACCGCCGCCGTGGGCGACGCCCGCCGTCTGGAGGAGTCGGCGCTGCCGGAGGGGTGCAGCCTCGAGTACGAGGGCGGGCCCGGCATGGGCGGCGACGGGCCGTTCGGCCAGGACTCCGGGCAGCGCAAGCTGCTGCCGGTGGTGTCCGTGGAGAACTTCCACGGACTGCGCCGCCGCCAGACGTCCGACGACCCCGCCGACGCCGAGGAGGTCTGATGCCGTCGTACGCCGTGCTGTACCAGGCAGCAGCGCTCTGTCTGACGTACCCCGACGACGACTTCCGCGCCCGGCTGCCGCTGCTGCGCGAAGCGGCCCCGCAGCTGCGGGAGTTCACGGACCACGCGGCGGTGACCCCGGCGCAGGAACTGGCCGCGCACTACGTCCAGGTCTTCGACTTCAAGAACCGGCACAGCCTGTACCTGAGTTGGTGGCAGGACGGGGACACCCGGCGGCGCGGCATGTCGCTGGTCCGCTTCAAGGACGTCTACCGGGCCGCCGGTCTCGAATTCACCGGCGAGGAGCTGCCCGACTTCCTGCCCGCGGTGCTGGAGTTCGCGTCCCGCACCGGAAACACCGACCTGCTCACCGAGCACCGGGACGGCCTGGAGCAGTTGCGCTCCCGGCTCACCGCCTTCGGGACCCCGTACGCGTCCGTCCTGGACGCCGTATGCGCCATACTGCCGACCCGCACCGGGGTGCGCTGATGACCACACTCCTCTGGGGCGTGCTGCCGTACGTCGCCATCGCCCTGCTCGTCGCCGGACTCGTCTGGCGCTACCGCTACGACAAGTTCGGCTGGACGACGCGCAGTTCACAGGTCTACGAGTCGAAGCTGCTCGACATCG
Source organism: Streptomyces aquilus (assembly GCF_003955715.1). Taxonomy (NCBI): domain Bacteria; kingdom Bacillati; phylum Actinomycetota; class Actinomycetes; order Kitasatosporales; family Streptomycetaceae; genus Streptomyces; species Streptomyces aquilus. Next base: position 8,325,179 of record NZ_CP034463.1, on the reverse strand, counting down.
CCTCCCCGGCCTTCCACTACGGCATCCTCTTCGTGCTGGCCGGGCACGTCGTGGGGCTGTTCATCCCGATGTCGTGGACCGACAAGGTCGGGATCAGCGAGCACACGTACCACCTGTTCTCGCTCTACGGCGGCACCGCGGCCGGTGTCCTCACCGTCGCCGGGATCCTGCTGCTCGTCTACCGCCGTCGGACGCGGGCCCCCGTCTTCCGCGCGACCACCGCCAACGACAAGCTCATGTACCTGGTACTGCTCGGCGCGATCGCGCTGGGCATGATCGCCAAACTCACCCACGCCTCCGGCGACGGCTACAACTACCGTGAGTCCGTCGCCCCTTGGGCCCGCAGCCTGTTCACCCTCCAGCCGGACATCGACCGCATGCACGGGGTACCGGTGCTGTACCAGGTCCACGCGGTGATCGGGATGGCCCTGATCGCGTTCGTGCCGTACAGCAGGCTGGTCCATATGTTCAGCGCGCCGGTGCGGTACCTGTTCCGGCCGTACATCGTGTACCGCAGCCGCGACCCCAGACAGCTGGGGCCGCGTCCGGAGCGGCGGGGCTGGGAGAAGACGGGGTCATAGGGCTCAGGCGGCCCCGCCCTTCTGCTCCTTGTCGTCGTCGACGATCTCCGCGTCCACCACGCCCTCCTCGTCGGGGGACGTGGTGGTCTGCTGTTCGGTGGCGTGCGGCTCCGGCTGCTGGGCCTGCGCGTACATCGCCTGGCCCACCCGCTGGCTGACGGTGGCCAGGTTCTCGACGCCGTTGCGCAGGGCCGTGGTGTCGGCGTTCTGCTCCAGGAGCGTCTTCAGCTCCGCGATCGCCGCCTCCACCTCCGCCTTGGTCTCGGCGGGGACGCGTTCGTCGTTCTCGCGGAGGAACTTCTCGGTCTGGTAGACGAGTTGCTCGGCCTGGTTGCGGGTCTCGGCGGCCTCCCGGCGTTTGCGGTCCTCCTCCGCGTACTGCTCGGCGTCCCGCATCATGCGGTCGATGTCGTCCTTGGGGAGGGCCGAGCCGCCGGTGACGGTCATCTTCTGCTCGCGGCCGGTCGCGAGGTCCTTCGCGGAGACGTGCATGATCCCGTTGGCGTCGATGTCGAAGGCGACCTCGATCTGCGGGACACCGCGCGGCGCGGGCGGCAGGCCGGTGAGGTCGAAGACGCCGAGCTTCTTGTTGTAGGCGGCGATCTCGCGTTCGCCCTGGTAGACCTGGATGCCGACCGAGGGCTGGTTGTCGGTGGCGGTGGTGAAGATCTCCGAACGCCGGGTGGGGATCGTGGTGTTGCGCTCGATGAGCTTGGTCATGATGCCGCCCTTGGTCTCGATGCCCAGGGACAGCGGGGTGACGTCGAGGAGGAGGACGTCCTTCACGTCACCGCGGACGACGCCCGCCTGGAGCGCGGCGCCGAGGGCGACGACCTCGTCCGGGTTGACGCCCTTGTGCGGGTCCTTGCCGGTGAGTTCCTTGACGAGGTCGGTGACGGCGGGCATCCGGGTGGAACCGCCGACGAGGATGACGTGGTCGACCGCGGCGAGCTTGATGCCGGCGTCCTTGACGGCCTGGTGGAAGGGGGTCTTGCAGCGGTCGAGCAAGTCGGCGGTGAGCTCCTGGAACTGAGCGCGCGTCAGTTTCTCGTCGAGGTGCAGCGGGCCTTCGGCGGAGGCGGTGATGTAGGGGAGGTTGATCGTGGTCTCCGACGAGCTGGACAGCTCGATCTTGGCCTTCTCGGCGCCCTCGCGCAGGCGTTGCAGCGCCATCTTGTCCTTGCCGAGGTCGATGCCGTACTGCCCCTGGAACTTCTTCACCAGGTGCTCGACGATCCGCTGGTCCCAGTCGTCGCCGCCGAGATGGGTGTCGCCGTTGGTGGCCTTGACCTCGATGACGCCGTCGCCGATCTCCAGGAGCGACACGTCGAAGGTGCCGCCGCCGAGGTCGAAGACGAGGACGGTCTGCTCCTCGCCCCGGTCCAGGCCGTAGGCGAGGGCGGCGGCCGTCGGCTCGTTGATGATCCGCAGCACCTTCAGGCCCGCGATCTCCCCGGCCTCCTTGGTGGCCTGCCGCTGGGTGTCGTCGAAGTACGCCGGGACGGTGATCACCGCGTCGGTGACGTCCTCGCCGAGGTAGGACTCGGCGTCCCGCTTCAGCTTCTGAAGCACCCGCGCCGACAGTTCCTGGGCCCGGTAGCGGGTGCCGTCGACGGACCCCTGCTCCGGGAAGCGCCAGCCGCCGTCCCCCATGTACCGCTTCACGGACCGGGCCGTCCGCTCCACGTTCGTCACGGCCTGCCGTTTGGCGACCTCTCCGACGAGCACTTCCCCGTTCTTGGCGAAGGCCACGACCGACGGTGTGGTCCTGGCCCCCTCCGCATTGGCGACGACCGTGGGGTCGCCGCCCTCCAGGACGGCCACCACGGAGTTCGTGGTCCCCAGATCGATCCCGACCGCGCGTCCCATCGCTGTCCCCTTCCGCCAGGGCACTTCCCGGACTCCAGCACAAAACTTGAGTGGGCTGTTGTCAATGCCGCGTACCCCGAAAGCCGCCTGCGCCGGAATCCGGGTACCCCGAAACGGCGGATGCCGCGCCCCCGAGGGGGACGCGGCATCCGGGAACGTACGGCTGTCAGGCCAGCTTCGCCGACAGGGTGATCGGCACGGCCTTGAGGGCCTGGCTGACCGGGCAGTTCACCTTGGCCTCCTCGGCCGCGGCGACGAAGGCGTCCTGGTCGATGCCGGGGACGGTGCCCTCGACGGTGAGGTGGATGCCGGTGATGCCCTCGCCCGGCTGGAAGGTGACGTCGGCGGAGGTGGTGAGCTTGGTGGGCGGGGTGCCGGCTCCCGCGAGGGCGTGCGAGAACGCCATGGAGAAGCAGCTGGAGTGGGCGGCCGCGATCAGCTCTTCGGGGCTGGTCTTGCCGTTCGCCTCCTGGGCGCGGGAAGCCCACGTCACCGGCTGCTGGGCGATGGCGCCGGAGGAGTCGAAGGAGACGACTCCGTTGCCCTCGAGCAGGTTGCCTTCCCAGACGGTGTGTGCGGAGCGCGTGGTAGCCACGGTTCTTCCTTTCAGACATGGGCCCATGTAGGGGTTCCGGGTCTCATCCGATCACATTCGGGCGCACCGCACCCGCCTAAGCCGCCCGCTGTTCGTCCTGGCGTTCCGGCAACGGCACCTGGGGGCCGCCCGACTCGTCCAGCCACCGGCGCAGGACGCGGTGGACGTGTTCGGCGCCGACGAGTTCCTCCGCGTCGGCGACCGGTGCGGAGAGGGCCACCGGCGACAGCAGGAACGGCCGTCCCTGCGCCCCGCCGAGCCCGCCGTGCGAGCCGATCTGCTCCTCGAACGCGAGCACCTCGCCCTCGCCCGGGTCGTACCAGGAGTTGACCATGATGTCGGCGGTGTGCGCGAAGCCGTGCGTGCGGCGTACGGCGTCGGCGGCACCCGGCCCGAAGGCGGCCAACGGGCCCGGATTCTCGTCCAGTTGGTCGACCGGGATCTCGGTGCCGAACGGCCCGAGCACCACCCCGCCGTGCTCCTCGCTGCGCACGAGGAGGAAGCCGATGCCGGGATGGTTGGCGAGCGTCGTCAGCAGCGCCGGGTGGCGGGCGTCGATCTCCTCCTTGCTCATCCGGTGCGGCACGTCCGGGAAGGAGACCAGCCCGAGGTTCCCGGACGCCAGCACGAGCGGCTCCGAGCTGCGGCGCGCGGGGCGGTGCTGCTCGCGGCCCTCCTCGACCGGCCGGCGCAGGGCGGCGCGGACGGCCGCGCGGGCCTCGGCGCCGCTGTGGGTGCGCTGCGCCTTGCGCGGCACGGGCAGTCCGCAGCCGGCCCGCACCAGGTCGCCGAGGGTGAGGCCGTAGCGGGCCCGGAAGGTCTCGCCAGGGCTCTGGCCGTGGTCGGACAGGACGACGATCCGGTACGGGCGGGGGGCGTGTTCGGCGACGTTCTCGATCAACGCCAGGGAGCGGTCGAGGCGTTCGAGGACCTTCTCGGCGTCCCGGCTCGTCGGCCCGGAGTGGTGGGCGACCTCGTCGTAGGCGACCAGGTCGGCGTAGACGGCGGTGCGGCCGGCGAGCATGTCGCCCATCACCGCGGCGACCACGACGTCCCGTTCGACGACGGTCGCGAAGGCGCGGATGAAGGGGTAGAGCCCGCCGCGTCTCACGCGCGGGCGGACCCGGTGGACGCGGCCCCGGGTCGACTGGCCGATCTCCCGCCCCACTTCCGCGACGAAGGACAGGGCGGTGCGCACGGCGTTGGCCGGGTCGGAGAAGTAGGCGAAGTAGCCCGCGCGGGACCGGGTCTCGCGGCTGCGGCGGCGGGTGGCGATGGACAGCACGAGCGCCTGCTCGTCGGCGCCGCCGCTGAAGAGGTTCCCGCGGCTGGCCCCGTCGACGCCGAGCAGCCCGTCGTCACCGGTGCGTTCGACCGCCCGGCGCTGGAGTTCGGCGGCGCTGGTGGGGCGGTTGCAGACCATCACCTCCCGGCTGTCCTTCTCGTACCAGCGGAAGGCCGGCACGTCCTCGTTGCTGCCGTGCAGGATGCCGAGCTGGCTGGCGCCGGTCTGGCTGGACCAGTCGGTGCGCCACGGGGTGAGCCGGTGGGTGCCGCCGTCGAGCCAGCGGGCGAGGGTCGGCATGACGCCCGTACCGACGGCGACCCGCAGGACGTCGTACCCGACGCCGTCCAGCTGGAGGAAGACCACCCCCGGGGCGGACGGGGCGGCGGGGCCGCCTCGGCGGCGGCGGTCGGCGAGCCGGTAGAGGCGGCGCCGGTAGGCGTCGTCGTCCCGCACGGCCAGGGCGGCGCCGGTCGCGGAGGCGACGGCCGACATCACGGCGGCGACCACGACCGCGGTCTCCCACGCGGCCGCGCCCCGCTCGGTCGGGTTCAGCCGCAGCGCCAGCAGGAGCAGGAAGCCGTTGAGGACGAAGACCAGCAGCCCGAGCACCAGGGCGGGCACGAGCAGCAGGAGGCGTACGAGGAGCGGCCAGACCAGCGCCGACAGGACACCGAAGGCACCCGCGCCGAGAGCCGCGGTGACGGCGATGTCGGTGGCGCTGTCGCCGTCCGCGGACCTGAGCTGGAAGTCCGGCAGGATGCCGGCGAGGACGAGCATGGTGATCGTGGAGACCGCCCACACCGCGACGCTCCGCCCCGCCTGACTGGCGACCCGCCGCCAACGCCCGCCTCGCACGCCCCGCACACCTCACGTCCCCGGCCCGTCGTCGGTGCGGGCCTGTACCCACCCTGTCACAACGGACGGAGGTTCCCCGGAGTCCCGGTGGGGCGGCTACCGGCCGTCGTACCCGGCCGTCGGCATCGACAGCCGGCGGTGGATGCTGGCCTTCATCTGGGCGTCGTACGACGGTTCCGCCGACCCCACCGTCTCCACGCGCACCCCGCGGCGGGCGCACTCGGCGAGGAACTCCTCGGTGGAGGACAGGGCGCTGTCCAGGACCCGGCGGCTGGGCGCGACGAACAGGTCGGTCCCGGGGCGGACCCCGTCCCAGAGCACGCAGTGGTCGGGGCGCAGGCCTCGGACGAGGAGTTCCCGGCTGACGATGTAGCCGCGCTCGGCGGCCCAGCGGGCACACATGGCGTGCTGGCTGCGGGAGTCCACCAGGAAGGGGTCGGCCTCCAGCTCCTCCAGCGGCGTCAGACTCGCGATCGCCGTGACGCGGACCGGTCCCATGGCGTCCCCCTCACCTCCGGGTTTCGCCGCCGACCCTACTCCTGCCCGTAGGCTTCGGGGAGTCGCGCGAAGGAGGCAAAGAGGTGCCGGTGGAGATCACCTGGTGGGGGCACGCCACCTGCACGCTCCAGGACTCGGACGTCCGTGTGCTGACCGACCCTCTGTTCGCCCGTCGTCTTGCCCATCTGCGCCGCCGTCGAGGCGCGGTGCCGCCGCCCGGCGCCTGGCGCGCGGACGTGGCGCTCGTCTCCCATCTGCACTCCGATCATCTGCACATTCCGTCGTTGGAGCGACTGGCCCCGGGCACGCGCCTGCTCGTGCCCCGGGGCGCACCCCGTGCGGTCCCCGGGCTCCGCCGGCTCACCCATCTCCAGGTCACCGAGGTGGCGCCGGGCGACGAGACGGTGATCGGCGACGTGGTCGTCCGCACGGTCCCGGCCCGGCACGACGGGCGGCGGCTGCCCGTGGGACCGCATCGCTCCCCCGCGCTCGGCTATGTCGTCGAGGGCGAGGCGCGGACCTACTTCGCCGGGGACACCGGCCTGTTCGACGACATGGCCAAGGAGGTCGGGCCGGTCGACGTGGCGTTGCTGCCGGTGGGCGGCTGGGGACCGTACCTCGGTGAGGGGCACCTGGACGCGGGGCGCGCCGCGGAGGCGCTGGCCCGTCTTGACCCGGTCAGCGCGGTGCCGGTGCACTACGGCACCTACTGGCCGATCGGGATGGACGCCGTACGCCCCCATGAGTTCCATGCCCCCGGCGCCGAGTTCGTGCGGCTCGCCGCCGAGCGTGCGCCCGGTGTGGCGGTGCATCTGCTGGAGCACGGGGAGAGCGTGCGCCCGGAGGTGGCCCGTTGACCGGGACATGGCTGGCGGCGGCCGTCAGGACGGTGCCGCCCGAGTCGACGCAGCAGGCGCTCGGGTATCCGTCGCTGTTCCTGCTGGTGCTGATCGGGGCGCTGGTACCGGTGGTGCCGACGGGGGCGCTGGTGAGTTCGGCGGCCGTGGTGGCGTTCCATCAGACGGCGCCGTTCGCGCTGGCGTTGGTCTTCGTGACCGCCTCGCTGGCGGCGTTCCTCGGGGACATCGCGCTGTACTGGCTGGGGCGGCGCGGGATGCGGTCGAAGAACGGGTCGCGGTGGCTGGAGGCGATCCGGTCCCGGGCGCCGGAGGACCGGCTGACGCAGGCGCAGGAGAAGCTGGCCGAGCACGGGGTGGCGGTGCTGGTGCTGTCCCGGATGGTGCCGGCGGGGCGGATCCCGGTGATGCTGGCCTGTCTGATGGCGAAGTGGCCGCTGCGGAGGTTCGCGCGGGGCAATCTGCCGGCGTGCCTGGCGTGGGCGGTGACGTACCAGTTGATCGGGATTCTGGGCGGGTCGCTGTTCGACGAGCCCTGGGAGGGTGTGGTGGCGGCGATCGTGCTCACGGTCGCGGTCAGCGTGGCGCCGAGCGTGTGGCGCCGGGTGCGCGGGACGGCGACGAAGGCCAAGGCCTGACGTCATCGCGCTCCGGCGGCGACAAGGAGTTCGGCGGTCCTGGGGTGCGGGCCGTGGTGCGCCCAGTCCAGAGGTGACCACCCCGTCCCGTGGTCCTCACGGAGGTTCGGGTCGGCGCCGTGCGCCAGCAGTTCTCGTACGGTCTCCACGTGGCCCCAGCAGGCGGCCGCGCACAGCGGCGTGCCCTGCGAGCCGTCGCCCGCGCTCTCCGTGTCGGGGGCGGCCCCGGCGCGCAGGAGCACGCGCGCGACCCCGGCCTCCCCCTGCACCGACGCGAGATACAGCGGGGTGGCGCCGTCGTCGTACGGTCGCTCGGCATCCGCTCCCCGCTTCAGCAGCGCCCGCACGCGGCCGGCGTCTCCCGCCAGGGTCGCCGCGAAGAGCTGACGGGAGAGCTTCTTCCGCTGTCGTCGCTTCATGGTGGGCGAGGCTAGCGATCACGAGGCCGGCGCGGCCATCGACTTTCGACCGCGGTCAGGCCCGGTCCAGCACCCGTGAACCGCCCACCGGCAGGTCCCACAGGTCCTCCCGCGCGAGCCCCGCCTTCTCCCAGGCCGCCCGCACCCGCGTCAGCGGCTCCAGCACCGGCTCCGCCGACAGCACGAACGTGCCCCAGTGCATCGGGGCCATCCGTCGCGCCCCGAGATCCTGGGCCGCCCGCACCGCCTCCTCCGGGTCGCAGTGCACGTCGCTGAGCCACCAGCGGGGGTCGTAGGCACCGATGGGCAGCAGGGTCAGGTCGATGCCGGGGTAGCGGCGGCCGATGCGGGCGAACCAGTGGCCGTATCCGGTGTCGCCGGCGAAATGGACCCGCCGGCCGTCCGGGTCCGTGAGGACCCAGCCTCCCCACAGGCTGCGGCAGGTGTCGGTGAGGGTGCGCTTGGACCAGTGGTGGGCCGGGACGAAGTCGAAGCGGACGCCCTTCAGTTCGGCCGCCTCCCACCAGTCGAGCTCGGTGACCTGGGTGAACCGGCGGCGCCGGAACCAGCCGGCCAGTCCCGCGGGCACGAACACCGGGGTGTCGCGCGGGAGTCGGCGCAGGGTGGGGGCGTCCAGATGGTCGTAGTGGTTGTGGCTGATGACGACCGCGTCCACGCGCGGCAGCGCGCTCCAGGCGATGCCGACGGGGGTGATGCGCGCCGGGGTGCCGAGGATACGACGGGACCAGACGGGGTCGGTGAGGACGGTCAGGCCGCCGATCCGGACGACCCAACTGGCGTGCCCCGCCCAGGAGACGGCGACGGTACGGGCGTCCACGCGGGGCAGCGGCGCGGGTGCGAACGGCAGCTTCGGGATGTCGGCGAGACCCTCGCGGCCGGGCCGCACGGAACCCTCGCGGGCGAACCGGGCCATGGCCTTGAGGCCGGGAAGCGGGGCGGTGAGCCGGTCGTGGAAGGTACGCGGCCAGAACCGGCGCTCGCCGAGGGGGCGGGGTTCGGCGAGCGGCGGGAAGGGCGGTGCGAAGGAGGATGCGGCCGTGGGAGCGTCGGGTTCCCGGACGGTGGTGGCGGCCGTCGGAGCGTCGGTTTCCCGGACGGTGGTGCGGGAACCGGCTGCGCTCGAACCGGCCGTACTCGTGGACTGCTGCGTCATCGAGGAGGCTCCCATCGCTGAGCGTCGTCGCGGAGATCGTCGAAGACCGACTTCAAAGTGATCAACGCACGGTGCACGTGTGGCAGTTCCAACGGTGTGGTCGAACTGAGGCATTCCTCGAGTTCCCCGTTCGTCCCGGCGAGCAACGCCCCGGTCGACAACCGCACCCGCAGCGCCCCCAGGTCGTCGCCGAAGCGATGACCGCCGGGGGCCGGCATCCCGAGCCGGGCGGCGAGGAACTCCTCCAGGTCCTGGGCGTCGCCGACGCCGTGCGCGCCGAGCGCGGAGCGCAGCGGGCCGAGGTCGACGTAGAGATGGCGGCCGGCCTGCGGGGGCCGGGCCAGGGCGCCGGCCGAGACGACGGCGGTGTGCGCGGCGGCGGCCACGCGCGCGTGCAGGCGTACGGCGGCGCCGACGCGGTCGGTCACGGGCGCGGGCTCCGGCAGCGCGTAGCAGGCCGCGGCGGCCACGGGGGCGGCCACCCGGGCGCCGAGGGCGGTGAGCACGTCGAGCACGCGCGCGTGGAGGCCGTCACCGACGTCCCCTTCGGGGAAGCGGGCGATCGCGGCGGGCCAGCCCGGCGGCAGCAGGGCGCCGGCCAGGTCGGTGACGACGGTGACCCGGTCGGGCAGCATCTCGGCGGGGCTCAGCCACATGGTGTCGTGCGGTGCGTGCACGGTGTCGCGCCAGGTCTCGTCACTGACCAGGTGCAGGCCCTCACCAGCGGCGGCCTCCACGGCCTCGTGCAGCACCTCGGGCGGCGCCACGGTGGCGGTGGGGTCGTCGGCCACGGACAGCACGAGCAGCCGCGGGTCACCGCCCTCCTCCCGCACCCGGCGCACGGTCTCCAGCAGGGCGTACGGGTCCGGGACACCGCCGCACTCCGCCGGTGTCGCCACGTGGAAGACGGGTCTTCCCAACAGGCGTGCGTACGGCGCCCACCAGGCCGCGCAGGGCCGGGGCACCAGGACGTCACCGCCGAGGGCGGCGGTCAGCGCGAGCAGCAGGGACGGGGCGCCGGGGGCCGCCACGACGCGCTCGGGCCCGGCGGACAGTCCACGCCGGGCCCAGTAGCCGCACGCCGCGTCCAGCAGCCCGGAACCGCCCCCTACGGGTTCGCTGCCGCCCTGAGCCGCCGCCGCGGCGAGCACGGCCGACAGCTCGGGCAGCACGGGCAGCCCGTCGTCCGGCAGCGGCGGGCCGTAGCGGACCGGGCCGTGGCCTTCCGGGTCCGTGCGCCGCATCCGTACCTCCGGGTGAGCTGCTGTGTCGCGGGGCCGTGGGGGGTCCTGTCCTTTCGGCGGGTACGGCGAGGGGCGTGCGCCGCCACGCTTCGCGTACCCAGGGTGGCGCACGCCGATGGGGTTCCGCTCAAGTTGCGCCGGTCACACCGGCCCCGCGGGACCGCCTCAGGCCTCCCCGCGCGGCGTCCTGCGGCGCACCCGGTACACGGCACCGCCGAGGGCGCCCGCGATGAGCACACCGCCCGCGACCAGCGCCGGCACGGAGTCGGTGAAGGCCCCGCCCGTGCCGGCGTGCACGCCTCGCTGGACCGGCGCGCTGGTACTGGCGCACGGCTCGACCCGCGGCTCGGTGCAGCCGTGCCCCGTACCGCCGCCGTCGGTCACGTCGAAGGTGGCGCTCCACGGCCTGCCCTGCGCCCCGGCCTCCGCCGGACACGCCCCGTCCACGGTCCACGCCGAGTCGTCCCCGTAGTCCTCCCCGGACGCGATCCGCGCGGTCCCCCGATAGGCGGGCCCGGCCGCGGCGTCGTTCCCGGGCACGCGCTGGAGCTGCACTGCCTCTTCGCCGAAGGCCTGGGACGTGGCCTCGATGGTCGCGGGCGCGGTACCGCCGACCGGGTCGCAGGAGACCGAGACGGTGACGCTGCCTTCCGGCTCGACGCTGGCGGGGCTGACCTCGGCAGCGGGGTCCGCGACAGCGACGGGCACGACACCGCCGAAAGCGGCACCCGCCAGAACGACGACGGACAGGGCACGCACGGTGCGGCGCATGAGGGGGGCTCCTTAGACCGCGGACAGGGTCACTGCACCCATCACAGCCCGCACACACGGAGGACGCGCGCGCCGGAGCCCCATTAGCGGGACAGATAGACGCCGACTGGGTGAACTCCCCCAGGGGCGCGGGGGTCTACACCGCGTCCCTCAGAACCTGCTCCCGCACCTTCCCGCAACACCGGCTGATCAGCCGCGACACATGCATCTGCGAGATCCCCAACTGCTCGGCGATCCGGCTCTGCGTCATGTCCCCGAAGAACCGCATGTACAAGATCGCCCGCTCCCGCTCAGGCAGCGCGGCGAGTCGCGGTGCGACCGACTCCCGGTCCACCACCGTCTCCAGCGCCGGATCCGGCGACCCCAGCGCGTCGCTCAGCGAGTACCCGTCCTCGCTGCCGGGCAGCTCCGCGTCCAGCGACAGCGCCGTGAAGCTCTCCAGCGCCTCCAGCCCGACCAGCACGTCCTCCTCGCTCATCCGCGCGTGCTCGGCGATCTCCGCGACGGTGGGCCGGCGGCCGGGGATGGTCTGGGACAGGTCCTGGCTCGCGAACCGCACCCGGTTGCGCAGCTCCTGCACCCGGCGCGGCACGTGCAGCGTCCACATGTGGTCGCGGAAGTGGCGCTTTATCTCGCCGGTGATGGTGGGCACGGCGTAGCTCTCGAAGGCGTTGCCGAGCTCGGGGTCGTAGCGGTCGACGGCCTTGACCAGGCCGAGGGCCGCCACCTGGCGCAGGTCCTCGAAGCTCTCGCCGCGGCTGCGGAACCGTCCCGCGAGCCGGTCGGCCATGGGCAGCCAGGCCTCGATGATCTCGCCGCGCAGGGTGTCGCGCTCGGGACCGTCGGGCAGTGCGGCCAGCCGCCGGAAGGCGTCCGCGGTGTCGGGGGCGTCGTCATGCGGGTGATGCTTCGCGCTCGTACGCGTGGACATGATGCGTCGCAACTCCCTTGGTCGTGCGCTGGGTTGCACGGTCACCGCGGGAAGGCCGGCCCGGACAGGCGCAGCCGTGGCGGCGAGTGGCCGCTCCCACGGACGTGCCTCCTGTCCGAAGCACTGACCGTGCGCCTGCCCCCGGCCCCCGCCCGCAAACCCGGGCGCAGGTTTTCCCGGGCGCCCTGGGGTGACTCGGAAGGCGCTGCCTGTGCATGTCCGACGTCCGGGAGGTTTTCTCCATGAGCACCAAGGTCTCCGACCACATCCTCGAGCGGCTGCGCGAATGGGGTGTGGAGCATGTGTTCGGCTATCCCGGCGACGGCATCAACGGCCTGCTCGCCGCGTGGGGCCGGGCCGAGAACCAGCCGCGGTTCGTGCAGTCGCGGCACGAGGAGATGTCGGCGTTCGAGGCGGTCGGTTACGCGAAGTTCAGCGGCCGCGTCGGAGTGTGCGCGGCGACGTCGGGGCCCGGCGCGATCCATCTCCTCAACGGCCTGTACGACGCGAAGCTGGACCATGTGCCGGTGCTGGCGATCGTCGGCCAGACGCACCGCACCGCGATGGGCGGCTCGTACCAGCAGGAGGTCGACCTGCACACGCTGTTCAAGGACGTCGCCTCGGACTTCGTGGAGACGGTGACGGTCCCCGAGCAGCTGCCGAACGTGCTGGACCGGGCGCTGCGCACCGCGTACGCCCGCCGCGCACCCACGGCGATCATCATTCCGGGCGACGTCCAGGAGCTCGACTACTCGCCGCCCACGCACGAGTTCAAGATGGTCCCCTCCAGCCTGGACCGCAGCGCGTGGACGGCCGTGCCGTCCGAGGAGTCCCTGAACCGGGCCGCCGAGATCCTCAACTCCGGTGACAAGGTCGCCGTGTTGGTCGGTCAGGGCGCGGCGGGGGCGCGGGCGGAGGTGGAGCGGATCGCCGAGCTGCTGGGCGCCGGCGTCGCCAAGGCGCTCCTCGGCAAGGACGTGCTCAGCGACGAACTCCCGTACGTCACCGGCTCGATCGGGCTGCTCGGCACGCGTCCGTCGTACGAGCTGATGCGGGACTGCGACACCCTGCTGACCATCGGATCGTCCTTCCCCTACACGCAGTTCATGCCGGAGTTCGGCAAGGCGCGCGGGGTGCAGATCGACATCGACCCGCACATGGTCGGGATGCGTTATCCGTACGAGGTGAATCTCGTCGGCGACGCGAAGGCGACGCTGGAGCGGCTGATCCCGCTGCTGAACGGCGCGGAGCGCGGGCGTCAGTGGTACGACACGGTGTGCGACAACGTGCGGCGCTGGCGTGAGGTGATGGGGCGGCGGGCGGAGCTGTCGGCCGACCCGATCAACCCGGAGTACGTGGCCGCCGCCCTGGACCCGCTGCTGCCCGGCAACGCGATCGTCTCCTCCGACTCGGGGTCGGCGGCCAACTGGTACGCCCGCCATCTGACGATGCGGCCCGGCATGCGCTCCTCGCTGTCCGGCACGCTGGCGACGATGGGCTGCGGGGTGCCGTACGCCATCGGCGCGAAGTTCGCGCATCCCGACCGGCCGGCGATCGCGCTGGTCGGGGACGGGGCGATGCAGATGAACGGCCTCGCGGAGCTCATCACCGCGGCGAAGTACAAGGACCTGTGGGAGGACCCCCGGCTGGTGATCGGGGTGTTCAACAACCGCGACCTCAACCAGGTCACCTGGGAGATGCGGGCCATGGAGGGCGCCCCGTCCTTCCTGCCCTCGCAGGAGCTGCCGGACGTGCAGTACGCCGCGTTCGCCCGCTCGCTCGGGCTGACCGGCATCCGGGTGGAGAAGCCCGAGGACGTCGAGGCGGGCTGGCGTGCGGGTCTTGAGGCGGACGGGCCCGCGGTGATCGAGTTCCTCACCGACCCGGCCGTACCGCCGATCCCGCCGCACGCGACCTGGGACCAGATGGAGGCGACGGCCGCGTCGATCCTCAAGGGCGACGCGGACCGCGGGTCGATGATCAAGCAGGGGCTGAAGGCGAAGGTGCAGGAGTTCCTGCCGGGCCGGGACAAGAAGTAGACGGCGTCACGAGAACAGCGCCTGGATGTCCGGCTTCTTGTCGCCGAAGAGGCCGTCCTGTTCGCCGAGGGAGGCCAGCTTCTCCAGGGAGGCCGTGTCGACCTCGGCGGGCCAGGCGGGCAGGGTGAGCGTGTCCAGCAGGCTCGCGTCGATCTTGGTGTAGGTGGTGAGGATCTGCCGCGCCTCGTCGGGATGCCGGGAGGCGTACTCCAGCGACTCGGCCATCGCCTCGGTGAACTTCTTCACCAACCCGGGGTTGCGCTGGGTGATCTGGGTCGAGGTGAAGTACGTCGCCACGGTCAGCTTCGGGTCGGTCTCGGCGAACGGGGACGCCACGATACGGGCGCCCTGCTGTTCGGCGATGGACTTGGCCGGGTCGCCCATCCAGGCGGCGTCGACGCGTCCGCCGTCGAGGGCGGCGGGCATCTGGTCGAAGGGGATCTCGACGAACTTCACCTTGTCGGGGTCGCCGCCCGCCTTGCGCACGGACTCCCTGACCGTCGTACTCCCGATGTTCTGAAGGGTGTTGACCGCGACGGTGTGTCCGGCGAGGTCCTTCGCCGACTTGATGGAGCTGTCCTTCTTGACGAGGACACCGGTGACGTCGGCACCCACCTTGCCGTTGGAAGCGGCGCCGTTGACCACGGACTTGACCGGGACGCCCTTCGTCTGGGCGATCATCAGCGACGTGGTGTTGCTGAACCCGAACTGGAACTGCCCGCTCACCACGCCGGGGATGATCGCGGCGCCGCCCTGCGCGGTCACGGTCTTCAGCTCGATGCCGCGGTCGGCGAAGAAGCCCTTCTTCTGCCCGAGATACAGGGGTGCCACGTCGATGATGGGGATGATGCCGACGGTCACCTGCGTGGTCTTGCCTCTACCGGCGGGCGAGGCGGTGCCGCTGCCGGAGTCGGAGGAACCGCAGCCGGCGGCGCCGACGAGCATCGCCGCGAGGAGAAGTCCGAGTGTGCGCCGCCGTTGCATGGGCTCCCCCTGGAGACTCGGACGGTCGAACCACCAATGGTGCGCAGATTCTTGACGCCCGCAATCTACACGCCCACCTTGACCGTGTCAGTCCCCTGGACCGAGGGGAAACCGCGCGGAGTTCAACTCTCCCGCGGCTCCGCGAGCGGCACCAGCTCCCTCACCTCGTCCCGCTTCTCGGGCAGCAGCAGCTCCTCGTAGCGGCCCAGTGCCAGCACCACGCCGAGCATGACGAACGGGATCAGCACAGCGAACATCGCCATGACGGTTCCTTCCCCGGGATGGCGTGGGGGGCGTTGGGGGGTGTCCGGCGGGTCTCCCCCGAACCGGAAGGCAAACCCCCGTGTCGGCGGCGCGTGCTCGGGTACGCGGTGGCCACCCCCGAACTTCTGGAGGGAAAGTCATGCAGCGAGGCAGCGACCGACTGAGCCGCCACCGCGACGACGAGATGAAACACGAGCTCCAGGGGCTGCTCCGATCCGGACACCCCACCCGCACCGAGGAATGGCACGACCCCGAGCCGACCGCCGACGACGATCCCCAGCTCGCCGGCGGCCCGGTGGCACCGGGCGGCTCCGGCGCGTCCCTGGGCACGGTCCGCCAGGAACTGGCCCGCCATCTGACGCGCAGCGCGTTCCCGGCGCCCCCGAGGCACCTGGCCGGCGCCCTGCGCCGCGCGTACGCCCCGGACCCCCTGGTCGAGGCCGTGGAACAGCTCCCTTCCGGGCAGCACTACGGAACCGTCCAGGAACTGGCCGAGGCGCTGGTGGCGGAGCAGGCGTAGCGGCGCACGCAGGGGGCTCATCGCCGCCCCGCGTACGCGTGCCGACCGACGCCCCCCGGAACGGCGTGCCACGCCGCGAGCCCCGCCGAGCAGGGCGCTCGGGCCCCCGGTGAATCGCGGCGGCGCGAACTCGTCGCGTCAGCCGGGCGGCGCGCATAGGGGCTCGGCCCAGGGGTACTGCGGGCGGCGTCGGGTCGGCTCCGGCCGCGGTGTCCCCGTCGGCCGGGAAACGGACGGAGGAAGGTCCCCAGTGATGGCTGAATTCGTGAGGGACGTCATGACACCGGGGGTGGTCGCGGTCCGCCCCGACGCCTCGCTCGTCGAGGCGGCGCAGCTGATGCGGGCGCAGGACATCGGCGATGTCGTGGTGGCCGACGGCCAGGAGATCGTCGGGGTGCTCACCGACCGTGACATCACGGTACGGGCGGTCGCCGAGGGCGCCGATCCGCTGACGACGAGCGTGCGCTCGGTGTGCAGCGCCGAGCCGGTGCTGGTCGCCCCGCAGGACCCGGTGACGGCCGCGTCGGCGCTGATGCGGGCGCATGCCGTACGCCGGTTGCCGGTCGTCGAGGACGGGCTGCCGGTCGGCATGGTGAGCCTGGGCGACCTGGCGGAGGCGGAGGCCCCCGGCTCGGTGCTGGCCGACATCAGCCGAGCCGACCCGGACAGCAGGCCGGGCACCCCGCCCGACTCCGGGAGCTACGGCGGAAGCCCGCCCGGAGTCCGGTCCGAGCGGCAGGGACGGGGCGGCCTGTGAGCCGGGACCGCGCCGCCGAGATCAGCGCCTACGGCAACGCCGTGGACGTCCGCGAGGCCACCACCCGCTATCTGCTCTACGGACTGCTGCCCAGCTGGTTCGTGCCCGGTCTCGCCGACTGGGTCATGCACCGGCGGACCCGCATCGAGGACACCGCGGGCACCAAGGAGTCACTGATCCACTCCCTGATGATGGCCGAGGTCGGCATCCCGATCGCGGCCACCCTGCGCTACGAGGTCAACCCGGCGCTGCTCGCGGTGCAGTTGGGCGGCGCCGCGGTGCACGAGGCCACCGCGCTGTGGGACGTACGCACGGCCGTGCGCAGCGAGCGTGAGGTCAGGCCGGTCGAGCAGCACATCCACAGCTTCCTGGAGTCGCTGCCGTTCGCCGCGCTGGCCTCACTGATGTGTCTGCACGCGGACCAGGTGAAGTCGCTGCTGCGCGGCGGGCGCGGCGATCCGGACGCCTGGCGGCTGGTGCCGCGCCGCCCGCAGCTGTCCCGCGGCTACATCGCGGGCATCACGGCCGCGATCGGCGCCTGTGTGCTGCTGCCGTACGGAGAGGAACTGCTGCGCTGCCGGCGCGCGGCGCGGCGGAGCAAGAAGCGCGCGACGAGCGACGAGGCTCACTGGCGTGCCACCGGCCAGGGACGTCGAGGCACCGCCCTCCGGCGTGCCATCGGCAGGTGCCGTTGAGGCGTCACTCATCGACTCGCCACGAAAGGACGGAGACATCATGCGTATCGCATTCCTGACCGCACCCGAAGGCGTCGAGCAGATCGAGCTCACCGACCCGTGGCAGGCCGCCGTGGACGCGGGGCACGAACCCGTGCTGGTGTCGACGAAGGCCGGGGAGATCCAGGCGTTCGAGCACCTCGACAAGGCGGACACCTTCCCCGTGCAGGAGGTCGTGGGCGAGACGTCCGCCGACTCCTTCGACGGCCTGGTGCTGCCCGGCGGGGTCGCCAACCCGGACTTCCTGCGGACGGACGAGAAGGCGGTCGGTTTCGTACGGGACTTCTTCGACCAGGGCCGCCCCGTCGCGGCGATCTGCCACGCCCCGTGGACGCTCGTCGAGGCGGACGTGGTCCGGGGCCGGGTGCTGACCTCCTGGCCGAGTCTGCGGACCGACATCCGCAACGCGGGCGGCAGTTGGGTCGACGAACAGGTCAAGGTCTGCGACCACGGCCCGAACAAGCTGGTCACCAGTCGCAAGCCGGACGACCTGAAGGCGTTCTGCGAGACCTTCCTGGACGTCTTCACCAGGGAGGCCGCCTGATGACGGACCGCAAGCAGCAGCAGCGCGAGGGCTTCCGGGCGGACGACCCCACGGCAGGACCGCTCACCACCGACCAGGGTGTGGAGGTCGACCACACCGACGACTCGCTCGCCGCCGGGGAGCGCGGTCCGACCCTGATGGAGGACTTCCACTTCCGGGAGAAGCTCACCCGCTTCGACCACGAGCGCATCCCGGAGCGGGTGGTGCACGCGCGGGGCGCGGGCGCCTACGGCTACTTCGAACCGTACGAGTCCTGCGCGGAGTTCACCCGGGCGGCCTTCCTCCAGGACCCGGCCGTGCGCACCCCCGTCTTCGTGCGGTTCTCGACCGTGCAGGGCCCGAAGGGCTCCGCGGACACGGTGCGGGACGTGCGCGGCTTCGCGACCAAGTTCTATACGTCCGAGGGCAATTACGACCTGGTCGGCAACAACTTCCCGGTCTTCTTCATCCAGGACGGCATCAAGTTCCCGGACTTCGTGCACGCGGTGAAGCCGGAGCCGCACAACGACATCCCGACCGGCGCGTCGGCCCACGACACCCTGTGGGACTTCGTGTCGCTCCAGCCGGAGACGCTGCACGCGATCATGTGGCTCATGTCGGACCGGGCGATCCCGCGCAGCTACCGCATGATGCAGGGCTTCGGTGTGCACACCTTCCGGTTCGTGAACGCGGAGGGGCGCGGCACGTTCGTGAAGTTCCACTGGAAGCCGAAGCCGGGCGTGCACTCGCTGGTGTGGGACGAGGCGCAGGAGTGCCAGGGCCGCGACCCGGACTTCAACCGGGGTGACCTGTGGGACGCGATCGAGGCGGGCGAGTACCCGGAGTGGGAGCTCGGCGTCCAACTGGTGCCGGAGGAGGACGAGTTCGCCTTCGACTTCGATCTGCTGGACGCCACGAAGCTCATCCCGGAGGAGCAGGTGCCGGTACGGCCGATCGGCCGGATGGTGCTGGACCGCAACCCGGAGAATTTCTTCGCCGAGACCGAGCAGGTCGCCTTCCACACGGCCAACGTGGTCCCCGGCATCGACTTCACCAACGACCCGCTGCTCCAGGCCCGCAACTTCTCCTATCTGGACACCCAGTTGATCCGGCTCGGCGGCCCCAACTTCGCGCAGCTGCCGGTGAACCGGCCGGTGGCACCGGTGCGGACGAACCAGCGCGACGGGTACGGGCAGAGCAGGATCCACAGCGGTACGAACTACTTCCCGAACTCTCTCGGCGGCGGCTGCCCGGCCCACGCGGGCGCGGACGGTCACGCGTACACGCACTACGCGGAACGCGTCGACGGCGCCAAGATCCGGCGCCGCAGCCCGAGTTTCCAGGACCACTACAGCCAGCCGGCGATGTTCTGGCACAGCATGGCGCCCTGGGAGCGGCAGCACATCGTGGACGCCTTCCGGTTCGAGCTCGGCAAGGTCGACGCGATGAGCGTGCGGACCCGTACCGTCGAGCAACTCGCTCATGTGAACGGCGAGTTGGCGGCCGCGGTGGCCCGGGGCATCGGGGTGCCGGAACCGACCCCCGCCGAGGCGGCCCCGAACAAGGTGCTCTCCCCCGCGCTCAGCCTGGAGTCGCTGCGCGGCGACGGCTCGATCCGCACCCGGCGGATCGCGGTGCTGGTGGCCGACGGCGTGGACGGCGAGCAGGTGACGTCGGTGAAGGAGGCGCTGACCGCCGAGGGCGCGATCGTCGAGGCGCTGGCCGCGCGGGACGGCACGGTCACCGGCGCCGACGGCGAGCCGTACCAGGTCGACCGGGCGCTGCCGACCGTGGCCTCCGTGCTGTACGACGCCGTCCTGGTGCCCGGCGGTCCGGTGGGCACGCCGCCGACCGTCTCCGACCAGGACGCGATGCGCTTCGTGCGGGACGCCTACCGGCACGGCAAGCCGGTGGGCGCGCTCGGCTCGGGGGTCGGGGTGGTGACGGCCCTGGAGCCGGAGGGGGTGCGGCTGTCCGCACAGTTCCAGGAGGTGGTCGCCGACCAGGGCGTGGTCACGGACACCTCCCCCGGCCCAGCGAATGGGGAGTTCCTGCGGGCCTTCGTCACCGCGGTCGCGGCCCACCGCCACTGGGACCGGCCACCGGCCCACCACTAGGGCCCGTCCGGCGGATCAGGTCGCCGGCGCGGCCCGGCCGGACCCCGGCCCGGGCCGCGTCGGCGGGCAGGTCAGACGCGGGGCGACTCCGCGGGCCCGCGACCCCGCTCCCGGGCCCCCGCGCGCGTGCGGCCCGCGGCGATCAGGCGCTGCGGGTTGCGCCGCAGGTACTCGCCCTCCAGCTCGGCCATCCGGCCGTTGTGGGCGCGCAGTGCGTCGCCCGACCCGTAGAGGAGGGTGTCGTGGCGCGTGCGGTGGATGTTCTCCAGCTCTTTCATGAGCTGCTGATCGTCCAGGCGGCTGGGGTCGACTCCGGTCATGGCGGTGTCCCACTCTTCGTGTTCGTTCATGGGGTTCGGGTACCCGCCCGGTGAAGCACTACTGAGCACTGCCTCCGAGCGGAATCCGGGAGAGAACCATGGATCTCGCCTATCTGCACCCACTCTACGAACATCCGGGCCCCTGGGCCTCCGTATACGTCGACACCTCCCGGCACGCGGAGGACACCGCCCACGCGCTGCATCTGACGGCCGCCGCGATGGCCCGCGAGCTGGCCGGGCAGGGCGCGGACGACGCCACCTGCCGGGCCGTGGAGGGCGCGATCGAGGATCTGCGCCACTCCCCCGACCGGTACGGCAGGGCCCTCTTCGCCCGGGCGGGCGAGGTGGTCCTCGATCCCGTGCTGGCGCAGGCCCCGCCGGGCGGCAGCACGGCCCACTGGGCGCCGCTGCCCCGCACGACACCGCTGCTGGAGCCGGCCGGGGAGAACCCGGTGTGCGTCGTCGCCTACGTCAACCGCAAGGGCGCCGACTTCGAGCTGCGCAGCGCGGTGGAGCGGCGGCCGGCCGGCGCGGTGGCGGGCCGGCAGTGGCCGGTGCACCGCACGAGCAGCGTGGACTGGTCCGAGCGGCACTTCCAGCTGAAGGTGGAGAACACCTGGGAGCACAACGCCGCGGAGATCGCCGACGCGCTCACCGTCTGCCAGGAGGAGACCGGCGCCGACCTGCTGGTTCTGGTCGGGGAGCGGCGCGAGTGCCGTGAGGTGCACGATCGGCTGCCGCAGCGGATCAAGGACCTCGTGGCGGAGACCGAGCACGGCACCGGCAGCCGGCTCCTGGACGACGACGTCGAGCAGATCCGCACCGATCATGTGCGGCGGCGTGCCGAGGCGGAGCTGGAGCGCTTCCTCGGGGCCCGCACCCCGGACGAGGGGGGCCGTGCCGCCGCCGTCGAGAGCCTGCCCGAGCTGGTGGCGGCGGCCCGGGAGCACCGGATCGCGGAGCTCCTGATCCGCCCGGAGGGCCCCGACCTGCACCGGGACGTGTGGATCGGCGAGGAGCCCGACCAGCTGGCCACGCGCCGTACCGAGCTGAAGATCCTCGGTGAGCAGAACTCGTGGGCGGCCCGCGCGGACGACGCCTTGATGCGGGCGGCGGTCACGACGGACGCCACCGCGCTCGCGCTCCCCGAGCCGCGCGACGAGGTGCTGCCGGGCGGCATGGGCGCGCTGCTGCGCTGGAAGTGACCGCCCCGGTGGGCTACCGCGCCCGCTCCACCCGCCGCTCGTCCCACACCGGCTCCGGTGTCTCGCGGACGCGGCCGTCGCTGCCGAAGACCAGGTAGCGGTCGAAGGAGCGGGCGAACCAGCGGTCGTGGGTCACCGCGAGGACCGTGCCGTCGAAGGCCTCCAGGCCCTCCTGGAGGGCCTCGGCGGACTCCAGGTCCAGGTTGTCCGTGGGCTCGTCCAGCAGCAGCGCGGTGACGCCCTGGAGCTCCAGCAGGAGGATCTGGAAGCGGGCCTGCTGGCCGCCGGAGAGGCGGTCGAAGCTCTGCTCGGCCTGGTTCGTCAGCTCGTAGCGGCGCAGCCGGGACATCGCCGCGCCCCGGTCCTGGGAGTGCTCGGTCCACAGGATGTCGAGCAGGGTGCGGCCCAGGAGCTCGGGGTGCGCGTGCGTCTGGGCGAAGTGCCCGGGCACGACTCGCGCGCCCAGTTTCCACTGCCCGGTGTGCGCGACCTCCTCCCCGGCCAGCAGCCGCAGGAAGTGCGACTTGCCGGAGCCGTTGGAGCCGAGCACGGCGACCCGCTCGCCGTAGAAGACCTCCAGGTCGAACGGCTTCATCAGGCCGGTGAGTTCGAGTCCCGCGCAGGTGACGGCCCGTACGCCGGTACGGCCGCCCTTGAGGCGCATCTTGATGTCCTGCTCGCGCGGCGGCTCGGGCGGCGGGCCGGCCTCCTCGAACTTGCGCAGGCGGGTCTGGGCCGCCTGGTAGCGGGAGGCCAACTCGTGGCTGATGGAAGCCGCCTGACGGAGGCTCAGCACGAGCTTCTTCAGCTGGGCGTGCTTCTCGTCCCAGCGGCGCCTGAGCTCCTCGAAGCGGGCGAAACGCTCCCGCCGCGCCTCGTGGTACGTGGCGAACCCGCCGCCGTGCACCCAGGCGTCGGCACCCGCGGGCGAGGGCTCCACCGAGACGATCTTCTCGGCGGCGCGGGCGAGGAGTTCGCGGTCGTGGGAGACGAAGAGGACCGTCTTGCGGGTCTCCTTCAGCCGCTCCTCCAGCCACCGCTTGCCGGGCACGTCGAGGTAGTTGTCCGGCTCGTCGAGCAGGAGCACCTGGTCGGTGCCGCGGAAGAGGGCCTCCAGCACGAGCCGTTTCTGCTCACCGCCGGAGAGCGTGCGCACCTCACGGAACTGCGCCTTCTCGTACGGCACCCCGAGCGCGGCCATGGTGCACATGTCCCACAGCGTCTCCGCCTCGTACCCGCGCACCTCCGCCCAGTCGGCGAGGGCCTGCGCGTACTTCAGCTGGGCGGCCTCGTCGTCGACGGTCATGATCAGGTGCTCGGCCCGGTCGACGGCCTGCGCGGCCTCCCGGATGCGGGGCGAGGCGACGGACACGAGCAGGTCGCGTACGGACGTCTCGTCGCGTACGGAACCGACGAACTGGCGCATCACGCCGAGGCCGCCGCTGACGGTGACGGTGCCGCCGTGCGGCTTCAGCTCGCCGGAGATCAGGCGGAGCAGGGTGGTCTTGCCGGCGCCGTTGGGCCCGACGAGAGCCACGGCGGCCCCTTCGCCCACGCGGAAGGACACGTCGCCGAGCAACGCCCTCCCGTCAGGGAGGTAGTACTCGAGGTGCGCCGCTTCCAGATGTCCCATGAGGCCGCATTGTGCGGGCCCGGGCGCACGCTGGGCAAACCGTTATTCGACCTCGTCGAGGGGCCTGCCCGCGGGCCCGCCCTCGGTGCCGGGTCCGGCACCGGCCACCACGGCGCCCGCCCACGACAGCGCCTTCCAGCCGTCGGCCGGCGAGCCCTCCAGGATCACCACGCCGGTGTTGTCGAGGGGGCGGGCGGCGGCGAAGTCGATGTCGACGTTGTCGGCGCGGGCCGCGACCCACATCCGGATCGCCGCGCCGTGGCTGACCATGGCGACGGTCCCGGCGCCACCGCCGGCGGCCTCGGCGATCACGGCGTCGTAGCGGGCGAGGGCCTCCACGCCGTTCTCGCCGCCCGGCATCCGCCGCTCGACGTCCCCGGCCGACCAGGCGAAGACGGTCTCCATGTACGTGCGGCCCGCCTCGGAGTGGCCGTCCAGCATCTCCAGGTCCCCGGCGGAGATCTCCCGGATGCCGTCACGGACGAGGACGTCCAGGCCGCGGGCGGCGGCCAGCGGGGCGGCGGTGAGCTGGGTGCGGACCAGGGTGGAGGCGTAGAGGGCCTCGATGTCCTCGTCGGCGAGGGCCTCGGGCAGCGCGGCCGCCTGCCGCTCACCGAGCGGGGTCAGAGCCGCGCCGGGTATCGCGGTGTCGAGGAGGAAGTCGACATTGGACGGGGTCTGGCCGTGCCGGACGAGGAGCAGTCGCATGCGGTGAGCCTCCGTTGTCGTGACCGCTCCGGGACAAGAAACGGCCACTTCAGGGTACCCGCCGACGCATGACCCCTGACGTGGACCTCACCGCCCCGAAGC
The DNA here is from genome assembly GCF_003955715.1 of Streptomyces aquilus. Lineage (NCBI taxonomy): Bacteria > Bacillati > Actinomycetota > Actinomycetes > Kitasatosporales > Streptomycetaceae > Streptomyces > Streptomyces aquilus. Next base: position 8,301,553 of record NZ_CP034463.1, on the reverse strand, counting down.
CCGGCCGGCACGCCGTGCGCGACGCGCTGCTGGCCCTCGACTGCCGGCTCTTCGAGTTCGCCGCCGAGCGGAACTGGCCGCTGGCCGAACCCGTCCTGCCGCGGCTGAGCCGCAGCGCGAACCACGGTGTGCTGTGGTTCGCGGCCGGCGCCGTGATGGCGGCCGGCCGTACCCCGCGCGCCCGCCGGGCCGCCGCCCGCGGCCTGGCCTCGCTGGGCCTGGCCTCACTGACGATCAACACCCTCGGCAAGCGGTCCGTACGCCGCCCCCGGCCGGTCCTCGACCCGGTGCCGCTCGTACGGCAGCTGAAGCGGCAGCCGATCACCACGTCCTTCCCGTCCGGGCACGCCGCGTCGGCGGCCGCCTTCGCGACGGGCGTCGCCCTGGAGTCGCCGGCCTGGGGCGCGGCGGTGGGCCCGGTCGCCTGGTCGGTGGCGCTGTCCCGCGTCTACACCGGGGTGCACTTCCCGAGCGACGTGCTGGCGGGCGCCGTGCTGGGGGCGGGCGCCGCGTTCGCCGTACGGGGTCTGGTGCCGACCCGCGCGCAGCTCGGCACTCCGCCCCGGCCGCGCGCGGAGGTGCCGGCGCTGCCCGAGGGCGAGGGGCTGGTGATGGTGGCGAACAGCGCGGCCGGGACCGCCGAGCGGGTGCGCGCGCTACAGGCCGCGCTGCCGCGGGCCGAGCTCGTCGAATGCCAACCCGCCGACATGCGGGCGGAGTTGGAGAAGGCGGCCACGCACGCGCGCGTGCTCGGCGTGTGCGGTGGGGACGGCAGTGTGAACGCGGCCGCCGAGGTCGCCCTGCGGCACGGACTGCCGCTCGCGGTGCTGCCCGGCGGCACACTCAACCACTTCGCCTACGACCTGGGCGTGGAGGGCGCCAACGATCTGGGCCGGGCCGTCCGCGGCGGCGAGGCCGTGCGGGTGGACGTGGGCCGCTTCCACAGCGCCGGGACTCGGGGCATCTTCCTCAACACGTGCAGTCTGGGCGTCTATCCGGAGCTGGTGCGGGTGCGGGACCACTGGTCGAAGCGGATCGGCGGCTGGCCGGCCGGGGTGCTGGCGGCCCTGCGCGTGCTGCGCGCCGACCGGCATCCGCTGGAGGCCGAGTTCGACGGCCGCACCCGTCCGCTGTGGCTGCTGTTCGCCGGCAACGGCACCTACCACCGGGTGGGCCTGGCGCCGGGCCGCCGCCTCGACCTCGCGGACGGGCAGCTGGACGTCCGGGTCGTGCACGGCGGCCGGCGCCCCGCAACCCGGCTGCTCGCCGCCGCCCTGGCCGGCCCGCTCACCCGCTCCCCCGTCCACGCGGCGGTCCAGGTCGGCCGGCTGCGCCTGGCGGGCGTGGCACCGGGCACGCTCCTCGCCTACGACGGTGAAGTCACCGAAGTGGCAAGCGAGGTGACGCTGGAGAAGCTCCCCGAGGCGCTCACGGTGTACCGCCCCCTGCCCGGCAGCTGACCACCCGTCAGTCCATATGGCGAAACGCGGGTCTCATCATTCGACATGCGCGCGTACGGTGAAGGCGTACCGATCACCCGGTACCGGCACCGCGTCGAACAGGGGAGTTCAGCCATGTCGAGAGCCAGGTCGAAGCCGCAGGAGACCGCCGTCTACACGCACGGACACCACGAGTCGGTGCTGCGCTCGCACACCTGGCGCACCGCCGCCAACTCCGCGGCGTACCTGCTCGGTTCGCTGAAGCCCCACATGAGGATCCTGGACATCGGCTGCGGCCCGGGCACCATCACCGCCGACCTGGCGGAGCTGGTCCCCGACGGCCATGTCACCGGCGCCGACCACGCCTCCGGCATCCTGGACCAGGCCCGCGCCACGGCCGCCGCACGCGGTCTGACCAACGTGGACTTCACGGTCGCCGACGTGCACGCCCTGGACTGGCCGGACGACACCTTCTGCGTGGTCCACGCCCACCAGGTGCTCCAGCACGTCGGGGACCCGGTGCAGGCGCTGCGCGAGATGAGGCGGGTCACCAGGCCGGGCGGCCTCATCGCCGTCCGCGACTCCGACTACGCGGCCATGACCTGGTACCCGGCGTCCCCGGGCATGGACGACTGGCTGGACCTGTACCGGCGGGTGGCCCGCGCGAACGGGGGCGAGCCGGACGCCGGGCGCCGGCTGAAGTCATGGGCGCTGCGGGCGGGGCTGACCGACATCACCGCGACCTCCGGCACCTGGACCTTCGCGACCGCCGAGGAGCGGGCCTGGTGGAGCGGCCTGTGGGCCGACCGCACGGTGGCGTCGGCGTACGCGGAGCGGGCCGTCGAGGGCGGGCACGCCACGGCCGGGCAGCTGGCGGCGATCGCGGACGCCTGGCGGGAGTGGGGGAAGCGGGAGGACGCGTGGTTCAGCGTGCTGCACGGTGAAATTCTGTGCCGAAAAGACGTCTGAATCCCTGTTTTCTGGAAACCCGGAATTCAGGAGGTTCACATTATGGTTGCCATTCTTCTGGTGCTGCTTCTGGCATTGATTCTGTTCGGTGCCGGATTCGCGGTGAAGATTCTCTGGTGGATTGCGCTCGCGGTACTGGTTCTCTGGCTGCTGGGATTCCTCATGCGGGGCACGACCGCAGCCGGAGGCCGGGGCCGCTGGTACAGGTGGTGAGTTAGTCCCGGGGCAGCAACGGTCCCAGCGGCCCGAGGTCCAGATTCAGGTCCTCGGGCCGCAGTCCGTACCGCTCGCGCAGTTCGGTCATGCGCTCGTCGAGCAGCATCAGGGTCAGCCCGATGCGCTCCTCCTGCTCCTCGGTCAGTCCCCCGTCGTCGAAGCGGCGCAGCGCCTGGCGTTCCATGAGCTGCCGCAGCAACTCGACGACGGTCAGGACGAGTTTGACGAGGTCGCGTTCGACGGTGTCCGGTTCGAGGTCGAGCCGGTTGCGGGCACGGGTCACGTCAACTCTCCCCAGGGTGAGGGAACCTGTTCGTTCACGGAACTGATCAGGGCGTTCAGGTCGATGCGGACGAGGTCGACGTCCGCGATCCGCAGGGTGATGTCGCCCGTGATGACGACCCCGCCGGCCAGCAGCCGGTCGAGCAGGTCCACCAGGGCGATCTCTCGGCGTTCGACGACGGTCAAGGTTTCTCCCCCGCGAAGGAATAGGCGGCCCACGGACCGGTGAGTTCCACTCGGAAATCGGTTGTCTCGTCCTTCGTCCGGTCGACGAGTTCCACGAATTCCTCGGACCGGGACCGCGGCACCAGATAGGCCGCATTCAGCACGTTGCGGCCCGCCGCGCCGGAGAGCGTGGCATTCTGCGGCGGATGCAGTCGCGTATCCTCGGCGACGGCGGAAAGCGTTTCGTGCAGCCGGGTCGCGAATTCCTCGGCGCGCTGCCACAGATCCTCGTGGGCGCGCACACTGGAGCGCCGCTGCCGCAGATAGTCCCGGCCCGACGCGGGCTTGGCGGCCGGTGCGCCGGTGTCCGCGGACGGCTCGTCGGCGTAGAGCTTCACCCCCCACTCCACCCGCCCTTCCAGCCGGTCGAGGGTGCGCCGGAAGTCGGCCTCCCTGGCCTGGAGCATCGTGCGGACGCCGCTGTCGTCGCGGAAGACGGTCGCGAGGCGCAGCGGCAGCGGGGTGGTGACGACGGTGAGGGCGTCGATCACGCCCTGGTGGGCGCGGGCCGTCGCCGTCAGCCAGTCCAGGTCCTCCAGACGGGACCGGAGCGGCTCCTCCGCGAAGTCCCGCTCCGGCACATGGCTGACGACGGCGACGAGGCCGTGGTGGGTGAGCAGTCTGGGCGGATCACCGGCCACGCCGGTCAACTCGGCCTGCAACGGCGTGCCGAAGGGGCGGCAGACGGCGTACACATAGCGCAGCCCGGTCATCAGGCCTCCTTCTCCTGCCGGTCCCGCCCGGGCTCGAGCTGCGCGATCCGCTCGCGCAACTCGGCGTTCTCCCGGGCGAGTTCCTTGCGACGGGCACCGGAGGACAACGCGGGGTCGTCCTCCCACCAGTCGATGCCCATCTCCTTCGCCTTGTCGACGGACGCGACGATGAGCCGCAGCTTGATGGTGAGGAGTTCGATGTCGAGCAGGTTGATCCGGATGTCACCGGCGATGACCACACCCTTGTCGAGCACCCTCTCCAGGATGTCGGCGAGGTTCGCGCCGCCGCTGTCCCGGCCGTAGGGGTCGGGCAGCCGGCCGGGGGTCGTCATCGACGGCTCCCGCCCTCGGCGTACTCGTACTCCTCCTCGTCGGCCCCTTCGTCCTCGTCCTCGTACTCGCCCTCAGGCTCCTCGGGCTCTTCCTCGTCCTCGTACTCCGCCTTCTCGTTCTCCTGCTCGTCCTCCTCCTCGGCGTAGGGGCCCTCCTCCTCAGCTTCCTCTTCCTCGCCCTCGTACGCCTCCTCGTCCGCCGGCTCGTTCCCCTGTTCGTCCTCCTCCTCGGCCACCGCGTCCTCGTGGCTGCGGACGACCTCGCCGTCGCGGATCTCGCCGCGCCAGCCGTCCTCGGCCTCTCCCTTGAGGGTGACGTAGCGGACGTAGTTCTTGAGGTCGAGACGGGCCCGGCGGCCCTGGGCACGCCAGATGTTGCCGGTCTTCTCGAACAGGCCCTTCGGGTAGTACTCGATCACCAGCAGCACCCGCGTCAGGCTGTCGGCGAGCCGGTGGAAGGAGACGACACCCTTCGTGGTGCCCTTGGCACCCTCCGACGTCCAGGCGATGCGGTCGTCGGGGATCTGCTCGGTGGTGTGCGCCTTCCAGCTGCGGTTGGACCAGAAGACCTTCATCTGCCAGTCGGACGTCGTGTCGTCGGCGCGGTTCGCGCTCTTGACGCCCTTGGCGAAGGTGCTGAAGTCCTGGAACTGCGTCCACTGGTCGTAAGCCGTGCGCAGAGGGACGCCGACATCGACGTACTCCATGATCACGGTGGGCTTCTTGCCCGCCCCGCCCTTGCGCTTGCCCTTGCCGCCCCCCAGGTTCTGCAGTGCGCCCATGACGTTCTCCTTGGCGCGGGAGGCGCCCACCTCCAGGGCGGAGCGCAGTGGTCCCTTGCCCTCGGCGATCTTCCGGCCGCCGTCGAGGGCGAGCTTGGCGAAGCCGGGGCTCTTGCCCTCGGCGATGTCGTTCAGTTTCAGCGTGGTCTCGCCGAGCTTGCGGCCCGCGCCGATCAGCAGACGCTGGGCCTGGGCGGCGAAGTACTCCTGCGCCTCGGCCTTGAGCCGGTCGGCGGCCTCGCTGTGCGCGACCCCGCCGAGCGGGCTCGCCTTCGCGGCGCCGCCCGCGGCGGAGGTCGCGGATCCGACGGTGTCGGTCATCGGTCACCGCCTCCCTTCGACACACGTGAGCGGGCGCCGCGGGCGGTGCTGCGGGCCGCGGCCGTCTTCTTGGCCGCCGTCCTGCCCGTGGTCTTCTTGGCCCCGGCCGTGGCCTTCTTCGCGGGGGCCCTCGCCGCGCTCTTCTTGGCGGGTGCCTTCTTGGCGGCCGTCTTCTTCGCGGGCGCCTTCTTGGCCGCCGCCTTCTTCCGGGGCGGCTCGGACTCCTCCCGCTCGGCCTCGGGCTCGTCGCCGCTCTCGTCGTACGCCTCGTCCTCGTCGTACTCGTCGGTCTCCCGGTCGTTGTCGTCGTCGGCCTCGTCCTTCTCGAACCCCAGGTCCGAGCCGTCCGGCAGCGCGCCCGCGAGCTGGTCGCGCACCTGGGCGGTACGGCCGTGCAGACGGTCGGCGAGGGCGTCGAGCTGCCGCTCGACCATGGCGCCGGAGGCTGCCTTCCCGACCCCGCGCAGGTCCTCGCGGAGCTGGTCGCCGATCTCCTTGAACTGCGGGTTGTCCCGCAGCTGTCCGGAGACCAGGTCCGCGAGCGCCCGCGGGCTCAGCTGCATCCGCTTGCCGGCGACCAGGGTGCCGACGGCGAAGGCCAGTTTCATCTTCTTGGTACGCCCGAGGACGTATCCGGCCCCTACCGCGAGGCCCAGTCCCACTCGGTTCATCAACTCGTCCAGTCGTTGGTTGCCGCGCTCGAGCGCAGGCCGGTCTCCAGCCGGTCGAGGAGTTCGTCCTCCAGCCGGTCGAACTCCTCCTCGTCGATCTCGCCCGCCTCCAACCGCTCTTCCAGCCGGGCCAGTTCGGCCCGGACCGTGGCCGGGTCGTAGTAGATGCGCTCCGCCTCGCTCAGCACCTGTCCGATGACCCAGGCGCTTCCGCGCACGGGCGCGAACGGCAGGAGCAGTACCTCGCCGATCAGTCCCACGCCCTCACCTCACTCCCCGGAGCTCTCGGCGCCGGCCGTGCTGCCCGCGGGCTCGGCGGAGCCGGGCTCGACGAAGCTGTACGGCGGCAGCGGGCCGTTGACCCGCAGTTCGAGGTGGGGATGGCTCTTGCGGACCTGCTCGACCGAGGCGAGGAACGTCTCGGCGTCGTCGCGGTCCACCAGGAACGACACGTTGGCGAGCCAGCCGCTGGACTCCGGCCCGTTGCTCACCGCCGCGGCGGTCGCCTCCAGGGCCTGCTGCACCTCGGCCGCGTCCTCGACCTCGCGCGCCTTGACGGCCGCGACCACCATCTCGCCGAGCCGCAGCTTCTCCTCGTAACTGCCGCCGCCCGCCTGCCGGTTGGCCTCGGTCAGGGACCGCAGCTCGGGGTTCTCGGCCATCACGCGATGGAGTACGGCCTCCTCGTCGTGGGTGGCCTTGACGTTGTACTCGACCTTGCCGTCCAGCGCCCGCAGGCGTTCCTTGTAGTGCTCGGCGCGCTCGGCGAGCACCGCGGTGACGGTCTCGTCGTCGGGCGCCACGCTGCCGAACCGCATGGGCAGCACACAGCCGTCCGCGCCGGCCTCGGCGAGCACGTTCTGGTGGGCGAGCAGGTCCTTGCGCTTGGGCCGCAGCCCCTCGGGCGCATCGCTGACGACGGCCGCCAGACCGCTCTCCTTGAGGACGCGCACGGGCCGCTGCGGGTCGCCGACGCCGACCGTGTCCTCGGACAGCGAGGCACGGGAGCCGTCGATGATGCCGTACACGTACGTGCTCACTCCTGCTCCTCCTTCCTGCGGGCGGCCGTCGACTTACGCGCCCGCGGCCGCTGCTGCTGCTGTTCGGGCTCGCCCTCCTCGCGCGCCTGCTTGAAGGCGTCCGAGATGGTCTGCGCGGCGCCGGACAGCGCACCCTTGGACTTGCCGCGGGCGCCGGACTCGGTGATCTCGCCGACGAGGTCGGGCAGGCCCGGGTCCTTGCGCGGCCCTGCTTCCAGGTCGAGGCGGTTGCACGCCTCGGCGAAGCGCAGATACGTGTCCACGCTGGCCACGACGACCCGGACGTCGATCTTGAGGATCTCGATACCGACCAGGGAGACCCGCACGAACGCGTCGATGACGAGACCCCTGTCGAGGACTAGTTCCAGAACGTCGTAGAGGCCACTGCTGCCGCCTCCGCCGCCGGTCTGCTGTGCCGGGACAACGGTCATGCCGACCGCGCCTCCTTCTCTGCTGTGGCTGCTGTGACTGCTGTGTCGGGTGGGACGTCGGTGCGGCGGTCTACCGGCCGCCGGACCTGTGTGCGTCGGCACGTCCGCGTTCGTAGCGGCGGACACGCCGGTAGCCGGTGAGCTGCCCGTCGAGGTCGAGGTCGACGTGGTAGCTCGCCATCAGGCTCATGGTGTCGGGCACGCGGGCGAGTTCGAGGACCTCGACCTCCAGCGACCAGCCGTCCTCCGTCTGCTCGAAGGACGACACCGACTCCGCGGCCATGCCGGTCAGCTCCTCGAGCTGGGTGCGCGCATCGCGCAGCAGCTGCATGGGGCTCGGCCGGTCCTCCGTCGTGTCGCTTTCCGCCCGCTTGGGGGATTTCTGTGAATCCTGCGTGTCTGATGTGTTTTTTGTGTTCGTCATGGCCACCTCTTGCTCCGGGTGGCCGCATGTTCGCGGGCCAAACCTTTTGAGGTGCGCGGACGGACGTGGGGCGGGGCTGAGCGAGCTCCCGTCAGCCCCGCATCGCGTTCAGCCGGCGCCGGGCCGGTCCGAGGGCGCGGCCCTTGCTCATCACCCCGGCCCAGGGGTTGCCGCGGGCCTGGTCGACGGCGTCGGCGATGGTCCAGCGGCGGGCGTCGAGGCCGGGGTCGTCCAGCTGGGACCAGGACAGCGGGGTGGCCACGGGGGCGCCGGGCCTGGCCCGGACGGTGTAGGGAACGACCGCGGTCTGGGCGTACGCGTTGCGCTGGACGTCGAGGTAGAGGCGGTCGCCGCGGTCCTTCTTGCGGGCAGCGGTGGTGAACCGGTCGGGGTGCCCGGCGACGAGGAGGTCGGCGACGTCCTTGGCGAAGTCGCGCACCTCGTCGAAGTCGTCGTGGCCGTTGACCGGCACCACCACGTGCAGCCCGCGGGAGCCGGTCGTCATCAGCGCCGACGGCAGTTTCAGCTCGTCGAGCAGCTCCGCCAGCAGCAGGGCGGCGGTGCGCACCGGGGCGAAGTCCTCGCCCTCGCCGGACGGGTCGAGGTCGAAGACCATCCGGTCGGGGCGCTCCAGCCGTCCGACCCGGGACAGCCAGCGGTGCAGGGTGAGGCTGGCCTGGTCGGCGAGGTACACGAGGGTGGCGGAGTCGTCGCACACGGTGTGGCAGACGGTGCCGCCCTCCTTGGCCACCTCGACGCGGGTGATCCAGTCCGGGTAGTTCTCCGGGGTGTTCTTCTGCATGAAGCGGGGGCCGTCGAGCCCGTCCGGATGCCGTTCCAGCATCAGCGGGCGACCGCGCAGGTGCGGCAGCATGAAGGGGGCGACGGCCCGGTAGTACTCGACGAGATCGCCTTTGGTGTACTCCTTCGTCTCCCCGCTCCCCGGGAAGAGCACCTTGCCGGGCCGGTGCACCTCGACCGCACGGCGTCCGGCCCGCACCTTCCGGACGTCGTCCGTCATCGCACGATCGCCTCCTCGACCAGCAGCTTCACGGCCGCCGCGACGCCCTCGGCGTCGATGCCGGCGGCGTGCAGCTGCTCCTCGGGGGACGCGGAACCGGGCATCGTACGCACCGCCAGCCGCACCAGGCGCGGTACGGGCCGCCCGTCGGTGAACGCGTCGAGCACGGCGTCGCCGAGGCCGCCCTCCTCGTGGTGGTCCTCGACGGTCACCAGAGCGCCGGTCTCCTCGGCGGCCCGGCGCAGGGTGTGCCGGTCGACGGGCTTGACGGAGTACAGGTCGACGACCCGGACGTGGATGCCGTCCCGCGCGAGGGCGTCCGCGGCGGCCAGCGCCTCGTGCACGGTGACGCCCGCGGCGACGACGGTCAGCCGGTCGTCGTCGGAGGACCGCAGCACCTTGCTGCCGCCGACCGGGAACTCCTCGTCGGGGCCGTAGATCACCGGGCTCTCGCCGCGCGAGGTGCGCAGATAGCGGACGCCGTCGAGGTCGGCCATCGCCGCGACGAGCCGCGCGGTCTGCTGGGCGTCGCACGGGTACAGCACGGTCGAGCCGTGCACGGCCCGCATCATCGCCAGGTCCTCCAGGCCCATCTGCGAGGGCCCGTCCTGTCCGATGGCGACCCCCGCGTGGGAGCCGACGAGATTGATGCCGGCGCCGCTGATGGACGCCATGCGGACGAAGTCGTAGGCCCGGGTGAGGAAGGCGGCGAAGGTGGCCGCGTACGGCACGAAGCCGCGCGCGGCGAGCCCCACCGCGGCGGCGACCAGCTGCTGCTCGGCGATGTAGCACTCGAAGTAGCGCTCCGGGTGCTCCTTGGCGAACAGCTCGGCGCGGGTGGAGTCACCGACCTCGCCGTCCAGGGCGACGACGTCGCCGCGCGCGGTGCCGAGCGCGGTGAGGGCGTGTCCGTAGGCGTCACGCGTGGCGGTCTCCTCGCCCAGGTCCCAGGTGGGCAGGTCGAGGTGTCCGGCGCGTACGGCGTGCAGCACACGGGCGGCGAGCGGCTCGTGCACCTCGATGCGCAGGTCGCGGGGGCCACCGAGCTCGGCGATCGCCTCGTCGGCGTCGGGCAGCGGCTTGCCGTGCAGTCCCTCGCGGTCCTGGTCAGCCTCGACACCCTTGCCCTTGAGGGTGCGGGCGAGGATCGCGGTCGGCTGTCCGGTGGTGGACAGGGCCTCGCCGTACGCCCGGTCGACGGCGTCCACGTCATGGCCGTCCACCTCGACGGTGTGCCAGCCGAAGGCCTGGAAGCGGCGGGCGTAGGCGTCCAGGTCGTGGCCGTGCCGGGTGGGGCCGCGCTGGCCGAGCCGGTTGACGTCGACGATCACGGTGAGGTTGTCGAGATGCTCGTGGCCCGCGTGTTCGGCGGCCTCCCACACCGAGCCCTCGGCGAGTTCGCTGTCGCCGCACAGCACCCACACCCGGTACCCGGAACGCTCCAGCCGCTGGCCGGCCAGCGCGATCCCGACCCCGACCGGCAGCCCCTGCCCGAGCGACCCCGTGGCGGTCTCGACCCACGGCAGCTGCCGGGGCGTGGGGTGCCCTTCGAGTCGGCTGCCGCGTTCCCGGAAGGTGAGCAACTCCTCGTCGTCGATGGCGCCGACGGCCTTGTAGGCGGCGTACAGCAGCGGGGAGGCGTGTCCCTTGGAGAGGATGAAGCGGTCGTTGCCGGGGTGGGCGGGGCGGTCGAAGTCGTAGCGGAAGTGATGGGCGAGAAGTACGGCCATCAGGTCGGCGGCGGACATCGACGACGTCGGGTGACCCGACCCCGCGGCATCGGCCGCGCGCACACTGTCGACACGCAACTGCTGGCCCAGGTCGGCGAGTTCGGCGGACTTCATGAGTCTCCTTCCGCGGGGTTGTCAGGGGTACCGGGGCGCTTGACCGGGCCCGGGGGTTCGGCGGGTTCGCCGCCGGGTTGGTTCTTGGCGGGTTCACCGCCGGGTTGGTTCTTCGCGGGCTCGGGGCCCGGCTGGTTCTTCGCGGGCTCAGGGCCCGGCTGGTTCTTCGCGGGCTCGGCGGGCTCGGCGGGCTCGTCCGGCGTTGCGGTGTCTGCCGCGTCTGCCGTCTCTGCCGTGTCTGCCGTGTCTGCCTCAACGGCCGCTCCCGGTCCGGAACTCACCGCGGCGCGATCCCTCTCCGTCTCCTTGTCCCGCCGTTCGGGCGCCCCCGGCACCCGTGCCAGTTCCGGGGAAGCCGTGTCCAGTGGCACCGACCAGGACCGTACGAGGCCCAACTGGACGGCCTGGCGAGGGAGTACGGCGTCCAGCAGCCAGTCCGCGGCCACCCGGACGCGGTTGCCGGGCATCGCGGCGAGGTGGTAGCCGCGGGCGACCGGCCCCGCCAGCGGCCCGGGCAGCGGCACGCCGAGCGGGTTCGCCGCGGCCTTCGTGCCGCCCAGGTCGACGACGAAGCCCAGGCCCCGGTGCCGGTAGGGGCGCCGCTCGCCGACACCGAGCGAGGCGGCGACGTTGCGGGCCGCGACGTGGCCCTGCCGCCAGGCGTGCTGGGCGGTCATCGGCGTGAAGGAGCCGGGCTTGTCCAGGTCGGGCACGGCGGCCGCGTCCCCGCACGCGAACACCTCGGGCCTGCCGGGCACTTGGAGGTACGGGTCGACGATCAGCCGCCCCCGCTCCAGGGGTTGGCCGACGCTCTCGACGAGCGGATCGGGCCGTACGCCGACGCACCACACCAGCGTGCGGGTGGGGACGAACTCCCCGTCGGTCAGCAGTACCCCGTCGTGCGTGGCCTCCTTCACGGAGGTGCCCATGCGCACGTCGACGCCCCGCTCCCGCAGCACCCGGTCGGCGGTGCGGGAGAGCCGTTCGTCCATCTCGGGCAGGACGCGCGGCGCGACGTCCAGCAGCATCCAGCGCGGCCGGACACCTTCGCGCAGCGGCTGCCTGCGGAGCTGGGCGTCGGTGTACAGCTGCCCGTGCGCGGCCACCTCGGTGCCGGTGTACCCGGCGCCGACCACCACGAAGGTGCAGCGGGCCGAGCAGCTCTTGGGGTCGTCGGCCGCGGCCGCGAGCTCCATCTGGCGGGTGACGTGGTCGCGCAGGTACAGCGCCTCGGGCAGCCCGCGGAAGCCGTGCGCGTGCTCGGCGACGCCCGGGATCGGCAGCAGCTTGTTGACACTGCCGACGGAGATCACCAGCCGGTCGTAGGACAGGGTGCCGGTCTCGCCCTCGGGGTCGGTGTAGTGCACGGTCCGCCCGTCGAGATCGATGCCGTCGGCCTCGCCCAGCACCGGCCGCACTCCGGGCAGGGTGCCCGACAGGGAGACGGTGACCCGGCGTGGTTCCAGGATCCCGGCGGCGACCTGGGGCAGCAGGGGCAGGTACAGGAAGTAGTCGGTCGGGTTGAGCAGGGTGATGTCGGCCTGGTGCCGGGTGAGCCTGGACAGGGTGCGGGCGGTCCGGTACCCGGCGAAACCGGCGCCGACGATCACGATGCGGGGTCGACTCACGGTGCGCCTCCGGGGCTGTCGCGTACCTCGGGAGCCTTCCGCGTCCCCCTGGTCAGGGTGGCCAAACGTCCGCCGGTTTCCGTGGGCGCCGCCGGGTACCCGGAGCGTGCCGTCGTACCACCGTCATTGGAGGTCCCTCATGCCCGAGTACGGCTACTTCCTGTCCTGCGAGGAGTTCGGTCCCGCGGACCTGATCGAGCAGGCGCGCATGGCCGAGCAGGCCGGGTTCCGCTCCCTGTGGATCTCCGACCACTTCCACCCGTGGAACGACGCGCAGGGCCAGAGCCCGTTCGTCTGGTCGGTGCTCGGCGCCCTCTCGGAGGCGGTGTCCCTGCCGGTGGAGACGGCGGTGACCTGTCCGACCGTCCGCACGCATCCCGCGGTGATCGCCCAGGCCGCGGCGACCACGGCGGTCATGACGGAGGGCCGGTTCCGGCTCGGCGTGGGCAGCGGCGAGGCGCTCAACGAGCACATCCTGGGCCATGTGTGGCCGCCCGCGAGCGTGCGCCTCGAAATGCTGGAGGAGTCGATCCAGATCATGCGCCGGCTGTTCACCGGCGAGGAGGTCAGCCACCACGGCACCCACTACACGGTGGAGAACGCCCGCCTCTACACCGTCCCCGACGAGCCCGTGCCCATCGACATCTCGGGCTTCGGCCCGGCGGCGACCGCGCTCGCGGCCCGGGTGGGCGACGGCTACATCACGATGATGCCGGAGGCGTCGATGGTGGAGCAGTTCCGCAAGGGCGGCGGGGGCGCCAAGCTCGTGAGCGGCGGCACGAAGGTCTGCTACGGCACGGACCGCGACGAGGCGATACGCACCGTCCACCGGCTGTGGGCCAACCAGTTCCTGCCGGGCGAGCTGGCCCAGGTGCTGCCCTCGCCGAGCCACTTCGAGCAGGCGCAGACCCTGGTCACCGAGGACATGGTGCGCGACAAGGCGGTCTGCGGCGACGACGTCGACGAGCATGTGGCGGCCCTGTCCGCCTTCGCCGACGCGGGCTTCGACCGGATCTACGTCAACCAGATCGGCCCCGACCAACGCGGCTTCTTCGACTTCTACCGTACGAAGGTGCTGCCGCAGCTCACGCAGGACTGACCATGAGGCTGCACCGTCCGGCGGTGTCGGTCTACACGGTGCCGACCGACGCGCCCGAGGCCGACGGCACCCTGGCCTGGGAGACCACGACGATCGTGATCACCGAGGTGACGGCGGGCGACGCGACCGGCACGGGCTGGACGTACGGTCCGCAGGCGGTCGGCGACTTCCTGCGCGAGCACCTCGCCCCGCTCGTCGAGGGCCGCAGCGCGCTGGACATCCCCGCGACGCACGAGGCGATGTGCAGATCGGTCCGCAACGCGGGCCGCCCGGGCATCGCCGCCTGCGCGATCTCGGCGCTGGACATCGCCCTGTGGGACCTCAAGGCCCGCCTCCTCGAACTCCCCCTCGCCCACCTCCTGGGCACCGTCCGCGAACGGGTCCCGGTCTACGGCAGCGGCGGCTTCACGACGTACGACGACTCCCATCTGGCCGCGCAGTTGGGCGGCTGGGTGCACGGGCAGCAGATCCCGCGGGTGAAGCTGAAGATCGGCGAGAGCTGGGGCCGTTCGGTCCGGCGCGACCTCGGCCGCGTCCGCTCGGCCCGCCAAGTGATCGGCGAGGAGGCCGAGTTGTACGTCGACGCGAACGGCGCGTACACCCGCAAGCAGGCGGTCCGGGTCGGCGAGGCGCTCGGTGAGCTGGGGGTGAGCTGGTTCGAGGAGCCGGTGTCGTCGGACGACCTGACGGGGCTGCGGCTGGTCCGGGACGCGCTGGTGTGCGACGTGACGGCGGGCGAGTACGGCTACGACCTGCCCTACTTCGCCCGCATGATCGCCGCCGGCGCGGTCGACTGCCTCCAGATCGACGCGACGCGCTGCGGTGGGCTGACGGAGTTCCTCCGCGCGGCCTCGCTGGCCCAGGCCCACGGCCTGGACGTCTCCACCCACTGCGCCCCGCACGCCCACGCGGCGGCCGCCGCCTCCCTCCCCAACCTCCGCCACATGGAGTGGTTCCACGACCACGTCCGCATCGAGGACATGCTCTTCGACGGCGCCCTGGACCCGAAGGGCGGCACGATCCACCCCACGACGGGCCTCGGCCACGGCCTGACCCTACGGGCCGAGGAGGCCCTGGAGTTCAGGGTGGCGTGAAGGACGTACGGCGGGAAGGACGTACGGCGTGAAGGACGTACGGCGTGAAGGACGTACGGCGTGAAGGACGTACGGCGTGAAGGACGTACGGCGTGAAGGACGTAAAGGGCGAGCCGACCACCGGCCCACCCCTCGGCTAATCGACTAACCGCGCCGCCGCACCGCCCGGGCGGTCAGGACCCCCGCTCCCACCAAGAGCGCGGCGCCTGCCCGTCCACGGTTGCGTGAGAGCCACTCCTGTGAACTCCCCGCCAGCGACTCCTCGTCGAACCGCCCGTGCGCCCCGAAGTCCCGTCCGTGAGGACCGTCGGCCGGGCTCCACAGGTTGCCGACACCGCTTCCGGTCTCGTCGTCCTGCTGTGCCGAGAACGCGTTGCGTGCCAGATACCGGTCGAGCAACCCCGGCGCCACCGCGTTGGCGAGCAGTGTCGCCACCGTCGATCCGCCGACCCAGTACTCCCGCCGCCGCCCGTGCGCGGCGGCGTGCACGATCGCCCGGGCCGCCACCTCCGGCTGGTACACCGGCGCCACCGGCCGGGCCCGGCCCGGCATACGGCTCAACACCCAGTCGAACTGCGGGGTGTTGACGGCGGGCAGCTGCACCATCGTCGTCCGGACGCCACTGCCCGCGTGCAACAGCTCGCAGCGCAGCGACTCGTTGAAGCCCTGGATGGCGTGCTTCGCGCCACAATAAGCGGATTGCAGCGGGATGCCGCGGTACGCGAGTGCCGAGCCGACCTGCACCACGGTGCCGCGGTCGCGTGGCAGCATGTGCCGCAGTGCGGCCCGGGTGCCGAACACACAGCCCAGGTACGTCACTTCGGTCACCCGCCGGAACTCGTCCGGGGTGACGTCGGTGAACGGCGCGAAGACCCCGGCGAAGGCGTTGTTGACCCAGACGTCGATGCCGCCGAACGTGTCGGCGACCTTCTGCGCCGCGTCGTCGACGGCCTTGGCGTCGGACATGTCGACGGGGACGACGAGCGCCTCACCGCCGGCGCGCTGCACCTCGTCCGCCGCCGCGGCGAGACCTTCGCGGCCCCGGGCCAGCAGGGCGACCCGGTCGCCCCGGGCGGCGAAGGCCAGGGCCGTGGCCCGCCCCACGCCGCCGCTGGCCCCGGTCACCACCACGGCCCTGCCATGCCGGGAGAGCGCGCTCCAAGGCCGGCCCACCGCGCATCACGCCCGGTGGTGCGGCTGCTCGGGGTCGATGTCGTCGGGGCGCGGCGCCGCGCCGCCGCCGGGGATGCCGGTCGCCGGCGTGCCCGCGCCGGGTGCGCCGGTCGCGCCGCTCACGCCACCGGGCGCGGTGGGCGGCATCGGCGGATACGGCATGCCGAGCCCGCTCGGCGGTGCGCCGGGTGCCGTTCCGCCCACGACACGGTCGCGGCCCGTGGCGAGTTCGGCCTCGCGCTCCGAGGTGGGCCGGGAGTGGGACGGCCGGGCCATGCCGCGCAGCACGAACGCGACGACACCGAGAACTGCCGCGGTGATCAGCGCGGCGGCCCAGTCCGGCAGCCCGAGGGCGAGGGCCAGGCCCAGCGTGAGGGCGAGGGCGGCGCCCGCGTACAGGGCGACGGCGCCCGACGCGGCGTAGAGCATGGCCGTGCGGCGCTGCTTGCGAGTCTGTTCGCGCAGTTCGTCGCGCACGGTCTCGCGCGCCACCTGCGCCAGCTCGTCGACGAGGTGCTTGTCCAGATGCTCAAGATGATCCAAGCGGTCCATGGCCGCCGGGTACCCGCACACCCGTGCGCATAACGCGGTCCGTAACGGCCGATTACCGCCGGGTAGGGCCCGGGGCGCCGGGTACCCGCCCGGCTCGCAGTCCCCTATCGGGAGGGAAGAGAAGAGGATGACCGCACGCACCGACGTAGTGGAGCTGCTCAAGGGGCAGCACGCACGGATACGGGAACTGCTCGACGAGGTGGCGGCCACCAAGGGCGACGAGCGGAAGCATGCCTTCCATGATCTCGTCCGTCTCCTCGCGGTGCACGAGACCGCGGAGGAAGAGGTCGTCCATCCCTTCGCCCGCAAGCACATCGACGGCGGTGAACTCGTCGTCAAGGACCGGGTCGAGGAGGAGGAGCAGGCCAAGCGGGCGCTGTCGCGCCTGGACGACATGGACCCCGACTCCCCCGAGTTCCTCGACCAGTTCGCGGCGCTGCGACAGGACGTGCTGGCGCACGCCGACAACGAGGAGCGCTACGAGTTCGCGCACTTCAGCCGGGTCGCCGATCGCGGCCGGCTGGAGAACCTGGCCCGTGCCGTGCAGGCGGCCGAGGCCCTGGCGCCGACCCGCCCGCATCCCGGGACCGACACCGCGCTGAAGAACGTCGCGGTGGGCCCCGTCGCGGCCGTCGTCGACCGCACCCGGGACGTCGTACGCAAGGCCATGGGCTGATCCCTGCCCGCTGAGCGGCCGGGGCGAGGAGATCAGGTGAAACGATCTCCTCGCCCCGGCCGCCGCGACTAGGCTCGTCCGCATGGACATTCTGGGAGCCACGCTGCGTGTCTGCGTCGACGACCTGGAGACCGCGGTCCCCTTCTACGAACGGCTGGCGGGCGGCCCCGCGCTCCGCTTCGAGCGCGGCGGTGTCCAGGTGGCCGCCGTGGGCTGCTTCCTCCTGATGAGCGGCCCCGAGGCGGAGTTGGAGATCCTGCGCAAGGTCGCGGCGACGATCGCGGTCAAGGACGTCGACGAGGCCCATGCGGTACTGACCGAGCTGGGCGCGCGCGTGATCGCGGGCCCGGTGGGCACTCCGGCGGGCCGCAATCTGATCGCGGTGCATCCGGACGGGGCGGTGTACGAGTACGTGGACCGGCGGGTCTGAGGCCCGGTCATCGCATGCGGAAGTCGTAGCGGGCCGGCAGCGGTTCATCGCTGATCCGCTCCCACAGCCGCCCGACGGCCTCCGCCCCCTCCCGCAGATCCGCGACCTCGAAGCCTTCCTCGAACACGGCCCGCGCCTCGTCGCGCTTCCCCTCGGCGCACAGCAACTGGGCCTCGACGAACCGGAATCGACCGCGCTGCCGCGTCGCCGGATGCAGCCGTTCCCACACCGCCCGCGCCTGCGCCGTGCGCCGCACCGCGAGCAGCGCGTCGATCGCCTCGCGGCCCAGCGCGGCCGTGGCCGCGGTCCACCGCTCGCCCGCGTCGCGCCGCTCCCGGCACAGGTCGTCGAAGGCGTCCACGTACCGGTCGGCGGCCCGCTCGTGGTCGCCGATCTCCCGGTCGGCCACCGCGAGGCAGCGCAGCAACGGCCAGACGGACGGCGCGAGTTCGAGGGCCCGCTCCCAACTGCGCACCGCCTGCGCCCGGTCCCCGGCGTGCCACTGGGCGATGCCGAGGTGGTACTCGGTGAGCGGAGTGGCGGGCGCGGTCTCCAGCATGTCCCGCCAGTGCGGGGCGACCAGCGCCGCGCCGGGCGGCCGCACCCGGCGCGGCTCGGGCAGTGCGCCGACCCGGAGCAGGTGCACCCACGGTTCCTGCTCCTCGCCGAGGGTGGACTCGTCGAAGGGCGTGCCGGGCAACTTCCAGTCGGCGCGCAGCACTTCGAGCGCACCCCAGCCGGAACCGGTGGCGAGGGTCTCCCCGGGTTCGGTGTCGGCGTACGGTTTCCACGCGGCGTACGCGGCGTCGACCTCGGCGCGCGGCAACACGGCTTCGAGCCGCGCCTCCGCCTCCCCGGTCTCGGGCGCCGAGCTCAGCGACCCGTACGCCTCCAGCCAGGCCACCTCGCTCTCCGCCTCCAGCCGCACATGCTCCAACTGGGTGCGGGCGAGCCCCGCTTGGATCTCGCAGTAGCCACCGGTACCGGGTTCGGTGAGCCATTCCTGCCAGCGCCGCCCGCCCCGTCCCGTGCCCCAGATGAACAGCTTGCGCCCGCGCAGCACGTCGGTGGACGTCTGCACCAGCCCGTGCCCGTCCGCGTCGAGGGCGGCGATCCAGCGGCGCCGGCCGTCGGGAAGGTCGTAGAAGTAGTCGGCCGCGTACGGGTGTTGCCGTAGCTCCTCGTACGACGGGACCGGCACCCGGCGCAGCCGGCGCTCGTACCCGAAGTGATAGGCCTCGTCGGCGGGAGCCAGGACCCGGCGTTCCTCCGGTACGGCGATGTTGGACCACCAGTAGATCGGCACCGGCTTCTCGTGCGGATTGCGGACGCGGACCCCGACGTACAGGAAGTCGGAGCCCTCCGGCAGCCAGAGGTCGACCTGGAAGGGCAGGTCCCGGAGCCGTTCCCACTCCCACAGCCGCAGCATCTCGCCGCCGTCGGGGGCGGGGACACGGGCGGCGTGCAGGGGTGAGCAGGCGAGGGTGGTGTGGCCGGTGGCGCCGATGTTCCATTCGATGCCGCCCGAGAACCAGGCGCCGTTGAGAGCGAAGTCGGCGGGCTGGAACACCGGGTTGCGGTACAGGAGTTCGCGGCCGGTCGGCTTGTGCAGGAGGGAGGCGATCCGGCCGCCGAGGCCCGGCAGCACGGTGACCCGCAGCCGGTCGTTCTCGATGACGAGCGTGTCGACGGCGCGCGGCTCGCGCACCCGCTCGTAACCGTCCCGCAGGGGGGCGGGCAGCAGGCTGCGCAGCGGCTCGTACCCCATCTGCCGCGCCATCTCGCGCGGCAGGCCGTCGCGGTCCTCGACGCGGTGGAGTTCGTCGAGCGGCCGGAGCGGAGGAAGGGGGTTGTCGGGTCCCAACTCCGCGGCGGGCAGCGTCAGTACGTCACGTCGGATCGTCGTCACGATCACCATGGAAGCCGCTCGCCGGGGAGCTGAACAGGGGCGCTACCGGTCAGGATTGGGCAAAGGCGGACACGACGATGTCGGCGAGGAGAGCACCTGCCGTGCCGTCCGGGTCGAGGTCGGGGTCGTAGATGGTGACGTTGAGGCCGACGCAGTGCGGGGACGCGAGCAACGGCCGGAGCAGGGACACGAGTTCGTCGGGCAGCAGCCCGTCCGGGTCGGGGCTGTCCACCGCCGGCATCACGGTCGGGTCGAGGACGTCGGCGTCCAAGTGGAGCCAGAAGCCGTCCAGTTCGGGGGTCGCGAAGGCCTCGGCGGTGGCTCGCGCCAGCGCCTCGGCGCCCCACTCCCGGATGTCTCCGACGGTGACGACGGGGATCTTGAGGGCGGCGAGTTCGGCGCGGTCGTCCTCGAACGCGTCCCGGTTGCCGAAGAGCCGTACGTCCTCGTCCCGCAGATACGGCTTGAGCCCCTCCAGGTTCGTGAGGTCGTCCTGTCCGCGCCCGGTCCCGAGGGCCACCTCCTCCCCTCCCGCGGCCCCGATCCGGTCGGAGTTTCCGGGGTGCCGGAAGTCGGCGGAGGCGTCCACCGCGACCAGCCCGTAGCGGCCCAGGCGGCGCAGCGCGAGGGAGGCGCCGAGCTGGATCGAGCAGTCGCCGCCCAGCACCACCGGGAACTCCCCGGCCCGCACATGCCGTTCGACGCGGTCGGCGAGCTTCACGGTGTAGGCGGCGAGGGCGGCCGCGTTGAAGACGCCGTCGCCCTCCTGCCAGTCGCCCCGGTCGTAGCGCGGCGGCACCACCACACCGCCCTCCAGGGCACCCAGCCGCTGCACGATCCGCTGCTCGCGCAGCGCCCCCGCCAGCTTGTAGCAGCCGGGGACGGTACCGGGCGCGGGCGGCCGCAGCCCGAGGTTGGAGGGGGCGTCCAGTACTACGCGGGTACGCATCGCCGCCGTCACTTCGCTTTCCGGATCATCTCGGCGGTGATGGCCCACCGCTCGTGGTCCCGCCAGGCTCCGTCGATGTAGAGCATGTCGGGCGAGTAGCCCTCCAGACGGAAGCCGCAGGAGCGGGCGAGGCCGATCGAGGCGGCGTTGGCGGGCTGCACGTTGATCTCCAGCCGGTGCAGCCGCATCCCGCCGAAGGCGTACCGCACGACGAGCCCGAGCCCCTCCCGCATCAGCCCCCGCCCGGCGGCATGGGCGAAGGCCCCGTACCCGAGCGCACCGCTCAGGAAGGCGCCCTCGACGATGTTGTTGATGTTGATGTACCCGGCGATGGCCCCGCTGTCCTTCTCACAGACGAGGAACCCCACCTTGGTCGGGTCCTCGATCAGCCGCTGCGCGAAGGAGGCGAAGCCGTTGGCGCTGTCCGGCGGGAACAGCCACGGCTGATGCAGTTCCTTGCTCTCCCTGGCCCGGGCGGTGAACTCCGGACCGTCCTCGTAGGTGATGTGACGTATGCCCACGCGGGGGCCCTCGGCAAGGAAACGGGATGAGGTGTGCGGCATCCCGCCACCCTACGACGGCCTAGCTCCTGCGCCTCATGAAATACGCCCCGCACAGGGCGCCGATGACGCCCGTGGCCAGCAGTGCCGTCCACAGGGGCATGGTCACCTCGGGGATCAGCAGTCTGATCTTGGTCTCGCCGGTGTTCTCGAAGATGAAGATGAGGGCGAGGACGGCGAGCAGCAGGACGACGATCCTCGCGGGCGTCACCGCGCTCTGCTTGCCGCCGGCGGTGCCGCCGCTCGCGGAGGTCTTCGGGCTCATGCGACCAGCGTGGGCCAGAAGGGGGTCTCCCGCCCGGCGGACACCGCCCACCGGGTGACTCAGCCGCCGGCCACCGGCAGCTCCAGCACCCCGGTGTCGCCGGGCGCGCTCACCACGGTCACCGGCTTGATCCCCCGGTTGCCGAAGTACGCGTCGTCGCTCGCCGCCACCACGAACCGCAGCCGGTGCCCCTGCTCGTACCGGTGCACGATCCCCGGCAGCGTCACCGTGAAGCTCCGGGTCACGTCGGGCACCCGGACCGGCGCGACCAGCCGGTGCACCAGCGTCTGGGTGCCGTCGGGCGCGACGTCGTACAGCTTGGCGAACAGCACGAGCTTGTCGGCCGCGTTCCCGGAGTTCTGGGTCCGCTCCGCCTTGGGCGAGACGACCTTCAGGGTGGCCTTCGGCGCCCCCACGACGTCGGTGGCGCGGGCGAGCGGTTCGCTGGTCCAGCCGAGGTAGGTGCCGGCGGTGTCGTACGGCGCCGGGTCGGGCAGTCCGACGATCCCGGCCAGCGAACTCTCGGAGTGGCTGGTCGGCACGAGCCAGTTGCTGTACGTCCGGCTGCCGCGGGTCACCTTGCCCCGGTTGTCGACGAGCTTGCCGTCCCCGGACAGGTAGAGCCTCTGGCTGAGCACGGGCAGGCTGCCGGCGGTGGCGTAGGTGCCGTTCGGGTCGGTGATCCAGTCGCGGTAGTAGGCGAACGCCGGTCCGGTGTCGGTGTTCTTCTGCTTGCGCAGATAGCGGTCGAACCAGGCGAGGACGCGCTTGCCGACGTAACTGGACTCCAGGTTGCCCTGGCTCAGGTTGAGTTCGCCTGCGGCCTGGCCCCCGCTGTGCCCCCAGGACTGCCAGATCATCTTGGCGGTCGTGCCCTGCGCCTTGAGCGTCTTGTACGTGGCTGTCGCCTCGTTGAGGTTGAAGAGGCTGTCGGCCTGTCCCTGGACGAGGAGCGTGGGCGCCTTCACCAGGCTCAGGTAGCTGACCGGGGAGACACTGCGGGCGTAGGCGAGCAGCTCGGCGGTGTCGGCGGCGGGGTAGCTGCCGGAGTTGAGGGTGCGGACGGTGTCACAGGCGTCGGTGACGAAGTGCAGACAGCCGAGGGAGTTGATGCGGGACGGGTCGAGGTTCGGTGTCGTCAGGGGCTGGCTCTCGCCGATGAGGTAGAAACCGTTGGCCCACTGCCACTTGAAGGCGCCGGGCACCTCGCGGGCGGCGTTGTTCGGGTCCAGGGAGTACGCCAGGTCGTGCCAGGTGATCATCGGCACGAGCGCGTCCACGCGGTGGTCGACGGCGGCCGTCGCCAGCTGGATCGCGCCGCCGTAGGAGCCGCCGATCATGCCGACGCGCGGGTCGCCCTTGCCGTCGAGGGTGACGAAGTCGGCCTTGGTTCCGTCGTCGGCGGCCCGCTTCCCGGCGAGGAAGTCGATGAGCCCGGAGGCCGCGGTGCCGTCGATGTCCGGGTCGTCGAGGGAGATCAGACAGCCGGAGTTGCCGAAGCCGAGCCCGGAGTAGACGAGCGAGACATAGCCTCGTTCGGCGAAGGCCTTGCCGATCACGTCCGTCGAACCGTCGGACTTGCTGCCGCCGAAGCCGTTGGTGGCGAGCACCGCGGGTGCCCGGTCGACGCCGGTGGGCCGGTACAGGTCGGCGTCGATCGTGCACGCGCGGCCGCCGGCCCGGACGGTGAACTTCAGGGCGGTGACGGTGTACTGCCCGCTGGCGGGGGCGGGTGTGGCGAGGGTGGCACCGAGCAGGAGAGCGAGCGGAACGCTGTAGCCGAGCACACGACGGGACACGAGACCTCCACGCTGAGGACAACCCGACCTACCGACCGGTAAGTACCGGCCGGAAGTCATGGTGTGACACGTGTCAGACGCGGTCAATCACCGGGACGAGTGTTTCTTGACAGAAATTCAGCGGAGGGCCGGTTCCGCCAGCGTCAACGTGCCCGAGCCGGCGTCGAGTTCGGCCGCCACCCCGAACGGGATCGTCAACGCCCCTTCGCAGTGCCCGAATCCGAACTCCTCCACGACCGGCACCCCGAGCCCGCCGAGCCGGTCGACGAGCAACGCCCGCACCAGCGGGTACGGATCGCAGTCCTGCCAGGACCCGAGCAGCACTCCCCGCACCCCGTCGAGCCACCCCGCGCGCAGGAGTTGGGTGAGATAGCGGTCGAGGCGGTACGTCTCCTCGCCGACGTCCTCCAGACACAGCAGCCCGCCCCGCGCGGAGGGCCGGGCGTGCGGGGTGCCCAGGTCGGCGGCGAGCAGGCAGAGGCAGCCGCCGAGCGTGACGCCCTGTGCCCGGCCGGGGACGAGGGCCGTACCGCCGGAGGCGATCGTGCGGACCGTCTCCGGTGCGAAGAGGGTGGCTCTCAGGTGCTCCTGCGCCCGCGCGTTCTTGATGAAGTCGATCCCGGCGGCCATCGGCCCGTGCAGTGTGACGAGGCCGAGCCGGTTCGCGAACGCCTCGTGCAGGGCGGTGATGTCACTGAACCCGACGAAGACCTTCGGCCCGGCCGCCCTCATGGCCTCCCAGTCGAGCAGGTCGATCATCCGCTGGACGCCGTAGCCGCCGCGGGCGCACAGCACCGCGTCCACGGACGGATCGCACCAGGCGGCCTGGAGATCGGCGGCCCGGTCCGCGTCGCTGCCCGCCAGGTAGGGGAACTCGTCGTGCCGGTCCAGCACATGGGGGGCCACCACCGGGTCGAGGTCCCAGCCGCGCAGCACGTCGAGCCCGGCCTGCAACCGCTCCTCGGGCACGGGCCCGCTGGGCGCGACGACGGCGACGCGGGCTCCGGGCGCGAGTCTGGACGGCCGGACGAGTTCTTTCACTTGCTGTGCTCCTGGGTCGGGGGGCCGGCGAGTTCGTTCACTTGTCGAGCTCCAGAGTCGGGATGCCCGGCGGGTTGAGCGCGAAGACCTGTGCGTACAGGGAGAGTTCGGACTCCAGGGCCCTGATCATGGTCTCAGCCCGCCGGAACCCGTGCCCCTCCCCCTCGAAGGCGATGTACGCGTGCGGCACCCGCCGCCCCTCCATCCGGGCGAGGAACCGCTCGCACTGGGCGGGCGGGCAGATCACGTCGTCCAGCCCCTGGAGCAGCAGGAAGGGCGCGGTGATCCGGTCGGCGTGCTCGGTGGGCGAGCGCTCCGCGTACCGCGCGGGCACCTCGGCGAGCGGCCCGACGAGCGTCTCCAGGTACTGCGACTCGAAGTCGTGGGTCTCCCCCTCGCCCCAGCCGGCCAGGTCGAGGATGGGATAGACGATCGTGCCGCAGGCGTACACGTCGGTCACGGTGAGCGAGGCGGCCGCGGTCCAGCCGCCCGCGCTGCCGCCGCGGATCGCCAGCCGGTCCCGGTCGGCGGTGCCCTCGTCGGCGAGGGCGAGCGCGACCGCGGCGCAGTCCTCGACGTCGACGACGCCCCACTGCTCGCGCAGCCGGTTGCGGTACTCCCGGCCGTGCCCGGTCGAGCCGCCGTAGTTGACCTCGGCGACGCCGATGCCCCGGGAGGTGAAGTAGGCGATGGACAGGTCGAGGACGAGGGGCGCCCGGCTGGTCGGACCGCCGTGCGCCCACACGACGTACGGCGGCAGCTCGTCGCCCGGTGCGACACAGCCGGGGTGGTGGGGCGGGTAGACGTGGGCGTGGATCTCGCGTCCGTCGGGCCCGGTGAAGGTGCGGATCTGCGGTTCGGGGTAGTAGGCGGGGTCCACGGAGTCGTCATGGCCGGCGCCGATCACCCGCGCCCTGCCGATGGGGGCGCCCCCGCGCGAGTCTGTTCGAGCGTGGGGGAGGGTGTCCAGCTCCACCACTTCGTGGGCGCTGCGCGGGCTGGCCCCGACGCCGACGACCCGCTCGCCGTGCACCGCGAGGGTGGAGGCGAACTCGGTCCAGGGGCCCGCCGCGTCGACGACCTCCCCGGTCTCCGGGTCCAGCACCCCGAGCGCGGTGGCGCCCCGCCCGTGCACCACGGCGATCAGACCGCTCTCCAGCGGCGCGAACCAACGCTGTCCCAGCTTCCACAGCGGCCCGCCGAACTCCTCCTCGCGCGGGCACACCGGCTCGCCGTCGCGGTAGAGGTTCCACCAGCCGGTGCGGTCGCTCGCGTACAGCAGGGCGCCGTCCCGGGCCCAGTCGACCTGGGCGATGGACTCCTCGGGGCCGCCGGCGACCGTACGCGGTTCCCGCAGGGCGCCGTCGTCCGCGACCGAGGCGAGGACCAGCTCCGTGCCGTCCCACGGCATCCGCGGATGATCCCAGCCGAGCCAGGCCACATGCCGCCCGTCGGGCGAGATCCGCGGCCCGGTCACGAACCGGTGCCGGGCGTCGGTCAGTTCACGGAGGGCGTCCCGGTCCTGGGCGGCCGAGCCGTCCAGCGGCACCGCGGCCAGGACGCGGCGGACGTCGGTGGGGCCGTCGCCGGTGAACTCCTCCAGGACGCACCACACCTCACCGAGGTCGAGGCGGAGCACCGGGTCCGCCCAACGCAGGCCACCGCCCACCGGGGAGACGGGGGTCAGGGGACGCGGGTCGCCGCCGGGCTCGTACCGGTACAGGCGCTGGTCGGCGAAGTTCACGAAGACGACGAGCGGCCGGTCGCCGGCGCCCATGGTCCCGGCCCAGGGCCGGCCGCCGTACTCGATCACCCTGCTGCGGACGTTCCACGGCGCCGGGAGCACCGACTCCTCGCTGCCGTCCGTGCGGCGCCGCACCAGGGTGCGCCGGCCGCCCTCGGTGGGCCGCGGCTCGGTCCACCACGCCTCGTCGCCGACGAAGCCCACCCACTCTGGGTGCCCGTCGTGCGCGGCGGCGAGGGCCGCGTCGATGGGCGAGGGCCAGGAACCGTAGGGCAAGGTCTGCACGTCGTCCCCCATGTGCCTAGGCGCTCCGCAGGAACCGGTCGAGGACGTGGACGCCGAAGTGCAGCGCCTCGACCGGGACCCGCTCGTCCACGCCGTGGAAGAGCGCCTGGTAGTCGAAGCCCTCCGGGAGCTTCAGCGGCGCGAATCCGTAGCCGGTGATGCCGAGGCGCGAGAACTGCTTGGCGTCCGTGCCGCCGGACATGCAGTACGGCACCACATGTCCCTCCGGCGCGAACTCCTCGACGGCCGCCCGCATCGCCGCGTACGTCGGTGAGTCCACCGGCGCCTGGAGCGCGACCTCACGGTGGTGGAACTCCCACTCCACGTCCGGTCCGGTCAGCAGGTCAAGGGTCGTGCGGAACTCGTCCTCGCCGCCCGGGAGATAGCGTCCGTCGACGAACGCCACGGCCTCCCCGGGAATCACGTTGAGCTTGTAACCGGCGTCCAGCATGGTCGGGTTGGCGCTGTTGCGGACGGTCGCCTCGACGAGCTTCGCGGCCGGGCCCAGCTTCTCCAGCAGGGCGTCGACGTCGGTCAGGTCCGGCTCGATGCCGTACAGGGCGGCGAGTTCGGTGAGGGCGGCCCGGACGGTCGGGGTGAGCCGCAGCGGCCACTCGTGCTCGCCGATGCGGGTGACGGCGGCGGCCAGGCGGGTGACCGCGTTCTCCTTGTTCACCTTGGAGCCGTGTCCGGCCCGGCCGCGCGCGGTGAGCTTCAGCCAGCCCGTGCCCCGCTCACCGGCCGCGATGGGGTAGATCTGGCGCCCGGCGCCGTCGTGGAACGTGAAGGCCCCGGACTCGCTGACGCCCTCGGTGCAGCCCTCGAACAGCCCCGGATGCCGGTCGGCGAGAAAGCCCGAGCCGTCCTCGGCGCTGGCCTCCTCGTCGGCGGTGAACGCGACGACGACGTCCCGCCGGGGCCGGACACCCTCCCGCGCCCAGGAGCGGACCACGGCGAGGATCATCGCGTCCATGTTCTTCATGTCGACCGCGCCCCGGCCCCACACGACGCCGTCGCGGATCTCCCCGGAGAACGGGTGCACGCTCCAGTCGCGGGCCTCGGCCGGCACCACGTCCAGATGACCGTGCACCAGCAGCGCGTCCGCCGACGGGTCGGTGCCCTCGATCCGGGCGACGACGTTCGTCCGGCCCGGGACGCGCTCCAGCAGCACCGGCTCCAGGCCCGCCCCGGCCAGCTGCTCCGCCGCGTACTCGGCGGCGGGCCGCTCCTGGCAGTCGCCGCCGCCCCGGTTGGTGGTGTCGATACGGATCAGGTCCGAGGTGAACGTCACGACCTCGTCCAGCGCCTGCCCGTCAGCCATACTGCTCCTCCACCGCGGCCGAGACGATCGTGGTGACCGCCTTGAAGGCGCGGATTCCCTCGTACATCGTGGCGCTGGTGTACGCCACCTTCCGCTCACCGATCCGCCGCACGCCGGGCACGACGGTCGCGGCCATGGCCAGGTGCTCGGCGTCGAACTCGAGCGCGATCGTGAACGGCCCCGCGTCGACCGGTTCGTGACGCACCGCCAGGGCCGCCGCCTCCTTGGCCGCCGCGCGGATGTCGGCCGCGGTCCTGGCCGGTGTCCGGCACACCGCCGCGTACCGCGACACATGGTCCTTGACCGCGACCTTCAGTGCCTCCGGCGCGTACCCGAGCGCGTCCTCGCAGGCCACGTCGTCGCCGGTGACGAGGATCACGGGTACCCCGTACTCGGCGACCACGCGCGCGTTGAGGAGCCCTTCGCTGGCCCGTTCGTCGTTGACCCACACCCCGGTGATGGAGTTGGCGAGGTACGTGTGCGCGAGGACGCCCTCCATGCCGGCCCCGGCGTGATAGCCGACGAAGGCGATGCCGTCCACGTCGCCGTGCTGCACGCCCTCCACCATCGACAGCGACTTGTGCCGCCCGGTGAGCATCTCGGCGCGATCGTCGAGGCGCTCCAGGAGCAGGTTGCGCATGGTCCAGTGCGCCTCGTTGATCAGTACCTCGTCGGCTCCCCCGTCGAAGAAGCCCAGCACCGCGGCGTTCACGTCGGACGTGAACATCGCGCGGCACCGCTCCCACTGCGGAGTCCCCGGCAGCACGTCGGCCGGCCAGGTCACGCCGGTGGCGCCCTCCATGTCGGCGCTGATGAGGATCTTCATGCCGCCTCACGCTACGCGGTTCCGGCGGCTCACGGCAGCCCTGTGGAAAACCCTCACCGGCACAGACCAGTGAAGGTCACACCCCTCAGGCCGTACGCCCCACCACCTGCCACTTCGACGGCAGTTCGATGCGCACGCCGTCGGCGGTGTACTCCGTGGTGGTGAGCGGCAGTTCACCGCTCGCGAGGACGCTGAGACCGGCCGCGCGCAGATACTCGGGGACGGCGGCGTCGGAGACCTCGCCGGGCGCGATGCCGTGCCGGAAGACCGGCGCCAGCTTGGGCGGCGGGCCCGAGGGGCTCTGGGCCAGGCCCATCAGGACGGGCTTGGCGTCCTCGGAGAGCTCGACGAGGAAGGCCCGGCCGCGCTCGCCGAGCAGGGCGGCGAGCCCGTCGACGAAGGGCTGCCGGTCGTCGGGCTCGCACTGGTGCAGCACGCCCCGCACATAGACGTTGGCGTCGCCGAGCTCCGCGTGCAGCGACTCCGCCTCGCCCTTCCCGGCGGCGTCGAGCACCCGGTAGCCGGCCTGGCCCGCGGGGTCGGCCTGCCGGGCGTGCTCGACGGCCGCCTCGGACAGGTCGACGCCGAGGACGCGCGGGAAGCGGTCGGCGAGGAACCGGGTCTGGGTGCCGTTGCCGCAGCCCAGGTCGACCAGGGGCAGGCCGGGATCGATCAACTGGGGCTCGAAGAGGGCGAGATGGAGACCGGCGGTGAGCACGGGCTCCGCGTCCCAGAACACCGCCCCTTGTTCGTCGGGGGCCTCCCGCCAGAAGCCCTCCCAGGCCTCCCGGTACCGACTCGTCACGCTCATGCCCAACTCCCCAGGATGCGTAGCCGACCCGTCGTAAGTGACGGGCCAGTACGGTCTATCGCGCCCTGG
This sequence comes from Streptomyces aquilus, assembly GCF_003955715.1. Classification (NCBI taxonomy): domain Bacteria; kingdom Bacillati; phylum Actinomycetota; class Actinomycetes; order Kitasatosporales; family Streptomycetaceae; genus Streptomyces; species Streptomyces aquilus. The sequence goes on along the minus strand of NZ_CP034463.1, from coordinate 8,272,612 downwards.
TTACGGCGACAAGCGCGGAGCGCATTCCTTCACCCCTCGTACGAGCTGTGTACGCCCCCGGGCGCCCCGCGCGCCCCCCGCGCCCCGGTGGACCCGGACATGTGTCAGCGTCGCGGCAGCGTCTGTTCGAACCAGACGGTCTTGCCGGCGTTCGTCCGGCTCGCGCCCCACTCCCGCGCCAGCGTGCTGACGACGCGCAGACCGCGCCCGAACTCGTCATCGGCACCGGCGTTGCGCAGCGTGGGCAGCTCGTGGTCGTCGTCGTCCACCTCGCACAGCAGCGTCTCGCCCCGCACGAGCCGCAGCTCGACGGGGCGGCTGTGGGAGTGCCGTACGGCGTTGGTGACGAGCTCGCTGACCATGAGCTCGGTGGTGTCGGCCAGCCGTCCGAGCCCCCATTCGTGCAGCTGTTCCCGGACGGTGGCGCGGGCCCGGCCGACCTCGATCGGGTCGACGGCGAGCCGCCACTCGGCGACGTCGTCCGGTGCGATGCCGTTCAGCCGGGCCATCAGCAGGGCGACGTCGTCCTTGCGTCCGCCGCAGGTGTTGAGGGCGCGGATGATGGTGTCGCAGGCGTCGTCCATGGAGGCGGCCGGGTGGGCGGCGGACTCGCACAGCGTGGCCAGTCCCACGCCGATGTCCTCGCCGCGCACCTCGACCAGTCCGTCGGTGCACATCACGAGCCGGTCGCCGGGCTGCACGCGCACGCGTACCGCCTCGAACGGCACCCCGCCGACGCCGATGGGCGCGCCCGTCGGCAGGTCGAGCAACTCGCTGCGGCCGTCCGCCGCGTGCACGATCACCGGCGGGATGTGGCCCGCGTTGGCGATGTGCACCTCACTGGCGATCGGGTCGTACACGGCGTACAGACAGGTCGCGAGGTACGTGTCGCCGAGGCGCTGGGCGAGGTCGTCGAGGTTGCGCAGCAGCTGGGCCGGCGGCAGGTCCATGGCGGCCATGGTCTGCACGGCCGTACGCAACTGGCCCATCATCGCGGCCGAGTTGAGGCCGTGTCCCATGACGTCACCGACGACGAGGGCGGTGCGGGCGCCCGGCAGCTTCACGGAGTCGAACCAGTCGCCGCCGACGCGGCCGAGCAGGGTGCCCGGCAGATAGCGGGTGGCGATGTCGCAGCCCGCCATGCGCGGCGGGATGTGCGGCAGCATGCTGTCCTGGAGGGTCTCGGCGACGCTCTCCTGGTAGGTGTACATGCGCGCGTTGTCCAGCACCAGGCCCGCGCGGGCGGCGAGTTCGGCGCCGGTGACCCGGTCCATGTCGTTGAACTCGACGCGCTCCGGGTGCCGCAGCAGGATCATGAAGCCGAGGACCACATTGCGGGCCTTGAGCGGTACGACCAGCATCGAGCGGTGCGTGATCAGGGGCCGGATGTCGCGCTTCTCGAACTGCGCGGCGATGGCGTGGCCCATCTCCTCGCTGATGCGGGGCACGAGGACGGGTTCGCCGGTGGTCATGCACTGGAAGAACGGCGTGTGCGCGGGGAACGGCATGGCCTCGCCGACCGGCACCACGTCGTCCCAGCGGCCGGGTTCGTCGGTGTGCTCGACGGCGACCCGGTGCCACATGGTGGTGGTGTCCGGCACGCCTTCGGGGAACCCCTCGCCGGCGACGACCTGTTCGCGCAGATACGTGCCGGCGACGTCGGTGAAGCGGGGGACGACGGCGCGGCTGACCTCGATGATGGTCTTGGACAGGTCGAGGGAGGTGCCGATGCGGCCGCTGACCTCGTTGAGGAACTCCAGACGCTCGCGTACGGCGGCGTACTCGAGGTCCTCGGCGTCCTCGCCGTCCTGCTCCGCGATGTCCCGCGGCAGCGGCAGACCGTCGGCCGCGGCGCGCGCGGCCCGCTCCCGGCGTGCCCTGCGCTCGGCGCGGCGCGGGACACCCCAGTCGGGGGTCACCGGCACCCGGTCGTTCTGGCTGAACTCCAGGACGGGATAGCCCAGTTCCAGTATCTGGGAGACGATCCGGGCGCCTTCCCCGACGCTCATGCTGGGCAGGATCTCGGGGAGCCTGCGGGCCAGCTCCTCGGCGCCGGGGAAGTCGGTGTGCAGCGCGAAGGCCGGGGCGATGCGCTCGACGGCGATCTCGTCGTCGGGGGCGTCGGCCTTGAGGGCGTCCGCGTCGGCGGCCAGCACCAGCAGCCGCTCGTCGCCGGGGCCGATCAGAGGGTAGGCCCACCAGAGCACGTCCAGCCGGTCGCCGCCCTCGGCGACCGTGAGCCGGGCGCGGCCCGCGGCCGGGTAGGCGAGCCTGCCGCCGAGGGAGGACTCCAGGTCGGGTCCGAGGCCGTCGTAGCCGTCATACACCCCGTAGGCCACGGTGTCTTCCTCGTCGGGCAGCGCTCCGGAGACGGGCAGCAGATCGACCGCGGCGCGCCCGATCGCCTCCTCCTTGGCGGCGCCGAACAGGCGGCGCGCGCCCCGGCTCCAGTGGGACACGAGTCCGGCGCGGTCCACCACGACCACGGCCAGCGGGATGCGTCCGACCGCGGCACTGTCCGCCGCTCCGCTCTCAGCGCCGCGGCTGGGAGGTGTGTCCCTCGCACTGCCACGGTCCATGGCCCAGGCCCTCTCTCCCACGGCTCCGCAAAGATCTGTGCCGACCGTTCCACCGTACGGCCGCGGCCGGTGGTGATGTGCGGCAATGCGGGAATTGACCCCGCCGGATCGCACGCCACGCGCCCCGCGTGCGCCCCGGCCGGACGGAAACGGCCGGTTGGGGGCACCGTGGGGTTACTGACGGGTTTTCCGCCGCCGTATCCGGCTTGCTCAGTCCTCGTGCCCGAGCTGGAGGTCCCGCTCGGTGCGGCCGCCGCCCGCGACCTGGAGGACGGTGGCGATCGGCGGGTAGCCCGCGGCGATGACCGTGTACTCGCCGGAGGACAGGTCGACGAACCGGAACGTTCCGTCCGCGCCGGTGGTGAGCGTGTCCACGACGTTGCCCGCCGCGTCCAGCAGCGTCACGCGCGCGTCCTCGACGGGACGGCCGCCGCTCGCCCGTACCGTGCCGCGCAGCACGGCGCCGCCGGCGAGCTCGATGTCCTGGCGGGTCTCCCGGGCGGCCTGGACGGTGACGGGGAGCGCGGCCGGGCGGAAGGCGGGGGCGCTGGCGGCGAGGGTGTACTCCCCCGCCACGAGTTCGGTGATGACATAGCCGCCCTCGCGCCCGCTGCGGGTGGTGGCGACGACCTCGCCATGCACGTTGGTCAGGGTGACGGTGGCGTCCCGCACGATGGCGCCGTCCGCGGTCACCACGCTCCCGGCCAGGCGCCCGGCGCCGCCGAGGACGACGTCGAGTTCGACGGGCCGCTCGCCGACGGTCACGGAGACGGCCTGCGGCTGGTGCCCGCCCGCCGCCGCGATCAGGACGTACGCCCCCCGTCCCGGCGTCGACAGCGCGTACCGTCCGTCCTCGCCGCTCGCGCCCCGGCCGATCTGCTGCCCGGCGACGTCGATCAGCGTGAGCGCCGCGCGCGGGACGACGGTCCCGTCCGGGTGCTGCACGGTGCCGCACACCGGGATGCCGGCGGTGTACGGCGAACGGGCTTGCGGGATCGGCGTGTTCAGGGGCGCGGGCTCGGTTTCGGCGGCGTTGTGGGACGCTGCGCTGGTCACGAGGGGTTTCTCCTTGAGGAAGAAGGCGATGAGCAGTCCGAGGACGAGGACCGGCACGAGGTAGAGGAAGATCCGCGGCATGGCGTCGGCGTACGCCTGGATGTAGGCGTCGCGCAGCCGCGGGGGCAGCGCGTGGACGAGCTGCGGAGTGATGGACTCGGCGTCGGGCAGCCCCGCGGTCGGGGGCAGGCGCTTCGCGAGGGCGTCGGCGAGCCGGTCGGCGAAGAGCGTGCCGAAGATCGCCGCGCCGACCGAACCGCCGATCTGGCGGAAGTAGTTGTTGGCGCTCGTCGCCGTGCCGAGGTCGGCGGGGCGGACCGAGTTCTGCACGGCGAGGATGAGGACCGGCATCACCATGCCGATACCGGCGCCGAGGACGGCCATCCAGAGGCTGTAGTGCAGCCGGGGCGTGTCGACCTCCAGCCGGGACAGCAGCCACATGCCGAGGACGGAGAGCGCGCCGCCGAGGACGGGCCAGAGCTTGTAGCGGCCGGTGTGGCTGATGAGCTGTCCGGCGATGATCGAGGCGCCGACGATGCCGCCCATCATGGGCAGCATCAGCAGCCCCGACTCGGTGGCGCTGGCCCCGTCGACCATCTGCAGGAAGGTGGGCAGATAGCTGGCGGCCCCGAAGAGCGCGACGCCGACCACCAGGCCCACCAGACCGGTGATGTTGAAGACCGAGTCCCTGAACAGCCGCAGCGGGATGAGGGGTTCGGCCGCGAAGTGCTCGGCGACGAGGAAGAGGACGGTGGCCGCCGCCGCGCCCGCGCCGAGCCCGAGGATCACCCGGGAGCCCCAGGCGTACTCGGTGCCGCCCCAACTGGTCAGCAGCACCAGGCAGGTGGAGGCGGCGGCGAGCAGCAGCACGCCCAGGATGTCGAGGCGGGCCCTGGTGCGCGGCTTGGGCAGTTTGAGGACGACGGTGACGACGGCGAGGGTGACCAGGCCGAAGGGGATGTTGATGTAGAAGCACCACCGCCAGGAGAGGTGGTCCGTGAAGTAGCCGCCCAACAGGGGTCCGGCGACGGAGGCGAGGCCGAACGCGGCGCCGATGAGGCCCATGAACCGGCCGCGCTCCCGGGGCGGCACGATGTCGGCGATGATCGCCTGCACGCCGATCATGAGGCCGCCCGCGCCGATGCCCTGCACCGCGCGGAAGGCGATCAACTGGTCCATCGTCTGGGCCCGTCCGGCGAGGGCGGAGCCGATGACGAAGACGACGATCGCGAACTGGAAGACGCCCTTGCGGCCGAGGAGGTCGCCCAGCTTGCCGTAGACCGGCAGGCCGATGGTGGCGGTGAGGAGGTAGGCGGTGATCGCCCAGGACATCTTGTCCAGGCCGTGCAGCTCGCCGACGATCCTGGGGAGCGCGGTGGCGACGATCATCTGCTCCAGCGCGGCCAGCAGCAGCGCGAGCATCAGCCCGACGAAGACCAACCGCACCCGGCGCGGGCCGAGTTCGACGCTCCCGGCGGGTGCGGGGACGGCGAGCCCTGGGGTGTCCGGGGCCGGTTCGCCCCGGAGGTCCTCCTGCACCAGAGTGGTCCCGCCCACGTGTCCTCTCCCCTCGCCGCGCCCTCACAATTCCCGCTTAATGCGACAACTGCGAGCAAGCGCGACGAGTTACGGCAGACCGGCGCGGCGGACGGAGATCCACTCGATCCGGTGAGGGGAGCAACGCCCCCCGTTCACCAGGGACTTACTTCTCGACCTCGGTCGCGAGGTTGGCGAGCAGCGCGTCGTAGATCCGGCCGAGGCCCTTGGGGGCGAAGGTCTTCTCGAAGAAGCCGCCGATGCCGCCGGCGCCGTTCCAGACGGTGCTCACGACGACGCGGGACTTGCCCTCACCGGCCGGGGTGACCCGCCAGGTGGTGACCATGGAGGAGTTGCGGTCCTTCTCGACGAGCTCGCCGTCGGTGGGCTCGCTGACCTCCAGGAGGCAGTCGCGCACACGCTTGCTGGTGGCCTGGAGCTTCCAGTGGACGAGGGTGCCCTCGCCGTCGCCGCCCTCGCGCACCTCGTACTCGCTGAAGTGCTCGGGCAGCAGCTTCTGCCGCGTGCCGCTGTAGTCGGCGAGGGCGTCGAACACCTTCTCCGCGTCGGCGGCGACGACCCGCTCGGTGGTGGCCTCGACCTGCGCCATTGGAATCCTCCAGGACCTGGATTTCGGGGGTGGGGCCAAGCCAACCACCCCGGTCCCCGGGCGCCCAAATCGGGGCCGCGCGCGACACGCGGGAGCGCCCCCGGGAAAGACAGTCGCACGATCAAGGGAACATGTGTTCTATTCTCTGCTCAGTGCTACCGAGGAGGCCTCATGCGCTGGGAGAACCTCACACAGTCCGCCGAACACGGCAGGGCGGACGCCGCCCTGTTCGGCGCCGACGCGGTGACCAGCCGGACGTTCGACACGCCCGAATTCGCCGGCATCACCTTTCACGAGATCCGGGCCCGGTCGATCATCAACCGGGTGCCCGCGGTCTCCCGGATGTCCTTCCAGTGGACGGTCAACCCCTATCGGGGCTGTTCGCACGCGTGCGTGTACTGCTTCGCGCGCAAGACGCACAGCTATCTGGACCTCGACACCGGCCTCGGCTTCGACTCGCAGATCGTGGTCAAGACGAACGCCCCGGAGCTGCTGCGCCACCAGCTCGGCTCACGCCGCTGGCAGGGCGAGCACATAGCGATGGGCACGAACGTCGACTGCTACCAGCGCGCGGAGGGCCGCTACCGCCTGATGCCGGGCATCATCGGCGCCCTCACCGACCACGCGAACCCGTTCTCGATCCTGACCAAGGGCACGCTGATCCTGCGCGACCTCGACCTGCTCAAGCGGGCGCACGAGGTGACGGACGTCGGCATCTCCGTCTCGGTCGGCTTCACCGACCCCGACCTGTGGCGGACCGTGGAGCCGGGCACGCCCGCGCCCGAGCGCCGCCTGGACGTCGTCCGCACCCTGTCCGAGCACGGCATCGGCTGTGGCGTCCTGATGGCGCCGGTGATCCCGTTCCTGAGCGACGAACCGGCCCAACTCCGCGCCACCGTGCGGGCGATCGCGGCGGCCGGGGCGACCTCCGTCACCCCGCTGGTGCTGCATCTGCGCCCCGGCGCACGCGAGTGGTTCATGTCCTGGCTGGACCGGCACCACCCGTACCTGGTGCGCCGCTACGAGCGCCTGTACGCCGACGGCTCCTACGCGCCCAAGTGGTACCAGCGCCGGATCACCCGTCAGGTCCACGAGCTGGCCAGGGAGTACGGCATCGGCCCCGCCGACCCCGGCATGCCGCGCCGGCTACCGGAGCCGGAACCCGAGGCGGTCGCGCCCGACTTGCCGGGGGGAACCCAACTCACGCTGCTCTGAGAGCGTTCGAGCGCATCTGGCGGCCCAATTGGGTCAAGTCTCACCAGAACGCGTTCTTCCGGGCGCGCTTTCCGGGACGATGCGGCGAGGACCGTGAAACCCGCGGTCCGAAACCTCCGTCCTGGGAGGACTCCATGAGAAAACGCGCAGCCGTGCTGTGCGGCGCCGCCGTCGTCATGGCCGGGAGCTTCACCGCCCTGCCCGCCGACGCGAGCACTCCGCGCACCGCGGACACCGCTCCGGCCGCGAAGCTCACCTGGAAGAGCTGCGGCACCACGAACTACCCGACGCTCCAGTGCGCGTCCCTCAAGGTCCCACTCGACCACGACCAACCGCACGGGCGGCAGATCACGCTCGCGCTGTCCCGTGTCCCGCACACCGCGAAGAAGTCCCAGGGCCCGCTGCTGGTCAACCCCGGCGGTCCCGGCGGCAGCGGTCTGACGCTGGCCGGCTTCGTGGCCGGTTCGCTGCCCAAGGCGGTCGCGGCCCAGTACGACGTCATCGGCTTCGACCCGCGCGGGGTGGGCAAGAGCAAGCCGGCGCTCGACTGCAAGCCCGGCCACTTCAACCCCGTCCGCCCCGACTCCGTGCCGAGCACACCCGCGATCGAGAAGGCCAATCTCCAGCGGGCCACGTCCTTCGCGGCCGCGTGCGGCAAGAAGTACGCCGACCTGCTGCCGTACATCAACACGGTCCAGACCGTGCGGGACATGGACTCGATCCGTGCCGCCCTGGGCGCGAAGAAGATCAATTACTTCGGTTACTCGTACGGCACCTATCTGGGCGCGGTCTACGCCAAGCTCTTCCCGGAGCGTGTACGGCGCCTGGTCCTGGACTCGATCGTCGACCCGACCGGTGTCTGGTACGACGACAACCTCGGCCAGGACTACGCCTTCAACGACCGCCATCTCGCGTTCATGGCCTGGGTCGCCAAGTACAACGCCACCTACAAGCTCGGCACCGATCCGGCGAAGATCGAGGCCAAGTGGTACAAGGTGCGGGCCAAGCTGGCGAAGAAGCCCGCGGGCGGGAAGGTCGGCGCCTCGGAGTTCGAGGACACCTTCATCCCGGGCGGCTACTACAACGGCTACTGGCCCTACCTGGCGGAGGCGTTCGCGGCCTACGTGAACGACAAGAACGCCGACCCGCTCGTCGAGGCGTACGAGAACTTCGCCGCCGTCGACGCCTCCGGCGACAACGGCTACAGCGTCTACACCTCGGTGCAGTGCCGTGACGCCGACTGGCCGCGCGACTGGAGCCAGTGGCGCGACGACAACTGGGCGGTGTACAAGAAGGCGCCGTTCATGGCCTGGAACAACGCCTGGTACAACGCGCCGTGCGCGTTCTGGCCGACCGGCTCGCTGGAGCCGGTGGACATCGCCAACGGCGACCTGCCGCCGGTGCTGCTCTTCCAGGCGACCAACGACGCGGCCACCCCGTACCAGGGCGGCGTGATGGTCCACCGTCTGCTGCACGGCTCCAGCCTGGTCGTCGAGCAGGGCGGCGGGAACCACGGCATCACGCTGAGCGGGAACGCCTGCCTGGACAAGCACCTGGCGGCGTACCTGACGGACGGCACGGTGCCGCGCAGCGGCGGCGAGGTCGACGCGGTGTGCGACGCGCTGCCCGACCCGAAGCCGCTGAGCTCGTCGGCGTCGGCGTCGAGGGGCTCGACGCTGCACGGCATGCTCGGCTTCCGCGGCTGAGCGGCCTCGTCTGACGGCCCGTCGGGGGCGTTGTCAGACCCATGGTCCACCATGGACGCATGAGTGAGCTGACCAGGATTCCCGCCCCCGACGGGCTCGCCCCCGCCGCGCAGTACTCCCATGTCGTGCTGGGCACCGGCACGTTCGTCGCGATCTCCGGCCAGCTCGCCCTGGACGAGGACGGCAAGCTCGTCGGCGAGGGCGACCCGGCGGCGCAGGCCCACCAGGTCTTCGAGAACCTCCGCCGCTGTCTGACCGCCGCGGGCGCGACCTTCGACGACGTCGTCAAGCTCACGTACTTCGTCACGGACGTGGCGCACCTGCCCGCGATCCGCGCCGCCCGCGCCGCGCACATACCCGACGACCGGCTGCCGGCCGCCTCCGCGGTCCAGGTCGCGGCACTGGTGCGGCCCGAGTTCCTCATGGAGGTCGAGGCTTTCGCGGTGACCGCCGGGTGATCCAGGTCAGAGAGATGACCCTCGCCGACTGCGACCGCGTCGCGGAGATCCGCATCCGGGGCTGGCAGACCGCGTACCGGGGGCTGATGCCGCAGCCGTACCTGGACGCGCTCAGCGTGACCGAGGACGCCGAGCGCCGCCGCGAGCGGTTCCGGCGGTCCGACGGCAGCGTGGTGAACCTCGTCGCGGAACAGGACGGCGAGCTTGTGGGCTGGGCCGCGCACGGCCCGTACCGGGACGGTGAACAGCGCACGTCCGACGCCGAGTTGTACGCGATCTACGTCGACGCAGCGCGGTTCGGCGGTGGCGTCGGCCACGCGCTGCTCCAGGAGTCGGTACGCCGGTGCACGGCCGCCGGTCATCAGCGGCTGTACCTCTGGGTCCTCAAGGGCAACACCCGCGCCCGTGCCTTCTACGAGCGGGCGGGGTTCCACCCCGACGGCGCCGAGGAGCCGTTCGAGGTGGACGGGGTCGCGGTGCCGGAGGTGCGGTACGTCAAGAGCCTCCGCGCGGGCTAGGAATCCGCGCCAGCGCGTGCACGGCCGCCTCCGCCAGCGCCGGATGCGCCAGGGCCTCGTTCAGTACCGGTCGGGCGCGGGCGTCGCCGAGGGTGCCGAGGCCCTCGACGCAGGCGAGGGCCACCCGGCGGTAGGGGTCGTGCGGGCGCAGGCGCCGCGAGAGCGTGGTGATGAGGGCCGGGACCGACTCGGGCGCGCGCAGTTCGGCGAGCAGCCTGACCGGGTGCAGGGCGTAGGCGACCCGCAGTTCGTTGGTGGCCAGGGCCGCCGCCGCGCGGGCCGTGCGCGGGTCTCCCAGGCGGGCCAGGGCGTGGGCGGCGGAGGCGCAGCGCTGCGGGTCGCGGTGGTTGAGCAGCAGGACGAGGGCCTCGAAGGCGCGGGGGTCGCCGGCGACTCCCAGGCGGAAAGCGGCCAGCTCCCGCGCCCACAGCGGCTGCCCGGATTCGGTCAGCACCGCCGCCAGTTCGTCGAGGTCCTTCGTCCCCGCCAGCCGCTCATAGGCCGCCGACGCCCCGGACTCCTGCCGTAAGCGCTCCGTGAGCGATCGCAACTCTTCGTCCATGACGGCAGCCTAGGCGGGGCACAGGGGGCGAGGGACGTACATCACAAAGACCGGGGGCTGGCGCGCTCGTTACCCGCGGGTTAAGCTCAATCGAGCGAGTTACCCACTCGCGGAACTCCTTGCGGTGGCCTGGTGACGCAGCCATCACAAGAGCAGTCGGTTCGGTACCCGTTGTTCGGTACCTCAGTACGACGCGGCTTGGGACAGGGCCGGTCGGCTTCACCGTTCTCCGGGCGTGTGCACGCCCGTGACGACGGCTTCGCACCACCGGGCGTGTGCGCAAGTAGCCCGGCAACACCCGCATCTCGCAGTGTCCACGCACCCGGTGCGCCCTTCGGCGTACCGGGTCGCGCTCCCAGTCGTCACCCTCATTCCTGGAGTCCCGCGATGGCCGCTCCCCTGTCCGACACCCCTCTGTCCCCGATCCAGACCGTCGCCGTCGTCGGCCTCGGCACCATGGGCACCGGCATCGCCGAGGTCCTCGCCAAGGCCGGCCGCACGGTCCTCGGCATCGACATCAGCGAGGCCGCGGCCGCCCAGGCCGTCGCCGCCCTGGAGACCTCCACCGGCCGTGCCGTGACCCGTGGCCGGCTGACCGAGGAGCAGCGCGCGGACATCCTCGCCCGGATCCGCACCTCCACCGACCTGCGCACCGCGGCCGACGCGGACCTGGTCATCGAGGTGGTCCCGGAGTCGTACGAGATCAAGCACCAGATCTTCCGCGAGCTCGACGGCATCGTCCGGCCCGGGACGATCCTGGCGACCGGCACCAACGCCCTGTCCGTCACCCGGCTCGCGGCCGACTCGGCCCGTCCGGAGCGCGTGCTCGGCCTGCACTTCTTCAACCCGGCGCCGGCGATGAAGCTGGTCGAGGTGGTCTCCTCGGTGCTGACCGCGCCGAACGCCGTCACCGCCGTCACCGATCTCGCGCTCGACCTGGGCAAGGAGCCCGTCGCGGTCGGCGACCGGCCCGGCTTCGTCGCCGACGGGCTGCTGTTCGGCTACCTCAACCAGGCCGCCGCGATGTACGAGGCGAAGTACGCCTCCCGTGAGGACATCGACGCCGCGATGCGGCTCGGCTGCGGACTGCCGATGGGCCCGCTCGCGCTGCTCGACCTGATCGGCATCGACACCGCGCGGACCGTCCTGGACGCCATGTACGCCGAGTCCCACGACCGGCTGCACGCCCCCGCCCCGATCCTCAAGCAGCTCAGCGAGGCGGGCCTGACGGGCCGTAAGTCGGGCCGCGGCTTCTACTCGTACGAGGCCCCGGGCAGCGCGACCGTCGTCCCGGACGCCCTGACGCCCGCCGAGGGCGGCTCCCGGGCCGAGGGCCGCTCGGTCCGTTCCGTCGGTGTCGCCGGTTCGGGCACCATGGCGTCCGGCATCGCCGAGGTCTTCGCCAAGGCCGGGTACCAGGTCGTCCTGGCCGCCCGCAGCGAGGAGAAGGCGCAGGCCGCCAAGGCCCGTATCGGCAAGTCCCTCTCGCGCTCGGTCGACAAGGGCCGGATGACCGCCGAGGCCGCCGCGCAGACCCTGGACCTGATCACGCCGGCGGGCTCCTACGACGCCTTCGCCGACGTCGACCTGGCGGTCGAGGCGGTCGCCGAGGACCTGGAGATCAAGCAGCAGCTGTTCCAGACGCTGGACAAGGTCTGCAAGCCGGGCGCGGTCCTGGCCACCACCACCTCCTCGCTCCCGGTCGTCGCCTGCGCCCGCGCCACCTCGCGCCCGCAGGACGTGATCGGCATGCACTTCTTCAACCCGGCGCCGGCGATGAAGCTGGTCGAGGTCGTGCGCACGGTCCTCACGGCGGAGGACGTCCACGCGACGGTCCGCGAGGTCTGCGGCCGCATCAGGAAGCACGCGGTGGACTGCGGGGACCGGGCCGGGTTCATCGTGAACGCGCTGCTGTTCCCGTACCTCAACAACGCCATCAAGATGGTCGAGGAGCACTACGCCTCCCTCGACGACATCGACGCCGCGATGAAGCTCGGCGGTGGCTACCCGATGGGCCCCTTCGAGCTGCTGGACGTCGTCGGACTGGACGTGTCGCTCGCCATCGAGAAGGTCCTGCACCGCGAGTTCCGGGACCCGGGCCTGGCCCCGGCCCCGCTCCTGGAGCACCTGGTGGCCGCGGGCTGCCTCGGCCGCAAGACCGGCCGCGGCTTCCGCGAATATGCCCGCCGCTGACGCGTCCGGCGACTGGTTCAGAGCGAACGACGACTGGGGCGGACTGCTCGACCCCCACGGGAACCCCCCGCCCACGGCGGGCGGGGGCTCCCTGGGACAGGAGCGCCAACCTGCGCACATGCAGTACGTTCGGGTCATGTCCCAGCCCGCCAAGTCCTCACGTACACCAGCTACGCCCGACGCGCCGGAGAGTGCCGCAGGCAGCCGCGCGGCCGCCCAACGGCTCAAGATGCGCCGAGAACTGGCGGCCGCGGCGATGGAGCTGTTCTCGACCAAGGGGTACGAGGCGACCACCGTCGACGAGATCGCGGCCGCGGCCGGAGTCGCGCGCCGTACCTTCTTCCGTCACTTCCGCTCCAAGGAAGAGGCGATCTTCCCCGATCACGACGACACCCTGATCCGCGCCGAGGCCGTGCTCAACGCGGCTCCCCCGCACGAGCACCCGCTCGACACGGTGTGCAACGGCATCAAGGAGGTCATGCGGATGTACGCGGCCCGGCCGGAGATCTCGGTCGCCCGCTACAAGCTGACCCGTGAGGTGCCGACCCTGCGCGAGGCGGAGATCGCGTCGGTGGCCCGCTACGAGCGCCTGTTCACCCGCTATCTGCTGGGCCACTTCGACGAGCACGCGCACGACGACGACGCCAACGACGACCCGCTGCTCGCGGAGGTCGCCGCGTCCGCCGTGGTCACCGCGCACAACCACGTGCTGCGGCGCTGGCTCCGGGCCGGCGGCCAGGGCGACGTGGAGGCCCAGCTGGACCACGCCTTCGCGATCGTACGGAAGACGTTCGGGACCGGCATCGGCGCCGGGCGCACGGCAACCCCGCAGCCGTCCGCCGCGACGGTCTCCACCCACGGCGAGGTGCTGGTGACGGTCGCGCGCACCGACGCCCCGCTGGACCAGGTGATGCGGACCATCGAAGAGGCGCTCAAGGACCGCTGAGCCCTCCCCTCCGCTGTGATGACGGCCACCCTTCGGGGTGGCCGTTTTGGCATGTCAGAGCCCCTTTTCGAGGGGAATTCAAGCCGCGTTCGATCGATCATCGCTCATTTGTTACGTAAAGATTTCACCTGAGAGCGGTTGCTGGCACTCAGTGCCTTGCCAGGTGACACGCGGTGTCATACGTTGAAGGAGTCCGGGCGGCCGGCGTGCAGAGACCTTTCGCACGTCGGCTGTCCCAACAAGTCATCGACTTGCCCGCCCGGACGCCTGCGTCACAGGCAACCTCCCGCGCCACAAAGCGCTGCCGCACACCAAGACCGCCGAACCGACGGCACCGACGTAACCCTCAGCGTCCCTCCCTCAGGACGCGTATCGCCGGAGGCAACACCGTGACCACGAAGGACATCCTGGACGCGATCCAGTCGCCGGACTCGACTCCGGCCGACTTCGCCGCCCTGCCGCTCCCCGAGTCGTACCGCGCGATCACCGTGCACAAGGACGAGACGGAGATGTTCGCGGGCCTGGAGACCCGCGACAAGGACCCGCGCAAGTCCATCCACCTCGACGAGGTGGCCCTGCCGGAACTCGGCCCCGGCGAGGCGCTGGTCGCCGTCATGGCCTCCAGCGTCAACTACAACTCGGTGTGGACCTCGATCTTCGAGCCGCTGTCCACCTTCGGGTTCCTGGAGCGCTACGGCCGCACCAGCGACCTGGCCAAGCGCCACGACCTGCCGTACCACATCATCGGCTCCGACCTCGCGGGCGTCGTCCTGCGCACCGGCCCGGGCGTGAACTCCTGGAAGCCCGGCGACGAGGTCGTCGCACACTGTCTCTCCGTCGAGCTGGAGTCCTCCGACGGCCACAACGACACGATGCTCGACCCCGAGCAGCGCATCTGGGGCTTCGAGACCAACTTCGGCGGCCTCGCCGAGATCGCGCTCGTCAAGTCCAACCAGCTGATGCCCAAGCCGGGTCACCTGTCGTGGGAGGAGGCGGCGGCCCCGGGCCTCGTCAACTCCACCGCCTACCGCCAGCTGGTCTCCCGCAACGGCGCCGCCATGAAGCAGGGCGACAACGTCCTGATCTGGGGCGCGAGCGGCGGCCTCGGCTCGTACGCCACGCAGTTCGCGCTGGCCGGCGGCGCCAACCCGATCTGCGTCGTGTCCTCGCCGCAGAAGGCGGACATCTGCCGGGCGATGGGCGCCGACGCGATCATCGACCGCAACGCCGAGGGCTACCGGTTCTGGAAGGACGAGAACACCCAGGACCCCAAGGAGTGGAAGCGCTTCGGCAAGCGCATCCGCGAGCTCACCGGCGGCGAGGACATCGACATCGTCTTCGAGCACCCCGGCCGCGAGACCTTCGGCGCCTCGGTCTTCGTCACCCGCAAGGGCGGCACCATCACCACCTGCGCCTCGACCTCGGGCTACATGCACGAGTACGACAACCGCTACCTGTGGATGTCGCTGAAGCGGATCATCGGCTCGCACTTCGCCAACTACCGCGAGGCCTGGGAGGCCAACCGGCTCATCGCGAAGGGCAAGATCCACCCGACGCTGTCGAAGACCTACTCCCTGGAGGAGACCGGTCAGGCCGCGTACGACGTGCACCGCAACCTCCACCAGGGCAAGGTCGGCGTGCTGTGCCTCGCCCCCGAGGAAGGCCTCGGCGTGCGCGACGAGGAGATGCGCGCCCAGCACATCGACGCCATCAACCGCTTCCGCAACATCTGAGACACCCGGGGTCATAGATGACTGAGCGTCAGCCCGCCGAAGGCGCGCGGGAGAAGGACCGGCCGTGGCTCATGCGCACGTACGCCGGCCACTCCACGGCCGAGGCGTCCAACGAGCTGTACCGGCGCAACCTCGCCAAGGGGCAGACAGGGCTCTCCGTGGCCTTCGACCTGCCGACCCAGACCGGCTACGACTCCGACCACATCCTCGCCCGCGGCGAGGTCGGCCGGGTCGGTGTGCCGATCGCGCACCTCGGTGACATGCGCCGGCTGTTCCAGGACATCCCCCTGGAGCAGATGAACACCTCGATGACGATCAACGCCACCGCCATGTGGCTGCTGGCGCTCTACCAGGTCGTCGCCGAGGAGCAGGGCGCCGACATCACCAAGCTCCAGGGCACGACCCAGAACGACATCGTCAAGGAGTACCTGTCCCGAGGGACGCACGTCTTCCCGCCGGGACCGTCGCTCCGGCTGACGACCGACATGATCGCGTACACGGTCTCCCACATCCCGAAGTGGAACCCGATCAACATCTGCAGCTACCACCTGCAGGAGGCCGGGGCCACGCCGGTCCAGGAGATCGCGTACGCGATGTCGACGGCGATCGCCGTCCTCGACGCCGTCCGGGACTCCGGCCAGGTGCCGGCCGAGAAGTTCGGCGACGTCGTCGCCCGGATCTCCTTCTTCGTGAACGCGGGCGTCCGCTTCATCGAGGAGATGTGCAAGATGCGCGCCTTCGGCCGCATCTGGGACAAGATCACCCGCGAGCGGTACGGCATCGAGAACCCCAAGCAGCGCCGCTTCCGGTACGGCGTCCAGGTCAACTCCCTGGGCCTGACCGAGGCGCAGCCCGAGAACAACGTCCAGCGGATCGTCCTGGAGATGCTGGCCGTCACCCTCTCCAAGGACGCACGCGCGCGTGCCGTCCAGCTGCCGGCCTGGAACGAGGCCCTGGGTCTTCCCCGGCCCTGGGACCAGCAGTGGTCGCTGCGGATGCAGCAGGTGCTGGCCTACGAGAGCGACCTGTTGGAGTACGAGGACATCTTCGCGGGCTCGCACGTCGTCGAGGCGAAGGTGAACACGCTCGTCGAGGAGTCCCTCACCGAGATCGAGCGCATCCAGGAGATGGGCGGCGCGATGGCCGCCGTCGAGTCCGGCTACCTCAAGTCGCAGCTCGTCTCCTCGCACGCCGAACGCCGGGCCCGGATCGAGTCGGGCCAGGAGAAGATCGTCGGCGTCAACATCTTCGAGACGACCGAGCCGAACCCGTTGACGGCCGACCTGGACACCGCGATCCAGACGGTCGACCCGGCGGTCGAGGCCCGTGTCATCGCCGGCCTCCGGAACTGGCGCGACACCCGCTACCAGCCGCCCTTCAACCACCCGCGCCCCTGCAAGGCGCTGGAGAAGCTGAAGGAGGCCGCGAAGGGCACCGGCAACCTCATGGAGGCCACCCTGGAGTGCGCCCGCGCCGGGGTCACGACCGGCGAGTGGGCCGGGGCGCTGCGCGAGGTGTTCGGCGAGTTCCGCGCCCCGACGGGCGTGTCCTCCGCACCGGTGGCCGTCCCCGCCGAGGAGGGCTCGCCCATGGCGGACGTCCGCCGCAGGGTCGACCTGACGGCCAAGGACCTCGGCGTCGGCAAGCTCCGCTTCCTGGTCGGCAAGCCGGGCCTGGACGGGCACTCCAACGGGGCCGAGCAGATCGCCGTGCGGGCCCGGGACGCCGGGTTCGAGGTGGTCTACCAGGGCATCCGGCTCACCCCGGAGCAGATCGTGGACGCCGCCCTCGCGGAGGACGTGCACGCGGTCGGCCTGTCGATCCTCTCCGGCTCGCACGCCCAGCTGGTGCCGGACGTGCTGGAGCGGCTCCATGTGGCCGGTGCCACAGATATCCCGGTGATCGCCGGTGGCATCATCCCGAATGGCGATGCCGAGCAGCTCAGGGCCGCCGGAGTGGCCGCCGTCTTCACCCCGAAGGACTTCGACATCACCGGAATCATCGGCCGCATCGTCGACGAGATCCGGAAAGCGAACAAGCTCGACCCCCTGGAGGTCCCCGCATGACCGTCAACCGTCTGCGTCCCCGCCGCTCGTGTCTCGCGGTGCCGGGAAGCAACCCCCGCTTCCTGGAGAAGGCGCAGGGCCTCCCGGCGGACCAGGTCTTCCTGGACCTGGAGGACGCGTGCGCCCCGCTCGCCAAGCCCGAGGCGCGGCACACGATCGTCAAGTTCCTCAACGAGGGCGACTGGACCGGCAAGACGCGGGTGGTCCGCGTCAACGACTGGACGACGGAGTGGACGTACCGCGATGTCGTGACCGTCGTCGAGGGGGCCGGCCAGAACCTCGACTGCATCATGCTGCCGAAGGTGCAGACGGCCGAGCAGATCGTCGCGCTCGACCTCCTCCTGACGCAGATCGAGAAGACGATGGGCTTCGAGGTCGGCAAGATCGGCATCGAGGCGCAGATCGAGAACGCGCAGGGCCTCAACAACGTCAACGAGATCGCGACGGCCTCCCAGCGCGTCGAGACGATCATCTTCGGCCCGGCCGACTTCATGGCGTCCATCAACATGAAGTCGCTGGTCGTGGGCGAGCAGCCGCCCGGCTACCCGGCGGACGCCTACCACTACATCCTGATGAAGATCCTGATGGCCGCCCGCGCCAACAACCTCCAGGCGATCGACGGCCCCTACCTCCAGATCCGCAACATCGACGGCTACCGCGAGGTCGCCCAGCGTGCCGCGGCGCTCGGTTTCGACGGCAAGTGGGTGCTGCACC
Source organism: Streptomyces aquilus (assembly GCF_003955715.1). Lineage (NCBI taxonomy): Bacteria > Bacillati > Actinomycetota > Actinomycetes > Kitasatosporales > Streptomycetaceae > Streptomyces > Streptomyces aquilus. The sequence goes on along the minus strand of NZ_CP034463.1, from coordinate 8,254,720 downwards.
CGGGCCAGGTCGAGGCGTCCAACGAGATCTTCTCGCCCTCCCAGGAGGACTACGACCACGCCGAGCTGATCCTGGACGCGTACGACTACTACACGTCCGAGGCGGGCGGCAAGAAGGGCTCGGCGATGCTCGGCGACGAGATGATCGACGAGGCCAGCCGCAAGATGGCGCTGGTCATCTCGGGCAAGGGCCGGGCGGCGGGCATGCAGCGCACGTCGAAGTTCGAGATCCCGGAGGCCTGAGCGCGATGCAGTTCGGACGCACCTACGAGGAGTTCGAGGTCGGGGCGACGTACAAGCACTGGCCGGGAAAGACGGTCACGGAGTACGACGACCACCTGTTCTGTCTCCTCACCATGAACCACCACCCGCTCCACATGGACACCAACTATGCGGAGAAGACGACGGACTTCGGCAAGAACGTCGTCGTCGGGAACTACATCTACTCGCTGCTGCTCGGCATGTCCGTCCCGGACATCTCCGGCAAGGCGATCGCCAACCTGGAGATCGAGTCGCTGAAGCACGTGGCGCCGACCTTCCACGGCGACACGATCTACGGCCAGACGACGGTCCTCGACAAGTGGCCGTCGAAGTCGAAGAACGACCGCGGCATCGTCTACGTCGAGACCAAGGGCTACAAGCAGGACGGCACGCTGGTCTGCGTGTTCCGCCGCAAGGTCATGGTGCCGACCGAGACCTACATCAAGGAGCGCGGCGGCGAGCAGCCCGGCCGCCCGGAACTTCAGGAGGGCTGAGCCCGATGGCACGCCTCGCCCAGACCGCCGGTCTGACCGACATCCAGCAGGAAATCCTCGCCACCGTCCGCGACTTCGTGGACAAGGAGATCATCCCGGTCGCGACCGAGCTGGAGCACCGCGACGAGTACCCGCAAGCGATCGTCGACGGGCTCAAGGAGTTGGGCCTGTTCGGGCTCATGATCCCGGAGGAGTACGGCGGTCTGGGCGAGTCGCTCCTGACGTACGCGCTGTGCGTCGAGGAGATCGCCCGCGGGTGGATGTCGGTGTCCGGCATCATCAACACCCACTTCATCGTGGCGTACATGCTCAAGCAGCACGGCACGCAGGAGCAGAAGGACCACTTCCTGCCGCGCATGGCGGCCGGCGACATCCGGGGCGCCTTCTCGATGTCGGAGCCGGGCCTGGGTTCCGATGTGTCGGCCATCACGTCCAAGGCGGTCAAGGACGGCGACGAGTACGTCCTCAACGGCCAGAAGATGTGGCTGACGAACGGCGGGACGTCAAGTCTGGTCGCCGTTCTCGTCCGAAGTGATGAAGGACACCCCGAGGGCACCGCGCCCCACAAGTCGATGACGACCTTCCTCGTCGAGAAGGAGCCCGGCTTCGGAGAGGTCCGCCCCGGCCTCACCATCCCCGGGAAGATCGACAAGATGGGCTACAAGGGCGTCGACACCACCGAACTGATCATGGACGGCCTGCGAATTCCGGCCGATCGCGTGCTCGGCGGGGTCACCGGCCGAGGTTTTTACCAAATGATGGACGGCGTCGAGGTCGGCCGCGTCAATGTCGCGGCGCGTGGCTGTGGCGTCGCTCAGCGTGCCTTCGAACTGGGTGTCCAGTACGCCCAGCAGCGTCACACTTTCGGCAAAGCGATCGCCCAGCACCAGGCCATTCAGTTCAAGCTGGCCGAGATGGCTACCAAGGTCGAGGCCGCGCATGCGATGATGGTCAACGCGGCACGCAAAAAGGACTCCGGGGAGCGAAACGACCTTGAGGCTGGGATGGCGAAGTACCTCGCCTCCGAGTACTGCAAGGAGGTCGTGGAAGACGCCTTCCGGATCCACGGCGGCTACGGCTTCTCCAAGGAGTACGAGATCGAGCGCCTCTACCGAGAGGCACCGATGCTGCTCATCGGTGAAGGTACCGCCGAGATCCAGAAAATGATCATCGGTCGCAGGCTGCTCGAAGAGTATCGATTCCAGGGCTAGATGTCCGGATACGGGGTGTTTTCTTGGAGAAGAAGATCACACCCCGTCAACACTCTTCAGCCGCCGACTCGGCTTCCTGGCTTGCCCAGTTGTGGTCACCGACCGGTACGATCCCCGGAAAGCCGCCGTCCCCCGTCACTGCGCGGCATCATCCGCTACGAAGGTCATCCATGCCCCACAGCCAAACCTCTGCACCTCGCGACAGCCAGGTCGGCGTACGCCTCGCGCGCGGAGCATCGCCGTGGCTTCTTCCGACCGTCGCCACCGCAGCCCTCAGCCTGGTGCGCGCGCGCAAGTCCGGCGCCGCCAAGGCCGTCGCCGTGCCCGCCACCGCGCTCGCGGCGGGCATGCTGTGGTTCTTCCGCGACCCCGAGCGCGAGATCGCCACGGGCCGCGTCATCTCGCCCGCCGACGGTGTGGTGCAGAGCATCATGCCGTGGAAGGACGGCCGCACCCGCGTCGCGATCTTCATGAGCCCGCTCAACGTCCACGTCAACCGCGCGCCCCTCTCCGGCACGGTGACGTCGGTCGAGCACATCCCCGGTGGGTTCGTGCCGGCGTTCAACAAGGAGAGCGAGAACAACGAGCGCGTAGTCTGGCATTTCGACACCGAACTCGGTGACATCGAGATGATCCAGATCGCCGGCGCGGTGGCCCGTCGCATCGTCCCCTACATCCCGCAGGGCACGAAGGTCGAGCAGGGTGAGCGCATCGGTCTGATCCGCTTCGGTTCGCGCGTCGACATCTACCTGCCCGAGGGCGTGGATGTCGCGGTCGAGGTCGGTCAGAAGACCGTGGCTGGGGTGACTCGCATTGACCGTGATTGATCCTGAGACACAGGCGGGCTGGGTGCCCGAGGCCGACGAGGTGGACGACGAGGAGGAGATGCCTCTTTCTCTCCGCCTCTCAATAGCGGACACCCTCACCCTCGGCAACGCCACGTGCGGCTTCATGGCGGTGTACTTCACCACCACCGGCATCCTGATCCCGGACCTCACCGGCAGCCCGGCGACCGGCATGACCCGCCACAGCGCGGCCACGGCGGTCATCCTGATGCTGTGCGCGGCGGTCTTCGACCTGTTCGACGGCCTGGTGGCGCGCAAGCTGCGCTCCTCCCCCATGGGCGCCGAGCTGGACAACCTCTCGGACCTGATCAGCTTCGGTCTGGCTCCGGCGTACTTCGTCCTCGTCTACGGCATGGTCGCGGACGACGCGCACCAGCGGGTGGCTGCGGTCGGGGCAATCGTGGTGCTCCTGGCCGTGGTGCTGCGTCTGGCCAGATTCTCCTGCGTGACCGTCCCGAACGGCATGTTCCAGGGCATGCCCTCGCCGTTCGGCGCGCTGACGGTGGTCTCGATCGTCCTGCTGGAGCTGCCCTTCGTGGCGACGCTGCTGGCGATCCTCGGCACCGCCTGGCTGATGGTGAGCCGGGTCGAGTACCCGAAGCCGCGGGGCCGCCTCGCGGTGGCGATGCTGACCTGGATCGTCGTGTCCATGGGCCTCCTGGCCGCCTGGGCCTTCGACGCCCCGAGCGGTCAGCTCCTCCTCCAGACGGGCTGCGCGCTCCAGCTGGTCACCGGCGCGGTCATCCCGCTGTTCGCCACGGCCCGCCGGGTGAACAACTTCCGCGACAACCGTCGCGAGGCGCGGGCGGCACAGCTGCCGTAACGGCTTGGCAGAAGGCCCGAACCGGATCATCCGGTTCGGGCCTTCTCCGTTTTTCAGGGGCTGTACGTCTTTTTCAGGGGCTGTACGTCTTCGCAGCCTCCGAGGCCTCCGCCTCGCGTACGACCTTCATGCCGCCCGTGACGTTCTTGTCGGGCTGGAGGATCACGCTCTCCCGGGAGGACGCGGACTTCGGGTCCGTGAAGTCCTGGACGGGGCCGAAGCCGAGGTCGAAGTCGTTGATCGTGAGCAGGGCGCGGTCGACGCCCTCGCGGGTGAGGTCCTTGTTCTTGCAGGCCTTCTTCAGGGCCTCGCCGAAGGCGGACGCGGCGGTCCAGCCGGCGACGATGCCGTTGTCGAGCGCGTCGTTCGGATAGGCCGCCCGGTAGTCGGCGACGAGCTTCTTGGCCTCCGGCGTGTCCGCGCCGATGGGGAGCGAGGGCGAGGCCACGTAGTAGTTCTTCATCAGGGCCGGGGCCGCCTGGGTGGCGAGGAGCTGGGGTGCGAAGGCGGAGTTGTTGCCGATGACCGGCACGTCGAAGCCGCCGGCCGCGGCGACACCGACGAGCGAGGCCGCCTGGCGCGGGCCCGCGCTGAGGACGATCGCCTTGACGCCGGCCTGCTTGAGGGCGGCGACCTGGGCGGTCATGTCGTTGTCGGTGGGTTTGATCTTCTGCTCGACGACGGTCAGCCCGGCCTCCTTCGCCATGTGCTTCGAGCCGACGAGCGCGCTCTCGCCGTAGTCGCCCTCGAAGTACACGTGGCCGATCTTGTCGCCCTTCTTGATCCCCTTCTCCTTGATCAGGAAGTCGACGGCGTTGATCGTCTCGATGTCGTACGTGGAGCCGATGACGCGGATGTACGGGCTGCCGAGCAGCGCCGCCGACCAGGCCTGCGGCAGCACCAGGCCCTTGTCCTGGCCGTCGACGCGCTGCTTGACCGCGGCGACGAACGGGGAGCCGATGAACTGCGCGAAGCCCAGGACCTTCGGCTCCAGCTCGGTGTAGCCGGAGACGGCCTTCTGCGGGTCGTAGCCGTGGTCGCGGACGGTCAGGGCGGCCTGGTAGCCGCAGACGCCGCCGGCGGCGTTCAGCTGCTTCACGTACAGCTGCTGGGCCTGGGTGACGCTCTTGCCGAGGGTGGCGTAGACGCCGGTCATGTCGGTGAGGGCGCCGAGGGTGATCGTCTTCCCGGAGATGCCCTCGCCCGTCTTGATCCCGCCCGCGGACTGCTTGCCGTTGTCCCCGTTCTCGGAGTCCTTGGCCTTGGAGCTGCACCCGGCCAGCAGGAGCAGCGCGGCGAGGGCGCCGGCGGCGGTCCTGGTCACGTACGTCGTCGTGGTCATCGTTCCTCCGTGAGGGTTCTGGTGCGGCGCCGGGCGGCCACCCTGGCCAGGCCGCCGGGCAGGAACAGCACCACCAGCACGACGGCGGCGCCGTAGAGGTACCGGGACGCCTCGCCCGGTGCGATCCCGCCCGTGCCGGGGGCGGAGACCAGGGGCAGCGCGTCGCTGTAGCGGGTCAGCAGCTGCGGCAGCAGGGAGACGAACACGGCCCCGGCGACCGCGCCGGAGACCGAGCCGAGCCCGCCGATGACGATCATGGCGAGGTATTCGAGGGACAGCGTGATGCCGAAGTAGTCCGGCACGGTCCGCTGGAAGACCAGGGCGAGCAGGACGCCCGCGAGGCCCGCGTACATCGACGACAGCACGAAGACGGCGGCGCGGTACCGGGCCACCGGCACGCCGATCACGCCGGCGGCGATGCGGTGGTCGCGGATCGCGTTCATGGCCCGGCCCGGACGGCCGCGCAGGACGCCCCGGGCGAACAGGGCGCCGGCGAGGAGGGCGAGCAGTCCGGCGTACCAGAGCTTCTCCGCCGAGCCGAACGGGACGGCGGCGACGAGGAGTTCGCGGTCGTCGAAGGTGAGGCCGAAGAGGTTCAGCGGCGGTACGTCGCGGCCGTTGGCGCCGCCGGTGAGGTCGTGGGCGTTGAACATCACGTGCTGGCCGATGAAGACGAGGGCGAGGGTGGCGATGCCCAGATAGGCGCCGCTGAGACGGCCGGAGATGGGGCTGAAGAGGCCGCCCGCGATTCCGGCGACGCCCACCGCGAGCACGGCCGCGAGCCAGGTCGGCAGGCCGAGGCCGGTCAGTCCGTCGTCGCCGTCGGCCGCGAAGACGCAGTAGCCGTAGGCGCCGACGGCGAGGAAGAAGGCGTGGCCCATGGAGAGTTGGCCGGTGGCGCCGGTGAGGAGGTTGATGCCGATCGCGCCGAGGGCGGCGGCCATGGCGAAGAGGCCGGCCTGGAGCCAGAAGCGGTCGAGGTAGAAGGGGAGGGCGAGGAGGAGGACGGTCACGGCGGTCCAGAGGTACGTGCGTGTGCCGAGGACCTTGAGCGGTCTCACCAGGGCTTCAGACACGGGCGAGCTCCTTCGTGCCGAACAGCCCGGCGGGCCGGACGAGCAGGATCGCGACCATGACCAGGTAGGGGGCGAGATCGCCCAACCCCCGTCCCAGGAAGGTCAGATCGCTCTGGTAGCCGGTGGCCAGCGACTCCGTGACGCCGACGAGCAGTCCGCCGACCAGCGCACCGGTCGTCGAGTCCAGGCCGCCGAGGATCGCCGCCGGGAAGGCCTTCAGCGCGGCCAGTGACGTGGCCCGTTCCAGGCCCGGCGTCGGGAACACGGTGAGGAACAGCGCGGCGACGGCGGCCAGGCCCCCGGCCACCGCCCAGGCGCCCAGCGACACCCGGCCCAGCCGTACGCCCATCAGCGCGGCCGTCTCGGCGCTCTCCGCCGCCGCACGCATGGCCACGCCCCACGAGGTGTACCGGAAGACCAGCAGGAACGCGGTGATGAGCAGGGCCGCCGCCACGAACGCGGCGATCCGGGTGTGGGCCAGGGAGACCGGCCCGACCTTGAGGACCGCGTCGCCCCACGGGTCGCCGAGCGCCAGGACGTCCGTGCCGATCCGGCGGGTCAGTTCGGTGGTGAGCAGGATGTCGACGCCGATCGTGACGATGGCGAGGACGCTGGGGTCGCTGCCCCGGTAGCGCCGCATGACGAGGAACTCCACGGCCGCCCCGACCAGCGCGGCCCCCGCGATCCCGACGAGCAGGGCGGGCCAGAAGCCGAGGTCGTCGTGGAGGCTCGCGGTGACGTAGCCGCCCGCCAGCAGGAGGGACGCGTGGGCGAAGTTGACGACCTCGGTGGCGCGGAAGATCACCACGAACCCGAGGGCGATCAGCGCGTACACCGACCCCAACGAGACGCCGTTCAGCAGGATTTCGGCGAAGGTGCTCATGTTCCGGCTCCCAGGTAGGCCTGTACGACGGCCGGGTCGTTCTGTACGTCGGCGGGGGCGCCGTCGGCGATCCGGCGCCCGAAGTCCAGTACGGTCACCGCGTCGGCGAGCCGCATCACCACCCCCATGTCGTGTTCCACCAGCACGATCGAGATGCCGAGGCCGTCCCGGACGCCCGCGATCACGGCGGCGGTCCGGCGGCGTTCGCCGGCGGTCATCCCGGCGACGGGTTCGTCGAGGAGCAGCAGGCGCGGCTCCATGCAGAGCGCGCGGGCGAGTTCGGCGAGCTTCTGCTGCCCGTACGGGAGCGAGCCCGCCGGGCGGTCCAGGCAGTCGGCGATGCCGACGAACTCGGCGATCTCGCGGACGCGTTCGCGGTGGACGCGTTCCTCGCGGGCGGCCGACGGCAGACGAAGTCCGGCCGCGAGGAAGCCGGTTCGGGTGAGCCGGTGACGGCCGAGGAGCAGGCTGTCCTCGACGGTGGCGCGGGGCGGCAGGGCGAGGTTCTGGAAGATGCGGGCGATCCCGAGAGCGGCGATGCGGTGTGCGGGCATGCCGGTGAGTTCGTGGTCGCCGAAGCGGACGCTGCCGGAGGTGGCGCGGTAGACGCCGGACAGGACGTTGAAGCAGGTTGACTTCCCTGCCCCGTTGGGGCCGATGAGGGCGTGGACGGTGCCGGGGCGGACGGTGAAGGAGACGGCGTCGAGGGCGGTGAGCCCGGCGAAGCGGACGGTCAGATCACGTACGTCGAGGGGGTCCACCGGGTCATCCCTCCCACCGGGTGAGGGTCCTCGCGCCGGTCGTCTCCGCGTCGGCCGCCGCGTCCTCGTCGACCACGCCCAGGTAGCGGCGGCGGACCTCGTCGGTGGCGGCCAGTTCCGCCGCCGGGCCTTGCAGGGTCACCTCGCCGACTTCGAGGACGTAGGCGTGGGTGGCCAGGCGCAGGGCGAGGGCGGCGTTCTGTTCGACGAGGAGGACGGCGGTGCCCTGGTCGTTGATCTCCCGGACGGTGTCGGCGATCCGCTCGGCCATGAGCGGGGCGAGGCCGAGGGAGGGTTCGTCGAGGAGGAGGAACCGGGGGGCGGCCATGAGGGCGCGGGCGACGGCGAGCATCTGCTGTTCGCCGCCGGAGAGCAACCCGGCGCGTTGGTGGGCGCGTTGGGCCAGGACGGGGAACAGTTCGCGGACGCGGGCGAGGGACTCGGCGCGGCCCGCCCGTGCGCCGCCGAGGGCGCCCGCGCGCAGGTTGTCGGCGACCGTCATGCGGGCGAACACCCGCCTGCCCTCGGGGACTTGGCAGACCCCGGCGGCGACCACCCGGTCCGGTGGCAGCCGGTCGATTCGTCGGTCGCCGAGCAGCACCTCGCCCTCGGTGACCGCGCCGCCCTGGAAGGACAGCGTGCGGCTGATCGCGCGGAGCAGCGTCGACTTGCCCGAGCCGTTGGCGCCGAGGACCGTCACCACGGCTGCCTCGGGCACCTCCAGGGACACCCGGCGCAGGGCGCGTACGGGACCGTATCCGACCGACAGGTCCCGCACCACGAGTCCGGATCCGACCATGGACTTCCCTTCTGTCCTCACTCGGTGTGGCGCTCACCCCAGCACCGGCGGGGGCGCCCGTCCACGGCCCGCGGCGGAATCGCTGCGGGTGCCCAGCGGGCCGGTGCCGCCGTTGTGCGCGTGCACAACACCGCGTGTCAGGGGCCTGTGCGAAGGCCGGACGCGATGGCATGCTCCGGCCATGGGAGCGCGACGGCCGCGTACCGGTCATGACTGGAAGCTGCTCGCGGAGTCCTGCACGGCTCTGCTGGAGCGGGTGCCGGAGCTCGTCGACGAGCACCTCAGACAACTCTTCGACCACTCCCCCGTCTACGCGCAGGTGCTGCCGTACGACCAGCAGTGGCGGGAGGCGGAGGAGGCGATCCGGATCGGGATCGAGACGATCTCCGCGCCCCGGGACTCGCCGCGCCGCGACCTGGAGTACGCCGAGGACGCGGGGCGGCGGCGGGCTCGGCAGGGGCTGCCCCTGGACCTGCTCATCCACGCCTACCGGAACGCCGGCTATCTGGTGTGGGACGCGCTGGTGGAGGGCGCCGGCGGGCGGGAGCCGGAGCGGCTGGCGGCGCTGATGCGGTCGACGACGATGGTGTGGTCGGCGGTGGACGCGCAGGCGGAGGCGGCGTCGGAGGCGTACCGGGCGACGGAGGCGGAGCTGCGGCGGCGGACGGACGAGCAGTTGCAGGCGCTGCTCGACGCGCTGCTGGAGGGCCAGGCGACGCCGGGGCTCGCGGCACGGGCCGCCGCCGGGCTCGACCTGCCGGAGCACGGGCCGTACGCGGTGGTCGTGCTGCGGGCCGAGCGGCGGGACGCGGCCGAGCGGCCGGTGCGGGGGGCCGGGTTCCGGTTCATCTGGCGGATGCGGGCCGACGGCGAGGTGGGGGTGGTGGCCCTCGCCCCCGGTCAGGGCCTGGACGGGGTGGCGCGGGTGCTCGACGGGCGGTGCTCGGGGCCCGGCGGGATCAGTCCGGTGGTGCCGGGCCTCGCCGAGCTGGGGCGGGCCCGGCGGCTGGCCGAGCTGGCGCTGCGGACCTGTCCGCCGGACGGCACCGCCGTCGTACGCCTCGATCAGCGCATGCCCACGGCGCTCGTGGTGAGCCAGCCGGAGCTGGCCGACCGGCTGGTGTCGGACGTGTTCGGCGGCCTCCTCGAACTGGAGCCCGCCGACCGGGCCGTACTGCTGGAGACCCTCGATGTGTGGCTGACCTGCGAAGGGTCGGCGGGCCGGGCCGCCGCGCGGCTGTACTGCCACCGGAACACGGTGTTCAACCGGCTGCGGCGCCTGGAACAGCTGACGTCACGGTCGCTGGCCCGGCCGCGGGACCTGATCGAGATGACGCTGGCGCTGGACGCGTACCGCCTCTCCGGGACCCGGAGGTGAGGGATGCGGGCCCGGCTCGGCAGGTGAGTGCGCTGCGGCTCAGCTCAGGAAGTCCCGCGCGATCTGTTCCGCCACCCGCTCCAGGATCGGGCCGGCGTCCGCGATGCACTTCGCCACGTCCGGCTCGACCTCGGTGAGCGGGTACGCGCGCCGGATGCCGGCCTTGCCGAGCGCCTCCGGGGGCAGGGCGAGGCGGCCGCACACCGCGACGACCTCCTTGCCGGCGGCGCGGGCCGCGGCGGCGACGCCCGCGGGGGCCTTGCCGTGCAGGGTCTGCTCGTCGAGGGAGCCCTCGCCGGTGATGACGAGGGTCGCCCGCTCCAGCGCGGGGGCGAAGCCGAGGACGTCCAGCATGACCTCGATGCCGGCGCGGAACCGGGCGCCGACGAGGAGCGCGCCGTAGCCGATGCCGCCTGCCGCGCCCGCACCCGGCGACGCGGCGTACGCGGCGGCCTTGGCGCCGACCGCGTCCTCCAGCACGCGCGCGTAGTGCGCGAGAGCGGCGTCCAGGGTCGCCACGTCGTCCGGGGAGGCGCCCTTCTGCGGGCCGTAGACCGCGGGCGCGCCCTTCGGGCCGGTCAGCGGGTTGTCGACGTCGCTGGCGAGGACCAGTTCCACATCGGCGAGGCGCGGGTCGAGCCCGGACAGGTCGGCCGAGGCCAGCTCGGCGAGGCCGCCGCCGCCCGGGGCGATGGGCTCGCCGTCCTTGTCGAGGAACCGGGCGCCGAGCGCGGTGAGCATGCCGGCGCCGCCGTCGGTGGTGGCGCTGCCGCCGACGCCGAAGACGATGGTGCGGGCGCCCGCGTCGAGCGCGGCCCGCAGCAGCTCGCCGGAGCCGTAGGTGGACGAGGTGAGGGGGGCGAAGACACCCTGGGGAAGCCGCTGGAGCCCGCTGGCCTCCGCCATCTCCACGACGGCGGTGTCGCCGCGCAGCGCGAACGCGGCCGTCACCTCCTGGCCGAGCGGCCCGGCGACCTTGACCTCGTGCCGTACGAAACCGGCCGCGACCGCGGCGTCCACGGTGCCGTCGCCGCCGTCGGCCACCGGCAGCGCGGCCACGTCGAGGCCCGGCACGACCCGGCGCAGCCCGGCCGTCACCCGCTCGGCGACCTGCACGGCCGTCAGCGATCCCTTGAACTTGTCCGCGGCGACGAGCACCCGCTCGGTGCCCCTGCCTCCAGCGTCAGCCACTTGCCATCCCCTTGCTCTCAGGCCCCGACGCATGTCAGGGCCAGTCGCGCCGCTGCGACCTTAACCGGAGCCCGCCCTCCCCGTCATGCCCTGCCCGGACCTTGAGAAGCCGCTACGACCCCACTGTGCGACCTCGCGAAATCGGGTAAACCGGTCCTATGACCCCTGTGGGCAGTGAGCCAGAGCTCGCCGACCGCGTTCTCGGGGGCTGGCTGGGCCGGATCGCGGGCAACATGCTCGGCAAGCCGGTCGAGCAGGGCGACCTGTGGACGCGGGACCGGATCGACCGCTATCTGAGGCAGGCCGCCGCCCTGCCGCTGACCGACTATCTGCCGGAGCCGCCGAGCGAGAGCGACGGCTTCGAGCTGCGCCCGGAGTGGCGCCAGTGCGTGCGCGGCCGCATCCACGGCAGCTGCCGCGACGACGACGTGGACTACGCCATCCTCGGCCTGGACCTCCTGGAGACCCACGGCTTCGGCTTCAGCACCGAGCAGGTCGGCGGCCTGTGGCTGCTGAGGCTGCCGTACCTCCAGACGTTCACCGCGGAGCGGGCCGCCTACCGCAACCTCGCCAACGGGCTGAAGCCGCCGCTGACGGCGACGTACGACAACCCGTACCAGGAGTGGATCGGGGCGCTCATCCGCGCCGACATCTACGGCTGGACCTGCCCGGGCGCGCCGCGCCGGGCGGCCTCGCTGGCCCGCCGGGACGCGGTGCTCTCGCACACCGGGAACGGGGTGTACGGGGCGATGTGGGCGGCGGCGCTGGTGTCGGCGGCGTTCACCGCGGCGACCGTGCGGCACGCGCTGGACCAGGCGCTGGCCGTCGTACCGGAGAGCAGCCGGCTGGCCCGGACCGTGCGCCGGGTGATCTCCCTGCACGACACCCGGATGACCTGGGAGGACACGCTGACGACGGTGGCCGAGGAGACCGCCGGGCTGGGCTGGATCCACACGATCCCGAACGCCGCGGTGCTCACCGCCGGGCTGCTCTACGGCGACGGCGACTTCACCCGGACCGTCACGCTGACCGTCCGCGGCGGTCTGGACACCGACTCCAACGGGGCCACGGCCGGTTCGGTGGCCGGGGTGCTGACCGGTGCGGAGGCGATCCCGGAGCAGTGGAAGGACCCGCTGGAGGACACGGTGCGCAGCGCGGTGTTCGGGTTCGACCGGGTGCGGATCAGCGAACTCGCGGAGCGCACGGTGCGGTTGATCGGCGGTGAGTGAGCCTCCGTCTCGACGGTCAGGGGCTCTCCCTCCGGGAACTACCCTTCAGGGATGACCAGCGCTCAGGACTTCGCCACGTACATCGCCGGCCTCCCCCGCATCCTCGCCGGTGCCGCCGCCCTCTTCCGTGACCGCGAGGGGCGGGTGCTCCTCGTCGAGCCCAACTACCGTGAGGGATGGGCGCTTCCGGGCGGCACCATCGAGTCGGACGACGGCGAGACACCACGTCAGGGGGCGCGCCGCGAGACGCTGGAGGAGATCGGCCTGGACCGTGAACTCGGCCGGCTGCTGGCGGTGGACTGGGTGTACCGGCCGGGCATTCCGCCGCTGGTGGCGTACCTGTACGACGGTGGCGTGCTCGGCGAGGACGAGCTGAAGGCGATCCGGCTCCAGGAGGAGGAGCTGCTGTCGTGGCGGCTCGTGCCGCGCGAGGAGCTGGACGACTATCTGCTGGGTTTCCTGGGCGGCCGGGTGCGGGTCGCGCTGGACGTGCTCGCGGAAGGCGCCGGGACGGCGGAGCTGGAGAACGGTCGGCGGGTTTCCTGACGCCTGTTGTTCCGGGTGTCGATTCCCGTCAATTCCCCTGCGGAAATGTGCTCTTGAAGCTACGCCCTTGCGCGTATGGACCCCCTGTACCCGCGCCAATAGCGTGCGAGTCCTCGCCTCATCCGCGAGTACCGGTGGCACGCGGTTCTCCGTGCCGCCGGATTCCATTGCAGGGGGAAACATGCGGGTAATCGTTCAGATGCGCCCGGAACACGATGTCGTCCAGGCAGTCGTGGATCCGTCCGTCAGCACTCCGTCGGCCTCCGACGTCGCCGGCTCACTCCCCGGCATCGACCTGGACGCGGACTTCGTGCCGGTGCCGGTGCCGCAGCCCAAGCCGGTGTACTCCGACGGCGATCCGCTGTCGCTGGACCAGCCGCTCACCTTCTCGCTGGCCGCGGAGGACGCGAGCGTCCTGGTGCGCGGCGAGATCCAGGACCGCGACGGCTCCGCCCGGCTGGCGCTGCTGAGCTCCCAGCGGGCGGACATCGTCGGGATCGCCGCCGACCCGGCCGTCGAGACGACGCCCACCTGCGGCAACACGCCCCCGGTCGGCGACTGGCACGACGTCCAGCGGTTCGTCACGGACGCGCTGAAGAGCGAGGGCCTCGACGGTTCGGGCGTCCCGCTGGCGATCGTCGACACCGGCATCAACCTCGCGCATCTCGGCCAGGTCCTCGGCTCGCCGGTGACGGTCGACGCGGCACGCAGCTGGAAGCCGCCGGGGGTGAACGGCAACTTCGGCCAGTTCCCGGTGAACCACGGCACGATGTGCGCGTTCGACTCGCTGATCGTGGCCCGCAAGGTGTCCCTCCTCGACATTCCCGTGCTGCTCTCGCAGCGGCAGGGCTCGACCGTGATGGAGGGCCTGCTCTCCGACGCGATCTCCGCGTACGCCCACCTGTGGGGGCTGCTGGAGCAGATGCCGCGCGAGCGGCGCAGGATGGTCATCAGCAACAGCTGGGGGTCGTTCAAGCCGACGTGGGACTTCCCGCCGGGGCACCCGGGCAACTACTCCGACAACCGCGCCCACCCGTTCAACCTGATCGTCGCCGCCCTTGAGGTGTCCGGCGCCGACATCCTGTTCGCCGCGGGCAACTGCGGTGTCGAGTGCCCCGACGGGCGCTGCGGCTTCCCGAACCGGCCCATCAACGGGGCGAACTCGCACCCCAGCGTGCTGTCCGTGGCCGGTGTGGACACCCATGACGCCCGGGTCGGCTACTCGTCCCAGGGTCCGGGGCGGCTCGCCGTGCGCAAGCCGGACATCGCCACGTACACGCACTTCAGCGGGTCGAAGGCGTTCGGGCAGAACAGCCCCGACTCGGGGACCTCGGCGGCCTGTCCGGTCGCGGCGGGGGTCGTCGCCGCGGTGCGCAGCAAGCTGTCGGTGCAGGACCTGTCACCGTCCCGGCTGCGTACGCTGATCCGCCGGTCCGCACACGACGCGGGCGGGCACGGCTACGACTTCGACTACGGGTACGGCATCATCAACACCCCGCAGCTCGTCGACGCGGTGCGCCGCGTCGGCAAGAACAACGCCGGCCCGTAGGAGACCCATGGCTCCCGAGCGCCCCACCGTCCTGATCACCGTGACCCTTCCGGTGCGGTCGACCATCGAGGACGCCCAGCGCCGTCTCGGCCTCGCCGACGACGAGGTCGACACGGCGTACGGCCTGGTCCCGGTGGACCCGGCGCGCGGCACCTACGCACTGCTGGTGACCGAGGCGGCCGGGGCGAGGCTCCAGGGAGCACCGGAGGCGCGGGGGTCGCACCAGGGCCCCTTCGCCAACCCGAAGATCGAGCCGTTCGGGCCGGTGCAGTCGAAGGACGACGAGGACTGATAACCGTTCGCCGCGGTGCGTCCTGCGATCTAACCTCGGCCGCATGAACAAGCCTCTCGTCGCCGTCCTCAGCGGGGCCGGCATTTCCACCGACTCAGGGATCCCGGACTATCGCGGCCCGAACGGGTTGTGGCGCCGGGATCCCGAGGCGGAAAAGCTCGTGACGTACGACTACTACATGAGCGATCCGGATGTTCGGCGACGGTCGTGGCTGATGCGCAAGGAGAATCAGTCGCTCGCGGCAGAGCCGAATGCCGCGCATTACGCGGTGGCCGAGCTGGAGAGGTCCGGGGTGCCGGTGCGGGTCGTCACCCAGAACGTCGACGGACTGCACCAGCTCGCCGGGCTGCCGGCCCGCAAGGTCCTCGAACTGCACGGCACCGCACGGCAGGTGGTGTGCACGCGGTGCCACGCGCGCGGCCCCATGGAGGACGCGCTGGCGCGGCTCGACGCCGGGGAGGACGACCCGGCCTGCCTGGACTGCGGCGGCATCCTGAAGTCCGCGACCGTGATGTTCGGCGAGCGCCTCGACCCCGTCGTCCTCGGCGAGGCCGTCGCCATCACCAAGGCCTGCCAGGTCTTCATCGCCGTCGGCAGCAGCCTCCAGGTGCAGCCCGCCGCCGGGCTCGCCGGCGTCGCCGCCGATCACGGAGCCCGGCTGATCATCGTCAACGCCGAGCCGACCCCGTACGACGACCGCGCCGACGAGGTCGTCCGCGAACCGATCGGCACGGCCCTGCCGCAGCTGCTGCGCCGGCTTCAGGGGTAGCGGCCGGCCAGGGCTTTTCCGGCGGAAGGCCCTAGAACAGCGCCGCTCCCCGCTCGAAGTCCAGCAGGCGCTGCTTGCGTTCCAGGCCGCCGCCGTAGCCGGTCAGGCTGCCGTTGGAGCCCACGACGCGGTGGCAGGGGACGATGATGCTGACCGGGTTCTTGCCGTTGGCGAGGCCGACCGCGCGGGAGGCACCGGGGTTGCCCAGGGCCGCGGCGAGGTCGCCGTAGGAGCGGGTCTCGCCGTACGGGATGCGCAGGAGCTGCTCCCAGACGCTGCGCTGGAACGGGGTTCCGTGCAGGTGGAGTTCGAGGGTGAACTCCTTCAACTCGGAGGCGAAGTAGGCCTCCAGCTGGTCGATCGCCTCCCCGAAGGGGCGGTCGTCGCGTACGCCGAACGTCTCCTGCGCGGGACGGTGGCGCTGGTCGGTCATGTAGAGGTTGCTCAGGATGCCGTCCGTCGCGACCAGGGTCAGCGGGCCGTACGGGCTGTCGAGCACAGTGTGTTGCTTCAGTGTTTTTGCAGAACTCACGGAACGTCCTTATACCGGAAGGAAGTTGATCGGGTGGCTGTCGGTCGCCCACAGGTACTGCACCGCGTACGCCCGCCACGGCCGCCAGGCCGCCGCTCGCGCGGTCAGCGCCGCCGGGGTCGAGGGCAGGCCCAGCTCCTGGGCGGCCTTGCGGATGCCGAGGTCGGTGGGGAGGAAGGCGTCGGGGTCGCCGAGGGCGCGCATCGCGATGACGTCGGCGGTCCAGGGGCCGAAGCCGGGGAGGGCGAGGAGGCGGGCGCGGGTCTCGGACCAGTCGGTCTCGACGCCCAGGTTCAGCGTTCCGTCCGCCAGTTGGCCGACCAGGGTGGTGAAGGTCGTGCGGCGGGTGCCGGGCATGGCGAGCGACTCGGGGTCCACGGCGGCGAGTTGCTCCGGGGACGGGAAGAGGTGGGTGAGGCCGCCCTCGGGGTCGTCCACCGGGTCGCCGTGGGCCGTCACCAGTCGGGCGGCGTGGGTGCGGGCCGCGGCGGTCGAGACCTGCTGGCCCAGGACCGCCCGGACGGCGAACTCGGCCTCGTCCACCGTGCGCGGCACCCGTCGCCCGGGCGCCTTCGCGACCAGCGGCGCCAGCACCGGGTCCGTGCGCAACTGGTCGTCGATCGCGACCGGATCGGCGTCCAGGTCCAGCATGCGCCGGCAGCGGCTGATGGCGACGGTCAGATCGCGCAGGTCGCTCAGGGTGAGGCGGCAGGCGACGTGGTCGGGGTTCGGGGTCAGCGCCACGATGCCGTGGCCGTACGGGAGTCGGAGCGTGCGGCGGTAGGCGCCGTCCCGCCACTCCTCCACCCCGGGCACGGCGGTGGCCGCGAGGTGGCCGAAGAGGTTGTCGGGGTTGAGGGGGGCGCGGAACGGCAGCCGGAGCGTGAGAACGCCGGGGGTCACCGCGCCCGCGTTCCTGCGCGGCACCCGGGTGCGCAGTTCGCTGGGTGAGAGGGCGAAGACCTCGCGGACGGTGTCGTTGAAGGTGCGGATCGAGGAGAAACCGGCGGCGAACGCGATCTCCGCCATCGGCAGGGCCGTCGTCTCGATCAACAGCCGTGCGGTCTGGGCGCGTTGGGCGCGGGCCAGCGCGAGCGGGCCCGCGCCCAGTTCGGCGAGGAGCTGGCGTTCGACCTGCCGGGTGCTGTAGCCGAGGCGGGCGGCGAGTCCCGGCACGCCCTCGCGATCCACGATCCCGTCGGCGATCAGCCGCATCGCCCGGGCCACCAGGTCCGCGCGCTCGTTCCACTCGGGGGAGCCGGGGCTGGTGTCCGGGCGGCAGCGCTTGCAGGCCCTGAACCCGGCCTGCTGGCAGGCGGCCGCGCTCGGGTAGAACGTCATGTTCGCGGGCTTGGGCGGCACGGCCGGGCAACTGGGCCGGCAGTAGATCCGGGTCGTCAGGACCGCCGTGAAGAACCACCCGTCGAACCGGGCGTCCTTCGACTGGACGGCGCGCACGCAGCGCTCGGTGTCGGTGTGCATCCCCTTCTGCATGGCACCAGCATGGTGCAGCGGCGGACCGGCGGCTGGCGGGAATCCGACATCAACCTCGCGCTGGCTGCACCGGCCCGGATCGCCGGCGAGGGCCAGGAGGCCGTCCGCGTGGAGGCCGGAGTCGGGTGCCGGGCGCGGGCACCTGGGGCCGGGGCGGCCTCAACCGCCGTCACACCCCCCGCGCCCGAGCCGCCAGCAAGGCGATGTCGTCGTGGACCGAGCCCGTGGCCGCGTGGGCCAGGATGCCGTCGAGGATCTCGTCCAGGTCGCCGCCGGGTGGCAGGCGCAGGTCGGTCAGGCGGCTGAGGGACGTGTCGATGTCCTCGTCGCGGCGTTCCACCAGGCCGTCGGTGTAGAGGAGCAGGGTGCCGCCGGGCACGCCGGGGCGGGTGACGGTCTCGTAGGCGCCGAGGCCGGTGCCCAGTGGGGGGCCGGCGGGCAGCGGGACCAGTTCCACGTGGCCCTCGGGGGTGATCCGCAGCGGAGGCAGATGGCCGGCGTTGGCGTAGCTGATCGTGTCGGTGGCCGGGTCGCCGAGGGCGAGCAGGCAGGTGGCGACGCGGTCGAAGCCGGACGCGGCGATCATGCGGTCGGCGGCGTGGAGCATCTCGTGGAGCGGCAGCCCCGAGGAGGAGGCGAGTGCCCGGAGCATCGACCGGTAGTGGCTCATCGCGACGGCCGCCTCCACCCCGTGGCCCATCACGTCGCCGATGACGAGCAGGTTGCGGCCCTGCGGAAGCGCCAGCGAGTCGTACCAGTCGCCGCCCACCACCGCGCTGTCGTCGGCGGGGAGATAGCGGGAGGCGGTCTCCAGGTCGGGGTGCGGGAGGGTCGGCTCGCTGAGCAGGGCCCGCTGGAGCTCCAGGGCCATGGTGTGTTCACGGGCATAGTGCCGGGCGCGTTCCAGGGCGCGGGAGGCGCGACCGGCGAGTTCCTGGGCGACCACGCCGTCCTCGACCGTGAAGGCCGGTGAGGAGCCCGCCCGGACCATGGCGAGGACGCCCACGCTCCGGGAGTCGGTGGTGAGCGGCACGACGAGGCCGGAGTGGATGCCGGCGGCCCGGTACTCCGCCAGCCGGTCCGCGTACGGGCCGCGCAGCCCCGGCGGGCGTCTGCCGGGCACGGTCGTCAGCAGCGGTCTGCCGCGTTCCAGGACCCGCCGCACCGGGGACGCCGGGCCGTGCTCGTTGACCTCGCCGAGCACGGGCGGCCTGCCGAGCCGCCGGTCCAGCTCCGGACTGCGGCTCACCACGGCGCGCCGCAGCCGTACCACCCCGCCGGGCGGCGGTCCCGGCGGGCCGTCCTCGACCACCAGGTCGACGGAGGCCCCGTCCGCCAGGTCCCGCACCGCGAAGTCGACGAGTTCCCGGCAGGTCCGCTCCAGGTCGAGGGTGGTGCCGATGCGCAAAGTGGCCGCGTGGACCATCGCCATCCGGCCGTGGGCCCGCTCCAGCTCGGTGACGTAGCGGCGCGGCTCGGTCACCTCCACGCCGACGGCCACCAGGCCGATGACCTCGCCCCGCTCGTCGTAACGCCGGTGGTAGGTGCACTGCCACTCCCGGCGCACCCGGTGGACGCCGGTGCCCATGCTGCCGGAGACGACGACGTCACGGGGCCGGCCGTCGCGCAGCACCGCCAGGGGCACGTCGACGGGCCGCTCCACGCCGGGCATGACCTCGGTGAGGGTGCGGCCCAGGTGCTCCCGCACCGGTACGCCGTTGATCCGGGCCATGTGGGGATTGACGTACACATAGCGCAGCCGGGTGTCGAGGACGGCGACGGCCGCCGTGCCGCCCTCCACGATGTCCCGCAGCAGCCGGTACTCCCGTCCCAGATCCCCGCCCACGCCCGTCGGCAGCGCGTCGACGTCCGCGGACAGCAGGGTCCGCGGGAGAGGGGGGTCCGTCCCCACGGGCACCTCCCGTTCTCCGGGACAGGGGGTTCCATGATCGGGCCGGACGGTGCGCGGCGCATGTCGCGGAGCTCGGCGGACGGGTCCGGTGGAGGCCGTGCGGTCGCCGGCGTGACGGCCGGTGTACGGCTGGGCCGCACCCTGACGGGCGAACGCGGCGCCTTGCCCGGATGGCGCTGCCTCGGCGGCGAAACAGCCTGGTCAGGGTCATCGCGCCGAGGGGGCGGGGTGGCCGTGGAGCCGCTCGATCGGTTTGCGGGGCGTCTGACCCGTTCTCACCGTGGGCGCAAGGACTGCAGTTTCGAGCGCTTCGAAAGGAACTTCATGCGCGCCCTTGTCTCCCGCGGCCTCCTCGTGCCGCCCCTGGTCTGCGCCGCCCTCGTCTTCGGCCAGGCCGGCACCGCCGCCGCCGTCGGTGACGTGGGCCGGGCCGTGCCGGGCCCGAGCATCGCGGAGGCGGCTGTGCGGGCCGACGCCGGGATGGACACGTTCCTGGACTCGCTGCTGGCGGAGAGCACCCTGCCGGACGGCACCCGGCTCGATCCCGCGTCGGCCGGTACGCGCCTCGACCCGGCCGTGACGGACGGCGCCCGGCTCGACCCGGCCGCGGCCACCTCGTACGCGGCGGAGATCCGTGCCTGGGGCGCCACCGTCCAGGAGCGTCTGCGCGGCCTCGACACCCCGGCCGAGCGGACCGTGGCCCGGGCCGCCGGCCCCGTGGACGACCTCGTCGCCCAGGTCCAAGCCGCGGTCAGCAGCCTGCTCAGCTCACTGACCTCGCTGGACCTGGGCGGGGTGCTGAGCGCGGTGACCGGGCTCCTGTCGCCCGTGCTCGGCCTCATCACGGGGCTGCTGGGCAGCGCGGTGCCGAAGCTGCCCGACGTTCCCGTGTCCTGATCAGCCGGCCTGCGCGGCGAACACTTCGTACGCCTGCTCGCCGAAGAGGACGAACCGCACCTCCGTCACCGAGGTCCGCGCGGCCCGCACCGTCTGCACGGCGATGCGGGCCGCGTCGTCCATCGGCCAGCGGTAGACGCCGGTGGAGATCGCCGGGAACGCGACCGTACGGGCACCGAGCTCGTCGGCGACCTTCAGCGACTCCCGGTAGCAGGAGGCGAGCAGGTCGGAGCGGTCCTCGTGCGCGCTGAACACCGGGCCGACCGTGTGGATCACCCACCGCGCGTCCAGTTCCCCGGCCGTGGTGGCGACCGCCTGGCCCGTCGGCAGCCCCTTGCCGTACCGCGAGGCGCGCAGCGCGCGGCACTCCGCGAGGATCGCCGGGCCGCCGCGCCGGTGGATGGCGCCGTCGACTCCTCCCCCGCCGAGGAGGGAGGAGTTCGCCGCGTTGACGATCGCGTCGACGCTCTCGCGCGTGATGTCGCCCTGGACGAGCGTGATGGTGGTGTCGGTCATGGGACCCACTCTCGCCCGAGGCGGTTCACCATGCCACGGGCAGCGCCACGACCACACCTTCCCCTGCCCTGATCCGTACGCCGCCCAGCTCGACGTCCTGCGTCGCGATCCGCCGCATCAGGGTCACGCCTGCTGCTGCCGCAGCCGCCGCCACACCGCCTTCGCCGCGTTGTGCCCCGACATGCCGTGCACACCGGGGCCCGGCGGGGTGGCCGAGGAGCAGATGAAGACGGCGGGGTGCGGGGTGCCGTACGGGGACAGGGAGAGCTTGGGGCGCAGCAGGATCTGGAGGCCGGTGACCGCTCCGGAGCCGATGTCGCCGCCGACGTAGTTGGCGTTGCGGGCGGCCAGTTCGGGCGGTCCCGCCGTGGCGCGGGCCAGCACCCGGTCGCGGAACCCGGGGGCGAAGCGCTCCAGTTGGCGTTCGAGGGCGTCGGTGAGGTCGCCGTCCCAGCCGCTGGGGACATGGCCGTAGGCCCAGAAGACCTGCTTGCCCTCGGGTGCCCGGTCGGGGTCGACCACACCCGGCTGCACGGTGATCATGAACGGCCTGTCGGGGGCCCGGCCCTCCCGGGACGCGGCCCGCAGAGCCGTGCCGATCTCCGCGCTGCTCGCACCGATCTGCACGGTTCCGGCGACGCGGGCCTCCGGCGCGGTCCAGGGCACCGGGCCGTCGAGCGCGTAGTCGACCTTGAAGACGCCCGGGCCGTACCGGTAGCCGTCGTAATAGCGGCCGAGGCCGGCGATCCGGGCCAGGGCGGTGGGCGAGGTGTCGAAGACGTACGCGCGCGCGGGCGGCAGGTCGTCGAGGCGCTTGACCTCGTAGTCCGTGTGGACGGTGCCGCCGAGGTCCTTGAGGTACGCGGCGAGCGCGTCGGAGATCGACTGGGAGCCGCCGCGGGCGACGGGCCAGCCCCGGGCGTGCGCGGCGAGGGCGAAGACCAGGCCGATGGCGCCGGTGGCGAAGCCGGACAAGGGGGCCATGACGTGGGCGACGAGGCCGGAGAACAGGGCCTTGGCCCGCTCGTCGCGGAAGCGGCGCATCAGCCACGTCGACGGCGGCAGCCCGACGAGCCCGAACCGGGCGAGGGTGACCGGGTCGCGGGGCAGCGCGGTCAGCGGCAGGGACATGAAGTCGCGGGCCAGGGTGTCCCAGTGGGGCAGGAACGGCTCGACGAGCCTGCGGTACGCCCCCGCGTCGCGCGCCCCGAAGGAGGCGGCCGTCTCGGCGACCGACCGGGACAGCACGGCGGCGGTGCCGTCGGTGAAGGGGTGGGCCATGGGCAGCTCGGGCTGGAGCCACTCCAGGCCGTACCGCTCCAGGGGCAGGGCGCGGAACGCCGGGGAGTTGATCCCGAGGGGATGGGCCGCGCTGCACGGGTCGTGCCGGAAGCCGGGGAGGGTGAGTTCCTCGGTGCGGGCTCCTCCACCGACGGTGTCGCGTGCCTCGAAGACGGCCACGGAGAAGCCGCGCCGGGCCAGCTCCACGGCAGCCGTCAGTCCGTTCGGCCCCGCACCCACCACGACCGCATCGAGCATCGACGGCACCTTCGGACCCCTTCGTCAGCCGATGGCCACTGGATCAGGATATGACGGGGTACTGACAGCGCCGGGGCGCGGGGGCGGTTCGGGGGTGCGGGGTGTCCGCGCCGTTCCCGCCCGCTGGGACAGTTCGGCCGTCATCCGAGCAGCCGACCGTCGGCCCCATGACACCCATCCGACCAGCCGCCCCTCGTGCCCGGCTGGACTTCAGACCGTGCCCGCCAGCACCTCCGCGATGCGCCGGGCCGTCGCCGTGTCCCTGGCGGCGGTGAACGGCAGGGTGTTGCCGCCGGTGATGCGGAACGGCTCGCCGTCCCGGGTGAGGTGGGCGCCGCCCGCCTCCTCGACGAGGAGCAGCCCGGCGGCGTGGTCCCACGCGGCCTCCCAGGAGAACGCGGTGGCGTCCAACTGCCCGCGGGCGATGGCCAGATACTCCAGTCCGGCCGAGCCGCAGGGCCGCGGCGCGAGTCCGTCCCTCCACAGTCCGCGCAGGGCCTGCTTCTGCTCGTCTGTCGTGTAGTCCGGGTGGGACGTGGCCACTTCGAGGTCGCGGCCGGGCTCGGGCGGCCCGGCGTACAGCCGCTCCCCGTCGAGGAACGCGCCCTGGCCCCGTACGGCCGTGGCCAGTTGGTCGCGGGCGGCCGCGTACGTCCACGAGGCGCGCACGACGCCGCCCTGCGCCAGCGCGATCAGCGTGCAGAATCCGGGGTCGCCGTGCACGAACTGCCGTGTCCCGTCGACCGGGTCGACGATCCAGACCGGAGCGTCGCCGCGTATCGCCTCGTACGAGGCCGGGTTGGCGTGCACCGCCTCCTCGCCGACCACGACCGAGCCGGGCAGCAGCGCGCTCAGCGCCTCGGTCAGATACTGCTCGGCGAGCCGGTCGGCGTCGGTCACCAGGTCGTGCGGTCCGCTCTTCTCGTCGACCTCGTGGGCGGCGAGCCGGCGGAAGCGGGGCATGATCTCGGCCGCGGCGGCCTTGCGGACCGCCTCCTCCACGTCGGCCGAGTGGCGGGCGAGAAACTCGTCGATGGTTTCCGTGTCTTCGATCATGACTCCATGAGAGCACGCGCCACTGACAATCCCCACCCGGCGGGTGGATGCCGGGTGGAATCGGGATGAACTCACGAAAGCGCGGGCGCAGGCCCAGGCCCGGGGCTCATCGCCCCACGGCGTACCCCTGCATCCCGCGGGGGTTCGCTGCCGCCGACAGCACGCCGGTCTCCGGGTCCCGCGCGACGGCGCACAGGCGCCCTTCCGACCAGGCGTCCCCCACGGTCACCTCATGCCCGCGCCGCCGCAGTTCGTCGACGACCTCCGCGTCCATGCGCGCCTCGACCGTGACGCTCCCGGGCCGCATGCCGCGCGGGTAGAAGGAGCCGGGGAAGCTGTCGTTGTGCCAGTTCGGGGCGTCGACGGCGCCTTGCAGATCGAGCCCGCCCCGCACCGCCGGCCTCAGCGCGACGGCGAGGAAGAAGTGCAGCTGCCACTGGTCCTGCTGGTCCCCGCCGGGCGTGCCGAACGCCATGACGGGCACCCCGTCACGCAGCGCCAGGGAGGGCGTGAGGGTGGTCCGGGGCCGCCGGCCGGGAGTGAGCGAGTTGGGGAGGCCCTCCTCCAGCCAGGTCATCTGGAGCCGGGTGCCGAGCGGGAAGCCGAGCTCGGGCACGACGGGGTTGGACTGGAGCCAGCCCCCGCTGGGGGTGGCGGCGACCATGTTGCCCCACCGGTCGACGACGTCGAGGTGGCAGGTGTCGCCGCGGGTGGCACCGTCGGCACCGACACCGGGCTCCCCCGGCACGGGAGAGGTGGGCGGTTTGGCGACGGTCGGCTCGCCGACGCCCATGGGGCTGAACCCCGGATCGTCGGACACCACCAGCTGCGCCTGGGCACACAGCCGAGGAGCCCGCCCTCCGGGGCTCCCGGGCCGCAGCTCGTACGAGGCCTTCTCCCCCACGAGCCCCCGCCGCCCGGCGTTGTACCCGTCCGACAGCAGCTCCCCGAGCGGCACCTCACCGGCGTCCCCGTACCAGGCCTCCCGGTCGGCCATGGCGAGCTTGCACCCCTCGATGAGCAGGTGCACGTACTCGGCGGAGCCGTACGCCGGAAGCTCCCCCGGCAGCAGGGCGAGCTGCTGCAACAGCACCGGCCCCTGGCTCCAGGGCCCGGCCTTGCACAGGGTCCAGCCGTTCCAGTCGTACGTCGCCGGCGCCTCGTAGGTCGCGGACCAGCCGGCGAGGTCGTCGGCCGTCAGCGTCCCGGCGTGCCGCTCCCCGCTGGTGTCCAGGGTGGGCCGTGCGGCCTGCCGCACGAGCGCCTCCCCGATGAACCCGGTGCGCCACACCTCCCGCGCGGCCTCGATCTGCGCGACCCGGTCACCGGCCCCGCCGACCTCGTCGAGCAGCCGCTTCCAGGTGGCGGCGAGGGCGGGATTCCGGAACAACTCACCGGCCCTCGGTGCCTTCCCACCCGGCAGATACACCTCGGCGGAAGAGGTCCACTCCGTCTCGAACAGCTCCCGCACGGTCTCGACGGTGGCGCCGACGTTCTCCACGGGCGCGTGGCCGTGTTCGGCGTACCCGATGGCGTACTTGAGGACATCGGCGAGGGGCTTGGTGCCGTGGTCCCGCAGCAACACCATCCAGGCATCGAAGGCACCGGGGACGGCGGCGGCGAGGGGCCCGGTGCCGGGGACGAGGTCGAGCCCGAGCGACCTGTAGTGCGCGACGGTCGCCCCGGCGGGCGCGACTCCCTGCCCGCACAGCACACGCACGTCGCCACCGGCGGGCGCCAGCAGGATCGGCACCTCTCCGGCGGGCCCGTTGAGATGCGGCTCCACGACATGCAGCACGAACGCCCCTGCCACGGCGGCGTCATAGGCGTTGCCGCCGTCCTCCAACACGGCCATCGCCGACTGCGAGGCCAGCCAGTGCGTGGAGGAGACCATGCCGAAAGTGCCTTGGAGGGTGGGGCGGGTGGTGAACACGGGCGGACTCCTCACAGCGCGGTGACGGTTCGATGATCGTATGCAGCCACTCCCGGCCCTGAGCCTCCCGGCCCTGAGCCTCCCGGCCCTAATCCACCCGTCGCCCCGCCGTCAGCAGATGGCCGCTCGCGCCGAGCAGCGCCGGTTCCGACTCGATGTGCCGGGTCGCGGCCAGAACGGCCTCGCGCCGTGCGGGATCGTCCAGCCAGCTCTCGACACCGCCCATCAGCCAGGCGACACCCTCGACGCCGTACTGGCGCTCGACGGTGAGCCCGGCCTCGGTGAACTCTCCTGGCACCTCGTCGGGTTGGGCGAAGTGGGCGACCGTGAAGAATCCCTCCTCATGGTAGGGGTGGCGGCCGTCCTCCAGTACGGCGTCGGTACGTTCTCGGTTGAGCGGGGTGAAGTAGCGCTCCTCACGCAGCAGGTCGTGCAGTTGCGCGTACCGGTTGATGGTGGCCGCGACCACCACCCCGCCCGTCTTCACCACCCGCCGCGCCTCGGCCAACGCACGCACCCGGTCCGTCCGTTCGGGCAGGTGGTAGAGCGGGCCGAGCATCAGCACCACGTCGTACGCGGCCTCCTCGGCGGGAAGGTCCCGGGCGTCCCCGACGAGCGCGGTGACACCCGCGAGCCGGGATGCCTGTTCCACATGCAGCGGTACGGGATCGACGAGGTCGACCTCGAGCCCGTCGGCCGCGAGCCACTCGGCGTGGACCCCGCTCCCGCCGCCGACGTCCAGCACGCGCGCGGGGGCCGTGGGCAGCAGCCGGCGCAGCACGTCCTGCGTCCGCCAGAACTCCAGCCGTCCGGCGGGGGCACCGCCTTCTCTGAGGCGGGCATCCTCCTTGCCGCGGCCGTAATAGGCGAGAATCTCCGCAGGGACAGCAGGGACAGCAGGGACAGCAGGGACAGCAGGGACATTGGGCCGTCGCGGTGGCGTCGTGTGGGTCATCGGCTCATCCTGACGTTCCGCCTCGGGCCGTCACCAGCCCCGACTCGTACGCGAACACCACCAACTGCGCCCGGTCCCGCGCCCCCAGCTTCGTCATCGCACGGCTCACATGCGTCTTCGCCGTGAACGGGCTGATCACCATGTGCTCGGCGATCTCCTCGTTGCTGAGCCCGCGTGCGGCCAGCGCGGTGACCTCCAGTTCGCGCCGGGTGAGGCATTCCAGGCCGGGGGCGGTGGCGCGGTCGGGTGGGCGGGAGACGAACTCGCCGATCAGGGTGCGGGTGACGGACGGGGACAGCAACGCCTCGCCGCCCGCCACCACCTCGATCGCCTGCAACAGCTCCGCCGGTTCGGTGTCTTTGAGAAGGAAGCCGCTCGCCCCCGCCCGCAGCGCCTCGAAGACGTACTCGTCCAGGCCGTAGTTGGTGAGGATCACGACCCGGACGGCCGCGAGCGCCGGGTCCGCCGCGATCCTGCGTGTCGCCTCGATGCCCGTCATCACCGGCATCTGCACGTCGATCAGCGCGATGTCGGGCACCTGGGCGCGCACCAGCTCCACGCCCCGTTCCCCGTCCGCCGCCTCCCCCACCACCTCGATACCGTCCTCGGCATCGAGCAGCGCCCGGAAGCCGGCACGCATGAGGGCCTGGTCGTCGACGAGCGCCACTCGGATCACGCGGCCACCGCCAGCGGCAGCTCGGCCCGCACGCGGAACCCGCCCTCCGCCCGGGGAGCGGCGGTCAGCGTGCCGCCCAGTGCCGTGACGCGTTCGTGCATGCCCCGCAGGCCGATGCCGGGCGTCACCGGGCGGCTCGGGTCGGCGTTGCCGTCGTCCTCCACCACCACCGTCACGCACTCCTCCCCGTACGCCAGCCGCACGCCCACCTTCGCCGCCCCCGCATGCCGCGCCGCGTTCGTCAGCGCCTCCTGGACGATGCGGTACACCGCCCGGTCCACCGTGGCCGCCAGCGGCTTCTCCTCCCCCTCCACGGCCAGTTCCACCGCGAGGCCGGCGGCCCGCGCCCGCTCCACCAGCACCGCCGGCGTTCCCGTGGGCTCATCCGTGCGCAGCACCTCCAGCGTGGCCCGGAGTTCGCGCATGGCCTCGCCGCTCGCCTCCTGGATGGCGAGCAGGGCCTCCGGCACCTCCTCGCCGCGCTTGCGCGCCAAGTGCACCGCCACGCCCGCCTGGAGCTTGACGATCGAGATGCTGTGGGTCAGGGAGTCGTGCAACTCCCTTGCGATACGCAGGCGTTCCTCGCCCGCGCGGCGCAGCGCGACCTCCTCGCGGGTGCGTTCCGCCTCCAGGGCGCGCTGTTCCGTCTGGCGGAGGTAGGCCTGCCAGTTGCGGTCGGCCAGGCCCGTCACGACCGCGCACAGGAACCAGCCCATGAGCAGCGCGGCCTGCTCGACGATCTGCCGGGTCGTCGGGCCGGTCGCGAGATACGCCACCAGGAACACCCCGCCCGCGACGGCCGCCCACGCGCGGTGTCCCACACGGGCCGCCACATGGCTCGCGGCAATGACAGGGAGGGCGGCAGGCGGGCCCGGGTGGGCATGCAGGACGTACGCCGCGCCACTCGCCGTCGCCACGGCCAGCACCGCCCTGGGCGCCGTGCGGTACAGCGCCAGGACGGCCGACGCGACGCCGATCAGCACGTAGTCGACGACGGTCGTGTCCGTGTCGAAAGCCGCCGTGACCCCGACGAGGGCGCCGACGAGGACCGCGAGGACCACATCGACGAGCCGCTCACGCGCGGCCACCCGCGAACCCGGCCCCGCACCCGCCCCCATCCCCGGTGCCCCTCCCGAGGCCGCCCCTGACGCCGTACCCACGACCGTCCCGTCGGCCGCCCCTGACACCGTCCCTACGACCTTGCCGTCGGCCGTCCCTGACCCCGTGTCTACGGCCGTCCCGCCCTGGATCCCACTCATGTCGGCACACTAGACCGCCGTTCCGACACCCGCGTCAGCCCTGTGGACAACTCCGCGGCTACTCCCCCCGTAGTAGTCCGGCACCCCCTCCCGCCTCGGCGGCGCAGCGGCAACTCCCTTCCGCCGTACGACGACCGGAGCCCCGTCCCCGGCGCACGCTGTCGCCCATGTCCACTTCATTCCGCTACACCGAACCCCTGCCGCCCAAGGCGGCCACCGGACGCACCGCCGCCGTCTACACGCAGCTCTCCCGCGACTTCGGCATCGACGAGCCGCCCACCTTCGTGGTGCTGTCGTCCGCTCCGGAACTCCTCGCCGCCACCTGGGCGTTGACGCGCGAGTCCCTGATCGCCGGCCCCGGTGGCCGTACCGGCAAGGAGTTGGCCGCGCTGGGGGTGTCGCTCGCCAACAAGTGTCCGTTCTGCGTGGACGCGCACACCGTGCTGCTGCACGCCACCGGCGACCACGCCATGGCCGAGCGCATCGCCAAGGGACATCGACCGGAGAACGTGGAGCACGCGCGCGTGCTGGACTGGGGCAAGCGGACCAGGGTGCCCGGCGCGGCCTTCGGCGACGGATCCCCGCCCTTCTCCCGCGAGGACGCCCCGGGCTATCTCGGCACCGTGCTCGCCTTCCACTTCATCAACCGCGTCGTGTCCGCCCTGCTGACCGAGAAGATGCTGCCGGGCAACCTCCAGCGGTTCCGCACGGTGCGCAGTCTCGCGGGCCGTACCCTCGCCCGGACCGTGCGCCGCACCGCGGTGCCCGGCGAGAGCCTCCCGCTGCTCGACCGCCCGGACCCCGGCGAGGCCCCCGCGTGGGCGGGCGGCACACCCGTCGGCGTCGCGTACGCGGCGCTGCTCAGGGCCGCCATGGCGGGCGCGAGCCTCCTCACCCGCGAGGACCAGGACGTGGTCGAGGAGGTTCTTCAGGACTGGGGCGGGGAGCACCCCTCGCTCGCCCTCCCCGGCGTCCCCGGCCGGGACGAGCGGCCCGGGGCGCGGCTCGTGCTGCTGGCCGCGCTGGCGCCGTACCGGATCACGGACGAGGACGTGGCGGCGTGGCGCCGACCGGAGCACACCGACCGCTGCCTCGTGCACCTCGTGTCGTACGGGGCGTTCCTCGCGGTCGACCGGATCGAGTCGGCGTTCCACCACGACATCGCGCGGACGTGAAAGCGCACGGGCATGAGGCGCAGGGGCATGAACCGCACGGACATAACGGGACACTCAGCGCGTCTGGTGTGCGTCAACCACAGGCCTCAGTCACCGCACATGCACGGAGCGAGTTGGCACTACCGCCCCACAGGGACTCGTGTGACACTGGCGTCCCGTCCACAGTGCGGACACCCTCCGCACCGCCTCCCGTCCACCGTGCGGGCGCCCCCGCAAAGCCCACGCCGCCCCCTGTCCGCTGTGCGGACCCGTTCCGCACCCATCCCCCACGAGAAGTGCGCCTGTGCGTTCCCTGCCTCTGCCGCTCGCCCTGACCGCACGTCTGTCGCCGGTGGTCGTGCTCGCCGCCGTCGGCTGGACCCTGTCGTCCGGCCCCGCCTCCACCGGCGACCACGAGTCCGCGTCGAACGACGGTGGCGGCGGCACCAAGTCCGCGTCGGCCCCCGCCACCGCGGCGGCCTCGAAGACGTACGCCGCCTCTCCCGCCCCCTGCGGCAGCATCACGGTGAAGAACATCAAGTCGCTGGTCCCGGGCGCCAAGACGGCCGGCAAGGAGATCCCGTCGACGGACACGAAACTCCGCCGCACCTGCTCCTGGAACGCGCTCAAGGGCTACGACTACCGCTGGCTCGACGTGTCGTACGAGATCACGGACTCGGACGAGTCGGCGGCGAAGACGTACAAGGATCGCATCGAGGAGAAGAGCGGCGGTGGGGTCGTCCCGGGCCTCGGCAACCAGGCCTACTCCGTCGTGAACCTCACCACGGAGGACAAACAGCAGACGCGCGAGGGCGTGGTGATCGTCCAGGCGTCCAACGCGCTGGTGGTCGTCACGTACAACGGCAGCGACTTCGAGTCGAAGAAGGCACCCGACACCGACGTCATCAACAAGGGCGCCATCAAGGCGGCGAAGGACGCGGTGGCGGCGCTGGAGGGCGGCCAGTAGGCCAATTGGCCAGTAGCTCAACCGGCCGCCCTCCGACGCCATGACCGTCACACGCTCTCCTGCTCCCTCCCCAGCGGCAGCATCAGCGCGACGTACAGCACCAACGAGGCCCCGAGGCCCACGGCCCAGCCGTAGTCGGCCAGCGGCTTGAGGAACGGGATCAGTCCGTCGGTCGGGAACGGTCCCGTCTTGGATCCGTCGGCGCCGACGCCGGAGTACGAGCCGCCGACCGCGAGCAGGCCGCCGACGACGAAGGCGAGGATCGCCCGCCAGTTCCAGCCGTTGGAGTACCAGTAGCGGCCGCCCGGCGTGTACAGGTCCGCCAGGTGCAGGACCGTACGGCGCACGATCCAGTAGTCGGCGATGAGGATGCCCGCGACCGTGCCGAGCAGGCCGCCGACCACGCCGAGCCAGGTGAAGATGTAGAACTCCGGCGTCGAGATCAGCTTCCACGGGAAGATCAGGATGCCGACGACACCCGTGATCAGCGCGCCCGTACGGAAGTTGATGAGCTTCGGCGCGAGGTTCGCGAGGTCGTACGCCGGGGACACCACGTTCGCCGCGATGTTCACCGAGATGGTGGCGACCAGCACGATGACGAGCGCGAAGAGCAGCCCGAAGGCGTTGTCCGTCTTGGCGGCGAGGGTGACCGGGTCCCAGATCGCCTCGCCGTAGACCACCTCGGAGCCGGAGGTGACCAGCACCGCGAGGACCGCGAAGAGGGTCATGGTGGTCGGCAGGCCGAGGGACTGACCCCAGGTCTGCGCCTTCTGGCTGGCGCCGAAGCGCGTGAAGTCGGGGATGTTCAGCGACAGTGTCGCCCAGAAGCCGATCATGCCCATCAGCGACGGGAAGAAGACCGGCCAGAAGTCGGGACCCCAGCCCAGCTTCGACGGCTGGTCGAGCAGTGCGCCGAAACCGTCCGCCTTGACCGCGATCCACACCAGCAGCACCAGCGCGCCGACGATCACGAAGGGCGCGGCCCAGTTCTCGAAGTGCCGCAGGAAGTCCATGCCGCGGTAGATGATCGCGATCTGCAAGGCCCAGAACAGCAGGAAGCACAGCCACAGCGGCCACGGGTTCCCGGCGATCTTCCCCGCGTTCTCCCAGTGCCCGCCGGTGAGTTTGGAGCCGAGGGCGAAGATGCCGCTGCCGCCGATCCAGGTCTGGATGCCGAACCAGCCGCAGGCCACGGCCGCCCGGATCAGCGCCGGGATGTTGGCGCCGCGCAGCCCGAAGGAGGCACGCGCCAGCACCGGGAAGGGGATGCCGTACTTGGGTCCGGCGTGCCCGGTCGCCAGCATCGGCAGCAGCACGATGACGTTGGCCAGGGCGATGGTGAACACCGCCTGCTTCCAGTCCATCCCGAGCGCGACCAGGCCGGAGGCCAGGGTCCAGCTGGGGATGCAGTGGGCCATGGAGATCCACAGGGCCGCGAAGTTGTACGTCGTCCACTTGCGTTCGGAGACCGGTACGGGTCGCAGGTCCTCGTTGGCGAAGGGGCTGTCGGCGGGGAAGGCCTCGGGGCTGAGTTCGATACGGCCGCCGGCGTCGGCGGACTGGGATATGTGCGACCCCGTGGGGACTGTGTCGGTCATGGGCAGGCCAATCAGTGAGCGGGACGGGAGAGGCCGTGCGGGGGCCTTGGGCCCCTCTCCGCCCCGGGACGGCGGGGGGAGAGGGGTGTCAAGGTGTGGGGGGTCGGGGTGGTGCCGGTCAGGCGTTGACCGCGGGGATCACCTTCGCGCCGTAGGCGTCGATGGTCGTCTCCTGCGCGTCGTGCATGTCGTAGACGGCGAACTGGTCGACGCCCAGCTCACGCAGGGCGTTGAGCTTCTCGATGTGCTTCTCGACGGGGCCGATGACGCAGAACCGGTCGACGATCTCGTCCGGCACGAACGCGGTGTCCGGGTTGTCGGCGCGCCCGTGATGCGAATAGTCGTACCCCTCACGGGCCTTGATGTAGTCCGTGAGTTCGTCCGGTACGGCGGCCGAGTGCTCGCCGTACTTCGACACCAGGTCGGCGACGTGGTTGCCGACCATCCCGCCGAACCAGCGGCACTGCTCGCGCGCGTGGGCGAGCGCCTCGGGCGAGTCGTCCTCGGTGACGTAGGCGGGGGCGGCCACGCAGATCTTGACCTCGGACGGGTCGCGGCCGGCGGCGACCGCCGCGTCCTTCACCGCCTTGACCATGTACTCGGTGAGATACAGGTCGGCGAGCTGGAGGATGAACCCGTCGGCCTCCTCCCCCGTCATCTTCAGCGCCTTCGGGCCGTACGCCGCCATCCATACGGGGAGTTCGGCGTCCTCCTTGATCCAGGGGAACCTGATGACCGTGCCGCCGAGGTCGGCCTCCTGGCCGGAGCCGAGGGCGCGGATGACCTTCATGGCCTCGCTGATGCGGGCCAGGGTGTTCGGGGTGCGGCCCGCGACGCGCATCGCGGAGTCGCCGCGGCCGATGCCGCAGACGGTGCGGTTGCCGAACATGTCGTTGAGGGTGGCGAAGGTGGAGGCGGTGACCTCCCAGGTGCGGGTGCCCGGGTTGGTGACCATCGGGCCGACCGTCAACTTCGTGGTGTTGGCGAGGATCTGACTGTAGATCACGAACGGTTCCTGCCAGAGCACCGCGGAGTCGAAGGTCCAGCCGTAGGTGAAGCCGTTGCGCTCGGCGCGCTTCATCAGGCTGACGACCTTCGAGGCCGGCGGGTCGGTCTGCAGGACGAGTCCGAAGTCCATGGGCGCCACTCCTAGTTGAGGTACTGACAGGTGGAACGGGGGGTGTAGACGCCGTGCCCTGCGTGCCCGGTGTACTCCCGCTCGGTGATGACGAGTTCGCCGCGCGAGAGCACCGACTCGACCCGGCCGGTGATGCGCTTGCCCTCGTACGCCGAGTAGTCGACGTTCATGTGGTGCGTCTCGACGGACAGGACCTGCTCGGCGTGCGGGTCGTAGATGACGACGTCCGCGTCGGCGCCGGGGGCGATGGTGCCCTTCTTCGGGTACATGCCGAACATCCGGGCCGGGGTGGCGCAGGCGATCTCGATCCAGCGGCGGCGGGTGATGTGTCCGTCGACGACGGCCTGGTGGAGCAGGTCCATGCGGTTCTCGACGCCGGGAAGGCCGTTGGGGATCTTGGAGAAGTCGCCGCGGCCGAGTTCCTTCTGGCCGACGAAGCAGAAGGGGCAGTGGTCGGTGGAGACGACCTGGAGGTCGTTGGTCCGCAGGCCCTGCCAGAGCTTGGCCTGGTGCTCCTTGGGGCGAAGGGGCGTGCTGCACACGTACTTCGAGCCCTCGAAGTCCGGCTCGGCGAGGTTGTCGGTGGACAGGAACAGGTACTGCGGGCAGGTCTCACCGAAGACGTTGAGCCCCTCGTCGCGCGCCCGCGCCAGCTCGGCCACCGCCTCCATGGCCGAGACGTGCACCACGTACAGGGGGGCGCCCGCGACCTGCGCGAGCTTGATGGCCCGGTGCGTGGCCTCGGCCTCCAGGAGGGCCTTGCGCACTTCGCCGTGGTAACGCGGGTCGGTCTCGCCGCGGGCCAGCGCCTGCTCCACCAGGACGTCGATCGCGATGCCGTTCTCGGCGTGCATCATGATCAGGCCGCCGTTCTCGGCGGAGCGCTGCATGGCGCGCAGGATCTGGCCGTCGTCGGAGTAGAAGACGCCCGGGTAGGCCATGAACTGCTTGAAGGAGGTCACCCCTTCCTCGACCAGCAGGTCCATCTCCTTGAGCGTCTCCTGGTTCACGTCGGAGACGATCATGTGGAAGCCGTAGTCGATCGCGCAGTTGCCCTCCGCCTTGGCGTGCCAGGCGTCGAGGCCCTCGCGCAGGGAGTGGCCGACGCTCTGCACGGCGAAGTCGACGATCGTGGTCGTGCCGCCCCAGGCCGCGGCCCGGGTGCCGGTCTCGAAGGTGTCGGAGGCGAAGGTGCCGCCGAACGGCAGCTCCATGTGGGTGTGGGCGTCGACGCCACCGGGGATGACGTACTTCCCGGTGGCGTCGATGGTCCGCTCGCCGGTGAACGCTTCGGCGGCGGACGTGCCCGAGGCGGCGAGGGCGGCGATGCGGCCGTCCTCGATCAGCACGTCGGCGTGGATCTCGTCGGACGCGGTGATGACGAGACCACCGCGGATCACGGTACGGCTGCTCATGCTCCCTCTCCTGCCAGGGTGGACGATGTGATCAGGGTGCGGTCAGCGGCGGGTACGCGTCGGGGCGGCGGTCCCGGTAGAACTGCCAGCGGTCGCGGACCTCGCGCAGCTTGTTCAGGTCCAGGTCCCGTACGACGAGTTCGGTCTCCTTGTCGCTCGCCACCTCGCCCACGAACTGGGCCTCCGGGTCGACGAAGTAGGTCGTCCCGTAGAAGTCGTTGTCGCCCAGCTCCTCGACGCCCACCCGGTTGATCGCGCCGACGAAGTACTCGTTGGCGACGGCCGCCGCCGGCTGCTCCAACTGCCACAGGTAGGCGGACAGTCCACGCGAGGTGGCCGACGGGTTGAAGACGATCTCGGCACCCGCGAGGCCCAACGCCCGCCAGCCCTCGGGGAAGTGGCGGTCGTAGCAGATGTAGACGCCGATCTTCCCGACCTTGGTGTCGAAGATCGGCCAGCCCAGGTTGCCCGGGCGGAAGTAGAACTTCTCCCAGAATCCCGGGACTTGGGGGATGTGGTGCTTGCGGTACTTGCCGAGGTACGAGCCGTCGGCGTCGATCACGGCGGCCGTGTTGTAGAGGACGCCGGGCTGCTCCTCCTCGTACATCGGCAGGATCAGGACGATGCCCAGCTCCTTGGCCAGCGCCTGGAACCGCTTGACGATCGGCCCGTCCGGGATCTGCTCGGCGTACTCGTAGAACGCCTTGTCCTGGACCTGGCAGAAGTAGGGCCCGTAGAACAGCTCCTGGAAGCACAGGACCTGAGCACCCTGCGCGGCCGCGTCGCGGGCCGCCTGCTCGTGTACCTGGATCATCGATTCCTTGTCGCCCGTCCACGCGGTCTGGAAGAGGGCGGCACGGATCACTCTGCTCATCGGGACCTCCGGTCGCTCGGTGTGCTGGGGCGGGCGTCGGAAGTGCCGTCGTCCGCCCGAAGGGCGGGCCCTGCGGCGTCCGGTGCGTGCTCTCGGCGTGCCGCGCGCAAGCCCTCGTACTGGATGTACTTGGGCTTGTGCGCGGTGCGTCGAGAGTGCGTGCCGGGCGTCGCGGGGCAGACGGAACTTCCGACGCCCGCCCCAGAAGGCTAGGAAGTCCGAAAGCGGGCTTTGAGTTGCAGCGTGTCACGTCTGCGGGCGTGCGGCGTGTCACGGTGTCACCCTCGCGCGATCCCATGTTTCACCGCCGTTTTCCCAGGTCATGGCATGTTTCAGCTCTGTTGCGCGTCATGCGCGAGGAGCGCGATGTGCACCGAGGCGGCCTGCTCGAAATCGTCGAGGTCGACGCCGAGCCGGGTCTGTATCGCTTCGAGGCGCCGGTACAGCGCGGGGCGCGAGACGTGGTGGAGCTGGGCGGTGCGGGACTTGTTGCGGCCGGTGGCGAGATACGTCCGCAGGACGGCCAGCAGCCCCTCCCCCGGGCCCGAGTCGCACAGCAGCCCGTCCAACTCGCGCTCGGCGAAGGACTGCACATACGGGTCGTCGCGCAACAGCCGTATCAGGCCCCGCAGATGGACGTCCTTGAGGCGCACGACGGCCGGGAGGTCGAGCGCCCCGGAGGCGACCGCGTCGGCGACGTGCTGGGCCTCGCGCATCCCGGCGGGGACGTCGTCCCAGGCGGTGCGCGGGTCGGCCGCCGCCACGACGGTCTGCGTCAGCCGCGCCGCGAAGTTCGCCGTCAGGACGGCCGCGTCCTGGTCCCGGGCCAGGCTCAGGAGTACGGCGGTGACCCCGTCGGCGAGCTCGGCGACGAGCCCCGGCAGCCCCAACAGCCGCAGCACCCGGTCGAGTTCGGCCGGATCACCGTCCCGTACGACCAGCGGCACGAACGTCCGCCGGTTGACGGGCAGTCCGGCGGCCCGCGCCCGCGGCAGCAGCTGGCGCGCCGGTACGACCCCGCTGACGAGGTCGGTGAGCAGGCTCTGCGCGGACTGCTCCTCCCAGGTGTGGGCGGAGTTGCCGCCGAGCATGCGGTGCAGGACGAGGGCCTCGGCGGCCCGGTCGGCGAGCAGCCGTCCGGAGGCGGTGTCGCCGCGGTAGCCGCAGAGCAGGATCTGCCCCCAGCGTTCCCCGCGTCCGCCCAGTTCGGCGCGGATCCAGCCGTCGCCCTCGGTGCCGCCGGCCTGTCGGGCGATACGCTCCCAGTCGCGCAGCACGTCGTCCACGGCCGGCCGCTCCCCCGCGGTGGCGAGGACGCGGTGGGCGAGGTTGGTGACGACGACCGGGCAGGCGCTGTGCTGGGCGACCTCGTCGAGCAGCCGCTGGAGCGGGGCGCCCGCGGTGATGAGGCCGGTGAGGGCGGTCCGGACGGCCTCGGAGAGGCTCACGGCCGCGAACTTCCGCCGGACCAGCCGCGATTGCACCTCCTCGGTCAACTCCGCGAAGGGGAACGGCCGGTGGAGGACGACCATGGGCAGCCCGCACCGCTCGGCGGCCCGGCGCATGACGTCCGGCGGGGCCGGGAAGGCCCGGCCCAGACCGAGGACGACGGCCGCGGCCTCCGCGCGGTGCAGCGACTGGATGTACTCGGCCTGCGCGCCCTCGTCACCGGCGAGCAGCACCCCGGTGGTGAGGACCATCTCGCCGCCGCTGAGCATGACGCCCACGTCGGCGGCCTCGGCGACATGCACCCAGCGCACGGCCCGGTCGAGCTGGGCCGCGCCGGCCACCACCTCGGGCTCCCCGGCGAGCACCCGTTCCAGGGTGAGGACCTGGCGGACGGACAGGGCCGGTGCCAAGTGGTCCAAGGTGGTGGTCATGGCGTACATCCCTTGCTGTGTACTGCTACTGAATGCCCCTCAGAGCGTTCTCGAGGATCGCGGCGCCCTCCTCGGCCTCCGCGACGGTGAGGGACAGCGGCGGGGCGACCCTGAGGGCACTGGTGTTGTGGCCGCCGCCCTTGCCGATGAGCAGCCCGCCCGCGCGGCACGCCTCCAGCACCGCGCTCGCCGCGTCCGGGTCGGCCTGGTCGGTGCCGGGTTTCACGAGCTCGATGCCGAGCATGAGCCCGCGGCCACGGACCTCGCGTACGCCGGGCACCTGCGCGGCGACGGCCCGCAGCCGTTCGATGAGGAGTCCGCCGACGCGCCGGGCGTTGCCCTGGAGGTCGTGTTCCAGGAGGTACGACAGGTTCGCGAGCCCCGCCGCCATGGTGATCTGGGTACCGCCGAACGTCGAGATGCTGTTGGCGTCCAGGCAGTTCATGATCTCGGCGCGGGCGACGACACCGCCGATGGACATGCCGTTGCCGATGCCCTTGGCGAAGGTGAGGATGTCGGGCGGGCCGTGCTCGCCGTGGGCCTGCCAGCCCCAGAAGTTGTCGCCGGTGCGGCCCCAGCCGGTCTGCACCTCGTCGGCGATCCACAGGATGCCGCGCTCGCTGAGCACCTCGCGGAAGGCGGCGTACAGCCCGTCCGGCGGGGAGGTGAAGCCGCCGACGCCCTGGATCGGCTCGGCGATCAGGGCGGCGGGCGGGCGGGTGTGGCCGAGGAGATCCTTCAGGTCCTCGACGCAGGCCGCGATGAAGTCGTCGTCGCTCAGGTCCGCGTACGGACCGCGGGTGCGGACGCCGCCGTGGACGTACAGCGTCTGGAGCGGGGACAACGAGGTCGGGGACCAGCCGCGGTTGCCGGTGATGCCGACCGCGCTGAAGGAACGGCCGTGATAGCTGTTGCGCATCGCGAGGATCGTGTTGCTGCGGCGGTACGTCGTCGCGAGCAGCAGGGCGGTGTCGTTGGCCTCGGTGCCGGAGGTGGTGAAGAAGACGCGGGCGTCCGGGATGCCGGACAACTGGGCGATCCGCTCGGCCAGTTCGACCA
The DNA here is from genome assembly GCF_003955715.1 of Streptomyces aquilus. NCBI lineage: Bacteria > Bacillati > Actinomycetota > Actinomycetes > Kitasatosporales > Streptomycetaceae > Streptomyces > Streptomyces aquilus. The sequence continues at coordinate 8,216,418 of NZ_CP034463.1, read as the reverse complement.
TGGGGCGGTTCAGGTAGAGCGTGGACGAGTGGATGATCCTCCCGGCCTGTTCGCTCACCGCCTTGGTGACCTCCGGCAGCGCATGGGCGGTCATCGTCGTGAGAATGCCGCCGAAGAAGTCGAGGTACTTGTTGCCCTCGGCGTCCCACACGTACCGGCCCTCGCCGTGCGTGATCTCCAGCGGGTCCTCGTAGTAGAGGGCGAGCCAGTCGGGGAGGACGGAACGATGGCGTGCGAACAGGTCGTTCACGGCTGCACCAGCCCCTCGTAGGCGTCGGGCCTGCGGTCGCGGTAGAAGGCCCACTGCTGCCGTACCTCTTCGATGAGGTCGAAGTCGAGGTCCCGGACGAGGAGTTCCTCGACCTTGTCGCTGGCCGTGTCCCCGACGAACTGACCGCGCGGGTCGACGAAGTAGGACGTCCCGTAGAAGTCGTTGTCGCCGTACTCCTCGACGCCGACGCGGTTGATCGCGGCGACGAAGTACTCGTTGGCGACGGCGGCGGCCGGCTGTTCGAGCCGCCAGAGGTAGGAGGACAGGCCGCGGTGGGTGGCGGAGGGGTTGTAGACGAGCTGGGCGCCGTTCAGGCCCAGTTGGCGCCAGCCCTCCGGGAAGTGGCGGTCGTAGCAGATGTAGACGCCGACCTTCCCCACGGCCGTGTCGAAGACCGGCCAACCCGCGTTGCCCGGCTTGAAGTAGTACTTCTCCCAGAAGCCCTTCACCTGCGGGATGTGGTGCTTGCGGTACTTGCCGAGGAAGGTGCCGTCGGCGTCGATCACGGCGGCGGTGTTGTAGTAGAAGCCGGACTGCTCGACCTCGAAGACCGGCACGACGATCACCATGCCGGTCTCGCGGGCGAGGTCCTGCATACGGCGCACGGTCGGCCCGTCGGGCACCGGCTCGGCCCACCGGTAGTGCTCCGGCTCCTGGACCTGGCAGAAGTAGGGGGCGTTGAACACTTCCTGGAAGCCGATGATCTTCGCACCCTGGCGGGCCGCCTCGCGGGCGTGCTCCTCGTGTTTCGCCACCATGGACTCGGTGTCGCCGGTCCAGGTGGCCTGGACCAGAGCGGCACGAACGACGTTGGCCATGAGCTGCTCCTTCGACGGGACCTCAGAGCCTCTACGCCCGTAGATGCGGGCCGTAGAGGGTCGAAAGTAAGCCTCTCCGGCAGCCTTGCCAAGACCATCGTCGTTAACCCGCGGAGTCGATCACGTTTCACACTCACGTGGGTGAGCGCGGGCCGGTCCGGCGGGCCCGCTCAGCCGGTGTGACCGGCGACCCGGAGGGCGTGGACGAGGTCCCAGTGCCGTTCCTCCGAGACCCCCCGGGCGGCCTCCAGGAGCAGCGGTACGAGGGTCTGCGGGCCGGGGGCGGCGCTGCGGGCGGCCTCCTCCGGGGTGCGGACGCGGACGTAGGCGTCGAGCAGTGCGCGCACCTCGCGCCGGCGCCCCTCGTGGACGAGCCCGAGCACGGCGTGCCCGACCTCCTCGGCGGGCCGTACGACGCCCTGCCGCAGCACCTGCTCCCCGTCCGCGCCGCGCCCCGCCTCCACCAGCGCGTCCGCCGCCGCGACGAGCCGCTCCGCGGGCAGCGAGGCGGCCTCCCACAGCAGGGTCGCCCAGTCGGCGCCGAGCCCGGCGTGCTGGAGTTCGGCGGCGAGCAGCGGGAAGCGGGCGGCGGGCCAGTAGGCGGCGTCGACCAGCAGGGCGTGCGCCTCCCCGCTACGCCCCTCACGACGCAGTCGTACGAGCTGCTCGACGGCCTGCGCCACCTCACGCCGGTCCCCGTTGTCCAGCGGCTCGGCCTGCGGCTCCGGCGCCTGCGCCGCGGCACCGGCCCCGGCGAACCGGGCCCCGCGCGGGATACGCCGACCGGTCGCGGCCGGGGTGGGCAGCGCCGGCTCGACAGCGGGCGACACGACGACCGGAGCGGCGTCCTCCTCGACCATCCCGGCGAACCGCGCACTACCGCGGCGCCGTTTGCGCTGCTTGGAGGTGGGGGCCGGTTCAGGGTCCTGCTCGGGGGCAGCCGTCGGGTCGCCGGAGGGGGCGTGGGAGGCGGGGGCTACGCCGTCGAAGGCGGGGGCGGCGCCATCGAAGGCGGGGGCGGCGCCATCGAAGCGCGGGGCTACGCCCTCGAAACCCGTGGCAGCGCCGTCGAAGCCGGGAGCGGCACCGTCGAAGCGTGGGGCGGCGCCGTCGAAGCCGGGAGCGACGCCGTCAAAGCCCGAGGCACCGCCCTCGAAGCTGGGGGCAGCACCGTCGAAGCCGGAGGCAGCAGCGCCGTCGAAGCCGCGCGCCCCGCCGGACGCCATGTCCCGGCCCTCCCGACCGTCCCAGCCCGCCCGACCGTCCCAGCCCGCCCGACCGTGCCGGCCCTCCCGACCGTCCCGGCCCGCCCGGCCCTCCCGACCGTCCCAGTCCTCCCTGCCGTCCCGCCCCGCCGCGTCCCCCGGCCACCCGGTCCCGCCCGCCTCCGCGGCGGTGCGCGCGTCGCGCTGCTGCGGCATGCGCGTCGTCCCGTCGCCGAAGGCGTCACGGCCGGGGCGCTGCCCAGCACCACGTCCCGTCTGCCCCGCGCCACGTCCCATCTGCCCCGCGCCACGTCCCGTCTCCGTCTGCCCCGCGCCACGTCCCATCTGCCCCGCACCGCCGCTCACCCCGGCCCCGCCGGGGTCGGCCTGTCCTCCCCCACGGACCGCCTGAGCGGCACCGCCCCGCTGCCCCGGCGCTCCGCCGCCCGGGTCGGGCTCGTCGTCGACACGGAACACGGGCTGCCCGCGCCGGACCACCTGGACCTGGCCGCTCCCCGTACGGCGATCCAAGTCGGCCATGCGGGTGCGGAGTTCGGCGCAGCGGGCGGTCGCCCGTTCGTGGTCGTCGCGGGCCCAGGCGAGGTCGAGGCGGATCGCGTCGGCGGCTTCCCGGGTGGTGGCGGTGGCGAGCAAGTGGCCGAGTTCCGCCTGGCGTTCGGCGGCGTAACGCTGTTCGCGGAGCATGACGTCGAGGCGGTCGCCGAGCGCGTCACGGGCGCCGGGCCGGGCGTCGTACGCGGCGAGGGCCTGGGCGTGCAGGGTCCGGGCCCGTTCGACCTCCGGGGCGGCGACGGCGGGACCGTACTCCGTGACGAGGTCCTGGAGGAGTGCCTCCACCACGTCCCAGGGCGGTACTTCGCGCCCTTCGAGACAGGCCTGCATCCCCTCGGGGTCGCGCTGCCAGAACACCGCGCACCAGCCGCCGCCCTGATCCAGGCGCGCCAGCAGAGCGTCCAGGTAGTTCACGAACTCCCGTATCCGCCCCGGGAGTTGATCCACCGCCATCGTTCAACTCCCGCCAGACCGGAGCACTCCGGTCCGTAAGACAACACGAGCCGTGTTACGAACGCGCTACGAAGAGTTTTCGGACTGGACGCAGAGTACGCCGGACCTTCCGGAACGTGACGTGCGGCCCGCACGGCCGCCGTTCACACGACGACGAGCGCGCACCTCTCCACGATCTCGTCCATCGACAGTCCGAGCGTCCGCGCCAGCGCCGCCACCGTGAAGAACGCCGGGGTCGGCGCGCGGCCGGTCTCGATCTTCCGCAGGGTCTCGGCCGAGAGGCCCGCGCTCGTCGCGACGTCGGCCATGCTGCGGCCGCCGCGCGCCTCGCGCAGCAGCCGGCCGAGCCGCTCGCCGCGTTCACGCTCTTCGGGGGTCAGGGGGGTGCGCACCATGCCCCCATTCTAATACCGGTATAGTAATTGGCATGGTGGAGCTGAAGACAGACACATCGATCGACGCCATGCACGAGGCCGGGCAGGTCGTCGGACGTGCCCTCACGGCCGTGCACAAGGCCGCCGACGTGGGCGTTTCCCTGCTGGAGCTGGACGAGGTGGCGCATGAGGTGCTCCGCGAGGCGGGCGCGACCTCGCCGTTCCTCGGTTACCGGCCCTCCTTCGCGCCCACCCCGTTCCCGGCCGTCCTGTGCGTCTCCGTGAACGACGCGATCGTGCACGGCATCCCGACCCGCTACCGGCTGCGCGACGGCGACCTCGTCTCCGCGGACTTCGGCGCCGAACTCGGCGGCTGGGTCGGCGACTCGGCGATCAGCTTCACGGTCGGCACCCCGCGCGAGGCGGACCTGCGCCTGATCGAGGCGGCGGAGCGGGCGCTGGACGCCGGGATCGCGGCGGCCGTCGTCGGCAACCGCATCGGCGACATCGCGCACGCGATCGGCACGGTGTGCCGCGCGGCCGGCTACGGCATCCCGGACGGCTTCGGCGGACACGGCATCGGCCGCCGGATGCACGAGGACCCGGGCGTCCCGAACGAGGGCCGCCCCGGCCGCGGCATGAAGCTGCGGCACGGCATGGTGCTGGCGATCGAGCCCATGGTGATCGGCGGCGGCACGGACGGCTACCACGCCGACTCCGACGGCTGGACCCTGCGCACGAACGACGGCTCCCGGGCGGCCCACGCCGAACACACGGTGGCGATCACGGACGCGGGCCCCCGTGTCCTGACGGCGCGCATCTGACGGCGGCGCCGACCCGCGTATCGCGCACGGCACCCCCGCCGACACCGAGCGGATCGCCGCCCTCGCCCCGGACCAGCTGCCGCTGACCGCGGAGGAGGACGGCGAGCTGTGCGGGTTCGCCCACGTGCGCACCACCGCCGACGGTCCCGTCCACGTCGACGACCTGCATGTGCGCCCGGACGGTGTGGGCACCCGGCCTCGGCCGTCGTCTTCCGCGCGCCGGCCTCGCCTGGGCGTCCGGCACGCGGCCGGGCCGGGACGTCGGGCTGGAGGTGCTGCGGGGCATCGATCGTGCGATCGTGTTCTACGAGCGTGAAGGCGGCCTGCGCACGGCCGAGCGCCCGCTGCGGCCGGCGCCCGGCCTCGTGGTGGGCGAGATCGAGTACACCTGGCCCGCCGCCCTGGTGGGTCGCCTGGCGAAGGAGTGGTCACAGGTGTAGCGGGCCGCGGCCCGGGTTACCCGACTCCGGCACGTCGATCAGCGAGGGCGTCCCGGGCCCCGCAGGGACGCCGGATGGGAACGGCCATGACCAGCGGCTTCAGCGGACCCGAAGGCTACGACCCCTTCGGCGAGTTCCTCGCCCGTTTCTTCGGCGGGCCCCGCCCCGGCCCCCGGCAGATCAACATCGGCCAGCTGCTGAGCCAACCGGCCCGGGAGCTGGTCCGGGGTGCCGCCCAGTACGCCGCCGAGCACGGCAGCCGGGACCTGGACACCCAGCATCTGCTGCGGGCCGCGCTGTCCGCCGAGCCCACCCGGAGTCTGCTCAGCCGGGCCGGCGCGGATCCCGACGAACTGGCGACGGAGATCGACGAGCGGTCGGGCCCGGTGCTGCACCCGCCGGGCGAGGTCCCGCCGCCGACCTCGCTCTCGCTGACCCCGGCCGCGAAGCGGGCCCTGCTCGACGCGCACGACCTCGCCCGGTCCCGCGGCGCCGGTCACATCGGCCCCGAGCACGTCCTGAGCGCGCTGGCCGCCAACCCCGACTCGGCGGCGGGCCACATCCTCAACTCGGCCCACTTCGCGCCGACCGGCCTGCCGCCCGAGGCCGCGCCCGACGGCGGCACCGCCCGCACCGACGCGCCGCGCGACACCGGCACCCCGACCCTCGACAAGTACAGCCGCGATCTCACGGACCTGGCCCGGCGGGGCGGCATCGACCCGGTCATCGGGCGGGACGAGGAGATCGAGCAGACCATCGAGGTGCTGTCCCGGCGTGGCAAGAACAACCCGGTCCTCATCGGTGACGCGGGCGTCGGCAAGACCGCCATCGTGGAGGGGCTCGCCCAGCGCATCGCCGACGGGGACGTGCCCGACGTGCTCATCGGACGGCGGGTCGTCGCCCTCGACCTGACGGGCGTGGTCGCGGGCACCCGCTACCGGGGCGACTTCGAGGAGCGCCTCAACTCGATCGTGTCCGAGATCCGCGCGCACTCCGACCAGTTGATCGTCTTCATCGACGAGCTGCACACCGTGGTCGGCGCGGGCGGTGGCGGCGAGGCCTCCTCCATGGACGCCGGCAACATCCTCAAGCCCGCCCTCGCGCGCGGTGAGTTGCACATCGTCGGCGCGACCACGCTGGAGGAGTTCCGCCGGATCGAGAAGGACGCGGCGCTGGCCCGCCGCTTCCAGCCCATCCTCGTGCCCGAGCCGTCCGTCGCGGACGCGCTGGAGATCCTGCGCGGGCTGCGCGACCGCTACGAGGCCCACCATCAAGTCCGCTACACCGACGAGGCGTTGACGGCGGCCGTCGAACTGTCCGACCGCTATCTCCCCGACCGCCGCCTGCCCGACAAGGCGATCGACCTCATCGACCAGGCGGGCGCCCGGGTACGGCTGCGGGCCCGCACCAAGGGCACGGACGTACGCGCCCTGGAGCGCGAGGTGGAGCAGCTCGTCCGGGACAAGGACCAGGCCGTCGCCGACGAGCAGTACGAGCAGGCCATGCAACTGCGCGACCGCATCACGGAGTTGAAGCAGCGCATCGGCGAGGCGTCCGGCGGCGGCACGGCCGACGAGGGCCAGCACCTGGAAGTCACGGCGGAGGCGATCGCCGAGGTGGTGTCCCGGCAGACGGGCATCCCGGTCGCCAGCCTCACCCAGGAGGAGAAGGACAAGCTGCTCGGCCTGGAGGAACACCTGCACCAGCGGGTCGTCGGCCAGGAGGAGGCGGTCCGGGTCGTTTCCGACGCGGTCCTGCGCTCCCGGGCCGGGCTCGCCAGCCCCGACCGCCCGATCGGCAGCTTCCTCTTCCTCGGCCCGACCGGCGTCGGCAAGACGGAGCTGGCCCGCGCGCTCGCCGAGGCGCTGTTCGGCAGCGAGGAGCGGATGGTCCGCCTGGACATGAGCGAGTACCAGGAGCGCCACACCGTCAGCCGTCTGGTCGGCGCCCCGCCCGGATACGTCGGCCACGAGGAGGCCGGCCAGCTGACGGAGGTCGTCCGCCGGCATCCGTACTCGCTGTTGCTGCTGGACGAGGTGGAGAAGGCGCACCCGGACGTCTTCAACATCCTCCTCCAGGTCCTCGACGACGGCCGCCTCACCGACTCGCAGGGCCGCACGGTCGACTTCACCAACACGGTCGTGGTGATGACCAGCAACCTCGGCTCCGAGGCGATCACCCGGCGCGGCGCCGGCATCGGCTTCGGCGCGGGCGGCGCGGAGGCCGACGAGGAGGCGCGGCGCGAACAGATCCTGCGCCCGCTGCGCGAGCACTTCCGCCCCGAGTTCCTCAACCGCATCGACGAGATCGTCGTCTTCCGCCAGCTCACGGAGGAGCAACTCCGCCAGATCACCAACCTGTTGCTGGACCGCACCCGCCGCATGCTGCACGCCCAGGGCATCACGGTCGACTTCACGGAAGCGGCAGTCGACTGGCTCTCCCGCAAGGGCTACCAGCCGGAGTACGGCGCCCGCCCCCTGCGCCGCACGATCCAGCGCGAGGTCGACAACCAGCTGTCGCGGCTGCTGCTGGACGGGAGGATCACGGAGGGCGGTCAGGTGACGGTGGACGTGGACGACGGGCGGCTCGCCTTCCGCGCGGAAGCCGAGCCGCCCGCCCCCGAACTATGACGCGGGGTACACCACCTGCGCCGAGCCGCCGCCGCGCCGTACGGTCTCAGCGGCCGCCAACCACTTCCCGCCCGGCAGCCGCTGCACCCCGGTAGCCGCACCGATCTCGGCGTTCAACCGGAACCCGTGCCCGAGCGCCTCCAACTGTTTCCTCAGCTCACCGTTGTAGAGCGCCGGTTCGAGCTCGGTCGTGGTCTGGTTGCGCTGACTCGCCCGCGGCGCGGCGATCGCGTCGACGAGCGGCAGCCCCCGGTCGACGAACTCGGTCAGCACCTGGAGCGCGGTCGTGATGATCGTCGCCCCACCCGGCGAACCCAGTGCCACCACAGGCTTGTTGTGCTGGTCGAGCACGATCGTCGGCGAGATGGACGACCGCGGCCGCTTCCCCGGCCCCGGCAGGTTCGGGTCGTGCACGGCCGGGTTCGCGGGCACGAAGGAGAAGTCGGTCAGCTCGTTGTTGAGAAGGAACCCGCGACCCGGCACGGTGATCCCGCTGCCACCGGTCTGCTCGATGGTGAGGGTGTAGGCGACGACGTTGCCCCACTTGTCGGCGACCGTCAGATGCGTGGTGTTCTCGCCTTCGTACGTCGTCGGCGCCGCCGTGCCCGTGGAGCCGGGGTTGCGCGGGTCGCCGGGCGCCACCGGGCTGGTGAGCACCGCGTCGTCCTTGATGAGCGCGGCCCGCTCGTCGGCGTACCGCTGCGAGAGCAGCCCCTTCGTCGGTACGTCCTCGAAGGCGGGGTCGCCGACCCAGCGGCCGCGGTCCGCGAAGGCGATCCGGCTGGCCTCGATGTAGTGGTGCAGGTACTGCACCTCGCTCGCCTTGGAGAGGTCGGTGTTCTCCAGGATGTTGAGGGCCTCACCGACCGTGGTGCCGCCGGAGGAGGAGGGGGCGATGGAGTAGACGCCGAGGCCGCGGTAGGAGGTCTTCGTCGGCTTCTGGAGCTTGGCCCCGTAGGCCGCGAGGTCCTTCTCCGTCAGCTTGCCCGGGCGGGCCTTCCAGCCCGAAGCCGGGTCCACGGGAGGCTTGTTGACGGTGTCGAGGATGTCGTCGCCGAGGTCGCCGTGGTAGATCGCGCCGACGCCCTTCTTGCCCAACTCGGCGTAGGTGCGGGCGAGATCGGGGTTCTTGAAGGTGGAGCCGACGACAGGGAGGGCACCGTTCGGCAGGAACAGCTTGGCCGTGTCGGGGAAGTAGCGGAAGCGGGTCTCGTTGGAAGCGGTCTGCGCGCGGAAGGTGTCGTCGACGGTGAAGCCGTCACGCGCGAGCTTCTCGGCCGGTTTGAGGACCGTGCCGAGTCTTCTGCTGCCCCACTGGTCGAGGGCGGTGGCCCAGGTGTCCGGGGTGCCCGGGGTGCCGACGCTCAGGCCGCTGGTCACCGCGTCGGCGAAGGCGAGGGGCTGACCGTTCTCGACGAACAGGTCGGAACCGGCGGTGAGCGGGGCGGTCTCACGGCCGTCGATGGTGTGCACCGTACGGGACTTGGCGTCGTAGTAGACGAAGTAGCCGCCCCCGCCGATGCCGGAGGAGTAGGGCTCGGTGACGCCGAGCGCGGCGGCCGTGGCGACGGCGGCGTCGACGGCGTTGCCGCCCTTCCTCAGCACCTCGATGCCGGCGGCGGAGGCGTCCGCGTCGACGCTGGCCACGGCGCCGCCGTAGCCGACGGCGACGGGCACCTTCGGTGGTGTCGTGGCGGTCGGCGGTGGCGCCGCCGCCCCGACCGAGACCACGGCTGCCGAGACCGCGAGCACCGACAGTTTCCGCGCGACAGGGCGACGCATCCGCACCTCCAGGCCAGGACCGTCCGCGCAGCGTAACCACAACACCCGAGGCTCGACAGCCCCCTTCAGGGCAGCTGTCATGAGATCGCCACACCTCGAACACGGGTACGTACCGGCAATCCGGGCCCGCTAGCATGCGCGCCCATGAATGACGACGTGCGCAACATCGTCCTGGGCGTGGTGGCCGCCGGCATCAGCGCCACGCTCGGCTGGCTGGCCCGGACCTATCTGTGGAAGCGGAAACTCCGGCGCAAGCAGGCCTTCTTCGGGCTGCCCGACCACTCGGAGTCGCTGCTCGTCGTCAACCGGGACGCGGCCGGCCCCGACCTCGCGGTGCACCGCTACGACGTCTTCGCGCTGCTCGAACTCTCCGCGCTCATCAAGGACTGCGGCGCGCACGCCGACGTGATCACCCAGGACGCCGCACGGCAGGGCTTCGGGGAACGGACGGAGTTCTGCGTGGGCGGCCCCGGGTCGAACCGCCGGATGCAGGCCCATATGCAGGCCATGCTGCCCGGGGTGCGGGTCAACCTCGATCCGGAGCCGGGGCCCGACCGGCTGGCCTTCCAGATCGGCAGCGAGCGCTACCGGATGGAGAAGGGGCAGAGCGAACACGTGCTGCTGGCGCGGCTCACCGCCGGCCAGCCGGGCCAGAGCAGGCCGGTGTTCCTGTTCTGCGGCCAGACCGCCATCACCAACCAGGCCGCGACCCGCTATCTGGCCCGCAACCACGAACGTCTGGCCCGCAAGCACGGGAACAACTCGTTCGTGCTGCTGCTGAAAGTGGTCAACTCACAGGCGTACGGCCCGGACGTCGCCGAGCTGGTCGCCGACGTGACCCGGGCGGCACAGGCCCCGCCGCCGACCGCTCCGGCTCCCCGTAACGCGCACCGTGCGTCCTGAATTCATTCACACGACAACAATCGTTACTCCCGCGTAACTTACCGACGGGTTACCTCCAGTAAGGAGCCGAGGTTACCGTTCGGTCACTTTGCACTGACACAAGTGAGGAGTGACCCGTGGGACACCATCGCAAGGCCCTGCGCACGACCGCCGTGGGCGCCGTCTCCGCGACGCTGATCGCCGGGAGCGCCCTCGGGTTCGCTCCGGCCGCCCAGGCCTCGACGGGCGGCATACGATTCGTCGACATCGCCGGCGACGGCGGCACCGTCCTCAAGGCGAACGTCATCACCCCGGCGGGCGCGGACGGTTCGCGACGCTACCCGCTGATCGTGTTCCCCACGAGCTGGGGCCTGCCCCAGGTCGAGTACCTGGCGCAGGCGCAGAAGCTCGCGAACTCCGGCTACGTCGTGGTCAGTTACAACGTGCGCGGCTTCTGGCAGTCGGGCGGACGGATAGAAGTGGCGGGCCCGCCCGACATAGCCGACGCCTCCAAGGTCATCGACTGGGCGCTCGCCAACACCCCCGCCGACGCACAGCACATCGGCATGGGCGGGGTCTCGTACGGCGCCGGCATCAGCCTCCTCGCCGCCGCGCACGACCAGCGCGTCAAGGCGGTCGCCGCGCTCAGCGGCTGGGCCGACCTCATCGACTCGATCTACTCGGGCCGCACCCAACACGTCCAGGCGGGCGGGCTGCTGGACGGCGCGAGCATCGTCACGGGACGGCAGAGCGCCGAGATCCGGGAGATCTTCGACAACTTCTACGCCTCCAACCTGTCCAAGGAACAGGACATGATCAATTGGGGGAAGAAACGTTCTGCCATCACCTATGTGGACCAACTGAACAAGAACGGCACGGCGGTCATGATGGCCAACGCCTGGGGCGACTCGGTCTTCCCGCCCAACCAGTCCGCCCACTTCTACGAGAAGCTGACCGGCCCCAAGAGACTGGAGTTCCGCCCCGGCGACCACGCGACCGCCGAACTGACGGGCCTGTTCGGGCTCCCCAACGACGTCTGGACGGACACCGAGCGCTGGTTCGACCGCTACCTCCAGGGCGACGACAACGGCATCGACCGCGAGCAGCCCGTCCAGCTCAAGTCCCGTTCCACCGGCGGCTACGAGGGCTACCCGGACTGGAAGTCGGTCGGCGCCACGACGAAGAAGCTGGCCCTGTCCGGCACGACCACCCTGCACACCAACGTCGACTCGGGCGCGGACGGCGGGGTCGTCTTCCTCTCCAGCATCCTCGACCAGGTCGCCCGGATCCCCCCGGTCGCCTCGATCCCCCTGCTCCCCCGCCGCTGGGCGGCCGTCTGGCAGTCGGAGAAGTACGGGACCGCCCAACAGGTGCGCGGCACCACGACGTTGCACACCACCGTCACCCCGACCGACGAGAGCGGCACCCTCGTCGCCTACCTCTACGACGTGGGCCCGCTCGGCCTCGGCAAGCTGGTCACCCACGCGCCGTACACCTTCCACGGACGGACGCCCGGCACGGCGTTCGGCCTCGACCTGGAGCTGTACTCCACGGCCTACGACGTCCCGGCGGGGCATCGTCTCGCCCTGGTCGTCGACACGGTCGACCCGCTCTACATCGAGCACAACCCGTCCGGCGCGCAGCTGACCTTCTCCTCACCGGCGGACGACCCGTCGTACGTGTCGATTCCGCTGCGTGAGCAGTGATCTCCGGCCTACGCGCCGGGCGGGTATGGCTCTTGTGAGCTGCCGCCCCCTACGGTCCCGGGGCCGTGGGGGGTTCCCCACCGGGCAGCGGCGAGATCGCCTTCATCACAGGGATGAACGGCACATCGTAGTCGAGGCGCGGCACTCCCCCATCAGTGCCGTCAGTGCTTGAGGATCTTGGACAGGAAGTCCTTGGCGCGGTCGCTCTCGGGGTGGGTGAAGAACGCGTCGGGGGCACGGTCCTCGATGATGCGGCCGTCGGCCATGAAGGCCACGCGGTTGGCGGAGGCACGGGCGAAGCCCATCTCGTGGGTGACGACGACCATGGTCATGCCCTCGCGGGCGAGTTGCCGCATGACTTCGAGGACCTCGTTGATCATCTCCGGGTCGAGGGCCGAGGTCGGCTCGTCGAACAGCATCGCCTTCGGCTCCATGGCGAGGGCGCGGGCGATGGCCACGCGCTGCTGCTGGCCGCCGGAGAGCTGTGCCGGGTACTTGTCGGCCTGGTCGGCGAGGCCGACGCGGTCCAGGAGTTGGCGCGAGTGCTGGTCGGCGTCGTCCTTCTTGCGTTTGCGGACCTTGACCTGGGCCAGTGAGATGTTCTGCAGGACCGTCTTGTGGGCGAAGAGGTTGAACGACTGGAAGACCATGCCGACCTCGGCGCGGAGCCCCGCGAGGGCCTTACCCTCCTCCGGCAGCGGCTGGCCGTCCAGTTGGATCTCCCCGGACTGGATGGTCTCCAGGCGGTTGATCGTCCTGCACAGTGTCGACTTTCCCGACCCTGACGGGCCGATGACCACGACCACCTCCCCCTTGCCGACGGTGAGGTTGATATCCCGCAGGACATGCAGCTCCCCGTAGTACTTGTTGACGTCACGCAGCTCGATCAACGGATCGACGGCCATGCCCAGCCCTACCCACTCTCAGCTGTGTCGCGGTTGCCGCAACCTATCCAGACAACAGTGGAGTTAATACACGACACGCACTTTTCGGGCATTAGCCGTATTTACGCCCCGCTTATGTACGGGCCCGCATCAGGCCTCCGCCACCTCGCCGTAGACCTGGGACAGTTCGGGCACTCCGCTCGCCGCCCAGTCATGGCCGTCGGCGACCACGTCGAACTCCCGGCCGGAGGCGAGCCGGATCACCGGCTGGCCGTCGGCCCGAATCCCCCACACGGCGCCCGGTACGGTCCGCACGATCACCGTCCCGAGATACAGCCCGGCGTCGTTGCCGAGCCACTCCAGCACATCGGCGTCGTCCCGCCATCGCGGCACCAGCTGGTCGAGGTCCTCCAACGAGGCGACGGTGTCGTCCAGTTGGACACCGGACCGGGCCGCCTGATGACGCAGCAGCTCACACTCGGCGAGGAGTTCGGCGATGCCCTCGGCGTCGTGCGCCCCGGGTTCCTCGCGCCGGTTGCCCAGAAAAGGGATCTTCATACGTCCAGCGTGTCATTCGCACCGGCGTGCGCACCACAGGCGCGCGGGCAGTCGATTCCGGGGGACTTCGCGCCGAGTTCGCGCATGGCACGTTGACGGGTCACCCAGGGCGTCCCTACCTTCACCGTGCGTCACGCGTCTCGTCCTGACCGGTCGTGAACGGGGGAATCAGGTGCGCCGAGGTGTCCGCATGTCCCTGCTCGTCCTCTCCCTGTTCGGCGCCTTGACGCCGACCGCTCCCGTGCGGGCGGCGCCGGTGCGCAGCGCCACGGAACCCCTGCCGCTGGAGCGGCTCTTCGACAACACGGCCGTGAGCGACGACGCCCGGCCCGGCGAGGCGGACTTCGACGGCACCGGCGCCTCGCTGTCGGCAGCCGACCTGGCGGCGGCGGGCTGGACGCCGGGCCGGACACTGACCGTGCAGCGGGCCCGGCTGGCCTGGCCGCGCCGGGAGCCGGGCGATCCCGACAACGTGCGCGCCGCGGGCCAGTCGGTACGCGTGACCGGCCGCGGCGACGCGCTCGCCTTCCTGGCAGCGGGCACGGACGGCGTCGACGTGACGGGCACGGGCTCGGTGTCGTACGCGAACGGCACGACCTCCTCGTACCGCCTGACCGCCCCCGACTGGCGCACCGGCCCGCTCGCCACGAAGGCGGTGGCACTGCCGCACGTGAACACGCCCGGCGGCCAACTCGCCGCGCAGGCACGGCTGTACGTCGTCACGGTGCCGCTCGTGCCCGGAGAGCAGGTCGCGTCGGTACGGCTGCCCGACTCGCCGGGCCTGCATGTGTTCGCCGTGTCGGTGCGGGGCGATACGCCCGGCTGGTCGGGGAGTTGGGCGGCCGCGACCGCCGGATACCCGGCGGTGGGGCCGTGGCGCGACCGTACGCTGCGGCTCGTCGTGCACACCTCGGTGGGCGGGCCTCGGGTGCGGCTGCGGTTCGACAACACCTTCGCGGCGGCGCCGGTGCGGATCGGGAGCGCCACGGTGGCGGTGCAGGCCGCGGGCGCGGCGGCGCGGGAGGCGCCGGTGGCGGTGGCCTTCGGGGGTGCGGCGGGCGTCGAAGTGGCCGCCGGGGCACAGGTGTTCAGCGATCCGCTCGACTTCGAGGTACCCGCGGACAGCAGTCTGCTGGTGAGCTTCCATCTGCCGGGGACGGTGACGGCGGCGCCCGTGCACCGGCTCGCGCGGCAGCGGTCGTACGTCAGCGCGGCGGGCGACCACACGGCGGACGTCTCGGCGACGGTGTACACCACCGTCCTGACCGGCTGGCCGCTGCTCACCGGGGTGGACGTGGGCGGCGGGCCGGGGTCGGTGGTGCTGCTCGGGGACTCGATCACCGACGGGGAGGGGGCGACGGCCGACGCCGACCGGCGCTGGCCGGACGTGCTCGCGGACCGGCTGCTCGCCCAGGACGAGGTCCCGCACTACGGCGTGCTCAACCAGGGGATCTCAGCGAACCGCGTGGTGAGCGACCGCTATCCCGGCGACGGCGTCGCCACCGACACCGGAGGGGTGAGTGCCCTGCACCGCTTCGACCGGGACGTCCTCGCGCAGACCTCGGCGCGCACGGCGGTCGTCTTCCAGGGCGTCAACGACGTGCGCTGGGGTGCCACGGCCGACGAGGTGATCGGCGGGCTGCGCGAGCTCGCCGACCGGGGGCATGCGCGGGGGCTGCGGATGCTGGCGGCGACGATCCTGCCCTGCGAGGGCGAGGCCCGCTGCACGGCCGCGGTCGACGCCGAGCGTGCCGAGGTGAACGCCTGGATCCGGGACGCCGGCCTGTTCGACGGCGTCCTCGACTTCGACGGGGTCGTACGGGACCCGGACCATCCGGCGCGGATGCTGCCGGCGTACGACAGCGGGGACCATCTGCATCCGGGGGACGCGGGGCTGGCCGCCCTCGCGGAGTCCGTGGACCTGTCGCTGCTGTGAGCTACGGCACGTCGAGGTCCACGACCACCGGCGCGTGGTCCGAGGCGCCCTTGCCCTTGCGCTCCTCACGGTCCACGTAGGCGTCGGTGACGGCCTTCGCGAACGGCTCGTTGCCGTACACCAGGTCGATGCGCATGCCGCGGTTCTTGGGGAAGCCGAGCTGGCGGTAGTCCCAGTACGTGAAGGGGTGGTCGTACTTCAGGGGGCGCGGGACGATGTCCGAGAGGCCGGTCTCGCGCAGGGCGGCGAGGGCCGCGCGCTCGGCCGGGGTGACGTGGGTGAGGCCCTCGAAGGCGGCCACGTCGAAGACGTCGTCGTCCGTCGGCGCCACGTTGTAGTCCCCCATCACCGCGAACGGGCGGCTGCCCGCCGCGTCACCGGCGACGGCCGCCTTGAGGGCCTCGAACCACTGGAGCTTGTAGGCGTAGTGCGGGTGGTCCACCTCGCGGCCGTTCGGCACGTACACCGACCACACCCGGACGCCGCCGCAGGTCGCGGAGATGGCGCGGGGCTCGGGGGCGCCGTCGTAACCGGGGTCGCCGGGCAGGCCCTTCACGACGTCCTCCAGGCCGACCCGGGAGAGCACCGCCACGCCGTTCCACCTGCCGGTCGCGTGGACCGCCGCCTCGTAGCCCAGCTCGCGCAGCTGGTCGAACGGGAACTGCTCCTCGGCCAGCTTGGCCTCCTGGAGGCAGAGCACGTCGGTGCCGCTGCTCTCCAGCCAGGCCAGGAGCCTCGGCAGGCGGGCGGTGATCGAGTTCACGTTCCAGGTAGCGATGCGCATGCCTGACAACCTACCGGGCCCCACTGACACTCACAGCGACGTGCTCTCCCCGGGCGCCAGACGCAGGTGCTCGGCGCCGCCGAGGGCGCCGATCTGGTTGTCGTAGATCGGCCGGGCGAGGTCGGTGAGCAGGGCGTCATGGACGTCGTAGGCCCGTTGCGGCTTGACCTCGCGGACGTAGTCGATCACCTCGGAGATCTTGCTCCAGGGCGCCATGACCGGCAGCATCAGCGTCTCCACCGCGTGGTCGGGGACGGTGAGGGCGTCGCCGGGGTGGAAGACACGGCCGCCGTCGATCAGGTAGCCGACGTTGGTGATGCGCGGGATGTCCGGGTGGATGACAGCGTGCAGCTCGCCGTGGACCTGGACGTCGAAGCCGGCGGCGGTGAAGGTGTCGCCGTGGCCGACGGTGTGCACACGGCCGGGGAAGGCGGTGGAGATCTTCTCCGCGACCGACCTCAGGGTCCAGATCTCGGCGGCCGGGTTCGCCTCCATCGCGGCGCGCAGCCGCTCCTCGTTGAAGTGGTCGGGATGCTCGTGCGTGATCAGGATGGCGTCCGCGCCGAGCGCCGCGTCCTCCTCGCTGAACACGCCCGGGTCGAGGACGAGCGTGCGCCCGTCCTTCTCCAGGCGGACGCAGGCGTGCGACTTCTTCGTGAGCTTCGTGGTCATGGCACCATCCTGCCTCCTGGCAGGGATTCCTGGGCGGCTCACCCTGGTGGTCCCGCTGCCCGGCTGAGGTGCTCACTCCTCGGGGGTCGTCTCCTCACGGATGACCTCCTGGGCGACCTTGAAGGCGCTGTTGGCCGCCGGTACGCCGCAGTACACGGCCGCCTGGAGGAGCACCTCCTTGATCTCGCCCGGGGTGAGGCCGTTGCGCAGGGCGGCCCGGACGTGGAAGCCGAGCTCGTCCAGGTGGCCGCCCGCGACCAGCGCGGTGAGCGTGACACAGCTGCGGGAGCGGCGGTCGAGGCCTGGGCGGTCCCAGATCTCGCCCCAGGCGTAGCGGGTGACGAACTCCTGGAAGTCGCCGGAGAACTCGTCGGCCTGCGCCAGCGCCCGGTCCACGTGCGCGTCGCCGAGCACCTCGCGGCGCACCTTGAGCCCGGCGTCGTACGGGTCGGGCCGCCCGCCCAGGGCCTGGGGCGCCGGTGCGGGCGGGGCGATCTCGGCGATCGGGACGGCCTGCGGCGGCGGTCCCGCGGCGGCCAGGACCGGCTTGACGGGGGCCGCGGGGATCGCGATCTGGCCGGTGGTGGAGTCGTAGGCGGGCTGCCAGGCGGTGGAGAAGTGCCGGACCAGGAGGTCGGTGACGGCCGCGGGCTGTTCCACCGGTACGAGGTGGGAGGCGCCCGGTACGACGGCGAGCCGCGCGTCCGGGATGCCGGCGACGAGCGTACGGGCCTCCGCGGGGCCGGTGACCTGGTCGTCGGAGCCGACGAGGACGAGGGTCGGCACCCCGACGTGGGCGAGTTCGGCCCGGACGTCGAACGCGGCGAGGGCCTCGCAGGCGGCGATGTAGCAGCCGGGGTCGGTGGTGCGGACCATCTGCACGGCCCAGTCGGTGATCGCGGGCTGCGCGGCGGCGAACCCGCCGGTGAACCAGCGGTCGGGGGACGTACGGGCGATGGGGTCGAGGCCGTTCGTCCGCACGATCACACCCCGCTGCCGGAACTCGTCCGGCGTCCCGAACCGGGGCGAGGCGGCGATCAGCGCGAGCGAGGCGATCCGCTCCGGGTGCCGCAGCGCCAGCTCCAGGCCGATCGCGCCGCCGAGCGCACAGCCCGTGTAGCCGAAGCGCTGCACGCCGAGGCCGTCGAGGGTGGCGAGCAGCCGGTCGGTGAGGTCGCCGACCGAGCCGGCCGGGTACGCGGGGGCGCCGCCGTGGCCCGGCAGGTCGAATCGGAAGACCCGCCACTGCTTGGCCAGTTCGGGGACCTGGCGGTCCCACATGTGCCAGGTGGTGCCGAGCGAGGGCCCCAGGATGAGGACCGGGGCGTCGTCCGGGCCGTCGAGGCGGTACTGGAGGGCGGGGGTCTGCTTCTCACTCACCGCTCCACGCTAACCGCCGTTTCCGAGGGCCCGAACCCTGGGCCCCCAGTCCCCACACCTCGCACCCGCACATCGACGGCGAACCCTCACAGGGCCTTCACCGAAGGGCGCGCTACTGGAAGCCGGGCGCCGGGGCGGGGGCCTGGCCACGGACCCGGACGCCGTAGCGGGTGCGCATCCGCCGCAGTTCCCACAGGCCGACGATCGTCACGGACACCGGGCCGCCCAGCAGCGAGCAGAGCTGCACGCCGGGCGGGCCCTGCGCCGGCATCCCGCTGTCGATGAAGTTGAAGATCGCGAACACCCACACGAACACCATCGTCACCACGGGCGGCAGCATCGGATGGACGTGACCGGTGTTGAAGGCGCTGCGGGCGGAGTAGAGGGAGGCCAGGACGAAGAAGGGCAGGCCCCAGGCCAGCGCGACCAGCCCCACGATGCCCACACAGAACCCCTGCCAGCCGCTCAGGTCGGTCTTGGCCAACAGGGAGATTCCGAAAAGGGTTCCACCGAGGACGGCAACGGTCGCCACGTACCAGCCGACCGCCTTCAACGGCACCCGGAGCCGGGAGCGCAGGTGGGGCCGCAGGTGCGGGGGCGCGTAGTAGATGAAGCCGAGGATGATCAGGGGGCCGCCGACGATCAGCAGGACCGGGGCGACGAGCGCCTGCGCGGCGCTGCCGGCCGCCGCGTCCTGCCAGCCACCCTTGTCCGTGCCGTAGACGAGGAACAGGACGACGGTGGCGGCGGCGCCGAGGACGGTGCGGGCCGTCTGGACGCGGTCCACGGTGCGGTCCTGGATGTGATCCTGGCCCGCCCGCACGAAGAGCCGGGTGGCGACGCGGTGCGCGGAGCGGATGACACCGCCGGTGAGGTAGGGCACAGAGAAGAACCACAGCCGGCTGCGGCGGCGCGGCGCCCGGCCGCGCGTGGGCACGGGGGCCGGGGGCACGTAGGGGTACGGGTTCTGCGGCGGGTACGGGTTCTGCGGCGCCGCCGGCCCGTAGGGGCCTCCCTGGGGCGGCAGACCGTAGGGGTTGGTCGCCGGTTGCCCGGGCGGCGGGCCCCAGCCCTGGCCACCGCCCCCGTCGCCGCCGGGATGTCCGGTCTGTCCTCCCGGGCCCGTGCCGGGGCCCCATCCGCCCGTTGCCATGTCTTGTCCCCCGAGGTGTTTCTCTGTCAGTTCGCTGTGTCGCGCGGCGACATCGCGGCAGTGTAATGGCTCAGGTGCCGACCGCTGTCACGCGCTTTGTGGCGACTTGGTGCACGATAGGTGTCAACTCTCCGGCGAGGCCCCGAGTCCGGTCAGGGCACCGACCGGGTCGAGGTCGGGCGTGCCGCGGGGCCACCAGTCGTCGGCGCCGGGGTCGGACTCGTAGGCGTACCACAACCCGTCGCGGCCCAGGCGGAGTTGGACATGGCCGCGGGGGTGGGTGAGGCGGTTGCGCCAGGGGCGGAAGGCCGGGAGGTCGGCGGCGAGGAGGAGCGGGCGGGCGCGGTCGAAGCGGCCGGCCGGCGGGTCCCAGGGTTCTTCCAGTACGGCGAGCCCCTCGAACCCGCCCTGGCGCCAGGCGGCGACCGCGCGCGCCAGATCGGACGGGGTGCGGTCGGCGGCGGAGGCGAGAGAGGCGTACAGCGAGCGGGT
This sequence comes from Streptomyces aquilus, assembly GCF_003955715.1. Taxonomy (NCBI): domain Bacteria; kingdom Bacillati; phylum Actinomycetota; class Actinomycetes; order Kitasatosporales; family Streptomycetaceae; genus Streptomyces; species Streptomyces aquilus. The sequence continues at coordinate 8,196,601 of NZ_CP034463.1, read as the reverse complement.
GGCGGCGGTGAGGCCGGAACCGGGGCGGGCCGCGGCGAGCCGCACCGCGTCCTGCCACAGCGTCAGTTCGGCGACCGGGTCGCGGCCGGTGGCGAGCAGGGCGTGGGCGCGGGCGGCGGCGTCGGTCGCGAGCTGGTCCAGCGCGAAGGGGTCCGGGCCGCCCGGGGCCGCCGGATAGACCGGGGGCTGCTCGGGGTGCGCCGGTACGGGCAACGGGGCCGGGAGAGGCGGGAGTTGCCGGGGGGCGAGGGCTTCGGTGGCGCGTACGCCGGGCAGGGGGGCCGGGCCCTTCTCCTGGGCGGCGCGGGCCGCGCGCGCGGCGCTCAGCCGGGAGAGGGTGTCGAGGAGTTCGCGCTCACCCCGGCCGCGCAACAGGAGCAGCACGAAGGGGTCGGCGTCGAGCAGACGGGCCGTCTGGTAGCAGAGCGCGGCGGCGTGCTTGCAGGGGTGACCGCGGTCCGGGCAGCTGCAGTGCGGGTCGAGTTCGCCGGGCCCGGGGAGCAGCCGCACCCTGCCTTCGGCGAGCGAATGCGGCATCTCCTTGTCCAGCAACGCCGCGATGTGCCCGGGCCGTTCGGCGGCGGCATCCAGGAACCACTGCCATTCCGCGTCGTCCAGCGTCCGCAGCCGTACCTGGACCCGGTAGGGGCGAGGACGGCTCCCCTGGACGTATGCGAGCACCAGCCCGGGGGTCACGGTGATGGCGTCGACGTTGCCCTGCTCGGCGTACCCGCGGCCGCGCGCGAGCCGTTTCGCGTCCAAGGCGCCCTCCTCCAGCGCCCTGACCCAGGCGTTGCCCCACCAGGTCTCGGCGAAGCCGTGCTCACCGTCCGCGACTCGGGGGTCGAACGCCGGGAAGGTACGCCGGAGTTCGCCGTCCCGGCCGGGGGCGGCCATGGAGCGGGGGTGGTGGAGGGCTGTGGTTGTGGCTGTCGCTGTGGTGGGCGGGTGCGGCTCGGCGTTGCCGCGGGGTGGAGGGGTGGGAGGCGTCGAGGGCGTCGGCCAGGTGGGAGTGGGGGTGGTGTCCGGCTCGGTCTCCGGGTCGGTGCGGGGTGCGGAACTGGTGGCTGGTGCTGCCGGCGGGGTGGCGGTGTGGGGGGCCGCGGGGTCGGCCGAGCTGCCGTGGGCGGACGCCGAGTTGGCCGAACTGCCGTGGTCTGCCTGGCTGTCGGCGTCGTCGCGCCCGGTCGGCTCGTCCTCCTCGCGGGGCATGCTGAAGGCGTCACCGATGAGTGCCCGGAGGTCACGGGCCCGCACACCGGCGCCTCGACCGCCACGCGGGGAGTGGCCGGATGCCCCCGGCGTCGACCGCGGTGCCGGGCGCCTGGCCCGGGCGGCCTCGACCGCGTCCTCCTGCTGAGCCCGCCGCGCTTCCTCGCGGGCGGCGCGCAAGGCTTCCCGCACGCGGTCGGCAGCCCGGTCCGGAGCGGCCCGGTCGGCCGTCCCCATGCCGAGGGCGCTGTCGGGTTCAGTCGGGTCCAGGGCTCCCTCAGCGGCGGCGCCTTCGGGCCTCGACTGGTCCGGAGCTGGTTGGCTGTGGCTGCCAGGCTGACCGGGGGCAGCTTCGCCGTGGCTCCCGGACTGACCCGGAGCAGACTCCCCGTGCCACCCAGACCGACCCGGAGCAGCTCCACCGAGCCTCCCAGGCTCGTCATGACCGAGTTTCCTGGGGCGCCCGCCCCCCTCGCCCGGGACACCAGCAGCCTCCGGCAGACCGCGCTCAGGTCGGCCCTCTCCCCCTGGCGCACCCCGCCGCTCCGACCGCGCGCGCCGCAACGCCGCGCGTGCCGCGTCGCCCGGCCGGGCCTCCCGGCGCTCCCCCGTCGCCTCGCCAGCCGGTCCGCCGCCCGCGCTCCCCGGCGCCTCGCCAGCCGTGCCGGACGCGCTCCCCGTCGCCTCGGCAGACGGTCCGGACACGGTCCCCGGCGCCTCGGCAGACGGGCCGGGCGCGGTCCCCTCGGTCGCCGAACCGGCAGCCCCCGAGCCCTCCGTCTGCTCCAGGGCCTTCCGCTCCCGTGCCTCGCGCAGCGCGCGCCGGGCCTCGTCCGCCGGGCGCCCGGTCATGAGGTCCTCCGCAAGGAGACCAGGTCCGTCAGTTCGCGGTCCGTCAGTTCCGTGAGGGCCGATTCGCCGGAACCCAGGATCGCGTCGGCGAGGGCTCGCTTCGCTTCGAGCATCTCGGCGATGCGGTCCTCCACCGTGCCCTCGGTGATGAGGCGGTGGACCTGGACCGGCTGGGTCTGGCCGATGCGGTAGGCGCGGTCGGTGGCCTGTTCCTCGACGGCCGGGTTCCACCAGCGGTCGAAGTGCACGACATGACCCGCGCGGGTGAGGTTGAGGCCAGTGCCCGCGGCCTTCAGGGACAGCACCAGGACCGGGGTCGTGCCCGCCTGGAAGCGGTCCACCATGCGCTCACGCTCCGGCACCGGGGTGCCACCGTGCAGCAGGTCCACGGGCACCGCGCGGGCGGCGAGGTGGGCGGTGATCAGGCGAGCCATGCCGACGTACTGAGTGAAGACCAGCGCCGAGCCGTCCTCCGCGAGGACGGTGTCCAACAGCTCGTCGAGCAGGGCGAGTTTACCGGAGCGGAGCACCAGCCGCTCGGCCGCCCCGGCCTCCTCCTTGAGGTACAGCGCGGGGTGGTCGCAGATCTGCTTCAGCGCACCCAGCAACTTCAGCACCAGGCCCCTGCGGGCGATGCCGTCCGCCGTCTCGATGACGTGCATCGACTCGCGGACCACCGCCTCGTAGAGGGAGGCCTGTTCGCGGGTGAGCGGGACAGGGTGGTCCGTCTCCGTCTTGGGCGGCAGTTCGGGGACGATACCGGGGTCGGACTTCTTGCGGCGCAGGAGGAAGGGGCGGACCAGGCGGGCCAGCCGTTCCACCGCCTCCGTGTCCTCGCCGTTCTCCACGGCACGCGCGTGGCGGGCGCGGAAGGACTTGAGAGGGCCGAGGAGCCCGGGGGTCGTCCAGTCGAGCAGGGCCCAGAGTTCGGAGAGGTTGTTCTCGACCGGTGTGCCGGTGAGGGCCACGCGCGCGGGGGACGGGATCGTGCGCAGCGCCTTCGCCGTCGCCGAGTACGGGTTCTTGACGTGCTGGGCCTCGTCCGCGACGACCATGCCCCAGTGCTGCTCGGCCAACCGCGCGGCCGTCGACCGCATGGTGCCGTAGGTGGTCAGGACGAAACCGCCGTCGAGGTCGTCCAGGGTGCGGTCGGGGCCGTGGAAGCGGCGGACGGGGACGCCGGGCGCGAAACGGGCGATCTCCCGCTGCCAGTTGCCGAGGAGCGAGGCCGGGCAGACCACCAGGGTCGGCTCGCGGCGGGCGCGCTTGAGGTGCAGCGCGATCACGGTGATGGTCTTGCCGAGGCCCATGTCGTCGGCGAGGCAGCCGCCGAGGCCCAGGGTGGTCATGAGGTCCAGCCAGGCCAGGCCGCGGAGTTGGTAGTCACGCAGGGTGGCGTGCAGGCCCGGGGGTGGCTCGGCCGGCCGGACACCCGTCGTCAGGCGGTCGCGCAGGGCGGCCAGCGCGCCGACCGGTACCGCCTCGACGGTCTCCCCGTCGACCTCCGCGCTGCCGGTGAGGGCGACGGAGAGGGCGTCGACCGGGTCGAGGAGGCCCAGTTCGCGCTTGCGGGCCTTGCGGACGAGCGCCGGGTCGACCAGCACCCACTGGTCGCGCAGCCGGACGACGGGCCGGTGCGCCTCGGCGAGCGCGTCCATCTCGGCCTCGGTGAGCGGGTCGCCGCCGAGCGCCAACTGCCAGCGGAACTGGAGGAGTTCCTCGCTCTCGAAGAACCCGGTGCCGTCGGTGGCCGAGCCGGGGGCAGGGCGGACGACGGCGGCGGCGCTGAGGTCCTGCGCCAGGTCCCGGGGCCAGTGCACGGCGACCCCGGCGGCCGCCAGCCGGGTCGCGGCGACGCCGAGCAGTTCGCCCAACTCGTGCTCGGACAGGGCCAGTACGTCGGGCACGTCCTGCTCGGCGAGCCGGTCCAGGGGTGGCCAGACCCGAGCCGCGCGCCGCACGGCGAGGGCCGCGTCCACGCGCGCGCGGGGGCCGAACACCGCGTCCGCCTCGCCCGCCCACAGGGCCGCCGCGTCGGCGACGAGGGTGGGGTCGGCGAGGCTGTGCACCTGGACGATGGCGGCACCGGCGCTGCGGACCTGCTCGTCGGCGTCGAACAGGTCGTAGGCCGACAGGTCGAGGCGGAGCGAGATCCGCACGCCCGCGTCCATGCCGGCGGCGACCTCCGCGGCCCAGTCGTGCGCACCCGGCAGATGCTGTGGGCGGCGGTCGGCGAAGGGCCTGCCGGAGGCGAAGGGGGCGGCGGGGGTGCGCGGGAGGGTGTCGGCGACGGCGTCCAGGAAGGCGCGCAGCAGCGCTTCCGGCTCGGGCAGCCGCAGCGGGCCGGGGCCGGGCAGGGGCACCGCATGGCCTTCGTACGGCAGGGCGGCGGCGATGGCGCGCAGGTGCGCGATGTCGTCGGGGTCGAGGGGGCCGGCCCGCCAGGCGTCGTGGCCCGTGGCGGTCAGGCCGGGGAGCAGGCGGCCGCGGGCGGCGAGCCGCAGGGCGTGCAGTGCGGCGGCGCCCCAGCAGGCGGTGGCGGGGTGGGCGGCGGGGTCGCGCCGGGCGCGCGCGAGGAGGGGCAGGGCCTCGACCAGAGGGACGGTGAGCGCGGGGGCGGTGCGGCGGCGGACACCGGCGCCGTGAGGTCGTACGACCGTCAGGTCCGTGAGGCTCGCGGAGGCCTCCGGCAGCGGGCCGTCCTCGGGGTCCCAGAAGGCCATGCGGCCCTCGCGCGGGAGGGGTGCGGGGAGGAAGACGGCGGCGAGGCGCGCGGAGAGCGGCCGGGTCGCCCGCTCGGCCACCGCCGTGGCCGTGTCACTCATACGTCCTGCCACCTCCCCACCCGTGTGTCGGATCAGACGTCTACGACTCTACGGGCGGGGTCTGACAATCGGCTCCGGCGACGGGCCGCACCCCCTGCCTACGGGACCGTGCGCGAGACGACGTACACCATCGGGTTGGCCGGGTCCGCGGTGTTCACGACGATGTCCTGGGTCGGCGCCGGGTTCTTCTGCTTGTGGACCAGGCCCGCCCAGGGGCCGGGGCCGGTGAAGGTCCAGCCGGTGATCTTCTGGTCGCGGGCGCTGATGGTGATGTCGCCCTTCTCGAGATCGTCACGGCCGACGCCGACGCCCGCGAGGAAGGTGTCCAGGCCCGCGTTGGAGGTGCGGAACTGGACGTAGAGGCGGCTGGTCCGCCAGTTGTTGGTCTCGTAGTAGGCGATCTGGTCCGCGGGGTGCGGGACCGGCACCTGGTACAGCCGGCGCTGGACCTTCGACGGGTACCCGGCGCTGAGGCCGGTCGCCGAGTACTTCTCCTCCTTGTCCTTGCCGCTGTTGCGGCTCTGGTTGGCGGAGATCACCAGATAGCCGGCCGGGACGCCGATGAGCAGCACGATGATGAGCAGCGTGAGTGCCCGGCGGCGGTTGCGGTGGCGGCGGTCCTCGGTCGGTCGGGGCGGCTCGTCCGGGGAGTGGGCGGCCTGGCGGGGCAGCGAGGCCGTCACAGGGACTCCCGGGTGGTGCGGCGGGCCTCCGTGTACTTCGCGTAGCGCTCGTACCGCTCGACGCGGCGTCGGTTGGCGCGCCGGAAGCGGCGGGCGACCAGCCGCGCCAGGTCCGCGGCGCCGACCATGCCGGCCTCGGGGCCGAGCTGGGCTCGGACTATGCGTGCCTCGGGGCGGTAGCCGCGGCCGGTGAGCTGGCGCTTGAACGCGTCCCGCGCGGGGCCGATCAGCAGCTCGTCGGCGGCCGAGACACCGCCGCCGATCACGAAGCAGGACGGGTCGAGGGCGGCGGCGAGGTTGGCGATGCCGACGCCGAGCCACTGGCCGATGTCCTGGAGCAGCTCGATGCACATCGCGTCGCCCTCACGGGCCAGCTCCGTGATCATCGGGCCCGTGATGTCGCCGATCTGGCCCTTGACGTGCTCGATGATCCCGTACGCCACCGGGGAGTCGGCGGCGGCCAGTTCCTTGGCCTCGCGGACCAGCGCGTTGCCGGAGCTGTACTGCTCCCAGCAGCCGCGGTTGCCGCACGGGCAGCGGTGCCCGCCGGGAACGACCTGCATATGGCCGAACTCGCCGGCGACGCCGTACTTGCCGCGCTTGACCTGGCCGTCCTCCAGGATCGCGCCGCCGATGCCGGTGCCGAGCGTGATCATGACGAGGTGGTCCTCGCCGCGGCCGGCGCCGAAGCGCCACTCGGCCCAGGCGGCGGAGTTGGCGTCGTTGTCGACGAGGACGGGCACGGCGAGACGGCCCGCGAGGCGGTCGCGCAGCGGCTCGTTGCGCCAGGACAGGTGGGGGGCGAACAGGATGCGGTTGCGGTCGGCGTCGACCCAGCCGGCCGCGCCGATGCCGACCGCGTGCACGTCGTGCCGGTCGGAGAGGTCCAGGACCAGCTCGACGATGGTGTCCTCGACGACCTTCGGGCTCTTGGACTTGTCCGGCGTCTCGGTCCGGAGCTTCTCCAGGATGTTGCCGTCGGCGTCGACGACTCCGGCCATCACCTTGGTCCCGCCGATGTCGATGCCCACGGTGGGCACGCGGGGCGCGGTGAGGTGGGAGCGGCGCTCGCGGGTGCCGACCGTGCGCAGGGCCGGGGCGCGGCGGGAGCCGATCGGGGCGCTGAAGTTGCCGTAGGTGCTCATCGGCCTCGATTCTGCCTCACCGCCGGTATGGGTGCCGTACGGGGAAACACCGGGGCGGTTCCGGGCGGCCACAATGTCCTGACATTGCGACCAAGTCGGTCCTGTCCCAGCGGCCTTCCAGCGCCCCGCCGGACCCGCTCAGACCGTTCTCTACGGCCGCACGAGCAGCTGGAACTCGAACGAATAGCGGGTCGGCCGGTAGGTGTGCGTGCCGAACTCGACCGCGCGGCCGGTGTCGTCGAAGGTCACCCGCTGCATGGTGAGCAGCGGGGCGCCCTCCTCCTCGGCGAGCCGCTCGGCCTCGGCGGCGGTGGCGGCGCGGGCGCCGATGGACTGGCGGGCGCTGTGCAGGGTGATCCCGGCGGAGCGCATCAGCCGGTACAGGCCGGTGGACTCCAGCTGGGCGGTGTCCAGGTCGAGCAGGCCCGGCGGGATGAAGTTGCACAGGTAGGCCATCGGCTCGCCGTGCGCGAGGCGCAGCCGCTCGACGCGATGCACGTCACTGTCCTCGGCCACGCCGAGCGCGGCGGCGACCTCGGCGGAGGCCGGGACGACGGTGTTGACGATGACCTTGGTCGCCGGGCGCTGGCCGGCCGTCTCCAGGTCGTCGTAGAGGCTGCTGAGTTCCAGCGGGCGCTTGACCTGGCTGTGCACGACCTGCGTGCCGACGCCGCGGCGGCGTACGAGCAGGCCCTTGTCGACGAGCGACTGGATGGCCTGGCGGACGGTCGGCCGGGACAGGCCGAGGCGCGCGGCGAGCTCGATCTCGTTGCCCAGCAGGCTGCCCGGGGTGAGCGTTCCGTGCTCGATCGCGGCCTCCAGCTGCTGGGACAGCTGGAAGTACAACGGCACCGGGCTGCTCCGGTCCACACTGAGGTCGAGTGTCACGGTCGGGTCCACATCTGGTTTCGGCACGGGCCGAGCGTAGCTCCGCGGCCGGTTGACGGGAAGTTGTGTAGTCAGATTGTCCAGACATATGCATTGACAGCGGGAGGTCCGCGACCACACTTTGTTCACATGCGCATCGGGGTCATCGGGACGGGCCGGATCGGCACCATTCACGCCAACACGCTCAGCCGGCATCGCGACGTCGGGTCCCTCATCCTCACGGACGCGGACGGGGCGCGGGCCCAGGAGCTCGCGCACCGGCTGGGTGAGACGGCCGCGCCGGGGGTGGACGAGATCTTCCAGTGGGGCGTGGACGCCGTGGTGATCACCACGGCGACGTCGGCACACGCCGAACTGATCGGTCGGGCAGCACGCTCGGGGCTTCCGGTCTTCTGCGAGAAGCCGATTGCTCTCGACCTGCCCGGCACCCTGCACGCCATCGAGGAGGTGGAGACGGCCGGGACGGTCCTCCAGATGGGCTTCCAGCGCCGCTTCGACGCGGGGTACGCGGGCGCGCGGGAGGCGGTGCGCTCGGGACGGCTCGGGCGGCTGCACACCGTACGGGCGCTCACCTCCGACCAGGCGCCGCCGCCCGCCGCGTGGCTGCCGGTGTCGGGCGGGCTGTACCGGGACACGCTGATCCACGACTTCGACGTGCTGCGCTGGGTGACCGGGCGCGAGGTGGTGGACGTGTACGCGGCCGGGTCCGACGCCGGGCCCGCGATGTTCCGCGAGGCGGGCGACGTCGACACGGCCGCGGCGGTCCTCACCCTCGACGACGGCACGCTGGCCACGGCGACGGCGACCCGGCTGAACGGGGCGGGCTACGACGTCCGCATGGAGCTCGCCGGAGAGCTGGACCAGATCGTGGTCGGCCTGGACGACCGCACCCCGATCGCGTCCACCGAGCCGACGGGCCCACCGGCCGCGGACAAGCCGTGGGCGGGGTTCCTGGAGCGGTTCGGACCGGCCTACGAGGCCGAACTGAACGCGTTCGTCGAGGTGGTACGAGGTGAGCGCGCCAACCCCTGCGACGGGCGCGAGGCGTTGCAGGCGCTGCGGATCGCCGAGGCGTGCGAGGTGTCACGGCGGGAGCGGCGGCCGGTGCGGTTGGCGGAGGTGCCGGGCTGACGCCCGGCGGGGCCGCGGTGTCGCCCCACCGGATTCACCACCGCGATGGACCGGTACCGCAGCCCACCGGATTCACCACCGCGATGGACCGGTACCGCAGCCCACCGGATTCCACCGGATTCCCACCGCGATAGGCCGGTACCGCAGTCCGCCGGATTCACCACCGCACCGGCAGACTCCGCATCCCCCGCATCAGCATCCCCGGCAGCCACTCCCCCGTGGGGCCGTCGAGGGCCAGTTCCGGTGCCCGCTCCAGCAGCGTGCGGATCGCCGTGCGGCCCTCCAGGCGGGCCAGGGGTGCGCCCAGGCAGTAGTGGATGCCGTGGCCGAAGGCGAGGTGGCCGCGGGTGTCTCGGTGGAGGTCGAAACGGTCGGGGGCGGGGTAGCGCGCCGCGTCGCGGTCGGCGGCGGTGAGGCCGACCATCACCGCGTCGCCCCGCGCTATGTGCGTACCGCCGATCTCCAGGGGCTCGGCGGCATAGCGGAACGTGCCGTTCTCCACCGGGCCCTCCCAGCGCAGCGTCTCCTCGATCGCGCCGTCGATCAGGCTCATGTCTGCGCGCAGGTCGGCGAGTTGGCCCGGGTGCGTGAGCAGGGCGTACACCCCGCTGGTGATGAGGTTGACGGTGGTCTCATGGCCCGCGATCAGCAGGACGAAGGCCATGCCACGCAGTTCCTCCGGGGAGAGGCGGTCGCCGTCCTCGGCGGTGGTGCGGATGAGGTCGCCGAGGAGGTCGCCGCTCGGTCCGGCGCACCGCTTGTCCTCGATGAGGCCGGTGAGGTACTCGGCGAGCCGGACGAACGCGTCGTACTCGCTCTCGGCGCTGGTGGGGGCGACGGCCTCGCCGGAGATCTTGCGGAACTCCGTGCGGTCCAGCTCGGGGACGCCGAGGAGTTCGCAGATGACGGTCAGGGGCAGCGGGTAGGCGAGGGACTCCACGAGGTCGGCGCGGCCCTGCGGGAGCATCGCGTCGAGCAGGTCGTCGGTGATCCGCTGGATCCTGGGCCGGAGTTCCTCCACGCGGCGCATGGTGAAGGCACGGGAGACCAGCGAGCGCAGCCGGGTGTGCTGGGGCGGGTCGGCGACCAGGAGGTACTTGCCGATCAGCTCCTCGTCGAGGAACGTCACGCCGATCTTGCGGCCGTCCTTGGACAGGCGCGGGTCGGTGAGGGCCGCGCGTGCCTCCTCGTATCCCACGATCAGCCAGGTCTCGTGGTGGGCGTCGGGTGACGGCAGTCGGACCCGGTGCACCGGTCCGCGGGCGCGCAGGCGCGCGTACACCGGATGCGGGTCCGTGCGGAACGCCGCGCCGTACTCCCCCAGGTCGATCACTTCGCTCATCCCGATCCCCTCCCCGTCGCCCCCACAACGCGCGGGACCGCCCGCTAGTGCCCGTCCTCCTCCAGTTCCTCCAGAAGCCCCGCGTCGTACGCAAGGAGGGCGACCTGCACCCGGTTGTTGAGGTCGAGCTTGGCGAGGACGCGGGAGACATGGGTCTTGACGGTGGCCACGCTCATGTAGAGCTCCGCGGCGATCTCGGCGTTCGACAGGCCGCGGCCGACGGCCACCGCCACCTCGCGCTCACGGTCGTTGAGAGCGGCGATGCGCTCCCGCGCGCGTGCGCGGCGCGTGTCGGCGGCGGTGCCGGCCGCGTGCCGCATCAACTGGCGGGTGACCGTGGGCGACAGGACGGGGTCGCCGGCCGCGACCCGGCGCACCGCGTCGACGATCTCGGCGGGCGGTGTGTCCTTCAGGACGAACCCGGCGGCACCCGCGCGCAGCGCGCGCAGCACCTGGTCGTCGGCGTGGAAGGTGGTGAGGAGCACGACCTGCGGGGCGTCGGGGCGGGCGCGCAGCCGCTCGGTGGCGGTCAGGCCGTCCATGGACGGCATCCGGATGTCCATGAGGACGACGTCCGGGCGGCTGCGGTCGACGAGCGCCTCGACATCGCTTCCGTCGGCGGCCTCCCCGACGATCTCGATGCCGTCGGCACCACCGATCATCAGGGACAGGCCGGCCCGCACCAGCGGATCGTCGTCGACGAGGAGCAGTCTGATCGCGGTCATGGGGCTTACGTAATCACGGTTTCGAGGGGCGCACTTGCCATGCCGTCAGCCGCGCAGCCGCACTCCGTGCCGGGTCTGGAGCCGGTGAACCTCCCACCAGGCCACCGCGCACACCGAGGCCGGGCCGCCGACGAACGCCAGGACCGAGACGAGGGGCGGTCCGGGCGGCGGTCCGCCCGCGGCCAGGCTGATGATCGCGAACTCCCAGACCAGCACGCAGGTGAGCAGGGCGGGCAGCGCCGCGTGCACCTCGGCGGAGTTGAAACCGCTGCGCACGGCGGGGCCGGTGGCGAACGCCAGGAAGAACAGCAGCCAGAACAAGGACACCATGAACGGGATGACGAGCCAGGGCACGTCGTCGGTGGCCAGTCCCTTCCATTCGAGCAGCGCGAATATGCTGATGATCAAGGAAATCGCCGTCACCGCGCCGACGTACCACAGGGCGGCCTTGCCCGCGGCGCGCACCCGCTGACCCATGTACGGCCTGGCGTGCGGCGGCGCCCAGCGGTACACCACCGCGATCACCAGGGGGGCGCTCAGGAGCAGCAGCGGCGGGGTGACCATGAGCCGAATCACGTACTGCTGCTCGACCTCGCCGAAGTCCTCCGGCTTGCCGTAGGCAACGAGCAGGGCGAGGGTCATGGCGGCCGCGCTCAGGGCCCGCGCCTTCTGAAGGCGTGTCACCTGCGGGTCGTGGTAGAGGCGGTGGGCGCGCGGCGGGAAGAGGCGGTGCGCCCTGACGCGGGCCGAGCGGGCGAACACGTACGCCACCATCAGGCCGGGCACCACGAACCAGGTGCACGGCAGCAACAGGAACAGCCATGCGCAGCCGTGCATCCGCTGCCGTCCGCTGCGCAACAGGTCGCGCAGGGGCGGCCATTCGGCGCCGCGCAGACCGCCCAGCAGGCCACCCGGGCGCGGCCGCGGGACGTACGGCGGGAAAGGATTGGGGTACGGGTAGGGGTTGGGGTACGGATACGGCTGGGGCGGGACGTAGGGCCCGGTGTTCGGGGGTGGTGGAGGCGGGCCGTACGGACCGGGGTTGGGAGGTGGTGGCTGGTACGGGTTCGTCGGTGGTGGTTGATACGGCGGCTGGTACGGATTGTTGGGTCCCCCGAAGCTCACGCTGCTGTTCCTTCCGGTGTTCGCGGTGCCGCGCCCGCGCGAGGCGGCCGAGCGGTGCGCTCCAGTCAACTCGCTTCGCGCCGCCGGGTCAGGGGGTTGCGCGGATCCGACCCGCTCACGCCCCGTGAACGCCCCGTATGCGCCCTGTCATTGCTGGCAAGATCGCCGTATGCGCACCGTGTACGCCTTGTTCGTGGGCATCGACGACTATCCCGGACGCCATCGGCTGCGGGGCTGCGTCAACGACGCGAGAGAAGCGGAGCGTTGGCTGCGGCGGCAGACCGGGGCGCTGACGCCCGTGGTCAAGGCCCTGCACGACAAGGAGGCCTCCAGGGCGGCCGTGCTGGCGGCCGTGGAGCGGCATCTCGGGCAGTGCGGGCGGGACGACACCGCGCTGTTCTGGTTCAGCGGGCACGGCAGCGAGTACCGCACCGACGATCCGCGCGAGGCGACCGGCTGGGCGCAGGCGCTGGTGTGCCAGGACAGTCTGGGGCCGGGCGGCCGGCCGATGCTCCAGGACAGCGAGCTCGGCGCGCTGCTCGACGGCATCGCGGCGCACGGCAGCCATGTCCTCGCGGTCCTCGACTGCTGCCACGCGGGCGGCGCCACCCGCGACCTCGGCTTCGGGCCGCCCGGCGGGACGGGGCGGGGAGTCGACTGGCAACCGTGGTGGCGGATCCCGGCCCGGGTCCGTGAGGCCGGCGGCGCGGATGCCGAGGCGGCGCGGCATGTGCTGCTCGCGGCCTGCCGTCCGGACGAGCGCGCGCACGAGAACGACATCGACGGACGGTACCGCGGCTACTTCAGTCACGCGCTGCTGGGCGCGCTCGACCGGCTGGGGCCCGCCGCCGCGTACGGCGCGCTGCACGCGCTGGCAGAGGAGGGGGTGCGCGCGAGGACGCCGTTCCAGCATCCCCAGCTGCGTGGCCCGGAGAACGGCGGCTTCCTGTCGGGGGATCCGGTCTCGGCCGGGCCGTTCCTGCTGCGGCACACGACGTCCGGCTGGGAGGTCAACTGCGGCCGGGCGCACGGGCTGCGGGCGGCCGGCGCGGAGTTCACTCTGATGGGCGGGCTCGCGTCACGCAAGGTTGTCGTACGCCATGTGCTGCCCGAGTCCTGTCTGGTGGACCCGGACGGCTGGCAACCCGGGCCGCGCGACCGGCACTTGGCGCATCCGGTGACACCGACCGCGCTCGCGTTCACGCCCGCCGCCGTGACGCTCGCCGGGGACGCCGGGGCCGTACGGCTGCTGTCGGCGGCCATGGCGCCGGTGCCGGTGCTCGCCGACGGCGGGGAGGGGCTGCCCTTGCGGGTGGACGTGGCGGGCGGATGGGCTCGGGTGTCGGGCGGAGCCGGGTATCCGGTGCCCGATCTGCCGTTGCGGACGCGGGCGGACGCGGAGCGGGTCGTCGACTGCCTGGCACATCTGGCCCGTTGGCATCACATCCTGGAGCTGCACAATCCCGACGCCCTGCTGTCGTCGCTGGTCCGGGTGACCGTCGAGGGCACTTCCGCGGGGCGGGTGGAGCACTGCGCGGACGGCGAGATCGTCTGCGGGTACACCCCGGACGGCCGGGAGCCGCAGGTGATGGTCCGCGTCCACAACGACTCCCACCGTCAACTGTGGTGCGTATTACTGGATCTGACGGATGGTTACGCGTGCTCGCCGCATCTGTACGAGGGTGAGTTCGTCGCGCCCGGCAAGGCCGGTTCAGCGCGGCACGGAGAACCGGTGTGGCTGCGGCTGCCGCCGGGGCGGGCGTTGCTTCGGGGAGCCTTCGCGCGGGACTGGCTGAAGGTGATCGTGACCGAGAATGAGCTGAACCTCGCCCCGTTCCGGCTGCCCGCCTGGCCTCCCACCGGCCCCGCCGCGGGGCCCCGCGAGAGCGAAGCGGGCGGTGACGGCGGCCTGTTGCGGCTCACTTCGCCGGTGCACAGGCGGGACGCGGGCGGGCCGGCGGGCCATGTGGGCCGCTGGGGAACGGCCCAGGTCGTGGTGCGCACCCAGGTCACCTGAACCCGGTTCACCAGCCCAGGTGGGTGAAGCCGGCCCAGGCGGTCAGGTCGGCTCCGCTGATCCGGCGGACGCGGCCCTGGAGTTGGGCCGGCATGCCGGGCGGGGCCGTGCGGTGGTCGTCCAGCATCCACAACTGCGCGCTGCGCAGGGCGGGTCCGGGCGCGAGGCCGTCGCGGCTCATGAAGTGGTGGGTCATGTACATCAGCAGGGAGGTCGCCTCGTCGGGCACCGGCCACAGCGAGCCGATCACCGAGCGGGCACCGGCCACGAGGAACGCGGTGGACAGGCTGTACGCCTCGTCGTAGCCGCGCCCCGACACGTTGGTGCGGCACGCGGCGAGGACGACCAGCTCCAGCTCCCGGAAGCGGCTGCTGCCCTCGGTGAGTTCCTCGGCCGCCAACTCGCCGCCGGACAGGGCGAGATAGGCGCTGTGCCGCTCGCCCTGGCGCACCACGCCGTGGCAGGCGAGATGCAGCAGTCCGCCGCGCTGCCCGCGCAGCCAGTCGGTGACGGCGGCAGGCGTGGCCCGGCCGGGGCCCAGCAGTTCGCCCTTCGGGTGGAAGGCGCGGTGGATGGCCTCGGCCTCCTCGCCCGCGTGGTGCAGGTCGCGGGTGGGGTTGCCGACGACGAGGGCCTGCCTGACCCGGGTGGCGGGCCGGGCGGCCACCTCGCACAGCAGCCGGGCCGAGGGCAGATAGGAGATGTCCGCCTCGTGACAGGCGCGACGGCCGTGCCTCCCGGGCATCCGGGCCGCGTGCCAGGGCACGGCGCCGAGTTCCGCCATGGGCACCAGCACGACGGAGGGGACCCGGCCGTAGCCGCGCGGGAGGTGCTTGAGGAGCGGTTCCATCACCGCCGTACCGGCCCAGTCGCAGAGCCGTTCCAGGGCGGCCCGGCTCACCTCCGGGCGGGGCGGCGGGGTGAGGGTGGGGGTGGGGTCGGTGGGCGGGCCGCCGGCGTCGCGGCCGGGGGTGCCGGTGGCACGGTAGGAGGCCAACTCCGGTGCCTCGACGAGGAGTCGGGGCAAGGGCAGGGCCCGGGTGCTGCCGTCGGCCGAGACGATGAGCGCCTGACCTTCGTCGGCGTACCGGCCGAAGACCACCCGGTCCGTCAGGCTCACGTCCTCCGCGCTGCCGGGGACGAGGTAGACGAGAGCGGTCGCCCCCATGGCGCGCAGGGCCGCGCCGATCTCCTCGGGGGAGGGCGCGTCCAGCAGCCGCTGCCGCAGCGGGGACGCGGAGAGCACCTTAAGGACCCGGCGGCGTAACCGGCTGGACGGGCCGGAGACGGGCAGCTGCCCCGCGAGGGTCAGCCCGGCCTCCGGCTGGGGTGCGACCACGGCCCCGGCACGGCGCCATTCGTCGGCGAGTTCCGGCTGCCCCGCGGCGGCCAGCAGGTCGGGCACGGTGGTCGCCACCGTCGCGGCATGCAGGGCGAGTCCGCGTCCGGCGTCGAGGGCGCGGACGGCGTCGGCGTGGGCGCCGTCGGCGATGCACCAGCGGGCCACGTCGAGCGCGTTCTCGCCGGCCCGCCGGGCGGTCTGGGCGGCGTGGGCGGTACCGGACTGGAGGATGCCCTGCCAGGCCGCGGACCGCAGCGCGTCGAGGCCGACGCGCCGGGACTCCTCGTGGTTGCGGCGCTTGGCGTGGCGGTCGCGTGGATGCAGGTAGTCGCCGCGCACCCGGTACGCCATGGCGAGCGCCATCCCGGTGTTCCCCCAGATCGGGTGATCCGGTCCGCCGGTCAGCTTGTGGGTGTGCCGCAGCCAGGAGATGCCCTGGTCCAGGAGGTGGGGGCAGTCGGCGCGGGGGGCGATGGCGTTCATGGCGAGCATGCAGTGGGCCATGCCGAGGGTGCCGGCGTTGCGCAGCCACCGTTCGTCGTCGGGCTCCAGCAGGTCCATGGCCTCCTCGACCAGGGCGAGCGCCTCGACGGTGCCCCGGTGGTCGCCGGCGAGCATGGCGCGCGTCGCACGGGTGAGACCGACGTCGCCGAGCCGGTCGATCCGCGTGTTCTCCGGGACCGGTCCGAGTTGCCGTCGCACCTCGTCCAGGGGAGTCGCGGGCGGGAAGTCCGCCGCGGTGAGGTCTTCGCCGGTACGGCGGGCACGGAGGACCAGCAGGTTGCCGCGGGCGGCGTCGAGGTAGGCCTCCAGGTTGGGCCGGTCCATCTGGTTCGGCGACAGTTGCGCCAGGGTGGACTCCATCTCCCTGATTCGCAGGGCGAGTTCGTCCTCGTCCTCGCGCCGGGTGGCCTGGTGGGCGCGGTATCCGGCCAGCTGCACGGCCAGGACCACGCGCTGCTGTTCGCCTAAGGCCGGGGAGTCGGCGAGCCGGGCCAGGTCCTCGACGGCGGAGTCGAAGTCGTCCTCGCCGCCGCCGAGTTGGGCCAGGTGGATACGGGCTGCGGCATGGGACACCTCGACCGCGTCCCGCTGGGGGCTGCCGGGCGGCAGCATGTCGCGGGACGCCTCCAGACGGGCCAGCGACGCCTCCAACTCCGCGGGATCGCCCAGGTGCTGCATCGCCTGCATGCCGCTCGCCCCCAGGACGCCGGCCTGCCAGGCCTGTTCCTGCGGCCCGTACTTCCGTGCCTCGTCCAGGAGTTCCCGGTGCCGCCCCGCGTCGGCGACCGGCCGGTCGAACATCAGGTGGGGAAGGATGCTGATGATCTGCCCCGCGCGCAGACCGGACATCGTGGTGCCCCGGGGCAGCGCCTTCCAGTCCTCGTACAGCATGTCGTACGCCTCGCGGCCCGAGGCGCAGCCCAGATGGTCGAGCACCAGGGAGGTGAGCCGGACCATGTCCTGGGCGTCGTTCAGCCCCTGGCGCGCGCTCTGCTGGACCTCGTAGATCAGTGCGTGCAAGTCATAGGCGTGCTGCGGCACTTCAGATCGTCCGTTCCGGCCGCCGTGGCGCGGCCTGAGTCCAGTACGACGCGAGGACGCCGTTGAGCCGACGCTCGCCCTCCTCGGTCCCGGAGCCGACCGACAGCACCCCTGTGATCACCGGCCCGCCGCATCGGCCCCAAGTACCGCACAGCGGACCACGCTAGCGGGTTCGAAGGGCGGCGAAGGGGGTGTTGATGGGACGTCACCTGGTCGTGGACGGGGCGGAGTTGGGGCGCATCGGGGCTGGTCGGTGCGGCACGAGGCGAGCCCGGGGAGCGGGAACGAGGCGTCGGCAGAGTGTCACCGGCTCCTCCCTCACCCCCAGGGCAGCCAGGCCCGTACCCCGAAGCCCCCGTCCCCCTCCGGGCCGTGTTCCAGTCGGCCGCCGGCCAGGGTGGCTCGTTCGGTCAGGCCGATCAGGCCCTGGCCGGAGCCGGGTACGGGGGCCACCTCGCCGTCGGGTGCCGGGTTGTGGACGGAGATGGTGAGGCCCTCTCCGGGGGCGCCTTCGACGGAGACGGTGACCTCGGTGCCGGGGGCGTGTTTGCGGGCGTTGGTGAGGCCCTCCTGGGCGATGCGGTAGGCGGTGCGGCCGACGGAGGCGGGGACGACCGCGGGGTCGGTGACGCGGGTGTCGAGGACGACCTTCATGCCGGCCTCGCGGGACTCGGCGACCAGCGCGTCGAGGGCGGCGAGGGTGGGCTGCGGGCGGCCCGTGTCGTCCTGGTCGCCCGCCCGCAGGACGCCGATGATCTCCCGCAGGTCCTGGAGGGCCTCGTGGGCGCTCTCCCGGATCACGCCGGCCGCCCGGGCGACCTCCTCCTGGGGTGCGTCGGGCCGGAACTCCAGCGCGCCCGCGTGCACGCTGAGCAGGGTCAGCCGGTGGGCGAGGACGTCGTGCATCTCGCGGGCGATGGCCTCGCGGGCCAGCCGCTGCGCCTGCTCGGCGCGCAACCGGGCCTCGGTCTCGGCGCGCCGGGCGCGGTCCCGGAGGCTCAGCATGAGCTGCCGCTTGGAGCGCACGACCAGACCGCAGGCGACCACCACCGCGACCATCAGCACGGTCATGACGACCGAGGCGAGGTACGGCAGGTCGACGTCGGGGCGCATCCAGTAGTAGAGCGGGATCAGCGCGATGTTGATGCCGCCCAGCCAGGCCACGTACCGGAAGGGCCGGTGCACGGCGAGGGTGAACAGGGCGATCAGACAGGCGCCGCCCGCGGTGTCCGAGACCAGCCCCACGGGGACCGTCGCGACGGCGAGGCCGAGCGGCCAGCGGCGGCGCAGCCAGACCGCGCCGCAGGCGACCGCGCCGATCAGCTGGTCGAGATGGGCGAGGTTCTCGGAGACGTGGGGGTTGCGGGCCAGGCTGTCCGCGCCGATCAGGCCGATGGTCACGGCGACGACGAAGCAGCTGAAGTCGACGAGCCAGTCGCGGGCGGTGCGCCGGGGCCGGCGGCCGGCGCGGTCGGCGTCCGGGTCGAGTTCGTTCAGGACGGCTGAGGGCAGCAGCCAGCGCCGGCCCGCGAAGAACTGGGGCACCGCCGTCTGCTTGTCACCGCTCACGGTCGACAAATCTACGCACGGAATCCCGGCGGCACCTCCACGCGGACGGCATCACCTACCAAAGTCGCGGGAGAGGCGACTTTCGGCGTGGCGGGGTCGCGCGCTCCGGGTACTTCCGGCGGACGTGGCTCGCCCCGCGGCCGATGACTGTGGGGGGACCGCGGGGCGAGGGTCGTGCCATGAAGCACTTGCTGGAACTGATCGGATTTCTCGCCCTGGTGCAGGGCGTCGCCGGCCTCGTGAACGAGTTCACCGACTGGCACTGGGGACTCGTGCAGAAGCTGGGCTTCCTCGACGGCCACGAGCTCTACGCGAGCATCGCCCTGGTGGTGCTGGCGATCGCGCTGTTCGCCGCCGCGGAGAGCCGGAAGTCCGGCTGAACGCGGACCGGACCTCCGGCTGGTCGCACTGTTCCTCGACGCCTCGGTGGGGGTTTCGACCCGTCGGCTCAGCAGCCGTAGTCGATCAGGTCGAACGTGGCGTAGTGGTCCGCGGTGTAGTAGTCCTCCTGGTACTCCTCACCCGTCACGATGCGGCGCGCGCCGCGCGTGGAGGAGCCGGGCGTCTTGACCGTGTACTCGTGGTAGTACCCGGTGGACTGCGAGGGCAGGACGCCTTCCCGGTTCTGGAAGACGGCGCCGTCCTGGGAGTACGGGTAGGGGCCGCCCTGGTCGATCAGCCTCAGGGTGTCGTACGCCTGGGAGGGCAGGTCGCCGTAACAGATGCTGCCGACCGCTGCGGCCGCGGGGGAAGCCGTGGCGACGGTTCCGCCGACGAGGAGAGCGGACAGGACGGCGGCTGCGGCGCCGATGCGAGTGATTCGTGGGGGGAATCTCATGCGCTCATGATGACGCGCGTAGACAGTGGCATGTCAATGACAACTCCGGAGATTTTCCCGTCAAGTCCGATGAGTTTTCCGGGAGTTAACTTGCGGCCCTGCGCCCCCACGCGGTCCCCACAAGCACCAGCGCACCGCCCGCGAGACCGAGCGCGCCGAGGTGTTCGCCGCCCAGGGCGATGCCCGCGAGGGCGGCCCACAGGGGCTCGGTGCCGAGCAGCAGGCTGACCCGGGACGGGGAGGTGCGGCGGACCGCCCACATCTGCACGAAGAACGCGAAGAGCGTGCAGAACGCGGACAGGAACAGCAGCCCGGCCCACTCCCGCGGCCCGAAGTCCGCGGCCGTCCCCCACGGCGTGGCGTCGGCGCCGGTCGACAGCAGCGCGAACACCGCCACGGCGGCGCCGAGTTGGACGGTGGTCAGGGACAGGGCGTCGGCGCCCTCCACCGCCTTGATACGGGACATGGCGAGCACGTGGACGGTCCGGGCGAGCGCGGCGAGCAGCATGAGCAGGTCGCCGAGGGAGGGCGGGGTGAAGCCGCCGCCCTGGGTGAGCAGGACGACGCCGAGCACGGAGAGGGCGGCGGCGCCGAGGAAGGCCCGCGAGGGGCGGGTGCGGGTGACGGCGGCCTCGGCGAGCGGCGTGAAGATCATGGTGAGGCTGATGATGAGGCCGGCGTTGGTCGCCGAGGTGTGGACGACGCCGTACGTCTCCAGCAGGAAGATCCCGCTGAGGATCAGCCCGAGCACCCCGGCACCCCGCCACTGGGCGGCGCTCAGGGCGCGCAGCGCGCGCCGTCCGGCGACGGCCAGGACCGGCAGGACGATCGCGAAGCGCAGCACCAGGACCGCGATCACGGTCCGCGCGGTGGTGATGTCCTTGGCGGCGAGATAGCTCGCGCCCCACACGACCGCCACGAGCAGGACCGGCAGGTCGGTCAGCCAGGTGCGGCGCGGCGCGAGGGCGCCGGGTACGGCGATCGAGGACATCGGTGCGGCTCTCCCGGTCTCCGTCTGGGGTGTGGAGACGTCGGTGGCTCGCACGTGGAGCGATCACCGTACCCGCGTGGCTGAACTGGGGCTAGGCGTTTTCCGGGAGGTCGAACGTGCCGTACTCGGGGCGGCCCGCCTTGTCGTACGTCTGGATGGAGACGCCCTTGGAGGTGATGAGCCCGCCGCGGTGCGCGAAGGCGGTCGGGAGGCTGCCCTCGGCGAAGAGGCGGCGGCCGGCGCCCAGGACGACCGGGACGGTGATCACGTGGAAGGTGTCGATCAGGTCCAGGTTCAGCAGGGACTGCACGAGGGCTCCGCTGCCGTGGACCTGGAGCTCGCCGTCGGTGCGCTCCTTGAGGGCGGTGATCTCCTTGGCGAGGTCGCCGCCGATCACGGTGGTGTTGTGCCACTCGGGGGCGGTGAGCGTGGCCGAGGGGACATACTTCGGCAGGGCGTTGAGCCGGTCGGCGATGAGGTTGTCGGGGTCGGTCACCTTCGGCCAGTACGCGGCGAAGATGTCGTACGTACGACGGCCGAGGAGGAACGCGCCGACCTGGCCGAAGACCTCGGTGACGAAGCGGCCGAAGTCCTCGTCGTCGTACGGGACCATCCAGCCGCCCTGCTCGAAGCCGCCCCTGGGGTCCTCCTCGGGGCCGCCGGGGGCCTGGTAGACGCCGTCGAGGCTGACGAAGATCTGGGAGACGAGCTTGCCCATGGCGGGTGCCTTCTCTCGTGGGTGGGGTCTGTTGTCATCAGCTCAGACCCCACCGGCACCCGCAACTCATCGGTGGCGCCGCGCGGCCTCAGCCCGCGTGCGTGGAGAACAGGCCGCCCGTCGGGCCCTGCTTGTCGCCGCCCTGCGCCTTCTTCAGGGCGTTGGCGAGGCTCTCGATGGTCAGGGACTGGAGGATGACGCGTCCGTTGCCCTCCAGGGTGGCCAGGGAGAGGCCCTCGCCGCCGAACACGGCGTTCATCAGGCCCTGGCGGTTGAGGCCGCCGACGCGCTGGACGCCGTACTGGATGCCCTCCTCGAAGGCGACGACGCAGCCGGTGTCGACCTCGATGCGGCCGCCGAAGTCGGCCGGGTTGAGGTCGATGAAGTTTCCGGCGCCGGCGATGATCACGGTGCCGCGGCCGGTGAACTTCTCCAGGATGAAGCCCTCGCCGCCGCTGCGGCCGGTCCGGCCGCCCTGGAAGGCGATACCGAAGTCGACGGTGGACTCGGCGGCGACGAACGCGTCCTTCTCCGCGAACCACGCGCGCGTGCCGTCCAGCTCCAGGGCGCGCATCTCGCCGGGCAGGACGCCCGCGAAGCCGACGGTGCCCTCGCCGCCGGTGGACGTGAAGTACTGGAACGCCAGGGACTCGCCCGCGAGGGCGCGCTGGCCCACCTGCATGGCGGTGCCCATGGCCTGGCGGAGCATGCCGCCCATGCCGCCGGCGCCGCCCTGGGGCTGCTGTCCGCCGGGGTTCGACGGGCCGCTCAGGCGGGTCTCCATGGTGACGTTCGTGGTCTTGAACAGGAACTTTCCGGCCTCGCAGTACACGGTCTGGCCGGGCTGGAGGCTGACGACCGCCATCTGCATGGCGTTGCCGACGATGTCTTGCTGAAGGGTCACGGGAGGAGAACGCGGGAGGCGGAGGGAAGAGTTCCGGGTTCGGGTTCCGGGGTGCGAGTTCGGTGTCCGTTCGCCGCCAGCACGCGCGGGTGCGCACCGCTGAGATGGAGGCATGACAACGACTGACGGAACTCTGCACGGCAAGGTCGCCCTCGTCACCGGTGGGAGCCGGGGGATCGGGGCGGCGACGGTACTGCGGCTCGCGCGGGAGGGCGCGGACGTGGCGCTGACGTACGCGAACGGCAAGGAGGCGGCGGAGGACGTCGTACGGCGTGTCGAAGCGCTGGGGCGGCGTGCGGTCGCCCTGCGGGCGGACTCGGCGGACCCGCAGGAGGCGGCGGGGGCCGTGGCGGGTGCGGCGGAGGCGCTCGGCGGTCGCCTGGACGTGCTGGTGAACAACGTGGGTGTGGGGGTGCTGGGGCCGCTGGAAGGGCTGTCGCTCGCCGACGTGGACCGGGTGCTGGCCGTGAATGTGCGCGGGGTGTTCCTGGCCTCGCAGGCAGCGGCAGCGGTGATGGGGGCCGGCGGGCGGATCATCACGATCGGTACCTGCATGACCCAGCGGGTGCCGGGGCCCGGCGGCACGCTCTACGCGATGAGCAAGTCGGCGCTGGTCGGGCTGACGAAGGCGCTGGCCAGGGAGCTGGGCGGGCGGGGGATCACGGCGAACATCGTGCATCCCGGGCCGACGGACACCGACATGAACCCGGCGGACGGGCCGTATGCGGCGGGGCAGGCGGCGATGACGGCGCTGGGGCGGTTCGGGACGGCGGAGGAAGTGGCGGGGACGGTCGCGTATCTGGCGGGGGCGGAGTACGTGACCGGTGCGGAGTTCGCTGTGGACGGGGGGCATGCGGCGTGAGGCCGCAAACGCCGGACGGGCTGAGTGAGTCGGACCGTCCGGCGTTCACACAGAGAAGAGCAGCGGGTCAGCCGCCCAGCTCCTGATGCCTCGCCCGCAGCGTCGCCGCGCCGGTCTCCGTCAGCGACCCGAACAACCGCAGCCGCGAGATGCCGCCGTCCGGGAAGATGTCCACGCGCGCGTGGGTGCCGATCGCCGGGGCCGGGAGGACGAAACGGTGGTTGGTGTCGGGCTGGAGGCGGGTGCGGGGCAGGATCTCCTGCCAGGCACCCGTCTCGCCGTCCTGGACCGACACCGACGCCCAGCCCGCGCTGTTGCCCTTCAGATACGCCGTGTCGATCTCGATCGCGCGGATCTGGGACTGGGCCACCAGGCGGTAGCGGATCCAGTCGTTGCCCTGGTCGCGGCGGCGGCGGGTCTCCCAGCCGTCGTCCATCTTGCGGGAGCGGCCCGGCTGGATGGTGTTCGACGCCGGGGAGTAGAAGAGGTTGGAGGCGTCCTCGGCCCGGCCGCCGTTCTCCAGGGCGACCACGTCGAAGGTGCCGAGGACCGACAGCCACTCGGGGTCGGGGACGACCTCGCCGTACACGCGCAGGCGCGCGATGCCGCCGTCCGGGTGCTGGTTGACGCGCAGGTGCGTGAAGCGCTGCTCGACCGCCACCTCGAAGCCGTTGGCCGCGTGGCCGCCCACCGGCGTGCGCGGGACCAGCGTCGTCCACTTCACGTCGTCGCCGAGGAGTTCCTCCGGGGAGGGCGAACCCGCCACCGACGTGCCCTCGACCGACACCGCCTGCGGGTAGTTGCCGCGGAAGTGGGCCGTGTCGACGACGATCCCGCGGATCACGCCGGGCGCGCCGAGGCGGACCAGTGCCCAGTCGTGGTCCTCGGCCGTCGGCCACGGGTGCTCGGCGGACGCGCCGCGGCGGCGCCGCGTCTCCCAGCCGTCCATGATCTTGCCCTTGTGCCCGAAGTGCTCGGGGTCGAACTCGGCGCGCTCGGGCAGCAGCAGGTTCTCGCGCTGGGCGAAGAACTCGTCGTTGGCGGCGATGACTCCGGCGCCGAGCTGCCGGGCGGCGAGGTCGGCGTACTGGGTGAAGGGGAAGTCGGCGGTGCGGTAGTCGGCGTACGGGTCACCGCCGCCGTACGGGTGCGCATCGCCGGTGAAACTCGGAATCGCCGTCACGAAGAATGCCTTTCTGAAGAGTCGGCCGCTGCGGGTGCGGTGGTGAGAGTCAGGGTTTGCGGTGGTGAGAGCCAGGGGGTGCGGTGGTGAGAGTCAGGGGGTGCGGGTGAGGAGTCGGCCCTTCGGGTCCGTGAACTCGCCGTCCGCGACGATGCGTTCGCCGCGCAGCCAGGTCGACTTCACGACGCCGTACAGGGTCTTGCCCGCGTACGCCGTCACGCGGTTGCGGTGCTGGAGTTCTGCCGGGTCGACGGTGAACGTCTCGTCGGGTGCGAGGACGGCGAAGTCGGCGTCGCGGCCGGCCTCGATGGCGCCCTTCTGGTCCAGGCCGACCAACTCCGAGGTGCGCGTGGACATCCAGCGGACGACGTCCTCCAGCCCGTGGCCGCGCTTGCGGGCCTCCGTCCAGACCGCCGCCAGGCTCAGCTGGAGGCCCGAGATGCCGCCCCACGCCGTCGCGAAGTCGTCGGTCTTCAGGTCGGCCGTGGACGGGGAGTGGTCGGTGACGACGCAGTCGATGGTGCCGTCGGCCAGCGCCTGCCAGAGCAGGTCCTGGTTGGCGGACTCGCGGATGGGCGGACAGCACTTGAACTCGCTGGCGCCGTCCGGGACTTCCTCGGCCGTCAGGGTCAGATAGTGGGGGCAGGTCTCGACCGTCAGGCGGACGCCTTCGGCCTTGGCCGCGGCGACGAGCGGGAGGGCGTCGCTCGACGACAGGTGCAGGACGTGCACGCGCGCGTCCAACCGCTTGGCCTGGGCGATGAGTTGGGCGATCGCCGTGTCCTCGGCGTCGCGCGGGCGGGAGGCCAGGAAGTCGGCGTACTTGGGGCCGCCCTGCTGCGGGGCCGCCTCCAGGTGGTGCGGGTCCTCGGCGTGCACGATCAGCAGGCCGCCGAAGGAGGCGATCTCGGCCAGGGACTGGGCGAGCCGGTCCTGGTCCAGGTGCGGGAACTCGTCCACGCCGGACGGCGACAGGAACGCCTTGAAGCCGAAGACCCCGGCCTCGTGCAGCGGCCGCAGGTCCTTGACGTTGTCCGGCAGGGCGCCACCCCAGAAGCCGACGTCGATGTGCGCCTTGTCGGCGGCGACGTCCTTCTTGGTGCGGAGGTGGTCGACCGTGGTGGTCGGCGGGAGGGAGTTGAGGGGCATGTCGACGAGGGTCGTGATGCCGCCGGCCGCCGCCGCGCGCGTGGCGGTCCAGAAGCCCTCCCACTCGGTGCGGCCGGGGTCGTTGACGTGCACGTGGGTGTCGACCAGGCCGGGCAGGACGACGTGGTCGCCGACGTCCTCCAGGCGGGCGCCGGCGGGTACTTCGGCGTCGTACGGGAGTACGGCCGTGATCTTGCCGGCGGCGACCGCGACCGAGGCGGCGCGCGTCCCTTCCGGAGTGATGACGCGCGTCGAGCGCAGCACCAGTTCAGCGTCGGACACCCGAACCCCTCTCTGACACCGGTTTACTTCCGCGTAACGGAATTCAACTTTCTGTTGAAGGAGTCTTCACTCCCGTTCTCGCGCCGTCAAGGGCACACTTCCCCACAGCACCCTTGGCGCCCACACTCTGGACGTTTCCATAAAGCGGAATTAGAATTCCGACAGGCAGAACGTAGCTACGCACAACAAGGGAGTCAACCGACTGCCGGGTAGGCTTCTGCCCTTCCTGCCAGGTCCCGAAAGGAACGCGCCGTGCCGACGTCCAGCGCCAGCACCACCGACTCCGCCAAGTCCGCCGGCGGCGGGGTCCAGTCCCTCGAGCGCGCCTTCGATCTGCTGGAGCGGATGGCGGACGCGGGCGGCGAGGTCGGCCTCAGCGAGCTCTCCGCGACCAGCGGGCTGCCACTGCCCACCATCCACCGCCTCATGCGCACGCTCGTGGCCTGCGGATACGTCCGCCAGCAGCCCAACCGCCGCTATGCCCTCGGCCCCCGCCTGATCCGCCTCGGCGAGTCGGCCTCCCGGCTGCTCGGCACCTGGGCCCGCCCCTACCTCGCCCGGCTGGTCGAGGAGACCGGCGAGACGGCGAACATGGCCCTGCTCGACGGCGACGAGATCGTCTACGTCGCCCAGGTGCCGTCCAAGCACTCGATGCGCATGTTCACCGAGGTCGGCCGCCGTGTCCTGCCGCACTCCACCGGCGTCGGCAAGGCCCTCCTCGCCGACGTCCCGGACGCCGAGGTGCGCGCGCTGCTCTCCCGTACCGGCATGCCGGCCGCGACGGAGAAGACGATCACCACCCCGGACGGCTTCCTCGCGGCGCTGGCCGACGTACGGCAGCTCGGGTACGCGGTCGACGACAACGAGCAGGAGATCGGCGTCCGCTGCCTCGCGGTGTCCGTGCCCAACTCCCCCACGGCAGCGGCGATTTCCATCTCAGGCCCGGCGGGCCGCGTCACCGAGTCGGCCACGGACAAGATCGTGCCGGTGCTCCAGCAGGTGGCGACGGAACTCTCGGAGGCACTGGCCAGCCAGAGCCCTGCGTGAATCCGCCGGCCAGCCAGAGCCCTGCGGGAATCCGGCCGAGCCTCAGCCCCGCCCCGGCCCCCCGAACAGCTCCACCGCGTCCCGCACCTCCGCCAGCCCCCGCGACAGCGCGCTGACCGAGCCGATCGCGCCCGCGATCAGCAGCAGTGAGCGGCGCAGTCGCGGGATCTCCGGGGCGCCGTCGGTCGTCATCGCGGCCAGTGCCGCCAGCTCGTCCTCGGCGATCGCCCGGTCGGGGAACTCGGCCGGGTGCGCGGCGAGTTCGCGGCGCAGCCGGGAGACCGCGGCGCGCAGTCCCGCCACTCTCGGATCGTCCTCGTCGCTGCCGCTCACCGGCCTCTGCCCCAAGCTCCGCAACACAGCTCTCCCCCCGGCGCACCCCGTCGTGCGCCCCACCTCGTGATCCCGCCCGAAACAGCCCCGTGACGCTGGTCGGGCGCCGGGGGACGCGGGTCAGTAAACGCCACCCCGGGCGCGCCGCGCCACTGCGCGGACCGAAATTC
The DNA here is from genome assembly GCF_003955715.1 of Streptomyces aquilus. Classification (NCBI taxonomy): domain Bacteria; kingdom Bacillati; phylum Actinomycetota; class Actinomycetes; order Kitasatosporales; family Streptomycetaceae; genus Streptomyces; species Streptomyces aquilus. The sequence goes on along the minus strand of NZ_CP034463.1, from coordinate 8,169,723 downwards.
AGCCCCTCGAAACCGGCCACTCCCCCGGGCGTCGGGTATGCAGGACGCATGACGGACAACGAGGACCAGATCGCCGGACTCCTGCTCGCCGCGGGCGGCGGGCGTCGGCTCGGCGGGCGGCCCAAGGCGCTGCTGGATCATCGCGGCAGGCCACTGGTGGAACACGCGGTGAGCGTCCTGCGCGCGGCGGGCTGCACGCGCGTGCACGTGGTGCTGGGGGCCGCCGCCGACGACGTACGGCGGCGGGCCGATCTCGACGGGTGCGTGCTCGTCGAGAACCCGGAATGGGCCGGCGGTATGGGGTCCTCGCTTCGAGCCGGTCTCGAGTCGCTCTCCGGCACGGGCGCGCGGGCGGCACTGGTGTCGCTCGTCGACCAGCCCGGTATCGGGGCGGAGGCGTTCGCACGGGTGCGCGCCGCGTACACCGGCGAGACGGCGCTCGTCTCGGCCGCCTACGACGGCGTACGCGGGCATCCCGTGCTGTTCGGGTCCGCGCACTGGGCGGGGATCGCCGCGACTGCGACCGGGGACCGGGGGGCACGCGCGTATCTGAAGGAACACGCCGCACAAGTCGCGCTCGTCGAGTGCGGTGACATCGCCCGGCCCTACGACATCGACACCGTCGCGGACCTGCACCACCTTGAGTGAACGGGGTGGCACTGAGCGCCACGTTTCCTCGACTCGGAGAATCTCGACATCAACAAACCATTGAACTTCCACGATGAGGAAACTAGTATCCACAGATCAGAAGCGCCCTACCGCTCCGGGGGCGTTCCTCGCCGTACCCGGTTCGACTGGCACCCGGTGCCACGCTCGCTGAAGGAAGTGACAGCTCATGTCCGCACCAGCGCCGTCCCCGCTGGCCATCGTCGACGCCGAGCCCCTGCCCCGGCAGGAGGAGGTCCTCACCGACGCGGCCCTCGCCTTCGTGGCCGAGCTGCACCGCCGGTTCACGCCCCGGCGTGACGAACTCCTCGCCCGCCGTGCCGAGCGCCGCGCCGAGATCGCCCGCACCTCCACCCTCGACTTCCTCCCGGAGACGGCCGCGATCCGTGCGGACGACTCCTGGAAGGTCGCCCCCTCCCCCGCCGCCCTGAACGACCGCCGCGTCGAGATCACCGGCCCCACCGACCGCAAGATGACCATCAACGCCCTCAACTCGGGCGCCAAGGTCTGGCTCGCGGACTTCGAGGACGCCTCGGCACCGACCTGGGAGAACGTGGTCCTCGGCCAGGTCAACCTCGCCGACGCCTACACCCGGAACATCGACTTCACGGACGAGAGGTCCGGCAAGTCGTACGCCCTGCGCCCGGACGAGGAGCTCGCGACGGTCGTCATGCGCCCGCGCGGCTGGCACCTGGGCGAGCGCCACCTCGTCGACGCCGGCGGCTCCCAGGTCCCCGGCGCCTTCGTCGACTTCGGCCTCTACTTCTTCCACAACGCGCAGCGGCTGCTCGACCTCGGCAAGGGCCCGTACTTCTACCTCCCGAAGACCGAGTCGCACCTCGAAGCCCGGCTGTGGAACGACGTGTTCGTCTTCGCGCAGGACTACGTCGGCATCCCGCAGGGCACCATCCGCGCCACCGTCCTCATCGAGACGATCACGGCGGCGTACGAGATGGAGGAGATCCTCTACGAACTCCGCGACCACGCCTCCGGGTTGAACGCCGGCCGCTGGGACTACCTCTTCTCCATCGTCAAGAACTTCCGTGACGGCGGCGCCAAGTTCGTCCTCCCGGACCGCAACCTGGTCACGATGACGGCCCCATTCATGCGCGCGTACACCGAACTCCTCGTCCGCACCTGCCATAAGCGCGGCGCGCACGCGATCGGCGGCATGGCGGCGTTCATCCCGTCCCGCCGGGACGCCGAGGTCAACAAGGTGGCCTTCGAGAAGGTCCGCGCCGACAAGGACCGCGAGGCCGCCGACGGCTTCGACGGCTCCTGGGTCGCCCACCCCGACCTGGTGCCGATCGCCATGGAGTCCTTCGACAAGGTCCTCGGCGACAAGCCCCATCAGAAGGACCGGCTGCGCGAGGACGTCCACGTCGAGGCCGCCGACCTCATCGCCATCGACTCGCTGGACGCCAAGCCGTCGTACAACGGACTGGTCAACGCCGTCCAGGTCGGCATCCGTTACATCGAGGCCTGGCTGCGCGGGCTCGGCGCGGTCGCCATCTTCAACCTCATGGAGGACGCGGCCACCGCGGAGATCTCCCGCTCGCAGATCTGGCAGTGGATCAACGCGGGCGTCGAGTTCGAGAACGGTGAACTCGCCACCCCGGAGCTGGCCCGCAAGGTCGCCGCCGAGGAACTCGCCGACATCCGCGCGGAGTTGGGCGAGGAGGCGTTCGCCGCCGGCCACTGGCAGCAGGCCCATGACCTGCTGCTCGAAGTGTCGCTGGACGACGACTACGCGGACTTCCTCACGCTGCCCGCGTACGAGCAGCTCAAGGGCTGACCTACTCCTGAACCGCCTTGTCCGAGTGGCCCAGGGACTTTCCCGGGGCCACTCGGTCGCGTACGGCCTGCTTCACGGCCGTGGGCTCCGGGAAGCCCTGCTCGCGCCGGTCCCAGACCACCTCGTCGTCCACCCGGACGACGAAGACGCCGCCGGTGCCGGGCTTGAGGGACAGCTCGCCCAGCTCCTGCTCGAAGGTGGTGAGCAGCTCCTGCGCCAGCCAGGCCGCGCGGGGCAGCCAACGGCACTGGGTGCAGTACTCGATCTGTACGACGGGGCTCGCGGGGCTCATCCGAGGTGCACCGACCAATCCTGTTCCGCCGCGGGCTTGCCGTGCAGATCGGGGACCTGCTTGAGCCACGCGGGACGTCCTCTCTGGTTCTTCGCCGCCCGGAGGGCCTCCTCGGCGGCGAGTTCCTCCCGGGTGGGGAAATCGGTGGGCAGCCAGTCCGCCGACGCCTGCACGCGCGCGTGGAGGTACGCCACGTACGCCTCGCGTGCCTCGTCGGGGGTGGCGTGGTCCGTGAGCCAGGCGTCGGGGACGGCCGCGGTGACCTCGCGCAGCAGGTCGAGCGTCACCTTGGGGACCAGCTCCGTGTCGGCGGCCCGGACGTCGGGGGCGTAGTGGCCGAGGGCGTGGTGGCGGAAGTCGTACCGCTTGGCGGGGTCCGTGCCGTCCCAGCGGTGGTGGAAGACGAGTGCGGCGCCGTGGTCGATCAGCCACAGGCGCGGCGGCGCGACCCCGAGGGTGGGCCACACCATGAGGTTCGAGCTGTGCACCGTACGGTCCACGTTGACGGTCAGCGCGTCGAGCCAGACGATCCGGCCCGCCTCCACGGAGTCGACCGGGAAGCTCTTGGCGACCTCCGGGGTGAAGTCCCGGGCGCCCGGCAGATAGTCCATGCCGAGGTTGAGGCCCGCGCTGGCGCTGTGCAGCTCGCGCACCTCCTGGTGGGGCTCGCTGTCGGCGATCGCCGGGTCGAAGTGCACCAGGACCAGTTCGGGGAAGCGCAGCCCGAGCGCGCGGGCCAGCTCGCCGACGATCACCTCGGCGACCAGCGCCTTGCGGCCCTGCGCGGAGCCGGTGAACTTCACGACATACGTCCCCAGGTCGTCGGCCTCGACGACGCCGGGCACGGAGCCGCCGGACCGCAGCGGGGTCACGTATCGAACAGCAGTCACTTCGCGCAGCACACCCGCCAGGGTATGTCAGGGCTCACGGTGCCAGTGGGTTGGGCAGCGGCAGGTAGCGGGCGTCCGCGCCGTCCGCCTCGGTCCAGCGCAGCAGCAGGTTGGTCTTGCCGGGGAGGGTGGGTGCGGTGAGCAGGGCCGTGATCTCGGGGAGGTCGTGCCGGGCCAGTTCCCGGCGTACGGCAGGCCAGGGGTCCAGGCCGGGCCGACGCTCGGCGAGGACGGCCGCGACCTCGCACAGGTGGTTCACGACGAGCGTGTACACCAGCCGCTCCCACCCGGCCGCCCGCTCCACGTCGGCCAGCAGCTTCACGCCCTCCGCGTCCCGGAACAGCGCCTGCACGGGCATGCCGTCGGCGTCCACGGCGACCAGCGTGTTCTGCAGGTGCGCTTCGAGTACGACCCCGTGGTCGGCGAAGGCCGCGAGGGCGGGCGGTACGACGGCTCGCAGATACGCCTCCCACCAGGCCGCACCGCCGGACGGGGCGCCCTCGAAGCCCTCCACCAGCCCGGCGGCGAGCAGCGGGGTGGCACCGGGGCGGAGGTGCCCCTGGAAGCCGTCGCGGACCAGGACCGCCAGTTCCTCGAAGGCGAAGTCGGCGGTGCGGTAGCCGCGGTCGGACAGCCAGGCCGCGGGGCCGGTCGCGAAGGCGCGGGACGCGGCCGCGTCGGTCCGCCGGAGTTTGGCCAGGTCGTGACGCCACAGGCGCCGGATGTCGTTGGTGATGCGCACGTCCAGGCTGAACTTCAGGAAGAGGTCGCGCTCAGGGGCGTACAGGGTGCGGATCGCGGCCGTGGGCCAGGCGTCGAAGCCGGTCGTGCCCAGCCGGATCAGCCGGCCGTCGGCGAAGGCGTCCGTGAGGTCCACGAGGTCGAGCTGCCAGGGGTGCGCGGGCAGCAGCCGGTAGCCGGGCGGGGCCTCGCCGAGGGCGTCCAGGGCGGAGGTGTCGCCCTCCTCGACGACCGTGTCCTCGCGCACGCCGAGCAGCGTCAGCGGGAAGCGGGCGTGCGCCTCGGGCGCGTAGGGCAGCCAGCCGGCGGCCGGGCCGCCGCCGCGCGCCTTCGGGGCGGGGTGGTAGGGGTGGCCGGTGAGCAGGGACTGCTCGGAGAGCAGATACGGGTCGGTCGGCGGCGTCGCCCGCGCGCGTGCAGTGAGCAGGGCGGCCACCGCGTCCCGGCTGTCGATCATCTCGGCCGGCAGCTCGTGGTTGGGCAGGCCGGTGTGGCGGGTCAGCTCGTCGGCGACGAGCTTGACGAGTTCGGTGTGGCCGATGCGGTGCCAGCGGCCGCCGGTGTGCACCTCGGGTGCCGCGGGCCGCCGCTCGCCCCGCACCCGCAGCAGGCGGCCGCTGGGCAGCCGGTGCGTGCGCGGCTCGCCGGAGCCCGGGAGCGCCTCGGCGACCTCCCGCAGCAGGCAGTTCAGCAGCGGCGCGGCAGCATAGGCGTCGGCGGCGGCCGGGGGGATGAGGTCCACGCGTTTCACTCGTTCTCTACGTGCGGGCGGAGACGATCAGTATCTCTGTCGACGGCCGCCCGCCGTGCCACCTATGTGTACCCGAGGAGCCCACCCGTGCACCGTTCCCCCACCGCCGAGGCCGAGGTCGCCCAGGAGCTGGCCGAAGCGCGCCCCGACCTGGTGTCGCGGTACGCGGCCGAGCTGCCGGGCGCCCGGGCTGCCGTGCTGACCCGGTTGTGGCGGGCGCTGGCGTACGAGCCGCTGCCCTGGATCACCGGTCGGGACGGTCTCACCCTGCGTCTCAAGGACGGACGCCGGCTCGAAGGCCCGGCGGCCGACCCCTACGCGACGGCCGCGTACGTCTCGGTCGTACGGCTCGACGGCACCGCGTACGACGATCCCGCGCGGCTCATGACCGACCTCGGCGTGCCGCACGGCACCGGCCTCGCGGCCGAACTCGGCCACAGCGTCGCCTCGCTGGCGCTGTCGCGGGCCGGGCAGCCGGCGGCCGACCCGGACGCGTGGCCCGCGACCGACTGGGAGTGGGAGCAGCGGGTCGTGGACGGGCATCCGTTCCACCCCAACTGCCGTTCCCGGCCCGGCTTCTCGGTGCCGGAGCAGCTGGCGTACGGGCCCGAGCACCGGCCGCTGGTCGGGCTGCGGCTGATGCCGGTCCGGGCGGACGAGTGCCTGGTGACCGGGGACTGGCCGGCCGGGATGCGGGACGGGGCACGGCTGTTGATCCCGGTGCATCCGTGGCAGGCGGCGCATGTGCTGAAGCGGGCGGGCGACGCGGGACCGGCCGCGCATCCGCTGATGTCCCTGCGCACGCTGGCCCTGACCGGCGAAGGGCCGCATGTGAAGACCGCGTTGAGCGCTCGGCTGACGTCGTCGGTGCGGGACATCTCGGTGTACTCGATCGGCATGTCGGCGACGTTGTCGGCCTTCGCGGAGTCGCTGGCGGCCCGCACGGACGGCCTGCTGCACTTCACCCGCACCCTGGGCGCGGCCACCGCCGACTCCCCCGACCTGGCCGCCGTGGTGCGCGAGTCGCCGCAGGTGTACGCGGGGAGCGGGGAGCGGGTGGTGCCGGTGGCCGCGCTCGCCACGACCGATCTGCCGTCCAGCGCTTCCTGGCTGGCGGACTTCACGCGGCTGGCGCTCACCGTCGGGCTGCGGCTGCTGGACCTCGGGGTGGCCCTGGAGGCGCACGGCCAGAATCTCCTGGTCGTGCTGTCGGCGACGGGTGCGCCGCTGCGGCTCGTCTACCGCGACCTGGCCGACATCCGGGTCAGCCCGGCCCGGCTGGCCCGACACGGGGTCCCCGTACCGGAGTTGAGCGGCCGGGTCGTCACCGACGACGAAACGGCCCTGCGGCGCAAGCTGTTCGGGGCGCTGGTGGGGGGAGCGCTGGCCGGGACGGCGGGGTCCGGGGCGGCGTTGGGCCGGGCACTGGAGACGGTCGTACGCGACCTTCCGGCCACCCCCGATCTCGTGGCACTCCGTGAGAACCCGCTGCCCACCAAGGCGTTGACGCTGATGCGGCTGTCGCCGGGGACGCCCGGGGACCAGTGGGCACAGCTGCCGAACCCGGCTCGTTTTGGAGGCTGACACCTCCGTTCCATAGGATCCGCCGATGATCACAAGACAACGGCTGGCGGCAGGAGTGTGCGTCCTGTTCGCCGCCCTGACGGCCGGGATCGCCTTCCCGGTCGCGGCGGTCGCCGGTGAGCCCACGGGCGGGACCGCGCCCCAGGTCGACCTCGTCCTCGACGTGAGCGGCTCCATGCGGACGGCGGACATCGACGGCGGCACCCGCATGGCGGCGGCGAAGCAGGCCTTCAACGAGGTGCTGGACGCGACCCCGGAGGAAGTGCAGCTCGGCATCCGGACCCTGGGCGCCAACTACCCCGGCGACAACCAGAAGACGGGCTGCAAGGACACCGCGCAGCTCTATCCGGTGAGCACGCTGGACCGCACCGAGGCCAAGACGCAGGTGGCGACCCTCTCGCCCACCGGCTGGACGCCGATCGGCCCGGCGCTGCTGAAGGCCGCCGACGACTTCACCGACAGCGCCTCCTCCAAGCGGATCGTGCTGATCAGCGACGGCGAGGACACCTGCGCCCCGCTCGACCCGTGCGAGGTGGCCCGGGAGATCGCGGCCAAGGGCATCGGCCTGACCATCGACACGCTCGGCCTGGTCCCGAACACCAAGATGCGGCAGCAGCTGAGCTGCATCGCCGAGGCGACCGGCGGCACCTACACGTCGGTCGAGCACAGCGAGGAACTCACCGACAAGGTCAACCAGTTGGTGGACCGCGCGGCCGACCCGGTGGTGACGCCGGTGGCCACCGAGGGTGCCGGGCAGTGCGCCGACGCGCCCGCGCTGAAGTCCGGACTCTTCACCGACCGCGAGGAGTTCGGGCAGCAGCGCTGGTACCGGGTGGACGTCGAACCCGGGCAGGAGCTGCGGGCCTCGGTGAGCGTGGCGGCCGACCGGGCCGTGAACCCCTCCTACGGGGTGCTGCTGCGGGCGGTGACCGTGCACGGCCGTGAGATCGTGCGCGGCGAGGCGTCGGGCAACGGCCGTACGGACGTGATCTCGACGGGTCTGCGCTACCCGAAGGCGGACAGCGACGAGGACGACCCGGCCGCCGAGACCGTGTGTCTCCAGGTCACCCACTCCTTCTCGGCGGCCGCCGGGGTGAAGACCACGCCGGGCATGCCGCTGGAGCTGACGGTGGACGTCGTGGACGCGCCGTCCTCGTCCAGCGACGTGGCCTCGTTCGGTCTCGGGCGCGGCTGGTGGCTGCTCGGTCTGCTCGTACTGGTCGGGTTCCTCGCCGGGCTCGTCTGGGGCTGGGTGTCACGCTGGCGGGTCGCGGTCTGGAGGACCAACTGATGCGGATCACACGAGTGTTGGGTGCGGCGCTGCTGATGCTGGGGCTGGCCGTGGCACCCGCGGCGGCCGACTCCTCGCCGTCGCCGTCGGCGTCCTCCGACGGTGAGGCGCCGACGTCCGCCGGTACGTCCTTCCGTACGGCGACCGAGTTCGAGCAGGGGCAGCAGGCCACCGCGAGCGGTTCCACCGGCGACTACCTGTACTGGTCGTTCCCGGCGGACGCCGGTCAGCGCCCCACCGTCGAGGCGACGGTGAAGCTGCCCGAGACGCATGCCGGGCAGACCTGGCAGGTCGACGTGTACGACGGACTGCGGCGCCGCCAGGCCTGCCAGTACGGGGCGCAGACCCGTACCGCGGCGGCCGACGCCACGACCGTGGAGCTGGCCTGCGTGCTGCGCACGGTGCGCGCCTGGTCGGAGCCGTGGGCGAACGACCCGCTGCCGGGCACGTACTACGTCCGGCTGACGGCCGTCGGCCTCACGACCGCCGACCTCGGCCAGCCGGTCGACGCCACGGTCGAGGTGAACTCCAAGGACATCGGCGGCGCGGCGGCGGTGGACGGCTCGCTGGCGAAGCCGCTGGTGCCGGGCATCGCGATGAAGTCGGAGGCCTCCTCGGAGGACGACTCGTCCGCCTCGGCCGTGCTCTCCAGCATCGAACCGGAGGACGGCTGGTCCGGCGGCTGGTGGTCCGACCGCTGGGTGTGGACGGCGGTGGGCGGTGTGCTGGCCGCGCTCGCGGGCGTCGGCGGGTACTCGCTGACGCGCGGGGCGGGACGGCCGTCGCGGGTGCCGCCGGGCGCCTGACGCCTCATCAAAGGGCCCGCTGCGTCACGGCAGCGGGCCCTTTTTCACGCGTTCCTGAGCCCCTTGGCCAGCGTCTTTTCACGCGTTCCTGAGCCCCTTGGCCAGCGTCCCGTCGCCGCCCACCTCGATGCGCCCGTCCCGCACCGCGTCGGCCACGCTCAACTCCCCGCGCCCGATGGCCGTACAGGTGTCGACATCCATGGAGAGCCGGGCGTCGGGCTCCCCAGGGGCGCGCCCGTGGCCGTAGACCGGGCCGTCCTCGGCGCCGACGTACAGATGGAAGTCCCCTTCCTCCAGCCGGACTTCGACCACGCCCTCGCCCTCCAGCGCGCGAAGCAACGGCAGCGCGAACCAGTGCGCCCGTACCGCGTCGGTGGGCCGCCGCTCCCCCAGCTCCGCCTCGCCCCACGCCCCCAGCGCCTGGATCACGGGCAGCAATTCCCTTCCACGGCCGGTGAGTTCGTAGACGTACGCCGCACCGGGCGGCGGCAGCCTGCGCCGGGTCGCGAGGCCGTCCCGCTCCATGTCCTTCAGCCGGGAGGCGAGTACGTCCGTGCTGACGCCCGGCAGGTCCGCGTGCAGGTCCGTGTAGCGGCGCGGGCCGGTGAGCAGCTCACGGACGATCAGCAGGGTCCAGCGGTCACCCACGGCGTCCAGCGCGCGGGCGGCGGAGCAGTACTGGTCGTAGCTTCGGCGAGGTGACATGCGACGCAGTCTAGACAAGTCGTTGGACTTTCCAAGCGGCCACTTGGTAAAACCAAGCAACACACGAAACCGGAGAGGCAGCAGCGCATGGAGTTCCGGCAGTCCAGCAAGCTCAGCGACGTCTGTTACGAGATCCGCGGCCCGGTGATCGAGCACGCCAACGCGCTGGAGGAGGCGGGCCACAGCGTGCTGCGCCTGAACACGGGCAACCCGGCGCTCTTCGGTTTCGAGGCGCCCGAGGAGATCGTCCAGGACATGATCCGGATGCTCCCGCAGGCGCACGGCTACACGGACTCCAAGGGCATCCTCTCCGCCCGCCGGGCCGTCGCCCAGCGCTACCAGACGCTCGGCCTGGAGGTCGACGTCGACGACGTCTTCCTCGGCAACGGCGTCTCCGAGCTGATCTCGATGGCCGTACAGGCGCTGATCGAGGACGGCGACGAGGTCCTCATCCCGGCCCCCGACTTCCCGCTGTGGACGGCGGTGACGACGCTGGCGGGCGGCAAGGCCGTCCACTACATCTGTGACGAACAGGCCGACTGGAACCCGGACCTCGCCGACATGGAGTCGAGGATCACGGACCGGACGAAGGCCGTCGTGATCATCAACCCCAACAACCCCACCGGCGCCGTCTACCCGAAGGAGATCGTCGAGGGCATCCTCGACCTCGCCCGCCGGCACGGCCTGATGGTCTTCGCCGACGAGATCTACGACCAGATCCTGTACGACGACGCCGTGCACCACTCGGCCGCCGCGCTCGCCCCGGACCTCGTCGTGCTGACGTTCTGCGGGCTGTCCAAGACGTACCGCGTGGCCGGCTTCCGCTCGGGCTGGCTGGTGGTGACGGGCCCGAAGCAGCACGCCAAGGACTATCTGGAGGGCCTGACCATGCTGGCCTCCATGCGGCTGTGCGCCAACGCCCCGGCCCAGTACGCCATCCAGGCCGCACTCGGCGGCCGCCAGTCCATCCGGGAACTCACCCTGCCGGGCGGCAGGCTGCACGAACAGCGCAACGTGGCCTGGGAGAAGCTCAACGAGATCCCCGGGGTGTCGTGCGTGAAGCCCAAGGGCTCCCTCTACGCCTTCCCCCGCCTGGACCCCAAGGTCTACAAGATCCACGACGACGAGAAGTTCGTCCTGGACCTCCTCCTGCGCGAGAAGATCCAGGTGGTCCAGGGCACCGGCTTCAACTGGCCGACCCCCGACCACTTCCGCATCCTGACCCTCCCCTACGCGGACGACCTGGAGGCGGCGATCGGCCGGATCGGCCGGTTCCTGAGCGGGTACCGGCAGTAGCGGCACCGGCGGCGCGGTCCGGCCCGGGCTCCTAGCCTGGAGCCATGGGTGATCTCTTTCTCGTTCGGCACGGGGAGACCGCGTGGTCGCGGTCCGGGCGGCACACCGGGTGGACGGACGTTCCGCTGACCGAGCACGGGCGGGAGGAGGCGCGGCGGCTGGTGCCGCTGATCCGGTCCCATCGGATCGGCGCCGCGTTCGTCAGCCCGCTCCAGCGCGCGCGGGAGACGGCCGAACTGATCGGGGTGCCGGACGCCCAGGTGGACGTCGACCTGCGGGAGTGGGACTACGGCGGCTACGAGGGGATCACCACCGTCGAGATCCAGCGCACCCGGCCCGGCTGGTTCCTGTTCACGGACGGGGTCGCGCCCGGTCCGCCGGAGCATCCCGGGGAGACGCCGGAGGAGGTGGGCGAGCGGGCCGACCGGGTCCTGGCCAAGGTCGACGCGGCCCTCGCCAACACCGAGGGCGTGGTGCTGCTGGTGGCGCACGGCCACTTCCTGCGGGTGCTGACGGCCCGGCGGCTGGGGCTGCCCGCGGCACATGGAGCGCTGTTCCAGCTGGCCACGGGGACGGTGTGCCGGCTGGGGACGGAGCACGGGCGGCCGGTGATCGCCGGGTGGAATGTCAGACCCCCGGCTTAGTCTCGGAACAGTCCGGGCTCGGAACACTCCGGGCTCGGAACAGTCCGGGCTCGGAACAGTCCGGGCTCGCAAGAGTCCGAGGGGGACTTCGGGATACGAAGGGGGAACGTCGTGACTCGTCCGCCCACCGCCGCGCAGCGCCGCGTCATCGACGCCGCCGATCACGTCACCGGGCGGCTGAAGGGTACGGAGGCGCAGCTCGCGGCGCTGGTCAGGCACGGCCTGGCGTTCCGGCACGCGCGCCCGCCGCACGACCACTTCCTCACCCCGGCGGGGCATCGCCTGCGGGACGCCGAGCCCGTGCCGCCCGCGCCGGAGACGCCCTCGGCGTCCGGGGGGTTCGCCGCCCGCATCGGCGGTGAGGAGGATCCGCCGGCCGCGGGTCCCGCCCGGGTGCGGGAGGTGCACAGTGCCTGGCAGGGGCTGCTGGAGCTGCGCCGGATGACGAATCCGGACGGGGCGACGGACCGTCCGTGCGGCTGGGAGCGGGCACATCTGGTGCAGGCCGCCGCGCTCGCCCTGGAGGCGGCCGGGCATGTTCCGGCGGGGGCCGACGGCGGGCGGGGCTACCGGGTGCGGGCGACCCCGCAGCCCGAGGCCGTCGCCGTGCGCGAGCCCGACGCCGCCGCGCTGCGGGCCTGCTCGGCCACGCTGGAGGCGGCGGGCTGGCAGGTCGGCGAGTACACCGAGCCACGGACCAGAGATCGCTATCTGCTGGCCTCGCCGAGACGCGTGTAAGGCGCACGTGTCAGGATCTGGTCCATCAACTGCCGTGGCACGAGAGGTGATTGACGTGACCGAGCCGTTCGCCGTTCCGGTGACCGTCCGCGGGTACGAGACGGATGTGCAGGGCCATCTGAACCAGAGCGTCTACATCAACTACGCGGAGCACGCCCGCTGGTCGCTGCTGCGGGCGGCCGGGATCACCCAGGCCGGCCTCATCGGCAGCGGCGTGGGACCGGTGGCCCTGGAGACCACGATCCGCTACCGGCGGGAGCTGCTGGCGGGCGACGAGGTGGAGGTGAGCTGCGGCTTCGAGTGGGGCGAGGGGAAGACCTTCCGCATCCAGCAGACCATCCGCAAGAAGGACGGCACGGTGGCGGCCGAGATCACGGCCGTCGGCGGGCTGATGGACCTCAAGGAGCGCAGGCTGGTCACGGACCCGCGGAAGTACTTCAAGGAACTGGCGGCGGATCCGGCCCTGTTCGGACTGTGAGGCGCCCCCGGCCCGCGGGTCAGACGTCGACCAGCTCCGGCTGGTGCTCGGTGTCGTAGGCCGCGCGCGACTCGGCGATGTAGACCCTGTTGCGCTCGGCCCAGTCGGTCAGGCGTTGCAGGGTCTCGTGCAGCTCCGTGGCGACGGGCGTGAGGGCGTACTCGACCTTCGGCGGGACCGTCGGGTGGACCGTGCGCGTCACGAGGCCGTCGCGTTCCAGGTTGCGCAGGGTCAGGGTGAGCATGCGGCGGCTGATGCCCTCGATGCTGCGCTCCAACTCGGTGAACCGGATGGGTCCCTGGGCGGCGGCGACCAGGATCTGGACGCTCCATTTCCCGGCGACCCTGTCAAGAACTTCCCGGACCGGGCACGCGTGCGCGTTCACTGCCTCGATGGTTACACCGGTGTTCCTCTGGGACATCGAACTGCCTCCTTACGGCTCTCCTCATGGTCACCCAGGATGCACTCAGTTACAAGTCGTGCACCTAAGGAGAGCGAAGGTCATGTCGACCACGATCGAGTCACCGACGAAGGCGGGGCCGTCGTCCCGAACGTACTCCCGCTGGGCGTCCCTCGTCGTCCTGTGCGCGGGCACGCTGATGACGATCCTGGACGGCAACATCGTCACGGTCGCCATGCCGGCCATCCAGAGCGACCTCGGCTTCACGGCGCCGGGGCTGGCCTGGGTCGTGAACGCCTATCTCATCCCCTTCGGCGGGCTGTTGCTGCTCGCCGGGCGGCTGGGTGACCTGGTCGGGCGCAAGCGGATGTTCACCGCCGGGCTGGTGGTGTTCACCGCGGCCTCGGTGCTGTGCGGGCTGGCGACCGGGCAGGGCGTGCTGATCGCGGCGCGGGCGTTGCAGGGCGTGGGCGGGGCGATGACCTCGGCCGTGGTGCTGGGCATGCTGGTCGCGTTGTTCCCCGAGCCGCGTGAACAGGCCCGTGCCATCGCGGTGTTCAGCGCGGTCGGCGCGGCGGGCGGGGCGCTCGGCACGTTTCTCGGCGGGGCGCTGACCGAGGCGCTGAGCTGGCACTGGATCTTCCTGATCAACCTGCCGATCGGGATCGTGGCGTGGCTCGCGGCCGTGCGGGTGCTGGCGGGGGAGGCCGGGGAAGGACTGGGCAAGGGCGCCGACTACCCGGGCGCCGCGCTCGTCACCGGGGCCCTGATGCTCACGGTCTACGTCATCGTCGGCGCCGGCGACCGGGAACTGACCGCCACCTTGCTCCTGGCGGCCCTCGCGCTCGCGCTCTTCACGGGCTTCACCCTCCGCCAGGCCCGGGCCGCCCGCCCGCTGCTGCGGCTGCGCCTGTTCCGCTCCCGGCTGCTCAGCGGCGCGAACGCCGTGCAGATCCTGATGATCGCGACGATGTACGGCTTCCAGTTCATCGGCGCGCTCTATCTCCAACGCGTGCTGGGCTACGGCGAGTTGCTCACCGGCACCGCGTTCCTGCCGGCGCCGATCGCGATCGGCCTGCTGATGCTCGGCCTGTCGGCCCGGACGATCGGCCGCTTCGGCGCCTACCGGGTGCTGCTCGCCGGGCTCGCCCTCATCGTCGCCGGCATGGCCCTGCTGGGCCGCGCCCCGGCCGACGGTTCCTATCTCACCGACGTCCTCCCGCCCCTGCTCCTCCTCTCCGCCGGGTTCGCCGCCGCGATGCCCGCGTTGACCGGGCTGGCCATGTCGGGGGCCCGGGAGGAGGACGCGGGGCTGGCGTCGGGCGTCTTCAACACCACGCAGGTGGTGGGAGGTTCACTCGGCCTGGCGGTCCTGTCGGTCCTGGCGGCGAGCCGGACGGAGGCTCTGCTGGACGCCGGCGCCACCACCCTGACGACGGCGACCGCGCAGGGATACCAGCTGGCGTTCCAGGTGGGCGCCGGGATCGCGATCGCGGCCCTGGCCATGGCGGCGGTCGTCTTGCGGCCGCGGGGCGAGTGAGGGGCGGCGGCGGTCGCCTTGCGGCCATGCGACGGGTGAGGGGCGGCGGGGCGCGGTGAAGGCTTGGCGCGACGGCGGCTGAAGGTGCGGAGCGCGGTGGGGGTCACTCAGAACCCCACCGCGCGCCGCGGGGTTCTGAGTGACCCCCACCGCGCGGCCCCCGTTGCCGGCCGCCACACCGCCGCGTCTCACCCCCCGGCGAACACCCCCTGGTGATCCTCGGCCCACTCCCGGTACGACCGCGCCGGTCGCCCCAGCGCCTCTCGCACGTCGTCCGTGACGGTCGTGTTCCCGTTGTCGCGGGCGAACTCCAGGCCGCCGAGGACGCCTTCCACCGCCTGGTCGGTCAGCCCGGACGCCGCCAATTGCTCCCGCAGCTGATCCCGCGAGGGGGTGATCGTCTCCACCGGGCGGCCGAGCACCTCGGCGAGCACCGCGGCCTGGTCGTGGACGCTGATCGCCTCGGGGCCGGTCAAGGTGTACGTCCGTCCCGCGTGCCGGGCGTCGGTCAGGGCCGCCACCGCCACCTCGGCCACGTCACGCGGGTCGACGACGCCCTGTCGCCCCTCCCCCGTCATGTTCGGCACGGGTTGGCCCGCCGCCAGGGCCCGCGCCCAGCCCAGGGTGTTCGAGGCGAAGGACGAAGGGCGGAGGATCGTCCACTCCAGGCCGGAGGAGGCCCGCAGGGCCTGTTCGCCGGGCAGGTGCCACCTGCCGAACGGGCCGAACTCGGGCGCGCCGGTGCCGATGGCGGAGAGCTTCACGATCCGCCGCACCCCCGCCGCCCGCGTCAGCTCGATGAGCCGCACGTCCCGCCCGCCGTCCTCCGGCCCGAGCACCCCCACCAGGAACGCGGCGTCGACGCCCGCCAACGCCGCCTCCAGGGAAGGCTGGTCGAGGAAGTCCCCGCGCACCACCTCCACGCCCTCGGGCACCACCGCCCGCCCGGGGTCGCGGGTCAGGGCGCGGACCTTCTCGCCGCGTGCCGCGAGCTGTCGTACGACTTCACTGCCGATGGTGCCGGTCGCACCCGTCACTAGGATCATGTCCTCCACGCTGGCGGACCGCCCGGCGGCAACTCTTGGAAATTCCGGCACGGTTGGCCGGCCCACTCGGCCACGCCACCCGCTTACCGTGGAGAAGTGACGACGATCGCCCACGAAGTACGCGCGGTGCCCGACGCACTGCGCCCCTGGATCGCCGAGATCGCCACGGTGACCGGCGGCGAGTCGGTCGCGCACGCCCCGGACACCGCGACGAAGCTGGTCGTGCGGGTCGGCGAGGACGGTCGGCGCGACGCCCTGGTCGTCGGCCCGCGGACCCGCGCCTCGTACCACCGGGCCGGGACCGAGCGCCTCGCGTCCTGTGTGCAGCTGCATCTGGCGCCGGGGACGGCACGTCCGCTGCTCGGGGTGGCGGCGGCCGACCTCGTCGGCCGGGCGGTGCCCCTGAGTGAGCTGCCCACGCGTACGGCACGGCAACTGGCGTACGACAGCGCCGACTTGGAGACGGACGCGTTGATCGACCGGCTGACGCACACCCTGGGCCGGCTCCCGGTCCCGGACTCGCGGGGGAGGCTGCTGCGGGCGGCCGTCGACGCCCTGTCGATGCGCGGCGACCGGCCACCCGCGCAGGTGAAGGACGTGGCACGGGAACTCGCCGTCAGCGAGCGGCAGTTGCGGAACCTCTTCGCGGAGGGCGTCGGCCTCTCCCCCAAGCACTACGCGCGCATCGACCGCGTCCGCGCGGTGCTGGCGCAGGCGCCGACCGCCAAGTGGGCCGATCTCGCGGCCACCACCGGGTACTACGACCAGGCCCACATGACGTCCGACTTCCGCACCCTGATGGGCGTCCCACCGCGCTCCTTCTTCACCGGCCGCCTCCCCGAGGCCCGCCCCTGCCAGGCCTTCGACCGGCTCTGAACTCGGTGCAGGTGGGGGGCGGCCGGCAACAGCCACCCCCTCCGTCAGTGCGCCGCGGCGATCTCCTCGCCCGCTTCCATCGGGTGCGTCACGTCCTGGGCGTCGTGCTGTTTGCCCAGATGGTTGAAGACCAGGTTGAGCGCCACGGCCGCCACGCAGCCCGTCGAGATCCCCGAGTCGAGCACGATCTTCGCCGTCTCGGGGAACGCGTGGTAGAACTCCGGCGCCGTGATGGGGATGATCCCGACGGCCAGCGAGACGGCGACGATCAGGACGTTGTTGTCCTTGTCGAGGCCGGCCCGCACCAGGGTCTGGATGCCGCTCGCCGCGACCGACCCGAAGAGGACCACGCCGGCGCCGCCGAGCACCGGGCGCGGTACGACGGCGATGAGCGAGGCGGCCATCGGGCACAGGCCCATCAGGACCAGGAAGGCGCCGCCGGTGGCGACGACGTACCGGCTGCGGATCCTCGTCATCGCGACCAGGCCGATGTTCTGGGCGAAGGCGCTGCACATGAAGCCGTTGAAGAGGGGGCTGAGCGCGGAGCCGAGGGTGTCGGCGCGCAGGCCCGCCGCGATGGTCCGCTCGTCGGCCGGGCGGTCCACGATCTCGCCCAACGCCAGCATGTCCGCGGTCGATTCGGTCATGGAGACCACCATCACCACGATCATCGACACGATCGCGGCGACCTGGAACTGCGGGGCACCGAAGTGGAACGGCGTCGGGAAGCCGACCACGTCCGCGTCCGCGACCGGCCCGAAGTCCGTGACGCCGAAGGGGATCGCGACCAGCGTGCCGATGACCAGGCCGAGCAGCACGGCGATCTGCTTGACGAAGCCGCGGGTGAACCGGCGCAGCAGCAGCACGATCACGAGCGTCGTGGCGGCGAGTCCCAGGTAGGTCGTCGAACCGTAGTCGTCCGCCCCGGGGTTGGGCCCTTGCGCCCAGCCGAAGGCGACCGGCAGCAGGGAGACGCCGATGAGCGTGATCACCGTGCCGGTGACGACCGGCGGGAAGAAGCGGACCGCCTTGCTGAAGAAGGGGGCGGCGAGGAAGCCGAGCAGACCGGCGACGATGACCGCGCCGAAGATGATCGGCAGGGCGTCGGACTTGTCGTCGGTGGAGGCGACGATCGCCGTCATCGGGGCCACGCCCGCGAAGGTGACGCCGTTGACGAAGGGCAGCCGGGCGCCGATCTTCCAGACGCCGAGCGTCTGGAGGAAGGTGGCGAGGCCCGCGGTGAAGAGGCAGGCGCCGGTCAGGAAGGTCAGTTCGGTGCCGGAGAGGCCGACGGCCGCCCCGACTATCAGGGGCGGGGCCACGACTCCCGCGTACATGGCGGCCACGTGTTGGAGGCCCGTGGTGGCCATTTTGACTGCGGGGAGTTTTTCGTCGACGGGGTGTATGTCGTCGGCTCGTTGGGCGGTCACGGCGGTTCCTCCGGGTCAGCTAACACGTCGGCTCTGACGTGGGTTTCTTGGAGGTGGTGCGCGGTCGTGCGGGACCGGAGGACGGGTGGGGTGCATGGGGGACATGCACGGTGACCGTTCCGGGGCGCACACGTGTGGCATGCGCCCCGGAGACGGCCGCCATGAACCCCGCTCGGGTTCACGGCTACCGGTCGAGGGCCGTCCCCCTCGACCGGAGATCTTCAGATCGTCAACCGGTCAGCTCTGCGCGGCGATCCGCGCCAGCCGCTGCGCCTGCTCCCGCGTGGAGCGCGCGATCGCGTCCTCGTCGACGTGCAACAGGCGGTTGTCCTCGACGATCTGACGGCCGTTCACGAAGGAGGCCGTGACCGGGGCCGCCGCGCCGAAGACCAGTGCGGTGACCGGGTCCGCGATGGAGGCGTGGGCGAGCGTGTCCAGCTTCCACAGCACCAGGTCGGCGAGCTTGCCGGCCTCCAGGGAGCCGATCTCGGCGGCACGGCCCAGGACCTGGGCGCCGCCGTACGTTCCCAGGCGCAGCGCCTGACGGGCGTTGAGCGCGGCTTCCCGGTGGGCGCCGAGGCGGTTGATGAGGAGGGCGTTGCGCAGCTCGGTGTGGAGTTCGCCGGACTCGTTGGAGGCGGTGCCGTCGACGCCGAGGCCGACCGGGACGCCGGCGGCGAGCATGTCGGGGACGCGGGCGATGCCGGCGGCGAGGCGGGCGTTGGAGGACGGGCAGTGGGCGACACCGGTCTTGGTACGGGCGAAGGCGGCGATGTCGGAGTCGTTCATGTGGACGCAGTGCGCCATCCACACGTCCTCGCCGAGCCAGCCGGTGGACTCGAAGTAGTCGGTCGGGCCCATCCCGAACAGTTCCTTGCAGAACTGCTCCTCCTCGACGGTCTCCGAGCCGTGGGTGTGCAGGCGCACGCCGAGACGGCGGGCCAACTCGGCGCCCTCCCGCAGGAGTTCGGTGGAGACGGAGAAGGGCGAGCAGGGGGCGACGGCCACCTGCGTCATCGCGTCGAAGGAGGCGTCGTGGTGCTCCTTGACGGTGGCCTCGGTCGCGGCGAGGGCGCCTTCGAGGGTCTCGACGGCGAAGTCCGGGGGCAGGCCGCCGTCCTTCTCGCTGCGGTCCATCGAGCCGCGGGCGAGGGTGAAGCGGACGCCCATCTCGCGGGCGGCGCGGATGATCGAGCCGGACAGGTCGCCGGAGTTCTGCGGGAAGACGTAGTGGTGGTCCATCGCGGTGGTGACACCGCCGCGGGCCATCATGGCCAGCGAGCCCTGCGCGGCCGAGTAGGTCATCCGCTCGTCGATGCGCGCCCAGGTCGGGTACAGCGCGACGAGCCAGTTGAAGAGGTTGTGGTCGGTGGCCAGGCCCCGGGTGATCCACTGGTAGAAGTGGTGATGGGTGTTGACCAGGCCGGGGGTCACGAGATGGCCGGTGGCGTCGATGCGGCGTACGACGTTCTCCAGGCCCTCGGGGGCCTTGCCCGCGCCGAGCGCCTCGATGCGGTTGCCGGCGATGACGACGTATCCGCTCGCGTACTCGGTGTCGTGGGCGTCGACGGTCGCGATCGAACAGTTCTCGATGACGATGCGCTGGGCTGCTGCTGCCATGGTTTCGTCCTTTGCGCTTCGGTGGAGAGGGCACGGCAGGACCCGGGAGATTTGAGTGCCGCGGCCCGCACAGGCGGGCCGCGGGTGCCGCGAATGGAGTTGATCAGAGGTTGGTGAGGTCCACCGGGATCTTCGGCTCGCAGCCGTCCCGCAGGATCGTCGCCTCGATCAGGCCGTAGGGCCGGTCCGCGGCGAAGTACACCTCGTTGTCGTTCTTGAGCCCGAACGGCTCCAGGTCCACCAGGAAGTGGTGCTTGTTCGGGAGGGAGAAGCGGACCTCGTCGATCTCGCTGCGGTTGTTGATGATCCGCGAACCCATCTGGTACAGGGTCTGCTGGAGCGAGAGCGAGTAGGTCTCGGCGAAGGCCTGGAGCATGTGCTTCCTGGTCTGCTCGTAGGACTTCTCCCAGTTGGGCATCCGCTGCTCGTCGTCGGTCCAGTTGAACCGCCAGCGGCCCGAGACCTGGGTCGCCAGGATGCGGTCGTACGCCTCCTGGAGCGTCGTGTACTTGTCCTTGACGTAGCCCCAGAACTCGGAGTTGGTCGAGTTCATCACGACCAGGTCCTTCAGACCCGAGATGACCTCCCATGACGAGCCGTCATAGGTGATCTGCGTGACCCGGGTCTCCTGGCCCTTGCGCACGAACGAGTGCTTGACCTCGTCCGCGCCGATGAACTGGGAGTTGGCGTCGGAGGCGGCGATGCGCTCCCACGCGTACTCCTCGATCCGGATCCGGGCGACCTTGATCGGCTCCTGCGAGGTCACGAAGTGCCGGGCGAGGTGGATGCCGAACTGCTCGGCCGACTCGATGCCGTGCTCCTTGGCGAACGCGTACACCGTGTTCTTGGTGGTGTCGGTCGGCAGCACGTTGGCGTTGGAGCCGGAGTAGTGGACCTCGTCCATGTCGCCGCTCAGCGCGACGGACACGTTCAGGTCCTTGATGTGGTGGGTGGCGCCGTCCCGCGTGATCTTTACGACTCGGTTCTCGGCCTTGCCGTACTGGTTCTGTCCCAGAATCGTGGGCATTTAGCTAGCTCCCTCGGTAAACGGAGTAGCCGAACGGGTTGAGCAGCAGCGGTACGTGATAGTGCTCCCCGGGCTCGACGGCGAAGGTGATCGCCACCTCCGGGAAGAACACTGCCCCTGCACCGCTGTCCCGATTCGCGGGGGCGTCCTGCTGCGCATCGGCTTGCTTCTTCTCGAAGTACGGCTCCACCGCGAAGTCGAGCCGTACGTGTGTGGTGCCCTCCGGCAGGGCCGGCAGGTCCTTGCACCGCCCGTCCGCGTCGGTCGCGCTGCCGCCGAGCGCCTGCCAGTCCGCCTCCGCACCCTGTCGGGCGGACAGCTGGACGGCGACTGCCTCGGCGGGGCGGCCGATGCTGGTGTCCAGGATGTGGGTGGACACCGAGGCGGTGGTGCTGGTGCTCATGCTGCGTCAGTCCTCTTCGACGAGTCGGGCGAGCCGGATGCGGTTGATCTTGCCCAGCTCGGTGCGGACGATCTCCCGCTCCTGCTCCGGCGCGTTCCCGATCCGCTCCTTGACCGCGTCCCGCATCTGCTCGCCGGTCCGGCCGGTGGCGCAGATCAGGAAGACATGGCCGAACTTCTCCTGGTAGGCGAGGTTCAGCTCCAGCATCTCGGCCTTGAGCTCCTCCGTCGCGCCGGCCATGCCACGCTGTTCACGGGCGGAGGTCGGGTCGCCCTCCTTGGGGCGGCCGATGGGCGGGTGTCCGGCCATCGCCTCGGCGAGGTCCTCGGCGGTCAGCTCGGCCATGGCGGCGTCGCTGACGGCGTAGAGCTCGTCGCTGGTGGTGTAGGGGCGGGCGGCGAGCAGTCGCCGCGCCCATGCCGTGGAGGCACACGCCTCGTGGAGGGCGGCGAAGGCCGCGTGCTCCTCCAGGGCGTTGAACCGGGTCAGGCCCGGCGGCGTGGAAGTCGAAGTCACGGGAGCCTCCGTGGCCATGTTGCTGAACGGGCTGCCGCTAGCTAACGCCCTTCGAAACACCACGTCAACACTTTGTTGAAAATTCGGGGTTACAACAGCGCCGCCTTGAAGGATCAGCCCTTGTCACGGTTCAAGTAGTTGTAGACCGTGAACCGGCTGACCCCGAGGGCGCTCGCCACGGTCTCGACGCCGTGCCGTACGGAGAAGGCGCCACGCGCCTCCAGTATGCGCACCACCTCCTGCTTGGCCTTGCGGTCCAGGTCGGCCAGCGGCTTGCCCTGCTTGCGCTCCATGGCGGCGAGGATGTGATCGAGGGAGTCCGCGAGCTGCGGCAGGCGTACGGCGACCACGTCGGCGCCCTCCCAGGCCAGCACGACATCGTCGGGGCCGGCCTCGTCCGGCGGCACCATCTCCCCGCCCATGGCGTCGACCAGCGGCTTCACGGCCGTGATGAAGGGTTCGTCCCCGGTGCCGGTCACTTCTCGCCCTCCCCGATCACGTTGACCTGAAGCGAGATACGGGTGGCACCGGCCGCCAGACTCCCCCGCAGCAGCGCGTCGACAGCGGAGAGCACGGCCTCGGCACCACCTTCCGCGGTGTTGCCGAACGGGCCGACGTCGACCGCGTCCAGCTCGGCCGCCTCGACCACCTCACGGGCCGCGACCGCGTGCGCGGGCGCCTCGTCCAGGTCGAAGGGCTCGGTCGTGAACTCCACTCTCAATCGCACGCGCACAACCTAACGCGCGGCGCCGACTTCCGCCGAGCCCTCTTGACAAGCGACGAGACCCGACGGCAATCTTCCATTAAGCAGAAACGAACTTCCGCAATACGGAATCACTCGACACGGAAGGGAGCGCGGCGGCCCATGGGATTCGCAGACCAGCGCTTCAACGTCAACCTGTCGATCCTCTTCACGGAACTCCCGCTCCTGGAGCGCCCCGCGGCCGCCGCCGCGGCGGGCTTCACCGCGGTCGAGCTGTGGTGGCCCTGGGTCGACTCCCCCACCCCCGAGCAGTCCGAGCTCGACGCCCTCAAGCAGGCGATCGAGGACGCGGGCGTCCAGCTCACGGGCCTGAACTTCTACGCCGGCCAACTGCCCGGCCCGGACCGCGGCGCCCTGTCGATCCCGGGCGAGGAGTCGGAGAAGTTCCGCGCCAACATCGAGGTGGCCGCGGACTTCGCCCGGTCGCTGGGCTGCAAGGCGCTCAACGCCCTGTACGGCAACCGCGTCGACGGCGTCGACCCGGCCGAGCAGGACGCGCTCGCCCTGGAGAACCTGGTCCTCGCGGCCCGCGCGGCCGACCGGATCGGCGCGATCCTGCTGATCGAGACGCTGAACAAGCCCGAGTCGCCGCGGTACCCGCTGGTGTCGGCGCCCGCCGGGATCGGGATCGTCGACAAGGTCAACGAGGCGACGGGCCTCGGCAACGCCAAGTTCCTCATGGACCTCTACCACCTGTCCATGAACGGCGAGGACCTGCCGGCGGTGATCGAGGAGTACGCCGCCAGGACCGGCCATGTGCAGATCGCCGACAACCCGGGCCGCGGTGCTCCGGGGACCGGCTCGCTGCCCCTCGAAGACCTCCTCGACCAGCTGAGGAAGGCGGGTTACGACGGCTGGGTCGGCCTCGAGTACAAGCCGGGCGACCGCCCGAGCGCCGAGGCCTTCGACTGGCTGCCCCGCTGACCCCCTTTACGTGAAAGGCACCCCCATCATGAGCAACCTCCCCAAGATCGCGTGGATAGGCCTCGGCATCATGGGCTCCCCCATGTCCGAGAACCTGATCAAGGCGGGTTACGACGTCACCGGCTTCACGCTGGAGCAGGACAAGCTGGACCGCCTGGCGGCCGCCGGCGGCACCGTCGCCGGCTCGATCGCCGAGGCCGTGAAGGACGCCGATGTCGTCATCACCATGGTCCCGGCCTCCCCGCAGGTCGAGGCCATCTCGTACGGCCCCGACGGCATCCTGGAGAACGCCAGGTCCGGCGCCCTGCTGATCGACATGTCCTCGATCACCCCGCAGACCTCGGTGGACCTCGCGAAGGCCGCCAAGGACAAGGGCATCCGCGTCCTGGACGCCCCGGTGTCCGGCGGCGAGGCCGGTGCCATCGAGGCCGTGCTGTCGATCATGGTCGGCGGTGAGCAGGCCGACTTCGACGCCGCCAAGCCGATCCTGGAGGCGCTCGGCAAGACCATCGTGCTGTGCGGTCCGCACGGCTCGGGGCAGACCGTGAAGGCCGCCAACCAGCTGATCGTCGCCGTGAACATCCAGGCGTGCGCCGAGGCCGTGGTCTTCCTGGAGAAGTCCGGCGTGGACCTGAAGGCCGCGCTCGACGTCCTCAACGGCGGCCTCGCGGGCTCGACCGTGCTGACGCGCAAGAAGGACAACTTCCTCCAGCGCGACTTCAAGCCGGGCTTCCGCATCGACCTCCACCACAAGGACATGGGCATCGTCACCGACGCCGCCCGCAACGTCGGCGCGGCCCTGCCCGTCGGCGCCGTGGTCGCCCAGCTGGTCGCGTCGCTGCGCGCCCAGGGCGACGGGGGCCTGGACCACTCCGCGCTGCTGCGCGCGGTCGAGCGCCTCTCCGGCGCACAGATCTGACGCGCGGCACCTGAACCCCGGGCGGCGCCGCTGCTGACACCTGTCCTGTCGCGCCCAAGCGGCGGCGCCGCCCGGAATCCACTTCAACGGCACGTTGAGCATCTCTTCAACAAACTGTTGACGTCCAGATCGCCCCAAACCTAGGCTCCACGAAGCGGAAGTCCTTTTCCGAAGCCTCCGCTGACTCTCGTACGGAAGGTCCCCGATGTCGAAGCGCGTGCTGACGACCGAGTCCGGCGCCCCGGTCGCCGACAACCAGAATTCCGCCTCCGCCGGTGTCGGCGGTCCGCTCCTCCTCCAGGACCAGCACCTGCTGGAGAAGCTCGCCCGCTTCAACCGCGAGCGCATCCCGGAGCGCGTGGTGCACGCCCGTGGCAGCGGCGCGTACGGCTACTTCGAGGTGACCGACGACGTCACCGGGTTCACGCACGCCGACTTCCTCAGCGGCGTCGGCAAGCGCACCGAGGTCTTCCTGCGCTTCTCCACCGTGGCGGACTCGCTCGGCGGCGCGGACGCGGTGCGTGACCCGCGCGGCTTCGCCGTGAAGTTCTACACCGAGGAGGGCAACTACGACCTCGTCGGCAACAACACCCCGGTGTTCTTCATCAAGGACCCGATCAAGTTCCCCGACTTCATCCACTCGCAGAAGCGCGACCCGTTCACGGGCCGTCAGGAGCCGGACAACGTCTGGGACTTCTGGGCGCACGCCCCCGAGGCCACGCACCAGATCACCTGGCTGATGGGCGACCGCGGCATCCCGGCGTCGTACCGCCACATGAACGGCTACGGCTCGCACACCTACCAGTGGACGAACGCCGACGGCGAGGCCTTCTTCGTCAAGTACCACTTCAAGACCAACCAGGGCATCCGCTGCCTGTCCGCCGAGCAGGGTGCCGAGCTCGCCGGCAAGGACCCCAACTCGCACCAGACGGACCTGTTGCAGGCCATCGAGCGCGGGGTGAACCCGTCCTGGACCCTCTACGTCCAGCTGATGCCGGCGGCCGAGGCGGCGGACTACCGCTTCAACCCGTTCGACCTCACCAAGGTGTGGCCGCACCAGGACTACCCGTTGCAGCGCGTGGGCCGGCTGGTCCTCGACCGCAACCCGGACAACGTGTTCGCCGAGGTCGAGCAGGCCGCGTTCTCCCCGAACAACTTCGTGCCGGGCATCGGCCCGTCGCCGGACAAGATGCTCCAGGGCCGCCTGTTCGCCTACGCGGACGCGCACCGCTACCGGCTGGGCGTCAACCACACCCAGCTCGCGGTGAACGCCCCCAAGGCGACCGTCGCCAGCAATTGCGGCCGGGACGGCCTCATGGCCACCAACTCCCAGGGCCGCGCGGCGAAGAACTACGAGCCCAACTCCTACGACGGCCCGGCTCAGACCGGCCGCCCGCTCTCCGCCCCGCTGGCGGTCAGCGGCTGGACCGGCACCCACGAGGCCCCGCAGCACACCAAGGACGACGACTTCTTCCAGGCCGGCGAGCTGTACCGGCTGATGTCGGAGGACGAGAAGGCGCGTCTGGTCGCGAACATCGCCGGCGGCCTGTCCCAGGTCTCCCGCGACGACGTGATCGAGAAGAACCTGGCTCACTTCCACGCCGCCGACCCTGAGTACGGCAAGCGCGTGGAGGAGGCGGTCCGCGCCCTGCGCGAGGACTGAGCCGGGCAGCCGGTTTCCGGCGAAGACTCCCTGTTCGCGCCCGAACACTGAGCGACCCGGATGAGGGGTGGTCCCTCGGTACGGGGCACGGGCAGGGTGATGGACCGCGGCGGCGTGCGAGCCAGTGCGGTGGTGAAGGACCGGAGATCCTCTTCTCGACCTGAGGGAAGGGCTTCTCGGGCTCCGTCGCCGCCGCCGCGGTCCCAGCAGGACGGCAACACCCGAAGCACCGGATACGGACGGTCCCGTATCCGGTGCTTCTCGCTGTGTCCGGGGTGCGGTCGGCGTCTCCCGGCGGGACGCTGAAGGCATGGCACACGCATCGCACCACCCGCATGTCGTGGTGCACTCGCCGGGCCTGGACGGCTCCCGGCGGGTCACCGCGGACGACCACAACCTCGGCGTCGCCTCCCACCTGGACGACGTCGTGGAGCTGCTGCGCCTCGCCGATCTCGACCGGATCGAGGTGGAGGACGAGGACATCGTGGAATGGCAGGGCGGCGGCCCGGACGACTGGCCGGGCCTGTCCGAGCACCACGAGCAACACGAGCACTGAGCCCCGTACAGCAGTGTGCGTACGCGGGCTACGGAACCCTCAAATCAACCTCTGAACCCGTCCCCGGAGGCTTCAACCGCCCCCGAGGACGGGCACATTGTCGTCACGCGGCGCCCGCCGGCACGGGGGCGGCGGGCGCCGCGTGACGGGGGGAACGGGGGAAACGGGGGAACGGACACCCGGGGGGACGGGGCATGCCGAAAGGGCGGCCCATCCCCCCGGATGGACCGCCCCTTCAGCAGTGCGGCTGCCTCAGACCTTCAGCGTCCTGATCGCCGTCGGCGCGTGCCCCGGCTCGGTCGCGAGCTCCTCGAACTCGGTGACGTCGCTGATGTCGGCGGTCTTGCTCATCGCGATGTTGGTGACCCGCTCCAGGATCGCCTCGACCACGACCGGCACCCGGTACTCGGCGGCCAGCTTCTTGGCCTCCTCGAAGGCCGGCAGCAGCTGGTCGGGCTCGGTGACGCGGATGGCCTTGCAGCCGAGGCCCTCGACGACCTTGATGTGGTCGACGCCGTAGACGCCCAGCTCCGGGGAGTTGATGTTCTCGAACTCCAGGTTGACCTGGAAGTTGATGTCGAGACCGATCTGCGCCTGCCGGATCAGGCCCAGGTAGGCGTTGTTGACGAGGACATGGACGTACGGGATCTTGTGCTGCGCGCCGACGGCCAGCTCCTCCAGCATGAACTGGAAGTCGTAGTCGCCGGAGAGCGCGACGACCTGGGCCTCCGGGTCGGCCTTGGCGACGCCGAGCGCGGCCGGGATGGTCCAGCCGAGCGGGCCGGCCTGGCCGCAGTTGATCCAGTGCCGCGGCTTGTAGACGTGCAGCATCTGGGCGCCCGCGATCTGCGACAGGCCGATCGTGGTGACGTACCGCGTCTCGGGGCCGAAGGCCTTGTTCATCTCCTCGTAGACCCGCTGCGGCTTCAGGGGCACGTCGTCGAAGTGCGTACGGCGCAGCAGCGTGGCCTTGCGCTCCAGGTGGGAGGCGATCCACGCGGAGCGGTCGGGGAGCCTGCCCGCGGCCTTCAGCTCGCGCGCGACCTCGACGAAGAGCTCCAGGGCGGCCTTGGCGTCGGAGGTGATGCCGTAGTCCGGCGGGAAGATCTTGCCGATCTGGGTGGGCTCGATGTCGACGTGGACGAACTTGCGGCCCCGGCGGTAGACGTCGAGCTTGTAGCCGGTGTGCCGGTTGGCCCAGCGGTTGCCGATGCCGAGGACGAAGTCGGACTCCAGGAAGGTCGCGTTGCCGTAGCGGTGCGAGGTCTGGAGGCCGACCATGCCGGCGTTCAGCTCGTGGTCGTCGGGGATGGTGCCCCAGCCCATCAGGGTCGGGATCACCGGGGTGCCGGTGAGCTCGGCGAACTCCACGAGGAGGTCAGAGGCGTCGGCGTTGATGACGCCGCCGCCCGCGACGATCAGCGGGCGCTCGGAGGCGAGCAGGAACTCGATCGCCTTCTCGATCTGGGCGCGGGTGGCCGCCGGCTTGTAGACCGGGAGCGGCTCGTACGTCTCCGGGTCGAACTCGATCTCGGTGAGCTGGACGTCGATGGGCAGGTCGATGAGGACCGGGCCGGGGCGGCCGGAGCGCATCAGGTGGAACGCCTGCTGGAAGACGCCGGGGACCTGGGCCGCCTCCAGGACGGTGGTGGCCGCCTTGGTGACGGGCTTGGCGATCGACGCGATGTCGACGGCCTGGAAGTCCTCTTTGTGGATGACGCTGACCGGCGCCTGGCCGGTGATGCACAGGATCGGGATCGAGTCGCCGATCGCCGAGTACAGGCCGGTGATCATGTCGGTGCCGGCCGGGCCCGAGGTGCCGATGCAGACGCCGATGTTGCCCGGGTTGGCGCGGGTGTAGCCCTCGGCCATGTGGGAGGCGCCCTCGACGTGCCGGGCGAGCGTGTGGTCGATGCCGCCGCCCTCCTTGAGGGCGCGGTAGAAGGGGTTGATCGCCGCGCCGGGCACCCCGAACGCGTTGGTGACGCCCTCGCGCTTGAGGATCTCAACTGCCGCGCGGGCAGCGGTCATACGTGCCATCGAGTACTCCCTGCTTCGGCTGCCGGATTCGTACTCCCGTCGCGCCCCGCGGCGAGCACTTTCCGTATCCATATTCCGCATTGCGGAAACTAACTTCTACGATCTGGAATCAATGTAAGTGGAGGGGTGAAGGCCGTCAAGAGACGGACAAGCGGGGGTCGACTGGAGGACGATGGGAGCGCTGTCCCGACGTGGGGTCGTTCTGGAGTGGGCTATGTCCGAGAACGTGTCGGTGCGCTGCCCGGTCTGCCGGCGCGAGCACTTCTATGCGGCACCGTCCTATCCGTGCGCCTGCGGGGCGCCGGTGACACCGCCGCTGGACCGGCGCGCGCGGGCGACGGCGGTGACGCACCGGTCCTGGGAGGACGACTGGGTGACGGTGCTGTGCGCGCGCTGCGGGCGCACGGGCGAGTGGCCGCATCCGGAGGTGGGCTGCGCGTGCGGGACGGTGCTGCGGGTCCCGGTCGCGGCGGAGGCGGTCGGCATCCCGACGGCCCGCCGCGTCGAGCAGTCCCGGCGGCGCACGTTCCAGCCGGTGACGATCCGCACGGCACGCGACGCGGTGACGGCCGCGGCCCTGTATCTGCGCTGGCTCGGCTACGCGGACATCCGCCGCGCCGACCAACGCCCCCCGAACGGCATCGGCCTCGCCGCCCGCGGCCTCCTGGCCCAGGTCGACCCCACGGTCCGCCCGGCCTCCCTCCGCGACGTCGAATGCCTGTGGCTGACGGCGATGACGGAGTCCGCGGACTGCGTCTACTTCTCCCTGGCCGGCTACGCCACGGACGCCCGGACGGTCGCCGACTCCCTGGCCGTCCCCCTGTTCGTCCTCGACCTCACGGGCACGCCCCAGCCGGTGAACAGCAGGGCGGACGAACTGGACGCAACCGGAGCGGAGGCCTCCGGCGGTTGAGCGGG
Organism: Streptomyces aquilus; assembly: GCF_003955715.1. Classification (NCBI taxonomy): domain Bacteria; kingdom Bacillati; phylum Actinomycetota; class Actinomycetes; order Kitasatosporales; family Streptomycetaceae; genus Streptomyces; species Streptomyces aquilus. Next base: position 8,140,405 of record NZ_CP034463.1, on the reverse strand, counting down.
GTCGCCGGGTGCGGGGGCGTGAGGTGAGGCGCGCGGTCTATGAGCCGGGGCGGGGCGCGGTGGCGTGAGGTGAGGCGCGCGGTCTATGAGCCGGGGCGGGGCGCGGTGGCGTGAGGTGAGGCGCGCGGTCGATGGGCCAGGGCGGTGGCGGCGGGGCGCGCGATCGATGGGCCGGGGCAGTGGCGATGGCGCGAGGTGAGGTGCAGCGAGGCGCACGGTCTATGAGCTGGGGCGGTGGGGTGAGGTGCGGCGAGGCACACGGTCGATGGGCCGGTGCGGTAGCGGGGCATGAGGGTCACCGAGGCGCGGATCGGATGGCGCGCGGGGCGCAGCGGACGCGAGGCGACTGAGGGGCGGGGCCCAGCCAGGCACGGGCGGCCGACACCCAGGGCCCACCGAGGCACGGGCCGGCCGACGACCAGGCCCACCAAGGCACGGCGCCGCTCGCCCCCAGGGCCCACCGAAGCGCGGCACGGCTCGCGCCCCGGCGTCGGAAATCCGGTGCGGTCGGGTGCCGTGATCGTCATACTCGCCCGATGCGCATCCGCCCCGTCGCAGCCGACGAACTCACCGCCCTCCAGGACATCGAGCGCGCCGCCGGTACCGTCTTCCACGCGGTCGGCATGACGGCGATCGCCGAGGACGAGCCGTTCCCGGTGGACGTTCTGGAGGGGTACCGCAGCCAGGGGCGGGCCTGGGTCGCGGTCGGCGACGAGGATCGCCCCGTCGGCTATCTGATCGGTGAGCCCGTCGACGGTGCCCTGCACGTCGAGCAGGTCTCGGTCCACCCGGACTTCGCGCACCGGCGCATCGGTGAGGCCCTCCTCGCCCACGCCGCCGAACGCGCCCGCGACGAGGGCCTCACCGGTCTCACCCTGACCACCTTCACCGAGGTGCCCTGGAACGCCCCGTACTACGAGCGCCTCGGCTTCCGCGTGCTCGGCGAGGCCGAACTCACCCCCGGGCTGCGGAAGATCCGCGCCCATGAGGCCGAGCTCGGCCTCGACCGCTGGCCGCGCGTGTGCATGCGCCGGGACTGAACCCCCTGTTCCGCTGCGGCTCAAGGACGCCCTATTCCGCCGCGTACGTCTCCCGCAGTTCCACCTTGCGTACCTTCCCCGACACCGTCATCGGGAACGACTCCAGCACCTGGAGCCTGCTCGGCACCTTGTAGTGCGCCAGCCGGCCCTCGCAGAAGGCGCGTACCTCCTCCAGGGTCGGCGGGTCGGCCGGGTCGCGGGGGATGACGCAGGCCAGTACCTCCTCGCCGTACCGCTCGTGGGGTACGCCGACGACCTGCACGTCCGCGATCTTCGGGTGGGCGTAGAGGAACTCCTCGATCTCGCGCGGGTAGATGTTCTCGCCACCCCGGATGATCATGTCCTTGATGCGGCCGACGATCTCGACGTAGCCGTCCTCACGCATCACGGCCAGGTCGCCGGTGTGCATCCAGCGTCCCGCGTCGATCGACTCGGCGGTCTTCTCGGGCTCGTTCCAGTAGCCGAGCATCACGCTGTAGCCCCGGGTGCACAACTCCCCTGCCGTGCCCCGGGGTTGGGTCACCCCGGTCGCCGGGTCGACGACCTTGACCTCGATGTGCGGCAGGACCCGGCCGACCGTGCCGGTGCGGTGTTCCAGGTCGTCGTCGCGGCGCGTCTGCAAGGACACGGGGGACGTCTCCGTCATGCCGTAGCAGATGGAGACCTCCGCCATGTGCATCTCGGCGACCACCCGTTTCATCACCTCCACCGGGCAGGGCGAGCCGGCCATGATGCCGGTGCGGAGGGAGGAGAGGTCGTACGTCGCGAAGTCCGGGTCGTTCAACTCCGCGATGAACATGGTCGGTACGCCGTACAACGAGGTGCAGCGCTCCTGCTGCACCGCCTCCAGCGTGGCCTTCGGGTCGAAGGACGGGGCCGGGATCACCATGCAGGCGCCGTGCGAGGTCGCCGCCAGGTTGCCCATCACCATGCCGAAGCAGTGGTAGAAGGGGACCGGGATACAGATCCGGTCCTGCTCTGAGTAGGCGATCAACTCACCTACGAAGTAGCCGTTGTTGAGGATGTTGTGGTGGGAGAGTGTCGCCCCCTTCGGGAAGCCCGTCGTCCCCGACGTGTACTGGATGTTGATCGGGTCGTCGCAGGACAGCTCCGGATACGGCGCCGGGGTCGCGCGGGCGAGCAGCGCGTCCCAGCTCGGGTCCCCGATGAACACGGTCTCCCGCAACTGCGGGCACTTCCCCCGCACTTCCCCGACCATCGCCCGGTAGTCGCTGGTCTTGTGGCCGACGGACGCGAACAGCAGGGAGATCCCGGCCTGGTTGAGGACGTACTCGACCTCGTGGGTGCGGTACGCCGGGTTGATGTTCACCATGATGGCGCCGATGCGGGCGGTGGCGTACTGGACCAGCACCCACTCGGGGCAGTTGACCGCCCAGATGCCCACCCGGTCGCCCTTGGCGACCCCGCTCGCCAGCAGCGCGTACGCCAACTCCTCGACGTCCGCGGCGAATTCACCGTACGTCCAGCGCCGCCCGGACGGTACGTCGACCAGCGCCTCGCGCTCCGGCCAACGGGCCACCGCCCGGTCGAGGTTCGCGCCGATCGTGTCCCCGAGCAGTGACGTCCCGCTCGTGCCATGGCTGTAGGAGCTCATCGGAAGTCCTCCTCGCGGTACTCGGCGTCCGAGCCCTCGGCCGTGGCCTCGCGCAGCTCGATGCGGCGGATCTTGCCGGAGACGGTCTTGGGCAGCGGCGCGAACTCCAGCCGGCGGATGCGCTTGTACGGGGCGAGCACCTCCCGCGAGTGCTCGAAGAGGACCTTCGCGGTGTCCGGGCCGGGCTCCCAGCCCTCCGCCAGCACCACGTACGCCTTCGGCACCGCGAGCCGCAGCTCGTCCGGCGCGGGCACCACGGCCGCCTCGGCGACGGCCTCGTGCTCCAGCAGCGCGCTCTCCAGCTCGAAGGGGCTGATCTTGTAGTCGCTGGCCTTGAAGACGTCGTCGGCCCGGCCGACATACGTGATGTATCCGTCCTCGTCCCGCGAACCGATGTCGCCCGTGCGGTAGTAGCCGCCGGCCATCGCCTCCGCCGTACGGTCCGCGTCGCCGTGGTAGCCGGTCATCAGGCCGACGGGACGGGCGGACAGGTCGAGTGCGATCTCGCCCTCGGCCGCGCCGGGCGCTCCCGTCACCGGGTCGAGCAGCTCCACCCGGTAGCCGGGGCTGGGCCGTCCCATGGAGCCGGTCTTCAGGGGCTGACCGGGGCTGTTGGAGACCTGCACGGCCGTCTCCGTCTGCCCGAAGCCGTCCCGGATCGTCACGCCCCACGCCCGCCGCACCTGCTCGATGACCTCGGGGTTCAGCGGCTCGCCCGCCGCCACCACCTCCCGCGGCGGGGTCCGCAGCTGGGTCAGGTCGGCCTGGATGAGCATCCGCCACACGGTCGGCGGCGCGCAGAAGGTGGTGACTCCCGCGCGGTCCATCTCGGCCATCAGGCGGGCCGCGTCGAAGCGCGTGTAGTTGTGGATGAAGACGGTGGCTTCCGCGTTCCAGGGCGCGAACAGGTTCGACCAGGCGTGCTTGGCCCAGCCGGGCGAGGAGATGTTCAGATGCACGTCGCCGGGCTTGAGGCCGATCCAGTACATGGTGGCCAGGTGCCCGATCGGGTACGAGGTGTGGGTGTGCTCGACCAGCTTGGGGCGGGCGGTGGTGCCCGAGGTGAAGTACAGCATCAGCGGGTCGTCGGCACGGGTGGGGCCGTCGGGCGTGAACGAGGCGTCGGCCTCGTACAGGTCGTCCAGCGCCAGCCAGCCCGCCACCGGGTCGCCCGCCGCGATCCGGGTGTAGGAGCCGGGCACCTCCGCGAACTTGTCCGCGTCCTCGGAGCGCACGATCACATGCCGCACCCGCCCGCGCTCGACACGGTCGCGCAGGTCGGCCGGGCCGAGCAGCGGGGTGGCCGGGATGACGACGGCGCGCAGCTTCATCGCGGCCAGCGCCGTGATCCACAGCTCGGCCTGGTTGCCCAGCATCACCAGGATGCGGTCCTCGGCGGCCACCCCCCGCTCCCGCAGCCAGTTCGCGGCCTGGTCGGAGCGGACCGCCAGCTCCCCGAAGGACAGCTTGGTCTCCCGGCCGTCCTCCTCGACGATGTGCAGCGCGGTCGCGGCGTTCCCGTGCGCGATGACGTCGAACCAGTCGAGCGCCCAGTTGAAGCGCTCGGGACGCGGCCAGGCGAAGCCCTCGTAGGCCGTCGCGTAGTCCTCGCGGTGGGCGAGCAGGAAGTCCCGCGCACCGCGGAACAGCTCCGTCGTCATCTGTCCTCCTCGTGACCGGCACCATTGCCGAGCGGCTCCCTGTCATCGTTTACTCCGTGATGCAGGTCTCACTACCCCCGAACGGGGGTGTGCGCCGCGGCGAAAGGACGAACAGGTGAGCACGGACGCTGCGGAGATCCGGAACGCGCTGGTGCGGCTGCGGCGCACGACCGGGCTCCCGGTCGCCTTCGGCGGGCTGGTGGAGGCCGGCCGGCCGCAGATGCGCATCAGCGAACTGAGCGGTACCTCGACGGTCGCGCTGCGCGCGCTCGCCGTGGTCTCGGGCAGCGGCCTGGGCGGCAAGGCCGTCGCGCTCGCCCGGCCCTGCGCGGTGACCGACTACTCGTCCTCACGGCAGATCAGCCACGAGTACGACGCCCCGGTCGCCGCCGAGGGCCTGCGCTCGATCGTGGCGGTGCCCGTCGTCGTACGGCGCCGGGTGCGGGGTGTCCTGTACGGGGCGCTGCGCACCGTACAGCCGCTCGGTGACCGGGTGCTGAGCGCGGCGATGGAGGCGGCGCGGGACGTGGAGCAGGCGCTGGTGGTGCGCGAGGAGGCGCGGGAACTGGTGGCGGCGGCCGGGCCGGCCGAGGTGGACCCGGTGTCGCGGGAGCAGGTCCGGGAGGCGCACGCGGCGCTGCGCGCGCTGGCGCCGCGGATCACCGACCCGGAGCTGCGGGCCGAACTCCTCGACGCCTGCGGGCTGCTCACGCCCCGGCAACCGGAGCGGGCCACGCTCACCCCGCGGGAGCTGGACGTCCTCGCCTGTGTGGCCGCGGGGGCGACGAACGCGGCCGCCGCCCGGCGGCTGGGGCTGCGGCCGGAGACGGTCAAGGGATACCTGCGGTCGGCCATGCGCAGGCTCGGCGCGCACACCCGAGGAGAGGCGGTGGCGGCGGCGCGCCGGGCGGGGCTGCTGCCCTAGCCGGGCCGGCCGGACGACCCGGAAACGTTGGCCATCCATTCATTCAGCTGTGCTTTGAATTTCCCCATGCTGTGAGGTTGTTATTTCCCTCACCGCGTCTCCCCTCCGGATTTCAAAGAATCGTTGCCTAGAATTTGGCCCGGACACGACACGAGGGGAGCGGCGACCGTGCAACGGGACTTCCAGGAGCCTGCGAGATGCCGCCCTGACCTGGTGATCGGCCGTGAGGAGGTGTTCGGCCAGGCCCGCGAGCAGCTCGCCCGGGGCGGCAGCGTGCTGCTGCACGGCCCCGCCGGAATAGGAAAATCCACCGTCCTGCGGGCATTGGCCGCCGATAACGGCGGCTCGGCGCACACCGTGTTGCGCTGCTCGGCCACCGAGTCCGAATCGCATCTCCCCTTCCTCGCCCTCGCCGACCTGCTCGGTCTGGTCCTCGACGAGGTCTCCGGCAAGCTGCCCGTCGCCCAGCGCACCGCGCTGGAGTCGGCGCTCACCGGCCGCGGCGAATCCACCCTCCAGCGCGACGGCCTCGCCCTGCGCCTCGCGGTGCTGTCGGCGCTGCGCGCGCTCGCCGCCGAGGGCCCGGTGCTGATCGTCGCCGACGACGTGCAGTGGCTGGACTCGGCCAGCGCCGAACTCCTCGGCTTCGCCGCCCGCCGCCTCGGCGGCACCCCGGTGCGGATGCTGTGCGCGGTGCGGACCGAGGGCCAGGAGTACGACCGTCACCTACGCGCGTCACCCCCCGACACCCTCGCCCTGCGCGTCAACCCGCTCTCCCGCACCCAGGTCTCCGAGCTGCTCGGCCACCGCGGCTACACCGGCCTGCCCCGCTCCACGGTCCGGGACATCCACCGCACCAGCGGCGGCAACCCGCTCTTCGCCCTGGAACTCGGCCGCGCCCTCAGCGAGAACCCGACCCCGCCCCGCCCCGGCGAGCCGCTCCCGGTGCCCACCTCGCTGCGCACCCTGGTCCTCAACCGCCTGGAGATGCTCTCGGACGAAGCCCGCCGCACCCTCCTCGTCGCGAGCGCCGGCGCCCGCCCCACCCCCGCCCTGCTGCGCGCGGCCGGCCGGGAGAACGCCGAGGCGGAGACCGCCCAGGCCGCCGCCCTCGGCCTGCTGGCCACCGACCCCGAGGGTCCCGCCGTACGGTTCGCGCATCCGCTGATCTCGGCCGCGCTGTACGCGGAGGCGCCCGCGCACGAGAGAAGGGCGGCGCACGCGGCGCTGTCGAAGGCCGCCTCCGACCCCATCGAGCGGGCCCGGCATCTCGCCCTGGCCACCACCGGCACCGACCCGGACACCGCCGACAGCCTCGCCGAGGCGGCCTCCCTCGCCCGGGACCGCGGCGCCCCCTCGGTCGCCGCCTCCCTCGGCCTGCTCGCCGCCCGCCACACCCCCGCCGAGGGCAACCCCGACGCACGGCGCCTCCAGGCCGCCGAGGACGCGATCACCGCCGGTGAGCTGGACCTCGCCCGGGACATCGCCCGGGACGTACTGACCCGGGCGACCGTGCCCGCGGACCGGGTGCGGGCCTGGATCATCGTGATCGACACGGCGGGCCACGCCATGACCGAGGTCGACTCGGTCTTCCCGCAGGCCCTCGCCGACGCGGGCGACGACCCCCAGCTGCTCGCCCTGATCCACTACCAGCTGACCTGGCGGGCCGTGCTGGTGGACGGCGACTTCGACCGGGCCCGGGAGGAGGCGGCGCACTCGGCGGCGCTCGCCGCGCAGGCCGGCGACCGCTACAACGAGCTGATGGCGCTGGCCTTCCAGGCCCAGATCGAGACCCTCATGGGCCACCCGGACGCCCCCGCGACCATCAAGAAGGCCCTGAAGGAACCCCAGGACCCGCGGGTGTCGTGCCATCACAACGGCGCCGGCTACTCCCGGTTCCGCTGGCTGATCATGAGCGACCAGCTGGCCGAGGCCCGTACGACGGTCACCGCGCTGCTGCGCGAGGTGCAGCGCACCGGGGCCGTCGAGAGCGAGGTGCACTTCCTGCGCGGGGTGGCCGAGACCGAACTGCGCTCCGGGCACTGCGGCCGCGCCCTCGACCTCGCCCGGGAGAGCCTGATGATGGCCCGGGACACCGGCATCGGTGAGGTCGCCTCCGCGGTCCTCACCTCGCTCGGCGAGGCCTCGGGCGGCGATGTGGAACGGGCGCTGGAGCTGGCCCGGGAGGCCGTCGCCCACGCCGAGGAGGACGGCGACCAGATGTACGTCTCCCGCGCGCTGACCGCCCTCGGCTACGCCCAGCTGGTCGCCGGGGACGCCGAGGGAGCCGTCCGCTCGCTGCGCCGGGTGCGCGAGCTGGAGCACGGGCTCGGCATCACCGACCCGGCCCGCGGCCGCTGGCAGGGCGATCTCGCCGAGGCCCTCGTCCGGACCGGCGAGCTGCGCGAGGCCCAGGACGTCATCGACGTCACCCGGGAACAGGCGCTGCGGCTCGGCCGGGAGAGCGTGCTCGCGGTGCTGGACCGCGCCGAGGGGCTGCTGCGCGCCGCGCGCGGTGAACACGAGGCCGCGCTCGCCCAGTTGACCTCGGTGCAGGACCGGCTCGCCAAACTCGGGTACGGCCTGGAGGAGGCCCGCACCGCCTTCGCGCTGGCCCAGCTGCGCACCCGGCGCCCGGGGCCGACGTCGTACGACGAGGCGGCCCGGCTCTTCCGGCGCTGCCGGGCGCTGCCCTGGCTGCGGCAGGTGGACGCGGCGAGCGTCGTACCGGCGGCCGAACCGGAACCGGCCGCCGTGCCCGCGCCGGCGTCCGACGCCCTCGAAGGGCTCGCGGCGATGGAGCGTCAGGTCGCCGCGCTCGTCATGGAGGGCGCCACCAACCGGGAGATCGCCGCCCGGCTGTTCATCAGCGTCAAGACGGTCGAGGCGACGCTGACCCGGGTCTACCGCAAGCTGGGGATCCGCTCGCGGGTGGACATCGTCCGACTGGCGGCGGGGCGCCGTACGAAGTGAGGGGGCGCGGGCTTTACTGACCCGCGTGGTGTCCGCCTGCGGCCGACCGAGGGTTTTCCCTGCCCAACTCCCCTAGGGGGTTCCCTCATTGGGATGGGGAACTTCCCGGTTCTAGGTTATGAACGTGCCGCTCGCCCGGGCATACGGGGGTCGGTCCCGCGACCCCCGTGCTCAACCCCCCACACCCGCGCGTCCCCCCACCGGCAACCCCCCACTGAGGAGACTCATGTTCGGGCTCAACCGCGCAAGAAAGACCGCGGCCGTCATCGCGGCCGGCGCTGCGGCCGCAGCGACCGCGCTGCTCGGCGCCCCCACCGCCGTAGCCGCTCCCCAGCCCATCGTCGGCGGTTCCACGACCACGACCACCTCGTACCCGTTCATGATGCAGATCACGGACGCCTCCCAGAACCAGTTCTGCGGCGGCACCCTGGTCTCCTCGACCAAGGTCGTGACGGCGGCCCACTGCATGGTCGGCGAGACCACGAGCAGCGTCCGCGTCGTCGGTGGCCGGACCTACCTCAACGGCACCAACGGCACGGTCAGCCGGGTCAGCAAGATCTGGATCAACCCCGGCTACACCGACGCCACCAACGGCGACGACGTGGCCGTCCTCACCCTCTCGACGGCGATGTCGTACACCCCGGCGTCGTACGTCTCCTCGTCCCAGACCAGTGTGTACGCGGCCGGCACCACCGCGCGCATCCTCGGCTGGGGCACCACCTCGGAGAACGGCAGCTCCTCCAACCAGCTGCGGACCGCGACCGTGCCGATCGTGTCCGACTCCAGCTGCGCGAGCTCCTACGGTTCGGACTTCGTCCAGTCCGACATGGTTTGCGCCGGATACACCTCTGGCGGCGTTGACACCTGCCAGGGCGACAGCGGCGGTCCCCTGCTCATCGGGGGCGTCCTGGCAGGGATCACTTCTTGGGGCGAGGGCTGCGCGGAGGCCGGTTACCCGGGTGTCTACACCCGGCTGACCACCTTCTCCAGCCTGGTGACCGCGCAGGTCAACTCATAGGTCCCAGAAGTTCTCCTGAGCACCCCTCAGGTGAAGTACCAGGGGGCGTTGCGGGCCTCCACGAGCGGCCCGCAGCGCCCTCTATCCATGCGTGCGCTACTTGTCGGCGGTGAGCTTCCCGGCCGCGCCCCAGCTGTCGGTGGGCACCTCGTGGATCCAGACCTGGACGGTCTCGGCGGGGATCTTGTACGCGTCCACGAACGCGTCGGTGATCCGCTTGACGAGGTCCCGCTTGAGCTCGGTGTCGCGCGGGCCCTGCTGGACGGTGACGATCGGCATGACTGGACTCCCTTGAGTGGTCTTCCTCTTCGGTGGTCCCAGTCCATCGCTTCCGGCGTCCGTGACCAAGAAGCAGCCCGCGACCGCAGCGATCAGTTCTCGTGATCGCCGCAGGCCAGGAGCAGTTCCTCCAGATACGGCGGGGGCTCCGACGCCCGCACGGCCAGTCCCGTGGACAGGGCGAGCCCCGGCGCGCGGAACGGTACGAAGGCCACCCTCGGGGTGTGCAGCACGCGCGCGTGGGAGGCGTAGACGACCGTCCACAGCGGGCGGGTGCCGATCGTGGCGAGGGTGTCCTGGAGGGAGCCGTTGACCGGTCCGGGCAGCGGCTCGAACCCGGCCTGGTGACAGGCACCGACGACGAGGTCGACCAGGGCGGGATTGTGGCGCCGCTCGGTGAGGGCCAGCGGCAGTCCGGCGAGTTCCCCGACGCCGATCTCGGGGCGGGCGGCGAGCGGATGCGCGGCGGGCAGCGCGGCCACCAGGGGGTCGGACCACAGCGGCAGGACGCGTACGCCGGGGACGGGCTCGACGGCTCGTACGAACGCGGCGTCGAGCTGCCCGCCGGCGACCCGGGCCAGCCGCGCGGAGACGGGCAGGGACACCAGCTCGACCGGCACGTCCGGCGCCCGCCGGGTGAACGCGGCGAGGACCCGGTCCAGGTGCTCGCCGAGCCCGGTGCTGGTGCCGAGCCTGAGGCCCGGCGGCGGGGCGACGGCCGCCCGGGCCCGCTCGGCGGCCGCCAGCACGGCCCGCGCCTCGGGCAGCAGCCGCTCCCCGGCCGCCGTCAGCCGCACCCGCCGGGGCGAGCGGTCGAACAGGCCGGCCCCCAACTCCCGCTCCAGCCGCTGGATCTGCTGACTCACCGCCGACTGCACGATGTGCAGCCGCTCGGCGGCCCGCCCGAAGTGCAGTTCCTCGGCGACGGTGACGAAGTAGGTGAGCTGGCGCAGTTCCATGAGGGGACTCTAGGAGGGGCGTACGACGGTCCCGAACCGGATGTCGTACGAGGTCCCGGGGTGCATGGTGGCGAGCATGCGGGCCCCCTCTTCCGTGACCTCGTCCCGCTGGGCCCTGGTGAGCTTCCCGAAGGGCTCGATGACCAGGGACTCCTCCTCCAGCCTCCACACGCCCGCCAGGAAGCCGTCGACGAGGAAGGTGGCGTACACCATGTTCCCGACCCAGCTGCGGCCCCGGTACTCGGCCGGGATGACGCGGGTGCGGTCGGCGTGGGAGAGGAGGAGGTTGTCGAACTCGGGGAGGAAGCGGGGCGGGGCCGGGGTGTCGGCGGCGGGGCGCGGGGCGTCGGGGAGGTCGAAGAGCTCGACGCCGTGCTCGTCGCGGAAGGTCAGCAGCCGAGGGCGCAGGCGCTCGAAGGCTTCGCGCAGGCGGGTCAGGCCGGACCAGGTCTGCATGTCCTTGACGGAGGCGGGGCCGAAGGCGGCGAGATAGCGCAGGACGGTGGCGTCCGGCGCCGGGACGGGTTCGGCCGGGCGGCCGAGCCAGTGCTCGGCGGTGGTGAGGGCGACCTGGCCGCTCTGCCCCCACAGTCCGCGCGGGGTGACCTGGACGAGGGGGAGGCGGCAGCGGGCGGCGATCGCGAGGGACTGCGGGTCGGCGTCCGGCCACTCTTCGAGCAGGGCCTCGCGCAGCTGCTTCATGGTGCGCGGCTCGGCCTCGACGAGGTCGCGGGCGACGGCGGCGAGCCGGTCCAGGTCGACGCCGACGAGCCCCTTGCGGAAGTTGGTGAGCTCGCGGTCGCGGGCGGCCTGGACGAGCGGGCGCAGGGTGAGGGCGTCGTCGGCGGTGTGGGTGTGGATGGTCGAGCGCATGGTGACGATCCGGACCACCTCGCGGTCGGCCATCAGCGTGGACAGCGCCTCGGTGCGGAAGCCGTCGAGGCGGGCGGCGAGGGCGTAGTACGGCGGCTTGACGTTCTGTGCCTGGAGCCCGAGCAGATGCTCCACGGCCGCCCGCGCCGTGAGGTGCGAGCGCTTCAGCAGCAGCTGCCGGTCGAGGGTCGCGCGGTTGAGTGCGCGGGTGCCGAGCACGGGGTCCGTCTTCGTCATGCTTCGCACGGTAGCCGCCGTTGCGGACACCTTCTGTCCGCAAGGCTCACCGGATCCACGGCCACCCGCCCCCGCCGACGTCGTTTGCCCCGTATATCCTGCTCGGTGATCACGCAGCCATGGACTCGACCTGAGAGGCAGCCGTGATGTCCGAGCGACGTGCCCGACCGAACGGGAAGGGCCGGGGCAGGTCCGCCTGGCTTCGGTCCCTGGCCGCGGCGGCCACCCCGCCGACGCCGGAGCGGCGCCCGGCGCCCGAGGCGGAACCGGCGCCCCCGGAGGCGGAACCGGCGAGCATCGTCCAGGCGGCCCTGTACCAGGACGGCGTGCGGGTGTCCTCCCCCGCGACCCTCGCCGAAACGTTCCGCGAGCTGCGCCTCCAGCGTTCCGGTATGGCGTGGATCGGACTGGCCCGGCCCACCGAGGCCGAACTGCTCTCCCTGGCCGCCGAGTTCGATCTGCATCCGCTGGCGGTCGAGGACGCGATGGAGGCCCACCAGCGGCCCAAACTGGAGCGGTACGGCGAGACGCTCTTCGTCGTGCTGCGGGCGGCCCGCTATCTGGACGCCCCCGAGGAGGTCGACTTCGGCGAGCTGCACGTCTTCGTCGGCCCCGACTTCGTGATCACGGTCCGGCACGGCGCGGCCCCCGACCTGTCGGCGGTCCGCAACCGCATGGAGGCGTCGCCGGACCTGCTGAAGCTCGGCCCGGAGGCCGTGCTGTACGCCATCCTCGACGCGGTGGTCGACGGCTATCTCCCGGTCGTGACGGGCGTCCAGAACGACATCGACGAGATCGAGACGGAGGTCTTCCGCGGCGAGCCGGAGGTCTCCCGCCGCATCTACGAACTCTCCCGCGAGATGGTCGAGTTCCAGCGCGCCACCCGCCCCCTGGTCGGCATGCTGCACGGCCTGATGGCCGGCTTCTCCAAGTACGGCACGGACGAGGAGTTGCAGCGCTATCTGCGGGACGTCGCCGACCACGTCACCCACACCAGCGAGCGCGTCGACGGCTTCCGGCAGGCCCTCACCGAGATCCTCACGGTGAACGCGACGCTGGTCACCCAGCAGCAGAACGCGGAGATGCGGGCGCTGGCGGAGGCGGGGTTCGAGCAGAACGAGGAGATCAAGAAGATCTCATCCTGGGCTGCGATTCTGTTTGCTCCCACGCTGGTCGGAACTATTTACGGCATGAACTTCGAGCACATGCCTGAGTTGGGATGGAGTTTCGGATACCCCTTCGCGATCGGCCTGATGGGGGTGGTTTGCGTCAGTTTGTACGTGATTTTCAAGCGACGGGACTGGCTCTGAGTCCCTCTTGCCGAGCTCAGTTCTTGTGCGGCCTTTGCTCTCGCACCGGTCACGGGTCGGGGCGAAATCAGCCCTGGGGAGTCTCTGGGGAGAAGTGATGCGGGCGATCTCTTCTACCTTCCTGCGCTGCGCCTCTGACCAGCACTTTTCACCCTCCGGGATCCGCTGGGGAGAATTCGGGGAGAACCAGCCGACGACACGGGCCCTGCGCCGGCGACTCCATCTCTGTCCCGTTCCCCATCATGCCTGTCACCGAGCACCGTTGCCCATCTGCGACGGACACAGACAGTGACATTGACTCCTTGGCTGAAGCCACAAGCCCCCGCCCCTGTGCGGCCGCCATAATGGAGGCATGGCCTCCCACCCGCAGCACACCGGACCCGGGCCGAGCAACCTCTCGGGCGCAGACGCCGAGGACCTCGCGCTGTACCGGGAAAAATTTCGGCGCCGTCTACCGGAGTCACTGGACGAGCTGCACGGACCGACCCACGGCGTCGTGGAGCTGCCGCTGCACCTGGCGTGGTCCGGGATGACCTCGTACGACCTGGACAAACCCCGCCAGCGCATGGGCCTGTACCGCACCGTCCTGCACGAGGGCCTGCACGACGACCTCCCCCGCTACCTCAACCGGGATCTGCTTCTCCAGCTGTGGCCAGTGCTGCGCACCCTCGCCGGTCGCACCGTGCGCACCGTGTGGGAGGACGCCTTCCCCGAGCTCGCCTCCCGCACCCGGGCAGCCGCGTGACGGACATGCCGGAGCTGCACACGCGGCTCCTGGCGGATGTGATCGCCCTTGGCTCGCCGTATCCCCTGGTCCTCACCGGCGGGTATGCGGTGAGGGCACACCGCCTCGTGAACCGCCCCAGCCAGGATCTCGATGTCGCCACCGAGAACCCGGCGCCCATGGCCGACATCGCGGCCGCACTCTGCAGCGGTCTGACAGCCCGCGGCTGGGAGGTGCAGGCGCTGGAGACCGCCCCGCTGTCTGCCCGCTTCACCGTGACGGACGCCGCCACCGGGCAGGAATGCGAAGTCGACATCCTCAAAGAGATCTTCTGGCGGCCGGTCGCCCAAAGCCCGTACGGACCCGTCCTCGCCGAGGAGGACGTGATCGGGACCAAGGTTCGCGCCCTGGCTGACCGAGGAGCACCACGCGATCTGATCGACGTGTACGCGGCCTCCCACCGCTGGAGTAACGCTGAGCTCGAAGAGTTCGGCCGCCGCCACGCCCGCGGCCGCTTCGAGCGCGAGGACCTCCAAGCGAACCTCACCGGCGCCGAGTGGACCGACGACGATGCCTTCACCGCCTACGGCCTGGACGATGCCACCATCACCGCCCTGCGCGCCTGGGCCGTGGAGTGGGCCGACGACCTCGCGACCCGGCTCCTCGAAGAATCTGACGCCCCGGACAGCGACTGATCCCACCCGGCCAAGACGGCATCTGCAAGTTGGCGCCAACGGACCGCGGCAGCACGCCAACCGCTGTCACCGATCAGGTGTGGAGGAAGTCTGCCAGGGCCTGGGTTCGCTCGTCGTTCGTCCGGTAGGGCCGCTGGTAGGCCCATTCGTCGAGCAGGGTGCGGTTGAAGCGTTCGACCTTGCCGTTGGTCTGCGGCCGGTAGGGCCGGATCTTCTTGCGGGTGATGCCGGGGGCGGCGAAGAAGGCGTTCGCCCGCTGCCAGAAGCCGGCGGCGGTTTCTTTGCGCTCGTCGGTGAGGACCTCGCTGCAACTGCGGCGTCGGTCGGTGGTGGCGAGTTTGTCGTCCATCGCCTGGCGGCGCTCCATGACCTTGTGGCCGCCGCCGTCGGGAATGTTGCCGAGCTTTTTGATGTCGACGTGGACGAGTTCGCCCGGCCGGGCGCGTTCGTAGCGGCGGACGATCGCTCCGGTGGGCCGGTCCAGCCAGGCCAGGCGGTTGAGGCCGTGGCGGGCCAGGATGCGGTGCAGGGTGGAAGCGGGCAGGCCCAGAACCGGTCCGATGCGGGCCGGGTCGAGCTTGCGGTCGGTCCGCAGACGGCAGACTCGGGCCTCGACCGCGGGTGGTGTGCGGTGGGGTGTGGTGCGGGGCTTGCTGGGCCGGTCGTGCAGCCCGGCCTCGCCCTCGGCCCGCCAGCGGCGGATCCACTTGTGGGCGGTGGGCCGCGATATGCCCATCTCAGCCGCCACATGCGCGACGGGCCGGCCGGACAGCACGCGCCATGATCAAGACCCCGCCCCTGTTAACAACGCTCGTGATCAATACACCTAGGGGACCGCCCCTTGGCGCGCAGTAGGTGGCGGACGACGGAGACACGGCTATGCAAGGAAGGCGGGTACGGATGGCGACGATTCCGAGGGGCGTCCTTGCCTGCAAGGCGGGGGAAATAGCAGGGCTCAGCAGTACAGGGATGGGTGTTGGTTGTGGTGCCGTCATGTCCTCCGCGGTACGTCGTGGCGAGCGGGTTCTGCCCGTCTGGGCCTCCGCGACAGGCACAGAGACAGTCGGCGAGGAGGCATACCGGGACATGAGGCCGGCACCCCGTATTACCCCTGCTCGGGATTGACGGCGGGGCAGGCGGACAGCGCGCCCAGCGATGGCAGCCGCCCGTGAACGTGGCACGCGGAAATGAGAGTGAATGCCTCAAACGGAGGTCGCGGACCTGACGGGGCTGCGTCTTCGAGGCGTTTCTGCGGATGTCCGGTCCCCGGTGACCGGGGGTGCGGTGCGATGAGGCGGCCCGGCGGGATTGTGTCCGCGGAGACAGGTGTCCAGAGCAGATGGTGGATGCGTTGGTACCCGTCGGTATGTGAGGGCGGGTCGCTGAACGTGGGGGCAGTGCTCTCCACGGGGGCAAGGCGCGATCGCCCTCGCCGGCCCGGGAGTGGGTGGAGGTGTACGGCAGCCGGGCGTCCCCGCGCCGCCTACTGGCGTCGCGGGGACCAGGGCGGTTGTGGTGGCAGTTGTCGTGTGCCGCGAGCGCCGGGGAACGCTGCTGGATGCGGGCGCAGTTCCTCTTCGGCCGCCCAGGTGACCGCCCGGCGGTGCGTGAACCTGCGGGCCGTGCTTCGGCGGCGTCGCAGTGGGCCGGCCGCATCAGGTGCCTGTGCGACGAGGCCCGGCTGTGTCCTTGTCAGGGGTGGCGGGGGCGAGGCAGCAAGGCGAACGCGCTCTCCGCTATCGAGGTCAGGCGGTCGGGAGTGTGGCCGTACGCGCCCACGACATCGCTCCCCCGGATGATGGTCAGCAGAAGGTACGCGAGGTCGTCGGGATCCGCGTCGGGGTCGATGTCGCCGTTGCGTTGGGCCGCTCGTAGGCAGTCGGCCACCGCTGTGCGGACTACGGAGAAGCAGTCGTTGGCCAGGCGTTTGACCTCGGGGTCGGAGGCGCCGATCTCCAGGGCCATTTTGGCGGCGAAGCAGGCTGCGGCCGTCCGGTCGGGGGCGGGGGGTACGTCGGGGGCGAGTGGCACTCCGTGGACGGCGCGCAGCAGGTAGGCGTGCAGTCGTTCCAGGGCGCCCTCGTCCGGTCCGTCGAGCATCTTGCGCGGACCCTGCGCCAGCCGGGCGAAGTAGCCGGCCATCGCCTGCAGCAGCACGCCGTGTTTGCCGTCGAACGCGGCGTAGAGGCTGCCGCGGCCCAGGCCGGTGGCGGCGCTGATGTCATCGACGCTGGTGCCGTTGTAGCCCGAGGTGCGGAACTGCCGCTCTGCGGCGTGCAGGACGTGGTCGGGGTCGAAGCTTCGTGGTCTGGCCATGCATCGAAGGTAAAGCCGCCCCACCCTTCTTGACAACCCAGTACAGAACCATCTAGGTTCCTTACCGTTCAGTACACAACCATCCTGAGCTCACCGAACAGGCTTGGTCCGGGCTTGCAGGACCGGTGCGAATGTGTCGACCTGAGCACAGGCGACCCCACACAGGGCACGACGAAGTCATGTCCACAACCGAAGGAACCGATATGCAGACAGCTTCCCCAGTGGCCCTCGTGACGGGTGCCTCCTCCGGGATCGGGCGGGCGGCGGCGCTCGCCCTCGTGGGCGCCGGCTTCGCGGTGGTCGGCACGAGCCGCAACGCGGCGAACGCCAAGCCGATCGCCGGGGTGACGTTCCTCGATCTCGACGTGGCCAGCGACGAGTCGGTCCGCTCCCTGGTCGGAGAGGTGATCGATCGGTTCGGCCGGATCGACGTCCTGGTCAACAACGCAGGCGTGGGCGCGGTCGGCGCCGGCGAGGAGAGCTCCATCAACCAGGCCAAGGACGTCTTCGACATCAACGTCTTCGGCCTGATGCGGATGGCGAACGCAGTGCTGCCCCAGATGCGCGCCCAGCGCAGTGGCCGGGTGGTCAACGTCTCCTCGGTGCTCGGTCTGATCCCGGCCCCCTTCATGGCCGTCTACGCCGCCACCAAGCATGCGGTCGAGGGTTACTCCGAATCCGTCGACCACGAGCTTCGCGAGCACGGCGTGCGGATGCTGCTGGTCGAGCCGGCCTACACAAACACGAGTTTCGAGGCGAGCAGCATGGCACCCGACTCGCCCCTGCCGGTCTACGCCGCACAGCGAGAGGTCTCCCGAGACGTGCTGGCCACGGCCGTGCGCAACGCCGACGCCCCGGCTGTTGTCGCGAAGGTGATCGTCGCGGCCGCCACCGATTCCAAGCCCAAGCTCCGTTACACCGCCGGCCCGATGGCCAGACGTGTCAGCCTCCTGCGCCGGATCGTGCCCTCGCGCGCCTTCGACCAACAAATCCGCAAGCTCAACCGACTGGCCGGCTGACCCCGCACTACACCCGGCGCCCGAAAAGACGCACATGTCCAAAACCAGAGACACTGAAGCCAGCATCAGCCTCTGTCGTCCGACCGCTCTTGGAAACGGCTGACACCCATGGAATTCGAACACGTCACCTTCGACCTGCCGCACGGCACCTTTCACGCGCTGCAGGGTGGTGACCCCGATGGTCAGCCGACGGTCGTCCTGCACGGCTTCCCGGACCACCCGCCGACCGCGAAGCCCTTCCTCGCCGAGCTCGCCCGCCAGGGACGTCACGTCATCGCACCCTGGCTTCGCGGTTACGCGCCGTCCCCGACGGCCGGGCCGTTCGACTTCGCCTCCCTCACCGGCGACGTGCTCGCGCTGATCGACCGCTGGTCTCCGGGGCGAGCCGTGGAGCTGGTCGGCCACGACTGGGGCGCCCTGATCACCTACGACGCCGTCGTTACCGCGCCGGAGCGGATCGAACGCGCGGTCACGCTCGCAGTCCCCCACCCCGTCACGTTCCTGAGCCGGCCGCGCCTGGCTCAGCTACGCCGGATCTGGTACATGGGGCTCTTTCAACTGCCGGGAAGCGGCTGGGTGGCCAGCGCCCGCGATCTCGCCTTCATCGACCGTCTCTGGCGTCAGTGGTCGCCCGGCCTCTCGCTCGATCCAGCTCTCCAGGCGGAGCTGCACGAGGACCTGCGGGCGAGCATGCCCGCGCCCATCAAGTACTACCGGGCGATGATGCGGCCCGGCATGATTGGGGCGACGCGCCGCCTGTCTCATCCGATCGAGGTGCCCCTGCTGCAGCTTTACGGTGCCGACGACGGCTGCTTCCTCCCCCCGAAGGTCGACGACCGACATCGGTTCGCCGCCCCGCACGCGATGGAGGTCGTCCCCGGTGTCGGTCACTTCCTGCACATCGAGGCCCCCGAGGCGATCGCGGAACGGATCGCAGCATGGGCCAAGTAGCGGACCACATCACTCGAGGTGGGGGACGTACGGCACAGACCGCGGAGGCTGCGCGGACCGTCATCCTGACCGTGGACGACGACCCCGGGGTGTCCCGTGCCGTCGCCCGTGACCTGCGGCGGCGCTACGGCCAGGCGTACCGGATCGTGCGCGCGGAGTCCGGCCAGTCCGCGCTGGAGGCGCTGCGGGAGCTGAAGCTGCGCGGTGATCTGGTCGCGGTGATCCTGGCCGACTACCGGATGCCCCAGATGAACGGCATCGAGTTCCTCGAACAGGCCCTGGACCTCTATCCGGGCGCCCGTCGCGTGCTGCTGACCGCTTACGCGGACACGGACGCGGCGATCGACGCGATCAACGTCGTCGACCTCGACCACTACCTCCTCAAGCCCTGGGACCCGCCGGAGGAGAAGCTCTACCCGGTGCTCGACGACCTGCTGGAGGCGTGGCGGTGCAGTGACTTCCGGCCGATGCCGAGCACCAAGGTCGTCGGTCACCGGTGGTCGGCCCGCTCGTCGGACGTCCGGGAGTTCCTGGCCCGCAACCAGGTGCCGTACCGCTGGTACTCCACCGACGAGCCCGAGGGCCAGCGGCTGCTGGCCGCGGCGGGCGAGGACGGGCAGCGGCTGCCGGTGGTGATCACGGCGGACGGTACGGCACTCGTCGAGCCGGAGGTGCCCGAACTGGCCGCGCACGTGGGCCTGGCGACGACCCCGACCGCCGACTTCTACGACCTGGTCGTCATCGGCGGCGGGCCGGCCGGTCTCGGCGCGGCCGTGTACGGGGCCTCGGAGGGGCTGCGGACGGTGCTGGTGGAGCGGTCGGCGACAGGCGGGCAGGCCGGGCAGAGTTCACGGATCGAGAACTATCTCGGCTTCCCGGACGGCGTGTCCGGCGCCCAGCTCACCGACCGGGCGCGACGCCAGGCCACGAAGTTCGGCGCCGAGATCCTCACCGCCCGTGAGGTGACCGGTCTGGAGAGCAGCGGGGCGGCGCGGCTCGTACGGTTCGCGGACGGGTCGCAGATCGCGGCGCACAGCGTGATCCTGGCGACCGGCGTGTCCTACCGGAAGCTGGAGGCGCCGGGTGCCGACGAACTGTCGGGCCGCGGGGTGTTCTACGGGTCCGCGCTCACCGAGGCCGCCGCCTGCCACGGCCACGACGTGTACATCGTGGGCGGCGCCAACTCGGCCGGCCAGGCGGCGATGTACCTGTCCCGGGGCGCCAAGTCGGTCACCCTGCTGGTGCGCGGGCCGGACCTCACCGCGTCCATGTCCCACTACCTGATCCAGCAGATCGCCGAGGCACCGAACATCTCGGTGCGGGCCCACACGGCCGTCGAGGCCGCGCACGGCGACAACGACCTGGAACAGCTGACGCTGCGCGACACGACGAGCGGGCAGACCGAACGGGT
Source organism: Streptomyces aquilus (assembly GCF_003955715.1). NCBI lineage: Bacteria > Bacillati > Actinomycetota > Actinomycetes > Kitasatosporales > Streptomycetaceae > Streptomyces > Streptomyces aquilus. The sequence goes on along the minus strand of NZ_CP034463.1, from coordinate 8,120,399 downwards.
CGACGCGCAGTGGCTGTTCGTGTTCATCGGGGCGGCACCGCTGACCGACTGGCTGGAGGGCACGGTGCTGCGGGACGAGCGCGGGTTCATCCTCGCCGGGCCCGACCTGACCGCCGACGGACGGCCACCGGCGGGCTGGGAGCTGGACCGGCCGCCGTACCACCTGGAGACCAACATTCCGGGCGTGTTCGTCGCAGGCGACGCGCGTGCCGAGTCAGCGAAGCGGGTCGCGTCCGCCGTCGGAGAGGGAGCCATGGCCGTGATGCTCGTCCACCGGTATCTGGAGCAGTCATGAGCGGGCAGCCGATGCCGTGCGACGCTGCGGAGATCCGTTCCCTCTTCCTGTTCGAGAAGCTCAGCGCCCAGCAGCTCGACAGGTTGTGCGGCGAGGGACGGGTCGAACAGTTCGACCCCGGGCCGGTGTTCACCGAGGGTGACCCGGCGACCTGCCTGTACGTGATGATCGAGGGCACGGTCATCATGTCGCGCCGCGTGGGCAGCGACGACATCGAGGTGAGCCGCACCTCCCAGCCAGGGGTGTACGCGGGGGCCGTGATGGCGTACCTCGGGGACGGGAAACCGCAGCGGTACATGAACTCGGTGCGGGTGCCGGAGCCGACACGGTTCTTCGTCCTGCCCGCCGAATCGTTCGCGAACCTCATCCACGAGTGGTTTCCGATGGCGGTCCATCTCCTGGAGGGGCTCGCCCTCGGTTCGCAGACCTTTCAGCGGGCCGTCGGGCAGCGCGAACGGCTGCTGGCGCTGGGCTCGTTGTCCGCGGGTCTCACCCATGAGCTCAACAACCCGGCCGCGGCGGCCGCACGGGCCACCTCCTCACTCAGGGACCGGGTCGCGCACATGCGCAACAAGCTCGGCGCCATCGCCTCGGGCCCCTACCACGGCGACGCCCTGAAGGCCCTGGTCGAGCTCCAGGAGCGTACGGCCGAGCGGGTCTCCAAGGCGCCGGCACTGAGCCCGCTCGAAACGTCCGACCGGGAGGATGAACTCGCCGACTGGCTCGGCGACCACGGTGTCCAGAACGGCTGGCAGATCGCGCCGGCCTTCGTGCAGGGCGGTCTCGACGTCGACTGGCTGGAGCAGGTCGCGGTGGCCGTCGGCGAGCAGGAACTCCTGCAGAGTGCCATCGAGTGCCTCAACTACACGGTCGAGGCCGAGCTGTTGATGTCCGAGATCGAGGACTCCACCACCCGTATCTCGCACCTCGTCGACGCCGCCAAGCAGTACTCGCAGCTGGACCGCGCGCCCTACCAGGTCGCCGATGTGCACGAACTCCTCGATAGCACACTGCTGATGCTGTCGGGCAAGATCGGTCCACAGGTCAAGGTCGTGAAGGAGTACGACCGTTCGGTGCCGAGGATTCCGGCCTACCCGGCCGAACTGAACCAGGTGTGGACCAACCTGATCGACAACGCCGTCTTCGCCATCAAGAGCGCGGGCGGCGAAGGGACGTTGACCGTACGCACCGCTCGGGTGCATGACCGGCTGCTGGTGGAGTTCCGCGACACAGGCCCGGGAGTGCCGGCCGAGATCCGCGGCCGGATCTTCGACCCGTTCTTCACCACCAAACCGGTGGGCGAGGGCACCGGGCTGGGACTCGACATCTCCTGGCGGATCGTCGTCAACAAGCACCACGGTGACCTGAAAGTCGAGTCCGTACCCGGCGACACCCGCTTCCAGGTGCTGCTCCCTCTCACTGCCACCGACCTCGACACCGGGCCCGATGCTCTCTCCGACCCGGCCCAGGAGCCCTCATGAACGCCGGGGTGTGCGCGGCGGGCCTGGACATCCCCGACGACGTCGGCATGAAACCCACGCATTACACCGTCCACGTCGGCCCGGGAACACGGTCACCGCGAAGGACACGGTGTTCCACGTCAGCGATCACTCCTCCTACAGGGACCCCGCACGAGGACGACGCTTGCGAGCTCCTGGCGACCCTCCTCGAAGACCTGAGCGCCCCGTGGTGACGACAGCCCTGTACGAGATCGAGACCAGCGACACCGACTGCCGCCAGTTGGGTTGCTGGTCGAGGGGCGGGCATGGGTTCCTCGGGCAGGGCTGAGAGGCGGGTGAATGCGCCATGTCACGCCAGTCCGGCGTCGCCGTCGGGGGACGGCGTGCCTAAGGTCGGACAGCTGTGGTGCATGAGATGGGTGTGGATCATGAGGTGGGTGTGGTTCATGGGGTGGGTCATCCTCGTGTGTTCCAGACGAGGGGGGCTTTGCGGATCCAGGTGTCGTCCTCGACCGTCTGGACGAGGAACTGGGCGAGGTCGGCGCGGTTGATCCGGGCGCCGGGCTTTTCGGTGCCGGCCTCGGCGGCCCGTACGGGGCCGCTGAGGGGCTTGTCGGTGAGGGCAACGGCGCGGGCCAGGGTCCAGTCGATGCCGGACGAGGCGCGGATGGCCTGGTCGAGGCCGGTGTGGTCCGCGAAGCCCGCCTTGATGTTCGACAGCTTGATGAACGCCTTGACCAGCGGGTTGAGCCGGGCCCAGTCGTCGCCGGCGCCCTGCGTGGACGTCAGCACGATGCGGCGGATGCCCTGTTCGCCCATGACGGTGAGCGTGTCGCGGGCGGCGTCGGTCATGAACATCGGCGGGCTGACCGGCTTGGCCCACGGGTTGTCGGAGGCGCGGGCGTTGGACAGCGCACTGATCACCGCCTGGGTGCCTTCGGCGGCCTTGCGGATGTCGTCGATGTTCGCGGGGCTGCCCTGGATCAGTTCGACGCCGGCCGGTGTCTGCACCCTGTCGGGGTCGCGGACGAGGGCGCGGACGTGGTGGCCGCGCCGGGCCGCGTGCTCCAGGACGTGAGCGCCGGTGCGGCCGCTGCCGCCGAGGACCAGAAGGTTACTCATGGTGATCAAACGCCTTTCGGGCAGTTCAGGGGTGGATCAGGCGGCCGGTCGGCCGGTCAGGGCAGAGCCCAGGCGGCGGGCCTCGTCGTGCGCCTGGGTCATCGACGCCTCGTGCATCGGCAGCAGCGGAGCCATCATCGGCACGTACGGGGCCATGGTCAGTTCGGGCAGCACCGTCGTCAGGTCGAGGCCGAGGTTGGCTGGGTGGCCCAGGACGGTTTCCAGTGCCGGTACCAGGTGGTCCATGCCGTGCTTGGGGGCGCCGGGGCCGTAGCTGCCGCCGCGTGCGGAGATCACCGTGGCGGGGCGGCCGAGGGTGGGAGGGGGTCCGTCGAAGTTCAGGGTGCGCCCGGCGACCATGATCTGGTCCAGCCATGCCTTGAACACGGACGGCATCGTGAGGTTGTACATCGGCACGGTGAACAGGTAGGCGTCGGCGCCGAGGAATTCGTCGATCAGCTCGTTCTGGATCGCCAGGGCCTTCGCCTGCTCGGGGGTGTGCTCGGCGCGGTCGGTGGTACGGGCGGTGATGCCGGCCGCGCTGAGGTGCGGGGCGGGGGAGGCGGCCAGGTCGCGGTGGACGACCGCGCCCTGCCACGCGTCACGGAAGGACCGGGCGACCTGACGGGAGACGGATGCCTCGTCGAGCGAGGAGGCGTCGATGTGCAGCAGGTAGGACATGGGGAAGTCAGCCTTTCGAAATGATCAAGGGTGTGTCGTGGGGTGACCGGCGGAGGTCAGTTGCGGGCCGGTACGGCGCAGCCGTCGGGGCCACAGACCGCAGCATCGCCGTCGGTCGTCAGGGTGAGCGGGTGGGATGCGTCCCAGGCCGTGCGCAGCACGTCGAGAAGGCCGTCGCTGTCCTGCGCGCCGGGGATGCCGTACTGGCCGTCGACAACGATGAAGGGCGCGCCGGTGGCACCCAGGCGCTGGGCGCGGGCGGCATCGTCGCGGACCTGCCGCTGGTAGCGGTGCTCGGTGAGCGCTCGGCGGGTGCCCTCCCGGTCCAGGCCGAGCTCCTGGCCCAGGTCGAGCAGGTCGTCCAGGCTGAAGACGGGGCGGGCCTGACCGAAGTAGGCGCGGAAGATCGCGTCCCAGGCTTCGCGGTTCCTGCCCTCGGCGGAGGCATGGGCGAGGAACTCGTGCGCCAGGTCGGTGTTGCCGACCAGGTTGTCCAGCACCCTGTAGGGGCGGAGTCCCTCGGCTGCGGCCAGCGCCTCGATCCGACGCGTGGACGCCTCGGCCTGGGAGCCGCCCATGCCGTGCCGGCGCAGCAGCGCGTCACGGACGCTGAACGTCTCATCCACGGGGAAGGAGCTGCTCAGCGGGAACGAGTGGTGGACGACCTCCACCTCGTTGCCGTGCTCAAACCGCTCCACTGCCCGGTCCAGACGGTGGCTGCCAAGTCCGCACCAGGGGCAGGTGACCTCGGCCCAGATCTCGATCTTCATGACGCGCGCCTCCCGTGCCTGCGCTTTGATTCCTACGTTTTGTTCGTAGCGCCATGATGGGCCAGTATGGAAGTCGATACAAAAGGCACATTGGTGTTCGTGCCGGAGAGGAATGTGCGTCATGGAGGTCACCGGCAGTTCGGGCGGCGCGGCGGCGGTGGGGCCGTGTGCCCGCATCCCCGCCGAGCACATGGAGTTCATCCGGCAGGTCCTCGACCGCGTCGGCGACAAGTGGAGCCTGCTGCTCATCGCGGTCGTGGAGGCGGGCCCGCTGCGCTACACCGACCTGCAGCGCCAGGTCCCCGGGATCTCCCAGCGGATGCTCACCCTCACGCTGCGCCAGCTCCAGCAGGACGGTCTGATCACCCGCACCGCATACGCGGAGGTTCCACCGCGTGTCGAGTACTCCCTCACCCCGCTGGGGCGCGGCCTCCACGAGATCGTGACATCCCTGATCGGCTGGGCCACCGACCACCACGACGAGATCCGCGCGCACCGGGCCCGCGCCGCGGCACCAGCAGCCCGGTCCTGACCGCAGGATCAGCGATCGGCTGTCGGCGCCGGGTGCAGCGCGGATGCCCGACGCATCGTCGAGGAGACATCAGGCAAGGCGGCGGAGCTTAAGCCGCGTGTCGGTGTGACGCCTTGTCTGGCAACGGTGCTGGTGGGTGAAGATCCGGCTTCGGTGACGTACGTACGGATGAAGCGGGCGTGTTGCGCGAAGGCGGGCATCGAGTCTCGGCTTGTCAGTCTGCCGGCCACCACGACAACGGCTGAGCTGGTGGAGACCCTCCAGTCCCTCTCACGGAACGCCGAAGTGCACGGCATCTTGCTTCAGCACCCCGTAGGCCCTCACATCGATGAGCGGGCAGAGTTCGAGGCCATCGGGCCGGAAAAGGACGTCGACGGAGTCACGACATGCCGTATATGCCGTTGTCGGCGGTCGAAGCGCGATCCTCGGCAACCCCGCCGGAATGCTCCTGCTCACCCGGGACGCCACGGTCACCTACTGCCACTCCCGTACGACTGATCTGGCCGCGGCCGTGCGGGAAGCGGACGTTGTTGTGGCGGCCGTGGGGACGGCCTCGGCTTGTTCGCGGCGAAGACGTCAAGCCTGTTGGCTCATAGGGTCGACGCGGCATCCATCCAGCTCGGCCTGGCCAGCCACTGAGTGAGGAACGCCGTTGAGTTTGGAGCCATCCTGGTCGAGCTGGAGCAGTCCCTCCTGAATCGCCTTCTTCCCGGAGCGGGCCGTTCGGAGCCGTGAGGCCGATGCGCGGCAGCACGCACTCCTCAGGGCACCCGCTCACCGCTGCAGCTGCATGCGGGCCGAAGATGGCCTTGGGTCATGCCGAAGGGGCGGGTGCGTAGGCCACACCGGTCAGCTCCTCGGACAGCCCCCACAGGCGGCGTGCGGTGTCAGGGTCCTCCGCCGCAGGGTCGGGGCGGACGACCGTGGGATGTCCGCGCAACTCCTTCCATCCGTCGGGGCCGAAGAACTGCCCGCCCTCGACGTCCGCTGCCGTCGCGGCGTGCAGTTGGGGAAGCGCGCCGATCTCGACGTCCTGGGCGAACAGCCGGTTGACGAGGGCGCCTCCCACCCGGAACAGGCCGGTCGGGCCGGTGCGCTGGAGGTTGGTGGCCGTGATCCCGGGGTGGGCGAGCAGGCTGCGCACCGGACTGCCGGCCGCGCGGAGCCTGCGGTCGAGTTCCAGGCCGAAGAGGACGTTGGCGAACTTCGACTGGTCGTAGTACTTCACGCGCTGGTACTTCCGGGCGCCGGAGAGGTCGTCGAAGTGGATCTGCCCGCCGTGATGCCCGATCGAGCTGACGGTCACCACACGCGGGTCACGCCCCTGCTGCAGCAGGTCCATGAGCAGGCCGGTGAGGGCGAAGTGGCCGAGGTGGTTACCGGCGAACTGTGACTCGTGGCCCTGGGGGCTCAGCGTTCGGGGTGGCGTCATGACGCCCGCGTTGTTGATCAGGACGTCGAGCTGGAGGGCGTCGACGTGCGCGCGGGCGGCGAACGCCTTGACCGAGTCCAGATCGGCGAGGTCGAGATGGCGTATCTCCAGGCTTGCGTCGGGATCGGCGCCGCAGATGTCGGCGGCGGCCCGGCGGCCCTTGGCCTCGTTGCGTACGGCCATGACGACGTGCGCACCGTGCCGCGCCAGGTGGCGGGTGGTGGCCAGGCCGAGGCCGCTGTTGGCTCCGGTGACGACGAAGGTCCGGCCCGTCAGGTCGGGGATGCGGGATGCGGTCCATTTGCTGTCTGACATGAGACCCAGACTGCCGTCAATGGCACAGTGAGTCAATTAAGACCTGGAGGGACTCATCTGGCTCGGACTAGCATCGTTGTCGTGGGAGATGCGAAGACGGCCCCGGCGGCCAACATGGCGGAGCGCAAGCGCCAGCTCGTGCGCAGCGAACTGGCGGAGGCCGCGGTCAAACTGCTGGCCGACCAGGGATTCGACGAGACGACGGTCGACCAGATCGTGGCCGCCGTGGGAATGTCACGCCGTACGTTCTCGCGCTACTTCGATTCCAAGGAAGACGTGATCGTGCACATGCTGGCGGAAGCCGGCGTGAGGTTGTGCGCGGAGCTGAACGCCCGGCCCGCCGACGAGCCGACCGCGGTGGCGTTGCGTCGTGCCCTGTCGGTGTTCACCTCGATGAGCGTCGGCAATCCGGCCAAGATGCTGCGCGTGAGCAGGCTGATCCTCGACACCCCGCCCCTTCTGGCCCGCTTCCTGGAGCGGCAGTCCCAGTGGCAGGCCGAGATGACCGGCATCCTCGCCCTGCGTGCCGGACTGGACCCCGACGTCGACCTGCGTCCTGCCGTCGCTGCTGGTGTCGCCCTGACGGCCTTCCAAGCCGCCCTGCGCCGCTGGGTGGACAGCGACGGCAGCGAAAGCCTGGACGAGGTCGTCGATCAGGCTCTTGCCCTGGTTGGACCGGTGATCGAACTCGGAGTCGATGCGGGCTGACCGACTCCCGAACTGCATATCGGCCCGTCACACGGCGACTGGTCAACGCGCAGAAACACCCGGCTGTGGGCTGGATCCGCGGCCTTCTCGCCCCGGCTGTGCCTGATCACCCAGGGCAAGATCCTCTACGTCAGGTCCTCGAACTTCCCCGGCTACAAGATCGCCCAGGCCACCGAGATCGCCGCCCGGCTCGACGGCACCATCGGCCTCGTCAGCTGTCGTCGGCCGCATGAACCGGCCGAGGTCACCACAGCACCACCCGGAGAACGACCAGCAGCTCAAATAGCAGGGCCCCGGCCGTGAGATACCTCACCGCCCGGGCCCTGTCGCATCCCTGTCCGGGCCGGTTCCGGCCCGACAACGAGGAACGGGCCCCCACCGGTGACTTTCGTCACTGGTGAAGACCCGTCCGTCGGTTCTTCTCTGTACCCGGCCGGGGGCGTGCCCCGTGCCGCGCGGCCGCAGCCGACGCAACGCGCTGGTGAAGGCGCTGGTCAGCCCGGTGATTTTGGCTGGATCGGCCGACAAACGGGAGTCGACATGGCTGACCACCCCGCGACCGTCGGCCGAGACGACGACTCGGGGACGTGACCCGGTGGTGTGCACGCGGAAAGCGCCTTCCCCCGCGAGACGACAGGAGCCTTGGACAAGCCCTGTCGTCCCAGGTCAGAAGGCACTTTCGCTGTACCGCTCATGATCCGGACACGACCCCGAGTGAAACGCGCGGGCCAGGGCGTGTTTCCGTGCCCGTTGCCTCGCCGCCGGGCTCAGAAGCCGGGGAAAATCCTGCGCAGGTCGTCGAGGGTGACGGTGTCGCCGGTGAGGGTCACGGAGGGCGGGGTGTGGGCGGGGGCGTGCCGGCCGGCGACGAGTCGCAGCCACCACTCGGCGGGAGCCGTCAGCACGGCGTCGGCGTTCTCGGGTTCGCCGGTGAGCGCGACCGTCTCGCCGACCGAGAGACCGAAGGCGCGCTCGGGTGCGGTGGTGTGCACCGCGACGGCGACGGGGCGGTTCGCCAAGGCGTCCGCCTTTCCGAGGAAGCCCAGCATCATGCCGGCCTGGTCGAGGAGCGGCCCGGTCGCGGCGGACGCCAGGGGCGTCGACGGGGCGAAGGCCACCTCGACGTCCCACGAGTGGTGGGCGAGCTCACTGAGCCGGAGCCCCGCCGCGGTCGCGACGTCCACCGGCGCGGGCAGGAAGCCGAGGTCGATCCGGAGGTCGCTGCGGGCCCCCGCGTCGAGGCCCTCGTAACGTTCGACCAGCGCCTGGTCGGCGGTGACGAAGCCTTCGGCGCGCTCGGCCGGGGTCATCGCGTCCCAGCGGGCCCACACCGACTTGTTGAAGTCGCCGTCGGGGACACCCGTACCGTCCGTCGCGCCCTCCAGCGCGGCCAGGCCTATTTCGGCGCCGCTGCCCAGATGGCTGAGCACCTGGGAGACGTCCCACTCCGACGCGCCGGACGGGCGGGTGAGATCGGCGGCGGTGAGTCCGTGCACCACGGCGGCGAGGTGGTCGTGCCCGCTGCGCAGGGCGTCGATGATTCGGTCGGTGGCTTCGGTCATGGTCGTTTCCTCAATGAAGGTGATCTGATTCGGTGTTGTCGTCACACGGCTGCCGGTGTCACACGGCGGTCGGTGTCACAGGGCGGTCTGGAACGAGCGCTTGGAGAAGCCGATCGTGCACCCCTCGACGGTGGTCCGCACCGGCCGATCGGGGTGCGCGGCGGCGCCCAGGGTGATGACAGCGGGATGCAGGGATCGACGGTCGGATGGGCGTACGGCGTACCGGGCGCCCTCGTCCGGAACGCGGCGAGTTCGTCCCCGGCGCCACGCGCGAGGGCGTCGGCGGCCCAGGCGTCGGTGTGCGTGGCCGGTCCGGACAGGGACAGCAACCAGGTAGTCATGTGACGCGGGCCGGAGAGGTCACACGAGCCTGACCGGTCCGGCGTCGATCGGCAGGCGGACCAGGAGATAGGGCTTGCGGCGCAGATCCTCGCCCTCGTGGAAGAGCGACATCCGGTTGAGTTGGTTGGCGGTGGCGTACAGGTGCCGGTCCGAGGCGACGGACAGGGTGTCGACCCAGATGAGATCGGCGCCCTGGGCGAGGGTGCGGTAGGTGCCGTCCGGATTCCTGCACCAGATGGAGTTGTGTTCCAGGTCGCCGCCGTAGAGCCGTCCCTTGTCGTCGCTCTCCAGGCCGTCGGCCATCGGCTTGAACCCATGGTCCTCGACCGTCACCGCCACCTCGGCGTCGGTGGCATCGGGGTCGGCGAGGGCGTCGGTGGCCACGCTGTGCAGTCGGCGGCTGGACAGGGGGGAGTAGTAGAGGCGCTTGCCGTCGGCGCTGAGGGCGATGCCGTCGGAGCCGGTCTCGTAGTGCATGGGTTCGCTTCCCGCGGGGCGGATCATGAGGGGTTCGCCCTCGATGAGGGGAAGGAACTGCTCGTCGGGGAGCACTGAGGGCCGCCCGGTCAGTCGCCGCCAGGCGCGGCCTGTGGCGAGGTCGACCACGATCACGCCGTTCGAGCCGCCCGAATCGGTGATGAACGCCATGCCCTCGGCGCCGCGACGCAGGTCGAAGCGCACGTCGTTGGGGTAGCTGTTCGACGGCACCACCTCGGGCGGGAAGAGGATCTTCCGTACGATCCGGTCGGTGCGCAGGTCGACCGCCACGAGCTTCGGGCCGCCGTAGGAGGACCCGGCGAACAGCGGGTTTCCGGTGTCGAGGATCCACAGCCGGTCGGCCGGGTCGACGACGACGCTCTGCACCGACTGGAAGTGCCCGGCCAGGTCGGAGGCGTCCTCGCGGTTCACCTCGGCGTCGGGGTACGCCACCGGCTTCCCTTGCCGCAGTTCGGCGACGGTGAACGGGACGTCGTCGCCCCAGCGGGGGAAGTTGACGAAGATACGGCCCTGGCGTGAGACGGTGACACCTGTGGGCATCGAGCCCCAGAAGCGGGCGACGACCGTGTACTGACCGGCGGTTGGGCCGGCGGTTGAACTGGTGGCGTGGGCGGGCCCGGCGAGTTGGGTGGCGGCCAGCGATGCGGTGGTCGCGCCGAGGAATGTACGTCGTTTCATGCGAGTGCCTCCTGCTGGGTCTGGTTGCACCATGGACTTCGCCGTGGACAGCGGTTCTCTGGTGCGCGGGTGGCGGGTGGTGAGGTCCATCGCGGAGAAGGCCCTGTCATGGATTCGCGGGGCGAGACGGTCGCGGTGGAACCCTGGAGATGCGCTGCTTTCCTGTGCTGGTTCGTGACCTGAGAACATTCGCGACCTGAGAACAACAGTCATCGCAGGTGGCAGGGCATCTGTGGGGTGGATCCAGGCTCAGTGGGCCATCACGGGCTCACCCTCGGACGGCGCCAGAGCCCGATTCGGGATCAGGAACGCGGCGATCACCGCACCGACCACGAAGAACCCGGAGCCCCACGCCAGGGTGGCCGTGTAGCCCTCGACCCCGGCCTGCGCCGCGGCCAGTGCGCCGGGCTTGTGCGAAGTCAGGTAGTCAGTCGCTGCTGACGAGGCAATGGTCGTCAGCAGCGCCGTGCTGATGGAACCGCCGATTTGCTGACCGGTGTTGATCAACGCCGAGGCGACACCCGCGTCCTCGTGGTGAATGCCTGAGGTCGCCCCCTGGATCGCGGTGCTCATCACGGCGCCGATGCCGAGACCCAGCAGGATCAGGCCGGGCATGATGTGGGCGGCGTAGGTGCTGTCCAGCTCGAGCCGGGTCAGCAAGGCCATACCGGAGGCGGCGACCAGGAAGCCGGAGCTGACGACGATCTTCGGGCCGACCCTGGGCAGCACCAGCGAAGGCATCGTGGTCGACGACGCGACGACGCCCGCGACCATCGGCAGGAACGCAAGACCGGTCTTGATCGGCGAGTAGCCGAGGCTGGCCGCGAAGTAGTAGGTCAGGAACAGGAAGATCGAGAACATCCCCATGCCCAGGACGAACACCGCCGCGAACGAACCACCGCGGGTCCGGTCCAGCACGAGGCGCAGCGGGAGCAGCGGATGCGCGACTCGGGACTCCAGCCAGACGAACACCGCGAGCAGCACCGCACCGACGATCATGGAGCCGAGAGCGACCGGGTCGGTCCAGCTGGTGGACTCGACGTGCGCGAACCCGTAGACGATGGCGAACAGCGCGGCGCTCACCACGACGATGCCCGGAATATCGAGTTTGGGCTTCTTGCTGATCACGGGCTTGGCCAGCAGCAGCAAGGCACCGATCAGAGCGGGGACCGCGAAGGCGACATTCACGTACATCACCCAGCGCCACGACGCCCATTCGGTGAGCATGCCGCCGACCAGCAGCCCGACCGCGCCGCCCGCACCACCCAACGCGCTGAAGATACCGAAGGCCTTCGCCCTTTCAGACGGTTCGGTGAAGGTCACGCTGAGCAGGGAGAGTGCCGCGGGCGCGAGCACCGCGGCAAAGAGGCCCTGGGCCACCCGTGCCGCGACGAGGATCTCGAAGCTGCCGGCCGAGCCGCCGACGACGGACGCGGCCCCGAAACCTGCCAGGCCGATCACGAAGAGGGTGCGTCGGCCCAACAGGTCACCGAGCCGACCGCCGAGCAGCAGCAGGCTGCCGAACGCCAGCGCGTACCCCGTGATGACCCACTGCCGGCTGCCGTCGCTGAAGCCGAGGTCGTGCTGCGCTTCGGGCAGCGCGATGTTCACGACGGTGGCATCGAGCATGACCATGAGCTGTGCCACGCCTATGACGACCAGCACCCACCAGCGCACGGCATGTGAGCCGCGAAGGCCCGAGTCTCTTTTTCCGGAGGCGGGCGCCCCGCGGTCGATGCTGGTACTCATTTTTTTCCTTGCTTGCTCGGCATGACGGAAAGCCGTCTGGAATCTGATCGATTTCCTCACCGACGAAGGTGAGGCGAGCGGATGACGGGCTGAGATCTCAGGGCTTCAAGATCATCGTGCGGCCGCTTCGGGGCTTGCCTCGGCGATCCTCTGGAGGCCGTGTCGGCGTCCGCAGTGGCCGGCATTCTGTTGATGTCGGCGCCGGCCAGTCATCGCGCCAGGCGTGCACGCACCCTGTTCGGTGAGCTCAGGATGGTTATGGACTGAACGGTAAGGAACCTAGATGGTTCTGTACTGGGTTGTCAAGAAGGGTGGGGCGGCTTTACCTTCGATGCATGGCCAGACCACGAAGCTTCGACCCCGACCACGTCCTGCACGCCGCAGAGCGGCAGTTCCGCACCTCGGGCTACAACGGCACCAGCGTCGATGACATCAGCGCCGCCACCGGCCTGGGCCGCGGCAGCCTCTACGCCGCGTTCGACGGCAAACACGGCGTGCTGCTGCAGGCGATGGCCGGCTACTTCGCCCGGCTGGCGCAGGGTCCGCGCAAGATGCTCGACGGACCGGACGAGGGCGCCCTGGAACGACTGCACGCCTACCTGCTGCGCGCCGTCCACGGAGTGCCACTCGCCCCCGACGTACCCCCCGCCCCCGACCGGACGGCCGCAGCCTGCTTCGCCGCCAAAATGGCCCTGGAGATCGGCACCTCCGACCCCGAGGTCAAACGCCTGGCCAACGACTGCTTCTCCGTAGTCCGCACAGCGGTGGCCGACTGCCTACGAGCGGCCCAACGCAACGGCGACATCGACCCCGACGCGGACCCCGACGACCTCGCCTACCTCCTGCTGACCCTCATCCGCGGCACCGATGCCATGGGCGCGGCCGGCCACGGCCCCGACCGCCTGACCTCGATCGCGGAAACCGCGTTCGCACTCCTGCCCCGCCCCCGCCGCCCCTGACAAGGACACAGCCGGCCCCGTCGTACAGGCATCGCCCCCGACGTCGGTCACTTCCTGCACATCGAGGCCCCCGAGGCGATCGCGAAACGGATCGCGGCATGGGCCGAGTAGCGGATCACTCGACCCTCACGGCGAGACCGCTGGGATGGGCGGAGCGGGGCGGACTCTGGCATGGCGTTGTTGCGGACTGCGGACTCCGGGATGGGGTGGATCTCCACCCGGTGGCCAGCGTGCAACCTTCAACCCAGTCGGCCAGAAACGTCAGTTGAGCGGTGTTCGTCGATGAAGGACACGCAGCCGGCGGATCTCCTCGTTCTCTCGATCGCGACCCCGGGCGCCTCGCCACCGTCAATCTCGGCCTGAGCGCCCCATGGCCACTCGGCTGGCGCTACAGCACCAGCCGGACGGCTCGGGCCCTCAGCTCGGGAACCACCTTCTTCGGCATGACACGCGTCCTTCCAGCTCAGAGAGATGCGGCCCAAGCCGACCGCACTTGACAACTCAGTACAGAACCGCCTAGGTTTCTGACTGTTCAGTACATAACCGTCCTGAGCTAACCGGACAGGCTGCGTGCACGCCTGGCGCCTCACCGTCCCGTCGCTCTACCTGTACGGGGCCATGACCCGGTGCAGGGCACTTCCTGCACCTCGAACAGCCCAAGACGGTCGCCGACCACATCCTCGGCTTTCTGAACAGCTGACCCCCTGCAACCACCCGGAACTCGAAGGGCTGACCGAACCATGACTGACAAGGAAAGGCTGGAGACCATGGCTGTGGCGACTCCTCCGTACGCGAGCGACGCACTGGCCGAGGGGACCGTTGACGCGGTGGTGATCGGCGGGGGCGCCGCGGGGCTGAACGGTGCACTGATCCTCGCCCGCTCCCGCCGCTTGGTCGTCGTGATCGACAGCGGCGCCCCGCGCAACGCCCCCGCCGAGGCCGTGCACGGCCTGCTCGCCCTGGACGGCACCCCGCCGTCCGAGATCCTGCGACGGGGCCGGGAGCAGGTGCGCCAGTACGGCGGACGCGTCGTGCACGGCGAGGTGGTCTCGGCCGAGCCCGCCGCCCCGTCGGCGGACGGGGACCTTCGGTTCACCGTCACCCTGGCCGACGGCCGCCACATCACCGCCCGCCGCATCCTGATCGCCACCGGCCTCACGGATGTGCTGCCTGATGTGCCCGGGCTCGCCGAGCACTGGGGGCACAGTGTGGTGCACTGCCCGTACTGCCACGGCTGGGAGGTGCGCGACGAGCCCATCGGCGTCCTCGCCACCGGCCCCGCCTCCATCGGCCACGCATATCTGTTCCGTCAGCTGACCGAGGACCTGACCTACTTCACGCACGGCACCGACCTGGATGAGGACAGCCGCGCTCGCTTCGCCGCCCGCGGCATCCGCGTCATCGACACCCCGGTCACCGAGGTCGTCAACGACGAGGACGGCGCCCTCGCCGGGGTGCGCCTGGCCGACGGGCAGGTCGTGGCCCGCCGCGTCGTCGCGGTCGCCGCGCCGATGCAGGCCCGCACCCAGGGCCTGGAGGGTCTGGGCCTGCCGGTGCAGGACCTGCCGAAGGGCCGCGGGTTCGCCTCCGGTACGACCGGCGTCACCGAGGTGCCGGGTGTGTGGGTGGCCGGCAACGCCACCGATCTGGTCGCCCAGGTCGGAGCCTCCGCAGCGGCCGGCGCACTGGCCGGCGCCGACATCAACAGCAGCCTGGCCACCGCCGACACCGACGCGGCCCTCCACGCCGTCGCCGAGGCAAGCCCCGAAGCGGCCACACGATGATCTCGAAGCCCTGAGATCTCAGCCCGTCACCCGCTCGCCCCACCTTCGCCGGCGAGGAAACCGACCTGTTCTCCCGTCTGGAAGCTGATCAGTTTCCAGACGGTTCTCAGCCATGCCCGGCAAGCAAGCAGCAGGAGCGTCCCACCGAGGTCAACGCCCCCTTCTCGACCTCCTCGCCCGCCTCGACGACTCCACATCCTCGGCTTCCTGAACGGCCGCCCCCCACGAGATGAAGGACACGACAATGTCGGAGCGCAATCCGATGGACAAGAACACGGCATCGCGACAGCGGGCCCTGGTGGTCGGCCTCGGGATAAGCGGGATCACCTCCGCTCTGCGACTGCATCGCGCGGGCTGGGACGTGGTGGTGCTGGAGAAGGCCCCCGAGCGGCGCCGCGGCGGATACTTCCTCGCCCTGTTCGGGGCCGGGCTCGCCGCCGCCGAACGGCTGGGCTTCGCCGATGCGGTGTCGAATCGCGTCGCTCCGGACAGCGTGAGCTACGACGTCGACCGCACGGGCCGGCGCCGCCGCGGTGTGGGCTACGCCGATGTGTTCCCCGGGTCTCGACTGACGGTGCGGGGCGACATCGAAGACGCGGCCTTCACCGCCCTGCCCGACGAGGTCGAGATCCGGTACTCGACCGTGCCGGTCGCGCTGGACCAGTACCCCGACGGGGTGGACGTCGTGATCCGCGACCTGACGACGGAGACGACGACCGTCGAACGGTTCGATCTGGTGGTCGGGGCAGACGGACTGCGCTCGACGGTGCGCCGGCTTGCGTTCGAGCCCGAGCCGAGCCCGATCCGTCGACTGAACTACATGATCGCCGTGTACAGCCTGCCCGAGCCGGTACCCGGCTACCGCCCGCAGGACGGGCTGACCATGGCCGAGGCGGGCCGATCGGTGTGGGTGTTCCCGTTCGCCGACCGTCCGCCGTCGGTGCTGTTCTCCTACCGCACCGACGACGTGGACGCCGAGTTCACCCGGACGGCCATCGACTCGCTGCGCGCCGCCTACGGCGCCGAGCCCACCGGCTCCACGCTCGGTTGGCTGCTCGACCAGTTCGAGAAGGCCCCGGACCACCTGTTCGACTCCACCGAGCAGGTGCACCTCGACCACTGGTACCGCGGCCGAGTCGTGCTCGTCGGCGACGCCGCGTGGTGCCTGACCCTTTACTCCGGCATGGGGGCATCCGCCGGCCTGGCCGGGGCGGACCTGCTCGGCACCATGCTGGAACGCCACCCGCACGATGTGCCACGAGCGCTGCAGGACTGGGAGGACCACCTGCGCCCGTTCATCGACTACCACCTCGGCAGCGGTGTGAGCCAGCGCGGTTTCCTCACCCCGGGCAACCGCGCCGAGTTGCTGCTTCGGTCCGTGATGATCCGCCTCGGTCGGCTACCGATCGCCGGCCGGCTGCTCGCCAGGACGAGGGCCAAGAGTGCGCGGATGAAAGGTCTGGATATCGCCGCCGCAGCGTGAGTGGAGTTCCTCGAATACGAGCGGGAGAACGAGGTCGTCCGGGCCCGCAACTTCGTCGACGAATGCTTGGACGCAGGTTGCGGGGATGGCCGGGAGAGGCATGTACCGGAGAGCAGGCTGTTATCCGCTGCATCGGGGGTCACCCGAGCTGCTTGCTCCACACGTTGCAGCAGCCGCGGTCGACGAGCCTGGTCCAGTCCGCGTCGAGGGCGGCGACTACCGAGGTCTGGCTGCGCGTGCCGCACACGACGCGGTTGGCGAAGCTCGTCATCGGCGCCGCGGCTTGTTCGTGGAAACGCCGCCACCGAGTCTGCCGCGGACGGCGACGGAGCCGGGTCCGATGCTGGTGCGTGCGTTCAAAAGTTGACGTCGGCGTGGTGGCTGGGTCAGATGCGCGCCAGCAGCTCATCGTCGATGGGCCGGCCGGCACGACGCAGCGCGCTCACCGCCAGGGGTGCAGGACGTGGTCGGGGTCGAAGCTTCGTGGTCTGGCCATGCATCGAAGGTAAAGCCGCCCCACCCTTCTTGACAACCCAGTACAGAACCATCTAGGTTCCTTACTGTTCAGTCCATAACCGTCCTGAGCTCGCCGGACAGGCGTGGTCCGGGCTTGCAGGACCGCGATGCGACGCAGGCGGCTTGGACGTTGAACTCATGACGTTCAGGGCGTCGCACGCAGCTCGGCGCAAGAGCGAGCCAGCGATGAAGGCCGCTTCAGAACCAAATCCTTCGGAGGAGCTCATGACCGCGGTCAGTACGTACAACACCGCACTGGAAGGCACGATGTCCCGTGATTGCTGCTGACGAGACGTTCGACGGCACGTGGCCGTATCCCGCCCGCTTCAACGAGGCGGCCGGCTTCCGCCAGCACTACGTCGACGAGGGCCCCGAGCGGCCCGGTCAGACGATCGTCATGCTGCACGGCGAGCCCACGTGGGGCTACGAGTGGCGCCACCTGATCGGGCCACTGTCACGTCACCATCGCGTGGTCGTTCCGGACCACATGGGCTTCGGCAAGAGCGAGACGCCCCAGGACCGCACATACGACGCGAGCGAACACATCCTCAATCTCGAATCGCTGCTCGTCGACACGCTCGACCTCACCGACATCACCCTGGTGGTCCGTGACTGGGGCGGCCCCATCGGCACCGGGTTCGCACTGCGTAATCCCGGCCGGATCTCCCGGATCTTCGCGGTGAACACCGTGCTGCCTCTCGCCCAGGGCATCGAGGATCTGATGAAGGCCAACGGCGCCGAGAGCCGGTGGTTCCAGTGGGCCCAGTCGGCGCTCGCAGACGGTTCGTTCGAGCAGATCCTCGGAAACGCGGGTCACACCATCGCCCAGCTGATGATCGACCTGCAGCATGTCGCCCGACCGGAGATCGCCACGCCGACCTGGATCCGCGCCTACTCCAGCCCCTTCCCCACCCCCGCCGAGTCCCGCGGTGTCATCGCCTTCCCCCGGCAGGTCCTGGAGGGCCCGCAGGGATCCCCGCCCGGCCCGCCGCCCATGGAAGCCATCGCCGCACTGCGCGCCGTGCCGGCAATGCTGGCCGTCGGGATGCGCGACACCGCACTGCTGCCCCAGTACGTGATCCCCTCGTTCCGGCTCAGCTACCCCGACGCACCCGTGGTCGAGATCCCGGGCGCCGGTCACTTCCCGACCGAGGACGCTCCCGAGACGCTGCTGGCACTGCTGGAGCTGTTCCTGCAGACGACGCCCGCCCGCACCTGAACCCTCAACGCCGAACGGGCAGTTCCGCGCGCGAGAAGCCGCCCGTTCACCGTGCGGCAGGTCGTGGCTACGAAGCCGAGCCGCCGCCGGGACGACGGTGCCCGGCCACGACGCTCCGTCGTCGACGGCTTTCCCCCGTCCTCCGGCAGGAGCGTCGCGCCGAGGTCAACGCCACCTTCCTCGACGTCCTCGCCCGCCTCGACGACTTCACATCCTCGGCTTTCTGAACGGCCGACCCACCCCCCACCAGATGAAGGACACGACAATGACGGAACACAATCCCATTCTGATCACCGGCGCCGGCGGCCAAGTCGGTGGCGTGAGCAGGCTGATGGTCGAGATGCTGCTCGAACAGGGCCACCCGGTGCGCGCGTTCGTGCGACGGGACGACGAACGCGCGCAGTCGCTGCGCGAGGCCGGGGCTGAGGTCTTCGTCGGCGACCTGCTCAAACTCGCGGACGTGGCCGCCGCGCTGAAGGGTGTCAAGCGCATCTACTTCAGCATGACCCCGCAGCCGTACTACGTCGATGCCCTCACCGTGATGGCCGCGGCGGCGCGAGCCCAGGGCGACATCGAGGCCTTCGTGCACCTGTCCAACTACGAGCAGTCGTACATGACGCTCGAGAAGATGACCGCACCGGATGAGGAGCGGCATTCCTGGCTCGGCGGAGTGGTCACGGACTGGTCACCGCAGCAGCGGGCCCACTGGGTCTGCGAGCGGGTGCTGGACTGGTCCAGCCTGCCGACCATCAACGTGCGTCCGACTCTGTTCGCCGAGAACCCCCACCTGACCTGGATGCAACAGGGCCCGCTGAGCAACGGTGAACTGCGCCTGCCCTTCGGCAAGCAGCGGCTCGCGCCCATCGCCGTTCACGACGTGGCAGAGGTGTGCGTGAAGGTGTTGGTCGACCCCGCACCGCACATCTCGAAGTCCTACGCGCTCACCGGCCCGGAGCTGAAGGACATGTACGGGTTCGCTGAGGACTACGCAGCCGTGCTGGGACGCCAGGTCACCTACATCCCTGAGGAAGTGGAGGCCTGGAACGAGGCCTTCCTCGACGAGACCGTCCTGCAGGAGTCCCTGGGCGATCCGGGTGCGGCCCGGCACGTGGCGGCGCACCTGAGGATCCAGACCAGGCTGATCGCCAGCGGGCGGTACGACGCCCTCTCCGACCAACTGGAAACCCTGCTCGGGCACCCGCCGCGGACCGTGCGGTGGGCGCTGGAGAACAATACGCGCCTGCGCGAACTGGCGGGTGCTCCGAGCCACTGAGCGCTCCGGAGCAGAACCTGACGCCACGCGATGGGCAATCCAGAGCTTCCGCTCGTCCGCCCACCCTCCTTAGGAACTACTGATGCCCTTCCTTGCACATACCCCCGTGGAGAAGATGACCGGGCCTTACGCGCGGCGCTGGTGGGCGCTGCTCGTGCTGTGCCTGAGCCTGCTGATCACGGTGATGGCGAACACGTCGCTGATCGTCGCCGCCCCCGACATGACCACCGACCTGGGTCTGAGCAGCAGTGATCTGCAGTGGGTCGTCGACAGTTACACCGTTCCGTACGCGGCGCTGATGCTGGTGCTGGGCGCGATCGGCGACAAGTACAGCCGGCGCGGCGCGCTGGTGCTGGGACTGCTGATCTTCGCCGGCGGTTCGGTGATGGGGAGCCTGGTCGACGAGACCTCGCTGGTCATCGTGGCCCGCGCGATCATGGGCATCGGTGCCGCGGTCGTGATGCCGGCCACGCTGTCCCTGGTGGTTGCGACCTTCCCCCGGAGCGAGCGGGCCAAGGCCATCACCGCCTGGGCCGCAACTTCCGGGGTGGCGGTAGCCGTCGGCCCGCTGGTCTCCGGCTGGCTGCTCGAAGACCACGCCTGGGGCTCGACCTTCCTGATCAACGTGCCGATCGCCGTGGCCGCCGTGTTCGGCGCGCTCGCCCTGGTACCGCCGTCCAAGGCGGAGGGCATGAGCCGGATCGACTACGTCGGTGGTCTGCTGTCGATCCTCAGCGTCGGCTCCCTGATCTACGCCGCCATCGAGGGCCCGCACGCCGGCTGGGGCGTCGGCCCCGTCACCGCCGCCGTGGTCGCCGGTGCCGGTCTGGTCGCCTTCGTCGCCTGGGAGCTGCGGCACCCGCACCCGATGCTGGACGTCCGAAAGTTCGCGCTGCGGCCCTTCACCGGCTCGATGCTCGCGGTGATGTTCTTCTTCTTCGGCATGTTCGCCGTGATCTACTACTCGACGCAGTTCCTGCAGTTCGTCCTCGGCTACGGCGCCCTGGACACGGGTGTACGGCTGCTGCCGCTGGGCGGTGCGGTCTTCCTCGGGTCCGCGGTGACCGGGGTGCTCGCCCCGAAGCTGGGGGTGAGGGTGATGGCCGTGACCGGCATGACCATCGGCACGGCGGGCATGTTCCTGCTCACCCAGATCGACAAGGGGTCGACGTACGGGGACTTCCTGGCGCCGCTGATGATGCTGGGCCTCGCTCTCGGACTGGCCATCTCCCCGGCGACCGACACGATCATGGGCTCCTTCCCCGAGTCCGAGCTGGGCGTCGGCGGCGGTGTCAACGACACCGCGCTGGAGCTGGGCGGGGCGCTGGGCATCGCGGTGCTGGGCTCGCTGCTGGGCACGGCCTACCGCGACGAACTGACCGACCTGGTCGGCAACCGGCTCCCGGCGGAGGCGATGGAGACCGCCAAGGACTCGGTCGGCGCCGGCCTGGCCGTCGCGCAGCGGGTCGCGCAGGATCCCTCCGCCGGGCCCCAGCAGGCCCAGGCCGCCGTGGACGCCGTCCACCAGGCCTTCGCCCACGGAGTCGCCCAGACCAGCCTCATCGGCGGCATCATCATGGCCGCCGGAACCCTGATCGTCCTCGCGGTCCTGCCGGGCCGGCGCGGGTTCGCGAAGCAGAGCGCCGAGCCGGAAGCCGCGACGACGGCGAGTGAGGCGGCGACTGCGCGGGAGCACACCGGGTCCCCCCGCTAGATCGCCGACGGGGCGTCCACCGGATCGCCGGGCTGCTTCGCGAACCCGCGTCGGGCAGCAGCCCGGCGGCGCGAGACGCGCAGGGCGCGGGCGTGGTCCAAAGTCCACGGCCAGCGGGTTTCCTGCCGGAACACCTCACCGTCCTTGGCCTCCGGGCCGCCCCGGGGCTCTCCTGAGGGGCGGCTCGGAGGCCAAGGGCCGTGAGGTGACAGCGGCGGTCGCCGCAGACGCCGCGCTGCGACGACAGGCGACCGCCGCTCTCCTCCGCTACGCCGCACTCCGCTACGCCGCACCCGACGCTGCTCGCACCCCCGCAGCGGAGCCGGATGCGCCGCCCCGTTCTGCGCCCTGCGCTCGATCTCGTGCGCCTCCACAACCTTCTGTGCCGCAGTGGACGACGCAGGGCAGGCACTGGCCTGGAACGGAGCCGATTGGACACCGCCCCAGATGATCACCCCGAAGCACGATCTCACCGGTATCTCCTGCGGCACCGTCGATTTCTGCGCGGCGGTGGGCAGCGAAGGTGACGAATTCTTCGCCACCCGCTGACTGACGAGCTCGTGCACGGTCGGCGCTGGCACGCCGAGGGGGGTGAACTGGCCGTACATTCGCACTTGTTCACCGGTCGCGAAGGTGGCCGCCTGTTGGTGAGAGAGCAGCGCAGCGACCGCCTGGATGATGGCACTCATGTGCTCACGACGACCGTGGGGCGGGCGAAGGCTCGCCAGTCAAAGCCGGAGGCCGGGAGCGATGGTGCAGCCCTGAACTGAAAGCCCCCTCGAGCCATCTCGCAACGATCACGAACGGGCTTTCACCCCTGCCTTCATGCGCGTATCGCCGATAGGACACCCGAACAGGCCTTGTTCGATTGATCACTTCGCCTCATCAGGCGGCCACGGATACTCTGTGGCTCCGCATCACCCGAGGGACCTCCGGTGGGGAGAATCTGGGGAGTACGGGCGGTGCTGGGGGAGCGCGTGGGGAGAATCAGCTGTGTAACGCGGCACGCCACTGAAAGACTCAGAAAGAGCCATCCGTGCAGGTCAACGGCGTCTGGAGCCACATCGCCGCAGGTCAGCACCACCAAGTAGACAACTTCAAGAAGATCTCATCCTGGGCTGCGATTCTGTTTGCTCCCACGCTGGTCGGAACTATTTACGGGATGAACTTCGAGCACATGCCTGAGTTGGGATGGAGCTTCGGATACCCCTTCGCGATTGGCCTGATGGGGGTGGTTTGCGTCAGTTTGTACGTGATTTTCAAGCGACGGGACTGGCTCTGAGTCCCTCTTGCCGAGCTCAGTTCTTGTGCGGCCTTTGCTCTCGCACCGGTCACAGATCGGGCCGGAATCGGCTCTGGGGAGTCCCTGGGGAGAAACGATGCGGGTGATCTCCTCTACCTGCCTCCGATATGCCTCTGACCAGCACTTATAGCCTCCTGAGGCCGCTGGGGAGAATCCGGGGAGAATCAGCCGACGGCACAGGCCCTGCGCCAGCGACTCCACCCCTGTCCCGTGCCCCGCAAAGCCTGCTGCCGAGCGACGTTGCCCCCATCTGCAACGACACAGACAGTGACATCGTCTCCTTGGTTGAAGCCACCAGCCCCGACCCTGTGCGGCCGCCATAATGGAGGCATGGCCTCCGACCCGCAGCACACCGGACCCGGGCCGAGGAACCTCTCGGGCGCAGACGCCGAGGACCTCGCGCTGTACCGGGAGAAGTTCCGGCGCCGTCTGCCGGAGTCACTGGACGAGCTGCACGGACCGACCCACGGCGTCGTGGAGCTGCCGCTGCACCTGGCGTGGTCCGGGATGACCTCGTACGACCTGGACAAACCCCGCCAGCGCATGGGCCTGTACCGCACCGTCCTGCACGAGGGCCTGCACGACGACCTCCCCCGCTACCTCAACCGGGATCTGCTCCTCGAGCTGTGGCCCGTGCTGCGCACCCTCGTCGGTCGCACCGTGCGCACTGTGAGGGAGGACGCCTTCCCCGAGCTCGCCTCCCGCACCCGGGCAGCCGCGTGACGGACATGCCGGAGCTGCACACGCGGCTCCTGGCGGATGTGATCGCCCTTGGCTCGCCGTATCCCCTGGTCCTCACCGGCGGGTATGCGGTGAGGGCACACCGCCTCGTGAACCGCCCCAGCCAGGATCTCGATGTCGCCACCGAGAACCCGGCGCCCATGGCCGACATCGCAGCGGCGCTCTGCAGCGGCCTGACAGCCCGGGGCTGGAAGGTGCAGGCACTGGAAACTGCCCCGCTGTCCGCCCGCTTCACCGTGGCGGACCCCGCCACCGGGCAGGAGTGCGAGGTCGACATCCTCAAGGAAATCTTCTGGAGGCCCGTCGCCCAGAGCCCGTACGGGCCCGTCCTCGCCGAGGAGGACGTGATCGGGACCAAGGTTCGTGCCCTCGCCGACCGCGGAGCGCCACGCGACCTGATCGACGTGTACGCGGCCTCCCATCGCTGGAGTAACGCCGAGCTCGAAGAGTTCGGCCGCCGACACGCCCGCGGCCGTTTCGAGCGCGAGGACCTCCAGGCGAACCTCACCGGCGCCGAGTGGACCGACGACGAAGCCTTCACCGCCTACGGCCTCGACGAGACCACCATTACCGCCCTGCGCGCCTGGGCCGTGGAGTGGGCCGACGACCTCGCGACCCGTCTCCTCGAAGAGTCTTGTGACCGCGACATCGACTGATCACCCGGCTCAGCGTCCGGATTCTCGCTTTCGGCTCGTCCGAGATCCTCGAAGACCGTCTGCCCGCGATGCCGTTGGAGAGTGAACCCGGTGGGTCGGTGTGAGGGACCACGGAGGCAGAGGCGGACAGCGTACGTCGATCGCCGTCCGTTACAGCGGCTGGCATCGAAGACGCGACCTCAGGCCGACTGCGCCCGTCGGCCCCCATGGCGCTTGGGGGCCTGTACGCGTGATCCGGTGGGTCATGGCAGCCCTGGAGGTCGCCGGTGAGGAACTGCGGGCCGACGCCACGCACGCAGGGGCTAGGGATGCGTCAGCCGACGAGGTTCTCCTCGACCCACTGACGGAGGCCGGTCACGGGGATCGCGTGGCGTGCGTTGTAGGTGTCGTCCTTCGCCCACGCGACGCCGCGGCCCTGCGCGAAGACCGCCCGGTACTTCCGTGTCATGTTGTCCGGGTCGGCGGCCAGCTCGTCGAGCAGCGACGGAACCGTCCACACCACTCGGCGGAACGGACGCTCCAGCACGGTCTCGAGCGTCTCGGCCAGCGCGCCGTAGGTGATGGTGTCACCGGCGAGGTAGACGATCTCGTTACGGATGCGAGGTTCGGCGAAGAGGATGTCCGCAGTCAGGACGCCGATGTCTTCGGGCGTCGTCACGGTGACCGCCGTCTCGAGACTTCCCAGCGCGTTGACGGTGTCGTTGGGCAGGTCCACCATGCCCGAGCCGGGCTCGAAGAGGTAGTTCATGAACATGCCGGTGGAGATGATGACCCACTCGGTCTGATCCTGGGACCGGAGCAGGTCACGGACGTCCAGCTGGGAGTCGAAAATGTCCTGCGGGCTCCCTCGGCCGATGACGTCGAAATCGACGCCGAACTGCCACGGGAAGTACCGCGGAACCCTCGCCTGGAGGGCGGCTTCGGCGACCTTCATCGGGGTTTCGAGGCCGGCGGTGATGCCCGTGCACCCGATGACCGTGTCGTAGTCGGCGAAGAGGGAGGCGAGCTCGTCGACGGTGTTCTTCACGAGGTCCCCTTCGACGATCTTCACGCCCAGGTTCTTGATCTCAGCGACGTCGCGCTGCTTGTCGGGTGCCGTGGACGCGATGGCGCCGGCCCGCAGGAGCACGCTGACGGACGAGCCCTCCACGTCCTTCGCTCGTCGGACGACGTTGCGGATGACGGGCATGCCGAGCTCCCCGGCTCCGATGATGAGGATGTCCCGGGATGTGCGGATCGAACTGTCGTTGGTCATCTGAAGATCGCTCTCGTGTTCGCCTTCCCCAGCGTGATCTGGTCGCTGGGGCCTTGAGAGTGACCGTAAACTTTGACATCAATGTCAAGGTCAAGTCGGCGACCTGCGAGGAGGAACGAGTGATGAAGATCAGTGAGGCCGCCCAAAAGGTGGGAGCACCGGCTCGGATGCTCCGCTACTACGAGCAGCAGGGGCTCATCGAGGCGGCACGGTCGACCAACGGCTACCGCGACTACTCCGAGGACCAGGTCGAGCATGCACGTCACGTCCGGGCGCTCGTCGAGGCTGGTCTGTCGACGAGGATGATCAAGATCGTGCTGGACATCGAGGCTCCCTCGGCCCAGGACGCGGGAGGCGCGTGCACCCAGCCCCTGGTAGAGGAGCTCGCTCGCGAGCTGCGCGTCGTCGAGAACAGGATCGTGTGCCTGGAGAAGAGCCGAGACGCGGTGATCGACTACCTCCGGCGAACGGGCCACGCAGACCTACTGACCCCAGCGTGACCCGCAATCCCCGGGACCCGAGGGTGGAGGGGCATGGCTCCCCGACCTGTGGGCGACCTCGTCTGGACCGTTCACACCCTACTGACCTGCGGCTACAGAGGATGAAAGAGCCTCACTGGATCTCCCACCCGATGCGGATACCCGTGGGCCCAGTGACGAGGGCATCGGGGACACTCCGCCGATTCGCATTGGAGACTTCAGCATCTGCGTCCAGACCGCAACGGCGAGGCTGCCACGATGATCCGCTCTTTGGTGGCCTTGTGTTGTGCGCTCTCCGCCGGAGTCGCCTTGTGTGTGACCGGCAGATGCGCGGCGACAAGAGGGGTGCGCCCGCCGACACGAGCACGCCTGATGAACATCCAGGGCGACTTTCCGCCTGCTTCTGACGCGCATTCTTTTCCCTGGTGGTGTGCAAGGCACTCCACCAGCTGCGGGTTTCGATCGGAGACGCGGGTCATGATCTCTTCGAGCAGACCGGGGTAACCGTCCACTCCAAGGTCAGGTCTGGTCAGGTAGATCTCGATGCCGTACTCCGTGTGACACACGCCATTGGCCATCCGTCCAGCATAGAAATTACCCACTGACAATCAGAGAGGGCGCACAATCGCCTGAGGAGTCCACTATCGACGGCGAACATGGGCGACCTGAGGGATGCAGTATTGGACCGCACCGCTCGCCGCAGCCACGACCAAGGTGGCTTTGGCTGGACGGTAGCCCCCGAGGAACGTTTCGCCGCCCGTCGCGGTCGGCGAAAAATCGCCCATGCACAGCGCGAGTGCGTCACCATCCCGACATGAACCGGGGAGGAACGGGTGGGTAAGCGCCAACGCCGTCGCAAGCGGGAACGAGCCAAGAAGAACCAACCGCCACAGCAGTCGGCTGCCCCGCAGCCGATCATCCGGGAATTTCCCGTAGATGCCGCCCGCATCCGAGTGGTGATCAATCACGATGCCCCCGAAGATGCCCAGCGGATCAGCACCCTTTACTGGGAGATCAAGGATGACGGCACATGGGCGCGAACCGTGAACAGCATCGGCGTGGCCGGCGCTGTCGGCGCGGTGGCGACAGCGCACTCTCACGCCATCCTGCTGAACTGCCCTTGCGCCAACTGCTCCGAACCGATCAGCGTCACCAACCGGTCCTGGGCCAACAAGGTCGGCGGCAAATACCTGGACGCCGAAGCCCCCTCCTACCTCTGCGGCGACTGCTCGGCGATCCAGCAGCGCGAGAAGGCGGAGCGGCAGCGGCTCGCCGCTGAGCAAAAGCGTGCCGAGCAGGAGCGTGAGAAACAGGAGGCCGAAGAATTCGAGTGCCTGGTTGCCGCAGCCATCCAGGACGAGGAGGCGAAGACTGCGTCCAGCAGCCGCCTCCAGGATGACACCCCTCAAGCCATGGCCCTCTACGTGGCGTTGGCCAGCTATGCCACCCGAAATCCTGGCAGGCCGCTCCCGAGCATCACGGGTGTCGGCGCGATGGGCTGGACCGGCGACACCGCAAGGGACAGAGAACTTCTGCTGGCGCTCTACTATTCACACCTCATCGCCATCTCCCGGGAAACCCCACCGCAAGCTTTCGGCCTCTCCAAGAACAGGGACGACATCACGTTCGCCGCCGACGAGGTCGTATGGCGACTCATCGGCGACCGATCAGCCGTTCAGGAACGCGTGAAGGAGATCACGAACAGCTTCAAGACCCGGCCTGGCCCTCAGGGGGCCGCGGCTCGCGAAGCCTTCACGGCGTTGGCGGACGAGATGGAGGTGACCAATGTCGCCTCATACCTCAACGGCCTGCTCACCAAAAAGTACGACTACCCCGAAGTGCCGGAGACCCGGCGGGAAGAACTCACGGACGTCATTCGCCGAGGGTTCGGGCACGGGTACACCCCTGGGCAGATGATTTGTTTCGCCTGGCGCGCCGCAGACTCCGCCGCGGCGTGGAAAGAGCGCAACGCACCGATGGGGCCGCCGGAGGCAGCCTCTGCCTCGGTGACCACTCTCAACGGGAAGATCGACAAGGCTGTCGAACTCCACCACGCTATTCCTGGGTACGAGGTCCCCCGCTGGCATGAGGCCCCGCTGACCACCATGGCCTCAAGGAAACCGTTCACCCCGAGACCGGGGCGCCGGCCATGAAGCGCTGCACCCATCCCGTCGAGATCCCGGATCAGGTGCAGGAGGAAGAGCCGAACTGGTGGGACGACGCGCCCGATCCAGCCGACGTCTGAGACCGAGGCTCGTCGGCCGACCTCCGGAGTTCAGTGATGTCGGCCGGATCACCCCACGACGGCCACGGGTGATCTGACAGACCCACCAAATCCAGACCGGGCAACGCACTCCTGCGTCCCTCGGGGGATCGCCCTACGAGGCTTTCAAGGCGCGGCATTTCCCGTCCTCGACGCACGCCAGGCATCCCGGTCTGCGTGTTCCACCTCACCATCCGAGATCTCGATGGCATCCGCAGTACCGAAGGACTGCCGTAGGCTGGCCTGTGCAGCTGGTTCACCCCGTCCACCAGGCGGGATGCGCCGTAAGAGGGAACCCGGTGGGAATCCGGGACTGCCCCGCAGCGGTGAGTGGGAGCGACCGCCGTCATACGCACTGGGTCCGACGTACAGGGCCTGGGAAGCGACGGCCAATAGGTGTCCTCCGACCAAGGAGGGCGTGCCCGCGAGTCCGAAGACCTGCCAACTGCCCGTGTACGACCGGCTCGTACACGGATATCCCGGTGACCTCGTGGGCGGGTCGGCGTACATACCAGGCGGACGACCGCGCCATGCCGCGCGGATCGGTTCCCGCCCGGTCCGTCACCCCTTCGCGCTCTCGTCCCGTCACCAGGGATCTCAGGGATTCATCTCGCGAAGGAGATCTCCGTGACCACCAAAACCGCAGCCACGGCAGCACGGGCCACCGTGTACGGCTACCCCCGCCAAGGCCCTGACCGGGAACTGAAGAAGGCGATCGAGGGCTACTGAAAGGGCCGAGTCACCGCCGAGGCTCTACAGGCCGTCGCCGCCGAACTGTGCCGCACCAACTGGCGGGAGCTGGCCGCCGTCGGCATTCACGAAGTGCCGACCGGTGACTTCCCGTACTACGACCATGTCCTGGACACCACCGTCCCGGTCGGCGCGATCCCCGCCCGCCATCGCGCCGCCGTCGAAGCGAACGCCTTGGACGGCTACTTCGCCATGGCACGTGGCACGCATGACGTGGCGCCGCTGGAGATGACGAAGTGGTTCGACACCAACTACCACTACCTGGTGCCGGAGTTGGGACCCGACACCGTGTTCACGGCCGACCCGGCCTAGCAGGTCGCGGAGTTGAAGGAGGCCCTCGCGCTCGGACTGACCGGCAGCGCGGCGAACAGCGCGAGGCGGCGCGCGTACAGGGGTGTCACGTCCTTTCCTCGTTCATGGCGGGGGCCCAACGTCCCTTACTGGCAAAGGAGTTGAGGCATCGAGCTTCTTATTCCAATTAACATGCAGTTA
This sequence comes from Streptomyces aquilus, assembly GCF_003955715.1. Classification (NCBI taxonomy): domain Bacteria; kingdom Bacillati; phylum Actinomycetota; class Actinomycetes; order Kitasatosporales; family Streptomycetaceae; genus Streptomyces; species Streptomyces aquilus. The sequence goes on along the minus strand of NZ_CP034463.1, from coordinate 8,091,368 downwards.
CTTAACAAATGCAGAACAAGTCGAGGGTGTTCAACGGCGGTGGCACCGATCAACTCGTCAAACTGGATGCGTGAGCCCTGACGCGCCCCCTCCACCCGTTCGTCACCCCGAGCCGACCAGAGCGACCATCAAGGAGCTGTACGCAACGGCGTTGGCGTGCGGAATTCCGGATTGCCGCGAGCCGCTGTACCGGGAGAGCGCCTCGACCGGCGAGCGCGTGCTCAACAGCCGGGTGGCACACATCCACGCTCGTAGCGAAGGCGGGCCTCGCTGGGCCCCGGCCATGAGCAAGGAGGCCAACCAGGGCTTCGACAACTTGATCCTTCTGTGCGAGCGCCACGCTTCCGAGATCGACATCACGCCTGAGCACTATCCGGCGGAGGTTCTGCGCGAGTGGAAGCAAGTTCAGGTCGAGGCGCACTCCAAGGCGCGGCATCTGTCCCTCTCCGACACCGAGGCGGCAGAAGTCGCCAAGGCTTCGTTCGGTTTGGGCGATCTCATGGACCGGCTGACCGCCGTGCTGCCCTTCTCGGTCCGCTCGCGCTCACGTGCCGAAGCTCTGGTGCTAGCGTCCAGGAGCTGCATAGCCCGCAGCAAGATCCGCCTGCGCAGCACTCCGGCCGACCGCGTCGAGGCTGCGCTGGCCTGGAAGGCCCGGCAGGCTACCCCTGAAGTCGAGGTGCCTCAGGGGGCATTGCGGGTGCTCGTCGCGCCCATGGGCGCCGGCAAGAGCGAGAAGGCCGAGCAGTGGTGGAGCGATGGGCTGACCGCTGCCTGGCGGGATGCCGACGTGGAGATTCCGGTATGGCTGGAAGCACGGGACATCCCGGCGACACTGACCGCCGCGCTTCAGGACGCCATGGGCGGCGATCCACTACGTGAGTGCCGGGTTGTCCTGGACAACCTCGACACGGTCAGCCCCCAGCAAGGCGACCGACTCCTCGACGAGGCTCGCCGCCTCGTCCTGACCTGGCCGCTGATGAGCGTGCTGGCGACGACCCGCCCAGGAGCGGGCACGGTGGACAAGGCTGAACGCATCGACGTCGAACCGTGGCCGCCCTCACGAGGATGGGATCTCCTGCGGGCGGTGACGACCGACGACCACTTCCGGACCCTGGAGGTCTACGAGGTGGAGCAGTTACTCACGAGTCCCCTGCAAGTCCACGCCCTGGCAACCTGGTTGGGCGCGGGCCGGGGCGGCCGCGTCTCCACGCACGAGCTGCTGTCAGGACTGGCCGCGTCCATCCTGCAACACGAACGCCCAGAGGCTTCACCGCAGGTGTGGGACAGCCTGCCGCGCCTGGCGGTACGCATTCTGGACGTGGAGGGCGCGGTTACAGCCGATTCGTTCGCCCGTCGCCATGTCATCTGGGAACTGGAGGAGACCGGTCTCGTCGTTCACGATCACGGGCTTCTCCGATTCGCGCTCCCGCTGTTCGAGCAGCACTTCGCCGCGCAGGCACTGCAAGACGGGTACACGTCGATCGAATTCGCCGCCGGCCCACGCCAGTTCCCCCGCTGGCGCTATGCGCTCGCGTTCGCCCTCAAGGGCTCGATACCCGAGGCCGCCGAGGAGCTGATGCTTCGTATGGCCCGCACGAATCCGGCAGCGGCCGCCTGGGTCCTGAAGGAGACGGATGACCGATCGCGGAGCGTGCACCGGTCGCCGCCGACGCGCCGGGCCGCCGCCAGGGTCAACCTGACCAGCGGGGACGACCAGGATCCTGGGCTGATCTTGGGGTACCGGCTTCGGGAGGCGATGCTCGCCTGGCTCCAGGGCCTCGACACCTTGTCGCCGCACCTCGTGCCGCACCATTGCGGACAGCTCGCACCTTGGGGCGTGAGGCAGGTGGCAGAGGAGGTGCTGATCGTCGGGCACGCCCGTGACGGTGTACTGGATGAAGACGTGGCCCTGCGAAGCGACCTCGAATTCGGGACCAAGCATTGGCTTCGGCACTTTCACGACATCAGCCTGTTCGACGGGCCCGGTGAGCACCTCGCGCGGTGGAAGTGGACCCGCAATCGACTCCGCGAACCCCTCGCCCGCCACCTACGCCAACGCACACTGCCCGTCCCGCCCAAGTCCCCCCTCGCGACCGAGCGCTTGTGGTTCCTCGCGCGGCTCATCATGGAGAACCAGCACGGCAGAAAACCCGCCCGACAGATCCCTCTGGGCGACCTGCGCACCGAAGTGGACCGTCTGGTGGCACAGGCTGCAACAACAGTCCGATCGACGTGGCGGCACGGTGGAAGCAAGTCCTTCGACTCGGATGACGTCCGCTGGCTCGACGCCGAACTGGAGCATGTCCGTGGCGACGTGTTGGAGGACCCTTACCCCGCACCGGATCGAACCGGTGGCAATCCTCGCTACTACTGGCACACCTACTCGCCCGAACTGACCCGGTCCATCACGACCGACGTGCTGCGGGACGCCCTCATCGGGTACCGCGAACTGGTGGAGACCAACTTCCCACAGTTCGGAGCGGCACTCGGTCTGTACGGCGTGCTTCCTGCCCGGGCCAAAGGCGTCGTCATCATGCCGAGCCCAGATGACCCTCAGGCGTGGTCCGCCTCGGTCGCCTTCGCCATCCATCACGACGCGTCCGCCAGCGATCACGACACCCCGGTCGTTGACATGGGGCTTGCCCAAGAGCCGGACGTGCCGAACGACATCTGGCAGCAGATCCGCGCCATCCACTCATCTGTTTTCCGCCTTCCGGCTGTGCAGGAGCAACAGCTCTCGATGGGCCATGAACGGCAGGCGACGAACCTGGCCTACAGCTGGCTGGCCCGCGATTTGAAGGCTGTTGGCTGGCTCGACCAAGTGATCGACTTCTACGATTGAACCGTCACTCGACGTAGCCCCTGCAACTAGCTGAAACGCACCGACTCCCCGCGTCGCCCCCAGCCCCAGGGCGCCCCCCGGCTGGGGAGAATCTGGGGAGTTCGGGCGGGGCTGGGGAGCGCGTGGGGAGAATCGGCTGTGTAAGACAGCGCAACAATGAAAGGCCGCGAAAGAGTCATCCGCGCAGGCCAGAAGGCATGGCAACCCGATCGCCGCAGGTCAGCGCCGCCCGTTAGACAACTTCAAGAAGATCTCCAGCTGGGCCGCGATCCTCTTCGCCCCGACCCTCGTCGGGACGATCTACGGCATGAACTTCGTCCATATGCCCGAGCTGGACTGGAGCTTCGGGTACCCCTTCGCGATCGGGCTGATGGGTGTGGTCTGTGTCAGCCTGTACGTGATCTTCAAACGGCGGGACTGGCTCTGAGACGAGGCCGGACCCCTGGATTTCCGAAGGAAGAGGAACGACCCATGGTCGAGCAGGACGAGCGATTCGATGTTGTCGTACTCGGCGCCGGGCCCGGCGGCTACGTCGCCGCCGTCCGCGCCGCCCAGCTGGGCAAGCGCGTCGCGGTCGTCGAGGAGAAGTACTGGGGCGGCGTCTGCCTGAACGTCGGCTGCATCCCCACCAAGGCCCTGCTGCGCAACGCCGAGCTGGCGCACCTGTTCACCCACGAGGCGAAGACCTTCGGCATCAAGGTGGACGGCCAGGTCTCCTTCGACTACGGCGAGGCCTACCGCCGCAGCCGCAAGGTCGCCGACGGCCGGGTCAAGGGCGTCCACTACCTGATGAAGAAGAACAAGATCACCGAGGTGAACGGCCGCGGCACCTTCGTCGACCCGCACACCCTCCAGGTCACCGACTACGACGGCAACACCCGCACCATCGGCTTCGACCACTGCATCATCGCCACCGGCGCCACCCCCAAGCTGCTGCCCGGCACCAAGCGCAGCGCACGCGTGGTGACCTTCGAGGAGCAGATCCTCGCCGAGGACCTCCCGCAGTCGATCGTCATCGCGGGCGCCGGCGCCATCGGCATCGAGTTCGCCTACGTCCTGCACAACTACGGCGTGAAGGTCACCATCGTCGAGTTCCTCGACCGCATGGCGCCCCTGGAGGACGCGGAGGTCTCCGCCGAACTCGCCCGGCAGTACCGCAAGCTGGGCATCGACGTCCTCACCTCCACCCGTGTCGACGCCATCGACGAGTCCGGCCCCCAGGTCCGCGTCACCGTCACCGCCAAGGACGGCTCGCAGAAGGTCCTGGAGGCCGACAAGGTCCTCCAGGCCATCGGCTTCGCGCCGAACGTCACCGGGTACGGCCTGGAGAACACCGGTGTGAAGGTCACCGACCGCGGCGCCATCGACGTCGACGGCCGCTGCCGCACCTCCGTGCCGCACCTGTACGCCATCGGCGACGTGACCGCCAAGCTGATGCTCGCGCACACCGCCGAGGCCATGGGCATCATCGCCGCCGAGACGATCGCGGACGCCGAGACCATGGAGCTCGACTACGCGATGATCCCGCGGGCCACCTTCTGCCAGCCCCAGGTCGCGAGCTTCGGCTACACCGAGGCGCAGGCCCGCGAGCTGGGCTACGACGTGAAGGTCGCCAAGTTCCCGTTCACCGCGAACGGCAAGTCGCACGGCCTCGGTGACACCACCGGGTTCGTGAAGCTGATCAGCGACGCCAAGTACGGCGAGCTCATCGGCGGCCACCTCATCGGGCCGGACGTCACCGAGCTGCTGCCGGAGCTGACGCTGGCGCAGCAGTGGGATCTGACCGTGCACGAGGTCGCCCGCAACGTGCACGCCCACCCGACGCTCAGCGAGGCCGTCAAGGAGGCCGTGCACGGCCTGGCCGGCCACATGATCAACATGTGACCGGCCGCGCCGGCCGCGTCACACGACGGCCGGTGCCGGACGTCACACGGCGGCCGGCGCCGGCCCCACCAGCTCGGACAGCACGTCCTCCATCGTCACGAAGCCGAGGACGGCACCCGCCTCCCCCGTCACGGCCGCCAGATGGCTGCCGTCGGCGCGCAGGGCGGTCAGGGTGTCGTCCAGCGGGGTGTCGATGCGGACCCGGGTGACCGGGTGTAGCGCGGTGCGCGGGAACGGCCGGTCGCGGTCGGCGACGCCGAGGGTGTCCTTGATGTGCAGATAGCCGAGGAGCGTGCCCTGCGGGCCGGTGACCGGGAAGCGGGAGTAGCCCGCCTCGGCGGCCACCCGCTCAAGGCGTGCCGGGGTGACCGAGGCGTCGACGGTGCGCATCCGCCGGGCCGGGACGAGGATCTCGCCGACCGGGCGGGTGCCCAGCTCCAGGGCGTCGCGCAGCCGTTCGCCGTCGGCGGGCGAGAGCAGCCCCGCCTCGCGCGCGTCGACGACCATCCGGGCCAGCTGGTCGTCGGTGAAGACCGATTCCACCTCGTCCTTCGGCTCGACGCGCAGCAGCTTCAGCAGGGTGTTGGCGAACGCGTTGATGCCGAACACGACGGGCCGCAGCAGCCGGGTGAGCGCCACCAGCGGCGGGCCGAGCACCAGCGCGGTCGCCACGGGGGCGGCGAGCGCGATGTTCTTGGGCACCATCTCGCCGATCAGCATGTGCAGATACGTCGCCACGGCGAGCGCGATGACGAAGGCGATCGGGTGCACCAGGCCGTGCGGGATGTGCGCCGCCTCGAAGCCGGGCTCCAGCAGATGCGCGATGGCCGGTTCGGCGACCGCGCCGAGCACCAGCGAGGAGACGGTGATGCCCAGCTGGGCGGTCGCCATCATCGCCGAGAGGTGCTCCAGGCCCCACAGGGTCATCCGGGCCCGCTTGTCACCCTCCTTGGCCCGCGGCTCGATCTGGCTGCGGCGCACGGAGATCAGGGCGAACTCGCCGCCCACGAAGAACGCGTTGGTCAGCAGCGTCAGGGCGCCGATGACGAGTTGCAGGACGGTCATCGGGACTCCTCCCCCGCCTGGACCGGCACCTGGACGGGCGCCGGAGCGGTGATGCGGACACGGTCGGCGCGGTGGTGCTCCACGTCGAGGACGTCGAGCACCCAGCCGTCGAGCGCGACGACGTCCCCCTTGACGGGGATGCGGGCGAGCCGGGTGGCGACGAGGCCGGCGAGGGTCTCGTACGGACCCTCCGGAGCCGTGAGTCCGGTCTCCTCCAGCTCGTCGATGCGGACGGAGCCGTCCGCCTCCCACGCCCCCGGTCCGACAGGTGCCAGATCGGGCGCCTCGACCGGGTCGTGCTCGTCGCGGACCTCGCCGACGACCTCCTCGACGATGTCCTCCATCGTCGCGAGGCCCGCGGTGCCGCCGTACTCGTCGATGACCACGGCCATCGTGCGCGTCGTGCGCAGCCGCTCCAGCAGCCGGTCCGCGGGGAGGCTGTCCGGCACCAGCAGCGGCTCGGTGGCCAGTTCGGTGACCGGGGTGACGGCGCGCCTCTCGGGCGCCAGGGCCAGCACGTCACGGATGTGGACGGTGCCGATGACCTCGTCCAGGCTGTCGCGGTAGACCGGGAAGCGGGACAGGCCGGTGGCGTACGTCAGGTTCGCCGCGTCGGCCGCCGTCGCGTGCGCCTCCAGGGCCTGGACGTCGACGCGCGGGGTCATCACGTTCTCGGCGGTCAGCTCGCCCAGGTGCAGGGTGCGCACGAACAGTGCGGCGGAGTCCGCCTCCAGGGCGCCCTCGGCCGCCGAGTGCTCGGCCAGCGCGGCCAGTTCCTCGGGGCTGCGGGCGGAGGCCAGCTCCTCGGCGGGCTCCAGGCCGATCCGGCGTACGGCACGGTTCGCGGTGTCGTTGAGATGGCGGATGAACGGGCCGAACGCGGCCGTGAAGCCGCGCTGCGGTCCGGCCACCACCTTCGCGACCGCGAGCGGCCGGGAGATCGCCCAGTTCTTCGGGACGAGCTCGCCGATCACCATCAGCACCACCGTGGACAGCGCCACGCCCAGAACGGTCGCCACCGTCGGGGCGGCCCCGCCGAGGCCCGCGGCCTGCAACGGGCCCCGCAGCAGCGCGGCCAGCGACGGCTCGGCGAGCATGCCGATCACCAGTGAGGTGACGGTGATGCCGAGCTGGGCGCCGGAGAGCTGGACGGTCAGCCGGCGTACGGCCTTCAGGGCGCCCTCGGCGCCGCGCTCGCCGGCCTCGACGGCCCGTTCGAGCTCACCGCGCTCGACGGTGGTCAGGGAGAACTCGGCCGCGACGAACACCGCGCAGGCCAGAGTCAGCAGGAGGGCTGCCAGGAGCAGCAGGACCTCGGTCACCGCGCCACCCCCGTTCCCTCTGACGGGCGGGAGTCGGCACGGCTGGTACTGGGAGGCTCACCCATCGCGGGCTCGTTTCTCCTTCTCGGGTCGGTGGATCGGGGTGTGTCGTCGCACCCCATGGTAAAGGGTGCGCAAAGCACGCTGGTCAAGAGCACAACGCTCGGGACTTTCCGGTTGTTCCGCCGCTCGGTGGTTTACGTCGCCCGGAGTCGGCAAGGCGAGCAGGATGCCGCGCTCTGCCACCACACCCGCAACCTCCGTAAGACGAGCAACTCACCCCGCGGGTTTCACGGCCGCGCCGGCGAAGCAGCCCCCACGGCGGGACGCGTTCTTCGACAACGCCAAGTACCTGGCGATCGTGCTGGTGGCGATGGGGCACGCGTGGGAGCCGCTGCGTTCCGACAGCCGGGCCGTCACCGCGCTCTACACGCTCGTCTACGCCTTCCACATGCCGGCGTTCATCATCATCTCCGGCTACTTCTCCCGGAGTTTCGACGCCAGTCCCGCGAAGATCAGGCGGCTCGTCACGGGTGTCGTGGTGCCGTACGTCGTCTTCGAGACGGCGTACACCCTCTTCACCCGCTGGTCCGACGGCGAACCGGACCGGCCGATCAGTCTGCTGGACCCGCTGTATCTGACCTGGTTCCTGACCGCGCTGTTCGTCTGGCGGCTGACCACGCCGATCTGGCGGTTGGTGCGATGGCCGCTGCCGGTCGCGCTCACCGTCGCGGCGCTGGCCACCCTCACCCCGTCCATCGGCAAGGACCTGGACCTCCAGCGCACGCTCCAGTTCCTGCCGTACTTCGTGCTCGGACTGTGCCTGCGCCCGGAGCACTTCAGTCTGGTCCGGCAGTGGCGGGTGCGGCTGTCGGCGGTGCCGGTCTTCCTGGCGGCGCTCGTGTTCGCCTACTGGTCCGTGCCGCGCATGGACTACGCCTGGTTCTTCCACAAGGACGCGGCCGAGGACTTCGCGGTGCCCGACTGGTACGGGCCGCTGATGACCCTGGCCCTGTTCGGCTGCTCCCTGGTCCTGGTCGGCTGCTTCCTGTCCTGGGTGCCGGGACGCCGGACGTGGTTCACCGCACTCGGCGCGGGCACGCTCTACGGCTATCTGCTGCACGGGTTCTTCATCCAGGCCGCCAACCACTGGCACTGGTCCCACGTCGGCTTCTTCCACGAGCCGATCGGCAAGATCACCGCCTCCCTGATCGCCGGGGCGATCGTCACCGCGCTGTGCACGGCGCCGGTGCGCGGGGTCTTCCGGTGCGTGATGGAACCGAGGATGGACTGGGCCTTCCGCGGCAAGGCCTAGTGGGGCTTCGAACGGGCACTCGTATCTCACCAACGAGTGAGGGGTGGCGGACCGGCCATGGAGATTTCAGGCGTCATCAGCGCGATCGTCATCGGCATCGTGATCGGTGTGCTCGGCCGGCTCGTCGTCCCGGGCCGCCAGCGCATCGGCATTCTGTGGACGATCCTCATCGGCATCGTCGCCGCGTTCATCGGAACCGGCATAGCCTCCGGCCTGGACGTCGCCGACACCAAGGGTGTCGACTGGGTCGAGTGGCTCATCCAGATCGCCCTCGCAGCGCTCGGCGTGGTCGCGGTCAGCAGGGTCAAACTGCGTCGGTGACCGGTCGCGGCAGGCCAGTGCGCCAGGTCACATTCCGAGCGAGAACAAGGTCACAGCCTTGCACTCTGCTGGAACTTCAGTGATCTGCCCTAGCATCCGAGCATGACGGTCCTGCCTGACGACGGGCTCGCGCTGGCCGCCGAGTTCCCTGACGCGACACACGAAGAATGGCAACACCTGGTGGCCGGGGTGCTGCGCAAGTCGGGCAAGGAGGTCTCGGGCGCGGCGGCGGAGGACGCCCTGGCCACCGCGCTCGAGGACGGACTCGGCGCCCGCCCCCTGTACACCGCGCGCGACGCCGCCCCCGACCCCGGCCTGCCCGGCTTCGCCCCGTTCGTCCGCGGCGGCCGGGCACAGGGCAACACCGTCGGCGGGTGGGACGTACGCCAGCGGCACGCGGCGGCGGACGGCCAGGCCGTCCTGACCGACCTGGAGAACGGCGTCACCTCCGTGTGGCTGCCGCTCGGCGAGGGCAGCGGCATCCGGGTGTCCGAACTCGGCCGGGTGCTCGACGGCGTCTACCTCGACCTCGCGCCGGTCGTCCTCGACGCGGGCGCCGAGACCGAGGCCGCCGCCCAGGAGCTGCTGAAGCTGTACGAGGAGCGCGGCATCGCCCCCGACGCGGCGCGCGGCAACCTCGGCGCCGACCCGCTGGGCTTCGAGGCCCGCACCGGGCGGACGTACGACCTCGCGCCCGTGCTGAAGCTCGCCGAGCGCTACCCCGGGGTGCGCGCCCTGACCGTGGACGCGCTTCCCTACCACGAGGCCGGCGGTTCGGCCGCGCAGGAGCTGGGCGCCTCGCTGGCGACCGGTGTCGCCTATCTGCGGGCGCTGACCGAGGCGGGGCTGAGCGCCGAACAGGCCTGCGCCCAGCTGGAGTTCCGGTACGCGGCGACCGCCGACCAGTTCCTGACCATCGCCAAGCTGCGCGCGGCGCGCCGGCTGTGGGCGCGGGTCGCCGAGGTGTGCGGGGTGCCGAAGGCGGGCGCCCAGGTGCAGCACGCGGTGACCTCGCCGGTGATGATGACGCGCCGCGACCCGTGGGTGAACATGCTGCGGGCGACGATCGCGACGCTGGCCGCCGGTGCCGGTGGCGCCGACGCCGTCACGGTGCTCCCCTTCGACCAGGAGCTGGGGCTGCCGGACGCGTTCGCCCGTCGTATCGCCCGCAACACCTCCACGATCCTCATCGAGGAGTCCCACCTCGCCCGGGTGATCGACCCGGCGGGCGGATCCTGGTACGTGGAGCGGCTGACCGACGAACTCGCCCACGCGGCCTGGGAGTTCTTCCGGACGATCGAGCGGGACGGCGGGCAGGCGGCCGTGCTGCGCTCGGGCCGGCTGCGCACCGACCTGGCGACGACCTGGGCGGAGCGCTCCAAGAAGCTCGCCAAGCGGCGCGAACCGGTCACCGGCGTCAGCGAGTTCCCGCACCTGGCCGAGAAGCCGGTCGTCCGCGCGCCCGCTCCCGAGCCGCTGTCCGGCGGACTGCCGCGGGTGCGCCGCGACGAGGCGTACGAGGAACTGCGCGCCCGCTCCGATGCCCATCTGGCCGCCACCGGCAGCCGCCCGCGCGTCTACCTGGCCGCGCTCGGTCCGGCCGCCGCGCACACCGCGCGGCTGACGTTCGCCGCGAACCTGTTCCAGGCGGGCGGCATCGAGGCCGTCACCGAGGGCACGTTCGCGCAGAGCGGCGCCACCGAGGTCTGCCTGTGCTCCAGCGACGCGCTGTACGCGGAGCAGGCCGAGGACACCGCCCGTGAACTGCGCGCGGCGGGGGCCACGCACGTCTCCCTCGCCGGCCGCCCGGCGGAGTACGCGGGCGTGGACTCCTACGTCTTCGCCGGCTGCGACGCCGTCTCCGTACTGACCGACGCTCTCGACCGCTTGGGGGTCTCCCGATGACCGTCCCCGACTTCTCCGGGATCGACCTCGGAACCCCGGCCGCCACCGGCACCGCCGACGACTGGCAGGCGGCCGTCAAGAAGGCCGGTGACGGCGACGACCTGCTCTGGGAGACCCCGGAGGGCATCCCGGTCAAGCCGCTCTACACCGGGCAGGACCTGGAGGGCCTGGACTTCCTGGACACGCGTCCGGGCATGGCGCCGTATCTGCGCGGCCCGTACCCGACGATGTACGTGAACCAGCCCTGGACGATCCGCCAGTACGCGGGTTTCTCCACGGCCGAGGAGTCCAACGCCTTCTACCGCCGCAATCTCGCGGCCGGCCAGAAGGGCCTGTCGGTCGCCTTCGACCTGCCCACGCACCGCGGTTACGACAGCGACCACCCGCGCGTGACCGGTGACGTCGGCATGGCGGGCGTGGCCATCGACTCCATCTACGACATGCGGCAGCTCTTCGACGGCATCCCGCTGGACAAGATGACCGTGTCGATGACGATGAACGGCGCGGTGCTGCCGGTGCTGGCGCTCTACATCGTCGCCGCCGAGGAACAGGGCGTACCGCCCGAGAAGTTGGCCGGGACCATCCAGAACGACATCCTCAAGGAGTTCATGGTCCGCAACACCTACATCTATCCGCCGAAGCCGTCGATGCGGATCATCTCCGACATCTTCGCCTTCACCTCGCAGCGGATGCCGCGGTACAACTCCATCTCGATCTCCGGCTATCACATCCAGGAGGCGGGTGCGACGGCCGACCTGGAGCTGGCGTACACGCTCGCGGACGGGGTCGAGTACATCCGCGCGGGGCGTGAAGCCGGCCTGGACGTCGACGCGTTCGCGCCCCGGCTGTCGTTCTTCTGGGCGATCGGCATGAACTTCTTCATGGAGGTCGCCAAGCTGCGCGCGGCGCGCCTGCTGTGGGCGAAGCTGGTGAAGCAGTTCGACCCGAAGAACGCCAAGTCGCTTTCCCTGCGCACCCATTCGCAGACCTCCGGCTGGTCGCTGACCGCGCAGGACGTCTTCAACAACGTCACGCGTACCTGCGTGGAGGCGATGGCGGCGACGCAGGGCCACACGCAGTCGCTGCACACCAACGCCCTCGACGAGGCGCTCGCGCTGCCCACCGACTTCTCCGCGCGCATCGCCCGCAACACCCAGCTGCTGCTCCAGCAGGAGTCAGGCACCACCCGGGTCATCGACCCGTGGGGCGGCAGCGCGTACGTGGAGAAGCTGACGTACGACCTCGCGCGCAAGGCCTGGCAGCACATCCAGGAGGTCGAGGCGGCGGGCGGCATGGCCAAGGCCATCGACGCCGGCATCCCGAAGCTGCGCATCGAGGAGGCCGCGGCCCGCACCCAGGCCCGCATCGACTCCGGCCGGCAGCCGGTGATCGGCGTCAACAAGTACCGGGTGGAGACCGACGAGGCGATCGAGGTCCTCAAGGTCGACAACTCCTCCGTGCGCGCCCAGCAGATCGAGAAGCTGCGCCGGCTGCGCGCCGAGCGCGACGAGCGGGCCTGCCAGGACGCGCTGGACGCGCTGACCCGCGCGGCGGGCGGTGAGGGCAACCTGCTGGAGCTGGCGGTGAACGCGGCCCGCGCCAAGGCGACCGTCGGCGAGATCTCCGACGCCCTGGAGAAGGTGTACGGCCGGCACGCGAGCCAGATCCGTACGATCTCCGGCGTGTACCGCAACGAAGCAGGGGAGTCCCCGTCCGTGGACCGCACCCGCGCCCTGGTCGACGCCTTCGAGGAGGCGGAGGGCCGGCGTCCGCGCATCCTGGTCGCCAAGATGGGCCAGGACGGCCACGACCGCGGCCAGAAGGTCATCGCGACCGCCTTCGCCGACCTCGGCTTCGACGTCGACGTCGGCCCGCTGTTCCAGACCCCGGCCGAGGTGGCCCGGCAGGCGGTCGAGGCGGACGTGCACATCGTCGGGGTGTCGTCGCTGGCGGCCGGTCACCTCACCCTCGTACCGGCGCTGAAGGAGGCGCTGGCCGAGGAGGGCCGCGACGACATCATGATCGTCGTCGGTGGGGTGATCCCGCCGCAGGACGTGCCCACGCTCCTGGAGATGGGCGCCGCGGCCGTGTTCCCGCCCGGGACGGTGATCCCGGACGCGGCCCACGACCTGGTGGAGCGGCTGGCGTCGGACCTCGGGCACGACCTGTGATCGATGTCGACGCGTATGTGAAGGGCGTGCTCGACGGGAAGCGGGCGATCATCGCGCGCGCCATCACGCTCGTCGAGTCGACCCGCCCCCAACACCGGGTGTTGGCGCAGGAGTTGCTCACCGCGCTGCTCCCGCACAGCGGCCGGTCGCGGCGGATCGGGATCAGCGGGGTGCCCGGCGTCGGCAAGTCCACCTTCATCGACGCCTTCGGCACCCTGCTGACGGGCCTCGGCCACCGGGTGGCGGTCCTCGCCGTGGACCCGTCCTCCACGCGGACCGGCGGTTCGATCCTCGGCGACAAGACCCGCATGGAGCGCCTGGCCGTCGACCCGGCGGCGTTCGTGCGCCCCTCCCCCACCGCCGGCACGCTGGGCGGTGTGGCGAAGGCGACCCGTGAGTCGATCGTGGTGATGGAGGCGGCGGGCTATGACGTGATCCTGGTGGAGACCGTCGGCGTCGGCCAGTCCGAGACCACGGTCGCCAACATGGTCGACACCTTCCTGCTGCTGACCCTGGCCCGCACCGGCGACCAGCTCCAGGGCATCAAGAAGGGCGTCCTGGAGCTGGCCGACGTGATCGCCGTGAACAAGGCGGACGGCCCGCACGAGCGCGACGCCAAGGCGGCCGCCCGCGAACTGGCGGGCGCGCTGCGGCTGATGCACGGCCCGGACCCGGCCTGGACCCCGCCGGTCCTGAGTTGCAGCGCCCGCGAGTCGACCGGTCTGGACACGGTCTGGGAGCGGATCGAGCAGCACCGCACCCTGCTGGACTCCACCGGCCGCCTCACCGCCAAGCGCCGCGACCAGCAGATCGACTGGACCTGGAGCATGGTCCGCGACGAACTCCTGGACCGGCTGCACGCCGATCCGGCGGTCCGCGCCCTCGCCCCCGGTCTCGAACAGCAGGTCAGGGACGGGGAGTTGACGGCGACGCTGGCGGCCGAGCGGATTCTGAAGGTGTTCGGGGCAGCGGGTACCGAGGGCCGCTAGATCTCGATCCGGTCACCGCGCCGGCAGCCGTACCCCCAGCTCCTCGGCCGCCGCCCGCAGTACCGGCACCATCGCGACCATGTCGTCCATGCTGCGGCGGAAGGCGGGCGCCGCGGTGGACAGCGCGGCGAAGACGGTGCCGTCGGGGCGCAGGACGGGCACGGCGACGGCGCGCAGACCCGCGTGGTGCTCCTCGTCGGCCGTGGCGTAGCCGCGTCCGGCGGCGCGGGCGACCTCCTCGCGCAGGACGTCCCGGTCGGTGATGCTCCGGGGGCCGTACGGGGTGAGCTCGACGCGGTCGAGGAGGTCCTCGCGGACGTCCTCGGGGGCGAAGGCCATGAGGACCTTGCCCATGGAGGTGCAGTGCAGCGGGCCGTGCCGGCCGGGGTCACTGCGGACGCCGACCGGCAGCGGGCCGTCGACGTAGTGCACGTAGAGATGGCGGGTGCCGTCGAGGACGGACATCAGGGTGGCCTCCTCGGTCTGCCGCGTCACGCGTTGCATCACGGGGAGGGCGGTGCCGGCGAATCCGTAGACCTGGCCCGCCTGTTGGCCGAGCTGGAACAGACGGAGGCCCGGCTTGTAGCGCTTGCCCGCGGTCTCGAACTCCACCAGGCCTTCCCGGCACAGGGAGTTGACCAGTCGGTGCGCGGTGCTGACGGCGACGCCGCTGGCCCGGGACAGCTCGGAGAGCGTGATGCCGTGCGGGTGCTCGCCGACCAGGACGAGCAGCCGGATCGCCCGGCCCACGACATCGGCCGGCACCTCACTGGTGGCACTCATGCTCGGCAGATTACCATTGAGTGGATAAGTTTTCCACTGAATGGAAAAACAGCCATGAGTCATCCTCTCTTCGACGTCACCGGCAAGGTGGCCCTGGTGACCGGTTCGAGCCGTGGCATCGGCCGGGCGCTGGCCGTCGGGCTGCTGGAGGCGGACTGCACGGTCGTCCTGAACGGCCGCGACGCCCTCGCCCTGGAGGCCGCTCGCGAGGAGCTCGCCGAGTCGTTCGGCGACCGGGTCCTGGCCGAGGCCTTCGACGTCACCGACTCCGCCGCGGTCACCGACGCCGTCGCCCGCGTCGAGGACCGGGCCGGGCCGATCGACATCCTGGTGAACAACACCGGCGCCCAGCGCCGCGCGCCGCTCCTGGACTTCACGGACGAGGACTGGCACGGCCTGCTGGACACCAACCTCACCAGCGCCTTCCTCGTCGGCCGAGAGGTCGCCCGGCGCATGGTGCCGCGCGGCCACGGCAAGATCGTCAACGTCTGCTCGCTCCAGAGCGAGGCGGTCCGCCCCGGCATCGCCCCCTACTCCGCCACCAAGGGCGGCCTGAAGATGCTCACCAAGGGCATGTGCGCCGACCTCGGCCCGCACGGCATCCAGGTCAACGGCATCGGCCCCGGCTACTTCGACACCGAACTGACCTCCGCGCTGGTCGCCGACGAGGAGTTCAGCGCCTGGGTGCGCGGGCGGACCCCGGCGGGCCGCTGGGGCAAGGTCGAGGACCTGGTCGGCGCCCTGCTCTTCCTCTCGTCCCCCGCCTCCGACTTCGTCAACGGACAGCTCGTGTACGTCGACGGCGGCATGCTCTCCGTCCTGTGAACCCCGAGGGAGTCCCCATGCACGCCTGTGTCGTCCACGGAGCCGGTGATCTCCGGGTCGAGGAACGGCCGTACGACGGTCCCGGCGCCGGTGAGGTCGCGGTCGCCGTCGCCCTCGGCGGGATCTGCGGCAGCGACCTGCACTACTACCACCAGGGCCGGGTCGGCGACTTCGCCCTGCGCGAGCCCATGGTGCTGGGCCACGAGGTGGTCGGCCACATCGCCGGCCTCGGCCCCGGCACCGACGGCCCGGCACCCGGCACCCCCGTCGCCGTCCACCCCGCCACGCCCTGCGGCACCTGCCCCGAGTGCGCCGGCGGGCGGCGCAACATCTGCGCCCGCACCCGCTATCTCGGCAGCGCCGCCCACACCCCGCACGTCCAGGGCGGGTTCGCGCAGACCATCACCGTGCCCGCCGAGCAGATCCGGGCGCTGCCGCCGGGCCTCGGCCTGCGGCGTGCCGTCCTCGCCGAGCCGCTGTCGGTGGCGCTGCACGCCGTCAACCGGGCGGGCGAGGTGCGCGGTCGGCGGGTCCTCGTCACCGGCGCGGGACCGATCGGCTGCCTGGTCGTGGCCGCGCTGCGGCGGCGGGGCGCCGCCGAGGTCGTCGTCAGCGACCTCTTCGACGAGCCGCTGCGCATCGCGACGGCGGTCGGCGCCACCTCGACGGCACGGGCCGACCGGCCCGAAGACCCGTCCTGGGCAGCGGACTTCGACCTCGCGATCGAGGCGTCGGGCGCCCCGGCGGGACTGCGCACCTGTGTGGAACGCGTCCACCGCGGCGGCACCGTCGTCCTCCTCGGCCTGCTTCCGCCGGGCGAGATCGGCCTGTTGGGCAACGTCGTGGTCACCCGGGAACTCGAACTGCGCGGCGCCTTCCGCTTCGACACCGAGTTCGACGAGGCGCTCGCCCTGCTGGCCGAGGGGCTGCCCGTGGACCCGGTCGTGACGCACACCTTCCCGCTGGACCAGTCCGTCGCCGCGTTCGCCGCGGCCCAGGACCGCACGGTGGCCTCCAAGGTGCTGCTGGACCTGTCGGGCGACTGACGCGTCCGAACCCCCGCTCCCAGCGGGGCAGTTGTCCCGGGTACGTTCGTTCACATGCGCATACGAGCGAGGGTCATCGGCGGCGGAATCGGCGGCACGGCAACGGCGTTGGCGCTGCACAAGGCGGGCGCCGACGTCGTCGTGCACGAGGCGCACCCCGACTCGGCGGAGGATCTGGGCGCGTTCCTCACGCTGGCGAGCAACGGCATGCGGGCGCTGGCCCAGTTCGACGCCGACGCCGCCGTCCGGGCGGTCGGGTTCCCGCTGCGGGAGATGCGGGTGCTCGACGCGGCGGGCGAGGAGATCGGGCGGGGGCCGCTGGGCGAGGCCGACGACCCGCGCCTGCGGTTCCGGTGCGTGCGCCGCGGCGACCTCAACGCCGCGCTCCAGGCGGAGGCGGTGCGCCGGGGCGTCGACGTCCGGCACGGGGTGCGGCTGACCGCCGTCGAGGAGGGCCCGGACGGCGTCACCGCCCGCTTCTCGGACGGCGGCAGCGCGACGGCCGACCTGCTCGTCGGCGCCGACGGCCTCCACTCCACCGTCCGGGAGACGATCGCCCCGGGCGTGCGCCCACAGTACGCCGGGCAGCGCGTGTTCTACGGCTACACCGGCGCCGCCCGCCCGCCGGGCGCCGCCGAGCAGATCACCATGGTGCGCGGCAGCCGGGCGGCTTTCGGGTACGCGGTGTCACCCGACGGGGAGACGTACTGGTTCGCCCGCGTGGCCGACGTACCCCCGAAGGCGCCCGGCGGGTGGCGGGAGCCGCTGGTGGAGCTGCTGCGCGCGGACGCCGGGCCCGCCGCGGACATCGTCGCGGCCACCCACGACGCCATCTTCGCCACCGACGCCACCGAGGTACCCGTCGGCACCCCTTGGCGCTCCGCGCGCACCCTGCTCGTCGGCGACGCGGCCCACGCGGCCTCCCCGGCGACCGGACAGGGCGCGTCGATGGCGCTGGAGGACGCGGTCGTCCTCGCCAAGTCGCTGCGGGACGCCCCGGATCTCGACGCCGCGCTCACCCGCTACGAGGCGCTGCGCCGCCCGCGCGTGGAACACAACATCACCGTCAGCGGCGCCCTCTCCCGGGGCGGCCGGCCCACCGGCGCGCCCCGCCCCGGCGAGGACGACCTCGTCCACCTGCTGGACTGGGACAGCACGTTGGCGGCCTGAGAGGGCGGCCGGTCAGATCCAGCCGTCCAGGGACTTCAGGAACCCGTCGAAGTCGTCACGGTGGATGGTGTGCCCCGCCCCGATGACCGTACGGACCTCGAAGCCGCTCGCCCGCAGCCGCGTCACGTCCTCGGCGCCCACCAGGAAGCTGGGGTCGGCGAGTTGGACGAGGGAGGGCACGACCGGGCGGTCGGGGACGAAGCCGGTGAGGGGGCGGCCGTCGAGGAAGTACGAGGTGTCCGCGTCCCAGTCGGCCAGCGTGGCCACCTCGACGTCGACGTCCTCGGCGTCCCAGCGCGGGTTGAACTGGGCTATGTGTTCCCGGGTGACGTTCTTGCCGGACGCGAACACCTCGGGGTCCAGCGGCTGTTCTGGGTCGGGGGACGCCCAGGCCGGGTCGGAGTAGACCGCCCGGGAGGGGCGCAGCCGCTCCACCGCCAGGGACAGGGCGAGCCCGCCGAGGGAGTGGCCGATGACCACGTCGGCACCGGTCGGCAGGGTGTCGACGAGGTCGTCCGCGAAGAGCCGCGGGGTGTACTCGCCGCGCGGGGAGCGGCCGTGGCCGCGCAGGTCGACCGCGGTCACCCGGTAACCGCGCTCCGCGAGGGCCGGGCCGACGCGGCGCCAGGTGCGGGAGTCGGACATGATGCCGTGGACGAGCAGGGCCGTCCGGTCGCCGGTGCCCCATTCACGGGTGTGGAGTCGCACGGAATTCCTTTCGCTCCGGTGGGTGTGCCGCAGTCAGTGTGCGGGTTTCTCCCAGACGGAGACATGCCGGCCGCTGTCGTGGCCGAAGGGCTCCCGCGTCCACCCCTCCCATCGCTCCCGCAGCCGGAGCCCGGCGAGCCGCGCCATCAGGTCCAGTTCGGCGGGCCAGGCGTAGCGGAAGGGGATCTCGGTGTACGTGGCGTGCCCGTCGGCGATCCTGACGTGGTGCGAACTCATCGCCTGGGTCGCGGTGTCGTAGGTGTCGAACCCCAGCCGCCGCGCACCGACATGGAACGGTACGGCGTGCTGCCCGGGCGGTAGTTTGCGCAGCTCGGGGACCATGACCTCGACGACGAAGCAGCCGCCGGGCGCCAGGTGGCCGGCGACGTTGCGGAAGCAGGCCACCTGGGCGTCCTGCGTCGTGAGGTTCATGATCGTGTTGAAGACGAGGTAGGCGACCGAGAAGGGGCCGTCGACCTTCGTCGTCGCGAAGTCGCCGATCGTGACGCCGATCGCGTCACCGCCCGGCTTGGCGCGCAGTCGGTCGACCATGGCCCGGGAGAGATCGATGCCGTGGACCGGGACACCGCGGGCCGCCAGCGGCAGCGCGATGCGTCCGGTGCCGATGCCGAGCTCAAGTGCTCTGCCGTCACCGGCGCGTTCGGCCAGGAAGTCGACGACCGGCCCTACGGCGTCCGGTCGGAACATGTCCGCCGACGCCTCGTCGTAGGTCGCCGCGATGGGTTCGGGGAAGTATCCGTCCTCGTCGTCCACGCCGTGACGGTATCCCTGGGACGGGCGGGGTCGCCCCTGGATTTCCGCCGGGGGCCGCGCGTTCAGCGGCGGGAGCGGCGCGGCTCCGGGCGGGGCGGGTTGATGAACTGGAGGGTGAGGGTGGCCGGGGGGTCGGCCAGGCCGGGGCCGCCGGCCGCCACCCAGTCGAGGACGTCGTCCGTGCAGGCGTCGTCGCCGGACCAGCCGATCCAGGTCGCCCGGCCGCCGCGCCGCCGGCCCTCCCCCGAGGGCTGCACGACCAGGACGTTGGCCTGGTCGCAGGGGCCGAGGCAGTCGGTCGTACGGACCGCGAGCCGGCCCCCGGACTGAGCGGCGGCGGCCCGCAACCGGTCCAGCTGCCACTGGTGGTCGACCCCCGGGTGCTTGCGCGCGTCACCGCAGCAGCAGCCGCGGCACAGCACGAGGGTGCACGGCCGGGCACCGGCGGCCCCGAACACGACCCGGCTTGTCGGCACGCTCACGCCATCCCCTCCCGGTGACACATCTCCTTCCAAGATCGTACGTACCTGTACGGCGCACCCAGACCGCGCCCGTCACAACCGTTGACGGGGGCATGCCCCCTATCTATCTTCTGACCGGAATCACGAACTACGTTCGATATTACGGACAGGGACGGTCTCGTATGCCTCGGACTCACCTCAGGAGAACCCCCTTGAGACGCAACGCCGTTCGCCTGCTGCTGGCTCTACTCGTGGCGCTCACCGCGGCCCTGGGCACCGCCCCCGCCCAGGCCGCCGTGCCGGACTCCCCCGCGGTCACCTACACCAACCCGATCGCCGAGAAGCGGGCCGACCCGCACATCTTCAAACACACCGACGGTTACTACTACTTCACCGCGACCGTCCCCGAGTACGACCGCATCGTGCTGCGCCGGGCCACCACCATCCAGGGCCTGTCCACGGCCAACGAGGTGACCATCTGGACCAAGCACAGCAGCGGCGTGATGGGCGCGCACATCTGGGCGCCGGAGATCCACTACATCGACGGCAAGTGGTACGTGTACTTCGCCGCCGGCTCCACCAGTGACGTGTGGGCGATCCGCATGTACGTCCTGGAAGGCACCGGCGCCAACCCCCTGACGGCGGCCTGGACCGAGAAGGGCCAGATCACCACCACGTGGGAGAGCTTCTCGCTGGACGCGACGACGTTCGTCGTCAACGGCGTGCGGTATCTGGCGTGGGCGCAGCGCAACCCGGCGGAGAACAACAACACCAGCCTGTTCCTCGCGAAGATGGCCAACCCCTGGACCATCAGCGGGACTCCGGCCGAGCTGTCGCAGCCGACGCTGTCGTGGGAGACGGTCGGTTACAAGGTCAACGAGGGCCCGGCGGTGATCCAGCACGGCGGCAAGGTCTTCATGACGTACTCCGCCTCGGCGACCGACGCCAACTACTGCCTGGGGATGCTGACCGCGTCGGCGACGGCCGACCTGACCAACCCGACGTCCTGGACGAAGAGTTCGGCACCGGTGTTCCAGAGCAACGCCTCGACCTCGCAGTACGGCCCGGGCCACAACTCCTTCACCACGTCCGAGGACGGCAGGTCGGACATCCTCGTCTACCACGACCGCGGCTACAAGGACATCAGCGGCGACCCGCTGAACGACCCCAACCGCCGCACCCGGGTGCAGAAGGTCTACTGGAGGGCGGACGGCACCCCGGACTTCGGCATCCCCGTCGCCGACGGCGTCACGCCGCAGCGCTTCTCCTCGTACAACTTCGCGGACCGGTTCATCCGCCACTGGGAGTACCGGGCGAAGATCGAGGCGAACGTCTCGCCGCTCGCCGACTCGCAGTTCCGGGTCGTCACCGGCCTCTCGGGCACCGGCACGGTCTCGCTGGAGTCGGCCAACTTCCCCGGCTACTACCTGCGGCACAAGAACTACGAGGTGTGGGTGGAGAAGAACGACGGCACGTCGGCCTTCGCCTCCGACGCGAGCTTCTACCAGCGGTCCGGGCTGGCGGACCCGGCGGGGATCTCGTACGAGGCGTACAACCGCGCGGGCCGGTACGTCCGGCACTACGACTACCTGCTCTACGTGCAGACACCGGCCACGGCGACGGACCGGGCGGATGCCACGTTCTACGCGCAGTAGCCGGTCCGCGGGCATGACCGCATCGACTATAAACCGCGAGTATAATCGCTGTGTATAGTCCCAGCATGCCACTTCTCACCAACCAGATGCACAAAACGGGGAACAGGTTCCGAGCGGCGCTGATGTCGGCGGCGGCAGCGTGTCTCGCGCTGTCGCTGACCGGCTGTGCGAAGGTCGACACGACCGCGCCCAGCGCCGCCCGGGCCGAAGGTGCGTCGGCCACCGCACAGGCCCGCTTCGGGACCGTCGACTGCCGTCACACCAAGTGCATCGCGCTCACCTTCGACGCCGGCCCCAGCGAGCACTCCGCCCGGCTCCTCGACATCCTCAAGGAGAAGCAGGTCCCGGCGACCTTCTTCCTCCTCGGCAAGCGGCACATCGAGAAGTACCCGGAGCTCGTCAAGCGCATGGCGGACGAGGGCCACGAGGTGGCCAGCCACACCTGGGACCACAAGATCCTGACGCGGTTGAAGCCGGACCAGATACGCGAGGAGCTTCAGCGCCCGAACGACGAGATCGAGCGCCTCACCGGCAGGAGACCCACGCTGATGCGCCCGCCGCAGGGCCGCACGGACACCGACGTCCACGACATCTGCAAGGAGCTGGGCCTCTCGGAGGTGCTGTGGACGGTCACCGCCAAGGACTACACGACGACCGACTCGGCCCTCATCCAGAAGCGTGTCCTCGCGCAGGCGTCCCGGGACGGGATCATCCTGCTGCACGACCTCTACGACGGGACGGTCCCGGCCGTGCCCGGGATCATCGACGCCCTCAAGGCACGGGGGTACGTGTTCGTGACGGTGCCGCAGCTGCTGGCGCCGGGGAAGGCGGAGCCGGGGAAGGTGTACCGCTGACGCCGGTCACCAGGTGAGGTGGAGGGGGTCAGAACACCACGGACCAGCCTTCCCGGGCGGCCTGTTCCTTGGTGTACGAGACGCCGTCGACCTTGAGCCCCTTGACGTCGAAGAGGGTGATCTCGCCGCCGTGGTTGCCGAGTTGGGCGCCGCCCTCGCCGAGCGGGACGAGGAGGCAGGCACCGGCGGCGAGCGTCCCGGCGGGCACCGGGGACTTCTGCCCCAGCCGGTCGCCGATGCGCCACCCGGTGAGGTCGACGGGGTCGGGCGAGGCGTTGAGCAGCGTGACCGTCTCGGACTCGGGGGACGGACCGGGCGGGTTGACGAGCGCGGCGACGATCCGCACGGGCAGGGTGCCGGGCTCCGGCCGGTTGCCGTCCACGTCGCCGAGGGCGTGCCCGGTGGCGTCGTCGGTGTGCCAGGACTGGCTCTGGAAGGCGAGGAAGATGCCGACCCAGCGGTCAAGGCCGGGGAAGTGGATCAGGACTCCCCCGTCCTGCCACACCCCGTCGTCAGTGCGGAAGCGGCCGCTGTTGCCCTGGTTCATGTGGATGTCGTGGATGCCGTTGCCCGGCAGGAAGCCGAACACCTTGTCCTTGACGCCGGGTTCGGGCCCGAAGCGCTCACCGAACAGATACACCCGGGCCTCGGGGTCGGCGACGGCCCGCCGTACGTAGTGGTCGAGGATGTCGGCGAGGTCGTTGCCGTCGCCGGGGAGGTCCGGGGGCAGGGTGCGCATCTTCGCCGGGTCGAAGAGGTTGCCGCGCACGAAGTCGAGGTTGGGCCCGCCGGGTCCGGGCGGCAGGGTGTTCCACCCACTGGCCAGCCCCGCGAGCCGGGCGGTGACGGGGTGCCGGAAGTCCTCGTCGACGAGGTAGAGCAGCTCGGAGGGACGCTCCTGGGACAGCACGTTGACGGCGGCGCGGTAGTGGACGCCTTGATCGTCGGTGAGATGGATCTGGTAGTGCGGGGTGTCGGTGGCGCCCTCGCGCCGGGTGTCGACAGCCCGGGTGATCAGTACGCCGTAGGCCTTCAGTGGCATGGCGATCAACTCCCCCTGTTGACGGGCGGAATGCCCGTCCGTGGGGGAAATCGTAGAGCGCGTGCGCGCCACCGGGTGGCGCGTTCCGGTCGGCGTACGCCGGTCGGCCGACCGGCGAGTGCACCAACCCTCTGAGCCGGATATGAATACGCCGCTGAACTGCCACGATTCCTTAAGATCGTTGCGTGGTCACCTTCCTCATCGAACGCACGGCACCGCTCCCGCGAGCCGAGACCTGGCGCCGCCTCACGGAGTGGTCCCGCCATGGGGACGTGGTGCCCCTGACCCGGGTCACCGTGGAGACGCCGGGGCCGACGGGCGTGGGCACGGTGTTCGTGGCGCGTACGGGAGTCGGGCCGCTGGCCTTCGACGACCGTATGGAGGTCACGGTGTGGCGTCCGCCGGCCGAAGAGGCCGCCGGGTTCTGCCGACTGGAGAAGCGGGGGCGGGTCGTCACCGGGTGGGCGGAGATCGAGGTGGCGGTGGGGCCGGGCGGGCGCAGCCGGGTGGTGTGGCGGGAGGAGTTGGGGTTCCGGTTTCTGCCGGGGGTGGTTGATCCGGTGACGCGGCGGGTGGCTCGGTATGTGTTCGGGCGGGCGGTGAATCGGCTGCTCAGGAAGGCCTGACGGCGCGCCCCTGCGGGCCATCGGCCGCGTCCGCATGATCCCCTGACGCGGGCCGTAGGCCCTCAGGCCACCGACCCGATCCGCCCGGCCGGCGGTGACGACGTCACGTCATGGTGGATCGGCGTATGCGCCCCCGTCAGTGAAACCCCGCTCCCCCCACGCCGGTTCGCCACGATCTCCGCCCCGATCGACAACGCCGTCTCCTCCGGCGTCCGCGCCCCGAGGTCCAGGCCGATCGGGGAGCGCAGCCGGGCCAGCTCCAGTTCCGTCACGCCGACTTCGCGCAGGCGTTCGTTGCGGTCCAGGTGGGTTCGGCGGGAGCCCATCGCGCCGACGTAGGCGACCGGCAGGCGCAGGGCCAGTTGGAGCAGGGGTATGTCGAACTTCGCGTCGTGGGTGAGGACGCACAGGACCGTGCGGGCGTCCACCGGCGTCCGCTCCAGGTACTTGTGCGGCCACTCCACCACGATCTCGTCCGCCTCCGGGAAGCGGGTCCTCGTCGCGAACACGGGGCGCGCGTCGCACACCGTGACGTGGTAGCCGAGGAACTTGCCGACCCGTACCAGCGCCGACGCGAAGTCGATCGCGCCGAAGACGATCATCCGGGGCGCCGGGACCGAGGACTCGATCAGGATCGTGAGCGGTGCTCCGCAACGCGAGCCCTGCTCCCCGATCTCCAGGGTGCCGGTGCGGCCGGCGTCCAGGAACGCGCCCGCCTCCGCCGCCACCGTGCGGTCCAGCTCGGGGTGGGCGCCGAAGCCGCCCTCGTACCCGCCCTCCGCACGGACCAGCAGCGCCCGTCCCAGCAGCTCCGCCGGGCCTGACACCACGCGAGCCAGTGCCGCCGCCTCGCCCCGCGCCGCGGCGGCCAGGCCTGCCGTGATCACCTCACGGACCGGGTCTCCCGCCCGTACCGGCGTCACCAGGATGTCGATGATGCCGCCGCAGGTCAGGCCGACCGCGAAGGCGTCGTCGTCGCTGTAGCCGAAGCGCTCCAGGACCGGCTCGCCGTCCTCCAGCGCCTGTTGGCACAGCTCGTACACCGCGCCCTCCACGCAACCGCCGGAGACCGAGCCGATCGCCGTGCCGTCGGCGTCGACCGCGAGGGCCGCGCCGGGCTGGCGAGGGGCGCTGCCGCCGACGGCCACCACGGTGGCCACGGCGAAGTCGCGTCCCTGCTCGACCCACCGGTGCAGCTCTTCGGCGATGTCCAGCATCTCTCGGTCTCCTAACGGAAGGTGGGGAAAAGGGCGGCGCTAGTGGACGCCCATCCAGCTCTCAATGGGATTGAGGGCGAAATAGACGAAGAAGATCACTGTCAGGGCCCACATGAACGCCCCGATCTCCCGCGCCTTGCCCTGGGCGACCTTGATGGCGACGTACGAGATGACGCCCGCGGCCACGCCGGCCGTGATCGAGTAGGTGAACGGCATGATGACGACCGTGAGGAACACCGGGATCGCCGTCGCGCGGTCCGCCCAGTCCACGTGCCGCGCGTTCATCATCATCATCGCGCCGATGACCACCAGGGCCGCCGCCGCCACCTCGCCGGGCACGATCGCCGTCAGCGGGGTGAAGAACAGGCACGCCGCGAAGAACAAGCCCGTGACGACGGAGGAGAGGCCGGTGCGGGCGCCTTCGCCCACCCCCGTCGCCGACTCCACGAACACCGTCTGGCCCGAGGCTCCCGCCACGCCGCCGATCGCGCCGCCGGCGCCGTCGATGAACAGCGCCTTCGACAGGCCCGGCATCCGGCCCTGCTCGTCGGCCAGCTTGGCCTCCGTGCCGACGCCGATGATCGTCGCCATCGCGTCGAAGAAGCCCGCCAGGACCAGGGTGAAGACGATCATGCCGACCGTCATCGCGCCCACCTCGCCCCAGCCGCCGAACTCGACGTCGCCGAAGATCGAGAAGTCCGGCATCGAGACCGCGCTGCCGTGGAGTTCGGGAGCGCCGCTCGCCCACTGCCCGGGGTCGATGACGTCGAGGGCGTTCAGGACGACGGCGAGGACCGTGCCGCCGACGATGCCGATCAGGATGGCGCCGGGGACGCCCCGGGCCTGGAGCATGAAGATCGCGAGCAGGGTCGCGGCGAAGAGCAGGACCGGCCAGCCGGCCAGTTCGCCCGTCGGGCCCAGGGTCACCGGGGTCGCCTTGCCCTGGTGGACGAAGCCGGCCTTGTAGAAGCCGATCAGGGCGACGAACAGGCCGATGCCCATGGTGATCGCGTGCTTGAGGGCCAGCGGGATGGCGTTCATGATCATCTCGCGCAGGCCGGTGACGACCAGCAGCATGATGACGACGCCGTACATCACGCACATGCCCATGGCCTGCGGCCAGGTCATCTGCGGGGCGACCTGCGAGGACAGGACGCCGGAGACGGAGAGGCCGGCGGCGAGGGCGAGCGGCACCTTGCCGAAGAAACCCATCAGCAGCGTGGTGAAGGCCGCCGCGAACGCGGTCGCGGTGATGAGGGCCTTCTGGCCGAGCGTGTCCCCCGCCGCGTCCTTGCCGGACAGGATCAGGGGGTTGAGCAGGAGGATGTACGCCATCGCCATGAAGGTGGTGACGCCGCCGCGCACCTCACGCGCGACCGTCGATCCTCGCCGGGATATGTGAAAGTACCGGTCGAGCCAGGACCGTCCGGCCGGGACGCGGGTGCCTTCTCCCGCGTCGTCGGCAACGGTCTGCGGCTCCAGTGACTGCTGGGTCATGTGGGCCTACTCCCAAGGTTCACAGGGGCCCCCGCCAACCGCCTCTGCGGCTGCGGGATTTGGGAAGGTGCTTCGGCCGCACGACCCGGGGGACGGCCCGAGACGAACGAACAGGGGTACTACGGGTCACGCTGGGGTCATGCTTCAAGTGCCGCGAGCGGTGCGGGACTTGGTGCTCCGGGCGGCGCGGTGGAGGTTGTGACGTTCCCTGCGCCGCCCGGAGAGCTTCAACTGGCCGCCTACGCCGTGCCGGTGAGGTGTTCCGGGCGGACCGGCGTGCGGTTGAGCTCCAGCCCGGTCGCGTTCCGGATCGCCGCGAGGACGGCCGGGGTCGACGACAGGGTGGGGGCCTCGCCGATGCCACGGAGCCCGTACGGGGCGTGGTCGTCGGCGAGTTCGAGCACGTCGACGGGGATGGTCGGCGTGTCGAGGATGGTGGGGATCAGATAGTCCGTGAAGGAGGGGTTCCTGACCTTGGCCGTATTGGGGTCGACGATGATCTCTTCCATCACCGCGACACCGAGGCCCTGGGTGGTGCCGCCCTGGATCTGGCCGACGACCGACAGCGGGTTGAGCGCCTTGCCGACGTCCTGGGCGCAGGCCAGCTCGATGACCTTGACCAGGCCGAGCTCGGTGTCCACCTCGACGACCGCGCGGTGCGCGGCGAAGGAGTACTGGACGTGGCCGAAGCCCTGGCCGGTGCGGAGGTCGAAGGCCTCGGTCGGGCGGTGCCGCCACTCGGCCTCCACCTCGACGGTCTCGCCCTCCAGCACCTCGGCCAGGTCCGCGAGGACCTCGCCGCCGTCGGTGACGACCTTGCCGCCCTCCAGGAGGAGTTCGGCGGTGGCCCACGCCGGGTGGTACGAGCCGAACTTGCGGCGGCCGATCTCCAGGACCTTCTCGCGCACCAGCTCGCAGGAGTTCTTGACGGCGCCGCCGGTGACGTACGTCTGCCGGGAGGCCGAGGTCGAACCCGCCGAGCCCACCTGCGTGTCGGCCGGGTGGATGGTCACCTGTGCGACGCCCAGCTCGGTACGGGCGATCTGCGCGTGGACGGTGACGCCGCCCTGGCCGACCTCCGCCATCGCGGTGTGCACGATGGCCACCGGCTCACCGCCGACGACCTCCATGCGGACCTTGGCGGTGGAGTAGTCGTCGAAGCCCTCGGAGAAGCCGACGTTCTTGATGCCGACCGCGTAGCCGATGCCGCGGACGACGCCCTCGCCGTGCGTGGTGTTGGACAGACCGCCGGGCAGCTGTCGTACGTCCGCGCCCTCGCTGGACTCCCACTGGCGCTCCGGAGGGAGCGGCATCGCCTTGACGCGGCGCAGGAGTTCGGCGACCGGGGCCGGCGAGTCGACGGGCTGGCCGGTCGGCATGATCGTGCCCTGTTCCATCGCGTTGAGCTGACGGAACGCGACCCGATCCATGCCCACCCGGTCGGCGAGCTTGTCCATCTGGGCCTCGTAGGCGAAGCACGCCTGGACCGCGCCGAAGCCGCGCATGGCGCCGCAGGGCGGGTTGTTGGTGTAGAGGGCGATGGCCTCGATGTCGACGTCGTCGACCACGTACGGGCCGATCGAGAGGGAGGAGGCATTGCCGACGACCGCCGGGGAGGCGGAGGCGTAGGCGCCGCCGTCCAGGACGATCCGGCACTTGACGTGCGTCAACTTGCCCTCGGCGGTGGCCCCGTGCTCGTAGTAGAGCTTCGCCGGGTGGCGGTGGACGTGGCCGAAGAAGGACTCGAAGCGGTTGTAGACGATCTTGACCGGCTTGCCCGTGCGCAGTGCCAGCAGGCAGGCGTGGATCTGCATCGAGATGTCCTCGCGGCCGCCGAAGGCACCGCCGACGCCGGACAGCGTCATACGGACCTTGCTCTCGGGCAGGCCGAGGACCGGGGCGATCTGCTTGAGGTCGCTGTGCAGCCACTGGGTGGCGATGTAGAGGTGGACGCCGCCGTCCTCGTCCGGCACCGCGAGACCCGACTCGGGGCCGAGGAAGGCCTGGTCCTGCATGCCGAAGGTGTACTCGCCCTTGACGACGAAGTCGGCCTTCTTGGCGGCCTCTTCGGCGTTGCCGCGGATGATCGGCTGGCGGTGCACGATGTTGGGGTGCGGGACGTGGCCGATGTGGTGGTCGTCGCGGTTCTCGTGGACCAGGATCGCGTCCGGCGCGGTCGCGGAGGCCTCGTCGGTGATGACGGGCAGCTCGCGGTAGTCGACCTTGATCTTGGCGGCGGCGCGGCGCGCGGTCTCCGGGTGGTCGGCGGCGACGATCGCGACCGGCTCGCCGTGGTGGCGTACCTTGCCGTGCGCGAGGACGGGGGTGTCCTGGATCTCCAGGCCGTAGTTCTTCACGTCCGTGGGCAGGTCGTCGTACGTCATGACGGCGTAGACGCCCGGCATGGCGAGGGCCTCGGAGGTGTCGATCGAGACGATCTCGGCGTGCGCGACCGTGGAGCGCAGGATCTGGCCCCAGAGCATGTCCT
Organism: Streptomyces aquilus; assembly: GCF_003955715.1. Classification (NCBI taxonomy): domain Bacteria; kingdom Bacillati; phylum Actinomycetota; class Actinomycetes; order Kitasatosporales; family Streptomycetaceae; genus Streptomyces; species Streptomyces aquilus. The sequence continues at coordinate 8,062,405 of NZ_CP034463.1, read as the reverse complement.
CGTGCCACATGTCGGACGAGTACGCGAACTCGCCGGTGACCTTCAGGGTGCCGTCCGGGCGGAGCGTGGACTCGCCGATGCCGCCCTTGGTCTTGGAACCCTGGGTGATTTTGGTGGGAGCGCCGGTGGTGGGCATGCTCAGACCCCCTCGGACTGCCGGGCGGCCGCGAGGCGGACCGCGTCCATGATCTTCTCGTAGCCGGTGCAGCGGCACAGGTTGCCCGACAGCGCCTCGCGGATGTCCGCGTCGGTCGGGTTCGGGTTGCGCTCCAGCATCTCGTCGGCCGCGACCAGCAGACCGGGGGTGCAGAAGCCGCACTGCACGGCGCCGGCGTCGATGAACGCCTGCTGGATCGGGGAGAGTTCGGTGCCCTCGCCGGTTTGCGAGTCCTGGCCCTTGGCCGCCCACTGCTTGGCCTCGTCGAGCGAGGTTCCACAAGTGGACCCGCAGGCCCGCTGCTTGGCGAAGTCCGCGAGGCCCTCGACCGTGACCACGTCACGGCCCTCGACCTGACCGGCCGCGACCAGACACGAACACACCGGCACCCCGTCGAGGCGGACGGTGCAGGAGCCGCACTCGCCCTGCTCGCAGGCGTTCTTGGAGCCCGGCAGGCCGAGCCGCTCGCGCAGCACGTACAGAAGGGACTCGCCCTCCCAGACGTCGTCGGCCTCCTGCGGACGGCCGTTGACCGTGAAATTGACGCGCATTACGCGACTCCCTCCGTGCGGGCGGCGGTGCCGCGGTACGACTCCCAGGTCCAGGTCAGCGTGCGGCGGGCCATGATGCCGACCGCGTGGCGGCGGTAGCTCGCCGTGCCCCGGACGTCGTCGATCGGGTTGCAGGCGGCGGCGCACAGGTCCGCGAACTGCTTGGCGACCGACGGGGTGATGATCTTTCCGTTGTCCCAGAAGCCGCCCTCTTCGAGCGCCGCGTTCAGGAACTCCTCCGCGGCCTTCGCCCGGACCGGGGTGGGCGCCGCCGAGCCGATGCCGGTGCGGACCGTGCGGGTCTCGGGGTGCAGGGCCAGGCCGAAGGCGCAGACCGCGATGACCATGGCGTTGCGGGTGCCGACCTTCGAGTACTGCTGCGGGCCGTCGGCCTTCTTGATGTGGACCGCGCGGATCAGCTCGTCGGGCGCGAGCGCGTTGCGCTTCACGCCGGTGTAGAACTCGTCGATGGGGATCAGGCGCGAGCCGCGCACCGACTCGACCTCGACCTCGGCGCCGGCCGCGAGGAGCGCGGGGTGGGCGTCGCCGGCCGGGGAGGCGGTGCCGAGGTTGCCGCCGACGCCGCCGCGGTTGCGGATCTGCGGGGAGGCGACCGTGTGCGAGGCCAGGGCGAGGCCCGGCAGCTCGGCACGGAGGTGCTCCATGATCCGGGTGTACGGGACGGAGGCGCCGAGCCGCACCGAGTCCTGGCCGACCTCCCACTCCGTGAGGTCGGTGACGCGGTTCAGGTCGAGCAGGTACTCGGGCCGCCGGTGGTCGAAGTTGATCTCGACCATCACATCGGTGCCGCCCGCAATGGGGACAGCGGTGGGGTGCTCAGCCTTGGCGGCGAGCGCCTCCTCCCAGCTGGCGGGGCGAAGGAAGTCCATGACCGGCTCTCTTCTTCGTCTTGTGGGTGGTACGGATTGAGCCAGATCGTGTGCGGCGGGCCCGGCTCGTTCATGTGTTGTTCACGCGGAGTGGGGCCAGTACACAGCGCCGTGCTCCGACGGGGTCAGTCACGGAAACTCTGAAGGAGTTGGCTGGTCGGGGCGGTCATCTTGTAGATTCGTATGAACGGAGGCCCTCAGTAACCTCCATGTTTTCCTGTGGAAACGCGCGACACAACGGGCGTGACCTGGGACACAGCCCGAGGGGCGGTGAGCGGAGCTCATCGGGCCACCGGACAGGCGCCTCCCGCACAGGGGCCTCACAGTTCATCGTAGATTTCGAGACAAAGATCGGCGGCGACGAGAATGCGGCTGCGCGCACTGCTGGACACCGACGCGCTGGGCCTGCGGCTGCTCGGCGGCGAGGACGAGCTGGACCGCACCGTGCGCGGTGTGATGACCACGGACCTGCGGGACCCGAGCCGCTATCTGTCGGGCGGTGAGCTGGTGCTCACGGGGCTGGCGTGGCGGAGGGACGCCGCGGACTCCGACGCGTTCGTGCGGATCCTCGTGCAGGCCGGTGTGGCGGCGCTGGCGGCGGGCGAGGCGGAGCTCGGCGATGTGCCGGAGGACCTGGTGCTGGCCTGTGCGCGCAACCGGCTGCCGCTGTTCGCGGTGCACGAGTCGGTGGCGTTCGCGACGATCACCGAGCATGTCGTACGGCAGGTCAGCGGCGAGCGCGCCGGGGACCTGGCGGCCGTGGTCGACCGGCACCGCCGGATGATGACCTCGGGCCCGGCGGGCGGCGGCCCGGACGTGGTCCTGGACCTGCTGGGCTCCGACCTGGACCTGCGGGCCTGGGTGCTGTCGCCGACCGGACGGCTGATCGCGGGCTCCAAGACCACCGGCCCCGTGCTCCCCGCCGACGTGTGCGCGAAGCTCGCCGCGGAGCATCTGGCGGCCGCCCGCACGGGCCGGCGCGGACCGCACCGGCTGACGCTCGGCTCGACGACGTACTCCCTGTTCCCGGTCCGCAGCAGCGGCCGCTCCCCGCAGGCCTCGCGGGACGTGCGCGAGACGGTGCTGTCGGACTGGCTGCTGGCCGTCGAGGCGGACGCCGGGGACTGGCCCGAGGAGCGCCTGGACCTGCTCCAGGGAGTCACCCAGCTGATCGCGGTCGAGCGGGACCGCAGGGACGCGGCCCGCACGGTGCGGCGGCGGCTCGCCCAGGAGGTCCTGGAGCTGGTCCAGACGGGTGCCGCGCCCGCCGAGATCGCCGCACGCCTCAGAGTCGCCGCGCCCGTCCTGCTGCCCGGCCTCGGGGCGGCGCCGCACTGGCAGGTCGTGGTGGCCCGCGTCGAGTGGGACGGCGGGGACATCGAAAGCGGGGCCGTCGCCCAGTCGCTCCTTGAGGAGATCCTCGTCGACCCGCTGTCCACCGGCCCCGAGCCGTCCGACCGGATCGCCGTGGCCCACACCGGGGAGGAGGCCATCGCGCTCGTCCCGCTGCCCGCGGTGTCGACCGAGCACGACGGCTCCGAGACCGGCGTTCTCGCCGACGTGCTGCTGGAGTCCGTACGGGACCCGCTGGCCGCCGGTCTCGACGACGACGGGCGGGTCACGCTGGGCGTCAGCGCGGCCGTGCACTCGGCGGAGGGGCTGCGCGGCGCGTTGGAGGAGGCGCGGCACGCCCGCCGGGTGGCGGCGGCGCGGCCCGGCCGGGTGTGCGCGGCGGGCCACCAGGAGCTGGCCTCGCACGTCCTGCTGCTGCCCTTCGTCCCGGACGACGTCCGCCGGGCGTTCACGGCCCGCCTCCTGGACCCGCTGCGCGACTACGACCGCCGGCACCGCGCGGAGCTGATCCCGACCCTGGAGGCGTTCCTCGACTGCGACGGCTCCTGGACCCGCTGCGCCACCCGGCTCCACCTGCACGTCAACACGCTGCGCTACCGGGTGGGGCGAATCGAGCAGTTGACGAGCCGTGACCTTTCCCGGCTGGAGGACAAGCTGGATTTCTTCCTGGCGCTGCGGATGAGCTGAAACCTCGGGCGTCCGGGTATCCCACGACTTTGTGAAATCCTTCACCCACCCTCTTGGCCGGGCCACGGGATTCGTGCTGAGATGCGGCCACCACTCAACAGCTCAATGGTGTGCCGGGGAGGGCGAGGTGGCGTATACCGCCATGTCTGGTAACGGAACGACCCCTGACGATCCACTCCAGACCGCGGTATGGCGGCTGCGCTCACGCGCCTGCTGGGCCGACGCGGCAGCGCTGCTCCGACCGGAGAGGGCGGACGCGGCGTTGCAGCGGGCCGCGCTGCTGGTCGAGCGGTGTCTCTACACCGAGCAGGGCTGGGAGGAGGCCGAGGACGCGCTGCGCACGGCCGAGGCGCTGGCCCACACCGACGACGAGCGGGGCGCCGCCGCTTGTGAAAGAGGGCAACTTGCGTACGCGGCCACGCTGCACCAGGTCCGCGACCGGGCCGACGAGGCGCGGGCCGCGCTCGGGCGGGCGGCGGCGCTGATCCCTCCGGGGGCGCCGGGACGGGCGCTGCTGGACTTCCGGCGCGGACTGCTCGCCGAGAACCTGGCCCGCTCACCGCAGGCCGCGCGGGCGGCGTACCGGCGGGCGCACGCGGGCGCGGTCGCCCACGCCGATCCGCTGCTGCTCTCCTTCACTTGGCGCCACCTCGCCGGACTGGCCCTGCGGGACGGGGAGTTGGCGGAGGCGCGGCACGGCTTCGCCGAATCCCTGCGGATCCGGGAGGAGTTGGGCTATCTCGTCGGAACGGCTCCCGCGCTGGCCTCGCTGGCGGACGCGGAGGTCGAGCCGGAGGCCTCGCGGTTGCGGGAGGAGGCACGGCGGCTGTTCCGGCTCCTGGGCGGCGTACCGACGTGGCTGTCACGGCAGTTGGCGCCACCGCCTGCGGCGACGGCCTGAGCCGCTAGCTGTTGCGGATGTGGTCCACCAGCTTCTGGACCTCGTTGAGGGCGGTGTCGCGGAGTCCCGGGTCGCGGGCGAAGACCACGACCACGACGATCACCACGAGGAGTGGGACGAGGCCTCCGCCGCGGCCGCCGCGGTGGGGCATCGGGGTGTGCATCGGCGGGCGGTGGTAGCCGTGCCGGACGTGCTGCTCGTGCGCCTGCCGGTGGGAGTTCACGGCTTGTTGATGTGCCTGCTGGGCCTGCTGACTGGCCTGTTGCGCCTGCTGCTGGGCCATGAAGGACGGGTCCATGGGGTCACCTCCGCTGTCGGCACCAGGCGTGCCGTCGGGGGATGCCACGCGGGACGGGACGGGCGGGTTCCCGGCGTCGCGGACCGTTGCGCGGAGCCAACAGTTCCGTGACCGCCGTCACAAGCTCAGGACGCTCCCCCGAAGTGCTCCGCCACCAGTGACCGCACCACGTCGAGGTCCCCGGCGATGAACGCGTCCAGCAGTGCGGTGTGTTCGGCCGCGTCCGCCACCAGTTCCGCGCGGCCGCGGGAGGTGGGCGTGCCGGTCAGGGGCCACTGGGCGCGGCGGTGGAGGTCGTCGGCGATCTGGACCAGCTGCGCGTTGCCGGCGAGGGCGAGGACCGCGCGGTGGAAGGCGCGGTCCGACTCGGCGTACGTCGCCCGGCATCCCGTCGACGCCGCCCGTACCGTGGCCTCGGCGACCGGCCGCAGCTCCGCCCAGCGCTCGGCCGGCACCGTACGGGCCAGCCGCAGCATCACCGGCACCTCCACCAGGGCGCGGATCTCGGCGAGTTCGGCGAGCTCCCGCGCCCCCCGCTCCACGACCCGGAAGCCCCGGTTGGGCACGACCTCGACGGCGCCCTCCAGCGCGAGTTGCTGCATCGCCTCACGGACGGGCGTCGCGGAGACTCCGAAGCGCTCGCCGAGGACGGGCGCCGAATAGACCTCGCCGGGGGCCAGTTCGCCGGTCACGAGCGCGGTGCGCAGCGCGTCCAGGATCTGCCCGCGCACGGAGGCGCGCTGGACGACGGGCCGGGCGCCATGCCCGGCAGGCGATGTCGGCGAGGGCTGTTCGGCGGGCAGGACCCGCGGCGTCGGCATCGGCTGCTCGGCGGGCGGGCGTCCGCCTCGGGCCTTCGGTACGGGGTCGGCGGCGCGGGTGCGCTCGACCTGGGGCTCCGGCAGCCCGCCCTGGGGACGCGGCCGCCTGCCTCGGGCGGCGTCCACATCCGCCGCCCGCACCTGCGGCGGCACCCGCACCGGACCGGCGATCCCGGTGTTCTCCGTCCCGGTGGAGCCCTGTGTGCCCTGATTCACAAGGAGCCTCCTCCGGACGTGTCGGTACTTGGGGTCATTACGGCGGGTTGTTACTCGCCCGTCAAGCACCATAGGCGCAGAAGCCGACGGTTCAAAGCGTGACAACCATGGGTAAGGTGAGGCTTACCTTCAGAACACCTGTGCAACACAGTCGCACAACTGTCTTGGATTGGTGGCCCCGCATGACCGCTCCCGCCTCGGCCCTCACGGACGCCTACCACCGTCTGACCGAGGCCTTTCCGGGCATGACGGTGCGAGAGCTGGGGCCCGGGGAGGCAGCACCGCGGGGCGACGGCTGGGTCGGCGCCGACGCGCTCGCGGCGGGCGGGGCCGGACTGGACGCCTTTCTGATGTGGGACGACGCACAGGTGCGACGCGATCACGGGCGGCCCGGCCGGCCGGACGTCATCGCGAGCTTCGGACTGCACCGGTACGCGTGGCCCGCCTGCCTGCTGATCACGCTGCCCTGGTTCCTGCACCGCCGGGTGCCCCGCTTCCCCGTGGCGCAGGTGTCGTACGACCGCACCCGGGGCCCGATGGACTTCGCCGTGCGGACCGGCGCCTTCGCCTGTCTGCCGGGCGATCCGGCCGCGGCGCTGCCCGGCGCCCGGGTGGTCCCGGACGAGGAGGCGCTGCGCGCCGAGGTGCGGGAGGCCGTCGCCGAGCACATGGAGCCGCTGCTCGCCGGATTCGGGCCGCGGATGCGGCGGCGCGGGCGGGCGCTGTGGGGCATGGTGACCGACGAGGTGGTGGAGGGGCTCTGGTACGTCGCCGGGCTGTTCGGCGAGCACGAGCAGCGGCGGGCCGAGCGCGAGCTGGAGCTGCTGCTGCCGGGCACGACCAAGCCGTACGTCGGCACCGCGGCCTTCCGCGAGTTGACCGGCCCGGCCGGTGAGGCGCTGCCCACCAGGGACCGGGTCAGCTGCTGCATGTACTACACGCTCGCGCCGCAGGACACCTGCGCCACCTGCCCGCGCACCTGCGACACCGATCGGGTCGTCAAGCTGCTGGCGGAAGCCGCCAGTTGACACCCCCCGGGGGACGGCCGCGCCGGCCGGTCCCGTAAGATCACCGGCGAACAGGACTCCCAGCGGGTTACAGGCGATTCACAATTTCCTCACCTGCCGCAGGAACTTTCCGTGGAACCACCCGTACGGGTAGTCTTATTCGAACTCAACTCCCGCCCCTCATGCGGCAGTTCGAGCAGAACGCCGCCCTGGGCAATCCCTTGCACCTCCTTGGCGGCCTCTTGCCCCGAAACCCCCTGAGGGCCGGTGGGATTGGGCCACTATGGCGGGCGTTACGCCCTATCCCAATGCAAGGGACCCCAGATGAGACTGACCGACATATCGCTGAACTGGCTGCTTCCGGGCGCCGTACTGCTCCTGGGCATGGTCGCGGCGATGGCGGTGCTGGCGCGGAGCAAGCGGTCCGGCGGGGAGCACGCGAAGGACGACTCCTGGGAGCGCAGCGAGGAGCGCCGGCGGCGCAAGGAGGCCATATACGGCACCGCCTCCTATGTCCTGCTGTTCTGCTGTGCGGCGGTCGCCGCCGCCCTCTCCTTCCACGGCCTGGTCGGCTTCGGCCAGCAGAACCTGAACCTATCCGGCGGCTGGGAGTACCTGGTCCCGTTCGGCCTGGACGGCGCGGCGATGTTCTGCTCGGTGCTCGCGGTGCGCGAGGCCAGCCACGGTGACGCGGCGCTCGGCTCCCGGATACTCGTGTGGACGTTCGCGGGTGCCGCGGCGTGGTTCAACTGGGTGCACGCGCCCAGGGGCTTCGGCCACGACGGCGCGCCGCAGTTCTTCTCCGGCATGTCCCTGTCGGCCGCCGTCCTGTTCGACCGCGCGCTGAAGCAGACGCGCCGGGCGGCACTGCGCGAGCAGGGTCTGGTGCCCCGTCCGCTGCCGCAGATCCGTGTGGTCCGCTGGCTGCGGGCGCCGCGTGAGACGTACAAGGCCTGGTCGCTGATGCTGCTGGAGAACGTGCGCAGCCTCGACGAGGCGGTGGACGAGGTCCGCGAGGACAAGCGGCAGAAGGAGGAGAACCGGCTGCGCCGCCGCGAGGCGGACCGTCTGGAGCGCGCCCAGCTCAAGGCGATCAGCCGGGGTCACCGCGGGTTCATCGGCCGCGGTGGCGGCCGGCAGGTGGAGGCTCTGGAGCGGGGCGGCGGCGATGACCGGGCCACCGCGGAGCCTGCCATAGCGACGACGCCGGAACCACTGCCCGTGCGCTCTCGTCCGTCCCTTCAGCCGGTCCGTCAAAGTACTGAGCCGATCACCGTCGACCTCACCGCGGAGGACGACACCATGGCCCTGCCGCGGCTCGACTCCCTGGAGCGCAAGCTCAAGGACCTTGAGCAGCAGTTCGGTTAAGTCCCCCAGGGGGACCACGCGAGGGGGGTACGGCCCGGTGGCCGTACCCCCCTCGCGTTCGTCCGTCACGCGGCGCCCGCGTCGAGCTCGAACCACACCGCCTTCCCCACGCCGTGCGCCCGTACGCCCCACGCGTCGGCGAGGGACTGCACGAGGAACAGGCCTCGGCCGTGCGTACCGTCGTCGGCGTTCGGTACGCGCAGTCTGGGTCTGCGGGCCACGAAGTCCCGTACCTCCACCCGCAGTCCACGGGGTCCGACGGTGGCCGTCAGGACCGCGTCGTGGTCGGTGTGGACGAGCGCGTTGGTGACGAGCTCGCTGGTGAGCAGTTCCGCTATCTCCGATCGTCCGGGCCTCCCCCACTGCCGTAACAATTCGCGCAGTTGCCGGCGTACTTCGGGCACCGCCCGCAGATCCGCCCGCCCGAGTCTGCGCCGTAGCGATACGGCCTGCGCCGGTTCGCCGGCGCTCATGGCCCTGTCCTCCACCGTCTCCGCCGAGAAGGCCCCGATCGCCGTGGGACCGCCTCCTCGTGCCTGCCTCTTCATGACCCCCGCCCGCGTGCCGATGTCGGTTCCCCTCCTGCTCGAACACGTTCACGGGGATCCATGCCCCGTCGTTCACGCCGCAGTCATGTCGAATCATCAACGACCAGGTGTTCAGCCATGGTTCTGGGGTGCCGGGCCGGGCGCGCGACCTCGCCCGCACCGCTCCTCGTGCGCCCTTCGAGGCGCTGTGGAGCGCGGCCGGACCGCGGTGGCGGCGGGGCCGGCGCGGGGCGGGCGTGCCGCCGGTTCCCCCGGTTGGCATGTGCCGTGCGTTCCGCGGGGCGGTGCGAAGATCCGCGCGGGCGGCGGGGCCCGGGGAAAGCGCTGGTCGAGGAGGTCGTTCCGGTTGGCGCCGGCGCCTGCCTCGGGACGGGGTGGGCGCCAGGACCGGCCAAGGTCGCGGGCCGGGCACAGCCGCTACGACACGGTGGGCGTCGCCTCCGACGGCGTGCTCCGTGGCAGCGCCCCGTCGCCACGAGCGCGACCGGGGCCGTTCATCGGCGTTCGTGACGACCGGCCGATCCGGCGGTACGGCGGGGCCTCGGACCCCCGCGCAGGCGAGACACCCTGACCGACGCGCCTCGGACGAACTGCCCATCCGCGTCTGCGCGGGAGGCCGTACCCGGCCGGGAAAAGGGGCGGCCGGCGCGGCAGGTCACGCCACGCTGGCCGCCGATCCCCCCTCGGTGAAAGTGGCTGGAATTCACCAGCCCGGTACCGGACTTGCGGCGGGTGCCGCCCTCCCGACCCCCGTGGCGAGAGGGCGGCCCCGCTTCTTCGGGTGGACTCAGTAGAGCTTGTTCACCGCGGTGGTCGTCGTCTTGCGGAACGCCTTCACGGGCGCGTCGGCGAAGTCGCCCAGCTGCCCCCACTGCACGACCGTGACGGTCTTGCCGTCCCGGCCTACGGAGAGCAGGTGGATGTCGGAGGAGCCCCAGGAGCCCTCGATGTGCAGACCGTGGACGCGGGCGCCCTCCTCGACCGGCAGCGTCCCGTAGTCCCGGTGGGTGGCCTCGACCTCCGGGTCGGCCTGCTCCAACTGCGTGGGGCAGGTCTGGATGTCCTTGTTCAGCCGGGTGGCGAGGGCCTTGGCCTTGGTGGTGTCGCCGACGACGATCGTGAGCTGGAGGGCGCCGGTGTCCAGGTCGGTGTGGAAGGCGCGGTACCGGGAGTCGTAGCCGGGCATGGTGTCCTGGAGGCAGGACAGCAGGCCGTCCGGGACGCCGTCGGTGACCTTGCCGGCCGTCCAGGAGGACGAGGGGTGCGGCGGCAGTTCGGACGCCGACAGGAACTTCGGAGACGTCTTCGGGGCGGCGTCCGCGGGTGAGGCGAGCGTCGCGCCGAGGGCGAGTCCGGTGGCGGCGACGGCGAGGAGCGCGCCGGCTCGGTTGCGCATGGGCATGGGTGTGTCCCCCGTGTACGAGTGAGTGCGAGAAGATGTGCGAGTAAGTAGCGTGTCGCCCGGGGTGGTTGGTCGGTCCGGTCCGCTCGGTGCGACACCAAGAGCATCAGCGGTCACAGGCAGCCGGCGCAACCGCTGACGGCCGATGTGTGCGGGTGGAACCATCCCAGGCCATGTGACCTGCAGAGATGCGAGTGCCTGGGACGGCGGAACGGGGGCGGGACAACGGTGTCGGAGCAGCACGACGCAGACGAGGTGGCGGAGTTCGCGGCGCTGCTGGCGCGGCTGAAGGAACGGACGGACCGCAGCTACGGCCAGTTGGCCCGCCGCCTGAACATGAACACCTCGACGCTGCACCGGTACTGCGCCGGTGAGACGGTCCCGGTGGACTTCGCCCGCGTGGAGCGGTTCGCGGCGCTGTGCGGGGCGACGCCGGAGGAACGGCACGAACTCCACCGGCGCTGGCTGCTCGCGGTGGCGGCACGACAGCGGTCCCGCCCGCAGGAGCCCGCGCCGACGCCTGCACCGGACCCGGCGGAGACCGACGTCGAGACGGCCGTCGAGCCGAGCGTCGCGAACCCCGCACCGGCCGTCGAGCCGGGCGTCGAAGCGAACGCCGCACCCGCCGTCGAGCCGACCCTTGACTCGACCGTCGAGGCGGACGAGGTCGCCCCCGTCACCGCACTGCGGCTGCCCGAGCCGCCCGGCCCCCGCCCCTGGTACCGGCGTCGGCGCACCCTGGTCGCCTCGGCCGCGGCCGTCGCGCTGATCGCCACGCTCGGCAGCCTGTCCGCCCTCTCGGACGGCCGCTCCTCCGCCGCCGACTCCGTGAGCCCCACCGACGCGCCCGTCACCAGCTCGGCCACCTCCGCGTCACCGGACCCCACGGCGTCGAAGAAGAAGCCGAGTCCGTCCGCCTCCCCGGACCGGGGAACCTCCTCGCCGTCCGCCTCCGGCACCGGCCGCCCGCACGCCGGCCCGACCGCCAAGGGCGGCGGCAGCCCCACCGGCGGGGCCGGCCCGGGGGCCGCCGTGCCGCTGTCCTGGACGGTCAACTCCCATGTCTGGAACGCGGGCTGCGGCCACCGCTACGTCATCGACAAGCCGTCGACGCAGGTGCCACCGCCACCGGTCGCGCAGGACGCCGCGGTCTGGGCGGCGGCGCAGGGCGCGCTGCACGGCGGCGAGACGATGGTCCAGATCTCCGTGCAGGGGCGCAGTTCCACGGCCGTGGTCCTCGACGCGCTCCGGGTGCGGGTGGTCGGGCGTGCGGCCCCGGCCGGGGGCAACTCGTACGCCATGGACAACGGCTGCGGTGGCGCGCTCACGCCCCGTATGTTCTCCGTCGACCTCGACGCGGACCGGCCGATCGCCCGCTCGGAGGCCGGCAACGACGGCGAGAACGAGATCCCGGCGATCCGGATGCCGTACCGCGTCTCCGCCGAGGACCCGGAGATCCTGCTGGTCACCGCGCGGACCGTCGGCTGCGACTGCACCTGGTACCTCGAACTGGACTGGTCCTCCCAGGGCCGCACCGGCACCGTCCGCATCGACGACCACGGCAGCCCGTTCCGCACGACGGGCGACAAGCAGCTGCCGCAGTATTCGTACGACTACTCGAACCGGAAGTGGGTCTCCGGAGATTAGGGCCTGGGCACGTTCCGCAGGTTGGAGCGGGCCATCTGGAGCATGCGGCCCACCCCGCCGTCGAGGACGATCTTCGAGGCGGAGAGGGCGAAGCCGGTGACCATCTCGGTGCTGATCTTCGGCGGGATGGACAGGGCGTTGGGGTCGGTGACGACGTCGACGAGGGCGGGGCCCTTGTGCTTGAAGGCGTCCTTCAACGCCCCCGCGAGCTCCTTGGGCTTCTCGACGCGGACGCCGTAGGCACCGCAGGCGCGGGCGACGGCGGAGAAGTCGGGGTTCTTGTTCGTGGTGCCGTACGACGGGAGTCCCGCGACCAGCATCTCCAACTCGACCATGGACAGCGAGGAGTTGTTGAAGAGGACGACCTTCACCGGGAGGTCGTACTGGACCAGGGTGAGGAAGTCGCCCATCAGCATGGAGAATCCGCCGTCGCCGGACATCGACACGACCTGGCGCCTGCGGTCGGTGAACTGGGCGCCGATCGCCATCGGCAGCGCGTTGGCCATGGAGCCGTGCGAGAAGGAGCCGATGACCCGGCGGCGGCCGTTCGGGGAGATGTAGCGGGCGGCCCAGACGTTGCACATGCCGGTGTCGACCGTGAACACGGCGTCGTCGTCGGCGAGTTCGTCGAGCACGGAGGCCACGTACTCGGGGTGGATCGGGACGTGCTTCTCGACCTTGCGGGTGTAGGCCTTGACCACGCCTTCCAGGGCGTCGGCGTGCTTCTTGAGCATCTTGTCGAGGAAGCGCCGGTTCTGCTTCTCCTTCACCCGCGGGGTCAGACAGCGCAGGGTCTCCTTCACGTCGCCCCACACCGCGAGGTCGAGTTTCGAACGCCGGCCCAGGTTCTCGGGACGGACGTCGACCTGGGCGATCTTGACGTTGTCGGGCAGGAACGCGTTGTACGGGAAGTCGGTGCCGAGCAGGATCAGCAGGTCGCACTCGTGGGTGGCCTCGTAGGCGGCGCCGTAGCCGAGCAGACCGCTCATGCCGACGTCGAACGGGTTGTCGTACTGGATCCACTCCTTGCCCCGCAGTGCGTGCCCCACCGGGGACTTGACCTTCTGCGCGAACTCCATGACCTCGGCGTGCGCGCCGGCCGTGCCGCTGCCGCAGAACAGAGTGATCTTCTCGGCCTTGTCGATCATGCGGACGAACGCGTCGAGTTCGGCGTCGCCCGGACGGACCGTGGGCCGGGAGGTGACGAGGGCGGTCTCCAGCGGCTTGTCCGGGGCGGGGTCGTCGGCGATGTCGCCGGGGAGGGAGACGACGCTGACGCCGCTGCGGCCGACCGCGTGCTGGATGGCCGTCTGGAGCAGGCGCGGCATCTGCTTCGGGCTGGAGATCAGCTCGCTGTAGTGGCTGCACTCACGGAACAGCTGGTCGGGGTGGGTCTCCTGGAAGTAGCCGAGGCCGATCTCGCTGGAGGGGATGTGCGAGGCGAGGGCGAGGACGGGCGCCATGGAGCGGTGGGCGTCGTACAGGCCGTTGATCAGGTGCAGGTTGCCGGGGCCGCAGGAGCCGGCGCAGGCGGCCAGCTTGCCGGTGACCTGGGCTTCCGCCCCGGCGGCGAAGGCGGCGGTCTCCTCGTGCCGGACGTGCACCCAGTCGATGGCGCGGTTGCGGCGCACGGCGTCGACGACCGGGTTGAGGCTGTCGCCGACGACGCCGTAGAGGCGTTTCACACCGGCGCGCACGAGGATGTCCACGAACTGTTCGGCGACGTTCTGCTTGGCCATGAGTCCATGTATCCACACCGGCCGCGGTTACGCCTCCCACACGGCGGCCGCCGTACGGTCGTCGGCGTAGCCCTTCACCCGGACCTGGGTGTCGGCGAGGAACGCCGCGAGGCCCGGCGCGGTGGGGCCGGACCACCGTCCCGTGAGGTACGCGCCCAGCTCCGGCTCGCCGCGCAGCGGCTCCGCGAGACCGCCGCTGCACATCAGGAGCGTGTCACCCGGGCGGGCTACCGAGGCGCGGAACCGGAACGGTTCGCGGGGTGGCTCGGGGGCGGGTTCGTAGGGGCTCGGCGGGGTGGGGATGCCGAGGTCCATGGTGAGCCGGTCGCCCTCGGGGGTCTCGGCGGGCAGTGAGCCGAAGCCGACGACCGGTTCGCCGGTGGCGTCGGTGACGCGCGGCTCGATGTCCTGCCACTCGCCGTCCCGGAGGCGGAACAGGCCGCCCGCGCCGACGCCGAAGAAGACGCGGGTACGGCAGTCGGTGTCGGCGGGCAGGAGCAGACAGCGCAGGGTGGCGGAGTACTCCTCCGGGTCGATGCCCTGTTCGACGGCGCTGGCGCGGAGTTTGCCGAGACTGCGGTCGGTGAGGCGGTGCAGGCCGGACTTGAGGTCGCCGCGGCGGGCGGCCCTGATGTCCTCGGCGAGCCGGGCGTGACTGCGGCCCACGGCCCTGCCGATCCAGTGGCAGGCCTCGGCGGCGGCCCGGTGGGCGCCGGGGGTGGCCCTCGCGCCGGTGGCCATCGCGACGAGGACCAAGGCGTGGTCGCCGGTGCCGAAGCGGGCGGTGAGGAGGGAGTCGCGGCGGGGTTCGCCGCGGAAGCGGGCGGAGTCGCCGCGGACGGAGGCGGCGCGGAGGGTGCAGGAGCCGTAGTGGGCGCCGTCGAGGACGGTGTCGGCGACGAGGTCGTCGAGTTCGTCGGGGTTCGCCGGTGGGAGGGCGGTGGGTTCGGGTTCGTAGGTGGGCGGGCCTGAGCCGAGGTAGGTGACGGGGGGTGGGGGAAGGGTGGGGAGGTCCAGGCGGGTGGCGGTGCGTACGGGGGTTTCGGTGGGCGGGGGGTCACTGTCGGCCGGGGGCGGTGCTGGGGGGTGGGATTCGCTTGCCCGCGCTGGCGGGGTGCCGCCTGCGCCCACCCGTGCCGCCCCAGCGGCACGACTGCCCGCAGCTTGCGCGGAGTTGCCCGCAGGCCGTGCGGGGAGCTCCGCAGGCCGTGCGGGGACCCCGGCAGGCGGCGCCGGGAGGTCCGCAGGTCGTGCGAGGGCCCCAGCATCCTGCGCAGGGATCTCAGCCCGCTCCGCGTCGCCGTTCACCGTTCCCGCTGCCGACTCGTACCTGTCGTCCAGCGTGTCCGGGGCCGTGGTCGGGCCCGCGTCCTCGGTCTTGTCGTCGTACAGCTGTCCCCACCAGTCGTCCTCGTGGCCGGTGGGCCTTCCCCCCTGATGGCTCATGCCCCTAATTGTCCACCGCGAGGGCCGGATGAAAACGGGGCAACCGGAAAATCAGCAGGTCGTGCGAAACAGGTCGCCGGGCGGTCCCACCCCCCACGGGAGAACCGCCCGGCGACGTCCGGGTGACCCGGGCCCGCGATCCCCTACGTGCTAGCGCACGTCGTAGGCCCGGGTCACGATCTGGGTGACCGAGTTGCCGTTGGCGTCGGTCAGGTCGGTCCTGAGGGTGACCTGCTTTCCTGTCGCGGAGCTGTGGTCGACGACGGCCTGCCAGGCCCCGCCGCGCTGCTCCGTCCGCGCCTCGGTCCAGGTCTCGCCGCCGTCGTAGGAGTAGGCGAGCTTCGCCGCGGTCAACGCGCCCGGGTGGTAGCCCGCGTGGCCCGTCGCCGTGAGCGTGATGCGCTGACCGTCCTTCGCGGGGAGGGTCTTGAGGCCGTCCTCGGGGAGGGCGTAGTGCGGGAAGAGCAGCGGGATGCCCTGGGAGTAGGCGTTCTCGTCGAGGGCCGAGCGGAAGGTCCAGGTCGTGGTCGTCTGCGTGGTGCGGTTCCAGACGCGGGCCGGCTGGCCGAACTTCGCCGTGTTCAGGGTGAGTTCGTACGACGACTCCTGCGCCGGGACCGTGAACACCCCGAACGGGTAAGGGCTGTCGCCGATGGTCTCGCCGTTCCGCTTCAGGACCATGCTGCCCAGGTCGCCGAAACTGCCCTGGACGCCCATGTGTTGGCCGTCGCCGTAGAACGCGGGGGCGACGCCGATGAGGTTGCCCTGGCGTTCCGCGGCCAGTGCCTCGGTGCCGGTGTCGTCGAGGGGGCCGGTCGGCGCGAGGACACCGCCGTACCACTCCTCCTGACGACGCTCGCCCTTCTCGTACGTCCGCACGGGGTCGATCATGAACTCGCCCCACGGGAAGCTGCTGGACAGCTGGTGCCCCCAGCCGGTCGTGCCCGGCGTGCGGTACTCGGTGCGGGTGAAGGGCGCGGGGACGGTCTCGATGTCGCCGAAGTAGCCGGACAGGCCGCTCGGGCGGGTCATCGACGGGAGGTCGATGTGGTCCGTCGCTCCGCCCGACATCGACTTGTACGTCGCCTTCGTCGCCGCCAACTCCCGGTCACGGGCGTGGTAGACGCGGTCGCCGCGGAGCTGTCCCGTCTCCGGGTAGGCGAGGTTGTAGACGTACGGGCTCTTCGCCGTGGCCGTCCAGCGCAGGGTCACGTCGGTTCCGGCCGCGAGCAGCGCCCGCGCCTCCTCCGTCGGGATGCCGAGGATCGGCAGCGTGCCGCCGACGAAGCCGTCCGAGGGGTACCAGCGGCCCGGCGCCTCGCGGTAGCCGAGGAGCGCCACGGCGCCGGCCGCCTTCGCGCGGTTCGCGACCTCGTAGGCGCCGCCGTCGTCCGGGAGCTTGACGAGTGCGATCTTGCCCTTGGCGCCCGAAAAGTCCTCTTCTGTACCGGACTTGGCGTAATAGAGCGCCGCCCGGCCCTTGCCGTCCAGGTTCACGGAGCTCGTCGACGCGGTCACCGGGTGGAGCTTCTGCCCGCCCACGACCGCGAGTTCGGTGAGCTGCGGGGCCGCGGCGCGCCAGAAGCTGTCGAACTCGAAGCTGCCGTCGGTGGCCTTGCCGTCGACGGAGGCGTAGTAGCCGCGCAGGGTGCGGCCGCCTGCCGCGGTGCCGCCGTGCAGCCAGGTGTCGTCCCACGAGCGGGCGAAACCGAGCGTGGCGCCGCGGAGTTCGGTCGGCTGGTCCGTGCGGACGCTGAGGCGGTGGGCCTTGCGGGCGTCGAGGACGACGGTGGTGTCCCCGCGGACCTCCAGCTGCGGACGGGCGAGGTAGGCGAGGGAGTTGTAGAGCGTGCCCTCGGTCTCGGGGGTGGTGATGAAGCTGGAGAGGAAGTAGCCGCCGGGGCGGATCGTGTACGTCTGGTCGACGGCGCCGTCGTTGAAGCGGCGTTCGCCGGTGGCGTCGTCGGTGCCGATGACGTCGACGGAGGAGGCGCCGGTGGCGGGGTCGCCGTGGCGGTCGATCAGCTTGACACGCAGGGTGACCGTCTCGGGCTGGACGTAGAGGGAGAAGGGGGTGGAGACGCGGACGCCGTTGGCGGCCTCCGCGCGGACCCTGCCCGTGATGTCGCCGTACTGGGCGCGCTGGAGCGTGGCCGTGGGGTCGACGCGGAGCGGGACCTCGACCGTTCTCCCGGCCGGCACGGTGACCGACGTCGAGCTCAGGCGGGCCACGGGTGAGCGGACGGTGGAGCCGTCGTTGCCGGTGATCCCCGTCACCGACAGTTTCAACTCCACTGCCTTGTCCGTGGTGTTGGTGTACGGCACGGCGACGGTGGTGCGGTCGCTCTTGTCCTGCGGCCAGTTGTAGGTGCCGGCCTGGACGGCGGGTGTGCCGAGGATCGTCTGGTCGAGGGCGGCCTTGACGTCGAGGCGGCCGCCGCCGGTCTCGCGGACGTCGCCGGGGATGTCCGCGTCGGCGGCGGAGACGAGGGCGGCCTTGATGCGGGCGGCATTCCAGTCCGGGTGACGCTGCTTGAGGATGGCGGCGGCGCCCGCGACGTGCGGGGTCGCCATCGACGTACCGCTCATGGACTGGTAGGCGTACACCCCGCGCCCGCCCGCGTTGGCGGCGGAGATGCCGACGCCCGGGGCGGTGATCTCGGGCTTGAGGGTGTGGGCGCCGTAGACCGGGCCGCGGCTGGAGAAGTTCGCGGTCGCGTCGTCGCGGTCGACGGCGCCGACCGTGAGGACGCTCGGGGCGCAACCCGGCGAGGAGACCGTGTTGTTGCCGGGTCCGGAGTTGCCGGCCGCGATGACGAAGAGGGTGTCCTCGTGGGAGCGCGCGAGTTCCTCGGTGGCCTGGGCCATCGGGTCGGTGCAGTCCCGTTCGTCGGGGTTGCCGAGGCTCATGGAGACCACGTCGGCGCCCTGCTCGACGGCCCACTGCATGCCGGCGATGATCCACGAAGTCTCGCCGTAGCCACCGTCGTTGAGGACCTTGCCGTTGAGCAGCTCGGCGCCGGGCGCGACCCCCTTCTTCCTGCCGCCGCTCGCGGCGCCGGTGCCGCCGACGGTGGAGGTGGTGTGGGTGCCGTGACCCTGGTGGTCGTCGGTGTCGGCCGAGTCGGTGAAGTTCCGCGACGCGCCGATCCGGCCCTTGAGGTCGGGGTGGTCGGCGTCGACGCCGGTGTCCAGGACGGCGACCTTGGTGCCCTTGCCGTCGTAGCCGGCGGCCCAGGCCTCCGGGGCGTGGACCTGCTTGGTCGACCGGTCGAGGGTGGCCGACACCTTGGCGTCCAGCCACAGCTTCTTGAGGGACCCCTGGTTGACGTCGTCCCAGAAGGCGCCGGCCTTCTCCTTGTCCGCGTCCAGCGCCACGCCGTCGATCGAGCCGAGCACCCGGTCGCGTGCGGCGCCGCGCGGGGTCGTCGGGACGCTGCGGGCGGTGACGGCGCGGTCGTACGTCGCGATCAGCGGCAGCGTGTCGGCGTGGGCGTCGTCGTAGCCCTGCCGGACCAGGCCGGTGACGTTGAACAGCTCCTCGTCCACGCGTCCGGCGGCCAGCGCCTCGATCGCGCCCTCGGGATAGACGTAGAGGTCGTCGCCGTCCTGGCGGGTCTGGGTGAAGGGGGTC
Organism: Streptomyces aquilus; assembly: GCF_003955715.1. Taxonomy (NCBI): domain Bacteria; kingdom Bacillati; phylum Actinomycetota; class Actinomycetes; order Kitasatosporales; family Streptomycetaceae; genus Streptomyces; species Streptomyces aquilus. The sequence continues at coordinate 8,043,740 of NZ_CP034463.1, read as the reverse complement.
CTGCCGTCCTCGCCGGGCAGGGCGACGGCCCCGTCCTTCGTGACGAGGACCCGGTCGCCGGTGACGAGGGTGACGACGGCGCCGGAGCCGGGGGTGGCCCGGCTGCCGGTCAGCGGTCTCGGTCCGTCGTGGTCGGCCGCGTGCGTGGGCGCGGCGGTCGTGACGGCCAGGACGACGGCGGTCGCCGCCCCCATGGCCGTACGGCGTATCGCTCTCGCCAAGATCGCTCTCCTGCCGTGTCGCCGCATGCCCGGGTACGCGAAACGCGCAGGCCGAAGAGGCCCGAGGCGGGCCTTGCGGACGGTGGTTGATGCTGCGGTGGCGCCACGATGGCAGAGGGGCGGGTGGTGCGGCGATGATGTGCCGAGGCGGGTTTGCGCCGTGGCCGGTTCCCGCCACGGCGCTGCCGGGGAGGGGTCGTTGATGCTGGGTGTGCTGGGGCTGGACGAGACGCACGAGTCGGCGTACCGGGCACTGGTGTCCGTGGGCGCGGCCGACGTGCCCGATCTCGCGCGGCGGCTGACGCTCGCCGAGCACGACACGGAGCGTGCCCTGCGCCGCCTCGAACGCCATGGACTCGCGGCCCAGTCCTCCGCCCGCCCCGGCCGCTGGGTGGCCGCTCCCCCGGGTGTGGCGCTGGGCGCGCTGCTCACCCAGCAGCGGCACGAGCTGGACAAGGCGGAGCTGGCGGCGGCGCTGCTCGCCGAGGAGTACCGGGCTGCGGCGGCCGAACCCGCCGTGCACGACCTGGTCGAGGTGGTGATCGGGGCGGCCGCGGTGGCGCAGCGGTTCCTACAGTTGCAGCTGGGGGCCACCGAGGAGGTGTGCGCCCTGGTCACGGGCAATCCGGCGGTGGTCTCCGGCGGGGAGAACGACGCCGAGGAGCAGGCGGCCGGGCGCGGGGTGCGCTACCGGGTGGTGGTCGAGCGGTCGGTCCTCGATCTGCCGGACGGCATCGGCGAGCTGTCCGCCGCGCTGGGCCGGGACGAGGAGATACGGGTGGTGGACCGGGTGCCGACGAAGCTGGTCGTCGCCGACCGTGTCCAGGCGCTCGTACCGCTGACCTCGCACACGGCGGAGCCGGCCGCGCTGGTCGTGCACGCGAGCGGGCTGCTGGAGCTGCTGTCGGGGCTGTTCGAGTCGGTGTGGCGTCAGGCGCTGCCGCTGCGTCTGGGCGTCTCCGGGCTGACGGAGGAGGCGGCCGACGCCCCCGACGCGACGGATCTGGAGGTGCTGTCGCTGCTGCTCGCCGGGATGACCGACGCGAGCGTGGCCAAACAGCTCGACCTGGGGCTGCGGACCGTGCAGCGCCGGGTGCGGCGGCTGATGGAGCTGGCGGGCGTGACGACCCGGTTGCAGCTGGGGTGGCATGCCCACGAGCGGGGGTGGGTGGCCCGGGAGTGACCTGGGCGAACCTTTCTGACCTGCGGTTTCTCCGGCCGTCGGGCACCCTGGACGCATGGGAGTGTGGGACCTCCTGCTGGTCGGCCTGGTCCTCCTGCTCGGCCTGTGCGGAGTGCTCGTGCCCGGGCTGCCGGGATCGTGGCTCGTGTGGGCCGCGGTCTCGTGGTGGGCGCTGAAGGATCCGCGGCCCGTCGCGTGGTGGGTGCTGGTGGGGGCCACCGTCGTGCTGTTCCTGTCCCAGGTGGTGCGCTGGGCGCTGCCACCGCGCCGCCTGCGCACGAGCGGCGCGACGCCCCGGATGGGCGTGTACGCCGGTGTCGGCGCGTTCCTGGGCTTCTTCCTGATCCCCGTGCTGGGCGCGATCCCCGGCTTCATGGGCGGCGTCTACCTGCATGAACGCCTGCGCCTCGGCCGGCACGGGGAGGCGGTCGCGGCGCTGCGCACGGTGATGCGCTCGGGCGGCTCCAGCGTGCTGACGGAACTGTTCACGTGCCTGCTGATCGCGGGCGCTTGGCTGGGGGCGGTGATCTGGGGCTGACGTAGGTCCACGGGTCTAGGCCCAGGAACCGATGTGCCGGTGGGACGGGCGTGTTTGGGTGGCCGCATGACCGAATTCAGCGAGGCCGAACGCGCGTATCTGAGGTCGCAGCGGCTGGGGCGGCTCGCCACCGTCGATCCGCAGGGGCAGCCGCAGGCGAACCCGGTCGGTTTCTTCCCGCAGGACGACGGGACGATCCTGGTCGGCGGCTACCAGATGGGTCGCAGCAAGAAGTGGCGCAACCTGCGGAAGAACCCGAAGGTCGCGCTCGTCGTCGACGACATCGTCAGCCTGCGGCCCTGGAAGGTGCGGGGCATCGACATCCGCGGTGAGGCCGAGCTGCTGGTGGGCCCGCACGACCTGGGCGCGCACTTCAGCGAGGAGGTCATCCGCATCCATCCGCGGCGGATCCACAGCTGGGGCCTAGAGGACACCCTCCAGGGTGAGTAGCGCGGTCTTGCGCTCCAGCCCGCCCGCGTACCCGGTCATCGACCCGTCCGCGCCGATCACCCGATGGCAGGGCCGGACGATCAGCAGCGGGTTGGCGCCGATCGCGCCGCCCACCGCCCGCACGGCGGCCCTCGATGCCCCGACACGGGCGGCGATCTCGCCGTACGTGACCGTCGCCCCGTACGGAACGTCGTCGAGCGCGGCCCAGACCCGCTCCCGGAAGGCGGTGCCCTCGGCCCGCAACTCCAGCCGGAACTCCTTGAGTTCCCCGGCGAAGTAGGCGTCGAGCTGCTCCTGGGCGGCACGGAAGGGGCCGGGGTCACGCCGCCAACTCGCCTGCACGATCTGCCCGTTCTTCTGCCCGGGAACGGACAGGGAGGTGAGCGCGCCGCCCGGCTCGGCGGTGAGCAGCAGCGGCCCGACCGGGCTTTCGACGGTCGTCCAGTAGAGGGTCATCGGTGCTCCAACTCCCCTGCGGTGCGCAGGTGTTGCAGGGCGTACGAGCGCCAGGGGCGCCAGCTGTCGGGGAGGTCGAGGTCGGGCGGGGCGACGTCCGGGTCGCCGAGGGCGCGGGTGCGGATGACGGCGACCGTGCGGGCGTCCATGCCGGGCAGGGCGAGCAGGGCGGCCTGCGCGTCGTCGCGGTCGGCGCCCGGGTCGAGCCGCAGGTCACCGTCGGCGAGGGCGGCGGCGAGGGTCGCGACGGGGCCGTCGGCCTGGGCGAGGGCGGCGGCCTCGGGGAACAGGTGCGTGAGGCTGCCGCAGGGCGCGTCGAGGGCCTTGCCGTACCGCCGTACGAGCCGCTCGGCCTCCTCGGTCCCGACGAGGGCCCGCACCGCGAGCTCCTCGGGATCGGCCGCCCCGGGTGACCGCAGCCCGGGCCGGGCGGCGACCAGCGGAGCGAGCCTCGGATCGGCGCCGAGCCGCTCGTCGACGGCGTACGGATCGGCGTCGAGGTCGAGAAGCCGCCGCAGCCGGCCGACGGCGGTCGTCAGGTCGCGCAGGTCGGTGAGGTGCAGCCGGGCGTCGAGCCAGCCCCGGGGCCGTTCGTCGACGGCGACGATCCCGGTGCCGTACGGCAGCCGCAGTGTCCGCCGGTAGACCCGCCTCCCGGGAGCCCCGCCGACCTCCTCGACGCCTGGTACGGCCTCGGCGGCCAGGACGTCGAAGACGGCGGAGGACTGGTAGGCGCCCCGGTAGGCGAGCCGCAGCGGCACCCCGGCCGACGGGGTGGCCGTACGACGCGCGCCGGGGGCGGCGGCGCGCAGCTCGCTCGGCGTCGAGGCGTACACGGTGCGGATCGTGTCGTTGAACTGCCTGACGCTGGCGAATCCGGCGGCAAAGGCCACCTGCGCGACCGGCAGCTCGGTGGTCTGGAGCAGGACGCGTGCCGTGTGGGAGCGCTGGGCCCGGGCGAGGGCGACCGGCCCGGCGCCGAGTTCGGCGGTGAGCTGCCGCTGGACCTGCCGGGCGCTGTATCCCAGCCTCCCGGCGAGTCCGGCGACGCCCTCACGGTCGACGACCCCGTCCCCGATCAGCCGCATCGCCCGCCCCACCACATCGGCGCGCGCATTCCACTCCGCCGACCCCGGCACGGCGTCCGGCCGACACCGCCGACAGGCCCGGAACCCCGAGCCCTGAGCGGCGGCGGCGGTCGCGAAGAACCGCACGTTCCGCCGCTTCGGCGTGACGGCGGGACAGCTGGGCCGGCAGTAGATCCCGGTGGTGGAGACGGCGAAGAAGAACTCGCCGTCGAACCGCCCGTCCCGGCTGCGCACGGCTTCGTACCTGGTGTCTTCGTCCATCACAGGTTCCAGTGTGGCTGAGGGACGAAAACGCGGCTGGCGGATTTCAGACACCGCACTGATGAGCAACCCAGGGGCGCGGGGCTGTATCAATGTGCGGCTCCGCCGCGTGGGCGCGACCAGCCACAACCGGCCCGCAGCCGCCCCACAACCCCAAGCGGCACCCCCGTAGGCGCTAAGCCCACCGCCCCCGCTTCACCTCCATCGCCGCCTTCCCCTCGGCCCCCCTCTTCTTCCACTCCCGCCGAAGCTCCGCACGGACCCGCGCATCGGTCTTGGCGACGATCCGCTGGTTCTCCCGGATCAGCTTCCGATAGCTCTCCAGCCGCCGCTCGGGCAGCTCACCGGAGTCGATCGCGGCGAGCACCGCGCACCCCGGCTCGCTCTCGTGCGCGCAGTCATGGAACCGGCAGTCCCCCGCGAGCTCCTCGATCTCGGCGAACACCTGCCCGACGCCGCTCTCGGCGTCGAAGAGCCCGACCCCTCGCAGCCCGGGTGTGTCGATGAGGACTCCGCCGCCGGGCAGGGCGAGCAGATTGCGGGTCGTGGTGGTGTGCCGTCCCTTCCCGTCGACGTCACGGGCGGCCTGGACCTCCATGACGTCCGAGCCGATCAGGGCGTTGGCGAGGGTCGACTTCCCGGCGCCGGACTGCCCGAGCAGCACGGACGTGCCGCCGGAGATCACCGCGGTGAGGACATCGAGCCCGTCCCCGTCCACGGCGCTGACGGTCAGCACCGGCACGCCCGGCGCCGTGGTCTCCACGTCCTGGACGAGATGCGCGAGCGTCACGGCGTCCGGGACGAGGTCGGCCTTGGTGAGCACGACGACGGGCTGGGCGCCGCTCTCCCAGGCGAGGGCGAGGAAGCGCTCGATGCGGCCGAGGTCGAGTTCGACGGCCAGCGACACGGCGACGATCGCGTGGTCGACGTTGGCGGCGAGGATCTGCCCCTCGGAACGCTTGGAGGAGGTGGAGCGCACGAAGGCGGTACGGCGCGGCAGATACGTCCGTACGTAGCGCGGGGTGCCGCCGGGTTCGACGGCGACCCAGTCGCCGGTGCACACGACCCGCAGCGGGTCGTGCGGGGTGACGAACGCGGTGTCGGCGCGCAGCATCCCGTCGGCGGTGACGACGTCGCACTGCCCGCGGTCGACGCGGACGACCCGCCCGGCGAGCAGTCCTTCGGCGTCGTAGGGGGCGAACTCGTCCGCCCATGCGTCGTCCCAGCCGTAGGGAGCGAGCGCGGAGAAAACAGCAGAGGAAGTGGAGCTGGAGGAAGTCAAGGGTGACCCTTCGAAGGGGCCCCGGCAAGGAAGGTGAGTGAGGTCAGCCGGTGGCCACGGAGGTGGACGTGATGATCTGGATGCGGGCAGCGCTCATCGCAGTGACAGCCATCGGTCGACACCTCCTCGAAAGAACTCGCTCGGCCAGCCCGTCCGGCTGGGAACATCCACACCGTATCGGGGGCACCCTCGGTCCCGTCAACCGAATTAATCAGGCCTTCGTGCAGGCCTGCCCGTTCAACGTCACGTCGTACCCGGGCGAGTTGGTCCCCTGCCAGGAGGCGATGAAGCCGAAGGCGAGGTCGGCGCCCGCCGCGACGGTCCTGTTGTAGTCGGCGGCGGTGGCGGTGACGCGGGAGCCGCTCTGGGAGAAGTTCGCGTCCCACATCTCGCCGACCTTCTGGCCGTCCTTGAAGGACCAGGCGACCCGCCAGTCGTCGAGGGCGTCCGCGGGGGTGACGGTCACGGTGGCCTGGAAGCCGTCGGGCCACTGGTTGACGAGCGTGTACTTGTAGGTGCAGGCGGCGCGCGGGGTCGTCGGGCCCGGCGCCGGTTTGTCGTCGTCCTGCGGGGCGGAGGAGGTGGTGCCCTGGGGTTCGGGGTCGGGGTTCTTCCGGGTGGGCGAGCCCTGGGTGTCACTCGCGGTGGGGGTCGGGGAGCCCGACGGGCTGCCGCTCGCGGACGGCAGGGTGGTGCCGGGGTCGGCCGCGACGGGCTGGCGGTCGGCGGAGTCGCCGGGGCTCGCGGCGCCGTCGTCCATGCCGCCCTTGCCGAACGGCATCATCGAGACGCCGAGCGCCAGCAGCGACACCAGTACGGCGGTGACGAGGAGGCCGTTGCGCACGACCCGCGCCTTCTGCGCCCCGGGGTTCGGCGGCCCGGCGTCGGCCGGTTCCGGGCGTCCGGCGCCCAGCCGCACCTCGGCGGCCCGGCGGCGGCGCTCCAGGTAGGCGAGGCCGCCCCAGCCGATGACCCCGCCCGCGAGCGCCGCGGGCAGCCCGCCGCCGTGCAGCCGCAGACAGGCGGCGGCCTCGGCGCACTGCACGCAGGTGGCGAGGTGCCGGGAGAGATCCTCGGGGGTGTCGGCGCCGGCGGACCGGGTGACCGCGTCGAGGAGCCGGGCGTAGCTGCGGCACTGCGCGGCCATCGGGGTGTCGAGGTGGTTGCGGTGGCTGCGGTCCCTGAACAGGCCGCGCACCTGGGCGAGTTCCTCGGACACGGTGGCCGGGTCGAGGCCGAGCCGGCGGGCCACCACGGACAGCGGCAGCGCCTCGACCTCGGCCAGCCAGAGCAGGTCGGCGTCGTGTTCCTGCATGTCGCGCAACCCGCGCAGGGCGAGCGGGCGTTGGAGCGGCGGGCCGGTGTAGCGGTCGGCCTTCTCGGAGTTGAGCCAGAGCCGCAGGTCGGGGTCGAGCTTGTGTCCCTGTCCGCCGGTCTCCCAGGCGGCCGCCGTGGTCCGTACCGCGGTCAGCAGCAGCGGGATCATCGGCAGCCGGGGCGCCCGCCGGCCGGCACCCCGGCCCGGACCCGCCTCGGCCGCCCGGGCCTCGCGCATGCCGAGCGCGAAGGCCTCCGTGGACAGTTGGTTGGCCGCGGTGGACCCGGACGTGCACAGGTCGGCATAGGAGAGGACCGCGTCCCAGCACTCCGAGAACAGGGCGGCCTCGGCGGCGTCATGAGGGGTCGGCAGGTCGGGCATCGGTCTCCTGCATCCAGAGCGAGGTCAACTCACCTTATTGGCAACGGAGTTGTGGGGAACCTCGCGACAGTGCACGAGCTTTTCACGGGTCCCACACAACTGACAAGCGGGCTATTCAAATCCGGTTACCGGGAGTTGACGCACGCCCACGTCATGTTGCCCTTGTTGTGCCTGTTGCGCCTGTTCCTTCTGGTGTCGCTTCTGGATACATACGCAAAGAAGGCCCGGACGTCTCGATCCGGGCCTTCTCCGTCTGGAGCCGATTACGCCTCGACGGGCTCCTGTGCCGGCAGGCTGTCCATGAAGGAGCTCACGGAGAAGACCGCGCGGCCGGCGCCGGGTTCACCGTAGCCGGGGGGCGAGGAGAGGCCGAACTCCTCCATCGTCTGGCGATAGGCCTGGAGCAGCCGGATGTGGTACTCCAGCGGCGCGCCCTGCGGGTTGGCCTTGCCGAGCGGGGTCGTCGGCTCCGGGCACCAGGTGGTGAAGCGGGGCGTGATGCCCTGCGACATGAAGAAGCGCAGGCCCTCCGTGGTCGAGGCGATCGCCTCGTCGACCGTCTTGAAGCCGAAGGGCTCGGCCATCTCCACACCGGCCACGAAGTTGGGGATCACGTTGCGCGCGCCGAAGATCTCCGCCGAGTCGAGGATGCGCTTGTGCCACTCGTCGCGGCCGACGTAGCGCTCCTTGCCGGGGCAGTACATCTTGAACAGATACTCGTCCCACACCTCGTAGTTGGGGTGGTAGATCTGCACGCCGTAGTCCTTGAACCGCTGCACGTCGTCCTTGGGCAGCGCCTGGGCGACGACCTTGCCGATCCAGCGGCCCGGGAAGCGCTCCTCGATGGCCTTGGCGTAGTGGCCGTAGAAGTCGGCCTCGTCGCGCCCGGAGACGGTCTTGGTGATCGCGCCGCCGGTGAGCGTGTACGCGGTCGACGCCTTCTGGGTGTCGTACCGGTCGATGATCTCCAGGGCTTCGAGGACCTCCTCGACGTCCTTCACACCCGTGTACGGCCGGCCCGCCGCCTTGTGCTGGCGCCAGTTGTGGTTGATGTCGCAGTACTGGCACTCCTCCTTGGCGCCGAAGTACTGGCACACCCGGAAGACCGTCAGATAGATGAGGTAGCCCCACTGGATGGTCGGGGCGACCTCCATCACGGACTTCCCGTTGGCGAGCTTGTGCTTGTAGTACTCCGGCATCGGCGGCACACCGACGTCGGCGATGCGCTTGCCGTCGAGGTAGAGGCCGAGCATGCCGCTGTCGTCGGCGGCGACGCGGTACGGCGAGGCCGGGTTCACGCGCACGGAGACGACGGTGCGGCGCAGGTCGTACGGCCCGCCGGTGAGGATGATCTCCTCCGGCGGGCGGCGCAGCGCGGCCTCGCCGAGCTCGGGGAGGGTGCCGTGGTCGAAGGAGAAGATGAAGTACGACTTCGGCTTGACCTCACCGCCCTCGTTGTCACTGAGGGCGGACGGGTCGAAGGCCACCCCGCCCCGGAGCAGATCCTCCTTGAAGACGGCCTCCCGCGGTACGTGGGGGAACCTCTCCATCAGATCTTCGACCAGCGCGGTACGGCTGCCCATCCGTCATCTCCTCCCGGCTAAGGCGTTCGACTCCTCACGGTATGCCCCCGCCCGCCCGTCACGCGTACCGGGTCCCCTCGCGCCGAGCGATATGTTCCGGTACGGGCGTTTCGGCGGCCAGTGCGGGGTCCGCGACCGGCGCTCCCCACACGGAGGTGAGCGGAAGCACACCGGCCCACCGGCCCAGCTCCGCGTCGGGGCCGTCACCGTCCTCGGGCGGCCCGGTGCGGATCTTGACCGAGGCCTCTTCGAGGGAGAGGGCGAGGAGCGTGGTGGCGGCGAGTTCCTTGCGGTTCGGCCGCCGGGCGTACGACCACTGCCCCGGCGTCGCGTGTTCGGTGAGCCGGCGGAGGCCTTCGAGCTTCTCCTCGGGGTCGGTGACCTTGCGGGCCTCGCCGTGGATCATCGCGCTGCGGTAGTTCACCCCGTGCTCGAAGACGGACCGGGCGAGAACGAGACCGTCGACGTGCGTGACGGTGACACAGACCGGCGTCCCGCCCCCGAGACTGCGGCTCGCCACGGAGCCGTGGAGGTAGAGGTACCGCTCGTCCCGCCCGTAGACGGTCGGCACGACCAGCGGCCGCCCCTCGACGAGCACGCCCAGATGGCAGACGAACCCGGCGTCGAGGATCGCGTTCAGGTCGGCCCGGTCGAGGCTGCCCTGTGCGCGCAGGCGGCGGTGCCGGGTGAGGTCGGTGTCGGGGAGCGGATCGAGGGTCATGACAGCGAAATCTACTGATATCGCTGCACGCGCACCAGATCTTTACGGATATCGACAGTCACACCGGACTGGATCGACGAAAAACGCAGCCGGTCACGCCTCGTGCTCCAGCGCCGCCGGCACCACCGGACAGGTGAGCCCCTCCCCCGCCCCCAGGCGCGCCGCCTCCTCCGCGACCGTCGCGCCCAGGCGGGCCAGTTCGTTGCCCTGGGAGCCCGCGAGGTGCGGGGTGACGAACGCGTTGGGGAGGTCGTAGAGCGGGGAGTCGGCCGGGAGGGGCTCGGGGTCGGTGACGTCGAGGACGGCGTTCAGGCGGCCGGTGCGCAGTTCGGCGATCAGGGCGTCGTGGTCGACGAGCCCGCCGCGCGCGGTGTTGATCAGGGTCGCTCCGTCGGGCATCAGGGCCAGCTCGCGGCGGCCGACGAGGTGGCGGGTCTCCGGGGTCTCGGGCGCGTGGATCGTGACGATGTCCGAGGTGCGCAGGAGGTCGTCCAACTCCAGCAGGGGTACGCCGAGTTCGGCCGCGCGGGTGGCGTCGACGTACGGGTCGGCGAGGGCGGGACGCAGGTCGAAGGGGCGCAGGAGCTCCAGCACCCGGCGGCCGATGCGGGAGGCGCCGATGACACCGACGCGGCGGCCCAGGTTGCCGATGCCGGGGACGACGACCCAGCCGGGGTGGACGCGGGTGTCGCGCAGCCGCTCGCGGGCGGTGAGCAGGTCCTTCCCGGCGAGGAGGATCATGGCGAGGGTGTACTCGGCGACCGGCAGCGCGTTGGCGACGGCGGCGGAGGAGACGACGATGCCGCGCCGCCAGACCTCCGGTGTCGCGAAGCCCTTCACCGAGCCGGCGGAGTGCAGGACGGCCCGGAGTTTCGGGGCGGCGTCGAGGACGGCCGCGTCCAGGCGGGGGCAGCCCCAGCCGGTGACGAGGATCTCGGTGCGGGCGAGCACCTCCCGGACGCGCGGGTCGGCGAAGTCCTCGGCCACCAGGCCCTCGTCGATGTGCACCGACGCCCGCAGTCGCGCCAGCACCTCCGGCGGGAAGACGAGCGGAACGTTGGCGGCGGTCATGGCGAACAGGGCCTGGGGGCGCTCGGGCAACGAAGGGGCCTTCCCGCTGGGCGTCGTGGACAGCAAACGATTTCCAACGTAGGCGGCGGCGAATGAGAGGGTCAACGCACACGCACTCACGTGGAGGGACGACAGGCATGACGGACACGGTCACCAACTGGGCGGGCAACATCACGTACACCGCGAAGGAGCTGCACCGGCCCTACTCGCTCGACAGGCTCGCGGCGCTCGTGGCCGCAAGCACGAAGGTGCGGGTGCTGGGCAGCGGGCACTCCTTCAACGAGATCGCCGAGCCGGGCGCCGAGGGGACGCTGCTGTCCGTCGCCGGGTTCCCGCCGGTGATCGACGTGGACTCGGCGGCGCGGACCGTGCGGGTCGGCGGTGGCGTGCGGTACGCGGAACTGGCCCGCATGGTCGACGCGCACGGGCTGGCGCTGCCCAACATGGCGTCGCTGCCGCACATCTCGGTCGCCGGGTCGGTCGCGACCGGGACGCACGGCTCGGGCGTGGGCAACGGCCCGCTGGCGAGCGCGGTGCGCGAGGTGGAGCTGGTCCTCGCCGACGGCTCGACGCTCACGATCGGGCGGGGTGAGGAGCGCTTCGGCGGTGCGGTGACCTCGCTGGGCGCGCTCGGGGTCGTCACCGCGCTGACGCTGGACCTGGAGCCGTCGTACGACGTCGAACAGCACCTCTTCACCGAACTCCCCTTGGCGGAGCTGGACTTCGAGACGGTGATGGCGGCGGCGTACAGCGTCAGCCTGTTCACCGACTGGCGGGCGCCGGGCTTCCGGCAGGTGTGGCTCAAGCGGCGGGTGGACCAGCCGCTCGCCGACTTCCCCTGGGCCGCGCCCGCGACCGAGAAGCTGCACCCGGTGCCGGGGATGCCCGCGGTCAACTGCACCGAGCAGTTCGGGGTGGCGGGCCCCTGGCACCAGCGACTGCCGCACTTCCGGGCCGAGTTCACCCCGAGCAGCGGGGCGGAGCTTCAGTCGGAGTACCTGCTGCCGCGCGAGCACGCCGTCGCGGCGCTGCACGCGGTCGACGGCATCCGGGAGACGGTCGCCGGGGTGCTCCAGACCTGCGAGGTGCGCACGGTCGCCGCGGACGAGCAGTGGCTGAGTCCGGCGTACGGCCGGGACACCGTGGCCCTGCACTTCACCTGGATCGAGGACACCGCGGCCGTGCTGCCCGTGGTGCGGCGGCTGGAGGAGGCGCTCGACGGATTCGCGGCACGGCCGCACTGGGGGAAGGTGTTCACCACGCCGGGCGCGGCGCTGCGCGAGCGCTATCCGCGGCTCGACGACTTCCGGGGGCTTGCGCGTGACCTCGACCCGAGCGGTAAATTCGCCAACGTCTTCGTGCGGGACGTACTGGGCGACTGACTTTATAAAGCCCCTTTCCTAACCCCTTGTCGAAAGGCTGTGGCGGTCATAGCCTTGCCGCGCGCCGGTGCCGACGTCGTCCCGGCACGAGCCGAAGGGACGGGGGGCCACCTGGTGAAGCGCACCTCACGTGACATCCGCACCGCGAACCGCTACGAGGTGCTGCGCCAGATCATCGCCAAGTCGCCCACGTCCCGGCAGGAGCTGGCGGCCGCCACCGGGCTGAGCCTCGCCACCGTCGCCACGCTCGTCGGGGAGCTGCTCGACCTGCGGATGATCACGGAGGTCGGGTTCGAGGACTCGGCGGGCGGCCGTCCCCGCGGGCTGGTCGCGGTCAACGCGTCGGGCGGCGCGCTGATCGGTGTCGACATCGCGGAGACGTACGTCCATGTCGAGCTGTTCGACCTCGGGCTGAACGTGCTGGCCCGGGCCGAGGAGGACGTCCGGCCGAGCGAGAGCCGGCCCGAGCAGGTGGTCGGGCATGTGGCCGCGGTCGTCGGCTCGGTGGTCGCGCAGGCCGGGATCGAGGGGGCGCGGGTCCTCGGCGTCGGGGTGAGCGTGCCGGGCCAGGTCGACCGGGCCACCGGCATCTCGGAGTACGCGCCCAACTGGGACTGGCACGACGTGCCGTTGCTCGACCTGCTGACCGAGCACATCGCCTACCCCCTCTATCTGGACAACCCGTTGCGCGCCTCGGCGGTGGCCGAGCTGTGGTTCGGGGCGGCGCGCGGGCGCGGGGACGCCGTGGTGGTCAACCTCGGGACGGGCGTGGGTTCCGGGCTGATCCTCGGTGGCGGGCTGCACCGGGGTGTCAGCAACAGCGCCGGGGAGTGGGGCCACACCACGATCGTGCTGGACGGCCGGCTGTGCCGCTGCGGCAAGAACGGCTGCGTGGAGGCGTACGTCGGCGCGTCCGGGATCATGCTGACGCTGCGCGAGTCGAGCGCCGACAGTCCGCTGCTGCACCCGGAGGACCAGACGGCGACGATCGCCGCGCTGGCGCGGGGGCTGGCCGAGCGGGACCCGGTGGCCGTCAAGGTGGTCCGCGACACCGTCCGTTATCTCGGCGCCGGCATCGCCGACCTGGTCAACCTGTTCAACCCGGAAGTGGTCGTGCTCAGCAGCTGGGTCGCGGCCGCCCTCGGCGAGCCCCTGGTCGAGGAGGTGCGCGAGGCCGTCGCCCGGCACGCGCTGCCCCGGCCGAACGCCGCCACCGAGATCGTCCTCTCCCCGATCCCCACCGACCCGGTGTGCCTGGGCGCGGCCACGTTCGCGCTCGAAGGGGCACTCCAGTCGGTCGGGCAGAGGCAGCAGAAACGCATCCCGTCGGCGCGAGCCGAAGCACACCACCGCCAGTAGCACAGACCGCCGAGAGAGGGTCGCGGGCCGCCGGGACGACGGTCCGCACCTCGTGACGTCCGACATCCCGAACGTCACACAACGCTTCGCACAGACTTCGTCCAACCCCTTGCCGAAGCCTTAGCCGAAGGTTAACGTCCCGCACCGCAACTCCTTTTGAGCCAGGGGCGCTGAGCCGCAGCCGTACTCGAGACAAGGACGTCACATGTCGGCACTGAGCAACAACAACTGGTCCCGCCGATCCCTCTTCCGGGCCGCAGCGGGGATGACGGCCGCCGGGACGCTGGCCGCCTGCGGCAGCAACACCGGCCGTGGCAGCGGCTCCGGGGACACGCTCGTCCAGTACTTCCACGCGTACGGCGAGGCGGGCACCGAGCAGGCCATCAAGCGGTACGCCAAGGCCTACAAGGACGCCAACGTCACGACTCAGTGGATCACCGGCAGCAACTTCGAGAACAAGCTGTTCCCGGCCCTGCTCACCAAGAACGCGCCCGACGTCTTCGAGTTCCACCCGCAGCTTCAGCTGGTGACGAGCGGCCAGGTCGCCGACCTGTCCGACATCATCAACCCGGTCAAGGACGACTTCAACCCGGCCGACATCGCCTCGCACACGGTCGACGGGAAGATATACGGCGTCCGGATGATCGACGACCCGCAGTTCTTCTACTACCGCCCCTCGCTGTTCGAGAAGGCCAAGGTCGAGGTCCCCCAGACGCTGGAGGAGCTGATCGAGGCGGTCAACAAGCTGACGACCGACAAGGTCAAGGGCGCCTTCCTCGGCAACGACATCACCCCCGTCCAGAACCCCCTGATCTGGTCGGCCGGCGCGGACACCCTCAACGCCAAGAACGAGATCGCGTACCACACGGACGCCGTGGCCGACGGTCTCGGCCAGCTGCGCAAGCTGTTCACCAGCGGCAACCTGCTCCTCGACGCCCCCGCCGACTGGTGGGACCCGTCCGCCTTCACGCAGGGCCTGACCGCGATCCAGTGGTGCGGCATGTGGGCCATGCCGGTCATCCAGAAGGCGCTCGGCGACGACGTCGGCATCTTCCCCTTCCCGAAGGTCGGCTCGGCCGGCAAGTTCTCGGTCACCAACGGCGGTTGGTCGATGTTCGTCAACGCCAAGGGCGACAACGTCGACGCGGCCAAGGAATACGTCAAGTGGCTGTGGATCGACCAGAAGAAGTACCAGGAGGACTGGGCGCTCTCCTACGGCTTCCACATCCCGCCGCGCACCTCGATCGCCCAGTCCGCCACCAAGCTCAAGTCGGGTCTGCCGGCCGAGGGCGTCAAGCTCTTCAGCGAGTACGGCCACTTCGACAACATCGGCTGGACGCAGGCCATGATCGCCGCGATCAACGACGTGATCGCCAACTCGGTGCGCAAGGGCGGCAGCCCGGACGCCGCGCTCAGCGCCGCCGACAAGAAGGTCAACGCAGAGCTCAAGAAGCTCTTCGGATAGACCGGCGGACGGATCCCGACATGTCGACCACCACCGAGATCGACCTCGCGAACCCCGCCCCGGCCAAGCCTGCGAAGGCACGGTCGCGGCGGGGCCTGCGGGCCAACGCCACGCTCAACTTCTGGCTGTTCACCGGTCCCTTCCTCATCGGCCTGATCGTCTTCGTGTTCGTGCCGATGGGCTGGAGCATCTACCTCAGCTTCTTCGAGGCCCGCTTCACCGTCTCGCCGAGCAGTTTCATCGGCTTCGACAACTACAAGGCGATCCTCGACAACCCGGACTTCACCGGGTCGCTGGTCACCTTCACCGTGTTCGCCGCGTTCATCGTCCCCACCACCTGGGCGCTCTCGCTCGGGCTGGCGCTGCTGGTGCACCGCATCCGGTTCATGAAGGCGTTCTTCCGGTCGGTGTTCTTCCTGCCCACCGCCGTGTCCTACGTGGCCGCGGCGCTGATCTGGAAGATGTCCATCTTCAACGGCGTCCGCTTCGGCATGGCGAACACGATCCTGAGCTGGTTCGGCGTCGAGAACGTCGCCTGGCTCGCCAACCCCGACCCGCCCTGGTACTGGCTGGTCATCGTGACGCTGCGGCTGTGGTTGCAGGCCGGCTTCTACATGATCCTGTTCCTCGCGGCACTCCAGAACATCCCGGCCGAGCTGTACGAGGCCGCGGCCATCGACGGCGCCAAGCCGGGCTGGCAGACCTTCCGGTACATCACCCTGCCGCAGCTGCGGGCCACCTCCACCGCGGTGATCCTGCTCCTGCTGATCGCCGCCTACCAGGCCTTCGACGAGTTCTGGAACCTGCTGAGCAAGGCGACCTGGGGCCAGCCGCCGCTCGTCGAGCTGTACAAGACGGCACTGGGCGAGAACCAGGACTACGGCCAGGGCAGCGCGGGCGCGGTCATCCTGACCCTGCTCATCCTGGTCATCACGCTGTTCCAGGGCAGGATCATGGGCTTCGGAAGGGGTGAGGAGTCCAAGTGACCACCACCGCACCTGACCTCGGGAAGACTCCCGCGAACGCGAAGAAGAAGCGCGGCGGCGGGGTCATCGGCAACACCGGTCTCTACCTCGCCACCGGCGTCGCCGCCCTGCTCTTCCTCATCCCCTTCTACCTGATCGTCCGCAACGCCCTGATGACGGACCCGGAGATCACGGGCGAGAACTGGAAGTGGTTCCCCACCGACATCCAGTGGGGCAACATCACCGAGCCGTTCAAGGACGAGACCGTCGACTTCGGCCGCGCCCTGTGGAACTCGTGGGTCGTCGCGATCCTGCACACCAGCGGCATCCTGCTGATCTGCTCGCTCGCCGGTTACGGTCTGGCCCGCATCCCGTACAAGCACGCCAACAAGGTCTTCTACGGCGTCCTGGTCACCCTGATGATCCCGACCGCGGTGACCTTCGTGCCCAGCTTCGTGCTGGTGTCCTCGCTGGGCTGGGTCGACACCTATCGCGGTCTGATCATCCCGGGCCTGTTCAGTGGTTTCACCTGCTTCCTGTTCCGGCAGTACTTCCTGGGGTTCCCCAAGGAGCTGGAGGAGGCGGCGCGCGTGGACGGACTCTCGTACTGGGGGGCGTACTGGCGGGTCGTCGTGCCCAACTCGCTGAACTTCTTCGCGGCGATGGCCACGATCACGTTCATCAGCGGCTGGAACTCCTTCCTGTGGCCCCTGGTCATCGGCCAGGACCCCAGCGCCTGGACCATCCAGGTCGCGCTGTCCGCGTACATGACCAACCAGACCGTGAACTACCACCTGATCTTCATGTCCACGGCCATCTCCATCCTGCCCCTGGTGCTGGTCTTCCTCTTCCTCCAGCGCTGGCTGGTGCAGGGGATCGCGCAGACCGGCATCAAGGGCTGACATCCCGTTCCGAACGACCTGGAGACCGATGTCCTTCCGCACCACCGACGTCGACTACATAGAGGACGTCTCGCCCGGCAGCGGGGCCCTCCCGCCCCGCGCCTGGTACGCCTCCTCCGACGCCACGTCCCTGTCCCTGAACGGCAGCTGGCGCCTGAGGGTGTCCCCGACCGCCGACGCCGAGGACGACTCGTTCGCCGAGGAGGGCTACGACGCCGGGGACTGGGCCGAGGTCACGGTCCCCGGGCACTGGGTCCTCCAGGGCGACGGCGCCTTCGGGAAGCCCGTCTACACCAACCACCTCTACCCCTTCCCGGTCGACCCGCCGCACGTGCCGACGGAGAACCCGACCGGCGACCACCTGCGCGTCTTCGACCTGCCGGACGACTGGCCCGCGCTCGACGAGGGCGGAGCCGTCCTGCGGTTCGACGGTGTGGAGTCCTGCGCCCGCGTCTGGCTCAACGGCACGGACATCGGCGAGTTCAAGGGCTCGCGCCTGGCGCACGAGTTCGCGGTCGGGCATCTGCTGAAGCCGTCCGGCAACGTCCTCGCGGTCCGCGTCCACCAGTGGTCGGCCGGCTCCTACCTGGAGGACCAGGACCAGTGGTGGCTGCCCGGCATCTTCCGTGACGTCACCCTGCTGCACCGCCCGGCGGGCGGCGTCCTCGACTTCTTCGTGCACGCCGACTACGACCACGTCACCGGCGAGGGCACCCTGCGCGTCGACTCCGACGTCGACGGGCGGGTGCTCGTGCCGGCCCTGGACATCGATGTCGCGACCGGTGCGCCGGTGACGGTCCCGGTCGAGCCGTGGAGCGCCGAGACGCCGAAGCTGTACGACGGTGAACTGGTCACCGAGGGCGAGCGGGTGCCGTTGCGGATCGGCTTCCGCACGGTCGTCCTGGAGGACGGCCTCATCAAGGTCAACGGCCGGCCGATCCTCTTCAAGGGCGTCAACCGGCACGAGTGGCACCCGCGGACGGGCCGCGCGCTGGACCTCGCGACCATGCGCGAGGACGTGCTGCTGATGAAGCGGCACAACCTCAACGCGGTGCGCACCTCGCACTACCCGCCGCACCCGGCATTCCTGGACCTGTGCGACGAGTACGGCCTGTGGGTCATCGACGAGTGCGACCTGGAGACCCACGGCTTCACCGAGCAGGACTGGCGGGACAACCCCGTCGACGACGACCGCTGGACCCCGGCCCTCCTGGACCGTGCGGCCCGCATGGTCGAGCGCGACAAGAACCACCCGTCGATCGTGTTCTGGTCGCTGGGCAACGAGGCCGGCACCGGTCGCGGCCTGACCGCCATGGCCGAGTGGATCCACAGCCGGGACACCTCGCGCCTCGTGCACTACGAGGGCGACTGGAACTGCCGTGACACGGACGTGTATTCGCGCATGTACGCGAGCCACGCCGAGGTGGAGGCCATCGGCAAGGAGCTCGACGGCGGCACCCTGAAGCGGCGCGGGCTCCCCTTCATCCAGTGCGAGTACGGGCACGCCATGGGCAACGGCCCGGGCGGGATCGCCGACTACCAGGAGCTGTTCGAGAAGTACGACCGCATCCAGGGCGGCTTCATCTGGGAGTGGATCGACCACGGCATCGAGCACGCCGAGCTGGGCTACGCCTACGGCGGCGACTTCGGCGAGGAGCTGCACGACGGCAACTTCGTCTGCGACGGCCTGATCTTCCCCGACCGCACCCCCTCCCCCGGGCTCGCCGAGTACAAGAAGGTCATCGAGCCGGTCCGCATCGAGGGCGACGGCGCCGACGGCACCGTACGGGTGACGAACAGGTACGACTTCGCCGACCTGTCGGCGCTCGCCTTCGTGTGGTCGTACCAGGTGGACGGCGCGACGGTGGAGTCCGGCTCGCTGTCGGTGCCCGCGCTGAAGCCGGGCGAGTCCGCCGACGTGAAGCTGCCGGAGCCGCCCGCTCACCAGGGCCCGGCGGAGACCGGGTGGACGGTGCGGGCGACGCTCGCCGCCGACACGGCGTGGGGCGAGCGCGGGCACGAGGTGGCGTGGGGTCAGTTCCCGGGTGCCGTACGGGTGTTGCCGTCCGTGGCGGCCACCGACGGGCCCGTGCGCGACGGACGGACGATCACGCTCGGCCCGGCCGCCTTCGACGCCCGCACCGGCACGCTCACGTCGATCGGCGGAGTGTCCGTCGAGGGGCTGCGCCTGGACGTGTGGCGGGCGCCCACCGACAACGACGAGGGCACCGACTGGGTGTCGGGCGTCCAGTACTCCGTGCTGTGGCGCACGCTGGGCCTGCACCGGATGCGGCACCGGCTCGACGCGGTGGAGCTCACCGACGACACGCTGACGGTGCGCACCCGGGTGGCTCCGGCCGCCCGTGAGGTGGGACTGGCCACCGTGTACCGGTGGACCTCCGACGGCAGCCGGCTGAAGCTGACGGTGTCCGTGGCGCCCGAGGGCGAGTGGAAGGTGCCGCTGCCCCGCCTCGGCGTCCGGCTCGGGCTCGCCGAGGCCGAGGCGGTGACGTGGTTCGGCGGCGGTCCCGGCGAGGCGTACCCCGACACCCGTGCGGCATCGCGGATCGGCCTGTGGACGTCCACCGTGGACGACCTCCAGACGCCGTATCTGCGTCCGCAGGAGAACGGCGCCCGGGGCGACGTCCGGTGGGCGCGGCTCGGCGGTCTGCGGATCGAGGGCGACCCGGAGTTCGCGTTCAGCGCCCGCCGCTGGACGAACGAGCAGCTGGAGGCGGCCTCGCACCTGACCGACCTCAAGGCCGGGGACACGGTGTGGGTGAACCTCGACCACGGGCAGAACGGCGTCGGTTCACAGTCGTGCGGCCCTGGCCCGCTGCCGCGGCACCAACTGACGGCCGCACCGGCCGAGTTCTCGTTCGTGTTCTCGACCGACAAGTAAACAGACCATTAATCGATTGACCGATTGATCGACTTTCCGACACTGTCGGGACGTCGTCGGCGGCCGGTCGGCGCCTCTGCCGACCGGCCGCACTTCTTTTGTCCTGCGAAGGAGTTGATGCCACTTGAATGCCGGTATAGAGGTCCGCGGACTGTCCCGCACCTTCCACACCACCGTCCGCCGTCCGGGCTTCACGGGAGCGGTCCGCTCCCTGGTGAACCCCGAGCGGGTCGCCAAGCACGCCGTCACCGACATCACCTTCGACGTCGCCCCCGGTGAACTCCTGGCCCTGCTGGGCCCGAACGGCGCCGGCAAGTCCACCACCATCAAGATGCTCACCGGCATCCTCACCCCCACCTCCGGGCATGCCCGGGTCGCGGGCGTGACGCCCTACGAGGAACGGGAGCGCAACGCCCGCAACATCGGCGCGGTGTTCGGGCAGCGCACCCAGCTGTGGTGGGACCTGCCGGTGCGGGAGTCGTTCGCGATCCTGCGGGACATCTACGCCGTGCCGAAGGCCGAACACGCCGCCCGGCTGGAGGAGTTCGACGCGCTGCTCGACCTCTCCTCCTTCTGGGACACCCGGGTGCGCCACCTCTCCCTCGGCCAGCGCGTGCGCAGCGACCTGGCCGCCGCCCTTCTCCACGACCCGCAGGTCGTCTTCCTCGACGAGCCCACCATCGGCATGGACGTGGTGGTGAAGGAGCAGGTGCGGGAGTTCCTGCGCCACCAGGTCACGGAGCGCGGCCGTACGGTCCTGCTCACCACCCACGACATGACCGAGGTCGAGCGGCTGGCCGAACGGGTCGTCCTCGTCAACCACGGGCGGCTCGTCCTGGACGGCACCCTCGACGAGATCCGCCGCAAGTTCGGCTCGACCTGGCAGGTCCGGGCGACGCTGGCCGACGCGCACGCGGAGGTCGCCGCGCTGCCGGGCGTCGCCCTGCTCCAACGGACCGGCCCCCAGGTCGTGTTCGGGCCGGACGGCCCCGACGCCCCGACCGTGCACCAGGCGCTGAAGGCCGTCATCGAGCGCCACGAGGTCACGGACGTCGCCCTCGACGAGGCGGACCTGGAAGACGTGATGCGGGCCGCCTACGTCCACGGGGAAGAGGTCTGACATGGCGATGCTCCACGCCTGGCGCGCCGCCCGCGTCACCCCGCTCGGCGAGCTGCACACCCCGCCCCGGATGACCGCCGTACTGCTGCGCCTCACCGTGCAGACCGTGCTGGTGGCATCGCTGTGGCACGGCCTGTACGCCGACACCGGCACCACCGCCGGACTGAGCCGCGACCAGGCGGTGACGTACGCCGTGCTGGCCGTACTCGCCTCCAGGATGCGCGAGTTGGACCAGTACGCGGGCCGCGACACCGTGCTCCAGCACATGCACTTCGGCACGATCGTCTATTGGTACCTGCGCCCGCTGCCCCCGCAGCGCTACCACGCCCTGCGCGCGCTCGGCGAGAAGCTGTACGGGTTCGCCTGGGCGCTGGCCGGATACGCGGTGTGCCGCACGGCCGGAGTCGTCGAACCGCCCGAGTCGGCGGCGACGGCGGGGGTGTTCGTGCTGAGTCTGCTGCTCGGCCAACTCGTCCTGTACTACGTGCTGCTCGTCCTGGACCAGCTGTGTTTCTGGACGGTCCGCAACAACGCGGCGATGCTCATCCTGATCTTCGCGCAGAACCTGCTGTCCGGCGTGTACGCGCCCTTGTGGTTCTTCCCGGACTGGTTCGTGACCCTGAGCGCGTTCCTGCCCTTCCAGGCGACGCTCAACGTGCCGCTGTCGCTCTACATCGGCCGCATCCCGCTGTCGGACGCCGGTCTCCAACTCGCCGTGCAGGCCGCCTGGGTGGTGGCGCTGCACCTGTTCACCCGGTTCCTGTGGCGGCGGGCCGCCCTTCGTGTCATGTCCCAGGGAGGCTGAGGACCGTGCATTCCCTGCGGATCATGTGGCGCATCACGCTGCTCAACTTCCGTGCCCAGCTGGAGTACCGCACCGAGTTCCTGCTGATGGTCGCGATCGGCGCGATCTGGCAGGTGTCGGTGCTCGTGTTCGCGACGGTGCTGCTGGCCCGGTTCACCGGGATGGGCGGCTGGGACAGCTCCGAGGTCCTGCTGATCCCGGCGACCCGGATGCTGGCGCACGCCCTGTTCGTCCTCTTCCTGGGCCGGGTGCACGGCGCCGGCCGGCAGATCCAGGAGGGCAGGATCGACACGTACCTCCTGCGCCCGATGCCGGTGCACCGCCAGCTCCAGCTGGCCTTCTTCCCCACCAACGCGATCGGCGACCTGACGGTGGCGGTGGGCCTGATGATCGGTGCGCTCAGCCGCAGCGAACTGGACTGGACGCCGGGCCGGATCGGCTACCTGGCCGCCGCGGTCATCGGCGGGCTGTTCCTGGAGGCCGCCCTGTTCACGGCGCTGGCCAGTGCGTCGCTGCGCTTCCCGGCCGCCGACTACTGGAGCTACTGGCTGGAGGAGCTCCTCGGCACGTTCGGCAGCTATCCGCTGAACGTCCTGCCGCGCGCGGTGGGCGGCTTCCTGACGTACGGTCTTCCGCTCGCGTTCGTCGCGTACTTCCCGGTCGCCGTCCTGACCGGCCACGGCCATGACACCGGCGCCCCCTACTGGCTGGCGGCGGCCTCGCCGCTGCTCGGGGTGGTGGCGTATCTGGGGGCGCGGTGGCTGTGGCGGTGGAGCCTGCGGCACTACAGCGGGATCAACGGCTGACGCCACTGGCCGGGCCCCTTGCAGGCGGCCCGGCCAGTGGCATGCGGAGTGATCGTCAGGGACAGCTGAGGCGGGTGTCGCCGGTGTCCGTCGTGCAGGTGTCGGTGCCGAAGCCGCCGTTGGCGGTGTCGTTGCCGGAGACGCTGTCGACCGTGTTCAGGCGGTCGTTGCCGTAGTTGCCGATCAGGTTGTCGTTGCCGGGGCCGCCGTTGAGGGTGTCGTCGTCGAAGCCACCGTCGACGCGGTCGTTGCCGTAGTTGCCGTACGCGGTGTCGCTGCCGTAGCTCGCGTTGATGGTGTCGTCGCCGCCGAGGCCGCAGATCACGTCGGTGCCGTAGGTCCCGGTGATCGTGTCGTTGCCGCTGGTGCCGATGCGGGTGCAGCCGCGGGCGTTGTTGACCGTGGTGGTCACCGTGGCGGTGTTGTTCGCGGTCGCCGGGTCGGTCTGGGTGGCGGCGACCGTGGCCTTGTCGGTGAGGGTGCCGGTGGCCCGGGGTTCGGCGACGACGGTCACGGTGGCCTTGGCGCCCGGTGCGAGGGTGCCGAGGGCGCAGGAGACGGCGGTCGTGCAGGTGCCCTGGGAGGCGGTCGCCGAGACGACGGAGCCGGCCGGGCCGGTGAGGGTGTCGGTGAGGGTCACGCCGGTGGCGCTCGTGGTGGTGCTGGTGTTGGTGACGGTCACGGTGTACGTGGCCCGGTCGCCGATGCTCACCGTGGCGGTGCCGGTCTTGGTGACCGACAGGTCGACGCCGGTGGGCGGGGGCGGCGGAGGGGTGCCGGTGCCGCCGAGGTAGCGGGCGAGGGCGCGGTCGTCGCCGGTGTCGCCGGCCGCGACGATCTTTCCGTCGGTCTGGAGGGCGAGGGCGCCCACCCGGTCGAAGGCGCCGAAGTCGGTGGTGGTCCGGCCGCCGGTCGCGAAGCCCGTGTCGGCGGTGCCGTCGGCGTTGTAGCGGGCCAGCGCGAAGTCGGTGCCCGCGGAACCGCCGGCGAGGATCCGGTCGTCGGGCTGGACGGCGAGGTCGTTCACCGCGGACGTGGGGCCGAAGTCGGTGGTGACGACGCCGCCGGTGCCGAAGCCGCCGTCGAGGGTGCCGTCCAGGTTGTAGCGGACCAGGGTGAAGTCCTCGCCGGTGCCACCGGACATGAGGATCTTGCCGGTGGACTGGACGGCCACGGTCTCGCCCCAGTTGTAGCCGCCGAGGTCCGTGGTGACCTTGCCGTCGCCGCCGAAGGTGGTGTCGAGGCTGCCGTCGGGGTTGTAGCGGGCCAGGGCGAAGTCGAAGGAGGTCTCGCCCGAGTAGCCGACCAGCACGATCTTGCCGTTCGACTGCACCGCCATGTCCTTCGCGATGGCGCCGCCCTCCGCGCTGAAGGAGGTGTCGACGACACCGTCGCCGTCGAAGGAGGTGTCGAGGGTGCCGTTCGGCAGAAGGCGCACCAGCGCGAAATCGCCGCCGGCGCGGGCCCCGGCGAGGATCTTGCCGTCCGGCAGCACCGCGACGCCGGCGGCGTCCTCGGCCCCGCCCGCGAGACCGGGGCTGATCCAGCCGTCGCCGCCGCCGAAGGAGGTGTCGAGGCTGCCGTCGGTGGTGTAGCGGGCCACCGTGAACCAGCAGCAGCCGGCGAACTCGTCGTCGGTCTCCTGATGGCGCCCGACCACGACGATCTTCCCGTCGCCCTGGAGCGCCACCCCCTGGGCGATGTCCTCGCCGAACTCGAAGTCGGTCAGCACCTCGCCGTCGCCGCCGAAGGAGGTGTCCGGGGTGCCGTCGGGGTTGTGGCGCAGCACGGTGAAGTCGGACGCGTCGAAGTCGGAGCCCTGGCTGGAACCGACGGTGACGATCTTGCCGTTGCCGGCCTGTACGGCGACGTCCTGGGCGTCGGCGCGGAACCCGCTGTCGACGACGACTTTCCCGCCCGTGCCGAACGAGGTGTCGAGATCACCGGGTGCGGCGAGGGCGCTGCCCGGCAGGGCGACGACGAGCGCGAGTGCGGCTGCGCCCCGCAGGACCGCCGCGCGCAGAGATCCCCGTAGGGAGTCAAGGGTGGACATGCGCCCAGCTTCCGGACGCCGGTACGACACGGTGGCGTGGCTGGCCGGTGCCTGGTCCCACTGGGCCGCACACTTCCACCCCACGGGGTGACCGGACCGACAATCGGCCCGCGCGGCCTGCGGCATAGGGTCGGGCGCGATGGACGAGCGACAGGAAAAGGAACGGGCGTACGCCGCCGAGGGGGCCGTGTGGTCGCGGCTCGCCGGGCTGCTGCCGGGCGCCGAGGACGTGGACGGGATCCAGGGGTGCTGGGACATCGGTGAGCAGGAGGCCGGTCTGTTCCGGCTGGTGGACCGGCTGTTCGAGCTGGGGCTGTCCGTGGACGACCGGACGCGGGCCGACCTCGCGGCGATGGCCCAGCAGTGGGGGGTGTGGGACCAACTGGCCACGGACATCGTCGATCTGCCCGGCTTCGAGGGGAAGGTGCGGGTGGTCGAGGGTCTGGAGCCGGTCCACCGGGCCGGTGGTCTGGCGCTGGTGCCGTGGATGCGGTGCGAGCCGTGCGGCCGCATCCTGGCGCTGGAGCACCGGCGCGAGGCGTGGGGCGCCCTGTCGTTCTCACCGGTGTCGTACGTCGTGTCCGTCCCGGACGGCTCGGGCACCCAGCTCGTGATCGACGCCGAGGGGGCGGACGCGGTGTGGCGGGCGCTCGACGCGTTGACGGCGAGCTGCCGGTAGGGAGCTGGCCACCGGCGCGGCTCAGGCGTCGACGAGGTCGTACCGCTCCATGGAGTCCAGGCCGCGGATGCCCGGTATCGGTGACGGCAGCAGCCACAGGAGCGACAGCATGCCGCCGACTGCCGCCACGACAAAGGTCGTTCGCAGTCCGACGCCGGTGGCGAGCGCGCCTCCGGCGACGGCGCCGAGCGGCCGTATCCCGTAGTTGACGGTGCTGTACGCGCCGGTGACCCGACTGCGCATCTCACCCGGAATCGCCGCGGCCATCAGCGAGTTGAGGTTGACGTCGAAGATCATGACGCCGAGGCCGATGAGGAACTGGGCCCCGCCCAGCACCCCGGCACGCGCCCACAGCGGACCGTCGGCCACGACCACGAGGGCGAAGGGCGCCGGGAACAGCACGGCCCCGACGGCGACGGCGCGGCCGATGCCGATCCGGCGCGACACCCAGGGCGCGAGCAGCGCGCCGACGAGGGAGCCGCTCGCACCGATGCCGAGCGTCAACCCGATGACTCCGGGCGGGAGATGGAGCTCACGGTCGGCGAACAGCACGACCAGGCCGCTGCCCGTCAGGAACGTGAAGAAGTTGATGGTCGTCGTACAGCCGAGACTAGCCCGCAGCACCGGATGACGGAGGACGAACACCAGCCCCTGCCGGGCGCCGTGCCACACGCCTCGCCGGTTCCGGCGCTCCGGCACCGGTTCCTCGACCCGTACCCGGCGCAGCAGGAGCGCCGAGCCGAGGAAGGACACGGCGTCCACGACGACCGCGACCGGCGCGGTGAGCGCCTGCACGAGCCCTCCGCCCAGCGCGGGCCCGGCGATGAAGGAGGCCGAACGGGCCGCGCTGAACTTGCTGTTGGCGTCGACGTACGACGTCCGCGGCAGCAGCCAGGTGAAGAGGGGCGTGAACGCGCAGCCCGCCACCACGCCCGCGACACCGCACAGCAGGACGACGGCGAAGAGGTGCGCCGTCGTCAACATGCCCCACAGGTAGGCGGCCGGCAGGGTCAGCAGCACGGCCGCGCGGAACACGTCGCACCCGATGATCAGCCGCCGTTTCCCCGCACGGCCGTCGACCCACGCCCCCAGCAGCATCCCGAGCAGATTCGGCGCCCAGGCCAGCGCGGTCAGCCACGCCACCTGGCCGGCGGAGGCGTCCAGCACGGTGACGGCGATGAGCGGCACGGCCACCTCGGAGACCCGGTCGCCGACCTGCGAGACCGCGCTGCTCGCCCATGTGAGAAGAAAGGGCCGCTCACGCCACAGGGAGCCGGCATCTCGCCCAGAAGCAGCGCGCGCGGCGTCATCTCCCCCCGGGGTCACTCCCCCTCGCCCGCTTCCGGCAGCGCGTACCGCAGCAGCCGTACGCCCCGTGTGCCCGGTGGGCGGTCCGCGGCGTCGCGTGTCACGTACGGCGCGAGTACGGCCTCCACCGCGTCCTCGATCGCGGCGAGCTCCTCGGCGGAGACCACGACACGGGTGTTGGCGAGCCGGGCGACCCGGCGCCAGGCGGGCTCCAGTTCCGGCTCGGTCTCGGCCGCCCAGCGTTCGATCTGCTGGGCGCCCCGGGCGAACATCTCCATGCCGAGGGCCCGCGCGGCCGACAGTCCGTCCTCGTCGTCCGGCATCTCGAAGCGGAACCCACGGGCCACCGCCTCCCACCGCCGTTCGCGCCGGTCGACGCTCCCCTCGGCGTCCCGCACCAGCCCGAAGCCGGCGAGATGGCGCAGATGCCAGCTGGTCACGGACGGGGTCGCACCGACGTGCGGCGACAACTGGGTCGCTGTGGCGGGCCCGTTGCGCTGGAGCCGCTCCAGGACGGCCAGCCGTACGGGGTGCGCGAGCGCCCGCATGGTCTTCGGGTCGGTGATCTCGATGTCACCGAGGCGGTTGCCGGACGTGCCGTGAGGACGAGCGTCGGGTTCCATGACGTGAGAGTGTCCTCTCACAAAATATGAGAGTCAACTCTCACGTCACCTGTGAATGTTGAACAGTTTTCTCAACTACCCTTTTTAATCACTCGCGTTGACATGAACATGGACCCATGAGACGACTCCTCGGCACCCTCGCGGCCGCGGCCCTGGCCCTCACCGGCCTCACCGCCACCGGTACGACACCGGCCGCCGCTGCCACCACCGGCACCTTCAACGTGCTCACGTACAACGTCGCCGGCCTCCCGGAAGGCCTGAGTTCGGGACATCCACAGACCAACACCCCGCTGATCTCCCCCCGGTTGGCGCCGTACGACATCGTCAACGTGCAGGAGGACTTCAACTACCACGCGGCCCTGTACGCGGGCGACAACCACCCCTACCGCACCGCGACCAGCGGCGGCGTCCCCTTCGGTGACGGCCTCAACACCCTGTCGGACTACGCCTTCGACGACTTCGAGCGGGTGAAGTGGAACGACTGCACCGGCACCAACTGCCTGACTCCGAAGGGCTTCTCCCTCGCCCGGGTGCGGCTGGCCGAGGGCGTCTACGTGGACCTGTACAACGTCCACACCAACGCCGACGACACCGACGACGCGCTGGCCGCCCGCCGCGCCAACGTCAAGCAGCTCTCCGACTTCATCCAGGCGAACTCCGCGGGCAACGCGGTGATCGTCATGGGGGACACGAACACCCGCTACACCCGCTCCGGCGACAACATCCGCACGCTGGCCGACGAGAACGGCCTCACGGACGCGTGGGTGCAGCTGGTGAAGGGCGGGGTGCGGCCGACGCAGGGCGCGGACCCGCTGGTGTGCCCGACGACGGCGCCCACCAACAGCTGCGAGGTCGTGGACAAGGTCCTGTACCGGGGCAGCAAGCTGTTCTCCCTCACGGCCACCCGCTACAACGACGAATGGGCGTCGTTCCTCGACTCCGCGGGCGGCAACCTCTCCGACCACTTCCCGCACACGGTCGACTTCTCCTACACCCTCAACTCGTCCCTGAAGGCGAGCGACTTCTTCGGCGGCCCGCACGGCACCGCCTTCAACGACGCGGACGACCTCCCGTCCACCGTCTCCCCGCGCACCCTCACCCTGCGCGGCGCCTCCCGCCTCGACGGGGTCTCGCTCACCCACGACGGCGGTACGACGATCGGTCACGGCGGTACGGGCGGCACGGCGACGTCGCTGACCCTGGCGTCCGGCGAGCACCTCACGTCCGTGAAGCTGACGCAGGGTCAGAAGGACGGCCGCACCAGGATCTTCTCGGCGGCGTTCACCACGGACAAGGGCCGCACCCTGTCCTCCGGCACGGCGACCTCGGACACGAAGACCTTCACGGCACCGACGGGCTGGCAGATCGCCGGCTTCACGGGCCGCGCGGGCGACGAGATCGACAAGCTGGGCGTGCTGTACGCGCCGATCGGCTGACGGGGCCGCCGAGCGGCCCGAGTTGGAGTTTCCGGGGTCCGGCCTGTACGTAAGGAGTGATCCGTACACGCTGGAGGGGGACCGGTGACGCCGGAGGCTCTTGGACCGTTCAACCGCCGGGTTCGCCTGGTCGTCGAGGTCCGCGACGACCAGGACGAACGAGAGCTGGCCGGCCGCCTGTTCGAGGCCCAGGGCTGGGGGGTGCGGCCGGTCCGGGACAGTGACGCGGTCACCCCCGACGACGGGTACACGGCGTTCATCGTCGAGATACCCGTGCACGGCTCGCGCTGGACGGCCCGCGGGGCGGCCGTCGAGCGGCTGACCTCGCTCGCGGACCGGCGGAAGGTCGACGTATGGGTGCGGGAGACCAAGCTGGTCCCGCTCAAGCCGGCCGTGCCGCACACCACTTATCACGTGCATCACAAGGTGCCCGAGGGGGCGGGCCCCGTCCTGCGCCGGCTCGCCGAGCAGTGGATCGCCGTGGGCGGGTGGGACGTACGGCACACCCTGCATCTGCGCGGGGAGCCCGGCGACGACCAACGCGAGCGGGCGCTGGCCGAGTTGGAGGCGCGCAACATCGGCGGTCGGCCGTTCGACCGGGAGGTGCACGACGTCCGGGTGGCGATGGGACCGGCGAGCAACGAGACGTCGGCCGATCCGCGACGGCGGGCGCTCACGGTCGGGGTGGTGATCACGGTCGCCCTGGCATGCCTGGCGTCCGGCATCGTTCTCGGCGCCTTCTCGACCCCGTGGCGATGGGCGGCCCTGCTGCCTCCCGCCGGGCTCGCCTGGCCGGTGGGCGCCTGGCTGACCTCCAACGCGCCCCGTCCGTGGCCGGTCAGGCTGGGGTGCGGTGCGGTGTTCATGGCGGCCCTGACCTTCGGGGGCTACCTCTGGGTGAGCTCCCAAGAGGCGAGCCTGTCCCAGCAGTTCGTCTGGCTCCTCGTCACCCTGGGCATCGGCTTCGTCGCCCTCGGCCTCTGGTACGCGCTCAGTGCGTCGTGGTTCAGCCGCAACGTGCAGTGGTTCCTGCCGGTGCTCGCCGCGCCGCTGCCGTTCGTCGTCCCGTGGGTCGGGGCGTTCCTGCACGCGGTGTACCTGGAGGACATGTTCGGCATCCCGGCGGACTCGGTGCACGTCGGCTTCTTCTGGCAGTACGCCGTGGCGCTCAAGCCCCTGGCCGTGGCGGTGGCGTGTGTCCTGACGGCCCTCGCCGTGGGCGGCTGGGCCCGGCACTTCAACGTGGCGCCGTCCGTCAGCGGCTTCTTCCGGCTGATGCTGGTACTGGCCGGGCTGGTCGCGGTGCTGACGACCGTGACACTCTCCCTGCACACGACGGAGAAGGCCGCCGACCGGGCGATGAACGCGGCAGCCGAGGGCCGCCGTCCCCCCGCCTACTACGGCCTCCAGCCCGAACTGGTCTGCATACACCCCCTCGCCCGGCGGATCCCGGTCATCAACGGCCCCGCCCCCACCACCCACCCCGTCCTGTCCTTCCAGGCGAGCGGCGACACCCTCTGGCTCTGGGACCCATCCCCGTCCCACGGCGACGACACCACCCGCCACGCCCTACGCCTGCGCGCGGAGGACGTGACGCTGACGGCGGCGACCGGCAGACACTGCCGGTGACCCTGTGGGCACTAGCGTGTAACCTAGGGTCTCTAGGTTGGTCGGAGAGCCGGAGACGAGACCCCCATGGCCCGCGCAGGAATCACCGCCGATCGGCTCACCGAGGCGGCGGCCGAGCTCGCCGACGAGGTCGGGTTCGAGAAGGTCACCATGTCCGCGCTCGCCCGGCACTTCGGGGTCAAGGACGCGAGTCTGTACTCGCACATCAAGAACCTCCAGGAACTGCGCACCCGCGTCGCCCTGCTCGCCGGGGCGGAGATGATCGACCGGATCGCCGTCGCCGTCGCGGGCCGGGCCGGCAAGGACGCGCTGGCCGCGTTCGCCGGGGCGTACCGGGAGTACGCCCTGGAGCGGCCCGGCCGCTACGCGGCCACCCAGATCCGTGTCGACCAGGCCCTCATCGCCGACTCCCCCGGCTTCCGCCGAACCGCCGAGATCACCTACGGCATGCTCCGCGCCTACGGCCTGAAGGAACCCGACCTCACCGACGCCGTACGCCTGCTGCGCAGCACCTTCCACGGCTACTGCGCCCTGGAGTCCACCGGCGGCTTCGGTGCCGCCCGCGACGTACGGAAGTCCTGGGCCCGCGCGATCGACGCCCTGCACGTCCTGCTGGAGAACTGGCCCCGCGAGGCGTCCACGGACGAGTGAGCGGCGCACGAGGCGCTCGTCGACGCGTGCCGGTGGTCCGCCCGCGGAGAACGTGATCGACCATGCCGGTGACGGCCCGGGCGGGGGTGTCGTGCGGATGCTCGGTCATGGACCGGCACGCCGGAGCCGTAACCGTTCGGCCCCCGTCGAAGTGTCCTCGCCCGCTACTCGCCGCGTTCCGCCTGGCTCCGCTCCACGCAGAACTCGTTGCCCTCGGGGTCGGCCATCACCACCCACCCGGTCCCGTCGGGCCTGCGCTGGTCGTCCACGACGGTCGCGCCGAGGGCGAGGAGGCGCTCGACCTCCTCGTCGCGGGTGCGGTCCTGGGGCTGGAGGTCGAAGTGGACGCGGTTCTTGACCGTCTTGGTCTCGGGGACGCTCACGAAGAGCACACCCGCGGCCTCGATCAGCGCCATGGGGTCACCGGGCTCGTCCTCCTCGTGGAGGGGCTGGTCGAGCACCTTGGACCAGAACGTCGCGAGGGCGTAGGCATCGGAGCAGTCGATCGTCACATGGCGAATCAGAGAGGTCATGTGAGCGATCTTGGTGCCCTGCCGTGAAGCCAGGCAACCCATTACCCGACCCGCGGATGGTCAGTCCCGCCCGCCCTGGGCGGCATCCATGGCCCCGACCATCCGCCGCATGACCTCGACCGGCAGCCCCGGGTTCCGCGCCGCCGTCTCCACCCCGCCCCCGCGCAGCAGCCCGACCAGCAACCGGGCCGGCATCCGCGGGTGCAGTGCCGCGGCCTGCCGTACGTGCTCGTACGGGTCCTCCAGCAGCCGTGCCACGGCGGTCGCCGACAGCCGTGGGTCGGTCGCGGCGCGGTACCGCACCTCCACGCTGCCGTCCCGGCTGAGCCGCTCGACCAGCTCGGGCGTCGACTCGGGGTCGTCCAGGGCCAGTTGACGCATCCGCGGGTTCGGGTCGTCGGCGTACCGGACGAGGCCGCGGCGGGGGAAGTTCGGGTGGCCGCGCGGCCGGTCGGGGGTGCTGAGGCTGCCGTCCCACCACTGCCACACCCGCAGCAGCAGGTCGGCGGGCGCGTCGTCGCAGGACTCGGCGAGGAACAGCTGGACGATCCGGTCCTCGTCGCGGGCGAGGCGTTCGACGACGTCCGGGGGCAGACGCCGGGCCCTGGCCACGCCTCTGCGCACGAGGAAGTGGGCGGAGGCGGCCAGGCGCCGCATGGCGTCCTCGTCCTCGTGCAGGTCCTTGACCCAGTCCAGCTCGAAGTAGCGGATTCCCGGGTCGCGTTCGACCGGGACGGCGGCCCGCTGCTCCTCGGTGAGGTCGGGCCGGGTGGACACCTGGAAGCGAACCCCGTCGTCCGGGTCCTCGGCGAGAAGGGCGACCAGGTCAGGGTCCAGACGCGGGTTGGCGGCGAGGGACCAGCGCTGCGCACGGTCCCCGTGGCGGACCAGGTGCTCGGCGAGGTCACGCTCCAGGAGGCAGGTCTCCAGAGCCGCGCTCTCCACGTCCTCGGCGTCGAACACCGACCGGGGCATCGGGTGGTCCCGGTGGTACAGCACCCGCGCCCTGGCCCGCACGACGGCGTGCGGGTCGGCGAGGAGCGCCTCGCGGCCCGCCGCGTCGAGATGAGGCCAGGCGGTCCGGCAGGCCACGGCACGCACACCGTCGGCCGGGTCGGCGGCCAGCGCGACCGCCACGGAGGCGGGCAGCCCTTCGAGGCGCGCGGCCTCGGACCGCACGCGCGCGGACGGGTCGGCGGCGAGGACCCGGCAGGCGTCCTCGGCGACCCGGGCCCGGAACTCCCCCGCCGTCATGGCGAGGAGCCACCGCTGCCGCTCGTCCCGCTCGGCGAGGAGCACGCGGCCCCACTGCTCGGGGGTGATGCCCGGCTGGGTGCCGGCGGTCCTGAGCCGGACCTCCCAGTCGGGGTCGGCGAGCAGTCCGTCCACGACCTCGGTCGGCAGGGCGCCGTACAGGGCGTAGGAGGTCAGCACCGGCAGCAGCGGCCGCAGTTCGGTCGGCAGGGCGGGGTTCAGCGAGAGCCCGCTCGCCCAGGAATCCAGCACCCGCGGCGGGCACTTGGGCCCCTGGAACAGCGCCTCCCAGGCAGCCGCCCGCTCCTGCGGGCTCTCCCGCCCCGCGACCCGGGCAGCCTCCTCCCGCCGCGCCCGAACCCCTTCGACGGCGACGAGCCGCACCGCGTCCTCCCCGGTGCCGGCCCCCACCAGGGCGTCCCCGTCCAGCGCCATGGTGACGAACCCGGTGTGCCCGGGCCGCTCCCCGAGCACACCGGCGAGATCCCACTCGCCGCGCAGCCGCACCCTCACCCACCCGTCGGTCCGGCTTCCGGGAAAGTCGACGAGGAACACCCCATCAACACCGAAGACCCCGGCCTCGGACGCCAACCGATGCCACGCGGCGTTGAGTTCACCGACGCGGGCGGCCCGCTCCAGGGAAACCGACACGGCCGCCTCGACCTCCCCCGCGACGACGTACCGCCAGGCGAACGGAGGCGGCAGCACCTCCTCGACCCGCCGCTCCCCCACGACGTCGAGCCCGGCCCGCCCCAGCAGTTCTACGAGTTCGTCTCCCCCACCCATGATCCCCATACTGCCCGAGCCGGCTCACCGCACGGCGTTGACGTCCACACCGGCACTGTCCACCCGAGCCTCGACCGCCCCCTCGCCTCCCCAACGCACGTGCAGCACACCCGAGTTGTCGAGACGCACGCGCACCGCGTCCTCCAACGGCTCGGCCTCCGCCTCACCAGTGAGCCGGACCACGGCGACGAACAGGCTGTCCCCGTCCCCGGTCACGCCGGACAGCCCGGGCCCCAACCCGACGACCGGCAGGATCTCCGCCCGCACCCCCTCGACACCGGCCCACCCCGTGACCCGCACCGGCGTCCCCGGCTCCACCCCCGCCACCAGGTGCGCCCGTACCTCCACGGCTCCGTGCGCCAGCACCAGACTGGTCACCCGCGCTCCCCCACCCGCCGCGTGCCGCGAGGCCGCCCAGCCGTCCCCGACGCCCAGCGGCTCGATGTCCGTACGGCTCGGATCGTCCCCGACGATCACGCTGTTGTCGTACGACGGTGAAGGCGTCGTCACCGTCGAATAGGCGAGGCGCGTGTAGTACGGGTCGTAGCGGACGTCCTCGCTGCCGTGGTTGTGGAGACGGACCAGACCATCCGAACGCGTCGACTGGATCAGCCAGTTGGGGGCGCCGATCGACCGCACCACGTCCGCGCGCTCCGCCGGTCCGGGTTCCTCGGGGGCCGTCCACACCTCGTGCTCGGGCGGCAGCAGCAGCCCGAGGAAGGCCTTGCTGGCCCAGTACGGGGAGGCGGGACCGGAGTACCCCTGAAGGACGGCCTCGTCAGGACCGTGCCAGCCCAGCGTCAACAGCCCGTCCGTGTTCACCGCACCCCGGTCCAGGAAGTACTTCAGCGCCCCGGACGCCAGCCGCCGCGTCTCCCCCGGCGTCAGCGGGGTACGGCCGGTCAGGGCGCCGAGCCACAGCGGGGCGGTGGTCGCGAAGCGGTAGGTGAGGGAACGCCCCTGGTGCAGCGGAGCGCCGTCGCCGCCGAACAGATGGGCGTAGTCGGCGAGATGGGCTTCGAGGCGGTCGCCGTACCGGCTCAGGAGCCGGCTGTCGTCGGCCAGCCAGGCGTGCAGCACCGGGTAGAGGTGCATCGCCCAGCCGTTGTAGTAGTCGTACTTGCGGCCGTCGCCGTCGGTGTACCAGCCGCCGCCGACGTACCACTCCTCGATCCGCTCCAGACCACGGTCGATCGCCTTGCCGGCCGCCTCGGTCTCGTACCCGATCTCCTTCAGGAACCCGCCGACGGTGACAGGGAACAGCTCCCAGTTGCAGGGCCAGGCCTCGGCGCCGAGCGCATCACCGAGCCAGCCGACCGCCCGCTCCCGCACACCGTCGTCGAGCCGGTCCCAAAGGAGGGGTCGCGTCAGCCGCAGCGCGAGGGCGATCGAGGCGGCCTCGACGAGCGGCTGGCTGCGGTCCTCGATGCGCGGCCAGACACCGGAGACCCCGGCGGCGAGCCCGTCCGCGTACCGCCCCAACGCGGTCTCGTCACGCCGGAAGGCGGCGAGCAGCAAGGTGCGGGCGTACCCCTCCAACCCGTCGGAAAGCCGCCCGGACCAGCTCGTGTGCGTACCGGGAAACTGATAGAGAGCGCCGCCTTCGACGGCATACGGCTCGGTCGCGGCGAGCAGCCGGTCCGCGGCGGCTTCCCAGTGGGCGCGGGTGTAACCGGTGTAAGGGCTCACGACACGGTCTTCGGAGGGAAGGTGCATGGGCTCGCTTTCGATCTTGGCGAAGTATGACGTCCCGAAGGGGCGCGGGGCTGTATCCCTATGCGGCTCCGCCGCGTGGGCGCGACCAGCCCCCACCGGCCCGCCGACGCATACCCGCCCCTCGGCCGGTAGGCCTGGGGCGCCCCGGTTCCGGTCGAGGCGCCCCAGGGGCTCATTCCGCCCGCACCAGGCCTTCCGGCACCAGATGCTGGGCAAGCAGTTCGTCCCGGACGAGCCCGGCGTACACCGTGGCCCCCTGCACGGACGTATGCGTGTTGTCCCGCTTCTCGTTGTACAGGTACAGCGCCTTGGAGCCCTCCGTCCCGAGCGACTCCACGAGCGACTTCGTCCTCGCGGTCAGATCGATCAGCGGGACGCCGTTGTCTGCCGCGACCGAGCGGATGACGGCGGGGTGGTCGACGCCGAGGCCGTTGACCAGGAGTGCGGTGTTGTTGTTCAAGGTGCCGTCCGAGTTGAACCAGCGTCGCACGATCGGCGTCACGAGGACAGGCTCACCGCCCTTTTCGCGGATCCCGGCGACCAGAGTCTCCAGGTTCGCCCGGTAGGTCGCCCCGTCGGTCGTCTTGTCGTTGTGGGCGAGCTGGACGAGAACGAGATCGCCGGGGCGGATCAGCGGCTGGACGGTGCCCCAGAGCTGGGGACTCGCGAGGTAGCTGACCGTGCTCTCGCCGGAGTCGGCGTAGTTGGCGACGGAGAGCCCCTTGCGCAGGTACTGGGGCAGTTGCTGGCCCCAGCCGGAGTAGGGGTCGCCGGGCTGGTCGCAGACGGTGGAGTCGCCGACGAGGAGGATCTGGCGGGCATGACGCGCCGGGGTGACCTTGATGTCGGCGAGCGCCGGGGCCGTGCCGCCGATGACGAGGTCGAGGCCGGGGCTGCCCTCGGCGCCGGTGGGCTCGCCCTCGGGGGTGCGGACGTTCACGGTGAAGCTGCGGGCCACCCGCTCACCGGCGGGCGCGGCCGTCGCCGGCAGCAGGGAGCGCCGGGTCTCGCCGCTGATCGCGGTGCTGGAGTCGGCGTCGCCGCCGAGGAGGACCTTCACGTCGTACGTGCCCGCCGGGACGTCGAAGTGGCAGGCGCCGGCGGTGCAGTTGGCGATGCCGAGCGGGGCGTGCGCCTCCCCGGCGCGCACCTCTCCGGCGTGCGCCGGTACGGCGGTGAGTCCGGCGCCCAGAGTGAGGGCCGCCAGCACGGCGAGGTTGAAACGTCTCATTCGCTGCTCCTCCGACACATGGCAAGACCTGGCGGCTGGACCGTACCCCTATCGGCAAGCGCTTTCTAGACCTCGGATCGATTTCACAAGATTGCCAACCTCCCGCAAGCGAAAGCCCTTTCGCGAAATCGATTCAACTGTCACTCTCACTGACACCCGCACCTCCCCCACATGTCTCTCGAAGGAGGCACCCCCATGTCCGGAGCCGCATCCCGCAGAGCGGTCGGCCGCCGCGCCTTCGTCATCGGCAGCGCCGCCGCGGCCGGTACCGCCGCGCTCGCCGGGCCGCTCGCCCGGCCGGCGTCCGCCGCGTCCTTCGGCTGGACCGACGACGGCTCGAACTACGTCGTCGACACCGGCGCCAACCTCGTCTTCAAGGTCAGCAAGACCAACGGCGACCTGACCTCGCTGGTCTACAAGGGCACCGAGTACCAGGGCTACGGCGGAAAGAACTCGCACATCGAATCCGGCCTCGGCACCTCGACGGTGACGATCCGTCAGTCCGGATCGACGATCCTGGTCTCGGTCGCGTACGGCACGCTCAGGCACTACTACGCGGCCCGCAGCGGCGAGAACAACGTCTACCTGTGGACCAACCGCGCCGACACCTCGGTCGCCTCGACCCGCTTCATCCTGCGCGTCAAGGCCGGCCTGTTCCTCAACGACGAGCCCGATTCCTACACTTACGCGCCCACCACCATCGAGGCCTCGGACGTCTTCGCGAAGTCCGACGGCCAGACCCGCTCCAAGCACTACTCCAAGCTGCGGGTCATCGACTACAACTACATCGGCTGGAGCGCCAACGGCGTCGGCCTGTGGATCGTCCGCTCCAACCACGAGAAGGCCTCCGGCGGCCCCTTCTACCGCTCCCTCCTGCGCCACCAGAGCGCGGACGGCGGCGGCCTGTACGAGATCCTGCACTACGCGCAGAACCAGACCGAGGACGAGCGCTTCGGCCTCCAGGGCCCGTACGTCATCGCCCTCACGGACGGCGGCGCCCCCTCCTCCTCGCTCTACCCCGGCACCCTGACCACCTCCTGGGCGGACTCGCTCGGCATCGCCGGGTACGTGGCGGCGAGCGGCCGCGGCCGGGTCGCGGGCGTCGGGATCACCGGCCGCGACACGGCGTACCCGTACACGGTCGGCGTAGCCAACTCGGCCGCCCAGTACTGGGGTTCGGCGCGGTCGTCCGACGGCTACTTCTCGATCGCCGGAGTACTGCCGGGGACGTACACGCTGACCGTCTACAAGGGCGAACTCGCCGTCCACACCACCTCGGTGACGGTGACCGCGGGTGGCACGACCACCCTCAACACGATCGCGATCCCGTCCTCGAACGATCCGAGCAACGCGAGCGCGATCTGGCGCATCAACGACTGGAACGGCACCCCCAGCGGCTTCAAGAACGCCGACCTGATGACGTACGCCCATCCGTCCGACGTCCGGGCCGCGGCCTGGACCGGCAACGTGGTCATCGGCAGCGGTACCGAGACCTCGGCCTTCCCCTGCTATCTCTGGAAGGACGTCAACAGCGGTCTGCTGGTGTACTTCAAGCTGACCGCCGCCCAGGCCGCCGCCGCCCACACCCTGCGCATCGGCGTGACGACGGCCTACGCCAACGGACGGCCGCAGGTCGTCGTCAACGACACCTGGACGTCGGCCATCCCCTCCCCGCCCACCCAGCCGAGCACCCGGTCACTGACCAACGGCTCCTACCGGGGGAACAACTACACGTTCACCTACAGCGTCCCGGCGAGCGCCTGGCTCACGGACACCAGCCAGTACAACATCCTGAAGATCAACGTGGTGAGCGGTTCGGGGTCGACCGCCTATCTCAGCGCGGGCACCTCGATCGACGCGATCGACCTGCTCGCCTGACGTAGGGTCACGTTCCGCGCGTCCACTGCTGGTTGGTCGCTCCGTTGCAGGTGTACGTGATGATCGCGGCGGAGTTGGCGGTGGACGCGCCGTTCACGTCGAGGCACTCGCCGGTGGCGCGGGCCTTGATGGTGACGTACGAGCCCGAGGCGGCCACCGACCACTGCTGGGTGGTGGCACCGGAGTTGCAGTTCTCCTGGGTGACGTCGGCGGCGTTCTCCTGGAGGCACAGGGAGCTGCCGCGGCCGACCAGCTGGTAGTAGCCGGTGCCCAGGTCCTTGAACCACCACTTCTGGTTGCCACCGCCGTTGCAGGTGTACTGGCTGATGGCGACGCCCTGCCAGAGCGACTGGTTGGCCACGTCCGCGCACTTGGAACTGTGGCGCGCGATCAGCGTGTTGTACGTGGCGCTCGTCCCGCCGATGGTGCCGGCGGCCGTGTCCACGGTGATCTCCGGGTACCAGGACATGGACATCGTGGTGGAGGTGGGGAAGGTCAGCGGCAGCCACACGTACCGGGAGTCGCTGACGGTCCCGCCGAAGGAGTTGCCCCAGCGGTCGCCCATGTAGAGGTACGAGGTGCCGGACGTCCCGGAGATCGGGAGGACGTACGCGGTCTGGGAGTTGTACGTCGTGGAGTCGCCGACGTTCGCCATCGAGGACCACGGTCCGGCGAGCGAGGTGGCGGTGGCGTACTGCTGCTGGTTGGCGCTCCAGCCGGTGGCGCCCGAAGTGAGCATGAAGTAGACGCCGCCCCGCTTGAACAGCGCCGGTGCCTCGCGGTGGCCGCCCGGCCAGGGGTTGGCGACCAGGCTGTCGATGCCGGTGTAGGAGGCGTTGAGCCTGTAGATGTGCAGGTCGTAGTTCTCGTTGGCGGCCGAGACCATGTAGGCGGTGCCGTCGGTGTCGACGTACGTGGTGATGTCCCGGGACATGTACTGGCCGAGCGGGCGGAAGCTGCCCTGGTAGGTGTAGCTGCCGTCGACGGTGTCGGAGACGGCGACGGCCGCGCGGGCCTCGCTGTAGTCGGTGCCGTTCTCCTTGTGCATCCACATCACGAACTTGCCGGTGGCGGCGTTGTAGATGACCTTGGGCCGCTCGATGTAGGCGGTGCCCAGCTCCGAGGCGGAGGACTGGGTCAGGACGTTGTTCCTGAACTCCCAGTTCTTCAGGTCGGTGGAGCGGTAGACGGAGACGGCCTTGAAGGTGTTGTCGGCGTTGCGGTTCTCACCGAACCAGTAGTAGTACGACCCGACCTTGATGACGCCGCCGCCATGGGCGTGCAGGGCGTTGCCCGAAGTGTCGGTGAACTGGACGCCGTTGGGGATGGTGAGGGCCGCGGCCTGGGCGGGACCGGCGGTCACGAGGGCGCCGGCGAGGGCCAGACAGAGGGCGAGCAGTACCGCGTACGCACGTCTCATGACGCGACCTCCAGGTCCGTGACGGTGGTGTCCGCCACCGGGATGCCGAAATCGGGGGTGCCGTCCGCGTGCCAGCCGAGCTTCTGGACGCGGGTGTGCCGGTTGGGGTCGTTCAGCGGGTCGCCGACGATGTCCTTGTACGGGCGTGCGTGGTAGACGAGGACGTCGCTGCGGCCGTCCTCGGCGACGGTGAAGCAGTTGTGGCCGGGGCCGTACTGCTTGGTCGTGTCGTTGCTGGTGAAGACCGGCGTCGGCGACTTGGACCAGTTCGCGGGGTCCATGAGGTCGGCGTTCGCGTCGACGGTCAGCAGGCCCATGCAGTAGTGGAAGTCGGTGGCGCTGGCCGAGTACGACATGAAGAGCCGGCCGTTGCGGGCGATGACGGACGGGCCCTCGTTGACCTTGTAGCCGACGCACTCCCAGTCGTACTCGGGCGTGGACAGCCGTACTTGAGGGCCCGTCAGGGTCCACGGGTTCGCCATCTTCGACAGCCACAGGGCGGTGTTGTTGTCCATCCCGGGCTCGTGCTGGGCCCAGGCGAGGTAGCGGGTGCCGCGGTGGGTGAAGGTGGTGGCGTCGAGGGAGAAGGTCTCCCAGGCGGTCTTCATCTGGCCGCGCTCGACCCAAGGGCCCTTGAACGGGTCGTGGTTGGCGTTCTCCAGGACCCAGATCCTGATGTCCCACACGCTCTCGGCGGGCGCGGACGCGAAGTAGATGTACCACTTGCCGCCGATGCGGTGGATCTCCGGCGCCCAGATGTGCGCGCCCATCGGGCCGGTGGCGTGCTTGGTCCAGATGACCGACTCGGCGGCGGTCGCGAGACCGTTCAGGGTGCGGGAGCGGCGCAGGATGATCCGGTCGTACTCCGGGGCGGTGGCCGTGAAGTAGTACGTGCCGTCGGAGTGCCGGTGGATGTGCGGGTCGGCGCGATTGCGGACCAGCGGGTTCACGAACGCGGCGGCCTTCTCCGGGCTCGGTGCGGCTACGGCGATGGTGGGGGTCGCGGCCAGGGCGCCCGCGGCCAGGGCGCCCTTCAGCAGCAGTCGTCGGTCGGGGGCGGGGGGAACGCGGCTCATACGGACTGCCTCTCGGGTGGGGGTGTCCTGAGAGTGATGTTCGATATTGAGAACATCTGTTGTTATTGCGAACAGCCGAAAGGTACGGCGGGTAACAGGGGAGGTCAACGGGTTGGACGCGACGAGAGAAGGCGCTTTCTGCGAGCGCTTTCTGTTGGCGTGTCCCGGACGCCTGCGGAGGCGTGTCCTCAGGGCCGACTTTCTGTTATCGCCCGCCGCCCCGCCGCGTCTCCCCTCCCGTGCACAGCCATACCCACAAGACAGCAGCGGCCGCCGGCGCCCTCGCCGCGGTCGCCGCCCTCCTCGCCACCGCTCCCCCTGCCCAGGCCGCCGGTGCCCGGGACGTCACCGCCGACGTGCTCGCGGGCCGGGACGTCACGCTCACCGGCGACACGGTCGTCACCGTGCCGTCCGGGACGACGACGTACGACGGGGTCTTCCGCGGCGAGGGCACGCTCACCGTGCGCGGCAGCGGGACGCTGATCCTGACCAGGGACAGCGACTTCACGCTCCCGAAGGCACGGCAGCGGCAGAAGGTGTCGGTCCAGGGCGGCAACCACCCCTACGTCACCACCGCCACCCCCGACCCGCCCGCCATCACGGTCGCCCGAGGCGCCACGCTCCAGTACGGCAACGGCGGCTCGGCCGGGGTGATCGGCCACTACCCGTACAACACCCCGGCGTTCCGCCTCAACCAGGACAACATCCGGGTCGACGGCACCCTGCGGCTGTCCCTGAAGGACGTCGCCTACAACCTGGGCACCATCAGCGGCACCGGCCTGATCACCCAGCCCCGCTTCCTCTGGGCCACGTGGGACGTGACGTCCGGCCCCTTCTCGGGCGTCATCGACAACGGCACGCAGACGAACGCCGGACGGCCGGAGTACGCGACCTCCCTGCCGGGGACGCGCAAGGTCCTCAACCAGGGCACCTGGACCGTGGACACCCCGCTCGGCCAGACGGTCACGATGGGCATGGACTTCTACCAGCGCGAGTACGGCAGCGACATCAACGTCCAGTCCCGGCCCGGCAGCAAGGTGATCCTCAGGGGCCAGTACAGCTGGTCGGACCAGGGCGGCGACACCGACCCCTCGCTGAGCGACCCGGCCCTGAACTGGACGCCCGCCCGCAAGAACGTCAACAAGCGCGGCACCAACATCAAGGGCGCCAACGTCCAGTGGGGCGACGGCACCACGCACAAGATCTTCATGCCGGGCACGGCGGAGACGGTCTACATCAACCTCCTGGCCGCACGCTCCCGTTCCCTCCTCACCTTCGACTACAACGGCCCGGTGACGCTGGGCGCCCCCATCGGCGGCGGCAGGTTCCACGACACGCTGGCGGCGCCCGGCGCCGGGGACATCGTCATCGCCGGGACACGCGGCAACGACGTCACGTTCGCGGCCGTCCAGTACTACGACGGCTCCACGACCGTCGAGAAGGGCGCGGTGCTGCGGTTGGGCAGCGGCCGGGCGGGCGCCGACGGTGGGCTGTACACGGCAGGAAGCCTGTACAAGGTCGTCAACAACGGCTCGCTGGTCCTGAACAACGTGACCAAGCCCCTTGCCCTGCCCCGGATCAGCGGCAGCGGCTCGCTCACGCAGACGGGCAGCGCGACGACGACCCTGACGGGGACCTCGGTGACGTACACCGGGACGACGACGGTGAAGAAGGGCACGCTGGCGCTGCGCGGCGGGGCAACTCTGCTGCGCAGCAAGGCGATCCGGCTGACCACGCCCGGCGCACGCCTCGACGCCGGTACGGCGGGGCTACGAGTGGCGACCTCGCTGAGCGGCGAGGGCACGGTGAAGGGGGCGGTGACGAACGACGGCGTGGTGCGGGGCGGCCTCACGGTCGCCGGGGCGTACACGCAGCGCGCGAAGGGTGAACTCGTGCTGGGTGCCGAGCCGTTGAAGGTGACCGGCGCGGTCCGGCTGGCCGGTGACCTCGACCTGGCGGCGGCCGGGGCCGACCCCGCGAAGAAGATCACCGTGCTGGACCACGAGGGGGCGGCGAAGACCAAGGGCGCCTTCACCGGGCTGAAGGAGGGCACGAAGCTCAAGCTCGACGACACCACCTACCGGATCAGCTACCAGGGCGGCGACGGCAACGACGTCGTCCTCACCGCGGCCGCACCCAAGACCACCAAGGCAGCAGCAACCCCGCCCGCCGCAGCCGACGTGACCCGCACCGCGGGCGCCGAACAGGACGACCGGCTCGGCTGGTGGCCGTACGCCCTGGGTCTGGGCCTCCTGGGTGGCCTGGCGGTCCCGGCGACGCGGTACAGGCGCGGACGGGGTGGGCGAGGTGGACGGCACGCGGCACACTGATGAGCACCGCGGAGTCACGCCCCTCGGGGGCGCGGGGCTGTGTCGATGTGCGGCTCCGCCGCGCGGGCGCGACCAGCCGCCGCCGGCCCGCATCCGGCCACGACCATCGACAGGCACCCCCGTAGCCGCAACGACTACTGTCAACACCATGACCAGCACCTCCACCCTCGCCCAGGCACTAGCCACCCGCACCGTCGTCCTCGACGGCGGCATGTCCAACCAGCTCGAGTCCGCC
Organism: Streptomyces aquilus; assembly: GCF_003955715.1. Taxonomy (NCBI): domain Bacteria; kingdom Bacillati; phylum Actinomycetota; class Actinomycetes; order Kitasatosporales; family Streptomycetaceae; genus Streptomyces; species Streptomyces aquilus. Next base: position 8,000,643 of record NZ_CP034463.1, on the reverse strand, counting down.
GGGCACGACCTGAGCGACGAGCTGTGGTCGGCCCGTCTGCTCGCCGAGCGCCCCGAGGCGATCACCGAGGCGCACCTCGCGTATTACGAGTCGGGCGCGGACGTCGCGATCACCTCCAGCTACCAGGCGACGTTCGAGGGCTTCGAGAAGCGCGGCATCGGCCACGACCGCGCCGCCGAGCTGCTGTCCCTCAGCGTGGAGCTGGCCCGCGAGGCGGCCCGGCAGGCGCAGGCGAAGGGCGTCACCCGCCCGCTGTACGTCGCCGCCTCCGTCGGCCCCTACGGGGCGATGCTCGCGGACGGCTCCGAGTACCGCGGCCGGTACGGGCTGAGCGTGGCCGAGCTGGAGGCCTTCCACCGCCCGCGCCTGGAGGTGCTGTCCGCGGCCGGACCCGACGTCCTGGCCCTCGAAACGGTGCCGGACGCCGACGAGGCGCAGGCGCTGCTGCGGGCGCTGCGCGGTCTGGACACGCCCGCCTGGCTGTCGTACTCGGTCGCGGGCGACCGTACCCGCGCCGGGCAGCCCCTGGAGGAGGCGTTCGCCCTGGCCGCCGAGGCGGACGAGGTCATCGCGGTCGGCGTGAACTGCTGTGCGCCCGAGGACGTGGACGGGGCGGTCGAGATCGCGGCCCGCGTCACCGGCAAGCCGGTCGTGGTCTATCCGAACAGCGGCGAGGCCTGGGACGCCGAGGCCCGTGCCTGGAACGGCCGTTCCAGCTTCGCGCCGGGCGAGGTGCTGGCCTGGGAGGGGGCCGGGGCGCGGCTGATCGGCGGGTGCTGCCGGGTGGGCCCGGAGGCGATCGCGTCGATCGCGGGGACGCTGTCGTCGCACGCCTAGTCCGCACCCTCCCTCTCCTCCCGGCTCGCTGCTAGCCTCCGTTTCGGGAACCGGTTGCCGTCACGTCGCCGCAGTTCCCGCGGGGTGGGCGCGAACTCGGGGCGAGGGGCGGGGGCGGCGATGACCAGGAAGAGCGAGGACGCGAGCCGGAGCACCATCCGGGACGTGGCGGCCCGCGCGGGGGTGTCCGCGTCGACCGTGTCGCGGGTGCTCGGCGGGGTCTATCCGGTGAGCGCGACGACCCGGACGCGGGTCCTGCGGGCTGTTCGCGAGCTGGACTATGTCGCCGACGCGCGCGCCAAGGCGATCGCGGGCGTGGCCACCCCCACGCTGGCGTTCGTGCTGGAGGACCTCACCGGCCCGTCGTTCGCGCTGATGGCGCACGGTGTGGAGCGCGAGGCGAGCCGGCTCGGGCAGCTGTGTCTGGTGTGCAGCACGGAGGGCGACGCCCGGCGCGAGGTCGAGTTCGTGGAGATGATGCGCGCCCAGCGGGCCGCCGCGGTGATCCTGGTCGGCGGCGGCGCCGACACCGCCGAGTACCGCGACCGCACCCGACGCATGGCCGACTCCCTCGCCTCGGCCGGCTCCCGGCTGGTGCTGTGCGGACGTCCGCCGCTGGGCCCCGGGGCGCCGGTGACGGTCATCGAGTACGACAACGAGGGCGGTGCCTACGCCCTGGTCGCGCACGTCCTCGCGCAGGGCCATCAGAGGGTGCTGTTCCTCGGCGGCAAGCCGGACCACACCACCGCCCAGGGCCGTGCGCGCGGCTATCTCGCCGCCCACCGCGCCCGCGGCCTGGAACCCGATCCGGAGCTGGTCCTGCACGGCGACTTCACACGCGAGTCGGGCCATCGGCTGATGCGCCAAGTCCTGGAGCGGGGGCCGCAGTTCACGGCGGTGGTCGCCGCCACCGACATGGTCGCTGCGGGCGCCCTGACCGCGCTGCGCGAGGCGGGGCTGAGGGTGCCGGACGACGTGTCGCTGGCCGGGTACGACGACATCCCGTTCGCCCGGGATCTGCATCCGGCGCTGACGACCGTGCATGTTCCGTACGAGGAGCTGGGCAGGCTCGCGGTGCGGACCGCGCTGGGGCGCGAGCCGGACACGCCGGACGAGCATCTGCTGTTGGGGACGCATGTGGTGGTGCGGAACTCGGTGGCGAAGGCGGCGGAGGCCGCGGCGTAGCACGGCCACGGCGCCCCCTTGTCGCCGAACCGGGCGTTTCCTATGCTCACGGCGACAGCAACCGGTTTCCGTCCGGGGAGTACCGCGTATGCCCATCGGCCCGATCCGTCTCACCGACCGCGCGTCGAGCGCGCTGCGCCCGGCGACCGCCGCCCGCGTCACCGGCGGCTTCTGGGCCGAGCGGCGCAGGACCAACGCCGAGGTGAGCATCCCGCAGGGCCCGGCCCGGCTGGAGTCGGCCGGGAACCTGGCCAACCTGCGGGCCGCCGCCGTGGGCAAGGGCACCTTCACGGGGGACTTCCCGTTCCAGGACTCGGACGTCCACAAGTGGCTGGAGGCGGCGTCCTGGCAGCTGGCCGACGCTCCGGGCGACACCGAACTGGCCGCACAGGTCGCCGAGTTGACCGGTCTCCTCGCCGCCGCCCAGCAGGCCGACGGCTACCTCCAGACGTACTACCAGCTCGCCCACCCGGAGAAGCGCTGGCAGGAGCTGGGCTGGGGGCACGAGTTGTACTGCGCGGGCCATCTGATCCAGGCCGCGGTCGCCCACCACCGGGCGACGGGCCGCCGCGAACTCCTGGACGTGGCCGAGCGGTTCGCCGTACTCGTCGACTCGGTGTTCGGCGCGGACAAGGAGATCGACGGGGTGTGCGGGCACCCCGAGGTCGAGACCGCGCTGGTGGAGCTGTACCGGGAGACCGGGGAGCGGCGCTGGCTGGAGCTCGCCGGGTACTTCGTGGACCGGCGCGGGCACGGGCTGCTCGACGCCGACGTCAACCCGCATCTGGGCAAGGCCTATTGGCAGGACCACACACCGGTGCGCGCGGCCACGTCCGTCACCGGGCACGCCGTACGGCAGTTGTACCTGCTGGCGGCCGTGACGGACCTGGCCGCGGAGACCGGCGACGGTGAACTGCGGGCCACCGCCGAACGGTTGTGGGACGCGATGGTGTCGTCGAAGACGTATCTGACGGGCGGGCTCGGGGCCCGGCACGAGGGCGAGGCGTTCGGGGAGCCGTACGAACTGCCGCCGGACCGCGCCTACGCGGAGACCTGTGCGGCGATCGCGTCGATCCAGTGGTCGTGGCGGATGGCGCTGCTGACCGGCGAGGCGAAGTACTCCGACCTCGTGGAGCGCACGCTCTACAACGGTTTCCTGGCCGGTGTCGGCCTCGACGGCGACAGCTGGCTCTACGTAAACCCGCTCCAGGTCCGCGAGGAGTACGAAGGAGCCTTCGAGCCGGACAAGACGGCCCGCCGCACCCCGTGGTTCCGCTGCGCCTGCTGCCCGCCGAACGTCATGCGGCTGCTGGCCTCGCTCCCCCACTACCTGGCGAGCGGGACCACCGGGGACGCCGCGGGACTGCAACTGCACCAGTACGCGACCGGCGTGTACGAGGCCGGTGGCGGCCGGGTCCGGGTGGAGACCGCGTACCCGTGGCAAGGGCGGATCGCGGTGACCATCGAGGAGGCGCCCGCCGACGCCGACTGGACGCTGTCGCTGCGCATCCCGGCCTGGTGCACGGACTTCACCGCCTCGGCCCCCGACGGCGCGGCGCCCGCCGAGACCCACCCGGGCTGGCTGCGGCTGCGCCGCCGCTGGTCCCCCGGTGACACCCTCACCCTCGACCTGGAGCTGGACACCCGGCTGACCCGCCCCGACCCCTACGTGGACGCCGTACGGGGCTGTGTGGCCATCGAGCGCGGGCCGCTGGTGCACTGTCTGGAGGCCGTCGACCAGCCGCCCGGCGTCCGCTTCGAGGACCTCACCCTCCCCGACGACGCCCGCCTCGCCGCCCACCACGACCCCGGGCTGCTCGGCGGGGTCACCGTGGTCACGGCCGACGGACGGAGCCGGGGAGGCGAAGACGTCGTACCACTGACCGCAGTTCCGTACTACGCGTGGGCGAACCGGCGGCCAGGGGCGATGCGGGTGTGGATTCCACGGGAGTGACCTCCGGGGCCCACAGGGCCAGCTCGGCGTCGAGCGGGCCGTACGCGAGATGCGGCTCGCCGTCGCCGAAGATCCGCACCGGGTGCGTGGCGTCCCACGCCTGCCACCCAGGGTTCCCGTCCTTGACGAACCGCACCCACGCCCCGTGCATGGCGTCGCTCAGCTCCTGCGGCGCGCCGTCGCCCGCCAGCTTGGCCGACTCGGGGCTCTCCCCGGTGTCGAAGACGAACCCGAGTTCGAGGGCGTGGCAGGAGCCGAGGTCGGGGAGGTTCGAGGGCCAGGCGAACTCGTAGACATACGACGTGCCGGGGCGGGCGTCGGCCAGCCGGTGCAGCGGGATGCGCAGCAGGTGGTCGGTGACCATCTGGCCGACGATCTCGGCGGTCCCCGCGTCGGGGTGCAGGGCGCGGTAGCCGCGCGGCACCTCGTGGCCGGTGTGGCAGCGGGCCATGGCGCCGGCGAGGGCGACCGGGCCGAGCCGGTCGACGCGTTCCAGCAGGCCGCCGGGGACCAGCCAGAGCCGGTACTCGTCCCGGGTCCAGCCGGTCATCAGCTCGACGTCACGGGCCGCGTCGCCCTCGACCAGGGCGTCCAGGGGGTCGCGGGGGACGAGGTCGCCGTCGACGACGATGCCGAAGGCGGGACCGCCGAGCACCGGGCTGCTGAGCTTGCCGACCTCGGCCTGGGTGCGCAGCAGCAGCTCGCGGTCGACCTCGGCGAAGGCCGCTGCGGTGGCGGGGATCTTCAGCCGGGTCGCCATCCGGCGGACCATGCGCCGCACCTTGTCCCGGTCGGAGGCCTCGGGCGGGCCGCTCTGCAGGATCGCGCGCCGGACCAGGCCCTGGGCCTGCGGTGCGGCGAGCAGGGCGCCGGTGCTGATCGCGCCGGCCGACTGACCGGCCAGCGTGATGCGGGCGGGGTCGCCGCCGAACTCGGCCACCGACCGGTGGACCCACTCCAGGGCGGCGAGCTGGTCGCGCAGGCCGGGGTTGGCGGGGGCGTCGGGGAACAGTCCGTAGCCCTCCACCCCGAGCCGGTAGTTCACGGAGACGAAGACGACGCCGTCCCGGGCGAAGGCATGCCCGTCGTAGACCGGCACGGCCGAGGACCCCCTGGTCAGGGCGCCGCCGTGCAGCCACACCAGGACCGGGAGCCGGGCCCCGCGGCCCGGCTCCGGTGTCCACACGTTGAGGTTGAGGCAGTCGTCCCCGGGCACCACCGGGTCGGACAGGTACTGCGCGAAGGCCTCGGAGTACGGCGGTTTCGGGGCCGTCGGCCCGAAGGCGACGGCGTCCCGCACCCCGTCCCAGGGCTCGGGCGGCAGCGGCGGCCTGAACCGGCGTGCTCCGAAGGGCGGCGCCCCGTAGGGGATGCCCCGGAACACCGCCACACCCCGCTCGTACCGGCCGCGGACGGCCCCGTAGGGCGTCCTGACCACGGGGTTCGCCTGGTCTGCCGTCATGCGCCCACCAGCCCTTCGCCGCGCTCGTGCACCGGTAACACAAGAGCATCACAGCCCTGGCTCGTATTCCGGTGCACGGGCACTGGTGAGGGCCATTCGGTGGACGCGGCTGCCGCTTCGGCGGGTTCCGACTCATCTGTGAGTCAGGAGCAGTAAGCGCATTCCCTGTTTCGAAAGTCATGGAGCACCCAGCCATGCCAAGTCCGGCCTCCTCCGGACTTCATGGGCGACCTAGGGTAGTAAGCAGGACAGGAAGCGCTTACTGTTTTCCGCGCTGGTCGAAACTTTCCACGGCCCACGGGCGGGCCGGAGAGGCGGTTCCCGATGGTCCGTACGGGAGGTACGAGCGTGGCGGCCGGGCCGACCCTCGCGGTCGTGGCACGGGAGGCCGGGGTGTCCGTGCCCACCGCCTCCAAGGTCGTCAACGGCCGCGAGGACGTGGCGCCCGAGACGCGACGCCGGGTCACGGAGGCCCTGGACCGGCTGGGATATGTGCGCAGGCCCCGGTTCGACGCGACGAAGCCGCCCGGACTCGTCGACCTCGTCGTGCACTCGCTGGAGACGTCCTGGGCGGGCGCCGTGCTGCACGGGGTGGAGGAGGCGGCCCACGACGCGGGTCTGGAGGTGGTCGTCTCGGCGGGGCTCACTCGGACCCGGGGCGGCCGCCCCGAGCGGGGCTGGCTCGACAAGCTCACCGCCCGCGGCTCGTCCGGGGTGCTGTTCGATCTGGCCGAGCTGACGCCGTCCCAGTACGCGTGGCTGGAGCAGCACCGCATCCCGTTCGTGATGATCGACCCGGTGCTCGAACCGCCGCCGGGCGTGGTGTCGGTCGGGGCGGCGAACTGGCAGGGCGGGGTGAGCGCGACCGAGCATCTGCTGGGGCTGGGCCATGAGCGGATCGCGGTGATCGCCGGGCACCGGCGCAGGATGTGCAGCGGCGCGAGGGTGGCCGGCTACCGCTCGGCGCTCGCGTCGGCCGGCGTCCGGCAGCGTCCCGAGTACGTGCGGTACGCCGGTTTCGACGAGGGCGAGGCCCGCCGCCGCACACTGGAACTCCTCGACCTGCCCGAGCCGCCGACGGCCGTCTTCGTCTGCTCGGACCGGATGGCGCTGGGGGTGTACGAGGCACTCGCCGAGCGGGGCCTGCGGGTGCCGGACGACCTGAGCGTCGTCGGCTTCGACGACTTGCCGGAGGCCCGCTGGGCGAGCCCGGCCCTCACCACGATCCGCCAGCCACTGTCGGAGATGGCGGCGACGGCCACGCGGCTGCTGGTACGGATGATGGACGGCGAGCGGCCGGAGGGGACGCGGACGGAGTTGTCTACGCGGTTGGTGGAGCGGGGGAGTACGGGGCGGCCGCGGGGGTGACATCGGGGCCCCGTACGGGGCTTGGCGGCAGAGTGTTCAGCAGCCCTGAGTATTGGTGTGCACCGGCATGGTCACCTTTCCTACGTCGGGATTGGGATGCTCCCAGACGATCCAGCCGGTCGCCGCGACGCAGTAGTTCGCCGTGCCGGTCACACCAACAGGCCCTGCGTGGTAGGCATAGTGGCCGAAATCCGTGTCGGAAATGGTGGCGTCGCAGCCCTGCCCCTCACCCGATCTCTGTGAACATCGATAGATGGTGACCTCAGTACCGGCGTAGACACCATAGGAAGCACCGCGGTGGTAAAGGCACGCGCTGTTGGTGCCACCGTTGCTGCTGTTGTAGTAGATGACCAGCTCACCGATGACGGTGCTGCGGCCGATGATGTAGACCGGCTGGCTGTGGGTGATGGTGCCGGAGCAGGAAGTGGCAGCCTGCGCCGGGCCGGCGGCGAACAGGTTGATGCTCAGGAGTGCGGCCACGGCGGTGAGGATGGCCAGGGCACGGCGGGGGAAGAGCACGGGGTTCCCTCCATCACCTGGTGACGGTTCATCAAAATCCTTTTTCCTAAAGCCACTTGGCGTGGCCCTACGGTGCCGGCCAGACCGTCATGTCCACGTACAGGGAGCTCATCCCAGGCGTGTCCCACATGGCCGTCGACTTCAGCTGGATGACGAGCAGTGCGATGTCTCCGGAGGGATGCTTGACGCAGTACTCGGTACCGGCGGCGGCCGAGGCCAACGACCAGTCACGGAACCTGTCTTCTTTGGCGCCACCGAGGAACAGTTCGCAGTCCTCGAAGGTGGTGCCCGGGTCGCCGAACATCTGGACCATGTGGCTGGTGTCGCTCTCCAACGCGCAGCCGATTTTCTCGCAGTTGAGGCGGATGTCCCCCTTGCGGTCGTCCCGCGTGCCCGGCTTGTCCACATGGATGTACAAGGAGTTGTCCTCGTCCAGCCGCTGCTGTGGGTAGGCATGTGCTCGCGGCGGCCCGGACGCGCTCGGCGACGGACTCGAAGCGGGCTCCACGGAATCCTTGCCCGCCGAGCCCGCGTCGTCCGCCGACGACGATCCCGCCGACTCCCCGGACGCCGTCGCATCCGGTGTCGAAGAGGACGATGACGTCGTGTCCCGGTCCCTCGTGTCGTCCGCGTTCTGTCGGGACTGCCACACCAGCCCCGTGATCAGCAGCACGCCCGCCGTCACCGCGGCCGCCGTGCTCGCGGCGATGCGGCGGCGTCGGCGATGTCTCTCCGGCGTCACCGGGACCGTCGCCCGCACCGGTGCGATCAGTGGCTCCGGGTGGGCCGGCGCGATCAGAGGCTTGGTGGGCGCCGGGGTGCTCAGCTGCTGGGTGTGCGCCGGTGCGGGGGCGGAAGGCGGTCCCGGGATCGTCGGCTCGGGGCCCGTGATGTCCCGCCAGACCGTCGGCCCGGCGCCCGCGTCGGCCTGGGTGCCGAGTTGGCCGCGGCACCATTCGACGATCTCGGTCAGCGTGGCCCGTTGCGTCGGGTCGGGGGTCAGGCAGCGGGCCAGCAGCGACCGCAGGGGCTCGGGCAGGCGGGAGAGGTCGGGTGCGGAGTGGACGATGCGGTAGAGGACGGTGGCGGCGGGACCGTTGCCGTACAGGGGCTCGCCCAGGGCCGCGAACGCCGCCGTCTGGCCGAGCGCGAAGACGTCGGTGGCCGGCGTGATCTCCCCCGCGACGGCCTGTTCCGGCGCCATGAACTGCGGTGTGCCGATGGCCGCGGCGCCGGTCGCCGTGTACGCGGTGAGGTCGGCGGCCAGCGAGATGCCGAAGTCGATGACACGGGGGCCGTCGGCGGCGAGCAGCACGTTGGACGGCTTCAGGTCACGGTGCACGATCCCGGCGGCATGGATGGCCGCCAGCGCCTCGGCCACGCCCGCCATCAGCCACAGCACGGCCGGGACCGGCAGCGGACCACGCCGGTGCACGGCCTCCGCCAGCGAGGGTCCGGGGACGTAGAGCGTGGCGAGCCAGGGCGGGGCGCCGTCGGCGTCGGCGTCGATCAGTTCGGCGGTGTAGGCGCCCCGGACCCGCCGGGCGGCCTTGATCTCGCGGCCGAAGCGCCGCCGGAAGTCCGGGTCGTCGGCGAGTTCGGGGCGTACGACCTTGATCGCGACGGGTCGGCCGCCCGCGGTGTGGGAGAGGTACACCCGGCCCATGCCGCCGGCGCCGAGCCGGGCGGCGAGACGGTAGCCGGCGATCACGGGCGGATCGTCCACCTGGAGTGGCTGGAACACCTCAGCCGCGTCGTTCACCGGTCCCCCTGATCCCCTAGTCCCCAGGTCCCCAGCTCCCCTGGGCCCTCTGCTCCCCCGTCACGGCGGTGCGATCATCCGTGCGACAGCAGCAGCCTAAAGGGTTTTCTGTGACGGCACTCCTGCTCATCACCCGGAGCGGACGAGGCGGGGGCCCCAGCGCTCCCCCTCTTGCCGCACAGGTGTTCCATCACGGACCCGCCCCTGCGTAGCCTCGATCGCACGATGAACACGATTCCCGCACGCCTTGACCACCTCGTCCTCGCAACCCCCGACCTGGCGGCAACGGTCGCCGACTTCACCCGGCGTACGGGAGTGGCGCCCGCTCCCGGCGGGGTGCACATCGGCCGGGGCACCCGCAACTTCCTGGTGTCGCTGGGCGGCACCGCTTATCTGGAGATCATCGGCCCCGATCCGGAGCAACCCGAGCCCGTGGGGCCGCGCCCCTTCGACGTCGACGCCGTCAGCCGTGCGCGCACGGTCACCTGGGCGATCAGCCCGCCCGACCTGGACGCGGCGGTCACGACCGCCCGGTCCCGGGGATACGACCCCGGCGACATCCATCCCATGAGCCGCCGCACCCCGGACGGCACTCTCCTGGCGTGGCGGCTGACGGACGGCGACACCCAACACCCCTCCGGGCTCGTGCCGTTCCTCATCGACTGGGGCACCGCACGCCATCCGTCCGCCTCCGGCCTGCCCAGCACGCCGCTCCTGGCGGTCTCGGCGAGGGCCCCCGACCCGGACGAGATCCGCCGCCGGCTCGCCACTCTCGACACCGAACTCCCGGTCACCGAGGGCCCGGTGGGCCTCACCTTCACGGTGGACACCCCGCGCGGACCGGTCACCTTCGACTGACGGGGCATCAGCCCCCACGCCGGTGCCGAGTTCGAGAATGCGGCCCACGGGACGGCTCGCCGCGAGCACCGCCAGGAGGCTTCACCGTGCCCGCGTAATGCCCGCGCCATGTCCGATTCCTTCAAGACCACACCCCTGCGCGCTGCCTACGGTGGCCGCATGACTCCACGATTCGACGCCATCGGCCTGATCGTCTCCGACATGGCCGCCTCGGTCGCCTTCTACCGCCGCCTCGGGTTCACCTTCCCGGAGGGCGCGGCGGACGAACCGCACGTCGAGGCCCAACTTCCGGGCGGGCTGCGCCTGTTGCTCGACACCGAGGCGACGGTCCGCTCCTTCCACGCGGGCTGGCGGCCGCCGGCCGGAGGCGACAGCCGCACCGCCCTCGCCCTGCGCTGCGACAGCCCGGCCGAGGTGGACACGGTGTACGAGGAGATGGTGAACGCCGGTCACCACGGCGAGCTCAAGCCCTGGGACGCCTTCTGGGGCCAGCGCTACGCGACCCTGCACGACCCGGACGGCAACGGCGTCGACCTGTTCGCCCCGCTACCGCCGGCCCAGTAGCTCCCCGAGCGGCAGGCCCGCCAACTCCCGTACGTCCCGGGCGAGATGAGCCTGGTCGGCGTACCCGGCACGGGCCGCCGTCTCGGCGTACGGCACCCCGCGCCGGGCGAGCCGCAAGGCCCGCTGGAGCCGCAGCACTCGGCCCAGGGTCTTGGGCCCGTACCCGAACGCGGCGAGGCATCGCCGGTGCAACTGGCGGGCCCCGAGGCCGAGTCGGTCGGCGGTGGCGGCGACGGGCCGGCCCGCGCCGAGGGCGTTCACGACCTCCCCCAGCAACGGATCGGGAGCGTCGGCGTCGGCTGCCAGCCGCAGAGCCGCCTCTTCGAGCCCGTGCGCGGGATCGGCGGCGGCGTTCACCCGCGAGGTGAGCCACCGTACCCGGGCGGCGGGCCAGAGGTCGGCGAGCTCGACCCGCCGGTTGAGCACCTCGGGGGCGGGGACGCCGAGGAGGGTGGGCGCGGTGCCGGGGAAGAAGCGGACACCGGCCCAGGCACTCCGCTCACCCCCCGTGACGAACGCGCGCGTATCGGGACCGGCGACGAGCAGCCGCCCGTCGTGCCAGAGCAGATCCATACAGCCGTCGGGGAGAACACGGCCGGGCTGTAGCAGGGACGGGGTACTGGTCCACACAACGGAGCCGGGAAGCCGTCCAGTTCTCTCCGTGTACATGAGAACAAGGCTAGGGGCCACGCCCTCGACGGGCGCGGGTCCGTGTCGATCTGCGGCTCCGCCGCGTGGGCGCGACCACCCCCGCCGGCCCGCACCCGACAACGGCCCCTGCGCGCCCTACACCCCCCTCCCCCGATGCTCCTGCGGACTCACCCCGTACACCCTCTTGAACGCACTCGACAAAGCGAACGCGCTCCCGTACCCCACCTGCCGGGCGATCGCCTCCAGCGTCGCGTCCCCCTCCCGCAGCCGGTCCGCCGCCAACGCCAGCCGCCATCCCGTCAGATACGTCATCGGCGGCTCCCCCACCAGCTCCGTGAACCGCCGCCCCAGCGCCGCCCGCGACACCCCCGCCTTCGCCGCGAGCGACGCGACCGTCCACGGATGGGCGGGGTCGTCCTGGAGGAGCCGCAGGACCCGGCCCACGACAGGGTCCGCCAGCGCCCGGTACCAGCCGGGTGCCGCCGCCTCCGGGCGGGCGAACCAGGCGCGCAGCGCGGCGATGACGAGCAGGTCGAGGAGGCGGTCCAGGACGACTTCCTGGCCGGGTTCGTCGCGGACGATCTCCGTCATGAGGAGCCGCGTGAGCGGGCAGTCCCACACCTCCGGGGTGAGCGTCAGCAGCGGCGGCAGCGCGTCCAGCAGGCGCCCGCTGACCTCGCCCTGCCACAGATACGTGCCGATCAGCATCACGGCCGACCCGTCGAGCCGGTCGCCCCAGGTGCGGACGCCGAGGTCCATGACGCCGTTGAGCGAGCGCCCGTCGGGGTAGCGGCACTCCCCACCCGGCAGGATCAGCGCCTGCGGCTCGGTGCCGGGGTCGTCGGCGCAGGTGTACGGGTCGGGGCCGCGGGCGATGGCGAGGTCGCCGGCACGCAGCCGGACCCTCTCCCGGCCTTCGGCCGGGGGGAACCCCGTCTCGCTTCGCTCGCCCGCGTCCGGCATGACCCACGCCTCGCCGCGGACCATGAGCATGACGGTGAGCGGGGCGCGGTCCTCGACGCGCACGCTCCAGGGCGGTTCGAAGCATGCCCGGATCATGAAGGCGCCCCGCGCGCGGGGCCCTTCGAGAAGGCCTGCGAGAGCGTCCATGGCGTCAGCGTAGACGCCCGCGCATGGGAATGAGCCGTTCAGCGATGGGGTCCTGGCGGGCCCGGGCGTTGACTCGAGGACATGACGCAGAACGCGAAGAAGCACAACGCGAAGAACATGACAGTGGTGGTGACCGGCGCCTCGGGTCGTACGGGCAGCCGGGTGGCGACGGCGGTGCGGGCGGCCGGTCTCGAGGTGCGGGCCGCGTCCCGGGCCCGGGGCTTCGACTGGGAGGACCCGACGACCTGGGCCGGGACCCTGCGGGGCGCGGACGCGGCGTATCTCGTGTACCCGTCGGACGTGGGCGCCCCGGCGGCGACCGAGGGCGTCGGCGCGCTGGCACGGGAGGCCGTGGGGCTCGGGGTGCGGCGGCTGGTGCTGCTGTCGGCGCGGGGCGAGCGGCAGGCGGCGGCGACCGAGGAGGCGCTCAAGACGTCGGGGGCGGACTGGACCGTCGTACAGGCGTCGTGGTTCTCGCAGAACTTCAGCGAGGGGCCGCTGGTGGAGGAGGTGCGGCAGGGCGGGCTGACGCTCCCGGCGGGCGAGGTGCGGGAGCCGTTCATCGACGTGCGGGACATCGCGGACGTGGTGGCGACGGTGCTGGCGTCCGGGGAGCGGTACGTGGGGCGGTCGGTGGAGGTGACGGGGCCTCGGCTGCTGTCGTTCCGGGAGGCGGTCGCGGAGATCGGGGCGGCGACCGGGCGGGAGCTGACGTACACGCCGGTTCCCGCGCGCGCCTACGGGGAGGCGCTCACCGGGTTCGGGGTGCCCGCCGAGGAGGCGGAGTTCCTGGTGGAGGTGTTCGAGGGGCTGCTCGACGGGCGCAACGCGCGGGTGACGGACGGGGTGCGCGAGGTGCTGGGGCGGGCGCCGCGGGACTTCGCGGAGTTCGTACGGGAGTCCACGGCGGCCTGGGTGTAGCGGTTACGTACCGTCGGGCGACTTGTGCGGCGGGTGGGTGCTCTTCACATGGGTGCGCAGCCTGGACGTCACGTCCTCCGGCGGGAGGAAGCGGGACCACCGCTCGGGGAACTCGGACGGCATGTCCGGGTCGTCGGGGTCGTCCGGGTCGAGGTCCCGGTGGGCGGCGGCCCGGGCCACGTACCCGGCGACCTGCGCCTCGCGGACGCGTTCGTTGGCGGCGCGGGCCGCCGCGGTGGCGGCGGCCGGCCAGACGCGGTCGATGGCGGCGTTCACGGCGGCGCCGACGAGGACGGCGAAGGCGGAGACGCCGATCCAGAGCATGACGGCGACGGCGGCGGCGAGCGAGCCGTAGATCGAGGCGCCCTCGATGGTGTTGGTGAGGTAGATGCGCAGCAGGAAGCTGCCCAGCACCCACATGGCGAGGGCGACGAGGGAGCCGGGGACGTCCTCGATCCAGGGCGACCGCACGGGGACCGAGACGTGGTAGAGCGTGGTCAGGAAGGCGATGGACAGCACGATCACCACGGGCCAGTACAGGATCTGTACGAGCGTCGCCGACCAGGGCACGATCCGGACGACGGCGTCGGGGCCCGCGACCATCAGCGGCAGCGCGATCGAGCCGATGACCAGGGCGGCGAGGAAGAGCAGGAACGCCACCACGCGGGTCTTGACGATGCCGCGGACGCCGTCGAGGCCGTACATGACGGTGATGGTGTCGATGAAGACGTTCACCGCGCGCGAGCCGGACCACAGGGCGAAGAGGAAGCCTATCGAGATGACGTCGGGGCGGCCGCCCTTCATGACGTCGTCGAGGATCGGCTGGGCGATCTGCCGGACGCCCTTGTCGGAGAGGACCGTGCGGGAGGCCTCCAGGAGGTTGGCCTCCAGGCTGCTGATGGAGTCGGTGCCGGTCCAGTCGTCGACGTAGCCGAGCAGGCCGATCATGCTGAGGAGCAGCGGCGGCACGGACAGCAGGGTGAAGAAGGCGGCCTCGGCGGCGAGGCCGAGGATGCGGTACTCCATGCAGGAGTTGACGGTGTCCTTGAGCAGCAGCCAGGCGGTCCTGCGCTTGGAGACGTTCCGGTAGAGGGCACGCGCCCGGTGGAGACGGCCGGAGGGGGGCCGCTGAGGGGATTCACTTGCTGGCTGCACGACCTAACGGTATCCGCCGTACGAGGCTGTACTCATCCCCCACGGGCCCGCGGCCTCGGTGATTCAGGGCGTTTTCCTGTCATGTCCTCGTTGGTGGACGGTTCGACCACTCCTGTGAACCGCCTCCCGGGGCGGTAGGTTCGCAGGTATGGCAGGCAGCACCCACACCGTGACCAACCAGCCCCCGCCTCTGACCGGCTACGACGTCTTCACCGCCGACAAGGCCCTGACCGCGGCGGTGGAGCGGCATGTGGAACCCGGTGCCCTGGACGACGTGCGCGGTGAGCTGGAGGCCCTGGGCCGGGCCTCCGGGTCGGCGCAGCTCCAGGAATGGGCCGTACAGGCCAACGACAACCCGCCCCGTCTCAGGACCCACGACCGCTACGGCCACCGCGTCGACGAGGTCGAGTTCCACCCCGCCTGGCACCGCCTCCTCGGCAAGGGGGTCGCGGCCGGCCTCACCGCCGCCTGGAACCGCCCGGCGGGCCATGTGCGCCGCGCGGCCGCGTTCCTGGTCTGGACGCAGGTGGACGCCGGCAACCTCTGCCCCCTGTCGATGACCCACGCCGCCGTGCCCGCCCTGCGCCAGGAGCCCGTGCTCGCGGCGGAGTGGGAGCCCCGGCTGACGTCGATGATCTACGACCGCGAAGCGCGCCCGGCGCACCGCAAGGCCGGCGCCCTCTTCGGCATGGCGATGACGGAGAAGCAGGGCGGCAGCGACGTCCGCGCGAACACGACGACCGCGACGCCGCTCGCGGAGGAGGGGAGGTACGAGCTGACGGGGCACAAGTGGTTCTGCTCGGCGCCCATGTCCGACGGCTTCCTGGTGCTGGCCCAGGCCCCGGAAGGCCTCACCTGCCTCCTCCTGCCCCGCGTCCTGGAGGACGGCACGCGCAACACGTTCCGCATCCAGCGGCTGAAGGACAAGCTCGGCAACCGGTCCAACGCCTCGGCGGAAGTGGAGTTCGACGGGACCTGGGCGCGCCGGGTGGGCGAGGAGGGGCGCGGGGTGCGGACCATCATCGAGATGGTCGCGGCGACCCGGCTCGACTGCGTCCTCGGCTCGGCTGGTCTGATGCGGCAGGCCGTGGCGCAGGCGGTCCACCACTGCACGCACCGCGCGGCGTTCGGCGGAAAGCTGGTCGACAAGCCGCTGATGCGCAACGTTCTGGCCGACCTCGCGGTGGAGTCCGAGGCGGCGACCACGCTCGCGCTGCGCCTGGCGGCCGCGTACGACGACGGCGGCGAGCAGGAGCGGGCGTTCCTGCGGATCGCGGTGCCGGCCGCCAAGTACTGGGTGACGAAGCGCTGCGCCCCGCTGGTCGTGGAGGCCGCCGAGTGCCTGGGCGGCAACGGCTATGTGGAGGACTCCGGCCTCCCCCGCCTGGTCCGCGAGTCCCCGCTCAACTCCGTCTGGGAGGGCGCGGGCAACGTCCAGGCCCTGGATGTCCTCCGAGCATTGCAACGCGAACCGGCGGCCTTCAACGCCTACCTCCAGGAGATCGGCACGTCCCGGGGCGCCGACCACCGCCTGGACGCGGCGATCAAGGACCTCCTGACGGACCTGGCGGACCTGGACGGCATCGAGTCCAGGGCAAGGCGCCTGACGGAGCGGCTGGCACTGGTCCTCCAGGGCTCGCTCCTGGTCCGTTTCGCGCCGTCCGAGGTCGCGGACGCGTTCTGCGCGTCAAGGCTGGGCGGGGACGCAGGCGCAACGTTCGGCACCTTGCCGTCGACGCTGGACCTGGCGTCGGTGGTAGACCGAGCCCGACCGGTCAACTGACCTCGGGGCGACGTACCCAGGGGCGCGGGGAACTGCGCGACAAGCCCCCACCGGCCCGCACACGCCGACGGACCCGAACCAGGCACCCCGTCCCGCGAAAAACCGCCAAACCGCCAACCCGCCGGACGGCAAGGGGTGGTGCTGCGCCGACACGGCACCACCCCCGCCTTGGCCCGTTCGAGGCCGCGAACGCCGCTCGGGACGGCGTCGCTCAAGTTTCAATCAGCTGCGCCCGGTTCACCAGGGTTGCAGGGGGTTGCAACTTGCTGCTGTCTGTGGCCGGACTGTATCCCTCCGCGACGGGCGAACGGCACTATGAGACGAACAGTCAGGACGGACATCCAGGCCGTGGCCGAAAGCCGAGGGGAAACCGGTTGTCCGCAGCCCCTCCGGGAGGACCAGTGGCGCTCTCGCCGACGGATGTCACCCAGCTGGCCGCCGTGGACTCGGCACGGGCGGCACGGCTGCTGAGCGACGTCCGCTCCGCCACGCTCTCCGGTCAGCGCGCGCCGGTGGCCCCCCGCCCGGTGATCGAGCAGTCGTGGGGCCGGATGCTGCGCGGCGGCGTCGATCCCGACCACGACTTCCGCACCGGGCTGCTGCCCCGGGAGGAGGTGCAGCGGCGCCGGGAGAGCTCGGAGCTGCGGCATGTCCTGCCGGTGCTGCGCGAGGGGTTGCTGTCGGTCGCGGACGTCGCCCACCACATCATGGTGGTCGCCGACGAGGAGGGCCGGGTGCTGTGGCGGGAGGGCAGTTCGCCGGTGCTGCGCAAGGCCGACGGGACCGGGTTCGAGCTCGGTGCCGACTGGCGGGAGGGCGTCGTCGGCACGAACGGCATCGGCACACCGGTGGTGGCGCGCCGGCCGGTGCAGGTGTTCGCCTCGGAGCACTTCGTGCGCTCACAGACCTCGTGGACCTGTACCGGGGCGCCGATCACCGACCCGCGAAACGGCCGGCTGCTCGGCGTCGTGGACGTGAGCGGGCCGCTGGAGACGATGCATCCGGCCACCCTCGCGTGGGTCGACTCGGTGGCCAAGCTCGCCGAGTCCCGGCTGCGCGAGCTGCACCAGTCCTCGCTGGAGCAACTGCGCGCGGTGGCGGCGCCGGTGCTGGCGCGGCTCGGCGGCCGGGCCGTGGTGGTGGACCGGGACGGCTGGACGGCCGCGGTGGCGGGGATGCCGTACCAGGGCCGGGTCGCGTTGCCCAAGTCGCCGCCGGCGGGCCAGCGGTGGCTGCCGACGCTGGGGCTGTGCACGGTGGAGCCGCTGGCCGGGGGGTGGTTGATCCGGGCGTCCGACGAGCCGTTGCCGCGCAGCGCCACCCGGATCGTGCTCGATCTGTCGCTGCCGCGCCGCTGGTCGATGACGGTGTCCGGGGACGCCGGCACCTGGAGTCATGAACTGAGCCCACGGCACGCGGAGTTGCTGTATCTGTTGGCACTGCACCGCAGCGGGCGCAGTGCGGCGGGGCTGGCCGAGGACCTGTTCGGCGATCCGGGGCGTACGGTGACGGTGCGGGCCGAGATGTCGCGGGTGCGCCGGTATCTCGGGGGATTTCTGGAGCATCGGCCGTATCGTTTCTGCGAGGACGCGGAGATCGAGGTGCTGCTCCCCGACGACCCGCGTGACCTGCTGCCGCACTCCACGGCCCCGGCGGTGGTCGACGAACGGCTGTCCCGCCAAGCCCCTTGAGAACACCGGCCGGTACACCGGCCGGTACCTCCGCCGGTACAGCAGCCGGTACACCCAAGAAGCGGCATCTTCCGCATATTTGCAAGGTCTTCGTCCCCGGCACGCCCTCACTGCCGTAGCATCCCTCTACGGGCCACCCCACCTGCTCCTCGGTCAACGTACGGATCACCAGGCGCAGTTGGCCCGCCTCGGGAGGTACGACATGATGCATCGCGGGAGACACCGCAGGCGGAAGCGGGGCAAAGCGCTGCGCGCGTTCCTGGCCGGGACCGCCCTCGCTCTCACCGCCGCGGCCACCATGATCAGCGCCTCGCAGGCCACCGTCGCCGCCGATCCGGGCGCACTCAAGCCGCTGGCCACCGCCGCCGAGACCGACGCCTTGCGGCTGCACGAGCAGCTGGAGCCGCGGTCCACTCTCGACCGGCTCGCCTCCGCGATGGGGCGGCCGGAGGGTGTCGGTGCCGTCCTCGCCGACGCCGACCACTCCCTGCGCGCCGCGGCGGACTGCGCTCCGGCCGAGCGCAAGGCCCTGCCCGTCGAGCCCGCGGCCACCCGCGCCTACTGCTGGGGCGCCGCCGACACCCGCTCCTGGCGGCCCGGCGCGGTCACCACCTCGGGCGACGCCGACGACGACGGCCTGTGGGGGCAGAACCGGGTGATCCTCTCCGCCTGGAGCCAGGGCGCCCAGAACCTGGCCCGGGTCGCGTTCATCGACGCGAACGACATCGACCGCCTCACCTACACCTGGGTGCTGCTCGCCGTCCCCACCGACGGCGGCCGCGACTTCCGCGCGCTCGACTCCCAGGTCTCCGGCATGGTCTGGTACCAGGACAAACTGCTGGTCACCGCGGCCGACGGGCTGTACGTGTACGACATGAACCGCGTCCAGCGCGCCACCACGAACGCCTCCGCGGTCGGCCGGGTGCCCGGCGGCTGGGCGGCGCACGGCAACCGCTGGGTGCTGCCCGCCGTCGGCAGCTACCGCGCCGACGCCACGCACCCCGACTACCTCTCCCTGGACCGCAGCACCTCCCCCGACAGCCTGGTGGCGAGCGACTGGGTCTCCACGGACAGCGACCGCGACGTCCGGCTGTGGCGGTACGACCTCAGCTCGTCCTCCGACCGCTCCGGCCTGCTCACCACCGACCCGGCCGGGTACACCCCCGTCGACGAGGCGTACGAGACGCGCACCCCCGGCGTCGGGGCCGTGCTGTCGTACCGCTCGGAGTGGTACCTGGGCCGTACGTCGGACGACCAGGACGGCCGCGGGACGCTGTGGCGCCAGGACGCGACCGGCGCCCGCGCCACCCGCTGCGGCACCGACGAGACGACCCGCTGCTGGAGCGGCGAGGCGGAGTCCCTGTCCTACTGGGAGGCGACCGGCGAGGTCTGGTCCCAGTCGGGCCGCATGCTGTTCGCACTACCGCTGAGCACGATCGACAGGTCGCTGCGGTAGATCGTCGAGCCCGGGTGGATCGACAGATCGCCGGGCCTCGGCGGCAGACCGACGGGGCCCGCGGCGGATCGCCAGTGACAGGGGTGCACCGACAGGTCCCTGCGGCAGATCGCCGAGGCCCGGGGCAGGTCGGCGGCTCTCTGCGGCACATCCGGCGGGGCCCGGCGGACCAGCGGGTCTCGGCGATACATAGGCAGGCCCTCGCCCCAGACCGTCGAGGCCCCGCAGTAGATCGTCGGCGCCCGGGGTGGATCGACAGATCGGCGGGGCGGATGGTTGCCTGGGGGGCATGCCCAACATCCCCGTGACCACCTGGTCCCTTGAGCAGACCGCCCCGACCGACCTCCTCCCGGCCGCCGCGCCGGACGGCGATGTCCGGATCGTCCGCGCCGAGGTGCCCTCCCCCGAGTTCAGCCGTTTCCTCTACGCCTCCGTCGGCGGCGACATCCGCTGGATCGACCGGCTGGGCTGGACCTACGCCCAGTGGGAGGAGCACCTGAACCGACCGGGCGTGGAGACCTGGGTGGCCTACGACCGGGGCACGCCCGCGGGGTACGTGGAGCTGGAGCCGCAGGACGACGGGGTCGTGGAGATCGTCTACTTCGGGCTGATCCCGGGCTTCCGGGGCCGGCGGATCGGCGGCCATCTGTTGTCGTACGGCGCCGCGCGCGCCTGGGACCTGGCGGACCGCTGGCCGGGGCTGACCGACACCAAGCGGGTGTGGCTGCACACGTGCAGCCTGGACGGCGAGCACGCGATGGCCAACTACCAGCGCCGGGGCTTCACGCTCTTCGACACCAAGGTCGAGGAGCAGCCGCAGGTGACCGCGCCGGGCCCCTGGCCGGGGGCACACCCCGCCTGACCTCGGCCGCCCGCTCCGCGGCATAGCGCGGCTGACCTGCGCGGACAAGACCTCCCGCGGCGCATGTGATCGACGCCACCCTTGTCTCACCCTACGAGACAAGGGTGTCCGCATGATGGACGAAGCTGGACTGTGTCCAGATCGCCGTGACACGCTTCCGTCATGTCTGGAACTGGAATTGCCTTGGTGAGTCGGCGGCACGTCGACCTCGGCCGCATGTCCAGCGCCATCTGTCCGGCGCGCTGACGAGCCGCAGCCGCCCGACGCCTCCTGACTCTCTGCCTCCCCCTGCGCAATGCCGCGCACGTATTTCCATGCGCCTGTACGCGCAGGTCAGAGCCGCATTCCCGCCTGTCCCGAAGGACGTAACAACCATGGCCGCCACCCCGCAGAACCCTGCCGCCGCGACTCCCCGCCGCAAGGTGAGCCGTCACCGCGGTGAGGGTCAGTGGGCCGCGGGGCACCACACCCCGCTGAACGGCAACGAGCAGTTCAAGAAGGACGACGACGGTCTCAATGTGCGGACACGCATTGAGACGATCTACTCCAAGCGCGGGTTCGACTCGATCGACCCCAACGACCTGCGCGGCCGGATGCGCTGGTGGGGGCTCTACACCCAGCGCAAGCCCGGGATCGACGGCGGCAAGACCGCGATCCTGGAGCCGGAGGAGCTGGACGACAAGTACTTCATGCTGCGGGTGCGGATCGACGGCGGACGCCTCACCACCCAGCAGCTGCGGGTGATCGGCGAGATCTCGCAGGAGTTCGCGCGGGGCAGCGCGGACATCACCGACCGGCAGAACATCCAGCTGCACTGGATCCGCATCGAGGACGTCCCGGAGATCTGGAACCGCCTGGAGGCGGTCGGGCTCTCCACGACCGAGGCCTGCGGTGACACCCCGCGCGTGATCATCGGCTCACCCGTCGCCGGGATCGCCGAGGACGAGATCATCGACGGCACCCGGGCCATCGACGAGATCCACGAGCGCTACATCGGCAGCAAGGAGTTCTCCAACCTGCCGCGCAAGTTCAAGACGGCGATCTCCGGCTCCCCGCTGCTGGACGTGGTCCACGAGATCAACGACATCGCCTTCGTCGGCGTCGAGCACCCCGAACACGGCCCCGGCTTCGACCTGTGGGTCGGCGGCGGCCTCTCCACCAACCCCAAGCTGGGCGTCCGGCTCGGCGCCTGGGTGCCGCTGGAGGAGGTCCCGGAGGTGTGGGCCGGTGTGGTCGGCATCTTCCGCGACTGGGGCTACCGCCGGCTGCGCACCCGCGCCCGGCTGAAGTTCCTCGTCGCCGACTGGGGCCCGGAGAAGTTCCGCCAGGTCCTGGAGGACGACTACCTGGGGCGCAAGCTGGTCGACGGCCCCGCCCCCGCCGAGCCCTCGGGCCGCTGGCGTGACCACGTCGGTGTGCACCGGCAGAAGGACGGCCGCTACTACGTCGGCTTCGCGCCGCGCGTCGGCCGGGTCGACGGCGCGACCCTCACGAAGATCGCCGAGGCCGCCGAGGCCCACGGCTCGGGCCGGGTCCGGACGACCGTCGAGCAGAAGATGATCATCCTCGATGTCGAGGAGGCGCAGGTAGAGCCGCTGGTCGAGGCGCTGGACGCGCTGGACCTGACGGCCAAGCCCTCCTCCTTCCGGCGCGGCACCATGGCCTGCACCGGCATCGAGTACTGCAAGCTCGCCATCGTCGAGACCAAGGCGCGCGGCGCCGCGCTGATCGACGAACTGGAGCGCCGTATCCCGGACTTCGACGAGCCGCTCACCATCAACCTCAACGGCTGCCCGAACGCCTGCGCCCGTATCCAGGTGGCGGACATCGGTCTCAAGGGCCAGCTGGTCCTCAACGACCGGGGCGAGCAGGTCGAGGGCTACCAGGTGCACCTGGGTGGCGCGCTGGGTCTGGAGGCCGGTTTCGGCCGCAAGGTCCGTGGCCTGAAGGTCACCTCCGAGGAACTGCCCGACTACGTCGAGCGGGTCCTGAAGCGGTTCCAGGCCGAGCGCGAGGAGGGCGAGCGGTTCGCCGCCTGGGCCTCGCGTGCCTCGGAGGAGGCGCTGTCGTGAGCGTCGGCGAACGACAGCGAAAGGAGGGGCCATGAGCGAGCGGGCCGCCCCCTTCTACTGCCCCTACTGCGGCGACGAGGACCTGCGCCCGTCCGAGCAGGGTCACGGCGCGTGGGAATGCGCGGCGTGCAACCGCGCATTCCAGCTGAAGTTCCTCGGGCTGCTCGCCCGGGGCCTTCAGACCGACGACGCAGGGGGAGACGAGACATGACCGCGGTTCAGGAAGACCGTACGACCGACGAGCTCAAGGCCCTCGCCGAGCAGGCGGGCCGTGACCTGGAGGACGCCTCCGCCCTGGAGATCCTCCAGTGGGCGGTCGACACCTTCGGCAAGCGCTTCTGCGTGACCTCCTCGATGGAGGACGCGGTCGTCGCCCATCTCGCGTCCCGCGCGATGAAGGGTGTCGACGTCGTCTTCCTCGACACCGGTTACCACTTCGAGGAGACCATCGGCACCCGGGACGCGGTCGAGGCCGTGATGGACGTCAACGTCATCACGCTGACCCCGCGTCAGACGGTCGCCGAGCAGGACGCGCAGTACGGCCCCAAGCTGCACGACCGCGACCCGGACCTGTGCTGCAAGCTGCGCAAGGTCCAGCCCCTGGAGCAGGGCCTGACGAACTACCTGGCCTGGGCGACCGGCCTGCGCCGCGACGAGTCCCCGACCCGGGCGAACACCCCGGTCGTCGGCTGGGACGAGAAGCGGCAGAAGGTCAAGATCTCCCCGATCGCCCGCTGGACCCAGGACGACGTGGACGCGTACGTCGCCGAGCACGGCGTCCTCACCAACCCGCTGCTGATGGACGGTTACGCCTCCGTCGGCTGCGCCCCCTGCACCCGCCGGGTGCTGGAGGGCGAGGACGCGCGCGCCGGCCGCTGGGCCGGACGCGGCAAGACCGAGTGCGGGCTGCACGGATGACGACGACAACTCAGGAGAACCAAGTGACGACCGGAGCCACCGTCTGGCTCACGGGTCTGCCGAGTGCCGGCAAGACCACCATCGCGTACGAGCTGGCCGGCCGGCTGCGCGAGGAGGGCCACCTCGTCGAGGTGCTCGACGGCGACGAGATCCGCGAGTTCATCTCCGCGGGCCTCGGCTTCAGCCGCGAGGACCGGCACACCAACGTGCAGCGCATCGGCTTCCTCGCCGAGCTGCTCGCCCGCAACGGCGTCAAGGCGCTTGTCCCGGTGATCGCGCCGTACGCGGACAGCCGTGACGCGGTGCGCAAGCGCCATCAGGAGGGCGGGGCCGCCTACATCGAGGTGCACGTGGCGACTCCGGTCGAGGTGTGCAGCGAGCGCGACGTGAAGGGGCTGTACGCCAAGCAGGCCGCGGGCGAGCTGACCGGGCTGACCGGCGTCGACGACCCGTACGAGGCGCCCGAGTCGCCCGATCTGCGGATCGAGTCGCAGAACCAGACCGTCCAGGAATCCGCGGCCGCGGTCCACGCGCTGCTCACCGAGAGGGGACTGGCATGACGACGACCGTCGCGGCGGTGACGGAGGGCACCCAAGCTCCGTACGCCCTCTCGCACTTGGACGCGCTGGAGTCCGAGGCCGTGCACATCTTCCGTGAGGTGGCGGGTGAGTTCGAGCGGCCGGTGATCCTCTTCTCCGGCGGCAAGGACTCCATCGTCATGCTGCACCTGGCGCTGAAGGCGTTCGCCCCGGCGGCGATCCCGTTCTCGCTGCTGCACGTGGACACCGGGCACAACTTCCCCGAGGTCCTGGAGTACCGGGACCGCACCGTGGCCCAGCACGGGCTGCGGCTGCATGTCGCCTCCGTGCAGGACTACATCGACCGCGGTGTGCTCAAGGAGCGTCCGGACGGCACCCGTAACCCGCTCCAGACGCTGCCGCTGACCGAGAAGATCCAGGCGGAGAAGTTCGACGCGGTCTTCGGCGGCGGGCGACGGGACGAGGAGAAGGCGCGCGCGAAGGAGCGGGTGTTCTCGCTGCGGGACGAGTTCTCGCAGTGGGACCCGCGCCGGCAGCGGCCCGAGCTGTGGAACCTGTACAACGGGCGGCACGCCCCCGGCGAGCACGTCCGCGTCTTCCCGCTGTCCAACTGGACCGAGCTGGACGTCTGGCAGTACATCGCCCGCGAGGGCATCGAGCTGCCGGAGATCTACTTCGCGCACGAGCGTGAGGTGTTCCAGCGGGCCGGCATGTGGCTGACGGCCGGCGAGTGGGGCGGCCCGAAGGAGAGCGAGACCGTCGAGAAGCGTCTCGTGCGCTACCGCACGGTCGGCGACATGTCCTGCACCGGCGCCGTGGACTCGGACGCCGTGACGCTGGAGCAGGTCATCACGGAGATCGCCGCCTCCCGGCTCACCGAGCGCGGCGCGACCCGCGCCGACGACAAGATGTCCGAGGCCGCGATGGAAGACCGTAAGCGCGAGGGGTACTTCTAAGCATGAGCACGACCACTTCCGAGGCGCTCTCGGAGACGACCCTGCTGCGGTTCGCGACCGCGGGCTCCGTCGACGACGGCAAGTCCACCCTCGTCGGCCGGCTGCTGCACGACTCCAAGTCGGTCCTCACCGACCAGCTGGAGGCGGTCGAGCGTGCCTCCGCGTCGCGTGGCCAGGAAGGCCCCGACCTCGCGCTCCTCACGGACGGTCTGCGGGCCGAGCGCGAGCAGGGCATCACCATCGACGTGGCCTACCGCTACTTCGCCACGGCCAAGCGGCGGTTCATCCTCGCCGACACCCCCGGCCATGTGCAGTACACCCGCAACATGGTGACGGGTGCCTCCACGGCCGAGCTGACGGTGATCCTCATCGACGCCCGCAACGGCGTCGTCGAGCAGACCCGGCGGCACGCGGCGCTCGCGGCCCTGCTTCGCGTCCCGCACGTGGTCCTCGCGGTCAACAAGATGGACCTCGTCGACTACCAGGAGTCCGTGTTCGCCGCGATCGCCGAGGAGTTCACGGCGTACGCGACCGAGCTGGGCGTCCCCGAGGTCACCGCGATCCCGATCTCGGCGCTCGCCGGTGACAACGTGGTGGAGCCGTCCGCCAACATGGACTGGTACGGCGGCCCGACCGTCCTGGAGCACCTGGAGACGGTCCCGGTCACCCACGACCTGAGCCACTGCCACGCGCGCCTGCCCGTGCAGTACGTCATCCGCCCGCAGACCGCCGAGCACCCCGACTACCGGGGGTACGCCGGTCAGATCGCCGCCGGTTCCTTCCGCGTCGGCGAGGCCGTCACGGTGCTGCCCTCGGGTCACGCCTCGAAGATCGCCGCCATCGACCTGCTCGGCGAGCCGGTCGACATCGCCTGGACCACCCAGTCGGTGACCGTCCTCCTGGAGGACGACATCGACATCTCGCGCGGCGACCTCATCGTGCCCAGCAAGGACGCGCCGCCGACCACCCAGGACATCGAGGCGACGGTGTGCCACGTGGCCGACGCCCCGCTGACCGTCGGCCACCGGGTGCTGCTCAAGCACGGCACCCGCACGGTCAAGGCGATCGTCAAGGACATCCCGTCCCGTCTCACGCTCGACGACCTGTCCCTGCACCCGCACCCGGGACAGCTCGTCGCCAACGACATCGGCCGCGTGAAGATCCGCACCGCGGAACCGCTGCCGGTGGACTCCTACGCCGACTCGCGGCGCACGGGCTCGTTCATCCTGATCGACCCCAGCGACGGCACCACGCTCACCGCGGGCATGGTCGGCGAGTCGTTCGCGTCCCCCGAGCCCGTCAAGGACGCGGCCGAGGACGACGGGTGGGACTTCTGACATGAACTCCACCGACTACTTCTCCACGTTCGCGAAGGAGGGCGGCCGCGTCGGCAGCGGCGACCTCGGCAGCGGACAGGGCGGAGTCGCGCGATGTGCGCGATGACGTACGCGCACCGCTTGCGCGCCCTGTCCCCCCACCCGACGTCCCGGAAGCGACGAAGACCTGCCGACCTCCCGGCCACGACCTGAGAGACCGTGACCGCCGGGCCTCCGAGAGGAACACCTCCCGTGCCTGCCACACACGCCTTCCGCCGCACCTTCGCGGTCATAGCCGCGCTCCCTCTCCTCACCCTCGCCGCCTGCGGCTACGGGTCCGACGCCAAGGACGACGACACCGCCAAGGTCGCCGCCGGCGCGAAGAAGATCGACGGACTCGACTCCGTCAAGATCGGCTACTTCGGCAACCTGACGCACGCCACCGCGCTGGTCGCCAACCAGAAGGGCTACTTCCAGAAGGAGCTCGGCGCCACGGAGGCGAAGTACCAGGTCTTCAACGCCGGCCCGTCCGAGATCGAGGCCCTCAACTCGGGCTCCATCGACATCGGGTGGATCGGCCCCTCCCCGTCGATCAACGGCTACACCAAGTCCAAGGGCACCAACCTGCGCATCATCGGCGGTTCGGCGTCCGGCGGTGTGAAGCTCGTCGTCAACCCCAAGAAGATCAAGTCCCTGAAGGACGTCAAGGGCAAGAAGATCGCCACCCCGCAGCTCGGCAACACGCAGGACGTGGCGTTCCTCAACTGGATCGCGGACCAGGGCTGGAAGGTCGACGCCGAGAGCGGCAAGGGCGACGTGTCGGTCATCCGCACCGACAACAAGGTCACCCCGGACGCCTACAAGGCCGGTTCCATCGACGGCGCCTGGGTGCCGGAGCCGACCGCGTCGAAGCTGGTCGCCGAGGGCGCGAAGGTGCTGCTCGACGAGTCCGACCTGTGGCCGGACAAGAAGTTCGTGATCACGAACATCATCGTGTCGCAGAAGTTCCTCAAGGAGCACCCGAAGGCGGTCGAGGCGGTCCTGAAGGCCTCCGTCGAGACCAACAAGTGGATCAACGCCAACCCGGACGAGGCGAAGGCGGCGGCGAACAAGCAGCTGGAGGCCGACTCCGGCAAGGCGCTGCCGGCCGAGGTCCTGGACCCGGCGTGGAAGTCCATCCAGTTCACCAACGACCCGCTGGCCTCCACCCTCAACACCGAGGCGGAGCACGCGGTGAAGGCCGGTCTGCTGGAGGACCCGCTGCTCAAGGGCATCTATGACCTCACGCTGCTGAACAAGGTCCTCAAGGCCGACGGCGAGAGCACGGTCGACGACGCCGGGCTCGGCGTCAAGTAAGCCCTGATCCCGAGAGTTCCCAGGAGGTGACGACCATGGCCACCGCGGTTGCCAAGGCCGAGCAGGCCGAGTCAGTCGAGTACGCCGCCCGCATCGAGCACGTCTCGAAGTCCTTCGGCGGGCCCGCCGGGCAGCAGCTCGTCCTCGACGACATCACGCTCGATGTCGCGCCGGGCGAGTTCGTCACCCTCCTGGGGGCCTCGGGCTGTGGCAAGTCCACGCTGCTCAACCTGGTGGCGGGTCTCGACGACCCGAGCGCCGGCAGCATCAAGACCGACGGGCGTCCGGCTCTGATGTTCCAGGAGCACGCCCTGTTCCCGTGGCTGACCGCGGGCAAGAACATCGAACTCGCCCTGAAACTGGGTGGAGTCGCGAAGAACGACCGGCGCGAGCGCGCCGAGGAACTGCTCGAACTGGTCCGGCTCAAGGGCTCGTACGGCAAGCGGGTGCACGAGCTGTCCGGCGGTATGCGCCAGCGTGTGGCGCTCGCCCGGGCGCTGGCCCAGGAGAGCCGGCTGCTGCTCATGGACGAGCCGTTCGCGGCACTGGACGCGATCACGCGGGACGTGCTGCACGACGAACTGACCCGGATCTGGGAGGAGACGGGGCTGTCCGTCCTGTTCGTCACGCACAACGTGCGCGAGGCGGTGCGGCTCGCGCAGCGGGTCGTCCTGCTGTCGTCGCGCCCGGGCCGGATCGCCCGCGAGTGGACGGTCGCCATCCCGCAGCCGCGCCGCATCGAGGACGCCCCCGTGGCCGAACTGTCCCTTGAGATCACCGATCAACTGCGTGGGGAGATCCGCCGTCATGGCCAGCAGTGACACGAAGACGGCCCGGACGGACGAGACGCGGGAGCGGTCCGCCGGTCTGGAGGCCGGTCTGGACGCCCTGGAGACGTCGGCCACCACACGGACGCCGTTCTCCGTGACCGCCCGCACCAAGATCCTCCCGCCGCTCGTGGCGACGGCCGTGGTGCTGGTGATCTGGCAGGGGCTGATCTCCTTCAACATCGTCACCGACCCGACCAAGCTGCCCTCCCCCGGTGACGTGGCGGCCGAGTTCAAGGACGCCTGGCTGGAGGGCAAGCTCCTCGGCTACATCTGGACCAGCGTCGAGCGCGGTCTGCTCGGCTTCCTGCTGGCCCTGGCGATCGGCACCCCGCTGGGGCTGGTCGTGGCCCGGGTGAAGTTCATCCGGGCGGCCATCGGGCCCGTCCTCTCCGGCCTCCAGTCACTGCCGTCGGTGGCGTGGGTGCCGCCGGCCGTGCTGTGGCTGGGGCTGAACAACTCGATGATGTACGCGGTGATCCTGCTCGGCGCGGTCCCCTCCATCGCCAACGGTCTCGTCTCCGGCATCGACCAGGTGCCGCCGCTGTTCCTGCGGGCGGGCCGCACGATGGGCGCGACCGGCTGGAGGGGCGCCTGGCACATCGTGCTGCCGGCCGCGCTGCCCGGCTATCTCGCCGGTCTGAAGCAGGGCTGGGCGTTCTCCTGGCGCTCGCTGATGGCGGCCGAGATCATCGCCTCCTCGCCCGACCTGGGCATCGGACTCGGCGCGCTCCTGGAGAACGGCCGCAACGCCAGCTCCATGCCGATGATCTTCGAGGCGATCTTCCTGATCCTGTTCGTCGGCATCGCCGTCGACCTGCTGATCTTCAGCCCGCTGGAGCGGCGGGTGCTGCGCAGCCGCGGCCTGCTGGTGAAGGGGTAAGTCCGTTGTTCAGGAAGCCCGTTCTTCTCGTCATCGCCCACGGCAGCCGCGATCCGCGGCACGCCGCGACGGTGCACGCCCTCGTCCGCCGGGTGCGCGCGCTGCGCCCGGACGTACGGGTGGAGACGGGCTTCCTGGACTTCAACATCCCGTCCGTACAGGGCGTGTTGGAGTCGCTGGCGACGGAGGGTGTACGCGAGGTCGTCGCCCTTCCCCTCCTGCTGACCCGCGCGTTCCACGCGAAGGCGGACATCCCGGCGGTACTGCGGGACGCGCCGCCGCAGCTGCGGATCCGGCAGGCCGAGGTGCTCGGCCCGTCGCCGCTGCTGCTGTCCGCGCTCGAACGGCGCCTGTACGAGGCGGGGTTGACGCCCGCCGACAAATCCTCGACCGGGGTCGTGCTGGCCTCGGCGGGGTCCACGGACCCGGAGGCGATCGCAGTGATCGCAGACATCGCGCGGGAGTGGCGGCACACCGGTTGGTGCGCCGTGCGACCTGCGTTCGCCTCCGCCGCACTGCCCCGGACCGAGGACGCGGTACGGGAGCTGAGGGAGATGGGCTGCTCCCGGGTGGCCGTCGCGCCGTACGTCCTCGCGCCCGGATTCCTGCCAGACCGGATCGCGCGAGGCGCGGTGGACGCGGATGTGCTGGGGGATGTGCTCGGGGCGTCCGCGGAGGTGGCGCGGGTGCTGGTGGAGCGGTACGAGGCGGCACGCCGGCCGGTGTTGGCCGCGCTCGGTGCCTAACGGCAGAGCTGGTCGCCCAACTCCGTGCGCGCGTACCGTACGACTCTTCCGTTGCGCGTCCTGCTGAGCAGTCCCGCGTCGTAGAGCACCGTGAGGTGCTGGCTCACCGCGCCCGGCGTCACCTTCAGGCGGTGGGCCAGTTCGGTCGTCGAGGCCGGTTCCGCGAGGAGCAGGAGGAGGCGGGCGCGGGGGCGGCCGAGGAGGCGGACCAGGGCGTCGCCGGTGACCGGCGGCGGTTCCTCGGAGAGCGTGGCCCTGCCCCGGGCCGGATAGATGATCGTGGGCGGCCGGGTGGGGTCGATCAGGGGCTGGGCGCCACGGGCGAACAGTGACGGCAGCAGGACCAGTCCGCGTCCGGCGATGCTCATGTCGGTCCAGGGTGCCTGGAGCATGAAGTCGTCGGTGGACAGGAGCAGTTGGCCGTCCACCCAGCTGAGCCGCCGGTCGAGTCCGGCGAACAGCGCCCCGGCGCCCTGCTCGGCGAGCACCCGGGCCTGGTGGGCGAGGTCGGCCTCCATGATGCTCTGCAAGCGGGGCCACCAGTCCGGTGCCAGACAGGTGTGCCAGTAGGCGTCGAGGGCCGTGACGACGCGTTCGAGGAAGCGGGCCGGCGCGGCGAGCCCGCGGGCGACGACCGGCGGCAGCGCGTTCTCGTGGCGGTAGGCGGCCCGGAAGTCGGCGTCGAGCAGGTCCGGCGGAGTGGCGCCGAGCCGTACGAGTTCGTCGGCGAAGGCGGGGCGGGCCCGGTCGGGGCGCGGCATCAGACAGTCCGGCACCCACAGCCAGGGGGCCGTCAGCGCGCTGAGCAGCTCGTGGTCGAGCGTGTCCAGGCGCGGGCGGATGCGGCGCAGCCAGGGCCGGTGATGGGGATACCGGGCCGGGTCGTGCAGACAGCGCAGCGAGAACACGGCCTCCTGGAGCGGGGAGTACGCGAAGGAGGTGGTGGCGAGGTCACCGACCTCGAAGCGGAACTCAATCATTGAGCGCCACGCTAAATCATTGTCGGCGTGGTGCCGCCGCCGGGTGGGATGTCCGCATGACCACGACACCCGTCACCACGCCTGTCGAACCCGAGCTACGGCCCTCCCGGCTCCCCACCGACCCCACCCTGCGCCGCGCCACCCTGCTGACCGCCGCCAACTCCCTGGGCAACGGGCTCTACTTCCCGCTCGGCGTCCTGTACTTCACCCGCATCGTCGGCCTCGACGCGACCTCGGTCGGCCTCGGCATGACGGGTGCGGGGCTGGTCGGCGTGGCGGCCGGGGTGCCGGCCGGACGGGCCGCGGACCGGTGGGGCGCCCGGCGCGTGGGGGCGTGGCTGTGGGCCGGGACGGGCGTGGCGACGGCCGCGTACGTGTTCGTGCACTCGTACGTCGGTTTCCTCGTCGCGGTGGTCTGCGCCACCGGGCTCCAGATGGCGAGCCGCGGGGTGCAGGGCGCCATCTACGCCGACGTGCTGCCCGCCGCGACCCGGGTGGAGGCGCGGGCGTATCTGCGGATGATCACCAACGTCTTCATGGGCGTGGGCGGCGCGTTCGGCGCGATCGCCCTGCAACTCGACACGAGAGGCGCGTATGTGACGGTCATCCTGGTCAACGCGGTGTCGTTCGCGGGTCCCGCGCTGCTGCTGCCCCGGCTGCCGCTGGCCCCGCACGCCCTGGAGCGCAAGGCCCCCGAGGCCGGCGCTCCGGCGGCCGACCGCTGGCGTGCGGTGCGCGACCTGCCGTTCCTCGCGGTGACGGTGCTGAACGCGATCCTCGTCGTGCAGTACACGCTGTCGGAGGTCGGGCTGCCGCTGTGGATCGTGGAGCGGACCGAGGCACCGCGCTGGACGGCGGCCCTGCTGATGATCCTCAACTGTGTGCTGGTGGCGCTGCTTCAGGTGCGGGTGGCCCGCAGCGCCTCCCAAGTCCCCACCGCGGTCAGGGCGATGCGCTGGTCGGGTCTGCTGCTCACCGTGGCCTGCGCGGCGTACGCGGTGTCGGCGGGCCTGTCCCCGGTGTGGGCGGTGCTGGCGCTGACGGTCGGCGCGATCGTGCAGGTCTTCGCCGAGGTCCTGTCGGCGGCGGGCGGCTGGACCCTCGGCTACGAGCTGGCCGACGCCCGCGTCCACGGTGTCTACCAGGGCGTGTTCGGCGCGGGCATGTCGGCGGGCATGATGGCGGGCCCCGCCCTGGTCACGGTGACCGCGATCCAGCACGGCAGGGCGGGCTGGGCGATCCTCGGTGTCCTGTTCGCCCTCGCGGGCCTCGCGGTGAGCCCGGCGGTGAGGTGGGCGCTGCGGAACGGGGAGTGGCGGGGCGACCAGGCCTAGTCGAAGCTGAGGCCTCCGGTCCGGGTGCGCTTGAGCTCGAAGAAGTCCGGGTCGGTCGCCAACACACGGAAGCTGTCGAAGAGTCGCGCCGCCCGGGCGCCTCGCGGGATCGCCCGCAGCACGGGCCCGAACCACACCGTGCCGTCGACGTGCAGCGTGGGCGTGCCCACGTAGCCGCCGGAGTCGGGCTCGACGCCCGCCTCGTGGCTGCGGCGGACGGCCTCGTCGTACGCGGTGTCGTGCGCGGCGGCGGCGAGATCGGTCCCGAGCCCGAGTTCGGCGAGGGACTCGGTGACGACGGCGTCGAAGTCCTCCTGCCTCCGTTCGTGGATACGGGTGCCGAAGGCCGTGTAGAGGTCACGGAGCACCTTCTCGCCGTGGCGTTCCGCGGCGGCCACGGCGACCCGCACCGGGCCGATCGACTTGTCCACCAACTCCCGGTACCAGTCCGGGAGTTCGTTGCCGATGTTGTGCAGGTACAGGCTCATGGCGTGGAAGCGGAGGTCGAGGGGACGCTCCCGCTCGACCTCCAGCAGCCAGCGGGAGGTGATCCAGGCGAAGGGGCAGGCGGGGTCGAACCAGAAGTCGACGCGGGTGGGTTCTGCGGTGGTCATGGCATCGACGGTAAGGGGTCATTGGCCCAGTGTCCTGGTCCAATCAAGCGCCGCTTGAGTGGTCCACTTGGTCCGTGTCAGGCCGCTTCGGAAGGGGCCACGGCTTCCTCCGCCAGCCGCACCAGCTCCCCCACCGGCATCGACCCCGGCGCCCGGTGCTCCCGCGCGAAGGTGTTGGCGAGCCGCTGGAGCAGGTCGTTGAGCGGGGTCGGGACGCCGTGCAGGCGGCCGAGGAGCGCGATCTCGCCGTTCAGATAGTCGGCCTCGATGGTGCCGGTGCCGCGGTTCAGGGACTGCCAGGAGGAACCGCCGCCGCGGGGGACGCCGTCGAGGGGGACGAGGGTGACCTTGTCGCCGCGGGCCGCGCGCTGCTCCTCGGCGCCGGCGTACGCGATACCGGCGGCGTCGAGAACGGCCGCGCCCTCGGCCCGTACGCGTGCGGCGAGCCCTTCCGCGTCCTCCCCGGCCACGGGACCGCTGACGGCCTCCACCGCGTTGACGAGGTTGGCGAGCAGCTTGGCGTACTGCCAGCGGGCCACGTCCGGCACGACCGGCGCCTCGAAGTGGGACTTCTCCAGGTCGGCGGCGATCAGGCGGGCGGTCTCGTCGGTGCCGTGGGGGTGGCGGCCGAGGTGGAGGATGCCGGTGAGCGGGGCGCCGGCGGCGCTGACGACGCCGGGCTCGACGAGCGTGCAGGGCAGCCAGACGCAGACGCCGTACACCCTGCGGAACGTCCGCAGGGCCAGCCGCTGGCTCTCCACGCCGTTCTGCGCGCAGACCAGCGGCAGCCGCTCGGCGGCCGTGCCCCCGCCGGCGACCGGGGCCGGCCCCCAGGTCCGCAGTGCGGCCTCGCTGTCCTGGGTCTTCACGGCGAGGACGAGCACGTCGTCGGCGCGCAGTTCGCCGAGTTCGGCCGGTCCCTCGACGACGGGCAGCCGATGGGTGAACTCGCCGTCGGGCACCCGGAGTCGCAGCCCGCCCTCACGCAACGCCGCCTGGTGCGCGCCCCGCGCCACGAGCACGACCTCGCACCCCGCCCCCGCGAGCCGCCCACCGACGACGCCTCCGACCGCTCCTGCCCCGATGATGATGTAGCGCATGCTTCGAGCCTCGCACAGTTGACCTTGCCCCTGGGTAAAGGATCAGGGTCCTCGGCGCAGGCCAACTCGCTTCGCTGGTTCGCCGGTTGATCATCCACCGGCTCCAGGGACCGCGTTTCGGCTACGACATCCGCGCGGCTTCTCCAGGACCTCGCCCTCACGGACGCGGCGGGGAGCCGGTAGCCGTGCCGGATGAGATCACCTCGTACACGACCTACGCCGGCGTCCGGCAGGTCACTCTGCTGCGGTCATCTCCACCAGCTTGAGCACGGTGTTCCAGTTGCGGCTCGTGGCGGTCAGGCCCTTGTTCACGCGGGGCTTGGCGAGTTGCTCGGCGAGTTTGGAGCGGCCCAGGCCGTCCGGGACGTACAGATACAGGGCGCGGTCGCCGAGGCGGAACTCCTCGGGGAGGAAGGCCTGTTGATCGATGCCGGCGAAGCGGTCCGCGTCGACCGCCTGCGAGAAGTAGGTGACATGGAGCTGTTTCGCCTCCAACTCCGCCGCCGGGAAGGGGCAGTCGTCGGCGATCGCGGCGAGGTAGGCGTGGTCGCGGACGATGACGTCGACGGAGAAGCCGAAGTGCTTCTCGATCGCGGCGGTGAGTTCGGCCGCGAGGGATTCCTCGTCTCCGTGGTCGGCGGTGAAGACCGCCTGGCCGCTCTGGAGGTAGGTCCGCACCCCTGAGTGGCCGAGGCCGTCCATCAGGGTGCGCAGGTCGGCCATCGGGACCTTCTTCGCGCCGCCCACGTTGATCCCGCGCAGCAGCGCCGCATACGTCGTCATGCGCTCACCATAGGACGACCGTGTGTAGTTGTAGGGGACATACTCCTCCCCAGTGCGGAGACGGCCCTGGTCCGCGAGGACGAGCCGCTCACCTGCACTTCACCGGGCAGCACGACGTGACGGGTTTATCCGGCCCATACCTTCGAAACGAAAGGTGGCGGCAGGGGGCCGCGACCGTTGTCGAGGGGGCAAGCCCGTCATGGGGAACGGAGAAACAAGGGTGCGGGGCCTGGCGGCCCGGGCCGGCGGCTGGAGTGCCCGGCACCGCTGGGCCGCGGTCGGCATCTGGGTGCTGTTCGTGGTCCTGGCCATGGGACTCGGTTCGGCGGCGGGCCGGGTCGACGTCGACGAGAGCGAGGGTCTGAAGGGCGAGACCCACACCGCCGCGCGGATCGTGAAGGACGCCGGTATCGAGGAGCCCGCCGGTGAGACGGTGCTCGTCCAGGCCAAGGACGGCCGGCTCAAGGCGACGGACGCCCAGTTCCGCGCCGCGGTGAACGCCGTCGTCCAGGCGGTCGACGCGACCGGCAAGGTCACGGACGTCACCTCGCCGTACGACACGGACACCGTCTCCAAGGACGGCCGCAGCGCGCTCGTGCAGTTCGACATGAAGGGCGACGCGGAGACGGCTGGCGAGCGGGTCGAACCCGTGCTGGACGCCGTGGCGAAGGTCCAGAAGGACCACGGCGACCTGCGGATCGAGGAGATCGGCGGCGCCAGCATGCAGAAGACGTTCGACGACGCATTCGGCGACGACTTCCAGAAGGCCGAGTACTCGGCCGTGCCCGTGGCGCTCGGCATCCTGCTGATCGCGTTCGGCGCGCTGGTCGCGGCGCTGCTGCCGGTGGCCCTGGCGCTCACGGCGATCATGGCGACGATGGGCCTGATGGGCGTCATCAGTCACGTCATGCCGATGGGCGATGTCGCCAACTCCGTGATGCTGCTGGTCGGTCTGGCCGTCGGCGTCGACTACTGCCTGTTCTATCTGCGCCGGGAGCGCGAGGAGCGCGAGGCCGGGCGGGACGCCCAGACCGCGCTGCGGATCGCCGCCGCCACCAGTGGCCGCGCGATCATCGTCTCCGGTGTCACGGTGTGCGTGGCGATGGCGGGCATGCTGTTCACCGGGATCGCCGACTTCGAGGCGATGGGCCTGGCCTCGCTGATCGTCGTCGCCGTCGCCATGATCGGCTCCATCACGGTGCTGCCCGCGCTGCTGTCCCTGCTGGGCGAGCGGGTCGAGAAGGGCCGTATCCCGTTCCTGCGGCGCCGCAAGCGCACGGGCAACGGCGAGAGCCGGCTCTGGACGGCCGTCCTCAGTGGGGTGCTGAAGCGGCCGATGGTCTCCGTCGTCGTGGCGGCCGGCGCGCTGCTCGCGATCGCGGCGCCCGCGGTCGGCATGAAGACCCAGAACCTCACGCTGGACCAGGAGTTCGGCGACTCGCTGCCCATCGTGCAGACCTACGACCGCGTCAACAAGGCCTTCCCCGGCGGCTCCGAGCCGGCCGAGGTCATCGTCAAGGCGGACAACATCAACTCCGCGGACGTGCAGAACGCGCTCGCCGACTTCAAGGAGCAGGCGGTCGCCTCGGGTGCGTCACGCGGCCCGGTCGAGATCAAGCTGCACGAGAAGCAGAACCTCGCCTTCGTCTACGTCCCGCTCGTCGGCGGCTCCGACCTCGACAAGGCGGGCGCCAGCCTGGAGAAGCTGCGCGACGAGGTGCGGCCCGCGACCCTCGGCAAGGTGGACGGCCTCCAGGCACCGATCAGCGGTCAGGTCGCCGGGTCGAAGGACTTCAACGACCAGCTGACCGGCGCGGTCGTCCCGGTCTTCGCCTTCGTGGTGGTCTTCGCCTTCTTGCTGATGCTGCTGTCCTTCCGCTCGCTGACGATCGCGATCACCTCGATCGTGCTGAACCTGCTGTCGGTGGGTGCGGCGTACGGCATCCTCGTCGCGGTCTTCCAGCACGGCTGGGGCGCGTCCCTGGTGGGCGCGGAGGGCGTCGGCGCGATCATCTCCTGGCTGCCGCTGTTCCTCTTCGTGATCCTGTTCGGCCTGTCGATGGACTACCACGTGTTCGTGGTCTCGCGCATCCGTGAGGCCCGGCTGAAGGGCCGTACGACCAAGGACGCGATCCAGCACGGCGTGGTCACCACGGCCGGCGTCGTCACCAGCGCCGCCGTCATCATGGTCGCCGTGTTCGCGATCTTCGGGACGCTGTCCATGCAGTCCATGAAGCAGATGGGTGTGGGCCTGGCGACGGCGGTGCTCGTCGACGCGACGATCATCCGGGGTGTGCTGCTCCCGGCGGTCATGGCGCTGCTCGGCGAGCGCAACTGGTACCTGCCGAAGTGGCTGGACCGGCTGCCCGACCTCACGCACGACGAGGCGGCGGACGTCGTGGCGCACGAGGTGGAGGAGCCCGCCCGGGTGTGACACCTCCGCAGGAACCTGCCCGGGCGCGACCGCCCGCGGCACGGCGCAGGGCCCGTTGGTCACCGGGGAGCCAACGGGCCCTGCGCATTCCCCTGCCGGGCCTTACCGGGCGGGCAGTTCGGCCTCGATGAGGTCGGCTGCCCGCCGCGTACCGCCCTCCTCGGCCATCCCGGCCTGGATGTCCTTCAGCCGCCGGGCGACCTCGGGGTCGTCGACGAGCGCGAGGGCCAGGTCCCGCAGGGTCTCGGCGGTGGCCTCCTCGGTGGGGACCCGCCGGGCCACGCCCAGCGCCTGGAGCATGTCCGCGTTGCCGAACTGGTCCACGGCCTGCGGTACGGCGATCATCGGCGTGCCGGTCGCGAGGCCCTCCTGGCTGCCGCCGGCGCCGGCGTGGGTGACGAACAGGTCGGCCTGCCTCAGCACCGCCAACTGCGGGACCCACGAGGTCACTTCGACGTTCGCGGGAACGTCCCCCAGCTCGGCCGGGTCCACGCTCGCGCCAATCTGGAGCACCAGATGCCAGCCGGGCAGATCGCCGAAGGCCTTCACGCACTCCCGGTAGAAGCCGGGCTGCTTGGTGAAGGCCGACCCGAGCGACACGAGCACGACCTTGTCCGCGCCGGCGGGCCGCTGCCACTCCCCCTCGGCGCCGCGGTCGCCCTGACAGGCGCCGACGAACGAGTGGACGCGCTCGTCGACCCGGTCGGCGTGGGGCTGAAGGGCCTTGGGGATGAGGACGATCGACCGGTCGGGCCGGCCGGCGAACGGGTCGGGGTGCAGGGTGATCCCGTTCTCCTCCAGCCAGCCCTGGAAGCGGGCGTAGTACGCCTGCCCCCGCTCGGTCTTCTTCGGCTCCGCCCACATCGGCTCGGCGACCTCCTCCTCGTAGCCCTCCCAGGCCACGAGGTTCGGCGAGAGCGAGACCGCGGGCACGCCCCAGCGGTGGGCGAGCACTCGGGCCGGGTAGGAGGTGATGTCGTGCAGGACGAGGTCCGGTTCGTCCCCCTCGTACGCCTCGATCAGCTGTGGGAGCGCCTGGATGGCGTCGGCGAGGAAGGGTTCGACGTTGTCGAGGAGGGTGCTGCCCCATTCCTCCGGGTCGGCGCCGGGCCCGGGCAGGGTGGAGTTCCAGAGCTTGGGCTCGGCGCCGGTCGCGGCGACCTTCTCCGCGAACACCGGCGGGATCGCGTACGTCACCCGGTGGCCGCGTGCGACGAGCTCACGGATGACGTCGAGGCTCGGGTTCACGTGGCCGTGGGCGGCGATGGAGAACATGGCGATGTGTGCGGGAGTGGTCATGCCGTCGAGGCTAAACGAGACGAGACGTCTCGTGCAATTCATTAAGCCGCGTGTGCAGCCGCAGCCACCGCGCCGGAGACACCTCCCCGACCAGGGCGTCCCTGTCGAGGCCCGCCGCCCTGAACGCCGCGTCGACCTGACGTCGTGGGTACGCGCCCCGCAGCGAGGCATGGAGGCTGCCGCCGACGCCGGAAAAGCCGAGCTCGACCAGCCGGCACCAGCTCGCGTACCCGGCACGGTCGAGGAGCGGTGCGCGGCGGCGCTCGATGCGGACGATCCCGGCGTCGACGCGCGGCCTGGGGCGGAACCTGCTCCGGTCCACGCGCCCGACCAGCCGCCACTCGTGACGCGGCCAGCTGCGGACGGTCAGCAGCGTCCAACTCCCGTAGTCCCCCGTGCGTTTACGGGCGTACTCCAGCTGGGTGAGCAGGGTGGCGTCGGTGAGGTGCGGGGCGCGCAGGCACCAGTCGACGATGTCGGCGGTGCGGGAGAAGGGGACGTTGCCCGCGACGGCGAACGGGGTGCGGGGTGGCGGTGCGGCGAGGAAGTCGCCGTGCACGATCCGCACGTGAGGTGTCCGCGCGAAGCGGGCACGCAGCCCTGGGAGCAGGCGCGGGTCGATCTCGTAGGCGTGCAGTTGTCGGCAGCGTGGGGCGAGCGCGGCCGTCAACGCGCCTTTCCCTGCGCCCACTTCGAGCAGCAGAGGGGTCCTTCCGGGCTGCGGTACGGCGAGTCGGGCGATGCGTTCGACGGTGGCACGGTCGGTGAGGAAGTTCTGCGAGAGCGCGCGGGAGACGCGCGTGGGCCGGGCCATGGCCTGGGGTCCTTGTCTTCCGGGAAAGGTGGGATGGGCAGCCGAAGGCCCTGACCGGAAGACAGAGGGAAAAAGCGAGGGTGGGTCACCGCCGCGTCAGCGGGCGCCGCTCCCCGGGCCGGTCAGGGCTCCGAGGCAGCGACGCATCCGGATGGAGTGCGTGCAGCCCCGGCCGTGACCGGAGTTGATGATCGCGTTGAAGGCTCCCACGGACGGCACGCTAGGCGCGGTCCGCCGGAGCCGACAACCGAATTTCGCCGGCTTCGCTTCAGCGCTGGTAGCGGGCGAGGACGAGGTTGCCGTCCTTCTCCAGGCGTGCGCGCAGCTCGTCGAGGCCGATCGCGCCGCTGTAGTACTCCTGGAACGCCGGGGTGGCGACCTTGTCCTTCCACTCGGGGTAACCGCGCACGGACTGGGCGGGCGCCGAGCGCAGGTGGGCGGCGAGGGCGGTGCCGGTGGCCCAGCCGTTCTCGGCGGTGTGCAGGGCGGGGTCCTTCAGGGCCTGGGTGCCGGTGGGCAGCATCCAGTCGCCGAGCGCGAGGCGCACCATGTTCTTCGGCCGGAGCAGGAAGTCGACGAACGCGACGGCCTCCTTCTGGTGCGGGCTGTCCTCGGCGACGGACAGCGTCTGCGGGCTGACGCCCTGACTGAGTCCGTCGGCGCCGGCCGGCGCGGGCAGCACCTGCCACTCGAAGCCCTTCGGCGCCTGCTGCGCGATCTGCTGGCGGTAGGAGAAGCCGAGCGGGACCATCGCGTACTTGCCGCCGAAGAAGCCGGGCAGGGTGTCGGAGCCGCCGCTGCCCAGGGTGGTGGGCGAGGCGCTGTGGTCGGTGTTCGCCTGGTCGTGGATGGTCCGCGGGACGACCTCGTCGCCCTTCCCGAACCGGATGGTCACCTTGCCGTCGGCACCCCGGTGGAAGAGCTGTCCGCCCGCCGACAGGGACAGGTTGAGGGTGGCCGAGACGGGTTCCTTGAGCGGCCAGGCGACGCCGTACGTCCCGTCGCCGCTGAGCTCCTCGGTGATCCGCCGGAACTCGGGCCAGCTCCAGGGCCTGTCCGGCGTCGGGACGCGCACGCCGGACTCCTTCAGCCACTTCGCGTTGGCAACAATCACCCGTGGCTCCTGGAGGAACGGCACGCCGTAGATCCCGTCCCCGAAGGTCGTCGTCTCCCAACTGCGCCGCGGGATGTCGGACTTGAGCCGGGCGGGCAGCAGGTCGGTCAGGTCGGCGAGATAGCCGCCGTAGGCGAAGTCCGCGAGGTCGTCGGAGGCGTCATGGATGATGTCGGGGGCCTCGCCGCCCTCGAAGGAGGTGAGCAGCTGGTCGTGGACGCTGTCCCAACTGCCCTGGACGTACTCGACCTTGACGTCCGGGTGGGTCGCGTTCCACTCCTTCACCAGCTGCTTGTTGGCCGCGACGGACTCCTCCTGCCAGGCCAGGGACTGGAAGCGCAGGGTGACCGTGCCGTCGTCGGAGGTTCCGCCGCCGCCGGTGCAGGCCGTCAGCAGGAACAAGAGGACCAGGATCGCTTTCGTCCGCATCAGCTCTTCACCGCCCCGGCGAGCATGCCGCTGGTGATCCGCCGCTGGATGAGGGCGAAGACGACCAGCGAGGGCAGTGTCGCGAGGAACGCGGCGGCGGCCAGCGGGCCCAGGTCGGCGACACCCTCCGCGCCGATGAAATGGGTGAGGACGACCGGCAGGGTCTGTTTCTCCGGGGTCTTCAGCAGGACCAGCGCGAAGAAGAACTCGTTCCACGCGGTGATGAACGCGAACAGCGCCGTCGCCACGATCCCCGGCGCCAGTAGCGGCGCGGTCACCGACACCAGCGTCCGCAGCCGCCCGGCGCCGTCGACGGCCGCCGCCTGCTCCAACTCCTCGGGCACCGCCCGCACATAGCCGACCAGCATCCACAGCGCGAACGGCAGCGCCCACACCACGTACAGCAGCACCAGCCCGAACAGCGAGTCGATCAGCCGCAGGTTCTTCAGCACCAGGAACAGCGGGATGATCACCAGCACCAGCGGGAACGCCTGGCTGACCACCACCCACCCGGTCGCCGCCCGCGCGAGCAGGCTGCGCCGCCGGGCCATCACATACGCGAGCGGTGTCGCGATCAGTACGGCGATCAGCGCGGCGCCGAGCGCGGCGAGCAGGGAGTTGCCCGCGGCGCGCAGCAGCGGCTGTTCGTCGAAGGCCTGCCGGAAGTTGTCGAGGGTGGGGTCCCTCGGGATCCAGGTGGGGTGCAGGCTGCCCAGTTCCCGGGGGGACTTGAAGGCGACGGAGAGCAGCCAGAGGAACGGGAAGGCGAGGAAGACGAGATAGGCGAGCAGGGCGGCGTACTGCCCGACGCGGCCCGTGGTGCTGGTCCTCATGCCTCGTCACCGCCCTTCAGCCGGCCCGCCAGGAAGACGGCGAGCAGCACCGAGATCACGGCGACCATCACGCATCCCATGGCCGCCGCGTAGCCGAACTGGCCGTAGCGGAAGGCCTCTTCGTAGGCGAACAGCATGGGCAGCCGGGTACGGCCGCCGGGTCCGCCGCTGGTCAGGACGTAGACCAGGGCGAAGGAGTTGAAGTTCCAGATGAAGTTGAGCGCCGTGATCGCGAGCGCGACCGGCCGGAGGGCGGGCCAGGTGACCGTGCGGAACCGGCGCCAGGCGCCCGCGCCGTCCATCGCCGCCGCCTCGTGGAGTTCGCGCGGGGTGTTCTGGAGGCCGGCGAGCAGGGCGACCGTCGTCTGCGGCATGCCGGCCCACACGCCGACGACGATGACGGCGGGCAGGGCGGTGGACAGGCCCGCGAGCCAGTCCCGGCCGTCGCCGAGGCCGAGGTCGCGCAGGGTCTCGTTGAGGACGCCCGCGTCCGGGTTGTAGACGAGCCGCCACATGACACCGACGACGACCTCCGGCATGGCCCACGGGACGATCGCCAGCGCGCGGGCCAGCCAGCGCAGTCTGAGGTCCTCGTCGAGCAGCAGCGCGAGGCCGAGCGCCAGCAGGAACTGGGGCACGGTCACCCCGACGGCCCACACCAGGCCGATCCGGAACGACTCCCAGAACAGCGTGTCGTGCAGCAGGTCCTGGAAGTTGAGGCCGCCGATCCACTGGGTGGACCGGGTGCGCCCCGACTGGGCGTCGGTGAACGCCAGCAGGATGCCGTAGAGCAGCGGTCCGACGCTCAGGACGAGGATCGGGATCAGCGCGGGCAGCACCAGGAACCAGGCGCCGCGGTCCACCGCCCCGCGGCCCCTCTCGGCGCGTGGCGCACCCCGCGTCGACCGCTTCGTCGCGGTCAGCGATGTCACGTGATCGGCTCCTTAGCGGCTCGGGACGCTCCGGGGGCCGACGGGCCCCGGTCATGGTCGTGAAGGGGGTGTGCGCCGTCAAGGCACCGTGCACACCGTCCGACCTGTACGAATGCGAGACTGGGCGTCGGATGGCGGGAACTCGACGCCCGGTGTGCGCGGTGCGCACGCACAGCGGCGGGAACGGGACACGGAGGCGGGACGATGGACGAGGCACGGGCGCGCGAGGTGCTGGCCGAGGCGGCGGTGCTGCCCGGGGCGGCCGGGGAGGCGCGGCTGCTGGCGCTCGGCGAGAACGCCGTGTTCGCCGCCGGTGACCTGGTCGTGAAGGTGGGCCGGGACGCCGAACTCCTGGACCGGGCGCGCCGGGAGCTGGACATCGCGCTGTGGCTCGCCGAGGCGGAGGTGCCCGCGGTACGGGCGGCCGAGCCGAAGCCCCTGCTCGTCGCGGGGCACCCGGTGACGGTGTGGCACCGGATGCCCGACGCCGTACGGCCCGCCGAGCCCCGGGATTTGGCCGAACTGCTACGGGTCGTCCACGCCCTGCCCTCCCCTTCCTTCGAACTGCCGCCCCGCGAGCTGCTGGGCGGTGTGGAACGCTGGCTGCGGCTCGCGGGCGACGCGATCGACCCCGCGGACGCGGCGTATCTGCGGGAGCGCCGGGACGGCTTCGCGACGGCCGCCGCCGCGCTCACCCCGCACCTTCCGCGCGGCCCCATCCACGGCGACGCGCTCCCCCGCAATGTGCATGTCGGCCCCGACGGTCCCGTCCTGGTCGACCTGGAGACCTTCTCCGCGGACCTGCGCGAGCACGACCTGGTGGTGATGGCGCTGTCCCGGGACCGGTACGGGCTGCCGGCGGCGGCTTACGACGACTTCACCGAGGCGTACGGCTGGGACGTGCGCGCGTGGGAGGGCTGCTCGGTGCTCCGGGGCGCCCGGGAGACGGCGAGCTGCGCCTGGGTGGCCCAGCACGCGCCGAGCAACCCGCGGGCGTTGGCGGAGTTCGAGCGGCGGGTGGCGTCGCTCAGGGACGGGGACGAGACCGTGCGCTGGTATCCGTTCTGAGCGTGGGGCGGGACGGGTCAGACCGTCTCGTCCGCCGTCAGCTCCCGCAGCGGCCACGTCCCGTCCACCACGGCGTCCGTCTCTCCCTTGCGGCGCAGGAAGTTCTGGAAGTCGGCCGCCCATTCCGCGTACCAGGTGATCTGGCTGCGGTGCAGGTCGGCCGGGCCGAGGGCGGCGATCTTGGGGTGGCG
The DNA here is from genome assembly GCF_003955715.1 of Streptomyces aquilus. NCBI lineage: Bacteria > Bacillati > Actinomycetota > Actinomycetes > Kitasatosporales > Streptomycetaceae > Streptomyces > Streptomyces aquilus. The sequence continues at coordinate 7,956,967 of NZ_CP034463.1, read as the reverse complement.
GTCGGCTATCGCGCCGGCGAGGCGGGCCGCGGCGAGGGCGTCGGCGGAGGCGTCGTGGGCGGAGTCGAGCGGGACTCCGTACTCCCCGCAGACGGCTTCGAGGTTGCGCTTGCCGCGGCGGTAGCGGTCGACGGCGCGGTCGATCGTGTACGGGTCGACGACCGGGGCCGGGTCGATGCCGCCGAGGCGGTCGCGCAGGGACGGCAGGCCGTGGCGGTGGAGTTCCGCGGAGAGCAGGGTCAGGTCGAAGGCCGCGTTGTAGGCGACGACCGGGACGCCCGCCTTCCAGTAGGTCGCCAGCACGTCCGCGATGGCGTCGGCGACCTGGTCGGCCGGCCTGCCCTCGGCGGTCGCGTGTTCGTTGCTGATGCCGTGGACCGCGACCGCGTCCGCCGGGATCTCCACGCCCGGATCGGCGAGCCACTCGCGGTGGCCCATGACCTGCCCGGCCCTCACCTCGATCACGGCCCCCGTGACGATGCGCGCCTCGCGCGGATCGGTCCCGGTCGTCTCCAGGTCGAAGCCGATCAGCAGCTCCCGGTGCCAGCCCATGGGCGGTCCCCCTTCTTGGTGGTGCTTTCCCCCAGTGGTCTCCACGATCCCATGCGCCACTGACAATCAGAGGATCGCGTTCCGGTTCCCGCTCCACGGGGGACGTTCACGACACCGGCCGCGAATCCGCCCAAGCCGTCTCGAACTCCTCGCGATACGTCGGGAAGAGACCGCTCTCGTCGATCTCGCCCGGTTTGACGACTTTGTTCCCGTTGCGCAGCACCAGCACCGGTGCCTCCATCCCCCGCGACCGCCGCAGATAGGACTGCACGACGGCGACCCCGTCCGTGCCGTCGCCGTCGACGAGGTAGGCGGCGAAGCGCGGCGTCTCGTCGTAGACCTGGATCTCGAAGGCGCCCGGGTCGCGCAGCCGGGAGCGCACCCGGCGCATGTGGAGGATGTTCATCTCGACGGCCCGGCTCAACTCGCCGCGTTTCATGCCGAGTTCCCGCTCGCGCCGCTTGACGGCGCTGGAGGCGGGGTTCAGGAACAGCAGCCGCACCCGGCAGCCCGCCTCGGCGAGCCGCACCAGGCGCCGGCCGGAGAAGTTCTGCACGAGGAGGTTGAGTCCGATGCCGACCGCGTCGAGGCGGCGGGCGCCGCCGAAGATGTCCTCGGCGGGGAACTGGCGCAGCAGCCGCACCCGGTCGGGGTGTACGGCGACCACGTCCGCGTACCGGTCGCCGACGAGGTCCTCGACCGCGTCCACGGGGAGCCGGCGCGCGGAGGGGACGTCGCCGCCCGCGCCGAGTATCTCCAGGAGCCGCGCCGAGGCCCGTTCGGCCTGGCCGAGGACGGCCTCGGACAGGGCCCGGTTGCGGGAGACGACGTTCCGGGTCACTTCCAGCTCGTCCAGGGCGAGTTCGACGTCCCGGCGCTCGTCGACGTAGGGCTCGAAGCAGGGCCAGTGCTGCACCATCAGCTCCCGCAGCTGCGGCAGCGTGAGGAAACTGAGGACGTTGTCGTCGGCCGGATCGAGCAAGTAGCCCTTGCGGCGGCTGACTTCGCGTACGGCGACCGCGCGCTGCACCCATTCCTGGCCGGCGGGCCCGGCGGCGGCCACCACCCAGTCGTCGCCGTGGACGGGTTCGTAGATGGGACGCAGAACAGCGGCCACGACCGCGCGCAGCCGCTGTTCGACCAGGTTCAGCCAGATGTAGGCCCGGCCGGCTCGCTGGGCGCGCGTACGCACCTCGCGCCAGGCGTCGGCGTCCCAGTCCAGCTCCGGCCCGATGGAACCGGCGGCGTCCATGGGCCGGGCCAGCGACACCGTGCCGGGCGGGACGTCTGCGGAGTTCCCCTCGTGACCCTCGTCACCAGGGGGCAACTCCAGCCCTCCCGAGCCCACCCGCGCACCGCCTTCCGCTCCCCCGAGCTCTCCCCGTGCCAACGATCAAGGAAGGGTACTCCGGGAGTGGTCGGCGGTGCAGCCGGATGGACAGGGTCGTTTCTCAACTACCGCCTGTGTAGTTGCCGTTCTGCCCGGCGAGGTCCGCCGGAGTGAGCGGATTCATAGCGGTGACGTCGCGCGGGACGATCGAGAAGCCCTGCCAGTGGACCGGCATCGGCTGCTGGTCCTCGTCGCGGGCGATGTGGTGGAAGCCGACGTTGACCCAGGCGACCGGGTGCGTGAGCGTCTGGCCGTTGACCCACTTGTCCACGGACTTGGGGTGGTCGCGGTCACAGCGCGGGTTGTTGCTGGAGAACAGCTCGCACTTGTCGTACTGGGTGAAGTAGATGTCGTGCTTGGTGTAACTGCGGCCCGGGTAGCGGGTGGTGGGGCCGGGGACGAACTCGTAGGACCGCGCGTGGTTGTCCTTGTTCTTGCCGGTCGCGCTGACCATCCGCCACCAGCGGTAGGTCTTGGCGTCGCCCGCGAGCTCCTTGGTGACCTTGGTGCGGGTGGTCTTGACGGTGGGGGTGTCCGCGCCGCGCGGGGTGAGCGTGGAGTCGTACTGCTCGACCCGGTTCTTGGTGGAGCCGTCGAGGGCGAAGTCGAGCCGCCAGAAGACGTTGTGGGTGTGGCTGGTGGCCTTGTCCTTGGCGGCGCCCTTGCCGATGGGCCAGCCCTTGCCGTCGCCCGCGTCGTAGTCGAACGGCGAGAGGGTGCCGGTGGCGCCGACGTTCATGTTGATGGTGCCGTCGTCCTGGAACCGGAACTCGGTCATGTACTCGTACCAGCCGACCTGGTTGACCGTGTAGACGAGGAAGTCCTTGCCCTGGGCCTGGTAGACCTTGTTCGCGGTGTCGCCCTGCATGCGGTAGGCGTGTCCGCGGGACCGGGTGGTGGTGCACAGGCCCTTGACGTTGGGGTTCTGGTCCGGGTAGGGGTCCGGGATCTTGACGGTCTTGATGGTGCCGCCGGGGCATTCGGCGGGCGCCAGGTTCATCAGGTCCTTGGCGAAGTCCTGGCCGGTCAGGTCGTCGTACTCGGCCCGTCCGTCGTCGTACGGGACGTGGATCTGGCCGAGCCGGGCGCTGTTGAGGACCTTGATCGGGGCGGGCTCACCCTTGGGCTGGTAGGTGATGTCGTCCAGGACGAGGCCGGCCATGCTGTCGTAACGCCAGCACATCCGCCAGGTGGTGCCGCTGGCGAGCTTCTGCTCGATGCGGAAGGCGGCGCTGCAGTCGGGCGCGGCCGCGGCGGCGCTCTGCGGCTGCGCGGTGGCCGGTCCGGCCCCGGTGGTCAGTCCGGCGGCCAGCGCGGCGACGGCGAGGCCGAGGGCCGCCGTCCGGCCGCGGGCGTGGCTGATTCTGTTGACGCGCATGAAGGAGTGACTCCCTTGCAGGAGGTGCGAGTTCGAAAAGTGGACGGACGCCGGCCCGGCAAGGGAGCGCGTGCGGCGGCCGAGTGGTCAGTTCGGCTGCCGTGGCTCGATGGCCGGGCGGTGGCGGTGGAGCGGTCCGGTCAGCGGCCGGGCGTCGGGCTCAGTGCTTGAGTTCGGCGACCTTGTGGGCGCTCAGGTCGATGACCAGGAACGTGGTGTCGATCCACGGCCCGTTCTTGACCTTCGTGAACAGCCGCACGCAGCGGTGCTCGCCGCACTTGTCCAGCGCGGCCGGCTGTGCGCCCGGCGCGGCCCGGTAGATGCCGCCACTGAGCTGGAGCTGGTCCGGCGAGGTGAGCTCCTTGCCCATCGCGTCCTTGTAGTCGGCCTTGAGGCCGGCTCCCAGCGGGTCGGCGATCAGCAGGGCCGCCGCCGCACTGCTCTCGGCGCGGCTCGGCGGCGGCTGGACGCCGTGCTGGTCGGTGGAGTCCACGACCTTCCCGGTGTCCAGGTCGACGGTCTTGGTGACCAGCGTGTCGTCCCGGTAGTCGTAGTACGACACGTCGGCCCGCCGGGACGTGTCGGTGCCGTCGTTCTCCGGCTCGGCCAGGTCGACGGTCAGCTGCTGCGGACCGCGCTCGCCGTCCACGTCCTGCGTCGCGGCGAACGTCTGCCGGTTCACGGCGATCTTCTGGGCCCGGGCGATCTCGTCGTCGGTCAGCGGATCGCCGCCCTTGCCCTTGTCCCCTTCGTCCGGGGCCTCCTGGACGACGCCCGGCGCGACGGGCGCGCCCTGCTCGTCCTGCCCCAGCTGCTGGGCGGCGGCCGCCTTGCCGTCGCCCTTGGTCCCGCCCGTTTCGTCGGCGCCCGCCGTCCCCGGCAGGGTGACACCGACCATCACGGCGGTCGAGGCCACCGCGATGGCCGCACCTGCCACCACCTTGCCCAGGTGGCGGTGCACTATCTTGCGCACATCTTCCCCCTACTCCCCCTTCGATCCCGGGAGTACGTCTTAGCCCCACACGTTTCGGCATACCGCGTATGCACTGGTCGATCGGTAAGAGGGACGTAAGTCATAGGAGGTTCCATCACTTTCGTGGAGACTCGTGGTCAAGGCGCCACGGCGGCGGCGACGAGCTGAAAGAGTCGTGTCCATGCAGGTCTGGCCTGGAGAGGCATATCCACTCGGTGCCACGTACGACGGCGCCGGCACGAACTTCGCGGTCTTCACGGAGGCCGCGGACCGAGTTGAGCTGTGTCTGCTGCACGACGACGGCTCTGAGACGGCGGTGGAACTGCGCGAGTCCGACGCGTTCGTACGGCACGCGTATCTGCCCGGCGTGATGCCGGGACAGCGGTACGGCTTCCGGGTGCACGGCCCGTACGCCCCGGAGCGCGGACTGCGCTGCAACTCCGCGAAACTGCTGCTCGATCCGTACGCGCGTGCGATCAGCGGTTCGATCCGGTGGGGCGAGGAGGTGTACGGCTACCACTTCGACGCGCCCGAGAAGCGCAACGACCTGGACTCCGCCCCGCACACCATGAGCTCGGTCGTGGTCAACCCGTACTTCGACTGGGGCGACGACCGCCGCCCCCGTACCGACTACCACCACACGGTGATCTACGAGGCCCATGTGAAGGGCCTCACCATGCGCCACCCGGGTCTGCCCGAGGAACTGCGGGGTACGTACGCCGCCCTCGCGCATCCGGCGATCATCGAGCACCTCACCGAGCTGGGCGTGACGGCGCTGGAGCTGATGCCGGTCCATCAGTTCGTCAACGACCACCGGCTGGTCGACATGGGCCTCAACAACTACTGGGGCTACAACACGATCGGCTTCTTCGCCCCGCACAACGCGTACGCCTCCTGGGGCGACCGCGGCCAGCAGGTCCTGGAGTTCAAGTCGGCGGTCCGCGCGCTGCACGAGGCCGGGATCGAGGTCATCCTCGACGTCGTCTACAACCACACCGCGGAGGGCAACCACCTGGGCCCGACGCTGTCCTTCCGGGGCCTGGACAACCCGTCCTACTACCGCCTCACCGACGATCCCCGCTACTACATGGACACCACGGGCACCGGCAACTCCCTGCTGATGCGCTCCCCGCACGTCCTCCAGCTGATCATGGACTCGCTGCGCTACTGGGTCACCGAGATGCATGTCGACGGCTTCCGCTTCGACCTCGCGGCGACCCTGGCCCGGCAGTTCCACGAGGTGGACCGGCTGTCGTCGTTCTTCGACCTGGTGCAGCAGGACCCGGTGGTCTCGCAGGTGAAGCTGATCGCCGAACCGTGGGACGTCGGCGAGGGCGGCTACCAGGTGGGCAACTTCCCGCCGCTGTGGACCGAGTGGAACGGCAAGTACCGCGACACCGTGCGCGACCTGTGGCGCGGTGAGCGGCGGGCGGTCGCGGAGTTCGCGTCCCGGCTGACCGGTTCCTCGGACCTCTACCAGGACGACGGACGCCGCCCGCTGGCCTCCATCAACTTCGTGACCTGCCACGACGGCTTCACGCTGCACGACCTCGTCTCGTACAACGACAAGCACAACATGGCCAACGGCGAGGAGAACCGGGACGGCGAGAGCCACAACCGGTCCTGGAACTGCGGGGCCGAGGGCGAGACCGACGACCCGCACGTGCTGGAGCTGCGCGCCCGCCAGATGCGCAACTTCATCGCCACGCTGATGCTGTCCCAGGGCGTGCCGATGCTCAGCCACGGCGACGAGTTCGCCCGCACCCAGCGCGGCAACAACAACGCCTACTGCCAGGACAGCGAGCTGGCGTGGGTGCAGTGGCCGGAGGAGGGCGAGGTGTTCGGCGACCTGCTGGCCTTCACGCGCGCGATGGTGTGGCTGCGCCGGGACCATCCGGTCTTCCGCCGCCGGCGGTTCTTCCACGGGCGGCCCGTGGAGGGCACCCACGACGAGCTGTCGGACATCGCCTGGTTCACCCCGGAGGGCGAGGAGATGACCCAGCGGGACTGGGACCGGGCCAAGGCGTCGGCCCTCTCGGTGTTCCTCAACGGCAACGCGATCTCCGAGCCGGGCCCGCGCGGGGAGCGGATCAGCGACGACTCGTTCCTGCTGATGTTCAACGCCTCGCACAAGACGCTGGACTTCGTGGTGCCCGTCAACCACGGCCGCCAGTGGGAGGTCGTCGTCGACACCGCGCGCGCGGAGGGACAGCCACAGGGCTCCGGCCCGAAGGTGCGGGCCGGGGACCGGCTGACCCTGGTGGACCGGAGCATGACGGTGTTGCAGCGCCCGGTCTAGCCACGAGCGCGGCCGAGCGGGCGCGGCCCAGTGGGCCGATCAGCCGTACGGACATGCAGGGAGTGATGACACGAAAGGCGGCGGGGCGGGTACGTAGGTCTGCATGACACCTGCGCGACCCGACCCGGCGGTGCCGACGGCCACCTACCGGCTTCAGCTACAGCCCGAGTTCCCCTTCGACGCCGCCGCGGCGGCCGTACCGTACCTCGCCTCGCTCGGCGTCTCGCATCTGCACCTGTCCCCCGTCCTGGAGGCCGTCCCCGGCTCCCCGCACGGCTACGACGTCGTCGACCACGCGCGCGTGCGCGGCGAACTGGGCGGCGAGGAGGGCCTGCGCGCGCTCGCGCGGACCGCGCGGGAGCACGGTCTGGGCCTGGTGGTGGACATCGTGCCGAACCACATGGCGATGGCCCCGCGTCACAACCGGGCGCTGTGGGAGGTGCTGCGGGAGGGCCCGAAGTCGCCGTACGCGCGCTGGTTCGACGTCGACTGGGAGGCGCAGGGCGGGCAGATCCTGCTGCCGGTGCTCGGCGGCCCGCTCGGCGGCGAGCTGGAGCGGCTGGTGGTCGACGGGGACGTCCTGCGCTACTACGACCACGCCTTCCCGCTCCGCGACGGCACCCGGGACCTGCCGCTGCCCCAGCTGCTCGACGCCCAGTGGTACCGCCTCGCGTGGTGGCGGCTGGCCCGTACCGAGCTCAACTACCGGCGGTTCTTCAGCATCTCGGAGCTGATCGGGGTGCGGGTGGAGGACCCGGAGGTGTTCGAGGCCACCCACGGCAAGATCCTCCAGCTGCTCCACGAGGGAGTGGTCGACGGGCTGCGGATCGACCACCCCGACGGGCTCGCGGACCCGGACGCCTATCTGCTGCGGCTGCACGAGGCGACGGGCGGGCGCTGGACGGTCGTGGAGAAGATCCTCGCGGACGGCGAGCCGCTGCCCGCCTCCTGGCCGGTCGCGGGGACCACCGGCTACGACGCGCTGCGCCACGTGGACGGGGTGTTCACGGACCCGGCGGGGTTCGGGGAACTCCTCGGGCAGTACCGGCGGTTCGCGGCCCCGCAGACCGACCGGGGCGGCCACTGGGAGGCGACGGTGCGGCGAGCGGCGTACAAGGTGCTCACGCACGAGCTGGCGGCCGAGACCGAGCGGCTGACCCGGGTGGCGGTCCGGCTGTGCGCCACGTCCCCGGAGCCCGCGCTGCGCGACCGGGCGCCCTGGGCGCTGCGCACGGCCCTCCAGGAGCTGCTGGTGCGGATGGAGGTCTACCGGCCGTACTCCTCGACCGACGCCGCGACCGTGGTGACCGAGGAGGCCGCCGAGGAGGCGCGGCAGGCGTTCGTCGTCCCGGAGGAGGCGGGCGCGGTCGACGTCGTCCGCGATCTGATGCTCGGGCGGGCGGGCGACGGGCCGGAGCACCTGGAGTTCCGGGCGCGGTTCGCGCAGACCTCGTCGGCGCTGCGGGCCAAGTCCGTGGAGGACACGGCGTTCTACCGCTACGTGCCGCTGCTGTCGGCGACCGAGGTGGGCGGGAACCCGGGCAGCCCGGCGGTGTCCCCGGAGGACTTCCACGCCTACTGCGCGCGCGTGCAGCGCGACTGGCCGGCCACCGGGACCGTCGTGTCGACGCACGACACCAAGCGCAGCGCGGACGTGCGGGCCGCGCTCGCCGTGCTCACCGAGTGCCCGCAGCGCTGGGCCGACGTGCTGGCCGAGGTGACGCGCACCGGCGACGGCGTCCCCGACGCCCAGCTGGCGTGGGCGGCCTGGCAGACCGTGTTCGGGCTCGGCCCGGCGAGCCCGGACCGGGTGCGGGGGGCGCTGCTGAAGCATGTGCGCGAGGCCGGGCTCTACACCAGCTGGACGGAGCAGGAACCGCCCTACGAGGAGGCGGTGGCGGCGTTCGTCGCGGCGGGGCCGTGCGGGGTGCCGGGCGAGCACGTGGCGGCCTTCCGGAGCGCCCTGGAGCCGTCGGTGCGGGCGAACCTGCTCGGCACGGCGCTGGTCCATCTGACGATGCCCGGGGTGCCGGACGTCTACCAGGGCACGGAGGCCGAGTACCGGGCGCTGGTGGACCCGGACAACCGGCGGCCGGTGCGGTTCCCGCCGGAAGAGCCGGGCGAGAAGGGCGCGTTGACGGCGGCGGCGCTGCGGCTGCGCGCCCGTCGGCCCGCCGCGTTCGGTGACTCGGCGTCGTACGAGCCGCTCGCCGCCGAGGGCCCGGCGGCGGCCCACTGTCTGGCGTTCGCCCGCTCCGGGGAGGTCGTCACCGCCGTCACCCGGCTGTCGCTGCGGCTGGCGGAGGCGGGCGGCTGGGGCGAGACCCGGCTGCCGCTGCCGCCGGGGCGGTGGGCCGATGTGCTGGCCCCGGAGCGGGAGTTCACGGGACACGCGCGCGTGGCGGAGCTTTTCGAGGGCCTGCCGGTGGCTCTGCTGGAGAGGGTGGGGTAGCCACGGCGGGGGCGCGCGCCTCGGGTCGAGTTGCTGCGGTAGGGGGCGCGCCGCGGGTCGGGGTGCTGCGGTAGGGGGCGCGCCGCGGGTCGGACAGCCGCTGTGGGGAGTGCGCGTCGCGCGCGGCCGGCGGGTGTCGGGGAGGTGCGCCCAGCGCGCGCGCCTTCGCCGTGCGCCGCGGTCCCGGCCCGGTGACCGGCTCGCACCCGCGCGCGCTCCCGGGGCCCCTGTCGGTCGACCGGCGCGTGGTGACACGGCCCGTGCCGACGACCAGCGCGTGCTGACGCCGCCCGTGCCGACGACCAGCACGTGCTGACGCGACCCGCGCCGACGACCGACGCGCGCTGACGCGGCCCGTGCCGGAGGACCGGCGGGGGTGGCAGGCGTCGGCACCGTCCTCGCGGCCTGGTCGACGGCCGCCGCACCCGTGCTCGACGACGCCTCACGCGCGCGTACCCGCACGCCCTGCCGGGCGCCGGTGCCCGCGACCGCGGTCCGGCGGGGCCCGGGCACCCCCGTCGGCACCAACGGCCTTTCCCGTCGGCGGTAAATGCATCTGGGCGCCCCCTGGAGCCTCCCCCGGTGCGTCCTTGACAGTCCACGGAGAGCGTGGGGTACTGCGGATTGCGAAGCCGGGCGGATGTGTCGGGGGTGAGTCTCCTGCCGGAGCTGCGCTACCCCACAGTGACCGAAGTCGTCGCGTCGGCAAGGGCGTTGGCCGCTCATCGGCCCGCTCTGTGCACCCTGCGGCAGATCGGCCGGTCACGGGCGGGCAGACCCCTGCTGCTGCTGTCCGTGGGCCGTGCGGAACGCGCCGTGCTCGTCGTCGCCGGCGCCCACGCCAACGAGCCGACCGGCGGCGCCACTCTGCTCGACGTCGCCGAACGGGTCGTACGGGAGCAGGAGTTGCGGGCGGACACGTCCTGGCACTTCCTGCTGTGCGCGGACCCCGACGGGGCGTCCCTGCATGTGACCCCGGCGCCGCGCACCCTGTTCGACTACCACCGGGGCTTCTTCCGGCCCGCGGGCCACGAGCAGCCGGAGTGGTCGCCCGCGGTGCTGCCACCCGACCGGCTGCCGCCCGAGACCCGCGCCCTGACCGGCGTCATCGACGAACTGCGCCCCTACCTCCAGGTGACGCTGCACGGCACCGACCTGGGCGGCAGCTGGGTGCAGCTGACGAAGGACATACCGGGGCTCGCCGAGCCGTTCGCCAAGTCCGCGGCGGAGCTCAACATCCCGGTGGAGACCGGCGCCTCGGACGCCGCGGGCTGGCCGGCGTCGGGGCCTGGCGTGCATGTGATGCCCTCGCCGGGCGCCGGGGCGGCGTACCCGAGCATGCCGGACGACGCGCGCAACAGCACCTGGTACCACGCGCATCGGTACGGCGGGCTGACCGCGATCGTCGAGGTGCCGATGTGGGCCAGTGACCTGGTCGACGACCCGGTGCCGCATCCGGCGCCCGCGGTGGCGCTGCGCCGGCTGGCGGAACGGCTGCTGCTGGACACGCGCCGGGTCGAGCGGGTACTGACCGACGCGCTGCCGCGGCTGCCCGGCGTCGAGGGACCGCTGCTGCGGGCCGCCAAGTGGGGTCTCGACCTGGTGCCGGGACTGGCCGCGGACTGGACGCACACGGCCCCGGCCGACAACACGCGCGCGTACGTGGGCAGCGTGGACGCGTTCGCGCGCCGGCTGCCGCTGCGGGCGGCGGCGATGCTGCTGCGGGTCCTGACCGAGCACGACGACCCAGCGGCGCCACGCCTGGAGCGGCTGGTCGCGACGTGGAGCGAGGCGTTCGCGGTGCGCTTCCGGGCCCGCTGGGTGCCGTTGGAGCACCAGGTGGAGCACCAGTCGCGCACGGTGGTGGCGGCGGCGCGGCACGCGCGCGACCGGGCCGCGTGACCGCCGCCGCCCCACCCGCGCGGGGGTCAGCCGTCGAGCGCGAACACCGATCCGGTGCGTCCGGCCATCACGCATCCGTTGGAGAAGGTCTCCGTGTACTCGACGGGCCGTCCGTTCCACTGCCCGCGCGCGTGTGCGGTCACCGGGGCGTAGAGCATCGGGCAGTAGCCGCCCTTCGGCGGGAGGGCCGCGAGGTCGCCGTCGACCGCCGCCAGTTCCGCGCAGGCCTCGGCGGCGCGGCCGTGCCCTTGGGGCGGGTCGCACAGCAGGAGGGTGCCGCGGGTGTCGCTGGAGCGGGCGTCGCCCTTGGTGACCGTGAGGTAGAGCCAGGTGCCGGTGCGGGAGTGCTGGGCCGTCGCCTGGGCGGGGGCCGTACCGGCGACGAGGAGGGCGGTCGCGGCGAGCAGGGCGCCTCGGGCCGCCTTCGATGCAGTGCGGTTCTTCATTCCCGTTGCATCGGCACGGCCGTCGGGGAACCCCACCCCGACTCACCCGATCGAGAGCCCACGCGCGCGTGCCGCCCGGCCGCCAGTTCGAACGCGGCCTGCACCACCCGCGCCTGGTACTCCACCTGGCGGCCGATGGGGATCCAGTGGGCTCCGCAGCCGTCGAGGTAGTCGGCGCACCACAGGTCGATCAGCCGGTCGAGTTCGGGCAGCACGCCGGCCGGGTCGGTGCCGGCGGCGGTGACGAGCTGGTGCAGCAGTCCCGCCGAGCGCAGCGCCAGCCGGCGGCCGGAGATGCGCAGGGTGGCGAGGTGGGCGGTGCTCAGGGGCGGCAGCGGGCGGCCCCCGTCGGTGCCGGTGACATCGGGGTCCCAGGCGTCGGCGAGGCCGGGGCAGACCAGTAAATAGTCGTCCACCGGGGCGAGCAGCCGCTCCGCGTCCGGTACGGCGGCGACGTGCGGGCGGATCCGGGCGAGCAGTTGCTCCAGGAGGCCGGTGTCGTGCCGCAGCGTGCGGCTGACGAGGCGCAGGACGGTGTCGGCGTCGACGGGCGGGGAGCCGTCCTCGACGGTGGCCACGCCCCACATGGGCGCCTCGACGACCGCGGTCACGGTGCCGTGCCGGTAGGGGTGGAACCAGGTGGACTCGACGGCGGCCTCGGTGATGGCCGCGGCCAGGTCACCCCGGCGCGGCGGCGGGATGCGGTAGACGGCGGGGCCGAGGCCGGGCCAGTACAGGGTGTCGTACGCGCCGAGTTCGCGCGGGATGCCGAGCCGGCCCGCGATCCGGGCGACGCGTCCGGCGAGTCCGGGCAGGTCGTGGGTGAGCTCGACGAAGCCGCCGCCGACGTCGACGCCGTGCAGCGAGCACTGAAGGAAGGGCCGCAGCTCGTCCTGGAGGTCGAGCAGGGCGCGGGTCTCCGGCAGGGTGACGGCGGCGGCGCCGTCGGGCAGCCACTCGGGCTGTTCCAGGAAGCCGGGCCGGAAGAAGTGCCGGAAGTAGCGGCCGAGGGTGTACGGGCCGTGCAGCCAGCCCTCGTTGCGGCGCAGGCCGTCGGGGTCGAGGCAGAGCAGCAGGTTCCACGTGGCGTCGGCGGCCTCGGCGGGCCCGGGGTCGGCGAGGGCACGCTCGGCCAGGTGCAGGACGGTGGCGCCGCCCACGGGTTCGTTGGCGTGCGGGCCGGCGACGACGAGGGCGTGCCGGCTGCCGTGGCCGACGGACAGCAGCCACATCGGGGTGCCGGCGCGGGAGGTGCCGACGTGGCGGAGCCGGGCGTCACGGGGGTGGCGGGCGACGAGTGCGGCGGCGCGCGCGCCGAGTTCGTCGACGGACGGGTAGCGGAGGAGGGGCGACAGGGCACACCTCCACATGTGGTGCCGTCGGTTCACCTGATGTGCATGGTGGACGTACAGTCAGTCACGACTTGGGGGGTACGTCAACACCGCGGTAGGCACAGGGAATTGGGCGTTACACAGCGAGCAAATCCCAGGCCAGAGCTAAGGTTCGGCTCAGTTGAGGGGCCTCAGTTCGCGGCCAGCCGGAACCACATCCGGCCGAACCCGACCTGGTCGCCCTCGCGCACGACGGCCGCCCCGATGACACGGCGTCCGTTCACCGTCGTGCCGTTGGTGGAGCCGAGGTCGCGCAGCACCCACATGCCGCCCTGGCGGCTCAGTTCGGCGTGCACCCGCGAGACCGTCTCGTGGCTCAGGCGCAGGCCGTTGGCGGGGTCGCGGCCGATGCGCAGCGGGTGGCCGCCCGCGGGGTGGGGCAGCAGCAGCTTGGGCAGCCGCTCGGCCTGCCAGGCGCGGCGCAGCCGCTGGGTGAAGCCGGAGACCGCCTCGACGGAGCCGAAGACCACGCGGGAGAAGCGGCTCTCGGCGGGCAGGTCCGCGGTGAGCGCCGCGAGTTCGTCCGAGCGGCGGGCGGCGAGCGCCAGTTCCATCCGCCGGATGAACGTGTCGTGCGACAGCCGGCCCATGGCGACGCCGTCGCGGAGCACCTTCAGCGCCTGGTCGCGCTCCGCGTCGGAGAGCCGCGCGGGGTACGTGTTGAACTCGAAGGACGACGTCACGATCGTGATTGTCGGGCAGTGAACGCCGGGTGTCCAGAAAACGCGAGAACGGCCGCCACGCGCGCGGACTGATCGCGTTTGAAGCACCATGGACGGGCTACATCACGGTGAGCAGACGAAGGGGAACCGTCCGTGCAGTTCGAGGTGTGGGCACCGCAGGCAGACCGTGTGACGCTCCAGTGCGACGGCGTCACGCGCGCGTTGGAGCGCGATCCCGACCGCGCGGGGTGGTGGCGGGGCGAGGCCGAGGCGCGGGACGGCAGCCGGTACGGCTTCGCGGTCGACGACGGCCCCGTGCTGCCGGACCCGCGCTCGCGCCGCCAGCCGGACGGCCCGGACGGGCTGAGCGCGGTCGTGGACCAGGGCCGGTACGCGTGGCGTACCCAGTGGGCGGGGCGGCCGCTGCCGGGCGCGGTCCTGTACGAGCTGCACGTGGGCACGTACACCCGCGAGGGCACCCTGGACGCGGCGGCGGGCCGCCTGGAGCACCTGGCGGAACTGGGCGTCACACACGTGGAGTTGATGCCGCTGTGCCCCTTTCCCGGGCGGCACGGCTGGGGTTACGAGGGCGTGTCGCTGTGGGCGGTGCACGAGCCGTACGGCGGCCCCGAGGCGCTGAAGCGTTTCGTGGACCGGGCGCACGAGCTCGGTCTCGGCGTCGTCCTGGACGTCGTGCACAACCACCTGGGCCCGTCGGGCAATTACCTGCCCGCGTTCGGCCCGTACTTCACCGACACCCACCACACGCCGTGGGGCTCGGCCGTGAACCTGGACGCGCCGGGCTCCGACGAGGTGCGCGCGTATCTCGTGGACAGCGCGCTGGCGTGGCTGCGGGACTACCGGCTCGACGGGCTGCGCCTGGACGCGGTGCACGCGCTGGCGGACACGCGCGCGTGCCACTTCCTGGAGGAGCTGTCGACGGCGGTCGACGCCCTCGCCTGCGACGTGGACCGGCCGCTGTTCCTGATCGCCGAGTCCGACCTGAACGATCCCCGTCTGGTCACCCCACGCGCGGAGGGCGGCCTCGGCCTTCACGCCCAGTGGAACGACGACTTCCACCACTGCCTGCACACCGCGCTGACGGGTGAGTCGCAGGGCTACTACGCCGACTTCGGCAAGGCACCCTTCGCGGCCCTCGCCAAGACGCTCGGCGGCGGGTACTTCCACGACGGCACGTACTCCAGCTTCCGCGGCCGCCACCACGGCCGCCCGCTGGACCGCGCGCGGGTGGCCGCGCACCGGCTGCTCGGTTACAGCCAGACCCACGACCAGGTGGGCAACCGCGCCCAGGGCGACCGCCTTTCGGCCTCCCTCTCCCCCGGCCTGCTGGCCTGCGCCGCGACGCTGACGCTCACCGCGCCCTTCACGCCGATGCTGTTCATGGGCGAGGAGTGGGCGGCGGGGACGCCCTGGCAGTTCTTCACCGACCACACCGACCCGGAGCTCGCGGAGGCCGTACGACGCGGCAGGCGGCGGGAGTTCGCGGCGCACGGCTGGGCGGAGGAGGACGTGCCCGACCCGCAGGACCCGGCGACCCGGGACCGTTCCTGCCTGGACTGGTCCGAGCCGGACCGTGAGCCCCACGCGCGCGTGCTCGCCTGGTACCGCCGCCTCATCGCCCTGCGCCACGAACAGGCCGACCTCACCGACCCGGACCTCGCCGACACCAAGGTGGCCTTCGACGAGCGGCAGCGCTGGCTGGCCTTCCGGCGTGGGGACGTACGGGTGGCGGTGAATCTGGCCAAGGAGACCGCGGCGATCCCGCTGGGGCCCCGTCAGGCGCGTGTGCTGGCCGCCTGGGAGCCGGTGGCGGCACCGGGCGCGGACGGCGTGCTGGAGGTGCCCGGGGAGTCGTGCGTGGTGCTGTTGCAGGAGTGACCGGCGGCTCGGTCAGAGCTCCTCTTCCCGAGAGCCCGCCCAGCCCCGCCTAGATCTCCTCTTCCTCGCCGTCGTCCCGCAGCTCCGTCACCCGCTCCAGCAGGATCGCCTCCCACGCGTGGCGGAGCCGGACGCGCAGTTCCGGCAGAGGGGTGTCGTCGCGGCCCTGGAGGCCGGCGGCGAGGCGGACGACGGCGTCGCAGCGGGCGAGCCACAGGCCGCGCAGGCAGGGGCGGGCGCCGTAGCCGGCGAGGGTGGCGGCGCGGACCGCGGCGGGCGAGCCGACGGCGAGGGCGAGGCACGCGATGTCCTCCGCGGGGTCGCCGAGGACCGCGTCGGCCCAGCCGAGCACGCCGCGCACCCGTCCGTCGGCGCTGACGACGAGGTGGTCGCCGGTGAGTCCGTGGTGGACGAGGACGGCGCTGCCGGGCTGCGCGGCGAGCTGCACGGCGGCCGGCTGGGAGAGCTGGTGGAGCCGTGCGGGGTCGAACTCGTCGGCCGTGGCGAGGAGTTCGGCGGCGCGCTCGGCGGCGCGGCGCAGTGCCTCCAGGGAGCGCGGGGCGGTGCGCGGGACGCCGAGTGTCTCGGCCTGCCGGACCGGTACCTCGCGCAGCCCGGTGAGCAGCGCGGCCAGGTCGGCCTCGCCGACGGCGGACACGTCGTGCTCGCGCGCCGAGCCGCCGGGCAGCTTGCCGTCGAGGGTGTACGTCAGCCCCGGCGCCCACTCGCCGTGGGCGACGCTGGTCGGTACGGCGACCGGGACGTGCGCGCGGACGAGGTCGCGCAGGCGCAGTTCGCGGCGCTGGCGCACGGTGGCCTCGCGGTCGGGGGCGAGGCGCAGCACATGGCGGCCGCCGACCCACCAGACGGCGGGCTCGGCGCTCTCGGCGACCGGCCGGATCTCGGGTCCGGCCGCGTCGGAGGCGTCCTTGAGGAGGGAACGGACCAGCCGGCGGACGGTGTCCGCGGTGGGTGTCGGTGCCTGGGTCATGGTCGCGCCGCTGTCACTCGGGGTCGGGGCTCCTGGGGGCTGTTCAGTCCACGACGACCATCTCGCGGGTGGTGTCGTTGAGTCGGCGGCCGCCGTCCTCGGTGACCGTGACGATGTCCTCGATGCGGACGCCGAAGCGGCCGGGCAGGTAGACGCCGGGTTCCACGGAGAAGCACATGCCGGGGACGAGGGGCTGCTCCTCGCCCTCGATCATGTACGGCGGTTCGTGGGTGGTGACGCCGATGCCGTGGCCGGTGCGGTGGATGAAGTACTCGCCGTAGCCGGCGTCGGCGATGACCTTGCGTGCGGCTCGGTCGACCTCCTGGCAGGCGACGCCGGGGCGTACGGCACGGAAGCCGGCCTCCTGGGCCTCGCGGACGAGGTCGTGCACCCGGCGTTCCTCGTCGGTGGGTTCGCCGACGTGCACGGTGCGGGAGGTGTCGGAGCCGTAGCCGTCCTTGAGGCCGCCGAAGTCGAGGACGACCATGTCGCCGTGTTCGATGACGCGGTCGCCGACCTCGTGGTGCGGGTTGGCGCCGTTGGGGCCCGAGGCGACGATGGTGAAGTCGACCTGGGAGTGCCCGAACCGGCGCAGCAGGTCGGCGAGGTCGGCACCGACCTCGGACTCGCGGCGGCCGGCGAAGGGAACCTTCCGGATCTCCTCGAACGTTGCGTCGGCAGCCGCGCCCGCGGCTGCCAGGAGCTCCAGTTCGGCCGCGTCCTTGACGGCCCGGAGCATCGGCAGGGCGTCGGTGAGGGCGGCGTAGGAGGTGTTGGGCAGCGTCTTCTGGAGGCCCAGCAGGTGCATGGCCCAGGCGTTGTCGCTGATGCCGAACCGGCCGCCGGAGTCCAGGAGGGCGGCGGTGGCGGCGTAGGGGTCCTTGCCGTCGGTCCAGTCGCGCAGGGTCAGTGCGGGCGCACCCACCGCGTGGGCGGCGTCGGGGGCCTCCAGGGTGGGGACGACGAGGACGGGGTCCTGGCCGGGGGCGAGCACCAGCAGGGTGAGCCGTTCGGTGATCGCGGTGGGGGTGTAGCCGGTGAGCCAGACCAGGTCGGGGCCGGGGGCCACGAGCAGGCCGGCGAGTCCGGCGTCGGCGGCCGCCCGGGTGGCGCGCTCCATGCGGGCCCGGTAGTCGTCGGCGGTGAAGGGCGCGGTCTTGCTGCCGGTCATCCGGGCCTCCCTGGGCGGACAGTGGGACAACGGGGGCTACGGGCAGCATCCTGCCCGGTCGACGGGGGCGGCGCGAGCCGGTTCACGGTCCCCGCCGGGGCGGCCTCGCCCGTGGCGGCCGCCTTGGGGTTGGCGGTGAGGAGCGCGGTCAGGCCGAACGCGGCGACCAGGCCCCAGACGAGGACGCGGGTCTCGTTGCCGAGCACCGAGGGTGCTCGGCATGGGCTCATCGTGGCGGGGGCAGGGGGCAGCCCTTTTCCCGGCTTAACGGTTATGGATTGCCCAAACATTAGCACTAATGCTTGAATCTGCTCACACCATTAACCCATCAGGGGAGGCGTACGACCGTGCTCGTGCTCGCGCACATCAGCGATCTGCATCTGGACGGAAGCGAACGGGCCACCACGCGCGCGAGGCGCGTCCGCGACCACCTGTGGAGGCTGCCCGGGGCGGTGGACGCGCTGCTGGTGACGGGGGACATCGCGGACCACGGCGCGGAGGCGGAGTACGAGGAGGCCGCGCGCCTGCTGAGCGACGCGCCGTTCCCCGTGCTGACCTGCCCGGGCAACCACGACAGCCGCGCCCCGTACCGCAAGGCGCTGCTCGGCGTGCCCGCCTCCGACGGGCCGGTCAACAGCGTGCGGGTCTTCGACGACGCGGCGGTGCTGATGTGCGACTCCAGCGTTCCGGGCGCCGACGAAGGGGCCCTGGACGACGAGACGTACGACTGGATCGAGGCCACGCTCGACGAACTCGGCGGCGAGCGGCGGGCGTTGCTCGCCTTCCATCACCCGCCGGTGGCACTGCACCACCCGCTGCCCGACCGCTACCAGTTGGCACGGCCGGAGCGACTGGCCGCGCTGCTCGACCGCCGCCCCGAGATCGCGGGCCTGATCACGGGGCACGCCCACACCCCGGCGGCGAGCGTGTTCGCCGGGCGGCCGCTGACGGTCGGGCCGGGGGTGACGTGGACGTTGCGACTGCCCTGGGAGGGCGACCAGGTGGCGGACCGGGACGCGCCGGTGGGGTTGGCGTTCCATGTCCTGGACGACGCGGGGCGGCTCACCACCCACTTCCGGGTGGTCACGTGACGATGCCGGGCACGGCGGTCAACTGCTGGTAGCCGCCGCTCTGGTGCCGGATCGTCAACGTGACCTCCTTGCCGGGGCGTACGGCGGCGACGGCGCGCGCGAGGTCGGCCGCCGAGTCGACGCGCTTCTTGCCGACCTGGAGGAGCACGTCGCCCCGGACCAGGCCGGCCGTGTAGCCGGGGCCGGGCACATGGACGCCGACGAGCAGCGCGCCCGCCTTCTCGGCGTCCACCGCCTCCACTCCGAGTGTCGCGGCGATGCCGGTCGAGGAAGACGGGGTGGGCGAGGGAGGCGGCGAGGGGGCCTGGTGGGACGGGACGGCCGGGCTCGGTGCGGCCGCCCCGCCCAACTCCCGCTGCATCTCGGCGAGTTTGCTCATGCCGATCACCGTGGCGCCGACGGTGCCGAGGCCGACGCCGGTGAGCACCAGGACCGTCCCGACGAACAGCGCGAACAGCACGGTCCGCAGCCGTCGGCCCCGCCTGCGGGCGGCGTGCGGACGCCGGGCGGGGCCGGGCCCGGTGCCGCCGCCGGGCTCCTGGCCGGGCATCGGCTTGGGGCGCAACGCGGTCTGTTCCATGGCTTGCCTCCGGCGGACGCGGGTCGCCTCCGGCGGATACGGGGCGGTCCCGGCAGGTGCTCTACCCGTCACACCGACGCCCGACGAGCCACGAACGAGTGAGACTGACCAGCGGTCAGCGGAGGGAAGCCATAGGCATCGTGGCCTTTCGCGGTACGGGTCCGCTCACCCCGTGAGCACGTCCGCCAGCCGCGCCGCCGCTCCCCGCGGCGCCCCCGTGTGCACGAGTTCCGTCCGGTGCACCACCCGGGGTTCGGTGACCGGCACGGCGGCCGTGCCCGCCACCCCCGTGGCCATCGAGCGGGGCAGCAGCGTCAGGCCCCGGCCCGCCGCCGCCAGGGACGTGAGGGTGTGGAGGTCGGTGCCGTCGTAGTGGAGGGCGGTACGGAAGCCGTGGCCGCCGTTGGCCGCGCGGAGGTGGGCCAGCGGCAGACCGGCGTCGGGGGCGTCCAGCCAGCGGGCGTCGGCCAGGTCGCCGAGGCGCAGTCCGGGGCGCCGGGCCAGGGGATGACCGGCCGGCAGGAGGACGCACACGGGTTCCTCGCCCGCGCCGCGCGTGGTCAGCGGCGCCACGTCGGGCAGCCGGAGCGGGTCGCTGGGGGCGGCCAGACCGTCGACCAGACCCAGATCGGCGGTGCCGGTGGCGACGGCCGCGGGGATCGCGTCGCGGGCCAGCACCCGCAGGGTCACGCCGGCCGCCGGGAGCGCGGCGAGGACGCGGGCGGCGAGCGCGGTGGGGGCGGCGGCGAGGGTCAGTCCGTGCTCGGGCGCGGACGCCATCCGTACGACGTCCGCGCGGGCCGCGTCCAGGCGCAGCAGGAGCGGGCCCGCGTGTTCGAGGAGCCGCTCACCGGCCGCCGTGGGCGCGACCGGGCGGCGGGTCAGCAGTGGTGCGCCCAGGTCCAGTTCGAGGGCCTGGATGTGCTGGGAGACCGCCGACTGGGTGTACCCCAGCTCCCGCGCGGCCTCGGAGAAGGAGGCGAGCCGGGCGACGGTGACGTAGGTGCGCAGGAGGTGCGGGTCCATGCCCTCAGCGTCTCATCAGCATCGCTTATCGAGCATGCAGAAATCATCGTTGGACGCGATCCGGCGCTCCCGCCCAGGATGAGGGCATGACCGATTCAGCAGCCCGTATCGCCCTGGTCGGCGACCGCTCCCCCAGCGTCGTCTCCCACACCCGCGTCCCGCTTCTCCTCGACGCCCTCGCCGAACGCGACCGGCTCGTCCTCGACGCCTACTGGATCCCGTCCGAGGACGCCGGGGCGGAGGGCGCCGTCAGCGGCTTCGACGCGGTGTGGGTGCTGCCGGGCAGTCCGTACCGCAGCGAGGAGGGGGTGCTCAAAGCGATCCGCACCGCGCGCGTGGAGGGCATCCCGTTCCTCGGCACCTGTGCCGGGCTCCAGCACGCGCTGCTGGAGTACGCCCGCAACGTGTGCGGCCTCACGCGTGTGGCGCACGCCGAGACCGACCCCGACGCCGAGGATCTCCTCATCGAGCCGCTGGCCTGTTCGCTCGTCGGCCACGAGGCCGTGGTCGTCGTCGAACCCGGTTCGCTCGCCCAGTCGGTCATCGGCTCGGAGCGCACCGTCGAACGCTACTTCTGCGCCTACGGCCCCTCCCGCCACCTCGACACCTTGCGCGCGCACGGCATGCGCTTCTCCGGGTACGACGAGGACGGCCACGTCCGGATCGCCGAACTGCCGGGCCACCCGTTCTTCCTGGCCTCCCTCTTCCAGCCGGAGCTGTCCGGTGACGGCTCGCGCCCGCACCCGATGGTCCGGGCGCTGGCGCGAGCCGCCGTGGCCCACGCGGCCCTGAGGGAGGCTCAGCCCGCCGGGTGACCGACCCCGGCCCGGTTCGAGCGGGCGGCGAGCTCTCGGAGTCCGCCGGGTGCGGCGTCCGGAAGGAAGCCGTGGGCGCGCCGGGCCAGGAAGTCGGGCTTGTAGCGGTCGACCGTCCGGTGCCAGTGCAGGATGCCCGCCATCCAGTTCTGGAGATCGAGGACGTAGTTCCGCATGACCTCGCGGGCCTCGTCGGACAGGGCGAAGTCGTCGTACACGATCGGCAGTTCGTGGGCGACGACATGCTGGAACTGCTGCATGCGCTGGGTCGTCAGGTCGTGGACGACGCCGAGGGCGGTCGGGTAGTCGATGCCGAAGAAGTTCTGCACGACGAGGATCGCGTTGTGGATCTCGCCCTCGTACTCGATCTCCTTCTGGTACGAGAAGATGTCGTTCAGCAGGCACGCGTAGTCGATGGCGGCGTTCTCCAGCGAGCGGACGGGCCCGCTGCGGTAGACCTCCGGCGGGACGGCCGGGCCGTGGCCCGTCCGGCACATGCTCAGGGTGAGGTCGGAGCCGAAGGTGGCGCGGCGCATCTCCAGGTAGTCGACCGGGTCGGGGATGCGGTTCTGGATCTGGTTGGCGAGCTCCCAGACCCAGCTCTCGGTCATCACGTTCACGGAGTCCTTCAGGGACCGCCGCGCGTCCGGGGTCATCCCGGCCGTGGTGCGGGTCCACAGGTCGACGAGGCCGCGCTCCATGCCGTTGACCGGGACGGGGATCTCCTCGCCGTCGACGGGCATGCAGTCCGCCAGCCGCCGGGTGGCCGCGCGGGCGGCGACGAGGTCGCGACGCCGGCCGAAGACGAGGGGGTAGTAGTCGTCCGCGTACGTCCCCCAGGCCAGCCAGTGCGCGCTGAGGTCGAGGGCCTCGGGTGTCGCGTCCGGGTCCAGGCCCGCCGAGCACAGGGCGAGGTCGGCGGAGGCGAGCCGGTCCTCGTCCCAGACGCCCTCCTGGAGCATGCCCATGCGGTGCATCCACGCGGTGAGGCGGGGGCGGGCGGCGTCCAGATGCGGGCTGAGCTCGACCTGGAAGGGCATGTGGAAGTCGGGCAGCAGGGACGGGCCGACCTTCTGGTACGGCACGTGCGTGTGGGCGCGCAGGCGTTCCGCGGCGGCCGAGGCGAGCAGGGCGGCGACGTCGGCGGCGGAGGTGCCGGCGCCGGTGGGGCCGTGCCACGGCGAGGCGGAGCGGGCGCCCTTGTTCATGTAGCGGCTGGAGCGCAGATGCCATTCGTGGCCGCCGGACTGCCAGTCCTGAAGTCCCTTGGCGTAGGCGGCGACCGCGGCGGTCTCGGGCGGGGTGAGACCTTTCTCCAGGGCGAGGGCGGGCACCTCGGTCAGGGCGGTGTGCTCGAACTGGTGGAGGCGGGAGGTGAGGACGTCGTTGACGAGGTCGGCGGCCTCCTGCGTCGTACAGCCGAAGAAGGTCTCCAGGACCAGGACGCCGTTGCTGTTCTCGCCCTCGTCCTCGACCTCGCGCTGGTAGGAGAACAGGTCGTTGCGCAGGTGCACGGCGTCGGAGAACGTCTCCATGAGGACCCTCAGCGGCCTCGACCCCGCGACGGCATCGGGGACTTCGGCGGTCGCGTACTCCACGAGCCCCGCCGACCAGGGGGCGCCGCCCACCTTGCGGCGCATCTCGATGTACTCGACGGGGTTGGCGATCCGGCCCTCGTTGATGTTGGACAGCTCCCACAAGGACTCGTTGAGCAGATGCTCGGTGGCCACGCCGAAGCGGCGCCGCCAGTCGGCCGACATGGCGGGCACGGTCCGCGTCCACAGGTCGGCGAGCCCCGCCTCGACGGGGTTCAGCGGCTCGGGCATCGGGGTGCTCAGGTCCATCGGCATGAACAGCGGCAGCCGGTCCAGGTGGGCCTTGCCGGCGGCGCGGTCCTGGGTGCGTTTGAACATGTCCAGGAAGTGGTCGTCGAAGAAGAAGACCCACACGTACCAGTCGGTGATCAGGGAGAGGGCGGGGCCGTCGCAGTCGGGGTGGGTGTAGGCGCAGAGCAGGCCGTAGTCGTGGGCGTCGAGGTCGGACTGCTCCCAGATCCCGGACCCTTCCAGCATGCCCATCTCGCGCGCCCACGCCGTCGAGTGGGCACGGGCCTCGTCCAGGTGCGGGTTCAGCCGCGCGGGATACGGCATGTAGAAGTGCGGGAGTTCGAAGGGCTGCTGCGTCATGGCCGAGGCACTACCCGCGCCTTTCGGGGGACATCCGCCGCGCGGCACATGATCACACCATCGCGTGAATCGCGGCTGAACTCGGGAGTTCTGGCGGGCACTTGTGGTGTTCATGGGTGGGTCAACCGCCGCGTACCGCCCGTCCGACCGCTGATCTGAGAGCCACGAACTCCGGCAGCCCGCGCGTGCCGATCTGGTCCCGCTTTCCCGGCAGTTCGACCGGCAGGTCGAGGACGACGCGGGAGCCGGGGCCCGGGGACAGGACGACGACGCGGTCGCCGACGTAGACGCTCTCGTCGATGTCGTGGGTGACGAACACGATGGTCGTGCCGTCGGTGCGGTGGACCTCCAGGAGGAGGTCCTCCAGGTCCTCGCGGGTCTGGGCGTCCAGGGAACCGAAGGGCTCGTCCATGAGCAGCAGGGAGGGCCGGCAGACCAGGGCGCGCGCGATGGCGACGCGCTGCTGCATGCCGCCGGAGAGCTGCCAGGGGTGGCGGCGGGCGGTGCCGTCGAGGCCGACGCGCTCCAGGATGCGCTCGGCCGCGGCGCGGCGCCCGGTGCGGCCGAGGCCCTGGCGGCGCAGCGGGAGGGCGACGTTGTCGCGGACCGTGAGCCAGGGGTAGAGGGAGCGGCCGTAGTCCTGGAAGACGACCGCGAGCCGGTCGGGGACGCCGGTGACGGGGGTGTCGTCGACGGTGACCTCGCCCTCGCGGGCGGGCAGCAGGCCGGCGACGGTGCGCAGCAGGGTGGACTTTCCGCAGCCGGACGGGCCGACCACGCACAGGAGTTGGCCGTCGGGGACGGTGAGGGTGAGGTCGCGCAGGACCGGGTGGTCGCCGTAGTACTGGCCGACTGCGTCGAGGCGGAGCATGCGGTCGTGTCACCTGGCCCGGGAGTCGTGGGGTGGCTGCGTACGGGTACGGGTACGTGTACGGGTGCGGATCATGCGGTCGCCCTTCCCTTGCCGACCAGGCGCTTCTCCACCGCCAGGAGGGCGGTGTTGAGCAGGTGGCCGAGGGCGCCGAGCAGGACGAGGGCCGCCCATACGGTGAGCAGGTCGGAGCGGGTCTGGGCGTCGGTGAGGGTGAAGCCGATGCCGTTGGCGGTGCCGGGGAGCAGTTCCGAGAACACCATGAGGATGAGGGAGAGCGAGAGGCTCAGCCGCAGGCCCGCGAAGATGCGGGGCAGTGCGGACGGGAGGATGAGGAACCGGAGTCGTTCGACGGGGCCCAGGCGGAGCACGGCGGCGACGTCGAGGCGCAGGGGGTCGGTGTTGCGGGCGCCCTCCGCGGTGTTGATCAGCACCGGCCAGACGGCGCTGAAGACGATCGACGCGATCTGCATGGGCGTACCGAAGTCGAAGACCACGACGAACACCGGGACCAAGGCGGGCGGTGGGACGGCCCGCGCGAACTGGAGGACCGGGTTGCAGAGGGCGTACGCGCGCCGCGAGCGGCCGACCGCGACGCCGAGCGCGATCCCGGCGACGGCGGCGAGCGCGAACCCGGCGGCCATCCGCCCGAGGCTGGGCAGGATGTCGGCGACGGCGGCCTCGGTGAGGAACAGGTGTCGGACGGGGCCGGAAAACCACAGGTCGTACATGTGGCGGGCGATGCGCCCGGGTGGCGGGAAATAGACGCTGCCGTGCACCCGGGCGGCAAGCTCCCACGCGGCCACGGCAAGAGCGAGGACGACCCAGCGGAGAAGAGCATGCGGGAGGCCGGCGGGGAGGCGGGGGCGGCTGGGTTGATGCCGTGGGGGTGGCGTGGGGGGCGTGTCGGGGTGGGCGAAGGGGGTGGAGCGGCGTCCCGTGGGCGGCGCCTCGGTCACCCCCTGGGCCTCGGACCTCGGGCGTCCCGTGGGCGGCGCCTCGGTCACCCCCTGGGCCTCGGACCTCGGGCGTCCCGCGAGCGGCGCCTCGGTCACCCCCTGGGCCTCGGAATCGGGCCCACCCAGCCCCGCGCGCGCCTTCCCGCCCCGGCCCGCCTCCTCGCCGTCGCTCGAGTCCCCACCCCCGCTCACGTCCCCACCCCGACCCCCCGCTCCCCCGACGTCCACGGGAACAGCCGTCGCTCGCCCCACACCAGCACCCCGTTGATGACCAGCCCCAGCGCCCCCGCCCACACCACACCCGCGAGGACGTCCCGGGTGCCGTTCGTGGCCAGGCCGGACTGGGCTATGAAGATGCCGAGGCCCTCGCCGAAGCCGGAGAGGATCTCGGTGGCGACGGCCAGGATGAGGGCGACGGCCGCCGAGATGCGGATGCCGGCGGCGATGAACGGCGCGGTGCCGGGGAGTTCGACGCGGAGGAGCACCGCGAGGCGGCCGAAGCCGAAGGCGCGCAGGGTGTCCTTGGCGAGGGGATCGGTCTCGCCGAGGCCGTAGACGGTGTTGAAGAGGATCGGCCACACGGAGGCGTACGTGACGAGCGCGACCTTCGTCTCCGTGCCCGAGCCGAGCAGCAGGGAGACCAGCGGGATCAACGCCACGGACGGCAGGGGCCGCAGGAACTCCACGATCGCGCGGACGGCGGCGTCGACGACCGGCACGCTGCCCAGCAGCAGACCGAGCGGGACCGCGAGGGCGACGGCGAGGCCGAGGCCCAGCGCCCAGGCGTGCAGGGTGGCGCCGACCCCTTCCAGGAACGTCCGGTCACCCGCCAACTCCACTGCTCTTCGCAGGACTTCGGAGGCGGGCGGCAGATAGCTGCGACGCACGATCCCGGCCCTGCTGACCGCCTCGCACACCCCGAAGGCGAGCAGCACACCGAGCGCCCCGAGCATCAGCTCCTGCCGCCGCCTCACCGCACGCCCTCCAGAGACCTCTCCCTCACTTCACCAGCAACGCCGCCGGGTCGATCGGCTTCTGCACCATCCCCTGCTTCTTCATCAGCTCGGTCAGGCGGGCGATCTGGGCGGCGTCCATCGTCGGCGGGAAGACCGGCAGGTCGATCTGCTTCGCCTGCCGTGCGGTCACCTTGGTGTAGGTCGGCAGGATGTCGCGTACGGCCTCCGGGTCCTTGGCCGCGATCTCCACGGCAGCCTTGAGGGCGCGCTGGAACGCGGCGAGGGCGTCCGCGTGCTCGCTCGCGTACCGCTCCGTCGTGATGTAGCCGCTGAGCGGGATGGACCGCACCGGTGCGGACGCCCCGTCCACCAGCACCCGCGCCCCCAACTCGTCCTGGATGGCGCTGTCGTAGGGCTCGACCGCGTGCACGGCGTCGACCTGCCCCTTGTCGAGGGCGGCGCCCATCTGCGGGAAGGGGATCTGCCGGTAGACGGGCTTTCCGGCGCCCTGTTCCGCCACGATCTCGTTGAAGGTGAGCGACTGGACGTTGTTGAGGACGTTGACCGCGAGCTTGCGGCCCGTGAGGTCGGCGACGGACTTGATGTCCGAGTCCTTCGGCACCAGCACGTCCATCATGTGCGGCGCGGCCCGGATGGCCTCGGCGACGATGCGGATGTCGAGGGTGCCCTTGTCCTGGGCCTGGAAGTAGGTGACGTAGTTCGCGCTCGCGACCATGTCGATCTGCCCCTTGGACAGCGGCGGCAGCGCCTGGAGGCTCTGCTGGATCTGCTGGACGCGGACGTCGAGCCCCTCCTTCTCGAACAGGCCGCGGTCCTGGGCGATGTAGAGCATGGCGCAGTCGACCAGCGGCAACGCGGCCACGGTGACCTTCGTCCGCCCGCCGTCCGCCGCCCCGGAGGCCTCGTCGTCGCCGCAGGACGTCAGCGTCAGCGCGAGGACCGTCGCCAGCGCGGCCGCCGTTCCCTTTCCCGCACTTCCCGAACACGATCGCCGTAACGCCATGCGCGCATGATGACGCCCGACTTGGCATGATCACTACATACATGCCAGCCGAATCGCGGCTCTGCGAAATACCGTCGTCCTTGGAAAATCACCCGGCCTCGGCCACCGTGGTGCGCATGACCCCTACGGCGCCCACGGCCCCGCCGGTTCCCGATGTGTTCGACCCCCGCCGGTACGCGGCCGGAGTGCCCTACGACGCGTACCGCGTCCTGCGCGACCACCACCCCGTGGCCTGGCAGGAGGAGCCCGAGGTGCTGGACTGGCCGGCCGGGCCGGGGTTCTGGGCGGTGACCCGGCACGCGGACGTGGTGCGGGTGCTGCGGGACCCGGCGACGTACTCCTCCTGGCTCGGCGCCACGCAGATCCGGGATCCCGATCCGGCCGACCTGCCGTTCATCCGGCGCATGATGCTCAATCAGGACCCGCCCCACCACGGGCGGTTGCGGCGCCTGGTCAGCCGGGCGTTCACCCCCGCGCGCATCGCCCGCTTCACCGAGGTCGCCGAGGAGCGGGCCCGCACCCTGTTCGCCCGGGCCCTGGAGACGGCCCGGGCCACGGACGGCACCGTCGACCTCGTCGCCGCGGTCACCGACGACTACGCCCTGCTCAACCTCGCCGACCTGCTCGGCGTCCCGGAACAGGACCGCGGCCTGCTGCTCCACTGGACGCGGCGGGTGATCGGCTACCAGGACCCCGACGAGGCCGGCGAGCCGGTGCGCGACGCGGCGGGCAGGCCGGTGAACCCGCGCTCCCCCGCGATGCTCGGGGACATGTTCGGGTATGCCCGCCAACTGGCCGCGCACAAGCGCCGGCATCCGGCGGACGACGTGCTGACCACCCTCGCCGAGGACACCGAACTCACCGACGCCGAGCTGGAGATGTTCTTCTTCCTGCTCACCGTCGCGGGCAACGACACCGTCCGCAGCGCGGCCCCCGGCGGACTGCTGGCACTCGCGGACCACCCGGAGTCGTACGCTCGGCTCCGTGCCGGCGGGGTCGAACTCACCCTTGCCGTCGACGAGTTGCTGCGCTGGCATCCGCCGGTCCTCAGCTTCCGGCGCACCGCCGTACGGGATGCCGAGCTGGCGGGGCGGCGCATCCGGGCCGGTGACAAGGTGGTCGTCTTCCACGCCTCCGCCAACCGGGACGAGCGGGTCTTCGACGCCCCCGACCGGCTGGATCTGTCCCGTGCACCGAACCCGCACGTGTCCTTCGGCGACGGCCCCCACGTGTGCCTGGGCGCGCACTTCGCCCGGCTCCAGCTGCGGGTGCTGTACGCGGAGGCGCTGCGCACGCTGCCGGTCCTGCGGACGGCGGGACCGGCCCGGCGGCTGGTGTCGAACTTCATCAACGGGCTCAAGTCCCTGCCGGTGCAGGTCACTTGAGACTTGAGATGCGTCACGGCCGCACCTGGATGAGCGCGTGGGTGCCCCCGGTCCGCCAACGCTGCCCCTCCGCCGCCACCAGCGCGGCCTCCGTGGCGGGCGTGAGGCCGGTGATCACGTCGGACTTCAGGGTGCGCAGGGCCGCCACCGGGCCGGGGAAGTGGGCGGTGACCTCGGCGAAGGGTGTGGTCGGCGGCCAGCGCCGATCGCCCACCAGACGGCGGTAGTTGAGGTCGCCCTTGAGGACGGTCAGGGTGGCGCCGGCGAGTTCGGCGCGCAGGTCGTCGGGCATGGCCTCGTACGGCAGCGGGGCGCAGGAGAAGGGGTGGGCGCGAAGGGTGAGACGGCCGTCCGCCATCGCCGCCCAGAGCTCGCGCCCGTACCCGGCGGCCGCGCCCCCGGCCCGGGTCAGCCGGCGCAGGGCGTCGACCACGTCGGCGGTCGTGGCGTCCGAGACGTAGTACGGGTGGGACTTGACGTGCAGGACCGCCCGCCGGACCCGGCCCCGGGCGAGGAGATGGGCGATGAGGAGCAGGTCGGGGACGAGTTCGCGGCCCGCGTTGTCGGCGACGAGGCACAGGGTGTCCGCGCCGTCGAGGAGCGTCCGGAGGGCGGCGCTGTCGTCGGCGACCAGGGCGGGGACGGCGGCGCGGGCCTCGGCGTCCCCGTCGGACAGCCGGAAGCCGAGGTCGGCGCGGTTGCCCCACAGGGAGCCGTGCAGCAGGGCTTCGGCCTGTTCCTCGGCCGGCCGGTCCGCGAGGTCGTCGAGCGCGGCCAGCTCCTCGTCGGTCTCCGGGGATTCGAGCTCGGCAAGCTTGAAGGGGCGGAAGGGGTCCACTCCTTGCCAGGGGCCGGGGCCGAAGTAGCCCACGGCGTCGAGGAGTCGGCGGTAGAACCAGCTCTCGGACCACAGCCAGGGGATGTCGAACCAGGACCGCCCGATGTGCTCGTCCATCCCCCAGTCCGTCCAGAGGTCACGGCCGGGGGCGTCGGCGGGGAGCGGCTCGATCACGCCCTTCGTGCAGTTCTCCAGGAGCGTGTCGAGGGCACGGTGCTGGTCCGGGCCGTAGGGGAAGGCCTCCCGTACCTGCCCCACGATCGCGGGATGCCGCTCGGCGAGCACGCTGTACGGGAACGAGCCGGGTTCGTCGCTGAGAAGCACGGGCGGGATTGCGGACATGCGCGCCACCGTACCGCCCGGCTCAGGGAATTCTGATCTCCCGCTCCAGCTGGGTGGCGAGGCTCAGATAGCGGGCGCGGCGGGGTACCGGCACCATGCCGCGGATCAGGAGGTGCCACATCTCGGCCAGCCGGCGCGGATGCCGGGTGACGGGTTCCAGGGAGCGGCCGACGACCCGGGTGCCGACGAGGGAACAGACCAGGGAGTGAGCTGCGGCTTCGACATCGATGTCCGGGTGGAGGTCGGCGTCCTTGACGGCGCCGAGGAGTTTGCGGGTGGTGATGTCCAGCCATTCCTCGAATGGGTGGGAGAGCGGCGGGGGTACTTCCAGTCCGCCGGTGGCCAGCCGGAGTCCGGCCCTGGGGACGGGGCCTTCGACGGACAGCCGCGCGATCCCGAAGGTGGTGCGGATCAGGGCTTCGAGATGGGAAAGGCCGCGGCTGTCCATATCCGCCGCCATCCGGCGCAGAGTTCTGGACTGAAGCTCCAGAATGGCGTGAGCGAGATCCTGTTTCGCCGCGAAGTGGAAGTAGAGGGCACCCTTGGTTACTTGGGCGTGCTCGACGATGTCGCTCAGGCTGGTCGACTCGTAACCCTGCCGGTCGAACAGATCCGCGGCGGCCGCGATGATCGCCGCTCGGGTCTGCTCGGCGCGTAACTGCCTAGCCATCGATGGGACGCTCCTGGGGGCGAGAGAGCAGGACCCGAAAAGAACAGGCCACGCCGTTTGTTTCTTACTCCCCGTACACGATATCTCACCGTACGACGGCCATTCGAGGGCACCCCAATTCCCTTCAGTCTTCAGACCTCCCACAACTTATTCACCGATTGCGTGTAGAGCGCAATGGGCGTGGATAAAAACCGGTCGCTCAGTACAGAAAAAGGCGGGGGTGGCTCAGAAAGTCAGCTTCCAGCTGTTGAGCGTGCCCGTGTCCTGGGCCGCGGTGTCCTGGACGCGCAGCTTCCAGGTGCCGTTGGCCGTCTCGCTCGAAGCGTCCACGGTGTAGGTGGTGTTGACGTTGTCCGCGGAGTCCGAGGAGCTGGCGGACTTCAGGCTGTAGACCGTGCCGTCCGGGGCGACGAGGCCGATCACCAGGTCACCGCGGTAGGTGTGGGTGATGTCGACGGCGACCTTGAGGGCCGAAGGGGCGTTGCCGGTACGGCCGCTGACCGTGATGGCGGACTCGATCGCCGAGCTGTTGTCCGGGATGGCGACCGCGGAGGTGCTGGAGTACGTCGTCCCCGTCGTCGTACCGCCACCGCTGACGGCGGCCACGGTCTTCGCGGCGTCCGCGAGACCGGCGCCGCAGCCGCCCGAGCAAGCGCCGGGCAGGGCACGTGCGTTGGCCTTGATGGCCGACTCGATCTGGGCCGGGGTCAGCGAGGAGTTGGCCGACTTCAGCAGGGCGGCGAGGCCCGCGATGTGCGGGGTGGCCATGCTGGTGCCCTGGTAGTAGGCGTAGTTCTCGCTCGACGCCGTCTTGGTGCCGGAGTTCAGCGTGGACAGGATGCCGTTGGCGGTACCGGTGCTGGTCTGGCCGCCGGGGGCCGAGATGTCCACCAGGGAGCCGTAGTTGGAGTACGAGGCCTTCGCGCCGGTGCGGTTGGTGGCGGCCACGGATATGACGTTGTTGCAGTTGCCCGGCGAGTGGTTCGCGACGTTGTCGTTGTCGTTGCCCGCGGCGACGGCGATCGTGGTGCCGCGGTTCACGGCGGCCGTGATGGCGCTCTGGGTCGCGCTGGTGCAGGCACCGTCGCCGCCCAGGCTCATGTTGATGACCTTGGCGACGTTGGTGTTGGCGGGCACACCGGAGACGGTGCCGCCGGACGCCCAGGTGATGGCGTCGATGATGTCGGAGTCGTATCCGCCGCACTTGCCGAGCACGCGCAGCGGGGAGATCTTCGCGCCGTAGGCGATGCCCGCGATGCCCTTGCTGTTGTTGGTTACCGCGGCGATGGTGCCGGCCACGTGCGTGCCGTGCCAGGAGGAGTTGGAGGCCGGGATGCCGTCGCCGCACTCGTTGGCGTTGTACCAGTCGCCCGGGTCGGCCGGGTTGCTGTCGCGGCCGTCGCCGTCCACCGAGACCGCGGTGTCGGAGATGAAGTCGTAGCCGGCGACGATGTTCGCGGCGAGGTCGGTGTGGGCGACGTAGCCGGTGTCGATGACGGCGACGGTCACGCCGGAGCCGGTCGCGGTGGACCAGGCGCCGGGGACGTTCATGCCGGCCGTGGCCTCGAACAGGTCCCACTGCTTGGCGTACTCGGTGTCGTTCGGGTCGGCCTGCGGCTTGTTCAGGCGGTCCGGCACGACGTAGGCGACCTGCGGGTCGGCCTTGTACTCGGCCACGACGTCGGCGACGTCCGCGCGGGTCGCGTCGGCGCCCAGGTCGACCAGGGCGGCACCTGTGCCGAGGCGGCGCCGGAAGTCGACGTCCTCGCCGGCCTCCTTGCCCTTGGCGGCGGCGTCGGCCTTGGCGGCCGAGTTCGACTTCGCCTCGGTGGCACCGGACTTGTAGCCGACGATGAGCCGCTCGGCGGTGACGCCGGGGGCGGCCTCGGTCTGGGCGGCGGGCACGGCGGCTGCCTTCGGGGCGGCGGCCTCCTGGGCCGTGGCCACCGTGGCGGTGGCCGCCGTGAACAGCGCGGCCGAGACCGCGGCGACGGAGATCATCCTCCGTCGGAGGGAGGGCGGGGTACGCAAGGGCTTTGCCTTTCGTGGCCGTGCTCCGGGCAGCGCGGAGCAGCGGTGGGGAACGCTTCGTCGGTGAAGCGGCGGGGGGTGGGTCGAAAAGCGGCGTGGGACCGGCCGAGCGCCAGCCGACCAGGGAGGGGGTTACCTGTGGGTCAGCTGTGGCCTGAACGATAGGCAAAGCGCAGGTCATGTGAATACAGGGGAAACCCTCGATCCGGCCGGAAACCCACCCTCGCCGTCCGGAAGTCGGGGGCGAATGCACCCCGGCTGCACCCTTTCGCGGTCGATGTCCCGCGGTGAACGCGCCGGGCCCGGTTTCCGTACTGCACGGGAGCAAACCGTTCCCGCCTCGGCCGAGGAGACGTTCCGGATGCCCCGGATGACCGCATACCGCATGGCCGTTCTGACGGTCGTGGCACCGCTGGCGACCACCGTCTGGGCGGCCTCCCCGGCCCAGGCGCACGGCGCGCCGACCGATCCGGTGAGCCGGGTGTACGCCTGCTCCCCCGAGGGCGGCGACCGGGCGCAGTCCACGGCCTGCCGGGCCGCCGTCGCCGCGAACGGGGCACCCTTCACCGCCTGGGACAACCTGCGCATCGCCAACGTCAACGGCCGCGACCGGCAGACCGTCCCCGACGGCGAGCTGTGCAGCGGCGGCCTGCCCGCCTACAAGGGCCTCGACCTCGCCCGCGCGGACTGGCCCTCGACGCATCTGACGCCGGGCGCGACGCTGACGATGAAGTACGCCTCGACGATCCCTCATACGGGAAGCTTCAAGCTCTATCTGACCAAGCCCGGCTACGACCCGACGAAGCCGCTCGCCTGGTCCGACCTGCCCGACAAGCCGTTCGCCACGGTCAAGGACCCGGCGCTGACGGGCGGCGCGTACCGCATCCGTGCGACGCTGCCGTCGGACCGTACGGGCCGGCATGTGCTCTACACGATCTGGCAGAACACGAGCACGCCGGACACGTACTACTCGTGCTCGGACGTGGTGTTCCCGGCGACGAAGGGCAAGGCCGAGCGGAGCGCGAAGCCGTCACCCTCACCTTCGGCATCGGTCTCGAAGCCGGCTTCGAGCGGCGCCGCGAAGGCCCGTACGACCAAGAGCCCGACGCCGAGCGCCGAACCCCGTACGACGGCCTCGGCTGCCGGCACCGCGCCGGTGGCCGCCACGGAGACTCCCGGCACGGGACCGTCCGCCCCCATGGTGGCGGGCGGCGCCGCCGCGGTGCTGGTGCTCACCGGGGGCGCCGCCCTGGCGCTGCGTCTGCGTCGACGCTGAACGCCGTTCGTACGAGGGTCAGTTGACGAAGACCGCCGCACCGTCGGAGGTGGCGACCGGGGCGTACTTCGCGGTCCAGAAGCCACTGCCCGGGCAGAGCGAGGAGCCGGAGGTCCGGGTGAACTGCTGGTTGGTGAACTTGATGCTGTTGTCGGCGTTGTCGGCCGCGCCGGAAAGGCTGCCGTTCGTCGCCTGGTAGACACAGGTGACGCTGCCCAGCAGGGTCCTGAGCACGACGGTGGTCTGGATCGGGCCGGCGGTGCCCGGGGTCACGGCGACGGTGCCGTCGGAGGCCACGGTGGTGGTGTACGCCAGGTTGTTGACCGTGACGCTGGTGACGCCGAGGACGCCCACGTTGTTCGAGGTGCAGTTGCTGAAGGTGTGCCCGGTGAGGGTCTCGGAGGCGGTGCCGGGAGCGGCCGGGTTGCTGTCGACCGTCGCGGTGAACTGCGAGGTGGTGCAGGTGATGCCGGTCGTGCCGGTCGCGCTGGAGTAGAGCGTCGCGGTGGTGCCGCTCGCCAGGGACGCGGTGACCGTGGCGTTGGTGGCGACGGCGTCGCCGCCCGCGGAGCCGGTCGTGAGGACGTTGTCGGCGGCCGACGCGGGGCTGACGCCCGACAGGGCGAAGGCGGCGACGGCGGCGGTGAAGGTGAGCAGGGAACGCGTACGCATGCGGGATTGCCTCTTTTCCGAGGTGAGGGGGGTTGAGGGTTGAGGGGGGTGGTTGGTGGGGGGCGGTTGGTGGGGGGGAGTGGACGCGGCGCGGCGTCCGCCGGCGTCGGCCCGTGACGCCTTCTCCGTACGTCACGGACCGACGACGGCAGCCGACCGGTCACCGGCCGGGGAACGTGGGTGGTCCCCGGCCGGGCCGGGCGGGAGGCGGCGACCCGGCACGGACCAGGGGGGAAGTGACCGTGCGGGTGCCAGGGAGAGGAGACGGGCACGGGGTGTGCCCGGAGACGGACAGGACGTCCGGGAGGCGCGGACAGTGCCGCGCGATGGATCCGGCGCCACGGATCCGGGTCGAGCCAGGGCAAGTTGTAGACCTGATGCTCAGTCAACGTCAAGGAGTAGAAGGCCAGTTGACGGACAGTCAAATAGCGGCCCGGCACCTCGGCACATCTCGCCCCACAGGCGGGGCACAACCAACACCCTTTTTTCACAACTCTCTTGACCCTTAAATGTAACCACCGGTAACTTCCTCGGCGGCTACTGCGGAGTACGCGAAAGCCCTTGCATCCGCCGGGAGATGCGAGGGGGCGCGAGCCGCCTGCGCTGTCCGCGCCAGGACAACGTGCCATTTGATGCCAGACCGCACTGTCTATGCCCTGGGAGCACACATGGCCTCGTCTTCGGACGCCACTTCGGCCGCCGACAACACACCAGAGAACGCGGAAAGCGGTTCCGCGCCGGAGCCTGCCAGACGCGGTCGGGTCCGCGCGCGCCGGGCCGCCGTGATGGCCGTACCGGCCACGCTCGTCGCCGCCACGCTGGCGGTGCTGACCGCGGAGGGCGCGCTGGGCGTGCAGTTCGCGATCTCCGGCATGGCGTTCACCGTCACCGCGAAGGAGCTGAACGGCACCGGCTTCGAGCAGTTCGGCGCCCTCGACAACATGGCGGAGGGCAGCCCGAACGCGGGTGACACCGGGGGCCAGGTGCTGGTGGTCACCTCCGCGATCAAGAACGCGACGCTGGACAGCCTCTGCCAGAGCGTCGACCTCGGCGGGACCAACCTGCTCATCACCGCCGGCAGCGGGTCGCAGAAGGTGAAAGCGACCGACCTGACCACCGACTCCACCGAGCTGACCGGTGACGCCGACTTCAACAACATCGAGATCGGCAACGACGCCAGCACGCTCACCAAGGCCGGGGTCAAGGGCCCGATCGGGGTGTTCAGCCAGCAGTCGGACACGGTGCACATCGCCAACCTGCGGCAGACCAACTACGCGACGACCGCGGGTGTCTTCAAGCTTCCGGGCCTGAAGCTCCGTTTCAGCAGCTCGGGTTGCTGATGTCGGACACGGACACTCCACGTCGGGGAGTGCGGTCGGCCTTCCGCGCGTGGCGGGCCGACCGTCCGTTCTGGGGCGGGCTGCTGCTCGCCCTGGGCGGGGCGGAGATCCTGCTCACCGAGAAGGCGTCGCTGAAGGTCGTCCTGCACATCGGTATGCAGGGCCTGGCCGGCTATCTCCTGCCGGCGCTGATGCTGCTGCTGGGGCTGCTGATCCTGTTCAACCCCACCCAGCGGCTCTTCTACTCGATCACCGGCGTCCTGCTCGCCCTGGGCACCTGGCTGACCTCGAACCTGGGAGGCTTCTTCATCGGCCTCCTCCTCGGCGTGGTGGGCAGCTGCCTGGCCTTCGGCTGGCTCCCGGACCAGGATCCGAGGGTGAGCCGCAGAAAGCGCCGCAAGGCGGCCCGAGCGGCGAAGAGCCCGGCGGTGCTGGGCTCGCTGGGCGCGGTGGGGCCGGAGGCCGGTGACCCGGAACCGGCCTGAGGACTCGCGGGGCGGGAGAGCGTCCTGATGCCTTACGGGGCCCGGAAAGCGCCCTGATGGCCGTGGGGGGCGCAACCGGGTGCCCGCCCCGCACACAAGCAGGAGCGGGAACGGGCCTGACCGCACACGGGCAGGAGCCGGGACGAGCCTGACCGCACACGGGCAGGAGCCGGGACGAGCCTGACCGCACACGGGCAGGAGCCGGGACGAGCCTGACCGCACACCGGCCACGGCCGGGAAGGGACTTACCCCCACCCGACCGGGGCCAGGACGAACCCGACCGCACACCAGCCAGGACCAGCACGGGACTTACCCCCACCCGACCGGGGCCAGGACGAACCCGACCGCACACCAGCCAGGACCGGCACGGGACTTACCCCCGCGCAACCGGGGCCAGAACGAGCCTCACCGCACACCAGCCAGGGCCGGGAAGGGACTTGCCCCCGCGCAACCGGGGCCAGGAACGGGCCGGCCCGCCCCAGGGCCGGGGCTGGGAACCGGCCTCACCAGGCACGGCCAGGGCCCGGAACCGGCCTACCCGCACTCGACCGGGCCCCTGGCCTACCCGCACACGACCGGGCCCTGGCCCGCCCGCCCGCACACGACCGGGCCCCCGGCCCGCCCGCGCACTAGCAGGGCCCGCACCGGCCAGGCGAGCGCCCCCGCTCGGCGCCGCCGCCCACCACCGCCCAGCCGCCGCCCGCCCGCACCCCGCCGCCCCATTCCGGCCAGCCCCCCCGTGCACCCTCGCGCACCCCGCTCCCCGCCCCCTAGCGTGACCGTGGCGCACGGCCGCCCGGGGCAGCCCGTGGGGTCGTGCCGCGCTGTCCGGGCACCCCGAACCGTGGGTGCCGGGAGCCCACGGGACAGGGGGAGTTCGATGGAGTTCAAGGACCCGGTCGTGATCGACCCGACCGGTCGTGACATCCACGGCGAAGCCGCGCGGATCAGGGAGCGCGGCCCCGTCGCCCCGGTCGAACTGCCGCACGGCGTGCCCGCCTGGGCGGTCAGCAACCCCGCGCTGCTGAGGCGGCTGCTCGCCGACCCGAGGGTGTCGAAGGACGCGCGACAGCACTGGCCGCGCTGGGCCGAGGGCCGCGTCTCCCCGGACTGGCCGCTGTTCACGTGGGTCGCCGTGCAGAACATGTTCACGGCCTACGGCGCCGACCACAAACGGCTGCGCAACCTCGTCGCGAAGGCGTTCACCGCACGCCGCACCGCCGCCCTGCGCCCTCGTGTGGAAGCCGTCACCGACGCACTGCTCGACCGGGTCGCCAAGGCCGGAGAGGGTGGTCAAGTCGTCGATCTGCGCGAGGAGTTCTGCTACCCGCTGCCCATCCAGGTCATCGGCGAGCTCCTCGGCCTCCCGGAGGAGCAGGGCCCGGAGCTACGGGCCGTCGTGGACGGCGTCTTCCACACCTCGGCCGACGCCGCCGAAGTGGCCGACACCTACGCCCGCTTCTACGCGGCCATGCGGCAACTCGTCGAGACCAAGCGGGCGTTGCCCGGCGACGACCTCACCTCCGCGCTGATCGCCACCCATGACGACGACGGCGCCCACCTCAGTGAGCAGGAGCTGCTCGACACCCTGGTGCTCATGGTCAGCGCCGGTCACGAGACCACGGTGAACCTGCTCGACAACGCGGTCCACGCCCTGCTCACCCACCCCGGCCAGCTCGCCCTGGTCCGTGCCGGGCAGGCCTCCTGGGACGACGTGATCGAGGAGACCCTGCGCGCCGAGGCACCGGTGGCGAGCCTGCCGCTGCGGTACGCCGTGACGGACCTGGACCTGGCCGAGCTGGGCGGCCCCGAGGGCGCCGTGATCCGGACGGGCGAGGCGATCCTCGCCGCGTACGCCGCCGCCGGACGCGACCCGGGGCACCACGGCGAGGACGCGGACGTGTTCGACGTCACCCGGGCCGACAAGGACCACCTGGCCTTCGGGTACGGCGCCCATCACTGCCTGGGTGCCCCGCTCGGCCGCCTGGAGGCCCGCGTCGCGCTGCCCGCGCTGTTCGCCCGCTTCCCGGGGCTCGCGCTCGCCGTGGCGCCGGGGGAGCTGGAGCCGGTGGACTCGTTCATCTCCCACGGCCACCGGTCACTACCGGTGCGCCTCGGCTGACGTACTCACTGCGACGGCGATTGCGCGGCAGCCGGCGTCTCCACGGGCGCGGTCACCGCCGTCGCCGGCGCTGACTCGTCCTTCATCGCCTGCGCCTCGCTCTTGAGAATGCGCATGGACCTGCCGAGCGCCCGCGCGGTGTCGGGCAGCTTCTTCGAGCCGAACAGCACGATCACGACGATCGCCACTATCAGCAGGTGCCAGGGTTCCAGTCCGTTACGCAGCACGGCCGCGCCTTTCTCTCGCCCGAGTTCTCAACTCGCTCTTACGTCGGTCGCGCACACTTGCGGCGGCCGCCGCCCGTCGGATGACGGTTGCTGTCGTGCGCAACTGTACAACCGGGGCTTAGGCGACAAATCCCAGCAATTTGCAAAAAGGGCGCGGATGACGATCACCAGTGCAGGGAGGCCGGCACCCCCGCGGCACCGGCAGGAGCGCCCCGGCGGCCGTCGCCGGGCGGGCCGCCGCCGGGGCCGCCGGATACGCGTCGCCCTCGCCGTCTGCCTCTCGCTGCTGGTCCTCGCGACCGCCGGCGCGGGCTGGCTCTATCTGAAGCTGGACGGGAACATCAGCACCTTCGACTCGGGCGGCGTCTCCGACGACCGGCCCCGGGCCGGCTCCTCCAAGGGTGAGAACGTCCTGCTCATCGGCTCCGACGCGCGCACCGACGGCAACGCGGCGCTCGGCGGCGGGAACAAGGACGACATAGGGCGCTCCGACACCACGCTCCTGCTGCACGTCTACGCCGACCACCGGCACGCGCTCGCGGTCTCCATCCCCCGCGACACCCTGGTCACGATCCCGCCCTGCAAGCTGCCCGACGGCAGCTGGACGAAGACGCAGACCGACACGATGTTCAACGCGGCCTACTCGGTGGGCGACACCGCCAAGGGCAACCCGGCCTGCACCCAGAACACCGTCGAGCACCTCACCGGCCTGCGCGTGGACCACACGGTCGTCGTCGACTTCAAGGGTTTCGCCCGGCTGACGGAGGTGGTGGGCGGGGTGCGGGTGTGCCTGCCGCAGGACGTCTACGAGAACGATCTCAACCCGCACCGGACGACCCCGGGCAGGCTGCTGTTCAAGAAGGGGGTGCAGACCGTCTCCGGGCAGAAGGCGCTGGACTACGTCCGCATCCGGCACGGCATCGGCGACGGCTCCGACATCGGCCGCATCAAGCGCCAACAGGCTTTCGTGGCAAGCCTGTTGAAGGAGGTGAAGAGCAAGGGCCTGACCCCGACCCACCTGTTGCCGCTCGCCGACGCCGCGACGAAGTCCCTCACCGTCGACACCGGCCTGGGCTCCGCCGACAAGCTCATCTCCTTCGCGATGTCCCTGAAGGACGTCGACCTGCACAACACCAAGTTCGTCACCCTGCCTTGGCGGTACGACGGTTCACGCGTCGCGATCGTCGAACCGGACGCCGACGCCCTGTGGGCGGCCCTGAAGTCCGACCGCACGATCGACGGCAAGAACGCCACGGGGAAGCAGAAGACACCCACGGCGTCCCCCACCCCCGTCTCCGGCGCCGGCATCTCCGTCGGCGTCTACAACGGCACCACGGTCACCGGCCTCGCCGCCCGCGCCGCCGCCGCGCTCACCTCCGACGGCTTCACGGTCACCGGCACGGCCACGGCGACCACCCAGGACCACCCCACCACCCTCGTCGAGTACGGCCCCGGCGAAATGTCCCGGGCCCGCACGGTCGCCGCGGCCTTCCCCGGCGCCACGCTGGAGTCCGTCACGCGCGCCGGCATCAGCCTCGTACTGGGCCAGTCGTACGCCACCACACCCACCGCGTCCCCGACGGCCGTGCCCAGCACGGTCGCGGACGGCGCCCGGTCGGCGGACG
The DNA here is from genome assembly GCF_003955715.1 of Streptomyces aquilus. NCBI lineage: Bacteria > Bacillati > Actinomycetota > Actinomycetes > Kitasatosporales > Streptomycetaceae > Streptomyces > Streptomyces aquilus. The sequence goes on along the minus strand of NZ_CP034463.1, from coordinate 7,916,940 downwards.
ACAACCCCTGTTCGAACCTGACCTACGGCTGACCTCGCCGTCGACCATCACGATGCGGCACCGAGAAGTCGCTACAAGCGGCTGATCACTTGACTACCGGCGGTCACACGCGGTTGGCTCCGGGCAAGTGAAAGTTCAACAGGCCGACGCACACCCGCGTTTCGGCCTCCCTTTCGCGTTCCACCTGCTCGGCCGCACAGTGAGGTGCCGCACCCTCATGATCACCACTCCCCCACCGCAGGCATCTTCCGGATCCGGCGCATCCGTGCGTCTCGCCGTCGCGGCCTCGGCCGCCCTCCTGCTGCTCGTCGGCTGTTCCGGCCCGGGTTCCGCTTCCGGTTCCGGTTCCGCAGCCGCGCGGCTCGGGTCGGGGGCGAAGGGCGCGATGAAGGTCGCCCTGGTCACCCACGGGGGTGAGGGGGACGCCTTCTGGGAGCTGGTGCGCAAGGGGGCGGAGGCGGCGGCCGTGAAGGACGGGGTCGAGCTGACGTACGTGAGCGACTCCGACCCGGCCCGGCAGGCGCAGTTGGTGCGGGACGCGATCGGGGAGCGGGTGGACGGGATCGCGGTGACGCTGGCCAAGCCGAACGCGATGAAGGCGCCGGTCGCCGAGGCCAGGGCGGCGGGTATACCGGTCGTCGGGCTCAACTCCGGTATCGACGCGTGGAAGTCGCAGGGGTTGTTGGAGTACTTCGGTCAGGACGAGAGCGTCGCGGGCGCCGCCGTCGGGGACAAGCTCGACGCGCTGAAGGCCAAGCACGCGCTGTGCGTCATCCACGAACGGGGCAATGTCGCGCTGGAGGCGCGCTGCGCCGGGGTGAAGAAGACGTTCGGCGGCGAGACCGAGAACCTCTATGTGGAAGGCACCGACGCCAAGGCCGTGGACGCCGTCCTCACCGCCCGGCTGCGGCAGGACCCCGGTATCGACGAAGTCGTCACGATGGGCGCGCAGTTCGCGCTGGACGCGGTCGACTCGGTGAAGGCGGCGGGCAGCAGGGCCCGGGTCGCCACCTTCGACCTCAGCAAGGACCTGGCCCGGGCCGTGCAGGACGGGTCGGTGCAGTTCGCGGTGGACCAACAGCCGTATCTCCAGGGCTATCTCGCGGTCGACTCGCTGTGGCTGTACCGCACCAACGGCAATGTCAGCGGCGGCGGGGTCGCCCCCGTGCTGACCGGCCCCGCGTTCGTGACCCGGAGCAATGTCGCCGCCGTGGCGAAGTTCGCCGCCGCCGGAACCCGCTGAGCGAGCCCCCTCCCCGCTCGCACACCCACCTCCCCTCCCCGCTGATCGCCCAAGGAAGACCATGTCTGACCGGACAGGCCCCCGGCGCCGGCGCCGTCTCGGCTCCATACGGATCTCCCTGATCCTGCTGGCGCTGGTGCCCAGCGTCACGCTCGCCGCCATGTGGGGCGTGACGACGATCCAGATGTTCTCCGAGGGCCTCAGGCTGCGCTCGCAGACGGAGCTGAGCCGCTCGACCGGCGCCATGGGCACCGAGGCCACGCTCGCGCTGCAACGTGAACGGGCCCAGTCCGCCGCCTGGTTGGCCAGGCTGCCCGGCTCCCGGGCCGCCCTGGACCGGCAGCGCGCGGAGACGGACAAGGCGGTCGCCAAGCTCGTCGGCCGCGCCGAGGAGATCCAGCGGGCCCCGGACCGGGTCGCGGAGCGGCTGTACTCGGTGGTCGCCTCGCTGGGCAGCCTGGAGTACTACCGCGACCAGGTGGACGACCCCGCCGACATCCCCGCCGAGCAGGTCCTGGACCAGTACACGTCGATCGTCGACGGTCAGATCCACGCCTTCCAGGAGCTCTCCCAGGTCGACGACGGCGACCTCACCTCGCAGGCGGAGCCGCTCGTCGCCCTGGAGCACGCTGCGGAGCTGACCTCGCAGGAGGACGCCGAGCTCACCCTCGCCTGGCCGAACGGCCATCTGGACGAGAAGGGCTGGACGGAGTTCGTCCAGCTGGTCAACACCCGCCGCTGGCTGGTCCAGGACCAGATCGTGCCCGCGCTGACCGGTGACGCGAAGACGGAGACCGAGCGGATCCTGGCCAGCAAGGAGTGGCAGACCCTGCTGTCCGTCGAGGACCAGGTCCTCGCCGCCCGCCCGGACCGCGCCGACGGCCGGGTCGCGCTGCCGGACGCGCGGAAGCGCTGGACGGCCGCGCTGGACACGGTGTCCGACCGCTACTCGGTCCTCATCCAGCAGCAGACCTCCGGGCTGCTCACGCGCAGCGCGGACAAGGCCGACGACCTGCTGCTGACGGCCGCCTCGCTCAGCGCCGGCGGGCTGGTCGCGCTACTGCTGTGCGTCGGCATGTCCTGGCGGATCACCCGCTCCCTGTCCCGCCGGCTGAGCGGCCTCCGGGTCGCCACCCTGAGCCTCGCCCAGGAGCGGCTGCCCGACGTGGTGGCCCGCCTGGAGCGGGGCGAGAAGGTCGACGTGGACCGGGCCGCGCCCGAACTGGACTACGGCACCGACGAACTCGGCCAGGTGGCCAGGGCGTTCAACACCGCGCAGCGCACGGCCGTGGAGACCGCAGTCGAACTCGCCGACACCCGGCGGGGTTTCCAGAAGGTCATCCTCGGCATCGCCCGGCAGAGCCAGAACCTGGTCAACCTCCAGCTCAGCCGCCTCGACACCCTCGAACGCCGGCACCAGGACCCCGAGGTCCTCGCGGGCCTGTACGAACTCGACTCCACGGCCAGCCAGTTGCGGCGGTACGAGGAGAACCTCGTCATCATCAGCGGCGGGCAGCCCCGGCGCAGCTGGACCGAGCCCGTGGCGATCGTCGACATCCTGCGCAGCGCGGTCGGCGAGGTCGCCGAGTACCAGCGGGTGGAGGTGCACACCGACGAGGAGCTGTCCCTGGCGCCGCCCGCCGTGGCCGACGTGATCCATCTGCTGGCCGAGCTCATCGAGAACGCCACGCTGTACTCCCCGGCGCCCAGCCCGGTCGGGGTGCGGGCGACGTTCGTCGCCAAGGGCCTGGCCGTCGAGATCGAGGACCGCGGGCTCGGCATGTCGGAGGAGGACTACGCCTCGTTCAACGCCCAGTTGGCCGAGGCGCCGAAGTTCGACGTGGTGGCCCTGGCCGACGATCTGAGGCTCGGCATGTTCGTGGTCGCCCAGCTCGCCGACCGGCACGGGATCGCGGTGACGCTGCGCTCGTCGCCGTACGGCGGGACGACGGCGATCGTGCTGATTCCGCACGAGGTGCTGGTGCGGGAGGAGGACGGGGGCGCCCCGGCGGAGAAGCCCGACCGTGAAGAAGCACCAAAGACCACCGAACCGCCCGAACCCACCGCGCTCGTGGCACCCGCCGCCACGCCCGTCGCGGCCGACGCCTCCGCCGCTCCCTCCCCCCTCCCCCGGCGCGTCCCCCAGACCAGTCTGGCCGTGGAGCTGCGCGAGGAGGCGCCGGTCGTCGCCGACGACGACCCCGACGGCTTCACCGCGGAGCACGCCGCCTCCTCGCTCGCCGGGTTCCAGCGCGGCACGCTCCAGGCCCGGGAAGCGGCCGAACCCGCCACCGTCCCCACCACTCCGCACACCGACCGCTCATGAAGGACAACGCCATGACACGCCCCACCCCCGCCACGCACACCGCGCTGGACCAGTTGCTCACCGGCCTCGTGGACCGGGTCGCGGACGTCACGCAGGCCGTGGTGCTCTCCGACGACGGGCTGGTGGTCAGCAAGTCCACCGGGTTCCTGCGTGACGACGCCGAGCGGCTGGCGGCGACCGCGTCGGGGCTGATGAGCCTCAGCAAGGGCGTCAGCATGGACTTCCGGGGCGGGCCGGTGCGGCAGGCACTGATCGAGATGGCCAACAGCTTCCTGATACTGACCTCGGCCGGTCCCGGCGCCCATCTCGTCGTGCTCACCGGGCCGAACGCCGACGTCGGCGTGGTGGCGTACCAGATGAACATGCTGGTGAAGAAGATCGGCGAGCATCTCAGCGCGGCACCGCGGACCGGGCTCGGTCCCACCGGCGCGTGAGGTGAGCGAAAGCGACGCGGTGGCGGGTCGGCTGGTCCGGCCGTTCGCCCTGACCGGCGGGCGGACCCGGCCCAGCCGCGCCTGCTTCACCCTCATCGCCACGGTGACCGCGGTGGACCCGCCACCGGAGCGGGCGCCCCGGCCGCAGCCCGAGCAGGCGCGCATCCTGCGCCGGTGCGCCCGGCCGGTCGCGGTGGCGGAGCTGGCGGCGCTGCTCGACCTGCCGGTGAGCGTGGTCGTCATCATGCTGTGCGACCTGCTGGAGGCGGGCCTGATCACCGTCCATCCGCCGCATCCCGTCACCGACCGCACCCTGGACCTGGACCTCCTCCAGAAAGTGAGGGACGGCCTTGGCCGGCTCTGAGGCATCCGCCGCCGCGACCCCCGCGGCGCCGGACACCGTCAAGATCCTGATCGCCGGGGGCTTCGGCGTCGGCAAGACGACCATGGTCGGGTCGGTGAGCGAGATCGTGCCGCTGCGCACGGAGGAGCCGCTGACCATGGCCGGGCTCGGCATCGACGACCTCGCCGGCATCGAGCGGAAGAAGGCCACCACGGTGGCCCTGGACTTCGGCCGGATCACCATCAACGACCGGCTGGTGCTGTATCTGTTCGGCACGCCGGGGCAGCAGCGGTTCTGGTTCATGTGGAACGACCTCGCCGTGGGCGCGCTCGGCGCGGTGGTCCTCATCGACGTGCGGCGGCCGGAGGCGAGCTTCGCCGCGGTCGACTTCTTCGAGCGGCGCGGCATCCCGTTCGTCGTCGGCGTCAACGGTTTCGACGGTCGGCACCCCTATCCGCCCGAGGAGATCAGGGAGTCGCTCGTGCTGCCGGAGGGGGTGCCGGTGGTGCTGTGCGACGCGCGGGAGCGGGAGTCGTCGCGGGATGTGCTGATCGCCCTGCTGGATCTGCTGATCGCGGCGGCGGTCGGCGGCACGGCGGGTTCCCAGGTCATCGGCGGGAATCCGCCAACCGTGCCGGAGTGATTGACGGACAACTCCCGTCCCTCTACTTTCCATTCGCCTCATCGAACCGCGTTCGACATATCGACCGTCTGGAGAGTCGCATGTCCGCAGAGCCGCCCCCCGTTTCCCTCCCCTCCGCTCCCGGCCTCTCCCGCCGTCGCCTGCTCGGCATGGCCGCCGCCGCACCGCTCGCCGCGACCGGTGCGCTGGCGCTCGGCGCCGGGACCGCGCACGCCGCCGACTCGGCGTACGCCATGGCCTACTTCACCGAGTCGACCAACCTCGGGGACGGCACCGACTACGGCCTCCATCTCGCCGTCAGCAAGGACGGGCTGCTCTGGACGCCGCTGAACCAGAACAACCCGGTGGTCACCCCGACCGAGGGCGCGGGGGGCCTGCGCGACCCGTTCATCCTGCGCAAGCAGGACGGCACGTTCGTGGTGCTCGCCACCGACCTCAAGGGCACCGACTGGAACTACAACAGCCAGTACATCCACGTCTGGAACTCGACCGACCTGCGCACCTTCACCGGATACCACCGGCTGAAGCTGCACGACATGGTCACCCACAGCTGGGCGCCGGAGGCCTTCTGGGACGCGGGCCGCGGCCAGTACGCGATCATCTACTCGTCGGTCAACTCCAGCGGCCACAACGTGATCATGGTCAACTACACGACCGACTTCGTCACGGCCTCGGCGCCCCAGGTCTTCTTCGACCCCGGGTACGACGCGATCGACGGCGACATGACGGTGGGCGTGAACGGCGTCAACTACCTCTACTTCAAGAACAACAGGAGCGGGACGCTGCTGGGCGCGCGGTCCACGTCCCTCGACCCGGGCAGCTTCACGACCTTCACCTCGGGGGTCGCGCACGGCGGCACCGAGGCACCGACGGTCGTCAAGTCCCTCACGTCCGGCACCTACTGGCTCTGGGGCGACACCTACACGCCCAACGGGGTCTTCTACGCCTGGCAGTCCACCGATCTGGCGGCGGGCACCTGGACCGCGCTCGACCAGCGGACGTACACCCAGCCGGTCAACTCCAAGCACTGCGGCATCACGACGATCACCGGCGCCCAGTACGACAACCTCGTCGCCAAGTGGGGCGCGCCCGCCTGGAACCGGCTGAAGTCCTACAACTACCCGGCCCGTTACGTCCGGCACGCCGACTACGTCGGCCGTATCGACGAGTACCCGATCGAGCCGTACAAGGATTCGCTGTGGAAGCTCGTGCCGGGCCTCGCCGACTCCTCCGCGGTGTCGTTCCAGTCGGTCAACTACCCGACCCGGTACCTGCGGCACTACGACTACGCGCTGCGGCTGGACGCCAACGACGGCACGTCGACGTTCGCCGCCGACGCCACGTTCCACCGGACAGCCGGTCTCGCCAACTCCTCGTGGGCGTCGTTCCGTTCGTACAACAACCCGACCCGGTACATCCGGCACTACGACTACGCGCTGCGGATCGACCCGATCTCCACCGGCACCGAGCAGCAGGACGCGACGTTCCAGGTCGGCTACTGAGCACGCGGCCGCCGACGCGGGATCCGCGTCGGCGGCCGGGTCCGGGGTACCGGCGTCAGGACGCCAGGCCGGCCGTCTTCAGCCAGGCCTTCGCGACGTCCAGCGGGTCCTTGTTGTCCAGCTGGACCTGGGAGTCCAGGTCGAGGAGCGTCTTGGTGTCCAGCTTCTTCGAGACCGCGTTGAGCGCGTCCACGCCCTCCTGGGAGAGGCCGCTCTTGTAGACCAGCGGGGTCACGTTCGCGAAGCCGAAGAGGTTCTCCGGGTCCTGGAGGACCACGAACTTGTTCTTCGTGATGTTCGGGTCCGTGGTGAAGATGTCCGCGGCCTGCACGGTGTTCTTCGACAGCGCCGCCACGGTCAGCGGGCCGCCCGCGTCGAGCGCCTTGAAGGACTTGAACTTCAGCCCGTACACCGACTCCAGGCCCTTCAGGCCCTGCTGCCGGGTCTGGAACTCGGGCGAGCCGCCGATCACCAGCTCCGGGGCGGCCGCCTTGAGGTCCGCCAGGGTGGACTCGCCGGTGAGGCTGTACTTCTTGGCGGTGTCCGCGTTGATGCTGACGGAGTCCTTGTCCTCGGCGGACGACGACTCCAGCAGCGTCAGCTTGCTGTCGAGCTTGGTCTTGACGGCCGCGTTGACCTCGTCGGCCGACTTCTGCTCCGCCTTGGCGTCGAGGTACGACAGCAGCGAGCCGTTGTACTCGGGCAGGACGGTGATGGAGCCGTTCTTCAGCAGCCCGTAAGTGACCTCACGGGAGCCTACGTTGGGCTTGTAGGTGACCTTGATGCCCTTGGCCTTCAGGGCCTCGCCGTAGATGTCGGCGAGCAGGATGCTCTCGGCGAAGTTGTTGGAGCCGACGACGACCGTGTCGCCGCTCGCGGCCTTGCCGGTGTCCTCGGCCAGAGGGTCGGAACCGTCGTCGGAGCCGCATCCCGCGAGCAGCGCCGCCGAGGCGGCCAGCGCGACGGCCATCGCGCCGGGATGCTTCCGAAGGGACCTGCTGCGTGGGGCGTTGGAAGTCACGATTCCCGTTCCGGGCTGTGTGGGCTGATGAGAGAGAAGACGGTACTGATCCAATCCAGCCAGTTCTTGATCAGTCAAGAGAAACCTGGTCACCAATTGGCGTCGATATGTTGCTTGTTGTGAACAACAAGTTAAGCAACCCGCAAGGCGGCACGCCCGGCCCGTAATGGATTCTTGACACAAGCACGCATGATCCACATCCGGAAGAGACGGTAGTCTCCGGTTTGTTGGCGAGCGATCAGAATCGGTCACGAAGGAGGCCTGTTGTCCATACGGGGTTTCACCGACCGCTGGACCTTCAGGCGCAAGCTCAACCTGCTGGTCGGCGTGCCGCTGACCGTGGTCGCGGTGCTGCTCGCCTACCTCATCAACGACCAGGTCGGCCGGTCCTCGGAGGCCTCGGACGCGGCCCGGCTGGTCCGGGACAGCAGCGAGGTCGCGACGCTGGTGGACCGGCTGGAGGCCGAGCACCAGCAGGCGATCCTGCTCTCCGTGCGCCACGAGGCCACCAACGACGGCGGCACCCCCTCGCAGGACGCCTACCGCGACGCGCAGGTCGCCGTGGACCGGCAGGTCGAGCGGGTCCGCAAGACCTTCGGCGGCCGGCTCCCCGCCGAGGAGGCCCAGGCCCTCAAGGAGATCGACGGCCTGGAGAGCCTGCGCAACACCGTCGAGCAGGCCTATCTCCCCGCCGACAACATCGACCCGGCGTACACCAGCGCCGCCAAGGCCCTCATCGACGGCCTCGGCCTGGACCGCAACGCCGCCCTCGCGGCCACCTTCACCGGCAACCTCCTCGACTCGCTGCTGCGCGCCGACGCCGCCCACAGCGCCTTCGAGACCGGCGTCTTCTCCGCCACCACCGGCGACTCCAACGCGCTCATCGAGTTCATCGGCGCCATCGGCTCCTACGACGAGTACACCCACCAGGCCGACCGCTTCTCCCGGTTCGCCACCGAAGCGCAGGCCGAGCGGCTCGCCGGGATCGAGCACAACAGCGCCCAGGCCGTCATCAACGAGCAGTACGCCGAACTCCAGATCGACCCCAGCTCCCTCCAGGCCGGCTCCCCCGGCGAGATCCGCGAGGCCTTCCGCACCGCCTTCGACTCCTACCCGTCGTACCGCAAGCAGGCGAGCATCCGGCTCGGCATCACCACCTCGCTCATCGACCAGATCGCCGACCGCGCCGACGCGGCCTCCGCCGACGCCCTGCACAACGCCGTCCTGCTGCTGGGCCTCGCCCTCCTCGGCTTCCTCCTGTGGTTCGCGCTCTCGGTGGCGGTACGGCGCTCCGTGGTCCGCCCGGTGCAGGCGCTGACCGGCGCCGCCCGGGAGGTCGCCGACGTCGCCCAGCGCGAACTGGCCCGGGTCGCCGCCGACGACGCCGAGGACGACGCCCCGCCGCGCCTCGGCAAGGTGCCGGTGACCGCGCGCGACGAGATCGGCGACCTCGCCGAGGCCTTCAACCACGTGCAGACCACCGCGGTCGCCCTGCTCCAGCGCCAGGTCCTCAGCCGCCGCAACGTCGCCGAGATGTTCGGCAACGTCGGCCGCCGGGTCAGCAACCTCACCTCCCGGCAGCTGGCCCTGATCGACGCCGTGGAGCGCGGCGAGACCGACCCCGAGCTCCTCGAACGCCTCTACAGCATCGACCACATCGCGGTCCGCCTGCGCCGCAACGCCGACAGCCTGATGCTGCTGGCCGGCATCCGCGAGATCGGCGTCGGCTCCGGCCCGACCGCGCTCACCAACGTCGTACGGGCCGCGCTAGGGCAGATCGAGGGCTTCCGCCGGGTCCACCTCCAGGCCCGCAGCGAGGTCATGGTCGAGCCGGACGTCATCGGCGACCTGACCCTGATGGTGGCCGAACTCGTCGAGAACGCCGTGTCGTTCTCCCCCGAGGGCAGCCCGGTCGAGGTGACCGTGCAGAACGCGTCCGACGGCGCGGTGATCGTGGTCGCCGACCACGGCCTGGGCATGAGCGCCGAACGGCTCGCCGAGGAGAACGCCCGCCTGGTGCACCGCGAACGCCTCGACCTCGTCCCCACCAAGGTGCTCGGCCTGTTCGTGGTCGGCGCGCTCGCCCGGCGCTGGGAGATCTCCGTCGTCCTCACCCGCACCGCGGGCGGCGGCGTCACGGCCGAGGTGACCCTGCCGTCCTCGCTGCTGCTGCCGGCGGCGGCCGTGGCGGCGCCGGCCGCGACCACCCCGGCGGCCGAGCACGGCGACTCCGGCCCGCGCCCCGCCTCCGACGACCCCACCGGCCCGCTGCCCCGCCGGATACCCCGCCGCGAGACCTCCGACGAGACCCCCGTCATCCCCGCGGCCCGCAGCGGCGAGCCGCCCGCCACCGACACCCCGGGCGCCTCCTCCCGCCCCCTGCGCCGCCGCGTCCGCGGCGCCACCCTGCACACCACCACCGGCGCGGTCGCCGCGCCCGTCGTACGGCAGGAGGTCCGCCCCGCCGACGCGGAGGCCGTCCGCTCCGCCCTCGACGAGTTCGAAGCCGCCGTGGAACGCGCTCACCGTGACACGGGCACGCACAACGTCGTGGTGCCCGAGGCACCCCCCACCCCGCAAGACCAGAACCACCTCCCGGAAGGAGCGGAGCAGTGAGTGAGCCGATCTCGGCCGAACTCAAGGCCGCCGCAGCCGACTTCACCTGGCTGTTGAATCGTTTCGCGACCGAGACCGCGGGCGTCGTCGACGCCATCGCCGTCTCCTCCGACGGACTGCTCATCGCGGTCTCCGAACTCCGCGAGCACGCCGACTCCGAACGCCTCGCCGCGATCGTCTCCGGCATCACCAGCCTGGCGGCGGGCGCCTCCGGCAACTACGGTCTCGGCGGCCTCAACAAGGTCATCATCGACCTGGAGGGCGGCCACGTCCTGGTCTCCGCGATCGGCAGCGGCGCCGTCCTCGGCGTGGTCACCGACAAGGAGGCCAAGCTCGGCAACATCGCCTACGAGATGACGGTGTTCGCCAACCGGGCCGGCACCGCGCTCAGCCCCCAACTGGTGCTCGCGCTGAAGAACAGCGTCGGCTCACCGTCGGCCCTGTAGACCGGGACGGACACATTCCATGGCGGACGGCTCCCCACCTCCGGGCGACGACCCGGTCGGCCCCGCCCCCGCCGTACGGCCGTTCCTGGTCACCGCCGGCCGGGTGGCGGCCGGTCCGACCGGGCGGGCGATGCCCGTCGAGACCCAGGTGGTGGCCACCGTCGAGGGTCTCGGCGCGCTCGACGGGCTCTCCTTCGAACAGCACGACATCGTGGCCGCCTGCCGCCGCCCGCAGTCCATCGCGGAGCTCGCGGCCCGGCTGCGGCTGCACCTCAACGTGGTCCGGGTCCTCGCCGAGGACCTGCGCGAAGAGGGGCGGCTGACGGTGCACGTGCCCGACTCCGACGCCACGCACGACGCTTCCGTCCTGCGCAGACTGATCGATGGCCTGCGCGCCATCCCCGACTCCGGGAAGGTACTCCGTGACAACGGCGACAACGGCTGAACCGGCCGCCGTACGACCGCCGCTGCCGGTCAAGATGGTGATCGCGGGCGGCTTCGGCGTGGGCAAGACCACCGCCGTCGGCTCGATCTCCGAGATCGAGCCGCTGACCACCGAGGCGGCCATCACCGAGGTCGCGGCGGGTGTGGACGACCTCTCGCTCACCCCGCAGAAGACCACGACCACGGTGGCGATGGACTTCGGCTGCATCACCATCGACCCGACGCTGAAGCTGTATCTGTTCGGCACGCCCGGGCAGGAGCGGTTCGGGTTCATGTGGGACGACATCGTCGAGGGCGCGGTCGGCGGGCTGGTCATCGTCGACACCCGGCGGCTCGACGACTGCTACGCCGCCGTCGACTACTTCGAGCACAAGCGGATCCCGTTCGCGGTCGCCGCCAACGCCTTCGACGGGAAGGTCGAGCACACCCTGGACGAGGTCCGCTGGGCGCTCGACGTGGCCGACCACGTCCCTGTCGTCGTCTTCGACGCGCGGGAGACCGGCTCGGTGCGGGACGCCCTGCTCGTCGTACTCGAACTGGCCCTGGCCCGGACCGAGTCCTGACCGTTCAGCGGCTCACCGCGGTCTCCCGGTCCAGGCGCGACAGCTTCTCCGGGTTGCGCACCGCGTACAGGCCGGTGATACGGCCGTCGTCGATCCGCACCGCCATGACGCTGTGGACGGCGCCGTCCTGGAAGAGGGTGAGCGCCGGGTAGCCGTTGACCCGGGTGGGCCGCATCGACAGCGCGCCGGTGATGTTGCCGAGCACCCGGGCCACCTGCGCGGCGCCGACGATGGGCGCGGGCGCGGCCTGGACCACGCCGCCGCCGTCGGTCAGCAGGACCACGTCCGGTGCGATGAGATCCAGCAGCCCCTGAAGGTCACCGGTGTCCACGGCCCCGCGGAAGGCGTCCAGGACACCGCGGGTCTCGGCCTGCGAGACGATCTCGCGCGGGCGACGAGCCGCCACATGGGTCCGGGCCCGATGCGCGATCTGCCGCACCGCCGCCGGGGTCTTGCCGACGGCCTCCGCGATCTCGTCGTATCCCAGGTCGAACACCTCGCGCAGCACGAACACCGCGCGCTCGGTCGGCGTGAGGGTCTCCAGGACCAGCAGCATCGCCATGGAGACGCTGTCGGCGAGTTCGACGTCCTCGGCGACGTCGGGGGCGGTGAGCAGCGGTTCGGGCAGCCAGGGGCCGACGTAGGTCTCCTTGCGGCGGCGCAGGGTGCGCAGCCGGGTCAGGGCCTGCCGGGTGGTCGTACGGACCAGGTAGGCGCGCGGCTCGCGGACCGTCGCGTGGTCGACGTCCGCCCAGCGCAGCCAGGTCTCCTGGAGGACGTCCTCGGCGTCGGCGGCCGAGCCGAGCATCTCGTAGGCGACGGTGAAGAGCAGGTTGCGGTGGGCGACGAAGGCCTCGGTGGCGTCCGGGGTGTCCATACGCATGGGACGCCGGTCGCGGCGGTTCTGTGACACCCGTCGTCCGTGGCGTGTGTCACAACTCCCCGCTGTCACAGGGTCCGTGCGGCCGGCGTCTCGTGTTCGTCAAGCACATCCCAGAGTGAGGACGACGCCATGGAACCCCGTTTCGACCTGTTCGACAGTCCGACCGCCGCGAAGGTCGCCAAGCGCTTCTACAACGTCTCCCTGGCGCTGGAGGAGTCCACGCTGCCCAAGAGCCTGCGAGAGCTGGTGGAGCTGCGGGTCGGGCAGATCAACGGCTGCGGCTTCTGCGTGGACATCCACACCAAGGAGGCCGCGGCGGCGGGCGAGAGCGCGGTCCGGCTCGCGCTCGTCTCCGCCTGGCGGCACAGCACCGTGTTCACGGAGGCCGAGCGGGCCGCGCTGGCGCTCGCCGAGGAAGGCACGCGGCTGGCCGACTCGGCCCAGGGCGTCACGGACGAGACCTGGGCCGAGGTGCGCAAGCACTTCGACGACGATGAGGTGGGCACGCTGGTCTGCGTCATCTCCCTGATCAACGCGGCCACCCGGATGAACGTGATGGTGCACAAGCAGGGCGGGGACTACGAGCCCGGCATGTTCGCCAAGCTGTCGAACTGACGGGCGGCGGCGCAGTGTTCACCCGCTGCGCCGCACCCCCGGCGACACCGCGACCCTTCCCGCCGCCCAGAACACGGCGAGCGTCGTCAGTGCCATGCCGGCGACCAGCGTGGCGCCGCCCACGACCTTCTCGTAGTCGCGCTGGTAGAGGCCGTCGATGATGAACCGGCCGAGGCCGCCGAGACCGACGTACGCGGCGATGGTGGCCGTGGAGACGATCTGGATGGCGCCCGAGCGGATGCCGCTGAGCACCAGCGGGAGCGCGGCCGGGAGTTCGACCTGGAACAGCACCCCGGCCTCGCTCATGCCCATGCCCCGCGCCGCGTCCACCGGCGAGGGATCGACGGAGCGCATCGCCTCGTAGGTGGTGACCAGGATGGGCGGCACGGCGAGAACGACGAGCGGCACCATGACGTTCACCAGGCCGAACCCGTACAGCAGGGTCAGCAGCACGAGCAGACCGAAGGTGGGCAGCGCCCGCCATGCGGTGGCGATGAGGGAGAGGGCGTTGCCGCCGCGGCCGTAGTGGCCGGTGACCAGGCCGACCGGCAGGCCGATCAGGACGGCGAGGCCCAGCGCCTCCAGGGTGTAGCCGAGGTGTTCGGCGAGCCGGGTGGGGATGCCGTCGTAGCCGTGCCAGTGCGCGTTGTCGCTGAAGAACGCGTCGATGAAGTGGAACAGGTTCATCAGACTTCCTTCGCAGTCGCAGGCGCACTCGTCTTCGTCTTCGTCCGCGCACGCGTCACCCGGCGCGGCATCCACGGCGTCAGCACCAGCCGTACGGCGACCAGGGCGCCGTCGGTGAGGAGGGCGAGCAGCGCCATGCTGAGCACGGCGTTCACGGCGAGCTCGGGCCGGTTGTAGATGTTGGCGTCGTTGATGAGATTGCCGAGGGCGCCCTGGTTGCCGATGATGCTGCCGATGCTGACCAGGCTGATGCTGGACACGGTGGCGACCCGCAGACCCGCGATGATGGCGGGCACCGCGATCGGCAACTGGACCTGGACGTAACGGCGTACGGGTCCGAGGCCCATGGCGGTCGCGGCGGCGAGGGTCTCCTGCGGGACCGAGCGGACGCCGTCGACGATCGCCGGGACCAGCACGACGAGGCTGTAGACGGTGAGCGGGATCATCACCGTGAGCTCGGTCTGGCCGGTGTAGTCGATGAGGAGGACGAAGAAGGCCAGCGAGGGGATCGCGTAGAGGATGGTGGTCACCCAGAGCACCGGCGGGTACAACCAGCGGAAGCGCACGCAGAGTTGGGCCAGCGGGAGCGAGACCAGCAGCCCGGCGAGGACCGGGAGCAGGGCCTCGCGCAGATGCAGGCCGACCAGGCCGAGCCAGCTGTGCTGGAGGTCGCTGGGGATGTCGAAGAGGCGGTCCCAGTTCATCCGGTGACCTTCGCGTCCGCGTCCGTACGGCCCTCGTCGTGGGCGCCCCGGATCGCCTGGGCGATCGTCTGCTGGGACACCACGCCGGTCACCTTGCCGTCGGTGTCCACGGCCACGGCCCACCCGGTGGGCGAGAGCACCGCGCAGTCCAGCGCGGCCCGCAGCGAGTCGGTGCCGGCGACGAACGGACGCCCGTAGGGCAGCAGTTGGCCGTCGGCGGCGAGGTCCCGCGGCCTGGTCCAGCCGAGCGGCCTGCCGTCGGCGTCGGTCACCAGGAGGAACTCGGCGTCGGTGGCCGCCCGCTCGGCGCCGCCGCCCGCCTTGACGACGGGCGCCATGGTCAGTTCCAGCCCCGTGGACGGGAAGAAGGACAGCCGCCGGACGCCCCGGTCCGCGCCGAGGAAGTCCTCCACGAACTCGTCCGCCGGGTGCGACAGGAGCTCGGCGGGCGGTGCGAACTGGGCGAGCTTGCCGCCGGTGCGCAGCACGGCGACCATCGTGCCGAGCTTGACGGCCTCGTCGATGTCGTGCGTGACGAAGACGATGGTCTTGCCCAACTCGGCCTGGATGCGCAGCAGTTCGTCCTGCAAACCCTTGCGGACGACGGGGTCGACGGCGGAGAACGGCTCGTCCATGAGGAGGACGGGCGGGTCGGCGGCGAGCGCCCGGGCGACGCCGACGCGCTGCTGCTGGCCACCGGAGAGCTGGTACGGGTACCGCTTGGCGAGCGAGGCGTCGAGGCCGACCCGGTCCATGAGTTCCCGGGCGCGCTCGCGGGCCTTGTCCTTCTTCCAGCCGAGCAGCCGGGGCACGGTCGCGATGTTGTCGACGATGGTGCGGTGCTGGAAGAGGCCGGCGTTCTGGATGACGTAACCCATGGACCGGCGCAGGGTGTTGACCGGCTGCTGCCGGCTGTCCTTGCCGTCGATGAGGATGGTGCCCTCGCTGGGCTCGATCATCCGGTTGATCATGCGCAGGGTGGTGGTCTTGCCGCAGCCCGAGGGTCCGACGAGGACCGTGATGGAGCGGTCGGGTATCTCCAACGAGAGCCGGTCGACCGCCACCGTGCCGTCCGGGTACCGCTTGGTGACTGAATCTATCCGTATCAAAACGCCGAATACCCTTCGGGTCTGGCATGAGTTGCCCGTTTTCGGCCCCGGTGGGACCGGCCGTTGCGGCTGAGTGTAGACCGGCCATGTTGCGGACCTGCGAAGACATCGCGCTCGCCGGGCATGATCCGTGAGTCCGCCCCGGCGTTTTCCAGTAGTGTCACGCCACCGGACGGGCAGCGACGGCGAGTGAGGTCAGGTGGCGCACTTCTTCTTCAGCTATGCGCGATCCGATCTCGTGGACCCGTACCTGGACCGCTTCTACGAGCATCTGTGCCGCGAGGTGTCCACTCGGGGCGGCCTGCCCCTCGGTTCGGTGGGTTTCATCGACCGGGAGCAGCAGAGCGGGCAGTCGTGGGCCGACATGCTGGGTGAGGCCCTGGCGCAGTGCAAGGTCTTCGTACCGGTGTATTCACCGCACTACTTCGCCAGCCACGTGAGTGGCCAGGAGTGGTCCGCGTTCGCCACCCGCCTGACTGCCCACCAGGAGGCGACCGGGATTCTGCCGAAGAGTGTGGTTCCGGTGTGGTGGCTACCGGTACGTGGCGAACTTCCGCCCATGGCCGGTGCTTTGCACGATCCCCGGGACGCATTCGGCACGGAGTACAAGAAATTCGGGCTCCGGACCCTCGTCCGGCGACGCGATTACAAAGACAAGTACGTCGACTTCCTGGACCGCTACGCCGACATGATCCTCAAGGCCGCGGAGACTCCCCCGGACCGCTTTCCGATCCCCGACCTCCTCTCCCTGCCCAACGCCTTCGCCCCGGCCGAGCGGCCCGGCCCCGCGAACGGGCGGGTCCCCGCGGCGCGTGCCGCACGGGGTGCCAGAAAGGTGGTGTTCGTCGTGGCGGTAGGCCGACGGAACGACATGCTGAACATCGCCCATGCCGAACTCGACATGTACGGCGAGGAGTTGGTGGACTGGCGGCCCTACCATCCGGCGTCCTCGGGCAGTATCGTCGCCCGCGCCCAGAACGTGGCCTCCACCCGGGAGATGGAGTCACAGGTGGTGCCCGCCGACGACTCGTTGTTCACGCTCCTCGACGGGCCGGCGGAACACCAGTGCCTGGTCGTGCTGATCGTCGATCCCTGGGCGACCGAACTGGCGTCGTTCCAGGAGCTGTTCGCCAGGCTGGACCGGACCCGGTCGCGCAACTCCGTCATCCTGGTTCCCGCGGACCTCGACGAGCTGCGCAAGCAGCCACAGGGCAACCATCTCTACAACCGGCTCTTCGCCGGCTTGGGCAACTGGATGGATGCGGGCGGCGGCGCCTTCCGGGGCGACCTGCCCTCGATGGAGGACTTCGAGCGGGTCCTCGGGCAGGTGCTCATCGAGATCCAGGGACGCATCATGCGCATGGCCGAGGTCGTACGCCGCGTCGACGAGGCCGGGCCGCAGTTCCGGCCGGTGCTCACCGGACCCGGAGGGCTGGGGCGTTGAGGGCGCGGATCGTCACCTTCTACTCGTACAAGGGCGGCACCGGGCGCACCATGGCCCTGGCCAACGCGGCCTGGATCCTGGCCTCACGGGGCAAAAGGGTCCTGGTCGTGGACTGGGACCTCGAAGCGCCGGGCCTGCACCGCTACTTCCATCCGTTCCTCCCCGACGGCGAACTGCGTTCCTCGCCCGGGATCATGGACCTGGTGTGGGAGTTCGCGACCTCCGCCACCGACCCGGCCACTCCGGACGAGCCCGACTGGTACGAGCCGCTCGCCGCGATCCAGCCGTACGCCATGTCTGTGGAGCACGACTTCCTTGAACCCGGTTCCATCGACCTCGTCCCTGCGGGCCGCCAAGACCATCTGTACTCCACGCTCGTCAGCACCTTCGACTGGAACAACTTCTACGAGCGGCTCGGCGGTGGCAGCTTCATCGAGGCCCTCAAGCGCAGCATGCGGGAGCACTACGACTACGTCCTGATCGACAGTCGTACGGGACTCAGCGACACCGCGGGCATCTGCACCGTCCAGCTCCCGGACATCCTGGTCAACTGCTTCACCCTGAGCAACCAGGCCATCGACGGCGCGGAAGCGGTCGCGGCGTCGGTGCACCGACAGCGGGCGGGCAATCAACTGCGCATGTTCCCGGTGCCGATGCGGGTCGATCAGGGCGAGGCCGACCGGCTGGAGCAGGGACGCCGCTACGCGCGGGCCAAGTTCGGCCGCTATCTGTCCCATGTGCCGGATCCCGAGCGCTACTGGGGTGCCGTGGAGGTGCCCTACCAGCCCGGATACGCGTACGAGGAGCTTCTCGCGGCCGTGAGGGACGAACCTCTGCGCCCCGCCAGCCTGCTCGCGTCGTCGGAGCGCCTGGTCGCGTACCTCACCGACGGGGAGATCACCCAGGTCAGGCCACTGGAGGAGCCGGAACGCCGCGGCCTGCTGCGCCAGTTCATGCGCACCGTGCCCGTGGCACCAGCGGCGCTGACACCGAGCGACCCCGAGCAGTCGGGCAGGCGCGTGTTCATCACCTACGCCTACGACTCCCCCGACCACTTCGAGGCCGTACGCGAACTGTGGTTCCTGCTCCGGGGTCACGGCATCGACGCCCGGCTGGACCTGCCGCCGGGCCAGCGCGGGGAGGACTGGCCGAGCTGGCAGCGTGGGCAACTCGTGGGCTCCGAGCTGGTGTTGCCGGTGCTGTCGCCGGGATACCACAGTATGCCGGACGGAGAGGCCACCCAGCTCAGGGACGTGTACTACGCCTACCCTGACCGCTTCCTGGCCATCAGCCTGCCCGGCGGTCCGCCCGACGGTCTGCCCGAGTTCCTGATGCCGCTGCGGCGAGCGGAGGCCACCGACCTGACGGCCGAGGGGGTGCGCCCGGTGGCCGAGCTGATCAACCGGCGTGCGGTGATCGAGAAGTCGGTGCAGGTGCGCGCTCCGCTCGTCGAGAAGGCGAACTGGGGGCCGTCGGCCTTCGACCCGGAACTCGCCAGGGCGGCCGAGGCGCTCTCCTACGCGGTGGAGCGCAACCTGCGGGAGGTGTGGAAGCGGCGCGACTTCGATGATCGCCACGGGCTGCCGATCCGCTGGTCCCTCAGCCGCAGGGTCGTGTCCCGTTCCGACCCCGGACGCATGTCCCTGGCCTCCGGTGACCTGCTGCGCGACCTCTACCGCCTCTTCGACGCCGTGCCGGACGGGCGCCTCGTCCTGATCGGAGCGCCAGGCTCGGGCAAGACGACGGCCGCCTACCAACTGGCGGCCGCCCTGCTGGAGATGCGGACGCTGCGAGGCGCCGTACCGGTGATGCTGTCCCTGGCCTCCTGGCACCCACGCACGCAGTCACTGACCGACTGGATCATCGACTGTCTGCGGACGGACTACCCGGCGCTCTTGACCGAGTTGGGGCCCGATGTCCTGGCGCTGCTGGTGGACGAGGGCTGGGTCCTGCCCTTCCTCGACGGGCTGGACGAACTGCCCCCCGAGAGCCGTGCCGTGGCGATCGAGGCCTTGAACCACGCTCAGGGGAGCATGTACGTGCTGACCTCGCGTACCAGCGAGTACGAGGACGTCGTCCGACAGGGCGGCCTCCCGCTGCGGAGGGCCGCGGTCCTGGAGCTCGAACCCCTCGGGATGCAGGACGCCTTCCGGTATCTGTCACAGAACCTGCTGCCGGGGGACGACCGGTGGGACCTGGTCTTCGACCACCTGCGCGGCCGGCCGTCCCACCCGCTGGCCCGGGCCCTGAGCACGCCCTTCATGCTGCGCATGGCCATGGAGGTCTACCGGGACCCCTCGACCGACCCCAGTGACCTGCTGGCGCTGACCGACTCCGCCCAGGTCCAGAGGCATCTGCTCGACGGCTTCATTCCCGCCGTCTACCGGTACAGCGCTCCCACGCTCACGCGACCGGATCGGGCCAGTCGCTGGCTGGCCTTCCTGGCGAGGCACATGGAAGGCCTCCAGACACGTGACTTCGCCTGGTGGGAGCTGCACCGGGTCTACGGCCCCCTGAGGTTGCGGCTCCGGCTCGGGGGCGCCGCCGTCGTCCTGACGGCACCACTGCTCAGCGTGGGCCTCTCCCTCCACGGAGGCGCTCGGATCTTCTACCTCGCGGTCGCTGGAGCGTTCCTGGCTCTGGTGGTTCTCGCCACCGCACGATCACCGCAACCCCGCTGGGCATTCCTGCCCCGTCTCGGCCGTTCACGGCAGGCACCCGACGCCGTCAGCCCGCGGCAGAGCCTGCGTCGGGACCTGCGCGCGGCACTGTTCGCACCGGTCGTCGCCGGTGTGACCACCATGGCCGCCTTCGCGGCGTCCGGGTCCTGGAACCCTGCCTCGCTGCTCTTCGCCTTCCTGATGATCGCCTTGCCGACGTCCGCCTTGATGCTGCGCGGCAGGGCGTCGCCCCGCTATTACGTCGTCGTCGGCTCTTTGGCGCTGACCGGACGGGGCCCGCGGCGCCTGATGAGGTTCCTGGAGGAAGCTCACCAGCTCGGCGTGCTGCGCCGCAGCGGGTCCGTCTACCAGTTCCGTCACGCGGCCCTCCAAGAGGTGCTCGCCACTCGGGAAGGACAGGAGAGGAACCGATAGGGCTCAGGAACGACTGTCCGCCGCCGCCACCGGGAACCCCGGCGTCCGCAGCACCCTGCGCTCGGCGTCCACCGCGAACACCTCGACGCCCGGCAGGGAGGCGGCCCAGTCGACGCCCTCCGGGCCCATCGCGAACGCGGCCGTCGCCACCGAGTCGGCCTCCGTGAGGGAATCGGCGACGACCGTCAGGCTCAGCAGGCCCGTCGCCGGACGCCCGGTGCGGCCGTCGATGATGTGGTCGCCGCGTTCGTAGCGGGCGGAGGTCGCGACCGCGCCGTCCGTCAGGTCGAGGACCGTGCACAGCTTGTCGGCCTGTTCGGGGTGGCGTACGCCCACCCGCCAGGGGCCGCCGCCGGCGGCCACGTCGCCGCCGGCGTTCAGCACGAAGCGGCGTGCGCCTGCCGCCTTGAGGAGGTCGGCCGCGCGCTGCACCGACCAGCCCTTCACCACCGCGCAGGGGTCGAGGGCCCGGCCGGGCAGCCGGATGTCGAACGCGCCGCCCGTCGCGGTCCGGTAGTGCTCGCACAGGTCGAGCACCAGCCGGAGGTCGGCGCTGACCTCCGACTCCGCCAGCTCGCCGCGGCCCAGCCGCGACACCTCGCTGTCCGGCTTGAACGGGCTGAAGCGGGCGTCGACCTCGCGCAGCCAGGCGAAGACCCGGTCCCCGGCCGGCTCGAAGTCGCCCTCGTCGTCCACGCGCAACGACACCGGGAAGCCCATGACGTGTTCGACCCTGTGCATGATCAGCCCTTCGCGTCGATCGCGGCCTGGAGGGACTCCTTGTAGGCCTCGCTCGTGATCGTCGCTCCCGACACCGTGTCGATGTCCGCGCTCTGCGCCTCCAGCGTCGCCGCGATCAGCTTCGGCACCGCCGCCGTCGTCTGCGGATGGTTCGGCTGCTGGAGCATCTTCACGGCGCTGATCTTGTCGCCCTCGAAGGTCACCTGGACCTGGACGGGACCTTTCTCCGTGGTCAGCGCCGAGCCGTCGACGGTCTGGGAGGCGGCGGCCGACGGGGAGGGGGACGCGGTCGCCGCCGCTTTGGCGTTGTCGTCGATGGCCGCCTGGAGGGACTCCTTGTAGGCCTCGCTCGTGATCGTCGCACCGGACACCGTGTCGATGTCCGCGCTCTGCGCCTCCAGCGTCGCCGCGATCAGCTTCGGCACCGCCGCCGTCGTCTGCGGATGGTTCGGCTGCTGGAGCATCTTCACGGCGCTGATCTTGTCGCCCTGGAAGGTCACCTGGACCTCCACCGGGCCCTTCTCGGTGTTGACCAAGGTGCCCTTGACGACCGTGCCCGAGGACGAACCTCCGGACGAGGAGGCCGTCGACGGGGCCGGTGCCGCCGCCTCCGTCGTCGACGTACCGCCGCCGATCGACGGCTCGTAGCGCCAGACCGGGACCAGGCCCGCGATGCTGAGGACGACTACAGGTATGGCTCGCTTCACGATCTCTTCCTCATCCCGCCAGGCTGAAGCGCTCGAAGTGGGTCTGCGCCTTGGGCACGCCCAGCTCGCGCAGGTTGGCCAGCACCGCGCTCATCATCGGCGGCGGCCCGCACAGGAACACGTCCCGGTCAGCGATGTCGGGGACCATGCGCAGCAGTTCGGCGGGGGCCAGCTTGTCGGGCTGGACCGGGCCGGTCACAAGGTGCAGCTCGGCGCCCTTGGCCCGGGCCAGCTCGCGCAGCTCGTCGTAGAGGACGGCGTCGCGGTCGGTGGCGACGCGGTAGATGACGACCGCGTGGCCGTGCAGCTCTTCGAGAAGGGCGCGGATGGGGGTGACGCCGACGCCGCCGGCAATGAGGACCGACTCCGGGCGGGTGCGGTGCAGCGCGGTGAAGGCGCCGTAGGGCCCCTCGGCGAAGACGCGGGTGCCGATCTGGAGGTGCCGCAGGGCGGCGCTGCCGTCGCCGGCGGCCTTCGCGGTCAGGCGCAGCGTGCGGCCGTCGGGGGCCGCCGACAGGGAGAAGGGGTTCGCCTGCCACCAGCGGTCCTTGGTCAGGAACCGCCACAGGAAGAACTGGCCGGCGCGGGCGGGCAGCTTGTCCAGGTCGCGGCCGGTGATGTAGATCGAGACGACGTTGTCGGACTCGGGGACGACCGCCTCGACGCGGAACTGGTGGCGCAGGTTCCGCCACAGCGGCAGCACCGCGCGGCCCAGGACGACCGCGCCGAGGGCGACGGTCCACACGCCGTACCAGTACGTCCTGGCGACGGACGACGAGGTGAACGTCGTACCGACCGCGACCTGGTGGGTGATGGCGAGCACCACGGCGACGTACGTGTAGAAGTGGATGAAGTGCCAGGTCTCGTAGGCCAGCCGGCGCCGGGCCCAGCGGCCCGAGACGGCGCCGACGACGACGATGATCCCCAGCGCGACGACCGCGCGGAGCACGCCCTCGGTGGTCTCGGCGAGGTCGACGATCGTGCCGATGGGGCCGACGTCGGTCCCCTCGGCGTAGCCGAAGGCGATGAAGACGGCGTGCGCGAGGAGCGTCCAGAGGATGCCGAAGCCGGTCCAGCGGTGCCAGGAGGTCAGCCGGTCCATGCCGATGCGGCGGTCGAGCCAGGGCAGCCGGGCCACCAGCAGCAGCTGGAAGGCCATGAGGAGGGCGCCGTAGAGGCCGAAGAGGCGGCCCAGCACGACGAGCGCGTTGGAGGCGAAGCCGGCCTGGGCGAAGAAGACGGCCACGGCGACCACGTTCGCGGCGAGTACGGCGTACAGGCCCGTGCGGGCCACCACCTTGGGCCGTATCGCCGTGGGGGGCGCGCTGGGCGGTTTGACGGTCGTCGTCACGGAACGGAGCTCCTTGATCGGGGCCTGGGACTCGAGCTTCGCCCGGGCGACCTGTCGAACAGCTGTCATACAACTTTCAAGGTCTTATCGATGTGGTCCCGGGGAGGATACGGCTCTGGTCTGTGGGGCCGCGTGCCGCACTATGAACGGGTGGAAAAAGTACGACTCCTCGTCGTGGACGACGACCCGCCGATCGCCGACCTCGTGGCGACGGTCGCCCGCTACGAGGGCTGGGAGGCGGTCACCGCGAACTCCGGTGAGGAGGCGCTGAGCCGTGCCGCCGAGTTCCACCCGGACATCGTGGTGCTCGACCTGATGCTGCCCGACCTCGACGGCTTCGGGGTCCTGGACCGGCTGCGGCGCTCGGGAACGATGGTGCCGGTGGTGTTCCTCACCGCCCGGGACGCGGTCGCCGACCGGGTGGCGGGGCTGACCCGGGGCGGCGACGACTACCTGGTCAAGCCGTTCGCGGTGGAGGAGCTGATGGCCCGGCTGCGCACGGTGCTGCGGCGCGCCGCGGGCCCCGGCTTCCAGCGCTCGGTGCTCCAGGTCGCGGACCTCACGATGGACGAGGACACCCGCGAGGTCCGGCGCGGCGGCAAGCTGCTCACGCTCACCCCGACCGAGTACGAGGTGCTGCGCTACCTCATGCGCAGGTCGCCGACCGTACTGACCAAGGCGCAGATCCTCGACCACGTGTGGGAGTACGGCTTCGGGGGCCGCTCGAACGTCGTCGAGCTGGTCGTCAGCAGGCTGCGCCGCAAGCTGGACGAGACGGGTGACGATCCGCTGATCCAGACCGTGCGCGGCTTCGGGTACGTCATCCGGCAGGCCTCGGAGTGATCGGGCGGCTGCGCTCGGCGTACCGGCGGATGCGGCTCGGCACCCGGCTCGCGCTGGGGCTCGGCGCGCTGGCCCTGGTGGTGTTCGGCGTCGTGGGCACGGCCCTGACGACGTACATGCGCGACTATCTGTCGAACCAGCTCAACGAACAGCTGTCGATCGCCCAGGTCGCCCAGGCCAAGAGCATCGCGGAGTCCGGCAGCCTGGCGGACAAGAAGTACTGGCGCTGGTACTACGCGGTGTACGACGTGAAGAACGGCACTCCGGTGCTGCGCACCCCCGAGGACTCCACCGACCTGCCCAAGGACGTCGACGAGTTCACGACGGTCGCCGAGGCCAAGACCGTCGCGAGCACGGACGTGACGCGCACCGAGCATCTCGCGGGCGCGGGCGAGTACCGGCTGCGGGCCTGCGAGGTCGAGCCCGGTGTGATCCTGGTCAGCGCGGCGCCCATGGACGACATCGACGACACCGTGGGGCAGCTGATCACGGTCCAGGTCGTCGCGTTCGGCCTCGCCCTGCTGGCGCTGGTGCTGTTCGGCCGGAAGGTGCTGCGGCGCGGGCTGAAACCGCTGAGCGACATGGCGTCCACCGCGCACGGCATCGCCTCGCACGACCTGACCGAGTCGGCGGCCCGGCTGCCGCTGCGCGCCGACCGCAAGGGCGGCGGCCCGGAGGTCGAGGAGCTGCGGACCGCGTTCAACTCGATGCTGGAGCACATCGACCGCTCCCTCGCGGTGCGTTCGGAGGCCGAGCAGCGGCTGCGCCGGTTCGTCGCGGACGCCTCCCACGAGCTGCGGACGCCGTTGATGTCGGTACGGGGCTACGCGGACCTCTTCCAGTACGCCGCCGCCAACGCCCCCGAGGAACGGGACAAGCACCTGGCCCGGCTCAGGGCCGAGGCGGCCCGCATGGGCGTCCTCCTCGACGACCTGCTGCTGCTCGCCCGCCTGGACGCGGCGGAGGTGGAGACCCCGCTGCGGCCGGCGGACACGGATCTGGTGACGCTGGTCCAGGACGCGGCGGACGCGTTCCGCGCGGCGCACCCGGACCGGCCGCTGACGCTGACGGACGGCCCGGCGTCGGTGGCGCTGCGCGTCGACCCGCACCGCGTCCGCCAGGTCCTGGACAACCTCCTCACCAACGCGGCGGTGCACACCCCGGCCGGGACACCGGTGTGCGTGACGGTGTCGGCCGGCTCGGGCCGGGCCCGGGTCGAGGTCACGGACGCGGGTCCCGGCATCCCGCCCGCCGACCGGGAGCGGGTCTTCGACCGCTTCTACCGCGTCGACAAGGCCCGCAGCCGGGACCGTGGCGGCAGCGGCCTCGGTCTCGCCGTGGCCCGCTCACTGGTGCGGGCGCACGGCGGCACGGTGGAGGTGACCAGCGAGCCCGGCAGGACCGTCTTCACGGTGTCGCTTCCGCTCAGGGCGGCGGCCGCTCCGGTGAGCGGAGGCCCGGAGCGATCCTGAGGCCGTCCCCCGGTCAACGCCCCGGACGGGTGGTCAGCCGCGGGGCGGCACTCCTGAACTGCGGCGCACGACGAGCTCGACGGGAATCATCGGCTCGCCCCCCGCAGCGGCCTCGGTGCGCCCGTCGATCCGGTCCAGCAGCAGCCGCAGCAGCCGGGTGCCGATCTCGGCGAAGTCGGTCCGCACGGTGGTCAGCGGGGGCAGGAAGTGGGCGGCCTCGGGGATGTCGTCGTAGCCGACGACACTGATGTCGTCGGGGACGCGGCGGCCCGCCTCGTGGAGGGCGTGCAGCAGCCCGAGGGCCATCTGGTCGTTGGAGGCGAACACGGCGGTGACGTCCGTGCGGCGGGCCAGTTCCCGGCCGAGTGCGTACCCGGACTCGGCGCTCCAGTCGCCGACGAGCGGCGGGTGGATCTCGGCACCGGCCGCCTTCAGCGTGTCCTGCCAGCTGGCCACCCGCTGGTCGGCGGAGGTCCAGCCGGCCGGCCCCGCGATGTGCCATACGGTGGCGTGCCCGAGCCTCAGCAGATGCTCGGTGGCCTGGTGGGCGCCGCCCCGGGAGTCGGCGGTGGCGAGCGGGGTGCCGCCCCTGACCTCGTTCTCCATGACCACCAGCGGGGTACCGAGCCGGGCCTCGGCCAGCGCCTGCCCCACCCGGTGCTGCGGGGCGAGGGCGATCACCCCGTCCGCGCCCTCGGTGGACAGCCGCTGCACGGCTTCGGCGACGGTGGCGTGGTCGGCCGTGTCGTCGAGCGCGATGGAGCTGAGCAGGTAACCGGCCTGCTGCGCGGCGGTGTTGATGGCGGTGAGGATGCTGGCGGGCCCGTAGCGGGCCGCGTCGAAGGAGATCACCCCGACCATCCGGGTCCGCCCACTGGCGAGCGACCGGGCACTGGCGCTGGGCCGGTACCCGAGCACCCGCATGGCGTCCCGCACCGCCTCCCGGGTCTCGTCCCGTACCGCCGGGTGATCATTGAGCACCCGGGAAACGGTCTGCTTGGACACCCCGGCCATCCGCGCCACGTCGTCCATCACAGGCCGAGCCCCCGCGAAGTTACGACGACTGCGCCCTCGGGGGGCGGGATGGTCGGCGGCGGGGGGTGTCATCGGCGGGGCACTTCCTCGGTAAGGGGGGCCGGGACGCCCCAGCATACGGCTGCCGCAACGCCGTATAGGGGGCGCGGGGAACTGCGCGATCAGCCGCAGCGAACGCGAGGTCGAAACTCATCGCACAGCCCAACGGCGGACAGTCACCAACTCCACCCGCTCGACGAAAGCCGCACTCCGGCTCCCCTCCGCCACATACACACCCGCGGTGTCATCCCCCCTGAGCACACGCAACCGCAGCTCCCCCACCGGCACCCGGTCCAGCCCGATGTCCCACACCCGTCCCGAATAGAACTGGTCGGCGACAAGCGTGTCCCCCACATACGCCCGCCCCACATCCCCGGACCAGTGAATCCGCAACAAGGTCCCGCCCGGCACACCGTCCGGCAGCGAGACGACATACTCGGCCGCCACCGTCTCGAACCACTTGTCCTCAGGCACACTCGCCCGCCCCATGACCCCGGTCACCGGCTCAGGCGCAGGCCCAGCAGCCCTCACGAGACGAAGGACAGCGTCCCCAACAGAGCGGCGCTGCTCACCCAGCACGAACCGCGTGAACACCCCGTCCCGCACCCCACCGGCCCTCGGCGAAGGCGAAGGCGAAGGGAACACGGCGTAGGACGGCCGCTCCGCGGCACTGTGCACCCGCATCTCCTCCCGGTCGAAAACCACCCCACCATCCGCGAGCACCAACCGTTCGGCGCCCCACAGCACACCCCGGTAGGCGGTACGAGCCGTAGCGGCATCCAGCACCAGCAGCCCCACCCGCCGCCCGTCCACCGTCTCCGCCTCGACGAGCGCGTCCGTCCCGGCCCGCACCCCGGTGACCAGGGCCCGCCCGCCGACGAAGGACACCTCCCCGGACGGAGCCGAAACCGAAGCCGCGCCCAACAGGGCAACCTCAGGAGCGATACCGTCAACGGCCGCCAGCACCAGCACAGTTCGGTCACCGTCCACCACCGTGCACACCGGCTGCGCCGTGGCCCACTCCACCCGCACCCCACCCACGTCCAGCCGCAACGGCCAGCAGAACGAGGCACCGGACGGCACGGTCACCGGCACCGAGGGGAAGCTCAACTCCCCGTCCTCAAAACCGACTTCGAATGACGTCCCCGGATGATCCGGCAACGGCTCGTGCGGCTGATGGTTGTTGACGAACAGGAACCCCGACGAGCCGTCCCCGCGCACCGCCCACCGCAGCGTCTCCCGGTCACCCTGCCCCCGCGGGCGCACGTCCGGCAGCACGCTCTCCATCGGCGCGACGAGATGCCCGAAGTCGGCCAACAACAGGTGCTGGAGCCGGAGTTCGTCGTACACCGGCCGGTACTGCCCGTACTCGCCGAGCGGCGCCTGGAAGTCGTACGTCAGCACGGGCAGGTCGTTCGGGTACCCCGTGGCGTGCGACTCCTGAAGGGTCGTCAGCTCCCCCACCGGGTTCGTGCCGCCGTGGAACATGTAGTACCCCTGCCACACCGACCCGCACCCGATCTTGGTGAGCCCGAGCGCGGCGATGTCGGCGGCGTCGACCCGTGGCCGCCGGTGGTAGGAGACCGCCATGCCGCCGCCCAACTCGCAGGTGGCCCACGGGAACCGGTCGGCCGAGACGTCCGGTGCGCTGCCGCGGACGGCGGTCAGCGGGCGCAGGTCCGCGCCGATGCCCTCGTCGTCGCGCTGGTGGGTGAAGAAGAAGTGCTTGCGGCAGGTGTCGGGCCAGCCGCCGTCGGCCTCGGTCCAGAACGTCTCGGTGTAGCCGCCGTAGAGGGGCAGCAGTTCGTCGGGTGGGAGTCGTACGCCGCCCCAGGCGGTCGACGTCCACAGGGGGGCGTTCAGCCCGGCCTCCTGGGCCATGCGCTTCAGGGTGAGGAGGTGGCCGGGCTGGTCGTAGAGCTCGTTCTCGATCTGGATCGCGATGACCGGGCCGCCGTGGGCGCGGTCGAGGCCGTCGAGCTGTTGGGCGATCGCCGTGTACCAGGGGCGGACCGCGGCCAGATAGGCCGGGTCGTCGGTGCGTGGCGCGCAGTCGCGGGCCAGGACCCAGTCGGGCAGGCCGCCGTTGCGGACCTCGGCGTGCACCCAGGGGCCGATCCGCGGGATGAAATCCAGGCCGTGGCGGGCGCAGAGTTCGGCGAAGCGGCGCAGGTCGCGGTCGCCGTCGAAGCGGATGCGGCCCTCGGTCTCCTCGTGGTGGATCCAGATGAGATAGCTGGCGACGACCGTCACTCCGGCCGCCTTCATCTTCAGCAGTTCCTCCTCCCACTCGGCGGCCGGGTAACGGGAGTAGTGGAACTCGCCGGAGACCGGGAACCAGGGGCGCCCGCCGCGGGTGAGGAAGCGGCTGGTGACCTCGATGGGGTCGGGCACGCCGGGCGCGTCGGCGAACGGCAGATGGCCGGTGAGCGGGGGTGCGGCCGCCTCGGGGACGCGCAGGTGGTGGTGGGCCATCAGGGGTTCACCGGTCCGAGGTCGGGGGTGTCGGTCAGCTGGGCGCGGGTGGCGGTGGTGGCGTGGAGTTCGAGCAGGATCAGCTCGTTGCCGCCGGCGCGCAGGACCGGTCCGGGGACGTACAGGGTGTGCTGGGGGCCGCGGTTCCAGTAGCGGCCGAGGTGGAAGCCGTTGATCCAGGCCTGGCCCTTGGTCCAGCCGGGCAGCGAGAGGAAGGTGTCGGCGCGTTCGGCGACCTCGAAGGTGCCCCGGTGGAAGGCCGGTTCGAAGGCGGTGGCCGCGGCGGAGGGTGCGAACGGCACGGCGGTGAGGTCGTCGAGGGCCAGCGGGTGGCAGTCCCAGCCGTACAGGCCGGTGCCGTTGAAGGTGACGGGGCCGAGCAGGCCCTTGGGGGTGCCGATGCGGGGGCCGTAGTTGACGCCGCCCATGTTCTCGACGAGGACGTCCAGCGTGGCGCCGGCGCGGGGCACGTGGACCGGCAGGGTCTCGTCGTGGCGTTCGCGTTCGAGGACGCCGACGGGGGCGCCGTCGACGAAGACCTGGGCGCGGTCGCCGACGCCGCCCGCGAAGTGCAGCAGGCCCTGGCCCGCCGTGGGGAGGACGGCGCGGTAGAGGGCGTAGCCGGAGGCCAGGCCGAGTTCGTCCATCATCGCCGGGTTCTCGGTGCGCAGGGGCGTGGCGAGGGTGGCGGCGAGCGGGAGCAGCGGGGCGCGGTGGTCCAACTCGACGGTGAGCGGGGCGAGTTTCGGGGCGGGTGCCGGGACCGGCTGGTCCGGCACGGGGACGTGACGGGCGATGACCTCGCGGAAGGCGTGGTACTTGGGGCCGGGGTCGCCGGACTCGGTGAGCGGGGCGTCGTAGTCGTAGGACGTGACGGTGGGCTCGTAGGTGTGGTGGTGGTTGGCGCCGTTGTGGAAGCCGAAGTTGGTGCCGCCGTGGAACATGTAGAGGTTGACGGAGGCGCCCGCGGACAGCAGCCGGTCGAGGTCGGCGGCGGCGTCGGCGGCGCTGCGGGTGTGGTGCGGACCGCCCCAGTGGTCGAACCAGCCGACCCAGAACTCCGCGCACATCAGCGGGCCTTCGGGCCGGTGGGTGCGCAGCTCGGCCAGGGCGGCGTCGACCTTGCCGCCGAAGGTGCCGGTGGTGAGGACGCCGGGCAGGCTGCCGGCGGTGAGGTGTTCCTGGTTGACCTGGTCGCAGGTGAAGAGGAGTTCCTCGACGCCCCTGTTCCGGAAGCCTTGTTCGAGGTGTTTGAGGTAGGCGGTGTCGTTCCCGTAGGCGCCGTACTCGTTCTCCACCTGGACGGCGATGACGGCGCCGCCGCGCGCCGCCATGTGCGGGAGCAGCGGGGGCAGCAGCAGGTCGAGGTAGCGGTCGATGGCGG
This sequence comes from Streptomyces aquilus, assembly GCF_003955715.1. Taxonomy (NCBI): domain Bacteria; kingdom Bacillati; phylum Actinomycetota; class Actinomycetes; order Kitasatosporales; family Streptomycetaceae; genus Streptomyces; species Streptomyces aquilus. The sequence continues at coordinate 7,886,775 of NZ_CP034463.1, read as the reverse complement.
CGGTGAAGCGGGGGTCGGAGCTGCGCAGCGCGATGTCCGGGTCGGAGGTGAGCCAGCCGGGCAGACCGCCGCCGTCCCACTCGGCGCAGATGAACGGGCCCGGCCGCAGCAGGACGTGGAGGCCCTCCTCGCGGGCGAGGTCCAGATAGCGGGGCAGGTCGAGGATGCCGTCGAGGACCAACGCGCCGTCGGGATCGGGCTGGTGGGCGTTCCAGGGGACGTACGTCTCGACGGTGTTGAGGCCCATCAGGCGGGCCTTGCGCAGCCGGTCGGCCCACTGGTCGGGGTGGACGCGGAAGTAGTGCATGGCGCCGGAGACGATGCGGAACGGCTCGCCGTGCAGCAGGAATCCGTCGGAGGTGGTGGTGAGCGCGGGCATGCGGGGCTTCCCTTCAGCGCGAATGGATCAGGGCGAATGGATCACTGCGAATGGGATCGGGTGCTGCGGATGAGCCAGAGCGTCGCGGCCAGGCACAGCGCCGAGACGCCCCCGAGGAGCAGCGGTACGGCCTCGACGCCGGACCACTCGATGGCCTTGCCGAGCGCCGGTCCGGCCACCACGCCGCCGACCATCGAGGCGGCGATGACCAGGGCTCCGGCGCGCCGGGCGCGCGGGGCGGCCCGGTGCAGCCAGGGCAGGCCGGTGGGGAAGATCGGCGCGATGAAGAGGCCGACGCCGGCATAGGCGTAGGGCGCCAACTCGCTGATGGACGCGAGCATCAGACAGACCGTCATGCCGGCGCAGGAGACGGTGATGATGGCCTGGGGCGAGTGTCTGAGGGCGATCGGGGCGACCAGGAACCGGCCCACCGTCATCATCAGCCAGTACACGGAGGTGGCGGTCGCGGCGGCCCCGGCGCCGTAGCCGACGGTCTCCAGATGCGTGGGTTCCCAGCCGCCGACGCCCGCCTCGATGCCGACGTGCAGGACGTAGAGGGCGACGAAGACGCCGAGTACGGAGGCGAGGCTGCGGCCGAGGACGCCGCCGGAGTCGTAGGCACCCTCGGACGGCTGCGGGGCCCGGTCCCGCACGCCCTTCAGGCACAGCAGCAACGGCAGGTTGACCAGCGCGAACACCAGGAACACCGCCGGGTAGTGCGCGGCGCCGACCGCGCCGATCAGGGCCGGGCCGAGGATCGCGCCGACGCCGAAGTGGGCGTTGAGGATGTTCAGCATCGCGGTGGAACGGTGGCCGAAGCCGACGGCGAACAGCTGGTTGAGGCCGTAGTCGATACCGCCGAAGCCGAGCCCGGCCAGCAGGGCGGCGGCGAGGGCGAGGGGCCACCGCGGGGCGAGCGCGAAACCCGCCGCGCCCACCGCCATGAGCAGATACGAGGCCCCGAGGATGCGCCGGTTGCCGATCGCCCCGAACCAGCGGTCGAACAGCAGTACCCCGCCCACCCCGCCGACGAAGTGCGCACTCAGCCCCAGCCCGGCGGCCGACGGGGACAGCCCGAACTCCTCGCGGAGGGCGGGGATCGCCGGGCCGTACAGGGCCTGGAGCACACCGATCAGCACGAAGCCGACACAGGAGGCGACGACGGCGGCCGGGCTGAACACCGGGGCTTCGACTACACGGGTCTCTCGCAGCACGCCAAGAAATGTTACCGGTAACATCACGGCCGTCAAGATTGCCGACAGCTCTGCCATTGAATGCTTGAATCGACATCCATACACTCACTCGGTGGATGAATTCACCTTTCGTAGACGCTCGACGAGATCAGCGAGGGTGGCCGCCGTGCTGCTGATGGCCGCCGGTCTCACCACCACTCCGTCCCTGACCACCACGGCCTCGGCCGCCCCACGGCAGCCCGTGGTGTGGCCGCAGCCCCAGAGCATGCAGACGGGGCCCGGCCGGTTCACGGTCCCCGACCGGGTCGTCGAGGTTGTCGGCCCGGACACGGACCCCTCGGCCCGCAAGGTCGTCGAGTCCGCGCTGCGCGCCGCCGGCGCCGACCGCATCGACACGGTCGACAAGCCCCCCGCGTCGGCCGCCTTCACGGTCTACCTCGACGGCCCCGGCACCACCGGGGCCCTGAAACGCCTGGGCGCCCGCTCCCCGCAGGGGCTCCCCTCCGGCGGCTACGCCCTGGCCTCCGGCCGCACCCACGGCCGCACCCTCCTCGCCCTGGCCGGCTCCGACGCCACGGGCACCTTCTACGCCGCCCAGACCCTGCGCCAACTCCTCACCGGAAGCGGCGAGTTGCCGCAGGTCGTCATCCGAGACCGGCCCGCCGCCGCACTGCGCGGCGTCATCGAGGGCTTCTACGGCACTCCCTGGACGCACGCCGAACGCCTCTCCCAACTCGACTTCTACGGCCGCACCAAGCAGAACGTGTACGTCTACTCCCCCAAGGACGACCCGTATCTGCGCGCCCAGTGGCGCGAGGAGTACCCCGCGGCCGAACTCGCCCGGCTGAAGGAGCTGGTGGACCGGGCCGCCGCCAACCACGTCCGCTTCACCTACGCCCTCTCCCCCGGCCTGTCGGTCTGCTACTCCTCCGCCGCCGACATCGCCGCCCTCACCCGCAAGTTCGACTCGCTGTACGCCATCGGGGTGCGCTCCTTCGCCGTCCCGCTGGACGACATCAGCTACACGAAATGGAACTGCCCCGAGGACGAGGCGGAGTTCGGTACGGGCGGCGGCGCGGCGGGCGCGGCCCAGGCGCATCTGCTCAACACTGCGTGGGACGGCTTCTCGGCCGGCCACCCGGGCCTGGAACCGCTGGAGATGGTCCCCACCGAGTACTCCGACCTCGCCGACTCCCCCTACAAGACGGCCCTGCGCGAGCGGCTCGACCCGTCCGTGGTCGTGGAGTGGACCGGCGTCGGCGTGATCGCACCGACGATCACCACCGCCCAAGTCACCGAGGCGCGCAAGGTGTTCGGCCACCCGATCCTGATCTGGGACAACTACCCGGTCAACGACTACGTCACCAGCCGTCTCCTCCTCGGCCCCTACACCGGCCGCGAACCCGGCGTGGCGAGCGCGGCGACCGGGGTGACGGCCAACCCGATGGTCCAGGGCGAGGCGAGCAGACTGGCGCTGTTCACGTCGGCCGCCTACCTCTGGAACCCGGAGGCCTACGACCCACGGGCCGCGTTCCTCGCCTCGGTGCAGGACCTGGCAGGTCCAGGCGGCGCCGCGAAATGGCTGCGGATCTTCGCCGAGAACAACTACTCCTCCCAGCTGGACCCGACCGAGTCCCCGACCCTGAGCAGGCTCATCGCCGCGTTCCGCACGGCGTACGAGGAGGACGGCGGGCTCGACCGGGCCGCCGCCGCGCTGCGGTCGTACTTCACGGACATGGCGGCAACCCCCGCACAGCTCCGGGCCCGGCTCGCCAACCCCGGTTTCCTGTCCGAGACTTCGGCCTGGCTGAACAAGCTGGGCCGCTACGGCACGGCGGGGCAGACGGCCGTCGACCTGCTGCTGGCCCACAAGGCGGGCGACGGCGACGCGGTGTCGACGTACTGGAACCGACTGCGCGCCCAGCGCAAGGAGTTGGACGCGATCCCGGAGCAGGTCTCGCCGGGGGTGATGGACCAGTTCCTCTACACGACGATGCTGGAGAACGCGCCCGACCCCGGTGTGGACGCCGCCTTCTCGCCGGGCTCCCTCTCCCTGGAGCCGGGTGCCTCCAAGACGGTCACGCTGCGGTTCTCGGACGCGTCCGCGAAGACGGTCGGCTGGAAGCTCGACGTACCGGACGGCGTCACCGCCTCCCCGGCCGAGGGCACGGCGACCGTTCCGGCCGGGGGCAGCGCCTCGGTGACCGTCACTCTGACCGGCGTCAGCGAGGGCGTGCACGCGGTGGTCGTGTCGGGGACGGGTGTCCTCGACCGGGCCCTACCCGTCCAGGTCGCGGACGGCGCCGGCTCACCGCGCGCGCTGACCGCCAACTTCAGTGGCGCGTCGGTGAGTTCGATCGATCTGAAGGCCGGCACGACGAAGGACATCGCCGTCGGCGCCAACCCCGGTGAGGTCGTCGTCGGCGCGGACGGGCGGACCGCCTACACCGCGAACCAGGGCTCGAACACGGTCAGCGTGATCGACGTGGCGAGCGGTTCCGTCACCGGCACGGTGGCCGTGGGGCGGGTGCCGGCGGGGCTCGCGCTGACGCCGGACGGCGGGACGCTGTGGGTCGCCAACTACGCGGACGGCACGGTGCAGCCGGTGGACACCGGCACTCTGGCCGCGGGCCCGCCGGTCCCGGTGGGCGACGGGCCGGAGAACATGGCGATCACACCGGACGGCAGGACCCTGTACGTGGCCGACATCCACGACAACACGGTCAGCCCGGTCGACCTGGCCACGAAGAAGGCCGGTCCCGCGATCCCGGTCGGGCCCCGGCCGTTCAACGTGGTCGCCGCGCCGGACGGGAGGACGGTGTACGTGTCCAACTCGGGCGGTTCGACGGTGACCCCGATCGACACGACGACGAACGACACCGAGCCGACCCTCCTCGTCACCGGCCAGGCGTACGGCCTCGCCCTGTCACCGGACGGCAGGACGCTGTGGGTGAGCCCGAGCACCGGGGACTACGTCACACCGGTGGACACGGTGACCGGCGCGCCGGGGACGAAGGTGACGGTGGGGAGGTCGGCGTTCGACGTGGGCCTGGACTGGAGCGGCGACACGGCGTACGTGACGACGGCTGACGGCAACGCGCTGGTGCCGGTGGATACGGCAAAGGGCACCACCGGGACCCCACTGACGACCGGCGCGTATCCGCTCGCCGTAGCCCTGACTCCAGTACCCGTGAAGTGACGGAGGGGTAACTCACCCAGGGGCGCGGGGCTGTGTCGATATGCGGCTCCGCCGCGGGGGCGCGACCAGCCCCCACCGGCCCGCAGCCGATCCACCGCCCCTGGCGGAGCGCCTAGCTGGCGGTACGCCGGATCCGCCCGGCGTACCGCTTCTCCAGCTCCAGGTTCCCCTCGAACCCGCCCGGCACATTCGCCGACACGTACACCGGCGGCCGCTCCCCCTCAGCCAGCAGCAACGCCGACGCCTCCGCGACAGCCATCTGCACCAGCATCACCCCGGTCAACGTCGACAACGCGCACACCGCACCGCCACCCGGCAACTCCAGCAGCGCGTCCCCGCGCGGGGCGGCGTTGTCGAGGACCACGTCCGCGAGGTCCACGAGCTTCTTGCCGCTGGCGTGACCGGCCGGGACGGCGTGGGTGTGGGTGAGGGAGGTGATGGCGAGGATCTTGTGGCCCTGCTGTTTGGCGTGAAGGGCCATCTCGACGATGACGTTGTTCACGCCGGAGTTGGAGACGATGACGAAGAGGTCCTCGGGGCGGGGCGCGGCGAGGTCGTAGAGGCGGGCGGCGATGCCGGGGCTGCGTTCCAGGAGCGGGTCGTCGAGGACGGCGGGGTCGTCGCCGCCGTACAGGACGAGGTCGGCCATCTGGAGGCGGTTGGTGGGGACCAGTCCCCCTGCCCGGCCTGCGACTTCGAGGACCATGGCCTGGGAGTGGCCGGTGCCGAAGGCCTGGATCACGCCGTCCGAGCGGACGCAGTCGGCGATCAGCCGCGCGGCACGGGCCACGTCCTCGCGACCGGACTCGGTGATCTGCTGGAGGACGGCAAGGCTCTGCTGGGCGAAGGCCTGGGCGCTGACGGACTCGACGGACACGTGACACTCACTCCCCACTGATGGATTGAACCACCCTATACGCCGCTATCGATGAATCAATAAATCACAGGGTGCCTGATGCGTTCAATCGGGCGGGATCCCCGGTACTGGTATTCAAGGAGTCAGTTCTCCGGTGGCTGGTACCTTCTCTCCATGCCCCCGACGGACGTCACCACACTGATCCGCACCGAGCTGCCCCGGCTGGCCGGTTCCCTGCGCAAGGTCGGCGAGCTGATCCTGGAGGATCCGGCCGCCGTCACCCACTGTTCGGCCGCCGAGCTGGGGCGCCGCACCGGCACCTCCCAGGCGACGGTGACCCGCTTCTGCCGGGCCATCGGGCTCGACTCCTACCAGCACCTGCTGATCGAACTGGCCCAGGAGCGCGGCCGCGGCCAGGTCTCCGACTGGGGCACCGCCGAGATCGGCCCGGACATCTCCCCGGACGACTCCCTGGAACGGGTCGTGCAGGTGGTGGGCAACGCGGACCTGCGCGCGGTGCAGCAGACCATCGACCGGATCGACCTCGACGCGATCGAGCGCGCCGCGCAGGCCGTGGCACGGGCCCGCCGGATCGACGTGTACGGCGTCGGCGGCAGCGGGGCCGTGGCGCAGGAGACCGAGACCCGGCTGTTCCGGATCGGCTGCGCGGTGCGCGGCTGGACCGAGGTGCACGGCGCCACCACGTCCGCCGCGCTGCTCACCCCGGCGGACGTGGCCGTCGGCATCTCGCACTCCGGGGCGACCCGGGAGACCGTCGAGCCGTTCGAGCTGGCGAAGGAGCGCGGCGCGACGACCGTGGCGATCACCTCGGACCCGCGCTCGTCGCTGGCCAGGTCCGCCGACATCCGGCTGATCTCGTCCGCCTCGGAGACCAACTTCCTCACCGGCATCGGCGGCCGGCACTCGGTGCTGGTGCTGCTCGACTGCCTGTACGTCCGGGTCGCCCAGCTCTCCTACCAGCGGGCGAGCGCCTCGCTGGCGCTGACCGACCACATCATCCCGCAGCACGCGGTGAAGGGGCGGCGGGGCCGCTGACCCGCTGGACCGAGCCGGTTTTGCATGGATGAACCACCAGACATAACTGAAGATGGTTGTTTGAATCATCCTCGCGATGCCAGGATGGGGCTCCGCCGAGCATCCTCGTAGGAGACCCATGCGCGTCACCTCTGTCGAGTCGACCGAGCTTTTCGTCGGCACCGCCGAGCAGCCGTACCAGGTGGTGGTCGCCGAGATCGAGCACGTCCCGGGCCGCGAGGTCCGCCTCACCGCCGAGGGCCCGGGCGTGCGGAGCGTCGGGGAGACCCTGGCCACCGTCGGCGAGGACGGGACCGTACGCGCCGAGATACCCGTGACCGGCGACGGCGAGCACGTCACGGTGACGGCGACCGACGGCTCCGAGACCGCCCGGCGCACTGCCCCGTTCACCGCGGCCGAGCCCGGCTGGACCATGTTCATGGTCAGCCACTTCCACTACGACCCCGTCTGGTGGAACACCCAGGCCGCCTACACCGAGACCTGGGACGTCGCCGACGACCCGGCCTCGTCCGGGCTGCCGGCCCGCACCTTCGACTCGCGCGGCCAGTCGGGCATGAGCCTGGTGCGCGCCCACTGCGATCTCGCGCGGCGCGACCCCGCGTACACCTTCGTGCTCGCCGAGGTCGACTACCTCAAGCCGTACTGGGACGCCTTCCCCGAGGAGCGGGCGTTCCTGCGCGAGCTGATCCGCACCGGCCGCGTCGAGATCATGGGCGGCACCTACAACGAGCCCAACACCAATCTCACCGGCGCCGAGGCGACCGTGCGCAACGCGCTGTACGGCGACGGATACCAGCGCGGGGTCATGGGGGCGTCCCCCGAAACCGCCTGGCAGCTCGACGCGTTCGGGCACGATCCGCAGTTCCCGGGGCTCATGGCGGACGCCGGGATCACGTCGAGCTCGTGGGCGCGCGGCCCGTTCCACCAGTGGGGACCGACCCTCTCCGTCTTCGGCGAGGAGCCGCGCGACCCCCAACGCATGCAGTTCCCGGCGGAGTTCGACTGGATCGCCCCCTCGGGGCGGGGCATCCTCACCGCCTACATGGTCAACCACTACGGCGCTGGTTGGGCCATCGACAACGCTCCCACCCTGCCGGAAGCAGAACAGGCCGCCTTCAAGCTGTTCCGGGGTCTGAAGAAGGTCGCGCTCACGCGCAACGTTCTGCTTCCGGTGGGTGGGGACTACGCGCCGCCGTGCCGGTGGGTGATGGGCATCCACCGGGACTGGAACGAGCGGTACGTCTGGCCGCGGTTCGTCACCGCGATCCCGCGCGACTTCTTCGCCGCCGTGCGCGCCGAGTTGGAGGCCGAGGGGCGCCGGGCCTCGCCGCAGACACGGGACATGAACCCGGTCTACACCGGCAAGGACGTCTCCTACATCGACACCAAGCAGGCCCAGCGGTACGGCGAGACGCTCCTCGCCGACGCGGAGGCCTGGGCGACCCTCGCCTCCCTCGTCGCCGGGTACCCCTACCCGGACGCGGCGCTGGACAAGGCGTGGCGGCAGCTGATCTACGGCGCCCATCACGACGCGATCACCGGCTCGGAGTCGGACCAGGTCTACATCGACCTGCTCACCGGCTGGCGGGAGTTGTACGACCTGGCCGAGGCGGTGCACGCCGACGCGACGGACGCGCTGGCCCGCAGGGTCGCTCAACTGCCGGGTTCAGAGAAGGACTTGGTGGTCTTCAACGCGGCCACCCGGGAGCGGCGGGACGTGCTCGCCGTCGCCGACCCCGGGATGGTCCCGCTGGACGACACCGGTCTGCCGCTGCCCGCCGTGCGGGAGGAGGACGGTGAACTGCGGGTCGTCGTACCGGAGGTGCCGGGCCTCGGCCTCAAGGCGCTGCCGCTCGCCGAGGGTTCGGTCGGCGGGTGGACGCCCGGCGAGGGGACGACGATCCGCAACGAGTTCTACGAGGTGACCGTCGACCCCTCGCGCGGCGGCGGCGTCAGCAGTCTGCGCCAGGGCGGCCGCGAGCTGCTGCGCCCTGGTGACATCGGCAACGAACTCGTGGTCCAGGAGGAGTACCCGAGGCACCCGCGCTTCGGCGAGGGGCCCTGGCATCTCACCCCGACCGGCGTCACGGCCGCCCGGAGCCGGGATGTCACCGCTGACATCGATGTCGCCCACTCGCCCGCCGGACAGCGCATCACCGTCCGCGCGGACCTCGGCCTCTTCCGCTACACCCAGCGACTCACCCTGTGGAAGGGCGTCGACCGGCTCGACGTCTCCACCACCGTCGACGGCTACGACGGCGCCGACCGGCTGATCCGGGTGCGCTGGCCGTCCGACGTGCGCGGCGGGCTGCCGGTGCACGAGGTGGCCGACGCGGTGATCGGGCGCGGGTTCGGGTTCGTGGAGGTGGACAGCGAGCGGTTCCCGTGGACGCTCGACAACCCGGCCAACACCTGGTTCGGGCTCGGCTCGACCGCCCGGGTCGCGGTCCACGACGACTCGGGCACCCTGCTCGGCCAACGGGCCGTCGGCGTCGCCGAGTTGGTGTACGACGACTGGGAGGCGGCCGGTGAGCTGGGCGGCCCGCTCGCGGCGGCCCTCGTCCGCGCCGGGGTCACCGCGACCTCGACCGTCGCGGGCGGTCCCCGCTACGGCGACCTGGAGGTCGACTCCAATCTCCCCGACCTCCGCATCGCGGTCGGCGGCCCCGACCGCAACGCGGTGGTCGCCGAGGCCCTCGCCATGGATCCGGCCGCCGGACGGGAACTCCGGCGCCAGTTGGCCGAGTCGGGGGTGGCGGCCGTATGGGTCGCGCCGCGTGCCTCGCTGCGTGAGGAGTGGGTGCCGGGAGCGGATCTGCGGGATCTGGAGCGGCTGCCGCTGCTGGTGGTCGCGGACACCGGGGACGGCGCCAAGGCGGTCGACGCGCTCATCGCCGACCTCGACGACTTCACCGTGACGGCCACGGCGGCGGGCGGCGGCGAGGCGCTGCCGCCGGGCGATGCCTGGGACGGCCGCAGCTTCGCCGTCCTCAACCGGGGCACGCCGGGCTGTGTGGTCACCTCCTCCGGCGACCTCTGCATGTCCCTCATGCGCTCCTGCACGGGCTGGCCGTCCGGCGTCTGGGTCGACCCGCCGCGCCGCACGGCTCCCGACGGTTCCGCGTTCCAGCTCCAACGCTGGTCGCACACCTTCGAGTACGCCGTCGTGGCGGGCGAGGGCGACTGGCGGGACGGCGAACTCCCGGCCCGGGGCCACGAGTTCAACCATCCGCTGACCGCGCGCGTGCGCACCGGGGCCGAGGACGCCGTACTGCCCAGGAAGGGCGCGTTGCTGGAGCTGGAGCCCGCGGGGGAGGTCCTCCTCGACGCCCTCAAGCCGGCCGGCTCACCGCTGGCCCGGGGCAGCGTGCGGCGGGCGGACCCGGCGCGCGGGATCGTGGTCCGGATGCACGAGGTGAACGGACGCGAGGTCCGGGCACGCGTCCGGGGCCCGCTCGCCTGGACCGGGGGCGCCCGGGCCGACGTACTGGAGACACCGGGCGAGCCGCTGACGCCGGACGCACAGGGCACCTTGGACATTCCCCTGAACGGCTTCGAGGTGGCGACGCTCCTGGCCACTCCCGCCGAAGCGGCACCCACTGTGTCACCGGCCCTGGGCGTCGCCGCCCACGAGCCCGCCCAGCCGGTCCACACCCGCTACTGGCTCCACAACTCCGGCCCCGCACCGCGCGGCAACATGCCGGTCACGGTGTACGTCTCCCCGACCGCCCTCACCGCCTCCGCCCCGGTCACGGCAACGGTCCGCATCGCCTCGGAGCTGACCGACGCCCCCGTGCAGGGCACGGTGACCTTCGAGGTACCGCCGGGGTGGCTGGCCGAGCCCGCCGAGCTGCCGTACGCGCTGGGTCCCGGCGGCTTCTCCCTGGCCGAGGTCACGGTGACCCCGCCCCCGGACGCCGAGCCCGGCAGACACTGGCTGGCGGCCCGGCTGTCGTACGGCGGGCAGACGTACGAGGACGTGGTGGCCCTCGATGTGCCGGGCGGACCACCACCGGGACCGACGCTGGTGTGCGCCTTGGGCGCCGAGCGGATCACCGTACGGCGGGGCGAACGCGTCCACGTGCCGGTGCGCCTGCGCAACACCACGCTCGGCGCGATCAGCGGCCAGCTGTGGGCGGTCTCGTCCTGGGGCACCTGGGCGGGCGTCGCCCCGGGCCTCCAAGGCTTCACCGTGCCGGGCGGGGAGCTGCTGGAAGCCACGATCGAGGTGGACGGCTCAACGATCCCACCGGGTTCGTACTGGCTGATGGCAAAGGTCGGATGGAACGGCTGTGTCGCTTACACGGAGGCGGTGGAGCTGGAGGTGACGTCGTGAGCAGCCATGTGCACAACCATGGGACCGTCGCGGCGACAGTGAACGGCGAGGCGGTGTCGAAGGAGCGCGTGGAAGCCCTCTTGGAAGCCGTCCCGGCCCGTGACCGCGCGACCCGGCCAGAGGCGTTCGCCCGGGCTGAGCGGCAACGAAGGCGGTGGGCGACGCAAGTCGTCGTCACGGACGAACTCGCCCGACAGGCCTGCGCGGAGCGCGGCCTGAGGGGCGCGGGGAACCGCGCGACCGGCCACGACGGCGCCGCAACCGACCGACCACCCACCACGGCTCACCCTGCCGAGCTGGGCAGCATCGTCGCCACCGCCCTGGCCCACTCCCCCGCCGCCCGCGTCCTCCTGGCCGAGCTGGAGCGCGAGCAGCCGGTGCCCGAGGAGGCGGCCCGGGAGTACTACACCCGCAACCGTGACCGCTTCCTCACCCCGGACGCCCTCAGGCGTGGTGTGAACCCCTTCCAGGGGGCCACGGACGCGGACTTCGTGCCGTACGAGCGGGCCCGTGAGGGCATCGTGGGCGACCTGCGCCGCGCCGCCGGGCAGCGTGCCTTCTTCGACTGGCTGGACCGGGCGCGGGTGGGCGTGGAGTACGCGCCGGGGCACGAGCACCCCGGCGACCCGTCCCACCCCGATCACGAGCACCGGCACTGAGCCGGCACCGGCTCGGCCGCGAGAACGGCATCCAAACGCAACACGGCAAACCATTGACCTCCGATGAATTCTGGTCCACCTTTTCATCAATCGGAGTCCAAGTTGGTGATTTGAACCAGCCGAGAGGACAGTTCACATGCGTGCGAAGAGACTGACCGGATCCCTTGCCTGTCTCGTGGTGCTGACGCTCACGGCCGCCGGGTGCGGCCTGTCGGGCGGCGGCTCGGGGGACGGGGACGCCAGCGCGGGCGGTTGCAAGGTCGACCAGGGCAACGTCGGAACCGGGAAGCTCAGCGGGGAGGTGAAGGGCAAGATCACCTTCCAGACGACCAACTTGAAGAAAGACTTCGGGACGTTCTTCAACAGCGTGATCGCCGACTTCGAGAAGGCCCACCCCGGCACCGAGGTCAAGTGGATCGACGACCCCGGCGACAACACCTTCACCACCCGCACGGTGGCCGACGCCCAGGCCTGCACGCTCGCGGACGTCATCAACGTCAACGCCCCGACGGCGACGGCCCTGACGAAGGCCGGCTATCTGCTGGACGTCGGCACCAAGGACCCGGACGCCGCCAAGCCGTTCGTCCCCGCGTTCTGGAAGACCGCCGTCTTCAAGGACGCCGGCGGCAAGGCGATCCACACCGCGCTGCCCTGGTACACCGGCGGTGTCATCCTGACGTACAACAAGGACCTGCTGAAGAAGGCCGGTGTCGACCCGGCGAAGCCGCCGACCACGTTGTTCGGGCTGTTCGCCGACTTCGAGAAGGTCGCCAAGGCGGGCGACGGCAAGTTCTACGCCACCATGGCCAATCCGATCTGGCGCATCCCGTCCGACTTCGACCAGATGGGCATCAAGACCCTCTCCGACGACGGCAAGTCCGCCGTCTTCGCCGACGACCCGCGCACCACCCAGTGGGTGGCCTGGATGGCGAAGCTGTACAAGGCGGGCGCGATGCCGAAGGACTCGCTGTCCTCCAGCAACGACCCGTCCACGCTCTACAGCCAGGGCAAGGTGGCCTACGGTTCGACGAACCCGAGCTTCGTGCGGTTCGTGAAGCAGAACAGCCCGTCGATCTACGACAGGACGGCCGTCGGCCAGCAGCCGTACGACGCGCTCGGCCGGGCCTCCGCCGGTGCCCCGCAGTACATATCGGTCGCCGCGACCAGCAAGAACGCGCCCACGGCACTGTCGTTCGCGGAGTTCCTCACCAACGCCGAGAACCAGACGGCCTGGTGCAAGGACCCGGCGGTGGTGATCTTCCCGACCACCACCGAGTCGCTGAACGACCCGTTCTTCCAGAAGGTCACCGGCACCGACCCGTTCTCCCAGGCCCGCAAGCTCGTCGCCGACCAGCTCAAGACCGCCAGCACCAACCAGACCAGCCTCTCCCCGGCCGTGCAGAACGCGATGGTCGCCCAGGTGCAGCTGGCCATGCAGGGCAAGAAGAGCCCCGCGCAGGCCGTCAAGGACGCCCAGGAGAAGGCGAACGAGCTGCTGAAGCAGGCGGGTTGACGGTGACGGTCCAGATCACGAAGCCGGTTCCGGTGCCCGGCACGGAGGCTTCCGTGCCGGGCCCGGCCCCCTCCCGCCTCCGGGCGCTGCTGCCCGGCCCGTCCGCCGGGGCCAACGGGGCCGCGATGTACCGGCGTTGGTGGCTGCCGTGGCTGTGGACGGCGCCCGCGATCGTCTGCGCGGTGGTGTTCGGGGTGTTCCCGTTCCTCAACACCGTCCTGCTGTCGTTCACCAACGCCAAGCCGCTGGGCGGCGCCGCGAGTTTCGTCGGACTCGACAACTACACGCGGATGCTGGACGACTCGGACTTCTGGCTGGCGACCCGCAACAGCATCCTGTACGCCGTCATCGTCGTCCCCCTGATGGTGCTGCTGCCGCTGATGCTGGCCGTGCTGGTGGAGAAGAACCTCCCCGGCATCGGCTTCTTCCGCTCCGCCTTCTACACGCCGGTGCTGGCCTCCAGCGTGGTCGTGGGCCTGAGCTGGCAGTGGCTGCTCGCGGACGACGGACTGGTCAACACCTGGCTGGAGAAAGCCCACTTGATCAGGTCGGCGATCCCGTTCCTGTCCGACTCGTGGCTGATCCTGCTGTCCGCGATGGGCCTGACCCTGTGGAAGGGCCTCGGCTGGTACATGGTCTTCTACCTGGCCGCCCTCGGGAACGTCCCCAAGGAACTGCACGAGGCGGCTCAGATGGACGGCGCCGGCGCGGTCCGCCGCTTCTGGCACATCACGATCCCCGGCGTACGCCAGGCCATGATGCTGGTGGGCACCCTGACCGGCATCGGCTCGCTCAGGGTCTTCACCGAGATCTACATGCTGGGCAGCTCCACCGGTGGCCCCGGCGGCGCCGACCGCACCCTGCCGTTCTACATCCGGGACGTCGGCCTGGACCCCATCACCGGCAACGCCGGCTACGGCTCGGCCGTCAGCGTGGCCCTGTTCCTGCTGACGCTGGGGCTGACCCTGCTGGCGCAGCGCCTGACGAAGGAGGACGAGTCGTGACGACGACGGCCCTGGACAAGCGCCGCCGGCTGCTGCCCCGCTGGGGCGACTACGGCAGGCCCCGCGAACTCGTCGTCCGCTACCTGCTGTTGTTCCTCGTCCTCGGTCTCACGGTCGGCCCGCTGCTCTGGCAGCTGCTGGCCTCCCTGAAGGGCACGAGCGAGGACGTCTTCGGCGCGAACGCCACCCTGCTCCCGCACCACCCGACCCTGCACGCCTACCGGACGGTCTTCGACCAGGTGCCGGTGTGGTCGTACATCAAGAACAGCCTGATCGTGGTCGCCCTGTCGATCACCAGCCAGCTCGTCTTCTCCACCACGGCCGGCTACATGCTCTCCAAGCCCGGCTGGAAGGGCCGCAAGGCGGTCTGGGTGGTGCTCATCGCCTCGATGATGTTCCCCTTCGAGTCGATCATGGTGTCGCTGTTCATCAGCATCCGCGACCTGGGCCTGGTCGACAGCCTGGCCGGCGTCTGGCTGCCCGGCTTCGTCGGCGCGATCAACGTCCTCCTCATGCGCGGCGCGTTCCTCGCGGTCCCGCGCGAGATCGAGGACTCGGCGATGCTGGACGGCGCCAACGAATGGCAGCGCTTCCGGTATCTGTACCTGCCGTCCGCGTGGGGCGCGGTCATGGTGGTGGTCATCAACACCTTCATCAGCGCCTGGGACGACTTCCTGTGGCCCCTGATCGTGCTGCGCTCGGAAGGCAACATGACGCTCACCCTGGGCCTTTCCCGCCTCCAGTCGTCGTCGTTCGGCTACGACCAGCGGACGGTGATGGCCGGTTCGGTGATATCCGTGATCCCGGTGCTGGTGCTGTTCGTGATCACCCAGCGGTGGTTCTACAAGGGCGTGTCCTCGGGAGCCGTCAAGATCTGAGGTCGAGCCGGACGGGTACGGCGGTGAGCGCCGCCCGCGCCGACTCGGCGACCCGGAGCTCCACCAGGCCCGTCAGGTCGCCGTCGAGCGTCAGCGTGACCGTACGGCGCTCCCCCGCCGCGAGACCGACACCCTCGAACGCGCACAGTTCGAGGGTGCGCGGCCAACTGGTGGCGATCAGCCGCCGCAGATAGACCTGCACGACCGA
Source organism: Streptomyces aquilus (assembly GCF_003955715.1). Taxonomy (NCBI): domain Bacteria; kingdom Bacillati; phylum Actinomycetota; class Actinomycetes; order Kitasatosporales; family Streptomycetaceae; genus Streptomyces; species Streptomyces aquilus. The sequence continues at coordinate 7,871,494 of NZ_CP034463.1, read as the reverse complement.
ACGGCCGTACCGCTCCCCGGTGTTGGTGACGTCGAGGGAGACGGTACGGCCGTCCGTGCTCGGCGGTCCGTAGTTGAAGCTCGTGTACGACAGCCCGTGCCCGAAGGAGAAGAGCGGCCCGGCGTCGGCGTCCACGTAACCGCCGTACTCGGTGTCCTTGTGGTTGTAGTAGACGGGGAGTTGGGCGGCCGAGCGCGGGACGGAGACGGGGAGCCGGCCGCCGGGTTCCGCGAGTCCGAGGACGACCTCGGCGATCGCCTCACCGCCCCACGGGCCCGGATACCACGCGGTGAGGAGCGCGCCCGGCGTATCGGGTACGACATGCGGGCGCCCCTGGACCAGCACGACCGCCGTGGGGGTGCCCGTCGCGACGACGGCGTCCAGGAGCGCGTACTGGGCGGCCCCCAGCCGCAGCCCCGCGAGGTCGACGCCCTCGCCGCACGTCATCTCCGAAACGGCCTTGAGAGCCGCCCCGTTGGCGGCGAAGTCGGTGTCCGGCGTACGGGCGCTGCTGCCGCCCAGCACCAGCACGGCGAGATCCGAGGCGGCGGCCGCGGCGACCGCCTCGGGGATGCCGGAGAGGTCGTCGCCGGTGAGGGCGCAGCCACGGGTGTGGCGGATGTCGACGCCGGGCGGGACGAGGCGGCGCAGCGCGTCGAGGACGCTGCTGCCGGTGCCGGGGGCTTGCGGGGCGGTGTAGTCGCCCAACTGGTGTGCCGTGGTGGCTGATTGGGGGCCGAGGACGGCGATGCGGGAGACGCGGGCGTCGACGGGGAGTGTGCCGTCGTTGCGCAGGAGGGTGACGGCGGCGCGGGCGAGAGAGAGGCTGAGGTCCTTGCCTCCGGTGGGGGCCGGGGGTGTGGTGGGTGTGGTCCCCTGCCGGTCGAACAGCCCCAGGCGGAACTTGAGGCGCAGCACGCGGGCGACGGCCGTGTCGAGGACCGTCTCCTTCACCAGCCCGCGCTCCACCGCCTCCTCCAGCCGCGTGAACCCCTCGTCCCAAAGGCTCAGGTCCACACCGGAGTTGAGCGCGAGCGCGCCCGCGGAGACCGTGTCCCCGGTGATGCGGGCAAGCCGGTCGACGGCCAGCCCGTCCGCCATCACCAGCCCCTCGAACCCCCACTCCTCTCTGAGGAGTTCGGTGAGCAGGGCGCGATTGCCGGAGCAGGGCATGCCGTCGACCTCGTTGTAGGCGGCCATGACGGCGGCGGCTCCGGCACGGATGCCCGCGCGGGCCGCGGGGAGGTGGATCTCGTGCAGTTCCCGCAGGCCCAGTTCGGACTCGGCGGAGTTGCGGCCGCCGACGGTGGCGCCCTGTCCGGCGAAGTGCTTGAGGACGACGGGGGACTTGTCGGGGGCGAACAGCTCGCCCGCGCCCTGCATCCCGTGCACCAGCGCCTCCGTCAGCCGGGCGGCCAGGTACGGATCCTCCCCGAAGCACTCCTCGGTACGGCCCCAGCGGGGATCGCGGGCGATGTCCAGGGCGGAGACGAGGGCGACATGGCCGCCGCGGGCGCGGAGTTCCGCGGCGGCGTGGGCGGCGGCGCGCTCGTACAGCGCCGGGTCCCAGGTGGCGCCTACGGCCAGGTTGACCGGCAGGACCGTGCCGTCGAGGGCCATGAGGCCGTGCGGGACCTCCTCGACGAACAGCGCCGGGATGCCGAGGCGGCTGCTCTCGACGACATGGCGCTGGACGAGGTCGGCGAGCGTGGCGGCGTCCTCGGCACCGGGTCCGCTGCCGTGCGCGACGCCGGACCAGGCGTCGGCGCGCTGGAGGCCGTACAGGGCGCCGAGTCCGGCGAACCGCTCGGTCTCGGCGCGGAGGGCGCCGGTGAGTTCGAAACCGCCGCCTGGGGTGCGACGGTAGGCGTCCCAGCCGTACATGCGCTGGTTGAGCTGGCCGACCTTCTCGCGCAGGGTCATGCGGGCGAGCAGGTCGTGGACGCGGGCGTCGAGGGGGGCGGCGGGGTCGCGGTAGGTGGTCACAGGCGGCGTCCGTGGTCGAGTTGGTGCGCGGGCCGGTACGTGGTCACAGGCGGCGTCCATGGTCGAGTTGGTGCGTAGGCCGGTACATGGTCACAGGCGCCGTCCGTGATCGAGCCGGGCGAGGGCTACGGCCCCCCGGCAGCCGTCGGGGACCCAGTCGAGGGTCGGCACCAGGGCGTTCAGCCGTGCGGTGAGGGGGCCTTCGGGGCCGAGCAGGCCCCCGGTGGCCACGATCCGTTCGCCGGGTCGCGGCTCCAACGCCCGCACCGTGTCGGCGAGGTGGCCCGCCGCCTCGTCGAGAAGCGCCTGCGCGACGACGTCCTTCTCCCGCGCCGCCTCGGCCACCAGCGGGGCGAACCGGGCGAGCCGGATGGGCGGTTCGGCCATGACGGCGGGGAGGAGATGCATGCGGTAGGCCTCGCGCCCGGCCCGGCTCCAGCCGTCGTCCGGCAGGCACTCGCCCGGCACCCCCAGCGCCCGCCCGACGGACAGTGCGAGCAGCGTCGCCGGGCCGCGCCCGTCCGCCATCCGCAACGCGGCCCGTACCGCACTGCGGCCGAGCCAGAAGCCGCTGCCCTCGTCGCCGAGGAGCCACCCGTCGCCGTCCACGGTGGTCGTGGCACGGCGGCCGGTGACCCGCATCGCGACCGCGCCGGTGCCCGCCACCAGGGCGAGGCCGTCGGCCGGGGCGCCGGGGGCGGAGGCGAAGGCGGCCTCGATGTCGCTCCAGACGCCCCGGCGCCCGGCCGGGATGCCGAGGCGGTCCAGCGCGGCGGTGAGCGCGGTGCGGGCGCGGACGGACCCGGGGTCGTCGGGCGAGGCCGACGTGGCGCCCGCGAAGCCGCCGGCGACCGCAACGACCCCGGCGCGCGCGGACTCCGGCACGGCTGCGGCGAGCGCCTCGACGAGGTGCTCGACGAGCTGCGCCGGCGACACCGTCAGGGCGTTGCCCGGCCCGCCCGCTCCCTCGCCCAGCACAGGCCCGCCCTCCGCGCCGGAGGCACCGACGGGGGCGAGCAGCGCGCGGGTGCGGGTGCCACCGGCGTCGAGGCCGACGACCAGCTCCGTGCCCCGAAGATCCCGTGCCACTTCCGCTTCCTGGTTCAAATCATTACCCATCGACGACTATGGTGATTGATACATTCGCGCAGGACAAGGCCCGGCCCGGGGAGGATCCCATCCGTACACTCCGCTTCGGCGTCAACTACACGCCCCGCCACGGCTGGTTCCACTCGTGGTACGACTTCGACCCGGGCCGCGCCCGCGAGGACCTGGCCCAGATAGCCGGCCTCGGGCTCGACCACGTCCGGGTCTTCCACCTGTGGCCGCTGCTCCAGCCCAACCGCACCCACATCCGCACCTCCGCGGTCGACCAGCTCGCGCACCTCGTCGACCTGGCCGGCGAGGCCGGGCTCGACGTCCTGGTGGACGGTGTGCAGGGCCATCTGTCGAGCTTCGACTTCTACCCGGAGTGGACCCGCAGCTGGCACCACCGCAACGTCTTCACCGACCCGGACGCCATCACGGCCCAGGCGGACCTGCTGCGCACCCTCGGCCGCGCCCTGGCCGGCCGCCCCCACCTCATCGGCCTCCAGCTCGGCAACGAGCTCAACAACCTGGTCGAACACAACCCGGTGACCCCGGCCGAGGTCGACCACTACCTCGACACGCTCCTCGCTGCCGCCCGCGCCGGACTCGGCCCGCACGGGCTGGTCACGCACTCCGCGTACGACGCCGCCTGGTACGGCGACGACCACCCCTTCACCCCCGAGGCCTCGGCCCGCAAGGGCGATCTGACCACCGTCCACCCATGGGTGTTCACCGGCGACTGCGCCCGCCGCTACGGCCCGCGCTCCCCGCAGGTGCACCATCTCGCCGAGTACGGCACGGAGTTGGCGAAGGCGTACGCCACCGACCCGGAGCGTCCGGTGTGGGTGCAGGAGACGGGCGCGCCCGAGCCGCACATCCCGGCGGCTGACGCCCCGGACTTCGCGCGGGCGACCGTGCGCAACGCGACCGAGTGCGAAGGACTGTGGGGCGTGACGTGGTGGTGCTCCCACGACGTGGACCGCTCGCTCGCCGACTTCCCGGAACTCGAGTACACCCTGGGTCTGTTCGACGCGGCCGGCCGCCCGAAGCCCATCGCCGAGGCGCTCGCGGAGGCCGTCGCGGAGCCGCACATCGTCCAACCCCGTGACACCGCACTGGTGTTGGAGTGCACGCCGAGCACCCGTTCGGTGTCCGGGCCGGGCGGGGAGTACTTCGAGGCGTGGATGCGGATGCGGGAGCGCGGGGTCCGCCCGGCCGTCGTGCTGGCCGAACGGGCCGAGGACGAGGGGTACTTGGCGGCCCGGGGAATCAAGTCCGTGGTGCTGCCGGGCCTCTAGGCTCCCGTCAGCGCCTCCGCGACCGCCCTCAGGTTCACCCGCCCCCGCCCGTACGAGCAGAGGTCGCCGCCCTCCGGCAGCCCCGTGTCGATCCGGATCGCGTCGGGGCGCCGGGCCAGGAGGGCGTCGCGGAGGCGGGCCTGCCAGGGGTGGAGTCCGGCGTCGCAGGTGGCGAGGACCAGCGGCCGGTCGCGGCTCAGGATGCCGTCGACGAGGGCGGCTGGGTCGTCCGGTTCGCCGGTGACGGCCGTACCGGCAGCCGTGGCGTCGAGGGCGGAGAACGGGGTCAGCAGGTCCTCGCCGCCCCAGTTGAGGGCGGGGTGCGGCGGCGGGAACAGGTCGACGACATGGGCCCCGCGGACGGCGGACGGCACACCCCGGCCGCCCGCCGACTGCCGTACGGCACGGCGTGCGGCCTCCAGGCCGGCCTCCGTGGCCCAGGCGGCGACGGTTGTGGCCGGGGTGGCGTACCGCTCGGCGAGCCGGCGCACCCGCTCCGCCGCCTCCCGCACCCGGTCCTCGGGCAGCACCCCGGAGCGCAGCGCGTCGAGGACCGCGTCCCGGCAGGCCAGCGTGACCTCCAGATCCGGTACGGCGACGATCACCTGGTCCGCTCCGGCGGCGAGCGCGATCCGCGCCCCCGCCGCCTCGCCGTACTGGTCCGCGATCGCCTTCATCTCCAACGCGTCGCTGACCAGGACACCCTCGAAGCCGAGGTCGTGCCGGAGCAGGTCGCCGAGGATGCGGCGGCTGAGGGTGGCGGGGCGGTTGGCGTCCAGCCCGGGGAAGACGACGTGCGCGCTCATCAGCATCGGCACGCCCGCGGCGACGGCGGCGCGGAACGGTTCGAGGTCGACGAGGAGTTCGTCGTACGGCCGCGGGTCGACGGCGATGCCGTGGTGGCTGTCGGTCTCGGTGCCGCCGTGGCCGGGGAAGTGCTTGGCGCAGGAGGCGATGCCGCGGCCTTCGGTGGCGGTGATCCAGGCGCGCAGATGCCGGGCGGCGAGTTGGGGGTCGGCGCCGAAGGAGCGGGTGCGCACGATCGGGTTGTCCGGCCGGTGCTGGAGGTCGGCGACGGGGGCGTACGAGGCGGTGATGCCGAGCGCCGCCAGGTGGCCGGCGAGGGCGTCGGCGCAGCGGGCGGTGAGGTTGGGGTCGTCGACGACGCCGAGGGCGTAGGAGCCGGGGACCTCGGGCGCGTCCGCCGCGACCAGGTGTCCGATGCCGCCGCCCTCGTTGTCGATGCCGACGAGCAGATCGGGCCGGAGCGCGCGCAGCGCGTCGGTGAGCTCACGGACCTGTGCCGCGTCGCGCACGTTGCGGGTGAACAGGATGACCCCGCCGAGGCCCCGGTCGATCAGCCGTTTCAGGGTGTCGGGGAAGGTCGTGGTGCCGTCGAACCCGGCGACGAGACAGCGGTGGGCCGCCTCGTCCAGGTCGGACGGGAGGAGGCGGCCTTCGGGCGCGTGCGCTGCATGGGTCACCTTCTCGATTCTTCTGGCTGGTTCAGCCGGAAGTCAACATGGGTATGGATTCTTTGATTCATCACTGCCGGGTGCACGACGGATCCGGCGACTCGTCCCCGGCGATTCGGCTCTCGGACACCCGGCTGTCACACGGCCGGGGCACGTTTCGCTCGTCACCCTCCCCGCCCGCTCTGCGCTCCGCGCCGCCCGCCCTGCGCTCCTCCCCGCTTGTCCCGCGCGACCCCGCTTCTCCCCCTCCCTGCCTGGCCTGCTCTCCTCCCCGCTTGTCCCGCGCGCCCCCGCCTCTCTCCCCCCTCCCCTCTCCCCGCCTCCCCTCCGCCCGTTCCCCGCGGGCGCGACGTGGAAGGACGACGTGTGCCGTGACCCTGCTCCCGCTCGAAGAGCTGCCCCGCCCGCTCCCCAGCACCGCCACCGCGCCCACCCCCGCACCCGCCCCCGTCCCCACCCGCGTGCTCCGCACCGGGCTCAGTCTGCTGCCGCTGCTGCTGATCGGCGCGTGGGCCGCGATCGACCGGCGTTCCCTGTCCGACGGCGCCGCCCGGCTGGCCTCGGCCGACCCCTGGTGGCTGCTGGCCGGGGTGGCCTTCACCCTCCTCGGCTGGGTGTCCGCCGCGTGCGTACGGCAGGGCGCCCTGCCGGAGCGGCTGCCGCCCGGGCTGCTGCTGGCGTCGCAGTTCGCCGCCGGCGCCGCCAACCACGTCCTCCCGGCGAGCATCGGCGCCCACGCGGTGACGCTGCGCTTCCTGCAACGCCAGGGCGTGCCGCTGCCCCGCGCCACCGCCTCGCTCGCCCTGTACTCGCTGGTCAGACCGGTGGCGAAGACGCTGGTGCTGGTCGCCTTCGTCGTCCTGTCCCCCGGTCTGCTGCGGCTCGGCGACCTGGTGCCCGACCGGCGGACCCTGCTGCTGCCGGTGGCGGCCACGGGCCTCGCGCTGGTCGGCGCGACGCTGCTGCTGGTGTGCGTCCGCCCGGTGCGCGCTTTCGTCCGCACCGCCCTCACCGACGTACGTCAGCTGCACACCCGTCCGTCCCGTGTCCTCGCCCTGTGGGGCGGGGCGGCCGCGGCCCCGCTGCTCCAGGCGGGCGTGATCTTCTCGGTCGGCGCCGCGCTCGGCCTGTCCCTGTCCTGGACCGAGGTCGCCTTCGCCTTCCTGGCCGCGAGCACCGCGGTCGGGGCGGTGCCCGCGCCGGGCGGCATCGGCCCGGTGGACGCGGCGCTGGTGTTCGCGCTGGCCGGCTTCGGCGCGCCGACGGGCCTGGCGACCGCGACGGTCGTCGGCTACCGGGTGCTGACGGTGTGGGTCCCGCTGCTGCCGGGGGCGCTGGTGCTGTCGGCGCTGGTGCAGCGGAAGGTGCTGTGAGGGACGGCGGCCCTTTCCGGGGGATCTCTTCGCCCGGGAGATCTCTTCGCCCGGGGGATCTCTTTGCCTGGGGGATCTCTTTGCCTGGGGGATCTTGAAGAACCCCGCGGTGTCCCGCTGCAATGGACCCGGACCGGGCCTGACCACCCTGCAACGACGACGGGACGACAACCACCATGGACACCGCGTTCAAGGACGTTCCCCCGACCACCCTCGCCGACCTGCTGGGCCGCGAGCAGGTGATGGACATCGGCATCCGCCCGCTGTGGGACGCACCGCGCATCGCGGGACCCGCGTACACCGTGCGGTGCGTGCCCGGCGACAACCTGATGCTGCACGCCGCGATCCACCGCGCCGAGCCCGGCTCGGTGATCGTCGTGGAATCGGGCGACCTCGACTACGCCCTGGCGGGCGGCAACGTGTGTGCCGTGGCCCAGCGGCGGGGCGTGGCCGGCTTCGTGCTGGACGGCCTCATCCGCGACCTCGGCGAGGTCCGCGAGGCCGGCTTCCCGGTCTTCGCCCGCGGTGTCATCCCCATTCCCGGCACCAAGGCCAAGGGCGGGGCGCTCGGTGAGCCGGCCCGGGTCGGCGGGGTGCTGATCCAGCCGGGTGACATCGTGGTCGCCGACGAGGAGGGCGTCGTGGTCACCCCGGCGGCCCGCCAGGAGGAGATCCTCGCGGCGGCGCGGGCAAAGCTCGCGAAGGAGGCCGCGGAGTCGCTGGACGCCTGGGAGGAGAACCACCGGGCACGGATCGACAAGGCGCTGAGGGAGCTGGGGTACGACGGCTGAGAGGCCACCGTCTCCCTGATGCCCGGATGCCTACCGGGTCTCCGCCGCCTCCGGCCTCTCCGGAGGCTCGGTCGGTGTCGGCGCGGGCGGCTGGAAGAGCACCGCCCGGGCCACAGCCGGCGCGAACAGCGCGGTGACCGGCGCGGCGAGGTGGAGTACCGCGCGGAAGGCGTCCCCGACGACGGCGTCACCGGGCGACCTCTCCTGGACCCGGCGCAGATACCAGCCGGTGATCCGGTCCGTGGACCGGCCGTCGAGCGCGTTGCCGACCGCGCCCGGCATCTTGCGGTCCGCCCCGGCGGAGATGTCCCAGGCCAGCCGGGACGCCCCGAGCAGCGCCCGCTGCACGCGCCGCGTGGTGGGCGTGCGGCGCCGGTCGGCGAGCGCGTCCCGTAGGGCTACGGCGCTCATCGCGGCGACGGCCATGCCCTGCCCGTAGATCGGGTTGAAGGCGCACAGCGCGTCGCCGGTGGCGAGGAATCCGGCGGGGTGGCCGGGCAGGTCGTAGCGGCGCCGGACGTTCGCGGTGCGCCGGTAGCCGAAGGGCGGGGAGAGGGGCTCGGCGTCCGCCATCCAGCGGTCCAGGAGCGGATGCGCGAGCCGCTTGGTGTACGCCTCGAACTCGTCCTCGTCCGTGGGCGGTTCGTCGCCGCGCAGCCCCGAGACGATCACCAGATGGGTGCCGTCCTCCAGCGGCAGCGCACCGCCGCCGTGGACCTGTTCGGTGCCGGGATAGACGTAGTAGCCGACGGTGTCGCCGTCGAGGACGCCCGCCGGGCCGCGGTAGACGCGGGAGGCGTAGGCGAGCCCGGTGTCGATGGTCTCCTCGTGCGGGGACGCGGCGCCGATCCCGGCGAGCCACTGGGCGGCCTTGGTACCACCGCCGGAGGCGTCGACGACGAGGTCGGCGTCCAGGGCCCGGGGTTCGGCGCGGGCGTCCCCGGCCCGCTCCCGCACGAGAACCCCTCGTACCCGGGACGCGTCACCGGTCAGCCCGACGACGTCGGCGCCCTCCATCACACTGATCGCCGGATTGGCGAGAACCCGCCGTCGCACGAGCCCTTCGAGCTGCGCGCGGGAGCCGGTGTAGATGTACGTCGACGTCGGCACCCGGCGGAACCAGCGGCCGTTCTGCCACAGCACCATGTCCGTCGGCATGCCCACCCGGGGCGCGCCCGCGTCCCGCAACTCCGCGAGAAAGCCCGGCAACAGATCCTCCACGGCCGCCTGCCCACCCATGAGCAGCACATGCGGATGCCGTCCCTGCGGGACGCCGGGCCGTGCGCCGCCGTCGTCCGGGAACCGGTCGCGCTCGACGACGGTGACCCGGTCGGCGTGCCCGGCCAACACGTGCGCCGCGAGCAGCCCCGCGAGGCTTCCCCCCACGACCACCACATGCCGCCCACCCCAACGGCCCGCCACTCCGACGGAGTTCACCACTACGCCCCCTGATCGCCGGTGTCCTGAGAAGACACAAGTATCCCGTCCCCGTACGAGGAGCCGACCGAGTTCCGGTCAGGCAGGGCGCGGCCGCCGGCCAGGTATCGGGACCGGCTAGGGTGCGCCGCATGCCCGACCCTTCCCAGTGCCCCACATGCGGTCGCCCCCTGAAGTACGGCGGCCTGGTCCTCACCGTCCGCGAGGACGACGGCAAGCGAACCTGCCGGGCCCTGTGGAAATGCGCCACCCGGCACCTCTGGTGGCAGTGGTCCGACCGCCCCGACGCCCCCTTGGAAACCTGCCCCGTGCCGAGCCTGTTCGCCTGACCCCGGCCACCCGAGTCAGATCGTCCGCGGCAACCCGAGGATCAGCCCTCGTCCGGCGTCAACCGCAGCGAGATGCTGTTGATGCAGTACCGCTGATCCGTCGGCGTCGCATACCCCTCACCCTCGAACACATGCCCGAGATGCGACCCGCACCGCGCGCACCGCACCTCCGTCCGCACCATCCCGTGCGACCGGTCCTCGATCAGCTCGACCGCGTCGGTGTCCTTCGGGTCGTAGAAGGAGGGCCAGCCGCAGTGGGACTCGAACTTCGTGGTGGACGTGAAGAGCTCGGCGCCGCAGGCGCGGCAGGAGTAGACGCCCTTCGTCCTCGTGTTCGTGTACTCGCCCGTGAAGGCGGGCTCCGTGCCGGCCTGGCGCAGGACGGCGTACTCGGCCGGGGTCAGCTCCGCACGCCACTGCTCTTCCGGCTTATCGACGTCGTACGACATGAAGCTCAGCCCCTCACTTCGACAGGCGGTCCAGGATCTGCGGGCCCAGGTCCGTCACGTCACCCGCGCCCATGGTGAGAACCAGATCGCCCGGCTTCGTCATTCCCGCCACGACCGACGGGACCTCCGCCTTGTCGTGGACCGGCGTCACGTCCGCGCCCGCCGCCCGCGCCGCCTCGATGATCAGCTCGCTGGTGATGCCGGGGATCGGGTCCTCGCGGGCCGGGTAGATGTCGAGGACCAGGGAGGCGTCCGCGAGGGACAGGGACTGGCCCATCTCCTTGCCGAGCTCCTGCGTGCGGGAGAAGAGGTGGGGCTGGAACACCACCAGGATGCGCGCGTCCCCGGCCGCCGCCCGCATGGCCTCCAGGTCGGCCGTCATCTCCGTGGGGTGGTGGGCGTAGGAGTCGATGACCTGGACCCCGGCGACCTCGCCCTTGAGTTGCAGGCGCCGCTTCACGCCGGTGTACGACGCCAGCGCCGGCGCCAACTCGCCCGCCGGGATGCCGAGGGCCACGCCGGCCGCGAGGGCCGCGACCGCGTTGTGCGCGTAGTGGCGGCCGGGGACGGAGACCGTGAACACCAGCTCCGTGCCGTCCAGGACGACCGTGACCTCGCTCTTCAAGCCCTGTGCCACGACCGACAGGACCCGTACGTCGGCGTCCTCCGCCTCTCCGTACGTCACCGTCCGCACCGAACCCGCCAGGCGTCGGGTCAGCTCGCGCGCGCCCTCGTGGTCGGCGTTGATCACCAGCGTGCCGCCGGGGACGATCTTTCCGGCGAAGGTCTCGAAGGACTCGTAGATCTCGTCCATCGACGCGTAGTTCGCGTGGTGGTCCAGCTCGACGTTGAGGACGATGGCGACCTCGGGCGCGTACTTGTGGAAGCTGCGGTCCGATTCGTCCGCCTCGGCGACGAAGATCTCGCCCTCGCCGTGCAGCGCGTTGGAGCCGGGGGCGTCGAGGTCCCCGCCGATGGCGTACGACGGGTCCAGGCCGAGCTCGCTCAGCGACACGGCCAGCATCGACGTGGTGGTCGTCTTGCCGTGGGTGCCCGCGACCGCGATCGGGCGCAGGCCCGCCATCAGGGCCGCGAGGGCGTCGGAACGGTGCACCACCGGGATGCCCAGCTCCGCGGCGCGGGCCAGCTCGGGGTTGTCCTGGCGGATCGCCGACGACACGACGACACAGCTCGCGTCGTCGGCGAGGTGCTCCGCCGCGTGTCCGATGTGCACGGTCGCGCCCAGCGCGCGCAGCGCCTCCGCGGTCGCGGACTCCTTGGCGTCGCTGCCCGCGACCTTCGCCCCGCGCTGCGCGAGGATCTTCGCGATCCCCGACATCCCGGCGCCGCCGATGCCGATGAAGTGCGGTCGGTCCATGGCGGTGGGAAGGCCGGGTGCCATGCGTGTCTCCCTGTGCATGTGAAATAAGGCTGGGTGCATATGAAATAAGGCTGGGCCAAGCCTAAGCCGAGCCGCCGACAGCGACGGACACCCGGCCGCCGGCCGGAGCTACGCCTTGCTGTGCGAGAACAGCTTCAGCACCGGCACCCCCACCTTGTGCCGGGCCCGCGAGGCCCAGTCCCGGTGGAAGAACTCCTCCACGTAGTGCGGATCGGTCAGCACGATCACCTCATCCGCGCCGATCTCCTCCACCAGCGACTTCAGCGCGTCCAGCGGGTGGTCCTCGATCAGCCGCCCCTCCGCCTCGTTCCCGGAGCCTCGCAGCGCCTGAAGGGACACCTCCAGCGCCCGCTCCCCGAAGTCCTTCGCGGCCGCGCCCTCGGGGACCTCCCGCTCGCGCGCCGCCTCGTCCAGTTCGCCCAGCGCCACGTCGTCGATGGCCCTGAGCAGCCGGTCGGCCTGGTCGCCGCGCGGCTGGAGGAGCACGTGGAAGGAGACCGGCTCGTCCCCGTGCAACGTCGTGACGAACTCCACGTCGGCGGATGTCAGGGCCTTCTCGATCATCAAAACGCTAGTGAACACCGCGCGCCCCTTCTGCGGAAACCATCCTGCCCCGTGATCTCACGGGGACTGCGAGATTCAGTGTGCCCGTCGGAAGCTAAACGGAACGGTTGATTCCGCCGTTTTCGGGACCGGCGGTACCACTGATCGAATTTCAAGTGCGCTGGTAGCGGCCGAAGAGAAACCCCTCCTCCTCCAAAAGAGACACCAGTGCGAACCGTTGCGGAACCGCGACAAAGGGCCCTCCGGCGATCCGCTGCGCGTCCCCCGCGGTGAGCATCGGGGAGACGGTCAGACAGAGCTCGTCCAGCACCCCGGCGGCGACGAGCTGCCCGAGAAGACGGGGGCCGCCCTCGGTGAGCAGCCGCGTGAAGCCGAGGTCGGCCAGCGCCCGCACGGCCCGCGCGGGCTCCACGCCGACCCCGTCACCGGCGACGACCACCCGGGCGCCGGCCTTCTCCGCCGTGGCGACCCGGTCGGGAGCGGCGGCCGCGCCGGTCAGGATCAGGGTCGGCGTGAGGGGGGAGGTGAAAAGCGGAAGGGAGAAGTCGAGGTCGAGGCTCGCGCTGACGATCGCGATCGCCGGTGCCGGAGCCTGTCCGGCCGCCTCCCGGGCCTCCGCGAACTCCGCACGCGCGCGTGCCGGGCGGTACCCCTCCTGGCGTACCGTTTCCGCACCGACGACGACCACGTCCGCCAGCCCCCGCAGCGTGCCGAAGATCCGCATGTCGGCGGCGGTGGAGATGGGCTGTGACTTCCCGTCGTGCTGGGCGGCCCCGTCGAGCGTGGAGACCATGTTGGCCCGCAGCCAGGGAACGGGGGCACCGCCGGGGTCCGTGACGGACTCGGGATAGGCGTAGGCGGCGGCCAGCTCCGCGAGGCTCCACTCCCGGTCGTTGGGACCGGCCCCCGGAGCCCCAGAGGCCCCCGGGGTCTCACCGACACCCCCCGCCCCCACGTCCCCGCCCCCACCGTCGGAGGCCCTCGTCGCTGTCTGGTCGGTCACAGGGAACAGGCGTCGCATGTCGTGCAGTGTGGCACGACGCCTACCATGGGGAACCGTGTCGTCCTCCTCCGCCGCCTCCGGGATCAGCCCGATAGCAGACGCGGCCCCCGTGTCCCTGTGCGCCCGCGAGCCGCACGTGCCCGCCAACCGCCTGGTCGCCGAGATGGTGCCGCCGCCGCGCTTCGACTCGGTCCGCTTCAGCACGTACATCCCGGACCCGAACCAGCCCAGCCAGTTCGAGGCCGTCAAGGTCCTCGAAGGCTTCGCGGGCGGGCTCGGCGGGGCGCACGCCGTCGCCGGCGGCAAGCGGGGCTTCTTCGGGTTCGGCAAGGGCAAGGACAAGGGCACGGACAAGACGAAGGCCAAGGGGGCCAAGGGGTCCAAGGCCCCCGCCGGCCCGCGCGGCGTCTACCTCGACGGCGGCTACGGCGTCGGCAAGACCCACCTGCTCGCCTCCCTGTGGCACGCCACCCCGGCCGAGCCCTCCCTCAAGGCCTTCGGCACGTTCGTCGAGCTGACCAACCTCGTGGGCGCCCTCGGCTTCCAGCAGACGGTCCAGACGCTCTCGAACCACCGCCTCCTGTGCATCGACGAGTTCGAGCTCGACGACCCGGGCGACACCGTCCTCGTCTCCAGCCTGCTGCGCAAGCTCGTCGACGCGGGCGTCGCGCTCGCCGCCACCTCCAACACCCTCCCCGGCAAGCTCGGCGAGGGCCGCTTCGCGGCGGTCGACTTCCTGCGCGAGATCCAGGGGCTGAGCGCCCACTTCCGCACCCTGCGCATCGACGGCGAGGACTACCGCCACCGCGGCCTGCCCGAGGCGCCGGCGCCGTACTCCGACGAACAGGTGACGAAGACGGCGTACGCCACCGCGGGCGCCTCGCTCGACGACTTCCCGCGGCTGCTGGAGCACCTCGCCCGCGTCCACCCCAGCCGTTACGGAGCGTTGACCGATGACCTGAACGCGGTGTGCCTGACCGATGTGCGGCCGGTTCCGGACCAGTCGACGGCCCTGCGGCTCGTGGTCCTCGCGGACCGGCTCTACGACCGTGAGGTCCCGGTCCTCGCCTCCGGGCTGCCGTTCGACCAGCTGTTCAGCGAGGACATGCTCAACGGCGGGTACCGCAAGAAGTACTTCCGGGCGATCTCCCGGCTCACCGCGCTGGCCCGTGACGGCAAGCGGCTCGTCGAGGCCGCCTAGCCCGGCGAAAGCTCCCAGGTCAAGGGCCAGTTCACGCCACGGCACCCACGCTTTTCAGGCTCTCTTCAGCTCGAAACGCTAAGTTAACCCTGCAAACAACTTTGCAGGGTTAACGTGTTTCTTGACCAGCCGTTGACCAACGCTTGGTCTGTACGTAAGTCGTGGACTGCCGGAAGGGGGGCGCATGTTTCGAGGTACGACGGCACCGACCGTGCTCTCGCCTCGCACCGCCGCCCCGGTCACCCCTCGGCCGTTCACTCCCACGGAACCGTTCGCAACCGCGCACACGATCCGTGATGTTCAACCCAAAGCTCACCGTAGAGCTCTCTCCCAGGCTCGGCCCGTCTCCCAGCGGGCCCGCAGAGCCCAGGCAGCCCGTTCCCGGCGGCCCTTCAGGTCTTCCGCCGCCGTGACACCGGAACCGGCTGCCTGACCCCCCACTGTCATGTACGTCCGACGCGCCGCCGTGGCGCGCCAGGAGGAGTCACCACATGCAGCCCCTCATCGACAACGCCCGCCTGTTCGGACAGCGCCCTGAGGAGTTCGCCAAGCTCGCCGAAGGCCAATCCCCCCAGGTTCTGTTCATCACCTGCTCCGACTCACGGGTCGTCCCGGCCCTGATCACGGGCGCCCGCCCCGGCGAGCTCTTCGAGCTGCGCACCGCGGGCAACATCGTCCCCCCGTACGTCTCCGAGCACCCCACCAGTGAGGCGGCCACCATCGAGTACGCCGTCGAGGTCCTCGGCGTGAGCGACATCGTGGTCTGCGGCCACTCGCACTGCGGCGCCGTCGGCGCCCTGGTGCGCGGCGACGACCTCGACGCCGTACCCGCCGTACGGGACTGGCTCGCCCGCGCCGAGCCGCGCCCGGCCGGAGCGGCCGAGGACCCCGAGGTCGCCGACGGCGTGCAGAGTCACGTCCTGGCCCAGGTCCTGCGCCTGCGCTCCTACCCCTTCATCGACAAGAAGCTGTCGGCCGGTCAACTCACCCTGCGGGCCTGGTACTACGAGGTCCACACCGGCGCCGTGCGCGAACACCGCGCGGACACCGACGCGTTCGAGGCCCTGTGATCGGCATGATGACCAAATACCCTCACCTGCGGCAGGACTTCGCCGCCTCCCTGGTCGTCTTCCTGGTCGCGCTGCCGCTGTGCGTCGGCGTGGCCGTCGCCTCCGGCGTCCCGGCCGAACTGGGCCTGGTCACCGGCATCGTGGGCGGCATCGTCGCGGGGTTCATGCGCGGCAGCAGCCTTCAGGTCTCCGGGCCCGCCGCCGGTCTGACCGTGCTGGTCTTCGAGGCGGTGCAGGAGTTCGGGCTGCCCGTCCTCGGGGTGATCGTGCTGGCCACCGGCCTGCTCCAGATCCTCATGGGCACCCTGAAGCTGGGCCGCTGGTTCCGGGCCATCTCCGTCTCCGTCGTCGAGGGCATGCTGGCCGGGATCGGCCTCGTGCTGATCGCCGGACAGCTGTACGCGATGGCGGACACCAAGGCCCCCGCCTCGGGCCTCGGCAAGATAGCCGGACTGCCCGGCGCGCTCGTCGACGCCGTCGGCGACAGCGGGGCCCTGGCCTCGCTCGGGCTCGGCGCCGGCACCATCGCCGTGCTGGTGCTGTGGAAGCGGACGCCGGCGGCGGTGCGTACCGTGCCCGGTCCGCTCGCCGCGGTCGGCCTGGCCACGCTCGCCGCGCTGGTGTTCTCGATGCCGGTGGCGACGGTGGAGGTGCAGGGGCTGCTGGGTTCCGTCCAGCCGCCGTCCTTCAGCGCCTTCGGTGAGCTCGCGAGCGTCGGCGTACTCGCCACGATCGTCGCGTTCACGCTGATCGCGTCCGCCGAGTCGCTGTTCTGCGCGGCGGCCGTGGACCGGCTGCACGACGGGCCGCGCACCGAGTACGACAAGGAACTGGTCGCGCAGGGCGCGGGCAACGCGCTCTGCGGTGTGCTCGGCGCGCTGCCGATGACCGCGGTGATCGTGCGCAGCGCGGCCAACGTGCAGGCGGGCGCGCGGACCAGGGCGTCCCGGGTCCTGCACGGCGTGTGGCTGCTGCTGTTCGCGGCGCTGCTGCCGGGCGTCCTCGGCTACATCCCGATCCCGGCCCTGGCGGGCATCCTGGTCTACTCCGGCGCCAAGCTGATCCCCGTCCGGGAGGTCGTCTCGCTGTGGCGCGAGCACCGCGGTGAGGCGCTGATCCTCATGGTCACGGCCGTGTCGATCGTCGCGGTCAGCATGTTCGAGGGCGTGCTCATCGGGCTCGCGCTGGCGGTCGCCAAGACCGCCTGGGAGGCCTCGCACCTCAAGCTGGAGGTCGTCGACAAGGGCGCCGGACCCGTCCAGGCGTACCTCTCGGGCAACGCGACCTTCCTGCGGCTGCCGAAGATCCTCGACAGCCTGGAGGCGCTGCCCCAGGACCGCCCGGTGGAGCTGGACCTCTCCGGCCTGCACCACCTCGACCACGCCTGCCGCACGGCCCTGGAGAACTGGGCCGAGCGCCACAGCGCGGTCGGGACGGAGCCGGTGAAGGTGACCGCCGCGTAGCCCCCCCCCGGTGGACGCGTAGTACCCCATCCGGTACCGACCCGGTACCCCACCCGGTGCCTGGCCCCGCGCCAGGCACCGGGCATATCGTTGCAGGAGCGGACAAACAGGCCTCTCACCGAGGGGGTCGTCATGCTCCAGGAGCTGCTCACCGTGGCCGTGGCCGCCGGTTCCGCCGGGGTGATCTACGTCGCCGCCGGGGCCCGGGTCGTCAAGCAGTACGAGCGCGGGGTGGTCTTCCGGCTCGGCCGGCTGCTGCGCGACGTACGGGAGCCGGGGTTCACCATGGTGGTCCCGTTGGTGGACCGCATGCACAAGGTCAACCTGCAGATCGTCACGCTGCCGGTCCCCGCCCAGGAGGGCATCACCCGGGACAACGTCACGGTGCGCGTGGACGCGGTCGTCTACTTCCGGGTGGTCGACGCGGCGAGCGCGCTCGTGAAGGTCGAGGACTACAAGTTCGCGGTCTCCCAGATGGCGCAGACCTCGCTCCGGTCCATCATCGGCAAGAGCGAGCTGGACGATCTGCTGTCCAACCGCGAGAAGCTCAACGAGGGCCTGGAGCTGATGATCGACAGCCCGGCCGTGGGCTGGGGCGTGCAGGTCGACCGCGTCGAGATCAAGGACGTGTCGCTGCCCGAGACCATGAAGCGCTCCATGGCCCGGCAGGCGGAGGCGGACCGTGAGCGCCGCGCCCGCATCATCAACGCCGACGCCGAACTCCAGGCGTCGAAGAAGCTCGCCGAGGCCGCGAAGGAGATGTCCGAGCAGCCCGCCGCGCTCCAGCTGCGGCTGCTCCAGACGGTCGTGGCGGTCGCCGCGGAGAAGAACTCCACGCTCGTGCTGCCCTTCCCGGTGGAGCTGCTGCGCTTCCTGGAGAAGGCCCAGGAGCACCCGGCCGACCGGAGGCTCGACCGGTGACACGTGCTACGCGCGTGGTTCCCGCGGCCCGGCCCAGGTGATAGACACAGCGGCGTCACATCCTGTCCGCCAGCAGGAAGGTTGCTGCTTCATGTCCGCAACGCGACGTCAGGTCCTTGCCCGCTCCGGTGCCTTGGGGGCGGGGATCGTCTTCTCCGGCGCCCTCTCCGAGCTCTTCACGGGCACCGCCGCCGCACAGAACCTGGGTCACACGGGTTACGGCCCGCTCGTCCCCGACCCGGACGGTCTGCTCGACCTGCCGGAAGGTTTCCGCTACCAGGTCCTCTCCCGCGAGGGCGACCAGCTCCGCTCCGGCGAGGGCAAGGTCCCCTCCAACCACGACGGCATGTCGGCCTTCGCGGGCAGACACGGCCGCACCCACCTGGTCCGCAACCACGAGAACCGCGTCACGGGCAAGGTCCCGGTCCCGACGATCGACGGCCTCACCTACGACCCGATGGGCAAGGGCGGCTGTACGGCGCTGACCCTGGACGCCCGCAACAACGTCCTGTCGGAGCGTGTCGCCATCGCCGGCACGGCCGTCAACTGCGCGGGCGGGCCCACCCCTTGGGGTACCTGGCTGACCTGCGAGGAGACCGAGGACAAGGCCGGCACCAACGGCTACACCAAGGACCACGGCTTCATCTTCGAGGTGGACGGGGCGGACCCGCGGCGCTCGGGCGCGGTGCCCCTGACGGCGATGGGCCGCTTCCAGCACGAGGCGATCGCCGTCGACCCGAAGCGCGGCATCGTCTACGAGACCGAGGACGCGTTCCTCAAGCCGTTCGGCCTGTTCTACCGCTTCCTGCCCGAGAAGCCGCTGGGCGGCCTCGGTTCGCTGCGCGCGGGCGGCCGGCTCCAGGCGATGCGCGTCCCCGGCGTACCCGACCTGTCCTCCATCCAGGAGACGGGTGCCTGCTTCGAAGGCATCGAGTGGGTCGACGTACCGGACCCGCTCGCCGCGCAAACCCCCGTCCGGCTCCAGGACTTCGGCCCGAAGGGCATCACGCACGCGCAGAAGCTGGAGGGCTGCTACTGGGGCGGGAGCTGCGTCTACTTCGTCTCCTCCTTCGCCCACAGCGCGGACGGCTCGGCCGCCGACCACTACGGGCAGATCTGGCGGTACGACCCCGCCGCCCGCCGTCTCACCCTGGTGATCGTGTTCGGCCCGGACACCGACGTCCAGCTCCCCGGCGAGTCTCCCGACAACATCTGTCTGGCCCCCAGCGGCGGCCTCATGGTCTGCGAGGACGGCAACGGGGCGCAGCACGTGTTCGGGGTGACCCGGCGGGGCGAGGTCTACGCGATGGCCCGCAACGCGCAGAACATCGGGACGGCAGAGGAACCGGAGTGGGGTGAGTTCGCGGGCGTCACGTTCTCCCCGGACGGCCGGACCATGTTCGTCAACTGCTACACGCCGGGGACCACGTTCGCCGTGACGGGGCCCTGGCGGAGGTAGGGCGGCGAGCCGCGGGGTGTTCCGGGGCGCGTTTCCCCGGGCACCCCGGCTGGCGTCCCCTTCCCGCCGGGCGCACGATCGAGGGACCACCGGACCGGAAGGGGCACGCCGTGGCCAAGAAGAGGTCGAAGAAGGCCGAGAAGGAGCCCGGCCTCAGCGAGCTGCTCCGCGTGCCGGACGGCGGAGAGCGGGTCGACCTCGGCTCCTACGACGCGCGGGCGACCCCCGGCGGCCCCGAGGACAAGAAGGCCGCCCTGGCAGAGATCGAACAGATGGGTGAGCGCCTGGCCGGGCTCCAGGAACGCCTGTGGGCGGCGAGCACGGCGGGCGACCGGCGCCGCGTCCTGCTGATCCTCCAGGGCATGGACACCAGCGGCAAGGGCGGCACGGTCAAGCACGTCATCGGCCTGCTGAACCCGTCCGGCTGCCGCATCAAGGCGTTCAAGACCCCGACCCCCGAGGAGCTGAAGCACCCGTTCCTCTGGCGCATCCGCAAGGCCCTCCCCGCCCCCGGCGAGATCGGCATCTTCGACCGCTCCCACTACGAGGACGTCCTCATCGCCCGCGTCCGCGGCCTCGCCCCCCGCTCCGAGCTGACCCGCCGCTACGCCCGGATCAACCGCTTCGAGCAGTCCCTCACCGGCAACGACGTGACCGTCGTCAAGTGCTTCCTGCACCTGTCCTACGACGAACAGCGCGCCCGCCTCCTCGAACGCCTCGACCGCCCGGACAAGCACTGGAAGTTCAGCCCCGGCGACATCGACGAGCGCGCACTGTGGCCCGCCTACCAGGAGGCGTACGAGCTCGCCCTGCGCCGCTGCGCCACCCCGCGGGCCCCCTGGTACCTCATCCCCGCCGACCGCAAGTGGTACCGCAACTGGGCCGTCAGCCGCCTCCTCCTGGAGCACCTGGAGGCACTGGACCCGCAGTACCCGAAGGCGGACTTCGACGTCGAGGAGTGCCGGAAGAGGCTGCTGAAGGGCGCCTGATCGAGGGCTTTCGCGGGGCATGACGTGCGGCGATCCGAGTCCCGCCCGATTCACCCCTTTATGTTCGTACGGTGATCATTCGAGTACGACAAGTCGCCGCCGTCTGTGCCCTCGGCGCCGCCCTCACCGCCTGCGCCGCCACCCCCCAGGCACCCCGCGCCAAGGCCGCCCACCCGGCCCCCTCCGCCGCCGCCCCCTCGCACCCCCCGACCCTCGCCCCCGGCCCGGCCGGTCTCACCCCCGTCTTCAAGCACGGCCCCCGCACCGCGGACAAGGCCGTCGCCCTCACCTTCGACGCCGACATGACCGCCGACCAGGGGGCACGGGCGGCGGCCGGCGAGCGCTTCGACAACCCGCGGCTCATCGCGACGCTGCGCGCGCTGAAGGTGCAGGCGACCGTGTTCATGACGGGCCGGTGGGCCGAGGAGTACCCGGCCGAGGCCCGGTCGATCGGGCGGGACCCGCTCTTCGAGGTCGCGAACCACTCGTACAGCCACTACGCCTTCACCGGCGACTGCTACGGGCTGCCCACGCTGTCCGAGGACCGGATGCGGTCCGACGTCGAGCGCGCGTACACCGCCTTCCGCGAGGCGGGGGTGCCGGACGCGATGCCGTACTTCCGCTTCCCCGGCGGCTGCTACGACCGTACGGCGCTCAAGGCGCTCACCCCGGCCGGTGTCACGGCCGTGCAGTGGGACGTGGTGAGCGGGGACGCCTTCGCGACGGACGCGGACGCCGTGGCGTCGCAGGTCCTCGAAGGCGTCCGGCCCGGTTCCGTCGTCGTCATGCACTGCACGCGCAGTGCCGCGCCGGCGACCGAGCGGGCGGTGCGGCGGATCGTGCCGGAACTGCGGGCCCGGGGCTACCGGTTCGTGAAGGTCTCCCAGCTGATCGGCGCCAAGGGCCTGTCCTAGGCTGGAGGCATGAGCGAGGACTACTGCACGATCCGCGAGGTCCCGAAGCCGCCGGTCGCCGAAGGGCCGCCGTACGCCGAGTGCGTGCTGTGCCGGAAGCCGACGGAGTACCCGGAGTCGTACAAGGGGATCACGCTGTGCCCGGTCTGCGAGTGGCAGGAGGCACAGCGGACCGCTTGTTCAGGGTGAGCGGCGGGAGGTCAGCGCGCAGGCCGCGGCGAGCGCCCCGGCCGTGACCATCGCGGCCGCCGCGAGGGGCAGCAAGGGCAGCGGGACCGTCCCCCGCTGCGAACCGGTGACCAGGCCGCTGACCGCCGCGTGGGCCGGGGAGCCGGTCACCACCACCGACAGCAGGGCCGCGAGCAGCATCGTGGGCACCGCCCGGCCCGGCGAGCGCAGCAGCGGCCAGGTGGTCAGCGCGCCGACCGCCGTGCCGAGCAATGCGCAGGCCAGCACCGCGAGCAGCCCGGACCCGCCTGCCGGAACCCTCGGCACCCGGATCTGGTGGTCGGAGCTCACCGGGTCGCTGATCAGCGTCACGAGCACGGTCGCGACGGTGCCGAGCATCGCCGCGCCGGTCAGCGCCACCAGCAGCGCGGCGAGATGCGCCCGGGCGGGCCCGACCGCGGCGGAGACACAGGCCCGGGCGGCGGGCGGCTCGCCCGCGACACAGATCCGCACCAGCCAGGCGGCGACCGGCAGCAGCGCGGCGGCGGCGTAGCCGAGGGAGTCCAGGATCGGCTGCCCGCTCTGCACACCGACCCCGAGGAACGCGGCATAGAGGATGACCGGCGGCAGCCAGCGCTGCGAGCGCAGGAGCAGGGCGGCCTGGTAGCGGAGCAGCGCGGTCATCGGCCGCCTTCCGGTGTCTGGTGGCGCACGCTCACGACGTGCCAGGGCGGGCGGGAGGTCAGCAGCGTGCGCAGCAGGACGTCCGAGTGGGACGCGGGGACGGTGAGCCGGTAGCTGCCGGGTTCCGGCTCCTCGGCGGTGGTGGCGGTGCGGTGCACGTCCGCGGGCAGCCGTCCGCCCGCCGGACCCTGCGCCTCGACGAGGACGTGCGGGCCGGTGGCCGCCGGATCGGGGGCCATGGGTGTCGTACGACGTTCGAGGCCGCCCTCGCGTACGGCGTACACGGCGTCGGTCGCTCCCGCGAGGCGCTGCGGGTCGTGGTCGACGAACACCACCGCTCCGCCGGCCGCGGTGCGCTCGGCGACGGCCCGCTCCAGTTCGGCACGCGCGCCGGTGTCGAGGCCGGTCCACGCCTCGTCCAGGACGAGCAGTTCCGGTTCGGCGAGCAGGGCCTGCGCGACGGCGACCTTCTGGCTGCTGCCCTTGGAGAGCTGGGCCATGGGCGTGTGGGCGTAGGAGGAGGCGCCGAACCGTTCCAGGGTGTCGGTGGCGGCGCGCTGGGCGGAGGTGCGGGTGAGGCCGTGGATCGTGGCCAGGTGGGTGAGGTAGCCGGCGGCCGTGAAGGGCAGCGCCGAGGGGAAGCGCTCGGGGACGTAGGCCGTGCGGGGGCGGCCCTTGACCCTGCCCTCGGAGGGGGCGTCGAGGCGGGCGAGGATACGCAGCAGCGTGGATTTGCCGGTGCCGTTCGGGCCCTCTACGCGGGTGAGGGTCCCGGGGGGCGAGGGTGAGGTGGATGCCCCGTAAGACCCAGGGGCCGCGCAGGCCGTAGCGGCGGCCCACGTTGTCCAGCTGCAGATCGCGTTCCATGGCCAAATGATGTCGCCTTAAGGTGGCCGGGTGAACGCCAGCCCCTTTACCCCCGAAGCCGATGTGCGCGACCAGGCCCCTCAGTTCGTCCTGCCTCTGGTCGTCCGCATCGAGCGTGCCGCTCCTCCTGCCCGTACCGACGCCCTGGAGACGGCCGCCCGTGCCGTTCTCCTGATCCTGAGTGACGAGCGGTCCCTCGGTGAGGGCGAGTGGGCTCAGGTCATGCGGGACTGGCAGGACGCCCGGATCCGCAAGGTCGTGCGGCGGGCCCGTGGGGCGGAGTGGCGGAAGGCCGAGGCGCTGCCCGGGATCACGGTGACCGGGAAGGCGGCCGAGGTGCGGGTCTTCCCGCCGGTGCCGCTCGACGGGTGGCCGAAGGAGCTGGCCAAGCTCCAGGTGTCCGGGACCGATCTCGACGACCCGGAGGCCCCCGGGGACGTCGATCCCGGGGTGCCGGTGCTGTGGATGAGCCCGGATCTCGACATGTCGGCCGGCAAGGCGATGGCGCAGGCCGGGCATGGGGCCCAACTCGCCTGGTGGGAACTGTCGGTCGAGGAGCGGGACGCCTGGCGCGAGGCGGGTTTCCCGCTGGCCGTGCGGACCGCGACGCCAGAGCGCTGGCGTGAACTCACCGTCAGCGGGCTGCCGTTGGTCCGGGACGCGGGCTTCACGGAGATCGCTCCCGGCTCCTGCACCGTGGTGGCGGACCACCCGGCGCTGCGCTCGCGGCCCTGAGCCGCGTTCAGCGGCGCAGCGCCGCGAGCGGCTCGACCCGGCCCGCCCGCAGCGCGGGGTAGAGGCCCGCGAGCAGGCCGGTGACGGTGCCGGCGAGGGGGGCCGGGAGCACGGCCGCGGGTTGGAGCACGGCCGTCCAGTCGCGGACCACCGCCGTGCCCAGCACGGTGGCGACCCCCAGGGAGGTGCCGATCAGGCCGCCGAGGGTCCCCAGGGCCGTGGACTCGGTGAGGAACTGGGCGGTGATGTGGCGGGGCCGCGCGCCCAGGGCGCGGCGCAGGCCGATCTCGGACGTCCGCTCGAGGACGGCGACCAGGGTGGTGTTGGCGATGCCGAAGGCCCCGACGACCAGGCAGATGACGGCCAGTGCCAGGAAGAGCCCGGACAGATCGGTGTCGACCTGGTCCCGCAGGCCGTGCGGGTCGGGCGGCGGGGTCGCCTTGAGGAGGTCCGGCCGATCCGGGCGCAGTGCGAGCGGCGCCTGCCGGGCGACCAGTTGGGCCGCCCCGGGGCGGGTTCTGATCAGTGCCTGAGCGGGTGAGTCGAGCGGGGCGCCGTATTCGCGCAGTGCCGTGGTCGTGGGGATGACCATGCCCAGCAGGGTCTGCGGCAGCCGTTCGGTGTCCGCGAGGATGCCCACCACGCTGTACGAGACACCGTCGACGAAGACCGCCGGACTCCCGTCGAGCCGGCTGATGCCCAGCAACCGGGCCGCGGACAGGCCGAGCAGACACACCCGTTCGCCCCGGGTCTGGTGGAAGGTGTTGTAGAGCGTGCCCGTGGCGAGGGTGGGCTGCATGGCGCGCAGGGCCCCCGGTGAGGCCGCGTACACCCCGATGTCGGCGCCCTGGTCCCCCACGGCCGTGACGTCCGGCCGCGCCGAGATGAGCGGGGCGCGCACCGGGACCGGCCACCAAGTACCGCCGGCCACCACCCCGTTGAGCCTGCCGAGGCGGGCGTCGGCGTCGGCGGGGAAGCTGGTGGCCCGCCCGCCGCCCGGGGCCGCGTCGTCCACGGTGACGGTGGTCTCCTCCAGCAGACTGAAGGATGCGCCGATCTGCCCGGTCGCGGTCGACGTCAGACCGAGCACCGCGACGAAGGCCCACACGCCGAGGACGGTGCCGAGCATGGTCAGCACCGACCGGCCGGGGCGCTGGAGCAGCCCGGTGAGCGCCTCGGCGAGCAGGTCGCGCGCGTGCAGCCGGGTCGGGGGAACCGGTGCCGGGGTACGGGGGCGGCGCCGGCCCGGCAGGAGTGTGCTCACGCGGTCCCGGTCCTCTCCGCGCCGAGGGGGCGCACGCCGGATGCGTCGCGGGCCGACAGGCGGCCGTCGAGGATGGTGATCCGGCGGTGGGCGCGGGCGGCCACCGCCGGATCGTGCGTGATGACGATGACGGTGACACCCGCCTCGTTGAGGTCGCCCAGCAGGTCCATCACGGTGGCGGCGGTCACGGAGTCGAGGTTGCCGGTCGGCTCGTCGCACAACAGCAGGTCGGGCTCGTTGACCAGGGCGCGGGCGATGGCGACCCGCTGCCGCTCACCGCCGGACAGAGTGGTGGGCGAGGCGTCCAGGCGATGGCCGAGGCCGACGCGTTCCAGGGCGTCGGTGGCGGCGCGGACGCGATCGGCGGCACGGTCGGTGACGTAGAGCCGCGCGAGTGCCACGTTCTCCAGCGCGCTGCGGTACGGCAGCAGATGGAACTCCTGGAAGACGAAGCCGATACGGCGTCCGCGCAGCGCCGTGCGCGCCCGCTCGGGCAGCCCCGCCACGTCCACCCCGGCGAAGGTGAGGGTGCCCGAGGTGGGGCGGTCCAGCAGTCCGAGCAGATTCAGCAGCGTGGACTTCCCCGAGCCGGACGGCCCGACCACGGTGAGGTAGTCGCCGGCCCGCACGGTCAGGTCGGCCGGGTGCAGGGCCTGCACGGGAGGGGAGCCGGGGTACGTCTTCGAGCAGCCGTCGAGCCGCAGCACCGCGGGAGGTTCCGGGGCGGTGCGGGTCCGCTCCTCGGGGGCTGTGATCATTTCCCGACCACGACCCGGTCGCCGGCTTGCAGGTGGGCGCCGTTTTCCGGGGTGACCTGCACCATGCCGTCCGCGGACGCCCCGGTCGCCACCCGTACGGTCCGCCGTTCTCCGGCGGTGGTGACCACGGTGACCGAGGTGTGGGTGTCGGCACCGGCCGTGATCGCGGCCTCGGGCACCGCCAGCACCGGCTTCGCGGTCGACGCGGCGGTGACCGTGATGCGTACGTCCTGGCCGGCGAAGGCCGTGTTCCACGCCTTGTCCGGCTTGACGGCCAGCGGCCGGTAGGCTCCGCCGCCCGTGGTCGCCACCGTGCCGGAGTCCGACGTACCTGCCTTGCCGTCGCCCGGGGTGACGAGGGCGCCCACCGACTCCACGGTGGCGCGCGCCTGGGCACCGGTGGCCTCCGAGAGCACGGAGACCTTCATCCCCGGGGTGACGAGGCCGGCCTGGGCCGGGTCCAGTTGCCCGGTGAGCGTCAGGCCGCCGCGGGCGAGTGTGATCACCGGACCCTTGACCGGGTCGCCGACCTGGACCGGAACGGACACCACCCGTGCGGGCAGTGACGGTACGAAGATCACCTCCGACGCGGGCACCATGGCGTGCGCGGTGGAGGAGGGCGCCTCCTGGGGTGGGGGCGTCGGGGAGGCCGACGCGTCCGCTCCGGTGGCGGCCTTGCCGTCCGAGGCGGAGGGAGGGCTCGCGTCACGGGTCACGGGGACGGGGTAGCCGAGGTGCCGGTACAGCTCGCGCACCGCATGCTCGGTGCCGGGTCCGAAGACACCCGCGGTGTCGCCGCCGGTGCCGTAGCCCTGCGCGACCAGTGCCTTCTGCAACTGCTCGACATCGCCGCCCTGTTCGCCGTGGACCAGGTCCCGGTACGCCGGAACGGCTCCCGGCAGCGCGAACACCGGCCGCCCCGAGTACTCCACCAGCGCCCGGGCGGCCCGGACGGAGCGGCCCGCCCGGGTGAACACGCCGGTGACCATCAACTGCGCGGGCCTGGACGGAGTTTCGGTCTCGGCCACCGAGGACGGCTGGGCGGACACGGTCCGGCCGTCGGCGAAGGTGCCCCGCAGCACGACGGTGGAGCGCAGGACCTGCCGCGTCACCGGCGCGGTGATCACGCTCGGCGCCGGCGGGCGGGTGTCCGCGGCGGCCTGCGAGGGCGACCGCACCAGTCCTGATCCCGCCAGCCCGCCGACCGACAGCAGCCCGGCCAGTGCGGCCACGCCCACGACGGCGCGCCGCCGCCGGGCCGTACGCGATCCCATGGAGTCTTGCGTCCCTTTCGGTGAAGGTGAGTCGGCGCCGTCGGGCGCGGCTGCGCCGTCGTGTCGCGGGTCAGCGGCCCAGTACGCCGGTCGCCGCCTTGACCTCGGCGGTGATCCTTTGCCTGACCTGGGTCAGGGCCAGCTGGTGCTGTTCGATCTGTCCGCGCTGGATGGCGGACTCCACGGTGAACCAGGTCTTCACCAGGCCCGTCTGCCGCTTGCACTTGATGTCGGTCAGGGCCGTGGTGATGTCCGCCTGCCCGGTCTGCCCGTCGTGGGTGTCGGGGGTGAGGTTCGCGGCGTTCAGCGGGCTGTCCACGGTGTAGCCCTTGGCCTTCATGCACCGCGACCAGGCGCCGATGACGGCCAGCACACGGGGATCGCTCTGCGAGCGGCGCAGACTCTCGTAGTCCAGTTTGCTGGGCAGACTCTCGTCGATGCGCGGCCCGATCCTCCGGGTCGCCTCGCCGAGGCATCCGTCCTGGGGGATGCTCCTGCCGCCGATCCGCGCGGGGGCCTTCTTGGCGCCCCGTGCGATGGCGAGTCGGCCGGTGAGCACGGCCGTCTCCGCGGGGGTGAGTTTCGGCGCCGGCGGCGGGGTCTGGTTGAGATCGCCGAGGAAGTAGCCGAACCTGGCGGCCAGGTCCTCGTCGGTGATGCCGTAGCGGCGCGGCATGTTGGAGTCGTCGCTGCTGGGCGGTGGCGTCATACCGCGGGCCGGAGGGGTGTAGGCGTAGCCGTACCGCTTCATGCACTGGGTGGTGAGCCGGTCGACGGCCCGGTCGATGACCACGGTGTCCGCGTACGGCTCCATGTAGGCCTCCATGGGCAGGACCAGGCCCTTGGCGAGGCCCGACGCGGGCACCGCGGCGGGCCAGGCGGGGGCGCCGGTCCCGGAGGGAGTGGCACCCCCTGCCCGGGGCGTGCCGGTCCCGCCGCCCGGGGAGCATCCGGTCAGGGCGAGCAGCGCCGCCGCGACGGCGACCACGGGGCTCACAGCTCTCCGACGACGCATCAACTCTCCTTGTGGACAACCGAGTCACTGACCATGACGGGTCTTCAGGACCAGTGCTCCGAGGCGTCCTCGTTCTTCAGCGTGGAGTCGAAGTTGAAGTCCCCGTCGCAGTACCGGTCGGAGCCGAAGTACTGGGAGTGGCCGGAGTATCCGGAGTTGTAGTAGATGCGGTAGCTGTTCACACCGCAGGGATCCGCGGAGGCCGCGTTGTTCTTGATCTGCTGTCCGGCACCGGGCCGGCTGCCGGCGGTGCTGAAGACGAAGACGTACTGCCCGTTGCCGTCCAGGCCTGCCGAGAAGTCGTAGATGTCCCCGTACATGTCGGCGATCGCACCGGGCGCCGGCAGGACACCGCTTTGGGGCGACGAGTTGTAGTTGATGAAGAGGTCCGCCTCGCAGTCGGGGTCGAAGCCCCTGGAGTCCCTGGAGATGCAGGGCGAGGAGGAGTAGATGACGGTGACCGCGTGCGCCTGGCTCCCGGTGGCGAACGTGGTGACACCGGCACAGGTGACGACGGCGAGGCCGATGGCCGCCGCCCGTCTGTTGATGTTCCGGAACACGGGAAGAGCATGGACCATGACCCGTCCTTTGCAGTGAGGAAGGCAGGCAAACTCCGCGCGGTGATCGGCGAGTTACAGGATTCTCTCCGGGGCCGAACAGGAACAACCAAGGATCACCAAAGAAACCGCCAAGCAACTTCCCGCACTTGAATCTCCTGGCCACCAAATGCCTTGTGATTCGCGGTCACTTCCCACGCGTTGACCAGCGGCAGGACCGATGGTTTCCGACAGAACCCCACATCGCCGAAGAGTTTCATGGTCATGAGCTCTTCCCTTCCCGGGGCCACGGCACGTACTTTGTGTCGGCTTCACTTGCGGGAATTCCCTTCTCCCGTAACGGGGATGAGGCGGCACGCGTGGCCTGCCTCCCACCCTCACCTCTGCTCCCACCGTCGGTCACACCTGCCCATCGGGACCCTGGAGGACCCTTGAGGCTGAGACACAGAGCACGTGCGTCCATCGCCCTACTCGCCACTTCCCTGGTGGTCACCGGTCTGACCCAGACCGGCCCCGCCTTCGCCTCACCACCCTCCCGGTCACCCTCGTCCGCCGCCGCGTCCTCGGGCACGGGCGACCCCGCTCCCAAGGCGCCCGCCCAGGACAGGTCGCCGAAGGTGCTCTCCCCGGACACGCAGCTGCCCAGCGGCTGGCGGAAGTCCGCCGACCGCGCGGTGACCGTCGCCGGTGACGGTTCCGCCCTGCGGGTGCTGGCCGCCGACAGCGGCAAGGCCTACCAGTGGCGGACCGTCGCCACGCTCTCGGAGCCCGGCTTCGGCACCGACCTGTGGATCGGGAACGCCTGCGTGACCGGGTCCGGCAAGCGGGCCGTGGTCGTCTACGCGCCCCGGGACTTCACCAACAGCCCCGAGCTGATGGAGCGCGGCGGCTTCGCCGCCGTCGTCGACCTGACCAGCGGCAAGGTCACCAAGCTCGCCGACACGGTCACCCTCGGGTACTTCAACCCGGGCTGCGGCACCGGCGAGACGGCCGTGCTCACCCAGCTGGGCGACGAACAGCGCAACCAGACACGGCTGTTGACGGTGAACACCGCCACCGGTGCCGTCGTCCGCAGGCAGACCGAGAACGTCCAGGTCACCTCGGCGGTCCCCACACCCGACGGCATCGTCGGCGCGGCGGCGGGCCGGCTGATCGGCTTCGACCGGAAGAACCACACCACCGAGCTCGCCACCACCACCGGACCCGCCTTCGGGCTGCACGTCGACGCCGAGGGAGGCGTCGACTTCCTGGACCAGAAGGACGGCAAGGCCCGCGCCCGTCGCACCGCGGCCGGCCGGACCACCACCTTCGCCCGGGGCCGGTCGGGCGCGCTGGGCCTGGCGGCCGGCACCTCCGGCCGCGTCTTCCTCACCGGCAAACCCACCTCCGTGACACACCTTCCCTCGCCCGTGCGGCAGTTGAAGGTCGCGGCGGACGCAGAGGTGTCCTCGACCGGCGCGCTCGCCGTGGACCAGGCCGTGTCCGCGAGCCTGCGCAGCCACGTCAGCGACCCGCTCGCGGCGACCGCCTGGAACACCGCGGCGCCACTGAAGATCAAGACCGAGGTGCCCGCGACCGGGAAGAAGATCTCCTTCACCGTGAGTGCGGCCGCCACCGGCGCCAAGGCCGCGGGCGGGCAGGCGTCACCGGCCCTGACCGGCTCCGGCACCCCGTCGAGGTCCGCGGCCACGATGTCGGCCGCGGTGGCCGGCAGCCCCACGAGCACGATCGACGACGACCGCACCTGTTCGCAGCCGCGCAACGACCCGGCGCAGCAGGCGTACCAGCCCACCCCCAACCAGGTCGAGTGGGCCGCCGACATGGCCATCCGGTCCGACCTCACCAGCACCTACGTCCGCCAGGGCGGGTGGCGTACGGCCGACGGACTGGGCACGGTGAACCCGCAGGGCATGTTCCCGCTGCCGGGGCTGACCGGCACCAGCGGCGGACGCATCCCCGCTCAGGTGCTCCTCGGCGTACTGGCCCAGGAGTCCAACCTGTGGCAGGCCGAGGGCGGCGCCCTGCCCGGCCAGACCAGCTCCACCCTGGCCAGCACCAACGGCTTCTACGGCCATCCCAGCGACCCGGCGACCCCTGAGGACCACTGGCAGATCGACTGGTCCAAGACCGACTGCGGCTACGGCATCGGCCAGCAGACCGACGGAATGAAGACCGGTGCCGTGGACGAGCTCCCGGCCGCGCAGCAGCGGGCGATCGCACTGGACTACACGTCCAACATCGCCATCGCCGCGCAGACGCTCGAGAAGAAGTGGAACGAGCTGCACGACACGGCCGTCACTCCGGGCGCGATCAAGCTCAACACCGACGACCCCGCGGCACCGGAGAACTGGTTCGCCGCCCTGTGGGACTACAACTCCGGTCTCAACTACTACATCCCGGCCAACCCGTCCGGCTACTGGGGCCTGGGCTGGCTGAACAACCCCTCCAACCCGCTCTACCCGCCGGACCGGCACGCCTTCCTGGACGGCAACACCTACGCCGACGCCGGGCATCCGCAGGACTGGTCGTACGAGGAGAAGGTGCTCGGCTGGGGCGCCTGGCCGATCGACACCGGGCGCGCCTACGCCGATGACGGCACCGCCAACAACAGCAACACCGCGGGCTACTCGGCCGCCTGGTGGAGCACCGACGCCGACCGCTCCTCGGTCAAGCCGGACCTCGACACCTTCTGCGCCCCGCTCGTCAACGACTGCGACCCGGCCAACCCGCCGCGCTGCGAGGTCGACCACCTCGGCGAGACCTGCGATCCACCGCACTGGTACCACGCCAACCAGACCACCTGGAAGGTCGACTGCCCCAACAGCTGCGGTCACGAGTACCTGACGTACAAGACGCTCCGGACCGAACTGGGCAACGGCAACAACGGCGCCGGCACCATGTGCGACAACTCCGATCTGGGCTTCACGGTCGTGGACGACGTGTCGAGCAGCGTCCCGACGTTCACCGACAACTGCGCCAAGTCGGGCTGGACCAACGCCGGGACCTTCGGCTTCCGTTTCAACGCCGACTCCGCGGGCCACTACGAGGCGAAGGGCGACCTGCACCAGATCGGCGGTGGCTTCGGCGACCACTTCTGGTACGCCCACGCCCGCGACGACGCCCACGGCGCCACGGCCAACGTGTCCGATCCCGACACGGACCCGGGCATCGCGAGCGGCGCGATGGCCGCCACCGGCACCTGGAGACTCAACACCCAGCGCACCTCCTGGACCCGGGTACTGGTGCATCTGCCCAACACCGGCTCCGGCAGCCAGCAGGCCGTCTACACCATCCACCTCGGCGACGGCACCACCCACAACCGGATCATCAACGCCGTCGCCCACGCCAACCAGTGGGTGAGCCTGGGCATCTACCACTTCACCGCCGGCTCCGATTTCCAGGGCGTAACGCTGTCCAACTACACCCCCGAGGGGCAGGCGGACAACGACGTGGCCTGGGACGCCGTCGGCTTCCAGTGGCTCTCGGCCAAGCCGCGGCACATCGTGGCCGCGCTCGGCGACTCCTACTCCTCGGGCGAGGGCGCCGGCTCCTACGACAAGTCGACCGACCAGGACCACGGAACCGTCGACTGGGACGCCTGCCGGCGCAGCGCCAACGCCTGGCCCCGCAAGCTCGTCCTGCCGGGCGAGTCCGCGAGCCTGTCCCTGCTGTCCGACAACTACAGTCCCGACGCGGAACTCGGCTTCGTCGCCTGCTCCGGCGCCCACACCTGGCAGGTCGACGGGTCCGTCGACACCAGTTACTGGCAGAGCGGTGACATCGCGGCCGGCGACGGCGAGTTCCGGGAGATCCCCCAAGTGGACTCGGGCGTCCTCACCAAGGACACGACCCTGGTGACGCTCACCATCGGCGGCAACAACTACGGCGCCTTCGTCAACGCCGTGACGGACTGCGCGGGCCTCGGGGACTGCGCGGGCAGCGACTTCCTCAGCAAGTACGAGAAGTTGATCGACCAGACCAAGGAGGACATCGGCAACACCCTGGCCGCCGTCGCCCAGCAGGCGCCGAACGCCAAGATCCTGCTCGTCGGCTATCCGGAGATCCTCAGCCGCACGGTCAAGTGCACGGGCTCCTGGTACATCGACGGCGACGAGGCCGCCGCACTGGCGACCCTCGCCAACTACATGGACACCGCGCAGAAGGCCAAGGTGGACGAGTTGCACGCCGCCGGATACGACGTCTCGTACGCCAATCCGGTCTCGGCGTTCGTCGGCCACGGCGGCTGCGACAGCGACGAGTGGATCAACAAGATCGTGCTCGGCCCCAACGGCGACGGGGACTTCCACGAAGGGGACCCGCACGCCGTGTGCATCGCCGCCTCGGGCATCGGTCAGACCTGCCTGAGCCGCGAGGCCTTCCATCCGAACAACGCGGGCACCACCGGATACGAGCACGTGGTCGAGAGCGCCTTGACCTCCATCGGCTATACGGGAGCATGACCGCGTGACCTCCCCCACGCGGCATGCGCCGCGCCGCGACAGCGGGCCGGCCGGGTTCCTCGGCCGGTCGGCCGGCTGTCTCGGCGCGGCCGTGCTGGTCGGCGTGCTGGTGGCCGCGGGCGTGCTGGTCTGGTTCTTCCAGGCCGTGCAGGACAGCGGGCGGGACCGGGAGCGCGACGCCCGGGCCGCCGTCACCGCCGCCGCCGAGCGGCTCAGGGCCCGGCTCCAGAAGGCCGATGCCGACGGCACCCTGACCGACCAGGAGATCGCCGCCGTACTACGTCCCCGAAGCCCCCGTTCCGTCGCCCGCACCGCGGCCGGCACCACCGTCGTGGTGCAGGTCGCCGCGTCCGACTGGGCCCAGTGCTACTCGTACACCGCCGGCCACACCGGCACCGTCACCAGCCGGCCGCTGGCCGGCTGCCCAGCGGCCTCAACCTCAAATGTTGCTCTGAAGACGCCCCCCGGGTGATTCGGCTCCGGACGCCAGGGCCATACCCCCGTCACACAGGAACGGCACGGCGTCGAAGGGGACGGCACGGCGGGCACCTGAGCAAGCCACTCGACGGGGAAACGGGGACGGGGACCATGGAGCGACTGGGCACGGGGATCGGCTGGCGGCCGGAGATCGCGGACGCCGTGGAACGCATGCCGGGCATCGACTGGGTCGAGGTCGTGGCCGAGAACACCTGTCCCGGCCATCTGCCGGAGTCGCTGCGGCGGCTGCGCGAGCGCGGGGTGACCGTGGTCCCGCACGGCGTCTCGCTCGGCCTCGGCGGCGCCGACCGCCCGGACGAGAGCCGCCTGACCGCCCTCGCCGAGCGGGCCGAGGCGCTGGGCGCGCCCCTGGTCACCGAGCACATCGCGTTCGTCCGGGCGGGCGGGCTCCTGACGGCCTCCCCGCGCCTGGAGGCCGGCCATCTGCTGCCGGTCCCCCGCACCCGCGACGCCCTCGACGTGCTGTGCGAGAACGTCCGCATCGCCCAGGCCGCCCTGCCGGTGCCGCTCGCCGTCGAGAACATCGCCGCGCTGATCGCCTGGCCGGACGAGGAGATGACGGAGGGGCAGTTCCTGTACGAGCTGGCGGACCGTACGGGCGTACGACTCCTCATCGACGTCGCCAACCTCCACACCAACCACGTCAACCGCGGCGAGGACCCGGCCGAGGCTCTCGCCGACCTCCCCCTGGAGGCCATCGCGTACGTCCACGTGGCGGGCGGCTTCGAGCGGGACGGCGTCTGGCACGACAGCCACGCCCACCCGGTCCCCCGCCCGGTCCTCGACATCCTCACCGACCTCGCGTCCCGGGTGTCGCCGCCGGGGGTCCTCCTGGAACGGGACGAGAACTTCCCGGAACCGGCGGAACTGGAGGGGGAGTTGGCGGCGATCCGGGGGGCGGTGGAGAAGGGGCGGGAGCAGGGGGCCGCGCCGGGCACGCAAGCCGCCCGCACCACCCGACTCGCCTCCATGCCCGACACCGCCCCGGCCCGCCAGCGGCTCGCCCTCGCGCAGGCCGCGCTGCTGTCCGCCCTCGTCGCCGGGACGCCCGTGCCCGAGGGGTTCGACCGGGTGCGGCTCGGGGTGCAGGCGCGGGCGCTGGCCGGGAAGCGGGCGGACGTCGTGGCGAAGGTCGCGCCCGAACTGCCGGTGATTCTGGGCACGGGGTACCGGGCCGCGTTCCTCGGTTACGCCCATGGGCACCCGATGACCGGCGGGTACCGCAGGGACGCGTTGGACTTCGCCGGATACGTGCTGGGAGCGGGGGTGGTCCGGGACGAGCGGGCGCTGGCCGAGCTGCGGGAGTGGTGGCTGGAGCGGTCGGGGTCGCGGCCGCGCTCGCACCGGCCGGGCGTGCGGCTGGCGCGGGCGACGCGGCGGGTGCTGCTGCGCCGCTGAGGCGGACGGTCGTCAGCCGACGTGACCGCGAAGTAACATGCCAACTGCGCACCCGAAACGCACTGGCGTGCGGTGCCGCAAGCAGGAGGCACCATGCGACCCCGACCCCCCGTCAACGGCCGAGGCATCTTCAGTGGCACCGGGCTCATCATCACCGGCCTGGCGGCGACCCTGGCGGCCCTCGTCTTCCCGATCTGGTCGTACGCCGACCGTTCCGGGACCGCGGTCGACGTGCTCAACGCCCAGACGGTGTCGACGAGGTACGGCCCGCTGTCGGCGCTCGACCGGGAGTTCGTCACCAAGGTGCGGCTGGCCGGACTGTGGGAACTGCCGGCCGGGCAGCAGGCCCTGCGGAAGGGCACGACACAGGCGGTGCGCACCGCGGGACAGCACCTCGTCGAGGGGCACACGTTCCTGGACCAGCGGGTGCGTGACGTGGCCTCGCAACTCGGCCTCGCCCTCCCCAACGAGCCGAGCGACCAGCAGAAGCAGTGGCTGGCCACCCTGAGCTCGGCCCAAGGGGTCGAGTACGACCGGCAGTTCGCCAACATCCTGCGGATCGCCCACGGCAGGGTCTTCTCGGTCGTCGCCCAGGTACGGGCCACCACCCGCAACTCCCTGGTCCGCGCCCTCGCCGACGACGCGAACACCACCGTCCTCGACCACATCAAGATCCTGGAGGCCACCGGGTACGTCGACTGGGACGCCCTGGCCCAGGAGATGGCCTC
Source organism: Streptomyces aquilus (assembly GCF_003955715.1). Lineage (NCBI taxonomy): Bacteria > Bacillati > Actinomycetota > Actinomycetes > Kitasatosporales > Streptomycetaceae > Streptomyces > Streptomyces aquilus. The sequence goes on along the minus strand of NZ_CP034463.1, from coordinate 7,835,875 downwards.
CGGCAGCACTCCCCCGATCACCAACACCCCCGGCCCGCCCGGCCCGACGACCGACCCGACCCCGGCGATCCCGGTCACCCCACCGGCGTCCCCGACGTATTCACTGCCCCCACCCGCCACCAGCCCGCCGCCGAGCGAGCCCTGAGCGGCCCCAAGGGGAACATTACGTACCGGCCACGCTCCGTCCGGATTGTGAACAAGGCATGGCGCCTTCGCGGTCGATTCGCATAGAACAGCGTCATGTTCTGGGTCCTTCTCCTCCTGCTGGCCTGGGCCGCCGCCGGTACCGCGTGCACCCGGTTGTGCCTGGCCGCCGTACGTGCTGCGGCCGTGGACACGGAAGAAGTGGCCGCGGGCCATGGGCACGACCTGACGCTGTACGAGGCGGCGTTCCTGTCCGGCGGCCCCCGGCGGGTCGCCGACCTCACCATGGTCTCGATGGCGCGCCAGCGCCGACTGCTCCTCGCGCACACCGGCTGGGCGACGGTCGTCGACCCGCGCGGCCGGGACGAGATCGAGCGCTCCGTCATAGGGGCGATCGGCCCGGAGGGCCAGTCCCGCATCACCCCGGCGCGGGACGCGGCGGCGACCGCGGCCCCGGTGCGCGGTCTCGCCGACCGGCTGGTGCGCGCGGGCCTCGCCGTGCCGGACGGGGCGCGTACGACGGTGGCGGCGGCCGTGCGCCAGGTGCAGCTCGCCGCGCTCGTCGTCCTCGCGCTGGGCGCGACCGCGCTGCTGACGCCCGCGCCGTCGGAGATGCCGCGGCAGCTGATCGCCCTCTGGTTCGCGCTGCCCCTCGCGCTCACCCTGAGCTGCCTCGCCATCGCCCGCGTCGAGGTCCACCCCTACTCGCGCTGGGCCTCCCCCGCCGGCCAGCGCCTGCTCGGCGCCCTGGCCCGCCGCACCGGGAGCGGCGACGACCGTACGTACCTGACGACCGTCGCCGTACGAGGGGTCCGCGCGGTCGGTGAACCGGATCTGCGCGCGGCCTTCGCCGACCGCGAGCAGCACTGGCGCGCCGGGCACACCAGGGGCGCATAGGGGGCATTGGCGCCGACACCGGCCGGACGGTGCTTGCCTTCCCCAACAACCGAACGAAACATCCCTTTTGTTGCTGCCGTGCACCGAAGGGATACGCGATGAGAGCCCCCGCCCTCTACTCGGCCGCCGGGACCTTGATCCTGACCACACTCGCGGCCGCCCCGGGCGGCGCCCCCGCCGCCGCCCCGGGCACGGCCGAGCTGCGCGGCGCCGCGACCGCCGCCGCGCGGGCCGAGGCGGCCGGGATCACCTTCGGCAGATGCCCGGACGCGGAGGACCTGCCGGCCGCGATGCAGTGCGGCACGGTCACCGTCCCGCTCGACTACGCGCACCCCGGCGGCAAGCAGATCAAGCTCACCGTCAGCCGGGTCCGGGCCACCCACAAGGACCCGCACAACAGCAAGCGCAAGGTCCCCCGGCAGGGCTCCCTGGTCTACAACCCCGGCGGCCCGGGCGGCTCCGGCATGTACTTCCCGCTCATGGGCTACCTGCCCGAGTGGAAGCGGCTCGCGGCGGCCTACGACCTCGTCGGCTACGCCCCGCGCGGCGTCGGCCGCTCCGCCCCGCTGTCCTGCGAGGACCCCAAGCACTTCCTCAAGGCGCCCTCACCGGCGCCGACGCACCCCTCGGAGTCGTACAAGCGGGAGCGCATCGCCGAGGCGAAGGCCTACGCGCGCGGCTGCGCCCGGCGGGCGGGCAGCGCGCTGCGGCACTACACCTCCCTCAACAACGCCCGCGACCTCGACGTCCTGCGGGCCGCGCTGGGCGAGGAGAGGCTGACGTTCATGGGGGCGTCGTACGGCACCTACTTCGGGGCGCTGTACGCGACGCTGTTCCCCTCGCACGTGCGGCGGATGGTGTTCGACGCGGCGGTGAACCCGGACCCGGAGGAGGTCTGGTACCGCAACAACCTCGCCCAGTCGGCCGCGTTCGAGGACCGCTGGGCGGACTTCCGGGAGTGGGCCGCCCGGCACGACAAGGCGTACGGCCTCGGCGACACGGCCGAGAAGGTGCAGCGCAGCTACGACAAGGCGGCGGCCCAGCTGGCGGCGGACCCGGCCGGCGGGAAGGTCGGGCCCGGTCAGTTGCAGGGGGCGTTCCTGACGGCCGGGTACTACGACGACTTCTGGCCGCACCGGGCGCAGGCGCTGTCCGCCTATCTGAAGGGCGACCCCAAGCCGCTGATCGAGCAGGCGGGGCCGCATCCGGAGGCGGCGAAGGAGGCCGAGAACTCCAGCGCGGTGTACACGGCCGTCGAGTGCAACGACGCGTCCTGGCCCACGGACTGGGAGGTGTGGGACCGGGACAACACGCGGCTCGCCCGGGTGGCGCCGTTCGAGACCTGGGACAACGTGTGGATGAACCTGCCCTGCGCCTACTGGCAGGCGCCGCGTCAGGAGCCGCTCGATGTGCGAACCGGGCCGGGTGAGCTGCCGTCGACCCTGATCCTGGCGGCCGAGCGGGATGCGGCCGCGCCCTATGAGGGGGCGCTGGAGCTGCATCGGCGGTTGTCGGGGTCGGTGCTGGTGACCGAGCGGGACGCGGGGACCCACGGGATCGCGGGCGGGCCGAACCGGTGCGTCAACGGGTACCTGGACGCGTACCTGTTGGAGGGCCGGCTCCCGGTGCGGCGCGCGGCCTGCGCACCGCACCCGGAGCCCGAGCCCCGAGGCTGATCAGGCCAGGCCGGCGACCAGATCCCCGATGTCCTTGCGGCGGCCCGTGAAGAACGGGACCTCCTCGCGGACGTGCATGCGGGCCTCCGACGCGCGCAGGTGGCGCATGAGGTCGACGATGCGGTACAGCTCGTCGGCCTCGAAGGCCAGGAGCCACTCGTAGTCGCCGAGGGAGAAGGAGGCGACCGTGTTGGCGCGGACGTCCGGGTAGCCGCGGGCCATCTTGCCGTGGTCGGCGAGCATGCGGCGGCGGTCCTCGTCGGGCAGGAGGTACCAGTCGTAGGACCGCACGAAGGGGTAGACGCTGACGTAGTTGCGCGGCGTCTCGTCGGCGAGGAACGCCGGGATGTGCGAGCGGTTGAACTCGGCGGGGCGGTGCAGCGCCATGTTCGACCAGACCGGCTCCAGGGCGCGGCCCAGCTTGGTGCGGCGGAAGAGGTTGTACGCCTCCTGGAGCTGGTCGGCGGTCTCGGCGTGCCACCAGATCATGAGGTCGGCGTCGGCGCGGAGGCCGGACACGTCGTAGGTGCCGCGGATCGTGACGTCCTTCGCGGCGAGCTGGTCGAACAGCTCCTGGACCTCGTCCGCGTAGCCCGCGCGGTCCTCGGGGAGGACGTCCTTCAGCTTGAAGACGGACCAGAGCGTGTAGCGGATGACCTCGTTCAGGTCCTTGGCCAGCTTGCCCTTGTTCGGGATCCGGCCGGCCTCGGGGGTGGGGGCTTCGTTGCTCATGGTCCTTATTCTCCTGCTCCTCCGTGCAGACTCTGCACCGGGTGGGCGGTGAGCTCCTGCACACCGCGCTCGTCGCCGTGGATCTGGTCGACCGCCGCGTACGCGCTCGCGATGCAGGCGGGGATGCCGACGCCGTCGTACTGCGCTCCGCAGACGGCGATGCCGGGAAGCTTGGCCACGTGGTCGCGGAGGCGGGCCACACGCGCGTGGTGGCCGACCGGGTACTGGGGCAGGCCGTCGGTCCAGCGGGTGACGCGGGTTTCGAGAGGACGGGCGTCGAGGCCGGTGGCCTCGCGCAGGTCGCGGCGGGAGACGTCGACGAGGTCGGCGTCGTCGCGCTCCAGGATCGCCGTCTCGCCGTAGCGGCCGACCGAGGTGCGCAGGACGACGACGTCCGGGTTCTCGTCGGCGATCCAGCCCCACTTCTGGGACGCGAACGTGGACGCCTTGATGGTGCGGCCGTCGACGGGCGGCACCAGGAAGCCGCTGCCCGCCGGGAGGTCGGTGTCGGTGCGGCGGTAGGCGAGGGTGACCAGGGCCATGGACGCGTACTCGACGCCGGCGAGCTCGGCGGCGGCCTCGGAGGACTCGGCGCGCAGCAGGTCGGCGGCGGCCGGGGCGGGGACGGCGACGATCACGGAGTCGGCATGCAGGGTGCGGTCGCCGGTGACGATCCGCCAGCCCTCGGCGCCGGCGCGGCGCAGCTCGGTGACGGGCGCGTCGGTGACGATCTCGCCGCCGCGCGCGCGGACCGAGTCGGCGACGGCGAGCGGGAGGCCGCCGACGCCGCCCTGAAGGCCCATGAACACCGGGCCCGTCTGCTGGTTGGCGGCGGCCCTTGCCTGGATGTCGCGGACGGCCTCGGTGAGCGAGGTGTGGGTCTTCGCCGCCTGGAACAGCTGCGGGACCGCCGAGCGCATCGAGATCCGGTAGGCGTCGCCCGCGTACACCCCGCCGAGCAGCGGCTCGATCAGCCGGTCGACGACCTCGCGGCCGAGCCGTGCGGCCACGTACTCGCCGACCGCCACGTCGTCGCCGACCTCCGTGCGCGGCAGGTCGGCGTCGCGGTCGATACGGGCGAGGCCCTCCTCGGAGAGGACGCCTTCGAGGGCGGCGGCGGTACCGGGGACGCCCATGACATGGCCCTTGGGCATGGGGCGCAGGGCGCCGCGGGTCCAGATCGAGGCGGTGGCGGTGGCGGGGGGCTGGAGGCGGTCGGTGAGGCCGACCTCACGGGCGAGGGCGACGGCCTCGGGTCTGCGCGCCAGCATCGACTCGGCGCCGAGGTCCACGCGCGCGCCGGCGATCTCGCCGGGCAGCAGCTTGCCGCCGACGCGGCCGGACGCCTCCAGCACGGTCACTCGCGCCCCGCGCTGCAGCAGCCGGTGAGCCGCGGCCAGTCCCGCGATCCCGGCTCCGATGACGACGACGTGTCCCGTCGTACCTGATCCGCTCATGGCTCCACCCTCTCAGACGCCACCGACAGTCCGGCCAGGGACCTTTGGCCCGACCAGGTCCCGTGCACGTCCCCGTCGTGTCCCGCCCGCGTCCCGACCGTGACCGCATCGGGACCGTCGCGCTCCAACGTTCCGGCACGGCCGGGCGTCGAAGGAGCGAATGTCCGTCGTCACGACCCGGGGGTACGCCAGATGCGCGCACGACGTTCCGTACGACCTGTCCCGGCCCTGGCCGGCCTCCTGCTGGCCGCCGCGCTGGCCCTGTCCGGCTGCACCGCCTCCGACTCCTCCGACAGCGGTGCCGGCAGTGACAGCGCCGCGCTGTCGGAGGCGAAGGAGGGCGCCCCGGGCGGCGCCGCCGACAGCGACAGCGGCGCGGGCGGCAGGCAGGCGAGCACCGCGCCCAGCCTCCCCACCAGCCACATCATCCGTACCGCCGAACTCACCGTGCAGGTCAAGGACGTGCCGAAGGCGCTGGAAGCGGCCCGGACGACCACCGAGAACGCGGGCGGTTACGTCGGCAAAGAGTCCACCTCCCGTGACGAGCAGGGCGCGGAGGAGACGCGGGTGACGCTGCGGGTGCCCGTCGACAAGTACGAGGAGGTGCTGGCCGAGTTGGAGGGCGCGGGCAAGCTCGTCGAGCGCACCGCGAAGGCGCAGGACGTCACCGATCAGGTCGTCGACGTGGACAGCCGCATCAAGACGCAGCGGGCGAGCGTGGCCCGCATCCGGGAGCTGATGGACCAGGCCACCAAGCTGAGCGACGTGGTCGCCCTGGAGGGCGAACTGAGCAGCCGCCAGGCCGACCTGGAGGCGCTGCTGGCCCGTCAGGCGTCCCTGAAGGACCGCACGAGTCTGGCCACCATCACGCTGTCGCTGTCCGAGAAGCCGGTGGCGAAGGCCGCGGAGGACGACGATCCGGGGGTCATGGACGCGCTGTCGGGCGGCTGGGACGCGTTCGTGTCGATGCTGCGGTGGATCGTGGTGGCACTGGCCGCCGTGCTCCCCTTCGCCTCGGTGCTGGCGCTGCTCCTGCTGGCGTGGCTGCGGCTGATCCGCCCCCGGCTGCCGCGCCGCCCGGCCCCGGTGTCCGCGTCGACGGCCCTCGGCCCGCTCCCGGTCGCCCGCACCGCGCCCAGCCGGGAACAGGGCGGCGAACAGGGCGGCGAACAGGACTGAAATGCCCTGTCCCCGTAGCGTGTTCGCATGAACATGAGCGCTGCGAGCGAACGACTGGTCGTGATCGGCGGAGACGCCGCGGGGATGTCCGCGGCGTCCCAGGCCCGCCGGCTGAAGGGGCCCGAGGCACTGGAGATCGTGGCGTTCGAGCGGGGTCACTTCACGTCCTACTCGGCGTGCGGCATCCCGTACTGGGTGGGCGGCGACGTCGAGGAGCGGGACGAGCTGATCGCCCGCACGCCCGAGGAGCACCGCGCGCGGGGCATCGACCTGCGCATGCGGACGGAGGTCACGGAGATCGACGTGGCCGGGCAGCGGGTACGCGCGCGTGACGTCGATTCCGGGGCCGAGTCCTGGACGTCGTACGACAAACTCGTGATCGCGACCGGCGCCCGCCCGATCCGCCCGGAGATGCCGGGCGCCGACGCCCCCGGTGTCCATGGGGTGCAGACCCTGGACGACGGTCAGGCGCTGCTCGACACGCTGGCACGCACGCGTGGCCGCAGGGCGGTGGTGGTCGGCGCCGGGTACATCGGCGTCGAGATGGCCGAGGCGCTCATCAACCGCGGCTACGAGGTGACCGTCGTCAACCGGGGCAGCGAGCCGATGTCGACGCTCGACGCGGACATGGGCCGCCTGGTGCACGAGGCGATGGAGGGCCTGGGCATCACCATGGTCAACGACGCCACGGTCACCAAGGTCCTCACCGGCGAGGACGGCCGGGTGCGGGCGGTGGCCACGGAGGACGCCGAGTATCCGGCGGACGTGGTGGTGCTGGGCATCGGGGTGCGCCCGGAGACCTCGCTGGCCAAGGCGGCGGGGCTGCCCGTGGGCCGGCACGACGGGCTGCTGACCGACCTCGCCCAGCGGGTGCGCGGGCACGAGAACATCTGGGCCGGCGGCGACTGCGTGGAGGTCCTCGACCTGGTCTCCGGCCAGGAGCGCCACATCGCGCTCGGTACGCACGCCAACAAGCACGGCCAGGTCATCGGCGCGAACGTGGGCGGCGGTTACGCCACCTTCCCGGGCGTGGTCGGCACGGCGGTGAGCAAGGTGTGCGACCTGGAGATCGCCCGTACCGGCCTGCGCGAGAAGGACGCGCGCAGGGCGGGCCTCCAGTACGAGGCGGTGACCATCGAGTCCACGTCCCGGGCGGGCTACTACCCCGGCGCCTCCCTCATGACGGTGAAGATGCTCGCCGAGCGCCGCACGGGGCGGCTGCTCGGTGTGCAGATCGTCGGGAGGGAGGGCGCGGGCAAGCGGGTGGACATCGCGGCGGTGGCGCTCACGGCCGGCATGACGGTGGAGCAGATGACGGCCCTGGACCTGGGCTACGCCCCACCGTTCAGCCCCGTGTGGGACCCGGTGCTGGTGGCGGCCCGCAAGGCCGCTTCGAAACTGCGGGCCGCGTGACGACTACGCCGATCCGTTGATGCGTTCGATGGCCTGACGGGTCTGGTCGGCGGCCGGGCGGGGCGGCAGGGAGGAGACGGAGGCGCTCGGCGCGGCCACCGCGGCCGGCTGCTCCCCCGCCGGTTTCGCGTGGGCCGCGGGCCGGGTGGACCGCAGCCGGTGGCTCACCGCCTCGTCCAGCGTCACCGGCCGCTGCATCTGCGTAGCGAGCCGCCCCGCGTCCTGGCCCAGCCGGGCCACGTCTTCCCAGGGCAGTCTCAGCACCACGGCGACCTCGGCCTCGCCGTCGGGCAGCGCGTGGATCGGAGGAGTAACTCGGTCGTTCATCGCCTGTTCCTCACGTTCACCCCGCGACCTGCCTTCCCCGTGCCGCGGGCAGTTGAGAAGTCATACGCACGCGCGCGTGCGGGTGTTCACCGATTCGGGAACCGCATCGCGGGCACTACTTCCTTGTGGTCATCCCCGTCCATGACGTGAACCCGGTGCGCCGCACCCCTGTGGTGACGTATGCGCTCATCGCCGCGAACGTGCTGGTCTTCCTGTACACGCCCGGCCTGGCCGGCTCCGTGGCGGGCGACAGCAGCCTGTCCCAGCTCTGTCATCTCCAGGCCTTCCTGGACCACTACGCGGCGGTGCCGCAGGAGCTGATCCACCATCAGCTGCCCCGCCTCGTGCCCACGGGCGAGGTCGGTCCGGGCGGCCGGGGGTGCGTGGTCGGGCCGCCGGGCTACGACAAGTCCCCGTTCCTGTCCGTGTTCACCGCGATGTTCCTGCACGGCGGCTGGCTGCACCTGCTGGGCAACATGCTGTTCCTGCTGATCTTCGGCAACAACGTCGAGGACCGCATGGGCCATGTGCGCTTCGCGCTGTTCTACGTCGTCTGCGGCTACGCGGCGTCGTACGGCTTCGCGTTCCTCAACGCCGACTCCGGCGACCCGCTGATCGGCGCGTCCGGCGCCATCGCGGGGGTGCTGGGCGCCTACCTGGTGCTGTATCCGAAGGCCAGGGTGTGGGTGCTGGTCCCGTTCCTGGTCTTCCTGCCGCTGAGGCTGCCGGCCTGGCTGGTGCTGGGCTTCTGGTTCGCGCTCCAGGCCGTCTACTCGTCCGGCGAGGGCGTCTCCGACGCGGGCACGGTGGCGTACGCGGCGCACGTCGTGGGCTTCCTCGTCGGCATGGCGCTGGCCTGGCCGCTGAAGGCGGGCACGACCCCGCCGCCGGAACCACGCGGCCTGCTCTTCGGCAGGAAGGCGCGGCCCCGGCACACCTGGTAGGTCAGCGGGCCGTCCGCGTGTGGACGTACTCCACGAGCCGGGTCAGCGCGTCCGGGTCGGTGGACGGCATGACGCCGTGGCCGAGGTTGAAGACGTGGCCCTCCAGGTCCTTCGCCGTCTCCAGGACCTCGCGGGTCTTGGCCTCGACCGCGTCGGTGCCGGCGAACAGGACGGTCGGGTCGAGGTTGCCCTGGAGCGCCTTGCCGGGGCCGACGCGGCGGGCGGCCTCGTCGAGCGACACCCGGTAGTCGACGCCGACGACGTCCGCGCCGGCCTCGCCCATGAGGCCCAGCAGCTCGCCGGTGCCGACGCCGAAGTGGATGCGCGGGACGCCGTATCCGGCGACGGCGTCGAGCACCTTCGCGGAGGCGGCCATCACCGAGCGGCGGTAGTCGACGGGGGCGAGGGCGCCGGCCCAGGAGTCGAAGAGCTGGACGGCGGAGGCGCCCGCCTCGATCTGCACCTTCAGGAAGGCGGCCGTGATGTCGGCCAGGCGGTCCAGCAGGTCGGCCCAGAGCTCCGGGTCGCCGTACATCATCGCCTTGGCGTTCTCGTACGTGCGCGACGGACCGCCCTCGACGAGGTAACTCGCGAGGGTGAAAGGTGCGCCGGCGAAACCGATGAGCGGGGTGGCGCCGAGCTCGGCGGTCAGCAGGCCGACGGCCTCGGTGACGTAGGAGACGTCCTCGGGGGTGAGGTCGCGCAGCTGGGCCAGGTCGGCGCGGGTGCGGATCGGCTTCTCGACGACCGGGCCGACGCCGGGCTTGATGTCGAGGTCGATGCCGATGGCCTTGAGCGGGACGACGATGTCGCTGAAGTAGATCGCCGCGTCCACGCCGTGCCGGCGCACGGGCTGGAGGGTGATCTCGGTGACCAGCTCGGGCCGCATGCAGGACTCGAGCATCGGGACGCCCTCGCGGACCTTGCGGTACTCCGGCAGTGAGCGCCCGGCCTGCCGCATGAACCACACCGGCGTGTGCGGCACGGGCTCGCGCCGGCAGGCCTTGAGGAAGGCGGATTCGTACGTGGCGGACGGCGGCGTCTGGTTAGCACTCACGTCGGCAAGTTTCGCACGGCGTCCGCAGTGCCCGGTGCCCGGCGTCGGTGCCGGTTCGCCGGTGACCTGGCGCCCGTTGTCCGGGTGTCTAGGCCCGCACCGGGCCCCGCTTCCCTTTAATCTTCCCGCATGGCTGCGGCTCAAGGACGACTGTCGGACGGCACTGGCGGAATGGACGACGCGAAGGAGGGGGACCGGGATACGAGCAGCGACGCTCCGTTGCCCTTCCGGGCCGCCGTCGACGCGCTGAGGGCCGCGCGGCTCAGGCCGCAGATCGAGGTGGAGCCGACGCGCGCCCCGCAGCGGCTCGCGCCGTTCGCGTACGCGCTGGAGGCGACGGTCGTCGACGGCGACCAGGACCTGGCGGACGGCCGGCTGGTGCTGCTGCACGACCCGGACGGGCACGACGCCTGGCGGGGTGCCTTCCGGCTGGTCACGCTGGTGCGCGCGGAGCTGGAGTCGGAGATGGCGGCCGATCCGCTGCTGCCCGAGGTGTGCTGGTCGTGGCTGACCGGCGCGCTCCAGGCGCGCGGCCTCGCGTGCGGGGAGCCGAGCGGCACGGTCACCCGGGCCAGCTCCCACTACTTCGGCGGTCTCGCCGAGCGCCCGTCGGCCTCGCAGATCGAGATCCGCGCCTCCTGGACGCCCCGCGAGGGGCTGGGCGGGGTGCCGGACACCGCGGGTCATCTGGCGGCCTGGTGCGATCTGCTCGCGCAGGTCGCGGGGCTGCCGCCGGCCGGTCCGGGCGACGCGTCGGTGGTGACGCTGCCGCAGCGGCGCGGTCCGCAGTCACGCTGACGACCCCTCGGGTCACCTTTTCGGGCGCAGGGATTTTGTCGTCACTTTGTCGATACGGCCACTTTCAGTCGAGAGCGATCCCTCGAACGAGCCGATTCGTTCACCGAACGATCGACCACACGTCCGAATTGCACCAATTGTTACTCACTAGATCGTGATCATTCTCTAAAGGACTCGTGATCCGGTGCCGAAGACGACTGTGACCTTCCAAGTCGTCCCCGCACTCCAGGAGGCCTGGTGTCCGTTCTTCTCGAGCAGCCCGCAAGCCTGGTCGCCTACCGCCCGAACAAGCCCACCGCGATGGTGGTCGTGGCCGACCCGCGCGTCCGCTCCACCGTCACCCGCCACCTGTGGGCGCTCGGTGTGCGCGATGTCATCGAGGCCTCGTCCGTCGCGGAGGCTCGTCCCCGCATCGGCAACCCCCGCGACATCTGTGTCGCCGACGTCCATCTGCCCGACGGCTCCGGCCTGACCCTCCTGTCGGAGACCCGCGCGGCAGGCTGGCCCAACGGCCTCGCCCTGTCCGCCGCCGACGACATCGGCGCCGTCCGCAACGCCCTCGCGGGCGGAGTGAAGGGCTATGTCGTCACCGGCACCCGCACCAACGTCGGGCTCCCCACCCGACCCGGTGCCGCCCCCATCGGTTCCCGCGCCGCCGGGATGCACCGCCGCCCCCCGGGTGCCCCGAGCCACCCGGGCGGCTACCGCGAGCTGTCCGGCCGTGAGGTCGAGGTACTGCGGCTGGTGGCGGAGGGCCAGTCGAACAAGGCCATCGGCGTCTCGATGGGCCTGTCCGCACTGACCGTCAAGAGCCACCTCGCCCGCATCGCCCGCAAGCTCGGCACGGGCGACCGGGCCGGCATGGTGGCGGTGGCCCTGCGCACCGGCATCATCCACTGAGCAACCTCGTTCACGGACGTGAACCAGAGCTTTCGCCGTACTGACTGGTTTACGACCCTCAGGCGCCCGTCGACGGAACGTTCCGTCGGCGGGCGCCGTCCATGCACAGATACCCTTGACACGTGACCGACGCCCAAGACACCGCAGCAGACAGTTCACTGCGAACCACCGGAGGCGCCCCTCCGGACGACGGCGGATCTTCTGTTACGGGGGCGCCGAACCCTGAGGCCGTTCCGCTACTGGAACCGCGCGAAGGCATCCCGCCGGTGATCGCGGACGAGACCGCGCTCGCCGAGATGATCGCCGCGTTCGCCGCCGGCTCCGGCCCCGTCGCCGTCGACGCCGAGCGCGCCTCCGGCTACCGCTACGGACAGCGTGCCTACCTCGTCCAGCTGCGCCGCGAAGGCGCCGGCAGCGCCCTGATCGACCCCGTGGCCTGCCCCGACCTGTCCGGGCTCGGCGAGGCGCTGTCCGGGGTGGAGTGGGTGCTGCACGCCGCCACCCAGGATCTGCCCTGTCTCCGCGAGATAGGCATGGTTCCGACATCGTTGTTCGACACGGAGCTGGCCGGACGGCTCGCCGGGTTCCCCCGGGTCGGGCTCGGCGCGATGGTCGAGGGCGTGCTGGGCTTCGTCCTCGAAAAGGGCCACTCCGCCGTCGACTGGTCGACCCGGCCGCTGCCCGAGCCGTGGCTGCGCTACGCCGCGCTGGACGTGGAGCTCCTGGTCGATCTGCGGGACGCGCTGGAGAAGGAGCTGGACCGGCAGGGGAAGCTGGAGTGGGCGCGGCAGGAGTTCGCCGCGATCGCGGCCGCGCCGCCCGCCGAGCCGCGCAAGGACCCCTGGCGGCGCACGTCCGGGATGCACAAGGTGCGGCGGCGGCGGCAGCTGGCCGTCGTGCGGGAGCTGTGGCAGACGCGGGACCGGATCGCGCAGCGGCGGGACGTGTCGCCGGGCAAGGTGCTGTCCGACGCGGCGATCGTGGAGGCCGCGCTGTCGCTTCCGGCCAATGTGCAGGTGCTGACCGGGCTGAACGGGTTCGGGCCGCGGATGGGGCGGCGCCAGCTGGAGCAGTGGCAGGCCGCCGTCGACCGGGCCAAGGCGCTGCCCGAGGCGCAGTTGCCTGCGCCTGGGCAGCCGGTGACGGGGCCGCCGCCGCCACGCGCTTGGGCCGACAAGGATCCGGCTGCGGCTGCTCGGTTGTCCGCGGCTCGGGCCGGGGTGTCTGCCCTGGCAGAGCGGCTCAACATGCCTCAGGAGAACCTGATCACTCCGGATACCGTTCGGCGGGTTTGCTGGGAGCCGCCGAAGGTTGTCGACGCAGGGTCTGTTGGGGACGCGCTTGCTGGGCATGGGGCCCGGCCGTGGCAGGTTGAGCTTGTCGCGCCGGTTTTGGTGAGTGCGTTGTCCGCCTAGACGCCGTAGGGGGAACTGTTGTGTTGCGAGTGACGGTTTGTGTGGCTTGTCGCGCAGTTCCCCGCGCCCCTGAAAGGCCCTCTATCGGGTCGCTCCCTTCGTGAACCCGTTGTAGATGTAGCGCTGCAACGCCAGGAAGACGGTCAACGTTGGCAGGATGACGACTATGGCTCCTGCCGAGATCGTTTCCCAGTGGGCGCCGTACGGGCCCTTGAAGCGGAACAGGGACGTCGAGATCACGCCAAGATCCTGGGACGGCATGTAGAGGAACGGGATGTAGAAGTCGTTGTAGACGGTGATCCCCTTCACGATCACGACCGTGGCGATGGCCGGTTTCAGGAGCGGGAAGATGATCTTTCGGTAGATCGTGAAGGCGTTGGCGCCGTCCAGGCGGGCCGACTCGTCCAGGGAGACCGGGATCGAGCGCACGAACTGCAGGAAGATGTAGATCGAAACGATGTCGGTGCCCATGTAGAGGGCGATGGGCGCCCAGAGCGTGTCGAACATGCCGAAGCCGTTGACGATCTGGAAGGTCGCGACCTGGGTCGTGACGCCGGGGACCAGGGCCGCCAGCAGGAACAGGGCCACGATCAGCTTCTTGAAGCGGAACGTGAAGCGGTCGATGGCGTACGCCGTCATCGAACCGATCAGGACCGTGCCGGCGATGGCGAAGACCAGGATGAAGGCCGTGTGGCCGAAGGCCGAGAGCATCCGGCCGTCCTGGAACGCGGTCACGTAGTTGTGGAAGTTCAGCGGGTCGTCGGGGAAGGCCAGGGCCCCGCTGCCGCCCGTCATCTCCCGGTCCGTCTTGAGGGACGTCAGGAAGACCACGCCCAGAGGGAGCAGGACCACGAGGGTCGCGAGGACGAGCGACGCGTACACGAGGGTGCGGGCCACGGCTCGGCGGGTCATACCAGGTCCACCTTGTCGTCGGGGACGAGCCTGCGCTGGAGCCAGGTCACCAGCAGGATGATCAGCAGCAGGACCAGGGCGGCGGCCGAGGCCAGGCCGGTCTTGTTGAACTGGAAGGCCAGCTTCACGGTCTGGATCACGAAGGTCTCCGTGCCGGTCGCGCCGCCCGTCATGATGTACGGGATCTCGAAGGCGGACAGGGAGCCCGAGACCGAGAGGATGACCGTCAGGGTCAGCACGGGCCTGATGCCCGGCGCGATGATGTGGCGGAACTGCTGCCAGCGGTTCGCTCCGTCCAGTTCGGCCGCCTCGTACAACTCCCCCGGGATCGACTGGATCGCGCCGAGGAACAGGACGAAGTTCAGGCCCAGATAGCGCCAGATCGAGACCGCGGCCAGCGAGGAGTTGGCGGAGAACGGGGTGCCCAGCCAGGCGTGGTCGGAGTGGTAGCCGAACAACGCCAGGACCGAGTCGAGGGTGCCGCCGTCCTGGAAGAAGTAGAGGAAGACGAAGCCGATCGCCACCCCGTTGATCAGGTACGGGAAGAACAGCACGCCCTTGAAGAAGTTCCGGAAGCGGACGTCGAAGCTGAGGATCGTCGCGAAGTACAGGGCCGCGACGATCTGGATCGCGGAGGCGACCAGGTAGTAGCCGCTGACGAAGAAGACCTCGAACAGCTCGGAGCGGGTGAAGAGTTCGGTGTAGTTCTCGACGCCCGTGTAGTGCAGCTCGGGGCTCACGCCGTCCCAGTCGGTGAAGCTGTACGCGATCATGTTGACGATCGGCGCGTAGGTGAAGGTGATCAGCAGGGCGAGCGGGGCGATCAGGAAGATCCAGGGGGTCAGGTGCCGCCGGACTCGGGCCCGGCGAGGGGCCGGAGCCGGTGCCGGGGTGTTCCGTACCGGCTCCTTCGTGACGGACAGCCGTGCGGTGGTGTCCGTCATCAGGACCCCATGTTCTTCTGGGTCTCGGTCCACTTCTGGCCCAGGCTCTTCAGATAGTCGTCGAGCGAACCCTTCTTGGCGCCGCGCGCCAGGTCGACCAACTCCTGGCGATAGTCCGGGGTGTTGATGCCGACCTCGGACTCGGTGTCGATCGCCTTGACCTCGGCGCCCTTGCTGTCGTCCAGCTCGATGAGCTTGACGCCCTGCTCCTCGTACGGCTTCAGGACGGTCGGCATCGGCGCGTCCTTGAGCGGGGAGATGGCGAGGTTGTCGTCGGCGTAGCCGGACTTTTCGGTGAACCAGTCGAGCCAGGCGCGGGCGGCTGCCTTGTGCTTCGAGTGGACGTTGACGGCCTGGTTGTAGTCCGGGCCGACCGTGGCGCAGAACGTGCCGCCGGTCTGGGCCGGGAAGGGCATGAAGCCGATGTCGTCCGGGTCCGCTCCGGCCTTCTTCGCGGCGTCCCGGAACTGGATGATCGCCCAGGTGCCGAGCCACTGCGTGGCGATCTGCCCCTTGGCCAACTGTCCCTTGGAGGCCTCCCAGTTGGAGGTGGTCGGGTCCTTCTCGGCGAGGCCCTCGTGGACGATGTCGTACAGGAGCGTGTCGCCCACGCGCAGGTCGGCGCCCGCGGCCCAGGGGTTGCCCTCGGCGATCTTCGTGGTGGCCCTGGGGTCGCAGTGGACCGTGCCGTTGACGAAGGTCCAGGAGGTCAGGGGCCAGCCGGCGGCGAAGTTGGTGTAGTACGGGATCGCGTCGGTCCTGGACTTGATGGCCTTGAGGTCGGCGAGGAACTCGTCCGGGGTGGTGGGCCAGTCGGTGACGCCGGCCTCCTGCCAGACCCGCTTGTTGTAGAGGAAGCCGGGCATCACACCGTCGGCGGTCTGGCCGTAGACCTTGCCGTCGACCGCGGTGTAGTCGGTGAACCGGTACTTCTCGCCGCGTTCCGCGACCGTGCCGAGCGAGGCGAAGAACTTGGGGTAGTCGCTCTTCTTGATGACGCCGGGGATCATCAGGACGTCGCCGTAGTTCTCCGTGTTCATGCGGATCTTGACCTCGGCCTCGTAGTTCGTGAGGGCCTCGAACTTGACCTTGACCTTCGGGTAGATCTTGTTGAACTCGGCGGCGTACTCGTCCATCGTGCCGTCCTGCACGAGGTCGGTGCGCACGGTGAGGACCTTGATGGTGCCGGTGACCTTGGCCGGGTCGTCGGGCGCCTCGGCGGCGGCGCCTTTCGAGGTGCCTCCCGTGCCGGTGCAGCCGACGGCCAGGAGGGCCGATCCCACGGCCAGGGCGAGGATGTGACGGCGGTTCATGTGCATCAGCTCCGTTCTCGGGACGTTCACGGGACGGACGAGCACTTGCGGGTTGCCTTACCGGTGATGGGGGTTGGCTGGTTCGGAACTCTGACAACGTTTTCTTAACCGGTAAAGTCCGTATCTCGCCAACGATGCCAAAAGTGTTCCCCGTACTGGACTTGATCGGTTTAGGGAGTGCGTACATGCTTCAGGCCACACCGCTCACCGAGGGATGGATCCTGCGAACCTCCGACGGCATGGCGGACGCCCTCCCCGCCTCGGTGCCGGGCTGTGTCCACACCGACCTGCTGGCGGCCGGGGTGATCCCGGACCCTTTTCTCGGGCGGAACGAGACCGATGTCGCGTGGGTGGGGCGACGGGACTGGACCTACGAGACCGACCTGCGCACCGGATCGGACCACGAGCGGACCGACCTCGTCTTCGAGGGACTCGACACCGTCGCCGAAGTCCTGCTGGACGGGCGGGTGTTGGGGCGGACGCGGAACATGCACCGCTCGTACCGCTTCGACGTGACCGGGCGGTCGGGGCGGCTGTCGGTGCGGTTCCTGTCGGCGTACGCCGAGGCCGAGGCGGTGCGCGGCGCGCTCGGTGAGCGGCCCGCCGCCTACGACGAGCCCTTCCAGTACGTCCGCAAGATGGCCTGCTCCTTCGGCTGGGACTGGGGGCCGACGCTGGTGACGGCCGGGATGTGGCGGCCGGTGCGGCTGGAGCAGTGGTCGACGGCCCGGATCGCCCGGGTGCGGCCGCTGGTGACGGTCGAACAGGGTGTGGGGGTCGTGGAGTTGGCGGTCGATGTGGAGCGGACCCGGGTGGCGGAGCCGCTGACCGTGGAGGCGACGGTCGCCGGGGAGCGGGTGCGCGCCGCGGTCGACGGCACCCGGGGGGTCGTACGGCTCGAAGTGGCCGCCCCGCGATTGTGGTGGCCGCGCGGTTACGGTGAACAGCCGCTGTACGACGTGGAGTTGACGCTGCTGCACGGCGACTCGGCGTTGGATGTCTGGCGGCGGCGGGTCGGCTTCCGCAGCGTCGAGCTGGACCGGTCGGCGGACGAGCACGGCACCGGGTTCACGTTCGCGGTGAACGGGGAGCGGCTCTTCGCGCGGGGCGTCAACTGGATCCCGGACGACGTCTTCCCGTCCCGGATCACCCGTGAGCGGTACCGGGAACGGCTCACCCAGGCCGCCGACGCGGGCGTGGATCTCGTCAGGGTCTGGGGCGGCGGGATCTACGAGAGCGCCGACTTCTACGACGTGTGCGACGAGTTGGGGCTGCTGGTCTGGCAGGACTTCCCGTTCGCGTGCGCGGCCTATCCGGAGGAGCAGCCGCTGCGGGGCGAGGTGGAGGCCGAGGCGCGGGAGAACGTCGTACGGCTGATGCCGCATCCCTCGCTCGTGCTGTGGAACGGCAACAACGAGAACCTGTGGGGGTTCCGGGACTGGGGATGGGAGGAGCGGCTCGCCGGGGCGTCGTGGGGCGAGGGGTACTACCTCGGCGTACTGCCGCGTGTGGTGGCCGAGTTGGACCCCACGCGGCCCTACACGGCGGGCAGTCCCTGGTCCGGGTCGTGGGATCATCATCCGAACGATCCGGCGCACGGGACGCACCACTCGTGGGAGGTGTGGAACCGGGAGGACTATGCCGCGTACCGGCGTGAAGTGCCGCGGTTCATGGCCGAGTTCGGCTGGCAGGCGCCGCCCGCCCTCGCCACGCTGCGGCGGGCGCTGCCGGGTGAGGAGCTCGCGGCGGACTCCCCCGGCATGCTGCACCACCAGAAGGCCGACGACGGGAACGGGAAGCTGCGGCGGGGGCTGGAGCGCCATTTCGGCTATCCCGACGGGGACTTCGACCGGTGGCACTACCTCACCCAGGTCAACCAGGCGCGGGCCGTGGCCACCGGGATCGAACACTGGCGGGCGAACTGGCCGGTGTGTGCGGGCACGGTCCTCTGGCAGCTCAACGACTGCTGGCCGGTGACGAGTTGGGCCGCCATCGACGGGGACGGACGGGAGAAGCCGCTGTACCACGAGCTGCGGCGGCTCTACGCCGATCGGCTGCTGACGGTACAGGGGCGCGTGCTGGCCGTCGTCAACCAGGGGGCGGAGGCATGGGCGGGGGTGGCGCGGTTGCGGCGGATGACCGTGGCGGGGGCGGTACTCGGCGAGGCGGAGGTGGAGTTCGCCGCCGGGGCGCGGGCGGTGGCGCGTGTCGACGTACCGGAGGCGCTGCTGCCTGCCGGGCCCGCGGAGTTCCTCGTCGCGGACGCGGACGGGGTGCGGGCATCGCACTTCCCCGCGCCCGACCGGGAAATCCCTTATCCGCGGCCCGAGTTCGACGTGACGGTCGCGCCGGACGGCTCGGTGACGGTCGCGGCTCGTGGTCTCGTACGGGATCTGCTGCTGCAAGCCGACCGGCTGCACCCGGACGCGCGGGCCGACCGGGGGCTGGTGACGCTGTTGCCCGGCGAACAGGTGACCATCGGGGTCAGTGGCTGGAAGACTCCCGACACGGACGCCGCCCGCGCCGCCCTGTACTGCATGGAGCCCTCACGATGACAGCCCAGCCGGCCTCCCGCGTCACCATCAAGGACGTCGCCGCGCGCGCCGGAGTGTCGAAGGGGGCCGTGTCCCTCGCCTTCAACCACAAGCCGGGGCTGTCGGAGGCGACCCGGGACCGGATCTTCCGGGCCGCGCGGGAGCTGGGCTGGGCTCCGAACCTCACCGCGCGGACGCTGGCGGGGTCGCGGGTGGACGTCGTCGGGCTGGCGATCTGCCGGCCCGCCCGGCTGCTGGGGCTCGAACCCTTCTACATGGAGTTCATCTCGGGGGTGGAGAGCGTCCTCACCGAGCATGCGTGCTCCCTGCTGCTGCGGCTCGTGCGGAACGTCGAGGAGGAGGTCGGGCTGCACGAGACCTGGTGGCGGGGGCGGCAGATCGGCGGGGCGATCCTCGTCGACTTCCGGCCCGACGACCCTCGGGTGGCGGCGGCCGAGCGGCTGGGGATGCCGGTGATCGCCGTAGGACATCCCTCGCTCACGGGTGGGCTGACGTCCGTGTGGACCGATGACGCGACGGCCGTTGCGGAGGCGGTGCGGTATCTGGCGGCGCTGGGGCATCGGCGGATCGCGCGGGTGGGCGGGGCGGCGGCGCTCGGGCACACGGCGGCGCGCACGGCCGCCTTCGACGAGGCCGCGCGGACGCTGGAGCTGGCCGGCGCGTGGCAGGTGACCACCGACTACTCGGGCGAGGCGGGGGCGCGGGCGACGCGTTCGATGCTGACGGCCGCGGCCGCCGACCGGCCGACGGCGATCGTGTACGACAACGACATCATGGCGGTGGCGGGGCTGTCGGTGGCCGCGGAGATGGGCTTGTCGGTGCCGGGGGACGTCTCGCTGCTGGCGTGGGACGACTCGCAGCTGTGCCGGCTGACGCATCCGACGCTGTCGGCTATGAGTCATGACGTGCATGGGTTTGGTGCGGATGCGGCTCGGACGTTGTTCGGGGTGATCACTGGGGAGGGGCCGGGGTCGCATCCTGTCCCTACTCCGGTGCTGACTCCTCGGGGGTCCACGGCGCCGCCGTCTCGGTGAGCGCCGTACTTGGCTGCGGGTCCGCTGTGGCTGGGCGCGCAGTTCCCCGCGCCCCTTGGGGGCGCGACTGCACCCTCCGTTTCAATGTGACCTTCGCCGCTCCCGCCTCCAGGACTGTGCAGCTACGTTACCCACAAGTAGCATGGGCCTGAGCGCGCGCTCAGCGCTTGCGCCGTGCAGCCGTGCCAGCAGTGCCATCCCGCATCTGGAGGAGAGCCATCGTGCCTCGTACCGTCAGGGACGTCGTCTTCGTCGACGGCGTCCGTACCCCGTTCGGCAAGGCGGGCCCGAAGGGCATCTACCACGAGACCCGCGCCGACGACCTCGTCGTGAAGGCGATCCGGGAGCTGCTGCGCCGGAACCCGACTCTGGAGCCCGCGAAGATCGACGAGGTCGCCATCGCCGCGACCACGCAGATCGGTGACCAGGGCCTGACGATCGGCCGTACCGCCGGCATCCTGGCCGGTCTGCCGCAGTCCGTGCCCGGCTACTCCATCGACCGCATGTGCGCCGGCGCCCTGACCGCCGTCACGACCGTCGCCGGTTCCGTGGCCTTCGGCGCGTACGACGTCGCCATCGCCGGCGGTGTCGAGCACATGGGCCGCCACCCCATGGGCGAGGGCGTGGACCCGAACCCGCGGTTCGTGAGCGAGAAGCTGGTCGACGAGTCCGCCCTGTTCATGGGCATGACCGCCGAGAACCTGCACGACCGCTACCCGACGATCACCAAGCAGCGCGCCGACGAGTACGCCGTGCGCTCCCAGGAGAAGGCCGCCAAGGCGTACGCCAACGGCAAGATCCAGGCCGACCTGGTGCCGATCTCGGTGCGCCGCACCAACCCGGAGGCCGGTGAGACCGGCTGGGGTCTGGTCACCGCCGACGAGCCGATGCGCCCGGGCACCACCCTGGAGAACCTCTCCGGTCTGAAGACGCCGTTCCGTGTCCACGGCCGCGTCACCGCCGGTAACGCCGCCGGTCTGAACGACGGTGCCACCGCCTCGCTCATCGCCTCCGAGGACTTCGCCCGGGAGAACAACCTCCCGGTGAAGATGCGCCTCGTCTCCTACTCCTTCGCGGGTGTGGAGCCGGAGGTCATGGGCTACGGCCCGATCCCGGCCACCGAGAAGGCCCTCGCCCAGGCGGGGCTCACCATCGACGACATCGGCCTGTTCGAGATCAACGAGGCCTTCGCCGTCCAGGTGCTCGCGTTCCTGGAGCACTACGGCATCGCCGACGACGACGCGCGCGTCAACCAGTACGGCGGCGCCATCGCCTTCGGCCACCCGCTCGCCTCCTCCGGCGTCCGCCTGATGACGCAGCTGGCCCGCCAGTTCGAGGAGCAGCCGGAGGTCCGCTACGGCCTGACCACCATGTGCGTCGGCTTCGGCATGGGCGCGACGGTCATCTGGGAGAACCCGAACCACAAGGACGCCGGAGGCGACAAGTGAGCACCACCGAACTCCTGAAGGGCGCGGCCGAGCTGTTCCCCGACGAGGTCGTGACGTCCGCGCACGTACGCCACCTCGACCTGCCGTTCGGTGCCGGGCGCTTCGCGCTCATCACCCTGGACAACGGCTTCGACCACACCAAGCCGACCACCTTCGGCCCGGCCTCGCTGGCGAACCTCAACGCCGCCATCGACCAGGTCGAGAAGGAGGCCTCGGCCGGCGAGATCGTCGGTGTCGGCGTCACCGGCAAGCCGTTCATCTTCGCGGTCGGCGCCGACCTCAAGGGCGTCGAGCTGCTGAAGGAGCACAAGGACGCGCTCGCCATCGGCAAGGGCGGCCACGAGGTCTTCAAGCGCCTCGGCGGCCTCGCGGTCCCCACCTTCGCGTACTACAACGGTGCCGCGATGGGCGGCGGCGTCGAGGTCGGTCTGCACTGCACGTACCGGACGGTCAGCAAGGCGCTCCCGGCCTTCTCCCTCCCCGAGGTCTTCCTCGGCCTGGTACCCGGCTGGGGCGGCTGCACGATCCTGCCGAACCTGATCGGCGCCGACAAGGCCGTCTCGGTGATCATCGAGAACAGCCTCAACCAGAACAAGCAGCTCAAGGGCCAGCAGGTCTTCGACCTCGGCATCGCCGACGCTCTCTTCGAGGGCGCGGACTTCCTGGAGCAGTCGCTGATCTGGACGGCCCAGGTCCTCAAGGGTGACGTCGAGGTCGAGCGTCCGGTCATCGACCGTGGCGAGGCCTGGGACCAGGCCGTCGCGCGCGGCCGGTTCATCGCCGACTCCAAGGTGCACGGGGCCGCTCCGGCCGCCTACCGCGCCCTGGACATCATCGCCGCCGCCAAGAACGGCGACCTCCAGCAGGGCTACGACGCCGAGGACAAGGCACTCGCCGACCTGATCATGGGTGGCGAACTGCGCGCCGGCATCTACGCGTTCAACCTGGTGCAGAAGCGCGGCAAGCGTCCCGCGGGCGCCCCGGACAAGTCGCTGGCCCGCCCGGTCACCAAGGTCGGCGTCGTCGGCGCGGGCCTGATGGCCTCGCAGCTGGCGCTGCTGTTCCTGCGCCGCCTCGAGGTCCCGGTGGTCCTCACGGACATCGACCAGGAGCGCGTCGACAAGGGTGTGGGCTACGTCCACGCCGAGATCGACAAGCTGCTCGGCAAGGGCCGTATCAACCAGGACAAGGCCAACCGCCTCAAGGCCCTGGTCACCGGCGTGCTGGACAAGGCCGAGGGCTTCTCCGACGCGGACTTCGTCATCGAGGCCGTGTTCGAGGAGATCGGCGTCAAGCAGACGGTGTTCGCCGAGGTCGAGGCGGTCGCCCCGGCGCACGCGATCCTCGCCACCAACACCTCGTCCCTCTCGGTCTCCGAGATGGCGTCGAAGCTGAAGAACCCCGAGCGGGTCGTCGGCTTCCACTTCTTCAACCCGGTGGCGGTTCTTCCGCTCCTGGAGATCGTCCGGGGCGAGAAGACCGACGACGCCTCGCTGGCCACGGCCTTCGCCGTCGCCAAGAAGCTGAAGAAGACCGCGGTGCTGACGAAGGACGCCCCGGCGTTCGTCGTGAACCGCATCCTCACCCGCTTCATGGGCGAGATCCAGAACGTCATCGACGAGGGCACGCCGGTCGAGGTCGCGGAGAAGGCGGTCGAGCCGCTGGGTCTGCCGATGTCGCCGCTGGTCCTGCTGGAGCTGGTCGGCCCCGCGATCGGTCTGCACGTCTCCGAGACGCTGAACCGGGCCTTCCCGGACCGCTTCACGGTCTCCCCCAACCTCGCGGCCGTCGTCAAGGCGGGCAAGCGCGGCTTCTACGTCTACGACTCCGGCAAGCCGGAGCTGGACCCCGAGGTCGCCGCGCTGCTGAAGCAGGGCGATACCGTCCTGACCGAGGAGCAGGTGCGCGACCGCGTCCTCGACGCCGTCGCCCAGGAGATCGGGCTCATGCTCGACGAGGGCGTCGTCGCCGAGGCCCAGGACATCGACCTCTGCCTGATCACGGGCGCCGGCTGGCCCTTCCACCTGGGCGGCATCACGCCGTACCTGGACCGCGAGGGAGTCTCGGAGCGCGTGAACGGCAAGAAGTTCCTGGCGCCGGGCGTGGCGAGCGTTCCGGCGTAGCCGCTGCGTCTGCTGTGAACGGCGGTGCCCCGCAGGCCGGTTGGCTTGCGGGGCACCGGTGTTTTGGGGGCCCTGGGGGCCTTGGGGGCCTTGGGGGCCTTGGGGGGCGTTTCAGCGGGCGTCCTCGACATGGACGACCTGGAGGTCGGTGCCGTCGCGGTGGCGCTTGCTGCGGCCGTGGAGGCCCACGGCGAGGTTCGACGGGTCGGCGGGCTCGTCGGAGCCGACGTAGGTGACGACGTCCGGGTGATGGCCGGTGACCAGCCAGCCGGTGCCGTCCTTGAGCGCGCGTGTGCCGAAGTCGCCCGCGGGGCCGCCGGCGCGCACGGGACCGTACTGCCGGAGGATCTCCGTGGCCTGCCCGGCGAGTTCACCGTCGGGCTCCTTGAGCATCACGCACGTGCCGTTCTCGAACAGCACCCAGGACACCCCGGAGGGCGCCAGGATGCGCTGCCAGACCTCGACGAGGTGTTCGGTGTCGTCCACGCGGTCATGGTCGCGCACCCGACCCCGAACGGTCATGTGAATAAGGCCGGTTCAGCCTTCCCGCCACGCCTCCAGCGCCAGCCCCGGTTCGTCCTTGCGCCGGGTGAGCAGGAGTTGGCCGGTCGACGGGGACAACGTTGCCGCCACGACGCGCCCGTCCTCGTCGGTCGCGAGTGACACCCGCGCGTCCGACGGGAGTTGCGGCCCCGACTCCGCCCACCACGCGCCCGCCGCCTCCTGCTCCGTCGGGTACGCGGCGAAGGCGACCCGGCCGCTCGACGAGCGCTGGGCGAGCAACGTGCAGTCGTGGCCGTCGAGTTCACAGCGGACGGCGGAGACCGGGCCGGGACCGGCCGAGGCCAGGAGGGCGACGGGTTTGCCTCCCGGACGCCAGGCGCACAGGTCACCGGAGTCGTCGGTGTAGAAGAGGGTGGTGCGGTCGGCGGAGGTGGCCAGGGCGCGGAGGGTGCCCGGACGTACGGGCGTCTCCACGGCCTCCTCCAGGACCGGCGGCTTGCCTGGCTCGCCCTGCCGCCAGTACAGCAGGCCCCCGGGGACGGCCGCGTACAGCTCCACGCGCCCGGACTCCCCCGTCACCGCGGCCAAGTCCTCTTGTACGTCACTCCCCTTGAGGTCCCGCCACGGCTCCCACCCGCCCTTCTCCTTCTGCGCGACCATGCTCAGCCCGCCGCCCTTGTTGCGGACGAACACATGGGCGCGTCCCTCGCCGTCCACCGCCACGGCGGGCGCGCCGGTACGATCGCCGCTCTTGTCCGGGTGGCCGATCGGCACCCAGTCGAGGGCGGCGAGCCGGGGGCGGAAGTGCGTGGAGTGCACGAGCCCGGCCTCACCGGGTTTGGTGGGCCGCCAGGAGACGAGATGGGCGTAACCGTCGGCACCCTGACCGACGGCCGGGCCGGGGCGGAGCTTCTGGTCGCCGCCCACCTTGCGCGGGGACGCCTCCCAGGGGCCGCCAGGGCCGAGCTCGGCCCGGCACAGGACGGCGTCGCCCGAGGGCAGATAGACACTGAGCCGCCCGTCGCGGCCGCGGAGAAGCCAGTCGCCGTTCACCGGTTCACTCTATGCGGGGGCGTACGGGGGCACGCCTGACCCCCTCCCCAGCACTCTCTGCGGGGGCGTACGGGGACAGGCCTGACCACCTCCCCCGCACTCTCTGCGGAGGTGTCCGGGGATACGCCTGACCACCTCCCCCGCACTCTCGGCCGAGGCCGCCGGGGACACGCCTGACCACCTCCCCCGCACTCTCGGCCGAGGCCGCCGGGGACACGCCTGACCACCTCTCCCGCACTCTCGGCCGAGGCCTCCGGGGGCACGCCTGGCCACCCCCTGCCCACGCGTCTACGTTTGGCCTCATGACCGACAAGCTCACCGTCACCGTTCTCGGCACCGGCATCATGGGCGCGGCCATGGCCCGCAACCTCGCCGCGGCCGGGCACACCGTCCACGCCTGGAACCGCACCCGCGCCAAGGCCGAGCCGCTCACCGCCGACGGAATCCACGTCACCGACTCCCCCGCCGAGGCGGTGGAGGGCGCGGACGTCGTCCTGACCATGCTGTACGACGGTCCCGCCACCCTGGAGGTGATGGAGGCGGCGCTGCCCGCGCTGCGGCCCGGTGTGGTGTGGGCGCAGTCGACGACGGCCGGCCTCGAAGGGCTCGCCGAACTCGCCGCCTTCGCCGCCGCGCACGGCCTGGTCTTCTACGACGCCCCCGTGCTGGGCACCCGGCAGCCCGCGGAGGCCGGTCAGCTCACCGTGCTGGCGGGCGGGCCCGAGGCCCACCGGTACTCCGTGGCCCCCGTCTTCGACGCGGTCGGCGCCCGTACGGTGTGGACCGGCGAGGCGGGCAGCGCGACCCGGCTGAAGCTGGTCGCCAACAGCTGGGTGCTGGCCGCGACCGCGGCGACGGGCGAGGTGCTGGCGCTGTCCCAGGCGCTGGGCGTGGACCCGCGGGACTTCTTCGCGCTGATCGAGGGCGGCCCGCTGGACATGGGCTATCTGCGCGCCAAGGCGGGGCTGGTGCTGAACGAGCAGCTGACCCCGGCCCAGTTCGCGGTGTCCACGGCCGCGAAGGACGCGCGGCTGATCGTCGCGGCGGGCGAGGAGAACGGCGTACGCCTGGACGTGGCGGCGGCGAGCGCCGCGCGGCTGGAACGGGCTGCTGCGCAGGGGCATGGGGACGAGGACATGGCGGCGGCCTACTACGCCAGCTTCGACGAGAAGGACGGCGACTGACACCCTGACCCCATGAACACCGATGCCCCGCTCCTCGTGATCGTCGATGCCGCCAACGTCGTCGGGTCGGTGCCCGACGGCTGGTGGCGGGACCGGCGGGGGGCCGCGGAGCGGCTGCGGGACCGGTTGGCGGCGGACGGGGTGCCGGGGCAGGACGGTCCGGTGGAGATCGTGCTCGTGGTGGAGGGGGCGGCGCGGGGGGTGGAGTCCGTGGCCGGGGTGCGGGTGGAGTCGGCGGCGGGGAGCGGGGACGATCGGGTGGTGGAGCTGGTGGCCGAGACGGCCGGGCACCGGGTTCTAGTCGTCACGGCGGACCGGGAACTACGACGCCGGGTCGGGGAGTTGGGGGCCGAGGTGACGGGACCTCGGAGTGTGCGGGGTTAGGGTTCTGGACGTACCCCTTCATCGCGTCGCACCATGGATGGGGAGGCAGAACCTTGGCGCATGCCGCTCACAGCCGGGACGGACGTGAACTCGTCTTCGAGTCCTGGGGCGACCCGCACGGGCATCCCGTGTTCCTGCTGCACGGAACTCCCGGCAGCCGTCAGGGGCCTCGACCGCGGTCAATGGTGCTCTACCAGCTGGGCATCCATCTGATCGCCTACGACCGTCCCGGCTACGGGTATTCGAGCCGCAGCCGTGGGCGTCGGGTGGTCGATGCCGCCTCGGACGTCGAGGACATCGCCGATGTGCTCGGTTTCGACGAGTTCTCGGTCGTCGGCCGGTCCGGTGGCGGCCCACACGCGCTCGCCTGCGCCGCGAGACTGCCTTACCGCGTCCGGAGCGCGGCCGTACTGGTGAGTCTCGCCCCGTGGGACGCCGAAGGGCTGGACTGGTTCGAGGGGATGACAGCGTCCAACGTCCGCGCGTACCGCAACGCCCGCTACAACCAGCCGGTGCTCTACAGCACTCTCGTGGAGAACGCGGACAACATGCGGGCCGACCCGATGGCCGTGCTGAACGGGCTCGACGACGAAATGCCCGACGTCGACCGGCGGATCGTGGCGGATGCCGGCATCCGCCAGATGCTGCACAAGAACTTCGAAGCCGCGATCGTGAACAGCGCCTACGGCTGGATCGACGACGCCGTCGCCTTCAGCACGAGCTGGGGATTCGACCCGAGCGAGATCACCGTGCCCACCCTGCTGTGGCACGGCGAGAAGGACGTGTTCTCCCCCGTCGAGCACTTCCAGTGGCTGGCCCGAAGGATCGAGCACGCCACCGTCGTTCTTCAGCCGTCCGCTGCGCACTTCGCGGCCGTTCCGGTGCTGCCCCAGGTGCTCGGCTGGCTCCGGGACCAGACGCAGGCCGACACCGCCACCTCGACCGCGTGATCTCTGCCCGAGTCAGATCGGATGCGGGTCGACTTCCAGTCCGACGCGCCGGCCACCGCGCAGTCTGACCACCTTGGAGTGCTTGGTGCCTAGTTGGGCATTGAGCGCGTCGACGACTTCCCGCGCCAGTCGGTCCGCCTCGGTGGTACGGCCGGACTCGCGCAGCAGGATCGCGAGATTGCCCCGGCAGATGAGGGCGGTGGGGTGGTCCGCGCCCAACCGGTCGCACAACTCCTGGTATGCCTGACGGTAGTTGCGCTCCGCCTTCTCGGTCTCGCCGAGGGCCGCCTCCGCATTCGCCAGGTTCATCCCGCAGGTCATGCTGAAGGGATGCTCCGGACCGAGGGTGGCACACAGCGCGGTACGGGCCGTCTCGCACACGTCGCGGGCCTCGGTGAGCCTGCCGGTCGACAGCAGGTTGACGCCGTGATTGGCCGCGCACGCCAGCGTGTTGGGGTGGTTCTCTCCCAGCCCCGCGCGGAACAGATCGAGCAGCTCGGCGGTCTCCCGGCAGGCCTCCTCATGGCTCTCCACGGCTGAGAGATGACCGGCGAGACCGAGCCGCACCATCAGCGTCTCGGGCGAGTCGTCACCCAGCCGCCGTCGGCAGATGTCCAGCACCTGCCGGCTCATGTCGATGGCCTCGTCCAACCGGTCGAGCCGACGCAGCGTGACGGCGAGGGCCTTGGCCGCCTCCAGCGCGGGAGGCTGCTCCGGCCCGAGATCCACGGCCGTCCGGTGGACGCCTCGCAGTGTCTCCGCCGAGGCCTCGTACTCGCCGCAGGAGCGCTGGTCGCGGCCGAGGTTGATCAGGGAGGACAAGGTGTAGGGATGCGTGGAGCCCAGGGTCACCGCGCGCAGCTCGTAGGTGTCCTTGTCAACGCGCTGGGCCTCGTAGCAGTCTCCGGCCATGCGCATCGACACGGCCAGGTTGTTCGCCGCGGACAGGGTCCAGGGGTGGTCGCCGCCGAAGAGGTCCACAGACCGCTTGTAGGTGTCGCGGTCGATCTCGAGCGCCCTGCGGACCTGCCCGACGGCTCGCAGGTCCGCGGCGAGTGCGTTCGCCGTCATCAGGGTGTGGCTGTCGTCGCCACCGAAGGTCTCACGCTGTCGTTCGTAGACGTCCTGGTCGATCTCGAGGGCCCTGTCGTACCAGCCCTGGAGGCGCAGCACGTCGGCGATCTCGTAACGCAGGTGCAGGGTCCAGCGGTCGTCCGGACCCGCTTCCGTATCCCAGGTGTGCAGCAGGTCCTCGGCGAGCGACATGGCCTCTGTGTACTCACCACGGGCGCGCAGGTAGCGCAGCCACTCGGTCATCAGCAACCGGATCCGCTCGTCGAGCGAGTACCTCATCCAGGGAGTGCACAGATGGGGCCAGATGATGTCGTAGCGCGGCCAGTGGGCAGGGCTTTCCACGTCGCCCCCGTACGGGCGGGCGCCGGCCAGCACATGGCGCACGGTACTCAGCGCCCTCGCCTGCTCCTCGGCGGACATCGACGCACGCACCGCGGCCTGCACCAGCCGGTGCACCTGAATGCTCCGGCTCTTGCGGTCGACCTTGGCCAGGGAATAGCGATGCAGTTGCTGGATGGCCCGGGACACCAGTGCCGTGCCGCTATGGCCGGGCTGCGCGTCCTGGAGGGCGTCGCTCATCTCCTTTCCGAGCAGCAGGTCGAAGGAGATCGAGTCCGCACCGAAGTACGCGCACAGCTCCAACAGCCGCCTGGCCACAGGCGAGTTGAGCTGTCTAATGGAGATGTTCCAGGTCGCACCGACCTGGAGCGGGAAGGCCGGGCCGTCCGCAACCGCTTCCAATGTCGCCAGCTGCGGCTCCAGAAGTTCCAGGTACTCGGCCGCGTCCTGGCCCGTCTCGTTCAGCCAGGCGGCGGCCTGGTCGACGGCGAGCGGTAGGTCACCCAAAGCATCCGCGACGCGGTCGGCGTCCTCGGCGCTGATGGCGGAGACACGGCGCAGCAGGTGTTCGACGCTCTCAGCACGGGAGAACACGTCGACCTCGACCCGCTCGCCGACCTTGGCCCAGCCCTCGTTGCGAGTGGTGATCAGGACGTGGCCGGTGGGACTGCCGACGAGCATCTGATCGATGGATTCGGGGGTGGTGACGTTGTCGAAGACCAGCAGCCATCGGTCGTACCGGTCACCACGGCGCAGCGCGTCCCGCACCCCTGCGGCCGTCGCGCTGATGCTGTCCCGCTCCTCGACGCCCAGATGGGAGGCGAGTTCGGAGTACTGGCGCAGCGCGAGGTCACCGAACTCCGCCTCGATCCACCAGACGACGTCGTAGTCGCCCCGGTACCGGTACGCATACTCGGTCGCCACCTGGGTCTTTCCCACCCCGCCCATGCCGTGCAGCACGGTCGCGGTGCCGGTGTCGGCGAGTCGTCGGCGCAGGTGCTCCAGCAGCTCGGCGCGTCCGGTGAAGACCGCGTTGCGCACGGGCACGGACCACACCGGCGGCTCCGCGCCGGGGAAGCGGGGGCCGCCGACGGAAGCGTCCGCGGGGTGCTCAGTGGGGACGGCCGGAGCGTCCAGGGCCCGCAACAGGGCATTTCTGGCCTGGCTCTCGTCCATGCTGCTCAGCTGGATCGGCGTCCGGTCCGAGAACGGGTGGACCAGCCGTGCCTCGCTGACCCGGACCGGCACCAGCGTGCGCCGCGTACCCATGGGATCGGCGGCGGCGACGGCCTCCCACACCGCCCTGGCCTGCGGGGACTTCTGGTAGGCAGGCGAGACCACGGCCACCGTCTTTGAGGCGCCACGCACCTTGCTGTCCGTGTCGTCCCGCAACGGGACCCCTACCGCGGAGCCGTCCTCGGATCCGGCCTCACTCACGGTGAAACCGGCGTCGCCGAGGACCCGCCCGATCCACTCGGCCCACATCCGGTCCTCGGGGACATGGCTGAGGAACACATGGGCCGGATCCGGCGGCCTGCGACGCACGACGGCTTTGAGGTAGTTCTGCCGCTCCTCGTCGGTCATCGGGGCCAGCGAGCTCACCTCGCCCTCGGTGATGACCGACGTCAGGCGTTCACAGGCGGCGAGCAGCGAGGCGGGGCTCCCCGGCTCGTCACGGAAGGTCGCCAGCATCTCCTCGTACGCATACGGGGACTTGAACGGTACTTCCACGCTGCCCCAGTAGCTGCCCAGGTCGACGCCAGCGGTACGGACCAGCAGCTGGTCGAAGGTTGACCTGACCTTCGCGCGCGCCGCCTCCAGCCGGTCCGCCTCGGAGTCCACGACCCGCATGGGCACCGGCAGGACCCGGATGCGCCGCAGGCCCCCGGTGTCCTGCACCCGGCGGGTGACTGCCGCCGCGCCCGCGAGGCTCTGGTCATTGTGGGTGAAACAGTTCACCAGCACGTCGGGAAAATGCAGGGTGCAGATGTCGGAGATGTCGCTGAGGCCGGTGCGGCTGTCGATGAGGACGTAGTCGTAGCCGTGCCGGAACTGGGCGCACAGGGCGTCCAGGAACTGACCGCCGTACTGCTCGTCGTAGAAGCCGTTCCAGTTGAACTGGGAGAAGATCGAGGAGTAGTTGCGGTCCTGGCGGCCCGCGGAGATGTAGTCCAGGCGGCCGGCGTCGGGGAAGTCCCACCCCAGTGGGTTCACCGCCCTGCCGATGTCGGCCTGTTCGACGATCCAATCGGTCCTGATCTCGGCGTCGCGCAGATGGTTGACCTTCAGGACGTAGTCGTTGATGAGTTCCAGCACTCCGGGGTGGTCGCGCAACGCGCTGGGCTCCAGGAACGGGTGGAGGAAGCGGTCGAGGCCCGGCGCCTCCAGATCCCAGTCCACCACCAGCACCCGCCGCCCCTGCGACGCCATGATCCAGGCACAGTTGGCCAGTGCCATGGTGCGCCCGGTACCGCCCGTGTAGGCATAGAAGGTCACGATCTTGCCGTCGCCGGAGCGGGGGAGCACGCCAGTCACAGTGGGGCCTCCTGGTCGCCCTGAACGTCGGGCGAATGTCAACTTCCCTACGACAACAGTCGATTCGCACCAGGATAGGGCAAGACACCCAACGTATCGCGGCCCCGCACAAGGCGTCGGAACGCGTCGTGCGGGGCCGGGCGACAGACTGTGGGAGGCGGTTACTCCGGGCTGCCGTTCGGCGGCTTCACCCCCTGTCCCACCCCCGTCTCCTCCCCCCGAGCCAGCCGGCTGTGCGACCGCCCGTACAGGAAGTACACGAGGAACCCGAGCACCATCCACCCCGCGAACCGCAGCCACGTCTCCGTCGGCAGGTTGAGCATCAGCCACAGTGACGCCAGCACCGACAGGATCGGCAGGACCGGGACCCACGGGGTGCGGAAGGAGCGGGGCAGGTCGGGGCGGGTGCGGCGGAGGATGATGACGCCGATCGCCACGACCACGAACGCGAACAGGGTGCCGATGTTGACCAGTTCGGCGAGTTCGCTCAGCGGGGTGAAGCCGGCGACGATCGCGATGATCACGCCGAGCAGGATGGTCGGACGGTGCGGGGTCTTGAACCGCGGGTGGACGTGGGAGAAGAACCGGGGCAGCAGGCCGTCGCGGCTCATCGCGAAGAAGACGCGGGTCTGGCCCAGCAGGAGGATCATGCAGACCGTCGTCAGGCCCACCGCCGCGCCGAAGCTGATGAAGCCCGCGTACCAGGGGTGTCCGATGGCCTTGAAGGCGTCGGCCAGCGGGGCCGTGACCGACAGGTCGGTGTACTTCTGCATGCCGGTGACGACGATCGACACGGCCACGTAGAGCGTCGTGCAGATGAGCAGGGAGCCGAGGATGCCTCTCGGCATGTCGCGTTGCGGGTTCCTCGTCTCCTCCGCCGCCGTCGCCACCACGTCGAAGCCGATGAAGGCGAAGAAGACGACGGACGCCGCCGTGAAGATGCCCATGACGCCGAAGTTGGACGGCGCCCAGCCGAACATCAGCTGGATGAGCGGGGCTTGCAGGTCGCCGCCCGCCTCCACCGGCTGGGACTTGGGGATGAACGGGTCGTAGTTGTCGCCCTTGATGAAGAAGGCGCCCGCGATGATGACGACGAGGACCACCGTCACCTTGACGGCCACGACGATCGACGTCACGCGCGCGGAGAGCTTCGTGCCGAGCACCAGGATGCCGGTCAACACGAGGACGAGCGCCGCCGCGAGGATGTCGAAGCCGAAGCCGTCGGCGCCGTCCCGGCCGCTGAGCGCCTCCGGCAGATGCCAGCCCGCGTTGTCGAGGAGCGAGGCGATGTAGCCGGACCAGCCGACGGCGACCACCGCCGTGCCGAGCGCGAACTCCAGGACCAGGTCCCAGCCGATGATCCAGGCGGGGAGTTCGCCCAAGGAGGCGTACGAGAACGTGTACGCCGATCCCGCCACCGGGACCGTGGAGGCGAACTCGGCGTAGCAGAGCGCGGCGAGCGCGCAGACGACGCCGGCGACGACGAAGGCCAGGGCGACCGCCGGTCCGGCGTTGTTCTTGGCGACCGTGCCGGTCAGGACGAAGATGCCGGTGCCGATGATGACGCCGACGCCGAAGACGGTCAGATCCAGCGCGGAGAGGGATTTCTTCAGCGCGTGCTCTGGCTCCTCGGTGTCGGCAATGGACTGCTCGACTCTCTTCGTCCGGAAGAGTGTGCTGCTCACGGGCGTACCTCCCACGCTGTGTCGTCCTCGACATGATCGAGAGGGGGCGTACTGCGTATGCCCCGGCGCGTGGGGATTCACGCAAATGGGCCGGTCGTACCACCCTTGACGGTGGTACGACCGGCCCATTCAGGCGTGTCAGTCGCGCGCGGGCTCCGGCTCCTGCGCCGTCGCGCCGCTGTACTTGCCGTCCAGCTTCGAGACCAGGCCGGTGACCTGGCGGGCGATGTCCGGGGCGGTCAGGCCGATCTCCGCCATCACCTCGGCGCGCGAGGCGTGGTCGAGGAAGCGCGGCGGGATGCCGAAGTCACGCAGCGGGACGTCGACGCCGGCGTCGCGCAGCGCCTGGGCGATCGCCGAACCGACGCCGCCGACGCGGGAGTTGTCCTCGACCGTGACGACCACGCGGTGGCGTTCGGCGAGCGGGGCCATGGCCTCGTCCACCGGCTTGACCCAGCGCGGGTCGACGACGGTGGTGGTGATGCCCTGCTTGTCGAGGAGCGAGGCGATCTCCAGGCACATGGGGGCGAGGGCGCCCACGGAGACCAGGAGCACGTCCGGGGTGTCGGTGCCGGGCTCGCGCAGGACGTCCATGCCGCCGACGCGTCCCACGGCGGGTACGGCCGGGCCCACGGCGCCCTTCGAGAAGCGGACCACGGTCGGCGCGTCGTCGACCGCGACGGCCTCCCGCAGCTGCTTGCGGACCTGGTCGGCGTCGCGCGGGGCGGCCAGGCGCAGGCCCGGGACGACCTGGAGGATCGACATGTCCCACATGCCGTTGTGGGAGGCGCCGTCGGTGCCGGTGACGCCCGCGCGGTCCAGGACGAAGGTCACGCCGCACTGGTGCAGGGCGACGTCCATGAGGACCTGGTCGAAGGCGCGGTTGAGGAAGGTGGCGTAGACGGCGAAGACGGGGTGCAGGCCGCCGTGGGCCAGGCCCGCGGCGGACACCGCGCCGTGCTGCTCGGCGATGCCGACGTCGTAGATCCGGTCCGGGAAGGCGTCCGCGAACTTCTTCAGGCCGACCGGCTGGAGCATCGCCGCCGTGATGGCCACGATGTCCTTGCGCTCCTTGCCGAGCTGCACCATCTCGTCGCCGAAGACGGAGGTCCAGTCGGCGCCGGAGGCCTTGACCGGCAGGCCGGTGTCGGGGTGGATGGGGCCGATGCCGTGGAAGCGGTCGGCCTCGTCCTGGAGGGCGGGCTGGTAGCCGCGGCCCTTCTCGGTGAGGACGTGGACGATGACCGGGCCGCCGAAGCGCTTGGCGCGGGCCAGCGCGGACTCCATGGCCTCGATGTCGTGGCCGTCGATGGGGCCGACGTACTTCAGGCCGAGGTCCTCGAACATGCCCTGCGGGGCGATGAAGTCCTTCAGGCCCTTCTTGGCGCCGTGCAGGGTCTCGTAGAGGGGCTTGCCGACGACCGGGGTGCGCTCCAGGAGGTCCTTGCCGCGGGCCAGGAAGCGCTCGTAGCCGTCGGTGGTGCGCAGGGTCGCCAGGTGGTTGGCGAGGCCGCCGATGGTGGGCGCGTAGGAGCGCTCGTTGTCGTTGACGACGATGACCAGCGGGCGGTCCTTGGCGTCGGCGATGTTGTTCAGCGCCTCCCAGGCCATGCCGCCGGTGAGGGCACCGTCACCGATCACGGCGACCACGTGGTCGTCGCGTTGCTGGATCTGGTTGGCCTTCGCGAGGCCGTCGGCCCAGCCGAGGACGGTCGAGGCGTGGCTGTTCTCGATGACGTCGTGCTCGGACTCGGCCTGCGAGGGGTAGCCGGACAGGCCGCCCTTCATCTTCAGCCGGGAGAAGTCCTGCCGGCCGGTGAGCAGCTTGTGGACGTAGGACTGGTGTCCGGTGTCCCAGAGCACCTTGTCCTTCGGGGAGTCGAAGACACGGTGCAGGGCGATGGTGAGCTCGACCACGCCGAGGTTCGGGCCGAGGTGGCCGCCGGTCTTGGAGACGGCGTCGACGAGGAAGGTCCGGATCTCCTCTGCCAGCTGGTCCAGCTGCTCCAGGCTGAGCCGGTCCAGATCGCGCGGTCCCCTGATGCGGGTCAGCAGCGGCACCCGTGCCTCCTTGCAGTAGAGCTGTTGCCGGGCTTGTCGAGTCTAATGTTCCGCCTTTGCGGACGGTGCTCGGGAGGTGCGTCATACGTCACGCGATCGGCTGTACCCACGATCCGTCGTTCGTACGACATGAAAACGGCCCGGCGCTGTGTTTTCAGCGCCGGGCCGTTCTCGGACGTGCTAGCCGCGTCCGGCGGCCTTCTGGGACCGGCGCGACACCGAGTCGATGACGACCGCGCCGAGCAGAACGCCACCGGTGATCATGTACTGGATCGACGTGTTCATGTTCAGCAGGTCGAGGCCGGTCTGGATCGACTGGATGACGAGCATGCCGAGCAGGGCCGACCACACGTTGCCGCGACCGCCGAACAGCGACGTACCACCGATGACGGCCGCCGCGATGGCGAGCATCAGCGTGTTGCCGCCACCGGCGTTCAGCGTCGCCGACGCCGTCTGACCGGCGAAGAACATGCCGCCGATGGCCGCGAAGCCGCCGGAGATCGCGAACACGGTGATGCGGATCATCGGCACGTTGATACCGGCACGACGGGCCGCCTCGATGCCGCCGCCGACCGCGAAGACCTTGCGGCCGTACGTCGTACGACGCAGCACGAAGTCCACGATCACCAGCGAGGCGAGGAAGATCACCAGCGCGTTGGAGACACCGGCGGCGTTGTTCAGCACGACCGCGGTGGCGAAGGCCGCCACGGCGAGCGCACCGACGCGGATCAGGATCTCGCTGGTCGGCCGGAACGGCACCCCCGCGGCCTTGCGGCGGCGCTGGTCCATGAAGGAGCCGATCAGCATGGACGCGACGGCGAGGCCGGCCAGGAGGTAGGCGCCGACGATGGCCTGGTCCATGAAGAACGAGCTCTGGCCGAGCAGCTGGACGGGGCCGCTGTCGGACGGGATGTTGATCGTGCCGCTGTCGCCGAGCAGCCACAGCATCAGACCGTTCCAGCCGAGGAAGCCGGCCAGGGTCACGACGAACGCCGGGACGCCGATCTTGGCGAAGAACCAGCCGTGCAGGGCGCCGATGGCGACACCGGTCACCACGGCGAGGATCAGGGCCAGCCACTGGCCCATGCCGTGGTTGACCACGAACACCGCGAAGACCGTGGACGCCAGACCGCTGACCGAACCGACCGACAGGTCGATCTCGCCGAGCAGCAGCACGAACACCAGGCCGATGGAGAGCATGCCGGTGGCGGCCATGAAGTAGCTGATGTTGGACAGGTTGTCCGCGCTCAGGAACAGGTCGTTCTTCACCTGGAAGATCGTCCAGATGACGATGAGGCCGACGACCACCGGCAGCGAGCCGAGCTCACCGCCCTTCACCTTGCGCTTGAACTCGGTCCAGTAGCCCTTGAGACCCTCTTCACGGATCAGCAGGCGCGGGTCGACGACCGAGACCGGAGCGGCCGTGGGGTCGTCGGCGGGGGCGACCGTGGTCTGTTCCTCGACCACGCCGTCCGTCTTCTCTACCTTCGACGTGTCGCTCACTTTGCCGCCTCCGCGCTGCGACGCCCCGCACGACGGGTCACGGCGTTGTCCGTGGCGCCCGTGATGGCGGCGATGATCTCTTCGTGGGTGGTGTCCTTCACGGAGAAGGAACCGTTGTTCTTACCCAGGCGCAGCACGGCGACGGTGTCGGCGACAGCCTTCACGTCGGCCATGTTGTGGCTGATGAGGATGACACCGAGGTTGCGCTCGCGCAGCCGCTCGACGAGGTCGAGGACCTGCGCGGTCTGCTCGACACCGAGGGCGGCGGTGGGCTCGTCGAGGATGACGACCTTGGGGTCACCGATGAGGGCGCGCGCGATGGCGACGACCTGACGCTGGCCACCGGAGAGGCTCGCGATCGGGATGCGGACGCTCGGGATGCGGATGGAGAGCGTGGAGAGCAGCTCGCGGGCCTTCTGCTCCATCGTGACCTCGTCGATGACGCCGCGGTGCAGCAGCTCGCGTCCGAGGTAGAGGTTGCCGACGACATCGAGGTTGTCGCACAGCGCGAGGTCCTGGTAGACCGTCGCGACGCCGAGTCCCTGGGCGTCGTGCGGCCGGTTGATGCTGACCGGCTTGCCGTCCCACTCGATGACGCCCTCATCGATGGGGTGGACACCGGCGATCGTCTTGACCAGCGTGGACTTTCCTGCGCCGTTGTCGCCCACCAGGGCGACCACTTCTCCGGCGTGGACCTCCAGTTCGACGTCGGTGAGTGCCTGCACCGCACCGAATCGCTTGGAGACTCCGCGCAACGCCAGCACGGGCGTAGCGGACACGTGAACCATCTCCTTCGCCGCCTGACCGGCGGGGATGCCGCGCTTGGGGTAAGGCGCGGAGGATGTGCTCGAAGCACGATTTACTAGATGAACTTGCGCGCAGTCCGGCCGAGTTGGCAACGGGCGCGCACACGATGTTTCCGTCCGGCGCCCGCCCCGCAGCGGGGTATGGAGGCGGGGTGGGCGCCGGAGGGGCTGGTACCTGCCGACGGGGCGTGCCGTGGCTCAGGCACGCCCCCGAAGGCGGTGGGTTACTGCAGGCCGGCCTTCTTGCACGCGGCGGCGTAGGCCGAGGTGCAGATCTGGTCGACGGTGTACAGCTTGTCCTTGACCACCGTGTCGT
Organism: Streptomyces aquilus; assembly: GCF_003955715.1. Taxonomy (NCBI): domain Bacteria; kingdom Bacillati; phylum Actinomycetota; class Actinomycetes; order Kitasatosporales; family Streptomycetaceae; genus Streptomyces; species Streptomyces aquilus. The sequence goes on along the minus strand of NZ_CP034463.1, from coordinate 7,798,213 downwards.
TGATGTTCTTCACGGTGACGGAGACCGGGGTCAGCAGCTGCGACGGGACCTTGTTGCCGGAGCCGTTGGTCATGGTCGTGGTGGCGAGGTCGTCGATGCTCTTGCCCTCGACCAGGTTGACCGCGAGCTGGGCGGCGGCGTCGGCCTCGGGCTTGAAGGCCTTGTAGACCGTGCTGGACTGGGTGCCGGCGACGATGCGCTGGATACCGGCGAGCTCGGCGTCCTGGCCCGTCAGCGGGATGCCGGAGATGCCGGCGCCCTTGAGGGTGGTGGCGATACCACCGGCCATGCCGTCGTTGGCGGCGTAGACGCCCGCGATGTTCTTGGCGCCCAGCTGGGTGATGGCCGCCTTCATCTTCTGCGCGGCGATCGAGTCCTTCCACAGGCCGGACTGCTCGTAGGCGATGTCGACCTTGCCGTCGAGGACGCTGTGGGCGCCCTTCTTGAACAGCGCGGCGTTCGGGTCGGCGTCGTCACCGTTGATCATGACGACCTTGGCCTTCGGGGTCGCCTTGGAGCCGAGCGAGTCGAGCAGGGCCTGGCCCTGGAGCTGGCCGACCTTCTCGTTGTCGAAGGAGACGTACGCGGAGACCGGGCCCTGGGCCAGACGGTCGTACGCGATGACCTTGACGCCCTTCTTGACCGCGGCGTCGATCGAGGACTTGATGGCGGCCGAGTCCTGGGCGGAGATCGCGATGACCTTGACGCCCTTGGTGACCATGGTGCTGACCTGCTGGGCCTGCTTGGCCGCGTCCGCTCCGGCGTTCGCGTAGGAGACGGAACAGTCGGAGCACAGCTCCTTGACCTTTGCCTCGAACAGCGGCTTGTCGAACTGCTCGTACCGCGTGGTGACGCTGTCGGGCAGGAGCAGGCCGATCGACTTGTTGCCGGAGCCGCTGCTGCTGCCGCTGTCGGAGTCGTTGTCGTCGCCGGCCTTGCCGCAAGCGGCGGCCGTGAGGGCGAGGGCCGAGACCAGAACGGGGACAGCCGCACGACGCATAAGCGTGTTCACTTCAGAAACCTCCCTGACGAGGCCGCGTCGTTGCGGCCGAGGTGGCTGGAAGTCAACTCGGCCACACGTGCGACGTCAAGAAGTAAATACTTAACGGGTTGGCAACGGCGGGTTTCGTTCTCTAAGTGAAGGCAGGAGCCGCTGAGTGCAGCGTGCCGTCCAAAAGGGTCGAATCACCCATCTCGCTGAGCGCGAGGGCGAGTGCTCCGAGCACCTCCGCACGGCCTCCAAGTGCCCCGGGGAGAACGGTGAGTTGACGTGCCGCGCTGGGAATGGCGTAGCGGCTGACGGACTCCCTGATGGGCCCGAGAACCAGCTCGCCCGCCTCGGCGAGATCACCACCGAGGACCACCCTGCTCGGGTTCAGGAGATTGCAGAGATTGGCCACTCCACTGCCGATATGGCGGCCGACGTCGGCGATCACCCGACGGCAGCCAGGGTCTCCGTCCCTGGCCAGCCGCACGACGCCTTCCATCGTCAGGTCCGTGCCGTGACTGGACTGGAGGAGCGGCAGCACATAGCGCGCGGCCGCGAAGGTCTCCAGGCAGCCCCGGTTTCCACAGCGGCAGACCGGTCCGGATTCATCAAGAGTAATATGCCCGATTTCTCCCGCTGTGCCACCCGGGCCCCGGTAGATCTTGCCGTCGATGACCAGACCGGCGCCGACACCGCTCGCGACCTTGATGTACGCCAGGTCTCTGACGCCTCTGCCGCTGCCCCAGACCATCTCGCCGAGGGCACCCAGGTTGGCGTCGTTGTCGACGTGCACGGGGACGCCCAGGCGGCCTCCCAGCTCCTCGGCGGGCTTGGTGCCGATCCAGCCCGGCAGGATCGCGGAGGAGCCCAGCGAGCCGGACTCCAGGTCGATCGGGCCGGGGACGCCGAGGCCCACGCCGGCGATCTTCGAACGGTCCACGCCCGTTGCTGCGATCAGGCGGTTGACCAGCTCTTCGGCCCGGTCGAAGCCCTGCGTGGAGGAGGCGTCCACGTCCAGCGGCTCGGACTCCTCGGCCAGCACCTGGTGGGCCAGATTGCCGACGGCGACCCGTAGGTGCGTATGGCCGAAGTCGACGCCGATGACGATGCCGGCGTCGCCGCTGAGCGAGACGCTGCGGGCCCGCCTGCCACCCGCCGACGTGGGCGTGACCTCGACGGTTCCGCCGTCCTTGAGCTCCCGGACGATGTTGGAGACGGTGGCCGCGGACAGACCCGTGGTCCGTGCGATCTCCGCCTGGGTGAGCGACCCGGCCAGCCGGACGGCCCGGACGACCCGTTCCAGGTTGGCTCGGTGCAGCGACGACTGCGACCCCGGAGTCTCCACGACGACCTCCTGCGCGCGGGACCGCATCGATGAGGCCCCGTCTATGTCCAACTAGTGAACTCTAAGCTGAGCCGTTCGGGTCGCCTCCCGTCAAGAGGTTGAACAGTTTCCGGGCCTGTGGACACGCCTCGGCGCACCGTCACCAGGGGCGGGGACGGTGCGCTCACGGGCGCTCTCGGAGCGCTACTTCAAGGTCGCGGACGTAAGGCCCGCCTGCACCTGGCGCTGGAAGGACAGATAGACGACCAGCATCGGGATCATCGCGATGGTCACACCGGCGAAAAGCACCGGGAGGTCGGAGGCGTACCCCTGTTGCTGCTGGAGCTGGATGAGGCCCTGGGTGAGGACGTAGCGCTCGGGATCGTCACCGCTCTGCGGCTGCATGAGGACCGTCGGCAGGATGAACTGGTTCCACTGGCCGAGGGTGTTGAAGATGCCGACGCTGACCAGACCCGGCTTCGCCATCGGCAGCATCACCTGGAAGAAGGTGCGGCTGTGCGAGGCACCGTCCAGGATCGCCGCCTCGAAGACGGCCGTGGGCAGGGTCCGGAAGAAGGCGTGCATGAAGAAGACCGTGAACGGCATCGAGTAGGCGACGTACACCAGGATCAGCCCCTGGTAGGTGTTCAGCATGTCCAGCCGTTTGACCATGAAGAACAGCGGGACGAGGGCCAGGAACACCGGGAACATCGCGCCGGCCACGAAGAAGTAGTACAGGAACCGGTTGCCCCAGAACTCGTAGCGGGCCAGCACGTAGGCCGCCATCGAGCCGAACAGCATCGTCAGCGGCACCGAGAAGACCAGCACGATGACGGTGTTCAGGAAGTAGTCGCCGATCCCCTTGTCCCAGGCCCGTCCGAAGACGTCCAGCGACCAGTTCTGCGGCCAGCCGAAGGCCGAGCCGCCGATCTGGCCGTCGGTCTTGAAGGAGCTCAGGACGAGCCAGAGCAGGGGCAGGATGATCAGCAGGGCCCACAGGGCGAGGAAGCCGTGCGAGAAGACGTTCAGGACCACGCCCTCGCTGCGTTCGTCGCCGGGGCGGGCCGGGGTCTTGGCCACGGGCCGCCGCACGGGGGCGTCCGCCGTCTCCTTGATGGGTGCGCTCATCGTCGTATCTCTCCCGCTCAGAACTCGACGCGGTCGCGGCGGGTGGCGCGCAGCATGACCACGGACAGGACCAGGGTGAGCAGCAGCATGACGACGCCCATGGCGCAGGCGTATCCGCTCTTGCCGAAGTACTGGAAGTTGCGCATCATCACCGTCGACATCACGTCGCTCTTGTGATCGGGACCGCCGCCGTAGGCGCCCATGTTCTGGGTCATCGAGGAGACGAGGACGAACATGTCCATCGCGACGATGCCCAGGTACACCCAGGCGGTCTGCACGCTCTCCCAGAGCAGCGGCAGGGTGATGCGGAAGAAGGACTGGTTGCGGCCGGCGCCGTCGATCAGGGCGGCCTCGTAGATGTCCTTCGGGATGGACTGCATGGCGGCGGAGAACAGCACCAGGTAGAAGCCGACGCCGTGCCAGACCACGGCGATCATCAGCATCCACAGCACCAGTTTCGGCTCGTTCAGCCATTCCATCGGATTCTGGGCGTCGACCAGTCCGAGTTTGATCAGGACGCCGTTGAGGAGACCGCCGCCGTCACTGCGGTACACGGCGTTGAAAAGCACCGCGACGATCGCCAGTGACAGCACCTGCGGAAAGAAGTAGACGATTTTGTAGAACGACGATCCGGCGACACCCGAGACCCCGCCGGCCCGGCTGCGCCCGCCCGCGTTCAGCATGAACGCGAAGAACAGGGCGAGCAGGATCGTGATCGCCGGGATGAAGATCAGGAACAGGATGTTGTGCCAGATCGCCTGCATGAAGACGTCGTCGTCGAACAGCGCCTTGTAGTTGTCCAGGCCGACGAACTTGAAGGTCTGCGACTGTCCCTTCCAGTCGGTCAGCGAATAGCCGAACGTCTGGATGTACGGCCAGATCACGAAGATCAGATAGAGCGCCACGGGGACGAACAGAAATCCCGCGACGAACCTGTGCTGCCCTTTGCGCATTGGCGTTCCCTGCCCCTGATGTCCTTCCCCGGGCCGGAGTGGTTCCGGCCCGGGGAACGGCGTTGGTCAGTCCCGGTGGTTCTTCTTGGAGGCCGGGTCCTTGGCCTGCTTGTCGACCGCGGCCTGGGCGCGCTTGAGCCACTCCTTGGGCTGGATGCGCTTGGCCATCAGCTCGTTGGAGGCGGCCTCGATCGCCGCTCCCATCTCGCTGTACCAGTCGACGTACAGGTAGCGGAAGGTGTTGTCACCCGCCGCCTTGGACGCCTCGACCGTGGACTGGGTCCCCGGGCGCAGCTGGACGCCGCTGTCCACGCCGTCCTTGAGGATGGTCAGCGAGTTGGCCTCCTTGGCGAACTGCGTCGACCACTCCTTGGAGAGCATGCGCCGCATGAACTCCTTGGCCCCGGCGAGGTTCTTCGCCTTGTTCGGGATGATGAAGGGCTCGCCGGCACCGGCCCGGATCGCCTCGAAGGGCAGCTTGCTGTCGGGCAGCAGCGGCATCGGCAGGAACTTCATGTCGAAGTCCGCCGGGGTCGTCTTGAGCTGCTCGTTCTCCAGCCAGGAGCCGCTGGTGATGAACACGGCCTTGTACTGGTTCCAGCGGGTCTGCGACTCGGTGTGGGTCAGGCCGTTGGTGCCGGGCATCAACAGGCCCTTCTCCACGACCTCGTAGATCGCCTCGACGCCCGCCTGGGCCGCGTCGGAGCCGACGAAGGCCTTGGGGTCGAGGTTGTCGATCGCCTTCATGGCGTCCAGACCACCGGTCTTGGCGATCAGGTCCATGATGGCCACGTTGATGTAGTACGGGTACTTGCCCTGGTGGGCCAGGCCGCCGATGCCCTGCTTCTTGGCGTCGGTGCAGATGGCGAGGAAGTCGTCCCAGGTCTTGGGCTCCTCCCAGCCCTTCTCCTTGAAGAGCTTGCCCGAGTACCACAGGCCCCAGACCGTGTAGATGTAGTTGAGGGCGACGACCTTGCCCTCGAACGTGCCCGGGTCGAGGGTGCCGGGGATCAGGGTGTCGCGGACCTTCTTGGAGGGGTCGTCGACCGACGGGGCGTCCAGCACCTCGGCGAGGTCGAGGAGCTGGCCGTTCTTGTTGAGGACGTCGACCTTGATCTGCTGGGCGCCGGAGTCGTCCACGATGTCCGGCGGGGTGCCCGCGTTGAAGCGGGGCTGGAGCTTGCCGGTGATCTCCTGCGTCCCGGTGTGGGAGGAGGTGATGCCGAGCTTCTTCTGGAAGTCGGCCTCCCACACCTTGGCGTAGTTGTCGCCGTAGCCGCCCTTGAAGATGACGACGTCGAGCTTGCTGCCCTTCTCGGCACCGAAGGGGTTGTCCTTGGTGGTCTTGCCCTTGGGGGTGTCGTTGCCGGAGTCGTCGTCCCCGCCACCGCTGGCACACGCGGACAGGAAACTCATCGTGGGGACGGTGATCAGACCGAGTGCGGCGGACCGCTTGATCAGATCACGGCGGCCGACGGAGCCTTTGTCGTTCTCGGCGGAAGTGGATCCCATGCTCAAGTCCTCGCCTTCTCCAGGACTCAGGCGGTGAACCGGATCCTCGCCGGGCACCGCGATCGGGTCACGCTGGGTCGTGCAGGAAGTGCGAACGTGCGGTTGCACGGATCAGTGAAGTGCCGACAGGTATAGTCCACTTCCCGCCAGCGGAGCAAGATCGAATGCAAGGTTGGCCATGGGTCTTTTCCGAGTTGAGACCTCCCGGAAATATGTGCGGGCTGTGCACCGAGCGATGGAAAAACCACCGATTATGCGCCTGAACGCCACACCCAACACCCTTGACATCGTTCACCACTTGGACCACAACTGATCCTTGCGCATCGAAGTCGACAACGTTGTCCACGACATGCAGGGAGCGTGTGGGTCCATGCGGCACAGACGGTGTTCGACCATGGTCACAGCGGTGGCTCTCGTTCTGGCGGCCGGCCATCAGGCCGCCGCCCTGCCGGAGGCCCCGGCTGCCGCCGACCGGGCATTCGCCTCCTCCTTCGAGGCGGACGACCCCGCACCGGACTGGCTGAGCACCCCGGAGCGTGCCTCCGGTGTCGACGGCGGCTACGGCAGCGGCATCCCGGGCAATGTCACCGACCACGTCACGGACGTCCGCGCGAGCGCCGAGAACACGGGCGGCGGCGAGGTGAAGGAGAACCTCGCCGACGGCGAGGCGGTCACCAAATGGCTGACCTTCGCCCCCACCGGCTGGGCCGAGTTCGACCTCGACAAGCCCTACCGCATCGCCACATACGCCCTCACCTCGGCCAACGACTACGCCGAGCGGGACCCGAGGGACTGGACCCTTCAGGGCTCGACGGACGGCAAGGACTGGAAGACCCTCGACACCCGCGCCGGAGAGACGTTCGACGAACGGTTCGAGACAAAGTCGTACGACCTCCCGGAGCCGGCGGAGTACGCGCACTTCCGCCTGGAGATCACGGCCAACAACGGCGCCGAGGGCATCCTCCAGCTCGCCGACGTGCAGCTGTCCACGGGCGGCGGCGCCGGGCCGGTCCCGCAGGACATGCTCTCGCTGGTCGACCGCGGCCCGAGCGGCTCGCCGACGGCGAAGGCACGCGCCGGGTTCACCGGCCGGCGGGCGCTGCGGTACGCGGGGCGGCACACGGCGGACGGGCGGGCGTACTCGTACAACAAGGTCTACGACGTGAATGTCGCCGTCCGCCCGGACACCCGGCTGTCCTACCGCGTCTTCCCGTCGATGGCGGACGGCGACCGGGACTACGACGCCACGAACGTGGCGGTGGACCTGGCCTTCACCGACGGCACCTATCTGAGCGGGCTCGGGGCGACGGACCAGCACGGGTTCGGGCTGTCGCCGCAGGCCCAGGGGGCCGCGAAGGTGCTGTACGTCAACCAGTGGAACAGCGTGGCCTCGCGGATCGGGTCGGTCGCGGCCGGGAAGACCGTCGACCGGATCCTGGTGGCGTACGACTCCCCGCGCGGGCCGGCGAGGTTCCGTGGCTGGCTGGACGACGTGCGGATCGAGCCGGTCGCGCCGGAGCGGCCGAAGGCCCATCTGTCCGACTACGCGCTGACGACCCGCGGCACCAACTCCAGCGGCGGCTTCTCGCGCGGCAACAACTTCCCGGCGACGGCCGTGCCGCACGGCTTCAACTTCTGGACCCCGGTGACCAACGCGGGCTCGCTGAGCTGGCTGTACGACTACGCGCGGGGCAACAACGACGACAACCTGCCGACGATCCAGGCGTTCAGCGCGAGTCATGAGCCGAGCCCCTGGATGGGTGACCGGCAGACCTTCCAGGTGATGCCGTCGGCGGCGGCCGGCGTCCCGGACACCGGCCGGGAGGCGCGGGAGCTGGCCTTCCGGCACGAGAACGAGACCGCGCGGCCCTACTACTACGGGGTGCGGTTCGAGAACGGCGTGAAGGCGGAGATGGCGCCGACCGACCACGCGGCGGTGCTCCGCTTCAGCTACCCGGGCGACGACGCGAGCGTCCTCTTCGACAACGTCACCGATCAGGCGGGGCTGACGCTCGACAAGGCGGCGGGGGTGATCACCGGCTACTCGGACGTGAAGTCCGGGCTGTCCACGGGCGCGACGCGGCTCTTCGTCTACGGCGTCTTCGACCGGCCGGTGAAGGAGGGTGCCTCGCAGGGGGTGAAGGGATACCTGCGGTTCGACGCCCCGACGGTCACGCTGCGGCTGGCGACCTCGCTCATCAGCCTCGACCAGGCGAAGGACAACCTGCGCCAGGAGATCCCGGACGGTACCGCCTTCGAGACCGTACGGGACCGGGCGCAGCGGCAGTGGGACCGGCTGCTCGGCAGGGTGGAGGTCGAGGGCGCGACGCCGGACCAGCTGACGACCCTGTACTCCAGCCTGTACCGGCTGTATCTGTACCCCAACTCGGGCTTCGAGAAGGTGGGTTCGGAGGACAAGTACGCCTCCCCCTTCTCGCCCATGCCGGGACCCGACACCCCGACGCACACCGGCGCGAAGATCGTCGACGGCAAGGTGTACGTCAACAACGGCTTCTGGGACACGTACCGGACCACCTGGCCGGCGTACTCACTTCTGACGCCCAGTCAGGCGGGTGAGCTGGTCGACGGGTTCGTGCAGCAGTACAAGGACGGCGGCTGGACCTCGCGCTGGTCCTCCCCCGGCTACGCCGACCTGATGACCGGCACCTCCTCGGACGTCGCCTTCGCCGACGCCTACGTCAAGGGCGTCGACTTCGACGCCGAGGCGGCGTACGACGCGGCCGTGAAGAACGCCACGGTCGTGCCGCCGATGTCGGGCGTGGGCCGCAAGGGCATGGAGACCTCGCCCTTCCTCGGCTACACGAGCACCGAGACGCACGAAGGCCTGTCCTGGGCGCTGGAGGGCTACCTCAACGACTACGGCATCGCGCGGATGGGCCGGGCGCTGTACGAGAAGACGGGTGAGCGGCGGTACGCCGAGGAGTCCGCGTACTTCCTCAACCGGGCGCGGGGCTATGTGAACCTCTTCGACCCGAAGGCCGGCTTCTTCCAGGGCCGGGACCGTACCGGGAACTGGCGTGTGGAGTCCTCGGCGTACGACCCGCGGGTCTGGGGGTACGACTACACCGAGACCAACGGATACGGGTACGCCTTCACCGCCCCGCAGGACTCCCGCGGACTCGCCAACCTGTACGGCGGCCGAGCGGGGTTGGCGGACAAGCTCGACACGTACTTCGCCACCCCGGAGACCGCCTCCCCCGACTTCGTCGGCTCCTACGGCGGGGTCATCCACGAGATGACCGAGGCGCGGGACGTGCGGATGGGCATGTACGGGCACTCCAACCAGGTCGCCCACCACGTGACCTACATGTACGACGCGGCCGGTCAGCCGTGGAAGACCCAGCGCGACGTCCGCGAGGTGCTGTCCCGGCTGTACGTCGGCAGCGACATCGGGCAGGGCTACCACGGCGACGAGGACAACGGCGAGCAGTCGGCCTGGTACCTGTTCTCCGCGCTGGGCTTCTACCCGCTGGTGATGGGGAGCGGCGAATACGCCGTCGGGTCACCGCTGTTCACCAAGGCGACCGTCCACCTGGAGAACGGCAGGGACCTGGTGGTGCGGGCGCCGAAGAACAGCGCCCGGAACGTGTACGTCCAGGGCCTGCGGGTCAACGGGCGTTCCTGGTCGTCGACTTCGCTCCCGCACACGCTGCTCGCGAAGGGGGCGGTGCTCGACTTCGACATGGGTCCGCGGCCGTCGACGTGGGGCAAGGACTCGGCGCCCGTGTCGATCACGCGGGACGACGAGGTGCCGAGCCCGCGGAGCGATGTGCTGAAGGGCGAAGGGGCGCTGTTCGACGACACGTCGGCGACCGAGGCCTCCGTGACCTCGGTGGACCTTCCGGTGTCCGGACCGGTCAAGGGCGTGCAGTACACGGTGACTTCGGCCGGGGACCGCACGAAGACGCCGACCGGCTGGACGCTCCAGGGGTCGGACGACGGCACCACGTGGGAGACCCTCGACCGGCGGTCCGGGGAGTCCTTCGCCTGGGACCGGCAGACACGGGCGTTCACCGTGGGGTCTCCGGGTACGTACGGGAAGTACCGCCTGGTTCTCGACGGTGAGGCGGTGGTGTCGGAACTCGAACTGCTCGGCTGAGCAGGATCGTTGGAGGAATCATGCAGGGTGTCGATCCGGCCTGGCTGCCGGACGGGGTGTTCCGGCCGATCGGCACCCGGCGGACGGTGCTCCGCGGCTCGGGTCTCCTGGTGGACACGGTGCACGGCGAGTTGGTGGCCGCGTGCGCGCGGTACGGGGGCGGTGTCTCGCGCGAACCCGGGCCGTATGACCTGCTGTTGGAGCTCGACGACTCCTTCAGCCCCGACGACGCCGAGGGGTTCACCTACGAACGCGGCGACGGACGGGCCACCGTCACCGCGTCCGGCGCGCGCGGGCTGCTGTACGGCTTCTTCCATGCCGTCCGGCTCGGCGAGGAGGCGTTCCTCGGCGAACCGGTGCGGGAGACCCATCGTCCGGCGGTGGGACTGCGCATGCTGGACCACTGGGACAACGTGGCCGTGCACCCGGTCATGGGCCAGGTGGAGCGGGGCTACGCGGGCGGCTCGCTGTTCTGGGAGGACGGGCGGGCGCGCGGCGATCTGGACCGGGTGGCCGCGTACGGCAGGCTGCTGGCGTCCTGCGGGATCAACGCCGTGGCCGTGAACAACGTCAATGTGCACGAGGCCGAGGCGCGGCTGCTGACCGACCGGATCAGTGAAGTCGCCGCACTGGCAGGGGTGTTCAGGGCGTACGGCATCCGGACCCATCTGTCGGTCACCTTCGCGGCGCCGATCGTGCTCGGCGGGCTCGCCACCGCCGATCCGCTCGATCCGGAGGTGCGGAGGTGGTGGGCGGCGGCGACCGCGCGGGTCCACGAGGCGATCCCCGACTTCGGCGGGTACGTGGTGAAGGCCGACTCGGAGGGTCAGCCCGGCCCGTTCGCGTACGGCCGCAGTCACGCCGACGGGGCCAACCTGCTGGCCGCCGCGCTGGAGCCGTACGGCGGCACCGTGCACTGGCGGGCGTTCGTCTACGACCACCACCAGGACTGGCGGGACCGCACGACCGACCGGGCGCGGGCCGCGTACGACCATTTCACGCCGCTGGACGGGGAGTTCGCGGCGAACGCCGTGCTCCAGGTGAAGCACGGGCCGATGGACTTCCAGGTACGGGAACCCGTGTCGCCGCTGATCGGTGCGATGCCGGGGACGCGGCTCGCGGTGGAGTTGCAGGCCACGCAGGAGTACACCGGGCAGCAGCGGCATGTGTGCTGGCTGGGGCCGATGTGGAGCGAGGTGCTGCGGTTCGAGCCGGAAGAGGGGTCGCCCGTCGGGGAGTTGGCGCGCGGCGGACTCGTCGCCGTGTCGAACGTCGGCGACGACCCGTTCTGGACCGGGCATCCGCTGGCGCAGGCCAATCTCTACACCTTCGGGCGGCTGGCCTGGCGGCCGGACGCGGACGCCGGGGGCATCCTCGACGAGTGGATCGGGCTCACCTTCGGGGCGGACGCCACGGCGGGCGTGCGCGCGGTCATGGCGGGTTCGTGGCGGACGTACGAGAAGTACACCGCTCCCCTCGGAGTGGGCTTCATGGTGCAGCCGGGGCATCACTACGGGCCGAGCGTGGACGGCTACGAGTACAGCCCGTGGGGGACCTACCACTTCGCTGACCGGGACGGCGTGGGCGTGGATCGCAGTGTGGCGTCCGGCACCGGGTACGCGGGGCAGTACGGCAAACGGTGGGCCGAGGTGTACGAGACGGTCGCGTCCTGCCCCGACGAGCTGCTGCTGTTCTTCCATCATGTGCCGTACGGGCACGTGCTGAAGAGCGGGAAGACCGTGGTCCAGCACATCTACGACACGCACTTCGAGGGCGTGGACGAGGTGGCGGAGGCCCGGCGGCGGTGGGACGCGCTGGCCGGGGTCGTCGATCCGGTGCGGCATGCGCGGGTGGCCGAGCGGTTCGAGGAGCAGCTGCGCAGTGCGCGGGAGTGGCGGGACCAGATCAACAGCTACTTCTTCCGGAAGTCGGGGGTCCCGGACGAGCACGGGCGGACTATTTACTGACAGATCTTGAGCGGCGTGCCTATGATGCCGCCGATGAAGAACTTCTCCTCGTTCGGATTGGGGGACTCGTTCGCTCAAGGTGAGTGCTGATGGCAGCCCACCTCGCGAACGGGATTCCGACCCGCCTGTTGATGTGGCAGCGCGTACGCGAGTACGCCGTGCCACTGTCCATGATCGAGACCTCGACGGTCCGGCGCACCGCCGGTGACTGGGCGGGCGCCTGCGCCGCCGCCCGGGTCGACGTCGATCTCGATCTGCGCGCCGTGCGTCGTCGTCACGGCACTGAAGTCACCGCCCGACTCCGTGCGGATCTGCGCCGGTTGGCGCCGGATCTGCTGCGCTGGCACATGCCTCGGATCGCCCCCGACGGGCGGCTCCGGCCGGGCCTCACGCTCACCCTGGCCCGCTATCGGGGTGCCGTACCGCTCCAGCTGGTGGTGCGGACGCCACCGGCCTGGGCGGACGCCGGGCAGCGGATGGCGCTCGCGCTGTGGGAGGAGTCCGGGGACAGCGATCCCGGACACCATCCGCATCCGTATCCCGACCGGCGTTTCCGGCTCGATCTGCACCGGCATCTGTGGGATGCGGGGCGAAGCGGCGAGCTGGCGTCGCGCTGCGCCGACGACTCCTCGTGGGCGGGGGTGCCGTGCCTCGCCGGCGACTCCTCGTGGGCCACGGCCCGTTGGGCCGCCGAGGCGGAGGTGCTGTTTCGCGCCGACGGTCTTTCCCGTGGGGCCTTCACCGTGCGGCTCGGTCCGCGCAGTCGTGCCGTGCTGGAGCTCGTCGCGCCCGACGACAGTCATGCGCCGACGGTCCGGCCGCTGCGCAAGGAGCCGCCTCCGCAGGAGGTCGCGGCGCTGCCGGTGCTGCCCGAGGCGGCGGCCCGGGTGCTGCCGGATCTGGAGCTGGTACGGGCCGGACTGGTCCCGGTCGACCGGCTGCATCCGCTCGTCGCCGCCGCGTTGGCGGCGCACGGCCCGGCGGAGGTGGGGCAGGGTGCCCCCGTCGCCGCGGCGCGCGATCCGCATCGCGTGGAGTGCCGGGGCGAGGTCCATCGGATCGCGCTGCGGGACGGCGTGCTGACGGCGGTCGATCACGACCCCGCCCAACTGCGCCGCGAGGAACTGCTGGTGGCGCTCGGCGGACCGCCCCTGCCCTGTCTGCGGGCGATCGACGCCGTGCACCGCAACCCCGAGGAGCTGCCCGCGGTGCGGGAGCGGCTCGGTCACGGCGACGTCGTCGGGGCGCTGGCCGTCGTCGAGGGGCTGCTCGGCCCCGGTGCCGTGCTGCGTGACGGTCCGCTCCGGGAGGAGCTGGAGTCGGCCGCGGCCCGCCGCCTCGACCACGGCCTCTACCGCTCGGGGCTGGTCCCCGAGCACCCCGCCGCCGACGTGGCCGAGGAGGGGCGTCGTCCCCGGCTCGACCGTCGGATGCCTCCCGAGATGCGCCGCAGGCTGAGCCGTCGAACCCGGCCGCGTACCGGTCTCACCGTCTGATCCTCTTCCCTTTCCGAGGTCCCCTTCGGGACCCCTTCACACCCCTCAGGTGATGCCCATGACTTCGCACGCCCTCCTGCCCGCCAACCCTCAACTCGCCCTCGCCGACGACCTCCTGAAGCTGCTCCGGACCACCAGCACCGAGCCCCGCCCCGACGACCAGCTCGAAGCGCTCACCCTCGCCGTCGCGGCCGACCTGCCCGTGCTGCTGTGGGGCGAGCCCGGCATCGGCAAGACCGCGGCGCTGACGCAGCTCGCCGACTCCCTCGGCCTGCCGCTGACGACCGTGATCGCCAGCGTCCACGAACCGACCGACTTCTCCGGGCTGCCCATCGTCGGCGACGACCCCGCGGTGCAGGGGGTGCCGATGGCTCCGCCGCAGTGGGCCGTGGAGCTGGTCCGGGCCGGGCGGGGGCTGCTCTTCCTGGACGAACTGTCCACCGCCACCCCGGCCGTGCAGGCCGCGCTGCTGCGGGTCGTGCTGGAGCGCAGGGTGGGCGCGCTCCAACTGCCGCCGGGGGTGAGGATCGTGGCCGCCGCGAATCCGCGCGCGTCGGCGGCGGACGGCTGGGAGCTGAGCCCGCCGCTGGCCAACCGGTTCGTGCACCTGTACTGGGTGCACGACCGGGAGGTGGTGGTGCGGGGCCTCGGCGGGGTGTGGCCCCGGGCCGAACTGCCCCGGCTGGAGCCGGCGCGGCTGGCGGAGGCGGTGGCGTTCGCGCGGCGCGCGGTCTGCGGCTTCCTGCACGCCCGGCCGACGCTGATCCACCGGCTCCCGAGCACCGAGACGAGGCGCGGTGGAGCCTGGCCCTCGCCGCGCAGCTGGGAGACCGCGCTGACCCTGCTCGCCTTCGGCACGGCGGCCGACGTCTCCCGTGAGGTGCTGGCGCTGCTGGTGCGGGGTGCGGTCGGTGACGGGCCGGGCCTCGAACTGCTCGCCCACCTCGACCGGATGGACCTCCCGGACCCGGAGTCACTGCTGGCCGACCCGCCGGCCGCCGAGCTGCCCGAGCGCGGCGACCTGCGGCAGGCCGCGCTGGAGGCGGTGGTCGCGGCGGTCGGCGCCCGGCCGGAACGGGAGCGCTGGGAGGCGGGCTGGGCGGTGCTGGTCCGGGCCATGGAGACCGGCGCCCCGGATCTGCTGGTCGCCCCGGCCAAGGCGCTGGCCGGGCTGCGGCGCGACGAGTGGGAGGTGCCGGCGGCGGTGGAACGGCTGGCCAAGGTGGTCGGGATCGCCGACCGGGCGGAACGGTCGGTGGAGCGGGTCGAGGCCGGGCTGGGGGCGGGTCGATGACGAGGGCTGCGGGTCGGCCCGTACCGCGCCCCATGCCGCCGCCTCCCCCACCGCGCCCGGTGCGGGCGACGCTGACACAGCCGCCGAGGACCGGCGGCGAGGCCTCACAACTCCCCCTGGACATGGAGAAGTTGCTCGCCGCCCGCCTCCACGCCGTCAAGGTCCGCCCCTACCTCGCCGTCGCCCTCTTCGCGCTCCACGTCGTCGAGGACCGGTCCGTGCCGACGATGGCGGTCGACGCGCACTGGCGCTGCTACGTCTCCCCCGCCTTCGTGGCCCGCATGCCGGTCGAGGAACTGGCCGGCGTCTGGGTGCACGAGGTGTCCCATCTCCTCCGGGACCACCACGGCAGGGGCGAGCGCTACGCACGGGAGAACGAGGAGTACGGCCCCGGCGAGAGGCTGCGCCGCAACATCGCCGCCGACTTCGAGATCAACGACGACATCTACGGCGACGGCCTGCCCCACCCCCTCGGCGCGGTCCTGCCGTCACTGCTGGGCCTGGACAACGGCCTCCTCATGGAGGAATACCTGCGCACGTCGTCGATGTCCGGGCTCGCCGCGGACCTCGCCTGGCTGGACTGCGGCAGTGGTGCCGACGGACAGGCGCGGCCCTGGGAACTGGGCCCCGACGGGGCGAACGGGCTGACCCGGCAGCAGCGCGACGCCGTGCGCTTCCGGGTCGCCGAGGGGATCAAGGGGCGGCCGGGCGAGGCTCCGGAGGGCTGGCGACGCTGGGCCGACGAGGCGTTCCATCCGCCGCAGCCCTGGCGGCAGTTGCTGGGCGCGGCGATCCGCTCGGCGGCGGGTGCGCCGGGGGTGGGCGAGAACCACACGTACCGTCGTCCGTCCCGCCGCTCGGCCGCCGTCCCCGGGGTGGTACTGCCGAGTCTGCGCCGCACCCCGCCCCGGGTGTGCGTGGTGATCGACACCTCCGGTTCGGTGAGCGATGCCGAGCTGGGCAGCGCGCTGCTGGAGGTGGCGGCGATCGCACGGGCCGTGGGCGGCCGGCGCGACCTGGTCTCGGTGATCTCCTGCGACGCGGCGGCCGGACTCGCCGCCCCGCTCTGCCGCGCCGAGGACATCGAACTGATCGGCGGCGGAGGGACGGACCTGCGCTCGGGCTTCACCCGGGCACTGCGCTCCCACCCCCGCCCGGACGTGATCGTCGCGCTGACGGACGGCCAGACCCCCTGGCCGTCCGAGGCCCCGCCCTGCCGGACCGTCGTCGGGCTCTTCCCGCGTCCCGCGCGGGGCGTGAACGAGCACGACCCGGACTACGTCCCGGACACCCCGCCGTCCTGGGCACGTGTCGTCGTCATCAACTGAGCAGCCGCAGCACGGCCACGCCGAGGGGGTCGAGGGCCAGGGGGGCGCCCTTCTCGGCCCGCTTTCCGGTGAGGAGGTCGGTGACCGTGGCGGGGGCGGTCAAGGGGGCCGCTTCCGTCGCGTGGTTGAGGACGAAGAGGATGCGGGTGCCGTCGGGGGCGACGCGGGTCGCGGTCTCCACGGCCGGGTGGTCGGCGTACGGGCCGAGCAGGTCGTGACGGGTGAGGATGCGGCGGATCACCTGGTCGACACCGGGCTGGTCGAGGGCCGTGGCGACGTACCAGGCCTCGCCGTCCCCCCAGGCGTTGCGGGTCACCGCCGGTGTGCCCGCGTAGAAGTCGCCGCCGTACGTGGCGACCGGCTCGGCGCCGCGCGGCTGGACGATCTCGAAGACGAGGCGTGCCTCGGACCCCAACTCCGGTATGGACTGGGCGATTTCAGGCTGCCGTGCATCACATTCGTCCACGCGGACGCCCATGAGGGGGGCGAGCGGGCCGGGGACGTCGGTGAGGAACGCGCGGTCGTGTGCGTCGACGCGGCCGGAGAGGAAGGTCGTCAGGACGCTGCCGCCCCGAGCGGCGACGGCTTCGAGGCGGCCGGCGAGGTCGCCCTTGACCATGTGGAGCACGGGGGCGAGGACCACGTCGTACGCGGTCAGGTCGGCGGTCTGCGGTACGACGTCCACGTCGGCGCCGGCCTCGCGGGCAGCGCGGTAGTAGGTGTGGACGACCTCCTGGTACTTGACCAGCCGGGAGGGGCCGTCGGAGATATCCAGGGCCCACCAGCTGTCCCAGTCGAAGAGCAGAGCGGTGCGGGCGGTGGTGCGGGCGCCCAGGGTCGTGTCACCCAGGAGCCCCAACTCCTTTCCCAGGTCGGCGACTTCTCCGAACACGCGGGTGTCGTCCCGGCCCGCGTGCCCGATGACCGCCCCGTGGTACTTCTCGCAGGCGCCGCGGGAGGCGCGCATCTGGAAGTAGAGGGCGGCGTCGGCACCGTGGGCGATCGCCTGGAAGGTGGCGAGGCGTAACTCGCCGGGTCTGCGCAGGGGGTTCACGTCCCGGGAGGCGGTCGTCGACGGCGTCTGCTCCATGAGCCAGAACGGGGCGCCGTCCTTGAGGCCGCGCATCAGGTCGTGGGCCAGGGCGGGCCAGGTGGGCGGGGCGTCGAGGGGCGGGTAGCTGTCCCAGGACGCGAAGTCGAGGTGGGGTGCCCAGCGGTGGTAGTCGAGGGGGCGAAACATGCCCATGAAGTTGGTGGTGACGGGGGTCTCCGGGTCGTACCGCCGGATCGCCTCCTTCTCGGCGAGGAAGCAGCCGAGCAGTGCGTCGGTGGTGCAGCGGAAGTAGTCGAGGGTGATGCCCTGGAAGGCGGTGTGGTCGGGGCCCCGCCAGTGCTCGGTGAGGGCGCTGGGCGGTTCGATCTCGGCCCAGTCGGTGTAGCGGTGCGACCAGAAGGTGGTCCACCAGGCGTCGTTGAGGGCGTCCAGCGTGGCGTACCGGTCGCGGAGCCAGTCGCGGAAGGCGTCCGCGCACCGCTCGCAGTAACAGGCGCCGCCGTACTCGTTGTTGATGTGCCAGGCGAGCAACGCCGGGTGGTCGGCGTAGCGTTCGGCGAGGCGTCCGGCCATCGCGGTGGACAGTCGGCGGTAGGCGGGTGAGCTGGGGCAGAAGTTGTGGCGTTGGCCGTAGCGGTGCCGGCGGCCCTCGAAGTCGGTGCGGTTGACCTCGGGGTACTTCTTCGCGAGCCAGGGCGGGAGGGCGGCGGTGCCGGTGGCCAGGCAGACCTGGCGGCCCTCGGCGGCGGCGCGGTCGAGGACGCGGTCGAGGACCGTGAAGTCGTAGGTCTCCTCGGCGGGTTGGGTGAGCGACCAGGAGAAGACGCCGACGGTGAGGGTGTCGATGCCGGCCCGGGTGAAGAGGCGGTGGTCCTCGTCCCAGACGTCCCGCGGCCACTGCTCGGGGTTGTAGTCACCGCCGTACGGGATCTTGCCGGTCATGCGGTGAAGTCCCTCTCGGTCTCGGCGATCACCGCGCGGCTGCCGTGCAGCAGGGACAGCAGGAGCGGGGCGGCCAGCAGGGCGGGCAGGGCCTCGGTCAGCAGGGCGGTCCCCGCGGCGGACAGGACGAGCAGCGAGCCGGCGGCGAGGGTGGCACGCCCGTGCCGGAACAGGAAGTACGCGGCGAGGCGGGCGGTGTCGCGGGTGCGGAAGCTGAAGAGGGAGGTCAGGACGAGCGCGTGCGCTCCCCAGAGCAGCGAACCGGCCCCGATCGCGCCGAGCAGGACCGCCCACCAGCCGGGCAGCCCGGACGCGGAGAAGTGGGTGAGTGTGAACGCGATGACCGTGAGCCAGGCCAGCAGCGGCGCCCACAGTCGCAGCGCGGGGAGCGCGTTGAGCCGCCAGCCGCGCCGGTAGGCGCGGGCCGGGTGGAGGTCGGTGAGGTCGCGGTCGCGGTGGTGGACGGCGTAGACGGCGGCGGAGGCGGCCGGGCCGAGCGGGAGCAGGCATACGGCGGCCAGGGGGAGGTTCGACGGGTCGGCGCCCAGCAGGAGGAGGCCCGCGAGACCGGGGCTCGCGGCGGCCAGGAAGAGGGCCTCGACCGTGAGGAGGGTGTGGATGAGGGCGGCGGCGCGGGAGAGGGAGCCGGCACCGAAGGCGGCGGACGACGGTGTGCTCATCGCGGATCCGTTCGGGGGGTCATCGCGGCTCCCCGCCGAGCAGTCGGCGCTCGTCCGCCCACGCGGGGGCCTCGTCCACGACCGCGCTGACCTCGGCCAACGTCACCTCGTGACGGCTCAGCGTCAGGTCCAGCTCCACCCGGCCGTCCGCCACCGGCAGCCGCAGATGACGTCGGCCGGGCTCGGCCGCCTCGTGGAGCACGTCGAGCTGGTGCGGGCGTGGGGAGCGGGGGCTGCCCATCCGCTGCCAGGCCGTGCGGGCGTTGCCGTGCTCCTCGTCCACGCTGGACCGTCGCACGAAGGCCTCCCCCGCGTCCTTCAGCGGTACCGACAGCTTCAGCCGGTGCCGCTCCGGCCCCGGCGTCTCCCCGGTCGCGTCGACCGGTGCCCAGGCGAGGACGGTGACACGGCCGTCCGTGTGCCGGGTGACCAGATGGTCGTCGCCGCGGGCGAGCAGCTGGGGGCCCATGCGTGCCATGAACGCGTACAGGTGGTACGTCGGCTTCTTCACCTGCCGGTGGGTGAGCAGTCCGAAGCCGCCGTGGAAGAGCGCGGTCGGCGGACCGGCCTCCTCGAACATGTCGCTGAACGTCCAGTAGGAGAAGGAGTCGACGTGGTCGCCGCCGTGCGCCAGGACGGGGGCCAGGTAGGCGGCGTGGAAGGCGGTGTCGTGGACGGGGTTGTCGGGGCGGTAGGAGGAGTTGAACTCCGTGATGTGGACGGGCAGTCCGCCGAGCCGGGTGCCCTTCAGCAGGTCCCGGGGCGTGGCGAACTGGTCCAGCAGGTCCTGTGCGGGCGCCAGCGTCTGATGGGTGCCGAAGGGCACATGGTCCGCCGGGCCCGAGGTGTAGGCGTGCTTGGACACGAAGTCGACGGGCACGTCCCGGCGTTCGGCGAACTCGGCGAAGCGGCCGAGCCAGTCGTCCGCCCCGGGCGAGAGCGACGGGCCGCCGACCTGCAACCCGGCGTCGACCTCCTTCACCGCGGCCGCCGTCACCTCGTACAGCCGGTGATACGCCTGTTCGTCCGCGTTCTCCCAGAAGTCGGCCAGGTTGGGTTCGTTCCACACCTCGATGGGCCAGGTGCGCACCTCGTCGAGGCCGTAGCGGTCGACGAGGTGGGCGACGGTCGCGCGGACCAGGTCCGCCCACTCCTCGTGCGACCGGGGTGGGGTGACGTTGCTCTTCCACCAGAAGACCGTCTGCTTGCCCGACGCCAACTCCTCGGGCATGAAGCCCAGTTCGAGGAACGGCCGGATGCCGAGGTCGAGGTAGGCGTCGACGACCTGGTCGACGTAGGTGAACGAGTGGTGGACGTGCCGGGCGCCCTGCCACTCGTAGGGCCGGTGGACCGCCATGCCGTCGCTCAGCAGGCCGTGCCCGCGGATGTACCGGAAGCCGATCTCGTCCTGGAGCAGCCGCAGCGAGTCCTGGTAGTCGCGGCGCAGGGCGAGTTCGATGCGGCCGGTGCCGACGCAGTGGCGCCAGGCGTCGGAGAGTTCACCGGTCGGCTCGGCGGGGACGTGGATCATCCGTTCTCCTTCTTGAACCGGTCGTAGGCCTTGTTGTGCAGGTCGACGAGCTGCTGGAGGTTCTTCGCCTTCAACTCGGTGACGAAGGCGTCCCATTCGGACATCGGCCGCTTGCCGAGGACGAACTTCAGGGTGTTCTGGATGGTGTGGTCCTTGAGCGGGGTGTCCCAGAGGGTGGCCTGTTCCTGCTCCACGGACTGAAGGGGGTGGGCGGGGTCGATGGGCAGTTCCTCGCGCTGGGACATCGCGTCCTGGAACTTCTTCTCGTCCGGGCCGAAGTTGGAGGAGACCAGCTCCCAGCTGCCGCCGTAGGTGAAGACGCCGTTGAAGAAGCCGAAGTCCTTCTGGAGGTCCTTCGGGGCGTCCGGGTCTGAGCCCATGAGGGAGATGCCGGGCTTCAGCTTGTAGCTGCCGCCGGACTCGGTGTAAGTGACGCCCTGGACACCCCACTTGCACAGCTTCTGGCCCTCGTCCGAGTACCAGAGCCAGTCCACGAACTGCATCATCGCGACGAAGCTGTCACTCCTGAGGGCCTTGCTGGAGACCATGATCCCGTTCTCCAGCCGGACCCCGCCGAGGACGACCGGGCCCGCCGGTCCGAGCGGCACCGGGACCATCTCGATCTTCGAGCCCTTGACCTGCTTCTCCAGGTTGTAGCGGTAGTTCTGCACCAGCTCCTGCGGGTTGGCGCTGATGACGTACGACTTCTCGGCCAGCAGCTTCTGCGTCGCCTGGTCGTCCTGCTGGGTGAAGCTCTCGGGGTCGAGCAGCTTCTCCGCGACGATCTTCCTCAAGTACTCGACCATCGCCCGGTAGTTGTCCTGCGTGGCCGTGAAGACGAACTTCTGCGCCTTGGTGTCGAAGCTGAGGTTGTCGTACGCCCAGCCCGCCTTCACCCCGTAGGACTGGCCGAGGTACTGGAACAACGCACCGCAGGGGAAGGGGGTGTTGACGCTCCAGCGGTCGGTCCACGGGTATTTGTCGGGGTACTCCGCCTTGAGCGCCTTCAGGACCGAGTACACCTCGTCCCAGGTGCCGGGCAGGGCGAGGCCGAGCCTGTCGAGGACGTCCGTGCGGAAGGAGAGGGAGTAGCCGGCCTTGGGCTTCTCGTGCAGGCCGGGCAGCAGGTAGTACTTCCCGTCGGACTGGCGGATGGAGTCGAGCTCGGGTTCGAGCTTCCACCTCTTCACCTTGTCCTGGTAGTTGGGCATGAGGTGCACGTACTCGCTGACCGGCAGGATCGCGCCGGAGGAGACGAAGGGGACCTCGCCCGGGTGGTACGTCTTGGGGATCAGGAAGGGGGCGTCGCCCGCGCCGATGAGGACGCTGCGCTTCTTCTCGTAGTCGGCGAGCGGGACGTCGAGCGGCTTCAGGGTGACGCCGGTGCGCTTGGTGACCTCCTTCCAGAACTGCCAGCTGCTCTTGTAGGGGTAGACCGGGTTGTCGTTGTGCAGCATCGAGAAGGACAGCGGCTTGGCGGCCTTGAACCGCTGCCCGGCGCGGTACTCCTTCATCGCGCCGTTCTGCTTCTTCGAGAGGTCCTTGCTGTCGCCGCCGTCGTCGCCGCTGCCGCAGCCGGTGAGGCCGGCGAGACCGATGAAGCCGGCGGCCGCCAGGATCTGACGCCGCGACAGTTCTCCTGCGTTCTTCACGGGAACTCCCTTGTTCCTTGGGTGAGTCGGGGGGATCAGCCCTTGACGGCGCCGAGCATCACGCCCGAGACGAAGTAGCGCTGGACGAACGGGTACACGCAGAGGATCGGCAGCGAGGTGAGCACGATGGTCACCGCCTGGATGTTCGCGCCGACCTGGCTGAGCTGCTCGGTGCCGGCGCCGGCGTTGGAGCCGCCGGTGGCGCCCAGGATCATGTTCCGCAGATAGACGGTGACCGGCATCAGGTCCGAGCTGTCCATGTAGAGGAACGCGCTGAACCAGGAGTTCCAGAAGGACACCGAGTAGAACAGGACCATCGTCGCGACGACCGCCTTGGACAGCGGCAGCACGACCCTGAGCAGGATGCCGTAGGTGCTCAGCCCGTCGATCTGCGCGGCCTCCTCCAGTTCCCCCGGCAGACTCTCGAAGAAGGCCTTCATCACCAGCAGGTTGAAGACGCTGATCGCGTTGGGCAGGGCGATCGCCCACACGCTGTTCTTCAGGCCGAGGGTGGTGATCAGCACGTAGTTGGGGATCAGACCGCCGGTGAAGAACATGGTGAACACGGCGATGCCGACCAGCGCGGTGCGGCCCTTGAGGTGCTTCTTCGACAGGACGTACGCGTAACAGGTCGTCAGGATCATCGCGACGGCGGTGGAGACGACCGTGTAGAACACGGTGTTGCCGTAGTTGCGCCAGAACATCGAGTCCTGGAACACGATCTTGTACGTGGTGAGGTTGAACCCCTTCGGCCACAACGTCACTTCGCCGGCGCGGATCTGCCGCTCCCCGCTGAAGGACCGGGCGACGATGTTGACGAAGGGATACAGGGTCACGACCACGACGAGGCTGAGGATCACCCCGTTGACGCCCTGGAACACCCGGTAGGAGCGGCTCGGCCTCACCACAGGCTGGTCCCCACCGTGCGCCGCGAGAGCTGGTTCGCGGAGGTGATCAGGACCAGGCCGATGACCGCCTCGAACAGGCCGATGGCGGCGGCGTAGCTGAAGCTGTTGGACTCGACGCCGGTCCGGTAGACGTACGTGGAGATCACGTCGGAGGTCTGGTAGGTCAGCGGGTTGTAGAGCAGCAGGACCTTCTCGAAGCCGACCGCCATGAACGTGCCGACGTTGAGGATCAGCAGCGTGATCATGGTGGGGCGGATGCCGGGCAGGGTGACGTGCCAGGTCTGCCGCCAGCGGCCGGCGCCGTCGATGCGGGCGGCCTCGTACAGGTCCTCGTCGATGGTGGTAAGCGCGGCGAGGTAGAGGATCGTGCCCCAGCCGGCGGTCTGCCAGATCTCGGAGCCGACGTAGATCGTGCGGAACCACTCGGGTTCCTGGATGAACCGGATCTCGTCGTGGCCGAGCAGGCCGAGGACGTGGTTGACCGGGCCGTCGGTGGCGAGGATCTGCAAGGTGATGCCGGCGACGATCACGATCGACAGGAAGTGCGGCAGGTACGACACCGACTGCACGAACCGCTTCAGGGCCCGCCTGCGCACCTCGTTGAGCAGCAGGGCCAGCACGATCGGCACCGGGAAGCAGAAGACCAGGGTCAGTCCGCCGAGCCACAGAGTGTTCCGGAAGACCTGCCAGAAGGTCGGGTCGCTGAGGAACATCTCGACATAGCGCAGGCCGACCCACTGCTCGCCGAACATCGAGCCGCCCGGCTCGAAGCGCCGGAAGGCGATCACATTGCCGAGCATCGGCAGATAGCGGAAGACCAGGAAGAACAGCAGCGGCAGCACCGCCAGCGAGTACAGCTGCCAGTCGCGGCGCAGCGCCCGTCGCCAGCTGACGCGTGCGGAGAGCTTGCGCGGTGGAGCGGGTGCGGGCGGGTCCTGAACGCCGGGCGGAGAGGCCGACTTGGTGGACGTGCTCATGGCTCGGTCCTCTCAGGAGAGGGAGTTGAACCGAAACTTTCGAGCTCTTACCGGTAACTTCGCGGCAACCTAAAGGCACATGGAAAGCGCTGTCAATGGGTGTTGCAGTGGTCTTCCGAGGCGGATGTACGGAGTTGAAGTCCTTGGCGCACGGGGTAGAACCCGGAGGCGCAGCGCAGTAATCTCCGCAAGTTTCCATGTGTCGACCGACTCCTGCGAGGTGCCTCGTGCCCGCGTTCGACCTGCCGCTGACGGAACTGGCGCACCATCGCCCGCTCCCCGAAGAGCCCGCCGACTTCGAGGAGTTCTGGCACGGGACCCTCAAGGAGGCCGCCCAGGAGGAGGTGTTGGTGTCGGTGCAGCCGGTGGAGACCGGCCTGCGGCTCACCGAGTGCTGGGACGTGACGTTCCGGGGCTTCGCGGGCGACCCGGTGCGCGCCTGGTTCTCCCGCCCCGCCGGGGTGCCAGGACCCTTGCCCGCGGTCGTCGAGTACGCGGGCTACGGCCGTGGCCGCGGCCTCCCGCACGAGCGCCTGACCTGGGTGAACGCCGGATACGCGGTGCTGCTCATGGACAACCGCGGTCAGGGCGACCAGTACGGCAACGGCGGCGCCACCCCCGACCCGCACGCCCAGGCCCCCGGTGGTCCGGGTCCCATGACCCGCGGTCTGCTGCACCCCCGCGACTATCACTACCGCCGCCTCATCACGGACGCCGTCCGCGCGGTCACCGCGGTCCGCGCCCTGCCCGGCGTGGACGCCTCCCGCACGGTCGCCGTCGGCAACAGCCAGGGCGGCGGCCTGGCCCTCGCCGTCGCCGGGCTCGTCCCCGACCTGGCCGCGGCCCTGATCACCGCCCCGCTGCTGTGCGGCATCCGCCGCGCCCTCGACCTCACGGACGCCCACCCGTACGGCGAGATCAGCAGCTACCTCTCCGTGCACCGGGGCGCGGAGGAGGCCGCGTACCGCACGCTGTCCTACGTCGAGGGCGTCTCCTTCGCCCGTCGCGCCCACGCCCCGGCCCACTTCGGCGTCGGCCTGCGCGACACGGTCTGCCCGCCGAGCGGTGCGTACGCGGCCTTCAACCGCTGGGCCGAACTGTCCGGCGCCGACCCGCGCAAGGAGATCCACGCCTACCCGTACAACGGCCACGAGGGCGGCGACGCGGTCCATGTCCGCCGCCAACTCGACTGGCTGGCCGGGCTTTTCAGCGAGTCGCCAGCGTGAACACGTGCAGGTCCGGCTCACGGGGCAGCCGCACACTCACCACGGCCATCCCCTCGGGCGCCCTGAACGGCTCGGTCGCGAAGACGTACGTGGCGACCGCTTCCCGCCCCGCGCCCGGGACGTTCCGGTACGTGGTCCTCGCGACGACCTCGTTGCCGTACCGCACGCTGCCGCCGCCCCCGCCGAGCGTCCAGTCGCTGAAGGAGAGGTCGACGGTGTCGGAGCTGCCGTCGGTGTAGGTGACGGTGGCACGGCCCCGCTGATCCCCATTGACCGCACTGCCGACGAAGGCCAACTGGCGGACAGGTGCGGCCAATTGCACGGTCTGTCCATTCCCGGCCGCGTTGTCCGGCCGCCCGTTCGGCGAGCCGGGCCAGGTGAAGCCGAGGCCGTCGCCCACCCGCCCCTGACCGCCCGGGCTCAGCCCGGCCGCGGCAAGGGCCTGGCGGGAGTAGCTCCAGCCGCCGCCGTCGAAGTCGGCCTCGTCGTGGTCGCCGGAGTCGTCCGAGATCCCGGTGCCGTCGTAGGCGGCCAGAAGACTGCCGGGGGCGGCGACGGTCAGGAAGACCGGCTGCGCGTACGAGCCGACGGCGATCTCGACGTCGTAGAAGCCCTGAGCGGTGTCCTCGCCGGCACTGAGCGTGATCTCCTGAACCCCGTCAACGGCGGTTCCCTCGACGGGACTTGCCTCGATCCCCGCCGGCGCGTCGACGCTGAAGCGGACCTCCGGCCCGGCACCGCCGCTCAGCGCGAGCGCGCGAACGGCGACCTTCACGCTCCCGCCCGGGGCGAGCGTCGCCGCGGTCGGCCCGATGCCGACCTGGTAGGGCTGCTCGCCCTCGCGGAAGGAGGGCGGGGCGGCATCGGCGCCCGAGCCCCACGCGCGGTCGGCTGTGCGGGAGAGCGTGTAGTCGAGGCGACCGCCGTCCCGTACGAAGGTCGCCGGCAGCCAAGGCCGTTCACTGGTACGTCCGTCGACGCGCAGGGAGTGGATGTACGGCGCGTCGACGGCGGCCGCTTCCGCGCGGACGGAGATGTCGTTGCCGTCGGGGCGGTCGATCTCGATCCGCGGGAACAGCGGTGAGGCCAGGACGAGTTCGGCACGGGAGGGGACCTGCGGATACATGCCGAGGGCGGCGAAGACGTACCAGGCGGACATCGCGCCGAGGTCGTCGTTGCCCGGGATGCCGCCCGGCCGAGCCGACCACAGCTGCCGCACGGCGGCGCGCACGGTCTCCTGCGTCCGGTACGGGGCGCCCGCGTAGTCGTACAGGTAGGGCACGTTGATCGAAGGCTCGTTGTCCAGCTCGGCCTTCTCGCCGCCGCTCCCGGTGAAGGCCCAACTGCCGTCGCCCGCGTGGAAGAAGGAGTCGAGCCGGCCGCGGGCCGCGTCCCGCCCGCCCATCGCGGCGAAGAGCCCCGCCGGATCGTGCGGGACCATCCAGGTGTACTGGGCGGCCGTCCCCTCCACGAACCCGTTGCCGGTGGCCGGGGTGAAGCCCGTGACCCAACTCCCGTCGTCCTTGCGGTTGGCGATGTAGCCGCCGCTCGGGTCGGCACCGATGTTGAAGTTGTTCTGCCACCACTGGGAGCGCCCGGCGAATTCGACGGCGACGCCCTTCTCCCCTGCCGCCGCGGCGAGTTGCGAGAGGGCGAAGTCGGCGCCGGACATCTCCAGCGTCTCGGCGGCACCGCCCCAGGCGTTGGACGCGGACGGCATGTAGTGGTGCTTCACGTACCGGTCGAGAGAAGGCCGTTGCCCCACCGACAGGACCGGTTTCCCGGCGGCGGACAGATCCTGCGGGGTCGGTACGGTCGCCGCGCGGACCAGTGAGTCCAGCGCCCCGGACAGATCGAAGCCGGTGCCTCCGAAGGCGTGGATGCCCGCCAGCGCGACGGCCGACGGATCGCCGTTCATGACATGCGTGCCGCTCGCGCCGTGCAGCCAGCGGTCCCAGATCCCGCCGTTCTGCTCGGCGAGTTCGTACAGCGACTGGGCGATGTCGGAGCCGGTACGCGGCTGGAGGAGCGTGAGCAGCTGCACCTGGTCGCGGTAGACGTCCCAGCCGGAGAAGGTGCCGTACTGCGCCCGGCGCCCGGTCCGGTGCACCTCGCCGTCGGCGCCGCGATACCTGCGGTCGGCGTCACTGATCACGTTCGGGTGCAGGAGCGAGTGGTACAAGGCCGTGTAGAAGATGCTGCGTTCGGCATCCGTGCCGCCGCCGACACGGACGGCGGCGAGGTCGTCGCGCCAGGCCCGGCGGGCCCCTTCCCGTACGGCGTCGAAGGTGCGGTACGGCGGGTTCTCCACCGCCAGGTTCGCCTCGGCGCCCGCCCGACTGACGTACGAGATACCGACCTTGACGTTCACCGGTCCGTCCCCCGGCGCGAACTCGACGTACCCCCCGGCCCCCTTGCCGGCGACCGGCCGGCCGCCGTGGGCGAAACCGCCGGTGCCGCCGCTCGCCGCGAGGGAACCGGGGTCGAGCCGGTCGTCCCGCCAGGTGCCGGTCGCCTTGAAGGCGCGGTCGAAGCGGGCGGTGAAGTGCAGGGTGTAGTAGGCGCGTCGGCCCTCCGGGTCGAGGTGGCCACAGAAGTTGCCGGAGGTGACGGAGCCGGAGAGGGTACGGCTCTGCGGGTCGATCTCGACCGTCGAATCCGTCGATCCCACTTCGGAGTTGGCCGTGCGGACGAGCAGCGAGGCGGGTCGGCCGGCCGGGTAGGTGAAGCGGGCCGAGCCGGTGCGGGCGGTGGCCGTGAGGTCCGCGGTGACGCCGGAGGCGAGGGCGACCTTGTAGTGGCCGGCTTCGGCGGTCTCGTCGGCGTGGTCGAAGTCGGCGGCGTACACCTCGTCCCCGGTGTCGCTCGCGGGCGAAGAGGTGACCTGTCCGGCGTACGGGAAGAACGGGATGTCACCGCTGCCGCCCGCGCACCCGGTGCCGGACATGTGGGTGAGGCTGAAGCCCCGGATGCGGGTGGCGTCGTAGTGGTAACCCCCGGGCGCCGCCGTGCGGGTGGCGTCGCCGCGGGTGTTCTCGGGGCTCCACGAGAGCATGCCGAACGGGGTGACCGCGCCGGGGAAGACGTTGCCACCGTTGCGGGTGCCGATGAGGGGATCGACGTAAGGAGTGGGGTCGTCGACGAGCTCAGGAGGTGCGAGGGGTGTGGCGGGCGCGGCGGGCGCGGCGGCGACACCGGCCAACACCATGGCCAGAGCGGCGGCAAGCATCAGGGGCTTCACGTGCGCCAGCCGTACCATGCGCGGTCGCGAGCACCAGTCCGACAGCACCGCGGAGCCACTCGGACGGGTCACACCCAACTGGCTTGACTTCGCGGTCCATTGACGCGGTAGGGTGAGGTTTAGACCACTCGACAACGTTGTCCGACCCGCCCGCTGTCGCCGTCTTCAGCCACTCCACACCCGGGCAGAGACTCCCCCCTCGCCTGCCCGGCTCGCGGACCCGGTGGGGGTGTCCACCGGGTCCGCCCTTGAGCCTCCAGGGACGACCGAGACCGAACCCTGCACCGCGCGCCTCACTCCCGCCCGGTGGCGACGACCTCCGCGACCACGCGTTCCGCGCGCTCCACCGGCACACCGACGGCGATGAGACTCGTCACCGCGGCCCGCACCCCGTCCCCTCCCAGAGACCGGCCGTGACAGCCTCCAGCAGACCGAGGGTGTACGCCTCCCTCGCGGCGCTGAGCGCGGGCGCGGGGAGCCGGTCGTGGAAGACCCCGGCCCGCCGGCCGCGCTCCAGGATCGCGAGGGCCGCCGCGCGGGCCGGTGCCACCGCCTCGGTCACCCGTTCCTGCCCCAGGTTCTGCGCCGCCAGTGACAGCAGCAGCCGGTAGCGGTCACCCTCGGGCCACACCGCGAGCACGAACCCGGCGAACGCGTGCTCCGGCTCCTCCGTCCCGTCCGGCCACCGCGCGGAAGCCGCCCGCAACGCCTCCGACGCCTCCTGCGCGAGCGCCTCCAGCAGCGCCACGCGGCCCGGGAAGTGCCCGTGCACGGTCCGCCGTACGACACCGGCGGCCTGCACGATCTCCTCCAGCGTGGCGTCCGGGTTCTGCCCCAGCAGCTCACATGCGGCGGCCAGGATCTTCGCCCGGTTGGACCGCGCGTTGCTCCGGATGGGCACACGGGCCTCGGGCTTGGCCATGACGACGACCTCGACTGACGCATCGGAACAGGGACGGTAGGCCGGCCATCGTCACACGGGCGTGGTCGGGGCGCCTGGAAGGGGGCGGGGTGTGGTGGCGTGGGCGGGGCTGGGTGCGGGTGCGTGCGATCGGCGGGCGCGGGGGCATGGCCGGGGTCGGTCGCGGGCGAACGTGGTCGGCAGGCGGGGCGCCGCCGTCAGGCCCGGTCGCGTGTGGCGGTGATCGGTGGGTGCGGCGCCACGAGTTCGCCGCCGGCTGCCCGGCTGCATGGTGCCGTCCGCCCTCGCGCTGCTCGACGCCCTGCCGCTGATCGTCGGGGCGAGGGCCGGTCGCGGGTGCATGGATGTGATCGGCGGCCGCGGCACCATGGCCAGGCCCGGTCGCGGGCGTACGTAGTCGGCAGGCCCCGGGCCACCGCCAGACCCGGTCGCACGTGACGGTGATCGGCAGGCGCGGCCCCATGGCGAAAGCCGGTCGCGCGTGGGCGTGATCGGCGGACGCGGCACCATGGCCAGGCCCGGTCGCGGGCGTACGTGATCCGCAGGCCCGGGGACACCGCCAGACCCGGTCGCACGTGACGGTGATCGGCAGGCGCGGCGCCATGGCGAAAGCCGGTCGCGCGTGGGCGTGATCGGCGGCCGCGGCACCATCGCCGAGGCCGGTCGCGGGCGTACGTGATCCGCAGGCCCGGGGACACCGCGAGGCCCAGTCACCCGTGCACCTGATCGGTGGGCCCGGCGCCACCGCCAAGCCCGGTCGCTGGTGCACGCCGTCCGCGGGTCTGGCGATGGCGCCCCCGCCCCCGCCTGTTCATGGGTGTACGTCATCGGCGGCGTCGGCGAGACCTCGGGGTCCTCGGGTCGGGGAGCGGGTCCTCCCGGCCGCCCGCCAGTCGGCGTCGCCACCACAGGTCGCCCTGCCATCGGCGCTCCGCGGCGAAGGGGTCGGGGAGGGTGCGTCGCAGGTACGTGGCGTCCAAGTCGCCTACGACACGCGCGAGTTCGGCGCGTGGGCGAGGAGGCAGTCGGGTGAGGACCTCGGCCAGTACGTCGCGGGCGTGCCGCACGTCGTCGAAGGAGCAGCCGCGGCAGGAGCACTCCGCGTCCTGCGGGTAGCGGGGCCGCCGGCCTGCCGGTTGCAGGAACTGGCGGTAGCGCCGCAGGGCCCGGTCGGTGGCGCCGGCGTAGACGTAGTAGTCGTCCGGGAGCCCTTCAACACGGGCTATGTCCAGGCTGGTTCGGGTGGAGAGGCCATGGATACGGGCCGGGGGAAGGCCCCATCGCGGGGCACGGGAGGGTCGAGCGGCGCGCAGCGCGCCGGGGCGCCTACGCGGCATCGTCCTTTCGGGACGCGGCCGGCACGGTCATGCGGATCGTGAACGTCATGCCCGCCATCATGTCATCGCCGACGGACCCGGTGAGCGGCGGCTCGTGGCCCACCGGGTCCGCACGCCGGCCGGGGTTACCCGACGCGACAGGGCAACGTGGTCGCCGTATCACCGCCGGAGCCGGTCACGACGTATCCGAACGTCGCGCTCTTCCCTGGACTCAGGGACCCGTTCCAGTCGGCGTTGTGGACCATCACGTCCTGGCCGGTGTAGGTGGCGTTGCCGTTCCAGAGGCTGTCGACCTTCTGACCGCTCGGCAGCGTCCAGTCGACCATCCAGCCCAGCATCGGGACGTCGCCCGAGTTGGTGACGGTCACCTCGGACTGGTAGCCGCCGCTCCAACTGCCGGTCGTCCTGCGGGTCGCGGTGCAGGCGCCGGGGACCGGCTCGGACGGGTTGCCCGGTTCGTGGATGCCGGTCACCTCGCCGTGGCCGCCGTCGAAGACGACGTCGGAGCAGGAGTAGAAGGTCTCCGCGCTGTCCGAGCGCTGCCACACCATGTAGATGATGTGGCGGCCGGACTTGTTGGACGGAAGCTGCCCGGTCCAGGAGTAGTTGGCCTCGACCGTGCCCGGGCTGCCGTGCAGCGGCGGGTGGTCGACGGAGAGGAAGGGCCGGTCCTCGATGTCGTTCCAGGTGAGGGTCTTGGTCGGGTCGAAGCCGTCCTTGGTGACGTAGACGTAGAACCAACCCGGGTGTGCCGCCCAGGCGTTGTAGGAGAAGTCGACGGTCGCGCCCGAGGTGAGGTGGGTCAACGGCCAGTCGTTGCGGGGGGCGTTGAAGCCGGTGAAGTTGGTGTTGCCGCCGCTGCACAGCTGGCCGTCCGGTACGAAGCCGCGGGTGCGGCCGGCGCCGTCCGAGCGGAGCACCGAGAACCAGTTGTAGAACGGCGTGGTGCCGCTGACGGCCTGGGCGTTCTTGCAGGCCGGGTTGACCGGCTTGATCTCACCGGTGTCGGTCAGCGCGTCCTGCCAGCACAGGAAGGTACGGCTGGCGGGCTTCATCGGGGTGCCGTGGGCCTCCGCCTGCCCGCCGGTCGTGACGACCAGGGCGACGGCGGGGATGGCGGCGAGCAGGGAGACCAGGACGAGGAAGAGGGCTCTGGCGCGAGTCGGGAGCACTAATCGGCGACCTGGGGACGCCACTGATTTTGTCAGGATCATGACAGTCCAGTCCGTTCCTTGAGGTACGGGCCGTGCGGATGCGTGTGCGAAGGGGCGGGGTGGGTGGTCCCCCTTCGGATGGGTTCCGGTCCACCCGCATGGGAGCGCTCCCACCCCGCCTGTGGCGGAAGGTAGCGCGAATGGGGGCGGGTGTAAACGGTTGGCGCGGAAGAGAACGGGCGTCAATAGCGTGCCGTCGCAACACCGGTTCGGGTGGCCGTACTTTCGTTCACCGGCTTCTGACCCCGTCACACGGGATACGCCCCCTGGAAGGCGAGCCGCGCCTCCGCCCCCTCCCCCACGGCCGTCAGCAGGTCGTCGAGGTCGAGGAACTCCTCCCACGCCGTCCGCCCGCCCGCCTCGGCCAGCGACCTGACCACCAGGTCCTCCAGCTCCGGGACGCGCTTGTTCTTCCAGGCCTTGTCGGCGAGGCTGACCAGCAGATCCTCGATCGTCACGTCCGGCGCGGTCCAGCTCGCGTGGGTGGCGGCGAAGCGGGCCAGGTGCGGGGCGATGCCGTGGCTCAACAGCAGGTCGCGACCGGCGACTTCGTGCGCCGAGCCGGGGCCGGAGAGTTCCGTGGTGTGCGCCGTCTTGCCTATGTCGTGCGTGGCCGCGCCGAACAGCACGGCGTCGCGGTCGAGCGGGAGTCGAGCGTGCTGCCGCGTCACCCATTCCACGAGGTCGTACGCCACGTCGTGCACCGCCCTCAGATGCGCGGCCAGCCGCGGCGGCGCGTCCAGCTCGCGCAGCAACGCCACCGCCCGGTCCGGCAGGGGGCGGAGGGGTGGGTCGCCGGGGTCGTGCAGGGCGCGGTGGAGGAGGTCGGGGGTGGTCACGCGGAAAGGGTACGGCGCTCGCCCGACACCGGGGTTTCAGAGCTAGGGCATGTTGCCGGGCGCCGCTCGGCAGACGCCACTTTCGCCATCGGGCCTAGGCATCGGCCCACGCCCCGGACCCCTCCCTCGACACCGCCATCGGAGTCTGCGCCGCCAACGGCAGTCGTACCGTGAACTCCGTACGTCCCGACGTGCTTTCGACGTCGGTACGGCCGCCGTGCGCCGTCGTGATCGCCGCGACGATCGCCAGCCCGAGCCCCGAACCGCCCTCCAGCCCACCGGCCCTGGTACGGGACGCGTCGGCTCGGGTGAAGCGTTCGAAGACCGTGGGGAGGAAGGCGGGCGGGATGCCGGGACCGTTGTCGCGGACGCGGACGGCACAGTGGGCGCCCCTGGTGTCCACGACCGCGACGACCCTCGTGCCCGGCGGTGTGTGCACGCGTGCGTTGGCCAGGAGGTTGGCGACCACCTGGTGCAGACGAGCCGCATCACCGGTCACCAACGGCTCGGCGTCCAGGCTGAGTTCGAGCCGCCAGTCGTGGTCGTCCCAGGCGGCCCGCGCGTCCCGCACCGCCTCCGCGACCAGCGCCGCGACATCGACCTCGGCGGACTGCAACGGACGGCCCTCGTCGAGGCGGGCCAGCAGCAACAGGTCCTCCACCAGGCCGGTCATCCGCGCCGACTCGGCCGAGACGCGGCGCCAGGCCGTGCCCGGTTCGATGCGGTCGGTGCCACGGTTCATGAGCTCGGCGTAGCCCGCGATCGAGGCGAGCGGCGTGCGCAGTTCGTGGCTGGCGTCGGACAGGAAGCGGCGCATGCGTTCCTCGGTGCGCCGGCGTTCGGTCAGCGACGACTCGACGTGGTCGATCATGTGGTTGAGGGCGGCGCCGACCTGACCGGCCTCGCTGTCGGGGTCGGTGTCACGTTCGGGGACGCGGGTGAGGTCGCCCGGCCGGCCACCGGCCAGCGGGGCGCGGGAGACCTCGACCGCGGTACCGGCGATGCGACCGAGGGGGCGCAGCTGACGGCGGATGACGACCGCGCACACGCATCCGGCGACGCCGAGCCCGACCGCCGCGATGATGGCCTCCGCGATGACCGTCCCCCGGATCAGCTGCCGCACGTCGTCCATCGGGAGGCCTACGAGGACCCGTATGCCCTCGCGGTCGATCGCGGTGATCCGGTACGTGCCGAGGCCGGGCACGGACCGGGTGTGCATCGACCCGTCGGCCTCGACGCCCGCGAGGGCGGCGCGCTGTTCGGCGGTGAGCCGCCGGGTCGTGTTCTCCCGTGCCACGACCGCCGCGCCGACGATGTCACCGTCGTCGTCGAGCCGCGCGGCCAGCATGCCGGTCGGGTCGCCCTGTTCGGGCGGGAAGCCGAGGTCGGCGGTGAGTCGGGGGTGCGGCGCCGTGCCGCCCAGGGAGCGCTCGACGGCGTTCTCGACGCGGTCGTCCAAGGTGCCGTACAGGTAGGCGCGTTGGACGAAGACGGTGGTGAGCGCCATCGCCGCGCACACGGCGACCAGGGCGAGGGAGATGAACAGCAACAGGCGCGAGCGTATCGAGCGCAGCCGCCGCCGGACGGTCATCTGCCGTCCTCCGTGCGGTACCCAGCGGTGCCAGTCATGTCCCGATCGTGTCCCGGTCCGCTGGGGGACGCCTGTGTTCCACCTGAGGGCAGCGGATGACCTGGGACGTCCCCGCCCGGGAACGCCGAAGGCCCGTGTCCCCGGCGTACCGGGGACACGGGCCTTCCGGGAAGGACTAGCCGCGGATCAGGCTGCGCAGCACGTACTGCATGATGCCGCCGTTGCGGTAGTAGTCGGCCTCACCGGGGGTGTCGATGCGGACGACCGCGTCGAACTCGACGCCCGTGTCGGTGGTGACCTTGACCGTGCTCGGGGTGGTGCCGTTGTTCAGCTCGGTCACGCCGGTGATGGAGAAGGTCTCCTCGCCGGTCAGGCCGAGGGAGTCGGCGTTCTGGCCGGCCGGGAACTGCAGCGGCAGGACGCCCATGCCGATGAGGTTCGAGCGGTGGATGCGCTCGTACGACTCGGTGATGACGGCCTTGACGCCGAGGAGCGCGGTGCCCTTGGCGGCCCAGTCGCGGGACGAGCCGGAGCCGTACTCCTTGCCGCCCAGGATGACCAGCGGGGTGCCGGCGGCCTGGTAGTTCTGCGACGCGTCGTAGATGAAGGAGACCGGACCGCCGTCCTGCGTGAAGTCGCGGGTGTAGCCGCCCTCGGTGCCCGGCGCGATCTGGTTGCGCAGGCGGATGTTGGCGAACGTACCGCGGATCATGACCTCGTGGTTGCCGCGGCGGGAGCCGTAGCTGTTGAAGTCGCGGCGCTCGACGCCGTGCTCCGTGAGGTACTTGCCGGCCGGGGTGTCGGCCTTGATCGCACCGGCCGGGGAGATGTGGTCGGTGGTGACCGAGTCGCCGAGCTTGGCGAGGACGCGGGCGCCCGTGATGTCGGAGACCGGGGTGGTCTCCATCGTCATGCCCTCGAAGTACGGGGGCTTGCGGACGTACGTCGACTCCGGGTCCCACTCGAAGGTGTCGCCGGTCGGGATCGACAGGGCCTGCCACTGGGCGTCGCCCGCGAAGACGTCCTGGTAGGACTTGGAGAACATGTCCTCGCCGATGGCGTTGGCGACGACGTCGTTGACCTCGGCCTCGGAGGGCCAGATGTCGGCCAGGAAGACCGGCTTGCCCTCCTGGTCCACACCCAGCGCGTCGCGCGTGATGTCCACCTTCATGGAGCCCGCGAGGGCGTACGCGACGACCAGCGGCGGGGAGGCCAGGTAGTTCATCTTGACGTCGGGGTTGATCCGGCCCTCGAAGTTGCGGTTGCCGGAGAGGACCGAGGTCACCGCGAGGTCGTGGTCGTTGACGGCCTTGGAGACCTCCTCCGGCAGCGGGCCGGAGTTGCCGATGCAGGTGGTGCAGCCGTAGCCGACGAGGTTGAAGCCGACCTTGTCGAGGTAGGGGGTGAGCCCCGCCTTGTCGAAGTAGTCGGTGACGACCTTGGAGCCCGGGGCGAGGGTGGTCTTGACCCACGGCTTGCGGGTCAGGCCCTTCTCGACCGCCTTCTTGGCCACCAGCGCGGCGGCGACCATGACGTACGGGTTCGAGGTGTTGGTGCAGGAGGTGATGGCCGCGACCGTCACCGCACCGTGGTCGATCTCGTACGTCGAGCCGTCGGGGGCGGTCACGGTGACCGG
This sequence comes from Streptomyces aquilus, assembly GCF_003955715.1. Taxonomy (NCBI): domain Bacteria; kingdom Bacillati; phylum Actinomycetota; class Actinomycetes; order Kitasatosporales; family Streptomycetaceae; genus Streptomyces; species Streptomyces aquilus. The sequence continues at coordinate 7,762,353 of NZ_CP034463.1, read as the reverse complement.
GTTGGACGGGGCGCCGTTCGGGGCGACGGCCGGGGCGTCGGAGGCCGGGAAGGACTCCTGTCCCGCCTCGTCGACGACGTCGACGTAGTTGCGGACGTCCAGCTTGAACTGCTCGGCGGCGTTGGCGAGGACGATACGGTCCTGCGGACGCTTCGGGCCGGCGATCGACGGGACGACCGTGGAGAGGTCGAGCTCCAGCTTCTCGGAGAAGTCGGGCTCGGCGGCCGGGTCGAGCCAGAGGCCCTGCTCCTTGGCGTACGCCTCGACGAGCGCGAGCTGCTGCTCGGAGCGGCCGGTGAGCTTCAGGTAGTTGATCGTTTCGGCGTCGATCGGGAAGATCGCGGCGGTCGAACCGAACTCCGGCGACATGTTGCCGATGGTGGCGCGGTTGGCCAGCGAGGTGGCGGCGACGCCCTCGCCGTAGAACTCGACGAACTTGCCGACGACGCCGTGCTTGCGCAGCATCTCGGTGATGGTGAGCACGAGGTCGGTGGCGGTGGTGCCCGGGGTGAGCTCACCGGTCAGCTTGAAGCCGACGACGCGCGGGATGAGCATCGAGACCGGCTGGCCGAGCATCGCGGCCTCGGCCTCGATGCCGCCGACGCCCCAGCCGAGCACACCGAGGCCGTTGACCATGGTGGTGTGCGAGTCGGTGCCGACGAGGGTGTCGGGGTAGGCCTGGCCGTTGCGCACCATGACGGTCCGAGCGAGGTGCTCGATGTTGACCTGGTGGACGATGCCGGTGCCCGGGGGGACGACCTTGAAGTCGTCGAAGGCGGTCTGGCCCCAGCGCAGGAACTGGTAGCGCTCCTTGTTGCGGCCGTACTCCAGGTCGACGTTCTGCTTGAAGGCGTCGTTGGTGCCGAACTTGTCGGCGATGACGGAGTGGTCGATGACCATCTCGGCCGGGGAGAGCGGGTTGACCTTGGCCGGGTCGCCGCCGAGGGCCTTGACGGCCTCACGCATGGTGGCGAGGTCGACGACACAGGGCACGCCGGTGAAGTCCTGCATGATCACGCGGGCGGGCGTGAACTGGATCTCCTGGGACGGCTGGGCCTGGGAGTCCCAGCCGCCGAGGGCACGGATGTGGTCGGCGGTGATGTTCGCGCCGTCCTCGGTACGGAGCAGGTTCTCCAGCAGAACCTTGAGGCTGTACGGAAGGCGAGCCGAGCCTTCCACCTTGTCCAGCCGGAAGATCTCGTACGACTCGTCGCCCACCTGCAGCGTGCTGCGGGCGTCGAAGCTGTTCGCCGACACGACAGTCTCCTTCATTGATGTGCGCGTTCCCACCGCATCCTGCCGCCACGACGACTTGGCCGATCCGCTAAGGTAAGGCTAAGTTAGGTAACCCTAACCAGGGTGGCGGCTGCGGTACGCCTCGGCAGATATCTCGATGTCGAGATAACTCTAGTACATGGGGTCGGGATGGTCATGCCCGGCCTCCGTTTGTGACGTCCCACACGAGCCCTAGGCTCACCCGGTGATTATCTGGCGTGAGGGCACCTTCGGCGCGGGCGGCAGCTCGTGAGCCGCGCCGAGTGGACGGTCCGGCATCTGCCCGAGATGGTGGCCGGGCTACGGCACGCGCTGCGCGCCCACCTCATCCACACCCTCCGGCCCGACGGCCTCGCCGCCGCGACCGCCGTCGACGACTCCGGCCGCCCGACCGGCCTGCACCTCCACGACGTCTCCAGGGACGGCATCCCGTACGTCGGCATCGAGTTGGCGGGCGGCCTCGGTGCGCTCATGCACGGCTCGCGGGTCGTCGCGTTCGGCGGCACAGCGGTCGCCTCGCGGCGCCGGCTCGCCGAAGAGGACGCCACCGACACCCGCACCGGCCTGGACGAGGCGCTCATCGGCCACTGGAGCAGCGCCCCGTACGACTACGGCGCCATGGAGGCGTCCGAGGTCGAGCTGCGGGCCGACGGCACCGGGTGGAGCCTGCTGGCCAATCCCGGCGGGGAGTGGGTCGCGCGGCTGACCTGGCGGTGCCCGTCTCCGGGGGTGCTGGAGTTGCGGCCGGAGGACGGTCAGCCGTCACGGCACCGGTACCTCGTCACCACCGCCCCGGTGACATCGGCCACCTTCGAGGAGCCGGTCGAGTTCTGCCATCAGTACGCCAAGTCGGGGTAACCGACAGATACGTTCCCAGACCCCCGGAGGGAGGCGTACGCATGCCCCTGACGTTCCGCAAGAGTTTCCGCATCCTGCCCGGCGTACGGCTGAACATCAACCGGCGCTCCTGGTCCATCACCACCGGCGGCGGAAAGAACGGTCCGCGCCACACCCACAGCAGCACCGGACGTCGTACGACATCGGTTGATTTGCCCGGACCTTTCGGATGGCGGCGCACCCGTACCCATAAGAGGCATTGACGGGCCATCACCCGAATGGCCCCATCGAGATGTGCCATCTCATATCTGAGATAGCCTCAACCTCATGGCAGACGATTACCTCGTACGCATCGGCAAGCTCATCCGTGACGCCCGGCAACACCGTGGCTGGACACAGTCGCAGCTCGCGGAGGCGCTCGGCACAAGTCAGAGCGCCGTCAACCGCATCGAGCGCGGCAACCAGAACATCAGCCTTGAGATGATCGCTCGAATCGGTGAAGCCCTGGAGAGCGAGATCGTCTCTCTGGGCTACGCGGGCCCGATGCATCTGCGAGTCGTCGGCGGGCGCCGGCTGTCCGGCGCCATCGACGTCAAGACCAGCAAGAACGCGTGCGTGGCACTGCTGTGCGCCTCGCTCCTCAACAAGGGGCGCACAGTGCTGCGCCGGGTCGCCCGCATCGAGGAGGTCTACCGCCTCCTGGAGGTGCTCAACTCCATCGGCGTGCGCACCCGCTGGATCAACGAGGGCGTCGACCTGGAGATCGTGCCGCCGGCCGAGCTGGACATGGCCGCGATCGACGCGGACGCGGCCCGCCGCACCCGCTCGATCATCATGTTCCTCGGCCCGCTGCTGCACCGCATGGACGCCTTCAAGCTGCCGTACGCCGGTGGCTGCGACCTCGGGACGCGGACCATCGAGCCGCACATGATCGCGCTGCGCCGCTTCGGCCTGGACATCGCGGCGACCGAGGGGCTGTACCACGCCCAGGTGGACCGCTCGATCTCCCCCGACCGCCCGATCGTGCTGACCGAGCGCGGCGACACCGTGACCGAGAACGCCCTGCTGGCCGCCGCGCGCCACGACGGCGTCACGGTCATCCGCAACGCGTCCTCCAACTACATGGTCCAGGACCTCTGCTTCTTCCTGGAGGCGCTCGGCGTCAAGGTCGAGGGCATCGGCACCACCACCCTGACCGTGCACGGCATGCCGACCATCGACGTGGACGTCGACTACTCCCCCTCCGAGGACCCGGTCGAGGCGATGAGCCTGCTGGCCGCCGCGGTGGTCACGGAGTCGGAGCTGACGGTCCGCCGGGTCCCCATCGAGTTCCTGGAGATCGAGCTCGCGGTCCTGGAGGAGATGGGCCTCGACCACGACCGCACGCCGGAGTACTTCGCCGACAACGGCCGTACCCGCCTGGTCGACCTGACGGTCCGCCCGAGCAAGCTCGAAGCGCCGATCGACAAGATCCACCCGATGCCGTTCCCGGGCCTGAACATCGACAACGTCCCGTTCTTCGCGGCCATCGCGGCCTCCGCGCAGGGCCAGACGCTGATCCATGACTGGGTCTACGACAACCGGGCGATCTACCTGACGGACCTCAACCGCCTCGGCGGCAGGCTCCAGTTGCTGGACCCGCACCGCGTGCTGGTCGAGGGGCCCACCCGCTGGCGCGCCGCCGAGATGATGTGCCCGCCGGCGCTCCGCCCCGCCGTGGTCGTCCTGCTGGCGATGATGGCGGCGGAGGGCACGTCCGTGCTGCGGAACGTGTACGTCATCAACCGGGGCTACGAGGACCTCGCCGAGCGGCTCAACAGCATCGGGGCGCAGATCGAGATCTTCCGCGACATTTGATGTGAAGGTGCCGCCGCATCCCCTCTGACCTGTGCTTGACCGGTCAGGGAGGGGTGGGGCGGCACCTCTGTGTTTTCATGCCGGTTCGCCGGCGTCCGCGGCAAGCCCAACCCGCCGTGGATCTTGGGGATACCCGGCAGGGCAGCACGATCAACGGGCCCTCCGCCGCCGGCCTCACCCTCTCGGCCTCGACTCTCATGCAACTCCGCGCCTCTGTTCCGGGGTTCTAGTCAGCGACCGCGTCAACCGACACCGTTCCCGACCGGACCGACTCGATCGAATGGCTGCCCCTGTGCTGAGAGTGAGACCTGACATGACACGTTCCAGACCCGCCGCCCGCGGCATCCTGGTGACCCTACTGGCCGCCGTGGCGCTGCTGACCGGCCTGCTCAGCCCCCTCGTCCCGGCCGCGCGCGCGGACGACCCGGTGTGTACGAAGGTCACCATCATCGGCGTGCGCGGGTCCGGTGAGGGCTACGAGGGCGCCTACGGGATGGGCAACACCGCGGGGCCCGCCGCACAGGCCGCCGCCGACCTCCTGGTGTCCCATTACGGGCACGCCCGCTCCGACATCTCGACCACCTCTCTGTTCTACCCCGCCGCCGAGGCGACGGACATCCTCAACTGGTGGGACTCGGCCCGCACCGGCGCGGAAGCGCTGGACACCTTGGTGACGGACACCTACCGGCGCTGCCCGTCGACGCGGATCGGCCTGGTCGGCTACTCACAGGGGGCCGGCGTCATCAACATGGCGATGCAGCTGATCTCCGAGCGTCACGGCCACGTTGCCCAGGCCGTCCGCGGTGCCCTGCTCATCGCCGACCCGTTCCGTGACGGACGCCAGTCCTACGCGCAGAACATCACCGCCGCGGGTGGCATGCGGAGTGGCAACGGGCTGCGCGGCATGCTGCGCCGTCAGGCGGTGCCGGCCAGCTTCCAGGGCGTCACCCGCGACATCTGCCGTGACGGCGACGGAGTGTGCGGCACGATCTTCGAGGAGACAGTGCAGTCCGCCATACAGGCCGCGCTCTCCTCGGCCACCCACACCAGCTACATGAACTGCTGTAGCGGTTTCGACGTCCTGCGCGAGTACGGCCAGCAGCTCGGTTGGCGCCTCGCCCAGAACCCTGACGGCGGTGGCACCGCGCCCGTGCCGCCCACTCCCGCCTGGAACCCCGGCAAGGACTGCGGTGTCACCGTCACCGCCCCGACCCAGGCCGCAGGCTACGCAGTGCAGGCCGCGTGCTCGCAGGTCGCGGCCGGCACCTGGTACTCGTGGGGCGGAGGACACGGGCCGACGCCTGGCGCGAGCTACGGCTTCGTCGACGTCTCCGACCCGGAGCGCAGCAAGAACGACCCGTACCGCAAGGGCTTCGACTGCTCGGGGCTGGTGCGCTGGGCCTGGTCCGAGGCGGTCGGCCACGACATGATCGGACAGCGCACCGCCGCCCAGGAGTTCGCCCTGCCCGCCGCGGCGCGCTTCACCACGTCCGACGGCACCGCGCCTCTCCAACCGGGCGACCTTGTGTTCTGGGGGTCCCCCATCCACCATGTGGCGATCTACCTGGGCAACGGCAAGGTCGTCGAGGCTCGCGAATCCGACACCAAGATCATGGTCGCGGACTTCGGCAGCCACCGGAACTACACCGGCGCGATCCGTCTCTCGGGTGACGCGGCGGCACCGGGCGCCGGCGGCCCCAACAGCACCTGGGGCACGGACGTCAACGTCCGTTCCGCTCCCGCGCTGAGCGGTGCGGTCGTCACGACATTCGCCGGCCCGACGGCCATCACGATCAAGTGCCAGAAGCACGGCGAGTCCGTGACCGCCGAGGGCTACACCAACGACGCCTGGTCGTTCCTGCCCGAGTACGGCGGCTGGGTCAACAACATCTTCGTCCAGGGCAAGGCCTGGCTCGATGGAATCCCGGCATGCGACGGCGACCCCGGCGGTGGCTCAGGACGCCACAGCACCTGGGGCACAAGCGTCAACGTCCGCCCGCTGCCGTCCCGCGGCGGGACCCCGGTGGCGACCTTCTCCGCACCGATGTCCATCGCGATCCAGTGCCAGAAGCGGGCCGAGTCCGTGACCGCCGAGGGCTACACCAACGACGTGTGGTCCTACCTGCCGGACTACCGGGGCTGGGTCAGCAACATCTACATCCAGGGCCCGGACTGGCTCGACGGCGTCCCGGCCTGCGACGGCAACACGGGCGGCGGCTCGGGCCAGTTCAGCACCTGGGGCACGGACGTGAACACCCGTCAGCGTCCCAGCGTCTCGGCCCCGCTCGGTCCGGTGTTCTCCGGCCCGACGCGGGTCACCATCTCCTGTCAGAAGCACGCGGAATCGGTGACCGCCGAAGGCATCACCAACGACGCGTGGTCCTACCTGCCGGACCACCAGGCGTGGATCAGCAACATCTTCCTCCAGGGCCCGGCCTGGCTGGACGGGGTCCCCACGTGCGGCAGCAGCACCACACCGGTCGGCAACGGCGGCCACCGGATGTGGGCCTCGGACGTCAAGGTCCGCAAGGACTCCTCCACCGCTACCGATGTGGTGCACACCTTCACCGCTCCGACCGACGTGCGGGTGACATGCCAGGCCCAGGGACAGTCGGTCACAGCCGAGGGCATCACCAACAGCGCCTGGTCCTACCTTCCGGACTACGGCGGCTGGATCAGCAACATCTTCCTCCAGGGACCGGCCTGGCTGGAGGACGTGCCGTCCTGCGGGACCACGCGACCGGGGAACCCGCCGAACATGACGTGACGGCTCTCCCGCACTGAGCCGCACAGCGCGACCAGCGAGGCCCCCGGGCTGTTGACCGAGATGTCTGACGTCTCCACCACGCCGCTCGGGGGCCTCGTCGGTCCTCCGTCTTCCTCGACTCAGCGGCATGTGACATAGTACTGGCGTGACCAAGCGACTGACCTGCGACGTCGTCGTAGTCGGAGCCGGGATGGCGGGCGCGGCCTGTGCCCTGTACGCCTCTCGTGCCGGCCTGGACGTCACCGTGGTGGACCGCGGCCCGGTGGCCGGCGGCACGACCGGTGCGGGTGAGGGCAATCTGCTGGTCTCCGACAAGGAGCCGGGGCCCGAGCTCGCACTCGCCCTGCTGTCCCAGCGGTTGTGGGCCGAGCTGGCCGCCGAGCCGGGGCTGGGGGCCGCTTTCGAGTACGAGCCCAAGGGTGGTGTCGTCGTCGCGTCCACGCCCGAGGGGCTCACCGCCCTGGAGGGGTTCGCCGCCGGGCAACGGGCCGCCGGGGTCGAGGCGCTGAGCGTCGACCCTCACCAACTCCGTGAACTGGAGCCGTACTTGACGCCGGACACGGCAGGCGGCGTGCTCTACCCCCAGGACGCGCAGGTGATGCCGACCCTGGCCGCCGCGCATCTCCTACGGGCTTCGGGCGCACGCCTGTTGACCGGCTGGAACGTGATCGACGTACCGCGCGGCGCCGACGGCGCCGTGCGCGGGGTACGCGCCGACCGGGGCGAGATCCACGCGCCGACGGTCGTGAACGCGGCCGGCACCTGGGGCGGCGAAATCGCCGCGCTCGCCGGCGCGCACCTGCCCGTCCTCCCCCGGCGCGGCTTCGTCCTGGTCACCGAGCCGCTCCCGCGCCGGGTCCGGCACAAGGTGTACGCCGCCGACTATGTGGCCGACGTGGCCAGCGACTCGGCGGCGCTCCAGACCTCGCCGGTGGTGGAGGGCACCGCCGCCGGGCCGGTCCTGATCGGCGCGAGCCGGGAGCGGGTCGGCTTCGACCGCTCCTTCTCGCTGCCCGCCGTACGGGCGCTGGCGGCGGGCGCGACCCGGCTGTTCCCGTTCCTGGAGGACGTCCGGGCGATGCGCGCCTACCTCGGCTTCCGCCCGTACATGCCCGACCACCTCCCCGCGATCGGCCCCGATCCGCGCGTCCCCGGCCTCCTCCACGCCTGTGGGCACGAGGGCGCCGGCATCGGACTCGCCACCGGCACCGGGCAGTTGATCGCCGAGGTGCTCAGCGGCAAGGTGCCCGAGCTGGATCTGACGCCGTTCCGTCCCGACCGTTTCGCCCCCACCGTGGAGGACGCGTGAACCCCTTGGAGCTGGCCCAGGCCCGTCCCGCGCCCGCGTTCACCGTCACTCTCGACGGGCGCGAGATCGAGGCGCTGCCCGGCCAGACCGTCGCCGCCGCGCTCTGGACGGCCGGGATCACCTCCTGGCGGAGCACCCGCGGCGAGGGCCGTCCGCGGGGCGTCTTCTGCGGCATCGGCGTCTGCTACGACTGCCTGGTCACCGTCAACGACCGCCCCAACCAGAGGGCTTGTCTCGTTCCGCTGAAGCCGGGCGACGCGATCCGCACGCAGGAGGGGACAGGCCATGGCGGCTGAACGGCCGCACCTTGCGGTGATCGGCGCCGGTCCCGCGGGACTGGCCGCCACGCTCGCCGCCGCCCGGCACGGCGTACGGGTCACCCTCGTCGACTCGGCGCCAGAGGCGGGCGGCCAGTTCTACCGGCAGCCCGCGCGCGAGCTCGGCGCACGACGGCCGGAGGCCCTGCACCATGAGTGGCGGACATGGGAACGACTGCGGGACGGGCTGCGGACACATCAACGGGCAGGCTCCGCAGCCCACTTGACGGACCATCACGTCTGGCTCGTCGAGCGCCGCCCCGGCGGCTTCACCGTGCACGCGCTGCTCGGCCCGGAGCAGGCCGAACCGGCCGAGGTGCGCGCGGACGCCGTACTGCTGGCCACGGGTGGCTACGAGAAGGTGCTGCCCTTCCCCGGCTGGACCCTGCCGGGTGTCGTCACCGCGGGCGGCGCGCAGGCCATGCTCAAGGGCACCCTCTCGGTGAGCGGACGCACCGCCGTCGTCGCCGGGACCGGGCCGCTGCTCCTGCCCGTCGCCACCGGGCTCGCGGCGGCGGGCGTCCGGGTGGCGGCGCTGGTGGAGTCCGCCGACCCCCGGGACTTCGTACGACGCTCACGCGCCCTGTCCGCCCAACCCGCCAAGCTCGCCGAAGGCGCCCGGTACGCCGCCCAGTTGGCCCGGCACCGGGTACGCACCCTGGTCCACCACACCGTGGTCGAGGCACACGGCACCGACCGGCTGGAGGCCGTGACCGTCGCCGGGCTCGACCGCTCCGGACGCGTCCGGCCCGGCACCGAACGCCGTATCGCCTGCGACACCCTGGCCGTCGGCCACGGCATGCTGCCGCACACCGATCTCGCCCAGGGGCTGGGCTGCCGGATCGACGGGGTCGCGGTGCACGTGGACGACGAGCAGCGCACCGATGTGCCGGGCGTGTGGGCGGCGGGCGAGGCCACCGGCATCGGCGGCGCGGCTCTTTCGCTGGCCGAGGGGCACATCGCCGGGCGGTCGATCGCCGCACGTCTGACGGGAGGTGAGCCGGACCCGCACGACTGGGCCGGTGCGGGGCGGGCCCGTACGGCGCTCCGGAGGTTCTTCGCCACCCTCGACGAGGTCTACGCGCCGCCCGCGCACTGGGCCGAGCAGCTCACCGACGACACCGTGGTGTGCCGCTGCGAGGAGGTGACCGGCGGTGCGATCCGCGAGGCCGTGACCGGGCTGGGCGCCGGGGACCAGCGGACCGTGAAGCTGCTGACGCGGGCCGGGATGGGCTGGTGCCAGGGGCGGATGTGCGGTTCCGCGGTGGCCGGGCTCGTCGGCTGCCCCGAGACGGCCGCGCGCCGGCCGTTCGCCCGCCCGGTACCGCTGGGCGTGCTCGCCCGGGCCGGGGAGGCTCCGGAGGCCGAGGTACCAGAGGCCGACGTCTAGCCCCGCACATCAGTGCCATGTCACACAACACACCATCAAGGAGGGCTCTCGATGACCACCACCCCGCAGACCCGCCCCTGGCGCGGCGTCCTCGTCGCCACCGCGCTCCCGCTGGGCGACGACCTCTCCGTCGACCTCGACAAGTACGCCGAGCACTGCACCTGGCTGGTCGAGAACGGCTGCGACGGGGTCGTGCCGAACGGCTCGCTCGGTGAGTACCAGGTGCTCACCCCCGAGGAGCGCGCCAAGGTCGTCGAGACGGCCGTGGCCGCGATCGGCGGGGAGCGGGTGATGCCGGGGGTCGCCGCCTACGGCTCGGCCGAGTCCCGCCGCTGGGCCGAGCAGGCGCGGGACGCCGGGTGCGCCGCGGTGATGCTGCTGCCGCCCAACGCGTACCGCGCCGACGAGCGGTCGGTGCTGGCGCACTACGCCGAGGTCGCGAAGGCGGGCGTGCCGGTGGTGGCGTACAACAACCCGATCGACACCAAGGTCGACCTCGTGCCGGAGCTGCTGGCGAAGCTGCACGGCGAGGGACACATCCACGCCGTCAAGGAGTTCTCCGGCGATGTCCGGCGCGCTTACCAGCTCGCCGAACTCGCCCCGGAACTGGACCTGTTGATCGGTGCCGACGACGTCCTGCTGGAGCTGGCGGTCGCCGGGGCGGTGGGGTGGGTGGCCGGCTACCCGAACGCGCTGCCGCGTGCGTCCGTCGAGCTGTACCGCGCGGCCGTCGGCGGGGACCTCGGCACCGCCAAGAAGCTCTACGAGCAGCTGCACCCGCTGCTGCGCTGGGACTCCAAGGTCGAGTTCGTGCAGGCCATCAAACTGTCCATGGACGTCGTCGGCCGGCACGGTGGCGCCTGCCGGCCGCCGCGGGTGCCGCTGCTGCCCGAGCAGGAGGCCGTCGTGCGGGCCGCCACGGAGAGGGCCGTCGCCGCCGGACTCGTGTAACCCCCGTAGCTCGCGAAGGAGACCGCACCATGCGCAGCAAACTCGTCCTGCACGCCGTCGACTCGCACACCGAGGGCATGCCGACCCGGGTGATCACCGGCGGCATCGGCACGATCCCCGGCGCCACGATGAACGAGCGGCGGCTGTACTTCCGTGAACACCGCGACGACATCAAGCAGTTGCTGATGAACGAGCCGCGCGGACACTCCGCGATGAGCGGCGCGATCCTCCAGCCGCCGACCCGCCCCGACTGCGACTGGGGCGTGGTCTACATCGAGGTCTCCGGGTACCTGCCGATGTGCGGACACGGCACGATCGGCGTGGCGACCGTGCTGGTGGAGACCGGCATGGTCGAGGTCGTCGAGCCCGTCACCACCATCCGCCTCGACACCCCGGCAGGCCTGGTCGTGGCCGAGGTCGAGGTGGTGGACGGCGCCGCGAAGGCGGTCACCCTCCAGAACGTGCCGTCGTACTCCGTGGCCCTCGACCGCAAGATCACGCTCGCCGACGGGCGGACGGTGACCTACGACATGGCGTACGGCGGCAACTTCTACGCCATTCTGCCGCTGGAGCAGTTCGGCCTGCCCTTCGAGCGTGCCCGCAAGGACGACATCCTCGCCGCCGGGCTGTCGCTCATGGCGGCGATCAACACCGAGGAGGAGCCCGTCCATCCCGAGGACCCGTCCATCCGCGGCTGTCACCACGTCCATCTGCTCGCTCCCGGCGCCACCGCCCGTCACTCCCGGCACGCCATGGCCATCCACCCCGGCTGGTTCGACCGCTCGCCGTGCGGCACCGGCACCAGCGCCCGGATGGCCCAGCTGCACGCGCGCGGTGAACTCCCCCTGCACACCGAGTTCGTGAACGAGTCCTTCATCGGGACCCGGTTCACCGGCCGTCTGCTGGGCACCACGGAGGTCGCCGGACGCCCGGCCGTCCTGCCCAGTTTCACCGGCCGCGCCTGGATCACCGGCACCGCGCAGTACCTGCTCGACCCGTCGGACCCGTTCCCGGCCGGGTTCGTCCTCTAGACCACCGGTCGGACCCGTGGTGTGCCGCGGAGATACTGATGGTGCGTGACATTGCACATCCGTGGTGCGTGACGCCCGCACGAGGAGATCCCGAACATGGCCGCCACCCAGCCCAGCAGCCGGACCGCCGGCGCGCCCGCCGCATCCGCCGCTCCCGCGACACCCGCCCTGCCCACGCTCGGCGGCAAGAAGAGCAGCTACCGCGAGCGGGTCGCCGACGCGCTGCGGGCCGCGCTGATCGCCGGTGAGCTGCTGCCCGGCGCGGTGTACTCCGCGCCGGCCCTCGCCGCCCGCTTCGGCGTCTCGGCGACCCCGGTGCGCGAGGCCATGCTGGACCTGGTCAAGGAGGGCCTGGTCGACACCGTCCCCAACAAGGGGTTCCGGGTCAGCGAGGTCTCCGACCAGCAGCTCGACGAGTACACGCACGTCCGGCGGCTCATCGAGATCCCGACCGTGGTGGGCCTGGCCGGGACCGCCGCCCCGGTCCAGCTGGAGGCGCTGCGTCCGGCGGCCCGCGAGATCGTGCGGGCCGCCGCGGCCGGTGACCTCGTCGCGTATGTCGAGGCCGACACCCGCTTCCACCTCGGCCTGCTCGCCCTCGCGGGCAACGCCCATCTCGTCGAGGTGGTCCGCGATCTGCGCGCCCGCTCCCGGCTGTACGGACTGACCGCCCTCGTCGAGGCGGGCCGTCTACTGGCCTCCGCCGAGGAGCATCTCGAACTCCTCGACGCGCTGATCGCCCGGGACGAGAAGGCGGTGCACGAGGTCATGACCCGCCACCTCGGCCACGTCCGCGGTCTGTGGGCAGCACGGCGGGAGGGCGACCGCAACGGGAGATGACGGATTCATCAGGACTGGGACCGTCCTCGTCGCCTCGTTAGACTCTGCGCATGCCTACGTCAGCCCCGCCCAGCAACCGCTTCGAGCGGCGTCGCGCCGAGACCCGTGGGGCGCTGGTCCGCGCGGCCCGGCAGATTCTCGCCGAGACCGGGGACACCGGCGCCAGCATCCAGGCGATCGCCGAGCGCGCCGACGTCGGTTTCGGCTCCTTCTACAACCACTTCGAGTCGAAGACGGAGTTGTTCGAGGCGGCGGTGGTGGACGCCATGGAGGAGTTCGGCCAGGCCTTCGACGACCGTCTGACCGGCATCGACGACGCGGCGGAACTCGTCGCGGCGGGCTTCCGCCTCAGCGCCCGGATGGCCGACTCGCACCCGGAGCTGATGCAGATCGTGCGCCGCCGCGGTCTCGCCCACATCCACTCGGACAACGGGCTGGCCCGACGCGCCCTGCGCGATCTCCAGGTCGGCATGGACTCGGGCCGCTTCACCGTCCGCGACCCCGCGGTCGCCCTGTCGGCACTGGGCGGCACCCTGCTGTCCCTGGTGGAGCTGCGCTTCGCGCGTCCCGACCTCGACGGCGACGAAGCGGCCGTCAACCTCGCCGAGATGGTGCTGCGCATGCTCGGCGTCCCACCGGACGACGCCCACGAGGTCGCCCGCCGCCCGCTGCCGGAGGCCGACTGACGTCGCGGGGGAATTCGTCAGGGGCGGCCGGCGCCTCCAGCAGCGCGGGCCGCCCCCTCGCGAACCGTCGGACTCAGCGCACGGAGGCCTTGTCCCGCTCCGCCTCTTCCTCCTCCGCCGCCTCGACCGCCGCACGCGCGGGCAGCTTCGCCCCCTCGATGTCGACGTCCGGTGTGACCCGGTCCAGCCAGCCCGGCAGTCCCCAGGCGCGGCGGCCGAGCAGCGCCATGGCCGCGGGCACGAGGGTCATGCGGACGACGAACGCGTCGACGAGCACACCGAACGCCAGGGCGAAACCGATGGACTTGATGATCGGGTCGGTGTTGAAGACGAACCCTCCGAAGACCGCGACCATGATGAGCGCGGCGGCGCTGACGACCCGCCCGCTGCGGGCCATGCCCTGGGTCACGGCCTCGGCGGCGTCGCCCGTGTGCTCGTAGTGCTCGCGCATCCGGCTGACGAGGAACACCTCGTAGTCCATGGCCAGTCCGAACAGGACGCCGATGAGGAGCACCGGCAGGAAGCTGGTGACCGGCCCCGCGGAGGGGATGTCGAGCACGCCGTTCAGATGGCCGTCCTGGAAGACCCAGACCGTGGCACCCAGGGAAGCGGCGACCGACAGCAGGAAGCCGAGGGCCGCCTTCACCGGCACCAGCAGTGACCGGAAGGCGATGGTCAGCAGGATCAGCGCCAGGATCACGATGATGGCGATGAACAGCGGCAGCGCGTCGGACAGTTTGCCCGCCACATCGATCGCGGCGGCCGTCTGCCCGGCGATGTAGAGCGTGCCGCCCGCCTTCTCGACCGTGCTCGCGTTCTCCCGCAGCCGGTGCACCAGGTCCGTGGTGGCCTGGGCGTCGGGCCCGGTCTTCGGGACCACGGCGACGACGGCGAGGGTGGAGTCGGCGTTGGTGACGGGCGGCGCGGCGACCGCCACACCCCGGTCGCCCGCGAGGGCCGTCCGCAGCCCGGTCACGGTCGCCGTACGGTCGCCGGCCGGGACCCCGTCGAGGTCGACGACGGCCGTCAGCGTGGCGTTGAAGCCGGGCCCGAAACCGTCCGTCAGCAGGTCGTAGCTCTTGTGCTGGGTGCTGTCGACGGGCTGCGAGGCGTTGCTCGGCAGTCCGAGCCGCAGATCGCGGGCGGGCGCGGCGAGCGCGAGCAGGCCGATCACCCCGGCGAGCAGGACGAGCAGCGGCTTGCGGGTGACGGCCCGTCCCCAGGCCAGTCCCCAGGCGCCGGGCGCGCGTTCGCGCCCCTCGGTCCGCCGTGCCCGCGGCCTCGGCCGCAGCCGCTCGCCGAGGAAGCCGAGGGCGGCGGGTACGAGGCTGACGGCGACCAGCACCGCGAGCGCGACGGTGGCCGCGGCGGCCAGACCCATCACGGTCAGGAACGGGATGCCGGTGACCGCGAGCGCGGCCAGCGCGATGATGACGGTCGCCCCGGCGAAGACGACCGCGCCACCGGCGGTGGCCACGGCACGCGCGATGGAGTCCTCGACGTCCTGGTCGGGGTCGGCGAGCTGCTCGCGGTGGCGGGAGATGATGAACAGGGCGTAGTCGATGCCGACGGCCAGCCCGATCATCAGGGCGAGGACGGTGGCGGTGGACGTCATCTCGACGTACCGGCTCATGAACTCCACGCCCAGGACGCCGATCGCCACCCCCACCAGGGCGGTCAGCAGCGGCAGCCCGGCCGCGACCAGGGAGCCGAGGGCCAGGGTGAGGACGGCGAAGGCGGCGACCACGCCGACGATCTCGGCCGGTCCGCCGACCTCGGTCTTGTGCTCCATCGCGGAGCCGCCGAACTCGACCTCCAGACCGGCGTCGCGGGCCTGCGCCATCGCGTCCGACAGGGCGTCCTTGGCCTCCTGCGACACGTCGCTGGCCTGCCGGCCGAAGCGGACGTCCGCGTAGCCGATCCGCTGGTCGGCCGAGACCGTCCGGCTCTTGAGCGGGTCGGAGACGTCGGCGACACCGGGGACCCGCGCGGCCTGCTTCAGGCTCGCCTCCATGGCCGCGGAGGTCTTCGGCGCGGTGAGCTTCTCGCCCTCCGGTGCGGCGAAGACGACCCGCGCGACGCCGCCCGCCGCCTCCGGGAACTTCTCCTTCAGCACGTCCTGCGCCTGCTGCGACTCGATGCCGGGTACCGAGAACTCGGTCGTCACCTTGCCGTGCAGGGTGATCCCGAGGCCGCCGACGACGGCGAGCAGCAGCAGCCAGACGGCGACGACCCGGCCGCGGCGGCGTATCGCCCAGCGCGCCCAGGTGTACAGGCGTGACGCCATGATCGTTCTTCCCCTCGCTCGACTGATTACACCGTACGGCATTTTTGCAGTCGACTGTAAAATTGCCGTCAACGGTAGAGAGCGATGGTAGGGTCCGGGCATGATGAGCGAGGGTCTGCGGGAACGATCCAAGGCGCGGCGCAGGGAGGCGATCCTCCGAGCCGCGTACGAGCTGTTCGCCGACCGCGGCTTCGAGGCGACGACGATCGCCGACATCGCGGCGGCGGCGGAGGTCTCGCCGCGAACCGTCACGCTCTACTTCCCGTCGAAGCTGGAGCTGGCGACGTCCCACTTCGACGCGCTGGCGGACCGGCTGGCCACCGCGTTGCGGGAGCGGAAGGAGGGCTGGACGACCCTGGACGCGCTGGAGGCGTGGCTGCGCGCGGACCTCGCCGAGGCGGACGACCTGGACGACCTGCACGAGCGCATGCTCGACCTCAACCCGCAGCTCAGGGCCGTCACCAACGTCCGCCTCACGGAGGTCATCCAGGAGGGCGCCCGCATCCTCGCCGAGGAACGCGGCGACGCGCCGGACGACTTCGGGCCCCGGATGGCGGCGGCCGCGGCGGCGGCGGTCGTCAGCGAGGTGTGCCATCACGGCCAGGAGGCGAACATCGACCGGGCGATCGCCTTCCTGCGCGCGGGACTCGCGACGCTCGACGGCGAGCCGGCCGACTCCTGACGCGGGACCCGCGCTGCTGCGGCGGCGTCCGGAGCCGGCGGCGGCCCATGCGGCCGGAGCGGGTCAGCCCTCGGTCGTCAACGTGACGTCCTGCTGCCGGGCCGCGTGGAAGCGGGGCAGCGGCAGACCGCCCTGCGGGTGCAGTTCCATCACCGTGGCCTCGACGCGCGCCGCGCCGGGCTCCAGCGTCCCGGCGTCGACCTTGCCGGTGTTCTCCCAGCGGTGCTCGGCGCCGTCGCACACGGCACGGGTGCCGCCGATGCCGTGGCGGACGGACGGCGACTTCTGTCCGACGGAGGAACTCACGAAGGCCGGGCCCGTGTTGCCGAGGCAGCGGTAGGTGCCGGACAGCGTGACGGTGCCGTCCTCGGCGAGGGTGCCGGTCGGGTCGACGGTCACGGTCTCGTAGGAGTCGGCGACGGCGACGGGTGCGGCGGCCAGCAGGAGCAGGGTGGCGGCGGCGAGGGCGGGGCGTACGAACACGGGGATCTCCCAGGTCAGTGGAGTACGAGCAGGGGCCTCCACTGGTACCGGTCGGGCGCCTCGACGGGCGTGATCGTCACTCCTTCGGTGGCGAGTCCGCGGCGGTCTTCCGGGATCGGTCCGGGTGTTGTCCGCGTGTTGTCACGGTTGGCGCCAGGCTGTTCCGATGAGTTCGCGACGGGAGCATGGTCTGTCCATAGGGACGCCCCGTACGGAGAAGCCGGACGGACCGTCCACCCGATGTGGAGGTGCGCCATGTGTTCACACCAGCCTTCGTGCCCTGCCTCCGAGGCCACTGGCTCGCACGTCGTGTCCGCCCACCCCGAGCAGGGGTGGAGCCTGCTGTGCGACGGCTCGATCGTGTTCGACGACAGCGGGGAACTGCTGGCGGACGGGCGGGTCGTCGCGCCTCACCGTGTGCCGCTGGCCATGGCGGCCTGAGCCGCTAGGGCAGTACGGCGAAGCCGTCCAGTTCCAGCAGTGCCTGCTCGTCCCAGAGCCGGACCACCCCCACCACCGCCATCGCCGGATAGTCCCGGCCCGCCGACTCCCGCCAGATACGGCCCAGTTCGGCCGCCCTGGCCCGGTACTCGGCGACATCCGTGGCGTACACCGTGACGCGAGCCAGGTCCGCCGGGGTACCGCCCGCCGCCCGCAGGGCCGCCAGCAGATTGGCGAGAGCCCGCTCGAACTGCTCGGGCAGCGTCTCCCCCACCACCTTCCCGTCGGTGTCCAGCGCCGTCTGACCGGCCAGGAACACCACCCGCGACCCCGTCGCCACCACCGCGTGCGAGAACCCCGTCGGCGGGGACAGCTCGGGCGGGTTGACGCGCTCGGTGCTCATCGGTTCCCCTCCCGCTCAGCGTACAACTCCTTCGCGATGATGCCCCGTTGCACCTCGCTCGCCCCCTCGTAGATCCGTGGCGCCCGCACCTCCCGGTACAAGTGCTCCAGCAGATGGCCACGCTCCAACGCCCGTGCGCCGTGCAGCTGGACGGCCTTGTCGACGACGTACTGCGCGGTCTCGGTGGCGAGCAGCTTCGCCATCGCGGCGCGCTTGGGGACGTCCGGGGCGCCCGCGTCGTACGCCGTCGCCGCGGCGTGGACCATGAGGCGGGCCGCGTCCGTGCGCAGGGCCAGCTCGGCGACCTCGTGGGCCACCGACTGGAGGTCCTTCAGCTTGCCGCCGAACGCGTCCCGTCGGGCGGTGTGCGCGAGGGTGGCGTCCAGGGCCGCCTGGGCCATGCCCACCGCGAAGGCGCCGACGCTGGGCCGGAAGAGGTTCAGCGTGCCCATCGCGACCCGGAAGCCGCGGTCCACCTCGCCGAGCACGTCGTCGGCGGTGACGGGTACGGCGTCGAAGGCGAGGGCGCCGATGGGGTGCGGGGAGAGCATGTCGAGGGCGGTGCCGGTGAGGCCGGGGCGGTCGGCGGGGACGAGGAAGGCGGTCACGCCGCGGGCGCCCGCATCGCCCCCCGTCCGCGCGAAGACCGTGGAGAAGTCGGCCTCGGGGGCGTTGGAGATCCAGCACTTCTCGCCGGTCAGCCGCCAGCGGTCGGGGCCGTCCGGGTGCGCGGTCAGGGACAGCGCGGCCGCGTCCGAGCCCGCCCCCGGCTCGCTCAGCGCGAACGCCGCCACCGCGCTGCCCTCGATGACCCGCGGCAGCCAGCGGTCCCGCTGGGCAGGGGTGCCGTGGGCGTGCACCGGGTGGGCGCCCAGCCCCTGGAGCGCGAGGGCCGTCTCCGCCTCGGTGCAGGCGTACGCCAGGGACTCACGCATCAGACACAGGTCGAGGGCGCCGGAGCCGAACAGCCGCTCCAGCAGGCCGAGTCGGCCGAGTTCGGCGACCAGCGGGCGGTTCACCCGCCCGGGCTCGCCCTTCTCGGCGAGCGGGCGCAGCCGGTCCGCGGCCAGCGCGCGCAGCTCCGCACACCAGGCGGTTTGTGCCGGATCGAGCGAGAATGCGGGCATTGCCGGTCCTCTCTCTCCGCTGGCCCCTGCGGCGTTCCCCTGGGCCCTTCGCCGACGATATCGCGTCCCATTGACTGTCGTCACCAAGACGATACGCTCGTTGCGCGAGCCCACCCACGACGCCCACAAGGCAAGGGGGCGAACCAGCATGAACCCGCGCCTGAACCCCTCGGCCCACGTCGACACCTTCGCGCGCGACCATCTCCCGCCCCCGGACCAGTGGCCCGAACTCGTCTTCGATCTCCCGGAGCTGCGGTACCCCGATCGGCTGAACTGTGCCGACGAGCTGCTGACCGGCCCGCCCGACGACCGGCCCGTGTTCCACACCCCGTCCGGCGACTCCTGGACGTACGGCACCCTGCGCGCCCGCGTGGACCGCCTCGCGCATCTCCTCACCGGCGAGCTGGGCGTCGTCCCCGGCCATCGCGTCCTGCTGCGCGGCCCGACCACGCCGTGGCTGGCGGCCTGCTGGCTGGCCGTGCTGAAGGCGGGGGCGGTCGCGGTCACGGTGCTGGCCCAGCAGCGGCCGCACGAGCTGGCCACGATGTGCGAGATCGCGGAGGTCGGGCACGCCCTGTGCGACATCCGGGCCGTGGACGACCTCGCCAAGGCCGAGATACCGGGGCTGCGGATCACGACGTACGGCGGTGACGCCCCCGACGACCTGCTGAACCGGACGGCGCCGGACACCCCGTACCCGGCCGTGCGGACCTCGGCCGACGACGTGGCGCTGATCGCCTTCACCTCCGGCACCACCGGGCGCCCCAAGGGGTGCATGCACTTCCACCGGGACGTCCTCGCGATAGCCGACACCTTCGCCCGGCACGTGCTGCGGCCGCACGCGGACGACGTCTTCGCCGGCAGTCCCCCGCTCGGCTTCACCTTCGGGCTCGGCGGGCTCGTCGTCTTCCCGATGCGGGCGGGCGCGAGCGCGCTGCTGCTCGAACAGGCCGGTCCCCGGCAGCTGTTGCCCGCCCTCGCCGAGCACCGGGTCTCGGTGCTGTTCACCGCCCCGACCGCCTACCGCGCGATGCTCGACGAGCTCGACTCGTACGACGTCTCCGCGCTGCGCCGCTGTGTCTCCGCCGGGGAGAACCTGCCCGCCGCCACCTGGCGGGCCTGGCAGGAGCGGACCGGACTGCGGATCATCAACGGCATCGGCGCGACCGAGCTGCTGCACATCTTCATCTCCGCCGCCGACGAGCACATCCGGCCGGGGACCACCGGGGTGCCCGTACCCGGCTGGCACGCGCGCGTGGTCGACGAGGAGGGCCACGACCGGCCCGACGGGGAACCGGGGCTGCTCGCCGTGCGCGGGCCGGTCGGGTGCCGGTACCTCGCCGATCCGCGGCAGCGCGAGTACGTGCGCTTCGGCTGGAACATCACCGGCGACACCTACGTCCGTGAGGGCGACGGCTACTTCCGGTACGTCGCCCGCGCGGACGACATGATCATCTCGGCCGGGTACAACATCGCGGGCCCGGAGGTCGAGGACGCGCTGCTGCGGCATCCGGACGTGGTGGAGGCCGCGGTGGTGGGGCGTCCCGACGAGGCACGCGGGCAGGTCGTGGTGGCGTACGCGGTCGTCAAGGAGGGCGCCGAACGGGACGCCGAGGCACTGCGCGGGTATCTCAAGTCGGAGCTGGCGCCGTACAAATGTCCGCGCGAGATCGTCTTCCTGGACGCGCTCCCGCGCACCGCGACCGGCAAGCTCCAGCGCTTCCGCCTGCGCACCGAGGGTGACCAGCAGTGATGCCGACGACCTAAGATGATCAACGTGTCCGACCAGCATGCACCACGGTCTCTCATCGTCACGCTCTACGGCGCCTACGGCCGCTTCGTGCCCGGCCCGGTACCGGTCGCCGAGCTGATCCGGCTGCTGGCCGCGGTCGGCGTGGACGCGCCCTCCGTCAGATCCTCCGTGTCCCGGCTCAAACGCCGCGGACTGCTCGTACCCTCGCGCACCGCACAGGGTGCGGCCGGATACGAACTCTCCCCTGACGCCCGCCAGTTGCTGGAGGACGGCGACCGCCGGATCTACGCCGTCGCGCCGCCCGAGGACGAGGGCTGGGTCCTCGCGGTGTTCTCCGTCCCGGAGTCGGAGCGGCAGAAGCGGCACGTGCTGCGCTCCCGGCTGGCCGGCCTCGGCTTCGGGACGGCGGCGCCGGGTGTGTGGCTCGCGCCCGCGCGGCTGTACGAGGAGGCCCGGCACACCCTGGAGCGGCTGCGCCTCGACCCGTACGTCGACTTCTTCCGCGGCGAGCACCTCGGCTTCGCCGCCACCGCCGACGCGGTCGCCCGCTGGTGGGACCTGGCGGCGATCGCCAAGGAGCACGACGCCTTCCTCGACCGGCACGCGCGCGTGCTGCACACCTGGGAGGGCCGCGAGGACACCCCGCCCGAGGAGGCCTACCGCGACTACCTCCTCGCCCTGGACTCCTGGCGCCACCTCCCCTACATCGACCCCGGCCTGCCCGCCCGGCTGCTCCCCGAGGACTGGCCGGGCAGCCGCTCGGCGGCGGTGTTCCGGGGGCTGCACGCGCGACTGCGGGAGGCGGGGGCCGCTTTCGTCGGCGTGTGATCCCATGCCCGCCGCCAGGTGACTCAAGTCCCCAGCGTCAGGCGGGGCTTGGGGGCGTCCGTGCGTCCGGTCTGCGGGCGGCGGCTGCCCGCCCGGTACGGGGCCGGCCAGACGACGCCGGGTCCGCCGTAGCCCTGCTCGGCGGCGGCGTGCAGGGTCCAGTGCGGGTCGTAGAGGTGGGGACGGGCGAGGGCGCACAGGTCCGTGCGCCCGGCCAGGATCAGGGAGTTGACGTCGTCCCAGGAGGAGATCGCGCCAACCGCGATCACCGGGATGCCGGTCTCGTGGCGGATACGGTCGGCGAAGGGGGTCTGGTACGACCGCCCGAACTCCGGCTGCTCCTCGGCCACGACCTGCCCGGTCGACACGTCGATCGCGTCGGCGCCGTGCGCGGCGAAGGCACGGGCGATCTCGACGGCGTCCTCGCCCGTGGTGCCGCCCTCGGCCCAGTCGGTGGCCGAGATGCGGACGGTCATGGGCCGTTCGTCCGGCCATACGCCCCTGATGGCGTCGAAGACTTCGAGGGGGAAGCGCAGGCGCTTGGCGAGCGTGCCGCCGTAGGCGTCGGTGCGGTGGTTGGTGAGCGGGGAGAGGAAGCCGGAGAGCAGGTAGCCGTGGGCGCAGTGGAGTTCGAGGAGGTCGAAGCCCGCGCGGGCGGCCCGCCAGGCGGCTGCCGTGAACTGCTCACGGAGATCGGTGAGTTGGGCACGGGTGAGTTCGCGCGGGATCTGGTTGACGGGCTTGTACGGCAGCGCGGACGCGGCCACGAGGGGCCAGTTGCCGTCGGGCAGCGGCTCGTCCATGCCCTCCCACATCAGCCGGGTCGAGCCCTTGCGGCCGGAGTGGCCGAGCTGCACGCCGATCGCGGTGCCCGGCGCCTGGGTGTGCACGAAGTCGGTGATCCGCCGCCACCCCTCGGCCTGCTTGCCGTTGTAGAGGCCGGTGCAGCCGGGGGTGATGCGCCCCTCCTCGCTCACGCACACCATCTCGGTCATGACCAGGCCCGCGCCGCCGAGGGCCCGCGCTCCGAGGTGGACGAGGTGGAAGTCGCCGGGGAGGCCGTCGGTGGCGGAGTACATGTCCATGGGTGAGACCACGACCCGGTTGCGCAAGGTCAGTCCGCGCAGCCGGAACGGCGTGAACATCGGGGGCGTACCGGGCGGGCAGCCGAACTCGCGCTCCACCGCGCTCGTGAAGCGGGCGTCGCGCAGGCGCAGGTTGTCATGGGTGACGCGGCGGCTGCGGGTGAGGAGGTTGAACGCGAACTGGCGTGGCGGCTGGTCGAGATAGCGGGCCAGGTCCTCGAACCACTCCAGGCTGGCGCGGGCGGCACGCTGCGTGGAGGCCACGACGGGTTTGCGTTCGTCCTCGTAGGCCTGGAGTGCCGTGGGCAGGTCCGGCTGCTCCTCCAGACAGGCGGCGAGGGCGAGGGCGTCCTCGACGGCGAGTTTGGTGCCGGAGCCGATGGAGAAGTGCGCGGTGTGGGCGGCGTCGCCGAGCAGCACGGTGTTGCCGTGGGACCAGTGCGCGTTGACGACCGTGCGGAAGGTGGTCCAGGCCGAGTTGTTGGAGCGCAGCGGCCTGCCGCCCAGGGCGTCCGTGAAGATCTTGGCGCAGCGGTCGAGGGACCCCTGGATGTCGAGTTCCGCGAAACCGGCCGCCTGCCAGACCTCTTCGCGCATCTCGACGATCACGGTGGAGGCGTCGGGCGCGTACGGGTAGCCGTGCAGCTGCATCACGCCGTGTTCGGTCTCGGCGATCTCGAAGCGGAAGGCCTCGAAGGCGAAGTCGGCGGCGAGCCAGATGTAGCGGCAGCGGTGGGTGGTCACCTGGGGGCGGAACACCTGCCGGTGTGCCTCGCGGGTCGTGCTGTTGATGCCGTCGGCGGCGATGACGAGGTCGTGCGTCTCGGCGAGGCCGGGCGGGGCCTCGGTGCGGAAGCGGAGATCTACGCCGAGGTCTCGGCACCTGGAGTGGAGGATTTCCAGCAGTCGTTTGCGACCCAGGGCGGCAAAACCGTGGCCGCCGGATGTGTGCCGTACTCCTCGGCGGACGATGTCGATGTCGTCCCAGCGGATGAAGTCCTGTTGGAGGGCCTCGTAGACCTGTGGGTCGGCGTGTTCTATGCCGCCGAGTGTCTCGTCGGAGAGGACGACGCCGAAGCCGAAGGTGTCGTCGGGGGCGTTGCGTTCCCAGACGGTGACTTCGCGGGCGGGGTCCAGGCGTTTCAGCAACGCCGCCGCGTAGAGGCCGCCGGGGCCGCCGCCGATGATCGCGACGCGCAGGGGGTGGCTGAGCGTGGACGGCGGCTGACGGTCGTCTGTGGCCGGTCGCGCAGTTCCCCGCGCCCCTGGGGTCGGCGCGGTCACCGTCCGCTCCATTGGGGAGCTCGCTTTTCCTTGAACGCCTTGTGGAACTCCGCGTAGTCCTCCCCGTTCATCAGCAGTGCCTGTGTCGACGCGTCCAGTTCCACCGCCGCCGCCAGCGGCATGTCCAGTTCTGCCGTCAGTAGCGCCTTCGTCTGGGCGTACGCCAACGCCGGGCCGTCGGCCAGGCGGCGGGCCAGGGCGCCCGCGGCCTCGTCCGCCCTGCCCTCGTCCGTCAGCTCGCTGATCAGGCCGATGCGTTCCGCCTCCGGTGCGCGGACCGGTTCGCCCAGCATCAGCAGCCGCGTCGCGTGGCCGAGGCCGACCACCCGGGGCAGCAGGTAGGCCGCGCCCATGTCGCCGCCGGACAGACCCACCCGCGTGAACAGGAAGGCGAACCGGGCGGTCGGGTCGGCCACCCGGAAGTCCGCGGCAAGGGCGAGGACCGCCCCCGCGCCGGCCGCGACCCCGTGCAGCGCCGCGATCACCGGGAACGGACACTCCCGTACGGCCCGCACGACCTGCCCCGTCATCCGGTTGAAGTCGAGGAGCTGGGCCGTGTCCATCGACAGGGTCGCGCCGATGATCTCGTCGACGTCGCCGCCGGAGCAGAAGCCCCGTCCCTCACCGGCCAGGACGAGGGCCCGCACCGAGCGCTCCCGGGACAGCTCGGCGAGGAGGTCGCGCAGGTCGGCGTAGGCGCCGAAGGTGAGCGCGTTGAGTTTGTCGGGACGGGCGAGGGTGACGGTGGCGACGCCCGCGGTCAGGTCGACCCGCAGATGCTCCCAGCGGGCGGTTCGGGCGGCGGAGCCGGTGAAGGGACTCATGCGTGCGGCCTCTCCAGGTGAGGTGCGCTCTACCCGCGCTCTACGCGCTCTGCCCTTCGAAGTTATCACTCATCTTTGACTGTCGTCACGAGCCCGCGATAAGGCTGTCCAGATGTGACCCGGCCCCGTCACATCCGTCACGGCTCGTCGACAGGGCGGCAACGACGGGAGCAGCCGTGCGAGGCGGGGCGTTGTCAGGGGTAAGCCGCCCGGTAGCGGGGCCGAAGGTCCCGCGCGGTGCCCGTCGGACGCCTCTGCCGGTCGGCGCCGTACCATTCATAAGGTTGAAAGCAGGACTGCCTGCTCATGAACGGAACCGCCTTGCAAGAACGCCCCTCAGCCTCCGCCTCCTGGCGTATCGCGCTGCCGCACTCCGCCGCGGCGGTGCCCGTGGCGCGTGCGCTGGTGCGGACGGCGCTCGCCGATCTGGAGCACGGGGCCGACTGTGACACCGCTGAGCTGCTGACGGCCGAGCTGGTCGCGAACGCCGTCGAGCACACCGCCGGGGACTCCCCGATAGAGCTGGTCGTGGAGCTGCTGCCCCATGGCTGCCAGGTCGAGGTCCATGACCCGGACCCGGCGCCGCCCGGCGATCTGACCCGTCCGCACGGCGGGGAACCCGACCCCTGGCAGGAGCACGGACGCGGGCTGCTGCTGATCCGCGCCCTCAGCTCGTCCTGCGGGCACCGCCCCACCGAGTCCGGCAAGGCGGTGTGGTTCAGACTGCCAGTGGTTCCGCCGCAGTGGCGTCCGGCGTGAGTGCGGCCTGCCCGCCGAGCCTCGAGTTCCGGCGGCCGTAACCGACGTAGAGCAGGAATCCGACCGCCAGGAACACCGCGAACTGGATCCAGGTCGTCCAGCCGGTCTCGTACATCAGGTACAGGCAGAAGCCGATGCCCAGCAGCGGGACGAAGGGGTAGAGCGGCACCCGGAAGGTGCGGGCGAGGGCCGGTTCCGTGCGGCGCAGGGCGATGACCGCGATGTTGACGACCGCCATGACGGCGAGCGTGCCGATGGTGCACAGGTTGACCACCGCGTCGAGGGACGCGAAGGCCGCCGGGACGGCGAAGACGGCCGCGACGATCAGGGTGCCGGCGACGGGTGTGGCGGTCTTCGGGGAGACCTTCTCGAAGACGCGCGGGATCAGCCCGTCGCGGGACATGGACATCAGGATGCGGGTCTGGCCGTACATCACGGCCAGGACGACCGAGGCGATGGCGACGACCGCGCCGAAGGCGATGACCCCGCCGCCGACCGACGAGCCCGTGACCTCGTTGACGACGTACGACAGGGCGGCCGGGCGGCCGCCGACCTCGTCGCCGCCGATGGCACCGATCGCGGCGAGGGCGACCGCGCAGTACAGCAGGGTGACCAGGCCGATGCAGACGAGGATCGCGACCGGGATGTCCCGGCGGGGGTTCTTCGCCTCCTCGCCGGCCGTGGTGATCGCGTCGAAGCCGATGTACGAGAAGAACGCGGCCGTGGTGCCCGCGCCGATGCCGCCGAGGCCGGCCGGGGAGAAGGGCGTGAGGTTGCCGTCCTTGAAGGCGGTGAACCCGATGGCGCAGAAGGCGACGAGGATCGCGAGCTTCAGCACCGCCATCGCGGCGGTCGCGCGGGCGCTCTCGCGGACGCCGCGCACGAGCAGCACCGAGGCGAGCGCGATCACGATCACGGCGGGCAGATTGATCACGCCGCCGTCGCCGGGGCCGGCGGACAGGTCGGCCGGGAGCTGCCGTCCGAGGAGGCTGTCGAGGAGCTCGTTGACGTACTGGCTCCAGCCGACCGCCACGGCCGACACGGAGACGCCGTACTCCAGGAGCAGACACCAGCCGACCAGGAAGGCGGTGCGCTCGCCGAGACCGGCGTAGGCGAAGGAGTACGACGATCCCGAGACCGGGATCGCGCCGCCCAGCTCGGCGAAGGCGAACGCGGTGAAGACGCAGGTGATCGCGGCGAGGACGAAGGAGACGACGACGGCCGGGCCCGCCTGGGCCACCGAGTCGGACAGTCCGACGAAGATGCCGGTACCGACGATCGCGCCGAGACCGAAGCAGATCAGCTGGAACAGGCCCATCGTGCGACGGAGGCCGTGGCCCTCGCGGTCGGTGCCTGATTCGGCGAGCAGCAGGGCGGGGGACTTTCTGCGGGGCATGCGGGTGGTGCTCGTTTCTGGTGGTGCGGGGTGCGACGGGGTGGTGTCGCGGACGGCGGCCTCGGAAGGGGTGGCTCCGGGCCGCCGGACAGCATAAGGCCTGCGTAAGGCCCTCTTTTCCAGCCTGTTCAGGCCAGCGTCGCCACCAGGACCGCCTTGATCGTGTGCAGCCGGTTCTCCGCCTCGTCGAAGACGACCGAGTGGGCGGACTCGAAGACCTCGTCGGTCACTTCCAGGGAGTCCAGGCCGTGCGCGTCGTAGATCTCCTGGCCCACCTTCGTGCCCAGGTCGTGGAAGGCCGGCAGGCAGTGCATGAACTTCACGTCCGGGTTGCCGGTGGCGCGCAGCACGTCCATCGTCACGGCGTACGGCTTCAGCGCGGCGATCCGCTCGTCCCAGACCGACTTGGGCTCGCCCATGGACACCCAGACGTCCGTGACGACGAAGTCGGCGCCGAGGACACCGTCGTCCAGGGACTCGGTGAGGGTGATGCGGGCCCCGCTGTCCACGGCGAGCTGGCGGGCGCGTTCCACGACGTCCTGGGCGGGCCAGTAGGACTTCGGGGCGACGATCCGGATGTCCATGCCGAGCAGGGCGCCGGTGATCAGGTAGGAGTTGCCCATGTTGAAGCGGGCGTCGCCGAGGTAGGCGAAGGCGATCTCCTTGACCGGCTTGAGGCTGTGCTCGGTCATCGTGAGCACGTCGGCGAGCATCTGGGTGGGGTGCCAGTCGTCGGTGAGGCCGTTGTAGACGGGGACGCCGGCGTACGCGGCGAGCTCCTCGACCTTCTGCTGGCTGTCCCCGCGGTACTCGATGCCGTCGTACATCCGGCCCAGCACGCGCGCGGTGTCCCGTACGGACTCCTTGTGACCGATCTGCGAGCCCGACGGGTCGAGGTACGTCGTCGAGGCGCCCTGGTCGGCGGCGGCGACCTCGAACGCGCAGCGGGTGCGCGTCGAGGTCTTCTCGAAGATCAGCGCGATGTTCCTGCCCTGGAGGTGGCGCGTCTCGGTCCCGGACTTCTTGGCGGCCTTCAGCTCGGCGGCCAGCGTGACGAGACCGAGGAATTCCTCCGCCGTGAAGTCCAGCTCCTTGAGGAAGTGACGCCCGGCGAGGGCAGTGGGGACAGTCGCCATGGGGCGCTCCAGAGGTGATACCGGACAGGGACCTTGGAAGTCTATACGACGATCGGCATTTCTATACAGGCGCCCGCTCCACCGGACAGCTCATACAGCGCGGCCCCCCTCTCCCCCGCCCCAGCTCGCTGCCGGGGATCTCGATGACCTCGATGCCCTGCTTGCGGAGGTGGGTGTTGGTGGTGGCGTTGCGTTCGTAGGCGACGACGACGCCGGGCTCGACGGCGAGGACGTTGCAGCCGTCGTCCCACTGCTCGCGCTCGGCGGCGTGGACGTCCTGGGTGGCGGTCAGCACCCGGATCTCGCTGAGTCCCAGCGCGGCGGCGATCGCGCGGTGCATGTGCTCCGGCGGATGGTCGGTGACCTTCAACTCCTTGTCGCCGACGCCCGGTTCGATGGTGTAGGAGCGGAGCATGCCGAGCCCGGCGTACTGGGTGAAGGTATCGCCGTCGACCATCGTCATCACGGTGTCGAGGTGCATGAAGGCGCGCCGCTTGGGCATGTCGAGCGCCACGATCGTCTGCGCCGAGCCGGCCGCGAACAGCTTGTGCGCGAGCATCTCGACGGCCTGCGGGGTGGTGCGCTCGCTCATGCCGATGAGGACGGCGCCGTTGCCGATGACGAGGACGTCCCCGCCCTCGATGGTGGACGGGTAGTCGGCCTGGCCCTCGCTCCAGATGCGGAACGTCTCGTCACGGAAGAGGGGGTGGTGCCGGTAGATCGCCTCGAAGTGGACCGTCTCGCGCTGCCGGGCGGGCCAGCGCATGGCGTTGACGGAGACGCCGTCGTAGATCCAGGCGGAGGTGTCGCGGGTGAAGAGGTGGTTGGGCAGGGGGGCGAGGAGGAAGTCGTCGAGGTCCATGACATGGAAGCGGACGGAGACCGGCTCCTCGTGCGCGTCGAGGAACTCCCGCTTGGTCATGCCGCCGACCAGCGCCTCGGCGAGCTCGGGGGCGGGCAGCGTCGCGAAGGCGGCACGCAGATGGTCGGTGGCGAGGACGCCGTACTCCTTCTCGTCGAAGACCCGGTCCAGGACGAGGGTGCGGGCCGCCGGGATCGCGAGGGCCTCGGTGAGCAGGTCGCCGAAGAGGTGGACGGTGACCCCGCGGTCGCGGAGCACGTCCGCGAACCCGTCGTGCTCGGCGCGCGCCCGGCGCACCCAGAGCACGTCGTCGAAGAGGAGGGCGTCCTTGTTGCTGGGGGTGAGCCTTTTGAGCTCGAGATCCGGCCGGTGCAGGATGACGCGGCGCAGCCGCCCGGCCTCGGAGTCGACATGGAATCCCATGCCTCCATCCTGACCACCGGCGACCGTATTCACCCCCTCCTTGACCACTTCCCTTTCTCGTCCTCTTGACGATAAACGCGCCCCACGGTTATCGTCTTCTAGACGACAAGGGGGCTCTCGTGGCCGACATCACCCGGCGCCTGGGCTGGCGCCATCTCCGTGGCGCGCCGACCGCGCACATCCGGCACCACCGCGGCGGAAAGCTGCTGCACGACGGGCCCGGGCTGAGCTTCTGGTTCCGTGCGCTGACCGCGGCCCTCTCCGAAGTGCCGGTCGACGACCGGGAGTTGGCGATGACCTTCCATGCCCGTACGTCCGACTTCCAGGACGTGACGGTGCAGTCGACGGTCACCTACCGGATCAGCGACCCGGCCCTCGCCGCCGCCCGCCTCGACTTCTCGGTCGACCCCGACACGGGCGCCTGGCGCGGCACACCGCTGGAACAGCTCGGCACCCTGCTCACCGAGACCGCCCAGCAGCACGCCCTTGACGTCCTCGCCCGTACGTCGTTGTCGGCGGCGCTGGTGGACGGGGTGACGGCGGTACGGGAGCGGGTCGCGGCGGGCCTGGCGGCGGAACCGCGGCTGCCGGCCACGGGCATCGAGGTGGTCGCGGTCCGGGTCGTGGCCCTGCGTCCGGAGCCGGAGGTGGAGCGGGCCCTGCGCACCCCGGCCCGGGAGCAGATCCAGCAGGAGGCCGACCGGGCGACCTACGAACGGCGGGCGGTGGCGGTCGAGCGGGAGCGCACGATCGCCGAGAACGAACTGGCCAGTCAGATCGAACTCGCCCGGCGCGAGGAGCAGTTGGTCGATCAACGCGGCACGAACGCCCGCCGCGAGGCCGAGGAACACGCGGCGGCGGACGCGGTACGGGCCGGGGCGGAAGCGGCCCGGTCGGTGAAGCTGGCGGAGGCCGAGGCGGCACGGTCCGTGAAGCTCGCGGAGGCCGAGGCGGCACGGTCCGTGAAGCTCGCGGAGGCGGAGGCCGCGCGGTCGGTGAAGCTGGGCGAGGCGGAGGCGGCCCGGTCGCTGAAGCTCGCGGAGGCCGAGGCGGCGCGGTCCGTGCAGTTGGCTCGCGCCGAGGCCGAGGGGGTGCGTGAGGTGGGTGCGGCGCGGGCCCAGGCGCAGGAGGCGTGGCTGCGGGTGCACGCCGACGTCGACGTGGCGACCCTGCACGCCCTCACCGGCACCCGGCTCGCGGAGAACCTGCCGCACATCGACAGCGTCACCATCTCGCCGGACGTCCTGACCGGCCTGCTCGCCCGGCTCGGCACCCCGCGGGACCCGGCGTGAGCCTCGCCCCGAGGGTCGTCCTGGTCCACCGCACCACGGAGTACGAGGAGTTGGTGGCCCACCACGGCACCCACGGCCAAGCCGCGTTCTTCCTCTCCTCCCGCGGGCGGGACATCGAGGAACTGGCGGACCGTCACCGCCGTACCCGCGCCGCGCTGGCGGAGGTGACGGCGGCGATCCCGCTGACCTGGCGGCAGAGCCGGGTGGAGCGGCGGGACCTGGACCGCTTCCTGTTCGCGCCGGAGGACGTGGTGGTCGTGGTCGGCCAGGACGGCCTGGTCGCGAACGTTGCCAAGTACCTCGCCGGGCAACCCGTGTTGGGCGTGGACAGCGATCCCGGCCGCAACCCCGGTGTGCTGGTACGGCACCGGCCCTCGGAGGTCGCGCGGCTGCTGGCGGTCGCGGACCGTGAGGTCGACGAGCTGACGATGGTGGAGGCCGTGGCCGATGACACCCAGCGGCTGCTCGCCCTCAACGAGATCTATCTGGGCGCCGCCGGTCACCAGACCGCCCGCTACCGCCTGGGCCTCGACGACGACGGGGGTGCCGTCGAGGCCCAGGCCTCCTCCGGGGTGCTGGTGGGCACGGGGACGGGCGCGACCGGCTGGCTGCGGTCGGTGTGGCGGGAGCGGGGCGCGCAGCTGCGGCTCCCGGGCCCCGCCGAGGAACGTCTGCTGTGGTTCGTGCGCGAGGCATGGCCCTCGCCCGCCACCGGTACGTCCCTGGTGGCGGGCGAGTTGACGGCCGCCGCCCGGCTCCGCCTCACGGTCGAGTCCGAGCGGCTGATCGCGTTCGGGGACGGCATGGAGGGCGACGCGCTGGAACTGACGTGGGGGCAGTCGGTACGGGTGGGGGTGTGCCGGGAGCGGCTGCGGCTGGTGGGGTGACCGGGCCCCGGAGGGCCCGGTCCGGTCACAGCCGCGGGTCCACCGGCTCCGACTCCAGGGCCAGCACCCCGAACACCGCCTCGTGCACCCGCCACAGCGGCTCGCCCTCGGCCAGCCGGTCCAGCGCCTCCAGACCGAGCGCGTACTCGCGGATCGCGAGCGAGCGCTTGTGGTTCAGGAAGCGTCCGCGCAGGCGGGCGAGGTTCTCCGGCCGGGTGTACTCCGGACCGTAGATGATCCGCAGGTACTCCCGGCCCCGGCACTTGATGCCGGGCTGCACCAGCCGCCCCTCGCCGCTGCGCACGACCGCGCCCAGCGGCTTGACGACCATGCCCTCGCCGCCGCGACCGGTCATCTCCAGCCACCAGTCGACGCCCGCCCGGACCGACTCGGGGTCGGCCGTGTCGACGTACAGGCGTCGGGTGGTCTGGAGCAGACCGGTGCCGTCGTGCTCCACCAGCCGGTCGAGGAGGGCCAGTTGCTCGTCGTGCGGGAGGCCGGTGAGGCTGCGGCCCTGGACCGCCAGGATCTGGAACGGTGCCAGGCGGACGCCGTCCAGGCCGTCCGTGGTCCAGCAGTAGCGGCGGTACGCCTCCGTGAACGCGGCCGCGTCCGAGGCCCTCGCGCGCTGCCGGTCCAGCAGCTCACCGACCTCGACGCCGCGCGCCGCGGCGCCTTCAAGAGCGGCGACCACACCCGGGAACACCGCCCCGGACGCGGCGCCGACAGCGGCGTACTGCGAGCGCAGCAACCCCGACGCCTTCAGTGACCACGGCATCAGCTCGGCGTCCAACAGCAGCCAGTCGGTGTCGAGTTCGGCCCACAGCCCGGCCTCGTCGACCGCCGCGCGCACCCGCCCGAGGATCTCCTCGGTCACCGACCCGTCGTCGAAGAACGGTCGGCCGGTGCGGGTGTAGAGCGAACCGGTCGGCCCGTCGACACCGAAGCGCTTGCGCGCCGCCTCCGCGTCCCGGCACACCAGCGCCACCGCCCGCGAACCCATGTGCTTCTCCTCGCACACGACTCGCGGGACCCCGTCCTCGGCGTACTGCCTGAACGCCTCGGCCGGGTGCTCCAGGTAACCGTCGATGTGGCTGGTCGCCGTCGGCGCCATGGTCGGCGGGAGGTACGGCAGCAGCCGCGGGTCCACCGCGAACCGGCTCATGACCTCCAGCGCCGCCGCCGCGTTCTCCTCCCGGATGGCGACGCGGCCCTGGTGCCGGGTCTCGACGACCCGTCGCCCCTGCACGTCCGCGAGGTCCAGCGGCCGCCCGTCCTGACCGCCCGGCGCCTCCGACTTCAGCGGCTTGGTCGGCTCGTACCAGACCCGCTCCGCCGGTACGTCGACCAGCTCGCGCTCCGGCCAGCGCAGCGCCGTGAGCTTGCCGCCGAAGACGGCACCGGTGTCCAGGCAGATGGTGTTGTTGAGCCAACTGGCCTCCGGAACCGGGGTGTGACCGTAAACAACGGCCGCCCGGCCTCGGTAGTCCTCCGCCCACGGGTAGCGCACCGGCAGCCCGAACTCGTCGGTCTCGCCGGTGGTGTCGCCGTACAGCGCATGCGAACGCACCCGCCCCGAGGTACGGCCGTGGTACTTCTCCGGCAGACCGGCGTGACAGACCACAAGCCGGCCGCCGTCGAGGACGTAGTGGCTGACGAGCCCGTCGATGAACTCCCGTACCTCGGCACGGAACTCGTCCGACTCGGTCTCCATCTGCTCGATCGTCTCGGCGAGTCCGTGGGTGTGCTGGACGTTGCGGCCCTTGAGGTAACGGCCGTACTTGTTCTCGTGGTTGCCCGGCACGCACAGGGCGTTGCCCGACTTCACCATCGACATCACGCGGCGCAGCACACCGGGGCTGTCCGGGCCGCGGTCGACGAGGTCGCCGACGAAGACCGCGGTACGGCCCTCCGGGTGGACGCCGTCGGCATAGCCCAACTTGCCGAGCAGAGACTCCAGTTCGCTCGCGCAGCCGTGGATGTCGCCGACGATGTCGAAGGGGCCGGTGAGGTGGGTGAGGTCGTTGAACCGCTTCTCGGTGACGACGGTGGCGTTCTCGACCTCCTCGACGCCCCGCAGGACGTGCACCTTGCGGAAGCCCTCGCGCTCCAAGTGCCGCAGGGAGCGGCGGAGTTCGCGGATGTGCCGCTTGATGACCCGGACCGGCATGTCGGCGCGGTCGGTACGGCCCGTGTTGCGCTCGGCGCAGACCTCCTCCGGCACGTCCAGCACGATCGCGATGGGCAGCACGTCGTGCTTCCTGGCCAGGTCGATCAGCTGCTTGCGGGCGTCCGACTGCACGCTGGTGGCGTCCACGACGGTGCGCCGGCCGGCGGCGAGCCGCTTGCCGGCGATGTAGTGGAGCACGTCGAAGGCGTCCTTCGTCGCGCTCTGGTCGTTCTCGTCGTCGGAGACCAGGCCGCGGCAGAAGTCCGAGGAGAGCACCTCGGTGGGCTTGAAGTGCCTGCGGGCGAAGGTGGACTTGCCGGAGCCGGAGGCGCCGACGAGGACGACGAGGGAGAGGTCGGTGACGGACAGCACGCGCCCCTTGGTCTGGTTCTCGGTGCTCATGCCGCCTTCGCCTCCTTCTCGGTCCTGATCACGAACACTGCCATCTGCGTGGGCGGACCCACCTCGGGGTCGTCCGGTCCGACCGGTACGAACTCCACGTCGTACCCGTGCCGTTCGGCCACCGCCCCCGCCCAGGCGCGGAACTCCTCCCGCGTCCACTCGAAGCGGTGGTCGCCGTGCCGGACGTGGCCGGCCGGGAGGGACTCCCAGCGGACGTTGTACTCGACGTTGGGAGTCGTCACGAGGACGGTCCTCGGGCGCGC
The DNA here is from genome assembly GCF_003955715.1 of Streptomyces aquilus. Classification (NCBI taxonomy): domain Bacteria; kingdom Bacillati; phylum Actinomycetota; class Actinomycetes; order Kitasatosporales; family Streptomycetaceae; genus Streptomyces; species Streptomyces aquilus. The sequence goes on along the minus strand of NZ_CP034463.1, from coordinate 7,728,306 downwards.
GGCGCCGAACACCGCGTACTCCAGGGCGGGCAGCCGCGGCAGGTCGAGGTGCTCGATGACCTCGCTGAGCACGGCGGCGTCGTAGCCCGCCAGACGCTTGTCGGTGTAGGCCAGCGAACCCTGGACGAGCTTGACGCGCGAGGCCTGCCGCTCCCCCATGCGGTCCAGCTTCAGCCGCCGGGAGGCGATGGTGAGCGCGCGCATCGACACGTCGACGCCCACGATCTCGGTGAACCGCACGTCCTTGAGCAGCGCCTGCACCAACTGCCCCTGTCCGCACCCGAGATCGAGCACGCGCGCGGCACCGGACGCCTGGAGCGCGGCGATGATCGCGTCCCGCCGCTGCACGGCGAGCGGTGTCGGCCTCGCCTCCTCCTCGGTCTCGGCCTCGACGGCGTTGTCGATCTCCTCGACCTCGCTGTCGTCGGACTCGGCGAGGCGCACCAGCTCCAGTCGCTCCATGGCCTGCCGGGTCAGCGACCAACGCCGCGAGAGGTAGCGGCTGGTGATGAGCTTCTGCTCCGGGTGCTCGGGCAGCCAGCCCTCACCGGCGCGCAGCAGCTTGTCGACCTCGTCGTCGGAGACCCAGTAGTGCTTGGCGTCGTCGAGGACCGGGAGCAGGACGTACAGGTGCCGCAGCGCCTCGGCGAGGGTCAGCGTGGCGGACTCCAGTTCGAGGCGGACGTAGCGCGAGTCGCCCCACTCGGGGAACTGCGGGTCCAGCGCGACGGGTTCGACGACGACCGTCCACCCCAGCGGCTCGAAGAGCCGTCGTACGAGTGCGGGGCCGCCCCTGGCCGGCAGCGCGGGCACCTCGATGCGCAGCGGCAGCGGCTGCGTGGCCCGCTCGGGGCGGGCGGTGCACACACCGCGCATGGCGCTGGAGAAGACACCGCTGAGGGCCACGGCGAGCAGCGAAGAGGCCGCGTACGGACGGTCGTTGACGTACTGCGCGAGCGCCGCGTCGGGAGCCCCGCCGCGCCCCTTGCCCTTCCCCTTGCGCACCAGCGCCACGGCATCGACCTCCAGCATCAGCGCCGCAGTGCACCGCTCGGGCCGCGCCTCGGGGTAGAGGACGTGCGCCTTGCCGTACGAGGTGGAGAACGCCTGCGCCTTCTCGGGATGCTTGTGGAGCAGGTAGCCGAGGTCGGTGGCGGGGCGGTCCGGGGTGCCGGTGGTGGTGATCGAAAGGAACACGGGCGGGCCTCAAGTAGGGTCTGAACTGCTGATATGCACACCGTACAGACCGGACATCGGCAGCACTCGGGAATTATTCGCCCTGGAGGCCCCACGTGACAGACACCGGATCGGGCGCGGACCGCTTGGACACGAGCAAGCCCCACTCGGCCCGTATGTACGACTACTTCCTCGGCGGCAAGGACAACTACCCCGTCGACGTGGCCGCCGCCGAGCAGGTGACGACCCTCTTCCCCGCGGTGAGCGCGATGGCTCGGACCAACCGCGCCTTCATGCACCGCGCGTCCCGGCTGCTGGCCGAGCGGGGTGTCCGTCAGTTCCTCGACATCGGCACCGGGATCCCGACCCGGCCGAACCTCCACCAGATCGTGCAGGGGATCGCCCCCGAGGCCCGGGTGGTGTACGCGGACAACGACCCGATCGTCCTGCGGCACGCGGAGGCGCTGCTGCACAGCACGCCGGAGGGGCGGACGGCGTACGTCCAGGGCGACGTACGGGAGCCGGGGAAGATCATCGCGGCGGCACGGGAGACGCTGGACTTCACCCAGCCGATCGCGCTGTCGCTGGTGGCGCTGCTGCACCTGGTGGGGGACGAGGACACACCGGGCCTGATCCTGCGCCGGCTGCTGCGGCCGCTGCCGCCCGGCAGTTACGTCACGCTCTCCCACGCGACCGGCGACTTCGATCCGGAGACCTGGGAGCGGGTGGTGGAGGTGTACCGCAAGGGCGGCACCGCGGCCCAGGTGCGCTCCCGCGCCGAGTTCTCCGCATTCTTCACGGGCCTCGAACTCCTCGACCCCGGCGTGGTGTTGGCCGCCGAGTGGCACCCCGAGCTCGGGGAACGGGTGGGCGGTACGGAGATTCCGCTGTACGTGGGGATCGGCCGCAAGCCGTGACGTGGGACCGTCCGGTGGAGGACGTGTTCCACCGGACGGTCACCACGGCGCTCAACCCAGCTGCGACTGCACCTGAGAGGCGATGAGCTCCAGGTGCTCCAGGTCGTCCAGGTCGAGGAGCTGGAGGTACAGACGCCGCGAGCCGATCTCCTGGTACCGGCCGATCTTGTCGACGACCTCGGCCGGGGAGCCCGCCAGGCCGTTGGCCTTCAGCTCCGGCACCTCGCGGCCGATCGCGGCGGCGCGGCGGGCGACCTCCTGGTCGTCCTTGCCGACGCAGACGACGAGGGCGTTGGAACAGACGAGGGCGTCGGCCCCGCGGCCGGCCTCCTCGGCGGCGGCGCGGACCCGGCCGAACTGGCGCTCACTGTCCTCGACGGAGGCGAACGGCATGTTGAACTCGTCGGCGTACTTCGCGGCCAGCCTCGGGGTACGGGTCGGGCCGTGGCCGCCGACGAGGACCGGGATCTTCTCCTGGGCGGGCTTGGGGAGGGCGGGCGAGTCGGTCAGGTCGTAGTACGTGCCGTGGAAGTCGAAGGTGTCGCCGAGCTTGGTCTCCCACAGGCCGGTGACGATGGCCAGCTGCTCCTCCAGGCGGCCGAACTTCTCCTTCGGGAACGGGATGCCGTACGCCTGGTGCTCCTCCTCGAACCAGCCCGCGCCGAGGCCGAGTTCGACGCGGCCACCGGACATCTGGTCGACCTGCGCGACCTGGATGGCGAGCACACCGGGCAGCCGGAAGGTGCCGGCGGTCATCAGGGTGCCGAGGCGGATGCGCTTGGTCTCACGAGCGAGTCCGGCGAGGGTGATCCAGGCGTCGGTGGGGCCGGGGAGGCCGTCGACGGACCCCATCTTCAGATAGTGGTCGCTGCGAAAAAACGCGTCGAAGCCAAGATCCTCGGTGGCCTTGGCGACGGTGAGAAGGGTGTCGTAGGTCGCGCCCTGCTGGGGCTCGGTGAAGATGCGAAGATCCATACCTCCATCCTGCACGCTGCCGTCCAGGTCAACCTCACTGGTACCTCCCACCCCGCCCCGCCCCGGTCGGGTGAAATCCGTCAATGTGGTGCACGGGGGTCGGCCGGGCCAGTGACCCGGTGGAGGTGATGATCGTTGCTCGGGCGGAGCCGGACCGACCGGCGCCCGCGCCGGCCGGTCAGCGCCGGGCGTCAAGGTGTCGGCCTCCCGTGGGGGCCTGGGCCGAGGAGGCCGTCATGTCCGAAGAATCCGTCCCGCAGCAAGGTGGCGAAGCCGGCCGGCCGAAGGGCTTGTTGCAGCAGATGGAGGAGCTGATGGCGGCCCTCAACGCGGACCTCTCCGCCCTGGACGCGGACCTCCAGTCGGCGGGGCGGGGGGCCGAGGAGACCGAGGCCAAGTAGCGCTTCGGCGGGGGCTGAGCGGATCGCCCCGCAGGCGATCGGCGGCGGTGCTCCGGTGCCGTCGGCGAGCGGGGGCGGATCAGCGCCACGGGGCCGCGCCGACTGCCCTCACCCCGCCTCCCGTTCCGGTATCACCTGATCTCCCTCCGCCAGCTTGCGCAGCATGTCGCGGACGCGGTCCCGGGATTCGTCGGCCGCGTCGATCGCCTCCATGCACTGCCAGTACGTGCCCTCGTCGTCCGCCGCGCAGGCGAGGCCCACCAGGGCTATCCCCACCTCGCCGAGGAGGCCGCCGAGGTAGACGAGGGCCTGGCGGGCGTCGCCCAGTTCGGTGAGCTGGGCGGCACGGAGGTCGGCGGTCTCGAGGTCGGGGCGGTCCAGGACCCCGCAGCCCCGGCCCGCCAGCTCCGTCAACCCGAGGGCCTCGCCCCTCAGTCGGGGCGGTCCGAAGACCGCGAGTCTGCTTCCTATCGCCTGCGCCAGAGCCTGCGCCTGCCAGACCTCCGTCAGGATCTGCGGCGCGTCTCCGCTCCCCGCGAGGGCACGCCTGCTCGTCACGATGAGCCGCACCGCGTCCATGCCCTGCCCCCGTCCGTCCCGACACGCCTCGGCGCCCGTCCGCCCGAACTCCCTTGTCCACTACCCAGAGTGAAGGCCATCGAGACGAAAAGCCAGAGGAAGGCGGAAATCTGTGGACAACGAATCGATTTCGGGCCGGAATTTGACTGCGGAGAGTGAAAACGGACCGAGCGGCTCCCGGCGGCGACCGCACACACCGTCGCGCTCGCTCCCACGCCCTCACGGCGCCGGAAACCTCCGCTCGTTCCGGTCGATCTTCGCGTCCAGCGCCGCCAGCGGATCGATCCCCAGCACCTCGCACAGTTGCAGCAGATACGCGAGAACGTCGGCGACCTCGTCCGTGACCCGGTGCGCGGTGCCGGCGTCGTCCATGACCCGCGCGGACTCCTCCGGCGTCAACCACTGGAAGATCTCCACCAGTTCGGAAGCCTCCACGCTGAGCGCGGCGACGAGGTTCTTGGGGGTGTGGTACGGCTGCCAGTTCCGCGCGGCCGCGAACTCGGCCAACCTGCGCTGCAACCCCGCCACATCGAGATGCTCTGTCACGGCTCCAGGTGTACCACCGTGATCCCGTCCGTCCCCGCGGCCCAGCTCGCGTCGGCCGTCGTCCCCAGCAACCGGATGTGACCCCGTTCGCACATCCGGGCCGCCAGCCCCAGCAGTTCGGCCCGTTGCCGCGGGTCCAGTCGCCGGTCGACGTCGTCGGCGAGGACCGTCAGTGCCTGCATCGCCGCGGGCACCTCACCGGCGGGGTCGACCTCCAGCACCCCGGGCCCGGTGAACAGCACCAGGGCGAGGGCGAGATACCTCAACTCCCCGTCGCCCAGTCGCCCGAGCGCCGTACGCACACCGTCGCCGCGGTCGAGCACCCCCCGCACCGTGCCGTCACCGAGCGGCTCGGCCAGCACGTCCGCCACCGGCCCCGCGCAGCCCTCACGTACGGCCGAGACGAACTGCGCATGCCGCCGACCGCACTCCGCGCGGGTGCGTGCCAGCACGTCGGCGAGGTTGTCGCAGCCTCCGAGGAGCCGCCCGGAGCCGATCGGGACGGGCAGCCGCATCCGGTCGGGGCGCGGATCGCAGGCGAACACCGACCGCAGGGCGACCACCATCTGCTCGGCGGCGGCGAGCACCTGCCGCTGCCCGTCGGTCTTGCCCGCGACGCGTAACGGGAGCAGCGCGGTGCCGAGCCGGTCGTCGGGCAGCGGGGCCCGGGTCACCGGCGTGGCACCGGCGGTGTGCCAGGCGGCCTGCACGGCACGGCGTGCGGGGTCGCGCAGCGCGGTCTCCAGCAGGACGAGGCCGCCGGACGTCAGCCGCTCGCCGACGATCCGCAGGTCGGGCTCGGCCTGGACGGCGACGTCGAGTCGTACCGGACCCTCGGGACCGTCCGCCGTACAGCCGATCCGGAAGCCGCGCCGCCGCTGGGCGTCGGGCCGGGCCCGCTCCGGCACCCAGGCCCGCGGGTCGGTGAAGACCTCGCCGAGCTCGGCCCCGGCGCCGAGCCGGGCCAGCGCCTCGTACGCCCGCAGCGCGCTCGTCTTGCCGCTGCCGCTGGGTCCGGCGAGCAGGGTGAACGGCCCCAGCGGGAAGGCCGCGCCGCGGTGCGAGGCGAAGGCGGAGAGCCGCAGCTCGGTGAGATGGGGGCGGAGCAAGCGGTGGTCACTGGACGCCGGGAACTCCGGGAACGCCGAGGAGGTTTCCGCGTGCCGCGCCCGTCCTTGCGACGGCACGACGGGATCGGCGGACACCACCGGCACGGAACACGCTGAGAACGCTGAGGGCACGGCCATATCCGGACCGTAGGACTCCGATCCCGGCCGAACCGTTCCTCCCACCCACGCTTCCTACGATCGAGGGACCGCGCCGCCCCGGAACACCCTGCTCACCCTTCCGCGCCCCGGCCACCTCGGGGCACCTTGCTCGCCCTCTCCGTGACCGGTCGCCGCAGAGCGCTCCGCTCATACCTCCGTGACCGGCCGCCTCAGAACGCCCCGCTCACACCCCCGAAGCCCCAGCCCCCTCCATCAACCCGCTCACCTCGGTGCCGGGCGGGGTCAGCAGGAACACGTTCCGGTCGACCCGGTGCATCCCGCTGGACAGGCCGAACACGACGCCCGTGCTGAAGTCGAGGACCCGCTTGGCGGTCTCGCCCTCCGCGCCGGTCAGGTCCAGCAGCACCGGAATGCCCGCCATGAGCGTCTCGGCGACCTCGCGGGCGTCCCCGAACACATTGACCCGGAGCACGACGAAGCGGCGGCGCGGCTCCGTGGGCGCCTCCGACATGGCCCGGTGGTCCACCGCGGACGGCCAGGCGTCCCGGCCCCGCAACGGAACGACCTGGGCGAGCCCTTCCCACTGTTCATCGGTGACGTCGTGGCTGTTCACCGGCTCCCCCCGAAATCGCTCGCCTTCATTGCCTGCACCAGCCAATTCTTACGCCAAGTCACCCGTTCGGCCCAACAGCGACACGGACCGCCACCGTCACACCCCCTCACATCGGGCCACGGAGCGCTGTGTGGCCGACGTAACCCCTCATGATCAAGCCGTGTGACACCGGCGTAATGGGCGATTCGTACGCTCTCGGGCATGAGCAGTCCGCCGAGGAAGGGCAGCGTGTGACCCCCACCACCCCCACGTCCCAGGTGCGCTCGGTCTGCTCCTACTGCGGGGTGGGCTGCGGGATCGTGCTGGACATCGGGAGGGGGCCGGACGGCCGCCGTACCGTCCTGAAGGCCACCGGCGACAAGGCGCACCCGGCGAACGCGGGGCGGCTGTGCACCAAGGGCGCCACCACGGCCGAGATGCTCGCCGCGCCGGGCCGGCTGACCACCGCGCTGGTCAGGGACGAGCGGGGCGAGGAGCCGGTGCCCGCCCCGATGGCGGACGCGGTCTCCGAGACCGCGCGCAGGCTCCGGCAGATCATCGACACGCACGGTCCGGACGCCGTCGCCTTCTATGTCTCCGGGCAGATGAGCCTGGAGGCCCAGTACCTGGCGAACAAGCTCGCCAAGGGGTTCGTGCGGACGAACCAGATCGAGTCGAACTCCCGGCTGTGCATGGCGAGCGCCGGGGCCGGCTACAAGCTGTCGCTGGGCGCCGACGGGCCGCCGGGGTCGTACGAGGACTTCGACCGGGCCGATGTCTTCTTCGTCATCGGCTCCAACATGGCCGACTGCCACCCGATCCTCTTCCTGCGGATGATGGAGCGGGTCAAGGCGGGCGCCAAGCTGATCGTCGTGGATCCGAGGCGTACCGCGACCGCGGCGAAGGCCGATCTGTTCCTCCAGGTCAAGCCGGGCACCGACCTCGCCCTCCTCAACGGTCTGCTGCACCTGCTGCTCGCGAACGGCCACACCGACCCCGACTTCATCGCCGCGCACACCGAGGGCTGGGACGCGATGCCCGAGTTCCTCGCCGGCTACGCGCCCGCGACCGTCGCGGAGATCACGGGCCTGGCCGAGGACGACCTGCGCACCGCCGCCCGGCTGATCGGCTCGGCCGGTGAGTGGATGAGCCTGTGGACCATGGGCCTCAACCAGTCCACGCACGGCACCTGGAACACCAACGCCCTGGTCAACCTCCATCTCGCGACGGGGGCCATCTGCCGTCCCGGTTCCGGCCCGTTCTCCCTCACCGGGCAGCCCAACGCCATGGGCGGCCGCGAGATGGGCTACATGGGCCCGGGCCTCCCCGGCCAGCGGTCGGTCCTCGTCGACGCCGAGCGTGCGTTCATCGAGGACCTCTGGGAGCTGCCGCCGGGCACCGTCCGCAAGGACGGCGTGGGCAAGGGCACCGTCGAGATGTTCCGGAAGATGGCCGACGGCGAGATCAAGGCCTGCTGGATCATCTGCACCAACCCGGTCGCCTCGGTCGCCAACCGCCGTACCGTCATCGAGGGCCTGGAGGCCGCCGAGTTCGTCGTCGCGCAGGACGTGTTCACCGACACGGAGACCAACGCGTACGCCGACGTCGTCCTGCCGGGCGCGATGTGGACCGAGGGCGAGGGCGTCTTCGTCAACAGCGAGCGCAACCTCACCCTCACCGCCCCCGTCGCCGACCCGCCCGGCGAGGCGATGGCGGACTGGCGGATCATCGCGGCCGTCGCCCGGGAGATGGGGTACGAGAAGGGCTTCTCGTACGACAGCGCCGAGCAGGTCTTCGAGGAGATCCGCCGCGCCTGGAACCCCGTCACGGGCTGGGACCTGCGCGGGGTGACCTACGAGCGGCTGCGCTCCACCCCCGTGCAGTGGCCGGCCGCCGCCGAGGACGGCCCCGCCCGCAACCCGATCCGCTACGTCGAGAACGGCGAGCTCCGCTTCCCGACGCCGACCGGCCGTGCCGTCTTCCACGCCCGCCCGCATCTCCCGCCCGCCGAGATGCCGGACGACGACTACCCGTTCGTGCTCAACACCGGCCGGGTGCAGCACCAGTGGCACACGCTGACCAAGACCGGCAAGGTCGCCAAGCTCAACAAGCTGAACCCCGGGCCGTTCGTGGAGCTGCACCCCGAGGACGCGCGGGCGCTCGGCATCGCCGACGGCGACGGGGTGGAGGTGGCCTCGCGGCGCGGCCGGGCGGTGCTGCCCGCATTGGTCACCGACCGGGTCCGGCCGGGGTGCGTGTTCGCGCCGTTCCACTGGAACGACCTGTTCGGCGAGTATCTGAGCGTCAACGCGGTGACCGGCGACGCCGTCGACCCGATCTCCTTCCAGCCCGAGTTCAAGGTGTGCGCGGTGGCGCTGGCGAAGGTCCACGAGCCCCACGCGCCGGCCCTCGTGGCCCCTTCGGACGTGATCGTCCCCACCTCCGTCACCCCGGGCGCCGCCCCCTTCGGCCTGGCCCCTGCCCCGCCGCCCGTCCTCAGCGCGCGGGAGCGCCTCTACCTCACCGGCTTCCTCGCGGGCATCGGCTCCGGCGCCCCCGGCGTCCCCGTGCTCCCGCCGGACGCGCCCTTCAGCCCGGACCACGCGCTGTGGGTGAACGGCGTCCTCGCCGGCATGTACTCGCGCTCGGCGTCGGCGCCCCAGGAGGCATCCCAGGGGGCTCCCGAGGAGCAGCGTCCCGGCCGGGAGATCGTGGTGCTGTGGGCGTCGCAGACCGGCACCGCGGAGGACTTCGCCGGCGCGGTCGCCGACCGGCTCGCCGCCAGCGGCCACCGGGCCACGCTCGTCGGCATGGCCGACACCGACCCCGGCACCCTGCCGAAGGGCGCCGATCTGCTGCTCGTCACCAGCACCTTCGGCGACGGCGACGCCCCCGACAACGGCTCCGGCTTCTGGGAGTCGCTGGCCGCCGAGCAGGCCCCGCGCCTGGACGGCGTCCGGTACTCGGTGCTGGCGTTCGGCGACTCGTCGTACGACGACTTCTGCGGTCATGGCCGCCGTCTGGACGCCCGCCTGGACGAACTGGGCGCGGTCCGTCTCGCCCCGCGCACGGACTGCGAACCGGACTACGAGCCGACCGCGGGCGCCTGGCTGGACCAGGTGCTGTCCGCGCTGGGCACCACCGAGGCACCGCAACAGGCGCCCCCGCGACCGAGGGCACGCACGGCCAGGCCCGCCCCCACCAGGGCCCGCCTCGTCGGCAACCGGCTGCTGAGCCTGCCCGGCGCGAACAAGGAGGTGCGGCGGTTCACCTTCGACACCACCGGCACACCCCTCACCTACGAGGCAGGCGACGCACTCGGCGTCCGCCCGGTCAACTCCCCCGCCCTGGTGGAGGAATGGCTGGCGGCGACCGGAATCGACGGCTCAACGCCCGTCTCCGTACCCGGAGTCGACGAACTCCCCTTCACCGAAGCCCTGCACCGCCACCTGGACATCACCCGCATCACCCCGGACTTCCTCCGCTTCGTCGCCGAACACACCCGTGACGACCGGGAGTTGCGCCGCCTGCTGCGCCCCGACAACAAGGACGGCCTGGCGCAGTGGAGCTGGGGCCGTCAGATGGTCGACGTCCTGGCCGAGCACCCGGTCCGGGCGGACGCGGCCGACTGGGCGACGGTGCTCAGGACACTGCAACCCCGGCTGTACTCCATATCGTCGAGCCCGCTGGCCGACCCGCAGCTGATCTCGCTGACCGTCTCCGTGGTCCGGTACGAGAACCGGCACGGCACTCCGCGCGGCGGGGTCTGCTCGCCGTTCCTCGCGGACGCGGCCCCCGACACCGAGGTGCCGGTCTTCGTGCAGCCCTCCCCGCACTTCCGCCCGCCCACCGACGCGACCACGCCCATGATCATGGTGGGCCCCGGCACGGGTGTCGCCCCGTTCGTGGGCTTCCTCCAGGAGCGCCGCGCGCTCGGCCACCGCGCCCCGAACTGGCTGTTCTTCGGCGAGCAGCACCGCGCCAGCGACTTCTACTACGAGGACGAGCTGACCGGGTTCCTGGCCGAGGGCACCCTCGCCCGCCTCGACACCGCCTTCTCCCGCGACCAGCGCCAGAAGCTGTACGTCCAGGACCGGATGCGCGAACACGGCCCCGAGCTGTGGCGATGGCTCCAGGACGGCGCCCACTTCTCCGTCTGCGGCGACGCCTCCCGGATGGCGAAGGACGTGGACCGGGCCCTCAGGGACATCGCGGTCACCCACGGCGGCCTGACCGAGGACGAGGCGACGGCGTACGTGAAGCAGCTGGCCGCGGCCAAGCGATATGTACGGGATGTCTACTGACCACACTTTTTTACCGATCTCACACCGGACTCTTCACCTCCACCACCACCCCCCTCACCGGGCCCGATTACGTTCTCGTGCCGTGCACTTGGCAGACACGAAGCCGTTGACACCCGGCCGGCGGACGCAGCCGGCGGTGTCCGCCGCCCCGGAACACCCGGCGTCAGACGCTCCGGCGCAGTGGCACCGCGTCCTCACCCTCCTCGCCGACATCAGCCTGTTCATCGGCACGCGCGCGGTGTGGACGCAGGCGGCCTCGCACCGCCCGGCGGTGGCCGCGGTCATCTCGGTCTGCTACGCCTCGATCCTGATCTGCGGCGTCCTGGCCCTGACCGTGCGCCGCCGCCGCTCCCTGGCCCGTCTGGACCTGCTGATCCTGCTGACGGCGGTGACCCTGACGCTGTGCGCCTGGGTGCTGCTCCACCAGGGCAGCGACGAGGCCCAGTTGACGACCCAGGCGGCCAAGGAACTGGCGGCGGGCCATCCGATGTACGGCAGGCCGTGGCCCTGGCTGTTCGGCCGCACGGTCGCCCTCACCCCCACGGTCACCGGCACCTACGACCTCACGTACGGCTATCCCCCGCTCGCCCCGCTCCTGACCGCGCCCCTCCTGGGGCTGGGCCACGGCGCGGCCCCGGCGACCGCGGTCAGCACAGCGGCCCTGGTCATCGGTGCCGTGCTGCTGTGGCGGATGCTGCCGACGCCCTGGCGCCCGGCGGCGACCATGGCCTTCCTGGGCTTCGGCATCCTCCCCCAGTACGCCCGCCTCGGTTACCCGGCGATCGTGGCCCTGGCCCTGCTGGTCCCCGTGGTGGTGGCCTGGCCGCGCATCGGGAAGGGGGGCCGCCTGGGCACGTCCGGCCTGGCACGGGCCGCCTGTCTCGGCGCGGCCTGCGCGGCACAGCAACTCCCCTGGTTCCTGGCCCCGTTCCTCCTGGCCGGCCTCTACGCCGTACGCCGAGGCGAACTGGGTCCCCGCCGGGCGGCCCTGCTCCTCCTCCGCTTCACCGGCACCGCGGCCCTCGCCTGGCTCCTGCTCAACACGTACTTCCTCGTGAGCGAACCGTCCGCCTGGCTCGACGGCATCGCCCTCCCCCTCACCCAGGGAGCGGTGCTGCACGGCCAGGGCCTGGTGGACGTGTCCCTGTACCTCACGAACGGCAGCGACCGTCTCGACTGGTACTCCCACGCGAGCCTGCTGCTGGCGGCGGGCCTCTTCGCCGTCTTCGTGCTCTTCATCCGCCGACTGGGCCCCACGGCGACGGTCCTGCCCTGGTGCGCCTTCTTCCTGGCGACGCGCTCGCAGGACGGCTACTACCTGATGATGACGCCGCTGTGGCTGGCCTCGGCGATCACGGCCCCGGCAGCGGAGTTCACACAAGCCTGGCAGCCCCGCCTGGGCACCCACCGCACCCGGATCGCCCTCGCCGCCCTGGCCCTCGCCCCGGCCCTGCTGGCCGCCACGCTCGCGGCGACGGGCGAACCGCCCCTCCGCATGCAGGTCACGGCACTGCACCGCTCCCGCCTGGTCACGGCCTCCCGCCTGCACCTGACGGTCACGAACACGTCCGGGACCGCCCTCACCCCGCACTTCATGCTCACCACGGGCCAGGGCATGAGCCGCTACTGGCGGATCGTGCACGGCCCGAAGAGCCTCCCGCCCCACACCACGGCGAGCTACGACCTCGGGCCTCCCACCACCCCGTACGGCGGGCGGTACGTCATCCCCAGGGCCGGCAGGCACCTGCGACTGCGTGCCTTCACGGCCGACCCCCAGACCCTGTCGACCGCCTACGTCAGCCTGCCGTCCTGGTGAACCGAAGGGTCGCGGACACGGTCGTGAGGCCGCGGATCATGCCCAGCTGGTTCCAGCCCATGCCGAAGTGCTCCCGGTCCACCGAGAACTCGGCGTCCAGCGTGAGCGCGTCGGCGTCGGCGCCCACGAGCCGGGCGGTGAAGGACTGGGGGCGGCTGATGCCGCGTACGGTCAGCTGACCGATCACATGAACCTTCTCCCCGTCACGCAGCTCGGCGCTGCGCACCGCGAAGGTGATCTCGGGGTGGTTGTCGCCGTCGAAGAAGTCGGCGCCCTTCAGGTGCGCGTCCCGCTTGGCGTTCTTGGTGTCCAGGGAGGCGACGTCCAGCGTCAGGGTGCCCACGGCGGACCCGTCGGCCCGCACCTCGCCCTGCCCGTTCACGGCGCCGAAGGTGCCCTTCACGGTCACCAGGTTCCACATGGTCTTGTGCTTGATCCCGACGGTCGAGGCGGCGGCGTCGAGCTGCCAGGTCCCGGTCTCCACGGCAACGGTCATGGTTCTCTCACTCCTGCGATGCTGTAGTCCAAATTTGGATGACAAAGCCACCGTAGTCGCTAATCCAAAATTGAACAACAGATACACTGGAACCCATGGCCGCCGACTCCACCCCCTCCGACCACTCCGACTGCCCCTCCTCCACAGGTGACGGACTGCTCCCCGCGGAGCTGCACGCCTGGATGCTGATGCTGGCCGCGACCGGGGCCGTCGAGCAGGAGCTGCGTTCGGTGGTCAAGGAGCGGCTGGACGTCTCGCACGACGAGTTCCTCATCCTGTGCCTGCTGGCCGGACACCCCGGCGAGGCCCTGCGCATGACCCGCATCGCCGAGCTCCTGGGCCGCCCCAAGACCCGCCTCACCTACCAGATCGCCTGCCTCCAGCACGCGGGCCTGGTCACCCGTCAGTCCGTCTGCGGCGACAAACGAGGCGTGGAGGTGGCCCTCACGGAAAAGGCCCGAGCCCTGCTGAAGGACGCCTCCGCAACCTTGGCGACGACGGTGAAGGAGGGCCTGGCCCGCTTCATGGGCCCGGCCCAGTGCGAGGCGATGCGCGCCTTGATGCCGGAGGCGTAGAGAACCTCGACACCGGCTGAGAGCGCCCCGAAGGCGACCGACCCGGATATTCGGCCCGCCAACTACAGAAGGCACCTTCTCAACGCACCGAACTGCGAGAGTGGGTACCCGGCCCCCATGCCCACCCTCGAATCAACCCTCCGCCACCGCATAAACGGCGAGGTCCGCTTCGACGCCGGTTCGCGAGCCGCCTACTCCACCGACGCCTCGAACTTCCGTCAGACCCCGATCGGTGTGGTGGTCCCCCGTACCCCGGAGGCCGCGGCCGAGGCCGTGGCCGTCGCCCGTGAGTTCGACGCCCCCGTGCTCTCCCGGGGTGGCGGTACGAGCCTCGCCGGTCAGTGCACGAACACGGCGATCGTCATCGACTGGTCGAAGTACTGCCATCGCATCGAATCCGTGGACCTCGAGGCCCGTACCTGCGTCGTCCAGCCCGGCATTGTCCTGGACGACCTCAACCGCCGGCTGGCGCCCACCGGCCTCCGTTTCGGCCCGGAGCCCGCCACGCACGCCAACTGCACGATCGGCGGCATGATCGGCAACAACTCGTGCGGTGCCACGGCCCAGGCGTACGGCAAGGTCGTGGACAACATCGTCCGCCTCGAAGTGCTGCTCTACGACGGCACCCGGTTCTGGTGCGGGAAGACGGACGACGACGAGTACGCGGCCATCGAACGCCAGGGCGACCTGCGCGCCACCCTCTACCGCCATCTGCGTACGCTCCGCGACACGCAGGCCGACGAGATCCGCCGCCGCTTCCCGGACATCCCCCGCCGTGTGTCCGGGTACAACCTCGACTCGCTCCTCCCCGAGCACGGCTTCGACGTCGCGGGCCTCCTCGTCGGCAGCGAGTCGACGCTGGTGACCGTCCTGCGCGCCGAACTGAAGCTGGTGCCGGTGGTGAAGGAGCGGACGCTGGTCGTGCTCGGCTTCCCGGACATCGAGGCGGCCGCCGACGCCGTGCCGGAGATCCTGCCGTACGAGCCGCTCGCCCTGGAGGGAGTCGACTCGCGGCTGATCCGGGACGAGCGGATCAAGCACCTCAACCCGAAGGCACGCGCCGAACTCCCGGAGGGCGACGCCTATTTGATGGTGCAGTTCGGCGGGGAGACGGTCGAGGAGTCCGACGAGCACGCGCACCGGATGCTGGACGGGCTGCACGCGTCCGAGCACGATCCCACGGTCGCCTTCTTCGACGACCCTTCCCACGAAGCGGAGTTGTGGCAGGTCCGCGAGGCCGGTCTCGGCGCGACCGCGCACATCCCGGGCCGCCCCGACACCTTCGAGGGCTGGGAGGACTCGGCGGTCCCGCCGGACCGGCTCGGCGACTATCTGCGTCGACTGCGGCACCTGTACGGGGAGTTCGGGTACCTGAGCGACACCGGCCCGAGCCTGTACGGCCACTTCGGGCAGGGCTGCGTGCACACCCGCATCCCCTTCGACCTGTACTCCGCGGACGGGGTGGCCGCGTATCGCAGGTTCATGGAGCGGGCCGCCGATCTGGTGGCCGAGTTCGGCGGTTCGTTCTCCGGCGAGCACGGGGACGGGCAGAGCCGGGGCGAGCTGCTGCCCCGGATGTTCGGGGAGCAACTGGTCGGCGCCTTCAACGAGTTGAAGGGTGCCTTCGACCCGCTCAACCGGATGAACCCGGGGAAGGTCGTGGCCCCGTACCGCCTCGACGAGAACCTCCGTCTCGGCGCCGACTGGGCCCCGTACGCTCCCCGGGACCTGCACTTCGCCTTCCCGGACGACGGCGGTTCGTTCGCCGAGGCGGCCAACCGGTGCGTAGGCGTGGGCAAGTGCCGCCAACTCACCACCGAGGGCTCGGTGATGTGCCCGTCGTACCAGGTCACGCGGGAGGAGGAGCATTCCACGCGCGGCCGGGCGCGGCTGCTGTTCGAGATGCTCGACGGTCATGGCGACAGCGCGATCCGGGACGGCTGGCGTTCACAGGCGGTGCACGACGCACTCGACCTGTGTCTGGCCTGCAAGGGCTGCAAGCGGGACTGCCCGGCCGACGTCGACATGGCGACGTACAAGGCGGAGTTCCTGTCCCACCACTACGAGGGCCGCTGGTGGCGGCGGCCGCGCGCGCATCTGTCGATGGGCTGGCTGCCGCTGCTCGCCCAGGCCGTGGGCCGCTCCCGGCTGGGACCGGCCGTGAACGCCCTCACCCACACACCGCCCCTCGCGCGCGTGGCGGTCGCCGCGGCCGGTGTCGAGAACCGCGAGATACCGCTGTTCGCCACCGAGACGCTCCAGCAGTGGTTCGCGCGGCATGAGCCGTACGGCGACGGCGCGCGCGGGAGCGTCCTGCTGTGGCCGGACACCTTCACCAACCACTTCCATCCGCACGTCGGCCGGGCCGCCGTGGCCCTGCTGGAACACGCGGGCTGGCGGGTGGAGTTGCCCACCGAGCCGCTGTGCTGTGGGCTGACCTGGATCTCCACCGGGCAACTCGGCGTCGCCGAGCGGGTGTTGGGCCGTACCGTACGGCACCTCGCGCCGCATGTGCGGGACGGCGGGCGGGTGGTCGTGCTGGAACCGAGCTGCGCGGCGGTGTTCCGCTCGGACGCGCACGACCTGTTCCCCGGCGACCGGGACGTACGGCGGCTGCGCGACCGGACGGTGACGCTCGCCGAGCTGCTGACCGAGCACTCCCCCGGGTACGAGCCCCCGCAGGTCCCGGAGCGTTCCGCGCACGCCCTGGCGCAGGTGCACTGCCACCAGCACGCGGTCCTCGGCTGGGACGCCGACGCCGAACTGCTGCGCCGCGCCGGCGTCGACGCCGAACGGCTGGACTCCGGATGCTGCGGGCTGGCCGGGAACTTCGGCTTCGAGCCGGGGCATCTCGACGTCAGCGAGGCGTGCGCGGAACGCGTCCTGCTGCCGAGGCTGCGGGACGCGGCACCGGAGACGGTGGTGCTGGCCGACGGCTTCAGCTGCCGCACCCAGGTGGCCGAGTTCGACAGCGGCGGCCACGAGGGCGTCCACCTCGCGGAGCTGCTGGCGGTGGGTCTGCCGGGCGGGGCCGGTGCCGCGTACGGCAGCGCGTACGGCGTGGCCCCGGACACCCGCCCGACCCCTCCGGGCCGCCGGGCCCGGGCACTCGCCCTGGCGGGGAGCGGGGTGGCCGCGGCGGGGGTGGCGGGCGCGGCGCTGGGGGTGCTGCGTTCGCTACGACGGTGAGGGCGCGGCCGAGCAGCACGCAGACAGCCTCGAACACCGCCGCCCGTACCCAGTGGCCCCAAGGGTTCTCCCGCGGTCAAGGTGCCCGACATCAAACTGGGAGGATTCCTTTTCTTGAACTATTCGTGTTTACGGGGGTAGGTTGTCCGGCATGACTGCACCCCAGCCCCCGACTCCCGCCGATGAGCTGCGCGGGGCCGGCCTGCGGGTGACGGCCGCCCGGGTCGCCCTGCTGGAGACCGTCCGCGCCGGGGACCACCTCGGCGTCGAGATGATCGCCGAGGGGGTGCGCGACCGGGTCGGTCACATATCGCTTCAGGCCGTGTACGACGCGCTCCACGCGCTGACCACGGCCGGGCTCGTCCGCCGTATCGAGCCGCCGGGCAGCCCGGCCCGGTTCGAGGGTCGTGTCGGCGACAACCACCACCACCTGGTGTGCCGTTCGTGCGGTGTCGTCGTCGACGTCGACTGCGCGGTCGGTCACGCCCCCTGTCTGACCGCGCAGGACGACCGCGGCTTCACGGTCGACGAGGCCGAGGTCATCTACTGGGGCCTGTGCCCCGCCTGTTCGTCCACCAGCAGTTCCTGACGACCACCAGCAGTTCCCGAAGACCACGCAGTTCCTGTGCTCCAACGATCCGCCCCGTCCGGAAGGATTCCCCCATGTCTGAGAGCAACGCCGCCCCCGAGGGCAAGTGCCCCGTGGCGCACGACCGCGCCCTGCACCCCACCCAGGGCGGCGGCAACCGCCAGTGGTGGCCGGAGCGGCTCAACCTGAAGATCCTGGCCAAGAACCCCGCCGTGGCGAACCCGCTCGGTGAGGAGTTCGACTACGCGGCGGCGTTCGAGTCCCTGGACCTCGCGGCCGTGAAGCAGGACATCGCCGAGGTCCTGACGGACTCCAAGGACTGGTGGCCGGCCGACTTCGGGCACTACGGCCCGTTCATGATCCGTATGGCCTGGCACAGCGCGGGCACCTACCGCATCAGCGACGGCCGCGGCGGCGCCGGCGCGGGCCAGCAGCGCTTCGCCCCGCTGAACAGCTGGCCGGACAACGGCAACCTGGACAAGGCCCGCCGCCTGCTGTGGCCGGTGAAGAAGAAGTACGGCCAGAGCCTGTCCTGGGCCGACCTGATGATCCTCGCCGGCAACGTGGCGCTGGAGTCCATGGGCTTCGAGACCTTCGGCTTCGGCGGCGGCCGCGAGGACGTCTGGGAGTCGGAGGAGGACGTCTACTGGGGTCCCGAGAAGGTCTGGCTCGACGACCAGCGCTACACGGGCGACCGTGAGCTGGAGAGCCCGCTCGGCGCGGTCCAGATGGGTCTCATCTACGTCAACCCCGAGGGCCCCAACGGCAACCCGGACCCGGTCGCCGCGGCCCGCGACATCCGTGAGACCTTCCGCCGGATGGCGATGAACGACGAGGAGACCGTCGCCCTCATCGCCGGTGGCCACACCTTCGGCAAGACCCACGGCGCCGGCCCGGCCGAGAACGTCGGCGCCGACCCCGAGGCCGCCCCGATCGAGGCCCAGGGTCTCGGCTGGAAGAGCACCTACGGCACCGGCAAGGGCGGCGACGCGATCACGTCCGGCCTGGAGGTCACCTGGACCGCCACGCCGACCCAGTGGAGCAACGGGTTCTTCAAGAACCTCTTCGAGTACGAGTACGAGCTGTCGGCGAGCCCGGCCGGCGCCCACCAGTGGGTCGCCAAGAACGCCGAGGCGATCATCCCCGACGCCCACGACGCGTCGAAGAAGAAGCTCCCGACGATGCTCACCACCGACCTGTCGCTGCGCTTCGACCCGGTCTACGAGCAGATCTCGCGTCGCTTCTACGAGAACCCCGACCAGTTCGCGGACGCCTTCGCCCGCGCCTGGTACAAGCTGACCCACCGTGACATGGGCCCGAAGTCGCTGTACCTCGGCCCGGAGGTCCCGGAGGAGACCCTGCTGTGGCAGGACCCGCTGCCGGAGGCCGAGGGCGAGCCCATCGACGCCGCCGACGTCGCGGCGCTCAAGGCCAAGCTGCTCGACTCGGGTCTGTCGGTCGCGCAGCTGGTGTCCACCGCGTGGGCGTCGGCCTCGACGTACCGCAACAGCGACAAGCGCGGCGGCGCCAACGGTGCCCGGATCCGCCTCCAGCCGCAGGCCGGCTGGGAGGTCAACGAGCCCGACGAGCTGGCCCAGGTGCTGCGCGTCCTGGAGGGCATCCAGGCCGGGTTCAACACCGGCGCCAAGAAGGTCTCGATCGCCGACCTGATCGTCCTCGGCGGTGCCGCCGCCGTCGAGAAGGCCGCCAAGGACGCCGGGTTCGACATCGAGGTGCCGTTCGCCCCGGGTCGTGTGGACGCCACGGAGGAGCACACGGACGCGGAGTCCTTCGCCGCCCTGGAGCCCACCGCCGACGGCTTCCGCAACTACCTCGGCAAGGGCAACCGCCTCCCCGCCGAGTACCTGCTGCTCGACAAGGCGAACCTGCTGGGCCTGAGCGCCCCCGAGCTGACCGTCCTCGTCGGCGGTCTGCGCGTCCTGGGCGCCAACTACCAGAACACCGCGCACGGCGTCCTCACGAAGACCCCGGGCAAGCTGACGAACGACTTCTTCGTCAACCTGCTCGACCTGGGCCAGACCTGGACCGCCGTGTCGGAGGACCAGACGGTCTTCGAGTCCCGTGACGACGCCACCGGCGAGGTCAAGTGGACCGGCACCCGTGCCGACCTGGTCTTCGGCTCGAACTCCGAGCTGCGGGCGCTGGCCGAGGTGTACGCGAGCGACGACGCCAAGGAGAAGTTCGTGAAGGACTTCGTGGCCGCGTGGGTCAAGGTCGCCAACGCGGACCGCTTCGACCTGGTCTGAGCCTTCTGACTCCATGAGTCCGGGCGGGGCGATCCTCAGGGGTCGCCCCACCCGCATGTCCGGAGGCGATTACCTCTGTTGACATAGGTATCCGGTCATATCTATTCTCCTCGTATGCGCCAGGACATCGACCACGTGGCCGCAGGCCTCGCGGCGTGCCTGCCCGCCCTCTACCGGGCCCTGGACCGCCAGGTCGACCAGGACTTCCCGCACCCCAAGCCCCCCGAGGCCCAGCTCGCGCTGCTGCGCCATGTCGAGGCGCACGAGGGCGTGACCGTACGCGCGGCCGCGGACGCCCTGCTGATGAAGCCGAACAACGTCAGCGCGCTCGTCACGCAGATGACCGAGCAGGGCATGCTGGAGCGCCGGCCGGACCCCGCCGACAAGCGGGTCGCGCATCTGCATCTCACCCCGACCTCCCGGCAGCGGCTGGCCGAGGTCAACCGGCTGAAGGGCGCCCATCTCGCGCGCGCCCTGCGTGCCCTCACCGACGGCGAACTGGAAGCCCTCGGCTCGGCGTTGGGCGCGCTGGAGTCACTCAGCGGACGTCTCCACTCCCACGCCCGCTGATCACTCCCGCCCTCACGAAGGACAGGCACAGCCATGCCCTCCGACACCCTGGCCACTTCCACGCACGCCCCCACCGCGACGACACCCCGCGGTCCGCGCGCCAATCCCTGGCTGACCCTCATAGCCGTCGCCTTCGGCCTCTTCATGGTCGGCCTCGACGGTTCGGTCGTCTCGATCGCCAACCCGGAGATCGGCAGGGATCTCAACGCTTCCACGGCCGACCTCCAGTGGGTCACCAACTCCTATCTGCTGGCGCTCGCCGCGGCCCTGATCCTCGGCGGCAAGCTCGGCGACCGCTTCGGCCGCCGCACCTTCTACCTGATCGGCGTCGCGGGCTTCACCGCCGCGTCCGTCGCCATCGGCCTGTCCGGCTCGATCACCGGCGTCATCGTCTTCCGCGCGTTCCAGGGCTTCTTCGGCGCGCTGCTGATGCCGAACACCCTGGGCATGCTGCGCGCGGTGTTCCCCCCGAAGAAGTTCGGCATGGCCGTCGGCATCTGGGCGATGGTCTCCTCGGTGTCGACGGCCCTCGGCCCCATCGTCGGCGGACTGCTCGTCCAGCACGTCAACTGGGAGTCGGTCTTCTACATCAACGCTCCCATCGGCGTGGTGGCGATCGTCTTCAGCGCCGCGGTCCTGCCGCAGAGCCGCAACTCCGCCGCCGCGGGCGAGAAGTTCGACGGCGCCGGTGTCGTCCTCCTCGCGCTGGGCCTGCTCGCCGTGGTCTTCGGTGTCGTCAAGGGCGAGACGTGGGGCTGGACTTCGGCCGGCACGCTGGGCGCGATGGCGGCGGGCGTGCTGCTCCTGCTGGTCTTCGGCTGGTACGAGACCCGGGTGGCGTCCCCGCTGCTGCCGATGCGGCTGTTCCGCAACCCGGCGCTGACGATCGGCACGGTCATCACCGCGCTGAACTTCTTCGTGCTGCTCGGTGTGATCTTCTTCGTGATGCTGTACCTGCAGAACGTGCGCGGCTTCTCCCCCGTCGAGGCCGGCGTCCGCACCCTGCCGCTGAGCCTGGCCTCGGTCGTGGCCTCCCCGCTGGGCGCCGCGCTCACCGACCGCTTCGGCCCGCGCCTGACGATGCCGCTCGGCATGGCCCTCCAGGCGGTCGCCTGCTTCACGATGCTGAGTTGGGGCGCGGACTCGTCGTACACCACCATGTGGCCGCCGTTCATCGCCCTCGGCCTGGGCGTCGGCATGGTGATGGCGTCCTCCTCCGACGCGATCGTCGGGAACGCGCCGGTGAAGGACGGTGGCGTGGCGGGCGGTCTGCAGGCGACCGCGCTCCAGATCGGCGGCGCGCTCGGTACGTCCGTGCTGGTCTCCCTCATCACCGGCCGCGTCGGCGCCACGCTGACGGACGAACTGACCTCCGCCGGCGTCCCGGCCGGGGCGGCGAACGGCCTGGCCGAGGCGAAGGACGCGGTGGCGATGGGCGCGGCCCCCGTCTCGGCCGAGATGCCGACGCAACTGAAGTCGGCGGTCGTCGAGGGCAGCCACCAGGCCTTCATGAACGGCGTGCACACGTCGGTGCTGGTCGCGGGCGCGCTGTGCGTGCTGGGGGCGCTGATGGCGGCGACGGGGGTACGACGGGCGCCCGGCCACTAGTTCAGCGCGCGCACGGGTGGACGTACGTGGGCGGCCCGGCCACTAGCTCAGCGCGTGCACGGGTGGACGTACGTGGGCGGCCCGGCCACTAGTTCAGCGCGCGCCGACGTACATCGGCGGCCCTGCCGCTAGTTCAGCGCGCGCACCGGGCTACCGTCCAGGAACGCGGCGATGTCCTCCACCGCTTCCCGGTAGTACGTACGGTAGTTGTGCTCGGTGACGTAGCCGAGGTGGGGCGTGGCCAGTACGTTCGGGAGGGCGCGCAGGGGGTCGTCGGCGGGCAGCGGCTCGGTGTCGAAGACGTCGAGGCCCGCGCCGGCGATCCAGCCCTCGCGCAGCGCCCGCAGGAGGGCGGCCCGGTCGACGATCGCCGCGCGGGAGGTGTTGACCAGGAACGCGTGCGGGCGCATGGCGCGCAGTTCCGGCTCGCCGAGCAGGCCGCGGGTGCGGTCGGACAGCACCAGGTGGACCGAGACGAAGTCGCTGCGCCGCAGCAAGTCCGCCTTGCCGTCGGCCAGTTGGACCCCTTCCTCCGCCGCCCGCTCGGCGGTGAGGTGCCGGCTCCACGCCACCACCTCCATTCCGAAGGCGGTCGCGACCCTGGCGACCCGGCTGCCGATCTTGCCGAGCCCCAGCAGGCCGAGGGTGCGGCCGTGCAGGTCCTGTCCGACGGTGGACTGCCACGGTCCGCCCTCGCGCAGGGCACGGCTCTCGGTGGTGACATGCCGGGCGAGGCCGAGCAGGAGCGCCCAGGTGAGTTCGACGGGCGGGGTCGAACTGCTCGCCGTACCGCAGACGGTGACGCCCTGGGCCGTGGCCGCGGCGAGGTCGATGGAGGCGTTGCGCATCCCGGTGGTCACCAGCAGCCGCAGCCTCGGCAGCCGGCTCAGCAGGTCGGCGTCGAAGGGGGTGCGCTCCCGCATGGCCACGACGATCTCGCAGTCGGCGAGCTCGGCGACCAACTTGTCCCGGTCGGCGATGTGTTCACGGAACGCCCGCACCTCGACCCTGCCGTCGAGGGCACTCCAGTCGGCCAGGGTCAGGGCGGCGCCCTGGTAGTCGTCCAGCACAGCGCAGTAAACGGTCATGCGGCCATTCTGCCGTCCGGTGATCACCGACTCACGGCCGCTCACCGCTCACCGCTCACCGCTCACCGCCGCATGGTGCCCATCTCGGCGGCGAAGAGCACCGGATCGCTGTCGTATCCCCGGACCATGCCGCGGAACCGCCACGCCCCCGACTCGTCCCTGGTGAACTCCACGACCGTCGCGGCCGTGGCGTCGGCGACCGTCGTGAAGTCGTCGGCGAGCAGCGGCCGATAGCCCTCCACGACGACCACCCCGGCGTTGGCGATCTCGCCGAACGTGCGGGGACCGCTGTCCTGATGGATGCCCACCCCGACCACCACCCGCCCGTAGGCGGACGACACCCGGTCGAACTCCAGCACCATCGCCTCGACGAACCCGTACCCCATGCCGGTCTCGCTGTGCCGGGTCATGTTGATCGTGCCGTCCGGGGACCGGCTGTCGTGGTGCACGACATACACCGGCCGCCCGTGAGGATCGTCGACCGAGTAGGTCGCGGCGATGATGTCGAGATGCCGAGGAGGTTCCCCGTACGGGCTCGGATCCCAGCGAAGCTTCACCTCGACCTTGCCCAGCCCGTCCCCCACACCGCTCACCCGGTCACTCCCCCACGTCCTGGCGAGACGTCCCCGCATCGTGAAGTATGCGTCGTGGCCAGCACTTTGACGCCTTGCCGGCGGCCCCGGTTCGGTCAAGTTTTCCGCCGCACCGGCCCCGGCGTGGTGCGCCTCGACGGTGCTCGGGGCAACGGCGCTCGGGGCAACGGTGCTCGGGTCATCAGTGCTCAGGTCACCGGTGCTCCGGATTCTCCGCCCCCGGCCGGCACCCGGCGTCCCACTGGGACCGCTGGTTGCCGTACGCGGGGACGCCCCCGGCCCGCTTCAGCAGCGCGGCGAGGTGCATGAGGTTCCAGGTCATGAACGAGGTGTTGCGGTTGGTGAAGTCGTTCTCCGGGCCGCCCGAACCGGCGTCGAGATACGACGGTCCGGGTCCCGCCGGACCGATCCAGCCGGCGTCGGCCTGCGGCGGGATCGTGTAGCCGAGGTGCTGGAGGCTGTAGAGGACGTTCATCGCGCAGTGCTTGACGCCGTCCTCGTTGCCGGTGATGAGACAGCCGCCGACGCGGCCGTAATAGGCGTACTGCCCTTGCGAGTTGAGCAGGGACGAGCAGGCGTAGAGCCGCTCGATCACCTTCTTCGTCACCGAGCTGTTGTCGCCCAGCCAGATCGGCCCGGCGATGACCAGGATGTCCGCGGCCATCACCCGCTCGTAGAGCGCGGGCCACTCGTCGACGGCGAAGCCGTGCTCGGTCATGTCCGGATAGACGCCGGGCGCGATGTCGTGGTCGACGGCACGGATCTCGGACGTGGTCACCCCGCGCGACATCATGATCTCCGCGCTCTTGTCGATCAGCCCCTGGGTGTGACTGAGCTGCGGGGACGGCTTGAGGGTGCAGTTGACGTACAAGGCGGTCAGGTCGTCGAAGCGGTACGAGGCGTCGGAGGCGTCGGCCGGCGACGTGGCTGGGGACGCGGATTCGGATGTCATGCGGGCAGCGTCTCGCGCAGGACGCGATTTGTCCCGGTCCGGCACGCGACCGACGTCAGGCCGGGATGACGTAGCGAGCCAGCGTCACATACGCACGCGTGGCCAGTGAGGCCTCGAAGCCCGCCTTGAGCAGGACCGCGCCACAGCGCTCCCGCAGCACCATCGCGTGGGGGCCGACCGGAATCCACTCGGCCAGCAACCGGCTTCCTCTTGACACACCCACCTTATCGGTAACAGTGTAGCCATTATGAGTACCTGGTCCGAGCCCCAGCCCGATTCCCGGTTCGTCGAGGTGGACGGCCTGCGGATCCACTACAAGCGTGCTGGTCACGGCCCGGCACTCGTGCTGCTGCACGGCAGTGCCTCATCCCTGCATCACTTCGACCGCGTGGCGGATCTGCTGTGGGATTCGTTCGATGTCATCCGTCCCGACCTGCCGGCGTTCGGGCTGACGGGCCCGCGCAAGGACCGCGACTACCGCGTTCCGGCGTACGCCGCGACGGTGGCGGGCTTCATGGAGGCGCTGGGCGTGCCGCGCTTCACGCTGGCCGGCAATTCCCTGGGCGGCAACATCGCCTGGAACGTGGCGCTGGATCATCCGGAGCGGCTGACCGGCCTGGTGCTGGTCAATGCCACCGGCTACCCGGAGAAGACGGTGCCCGCGGGGATGCGCCTGGCCCGCAACCCGCTGGTGCGGCCCCTGCTGAGGCGAGTGATGCCGCGCGGGGCACTCGAACGCAACCTGCGAGAGGCCGTCGGGCCGCATTCGCAGATCGTGGACGACGCCATGGTGGACCGCGCCCATCAGCTCATGAGCCGCCCCGGCAACCGCTCGGCCTTCGTCGACTTCTGCAACACCGACCAGCCGGACCGCAGCGCGCAGATCCCCCGCATCACGGTGCCCACGCTGGTGCTGCGCAGCGCGAGCATCGACGGCCAGCACTTCACCCGCGACATCCCCGGCGCGCGGGAGCTCGTCCACCCCCACGGCGGACATCTGCTGCCGGAGGAGGAACCGCAGTGGGTCGCGGACGCGATCGCGAAGTTCCTCGGCTCGCGCGCCGAGACCCCCGCGAACTAGCCGACACCCCCGCGCACCAAGGGCAAGGAGGCCCGTTCCATGAAGTACTTCGTCGCCCCGGGCGAGGACCGCAAGCTCACCGCCGACTCGCGCGAGGCGCTGCGCGGCAGTTTCATCGAGCTGTCCGACGGCGTCACCCACTACGAGTTGACGGGGCCCGGGGACGGGGATGTGGTCCTGATGGCGGGCGGTCTGACCATCCCGCTGTCCTACTGGGACGGCCTCGTCAGCGAGCTGCACGCCCGCGGGCTGCGCACGCTGACCTACAGCGCCTACGGCCGCGGCTACTCCGACCGGGTACCGGCGCGATACGACGAGACGCTGTTCACGCGGCAGTTGGCGGAGTTGACGGACCGGCTCGGCCTGACGGACGGGCCCCTGCACCTGGTCGGCACCTCCATGGGCGCGCTGGTCAGCATGACGTACGCCGCCCACCACCGCTCGTCGGTGTCCACGCTCACCATCGTCGGCCCCGCCGGTCTCGCGAAACCGCGGTTGGCCTCCCCCGACCGGCTGCTGCGCAGCGATCTGCTGGCCGGAGTGGTCGCCCGCCGTCGCGGCCTTCAGCTGCTCCAGGGGCACTTGGGGCACAACGTCCGGGACCCCGAGCTCGGCGCGAAGCTGACCGAGATGGTCCTCGACGCGTTCCGCTTCGAGGGCTCGTTGTACGCGGTCTTCGACACCTTGCAGCACCTGCCGCTCGCCGGCCGTGACGACCTTTTCCGGCGGACGGGGGCGCTGGGCATTCCGACGCTGCTGCTGTGGGGCGACGAGGACAACGTCACGCCGCTGGTGCACTTCGACACAGCGCGCGCTCTGCTGAAGCCTCAGAAAGATCACGTAATCAATAAATGCGGGCATATGGCCCCCTTCGAACGGCCTCGCGACGTCGCCGATCAGCTCGTCCCGTTCCTGTCCGCACGCACGCAAAGGCTCGACTCATGAACAGTCCGCAGGCCATCGACGTCCTGATCATCGGTGCCGGCCCGTCCGGCTCCGCCTTGGCGATCGACCTCGTACGCCGCGGACTCGACGTCCGGATCGTCGACAGGTCCCCCCACGCTTTCGACGGCTCGCGCGCCAAGGGCATCCAGCCGCGCAGCCTGGAAGTCCTGGAAGACCTCGGCGCTCTCGACGACGTGCTGGCCGGCGGCGACATCTATCCCAAGCTCGGGATCCACGCGGGACCCATCGGGGTGCCGTGGAAGATGTTCCCCCACAGAGAGGCGACCCCGGACGTCCCGTACCCGAACACCTGGCTGATCCCGCAGTTCCGCACGGACCGCGCCCTGCACGCCCGGCTCGGTGAGCTCGGCCGCGAGGTCGAGTTCGGCAAGGAACTGACCGAGCTGACGCAGGACGAGGACACGGTGACCGCCAAGGTGGTGGGCGCGGACGGGGTCGAGGAGATCGTCGCCCGCTATGCCGTGGGGGCCGACGGCGGCTCCAGCGCGGTGCGCAAGCAACTCGACATCGGTTTCGTAGGGACGACGGACGAGGCCGACCGCGTGCTGATCGTGGACGCCTCCGTGAGTGGCCTGGCCCGCAACCGGTGGCACATGTGGCCCGGCCTCGGCGGCAAGCTCATCGGCGCCTGCCCGCTCCCCGACAGCGACATGTTCCAGTGGATGATCCGGCTCACGCCCGACGAGAAGCCGCCCCAGGAGATCGGCGCCATCATCGACCGGATCCACTCCCACACCCGCAACCGGCACATCCAGCTGCACGAGATCCACTGGACGTCCGTGTTCCGGCCCAACATCCGCCTGGCGAAGCGCTACGGCCGCGGACGTGTCTTCCTCGTCGGCGACGCCGCGCACGTCCACACCCCGGCCGGTGCCCAGGGCCTGAACACCGGTATGCAGGACGGCTACAACCTCGGCTGGAAGCTCGGCCAGGTCCTCGCCGGAGCCGACCCGGCCCTGCTGGACACCTACGAGGCCGAGCGGCAGCCGATCGCCGCCGGGGTCCTGGGACTGTCCACGGAGAAGTGGGGCGGCCTCGCCAAGCTGGACCCCTCCAGCATGAAGCGTGGCAAGGACGAACAGCAGCTCGCCCTGACCTACTACGGCGGCCCGCTCGCCCCCGCCGACGGCGACAGCGGCGACACCGGCACGCTGCACGTGGGCGACCGTGCCCCGGACGCCCGGCTGCTCGGCGCCGACGGCTCCGAGACCCGCCTGTTCACCCTCTTCCAGGGACCGCACTTCACCGCCCTCGCCTACGGCCCCGGCGCCGCCCGGGACCTCGAACTCCTCGACTGGCCGCCGACGGGCGCCCGGCTGAAGCGGATCGCCGTCGGACCGTCCGCGGACTTCTCCGACCCCGAGGACACACTGCGCAGTGCCTACGGCCTGACCGGCGACACCCTGCTGCTGATCCGTCCCGACGGCTACATCGGGCACATCGCCACTCGGGATCTCCTCACCACCACACAAGCCGCCGTGCGGGCAGTGACGCCCGAGGCAAGGA
This sequence comes from Streptomyces aquilus, assembly GCF_003955715.1. NCBI lineage: Bacteria > Bacillati > Actinomycetota > Actinomycetes > Kitasatosporales > Streptomycetaceae > Streptomyces > Streptomyces aquilus. Next base: position 7,700,291 of record NZ_CP034463.1, on the reverse strand, counting down.
GCCGCACCATGTCCCAGCAGAGCCGCACCTCCCCCGGTTCGGGGGCCACTGAATGAGCCGCATACTGCTGCGCGGGGCGCAGGTCATCACGATGGCGCCGGACCGGCCCGACGCCGAGCATGCCGACATCCTCGTCGACGGCGAGACCATCGCCGCCGTCGGCGAAACCATCGAGGCGCCCGACGCCGAGGTCGTCGACTTCTCCGGCCGCGTCCTCGTCCCCGGCCTGGTCAACGCCCATCTGCACACCTGGCAGACCGCGCTGCGCTCCGCGGGCGCCGACTGGACGCTGATGCAGTACCTCACCCACCTCCACGGCGCGTGCGCCGGGCACTACACCCCAGCCGACCTGCACATCAGCAATCTCGCCGGCGCCCTGAACCAGCTCAACTGCGGTACGACCACGGTGGGCGACTGGTGCCACAACGCCCTTTCCCTCGAACACGCCGACGCGGCCGTCGAGGGACTGGTCCAGGCCGGGATCCGGGCCGTCTTCCTGCACGGCACGCCCTACCGCTCGCCGGACACACCCCACCCGCTCGCCGAGATCGACCGGCTGCTCGACGGCCCCGTCCGCGACCACGACCTCCTCACCCTGGGCATGGCACTCCAGGGCCCGCAGTACTCCTCGCCGGAGACCGCGGTGGCCGACTTCCGAGCCGGCGCCGAACGCGGCCTCGTCGTCTCGATGCACCAGAGCGGCGGCGACCCCGCACCCGGCTGGGATGCGGTACGTGCTGCCGGGCTGTTCAGCCCCCTCACCAACATCGTGCACGGAGCCGACCTGCCCGAGGACTGGATCAAGACCCTCGTCGCAGCGGGCGTCACCTTCACCACCACCCCGGAGAACGAACTGGGCCAGGGGCACGGCACACCCATCACCGGATCCCTGCTGAGCCTGGGCGCGGCACCCTCGCTGGGCACCGACATCGACACCGCCGTACCCGGCACGGTCCTCACCGCCGCCCGGATCGCCCTGGCCCACCAGCGCAGCCTGGACCACGCCCACCACCGGCAGACGACCGGCACGTACGCCAACACACCGTCCGTCACCGGCAAACAGGCGCTCGCCTGGGCCACGGTCGAAGGAGCGAAGGCGCTGGGCCTGGCAGACAAGGTCGGCCGGATCGAGCCGGGCATGCAGGCCGACGTGGTCGCCGTCGACGCCCGGGCGCTCAACCTGTGGCCGGCGCACGACCCGATCGCCACGGTCCTGCACGCCGACATCGCCAACATCGAAGCCGTGATGGTCGCCGGCACCTGGCGCAAACGCGATCACGCCCTGCTCGCATCCGGCCTCGACGAGACCAAGGACCGGCTACGCGAGTCCGGAGAACGGCTGCTACGCAGCATCGGCCCCGCGGGCTCTCCCGGCAACACCTGACCTACGGCAACGGCCCTTACGCATGAACCGCGAGCCGACGCGCACCTGCTCGCGGCCTGCGAGGCGTTCTCGACAGCGTCGAAGCCAGACTTGCGTCCTGGATCCGCTCCTTCGAGCCGAAGCGCTTCAGCACAGCCGCCTTGGAGTAGCCGGCACCGTCGGCGATCCCCTACCCGGGCTCCTGAGCAAAACACCAGGTCAAGAGCCCTTTGCAGCCGGTTCAAGGATCGCGACGCACTCAACGTGATGCGTCATCGGAAACAGATCGAACACCCGAAGCGTCCGCACCCGATACCCCCCGTCCCGGAAGTACCCCAGATCCCGGGCCAACGCCGCCGGATCGCACGCCACGTACGCGATCCGCCGCGCCCCCAGCCCCGCCAGGTGCTCCACCGTCTTGCGGCCCGCGCCCGCGCGGGGCGGGTCCAGGACGATGAGGTCGACCTCGGTGATCCCGGTGCGCGGCAGGACCGACTCCACCTTGCCCTGCTCGATGCGGACGCGGTCGAAGTCGGCGAGGTTGTGCCGGGCGTCCTCGACGGCCCGCTTGCCGGACTCGATGCCGAGGACCGCGCCCTGGTCGCCGAGGCGGTCGGCGAGCGCGCCCGCGAACAGGCCCACCCCGCAGTACAGGTCCAGCGCCATCTCGCCCTTGCGCGGCAGCAGCCCCTGCATGACCGCCGTGACCAGGGTGTCGGCCGCCATCGGGTGGACCTGCCAGAAGCCGCCGCTGCCCACCCGGTGCGTCCGCCCGTCGGCCCGCTCGCGCACGAACGCGCGGCCGTGGACGCGGTGGATGCCGCCGTCCTTCTCGTCGACGCGCATGACGGACACGGGCTTGTCGAGTTCGACGAGGGGGAGGCGGGCGCCCGGGCGGGGCTCCAGGATGACCATGCGGTCCTGCGAACCCGTCGCCGCGATCGCGTCCACCGACGCCATCCCGGACCAGTCCCGCGCCTCGATACCCAGCTCGCTGACGCCCGGCGCCGCGATCATGCAGTGGTCGATCGGCTCGACCTCGTGCGAGCGGTGCCGGCGCAGTCCCGCACGGCCGTCCGGCGTCACCGCGTACTGCACACGCGTCCGCCACGCGGGCACCTCACCCGCCGGCAGCTTGTCGCCCTCGGCCGGCATCACGGTGCCGTCCCAGCCGGCCTCCTCGGGCGTGAGCCCGGCGAGCCGCTGCAACTGCTCGGCCACGACCTCGCCCTTCAGCCTGCGCTGCGCACCCGGTTTGGCGTGCTGCCAGTCGCAGCCACCGCAGCGGCCGGGACCGGCGAAGGGACAGGGTGCCTCGATGCGGTCCTTGGACGCGCCGAGGATCTCCACGGCGTCCGCACGCAGGAACCGCGCCCCCTCCTCGCCCTCGGTCACCCGCGCCACGACCCGCTCACCGGGCAGCGCGTGCCGGACGAACAGGACCTGGCCGTCGGCGGTGCGGGCGATGCAGTGCCCGCCGTGGGCCACCGGGCCGACCTCGACCTCGAAGTCCACCCCCACCAGCGATTTCTTCGGTTCTGCCTGCATGGCGGGGTGACTCCACAACGTCGTCAAGGGGAAAAGGGGAAGGAAGGGAAAGAGGAGCCAGTCTACGGCTGCGAGGACGTCTCCTTCGCCCGCTCGTGCGCCGGACCACGCCGCACCGCACCCGGCGCGTTCCACTCCTGCCGCTTGCGGGCCCGGTTCTTCGCCGCCTCGGAGGACTGCAACTGGTAGGGCACCGAGGTCACCATGACGCCCGGCGTGAACAGCAGCCGGCCCTTCAGCCGCAGCGCGCTCTGGTTGTGCAGCAGGTGCTCGTACCAGTGGCCGACGACGTACTCGGGGATGATCACGGACACCGCGTCCCGCGGCGACTCCTTGCGCAGGCTCTTCACGTACTCGATGACGGGCCGGGTGATCTCGCGGTAGGGCGAGTCGAGGACCTTCAGCGGTACGTCGATCCCGCGCCGCTCCCACTCCTCGCGCAGCGCCTTGGTCTCGACCGGGTCGACGTTGACGCTGAGCGCCTCCAGGGTGTCCGAGCGCAGCAGCTTGGCGTACGCCAGTGCCCTGAGCGTCGGCCGGTGGATCTTGGAGATCAGCACCACCGAATGCACCCGGGACGGGCGGACGCTGTCGTCGCTCGGTCCCTCGGGGGCCGCGATCTCGTCGGCGACGCGGTCGTAGTGCTTACGGATGGCCGACATCGTCGCGTAGAAGATCACCATGCCGAGCAGCGCGACCCAGGCGCCGTGCGTGAACTTGGTGACGAGGACGACGACCAGCACCAGGCCGGTGAAGAAGGCGCCGAAGGCGTTGATCGCCCGGGAGCGGATCATGTGGCTGCGGGTCGCCGCGTCCTTCTCGGTGGCCAGGTGGCGGTTCCAGTGCCGGACCATGCCGGTCTGGCTGAGCGTGAAGGACACGAACACGCCGACGATGTAGAGCTGGATGAGGCGCGTGGAGTCGGCGCCGTAGATCCAGACCAGCAGGCCCGCCGCGCTCGCGAGGAGCACGATGCCGTTGGAGAACGCGAGACGGTCGCCGCGGGTGTGCAGCTGGCGCGGCAGGTAGCGGTCCTGGGCGAGGATCGAGCCCAGCAGCGGGAAGCCGTTGTAGGCCGTGTTGGCGGCCAGGAACAGCACCAGCGCCGTCGCCGCCGCCAGCACGATGAACAGGAAGCTGCCCTTGCCGAAGACGGCCTCGGCGACCTGCGAGATGACCGGGTTCTGGACGTAGTCGGCGCCGATCGCGACCCCGTCCTTCAGCAGGTCCTCGGCCGGGTTCTCGGCCATGCGGACCTTGGTCGTCATGGCGAGCGCGATGATGCCGCAGAACATCGTCACGGCCAGCAGGCCCATCGCCGCGAGCGTGGTCGCCGCGTTCTTGGACTTCGGCTTGCGGAACGCCGGAACACCGTTGGAGATCGCCTCGACACCGGTCAGCGCCGCACAGCCGGAGGAGAAGGCCCGCAGGAGGAGGAAGACGAGGGCGAAACCGGCCAGCCCCTGGTGCTCGGCCTTGATCTCGTAACCGGCCGTCGGCGCCCGCATGGTCTCGTCGAGGACCAGCCCGCGGAACGCGCCCCACGCGATCATGATGAAGACGCCCGCGACGAACACGTACGTCGGGATCGCGAACAGCGAGCCGGACTCCTTCACGCCACGCAGGTTCATCAGCGTGAGCAGCACGATCACCGCGAGCGCGCAGAGCACCTTGTGCTCGACGACGAACGGCACGGCGGAGCCGAGGTTCTCGATGCCGGAGGCGATGGACACGGCGACGGTGAGGACGTAGTCGACGAGCAGGGCGCTGGCGACCGTGAGCCCGGCCTTCGGGCCGAGGTTGGTGTTGGCCACCTCGTAGTCGCCGCCGCCGCTCGGGTACGCGTGCACGTTCTGCCGGTAGGAGGCGACCACCGTGAACATCAGCACGACGACCGCGACCGCGATCCAGGGGCTGAAGTGGTACGCCGACACGCCCGCGATGGACAGGACCAGCAGCACCTCGCCGGGCGCGTAGGCCACGGAGGACAGCGGGTCGGAGGCGAACACGGGAAGGGCGATGCGCTTCGGCAGGAGCGTTTCCCCGAGCCGGTCACTGCGCAGTGCGCGCCCGATCAGGATCCGTTTGGGCACGTCGGTCAGTTTGGACACAACAGAGAAGCCTAAGCGTTCGAACGGGTGCTCAACCACCCGCCACCCCACATCCGTCCCCGATCTGCCCTCCGAGTGAAATCGGCCAACGGCCCGGCAACGGATTCCGCACCCCTCCCCGTCCCCATGCCTATATGACAAGACCCCCGCCCGCACCGCCCCCGGAGGTCCCGTGCACACCACCGCAGAGCTGATCGGCGCCGCCGCCACTCTCCTCGGCCTCGGAATCCTGACTCTTGTGAGCCTGCGCAGCATCAGCCGCCGCTGATCGCGCCGAGCCCTGCACAGGGGTGCCCGGCACGGACCGCGCGTGTGTAGCTTGGTGGCCGGTCTGAGACCCTGTTAAGGCCAAGTCAACGACTCTTGACATTCGTCATTCGGAAGGACGGTCGTGCACATCGTCATCATGGGCTGCGGGCGAGTGGGTTCCGCTCTCGCCCAGACCCTGGAGCAACAGGGGCACACGGTCGCCGTGATCGACCAGGACCCCACCGCCTTCCGTCGACTGGGCTCCGGGTTCGGCGGCCGCCGGGTCACCGGCGTCGGCTTCGACCAGGACACCCTGCGCGAGGCCGGCATCGAGGAGGCGGGCGCGTTCGCCGCCGTCTCCAGCGGTGACAACTCGAACATCATCGCCGCGCGCGTCGCCCGCGAGATGTTCGGCATCGAGAACGTCGCGGCCCGCATCTACGACCCGCGCCGCGCCGAGGTCTACCAGCGTCTGGGCATCCCGACGGTCGCCACGGTCCGCTGGACCGCCGACCAGATGCTCCGCCGCCTCCTCCCCTCGGGCGCCGAGCCGCTGTGGCGCGACCCCACCGGCGGTGTCCAGCTCGCCGAGGTGCACACCTCCGCCGCCTGGGTGGGCCACAAGATCAGCCGCCTCCAGGAGGAGACGGGCGTCCGCGTGGCGTTCCTGACCCGGCTGGGCGAGGCGATCCTGCCCACCTCGCAGACGGTGTTGCAGGAGGGCGACCTGGTGCACGTGATGATGCGCACCGACGAGGTCGACAAGGTCGAGGCGTCCTTCGCCAAGGGTCCCGAAGAGGAGGGCGGTCACTGATGAGGGTCGCCATTGCCGGTGCCGGTGCGGTCGGCCGCTCGATCGCGGGCGAACTGCTGGAGAACGGCCACGAGGTCCTTCTCATCGACAAGGCTCCGACCGCCATCTCGGTCGAGCGGGTCCCCCAGGCGGAGTGGCTGCTGGCCGACGCCTGCGAGATCACGTCCCTGGACGAGGCGGCGCTCCAGCGCTGCAACGTCGTGATCGCCGCGACGGGCGACGACAAGGTGAACCTGGTCGTCTCGCTCCTCGCCAAGACGGAGTACGGCGTCCCGCGCGTCGTCGCCCGGGTGAACAACCCGAAGAACGAGTGGCTCTTCAACGAGTCCTGGGGCGTGGACGTCGCCGTCTCGACGCCCCGCCTGATGTCGGCCCTGGTCGAGGAGGCGGTGAGCGTCGGCGACCTGGTCCGCCTGCTCCGCTTCAGCCACGGCGACGCGAACCTGGTCGAGCTGACCCTGCCGGAGGAGTCGGCCCTGGCCGGCACGCAGGTCGGCGACGTGGAATGGCCGCAGGACACGTCCCTGGTGACGATCATCCGCGGCACCCGCGTCCTGACCCCGTCCCGCGAGGACTCCCTGGAGGCGGGCGACGAACTCCTCTTCGTGGCGGCCCAGGCCCGCGAGGAGCAGCTGGAGGACCTGCTGTCGGTGCGTCGCGAGGACGCGTCCTAGGCGGTACGACGACGGAGGGCGCCCCGGATCACCCGGGGCGCCCTCCGTCGTCGTAAGGGAAACGTCGTGAGCGAAACGTCGTGAGCGAAACGTCGTGAGGGAAACTACGCCTCGCGCCGGTGCCGAGCCCCCGTGGTCTCGCCGCGCTCCTCGGCCAGGGCCGCCTTGCGCTCTTCCTCCGCCTTCTCGGCCGCTTCCATCTCGGCGAACACGTCGATCGGCGCCGGTGCCTTCGCCAGGAAGACCCACGTCAGCCAGACGGCGAGCAGGAACGGCGGGATCTTGAGGGCGACCAGGACCCAGCCGAGCTGCGCGGTGTTGGCCCACCAGTACAGCGGGAAGAGGATCGCGCACTTGGCCAGCAGGATCGCGCCCCAGGCGTAACTCGCCTTCGCGTACGCCTTCTTGCGGCCCGGGTTGCGGGTGCGCCAGGAGAGGTTCTCCTTGAACACCGGCCCGAGGATGAGGCCGATCAGCGGCACCCCGCACAGCGTCGTGATGATGTACGCGAGGCCCAGTCCGAGCGTGTACAGCATGCCCGGCAGATAGAAGTCCTTCGCGTTGCCGGTCATCATCGCGAAGACCACGCCGAAGGCCACGCCGAAGACACCGCTGAAGGCGTGCTTGACGGTGTCCCGCATCACCAGCCGGACCACGACCAGGACCAGCGACACCGCGAGCGCGGCGATCGCGGACATGTGCAGGTCCTTGTTGATCGTGTAGATCGTGACGAAGAGCAGGCCGGGCAGCACCGTCTCGACCATGCCCCGCAGGCCTCCGAAGGCCTCGAACAGCGCGGCCTCGGTCACCGCCCGGGCGTCGTGCTGATCGGTCTCTTCGGTCGGCTTGTCGAGCGACGTCACCGGCTACTCCCTACCGAGGGGTCTCAGTTCGTACTTCGGGTTGAACAGCACCCGGCGGCCCCGGCTCATCGAGATCCGGCCCGATGCGATCAGCTTGCGCCCCGGCTCGATCCCCACGATGGAGCGCCGGCCGAGCCACACCACGTCCAGCGCGGCGGAGCCGTCGAACAGCTCGGCCTCCAGCGCCGGGACACCGGCTCTGGGACGCAGCGTGACCGTGCGCAAGGTACCAGTAACCGTCACGATCTGTCGGTCGTGACAGTCGCCGATCTTGATGCAGCCGGCGGTCTCGGCATCCTCCCGCAGCTCCTCCGACTCCAGGTCCTCCTGGGACGTGGAGAGCCGGTCGAGCATGCGCCGGAACCGGCCCACCGGCTTCTCGGAACGCGGAACAGCACTCATATGTGAAGCCTACCGGGGTGCACTGCCCCCTTCGTACCCGCGGTACTAACCCTCGAACCGATAGCCCATCCCCGGCTCCGTGATGCTGCATCCCCCGGGGGACAACCCCCGGACCCCCGGCCGCCCCGCAGCTCACCCCTCGAACCGGTAACCCATCCCCGGCTCCGTGATGAAGTGCTTCGGATGCGACGGGTCCGCCTCCAGCTTGCGCCGCAGTTGCGCCATGTACACGCGCAGATAGTTGGTCTCCGTCCCGTACGACGGCCCCCACACCTCCTGGAGCAGCTGCTTCTGGCTGACCAGTCGGCCGCCGTTGCGCACCAGCACCTCCAGCAGATGCCACTCCGTGGGGGTCAGGCGTACGTCCTTGCCGCCCCGGTTGACCTTCTTCGCGGCGAGGTCGACGGTGAACTCCGCGGTCTCCACCGTGGTCACGTCGTCGTCGCCCGGGCCGACCGGCTCGGCCCGGCGGACGGCGGCCCGCAGCCTGGCCAGCAGCTCGTCCATGCCGAACGGCTTGGTGACGTAGTCGTCGGCGCCCGCGTCGAGGGCCTCGACCTTCTCGTCGGAGGAGTGCCGGGCGGACAGCACGAGGATCGGCACCCGGGTCCAGCCGCGCAGTCCCCTGATCACCTCGACGCCGTCCATGTCGGGCAGGCCGAGGTCGAGGACGACCACGTCGGGGTGGCGGGCGGCGGCCAGCTGGAGGGCGGTGGCGCCGTCGTGGGCCGCGTCGACCTCGTACTTGCGGGCCTTGAGGTTGATCACGAGGGCGCGCACGATCTGCGGCTCGTCTTCGATCACGAGCACCCGGGTCATGTGGCCTGCCTTTCGGGTTGTACGAGCGGTCGTGGCCCGGGGGCCGTTTCCGCCGCTCTGAGGGTCAGCACCATGGTGAGGCCGCCGCCGGGCGTGTCCTCGGCGTGGAGGGTGCCTGCCATGGCCTCGGCGAAGCCGCGGGCGACGGCGAGGCCGAGTCCGACTCCGGCGCCGCGCGGGGCGTCGCCGTAGCGCTGGAAGGGCGCGAAGATGCGTTCCTTGGCCTCGTCCGGGACGCCGGGGCCGCGGTCGACCACCCGGACCTCGACCCGGTCGGCGATGGCGCTGGCGGAGACGAGGACGGGGCTGCCGGGCGGGCTGTACTTGACCGCGTTCTCCACCAGGTTGGCCACCGACCGCTCCAGCAGCCCGGCGTCGACGGCGACCATGGGCAGCGTCTCCGGGACGTCCAGCTCCACGCTGTCCTCCGGCACCCCGCCGAGCGCCATCGGCACCACCTCGTCGAGGTCGATCTCCCGGATGAGCGGGGTGACGGTGCCGGTCTGGAGGCGGGACATGTCCAGGAGGTTGCCCACGAGGTGGTCGAGCCGGTCGGCGCCCTCCTCGATGCCCTCCAGCAGCTCGGCCTGGTCCTCCTCGGACCACGCCACGTCGTCGGAGCGCAGCGAGGACACCGCGGCCTTGATCCCGGCGAGCGGGGTCCGCAGGTCGTGGCTCACGGCCGCCAGCAGGGCGGTGCGGATGCGGTTGCCCTCGGCCAGCGTGCGGGCCTGGTCGGCCTCTTCCTGGAGGCGCCGCCGGTCCAGGGCGACCGCGGCCTGCGCGGCGAACGCGGCGAGCACCCGGCGGTCCTCGGCGGGCAGCACCCGCCCGGTCAGGGCGAGGGCCATGTGGTCGCCGACCGGCATGTCGACGTCGGCGTCCTCGGGCCGCTGCACGGGACGGCCGAGCCCGGCGCGGCCCGCGCAGGTCCAGGGCTCGACGTCGCTCGCCCGTTCCAGCAGGGCCGCCGACTCCATGCCGAAGGTCTCCCGGACCCGCTCCAGGAGCTCCTCCAGGCTGGTCTCGCCGCGCAGCACGTTGCCCGCCAGGAAGGAGAGGATCTCCGACTCGGCCCGCAGCCGGGCCGCCTGATGCGTGCGCCGGGCGGCCAGGTCGACGACCGAGGCCACCGAGACCCCGACGCCGACGAAGATCACGATGGCGACGATGTTCTTCGGGTCGGCGATGGTCCAGTGGTGCAGGGGCGGTGTGTAGAAGTAGTTCAGGAGCAGCGAGCCGACCGCGGCCGAGGCCAGCGCGGGCAGCAGTCCGCCGAGCAGCGCGGCCGCCACCGTCAGCGTCAGGAACAGCAGCATGTCGTTGGCGAGGCCGAGGTGGACGGTGTTGAGCAGCACCGCCAGGACGGCGGGGCCGGCCACGCCGACCGCCCAGCCCCAGATGATCCGCGCCCGCCCGAGCCGCGCGCCGCGGGCGACGGGGAGTCCGCGGCCCTTGGCGACCTCGTCGTGGGTGACGATGTGGACGTCGAGGTCGGGCCCGGACTCCCGGGCGACCGTGGCGCCCACGCCGGGCCCGAAGACGTACTGCCAGGTCTTGCGGCGCGAGGAGCCGAGCACGATCTGGGTGGCGTTGACGCCGCGCGCGAAGTCCAGCAGCGCGGCCGGTATGTCGTCGCCGATCACATGGTGGAAGGTGCCGCCGAGGTCCTCGACGAGGGTGCGCTGCACCGCGAGTTCCTTGGGCGAGGCGGATGTCAGCCCGTCGCTGCGGGCGATGTAGACGGCGAGCACCTCGCCGCCGGCGCCCTTCTCGGCGAGCCGCGCGGCCCGGCGGATCAGCGTGCGCCCCTCGGGGCCGCCGGTCAGACCGACGACGATCCGCTCGCGCGAGCCCCAGATCTTCGAGACCCGGTGGTCGCTGCGGTACTGCTTCAGGTACTCGTCGACCCGGTCGGCCACCCACAGCAGCGCCAGCTCGCGCAGCGCGGTGAGGTTGCCGGGGCGGAAGTAGTTCGACAGGGCGGCGTCGACCTTGTCCGGCTGGTAGATGTTGCCGTGCGCCATCCGCCGCCGCAGCGCCTCCGGCGACATGTCGACCAGCTCGACCTGGTCGGCACGTCGTACGACCTCGTCGGGGACCGTCTCCTGCTGCCGTACGCCGGTGATCGACTCGACGACGTCGCCGAGGGACTCCAGGTGCTGGATGTTGACCGTCGACACGACGTCGATCCCGGCCGCGAGCAGCTCCTCCACGTCCTGCCAGCGCTTGGCGTTGCGGGAGCCGGGGATGTTGGTGTGGGCGAGTTCGTCCACCAGGGCGACCGCGGGAGCGCGGCGCAGCACCGCGTCGACGTCCATCTCCTGGAAGACGGTCCCCCGGTACTCCAGTTCCCGGTGGGCGACCTGCTCCAGGCCGTGCAGCATCACCTCGGTGCGCGGCCGGCCGTGGTGCTCGACATGGGCCACGACGCAGTCGGTACCGCGCTCGATGCGCCGGTGCGCCTCGGAGAGCATCGCGTACGTCTTGCCGACGCCCGGTGCCGCACCGAGGTAGATCCGAAGCTTGCCGCGTCCCATGGGTCCCATTGTCTTCCGGTCACTGCTGCCTGCGCAGCGTCGACCTTACGGCCACCACGTGCGGCAAAAGGGGTCGAAGGGCCCTCGGCGGACCGTCTTTGACGCAACCCTGACGGCGCCCCCGGCGCGTCTCAGACCTCGACGATCTCCCCGTCGCTCAGCTCCAGCACCCGGTCGGCCAGGTCCAGCAGGGTCGCGTCGTGCGTGGCGACGAGGGCGGTCACGTGCTCACTGCGGACGACGGCCCGCAGCAGCTCCATGACGGCGTGCCCGGTCTCCGCGTCGAGCTGGCCGGTGGGCTCGTCGGCGACGAGCAGCGAGGGGCTGTTGGCGAGGGCGCGGGCGATGGCGACGCGCTGCTGCTGGCCGCCGGAGAGCTCGGTGGGCCGCTGGCCGGCGTGGTCGGCGAGGCCCACCAGGGACAGCAGCAGCTCGACGCGCTCCTCACGCGCGCGTGCGTCGGCCCGGCGCAGTCTCATGGGGACGCCGACGTTCTCGGCGGCGGTGAGGATCGGGATGAGTCCGAAGGACTGGAAGACGAACCCGATGTGGTCCCGGCGCAGCGCCAGCAGTCCGTCCTCGTCCAGGCCTGCGAGGTCGCGTCCGCCGACCTCGACGCGCCCCTGGTCGGGTGTGTCGAGCCCGCCGACGATGTTGAGGAGCGTGGTCTTCCCGGACCCCGACCGCCCCTTGAGGGCGACGAGTTCCCCGCGCGGCACCTCCAGCGAGACCCCGCGCAGCGCGTGGACGACGCCGGCGCCGCGACCGTAGGACTTGTGGACGTTCTCGATCCGGACCATGGTCTCGGTGACCACCTGGCTCATGTGTCCCTCCCCCGTGAAGCCGGCGAAGCCGGCGACCGGGCGCCAGTATCACGAAGGGCGCCCGGCATGTTCAACGGTCGGTCAGCTCGGATTGTCCCCGTGGGTGAGCGTTTCCCAGGCCACGAAGAGGTTGTTGGAGCCGGCCGGGCGGTTCCGCTCGGTCAGGGTCTGGGTGTTGGTCATGGCGATGCCGAGGCGGTTGTGGAGGGCGTTGTAGCCGACCTCGGTGACCGGTCCGAGCCCGAGCTTCAGCGACCCCCCGCACAGCCAGCCGGGAACGGCGGTCCCCAGCTCGTACTTCGCCTGGAAGCCGAGCGCCTGCCGCAGCCGCTCGCCCACGTCGGTGCCGTAGAGGTCCTGTCCCTGGATGCGGCTGGTCTCGGCGATGTGCGAGATGGCGGAGATGCCGTAGCCGGTGTGCGTGAAGTCGCGGCAGGTCTCCTGGGTGAGGCCGGTGACGAAGGTGGACTGGCCCTGCCAGTAGGCGACGATCTTCGCGGTGGTGTCGAGGTTCTGGCTCGGCACGGTCTTGGGCACGGACCCGTCGGAGGCGAGGTAGACGTAGGCGGCGGTGCGCGTGCGGAACTTCGCCATGGCCTTGTCGTACGACGTCCTGTCCTCCAGGAAGACGGAGATGCCGACGGCGGCCTCCATCATCGACAGCTCCCAATTGCCGTTGGAGTTGGAGCCGTTGATGATCTCGGGGAGGTAGACGTTGCGGAGCATGGTCGCGAAGCGGCCGGAGTTCGCCCAGCCGCCGGTGTACGTGTACTTGATGATCTCGGCGGCCTTGGGCCAGGAGGAGCCGGCCCAGCCGGTCTGGAGCGGGGCGTTGCTGTTGGTGTGGTCCGTGAGGGTCGCGGACCAGGCGTCCATCAGCTGGATGGCCTTCTTGGCGTACCGGTCGTCGCGGGTGATGTACCAGGCGAGGGCGTCGGTGTACGCGGCTATGGCGTCCTCGCGCTCGTCGGTGCAGCCGTAGTTGGGGTTGGAGTAGGAGCCGCATTCGACGACCGCGCGGGGCTTGGGGGTGCGGTTCAGATCGGCGTACTTGCTCGCCAGCAGCTGGTCGAAGGCGCCCTTCCAGGGCTGGGCGCCGGCGTTGACCTTGGTGCGGGCGAAGTCCAACTGGCCCTGGGAGACGGTGACTCCGGGGTGGGCGAAGGTGGTGGGCGCGGCGTCGGCGGGCCAGGCGAGGGCGCCGGCGACGAGGGCGGCCGCGGCCGTGAGGAGAGCGGTTCTGCGCATACGTGGGGGCATGGGTGGGGGCCTTCCGTTCTCGTATGTGAACGTGAAGCGCCTTTATGAACAGACGCGTTGGGCCGAGACGGTAGGTACAGACCAATGCGCCGTCAAGAGTCCGCGCATACGAGAGGGCCGCACCCCGTGACGGGGTGCGGCCCTCTCGTACGTCTGGCTAGCGGACCTCGGTGATCTCCGGGCCGCGCTGCAACTGGCCCATGCCGCCGGAGAAGCGGGAGCCCTCCTCCTGCTGCTGGACGCCCTCGGGGACCATCTGGGCGTCGTTCGGCAGCTTCAGGACGATCGGGTCGCGGGGCGCCATCGGGCCCTCGCCGCGGACCACGACCGTGTCCCGGAAGATCTGCTCCAGCAGACCGGCCGCCTGCGGCTGCACCGCGCCCTGACCCGAGATCACACCGCGCAGGAACCAGCGCGGACCGTCCACACCGACGAACCGCACGACCTGGAAACCGCCCGTGCCGTCCGGCAGCTGCACCGGCACCTGCGCGCGCAGCTCCCAGCCCAGCGGACCCTCGACCTCGTCGACGATGCCGCCCTGCTGGGTGATGCCGGTGGCGATCTCCTCGCGCACCTCGCCCCAGATGCCCTCGCGCTTGGGCGCGGCGAAGGCCTGCAACTGGATGGCGCTGTCGCGCAGCACGACGGTCGCCGCGACGATCGCGTCGCCCGCGACCTCGACCCGCAGCTCCATGCCGTCCACACCGGGCACGAACAGACCGCCGAGGTCCACGCGGCCCTCGCCGGGCTCACGCACCTCGGAGTCGTCCCAGGGCCCGTCGGGCCGCGGCTCGGGCTCGAGCCTCACGCGCTCGCGCTCGCCCTCGTCGTCCGCCTCAGTGTCGACACTGTCGACGACCTGCTCGGCCTCGCCGGCCGCGCCCTCGGCGGCATCCTTCTTCTTGCGACGTCCGAACACGTCACTGTCCTTCCCGGTCGGATACGACCGAAGCGTATCGATTCCCACCCGTTGCGCCGCCGACGGCGGCCTGACCGCTTGTGCTGTTCGTACCGGCCACCGCGGCATGGCCTCCGGTGGACCCGAAGCCCCCTTCGGCCCGCACCGAGTCGGGCAGCTCCGCGACCTCCTGGAAGCTGACCCGCTCGACCTGCTGGACGACCAGTTGGGCGATCCGGTCGAAGCGCTCGAACCGCACCGCCTCGCGCGGGTCGAGATTCACCACGATCACCTTGATCTCCCCACGGTACCCGGCATCCACCGTCCCCGGGGCATTCACGAGAGCGACACCGCAGCGGGCGGCGAGACCGGATCGGGGGTGCACGAAGGCCGCGTACCCCTCCGGCAGCGCGACAGACACCCCGGTGGGCAGCACGGCCCGCTCGCCGGGCTTCAGTTCACAGCTCTCGGTGGTGCGCAGATCGGCTCCCGCGTCGCCGGGGTGCGCGTACGACGGAAGCGGTACGTCGGGGTCGACGCGCCGGATCAGCACGTTCACGGGTTCACGGCTCACGGGTTCACCTCGAAGGCACGGGCACGCCGGACCTGGTCCGGGTCGTTCATGGCGGCCCGGATCTCCTCCGGGCGGCCGTTGTCGATGAAGTGGTCGACCTTCACCTCGACGAAGAGCGCGTCCGCGCGGACGGCGACGGGGCCCTCGGGGCCGCCGATCCGTCCGGTCGCGGTCGAGTAGATCTTGCGCCCGGCGACGGCGGTGACACGGGCCTCCAGGTACAGCACCGTGCCCACGGGGACGGGCCGCGCGAAGTCGGTCTCCAGGCGTCCGGTCACCGCGATCGTGCGCAGCAGCCAGTTCAGCGAACCGAGCGTCTCGTCGAGGGCGGTCGCCAGCACCCCGCCGTGCGCGAGACCGGGGGCGCCCTGGTGGGCGGGGCGGACGGTGAACTCGGCGGTGACCGAGACCCCCTCGCCCGCGCGGGCCGCCAGATGCAGCCCGTGGGGCTGTGCGCCACCGCAGCCGAAGCACTCGCCGTAGTGCGCGCCGAGCAGCTCACCGGGCGCGGGCGCGTCGGGATGACGCACCGGCGGCGCGGCGTCGGCCGGAGGCTGAAGAGCTGCGGAAGTACCACTCACAGCCGCAGACCTTACCCGCGCGTCGGCGTCTTACTAACACCGTGCCAAGCTTGGATTCATGCAGCTCTCCGCGACCCCGTACGAAGAACGCCTCACCGCGCCCCGCTCGTGGTGGCTGATCTCGTTCCTGGTGGGGGTCTCCTTCGCCCTCATCCTGCTGCCGTTCGGCACCCTGCCGCTGCTCGGCGGCCTGGTCGGCGGCACCGCGGCGGCGGCGGTCCTCGCCAGCTCCTACGGCTCGCAGCGCATCCGGATCGTGGGCGACTCGCTGATCGCCGGAGAGGCGAAGATCCCGGTCACGGCCCTCGGTGAGACGGAGATCCTGGACGCGGAGGAGGCGCGCGCCTGGCGCACGTACAAGGCCGACACCCGCGCCTTCCTGCTGCTGCGCGCCTACATCCCGACGGCGCTGCGTGTGATCGTCACCGATCCCGAGGACCCGACGCCGTACCTGTACCTGTCGACGCGTGAGCCGGAGCGGCTGGCGGAGGCGATCAGGCAGGCGCGGGAAGCCGCGTAGAACATTCGCGCCAGTCGTCACCCGACGGGCGCGGCCGCTCGAATCTCACGCAACTCTTACCGGCCGCGGCGGCCGTCGCCGTGCCCGCGGCCGAGCTCCTTCGCGACGTCCCCGACCGTCAGGGGGTCCGCGGGCGGCTCCAGCGGCGGGAGCTCGGGAAGCGCGTCCCAGGGCACCTGGATCTTGCGCAGGTCCGCGCGGATGCGTCCGGCCAGCTTTCTGGTGTCCCTGCGGTTCATGACCGCGCCCACGGCCGCGCCGACCATGAACGGCATCAGGTTCGGCAGGTCCCGGACCATGCGCTTCATGATCTGCTGCCGCAGCTGGTTCTTCATCGGGCCGCTGAGGGCGGAGTTGATCGTCGACGGCTTGGTCACGTCGATGCCGCGCTCGCCCGACCAGGAGTTCAGGTAGGCGGTGCTGCGGTCCTTGAGGGTGCCGGGCGGCCGCACGCCGTAGACCTCGTGGAGCTCGGCGATCAGTTTGAGCTCGATCGCCGCGACTCCGGTGATCTCCGCGGCCAGTTCCGTCGGCATCGCGGGCGGTACGGGCAGCATCGCCGCCGCGCCGACACCGGCACCGACCGTCGCGGTGGCCGTCGCCGCGCCCGCCACGAGCTTGTCGGCGAGTTGCTCGGGCGTCAGACCCGGGAACTGCCTGCGCAGCGCCTGAAGGTCGCGTACGGGGATTCTGGGGGCGATGTCGATGATCCGGTCGGCGAGGTACGCCAGGCCCGCCCTGGCGCGGCTGCCGCCCTTGCGGACGCCTTCCCCGACCTTTTCCCGGATGACCGCGGCCCGCCGCTTGGCGACGGGCGCGGGGTACTGCTCCGCGGAGGCCGGGAGGTCACTCCGGCCGGCCGCGGGTTCGAGCGAGGCCGATCCCGTACCGGAAGGTCCCGTACGGGATGAGCCACGCTCGTCGTCACGCGCGCCGAGAGGGCCGTCGGACGGCCCTTGGTCCGCTCCCACCTGGCGGGAGCGGCGCTTCCAGGGAGGGGTCGAGCCAGTCACGGCCGACCCGTCCTCAGTCGCAGTCGCGGCAGATCGGCTGACCGTTCTTCTCGCGGGCCAGCTGGCTGCGGTGGTGCACCAGGAAGCAGCTCATGCAGGTGAACTCGTCCTGCTGCTTGGGCAGCACCCGGACGGCCAACTCCTCGTTCGAGAGGTCCGCGCCGGGCAGCTCCAGGCCTTCCGCGGCCTCGAACTCGTCGACGTCCACGGCGGAGGTCGACTTGTCGTTCCTCCTGGCCTTCAGCTCTTCAAGGCTGTCCGAGTCGACGTCGTCGTCGGTCTTGCGTGGGGTGTCGTAATCCGTTGCCATGTCGCTCTCCCCCTCTGGGTGTCTGCGGTGTCTCCAGCGCACGTAACGCGTGAGAGGCCGGACTTGTGCCCGACCCGAGGCGGAGATTTTGCCTCACATCAAGGTCTGTTACTCAATCGACACCCAACCGGACTCCTCATGAGTGATCGGCTGGGATGGCGATGGGGACCGTACACGGTCCGAATGCCGCACTTCAAAGGCGTCTCACCGTGTACTTCCCGTGATCAAGGCCCCCGAAAACCCGGACTTTCCCGGCTTTCCGGCCGCATTCTTGATCACTGTCGGTAGATGGCCGGAAATTCGCCCTTGTGATCGATCACACACGGGTCAGCTCGACGAGTGCCCAGAAAATTCCGCGCAAAGCGAACATCCCCGTGTGTCGGCGACATGGTCTCAGATCGGGAGGGTGACCCGCATCACGAGTCCTCCTCCCTCTCGCGGCTGTGCGTAGATGTGCCCGCCGTGCGCCCGCGCGACCGACCGCACGATCGACAGACCGAGCCCGACACCCTTGTCGCTGCCGGTCCGGTCGGCCCCCCGCAGCCGCTTGAACGGCTCGAAGAGGTTGTCGATCTCGTACGCCGGCACGACCGGCCCGGTGTTCGACACGACCAGCACCGCCTGCCCGTGCTGGACCTCGGTGGTGACCTCGACCCAGCCGCCCTCCCGTCGCCCGCCACCGCCCTTGTTCGGAAGCGCTTCGCGCTGCGCCTCCTCATTCGGCACGTTGTACCGCACGGCGTTCTGGACGAGGTTCAGCGCGATCCGCTCCAGCAGGACGCCGTTGCCCTGGACGACCGCGGACAGCCGCTCGCCGCGGATCTCGACGCCCTTGGCCTCGGCCTCGGCGTGGACCTGGTCGACGGCCTGCTCGGCGACCTCGGCGAGGTCCACCGGCTTGCGCTCGACGATCTGGTTGTCGCTGCGGGCGAGCAGCAGCAGGCCCTCCACGAGCTGCTCGCTGCGTTCGTTGGTGGCCAGCAGCGTCTTGCCGAGCTGCTGGAGCTCCACGGGCGCGCCCGGGTCGGACAGGTGCACCTCCAGCAGCGTGCGGTTGATGGCGAGGGGGGTGCGGAGTTCGTGGGAGGCGTTGCCGACGAAGCGCTGCTGGGCCGTGAAGGCCCGCTGGAGACGCTCCAGCATGTCGTCGAAGGTGTCGGCCAGCTCCTTCAGCTCGTCGTCCGGTCCGTCCAGCTCGATCCGCCGCGACAGGTCCGAGCCCGCCACCGCGCGGGCGGTCCGGGTGATCCGGCCCAGCGGGGACAGGACGCGGCCGGCCATCGCGTAGCCGAAGGCGAAGGCGATGATCGCGAGACCGAGCAGGGCGAGGAGGGAGCGGCTGAGGAGGTTGTCGAGGGCGTGCTGACGCTGTTCGTTGACGCACTCGTTGAGGGCGTGGTTGAGGTCGGGCGCCGGCAGCTGGGTGGAGGTGATGTTGCAGCTCTCGCTGGACACCGTGCCGGTGACGACCTTGAAGGGGAGGTCGCTGCCGACGTTCAGCGCGTTCGCCGCCAGCAGGTAGATGATCGACAGCAGCAGGATGCCCGCGATCAGGAACATCCCGCCGTACAGCAGGGTCAGCCTTATGCGGATGGTGGGACGCAGCCAGGGGAACGGGGGCTCCGGCCTGCGGGGGTCCCAGGTGGGCTTGGGGGGCGCCTGGGGAGGCGCGGGGGTCGTGGCCACGGTGCGGCTCAGATCCGGTAGCCCGAGCCGGGGACGGTGACGATGACAGGCGGCTCGCCCAGCTTGCGGCGCAGGGTCATGACGGTCACCCGGACGACGTTGGTGAACGGGTCGGTGTTCTCGTCCCAGGCCTTCTCCAGGAGCTGCTCCGCGGAGACGACGGCGCCCTCGGAGCGCATCAGCACCTCCAGGACGGCGAACTCCTTCGGCGCGAGCTGGACTTCCTTGCCGTCGCGGAAGACCTCGCGGCGGTTCGGGTCGAGCTTGATGCCGGCGCGCTCCAGGACGGGCGGCAGCGGCACGCTGGTCCGGCGGCCGAGGGCACGCACGCGTGCCGTCAGCTCGCTGAACGCGAAGGGCTTGGGCAGATAGTCGTCGGCGCCGATCTCCAGGCCCTCGACCCGGTCGCTGACGTCGCCGGACGCGGTGAGCATCAGCACGCGCGTGGGCATGCCGAGCTCGACGATCTTGCGGCAGACGTCGTCGCCGTGGACGAGGGGGAGGTCGCGGTCGAGGACGACCACGTCGTAGTCGTTGACGCCGATGCGCTCCAGGGCGGCCGCACCGTCGTACACGACGTCGACGGCCATGGCCTCCCGGCGCAGTCCGGTGGCCACCGCATCGGCGAGCAGCTGCTCGTCCTCGACGACGAGTACGCGCACGTCGCTTGTCCTTCCTGTGTCCACCCGTGTCCACTCGCGTAGCGCTTCTCGGGCACACGGGCAGGGGTGTCGATGAGTGTGTTGGCCTCCATCCTGCCCTTTTCGGCCATAAGTCGGCTGTAAGGCGGGTGAGCACCGTCTGAACGACAGGTATGAAGCCCGGGAATGCGAGATTTTCTCGTGCGGTTGAGGTTTCCGTGGAAGGGAGCGGGGGGAGGACGGCTTTACACCCCGCGATCACGCTCTGCATGTGCCGCAGCACCATGCGGTACAGCGCAATCCGCTTTCCGCAGAGTGGGCGTGGGTGTCCGGCGCCGTCGCCGCCCAGCAGGGCAGCGCTGGGCATCTGCATCGAGGCGTGATCGTCCCTTCCGAACGGCACACCCCCGTGCCACCGACCCACGACCCAGGACGAGGGGGCGCAGCATGGACGCATTCACCGCAGGACTTCTGCAGCGCATAAGGACGACCGAGTCCGACCTGACGCGGGCTCGCGACGAGGGCGACGACTTCCTCGTCGAGGTGGAACAGGCCGAGCTCGACGACCTGCGCCGCCTGGCTTACGAGCATGGTGTGGAGGTCGGCGCGTAGCGTCTGACCAGCACCTCGGCACGACAGCACGGCAGCACGGCGACAACCCCCGGTGAATCCAGCACCGGGGGTTGTGTTGCGTTGTCGGTCGAGGGCGTCAGTCGTGCCAGGCGCCGAAGTCCTCCAGGAGCTGCTGGAGGGGCTCGAAGACGCCCGGGGTGGCGGCGATCGCCAGATGGTGTGCGGGGCGTTCTCCGGGGCGGCCACCGGTCAGGGCGCCCGCCTCTCGGGCGATCAGGTCGCCCGCGGCGAGGTCCCAGGGGTGCAGGCCGCGTTCGTAGTAGCCGTCCAGGCGGCCCGCCGCCACGTCGCAGAGGTCGACGGCGGCCGAGCCGCTGCGCCGGATGTCGCGGAGGAGGGGGATCAGGCGCTGGGCCACCTCGGCCTGGTGGGTGCGGACCTCCAGGACGTAGTTGAAGCCCGTCGAGACCAGTGCCTGGTCGAGAGGCGGTGCGGGGCGGCAGGCCAGCGCGCGGTCGCCGGACCACGTGGGGCCCGTCGCCCAGGCGCCCTCGCCGCGGACGGCGTGGTACGTCTCGCCCCGCATCGGTGCCGCGACCACGCCGACGGCCGTCTCGCCGTTCACCTCGGCGGCGATGGAGACCGCCCAAGTGGGCAGGCCATAGAGGTAGTTGACCGTGCCGTCGAGCGGGTCGATCACCCAGCGGACGCCGCTCGTGCCCTCACTGGAGGCGCCCTCCTCGCCCAGGAAGCCGTCGTCCGGGCGGTGCGCGGAGATCAGGTCCGTGATCAGTTTCTCCGCCGCGATGTCCATCTCCGTGACCACGTCGATGGGGCTCGACTTGGTCCTCGCCACCTCCAGGTCGGCCGGGCGGCCGTCCCGGAGGAGGTCGCCGGCGCGGCGGGCCGCCTCCTGGGCGAGCTTGAGCAGTTCGGTGTGGAGGGGGTCGGTCACGGGGGTCCTCACGCGTAGGGGCTGTCGGCGCCGGCGGCGGCCGGGCGGGGGGCTCGGGCGGGGCAGCAGCCGACCGGGCAGAGGTTGTGGCTCGGGCCCAGCGCGCCGAGGGCGCAGGGGGTGACCTCCTGGCCGCGTTCGGTCGCCGCCCGCTCCAGGATCAGGTCGCGGACGGCCGCCGCGAAGCGCGGGTCGGCCCCGACCGTGGCCGAGCGGCGCATCGGCAGGCCCAGCTCCTCCGCCTTGGCCTTGGCCTCCGTGTCGAGGTCGTAGAGGACCTCCATGTGGTCGGAGACGAAGCCGATGGGGGCGATCACGACGGCGGGGACGCCGGCCTCGTGGCGCTCCTCCAGGTGGTCGCAGATGTCCGGCTCCAGCCACGGGATGTGCGGGGCTCCGGAGCGGGACTGGTAGACGAGCTGCCAGGGGTGGTCGATGCCCGTGCGGTCCCGGACCGCCTCGGCGATCAGGCGCGCGACCTCCAGGTGCTGCCGCACGTACGCGCCGCCCTCGCCGTGGTCCTCGACCGGACCCGAGGTGTCCGCCGAGGCGTTCGGGATGGAGTGGGTCGAGAAGGCGAGGTGGGCGCCGTCCCGGACCTCGTCGGGGAGGTCGGCCAGGGACTGCAGGACGCCCTCGATCATGGGCTCCAGGAAACCCTCGTGGTTGTAGTAGTGGCGGAGCTTGTCGACCTTCGGCAGTTCCAGGCCCTCGGCCTCCAGGGCCGCGAGGGAGTCCGCGAGGTTCTCGCGGTACTGGCGGCAGCCCGAGTACGAGGCGTACGCGCTGGTGGCGAGGACGAGGATGCGGCGGCGGCCGTCGGCGATCATCTCGCGCAGCGTGTCCGTGAGGTACGGGGCCCAGTTGCGGTTGCCCCAGTAGATCGGCAGATCCAGGCCGTGGTCGGCGAAGTCCTTGCGCAGGGCGTCGAGCAGGGCGCGGTTCTGGTCGTTGATGGGGCTCACGCCGCCGAACAGGAAGTAGTGCTGCCCGACTTCCTTCAGGCGTTCCTTGGGGATGCCTCGCCCGCGCGTCACGTTCTCCAGGAACGGGACCACGTCGTCCGGGCCCTCGGGGCCGCCGAACGAGAGCAGGAGCAGGGCGTCGTAGGGGGTGGCATCGCGCGCGTCTGGCATGGGTCGATCCTGTCATCCGGTACTGACAGGCGGGAAACGGCGGGGTGACGGACGGGGTTCCCCAGGACAGGCCCCAGCCGTCCGAGCGGGTGCGTTAGGGTCGCCTTACTCGTAAGCTGTATCGGCCGAGTTCGCGCCTTACTGAGCCGCCGACGCGGACGACGCCGAGCCGCTTCACTTCCCTTGACCGGAGACCCCCGTGCCGAGCCCCTACCGCGCCCTGTTCGCCGCCCCCGGCTCCAAGGGCTTCTCCGCCGCGGGGTTCCTCGGCCGGATGCCGCTGTCGATGATGGGCATCGGCGTGGTGACCATGGTGTCCCAGCTGACGGGGCGGTACGGCCTCGCCGGGGCGCTGTCGGCCACCATGGCGCTGGCCGCGGCGGTGGCGGGGCCGCAGGTGTCGCGGCTGGTCGACCAGTACGGGCAGCGGCGGGTGCTGCGGCCGGCGACGCTCGTCGCGCTCGCCTCGGCCGCCGGGCTGCTGTGCGCCGCGCACTTCGGGTGGCCCGACTGGTCGCTGTACGTCTTCAGCGCGGGCATCGGGTGCGTGCCGAGCGTCGGCGCGATGATCCGCGCGCGGTGGGCCGCCCTGTACCGGGACACCCCGCAGCTGCACACGGCGTACTCGTTCGAGTCGGTCGTCGACGAGGTGTGCTTCATCTTCGGGCCGATCATCTCCATCGGTCTGTCGACCGCGTGGTTCCCGGAGGCGGGGCCGCTGCTGGCCGCCTGCTTCCTCGCGGTCGGTGTCTTCTGGCTGACCTCGCAGCGGGCCACCGAGCCCGCCCCGCACCCGCGTGAGCGCCACGGCGAGGGGGGCGGCAGCGCCCTGCGCTCCCCCGGCCTCCAGGTCCTGGTGGCCACCTTCGTGGCGACCGGGGCGATCTTCGGAGCCGTCGACGTGGTCACCGTCGCGTTCGCCGACGAGCAGGGGCACAAGGGGGCCGCGAGCGTCGTGCTCGCCCTCTACGCGGCGGGGTCGTGCGTGGCGGGGCTCGTGTTCGGGCTGTTGCGCTTCAAGGGAGCCCCGGAACCTCGCTGGCTGCTGGGCATATGCGCGATGGCCGTGAGTATGATCCCCCTCCTACTGGTCGGAAACTTGCCGTTTCTGGCCGCGGCGCTGTTCGTGGCGGGACTGTCCATCGCTCCGACGATGATCACGACGATGTCCCTGATCGAGCAGCACGTACCACGCGCGCAACTGACCGAGGGCATGACCTGGATCAGCACCGGGCTCGCGGTCGGGGTCGCGCTCGGCTCCTCCGTGGCCGGCTGGGTCATCGACGCGGCCGGGGCGCAGGCCGGGTACGGGGTTCCGGCGGTGTCCGGGGCCGTCGCGGTCGCGGTCGGTTTCCTGGGGTACCGCCGGCTCAAGCGGCCGGTTCCGCGTCGGGGAGGCACGGTTGAGCACCACAGTGAGCGGCAAGAACGGCACGTGGCGTAACTGGGGCGGCAATGTCGCCGCGCGTCCCGCGCGGGAGGTCACTCCGGCCTCCGTGGAGGAGCTGGCGGACGCCGTCCGGCGGGCCGCCGAGGACGGACTCAAGGTCAAGCCCGTCGGCACCGGGCACTCCTTCACGTCCATCGCGGCGACCGACGGTGTGTTGATCCGCCCTCAACTGTTGAGCGGTATCCGCAACATCGACCGGGACGCCATGACCGTCACGGTCGGGGCCGGCACCCAGCTCAAGAGGCTCAACATGGCGCTCGCGCGCGAGGGGCTCTCGCTGCGGAACATGGGCGACATCATGGAGCAGACGGTCTCCGGAGCCACGAGTACCGGCACGCACGGCACCGGACGCGAGTCGGGATCGATCGCCGCCCAGATCAAGGGACTTGAGCTGGTCACCGCCGACGGCTCGGTGCTCACCTGCTCCGAGAAGGAGAACCCCGAGGTCTTCGCCGCGGCCCGGATCGGCCTGGGCGCGCTCGGCATCGTCACCGCGATCACGTTCGCGGTGGAGCCGGTCTTCCTGCTCACCGCGCGCGAGGAGCCGATGCCGTTCGACAAGGTGCTGGCCGACTTCGACGAGCTGTGGGCCGAGAACGAGCACTTCGAGTTCTACTGGTTCCCGCACACCGGCAGCACCAACACCAAGCGCAACAACCGCAGCGCGGGCCCGGAGAAGCCGGTGCCGCAGCTCCAGGGCTGGATCGAGGACGAGTTCCTCTCCAACGGCGTCTTCCAGGTCGCCCAGTGGGTCGGCCGCGCGGTGCCCGGCACCATCCCGGCGATCGCCCAGATCTCCAGCAAGGCGCTGTCCGCGCGGACGTACACCGACATCCCCTACAAGGTCTTCACATCGCCGCGCCGGGTGCGGTTCGTGGAGATGGAGTACGCCGTCCCGCGCGCGGCGGCGGTCGAGGTGCTGCGTGAACTGCGGACCATGGTCGACCGTTCCGGGCTGAGGATCAGCTTCCCCGTCGAGGTGCGCACCGCGCCCGCCGACGACATCACGCTGTCCACGGCGTCGGGGCGCGACAGCGCGTACATCGCCGTCCACATGGTCAAGGGCACGCCGTACCAGGCGTACTTCACCGCCGCCGAGCGCATCTTCACCGCGCACGAGGGGCGGCCGCACTGGGGCAAGGTGCACACGCGCGACGCCGAGTACTTCTCCGAGGTCTATCCGCGCTTCGGCGAGTTCACCGCCCTGCGGGATCGGCTTGATCCTGATCGGCGGTTCCAGAACGACTACTTGCGGCGGGTGCTGGGGGCGTAGCCGTCAACGGCTCGGACGCGCTCGGCGTGGACGTCGGCGTTCCGCCGCTGCGTGTGGGATCGGGTGTCGGCGTCGGGCCGGACGTCGTACCGCCACCGGACGTGGCGCCGCTCGACGGCGAGGTGTCGTCGGACGGGGCCGGTGAGGGCGTGGAAGTGGTGGCGTCCTCACCGGAGTTGCCGGACCCGGAGGACCCGGAGGACCCGGAGGACCCGGAGGACCCCTCGGACCCCGAGGATTCGGGGGACCCGTCGGAGCCTGCGGACGACGTGTCCTTGCCGGTGACGGCGTCGGCGACCGTGGTGCCCTTGCCGCCGCTGAGGCTGTTGCCCGACGCCAGTTCATAGGTGGTGACGCCGGCCATGGCGACGCCGAAGACGAGGGCCGCGGCGACCAGGGGCCGCTTCCAGCTCCTGACCCGCGCGCGGTGGGCGGTGCCCTCGGTGAACTCCCCGGGGCGCGGCGGCTGTTCCGGTGCCGATGCCTTGGTGGGGCCCGTGACGTCCCTGAGTTGTTCGCCCGTACGTCTGAACAGGTGCTGGAAGACGGAGCCCCCGCAGGTGGCGACCACGCTGACGAGGCCGGCGCCGAGGATCGTGCCGTACACCCCGAAATAGGAGGCGAGTTTGGCCGCGACCACGGCGGCCAGCGCGGCGCCCGCCACCTGGGGGAGGTTCAGATCGATCCGCTTTTCCCTGACATCGGGCCTTTCACCCATCCCGGAACCTTGCCTGCCTTTCCCGTACTTGATCAACCAACTGCACGACAAAGGGACGTACGAACGAAAACGTTTAGTTCCGTTTCTGGCGATTCCGTGAAGTACGCCACGTTCAAGATCCGCAAATCCTTGCCGGGGACGGCCAAGTCCCACCCCTTGCGGGAAGTTGGGCGGCGCGCCAATCCACGCACGTGGTCCAAATGGAGTACTGTTGCGAGCCCTGGGTCCGGTCTCCCGCCTGGGCGTCCGTGGCCTTCAAGGACCGCCGGGAGGGGGCTAGTTGCACAGGGTGACGGAGTTGGTCACTTAGCGTTGCGAATAGATAACCGTGCCATAACGGCGATCCAGGGCCCCGGCCCGACACGCCGGGCAACTCGGCAAGGTTGTGGCAGGCTGCACCCGGGCAGGCCACACTCGACTAGCGGAAGCAGCGACGCACGTGACGTCGGCAGGCACCACCCGGGAGGTCCCCATGCCCGAACTGCGTGTCGTGGCCGTCTCGAATGACGGCACACGGCTGGTGCTGAAGGCTGCGGACAGCACGGAGTACACGCTTCCGATTGACGAGCGTCTGCGCGCCGCCGTACGCGGCGACCGTCCCCGCCTCGGCCAGATCGAGATCGAGGTGGAGAGCCATCTCCGCCCCCGCGACATTCAGGCACGTATACGCGCCGGTGCGACGGCCGAGGAGGTCGCGCAGATGGCCGGCATCCCCGTCGACCGGGTGCGCCGTTTCGAGGGCCCCGTGCTCGCGGAGCGCGCCTTCATGGCCGAGCGGGCCCGCAAGACCCCTGTCCGCCGGCCCGGCGAGAACGCCGGACCACAGCTCGGCGAGGCCGTCCAGGAGCGACTGCTGCTGCGCGGCGCCGACAAGGACACCGTCCAGTGGGACTCCTGGCGCCGCGACGACGGCACTTGGGAGGTGCTGCTCGTCTACCTGGTCGCGGGCGAACCGCACTCGGCGAGCTGGACCTACGACCCGCCCCGCCGGCTCGTCCAGGCCGTCGACGACGAGGCGCGCTCGCTCATCGGTGAGTCCGACGACCTCGCGGCCTCGCCGGAGCCCAGCTTTCCCTTCGTACCGCGCATCGCCCGGCTGCCGCGCGACCGGCCGCTGGACCGTTCCCTCGACCGGGAACGCCTGGGGCTGCCCGGACCGGCTCCCGAGCCGGCCGAGGAGGAGAGCGCGAGCGAACGCGACTCGCTGACGAGCCTCCTGGAGGCGGTGCCGAGCTTCCGGGGCGACCTGGTCGTCCCGGAGCGCCCCTCGGAGACCCCCGCCCCGGTGGAGGAACCCGCCGACGAACCCGCGGCGGAGGAGCCTCCGGCGCCGGCGGCCTCGGCCGGTTCCGCCTACGCGGACGTCCTCATGCCCCGCTCCGTGGGCGCCCACCGCGACCGCCTCGTCGGCGCCACCGACCGCCAGGCCGAGGCGGACGGCGTCCGCCCGGGCCGCCGGGCGGCGGTCCCGAGCTGGGACGAGATCGTGTTCGGGACACGGCGCAAGAAGCAGGAGTAGCAGGTCGTACGACGTCCATGAGGGCCCGCGTCGCTGGACGCGGGCCCTCATGCGGACCGTACGGCGGCTACTGCGGGTCCGGGCCCACGGCGACCGGCCGCGACGGGTCCGACGACCACTCCGACCAGGAGCCCACGTACAGCGCGGCCGGGATGCCCGCGACCGCCAGCGCCAGCACCTCGTGCGCCCCGGAGACGCCGGAACCGCAGTACACGCCCACGGGGGCGTCGTCGGAGACGCCGAGGGCCTTGAAGCGGGCGTGCAGTTCCTCGGCGGGCAGGAAGCGGCCGTCCGCGGCGACGTTCTCGTTCGTGGGCGCGGACACGGCGCCCGGGATGTGCCCGCCGACCCGGTCGATCGGCTCCACCTCACCCCGGTACCGCTCCCCCGCGCGGGCGTCGAACAGGACCCCGGAACGGGCCAGGGCCGCGGCCCCGTCGGCGTCGAGGAGGTCCACCGCGCCCGGCCGCGGCACGAAGTCGCCCTCCGCCGGAGTCGGCTCGGCCGTCTCCAACGGCCCCTCCCAGGACGGCAACCCGCCGTCGAGGACCCGCACGTCCGGGTGACCTGTCCAGCGCAGCATCCACCACGCGCGGGCGGCCGCCCAGCCCTGTCCGCCGTCGTACACGATCACCGGCGTCCCGGCCGAGACACCCGCCCGGCGCATCGCGGCGCCGAAGTCGGCGACCTCGGGAAGCGGATGCCGGCCGCGCGCGCCGGGGGCCGCGGCGAGCTCCCGGTCCAGGTCAACGAAGACCGCGCCCGGAATGTGCCCGGCCGCGTACGCGGCACGGCCGTCGAAGGGCGGCTCTCCGGCCGCCTTGGCCACGCTCAGCTGCCAGCGGACGTCGAGGACCACCGGCGGGTTCGAGCCGGTCAAGTCGCTCGCGAGTTCGGATGCGGAGATGATGGCGTTCATGGCCACCATCCTCGCGCACGGGGTGGCCGCATCGTCCATGTCCGGCTACTCTGCTCCGCCGGGCAGGCTCGATCACGAGGCGTACGGGATCGGGCACATGCTGTACAGCCGATCGACATCCGTCAGCAATCGCGCAGAAAAGGTCGGGTCACCGCACACCGGGCATTCTGCGGGAAGGGGCGGAGAGCAGCGGCGCGCCCGGAGCGCGCGGCACCACGGGTGGTGCGAGCATCGGCACGGGGTCCGGAGCACGGCGGCGACACGGCTACCGCGAGGGGTCGAGGAGAGAGTGACGATGACCGAGGCACGGGGGTCGGCCGGCCCGAACGGCACACCCTGCTGGGTGAGTCTGATGGTGCACGGGCTGACCACGACCCAGGAGTTCTACGGCGAGCTGTTCGGCTGGGAGTTCCAACCGGGCCCGCAGCAGCTGGGCCCGTATGTGCGCGCCCTGCTGGACGGCCACGAAGTGGCAGGAATCGGCCAACTTCCGCCCGACCGCCATCTGCCCATCGCCTGGACGCCGTACCTCGCCTCGGACGACGTGGACCTGACGGCGGAGACGGTGCGGCTGTGCGGCGGCACGATCGGCGTGGGCCCGCTGGACGCGGGGGACGCCGGGCGCCTCGCGATCGGCTCCGACCCCTCGGGCGCGGTCTTCGGCGTGTGGCAGGCGGGCGTGCACCGCGGCACCGGCATCTCCGGCGTCCCCGGCACCCCGGCCTGGCACGAACTGCTCACCTTCGAGACGGCGAGCGTCGCCAAGTTCTACGAAACGGTCTTCGGCTACGACGAGGAGCCGGTCGTCTCCGCCGACCTCGACCACGTCACCCTCCAACTCGCCGGCCGGCCGGTCGCCGGCATCCACGGCGTCGGCAGCTCCCTCCCCCGCGACCGGGGCCCGCACTGGATGACGTACTTCCAGGTGTCCGACACGGACGACACCCTGGCCCTGCTCACCGCCCTGGGCGGCCACATCCTCGAACACCCCCACGACACACCACACGGCCGCGTCGCCACGGTGTCCGATCCGGAGGGGGCGAGGTTCTCGGTGGTGCGGGCGACGCCCTGAGGGCAGACGATGGTGACATCAGCCGCTCCGCAGCACATGGAGGAGCGATGCGCCGTCGTACCGCACCGTTGTTGACTTGCCTGCTGGCAGCTCCTGCACTAGCACTGGCACCTGTTGCCGACCCGCACGTCGGGGACACCGTGAGCCTGACGGGAAGCGAGCCGGGCGAGAGGCTCGACGTCACCGTCACCAAGGTTGTCGATCCGGCTCCGACGAACCCCGACGACTTCCAGCCGGACGCGGGGAACCACTACGTGGCCGTTCAGTTCCGTCTGAAGAACACCGGAACAGCCGTCTACCACGACTCCCCGTCCAATGGGGCAACCGTGATCGACAAGGCCGGGCAGCGCTTCGACTCGACCCTCGGCGATTCGGCTGCCGGTCCCGCGTTTCCCGCCAGTGTCAATGTGGGGCCCGGCAAGACAGCCCTGGGCTTCATCACCTTCGAGGTCTCGGACGGCTCGCGGATCGTCACCGTTCAGTTCGCCATGAACAGCGGCTTCGCCGACGACGTAGGCGAATGGACCGTCCCTAAACCGAGTTGACCGGCAGTACGTCCGGTGACAGGGCCGCCGCTCTCGCCGTTGCCGATGTCATGCGGCGGCGGTGGTGGCGGCGGCACAGGACCTCGTAGCCGATGGCTTCCGACTGGTTGACGTCGCCGACCACCACCTGGGCGCCTTCCACGACCATGGCGCCGCCTATCGTGCGGGCGTTGTGCGTGGCCCGGGCGCCGCACCAGCACAGGGCCTCCACCTGGAGGACCTCGACGCGGTCGGCCAGTTCGACGAGGCGCTGGGAGCCGGGGAAGAGCTTGGAGCGGAAGTCCGTGGTGATGCCGAAGGCGTAGACGTCCAGGCCCAGGTCGTCCACCACACGGGCGAGTTGGTCGATCTGCTCCGGCGCCAGGAACTGGGCCTCGTCGGCGATGACGTAGTCCGCGCGACCGCCCTGGGAGAGGTGGTCGACGAGGTAGGCGTACAGGTCCTGACCGTCCTCGACCTCGACCGCGTCCGTCACCAGGCCCAGCCGGGAGGAGAGCTTGCCCTCACCCGCGCGGTCGTCACGCGTGAAGATCATGCCCTGGAGGCCGCGCGCGGAACGGTTGTGCTCGATCTGGAGAGCCAGCGTCGACTTCCCGCAGTCCATCGTTCCGGAGAAGAACACCAGCTCGGGCATGGGGGGTTGAGGACCTTTCAGCGTTTTCGACAGGTTCGACAGGTTCGACAGGAGAGGGATCTGAACGGCTTCAGGGGCGTACTTCGAGCAGCGGGACCAGCTGCTCGGCAGGGGTCATCGAACCGTGGTTGCCGACCATCGCCGACTCCTTCGGCTCCCGCTCGGACGCGATGATCAGAACGTCGTCCCGCGCGGCCGCCACCACGTCGCCGAGGCGGTCGTACACCCGGTCGTCGATGTGCGGGCCGAACCAGCCCGCCGCGATCGCCTCGTCCCGTGAGGCCACCCAGAACTGCTCGCCGAGCACCTCGCGCCAGCAGGTCAGGACGTCGTTCGCGGCCCCGGGCACGGCGTAGACATGGCGGGCCCGGCCCTCGCCGCCGAGCAGGGCGACCCCTGCCCGCAGCTCCCAGTCCTCGTCGAAGTCGATGCGGTGCTGCTCGTCGAAGGGGATGTCGACCATGCCGTGGTCGGCGGTGACGTACAGCGCGCTGCGCGGAGGGAGTTGTTCCGCGAGGCGCTGGACCAGCCGGTCCACGTGCATGAGCTGGCCGCGCCAGGTGTCGGAGTCGACGCCGAAGCGGTGGCCGGCGCCGTCGAGTTCGGCGTAGTACGTGTAGACCAGCGCGCGGTCGGCGGCGCCCAGTTGCTCGGCGGCCAGGTCCATGCGGTCCTCGCCGGACAGCCGGCCGAGGAACTTGCCGCCGCTGAGGGCGACCTTGGTCAACGGCGTGTTCTCGAAGGTGGGCGACGACACCTGGGCCGCGTGCACCCCGGCGTCGTGGGCCAGCTGGAAGACCGTGGGGTACGGCTGCCACACGCGCGGCGAGGTCCACGGCTGCCAGCGCAGCTGGTTCATCAGCTCGCCGGTGTCCGGGTTGCGCACGGTGTAGCCGGGCAGTCCGTGGGCGCCCGGCGGGAGACCGGTGCCGACCGAGGCCAGGGACGTCGCGGTGGTCGCGGGGTAGCCGGCGGTCAGCGGGCGGCCGGTGCCGCCGCGGGAGCTGCCGAGGAGCGAGGCCATGAAGGGCGCGTCCTCGGGGTGCGCCCGCAGCTGCTCCCAACCGAGGCCGTCGATCAGGAACACGCAGTTCCGGTCGGCGGGGGCCAGCTCGGTGATCGTGGCGGTCGTCCCGGGCACGCCCATGCCCGCGGCCAGCGTGGGCAGGAGGTCGGCGAGCGAGCCGCTGCCGTATTGGGGAAGGGGCGCGGAGTCCACGGCAAGCGGTTCCGGGTGCGGGTCCCAGGCGGTGGAAAGGTGGGACATCAGCGGGTGATGTCCGCGGTCGCCTCGGAGAGGGCCTGCGCGAAGGCGAGGGCCTGGCGCACCGTCTCCGGGCCGTCCCCGGCCTCGCTGACGCGGAGGCTGAGGTCGTCGGCCGTCGAGCTGCCCGTGTAGCCGTGGTCCGCCTCGCAGTTGGGGTCGCCGCAGGCGGCGGGCTCCAGGTCGATGCGGGAGACGGCGCCCCAGCCGATGGTCAGGACGACCTCGCGGGGCAGGGTGCCCGGCTGGTACTGCTCCGGGTTGGCGACGACGCGGCTGAGCACGACCGACGAGATCCGGCCGAGCTTGACCGACTCGGTGGAGGTGGTGGCGTACGGCGTCGGGGACGTGTTGTCGGCGGCCTGCTCGTCGGTGTGGCTGACGATGAAGCGGTGCTCGGTGAGAACGAGCACGGTCACATGCCGCCGGACCTCGTTCTGGTCGAACGTCGTCTCCTGGTGGACCAGGAACGACCGCATGGGCTCGCCGCCCACGGCGGCCTCCACCGCCTCGGCCACGAGGGCCGGGTAGTAGCCGCTGCGCTCGATCGCCGCGCGCAGCCCCTGGGTCGTCGTACTGGTCTTGGCCATGACGTCCATCCTACGGGGGTGCACTGACTGCGAGGCACCGCTCAGGAAGGTCTCAGTACGCCGGGAGCGTCCGCGGGCCCAGGTCGTCGCGGGCGGGAGGGGGCGCCAGCCGGACGGACGCGCCGAGGACGCTCAGGCCGTGCGGGGCGACGACGACCGGCTCCAGGGTGACCGCGACGACCTCGGGGTGGTCGTCGACGAGGCGGGACACCCTGAGCAGCAGTTCTTCGAGGGCGGCGGTGTCGACGGGCGCCGAGCCGCGCCAGCCGAACAGGAGCGGCGCCGTCCGGATGGACCGCACCAGGGTGGCCGCCTCCCGGTCGGTGACCGGGATCAGCCGGTGCGCGGTGTCGCCGAGCAGCTGGGAGGCGGCTCCGGCGAGCCCGAAGGAGAGCACCGCGCCGGCCGCCGGGTCGATGACGGCC
The DNA here is from genome assembly GCF_003955715.1 of Streptomyces aquilus. Taxonomy (NCBI): domain Bacteria; kingdom Bacillati; phylum Actinomycetota; class Actinomycetes; order Kitasatosporales; family Streptomycetaceae; genus Streptomyces; species Streptomyces aquilus. Next base: position 7,667,528 of record NZ_CP034463.1, on the reverse strand, counting down.
CGTACGACGGTGTCCACGCCGCGCGGGGCCATCCCCTGCACGACCGGACGCAGCTCGTCCGGCGAGCCGAACAGCTCGGTCAACTCGGCGTACGAGCGGCGCAGTTGTTCCTCGTCGGCGAGGTCGAGCCGGACGCCGCCCAGGTCGGCGCGGTGGCGCAGGTGCGGGGCGGTGGCCTTGAGGGCGACGGGGTAGCCGAGGGTGCGCGCGGCGGCGGCCGCGTCGTCGGGGGTGGGTGCGGGGAGGGCGCGGTGGACGGGGATGCCGTACGTGCCGAGGAGGTCGCAGGTGGCGTCGGCGCCGAGGGTGAGGCCCTGTCCGCGCGTGAGGAGGCCGTCGATGAGCTGGGCTGCGCCCTTCTCGTCGATGTTCTCGAACTCGGGCACCTTGCCGGGTGCGGCGGCCTCGCGCTGCCACTGGGCGTACTTCACGGCTTCGCCGAGGGCGCGGACCGCGCGTTCGGCGGCGGGGTAGGCGGGGATGAGGCGGGGGCCGGTGGCGGGTGTTTCCTCGGGGTCCTTGGCGGCGAGGCGGTCCAGGGCGCGGAAGGGGTGGGTGGCGCTCGGTGTCGCGGCCTGCGGTGCCGTGCTGGTGGCGGCCGACAGGGCCTCGGCCAGTCCGCCCAGCTCGACGTGGACGACGAGGACGGGCTTGCCGGGCACCCGCTCGGCCGCCGACCGCAGCGCCTCGGCCAGGGCGGCGTCGCCGGCGGCGCCCTCGCCCACCGACGGGATCGCGGTGACGACGACGGCGTCGCAGGTGTCGTCCGCCAGCGCACGCGCGAGCGCGGCGTGGAAGTCCCGCGCCGAGGCGGCCGTCGTCAGGTCGAGCGGGGGCAGCGGCCTGAGCCCCTCGGACAGGCAGGCGTCGTAGGTGAGCAGGCCCAGCGACTCGGAGTTGCCGAGGATCGCCACGCGCGGGCCGCGCGGCAGGGGCTGGCGGGCGAGCAGCAGGCCGGTGTCGACCAGTTCGGTGATGGTGTTCACACGGATCACGCCGGCCTGTCTCAGCAGCGCGGACACGGTCGTGCGCGGCAGCCGGGTGGCCCGCACGGCGTGCCCCTGCGGGGCGGAGCCGGCGCCCTGGACGACGACGAGCGGCTTGGCGGCGGCCGTTCGGCGGGCGAGGCGGGTGAACTTGCGGGGGTTGCCGATGGACTCCAGGTACATGAGGACGACGTCGGTGTCCGGGTCGTCGTACCAGTACTGGAGGACGTCGTTGCCGGAGACGTCCGCGCGGTTGCCGGAGGAGACGAAGGTGGACACTCCGGTGACCCCTGTGACGCCGCCGCCGCGCCGGTGCAGGCGGGAGAGCAGGGCGATGCCGATGGCGCCGGACTGGGCGAAGAGGCCGATGCGGCCGGGGCGGGGCGTCTCGTTGGCCAGGGAGGCGTTCAGCCGTACGTCCGGGTTGGTGTTGATGACACCGAAGGCGTTGGGGCCGATGATCCGCATGCCGTACGCGCGCGCGTGCCGGACGAGTTCGCGCTGGCGCTCGCGTCCGTCGGGGCCGCTCTCGGCGTACCCGGCGGAGATCACGACGAGGCCCTGCACGCCGTGTTCGCCGCACTCGGCGACGACCTCGGGGACGTGCTCGGCGGGCACGGCGACGACCGCGAGGTCGACGGGGCCCTCGATGTCGCGCACCGAGCGGTGCGCCGGGACGCCGTCGATCTCCTTGTCGGTGAAGGCCTTGTTCACGGCGTACAGGCGGCCGGTGAAACCGGCCTCACGGATGTTGTCGAGGATGCTGCGGCCCACGCCGCCGGGGGTGCGGCCGACGCCGACGACGGCGACCGAGCCGGGCTTGAGGAGCCGCTCCACGGACCGCCCCTCCGCGCGCTGTTCGCGCGCGTACTGCACGGCCATCGAGCGGTCGGTGGGCTCCAGGTCGAACTCCAGGCGTACGACGCCGTCCTCGAAGCTGCGCTTCTGGGTGTACCCGGCGTCCGTGAACACCTTGATCATCTTGTTGTTGGCGGGCAGTACCTCGGCGGCGAAACGGCGGATGCCGCGCTCGCGGGCGACGGCACCGATGTGTTCGAGGAGGGCGGAGGCAACACCGCGGCCCTGGTGGGCGTCCTGGACGAGGAAGGCGACCTCGGCCTCGTCGGACGGGGCGGACGCGGGCATTCCGTCGGCGCCGATGCGGTCGTAGCGTACGGTGGCGATGAACTCGCCGCCGACCGTGGCGGCGAGACCCACCCGGTCCACAAAGTCGTGGTGCGTGAAGCGGTGGACGTCCTTGGCGGACAGACGAGGGTAGGGCGCGAAGAAGCGGTAGTACTTCGACTCGTCCGAGACCTGCTCGTAGAAGCTGACCAGGCGATCGGCGTCATCAACGGTGATGGGGCGGATGCGCGCGGTGCCGCCGTCGCGCAGCACCACGTCGGCTTCCCAGTGGGCGGGGTACTCGTGCCGGTCCGACGAGGTCTGCATGGGCCCCAGAGTACGGCTCGCGTACGACAACGGCGCGAGGCAGTCTGTGGAGAGCGCAACAGGATCGCAAGAGGACGGAAGCCGGACCGAGGCCGCGGTCCGACGACTCACCCCGGACGGGACGTACGACCCGATCCGGAGACACTTCACGTGTGGGAAACTGGTCTAGACAACCCTGAACACCGAAGGGCAGCATCACATGGCTGAGCGCCGCGTCAACGTCGGCTGGGCCGAGGGCCTCCACGCCCGCCCCGCTTCCATCTTCGTCCGGGCCACCACGGCCTCCGGTATCCCCGTGACGATCGCCAAGGCCGACGGCAACCCCGTCAACGCGGCCTCCATGCTGGCGGTCCTGGGCCTCGGCGCCCAGGGCGGCGAGGAGATCGTCCTCGCGTCGGACGCCGAGGGTGCGGACGCCGCCCTCGACCGTCTGGCGAAGCTGGTCTCCGAGGGGCTCGAGGAGCTTCCCGAGACCGTCTGATTTATCGGGCCGTATCGGGTCCGGCTGAATCACGGCACCGCTGAAGGGCTCGTCCGAGTTTATCGGGCGGGCCCTTTCGAATTCCCTCTCGCGGGCAGCAGAAATACTTCCCCGCGAATTACTGCTTCTTTGTATACGGCCCTCGTGTTAATGCCGCAGGCTCGGCATGTTTACGGGATGTTGCGAGTTCCTCACACGTTCGGGCCGATCTCCCGCGGCGCGGAATCGAAGGCGGTGCGCCGCGGTCGAGCGCTCGGTGTGCAGCGCGGTGACCGCACGCGCGCGTTCCGCGTCCCCGCGTGCCACGGCGTCGACGATCGCGCCGTGCTCCGCCCAGGACTCCACGGGGTTGGCGGGCGCCTCCACGGTGTACATCCAGGAGATCTTGTGGCGCAGCTGGGTCAGCATCGAGGTCAGGGCGGGGCTGCCGGAGGCCTGGGCGAGCGTCTCGTGGAACCAGCCGCCCAGGGAGCGCAGATCCTCGCTGTTGCCGCGCCTGGCCCGCTCCTGGCCCAGCCTGACCAGGCCACGCAGGACCTTCAGGTGCGCCTCGGTGCGCCGCTGGGCGGCCCGGGAGGCGCCGAGCGGCTCCAGGAGCATCCGCATCTCCAGCAGGTCGGCGGCCTCCTGCTCGGTCGGTTCGGCCACGCACGCGCCCGCGTGCCGCCGCGTCACCACGAAGCCCTCGGCCTCCAGCGTGCGCAGGGCCTCCCGGACGGGGACGCGGGAGACGCCGTAGCGGCGGGCGAGGAGTTCCTCGGTGAGGCGGCTGCCGCGCTCGTGGACACCGGAGACGATGTCGTCCCTGATCGCGGTGCATACCGAGTGCGCCGGAATACGCATGACCGACCTCCGCTTTAATCCCCGTGAAACGTCGACGATTGACGTGTGTTCAGTGACTCTATTGCAAGGAACGGGAATTTCCGATGGCGGACCGGAATCCATGGATATTTTTTGGACAGCGGGGTGCCGAAAACGGCGAAACCCCGGCTCGGTGAGCCGGGGTTCCGGGAGATCTTGCGGTCCGCCGTCGGACGGTCACACCGCGCTTCAGACGTTCACGCCGAGCCTCGGACGTTCACGCCGCGCTTCAGACGTTCACGCCGTGCGAGCGCAGGTAGGCGACGGGGTCGATGTCCGAGCCGTACTCCGGAGTCGTCCGGGCCTCGAAGTGCAGGTGCGGGCCGGTGACGTTGCCGGTCGCGCCGGACAGGCCGATCTGCTGGCCCGGGGTGACCGTCTGGCCGACCGAGACACCGATGGACGACAGGTGACCGTACTGGGTGTACGTGCCGTCGTTCATCTTGATCACGATGTTGTTGCCGTACGACCCGCCCCAACCGGCCTCGACGACCGTGCCGGAGCCGACCGCGTGGACGGAGGTGCCGCTGGCGGCGTGGAAGTCAACGCCGGTGTGGCTGCCGGAGGACCAGACGGCGCCGCCGGCCTTGTAGCCGGTGGAGATGTACGAGCCCGAGATCGGGGCGACATAGGTGTTGAGGCGCTTGCGCTCGGCGGCGGCGCGGGCGGCGCGCTCCTTGGCCTCGCGCTCCTTCTTGGCCTGGGCGGCGGCCTTCTTGCGGGCCAGCTCCTCGGCCTTCTTCTGAGCGGCCTCCTCGGCGGCCTGCTCCTGGGCGGCGGCCTGGGCGTCGATCTGGTCGGCGACCGAGTCGCCGATGGTGACGACCGGGATGAGTCCGGTCTGCTCGACCGCGGGCTCCGCGGCGAGGGCCGGGGCGGCGAGGGTGCCGATGACGCCGGTGGTGGTGAGGGCCGCGACCCCCGCCGCGCGGGCGGTGCTGCGCTTCATCCGGCTCGGGGCACGATGCTTCCCGGTGGGGCGCGTGAACGCCATGTGGAGGCTGATCCTTTCCTTCCCTCTCGCCTACCGGGTTAGCTGACGGGTTCGGAGCAGGAAGGTCTCCTACGGACCCCCTCGCTTCACGCGCGGGCGTCCGATTCACCCCAGGGACTGCATGGGTCCCCGGCTCCCCTGGCTCGCGCCGTACGGGGACTCGGCGATGACTGTCCGGTGCCGCGGGCGCGGCGCACTGCCTGACGGACAGCCCGGACGACGCTAAGCGGGGCGACTTTCAATCCCCAAACGGATCAGGCAATTTGTAGCGCATCCCACAGGGCAAACAGCCAACCAGCCTTCAATTCATTCCTTATTCGGACATTAAGGGGCCCTGGTGACGCTTCAGTCACCAGGGCCCCTTCACGCGCGCGTGCCTCTACTCGGCCGTCACCACGGTCACTTCACCGATACCGAGGGCCTCCACGGGCTCCTTGATGGCGGCCGCGTCGCCGACCAGGATCGTCACCAGGCGGTCCACCGGGAAGGCGTTGACGGCCGCCGCGGTGGCCTCGACGGTGCCGGTCGCGGCGAGCTGCCGGTACAGCGTGGCCTGGTAGTCGTCGGGCAGGTACTGCTCGACCTGGTCGGCCAGCGTGCTCGCCACGGCCGCCGCGGTCTCGTACTTGAGCGGGGCGACGCCGACGAGGTTCTGCACGGCGACGTCGCGCTCGGCGTCGGTGAGCCCCTCCGCGGCGAGGGTGCGCAGCACCGTCCACAGGTCGTCCAGCGCCGGACCGGTGTTGGGGGTGTCCACGGAGCCGCTGATGGCGAGCATCGCGGCACCGGTGCCGTCCGGGGCGGACCGGAGGACCTGCCCGAACGCCCGTACGCCGTAGGTGTAGCCCTTCTCCTCGCGCAGGACGCGGTCCAGACGGGAGGTGAGGGTGCCGCCGAGGCAGTACGTGCCGAGCACCTGCGCGGGCCACACGCGGTCGTGCCGGTCGGCGCCGATACGGCCGATCAGCAGCTGCGTCTGGACGGCGCCGGGGCGGTCCACGATGACGACCCGGCCGGTGTCGTCGGCGGTGATGGCGGGCACCGGGCGCGGCTCGGCCGCGGAGCCGGTCCAGGAGCCGAGGGTGTCGCCGAGCAGCCCGTCCAGGTCGACGTCGGTGAGGTCGCCGACGACCACGACGGTGCCGGTGGCCGGGCGGACGTGCTTCTCGTAGAAGGTGCGTACGGCGGCCGAGTCGATGTTCCGCACGGTCTCCTCGGTGCCCTGGCGGGGGCGCGACATGCGCAGGTCCGCCGGGAACAGCGTCCGGGAGAGCTCCTTGGCGGCCCGGCGCGAGGGGTTGGCCAGCTCGTGCGGGATCTCGTCGAGGCGGTTGGTGACGAGGCGCTCGACCTCGTCGTCCGCGAACGCGGGCGCCCTGAGGGCGTCGGCGAGCAGCCCGAGCGCCTTGGGCAGCCGGGAGACGGGGACTTCGAGGCTCAGACGGACGCCGGGGTGGTCGGCGTGCGCGTCGAGGGTGGCGCCGCAGCGCTCCAGCTCGGCGGCGAACTCCTCGGCGGAGTGCTTGTCGGTGCCCTCGGAGAACGCGCGCGCCATGATCGTGGCGACGCCGTCCAGGCCCGCCGGTTCGGCGTCCAGGGGGGCGTCGAGGAGGACCTCGACGGCGACGACCTGCTGGCCGGGGCGGTGGCAGCGCAGCACGGTGAGGCCGTTGTGCAGCGTCCCGCGCGTGGGGGCCGGGAACGCCCAGGGCTTGGCCTCGCCCGCCTGGGGCTGGGGGTGGAATTCCATCGTGGCGAGCTCGGTCACTTGGCCGCCTCCTCGTTCTTGTCGCCGGCTTCGACGGTGGCTTCGGCCTCGGGGTCCTCGGGCGGGTCCGCGTCCTCGGCGGCCTCCCCCGCGACGGGTTCGTAGACGAGCACCGCGCGGTTGTCCGGGCGCAGACGGGCCTTGGCGACCGCCTGGACCTCCTCGGCGGAGACCTCCAGGACGCGGTTGACGGCGGTGAGGGCGAGCTGCGGGTCGCCGAACAGGACCGCGTAGCGGCACAGTTCGTCGGCGCGGCCCGCGACGGTGCCGAGCCGGTCCAGCCACTCGCGCTCCAACTGGGCCTGGGCGCGCTCCATTTCCTCGTCCGTGGGGCCCTCCGCGGCGAACCGGGCGAGCTCCTCGTCGATGGCGGCCTCGATGACCGGCACCTCGACGTCACCGGACGTCTTCACGTCCAGCCAGCCCAGGGAGGGCGCTCCGGCCAGCCGCAGCAGCCCGAAGCCGGCGGCGACGGCCGTACGGTCGCGGCGCACGAGCCGGTTGTAGAGGCGGGAGGACTCGCCGCCACCGAGGACGGTCAGCGCCAGGTCGGCGGCGTCGGCCTCGCGCGTGCCGTCGTGCGGCAGCCGGTAGGCGGCCATCAACGCGCGCGCGGGGACCTCTTCCTCGACGACCTCGCGCAGCTGCTCGCCGATGATCTCGGGCAGCGAGCCGTCGCGCGGGGCGGGCTTGCCGTCGTGGGAGGCGATGGAGCCGAAGTACTTCTCCACCCAGGCGAGCGTCTGCTCGGGGTCGATGTCACCGACGACCGACAGCACCGCGTTGTTGGGCGCGTAGTACGTCCGGAAGAACGCACGCGCGTCCTCCAGGGTGGCCGCGTCCAGGTCGGCCATCGAGCCGATCGGGGTGTGGTGGTAGGGGTGGCCCTCCGGGTAGGCGAGGGCGGTGAGCTTCTCGAACGCCGTGCCGTAGGGGACGTTGTCGTAGCGCTGGCGGCGCTCGTTCTTCACCACGTCCCGCTGGTTCTCCATCGACTCGTCGTCGAGGGCGGCCAGCAGGGAGCCCATGCGGTCGGCCTCCAGCCAGAGGGCGAGCTCCAGCTGGTGGGCGGGCATGGTCTCGAAGTAGTTGGTCCGCTCGAAGCTGGTGGTGCCGTTGAGCGAGCCGCCCGCGCCCTGCACCAGCTCGAAGTGGCCGTTGCCCTTGACCTGGCCCGACCCCTGGAACATCAGGTGCTCGAAGAGGTGAGCGAGACCGGTACGCCCCTTGACCTCGTGGCGCGAGCCGACGTCGTACCAGAGGCACACCGCCGCGACCGGGGTCAGGTGGTCCTCGGAGAGCACCACGCGCAGCCCATTGGCCAGGCGGTGCTCCGTTGCTGTCAGGCCCCCGGTGCCTGCCTGGTCTGTGGCCGTGTGACCCATGGGCATGTACGTCCCTTCGATCGCGGTGCGGTTGCCGTAACCGCGTTTTTCTGCCGGTCCTGCCACTGTATGCAAGCGTGTGGGGCACCGGTGGAGTTCCCGGTGGTCGTACGCCGACAGCGAGATCCCGTAGCCTGCGCACGGGCCGCCGTGCGGCGCGGGTGAACCACCGGCAAGAGAGCTGACGTCGGGTCGTCGTCCGCGTTGTCAGTGCCGGGGTCCACAATGGTCCGCGTCAGATCCCGTTCACGCTTGAGCAAGAGTGAGCCGAAGGGACGCGAGCGACCCGTAGGCGAGCGACCAGAAAAGAGGAGCCGGCAGCGATGGCCCGCCGCACCACGAAGACCCCGCCGCCCGACGACTCGTACGAGGAGAAGATCCTCGACATCGACGTCGTCGACGAGATGCAGGGCTCCTTCCTCGAGTACGCGTACTCGGTCATCTACTCCCGAGCCCTGCCGGACGCCCGCGACGGTCTCAAGCCGGTGCACCGTCGCATCGTCTACCAGATGAACGAGATGGGGCTGCGTCCCGACCGCGGCTATGTGAAGTGCGCCCGCGTCGTCGGCGAGGTCATGGGTAAGTTGCACCCGCACGGCGACTCGTCGATCTACGACGCCCTGGTGCGCATGGCCCAGCCCTTCTCCATGCGTGTCCCCCTGGTCGACGGCCACGGCAACTTCGGCTCGCTGGGCAACGACGACCCGCCGGCCGCCATGCGCTACACCGAGTGCCGCCAGGCGCAGGCGACGAGCCTGATGACCGAGTCGATCGACGAGGACACGGTCGACTTCGCGCCCAACTACGACGGCCAGGAGCAGGAGCCGGTGGCCCTGCCCGCCGCCTTCCCGAACCTGCTGGTCAACGGCTCCTCGGGCATCGCGGTCGGTATGGCCACGAACATGCCGCCGCACAACCTCTCCGAGGTCATCGCGGCCGCCCGCCACCTGATCCGCTACCCGAACGCGGATCTGGACACCCTGATGAAGCACGTCCCCGGCCCCGACCTGCCCACGGGCGGCCGGATCGTCGGCCTCTCCGGCATCCGGGACGCGTACGAGACGGGCCGCGGCACCTTCAAGATCCGGGCGACGGTCTCGGTGGAGACGGTGACGGCCCGCCGCAAGGGTCTGGTCATCACCGAGCTGCCCTTCACGGTCGGCCCGGAGAAGGTCATCGCCAAGATCAAGGACCTGGTCGGCTCGAAGAAGATCCAGGGCATCGCCGACGTCAAGGACCTCACCGACCGTGCGCACGGCCTGCGTCTGGTCATCGAGATCAAGAACGGCTTCGTGCCGGAGGCGGTCCTGGAGCAGCTCTACAAGCTGACGCCCATGGAGGAGTCCTTCGGCATCAACAACGTCGCGCTGGTCGACGGCCAGCCGCTGACGCTGGGGCTGAAGGAGCTCCTGGAGGTCTACCTCGACCACCGCTTCGAGGTCGTCCGCCGCCGCAGCGAGTTCCGCCGCACCAAGCGCCGCGACCGCCTGCACCTGGTCGAGGGCCTGCTGACGGCGCTGGTCGACATCGACGAGGTCATCCGCCTCATCCGGCAGAGCGAGAACTCCGCGCAGGCCAAGGAACGCCTGATCGAGCGCTTCTCCCTGTCGGAGATCCAGACCCAGTACATCCTGGACACGCCGCTGCGCCGTCTCACCAAGTACGACCGCATCGAGCTGGAGTCCGAGAAGGACCGGCTCAACACGGAGATCGAGGAGCTGACCGCGATCCTCGACTCGGACGCGGAGCTGCGCAAGCTGGTCTCCGCCGAACTGGCCGCGGTGGCCAAGAAGTTCGGCACCGACCGGCGTACGGTCCTCCTGGAGTCGGCGGGCGCCCCCGCGGCCGCGGTGCCGCTTCAGGTGGCGGACGACCCGTGCCGGGTGCTGCTGTCCTCGACGGGTCTGCTGGCGCGGACGGCCAACGGCGAGCCGTTCCCGGAGGACGCCGACGGCAAGCGCGTCAAGCACGACGTGATCATCTCGGCGGTCCCGGCGACCGCGCGCGGCGAGATCGGCGCGGTGACGTCGGAGGGCCGCCTGCTGCGGATCAACGTCGTCGACCTGCCGCAACTGCCGGACACCGCATCCGCCCCGAACCTCTCCGGCGGAGCTCCCCTGTCGGAGTTCGTCTCCCTGGCCGACGGCGAGACGGTGGTCTGCCTGATCACCCTCGACGAGTCGTCCCCGGGCCTGGCGCTCGGCACGGAACAGGGCGTCGTGAAGCGTGTCGTCCCCGACTACCCCTCGAACAAGGAGGAGTTGGAGGTCATCACGCTCAAGGACGGCGACCGGATCGTCGGCGCGGTGGAACTCCGTACGGGCGACGAGGACCTGGTCTTCATCACGGACGACGCGCAACTGCTCCGCTACCAGGCCGCGCAGGTCCGCCCGCAGGGCCGTCCGGCCGGCGGCATGGCGGGCATCAAGCTCGCGGACGGCGCGAAGGTCATCTCCTTCACTGCGGTGGACCCGGCGGCGGACGCGGTGGTGTTCACGGTCGCGGGCTCGCGCGGCACCCTGGACGACTCGGTCCAGACGACGGCCAAGCTGACCCCGTTCGACCAGTACCCGCGCAAGGGCCGCGCGACCGGTGGCGTCCGCTGCCAGCGCTTCCTGAAGGGCGAGGACTGCCTGTCCTTCGCCTGGGCGGGCCCCGTCCCCGCGAAGGCGGCCCAGAAGAACGGCACCCCGGCCGACCTCCCGGAGATCGACCCGCGCCGGGACGGTTCGGGTGTGTCGCTGGCGAAGACGGTGTCGGTGGTGGCAGGACCGGTCTAGAGCCCGGGGTCCTCAGGGTCCTGCTCGTCGGGATTCTGTACGTACCGCAGGACGCCCCACATACCGTGCTCGTCGGCGGTGTGCGGGGCGTCGCTCCTGCACGCCTCCAGTTCCTTGCCGAGGGCGGGGGCGTCGATGCCGGAGCCGATGAGGACGAGCTGGGTGAGCCGGGGATCGCCCGCCCACGGCTCGGGATAGAACCGCAGGAACCGGCCGACGGCGTGCACGGCATACCGGTTGCGGACGTCGTGCGCCCCGAAGTCGACGTACCCCTTGATCCGGTACAGCCCCTCGGGCCGGCTGTCGAGGAACTGCATCAACCGGCGCGGGTCGAGCGGCACTTCGGAGACGAAGGAGAGGCTGTCGTAGGCGGTGTGCAGATGACCGGCGTGGCCCTCCGTGTCATCTCCGTCATGAAGGTCGTCGAAGGACAACTGCCCGACGCGCTCCTCGCTCGGCTTGCAGTCGAACAGGAACTCCGGGTCGATGCGCCCGTAGACGGCGGGTACGACGACGGCGGCGCGGTCGGCGAGGCCGTGGACCAGCCCGAGAACCCGGTCACGGTCGTCGGCGCGGTCGAGTTTGTTGACGACGACGAGGTCGGCGAGGGCGAGATGCCGGTCGAGCTCCGGGTGCTTCACGCGGGTGTCGTCGAACTCGGCGGCGTCGACGACCTCGACGAGCCCGCCGTAGACGATGCCGGGATGCTCGCTGGCGAGCAGCATGCGCACGAGTTCCTGCGGCTCGGCGAGCCCGCTGGCCTCGATGACGATGACGTCGATGCCGGCGTCGGGCCGGGCGAGTCGCTCCAGGTAGCTGTCGAGCTCGCTGGCGTCGACGGCACAGCACAGGCAGCCGTTGCCGAGGGAGACGGTCGAGTCCCCGAGGGCACCGGCCACCGCCATGGCATCGATCTCGATGGCGCCGAAGTCGTTGACGATCGCGCCGATGCGGCTGCCGCCGCTGCGGTGGAGGAGGTGGTTGAGGAGGGTGGTCTTGCCGGAACCCAGGAATCCGGCGAGGACGACGACCGGGATCTGCCGCTGACCGGGGCTCGGCTGACGCAACGTGCGACCTCCTTCGCGCTGGTACGCGCGCCGGATCGCGGTTCCGGCGCGCGTACGAGGTTTGAATGCCGGACCAGGATACGAGCCGGAAGAATCACCGCGAAGTGAACGATTGTTAGCAGCACTTGCGGGGCAGACGTTGGGCATGGCGCCGGTTCGTGCGACCCTCGCTTCCTTCCGTGCGCCTCCTCTCCGCCTCCCCCGCCGATCAGAGCCGCTCGGCACCCTGGGAGACGGCAAGCGCCGCCCACCGCTCGCCGGTCCCCAACAGTCGACCCGCACCCCGACGACCGGCGGACGGCCGCCTGATTCGGGGGTTGACATGGCCACACGGAAATCTGGGATACGCGGGCTGGTGGTGGCTGGGCTCGGTGCGGCTGCCGGTGTCCTCGTGACGACGGCGGCGCAGCACAACACCATCCAGGGGTTACGCATCCGCCTCGAGCACTTGGAGCAGGCAACGCAGTCGCGGCGCCAGACCAACTTCGCTCATCAGCAACGCCTTCACTGGGAGTTGCTGAGCAAGGCCATGGACGACCCCGATCTGGCCGAGGTGCTGGACGCCTACAACGGAACCGTCCCGCCCCGGAAGCAGCGGCAGTTCCTCTTCGCCAACGCCCTCTACACCAATGCGCTCTGCTACTACCGGATGGGCAACCTGACCCGCGAGGAGTTCTTCGGACATGCGCGGAGCATGCTCCAGATCCCCGTCTTCCGTGAGTACTGGTACGCGACGCGACCGCACAGGGCGACGCTGATCGACTCGTCCGACGAGGCCAAGATCGGGCGCATGGTCGATGACCTTCTGGTGCAGTTGGAGGAGGCAGACGCGGACGAGTGGTGGGTCGTCGGGTACCCGCCGAGCGAGTAGGACTTCTCCCCGGCGCAAAACCCGGCCCGGGCGCCACCCTCCCGGGCACTTCACACGGTTGGGCGGTAACAAAGCAATAAACGGTGACGTTTCCCCAGGTGCCAACAAGGTTGACTACTGCGCATCTCTCGGAATGGGCCTACCCCGCCGTACCACCGTCCACGCTGCTGGTTGTCGAGGCTGTGACCCCACCCGGGCCGCATCACAACGCACAGCATTCAATGCGCACCTGACTCGACACCAGAAGGAACACCAGAACAGTGAGCCGGATCATCCGTCGGATCGGTACCCCACCCATCGCCAGGGGGAGCACTACCGGTGCCAATTGCCCCGACATCTTCGAACTCTCCGACGGAAGGTTCGCGGTCATCGGCACGGACATCACGGACGAACTCGACGCAGAGCTTCCTGCCGACGCGTCCAGAGCCGACTACGAACGCATCGTCGTGGTCACCCGCGAGACCCTCATCCACGCCAAGGCTGACATTCCCGACGCATAGTCGCTGGGGGCAGTCCCCTCCCCCAGCGCGCTCACTTGCTCCGTCAGCCTGTGTTCGTTTGCCCTCGACGATCCCAGTGCCCTGCGGCTCCCTCCGCAGGGCACTTCGGGGCGGCAGCATGTCAGGACAGTGCTGCCCCGACATCTTCGACCTCAGTGACGGCAGCTTCGCCGTCGTGGGCAGAGAGGAGGCCATGGCGGAACTCGACTCCGAGCTGCCGCCGGACGCCTCGCGGGCGGACCACGAGCGCATCGTCGTCATCACCCGCGAAACCCTGATCGCGGCCAAGAAGGACGTCCCCGACGCGTGACCTCGCGCTCAGGCCGACAACGGGCTCGGCATCGTGCGGTGTCTAGCCCCCGCAGGCGCACGCGACCGTCACACCGTCGTCGGCACCGCCACCGGCGCCCCCGGCCCCACATACCGCGCCACCGGCCGGATGATCTTCGAGTCCTCCGCCTGTTCCAGGACGTTGGCGCTCCACCCCACCACCCGCCCCGCCGCGAACGTCGGCGTGAACATCTCGCGCGGCAGCCCGCACAGCTCCATGACCACGCCCGCGTAGAACTCGACGTTGGTGTGGAGTTCGCGGCCGGGCTTCAGTTCGGCCAGGATCGCCTCGACCTGCCGCTCCACCTCCACCGCGAAAGCGACGCGCGGCCCGCCGAACCCCTGGGCGATGTCGCGCAGCATCCGGGAGCGGGGGTCCTCGGTGCGGTAGATCGCGTGACCGAAGCCCATGATCCGCTCGCCGGCGAGGACGCGTTCACGGATCCAGGGATCGATGCGGTCGGGGGTTCCGATCGCGTCCAGCGTGTCCAGCGCACGACTGGGCGCCCCGCCGTGCAGCGGCCCGGACAGTGCCCCGACGGCGCCCACCAGACAGGCCGCCACATCCGCACCTGTTGACGTGATGACGCGCGCCGTGAAGGTTGATGCATTGAAGCCGTGGTCAATGGTTGAGATCAAGTATTGCTCGATCGCCCGGGCCTGCCGTGGTTCCGGTTCCGAACCGGTCAACATGTACAGGTAGTTGGCCGCGTACGACAGATCCTCGCGCGGCTCGACCGGCTCCAGTCCCTCCCCCAGCCGGTGCAGTGCGGTCAGCAAGGTGGGCACCGCGGCGGCCGCCACGATCGTGTCCCTGCGGCGCTCGTCCGCGTCGATGTCGTACACCGGCCGAAAGCCCTTCGCCGCCCCCAGCAGCGACAGCGCCGTGCGCATCCCGGCGAGCGGCCCGGAGCTCACCCCCGCGGCGGCGATGGCGGGCAGCGCCGTTCGGACGCCCTCCGGCAGCCGGCGCAGCGCCGCGGTCTCGGCGGCGAAAGCCGCGCTCCGCACGGTGTCCGGCAGTTCGCCGTGGACCAGGAGATGCCAGACGTCCTCGAAGCTGCGGGTCTGCGCGAGCTCGACGGCCGAGTACTGGCGGTAGTGATAGAAGCCCTCGATCCCTCGGACGTCACCGATCTCGGTGTCGGTGACGACGACGCCCGCGAGTCCTCGCGGTACGTCGACGAGGGTGGCTGCGGCCCTGTTGACGGACATGTTTCCTCCCTGGACTTGATTCGACTGTCGATGATTGACTGGCTAGCTGTCAATATTGATTGAATCAATATATAGTCCATACGGATACGGTGTGCCCCATGCGCGATCACGAACCCGCCCCCTCCCTCCACGGGGACCGGCGACTGAGCACCAAAGAGGCCGCAGAGCTGCTGGGCGTGAAGCCCGAGACCGTGTACGCCTATGTCAGCCGCGGTCAGCTCAGCAGCCGACGCGTGCCCGGTGGCCGCGGCAGCACCTTCGACGCCAAGGAGGTCGAGACCCTCGCCCGGCGCAACAAGCGTGAGAGCGGCGGCAGTTCGGGCTCCGGCGGCGAGCTGTCGGTACGGACCCGCATCACGCT
This sequence comes from Streptomyces aquilus, assembly GCF_003955715.1. Classification (NCBI taxonomy): domain Bacteria; kingdom Bacillati; phylum Actinomycetota; class Actinomycetes; order Kitasatosporales; family Streptomycetaceae; genus Streptomyces; species Streptomyces aquilus. The sequence goes on along the minus strand of NZ_CP034463.1, from coordinate 7,652,477 downwards.
CATCGACGCGGACCGGTACTACTTCCGGGGCGTGGACGCGACGGAGCTGGCCGCACGCCACTCCTACGAGGAGATCGCCGAGTGGCTCTGGACCGGGCGGATGCGGCCCGGTACGACGTTCAGCGCCCCCGACACCTCCGTCGCCGCCGCCCGCCGCGCCGTGGACGCCCTGCCCGAACACGCCTCGCCCACCGACCGGTTGCGGGTCGCGGCCATCGCCGCCGCGGCCGCGGACCCGCTGCGTTTCGACCTCTCCGAGGACGCCGTGCTCGGTACCGCGCGCATCCTCATCCCCACCCTGGTCGCCGCCCTGCCGCCGGTACGGATCGGTTACCGCGACGAGGGTTCGCTGGCCGAGCGGCTGTGGGCACGGCTCAGCCCCCGCGCCGCCGACGAGGCCTCCCTGCGCGTCCTGGACACGGCCCTGGGCCTGCTCGTCGACCACGACCTCGCCGCCTCCACGCTCGCGGTGCGCGTCGCGGCCTCCGCCCGCGCGCACGCCTACGCGGCCGTCTCCGCCGGGCTCGGCGTGCTCGAAGGTCCGCTGCACGGCGCGGCCAGCGGGCTCGCCCACCGGCTCCTCAACGACGTGCTCGAACAAGGCGACGCGGGTCCCGTCATCGCCGACGAACTGCGGGCCGGGCGCCGTATCCCCGGACTCGGTCACCGGCTCTACCGCGGCGAAGACCCACGCGCGCGTGCCCTGTTCGCCCTGCTGGAGGAGATCCCCCGGGCCGAACCCGCCCTCCTCGCGGCCCGCGACGTCGTCGCCACCACGGCCCGCCACACCCCGCTGCACGCCAACGTCGACCTGGCGCTCGCGGTGCTCACCGCCTCCTCGGGGATGCCCGCCACGGCCGGCGAGACGATCTTCGCCGTCGCCCGGACGGCGGGCTGGATCGCGCACGCCCTGGAGGAGTACGACGAGCGCCCGCTGCGCATGCGGCCGAGCGGGCTCTACGTCGGCGCCAAGCCCCCTCAGCCGCTCCCCGAGTAGCGCACCAGCGCGCCCGGAAGTCACTGTCGAGCAAGTCAGGTTAGGCTCACCTCTGTGAGTACGTGCTCAACCGTCTCCCGGGACCTCGACGAGCCCATCGCGGGCACCGCGGCCACCGCCAGGACCTGGCTGCTCCTGGAACAGCCCGGCCCCTGGGGCGCGCACGCGCTCACGTCGAGCCATCTGGACCCCGTGCTGGGCCGCGCTCTGGAGAAGGCGGCGAAGGGCACGGGCGTCCGGGTCGCCCTCATCCGCCGCCCCGGGCGGCACGCCGACTGCGGTACGCCGTCCGCCCGCCAGGTGTACGTGTCCCACACCGCCCCCGGAAGCGCCTGGCTGCGCAGCGCCACGATCCGCGATCCGGAGCGCCTGCTCGACCTGGACTTCGCCGCGCTCGGCGCCGGCGACCACCGCGCCTTCGACGCGGCGCTGGACGGACAGGCCCATACCGGCGCCCCGCTCGCCCTCGTCTGCACCAACGGCAAGCGCGACCGCTGCTGCGCCCTCCTGGGGCGGCCGCTCGCGGCCGAGCTGTCCAACTCCGGGGTCGAGGGCGTCTGGGAGGTCACCCATCTGGGTGGACATCGCTTCTCGCCGACGCTGCTCGTCCTTCCGTACGGCTACGCGTACGGCCGCGTCGGGGCCCACGCCGTCAAGGAGATCCTGCACAGCGCCCAGGACGGCCGGATCGTCGTGGCGGGGTGCCGCGGGAGCTCGGCCTGGGAGCGGCCGGGACAGGCCGCCGAGCTGGCCGTGCGTGCGGAGGCGGACGAACACGCCGCGGATGCGCTGGTGGTCGTACGGACGGAGGGCGCGGCACCGCGCTGGGAGGTGACCGTCGCCCACGTGGACGGGCGCCACTGGCGGGTCGTCGTGGCCCAGGGCGCGTCCCTGCCGCCCCGCGCGGAGAGCTGCGGGACGTCGGTGCTCGGCTCGCCCGCGCGGATGGACGTGATGGCGGTGCGGGAGTTGACTCGCCCCTCGGCCCTGGCGAGCTGAAGCAGCCGAACAACGTGGTCAAGGCCTCGTCCACCGATCAAGTGGGTTGATCAAGAGATCCACGCCACACCCCTACGGCAGCCCGCACCCCTCCGCGTACCGTCATGGGTATGAGCCGCCCCACTCCCCCCGCTCGACGCCTCCGCCTCGGGCTGCCGCGGCGGATGTTCTCGCAGGTGCTGCTGATGCAGCTCGCGATCGCCGCGGGAGTCACGGTGCTGGCGACCGGGCTGTTCCTCGCACCGCTCAGCAATCAGCTGGACGACCAGGCCATGCGCCGGGCCCTGGCCATCGCGCAGACGACCGCCGAGCAGCCGCAGATCGCGAAGGACCTGCAGACCACGCCCTACTCGGCGGACGGACCGGTGCAGAAGGAGGCCGAGCGGATCCGCAAAGCCACCAAGGCCGAGTACGTCGTGATCATGAACAAGGAAGGCGTCCGCTGGTCCCACACCGACCCGGAGGAGATCGGCGGGAAGGTGTCGACCGACCCCGCGCGGGCGCTCGCGGGCGAGGAGGTCATGGAGATCGACGAGGGCACCCTCGGCCGCTCGGCCCGCGGCAAGGTGCCCCTGCGCGACAGCGACGGGAACATCATCGGGGCCGTCTCGGTCGGCATCGCGTACGACAGCGTCCGGGCCCGCCTGATCCATGCCATCCCGGGCCTGCTCGCCTACGCCGGCGGCGCCCTGGCCGTCGGCGCGCTGGCCGCCTGGCTGATCTCCCGGCGGGTCCAGCGCCAGACCCGTGACCTGGCCTTCTCCGACATCTCGGCGCTGCTCGCGGAGCGCGAGGCGATGCTGCACGGCATCAGGGAGGGCGTCGTCGCCCTGGACCGCACCGGCCGCGTCCGGCTCCTCAACGACGAGGCACAGCGGCTGCTGGGCATCGGCGACGAGGCCGTGGGCCGCTCCCCCGACGAGGCGCTCGGCGCGGGCCGTACGGCCGACGTGCTGGCCGGCCGGGTGACGGGCACCGACCTGCTCACCGTCCGCGGCCAGCGGGTCCTGATCGCCAACCGCATGCCCACCGACGACGGCGGCGCCGTCGCGACCCTGCGCGACCGTACGGAACTGGAGCAGCTCGGCCGCGAACTCGACTCCACGCGCGGGCTGATCGACGCCCTGCGCGCCCAGGACCACGAGCACGCCAACCGCATGCACACGCTGCTCGGACTGCTCGAACTGGAGATGTACGACGACGCCGTGGAGTTCGTCGGAGAGGTGGTCGGCGACCACCGCGCCACCGCGGAGCAGGTCACCGAGAAGATCAAGGATCCGCTGCTCGCCGCGCTGCTGGTGGGCAAGGCGACCGTCGCCGCGGAGCGCGGGGTCGCCCTGTGGATCTCGGACCGCACACGGCTCCCGGACCGGCTGATCGACCCCAGGGGCATCGTCACGGTGGTCGGCAACCTGGTCGACAACGCGCTGGACGCCGTAGGAGGCAAGCCGCACGCGCGCGTGGAGGTGGAGTTGCGCGCCGAGGGCCGTACCGCCGTGCTCAGGGTGCGCGACACGGGGCCCGGCATTCCGGCGGAGCAGCGCGAACTGGTCTTCACCGAAGGGTGGTCCACGAAGGAGCCGCCCGCGCACGGCAAGCGCGGCATCGGGCTCTCCCTGGTGCGGCGGCTGGCCGAACGGCAGGGTGGCAGCGCCGCCGTGACCGAGGCGGACGGCGGGGGCGCGGAGTTCGTCGTCGTCCTGCCCGAGGCCCTGGCGGGGGACGATCTGGAGCCCGCGCTGACCGTTCCGGCCGCCCCCGAGGAGGAGTCGTGATGATCGAGGTCCTGGTCGTGGACGACGACACGCGGGTCGCGCGGGTCAACGCCGCCTACGTCGAGAAGGTCCCGGGCTTCCATGTGGCGGGCGAGGCGCACAGCGCGGCGGAGGCGCTGCGCCAGGTGGAGCTGCTGCCCCGTGTCGACCTGGTCCTCATGGACCACTACCTGCCCGACGAGACGGGTCTGTCGGTCGTCCAGGAGATGCGCCGCCGCGGCCACCAGACCGACGTGATCATGGTGACGGCGGCCCGGGACATCACGACCGTGCAGGCCGCGATGCGCCACGGCGCGCTCCAGTACCTGGTCAAGCCGTTCGCGTTCGCGGGGTTGCGCGCCAAGCTGGAGGCATACGCCGAGCTGCGCCGCACGCTCGACGGCGGGGGCGAGGCGGAGCAGGCGGAGGTGGACCGCATCTTCGGGGCACTGTCCACGCCGTCCGAGCCCGACCTGCCCAAGGGTCACTCCCCCACGACCGCGGAGCTCGTCCGGCAGTCCCTGATGAACGCGGAAGGGCCGTTGTCGGCCCAGGAGATCGCCGAGCGGACGGGGGTGAGCCGGCAGACCGCCCAGCGCTATCTGAAGCTCCTGGAGCGCACCGGACGGGCCCGGCTCACGCTCAAGTACGGCGACGCGGGCCGCCCGGAACACCGTTACGTGTGGGCGACCCGCGCCTGAGGGCACGGCCCGTGGGGGCGGGGGAAGGAACCGTGCCCTCCCTCTATACGGATGCCGGCGTCCCGGACTTCAGTCGGTGACCTTGTCCACGAACTCGGTCGTGTACGTCTTGTCGAGGTCGACGTCGGCCTTCTGGATGGCGGGGTTGAACGCCTTGAGCACCTTCTCGACGGTCTCGGGGCCGTTCTTGGGCATCACCCCGTCGTCCGTGAACATCGGCAAGGTGCTGTCGATGGCCGCGGCGTAGAGGACCTTGTTGCCCTGGGAGTAGTCGGCGGGCATCTTGTCGGCGATCTCGCTCGCGCTGTGCGTCGACATCCACTTGAGTGTCTTGACGAATGCATTGACCATCTTCTGGACGGTGTCCTTGTGTGCATTCACCCAGTCCGTCTGCATGTACAGACTTGACGACGGATACGGACCACCGAGCGCCGCCTGCGATCCCTCGGGCGTGCGCATGTCGAGGAGGACCTTGCCCGCCTTCTTGTCCAGGATCGTCGCGACGGTCGGGTCGGTCGTCATGCCGCCGTCGATCGCGCCCTGCTGGAGCGCCGAGATGAAGGTCGGTCCGGCGCCGACGGCGACCGGGGTGAACTCGCTGACCTTCACACCGTTCTTGACGGCGAGGTACTTGGTGAGGAAGTCGGTCGACGAGCCGAGGCCGGTGACGCCGAGCTTCTTCCCCTTGAAGTCCTTGGGCGAGGTGATGTCGTCCGCCTTCTTGGTGGAGACGATCTCCACCTCGCCGGGCGCGTGCGAGAACTGCACGACGGACTCCACGTGCTTGCCCTTCACCTGGAGATCGAGCGTGTGGTCGTAGAAGCCGACCGCGCCCTGGACCTGGCCGGAGACGAGCGCGGTCTCGGCCTGGACACCGGCGGGTTCGCTCAGCAGCTCCACGTCGAGGCCCTCGGCGTCGAAGTAGCCGAGCCGCTGGGTGAGCATCGCGGGCAGGTAGATGACCTTGTCCAGGCCGCCAACCATGATCTTGACCTTCGTCCCCTTGCCGTCGCCCTTGCTGCCGGAGGAGGCGGTACTGGCCGCGTCATTGGCGCAGGCGGTGAGCGAGGAGAGGGCGAGCAGGCCGGCGGCGGCCAGGGCGGAGTATCTGGCGGTCTTGCGCATGAGGGTTCACGTCCTTGTGAAGGGGAGGAGGCGAAGGGAGGAGCGGGGACGGCTCGGGTCAGCTGTCCGAACCCGTCGGCTTCCAGCGGAAGATGCGGCGCTCGGCGAAGGTGAGCAGCCCTTCGGCGACGAGCGCGACGACGGCGAGGATCACCATCGCGGCGTACACACCAGCCGCGTTGAACGTGCCCTGCGACTGCGCGACGAGCAGGCCGATGCCTTTCGTGGCGCCGATGTACTCGCCGACGATGGCGCCGATGAGGGCGAAGCCGAAGCTGACGTGGAGGCTGGTGAAGATCCACGAGGTCGCGGACGGGATGACCACCTGAAGCGTCACCCGCCGGTCGCTCGCGCCGAGGATGCGCGCGTTGGCGACGAGGTTGCGGTCGACCTCACGGGCGCCCTGGAAGGCGTTGAAGAACACCGGGAAGAAGACGAGCACGACCGCGGACGCGACCTTGGAGGCGGGACCGAGGCCGAACCAGATCACGAAGATGGGTGCGAGGACGATCCTCGGGATCGAGTTGAGCACCTTGATGTATGGACCAAGGACATCGGCGAGAAAGGTGATCCGCCCCAGAGCAATACCGAACACCACGCCGGCGGCCACCCCGAAGACCCAGCCGAGCAGCGCCTCGTGGAGCGTGTACCAGATCTGTTCGCCCAACGACCCGAGCGCGGTCCCGTGTGTCACCCAGGTCCAGATCTGGTCCCAGATCTTCGAGGGCATCGAGAAGTTGAACGGATCGATGACGTCGGCCCGCGCGAGCACCTCCCACAGCCCGAGGACCGTGACCAGGAGCAGCGTCCGCGAGGCCGCGACGACGATCTTGCGTCTGCGGGCGGCACGCGCGCGTGAATGGGCGCGGTCCGGTGGCGTCTTGGCCGTGTCGACGACCGGCGTGCTGAGAACCTCAGGCGACATGAGCGGCACCCCTCTCGCGCGTGATGCGGACCTCTTCGCCGAGGGACTCCCAGATCTCGCGGTAGATCTCGATGAACCGCGGCTCCAGGCGCACCGACTCGACCTTGCGCGGACGCGGCAGGTCGATGTCGAACACGTGCTTGACGGTGGCCGGCCCGGCTGTCATCACGACGACCCGGTCGGCCAGCGCGATGGACTCCTCCAGGTCGTGGGTGACGAACACGACGGAGGCGCCGGTGCCCTCCCACAGCTCCAGCAGTTCGTCCGACATCAGGGCCCGGGTCTGCACGTCGAGCGCCGAGAACGGCTCGTCCATCAGCAGGATCTCGGGGTCGTTGACGAAGGTCGCGGCGAGTGCGACGCGCTTGCGCTGCCCGCCGGACAGCTGATGTGGATAGCGGTCCTCGAAGGCCGACAGCCCGACCCGGGCCAGCCACTCACGCGCCTTCCGCTTCGCCTCCGCCTTCGGCACACCGCGAAACCGCGGGCCCGCCATCACATTGGACAGGACCGTGCGCCAGGGAAAAGTGGCGTCCTGCTGGAAGACGAACCCGACCTTGTCCCCCACGCCGCGGACCGGTTCCCCGGCGACCACGACCTCGCCGTCGGTGGGTTCTTCAAGGCCGCTGACCAGGGTCAACGTGGTCGACTTGCCGCAGCCGGTGGGGCCGACGACGGCCACGAACTCGCCACGCCGGACCGTGAGATCTAGTCCCCGGACCGCCGTGTGCAGGCCCCCCGAGGGGGTCCTGAACGTCTTGCTCGCGCCCCGCAGCTCGATGGCGGGGCTGGTGTCTGCGCTCATGGCCGGGGACGGTAGGTGCGACCCGGGTCACAGCATCAGCCTTCTGAGCGCATGCCGTTCTTTTGCTTGCAGCAGCCTGTTGTGCTCGTTTTGCGCGCGCTACAACAGCGGAGCCGAAACACGGGCTTAACGCCCGCCTGGCCTTGACAGAAAGAGGCCCGATGATTGACGTCCTGGTCGTGGACGACGACTTCCGCGTTGCCGAGATCAACGCCAAGTACGTGGGAAAGGTTCCCGGTTTCCGGGTCGCCGCCCGCGCCCACACCGCCGCGCAGGCCCTGGCGACCGTCCAGCGCGGCACCATCGACCTGGTCCTGCTCGACCACTACCTGCCCGACCAGACGGGCCTCGAACTCGTGCACCGCATGCGGGAACAGGGCCACGGCACCGACGTCATCATGATCACCGCCGCGGGCGATGTCACGACCGTCCAGACCGCGATGCGCCTGGGCGCCCTGCACTACCTGGTCAAACCGTTCACCTTCGCCGCGCTGCGCTCCCGCCTCGACTCCTACGCCGCCCTGCGCCGCACCGTCGACCGCGTCGGCGGCCGCGGCATCGCCGGCCAGGAACAGGTCGACCGGATCTTCGGCGCCCTGCGCACCATGCCCGCCCCGCCCTCACCGGGCCTGCCGAGCGGCCACTCGGAACCGACGACCGACCTCATCTGCCACGTCCTCCACCACGCCGACCATCCCCTGTCCGCCCACGAGGTCGCCGCCGAGACGGGCCTGAGCCGGTCCACCGCCCAGCGCTACCTCCGCCACCTCGAACAGGCCGGCCGCCTCCGCCTCTCCCTCAAGTACGGCGACACGGGCCGCCCGGAACACCGGTACGCGTGGGTGGCACCGTAGGCGTACGACTGCGGGTTCGACGGTCGTACGAGGATGAGGACGCCGTACGAGGATGACGGCGCCGTACGAGGATGACGGCGTGGTACGCCGATGAGGGCGCCGTACGCCGATGGAGACCCGGTACGCCGATGGCGGCGCCGCCTCTACGCCGCCCCTGCCCCCGTCAGCGACCGCACCTCGGTCTCCGCGTGCTTGGCCTCGTCCGCCACCTCAGTCGAGGTGACCGTGCCGAGCCAGCCGGCGACGAAGCCCAGCGGGATCGAGACGAGGCCGGGGTTCTGCAGCGGGAAGTACTGGAAGTCGACCCCCGGGAACAGCGATTCCGGGCTGCCCGACACCACCGGTGACAGCAGCACGAGCACCATGGCCGGGATCAGCCCGCCGTACACCGCCCAGACCGCGCCACGGGTGGTGAAGCCGCGCCAGAAGAGCGAGTACAGCAGCACCGGCAGGTTGGCCGACGCCGCGACCGCGAAGGCGAGGCCCACCAGGAAGGCGACGTTGAGATCCCGGGCCAGCAGACCGAGGGCGATCGCGACCACGCCGATACCCACGGCGGCGACCCGTGCCACGGCGACCTCGCTGCGGGGCTTGGCGTCCCTGCGCCGCAGGGAGGCGTACAGGTCGTGGGCCACGGACGCCGAGGAGGCCAGGGTGATGCCGGCGACCACGGCCAGGATCGTGGCGAAGGCGACGGCGGCGACGATCGCGAACAGAACCGTTCCACCTGTGGAGTCCGCGCCGCCGCCCAGGTCGAGGGCCAGCAACGGCACGGCCGTGTTCCCGGCCGCGTTGGACCCGCGCACCGCTTCCGGTCCCACGATCGCGGCCGCTCCGAAGCCGAGGACGATCGTCATCAGGTAGAAGCCGCCGATGAGCCCGATCGACCACACCACCGAACGACGCGCCGCCCGCGCGGTCGGAACGGTGTAGAAGCGCGACAGGATGTGCGGCAGCCCCGCCGTGCCGAGAACGAGGGCGAGCCCCAGGCTGATGAAGTCGAAGCGCGCCGTCCAGTCCCCGCCGTACTTCAGGCCGGGCGCCAGGAACTTCTCGCCATGCCCGCTGCGTTCGGCCGCGCTGAGCAGCAGTTGGTCGAAGTCGCCATGGAAGCGCACCAGGACGAGCACGGTCAGTGCGATGGTGCCGCCGAGGAGCATGACCGCCTTCACGATCTGGATCCAGGTGGTGGCCCGCATCCCTCCCAACGACACATAGATCACCATGAGCGCGCCGACGCCGATGACGGTCCACGTCTGTGCCGCCTCGCCGGTGCCACCGAGCAGCAGAGCCACCAGGCTCCCCGCACCCACCATCTGCGCCACCAGATACAGAACGGACACGGTGACCGAGGAGGTTCCCGCCGCGATACGCACCGGCCGCTCGTTCATCCGCGCGGCCACCACGTCGGCCAGCGTGAACCGCCCGCAGTTGCGCACCAGCTCCGCGACGAGGAAGAGCACCACCAGCCACGCCACCAGGAAGCCCACCGAGTACAGCATCCCGTCGTACCCGAAGAGCGCGATCAGCCCGGAGATGCCCAGGAACGACGCCGCCGACATGTAGTCGCCCGCGATGGCAAAACCATTCTCCATCGGTGAGAACAACCGCCCGCCCGCGTAGAACTCCTCCGCCGAGCCATGCCGGTTACGGCTCACCCATGTCGTGATCGCCAGCGTGACCGCGACGAACACGCTGAACAGCAGCAGCGCCAGCGTCTGATGATCGCCGGTCACGACGCACCACCCCGGATCCCGCGCGTCAGCTCCTGGGTGTCCCAGCGCAGCTCCAACGCGGCCCGGTCCCTGCGCAGCCGGGCATGCCGGGCGTACGCCCAGGTCAGCAGGAACGTGGTGAGGAACTGGCCGAGCCCCGCGACCATCGCCACGTTCACCGCGCCCGCCACCGGCCGGGCCATCAGACCGGGCGCGGTCGTCGCGGTCACGACGTACCCCACGTACCAGCCGAAGAACCCGATGAACGCCGGCACCACGAAACGCCGATACCGACTGCGCACCTCCTGGAACGCCGCACTGCGCTGCACCTGGAGATACACATCCGCAGCCGCGTCCACCCGCTCCGTACGCCCTGCCTCGACGGCCGACAACGGGATGGCCGCACCACCCCCGACGCCGGTCGATTCGCCCCAGCCGGAGGCGAGGGCGTCGTACCAGGGATCGTCGTACCTCACGGCCGCGGGCGCGTCGAGGTGGGCCGGGTCGAACCCGTCGTGGTTTTCGGCCGCGCTTTCGGGACCACCCCTGCCGCCGCGGGGCCGACCATTGCTTGACTGCATGCCCAAGGATGGACAGAACGGGAAGATCCCCGACTCTTCTTCCCTTCGCGCTTCACCCCATCAGGTGATTCAACCCGTGGGAGGCCGCACAAGCCCCTTGGCGTAGGCGTAACGCACTGCCTGCGCCCGGTCCTTGAGCCCGGTCTTGGCGAACATGTTGTTGATGTGGGTCTTCACGGTCGCCGTGGAGACGTGCAAGGTGCGGGCGATCTCCTGGTTGCTGAGCCCATCAGCGATCAGGAGCAGCACCTCGGTCTCTCGCGCGGTGAGCCCGTCCGGGGGCTCCGCGGGCTCGGCCGGCCGGGGCTCGGGCTCCGACAGCCGCTCCAGCAGCCGCCGTTGGACGCTCGGCGAGAGCCCGGCGTCCCCGGACAGCACGCTGTGCACCGCCCGCACGATCTCGTCACCTCCCGCGTCCTTGGTGAGATAGCCTCGCGCTCCCGCCTTCAGCGCCGGGAAGAGCGACGCGTCGTCCCCGAACGTCGTGAGCACCACCACCTGGGTCCCCGGATGTTCGGTACGGATCCGCCGGGTCGCCGCCACGCCGTCGCAGCGGGGCATGCGCAGGTCCATCAGCACCACGTCCGGAGCGAGTTCGGCGACCAGCCGCACCGCCTCGTCCCCGTCTGCGGCGGCTCCCACGACCTCGACCCCCGGCAGCAGTCCGAGCAACATCACGATGCCCTCGCGGACGACGGTCTGGTCGTCCGCGACCACCACCCGCGCGACCTTGCCGTCGAACTCGTCCGTCATACGGGCACCTTCAGCGTCACCGTGAATCCCTCCTCGTCCGGCCCGGCGTCCAGCGAGCCGCCGAGCAGTTCGGCACGCTCGCGCATGCCCAGCAGACCGTATCCGCCCCCCGTGGCGGTGAGTTCGCCCGACGATCCCCCCGAGTCCCGTACGTCCAAGGTCACTTGATGCTCGCCGTAGGCCAGCCGAAGCTGCACCTTGGCGCCCGGCGCATGCTTGCGCACGTTGGTCAACGCTTCCTGGGCGACCCTCCGCACAGCCTGCGAGGCCTCGGCCGGCAGGGCTCTGCGCTCACCCGTAATGGTGACCTCGGCTCCCGCGCTCGTCTCCACGAGCTGGGCGAGGAAGTCCTCCAACGGGGTCATGTCCCCGCGCAGAGCCGACAACGCCTGTCGGGTCTCAGTGAGGCCGTCCCGCGCCATGCCCCGTGCCGCCACGACCCGCTCGAGGATCTGGTCCCGGTCCGCCCCCCGCTCGATCAGCAGCCGCGCGGCCTCCAGATGCACGAGCTGCGCCGAGAGGCTGTGGGCCAGCACGTCGTGGATCTCCCGGGCGATACGAGCCCGCTCCGCCAGGGCGGCCGATTCCGCCTCGGCCTTCCGCGCGGCGCGCTCCTGGGCGAGCAGTCGCTGGGCGCTGCCCCGGGCCTCGGCGTCAAGGCGCAGCGTGTACCCGGCGAGGGCCAGTCCCAGGCAGGTGACCACGGTCGTCAGCACATCGTCGTCGTTGAGGGCTCCGTAGGCGCCGAGCGCCATCGCCGTGACCGGCGCGGCAACGGCCAGGGGCAGTCGCTCCAGCGCGGCGACGGCGGACGCGCACCAGATCACGAGGGCCGGTACCAGCAGCCCGGAAACCTGGGCGAGGACGGCGACTCCCTGGAGCAGCCCCCATGTCAGCAGCGCGGGCCAGAGCCGGTGCTGAAGCGTGGCCCGGTAGAACGCCCACGCCAGCAGGGCTGCGACGACGAATCCGCCGGCACCCGCGGCGATTCGCCAGCCATGAGCCGAGCTACTCGTCAGGGCACCCCACAGCAGCAGGGAGAGGAGCAGCAGCCTCACTCCCCAGGCCAGCAGGCGCCGAGGCCGCGAGAACCCCTCGCGCCCGAGCGCCTCCCGGGATGGCCAGCGTGTCCACAGGTTCTCTGTCACACACGCTCCTTCCAGGCGGACCGAGGCACGGCGTCACCGTACGCCGAACCCCGTACGGAAGCCGGGCGCGGAGACTGGGCACGCCAGGCGAGGATGCCCGCGCGCACGAGCAGCGTGGCGGCCAGGGCGAGGAGCAGGGCGGACGACTCCTGGTGGATGCCGAGTGCGGCGCCGAGGGCGTAGAGGCCGACGCGGAGGGCTATGCCGACGAGCCAGACCAATCCGCTCGCTTTGGTGCTCTTGCTCCACACGGCGCCGTCGGGCTCGGTCCACACGCGGGAGGTCCAGGCCCAGGCCGCGCCGGTGGCGAGACCGATGAGCAGCTCTGCCGTGAGGAGAGCGGCCGAGGAAGTGTGGTGGTGGGCGTCTATGAGGCCGGGTTCGCGCAGGGCGACGGCGGCCAGCACGACCGGCAGCAGCCACCAGCGCCGCTCGGTGTCGATCCGCTGCGCGCGGAACTGGCGCGCGATCACCACGACGACAACGGCCGCGATCAGGAATCCGTCGACAAGCCCGGACATCGGTGCCTCCGTGAGCGAAAGGGACGCTGCCGACAGCGAGCGCTGCCGACGCCTTCGACGCTACGGAAATTCGCAGGTCAGCGGATCGGCGCTGGGGTGGATCGAAGGTGGAGGCAGGGAGACGGGGGCATCCACCCACGGGTGGAGAACCCGAAGGACGGTCGGGACTGGGCCGGCCTCAGGCCGAATCCGGTCGGGGCCGAACCAGCCCCAAAAGCCGAACCCGGCCCGAAACCAAACCCGGCCCGAAACCGAACCGACCCCAGCCAGATGAACCCAGCCCAGTCACCCCAGCCCAGCCCCAGCCCAGCCCCGCCCAAGCCAAGCGCAGCCCCGCCCAAGCCAAGCGCAGCGCCCGGCCGCACTACGCGTCGATACGCGACCGGTCCAGCGTCGCCGCCGAGCTGGAGATGAACTCCTTGCGCGGCGCCACATCGTTGCCCATCAGCAGATCGAAGACCTGCTCGGCGGCCTCCAGGTCGGAGAGGTTCACCCGGCGCAGGGTGCGGTGTCGTGGGTCCATGGTCGTCTCCGCCAGCTGGTCGGCATCCATCTCACCGAGACCCTTGTAGCGCTGGATGGAGTCCTTGTACCGGACGCCCTTGCTCTGGAACTCCATGAGCTTGTCGCGCAGTTCGCGGTCCGAGTACGTGTAGACGTACTTGTCCTGCCCCTTCTTGGGCTGGATGAGCTCGATGCGGTGCAGCGGCGGCACCGCGGCGAAGACCCGTCCCGCCTCGATCATCGGCCGCATATAGCGCTGGAACAGCGTGAGCAACAGGGTCCGGATGTGGGAGCCGTCCACGTCGGCGTCGGTCATCATGATGATCTTGCCGTAGCGGGCCGCGTCGATGTCGAAGGTCCGGCCCGACCCTGCTCCTATGACCTGGATGATCGCGCCGCATTCGGCGTTCTTGAGCATATCGGTCACGGACGACTTCTGGACGTTGAGGATCTTGCCGCGGATCGGCAGCAGCGCCTGGAACTCGGAGTTCCGGGCCAGCTTCGCCGTACCCAGCGCGGAGTCTCCCTCGACGATGAACAGCTCGCTGCGGTCGACGTCGTCGCTGCGGCAGTCGGCGAGCTTGGCGGGCAGCGACGAGGACTCCAGGGCCGTCTTCCGGCGCTGCGCGTCCTTGTGCTGGCGGGCCGCGATGCGCGTCCGCGCGGCGGCGACGACCTTCTCCATGACGACCCGGGCCTGGGCCGCGGCGTCGCGCTTGGTGGAGGTCAGGAACGCCTTGAGCTCCTTGGAGATCACGGTGTTCACGATGCGGCGGGCCGCCGAGGTGCCGAGGACCTCCTTGGTCTGGCCCTCGAACTGCGGCTCGGCGAGACGGACCGTCACGACCGCCGTGAGGCCTTCCAGGGCGTCGTCCTTGACGATGTCGTCCTCGGCGACGCGCAGCAGCTTCTTGGCGCGCAGCACCTCGAGCATGGTGCTCGTCACCGCGGTCTCGAAGCCCGCCACATGGGTGCCGCCCTTGGGGGTGGCGATGATGTTCACGAACGACTTCAGGGTCGTGTCGTATCCCGTGCCCCAGCGCAGCGCGACGTCGACGTCGAGCTCGCGGGTGACCTGGGTGGGCGTCATCTGGCCGTGCTCGTCGAGGACGGGGACGGTCTCCCTGAAGGTGCCCTGGCCGGAGAAGCGGAGGACGTCGCAGACCGGCTTGTCGGTCGCCAGGTACTCGCAGAACTCGCTGATGCCCCCGTCGAAGCGGAAAGACTCCTCGCCCTTGCTGCCGCCCTCGCCGAGCCCGAACTCGTCGCGTACGACGATGGTGAGGCCGGGGACGAGGAACGCGGTCTGGCGGGCCCGCTGGTGGAGGTGCTCCAGGGAGAGCTTGGCGTCCTTGAGGAAGATCTGCCGGTCGGCCCAGTAGCGGACGCGCGTGCCGGTGCGGGTCTTGGGGATCTTCTTGGCCTTGCGCAGCCCACTGGTGGCGTCGAACTTCGCGTCGGGCCCGGCGCCGGCGAAGGCGCCGGGAACGCCGCGCCGGAAGCTGACCGCGTGGGTGTGCCCGCTGCGGTCCACCTCGACGTCCAGCCGCGCGGACAGGGCGTTCACCACGGAGGCGCCCACGCCGTGCAGACCGCCGGAGGCCGCGTAGGAGCCGCCTCCGAACTTGCCGCCGGCGTGCAGCTTGGTCATGACGACCTCGACGCCGGACAGACCGGTCTTGGGTTCGACGTCGACCGGGATGCCTCGGCCGTTGTCGCGGACCTCCACCGACCCGTCGTCGTGGAGGATGACCTCGATGTGGTCGCAGTAGCCCCCGAGGGCCTCGTCCACGGAGTTGTCGATGATTTCCCACAGGCAGTGCATCAGGCCACGACTGTCGGTCGAGCCGATGTACATGCCCGGGCGTTTGCGCACGGCCTCGAGCCCCTCGAGGACGAGGAGGTGCCGCGCGGTGTAGTTGGAACCGTCCCGGTCTGCTCCTGC
Source organism: Streptomyces aquilus (assembly GCF_003955715.1). Taxonomy (NCBI): domain Bacteria; kingdom Bacillati; phylum Actinomycetota; class Actinomycetes; order Kitasatosporales; family Streptomycetaceae; genus Streptomyces; species Streptomyces aquilus. The sequence continues at coordinate 7,637,150 of NZ_CP034463.1, read as the reverse complement.
CAGCAGCGCTGTGGACGGCACGGACGTCTCGGCGGTCACGCGGTTCGCTCCTCGCTGAATTTCAGGTGTGGCCCTTGTGGGTAAGGGCGCGGCTTCGGCCGCCGCCAAGAGGGTACCGAGGCCTGGTAGAGCCGTTGTAACGCCACCCTCGTCAAAACTCACACTAGTCCAGAGTCGCATGCATGTTCGATCCCTCGATGGAGTGAAGTACATATCACGTTCCCTTCGGGGCATGAACCATTTAGGCTCCGGGCACGTCCTCATGAACAACCGGCAACCCAGCCGGGAGGACCGACATCGACAGACAGCGCGAACCCGTAAGACACATAGACACGCAATACGGCACATTCGCCGCCAACCGGCAGCAGACGGCCGGCCTCGAAAGATTTTTTTGAGGAAAAGCCCCGAGCGGGAACGTTTTCGGGCTGGTTGGATGTTGACCCTGGTACGACAGCTCGTCGAGCTAGAGAAGAGGCGACGTGACTACTGTTCTGACCCCCGCGAGCCCGTTGACGGCCGCCGATCGCTGCGACCGCTGCGGCGCCCAGGCATACCTGCGCGTCGTCCTGCTCAGCGGCGGTGAACTGCTCTTCTGCGCCCACCACGGTCGCAAGTTCGAGCCGGAACTCAAGAAGATCGCCGCTGAGATACAGGACGAGACGGAGCGGCTGACGACCGTTCCCGCATCCGCCTCCGAAGAAGAGCGCTGACACCTCGCACCCACGACGAGCCAGCACCGGCACAGGCCGACATGCGGACGGCCGCCCCTGATTTCAGGGGCGGCCGTCCGCGCTCTTACCGAGCATCACCTCGCGCGGCCAGCGAGGCCGCCGACAAGCGCTCATGGCCCCGCCACGCCCCTCAGGGCCGGTGCGAGCCTTCTCCCGTCCTGTCGCCCCACCCGAGCGTCCGTACGACGTCGGACACGCGCGTGTAGACGCCAGGGCTGCCCGGCAGCGCACAGCCACTCCCCCAGGACACCAGCCCGATCAGCCGCCCCTGGGCGACCAACGGCCCACCGCTGTCCCCCTGACAGGCGTCACGACCGCCCTGTTCCTCCCCGGCGCAGAGCATCGAGTCGGCGCGATAGGCGCCGTCCGCGGTGCCCGGATAGGCCTGCTCGCACAGGCTGTCGGACAGCACATGAATGCGGGCGGCCCGCAGACTGTGCGCGTAGTCGCCGCCCCCTGTGACATCACCCCACCCGTAGACCGTCGCGTCCGTACCCGGTGCGTACGCCGGGTCACCGCCGGCCGCCATGGTGATGACCGAGTCCTGCGACAGCGGTTCGGCGAGCCCGAGCACCGCGAAGTCGCCGGCGTTGGTGGCGGGGTCGTATCCCGGGTTCACCCAGGTGTCCCGTACGCGGATCTCCTGGCCCTCGTCCGAGAGCAGGTCCGTGCGGCCCGTGATGACCTTGAGATCACGCACCCGGTTGGGCGGTGCTCCCAGGACGTCCTCGCCCACGCAATGGGCCGCGGTGAGCACTGCGGTCCGGCCGATGGCCACGCCGCCGCAGAACTGCCCCGCGCGCGTACCCCCGAACCGGTCACGGCTGGACAGCGCCACGGTCCATGGGCCGTCCGAGATGTCGACGGGAAATCCGCCTACGACGATGCTGTCGGCGGCCACGGGGGCGGCGGACGCCAGCGGTATGGCGCCCGCCACGGCCGCCAGGACCAGCGACCGGTTCAGCGCCCGGGCAAAAGGACGACGCATGCACATTCCTCACTCTGGGTCGGACTGGGGAAACCCAGAGTGATCCACGCCGCCGCGCCCCGCACCCGCTGGACCGAGCCCACGGCCCGCACCCCGGCCACGCCCGCCCAGCACGAAGGCCCCGCTCCCTGGGCGGGGAACCGGGCCTTCGACGTCGTACGACCGCGTCCTAGTCGAGGTAGTCGCGCAGCACCTGCGAACGCGACGGGTGGCGCAGCTTCGACATCGTCTTGGACTCGATCTGGCGGATGCGCTCACGCGTCACGCCGTACACCTTGCCGATCTCGTCGAGGGTCTTCGGCTGACCGTCGGTGAGACCGAAGCGCATCGAGACGACGCCCGCCTCGCGCTCGGACAGGGTGTCGAGGACGGAGTGCAGCTGCTCCTGGAGGAGCGTGAAGCTGACCGCGTCGGCCGGGACGACCGCCTCGGAGTCCTCGATGAGGTCACCGAACTCGCTGTCGCCGTCCTCGCCCAGCGGGGTGTGCAAGGAGATGGGCTCGCGGCCGTACTTCTGGACCTCGATGACCTTCTCGGGGGTCATGTCGAGTTCCTTGGCCAGCTCCTCCGGGGTGGGCTCGCGGCCCAGGTCCTGGAGCATCTGGCGCTGCACGCGCGCGAGCTTGTTGATGACCTCGACCATGTGCACCGGGATACGGATGGTGCGGGCCTGGTCGGCCATCGCGCGGGTGATCGCCTGACGGATCCACCAGGTGGCGTACGTGGAGAACTTGTAGCCCTTGGTGTAGTCGAACTTCTCGACCGCGCGGATCAGACCGAGGTTGCCCTCCTGGATGAGGTCCAGGAAGAGCATGCCGCGGCCGGTGTAGCGCTTGGCCAGGGAGACCACCAGACGGAGGTTGGCCTCCAGGAGGTGGTTCTTGGCGCGGCGGCCGTCCTCGGCGATGATCTCCAGCTCGCGCTTGAGCTTCGGGGCGAGCTTGTCGGCGTTGGACAGCTTGTCCTCGGCGAACAGACCCGCCTCGATGCGCTTGGCGAGCTCGACCTCCTGCTCGGCGTTGAGGAGCGGGACCTTACCGATCTGCTTGAGGTAGTCCTTGACGGGGTCGGCGGTGGCGCCGGCGACGGCGACCTGCTGGGCCGGCGCGTCGTCCTCGTCGTCGTCGGAGAGGACGAAGCCCTTGCTCTCGCCGCCCTCCTCTTCCTCTTCGCCGGGCTTGATGTCCTCGAGAACCTCGTCCTCGAGAACCTCCGCGTCGTCCTTGCCGGCGGTCGTCTTCTTGGCCGTCGCCTTCTTGGCGACGGTCTTCTTCGCGACGGCCTTCTTGGCGGGCGTCGCCTTCTTGGCAGCGGCCTTCTTCACGGGAGCCTCGCCCTCGGCGGAGGCCTCGACGGCGGGCGCCGCCGGGGTGGCGGTGGCAGTGGCCTTCTTCGTGGTCACCGTCTTCGCCGCGACCGTCTTGGTGGCGGTGCGCTTGGCCGGACTCTTCGCTGCGACGCTCTTTCGGGTGCGCTTGGGCTCCGCGGCACTGACCATCAGCGTCACACCCTCTTCCTCGAGGATCTGGTTGAGGCTGCGCAGTACGTTCTTCCACTGAGTGGCCGGAATCTGGTCAGCTTCGAAGGCCCGACGCACATCGTCGCCGGCGATCTGCCCCTCAGCCTTTCCCCGCTCAATCAGAGCCATGACAGAGACGGACTCGGCGATCTCCGGCGGGAGCGTACGGGATGTGCTGGCCGACACGAACAACCTCTCGGAACGTTGGAAAACGGCTTCCGGCCCCGTCCGGGATGGACAGGAACCGACCACCGGCCGTGGGGATGGGCCGACGGTGCGGGCGGGGGCCGGGAAGATGCACAGCGCCATTCATGGCGTCCGTATTCCCTCCGCGGCTGTCACCTCTTAGGTCATCGCGTTGTTTCCAGGAGTGTTACGCCCAATCTGCGTGGCCCGAGTCACACCCCGTAAGCGCTCAAAAACGGTCAGACACGGACAGAGGGAGTCACCTGCGGGCACCGGGAGGAAGAAAACGTCTTGCGAACCACCTTGCGAACCCCTTCGCCCGCACCGTCGGACCCCGCAGGATTCCGAAGGATCCTGCGGGGTCCGACGGGAGGCGGCCCTTCGGCCGGACGATGCCCAGGAGGGGGAGGCACCCTCCGGCCGCGCCGCCCGCGGTGCGCGGTCAGTGTTCGCGCGGCGCCGGCACCACGCGCTCCACCTCAGGGTGGACGGTCAGCAGCTGGCGCATGGCGGACTCGGCGGCCATGCCGTCGCCGGCGGCGAGGGCGTCGACGATCCTGCCGTGCTGCGCCAGGGAGGCCTCGTTCGGCCGGTCGCAGCCGGTGACCGGTCCGCCGGACACCTGGAGCGCGGCCGACACGATCCCGGAAAGGTGCTCCAGCATGCGGTTGCTCGCGACCTGGATGAGCAGGGAATGGAACTCGGCGTCCGCGCGCGAGAACGTCAGCGCGTCACCCTGGGCCATGGCGTGGCCCATGATCTCCACCATGTCGGCGAGCCGCTGCTGCACCTCCTCACGCCCATGACCGGCGGCGAGACGCGCGGCGAGCGGCTCGATGGTCCAGCGCAGCTCGCTCAGCTCGCGGCGCTGGTCGTCGCGCTGCGGCCCGAAGGCCCGCCACTCGATGATGTCCGGGTCGAGGAGGTTCCAGTCGCTGACCGGGCGCACGCGCGTACCGACGTTCGGGCGGGCACTGACCAGGCCCTTGGCCTCGAGGACGCGGAGAGACTCGCGGACGACGGTGCGGGAGACCTCGAAACGCTGGCCGATCTCCTCGGGCACCAGCGGGCGGTCGGCGCCCAGATCGCCCGAGACGATCATCTGGCCCAGCTGCTGGACGAGTTGGCCGTGCAGTCCGCGTCCACGGCTGCCCGCGGCGCGTCGGCCCACGCGGCCCAGCTCGGGTTCCGCGGCGTCCCAGGCGGAGGCGCCGAGGCGGTCTGCGGCGGGCGCATCCGCGTAGGGGTAGCGGTCGAGTTCGCCCGGGCCGGCGAGGCCGGAGTCTGCGGAGCGGGCGGCGGTCATCATGGTGTGCGCAAGGGTACTCACGGATCCTTTGTCGGCGCCGTCCCCAACTCCCTTGAGGTCTTTGGTGAAAAGCACACGAAAGGGTGATCGCTCACCCCGTCGCAATTGACGCCTTATCGGAAAGAAATGGGCTTTCCCTGGGGAGTTGTGCACAGAGCGGGATCGGAAGGTCACGGACGGTCGTCATCGGACCCTGCTGCGCAGGGTCATGAGCAGATATGCGCAGAGCAGGGCCGTCAACGACAACGTCAGTGCCCCGCCTACGGGTTGGCCGATCACCCGAGCCACGCCGGACAGATAGCGCTCTCCACCGAAGGGCCATTGGAGCAGAAACGTCTCACGCAGCCGCATCGGGAACCCTGCGGCCGTCCGCACAGCCGGTCCCTCCAAGACCTTTTGTACGAGGGGTACGACGACGACGGGTACGGCGACCACGGCGGCCAGCCCGGCCGTGGTGGACCGGAAAATGCCCGCGGCCAGCACCCCCGCCCAGGCACAGCCCACGACGAGCCCCGTCCAACTCGCGCCCAGCGAGAGCCAGTCGGCGGGAACTCGCGCGAGCTCCCGTCCGTACACGAGATAGAGCACTTCGGCGTCGCAGCCCACCGTGAGGAAGGCCAGCAGCAGCGCGGTGGCTGCGGAGACGACGAGTTTGGCCACGAGCAGCCCCAGCCGACGCGGCACGCTGCCGCGGTCCGCCGCCAGCGCGGGGTGGCGGAACTCGTCCCCGAAGGCGAACGCCCCGAGCAGCCCGGCCCCGAGCGCCGCAGGCGGCAGCGGCAGCTCCCGCGGCCACGCGGCGAGCAGCCGGTGCTGCGGGGTGTGACCGATGCGGGCGAGCAGTACGGCGGTCAGGGCGGACACGACCAGCACGGCGGCCCCCGTGAGGAACCCGGTCCCGACCCCGGCCGCGCGCCGCACCTCGTACCGGAGCGGGCGGAGGGGGCTGGGGGCGGGGCGGACGGAGATGGGGGGTGGAAGTTCGGACAGGGCGACGGGCTTGGCGATCACTGGGGGGTGGGCGATCCGGGCGGGGGTTGACGTGGGCTTGGGATCGACGGCGGGCGAGGGTCGTACGGGAGTTCGCGTCGACCCGGGTTCGACGGGAGGCGAGGGCCGTCCGACGGCTCCCGCCGACTCGGGAGGCAAGGGCCGTGCCGGGGTTCGCGTCGACTCGGGAGCCGCGGCTGGCGAGGGCCGTCCGACGGTTTCCGCCGACTCGGGAGGCGAGGGCCGTGCCAGGGTGCGCGTCGACTCGGGATCAGTCGGCGGTGGGGCTTGCTCGGGAGGGCCCGCCGTCTCGGGATCGCCAGGGGGCGAGGTCCGTCCCGAGTGGGGCTTGCCGTCTGGGGCGAGGTCTGATGGTGGTGAGTCCCTCAGGGATTGCGGTTGCGGTACGGCGCTGAGGGCCGTCGGTTCCGGCGAAGGGGCGCCGGTCCCCTGAGCGATGTCCGCTTGTCCGGGTCGGTCGGTGTCGGCCGGGCGCGTGGAAGGCGTGCCGGACTTCTCCGGGGCATCGTCTTCTGCGGGTACGGCGGTCGCGACCGATTCCGCCGGAAGGGCCTCGGAAGCCCGCGCGGTGTCCGTGGTGGGCCCTTCGCCCCATGGAGTGGCTTCCGCGCCCGGCCCCATGTCGCCGATCTCGTCCGCGAGTTGGTGGACGAGCACGCCGTGGCGGAACGCGATCTCACCGACGTCGGCACAGGTGCTGCCGTACACGGAGAGGCGGTTGCCGCCCTCGCGGACCACCTCGACGGAGCGGTGTGCCGTGCGGGCTTCCTTGGCGAGGAGGGCGGCGAGGCGGGCGGCGTGCGGGGTGCGGACGGCGACTCGGGGGCGCAGCCGGGTGCGGGAGAAGTCGGCGGCCTCCTGGTCGGCGACGAGTCTGCCCTCGTCGAGGGTGACGACTCGATCGGCGGTGCGGGCGGCCTCTTTGGGGTCGGCGGTGGTGATGAGCACGGTGCCGCCCTGCGCCGCGTGGGCGCGCAGCATGCCGTACAGCCATCTGCTTTCCCGGGCAGAGAGCCCTTCTGCGGGGTTGTCCAGCACGAGTGTGTGCGGGTCGGACAGCAGGGCGCAGGCCAGGCCGAGGCGGCGGTCCATGCCGCGCGACAGCGTGCCGAGCCGCTCCTCGCGCAGGCTGACGAGACCGACGACCTCCAGCACCTCGTCGGCACGCCGTACCGGAACCCCCGCGGCGGCGCACAACATCCGCAGATGTCCTCGCACCGTGCGCGCCGGGTGGCCCGGCACATCGCCGAGGAGCACGCCGACTTCGCGCGAGGGATGGGCGAGCCGGTGCAGGGGGCGGCCTCTGAAGTAGGTGACGCCGCGGCCCTGTTGGAGTTCGAGCATGAGCCTGAGCGTCGTCGTCTTGCCCGCCCCCGGCGCACCGAGCAGCGCGGTGACGCGGCCCGCCCGGGCTTCGAACGAGACGTCGTCGACGGCGGGCGGAAGCTCCTTGCGGGGGTTGCTGGTCAGTCCGAAGGCCTGGATCACCCGTAGCAAGATAGCGCGCTATGTCCGTTTTTTCGGTACCGCAAGGCCCGCTCCGCAGGCGGTAGTCAGGCCTTTCGGACCAGTGTTCGCCGCCCAACCACCCCTGCGGACACCGCCTGATGCCCCACCGCCCGCAAAACCACCCAAGTCCGCGTCATACCTCGGGGCGCAGCATCGGCGGGTTGAGGAGGGTGGCGCCGCCGGCCCGGAAGAGCTGCGCGGGGCGGCCGCCCTGTCGTGTGGTCGTACCGCCGGTGGGAACGAGAAAGCCCGGCGTCCCCGTCACCTTGCGGTGGAAGTTGCGCGGGTCCAGCGCCACGCCCCACACCGCTTCGTAGACGCGGCGCAGCTCTCCCACGGTGAACTCGGTGGGGCAGAACGCCGTGGCCAGCGACGAGTACTCGATCTTGGAACGGGCGCGTTCCACACCGTCGGACAGGATCTGCGCGTGGTCGAAGGCGAGCGGCGCGACCGGTTCGCCGTCCCGGCCGTAGCCCCCTTGCTGGAGCAGTTCCTCGACCGGCGCCCAGCGCGCGTTGCTGGCGTCGCCGCCCGCCCGGGGTGCGGGCAGGTCGGGGGCGAGCGCCAGGTGCGCGACACTGACCACCCGCATCCGAGGGTCCCGCTTGGGGTCGCCGTAGGTCGCGAGCTGCTCCAGGTGGGCGCCGTTGTCCTGCGCCGGGGCGGCCGGGTCGTGAGCGCGCAGCCCCGTCTCCTCGGTGAGTTCGCGGGCCGCCGCCTGCGACAGGTCCTCGTCGGCCCGTACGAAACCGCCGGGAAGCGCCCAGCGCCCCTGGAAGGGCGGTTCGCCCCTGCGCACCGCCAGCGCGCACAGAGCATGACGGCGCACGGTCAGCACGACCAGGTCCACGGTGACGGCGAAGGGCGGAAAGGCTGACGGGTCGTAGGGCATGCGGCGATCATAGTCGTCTGCTTGACGATAAACACTCCCTTCGTCGGCCTCACCGGTGGCTGATCCACTTCCGTCCGCCATGTGCTCCTCGCCCGCTCCCGACTTGCCCGCAGCTGCGTGTCGTACGAGGTCACACCCCCAGTTGCAGTCCGTCGGCCGCCTCTTCGACCATGGCCAGACCGAGGCGGCTGACCCGTACGGAGAACGGGGCACCCGCGATCCGCAGCCCGGTCAGGACGATCTCTCCCAGCGGCGCACCGCGCACCGGACGCAGAGTCACCGTCCCTGCCGGGGCGTCGGGGCGGATGCCCGCGAGTGTGGTCAGCAGCATCACCCCCGCGGCCGCCGCCGTGGCCGCGGGCCGGCAGGCCGCCGGGTGCGGGACGGGTGCGCTCCCGTCGGTGCGCTGCTCCCCCGCGTACATCTCGGGCAGCCGGTGGCCGAAGGCCTCGGCCGCCGCCAGCGTGCCCCGGAGGAGTGACGCCGCCTGTTTCTCGTACCCGGCGGCGGCCAGGCCCGCGACGGCGACCGCTGTCTCCTGCGTTCTGACGGCGCCCCCGCGGTGGCCGAACGGGTTGTACCCCGCCTCTTTCGCACCCAGCCCGCGCAGCCCCCAGCCCGAGTCCATGGCGGGCCCGCCGAGCAGTCGGGCGAGCTGTTCGGTCTGCACCTTGTCGAGCAGCCCGGAGGCCAGCTCACCGCCGCCCAGCAGACCGGTGTCGAGGAGGTGGGCGGCCGCCGCGCCGAGGTGCGGGACGGGACGGCCGTCCGGGGCACGGGCTGCCGCGGGTCGGCCGCCGCCCAGGTCGTCGATCCAGAAGTCCTCCCGGAAGGCGGCCCGCAGCTGCTGCGCCCAGTGCCGCAGCGCGGCACCACCCGGTCTGCCGCAGGTGTCCAGCAGATCGGCGCCGAGCAGGGCCGCGCGATGGGCGTGTGCCTGCGTCTCGCAGCGCTGGGGCCCGCCGGGCTGTGGATCGCACAGGTAGAGAGCGTCGCCGACGGTGTTCCGCAGCCAGGTCAGACAGCGTTCGGCGGCGGGCAGGAACTCTTCCGTCTCGACCTCGGACAGGCCCCAGCGTCGGGCTTCGGCCAGCAACACCGGGAAGAGCAGCGTGGCCTCCGTGCCCGTGCAGCTTGGTGGCAGATGCGTGCCCGCGTCGCGTCTGGGCCCAGGGATCATGCCGGACTGCGGGCCCGAGCTCTGGAGCTGGGTGCGAGCGAGGGTGCGCAGGGTGCCTGCGGCGAGACGGGTGCCGAGCGGCAGGGTCATGCGGGCGGCGGCGAGCGCGTCGGCCGGGGACAGGCCGCAGCGCCAGGGCGCGCCGGCGGCGAGGTGGGTGTCGGCGGGGTGTGCGGGGTCGCGCAACAGTAGGGCCTGAAGATCCTCGATGCTCGTCCGCATGAGGTGCTGGGCCCTGTGGTCGTCGCCCATCGCACGGGCGGGGGCGAGAGGGCTCGTCGCCGCCCGGCCCACGGCCCGAACGGGTCCCGCGCGGTCGGGGTGGACCCGCAGCTCGACGCTCGCGCTGCCGCCCGGCGGCATGACCAACTCCCAGCGCAGCAGTCCGGCCGAGGCCAGCGCGTCGGCGGGCGGCGGGTCTGCCGTGACCGACGCGTTCCCGAGGGGCGACGACCAGCGCAGACCGGAGTCATGGACGCTCGCGGGCAGTTCGGGCCCCGGGCCACCGGCCGCGATGGCACCCAGATCGGCCAGGTCCGTGCCGAGGGCCACCTCGACCGGCAGCCGCAGGGGACGAACGGCCGCGCTGTGCAGGGTGATCCGCTCCGTACCGTCAGCGTGCCGGATGCGCTCGACGAGCACATCCGGGTCCGGGCCCACATGCGGAGAGGTGCGGACGGTGCCCAGGAACCGCGCGCTGTCGGCCGAGGTCATCCGCGCCTGCACCGGCAGCGGTTCACGCCCGGCCACGCGAACCTGACAGCGCGATAACACACGCCGACCAGCCCGGTAGAACCCCTCCAGCCCGCGCCCCGTCAGCTGCCCCTGCTCCGTGGAGATGGCGAGGCCCGGGAGGGCGACGCAGATCAGGGTGGTGTGGGTGGATGGCAGATCGGCGGGACGACGGGGCGGCGGGAACTGGGCACCGGGGGCCGGTGAGACCGAGACACGAGGTGTCGGCCCCGTGGTGCGGGTTGGCCCGGGGGCAGGGGGCTTGTGCCGGTCTGACGCCGCCGGGCTTGCGGGATGCGGCCGGTCCGACATCGACGGGCTCGGGGGGTGCGGCCGGTCTGCCATCGGTGGACTAGAGGGGTGTGGCCGATCCGACGTCAGTGGACTTGAGGGGTGTGGCCGATCCGACGTCAGTGGACTTGAGGGGTGTGGCCGGTCCGACATCGACGGGCTTGCGGGACGGACCGAGTCTGACGCCGCCGAGCTTGGGAGATGCAACCGGTCTGTCATCGGCGGACCCAACGGATGTGGCCGGTCTGACGTCGCAGTGGACGGCGGGCTGGACTTTACGACCGGGTCCGGCTGCCGTAAGGCCGTCGAGTCCGAGGCAGAGCGTTGATCATCGGCGGTGGAGGGCGGAGTCGGCTGATACATGGGCGGCCACTTCTGCGCTCGGTGCGCCTCGGGCGGGTGCGGCATCGGCGGGGCGGGATTCTGAACCGTGGCGGGACTGTGAACGGGGCTGCGGCGGCAGGTCCGTCCACGCGTTCCGCCACTCAGGTGAACGGAGCAGGGCTCCTCGGGGTCACGCCTCCGACCGCCGAAGCAGACCGGATGGCGGCGGGGTCGGCTGGCCGCGTCCTCGCAGGTGTGCCCGGCCGCCCTCACCCTCACCCTCACCCCCGCCCTCGCCCCCGCCCTCGCCCTCGCCCTCGCCCTCGAGCGGCCGTCCCCGCTATCCCCACCGCCGTAGCCGCCGTAGCCGCCGAATCAGCCATCCCCACCCCGCACGCCATCACACAGTCCCCGCATCCCCTACGCCCCCAGATCGCGCACCACCCCCGCGCGCACCCCGGCCACTGCCGTCAACACCCTTACGAGGACGACCGGCACGAGCCGAATCGGGCCGTGTGCCTCCCTCGGGCCGAGTGCCTCCCGCCGACGTACGCGCCGCACCAGGCCGCGCACCTCCCCCCGCCGAAGCACGAGACCGGGAACCCACCCCCGGACCACGCCCCTCCCGCTCCCCCTTCGCCGAACGAGCACCGCTCGCACCCGCATCGGCGGACCGCGTCCGGCGTCGACGGCCGGAACCCACCGCGGGCTCCGAAAGCGACACGGACGAGGCAGCCTCGCCGACCTCTACGGCAGCGTCGCCGGCCCTCAGCACGGCCTCAGCGTCCTCGTCGGCTGCCATGCTTCCTGCGCCCCGCCTATCCGGCCGCCCCACGCCGGCCACGGAGTCGACGGCTTCGAGAGGCTCCGCCCGTCCCCTCTCCCCGCGTTCCGACCGCAGACAACGGCGGATCGACTCCGGGTCCAGTCCCTCGTTGCAGGCCTGGTGGAGCAGGCGTGCGAAGAGGTAGTCGGGGTCCGCGCCCAGGGCCATGGCCAGGGCCTCCCTCGCCTCCAATTGGTCGCCGGTCGACCATGCGACCCAGCCGGCGAGGGTCAGCGGCGCCGCTGCGTGTTCGCCGTACGGCCCGACGCAGCGTCGGGCGAGGGCTCGCCACAGTCGTAGAGCGGGAGCTGCCGCGTCCCCTTCCATCCACTCGGCCGCGCGGTCCCGGGTCGTGCGGTCCTGGAGGCCGAGGATCAGCGATGCGGCCTCGTCGTGGCCCAGCAGTTGGTCGTCACGGAGATCGGCGGTGAGGATGCCGGACACGGACGGTGCCTGCTCGAAGCGCCGCATGATCTGTTCGGCGAGCTCCAGGGTCTCCGCGGCCACCCCGGCGCGACCGGCCTCGTCGAGGATCCTCGGGACGATGGCCATTCCGGCGGTGTCGAGGGCGATCTCCTGGGCCAGGGCGGCGGCGTTCTCCCAGGGCATCAGCCTGGCCCGCAACTCCCGCAGGGTGCCTCGCACTTGGAGACCGGCGTAGGTGGCGGCCGCGGCGAGTACCGAGGTGCCCGGCAGGCCCATCGACTGCCCCTCGGGCGGACAGCACGCCTCGCTCACGCAGCAGTACGACCAGAAGCGGCCGTCGGAAATGCACAGCGCCTCGATCACCGGCACGTCGCGGGAGCCGCACTCGACACGCAGTTGCTGGGCGAGCGGCCGGAGTCGTTCCATCACCTCTCGGCCCGACTCTCCCCGGCCCGGCTCCTGGCAGAGGTAGGCGACCATCTGGTCGGGACGGGCTCCTCTGCGCTCGCTACCGGTGACCAGTCCGTGGGCCAACTGCCGAGCCACGGCGGGCCAGTCGTCGGCGTTCGCGGGAATGCCGAGTCGGGCGCGACCCCCGAAGCGGCCGCGTCCGTCCTTGTCGCGGAGGGCGACCAGGACGATGCTGTCCTCCGGCCGGTAGCCGAGCAGATAGGGCAGGGCGTCGGCCAGTTCGGCCGGGGTGCGCAGGGTCACCTGTTCGTCGCCGTGGCCGTCGTACGCGAGGGAGTCGACTCCTTCCGCCCGCTCCGTGCACTCGTCTGGCGCACCGAGCGTCTTGCGGGCGCCGCTTCGCGTCGTCTCCCTGCTTGCGGGAGCCGTGGAGATTTCTGCGTCGGATGCCGCGGTTTCGGCGGTTCCGTGGCTTTCAGGGGATCCGGTCGTTTCGCCGTGGTTCGTCATGCCCAGACGATCTCGCGAATCGCAGGATTCCGCTTTCGCCTGTGGATAACTCGGGCCAGGGACACGTCAATTCACCCCTGTCGCACGCCGACCGCCTGCCGAGACGTGCACCGCAAGGATGGCTCCCAGCGAGGCGACTCAGCCTGCCGCGGCAAGCACCAGAGGCAGCACCCGCTCGCTCCCGGCTCGGAGCAGCAGCCGGGCCGCGACCGCCAAGGTCCAGCCGGAGTCGGTGTAGTCGTCCACGAGCAGGACGGGGCCGGGTGTGCGGGCCAGTGCTTCGGCGAGCTCGTCGGAGACGGCGAAGCTGCCGGACAGCGCCCTGAGCCGCTGGGCGGAGTTGCTGCGCCGGGCCGCGTGCGCACCTCCCGGGCCCGTGTACGTCAGCGTGCCCAGGAACGGGAGGCGGCCGATGCCGGCGATGCCCTCGGCCAGGGAACCCACCAGGCGGGGGCGGGCCAGGGACGGTACGGCGACGACGCCCACCGGCCGGGTGGCGGCCTCCACGGCCCCGGAGGCCCACCCGTCGGGCGAGCGCGCCCAGTCGGCGAGGACGGCCACCGCGGCCCGCAGTACGTCGTCGGGGACCGGGCCGTCGGGGGCGTCCTCGGCCAACAGCGGACGTAGCCGGTTGCCCCAGCCGATGTCGGAGAGCCGCCCCAGAGCGCGCCCGGTGGAGCACTGTTCCTTGGCCGGGATGCGGCCCTTGAGGTCGATGCCCAGCGCGGGCATCCCGGTCGGCCACATCCGGCGTGGTTCGACCTCGACGCCCGGACGGTCCAGTTCCTTCGTCGCCGCCGTCAGCGTCTCCGCCGAGACGGAGGTGTCGGCCCAGGCTCCGGCGCAGTTGTCGCAGCGGCCGCAGGGGGCCGCCCCTTCGTCGTCCAGCTGGCGGCGCAGGAATTCCATCCGGCACCCGGCCGTGCTCACGTAGTCGCGCATGGCCTGCTGCTCGGCCGCGCGCTGCCGTGCCACCCAGGCGTACCGCTCGGCGTCGTAGACCCAGGGCTCGCCGGTGGCGATCCAGCCGCCCTTGACCCGCTTGACGGCCCCGTCGACGTCGAGGACCTTGAGCATGGTCTCCAGCCGGGTGCGCCGGAGGTCCACGACCGCCTCCAGGGCGGGCACGGACAGTGGCCGGCCCGCCTCGGCCAGCGCCGCGAGGGTCTGGCGGACCTGTGCCTCCGGCGGGAAGGCGGTGTCGGCGAAGTAGCGCCAGATGGCCTCGTCCTCCTTGCCCGGCAGCAGCAGCACATCGGCGTGGGCCACCCCGCGTCCCGCGCGGCCGACCTGCTGGTAGTAGGCGATCGGCGAGGACGGCGAGCCGAGATGGATGACGAACCCCAGGTCGGGCTTGTCGAAGCCCATTCCCAGCGCCGAGGTCGCGACGAGCGCCTTGACCCGGTTCTCCAGCAGGTCGGTCTCGGCCTGGAGCCGGTCGGCGTTCTCCGTGCGTCCCGTGTAGGAGGCGACCTGGTGGCCGCGCTGCCGCAGATGGGCGGTGGCCTCCTCGGCGGCGGCGACCGTCAGCGTGTAGATGATTCCGGAACCCGGCAGCTCGTCCAGATGCTCGGCGAGCCAGGCCAGGCGGTGTGCCGCGTCCGGCAGTTGGACGACGCCGAGGCGCAGGCTCTCCCGCTCCAGCGGGCCGCGCAGCACCAGCGCCTCTCCTGCGCCGGTACCGAGCTGCTCGGCCACGTCCGCGGTCACGCGCGCGTTGGCGGTCGCCGTGGTCGCCAGTACCGGCACCCCGGGAGCGAGTTCGGTGAGCATCGCCCGCAGCCGGCGGTAGTCGGGCCGGAAGTCATGCCCCCAGTCGGAGATGCAGTGCGCCTCGTCGACCACCAGCAGGCCGGTCGTGGCCGCCAGCTTGGGCAGCAACTGGTCGCGGAAGTCTACGGAGTTGAGGCGCTCGGGGCTGACCAGGAGCACGTCGGTCTCACCTCGCTCCACCTCCTCGTGGATGGTGTCCCACTCCTCGGGGTTGGCCGAGTTGATGGTGCGCGCCCTGATCCCGGCCCGCGCCGCCGACTCGACCTGGTTGCGCATCAGCGCCAGGAGCGGCGAGACGATCACCGTCGGGCCCGCTCCGCGCCGGCGCAGCAACGCGGTGGCGACGAAGTACACCGCCGACTTGCCCCAGCCGGTGCGCTGCACCACCAGCGCGCGCCGTCGGTCCTCCACCAGCGCCGCCACTGCCTGCCACTGGTCCTCCCGCAACCGCGCGGAGCCGTCCGGGGCCCCGACCAGCTCGGCGAGGACGGCATCGGCTTCGGCACGGAGTTCCAGGTTGTCCATGTCTCCATGCAACCCGATGGCACTGACAATCGGCCACTTCACAACGCGTGACACCAGGCATCCCGTGCGTCAGGCACGCGCGTGTGTCTGGCGTCGCCTGGTGAAACACCGGGTAGGGATATAAACCACACACCGTCAGATACCGGTCGGTGGCCCCAATTGCTCGTTGCCGCATTCAAGTTCGACAGGAAGAATTGAACTCCGCTCCCCGCACGGCTCGCCCGTGGTCCGGTAGGGCTCTGCTGCGGCGTGCGTTCCCCCGAATCCGACCCCGCCCGCAGTGTGGGCGCGTAGCCGAAGGGAGGACCGTGACCTTCGGATTCGCTCCGTCCTCGGCGGCATCCACGTCGACGTCTGCCGACCTGTCCGCCGCATCCAACCCGCTCACCCGTCTGCTCGAACCCGCGGAGTGGGCCGCAGCCGGGATTCCTCTGCTGCGCAATCCCCGCGAGGTCGTCAGCGGACTGCACTCCCGGCATCGTCCGACGACCGCGACGGCGATCGTCGCCGTCCTCGACGCGGACGAACGGCTGCGCGCGAGCGCCTCGTTCACACGCCGCCCGGCACCGGCCGACGGTTGGATGTTCCGCAACGCGCTGCTCGCCCAGCTGCGCCGGGTCATCCCGCACGACCTGCGCCGCCGCACTCCGGTGCGTACGGCCGTGCTCCTGTACTGCCGTGACGGCGACGCGCGTTGGACGGAGGAGGACGGCGCGTGGATGTGGGGGCTGCGCGACGCCTGCACGCTGCACGGACTGCGCTGCGGTGCCTACATCACACTCACTCGTGACGGCTGGCAGGTTCTCGGAGAGGGCCGCGGCGGCCGCCGGCCCAACTCCACGTCGGCGCCGGAACCTTTCGCCCTGTCCGAGGCGCCGCCTCCGCTGCCGCGCACCGGCGGTGCCGCGTCAGAGGTACTGCGCCGCGCGGCAGCCCGCTGAGACTCCGGAAGGTGCCCCAGGCGCCTTCCGGTACGACCAACCGGTCGCCCCGTCCACGACATCCACGGATCACCCGGCTCCGCCGTACGTTCATGTCCTACGACGTCGTACGGCATCGCAGGCGAACGTGCCCCGTCGCAAGGCGTCGTACGGCGCGAGAGTCGCGCGGGCGAGAAAGCCCGAGCTCACCGGGCAGCCGCCCAAGCCTGATCACCCCGCGTCCACAGCGAGCGACAACGGTGGAGCTTGCCCGGGGCTGTCGCCCGACTCAGGCCGATACCGAGCCCCGTGCACCGCAGCGAAGCGTTCAGCCGTGCCCGAGCAGACCGCGGCGAGGGGACGCGCACGGACCGCCCCCAGGCGTTCGCGCACGACAAAACCCCCACCGTGCAGAAGCCGCCGTGGCGGCTCCTTCGTCCCCCCGGCGTTCCCCCCGGGTTCACCGATACGGGTTCAGACGCCCGCGCCCAGCACCGAGTTGATCTGCTGCGGGTCGCCGCAGACGATCAGCAGAGCGCCGGCCCGGCTGTGAGCCAGGGGCAGAACGGTCGCGGCAACGGCGTCGGCACCGCCATTGACGGCGACCACGACGACGGGGCGCGCGGCGGCACGGCCCGCGGCGTCGGCGTCCAGGTAGAAGACGTCGTCGCCCGCGTCGTGCTGGGCCCAGTAGGAGGCTTCGCCGAAGGACAGCTCGTGGGTGGCCCACGGGTGCTGCTCGCCGGTGGTGATCACCAGCACGTCACCGGGGGCACGGCCCGACTCCAGGAGCAGGTCCACGGCCTCCTCGGCGGCGTCGAGAGCGCCGTCGGCGGAGGCCGGGATCAGCTGGATCTGCGGGGTCACCCGGGCCGGAGCGGCGGCGCGGGGCGCCGGGTCCGACGGTCCGGGCTTGGCGGCCACGTCATGCGGCGCACGCTGCACCGGAGGCGTGGGGCGGAGGGGGCCGGGACGACCGGGACGCGGGTGCGCCGCGGGCCGGGGGCCGGGTACGGGGCGGGGGGTCGGCGCGGTACGGCCACTGGCCGGAGTGGCGCGGGGACCCTGGGCACTCTCGTGAATCTGAGGCTCCTCGGGAAGGAGAGGCATGAGCTGACTTTTATCAAACATTGGTGCGGTTCGCGTCGGCGGGTGGCACATAAGTGCGAGCGGAACGATCAGAAATCGAAGCCGAGCTGGCCCTCGATCTCCGGAACGCGTCCGTCCGCCCAGCCGCGGACCTTCTTGAGGTGCCGCCACTGAGGCAGCGCATCAAGATACGCCCACGACAGCCGGTGGTACGGGGTGGGTCCCCGCTCCTCCAGCGCGGCCTTGTGCACGGGTGAGGGATACCCGGCATTGTCCGCAAAACCGAAGTCTGCATGGTCGATACCCAGTTCGGCCATCATTTTGTCGCGCTGAACCTTGGCGATCACCGAGGCCGCCGCGACCGCCACGCACGACTGGTCACCCTTGATCACCGTACGGACCCGCCACGGGACCCCGAGGTAGTCGTGCTTGCCGTCGAGGATCACCGCCTCGGGACGGACCGGCAGGGTCTCCAGGGCGCGGACCGCCGCCAGACGCAGGGCGGCCGTCATGCCCAGCTCGTCGATCTCCTCCGGAGAGGCGTGCCCCAGGGCGTACGACGTCACCCAGGTGCGCAGCTGCTCGGCGAGCTCGGTGCGCCGCTTGACGGTGAGCAGCTTGGAGTCGGTGAGGCCTTCAGGGGGTCGGCGCAGTCCGGTGATCGCCGCGCAGACGGTGACGGGGCCGGCCCACGCGCCGCGCCCCACCTCGTCGACACCGGCAATGACCTTGGCTCCGGTCGTGGCGCGGAGAGAGCGCTCGACGGTGTGTGTAGGTGGTTCGTACGGCATGGCGTCCTTAGCGTACGCCGCCTGGATCACCCGGCGACACCCCGGTTCCTCGAGTGGCGTCACGGTGGGCGCAAAGCCCCCTCAGCCAGCGGCCCGACGGCCGCCGCGAGGCCTCCTCAGTCACCGCTCGGTCGCAGCAGCGGAACCATGAACTGGTCGATCAACTCCTGCAGCTCCTGGTCACTCCATTCGCTTCCGCTCATCTTGGAGCGGTACATCATCATCGCCGGGATCGCGTCGAAGACATAGCTGTTCGCGGCATCGGCGCGGACCTCTCCCCGCTCGATTCCACGGGCGATGACCTTCCCGAGCAGCCTGAGCGTCGGCTCCACGACCCCTCCGAAGATCACGCTGTGAAAGCGCTCCGCCTGGGCGTCATCGCATTCGTGAATCACCGCGCGAAGCGCGAAGCCGGGACGCGAATACATCGCGTCACGTGCCTGCCGGCAGAGCGCGAGAAGGTCCTCGCGGAGCCCTCCCAGGTCCGGCGCCTCGTCGATCAGCGGCAGTCCGGCCTTGAGTGCGTCCGCGACGAGGTCCTCCTTGGAGGGCCAGCGACGATAGACCGCGGCCTTGCCGGTCTGGGCGCCCGCGGCGACGCCCTCCATGGTGAGGCCCTTCCAGCCGACCGTGCTGAGCTGCTCCAGCGCGGCGTCGAGGATCGCGCGTTCGAGCACGGCGCCGCGCCGACGGAGGGAGGCCGCCTGAGCGGGGGCGGCCGTCCAGCGCGAGGTAACCATCTGAGTTTCTCCAGCGAGCAGGGGGAGCGGGGATTCCGGGGACACAGGGAAGACGCGCGGCGACGACGGGGGGACACGCCGCACGACCACAATCTAAGTGAACGCTTGCGTTCACTATGGAGGACTCACTACCGTGGACGCGACAGTGAACGCGAGCGTTCACTAACGCACTTGTGGGGGACCCATAGTGACAACCTCTCAGTTGATCAAAGATCAGAAGCCAGGTGCGGCGCGCCGGGAAGGACACCCCGGCATCGCGCTCGCCGTCATCGCGGCCTGCCAACTCATGGTGGTACTCGACGCGACGATTGTGAACATCGCACTCCCGCACATTCAAGACGCTCTGAAGTTCAGCACCACCGACCTCACCTGGGTCGTCAGCGCCTACACACTCACCTTCGGCGGCCTGCTGCTCCTGGGCGGCCGCGCCGGGGACATCCTCGGTCGGCGGCGGGTGTTCACCGCCGGCATCCTGCTGTTCACCTTCGCCTCGCTCCTCGGCGGACTCGCCCAGGAACCCTGGCAGTTGCTGGCGGCACGCGTCCTGCAGGGCGTGGGTGGCGCGATCGCGTCGCCCACCTCGCTGGCCCTCATCACCACCACGTTCCCCGAAGGCCCGGAGCGGAACCGGGCCTTCGGAGTCTTCGCCGCCGTCTCGGCGGGCGGCGGCGCGATCGGGCTGCTCGCGGGCGGCATGCTCACCGAATGGCTCGACTGGCGATGGGTGCTCTTCGTCAACGTGCCGATCGGTGTCCTGATCGCCGTTCTCACGCCGCTGTACATCAGCGAGTCCGAGCGGCACACCGGCCGCTTCGACATCGCCGGCGCACTGACCTCGACAGCCGGCATGGCGTCGCTCGTCTACGGCTTCATCCGCGCGGCGGACGAGGGCTGGCGGGACGGTCTGACGATCGGCTCCTTCGTGGCCGCGGTCGTCCTGCTGCTGTCCTTCGCGTTCATCGAGACGCGCGCGAAGGAACCGATCACCCCGCTGCGGATGTTCGCCGACCGCAATCGCTCGGGCACGTACGTGATCATGCTGAGCCTGGCCGCGGCGATGTTCGGCATGTTCTTCTACATCGTTCTCTTCGTGCAGAACGTGCTGGACTACACCCCGATCGAGGCGGGCCTCGCCTTCCTTCCGGTGACGGTCGTGATCGCGCTCGGCGCCGGTCTGTCGCAGCGGTTCCTGCCGGTGCTGGGCCCCAAACCCTTCATGCTCGTGGGCTCGGCCCTCGCGGTGATCGGCCTGTTCTGGCAGACCCTGATCAGCTCCGACAGCACGTACGCCGGCGGCGTGCTCGGCCCGATGCTGGTGTTCGGCTTCGGCATGGGCCTGAACTTCGTCACGCTGACCATCACCGCGGTCTCCGGCGTCGCCCAGCACGAGGCGGGCGCGGCGTCCGGACTGCTCAACGCGACGCAGCAGGTGGGCGGGTCGCTCGGCCTGTCCATCCTGACCACGGTGTTCGGTTCGGCCAGCAAGGACGAGGCGGAGAAGCAACTGCCCCAGTTCATGGCCGACGGGACGGCGGAGCAGAAAGCGGAGTTCGCCAAGACGCATCAGCTGCCCGCACCGTGGGGCCACGAGGTGCTCGCGCAGGGCATCTCGACGGGATTCGTCGCGGCGGCCGCGATGGCCGTACTCGCCCTGGCCACCGCCTGGCTGGTCATCCGCGTCCGCAAGAGCGACCTGGAAGCCCTCGCGGGCACGGCGGGTCCGGGGCTCGGCTGACCGGCGGGGGCTCGCGCAGAGCCGTGGACGACCGGACCCGGACCTCGTCCGCACGACGGCGGACGAGAACGCCGGTCCGGTCATCCAGGCAACGAGGGTCAACACGCCCACCAGGACCCACATCCCGTACATGCCACCCCCGCGCCCCTCGTACGACACCTGGCCGCCTGTGCCCATGGATCACACAGCGGATACCACGACAACGCACGGCCGGTTACACAGAGTTCCCACCCTGCACGGAGAGTTTTCGCGCACCCGGTGATCGACCGGATCCGCCCCGCGGACGGAGACCGACACCGCTACCGCACGGAGCCAGCTCAGCCGGCCACCGCCATCCATTCCGGCAACGCCTCGGTCCGCCCCACCCACTCGGCAGGCGGCGCTCCCGCCTTCCCCGAGGCGACGATGCCGCCCACGATGGCGCAGGTCGTGTCCACGTCGCCGCCCACCTGGGCGGTCGACCAGAACGCCTCCTCGTAGTCACCGAGACACCGGGCGGCCGACCAGATCGCGAAAGGCACCGTGTCATGAGCCGTCGTACGCCGTCCGCAGCCCAGCACGGCCGCGACGGTGCTCGCGTCGCCGTAGTCGAGCATGTCCCTGGCGCGGCGCAGGCCCGCGCCGACGGCGGACTTCGGGACGAGCGCGACGACCCCGTCGAGGAGCTCCTCGGCAGTGGGCGGACCACCGGGGGCCGCGACCAGTGAGGCCGCCGCGGCGACCGCCATGGCCCCGACCACGGCCTCGCGGTGCTGGTGCGTGGGGTAGGCGGAGATCTCCGCCTGGTGGGTCGCCTGCTCCGGGTCGTCCGCGTACCAGGCGCCCAACGGGGCGATCCGCATCGCGGCGCCGTTGCCCCAGGATCCTTGCCCGTTGAAGAGTCCGGCGGCGAGCTCACGCCAGTCGCCGCCTTCGCGGACCATTCTCAGCAGGCGGTTGACCGCCGGGCCGTAGCCGCGGTCGAAGTCGTGGTGGTGGGCGAAGGACTGGGCCAGCGCGTCCTGGTCGATGCGGTGGTGGGCGGCCAGGACGGCCACCACCGAGCAGGCCATTTCGGTGTCGTCCGTCCACTGCCAGGGCTCGGACGGCAGCTCGCGTCGCTTGAGCAGCGGGTAGTTCACCGGCACGAAGAACTGTGAGCCGAGCGCGTCTCCCACCGCGAGCCCGCGCAGGCTGGACAGGGCGCGGTCCAGGCGCCCGTCGGGAGAGGAGTCAGCGGTCATCGCTCTGCCACTCTATCCGGTGATCCCGTACGGTTCCGGATCTCGCCAGCGGTCAAAGGGCCGGTCAAGGGCGTACCGGCCGTCGTCACCGAGAACGAGCATCCGCATCTCGGCGTTCCCGGGATTCGACAGCGACTCGAATTCGGCCACGCTCCAGTGGAACCAGCGCATGCAGAACAGCCGCATGGCCAGCCCATGGGTCACCAGCAGGACGTTCGGTGGATGGTCGGGTGCCTCGAAGCTGCGGAAGAGACTCTCCAGGAAACCGCCGACCCGGTCGTAGACGTCGGCCCCGGACTCCCCCTGGGCGAAGCGGTAGAAGAAGTGGCCGTACGCGTCCCGATAAGCCTTCTGCAGCCGTACGTCGTCGCGGTCCTGCCAGTTCCCCCAGTCCTGCTCGCGCAGCCGCGGCTCCTCACGCACGCGTACCTGCTCGGGGTCGAGGTGGAAGGCGCGGAAGGTCTCGTGGGTGCGGCGGTACGGCGACACGTAGACGCTGACGCGTTCGCGGCCGAATATCTCGCGCAGCCGTTTCCCAGTCTCCTCCGCCTGCTGCCAGCCCCGCTCGGTCAGTGCCAACGCGTGGTCGGGCTCGCGCTCGTACACGGTGTCATCAACATTGCCCGTTGACTCGCCGTGCCGGACAAGGACGATGCGCCGTGGTCGTGCCATGCCAAAACCCTAGATCGGTTCAGGCCGGATCGAGCACCCGTACGGCCTCCATACGGCGTAGGTCACACATTTCCTGCACCACAGGCCTCACAAGGCTCAGGCGCAGCGGGTCCCGGTCTCAGACCGTCCAGGTCGGTTCGAGCTGCACGATGTCTCCGGTGAGAGAGGCCACGTCGGCCTCGATCTGGGCCCGCAGAGCCAGTCGCTCGACCCGTTCCGTGCGGTACTTGCCGTGCTCGGCGGCCGACTGCCACATCGACAGGACGAGGAACTCGTGGCCCGGCGCCTCGCCGAACAGGCCGCGGATCATGCCGGGCGAGCCGGCCATCGCCGGGTTCCAGACCTTCTCCTGCATCAGCGTGAAGTGCTCGGCCCGTTCCTCGTGGACCCGGCAGTGCGCGACGCGCACCAGGTCGGCGTCGGTGAAGCGCGGCTCGAAGCCGGTCTTCACGTCGAAGCGGTAGTCGAAGAGCTTGACCTGCGCGTCCTTGAACGTGCCGGACTGCGCGGACGCCAGCCGGTCGTGGGAGCGGGCCATGAAGGAGTCGTAGAACGAACGGCTCTCCCAGAAGGAGAAGATGTGCGCCACTCCGGTCCGCCCCCGGCTCCAGCCTCCGCCCTGTCCCCGAAATCCCGGCTCACCGAGTAGCCCCGCCCACTTTCGCTGCCCCCGCTCGAAGCCGCGGCGGTCCACCACGGTGCAGCGAATCCACTTGACCAGCACCGCGCCATCGTAAGGCCACGCAGCGTGGCGTCGGTCACGCTCCGGCAGAGATCTCTCCCGCGCGGGGTGCCGAGCGCGTGGCAGGATGGACAACCGGCCCTGACCTCAAGGCAGTTCGGGCCGCGACACACGGGGAAGGGGAAGCCTGGTGAACGGCCTCAACAAGGGGATCCGCAAGGTCGAAGTCGCACTGAAGTGGGACCCGAGTCCCCCGGGCCACGCTGCCACCGACCTCGACATCGTCGCCGCACCCTATCCGGCGAGCGATCCGTACGGCGCCCCTGGTTACGTGGTGCACTTCGACAGCCGCTCCCCCGACGGCACCATGTACCTCAACCGGGACAGCAAGGACGGCAAGGGCTTCGGCTGGGACGAGGTCATGACGCTGGAACTCGACCGGCTCGACAGCCGGTACGCGCGCGTGGTGGTCGGCGTCGTCATCCAGCAGCGTTCCGAGGAGCGCACGTTCGTCGGGGTGGCCAACCCGGCGCTGCGCATCCGTGAGGGCTACACGGTCCTGACCGAGGACGACTTCGGGACGGTGCTCGGGGCCACGGCGGCGACCGTCGCGGAGTTCGTCCGGGACGGCTCCGGGACCTGGGAGTTCCGGCCGGGCATCCATGGCTTCGAGGACGATCCGGCGGGGTTCACGTCGGCCATGGGGAAGGCACACCAGCCCTGACCCGCGCCACACGGACACGCAGGAGAACACGGACACGCAAGAGGCGGTGGAGCCGGAACCGGCCCCACCGCCCTCACATGTCACTCACGCGTGCGTGATCAGCTGCAACCGCTGGTCGAGCCGCAGCCCTCGCAGATGTAGCAGGAACCGGCCCGCTGCATCTTCGTACCGCAGGAGAAGCAGAGCGGGGCGTCGGCCTGGATGCCCAGCTGCATCTCCACCAGCTCGGCGCTGGTGTGGGCCTGCTTCGGGGCGGGCTTGGCCACCTCGATCTCGGCCTTCGGGGTGGCGACGGCCTTCAGCTCCTGAGCGCGCGGCGCCGACTGGGCCAGGCCCTCGACGTCGACCTCTTCCTCGGTCGGCTCGTAGGAGCCGGTCTCGAGGTGCCGCTGACGCTCCTCGGCGGAGTGGATGCCGAGCGCGGAGCGCGTCTCGAACGGCAGGAAGTCCAGCGCCAGGCGGCGGAAGATGTAGTCGACGATCGACTGCGCCATCCGCACGTCCGGGTCGTCCGTCATGCCGGCCGGCTCGAAGCGCATGTTCGTGAACTTCGAGACGTACGTCTCCAGCGGCACGCCGTACTGGAGGCCGACCGAGACCGCGATCGAGAAGGCGTCCATCATGCCCGCGAGGGTCGAGCCCTGCTTCGACATCTTCAGGAAGACCTCGCCGAGACCGTCGTCCGGGTAGGAGTTGGCGGTCATGTAGCCCTCGGCGCCGCCGACCGTGAAGGACGTCGTGATGCCGGGACGGCCCTTGGGGAGGCGCTTGCGGACCGGGCGGTACTCGACGACCTTCTCGACCGTCTCGCGGATGGTCGCCTCGGCCTTGGCGGTGACCTCGGCCTTCTCCTTCTCCTTGGTCTTGGCGGAGAGGGGCTGGCCGACCTTGCAGTTGTCGCGGTAGATGGCGAGCGCCTTGACGCCCATCTTCCACGCCTCGAAGTAGATCTCCTCGACCTCCTCGACGGTCGCCGACTCCGGCATGTTGACCGTCTTGGACAGGGCACCGGAGATCCAGGGCTGGATCGCGGCCATCATGCGGACGTGGCCCATCGCGGAGATGGAGCGCTCGCCCATGGCGCAGTCGAAGACCTCGTAGTGCTCGTGCTTGAGGCCGGGGGCGTCGACGACATTGCCGTTCTCGGCGATGTGGGCGACGATCGCCTCGATCTGCTCCTCCTGGTAGCCCAGGCGGCGCAGGGCCTGCGGCACGGTGCCGTTGACGATCTGCATCGAGCCGCCGCCGACGAGCTTCTTGAACTTGACCAGCGCGAGGTCGGGCTCGAGACCGGTGGTGTCGCAGGACATCGCCAGACCGATGGTGCCGGTCGGGGCGATGACGGACGCCTGGGAGTTACGGAAACCGTTCTTCTCACCGAGACGCAGCACGTCCTGCCAGGCCTCCGTGGCGGCGGCCCAGATCGGCGTGTCCAGGTCGTCCATGCGGACGGCCTTGGTGTTCTCGTCCGCGTGCTGCTTCATGACCCGCAGGTGCGGCTGCGCGTTGCGGGCGTAGCCGTCGTACGGGCCGACGACCGCGGCGAGTTCGGCGGAACGCTTGTACGACGTGCCGGTCATCAGGGAGGTGATGGAGCCGGCGAGGGCACGGCCGCCGTCGGAGTCGTAGGCGTGGCCGGTCGCCATCAGCAGGGCGCCGAGGTTGGCGTAGCCGATGCCGAGCTGGCGGAACGCGCGCGTGTTCTCGCCGATCTTCTGCGTCGGGAAGTCCGCGAAGCAGATGGAGATGTCCATCGCGGTGATGACGAGCTCGACGACCTTGGAGAAGCGCTCGACGTCGAAGGACTGGTGGCCCTTGCCGTCGTCCTTGAGGAACTTCATCAGGTTCAGCGAGGCGAGGTTGCAGGACGTGTTGTCCAGGTGCATGTACTCGCTGCACGGGTTCGAGCCGTTGATACGGCCGGACTCCGGGCACGTGTGCCAGTGGTTGATGGTGTCGTCGTACTGGATGCCCGGGTCGGCGCAGGCCCAGGCGGCCTCGGCCATCTTGCGGAACAGGGCCTTGGCGTCGACCTCTTCGATGACCTCACCGGTCATCCGCGCGCGGAGGCCGAACTTGCCGCCCTGCTCGACGGCCTTCATGAACTCGTCGTTCACGCGGACCGAGTTGTTGGCGTTCTGGTACTGGACGGAGGTGATGTCCTCGCCGCCCAGGTCCATGTCGAAGCCCGCGTCGCGCAGGGCGCGGATCTTCTCCTCTTCCTTCACCTTGGTCTCGATGAAGTCCTCGATGTCGGGGTGGTCGACGTCGAGGATGACCATCTTGGCCGCGCGGCGGGTGGCGCCACCGGACTTGATGGTGCCCGCGGAGGCGTCGGCACCGCGCATGAAGGAGACGGGACCCGAGGCGTTGCCGCCGGAGGACAGCAGCTCCTTGGAGGAGCGGATCCGGGAGAGGTTCAGGCCGGCGCCGGAACCGCCCTTGAAGATCATGCCCTCTTCCTTGTACCAGTCGAGGATCGACTCCATGGAGTCGTCGACGGCCAGGATGAAGCAGGCGGAGACCTGCTGCGGCTGGGGCGTTCCGACGTTGAACCAGACGGGGCTGTTGAAGCTGAAGATCTGGTGCAGGAGGGCGTACGCCAGCTCGTGCTCGAAGATCTCGGCGTCGGCGGGCGAGGCGAAGTACTTGTAGTCCTCGCCGGCCTTCCGGTACGTCTTCACGATGCGGTCGATCAGCTGCTTGAGGCCGGTCTCGCGCTGCGGGGTGCCGACGGCACCGCGGAAGTACTTGCTGGTGACGATGTTGACCGCGTTCACCGACCAGAAGTCGGGGAACTCGACGCCACGCTGCTCGAAGTTGACCGAGCCGTCGCGCCAGTTGGTCATGACGACGTCACGACGCTCCCACTGGACCTCGTCGTACGGGTGCACGCCGGGGGTGGTGTGGATGCGCTCGATACGCAGTCCCTTGGTGGCCTTGGTGCCCTTGGCTCGGGAACCTCGTGCCGGACCGCTCGCCGTCTCTGTCATGCCGCCTCCCTGGTACGGGCGAAAACGCCCTGAAGTGCCCCGATGTTCCCGTGGCACGGTGTTCTGTCTTGTATTGCGGGCACCCACTCACTACCGCCCGCAACAGGTCTTCGTCGCCGCCGTCCGGCCGACCCGGGCTCCGACGACCGGGCCGCCCCACTGATCAGTCGGCGGCACCCGCGGGCTCGGGGACCGATACGGCCTCTCCCGCCCCGCGGTCGTCTTCCTGGCTCCCCACGTCCGCGTCCACGTCGGGACGCCCCGTCGCCTCCCTCAGTTCCACGATCGCGGCCTCGAAGTCCTCGAGCGAGTCGAACGCCCGGTAGACGGAGGCGAATCGCAGATAGGCGACCAGATCGAGCTCCTGCAACGGGCCGAGTATGGCCAGCCCCACGTCATGGGTGGTCAGCTCGGCGCTTCCGGTGGCCCGCACCGCCTCCTCGACCCGTTGGCCGAGCTGGGCGAGAGCGTCCTCGGTGACAGGCCGTCCCTGGCATGCCTTGCGCACGCCGTTGATGACCTTGGTACGGCTGAAAGGCTCGGTGACTCCGGACCGCTTGACCACCATGAGCGAACACGTCTCCACGGTCGTGAAACGACGGGAGCAGTCCGGACACTGGCGGCGCCTGCGGATCGACGTGCCGTCGTCGGTCGTACGACTGTCGACGACGCGGCTGTCGGGGTGCCTGCAGAAGGGGCAGTGCATGAACTCCCAACCCTCCTCACAGCAGACTCAATAGCCTCGCCGGGGCCCATGGGCCCCTCGAAGCAGCCCCAAGCATAGGCGATCTCAGAGGCCGCGGAGACCCGGGGGACCACAACTTCTGGGCTGCTGTAGCAATCCAAGCACTAGATGTAGGGATCGTCACCGCAAACACGCCGTACGCGCGTGTTGCTCTCGTATTGGCATGTGCCGCATGCCCTAGGCGCCACGCGGGACATGGCCGTGCACAGGCGTACCGCTGCGGCGCATGCGGAGATACCGTGGGCGCCACACGGAGAGGACGTGGGACTCCCGCGCAGATGAGGGCCGCATCCCGGTTGACGGGACGCCGGATGGCAGACTGGGTCAACGACCCACGACGTCGTCACCCGGCGGTGAAGAGTACAACAAAGGGCCCTTTTGTCCGCCAGGCGCCGCGTTGGCTATACACCCAGGCACATGATCACGTCAGGTGAACCAGACTTTTTCACTCGAACGTGTGTTTGGCGCAACCTTTCGAAAGCAACTACCGTTGTCCAGCAGGGAGACCATCGAGAGGGGCCGACGTGACCACCACCGCAGACAGTGCCACCATCACTGCCCAGGACCGCTCCCAGGGCCGACTCGAGCCGGTGCATGCGATGAACGAAGCCGTGAATCCCGAGGGACACAAGCGCTCCCTGCCGGGCCGACCTCCAGGCATCCGCGCCGACAGCTCGGGACTCACCGACCGACAGCGCCGGGTGATCGAGGTCATCAGGGACTCCGTGCAGCGGCGCGGCTACCCGCCGTCCATGCGGGAGATCGGACAGGCGGTCGGCCTCTCCAGCACGTCCTCGGTCGCACACCAGCTCATGGCACTGGAGCGCAAGGGCTTCCTGCGCCGCGACCCGCACCGTCCGCGCGCCTACGAGGTGCGCGGTTCCGACCAGGCCGCCTCCGTGCAGCCCACGGACACCGCCGGCAAGCCCGCCGCGTCGTACGTCCCCCTCGTCGGCCGCATCGCCGCCGGTGGCCCGATCCTCGCGGAGGAGTCCGTCGAGGACGTCTTCCCTCTCCCGCGCCAGCTCGTCGGTGACGGTGAGCTGTTCGTCCTCAAGGTCGTCGGCGACTCGATGATCGAGGCCGCGATCTGCGACGGCGACTGGGTCACGGTCCGCCGCCAGCCGGTCGCCGAGAACGGCGACATCGTGGCCGCCATGCTCGACGGCGAAGCCACCGTCAAGCGCTTCAAGCGCGAGGACGGCCACGTCTGGCTCCTCCCGCACAACGCGGCTTACGAGCCGATCCCCGGCGACGACGCGACCATCCTCGGCAAGGTGGTGGCGGTGCTGCGCCGCGTGTGACGGCTGCGGCGGGCAGGCCCCTTCGAGGTCCGCCCCCTGACCGGGCCCCGGGACCCCTGCGCCGGTTCCGGGGCCCTGTGCTGTGCGGCGTCTTCGGACGCCTGGGGCGTGGGTTTGCCTGGCCGGTGCCGGCCAGGCAAACCCACGCCCTCTCACTCCGCCTGCTTCGCCATCGCATCGATCGCGGCCAGCGACTTCCGGACCTGGTTACGGTCCGTCGTGTACCAGAAGTCGGGCAGTGACGCCTTCAGATAGCTCCCGTACCGCGCGGTCGCGAGTCGCTGATCCAGTACGGCCACCACACCACGGTCCCCCGACGCCCGTACGAGACGGCCGGCGCCCTGGGCCATGAGCAGCGCCGCATGCGTGGCGGCGACCGCCATGAAGCCGTTGCCTCCCGCGTCCTCAACGGCCTTCTGGCGGGCGCTCATCAGCGGGTCGTCGGGCCGCGGGAACGGAATCTTGTCCATGACGACCAGCTGGCAGCTGGGGCCGGGGACGTCCACGCCCTGCCAGAGCGAGAGCGTGCCGAACAGGCACGTCTTCGGGTCGGCCGCGAAGTTCTTGATCAGCTCGCCGAGGGTCTCCTCGCCCTGGAGGAGGATCGGGAACTCGGGGATACGGGAGCGCAGTTCCTCAGCGGCGAGTTGGGCGGCCCGCATCGAGGAGAACAGGCCCAGCGTGCGGCCGCCGGCCGCCTGGATCAGCTCGGTCAGTTCGTCGAGCATGTCCGCGCGGTCGCCGTCCCGCGCGGGGCGCGAGAGGTGCTTGGCCACGTAGAGGATGCCCTGCTTCGGATAGTCGAAGGGCGATCCGACGTCGACGCCCTTCCACTGCGGGAGGTCGTCACCCTCGGTGCCCTCGGGGGCCAGTCCCAGGGAAGCGCCCACTCCGTTGAAGTCGCCGCCCAGCTTCAGCGTCGCCGAGGTCAGGACGACCGAGCGGTCCGCGAACAGCTTCTCCCTGAGCAGGCCCGACACCGACATGGGGGCGACGCGCAGGGACGCGCCGAAGCGGTCATGGCGCTCGTACCAGACGACGTCCCACTCGGAGCCGTTCGTGATCCGCTCCGCCACGTCGTGCACGGTCTCCACGGAGGCCAGGGCCTGCTTGCGGACGGCGTCCTCGTCCTGGACGGACTTGTCGCGGGTGGTGCCGATCGCGGAGATGACGGTCCTGGCCGCGTCACGCAGGGCCATGAGCGCGTAGCCGAGGTCCTCCGGGATCTCCTCTAGACGGCCGGGAAGGGCGAGCTCCATCAGCCGCTCGAAGCCCTCGGCGGCGGTCTGGAGCTGGTCTGCGGCCTTTTCGTTGACGAGCTTCGCCGCGCGGCGCACCGCGCGGTTGACCTGGCCGGGCGTGAGCTCGCCGGTGGCGACGCCGGTGACCCGCGACACCAGTTCATGCGCCTCGTCGACGATCAGCACCTCGTGCTGCGGGAGGACCGGGGCGCCTTCGATCGCGTCGATCGCGAGCAGCGCGTGGTTGGTGACGACGACCTCGGCGAGCTTGGCGCGCTCACGGGCGTTCTCCGCGAAGCACTCGGCGCCGTAGGCGCACTTCGTCGCACCCAGGCACTCGCGCGACGACACCGACACCTGGGCCCAGGCCCGGTCGGAGACGCCGGGTGTGAGGTCGTCCCGGTCGCCGGTCTCCGTCTCGTCCGACCAGTCCCGCAGCCGCAGCAGGTCCTGGCCCAGCTTGCTGGTGGGGGCGGCCGCCTCGAACTGGTCGAAGAGACCCTCCTCCTCGTCCTGCGGCACGCCCTCGTGCAGTCGGTGCAGACACAGATAGTTCGATCTGCCTTTGAGCATCGCGAATTCCGGGCGGCGGCGCAGCAGGGGGTGCAGGGAGTCCACCGTGCGGGGCAGGTCACGCTCCACGAGCTGACGCTGGAGGGCCAGGGTGGCGGTCGCGACGACGACTCTCTCCCCGTGCGCGAGCGCGGGCACGAGGTAGCCCAGCGACTTTCCGGTGCCGGTGCCGGCCTGGACCAGCAGATGGGAGCCGTCGTCGATCGCTTCCGCGACGGCTTCGGCCATGGTCACCTGACCGGGGCGCTCCGTGCCGCCGACGGCAGTGACGGCAGCATGCAGGAGTTCGGGGAGTGAGGGCTTCGTCATAGCGCGACAACCCTACGGCCCGGCACTGACAAACGAGTGGTCAAGGGTGAGACGAGGGGCTGGTTCGGGCCTCGGTGAGAACAGGGGCACGATCGGGTTGGGGTCGTTCAGGGGCGACTGAGGTCGGAATCGGTCGCTTGCGGTCAACACCGACCGACTGTGTCTACGCATGCCGGGTTTCGGCGGAATCCGCTCGGCTGGAAAAAGCTGTCTCGCGATCGGGAACCGGATCGGCCCGAGCGGTGTACCAAAAGTGATGACGATGTGACGCGAGGTGACATCGACCGGTGTCGCGTCACAGCACATCGCGCAGTGGTGTCGCGTCACAGCACATCGCGCAGCGACCGGTCGCGGACCATCAGGGCCGCTCGCTTCTCGGGCAGATCGATCTCGGCGGAGAAGCGGAAACCGGCGCTGAGGAAGGCGGAGACGGAGGGGATGTTGCGAAGGTCGGGTTCCGCGATGACGCGTGCGCAGGCGGGCCGCTTGTCCAGCGCGAGATCGGCGACGGCTCTGAGGAGCGCGCTGCCGAGCCCTCGGCCGCGGTCGGCGGCGGCTCCGATGAGGAGGTGGATTCCGGTGTCATGAGGTCGGGCGGGATAGTGGCGGGCCACGGCATCGAGGTCGGCCCGGTAGATCTCCCAGTAGCTCATGGCCGTGCCGTCCAGCATGCCGAGACAGGGCACGCTGCGCCCGTCGCCGGAGAGCTGGGATCGCACATGGTCCTCCGTCCGGTTCTGGGGCCCGGCCAGCTCCCAGAACTCCGCGACGGCGGGGTCGTTCATCCAACGGCCGAGGAGCGGAAGATCCCGCTCGGCATGTACGGGAACGAGGTGGAACACGCCCACGGGTGTGTTCACCGGGCCCCAGTCGGCCACTCCGTCGAGGAGGTCGTCGCGGTGCGGGGCGCCCGCGCTGAACTGCGCCCGGCTCCCTTCACCGCCCGGTTCCGCATCCGCATCGGCGGCCTCCTCGGCGATGAGGGCGAGGAATGCGTCGGGCAGGCGCAGTTCGAGCGTGTCCTCACAGTCCGTGCCCAAGGCCTCGACCGGACCGAGGTCGGTGCCGGCGGCCGCACCGGCATCGACGGTCGGGGCGGGGGCGGTGGTGGCGTTGGCGCTCGCGTCGGTGGACGGCACGGCGGCGCTCCTCTCAGGAGACGGGTCGGGGCATGTTCCTCAGGAATGAACGGACAGAAATGAGACGCATGACAGGTATTGCCGGTGGAGTGGACGCCGCCCAGAAACGACTGGGTGGTCGGGGCGAAGGGGGTCAGGTGTGAAGGGGGTTGGCGATGGTGACGTAGACGGACTGGGTGTCGACCGGGCCGACGAGTTCGTCGAGTCCGTGCAGTCGGGTCAGGAGGTTGGCCTTGCAGCGCAGGACCGGTGAATCCAGCAGGCGGGCGGGCAGCGTCGTGCGCAGTCGAGCGGGTCCGGAGGCGACATCGCCCAGAAAACGGCGGAAGGCGGCGAGCAACAGACGTTCGTCGGCGAGGCGTTGGGAACCGAAGGCACCGATGAGCCCGAGGACGTTGTTGATGGCGAGGTAGTACGCGAAACGTTCGTCGGTGACCTCGTCGGAGACGAAGGTGTCACTCTGCTCGCCGATACCGGACAGCCGGGCGTCGAGTTCGGCGCGCCGCGAGTCGCGGAAGTAGTAGCCCTGGTTGTCCCGGTAGCGGCCGCCCACGGGCCAGCCGTCGCCGTCCAGAAGGACCAATGTGTTCTGCTGATGTGCCTCCAGGGCGATGCCGGCCTCCGCGTCGAACCACAGCACCGGGCGCACCACCTGCTCCAAGTAGCGCAGGAACCACTCGGCGGCGACGGCGCCCAAAGGTCGCCCCGTGCGGCTCGCGAGGCGGGTGACGACCTCGGCCAGCCGGGATCGCATGGCCGGCTGGTCCACGGCCGGCCCCGCACCGGCACCGGTCGGCCCAGCGGAAGGCCTTGGCGCCACGAGTCCGGCGATGCACGAGACATCGTCAGCAGGGGAGAAGGGGTTGTGCCGGATCATCACGTCGAGGCCCGGCACAGGCCTGCCGTCCGGTCCGTCGACGGCCAGCCAGGCCGGATCGCGGACGATGTCGAAGCCGGGGTGCACGGCCTGCCACTGCTTGGCGAGTCCGCTGCGCAGCAGCCGGTGGACCTCGACGCCTCGATGGAGTTCTTTGCGGAGGTTCTGACGACGGGAGTTGGTGATGCGCAGGCCGAGCGACAGTTTGGGCATGGCTGACGCGCCGGGCCGGTGGAGGGTGCGTACGGAGGAGGTGGGGTGCCAGGGAGAGCCGTGCGTTCCGAGATCGCGGAGCAGTCCGGCGTCGAACAGTGCGGCGGTCGCGGGGTCGTGCCGGACCTCCCGCAACTGCCAAGGGTGCAGTGGCAGAGCCGCGTGACCGTCGGGGAGCGGTAGCCCCGATCCGGCTAGACGTGCGGTGAGTTGAGGGGCGGGAATGAGGCGTCCGCGCTCGGTCCAGGCCGAGTCGGTGGCCAGGAGGGAGGGGGCGACAGCGATCCAGTGCAAGGGGAAGGCACCGCGCAACTCGGGTGAGTACAGCCGCGCTTCGGTGTCGGTCAGGCCCTCGCGGCTCTTCGGTGTGGGGTGCAGGGGATGGCCGAGCACCAGAGCCTGTTCGGCCGCGAGGAACAGGTCGGGCTCCTCCAAAGGATGCTCCCTGCGCTCGCGGATGAAGCTGGCGGTACGGCGCACGGAGTCAGCGACGCGGGCCACGAGGTCGGTGCCGTCTGTGGCTGTGGCCGCGGCCGCGGGACGAGTTCCGGCCGTAGCGTCGGGATGGGTCCCGAGCGTGGTGGCGGGCTGAGCTCCGACCGTAGCGTCGGGGTGAGTCCCGACCGTGGTGGCGGGCTGAGTCCCGACCGTGGTGGCGGGCTGAGCTCCGACCGTGGTGGCGGGGGCGGAGGGTGTGCCGGCAGACGTGGAGGACGTGTCCGCCGGGCGGTCTTCTGAGGGCTCTCTCGCCAGCAGCGCGGCGAGGGTCACGGCGTCGAGAGGCGGCGACTGTTCGGGGGCGCCGGCCAGTTTCGGTGGGCCGAAGCGGTGCCAGCCCGTCGGTGACCAGTAGTGGACGGGGGCCAGCAGGGCCGTTCCGCTGGCGAGGAGCGGGATGCGGAGGGTCCCGTGGGTGGGGGCGGGGAGGTCGGCTTCGCGTACCCAGCAGCGCAGCAGGTTCTCCACGGCGGCGGACTCGGCGGCGGTGTGCGGGTCGGGATGGTCCAGGGGGTCCGCTGTGGCGCCGCGCAACCAGTCGGCGTTCAGGTGGGGCGCCGGTGGACGCGGGTGGCTCATCGGTGCGGACGTTCCGCCTGGGTCTGTCGTCGGCTGGTCGCCGGAGGCTTCGACTCCCGCCGTGATGGTCCGCTCCCTCGCGGCCTGGTCGTCATCGGCCCCCGGTACCCGTGTCCGCTCCTGGTCTCGCTCCCCGTCCCGCCGCCCACGGCCCTGCTCCGGGACTCGTTCCCGCGAGCGGATCCCGGAGGCGCCTGTCGGTCCAGCACCCGACCCCGGCTCGGTCTGGTGGGGAGGCTCCATCGTGGCGCGGCCTGATGTCGGCGTGTGGCTAGGGCCTTCGGGGGTCGGGGTGGTGTCCAAGGCTGTTCCTTGTGAGCGGGGCAGGAAGGGGTGTGCAGGTAGAGGGGTGCGGTGATCTGTGAGGCCGGGTTCCTAGGGGTTCGCGCGGAGGGTGTGCCGGGGTTCGTATGGAGGTGGGGATGTCATTGATCTGGATGATCTGGTTGATCTGGGCGACATGGGCGATCTGGGCCATCTGGGCGATCTCGCTGATGCGGTGGCGAGTGCTGCACCAGCTCTCGCTCAAGCCGCTGCGCCAGCCGCCTCCGCTTCGGTTGCGGGCGCTGTCCCGACCGTCTCTCCCCGCGCGAAGTGTGGTCATGGGCGGCGGCTTCCACCGCGTCGGACAAGCGGTCGAGCACCGCCTCCGCCTGCTCGTCAGTGATGGTCAGCGGCGGGAGGAGGCGGACGACATTCCCCCTGGGTCCGCCGAGCTCGACGATCAGACCGCGGCGCAGGCACTCCCGCTGTACGGCGACGGCAAGTTCGGGAGCGGCGAGTCCAGGGCCGACGGCGGAGTCGACCCCGCCCACACCAGCGCCGCCCCCACCTGCACCGACGCCATTGCCGACACCGGCCCGCGCACCCGCACCGACCCCCGCACCCGCACCGGCCCCCTCATCCGCCCCCGGACCCGCGCCCACACCCCACGACGCACAATCGCCCCCCGTTCCCGTTCCCGTCCCCGTTCCCACCCCACGGTCCCCCACCCCACCCCACACACCGACCGCGCCCCCAACCTCCCGCTCCACCGGCTCCACCAGCTCCACCCCGAGCATCAGCCCCCGCCCCCGCACGTCCCCCACACACGCGAACCGTCCTTGCAGGGAGCGGAGATGGGCGAGCATGCGGGCTCCCAGGAGGGAGGCGCGTTCCGCGAGGTGGTTCTCGCGGACGTGGGCGAGGGTGGCCGTTCCTGCGGCCATGGCGAGTTGGTTGCCGCGGAACGCGCCTGCGGGGGCGGCGGGTTGATGGGCAGCGAGGTCGTCGCGGTAGACCACGGCCGCGAGCGGGAGGCTGCCTCCGATGGCCTTGGACAGCACCATCACGTCGGGAGTGATCCCGCTGTGCTCCACGGCCCAGAAGGCGCCGGTGCGGCCGACTCCCGTTCGGGTCTCGTCGGCGATGAGCGGGATGGACCGGTCGGCCGTGAGCCGGCGCAGACGCCGCAGCCAGGCGTCCGGCGCCGGGATCACTCCGCCCTCGCTCTGAACGGGTTCGACGATCATCCCGGCGGCACCGTTCGCGCCCGAGGCGGGGTCGTCGAGGACGGACTCCGTCCAGCGGGCGGCGAGTTCGGCGCCCTGTGCGCCGCCGACGCCGAAAGGGCAGCGGTAGTCCTGCGGGTAGGGCAGCCGTGCGGCCCGTACGGCTGCCGGGTCCCCCGCGGCCGTCAGAGCCACGTCGGTCATGCCGTGGCGGGCGCCGGTGAAGGCGAGCATCCCCGTGCGCCCGGTCGCCGCCCTGACGAGCCTGTACGCGGCCTCCACGGCATCCGTGTCGGCCGGCCCGCAGAACTGCACGCGCGCGTGGTCGGCGAGACCTGGCGGCAGGGTGCGGAACAGCTCGGTGCGGAAGGCGTCCTCGACAGGGGTCGCGAGGCCCAGGGCGTGCAGTGGCGCGCCGGAGTCGAGCACCTTGCGGATCGCCTCCAGCACGACGGGGTGGTTGTGCCCGAGGGCCAGGGTCCCCGCGCCGGAGCAGCAGTCGAGGTAGCGGCGACCGTCCGCGCCCTCGATGGTCAGCCCGCGCGCCCGCACGGGCACGATCGGGAGGGCGCGCGGGTAGGTGCGCGCCGCCGGCTCGCGCGCCGACTGGCGCCGCAGGATCCCCTCGGACACGTATCCGCCGTGCAGAGCCTCGGCCACGTGTTTCTGTCCTCCCGCCGTCGTCCGACGCCCCGGCCGGGCCGAACTCCCGCCACGGGCCCGGAGGACCGCGCCCGGACAGCAGGCCCCCCACCGCTACCAACCCCGGACGCCGCACCGGGTTACGGGTTGCCTCAAGATCCTTGCCGTGACGGAACCGTTGCCGTTCCGTGGGAAGTCCCCCACAGCGAGCGCATAGTGTGTGATGCCGTTCCAACAGGCCGTGAGCACACACCCGGAGCATCCGGGGGCCGGCGCGGGATCGATGCCAACCGGCTTGCGATCAGACCGTGTTCGGCGTGGGCTCAGGGCCGTCGCGCCAAGTTCGTTCACCTCAGGGGGAGTCAGATCATGCGATCCACAAGGCCGTCGTTCACCGTCCGCCGGGAAAGGGGCGCGCGCCGCAGAACCTCCCCCGTGCTGGCCGCCGTCGCCCTCGCTTCGGCGCTCGCGCTCACCGCCACCGCCTGCGAGTCGGGCGACGACCAGGCAGGGGGCAGCGCCTCCGCGTCGGCTTCCTCCGACGGGAAGATCACGATCCCGGACGACATCAAGGACCGGCTCAAGGAGCACGGGATCGATATCGACAAGTGGAAGGACGGCGCCTGGAAGGACTGGAGCAAGGACGACTGGCTGCGCGAGGCCCAGGACTTCGTCAACCCGATCATCGAGGGCCTGTGGGACCCGGACCGGATGCGCGGCGCCGAGGACCCGGACCAGGGCAAGGGTGTCGACGACAGCGACATCTCCGGGGACCAGGGTGTGACCGACCCGGAGCCGGGGCCAGTGGACGCCAAGGCCGTGTCGGCTACGTACCATGACAGCGTCCCCGTGGCGGGCAAGGTGTTCTTCGACTCCCCCGAGGGCACGATGGTCTGCTCGGCGACGGTCGTGCAGGACCCGGCCAACCCCGGCAAGTCCAACATGGTGTGGACGGCGGGCCATTGCGTGCACGCGGGCAAGGAGGGCGGCTGGTACCGGAACATCGCCTTCGTGCCGTCGTACAACAACGACGCCCTGTCCGTGGCGGAGTTGGCGAAGGCCTCCCGGGAGGAGGTCGCTCCGTACGGTGTCTGGTGGGGTGACTGGGCGCAGACCTCGGACCAGTGGATCGAGCAGGGCGGTGAGACGGGCGGGGACGGTGCCTCGTACGACTTCGCGGTCATCCATGTGACGCCGGAGAAGGGTGGCTCGGGCAAGTCCCTGGAGGAGACGGTCGGTTCGGCCCTGCCGGTGAACTTCAACGCCCCGGCGGCGGCGAAGATCCAGAGCCTGACGGCGACGGGGTACCCGGCGGCGGCGCCGTTCGACGGCGAGACGATGTACCAGTGCCAGGACAAGCCGGGGCGCCTGTCGATCAAGGCGTCGGACCCGACGATGTACCGCATCGGCTGCACCATGACGGGTGGTTCGTCGGGCGGCGGCTGGGTCGCGACCGGGTCGGACGGCAAGCCGGCGCTGGTCTCCAACACCTCGATCGGCCCGGTGACGGCAGGATGGCTGGCCGGACCGCGGCTGGGTGACGTGGCCAAGGGCGTGTACGACTCGGTCAGCGAGAAGTTCGCCGGCCAGTGATGTGATGCGCGGTCAGTGACGTGATCGACGGCGGGGCGAGCCCAAGAAATCTTCACCGCTCCGCCGCCGTTCGCCCTCAACTGCACGGGCATAGTGGGGTGTCGCGCCCGAGGACACCTCTCCAGCCGTGACACGCGCATGACACCTGAGCGGCCTCGGCGCGATCATCAGCTCAACCATCAAGCACAACAACTGTTCCAACGGGGGTCAACGCACCATGCGTTCCACACGTACGTCCCGTACGTCTTCCAAGCGGCGCCGCAGCACGCTCGCCGCCACCGGTCTGGTCGCCGCCCTGGCGCTGACCGCGACGGCCTGCAACGGCTCGGACGAGGCGAGCGACAAGCCCGGGGCCACCACCTCCCAGGCGGCCGACAGCGGCAACGACAAGATCCAGATCCCGGCCGACATCGCCGACAAGCTCAAGAAGCACGGCATCGACGTCGACGACTGGAAGGACGGCGGCTGGAAGAACTGGGACAAGGACAAGTGGCTCAGTGAGGCCAAGGACTTCGTCAACCCGGTCATCGACGGCCTGTGGAAGCCGGAGCGGATGAAGTCCGCGAAGGAGGCCAACAAGACGTACTCGACGAAGGACGCGGCGGCCGACACGGGCGTCACCGACCCGGACCCGCTGCCCGTCGAGGCGTCCGCGGAGAAGACGCCGTACCACGAGAACGCGGCCCCGGTCGGCAAGATCTTCTTCGACACCCCCGAAGGGCACGCCGTCTGCTCGGGCACGGTCGTCAAGGACGTCAACCACCCCGGCAAGTCCAACCTGGTGTGGACGGCGGGCCACTGCGTGCACGCGGGCAGCGGCGGCGGCTGGTACCGCAACATCATGTTCGTCCCGGCCTACAACGACTACGGCAAGTCCGAGGCGGAGCTGACGAACTCCAACCCCACGGAGATCGCACCGTACGGCCAGTGGTGGGCGGACTGGGCCTCCACCTCGAACGAGTGGATCGCGGGCGGCTCGGAGACCGGCGGTGACGGGGCGGCGTACGACTACTCGGTGCTGCACGTGAAGCCGGAGTCCGGCGCCAAGTCGCTGGAGGAGACGGTCGGCGCCGCGCTGGACATCGACTTCTCCGCTCCCTCCGCCACCGAGGTCGCCAAGATGGGCGCCTGGGGCTACCCGCAGGCGGCCCCGTACAACGGCCTGAAGATGTTCAAGTGCATCGACCGGCCGGGCCGTCTCTCGCTGAGCACGACGCTGCCGACGATGTACCGCATCGGCTGCACCATGACCGGCGGTTCGTCGGGCGGCGGCTGGTTCCGGGTGGTCGACGGTGAGACCAAGCTGGTCTCGAACACGTCGATCGGCCCGGCCGACAACACCTGGCTGGCGGGCCCGCAGCTGGGCGCGACCGCCGAGGCGATCTACCAGAACATGAGCAAGACGTACGGCGGCAAGTAGGCCGTACCTACGGAAGGCCCGCCCCTCACGACGAGGGGCGGGCCTTCACGCATACCGCTGTTACGCCGCCGGCGCCGGAACGTACGGCGCGAGATCCGCCGCCAGTTCCTCGTGCACCCGCACCTTGAGCAGGGTGCCCTCCGGGGTGTGCTCCTCGGAGATCACCTCGCCCTCGGAGTGGGCGCGGGCGACGAGCTTGCCGAGCGTGTACGGCACGAGCGCCTCGATCTCGACCGAGGGCCGCGGCAGCTCGTTGTCGATGAGCGCGAGCAGTTCCGCGATGCCCTGGCCGGTACGGGCCGAGACCGCGATGGAACGCTTCTCGATCCGCATCAGCCGCTGGAGGGTCAGCGGGTCCGCCGCGTCCGCCTTGTTGATCACGACGATCTCGGGGACATCGACCGCGCCGACGTCCCTGATCACCTCGCGCACGGCGAGCAGCTGCTCCTCCGGGTTCGGGTGCGAGCCGTCCACCACGTGCAGGATCAGGTCGGACTCGCCGACCTCCTCCATGGTGGAGCGGAACGCCTCGACCAGGTGGTGCGGCAGATGCCGTACGAAGCCGACGGTGTCGGCCAGGGTGTACAGGCGCCCGCTCGGGGTCTCCGCGCGGCGGACGGTCGGGTCCAGGGTCGCGAACAGGGCGTTCTCGACCAGGACACCGGCGCCGGTCAGGCGGTTGAGCAGGGAGGACTTGCCGGCGTTGGTGTAGCCCGCGATGGCGACGGACGGCACCTTGTTGCGCTTGCGCTCCTGGCGCTTGATCTCGCGGCCGGTCTTCATCTCCGCGATCTCCCGGCGCATCTTCGCCATCTTCTCGCGGATCCGACGCCGGTCCGTCTCGATCTTGGTCTCACCGGGACCACGGGTGGCGAGGCCGCCGCCCTTGCCGCCGCCCATCTGACGGGACAGCGACTGACCCCAGCCCCGGAGCCTCGGCAGCATGTACTGCATCTGCGCGAGCGCGACCTGTGCCTTGCCCTCTCGGGACTTGGCGTGCTGGGCGAAGATGTCGAGGATCAGGGCCGTACGGTCGATGACCTTGACCTTGACGACGTCTTCGAGGTGGATGAGCTGGCCCGGGCTGAGCTCACCGTCGCAGATGACAGTGTCCGCGCCCGTTTCGAGGACGATGTCCCGCAGCTCGGTGGCCTTGCCGGAGCCGATGTAGGTGGCCGCGTCGGGCTTGTCGCGGCGCTGGATCACGCCGTCCAGCACGAGCGCGCCCGCGGTCTCCGCGAGGGCGGCGAGCTCCGCGAGGGAGTTCTCCGAGTCCTGCGCGGTCCCCGAGGTCCAGACGCCGACGAGCACGACCCGCTCCAGACGGAGCTGTCGGTACTCGACCTCGGTGACGTCCTCGAGCTCGGTGGAGAGGCCCGCCACACGGCGCAGAGCCGCGCGCTCGGAGCGGTCGAACTGGTCGCCGTCCCGCTCTCCGTCGATCTCGTGGCTCCAGGCGACGTCCTCTTCCATCAGGGCATCGGCCCGAAGGCCTTCGGGGTATGTGTGCGCGAAGCGCTGCTCGTCCTGGGAAAAGGATGAAGAGGAGGTCATTGGGTCCTTACGTCGTTGGGGATGCCGATTCGGCGATCGTGACTTCGTCACCGGTCACAACGCACGAGTACCCCGGGAGATTCCCGTGTCCCGTGCCGCGCCGACCCGAAGATGGTCGCACGGGACGAGGCGTCTCGTCACGGCCTTATTCGCCGTGCCGCTTCGCCGCCGGTGCGACGGACTTCCAGTCCGGGTGGCCCGGCATCGGCGGGGTCTTCTCGCCGTACAGCCAGTCCTGGAAGAACCCGTCGAGGTCGCGCCCGGACATCTCGGAGGCGAGGGCGACGAAGTCCGCGGTCGTGGCGGTGCCGTCCTCGTGGCGGCTCACCCAGACCCGTTCCAGGCGCTCGAAGGTCTCGCGGCCGATCTCCTGGCGCAGGGCGTACAGGGCGAGCGCGGCGCCGTCGTAGACGTTGGGGCGGAAGATGCTGATCTTCTGGCCGGGGTCGGGCGCCTTGGGGGCGGCGGGCGGGCCGCCGGCCGCGCGCCAGCGGTCGGAGGCGCCGTACGCCGCCTTCATCCGCGCCTCCATGGACTTGCCGGCCTTCTCCTCGGCGTACAGGGCCTCGTACCAGGTGGCGTGCCCCTCGTTGAGCCACAGGTCGGACCACGAGGCCGGGGCGACGCTGTCGCCGAACCACTGGTGGGCCAGCTCGTGCACCATGATCGACTCGACGTACCACTTCGGGTAGGCGGGCTCGGTGAAGAGCTCTCTCTCGAAGAGAGAGAGCGTCTGTGTCTCGAGTTCGAAGCCGGTGTCGGCGTCGGCCATGAGCAGGCCGTACGTCTCGAAGGGGTAGCGGCCGACCTTGCTCTCCATCCAGGAGATCTGGTCGGGGGTCTTCTCCAGCCAGGGTTCGAGCGCCTTGCGGTGCTTGGTGGGCACGACGTCGCGGACCGGCAGTCCGTGCGGACCCTCGCGGTGCAGCACCGTGGAGCGGCCGATGGACACCTGGGCGAGCTCGGTGGCCATGGGGTGCTGGGTGCGGTACGTCCAGGTGGTCGCCCCGGCGGCCCGGTCCACGCCGGTCGGCAGCCCGTTGGCGACGGCGGTGTAGCCGTCGGGCGCGGTGATCCGGATGGTGAACATCGCCTTGTCGGAGGGGTGGTCGTTGCACGGGAAGACCAGGTGGGCGGCGTCGGCCTGGTTGGCCATGGCGAGCCCGTCGGTGGTCCGTACCCAGCCGCCGTCCCGGTCCTCGGCGGACACCGGGTCGCTGGTGTGCTTCACGGTGATCCGCATCCAGCTGCCGCTGGGCAGCGCCTCCTCGGGCGTGACCACCAGGTCCTCGCCGGCATCGGCGAAGGACGCCGGCTCGCCGTCGACCTCGACGGACTCGACCTCGCCGTGCGCGAAGTCGAGGTTGATGCGGTCCAGTGGGGTGGTCGTCCAGGCGTCGATGGTGGTGACGGCCTGGAGCGGCTCGCTGTTGGAGCCGGGATAGGTGAAGGAGAGGTCGTACGACGCCACGTCGTATCCGGGGTTGCCGAGGTGCGGGAAGAGGCGGTCGCCGACACCCAGCGGGGCGGCGGGGGCGCTCGCGGCGACGAGGCAGACGGAGACGGCGGAGGCGAGCAGCGCGGCCGCCTTGAGCCGCCGGGGCGTCCTGGCGTGGGGGGTGAGCAGCATGCACCACCGCTACCAGCGCACCCGCCCCCCACGGCGACGACTCGCGCCCGGCCCACCCGAACGAGTGCGACCGAGGTGACGCCGCGACAATCCGGTGCCGCAAACTGCCGCCGCGATCCGGCGCCGCAATGCGCCGCCGCGATCCGCTCCCGCGTCAGGCCCCCTGCGTCTGCGCCCGGCTCACGTCGTACACGCCGGGCACGTTCCGCATCGCCCGCATCAGGGCGGGCAGCAGGGCCGCGTCAGGGAGGTCGACCGTGTAGGTGTGACGGACGCGCTGCTGGCTCGGGGGTTCGACCGTCGCGGAGACGATCTCGGCGCCTTCGAGCGCCATGGCCTCGGTGAGGTCCGCGAGCAGATGGGGGCGGCCGAACGATTCGGCATAGAGCGTCACCCGGCACTCCGCGGTGTCGCCCCAGCGCACCTCCACCTCCGGGCGCCCCGCCTCCTTCATGCGGGCGACCGCCGGACACCCGACGCGGTGCACGGTGACCGCTCCCCCGCGCACGGCGAAGCCGGTGACGTCGTCGGGCGGAACCGGCGTGCAGCAGCCGGCCAGACGCACGGTCGCGCCGGGCTGGTCGACGAGGACGTCAGCGGTACGCGGGCGGGCCGGCGGGCTGTCGGTCGTCCGAGGGCGGGTGCGCTGGGCGGCGGCAGCCGGGGCGTCGGCGGACCCGGCAGGCGCCTCAGCGCCGGCCTGGAGGCCCTCAGGGCGGTCCACCGTGCCGTGCAGGCTCTCGCCCAGGCCCTCCCCGGGAGCCTCGGGCGCGGGATGCGTGGCGAGCCACCGTTGGATGGCGATCCGCGCGGCGGGCGTGTGGGCGTGTTCCAGCCACTCTCTGGAGGGCTCCGAGGCCGGGTCCTGCCCCATGAGGAGCTGGACGGTGTCGCCGTCCCGCAGAACGGTGCTCAGGGTCGCCAGCCGGCCGTTGACGCGGGCGCCGATGCACGCGTGCGCGTCCTCGCCGTACTGCGCGTAGGCGGCGTCCACGCAGGTCGCGCCGTCGGGCAGCCCCAGGGTGCCGCCGTCGGGCCGGAAGACGGTGATCTCGCGGTCCTGGGCGAGGTCCTCGCGCAGCGTCGACCAGAACGTGTCCGGGTCGGGCGCGGCCTCCTGCCAGTCGAGCAGCCGGGAGAGCCAGCCGGGCCGGGTCGGGTCCTCGCGCTCACCGTCGACGGGCTCCTCCGAAGGAGGAGCGTAGGGATTGCCGAGCGCGATGACGCCGGCCTCGGCGACCTTGTGCATCTGGTGGGTGCGGATGAGGACTTCGGCGACCTGGCCGTCGGGGCGGGCGACGGCGGTGTGCAGCGACTGGTACAGGTTGAACTTCGGTACGGCGATGAAGTCCTTGAACTCCGAGACGACGGGCGTCAGACAGGTGTGGAGCTCGCCGAGCACGCCGTAACAGTCCGCGTCCTCGTTCACGAGCACCAGCAGCCGGCCGAAGTCCGAGCCGCGCAACTGGCCGCGTTTACGGGCCACTCGGTGCACGGAGACGAAGTGCCGTGGCCTGATGACGACTTCGGCCTGGATGTCGGCGTCGCGCAGGACACCGCGCACCTCGTCGGCGATCTCGGCGAGGGGGTCGTCCGCGCGGGAGGCGTTGTCGACGATCAACTCGCGCGTGTGCTCGTACTCCTCGGGGTGCAGGATCGCGAAGACCAGGTCTTCCAGTTCGGTCTTGAGCGCCTGCACGCCGAGGCGTTCGGCGAGCGGGATGAGGACGTCGCGGGTCACCTTGGCGATGCGCGCCTGCTTCTCGGGGCGCATCACGCCGAGGGTGCGCATGTTGTGCAGCCGGTCGGCGAGCTTGATCGACATCACGCGGACGTCGCTGCCGGTGGCCTTCAGCATCTTGCGGAAGGTCTCCGGCTCGGCGGCGGCGCCGTAGTCGACCTTCTCCAACTTCGTGACGCCGTCGACGATGTAGCGCACCTCGGCGCCGAACTCCTCGCCGACCTGATCGAGGGTCACATCGGTGTCCTCGACGGTGTCGTGCAGCAGCGAGGCGGTCAACGTCGTGGTCTCGGCGCCGAGTTCGGCGAGGATCAGGGTCACCGCGAGCGGGTGGGTGATGTACGGCTCGCCGCTCTTGCGCATCTGGCCGCGG
The DNA here is from genome assembly GCF_003955715.1 of Streptomyces aquilus. Classification (NCBI taxonomy): domain Bacteria; kingdom Bacillati; phylum Actinomycetota; class Actinomycetes; order Kitasatosporales; family Streptomycetaceae; genus Streptomyces; species Streptomyces aquilus. Next base: position 7,592,517 of record NZ_CP034463.1, on the reverse strand, counting down.
TGCGAGGACTCGGCCAGCACCCAGGCGCGGCGCAGGGGTTCGAGGTCGGCGTCGGGGTGGTGGGCGCGGTGAGCCTCCGCGACATGGCCGATGGCGTCGGGCAGCCGGTCGCGGGCAGCCGGGCCGAGCAGGGCGGCGCGGCCCAGGCGACGCAGGTCGATCCGCGCCCGCCAGCGCGCCGCAGGCCCCGTTACCGGACCTGGGGTCGCGGGGTTCGTGGCCTCCGCACTCATGGGCACCTCCGGCTGCATTGACCGGCGGACGGGGTGCCCCAGGGCGGACACGGCACAGGGGATGGCATCGGTCCCCCGTCCGGGCCGGTGCTTGATGCTACCGAGCCCATCACGCGCGGCTGACCGCCTCTCGTCGAGCGTGAAACGGATCACCCATTCGAGCGACGGTTTTCAGGTTTACGGTTTCGCGCCACCCGACCTGCGGATCTCCGTCGTTTCGTATCACCGGTGCCGGGTGAGGCTGTGGATCCCAGCGTTCCGAACCGCCGGAACCCACCTTTCACTCGGTCAACGTGCGGCGCTTTCCAGCCATTCCCGGTCGATCTCGCCCTCGGCCACGATCACGGCCGGGCCGGTCATCTCGATCTCCCCGTCGGGCCGCTCGGTGATCACGAGGGTGCCGCCGGGCACATCGACGGTGTACGTCGCCGGGGTCCCGGTCACCGCCGGGTCGACGCCGTCCCTGCGGGCGGTGGCCACGGCGACGGCGCACGCGCCCGTGCCGCACGAGCGGGTCTCGCCGGACCCGCGCTCGTGCACCCGCAGCGCGACGTGCCGCGGGCCGCGGTCGACCACGAACTCCACGTTGACCCCGTCCGGGTAGGCGGAGGCCGGGCTGAAGGGCGGCGCGTCGTACAGGGTGCCCGCGTGGGCGAGGTCCTCGACGAAGGCCACCGCGTGCGGGTTGCCCATGTTCACGTTCCGCGCGGGCCAGCTGCGCTCGCCGACGCTCACCTGGACGTCCCCTTCGGGGAGGCGGGCCTTGCCCATGCCGACGGTGACGTCGCCGTCCTTGGCGAGGTGCACGGTCTTCACGCCCCCGCGCGTGGCGATAGCGAGGTCTCCCTCGGTCACCAGCCCGGCGTGCTGGAGGTAGCGGGCGAAGACGCGGACGCCGTTGCCGCACATCTCGGCGACGGAGCCGTCGCCGTTGCGGTAGTCCATGAACCACTCCGCTTCGGCGGCCATGTGCTGCGCCTCAGGGTGCTTGGCGGACCGCACGACGTGCAGCAGGCCGTCACCGCCGATGCCCGCGCGGCGGTCGCACAGGGCGGCGACGGCGGCCGGGGGCAGGTCGATGGCGTTCTCGGGGTCCGGGACGATCACGAAGTCGTTCTCGGTGCCGTGGCCCTTGAGGAAGGCGATCCGGGTGGTCATGTCTCGATCCTACGTGCCGGCCGGTGGGGGCCGGTCGCGCCCAGACGGCGGAGCCGCACATCGATACGGCCCCGCGCCCCTGAAGGCCTCTTCAGCGCAGCCGCGCCACGCGGAACACCGCCAGCGCGACCACCGCGGCCACGACCACCACGTACAGGAGCACCACTCGCCAGTCCACGCGCCGGCCCGAACCCCGCTGCGGCAGCCCCGGCAGCGTGTATCCCACCCGGCGCGCGGCCATCATGCCCCAGCCCGCCGCGCACGAGCAGATCAGCAGGCCCAGCATCGCGATCACGGCCCCGCTGTCGCCGAAGTCGAAGGCGAGCGGGAAGGCGAACATCAGGGAGCCGAGCGCGGCCAGGGACACGATCGGGGCGAGCTGCCAGATGCGCATCCGGCGCTGCGGACGCAGTTCGACCTCGACCTCGGGGCCGTCGGCGAACATCTCCTCGGGCTCGGGGCCGTCGGCGATCACACCGCCCTGCGTCTCGTCGGGCCCGTCGGGGCTCAGACGGTCGCCGTCCTGCTCCGTTTCACCGCCGTCGGCGGTGCGGGGCTCGGTGCTTCGTGCGGTGTCGCGAGGGCCGGCCTCCATCGCCACGCGCCCTCCCAACTCGGACTCCACTTGGTCGATCGAAGCTCGATGATGGCACGGCGCCGACGGGCCGGATGACGGCCTGAGCGTCCCGATGCCAGGACGTGATCAGGCTGTAACCGGTCGTTCGACCAACGCCAGTGCGAGCTGGGGAAGTTCTGTGAGATCCGCCGCAGCCCCACTGAGCCAGTGCACCCGCGGATCGCGCCTGAACCACGAATCCTGGCGGCGCGCGAAGCGCTTGGTGGCGCGTACGGTCTCGGCCCGGGCCTCCTCCAGCGTGCACTCCCCGGAGAGCGCCGCGAGCACCTGCTGGTAGCCGAGCGCACGCGAGGCCGTGCGCCCCTCGCGCAGCCCCTGCGCCTCCAGCGCGCGCACCTCGTCGATGAGTCCCGCGTCCCACATCCGGTCGACGCGGCGCGCGATCCGCTCGTCGAGCTCGGGGCGCGTGACGTCGACGCCGATCTGGACGGTGTCGTAGACCGAGTCGTGGCCGGGGAGGTTGGCGGTGAAGGGGCGGCCGGTGATCTCGATGACCTCCAGGGCCCGGACGATCCGGCGGCCGTTGCTGGGCAGGATCGCCTGCGCGGCCTCGGGGTCGGCGGCGGCCAGGCGGGCGTGCAAGGCACCGGAGCCGCGGAGCGTGAGTTCCTCCTCCAGGCGGGCCCGGACCTCGGGGTCGGTGCCGGGGAACTCGAGGTTGTCGACGGCGCCCCGGACGTACAGGCCGGAGCCGCCGACCAGGATCGGCCAGCGTCCCTCGGCGAGCAGCGCGTCGATCCGCTCGCGGGCGAGGCGCTGGTACTCGGCGACGGACGCCGTGACGGTCACGTCCCAGATGTCGAGGAGGTGGTGCGGGACGCCGCCGCGCTCCTCGGGCGTCAGTTTGGCGGTGCCGATGTCCATCCCTCGGTAGAGCTGCATGGAGTCGGCGTTGACGACCTCGCCGCCGAGGCGCTGGGCCAGGAAGACGCCCAGATCGGACTTTCCGGCCGCGGTCGGTCCGACGACGGCGATGACTCGGGGGGCGGGGGGTGCGCTGCTCACCGCCCCAGTCTCGCAAACGTCGCGGTGTGGCCTCGAACGAGTTACGTGACGGCACGGGTCCGGGGTCGTTGCCAGTTGCGAGGTTTTCGCCGCCGGTTTGCGGAGGCGGCTCCCCGGTCGACGCAAATGGGCGCACCGGACGACGCGGGATTTCGCCCGCACGAGTAACGTATGGAGCGGATATGGGTGTTTTCGCACGACTTCTCCGGAGGTCGAAGACTGCGGAGGAGACGTCAACCGCCGAGGCAGGGGCCGCCACGCTGACGGCCGATGCCGAGTCGGACGAGGCGACCGAGCCGGCAGCGGCGAAGGAGCCGGCCGAGGCGCAGTCACAGGCCGGAGCCGAGCCCGGGACCGAGACCGAGAGCGGGGCCGAGACCGAGGAAGCGGCCGCGTCGACGGAGGCGAAGGCGGAGACGGACGAGGAGCCGGCGACGGCGTCCGGCGAGTCCGGTGCCGCCGACGGCGTCGAGATCCCCAAGCAGCAGTCCGCCGAGGCGGCGGCCGACAGCGAGGCCGGCGAGAGCGCCCGCACGTAACTGCCCCCGCGCGGGAAGGTGAACGATGGGTCTCCTGGACAATTTGAAAGCCAAGCTCGGCCCGGCCAAGGACAAGGTCTCCGGACTCGCTCAGCAGCACGGGGACAAGGTCCAGCACGGTCTCGACAAAGCCGCGCAGGCCGTCGACAAGAAGACCAAGGGCAAGTACAGCGACAAGATCCAGACGGGCACGGGCAAGGCCAAGGACGCCATGGACCGACTCGCGCACAAGGCCGACGACGGTACGGGCGGCTCGACCACGCCCCCGTCATCACCACCGCCGGCTTCCTGAACGGCACATCGGCGGACGGCCGTGGAGCAACGCTCCCGGCCGTCCGCCGTTTCCTGTCCGCGTCAGGGCAGCGGGCGGTCAGGACCAGGCCGCGACCACATACCCCACGCCGTACGGCGCGTCCTCGTACAGCAGCTGCCCGCCGAGCCCCGCCCCCTCGGCCGCGCCCGCGAGGACCTGCCAGGGGGCCCGGCCGGAGGCCTTGAGCTCGTACGCCAGCCGCGCGTCCAGCGCTTCGAGGGCCGCCACGTCCGCCGCGCCCAGCGCCCGCGCGACCTCCGCGTCGAAGGGTGCCGCGCGCTCGTCGAGGTAGCCGGGCGCCTTGAGCGTGCGGCAGGCGCTGGCGTCGCCCATCACCAGCAGCGCCACGCGCTCGGCCCGCGCGGCGATGTCCCTTCCGACTTCAATACACCGCTCGGCCGCGAGAGGTTCCCCCACGCCGAGCCCCTCGACCGGGGCGCACGACCACCCGGTCCTCGCCAGCAGCCACGCGGCCACGGACAGCGAGGGCGGCAGCGTGTACTCGGCCGCGTCACCCGTGTCCCGGCCGAGGCGTACGTCGACGTCCACGCCGAAGCCCCGGAACGAACCCCGCGTGCCCTCGGCGTGCGTCCCGCGCCCGCTCTCTTCGGCGGGCCCGACCACCACGAGCACGTCCGGCCGGGCGGCGGCGAGCACGCCGAGCGCGTCCGTGCAGGCGGCACGCGCGGCATCCAGCTCGGCCGCGGCACCCGCGGCGACCTCGGGCACGAGGAGAGGCGGACAGGGGCAGACTGCGGCGGCGACAAGCATGATCGGCAGCGTAACGCCGTGCGGCGCCGAACACGTACAGCCCCGGACCTCTGTCCTCAGTGCGCGGTGCAGCCCCCCGTCGCCGCCGGCAGCGGCTCCGGTACGCCGATCTTCGGCAGGCCCAGCAGCACGCCCGCCGGCTTGGCCGCCTCGGCGGCGTTGCGCTTCTCCCAGGCGTCGCCCGCGCGCGTGCGACGCACATTGAGGACGGGGCCCTCGGCGAGGAGGTGGTGCGGGGCGGCGTACGTGATCTCGACCGTGACCACGTCGCCGGGGCGGACCTCCTCGTCCGGCTTGGTGAAGTGGACCAGGCGGTTGTCGGGGGCGCGGCCGGAGAGGCGGTGGGTGGAGCCGTCCTTGCGGCCCTCGCCCTCGGCGACCATCAGCTCCAGCGTGCGGCCGACCTGCTTCTTGTTCTCGTCCCAGGAGATCTCCTCCTGAAGGGCGACGAGACGCTCGTAGCGCGCCTGGACGACCTCCTTGGGGATCTGCCCCTCCATGGTCGCGGCCGGGGTTCCGGGGCGCTTGGAGTACTGGAAGGTGAAGGCGTTGGTGAAGCGGGCCTCGCGGACCGTGTGCATGGTCTGCTCGAAGTCCTCCTCGGTCTCGCCGGGGAAGCCGACGATGATGTCGGTCGAGATCGCGGCGTCCGGCATCGCGGCACGCACCTTCTCGATGATCCCGAGGAAACGCTCCTGCCGGTACGAGCGGCGCATCGCCTTGAGCACCGTGTCCGAGCCGGACTGGAGCGGCATGTGCAGCTGCGGCATCACGTTCGGCGTCTCGGCCATGGCGGCGATGACGTCGTCGGTGAAGTCGCGCGGGTGCGGGGAGGTGAAGCGGACGCGCTCCAGGCCCTCGATCTTGCCGCAGGCCCGCAGCAGCTTGCTGAAGGCCTCGCGGTCGCCGATGTCGGACCCGTACGCGTTGACGTTCTGGCCGAGCAGCGTGATCTCGGAGACGCCCTCGGCGACCAGGGCCTCGATCTCGGCGAGGATGTCGCCGGTGCGACGGTCCTTCTCCTTGCCGCGCAGCGCCGGGACGATGCAGAAGGTGCAGGTGTTGTTGCAGCCGACGGAGATCGACACCCAGGCCGCGTAGGCGCTCTCCCGCCGGGTCGGCAGCGTGGAGGGGAAGGCCTCCAGGGACTCGGCGATCTCGACCTGCGCCTCCTCCTGCACGCGCGCGCGTTCCAGCAGGACCGGCAGCTTGCCGATGTTGTGCGTGCCGAAGACGACGTCCACCCAGGGCGCCTTCTTGACGATGGTGTCCTGGTCCTTCTGCGCCAGGCACCCGCCGACCGCGATCTGCATGCCGGGCCGCGAGGCCTTCTTGGGGGCGAGGCGGCCGAGGTTGCCGTAGAGCCGGTTGTCGGCGTTCTCGCGCACCGCGCAAGTGTTGAAGACCACCACGTCCGCGTCCCCGTCGGAACCCTCGGGCGCGCGCACGTACCCGGCCTCCTCCAGCAGTCCGGACAATCGCTCGGAGTCATGGACGTTCATCTGGCACCCGTAGGTACGAACTTCGTAGGTCTTGGGCACTGAGACGTCCACTGCCGGGCTCCGGTCGCTGCTGATGGTCATCCCTCAAGAGTAGGCGGTCCCGGGAACGCCTCGCGCCGGGCCGGGGCGCCCCGGGGTGCGGGGTCCACAGGGGCAGATCACCATGAGGAGCAGGTGGCCCATGGATTCCGTGACCTCGCGCAGAGTGCTGCGCGTCCTCGCCTTCGCCGCGGCCGTGCTGTGCACGCTGATCGTCGCCGTGGCGGCCACGGCGCGTGCCACGGTCGTGTCGGCGGGCTTCTACGGCTCGGTGCTGGACGAGGAGTCGGCGTACGACCGGGTCTACGACCAGGTCCTGGTCGATCCGAAGGCCGCGTCGGTGACCCGGAACCTGCTGGCGGGGCTGCCCGTGCCGGAGGCCGTGGTGACCTCCAACATCAAGCTGGTGCTGCCGCCGGAGACGGTCCGGGACCTCACCCAGGAGCAGATCGGCAACGCCGTCGGCTACCTCCGCGGCGACCGGGACACCCTCGTTCTGTCCGTGGACCTGCGCCCGGTGCTGGACAACGTCGACGACCTGGCCCAGGTCTACTTCGGCGATCTCGTCGCCTCCGTGCAGAACCGGACCGAGCCGGACTTCGCCGCGTTCTCGGCGGATCTGTCGGCCGCCCTGGAGCACGTCGTCGCCGGCCGCGTCCCCGGTTCGCTGCCCGCCCTCCCCCTCACCGAGGAGCAGGCCGCGACGGCCGCCCGGGACCTCCTCGCCGCGCTTCCCGAGGAGCAGCGGGAGGCGCTGCGACCGGACGTCGAAGTGGCCCTGGGCGACGGGGACATCGGCACGGTGCTCGCCACCGTGGCACCCGCGGTGGTGTCCGAGCGCACCCATGACGCCGCCGCACGGCTGCGGACGCTCGCGGGAGGCAGCCACTGGAACCTCGACCGCCCCCTCGACCTCGCGGGTCTGCGGAGCGTTCGCCCCTATACGGCGGTCGGGCTCGGGATCGTCGAGGCGGTCGCCGCCGCGCTGCTGGTCGCCGCCCTGGCCGTGCTGTGGTTCACCGGTTCCGCCGCGCCCGGCCGCAGGCCGATGCTGCTGGGCTGGGCGCTGGCCGCCGGTGGCCTGCTGACGGCTCTGGTCGTCGTGGTCGTACGTCTTGTCGGCGGCGGCCGTTTCGTCGATCCGCCGGCGAGCTGGCCGACGGGCCTCGCCCGCCTGGTCGACGACCTCCAGCGCACGGCCGTCGACGACATGACGGCCGCCGCCCTGGGCAGCGCGCTGGTCCCGCTGGTGGCGGGGGCGCTGCTCGCCGGGCTCGGGTGGGCTCTTCAGGTACGCCCCCGGCTGCGGACGGCGCCCGCTGCCGCGTACATCCGTCCGCTGGCGGCCGGCGCGAGCGCTCTCGCCCTCGCCGGTCTCGTGCTGGTGCCGTTGGCCGCGCCCGAGGCGCCGCGCCGGTGCGAGGGCAGCGTGCGGCTGTGCGACCGGCCCTACGACAAGGTCGCCTTCCTGACCTCGCACAACGCCATGTCGACCACCGTCGACCGGTTCATCGGCCCGCTCCAGGACCCGGCCATCACCACCCAGCTGGACGACGGGGTACGGGCCCTCCAGATCGACACCTACCGCTGGGAGCGGCCCGACGAGATCACCGCGCGGCTGAACGCGTCCGACTTCTCGCCCGAGCAGCGCGCGCTGATCGCCCACGTGGTCAACCGGGTCAACCCGCCCCGTGAGGGGCTGTGGCTGTGCCATTCCGTGTGCCGGGCCGGCGCGATTCCGCTGGTGCCGGAGCTCCGGGAGATCGGCGACTGGATGCGCGACCATCCGACCGAGGTGCTGACCCTGATCGTGCAGGACGCGATCTCGGGTGAGGACACGGCGGAGGCGTTCGCGCGGGCCGGGTTGAGCGACCTCGTCTTCACACCGGACGCCGATCCCGCGGAGCCCTGGCCGACGCTGGGCGACATGATCGACAGCGGCCGGCGACTGGTGGTCTTCGCCGAGCAGGCCGACGGCCCGGCCGCGTGGTACCGGAACTTCTACGGCTACGGCATGGAGACGCCGTTCTCCTTCCGGCGCCCCGAGCAGATGAGCTGTGAGCCGCACCGGGGCGGCACCGGCAAGCGGTTGTTCCTGCTCAACCACTTCATCACCGCGGGCGGCGGCAGCCGTCTGGACGCGGGCGAGGTCAACGCCCGCGACTACGTCCTGAACCGGGTCGAGGAGTGCGAACGGGAGCGGGGACGACCGGTGAACTTCGTCGCCGTCGACTACACGACGATCGGCGACGCGCGCGGGGCGGTGGAAACGCTCAACGCCGACCGGTAGCGCGAGCCGTCGGGTCCTGTCGCACTAGACACCACCCGGTGACGCGAGCCATTAGGGCCCGCCGAAGTGGCCGGGCCGTCCCGTCGCCCGCAGGATGGTGACGAATCATGACAACTGCCGCCGAGAGGACCTCATGCTCTCTTCCACCCCACGGCGCCGGACCGCGACCGCGCTCACCGGACTCGTCCTGGCAGCGGTGAGCGCGGCGTCGCTCGTCTCGTGCAGTTCGGACAGTGACGACAACGGCTCCAAGTCCAGCGCTTCAGCGACCGCCACGGCGTCCTTCTCCGGTTCGGTCCCCTCCGCCCTCGCCTCCGTCAAGGAGTCGGTCAAGGCGTCGGTCTCGGCCCTCGCCTCCTCCGCCTCCGCCCAGGCCTCGGCATGGCTGGCCTCGGTGTCCGCGGAGACCGAGCGCGCCAACCGGGCCGCCAAGAACGCCCTCAAGGACGTCGACGGCAAGGGCAACGCCACCGCCGACGTCTCCCTCACCGGCAAGCCGCGATCCGAGACGGCCGGACTGCTCGCCGTCGTCGTGAACATCACCAACAGCACGGACAAGACCACGTCCTACGCCGTCCAAGTCGACTTCCGCGACCCCGACGGCAAGGTCGTGCAGACGCGTTACGTCGGCGCGGAGGACCTGAAGCCGGGCGCCAAGGCCCAGCCGCTCGCCATCAGCACGGAACCGGCGGAACCGCAGCTGACCGCCGTGGTCGCGAAGGCGCAGCGCTACTGACCCACACGCCTCACGGCTCGATCAGCCCCGCGCGGATCGCGTACCGGGTCAGTTCGAGGCGGTCCCGCATCCCCAGCTTGGCCAGCAGGTTCGCGCGGTGCCGTTCGACCGTCTTGGTGCTGATGAACAGCAGCTCGCCGATCTCCTTGGACGTGTGCCCCTCGGCGACGAGCTTGAGGATCTCCTCCTCGCGTTCGGTGACGGCCCGCGCGGGCAGCGCGTCGCCCCGGTGCAGTCGGTCCAGGTACGACCGTACAAGAGCGCGTTCCGCGCCGGGATAGACGAACGGCTCGTCGCGCACCGCGCTCCGGCAGGCCGCGACCAGGTCCCGGTCGGCGACGGACTTCAGCACATAACCGCTGGCCCCGGCCTTGAGCGCCTCGAAGAAGTACTGCTCGTTGTCGTACATGGTCAGGATGAGGATGCGCAGCCCCGGCAGCCGTCGCGACAGCTCGCGGGCCGCCTGGAGGCCGGTCATCCGGGGCATGGCGATGTCGAGGACCGCCAGGTCGACCTCACGCGCGCGTGCCAGCTCGACGGCCTCCGCCCCGTCCCCGGCCTCGGCCACGACCATCAGGTCGTCCTCACCGTCGAGGATCAGCCGTACGCCCCGTCGTACGAGGGTGTGGTCGTCGGCGAGCAGTACCCGAACGGGGGTCATCGGTTCCCCCGGACGAGCAGTCGTACATCCGTTCCCCCACCCGGAGCTGCCGCGAGCGTGAGGTCGGCCCCGATGAGCAGCGCCCGCTCCCGCATGCCCCGTATCCCGGCTCCCTCGGTGGCGTCCCCGACGCCCTTGCCGTTGTCCCGTACGAGGAGTTCGACGCCGTCCGCGACCGGCTGGAGCCGGATCTCGGCGTGGTCGGCGGCGGAGTGCCGGGCGGTGTTGGTGAGGCCCTCCTGGGCCACCCGGTAGAGCACGAGTTCGGACTCCTCGGTCAGGGGCGGCAGTCCGCCGGTGACGTGGTGACGCACCGTCAGGCCGGGCGCGCTGAACTCGCCGGCGAGCGAGCGCAGGGCGCTGGCCAGGCCGAGCTCCTCCAGGACGCCGGGGCGCAGCCGGCGGGCGATGCGGCGGATCTCGTCGAGCCCCGCGCGCGTGGCCTCCTGGGCCTGGGCCACCTCCTCGCGCAGCTCCTCGGGGGCCCGGTCGGCGACGCGCTTGAGCTGGAGGAGGACGGCGGTCAGGGTCTGACCGACCTCGTCGTGCAGCTCGCGCGCGATGTGGTGGCGCTCGCGCTCCTGCGCGGACAGGGCCCGCCCGGCCCCGGCGGCATGCTCGGCCTCCAGCCGGTCGAGCATGGTGTTGTACGTCGTGATGAGCGCCGCCGCTTCCGTGGGACCGGCGACGGCGGCGCGGGCGCCCGGCCGGAGCAGGTCGGCGGCGGCCATGGCGTGCCCCAGCCGCTTGAGCGGGGCGAGGCCGATGCGCAGGACCAGCGCGTTCACCGCCAGCAGCGCGGCGAGGCCGACGACCACGACGACCGCCTCGGCCGAGGTCACCGGCGTCGACACGGTGACCGGGCCCAGCAGCAGCGCGGCGGCCACGACCAGGCCGGCGGCGTTGAGCGAGAAGATCCGCCAGAACAGCGACACGTTCCTGTTCCCGCCCCTCTCCTCTGATGCCTGCCCTACCAGACTCGGCCGGTCTCCCCGCCCGCGTATATCCGTGACGCCACCCATGTCGCCACGGTACGGCGCGGTGGCAGCATGCCCATCCGGTACCTGCGACCACCGACCGGGACGATCACCGACCATGAGGGGAAGAAACGTGTCTGCACCGCGCCTGAGGGCGACGCCGCTGCCGGGGATCGGGGTCCAGTACGACCTCGTGACCCGGGAACACCGCCATCTGTCCGTGGTGGCGCACCGCGACGGCGCCCGAACGGTGAGCGTGTACCGGGCCGACGACCCCGACTCCTGCGCCCAGTCGCTGCGGCTGACCGGCGCGGAGGCCGGCTCGCTGATCGACGCGCTGAAGCCGTCCCACCACAGCGCGAGCCTGCTCTACACCACCGACCTGGGGCTGGTCGCCGAGCGCATCGAGGTCGCGGCGGCCTCGCACTGGAACGGGCGGCTGCTGGGCGAGACCCGGATGCGGACGGACACGGGCGCGTCGATCGTCGCCGTGCTGCGGCGGGCCGAGGCGATCCCGTCCCCGGCGCCGGACTTCCGGCTCGCGGGCGGAGACACGGTCATCGTCGTCGGCACCCGCGAGGGCGTGGACGCCGCCGCCGCGATACTCGGGCGGGAGTGAGGCAACCGGTGCACTCCGCGGTCCTGTTGATCGAGTTCGGTTCCATCATCCTCGGCCTCGGCCTCCTCGGCCGGTTCGCCGGCCGCTTCAGCCTCTCCCCCATCCCGCTGTATCTCCTGGCCGGGCTGGCCTTCGGCGAGGGCGGGCTGCTGCCGCTCGGCGCGAGCGAGGAGTTCGTCGCGACCGGCGCCGAGATCGGCGTCATCCTGCTCCTGCTGATGCTCGGCCTGGAGTACTCGGCGGGCGACCTGGTCACCAACCTCAAGGCGCACTATCCGTCGGGCCTGGTCGACGCCGCCCTGAACGCCCTGCCGGGAGCGGCGGCCGCGCTGCTGCTGGGCTGGGGCCCGGTGGCCGCGGTGGTGCTGGCGGGCGTCACCTGGATCTCGTCGTCCGGCGTGATCGCGAAGGTCCTCGGCGACCTGGGAAGGGTCGGCAACCGCGAGACCCCGGTGATCCTCAGCGTGCTGGTCCTGGAGGACCTCGCGATGGCGGTCTACCTGCCGATCGTCACCGCGCTGGTGGCGGGCGCCGGGCTGATGGCCGGGAGCCTCACGCTGGCGATCGCGCTGGGAGCGGCGGGCCTGGTGCTGTTCGTCGCGGTCCGCTACGGGCGCCTGATCTCGCGTTTCGTCTCCAGCGACGACCCGGAGAAGCTGCTTCTGGTGGTGCTGGGGCTCACGATCCTGGTGGCGGGCGTCGCCCAGCAGCTCCAGGTGTCCGCGGCGGTGGGCGCGTTCCTGGTGGGCATCGCGCTGTCCGGCGAGGTGGCCGAGGGCGCGCACACCCTGCTCAGCCCGCTCCGGGACCTGTTCGCCGCGGTCTTCTTCGTCTTCTTCGGCCTGCACACGGACCCGGCGAGCATTCCGCCCGTGTTGCTGCCGGCCCTCGCGCTGGCGCTGGTCACGGCCGCGACGAAGATCGCCACCGGCTACTGGGCGGCCCGGCGGGCCGGCATCTCCGAGAAGGGCCGCTGGCGGGCCGGCGGGGCGCTGGTCGCCCGCGGCGAGTTCTCGATCGTCATCGCGGGCCTGGCGGTCGGCGCGGGCATCGAACCGTCCCTCGGTCCCCTCGCCACGGCGTACGTCCTGATCCTGGTCGTCCTCGGCCCCCTGACGGCGCGCTACACGGAGCCGCTGGCGTCGAGGTGGGCGGGGCGGCTGCGTGAACGCGGGCACGCGCGCGAGGACGAGCCCGTTGCGAAGGAGGCGTCGGTGGTGGACTGAGTCAGGCCACCTCGTCCGCCGCCGAACGGCCGCTCTCCTCCGGCACCCACCCCTGTCGCCGCAGCACCCCCGCCACATCCGGCGCCTCGTAGTGCTCCCCCTTGAGCACCTTGCCGTCGGCCCGGCGGGCCACGCGCCCGTCGGGTCCCAGCTTGGTCATGTTGGAACGGTGGATCTCGGCGATGACCGCGTCGAGGTCGATGCCGTGCACCAGGGCGGTGCCGTACGCGACGTACACGACGTCGGCGAGTTCGTGGGCCAGCCGGTCCAGGGGCCCTTCCACCGATACCTCGGCCACCTCCGCGGCCTCCTCGGCGAGCAGCTCACCGCGATGGGCGGCCAGCTCCGGCGAGACAGCGGTCGGCGTGCTGCGGGCGTCGAGCCCCATGGCGAGATGGAAGGCACGGACGAGATCGGCGGGCGAAGAACTCATACGGCGAGCCTATCCATCGGGCGCCGCCCCCTCCCCGCCCCGCACCCTTGTGATCCTCGCCCTGGTCAGCACCGCGTCCCGCCTGGCAGGATCGCGCGCATGTCCCGCATGTTCCCCCGCATCAGCAGGAGCCGGGCGCTTCAGGGCGCGGCCGCCGGTTTCGTGGCCTTCGGGCTCCTGCTGTGGTGGCTGCTGCCGCTCGGCGAGGAGCCTCCCGGCGGGACGATCACGTTCAGCACGGGCTCGCGCGGCGGCGTCTACGAGGAGTACGGCAAGCAGCTCAGCGACGAGTTCGCCAAGGACATGCCCGACCTGAAGGTGGACCTGGAGACGAGCGCCGGCTCCCAGGACAACGTCGCGCGCGTGGCGTCCGGCGAAGCCGACTTCGCCATCGCGGCGGCCGACGCCGTGGAGACGTACGCCCTCGACCACCCGGCCGAAGCCGCCCGGCTGCGCGGTGTCGCGCGCCTGTACGACGACTATGTGCAGCTGATCGTCCCGCCGGACTCCGACATCCGGTCGGTCGCCGATCTGAAGGGCAAGCGGGTGGCCGTGGGCCTGCCCAAGTCGGGGGTGCGGCTGATCGCCGACCGCGTGCTGGCGGCGGCCGGCATCGACCCGGACAAGGACATCACGGCACTGCCGTACGGCATCAACGACGCGTCCCGCCTCGGCCGTACGTTCGACGCGTTCTTCTGGTCCGGCGGACTGCCCACCCGGGGTCTGCAGACCCTCGCCGAGAGCGAGTCCTTCAAGTTCGTGCCGATAGGCAGCAACCTCATCAGCAAGCTGCACACCCAGGGCGCGGCCATGCGCTACTACCGCCCGACCAACATCCCGGAGTCGACCTACGACGTCCAGGAGGGCTACTCGGTCCCGACGATCGCCGTCTCCAACCTGCTGATCACCCGCAAGGACCTCGACCCCCGGCTCACCGAGTGGCTGACCCGGACGGTGCTGCGCAGCCGGGACAAGATCGGCGCCGAGGTGCACTCGGCCCAGCTGGTCGATCTGCGCACGGCGATCTACACCTCCCCGCTGCAACTCCACGACGGCGCCCGCCGCTACTACCGCTCGGTCAAGCCGTAGCCACCGTCCACCCGGAGGTGGCGCTCCGCGGCACCGTCACCGTCACCTTCAGGCCGTGCGGTTCGTGGTGCTCGTACGAGATCGCGCCGCCGCCCGCGGCCAGCAGGGCGCGGGAGATGGACAGGCCGAGACCGGAACCCTTGACGTTCTGATGGCGGCCGCTGCGCCAGAAGCGGTCGCCGACGCGGGCGAGTTCCTCGTCGGTGAGGCCGGGGCCGTTGTCCCTGACCACGACGTTCGCCGTCTCGCCGTTGGAGGAGACCGTCACCTCGACGCGCTCGCCCTCGGGTGTGAACTTCACGGCGTTGTCGATGACAGCGTCCAGCGCGCTGGACAGGGTGACCGGGTCGGCCCAGGCGGTGGTCGGCGGGCAGTCGCCGACCAGGGTCACGCCCTTGGCCTCGGCGGTCGGTGCCCAGGCCGCGACGCGTTCGGCGGTCAGCGCGCCGATGTCGGTGATGCGCAGGTCCGCGTCGGTGTGCTCGGCCAGGGCGAGGTCGAGCAGGTCGTCCAGGACCTGCGCGAGGCGCTTGCCCTCCATCTGGACCGAGGCGATCTCCTTGTTGCCCTCCGGGAGTTCGAAGGCGAGCAGCTCGATGCGCAGCAGCAACGCGGCGAGCGGATTGCGCAGTTGGTGGGAGGCGTCGGCGACGAAGGCGCGCTGCTGCTCCAGGACGTCCTCGACGTTGTCCGCCATCTCGTTGAACGAGTGGGCCAGGCGCCGGAGTTCCGGCGGCCCGCCGGCGGCGGCGACCCTGGACTTCAGGCTGCCGCTGGCGATCGCGTGCGTGGTGGCGTCCAGGACGCGTACGGGCCGCAGCACCCACCCGGTGAGCCGCAGCGCGGCACCGACGGCCAGCAGCATCGCGGCCATCAGGCCCGCGCCGATCACCAGCCAGTTGTGCAGGATCCGCGACCGCATGTCCCCGGTCGGCGAGTCGGTGACGACGACCGCGACGACGTCACCGTCCCGGATGACCGGGGAGGCGACGACGAGCCGGGTGCGCTCCCAGGGCCAGATCTGGTGCGGGTTCTGGCTGCGCCGGCTGAGCCGCGCCTCCTCGAACGCCTCGCGCACCTCGCCCGTCTCGGGGAGGAACCAGGTCGCCGGCGCGTTGGCCATGGGCACGTCGGTGCGGTAGAAGACGCCGACCCGGATGTCGTAGACCTCGTAGTAGCTCTCGAGTTCGCTCTCCAGCGTGTCCTGACGCTCGTCGTCGGGACCGGTCACGTACTGGGCGAGGGCCGCGAAGTGCGCGGTGTCGTCGATCCGGTCGACGACCACTTTCTGCTGCTGGGCCGAGGCCATGCCGATGCCGAGCGGGATGCCCAGCGCCAGCAGCATGGCCGCCATCAGGACGATGAGCAGCGGGAGGAGTCGTGTACGCACCCGAGCCTGCTACGAGGACGGGGCGACGAGCCGGTAGCCGACGCCGCGTACGGTCTCGATGAGGGCCGGCATGCGCAACTTGGCGCGCAGGGAGGCGACATGGACCTCCAGGGTGCGCCCGGTCCCCTCCCAGCTGGTGCGCCACACCTCGCTGATGATCTGCTCCCGGCGGAAGACGACGCCCGGGCGCTGGGCCAGCAGGGCGAGCAGGTCGAACTCCTTGCGGGTGAGCTGGACGACGGAGCCGTCCACGCTGACCTGACGGGTCGGCAGCTCGATGTGGACCGGCCCGAGGACCAGCGTGGTGTCGGCACCGCCCGAGGCGTCCTCGTGGGCGGTGCGGCGGCTGACGGCGTGGATCCGGGCGAGCAGCTCTCCGGTGTCGTACGGCTTCACCACGTAGTCGTCGGCCCCGAGGTTGAGGCCGTGGATGCGGGAGCGGACGTCGGAGCGGGCGGTGACCATGATCACCGGGGTGCTGGTGCGCTTGCGGATCTTGCCGCAGACCTCGTAACCGTCCTGGTCCGGCAGCCCCAGGTCGAGCAGGACGACACCGAATCCGTCGCTTTCCGGGACCAGGGCCTGGAGAGCTTCCTCCCCGCTTCGGGCGTGCGTCACGTCGAACCCGTGCCGGGCCAGGACCGCGGACAGGGCGGCGGCGACGTGATTGTCGTCCTCGACGAGGAGCAGTCTCATCCGGCCCTCCTTCGCTTCATCAGCCGTACGATCAAGTTGTGTACAAAAAAGCGTGCACGCGCGCGTGCACGTTGCAGTCACGCCGATGGAACAGGACGGCGTCAAGTGGGTTCCGGTTGCGGGCCGCTTCCGTTACCCGGCCGATATGCGGCCTGCTCACAACTGCTACGACACGTGTCCGATTGCTATCGGATCGTGATGCTCAGATTCCCCTCAAAGGTAATGACGCAGGTCGCGTGGGGTCACTACTGTCCTGCGAAACCGAGGAGGACGGAGCCCGAGAGCGATGACCGAAGTATCGGTGGCCAAGCAAGACGCGGCCGCAACCGGCGAACTGGTCGTCCTGAAGAGCGTCAACAAGCACTTCGGCGCGTTGCATGTTCTCCAGGACATCGATCTGACGATCGCCCGCGGTGAGGTCGTCGTCGTCATCGGACCCTCCGGGTCCGGCAAGTCGACGCTGTGCCGCACCATCAACCGCCTGGAGACGATCGACTCCGGCACCATCGCCATCGACGGCAAGCCCCTGCCCGCGGAGGGCAAGGAGCTGGCGCGGCTGCGGGCCGACGTCGGGATGGTCTTCCAGTCCTTCAACCTCTTCGCGCACAAGACCGTGCTCGAGAACGTGATGCTCGGCCAGATCAAGGTCCGCAAGGCGGACAAGAAGACGGCCGAGGAGAAGGCCCGGTCCCTGCTCGACCGGGTCGGTGTGGGCAGCCAGGCGGACAAGTACCCCGCGCAGCTCTCCGGCGGCCAGCAGCAGCGGGTCGCGATCGCCCGGGCACTGGCCATGGACCCCAAGGTCATGCTCTTCGACGAGCCCACCTCGGCGCTCGACCCGGAGATGATCAACGAGGTCCTCGAAGTCATGCAGCAGCTCGCCCGCGACGGCATGACCATGATCGTCGTCACCCATGAGATGGGGTTCGCCCGTTCGGCGGCGAACCGAGTGGTCTTCATGGCGGACGGCCGCATCGTCGAGGAAGCTGTGCCCGACCAGTTCTTCAGCGCTCCGCGCAGCGACCGCGCCAAGGACTTCCTCTCCAAGATCCTGCACCACTGACAGCAACCACTGGCAGCGGCCCCTGACCACCCCTGACAGCGCGTCAGACCCGCGTCACCCGCCTCGACGGCTCGCATCTCTCCTCACACAAAGGATGTTCACCATGAAGCTCCGCAAGGTCACCGCGGCGGCCGCCGCTGCGCTCGTCCTCTCGCTGACCGCGACCGCGTGCGGCGGGGACGACAACGACAGCGACACGGGCTCCGGTTCCGGCGGCGGCGACAAGATCAAGATCGGCATCAAGTACGACCAGCCCGGTCTCGGCCTCAAGAAGCCCGACGGTTCCTTCTCCGGCTTCGACGTGGACGTGGCGACGTACGTGGCCAAGGAGCTCGGCTACAAGCCCGACCAGATCGAGTTCGTCGAGACCAAGAGCGCCGACCGCGAGAACGCGCTGGCCCGTGGCGACGTGAAGTTCATCGCCGCGACGTACTCGATCAACGACGAGCGCAAGCAGAAGGTCGACTTCGCGGGGCCGTATCTGCTGGCCCACCAGGATCTGCTGGTGAAGACGGACTCGGACATCGCCAAGGGCACCGACCTCAACGGCAAGAACCTGTGTTCGGTCACCGGTTCGACCTCGGCGCAGAACGTCAAGAACGACATCGCGCCGAAGGCCAACCTCAAGGAGTACAGCGGCTACTCGGAGTGCATCGCGGCCCTCCAGAGCGGCACCGTCGACGCCGTCACCACCGACGACTCGATCCTCGCCGGCTTCGCCGCCCAGTCGCAGTACAAGGGCAAGTTCAAGCTGGCCGGCCTCAAGCTGAGCAACGAGAACTACGGCATCGGCGTGAAGAAGGGTGACACGGCGACCGTCGACAAGATCAACAAGGCCCTGGAGAAGATGGTCAGCGACGGCAGCTGGGACAAGGCCGTCAAGGACAACTTCGGTCCCGCGAACTACAAGAACGAGCCCGCCCCGAAGATCGGCGACATCGTCCAGTAACAGCGCAACGGTCCATCGGCGTGCCGCCGTCCACCGCGAGGTCGGCGGCGGCGCGCCGTGCCGTCCACGTACGCCACCCACCCGGAAGCGCGGGACATCGTGTTCGACTTTCTCTCCGACTATGACAACCCGACCCTGCTGGGCGCCTTCTGGATGACGGTGAAGCTCACGTTCTTCTCCGGCATCGGTTCCCTGGTCTGGGGCACGGTGCTGGCCGCGATGCGCGTCAGCCCGGTGCCGCTCATGCGTGGGTTCGGCACCGCCTACGTGAACATCGTCCGGAACATTCCCCTGACGGTGATCATCCTGTTCTGCTCGCTGGGTCTCGCGGACATCTTCCACGTGACGCTGGGCGCCTCGGACTTCAAGATCCAGGGCTTCCGGCTGGCGATTCTCGGCTTCACCGCCTACACCGCAGCCTTCGTCTGCGAGGCGGTGCGCTCCGGCATCAACACGGTGCCGATGGGCCAGGCCGAGGCGGCCCGCGCGATCGGCCTGAACTTCACCCAGACACTGCGGCTCATCGTGCTGCCGCAGGCCTTCCGCGCGGTCATCGGCCCGCTGGCGAACGTGCTGATCGCACTGACCAAGAACACCACCGTGGCCGCCGCGATCGGCGTCGCCGAGGCCGCGTACCTGATGAAGGAAATGATCGAGAACGAGGCTCAGACGCTGCTCATCGGCGCGGTCTTCGCCTTCGGTTTCGTGGTACTGACCCTGCCCACCGGCCTCATCCTCGGCTGGCTGAGCAAGCGACTGGCGGTGAAGCGATGAGCTCGGTCCTCTACGACACTCCGGGCCCCCGCGCCAAGCGGCGCAATGTGATCCTCTCGGTGGTCTTCTTCGCCCTGCTCCTGCTGCTGGCGTGGTGGGTGTGGACGGCGCTGGACGACAAGGGCCAGCTGGAGTGGTCCCTGTGGAAGCCGTTCACCCAGTCGGAGACCTGGACGACCTACCTCCTGCCGGGCCTCGGCGAGACCCTCAAGGCAGCGGCGCTGGCCATGATCATCGCCCTCCCCCTGGGCGCGGTCTTCGGCATCGCCCGCCTCTCCGACCACCGCTGGGTGCGGGGCGTGGCCGGCACGGTGGTCGAGTTCTTCCGCTCCATCCCGGTCCTGCTGCTCATGCTGTTCGCCAACGAGGTCTACGCCCGCTCGACGGACGTCGGTACCGAGAACCGGCCGCTCTACGCGGTCGTCACCGGCCTCGTGCTCTACAACGCGGCGGTCCTCGCCGAGATCGTCCGGGCCGGCATCCTCGCGCTGCCCAAGGGACAGACGGAGGCAGCCCAGGCGATCGGCCTGCGCAAGGGCCAGACGATGGCCCTGATCCTGCTCCCGCAGGCCGTCACCGCGATGCTCCCGGCCATCGTCAGCCAGCTCGTCGTCATCGTGAAGGACACCGCGCTCGGCGGCGTCATGATCGGCTTCACCGAGCTGCTCAGCGAGCGCGCGACGCTGGCGGCGAACTACGCCAACGTCATCCAGAGCTTCGTCGTCGTTGCGATCATCTACATCATCGTCAACTTCCTCCTCACCAGCTTCGCGAGCTGGCTGGAGAAGCGGCTGCGGCGGAGCAAGAAGAGCACGGGTGCGGTGCTGGGCGCGACCGACATGGAGGAGATGAACCCGGCGGCGGTCGGCGGTACGTTCGGGACCGGCGGCGAGGGTGGCGGCCCGGGTGGCTTCACCTTCAGCAAGAAACCATGACCGACCTGATGATCAGTCAAGTCGCTTGAATGACCCGGCCCCAGTGCCGTGAACGACGCGGAGGCAGTGGCATGATCGCCACTGCCTCCGTCACTTGACGCAAGCACCGGCAATGGGTTGCATACGTTCTGTGATCGTGCACCCTGCTCCAACCCTCTGTTCACCCACGTCCCCCGGGACACCGCCACGGGCAGGGGGCGCCGCGCCGTGGACCCGGTGATCATCGTCGGAGCGGGGCCCGTCGGGCTCACGCTCGCCCTCGCGCTGGCCCGGCAGGACGTGCCGTCCGTCGTCCTCGACGAGGGTCCCGGCAAGGACGAACCCCGCCTGGCCCGCACGGTCGTGCTCCGTGAGGACACCGCCGCCCTGATGGAGCGGCTGACCGGCGTCGCGCTCGACGGGGTCGGCTGCCACTGGGCCGGATGGCGGTCATTGCGGCGCAAGCAGGTGATGCGCGAGGTCACCTTCGACGACCCGGTGGAACCGGCTCCCCTGCACATCGCCCAGCACGTCCTGACCGGCCTGCTGCGTGAGGCCCTCGCCGGCGAACGGCTCGTCAAGATCGCCGTCGACAGCCGTCTCGACACCGTGGAGCAGGAGAAGTCCGGCGTCACCGCGCACACCCGCGGCACCAAGGGCACGTGGTGGCGCGGCAGTTACCTGGTCGGCTGCGACGGCCCGCGGTCGACGGTCCGCAAACTCCTCGACATCCGTTTCCCCGGCCGTACGGCGGTGGAGCGACACGCCGTCGCCGCGCTGCGTACGGAACTTCCGTGGGAGGGCGAGGCGTTGCTCCACCGGATGCCGCCGTGGCGGACCTCGGGCCCCTCAGCCGGCGAGGTCAGCGGCCGCCCCCTCCCGGACGGCGTGTGGCGCCTCGACTGGCTCCTGCCGCCCGGCAAGGACCTCGTCACACCCGAACTCCTCGTGACCCGCGTCCGCGAGACCCTCGCCGGCTGGACAGGCGGCCCGACACCGCCGTACGACCTCCTCGACACCGGTGTGCACACCGTCCACCACCGTCTCGCGCGGCGCTGGCGGGTCGGCCGGGTGTTCCTCGCCGGGGACGCGGCGCATCTGCTCGGCGCGCTCGGCACCCAGGGGCTGGACGAGGGGCTCAGGGACGCCGACAACCTCGCCTGGAAGCTGGCCCTCGCCTGGCACCACGGCCCGCACGAGGCGCTGCTCGACAGCTACCAGGCCGAGCGCCGTGGCGTCGTCGCCGCCCGGCTGCGCGCCGCCGACCAGGCCCTGCCGCTGCTGCGCGGCGGTGGCGGCCTGCGCGCCTACGTCCCCGGCTCGGCCCGGGGCCATGACGCGCTCCTCGCCGACGGCCACCTGGGGCGCGGCGTGCTCGGTGCGCCGGGGGCGTACGCCGGCTCCCCGCTGGCGCCCCGGCACCTGGAGGGCGAGGTCCCGGTGGACACGGAACCGGGGGCGCCGGTCGCCGATGTGCGGGTCACCGCCGAGGACGGCTCGTTCGTACGACTCCGGGACCGGCTCGGTCGCGGGGCGCTGCTCGTCGTCCTGATCGCGCCGGGGACGGGCGTGTGGGACCGCAAGCACTGGGTGACCGCCGGGGTCATGCCGCGTCTCGCGGCCGCCGTGACGGCGCTGCCGCACGCCGCCGAGCTGCTGGTCGCGGAGAGTTACCCCGGGGCGGCCGCGCACAGCGTCCTGCTGGTACGCCCCGACGGCCACCTGGTGACCGCGCTGAGCGGGGTCCGGCCCGCCGATCTGTACGCGGCCGCGGAGGCGACGGTGGGCGGACCGACGAAGACGGAGGCCGAGGCGGGGGCGGGGACGCGCTGAGACGAGGGGGGTGCCGAGCCGGTCGCGGCGCTCGCACAGGCGTGCGTTCCACATAGTGACGCTGAGTTGACCGTTCTGCACCGTGATGCTGTAATCCGCCTCATGACCGACACCTGTGTGCGCCTGTGGCGGAGGGTCCATATGGACCTGGTCCGCTATGCGGGCTGCGTGTGTCGTCCGTCGTTCTGATTCGCATCCCTCCTCCCGCGCGTGCCGTGCCCGTGGTGCCGTCGCGCGCGTTCCGCGAACGCTCTTCAGGACGGTGCCCGTGTCTGTCTCCCCTGCTCCATCGACCACCGCTTCCGTCGGCGCGTCGGCGCCCACGCAGGCCGAACTGCTCGACTTCGTACGGCGTACCGCTGCCGACGCCGAACTGATCTCCTCGCTCCCGCTCGACCCGCAGGGCCGCACCTGGGTGCGCCTGGAGGGTCCCGGCGGCAGTGAGGCCTGGCTGATCGGCTGGCCGCCCGGCACGGGCACAGGCTGGCACGACCACGCCGAGTCCGTCGGCGCCTTCGTGACGGCTTCCGGCGAGCTCAAGGAGAACTCGCTCGCCGCCCGGCTGCCCGCGGACGGCTGGAAGACTCTGGAACTCACCGACGGGGTGGACCGGGCACGGCGGCTGTCGACCGGCAAGGGCCGTTCCTTCGGGCAGCACCACGTCCACGAGGTGCTCAACGAGTCCACGGACGAGCACGCGATCTCGGTGCACGCCTACTACCCGCCCCTGCCGCAGATCCGCCGTTACAGTCGGACCGGGCAGGTCCTGCGCCTGGAGCACGTGGAGCGTCCGGAGGACTGGCAGTGAGCGCAACACGTGAACAGCCCGTCGGTATCGACGAGTTGCTGGAACAGGTACGCGAGCGCTACGACCGGATCGAGGCACGGGAGGCGTACGACGCCGCCCAGCGCGGTGAGGCGCTGCTGGTGGACATCCGTTACGCCGCCCTGCGCGACCGGGACGGCCTGATCCCCGGCGCCCTCGTCGTCGAGCGCAACGAACTGGAGTGGCGCCTCGACCCACGCGGCAGCCACCGCGCCCCCGAGGCCACGAGCCATGACCTGCGGGTCGTGGTGATCTGCAACGAGGGCTACGCCTCCAGCCTGGCGGCAGCGTCCCTGCACCAGCTGGGGTTGCACCGGGCCACGGATCTGGTGGGCGGGTTCCAGGCCTGGCGGGCGTCGGGATTGCCGGTGACGTCGGCGTAAAGAGCACGCCGTCGTCGAGGTGCCTCAGCCGACGTCGGGATCGCAGCAGAGCGGGACCGTGTCGGCGGTGCCTCTGGTGACGAGGCGGGTCTGGGGGTGGTGACCTTCTCCCTCACCTCAGACCCCCTCAACCCCCACCTCAAAACCCCTCCCCCTCAAGGAACTCCGTCTCCTCGCCCTCTTCCTCGAGCGCCTGCCGCACCACTCTCAGAGCCATGCCCTCGGGATACCCCTTCCGGGCGAGCATCCCCGCGAGCCGGCGCAGGCGCTTGTCCCGGTCCAGGCCGCGGGTGGCACGCAGCTTGCGGTCCACCAGCTCACGCGCGGTCGTCTCCTCCTGCTCGGAGTCGAGCTGCGAGACGGCCGCTTCGATCAGCGTGGAGTCCACGCCCTTGGTCCGCAGTTCCTGGGCGAGCGCCCGCCGGGCGAGCCCCCGGCCGTGGTGCCGGGACTCCACCCAGGCGTCGGCGAACGCGCTGTCGTTGATCAGTCCGACCTCCTCGAACCGCGACAGCACCTCCTCCGCCGCCTCCTCCGGAATCCCCTTCTTGCTCAGGGCGTCCGCGAGTTGCTTGCGGGTGCGCGGGGTCCCGGTGAGCAGGCGCAGACAGATGTTCCGTGCCCGCTCCACCGGGTCCCCTGAAGGCTCTCCCCTCTCGGCCCTCGACGAGGAGGAGACGCCTCCGTCCATGTCGGAGGGATCGTCGGCCGGTCCCCCGTGCGACTCTCCGAAGCCGCGCCGCCGGCGCCCACGTCCCCCACGTGAGCCACCCTCGCCGCGCGCTCCCCGACCGCCCCGGCGCGAGCGGCCGCCGCCCGAGTCGGCTCCGTAGCCGAAACCGTCCTCCGGCCGCTCGCCCTCGGTCGGTGCACCCTCGTACCGCGTGCCGTCGCCCGGCACACCGCCGCCGTACTCCCCGTCCATGCCGTACGACGGCGTACTGCCGTATCCCCCGTGACTGCCCTGGGCCTCGGCGCCGGTGGCACCCCTTCCCCGGTCGCGCGGAGCGTCCGGGTAGGCGTACTCGGCCCAGTCGGTTCGCCGAGTCACCGCGTCAGCTCTTGGCTGCCGCGGCCTTGGTCTTGGCCGTCTTGGCCGCCGCCGGTGCGGGGACCGTCTTCACGGCGTCGTCCGCGGGGGTGGCGACCGCCGCGTCCGCGCCCGGCTCGGCGGTCGGCTCCTCGGGACGGACGCCGACGCCCAGCTTCTCCTTGATCTTCTTCTCGATCTCGTTGGCCAGGTCGGGGTTGTCCTTCAGGAAGTTGCGGGCGTTCTCCTTGCCCTGGCCGAGCTGGTCGCCCTCGTACGTGTACCAGGCGCCGGCCTTGCGCACGAAGCCGTGCTCCACGCCCATGTCGATCAGACCGCCCTCGCGGCTGATGCCCTGGCCGTAGAGGATGTCGAACTCGGCCTGCTTGAAGGGCGGCGCGACCTTGTTCTTGACGACCTTGACGCGGGTGCGGTTGCCGACCGCGTCGGTGCCGTCCTTCAGGGTCTCGATACGGCGGATGTCCATGCGCACCGAGGCGTAGAACTTCAGCGCCCGGCCACCGGTCGTGGTCTCCGGGGAGCCGAACATCACGCCGATCTTCTCGCGGAGCTGGTTGATGAAGATCGCGGTGGTCTTGGACTGGTTGAGCGCGCTGGTGATCTTCCGCAGGGCCTGGCTCATCAGTCGGGCCTGGAGGCCGACGTGGCTGTCGCCCATCTCGCCCTCGATCTCCGCGCGCGGGACGAGCGCGGCGACGGAGTCGATGACGATGAGGTCGAGGGCGCCGGAGCGGACCAGCATGTCCACGATCTCCAGGGCCTGCTCGCCGTTGTCCGGCTGGGAGAGGATCAGGTTGTCCACGTCGACGCCGAGCTTGCGCGCGTACTCGGGGTCGAGGGCGTGCTCCGCGTCCACGAAGGCCACCTGGCCGCCGGCCCGCTGCGCGTTGGCCACCGCGTGCAGGGTGAGGGTGGTCTTGCCGGAGGACTCCGGGCCGTACACCTCCACCACACGGCCACGCGGGATGCCGCCGACGCCGAGTGCGACGTCGAGTGCGGTCGACCCGGTGGGGATGACCTCGATGGGCTCGTTCGGCCGCTCGCCCATGCGCATGACCGCGCCCTTGCCGAACTGCCGTTCAATCTGTGCGAGCGCGGCGTCGAGCGCCTTCTCGCGGTCGGTTCCTGCCATGGGTTCCACCCGGTTTGCTTGAGTCGATCGCTTCACGTGAAAGACGCTAACGCCTGCCACTGACAATGGGCCCCGACGCCCGTCCTGCCTGTGGATAACTCGGGCACTTATCCATCCGAACCATGCCCAAATGCCCACCGCGGACCCTTCTCGGGCCTCGCCCGCGCCTCCATAAGAATGGATGTTCGATTTTCGTGTCAAGCGCACCACGCGGCACATCCGAGCCTACGTCCAGGAGCCGGCGACCCCGGGGATCCCGGGCCGCGCGTCCGGCCCTCCGCGCCTCCCATACTTGCCCTCATGGCCACCTACGACACGCTCGGTGCGACCTACACCCGGACCCGCAGGCCTGATCCGCGCATCGCCGCGCAGATCCACGCCGCGCTCGGCGACGCCCAGGACGTGGTCAACGTCGGGGCGGGCGCCGGTTCCTACGAGCCTCCGCAGACGGTGCTCGCCGTCGAACCCAGCCAGGTCATGATCAGCCAGCGTCCGGCGGGAGCGGCGCCTGCGGTGCAGGCCGTGGCGGAGAACCTCCCGCTGCGCGACAACGCCGCCGACACCGTCATGGCCCTGCTGACCGTGCACCACTGGACGGACCTGAACGCCGGGATCAGGGAGCTGCGCAGAGTCGCCCGCCGCCGCATCGTCGTCCTGACCTGGGACCAGCGCGTCTTCCGCGAGCGGTTCTGGCTCGTCCGCGACTACCTGCCGGAGGTGGCCTCGTACGACGACCTCCGGGCCGTCCCCGTCGACCAGCTGCTCGACCTGCTCGGCGGCGGACGCCAGGAACCGGTCCCCGTCCCCCACGACTGCGTCGACGGCTTCGGCGCCGCCTACTGGCGCCGCCCGGACGCCTACCTCGACCCACAGGTACGCGCGGGTGTCTCCATGCTGGCCCAGACCGGCGACGACGCGCTCGCGCCGGGGCTGAACCGGCTCGCGGACGACCTGAGAACCGGCCGCTGGCAGACGCGGTACGCCGAGCTGCTCACGCTCGGGACGATCGACGTCGGTTACCGGCTGCTCGTGACCGACCTGGGACCGTCCGCCGCCTAGGAACCGGCTTCGTCCCCGGGGTCCCGGTCCCCGGGCCTCCGGGACAGGACATCACGCGCGCGCTTGAACAGGCCGGACCCCGACACCCGTCGCCGGTGGCCGTGCACGCGCGGGTCGTCCGTGACGTCGTACCGCTTCACGTACGCGCCCAGGAACGCCTGGAGCGTGGCGACCGCGGGGATGGCGATCAGTGCGCCGACGGCGCCCAGGAGCGCGGTGCCGGCGATGACCGAGCCGAAGGCCACGGCGGGGTGGACGTCGACGGTCTTCGAGGTCAGCTTGGGCTGGAGCATGTAGTTCTCGAACTGCTGGTAGACCACGACGAAGATCAGCACCCACAGCGCGTACCAGGGATCGACCGTGAACGCGATCAGCATCGGCAGGGCGCCCGCGAGATACGTGCCGATCGTCGGGATGAACTGCGAGACCAGGCCCACCCAGACGGCGAGCACGGGGGCGTTGGGCACTTCCAGTGCCTGGAGCAGGATGTAGTGCGCGATGCCGGAGATCAGCGCCATCACACCGCGCGAGTACAGATAGCCGCCGGTCTTGTCGACCGCGATCTCCCAGGCACGCAGCACCTCGGCCTGCCGGGCGGGCGGCAGGACGGAGCAGAGCGCGCGGCGCAGCCGCGGACCGTCCGCGGCGAAGTAGAACGAGAACAGCGTGATGGTCAGCAGCTGGAAGAGTCCCCCGAGGACCTGGGCGGACAGGTCGAGGACACCGGTGGCGCTGTTCTGGACGTAATTGCGCAGCCAGTCGGACTTGAGCAGGCCCTCCTGGACGTCGATCCGCTTCAGATCGGTGTGGAAGTGCGTGTTGATCCAGCTGATGACGGAGTCGATGTAGTCGGGGAAGTCCTCGACGATCTTGATGATCTGCCCCGCGAGCATCGACCCGAGCAGCGTGATGAACCCGGCGGACACGATCATCACGGCGAGGAAGACGAGGAAGGTCCCGGCTCCTCGGCGTATCCCGCGCGAGGCCATCCAGCTCACCGCGGGTTCGATGGCCAGGGCCAGGAAGAATGCGATCAGGATGTTGATCAGCAGCCCGGTGAGCTGGTGGAAGGCCCACGTGCTCAGCTGGAAGGCTGCGTAGAGGCCGAGGGTGAGCACCACCGCACGCGGCAGCCAGCGCGGCATGCGCGCGTTCGCCCCGGCGCCGCCGTCGGCCGGGGGCCGGGCGGGCGGCGTCGTGCCGAACGGGGACGCGTGCTGGGGGACCTCGTCGGTCTCGTCAGTGGGTGCCACGGTGCAAGTTTCGCCTACGCCGCTGACAATCCGCTGCCCCCCTGCGATCTTCGTGACCGGTCAGCGCTCGACCTGTGGCACGTTCATGACCGGTGCGCACCCGGACCACGGCACGTTCACGACCCGTCAACGCTTCTCTTGCGGCACATTCATGACGGTGCACACCACACGCCACACGTCCTTGGCGTCCCAGCCGGCGTCCAGGGCCTCGTACACCGTGCGCCCGCCGAGTTCGGCCATGACGTGGTCGCGCGCGAAGGTGTCGTCGTACCCGGGACCGAAATGGTCCGCCATCCGCTGCCAGAAGACCGTCAACCGCATGACCCCAGTATCCCGCCCCTGAGGGTGGGCCTCGGCCGGGACCGCTTGCCGAGACCGCTTTCCGCCCTACGGTCTGACGCATGGCCGAAACAGGAGCTTCCCCACTCCCCCCGACGCCCCCCGCGCACTCCCCGCTCTTCCGCGCCGAGCACTTCGTCTGGCTCACCGCGCGCGTGCTGGAACAGCGTCTCTTCGCCCACCACTTCCTGAACGGCGACGCCGACCCGGTCGAGACCGCGCTGGACGCGTACCGCAACGAGGACGGCGGTTACGGCCACGCCCTGGAGCCCGATCTGCGCGGCCCGGTCAGCCAGCCCCTGCACACCGGGCACGCCCTGCGCGTCCTGGACGCCATCGGACGCTGCGGCGGGCGGCGCGTGGAGCACGTGTGCCGCTATCTGACCTCCGTCTCCACCGCGGACGGCGCCCTGCCGGCGATCCTTCCCGGCCAGCGCGGCTATCCCACGGCCCCCTTCATCACGATCGTGGACGACCCGCCCAGCGAACTCCTCGCCACCGGCCCGGTCGTCGGCCTGCTGCACCGCAACGAGGTGTGGCACGCCTGGCTGTTCCGCGCCACGGACTTCTGCTGGCACGCGGTCGAGTCCCTGCGGCAGTCCCACCCGTACGAGGTCCAGGCCGCCGTCGCCTTCCTGGACGCCGCTCCCGACCGCCCGCGCGCGGAGGCGGCCGCGGACCGACTGGGCCGCCTGGTGCGCGAAACCCGGCTCGCGGCGCTGGACCCGGAGCACCTGGACACCCACCCCGTCTCTCCGGGCTACGCCCCGGGCGAGCACCACTTCCCGCACGACTACGCCAGGACGCCGTACTCGCTCGCGCGCGCGTGGTTCACGGACGAGGAGATGGAGCGCTCCCTGGACTTCTTGGCGGCCACGCAGCAGCAGGACGGCGGCTGGCCGATCCGCTGGCGCCAGTGGGCGCCCGGCACCGCCCTGGAGGCCCGCCCCATGGTGACGATCGAGGCGCTGCGCACCCTCAGGGCGTACGGCCGCTCGATCGGCTGAGGTCACCCGCCCATGGCCCGGACTCCCGCCGTGACCACCACGGCCGCCGCGACGACGAGCAGGAAGGGAGCACGCAGCAAGACCGCCACCGCGGCCGCGGCAACCCCCGCAAGCCTGGCGTCCAGCACCAGCTCACGCCCGTCGGCAAAGGTCTGCTGGGCCGTGAGAGCGGCCAGCAGGGCAACCGGCAGCAGCGCGGCCAGCCGCTTCACCAGCGGCCGCTCCAGAGCCCCCTCGGGAACGAGCAGTCCGACGAGCTTGACGGCGTAACAGCCCACGGCGGTGACGCCGATCGCGATCCAGACGCTCACCGCTGCCCCCGCCCATCCTGCCGACGGCCCTCGGCCCACAACACCACGGGAGCCGCGAGAGCGGCCGCCAGCACCGGCACCCCAGCAGGCAGCACGGGCAGCAGCCCGAGCCCCAGCAGCACGGCGAGCCCGGCGACGGCACGCTCGGTGCCGCTCTTCAGCATCGGCGCGAGCAACGCGAGGAACACGGCCGGCCCGGCGGCATCAAGCCCCCAGGCGTCGGTGTCCCCGATGGCCTCGGCCCCGAGCGCGCCCAGCAGGGTGGTGAGATTCCACAGCGCATAGAGACTCAGCCCCGTGACCGCGAACCCGATCCGCACCTGTCGCCGCCCGGTCTGAGCCAGCGCAACAGCCGCCGTCTCATCGATCACCCACTGAGCGGCGAACGGCCGCACCACGCGCGGGAGCGCCAGCAACTGCGACAGACGAAGCCCGTAGAAGGCATTGCGCACTCCGAGGAAGAAGGCCCCGGCGGCCGCGGTCAGCGGATTCCCACCGGCGGCCAGCGCCCCCACGAGCGCGAACTGAGAGGCCCCGGTGAACACCAGAAGGCTGAGTGCACACGTCTGCAACAGGGTGAGCCCACTCCCCGCCGAGGTCACCCCGAAGGCGAACCCGGACAGTCCCACGGCGACCCCGACTCCGAGGGCGTCCCGTACGACGGCGGCATCGGTCTTGCGCCCGTCACCGGCGGCTGTGTCCACGAAAGCTTTCTGTTCTCCCACGCCTCGGACGCTAGACGAGGCCCCGTCCGACGTCTTGTACGTTCTTGCGCTCACGCTGGTACGCCCCGGGCGGCACGCCGACGATCCGCGAGAAGTGCCGATTCAGATGCGGCTGATCACTGAACCCCACGGCGACGGCGGCCTCCCCCGGCGACGTACCCCCGTCCAGCAACAGCCGGGCCCGCCGCACGCGCGCGTCGGTGAGCCAGGCATGCGGCGGCATCCCGTACAGATCCCGAAAGGCCCGCAACAACGCGAACGACCCGACACCGAGCTCCCGCGCCAGCGCCTCCAGGCTCGGCGGCTCGGCCATCCGCTCCTCCAGCAAGGCACGCGCGCGAACAGCCACCCGAGCCCCCGCCGACCGCACCTCCCGCCGTGGCAGCACCCCACCGTTCAGCCGCAGCAACCGGGTCACAGCAACGCGGAGCAGTGTGTCGGCGGCCAGCGCATTGCCCTCGTCAGCGGCCCGCAACACCTGATGCACCAGCCCGACGGCATACGGATCATCAAGAACTGGATCGACGAACCCCGGGGTCCCACGGATCGACGTGGTCTCGGCAGCGATCCCGGCCACCACCTCACGCGACGGATACACGGCCCCGTACCGCCACCCCTCGGGCACCCCCGCCCGCCCGGTATGCACCGTATCCGGATTGACCAGGGCAAGCGCCCCGGCCCCCGCGTACCGATCAGCACCCCGATAGTGAAAGACCTCGACCCCGTCCGCGATGGCGGCGATCACGAAGCTCTCATGGGTGTGCCGCACAAAGTTCTTCCGCACATACCGAGCCCGCAGCAGATCGACCCCGGGCAACTCGGTATACCGCCAATGCCGCGCCCGCTCGCCCGAACCTGCCATACGGACCATTGTCCGCCAGACGGCACGCACCCAACGGCGAGCGGGAACGCGCGGCCCCCGCCCCCACCCCAACCACCCGCGCACAACGCGCCCCCCACCACCACCGAGCCGCAGCCACGAATCCCCAGCTCACCAGCCGTTGTCAGTCCCCGGGTGCAGGATGGACGCATGGTCAGCTCCACACACCGAGCCCTGGACGGCTTCTCCCCCGCAACCCGCGGCTGGTTCACGGGAGCCTTCGACGCGCCCACCGCGGCCCAGGCAGGCGCGTGGACGGCCATCAAAGAGGGCTCGGACGTCCTCGTGGTCGCCCCCACCGGCTCCGGCAAAACCCTCGCCGCCTTCCTGGCCGCCCTGGACGACCTGGCCTCCACGCCCCCACCCGCCGACCCCCGGAAACGCTGCCGAGTCCTCTACGTCTCCCCCCTGAAAGCCCTCGCGGTCGACGTGGAGCGCAACCTCCGCAGCCCCCTCACCGGCATCCGCCAGGAATCCGTCCGCCTCGGCCTGCCCGAACCCGAGGTGAAGGTCGGCATCCGCTCAGGAGACACCCCGGCGGCCGAGCGCCGCGCGCTGTCCACCCGCCCCCCGGACATCCTGATCACCACCCCGGAGTCCCTGTTCCTGATGCTGACGTCGGCGACCCGCGACGCGCTGACCGGCATCGAGACTGTCATCCTGGACGAGGTCCACGCCGTGGCGGGCACCAAGCGCGGCGCCCACCTCGCCCTCTCCCTGGAGCGCCTCGACGAGCTCCTCCCGAAGCCGGCCCGCCGCATCGGCCTCTCCGCGACCGTCCGCCCGGTCGACGAGATCGCCCGCTACCTCTCCCCCCGCCGCAAGGTGGAGATCGTCCAACCGAAGTCGGGCAAGGAGTTCGACCTCTCGGTGGTGGTCCCCGTGGAGGACCTCGGCGAACTCGGCGGCTCCCCCGTGGCCGACGGCACCGAGGGCGCGGAACGCCCCTCGATCTGGCCGCACGTCGAGGAGCGCATCACCGACCTCGTCCAGGCCCACCGCTCCACCATCGTCTTCGCCAACTCCCGCCGCCTCGCGGAACGCCTCTGCAACCGCCTCAACGAGATCGCGTACGAACGAGCGACCGGCGAACCCCTGGCGGAACACCACGCCCCCGCCGAGCTGATGGGCGGCTCAGGAGCGGCCCAGGGCGCACCCCCGGTCATCGCCCGCGCCCACCACGGCTCGGTCTCCAAGGAACAGCGCGCCCTGGTCGAGGAGGACCTCAAGGCCGGCCGCCTCCCCGCGGTGGTCGCGACCTCCAGCCTGGAACTCGGCATCGACATGGGCGCGGTGGACCTGGTCGTACAAGTCGAGTCACCCCCTTCCGTGGCCTCCGGCCTGCAACGCGTGGGCCGCGCGGGCCACCAGGTCGGCGCGGTCTCCACCGGCGTGGTCTTCCCGAAGTACCGCGGCGACCTGGTCCAGGCCGCGGTCGTCACCGAGCGGATGCGCACCGGCTCCATCGAGTCCCTCAAGGTCCCCGCCAACCCCCTGGACGTCCTGGCCCAGCAGCTGGTCGCGATGACGGCGCTGGACACCTGGCAGCTCGACGACCTGCTCGCCACGGTCCGCCGGGCGGCCCCCTTCGCCTCGCTCCCCGAGTCGGCCTTCACCGCGGTCCTCGACATGCTCGCGGGCCGCTACCCCTCCGACGCCTTCGCGGAACTGCGCCCCCGGGTCGTCTGGGACCGCGTCGCCGGCACCGTCACCGGCCGCCCGGGGGCCCAGCGCCTCGCGGTCACCTCCGGCGGCACCATCCCGGACCGTGGCCTCTTCGGCGTGTTCCTCGCCGGTGCCGACCCCAAGAAGGGCGGCGGAAGGGTCGGCGAGCTGGACGAGGAGATGGTCTACGAGTCGCGCGTGGGCGACGTCTTCACGCTCGGCACCAGCTCCTGGCGTATCGAGGACATCACCCGCGACCGCGTCCTGGTCTCCCCGGCCCCGGGCGTCCCGGGTCGGCTGCCGTTCTGGAAGGGCGACCAGCTGGGCCGCCCGCTCGAACTCGGCCGCGCGGTCGGCGCGTTCCTCCGGGAAGTCGGCTCGATGCCCAAGGAGAAGGCCCGCCCACGTCTCCTCGCGGCAGGCCTGGACACCTGGGCGGCGGACAACGTCCTCGCGTACCTGGACGAACAGCGCGAGGCCTGCGGCCACATCCCCGACGACCGCACGATCGTCGTGGAGCGCTTCCGCGACGAACTCGGCGACTGGCGCGTGGTCGTCCACTCCCCGTTCGGCGCCCAGGTGCACGCCCCCTGGGCCCTCGCCCTCGGCGCCAAGCTCTCCGAGCGCTACGGCATGGACGCCCAGGTGATGCACGCGGACGACGGCATCGTCCTCCGCCTCCCCGACGCCGACCTGATGGGCCTGGACCTGCTCGACCAGGAACCCATGAAGCTCGGCACGGAGTACGACGCCGACCAGGCCCCGGTCGGCGCTGCGGACGTCGTCTTCGACAAGGGCGAGGTCGACCAGATCGTCACCGACCAGGTCGGCGGCTCCGCCCTGTTCGCCTCCCGGTTCCGCGAATGCGCGGCCCGCGCGCTGCTGCTGCCCCGCCGCAACCCCGGCAAGCGCACCCCGCTGTGGCAACAGCGTCAGCGCGCCTCACAACTCCTCGAAGTGGCGAGCGAGTTCGGCTCCTTCCCGATCGTCCTGGAGGCGGTCCGCGAGTGCCTCCAGGACGTCTTCGACGTCCCCGGCCTCGTCGAGCTGATGGGCGACCTGGAGTCCCGCAAGGTCCGCCTCGTCGAGGTCACCACCCCCGAGCCCTCCCCCTTCGCCCGCTCCCTCCTCTTCGGTTACGTCGCCCAGTTCCTGTACGAGGGAGACTCCCCCCTCGCCGAGCGCCGCGCCGCGGCCCTGTCCCTCGACTCCCGTCTGCTGGCGGAGCTGCTCGGCCAGGCGGAGCTGCGCGAGCTGCTGGACGCCGAGGTCCTGACGGAGCTGGAGCGGGAACTCCAGTGGCTCACCGAGGACCGCCGCGCGAAGGATGCCGAAGGCGTCGCGGACCTCCTGCGGCTCCTCGGCCCGCTCACGGACGCGGAGCTGGCCGAGCGAGGCGCGGAACCGCAGTGGGCGCAGGACCTCGCCGCAGCGCGCCGCGCCCTCCGGGTCCGTATCGCCGGCACCGACCACTGGGCGGCGGTCGAGGACGCGGGACGGCTGCGCGACGCGCTGGGCACAGCCCTGCCGGTCGGCGTCCCGGAGGCCTTCACCGAGCCGGTCAAGGACCCGCTCGGCGACCTCCTCGCCCGTTACGCCCGCACCCACGGCCCGTTCACCTCGGCGACCGCGGCGGCCCGATTCGGTCTGGGCGTGGCGGTCACGGAGGGCGCGTTGCAGCGCCTCGCCGCGAACGGCCGTGTCGTACAGGGGGAGTTCCACCCGGCGGGCATCGGCCAGGAGTGGTGCGACGCCGCCGTGCTCCGCCGCCTCCGCCGCCGCTCCCTGGCCGCTCTGCGGCATGAACTCGAACCGGTCCCGCCGCCCGCGCTGGCCCAGTTCCTCCCCCAGTGGCAGCACATCGGCAAGGGCCACGGGCTGCGCGGCATCGACGGCCTGGTGCGTGCCGTCGAGCAGTTGCAGGGCGCGTCCGTGCCCGCCTCGGCCCTGGAGAAGCTGGTCCTGCCGTCCCGGGTGGCGAACTACACCCCGGCGATGCTCGACGAACTCACCTCCGCCGGCGAGGTGGTGTGGGCCGGAGCGGGCTCCCTGCCCGGCAAGGACGGCTGGGTCTCCCTCTATCTCGCGGACGCGGCCCCCCTCCTCCTGCCGGCCCCGCACCCCCTGGAGCTGACGGCCCTCCACGAGTCCGTCCTCACCACCCTCTCCGGCGGCTACGGCCTGTTCTTCCGCCAGATCGCCGACCAGGTCCGCGCGACCACCCACCCCGACGCCACCGACCCCCAACTCGCCGACGCCCTCTGGGACCTGGCCTGGTCCGGCCGCCTCACGAACGACACCCTCACGCCCATGCGCTCCCTGCTGGGCTCGGGCCGCACAGCAGGTTCCACGGCCCACCGTGCCAAGCGCACGATCCCGCGCGGCCGCTACGGCTCCCTCACGGCCGCCGCCCGCCCGGCGTCCCGCACCGGCCCGCCCACCGTCGCCGGCCGCTGGTCCCTGCTGCCCGCCCGCGAGCCCGACCCCACCCTGCGCGCCCACGCCCTCGCCCGCACCCTTCTGGACCGACATGGCGTGGTGACCCGCGGCGCGGTCTCCGCGGAGGGCGTCGAGGGCGGCTTCTCGGCGACGTACCGCATCCTGTCGGCCTTCGAGGAGACCGGTCAGGCCCGTCGCGGCTATGTGGTGGAGGGCCTCGGCGCCGCCCAGTTCGCGATGGACGGCGCGGTGGACCGCCTCCGCGCGGTGGCGAACGCCCGCGAACGGGGCCAGACCGACGCCACGGCCCCGGCGACCGACGACTTCCCCCCGTACGCCGACTTCAGCACTCCGGTGCCCGGCGCCGACTTCTGGCAGACCGACGGAGACCAGACCCCCCTGGGCCTCGACGACTCCTACGACCCTCTGCCCCCGGCCCCCACCTCACGCGACCACTACGTCTCCCCCCGCGACTACCGAGACCACCACCCCGCCGCGCGCGCCCCCCACCGCCGCGACCGCCCCTCCCCCGACACCCGAGCCGTCGTCCTGGCCGCCGCCGACCCGGCGAACGCGTACGGCGCCGCCCTCCCCTGGCCCGAGCCCCCGACCGGCGCCGGGCACAAGGCAGGCCGCAAGGCGGGCTCCCTGGTGGTCCTGGTCGACGGCGAGCTGACGCTCTACATGGAGCGCGGCGGCAAGACCCTGCTGGCCTGGCCCGAGGACCCGAACACCAAACCCACCGACGATCCCCGCCTCCAGGCAGCAGCCGACGCCCTGGCGGCAGCCGCCCGAGCAGGCTCCCTGGGCACTGTCACCGTGGAACGCATCAACGGCGCCTCGGCCCTGACGTCTCCCTTCGGTACCCTCCTGGAAGGAGCGGGTTTCATCGCCACCCCACGAGGCCTACGCCTCCGCGCCTGAGGCCGGGCTGAACGCGCCCCAAGGGCGCCGCCGCATGGGTGCGACCGTCCACAAGGAGCCCGCACCCGCCCCACCACAGCACAGCACAGCAGCACCCCGCTCCCAGGCGCCCGGCCTCCACCCCATGCCACCCTTGACCCATGCCCGAAGGAGACACCGTCTGGCAGACAGCGAACCGCCTGCACAACGCCCTCGCCGGCCAGACCCTCACCCGCAGCGACCTCCGCGTCCCCAAGTTCGCCACGGCCGACCTCACCGGCCGCACCGTCCTGGACGTCACCCCGCGCGGCAAACACCTCCTGACCCGCATCGAAGGCGGCCTGACCCTCCACTCGCACCTCAAGATGGACGGCTCCTGGAAGGTCTACGCCCACGGCAGACGCTGGACCGGCGGCCCCGCCCACCAGATCCGCGCGATCCTCGGCAACGCCGACCGGACCGCCGTCGGCTACCGCCTCCCCGTCCTGGAACTCCTCCGCACGTCCGACGAGGACCGCGTCGTCGGCCACCTCGGCCCCGACCTCCTGGGCCCGGACTGGAACCCCGACCGCGCTCTCGCCAACCTCCTCGCCGACCCGGCCCGCCCCCTCGGCGAGGCCCTCCTCGACCAGCGCAACCTCGCCGGAATCGGCAATGTCTACAAGAGCGAGCTCTGCTTCCTGCTGGGCGTGACCCCCTGGCTCCCCGTAGGCGCGCTCCCCGCCGACCGCGCCGCCAAGCTCCCCGCGCTCGCCAAGAAGCTCCTGGAAGCCAACCGCGACCGCCCGGTCCGCACCACCACGGGCCGCCACGGCCACGACCTGTTCGTCTACGGCCGCGCCGGCACCCCCTGCCTCCGCTGCCGCACCCCGGTCCGCATCGCCAACCAGGGCGACGGCTCCCGCGAACGCCCCACCTACTGGTGCCCGACGTGCCAGACGGGACCCGCCCCGGGCGTCACCTCACGTCCCGGAGCCCCATACCGCACGACCAATTGACGATCCGTCAGAAACCCTCGTACCGTCCCCCCATGACCGTCAGCGCGTACGACCTCACCGGACGCACCGCCTTCGTCACCGGCGCCGCCGGCGGTATCGGCCGCGCCTCCGCGGTCCTGCTCGCCGAAGCGGGCGCCACCGTGCACTGCGCCGACCGCGACGCACAGGGCCTGCACGAGACGGCGACCCTGATCAAGGACGCGGGCGGCACCGCCCGCCCCCACCACCTCGACGTGACGGACCGGGACCAGCTCCGCGAAGCCATCGCCTCCTGCGAGCAGCTGGACGTCCTGGCCGCGATCGCCGGCATCATGCACAGCAGCCCGGTCCTGGACACGAAGGACGAGGATCTCGACCGCGTCCTGAGCGTCAACTTCAAGGGAGTGCTGTACGCCTGCCAGGAGGCGGCCCGCCTCATGATCGCCCGGGGCGCCCGGGGCAGCATCGTCACCATGGCCTCGGGCGCCGTCGACACCGGCGGCCCCGGCCTGCTCGCCTACGGCGCGGCCAAGGCGGCGGTCGTCCAGCTGACGAAGACCCTGGCGAACGAGGTCGGCCGGCACGGCATCCGGGTCAACGCCGTCGCCCCGGGCTGGATCCGCACGCCGATGACCGACCGCCACGGCGCGGACCAGGAGCGGACCGAGGCGCTGATGGCCCGTATGTCACCACTGGGCCGGGTGGGTCAGGCCCCCGAGGTCGCCCACGCCGTGCTGTACCTGGCGTCCGACGCCGCGTCCTTCACGACGGGCCAGATCCTCCGTCCGAACGGCGGAGTGGCGATGCCGTGGTGACGGCGCTCGGGGCAGCCGGCATCGCCGTACCGCGCCAGGCCGCCCGCCACCGCCCCGCGGCGAGCGCCCCCGCCGCCCGTCCCTTCGCCACACAGTGCACCGGCAGCAGGCTCAGCCCCCACCCGCCGGCGGCGACGGCACCCTCCAGCACCCCCGCGTCGGAGGCCAGCGCCAGTCGCAGCACCGCCCACCACCACACCGCGCCCAGCGTGACGGCCACCCCCCACCGCGTTATCGGACGGCCCACGACCCCACCTCCAGTCCGCAGACCTCGACGCTAGGACCGAGCCCCGTCCAACGACAGGGCGCACCAAGGGCACACCGAGGCACCCCCAGCCCCCGCCTCACCCGTTCTCGGCCTGGAACATCCAGTGGTGCTTCTCCAGATCCGCCGTGATCCCGATGAACAGATCCTGGCTGACGGGGTCCGCGTCCCCGGTGGCGGCGACCCGCTCCCGCATCCGCCCGATCACCGCGCCCAGCGCGTCCACCAGCGTCCCCACGGCGTCCGCGTCCTTGACCCACCCCTCGGGCACCGCCCCGATGCCGCTGCCCGCCGCCACGGTCGCCGCACGCCCGTCGGGCGGGACGCCCAGCGCGGAGGCCCGCTCGGCGACGGTGTCGGAGTGGGTGCGCGCGATGTCCACGACCTCGTCGAGCTGCAGATGCACGGACCGGAACCGGGGCCCGACCACGTTCCAGTGGATCTGCTTCGCCACGAGGGCGAGGTCCACCAGGTCGACGAGGGCGCCTTGCAGGGCCTCGGCCACGGTCTTCAGGTCCGCGTCGGACAACGGGCTCTTCACGACGTACATGCGCATGCTCCGATTCCTGTACGGCTACACGGCCCCGAGCCCCGCCCGTCCCACGATGCACGAAAGCCCCGGCCGACGCCTCTCCAGATGTTCGGAGAGACCCGGCCGGGGCCTCGCGCACTTCGCAGAGTGCTTTGCACTTCTCAGTGCGTCGTCAGCTCGTCCTTGAGCGGAACCCAAGGACGTACGCGCGTGACGCTCAGGCGGCGACGACGTCCACTGCCTCGGCGGGTGCCTTGATGGTCACCCGTTCCGGTGGCACACCGGTCACCGACACCGAACCCAGCATCGGACGTACCGGCGTGGGTACGGGCTGGCTGGGGGTGGCCGCAGCGGACTGGGCCAGCTCGGCGAGGGCGAGCTCGTCGCTCACTTCCCGCATCAGTTCGGACATCCGTACGTCCAGCGCGTCGCAGATGGCGGAGAGCAGTTCGGAGGAAGCCTCCTTCTGCCCCCGCTCCACCTCGGAGAGATAGCCGAGTGAAACTCGGGCGGACGAGGAGAC
The DNA here is from genome assembly GCF_003955715.1 of Streptomyces aquilus. NCBI lineage: Bacteria > Bacillati > Actinomycetota > Actinomycetes > Kitasatosporales > Streptomycetaceae > Streptomyces > Streptomyces aquilus. The sequence goes on along the minus strand of NZ_CP034463.1, from coordinate 7,553,585 downwards.
TTCGCGCAGAGTACGGCCCTGGCGTTGGCGCTGCCGACGCAGCACGTCACCAAGCAGGCGACGGAGCAGAATCATCGGTGGCTCCCTCCTCGGACCGCGTAGCCGCATCCTTCACGCCCCACCGTACCGCCTTGCGCCGCGGCCGTGCGGGGAGCGATGTCGTGTTCACTCAGGGCTGCAAACATCAAAACCCCCCGTTCCGTTCCGTATCCTGTGCCCGCTCATTCCCGGTCTGTTCGCCCGCAAGCTCCTGAAGGAGCAGTGCGAGTACGCTCCGTACACTCTCCATACGAATTTCCGCGCGGTCGCCGTTCAACCGCAGTGAGGCGACTTTCCCGCCATCCGAGAGCCCCGGAGCGGGTCCGTCGACCGCCACATAGACCGTCCCGACGGGCTTTCCGTCCTGTTCGTCCGGCCCTGCGACTCCCGTGGTCGCGATGCCCCAGTCGGCGCCGAGCGCCTTGCGCACGCCGGCTGCCATCTGGGCCGCGACCTGCGGGTCCACCGCTCCACGCGCCGCCAGCAGGCCCGCGTCGACACCGAGCAGTTCATGCTTCAGTTCGGTGGCGTAGGCCGTCACCGAGCCGCGGAAGGCCTGGGAGGCCCCGGGCGCCGCTGTGATTTCCGCCGCAACCAATCCACCGGTGAGAGACTCGGCGACCGCGAGCGTCTCGCCCTTCACCGTCAGTAGTCGCACCACTTCAGTGGCCGGGGAATTCACGCTTCCGACTCCTCCAACGCCGCCTCGCGCTCGGCGATTCCCTGCCTGCGCAGCACAATGGCCTGTCTCACATAGTCGAGTCCGGTCGCCACGGTCAGGACGACCGCCACAGCCATCACCCAGAATCTCGCGGTCGCCAGCCACCCCGTCAGCGCCAGGATGTACATCCCGACCGCGATGCCCTGCGCGAGGGTCTTCAGCTTGCCGCCGCGGCTCGCCGGGATGACGCCGTACCGGATGACGATGAAACGCAGCAGCGTGATCCCGAGTTCCCGGCCGAGGATGACCGCGGTCACCCACCACGGCAGGTCGCCGAGCGCGGAGAGACAGATCAGCGCCGCCCCCATGATCGCCTTGTCGGCGATGGGGTCGGCGATCTTCCCGAAGTCGGTGACGAGGTTGTACGTGCGCGCCAGATGGCCGTCGAAGAGGTCGGTGATCATGGCGACGGAGAAGGCCGCCCAGGCGAACGAGCGCCAGGCGGGGTCGTGTCCGCCGGCGGCCAGCATCAGCGCGACGAAGCCCGGCACCAGCAGGAGCCGGATCATCGTCAGGATGTTGGCGATGTTCCAGAGGCTGGCCTGGTTGACGGCCGCGGCCGCGATCTTGCCGCCGCGCGCGGGCCTGTCGCCGTGGTCGGTACCGGACGCATCCCGCTGCGAAGGGCCCGTCTTGGAGGGGCCGCTCGCAGCGGATGCCGGTACTCCGGTCATCTGCCCGCCTCCTCACTACACGCGAGCGAGCCCGTCACCGGCTCGGCCACCAGGTCGACACCTTCGGTACCGACCACCTTCGCCTCGACGATACGGCCGACGCCGAGCCCCTCGCCGCTCGTGAGCAGCACCTGGCCGTCCGTCTCGGGCGCCTGGTGCGCACCGCGCCCGTACACGCCCTCCTCGTCCACGGACTCCACCAGCACGTGCACGGTCTCGCCCACGCGCTCCTCGGCGCGCTGCGAGACGAGTTCCTCGGCGAGCCGGGAGACACGTGCCAGCCGCTCGGCGACGACGTCCTCGTCGAGCTTGTTGTCGTACGTGGCCGCTTCGGTGCCCTCCTCGTCGGAGTAGCCGAAGACGCCGATGGCGTCCAGCCGCGCGCCGCCCAGGAATCGCTCCAGCTCGGCGAGGTCGGCCTCGCTCTCGCCGGGGAAGCCGACGATGAAGTTGGAGCGCACACCCGCCTGCGGGGCCTTGCTCCGGATGGTGTCGAGCAGCTCCAGGAAGCGGTCGGTGTCACCGAAGCGGCGCATGGCGCGCAGCACGCCGGGCGCGGAGTGCTGGAAGGACAGGTCGAAGTAGGGCACGACCTTGGGCGTCGACGTCAGTACGTCGATGAGGCCGGGCCGCATCTCGGCCGGCTGGAGGTAGCTGACGCGCACCCGCTCGATGCCGTCGACCTCGGCGAGCTCCGGCAGCAGGGACTCCAGCAGGCGGATGTCGCCCAGGTCCTTGCCGTAGGACGTGTTGTTCTCGGAGACCAGCATGATCTCCTTGACGCCCTGCTCCGCCAGCCAGCGCGTCTCGTTGAGCACGTCCGAGGGCCGCCGGGAGATGAACGAGCCGCGGAAGGACGGGATGGCGCAGAACGTGCAGCGCCGGTCGCAGCCGGAGGCGAGCTTCACCGAGGCGACCGGGGAGCCGTCCAGACGGCGGCGCAGGGGCGCGCGCGGGCCGGAGGACGGAGCGACCCCCTCCGGAAGGTCCGCGGGGCCGTGCCCGGGCAGCGCCACCTCGGCCGCCGAGTCCTGGCGCTCGGCCGGGCTGATCGGCAGCAGCTTGCGCCGGTCGCGCGGGGTGTGCGCGGCGTGGATGCCGCCGGACAGGATGGTCTGCAGGCGGTCGGAGATGTCGGCGTAGTCGTCGAAGCCGAGCACGCCGTCGGCCTCGGGAAGGGCCTCGGCGAGGTCCTTCCCATACCGCTCGGCCATGCAGCCCACCGCCACGACGGCCTGGGTTCTGCCCTGGCCCTTGAGGTCGTTGGCCTCCAGGAGGGCGTCGACGGAGTCCTTCTTGGCGGCGTCGACGAAGCCGCAGGTGTTGACGACGGCGACGTCCGCGTCCGCGGCGTCCTCCACGAGGTCCCAGCCGTCCGCCTCCAAGCGGCCTGCGAGCTCCTCCGAGTCCACCTCGTTGCGGGCGCAGCCAAGAGTGACGAGTGCGACGGTACGGCGTTCAGGCATGGGCTCAAGACTACTTTGTCCCACCGACAACGAACGTCGACGGGGTTGGTGAAGATCACCAACCCCGTCGAGCACGCTCCGAGCCTCAGCCGACCTGCGGGTCGCCCTTCGTGTACGTCAGGCGCTCCACGGCGCCGGGCGCCCAGTCGTCGTCGATCTTCTTGCCGTTCACATACAGCTGGATCGCCCCGGCGTCACCGAGGACGAGGTTGATCTTCTCGCTGTCCTGGAAGGTCTTCGACTCGCCCTGCTGGAGCAGACCGTCGTACAGCAGTCGGCCGTTGTGGTCCTTGGCGGAGATCCAGCTCTTGCCGTCGGGGGCGCTGACCTTGACGGTCACCTTGTCCTGGGGGGCCGCCGCGATGGCGCTGTCGGACGGGTCGGGCTTCGGCGATTCGGGCTTCTCGCTCTTCGGCGTGGGCGAGGCGGACTTGCCGGCGGAGGGCGAGGCACCCTCGGCGACCGGCGTCTTGGCGCCCTCGTCGCCGCCCTTGAAGGCGGTGAAGCCGACGAACCCGATCACGGCCACGATCGCGGCGACCATGGCCGCGGTCCAGTTGGGTCCGCGGCGTTCGGGACGGATGCGTTCCGCTTCGAACAGCGGGGCCGCCGGGGTCGGCGCCGGACGGCCGCCGTGGTCGGCGTCGTACTGGGCGAGGAGGGGGGCCGGGTCGAGGCGTACGGCCTTGGCCAGGGTCCGGATGTGGCCTCGGGCGTAGACGTCCCCGCCGCAGGGGGCGAAGTCGTCCGCTTCGATGGCATGCACGATGGCGATACGGACCCGGGTGGCGTTGCTGACGTCGTCGACGGTCAGCCCGGCCGCGATCCGTGCCTGCTTCAGGGCACGGCCGACGGAGATTCGGGCTTCCTCGCGGTCGTCTTCGAACGGACGCTCGTCTTCAGGGGAGTTGCCGATGGACACGGGGGCGCCTTTCGAGCGTTTTAGCCACCTGTGCTGGAGGTTCAGTCTAGGGGGGGTGCGAAAGGGTGGGGCAACCGGGCGGTGGGACTTTGTACGCCATCGGTATGGCCGGACACGCCGATGGTGGAGCAGCAGCTTTTCGCTTCCCTCAACTTGACGTACGCCGAAGGGAAACGGTTGCTCAATGATCCCTTACGGGTGAGTCACGATCGAACACCCATCGGCGGCCCGCCCGCCCGCGAGGTGACCCTTGCGCCCCGTTTCCGGAGGCGACGTCCCCTTAAGCCTCCCCGCGGATCACCGCGAGCACGCCATCCAGCTCATCAGCCTTCACAAGAACGTCACGAGCCTTCGATCCCTCGCTCGGCCCGACGATCCCGCGCGACTCCATCAGGTCCATCAGGCGCCCCGCCTTGGCGAACCCGACCCGCAGCTTGCGCTGGAGCATCGACGTCGAGCCGAACTGCGTGGAGACCACCAGCTCGGCCGCCTGGCACAGCAGGTCCAGGTCGTCGCCGATCTCCTCGTCGATCTCCTTCTTCTGCTTGGTGCCCACGGTGACGTCGTCCCGGAAGACGGGCGCCATCTGGTCCTTGCAGTGCTGGACGACGGCCGCGACCTCGTCCTCGGTGACGAAGGCGCCCTGCATACGGGTGGGCTTGTTCGCGCCCATCGGCAGGAAGAGCCCGTCGCCCTTGCCGATCAGCTTCTCGGCGCCGGGCTGGTCGAGGATGACCCGGGAGTCGGCGAGGGACGAGGTGGCGAAGGCGAGCCGCGAGGGCACGTTGGCCTTGATCAGACCGGTGACGACGTCGACCGACGGCCGCTGCGTGGCGAGCACCAGGTGGATGCCGGCCGCGCGCGCGAGCTGCGTGATGCGCACGATCGAGTCCTCGACGTCGCGCGGCGCGACCATCATCAGGTCGGCGAGCTCGTCGACGATCACCAGCAGGTACGGGTAGGTCTTCAGCTCCCGCTCGCTGCCTTCCGGCGTCTTGAGCTTGCCGTCGCGGATGGCCTGGTTGAAGTCGTCGATGTGCCGGTACCCGAACGCCGCCAGGTCGTCGTACCGAAGATCCATCTCCCGTACGACCCACTGGAGCGCCTCGGCGGCCCGCTTGGGGTTGGTGATGATCGGCGTGATCAGGTGCGGAATGCCCTCGTACGCCGTCAGCTCGACGCGCTTGGGGTCCACCAGGACCATCCGCACGTCCTCGGGGGTCGCGCGGACCATGATGGAAGTGATCAAGCAGTTAATGCACGACGACTTACCGGAACCGGTGGCTCCGGCGACGAGCACGTGCGGCATCTTCGCGAGGTTGGCCATCACATAGCCGCCCTCGACGTCCTTGCCGAGCGCCACCAGCATCGGATGGTCGTCCTCGGCCGCCGCGGCCAGCCGCAGCACGTCACCGAGGTTGACCATCTCGCGGTCGGTGTTCGGGATCTCGATGCCGACCGCGGACTTGCCGGGGATCGGCGAGATGATCCGTACGTCGGGACTGGCGACGGCGTACGCGATGTTCTTGGTCAGCGCGGTGATCCGCTCGACCTTCACCGCGGGGCCGAGCTCGACCTCGTAGCGCGTGACCGTCGGCCCACGCGTGAAGCCGGTGACGGCCGCGTCGACCTTGAACTCCATGAAGACGTTCTGCAACGAGGCGACCACCGCGTCGTTGGCGGCGCTGCGCGTCTTGCCGGGTCCGCCACGCTCCAGCAGGTCGAGCGACGGCAGCGAGTACGTGATGTCACCGGACAGCTGAAGCTGCTCGGCGCGCGGCGGCAGGTCGTCGGGCGCCTCGGGCGCGGGCTTGGTGAGGTCCGCGACCTCGACCTTCAGCCTCTCCTGCTTGGGACGCGCGGCGGGCGACGGCACGGGGCTCGGCGTCGGTACCGGCGTAGGCGTGGTGTCCTCGCGGTCCCCGACGCTGACCCCCTGGGTGAGGTCGGCGACGATCGGCGACGGCGGCATCCCGTGCAGCACAGCGCCGTCGAGCGCGGCGGCGGCGGCCGCGGCGACGTCCACGGCGTCCATCTGCCGGTCCATGTCGGGCTGCGGCACCGCGGAGCGCCTGGGGCGGCCACGACGCCGCGTGAGGGCCTCCTGCTCGGCGCTGTCGGGGTCGTACGCCCCGGGGGCCGCAGCGCGCTTACGAGCGCGTGCGGGCAGCGCCTCGCGCCACTGCTCGTCGTAGCGCTCGTCGTCCGCGGAGAACTCGTCGAACTCGTCCACGGCCGGGTCGTGCACCACCCCGAGCCGCACACCGAGCTCTCGCAGCCGCCGCGGAATGGCGTTGACCGGCGTGGCCGTGACGACGAGCAGCCCGAAGACGGTGAGCAGCACGAGCAGCGGTACGGCGAGGACCTCGCCCATGGTGTACGTCAGCGGGGTCGCCGCGCCCCAGCCGATGAGCCCGCCGGCGTCCCTTATGGCCTGCATGCCGTCACTGCGGGCGGGCGCGCCGCACGCGATGTGGACCTGCCCGAGCACGCCGATGACGAGCGCGGACAGGCCGATGACGATCCGGCCGTTGGCCTCGGGCTTCTCGGGGTGCCGGATGAAGCGCGCGGCGATGACCGCGAGCAGTATCGGCACGAGCAGGTCCAGGCGGCCGAAGGCGCCGGTCACGATGATCTCGACGAGGTCGCCGACCGGACCGCGCAGGTTCGACCAGGTGCCGGCCGCGCAGATCAGCGCGAGGCCGAGGAGCAGCAGCGCGACGCCGTCCTTGCGGTGCGCCGGGTCGAGGTTCTTCGCGCCGTTCCCTATGCCGCGGAACACCGCGCCCACCGCGTGCGCCAGGCCCAGCCAGACGGCGCGCACGAGCCGGTAGATGCCGCCGGTCGGGTTCGGCGCCGGCCTCGGAGGCGGCGCGGCCTTCTTGGCCGCGGCCTTCCTGGCGGGCGCCTTCTTCGCCGGAGCCTTTTTCGCGGCGGCCTTCTTCGCCGGAGCCGCCGCCTTCTTCGCGGGCTGCTTCTTGGCAGCGGAGGGACGTGAGGCCATAGAGGTGAGGTTACCGGTGGAGGCGACGACGGACACGCGTGGCGGGTGCTTCACCCGTTCGTGTCGCCCTTGCGAGGGCGGGAAACTGACGTGTGCTCACGCACAACTGGGCCGTGCCCGGGCCTCAGTTCTGGGAGGGCACCGACGACGTGCTCCCGGCGCCCGGCTCGAGCGCGTCCAGCGCCCGCCGCAAACCGGTCAGTTTGCGTTCGAGATGCGCCGCCGTGGCGACGGCCGCCGCGTCCGCCGACTCGTCGTCGAGCTGCTTGGACAGCGCCTCGGCCTGCTCCTCGACCGCGGCGAGCCGCGCGGACAGCTCGGCGAGCAGCCCCGCCGGTTCCTTCGACTCGCCGGCCGCCGGGGCCTTGCCGCCGGTGCCGCCCTCCAACTGGAGCCGCAACAGCGCCGCCTGCTCCCGCAGCTGGCAGTTCTTCATGTAGAGCTCGACGAAGACGGAGACCTTCGCGCGCAGCACCCACGGGTCGAAGGGCTTGGAGATGTAGTCGACCGCGCCGGCCGCGTAACCACGGAACGTGTGGTGCGGGCCGTGGTTGATCGCGGTGAGGAAGATGATCGGGATGTCGCGGGTGCGCTCCCGCCGCTTGATGTGCGCGGCGGTCTCGAAGCCGTCCATGCCCGGCATCTGGACGTCCAGCAGAATGACCGCGAAGTCGTCAGTGAGCAGCGCTTTGAGCGCTTCCTCCCCGCTCGATGCCCGCACCAGTGTCTGATCGAGCGCGGAGAGGATGGCCTCCAGCGCCAGCAGATTCTCCGGCCGGTCATCGACCAGGAGGATCTTGGCCTTCTGCACCATGGCCCGCCCTCCTCGCCCCGGATGTGCACCGGGCGCCGCCCCTGAGGACGACTCCCTTTCGCCGCCCGTCCTTGTGCCGGTCATGGTAGCCGCACCCCGCCCGTCGCCACACCCTGTCACCGCGATGTCACTGTGCACGTAGCAGAAACGCAAGCGGAGACCAGAAGGTTCCCCGAATCCCGTACTTCTACACGGCTTCGAGCACACTGAGTCAGCAACTCCGCGTGAACACAGAAGGTTCCCCCAGCATCCCCGCGAAGCCCGACCCGTCCGGTCACGCGACCCTCACGCCGCCCCGTCACACACCCCTCACGATTCCCGCACCGCTTCCACGCGACGCTCCGCACGAAGCCCGCGCCACGCGGGCCGCGCAGGCCCCGCGCCACACGATCCGCACGGTCCCGCGCCCCGCGGCCCCGCGCCGGCCCCGTCACGCGCCCCGCATCCACTGCTCCATGACCGCGAGCAGGTGATCGGGGTCGACCGGTTTGGTCACGTAGTCCGAGGCGCCCGACTCGATCGCCTTCTCCCGGTCGCCCTTCATCGCCTTCGCGGTCAGCGCGATGATCGGCAGGCCCGCGAACTGCGGCATCCTGCGGATCGCCGTCGTCGTCGCGTACCCGTCCATCTCCGGCATCATGATGTCCATGAGCACGACCGTGACGTCGTCGTGCTGCTCCAGGACCTCGATGCCCTCACGGCCGTTCTCGGCGTACAGCACGGACAGCCCGTGCTGTTCCAGGACGCTGGTGAGAGCGAAGACGTTGCGGATGTCGTCGTCGACGATGAGCACCTTCTCGCCGCCGAACCGGATACCGCGCCGCACCTCCGTCGCCTGGTTCTGCTCGGTCGCCGACCACCGCTCCTCGGGCCGCTGCTCAAGCTCCGGCAGGGTCCGGCGACGACGCCGGAACAGCGCGGCGGCACCGTTCTGCGTCTCCTGGTACGACCGCACCTCGGCCGGCGTCTCGACCTCCACCTCGGACAGCCCGTTGCTCTCCGAGGCGAGCAGCTCACCGGCCTCCAGGGCGGGCATGGGCTGCTGGTAGCCCTGCGGCGGCAGTTCGCTCGGGTGCAGCGGCAAATACAGCGTGAACGTCGAGCCGCGCCCGGGCTCGCTCTGGGCGTGGATCTCGCCGCCGAGCAGCTGGGCGATCTCCCGCGAGATGGACAGCCCGAGGCCCGTACCGCCGTACTTGCGACTGGTCGTGCCGTCCGCCTGCTTGAACGCCTCGAAGATCACCCGCATCTTGCTGGCCGCGATCCCGATCCCGGTGTCGGTGACGGAGAACGCGATCAGAGGGGCGTCGGGGTCCCGCAGCGAACCGGTCTCCAGGAGCTGCTCGCGGATCTGCACCGGCACGTCCGCGCTGGCCGGCCGGATCACCAGCTCGACCGAGCCCGAGTCGGTGAACTTCACCGCGTTGGACAGCAGGTTGCGCAGCACCTGGAGCAGCCGCTGCTCGTCGGTGTGCAGTGTGGCCGGCAGCTCCGGCGAGACCCGCACGGACAGGTCCAGGCCCTTCTCGGCGGTCAGCGGCCGGAAGGTGGCCTCCACGTAGTCGACGAGCTGCACGAGTGCGATGCGCGTCGGCGAGACGTCCATCTTGCCCGCCTCGACCTTCGACAGGTCGAGGATGTCGTTGATGAGCTGAAGCAGGTCGGAACCGGCCCCGTGGATGGTCTCGGCGAACTCCACCTGCTTCGGGGTGAGGTTGGCGTCCGCGTTGTCGGCGAGCAGCTTGGCGAGGATCAGCAGCGAGTTGAGCGGCGTGCGCAGCTCGTGCGACATGTTGGCGAGGAACTCGCTCTTGTACCGCATGGACACGGCGAGTTGCTCGGCCCGCTCCTCCAGGACCTGCCGCGCCTCCTCGATCTCGGTGTTCTTGACCTCGATGTCGCGGTTCTGCTGGGCCAGCAGCTCGGCCTTCTCCTCCAGTTCGGCGTTGGACGCCTGGAGGGCCTTCTGCCGGTTCTCCAACTCGGCCGACCGCTCACGGAGTTGCTCGGTCAGCTCCTGCGACTGCTTCAGCAGCACCTCGGTCTTGGTGTTCACGGAGATGGTGTTGACGCTGGTCGCGATCATCTCGGCGATCTGGTTGAGGAAATCCTTCTGGATCTGCGTGAAGGGAGTGAAGGAGGCCAGCTCGATCACACCGAGCACCTTGCCCTCGAACAGCACCGGAAGGACGATCACTTGCGCCGGAGGCGCCTCACCGAGCCCGGAGGAGATCTTCAGATAGCCGCTGGGCGCGTTCTCCACGAGGATCGTGCGCTTCTCCTGCGCGGCCGTCCCGATGAGCGCCTCCCCCGGCCGGAAGGACGTCGGCATGGAGCCCATGGAGTAGCCGTACGACCCGAGCATGCGCAGCTCGTACGAGTCCTCCTGGTCGGCGCCGGCGTCCTTGCCGTCGACAAGGGGCATCGCGAGGAAGAACGCGCCGTGCTGCGCGGAGACGACCGGAGTCAGCTCGCTCATGATCAGCGAGGCGACGTCCGCGAGGTCGCGGCGGCCCTGCATCAGCGCGGAGATGCGGGCCAGGTTGCCCTTCAGCCAGTCCTGCTCCTTGTTGGCGATCGTGGTGTCGCGCAGGTTGGCGATCATCTTGTTGATGTAGTCCTGGAGTTCCTGGATCTCCCCGGACGCGTCCACGTCGATCTTCAGGTTCAGGTCGCCGCGGGTCACCGCGGTCGCCACGCGCGCGATGGCACGCACCTGCCGGGTCAGGTTCCCGGCCATCTCGTTCACGGACTCGGTGAGGTCCCGCCAGGTGCCGTCGACGTCACGCACGCGTGCCTGGCCGCCGAGCTGTCCTTCGGTACCCACCTCGCGGGCGACTCGGGTGACCTCCTCGGCGAACGAGGAGAGCTGGTCGACCATCGTGTTGATGGTGGTCTTCAGCTCCAGGATCTCGCCGCGCGCGTCGATGTCGATCTTCTTCGTCAGGTCACCCTTGGCGATGGCCGTGGTCACCATGGCGATGTTCCGCACCTGACCGGTCAGGTTGGACGCCATCTGGTTCACGGACTCGGTGAGGTCCTTCCAGGTACCGGCCACACCGGGCACCCGCGCCTGTCCGCCGAGGATGCCGTCCGTACCCACCTCGCGGGCCACCTTGGTGACCTGGTCGGCGAACGAACTCAGCGTCTTCACCATGGTGTTGAAGGTGTCGGCGAGCTGCGCGACCTCACCGCGCGCCTCGATCGTCACGGTCCGCGTCAGGTCGCCGTTGGCGACCGCGGACGCCACCTGGGAGATGTTCCGCACCTGCATGGTCAGGTTGTTGGCCATCAGGTTCACGTTGTCGCTGAGGTCCTTCCAGATGCCGACAACGCCCGGCACATGGGCCTGACCGCCCAGGATGCCCTCGGTGCCCACCTCGCGGGCCACCCGGGTCACCTGCTCGGCGAAGGACGACAGCTGGTCCACCATCGTGTTGACGGTGCTGACGAGTTCGAGGATCTCGCCCTTGGCGTCGACGGTGATCTTCTTCGACAGGTCGCCCTTGGCGACCGCGGTCGTGACCTCGGCGATGTTGCGCACCTGAATCGTCAGGTTGTTCGCCATGAAGTTCACGGACTGCGTGAGGTCCTTCCAGGTGCCGGAGACCCCCTGCACCTCGGCCTGACCGCCGAGGATGCCCTCGGTACCCACCTCGCGCGCCACGCGCGTGACCTCTTCGGCGAAGGACGACAGCTGGTCGACCATCGTGTTCAGGGTGTTCTTCAGCTCCAGGATCTCGCCGCGCGCGTCCACGGTGATCTTCTGGGACAGGTCACCCCGGGCCACCGCGGTGGCGACCTGCGCGATGTTGCGCACCTGGCCGGTCAGGTTGGACGCCATGCCGTTCACGGAGTCCGTCAGGTCCCGCCACACACCGGCGACGCCGGGCACCTGCGCCTGACCGCCGAGGCGGCCCTCGGTACCCACCTCGCGGGCCACCCGCGTCACCTGCTCCGCGAAGGCGGACAGCTGGTCGACCATCGTGTTGATGGTGTTCTTCAGCTCCAGGATCTCGCCGCGCGCGTCGACGTCGATCTTCTGGGACAGGTCACCCTGCGCCACCGCGGTCGTCACCTGGGCGATCTGCCGCACCTGCGAGGTGAGGTTGCCACCCATGAAGTTGACGGAGTCGGTGAGCTCCTTCCACGTACCCGACACACCGGGTACGACGGCCTGACCGCCCAGGCGGCCCTCGGTGCCCACGTCCCGGGCCATCCGTGTCACCTGGTCCGCGAAGGCCGACAGCTGGTCCACCATCGTGTTCACGGTGTTCTTCAGCTGGAGCATCTCGCCGGAGACGTCGACGGTGACCTTCTGCGACAGGTCACCGTTGGCCACGGCCGTGGTCACCTGAGCGATGTTCCTCACCTGTCCGGTGAGGTTCCGGAACGCCGTGTTGACGGAGTCGGTGAGGTCCTTCCAGGTGCCGGCGGCCCCGGGCACCTGCGCCTGCCCACCCAGCTCACCCTCGACACCGACCTCACGCGCCACCCGCGTGACCTCGGCGCCGAACGCCGACAGCTGGTCCACCATCCCGTTGACGGTGTTCTTCAGCTCCAGCATCTCGCCGGCCACGTCGACCGTGACCTTCTGCGACAGGTCACCGCTGGCCACAGCGGTCGTCACGGCCGCGATGTCCCGCACCTGGATGGTCAGGTTCCGGAAGACCGTGTTCACCGAATCGGTGAGGTCCTTCCACGTCCCCGCCGCACCCGGCACGTTCGCCTGCCCGCCGAGCTGCCCCTCGGCACCGACCTCGTTGGCCACGCGCGTGACCTCGTCCGCGAAGATCCGCAGCGTCTCGGTCATCTGGTTGATCGTGTCCGCGAGCTGGGCGACCTCGCCCCGCGCCGACACGGTCACCTTCTGCGACAGATCGCCGCTGGCCACGGCCGTCGTCACCTGGGCGATCCCGCGCACCTGGGCCGTCAGATTGCCGGCCATCAGGTTCACCGAATCGGTGAGGTCCTTCCACACACCGGCCACACCGGGCACCTGCGCCTGCCCGCCGAGCTCGCCCTCGACGCCCACCTCGCGCGCGACGCGGGTCACCTCGGAGGAGAAGGACGACAGCTGGTCCACCATCGTGTTGACGGTGTTCTTCAGCTCCAGCATCTCGCCGGCGACGTGAACGGTGACCTTGCGGGACAGATCACCCTTGGCCACGGCCGTCGTCACCAGCGCGATGTCCCGCACCTGAGCCGTCAGCCGGTACGCCATGGTGTTGACCGAGTCCGTGAGGTCCTTCCACGAACCCGACATCCCGCGCACCTTGGCCTGCCCGCCCAGCTTGCCCTCGGTGCCCACCTCGCTGGCCACGCGCGTGACCTCGTCGGTGAACGTCGACAGCTGGTCGACCAGGTTGTTGACGGTCCGCCCGACCTTCAGGAACTCCCCGCGCAGCGGATGCCCGCTCCCGTCCGGCGCCTGCGTCCGCAGCTCCATACGGGGCGACAGATCACCCTCCGCGACCGCGGAGAGCACCCGGCCGACCTCGGAGACGGGTCGTACGAGATCGTCGACCAGGGCGTTGGAGGCGTCGATGGCCGTCAGCCACGACCCCTCACAGGCACCGATTTCCAGCCGTTCTGTGAGCTTGCCCTCACGGCCCACCATCCGCCGCACCCGGGACAGCTCACCCGTGAGATGCAGATTACGGTCGGCCACCTCGTTGTAAACCGCCGCGATCTCGGACAACACGCCGTCGCCGGACACCGTGAGCCGCTTGCGGAAGTTCCCGTCCCGCATCGACACCAGGGCCGCCAGCAGTCGGTTCAGGGCGGCCGTGTCCACCGCGGTGGTCCCGCCGCGCGGTTTGCGCTGGTTGTTCAGGGACTGTCCGCCTTTCGCGCGCGTCTTAGTGCCCCGCGTCGCTGCGCCAGACTCCACTGTGTCCCTCCCGCAGGGGTCGACCGTTACTGCTGTGCTCCGGTACTACTGCCCGACGTACCGGTTAATGCCGCTGTGTACCCGTGCCGGATATACCAGGCCGCATCACGGGCTGCTGCCCACTCGCGGCAGATGACACCCGGCCTGCCCGGACCTTCACAAGAAGCTTGCCCAGTGTTTCACCCTGGCTGAACCCGGCCATAACAGTTCGGCAGCTTCGCACATCGTCCGCACACCCTCCGGACGGATACAAAACACTGGTGACCGGCATCCGCATGGACGGGGAAGGTAAGTAACCTTGCATGCGGCTGTCCAGCCGCGCCGGTCCGTCCGGCCTGGGCGGTGGCACGAGTACGAGCGGGCATCGGAGGGGCGGCCGCACAACATGACCACCGGACTGATCCCGGGGGGACACCCCCCGGACCGCCGGCCGACGGACGGCCTGCCGCACCAGCGGCACGAGCCGGTCGGCCACGGAGCCCTGCATGCCGACAACCGGACGAGGAGTTCAGTGATCACCGCGCGCGCGGCCGCCAGCTTCGAGCCCGTCGGGCGATCGGTCGCGAGCGCCCGCTCCTTCGTCCGCGACACGCTCCAGGGCTGGGGCTTCGCGGACATCGTCGACGACGCGGTGGTCCTCACCAGCGAACTGGTGACGAACGCGGTGGTGCACGCGGGCACCGCCGCGGACGTCCTGTGTCTACGCAGCGACGACGGCGTACGGATCGAGGTCGCCGACCGCTATCCCGAACGCGAGATCCCCCTCCAGGGCCACCCCGCCACCATGGGCAGCCCCGACCGCGAGGGCGGCCGCGGACTCCAGCTGTGCGCCGCCCTGGCGGGCCGCTGGGGCGTCGACTACACGCCCACGCACAAGCAGGTCTGGTTCCAGCTCGACCTCCCCGAGCGCCCGGTGGGCACCCGCGCCGCCGGCCCGTCCCTCCCCGCGGACCTCCTCCCCCTCGCGGACGGCCGCGTCCGCGTGGCGGTCGTCCAGATCGACCGTACGGCGGCCATCACGGCCTGGAACGAGGACGCGGAGGAACTCTTCGGCTACCCGGCCGAACAGGTCACCGGCAAGCCCCTGACCGACCTCGCGGCCTGGCCGCACACCCCGGGCACCAGCACCGGCATCGCCGAGGCCCTCCAACTCTCGCGCTGGGAAGGCAGTTACGGCATCCGCGGCGCCAACGGCCGCGTCACCCCGGTGTACGCCTCCCACCTCCGCGTCCGCGACACCGGCGGCGAGCCGTCCACGGTCTGCCTCCTGGTCCGCGACCACGAACGCGCGGTCCTCCAGACCCCGTCGCGCATCCCCACGTCCGACACGTCCACCACCGCCGACGGCCAGAGCGCCGACCCCTTCGAGGTGTTCATCGGCTCGCCGGCCCCGGACGACCTCGACGGCCTCCTCCAGCGCACGGTGGAGCGCGCCCGCGACATGCTCGACGGCGACTCCGCCTTCCTGCTCCTCGCGACCGACGACGAAACGGAGTTGGAGGTCCGCGCCTCCACCGGCCTCCCCTCCGCCCGCCAGCGCTTCGCGCGCGTGCCCGTCGAAGCGGGCCCCGGCCGCTACGGCTCGGCGCGCATGCCGGCCGTCCATGACGACCTGTCGGCGGTCCCGGGTGCGGTCCCCCTCCTCAGCGGCACCGGCATGCGCTCGGTCGTCACGGTCCCCCTGAAGGTCGAGGGCCGCCTCACCGGCTCCCTGGGCGTCGCCGCCGAGGCCCCTGGCAGATACTCGAACGAAGAGGCACTGCGCCTCCAATTCGCCGCCGACCGCATCGCGTTGGCAGTGGAATCGGCCCGCCTCGGCGAACTGGAACGGCTGCGCCGAGGCTCTCTCAGCTTCCTGGTCGAGGCCTCCGACCTCCTCGCCGGCACCCTGGACCGCGACCAGACGCTGGCCCTGATGGCCCAGATGACGGTCCCGACCCTCGCCACCTGGTGCGCGGTCTACACGATCGCCGACCAGGCCTCGGAGCCGTATCTGTCGTACGTCCTCCACGAGGACGAGGAACTCATCGACGGCATCAAGTCGTTGCTCTCGAAGATCTCCCCGCCCGACCCGGTCCCCACCCCGGGTGCCCGCGTCTGGTCGGCCCCCGCCGAAGCGGCCCACCAGGCGGCCCTGCGCACCTCCATGCGCAGCCTCGGCCTGGGCGAGCCGATCGGCCGCCTCAGCACAGGCATCGGCCCCACCCTGGCCACCGCGTCGGCCGTGGGCGGCGAAACAGTCGTCCTCCCCCTCGTCGCCCGCAACCGCGTCATCGGCATGCTGACCCTCGGCAAGCCCACCGACGAACACTTCCGCCAGGAAATCCTGGAGCTGGCGGAGGACTTGAGCCGCAGAGCCGCCCTGGCCCTCGACAACGCCCGCCTCTACTCCGAGCGCACAGCCATCAGCCAGTCCCTCCAGCGCAGCCTCCTGCCCCCCGAGCAGCCCGCGATCGAGGGCATCGAGGTCGAGGTCATCTACCGCGCGGCCGGCGAAGGCAACGAGGTCGGTGGTGACTTCTACGACGTCTTCCCCATCCGCGACGGCGTCTACGGCTTCGCCATCGGCGACGTCTGCGGTACGGGCCCCCACGCGGCGGCGGTGACGGGCCTCGCCCGGCATGCCCTCCGCCTGCTCGCCAGGGAGGGTCTGTCGGGCCCGGCGGTCCTGGAGCGCCTCAACTCCGCGATCCTCGACGAGGGCGCCCGCAGCCGCTTCCTGACCCTCCTCTACGGCGAGATGCGCCCCCAGGAGGACGGCAGCGCCGAGATGAAGGTCGTCTGCGCCGGCCACCCCCTCCCGCTCCGCCTGCGCCAGGACGGCACGGTCGAACCGGCCGCCGAGCCGCAGCCGCTCCTGGGCGTCATCGAGGACCTGGAGCTGTACGAGCAGTCGGTCACCCTGGACCCGGGCGACGTCCTCCTCTGTGTCACGGACGGCGTCACCGAACGCCGCGAGGGCACCCGCATGCTGGGCGACGACGGCCTCACGGACGTCCTCACCACCTGCACGGGCCTGACGGCCGGCGCGGTCGCGGCCCGCGTCATGCGCGCGGTCGAGCGCTTCGCCTCGGACGCCCCGTCCGACGACATGGCGATCCTCGCGATGCGTGTCCCCGGCCTGCACAAGGACTGAGAAGGGTACGCAAAAGGCCCCGCCCATTGGGCGGGGCCTTTCAGTTGGAGCCCCCTAACGGAATCGAACCGTTGACCTTCTCCTTACCATGGAGACGCTCTGCCGACTGAGCTAAGGGGGCCTGTTGCTTTTTCGAGGTTTCCCTCGCGGCAACGGAATAGATCATAGCCCGAACAGACCCGTGCTTCCAAACCCGATCAGAAGGCGGCCTGAAGCAGCCCGCCGAGCGCATTACAGGCACCCACGACCCGCTGCATGTCCCGCTTGGTGAGCGAGGCGTCGACAGGGAGAGCCAGCGTCTCGTCCGCCGCCAACTCCGTCTCCCGCAAGGACACACACCGCCGGAACTCGGGCAGTCGGTGCACAGGAGTCTTCACCGGCACCCGGCACTCAACTCCCCGCCCACGCAGGGCCCGAGCAAAAGCATCCCGATCGGGCCGCCCGTTCCCGGGCACCCGCACGACGTACTGCTGGTAGGTGTGCCCGTCCCCGCCGTCAGGGGTCCGGACCCCTTTCAACTTCCCATCGAGATAAGCGGCCCGCTCCCGCCGCTGAGCCACCTCGTCGTACGGTGCCTCGGACTCCCCCTGCTCCAGCACCAGCAGCCCATGCCGCTGCCCGACACCGTGCAGCGCCGCGATGTCGGCCCGGCGCCCAAACCGATGTACGACAACCACGGCCGCCGTCCGGGGAGTTACGGCCGCCTCGACGGCAGCCACGTCGAGGCAGTACGTCACCGGATCTATGTCGGCGAACACCGGAAGCGCACCGGCCAACACGACCGACTCGGCCACCTCGACGTTCCCGAAGGCCGGCACGACGACCTCGTCACCGACTCCGACGCCGGCGGCCCTGAGCATTGCAGCAGTACCCATGCTGCGGATGCTCCTTGCGCAACGTGAACTTCAAGTGACGCAGAACAAAAAAGGGTTGGACCCCGAACCGAAGTTCAGGATCCAACCCTTTGAAGAATTGTTCGGCGGCGTCCTACTCTCCCACAGGGTCCCCCCTGCAGTACCATCGGCGCTGTAAGGCTTAGCTTCCGGGTTCGGAATGTAACCGGGCGTTTCCCTCACGCTATGACCACCGAAACCCTAATGGTTTCGAGCGAACAAGCACACTCTGTAGTTATTAGTGATGCGTTCTGCTCAAAAAACCGGCAACGGTCGTTGCCTCAGAACTAACACAGTGGACGCGAGCAACTGAGGACAAGCCCTCGGCCTATTAGTACCGGTCACCTCCACACGTTACCGTGCTTCCAGATCCGGCCTATCAACCCAGTCGTCTACTGGGAGCCTTACCCCATCAAGTGGGTGGGAGTCCTCATCTCGAAGCAGGCTTCCCGCTTAGATGCTTTCAGCGGTTATCCCTCCCGAACGTAGCCAACCAGCCATGCCCTTGGCAGAACAACTGGCACACCAGAGGTTCGTCCGTCCCGGTCCTCTCGTACTAGGGACAGCCCTTCTCAAGACTCCTACGCGCACAGCGGATAGGGACCGAACTGTCTCACGACGTTCTAAACCCAGCTCGCGTACCGCTTTAATGGGCGAACAGCCCAACCCTTGGGACCGACTCCAGCCCCAGGATGCGACGAGCCGACATCGAGGTGCCAAACCATCCCGTCGATATGGACTCTTGGGGAAGATCAGCCTGTTATCCCCGGGGTACCTTTTATCCGTTGAGCGACGGCGCTTCCACAAGCCACCGCCGGATCACTAGTCCCGACTTTCGTCCCTGCTCGACCCGTCGGTCTCACAGTCAAGCTCCCTTGTGCACTTACACTCAACACCTGATTGCCAACCAGGCTGAGGGAACCTTTGGGCGCCTCCGTTACTCTTTAGGAGGCAACCGCCCCAGTTAAACTACCCATCAGACACTGTCCCTGATCCGGATCACGGACCCAGGTTAGACATCCAGCACGACCAGACTGGTATTTCAACGACGACTCCACCCGAACTGGCGTCCGAGCTTCACAGTCTCCCAGCTATCCTACACAAGCCGAACCGAACACCAATATCAAACTGTAGTAAAGGTCCCGGGGTCTTTCCGTCCTGCTGCGCGAAACGAGCATCTTTACTCGTAGTGCAATTTCACCGGGCCTATGGTTGAGACAGTCGAGAAGTCGTTACGCCATTCGTGCAGGTCGGAACTTACCCGACAAGGAATTTCGCTACCTTAGGATGGTTATAGTTACCACCGCCGTTTACTGGCGCTTAAGTTCTCAGCTTCGCAACCCCGAAAGGTCACTAACCGGTCCCCTTAACGTTCCAGCACCGGGCAGGCGTCAGTCCGTATACATCGCCTTACGGCTTCGCACGGACCTGTGTTTTTAGTAAACAGTCGCTTCTCGCTGGTCTCTGCGGCCACCCCCAGCTCGAGGAGCAAGTCCTCTCACCAAGCGTGGCCCCCCTTCTCCCGAAGTTACGGGGGCATTTTGCCGAGTTCCTTAACCATAGTTCACCCGAACGCCTCGGTATTCTCTACCTGACCACCTGAGTCGGTTTAGGGTACGGGCCGCCATGAAACTCGCTAGAGGCTTTTCTCGACAGCATAGGATCATCCACTTCACCACAATCGGCTCGGCATCAGGTCTCAGCCTTAATGAGCGGCGGATTTGCCTACCACTCGGCCTACACCCTTACCCCGGGACAACCACCGCCCGGGATGGACTACCTTCCTGCGTCACCCCATCACTCACCTACTACCAGATCGGGTCAGCGGCTCCACCACTCCCCTTTGCCCGAAGGCTCCGGGGCGGCTTCACGGCCTTAGCATCACTGGATTCAATGTTTGACGCTTCACAGCGGGTACCGGAATATCAACCGGTTATCCATCGACTACGCCTGTCGGCCTCGCCTTAGGTCCCGACTTACCCTGGGCAGATCAGCTTGACCCAGGAACCCTTAGTCAATCGGCGCACACGTTTCTCACGTGTGAATCGCTACTCATGCCTGCATTCTCACTCGTCAACCGTCCACAACTCGCTTCCGCGGCTGCTTCACCCGGCAGACGACGCTCCCCTACCCATCACAGCAGGCGTTGGCCCTATTGCTGCAATGACACGACTTCGGCGGTACGCTTGAGCCCCGCTACATTGTCGGCGCGGAATCACTAGACCAGTGAGCTATTACGCACTCTTTCAAGGGTGGCTGCTTCTAAGCCAACCTCCTGGTTGTCTGTGCGACTCCACATCCTTTCCCACTTAGCGTACGCTTAGGGGCCTTAGTCGATGCTCTGGGCTGTTTCCCTCTCGACCATGGAGCTTATCCCCCACAGTCTCACTGCCGCGCTCTCACTTACCGGCATTCGGAGTTTGGCTAAGGTCAGTAACCCGGTAGGGCCCATCGCCTATCCAGTGCTCTACCTCCGGCAAGAAACACACGACGCTGCACCTAAATGCATTTCGGGGAGAACCAGCTATCACGGAGTTTGATTGGCCTTTCACCCCTAACCACAGGTCATCCCCCAGGTTTTCAACCCTGGTGGGTTCGGTCCTCCACGAAGTCTTACCTCCGCTTCAACCTGCCCATGGCTAGATCACTCCGCTTCGGGTCTTGAGCGCGCTACTAAACCGCCCTATTCGGACTCGCTTTCGCTACGGCTTCCCCACACGGGTTAACCTCGCAACACACCGCAAACTCGCAGGCTCATTCTTCAAAAGGCACGCAGTCACGAGAACACAGCAAGCTGTGTTCCGACGCTCCCACGGCTTGTAGGCACACGGTTTCAGGTACTATTTCACTCCGCTCCCGCGGTACTTTTCACCATTCCCTCACGGTACTATCCGCTATCGGTCACCAGGGAATATTTAGGCTTAGCGGGTGGTCCCGCCAGATTCACACGGGATTTCTCGGGCCCCGTGCTACTTGGGTGTCTCTCAAACGAGCCGCTGACGTTTCGACTACGGGGGTCTTACCCTCTACGCCGGACCTTTCGCATGTCCTTCGCCTACATCAACGGTTTCTGACTCGCCCTGTCGCCGGCAGACAACAGAAGAGAGATCCCACAACCCCGTATACGCAACCCCTGCCGGGTCTCACACGCATACGGTTTGGCCTCATCCGGTTTCGCTCGCCACTACTCCCGGAATCACGGTTGTTTTCTCTTCCTGCGGGTACTGAGATGTTTCACTTCCCCGCGTTCCCTCCACATACCCTATGTGTTCAGGTATGGGTGACAGCCCATGACGACTGCCGGGTTTCCCCATTCGGAAACCCCCGGATCAAAGCCTGGTTGACGACTCCCCGGGGACTATCGTGGCCTCCCACGTCCTTCATCGGTTCCTGGTGCCAAGGCATCCACCGTGCGCCCTTAAAAACTTGGCCACAGATGCTCGCGTCCACTGTGCAGTTCTCAAACAACGACCAGCCACCCATCACCCCGCCACACTCGGCGAGTTCACTGGGGCCGGCATCGAAGCACAACCTTGCGGCCGTTACTTCAGACACCCAACAGCGTGCCCGGCCAGTTCCCGTCCGGAGATCATGCGTTCCACGCTCTTGCGAGCAGTACTTGCAGCCTCCGACCCGAGGTCCTGGCCGAATAATCAACGTTCCACCCATGAGCAACCAGCATCGAACGTTCGCCGATGTACTGGCCTCTGACCAACCGGAGTTGGTGAGAAGTGCTCCTTAGAAAGGAGGTGATCCAGCCGCACCTTCCGGTACGGCTACCTTGTTACGACTTCGTCCCAATCGCTGGTCCCACCTTCGACAGCTCCCTCCCACAAGGGGTTGGGCCACCGGCTTCGGGTGTTACCGACTTTCGTGACGTGACGGGCGGTGTGTACAAGGCCCGGGAACGTATTCACCGCAGCAATGCTGATCTGCGATTACTAGCAACTCCGACTTCATGGGGTCGAGTTGCAGACCCCAATCCGAACTGAGACAGGCTTTTTGAGATTCGCTCCACCTCACGGTTTCGCAGCTCATTGTACCTGCCATTGTAGCACGTGTGCAGCCCAAGACATAAGGGGCATGATGACTTGACGTCGTCCCCACCTTCCTCCGAGTTGACCCCGGCGGTCTCCTGTGAGTCCCCATCACCCCGAAGGGCATGCTGGCAACACAGGACAAGGGTTGCGCTCGTTGCGGGACTTAACCCAACATCTCACGACACGAGCTGACGACAGCCATGCACCACCTGTACACCGACCACAAGGGGGCGACCATCTCTGGCCGTTTCCGGTGTATGTCAAGCCTTGGTAAGGTTCTTCGCGTTGCGTCGAATTAAGCCACATGCTCCGCTGCTTGTGCGGGCCCCCGTCAATTCCTTTGAGTTTTAGCCTTGCGGCCGTACTCCCCAGGCGGGGAACTTAATGCGTTAGCTGCGGCACCGACGACGTGGAATGTCGCCAACACCTAGTTCCCACCGTTTACGGCGTGGACTACCAGGGTATCTAATCCTGTTCGCTCCCCACGCTTTCGCTCCTCAGCGTCAGTAATGGCCCAGAGATCCGCCTTCGCCACCGGTGTTCCTCCTGATATCTGCGCATTTCACCGCTACACCAGGAATTCCGATCTCCCCTACCACACTCTAGCTAGCCCGTATCGAATGCAGACCCGGGGTTAAGCCCCGGGCTTTCACACCCGACGTGACAAGCCGCCTACGAGCTCTTTACGCCCAATAATTCCGGACAACGCTTGCGCCCTACGTATTACCGCGGCTGCTGGCACGTAGTTAGCCGGCGCTTCTTCTGCAGGTACCGTCACTTTCGCTTCTTCCCTGCTGAAAGAGGTTTACAACCCGAAGGCCGTCATCCCTCACGCGGCGTCGCTGCATCAGGCTTTCGCCCATTGTGCAATATTCCCCACTGCTGCCTCCCGTAGGAGTCTGGGCCGTGTCTCAGTCCCAGTGTGGCCGGTCGCCCTCTCAGGCCGGCTACCCGTCGTCGCCTTGGTGAGCCGTTACCTCACCAACAAGCTGATAGGCCGCGGGCTCATCCTTCACCGCCGGAGCTTTCAACCCCCACCCATGCGAGTGGAAGTGGTATCCGGTATTAGACCCCGTTTCCAGGGCTTGTCCCAGAGTGAAGGGCAGATTACCCACGTGTTACTCACCCGTTCGCCACTAATCCCCACCGAAGTGGTTCATCGTTCGACTTGCATGTGTTAAGCACGCCGCCAGCGTTCGTCCTGAGCCAGGATCAAACTCTCCGTGAATGTTTTCCCGTAATCGGGATGAACACCACGAGAGCGGAACCACCGGAGGAATGATCCGATGGTTCACAGCGTCCTCGCTGTGTTGTTTCAAAGGAACCTCGCCCCAACCGATGACCGGCCGGAGACGGGGTATCAACTAATCTGGCGTTGATTTTTGGCACGCTGTTGAGTTCTCAAGGAACGGACGCTTCCTTTGTACTCACCCGAGAGACTCTCTCAGGCTTTCCTCCGGGCTTTTCCCTTCGATCTTGCGTTTCCGACTCTATCAGATCGTTTCCGGTTCTGACTTCCTCGGTGCTTTCCAGGTTTCCGCTTTCGCGTTTCCCTTTCCGGCGGCTCCGACTTTATCAGAAGTTCTGAGTCGGAATTCCCACCCGCTTCGGGGACTGGTTCCAGCACGCGAGGCGGCCGGGTTCCCGTTCAGGTGGAGCCGTAAACGTACTGGAGCGGGGCGCCTCGATGCAAATCGAGGCGCCCCGCTCCAGGTTCACGCGTACGAGGGCCGACGGACCGTCAGACCTCCACCACCACCGGGAGGATCATCGGCCTGCGGCGATACGTGTCGGAGACCCACTTGCCGAGGGTCCGCCGCACCAGCTGCTGGAGCTGATGGGGCTCGACCACGCCGTCCTGCGCCGAGCGCTCCAGGACCTCCTTGACCTTCGGGATGACGTCGGCGAACGCCGAGTCCTCGATACCCGAGCCACGGGCCTGGACATGCGGGCCACCCGTGATCTTGCCGCTCGACGAGTCGATGACGACGAAGACCGAGATGATGCCCTCGTCACCGAGGATCCTGCGGTCCTTCAGCGCCGGCTCGCCCACATCGCCGACCGAAAGGCCGTCGACGTACACGTAACCCGCCTGGACCTTGCCGGAGATCTTGGCCTTGCCCGCGACCAGGTCGACGACGACGCCGTCCTCGGCGATGACGATCCGGTCGTGCGGGACGCCGGTCATGGCACCGAGCTCGGCGTTGGCCCGCAGGTGGCGCCATTCGCCGTGGACCGGCATCAGGTTCTTCGGGCGGCAGATGTTGTAGAAGTACAGCAGCTCGCCCGCGGAGGCGTGACCCGAGACATGGACCTTGGCGTTGCCCTTGTGGACGACGTTGGCGCCCCAGCGGGTCAGGCCGTTGATCACGCGGTAGACCGCGTTCTCGTTGCCGGGGATCAGGGACGACGCCAGGATCACCGTGTCGCCGGAGACGATGCGGATCTGGTGGTCCCGGTTGGCCATGCGGGACAGGGCCGCCATCGGCTCGCCCTGTGAACCCGTACAGACGAGGACCACCTGGCTGTCGGGGAGGTCGTCCAGGGTCTTCACGTCGACCACCAGACCCGGCGGGACCTTCAGGTAGCCGAGGTCCCGCGCGATGCCCATGTTGCGGACCATCGAGCGGCCGACGAAGGCGACCCTGCGGCCGTATTCGTGGGCGGCGTCCAGGATCTGCTGGATGCGGTGGATGTGGCTGGCGAAGCTGGCCACGATGATCCGCTTGCGGGCGCCGGCGAAGACCTGGCGCAGGACGTTGGAGATGTCGCGCTCGGGCGGGACGAATCCAGGGACCTCGGCGTTCGTGGAGTCGGAGAGAAGGAGGTCGATGCCCTCCTCGCTCAGACGTGCGAACGCGTGTAGATCCGTCAGACGGTTGTCCAGCGGGAGCTGGTCCATCTTGAAGTCGCCGGTGTGGACCACCATGCCGGCGGGGGTGCGGATCGCCACGGCGAGGGCGTCGGGGATGGAGTGGTTGACCGCGACGAACTCGCAGTCGAAGGGGCCGATGCGCTCGCGGTTCCCCTCCACCACCTCAAGGGTGTACGGGCGGATGCGGTGCTCCTGGAGCTTCGCCTCGATCAGCGCGAGGGTCAGCTTGGAACCGATCAGCGGGATGTCCGGCTTCTCGCGGAGCAGGAACGGGACGGCACCGATGTGGTCCTCGTGGCCGTGCGTGAGCACGATGCCCTCGATGTCGTCGAGACGGTCCCGGATGGACGAGAAGTCCGGCAGGATCAGGTCGATTCCGGGCTGCTCCTCCTCGGGGAAGAGCACTCCGCAGTCGACGATCAGAAGGCGGCCGCCGTACTCGAAGACCGTCATGTTTCGGCCGATCTCACCGAGACCGCCGAGTGGGGTGACGCGCAGGCCGCCTTCGGGAAGCGGCGGAGGCGGGCCGAGTTCAGGATGCGGATGACTCAAAAGACTCTCCTCACCACACGCGCCACGTACCGGCAGGGCACGTGGCGCGCATGACGTTCGTGCGTGTAGCAGTTGTCGTTGTGTGGTGCGGGCACCGGTGGCCCGCGTATTCAGTTGTGAAGTCCGTTGCGCGCCGGGGGCGCGCGAAGTCTGTTGTCAGAGCTGTACCCCGCCGGCGGCAAGATCGATCTTGAGCTGCTCGATCTCTTCCGGAGCGAGTTCCACCATGGGGGCGCGCAGCGGTCCGGCGGGCAGGCCCTGGAGGGCGAGCGCGGCCTTCGTCGTCATGACGCCCTGGGTGCGGAACATGCCGGTGTAGACCGGGAGCAGCTTCTGGTGGATCTCCGTGGCCTTCTGGACGTCGCCCGAGACGAAGGCGTCCACGAGGGCGCGCAGGTCCGGGGTCACCACATGGCCGACGACCGAGACGAAGCCGACCGCGCCCACGGAGAGGAGCGGCAGGTTCAGCATGTCGTCGCCGGAGTACCAGGCGAGGCCGGAGCGGGCGATGGCCCAGCTGGCGCGGCCGAGGTCGCCCTTGGCGTCCTTGTTGGCGACGATGCGCGGGTGCTCGGCGAGCCGGACCAGCGTCTCGGTGTTGATCGGGACGCCGCTGCGGCCGGGGATGTCGTAGAGCATGACCGGCAGCTCGGTGGCGTCGGCGATGGCCTTGAAGTGCCGGTACAGGCCTTCCTGCGGAGGCTTGTTGTAGTACGGCGTGACCACCAGGAGGCCGTGGGCTCCGGTCTGTTCGGCGGCCTTGGCCAGTTCCAGGCTGTGGTGGGTGTCGTTGGTGCCGACGCCGGCGACGACGTGGGCCCGGTCGCCGACCGCCTCCAGTACGGCTCGTACGAGGTCCGTTTTCTCCGCGTCGCTGGTGGTGGGCGACTCACCGGTGGTGCCGTTGATGATCAGGCCGTCGTTGCCTGCGTCCACCAGGTGGGTAGCGAGCCGCTGCGCGCCGTCGAGGTCGAGTGCGCCGTCCGCCGTGAAGGGCGTGACCATGGCGGTGAGGACCCTCCCGAAGGGGGTCTGCGGAGTGGAGGTCGGAGCCATGGGTAACACGCTACTCGCTGCTCAAGACGTGGTCTGCCCTCGGGGGGCGCGAAAAGTCATGACAAAGGTGGAGCCCGGCACTGCCTGCTCGGGGGTTCAAGCAGTGCCGGGTCCGTTTGATCAGGCTAGATGAACTTCTCCAAATGCCGCAATACGGACACCTCGCGAGGCTGAACCGTACATCTGTGCCCGGTCGGGGAACGCGGGTGCGTTACGGCGCCACACGGCCGTTCGCATTGAAGGCGGCGTACGTGAGCGGCATGAGCTTGGCCCACTCGGCCTCCATCTTCTCGCCGACCATCTCGATCTCGCGCTGCGGGAAGGACGGGACCTTCGCCAGTTCGTGCTGGGTGCGCAGGCCGAGGAAGTGCATCAGCGAGCGGGCGTTGCACGTGGCGTACATCGAGGAGAACAGGCCGACCGGGAGGACCGCGCGGGCGACCTCGCGGGCGACGCCGGCGGCGAGCATCTCCTGGTAGGCCTCGTACGCCTGCCGGTAGGAGTCCTCCATGGTGCGGGAGACCAGCTCCTGCTGGGCCTCGGTGCCCTCCACGAAGACGTACTTGCCGGGGCGGCCCTCCTGGACGAGCTTGCGGTCGGCGCCGGGGACGTAGAAGACGGGCTGGAGCTCCCGGTAGCGGCCGGACTCCTCGTTGTACGACCAGCCCACGCGGTGCCGCATGAACTCGCGGAAGACGAAGATCGGGGCGCTGATGAAGAAGGTCATCGAGTTGTGCTCGAACGGGCTGCCGTGCCGGTCCCGCATCAGGTAGTTGATGAGGCCCTTGGAGCGCTCGGGGTCCTTCTTCAGCTCGTCCAGGGACTGCTCGCCGGCGGTGGAGACACGGGCGGCCCACAGCACGTCGGAGTCGGCCGCGCTGTGCTTCACCAGCTCGACGCTGACATCGCTGCGGAAGCTGGGCTTGAGGTCGTCGACTGGGGTGTCGGTCACGGCTCGGAGGGTCCTTCCATCACTTCTCTCGGGCGGCGCCCACTCTACGGCCCGGCACTGACATCGGGGCGTTCGGTGCCGGGACGCGACATCTTCGGTGAAGTTCCGTGAATTCGGGGCATCAGGGCACCTTTTCGGGCACTCGTGCGTCTGTATCAACAACAGTCACTTGTTCGAGCTTGAGAGGAGCGTCTCGCTGATGTTCAGCCGGCGTGAGCCCGTCCCGTTCGCCTTCGTCGCCGAGGCCGACAGGTTCCGCAGCAATGTCACTCCCCCGCCCCGGGAGAAGTCCTCGGCCGGGCAGATAGCCGGGCGTTGGCTGCTGGGGGTCACCATCATCGCCGCGCTGGTGGGTTCCCTGGTGCTCGGGATGCCGGCGCTGACCGTCGATCACTCCGCCGCGGACACCCAGCAGTCACAGGCCTCCCAAGGACACTGACTCATCCGAGCCCCCAAAGGTGGCTCGTGGGGACACTGACGGATAGCCTCACCGGGCACAGCCCGCGCATGCATTGAGTGAGGACCAGCCGTGCCCCTGCCCTTCCTGGCGGCCGACCGCGCCTTCGAGACAGCCGACGACATCGCGCTGCCCTTCGACGACCGCGACCACTGGCGGCGCCCGTACCGCCCCGGCCCCTGGCGGGTGGGTACGGCGGCGCTTCTGCTGCTGCTCGCGTCGTACGTGCTGTTCGCGGCGGTCATCATCGCCCTGACCGGCTCGGTGTCCGAGGGTGGTGTGGTCTTCGGCGCCGCGCTGGCCGTCATCGCCGTGTCGCTTCGGTTGCTGCGGGTGGGCGTGTGGGTGAGTGCCCGCGGGGTGCGCCATGTCGGGTTCTTCCGCACGCGGACCGTGCGGTGGGAGCAGGTCGTCGCCGTGCGGACGGTGCAGCAGCCGGTGCGTTGGCTGGGCCTGCCGCGGACCGTTCAGGGGCAGGCGCTGACCGTCGTACGCCGTGATCGCGCGGCGGAGGACACCTCGCCGCTGCTGACCACGCACAACGCGGACTTCCTGGGGCGGACCGAGGCGTTCGACCGGGCCGCGGACTCGGTGGAGGCGTGGGGCGCGGAGTATCAGCGGGGCTGAGTCGCCGGCCGAAGACACCGAAGACAACGAAGACAACGAAGGGGCCGGTCCGCTTGAGTGCGGGCCGGCCCCTTCGGCGTGCGGCGTTTCAGGCCTGGACGGGTTTGCCGTCGTGCAGGGCGATCGCGCGTTGCATCGCCTTGCGGGCGCGCGGGGTGTCGCGGGCGTCGTGGTAGGCGACGGCGAGGCGGAACCAGCTGCGCCAGTCGTCGGGTTCGGCCTCGGTCTCGGCCTTGCGCCGGGCGAAGACCTCGTCGGCCGAGTCGCGGTCGATGCGGCCGCTGGGCAGGCGCCTCAACTCGTCGACGGGCAGGCCGCCTTCGGCGTCGAGTTCGGCGGCGAGCCGGTTGGCCTTGCGGACGAACTCGGTGTTCTTCCACAGGAACCACAGGCCGATGACCGGCAGGATCAGCACCGCCACGCCGAACGTGACGGTGATGAGGGTGCCGGACTGGATGAGCATGACACCGCGGCTGCCGACCAGGACGAAGTAGAAGACCAGGACGGCGGCCGTTATGGCGTAGGACAGCTTCGCGCGCATGGTGGTGTCAGCCCAGGTCCAGGAAGTTTTCCAGACCGAAGGTCAGGCCCGGGGTCGTGACCACCTTGCGGGCGCCCAGCAGGATGCCGGGCATAAAGCTGCTGTGGTGGAGCGAGTCGTGGCGGATCGTCAGCGTCTCGCCCTCGCCGCCCAGCAGGACCTCCTGGTGGGCCAGCAGACCGCGCAGGCGGACGGAGTGGACGGGCACGCCGTCGACGTCCGCGCCGCGCGCGCCGTCCAGGGCCGTCTCGGTGGCGTCGGGGGCCGGGGCCGTGCCGGCTGCGCGGCGGGCCTCGGCGATGAGCTGGGCCGTGCGCGTGGCGGTGCCCGAGGGCGCGTCGACCTTCTTCGGGTGGTGGAGTTCGACGACCTCCACCGACTCGAAGTAGGGGGCGGCGATCTGCGCGAACTTCATGTTCAGGACGGCGCCGATGGAGAAGTTGGGCGCGATGAGGACGCCCGTCTCCGGGGACGCCGCCAGCCAGCCGTTCAGCTGCGCGAGGCGCTCGTCGGTCCAGCCCGTCGTACCGACGACGGCGTGGATGCCGTGGCCGACGCAGTACTCGAGGTTGTCCATCACCGAGGCCGGCGTGGTGAGTTCGACGGCGACCTGGGCGCCCGTCTCGGCCAGGGTCTCCAGCTTGTCGCCCCGGCTCAGGGCGGCGACCAGCTCCATGTCCTCGGCGGCCTCGACGGCCTTGACCGCCTCGGAGCCGATCCGGCCCTTGGCACCGAGGACCGCCACGCGCAGCTTGCTCATCTCTTGCTTCCTTAAGCCAGAACAGCCAGAACAGAAGGGGGTTAGGCCACGGCCTCGTGCAGTCGGGACGCCTGCTTGTCCTTGAGCGGGCCGATGACCGACAGCGAGGGCCGCTGCCCCAGGATGTCTCGGGCGACCGCGCGGACGTCGTCCGGGGTGACCGAGGCTATCCGGGTGAGCATGTCGTCGACGGACATCTGCTCGCCCCAGCACAGCTCGCTCTTGCCGATGCGGTTCATCAGCGCGCCGGTGTCCTCCAGGCCGAGGACCGTCGAACCCCGGAGCTGGCCGATGGCGCGGGCGATCTCGTCGTCGGACAGGCCGTGCTCGGCGACGTGGTCGAGTTCGTCGCGGCAGATCTTCAGCACGTCGTGGACCTGCGAGGGCCGGCAGCCGGCGTAGACGCCGAAGAGACCGCAGTCGGCGAAGCCCGAGGTGTACGAGTACACGCTGTAGGCCAGGCCGCGCTTCTCGCGGACCTCCTGGAACAGTCGGGAGGACATGCCGCCGCCCAGGGCCGTGTTGAGGACGCCGAGGGCCCAGCGGCGCTCGTCCGTGCGGGCCAGGCCCGGCATGCCGAGGACGACATGGGCCTGCTCGGTCTTGCGGCCGATCAGCTCCACGCGGCCCGCGGTGCGCAGGGCGCGCCGACCGTCGCGCGGGGCGATGGGCGTGGCGTCGGTGTTCTTGAGGGCGCCCGCCTTCTCGAAGGCCGCGCGGACCTGTCGTACGACCTTGTTGTGGTCGATGTTGCCCGCGGCGGCCACGACCAGGTGGGTCGGGTCGTAGTGCTTCTTGTAGAAGCGGCGGATGCGGTCGGCGGTCAGGGCGTTGACGGTGTCGACGGTGCCGAGGACCGGGCGGCCGAGGGGGTTGTCGCCGAACATGGTGTGCGCGAACAGGTCGTGCACGCAGTCGCCCGGGTCGTCCTCGGTCATGGCGATCTCTTCGAGGATCGCGCCGCGCTCGACGTTGACGTCCTCTTCGAGGATGAGGGAGCCCGTGAGCATGTCGCAGACGACGTCTATGGCGAGCGGGAGGTCGGCGTCGAGCACGCGCGCGTAGTAGCACGTGTACTCCTTCGCCGTGAACGCGTTCATCTCGCCGCCGACCGCGTCGAGGGCGGACGAGATGTCCAGCGCCGACCTGCGGGTGGTGCCCTTGAAGAGCAGGTGCTCCAGGTAGTGGGTGGCGCCGTTCAGGGACGGGGTCTCGTCGCGGGAGCCGACGTGGGCCCAGATGCCGAAGGTCGCGGAGCGGACCGAGGGCAGCGTCTCGGTGACGATGCGCAGGCCGCCCGGGAGGGTGGTCTTGCGGACCGTACCGATGCCGTTCTCGCCCTTGATCAGGGTTTGGGTACGGGCGACGGCCCGCGCCTCCGAGGAGGTGCGGGCCGTCGCCGTGGAGCTACTAGACGTCACTTGTCGGTGTCGTCCTTCGTGTCCTCGGAGCCTTCCTCGCCCTCGATCACGGGGATCAGGGAGAGCTTGCCGCGGGAGTCGATCTCGGCGATCTCGACCTGGACCTTCTGGCCCACGCCGACGACGTCCTCGACGTTCTCCACGCGCTTGCCGCCGGCGAGCTTGCGGATCTGCGAGATGTGCAGCAGACCGTCCTTGCCCGGGAGCAGCGAGACGAACGCGCCGAAGGTGGTGGTCTTGACGACCGTACCCAGGTAGCGCTCGCCGACCTCCGGCATGGTCGGGTTGGCGATGCCGTTGATCGTGGCGCGGGCGGCCTCGGCGGCCGGGCCGTCGGCGGCACCGATGTAGATGGTGCCGTCGTCCTCGATCGTGATCTCGGCGCCGGTGTCCTCCTGGATCTGGTTGATCATCTTGCCCTTGGGGCCGATGACCTCACCGATCTTGTCCACGGGGATCTTGACGGTGATGATCCGCGGGGCGTTCGGGGACATCTCGTCCGGCGTGTCGATCGCTTCCATCATCACGTCGAGGATGTGGAGGCGGGCGTCACGGGCCTGCTTGAGGGCGGCGGCCAGGACGGAGGCCGGGATGCCGTCCAGCTTGGTGTCGAGCTGGAGGGCGGTGACGAACTCCTTGGTGCCGGCGACCTTGAAGTCCATGTCGCCGAAGGCGTCCTCCGCACCGAGGATGTCGGTGAGGGTGACGTAGTGCGTCTCGCCCTCGATCTCCTGGGAGATGAGGCCCATGGCGATACCGGCGACGGGGGCCTTCAGCGGCACACCGGCGTTCAGCAGCGACATGGTGGAGGCGCAGACCGAGCCCATGGACGTCGAGCCGTTGGAGCTCAGCGCCTCGGAGACCTGACGGATCGCGTAGGGGAACTCCTCGCGCGTCGGCAGGACCGGGACCAGGGCGCGCTCGGCGAGGGCGCCGTGGCCGATCTCGCGGCGCTTCGGGGAGCCGACGCGGCCGGTCTCGCCGGTGGAGTACGGCGGGAAGTTGTAGTTGTGCATGTACCGCTTGCGGGTCACCGGGGAGAGGGTGTCCAGCTGCTGCTCCATGCGGAGCATGTTGAGGGTGGTGACGCCCAGGATCTGGGTCTCGCCACGCTCGAACACCGCGGAGCCGTGCACGCGCGGAATGGCCTCGACCTCGGCGGCGAGCGTACGGATGTCCGTCACGCCACGGCCGTCGATGCGCTTCTTCTCCTTGATCACGCGCTCGCGGACGAGCTGCTTGGTCAGGGAGCGGTACGCGGCGGAGATCTCCTTCTCGCGGCCCTCGAACTCCGGCAGGAGCTTCTCGGCGGCGAGCGCCTTGACGCGGTCCAGCTCGGCCTCGCGCTCCTGCTTGGCGGCGATGGTCAGCGCGGAGGCGAGCTCCGGGCGGACGGCGGCGGAGAGCGCCTCCAGGACGTCGTCCTGGTAGTCGAGGAAGATCGGGAACTCGCCGGTCGGCTTGGCGGCCTTCGACGCGAGGTCGGCCTGGGCCTTGCAGAGCACCTTGATGAAGGGCTTCGCGGCTTCCAGACCGGCGGCGACGACCTCCTCGGTCGGCGCCTCGGCACCGCCCTTGACCAGCTGGATGGTCTTCTCGGTCGCCTCGGCCTCGACCATCATGATCGCGACGTCGCCGTCCTCCAGGGTGCGGCCCGCGACGACCATGTCGAAGACGGCGTCCTCGAGCTCGGAGTGCGTCGGGAAGGCCACCCACTGGCCGTTGATCAGCGCGACGCGGACGCCGCCGATCGGGCCGGAGAAGGGCAGACCGGCCAGCTGCGTGGACGCGGAGGCGGCGTTGATCGCCACGACGTCGTACAGGTGGTCGGGGTTGAGCGCCATGATCGTGGCGACGACCTGGATCTCGTTGCGCAGGCCCTTCTTGAAGGACGGGCGCAGCGGGCGGTCGATGAGGCGGCAGGTGAGGATCGCGTCCTCGGACGGCCGGCCCTCACGGCGGAAGAAGCTGCCGGGGATCTTGCCGGCGGCGTACATCCGCTCCTCGACGTCCACCGTCAGCGGGAAGAAGTCGAGCTGGTCCTTGGGGTTCTTGGAGGCGGTGGTGGCCGACAGCACCATGGTGTCGTCGTCCAGGTACGCCACGGCGGAGCCGGCGGCCTGCTTGGCCAGGCGGCCCGTCTCGAAGCGGATGGTGCGGGTGCCGAAGGAGCCGTTGTCGATGACGGCCTCGGCGTAGTGGGTCTCGTTCTCCACTAGCGTTTTCTCCTCGTCTTCGTCCCTCTCGCCCGTGTGGCGGGGGGACGGTTGCGGAGAAGCGCTCCGTTCAGTGCGGGCCGGTCTTCGATCGAAGCACCCGGGCTCACTTCCCCCGGGGGCCACTACCGAGGACCGGCGGCGGCGAGGTGCGCTTCTCCTCGTTCGTCTTGTTCTTCTTGCGATCTCGCCCTTACCCCTGTGGGTAAGCGAAA
The DNA here is from genome assembly GCF_003955715.1 of Streptomyces aquilus. Classification (NCBI taxonomy): domain Bacteria; kingdom Bacillati; phylum Actinomycetota; class Actinomycetes; order Kitasatosporales; family Streptomycetaceae; genus Streptomyces; species Streptomyces aquilus. The sequence goes on along the minus strand of NZ_CP034463.1, from coordinate 7,520,311 downwards.
TCACGCTGTGTCGTACGTATTGCGTTGTGCTACCACACTACAAAGAGGCAGTGACACTCCGCATGTCTCCGCACGTACGGCAAAGGGAGCGGCCCCCGAACAAGTGGGAACCGCTCCCTTCACGGCGTCTTACTTGGCGCCCGCCGCACCACGGCGGATGCCGAGGCGGTCGACCAGCGTACGGAAGCGCTGGATGTCCTTCTTCGCCAGGTACTGGAGAAGGCGGCGGCGCTGACCGACCAGGATCAGCAGACCACGGCGGGAGTGGTGGTCGTGCTTGTGGGTCTTGAGGTGCTCGGTCAGGTCCGAGATCCGGCGCGAAAGCATGGCGACCTGGACCTCGGGGGAGCCGGTGTCGCCCTCCTTCTGACCGAACTCGGCGATGATCTGCTTCTTCACTGCGGCGTCGAGCGGCACTCGAAACTCCTCGTAGTCTGAAAATGGCCACCGAGTGCCCCCGGTCTGTGTCTCGGGGGAGCTTCCGTTACTCGGGAGGCGGGGATCCGCTGGGCGCGGCCTCCAGGGTCCTTCGAGGGACTCCGGGGGTGCGTACACAAACGGCCGTCACTCAGGGTACCAGGCACAGGTGGGCACCTTCTCCCGGGTTCCATAACCACCCGGAACGGGGATGTGCGGCCACTAGGGTGACGGCAGATCGTACGACGTCGGGAAGGGGTCGCTGGGCATGGCGGAGACGGCAGAGGAGATCAAGGCGCGCAAGGAGCGGGAGCGGGACGAGCTCTACGCGCTCGACATCTCCGGCGTCGAGTGGCACTGCGCGCCGGGCACGGAGGAGCACGAGGAGCGGGTCGAGATCGCGTACCTGCCCGAGGGCGCCGTGGCCATGCGGTCCTCGCTCGACCCGGACACCGTGCTGCGCTACACGGAGGCGGAGTGGACGGCCTTCGTGCTGGGGGCGCGGGACGGGGAGTTCGACCTGGATCCGGCGCCGGAGGAATCGGCGGAGAAGCAGGGCGAGCAGAGAAGGTAGGGCGAGGTGAAGGGGCGGTACGCGCGCGTACCGCCCCTTCACCTGTCTCAGTGCTTCAGTCCTGCGCTTCCGAAGGCGATCGCCATCAGTGCCGGGTCGGTCGGGGACTTGTCGTCGCGGACCAGTTCGCGCTTGCCGAAGAAGACCCGGCCCTGCTGGTAGAGGATGTCCGACCGTTCCGGGTCGCTGAGGTCGGCGTCGTCCTCCTCCGGGAGGGTGAACAGGAGGAGCGGGGTCTCCTTGTCCGTGCGCGGGTTCCAGCGCACCACGGCCGCCGGGGCGACGGTGCCCGCGCCGCGGCGGTAGATGAGCAGGTCGTCGCCGCTCGTCCGGAGGGGATAGACCGTCTGGAACTCACGCCCCTCGAACTTGCCGGCCGTCCTGCCGGTGGCGAGGTCGAACGCCACGATCCAGTCGGAGGGCTCGCCGGTGGCGATGTTCTCCTTGCTCAGGAGATAGGCCTGGGTGCGTCCGACGACGATGCCGTCGCAGTTCTCGTACACGCCGAAGTACGGCGACCCGAAGTACCGCTCGCCGCACTTCGCGTCGTAGCCGTCCAGCGAGATGGTGGAGCGGTGCTTGCCGTTCGCGTCGAGGGTGATGACGTCGGTCGGGAGGCTGTCCCCGGCGGCGACGACGAGCACCGGCGGGTCCGACGAGGGCAGGTACACGCTCTGGACCCCGTCGGAGACCTTGTACGTCCACACGGGCTTGCCGGTGCGCGGGTCGACCTTCTGCACCTGGTACCTGACGTCGGGCAGCGAGCCGCAGCCGCGCAGGGCCAGCAGGGCGCGGCCGCCGGCGAAGGCCTTGTCCTGGCACTCGTCGCCGAGGGCGCTGTTCCAGAGCTTCGCGCCGGTCTTCATGTCGTACGCCACCGAGCCCTGCCCCCAGGCCACGGCGACGACGCCCTTCGTCAGGGTGAGGTTGGTGTTGGTGACGAAGGCGGAGCTCGCGGCCGGCATCTGCTTCTGCCACAGCTTCTTGCCGGTGTTCAGGTCGAAGAACACCACTTGGTCGCAGACGCCGCTCTTCTCCGAGTCCTCGGGCCGCGGGGGCTGGATGACGACGGCGGTACGGCCGTCCGCGGTGACATGCCGGCTGGTGGCGCAGAGGTGGCCGCCCAGTTTGAGGGTCCAGGCCTTCTCGTCGGCGTCGAGGGCGATGTTGTAGCCCTCCAGGCGGTTGGCGACGCCCTTGACCATGACCTTGTCGGTGGCCCAGGTGCCGGGCGCGTAGCGGGGAGCGGCGTCGGTGGCCTTGGAGAGGTTCTCCTCGTCGTGCTCCAGCATCAGTTGGCCCTCGGGTGAGCCGGGGACCTTCTCGGTCGTCTCCCTGACGGCATCGGGGCTCTGTACGACGGGACCCTTGGCGTCGGCGGGCGCGCTGTCGTCGCCGGACGCGAGGAACCAGCTGCCTCCGGCCAGCACGAGGAGGGTCACGACGACCGCCACCGCGCCCAGCAGCTTCGTGCGGCGACGCTTGCGGGCGGTGTCGGCCGCGAGTGCGGATTGGGTGTAGATCGAGGGAGGCGGGCCGAAGCTCACGCGGAAGCGCCCTTTCTGTTTCTGGCCGGAATCCGACCTGATCACGTTCGGATCGGCCCAACTATGCCCGCCGACCGGACGCGGGCCGGGAGCGGGGTGTCCGGCCGTCGCTCTCAACACCCTTGCGGGGCAAGGCGCTTCGGGACGGCGGGCGGCCGGTCGGCGTCACCTTCCGTTTGTGTTCGGGGTATTCACCGACATCGCCCCTTTTCCTCACCGATGCGAAAGCTGTGTACGCCACTTCTGGGCAGGTTGTGACGCAGCGGACGGCTGCTCGGGGGCGGACGGGCCTGCCGGGGTGGGGCTTGTGGTGATTAGGCTGGTACCGGGCGCGACGCCAGAACCCGTGGACCGGGCGTCGGCGTCCCAGGGGGAGAGCCGGCGGGATCGGACGACCTCGAACGACTTCGGACGACTAGAAGACGACAAGAACAGGTCGCCCCTAGCACGGTATGAGGGTGCTCGACCACATCAGGAGGAATTGTGAGCAGCGATCGGGACGGGATCCGCGGGGGCTGGGCCACACCCGGCGATGACCAGCCCGACGCGGAGTCCGCCAGCGAGATGACGGGCGAGTTCACCATCGACTATGCGCCGCCTGCGTGGTACACGCAGAATGCGTCTGGGGGGTCGAACGACGGGGGGAATTCGGGGGGGTCGGGGGATTCAGCTGGTTCGGCTGGTTCGTCGGGTACGGGGGGCTCTTCGGGTACGGCGGGGTCGCCGGCCGGGGGCGCGTCCGGTGGGGCTTCGGGCGGTGTTCCCTCTCCTGTCGACTGGGCCGCGTCCTCGTTGCCTGGGCTGACTCCTCCTGCGCATTCGCTTCCGCAGGGTGCCTCTTCGGGGCCGACCGCTGTTCCGTCTCCGGTGCCGCCTTCTTCCGGGCCCGGGGCTCCCTTCACTCCGCCCGCGCCTCCGTCGTCGGGGCCGGGTGCGCCCTTCACTCCGCCGGTGTCCTCGGCTCCGGGTGCGCCTTTCACTCCGCCGGTGTCCTCGGCTCCGGGTGCGCCTTTCACCCCGCCGGCGCCGCCTTCTTCCGGACCGGGGGCACCCTTCGCTCCGCCCGCGTCGGCTCCCGGTGCGCCTTTCCAGCCGCCCGCGACGCCGAACGGTGGGGCGGGGGCGGTGCCGAGGCTTCCGGTCGGGAGCGGGTTCGAGCCGCAGCCGCCGCAGGCTTCGCAGGCCGACGCCCGGACCGAGGCTCCTGCCGGGGACCCCGCCTCGCCTACGGCCCTGCCGAACATCCCCGGGCCGCAGGGGCCGTGGGGCGCTCCGGCGTCGGCTCCCTCCTCGTCCCCGGCGAGCTTCACGCTGCCCGCACCGGCGCCGGTGCCCGCGCCTGAGGTGTCTCCTGACGCTCCTACGGCCGAGGAGCCGGAGGAGTCCGGGAACGGTGACCTCGAAAGCGGCGCCACCATGCGGTTCTCCCCTGTCGCCCTGAAGCGTGAGATCGCGGAGCACGCTGCCGGGGCGGAGGCGAAGCAGACGTCGGTCGACGACGAGGCTGCGCAGGCCGTTGCCGACGCCGATGCGGAGGTCGCCGTCGATGCCGACGGTGCGGTTGACGATGCGGTTGACGGTGACGCCGATGAGGCGGCGCTCGTGGGCGACGAGGACGGGGCCGGTGAGGACTCCGGCCTCGACGCGGACTCCTTCAGCGACGTTCCGCCGGCCGGAGACGCTGACATCGAGGCCACGGAGGCTTCGGAGGCCGAGGCGGAAGACACCGGTGCCGACGGCGAGACGGAGCGGGAAGGTGCCGCGCCGGAGGACGCCGGCGCGGTGGACGCGGAGCTGACGGACGCCGAGCAACACGACGCCGGTGCGACAACCCCCGTCGCCGTGGCTCCGGAACCCGATGCCGACGTGGAACCGGCGGACGGGCATGAGTCCGACGCGGGGACGGTGAACGCGGAGGAGTCGGACGCGGAGACTGATGTCCCGGCGACTGTGGACGCTGAGGCGGCGGACGCGGAGACTGCGGACGCCAGGTCTGGCGATGCCGTACCTGGTGACGTGGAGCCGGTGGATGCCGGGCCCGCTGACGCTGAGCCGGTGAACTCCGTACGTGCCGACGCGGAACCGGTGGATGCCGGAGCCGCTGACGCCGAGCCCAGCGACTCGGGTCTCGCCGACTCCGACCCCTCCGACTCGGGCCCCGCAGACGCCGTACCGGCCGACGCGAACCCCGCGGAGACCGCGCCTTCCGACGCCGCGCCGTCCGAGACTCCCTCCGACACCGCGCCTTCCGACGCCACCCCCGAGGACAGCGCCCCCCAGGACGCCGCCCCGCAGAACTCCGCTCCGCAGGACGCACCGCCCGCCTGGACTCCCCCGCCCGCGCCGCAGCCCGGCATGCCGCCGCTGCCGCCGTCGTACCAGCCTGCCGCGCCCGCGCCCGCGGCGCAGTGGCCCGCGCAGCCCCAGCCGCAGCAGCCGACCCCGGCGGCGCCCGCCCAGCCGCAGCCCGCGGTCGCCGAGAACCAGCCGCCCGTGCCGCCGCAGCAACCGCCGTTCCAGCCGCAGGCACCGCAGCCCGCGCCCGCCGCCTGGAACCCGCCGGCCACCCAGCAGCCCGCAGGCCAGCCCCCGGCAGCCCCGACCCCACAGGCCGGGTACGGCTTCCCGCAGCCCACCGCGCCGAACCCGCAGGACGGCTACGGCTACCCGCAGCCCACCCCCTCGACCCCGCCGGCCACCCAGCAGCCCGCCGCCCAGGCCCCGGCAGCCCCGGCCCCCCAGGCCGGCTACGGCTTCCCCCACCCCGGCGGAGCCCCCACGCCCGCCCCGCAGCCCAGCGGATACGGCTTCCCGCACCCCGGCGCGCCGGTCCCCGCCCCCAACGCCCAAGGCGGCTACGGCTTCCCCCACCCGGGTGGAACCCCCGCGCCCGCCCCGCAGCCCAGCGGATACGGCTTCCCGCCCTCGGCCGCCGCCCCCGACAACGCCCAGCCCCCCGCACAGCCGGGCCAGCCGCATCCGGCCGCACCCCAGGCCCAGCCGCAGCCGCAGCCGCAGCCGCAGCCGCAAGACAACGCCCTTCCCACCCCGGCCCCCGCGCCCCAGGCCCCCCAGCCCCCCGTACCTCCGACCCCCCAGGGCGGATACGGCTTCCCCCAGCCCCCGGCGCAACCGGGCCAGCCGCAGCCCGCCGTACCCCAGGCGCAGCCCACCCCCACGCCCAACCCGCAGGCCGGCTACGGCTTCCCGCACCCCGGCGCGCCGGTCCCCGCCCCCAACGCCCAAGGCGGCTACGGCTTCCCCCAGCCCCCCGCACAGCCGGGTCAACCGGACCAGCCCCACCCCCACCCCCAAGCCGACGCCCAACCCCCGGCCCCGGCTCCGGCTCCGACCCCCCAGGTCCCCCCTGTCGACCCCCGCACCGGCACCGCCTGGCCCCAGCCGATCCAGCACGACCAGCGGCAGATGACCAACCCCGGTGCCGCGCCGCTCGGTTACACGGCGGCCGTGGAGCTGTCGTCCGACCGGCTGCTCAACAACAAGAAGCAGAAGGCGAAGAGCAGCCGTCCCGCGGCCCAGCCCTCCCGCTTCAAGATCGGCGGCAAGAAGGAGGAGGCCGAGCGGCAGCGGAAGTTGGAGCTGATCCGGACGCCCGTGCTGTCCTGCTACCGGATCGCGGTCATCAGCCTCAAGGGCGGTGTCGGCAAGACGACCACGACCACCGCCCTCGGCTCCACCCTCGCCACCGAGCGCCAGGACAAGATCCTCGCGATCGACGCCAACCCCGACGCCGGTACGCTCGGGCGGCGCGTCCGGCGCGAGACCGGGGCGACCATCCGTGACCTGGTCCAGGCGATCCCATACCTCAACTCGTACATGGACATCCGGCGGTTCACCTCCCAGGCGCCCTCGGGGCTGGAGATCATCGCCAACGACGTCGACCCGGCCGTGTCCACGACCTTCAACGACGAGGACTACCGGCGCGCCATCGACGTGCTGGGCAAGCAGTACCCGATCATCCTGACCGACTCCGGTACCGGTCTGCTCTACTCCGCCATGCGCGGCGTGCTCGACCTCGCCGACCAGCTCATCATCATCTCCACCCCGTCCGTCGACGGCGCCTCCAGCGCCAGTACGACACTGGACTGGCTGTCCGCGCACGGGTACGCCGACCTCGTCTCGCGGTCCATCACCGTCATCTCCGGTGTCCGCGAGACCGGCAAGATGATCAAGGTGGAGGACATCGTCAGCCACTTCGAGACCCGCTGCCGCGGCGTCGTCGTCGTGCCTTTCGACGAGCACCTCGCCGCCGGTGCCGAGGTCGACCTCGACATGATGCGGCCCAAGGTGCGCGAGGCGTACTTCAACCTCGCGGCGATGGTCGCCGAGGACTTCGTACGCCACCAGCAGTCCCACGGCCTGTGGACCAGCGACGGCAACCCGCCTCCGGTGGCGGCCCCGCCGATGCCGGGCCAGCAGCAGTACGCCCAGCCGGGGCAGGCATATCCGCAGCAGCCTTACCCGCAACAGCAGCAGCCCGGCCCTGGCTACCCCCAGCCAGGACAGCCGTACCCGCAGCCGCAGCCCGGCCAGCCGTACCCGCCGCAGCAGCCCTACCCGCAACAGCAGCAGCCCGGTCCCGGTTACCCCCAGCCCGGACAGGCCGCACAGCCCGGACAGCCGGGGCAGCCCCCGCAACCGCCCCAGCAGTAGGCAGTAGGCAGGCCTCACGACACAGAAGGGCGGCCGGTGCTCATCCGCACCGGCCGCCCTTCGGCGTTCTCACCTCCGCAAGACCGCTACTCGGCCTCCGCCACCAGCTCCCGGCAGCGCTTCACGTCCTCCGCCATCTGCTCCAGCAGAGCCTCCAGCGAGTCGAACTTCGCCTGGCCGCGGACGTACGCCAGGAAGTCCACGGCGACATGCAGCCCGTACAGGTCGAGGCCGACGCGGTCGATGGCGTACGCCTCCACCGTGCGTTCGGTGCCGTCGAACTGCGGGTTGGTGCCGACGGAGATGGCGGCCGGCATGGCCTCGCCCGCGACGTGCAGCCAGCCGGCGTACACGCCGTCGGCGGGGATGGCGGTGTGCGGGAGGGTTTCGACGTTGGCCGTGGGGAAGCCGAGTTCGCGGCCGCGCTGCGCGCCGCGTACGACCACGCCCTCCACCCGGTGCGGGCGGCCCAGGATCTCGCGGGCGCCCGTCAGGTCACCCGCGGCGACCAGGCGGCGGGTGAGGGTGGACGAGAACGGCTCGCCGCCGCCCGCCTCACCGCAGACGAACAGGTCGACGATCTCGACCTCGAAGTCGTACACCTTGCCCTGCTCGGCGAGGAACTCCACGTTCCCGGCGGCCTTGTGGCCGAAGCGGAAGTTGGGGCCCTCGACGACCGCCTTGGCGTGCAGCTTGTCGACCAGGACCTTGACGACGAAGTCGGCGGGCGAGAGCTTCGAGAACTCCGTGGTGAAGGGGAGGATCAGGACCGCGTCCACGCCCAGCTCCGCCATCAGCTCGGCGCGGCGGTGGTGCGGGGCCAGCAGCGGCGGGTGGCTGCCGGGGCGGACGACCTCGCTGGGGTGCGGGTCGAAGGTGACGACGACCGAGGGAACGCCCAGCTCACGGGCGCGGTCGACGGCGTGCCGGATGATCAGCTGGTGTCCGCGGTGGACACCGTCGTAGGAGCCGATGGTGACGACGCTGCGTCCCCAGTCCTCGGGGATGTCCTCCAAGCCACGCCAGCGCTGCACTGTGACCGCTCCTCATCGAACCCGTGTCCGTATTTACGGCTTACCTCTTACGCAGGTCTAAGGGTGCCATGCCGCGCCCGTCCGGCCCGCATCGGCATCGGCGCTGTGACTCGACGCACGTGGGTCAGGCGGGGACTCTGACCCCGGCCAGGTTCTCGATCATGCGGCGGCTGCTGGGGCCGACCACGGCCGCCCACCGCTGTGGGGCGTCGGTCAGCCAGCCCGCCACCTGGGCGGCGAAGCCGGGGTTCCGGCGCCCCAGATCGACCAGCGCGCGATCGAAACGGGCCGCTCCGTCCGGGGTGCGCACGAGCAGCACGCCGATGCGGTGGACGAGCTCGCGCAGGCTGTCGCCTCCCGAGGGGTGGCGGGTGGCGGCGCGCAGGAGTGCGTCCAGGACGGCCGGCTCGCGCTCGTGGCTCAACAGGTGTTCGAGCAGTTCTCGACGCAGCGGGTGGGAGGCGGCGGTTCCGGGGGCGACGAGGACGGCGGCCAGAGCCGTCCGCACCTCCTCCGGGCCGTCCTCCAGCAGTCCGGTGACCAGAGGGAAGAGCACGGCCCGGGTCCCCGGTCCCTGGTCGAGGCGCCGGTCGACGTACGCGGCCACGTCCGCCGCGGTCTCCGGCCGCTGCTCCAGGGCCTCCCGTACGAGTACGGCGATCCGGCGGGCCGGCGTGGGCAGCGTGACGTCGGCGAGCGTGCGCAGCGCCTCTCCGGCACCGGGGCGGCGCAGCCGGGCCCGGAAGGCGTCGAGCACCGGCTCGGGATGGGTGGTGAGGGCGGCGACCAGCGCGCTCGGCGGGAAGTGCGGGTCGCCGGCCGCGAAGTGGCCGAGGGCCTGCGGGAGATGGCGGGCCCGCGTGTGCGGGTCGCGGACGAGGAGCGCGAGCGCGCCGCCGTGCAGGGTGCAGTCGGCGGGGCGGGCCAGGAGGGTGAGGGCGGCGTAGCGGAGCAGCTCGCGGTCGGCCTCGGTGGTCACGTGCGGGGCGGCGCGCAGGCCGTAGGCGACCGCCGCGACGCGTCGGTCCGGGCGCTCGTCGTGCGCCCACCGGTCCACCGCCCGGCACAACGCCGACGGCTCGTCCTCCGCGAGCACCGCCAGCAGCTCGTCGGCCCTCCGGTGCGCGCAGTCGACCAGCACCTCCGTCAGGTCGTCCAGCGCCAGCCGCCGGTGCGTGTGCAGCAACGCCTGCGCCGCCTTCGCGACGGTCGCGTGCGGGGTCGCGGGCAGCGGGCGCTCGTCGTCGAACCAGCGGGTGAGATGCGGCTGTACGGCGCCGGGGGCGTCGGCGAGCAGGCGCGAGACCGCATCCAGGAAGCGGGGGGCGGTGTCCTGCGGGGGGCCGTCGGCCAGGACGAGACGGCGGAACAGGTCGAGGAGCGTCACCGACGGGAGGGGGAGCGCCAGCCAGAAGGCGGGTGGGAAGTGGGAGGTGAGGGGACGCACCGCCGCCGTGTCGGGGCCCTCGCACACGCCTTCCCGCTCCCGTCCGCGCCAGTCCGCCACCCGGTCCGCCAGCAGCCTCAACACCCCTGTGTACGGGGTCGCGTCGGGGACCCTGAGCAGGGACTCGGTGAGGAGGCGGGCCGCCCACCAGGAGTGCGGGTCCGCGTCCAGTGCCTGGATCAGTTCCTCCAGGCGGAGGGCGAGGCTCGGGCTGCCCTGCTGGCGGGCGACGAGGAGCAGCGACTGGACGACCGGTCCGATGCGGTGGTGCGGTACGGGGAGCGGGTGGCGGTCGGCCGGGTGGGTGCGGCGGCGGTGGACGAGGGCGCGCAGGGCCTCGTCCAGGTCGAGGTGGATGCCCTGGATCCAGTCGGCGAGTTCCTCGTGGGCGAAGCGGTAGCCGCTGCCGGCGGGGACGAGGAGGCCCTCGGTGAGGACGGCGGACGCCCAGCCGGTGCCGCCGCCGAGGCGGGCCGGGGCGGGGCCCCAGGGAAACACCGCCTCGAACGACTCCCGGTCCAACTCGCCCTGTCCGGGGCCGAGGCTGCGGCGGGCCGCCTCGTGGACCTGACCGGAGACCTTGGCCGCGAGGCGGCGTACGGCGGTGCCGCGCAGGCCGTTCTCGGCGGCGAGGCGGACGGCGATGCGGAGGCACATCAGGTCGAGGTAGGCCGCGAAGACGTCGTCGCGGTCGACAGGGGCGTGCGGGGCGTCGGGGAGGGCGGTGCGGACCTCGGCGAGGAGGCGGAGGGTGAGGGGGTGGCGGGCGTCGGGGTGGTGCAGGGTGCCGTCGGGGATGCGGTAGCGGGCGCGAGCGGTGCGGGCCTCGTCCTCCTGGAGGTCGGTGAGGTGGACGCAGGGGGTGGGGGTGGCGGGGTCCTCGGACGCCGGACGGGCCGGGTGACGCGGGTCCGCATCCGCCGGACGGGCCGGGTGCTGCGGGACCGCATGCTTCGGACGGGCCGGGTGCTGCGACCCCCCTTCAGTGGGCGAAGCCGAGCCCCCGTCATCGCAGAGGTGCCCTGCGCCACCCCCGTACAGCATCTCCCCCGGAAACCCGGCCCCCGCCCCCTCCCAGTACTCCGCCCGGCACGCCACCACCAGCCTCGCCCCCGACTCCCGGAGCCAGCGGGCCGTGCCGTCCGTCCACTCGGGCAGGCGGTGGGCCAGGACGGGGGGCATCTCCTCGGGGCCGTCCAGGAGCAGGAGCAGGGGGCGGCCCGCCGTGCGGGACAGCCGGGAGAGGCGGGCCGGGGTGAGGTCGCCCAGGTCGGTCACGTCCGCGGAGTGTGACGCGGCGACGATCCGCGCGGCGCGCGTCACCGCCCTCTCGGCGGCGTCGGCGACCGAGGTGTCCTCGTCCCTCAGGTCGGCGCCGCGCAGCCAGAGGGTGGGGGCGGGGCGGGCGCCCCGGTTGCGGCGGGCGGCGAGGGACGCGAGTTCTGTCGTACGACCGCTGCCGGGCGGTCCGACGAGCGCGAGGACGGCCGCGTCGCCCTCGACGAACGCCTCGAACTCCGCTGCCGTGGCCGCCCGTTGGACCGGTTCCACGGCGCCGGGGCCGAGGGTGTCCGCGGCCCGGCCCACGTATCCGGCCAGCGCGCCCGGCGGTCCGTCCTGGCCCACCGAGGTGGCCGTCAGTTCCAGGACGCCCGCCAGATTGAGGTCGGTGCCGTACGCGGGGACGGTCGCCGCGTTCTCCGCGAGCAGGTCGGCGAGGGGGCCGTCCGGGGGCGGGAAGAGGGGCACCGCGAACCCGGTCTCGCGCCGGCCGCTTTGCAGGGCGGTGCCCAGTACGGCGACCACCGCGCCGGTCGCGGCGTCGAGGACCGGTCCCCCGGCCGCGCCGCCGCCGAGCCGCAGCGCGTCCTGCCCCGCCGTGCCGATCGCCAACTCCAGCACGCCGTCGAGGAGATGGAAACGGTCCGTCGCCGTGTACGTCACGGAGCCGGTCCCGAGCACCCGCGCCTCGCGCCAGCACCCGGCGGCGATCCGCACATAGGCGCCGGTCTCGACGCCGTCCCGCCCTCCGACGGGCAACGGGTCGACCCCCAGGCCCTCGGTTCGTACGAGCGCCAGGTTCAACTCGGGCAGGGCCGTCACCGCGTCGGCGGTCACCACGCAGTGCCGGTCCTCGGCGGCGTGCATCAGCAGCCGGGGCAGCCCGTCGACGACCTCATGACTGGTGATCACGGTGCCCCGGTGATCGGCGACGAACCCGACGCCCCGGGGCCGCCCGGCCAGATCACGCACCCGGACGAGCACATGATCAGCCGCCCACCCGGGCACGGAGCCGTGAGCCGCCCCCGAGACTCCTGCTTCGCTCCCCGGGTCCGAAAGCCCCGCCCCGCGGACCGGCCCCGAGAACCCTGCCCCACTCCCCGGCGCCCGGACTCCCCCGTGCCCCCGTTCCGACTCCCGCCCACGGCCCCCCGCCGCCCGTGAGCCCCGTCCCGTCATGGTCGAACCTCCCCGCCGTGGCGCTGCCGTGCTCGCGGGGCCGTCTCTCGGTCGGGTGGTCCGTGGGACAGGCCCGTCTTCGACGGTAGGCACCGGCTGATCGGCGGGACAGATCGCGTGGTGAACGCGCCCCCTTCCGCTCCCCCGGTTCACTCCGAGCGCCTGCCCGGACGGGTGAATGGGTGGGGGCGGGTGGATACACCCTAGGGGTGGGGGAACCGAGGGGGGACCGTGGAGCGGCGGAGTACTCCGTGACCGCCGCTCCACGGACGGAGCGTCATCGAGCGGCTCAGCCGAAGACGGCCAGGCTCTTGGCCTTGCCCTTCTGTTCCTCGACCAGGGCGAGGAAACGGCCCTCGGGGTCGAAGACGGCGACCGCGCCGCGGCCCGCGTACGCGTCGGGCATCTCCAGACGTACGCCGTTCAGGAGCAGCCTCGCCCGCTTGGCGTCCACGTCCCAGCGCGGGAACGCGGCCGCGGCGGCCTCGGCGATCGGCATGACCGTCAGCTCCTGCTGGAGCTGGTCCAACGTCTTGGCCGAGTCCAGCTTGTAGGGGCCGACGCGGGTGCGGCGCAGCGCGGTGAGGTGGCCGCCCACGCCCAGGTCCGCGCCCAGGTCACGGGCGAGCGCCCGGATGTACGTGCCCGAGGAGCAGACCACGGACACCACCAGGTCCATCACCGGCGTGCCGTCGGCCGCGACCGCGTCCCGGACGTCGTACACCGCGAAGGACGAGATCCGCACCGGGCGGGCCGGGATCTCGAACTCCTCGCCCTCGCGCGCCCGCTTGTAGGAGCGCACGCCGTCGATCTTGATGGCGCTGACCTTGGACGGCACCTGCATGATGTCGCCGGTCAGCTTGGCGATCCCGGCGTCGACGGCCTCGCGGGTGACCTTCGAGGCGTCTGTCGACCCCGTGATCTCGCCCTCTGCGTCGTCGGTCAGGGTCGTCTGGCCGAGCCGGATCGTGCCCAGGTACTCCTTCTCGGTGAGGGCGAGATGCCCCAGGAGCTTGGTCGCCTTCTCGACGCCGAGGACGAGCACGCCCGTCGCCATGGGGTCGAGGGTGCCGGCGTGGCCGACGCGGCGGGTCCTGGCGATCCCGCGCATCTTGGCGACCACGTCGTGCGAAGTGAAGCCCGACGGCTTGTCGACGATGACAAGGCCGTCGGGCGTGGTGCTCTTCCGGTTCATTCGGAGGTGTCGTCCTCGTCCTCGCCCGGCTTGCGGTACGGGTCCGCCTCACCGGCGTAGGTGGCGCCGGCCGAGACCTCGCGCACCTTCTCGTCGGACTGGCGGGCCTTGTCGAGGAGGTCCTCGATGGTCCGGGCGGTGTCCGGGAGGGCGTCGGCCACGAAGGTGAGCGTCGGGGTGAACTTCACGCCCGCCGCCGCGCCGACCGCGGAACGGAGCACGCCCTTGGCGCTCTCCAGTCCGGCCGCCGCCGCCGCTCGCTCCTCGTCGTCCCCGTACACCGTGTAGAAGACGGTCGCCTCCCGGAGGTCACCGGTGACCCTGGTGTCCGTGATGGTGACGTGGGTGCCGAGCCGCGGATCCTTGATCCCCCGCTGCAGCTTCTGGGCCACCACCTCCCGGATGAGGTCCGCCAGCCTCTTCGCCCGCGCGTTGTCGGCCACTGGTCCGTCTCCTTAGTTACTTCTTCTTGCCGCTTGCTTCAGTCTTCGTCGCTGTGGAGCCTGCGTCGAACCGAGAGCAGTTCCACCTCGGGCCGCCCGGCTACCAGCCGCTCGCAGCGGTCCAGCACGTCGGTGAGGTGGCCTGTGTCCCCGGATACCACCGCGAGCCCGATCTCGGCCCGGCGATGGAGGTCCTGATTGCCCGTCTCCGCCGCACTCACCGCGTACTTGCGCTGGAGCTCGGCCACGATCGGACGGACGAGTGAGCGTTTCTCCTTCAGCGAGTGGACGTCGCCGAGGAGCAGGTCGAAGGACAGAGTCCCCACATACATGTGTGTGTCCGGATGTCCCGCCGGTTCGGGGTACGGGCGCCGCGCTTGGACGCCGATACGGGAACCGTACACGCAACGGCCGGGGCCGATCGACGGAAATTCCGTGGAGGAACTTCCCCGCCGATCGGCCCCGATCGCGTGCTGTGACGGTCAGACGCGCGGCTTCTCGCGCATCTCGTACGTCGCGATGACGTCGTCGACCTTGATGTCGTTGAAGTTTCCGAGGTTGATACCACCCTCGTAGCCTTCGCGGATCTCGGTGACGTCGTCCTTGAAGCGACGCAGACCCTCGATGTTGAGGTTCTCCGCGACCACCTTGCCGTCGCGGATGAGGCGCGCCTTGGTGTTGCGCTTGACCTCGCCCGAGCGGATGAGGACACCGGCGATGTTGCCCAGCTTGGACGACTTGAAGACCTCGCGGATCTCCGCCGTACCGAGCTCGACCTCTTCGTACTCCGGCTTGAGCATGCCCTTGAGGGCCGCCTCGATCTCCTCGATCGCCTGGTAGATGACCGAGTAGTACCGGACGTCCACGCCCTCGCGCTCGGCCATCTGCGCCGCGCGGCCGGCCGCGCGGACGTTGAAGCCGATCACGATGGCGTCGGAGCCCATCGCCAGGTCGATGTCCGACTCCGTGACCGCACCGACGCCGCGGTGCAGGACGCGGATGTCGACCTCTTCGCCGACGTCCAGCTGGAGCAGGGAGGACTCGAGCGCCTCGACGGAACCAGAAGCGTCACCCTTGATGATGAGGTTGAGCTGCTGGACCTCGCCGGCCTTGAGCACCTTGTCCAGGTCCTCGAGGGAGACGCGGCGCGTGCGCTTGGCGAACGCGGCGTTGCGCTCACGGGCGGCGCGCTTCTCGGCGATCTGACGGGCCGTACGGTCCTCGTCGACCACCAGGAAGTTGTCGCCCGCACCCGGGACGTTGGTCAGGCCCAGGACCTGGACCGGCGTCGACGGGCCGGCCTCGGCCACGCTGTTGCCGTTGTCGTCGTGCATCGCCCGGACTCGGCCGTACGCGTCGCCGACCACCATGGTGTCGCCGACCCGCAGCGTGCCGCGCTGGACGAGGACCGTCGACACGGCACCACGGCCGCGGTCGAGACGGGACTCGATCGAGATGCCCTGCGCGTCCTGGTGCGGGTTGGCCCGCAGGTCGAGCGAGGCATCGGCGGTGAGGATCACGGCCTCCAGCAGGGAGTCGATGTGCAGACCCTGCTTGGCGGAGATGTCGACGAACATCGTGTCGCCGCCGTACTCCTCGGCCACCAGCCCGTACTCGGTGAGCTGACCGCGCACCTTGGTCGGGTCGGCGCCCTCGACGTCGATCTTGTTGACCGCGACGACGATCGGCACGTCGGCCGCCTTGGCGTGGTTCAGCGCCTCGACCGTCTGCGGCATGACGCCGTCGTTGGCCGCGACGACGAGGATCGCGATGTCCGTCGACCGCGCACCACGGGCACGCATGGCGGTGAACGCCTCGTGACCCGGGGTGTCGATGAAGGTGATCTTGCGCTCTTCGTCGTTGACCTCGGTCGAGACCTGGTAGGCACCGATGTGCTGGGTGATGCCGCCGGCCTCGCCCGCGATGACGTTCGTCTTGCGGATGGCGTCGAGCAGTCGGGTCTTTCCGTGGTCGACGTGACCCATGACGGTGACGACCGGCGGGCGGACCACCAGGTCCTCCTCGTCGCCCTCGTCCTCGCCGAACTCGATGTCGAAGGACTCGAGCAGCTCGCGGTCCTCCTCCTCCGGGCTGACGATCTGAACCGTGTAGTTCATCTCGTCGGCGAGGAGCTGGAGCGTCTCGTCGGAGACGGACTGCGTGGCCGTGACCATCTCGCCGAGGTTCATCATGACCGCGACGAGCGACGCCGGGTTGGCGTTGATCTTCTCGGCGAAGTCGGTGAGCGAGGCACCGCGCGACAGGCGAACGGTCTCGCCGTTGCCGCGAGGCAGCATCACGCCGCCGACCGACGGGGCCTGCATGGCCTCGTACTCCTGGCGCCTCTGCCGCTTCGACTTGCGACCGCGACGCGCGGGACCGCCGGGGCGACCGAAGGCGCCCTGCGTGCCACCACGGCCACCCGGACCACCGGGACGACCGCCGAAGCCGGGACGACCGCCGCCGCCCGCACCGGCACCCGGACCACCGGGACGACCGGCGAAGCCGCCGCCACCGCCACCGGGACCACCGGGACGACCGGCGAAGCCGCCACCGCCGCCACCGGGACGACCGGCGAAGCCGCCGCCGCCACCCGGACGACCGCCGCCGCCACCGGGACGACCGGCGCCACCGGGACCACGGCCACCGGGGCCACCGCCGCCGGGACGCGGGCCGGCAGCGGGACGCTGCGGCATCATGCCGGGGTTGGGACGCGGGCCGCCGGGGCCGCCGCCGGGACGCGGGCCGCCCTGCGGACGAGGCATGCCGCCCGGGGTCGGACGCGCGCCACCCGGAGCCTGCGGACGGGGACCGCCCGCCGCGCCCTGGGGACGGGGACCGCCCTGGCCCTGCGGACGCGGGGCGCCGCCGGGACGCTCACCGGGGGCACCGGGGCCGCCGGGTCGCGGGGCACCGCCCGGACGGGGCGCCTGCGGGCGCGCCATGCCGGTGGAGCCACCAGAGGTGAAGGGGTTGTTGCCCGGACGGGGACCGGCCGGACGGGCACCGGGACGCGGCGCCTGGCCACCCGGACGCTGGGCGCCGGGAGCGGGACGGTCACCACGACCCTGGCCGCCCTGTGCGGGGCCGCCGGGGCGGGCACCCGGACGCGGGGCCTGCTGGCCGGCCGGACGCGGGGCACCCGGACGCGGGCCGGAGCCCTGCGCGGGAGCCGGTGCGGCGGGGGCCGACGGGGGCGCCGTGAACTCGGGGGTGGTCGGAGCCGGAGACGCCGGCGCGGGGCGCGGCGCGGGCTTCGGACCCGGACGGGGGCCGGGAGCAGCCGGCGCGGCGGGAGCCGCGGGCGTCTCGGCGGCGGCCGGCTTGGGGGCCGGCGGGCGCGGGGCGGCCGGACGGGCAGCCTGCGCCGGAGAGGGGGCTGCCGGCTTCGCCGGGGCAGCCTTGCGCGGGGCGGGCTTGCCGCCTCCGTTGCCCTGCTGGAGGGCGTCCGTCAACTTACGGACGACGGGCGCTTCGATGGTCGAAGACGCCGAACGGACGAATTCACCGAGTTCCTGGAGCTTGGCCATGACGACCTTGCTCTCAACCCCGAACTCCTTGGCGAGTTCGTATACCCGGACCTTAGCCACTTCGCTCCTTTTAGGTCCGGGTTGCGTCCGGACCGTCGCTACTTCATGGGCGTACTCATCGCGTGCTCATCGAGTGCTCATCGCAATCTCGACCTACTTCCAACTCGCGGGGTACCAGGGCCGCACGGGGGTTCCGTACGACACTCCTTGCGGTGTTGCCTGCTCAGCAACTGTCTGTCTGCTCGACGTACTGGCGCAACGCCTTTACGTCGAGCGCTCCCGGGGCGCGCAGCGCCCGCGTGAACGCCCGGCGGCGGACCGCCTGGTCGAGACAGACCAGGGCGGGGTGCACATAGGCGCCCCGGCCGGGCAGCGTACCGCTTGGATCGGGGACGCATGCGTCCTTGATCGCCACGGTGCGCAGCAGATCGGTCTTGGCCGCTCGCTGCCTGCACCCCACACAGGTGCGTTCAGGGCATGCGCGGGCGTGCGTCCGGCCAGACACTGCTAAGTCTACCTCCCCGTACCGACCTCACCCCTTTGGGGCAGGAATCGAACGGTTGTTGTCGTGATCTAAGCCAACCGCGGCTTGGATCTATTCCTCAGTCCTGCTCGGCGGGCTGCTCGGTGTCCGGACGGATGTCGATCCGCCAGCCGGTCAGGCGGGCCGCAAGCCGGGCGTTCTGCCCTTCCTTGCCGATCGCCAGGGACAGCTGGTAGTCCGGCACGGTCACGCGCGCGGAGCGGGCCGCGAGGTCCACGACCTCCACCTTGGAGACACGGGCCGGGGACAGCGCGTTCGCCACCATCTCGGCCGGGTCGTCCGACCAGTCGACGATGTCGATCTTCTCGCCGTTCAGCTCACCCATGACATTGCGCACCCGGCCGCCCATGGGGCCGATGCAGGCGCCCTTGGCGTTGAGGCCGCTGCGGGTGGACCGCACCGCGATCTTCGTACGGTGACCGGCCTCACGCGCGATGGCGGCGATCTCGACGGACCCGTCGGCGATCTCCGGCACCTCCAGCGCGAAGAGCTTCTTCACCAGGTTGGGGTGGGTGCGCGACAGGGTGACGGACGGACCGCGCACGCCCTTCGCCACGCGTACGACGTACGACCGCAGCCGCATGCCGTGCTGGTAGGACTCGCCGGGGACCTGCTCCTGCACCGGCAGGATGGCCTCCAGCTTGCCGATGTCGACCAGCACGTTCTTCGGGTCGCGGCCCTGCTGGACCACGCCGGTGACGATGTCGCCCTCGCGCCCGGCGTACTCGCCGAGCGTCGCGTCGTCCTCGGCGTCGCGCAGCCGCTGCAGGATGACCTGCTTGGCGGTGGTGGCGGCGATACGGCCGAAGTCGGACGGGGTGTCGTCGAACTCTCGGGGCTCCTGGCCCTCTTCGAGGTCCTCGGGGTCTTCCTTCGCCCACACGACCACATGGCCGGAATCCCGGTCGAGGCGCACGCGCGCGTGGCGGTGGCTTCCCTCGGTGCGGTGGTAGGCGATGAGGAGGGCCGACTCGATCGCCTCGACCAACAGGTCGAAGGAGATCTCCTTCTCCCGTACCAAGCCCCGCAGGGCACTCATGTCGATGTCCACGGCTACGCCTCCTCTTCCTTCTTGTCCTTGCGGTTGAACTCGACCTGGACGCGCGCCTTGTCGATCTCGGCGAAGCCGAGCCTGCGGCTGGTCGCCTTGCGGCCCTTCACTCCGGGGACCTCGACGTCCAGGCCGTCGTCGTCGACCTCGAGGATCCGGGCGACCAGTTCCCCGCCCTCGGCCAGCTGGAACTTCACCAGCCGGTCGACGGCACGGGTGTAGTGCCGGTGCTCGGTGAGGAGGCGCTCCGCGCCCGGGGTGCCGACCTCGAGGGTGTACTCGCCCTCGCCCATCGCGTCCGTCTCGTCGAGCTTCGCCGAGAGCGCGCGGCTCACATCGGCGATGGCGTCCAGATCGGCGCCCTGGTCGGAGTCGACGACGACACGCAGCACGCGCTTTCGTCCGACGGAGTCCACTTCGATCTCTTCGAGATCCAGTCCCTGGGAGGTGACGAGCGGTTCCAGGAGCTCTCGCAGCCTCTCGCTCTGGGTGGTGCTCATCCGGGTGACTCCTCGGCCGCGTGTGCTGTTGTGGGAAGGTCGCGTGTCTGGTCAAAGGGTATCCGGTCCGAAGGACTGTTGCCGTCCATCGTGCGCCCCCAGGGGCCCGCGAACGGTGCCGATGAGTGGCCGCGGACCGGTGCGCGGGTACCGTGATCACGGGCGGGGCCGCCCTTCCCGCCCGTGTGTTCGTACGAGCCCCCGAGGACGTCTGCCGTGCCGTACCCCCTGCCGCCGCGCACCCCCTCGGGGCCGCGCAGAAGAACCCTCCTCGCCTCGGCCGCCGGCGCCGCCCTCCTGGTGGGCTGCTCCTCCGGGTCCGACGACTCGGACGCCGAGGAGAGCACCGGAGGCAGCCCGTCGGTCACCGAGCGGGCACGCACGCGTGCGGCGCGGGACAGCAGGGGGATCGTCGAGCGGTACGACGCCGTCCTCGCCGCGTATCCGACCCTGGCGGAGCGGCTGACACCGCTGCGGGAGGCGGCCGTACGGCATGTGGAGGCCTTCGGAGGAACCGTCACCGCGGCCTCCCCCACGATGTCGCGGCCGTCGCCCTCGGCCACCGCGCCGGTGAGTGAGAAGGACGCCCTCGTCGAGCTCGCCGACGCCGAGCGGGCGCTCGCGGACGCGCGCGCGAAGGCGCTGCTGGAGGTGCCGGGCGAGCTGGCCCGGCTGCTGGCGTCGGTGGCCGCGGCCGGGGCGGCGCACGCATATCTGCTGAAGGAGGGGGCCAAGTGAGCGACGAGGACGAGAAGCGGACCCTGACCGCGCTCCAGGCGGCCTTGGCGGCCGAGCACGCGGCCGTGTACGGCTACGGCGTGGTCGGCGGCCGCATCCGCGAGGGCCGGCGCACCGAGGCGCGTTCCGCCTACGACGCCCATCGCGCCCGGCGTGACCTGCTGGTCCGGGAGGTGCGGGACCTGGGCGGCAAGCCGGTCGCGGCGGCGGCCGGATACGCGCTGCCGTTCCCGGTGCCGGACTCGGAGGCGGCCGTACGGCTGGCCGCCGAGCTGGAGGACCGGGTCGCCGGGGTGTACTCCGACCTCGTCCGGGCAAGCGTGGACGGGCGGCGCTCCATGGCCGCGGAGGCACTGCGGGAGGCGGCGGTGCGGGCGGTGCGCTGGCGCGGGGAGAGCGTAGCCTTCCCTGGTCTCGCCGAGCGGGCGGCGCCGGCCACGGCCAGGCCGACTCCCACGGCGTAACACGTACGGGAAGGAAGAACTCGGGTATGGCTTTCGAACCGCCGCAGCGTCTGGTCAGGGCGCTCGGTGAGACGGCACCTGACGGTGACGACTGGTTGGAGAAGCTGCCCGAGGCGGCTCAGCAGGCCGTCGCGCTACGCGAGTTGACCGTGGAGCGGGTACAGGTGCCGGGCGGTCGCAGCAGCCTGGTCGTGCTGGTCCGGCGTGCCGACGGTACCCCCGCCGTGCTCAAGCTCGCCCCGCCGCGGTTCCGGCCGGAGGCCGAGCGGGCGGCGCTGACGCACTGGGACGGGCTGGGGGCCGTACAGCTGCTGGAGCCCTACGCGGGTGAGGGTGTGCTGCTCCTTGAGCGGTTGCATCCCGATGTGTCGGTGCGGTCGCTGCCGGAGGCGAAGGCGCTGCTGGAGGCGGCCGGTACCTTGCGGCGGCTGTGGGTCGAGCCGCCCGCCGGGCACGTGTTCGAGACCGTGGCCGAGCGGACGGGACGGCAGGCGCAGGCGATGCGGGCGACCGCGTCGGAACGGGCCGAGGTCGGACCGCTGGTCTCCGCCGCGGTCGGCGCCCGGGAGGAGCTGCTCGCCGCGCCGCCCGAGGAGCGGCTGCTGCACGGCACGTTCCGGCAGAGCAAGGTGCTGGCCGCGGAGCGGACGCCGTGGTTGGCGGTGGGGCCGGATCCGGTGGTGGGTGAGTGCGCGTTCGACCTGGCCCGGCTGGTGCGGGACCGGGTGGAGGATCTGATCGCCTCGCCCTCGGGGGCTTCGATCACCCGGCGGCGGGTGAAGCGCCTCGCGGAGTCGTTGGACGTGGACCAGGAGCGGCTGCGGGGGTGGACCCTGTTCCGGGCCGTGGAGTCCGGGGTGCGGGCGCTCAGGGTCGGTCGGCCTCAGGACGCGGA
Source organism: Streptomyces aquilus (assembly GCF_003955715.1). NCBI lineage: Bacteria > Bacillati > Actinomycetota > Actinomycetes > Kitasatosporales > Streptomycetaceae > Streptomyces > Streptomyces aquilus. The sequence goes on along the minus strand of NZ_CP034463.1, from coordinate 7,498,798 downwards.
GCTGTTGCTGGAGTTCGCGGGCTGGTTGTAGCCGGGCCGCCGCGCAGACGGGAGCACGCCCCCCTGCCGAGGGTCGTCGCAGGGGGGCGTGATGGGTCCGGCCGACGTGCCTCCCGAGCCTGCCGACCGGAGTCTCATGGGGATGGCGGCGGGTGGGTGGGGGCCGTTGCGGTGGGTTCGGTGGCCGTGGTGGCCGTTGCGATGAGTTCGGTGGACTCGGTGAGCTGGGCGGGTGCGGCGGGCTGGGCGGGCTCGGTGAGCAGTGCTCCCTCCAGTGCCAGTAGCCGGGTGTGACGGCGCAGATGGGCCGCCTGGTCGGGGGCCGGGGGGCCGTCCGCGGCGAGGGCGTGCGGTGCGTACGGGGTGTGGGCGAAGAGCGGGAGGTCGGCCGGGTGCAGCCGCCAGGACAGTTGCCGCCCGCCGGCCTCGATGCGCAGTTGGTGGACGCCGTCGGGGCCGGCCTCGCTGTCGGGGGCGAGGACGGCGCTCGCGGGGTGCAGCGCGGCCAGCCAGGCGAGCAGGTGTGCGTGGTCGAGCCGGACGCGGGTCAGCTCCCGCTCGTAGGAGTCGGCGTGACGCTGCCAGCGGTCGCGTTCCCGTCGGCAGTCGTCCAGGTCGCGCTGCTCGGGGCGGGGCACGCGGCCGGAGCGCAGGGCACGACGCAGGGCGGCGGCCGCCCGCCCCAGCGAGCCGGGCGCCCCTGGACCGCGGGCGTCCTTTTCCTCGTGTTCCTCGTGTTCCTCGTGTTCCTCGTGTTCCTCGTGTTCCTCGTGCGGGGTGATCGGAGGGGGCGTGGACATCAGGTACTCCGGTGACGGTGAACAGGTCTCAGCACGGGGCGTCGGTCGCGGGGGCGGCCGCACGGGAGCGGGTCTCGTCGGTACGGTCGCGGGTGGATCCGGTGCGCCGGTACCGACCGGCACCGCGGGCATTGGCGTCCCGACACGCCTCGTCGACGAACTCGCCCCGACGCAGGTGCCGTTGGTAGGCGGCCCGGGTCCCGCAGGGCGCGAGACGGGGCCTCGGACTCGGGGCACCGCGCTCATACGGCCCGTCGCCGGACGGTGTCGTCTCGGGCCGTGGGGGCTGCTCGGCGGCGGCGTCGCCGCCTCGGCTTCGCCCGCCCGTGGGGTCTCCGGCCCGGTTGCGCCCGGCCGCCGGGTCGTCGGCCCGGTTCCGCCCGGCCGCCGGGTCGCTGTCGCGGTTCCGCCCGGCCGTGAGGTCTCCGTAGCGGTTCCGCCCGGCCGCCGGGTCGCCGTCGCGGTATCGCCCGCCCGTGAAGTCTCCGTCGCCATACCGCCCGCCCGTGAGGTCTCCGGCCCGGTTTGGCTCGGCCGCCGGGTCGCTGTCGCAGTTCCGCCCACCCGTGGGGTCTCCGGCCCGGATGGACGGTGGGTCGGTGGCCGTTCGGGGAGGGGCGGCGGGCCGTGAGCCCGTGACCGGCCCGGAAGGAGGAGCGGCGGCCTGGACGGACCGTGCGCCTGCGACGGCCCCAGGAGGAGGGGCAGCGGGCCAGACGCACCCTGCGCCACCCGTGACCGGCCCGTAGGAACGGCTGGCAGGCCGAACACTCCCTGCGTCGCCGGTCGGCCCGGCTGAACGGGCGGGCTCCTCGCGGGACAGCGGCGACGGTCCCCTACCCGGAACGGCGCTCGCGCGCCCGGCGGGTCGACCGCGGGGTCCTCCGTCGGGCCCCAACCTCCGGTCACCGCCGGGCCACCCGACGTGTGACGCAGCGGTACCGCCCGTCCTCCTGCCCGCGACGGCCCCGGCCTCCCCGGGCGGCAACCCTGCGACCTCCCTGGGCCGCGACCCCCCGGCCTCTCCCGGCGGCGACCCCGCGACTTCTCGGGACCGCGGCACCGCGACCTCCCCGCGCGGCAACCCCGCCGCCTCCCGGGCCCCCGACACCCCGGCCTCCCCTGGCGGCGCCCCCGCGACCTCCCCGGACCGCGACCCTCCAGCCTCGCCGGGCGGCGACCCCACAACCTCCCCGGACCGCGACCCCCCAGCCTCCCCGGACCGAGGCACCGCAACCTCCCCGGACCGAGGCACCGCGACCTCCCCGCGCGGCGCCCCCGCAACCGCCCCGGGTGACCGTTCGGCCGGGGCCCCGGACCCTCGTTGCCTGCGGCTCCCCGGGGGCGACCCGTGGGAGGGTCCCGTCGAGCGCGTGGGCGTCGGCGCCTCGTCGTCCGGTGGGGTGTGCTGGTGTGGCAGGTGGTCCGGCGTCTGGGCCAGGGCGTGGCGTTGGGCGCCCGTCAGGCCGGCGATGATGCCCTGGCGGTCGCAGCGCGGCAGGCTTCGCTCCCTGTGGAGCACCGCGGCCCGGCACGGATCGAGCACCGGGCAGGCCGCGCAGATCGCCAGCGCCGTGGACGTGTACCGCTGGGTGAACCACAGGTCGGCGTCCTGCCCCCGGCAGGCCGCGCGTGTCTCCCAGGCCCGCGAGCCCGCGTCCGCCCAGGTCTCGGCGGTGGGTGTGCGCAGGTTCATCGGACCGGTCCCGCCGGTCCGTACGCCGGTGGCGCCGGTACGGGGGCGAGCGACGACGCGGCGGGGTCAGCGTCGTCCGGGGGCAGGGTCCGTACCGGTGTCAGCGGGCCCAGGTGGGCCGCCACGTTGGCCAGGGAGCAGCGCTCGGGCCGGCCGTCCACGGACATCAGCGGCATGCCGTCCTGGCGTCTGCACCCCTGGAAGTACCAGACGTCCCCGTGCCCGTCGCGCAGCGGGAGGGCCAGGTCGTAGACCTTGTCGCCGAGCCGGAAGGGGCGGGCCGGTGCGGTGGGCGCTGCGGAGGGCAGGGTCGCCGCGGCTCCGTGGGCCACCACCGTCACCCGCACGCCGTCCCGCATCCCCTCGCCGATCACGGTGTGCGGGCGGGTGCCCTCGCCGACGATCGTGATGCCGAAGTAGGCGCGCCAGCGGGTCCACTGCGTGGGCCCGTCGACGCGGAGCACGACCCGTACCCGGTCGCCGTCGACGCGGATGTCGGCGGGGTTCAGATGGCCGGCGAGATGGCGCCCGATGACCTGGGCGACGCCGCGCGCCCGCGCACAGGCGGCGTCCCAGTCCAGGGCCTTGCGCTCCAGCTCGGTCAGTGGACGCGGGAAGCGGGACCAGCCTCCGCCGGGTGTGCGGTACAGGAGGGTGCCCGGCGGGCGACGGGGGTCGACGAGCAGCCTCGCGCAGTCGAGCGCGTGGGCGACGGCCACCGCCTGTTCCGGCGGGACGGACCCCAGGACGGCGCGGATCACGCCGGCGGCATGGGTGAGGTTGCTGTTCACACGGACACCGCCTCGATGGACCAGCGCAGCTTCAGCAGGGCCCGGCAGGTGAGCGTGCGTACGGCTCCGACCGTCTGTCCCGTCACCAACGCCGTTTCCTGCGGGGTGAGTTCGTCCAGGTAACGCAGCTCCACGCAGTGCCGCTGACGGGCATTCAGGGTCTTCAAGGCGGCGCGGACCGTCTCCCGGGCCTCCACGGCCTCCAGCTCACGCGCGACCGGGCCTCCGGTACCGGAGCCCGGCCCGCGGGGGTCGTCGAACTCCCCTACCGGGGTCTCCCATCGGGTCCGGCCACGGCCGAGTTCGTCGAGCCAGAGGTTCTTGGCGATGGTGGTGAGCCAGCCGGCGAAGGCGACCCCCTGCCAGGTGAAGCCGTCGATCCGGCGCAGGGCGCGGACGAACGCCTCCTGGGTCAGGTCCTCCGCCAGATGTCTGTTGCGCGTCCGGACGAGGAGGAAGCCGTACACGACGCGGTAGTGCTGGTGGTACAGCGCGGCGAACGCCTCACGGTCCCCGGCGCGAGCACGCGTGACCAGTTCGGGTTCCGGGGTGGCCTCGACGATGGGGTGGGCCGGTAACGACATGATCGCTCTCCCGTCGGCATCGGTGCAGAGGTGCGGGGCGACAGGCTCCGCATCTTCGTTATCCATGTAGATGTAGATTCCGGAGACGCTCCGCAGTCTTCATGTAGATGTAGATCGTGTCAAGGTGCTTCTGTGACGGGAGAGTCAAGCCGTGCACACCGGACCGCCACAGGCCCGATCTGCGATCTACTTGCGCTTGTAGATAACGATGACCGATCCTCGGAGACGTGACGAACGAGGCGAGCCGCCCAGCATCCCCCGAGACCGGCCAGGACCCGCCGCGCCGTGACGAGGATCTGGCGGCCCTGCTCGAACGTCTGCTGGCACAGGTGCCGGACAGGACCCAGAAGGACCTGGCGGCGGAGACCGGTATCGCCTACCCGACGCTCAACGCCTGGATGAACCGCACCCGCGGCACCTCACGCATCGACCCGGAGAAACTCCGTGTCCTGGTCGAGGTGTTCCGGCGCTGGGGCGTCCGCACGACGCCGAAGGAGTTCTTCGAGGCGGTCGGCCGCCCCGTGCCGGGCCCCAGCGGGGACGAGCGCGAGGCCCGGCTCCTGAAGCTCTACCGGCAATTGCCGGAGGCACGTCAGCGCGCACTACTGAAGGACGCCGAGGCGATGCTTCAGGTCAGTCGCATCGTGTGAGGCCAGCGCCGCGCGACCGGCTGTCCGGCCGGTCGCGCCGACATCCGCCGGTTGTGACGCACGGTCCGGATGCGACGGGTGAATATGCCGAAACAGTGCATGCATCCGGCCGCCGTCGGTACCATCAGTCAGCCGCTGGCCTCCCGGAGCGGAACGCTCATGCCGTAGCGCTTTCCTGGGGAGACAGTTGTGTGCGTCCACATTGCCGTAACCGACGGTCTGGCGAACATCGCGGTCTGGGACTCGGACGAGGTCAGCATCCGAGTCTCCCGAGGTGCGCCCACGGGTGAGGCGCTGCGGGAGGTGGCGGACATCCTCATCGTCGATCTCGGCGCCCCCGCTTCCCGCGGCGGCCCGCTGCGCTGCTTCTGCGGGATGCGTGTGGAGCTTCCCCGGGAGCTGTTCGCCTGCGTCCACGGAGCGGAAGCCGGCTGACCGGGGCGATCCCACCCACGTCCCGGACCCGCGTCGGACCGCCCCGGATTCGCGTCGGCCCGTCCCCTGCCCGGCGGGAGTGCCGGGCAGGGGACGGGCCGGACGGAAGGCGGGTCAGGCGGACAGGCGGGCGATCGCCTCGTCCACCGTCAGCTCCTCGCGCTCACCGGTCTTGCGGTCCTTCAGCTCCAGGACGCCCTCGGCGGACCGGCGGCCCGCGACGAGGATCTTCGGTACGCCGATGAGCTCGGCGTCCGTGAACTTCACGCCCGGGGAGACGCCCGCCCGGTCGTCGACCAGGGCGCGCAGGCCCGCGGCGCGCAGCTTCTCGGAGACCTCCAGGGCCAGCTCCGTCTGGAGGGCCTTGCCCGCCGCGACCACGTGGACGTCGGCCGGGGCGACCTCGGCCGGCCAGCACAGGCCCTGCTCGTCGGCGGTCTGCTCGGCGAGGGCGGCGACGGCGCGGGAGACGCCGATGCCGTAGGAGCCCATGGTCACGCGGACCGGCTTGCCGTGCTGGCCGAGGACGTCGAGCTTCAGCGCGTCCGCGTACTTGCGGCCCAGCTGGAAGATGTGGCCGATCTCGATCGCGCGGTCCAGGACGAGGCCGGTGCCGCACTTGGGGCACGGGTCGCCGTCCTGCACGACCACGACGTCGACGTACTCGGCGACCTCGAAGTCACGGCCCGCGACGACGTTCTTGGCGTGCGTGTCGGGCTTGTTGGCGCCGGTGATCCAGGCGGTGCCGGGGGCCACGCGCGGGTCGGCGATGTACTTGACCTTCTCCCCCAGGCCCTGCGGACCGACGTAACCGCGGACCAGGTCCGGGCGGCCCGCGAAGTCGGCCTCGGTGACCATCTCGACGACCGCCGGGGCGAAGTGCGCCTCGACCTTGTCCATGTCGACCTCGCGGTCGCCCGGGACACCGACGGCGACGATCTCGCCGTCGACCTTCACCAGCAGGTTCTTCAGGGTGTCGGAGGCCTGGACGCCGAGGGAGGCGGCGAGGGTCTCGATGGTGGGGGTGTCCGGGGTCGGGATGTCCTCGGCGGCGGGCACGCCGGTGGCGTCCACCGGCTTCAGCTCGTACGTGATCGCCTCGGTGTTGGCCGCGAAGTCGCAGTTGGGGCAGTCGGCGAAGGTGTCCTCGCCGGCGCCGGCCGGGGCGAGGAACTCCTCGGACTTCGAGCCGCCCATCGCGCCGGCGGTCGCGGCACAGATGCGGTAGTCGAGGCCGAGGCGCTCGAAGACGCGCTGGTAGGCCTGGCGGTGCAGGGCGTAGGACCGGGCCAGGCCCTCGTCCTCGGTGTCGAAGGAGTACGAGTCCTTCATGAGGAACTCGCGGCCGCGCAGGATGCCGGCGCGGGGGCGGGCCTCGTCACGGTACTTGTGCTGGATCTGGTAGAGGATGACCGGCAGGTCCTTGTAGGAGGACGCCTGGTCCTTCACCAGCAGGGTGAAGATCTCCTCGTGGGTGGGGCCGAGGAGGTAGTCGCCGCCCTTGCGGTCCTGGAGGCGGAAGAGCTCGGCGCCGTACTCGTCCCAGCGGCCGGTCGCCTCGTACGGCTCCCTCGGCAGCAGGGCGGGGAGCAGCACCTCCTGGGCGCCGATGGCGTCCATCTCCTCACGCACGATGCGCTCGACGTTGGCGAGCACCTTCTTGCCGAGGGGCAGCCAGCTCCAGATTCCGGCGGCGGTGCGGCGGACGTAGCCGGCGCGGACGAGGAGCTTGTGGCTGAGGACCTCGGCGTCCGCCGGGTCGTCGCGCAGCGTCTTCGCCATCAACTGGGACATGCGCTGGACCGGTGCGTTGGCCATGGTTCTCGTACTCCTGCCGGTGGGGGTCCCCCCGCTCGAGCGAAGCCGAGAGTGGGGGAGGTGATGGCAGGAGGTTAGCCGGGGGTCCGGCGGTGGCGGAAATCGGTTATCGGCGCCGCAATGGCAAGGGGGCGCCCATCACGGCGTACGGCTTCGGGGCGCTCGGGAAGAGGACCTGGCGGGCGAGGTCCTGGTAGCCGAGGGAGTGGTAGAGACCGCGGGCCGGGCTGTCGGTGTCGATCGCGGAGAGGATCGAGCGGGGTTCGGCGGCGCTGTCGGTGATCGTGGTGATCAGGGAGCGGCCGATGCCGTGGTTCTGGTGGTGCGGGTGGACGTGCAGCTCCGTGATCACGAAGGAGTCGTCCAGCCAGGTCTCGTGGCCCTGGGCACGGAGGTACGGCTCCACGACCGTGGACCACCAGTGGGTGCGGTCGTTGGGCATGCCGTAGACGAAACCCACGAGACGGCCGGCCACGGTGGCGCCGAGGGCCCGTGCGCCCGGGTACGTCATGTGGCGCAGGACGATCTGGCGTCGTACGGCGACCTCGTCCGCGCCGAGACCGAAGGCGACGGCCTGGACCGCGAGGGCCTCGTCGACGCGGGCGGAGAGATCCAGCGGGCCGATCACGATGTCGTCGTCGGGGTGGCGGCGGTGTCCGTGACCGGGGAATCGCATGTGGGGAGCGTACAGGGCGGTTCGCCGGACGACGCCGGGCACTTCGAGGGTTTCAGAACAGGACGCTCATGAACGCGCCGACCTCTTCGAAGCCCACGCGCCGGTACGTCCGCCGCGCCGCCGTGTTGAAGTCGTTCACGTACAGGCTGACCACCGGCGCCACGTCCGCGAGGGCGTAGCGCAGGACCGCCGACATGCCGGGGGCCGCGTAACCCTGGCCCCGGTATTCGGGGGCCACCCACACGCCCTGGATCTGGCAGGCGCGGTCCGTCGCGGCGCCGATCTCCGCCTTGAAGACGACCTTGCCGTCGGCGTCGAGGCGGGCGAACGAGCGGCCGGAGCCCACGAGTTCGGCGACCCGCGCCTGGTAGAGGAGCCCGCCGTCGCCCGCCATCGGGGAGACGCCGACCTCCTCGGTGAACATCGCCACGCACGCCGGCATGATCGTCTCCATCTCGTCCTTGCGGATGCGGCGGACGTACGGATCGGGGGCGACGTCGGCGGAGAGCCGGTCGGTGACCATCAGGGGCTGGTGGGCGCGGACGTCACGGGCCGGGCCCCAGCTGGGTTCCAGCAGGCGCCACAGTTCCGCGGTGGGTTCGGCGGGGCCGACGATCGAGGAGCAGCGGCGGCCCGCGCGCCGGGCGCGGTCGGCGAAGGCGCGGACCGCTCGCGGGGTGGCGCAGATGGGGACCAGGTTGGCGCCGGCATAGCAGAGGGAGGTCAGCAGGCCGTCCTCGTACCAGCCCCACATCTCGCCGCCGAGCCGCCAGGGGTCGAGGCCGGCGACCTGTACGCGGCTTGTCACGAAGGCGTTCGCGACCGGCTCGCGGTCGAGGACGGCGAGCGCGGCGTCCAGGTCGCTCGGTTCGAGGACCCGGGAGGTCGTCTGGGTCAACACGGGCGGGGCCTCACACTGGTGACTGCGCTGATCTCCGCACTGTACCTGCGGAAGCTGAGCAGCGTCGCCCTGTGATGCCGGTCGCTATGAGGTACCCGGCGTTTCGGTGCCGTCGCCTAAGAGCTCGGGGGGCAGTGGGGCGTTTGCGGCTGCGGGGGCGTGGGGGCTGGTCGCGCAGTTCCCCGCGCCCCTAAAGGCCTTTCAGCCGGCGACCGCCACCGACGGCTCGCCCGACGCCACCCCGTCCGCCTCCATCTGCTCGGCCAGCTTCATGGCTTCCTCGATCAGGGTTTCGACGATCTTCGACTCCGGGACGGTCTTGATGACCTCGCCCTTGACGAAGATCTGGCCCTTGCCGTTGCCGGAGGCGACGCCGAGGTCGGCCTCGCGGGCCTCGCCGGGGCCGTTGACGACGCAGCCCATGACGGCGACGCGGAGGGGGACCTCCATGCCGGTCAGGCCGGCCGTGACCTCCTCGGCCAGCTTGTAGACGTCGACCTGGGCGCGGCCGCAGGACGGGCAGGAGACGATCTCCAGGCCGCGCTGCTTGAGGTTGAGGGACTCCAGGATCTGGTTGCCGACCTTGACCTCCTCGACCGGCGGGGCCGAGAGGGACACGCGGATCGTGTCGCCGATGCCCTGGGAGAGGAGGGCGCCGAAGGCGACGGCGGACTTGATCGTGCCCTGGAACGCCGGGCCCGCCTCCGTCACGCCGAGGTGGAGGGGGTAGTCGCACTGGGCGGCGAGCTGCTTGTACGCCTCGATCATGACGACCGGGTCGTTGTGCTTCACCGAGATCTTGATGTCCCGGAAGTCGTGCTCCTCGAAGAGCGAGGCCTCCCAGAGGGCGGACTCGACAAGGGCCTCGGGGGTGGCCTTGCCGTACTTCTGGAGCAGGCGGCGGTCCAGGGAGCCGGCGTTGACGCCGATGCGGATCGGGGTGCCGTGGTCCTTGGCGGCCCGCGCGATCTCCTTGACCTTGTCGTCGAACTGCTTGATGTTGCCGGGGTTGACGCGGACCGCGGCGCAGCCGGCCTCGATGGCGGCGAAGACGTACTTGGGCTGGAAGTGGATGTCCGCGATGACCGGGATCTGGGACTTCTTCGCGATCGTCGACAGGGCGTCGGCGTCGTCCTGGGTCGGGCAGGCGACGCGCACGATCTGGCAGCCGGACGCCGTCAGCTCGGCGATCTGCTGGAGGGTCGCGCCGATGTCGGACGTACGGGTCGTGGTCATCGACTGGACGGAGACCGGGGCGTCGCCGCCGACGGCGACGGTGCCGACCTGGATCTGCCGGCTCTTGCGGCGCTCGGCAACCCTGGTCGGAACGGACGGCATGCCGAGAGAAATCGCAGTCATCTGCTGTGCAACCCCAAGTCGTGGATCAAGGTCCGGCGCCAACGGAACAGTGGGCTCCAGGCTTCGAGATTACGGCACGCGTGCGGGCCGGAGCACATCCGTCCCGCGGAGCCACCCGAACGAAGACGGCCCGGCACACAGCGTGCCGGGCCGTCGTGAACGCCGTATGGCTAGGAGATTCTCACCGGGTTGACGACGTCCGCGATGAGGACCAGGACCGTGAAGCAGATGAAGATGCCCGCCACGACGTAGGCCACCGGCATCAGCTTCGCCACGTCGAACGGGCCCGGGTCGGGGCGGCGGAAGAGCTTGGCCAGGTTGCGGCGCAGCGACTCCCACAGGGCGCCCGCGATGTGGCCGCCGTCGAGCGGCAGCAGCGGGAGCATGTTGAACAGGAACAGGGAGAGGTTGAAGCCGGCCAGCAGCATCACGAACATCGCCAGTTGCTGGGACGCGGGGATGTCGAGGGTGGCGATCTCGCCGCCGACCCTGGCCGCGCCGACCACGCCCATCGGGGAGTCCGGTTCGCGGGGGCCGTCGCCGAAGGCGGCGTCCCACAGGGCCGGGATCTTGGAGGGCAGGGCGGCGAGGGAGTCGACGGCGTCGCCGACGCGGTCCGTCATCCAGGTCACCGACTCGCCGAAGTCCTGTTTGACGACGCCGGTGGCGGCGCTGAAGCCGAGGAAGCCGGCCTTGACGTACTCGCCCTGGACGTAGGCCCCGCTGGAGTCCTTCTTCGCGACGAGGTTGGTGGCGATCTTGGCCGTGAGGGGGACCTGCTTGCCGTCGCGCTCGACGACGATCGGGACCGTCTTGCCGGCGCTGTCGCGGATGAGGTCGGAGAGGGTGTTCCAGTCGTCCGTCCGCACCCCGGCGAAGGAGACGATCCTGTCGCCCTTCTTCATGCCGGCCGCCGCGGCCGGGGAGGCCTTGTCGGTCTTCTTGCAGGTGTCGCGGTTCTCGCTCTGGGAGATCACGCACGGGGAGACCGAGGCGACGTCGGTGGTCTGCTGCTGGATGCCGAAGCCCATCAGGACCGTCAGGAACAGGCCGATCGCGAGGATCAGGTTCATGAACGGGCCCGCGAACATGACGATCACGCGCTTCCACGGCTTGCGCGTGTAGAAGAGGCGGGACTCGTCACCGGGCTGGAGTTCCTCGAAGGCGGCCGAGCGGGCGTCCTCGATCATGCCGCGCCAGGGTGAGGTGGAGCGGGCCTCCAGGCGGCCGTCCGGGCCGGGCGGGAACATGCCGATCATGCGGATGTAGCCGCCGAAGGGGATGGCCTTGACGCCGTACTCCGTGTCGCCCTTCTTCCTCGACCAGATGGTCGGGCCGAAGCCGACCATGTACTGGGGCACGCGGATGCCGAAGAGCTTGGCCGTGGAGAGGTGGCCCAGCTCGTGCCATGCGATCGAGACCAGGAGTCCGAACGCGAAGACCGCTATGCCGAGGATGAACATCAGGGTCGTCATGCACGGGCCTCCGCCGTCTGTGCCGCCAGTTCCCGGGCCCGGGTGCGGGCCCAGGTCTCCGCTTCGAGGACGTCCGACACCGTGAGCGAGGTTCCCGTGGCCGGCGTGCCGTGCTCCTCCACGACACGCGTCACGGTCTCCATGATCCCGTTGAAGGGCAGCGCGCCGACCCGGAACGCCTCCACGCACTCCTCGTTGGCGGCATTGAACACCGCCGGGGCCGTGCCCGCGAGCTGCCCCACGTGCCGCGCAAGGTTGACCGAAGGAAACGCGTCGTTGTCGAGGGGGAAGAACTCCCACGTCGACGCCTTGCTCCAGTCGAAGGCGGGGGCCGCGTCGGGGACGCGCTCGGGCCAGCCGAGGCCGATGGCGATCGGCCCGCGCATGTCGGGGGGCGTCGCCTGGGCGATTGTCGATCCGTCCGTGAACTCAACCATCGAGTGGACATACGACTGGGGATGCACGACGACCTCAATGCGGTCGAAGGGAATGTCGTAGAGGAGGTGCGCCTCGATGACTTCCAGGCCCTTGTTGACGAGGGTCGCGGAGTTGATGGTGATGACCGGGCCCATGGCCCAGGTGGGGTGGGCGAGGGCGTCCTCGACGCTGACGTTCGCCAGTTCGTCCTTCGTACGGCCGCGGAACGGGCCGCCGGAGGCGGTGACGACCAGCTTGCGCACGTCGGCCCGCGTCCCGGACGCCAGGGCCTGGAACAGGGCCGCGTGCTCGGAGTCGACCGGGATGATCTGCCCCGGCTTGGCGAGTGCCTTGACCAGCGGGCCGCCGACGATGAGCGACTCCTTGTTGGCGAGCGCGAGGGTGCGGCCCGCCTCCAGGGCCGCGAGGGTCGGGGCGAGGCCGATCGAGCCGGTGATGCCGTTGAGGACGGTGTGGCAGTCGGAGGCGGCGACCTGGCCGGCCGCGTCCGGTCCGGCGAGGATCTCGGGGAGCGGTTCACCGGTGCCGTACCGGGCCTCGAGTGACTCCCGCAGTGCCGGTACGACGTCCTCGCGGGCGACCGCGACGGTCCGCACCCCGAGCCGGTGGGCCTGCTCGGCGAGCAGGGAGACCCGGCCACCGTTGGCGGACAGCGCGGTGACCCGGAAGCGGTCCGGGTTGCGCAGGACGAGGTCGATGGCCTGGGTGCCGATCGAGCCGGTGGAGCCGAGGATCACCACATCCTTGGGGCCGTCGCCCGCCACGGGGTCGTAGACGAGGTGGGGATCCGCGAGGGGAGCTGGACTGTCACTCATCCCCCCATTGTTGCCGTAAGGACGGTGTGTGAGGACAGCGCGTCCCCCTCACGGTGGACAGGAGGGGGACGCGGTGTCATGGGCGGGTCAGCGGATGGGGCGGTGGACGTTGTCCTTCTCACTGGCCCCCGGTGTGGCGTCGGCGATCCAGGGGCCCTCGCCCGAGGGGTCGACGATGCCGTCCTCCAGCCACTCGTAGGTGCCGGACATGACGCCCTTGACGACCTTGCGGTCCAGGTCGTCGGTGTTGGTCCACAGGCGGCCGAAGAGCTCCTCGATCCGGATGCGGGACTGGCGGCAGAAGGCGTCCGCCAGTTGGTAGGCCTCGCGGCCGTGGGCCTCGGTGGTGCGCAGGAGTTCGGCGCGGACACAGACCGCGCTCATCGCGAAGAGCTCCGCTCCGATGTCGACGATCCGGCCCAGGAAGCTCTGTTTGGTCTCCATGCGGCCCTGCCAGCGGGACATGGCGTAGAAGGTGGAGCGGGCGAGTTTGCGGGCCGTGCGCTCGACGTAGCGGAGGTGGACGGAGAGGTCGACACCGTGTTTGAACTCGTTGTAGGAGTACGGCAGCTGGCCCTGGCCCGCGACCAGTTTCGGGAGCCACTTGGCGTAGAACACGCCCGCGTTGGCGCCCGCCTTCGCCTTGTCCGTCAGGGACTTGTCCGGGTCGATCAGGTCGCCCGCGACCGAGAGGTGGGCGTCGACCGCCTCGCGGGCGATCAGCAGGTGCATGATCTCGGTCGAGCCCTCGAAGATGCGGTTGATGCGGAGGTCGCGCAGGACCTGCTCCGCCGGGACCGCGCGTTCGCCGCGGGCCGCGAGGGACGCCGCCGTCTCGAAGCCCCGGCCGCCGCGGATCTGCACCAGTTCGTCGGCCATCAGCCACGCCTGCTCGGAGGCGAAGAGCTTCGCCAGGGCGCCCTCGATGCGGATGTCGTTGCGGTCCTCGTCGGCCATCTGGCTGGCGAGGTCCGTGACCGCCTCCAGGGCGAAGGTGGTGGCCGCGATGAAGCTGATCTTCGAGCCGACCGCCTCGTGCTGGGCGATGGGCTTGCCCCACTGCTCGCGGGCCGCCGACCACTCGCGGGCGATCTTCAGGCACCACTTGCCGGCCGCCACGCAGGAGGCGGGCAGGGAGAGCCGGCCGGTGTTGAGGGTGGTGAGCGCGATCTTCAGGCCCGCCCCTTCCGGGCCGATGCGGTTCGCGGCCGGGACCCTGACCTGGTGGAAGCGGGTCACGCCGTTCTCGATGCCGCGCAGGCCCATGAAGGCGTTGCGGTTCTCGACCGTGATGCCGGGCGAGTTGGTCTCGACGACGAACGCGGTGATGCCGCCCCGGTGGTCCTCGGACTTCGGCACCCGGGCCATGACGACGAGGAGGTCGGCGACCACGCCGTTGGTGGTCCAGAGCTTCACGCCGTCGAGGACGTAGTCGTCACCGTCGGGGACCGCGGTGGTGGCGAGGCGGGCCGGGTCGGAGCCGACGTCGGGCTCGGTGAGCAGGAAGGCGCTGATGTCGGTGCGGGCGCACCGGGGCAGGAACGTCTCCTTCTGCTCGTCCGTGCCGAACAGCTTCAGCGGCTGCGGTACGCCGATCGACTGATGGGCGGAGAGCAGCACGCCGATCGCGGGGCTGGCCGAGCCGGCCAGCGCGAGCGCCTTGTTGTAGTACACCTGGGTGAGGCCGAGCCCGCCGTACTTGGTGTCGATCTTCATGCCGAGGGCGCCGAGTTCCTTGAGGCCGTTGATGACCTCGTCGGGGATCTGGGCCTCGCGCTCGATGAGGGCGCCGTCGACCTTCGTCTCGCAGAAGTCGCGGAGCTTGGCGAGGAACTCCTCGCCGCGCTGGGCGGCCTCCTCGGACGGCAGGGGGTGCGGGTGGACCAGGTCGAGCCGGAAGCGACCGAGGAACAGTTCCTTGGCGAAGCTGGGCTTGCGCCACTCCTGTTCCCGGGCCGCCTCGGCGACCTCGCGGGCCTCACGTTCGGAGACGGTGGGTTTGCTGGGTGGGGCGGACATGAGGCTCACCTCGCCGCGAATCGGGATCTTGGACCGTTTTCGTTACCGACCGGTGCTACTCGATCGTATGTACCCGATCCCGGGCGACCCCACCACCCCTGGCGCGCGGCCGGACAGCCGAAGTTGACACGATCGGCCATGGTAAGGAGGAGACCGGCACCCCGGAACCGCACCGGACAGGGTGCGGCAAGTCCATGTCGAAGCGCTTCGACAACCTATGGACACCTACCCCGGGTACAGCTAGTGTCGGACCAATCTCACCCGCCCATATTCACCCCGCGCACTGTCGAAGCGCTTCACAAAGCTTGGAGAGCTGGATGGTCACCCTCGCCGAGGTCGCCCAGCACGCCGGAGTCTCGGCGAGCACGGTGAGCTATGTCCTCAGTGGCAAGCGGTCCATCTCCACGACCACCCGGCAGCGGGTCGAGCAGAGCATCCGCGAGCTCGGCTACCACCCGAACGCGGGCGCCCGCGCCCTGGCCAGCAACAGGTCCAACATCATCGCGCTGATGGTGCCGCTGCGGACGGACATGTACGTGCCGGTGATGATGGAGATCGCCATCGCCGTCGCCACCACCGCCCGCACGCACGGGTACGACGTACTGCTGCTGACCGGTGAGGAGGGCCCGGACGCGGTGCGCCGCGTCACCGGCAGCGGGCTCGCCGACGCGATGATCCTGATGGACGTCGAACTCGACGACGAGCGGCTGCCGTTGCTGCGCGGCACCGACCAGCCGTCCGTCCTCATCGGCCTGCCCGCCGACACCTCCGGGCTGACCTGCGTCGACCTCGACTTCCGGGCGACCGGCGCGCTGTGTGTCGAGCACCTCGCGATGCTCGGCCACCGCGACATCGCTGTCATCGGCGAGGCCCCCGCGGTCTACGAACGCCACACCGGTTTCGCCGAGCGCACCCTCGACGGACTGCGGTCGCGGGCCCAGGAGTTGGGCGTACGGCTGCTGCACCGGCCGTGCGAGGGCGGATACGACGCGATGGCCGTGACGCTCGCCCGCATCCTCGACGAGCGCCCCGGCACCACCGGGTTCGTCGTGCAGAACGAGTCGGCCGTCGAGCCGCTGCTCGCCCTGCTGCGCCAGCAGGGCCGCGCCGTCCCGGAGGACGTGTCGGTCGTGGCGATCTGTCCCGACCAGGTCGCCACCCAGGCCTCGGTGCGGCTGACCTCGGTCGCCATCCCCGCGCAGGAGATGGGCCGCAACGCCGTGGAGCGGCTGGTGGCCAAGCTCGACGGCCGCGGCAGCGACGAAGTCGTCCTGATCACCCCTGAGTTGACGGTCCGGGCGAGCACGGGCCCGGTACCGGCGTAGCACCTCTTGCGTTCGCCCCTGCCGGGGCACCCCCATGTCTGCCACTCCGCCAGGAGTTTCGGAGCCCAGGAGCGCCTCAAGTGACTCAGCCTGCCGAAAACCAGCCCCCGACCGGCGCGGTGAGCCTCGCGCAGTCGTCCCCGACCGTCGGCACGTTCCGTGAGCGGGACGGCGCGCTGGAGTGGAGCGGCCGCCAGGAGACCGTACGGATCGAGCCCTGGGGCCCGGACGCGGTCCGGGTCCGGACCCGGCTCGGCGGGCCGATCCTGGAGGGGCTGCCGGGCGCGCTGCTCGACGACGCCCCCGCCACCTCCTCCACCGTCAAGATCGAGGACGAGCAGGGGCGGTTGACGGTCGGCGCGCTCACCGTCGAGGTCAGTGCCGAGGGCCTGATCCGCTTCCTGCGCACCGAGGACTCGGCCGAGCTGCTCGCCGAGGCCCGCGCCCACTTCTGGTGGCCGGGCTCACGCCTCTACACCGCCGTCGGCAACGGCCACCACCGTCTGGAGCAGCGGTTCGCCGCCTACGACGACGAGAAGCTGTACGGCCTCGGCCAGCACCAGCACGGCCGCTTCGACCAGAAGGGCCTGGTCGTGGACCTGGTCCAGCGCAACGCCGAGGTCGGCATCCCGGTGCTCACGTCCAGCCGGGGCTACACCCTGCTGTGGAACAACCCGGCGATCGGCCGGGTGGAGCTGGCCCACAACGGCACCCGCTGGGTGGCCGACTCGGCCCGGCAGATCGACTACTGGATCACGGCCGGCACCCCGGCCGACGGGCAGCGCCGCTACTCCGCCGTCACCGGCCGCACCCCGATGCTGCCGGAGTGGGCGGCGGGCTTCTGGCAGTGCAAGCTGCGCTACCGCACCCAGGACGAACTCCTGGGCGTGGCACGGGAGTACAAGCGGCGCGGGCTGCCGATCTCCGCGATCGTGTGCGACTTCTTCCACTGGACCCACCTCGGCGAGTGGAAGTTCGACCCGGCGGAGTGGCCCGACCCGGCCGCGATGGTGCGGGAGTTGGCGGAGCTGGGCATCAAACTCGTCGTCTCCGTCTGGCCGTCGGTGTCGCCGCTGAGCGAGAACCACCCGGTGATGGAGCAGCGCGGCTACTTCATCGGCACGCAGTACGGGCCGATGGCCCACGCGGACTGGCCGGACAAGGAGGTGGCGTCGACGGTCCAGGTGGCCTTCTACGACGCCACCAACCCGGAGGCGCGTCAGTTCGTCTGGTCGAAGATCAAGGAGAACTACCTCGACCCGTACGGCATCACGGCCTTCTGGCTGGACGCCTGCGAGCCCGAGCTGAAGCCCGGTTTCGCGGAGAACCTGCGCTACTGGGCGGGCCCGGGCCTGGAGGTCGGCAACATCTACCCGGCGGACAACGCCCGCACCTTCCACGAGGGGCTGAGCGCCGAGGGCGAGGAGGTCATCACCCTCAACCGCTCGGCGTGGGCGGGCAGTCAGCGCTACGGCGCCGCCCTGTGGTCCGGTGACATCGGCACCGACTTCCCGACCCTGCGCCGCCAGATCGCGGCCGGCCTCAACACCGCGCTGTCCGGCATCCCCTGGTGGAACACCGACATCGGCGGCTTCCACGGCGGCGACCCGAGCGACCCGGCGTACCAGGAGGTCATGGTCCGCTGGTTCCAGTTCGGGGCGCTGTCCCCGCTGATGCGGCTGCACGGCTTCCGCGACCCGGGCATGCCGCTGGGCCCGGAGATGACCGGCGGCCCCAACGAGGTGTGGTCGTACGGCGAGCGGGCCGGGGCGGTGCTGGAGAAGTACCTGCGGCTGCGTGAGCGCCTGAAGCCCTACGTCCTGGACGTCATGCGCGAGGCCCACGAGGAGGGCCTGCCGCCCATGCGGCCGCTGTTCCTGGAGTTCCCGGACGACCCGGCGGCCTGGTCGGTGGACGACGCCTATCTCTTCGGCGCGGACCTGCTGGTGGCGCCGGTGCTGACGGCGGGCGCGACGGCCCGCACGACCTATCTCCCGGCGGGCGCGACGTGGACGGACGCGTGGACCGGCACGTCGTACGAGGGCGGCACGACCGTGACGGTCGACGCCCCGCTGGACCGCCTCCCGCTGTTCCTGCGGGACGGGGCGCGGCTTCCCGTAGCGGAGTAGCCGCGGATCAGCCTGCGGCCGGTCCCGATAGGGGAGGGACCGGCCGCACGCGCGTGTCAGCGACTTTGTGTCAGCGGCAGACGGAGGCGAGCGAGCGGACGAGCGCGGCGGTGTGCAGCAGGTCCGGGTGCTTCTCGTGGTGGACCTCGACCACGGCGAGGGCGAGGTCGGGGCGGCAGCCGGCCGAGGACCGCTCCGGGGTGGTGTCGGCCAGGGCGGTGACCAGGCCCGTGTTGATGCGGTTGATGGTCTGCCGTACGACGCCGAGGTCCGGCTTGGTCGTCGGTGCCTCGTCGGGGTGGGCTGTCCAGCGGCGGAACAGGGCGCGCTGGACGGTCTTGTTGGCCTCGATCTGGTCGCGGAAGACGGCCCGGATCTCGTCCGGATCGGCGCCGATCTGCTGGGCCTGGGCGGCGACGGTGTCGAGGACCTGCTGTTCGCGGGCGGGGTCGTCGATGGGGCTGTCGGTGCCCCACTTGGCGGCGGCCACGAGGTCGGCGGTGGCGAGGCGGTCGGCCGCCAGGGACGCGACGGGCAGCAGGCCCGGGGACGCGGGAGCCGCCGTCGCGCTGCCCGGGGAGGCGAGCAGCGCGGCGGCGGCGAGCGCGGTGGTGATGAGGGGGGTGGTGGTACGCATGGGTTCATATAACCCCGTGTCCCCACCCCGTTGGGTCAACTGCTGCTGACGGTCAGGTTGTTGGTTCGGAAATCAAGGCCGCCGGACGACGACGTGATCTCGTAGCCGAACTGGACGTCCCCGATGGTCTCGCTGCTGGACATCCAGCCCTTGGTGCCCGATATCCAGGTGAGGATCGGCTTGATGTCCACGGTGCCGGAGGTGGAGTCCGAGGTCCGCAGGAACGAGAAGACCTCGTTGGCGCCGTTGCTGCCCTTGTAGACGGTCCAGGTGTGGCCGCCGAGGGTGACGTTGCCCTGGGAGGTGCCGAGCGGGCCCACGGCTCCGTTGTAGTTGACCCAGAGCATGATCTCGTAGTCGTAGTCGGTGTCCCAGATGTCGTACGACGTGTTGTACGCGCCGGACGACGGGACGGTGACGTTGTAGCTGCTGGTGAGCGAACCGAGCGAGGAGATGGTCTTGTTGACCACCTTCTTGGCGTTCGGATAGGACTTGATGCCGCCGGTGTTGGGGTGGTTGGCCCAAACCCCCCAGTTGGTGCCGGAGTTGGCCCAGATGCACTGGCTGCCGGCGCCGGAGCCCCAGATGTTGTTGTAGAGCGTGTAGCCGTTCAGGCTGGTGCTGGCCCACTGGTCGCAGGAGTTCCACACGGCCGCCGAGGCGGGCGCGGAGGCGAGGCCGACGGTGGCGCCGAGGGCCATCGCCGGGGCCAGTACGGCCATGGTGACGTTGCGGAGCGTGCTCTTTGCCATGGTGTCCCTTCCATGGGTGGGGGGAAATGCGGGGTGGTTACCACGCCTCCAGACGCAGGACGTGGTCTTCTCCGGCGACGAGGTCGAGCGGCTCCGCGCCGGAGGAAGTCCGCAGTTCGACGCGGTGGGTGCGGGTGGGGCGCAGCACCGCGGTCGCTTGCCGTGGGGTCCAGGTGAGGTCGAGTGCGGCGCCGAACCGGGTGCGGACGCCGAGGAGTTGGCCGCTGGGGTACCGGTCGGGCAGCGCGGGCAGCAGGACCAGCCGGTCCGGGGTCGACTGCACGAGCATCTCGATGAGCACGGCGGGCAGGGTGTGGGCCGCGTCGGCGTTGTAGGTGCGGCGGTTCGGGTAGTGGGCGCTCATCAGCGAGGCGTGGAAGAAGTCGCCCTTGAGGACCTGGCCGAGGGCGTGCGCGACCCGTTCGCCGTCCCGCAGGCGGGCCGCGATCAGGGCGTGGTGGAGATGGCCGTGGGCGGAGTCGTTCTCGGCGCCGCGCAGTGCCAGGGCGCGGTGGGCGGCGTCGGCGAGGTCGGGTGTGTCGTAGGGGTTGATCTCGTCGAGGGGCCAGACGCCGTAGAGGTGGCTGAGGTGGCGGTGGTCGTAGGTGTCCTCCAGGCCCGGCCAGGCCCATTCGGCGAGGGCGCCGTCGTCGTTGGTCCGGTGCGGCGGGAGGCGGTCGGCGAGGGCGCGCAGGCGGTCCGCGTCCTCGGGGTGGTAGTCGGCGGCCGTGTGCAGGGCGTGCCGGGCGGCCGAGAGGTCCATCGCCGCGTTGATCGCGCCCCAACTGCCGCCTGCCGGACGGTTCTCGGGCGAGTAGGAGGGGACGACGACGAGGTGCCCGTCGGCGTCGGTGCGGGTGAGGAAGTCCTCGTAGAACAGGGCGAGTTCGGCGAGCGCGGCGGCGGTGCGCGGGTCGCGGGTGCCGGTGGTCTCGTCGTGGTCGACGAGCGGCTTGAGCAGCCAGTCGGCGCCCGCGGTCCACAGGTGCAGCGGGTATTCGCGCTCGAAGTGGTACGTCAGCCCGGACTCGCCGTCGCTGTGCGGCGGGGCGGCGATCCCGCGGGCGCCGAAGATCGTGCGGGCGTTGTCCCGCCAGTCGGCCAGCTGCCCCTGGATCAGGGCGGCGAGCGCCTCGGTGACCTCGGGGAGGGCGGCGGAGGCGGCGGAGGCGGTCTGGAGGTTGACGTTGGCGTCGTTGGTGAACGCGCCCGACCAGGCGGTGTTCCAGTCGCCGGTCCACAGGCCGGTGAGGCGGGGCGGGAAGAGGCCGCTCGCGGAGAGCAGGTGATAGCGGCCGGCGGCGAAGAGGCGCTCCATGAGCGCGGGGCTGTCGGGGTGTTCGAGCAGCTCCGAGCCGGCCAGGGCGCGTTCGGCGGGGTCGGCGTCCAGGTCGAGGGTGACGCGCTCGTAGGCGGTGCGGTGGAGCGGGGTGTGGCGGTCGAGGAGGGCGGCGTGGTCGAGGGGCAGATCGCGCAGGGCGCGGGCCTCCTCCATGACGTCCAGCTCGCCGGTGTGCCGGACCACGCGGGTCAGCAGCAGCACCGACTCCGCGCCGGCGATCCGCAGCCCGGGCGGCGTGAGCGTGGCGGTGCCGCCGGTGACCTGGACCAGGGTGACGCCGGTGTAGGCGCGGTCGCTGCCGGGGTAGTGGGCGCGCAGGGTGAGCAGGGCGCCCTCGGGGGTGAGGACGGCGCCCTGGCCGACGCCGAGGTCATCCGGGGCGCCGGGCAGCCGGTGGTCCAGGGAGATGTCGAGGTCGGCCGCGGTGACCCGCTGGACGATGACGTCGTCGGCGCGGGAGACGAAGACCTCGCTGTCCCAGCCCTCGTACCGGGTGCGGGTGACGCCGGTGGCGAAGTCGACGGACCGGCGGTAGCCGGCGGCGTCGCCGGTCGACGTCCCGCGCAGCCGGATCTGGAAGGCCGGGTGGAAGGGCTGTACCCACTGAAGGTCCCGGCCGTCCGTGAAGCGCTCGGCGGCGTCGAGCTCACCGGCGAGCAGCCGGTCCTGGAGGTCGGCGAGTCCGGCGGCCAGCTCCGGCGGGCGGGCGCGCTCGGAGCCGTTGGGGCGGACCAGGGTGTGATGGGTCACGACGACCCGCTCGTCGTTCGGCTCGCCGAACACAAGGGTGCCGTGACGGCCGTTGCCGCTCAGGAAGCCGTCCTCCCAGCGGGCGGCCGGTCGGGGTTCCCAGGTGCCGTGCACAAGGTTCATGGCTTCAGCACCGCCACTCCGTAGCGGCCGAGAGTGAGGTCGTCCGTGACGTTCATGCCGGTCAGCAGATCACGGAAGGCGCCCGGAACTCGAACGGTGACCGACTCGCGGACATGGTTGAGCACGAAGAGCAGCTCACCCCGCCGTACGGCCTCGACGCCCGCCGGCAGCCCCTCCAGCACCGGCCGCACGCCCGCCTCGGCCGCGCACTCGGCCAGCATCGCGCGCAGGTGGTCCGGCTCGGGCAGGGTGGCGAGATAGCGGGCCCGGCCCTTGCGCAGCACGGCGGGCAGCCCGTCGAGCTCTCCGCCCTTGAAGGCGGCGGCCACGAGCGTCTCCTCGTCCGCCTCGATCTCCTCCGACCACAGGGTGCCGCGGAACCCGTCGCACTCCACGGTCTCCCCCGCGTCCAGCGGCCACCACTCGTGCAGGGTGCGGATGCCGAACAGCTCCCGCAGGCGTACGTCCATGCCGCCGGGCCTGATCCGGTCGTCCTGGTCGGCGACGCCGGTGAGGAAGCCGGAGACGAGGGTGCCGCCCCGGCGGACGTAGGAGAGGAGGTTCTCGATCGCCGCGTCGGTGAGGGCGTACAGCTGCGGGACGACGACGAGCCGGTATCCGCTCAGGTCGTGTTCGGGGTGGGCGAAGTCCGTGGCGAGGTGGGCCTCCCAGAGGGCCCGGTGCCAGGCGGTCAGGACCTGCGGATAGTCGACCTCACCGGAGAGCCGGCCCTCGTGGTCCCCGGCCCACCAGGAGTGCCAGTCGTGCAGGACGGCGATGTCGTGGGACGTGTGACCGCCGACGACCTCGCCGCCGATCCGGCCGAGTTCCGCGCCGAGCCGCTTGACCTCCTGGTACGTCCGCCCCCGCTCCCCCGCGTGGCTGACCATCCCGGAGTGGAACTTCTCGGCGCCCTGGCGGGACTGCCGCCACTGGAAGTAGCAGATGGCGTCGGCGCCGCGGGCGACGGACTGGAGCGACCAGAGCCGGTTGAGGCCGGCCGGCTTGGGATGGTTCACGCCCCGCCAGTTGACGGGCCCGGCCGCCTGCTCCATCAGCATCCAGGGACCGCGGGCCTGCGAGCGGGTCATGTCCTGGAGGAGGGCCGCGTGCTGGGCGCCCATCGGGTCCCGCGGGTCGGGATAGAGGTCGACGGAGACGACGTCCTCCTCCTCGGCCCAGCGCCAGGCGTCCTGGCCGACCCACAGGGGCATGAAGTTGGTGGTGACCGGGAGGTGCGGGGTGTGGCGCCGCACGATGTCCCGTTCGGCGAGGTAGCACTCCAGCAGCATGTCGGAGGTGAACCGCCTGAAGTCGAGCATCTGGGTGGGGTTCTTCATGTAGTGGGCGTGGCGCGGGGTGTGCACCTCGGCCCAGTCGCCGTAGCCCTGGCTCCAGAAGGCGGTGCCCCAGGCGGAGTTGAGGGCGCCGAGCGTGCCGTAGCGCCGCTGGAGCCAGAGCCGGAAGCGGGCGGCGGCCTCGTCGCTCCAGTCGAAGGTGCAGTACTCGTTGTTGATGTGCCACATCGTGAGGGCGGGGTGGCCGCCGTAGTGGGCGGCGAGGTCCTCGGTGATGGCGGCGGCGTAGCGCCGGTAGACGGCGCTGGAGTGCGAGAAGTGCTGGCGGCCGCCCCACCACTCGGTGCGGCCGTCCTGGTCCACGGGCAGGGTGTCGGGGTGCAGATGGCCCATCCAGGGCGGCGGCGAGGCGGTCGGGGTGGCGAGGACGACGCCGATGCCGGCCTCGTGCATCAGGTCCATGACCCGGTCGAGCCAGCCGAAGTCCCGTTCCCCGGGCCGGGGTTCGAGCTTCGCCCAGGAGAAGACGCCGAGCGTGACGGAGTTGACGCCGGCGTCCTTCATCAGCCGGACGTCCTCGTGCCAGGTCTCCTCGGGCCACTGCTCGGGGTTGTAGTCGCCGCCGAAGAGAAGGCGGCCGCGGGTGACGTCACCGAGCCCCGGCATCACACCGGCTCCCCGTACTGGATGCCGCGCCCGTTGGTGGCGAGATAGACCCGCCCGTACACCCGGGGGTCACCGGCGATCGCCTCACCGGTCCAGCCCCACTGGTGCCGGTCGTCGTTGATCCGCACCCAGGACTTCGCCTCGTCGTCGGAGCGGTGCACGGCGTTGACCGAGTCGGTGGCGCCGACCAGGTAGACCGCCGGGTAGGCGGCCCCGTCGGCGGCCTTGCCGAAGCCGAGGGTGTACGCGGCCCGGCAGCCGGCCACCTTGGCGAAGCCGATGCCCCCGTCGGTGGACCGGTACAGCCCGTTCTCCTTCACGCTCAGCCACAGGTCGCCGCTGCGTCCGGGCGCCGCGACGAGCTCGAACTGGGTGTCGCCGGAGGGCAGTCCGGCCGCCCGCGCGGTGAAGGTGCGGCCGCTGTCAGTGCTGGCCAGTAGCGTTCCTGTGGCGGTGTCGTACGCGTAGAAGCGCGTCGGGTCGGCCGGGTCGGCGACCGGCGTGGCGCCCTTCGGGAAGGAGGGGACCTCGGTCCAGGTGGCCCCGTTGTCGGTGGAGCGGTACGCGGGGTATGTGGTGCCGTCCCAGTGCACGAAGACCCACAGCAGGACAGAGCCGTCGGCGGTGACGGCGATCGGCCCGGGTGCGTCCTTGGCGAGGGCGGGCTGGGCCGCGAAGGGCGCCCAGGTCTGCCCGCCGTCGTTCGAGTAGGCCCCGTTGCCGTGGTCGCCCCACCCGGTGCGCACGACGTACGCCGGCTTCGCCGCGGCCTGCGCGAGTCCCGTCGCCGTCCCGAACACGGGGTTCGACGCCATGCCGCGCGAGGGGGACGCGGTGAGCTTCTCGTGGTACATCACGCCGATGTCCCCGCACCCGCTGAGCAGCTGCGCCTTCCCGGCCGGGGGCGAGATCAGCAGCCGCGCGGAGGCCTCCTCGATCCCGCGGATCTGCGGGGCCCAGTGCTTCAGGTCCCGGGTGCCGTAGAGGGTGGCGCCGGTGCCGTAGACGACATGCCGGGAGTCGTACGGGTCGAGCGCGAGCGCCTGGATCCACCAGCCGAACTTGGGCGCGTCGGCGCCCCACTTGAGATAGGGCGTCTCGGAGACGTCGAGAACGGCGGAGTCCTTGAGCGAGGTCCAGGAGCGACCGCCGTCGGTGGACCGGAAGACGGTGTCGACGAGGGACCACCGGTTGTTGGTGGACACGACGAGGGTGCCCGGCCGCCGGGCGTCGACGGCGACCCCGCCGTACCCGAAGGAGTCGGTGTCGCCGTCGTCGGTCGTCCCGCCGGGCTGCACCGGCGTGACCTCGCGCCACTTCCCGTCGGCGGTGCACAGCGCGTGCACACTGCCGTCCGACTGCCCGTTGGGCCCGGGGGCGTTGGCGTACGTCAGATACAGCTCGCGGGTGTGCCTGTCGTAGGCGGCCCGGATCGGCACCTTGGCGGCGACGCCCGCGGGCTGCCCGGGCACGGCCTCCCACGTGACCCCGTCCACGGTCCGGAACAGGCTGGCGGCGGTCCCGTCGGAGTCGCCCCAGCCGGCGTAGAGGGTGCGCCCGGCGGCGACGAGCAGGGTGACGCCCTGCCCCGAGGCGCTCGGGGTGCCCGGGAACCCGGTGGCGGCGGCCCAAGTGGCGCCTCTGTCGGTCGACTTGAGAAGCCCGTCGTGTCTGGTCCCGAGCCAGAGGGTGTCACTGTCCCGGGGATCGACGAGCAGCCGCTCCCCGGCCCCTCGCCCGTCCTCGTTGGCCCCGAGCTTCACGGTGAGATCGGTACGCCTCCAGGTGGCGCCCCGGTCGTCGGACCGCAGCACGGCCCCGTTGGACGCCCAGGACTGGGCGTAGGTGCCGAGGGCGAGGTAGAGCCGGTTCGGATGAGCGGGGTCGACCGCCATCGCCTCGACACCGAGGAGGTTCCAGTCGTCCCACCCGAGGTGATCGATGAGCGGCGTCCAGCGGCCGGCGGAGTCGTCCCAGCGGTAGGCACCCCCGATGTCCGTACGGGCGTAGGCGAGCCCGCGGACGGAGGGGTGGAAAAGGACACCGGTGACGAATCCGGTACCGCCTTGGACAACGTTGCGCCAGCGGTAGGTGGTAACACCTTCGGCAGCCTGCGCACCCCCTTGGAGAGACGGCACGGCAGTGAGCGCGGCAGCAGCCGCAGCCCCGGAAAGAACGGCCCGACGGCTCAGACGGGTCGTACGCATGACATACCTCGTTCTGTAGAAGGAGGGTCAGGGAGACGCCCTTCAGGGGCGCGGGGAACCGCGCGACCAGCCACGACGAAACCCGCAGCCGCCAACCGGTCAACACACCCCACCCCGTAGGCGTCCCGTCAGCCCTTCACCGCGCCGGTCAACATGCCCTTCTTGAAATGCCGCTGCACGAACGGCGACAGCACCGCCACCGGCAGCAACGCCATCACCATGACCGCCATCTGGACGGCCAGCCCCGACAGCTGCCCCGTCTTGATGGCCTGGCCCAGACCGACCGGCGCCTCCTGGCGCTGCACCAGCTGGATCATGACGTTCTGGAGCGGCATCATGTCCTGCTGGTTCAGGTACAGCGACGCGTTGAACCAGGCGCTCCAGTACCCGACGGCGTAGAACAGCGTGATCACCGCGAGGACCGCCCGCGACAGCGGCATGACGATCCGCAGCAGGATCCTGATGTCCCCGGCGCCGTCGATGCGCGCGCTGTCGATGAGTTCCTGCGAGATCCCCATGAAGAAGCCGCGCAGCACCAGGATGTTGAAGACGCTGATCGCGCTCGGAAGGATCAGCGCGAGATAGCTGTCGGTCAGGCCGAGGGACTGCACCAGCAGATAGGTGGGGATGAGGCCGGCGCTGAAGAACATGGTCGCCAGCAGCGTCATCAGGATCCAGCGGTGGCCGAGGGTCCCGCTGCGGGAGAGGCCGTAGGCGCACAGGACGGACACCGTCATCGAGAACAGCGTGCCGAACAGGGTGACGAAGATGCTGACCAGGGCGGCGCGGGTGACCTGGCCGCCGCTGAGCAGCTCCTGGTAGGCGATGAAGGTGACGTCCTTGGGCACCAGCACCAGGCCGCCCGCCTCGTTGATGGTCCTGCGCGAGGACAGGCTGGTGACGACCACGATCCACAGCGGGAAGAGGATCGCCAGGCAGGCGAAGGACAGGGCGATGCCCTTGGCCGCGAGGCCGGCCCTGGAGGGCTCCTCCTCCCAGGTGGGCCGGGGCGGGGCGGCCCAGCGGCGCGGTGTGCCGGCCGGTTTGTCGATGACGGCGGTCACTTCTGGTACACCCCCTGCTCGCCCATGAGATGGGCCACCTTGTTCGCGGCGAGGACCAGCCCGATGCTGACCACGCCCTTGACCAGGCCCGCGGCGGCCGCGTAGCCGAAGTCCTGGTTGCGGACGCCGTTCCACCACACGAAGGTGTCGAGGACCTCTCCGGCGCCCGGTCCGACGCCGTCGCGTTGCAGCAGGATCTGCTCGAAGCCGACGGTCAGGGCGTCGCCGACGCGCAGCACCAGCAGCAGGGCGATCACCGGCCGCAGGGCGGGCAGCGTGATGTGCCACATGCGGCGCCAGCGTCCGGCGCCGTCCATCGCGGCGGCCTCGTACAGGTCCGGGCTGACCGAGGCGAGCGCGGCGAGGAAGACGATGATCCCCCACCCGGCGTCCTTCCACACGCTCTGGGCGGTGAGCAGGAAGGGGAAGGTGTCCGGGTTGGTCATGATGTTCAGGCCGTCGTGGCCGTTCTGCCGCAGCAGCTGGGAGAGCATTCCCGCGCCGCCGAACATCTGCTGGAAGACGGCGATGACCAGCACCCAGGAGAAGAAGTGCGGCAGGTACAGGACGGCCTGCGCCACGGCCCGCACCCGGGGCCTGACCACGCTGTTGATGAGCAGCGCGAGCAGGACCGGGATCGGGAAGAACAGCAGGAGCTGCACGAAGAACAGCACCAGCGTGTTCTCGACGGCGTTCCAGAACGCGGAGTCCTCGAACATCCGCTGGAAGTTCTCCAGGCCCACGAAGGGGCTGTGCAGGATGGAGACGATGCCGTTGTCGCTGATGTACGGGTCGTAGTCCTGGAAGGCGACGATGTTGCCGAGGATGGGCAGGTAGTTGAAGACCAGGAGGAGCAGGATGGCCGGCAGCGTCATGAGGATCAGGACGCGGTCGCGTCGGAACCTCTGCCGCAGGCTCAGTCTGCCCGTGACTCGTTTCTCCCGGGGGCCGGCGGCGTCGCCGGACGCCGCCGCGGTCTTCACCGGTGTGCTGGCCTCGGCGCTGCTCCGAGGCACCGTGCTGTGCGACACGGTCGATCTCCTTGCCTCAGAGTGGGGTCAGCCCGCCGCGGAACCGTTCTCGTCGAGCAGCTTCTTGTACCAGTCGCGCAGCTTGTCGCCGCCCTTGCTCTTCCAGTCGGAGATGGCCTGCTGCATGTCGCTGATCTTCTTGTGCCCGCGGATGATGTCGTCCTCGAGCTGCTCGAAGTCGGTGGCGAGGTTGGTGTAGCGGGAGGGCTCGGTGATCTGGAGGCCCCAGAACGAGGACTTCTTGGTGAAGGCGCCCATCCGCTGCTGCCACTCGACCATGGCCCGGGTGTAGTCCGGGAGGTCCGGGTGGGCGATGGTCGCCGCGGGGCTCGCGACCATGACGTAGGCGTTGATGACCTCGTTGTTGCCCTTGTCGGTCTTGACCGGCACGCCGTCCTTGAGCGTGTAGTGGGTGCCCTCGACACCGTAGTTGGTCATCATCCACTCCTTGGTGCCGTACGGCGCCGCGGTGACGTTGGCGACCGCCAGCGCGTCGCGGATGACGGACTCGGAGGCCTTCTTGTTGATGAAGGCGAAGATGTTGGCCGGCATCGTGGCGTACAGCGTCGGGTTCCCGCCGTCGTGGCCCCAGATGTCCATGCCCCAGACCTTGACGTCGGGGTTCTGGGTCGCCAACGAGGCCTGCTGCCCGTACCAGTTGGAGATGTCGTTGTTCCAGATCAGGAACTCGCCGGCGGCGAACATGGGGGCCGGGTCGCCGATCTGGCCCTTGCCCAGCTCGAAGTTGGGGTGGACGACCTTGGCGGCGAACAGCTTCCGCGTCCACTCGATGGCTTCCAGGTACTGCGGGGTCTCGATGCGGTTGATGAGCTTGCCGTCGACGAGGTTCCACCACAGCGGCTTCTCACCGCCCCCGAGCACCCCGAAGTTGCTGAACGCGGTCCACTTCATGTCGCCGCAGGCCCACCGCTTGGCCCGGGCGTTGGTGATGTCCTTGCACAGGGCCATGAAATCGTCGGCGGACCGCGGGATTTCGTAGCCCTCCTTCTCGAAGATGTCCTGGCGGTAGAGCGGCACGATGTTGCCGACGTACCCGGCGGGCATCGGCAGGCCCCGCAGCTTGCCGCCGAAGATGGAGCGCTGCCAGGCGTCGCTGGGGATCGCCGCGAGGTTGGGGTACTCCTTGATCTTGTCCCCGGACAGGTACGGGCCGAGATCGGCGAACTTGCTGATGATGGCGCTCGGTATCTTGCCCATCATGTTCCAGCCGGGGACGACCACCATGTCCGGGACGTCGCTGGAGGCGAGGACCGCGCCGAGTTTCTGGTCGTAGGTGTTGCCGTCCTGGTTGCGCCACTCGACGTCGACGCCGATCAGGTCGTTCATCGACGTGTAGTAGGGGTTGCCCTGCTTGGGCGGCGAGCCCCAGAACGGCGACATGACGGTGACCTTGCCGCCCTTGCCGAGCTTCTTGGGGACCGAGGTCTTGAGGCCGGCGACGTCGAGCTTGGACGTGAAGCCCATCGCCGAGCCGTTCTTGGACGGGATGTCCGGCTGCACGACGTTGCTGGCCACGTACGCCGGGAGGATCTTCTTGGCGTTCTTGCCCGAGGTGGTGCCCTCGCGCGAGCCACCCTCCGAACCGCCGCAGGCGGCGAGGAGCGGCATCCCCCCGGCCACCGCTGCGGTGGCGACCGCCGTGGAGGCGAGGAAGCTTCTCCGGCTTGACCCGGAGGAGGCAGAAGTGGCGTTCGGCGTCATTGCGTCAACCCTTCGTGGCGCACCAGGACACCCGGCGGTGGGCCGTCGGCTGCGGTGTCTTCGGTGGAACTGGCTGAGCCGAAGCGTTCCTTCGACTTCTGTGGTCGCTGCGTAGTCGAAGCGCTTCGATGTTGCTGTGAGGTTAAGTGAAGCCCTGGGGGCGCACAAGGGTCGGTTCCAAGATTCCTGAGAGGTCGCGGAGCAGACCTTTTCTTATGCACCGCTTGAAGTAGCGCTGCCGGTCCCTTGACACCCGGCCCTGAGTCGAATCAGCATCGAAGCGCTTCGAAAGAGCTTCGATGCTCCACTCCAAGGGGAACCCCACGTGACCGCACAGACGCCGCCCACGCCGCCTTTCCGAGATCCGCAGCTGCCGATCGCGAAGCGCATCGACGATCTGCTGTCCCGGCTCACCCTGGACGAGAAGACCGCGTTCCTGCACCAGTTCACGCCCGCCGTGGAGCGCCTCGGCATCGCCGCGTTCCGCACCGGCCAGGAGGCACTGCACGGCGTGGCCTGGATGGGCCCGGCGACGGTGTTCCCGCAGGCGGTCGGCCTCGGCGCGACCTGGAACACCGATCTCGTACGACGGGTCGGCGACGCGGTGTCGAAGGAGGTCCGCGCGATGCGGGCCCGCGACGACCGGGTGGGCCTCAACGTCTGGTCCCCGACCGTCAATCTCCTCCGCCACCCCCTGTGGGGCCGCAACGAGGAGGGCTACTCGGAGGACCCGAAGCTGACCTCCGCGATCGCCACCGCGTACACCCACGGCCTGCGCGGCGACCACCCCACGTACTGGCGCACGGCCCCCGTCCTCAAGCACTGGCTGGCCCACAACAACGAGACCGACCGGTCCACTTCGTCGAGTTCGGTGCGCCCGCGCGTGCTGCACGAGTACGACCTGCGCGCCTTCCGGGAGACGGTCGAGGCGGGCGCGGTGGCCGGCGTGATGCCCGCGTACAACCTGGTCAACGGCCGCCCCAACCACGTCAGTCCGTACCTGCGCGAGCAGCTGCGGGCCTGGACGGACGAGGACCTGCTGGTCTGCTCGGACGCGAGCGCGCCCTCCAACCTGGTCGATTCCGAGCACTACTTCGACACCCACGAGGAGGCCACGGCCGCCTCGCTGCTGGCCGGCGTCGACAGCTTCACCGACCACGGCACGGACAGCTCGCAGATGATCGAACGGATCAAGGGGGCTTACGAACAGGGCCTGTTGAGCGAGGCCGACATCGACATGGCGGTCCGCCGCCAGCTCTCGGTCCGGTTCCGGCTCGGCGAGTTCGACGGCTACGACGAGCCGGGCGCGTACGACACCCCCAGGCACCGCGCCCTCGCCCAGGAGGCGGCCGAGCAGGCGATCGTTCTCCTGCGCAACGACGGGGTGCTGCCGCTCGCGCCCGACATCCGCCTCGCCGTGGTCGGTCTGCTCGCCGACGAGTGCAAACTCGACTGGTACAGCGGCACGTTGATCCATCGCTCCACTCCGCTGGAGGGCCTGTACGAGCGGTTCGGCGCCGAGCGCGTGGAGTTCGCGGAGGGCGTGGACCGGGTCCTGCTCAAGACGTCGACCGGCGCCTTTGTCCACGTCCCGGCCGCGGACGCCGACGACGAGGTGCGCGGCGCCGAGGGCGCCCTCGACCCGGCGCTGCTCGCGGGCCGCACCGACCTGCCGCCGCTGACCACGGACGCGACCGGCACCGAACTCGCCCTCGTCGACTGGGGCGAGGACCTGCTGACCCTGCGCGCCCCCGACGGCCGCTATCTCTCGGTGGCCGAGGACGGCTACGTCCGCGCCGCCGCCGACCAGCCCGGGGGCTGGGTCGTCCAGGAGACGTTCCGGCTCGAACCCCATGAGAACGGACACCTCCTCCGGCATGTCGGCACGGGTCGCCACGTCTCTGTTGCCGCCGACGGAGTAAAGGTTGCCGATGAGAACGCGGAAATCTCCGAGCCGCCGGAGATCTTCGAGCTGATCGTCGTCGAGCGGGGTGCGGACGCGGTGGCCCGGGTCGCCGCCGAGGCCGACGTGGTCCTCGTGGTCGCGGGCAACGACCCGCATCTCAACGGCCGTGAGACCGAGGACCGTACGACCCTCGCGCTCCCCGCCCACCAGGAGCGGCTGCTGCGCGCCGCCCGCACCGCCAACCCGAACACGGTGCTGACCCTGGTCTCCGCCTACCCGTACGCCGTCGACACCGGCTCACTGCGCGCCGCGCTCTGGACGGCCCACGCCGGCCAGGCCGCGGGCACCGCCCTGGCCCGGGTCCTCGCCGGCGACGTCTCCCCCGCGGGCCGCCTCCCGCAGACCTGGTACGCGGACGACGCCGACCTGCCGGACCTGCTCGACTACGACGTGATCGGCGGCCGGCAGACGTACCTGTACTTCGAGGGCACCCCCCTGTTCCCGTTCGGCCACGGGCTGTCGTACGCGTCGTTCGCGTACGCGGATCTGAACTCCCGTGCGGGGGAAGCGGCGTTGCACGTGTCCTTCACGGTCACGAACACCGGTGACGTGACCGCCGACGAGGTCGCCCAGCTCTACACCCGGGCCGCGGACCCGTCCGTGCCGCGCCCTCGTCGCGCGCTGGCCGCGCACCGCCGGGTGACGCTGACGCCGGGCGAGACGGTGACCCTGGAGTTCGAAGTCCCCCTGTCGGAGCTGGAGTTCTGGGACGTGGCCCAGGGCCGCGCACGTCTCGAACCCGGGCCGTACGAGCTGCTGGTGGGCGCGTCGAGCGAGGACATCAGGCTGCGGACGACGGTCGTCCTGGACGGCGAGCCGGGCGGCCCGCGTCCGGTGACCGAACGCGGCCTGGACGGGGCGGACTTCGACGAGCAGAGCGGCGCCGAGATCGTCGACCGTACGAAGACGGCGGGCGACGCGGTGACCCCGGCGCCGGGCCGGACGGCCGAACTGCTCTACCGCGCCTGCGACTTCGGGCCGGGCGTCACGGAGGTGACGGTGAGCGTGGCGGGCGAGGGCACGGTGGAGGTGTCGCTGGACGGCGGCGCGACCTCGGTCGCGCTCTCGCCGAAGGCGCCCACGTCAGGACCGTACGACTACGTGACGCTCACGGCGGAGCTGACCGCCTCCGGTGTGCACGACGTCCGTCTCAGGCTGCGCGGCCCGTTGCGGCTCGCGCGGGTCGGCTTCTCCGGTTGAGGGTCCGGAGAAGCCCGGCACGGAGAAGGGGCCCGGCACCGGAAGGCATCGGTGCCGGGCCCCTTTCCCGGAGCCTATCTGAAAATGGTTCCCATTAGCTAGAGGGGTCTCAGAGCGCGAGGCCGGTGAGCACCAGCACCCGCTCGTAGGTGTAGTCGTCCATCGCGAACTTCACGCCCTCGCGGCCCACACCGGACTGCTTGGCGCCGCCGTACGGCATCTGGTCGGCGCGGTAGGAGGGCACGTCGCCGATCACGACGCCGCCGACCTCAAGGGCGCGGTGGGCGCGGAAGGCGGCCTGGAGGTCGTGGGTGAACACGCCCGCCTGGAGGCCGTACTTGGAGTCGTTGACGGCCGCGAACGCCGCGTCCTCGCCGTCCACCTTCTGCACGGTGAGGACGGGTCCGAAGACCTCCTCGCAGGAGATCGTCGTGTCGGCCGGCACGTCGGCGAGGACCGTCGGCGCGTAGGAGGCGCCGTCGCGGTCGCCGCCGGTGAGCAGGGTGGCGCCGGCCTCGACGGCCTCCTTCACCCACGCCTCGACGCGCTTGGCGGCGTCCTCGCTGACCAGCGGGCCGACGTCGGTCTTGTCGTCGCTCGGGTCACCGGTGACCTGGGCCTCGACGGCGGCGACGATACGCGGCAGCAGCCGGTCGTGGACGGACGCGTCGACGATGACCCGCTGCACCGAGATGCAGGACTGGCCGCCCTGGTAGTTGGAGAAGGTGGCGATACGGGTGGCGGCCCAGTCGAGGTCCGCGTCGGAGGCGAAGTCACCGAGGACGACGGCCGCGCCGTTGCCGCCCAGCTCCAGGGTGCAGTGCTTGCGCGGCACCGAGTCCATGATCGCGTAGCCGACCTTCTCGGAGCCGGTGAAGGAGATGACCGGCAGGCGCTCGTCCTGGACGAGGGCCGGCATCCGGTCGTTCGGCACCGGGAGGATGCTCCAGGACCCGGCCGGCAGCTCGGTCTCGGCGAGCAGGTCGCCGATGATCAGGCCGGAGAGCGGGGTGGCCGGGGCGGGCTTGAGGATGATCGGCGCACCGGCCGCGATCGCCGGGGCGATCTTGTGGGCGCACAGGTTCAGCGGGAAGTTGAAGGGCGCGATGCCGAGGACGACGCCCTTCGGGAAGCGCCGGGTGAGCGCGAGCCGGCCCTGACCGCCGAGGTCGGTGTCGAGGCGCTGGGCCTCGCCGCCGTTGAAGCGCCGGGCCTCCTCGGCCGCGAACCGGAACACGGACACGGCCCGGCCGACCTCGCCGCGGGCCCACTTGATCGGCTTGCCGTTCTCCGCGGAGATGAGCTGCGCGATCTCCTCGGTGCGCTCGACGAGCCGCCGGCTGACGTGGTCGAGGGCGGCGGCGCGGACGTGCGCCGGGGTGGCGGCGAACTCGTCCCGTACGGCGTACGCGGCGGCGACGGCCTCCTCGGTCTGCGCGTCGCTCGGCACGCTCACCGTGCCGACGACCCGGCCGTCCCAGGGCGAGGTGACGTCGAAGCTGTCCTCGCCGGTGACCTGGCGGCCGGCGAGCCAGAAGGCGGTGGTGGAAGTCATGTGCGAGTCCGGCCCTTCGCTGTCGGGGGTGTGTACGCGGCTTGCGCCTCCACGGTAGGGGCGAGGAGTCGACGGGGCGTTTGTCCGGGGTGGAGTGGTGGGGGGTGAGGGTGTGCCGGTTTGGACAGAGCCCTGCCCGCCCATCGGCAGGCGATGGGCGGGCAGGTGGCAGTAGTCGGATCAGGCTCGCTTGAGGTGGACGGCGACCGTCTCGCTGACGCTCACCGGCTGGTCGTAGTCCGGGTCCGTCGCCGTTGCCCGGCCCTCGACCTCGACGTCACCGCGCTGGAAGGGAACGTCACCGGTGGGTACGGCCGTCGCGGTCCAGGCCGCCGCGGTGCCCGGCGTGCAGGAGACGGAGGTGCTGAAGGAGCCGCGGATGATCTTCCGGTTCTTCACCTGGGTGACGTCACCCGCCACGTCTACCCGCACCGGCTTGTTGCAGCTCACCGTCCCGTGCACGGTGGCCTTGCCGTTCAGGGTGCTCGCGGTGCCGTCCAGGGCCACGGCGAGGCCGAGGTCGAGCTCCGCGGGCGGGGCCGGGTTGTCGATGTGGACCTCGCCGCGGGCCGCGGGGGTGAATCCCTCACAGTGCTGGACGAAGCTGGCATCGAGCTTTTTGACGTAACCCTGCGGGCCGAGCTCCACGTCGGTGATGGTGAACTCGCCGGTGAGCGTGTTGCAGCCGCGTCCGTTCCCGCTGAGGCTCAGGCCGGGCTCGGCCGACCCGTTGAACGGGTAGCGGGTGGCTCCGGTGTAGGTCCCCGGCGCGAGGGTCTGGCCGGACGGCGCCGTGAGGTCCAGGGACCACCAGTCGCCGTGCGCGCCGTCGAGGTTGAGGTGGACGCCGTTCCCGGCGGTGTCGGCGGAGATGTTCAGCCGGTCCTGGGACGCGGTCGAGTAGGAGTAGGACTGGCCGCCGCTGATGTAGTCGCCCTCGTCGCCGCTGAAGGCGAACGTCCCGTCGGTGACGGGCAGGGCGTGCGCCTCGGTGCCGGACAGCAGACCGGTCGTACCGGCGGCCATGCTCAGGGTCAGTGCGAGGACGGCCGTAGCTCGGGCCAGGACGCGTGCGGGCGCGCTGATTCTCATGGATATCCCCCTGCTGATGAAGTGCCCCGTCGCCGGTGGGAGCGCTCTCCCCGCACCGGCGCGGCGAGTCTGCCAAGGAGTGGGGAACACGACAACCGTGTTTCAGGAGACGACAGTTGTGGTTTCGGCCAACCCCTGGGACCGGCGCGCACCGAACTCCCGGCCCGCCCTATTCCGGCGCCGTCGCCTTCAGCGCCAGCCACAGCTCCATCCGTACGTCCGGATCGTCCAGGGAGCGGCCGAGGATCTCCTCCACCCGCCGCATCCGGTACCGCAGGGTGTGCCGGTGGACGCCCAGGTCCGCGGCCGCCGCGTCCCACTGGCCGTGCCGGGACAGCCAGGCCCGCAGGGAGGCGACCAGGTCCCCGCGGCCGGTCGCGTCGTGCTCGTGCAGCGCCCGCAGCAGGCCGTCCGCGAAGGCCTTCACCGCGTCGTCGGCGAGCAGCGGCAGCACCGAACCCGCCGCCAGCTGCTCGTGCTCCACGTACACCCGGCCCCGCCGCCGGGCCACGGACAGCGCCTGCTCGGCCTGCTTGTACGCGGCCCCCGCGGCCACCGGCCCCACGGGCGCCGACACTCCGACGACGAGTTCCTCGCCCTCGCCCTGGTCGCCCGCCCGAGCCGCCTCCACCGTGGCCCCGTACTCCCCGCACGCCTCGACGGCCGCTCCCCCGTCCGCGGCCAGCACCACCAGCCGCTCGCCCTCGGGCACGACCAGCACGGCCTCCCCGGCCCGCGCCGCCGCCGACTCCACGGCCTCGGTGAGCGCCCCCAGCGGATCGCCGTCGGCGCCGCCCGCCTCGGGCCCCCGCAGCGCCGACCCCACCTCGGCGATCACCACCCGGAACGGCGCGTCCAGCAGCGCCCCGTACAGGTCCCCGGCCACGCCCCGGGCGTGGTCCGGCTCCCCGGCCAGCAGCATGCGCAGCACCGCCGCGCCGATCCGCTGCTCGGCGGCGTGCAGCGACCGTGACCGCTCCGTCGTGAGCGTCAGCAGGGCGATCGCGGAATGGACGGCGTACCGCTCGGCCGTGCCGAGAGCCGAGGCGGTGCCGACCGCGAGCGCGGCCCGGGGCCGCCGGCCCGTGCCCAGGGAGTGCAGTTCGACGCGGTCCTCGTCCGCCGGGCCCGCGACCACCGACGACGCCGGTGCGGGCCGCTCGCGCAGCCGCTCCACGTCCGCGGTCAGCCGCGCGGCCCGCCGTCCGGCCCACTCGGGCGCGGTGGCGACGACGGCGCCCGAGGCGTCGTACAGCGCCGTCCACCCGTCGACCTGCGCGGCGAGCGCGGCGAGCAGCCCCTCGGGACCCTCCACGAGCGCCTGCTTGGTCAGCTCGCGCTGGGCGGCGAATCCCGCCGTCACCGCGCGGTACTGGTCGGCGGCGATGGCGGCGGAGACGGCCTTGCTGATGGCGAGGAACGGGGTGCGCCGGGGGACCTCCAGCAACGGCAGCCCCTCCGCCTCCGCCGCGTCCACCAGCGCCTCGGGGATGTCCTCGTAATTGACCCCGACCGCGAAGCCGAGCCCGACGACCCCGGCGCCGACCAGCCGCTTCACGTACCGCCGCATCGCCTCCGGGTCCTCGGCGTCCAGCTTGAGCGCGGTGATCAGCAGCAGCTCCCCGCCCTCCATGTACGGGACGGGGTCGGCGAGCTCGCTGACGTGCGCCCAGCGCACGGGGACGTCGAGGCGGTCCTCGCCCGCGCGCACGGTCAGCTTGAGCGCGGAGTGGTGGACGAGCGAGGCGAGGGTGGGAGGCATGAGGCCTTCAGATCGGTGAGGTGGGGCCGAGGTGACGGGTGAGGTGGGCCATGGTGATCATTTGGCCGCGGTGTATGAACGGCCTGTGCCGATTCTGCCTCACCGTACGGTCCGGCTCAGCCCCTCAGATCCACCAGGAGCGGCGGCGCGTGCTCCCCCTTCACCGTGGTCAGCGACAGCACCGCGTGCCCCGGCGGCACCGCGTGCGCCAGTTCGGACGCCGACCAGCGCTCCCGCTCCACCTGGCGGACGGTGACCGCCTCCGTGGTCACGGCCTTGCCGGTGACCAGCTTGCGCAGGGAGTGCATGAGCCGGGTCATCGGCTGGTCGGCGAAGACGGTGTGCTGGGCGACGTCCTTGGTCTCCACCCACTCCGTGCCCCAGGCCTCGGCGAAGCGGCTGCCGTCCCAGGTCGTCACCCCGGACAGCGCCATCCGGCAGCCGACCGCCCCGTACAGCGGCCCGTGCAGGGCCTCGGGCACGTCGGAGACCGAGCGCAGCGCCAGCACCACGCCGGCGTTCTGCGAGCGCAGCCGCTGGATCCGGCGCAGCGACCCGGGGGTGACGGTGCCGGTGGCGTCGTCGAGGACGAGGCTCACGAAGTGGTCGCGGACCCCCTCGCCTTCCTGCGCGACCCGCGCGAACTGGGCCAGCACCAGCCGGGCGAGCAGCCGCGCGGCCTCCTCGTGGCCGTGCCGGGGCAGGTCGATGCGGACCCGGAGCGGGTGGTGGGCGACGGCGCGCAGGGAGAACGGTCGGATGGCGTCGCCACCGGAGCCGAAGCCGGCGGAGCCGAAGAAGCCGTCGAACGCGGGCCGGTCCAGCAGGGCAAGCCGGTCGGCGAGCGCCGGACCGGGGTCACCGGGGGCGCCGGTCTGCCGGACGCGGGCGTCCAGCTCACGGCGCATCGCCGCGTACCGGTCGTCGGCGAGCCGCGCGCGGAGGTCGGCGAGGCCGGCGGGGTCCCCTTCGAGCAGTTCACGCAGCACGGGCAGGGTCGGGAAGCGCCCGTACGCGGCCCGGTAGGGGCCGAGCAGCTGGGCGAGGGGCCGTACGGCGCGCTCGGCGCCCACGGTGTCGAGGTCGCCGGCCAGCGCCTCGGCGAGGAACCCGGCCGCCTCGTCGGGGTCGTCGACCTCGGCGTAGGGGTCGAGGTCGTGCACGGAGGCGGGGTCGCCGACGCGGACCACCACGTCGTAGGCGGAGTCGGCCCCGAGCGGCGTTCCCGCGCCGCACACCACGACGACGGCGCAGCTTCCGGTGAGGGCCTGGAGCGTCAGGGACTCCGCGACCGGGGCGATCACCTGCCGGGTCTTGCCGGCGCCGGACGGGCCGACGACCAGCAGTGAGGTGCGCAGGGTCTCCGGTCCGAGGGCGGCGCCGACCCCGCCGTACGCCAGCGGGGTGCGCTCGGCCTCGGCCCAGCGGCCGATGCGGACCTGTCCGGTGAGCAGGTCGTGCCGGGCGGCGCGGTGGGCGAGGTCGCGGGCGCCGGAGGGGTGGGTGAAGGCGGCGGCGCCCTGCCGCAGCACCGTGTCCGTGAAGTCGGCGAGCCGGCCCAGCCGTCGGGCCCGGGTCCAGCCGTGCTCGATGCGGGCGCAGTCCACGTCGTTCATCCGCCCGGCGAGCAGCTCACCGGCGAGCAGGTCGGCGGCCTGGTACTGGCCGGCCTCGCGCAGCTCGGGCCAGCGGGCGCGGGGCTGTTCGGCGACGACGGCCGGGTCCTGGCCGTGCGGGGCGCG
Source organism: Streptomyces aquilus (assembly GCF_003955715.1). Taxonomy (NCBI): domain Bacteria; kingdom Bacillati; phylum Actinomycetota; class Actinomycetes; order Kitasatosporales; family Streptomycetaceae; genus Streptomyces; species Streptomyces aquilus. The sequence continues at coordinate 7,459,978 of NZ_CP034463.1, read as the reverse complement.
ACGGCGGTCGGCGAGCCAGGTGCGGGCGAGCGGCAGCCAGCCGCCGAGGCGGGCGAAGGGCAGCAGGACGAGCAGGGTGATGAGGGTGTAGAGCAGGTCCGTGAGCCACGGCGACATGAAGATCTCGGACCCACCACTGAGCAGGATCAGGGAGAACAGCGGCCTCACCACGGGCACGGGATTCCAGCCGACGACCGGGAAAGCATCCGGAAAGACGAAGCTTAGGGCGATCAAAGCACCCAGGGCAGCGATGAGTGCCCGAGCGGGTTGAGGTTTCTGCCCCACGAAGTAACGGGCGAAAGTCAGCAAACTGCCCAGACGAATCACAATGTAGACAAGGACAGCGAAAGAGATGCCGCTGTAGATCTCCAGAGCGTGCTCACCCGGATTCGGAATCGCCTGCCCCTCTAGCTCTCTGGGCGAGGCGAGCGTGCCGCCCCACCACCAGTCGTCCGGTGTGAACAGCCGCAGCACCGTGAACTCGTACGGCACCTCGCCGCGCCGCCAGAAGGACCAGAACACGATGCCGACGACGAGCGGGATCAGCATGCCCGCGACGGTCACCGGGGAGAGCCGCTCGGCCTTCCGGGCCGCCTTCGGCCGCTGGTAGCCGAACCGCCAGATGCCGGGCTCGGCCTCGGGGCGCCTCTCGTTGAGCCAGTTGGCCACCAGCGCGCCGGGGCTGTGTCCCGGCTGCGGCGGCACCCTCGGCGCGTCCGGTGGTCCCGCCGGACGAGGCACCGGGTTCGCATGCGTACCCCGCGCGTCCTGCGTCCCGTCGCTGTCCATCGCCCCTGCTCCCTGACCAGCCGTTCCGTCCACCGTCAGCGGTCAATCTAACGCCCTCGCAAGGGGAGTTCACCGCTAAGAGCCCGTGTCATACCCCCCGGCCGGGCGCCCGCGCCGGCCCACCGGTCGGCGCCGCTATGTCCACCACGGACAAACCCCACCCCCTGACACCGCCCACATGGAGCATGCCCACCCCCCGCTCCCCGCCCTAGCCTGCGAGAAAAGAGTCATGCGTCCGCAAGACGTTCGGTAAGACCCCGTACGCCACACCCCCAGGAGCCCCTCATGAGCGCACTTCCGCAGGAGCGCCGGATCGTCACCGCCATCCCCGGCCCGAAGTCGCAGGAGTTGCAGGCCCGCCGCCTCGAAGCGGTCGCGCAGGGCGTCGGCTCGGTGCTGCCCGTGTTCACCGCGCGGGCGGGCGGCGGCATCATCGAGGACGTCGACGGCAACCGGCTCATCGACTTCGGCTCCGGCATCGCGGTGACCAGCGTCGGCGCCTCCGCCGAGGCCGTCGTACGCCGCGCGAGCGCCCAGCTCGCCGACTTCACCCACACCTGTTTCATGGTCACCCCGTACGAGGGCTACGTGGAGGTCGCGGAGGCGCTGGCCGAGCTGACCCCGGGTGACCACGCCAAGAAGTCCGCGCTGTTCAACTCCGGCGCCGAGGCCGTCGAGAACGCCGTCAAGATCGCGCGTGCGTACACCAAGCGCCAGGCCGTCGTCGTCTTCGACCACGGCTACCACGGCCGTACGAACCTCACCATGGCGCTGACCGCGAAGAACATGCCGTACAAGCACGGCTTCGGGCCCTTCGCCCCCGAGGTGTACCGCGTGCCGGTCGCCTACGGCTACCGCTGGCCCACCGGTGCCGAGAACGCCGGCCCCGAGGCCGCCGCGCAGGCCATCGACCAGATCACCAAGCAGGTCGGCCCGGACAACGTCGCCGCGATCATCATCGAGCCGGTGCTCGGTGAGGGCGGCTTCATCGAGCCCGCCAAGGGCTTCCTGCCGGCGATCCGCCAGTTCGCCGCCGACAACGGCATCGTCTTCGTCGCGGATGAGATCCAGAGCGGGTTCTGCCGTACCGGGCAGTGGTTCGCCTGCGAGGACGAGGGCATCGTCCCGGACCTGATCACCACCGCCAAGGGCATCGCGGGCGGTCTGCCGCTCGCCGCCGTCACCGGCCGCGCCGAGATCATGGACGCCGCGCACGCCGGTGGCCTGGGCGGTACGTACGGCGGCAACCCGGTCGCCTGCGCCGGTGCGCTCGGCTCCATCGAGACGATGAAGGAGCTGGACCTCAACGCCAAGGCGAAGAACATCGAGGCGATCATGAAGGCCCGCCTCGGGGCCATGGCCGAGAAGTTCGACCTCATCGGCGACGTCCGCGGCCGTGGCGCGATGATCGCCATCGAGCTGGTGAAGGACCGCGCCACCAAGGAGCCGAACCCGGAGGCCACCGCCGCGCTCGCCAAGGCCTGCCACCAGGAGGGCCTGCTGGTCCTCACCTGTGGCACCTACGGCAACGTGCTGCGCTTCCTGCCCCCGCTCGTCATCGGCGAGGACCTCCTCAACGAGGGCCTCGACATCATCGAGCAGGCCTTCGCCCGCATCTGAACGAAACCGCTGTGTTCACAGCCGTCCCAGGCGTGAACGCACAGCGGATTCCGGGTCTGGGGCGGCCGACTGCAGAGGGTGTGAAGAAGGTGTGCGAGGTGCATGGCAGGACCCGGTTCCGGCTGTCAGACGCCTGCTCGCTGCCGTAGGTTCTACCCAGATGAGAGATACACCCCGCCCACAGGGGACTGTGGGCGACATCAGGCCGGGGCCTCCCCAGCTTCGACCTGGTCGTGCCCTCGCGCACACAACCGGAGCCTCCGGCTTCGGATCTCCTCACCGATCGGACGGTCACGCGCCCCAAACCCCCCGGGGCGCGCGACGATCCGGTCCGGACGGCCGCCCCGGAACCACCCCCCCTGTTCCGGGGCGGCCGACCTCCTTCTTTCTCCTCCTTCTCGGGCTTCCGGCCCTCCTCCTCGCGCTGATCACCTGGCAGGTCGTGGCCGACGGCCCCCTGCTCCGCCTGGACGAGCGCGTCAGCCGCGCCCTCCTGCACCCGGACCGCGCCTCCGAACTCCTCGCCGACCTCGGCAACATCCAGGTGGCGGTGCCGATCCTCGCCGTCGTCCTGGTGTACGTGGCGCTGCGCGCGCGGCGTACCGGTACAGACCGCTGGTGGGTGCCGGCCACCGCAGGGGCCGTTCTGATGGCCCTGGTCCCGGCCCTGATCGTTCCGCTCAAGGAACTGACCGCCCGCCACGGCACCCCTGTCATGCCGCCCGGACCCGGCTACTTCCCCTCGGGCCACACCGCCACGGCCGCCGTCGCGTACGGCTCCGCGACGCTGCTGCTCCTGCCGTGGCTCCGGACCGCGTGGGCCCGCCGCGCCCTCGTCGCGCTCTGCGCGCTCGCCGTGCTCGGCGTCTCCTTCGGGCTGGTCCGGCGCGGTTACCACTGGCCGCTGGACGTCGTCGCCAGCTGGTTCCTGTGCGCGGTGCTGCTCGGGTCGCTGTGGCTCTTCCTCAACCGGCGGCCACGATCCAGCCCTTCCGCGGAACACTCCTGACCAGCCCGCGTTCCCTGAGCACCTGGTAGGCGCGCTCACCGACCCACACCGCGACGCCTTCCGAGGCGGCGAGCTTCCTGGGGCTGGGCAGCCGTTCGCCCGGGAGCATGCGGCCCGCCGTGATGTCGGCGCAGAGACGGTCGGCCAGCCGGGTCCAGCTCTCCTCGGGGCGGCCGTTGTACGTGTCGTTGTGGCGAGGCCGCTCCGCCCTGATGGCGTCGCGCTCGGCCGCCGCCGCGTCGGCCGGGTACTCGATCCTGATGCCGATGACATCGGGACCCCACGGCTTGTCCCGCAGATGGGTGCGGACCCGGGTGAGCGGACAGGTCGAGATGCCGACGTACAGCAGGCCCTCGACGCCGTAGAGGCGGTACAGCGCCGTCCCGCGCCCCGCGTAGAGGCTGCCTTCCTCGTCGAACAGGCCGCGCAGGAACTGGCTGTCTATGTCGGTCATACGGCCCGGCTCCTTCGCGTCGTCAGGATTCCGGCCGTATCAAAGTAGTCGGCTGAGGACAGCCGGGGACACCTTCTCCGAACAGTTGTCCGCGTCGGCCGCACGGGCGGCCGACGAGATGTCGGACGAAGGACGTGCGACGAGGCGTCACGGAGTCACGGTGTGCTGTCGGGAAGGGGGAGTGCGACAGCCGTGTGACGGTGCGCCCGTCGGACGGTCAGCCTTCGTCGTCCGTGGCCAGCCCCGCCGCCGCCTCGTGCATCGCCAGTTCGAGGAGCGCCGGATCGGTGAGGGTGCCGGAGCCGTCCGGCGGGACCAGCCAGCGGACCCCGCCGGTGGAGCGTCCGGGATACGGCACGACGATCCAGGTGCCCGCACCGGCCGTGCGGATCCCCGTGCCGACCCAGCGCGCGGCGGTGCCGGGCGGCACCAGGAACCCCATCCGCGCGTCGCCGAAGTCGACCAGCACCGGGCCGGGCTGGTCGATGATGCGGGTGAGGACGTCGAGCGTGGGATAGCCGAGCTCGCCCGGCAGGATGAGCACGTCCCAGGCCTTGCCGGCGGGCAGCAACGCGACCCCGAGGGGGTTGCGTTCCCACTCCCAGCGGCAGGCCTCGGGATCCGGAGCCACCGATGCCAGCCACTCGACCGCCGTCTTCGCCCCAGTCATGAGGGGACCTCCCTTTCCTACGTGGACGCGGAGCGCGTCACGAGGGAGAGGGAGGTCCTGGGCAGGCATTACGCGGGTTTCGGCATTTTGTTGAAGTGAACTGGGTCACACCCTGAATGCGCCCCCCGCATGAGCGGGGTCAGCTGTCGAAGCCCAGCCCCAGCCGGTCCATGGTCTTCAGCCACAGGTTGCGCCGGCCGCCGTGCGAGTCCGCCCGCGCCAGCGACCACTTGGTCAGCGCGATGCCGGTCCAGGCGAACGGCTCGGGCGGGAACGGCAGCGGCTTCTTGCGGACCATCTCCAGGGAGGTCCGCTCGGTGGTCTCCCCCGCCAGCAGGTCCAGCATCACGTCCGCGCCGAACCGGGTCGCGCCGACACCGAGGCCCGTATAGCCCGCCGCATAGGCGACGTTGCCGTGGTGGGCGGTCCCGAAGAAGGCCGAGAAGCGCGAGCAGGTGTCGATCGCGCCGCCCCACGCGTGGGTGAACCGGACGCCCTCAAGCTGCGGGAAGCAGGTGAAGAAGTGGTCGGCGAGCTTGGCGTAGGTCTCCGGCCGGTCGTCGTACTCGGCGCGCACCCGGCCGCCGTACTGGTAGACGGCGTCGTAACCGCCCCACAGGATCCGGTTGTCGGCGGAGAGCCGGAAGTAGTGGAACTGGTTGGCCGAGTCCCCGAGGCCCTGCCGGTTCCGCCAGCCGATCTCCTTGAGCTGGTCGTCGGTGAGCGGCTCGGTCATCAGCGCGTAGTCGTAGACCGGGACGGTGTACGAGCGCACGCGCTTGACCAGGTTGGGGAAGATGTTGGTGCCGAGCGCGACCTTCCGGGCCCGGACCGACCCGTAGGGGGTGCGTACGGCCATGCCGGCGCCGTACGGCTTCAGGGTCAGGGCGGGGGTGTGCTCGTAGACGCGGACGCCGAGCTGCACACAGGCCCGCTTCAGACCCCAGGCCAGCTTGGCCGGGTTGAGCATGGCGACGCCCCGGCGGTCGTACAGCCCCGCCTGGAAGGTCGGCGAGTCGACCTGTTCCCGCACCGCCTCCGCGTCCAGGAACTCCACGCCCTCGGCGAGGCCCTGGCGCTGCATCTCCTCGTACCAGTCGCGCAGTTCCCACGCCTGGTACGTCTCGGTGGCGACGTCGATCTCGCCGGTGCGCTCGAAGTCGCAGTCGAGGGAGTAGCGGGCGACCGCCTTCTCGATCTCGTCGAGGTTGCGGGCGCCCAGCTCCTCCAGCCGGTGGATCTCGTCCGGCCAGCGGGTCAGCCCGTTGCCCAGACCGTGGGTGAGGGAGGCGGCGCAGAAGCCGCCGTTGCGGCCCGAGGCGGCCCAGCCCACCTCGCGGCCCTCCAGCAGGACCACGTCCCGCCGCGGGTCGCGCTCCTTGGCGAGGAGCGCGGTCCACAGTCCGCTGTAGCCGCCGCCGACGACCAGCAGGTCGCAGGTCTCGGGGCCGGTGAGGGCGGGCTCGGGGTGGGGCTTGCCGGGGTCGTCCAGCCAGTACGGGACCGGCTGGGCTTCGGAAAGTGCCTTGATCGAATGACTGCCACGGCTCATGGCGCTTGGGGCCATGATTTCAACTCCCTACAGAGCGTTGCGCGGTAAAGGCTTACGCCTTTTGCTTGTTACGGCGACTGGTGACGACCATAGAGGTCAGGACCAGCAGTACGGCGACCAGGAACATGGCCGTACCGATCACGTTGATCTGAACGGGCGTACCGCGCTGTGCCGAGCCCCAGACGAACATGGGGAAGGTGACGGTCGAGCCCGCGTTGAAATTGGTGATGATGAAATCGTCGAAGGAGAGCGCGAAGGCGAGCAGCGCGCCCGCCGCGATTCCGGGGGCGGCGATCGGCAGGGTGACCCGGACGAAGGTCTGGAACGGGCCCGCGTAGAGGTCCTGGGCCGCCTGTTCGAGACGCGGGTCCATCGACATCACGCGTGCCTTCACCGCCGTCACCACGAAGCTCAGGCAGAACATGATGTGGGCGATGAGGATCGTCCAGAAGCCCAGCTGCGCGCCCATGTTGAGGAACAGGGTGAGCAGCGAGGCGGCCATGACGACCTCGGGCATCGCCATCGGCAGGAAGATCAGCGAGTTCACGGCGCCGCGGGCGCGGAACCGGTAGCGGACCAGGGCGAAGGCGATCATCGTGCCGAGGACGGTGGCGCCGATCGTCGCGAACGCCGCGATCCGGAGGCTGATCGACAGCGAGCCGCACATGCCGGCGACGCCGCACGGGTCTTTCCAGGCGTCCGTGGAGAACTGCTGCCATTCGTAGTTGAAGCGCCCCTTCGGTTTGTTGAAGGAGAACACCGTGACGACGACGTTCGGCAGCAGGAGATATCCGAGCGTCAGCAGTCCCGCGATGACGACGAGATTGCGCTTGAGCCAGTTGACGAAGGCCATCTAAACCAGATCCTCCGTCCCGGACTTGCGGATGTAGACGGTGACCATCACGAGAATGGCGGCCATGAGAATGAAGGAGAGCGCGGCCGCTGTCGGGTAGTCGAGAATGCGCAGGAACTGCGACTGGATGACGTTTCCGACCATGCGGGTGTCCGTGGAGCCGAGCAGATCGGCGTTGACGTAGTCACCGGCCGCCGGGATGAACGTCAGCAGCGTGCCGGAGACGACGCCCGGCATCGACAGCGGGAAGGTCACCTTGCGGAACGTGGTGACCGGCTTGGCGTACAGGTCGCCGGCGGCCTCGTGGAGGCGGGTGTCGATGCGTTCCAGCGAGGTGTAGAGCGGCAGGATCATGAACGGCAGGAAGTTGTACGTCAGACCGCAGACGACCGCCAGCGGGGTGGCCAGCACCCGGTCGCCGGTGGTCCAGCCGAGCCAGCTGGTGACGTCCAGGACGTGCAGCGAGTTCAGGGCTCCGACGACCGGGCCGCCGTCCGCGAGGATCGTCTTCCAGGCGAGGGTGCGGATCAGGAAGCTGGTGAAGAACGGCGCGATCACCAGGATCATGATCAGGTTCCGCCAGCGGCCCGCCCGGAAGGCGATGAGGTACGCGAGCGGGTAGCCGAGGACCAGGCAGAGGATCGTCGCCGAGCCGGCGTAGAGGATCGAGCGCAGGTACTGCGGCCAGTACTCGGACAGGGCGTCCCAGTAGGTGGCGAAGTGCCAGGTGACCTTGTAGCCCTCCTCCAGGGAGCCCGTCTGCACGGACGTGGAGGCCTGGTAGACCATCGGCAGCGCGAAGAAGACGACCAGCCACAGCATGCCGGGCAGCAGCAGCCAGTACGGCACGAGCCGGCCCCGCTTGCGCGGGGGCTTCTTCTCCGGTGCGGTCGGGGCGAGAGGCGGCGGCGCCTCCGTCAGCGTCGCCATCAGGCCGCCGCCCCTTCCTCGACACCGGCGTCGATGTCCTGGGCGGCGTCGAGGCCGAAGGTGTGCGCCGGGCTCCAGTGCAGGACGACGTCGGCGCCGGGGGTCAGCCGGGAGTCCCGCTCGATGTTCTGGACGTAGACCTCGAACTCGGGGCAGACCGCGCTGTCGATGACGTACTGCGTGGAGACGCCGATGAAACTGCTGTGGGCGATCTTGCCGGTGATGCGGTTGCGGCCCTCCGGGATCTCGCCCGCGTCGTCGGCGTGGGTGAGGGAGATCTTCTCCGGGCGGACGCCGACCAGCACCTTGCCGCCGGTCGTCGTGGGCGCGGAACATCGCGACTCGGGCAGCACCAGCTTGCCGCCGCCGGCCTTCAACACGATGTCGTCGCCGTTCTTCGTGTCGACCTCGGCCTCGATGAGGTTGGAGGTGCCGAGGAAGTTGGCGACGAACGTCGTCTGCGGGTTCTCGTACAGGTCGCTCGGCGAGCCGAGCTGCTCCACCCGCCCCGCGTTCATCACGGCGACCGTGTCGGCCATGGTCATGGCCTCCTCCTGGTCGTGCGTGACATGCACGAAGGTGATGCCGACCTCGGTCTGGATGCGCTTGAGCTCCAGCTGCATCTGGCGGCGCAGCTTGAGGTCGAGGGCGCCGAGGGGCTCGTCGAGGAGGAGCACCTTGGGGTGGTTGATGAGGGCACGGGCGACGGCGACCCGCTGCTGCTGGCCGCCGGAGAGCTGGTGCGGCTTCTTGCGGGCCTGCTCACCGAGCTGGACGAGCTCCAGCATGTCCTCGACCTGCTTCTTGACGCTCTTGATGCCACGCCGGCGCAGACCGAAGGCGACGTTCTCGAAGATGTCGAGGTGCGGGAAGAGGGCGTACGACTGGAAGACGGTGTTCACCGGCCGCTTGTAGGGCGGCAGGTGGGTGACCTCCTGGTCACCGAGGAACACGGTGCCGGTCGTCGGCTCCTCCAGGCCCGCGATCATCCGCAGGGTGGTGGTCTTGCCGCAGCCGGAGGCACCGAGCAGGGCGAAGAAGGAGCCCTGCGGCACGGTCAGGTCCAGCGGCTGTACGGCCGTGAAGCCGTTGTCGTACGTCTTGCTGATGCCCGAGAGGCGGACGTCCCCGCCGGTTTCGTTCTTGTTCGTCACGGTGGTCACGCCCCAGTCAGCTTCGCGAACTTCTGCTCGAACTCGGTCTCTTCCTTCGAGCTCAGCGAGCGGAAGGCGTGAGACTTCGCGGCCATGGCCTTGTCCGGGATGATCAGCGGGTTGTTCGCCGCATCCGGGTCGATCTTCGCCAGCTCGGCCTTCACCCCGTCGACCGGCGACACGTAGTTGATGTACGCGGCGAGTTCGGCGGCCGGCTGGGGCTCGTAGTAGAAGTCGATGAGCCGCTCGGCGTTCGTCTTGTGCCGGGCCTTGTTCGGGATCAGGAAGTTGTCGGTCGACGTCATGTATCCGCTGTCCGGGATGATGAAGTCGATGTCCGGGCTGTCGGCCTTCAGCTGGACGACGTCACCGGCCCAGGCGATACAGGCCGCGAAGTCGCCGCTGGTCAGGTCGGAGGTGTAGTCGTTGCCGGTGAAGCGGCGGATCTGGCCCTTGTCGACGGCCTTCTGCATCCGGGCGATCGCCGCGTCGTAGTCGTCGGCGGTGAAGTTCGCCGGGTCCTTGCCCATGTCGAGCAGGGTCATGCCGACGCTGTCACGCATCTCGGAGAGGAAGCCGACGCGCCCCTTGAGCTTGGGGTTGTCGAGCAGGTCGGAGACCGACTTCACCTCGACGCCGTCCAGCGCCTTCTTGTTGTAGGCGATGACGGTCGAGATGCCCTGCCAGACGTACGAGTACGCGCGTCCCGGGTCCCAGTCGGGGTCACGGAACTGGGCCGACAGGTTGGCGTAGGCGTGCGGCAGGTTGGAGGCGTCCAGTTTCTGGACCCAGCCGAGGCGGATGAGGCGGGCCGCGAGCCAGTCGGTGAGGACGATGATGTCGCGGCCGGTGTCCTGGCCCGCCGCGAGCTGCGGCTTGATCTTGCCGAAGAACTCGACGTTGTCGTTGATGTCCTCGGTGTACTTGACCGAGATACCGGTCCGCTTCTTGAACTGGTCGAGCGTGGGGTGGTGCTTCTCGCTCTCGTCCACGTCGATGTACTCGGTCCAGTTGGAGAAGTTGACGACCTTCTCCTTGGCCGAGTGGTCCTCTGCGGAGACGCCGCCCTGGGTGTTGCCGGCCGCGGGGATGCCGCAGCCGGTCAGCGCCCCGAGGCCGCCGACCGCGAGCGCGCCGCCCGCGGAGGCGCGCAGCAAGGAACGCCGGGTCATGGCGGCCCGGCCATTGCGGAAGCTGCGCCGTATGGCGGCCACTTGGGCCGGGCTCAGGCGGTCGGGCTCGTACTGCTCCATGCGCGTGGTGCCCTTTCGGAGGGTCGGCCGCGGGTCGGGCGGCCTGATTCAGCTAACGGTCCCCGAAGATCGTGCGGTGCCAGTCCTTCCTGGCGACCGCCGTATTGTCGAACATGACGTGCTTGATCTGGGTGTACTCCTCGAACGAGTACGAGGACATGTCCTTGCCGAAGCCGGACGCCTTGTAGCCGCCGTGGGGCATCTCGCTGATGATCGGGATGTGGTCGTTGACCCACACACACCCCGCCTTGATCTCGCGGGTCGCCCGGTTCGCCCGGTAGACGTCCCGGCTCCAGGCGGAGGCCGCGAGTCCGTACGGGGTGTCGTTGGCGAGCGCGATCCCCTCGTCGTCGCTGTCGAAGGGCAGGACGACCAGGACCGGCCCGAAGAGCTCGGACTGGACGATCTCACTGTCCTGGGCGGCGTCGGCGACGAGGGTGGGCCGGTAGTAGGCGCCCTTGGCGAGCTCCCCTTCCGGTGTCTCGCCGCCGGTCACCACGCGCGCGTAGGCGCGCGCACGGTCGACGAAGGCGGCGACCCGGTCCCGCTGGACGTGCGAGATGAGCGGGCCGAGGTCGGTGCCGGCGGCGAAGGGGTCACCCAGCCGCACGGTCTCCATGAGAGCGGCCGTCTTCTCGACGAACGCCTCGTAGAGGGGCCGCTGCACGTACGCGCGCGTGGCGGCGGTGCAGTCCTGGCCGGTGTTGATGAGCGCGCCGGCGACCGCGCCGTTGACGGCGGCGTCCAGGTCGGCGTCGTCGAAGACGACGAAGGGCGCCTTGCCGCCCAGCTCCAGATGGATGCGCTTGACGGTCGCGGTGGCGATCTCGGCGACGCGCTTCCCCACCGCCGTGGACCCGGTGAAGGAGGTCATGGCGACGGCGGGGTGGCCCACGAGATGCTCGCCGGCCTCCTTGCCCGTCCCGGTGACGATGTTGATGACACCGTCGGGGATGCCGGCGTCGGTGGCCGCCTGCGCGAACAGCAGCGAGGTCAGGGGCGTGAGCTCGGCGGGCTTGAGGACGATGGTGTTACCGGCGGCGACGGCCGGAAGGATCTTCCAGGCGGCCATCTGCAACGGATAGTTCCAGGGCGCGATGGACCCGACGACACCGATCGGCTCCCGCCGCACGTACGACGTGTGGTCACCGGAGTACTCCCCGGCGGACTGCCCCTGGAGGTGCCGTGCGGCACCGGCGAAGAAGGCCGTGTTGTCGATGGTCCCCGGGACGTCGAACTCACGGGTCAGCTTCAGCGGCTTGCCGCACTGGAGGGACTCCGCGCGGGCGAATTCCTCGGCCCGCTCGGCGAGGACGGCGGCGAAGCGGTGCAGGGCGTCGGAGCGCTCACCGGGGGTGGTGGCCGCCCAGCCGGGGAACGCCGCGCGGGCGGCGGCGACGGCCGCGTCCACGTCCGCCGGGCCGGCCAGCTCGTACGTGTACACCTCCTCGCCGGTCGACGGGTCGACGACCGCGTGCGTCCGACCGGAGGTGCCCTTGGTCAGCCGGCCCGCGATGAACTGCGCACCGTCCGCGAGGCGCTCCTGCGCGGGGAACCGGTCCGAGATGCCGGGGGTTTCCGGGGTGGCGTTGCCCGGGTTGTGCATGTCGCTCGCTCTCCTCCGCCGCCGACCCGTGTTCACAGGCGGTGGGCGTAGCTCCAGCTCGATTTGAGTGCCGATCCTGACAGAGCAAATGCCGTCCAACAAGTGATTCCGTTGTTGCCTTTTGGTTACGCGACGGAATCTGTCGACCAGGTGTCGAGCGAGGGAGGAAAAGGAAGGACGGAGTGTCAGTGGCGCCTGCCAGACTCGCATGCATGACGAAGATCGATTCTCGGGACGCGCTGGTCAGGGCGGTCGCGGCAGGGGCGAGAGTCAAGTACCTCCACTTCTGGGGACACCGGCCCTTGCCCGACGGCCGCATCGGCGCGAGCTGTCTGAGCCAGTGGTGGCCGTCACGGTTCGTGGTGGACGGAGTGACGTATGAGACGGCCGAGCACTGGATGATGGCCGGCAAGGCGCGGCTGTTCGGCGACGCGGAGGCGGAGCGGCGGGTGCTGGCGGCGGGCCATCCGTCGCTGGCGAAGAAGGCCGGCCGCCTGGTCCGGGACTTCGACGAGGAGATCTGGCAGCGCGAGCGCTTCGGGATCGTCGTCGAGGGCAGCGTCCACAAGTTCGCCTCCGACGCCCGGCTGCGGGAGTTCCTGCTGAGCACCGGGGAGCGGGTGCTGGTGGAGGCCAGCCCGGTGGACCGGGTGTGGGGCATCGGCCTGGCGGCGACGGACGAGGCGGCGTCGGATCCGGAGCGGTGGCGGGGGCCGAACCTGTTGGGGTTCGCGCTGATGGAGGCGCGGGGGCGGTTGCGGGCCGGGGCGGGCCAGTCCGCCTAGGTCACTACGAGGAGGACGAGCATCCCCACGCCCAGCACGATCCCGGCGGCTCCGCAGATGATCCCGGCCAGGGCCTGACCGGCGTTGGTGGCCATGCCCTTGCTCGCCTTGCCGCGGCCGATCGAGCCGAAGATCACGCCGAGGATGCCCAGGACGATGGCCACCGGCCACAGGCAGAACACGATCGCCGAGAGGATGCCGAGCACGAGCCCGGCGGTGCCCATGCCGTTGGCGGGCAGCGGCTGCGTGCCGGGCCAGCCGTAATAGCCCTGGTGCTGGCCCGGGTAACCCTGGGCTTGCGCCGGGTAACCCTGCGGCTGGCCGGGGTAGCCGTAGCCGCCGCCCGGATAGCCGTAGGGCACCTGACCGGGGCCGTCCGGGGCGATGGGGGGCGGGGGGACGGCGGCGCCCTGGGCGTAGGGGGGCGGGCCGGTGGGGCCCGTGGGGCCGGCGGGGGGTGCGAAGGGGTTCGGCGGGGTTGCGGGGGACGGTGAGGTGAAGGGGGCGGGGCCGGCCGGGCCGGTGGGTGCGGCGAAGGGGGTCGAGGCCGACGCGGCTTGCGGTGCGGCGAAGGGGTTCGAGGGCGACGGGGCTTGGGGTGCGGCGAAGGGGTTGGGCTGGGCCGTCCCGGCCGGAGGGGTCGAGGCGTGCGGCGGGGCGAAGGGATGTGCGGCGCCGTCCCCCGGCGTGCTCGGCGTGCTCGGAGCGCCGGGCGCGGCGAAGGGGTTGGCCCATGGCTGCGGTGCGGGTACGCCGCTGTCTTCCGTCGGTGTGGCGGCGGGCCCCGGGGGCACCCCGTCCGCCCCCGGCATCGACGTGACCGTCTGCTGGTCGTGGACGGACGGAGGCGGCCAGGAGAGCGGACCGTCGGGCAGGGAAACGACGGTGCCCCCGGGTCCACCGGCAGCGCCCGGCGAACCCGAACCGTCCCCCGACAGCGGCACGTCCTCCACGGACACCGTAGGCACCGCCCCCGCGTCATCGGCCGGCGGTGCCCAGGGGTCCGGCTCGACCGACGCCCTGCCGACGGCCTCCCCGTCCGGCCTGGCCGGCCCCATCTCGGGTGCCCGCGACGAGGTCGACCGGTCCCGGGTCGGGTCCGGGGTCTGCGCCTCGTCGGACATGCGTGGGTTCCCCTCGGTTCGGATGCCCCGTCATGCTACGGCCAGGGCATCTCCCCCGCGGGGGCGGCCTACGATGATCCCCGAGTCACCGATCAGCCGATCACCCGCGCCCCGCCGTAGCCGGCCGAGGGCGCCGTTCCGGGGAGGAACCTTGACCGACCGCCTTGTCGACCCCAGCATCCCGCGCGATCTGCACGCGTTCATCGCCGCGCTGCCCAAGGCCGAACTGCACGTCCATCACGTGGGCTCCGCCTCCCCCCGGATCGTCTCGGAACTGGCCGCGCGGCACAGCGACTCCAAGGTCCCCAGCGACCTGGAGGCCCTCGCCGACTACTTCACCTTCACGGACTTCGCCCACTTCATCGAGGTGTACCTGTCCGTCGTCGACCTGATCCGCACGCCGGAGGACGTACGTCTGCTGACGTACGAGGTGGCCCGCGATCTGGCCCGGCAGCAGGTGCGCTACGCCGAGCTGACCATCACGCCGTACTCCTCGACCCGCCGCGGCATCGACGAGAAGGCGTTCATGGAGGCGATCGAGGACGCCCGCAAGGCGGCCGAGGCCGAGTTCGGCACCGTACTGCGCTGGTGCTTCGACATCCCCGGCGAGGCGGGCCTCGTCTCCGCCGAGGAGACGGCACGGCTGGCCACCGACGACCGGCTGCGCCCCGAGGGCCTCGTCTCCTTCGGGCTCGGCGGCCCCGAGATCGGCGTACCGCGCCCGCAGTTCAAGCCGTACTTCGACCGCGCCATCGCGGCCGGCCTGCACTCCGTCCCGCACGCCGGTGAGACGACCGGCCCGGAGACGGTGTGGGACGCCCTCACCCACCTGCGCGCCGAGCGCATCGGGCACGGCACCAACTCCTTCCAGGACCCGAAGCTCCTCGCCCACCTCGCCGAGGAGCGGATCCCGCTGGAGGTGTGCCCGACCTCCAACATCGCCACCCGCGCGGTACGCACGCTCGACGAGCACCCGATCAAGGAGTTCGTGAAGGCCGGGATCGTCGTCACGATCAACTCCGACGACCCGCCCATGTTCGGCACCGACCTCAACAACGAGTACGCGGTGGCCGCCCGCCTCCTCGACCTCGACGAGCGCGGCCTGGCCGACCTGGCGAAGAACGCGGTCGACGCCTCCTTCCTCGACGAGCCGGGCAAGGCGCGGATCAAGGACGAGATCGACACGTACACCGAGGCGTGGCTCGCCCCCTGAGCCGACCGCACGGCACCCCGCCTCGCCCACCACAATGGGCGCATGCAGAAGCTGACCGCAGTGGCCCATCGCGGCTACCCCTACCGCGTCCGTGAGAACACGCTCGACTCCCTGCGTTCCGCGCTCGGCCTGGGCGCGGACGCCGTCGAGGTCGACGTACGCCTCACCAGGGACGGCGTCCCCGTGCTGCTGCACGACGCGACGCTGAAGCGGCTGTGGGAGCACGACCGGCCGCTGCTGTCCCTGTCGTCGGACGAGGTCCGCGGCCTCACGGACGGCAAGGTGCCCACGCTGGCCGAGGCGTTGGCGGTGGTCGACGGCGCCCGGCTCATGCTCGACCTGCCGGGCACGCCGGACGTGGAGGCGGCCCGCCGGGTGGTGGACGTCGTACGGGAGGCCGGGGCGGAGGACCGCGTCTACTACTGCGCGGGCGCCCCGGCCATGCTCGCCGTACGCGCCGCGGACCCGGCGGCGGAGATCGCGCTGACCTGGACGTCCCTGGCCCCACCGCGCGCCGCGCTGGTGGACGCGGTCCGCCCCCGCTGGCTCAACTACCGCTTCCCGCTGGTCGACAAGGCCCTCGCCGAGCGCGTCCACCGCGACGGCTTCCTGCTGTCCGTGTGGACCCCCGACACGGTCCGCTCGATGCGCCGCCTGATCGCCGCGGGCGTCGACTCGATCACGACGAACCGCATCGACGCCCTCTGCGCCCTGCGCGACCTACACGCGTGAGCGTTGCGCCACCGTCACCGGGTCGGCGGCGGTGGCGGTGGCGGCGGTCAGTGCCTCCAGCCGCTTGATCTTCTTCCGTACGACGTACAGCGGTACGACCCC
Organism: Streptomyces aquilus; assembly: GCF_003955715.1. Taxonomy (NCBI): domain Bacteria; kingdom Bacillati; phylum Actinomycetota; class Actinomycetes; order Kitasatosporales; family Streptomycetaceae; genus Streptomyces; species Streptomyces aquilus. The sequence goes on along the minus strand of NZ_CP034463.1, from coordinate 7,444,132 downwards.
GAAGACCCCGAACGCCATGTCGATGACGCTCCACCAGAACGGGATGCCGCGGACCGGCCCGCAGATCAGCGCGAGCGGGACGATGCCGGCGCAGGCGATCATCCCGAACTCGACGACCCAGATGTTGCGGACCGGGTCGCGGTAAGGGCCGTAGAAGGCGACGGCGATGACGAGGTGGGCGAAGGCCAGCCAGTCGGTGCCGTAGAGGAGGAAGGGATAGTCCGCGTCGGCGGTGTCGAGGCCCTGCCGGACCCGGGTGATCCAGTCCGTCAGGGCGTCGGGCGCGGGCACATGGGTCAGCAGTTCCTCGGTCCAGCGCAGTTCGTGGACGAGCGGGAAGGCCGTGGCGCCGCTGAGCACCAGGCAGATGACGAAGAGGACCAACCAGGCACGGATGCCCTTGAGCAGGGCGGCTCTGTCGCTCATGGGAGGAGCGTACGCCTGAAGTTGAACATGTTCAAAAAGTGTTTCAGGGGGCTGTCCCGAGCGCGGAAGGCGCGAGGGTCGGCACGCTCCCCGAAGGCACCGCGCTGGGTGAGGGCATAGGGGTCCCGGCCGGTTCCGACGGCACCGCGGAGTCGCTCGGCGGGCTGCTCGCGGGAGTGGACGCGGGGACGCTCGCGGGCGGCGGCGCGAGCGGGACCGTGGGCGCGGCGGGGCCGCCGGAATCCGCCTGACGCAATGGCAGTACGACGAGAGCGGCGACGGCGCACACCAGTCCCGCCCCGGCGGCGGCCCGCAGCAGCTTGCGCCGGGCGGCGCCCCGGCGGATCGCCTCGTAGCGCCCGGGCGGCGGGCCGAGATACTCGGCCGGGGGACGCAGGATCACGGCGATCGGGTCGTCGAAACCGGCGTGGACGTCGGAGTCGAAGTCCGGGCCGTCGTCAGCTGGTGTGATCAAGACTCCTCCTCAGGTGGGCGCGGAGCAGTTCGCGGGCCGCGTGGAGGTCGGCCTTGACGGTTCCTTCCTTGCGTCCGGTCAGCAGCGCCACCTCCCGGACGGGCATGTCGGCGTAGTAGTGCAGGAGGATCGGGACGCGCAGGCGTTCCGGCAGCGACTGGACGAGCAACCGTACCGAGGGGTCCACCGGTTCGGCCCGGGGCCCGAGCTCCGCCTCCGTGGCGACCCGGCGCACGGCCCGGCGCTCGCGCTCCAGCTTGCGCCAGTGGTCGCGGACGAGGTTGGCCGTCGTGACGTAGAGAAAGCCCTGCGGTTCGTCCACGGTGGTCCAGCGCGCCCACAGTCTGGTGAACGCCTCCGAGGCGAGCTCGTGGGCCGTCTCGTCGTCGTCGACCAGCCGACGGCACCAGCCGGCGAGGCGCGGATAGAGCGCGGCGAACAGCTCGGACGCCGCCTTCTCTCGGGACCGTTTCAACGTTCTCCAGGGGGTGGGGGGTTCATGGGTGAAGACCCCGAACCGTCGGCACGCGTTCCGACGGGGCGGGATCCGGCGACCCCGGTCAGCGACCGGTGGCGCTCACCGCGGCGAAGACGATCACGTTGTCGGCGTATCCGTCGCCGGTCCGCGGGCCTCCGCAGGTGATGAGGCGCAACTCGGGCCGGTCGACGTCGCCGTACACCTCGCCGGTCGGGAAGTCGGCCTTGGCGACGGTGCGTACGGCGGTGACGGCGAACCCGGCCGAGGTGCCGTCCTTCAACGTCGCCGTGATCCGGTCGCCGCGGCGCAGTGCCGCGAGGTGCCGGAAGACGCCGTCGCCGTAGGAGCCGACCGTGACATGGCCGAGGATCACCGAGGGTCCGGTGCGCCCCGGCACCGGCGAGTGCTCGTACCAGCCGGCCCGGTCGTGCGCCGTGACCGGCGGCACCTGGACGGTGCCGTCCGGAGCGAGGCCCAGCCGGAGGACCGGGGTGTCGACCCCGATGGCCGGTATCCGCAGCCGGACCGGCACCGAACGCCCGCTCCGCGCGGCCGGCTTACCGGCGGGTGCCGAGGTGGCGGTGGGTGTCGAGGCGGCCGAGGCGCCCGAGGTGCGGACTCCCGTCCCGGCTCCCGGACCGCCGCAGCCCACGAGCAGCGCGGCCGGGGCCGCGAGCGTGAAGGCCCGCCGCGAGAGCGGACTCACGCCCCGCTCGCCCGCCGACGCCGTACGACGAGGGCGGCACCGCCACCGAGGACGACCGCCGCGGCGGCACCGCCACCGACGAGACCGCCCTTGCCGTCCGAGGACGGGGTCGTCACTCCGGTGTTCGGCGCCCCGCTGGGCACGACGGAGACCTGGGCGCCGGGCGCCTCACTCGGAACGGCGGTCGGCTCGGGGCTGGGCGCGGTGGTCGGCGCGGCGCTCGGCTCCGCGCTGGGCTCGCCGGGTGCGCTGGGTACGGGACTCGGCGTCGCGTCGGCGAAGGCGGGCGCCGCACCGGTCAGCACGGCCGCACAGACAAGTGCCGCGACGCCCAGGACAGTTGTACGCATGGATGACTCTCCTTGCTCGGTCCGTCCGCCCGTCGGTCGGGCGGGGTGACGGATCGAGCGGAGAGACGAGCCAGCGGCGGGGCGCGTTGCAAAGAGATGGCAAAGCCGCCGGGGGGCGGGATCTCGGGATCTACAGCCCCACGATCGCGTTCCACCTCTTCGAGAACTCCACCCGTTCCGTGGACGTGATGTCGCGGGCGATCACCAGCCGCTCGCGCATCTCGTCGTCGGGGAAGATCAGCGTGTTCCCGGCCAGTGCGGCCGTCTCCTCGTCCTTGGCGGAGGCGAGGACGTCCCGCGCGGCCGGTACCGGGCAGACGTAGTTGACCCAGGCGGCGAGTTCCGCGGCGACCTCGGGGTCGTAGTAGTGGTCGATGAGCCGCTCGGCGTTGGCCTTGTGGCTCGCGCGGTCGGGGATCATCAGGGAGTCCGACCAGAGCTCGGCGCCTTCTTCGGGGACGACGAAGCGGATGTCGGGGTTGTCGGCCTGGAGCTGGATGACGTCACCGGAGTACGCCTGGCAGGCGAGGACGTCACCGCTGACGAGGTCCTTGGTGTAGTCGTTGCCGGTGAAGCGGCGGATCTGGCCGCTGTGGACGTACTTCTCGACCTGGTCGCAGACCGTGTGGAAGTCGTCGGCGGTCCACTTCCTGATGTCCACGCCGTTGCCCTGCATCAGCAGCGCGAACGCCTCGTCGAGGCCGGACAGCAGGGTCACCCTGCCCTTGAGGTCGCTGCCCCACAGCTCGGAGACGTGCCGAATCTCGCGGCCGAGGCGGCGGCGGTCGTAGGCGATGCCGGTGATGCCCGACTGCCAGGGGACGGTGTGCTTGCGGCCCGGGTCGAAGGCGGGTGAACGGAGCAGCGGGTCGAGGTACTTGGTGACGTTCGGCTGCTCGGCCCGGTCCATCTCCTGGACCCAGCCGAGGCGGACGAAGCGCGCGCACATCCAGTCGCTCATGACGATGAGGTCGCGGTCGGTCGACTGGTGGTTCATCAGCGCGGGGCTGATCTTGCCGAAGAACTCGTCGTTGTCGTTGATCTCCTCGACGTAGTCGACGGAGATGCCGGTCTCCTTCTCGAACGCCTCCAGCGTCGGCCGCTTCGCCGTGTCGTCGTCGTCCGTGTCGATGTACAGCGGCCAGTTCGCCCAGCTCAGCCGTTTGTCGGTGGCGGAACGGTCGGGGACCGCGCGATCCGCGGCGGACACGTACGCGGCAGGCACACCGCACCCGGCGAGGGCGCCCAGCGCCGCGGTACCGCCGAGGGCGCGCAGCAGGGAACGGCGAGTGGGCCGGGGCGTGCGCAGTGGGAGCGACATCCCGGCAGCATGCCGCGCCCGGCCACGCCCGAACAATCGACGCTGCGTCGAGCCGTGCCGGACGCAGCGGACACCTTGTCGATCAACACGTGATCGACCGACTGCGCACGAATACGATCCCGGGCGGGCGGAGCCGACCATCCGCCGACGGGCACGGACGCCGGCCTCCGACGACGACCAGCCACCGCCAGCCGCGCGCCCCGATCCTGGAGAAGGCCGGCATCACCTTCCCGGACCCGGCGGACCTGCCCTCGCTCCCGACCCTGGCCAAGCCGGGAGAGCCGGGCGAGGAACTCCCGTCCCTGCACAGGCAGGCAGAGACGGCGTAGGCCAAGGAGGAGGGGGAACGGGGCGGCCCCGGACGGTACTTGATCCGTCCGGGGCCGCCACCGTCGTCGTAGGCGTTACGCGTCCTTGTAAGGACTACGCGTCCTCATAGGAACTACGCGTCCTTGTAGGGACTACGTGTCGTCGTACGGACTACGCGTCCAGGGACGTCATCACGTGCTTGATCCGCGTGTAGTCCTCGAACCCGTACCCCGAAAGGTCCTTGCCGTACCCGGACTTCTTGAAGCCGCCGTGCGGCATCTCCGCGACCAGCGGAATGTGCGTGTTGATCCACACGCACCCGAAGTCCAGCTTCTTGGACATCCGCATCGCCCGCCCGTGGTCCTTGGTCCACACGGACGAAGCCAGCGCGTACTCCACGCCGTTGGCCCACTCGACGGCCTGGTCCTCGTCGGAGAAGGACTGGACGGTGATGACCGGCCCGAAGACCTCGTTCTGGATGATCTCGTCGTCCTGCTTCAGCCCGGACACGACGGTCGGCGCGTAGAAGTAGCCCTTCTCGCCGACCTGGTGGCCACCGGCCTCGACCTTGGCGTGGGCGGGCAGCCGCTCGATGAACCCGGAGACCTGCTTGAGCTGGTTGGGGTTGTTGAGGGGGCCGAACAGCACGTCCTCGTCGTCCGGCTGGCCGGTCTTGGTGTCGGCGGCGGCCTTCGCCAGCGCCGCCACGAACTCGTCGTGGATGGCGGCCTGCACCAGCACGCGCGTGGCCGCCGTACAGTCCTGACCCGCGTTGAAGAAGCCCGCCACGGAGATGTCCTCGACGGCCTTGGCGATGTCGGTGTCCTCGAACACGACGACCGGCGCCTTGCCCCCCAGCTCCAGGTGGACCCGCTTGAGGTCCTTGGACGCGGACTCGGCGACGGACATGCCGGCGCGCACGGAGCCGGTGATGGAGGCCATCGCGGGGATCGGGTGCTCGACCATGAGGCGCCCGGTGTCACGGTCACCGGTCACGACGTTGAAGACGCCCTTCGGCAGGATCGACCCGATGATCTCGGCGATGAGGACGGTCGAGGCCGGGGTGGTGTCGGACGGCTTCAGCACGACCGTGTTGCCCGCGGCGAGCGCCGGCGCGAACTTCCACACAGCCATCATCATCGGGTAGTTCCACGGCGCGACCTGGGCGCAGACGCCGACCGGCTCACGGCGGACGATCGAGGTCATCCCCTCCATGTACTCGCCGGCCGAGCGGCCCTCCAGCATCCGCGCGGCACCCGCGAAGAACCGGATCTGGTCCACCATCGGCGGGATCTCCTCGGACCGCGTGAGCCCGATCGGCTTGCCGGTGTTCTCCACCTCGGCGGCGATGAGGTCCTCGGCCCGCTCCTCGAACGCGTCCGCGATCTTCAGGAGGGCCTTCTGGCGCTCGGCGGGGGTCGTGTCGCGCCAGGCGGGGAAGGCGCGCGCGGCGGCCTCCATCGCGGCGTCGATGTCGGCCTGCCCGGACAGCGGTGCGGTCGCGTACGCCTCGCCCGTCGCGGGGTTGACCACCTCGGTGGTCCGTCCGTCGGCGGCGTCCCGGAACTCACCGTCGATGTAGTTGCGCAGACGACGCAGCTCGGTGCTCACTGCCGGCCTCCTGTGTCGGGTCGAACTGTCCATTGGTTGAGACACCCACCCTAATCCGCCGGCCCACGTTTTCAACACCCCCACTCCCGCCGATTCTGCGAAATCCGCAGGTCTCAGAGACGTAAACAACGAATTTCATCGCTACGGCCTTGCGGAAGTGTCGATACGTCGTGCACAGTGAGCTCGTGGCCAGTCGAAGCACAGACCCCAGGGACTCACGGGTCGTCCGCGAGTCCAGGAACGGCACTCCTCATCTGGATGCCGTGTCCCTCGCCATCATCGAACAGCTCCAGGAGGACGGCCGCCGGCCGTACGCCGCGATCGGCAAGGCCGTCGGCCTGTCGGAGGCGGCCGTGCGCCAGCGCGTCCAGAAGCTGCTCGACCAGGGCGTGATGCAGATCGTCGCCGTCACGGACCCGCTCACCGTGGGCTTCCGCCGGCAGGCGATGGTCGGCATCCATGTCGAGGGCGACGTCGAGTCCGTGGCCGACGCACTGACCTCCATGGCCGAGTGCGAGTACGTGGTGATGACCGCGGGCTCCTTCGACCTGATGGTGGAGATCGTCTGCGAGGACGACGACCACCTCCTGGAGGTCATCAACCGACGTATCCGCGCCATCCCCGGCGTGCGCTCCACCGAGAGCTTCGTTTACCTGAAGCTCAAGAAGCAGACCTACATGTGGGGAACCCGATAACCGTGAGGACCCGATAACCGTGAGCACCAAGGACCTCAGCCAGACCGCGTACGACCACCTGTGGATGCACTTCACCCGCATGTCCTCGTACGAGAAGTCGCCCGTCCCGACCATCGTCCGGGGCGAGGGCACCCACATCTACGACGACAAGGGCAAGCGCTACCTCGACGGTCTCGCGGGCCTGTTCGTGGTCCAGGCCGGACACGGCCGTGTCGAGCTCGCCGAGGCCGCCTTCAAGCAGGCGCAGGAGCTGGCCTTCTTCCCGGTCTGGTCCTACGCCCACCCGAAGGCCGTGGAGCTGGCCGAGCGCCTCGCGCACCACGCCCCGGGCGACCTCAACAAGGTCTTCTTCACCACCGGTGGCGGCGAGGCGGTCGAGACCGCCTGGAAGCTGGCCAAGCAGTACTTCAAGCTCACCGGCAAGCCGACCAAGTACAAGGTCATCTCCCGCGCGGTCGCCTACCACGGCACCCCGCAGGGCGCCCTGTCCATCACCGGCCTGCCGGCCCTGAAGGCCCCCTTCGAGCCGCTGGTCCCCGGCGCGCACAAGGTGCCCAACACCAACATCTACCGCGCCCCGATCTTCGGCGACGACCCCGAGGCCTACGGCCGCTGGGCCGCCGACCAGATCGAGCAGCAGATCCTCTTCGAGGGCCCCGACACGGTCGCCGCGGTCTTCCTGGAGCCGGTCCAGAACGCGGGCGGCTGCTTCCCGCCCCCGCCCGGCTACTTCCAGCGCGTCCGCGAGATCTGCGACCGCCACGACGTACTGCTGGTCTCGGACGAGGTCATCTGCGCCTTCGGCCGCCTGGGCACGATGTTCGCCTGCGACAAGTTCGACTACGTCCCGGACATGATCACCTGCGCCAAGGGCATGACCTCGGGCTACTCCCCGATCGGCGCCTGCATCATCTCCGACCGCCTGGCCGAGCCGTTCTACAAGGGCGACAACACCTTCCTGCACGGCTACACCTTCGGCGGCCACCCGGTCTCCGCGGCCGTGGGCCTCGCCAACCTCGACCTGTTCGAGCGCGAGAACCTCAACCAGCACGTCCTCGACAACGAGGGCGCGTTCCGCTCGACCCTGGAGAAGCTGCACGACCTGCCGATCGTCGGCGACGTCCGCGGCAACGGCTTCTTCTACGGCATCGAGCTGGTGAAGGACAAGGCCACGAAGGAGTCCTTCAACGACGAGGAGACCGAGCGCGTGCTCTACGGCTTCCTCTCCAAGGCCCTCTTCGACAACGGCCTGTACTGCCGCGCCGACGACCGCGGTGACCCGGTCGTCCAGCTCGCCCCGCCGCTGATCTCCAACCAGGAGACCTTCGACGAGATCGAGCAGATCCTGCGCGCCACGCTCACCGAGGCGTGGACCAAGCTGTAACCCCGGCGGTTCAGCGGTTCGTACGGCCCGGGGTGCACCCGTCCGAGTGACAAGGGTGCACCCCGGGCCGCGTGCTGTCCGGGGTTTCCGCACCCGCTCCCTAGCGTGCCTGGTAACCGATCGGCCCTGTCTTCGTTCCCCCGCTCGGGGGATCAACGGCCGGGAAAACGGATCAGATACGAGGTGTACGCCCATGGAGGCCCCGCCCGACAACGACGTGCTCTGGGCCCGCGCCCTGCACTTCACGCACCCCGACGGCTCCCCCGCGCTCGGCGGCGTCTCGCTCGGCGTCCGCGAGGGCGAGATCCTCGCCGTGAGCGGCCCGCGCGGCAGCGGCAAGACGACGCTGCTCAGCTGCCTGTCGGGGCTGGTCCCGGCGCAACGCGGCGAGGTCTGGTTCAACAGCGTGCCCGTGCACACGATGGGTCCGATGACCCGTGAGCGCCTGCGCCGCGACCGCTTCGGCTGGATCGACCCGGCCCCGGTCCTGGTCCCCGAGCTCAACGTCTGGGAGAACGCCGCCCTCCCCCTGATGCTGCGCGGCACCAGCCGCCGCCGGGCCAAGGTGGCCGCGTTGGAGTGGCTGGAGCGGCTCGACATCGGCGACAGATCCCGCCACCGCCCCCACGAACTGACCCAGCCGGAACGCCAACGCGCCTGCATCGCCAGGGCTCTCGCCCCGGCCCCGACCGTCCTGTTCGCGGACGAGCCCACGGCCCCCCTGCACCGCGCGGACCGCGCCCACGTCCTGCGCACCCTCACCACCGCGGCCCGCTCGCACGGCATCACGGTGGTCCTGGCGACCCACGACGCGGAGACGGCGGCGCTCGCCGACCGCACGGTCTCGCTGCTGGACGGCCGCCGGGTGAACACGGTCCACCTTCCCCCGGTCCAGGAAACGCAACCGGCAGGCCAGGGGGCCGCGTGCTCGCTCTCCGTCTGACCCGCGGCGCCCACCCGGCCGTCCACCTGCGCCGCCTGCTGGTCGCGACCGCCGCGGCGGGCACCGGCTTCCTCCTCCTGTGCACCCTCGGCTACGCGATGGCCCACCAGGACGACCCACGCGGCTCCCTCCTCCGGCTGGCCTGGTGCCTGACCCCGCTGGCCACCACGGTCTACTTCGCCCTCGCCGTGGCCCGCACGGACCCCGGCACCCGCCCCCGCCCCGGCCTGGCGGCGATCGGCCTGGGCCCGGCCCGCCTGATGGCCGTATCGGCAGCGACCACAGCCCTGTCCTGCCTCCTGGGTTCGATGGTGGCGCTGCTGTTCTTCCTCCACCTCCGAGGCGACCTGACGGGCATGCCCTTCGACGGCGCGGGAGCGGATTTCCTGGCCCCGGAGAAACCGTTGCCACTGCCGGCGGCCTTGACGCTGCTGGGCCTGGTCCCGGTGATCGCGTCGGTGACGGTGGCCGTGGCGATGCGCCCACGGGACGACAGACCGAAGGGGACGGGGAGGTCGTACGGGAGATTCGGGGCCCGCGGAACGGCCGCGGCCAAGGAGACCTTCGGATCGTACGGCCGCTTCAAGGCTCACCTGGCTGCGGGCAGTCGTGCCGCTGGGGCGGCACGGGTGGGCGCAGGCAGCACCCCGCCAGCGCGGGCAAGCGAAACGCCCCCACCCGAAACTCAAGCACCCCACCTGGCCCCCCACGCCCTCCCCCCAACCCCCCGAGAGGCACCAAAAGGCCTCCCCTGGGGCATCGCAGTACTGGCAGCCGGCCTAGCCGTAGAGGCCTACGCAGGCAAGCAACCCACCACCCCCCTCCCCGGCGGCCTCACCGGCGGAGCCCCCGCCACACTCATCGGCTGGCTCCTCACCGCAATCGGCCTCGCCCTCGCCGGCCCCGGCCTCACCCACCTCTGCGGCCGCCTCCTCCAGTCCGCCCACCCCGGGGCCCTCCGCCTCCTCGCCGGCCGCGTCCTCATGGCGGAAGCCACCCGCATCGGCCGCCCCCTCGGCGTGGTCTGCGCGGTCGCGTCCGGCACGTACGCCATGACGACGCTCCACGGCACGGCGACCACCCCGCAGATCGGCCCCCTCACCACCCTCGGCCTGCTCCTGGTCACCGGCTGCACCCTCGCCACGCTCGCGACCGCGGCCGTGGAGGCGAAGCACGCCCGCGCCGACACCACCGCCGCGCTGCTCCGCCTGGGCGCCCCCGCGACGATGCTCCGCAGCGCGGCGGCCCTGCGCGCAGGCGCGGTCCTGGCCCTGTTCGGCCCGCTCACCCTGGTCGTGGCGGAGCTGGCGGCACTCCCCCTCACCCGCTGAGACCAGCTGAGCCCCACTGGGACCCACTGAGAAAACTCGTACGAAAAAATCTCCGGGCGCCGATGAGTTCCTGATCCGCCCCCGGTCTACCCACCGAACAGCACACACCCCGATGGGAGAGACCACGATGAGCGCGACGTCCTACCAGCAGATGATCTTCATCAACCTGCCCGTGAACGACCTGGACGCCTCCAAGAAGTTCTTCACCGAGCTCGGCTACTCGATCAACCCCCAGTTCAGCGACGAGAACGCCGCGTCGGTCGTGATCAGCGACACCATCGTCACGATGCTGCTCACCAAGTCCTTCTACGCCACCTTCACCGACAAGGAGATCGCGGACGCCACGAAGACCAGCGAGGTGCTGGTCTGTCTGAGCGCCGAGAGCCGCGAGAAGGTGGACGAGCTGGTGGACAAGGCCGTCGCCGCGGGCGGCACCGCCTCGCCGAAGATCCAGGACATGGGCTTCATGTACGGCCGTGCCTTCGACGACCTCGACGGCCACACCTGGGAGGTCGTGTGGATGGACCCGGCCGCCGTCCAGGGCTGAACCACCCCCGTGGAACGCCGTGTCTAGCATGGGCGGGTGCAGACGATGCCCGCCCATGCGGCCCACCACGACGACCGTGAGATCGAGACCCTCGACGAGTTCGACGCGACGGTCTCGGCCCGCGGCACCCTCGTCGGCTTCCGTGTCCAGGCCGTCGATCTGACGGACCGCACAAGGGAGTTGCTCGCCACGGACACCGCGGGCGCGATCTTCCTCGGCTGCCCGATGCGGGACGACGCCGCCGCCAAGGTCCGCGCGGACGGCGCGCTGGTCTTCCCGCCCGTCCCGAACCTCCCCTTCGACCCGTACCGAGGCCTGCTGTACGCGCCGGACGAGTTGTTCGCCGGCCTCGACAAGGGGTACGAGGAGACGCTGGACGCCCGTGCCTACGCCTGGTTCCAGCAGACCAAGGCCGACGGCGACATATTCGCCTCGATGCTCCGCTCGATCCACGACGACGCCGTCTCCGACGCCCTCGACGAACTCCTGCGCGGCACGCGGGTGGTGGGCGTCATGGGCGGCCACGCGATGGCGCGTGGCACGGAGGCGTACGCCGGTGCCGCCCGGCTCGGCCGGGAGCTGACCCGGTCCGGCCTCACCGTCGCCACCGGCGGCGGCCCCGGCGCGATGGAGGCGGCGAACCTCGGCGCGTACGCCGCCCCGTACGACGACGGGATGCTCACCGAGAGCCTCCGACTCCTGGCCAAGGCACCGAAGTTCACCCCGTCGATCACCGACTGGGCGGCCGCCGCCTTCGAGGTCCGGGCACGCTGGCCGAAGGGCGACACGTCCGTCGGCATCCCCACCTGGTTCTACGGCCACGAGCCGCCGAACCCGTTCGCGTCGCACATCGCCAAGTACTTCGCCAACGCCACCCGCGAGGACGGCCTGTTGGCCCGCTCGAACGCGGGCGTCGTGTTCCTGCCGGGTGCCGCCGGGACCGTACAGGAGATCTTCGACAACGCGACGCCCAACTACTACGAGTCGCGCGGGGAACCGACGCCGATGGTGCTCGTCGACCGGGCGCACTGGACCGAGCGGCTGCCGACCTGGCCCCTGCTGACGGCACTTGCGCGGGAACGCTCCATGGAGTCGCGAATCGCCCTGGTTGACCGAATCGAGGAGGCTCCGGCGGCGTTGAAACGTCTCGGTGGTTAATAAGCAGGCAAAGCCAACGCCCTCGATGCGCTTACACGTTGACACTACTTACGCCACACTTATAAACCTGTGAGCCTCTTGGGAATGGTGTTGTCGCATCCCGTGATGTTCCGTCACCACTCCTCCCACCCCCCGCAATTGCGCCTCCCGTAAGGACAAACGTGGCAGTTCTGTCCATATCTCGCCGTACCGTCGCCCGTTCCGTGCGTGTCCTCGGTGTCGCCACCGCAACCGCCGCGCTCGCGCTCGGTGCCGCCGGCAACGCGCTGGCGTGCAACATCAAGGAATTCTCCGCCGAAGCCAAGTGCGACGGCGACAAGGGCGTCATCACCGTCACCGACGTCGACAAGTCCGGCGTCGAGGCCACCGTCTCCGTGTACCTCGTGGAGAACAACGCCGACGTCCGCATGGTCGGCGAGAAGACGGTGAAGGGCTCCAAGGAGGGCACCACCATCACCTTCGACGAGGCCTGGCAGCCCAACGCGGAGTACCGCGTCCACGTGGTCGCCCTGCCCTACATCAAGGGTGACGACATCAGCCCGAACCTGACGACCCCGGCCACGGCCTGCAAGACCGAGGACGAGACCCCGACCCCGACCCCGACGGCCACCCCGTCGCCGTCGGAGTCCACCCCGGCCGAGGAGGAGTCCGACAACCCCACCCCGTCGGCCTCCGAGAGCAGCACCGCTCCCGCGGACACGTCGAGCAACGCCCCGACCCCCGCGGCCGGCGAGTCCAACCTCGCCGAGACCGGCGCCAACTCCAACACGGGCATGATCGCGGGCATCGCGATCGCCCTGGTCGCCATCGGCGGCGGCGCGGTCTTCTTCGGCCTGCGTCGCCGTGGAGCGAGCAGCAGCCGATAAGCACGGCACGCACAGCGGTGTGGCCCGTCCTCCGTCAGGGGACGGGCCACACCCATGTCGCCCGGGACATCGGGGTATCGGGACAGGGGGGCATCGGGACAGGGAGGCATCGGAGCATCGGGGCATCACCCGAAGGTGGCCCGCTCCAGCCAGAACTCCAGCAGCTCCCGCTCGCCGAGCACCTCCAACCCCGGGCTGTCCAGCGGTAGTCGACGGTAGAAGGCGAGCATGACGGCGGTGAGCGGCCCCCTGAGCGCGACGGTCGCCTTCTCGTGCCCGCGCCGCCAGGCGATGGCCTCCTCGCCCAGCTCGACGAGCCATTCACCCGCGTCGTCGGTGGCATGCAGATGGATGCTCTTCCCCGGCCGCCGCAACTCCCTGGCGGCGTCGTGCGGTTGGGTCCGCTGCACGAACTCGACGATCTGGAGCCACTCGTCGATCGCGTCGGCGGCGATGTCCGGCACGACCTCGTAGGGCAGCCCGGCGGCGAGGGTGGCGTCGGCGCGGTGGACGGTGAGCTCATGGGTCATCCGGCGGGCCCAGAAGCCCGCGGTGGGGACGCCGGCCCATGACCACACCGGGGCATCCGGGCCGGCCTCCCGCAGCGTGCCGACCAGCATCTCCCCGGTCTCCGCGAGCCACGCGTCCAGCGCACCGGCGTCCATGGGCGCCTCGCCCGACGTCATCCGATCCGCGGGAACCGCCTCCTGCGCCCGGATGCGCACCAGCGCCTCCACCCCGCGCAGGGCGCCCCCGGTGTGCCGGATGAGCTGTTCCAGCGTCCAGTCCGGGCAGGTCGGCACCGTGGCGGTCAGATCGGCTCCGGAGGTCACCACCGCCCGGAGCAGACCGACCTGGTGGGCGATCTCGTCGCAGTAGCGGTCATGCGGGAGCAGCGTCATGCCCCGCACCCTATGTGCCGTCCGATCAGCCGAGTACGACGATTTCGGCCGCGTCGAACTCCACCCCGACCGTGTCCCCCACCTCCGGCGCCGCCCGCAACGCGCAAGCCGCCTCCAGCACCGGCGCGTCCCCCTCCGGCCGCAACCGCACCGCGACATGCGTGCCCTTGAAGGTGCGCGCGACGACGGAACAGCGCAACCCGGCGTCCACGAGCCGCACCCCCGCGGGCCGCACCAGCAGGCTCCGCACCCCCTGGGGAGCCCCCTCGGGCACCGGCACCTTGCCCCACGGCGTGTCGGCGGCCTCCCCGGCCACCGTGCCCTCGACCACGTTCTCGAAGCCGAGGAAGCGGGCCACGAACTCATCGGCGGGCCGCTGCCACACCTCGAGCGGGGTACCGGACTGGGCGATCCGTCCGTCCCGCATCACCACCACCCGGTCGGCGAGCGCGAACGCCTCCCCCTGGTCGTGCGTGACCGCCAGCACGGTCGTCCCCAACCGCCCGAACAACTCCCGCAGTTCGACGACGAGCCGCTCCCGCAGCGAGCGGTCCAGCTGCCCGAGCGGCTCGTCCAGCATCAGCAGCCGCGGCCGGGGCGCGAGCGCCCGCGCAAGCGCCACCCGCTGCTGCTCGCCCCCGGAGAGCCCGGCGACGGCCCGCCCGGCGGCCCCGGGCAGCCCGACGAGGTCGAGCAACTCCCCGACCCGCTCGCTCTGTTCGCCCTTCGAGACCCCGTGCATGCGCAGCCCGAACGCCACGTTCCCGCCCACGTCCCGCTGTGGGAACAGCTGATGGTCCTGGAACATCAGCCCGACCCCACGCCGGTGCGCCGCCACCCCCACCTGATCGCGTCCGTCCAGCAACACCCGTCCCCCGCCGAGGTGTTGCAGCCCGGCCACCACCCGCAGCAGCGTCGACTTCCCGCTCCCGCTCGGCCCGAGCACACACACGATCTCGTGCTCGGCGACCGACAGGTCGACCCCGTCAAGGACAGCCCGCCCGCCGAAGCGGACCGTCGCGTCCTCCAGCGCCAGCAGCATCAGAACTCACCCGTCCGATCGGTCCGCAGCCGCTCCAGGACCAGCAGCGCCACCGCGCACACCACCATCAGAATCGTCGAAAGGGCCATCGCCTGCCCGTAGTTGAGGTCCCCGGCCCGCCCCAGCAGCCGCGCCACGGCGACCGGCAGCGTCGGATTGTCGGGCCGTGCGATGAACACGGTCGCCCCGAACTCCCCCAGCGACACGGCGAAGGCGAAGCCCGCCGCGATCAGCAACGCCCGTCGCACCAGCGGCAGGTCGACCTCCCGCCACACCCGCCAGGGCGACGCCCCGAGCACGGCCGCCGCCTCCCGCAGCCGCTGGTCCACCGCCCGCAGCACCGGCAGCATGGTCCGTACGACGAAGGGCACCCCGACCAGCGCCTGCGCGAGCGGCACCAGGATCCAGGACGCCCGCAGATCCAGCGGAGGCTCGTCGAGGGCGATCAGGAACCCGAACCCCACGGTCACCGCGGACACCCCGAGCGGCAGCATCAACAGCGCGTCGAAGCCCCGTACGAACCGCCCCGCGTCCCGCCGGGTGAGCGCCGCCGCGGCGAGCCCCCCGATCAGCACCGCGATGGCGGTGGCGGCTACGGCGTACTCCAGCGAGTTCCCGATCGCCTCGATCGGCGGCACCAGGAACACGCCCCCGTCCGCCGAGGTCAGCGCCCGGTAGTAGCCGAAGTCCGGTGCGTCGAGCGACCGTTGTACGAGCACCGCGAGCGGCAGCACCAGCAGGACGGCGATGGTCGCCAGCACCCCGGCGAGGAGCGCCCACTGCCCGGCCCCGCGCGGCCGGCGGGCGGTCGTCTCGGGGGCGACGAGGCGCAGCACGCTCTCCCGGCGCCGTACGGTCCAGGCGTGCACGGCGAGGATCGCGCCCACCGCCACGAACTGGACCAGCGTCAGGACAGCGGCCGTACCGAGGTCGAAGATCTCGGAGGTCTGCCGGTAGATCTCGACTTCGAGCGTCGAGAAGGTCGGCCCGCCGAGGATCTGCACCACCCCGAAGGAGGTGAAGGTGAAGAGGAAGACCATGAGGGCGGCCGCGGCCACAGCCGGCGCGAGCGCGGGCAGCGTGACCTTCCGCCAGGCCCGCCACGAGGACGCGCCGAGCATCCGCGCGGCCTCCTCCTGCCGCGGGTCGAGCTGCGCCCACAGCCCGCCCACCGTCCGTACGACGACGGCGTAGTTGAAGAAGACGTGGGCGAGCAGGATCGCCCACACGGTGGTGTCGAGGCGTACGCCCCACAGCTCGTCGAGCAGCCCGCCGCGCCCGACCAGCGCGAGGAACGCCGTGCCGACGACCACCGTCGGCAGCACGAACGGAACGGTGACGACGGCCCGCAGGATCTGCTTGCCGGGGAAGTCGTAGCGGGCGAACACATACGCGCCCGGCAGCGCGACCGCGAGCGTCAGCGCGGTCGAGGCGAGCGCCTGCCAGGTGGTGAACCACAGCACGTGCCGGATGTCGGACTGCGCGAGCACGTCCGCGATCCGCCCGAACTGCCAGCTCCCGTCCGTCTTGAGCCCGCGCGCGACGATCGCGGCGACGGGCCAGGCGAAGAAGAGCCCGAAGAACGCGACGGGCACGACCATGAGGCCGAGCCGCGTCACGCTCCCCCTGAGACGTGGGGCTACTTCAGTACGAGCGACGTCCACGACTTGACCCAGTCGTCACGATGGTCGGCGATCTTCGCCGGGTCCATGGTCTCGGGGTCCTTGGCGGCGGGACCGTACTTCGTGAACTCGGCGGGCACGGCGGCGCCCTCGACCACCGGGTAGACGAACATGTTGAGCGGCATGTCCTCCTGGAACTTCTTGGTCAGGAGGAAGTCGATGAGGGCCTTGCCGCCCTTGCTGTTCTTCGCGTTGCGCAGCAGACCGGCGTACTCGACCTGCCGGAAGCAGGTCCCCTCGACGACCCCGGTCGGCGCGGTGCTCGGCTTGGGGTCGGCGTAGATGACCTCGGCGGGCGGCGAGGAGGCGTACGAGACGACGAGCGGCCGGTCGGCCTTCGCCTTCTTGCCGCCGGCGGACCCGGAGAACTCCTCGTTGTACGCCTGCTCCCAGCCGTCGACGACCTTGACGCCATTGGCCTTGAGCTTGGTCCAGTACGCCTCCCACCCGTCGTCGCCGTACTTGGCGGCGGTACCGAGCAGGAACCCGAGCCCCGGCGAGGAGGTGGAGGCGTTCTCGGTGACGAGGAGGTTCTTGTAGGCGGGCTTGATCAGATCGTCGTACGACGTCGGCGGCTGGAGCTTGTGCTCGGTGAACCAGGCCTTGTCGTAGTTGAGGCAGATGTCGCCGGTGTCGATGGGCGTGACCTTGTCCCCGTCGACCCGGTAGCCGGCCTTGATCGTGTCGGCGCCCTTGGCCTCGTACGACTGGAACAGTCCGTTGTCGAGCGCCCGGGACAGCAGGGTGTTGTCGACGCCGAAGAAGACGTCGCCCTGCGGGTTGTCCTTGGTCAGGATCGCCTTGTTGACGGCCTGCCCGGCGTCGCCGTCCTCCAGGACCTTGACCTGGTAGCCGGACTCCTTCTCGAAGGCGGCGAGGACGCCCTTGGAGACGGCCCACGAGTTGTGGCTGACGAGCGTGACGGTCTTGGACTCGCTCTGGGAACCGCCCTCGTCGGACGACCCGCACGCGGACAGCGCGACCAGGCCGAGGCCGACGACGACAGCAAAGTACTTCTTGCTACTCACGGTGATGACCGAACTTCCTACCCAGAATGACCTGGGCGAGGTTCAGAGGGTCTGCGGCCCGACGGCCGCACTCTCAGCGCTGTGGCGCTCCCCTGTCGGATAGAAATATGAAGTTGTTCTTGCGTTGCGATTCTTGCGACGGTCAGACTACCGTTCGCCGGCCGCCAGCTGACCGCAGGCCCCGTCGATCTCCTGGCCACGGGTGTCCCGGACGGTCACCGGCACGCCGTGTGCGGCGATGGCCTCGACGAAGGCCTTCTCGTCCTCGGGCCGCGAGGCGGTCCACTTCGAGCCCGGGGTCGGGTTCAGCGGGATGAGGTTGACGTGCACGGGCTTGCCGCGCAGCAGCCGCCCGAGCCGGTCCCCACGCCAGGCCTGGTCGTTGATGTCCCGGATGAGCGCGTACTCGATCGACAGCCGGCGTCCCGACTTCTCGACGTACTCGAACCCGGCGTCGAGCACCTCGCGCACCTTCCACCGCGTGTTCACGGGGACGAGGGTGTCGCGCAGCTCGTCGTCGGGAGCGTGCAGCGAGATGGCGAGCCGGCACTTGAAGCCTTCGTCGGCGAACCGGTGGATGGCCGGCACCAGCCCGACCGTCGACACGGTGATACCGCGCTGCGACAGCCCGAGCCCGTCCGGAGCGGGGTCGGTGAGGGCACGGATCGACTGCACGACCCGCTTGTAGTTGGCGAGGGGCTCGCCCATGCCCATGAAGACGATGTTGGAGAGCCGCGCGGGCCCACCGGGCACTTCCCCGTCCCGGAGCGCGCGCATCCCGTCGACGATCTGGTGGACGATCTCGGCGGTGGACAGGTTCCGGTCCAGCCCCGCCTGCCCGGTGGCGCAGAAGGGGCAGTTCATCCCGCATCCGGCCTGCGACGAGATACACATGGTGACCCGGTCCGGATACCGCATCAGCACCGACTCGACGAGCGTCCCGTCGAACAGGCGCCACAGCGTCTTGCGCGTGGTCCCCTGGTCGGTCGACAGATGCCGGACGACGGTCATCAGCTCAGGAAGCAGCGCCTCCTGCAGCTTGCCGCGAGCGCCGGCCGGAATGTCCGTCCACTGCTCCGGATCGTGCGCGTACCGCGCGAAGTAGTGCTGCGAGAGCTGCTTGGCACGAAACGGCTTCTCACCGATCTCGGCCACGACTTCCTTGCGCTCGGCAGGAGTGAGATCGGCAAGGTGCCGCGGCGGCTTCTTGGCTCCGCGCGGGGCGACGAAAGTGAGTTCTCCGGGCTTAGGCATGGCTGTACCAGTGTCGCAGATCGAATGGAGTGACTCCGGCCCCCGCCCGTCACCGAGGGTGACCGATGATTTCCCCGCGCGGGACGGGTCTTCCTGCCGTACGTTCCCGTCCGCCCGTCACCGGAAGTGATGACAATGCCGTACGCCAAGGTCAACGGCCTGGAGATGTACTACGAGATCCACGGCGCCGCCCACGCGAACCGCCGCCCGCTGGTACTGCTGCACGGCGGCGCCACCGCCATCGGGCTGTCCTTCGGCGCCGTCCTCCCCGCCCTGTCCGCGGGCCGCCGGGTCATCGCCCCCGAGCTCCAGGGACATGGTCACACCGCTGACACGGACCGCGACCTGACCGTCCCGTACCTCGCCTCCGACGTCGTCGCCCTGCTCGACGAGCTCGGCGTCCCGCAGGCCGACGTGCTCGGCTACAGCCTCGGCGGGCTGACCGCGTTGGAGATCGCCGTACGGTATCCGGACCGCGTCGGCCGGCTGGTGATGGTCTCCGCCCCGTACACCCAGGACGGTATGCGGGACGAGATCCGCACCCCCGACTACAGCTCGCCCCTGCTGCCCACCCAGGCCGACTTCCAGGACATGGCCGCCGCGTACGCCGCCGTCGCCCCGCACCCCGAGCACTTCGAGACCTTCCTCGGCAAGGTCTCGGCGGCGGCCCACGCCCCGCTGCCCTGGACCGCGGACGACCTGCGCGGCCTGGCGGCGCCCACGCTGCTGCTGCTCGGCGACCGCGACTTCGTCCACGTCGAGCACGCGGCCGAGATGCAGCGGCTGATCCCCGACGCCCGGTTGGCCGTCCTGCCGGACACCACGCACATGACGGTCCTGCGGCAGCCGCCCGTGGTCCTGCCGCTGCTGGAGGACTTCCTGACCTCCGCCGTCTGCGCGTCCTAGCTGGTCGGCCGCTCCAGGCGCTCCTTGAGCAGCTGCTCGTCCCGCGGGAGCTCCTTGCGGATCTGCGGGCGGACGACGAGGGGGACCAGCGCCCTGCCGAGCCCGTGCCCCTCGAAGTCGATCTCTATCGTCACGCGGGACCTCCGCCCGTCGTCGAGCGGTTCGATCTCCCCGTGGGTACGGGGCCGGACGGGCCCCGAGATCCCGTGCAGGTCCCAGCTGCGCGGCGGGACGAGCTCGTCGAACTCGACGGTCATCGGGATCTCACGGTTCCCGATCCGCCGGGTGACCCGGACCCGGGAGCCGGCATGGACGGGCCCCTCGTCGAGCGGCTCCGCCTTGACGGCGCTCAGCTGCCATTCCGGCAGATGGGAGGGGTCGGTGATGTACGCGTAGACGTCTTCGGGACTGCGGTCGACGTCGATCACTTCACGGATGGCGGGCATGACGCCCTCCTTCCAGGGCGATCCCCTTCGAGGGCTTACAGGGAAATCGTCCCACCGGACCGCCCATGAGAACAGCAGAAGCCCCCGCCTCAGCGGGGGCTTCTCCAGTCATCCGTACGCCGGTCAGCCCGAGCCCACGAACAGCACCAGCAGCAGCCACACCACAGGAGCCGTCGGCAGCAGCGAGTCCAGCCGGTCCATGATGCCGCCGTGCCCCGGCAGCAGCGTGCCCATGTCCTTGATGCCGAGGTCGCGCTTGATCATCGACTCGCCGAGGTCACCGAGCGTCGCGCTCGCCGCCACCGCGAGGCCCAGCAGCAGCCCCTGCCACCAGGTGCCGTCGTCGATCAGGAACTGCATGCACAGCGCGCCCGCCACCATCGCGAAGGACACCGCGCCCAGCAGGCCCTCACGGGTCTTGCCGGGGCTGATGCGCGGCGCGAGCTTGTGCTTGCCGAAGCGCCAGCCGACGGCGTACGCCCCGGTGTCGCTGACGACGGTGAGGAGCAGGAACGTCAGCACCCGCTGCGGCCCGTCGTCGGCGGTGAGCATCATCGCGACGAACGTGGCCAGGAACGGGACGTAGAAGGCCGCGAAGACGCCCGCGGTGACGTCCTTCAGATAGCCCTCCGGCGGTTCCGTCATCCGCCAGACCAGCACCGCGAGCGCGGTGAGCGCCATCGCCACCCACGCGCCCTCGGCGTCCCGGACGTATCCGGCGACGACCATGGCCGCACCGCCGACCGCCAGCGGCACGAGGGGCGCCCGGATGCCCTTGCGCTCCTCCAGCCGCGAGGTCAGCTCCCACAGGCCGACGACCACGGCGACCGCTATCACGCCGACGAAGACGGCCTTGACGACGAAGAGCGAGGCGACGATCACCACCCCGAGCCCGACGCCGACCCCTATGGCCGCGCCCAGGTCACGCCCCGCGCTCTTCTTCTGCGGCGCGGAAGCCGGCTGCGGGGCGTCGGGCATGGGCTCCGGATTCTGCGTCTGCGACGCAGCCGCTCGGGGCTGCGCCGACGTGGTCTCGTCGCGGAACGTCGCGTCCCGGGACGTCGTGTCCCGGAACGTCTCGTCCCTGAACAAAGGGCCACTCAGCCGAGCGGCCCCCCGGTCGTCATCCTGGTCTCCGCCATACGCGGGTACGTCGGGCACGATGGGCATGGGGCGAGTCTGCTGCGCCTCAGGCGCATCGTACGCGGGACCCGCCGGGGCAGCCCCCTGGACAGGCCCCTGGTCGGTGGGCCCCCAGTACCCGGCGTGTGGCCCGGCCCCAGGCGGAGAGCCCCAGGAAGAGTCGTTCATCAGACTTCGAGGAGCTCCGCTTCCTTGTGCTTCAGAAGCTCGTCCACCTGGGCGACGTACTTGTGCGTCGCGTCGTCGAGCTCCTTCTCCGCACGGCGGCCCTCGTCCTCGCCGATCTCGCCGTCCTTGACGAGCTTGTCGATCGCGTCCTTGGCCTTGCGGCGGACCGAGCGGATGGACACGCGGGAGTCCTCCGCCTTGCCCTTGGCGACCTTGATGTAGTCGCGGCGGCGCTCCTCGGTGAGCTCGGGGAACACCACCCGGATGATGTTGCCGTCGTTGCTCGGGTTGACGCCCAGGTCCGAGTCACGGATGGCCTGCTCGATGTTGCGCAGGGCCGTCTTGTCGAACGGGGTCACCACCGCCATGCGCGGCTCCGGCACGGAGAACGAAGCCAGCTGGTTGATCGGCGTCGGCGCGCCGTAGTAGTCGGCCACGATCTTGTTGAACATCGCCGGGTGCGCACGGCCGGTGCGGATCGCGGCGAAGTCCTCCTTGGCGACCACGACGGCCTTCTCCATCTTCTCCTCGGCCTCGAGGAGGGTCTCTTCGATCACCACTTGCTCCTGCGTGTCTTGAGTAGGCCCGGCTGCTGTTCCGTTGCGTGGAGGCGGCGGCCGGCTGCGTCGCGTCTTCTTCCTGCACGGTTCCCGACCGGCAGGACATTGTCCATCCCCCGGTCAGGGTCCGTCCCGTCCGTCCCGCGGACGGTGGTTGCCGGGTCGTCAGTCCCGGCTGCCCTGGTCACCCACCAGCGTGCCGATCTTCTCACCCTTGACGGCGCGCGCGATATTGCCCTCCGTCAGAAGCTCGAAGACGAGGATCGGGAGCTTGTTGTCGCGGCACAGCGTGATGGCGGTGGCGTCGGCGACCTTGAGGTCGCGGGTGATGACCTCGCCGTAGCCGAGGGAGTCGAACTTGACCGCGTCGGGGTTTTTCTTCGGGTCGGAGTCGTAGACCCCGTCCACGCCGTTCTTGCCCATGAGGAGCGCCTCGGCGTCGATCTCCAGGGCGCGCTGGGCGGCGGTGGTGTCGGTGGAGAAGTACGGCATGCCCATACCGGCGCCGAAGATGACCACGCGGCCCTTCTCCAGGTGGCGCACGGCGCGCAGCGGGATGTACGGCTCGGCGACCTGGCCCATGGTGATGGCGGTCTGCACGCGGGAGTCGATGCCCTCCTTCTCCAGGAAGTCCTGGAGGGCGAGGCAGTTCATCACGGTGCCGAGCATGCCCATGTAGTCGGAGCGGGCGCGGTCCATGCCGCGCTGCTGGAGTTCGGCGCCGCGGAAGAAGTTGCCGCCGCCGATGACGACCGCGATCTCCGCGCCGTCGCGCACGACGGCCGCGATCTCCCGGGCGATCTTGTGCACCACGTCCGGGTCCACGCCCAGGCCCCCGCCACCGGAGAAGGCCTCTCCGGACAGCTTCAGCAGAAACCGGCCGCTCACTTTGCCGTCGTCGCTCTTCTGGGCCTTGGTGGTCATCGGAATCTCGCCTCTTTCAAGGGGTCGCACATACGAAGAAGGCCACTGCCGATGGGAACTGGTTCGCATCCCATGCGCGGCAATGGCCTCCTCGTCAGATCTGCTGTCGTCCGCCACGCGCGTGCGTGACGGCGTACCGGACGACTGCCTACGACCCTATCGGGGTCGGGCGTCGAACGCGGTACGGACTCAGATGCCGACCTTGATGCGCGTGAAGCGCTTCAGGGTGACACCGGCCTCGTCCAGAACCTTCTGGACGGACTTCTTGTTGTCCAGCGCGTACGGCTGGCCGAGCAGCGTGGCGTCCTTGAAGAAGCCGTTGAGGCGACCCTCGACGATCTTCGGCAGGGCGGCCTCGGGCTTGCCCTCGGCGCGGGTGGTCTCCTCGGCGACGCGGCGCTCGGACTCGACGACCTCGGCCGGGACGTCCTCCTTGGAGAGGTACTTCGGCGCGAAGGCGGCGATGTGCTGGGCGACACCCTTGGCCAGCTCGGCGTCGGCCTTGTCCAGCTCGACCAGGACACCGATCTGCGGGGGCAGGTCGGGCATGGTGCGGTGCATGTAGGCGAAGACGAAGCCGTCGGCGAACTGCGCGAAGCGGTCCAGGACGATCTTCTCGCCGAGGTTGGCGTTGGCCTCGTCCACGAACGCCTGGACGGTCTTGCCGGCCTCGATCTCCGAGGCGAGCAGGGCGTCGATGTCGGCCGGGGAGGTGGCGGCGACGTGCTGCGCGATCTGGTTGGCGACGGCCTGGAACTTCTCGCCCTTGGCGACGAAGTCCGTCTCGCACTTCAGCTCGACCAGGACACCGGAGGTGTTGTCGTCGGCGATGACGGAGACCACGGCGCCGTTCTCGGCGGAGCGGCCCTCGCGCTTGGCGACGCCCTTCTGGCCCTTGATACGGAGCGCCTCGACGGCCTTGTCGACGTTGCCCTCGGCCTCGTCCAGCGCCTTCTTGCAGTCCATCATGCCGGCGCCGGTGAGCTCACGGAGCTTCTTGACGTCGGCGGCGGTGTAGTTCGCCATGATTCCTGGAATCTCTCTCGAAGTCTGAAGATCTACGGGCCGACGGCGGGGGCTGGTGGGCCCCCGCCGTCAGAAGACCCGAAGGGGTGAGGGGGTCAGGCCTGCTCGGCCTCGGCGGCCGGAGCCTCGGCCTCGGCGGCGGGGGCCTCGGCAGCGGGGGCCTCAGCGGCAGGGGCCTCAGCCTCAGCGGCGGGAGCCTCGGCGGCCGGGGCCTCCTCGGCCTTCTTCTCGCCCTCGAGCAGGTCGCGCTCCCACGCGGCGAGCGGCTCGCCCGCGCCCTTGTCACCCTTGTCGCCGGTGGCGACGCCGGAGCGGGCGATGAGGCCCTCGGCGACGGCGTCGGCGATCACGCGGGTGAGCAGGGTGACGGAGCGGATCGCGTCGTCGTTGCCCGGGATCTTGTAGTCGACCTCGTCGGGGTCGCAGTTGGTGTCGAGGATGGCGACGACCGGGATGTTGAGCTTCCGGGCCTCGCCGACCGCGATGTGCTCCTTCTTGGTGTCCACGATCCAGACGGCGCTGGGCACCTTCTGCATCTCGCGGATACCACCGAGGGTCTTCTCCAGCTTGGCCTTCTCGCGCGAGAGCACGAGAAGCTCCTTCTTGGTCAGACCGGAAGCGGCGACGTCCTCGAAGTCGATCTGCTCGAGCTCCTTGAGGCGCTGCAGACGCTTGTAGACGGTCGAGAAGTTGGTGAGCATGCCGCCCAGCCAGCGCTGGTTGACGTAAGGCATGCCGACGCGGGTGGCCTGCTCGGCGATGGCCTCCTGCGCCTGCTTCTTCGTGCCGACGAACATGACCGTGCCGCCGTGGGCGACGGTCTCCTTGACGAACTCGTAGGCGCGGTCGATGTACGACAGCGACTGGAGCAGGTCGATGATGTAGATGCCGTTGCGCTCGGTGAAGATGAACCGCTTCATCTTCGGGTTCCAGCGACGGGTCTGGTGACCGAAGTGGACGCCGCTTTCCAGCAGCTCCCGCATCGTGACGACGGCCATGGCCGTTCTCCTTGTGTTTTCTCGGTTGTGTCCTGACGCCCGGCACGCGCCGTGCCACGTACGCAGGTGCGTACGGGACCGAAAGGCGCTGACATCGATGGCTACGAGAGCCCGATGTCGGGGCGTGCGAAGTCGACCCGGTGACCCGGATCGCCAGAAGAAGTGTACGGGACCCGCGGAGCACCGGGTGACGCCGCTGTCCACAACCGGGCGGTACTCCACAGCTCCCGGCCGCGCTCAGCCCTGCTCAGGCACCGTTTCAGCCATGCGACACCTGCACAGCGCCCTGCTGCCCGCACTCCTGATCCCCCTCCTGACTCCCCCGCCCCCGGCGCCGCCCGAGCCCCCTCCCACCACGGTCCCGGCCCTCGCCCGCACCTGGCCGGTAGGCGTACGCCCACCCGTCCTCCGCACCTGGGAACCCCCACCCACCCCGTACGCCCGAGGCCACCGAGGCGTGGACCTGGCAGCACCGCCGGGCACACCCGTACGAGCGGTGGCCGCCGGCCGGGTCACCTTCGCGGGCCGCGTGGCCGGAAAGGGCGTGGTCTCGATCGCCCTCACCGGCACAGACCTGCGAACGACGTATGAACCGGTACGGGCGACGGTGAAGAAGGGCGAGGAGGTGACACCGGGCGAAGTGGTGGCGACGGTGGAGCCGACGGGCTCCCACTGCATGGCTACGTGCGTGCACTGGGGTGTGCGACGGGGAGACGCCTACCTGAACCCACTGTCCTTGCTACCGCCGTGGCTCTTGCGCAGGGCCCCGTCAAGGCTGCTGCCGGTACTGGGAGTCCCGCTGCCCTAGCCAGGAACCAGGAGTCCCTCACCCCAGCTGCGGGCAGTCGTGCCGCTGGAGCAGCTCCCGTATCCACGTAGCCTGCGGGCAGTCGTGCCGCTGGGGCGGCACGGGTGGGCGCAGGCGGCACCCCGCCAGCGCGGGCAGGCGAAACGCCCCCGCAGCAACCCCCCACCGGCCTCAGCCGCGATCCCCCACACCAACCCCCACGAACACCTCAGCCGCGAACCCCTCGCAGCGCCATGCTCACCGCAGCCTCAGTGATCGCCGCAGGATCCTCCGCCGCCCCCAGCTCGATCCGCCGCACAGCCGCATCCACCACCCCTTGCAGCAACATCGCCGCAAGCCGAGGCTCCGCGTGCCCCATCTCCTCCAGCGCCTCGCCGATCATCGCGACCAGCTCCCCGTGCGCGGCCCGGATCTTCTCCCGAGCCCCCGCATCGAGCTCACTCGCGGAAATGGCGACCACGGCCCGATGCCGCCGGTCCCCCACCAGCGCCAGCTGCCGCCGCACATACGCCTCGACCTTGGCCTCGGCCCCGTCCGCCGCGCCCATCGCCGCGGCGACCTCCGCCGCCCAGACCGGGAAGTCGACCGCGCACAGCTCCTCGACGACGGCGGCGCGCGACCGGAAGTACTCGTACACCGACGACCGCGCCAGCCCCGTCCGCTCGGCGAGAGCCGGGAACGTCAGCGCCTCCGTCCCGCCCTCGGACAGCAACGACCGAGCCGCGTCCAGCAGGGCGGCTCGCTGCATCGACCGGTGCTCGGCCACGGAGGCCGCTCGAATCCTTGGCACGTCCTCCACTTTACGGACGCACCGCCCCGGACGGGAGTCACCTTCGCCCACGACCGTGCATGCGGCCAGGTCACCGACCGAAGCTCGCCAGTTTCGCCCGCAGTTGCAGCACCGACTTGGTGTGGATCTGACTGACCCGGCTCTCGGTCACACCCAGTACGTTCCCGATCTCCGCCAGGGTCAGCCCCTCGTAGTAGTAGAGCGTGACCACGGTCTTCTCCCGCTCGGGCAGCGTGTTGATCGCCCGCGCCAGGAACCGTCGCAGCTCCCGGTCCTCGGCCACTTCCACCGGGTTGTCGGCGGCGGTGTCCTCCAGCGTGTCCATCAGACTCAGGCGGTCGCCGCCCTCACCCCCGACATGCAGCAGCTCCTCCAGCGCGACCACGTTGGCCAGCGACAACTGACTGAAGACCGCGTGGAGTTCATCCACGGCGATCCCCATCTCGGTCGCCACCTCACCCTCGCTGGGCGTCCGCCGCAGCCGCGCCTCCAGCGTCGCGTACGCCCGCTCGACGTTCCGCGCCTTCTGCCGCACCGACCGCGGAATCCAGTCCAGCGCCCGCAGCTCGTCGATCATCGCGCCCCGGATCCGGGTGATCGCGTACGTCTCGAACTTGATCTCCCGGTCGATGTCGAACTTCTCGATCGCGTCGATGAGCCCGAAGACACCGGAGGAGACGAAGTCGGCCTGCTCGACGTTGGGCGGCAGCCCCACGCTCACCCGGCCCGCCACGTACTTCACGAGCGGCGAGTAGTGCAGGATCAGCTGCTCCCGCAACCGTTCGTCCCCCGTCGCCTTGTACGACCGCCACAGCTCGTCGAGCGTCGAGGGGGCGGGGGGCCGCACGCTGCCACCGTCCCGGGCGGCTGGGGGGGCCGCCGCCCGGTCGGACCCGGAGGTGTGCTGGGGCATTCGTCGCCTTGTGCCGTTCTGCCGTGAAGTGGGGATGGCTGGGTGACCTGTCGGTCTGATGCGGATCTGGAATCTCTGAGGTGGATCTGGAGTCTCTGAGGTGGATCTGTGGTCGAGTCGCCGTTCCGTGCCGGAATCCCCGTGAGCGTAGCGTGACTGGAGTGTCGCGGTGTGCGAAGGAGTGGCCCCGAGCCGTGCGCAGATACGTTCCTCTTGACGCCCCGCCGAGTCACGCCGACGACTCAGCGTGACCACGGGGAAACTCCAACTGCGGGAATTCCCAAGGCTGTAGGGGTTCCCCCGGACGGCCGAACACGCTCGGTCAACTCGGACCGCGAGCACCACGGACGGAGATCATCGCCTGGCGTGTCAACTTCCAGCCGTCGCCGTGTCGTTCGACGTAACCAAGTGATCGGAGCTCGTACAGTCTCGCGACCGCCTCGTCCTGAGTCGTCTGCGCGCCGCGTCCGACCTCGGCGGCGGTCGCCGCACGGCGTGCAGGCAGCGCGTCGAGGACTCTGCGCGCTCCCGGTTCGAGCAGGTCGCGCGGCAGCACGGGTCCCCTCCGCTCCGGCGCGAGCTCGCCCATGTCCCCGACCACCTCGACGACTTCCTCGGCGTCGGTGACGAGTTCGGCGTCGCCGCGCAGCAGTTCGTGCACCCCGGCGGAGAGGCCGCTGGTGGCCGGCCCGGGCACGCCCATGGTGTGCCGCCCGAGGCGTTGCGCGGCACGCGCGGTGACGAGCGAGCCGCTGCGGTACGCCGCTTCGACCACGACGGTCCCTCTGGTGAGCGCGGCGATGACGCGGTTGCGCAGCACGAACCTGCTCGGCGTCGGATGGTCGCCCGGCGGCAACTCCCCCACCACCAGCCCCTGTTCCGCGATCCTGGTGATCAACTCGGTGTGCCCACGCGGATAGGGCCGATCGACGCCGCAGGCCAGCACGGCGACGGTGGCGCCGCCGGCGCCCAGCGCCCCTCTGTGGGCGGCCCCGTCGACGCCGTACGCGCCGCCGGACACCACGACCCAGCCGCGCTCGGCGAGCCCGGCGGCGAGGGTGGCCGCCATGTGCGCGCCGTACTCGGTACAAGCCCGGGCCCCCACCACGGCGACGGACCGCAGGGCCCACATCCGCAGACTGGGCCGCCCCCGCACCCACAGCCCGAGCGGCCGCGCGTCCCCGAGATCGTCCAACTGCCCGGGCCACTCCCCGTCCCCCGGACGGACGAACCGCACCCCGGCCTCGGCGGCGACCGTGAGATCCCGTCGCGGACCGGCCTCCCCGGCCCGAGCCACAAGGCCGCCCCACCGCTTCCCGCTCACCCCGGGCAACACCTCCCGCCCGTCCCGCAGCCTGCGAGCCACCTCCTCCACCCCGAACTCCCGCACCCACCGCCCGGCGACCTCGTCACCGGGCTCAATGACACGGGCGAGGAAGACCCGGGCGAGCAGTTCGCCGTCCGTCACCTGCCGATCCCTTCCAGGACGGCACCACGCCGGACGCCGGTGCGCAGTTCGAGGGCCCAGTTCACGTCGTTCGCCGAGGGTCGGTCACGGCCTCCCAGGTCGGCCACCGTCCAGGCGACGCGCAGCACCCTGTCCAGGCCACGAGCCGACAGCAACCCCCGGTCCAGGTCCTCCTCGGCCTTGCGCAGGGCTCCGGACTGCACATGCCACCGGGTGCGCAGTTCATGCCCCGGGACCTCGCTGTTCGTACGCCAGGGTGTGCCTTCGTAGCGCCTGGCCGCGCGTTCCCGAGCGGCCTTCACCCGCTCGGCGACCGTGGCTGTGGTCTCGGCACCGGAGTGGAGCCGGAGCAGTTCGGCGCGGGCCACCGGCTCCACGGTCACCCGTAGGTCCACGCGGTCCATCAAGGGCCCGGACAGACGGGCTCGGTAGCGCTTGATGGAGGACGGCCTGCACTCACAGATGTCGTCTCCGCGTCCGTGTCGGCCACAGGGGCACGGATTGGCCGCCAGGACCATCAGGAACTTGGCCGGCATACGCAGCATGCCTGCGGCGCGGGCGACCACGACATGGCCCGATTCCAGCGGCTGCCGGAGGGAGTCCAGGACGCTGCTGTGGAATTCCGCGGCTTCATCGAGGAAAAGAACTCCGTGGTGAGCCAGGGAGACGGCTCCCGGCCGCGGAAACCCGTTGCCTCCCCCGACCAGTGAGGCCATGGTCGCGGAGTGGTGCGGTGCGCAGTAGGGCGACCTGTCGACGAGCGGATGGCCGGGTGGCAGTACACCGGCCACCGAGTGCACGGCGGTCACCTCCAGCGACTCCTGCCGGCTCAGCTCGGGCAGGAGTCCGGGCAGTCGCTCGGCCAGCATGGTCTTCCCAGCGCCCGGCGGGCCCTTGAAGAAGACGTGATGCCTCCCCGCGGCGGCCACCTCCAGTGCCGACCGGGCCAGATGCTGCCCCGCCACGTCCGCCAGGTCGGGTTGGTGCCCACCGGAGACGATGCCGGTTCCCAGCCCGGTGCCCGGGAGGGCCAGACCGGCGAGGAAGGGGTCGGGGCGGATCTCCCCTGGGACGGGCTCTTCGTCGGGCACCGGCTCATCGGTGAGAACCGCGATGAGCTGGCGCAGGCTGCGCACCCCCAGCACCGAGACACCCGGCACCAGCGATGCCTCCGGCACGGCGCACTCGGGCACGACTACCTGTTCGTACCCCGCGTCCGCCGCCGCGAGCACGGCAGGCAGTACTCCGCGCACCGGCCGCACCCGCCCGTCCAACCCCAGCTCCCCGATCATCACGATGTCCGCCAGCACGCGCGGATCGATCCGCTCGGCCGCCCCCAGCACCGCTGCCGCCACGGCGAGATCGAACCCGCTCCCGCTCTTCGGCACCGACGCCGGACTCAGCCCTACGGTCAGCTTCTTCGCCGGCCACGCCGCGCCCGAGTTGACCACCGCGGCCCGTACCCGGTCCTTGCTCTCCGTCAGGCTCTTGTCCGGCAGTCCCACCAGCGTGAACGCCGCGACCCCAGGCTCCAGGTCCGCCTGGACCTCCACCACCACACCCTCGACGCCCACCAGCGCCACCGAGCACGTCCGCGCGAACCCCATCTCAGGCCACCCCCCGCGCATGCTCGACGACGGGCGCTCCGCGCTCCGGCAGGAGTACGCCGACCAGGTCGATGCGGACGCCGCCCGGCGGCGCCCCTCCGTGGGCATGGATCCAGCATTCGGCGAGGCCGCGCAGGCGCTCCGCCTTGTCGGGGGTCACCGCGGCCATCGGGTGCTCGAAGGCACCCGCCCGCCGTGTCTTGACCTCGCAGACGACCAGGACCTCTCCGTCCCGCGCCACGATGTCGATCTCACCGGTCCTGCCACAGCGCCAGTTGCGCTCCAGGACGGTCATCCCGGCCTCCGCCAGCCGCCGTGCGGCCAGCGTCTCGCCGTACTTGCCGAGTGCACTGCGTGCGTTCATGTCGGCACCACCTCCGGCGCCAACGATCACGCAGTCCCGCACATGAAGTTGATCTTGGTGGGTTACTCGGTGGTTGTGGAAAACTCAGCCACCCACACGAGCGACCCCCCTACCACCCTCACCCGCCCGGCAGCTCCAGGTCGCTCTTGTTGAGCTCCTCGATGTTCACGTCCTTGAACGTGAGCACCCGCACCTGCTTCACGAACCGCGCCGGCCGGTACATGTCCCAGACCCAGGCGTCGGCCATCGAGACCTCGAAGAACACCTCACCCTGGACCGAGTGCACCTGCATCTCGTAGTCGTTGGTGAGATAGAAACGCCGCTCGGTCTCGATCACGTACTTGAACAGACCGACGACATCGCGGTACTCCCGATAGAGCTTCAGCTCCATCTCGGTCTCGTACTTCTCGAGGTCCTCGGCGCTCATGGCATGTTCCCCTTCAGCCGTGCGATCCCCCCATTGTGCGCCAGTCCCGTCAGCCCCTAGACGATTTCGGTGTCAAGGGTCACGGGCCCGGCCGGGGGACCTTCGTCGAGCAGCCTGCGGAGCAGCTCGGCGAGTCTGGTCGGATACACCGTCTCATGTGCCCGGGTCAGTTCCTGACACGTCCACCAGCGCGCTCCGGCGACGCTGCGCCGTTCCAGATCGGTGAGCGCCGTCGCCGCCGTCGCCGTCTGGGTCGTCCGGGCCAGGAAGTACCACTCGTCCTGGTCCCAGCGGCGCCCCGCGAACGGGAAGGAACACATCCGCCGCCACAGCACCGGCCCGAGCTCGACCTCGGTGATTCCGGTCTCCTCGGCGAGTTCCCGGAGAGCGGCCTCTTCACGAGTCTCGTCGCCCTCGACCCCGCCACCGGGGGTGAACCACCAGTCGTCGTTCGGATCGTCCGGCTCATGGCCGTGCAGGAGCAGGATGCGGTCGTCGGGGTCCAGCAGCACCACTCTGGCGACCTTGCGCAGTCCGCCCTCGTAGGTGTCCGCCGCGGCCTCAGCGCGCACCCACGGGCTCCATCCGGCTCTGCGCGGCGCGACGCCTGCCCAGCCGCTTGGCGATCGGCCCGTAGGCGCCACCGCCGAGCACGAGCACCGCGCCGCCGATGATCAGGGCGGTGATCGTCCGCAGCGGTCCCGGCGAGGACAGCGCACCGAGCTCCTTGAAGCCGCTCGGCTCCTTCAGCATGCCGTCCATGGGCCAGACGACGGCGTCGACGCGGGCGGTCACGGCGCTCACCGCGACGGTGCCGCTGGCCGCGTCCGTGAGGTGGGCGGAGGAGTCCAGGGAGCCCTGCCGCTCGTCACCGAGCAGGAACAGCCGCCCCTTGGGGACGGTCACCTCGGGGATGTTCTTCCACTCGGCCAGGCTGTCCTTGGGCAGATACGGTTCGTCGATCTGCTTGCCGTTGACGGTCAGCTTGCCCTTCGTGCAGCAGGAGACGGTGTCCCCGCCGACCGCGACCACGCGCTTGACCACGGGGGCGTTGCTCACCCAGCTCTTGTCGGTGAAGACGACCACGTCACCCCGGCGGATGTCGCCGCCGTCGATGCGCTGCGCGAGCACCCGGTCGCCGGCGTCGATGGTGGGCGCCATCGAGCTGGTGGGCACGGTGTACGGCCGGTAGACCACCGCTCCCCAGGCGAACCCGCCGAGGAACAGCACCAGGCCCAGCGCGACGGCCAGCCCGGACAGTCGCTGTCCGGTCCGGCTGCCCACCGGGCCCGTGTTGGTGCCACCGCTGCGCGGGGCCGTACGTGTCGTGCTCTCGCCACCCATGGGTCCGCACCCTACCCGGCGGTACCGGAACCGGTCAGCCCCCTTCGGGGACCGAGGTCATGGCATCCGTAAAGGTTTCACAAGGTCAACGACGGTGACCGCTCAGCGCGTCTCCGTCGGCGCGATCCGGCGCCGCCGCCACAGCACCACCGGCACCGCGCCCGCGAGCGCCAGCCCCTGCGGGGCCACCGTCAGCGCGGTGGACGCCGAGGACTGGTTGTTCAGGCCGTCCTGGTCGAAGGTGTCGGGGACCGGCAGGGTGCCCCAGCGGTTGATCGGCCAGGCCTTCACGATGGCCCGTCCGACGACCTCGTCGACCGGGACCATGCCGTGGTACTTGTCGTCCTGGTTGTAGCGCGAGTCGCGCGAGTTCTGGCGGTGGTCGCCCATGACCCAGATGAAGCCCTTGGGCACCTTCACCTTGAACTGGCCGCCCATGTCGTCGACCGTGCACGGGGTGTTGCCGGCGTAGACGTAGTCGCTCTCGTTCAGCGCCTTGCCGTTGACCTTCAGCGGACCGGTGCCCTTGCACTCGACGGTGTCACCGCCGACGCCGATGACCCGCTTGATGAGGTCCTTCTCCTCGGCGGACGGCATCAGACCGATCCAGCTGAGGAACGTCTGGACGGCGTTCGGTTCGGCGGTCGGCTCGCCCGCCAGCCACTGGGTCGGGTCGTGGAAGACGACGACCTCACCGCGCTCGGGCTCGGAGCCGAACCACGGCGTCAGCTTGTCGACGAGGACGCGGTCACCCTGCTGGAGGGTGTTCTGCATCGAGTCGGACGGGATCGAGAACGCCTGCACCAGGAACGTCTTGATCAGCAGCGCCAGGACGAGCGCGATACCGATCAGGATCGGCAGTTCCTTCCAGAAGGAACGCGGCTTCTTCGGCGCGGGTTTCGACTCTTCCTGGCCCTGGCCGGTCCTGGTCCCGTCCTCGTCTCCACCGGAGCCGTCGCTCGAGGTCACGACGCTGTCCGCGGCCGGGTCGGCCGCGTCCACGGGGCGTCCGCGGTGCTCCTCGCCGTCGTGTCCGGACCGTGCGCCAACCGCCACATCCCCCACGCCAACTCCTTACTCTGTGCCGCCGCCTGCCCATGACACGGTGCAGGCCCACCACTCCCATAACGAGCGGGAGTTCCGCAGGGGTCGGGAGTTGGACAGGTCCATTCGGATCGTCGGAGGCAACCCTATGCGACAGCAAGGGAGCTGCGGTCGACCCGGTCGCCGAGTCGGACACGGAAGCGTAGGTTTTCGGCTCCTTCAAGGTGGTCCAGTGGCCCAGGGGCCAGGCGATGACCATGGCCCGTCCCACGACCGAGTCCTCGGAGACCGTACCGCCGTAGTCGGTGTCCTGATGCACGCGGGAGTCCGCGGAGTTGGCCCGGTGGTCGCCCATCACCCACAACCGCCCCTGGGGGACGGTGATGTCGAACTGCTGCGTGGAGGGCGCGTTGCCGGGATAGAGGTAGTCCTCGCTGAGCGGGACCCCGTTGACGGTCACCCGCCCCTGTGCGTCACAGCACTTGACGCGGTCGCCGCCGACGCCGACGACACGCTTGATGAGGTCCTTCTCGTTGTCGGACGGCAGCAGACCGATGAAGGTGAGGCCTTCCTTGATCTGCTTGACGACGACGGGGTCCTGCTTCTTCACCGTCGTCTGCTCGTCCTTGAGCCAGCCGCCGGGGTCCTTGAACACGACGACGTCCCCGCGCTGCGGCTTGGAGCCGAACCACGGGGTGAACTTGTCGACCAGGACGCGGTCGCCGATCCGGATCGTCTGCTCCATGGAGCCCGACGGGATCACGAAGGCCTGCACCAGGAAGGTCTTCAGCACCAACGCTATGAGGACGGCGACACCGACGAGGAGCGGTATCTCCTTGACGGCGGAGCGCCTGCGGCGCCGCTTGACCTTGCGCTGGAGCTTGCGGCGCTCCGCGCGCGAACGGCCGCCCGCGGGGCTGGCGGCGCGCCGGACGCCGGTGGGCAGCAGGTTGTCGGCGGCTGCGCCGGGCACCCCGCGCGGTTTGCCGCGGTTACCCATGCGCACCGCCCGCGGCGGGCACGCGCGCGTAGGCGTCGGACGGCTTGAGCCGGGTCCAGTGCGCGGTCGGCCATACGATCCAATCGGCACGGCCGATGACGTCGCCGACCGGGATCATGCCGCCGCCGGGCGAGCCCAGGTGGTCGCGGGAGTCGCTGGAGCGGCTGCGGTGGTCGCCGAGGACGAAGAGGGTGCCGTCGGGCACGACGACGTCGAAGGGAACCGTCGACGAGCTGTCACCGGGGTACAGGAACGTCGACTCGTCGACCGACCGGCCGTTCACCTCGATCCTCCCCTTCTTGTCGCAGCAGACCACGTGGTCTCCCCCCACACCCACCACGCGCTTGATGTAGTCCGCATCCCCGAAATACCCGGATCCGTCGAACACGACCACATCCCCGCGCCGCGGTTCGGCACCGAAACGGTACGCCAACTTATTTACGAGAACCCGGTCCCCGATCCTCAATCCGTTTTCCATGGATCCGCTGGGAATCTGGAAGGGTTGCACCACGAAAGCGTTGAGGAGCAGCAAAAACAGCAGGCAGAGCAGCGCGGTCAGAGTGATGCGTCCACCGGGGAGCCACTCGGTGATCCGGGACGGGAACGCGAAACGCGACCGTTCCTCCTGACCCTCTGTGTCCGAGATCTCCTCGGAGCGGGAAGGGCGGGAGGAGCGGTCGCGCTCCGTCTGCTGTGCTTCGGTGTCCATCGGGGCCAGATGTTATCCGGCCCCGGCAAGAACGCCCGCGCGAGCTCAGCTCTCGCGCTTCTCCTTGATCTTCGCGGCCTTGCCGCGCAGCTCACGCAGGTAGTACAGCTTCGCGCGACGGACGTCACCACGGGTGACGAGCTCGATCTTCTCGACGATCGGGGTGTGCACCGGGAAGGTGCGCTCGACGCCGACGGAGAACGAGACCTTGCGGACCGTGAAGGTCTCGCGGACACCGGCGCCCTGGCGACGGATGACTACGCCCTTGAACTGCTGCACACGGGAGCGGTTGCCCTCGATGACGCGGACGTGGACGTTGACGGTGTCACCCGGGCGGAAGGCCGGGATGTCGCTGCGCAGCGACGCGCTGTCGACGGAGTCGAGCAGGTGAGACATTTCGTCTGCTTTCTTCGCCCATGCCACAGGTCATAGGCGGGAGATAGGTGGTTCCTGAGGATGCTGTCCGTGTCGGGGCGGGCGTCGTGTCCCCCTGTGGCAGGGGCGCACGCCGGACGACGCACAACAGCGGCCTATTCTTCCACGTCGTCGACCCGACGCCAAAATCGGCCGTACGGCTCCCCCGCCGGGTCCGGGGCCCAGCCCAGGATGGAGAGCATCTCGCGGTCCTTCTTGTCGAAGGCCTTGGGGTCGCAGCGCTCGATCAGGTCGGGCCGGTTGGCCGTGGTGCGCTTGAGCGCCTCGTCGCGCCGCCAGCGGGCGATCTTGCCGTGGTGGCCGCTGAGCAGCGTCTCCGGGATCTCCCGGCCGCGCCAGGCGGGCGGCTTGGTGTAGACGGGGCCCTCCAGGAGGTTCGCCATCGCGCCGGGCGCGAAGGAGTCGTCCCGGTGCGACTCGGCGTTGCCGAGGACGCCGGGCAGCAGGCGCGCCACGGCCTCGGTGATCACCAGGACGGCCGCTTCACCGCCGGCGAGGACGTAGTCGCCGATGGAGACCTCGTGGACGGGCATCCGGGTCGCGTACTCGTCGATGACCCGGCGGTCGATGCCCTCGTAGCGGGCCGGCGTGAAGACCAGCCAGGGCCGCTCGGAGAGCTCGACGGCGAGTTCCTGGGTGAAGGGGCGCCCGCTGGGCGTCGGGACGATGAGGGCCGGGGCGTGCGAGCCCGTCTCGTAGCCGTCGGCCAGCACCGCGTCCAGCGCGTCCCCCCAGGGCTCGGTCTTCATGACCATGCCGGGGCCGCCGCCGTACGGGGTGTCGTCGACGGTGTTGTGGCGGTCGTAGGTCCACTCGCGCAGGTCGTGCACCTGGACGTTGAGCTGTCCACGCGCGCGTGCCTTGCCCACGAGCGAGACGTTCAGGGGTTCGAGGTATTCGGGGAAGATCGTGACGACGTCGAGTCTCATGCGCTGTCTTCCCGGGAGGAGGCGATCTCTGCCTGGTCGTCGATCAGCCCGGGCGGCGGGGTGATGACCGCCTTCTGCTCCTCCAGGTCGATCTCCGTGACGATCTCCTCGACGAACGGGATCATCACCTCGCTGCCGTCGGGACGCTCCACGATGAAGAGGTCCTGCGAGGGCAGGTGCGAGATCTCGGTGATCCGGCCGACCTCCACGCCGTCGGCGGTGACCACGTCCAGGTCGATCAGCTGGTGGTCGTAGTACTCGTCCTCGTCCTCCGGGAGCTCCTCCGGGTCGACCTCGGCGATCAGGAGGGTGTTGCGGAGGGCCTCGGCGGCGGTGCGGTCCTTGACGCCCTCGAAGCGCAGGAGGAGGCGGCCGCTGTGCACCCGGCCGGTCTCGATGGTGAGGGGGCCGGTGGCGGCGGGGTCCGTGAGCAGGACGGCACCGGGGGCGAGCCGGAGCTCCGGCTCGTCGGTACGGACCTCCACGGTGACCTCGCCCTTGATGCCGTGAGCACGGCCGATGCGAGCGACTACGAGCTGCACTTTTCGAAGATCTCCTGATCGTACGTACGACTACGGGCCGGGGACGGCCCAGTGGCCCTCCCCGGCCCGAGCCGGTGCTGCGATTGCGTCAGCGGACGTGGTCCACGTCGACGAGGTCGACGCGGACGCCGCGACCGCCGATGGCGCCCACGACGGTGCGCAGAGCGCGTGCGGTGCGGCCGTTGCGGCCGATCACCTTGCCGAGGTCGTCGGGATGGACCCGGACCTCGAGCACGCGTCCGCGGCGCAGGTTGCGGGATGCGACCTGCACATCGTCAGGGTTGTCGACGATGCCCTTCACGAGGTGCTCGAGAGCCTCCTCGAGCATGCTCAGGCCTCGGTCGACTCGGACTCGGCGGCAGCCTCGTCCTTCTTCTCAGCCTTCTTCTTCTGGGTGATGGCCTCACCCTTGCCCTCGTCGTCGCCGCCCAGGGCCTCGAACGAGGGGCGCGCCTTCTTGGGCTCGGCGACGAGCAGCGGAGCCGGGGCGGGCTCGCCCTTGAACTTCTGCCAGTCGCCGGTCTTCTTCAGGATGGCGAGCACGGGCTCGGTCGGCTGCGCGCCGACACCCAGCCAGTAGGCGACGCGCTCGGCGTCGACCTCGATGCGCGACGGGTTCTGCACCGGGTGGTACAGACCGATCTCCTCGATCGCACGGCCGTCACGACGGGTACGGGAGTCGGCGACGACGATGCGGTAGTGAGGCGAACGGATCTTGCCCAGACGCTTCAGCTTGATCTTGACTGCCACTGGAGTGGATTCTCCTGGTTTTGACGTGGTTGGGCACGGCGAGATTGCCGCGTGGGGTTGCGGTACCCGAGTGCCCGATGGACGCGTCAGCCGGAGGAGAGAGGGGTCCTGTGCGACTGTCGAGTACAGCTAGCCATTGTGCCACACCCCTCGGCTCGCATCGGACCGAGGCCACCGCAGGGCATGCCTGACGGGCACCCGGCGGACCGGGTGCCCGTCAGGGCTGCCGCCACGACACCGGTTCCGGCACCCACGAGACGCCGGCACCGCGCGTGGCTAGGCCGCCCCCACGACCTCCGGGATGCGGAACGGCTTGCCGCAGCCGCCGCACACGATCGGCGCCTGCGCCAGCACCGACGGGACGACCCGTACGTTGCGGCCGCAGTCGCAGACCGCCTTGACGCGCACGCCGCCCCCGGAGGAGCCGTGCCGGGCGGCCGGGCCGCGGAAGGTGCGGGAGGTGTCGGCGGAGGTGGCTGCCGTGTGCGCCTTCAGGGCGCGCTGGAGGCGGTCGATCGTCGGCCGGTAGCGGCGCTTCGCCTCGGGGTTGAGGGTGACCAGCGAGAAACCGCTGCTCGGGTGCGGTTCCTCGGGGTGGTCCAGGCCCAGTTCCTCGGCGATCGCGAGGAATCTGCGGTTGTGGTAGCGGCCGGCGCGGGAGGTGTCACGGACGCCGCGGGCGGCGGCGATCCCATGGACTGCCTCATGGAGCAGTCGCTCGAAGGAGAGTTCGTGTCCGCACGCGGACGACGACTCTCCGATCAGGGACTCTGGCGCGGCGAGGTCCGGCAGCTCGGGGTGGTACCGCTGAATGTCGGCCCACGCCTGCGCCAGCTCGGCGGCGAGAACAGGTGGTGTCTGTGTCGTGCTCACGTAATGACAACGAGCCGGAGTGCCCCAGTGTTCCGATTCCGGGCCATCCCAAATAATTTGCACGTACCCGTCAGTTGCCGCTGATGCGTCCTGACGAGGGCGGGTGCGCTGATCTGCGGAGAAGCCTCACAGCTCGTATCAAGGCGGTACGTAGTCCGATATACGCACCACCGCGTAGACGATGTCCGCGCGTCGCGACGAGTGGGGTCCTCGGATGCGCAAGGGGCGTTTCGGTCGCTCTCCCGCCGGAAGGGCGCTACCTCAGTAAGCGCGTGCGACGACCGCGACGTTACCGGGCGCGTCCTCGGCGTCCGGCACCGACCCACCCTCGGGCAACAAGACCGCCGATGACGGGATCGTACGGCCCCAAGTTGCCGGCATGTGAAATCTCGCCACTGGCACGTTCAACCCACAAGCCGGGCCCTACTACCCCTGGACTCCGGGACGGACGCGGAGTTTGCTGGCATTGCGGGGGAGAGCGCGCGCACGTCACGGGGGCTACGGAAACGGACACGAGGGCAACTCTCGGCGGATTGGGGCGCTTTGATGACACCTACGCTCGTGCGGCAGCACCTGGCTCACGCGGGGGAGACACCCCGTGTGGATCCGGGGGCACGCGCGCGTGACTGGTCCGAGATCCAGGAGCGGATGCTGGTCCCGCTCTACGAGGCCGTCTACGAGCGACTCGATGTAGGACACGGCACCCGGCTGCTCGGCCTCGGCTGCGGCAGCGGGCTCGCCCTTCTGATGGCCGCCTCCCGAGGGGCCGCGGTCACCGGAGTCGACGCCTCCCGTCCCGAGCGGCTGGCCCTGGCCCGGGAGCGGCTGCTTCCCGAGGCGTGGGGCACGCGCCCGCGTGGGAAGACCCGGTTGGTCGAGGGCACACCACAGGACGCGGCCGACGCGGAGACGCCCGCGTACACCCTGGTGACCGCTTTCGAGCCCATCGGATGTCTCGCGGGCGACTCGGAGGGGCTCGGCGAGCTGTTGCAGGCAGCGACCCCGCTCGCCGAGCGCGGGGCGCCCGTGGTGCTCGCCGGCTGGGGTCCGCCGGAACGCTGCACCACGTCGTCCGTGCTGCGGGTGGCCACGAAGCTGGCCGATCCGCTGCGCAGTACGGGCAGTTGGCGCCCCGCCCTTCGCGACGACCTGGAGGAGGTCGCCCAGCGGGCGGGACTGAAGCCGGACGGTTCCGGGCGGGTGGCCTGCCCGTTCGGGTACGCCGACCTGGACAGCGCGGTCAAGGGCCTGCTGTCGACCGGCCTCTTCGACGCGGCGATCGCCGCGACGGACCAGGCGCAGGTCGACAAGGAGGTGGCCGAGGCGCTCCATCCGTACCAGCGACGGGACCGGACGGTGTGGATGCCGAACGTGTTCCGGTACCTCATCGCGCGCGTGCCCTGAGTCCGGCCCGGGGTGTTCCCGCGGGCCTAGGCCTCGTCCTTGGTCAGCCGGGTGACCCCCGCGATGCGGTACGCGTCCGCCTCCTCCAGCGTCTCGTTCTCCAGGAGCGCCTCGGCCAGCGCGTCCAACTGGCCCCGGTGGTCGCGGAGTTTGCGGCAGGCCTCGTCGTAGCACTCGTCGACGATCCGGCGCATCTCGCCGTCGATGACGTCGAGGGTCTGCGGGGCGGCGGCCAGCCCGTAGGCCTGCTGGGCGTCGTTGGGGAGCGCGGACAGCCGGCCCACCCGTTCGCTCATGCCCCACCGGGCGACCATGCCGCGCGCGATGTTGGTGACCTGTTCGAGGTCGTTCTCCGCTCCGGTCGTGATCACGCCGTAGACGACCTGTTCCGCGGCCATGCCGCCCAGCGCGCCGATGATCCGGCCGCGCAGGTACTCCTCGGTGTACGCGTACTTGTCGGCGTCCGGCGTCGACAGGGTCACGCCCAGCGCCCTGCCGCGCGGCACGATGGTGATCTTGCGGACGGGGTCGGCGCCCGGCTGGAGCATGCCGAGGAGGGCGTGTCCGCTCTCGTGGTACGCCGTGCGGCGGCGTTCCTCCTCGGGCATCACCAGCGGGCGTTCGGCGCCCAGTTGGACCTTCTCCAGCGCCTCCGAGAGGTCGGTCTGGGTCACCTGGTCCTGCTTGCGCTTGACCGCGAGGAGGGCCGCCTCGTTGGCCAGGTTGGCCAGTTCGGCGCCGGTCATGCCCGGGGTCGTGCGGGCGACCTGGGCGAGGTCGACGGTGTCGGCCATCGGGATGTCACGGGTGTGGATCTCCAGGATCGCCTCACGGCCGCCCCGGTCCGGGGGCGAGACCATGACCACCCGGTCGAAGCGGCCGGGGCGGGTCAGGGCCGGGTCCAGGACGTCGGCGCGGTTGGTCGCCGCGATGACGATGACGCCCTCGGAGCCGGAGAAGCCGTCCATCTCGGTGAGGATCTGGTTGAGGGTCTGCTCGCGCTCGTCATGGCCCCCCATGCCGGAGCCGCCGCCGCGGGCCCGGCCGATGGTGTCGATCTCGTCGATGAAGATGATCGACGGAGCCACCTTGCGGGCCTCCGCGAACAGTTCCCGCACGCGTGAGGCGCCGACGCCGACGATCATCTCGATGAACTCGGAGGCGGACGCCGAGAAGAACGGCACCCCGGCCTCGCCGGCGACCGCCCGCGCGAGCAGCGTCTTGCCGGTGCCGGGCGGCCCCGCGAGCAGCACACCGCGCGGCATCTTGGCGCCCATGCGCCGATAGGCGTCGGGGTTCTTCAGGAAGTCGACGACGTCGTTGAGCTCACCCTCGACCTCGTCGATGCCGGCCACGTCCGCGAAGGTCGTGCGCTTCTCCCCCGACTCCAGCTCGACCGGCTTCGGCGGCGCCTTGCGGCCGAGCATGCCGCCCGCACCGCCCATCCCCGCGCTCATCCGCCGGGCGATGAAGATCCACAGCACGATCAGCAGCAGCATCGGGGCCAGCGAGATCAGCAGGTTGGCGAGAAAGCTGCGGTGCTGGACGACCGGCTCGGCCGTGACCGTGACGTTGTGCTTGGTCAGGTCCTCCCAGAGCTGGTCGTCCGCGAAGGTCGGCCGCTCGGTGTTGAACTTGGTGTACTTGCCGTCGCCCTCGGGGTTGTCCTGCTCCTTCTTGAGCTGGCCCTGGATCGCGTCGCCCTTGGCGTAGATCTTGCTGACGTTGCCGGCGTCGACCTGCTTGCTGAACTCGGTGTACGAGATCGTCGGCTCGTCGCCCTCGTTGAAGAAGGACAGCACGAGGTTGGCGATCAGGAACACGACCAGCGCCGTGACGACGAGACTCCACCAGCCGCCACGCGGCCGGCGCCCACCGGGGGACGGCTTCTGCGGCTCCTCCGGGGTGCCCTCGGTGCGCCAGGGCTGGTCCGGCGACTTGCGGGGCGGCGCAGGGTTGGTCATATCCGGACGTTACGACAGGAAAGCCGCGCCAGCATGCGCGGTTACGGCGCCGGGGGCACCCCCTGAAACAGGGAGCGCCCCCGGCGTCGTAAGAGAACGAGTCGTAAGAGAACGAACCGTCAGCCCATGAACTTCTTGAACTCGTCCGGCAGCTCGAAGTCCTGCGGGGCCTGCTGGCCCGGGACGCCGAAGGCGTTGCCGCCCTGCGCGGCGGCGGCGCGGCGCGCGGCCTCCTCCTGCTCCTGCTGCTTGCGCTTCATCGGGTTGCCGGAGCGCTGCTTGCCCTTGGTCTTCTTGGGCTGCTTCTTGGCGCGGCCGGGGCCGCCACCCATGCCCGGCATCCCCGGCATGCCCGGCATACCGCCGCCCTGGGCCATCCGGGACATCATCTTGCGGGCCTCGAAGAACCGCTCGACCAGGCCCTTGACCGCGCTGACCTCGACACCGGAACCGCGCGCGATACGGGCGCGACGGGAGCCGTTGATGATCGTCGGGTCCTGACGCTCGCCCGGGGTCATCGACTTGATGATCGCGGCGGTGCGGTCGACGTCCCGCTCGTCGAGGTTGTTGATCTGGTCCTTGATCTGCCCCATGCCGGGCAGCATCCCGAGCAGCTTGCTGATGCTGCCCATCTTCCTGACCTGCTCCATCTGGGCCAGGAAGTCGTCCAGGGTGAAGTCCTGGCCCTTCTTGGACGCCAGCTTGGAGGCCATCTTCTCGGCCTCTTCCTGGCTGAACGTCTTCTCCGCCTGCTCGATCAGGGTGAGCAGGTCACCCATGTCGAGGATGCGGGAGGCCATCCGGTCAGGGTGGAAGGCGTCGAAGTCGTCGAGCTTCTCGCCGTTGGAGGCGAACATGATCGGCTT
Source organism: Streptomyces aquilus (assembly GCF_003955715.1). Classification (NCBI taxonomy): domain Bacteria; kingdom Bacillati; phylum Actinomycetota; class Actinomycetes; order Kitasatosporales; family Streptomycetaceae; genus Streptomyces; species Streptomyces aquilus. The sequence goes on along the minus strand of NZ_CP034463.1, from coordinate 7,401,216 downwards.
GCCGGTGATCTGCCGGATCGACAGGGCGGCACCACCGCGGGCGTCACCGTCGAGCTTGGAGAGCACCACGCCGTCGAAGCCGACGCCGTCGCGGAAGGCCTCGGCGGTGTTGACCGCGTCCTGGCCGATCATCGCGTCGACGACGAAGAGGATCTCGTCGGGAGAGACCGCGTCCCGGATGTCCGCGGCCTGCTGCATCATCTCCTGGTCGATACCGAGGCGGCCCGCGGTGTCGACGATGACGATGTCGTGGACCTTGGACTTCGCGAAGTCGATGGAGTCCTTGGCGACCTTGACCGGGTCACCGACGCCGTTGCCCGGCTCCGGCGCGTAGACGGCGACGCCCGCGCGGTCGGCGACGACGCTCAGCTGGTTCACGGCGTTGGGGCGCTGGAGGTCGGCGGCGACCAGCAGCGGGGAGTGGCCCTGGCCCTTGAGCCAGTGGCCGAGCTTGCCCGCGAGGGTCGTCTTACCGGCACCCTGGAGACCGGCCAGCATGATGACGGTCGGCGGCTGCTTGGCGAAGCGCAGGCGCCGGGTCTCGCCGCCGAGGATCGTGACGAGCTCGTCGTTGACGATCTTCAGGACCTGCTGGGCGGGGTTCAGCGCGCGCGAGACCTCGGCACCGAGGGCACGCTCCTTGACGTTCTTGATGAACGTCCGGACGACCGGCAGGGCCACGTCCGCTTCGAGCAGCGCGATACGGATCTCGCGCGCGGTGGCGTCGATGTCCGCCTCGCTCAGACGCCCCTTGCCGCGCAGATTCTTGAAGGTCGCTGAGAGGCGGTCGGAGAGAGTATCGAACACGGCGGCGTCGGTCCTCGGAGTCGGGGGCAGTATGAGCGTCTTCCAGGGTATCCCGGCGCGGCGACTGGCCGGGATCCCCCGTCAGCCCCTGAGCGTCTCCTCCAGTTTCCGCGTCACCGAAGCCACCTCGTCGCCCGGCAGCGGGGCGCCCTCGGGGCCGGTGACGTAGAAGGCGTCGACGGCGTTGGCGCCCAGCGTCGAGACGTGCGCGCTGCGCACCCGTACGCTCGCGTCCTCCAGCGCCCGCCCGATGCGGAACAGCAGCCCGGGGGCGTCCTGGGCGCGTACCTCGATGACCGTGGCCAGCCGGGACGCGGCCGGGGCGACCGTCACGCGCGGCGGCGGGGCGACGACACCCCGGCGGCGCGGGTAGGCCGCGTCCCGCTCGGCGAGGCGGCCCGCGATGTCCAGCGACCCGTCCAGGGCCCGCACCAGATCCGCCCGCAGCCGCGCGGCCTGCGGCAGCGAGCCGTACTCCGCCGCCACCCGCCAGTTCAGCAGCAGCACCGAGCCCTCGACCCCGTCCGGCAGGTCCAGCGCCGTCAGTTCCGCGGTCCGGACGGTCAGGCGGTGCATGGCCAGGACGCCCGCCACCGCCGGGAGGACACCCGGCTGGTCGGGCACCGCGATCAGCAGCTCCACGCCGAGCGGCTCGGGATCGCCGGACGGCTCCTCCCCCGTCGGCGGTTCGGTCTGGGCCCGCAGCGACAGCACCGGGCTGCCGGTCGCGACCGCCTCGATCGCCAGCCGCTCCTGCTCCGCCGTGGGCGCGGCGGCCTCCGGCTCCTCGAGATCGTCCCCCGCGAGCACGGCCACGACCCGCTTCACCAGGTCGGCGACGAGGGAACCCCGCCAGGACGACCAGGCCGCCGGGCCGGTGGCCAGCGCGTCCGCCTCCGTCAGGGCGTGCAGCAGCTCCAGCGTCGACTGCGTGCCGACCGCCTCCGCGACCGACCGGACCGTCTCGGGGTCCTCCAGGTCACGCCGGGTGGCGGTGTCGATGAGCAGGAGGTGGTGCCGTACGAGGGCGGCGAGTACGGCGACGTCCTCGCGGTCGAAGCCGATGCGCGCGGCGACGTCCTTCGCGATGATCTCGCCGGCCACCGAGTGGTCACCGGGCCAGCCCTTGCCGATGTCGTGCAGCAGCGCGGCGACCAGGAGGAGGTCGGGGCGGTGCACGCGGCGGGTGAACTCCGAGGCGCGCACGGCCGTCTCGATCAGGTGCCGGTCGACGGTCCAGATGTGCACGGCGTTGCGCTGCGGCCGGCAGCGCACCCGCTCCCAGTCCGGGAGCAGCCGCGTGATCAGGCCCTCCGCCTCCAGCGCCTCCCAGACGTCGATGGTCGGGGCGCCGGAGCCGAGCAGGGTCACGAGCTGTTCGCGGGCCTCGGCGGGCCAGGGCGTGGGCAGGGGGCGCGCGTGGGCGGCCATGCGCCGTACGGCGTGCAGCGAGAGCGGCAGTCCGGCCTGCGCGGCGGCCGCGGCGGCGCGCAGCGGCAGGACGGGGTCGCGCTCGGGTCGCGCGGCGCGGGCGAGCACCACCTCGCCGTCCATCTCGACCACGCCCTCGGCCAGCGGCGACCGCTCCGCGACGGGCTTCCCGCCGCCGAGCATGGCGCGCAGCCGTGGCCGCACGGCGCGCGACCGCAGCACGCGCCCCACCTCGCGCCAGGTGACGTCACTGGCGTACGACACGACGCGCGCCGCCTCGTACACCTGCCGCAGCAGCGTGTCCGCGTCGAGCAGGCCGAGTTCGGCGGCGACCTGGTCCTGCTCCTGGAGCGCGAGCCGGTCGGTGGCGCGCCCGGTGGCGAGGTGCAGGGCGTCGCGGACGTCGAGGAGCCGGCGCCGGGCGTCGTCGAGGCCCTCGCGCGGGGCGTCGGCCAGCCAGGAGGCGGCGACGGCGCGCAACGCGGTGGCGTCCCTCAGCCCGCCCCGGGCCTCCTTCAGGTCCGGTTCCAGCAGGTACTGCAACTCACCCTGGCGTTCGGCGCGTTCGGCGCAGAGTTCCTGGAGTTCGGGGAGGCGCTTGGGGGCCTGGTTGCGCCAGTCGGCGAGGACCGCGGTGCGCAGTCCGGCGGTCAGGCCCAGGTCGCCGGCGAGGTGCCGGGCGTCGAGGAGGCCGAGCTGGACCTTCAGGTCCTCACCGGCGGTCTTGCGGGCCTCCGCCGGGGTCCGTACGGAGTGGTCGAGGGCCAGGCCCAGGTCCCACACCGGGTACCAGATGCGGTCGGCCAGGGCGGCGATCGCGCCGGAGTCGCTGCCGTCGTGCAGCAGGAGCAGGTCCAGGTCGCTGCGGGGGGAGAGCTCGCCGCGGCCGTAGCCGCCGACGGCGACGAGGGAGACTCCGCGCAGCCCCTCGGCGCCCGCCGTGAAGAGTCCGCTCAGCCAGTCATCCGTCAGTTCGGAGAGGGCTGAACGGCGCGGCGGCCCGGACTGCGCCCCCTCGCTGAGGAGACGCAGCCGGGCCGCCGCGTAGCCGCTGGGTCCGGAGTCCTCTGTTTCCTTGCGTACGTCCGTACTCGACACCCAGCAGCTCCTGTTCTCTTCCGTCAGAGCGCGTCGGGGCCGCGCTCGCCGGTCCGGACCCGTACGGCCGTCTCGACCGGCAGGGACCAGACCTTGCCGTCACCGATCTTGCCGGTGCGGGCGGCCTTGACGATGACGTCGATCAACTGCTCGGCGTCGTCGTCCTCGGCCAGGACCTCGATACGGATCTTCGGGACCAGGTCGACGGTGTACTCGGCACCGCGGTAGACCTCGGTGTGGCCCCGCTGACGACCGTAACCGCTCGCCTCGGTGACCGTCAGGCCGTGGACCCCGAAGGCCTGGAGGGCTTCCTTGATCTCGTCGAGCCGGTGGGGCTTGACGACTGCGGTGATGAGCTTCATGCGTCCACCTTCTTGCTCGCGGCGGCGGCCGGGGCGGCGACTGCGGGCTTGGCGGAACCGCCGCCGGCGCCGCTGAAGTCGTATGCGGTCTCGGCGTGCTCGGCCTGGTCGATGCCCGAGACTTCCTCGTCCTCACTGACCCGCATACCGATGGTCTTGTCGAGGAGGAAGGCGAGGATCGCGGAGGCGATCAGGGAGTAGGCGAGGACCGCGAAGACACCGGCGCACTGCTTCCAGAACTGGTCCAGGCCGCCGCCGTAGAAGAGGCCCTCGACGTCGGACTGGCCCTTGCCGCTGGCGAAGAAGCCGATCAGCAGGGAGCCGATGACACCGCCGACCATGTGGACACCGACGACGTCCAGCGAGTCGTCGTAGCCGAACCTGTACTTCAGGCCGACGGCCGCGGCGCAGGCCACACCGGCGATGGCGCCGACCGCGATCGCGCCGATCGGGGTGACCGCACCACCGGACGGGGTGATGGCGACCAGACCGGCGACCGCGCCGGAGGCGGCACCGAGGGTGGTGAACGCGCCGTGGCGGATCTTCTCGTAGGCGAGCCAGGCCAGCATGGCGGCGGCGGTGGCGATCTGGGTGTTGACGAACATCAGGGAGCCGACGCCGTCGTCGTTGCCGAGCCACGAACCGGCGTTGAAGCCGAACCAGCCGAACCACAGCAGACCGGCACCGAGCATGACCAGCGGGAGGCTGTGCGGGCGCATCGGGTCCTTCTTGAAGCCGACGCGCTTGCCGATGACCAGGATCACGCCGAGCGCCGCGGCACCCGCGTTGATGTGGACCGCCGTACCACCGGCGAAGTCGATCACACCCAGCTCGAAGGCCCAGCCGCCGGTGCCCCAGACCCAGTGGGCGACCGGGAAGTACACGACCGTGGCCCACAGGACGACGAACAGCGCCCAGGCGGAGAACTTCACACGGTCGGCGATCGCGCCGCTTATCAGGGCCGGCGTGATGATGGCGAACATCATCTGGAAGACGGCGAAGGCGAAGACCGGGATCGTGTACCCGGACCAGATGTCGCCCTTGTCGATGCCCGTCCAGCCGAAGAAGTCGTTCTCCCAGCCGATGATCGAGCCGTGGTCCGTCCCGAACGCCATGGAGAAGCCGTACAGCACCCACAGGATGGTGACGATCCCCATGCTGATGAAGCTCATCATCAGCATGTTCAGGGTGCTCTTGACGCGGACCATGCCCCCGTAGAAGAAGGCGAGGCCCGGGGTCATGATCAGCACCAGGGCGGAACAGATGAGCATGAAACCTGTGTTGGCCACCGACAGCTTGTCTGCGGCGAGCGTGATGGCTGGTGCCATCGGCGTCTCCTCGTCGTTGGTACGGCCCCGTGCGGGCGAAGCCTGAGCGGATTGAGGGGTGGGCCGGTTATGCGCCATGAGATTGGCGCAGCGCGGTTTCGGTGGAAGCCCCTCGTTGTTTCGCCGCCGTGACGAAGGCGCATGGCGTGTTACGCGTCGATGAACTGCCGGATGTTCGCCGAGTGGATCGTTATCGTGGCGCAACCTTCATCGAAGGAAAGAAACCGGCCGCGGTCGGCCTTCCGATGACCTGGCATGGGGGAGCCGAGTCGGGCAGTTCGGGAGGGCCGGCCGCGGCCGGGGTTCATGGGTTTCCCGCGGGTGTCAGACGGCCTCGGCCGTCTCGGGCAGCTCGATGGCGAGCTTGTCGGTGAGATCCACGACCTCGGCGAGATCACCGAAATCGCGTACGGCCGTGTCGACCGTCTTTCGGATACGAGTGTTCACACGCTCGGAGCGGACCTTCTTGGCGACGGCCATGGCCTCCTCGGCCAGCACGGTGCTCCGTTCGGGCTCGCGCTGGAGCAGGTGCACGGTGGCCATGCCGATCAGATTGAGTGCGTACGACCGCTGGTGCTCCTGGTCCTTGGCGAAAAGCTCCACCGCCCGCTGCATCAGCGGCTCGGCCAGGGAGGCGTACGTCGGGCTGCGGCCGGCGACGTAGGCGAGGTCACGGTAGGAGTGGGAGTTCTCGCCGTACAGCTCGGCCTCGGAGAAGAAGCGGATCCAGTCGGGGTCCGGCTCGTCCCAGTCGTCGGCGTCGGCGAAGGTGTCCTCGGCCATCCGGACGGCACGCTTGCACTTGCCGGGCTGCCCCATGTTGGCGTAGGCGCGGGCCTCCATCGCATACAGCATCGACTGGGTCCGCGGGCTCGCGCAGTCCCGGCTGCCGTACTGCGCGAGGTGGACCAGCTCCAGGGCGTCGTCGGGCCGGCCGAGGTGGATCATCTGGCGGCTCATGCTGGAGAGGACGTACGAGCCCAGCGGCTTGTCGCCCGCCTCCTTGGCGGCGTGCAGCGCGAGGACGAAGTACTTCTGCGCGGTGGGCTGGAGTCCCACGTCGTACGACATCCAGCCCGCGAGCTCGGCCAGCTCGGCGGCGACCTTGAACAGCTTGCGGGTGGTGGTCTCGGGCTGGGGTTCCTGGAGGAGGTCGGTCACCTCGTGCAGCTGGCCGACGACCGCCTTGCGGCGCAGGCCGCCGCCGCACTGGGCGTCCCACTGCCGGAACATCACCGTGGTGGACTCCAGCAGGTCCAGCTCGGGCTTGGAGAGCCGGCCACCGCGGCGGGCGGCGGCGGACGGTTCGGGCTCGTGGTGCGCGGTGGACGGGGCGGGGACGAGCCAGCGCTGCATGGGCTCGATGAGGGACGGGCCCGCGGAGAGGGCCAGCGAGGTCCCGAGGAAGCCGCGCCGCGCCAGCATGAGGTCGCTGCGCGAGAACTCGCTGAGCAGGGCCACGGTCTGCGGGCCCGTCCAGGGCAGGTCGACCCCGGTCGCGGAGGGTGACTGGCGGGCGGCGCGCAGGCCCAGGTCCTCGACCGAGACGACGCAGCCGAACCGCTCGGAGAACAGCTCCGACAGGATCCGCGGGATCGGTTCACGGGGGTTCTCGCCGTCCAGCCAGCGGCGGACGCGCGAGGTATCGGTGGAGATGTGGTTGGCGCCCAACTGGCGGGCCCGGCGGTTGACTTGGCGGGCGAGTTCGCCCTTCGACCAGCCGCTGCGCACGAACCATGAGGTGAGCAGCTCATTGGGGCGCTTGTCGCCGTTCGCCGCGCTGCCGGCGCCCGTTCCGCTTCCGCCGTTGCCGCTCACTGGAACGCCCCCATCCCTGAGACCACTTGTCGCTGAGTGCGCCAAGCCCTATCAGAATGCCGGTAAATACGGCTTCCTGTCCGACGGTTGTCACCCTTCGAACGGGATACCGAGTTGCCTCCGGCATACCCACGAGTGCATGTGCCCCCAGGCCTCGTGCACTCAAAGTAATCCTACGATCACCCGTCCAGCCATGGCGATCCCGGAAACGCCACCATTCGCCACCCCTTCGAATGAACTCACCGTCGCCCGCACGCGATTCACTTGACATAGGACAGCCGGGAGTGGGCGGAGCGGTGCACTCAGGGGCGTGCATCACCGGGCGCACCACCCGGGGCGCAACCGGGCGCCGAGTGGACGGGTGCGGCATCGCTCAGGTCACTTTCCGTGCGCGTCTCGTAACCACCGGTGCGCCGGACCCGTTGGAGGGGGCATGGGCTTCACGATCGGCAGCAGTCGGGGGATCCGCGACATCCGGTCCTCCTCGCGTCGCCGCGGCCGCTCGTCGGAGTGCACCGCCGTGGCCGAGTTCACCGGCCTGTGGGGCTGGGACGTGGTCCCGGGCGCCCGGGCCGCCGCGGGCGCGTGCTCCTGCGGCCACTCCGACTGCCGGGCGCCGGGCGCGCATCCACTCGACTTCGCGCCGGAGGTGCCGGCGGGCGCGACGCTGGACGAGGTGACCAGTGCCTGGGCCGAGTTCCCGGGCGCCTCGGTGATGCTGCCGGTCGGCCGGGCCTTCGACGTCATCGAGGTGGCCGAGCCGGCCGGGCGCCGCGCCCTGGTCCGCCTGGAGCGCATGGGCCTCCCCCTCGGCCCGGTGACCGCCACCCCCGAAGGCCGCGCCCACTTCTTCGTCGCCCCCGGAGCCGCCGCCGAACTCCCGGAACTCCTCTACCGCATGGGCTGGGACGACCCCACCTCCCTGGACCTGCGCGGCCTGGGCCCGGGCACCCACATCACGGCTCCCCCGTCCGACCGGGGCGGTCTGGGCCCGGTGCACTGGCTGCGCCCCCCGGCCCTGGACTCGGCAACGAAACCACCGGCGGCGAGGCTGCTGCTGGGGACGCTGGCGTACGTGGCGCATCGATCCCGCGCCTAGAAAGCGAAGTGCCCGCTCCCAACTGCACCTTGGGGGCGGGCACTTCTTCGCGTGTACGACGTCCTACTCCCCGATAAGGGCATCCACGAACGCCTCCGGCTCGAACGGCGCCAGGTCGTCCGCGCCCTCACCCAGACCCACGAGCTTCACCGGCACCCCCAGCTCCCGCTGGACCGCGATGACGATGCCGCCCTTGGCCGTGCCGTCGAGCTTGGTCAGCACGATGCCCGTGATGTCGACGACCTCGGCGAAGACACGGGCCTGCACCAGGCCGTTCTGCCCGGTCGTCGCGTCCAGCACCAGCAGCACCTCGTCGAGCGGCGCCTGCTTCTCCACGACCCGCTTGACCTTGCCGAGCTCGTCCATGAGGCCGGTCTTGGTGTGGAGGCGTCCGGCGGTGTCGATCAGCACGACATCGGCGCCGATCTCCTTGCCCTCCTTCACCGCGTCGAACGCGATGGAGGCGGGGTCGCCGCCCTCGGGACCGCGCACGGTGTGGGCGCCGACCCGCTCACCCCAGGTCTGCAACTGATCGGCGGCGGCGGCACGGAAGGTGTCGGCGGCACCGAGGACGACCGAGCGGCCGTCGGCCACGAGCACCCGGGCGAGCTTGCCGGTGGTCGTGGTCTTGCCGGTGCCGTTGACGCCGACGACCATCACGATGCCGGGCTTGCTGGTCTCGGGCTCGGTCTTCACCGTGCGGTCGAAGTCGGTGCCGACCAGCTTCAGGAGCTCCTCGCGCAGCAGCCCGCGCAGCTCCTCCGGGGTCCGGGTGCCGAGCACCTTCACGCGCTCGCGCAGGCCCTCGACCAGCTCCTGGGTGGGCGCGACGCCGACGTCGGCGGTGAGGAGGGTGTCCTCGATCTCCTCCCAGGTGTCGTCGTCGAGGTGCTCGCGGGACAGCAGGGTCAGCAGACCCTTGCCGAGCGCGTTCTGCGAGCGGGAGAGACGGGCGCGCAGCCGCACCAGGCGGCCGGCGGTGGGCTCCGGGACCTCGATCTCGGTCGGCGGGAGCTCTTCGACGACGGGCGGTTCCCCGACGGCGACTCCGGTCGAGCCGTCGGGCAGGTCCACCTCCTCTATCGTCCGGCGCGGTTCGTCGCGGGGCGTCTCGGCCTCGTCGCCGATGTGCGGCTCGGCCGGAGGGGCGGTGATGTCGGGCGCTGCGGGAGGCGGCGGGGGCAGCGGCTTCTTGCGTCGGCTGCCGACGACGAGCCCGCCGAGCACACCGAGCACGACCACGGCGATGACTACAGCAAGGATGACGGTTTCCATAACCCGACCAGTATCGGTCATGGAGTCCTGCGACACCGCTCTGGATGTCTGACACACCGTCAGCTAACGTCCCCCTCCACACCCGCCCGGTGAAGGGAGACCCCCATGCCCGTCTCCGTCGTCCGTTTCAACCTCGTCGAGCCCGGCGCCACCCCTGCCTCCCTGCGCGCCCGCTATCAGGCCGCCCTGGAGATGGCCGCGTACGCCGACGAACACGGCATCACCACCGTGCAGACGGAGGAGCACCACGGCGTCGCGAACAACTGGCTGCCCTCCCCCTTCGCCTTCGCGGCAGCCGTCTTCGGCGCCACCCGCCGCATCGCGGTCACCGTCTCGGCGATCATCGGCCCGCTCCACGACCCCCTGCGGCTGGCCGAGGAGATCGCGGTGCTGGACCTGCTGAGCGGCGGCCGCCTGGTGACGGTCGCCGGGATCGGCTACCGGCCCGAGGAGTACGCCCTGTTCGACGTGGAGTGGAAGCGGCGCGGCAAGCTCCAGGACGAACTGCTGGAGACGCTGCTCAAGGCCTGGACCGGCGAGGACTTCACGTACCGGGGCCGTACGGTACGGGTCACCCCGCGCCCCTTCACCGACCCGCACCCCCTGCTCCTGGTCGGCGGCTCCTCCGAGGCCGCCGCCCGCCGGGCCGCCCGGCTCGGTCTGCCCTTCTTCCCCAGCGCGCATCTGCCGGAACTGGAGGCGTACTACAAAGAACGGCTCGTCGAGTACGGCACGGAGGGGTGGACGATGATGCCGGCCGCCGAGACCCCGCTGCTGCACCTCGCGGAGGACCCGGGCGAGGTGTGGGCCACGCACGGGGAGCACTTCCTGCACGAGGCCCGGACGTACGCCTCCTGGCAGTCCGGGGACATCCGGTCGGCGGTGAAGTCGGCGGCGACGGATGTGGCCGGGCTGCGTGCCGAGGGCGTGTACCGGGTGCTGACGCCGGACGAGTGCGTGGCCCAGGGCCTCGACAACCTCGTACTGCATCCGCTGGCTGGCGGGATGCCGGTCGCGGAGGGGTGGCGGAGTCTGCGGCTGTTCTGCGAGGACGTCCTGCCGAGGCTCGGCGGCTGATCGGCTGGACGCGACACCGCCGCCCAGGCTCGGGCAGTGGCCGAGCCGGGGCGGCGGTGAGGGTCACGGGGAGAGGGGCAGCGGGGTTTGAGCCCTTCCCCCCGAGTTCGTACGGGCTGCTCAGCCCATCTCCTCCAGCGCCTTGCCCTTCGTCTCCTTGACGTACTTGAGGACGAACGGGATGGAGAGCGCGGCGAAGACCGTGTAGATCACGTAGGTCGCGGAGAGGTTCCAGTCGGCCAGCGACGGGAAGCTCGCGGTGATGGCCCAGTTGGCGATCCACTGCGCGGAGGCGGCGACGCCCAGGGCGGCGGCGCGGATGCGGTTGGGGAACATCTCGCCGAGGAAGACCCAGACGACCACGCCCCAGGACAGGGCGAAGAAGAGGACGAAGACGTGGGCCGCGATCAGGGCGGTCCAGCCCTGGGCGGCCGGGAGCTTGCCGTCGACCAGGTCGAAGCTGAACGCCCAGGCCTCCAGGCCGAGGCCGATGACCATGCCGACCGAGCCGATGAGGGCCAGCGGCTTACGGCCGACGCGGTCGACGAAGATCATGGCGATCACGGTGCCGACGATGTTGATGATCGACGTCGTGAAGGAGTAGAAGAACGAGTCCGTCGGGTCGACGCCGACCGACTGCCACAGCGTCGAGGAGTAGTAGAACGCGACGTTGATGCCGACGAACTGCTGGAAGACCGACAGGCCGATGCCGACCCAGACGATCGGCTTGAAGAAGAAGCCGCCGCCGAGCAGGTCCTTGAAGGTGGACTTGTGCTCGCTGCGCATGCCGTGCTCGATCTCCGTCACGCGGGCGTCGAGGTCGATGTTCTCGCCCTCGACCTCCTTGAGGATCTCGCGGGCGCGCTCGTGCTTGCCGACGGAGATCAGGAAGCGCGGGGACTCGGGGATGGCGAAGGAGAGCAGGCCGTAGAGGACGGCCGGGATCACCATGACGCCGAGCATGACCTGCCAGGCCTCCAGGCCCATCAGCTTGCCGCGCTGGTCGCCGCCGGCCGCGTTGAGCAGACCCCAGTTGACCAGCTGCGAGATGGCGATGCCGATGACGATGGCGGCCTGCTGGAAGGAGCCGAGGCGGCCGCGGTAGGCCGGCGGGGCGACCTCGGCGATGTAGGCGGGGCCGATCACGGAGGCCATGCCGATGGCGAAGCCGCCGACGATGCGCCAGAAGGCGAGGTCCCACAGCGCGAAGGGCAGCGCCGAACCGACGGCGCTCACCGTGAACAGCACGGCGGAGATCTGCATACAGCGGATACGGCCGATGCGGTCGGCGATCCGGCCCGCGGTGGCGGCGCCGATGGCACAACCGATCAGGGCGATGGCGATGACCTGCGCCAGCGCCGCCGAACCGATGTCGTACCGGTCCCGGATGGCCTCGACGGCGCCGTTGATCACGGAGCTGTCGTACCCGAAGAGGAACCCGCCCATCGCGGCGGCCGCCGCGATGAAGATGACATGCCCGAGGTGATCGGGATGAGCCGTCCTGGCTCCTGACTTGGGTGGCGCAGTGCTGGTCACGTTCAACTCCTAAGGCCATCGGCAACGCTGCCTGAAGGCAAGAACAACGATGCAGACCTTATGCCTTCAAGTTGTGAAGTCAACAGCGAAAGCGATGTGAGAAAACAGGCACCACTGTGGAAGATGAGTTCAAGGATTGAAGAAGTGAAGAGCGGGTAGACGGGATCAACGCAGCCGCTGGCTGATGACCTTCGAGACGCCGTCGCCCTGCATGGAGACGCCGTACAGCGCGTCGGCGACCTCCATCGTCCGCTTCTGGTGCGTGATCACGATGAGCTGCGAGGCCTCTTGCAGCTCCTGCATGATCCGGATCAGCCGCTGAAGATTGGTGTCGTCCAGCGCGGCCTCGACCTCGTCCATGACATAGAACGGACTCGGCCGGGCCTTGAAGATCGACACCAGCAACGCTACGGCCGTGAGGGACCGCTCGCCACCGGACAGCAGGCTGAGCCGCTTGACCTTCTTGCCCGGCGGACGCGCCTCGACGTCCACACCCGTGGTGAGCATGTTGTCGGGATCGGTGAGGATCAGCCGCCCCTCACCACCGGGGAACAGCCGGCTGAAGACCCCCTCGAACTCCCGGGCCGTGTCCCGGTAGGCCTCGGTGAAGACCTGCTCGACGCGCTCGTCGACCTCCTTCACCACCTGAAGCAGGTCGGCGCGGGTCTTCCGCAGGTCCTCCAGCTGCTCGCTGAGGAACTGGTGCCGCTCCTCCAGCGCCGCGAACTCCTCCAGCGCCAGCGGGTTGACCTTGCCGAGCTGCTGGTACGCCCGCTCGGCCGCCTTGAGCCGCCGCTCCTGCTCCGCCCGGTGGAACTGCCTGGGCTGGTTGCGCGGATGCTCGGGGTCCTCCGGCAGCTCCTCGCCCTCGGCGGGCGGAGACGGCGGTACGAGCTGATGGGGGCCGTACTCGGAGACCAGGCCCGCAGGCTCGACGCCCAGCTCCTCCAGCGCCTTGGTCTCCAGCTGCTCGATCCGCATCCGCTTCTCGGCGCCCAGGACCTCGCCGCGGTGGACGGAGTCGGTGAGCTTGTCCAGCTCGGCCTTGAGATCGCGACCAGTGGCGCGAGCGGCGGTCAGCTCCTGCTCGCGGAGGGCCTTGGCCGCGTCGGCGGCGGTCCGCTCGGCGTCCGCGCGCGCGAGCGACACCTCGACGTGCGCCAGCAACTGCCGGGCACCGGAGGCCACGGCCTCGGCGACGGCGGCCTCGTGGCGCAGCCGGGCCCGCCGCTGCTCGGCACGCGCGCGTGCGTCGCGCTCCGCGCGGGCGGCACGGTCGAGGGAGTCGGCCCGGCCGGCGAGGCCCTTGACGCGCTCCTCGTGCGTACGGACCTGGAGCCGGGCCTCCATCTCGGTCTGCCGGGCATTGGCCCCGTCGGCGGCGAGCCGGTCCCGTACGGCGGTGTCCGGCTCCTCCTCGACGGGCATCTCCTCGGCGACGGCGAGCCGTTCGGCGAGTTCCTCGACGTCCTGGAGGGCCTTGTCCAGCGCGTCCTGCGCGCGGGCCGCGGCCGCGGTCGACCGCTCGGCCTCCCCCGCGGCGCCCTTCGCCTGGCCGGCGAGCCGGCCGAGCTGCTGGGCGACGGCCGACTTCTCCCGGTCGGCGGCGCGGCGACGCTCCGCGAGCTCCTCGACGAGGGCGGCGCATTCCTTACGCCGGTCCGCCGCGGCGTGCTGTGCCTCGGTGAGGGCCTCGCACTGGACGGCCAGTTCCGCCAGCTCCGCGGCCGCCTCGTCGACGGACGCCTGTACTTCGAGGAGGCTCGGCGCGCCCGCGGAGCCGCCGTGGGCGAAGTGGGCACCGAGGAGGTCGCCTTCGGCGGTGACCGCGGTGAGGTGGGGGTGGGCGTAGACGAGGTCCTCGGCGTCTTCGAGGGTGCTGACGACGACGATGCCGGCCAGGAGGCGGCGTACGGCCGGCATGAGGTCGGAAGGGCCGCGGACGAAATCTGCCGCGTGCTGGTGTCTGGCGTCCACGGGTTCGTCGTGGCTGGTCGCGCCCCCAAGAGGCGCTTCAGGTGACCCGGCGAGCAGGAGTGACGCCCGTCCGCCGTCCTGCTTGCGCAGCAGGCGGATCGCGTCCGCCGCCGCCGACGGGGACGTGACCGCCAGTGCGTCCGCCGCCGCGCCGAACGCCGCCGCCAGCGCGACCTCGTGGCCCGGCGTCACGCTCAGCAGCTCCGCCGCCGGGCCCAGCAGACCGCTGAGGCGGTCCTTCGCGCCCAGCAGTATTCCGGTCCCGTCCTTCCTCCGCAGTCCCAGCGCCAGCGCCTCGTGCCGGGCCTGCGTCGCCGCGCGCTTGCGCTCCGCCGCCGTCGCCGCCTCCCGCGCGGCCGTCAGGGCGGCCTCCGCCTCGGCCAGCGCGGCCTTCGCGGCGTCATGCTGCTCGGCGAGTTCCGCGTCGCCCGCGTCGAGGCCGTCGACCTCGGCCTTGAGCGTCTCGTACTCCTCCTGCGCGGCGACCGCACGTTCCTGGGCCTCGTCCCTCGCGGCGGCGAGGCGGTCGATCTCGGCCTGGGCCGAGGCGGCGCGCGAACGGGCCGCGTTGACCTGGCCGTTGAGGCGGGCCAGGCCCTCGCGGCGGTCGGCGATGGCGCGGGCCACGTCCTTCAGGCGCCGTTCCTCGTCGGTCAACGCGCGTTCCAGCTCGGCGCGGTGGGCGACCGTGTCCTCCAGGGCCCGCTCGGCCGCCTCCAGGGCAGCCTCCAGCTCGGCCTCCTGCTCACGGATGCGGGCGGCCTCGCGCTCCATGTCCTCGGGGTCGCGGCCCCGCCGTTCCTCGGGCGGGGCGGAGGTCGCGCTCTTCACGCGGGCGTCGGCGAGCGAGACGGTGCCGCGTACCCGTTCGGCGAGCTGGGAGAGCTCGTACCAGGTCTGCTGGGCGCGCTGGAGGCGCGGGGTGAGCTGCCGTACCTCGTCCTCCAGGAGCGCCTCGCGCTGGAGCGCCTTCTTCAGCTCCTGCTCGGCGGTCTCCTTGCGTTCCTTCAGGGCGGCCTCGTCGGCCACCTCGGCCTTGAGCGCCTCGCGCAGCCGGACGAGGTCGTCGGCGAGCAGGCGCAGCCGGGCGTCGCGCAGGTCGGCCTGGATCACGGCGGCCCGCCGGGCGACCGCGGCCTGGCGGCCGAGGGGCTTGAGCTGCCTGCGGAGTTCGTCCGTGAGGTCCTGCACGCGCGCGAGGTTGGCCTGCATCGCGTCCAGCTTGCGGAGGGCCTTCTCCTTGCGCTTGCGGTGCTTGAGGACGCCGGCGGCCTCTTCGATGAAGGCGCGACGGCCCATCGGGTCGGCGTGCAGAACGGAGTCGAGCTGGCCCTGGCCGACGATGACGTGCATCTCGCGGCCGATGCCGGAGTCGGAGAGGAGGTCCTGGATGTCGAGGAGGCGGCAGGTGTCGCCGTTGATCTGGTACTCGCTGCCGCCGTTGCGGAACATGATCCGCGTGATGGTGACCTCGGCGTACTCGATGGGCAGCGCCCCGTCGGAGTTGTCGATGGTCAGGGACACCTCGGCGCGGCCCAGGGGCGGACGCCCGGTGGTGCCGGCGAAGATGACGTCCTCCATCTTGCCGCCGCGCAGCGACTTGGCGCCCTGCTCGCCCATCACCCAGCTGAGGGCGTCGACGACGTTGGACTTGCCCGAGCCGTTCGGTCCCACGACACACGTGATGCCCGGCTCGAACCGGAGCGTGGTCGCCGAGGCGAACGACTTGAACCCGCGGAGGGTCAGGGCCTTGAGGTGCACGCCGCTGGACTCTACCTTCCGGGGTTGTCTCACTCCATGAACGTGCGGTTGCCCGCGGTTTCACCCATGAACGTGCAGGGCACATCAGACGTTAAAGAAGGTGAGGGGAGTGCGGGGGAAAGAAAGAAGGGACGCCGAAGCGTCCCTTGCAAACTCTGACAACTTAGCGGTTGACACGGGCGGCCCAACCACTGCTAGTCGTGGTGCGATGCAGTGATCAGGTGAGCGCAGGCTCCGCCTGGTGTGCGTCGATGCTCTCCAGAAGCGAGTCCTGAGAAGCGGCAGCCGCGAGCGCGTCGTTCTCGGCCTGAATCCGTACGAGCTCGGATTCGAGGTCCTGTACGCGCTGCTGGAGCCGTCGCATCTCGGCAATGAGTCGCGGGTCGGAGCCGCCGACGTAACCGAGAAGCGCCTTTGCCATGATGGATGGTCCTCCACACTGAGTGACCGACCGAAGCGGTGTGGGTCGTGAGGGATTCGCACCCGCGATGCTTGACACTGTTGAGTTGCTGCTGCCGTTCAACCATGCCAAACAGCTAAGGTGCGCGGGGTGCATTTAGCGTCTCACCAAAAAGTTTGACGGTCAACACGATCACGCCCCGTATTGGCGGGCAACCCGGTGGCGCGCGGCCGGGAAACGGCGGCGCAGCGACTCCTGCGGGGCCCTCGGGGCGTAGCGATCATTCTTAAGTGCGGAGCCTCCCACGAGAACCCCTTCTTGGCAACCACCAGCGTCTTTCCGCTTCGGGCAGCTGCCGGTGGCATGTCCCTCCGCTTCCACCAGGGGTGGTTTACAGAACCGGCTCAACGGATGGCGAAGCCGTCGTAACCCCCACGGGGTGTGTCCCAGATCTCGGTGACACCGTCCACGCGGCCGGGCGTGTCGTCACCCAGAAGCCACGCGAGGAGCCCTTCGCATCGTTCGCGCGGGCCCTCGGCGACCACCTGGACCCGTCCGTCCCCCAAATTGAGAGCAAAACCACTCAGCCCACCGAGCTCCAGGGCCTTGGCCCGCGTGAACCAGCGGAAACCCACACCTTGGACGCGTCCCCGCACCCAGGCGACCAGTCGTACATCCTCGCTCATGGGTGCAACCTAACCAACCAATGTCTCTCTGGGCGCTCCCTCCCCTGGCGCCATGCGGTACCGTCCCCTGCCAATGAATCTCATACGAAACTCACTCGATCGTGTGGGTTTTGTGAGTTCGGTCCGACCGCCGGGGACGAGTCGGCCGCAAAGGACGAGGAAGGCCAGGACACATGGGACGCCACCGACGCTCCGCCGCCGGCCGCGCCGCCACGGGCCGCGCCACGGGGGTCACACAGACAGACGGCTCGTACACGGGCGGCTACGACCCGCAGCACTCGTACAGCATCGACCAGCAGGACGCGTACGACATCGATCAGCACGCGTACGGCATCGACCGGCAGTTCTCCTACGACTTCGAGGCCGACGCCCGGGGCCCGCACAGCGGCGAGTACCCCACGATCGGCATCGCGCCCTATCTGAACCCCGAGGCGCACACCCGCAGCGAGGCCTACCTCTACGCGACCGACGACGAGTACGCCCAGGCTACGGGGACCATGAGCACCGTCATGCTGCCGAGCGAGGGTTTCTCGCCGGCCGACGGGCCGCGGCGCGGGGGCTCGCGCCGGCGCCGTAAGAAGAAGGTCGTGACGCCGGTCAAGACCGGTCTGCTCGGGGTCTCCGCGGCGGTCGCCATCGGCACCGTCGCGGTCGCCACGGGTGTGGTGCCCGGCCTCGACAACTACAAGATCGGCGGCGGCAGCGGCGGCGACAAGGTGCAGGCCGCGGACACCCCGACCAACTCCGCGACCGAGCAGGGCGGCACCTCCGGCAGCGCCGACGCCGGCCGGGACGACGAGGCGGCCAGCCGCGGCGGCGACCGTACGGCCTCGCCGACACCGTCCGCCTCGGCCTCTGCCTCGACGGCGGCGCCGACCAGGACGCCGACCGAGGAGCCGACGAAGACGCCGAGCAAGGAGCCGGAGCCGAAGCCGACGAAGACGGCCTCCAAGGCGCCGCAGAACTCCACCGCGCCGGGCATCACCATCTCCGCGGAGGCGCAGGCCGAGGCCGAGGTGCTGAAGCTCGTGAACGAGGAGCGGGCGAAGGTGGGATGCAGCGCGGTCTCCGCGAACAGCGCGCTGGGCAAGCTCGCCGAGGACTTCAGCGACGCCATGGCCGACCAGGGCTTCTTCGACCACACCGACCCCAGCGGCAACACCCCCTGGGACCGGGCCGAGGCGGCCGGCATCAGCAACCTGGGCGGCGAGAACATAGCCCGGGGCCAGGCCGACGCCGCGGCGGTGATGGAGGCCTGGATGAACAGCGAGGGCCACAGGGCGAACATCCTGAACTGCGACTTCAAGACGCTGGGCGTCGGCGTCCACTTCGGGGCCGGCGGTCCCTGGTGGACCCAGGACTTCGGCTACTAGCCGCACAGCCGACGCGGCACAGACGACGCGGCACAGACGACGAGGGGCTCCCATCCGGTGACCGGGTGGGAGCCCCTTCGTATGTCCCGATGTCTGCGCGACTGTCTACGCGGCGAGGGCGGCGCGGCCGTGCGTGAACACCTTCGCCGTCTCGGCCAGCCGGCGCCCGAGGTGCTCGGCGGTCGCCACGTCGGCCTTGTGGACGGCGTCCGGGCCCTCGTCGACGTTGGTCTGCGCGGCGGCGCCCGCGAAGACGCCGAGGCGGTTGAGGTCGTGCTCGGAGCCCTCGCTGTTGTTCCAGCCCGGGTGCAGACCGAGGTTGATCCAGTGCATGCCGTGCTGTGCGGCGAGGATCTGGAAGAACTGCAGGGTGTGCAGCTTGTCGCCGCTCTTGGAGCCGGAGTTGGTGAAGCCGGCGGCCAGCTTGTCCTTCCAGTCCTGTCCGAACCAGCGCTTGGAGGTGGCCTCGGCGAAGACGTGGAAGGGGCCGGAGGCGGTGCCCATGTAGGTCGGGGAGCCGAAGACGATCGCGTCGGAGCGGTCGAGGACGGCCCACTCCTCGTCGGTGATCTCGGCGACGTTGATCAGATGCACCTCCGCCCCGGCCTCCTGCGCACCGGCGCGGACGGCCTCGGCGAGGACGGCGGTGTGGCCGAAGCCGGAGTGGTAGGCGATGGAAACGACGGGGCTGGTCACGATGGGTTCTCCTGGGATGCGCAGGTCACTGGCGATGAGAAAAGGAAAGCACTAACTTCTAGTTAGTGCAACCTACCGGTTAGCGCTGCGTTCGCGTACGCTTGAATCATGGACATCACGCAGGAGCGCACGCCGGAGCGGGACCAGGACCTGGCTTTCGACGTGTTCGCCAAGGCCTGCCCGTCGCGGGGCACGCTGGAGCACATCACCGGCCGCTGGGGCGCGCTCACGCTCGGCGCGCTGCACGAGGGCTCGCTGCGCTTCAACGAACTGCGCCGTCGCGTCGACGGCGTGAGCGAGAAGATGCTGTCCCAGACCCTGCACGCGCTGGAGCGCGACGGCCTGGTGCACCGCGAGGCCCAGCCGACCAACCCGCCCCGCGTGGACTACGAACTGACGCCGCTCGGCCACGAGATGGCCACGCGACTGCTCGGCCTCATCCACTTCCTGGAGGGCCGGATGGACGACGTGCTCGACGCACGCCGGCGCTACGACGAGACGCGCGGCGCCCTCTGACACTTCGGGCAGAAGTAGCTCGACCGGTTCATCCACGGCCGCCGGCGCATCGGCGTGCCGCACCGCTTGCAGGGCAGGCCCTCCCGGCCGTACGCGTCGAGCGAGCGGTCGAAGTAGCCGGACTCCCCGTTGACGTTGACGTACAGGCTGTCGAAGCTGGTGCCGCCGACCGCGAGGGCCGCGTTCATCACATCCCGCACGTGGCCCAGGAGTTCGGCCGTGCGCGGGCGGGTGAACCCGGCGGTCGGGCGCTCGTAGTGGATGCGGGCGCGCCACAGCGCCTCGTCCGCGTAGATGTTGCCGACGCCGCTGATCAACGACTGGTCCAGCAGGGCCCGTTTGATGGTGCTGCGCTTGCGGCGGAGGTTCTGGTGGAAGGCCTCGTCGTCGAAGAGCGGGTCCAGCGGGTCGCGGGCGATGTGCGCGATGACGTCGGGCAGACCGTCCTCGGTGTTGTCGTGCAACGACAGTCCGCCGAAGGTGCGTTGGTCGACGAAACGCAGCTCGGTGCCGAGGCCGTCCGCGAACCTCACCCGGATCCTGAGGTGCTTCTCGTCGGGTGACTCGTGCGGCTGGACCAGCAGTTGGCCGCTCATGCCGAGGTGGGCAAGGACCGACTGGTTGGTGTCCTCCAGGGGCAGCCACAGATACTTGCCGCGCCTGCTGGGCACGCCGATGCGATGGCCCTTGAGGCGGTGCGTGAAGTCGTCGGCACCGGCGATGTGACGGCGCACGGCACGCGGGTGCAGCACCTCGGCCTCGGCGACCGCACGGTGGGCGACCCACCGCTCCAGACCTCGGCGTACGACCTCTACCTCGGGCAACTCGGGCATCGCATCCCCCGTGACAAGCCGGTGTATGAGCCGAGCGCCCGCCCCGGGGCGGGACGGGCGCTCGGTGTACTGCTCTGTTCGGTCAGGCGGAGGCGGACGCCTCGTCGGCATCCGCGTCGGCCTCGACGGCCTTCGCGGCGGCCTCTGCGGCAGCCTTGGCGCGCTCGTCCGCCGCGGCCCGGATGGACCGCCAGGCGGACTCGGCGGCCTGCTGCTCCGCCTCCTTCTTGCTGCGGCCGGTGCCGGTGCCGTACGAGACGCCTCCGACGCGGGCGGCAGCAGTGAAGGTCTTCTCGTGATCGGGGCCGGTCTCCGAGACCTGGTACTCGGGGACACCGAGTCCTTCGGTCGCGGTGAGCTCCTGGAGACTGGTCTTCCAGTCCAGGCCGGCACCGAGGTTGGAGGACTTCTCGATCAGCGGGTCGAAGAGCCGGTGGACGAGTTCGCCCGCCGCGTCCAGACCCTGGTCGAGATAGACCGCGCCGATCACCGCTTCGAGGGTGTCGGCGAGGATGGACGCCTTGTCCCGGCCGCCCGTGCCCTCTTCACCGCGGCCGAGCCGGATGAAGGAGCCCAGGTCGAGCCCGCGGCCGACCTCCGCCAGCGCACGAGAGTTGACCACCGCGGCCCGCAACTTGGCCAGCTGGCCTTCGGGCAGGTCGGGGTGGGTGCGGTACAGCGTGTCCGTGACCACGAGGCCGAGGACGGAGTCCCCGAGGAACTCCAGGCGCTCGTTGGTCGGCAGACCGCCGTTCTCGTACGCGTAGGACCGGTGGGTCAGCGCACGCACCAGAAGGGCGGACTCGAGCTTGTACCCGAGCCGCCCTTCCAACAGCGTGTGGGACGAGGCCGTGTTCTCCGCAGAGTTCTTCTTCGGCGTGGACACAGTGCCTCTCACCAGCCGCTCAGACCTCGAGGACCTGGCGCTTGTTGTAGGTGCCGCAAGACGGGCACGCGATGTGCTGCTGCTTGGGCTCGTGGCAGCGCTCGCACGCAACCAGGGTGGGGACCGCAGCCTTCCACTGCGACCGGCGGTGGCGCGTGTTGCTGCGCGACATCTTCCGCTTCGGAACAGCCACGGCTACTTCTCCTGCTTCTCGTCGACGCCCGCTTCGGCGCCGCTCATCTCGTCCTTCTCGCCATCTTCGAGTGAACCGGCGAGTCCCTGCAGTGCCGCCCAACGGATGTCGACGGCGTCATGGTGGTGGTCCGGGTCGTCCGCCAGCCGGGCTCCGCACTCGGAGCACAGGCCGGGGCAGTCGTCCTGGCACACCGGCTGCATCGGCAGGGCAAGCACCACCGCGTCACGCAGCACTGGTTCGAGGTCGAACAGGCCGTCCTCGATGAAGAGCCTGTCCTCGTCTTCCTCGGCGTCGTCGGTCGGTTCCGCCTTGGGGCGGCCCCGATCGTCGGCGTCAGGGTACGAGAACATCTCCTGGAAGTCCGCTTCGAGCTCCAGCTCAAGCGGCTCCAGACACCTTACGCACTCCCCCTCGGCCTGTGCACGGGCGGTGCCTGTGACAAGCACCCCTTCCATGACCGACTCGAGCCGGAGTTCGAGCTCCACCGGGGCGCCTTCCGGCACTCCGACGACTCCCGCGATCCCCAGATCCTTGGGAGCGTCGATCTCACGGGTCAGGCGCTGCAACGCACCGGGCCGCCGCCCCAGCTCGTGCGTGTCGAACACGAGAGGCTTGCGGTGGTCGAGGTGTGCGTTGGGAGCCATTCCTGCTTTCGATCTTCGAGCTCAGAGGGACGCCGCCCTTCGGTGTTCCCGGGCAGCGTTGATCGCGGACGTACGCGCGACCGAAGAGCCAGGATACTGGACCTTTCGCTCACGGCCCAATCCGGTGGTCCCGCACTGCTTTCCTACTGGCCGCGACCCTGCTCGTAGGCCCTCAGCTGCTCCGGCGTGATCATGCCGGTGTCGAAGAGGCTGGTCTCGTCGAGGGCGTACGACTGCTGGGCGTGCTGCGCCTGCTGCTGGGCCTGCTGCGCCTGTCCGGCGTCGTAGGCGGCCTGCTGGGGGTCGTAGCCCTGGTACGCGTACGGGTCGGCCTGCTGGTAGCCGTAGGGGTCCTGCTGCTGGGCGTAGGCCGGCTGCTGCCCGTAGCCGCCGCCGTAGGTGTCCTGCTGCTGGTAGCCGTAGGCGGGCTGCTGGTCGTACTGCTGCTGTTGCGGTACGGCCGCCGCGGCCGCGGTGTCCTGTTCGGCCAGGGCCGCGAGGTCGGCGAGGTAGTCGGCGTCGCTGGAGTGCTGGACGGTGCTGTCGTCGTCGGCGAGGGCGCCGAGGTCGTCGGTGGCGATCCGGCCGTGCAGCTTGGCGCGGCCCTTGCCGACGGCCTCCAGGGTCTTGGCCAGGACCGCCTCGAAGGCGCCGAGCTTGGTGTCGACGTAGGCGTCGGCGTCGCGGCGCAGGGTCTCGGGGTCGTGGCTGCGCTCGGGGGCGTCCTCGTCCTCGTAGCCCTGCTCGTCCAGCCCCGGGCCGGTGCCGAGCAGCTTCTCGCGGCCGCGGCCGACCGAGCCGAGGGTCTTGGTGAGGACGACCTCGAAGTTGGCGAGCTTGGAGTCGACGTAGTCGTCGGCCTCGGCGCGGACCTCCTCGGCCTCCCTGCGGGCCTCGCTCAGGATGCGGTCCGCCTCGGCCTGGGAGCGGCGGGCGACCTCGGTGTCGGAGATCAGGGAGCCGCGCTCGGCGTGCGCGCCGGAGATGATCCGCTCGGCCTCCTGGCGGGCCTGCTCGACCATCGACTCGCGGTCGCCGATCAACTCCTGGGCCTGGGCGAGGGAGTCCGGCAGCGCGGCCCGGACCTCCTCCAGCATCGCGAGCAGTTCGGCGCGGTTGACCACGCACGAGGCCGACATGGGCATCGACCGGGCGCCGGAGACCGCGGCGACGATCTCGTCGAGCTTCTTCTGCACGTCCACCTGTGCTCGCCACTCTCTACAGCTGTGTTGGAGACGGACGGGACGACTGTAGCCCCATCAGTCCTTGCGCAGGCGCTCGTTGAGGGCCTCCAGCACCACCGGCGGCACCAGGTGGGCGATGTCGCCGCCCCAGGTGGCGACCTCCTTGACGAGCGAGGAGGACAGGAAGCTGTAGGTGGGGTTGGTGGGGACGAACAGGGTCTCCACGCCGGACAGCCCGTTGTTCATCTGGGCCATCTGGAGTTCGTAGTCGAAGTCGCTGACCGCGCGCAGGCCCTTGACGATCGCGGGGATGTCGCGCTGCTTGCAGTAGTCGACGAGGAGGCCGTGGAAGGACTCGACCTTCACGTTCCCGTACTCGGCGGTGACCTCGCGGATCAGTTCGATCCGCTCGTCGACCTCGAACAGGCCCTTCTTGGACTTGTTGATCATGACCGCGACGTAGACCTCGTCGTACAGACGGGAGGCGCGGGAAATGATGTCGAGATGTCCGTTGGTGATCGGGTCGAACGACCCGGGACAGACGGCGCGGCGCACTTGAGATCCCTCGCTCTCCGGTCCGGTCATCGTGCGTCTTCGCACGTAGAGGCGGCGCGACCGTACCAAAACGTTCCCTCGCCGTAACGACGGGACCGGAGTGCTTCAAAACCGTCCGGCCACCCGAATTCACCGCCTCTGGTGCTGCGCTCCACGGTGACGAGCGCCTCCGCCGCGAGCCAGCCCCCCGAGCGGAGTGTGAGGAGAATCTCCCGAAGATCGTGATCTGTGACTCGGTACGGCGGGTCGAGGAAGACGATGTCGTACGGCTCGGTCGGCGCCGGCTGCTGGATGATCTGCTCCGCTTTGCCCGCCCTGACCTCGGCGCCGGGGAGGCCGAGGCTCTTGACGTTCTCGCGGATGGTGCGGGCGGCGCGGGCGTCGGCCTCGACGAGGAGGGTGTGGCTCGCGCCGCGGGAGAGGGCTTCGAGGCCGACGGCGCCCGATCCGGCGTAGAGGTCGAGGACACGCTCGCCGTCCAAGGGGCCGCCCAGGAGGGACTGCCAGGTGGAGAGGAGACCCTCGCGCGCGCGGTCGGAGGTGGGGCGGGTTCCGTTGCCCGGCGGGACTGCCAGGCGGCGGCCGCCGGCGGCGCCGGCGATTACGCGGGTCATCTCTCGTCCTTGTTCGGGAGGGGCGGGGGGTCCAGTTTCTCAGCCCTTCTCCAAGTACTGCTCCCTCTCGTCGTCCAAGAGGGCGTCCAGAGCCGTGCGCAGGCCCGGGAGGTTCTTGAGCTCCGGGTCCGCCTCCACCACGGCCACCGCTTCCTCCCTCGCCTCCGCGATGACCTCCTCGTCCTCGATGACGGCGAGGACCTTCAGGGAGGTGCGGGCCCCCGACTGGGCCTGGCCGAGGACGTCGCCCTCGCGGCGCTGCTCCAGGTCGATGCGGGAGAGCTCGAAGCCGTCCAGCGTCGACGCCACCGCGTTCAGCCGCTGGCGGGCGGCGCTGGCCTCCGGCATCTCCGTGACCAGGAGACAGAGGCCCGCCGCGGAGCCTCGGCCCACCCGGCCGCGGAGCTGGTGGAGCTGGGAGACGCCGAAGCGGTCGGCGTCCATGATCACCATGGCGGTGGCGTTGGGGACGTTGACGCCGACCTCGATGACCGTGGTGGCGACCAGGACATGGGTCTCGCCGGCGGCGAAGCGGCGCATGACCGCGTCCTTGTCGTCGGGATGCATACGGCCGTGCAGCACCTCGACCCGCAGGCCCTTCAGCGGGCCCTTGGTGAGCTGGTCGGCGACCTCCAGGACGGCCAGCGGCGGGCGCTTCTCGGCCTCGTCCTCGGCGGACTTGCGGGCCTTCTTCGCGTCAGCGGGTTCGTCGATTGCGTCCCCGATGCGGGGGCAGACCACGTACCCCTGATGGCCGTTCTCCACCTCCTCGCGCACCCGTTCCCAGGCGCGGGCCAGGAAGTGGGGCTTGTCGGCGGCCGGGACGACATGGCTGGCGATCGGGGAGCGGCCGGCCGGGAGCTGGTCGAGGACCGAGGTCTCCAGGTCGCCGAAGACCGTCATCGCGACCGTGCGAGGGATGGGCGTGGCCGTCATCACGAGGAGGTGCGGGGGCTGTTTGCCCTTGCCGCGCAGGGCGTCGCGCTGCTCGACGCCGAAGCGGTGCTGTTCGTCGACGACGACCAGGCCGAGGTCGTGGAACTGGACCTTGTCCTCGATCAGCGCGTGCGTGCCGATGACGATGCCGGCCTCGCCGGTGACGAGGTCGAGCAGTGCCTGTTTCCGCGCGGCCGTTCCCATGGAGCCGGTCAGCAGCACTACCTTGGTGGCGTGCTCGGCCCCGCCCAGCATCCCGCCCTCGGCCAGCTCGCCCATCATCTCGACGACCGAGCGGTGGTGCTGCTGGGCGAGGACCTCGGTGGGCGCGAGCATGGCGGCCTGACCGCCCGCGTCGACGGTGGCGAGCATGGCGCGCAGGGCCACCATCGTCTTGCCCGAACCGACCTCTCCTTGCAGGAGCCGGTGCATCGGATGCTCGGTGGCCAGGTCGTCGAAGATCTCCTTGGAGACCTTCTGCTGGCCCTCCGTGAGGGTGAAGGGGAGGCGGTCGTCGAAGGCCGACAGGAGGCCGTCCGGCTTGGGGCGGCGGGCCACCGCCGGGAGCTGGGCGTCGGCGTGGCGGCGGCGGGCCAGGGCGACCTGGAGGACGAAGGCCTCGTCCCATTTGAGGCGGGTGCGGGCGTCGTCGATGTCGGCCTTGGTGTGCGGGCGGTGGATCTTGAGGAGGGCTTCGGGGAGGGAGACCAGGCCGCGGCCTTCCCGGAGGGAGTCCGGGAGGGGGTCGACCGCCTCCTGGGCGCTGGGCAGGACCGTCTGGATGGCCTTGCCGATCTTCCAGGACTCCAGCTTGGCCGTGGCGGGGTAGAGCGGGATGAGGGCGCCGGCCCAGGTCTCGACGGTTTCTTCCGAGTCACCGCGCAGCAACTCGTACGCCGGATGCGCCAGTTGGAGCCGGCGGTTGAAGACGGAGACCTTGCCCGCGAACAACGCGCGGGTGCCCGGCAGGAGCTCCTTGTGAGGCTTGTGGACGCCGTTGCCGAAGAAGACGAGTTGGAGGCGGCCGTTGCCGTCCGTGATGGTCACTTCGAGGCGCTGGCCCTTGCCTCGCGGGGCCTTGGCGGAGGCGAAGGTGTGCAGGCGGGCGTCGGCGACCATCGCCACCACGGTGACGTGCTCGTCCATGGGGAGGTCGGCCAGGTGCGTGAGCTGGCCCCGCTCCTCGTATCTGCGCGGGTAGTGGTGCAGGAGGTCGCCGACGGTGTGCAGGCCGAGGTGCTCGGCCATCACCTTCGCGGTGGGTGGGCCGAGCACCTTTTTCAGTGGTTCTTCGAGTGCGGGCACGAGATCCATTGCACACCACCGCACTGACAATGCCGTATACGTCTTGCGAAACACCTGGTCAGGCGGGCTGTTCCGGCTTTAGGATGGCGCGCCTCCGGCCATCCCTTCCGCGGTCACCGCCCCACCGGGACCGCCCGACCCCGCGCCGTAGACCGTCCCCCGCCCACGGCGCCGTTGCGATGGACTCCCAGACCTCACCGTCATCCCAGGCTTCTCCGTCCCACACGTTCCAGGTCGACCTGCGTGGTCTGGTGGACCTGCTCTCCCATCACCTCTACTCCAGTCCGAAGGTCTACCTGCGCGAGTTGCTGCAGAACGCCGTGGACGCCGTCACCGCCCGGCGGGCCGAACAGCCGGGCGCCCCGGCGAAGGTGCGGCTGTACACGGCGGGCGGCACCCTGCGGGTCGAGGACTCCGGCGTGGGTCTCACCGAGACGGACGTGCACGAACTGCTGGCCACCATCGGCCGCAGCTCGAAGCGGGCCGACGGGATCCAGGAGGCGCGGTCCGAGTTCCTCGGGCAGTTCGGCATCGGGCTGCTCGCCTGTTTCGTGGTGGCCGAGCGGATCCGGGTGGTCAGCCGCAGCGCCCGTACGCCGGACGCGGCGCCGGTGGAGTGGACGGCGAGCGAGGACGGTTCGTACACCGTGCGGACGCTGGCGCCGGAGGCCCGGCCCGAGCCCGGCACCACCGTGCACCTGACGGCCCGGGCGGGGGCCGGGGAGTGGCTGGCCCCGGAGCGGGTGCTGGCGCTGGCGCGGGACTTCGGCGCGCTGCTGCCGTACGACGTACGGGTGGACGGCGAGGCGGTCACCGACCTGCCGGCGCCCTGGGACCGGTCCTACCCCTCCCCCGCGGGCCGAAGGGTGGCCCTGGCGCGGCACTGCCATGACCTGTTCGGGTTCACTCCGCTGGACTCGATCGAGCTGAACGTGCCGCTCGCGGGCGTCCGCGGGGTGGCGTACGTCCTGCCGTCGGCGGTGAGTCCGGCGCAGCGGGCGACGCATCGCGTCCACCTCAAGGGGATGCTGCTGACCGAGCGGGCCGAACAGCTGCTGCCGGACTGGGCGTTCTTCGTGCGGTGCGTGCTCGACACGGACAGTCTGCGGCCCACCGCGTCGCGGGAGGCGCTGTACGAGGACGAGACGCTGGCCGCCGTACGGGAGGCGCTCGGGGAAAGGATTCGGTCCTGGCTGACGGGGCTCGCGGCGGGCGATCCGGAACGGCTGGCGGCGTTCTTGTCGGTGCACCACCTGGGCGTGAAGTCGCTGGCGCGGCACGACGCGGAGATGCTGCGCACGATGCTGCCGTGGCTGCCCTTCGAGACGACCGACGGGCACCTGTCCCTGGAGGAGTTCGCGCGGCGGCACCCGGTCGTGCACTTCACCCGGACCGTCGAGGAGTTCCGGCAGGTCGCGCCGATCGCGTCCGCGCAGGGCATCGGGGTGGTCAACGGCGGTTACACGTACGACAGCGACCTGGTCCAGGCGCTGCCGTCGGTGCGGCCGGGGACGGTGGTGGCGGAGCTGGACGCGGACACCGTGACCGCGCATCTGGACGCCGTCGACCCGGCGGAGGAGCTGGCGCTGGCCGACTTCCTGGCCGCCGCCCGGGCCACGCTCGACCCGCTGGGCTGTGACGTCGTCCTGCGCGCCTTCCACCCGCTCACCGTGCCCGCCCTGCACCTGGACGACCGCGCCGCCCGCCACGAGCAGGCCCGCGCCGACGCCGAGGCGCAGGCGGACGACCTGTGGGCGGGCATCCTGGGCTCGCTGCGCGGCACCGCCCCCCGCGCGCGGCTGGTGCTCAACCACCTCAACCCGCTGATCCGGCGGATCAGTTCGCTGCGCGGGCCGGAACTGATCGGCACCGCCACGGAGTCCCTGTACGGGCAGGCGCTGCTGATGGCACAGCGGCCGCTCAGGCCCGCGGACTCGGCGCTGCTGAACCGGGCCTTCATCGGACTGCTGGAGTGGGCGACGAACGGCGAGGAGGGGCACTGATGGGGGAGATCGCGGACTTCGACGCACTGCGCCGGGCGATGGCGGAGAACGGCGAGCAGCCGGAGGGCCCCGCCCGCAACGCGCGCGCGGAGCAGCTGCTGGCCGAGGCCGAGAAGCTGAACATCCCGCTCGCCGTGATCGAGGCGCTCGGACACCAGCTGAAGGTCTACAACTACAGCTCCGAGAAGGACAAGATGTTCGTCCCCTTCGCGCGCCTGCTGCGCATGTGGGACGAGCGGCCCGAGGACTTCGACGAGTACGAGACCCACTCGCTGCACTGGGTCTTCAAGTGGATGTCGTCCGGGATGCTCGACCAGCCGCACATCCCGCTCGCCTCGATAGAGAAGTGGCTCGGCGAGATGGAGCACCGCTACCGGCTCGCCGGGCACTCCGAACGGGCGGTGCGCAGCGTCGAGTTCACCGTGGCCGCGCATGTCGGGGACACCGCGCGCGCGGAGCGGGCGTTCACCGCGTGGCTGGCCGCCGACCGGGACGCCATGGCCGACTGCCACGCGTGCGAGCTGAACGGGCAGGGCTGGTGGCGGGCGGAGCAGGGCCGGGACGCGGAGGCGCTGCGGCTGTGGGCGCCGGTCCTGGAGGGCGAGTTCACCTGCGCGCACGAGCCGCACACGGTCCTCGCCTCCTCCCTGGTCCCGCTGCTGCGGCTGCGCCGTCTGGACGAGGCGCGGGCCAACCATCTGCGGGGCTTCCGGCTGGTGCGGGCCATGGAGAGCATGCGCTCCGCGTACGCCGACCATGTGGAGTTCTGCGCGCTGACCGGCAACGAGGCCCGCGGTCTGGAGCTGCTCGCGGAGCGCCCGGCGTACTTCACGGACACCGGGCATCCGCGCGGCAAGCTGGAGTTCCTGAGCGTGGTGACGCTGCTCATGGACCGGCTGACCGGCCTCGGTCTGGGCGGCCGCCAGGTGCCGGGACCGGCCGGCCGGACGTGGACGGCCCGCGAACTCGCGGCACACGCGCGTGCGGAGGCCCTGGACCTGGCCGCCCAGTTCGACCGGCGCAACGGCACGACGCACGTCAGCGACCGGGCACGCGCGCGTATGGCACAGGAACCGCTGGTCGAGCGGCTGCCGTTGGGCGTGCGCGCCGCCCGCCAGGCCACCGCCCCGGCCGCGCCGCCCCCGCCCCCCGCACCGGAGACCGACCTCACCGCCCTGATCGCCGAGGCGCGCCGCCTCTCCGACGGCCTCCAGCCGAACGCCGTGGAGGCGTGGGCGGCGGTCGCGCGGGCCGCGGAGGGCGTCGAGCTCGACCCGCGCGACCAGGCGGAGATCGTCGACCACCGGGCGATGGACCTGGGCCCCGCGGGCCTCGACCTGTTCGAGCACGCCGCCGAGCTCTACGCGGCGGCGGGCGATCCGGGAGAGGCGCTCGCGGCACGCACGCGTGGGGCGTTCATGCGGGCCCTCGCCGGTGACGTGGAGGGCGCCCTGGCCGCGGTCGCGGGGCCGTACGACGAGGCCCTCGCCCTGTACTCCGAGGACGGCACCGGCGTACGGCAGACGGCGTCGGTGCTGATGGGGCGGGCGCGGATCCTGCTGCGGCGGGTGCAGGCGGCCGAGGAGGAGGGCGCCGTGCCGGAGTCGGTGCTGGCCGAGGCCGAGGCCGCCGTCCGGGAGGTGCTCGCGCTCGTCGACGGGCGGGCCGGCGAGGACGTACGGCTCGGCTCGCGGGACGCCGAGGCGCGGGCCATGCTCGCCGAGCTGGCGGCGTACGCCGGGGACCTGCCGAGGGCCGCCGGGCTGTTCGCGCGGGCCGCGGAGGGGTTCGTGGCGGCGGGGCTGCCGTGGTTCGCGGTGGAGTACCAGGCCAGGCTGGCCGGGCTCGCCCACCATCTCGGCGACATCGGGCAGGCCGAGTGGGCGCTGCGGGCGGCGCTGACGCACGGCGAACCGTATCTGGAGGCCACCGGACGGGCCCAGCTGCACCTCCAGCTCGCCGAGGTGCTCGGCGGCACGGGACAGCCCGAGGAGGCCGCCGAGCAGGCCCTGGAGGCGGCGCACTGGGCCGACGAGGCCGGTGCCGGACCCACGCTCGGCGCCTGGGCACGGCATCTGCTCGGCGGGTTCCTGCTGCGGCAGGGCCGGTGGGCCGAGGCGGCGGCGGTGCTGGAGTCGGCGCTGCCCGACCTGAGCGTCGACACGCACGGCGACGCCGCGGTCGTCCAGGCGCAGTGGTGGCTCGGCGACTGTCTGAGCGAGCTCGGCGAACACCGTGAGGCCGCCGAGCACCGCCTCCGGGCCGCCGAGCTGGCCCGGGAGTGGCCCGAACAGCAGGACCACGCGACGCTGGCCCACCTCGCCGGCGAGTCCCTCGGCCAGGCGGGGCTGCCCGACGAGGCCGACCGGGCGTACACGCGCGCGGGCGAGCTGTGGCGCGAGGTCGGTGACGTGCACGGCCTGGTCCGCTCGCTGCGCGCCCGCGCGTGGCTGGCGCTGCGCGCGGAGGGCGGGCAGGACGAGGCCCGGGAGCTGATGGCGGAGGCGGTGCGGGAGTGCGGGGAGGCGCTGGGCGCGGACTCCGTGGCCGACGAGGCCCGCCAGCGGCTCGTCGCCGAACTCGGGCACACCCATCGGCAGTACGGCGACCTGCTCGCCCGTTCGGCCGCCGAGGACGCGGAGGACGAGACGATCCAGGCCGCCCTGGAGGACGCCCTCGCCCAGATGACGGAGGCCATCGTGGTGTTCGCGTCCCTCGGTGACGACGCCCTGCACAGCCGCACCGGCGCCGAGCTCGCCGCGGGCTGGCTGGAGGCCGACCTCAGCCGCCCGGACCGCGCGGCGGCACGCGCGCGTGCGGTGCTGGCGGCGTACGAGGACTACGAGCCGTACGAGGCCCGGGGGGCGTACGACGAAGGCGAGGACGACGAGACGGCACAGGCGCGCTGCGCGGAGGCCCAGCAGATGCTCCAGGTGCTGGACGACTAGGGCGTCCCGCAGCAACCGCCGGCGACCCGCTACTCGACCCCGATGAGGAGCAGCGCCCCCTGGCGTCCGCCCCGGTACACCACCGTGTCGACGGCGAGGTACGCCTCACGCACGCGTGCTTCGAGGTGGTCGGCGATGGAGTCGGGGGCGTCGTCGCCGAGGACGAGGGTCACGAGCTCGCCGCCCGCCGACAGCATGCGGTCCAGGACGGTCTCGGCGGCGGAGGTGACGTCGGAGCCGATCACCGCCACGTCGCCTTCGATGAGGCCGAGGACGTCGCCCGCCTCACAGATGCCGGCCAGGGTCCAGGACTGGCGTTCGGCGACGGCGACCTCGGCGTAGCGGGTGGCGCCGGCGGCCGAGGTCATCGAGACGACGTCCTCGTCGAAGCGGCGTCCGGGTTCGTGCACGGCGAGCGCGGCGATGCCCTGGACCGCGGAGCGGGTCGGGATCAGGGCGACCCGGATGCCCTCGGTGCGGGCCTGCTCGGCCGCGGCGGCCGCGGTGTGGCGCAGGTCGGCGTCGTTGGGCAGCAGCACGACCTCGCGCGCGTGGGCCCGTCGTACGGCCTCGACGATCTCTCCGCTCGCGGGCGGCTCCCCGGGGCGCGCGAGCACGGTGGTGGCGCCGGCCTCCGTGTAGAGCCCGGCCAGCCCCTCGCCCGGCACGACGGCGACGACCGCCCGCTGCACCCGCTCCCGGGGCGGCCGCTCACCCCCGCGCGTGTGGACGTCACCGAGCCCGAAGTGGGTGATCCGGATCCGGTACGGCCGCCCCGCCTCGACGCCCGCCTCCACGGCCGCGCCCGCGTCGTCGACATGCACATGGACGTTCCACAGCCCGTCGCCCCCGACGACGACGAGCGAGTCCCCCAGGGCGTCGAGGCGGGTCCTCAACCGGGCCACGGCCGCGTCCTCCGCCTCCAGGAGGTAGATCACCTCGAAGGCGGGTCCGCCGGCTTCCGCGGGCGCGTCCGCGCACTCGTCCGCGGCCGCCATGGCCGCAGGGTCGGAAACGCCGTCCACGCGCGCGTGCGCGGCGGAAGCGGCCGCCACCACTCGGGGCGCCTCCCCGGTGAACGTCTCCACCAGCGCCCCGAGCACCGCCACCAGCCCCCGGCCGCCCGCGTCGACCACCCCGGCCCGCTCCAGGACCGCCAGCTGCCCCGGGGTCACCGCGAGCGCCGCCCGGGCCCCTTCGTAGGCGGCCCGCGCGACCGCCCCGCAGTCGCCCTCGCTCCCCTCGGCGGCGTCGGCCGCGGCCGAGGCGACGGACAGGACCGTGCCCTCCACCGGGTGGGCCACGGCCTCGCGCGCCGAGTCGGCCGCGCGCCGCAGGGCGAGGCGGAGACCGGTCCCGTCGGTGTGAGACGCCTCACTGTCGTCGGCGAGGACCTGGGCCATGCCGCGCAACAGCTGGGCGAGGATCGTCCCGGAGTTCCCGCGGGCGCCTATGAGGGCGCCGTGCGCCATCGCGCGGGCCGCGTCGGCCAGCGAGGGCCTACCGCTCTCGTCGTAGGCGGTGAAGACGGCCTCGACGGCCGCCGCGGCGGACTCCGCGGTCAGATACAGGTTGGTGCCGGTGTCGCCGTCGGCCACCGGATAGACATTGATCGCGTCGATCTCCTCGCGCGCCCGCCCGAGCGCCTCCAGCGCGAGACCGCACCAGGTGCGCACCGCGAGAGCATCGAAGAATGTCTGCGGCACCTGCGCCACCTGCGCCTCCTTGGACTGCTGGACGTGGACGCAGCGTAGACCCCGGGGAGGTGTTCACCGGAAGAGGGCCGGGAGCAGGGCCCTGAGCAGCCATGGTAGTTTCGTTCTACTGGCGCAGTCGTTGTATGCTGCTCCGGTTGCCCGATCCGATCGGGCCATTCCCCTGGCAGCGCCACTCAGATCTCTGATCCTACGATCTCGATCCCGGCTTGCCGGGAGCCAACCGTAAGTGCATCTGAAGTCTTTGGAGTGACCCGTGGCTGCCAACTGCGACGTCTGCGGCAAGGGGCCGGGCTTCGGCAACAACATCTCGCACTCGCACCGCCGTACGTCCCGTCGCTGGAACCCGAACATCCAGCGCGTCCGTACTGTGGTCGGCGGGACGCCGAAGCGCGTGAACGCTTGCACCTCGTGCATCAAGGCCGGCAAGGTCTCGCGCTGACGCACAGCTAAGCGCGCGGCCACTGCTGGTTCGCTGCACTGAGCCGGTCCACCGAGAGGTGGGCCGGCTTTTTGCCGTGCCCGCGCACTACCGAAAGCGCCATCCATGATCGACGGGGCCGATCCCGCTCCCCAGCGCGAACCCGCCCTTGATCGCCGCGGTGACGTACGCCTTCGCCTCCGCGACCGCCTCGGGCACGGACCGCCCCTTCGCCAGCCCCGACGCGATCGCCGAAGCCAGCGTGCAGCCGGTCCCGTGCGTGTGCCGGTTGTCGTGCCGCGGCGCCCGCAGCCAGTGCTCCTCGGCCCCGTCGGTCAGCAGATCGACGGCGTCCCCGGCCAGGTGACCGCCCTTGATGAGCACCCACTTCGGGCCGTACGACAGCACGGCCTCGGCGGCCCGCCGCAGGTCCCCCTCGGACTCGACATGCACCCCGGCCAGCTGGGCCACCTCGTCGAGGTTCGGGGTCGCCACGGTCGCCGCCGGGAGCAGTCGGGTGCGCACCGACTCCAGCGCGGAGGCGGCCAGCAGCGAGTCGCCGTGCTTCGACACCCCGACCGGGTCGACGACCGCCGGGGCGTCGGTCCCGGCGAGCAACTCGGCCACCGCCTCGACGAGTTCGGCCGAGGCCAGCATCCCGGTCTTCACGGCCTGTACGCCGATGTCGTCGACGACGCTGCGGTACTGGGCCCGCACGACCTCCACGGGCAGCGGCCAAGCCCCTTGCACACCCAGGGAGTTCTGCGCGGTGACGGCGGTGACGACGCTCATGCCGTGCACGCCGAGCGCGAGCATCGTCTTCAAGTCGGCCTGGATTCCGGCTCCTCCTCCGGAGTCGGAGCCCGCGACCGTCAGCACGCAGGGGGGCTTCACGACTCGATGTCCCCGAAGTGGTCCCAGCCGCCCTTGCTCGTCCACGGCGCCCCGTCGACCGTCACCTGGGGCAGCGCCGAGGGGTTGAGGACCTCGCCGATGACCTTCCAGCGGGCGGGCAGCTTCACGTCCGGCGGGAAGGTCGCGACGATCGCGTGGTCCTCTCCCCCGGTCAGCACCCACTGCATGGGGTCGACGCCGACCGCCTGCCCGATGTCGTTCATCTGGGACGGGATGTCGATCGCGCCGGAGCGGATGTCGATGCGGACCTTGCTGGCCTCGGCGATGTGGCCGAGGTCGGCGATCAGCCCGTCGCTCACGTCGCACATGGCGGTCGCGCCCAGGCCCGCCGCCGCCGGTCCCGCGTGATACGGCGGCTCGGGGCGCCGGTGCGCCTCCACGAAGGCCCGCGGCGAGCGGAAACCGCGCGACAGCACCGCGTACCCGGCCGCGGACCAGCCCAGCCAGCCGGTCACGGCGACGAGGTCACCGGGCTGCGCGCCGGCCCGCGTGACGGGCTCCTGGTTGCGCAGATCGCCGAGCGCGGTGATGGACACCATGATCGTGTCCCCTCGTACGACATCTCCGCCGACCACCGAGGCGCCCGCGACCTGGCACTCGTCGCGCAGCCCGTCCATGAGCTCGGACGGCCAGGTCACCGGGAGTTCGGCCGGGACGACCAGGCCGAGCAGGAGGGCCGTCGGCACGGCGCCCATGGCGGCGATGTCCGCGAGGTTCTGGGCGGCGGCCTTGCGGCCCACGTCGTAGGCCGTGGACCAGTCCCGGCGGAAGTGCCGCCCCTCCAGGAGGATGTCGGTGCTGGCCACGACCCTGCGGTCGGGAGCGGCCACCACCGCGGCGTCGTCGCCGGGGCCGACCCGGACCGCCGGGGTGGTGGTGAGACGGGAGGTGAGCTCCCTGATGAGCCCGAACTCCCCGAGCTCACCAACAGTGCCCTTCATTGCCCTTTCGCCCCTTCTGTCCCTTGCCGTGCCCGGTCGCGCGTGACCAGTGTCCTCGATACGGTCGAAGTGACCGTCAACTTCTGCCATGTCCGCACCCCGGCACGGGCGTCCGCGCCCCCGCAGGTCTCCCCGCGGCGAGCGGCGACGCGATACCGTGGCGTTCCTTTTCCCCACATGATCCTCGTGGCCGCCCTGGAGGTTCCGTGGTACAGGCGTACATCCTGATCCAGACGGAGGTCGGCAAAGCGTCGACCGTCGCCGAGACGATCAGCAAGATTCCTGGAGTGCTCCAGGCCGAGGACGTGACAGGACCTTATGACGTGATCGTGCGAGCCCAGGCGGACACCGTCGACGACCTCGGCCGGATGGTGGTCGCCAAGGTCCAGCAAGTGGACGGCATCACCCGTACCCTGACCTGCCCGGTCGTCCATCTGTAGCCCCCGTCTACCCTTGGCCGGTGAACTCTTTCCGTCACCGGCTCATCGGCCTGCCCGCGCTCGCCCTGCTGATCATCACCACAGGTTGCTCATCAGCAGACGACAGCGACTCGGTGACGGTTCCCAGCCCCACGGCCGAAGTCGCGAAGCTGTGCCGAAACCTGGACAGTGTCCTGCCGGACAAGGTCGACGGTCTCGACCGGCACGATCCCGAGCCCGCGTCCGCGCTGACGGCGGGCTGGGGAAGCCCGGCGATCATACTGCGCTGCGGTGTCACCCGGCCGCCGAAGATGGTCGACCCCAAGGTGGCCACCGGGAGCGACCCGGACGCGATCGCGGGTGAGGTGAACGGCGTGGAGTGGCTCATGGAGAAGCAGGACGACGGATCGACCCGCTTCACCACGGCCAATCGCAAGGTGTACGTCGAGGTGACGGTCCCGAAGGACCGCGACACCGCGGGGATGCTGACCGACATGGCCGCGTCGATCAAGAAGGCGATCCCCTACGGGAAGTGACCGCCGTGGCTCCTAGCGGAGCCCGGTGGAGCGCCGCAGGGCCGCCTGGATCAGCCGGTCCACCAGCTCCGGGTAGCCGATCCCGGTCGCCTGCCACATCTGCGGGTACATCGAGATCGGCGTGAAGCCCGGCATCGTGTTGATCTCGTTGATGACGAACTCGCCGTCCTCGGTGAGGAAGAAGTCCGCGCGGACCAGCCCCTCGCAGGAGGCCGCGTCGAAGGCGTCCACCGCGAGCCGCTGCACCTCGGCGGTCTCCTCCGGCGTCAGCGGCGCCGGCACGAGGCCCGGGGTGGAGTCGATGTACTTGGCCTCGAAGTCGTAGTACGCGTGCGCGTCCGGCGGCGGGATCTCCGCGGGCACCGAGGCACGCGGGCCGTCCTCGAACTCCAGGACGCCGCACTCGATCTCCCGGCCGCGCAGCGCCGCCTCGACGAGGATCTTCGGGTCGTGCCGCTGGGCCTCGGCGATCGCCTCGTCGAGCCCGGACAGGTCGTCGACCTTGGTGATGCCGATCGACGAACCCGCGCGCGCGGGCTTCACGAACAGCGGCCAGCCGTGCTCGCCGGCGAAGTCGACGATCTTCCTGCGGGCGGCCGACTCGTCCTGCTCCCACTCGCGGGGCCGGATCACCACGTACGGACCGACGTTGAGCCCGAAGGAGGTGAACACCCGCTTCATGTACTCCTTGTCCTGACCGACGGCCGAGGCGAGCACGCCCGAGCCGACGTACGGGACACCGGAGAGCTCCAGCAGACCCTGGAGGGTGCCGTCCTCGCCGTAGGGGCCGTGCAGGACGGGGAAGACGACGTCGACCTCACCGAGGGCCTTGGGCACCGATCCCGGTTCGCTGTACACGACTTCACGGTTCGCGGGGTCGACGGGGAGCACCACGCCGCCCTCATGCGACTCGGCCAGCTCGTCGACGTTGGGCGTACGGCGCTCGGTGATCGCCATGCGGTCCGGTTCGTCGGCGGTGAGCGCCCAACGGCCGTCCTGGGTGATGCCGATCGGCAGGACGTCGTACTTGGTCCGGTCGATGGCCTTCAGGACGGCGCCGGCGGTGACCACGGAGATCCCGTGTTCGGAGCTGCGCCCGCCGAACACGACGGCCACGCGCGGCTTGCGAGGCGGCTGCTCAGGGCTCTGGGGGAGGTTCTCGGTGCTCATATCGCGTTGAGAGTACCCGTTGGTAGAGCCCCGATACAGCGTGGCCGGAGTGGCGTCGCCCAGGCGTCGCTCAGCGTCGCTCGGGCTTCGCGCTGCGCGACATCAGCTCCTTGACGGCGACCACCGGAGGCTTGCCCTCGTGCACGATGGCGACGACCGTCTCGGTGATCGGCATGTCGACGTTGTGCCTGCGCGCCAGATCCAGCACGGACTCACAGGACTTGACGCCCTCGGCGGTCTGCTTGGTGACCGCGATGGTCTCCTGGAGGGTCATGCCCTTGCCGAGGTTGGTGCCGAAGGTGTGGTTGCGCGAGAGCGGCGAGGAGCAGGTCGCCACCAGGTCGCCGAGACCGGCGAGTCCGGCGAAGGTGAGCGGATCGGCGCCGAGCGCGACACCGAGCCGCGCGGTCTCCGCGAGGCCGCGCGTGATGAGCGAGCCCTTGGCGTTGTCGCCGAGCCCCATGCCGTCCGCGATGCCGACGGCGAGCCCGATGACGTTCTTCACCGCGCCGCCGAGCTCACAACCGACCACGTCCGTCTCGGTGTACGGCCTGAAGTAGGGCGTGTGGCAAGCGGACTGGAGTTTCTGCGCGACCGCCTCGTCGGTGCACGCGACCACCGCGGCGGCCGGCATCCGGGCGGCGATCTCGCGCGCGAGGTTGGGTCCGGTGACCACGGCGACGCGGTCCTGCCCCACCTTGGCGACGTCCTCGATCACCTCGCTCATCCGCATGGCGGAGCCGAGCTCGACGCCTTTCATCAGCGACACGAGGACGGTGTTCGGCGCGAGCACCGGAACCCACTCGGCGAGGTTGCCGCGCAACGTCTGCGAGGGGACGGCGAGCACGGTGAAGTCGGCGTCGCGCGCGGCCTCCGCGGCGTCCGTCGTCGCCCGCAGGTTCACCGGGAGTTCGACGCCGGGAAGGTAGTCCGGGTTCGTACGCGTGGAGTTGACGGCTTCCGCGAGTTCGGCGCGACGGCCCCACAGGGTGACCTCGCAGCCCGCGTCGGCGAGGACCATGCCGAAGGCGGTGCCCCATGATCCGGTACCGAAGACAGCCGCCTTGACGGTCGTGCTCACTTGGCGCTCTCCTCCTCGCGGCCGGCCTCGGCCTGACTCCGCCGGCGCTGCTCGATCCGCTCCTTGCGCGGGTCGTAGGGCGTGGCGGGCGCCTTCTCGCCGCGGATCTCCTCCAGCTGGCGGGTGACGGCGGCCATGATGACCTCGGTGGCGTCCTTCAGGAGGTCCGGGGTCATCTCCTTGTCGTAGAACGGCGTCAGGTCCACCGGGGGGCCCGCGAGGACCCGCGAGGTCTTGCGCGGAAGGAGGTTGAGCTTCTTGGCGTACGGCGGCAGCAGTTCGTTGGCGCCCCACTGCGCGACCGGGATCACCGGGCACTTGGTCTGAAGGGCCACCCGTGCCGCGCCGGTCTTGCCCGTCATCGGCCACTGTGCGGGGTCCCGGGTGATGGTGCCCTCGGGGTAGAACGCGACGCACTCGCCGCGCTCCACGGCGTCGATCGCGGCGCGGAAGGCGCTCAGCGCGTCCGTGGTCTCGCGGTAGACGGGGATCTGTCCGGTGCCGCGCATGAAGGCACCGACGAATCCCTTCTTGAAAAGTCCGCTCTTCGCGAGGAATCGCGGAACGCGGCCGGTGTTGTACTGAAAGTGCGCGTACGCGAAGGGATCGATGTGCGAATTGTGGTTCACCGCGGTGATAAATCCGCCATCAGCCGGAATGTTCTCCATTCCGCGCCAGTCCCGCTTGATCAGAACCACCAGCGGCGGTTTGGCGATCACCGCTGCCAAGCGGTACCAGAAGCCGATTCTGCGGCGGGGCACGCGGACACCTTCCTCTAGGGGCCTTGAGGGCCGCACAAGTGTCGCCCCAGGCCGCCGGTCTGTCGAGAACACCGTACGCCTCGCCGCGACGACCGCCAGATGGCCCAGGTGACGGCTGAGTGACAATGGCCGCGACAAGAGAGGGGACGGAACGCTCGTGCAGTGGACCTTGGTCATACCCCTGAAGCCCCTGGAGCGGGCCAAGAGCAGGCTCTCGGACACCGCCGGGGACGGGCTGCGCCCGGGCCTCGCCCTCGCCTTCGCCCAGGACACGGTGGCGGCGGCGCTGGCCTCCCGGGCGGTCGGGGATGTGGCAGTAGTCACGGACGACCCGCTGGCCGGCCGCGAGCTGTCCGCCCTGGGCGCCCGAATCGTCCCCGACGAGCCCCGCGGCGGCCTGAACGCGGCGCTGGCGTACGGGGCGGCGACCGTACGGGCCGCACAGCCCCGAAGTGCCGTAGCGGCCCTCAATGCCGATCTGCCGGCCCTGCGCCCCCTGGAATTGGCCCGGGTCCTGGACGCGGCGGCGGAATTCCCGCGCGCATTCCTCCCGGACGCGGCGGCAATAGGCACGACACTCCTGGCGGTCCGCGAGGGCCAGGAATTGCGCCCGGCTTTCGGAACGGACTCCCGGGCCCGCCATCGCGCGTCGGGGGCGGTGGAGCTGGCTCTCCCGGGCGTCGACTCGGTACGCCAGGACGTGGACACCGGCGAGGACCTGCGGGCGGCACTGGCACTGGGGGTGGGGCCGCGGACGGCGGCCGTCTCAGCGGGCCTGCTGATTCCCGGCCCCCAAGGGCTACGCTGACGACCATGCAGGCCACCGCATACACCTACGACGCCGAGACCCGCACCGGCAGCGTGCTGCTGGACGACGGCACGCCGGTCCCCTTCGACGCCCCGGCGTTCGACGCGGGCGGCCTGCGGCTGCTGCGACCCGGGCAGCGGGTACGGATCGAGCTGGAAGACAGCAAGGTCACCCTCGTGACGTTGCAGACCTTCTGAGCCCCCTCGGCACGAGAACGCGCCGCGGGCCGGACTCCCAGTACGGAGTCCGGCCCGGCGCGTGAGTACCGCTCGCTTTTACCTCTTGCGGGCGGTGGCCTTCTTGGCGGTGGTCTTGCGGGCCGTCGACTTCGCGGCGGGCGCCTTCTTGGCGGTCGCCTTCTTCGCCGGGGCCTTCTTGGCCGTCGCCTTCTTGGCGGTGGTCTTCTTCGCGGCGGTGGTCTTGGCGGCGCCCGTGGTCTTCTTGGCCGTCGTCTTCTTCGCCGTGGTCTTCTTGGCGGTCGCCGTGGTCTTCTTGGCGGTCGTCTTCTTCGCCGTGGTCTTCTTGGCGGCGGCGGTCGCCTTCTTCGCCGGGGCGGCCTTCTTCGCGGCCGCCTTCTTGACCGTGGCGGAAGCCCCACCGGTCAGGCTGCCCTTGGGGGCCTTCTTGACCGCGACGTCGTTCTTCGGGAGCTTCTTCGTGCCGCTCACCAGGTCCTTGAAGCCCTGGCCCGCACGGAAGCGCGGAACGGAGGTCTTCTTGACCCGAACCCGCTCGCCCGTCTGGGGGTTGCGGGCGTACCGGGCCGGGCGGTCGACCTTCTCGAACGAACCGAAGCCGGTGACCGAGACCCGGTCCCCCGCCACGGTCGCGCGGACGATGGCGTCCAGGACCGCGTCGACCGCGTCGGCGGCCTGCTGACGGCCACCGACCTTGTCGGCAATCGCTTCTACGAGCTGCGCCTTGTTCACGTCTTCCCCTTCGGAGACATCGCCCGAACGAAACTGTTCAGGCTTTTTCGCACGTTAGGCAGATATATACCGCAAATCAAACACGAAACGGGCTTATCACCCTTGTGCCGCAACGGGTTCGGCTGTCTCGGACTTGCTCAGCGTTCCTCTTCGGGGAATCGACCCGCGTCGAGGTCCGCCGTGAAGGCCTCCAGACGCCTTGCCGCATCGGCGAGATCGTGCTTGGCCGCGGCCGTAATGACCAGCAGCTTCCGGGTCAGCGCCATCCGTACGCCCTCCGGGACTTGCAGTGCGCGCACCCTTGTGTGCGCTTCCTTGAGTTGGTCCGCGACCGCCGCATAGAGCTTGAGTTGGCCGTCGTGTTCCATGCACAGATTGTGCCATCTGGGGCGAGTTGTCGCCCGCTCAGGGTGCAACTGCCGCCTCAAACGGCCTTCCGGGCGCGCGCCGAAGCCACGGCCACGCCCCTCGCGTACCCCTGCAACACCCCTTCTAACGTGGGAAGTTGAGAAGCGTTTCGGGCGGGCGCAGGGCCGTTCGGGTGCAGACACGGCTGTACCCCCGATCGGGCTGATCGGGGGTACAGCGGGGGGTGTTCGGTGGCCGAAACTCGACCTGTTCAGTTGTGCCGCGCGAGGGGCGCGGTTCGTGTCGCGCGAGGGGTGCGGTCAGACCTCGAGCGTCCGCGGCTTGAACGAGGGCCGCTTGGCCTCGTACGCGGCGATGTCGGCCTCGTTCTGGAGGGTGATGGAGATGTCGTCCAGCCCGTTCAGCAGCCGCCAGCGGGAGTTCTCGTCCAGCTCGAAGCTCGCCGTGATGCCCTCGGCCCGCACCTCACGGGCCTCCAGGTCGACCGTGATCTCGGCCTCGGGGTCGTTCTCGCTCAGTTCCTGGAGCGATTCCACGATCTTCTGGTCCAGAACCACCGTGAGCAGGCCGTTCTTGAGCGAGTTGCCGCGGAAGATGTCGGCGAACCGGGAGGAGATGACGGCCTTGAAGCCGTAGTTCTGCAGCGCCCACACGGCGTGCTCGCGGGAGGAGCCGGTGCCGAAGTCGGGGCCGGCCACCAGGACGGTCGCGCCCTTGCGCTCGGGCTGGTTGAGGATGAACGTCTCGTCCTTGCGCCAGGCCTCGAACAGCCCGTCCTCGAACCCGTCCCGGGTGACCTTCTTGAGCCAGTGAGCAGGGATGATCTGGTCGGTGTCGACGTTGCTGCGGCGCAGCGGGACGGCCCGGCCGGTGTGCGTGGTGAATGCTTCCATGACTGATCAGACTCCAGCGGCGACAGGGGCGTCGGACAGGTCGGCGGGCG
Source organism: Streptomyces aquilus (assembly GCF_003955715.1). Classification (NCBI taxonomy): domain Bacteria; kingdom Bacillati; phylum Actinomycetota; class Actinomycetes; order Kitasatosporales; family Streptomycetaceae; genus Streptomyces; species Streptomyces aquilus. The sequence goes on along the minus strand of NZ_CP034463.1, from coordinate 7,358,864 downwards.
AGGCCAGGTGGCCCAGCACGGCGGTCGCGGCGGCGACCTGCGGCGAGACCAGGTGCGTACGGCCGCCCTTGCCCTGCCGTCCCTCGAAGTTGCGGTTGGAGGTGGAGGCGGAGCGCTCACCCGGGGCCAGCTGGTCGGGGTTCATGCCCAGACACATCGAGCAGCCCGCGTGCCGCCATTCGGCGCCGGCGTCCTTGAAGACCACGTCCAGACCCTCGGAGACGGCCTGGAGACCGACCCGCGCGGAGCCGGGAACGACCAGCATCCGTACGCCGTCGGCGACTTTGCGGCCCTTGAGGAGCTCGGCGGCGGCGCGCAGGTCCTCGATACGGCCGTTGGTGCACGAACCTACGAAGACGGTGTCCACCTTGATGGAGCGCAGCGGCTGCCCGGCCTCCAACCCCATGTATTCCAGGGCCTTTTCGGCGGCGAGGCGCTCCGAAGCGTCTTCGTACGAAGCAGGATCGGGGACGTCCGCCGAAAGCGGCGCGCCCTGACCGGGGTTGGTGCCCCAGGTGACGAACGGCGACAGTTCGGCGGCCTCGATGACGACCTCGGCGTCGAACTCCGCGTCCTCGTCCGTCTTCAGGGTCTTCCAGTACGCGACGGCCGCGTCCCAGTCCTCGCCCTTGGGGGCGTGCACGCGGCCCTCGAGGTAGTCGAAGGTGGTCTGGTCGGGGGCGATCATGCCCGCGCGGGCACCGGCCTCGATCGACATGTTGCAGATGGTCATGCGGGCCTCCATCGAGAGTTTCTCGATGGCGGAGCCGCGGTACTCCAGGACGTAGCCCTGGCCGCCGCCGGTGCCGATCTTGGCGATGATCGCCAGGATCAGGTCCTTGGCGGTGACGCCCTCGGGCAGTTCGCCGTTGACCGTGATGGCCATGGTCTTCGGGCGGACCAGCGGCAGCGTCTGGGTGGCCAGCACGTGCTCGACCTGGGAGGTGCCGATGCCGAAAGCCAGACCGCCGAAGGCGCCGTGCGTGGAGGTGTGGGAGTCGCCGCAGACGACCGTCATGCCGGGCTGGGTCAGCCCCAGCTGGGGGCCGACGACGTGCACGACGCCCTGCTCGACGTCGCCCAGCGGGTGCAGGCGCACGCCGAACTCGGCGGCGTTCTTGCGCAGCGTCTCCAGCTGGACCCGGGAGACCGGGTCGGCGATGGGCTTGTCGATGTCGAGGGTCGGGGTGTTGTGGTCCTCGGTCGCGATGGTGAGGTCGAGGCGGCGCACCTGGCGACCGCTCTTGCGGAGGCCGTCGAAGGCCTGCGGGCTGGTCACCTCGTGCAGCAGATGCAGATCGATGAAGAGGAGGTCGGGCTCGCCCTCGGCGCGCCGGACGACGTGGTCGTCCCAGACCTTCTCCGCGAGTGTCCTACCCATCGCTTTCCCTCCGGCCGGCAAGAGGTGCGCCGGCCCAACTAGAGATCTTCCGGAAGCGGCGCCCGCACCCCTGGATTCCCGGGCAGCCGCCGCCAGGCCCGTTTGGTCCGCGGGCCGCTGTGCATCCAAGGGTTGCGCGTCTCACGAAAAAAGGAACTTGCGTTTCACAGAGTGAGACGTGAGTATCGTTTCATGGACAACAGTAGCGGCGTCGGCGTTCTGGACAAGGCAGCCCTTGTCCTCAGCGCCCTGGAGTCCGGTCCGGCCACCCTCGCGGGGCTTGTGGCGGCCACCGGACTGGCAAGACCCACGGCCCACCGGCTGGCCGTGGCTTTGGAACACCACCGTATGGTGGCGCGCGACATGCAGGGCCGTTTCATTCTCGGCCCACGTCTCGCGGAACTGGCCGCGGCGGCCGGCGAGGACCGGCTCCTCGCCACGGCGGGCCCGGTCCTGACGCATCTCCGTGACGTCACGGGCGAGAGCGCCCAGCTCTACCGCCGCCAGGGCGACATGCGTATCTGCGTCGCCGCGGCGGAGCGCCTGTCCGGCCTGCGGGACACCGTCCCGGTCGGCTCGACGCTCACGATGAAGGCCGGCTCCTCGGCCCAGATCCTGATGGCCTGGGAGGAGCCGGAGCGCCTGCACCGCGGCCTCCAGGGCGCCCGCTTCACGGCGACGGCCCTGTCGGGTGTCAGGCGCCGCGGCTGGGCCCAGTCGATCGGTGAGCGCGAGCCGGGCGTCGCGTCCGTCTCAGCGCCCGTACGCGGGCCTTCCAACCGGGTCGTGGCCGCCGTGTCCGTCTCCGGTCCCATCGAGCGTCTGACGCGCCACCCGGGCCGTATGCACGCCCAGGCGGTCATCGACGCCGCGGCCCGCCTCTCCGAGGCCCTGCGCCGCACGGGCTGACCCCGGACCGGGACATCGACGGAGGGGCCTGCCCCAACGCCGCGGCAGGCCCCTCCGTTCCCCCGATCCCCCCGTGTCAGCCGGTCTTCCCGGCCGCCTTCGCCGACCGGTGCGCGAACCGGTCCTTGGCGTAGCGCCCCCGCCGCTCCAGCGGCACCTGCCCGTGCGCCGCGGCGAGCCCGAACGCGGGCATGTCCCCGTAGATCGCCTCGTACGACCCCTCGGGCACCACATAGGCCTCGTGCCAGATCCCCACATGGCCCTTGACCTTGCCCTCCCGCTCCTTGCGGTTGAGGAGCGCCCAGACGGGGTGGTGGCGCATCTCCGGGGCGTGGGCGTAGGCGTAGAGCTTCTCCTTGGACTCCCAGTACTGGACGATGTAGTACGTCCGCGGCGACGCCGTCAGCATCACCTTGCCCAGCAGCCCCCGGCTCGGGTCCTTGGCGAGCTCCGCCAGCATGCGGAACATCGACAGCATCACCAACCCCCACTGGTGCACCGCCCAGAAGTGGTTGATGCGCATCCCGATGAGCAGGACCACCACGTCCCCCTCGGCTTCGGCGGTCGTCCGTCCCAGTACCGGCTTCGCGAACACGGCTCCCCCACGGCTCCCTCGTCGGACAGCGGCGCTATCCTTCTGGACGATGCTTGGATAGTGACACTCCCCAATGAAGGGCGCAAGACATGCGGCTGGCCGAACTGAGCGAGCGCAGTGGGGTGTCCACGGCGACGATCAAGTACTACCTGCGCGAAGGGCTGTTGACCCCGGGCCGCCAGATCAACACGACCACCGCCGAGTACGACGAGGAGCACCTGCGCCGGCTGCGGCTGATCCGGGCGATGATCCAGGTCGGCCGGGTGCCGGTGGCGACGGTGAAGGAGGTGCTGGGGCACGTCGACGACGACTCCCTGCCCCGCGCGATGCGCCTGGGCGCGGCGGTCTGGGCCCTGCCGCAGGTGCCGGAGCCGGACGCGGACGACGAGTTCGTGCAGGGCGCGCGGGTCGCGATGGAGGAGCTGCTCAGGACGCTGGGGTGGGCCAACGCCCAGGCCATGACGAGCGTCTCGCCGTCCTTCCGCTCCCTCGTGGTGGCGGCGGCCGCGCTGCGCCGGCTCGGCTACGACTGGAGTCCCGAGACGCTCGTGCCGTACGCCCGGCTGATGCGCCAAGTCGCCGAGCTGGACATGGAGTTCATGGAGTCGCATGTCTCGGAGGCGGAGAAGGCGGAGGTGGCGGTGCTGGGCGCGGTGCTCGTCGAGCCGATGCTGCAAGCCCTGCACCGGCTGGCGCAGGAGGAGGAGTCGACGCGGCGGTACGGCTTCGAGTAGGGCGGCGGGAGCCGGCCCCGGGGAACGGCGAAGGCCCCCCACCGAAGTGGAGGGCCTTCCTCTACGTACCCCCGACCGGATTCGAACCGGCGCTACCGCCTTGAGAGGGCGGCGTGCTAGGCCGCTACACAACGGGGGCGTGGAGCCTGTCGGCGTTGAATGTTTTCATCACCGCAGGTCCGAGCTGGTCTACCTGGACTCGAACCAAGACTAACTGAACCAGAATCAGTCGTGCTGCCAATTACACCATAGACCAATGTGGTTTAGACCAGTCAGTACCCCCGACCGGATTCGAACCGGCGCTACCGCCTTGAGAGGGCGGCGTGCTAGGCCGCTACACAACGGGGGCCCTAGCGATCCTGCATCGAGGGTGGTGGGAGCTACCCGAGCCACCTTCGCGGGAAGGATCTGTACCCCCGACCGGATTCGAACCGGCGCTACTGCCTTGAGAGGGCAGCGTGCTAGGCCGCTACACAACGGGGGCTTTGCAGATGAGCTCTGCGAGCTGGCCTACCTGGACTCGAACCAAGACTAACTGAACCAGAATCAGTCGTGCTGCCAATTACACCATAGGCCACTGGAACGCAAGCCCCGAAGGGGATCTTGTTCTAGTTTCGCGCTGTGGGTTTCCGGCCTTTCGGCCCGCTCCCCTCGGCGCAGGAAGAACATTACCCGAAGGTGGACGGGGCTCCAAAACGGGTATCCGCGCCGAGGAGCGCGGGGAGTTCGGCGAGGGTGGCGATGCGGTGCGGCCCGACGGGTGGGTCGACGTCGGCGTACCCGCCGGCACGGTTGATCCACACCGACAGCAGCCCGGCGTCGGCGGCACCCCGGCCGTCGATCTCCGGGTGGTCCCCGACGTACGCCACCTCGTGCGGGGCGAGGTCCAGGGCGTCGCAGGCGGCGAGGAAGGCGGCGGCCTCCGGCTTGGAGACGCCGAGTTCGGCGGCGCACAGGATCGCCTCGAAGCGGTCGTGCACACCGAGGACGCGCAGCTTGTGGTCCTGGACGTGGATGCTGGAGTTGGACAGCACGGCATGCCGGTGGCTGGCGGCCAGGGCGTCCAGAGTCGGCAGGACGTCCGGGAACAGGGCCCAGACGGTCTCGTAGTGGGCCAGGTAACGCCGGAACCAGGCGTCGGCTTCGGCGTCGGTCAGCGGCTCGCCCAGGAACACCCGTACGCGGTCGCGGCGCTGGTCCTCGAAGGACACCTCGCCGGCCGAGAAACGCGCCCACTGCGCGTCGGTGATCGTCCGCCAACGCACGAGGGCCTGCTCCGGAGTCTCGTCCCCGGTGAGCAGGCCCTCGGCCGTCAGATGCAGGCGCATGCCCTCGCGGTCCGCCGTGGTGTAGTCGAAGAGAGTGTCGTCCACATCCCAGATCACGGCGTGAATGCTCATGATCCGACGGTAACCCGGGCCGCGCGGGCGCGTCCGGCGATTCGGCTACGCCGCCAGCTTCGCCAGGGCCGCGTCGATGCGGGCCAGCGTCGCCTCCTTGCCCAGGATCTCCAGGGACTCGAAGAGCGGCAGGCCGACGGTGCGGCCGGTGACGGCGACGCGGACCGGGGCCTGGGCCTTGCCGAGCTTGAGGCCATGGGCCTCGCCGGCGGCCAGGACGGCCTCCTTCAGCGACTCCGCGGAGGTCCAGTCGGCCGCGTCGAGCTTCTCGCGGGCCGTGGCCAGGAGCGCGTCGCTGCCCTCCTTCATCGCCTTCGTCCAGGACGGCTCGTCGAAGACCGGCTCCGCCAGGAAGAGGAAGTCGACGTTGTCGGTGATCTCCGACAGGACCTTCAGACGGGTCTGGGCGTGCGGGGCGATCGCCTGCCACTTCGCCTCGTCGAACTCCTCCGGCGACCAGGGCGCGAACGGTGCCTGGAGCCAGGGGGCGCAGCGCTCGGTGAAGTCCTTCACGTCCAGCAGGCGGATGTGGTCGGCGTTGATCGCCTCGCACTTCTTCAGGTCGAAGCGCGCCGGGTTGGGGTTCACGTCCGCGATGTCGAAGGCCGCGATCAGCTCGTCGGTGGTGAAGATGTCCTGGTCCGCCGAGAGCGACCAGCCCAGCAGGGACAGGTAGTTGAGCAGACCCTCGGGCAGGAAGCCGCGCTCGCGGTAGAGGTTGAGGGACGCCTGCGGGTCACGCTTGGAGAGCTTCTTGTTGCCCTCGCCCATGACGTACGGCAGGTGGCCGAACTGCGGGATGCCCTTGGCGACGCCCAGCTCGATCAGCGCCTTGTAGAGGGCGATCTGGCGGGGGGTGGAGGAGAGCAGGTCCTCGCCGCGCAGGACGTGGGTGATCTCCATCAGGGCGTCGTCGACCGGGTTGACCAGGGTGTAGAGCGGGGCGCCGTTCGCGCGGACGATGCCGTAGTCCGGGACGTTCTCCGGGGTGAAGGTCAGCTCGCCGCGGACCAGGTCCGTGAAGGTGATCGTCTCGTCGGGCATGCGGAAGCGGACGATCGGCTCGCGGCCCTCGGCGCGGTAGGCCTCGACCTGCTCGGCGCTCAGGTCGCGGCAGTGGCCGTCGTAGCCCGAGGGCTTGCCGGCGGCGCGGGCGGCCTCGCGGCGCTCGTCCAGCTCGGCCTGGGAGCAGTAGCAGTGGTAGGCGTGGCCGGCGTCCAGGAGCTTGGCGGCGACGTCCTTGTAGAGGTCCATGCGCTGCGACTGGCGGTAGGGCGCGTGCGGGCCGCCGATCTCGGGGCCCTCGTCCCAGTCGAAGCCCAGCCAGCGCATCGAGTCGAGCAGCTGCTGGTAGGACTCCTCGGAGTCGCGGGCCGCGTCGGTGTCCTCGATGCGGAAGACCAGGGTGCCCTGGTGGTGCCGGGCGAACGCCCAGTTGAACAGGGCGGTGCGGACCAGGCCCACGTGGGGGTTACCGGTGGGCGAGGGGCAGAAACGTACGCGGACGGGTGCGCTAGCCACGCTTGACAACCTTGTTGGTGAGAGTGCCGATGCCTTCGATGGTGACGGCGACCTCGTCGCCGACGGTGAGCGGTCCGACGCCTGCCGGGGTGCCCGTGAGGATCACGTCGCCGGGGAGCAGCGTCATGGCCTCGGTGATGTTGACGATCAGATCCTCGATCGGGTGGATCATCTCGCTGGTGCGGCCGAGCTGGCGCTGCTGGCCGTTGACCGTGAGCTGGATGGTGAGGTCGCTCGGGTCGAGGTCGGTCTCCACCCAGGGGCCGAGCGGGCAGGAGGTGTCGAAGCCCTTGGCCCTGGCCCACTGCTTCTCGCGCCGCTGCACGTCACGGGCGGTGACGTCGAGGGCGCAGGTGTAGCCGAGGATGACGTCCTTGACGCGCTCGCGCGGGACCTCGCGGCACATGCGGCCGATGACCACGGCCAGCTCGGCCTCGTGGTGGAGCTCCTCGGAGAAGGACGGGTACTGGATCTCGTCGCCGGGGCCGATCACCGAGGTGGACGGCTTGAAGAAGGCGAACGGGACGTCCGGGACGTCGTTGCCGAGTTCGCGGGCGTGCTCCGCGTAGTTGCGGCCGTAGGCCACGACTTTGTTGGGGAGCACCGGCGGCAGCAGCCGGACCTTGCTCAGCGGGACCTTCGTGCCGGAGAGCTCGAAGTCGGCGAACGGGATGCCCTTGATGATGTCGAGGACGAGCTCGTCCGGCTTGTCGCCCTCGACCGCGCCGAAGGCGACGTTCCCGTCGATGGAGAATCTGGCGATGCGCACGGGATCCTTGCGCCCCTTAACTGAGCTGGCTGGAGTCTGACGCTCCAGGCTAACGCGGTCAGGGGCGGGTGCCGCGCGCATTACCGAGGGCGCCCCGCGGATGAGCGTGGGCGCCCTGGTGGTCGTACGGCTGTGATCTACTCGGCGGCAGCGGTGACCGGGATCTCCATCAGGACCGTGCGGCGCGGGTTGGCCGTCTGGGTCGGGAGGTCGACGGAGTGCTCCGGGAGCTCCGGGGTCTGCAGTTCGTCGGCGTCCTCGAGGTGCGCCAGCGTCGTGCGCCGCGGGTTGGCTATGTTGCGGAACATCATCGTCGTCTTCACGGTTGTAGTGGACCTTGTCGTCCTCGGGCGTCGGCGGAGTCCCGAAGGACCCTCGCGCAGACGCGGGTTGTCAAAGTGTTACGTCATGTAAAGCGTCAGGCTAAACATGCAATTCCCCTCCGAAGCGCGGAAGACCCCATGATCCGCGTGTGAGTTTGCTCACGACCCCAGGGGCAAAGCGGACAATTCCGAGCCGCAACCCACCCCAACGAAACGGACATTGACCCCCTGAAGCCATCATTCCGCTCCTGATCATGGCGACTGGGACACCCCCGTCACCTCAACGATCCGTAGGCATACGTCCGTTATCGTCCGGATCACTTTCTACGACCGGTGACTCCGCCCTCACGTGGTGTCACGTAGGTCACGGCCTGACCCACTGCCCTTGTTGGAGATCCGGCACTGTGCTGGAATCTCACGGACCGCCGCAGGATCGAGCCGGCGCACAGGGGGCGCACCGAGCGCCGAGTGGCGGCGAGAGGGGGAACCAGCGCCGGTCACTCACGACCATCGGGGGGCGTAATTCAGGACGCCCCTCAGTACGCCGACACCGTGCCGTCCGTTCACGCGGAGGGTGCCTGGTCCAGAGGTTGCGACGCTAGTGCAGGGACGTTTCAAGAGGGATGGCAGTGCTTCGGCGGAGCCGGAGCCGCAGGGCGGGACTGCTCCCGGCAATGGCAGTTCCTCGCCCCAGCACGCCCAGAACCCGGGCCAGGTGGCATCCGGCGACGGAGGTGCGCGCCCCGGCGCGACGCCCTCCGGGGCCCCGAACCCCACCGCCCCGACGGTCAAGCCGCCGAAGGGCCCGAGCGGGCCCGGCTCGCGAATAGCGCTGCGCAACTGGCGTATCTCCACGCGCCTGGTGTCACTGCTCGCGCTGCCCGTCGTCGCGGCCACCTCGCTGGGCGCCCTGCGCATCAGCGACAACGTCAACGACATCCAGCAGCTCGAGAACATGAAGCTGCTGACGGACATGACCAAGCAGGCCACGGCTCTGGCCGAGGCGCTGCAGAACGAGCGTGACCAGTCGGCCGGCCCGCTGGCGCACGGCTCCAGCGCGAGCGACTACACGATCAAGGGTCTGCGGGACAAGTCCGACCGCGCCATCGAGGACTTCGTCGACTCCTCGGAGGAGATCGGCGACCAGGGCAGCGGCCTGCAAGGTATCCGCGACAACGTGGTGCTCCTGGTGGCCAGCCTTCGCGAGATCGAGAAGGTCCGCAACAACGCCTACGAGGCCAAGGACAACTCCACCCAGACCGTGGAGGCCTACCACCGCCTCATCACGCAGCTGCTGGACCTCTCGCAGGACATGGCCCAGGCCACCAGCAACCCCGACATGATCCAGCGGACGCGTTCCCTGGCGGCCTTCTCCGCCGCCAAGGAGTACGCCTCCATCCAGCGCGCCGTCCTCGCCGCGGCCCTGCCCGCGAACAAGACGTCCTTCGGTGACCTCTCCGAGAACGACCGGCTGTACGCCCAGTCGGCCCTGGAGAGCGAGGAGTCCGAGCTCAAGAGCTTCCAGTCCATCTACGGCAAGACCAGCGCCGTGGAGCTCCTGGAGCCCATCGGCGACAACAACACGACGATCCAGTCCGCCGACACCTACGCCAGCCGCGCCCTGGACTCCACCAACGGCCTGGAGAACCTGGACAAGCGGTCGTACAAGGACTGGCTGGACGACAGCTCCACCAAGATCGACCAGATGGGCAAGATCGAGAGCACCCTGCTCGAGCAGATGGAGCAGAAGGCCCGCGAGCTGCGCAACGAGTCGGAGAGCGAAGCGATCGTCTCCGGTGCGCTGATCCTGCTCGTGCTCGGTATCTCGCTCGTCGGCGCCTTCGTCGTGGCCCGCTCCATGATCCGCTCGCTGCGCCGGCTGGAGGAGACCGCCACCAAGGTCGCCACCGACCGTCTGCCCGAGCTGGTCAAGCAGCTGTCCGAGTCCGACCCGCAGGACGTCGACACGTCCGTGGAGTCGGTCGGTGTGCACTCGCGCGACGAGATCGGCAAGGTGGCCGCGGCCTTCGACGACGTGCACCGCGAGGCGGTCCGTCTCGCCGCCGAGCAGGCCCTCCTGCGGGGCAACGTCAACGCGATGTTCACCAACCTGTCGCGCCGCTCCCAGGGTCTTATCCAGCGCCAGCTGTCGCTGATTTCCGAGCTCGAGTCCCGTGAGGCCGACCCGGACCAGCTGTCCTCGCTGTTCAAGCTCGACCACCTCGCGACGCGTATGCGCCGTAACGGTGAGAACCTGCTGGTTCTCGCGGGTGAAGAGCCCGGCCGCCGCTGGACCCGTCCGGTCCCGCTGGTCGACGTGCTCCGTGCCGCCGCCTCCGAGGTGGAGCAGTACGAGCGCATCGAGCTGGCCGCCGTGCCGACCACCGAAGTGGCCGGCCGGGTCGTCAACGACCTCGTGCACCTCCTCGCCGAGCTGCTCGAGAACGCGACCTCCTTCTCCTCGCCGCAGACCAAGGTCAAGGTCACCGGTCACGCGCTGCCCGACGGGCGGGTGCTCATCGAGATCCACGACACCGGCATCGGCCTCTCCCCCGAGGACCTCGCCGCGATCAACGAGCGGCTCGCCTCGCCGCCCACCGTGGACGTCTCGGTCTCCCGCCGCATGGGTCTGTTCGTGGTCGGTCGTCTGTCCCAGCGCCACGGCATCCGCATCCAGCTCCGGCCGTCCGACTCCGGTGGTACGACCGCGCTGGTCATGCTGCCCGTCGACGTCGCCCAGGGCGGCAAGAAGCCGCAACCCAAGCCCGGTCAGGGCGCGGGTGGCGGTGCCCCGTCCGCCGCGCAGGCGGCCGCCGGCGTGGCCGCGGCCCGCGGCGGCTCCGGCCGGCCGGGCGGCGGTTCGCTCGGCGCCGGTGCGCCCGCCGGCGGTGCCCTCGGTGCCGGTGCTCCGGCCGGTGGCCGGCTCGGTACCGGTCAGGGACCGCGCGCCGCGCTGCCCGGCACCGGCAACTCCGGTCGTCCCGGTGCGCCCGGTGGCGCGCGTGGGCCGCAGTCGCCGTCCGCTCCGCCGCAGGGCCGGCCCGCTCCGGCCGGTGCGGGCGCGGGCTTCGGCGGTCAGGCTCCGGGTGCTCCGCAGGGTCTGCAGGCCGCCGGTACCGGTGGGCCGCAGGACGCCTTCGGTGGCGGTCGGCCGCCGCAGCAGCCCGCCCCGTCGGCCGGTGAGCAGGGCGGCCGTCGGAGCCGTCTGCTGCCGGGTCGCGGCGGTCCGCGGGCCGAGCTGCCGGGCGGCAACGCGCAGCAGTCGCGGCCCAGTTGGAGCGACGAGAACGCCCAGCCGCAGATCTCGCACGCCTCGCTCGACACCCCGCGCGGCCATGACGAGCAGGACCCCTCGCAGACCTCGCGCATGCCGCGGATCGACGACCGGCAGGGCCCGGGCTCCACGTCCGAGTTCCCCCGCCCGGACTTCGACGCCCCGATGCCGGGTACCGGCGGCCCGCAGCACACCGGCCAGTTCCCCCGGCCGAACGCGGTGCCCGGTGCGCAGGACCCCGGGCAGTTCGCGCCCGCGGACTTCGGCGGACCGCAGAGCACGGGCCAGTTCCCGCGGCCGGACTACGACACCCCGCAGAACACCGGGCAGTTCGCCCAGCCGGGCGCCAACGCCCCGCAGGACGGCACGGGTTCCTTCGTCCGCTCGGACGTCTTCGGCACCCCGGCCCCGAACGGCCCGTCCGCGACCGGCCAGTTCCCGGTCCCGCAGGGCTACGACAACGGCTCCACCGGCCAGTTCCCGGCGCCGAACCACGACAGCAGCTCCACCGGTCAGCACGCGCTGCCGGGCCGCCAGTCCCCCACCGGACCGGTGAACCCGCAGCAGACCGGCCAGTTCGAGCGGCCGCAGCAGGGCGCCGGACGCGGTCCCGCCGACTTCGGCGCCCCGCGGCCCCCGGTCCCGCAGCGTCCGCAGCGGCCGGTACGTCAGGAGCCCGAGGCGCTGCCGCCGGCGGGCCCCGGCGACGGACGCACCCCGCTCTACGACACCCTGGAGACCAACTGGTTCCACGGTACGCAGGGCGGTCAGGGGCAGCCCGCGAACGGCAACGGGGCGGCCCCGGCCGCTCCCCCGGCCCAGGCTCCTCAGCAGCCGCAGGCTCCGGCTGCTCCGCAGCGGCCCGGCTCGGCCGCCTGGCGCAGCTCGCCGAACGACGACCTCGTCCGGCAGGCCGAGCGCGTCCGGCAGCCCGCCGCGGGCGGCGTCACCACCTCCGGTCTGCCGCGCCGGGTGCCCCGGGCGAACCTCGTCCCGGGCACGGCCCAGCAGCAACAGCACCAAGCCGGTCCGGCGGTCTCCCGTGCGCCTGATGACGTACGCGGCCGTCTGACCAATCTCCGTCGGGGTATCGCACAAGGTCGTCAGGTCGGCGGTAACGGCCAGACGGGCAGCTTCCCGAACCCCACTCACCAGCAGGAGCGTTAGTTGAGCCCGATGAGCCAGGCGGCACAGAACCTCAACTGGTTGATCACCAACTTCGTGGACAACACCCCCGGGGTGTCCCACACCGTCGTCGTGTCCGCCGACGGCCTTCTGCTGGCGATGTCCGAGGGTTTCCCGCGTGACCGTGCCGACCAGCTGGCGGCCGTCGCGTCGGGCCTGACCTCGCTCACGGCCGGCGCCTCCCGGATCTTCGAGGGCGGCAACGTGGCACAGACGGTCGTCGAGATGGAACGGGGCTTCCTGTTCCTGATGTCCGTCTCGGACGGCTCGTCGCTGGCCGTGCTCGCGCACCCGGAGTGCGACATCGGCCTCGTCGGCTACGAGATGGCCCTGCTCGTCGATCGCGCGGGCGCGGTGCTCACGCCCGATCTCCGCGCGGAACTGCAAGGCAGTCTGCTTCACTGAACCGCCCCGATCCACCCGTCTCACGAAATCACCGTCGGCCGACACAAACCCCCCACCGGCCTCACCAAGACGGCACGACTGACCGGAAGTTTGCTGTCCCGCCCGGAGGATCAATGACCCCGCCCACCGCCTCTCATGATCCGTACGCGGAGCCGTACGAGGATGAGGGCGACCAGCCGCTGGTACGTCCGTACGCGATGACCGGCGGCCGGACCCGGCCGCGCTACCAGCTCGCCATAGAGGCCCTGATCAGCACCACGGCCGACCCGGCAGCGCTCATGGGCCTGCTCCCGGAGCACCAGCGCATCTGTCATCTGTGCCGCGAGGTGAAGTCGGTCGCGGAGGTGTCGGCGCTCCTGGCCATGCCGCTCGGCGTGGCCCGCATCCTCGTCGCGGACCTTGCCGAGGCAGGGCTCGTCGCCATTCACCAGCCGGGCGGCGACGAGAGCACCGGCGCTCCGGACGTGACACTGCTCGAAAGGGTGCTCAGTGGACTTCGCAAGCTCTGACGGAGGCCGGGCGACCACCTCCGCGAAGATCGTGGTGGCCGGCGGCTTCGGCGTCGGCAAGACCACGTTCGTGGGCGCCGTCTCCGAGATCAACCCGCTGCGCACCGAGGCCGTCATGACGTCCGCGTCGGCGGGCATCGACGACCTCACCCACACCGGGGACAAGACCACCACCACGGTGGCCATGGACTTCGGCCGTATCACCCTGGACCAGGACCTGATCCTGTACCTGTTCGGTACGCCCGGTCAGGACCGTTTCTGGTTCATGTGGGACGACCTGGTGCGCGGTGCGATCGGCGCGGTGGTCCTGGTGGACACCCGTCGCCTGGCCGACTGCTTCCCCGCGGTCGACTACTTCGAGAACAGCGGCCTGCCGTTCGTCGTGGCCCTCAACGGCTTCGACGGACACCAGCCCTACGCGCCCGAGGAGGTGCGCGAGGCACTCCAGATCGGTCCCGACACCCCGATCATCACGACGGACGCCCGGCACCGCTCGGATGCGAAGAGTGCCCTGATCACCCTGGTCGAGCACGCCCTCATGGCACGTCTGCGATAGCACTCAAATCGTCCGCGCCATACGGCAGTTGTCGTAGATGCACCGGAGCCGACTGTGTCCTTTGACACGGTCGGCCCCGGTGTTCATAACGTTTCGGCAGAGGAATCGGGTGGTACGGCCACGCGTCGCGGTCAACCGGTGTCGCTGCGTCCACAAAGGCCCCGTCTTTTGACGGGGCTCGCTCTTTATGACCGTTTTATCTGGGGCTTACATCACTCGGAATCCCCGCACTCCCATGTTTGGACGAGCGCAGGGCCACGTGCTGGAATGCCTGAACTGCCCAATAGTCAAAGACGTACTCATCAGTCGAAGGCGAACTGGGCTCTGAGAGACTGCGGCACAACGTAGGTGCCGACCCCTCCGAGAGGTTGTTGGTCGAGTGAGGCGAAGCAAGAACGGTCCCGAGCCGTCGGCCCGGGGCAACTTCACCCCGCCGCCGCGCGGAGCGGCGCCCGCCCCTGTGCCCGGATCCGAACCAACGGCTGCTCCGGCGCCGAGCGGTGGCCGGCTGTCCCCCCGCAACTGGCGGGTGCCGACCCGGCTGAACGCGATCCTGCTCATACCCGTGCTGGTCGGCCTCGTCATGGGCGGCTTCCAGGTGAAGAGCTCGATCGACACCTGGCAGCAGGCCGAGGACGCCGAGAAGACCGCGCGCCTGGTCCGCGCCGCCCTGACCTACGGCGACGCCCTCTACAACGAGCGCGACACCACCGCCGCCCCTCTCCTGGAGGGCAAGGGCAAGGACGACAAGACGGTCGTCGCCGCCCGCAAGGCCACCGACGAGGCGGCCGACGCCTTCGACGAGGCCGCGCAGAACATGCCGAAGACCGCGGGCCTGGAGCGCCGCCTCCAGCTGTTCCGCGAGGTCGAGGGCGACGTCACGAAACTGCGCGCGGCCGCGTACACGGACGCGCTCCCCGGTGTGCAGACCGAAGAAGGCTACGTCCAGGTCGCGCACCCCCTGATGGAGTTCGCCAACGAACTCGGTCTCGGCACCGGAAACATCACCAGCTACGGCCGTACCGTCTACGCCATCGCGCTGACCAAGGCCTCGCTGTCGCTCGAGCGCTCCATCGGCATGCACCTGCTGATCGCCCCCGGCCCCAAGGCCGAGAGCCTGGCCGCCCAGCGCACCGCGCTCACCTCGTACGCCTACCTCGAGGGCATCGCCATCGAGGAGTACATCGGTGGTGGCACCGAGGCCGACGCCCAGAAGCTCGACACCCTGCAGAAGCAGGCGCAGGCGGACGGCAAGGCGCTGGCCGAGCAGGCCGCGAAGAAGAACCCCGCGTACGTGCCGTCGCCGACCGACACGGCCACCTTCGTCAAGTACGTGGGCTCGCTGACCTCCACCGACAAGTCGGAGCGGCAGGCGCTCGCCACCAAGGGCGTCACCGCGGAGAACTGGTGGGCGTTCAACACCCTCAAGTACAAGACCTACCGGACCATCGAGTCCGACATGAGCGACACCGCGGTGGACGAGGCCGCGAGCATCGCCGACAACGCCAAGCGTGACGCCTTCATCACCGGTGCCGCCGTCGTGGTCGCCCTGCTCGCCGCGTTCATCCTGGCCGGCATGGTGGCCCGCCAGATGTCCCGCTCGATGCGCCAGCTGCGCAACGCCGCCTTCGGTATCGCCGAGCAGCGCCTGCCGATGCTGGTCGACCAGCTCTCGCGCACCGACCCCGGCCGCGTCGACACCCGGGTCGCGCCGATCCCGATCAACTCGACCGACGAGATCGGCGAGGTCGCCCGCGCCTTCGACCAGGTCCACCGCGAGGCGGTCCGGCTCGCCGCCGAGCAGGCCCTGCTGCGGGGCAACATCAACGCGATCTTCACCAACCTCTCGCGCCGCAACCAGTCGCTGATCGAGGGCCAGCTGACCCTGATCACCGACCTGGAGAACAACGAGGCCGACCCGGACCAGCTGGAGAACCTCTTCCGCCTGGACCACCTCGCGACCCGTATGCGCCGCAACGGCGAGAACCTCCTGGTCCTCGCCGGCGAGGAGCCGGGCCGGCGCTGGGACCAGCCGGTCCCGCTGGTCGACGTGCTGCGCGCCGCCTCCTCCGAGGTGGAGCAGTACGAGCGCATCGAGCTCTCCGGCGTCCCGGAGGCCGAGATCCACGGCCGTGCCGTGACCGACCTCGTGCACCTGCTCGCCGAGCTCCTCGAGAACGCCACCACGTTCTCCTCGCCCCAGACCAAGGTCCGCGTCACCGCGACCCGGCTGCCCGACGGCCGCGTGATGATCGAGATCCACGACAAGGGCATCGGCCTCACCGCCGAGGACTTCGCGGACATCAACCACAAGCTCGCCAACCCGCCGACCGTGGACGCCGCGATCTCGCAGCGCATGGGCCTGTTCGTGGTCGGCCGGCTGTCCGACCGGCACGGCATCCGGGTCCAGCTGCGCCCCTCCGGCGAGCAGGCCGGCACCACCTCGCTGGTCATGCTGCCGGACGCGATCACCCATGGTGGCGGTGGCGAACAGCAGGCGCCGGTCGACGAGTTCACCGTCTCGCAGATCATCCCGGAGCAGCAGTACCAGGGCGAGGACTTCAACAACGGCCTGCCGATGCGGACGGCCGCCGAGCTCGGCTTCGACGACAGCCGCTACAGCACCGAGGTCCCCGACGACATCCGTGAGCTGGACCCCGTGGGCCGCTCCCTGATGCGCGAGGAGCGCCGCGCCGCCCTGGAGGCCCAGGCACACCCCGCGCAGCCCGGCCAGGAGGCGCCCGCGGCCCCGTCGTACGGCGACGAGTTCGACGCCCGGCCGGCCGGGTACGACAACGGCCAGGGCGGCTACCAGGAGCCCGCGTACGAGGAGCAGCAGGCGGCGTACACCGAGCCGCAGCACGCCGCGTACGAGGAGCCCCGGCAGCCGTCGTACGACGAGCAGTACTACGCGCCGAACGGCGGCCTGCCGCAGCACGACGCCTTCTCGTCGAACGGCGGCGGCTACCCCGAGCCCGCGTATGCGGAGCCCGTCCAGGAGGAGTCCGCGCCCGTCCAGGCCTCCGCCCCCGAGACCTTCCCGGCCTTCGAGGAGCGGCGTTACCAGGACGACTGGCCGCAGCAGGACACCTTCCAGAACGGCTACCAGGACCAGTACGCTCCCGAAGCGGAATCCGTGCAGGCCGCTGACGCGGGTGAGCGGGACCACGTAGGCTTCGACCGTCCGGGACCTGCCCCGTCGTCCGTCCACGAGCTGACCGACGCCGGCCTTCCCCGCCGCGGATCCACCGGTGGCGGAGCGAACGGCACGAGCAGCGCGAACGGTACGAACGGCACGGGCAGCGGTACGACCGACCTGTTCGGCGCGCGGACCGTGAGCCAGGAGTCGGCGTCCTCCGCACCGGAGAGCAACGGCACCGGCGACTGGCGCTCGGCCAACGACGAGCGCTGGCAGCAGGCATCGGCGCTCCGTAAGCCCAAGGCGGGCGGGGTCACCTCCTCCGGTCTGCCGCGGCGGGTGCCCAAGGCCAACCTGGTCGAGGGTGCCGCCGAAACCACCCCCCAGGGGGGCCCACAGGTCTCCCGCGCTCCGGAGGACGTCCGGGGCAGGCTGAGCAACCTGCGCCGCGGTGTCCAGCGGGGTCGCAGCGCAGGCAGTGAAACGAACGGCCAGGCCACCAGGAATCAGCACGGTGGTCCTGACAGCACCTACAACCAGGAGCGTTAGTGTGAGCCCGATGAGCCAGGCGGCGCAGAACCTGAACTGGTTGATCACCAACTTCGTGGACAACACCCCCGGGGTGTCTCACACGGTGGTGGTCTCCGCCGACGGACTCCTTCTGGCGATGTCCGAAGGCTTTCCGCGCGACCGCGCCGACCAGCTTGCGGCCGTCGCCTCCGGTCTGACCTCGCTGACCGCGGGTGCCTCGCGCATCTTCGAGGGCGGCAGCGTGAACCAGACGGTTGTGGAGATGGAGCGGGGATTCCTGTTCATCATGTCCATCTCCGACGGTTCCTCGCTCGCGGTGCTGGCCCACCCCGAGGCGGACATCGGTCTCATCGGGTACGAGATGGCCCTTCTGGTGGACCGTGCGGGCACGGTCCTGACGCCCGATCTGCGTGCGGAGCTCCAAGGGAGCCTGCTCAACTAGCTCAACTAACAGACAGACGGTGCGTTTTGGCGTCCCGGGGCCGTAAGGTTTCGGGACGCGGCTCCACAGTGATGCGGTGCCCGGCACAGTCGGAGGAGGAGAGAAAGTGGCAACACCCCCAGGCGGTTCATCGTCGGGCAATTGGTCGTA
The DNA here is from genome assembly GCF_003955715.1 of Streptomyces aquilus. Lineage (NCBI taxonomy): Bacteria > Bacillati > Actinomycetota > Actinomycetes > Kitasatosporales > Streptomycetaceae > Streptomyces > Streptomyces aquilus. The sequence continues at coordinate 7,341,041 of NZ_CP034463.1, read as the reverse complement.
CGGCCCCGGACAGGGCCAGAACGACGGTGCCCACAACCCGAACCGTTACAACTTCCCCTCCGCACCCAGCCAGCGGCAGCCGTACGCGCCCCAGAACCCCCAGGGTCCCGGGCCGTCGCCGTACGACCAGCCGCCCGCGCCGCGCATCCAGCCGGTGCAGCCGCAACGACGCGCCCCTGAGCCGGCGCCCGCAGGGGCGTCGCACAACCCCCTGGTGCGCCCGTACGCCATGACCGGCGGCCGGACGCGCCCCCGCTACCAGCTCGCCATCGAGGCGCTGGTGCACACCACCGCGCAGCCGCACCAGATGCAGGGCCAGTTGCCCGAGCATCAGCGGATCTGCAACCTCTGCCGGGAGATCAAGTCGGTGGCCGAGATCTCGGCCCTCCTGACGATCCCTCTCGGCGTGGCCAGGATCCTCGTCGCCGACTTGGCGGAGGCGGGACTGGTCGCGATCCATCAGCCCGGCGGCGACGAGAACGCCGGCGGCCAGCCAGACGTGACACTGCTCGAAAGGGTGCTCAGTGGACTTCGCAAGCTCTAGCGGCGGTCCTTCCCGCTCCACCACCTCGGCGAAGATCGTGGTGGCGGGTGGCTTCGGCGTGGGCAAGACCACGTTCGTCGGGGCCGTTTCGGAGATCAACCCGCTGCGCACAGAGGCCGTGATGACATCCGCGTCGGCGGGCATCGACGACCTCACCCACACCGGAGACAAGACGACCACCACGGTCGCGATGGACTTCGGCCGTATCACGCTCGACCAGGACCTGATCCTGTACCTCTTCGGTACGCCGGGCCAGGACCGCTTCTGGTTCATGTGGGACGACCTGGTGCGCGGCGCGATCGGCGCGATCGTCCTCGTGGACACGAGGCGCCTTGCCGACTGCTTCCCCGCGGTCGACTACTTCGAGAACTCGGGTCTCCCCTTCGTCATCGCCCTCAACGGCTTCGATGGCAATCAGCCGTACAACCCGGACGAGGTCCGTGAGGCGCTCCAGATCGGCCCCGACACCCCGATCATCACGACGGACGCCCGCCACCGCGCGGACGCGAAGTCGGCGCTGATCACGCTGGTGGAGCACGCGCTGATGGCGCGCCTGCGGTAGGGACTGCGACGCGACACGGCCCCTGAGCCTCTCCAAGGAGGCTCAGGGGCCGTTGTGTTGACCGGTCGCACGTTCGGCGATCTCCATGCAGACAGAAGGCCCCGACCGCCCGTGACGGGCGGTCGGGGCCTTCTGTCTCGCTGTGGGGCTCAGTGCCAGCTGTGCGGGGCGCGGAAGCCGCCCTCGCGCTCCAGGCGGCGCCAGCCGGCCTTGGGGCGGCGGTGGGCCGGGGTCTCGGCGGGCCGGGCGGCCGCGCGGGCCAGGAGGAGGGCCGTGATGGCGGCGACTTCCTCGGGCTCGGCGTGGCCCTTCTCGACGCGGATGTCAGGGGTGCTCATAGGTCACAGTCTCCGTGAGAGAGGTTTCCGCAGCGGTACCTGTGGGTTACTGCGGGGGGTTGCCGTGCTTGCGGGAAGGCAGGTCGGCGTGCTTGGTCTGCAGCATCGCCAGGGACTTGATGAGGACCTCGCGGGTCTCCGCCGGGTCGATCACGTCGTCCACCAGGCCGCGCTCCGCCGCGTAATACGGGTGCATCAGCTCGGACTTGTACTCCTTGACCATCTTCTGCCGCATGGCCTCGGGGTCCTCGGCCTCGGCGATCTGCCGGCGGAAGATCACGTTGGCGGCGCCTTCGGCGCCCATGACGGCGATCTCGTTCGTCGGCCACGCGTACGTGAGGTCGGCGCCGATGGACTGGCTGTCCATGACGATGTAGGCACCGCCGTACGCCTTGCGCAGGATCAGCGAGATCCGCGGCACGGTCGCGTTGCAGTAGGCGTAAAGGAGCTTCGCGCCGTGGCGGATGATGCCGCCGTGCTCCTGGTCGACGCCCGGGAGGAACCCGGGGACGTCCAGGAAGGTGACGATCGGGATGTTAAAAGCGTCACACATCTGCACAAAACGCGCAGCTTTTTCCGACGCCTCGATGTCCAGGACGCCCGCGAGGGACTGCGGCTGGTTCGCCACGATGCCGACGACCTGGCCGTCGAGGCGGGCGAGCGCGCAGATGATGTTGCGGGCCCAGCGCTCGTGGACCTCCAGGTAGTCGCCGTCGTCGACGATCTCCTCGATGACCTTGGCCATGTCGTACGGCCGGTTGCCGTCGGCCGGGACCAGGTCGAGCAGGACGTCGCCGCGGCGGTCCGGCGCGTCCGTGGACTCCACGCGCGGCGGGTTCTCGCGGTTGTTCTGCGGGAGCAGCGAGAGGAGATAGCGCACCTCCGCGATGCAGGTCTCCTCGTCGTCGTACGCGAAGTGGCAGACGCCGGAGGTCTCGGCGTGGACGTCGGCGCCGCCCAGGCCGTTCTGTGTGATCTCCTCGCCGGTCACGGCCTTGACGACGTCCGGGCCGGTGATGAACATCTGCGAGGTCTCGCGGACCATGAACACGAAGTCCGTGAGGGCGGGGCTGTAGGCCGCGCCGCCGGCGCACGGGCCGAGCATCACCGAGATCTGCGGGATGACGCCGCTCGCCTTGGTGTTGCGCTGGAAGATGCCGCCGTACCCGGCGAGGGCGGAGACGCCCTCCTGGATACGGGCACCGGCGCCGTCGTTGAGGGAGACCAGCGGGGCACCGGCCGCGATGGCCATGTCCATGATCTTGTGGATCTTCGTGGCGTGGGCCTCGCCCAGCGCGCCGCCGAAGATCCGGAAGTCGTGCGCGTAGACGAAGACCGTACGGCCCTCGACCGTGCCCCAGCCGGTGATGACACCGTCGGTGAACGGCTTCTTGGCCTCCAGGCCGAAGCCGACCGCGCGGTGCCGGCGCAGCTGCTCGACCTCCTGGAAGGACCCGGGGTCGAGAAGGAGTTCGATGCGCTCCCGGGCGGTCAGCTTGCCCTTGGCGTGCTGTGCCTCGGTCGCCTTCTCGCTCGGTCCGGCCAGTGCCTGGGCGCGGATCTCGTGCAGCTCGGCCACTCGTCCGCGTGCGTCCGTCGGCTCACCCGGCGCGTCATCCAAAACGGTCATGTAGCGACCTTACGAAGCACGGCAAGGAAAGCGGGCCGTCGACTCCGTACAGTCTCCAGCCCGTTTTCCTGGTACCCCTGAACAGAACTCGAGCGGCATGCAGCCATTCCGACTGCTCAGGGGGCTCCCTGCTTGTAGGGGTCGTACAAACCAGTCAGCCGAGAGCCACCTCACATTCGTGCGTGGCGCATGCCCTCCCCGGGGTGACACGGAGGCGCAGACGGCGGTCCGCGCCGAGGATCTCGACCGGGTCGTCGGCCCGGAGGACGGCGCGTACGGGGTGGTCCCAGATGATCTCCAGCGGCTCACCGGTGCGCGGCGGCTCGCTGACGCAGAGGGTAGCGGTGTGACCCCTGCGACGGAGAAGCACGCTCGCGCCCGCTGAGGCGGTCAGCGGTCCCACCGTACCGGCCTGCCAGAAGGTGGCGGCGGTCAGGCCCAGGGCGGGGACCCGGACCGCTTGCCGGGCGCCGTCGTTGGCGAGGACGGACAGCCAGTGCCGGTCGGCGGCCCGGGCGGCGGTCTCGTGGCGGTCGGCGCCGGGCAGGAGGACGTAGACGTACGTGGCGTCGACCGGGTCGGTGCCGTGGTCGAGCCAGAGGGTCTGCCAGCGCCGGGTGGCGCGTTCCGTCGTACTGGTGGCGTTGATGTCGGACCAGGCTCCGGTGCGGTCCTCGCGGAGGGTGCGGAGGGCGCCGTACGGCAGGACGTAGCCGCCGTGGCCTTCGAGGTGGGCCCAGCCGCGGCCGCGTACGAAGGGCTGGGTGCCGTTCTCGCCGAGGTTGCGGTTGTCGACGACCGTCTCGACCGGGACGCCGTCGGCGCAGGTGATGCCGGCGCCCAGGCAGATCACCGCGTCGTCGACGCAGAACCACGACTTGCGGGCCTGGAGGGTGGAGCCGAGCCCTTTCAGGTGCTGGCCGATCGCCGCGTACTCGCCGTCCGTCACTCCTCCGACCCAGCGCACGTCGGGCTTGGGCTCGCCCCACTCGCCGCCGGCCCTGTCGGGGAGGCGGCGGGTGGAGACCGTCGTACCGGGGAGGCGGTACCAGTCGACGGTCGGCCAGTACCAGTCGGTGAACTGGTCTCCGTTGCCCTCGGCCCACCACGCGAGCATTCCGGCGCCCGTGTGCCAGCCGCGCGGGTTCTCGCCGTTGCCGCACTCGTAGTGGGCGATGTGGTCGCTGGCCATGGCGATGTTCGCGACGAAGCGGGGGCGGCGGTGGACGGCGCGGTCCATGGCGGCGAAGAGGTGGTGGCCGGTGGGCGCCGGGGTGGCGGGGGTCGGTGACTCGGCCACCGCCTGGAGCCGGGCCAGGTCCGCGACCCCGAACTGACGGGCCGTCAAGATCGGTGTGACGGTGTCCCGTTCGATCCAGTCCTTGATACGGCCGTACCAGCGCTGTCGCTCCGCGGGGCTCGCGCCGTCCGCGAGGAGGGCGATCGCGGCGATGACGCCCTGGCCGTGGAAGTGGTCGCCGCGCAGGACGTGCCGGTCGTCGCTCTTGAGGTAACCCCGGCTGATGGCCCGGCCGTTGACGCTGTCCATCATCAACCCGTCGTGGATCAGCGGCGCGTAGGCGTGCTCGACGCTGTCGAGGACGATCTGCCGGGCGGGGTCGGTGACCTCCCACTCCGATCCCGCGAGGAGCGCGAAGAGGCGTCCCAGGCCGTCGAGGAGGACCTGGCCGTACGTCCCCGAGTAGGCGACCCAGGTGTGCTGCACGAAGGAGCCGTCGGCGTAGAGGCCGTCCCCCTGGGTGACGTAGGGGAAGACCGGGGAGAGGGCGTCGCGGGCGAGGGCGACGCGGTCGGGGGCGCGGCCGAGGATGCCCCGCAGGGCGACCGAGCGGCACAGGTCGACGCGGTTGGCGCCGGTGGAGGTGCCGGAGTAGTCGGTGAGCATCACGTCGGGGATGAAGTGGTCGACTGCGGCGCAGGCCGCTTGCCGCTGTGCGTCCGTGAGGTGGTCGTACAGGACGGCCGTGAGGTCCATGAGCAGGCGGGGGCTGCCGATCTGCCATTCCCACCAGTTGCCGTAGCGGGTGGTGGCGGGGTTGTAGATCGTGGCGGAGAGGTGGTCGAGGCCGCGGATCACGTCCGTGAGGAGGGCGTCGTCGCCGGTGGAGCCGGTGCCGGGCTGGGCGTGGGCCTGGGCCATCGTCCACAGGCGGCTGTAGCTCTGGGTGATGCCGGAGGGCGGGTCGTAGGGGCGGTCGGGCCACAGGGAGCCGGCGGTGGGGGCCATGGCGGCACGGAAGGCGCGGGCCAGTGCGCCGGTCTCGGCGAGGCGGGAGGCGTACGGCTCGGCGGCCGGGTCGTAGCCGGTGCCGAGGGCGATGTCGAGCCAGCGGTGGCGGAGGCCGGCGTAGGGGTCGTCGGGGTCGGCGGCACGACTCACCGAGGTGCTGGTGGCGACGAGGGTCGCCGCGAGTAACAGGGCTCTGCGGGTGAGTCTCATGGAGTCACCGGGACGTGGGGTCATGCCCTGGGCATCTACCACCTCGGCGTCATCGCGCCAACACATTGCGGATGATGTTGAAACTTGAATGGAATAGGTCTACCGTCGTCCGTGTTGGTTAGTTCAACGTTCAACTTACACACTCCGAGGGAGCACACCATGGCGAACACCGACCTGACCGCCCTGACCGGTGACTACACCATCGACGCCTCGCACTCCACCATCGGCTTCACCGTCCGGCACGCCATGGTCACCAACGTCAAGGGCAAGTTCGACGAGTTCAGCGGCTCGCTGCACCTCGACGGCGCCGACCCGTCCGCGTCGACGGCCTCCATCGACGTCAAGATGGAGAGCATCGACACCGGCTCCGCCGACCGTGACGGCCACCTCAAGAGCGCGGACTTCTTCAAGATCGACGAGTTCCCGACCATGACCTTCCGCTCCACCAAGGCGGAGGCGCTCGGCGACGAGGACTACCGGATCACCGGTGACCTGGAGATTCTCGGCACGACCCGGCCCATCACCATCGACCTGGAGTTCAACGGCGCGGCCAAGGACCCCTTCGGCAACGAGCGCGTGGGCTTCGAGGGCAAGGCGGAGATCAAGCGCTCCGACTGGGGCCTGACCTGGAACGCGGCCCTGGAGACGGGCGGCGTGCTGGTCTCCGACAAGATCAAGCTCCACTTCGACATCTCGGCGATCAAGAACGTCTGATGCCTCCGCGAGAGCGCCGGTGAGTCGCCATGACGCACCGGCGCTTCGCGCTGTCATGGGAACCGCTGCTTTTCCATCCCTGCTGACCGCTGCTTCTCCATCCCGGTTGACCGCTGCTTCTCCATCCCGGCTGATCTCCGCTTTTAATCCCTGCGCGGGTGGCCTCGGACCGAGTAACCTGCCCGCGTGTCCAGCCCCGAGGCGTCCAGACTCCGGCCACCGGCTCTCCGGTGGCTGTTCGTGATGTCGGGCTGACAGGCCCCGCTCCGCGCTGCCCGGACGGCCGGTACTTCGTGCCGTGTTCGACTTCTTCTGCTTCGGGTTGCGGAGTTCCTTCATGCCGTTTGCGCTGTTCCTGCTGGGTGTCGCCGTGTTCGCCCAGGGGACGTCCGAGTTCATGCTGTCCGGGCTGCTCCCGGACATCGCCCGTGAGCTGCACGTGTCCGTCGCGGACGCCGGTGCGCTCACCTCTGCCTTCGCCGCCGGGATGGTGGTGGGGGCGCCCCTGATGGCCGGGCTCGCCCGGCGCTGGTCGCGGCGCGGTGCGCTGCTGGGGTTTCTGGTCACGTTCCTCTGCGTGCACGTGGTGGGCGCGGTGACCGGAAGTTTCGCCGTTCTGCTCGCCACCCGGGTCGTGGGCGCGCTGGCCAACGCCGGGTTCCTGGCGGTCGCGCTGGTCACCGCGGTCGGGATGGTGCCGCCGGACGCCAAGGGGCGGGCCACCTCGATGCTGCTGGGCGGGGTCACGCTGGCCTGTGTCGTGGGGGTGCCCGCGGGGGCGCTGCTGGGTCAACTCTGGGGCTGGCGCGCCGCGTTCTGGGCGGTGGCGGTGCTGTCCGTACCGGCCGTGGTGGCGGTGGGCCGGTCGGTGCCCGGCGGTGCCGCCCCGCAAGGCCCCGCGCTGGGGGGTGAGTTGAGGGTGTTGCGCGAGCCCGGGGTGCTCGCCCTCCTCCTGCTCGGCGCGCTCGTGAACGGGGCGACCTTCTGCACGTTCACCTATCTCGCGCCGCTCGTCACCGAGGTCGCCCGGCTGGGCGACGGATGGGTGCCGGTCGTGCTCGCCCTGTTCGGGGCCGGGGCGTTCGCCGGGGTGCGGGTCGGTGGGCTGCTCGCCGACCGGCGCCCCGGGGTGACCCTGGCCGGGGGCGGGATCGCCCTGTGCCTCGGCTGGGCCGCCCTCGCGCTCGGCGCCGGGGACCCCGCGGTGCTGCTCGGGCTGGTTCTCGTGCAGGGCGCGCTCGCCTTCGGCGTCGGGTCCACGCTGATCTCCCAGGTGCTCTACGCGGCACCGGGCGCACCGACGCTGGCCGGCGGATTCGCCACGGCGGCCTTCAACGTGGGGGCGGCTTGCGGACCTTGGGTCGGTGGCGTGGTCATCGACGCGGGTGTCGGGGGCGGCGACGGATATCGGGCGCCGGTGTGGGTGAGCGCGGGGCTGGTGGCGCTGGCCCTGGTGGCCGGGGCCGGAGTTCGGGCGGGGCTGCGGGGAAAGCGGGGTGCGGACACGGGAGTTCGTCCCCCAGCGTGACCCGGCCCGTAGCCGCCGGCGTGGCCGGATTGCACCCCTTGCCTCAGCTCTCACGGCGTTCTCATAATCCACCGACAGATTTGACTTGCTCATGCCATCCGATGGGCGGTTCTTTGCTGTGCTGTCTGGCATGTGCGCGTCAGTTCTGTGATCCGAGTACTTCCACCCCCCACGGAAGGCATCACGTTGAAGAGACTCCTCACGGCCCTCAAGAGATGCGCGGCCCTCGGTGCCGCCGCCCTCGCGATCGCCAGTCTTCAGCCCGTCTCGGCCGCGCAGGCCGCTCCCGCGCCCGTCGTCGGCGGCACCCGGGCCGCGCAGGGCGAGTTCCCGTTCATGGTCCGGCTTTCCATGGGCTGCGGCGGGGCGCTGTACACCCAGCAGATCGTGCTGACCGCCGCGCACTGCGTGAGCGGTTCCGGGGCCAACACCAGCATCACCGCGACCGCGGGGGTCGTCGACCTCCAGTCCACCAGCGGGCGCGTCCAGGTCCGGTCCACCAGGGTGCTTCAGGCGCCCGGCTACAACGGCACCGGCAAGGACTGGGCGCTCATCAAGCTCGCCCAGCCGATCAACCTGCCCACGCTGAAGATCGCCACGAACACGCAGTACAACACCGGTGACTTCACTGTCGCCGGATGGGGTGCGGCGCGTGAGGGCGGGGCTCAGCAGCGGTATCTGCTCAAGGCGACCGTGCCGTTCGTCAGTGACGCCACGTGCAGGGCGTCCGGCGGGTCGTACAGCGATCTCGTCGCCAACGAGGAGATCTGTGCCGGGTTCGCGGCGGGCGGGGTCGACACCTGTCAGGGTGACTCCGGCGGGCCCATGTTCCGCAAGGACAACGCCGGGGCCTGGATCCAGGTCGGGATAGTCAGCTGGGGCGAGGGCTGCGCGCGGCCCAACGCGCCCGGCGTCTACACCGAGGTGTCCACGTTCGCCTCGGCGATAGCGTCGGCGGCGTCGACTCTCTGACGGCGACTGCTTCTCGTACGAATCCCGTTTCTCGTACGGCCTTCCGCGGGCCCGGCGCACCCACGCGCCGGGCCCGCATCGCTGCGGCGGGCCCGGACCCGGGTCGCTCAGAACCCTCCGCCGAAGTCCCCTCCCCCGCCGAAGTCCCCGCCGCCTCCGAAGTCCCCGCCCCCGAACCCCCCGCTGAAGTCGTCCGAGTCGAAGTCCGCGCCCGAGACGTCGCCGCCCTCGTAGCCTCCGGGACCGCCGAAGTCCCCGTAGCCGCTGCCGTAGTCGGCGGCGTACGACGGGGTCGCCATCATGCTGCCCAGCACCGTGCCGACCAGCAGGCCGGGGAGGATGCCGCCGCCGAAGTAGCCGCCTGCCCAGGGGCCGTACGCCGGGCCCGCGTCCCAGTAGGGGCGGCGGCCCGCGTCCGTGTCGACCTCACGCATCACGGGGTCGCGGCCGTCGGCGAGGCGGGTGGCGTCGGCGGCGCAGACCGGGACCTCGCGCGGGGCGCCGGACGGGGGTGTCCAGGTGGCGTCCGTGACGGAGGGGCCGTGGCGGGGGTCGAAGAAGCACGGGGCCCGGCGTTCCGGCAGGGGCCTGCCCTCTCGGCGGGCCGCCAGTTGGGCCAGGGAGAAGCGGCCTTCCTCCAGGGCTTGCGTGACCGCTCGTACCTCTTCCGGCTTGCTCACCGCCGCCATCAGGGTCTTCGCCTGTTCGTACGCGTCCAGCGCGCGCTCGTAGTCCGCGCGCATCGCGTCGTCCGCGCCCTTCTCCGCGGGGTGGAAGTCGAGGCGGTCCAGTTCCTCGCCGAACGCGGTGATGTCCTCGTCCACGACCACCCGGAGCTTCTCCAGCGCCGCCCGCTGCTCCTGAGCGTGCCGGCGGCGGTTGCGGCGGACCAGGGCGTAGCCGCCCGCCCCGCCGGCCACCAGCACGGCACCGACCGTGATCAGCGCGCCCGTCGGGACGCCGTTGTCGTCGGAGCCCGTGCCCCAGCTCGCCGGGGCCGAGCCGCCCATGTTCGTCAGCGCGCTGTTCGTGAAGTCGCTCAGCTGGGCCCGGGTGTCCTCGCCCGCGACCGTCGTGACGAGGTTCCGCACGGCCGCGCGCGGCAGGACCGAGGAGTCGGCGCGGGCGTCGAACCGCTCGCCGAGGCGGACCGCGTACAGCCCGGTCACGCCGGTCGCCGTGCGCAGCCTGGTGAAGAGGTTCTGGGTCGGGTAGTCGGCCGGCAGGACCGCGATGAAGAGCGGCTTGTCCGCGTTCTTGATCTGGGCGGCCAGGGTGGCGGCATCGGAGGAGGACAGCTGGCCGGAGGCCGCCGGGTCCACATAGACGGGGCTCTCGCGGAGCGCCTCGGCGATGGTCGAGACGCTCGTGGCGGCGGACGCGGGCGGCGCGAGGGCCGGCCACAGCACGGTCAGGGCGGCGAGCGCCAAGGCCGCCAACAGCCTGGGAAGGCTTCGGGACCGTAGGGCGGACTTCATACTCCGACGCTACCCGAAGCCTCCCAAACCGGGACATCGATCCTGGTCAGGTCGCCCGGTAGGCCGCCAGCAGGCTCTCCACCGCCTTTCCGTACCGTCCGGTCAGCAGCAGATGGTCCGCCTCCGCGAAGGGCTTCGCCGAGGCCGCCGTCACCGGCCGCTGCTGGACGATCAGCCGTGCCTTGGTCACCAGGGCGCGCCCCGCCTCGTCCGCCCCGGTCCTCTCGGCGACGGCGGCCGCGACGGCGAGGGCCTTCAGGGCCGTCGCCCCGCCCTCCGGGACCCTGGTCAAGGTGGTCAGGCCCCAGCCGTACGGGAACTGCGGGTCGTACGTCGCGTCCCCGACGTTGATCGGCAGCTGCGCCTCCGACCTGGGCCAGGTGACGGGGAGTTGACCGGTGAAGGGCCGCCTGCCGTAGAGCACGTCGGCGACTCCGGCGCCCTCGGTGCCGGGCAGCCAGGACGCCACCAAGGCGTCGATCGCGCCGAGCCGGTCGCCGATGAGCTGAGGGCGTCCGGACACGATCAGCACCGCGCACTTCATGGCCGCGCACACCTTGTCGACGGCCGCCTTGTCGGCCGCGGACAGCTCCAGGTCATGGCCGTTGCCGACGTCGCCGACGCCCTCGGCGTACGGGGTCTCCCCCACGACGACCACACCGACGTCGTAGCCGGTCGTGGGCGCGGAGGCGTCCTTGGAGTATGTGACGTCTCCGCCGGCGTCGCGCAGGCCCTCCAGGATCGTCGTCCCGGGGACGATGTCGCCGGACGCGCCCTGCCAGGTGACCGTCCAGCCTCCGGTCTGGTTGCCGATGTCGTCGGCGTTGGAACCGGCGACGTACACCTTCTGGGACTTCTTCAGCGGCAGCACCCCGCCCGCGTTCTTCAGCAGCACCTGCGACTCGGCCGCCGCCTGCCGGGCCACGGCACGGTGTTCCGCGGAACCGATCTTCGCCGCGCCGCTGGTGTCGGCGTACGGCTTCTCGAAGAGCCCGAGCCTGAACTTCTGCGTGAGGATGCGGGACACGGCGTCGTCGATCCGTGCCTCGCTCACCCGCCCGGCCTCGGTCTCGGCGATGAGCGCGGTGCGGAAGGTCCGGTAGGCGTAGGGGGCCATGACCATGTCGACGCCGGCGTTGACCGAGATGCGGACGTCGGAGGTGTAGTCGCCCGGGATCTGGTTGATGCCGTCCCAGTCGCTGATGACGAAGCCGTCGAAGCCCATCCGGCCCTTCAGCACGCCGTTGATCATGTCACCGCGGGCGTGCATCTTGACCGGGCCCTGGCCGTCGCCGATGACGTCCAGGGAGGAGTACGACGGCATGACCGTGCCGACGCCACGGTCGACGGCCGTCCGGTACGGGGCGAGGTGGACCGCCTCCAGCTGCTGCCGGGTGACGGTGGTGACGCCCTGGTCGATGGTGTAGGTGCCGGTGGTGGAGGAACCGTAGGCGGTGCCGCCGTCGCCGACGAAGTGCTTGGCGGTGGCGAGGACCTTGTCGTCGTCCTTCAAGTCCCTGCCGTTCGCGGCGCCTTGGAGTCCCTGGATGATCGTCTCCATCGAGTCGACCAGGGCCGGGTCCTCACCGAAGGACTCGTAGGAGCGGCCCCAGCGTTCGTCGCGGGTGACGCAGAGGCAGGGGGCGAAGTCCCAGGGGACGCCGGTGGCGCGGACCTCGGCGGCGGTCACCGCGCCGGTGCGCTGGGCGAGTCGGGGGTCGCGGGTGGCGCCGAGCCCGATGTTGTGGGGCATGACGGTGGCGCCGACCAGGTTGTTGTGACCGTGCACGGCGTCGACGCCGTAGATCAGGGGGATCTGGAACCTGGTTGCCTGGGCCCGGAGTTGGAAGGCGTCGATCATCTTCGCCCAGGCCTCGGGGGTGTTGGGCGTGGGGGTGGAACCGCCGCCGGAGAGGAGGGAGCCGAGGGCGTACGCGGCGATGTCGCCGCCGGTCCCGACCGCGCCCCGCTCCGCCTGGGTCATCTGACCGGCCTTCTCGGCGAGGGACATCCGGGAGAGGAGATCGGCGACCCGCGTCTTGACCGGCAACTTGGCGTTCAGATACGGCAGTCCGTGGGCGTCGATCACGATCTGCGGGGTCTCGTCGGGGGCCTTGGCGCCGGTGACGGTGAGTTTCAGCGGGATGGTCTCGGCGCTCTCCGCGGCCTTGTCCTTGAGGGTGCGGACCTGGATCGCCCGTGTGGTGCCGGAGGCCGTGCCGGCGGGGAAGGTGAGGGTGCCGGAGACGGGGACGTAGTCCTTGCCGGGGTCGGCGGGCGTCTCGTAGGCGACCGTGACGGGCTCGTCGACGGGGGCGGAGCCGGTGGTGGCCAGGGTCACCTCGACGGTGGCGGTGCCGCCTTCCTTCACCGGGTACACCGGCGCGTCGGTGAGGACGGAGGCGCGCCGGGACTGGTCGGCCCTGCCGTACAACTCGACGCCGTCCATGGCGAACCGGCCGGGTGCGCCGACCGGGAGGGTGACCGCGTACCCCCAGGTCTCGGTCAGTCCGAGGATGTGGTCGATACCGCCGACGGGCTGGTAGTCGGTGCGGTACGCGAAGTCGGTGAAGGGGATCTCGATCTGTTTCCAGCCACTGAAGTCGTCGGTGAACGACGTCGTCCAGAGCTCGGAGGCCTCGCCGTTGGCGCCGCCGTCCTTGAGCTCGAAGGCGATCTTCTTGCCGTTGTTCTGCCCTTCCCACCAGAACCGGATGCCCTTGTGGGAGGACCAGTCGTGGGCGGGCTCGGCGAAGGCGAAGTCGTGGGTGAAGCCGCCGTAGCCGCTGATGTCGTAGCTGCCGGAGAGGACCTGGTCGCCCTCGGGGGCGTCATCGCGCGCCGCCAGCCGGAGCGTGGGCGGGTCGTCGGTGTCGCTGCCCCAGGTGAAGAGGCCACCCTCGGGCGGGTTCGCGAAGGGGACCTCGCCCTCGAAGCGGTCGACGGGGACCGGGGCGGGATCGTCGGCGGCCTGTGCGGCCAGCGTCGGCAGCAGGGCCGCCAGCAGGGTGGCGGAGGTGAGCAGGGCGGTTCTTCGCATGGAGCTTCCCCCTCGGCTCGCGTGGCTCTCGTGGTCCACACATGACTTACCTCACGCCGTGAGTTAACTGGCGGCCCGCACGCCCGTCAAGGCATCACGTCAGCCATTCGGGCTCTCGGGTCGCTCGCACAACTCCCGTCCCCATCAGGCATGTTGTACGACCGCAACCCGACTGGTGCCGGACGGTGGTCGTGCCGTCCCCCGCCGAGTGATGTGGTCGGTGCAGAACTGGAGGGGGCGGGACGTGAGGCGTGTGGGGGTCGCGATGGCGGGTGCGGTGGCCGGGGGGCTGCTGCTCGGCGGGTGCAGTCCGGCGCATTTGTCGCTGGTCGGCGTCTGGCTGGACACGGACGGTCGGCCGCTGGCACGGGTACGGCCGTGCGACGGCGACCAGTCGGCCGGCGTGACGCTCCGCGCCTATCCGGACGACCGGAACGGTGGTCGTGGCCGCCGGGGTCATCAGGCCGCGAACGGCTGGTCGGCACCGGCCGTGCCCGCGCTCGCCGACACCACGTTCCCGCTCTTCGCGCCGCCCGACTCCTGGCACCCGGAGACGGTCGGGCCGCAGCAGATGCTCTCCCGTGCGACCTACACCTTGGAGTTCACGGCGTACGAGCACGAGGACTTCGTGGACTACGTCGGCGAGGTCACCTTCAGCGCCGCCGACCTGGCCGGTCTGGAGCGCGGTGAGGTCTGGGCGGACGGGCGGGCGATGAGCCGGGAGGCCTTCGAGGACCTGGTGGGGGACGCGTGTTGAGGCGGGGAGCGGCGGCGGTGGGCGCCATGGCGGGGGCGCTGCTGTTGAGCGGGTGCGGCGCGGAGGTGTTGCCGCTGGTCGCGGTGCGGCTGGACGCGGCCGGGGCGGCGGAGGTGGTCCTGCGACCGTGCGGGGACGACCTCGTGCAGGGGCTGGGCCTGGACGGCACGACGGCCGCGGAGGCCGACTCGGACTCCGCGCGCAACCGCTCCGGCTGGCGGGCGCCGGACCGGCTGCGCCCCGACGACGCCGAGTTCCCCCTCTTCTCCCCGCCCGGGGACTGGCACGTCCGCCCGGCGGGAGAGCAGCGGCTGGTTCCGGGATACACCTACCGACTTGCCTTCGGAAAGGCCGAGTTCGACTACGAGTACACCGGCATCGTCGCCTTCACCGCCGACGACCTCGCTACCCTCGCCCCCGGCCAGGTCTGGGCCGACGACCGTCCCATGAGCCTCGGCGAGTTCGAGGAGCTCGCCGAGGGCTCGTGCTGAGCGGGGTTATTCGGCCGGGGTGACGCCCGCGCGGAGGAGGCCGTACGTGTACGCGTCCTCCAGCGCCTGCCAGGACGCCGCGATCACGTTCTCCGCAACCCCCACCGTCGACCACTCCCCCGCCCCGTCGGACGTGGAGATCAGGACGCGGGTCGTGGACTGGGTGCCGTGGACGCCCTCCAGGATGCGGACCTTGTAGTCGACGAGGTCGAGCTTGGCCAGCTGGGGGTAGATCTTCTCCAGGGCGACGCGCAGGGCGCGGTCGAGGGCGTTGACCGGGCCGTTGCCCTCCGCCGTGGCGACGATCCGCTCGCCCTTGGCGAAGAGCTTGACCGTGGCCTCGTTGGCGTGGCTGCCGTCGGGGCGGTCCTCGACGATCGCACGCCAGGATTCGACGGCGAAGTACTTCAGCGGCCGGCCTTCGACCTCGGCGCGCAGGAGCAGTTCGAAGGACGCGTCCGCCGCCTCGTACGTGTAGCCCTTGAGCTCGCGCTCCTTGACCCGCTCCACGACCCGTCCGACCAGCTCGCGGTCGCCGCCGAGGTCGATGCCGAGCTCCTTGCCCTTCAGCTCGACCGAGGCGCGGCCCGCCATGTCGGAGACCAGCATCCGCATGGTGTTGCCGACCTGCTCGGGGTCGATGTGCTGGTAGAGGTCGGGGTCGACCTTGATCGCGGAGGCGTGCAGGCCGGCCTTGTGGGCGAAGGCCGAGACGCCGACGTAGGGCTGGTGGGTGGACGGGGTGAGGTTGACGACCTCGGCGATGGCGTGCGAGATCCTCGTCATCTCGCGCAGCTTGCCCTCGGGCAGCACCTTCTTGCCGTACTTCAGCTCCAGGGCCGCGACGACCGGGAAGAGGTTGGCGTTGCCGACGCGCTCGCCGTAGCCGTTCGCCGTGCACTGGACGTGGGTGGCGCCCGCGTCCACCGCCGCGAGGGTGTTGGCGACCGCGCAGCCGGTGTCGTCCTGGGCGTGGATGCCGAGGCGGGCGCCGGTGTCGGCCAATACCGTGGCGACCACGGCCTGGACCTGCGCCGGCAGCATGCCGCCGTTGGTGTCGCAGAGGATGACGACGGAGGCGCCCGCCTCCGCGGCGGCCCGTACGACGGCCTTGGCGTACTCGGGGTTGGCGCGGTAGCCGTCGAAGAAGTGCTCGCAGTCGACGAAGACCCGGCGGCCCTGCGCGACCAGGTACGACACCGTGTCGCGGACCATCTCCAGGTTCTCGTCCAGCGTGGTGCGCAGGGCGAGCTCGACATGGCGGTCGTGGGACTTGGCGACCAGCGTGATCACCGGAGCGCCCGACTCCAGCAGTGCCTTGACCTGGGGGTCCTCGGACGCCTTGGCGCCCGCCCGGCGGGTCGCGCCGAAGGCGACCAGCTGCGCGTGCCTGAACTCGATCTCCACCTGGGCGCGGGCGAAGAACTCGGTGTCCCGCGGGTTGGCGCCGGGCCAGCCGCCCTCGATGAAGCCCACGCCGAAGTCGTCCAGGTGCCGCGCGATGGCCAGCTTGTCCGCGACGGTGAGGTTGATGCCCTCCCGCTGGGCGCCGTCGCGCAGGGTGGTGTCGAAGACGTGGAACTGATCGTCGAGCTCGCTGGTTTCGGTCATGGTCTCAAGGCTCCTGAGGATTGGATCTCGGTCGTACCGGAATGACCGGCTCCACCGCCCCCACATACTCCCTCGCGCTCTCGCCTCCGGCTGCGGGTGGGCCAGAAAAGCGAAAAACCCCTCGCGGGTGCGAGAGGTCTGCGCGCGGGTCGAGGACGACGGTGTCCGCCCGTACCTGGTCGTACGAGACGGTCACTGCGGACCGGCGCGCCTGCTGCCAATAATCATGGCGAACGAGAGCACGGGGGCAGTCTGGCACAAGTCGCCCCCGCACTCACCGTCCGTCTCAGAATGCGAACCCTCTTCTGGTCAGCGCAGGTGGCGGACGAAGCCGTCGGTGACCCCGTTGGTGTCGTCCGGCACGAGCTGTGTGGAACCGGAGGAGAGCCCGACCTCCTTGCCGCCGCGGCTCACGGAGTAGAGGGTGACGGCCTCGTCCTCGACCGTGCCGCCGGTGACCGATTCGCTGACCAGGCGGACCGTGCCGGTGCGCAGGTCGCGGAGGTAGACGTTGCCGACGCCGAAGTAGCCCGTGTCGCGGTTGCGCGGGGTGGACTCGTAGGCGACATAGCGGCCGTCGGGGCTGAGCTCGGGGCTCTGGGTGCCGAAGGCCGTTTCCGCGTTGTGCGAGATCCGCCGGATCTTGCCGGTCCTCAGGTCGCGCACGCAGACGTCGGTCTCGGTGCCGTTGGTGTCGTCCGGGACCAGGTCCGGGGCGCTGGAGCTGAAGGCGACGTACCGGCCGTCCGCGGTGAGCGAGGCGTCGACGGCCATGGCGGTGGTCGGGGTGCCGTCGGGGGTGACGTTCAGCTGCCGCTGGGTGCCCTTCTTGATGTCGTACGCCCACAGGGCGGAGCCCGGGCCGCGGTACTGGAACTGGTCGTAGACGAGACGGCTGCCGTCGTCGCTGACGTCGTACACGACCGACGTCCACTCGGGGCGGGTGCGCTCGCTGACGCGCTTCACCTTTCCGGTCCGGCGGTCGAGGAGGTAGAGCATCCGGTAGCCGTTGGGGTCGTCGGCCTCCATCCGGTTGGGGCGGGCGGTGAAGGCGACGTAGCGGGCGTCGGCCGACATTTCGGCGCCGCCGACGTCGACGGAGCGGCCGTCGATCCCGAAGCTGAGCCGTTCGGTCCTGCCGGTGCGACGGTCGTGCAGGTAGACGTCGTCGACCCATTCGTCGGCGGGCGGCGGGGTGTCCCAGTGGACGAGGTTGCGGGCCTGGGAGGTGAACAGGACGTACCGGCCGTCGCGGCTGATGTCGAACGCGGTGGACGTGTTGTCGGCCTGGACGCCCGCGGAGCTGACGTTGACCCGCTCGACGGTGCCCTTGCGCAGGTCGCGCACGAAGACGTCGCGTTGTCCGTTGGTGTCGCCCGGCACCAGGTTGGTGGCCTCCGAGGAGAAGACCGCGAAGCGGCCGTCGGCGCTGAACTCGGGGCCGTAGGTGTAGCTGTCGGCCTGCTCGCCCGTGGGCGAGGTGCCGAGGCGCTCGGTGTACGGGGCGGGCGCCGGAGCGGCCGACGCCGTGGCGGTGGAGAGAGCGAGCAGGGCGGCGACGACGCCGGTGGCGAGTGCGGTGCGTGTGCTGGCGGACAAGAGCGGTTCCCCCTGTGGTGGTTCGTCTGTGCTCGGTGTCTCGGTGTTCCGGTCAGTGCAGGCGCCGGGCGAAGACGTCCGTCACCCCGTTGGTGTCGTCCGGCACGAGGTTCGTGGCGTCCGACGCGTACGCGATCCGGGGGCCGCTCAGGGCCGCGCCGCCGGTCGCCGGGCCGTCCGGCTGGGTGCCGTCGGCGGCCGTGCTGACCCGCTCGGTCGCGCCGGTCCGCAGGTCCTTGACGAAGACGTCGGCGACACCGTTGGTGTCGTCCGGTACGAGGTTCGTGGCGGCCGACACGAAGGCGACGCGGCGACCGTCCCCGCTCAGGTACGCCCCGGAGCTCGCGCCGTCGCCCTGCGTGCCGTCGGCGGCGGTGCTGACGCGCACGGTCGTCTGCGACGCCCGGTCGAAGACGAAGACGTCGGTGACCTTGTTGGTGTCGTCGGGCACCAGGGAGCGGACGTTGGAGGCGAAGGCGAAGACCCGGGCGTCGGCGCTGAGCGACGAGTCGAACGAGCTTTCCTTGTAGACGTACTTGGTGGGCCGGCTGATCTGCTCCGTGGTCCGCTCCACGCGGTCGCGTACGTAGACGTTGCGGGCGTGGGTGTAGTCGTGGGCCGGGTCCAGCTGGTCCGCCGACTCGAAGGCCACGTACCGGCCGTCGGCGCTGAGCGCCGCCCCGAGCGAGTCGGCCTCGCCGAGGGTGCCGTCGGTGCGGTACTGGACCAGCTCGTCCCGCCCTGTCGTGCGGTCGTGGACGATCACGTCGTCGCGCCCGTTGGTGTCGCCGGGCGCGGCGTCCGGGGCCGAGGTGGTGTACGCGACGACGCGGCCGTCGGCGCTGATGGCGGGCGAGTAGTTGAGCAGGTAGCGGGGCGGCACGTCCGGGTGGCCGTGGCTGATCCGCTCGGTGCGATGGGTGCGGCGGTCGACGAGGTAGATGTCGTCGAGGCCGTTGTCGTCGTCCCGCGTGAGCGCGGCGGCGGTGGCGACGACGACACGACGGCCGTCACCGCTGAGCGCCACGTCCGTCGCCGGGCCCTCCCCGACGCGTTCGGTACGGCCGGTGCGCAGATCGCGGACGAAGGCGTCGGCGACGCCGTTGGTGTCCCCCGGGACAAGGTTGGCGGCGGCCGACACGAAGGCGACGTACCGGCCGTTCGCGCTGAGCACGGGGCGTCCGGAGGGACCGTCGGCCTGCCGGCCGTGGGTGTCGACGCTGGCCCGCTCGGTGCGCTGCGGGGTGTGCGGGCCGGCGTGGGCCGGTAAGGCGGCCAGGGCGAGCGCGGTCGCGGCGAAGGCGGCGCTCAGCGTCGTACGGCGTGCGAGATGCATAGAAAATCCCCCGATTTTCCGTACTGGCAAAGGAGTTCGGTGCGGACGGCGGACGTCCCCGACCTCTCCACGAGGCAAGCGCATCACAAGGCACAGGGCAATCCCCCGAATTGAGTACAACCCGGGCGCGGGCTCAGGCGTCCGCGAGGAGGGTCTCGTTCAGGAACTCCCGCACGTGGCCGAGAATCTGCGGTCGGTCGGTGCCCCGGAGGCCGATGGCGACGTGGATGGAGAAGCCGTCGAGGAGTGCCCGCAGGCGCGCCGCGAAGCGGTCGGGGTCCACCGGCCGGAACTCCCCCCGCGAGATGCCTTCCGCCAGCAGCGCCACCAGGTCGCGGTGCCAGGCGCCCTCGATCGCGGCCTGGCGGTCGCGGGCCGCGTCGTCGGCGTTCTGCGAGCGGTTCCAGACCTCCAGCCACAGGGTCCAGTGCGGGTCGCGGTGGCCGTCGGGGACGTACAGGTCGACGTACGCATCGAGCCGTTCCCGCGCGGTGCCCGTACGGGCGAGGAGCCGGCCGCGCTCGGCGCCCAGTCGGCCCTCGCTCCACTCCAGGGTCTGGAGCAGCAGTTCGTCCTTGGAGCGGAAGTAGTAGAGGAGGTGACCGCTGCTCATGCCGAGCTCACGGCCGAGCGCGGCCATGGTCAGCTTCTCCAGGCCGCGGTCGGCGATCATCTCCATGGCGGCGGTGAGGATGCGCTCGCGGGGCGGGGCCGGGGTGCGGCGGGGGCTGGTCATACGGCGGTCACCCGGACCGCGTCGGGCAGGAATCTCGTCTCGTACGGGCTGGTGCAGTCGGCGAAGAGGGTCGCCACGACCGCACCGCACCCGCCGCACACCTCGTTGGGCCCCTCACGGCCGGGCGGCCCGCAGCAGCCGATCTCCTGGGACGCGGGGTTCTGCGCGAGATACCCGCGGGTGTCTTCTGGATGCACGACCAGGGTGCCGCGCGGCCCGGCGGAGACCAGGAACCCCGGACCGTCGGGGTCCCCCATCCAGGCGTTCCCCGGGTGGGCGGCGTCGGCCCACTCCGGGTCGGGGTGCGGGACGTACGGCGCCCCGCACGCCTCCGGGTCCACGGCATACGTCCCGCGCGGCATCGTCGCCGGGGCGCGGCGCACGCCGTCAGCGCCCCGGCTGCCGTCGTACTCCGGGCAGGCCGGCACCTCGGGCAGCGGGCGCAGTGGCTCGGTCAGCCGTGCGCCACAGGCGACGCAGTTCAGCACATTCACCCGTACGTTCTACCTGACGCCCGCCCTGGGCTGCTGCTGGGTGATGCAGTGGATGCCGCCCCCGCCCGCGAAGATCGTGCGGGCGTCGACGAGGGTGACCGTGCGGTCGGGGAAGAGGCGGCGGAAGATGCCCGCGGCGAGTTCGTCGTTCGGGTCGCCGAAGGCGCAGAGGACCACGCCGCCGTTGCAGAGGTAGTGGTTGATGTAGGAGTAGTCGACCCAGTCGCCGTCCTCGTCCTTCAGGACGGTCGGCGCCGGGATCTCGACGACCTCCAGGCGGCGGCCCCGCGCGTCGGTCTCGCCGCGCAGGATCTCGACGTACTCCAGGGACCGGGCGTGGTCGGGGTGGGCCGGGTCGCGCTGGCTGTGGACGACCACGACGCCCGGCCGCGCGAACGCGGCGACGATGTCGACGTGGCCCTGGGTGCCGTACGTGCCGTAGTCACCGGCCAGGCCGTGCGGGAGCCAGATCGCCTTGGTGGTGCCGAGCTTGGCGTGGATCTCCGCCTCGACCTGCTCCCGGGTCCAGCCGGGGTTGCGGCCCGCGCCGAGCTGCACGGTCTCGGTGAGCAGGACCGTGCCCTCGCCGTCCACATGGATCGCGCCGCCCTCGTTGACGAGCGTGCTGCCCAGCACCGCCACCCCGGTCAGGTCGGCGACCTGCGCGGCGATCTTCGCGTCGTGCTCCCAGCGGGCCCAGTCCTGCCCGCCCCAGCCGTTGAACGTCCAGTCCACCGCGGCGAGTTGACCCGCCCGGTCCGTCACGAAGGTCGGGCCGATGTCCCGCATCCACGCGTCGTCGAGCTCGCGCTCCACCAACTCGACGTCCGGACCGAGCAGTTCACGGGCCGACGCCCCCTGCCCCGGACCGTGCACCATGGTCACCGGCTCGAAGCGGCGCACCGCACGGGCCACCGACGCCCAGGCGGCACGGGCCTCGGCCAGCTCCTCGTCGTCGGTGAACGTCGGGTTGGGGCCGGGCCAGGCCATCCAGGTGCGCTCGTGCGGTTCCCACTCGGCGGGCATGCGGAAGGTCATGGAGGGTCCTAGAGGAAGTAGAGGCGGTTGAGGGCGACCGAATCGGCCGGTTCCGAGTGCAATGGCTCGCCGTCCAACGTCACCAGTCCCGTGCGCTGGTCGACGTCGACCGCTCCGGTACGGGAGTTGAGGCGCAGGTCGGCCGGTCCGATGCCGCGGGTGCCGCGGACGGCGACCCTGCGGCGCCGGGTCGGCATCGAGTCGTTGCCCTGGTCGACGGCGGCCTGCGCGACGAAGGCCACCGAGAGGTCGGCGGGGGTGGCGCCGTACGACCCGAACTGCGGGCCCAGGACGAGTGGTTCGCAGGTGTCCGTCGCCGCGTTGGGGTCGCCGACGACCCCGTACGCCGGGAACCCGGACTTCAGCACCAGCTGCGGCTTGGCCCCGAAGTACTCCGGGCGCCACAGCACGATGTCGGCCAGCTTGCCGACCTCGATCGACCCGACCTCGTGCGCGAGCCCGTGGGCGATGGCCGGGTTGATGGTCAGCTTGGCCATGTAGCGCAGGACGCGCTCGTTGTCGTGGTCGTCGTTCCCGGCGCCGAACTCGGCCTTCATCTTCCCGGCCATCGCGAAGGTGCGGCGGACCGTCTCGCCGGCGCGCCCCATGCCCTGCGCGTCGGAGGAGGTGATGCCGATCGCGCCCAGGTCGTGCAGCACGTCCTCGGCGCCCATGGTCCCGGCGCGGATGCGGTCGCGGGCCATGGCGGCGTCGCCGGGCAGGTCGGTCTTGAGGTCGTGGACGGAGACGATCATGCCGTAGTGCTCGGCGACCGCGTCCCGGCCGAAGGGCAGGGTGGGGTTGGTGGAGGAGCCGATGACGTTCGGCACGCCGGCCATCTTCAGCACGTTCGGGACGTGTCCGCCGCCGCAGCCCTCGATGTGGAAGGCGTGGATGGTGCGGCCCTCCAGCACCCGCAGGGTGTCCTCCACCGACAGGCATTCGTTCAACCCGTCACTGTGCAGGGCGACTTGGACGTCATACTCCTCGGCGACGCGCAGTGCCGTGTCCAACGCCCGGGTATGGGCGCCCATGTCCTCGTGCACCTTGAAGCCGCTCGCCCCGCCCTCGGCCAGCGCCTCGACCAGGGGCGCCTCGTGGGACGACGAACCCCGGCCCAGGAAACCGATGTTGACCGGCCAGGCGTCGAAGGCGTTGAACGCGTGCCGCAGCGCCCAGGGCGAGTTGACGCCGACGCCCCACACCGGGCCGAACTCCTGCCCGATGACCGTGGTCACCCCGGACGCCAGCGAGGCCTCCATGATCCGCGGCGACAGCAGGTGGACGTGGGTGTCGACGGCCCCGGCGGTGGCGATGAGCCCCTCGCCGGACACGATGGACGTACCGGTGCCGACCACGACGTCCACGCCGTCGAGGGTGTCGGGGTTCCCGGCCCGCCCGATGGCGCAGATCCGCCCCTCGCGGATGCCGATGGACACCTTGCGGATCCCCAGCACCGCGTCGATCACGACGACGTTGCTGATCACCACGTCACAGGTCTCGCGGACGGCCGCGGCCTTGAGGTGCAGTCCGTCGCGGGCGGTCTTGCCGAAGCCGGCGAGGAACTCGTCGCCGTACCGCTGGGAGTCGGCCTCGACCCGGATCGTCAGCCCGGAGTCACCGAGGCGGACGCGGTCGCCGGCGCGGGGGCCGTGGGTGGCGGCGTACTCGTGGGGGGTGAGGCGCCGGGCCTCGGCGGGGTGTCCTCCGGGGCGGCTCATACGACGACCTCCTCAGTGCTTGCCCCCAGGTAGCCGCAGGCGGCAGCCCTCCGCAGCGCCTCTTCCCGGACCCCCGGCGCGTCCAGCTCCCCGTCCACGAGCCCGGCGAAGCCGATGGCCACGCGCGCCCCGCCGATCGGCACGAGCCCGACCTCCAGCGACTCCCCCGGCCCGAACCGCACCGACGACCCGGCGGGCACGGCGAGCCGCATGCCGTAGGCGGCGGCGCGGGCGAAGTCGAGGCGCGGGTTGGCTTCGAAGAAGTGGAAGTGGGAGGTGACCGAGACGGGGACGCCGGCCGTGTTGGTGACCGTCAGCCGTACGACCGCCTCCGGCTCGGGGTGCGCGGGCCCCGGCAGCAGCGCGCCCGGCGCCTGCTCCGCGAGCCCGCCACCCCCGATGGGGTCGGAGACCACCGCGAGCCGCGAGCCGTCGTCGAAGACGGCCTCGACATGCACCTCGGTGACGACGTCCGCGACGCCGGGCAGCACGTCGTCCGGGCCGAGGACGGCGCGGGCGCGCTCGATGGCCTCGGCGAGCCGGGCGCCGTCCCGGGCTGCCTCGCACACGGTGTCCGCGATGAGCGCGGTGGCCTCCGGCACGTTGAGCCGGAGGCCGCGGGCCCTGCGGGCGCGGGCCAGCTCGGCGGCGCCGAAGAGCAGCAGGCGGTCGCGTTCGGTGGGGGTGAGCCGCATGTCGTTCCCTTCGCTTTAGAGCAACACTCTAAACCGAGGTTCCTAGCAAACCAAGGGTTGACGTGAGACCAGGACCACGCTCACATTGAACGGCACTCAAACCCGAGGGAGACGCAGCATGCCGATGGAACAGCGCGGGGTCGACACCATCCCCGACGAGGAACGCACCAGCGGGCCTCGCGACCTCCTCTCGATCCTGCTCGGCTCGAACCTCTGCCTGGGCGTGATCGTCTTCGGCTGGCTGCCGCCGTCCTTCGGTCTCGACTGGTGGGGTTCGGTGAGCTCGATCGTGGCCGGCACGGTGGTCGGCACCCTGCTGACGGCCCCGCTCGCCCTGATCTCGCTGCGCACCGCCACCAACCTCTCCACCTCCTCCGGCGCCCAGTTCGGCGTCCGCGGCCGACTGGTCGGCTCGGTGGTGGGCCTGCTCCTCGCCCTCGGCTACACCGCGCTGACCGTGTGGATCGGCGGCGATGTGATGGTGGGCGCGCTGGGCCGGCTGGTCGGGCTGCCGGCGAGCGGATGGTCGTACGGCGTGATCTACGGACTGCTCGCGGCGGCGACCGTGGCGGGCGCGGTGTACGGCTACCGGGTGCTGCTCACCATGTCGCGGGTGCTGGCGATCGGCATGACGGCCCTGCTGGCCCTCGGGATCGTGGCCTACGCCCCCGACTTCACCACGGACGCGCTGCCCGCGGCGGGCGGCTATCTGCTGGGCGGCTACTGGCCCACCTGGCTCCTGGCGGCCGTGGCCGCGGGCCTGTCCGGCCCGATCGCCTTCATCACCCTCCTCGGCGACTACACCCGCTACATCTCCCCGG
Source organism: Streptomyces aquilus (assembly GCF_003955715.1). Lineage (NCBI taxonomy): Bacteria > Bacillati > Actinomycetota > Actinomycetes > Kitasatosporales > Streptomycetaceae > Streptomyces > Streptomyces aquilus. The sequence goes on along the minus strand of NZ_CP034463.1, from coordinate 7,316,475 downwards.
CCCGCCACTCCGACCGCCGCGTCCTGCACGCGACCTGGCTCGGACTGCTGCTCGGCCTGCTGGTGCCGCAGCTCTTCGGCACGTTCACGGCGTACGCGGCCCGCGCGGCGCTGGACTACGCCGGGCCCCTGGTCGACGCCTCCCCGTCCTGGTACCTGGTCCCTCTCCTCCTGGCCGCCTCCGCGGGCTCGGTGGGCAACGCGGGGCTGATGCTGTACTCCATGGGCCTCGACCTGGACGCGATCCTGCCGCGCGCCTCCCGCGCCCGCGCCACGTACACCGTCGCGGTGGTGGCGACGGCCTGCGTCTTCGTCGGCCACTACGCCTCGTCCGCCCAGGACGCGATGACGTCCTTCGTCCTCCTCCTGACGGCGATCGGCACCCCGTGGGCGGTCATCACCCTCGTCGGCTTCGTCCGCGGCCGAGGCGTGTACGACGCGGACGCCCTCCAGGTCTTCAACCGCCGTGCGCGCGGCGGGATCTACTGGTTCCGGGGCGGCTGGAACATCCCGGCCACGGTGTCGTGGGCGCTGGGCGCGGCGGTCGGCCTGATGGCGGTCTCGCTGCCGTCGTACGAGGGCCCGCTGCTGTCGCTGACGGGCGGGGTGGATTGCAGCTTCCTGCTGTCGGGGGTGGTGGGCGGGGTCGCCTACGTCCTGCTCTCACCTCGGCGGAACAGCGGCAGGGCCGCCGCGGAGGTGACCTCCGCGGCGGCCCTGGCCAAGCACGAGGTCTAGCCCAGCTTGTGCATCCAGCCGTGCTGGTCCTCCGCCGTGCCGCGCTGGATGTCCAGCAGGGCCTGGCGGAGCTTCACCGTCACCTCGCCGGGCTCGCCCGCGCCCTGGGTCCACTCGGCGCCGGTGCGCTTGACCGTGCCGACCGGGGTGATCACGGCCGCGGTGCCACAGGCGAAGACCTCGGTCAGGGTGCCGTTGGCGGAGTCGGTCTGCCACTGGTCGACGGAGACGCGGCCCTCCTCGGCCTCGTAGCCGAGGTCACGGGCGACCTGGAGGAGCGAGTCGCGGGTGACGCCCTCCAGGATGGAGCCGGTGAGGGTCGGCGTGACGATCTTGTTGCCGTACACGAAGTACAGGTTCATGCCGCCGAGTTCCTCGACCCACTTGCGCTCGACCGCGTCGAGGTAGCAGACCTGGGCGCAGCCCTGCTCGGCGGCCTCGGCCTGGGCGAGCAGGGAGGCGGCGTAGTTGCCGCCGGTCTTGGCGTCGCCCATGCCGCCGGGGACGGCGCGGACGTGGTCCTCGGAGACCCAGATCGACACCGGCTTGACGCCGCCGGGGAAGTACGCGCCGGCCGGGGAGGCGATGACCAGGAACAGGTACTCGTTGGCGGGCTTCACGCCCAGGCCGACCTCGGTGGCGATCATGAACGGGCGGAGGTAGAGGGACTCCTCGCCGCCGTGCGCCGGGACCCACGCCTCGTCCTGCTTCACCAGCGCGTCGCACGCCTCGATGAACGTCTCGACCGGCAGCTCCGGCATGCCGAGCCGGCGGGCGGAGGCCTGGAAGCGCTGGGCGTTCTTCTCCGGGCGGAAGGTCGCCACGGTGCCGTCGGGCTGGCGGTAGGCCTTCAGGCCCTCGAAGATCTCCTGCGCGTAGTGCAGGACCATCGTCGCCGGGTCGAGGGAGAGCGGCGCGTACGGCACGAGCTGGCCGTCGTGCCAGCCGCGGCCCTCGGTCCACTTGATGACGACCATGTGGTCGGTGAAGTGGCGGCCGAACCCGGGGTTGGCCAGGATCGCGGCGCGTTCCGCGTCGGAAAGTGGCGAGGCCGAGGGCTTGAGCTCGATCGTGGGCGTCGTCATGAGTGGTTGTCCTTCACCGGTTGTGTAGTGACACGGGCCGCCGCTCACGCCCTTTTACTGTCAGTGACCAGTGCTAGGACGTCCGAGCATTCCCTCATTCCGCGGCTCCGCGTTCGATTATCGCGCGCGGTGGTCCGTGGAAGAAAACGGCGTGAATGCGACCCAGGGGTTGATGGTGTCACCCGGCGGGGGACATACGGAAGCCGCCGGGTGCGGATGCGACCCGGCGGCTTCGAGGTGTTGCTGGGCAGCCGCGGGTCAGCCGGCTACTCGTACGGCCAGCGCGTCGCCGATCTCCGAGGTGGAGCGGGCGGGCTTGCCGGCGCGCTCGCCGAGGTCGGCCGAGACGGCGTCCTCGATGCGGGCGGCCTCGGTCTCGTAGCCGAGGTGGCGCAGGAGCAGCGCGACGGACAGGACCGTGGCGGTGGGGTCGGCCTTGCCCTGGCCGGCGATGTCGGGCGCGGAGCCGTGGACCGGCTCGAACATCGACGGGAACTCGCGGGAGGGGTTGATGTTGCCGCTCGCCGCGACGCCGATGCCGCCGGAGACGGCCGCGGCGAGGTCGGTGATGATGTCGCCGAAGAGGTTGTCGGTGACGATCACGTCGAACCGGGCCGGGTCGGTGACCAGGTAGATGGTGGCCGCGTCGACGTGGATGTAGTCGGTGGTGACCTCGGGGAACTCCTCGGCCACCTGGTTGAAGATGTTCGTCCACAGGTGGCCCGCGAAGGACAGCACGTTGTTCTTGTGGACCAGCGTGAGCTTCTTGCGCGGACGGGCCTGGGCACGGGCGAAGGCGTCGCGGACCACGCGCTCGACACCGAAGGCCGTGTTCACGGAGACCTCGGTGGCGACCTCGTGCGGGGTGCCCTTGCGGATGGTGCCGCCGTTGCCGGTGTACGGGCCCTCGGTGCCCTCGCGGACGACGACGAAGTCGATCGCCGGCTCGCCCTTGAGGGGCGTCTCGACGCCCGGCAGAAGCTTCGACGGGCGCAGGTTGACGTGGTGGTCGAAGAGGAAGCGGAGCTTCAGCAGGAAGCCGCGCTCCAGGACGCCGGACGGGACCGACGGGTCGCCGATGGCGCCGAGGAGGATCGCGTCGTGCTGCTTGAGCGCCTCCGCGTCCGCGTCGGTGAGGGTCTCACCGGTGGCGTGGTAGCGCCGGGCGCCGAAGTCGTACTCCTTCGTCTCCAGCTTCACATCCTGCGGAAGGACGGCGGAGAGGACCTTCAGACCTTCGGCCACGACCTCCTGGCCGATGCCGTCACCGGGAATCACTGCGAGATTGATGCTGCGAGACATGTACGGCACCCTACTCCCGCGTCCCATGGGATGACACGACATGTCCGCGATACGGACACCCAGGACCACCCCGGGCTCTGCTGGGCGTCAGCCCTTCGACCGGCGTTCACCCGTACGTATGGCGCTCGTTGGCCTGCGCTGGGAACTTCACCGGCATGGACCTTCCCGACGTAGGCATCCCGCCGCAGCTCGCCCGCCGGATGAGCATGGCGGAACAGCACGAGTACCTGCGCACCAAGCTGACCCGGCGGCGCACGCTGGTGACGGCGGGCGCGGTGGCCGGCGGCCTGCTGACCGGTTGCTCCACGGACGGAAACGGTTCATCACCCCGTACGACGGCAGCCTCCGCGTCCGCGACCGGCAAGGCGCCCGGCTCGGCCGTCGTCCCCTTCGGCCGCCATCTCGCCTTCGGCGCCGACCCGAGGACGCAGATGCGGATCTCGTGGCAGGTCCCGGCGGCCGTCCGCAAGCCGTACGTCCGGGTCGGCGCCCGCCCCGACGACCTCGGCCGGAAGATCGAGGCGGAGGTCCGCGACCTCCACACCCCCGGCGTCACCGGCGTCCGCCCCACCCTCGACCAGTACTACGTGCACGCGGCCCTGGACGACCTGCTCCCCGGCACGACGTACTACTACGGCGTCGGCCACGACGGTCTCGACCCGGCCGCCCCCGAACACCGCTCGACGATCGCGTCCTTCCGCACCGCGCCCACCCGCCCGGAGAGGTTCGTGTTCACGGCCTTCGGCGACCAGGGCGTGAGCAAGGCCGCCGCCGCCAACGACGACATCCTGCTGAAGCAGAACCCGGCCTTCCATCTCCACGCGGGCGACATCTGCTACGCCGACGTCAACGGACGCGGCGAGAAGGCGGACGGCTACGACCCGGCGTACTGGGACCTGTTCCTGAAGCAGAACGAGCAGATCGCGCGGTCGGTGCCGTGGATGGTGACGACCGGGAACCACGACATGGAGGCCTGGTACTCCCCCGAGGGCTACGGCGGCCAGCTCGCCCGCTGGTCCCTCCCGGACAGCGGCTTCGACGCCCGCACGGCACCGGGGGTGTACTCCTTCGTGTACGGCAACGTCGGCTTCGTGGCGCTGGACGCCAACGACGTGTCGTACGAGATCCCCGCCAACCTCGGCCACACGGGCGGGAAGCAGACGGCGTGGCTGGACGACCGGCTCGGGGAGCTGCGCAAGGCGGTGGACTTCGTCGTCGTCTTCTTCCACCACTGCGCGTACTCCACCTCGGCGCACGCCTCGGACGGCGGGGTGCGCGAGGAGTGGCTGCCGCTGTTCGCGAAGCACCAGGTGGACCTGGTGATCAACGGGCACAACCACGTCTACGAGCGGACCGACGCGATCAAGGGCGGCGAGGTGGGCCGTCGGGTGCCGATCGGCGCGTCGACCGATCCGACGCGGGACGGGATCGTGTACGTCACCGCGGGCGGGGGCGGCAAGGACCTGTACGGCTTCCCGGCGGGCGCGAAGGAGAGCTACGAGGGCCATGTGCGCGACGTCGACTCCGTCGACACCTTCCAGTGGACGAGGTCACGGGCCACGAAGGCGGAGACGGTGGAGTGGTCGCGGGTGCGCTACCGGGGGTTCTCGCTGCTCAAGGTGGAGGCGGAGAGCGGCAGCGCGCCGCGGCTCAGGGTCTCGGCGCTCGCGCAGAACGGGGAGCGGATCGACCATTTCGAGGTGCGGCGCGGAGCGTGAGCCCGCGCCGCACCCCGGCGGGTGCGGCTCCCGGATCTCTGTGCGGCGGGCCTCAGTGGCCCGTCGAGCCGCCGTTGTCACGGCGGTCGAGGGCGCGCTGGAGGGCGGCCGCGGCGTTCTTGCGGTCGGACTCGCTCGTGCGGGAGGTGTGACGGACTCGACGGCGGGCGGTCGTCTCGGCCATGAGAAATCGACTCCTTCGAATTCATGGAAGGCAACGGGGGTTGCGAGACGCCGGAAGGGGCGGGGAGCGGTGGGCCGCAGGGGTTGCCTGCACGGGCCCGGCTCACGACCGCCATTCGCTTGATCGAGCGAGACGTTCGGCTCCTACAAAGCTAAGGGAGGAGGCCGTGTCTGTCTCCACAATTACTCGGACTTCCTACTATCTGAGACGGTGGATTGGGTCACACGACCCTGAGCTGGGGTTTTACTGAACCGGCGGCGGGCTTGGCATGGGCCCGCAGCTCGCGGACGAGGGCGCGGACGGCCGCCGTGGCCGCGAGTTCGGGGGTGGTGACGTAACCGACCTCGCGGGTGGGCCGGTCGGGTCCGAGATCGGTGACCTGTGTCGAGAGCGGTGCTCCGGTGAGGGAGAGCGCGGGCATGATCGCCATTCCGAGACCGCTGCTCACCATCGAGAGCACCGCTCCGTCATCCTCGGCGCGGACGGTCGCGGTGGGAATCCAGTCCTGGGCGGCCCACCAGGTGCGGGTGTAGGAGGAGCAGTTCTCCAGCCAGTCGACCAGGGGCAGTGAGCGCGGGTCGGGGTGACCGGCCGGGTGCACCAGGGAGTACGGCTCCTCCAGGAGTACGTCCCCCACGAGTTCCGGCGGGATCGGGGTACTGGTGCCGAAGGTGGCGATGCCGAGGTCGGCCCGCCCCTCCGCCACCGCACCGGCGGTCCCCGGCCCGACCTCCCGGACGACGGTGACGGTCGGCCGCAACGCCGGGTGCCGGGCGGTGAGGCGTTCGAGCACGGGCGGGAGCAGATGCAGGGCGGCGCTGCGGAAGGCGGCGATGCGGAGCGGGCCGGCGACCTCGCCGGGCGAGCCGCTGCGGGTCTCGGCGACCAGCACGTCGAGCATCCGCAGCACCCGCCGTCCGTGCGAGACCGCCCGCGCCCCCGCCGGGGTCGGCCGGGCCCCGAACCGCCCCCGCTCGAACAGGACGACGCCCAGCTTGCGTTCGATGCCGCGCACGGCGTGGGAGACGGCGGACTGGGTGGTGCCGAGCCGGACGGCCGCGGCCGAGAAGGCACCCTCCTCGGCGACGGCGACGAGGACGCGCAGCTCCTGCGGCGCCAGATCGACGGCCGGCGTGCGATCGCTGGTCGACGCGAGATCGCTGGTGCTCACTTCCGGGCTCCCCACCTGCGGCTATGAGGGCGGCTCATGGATCCGCCCGTTGCATGAGCCCAACCCTCTGCCCGGCCGGGGCATTCCTCCGTACGGTCCTCGCTCATGACCGAGACCGCGCTCACCGTCCAGCAGACCGCCCGCCCGATGGGCTTCCCGACCCCGGACCACTTCCGCTTCGCGGAGTCACCGGTGCCCGACCCCTCCCCGGGTACGGCGCTGGTCGAGAACCTCTACTGGTCGGTCGACCCCTACCACCGCGAAATGATGGACGGCGACTTCGAGTTGAACGCCCCGCTGGAGGGCCGCACGCTCGGCCGCGTGATCGCCTCCCGCGCGCCCGAGCTGCCGGAGGGCGCGATCGTCTTCCACCGCCGGGGCTGGCGCACGCACGCCGTGGTCGGCCCGGCGGAAGCCAGACGCGTCCCCGAGTACCAAGGCGTCCCGCTGTCGGCGCACTTGGGCGTGCTCGGCGGCACGGGCCTGACGGCGTACGTGGGGCTGACCAGGATCGCCGGGCTCCGCGCGGGCGACGACGTCTTCGTCTCCGCGGCGGCCGGCGGCGTCGGCACGGCGACGGGCCGCTTCGCCCGCCTCCTGGGCGCGGGCCGGCTGATCGGCAGCGCGGGCTCACCGGCCAAGGTCCGCCATCTGACGGACCAGGTCGGCTACGACGCGGCCTTCGACTACCACGAGGGTCCGGTGCGGGACCTGTTGGCGAAGGCGGCCCCGGACGGTATCGACGTCTTCGTGGACAACGTGGGCGGCGACCACCTGGCCGCGGCGATCGGCGCGCTCCGGGAACGCGGCCGGGTGGTCCGGGTCGGCACGGTCGGCCAGTACAACACCCCGGGCACCAGCCAGGCCCACTTCAACCACGCGGACGTGGTCGAGAAGAGCCTGCGCATCGAGGGCTTCCTGGTGAGCAACTACCGGGATGTCCAGCGGGAGTTGGAGGAGTTCGCCGTCCCGCACCTCCAGCGCGGCACCCTCGCCCTCGACGAGACGGTGGTCGACGGCTTCGAACGGATCGTGGAGGCGTTCCTGCTGATGCTGCGGGGCGGGAACACGGGGAAGATCCTGGTGCGGGCGACCTAACCATTCAAAGCGTCTTGACCGGTGCGGTGACCCATGATGGACTGACCTAACCATCAAAATACAATTAAGAGGTTAGACGTCATGGTCACCGCTCACCGCACCACCACCGTCCGCGGCCTCGACATCCACTACCGCGAGGCCGGTCCCGCCGACGCCCCGGTCCTCCTCCTGCTCCACGGCTTCCCCACCAGCTCGCACATGTTCCGCGAGCTGATCCCCCGCCTCGCCGACAGCTACCGCCTCATCGCCCCCGACCACATCGGCTTCGGCCGCTCGGCGGCCCCGGACGCCGCCGACTTCCCCTACACCTTCGCCGAACTCGCCTCCATCACTGGCGAGTTCACCGAGCAGCTCGGCATCGAGCGGTACGCCCTCTACATCCAGGACTACGGCGCCCCGATCGGCCTGCGGCTCGCCCTCGCCCACCCCGAGCGCGTCACGGCGATCGTCACCCAGAACGGCAACGCCTACGAGGAGGGGCTGGGGAAGGAGGCCTGGGCGCCGGTGCTCGCGCTGATCGCGGAGCGGACGCCGGAGACGGAGGCGCCGGTGCGCGAGATCAGCTCACCGGAGGGCATCAAGTGGCAGTACCTGCACGGCGTACCGGAGGAGTACCGGGCGCTCGTCGCGCCGGAGGCGTACGAGCACGACGCGGCACTGATGGCGCGCCCCGGCCAGGCGGAGATCCAGCTCGACCTGATCTCCGACTACGGCTCCAACTTCGCCCTGTACCCGGCCTTCCACGAGTACTTCCGCACCAGCCAGGTCCCGCTCCTCGCCACCTGGGGCGCCCACGACGAGATCTTCGTCCCGGCCGGGGCGCTGGCCTTCCAACGCGATCTCCCCAAGGCCGAGATCCATCTGCTCCCCACGGGCCATTTCGCCCTGGAGACCCACGCCGCTCAGATCGCGGACCTCATGCGGGGCTTCCTGGACCGGCACCTGTTGCCCACGGGATGACCGAAGGGGCCGGACAACAGCCCGGCCCCTCAGCTCATGTGACGTGACGTCAGCCCATGTGCGGGTACGTGTAGTCGGTCGGCGGGACCAGCGTCTCCTTGATGGCGCGGGTCAGGGTCCAGCGCATCAGGTTCTGCGGGGCGCCCGCCTTGTCGTTGGTGCCGGAGGCGCGGCCGCCGCCGAAGGGCTGCTGGCCGACGACAGCGCCGGTGGACTTGTCGTTGATGTAGAAGTTGCCGGCCGCGTAGCGGAGCTTCTCCATCGTGTACGCCGCCGCCGCACGGTCGGACGAGATCACCGAGCCGGTCAGGGCGTAGTCGGACGCCGACTCCATCTGGGTCAGCATCTCGTCGTACCGGTCGTCCTCGTAGACGTACACCGCTAGGAACGGGCCGAAGTACTCGGTCGTGAAGACCTCGTTCTCCGGGTCGGAGCACTCGACGACCGTCGGGCGGACGAAGTAGCCGACCGAGTCGTCGTACGAACCGCCCGCGACGATCGTGCAGGTCGGGTCCGACTTGGCGCGGTCGATGGCCGCCTTGTTCTTGGCGAACGCGCGCTCGTCGATGACCGCGCCGATGAAGTTCGACAGGTCGGTGACGTCACCCATGGTCAGGTAGTCGACCTCGGCCGCGAACTCCTCCTTGAAACCGGAGTTCCAGATGGACGCCGGGATGTAGGCGCGGGAGGTGGCGCTGCACTTCTGGCCCTGGTACTCGAAGGCACCGCGGGTCAGGGCGGTCTTGAGGATCGCCTTGTCGGCGCTCGGGTGGGCGACGACGAAGTCCTTGCCGCCGGTCTCGCCGACCAGACGCGGGTAGGAGCGGTACTTCTCGATGTTGTTGCCGACCGTCTTCCACAGGTACTGGAAGGTCTTGGTGGAGCCGGTGAAGTGGATGCCGGCGAGGTCGCGGTGGACCAGGGCGACCTTGGAGACCTCGATGCCGTCGCCGGTGACGAGGTTGATGACGCCCTTGGGCAGCCCGGCCTCCTCCAGGAGCTGCATCAGCAGCACGGCGGCGTGGGTCTGGGTCGGGGACGGCTTCCACACGACCACGTTGCCCATCAGCGCGGGCGCGGTGGGCAGGTTGCCCGCGATGGCCGTGAAGTTGAACGGCGTGATCGCGTAGACGAAGCCTTCGAGCGGGCGGTGGTCGAGACGGTTCCAGACGCCCGGGGAGTTCGCCGGGGGCTGCTCGGCGAGCAGGTCACGGGCGTACTTGACGTTGAAGCGCCAGAAGTCGACGAGCTCACAGGGGGTGTCGATCTCGGCCTGCTGGGCGGTCTTGGACTGGCCGAGCATGGTGGAGGCCGCGAGGGTCTCGCGCCACGGGCCGGCCAGCAGCTCGGCCGCGCGCAGGATGATCGCGGCACGGTCGTCGAAGGACATCGCGCGCCAGGCGGGCGCGGCGGCGAGGGCCGCGTCGATCGCGTCCTGGGCGTCCTGCTGGGTGGCGTTGCCGTAGGTGCCGAGGCGGGCCTTGTGGTTGTGCGGCTGCACGACGTCGAAGCGCTCACCGCCGCCCATCCGCTTCTCGCCGCCGATGGTCATCGGCAGGTCGATCGGGTTGTCGGCCAGCTCCTTGAGCTTGGCCTCCAGGCGGGCACGCTCGGGCGAGCCGGGGGCGTAGCCGTGCACCGGCTCGTTGACGGGGGTGGGGACCTGGGTCACAGCGTCCATGAGATCCGTAACTCCTTGTACGTGAGCGGGTGTTCGGGTCAGCCCTTGGTGAGGGTCGAGCGGACGAAGAAGAGGAGGTTCGCCGGCTTCTCCGCCAGGCGCCGCATGAAGTAGCCGTACCAGTCGGTGCCGTAGGCGGTGTAGACGCGCATGCGGTGGCCTTCGGCGGCGAGCCGCAGATGCTCGTCGCTGCGGATGCCGTACAGCATCTGGAACTCGTACTCGTCGAGCTTGCGGCCGGCCTTGCGGGCGAGTTCCTGGGCGATGGAGATGAGGCGCGGGTCGTGGGAGCCGATCATCGGGTACCCCTCGCCCTCCATCAGAGTCTTGAGGATGCGGACGTACGCCTTGTCGATCTCGTGCTTCTGCTGGTAGGCGACCTCGGCGGGCTCCTTGTAGGCGCCCTTCACGAGCCGGACGCGGCTGCCGGCCTCGGCGAGGCGGCGGGCGTCGGCCTCGGTGCGGAAGAGGTAGGCCTGGATGACGCAGCCGGTCTGCGGGAAGTCCTTCCGCAGCTCCTCGTGGATGGCGAACATCGAGTCGAGGGTGGTGTGGTCCTCGGCGTCGAGGGTCACGGTCGTCCCGATGGCGGCGGCGGCCTCGACGACCGGGCGGACGTTGGCGAGCGCCAGCTCGTGTCCGCCGTCCAGCGCCTGCCCGAACATCGACAGCTTGACGGACATCTCAACCCGCTCGCCGAGGCCGAGGTCGCGCAGCCGGTCGATCAGCGCGAGGTAGGCGTCGCGGGCGGCGGTGGCCTGCTCGGGGGTGGTGATGTCCTCGCCGACGACGTCCATCGTCAGCTCCAGGCCCCGGTCGGTGAGGCTCTCGATGATCGGCACCACGTCGTCGACGGTCTCGCCGGGGATGAAGCGGTCGACGACCTGCTTGGTCACCGGGGCCGCCGAGATCAGGCGTCGCATCCGGTCGCTGCGCGACGCGGCAAGAATCACGGGACCCAGCACGGGGCACCTCCACAAACCAGCAGGAACATGCCGCTGTCCGACAACGCGGGTACGGCACGGAGAACCACCGTGAAACCTAAGGATCCCTCCGATCGTCGACCATCGACAGCTGTCACGCATCCGTGCCGCAGATCTCAGACAGATGTATGAAGGGGCTGCGATCGTGCGGGAGAATGCGGGAGTGACCGCGGATTACAAAGGTGACTATCAGGAGCTGGTCGACGAGATCTCGGAGCTCCTCGGCGTCCCGGCGACCCTGGAGAACCGCGACTTCGAGCTGATCGCCTTCGGGGCCTACGACAGTGAGGGCGACCTCGATCCCTCGGCCCTGGACCCGGTGCGCACCCGCTCGATCCTGACCCGGCGTTCGACGACGGCCGTCCGGACCTGGTTCGAGGGCTTCGGCATCACCCGCGCGACCGGCCCGGTCCGTATCCCGCCGACCCCGGAGGCGGGCGTCTATCGCGGACGGATCTGTCTCCCCGTACGCCATCGGGGTGTCGTCCTGGGATATGTCTGGCTGCTGGAATCCGATCCCGGGCCCACCGACGCCCAGCTGACCGCCGCCATGGAGGTGACCGTCCGCATCGGCGCGCTGCTCGCGGACGAGGCGCAGCACGGGGCGGATCTCAGCCGGGAGCTGCGGGCGGTACTGACCGCCGAGCGCGGCTGGCAGGGCGACATGGCGGTGGCGGCGCTGCGTACGGCCCTCGGCCCGCGCGGCGACGGCCCGCACGCGGTGGTGTGTGTCGCCCCGTGGCCGTCCGCCGACCCGGACGACGCCCCGTCGGCCCGTACGGTCCCGCACACGACGGCGCTGTGCACGGTGCCGTGGGGCACCACGGCCCAGAGCCTCGCGCTCCTGGTCCGACTCCGTTCACCGGAGGCACGGACCCCCGCGCTGACGGCGGCACAGCGGCTGCTGGGGGAAGGTTCGACTCGGGCGGCCGGCGTGAGCGAGCCCCGCACCGACCTCGCCGACCTGGCCGCGTCCTGGCAGGAGGCCGCGGCGGCGGCCCGCGCGGCCCGCGCGGAGCCACGGCTCGGCCCGGTCGCACAGTGGTCGACGATCGGCCCGTACCGCCTGCTCACCTCACTCCCGCCGGACACGGCCCACGACCCCGCCGTACGCCCCCTCCTCTCCCCCGCCCACCGCGACCTCGCCCGCACCGCCGAGACGTACCTCGACTGCGCGGGCCAGGCGGGGCGCACGGCGGCGGCGCTGGGCATCCACCGGCAGACCCTGTACTACCGCCTCTCCCGGGTCGAGCAGCTGACCGGCCTCGACCTGGACGACGGCGAGGACCGGCTGCTGCTGCACATGGCGTTGAAGGGGGCACGGCTCTAGACGAGCGGTCGGCGGGAGGGATTATTGAAAACGATTGTCATCATGCTACGGTCGGCGCACACCGTCTCTTGACCACCCCTTTACCCGGAGGGTTCCGTGCGCCTGCCCGCTCGCCACCTGCTCCCCGTCACCGCCCTCACGGCGACGTCCGCGCTGCTCACCGGCTGCTTCTCCGGGGCGGGCCCCGCCGCCGGGGGCGACGGCAAGCGGGTGCGCGTCGCGATGATGCAGCCGCCGCGCTCGGGGCTCTCCCCGCTGTCGGACGACGCGTTCAAACTGTCCCGCTGGTCGACCGCCGAGACGCTCGTGAAGCTGGACGCCGACGGGGACGCCGAGCCCGCGCTCGCCACCAAGTGGCGGCAGAGCGGCCGCACGTGGACCTTCGAGATACGCGACGGCGTCACCTTCCACGACGGCAGCGCGCTCGACGCGAAGGCGGTCGTACGCTCGCTCACCACCGCCGCCACCGCCTCCCCCAAGCCCCGCATCCTCGACGGCGTCGACCTGACGGTGCAGGCCCAGGACTCCGACACGGTCACCGTCACCACCGCCGACGAGGACCCCCTCGTCCCGCAGCGGCTCAGCTCGCCCCAGCTGTCGGTCCTCGCGGCGAAGGCGTACCGCGGGAAGACCGTGAACCCCGTCGGTGCCGGCACCGGCCCCTTCGAACTCACCAAGGTCGACGGCACCTCCTCCGCCGCCCTCGACCGCTACGACGGCTACTGGGGCGAGCGGGCCAAGTCCCCGGGGATCGACGTGACGTTCGTCCCGGACGGCACCGCCCGCGCCGCCGCGCTCAGAAGCGGCGAGGCCGACATCGTCGAGGCCGTCCCCGTCTCGCAGGCCGCGCTGCTGGACGAGGATCTCGTCACCGAGGTGCCGATGCCCCGCACCAACACCCTCTACCTCAACACCTCCGACGGCCCCTTCCGCGACGCCGGCCTGCGCGCCGCCGCCCGGGAGGCGATCGATGCCCGGTCGATCGTGGCGGGCGTGTACGAGGGGCGCGCCGATGTCGCCGAGGGGCTGCTGGGGCCCGCGCTGCCGTGGGCGGCCGAGTTGCGGTCGAAGGAGAAGCGGACCGCCGCCTCGAAGGCGGACGGGCGGTCCGTCACCATCGGCACCTTCACCGACCGCGCCGAACTGCCCGAGGTCGCGGCCACCCTGCAACAGCAGCTCCAGAAGGCCGGGTTCAAGGTCACGCTGGAGATCCGCGAGTACGCGAACATCGAGACCGACGCGCTCGCCGGGAAGTTCGACGCGTTCATCCTCTCCCGCGCCACCGTCCTCGACTCCGGCGACCCGGCCGCCTACCTCTACAGCGACTTCGCCTCCGACGGCTCCTTCAACATCGCCCAGCTCGCCGACGCCCGGGTGGACGCGGCGCTGCGGAAGGCCGCCGGGACCGGCGCGGGCGAGGCCCGGCGGAAGGCGGTCATCGCCGCCGAGGCCGCCGTGCTGGCCACCGACGCCGCGATCCCGATGCTCCACGAACGGGTGATCCAGGGCGACGCCGCGGGGGTCGTCGGCGCCGCGCACGACCCGCGCGAGCGGGAGCTGGTCACCACCGACACGTACGTCAAGTGAGCGTGCGGAAAGCAGCGCCCGGGCTCGTGGAGGCGCGGCAAGTGCGGCCCTGGGCGCGGATGGTGCCCTCCGCCGCCGGAGTGACCCGCGCCCTCGCCCTCCTCGCGGTGGTCGCCGCCGTGGGTCTCCTGCCCTGGCTCTCCGGCAAGGACCCCGCCCTCACCGTCCTGCGCGCCCGGTCCGCCGAGCAGGAGCCGACGAAGGAGGCGCTGGACGCCGTACGGCGGGATCTCGGACTGGACTCCGGTCCCCTGTCGCTGCTGGGGAGTTGGGCGTCCGGGCTGGTGCGCGGGGACCTCGGCCTCTCGTGGGTGTCGGGGACCGAGGTGCTGCCCTCGGTGGTGGCCGGGTTGCAGGTGTCGCTGGCGTTGATGGGGGCGGCCTTCGGGGTGGCCCTGGTGCTGGCCTGTGCGCTGGTCGCGCCGGTGCTGGTGCGGGGGCGGCGCTCGGCGGGTGCGTGCGCGGCGATGCTCGCGGCCGTGCCGGAGTTCCTGCTGGCCACGGTCGCGCTGCTGGTGTGCGGGGTGTGGCTGGGGTGGCTGCCGACGTCGGGATGGCAGGGGCCTCCGTCCATGGTGCTGCCGGCGCTCGCGCTCGGGGTGCCGGCGGGCGGGCTGCTCGGGCGGCTGGTCGCGGACGCGCTGCCGGGGGTGCTGGACGAACGGTGGGTGGAACTGTGGCGGGGTGCCGGGGTGGGCCGGCGGCTGATCGCGGGGGCCGCGCTGAAGCGCGTACTACCGCCGCTCGTCCCGCAGTTCGGCATGGTCGCCGTGGGGCTGACGGGTGGCGCGGTCGCCGTGGAGACCGTGTTCGCGGTGCCCGGGATCGGGCGTACGGCGCTCGGCGCGGCCAAGTCGCAGGATCTGCCGTTGCTCCAGGGGGCGGTGCTGGCGCTGTTGACGCTCGGGTTGGTCATGGGCGCGCTGGCGGCGTTCACACGGCGTCGGCTGCTGGGGCCCGCCCTGCGTGACGCCTCACTCACGCTGCCTCCCGCCCGCCCGGTCCGTACACACCCCGCGATCCCGTTGACCCTGTTCACAGTCCTCGCCGTGGCCATCGGCTGGGGCCTGCTGCGCGACCCGTACGCCGTCCACACCGCCGACCGGCTCGCCGCGCCCAGCTGGGCCCACCCGCTCGGCACCGACGGCCTCGGCCGGGACGTCCTCGCCCGGCTCGGTCACGGCGCCGCCCCCACCGTCGGCACGGCCGCCGCCGTCTGCCTGCTCAGCCTGCTGGTCGCCCTCGCCCTCGGCTTCCTCCCCGGCGTCGCCGCCGGCGCGGCCGACATCGCCAACGCCCTCCCGCCGGTCATCGTCGGCATCCTGGTCGCCGCGGTGGCGGGCCCCGGCACCGGCGGCGCGGCCCTCGCGGTCGCCCTGATCTCCTGGCCGCCGCTGGCCGCCCACGCGGCGGCGCTGGTCCAGGAAGTACGCGCGTCCTCGTTCCTGCTGGCCCAACGGGCCATCGGCGCACCCCCGTGGTGGATCCTCACCCGGCACGTCCTGCCCTCCGTCGCCGCCCCGGTCGCCCGGCACGCCCTCCTCCGGCTGCCCGGCATCGCCCTCGCCCTGGCCTCCCTCGGCTTCCTGGGCCTGGGCGCCCAGCCGCCCGCCCCGGAGTGGGGCCTCCTCCTCGACGAGTCCCGCGCCTACGTCGAACGCGCCCCCTGGGCCGCCCTCACCCCCGCGGTGGCGCTGGCCCTGCTGGCGGGGCTCGCGGTGTCGGGGGCGGCGTACGCGCAAGGGCGCCGAGCGCCTCGTACCAGCGAAAGAGGGAAGGTGACCCCCGTTGATCCCGTCGGCCCCGTCGGCCCCGTCGACCCCGTCGGCGTCTGAACCCGTGCTCTCCGTCCGCGACCTGCGGATCGCCTTCGGCGGCGTCGAAGTGGTCCGGGGACTCTCCTTCGACGTCCACGCGGGCGAAGTCCTCGCCCTGGTCGGCGAGTCGGGCGCCGGCAAGTCCCTGACGGCGCGGGCGCTTCTCGGGATGCTGCCGCCCGACGCCGTCCACACGGGCACCGTGCGGCCGGACTTGTCGACCTCCCGCGGCCGCCGTATCGCCCTCGTCCCCCAGGACGCCCTGTCCGCCCTCTCCCCCGTGCACCCGGTCGGCGACCAACTGGCCGCCGCCGTACGGTCGGTGGCCCGCGTCTCCCGTGCGGAGGCCAGGGCCAGGGCGGTGGCGGCGCTCGACCGGGTGGGCATCCCGGACGCCGCGCGCCGGGCACGGTCGTACCCGCACGAGTTCTCCGGCGGCATGCGGCAGCGCGCGGTCGTCGCGATGGCCACGATCAACGCACCCGACGTCCTGGTGGCCGACGAACCCACCACCGCCCTCGACGAGGAACGCCGGGACCAGGTCCTCCACCTCCTCACCGAGCAGCGGGAAGCCGTGGGCGCGGCGCTCGTGCTGGTCACGCACGACCTGGAGGCGGTACGACGGCACGCGGACCGCGCGCTGGTCATGTACGCCGGCCGGATGACCGAACTCGGGCCGGTGGCGGACGTGTTGCAGCGTCCTCTGGCCCCCTACACGGCGGGGCTGCTGGCCTGCCTCCCGCAGCACGCGCGAGGTCGCCGCCGCCTCCCCACCCTTCCCGGCACACCCCCGGCCCCGGACGCGCTGCCACCGGGCTGCGCCTTCGCGCCGCGGTGCACGCGCGCCACACAGCTGTGCGGACGCGAGGAACCGCGGCCGGAGTGGGTGGACGGCCGCCTGGTCGCCTGCCATCACTGGGAGAAGGCATGAGGACCACCCCGCTGCTCGACGTCCGCGACCTCGTCGTCCGCTACGGCGCGGTGACGGCCGTCGACCACGTCTCCTTCTCCCTCGACGCGGGCGAGACGCTCGCCATCGAGGGCCCGTCCGGCTGCGGCAAGTCGTCGACGGCCCTGGCCGTGCTGCGACTGCGCCGCCCGGACAGCGGCGAAGTCCACTTCGAGGGACGGGAGTTGACCGGCCTCACCGAACCCGAACTGCGCCCGCTCCGGCCCCGCATGCAGCCCGTCTTCCAGGACCCGTACGGCTCGTTGAACCCGCGCCACCGCATCCGGGACGCGGTGGCCGAACCCCTGCGCCTCCAGGGCCTGCGCCCCACCGCCGGCCAGGTCGCCGAACTCCTCGACCGCGTCGGCCTGGCCCCGTCGTACGGCGACCGGCGCCCGCACGAACTCTCCGGCGGCCAGTGCCAACGCGCCGGAATCGCCCGCGCGTTGGCCTCCCACCCCCGCCTGCTGGTCCTGGACGAGCCGGTGTCGGCACTGGACCCCTCGGTCCGCGCCGGGATCCTGAATCTCCTGGCCGACCTCCGGGACGAGCTGGGCCTGGCGTACCTGTTCATCTGCCACGACCGGGCGGTCGTACGGCACTTCGCGGACCGGGTGATCGAGATGCGGGACGGGCGGATCACTTCCCGGTGATGCCCTCGATGACCTGGCGGAGCCCCTCCGTGAGCTGGTCCGCCTCGGGCGCGCTCTTCGGGTCGAAGGTCCACTGCGCCATGAGGCCCATCATCAGGGTCGTGTAGAAGGCCCCGACGGTGTCGACGGTCGCGTCCTCGACGTCCTCCTCGCGCCCGCCCATGAAGAGCGGGACGATCCCGCGCGACCCCTCCCGCTGCGCCTTCGCCAAGTGCTCGGCGAGCTCGGGCAGTTGGTCCCGCATCGCCACGATCTCCACGCTGAGCCGCCACAGCGAGCCGGGCCCTCGCATGGTCTCGATGATGTTCGCCCACACCTCCTGGAAGCGTTCCAGGGAGCCGGGCTCCGCGTCGATCCCGGCGACCCCGTCGAAGGCCTCGGCCATCCCCTCGACCAGTGCCACATAGGCCTGTGCGAGCAGCGCGTCCTTCGAGCCGTAGTGGTAGCCGATCGAGGCCAGGTTGGTCCCCGACTCCTTGACGATGTCGCGCGCGGTGGTGCGCGCGAAGCCCTTGGCCAGCAGGCAGCGCTTGGCGCCTTCGAGCAGATCCTCACGGTGTCCCATGCGCCCACTCTATCTAGACAAGCGACTTATACAAGCGTCATAGACAAGCGTTTAAGACGTGCGTATAGTCGCTGCCATGACGAACTCGACGAGCACCAACTCCCGCGCCGGACGCCGGGAATGGACCGCACTCGGCGTGCTGATGCTCCCGCTGCTGCTGGTCTCGATGGACGTCTCCGTCCTCTACTTCGCCATCCCGTCGATCAGCGCGGACCTGGAGCCGTCCGGCACCCAGCAGCTGTGGATCTTCGACATCTACGCGTTCGTGCTGGCCGGTCTGCTGATGACGATGGGCTCGCTGGGCGACCGCATCGGCCACCGCCGGCTCCTGCTGATCGGCGCCACCGCCTTCGGCGCCGCCTCCCTGCTCGCGGCGTACGCGAACAGCGCCGAGACCCTGATCGCGGCCCGCGCGGTCCTCGGCATCGGCGGCGCGACCCTGATGCCGTCGACGATGGCGCTGCTGCGCACGATGTTCACCGACCCCGGCCAGCGCGCGAAGGCGATCGGCCTGTGGTCCGGCGTGATGACGGCCGGCATCGCGCTGGGCTCGGTGATGAGCGGGGTGCTGGTCGAGTACTTCTGGTGGGGCTCGGTCTTCCTGGTCAACCTGCCCGCGATGGCGCTGCTGCTGGTACTCGGCCCGCTCCTGCTGCCGGAGTCCCGCAACCCGCGGGCCGGCCGCTTCGACTGGCTGAGCGTCCCCCTGTCCATGGCGGCCGTGCTCCCGGTGATCTACGGCCTGAAGGAGATCCCCTCCGAGGGCTGGAACGTCCGCTACGTCGTCTCGATCACCGTCGGCCTGCTCTTCGCGGCCCTGTTCGTCCACCGCCAGCGCACCACGGCCTCCCCGATGATCGACCCGGCCCTGTTCCGCAACCGCGGCTTCGCCCCCGCCGTCGCGCTGAACCTCGTCTCGGCGTTCGGGATCATGGGGTCGGCGTACTTCACCACGCAGTACCTTCAGTCGGTGCTCGGCAAGAGCGCCCTGGAGGCGGCGCTGTGGGCGCTGCTGCCGTCGGTGCCGATCGGTGCGGCGGCGCCGGTGGCGACGAGCCTGGTCCAGAAGGGCGTGGCCCGCGCCCGGGTCGTCACCGCGGGCTTCGTGATCGCCGCGGCCGGGTTCGTGGTGCTGGCCTTCGCCGGTACGGACTCGCTGTGGCTGGTGCTGACCGCGTGCGCGGTGCTGGCGGTGGGCGGCGTCGTGGTGATGTCCCAGATCATGGACCTGGCGATGGGCGCCGCCCCGGCCGAGCGGGCGGGCACCGCGTCCTCGCTGATGGAGACCGGCTCGGAGTTCGGCGGCGCGCTGGGCATGGCGCTGCTCGGCTCCATCGGTACGGCGGTCTACCGCCACGAGATGCCGGCTTCCGCACCGGACGTGGCCCGCGAGACCCTGGGCGGGGCGCTGGCGGTGGCCGACCGGGTCCCCGGCCTCGCGACGGTGGCCCGGGAGGCGTTCACCAGCGGGATGCAGGGGGCGGCGATCGGCGGCGCGGTGTTCCTGACGCTGGCCGCGGTGGTGGCGGCGGTGACACTGCGGGGCGTGGAGACGCCGGAGCCGGTGCAGGAGCCGGAGAAGGTGTCCGCCTGACGAGACGAAAAGGCGGGGCGCGCTGAGGATCCGTCCTCAGCGCGCCCCGCCTTGTGCCTGGTACGTCAGACGAGGTTCACCGCACGCGCCGACGTGGCGCCGATCTCCTCGGCCACCTCGGCGAGAACGTTCGCCGGGACCGTGTCGTCGACCGTCAGGACGGCCAGCGCCTCGCCACCGGCGACCGCACGCGACACCTGCATGCCGGCGATGTTGATGCCCGCCTCGCCGAAGACGCGGCCCACGGTGCCGACGACGCCGGGACGGTCCTCGTACTTGAGGACGACCATGTGGTCGGCGAGCGCCAGGTCGACGTCGTAGTCGCCGACCGCCACGATCTTCTGAAGGTGCTTCGGGCCGGCCAGCGTGCCGGAGACCGACACCTCCTCGCCGCTGCCGAGCGTGCCGCGCACGGTCACCACGTTGCGGTGGTCGGACGACTCCGAGCTGGTCGTCAGCCGCACCTCGACGCCGCGCTCCTGGGCGAACAGCGGGGCGTTGACGTAGGAGACCGTCTCGTCGACGACGTCCTCGAAGACACCCTTGAGGGCGGAGAGCTCCAGCACCTTCACGTCGTGCTGGGTGATCTCGCCGTAGACCTCGACGTCGAGGCGGACCGCCACCTCGCCGGCGAGGGCGGTGAAGATCCGGCCGAGGCGCTCGGCGAGCGGGAGGCCCGGCTTGACGTCCTCGGCGATGACGCCGCCCTGGACGTTGACCGCGTCGGGGACGAGCTCACCGGCAAGCGCGAGACGCACGGATCGCGCCACCGCGATACCGGCCTTCTCCTGGGCCTCGTCGGTGGAGGCACCGAGGTGCGGGGTGCAGACGACCTGGTCGAGGTCGAAGAGCGGGGAGTCCGTGCAGGGCTCCTTCGCGTACACGTCGAGACCGGCGCCGGCGACGCGGCCCTCCTTGAGGGCGGAGAACAGCGCGGCCTCGTCGACGATGCCACCGCGCGCGGCGTTGACGATCCGGACGCTCGGCTTGACCTTGTGCAGGGCCTCGTCGCCGATGAGACCGAGGGTCTCGGGGGTCTTGGGGAGGTGGACGGTGATGAAGTCGGAGACCTCGAGCAGCTCGTCCAGCGACAGCACCTTGACGCCCATCTGCGCGGCGCGCGCGGGCTGCACGTAGGGGTCGTAGGCGACGACCTTCATGCCGAAGGCGGACATGCGCTGGGCGACCAGCGCACCGATGCGGCCCAGACCCACGACACCGAGGGTCTTCTCGGCGAGCTCGACGCCCGTGTACTTGCTGCGCTTCCACTCGCCGTTCTTCAGGGCGGTGTTGGCCTGCGGAATGTGGCGGGCCGTGGCGAGCAGCAGACCGCAGGCCAGCTCGGCGGCGGTCACGATGTTGGAGGTCGGGGCGTTGACGACCATCACGCCGGCCTTGGTGGCGGCGGAGACGTCCACGTTGTCCAGGCCGACGCCGGCTCGCGCGACGACCTTCAGTTTGTTCGCCGCGGCGATCGCCTCGGCGTCCACCTTGGTGGCGGAGCGGATCAGGATCGCGTCGACGTCGGCGATGGCGGGCAGCAGCTCGGCGCGGTCCGCGCCGTTGCACTGCCGGATCTCGAAGTCGGGGCCAAGCGCGTCGACGGTCGCGGGCGACAGCTCTTCAGCGATGAGTACGACAGGTTTCGAGCTCACGTGAGTCCTCACATGTCCAATGCGGACGGCCGTCCCGACGGCCGCAGGCGGTGGAGGGTTGCTAGCCGCGTGGAAGACGCACGACGCTGTGGGCCTGACGCGTATGTAGTGCAGCAGTGTAGTGGCGTAGCCACAGGGCATTTACGCCACTGCGGAAGGATCACCCGTCCGTGGCCGGACAGGTTGGACAACGGGGCCGGAGCATGCCGCTCCGGCCCCGTCGGTCGAGGACTTACGCCTCCTCGTCCACCCAGCTCATCAGCTTGCGCAGCTGCTTGCCGGTGGTCTCCAGGAGGTGCTCGGAGTCCGCGGTCTTGTACTCGTTGTACTTCTTCAGACCACCGTGGTACTCGGCCATCCACTCACGCGCGAAGGTGCCGTCCTGGATCTCGGCGAGGACCTGCTTCATCTCGGCCTTGGTGGCGTCGGTGATGATCCGCGGGCCGGTGACGTAGTCGCCCCACTCGGCGGTCTCGGAGACGGACCAGCGCATCTTCTCCAGGCCGCCCTCGTACATGAGGTCGACGATCAGCTTCAGCTCGTGCAGGCACTCGAAGTAGGCGATCTCCGGCTGGTAACCCGCCTCGACGAGGGTCTCGAAGCCGGCCTTCACCAGGGCGGCGGTACCACCGCAGAGGACGGCCTGCTCACCGAAGAGGTCGGTCTCGGTCTCCTCGGTGAAGGTCGTCTTGATGACGCCCGCGCGGGTGCCACCGATGCCCTTGGCGTACGACAGGGCCAGCGCGAAGCCGTTGCCGGTCGCGTCCTGCTCGACGGCCACGATGCAGGGAACGCCGCGACCCTCCTCGTACTGGCGACGCACGAGGTGACCCGGGCCCTTGGGGGCGACCATGCACACGTCGACGCCGGCCGGGGGCTTGATGAAGTCGAAGCGGATGTTCAGGCCGTGACCGAAGAACAGCGCGTCGCCGTCCTTCAGGTTCGGGGCGATGGACTCCTCGTAGACCTGGGCCTGGATCGGGTCCGGGACGAGGATCATGATGACGTCGGCCTCGGCGGCGGCCTCCGACGGGGTCACCACGCGCAGGCCCTGCTCCTCGGCCTTGGCCTTGGACTTGGAGCCCTCGTGCAGACCCACGCGGACGTCGACACCCGAGTCACGGAGCGACAGCGCGTGGGCGTGGCCCTGGCTGCCGTAACCGATGACCGCGACCTTGCGGCCCTGGATGATGGACAGGTCGGCGTCGGCGTCGTAGAACAGCTCGGCCACTTTGGGTTCTCTCCTTGAGTGCAGGTGTTGCGTCCCACCGTATGACGGCGGGGTGAGGGGAAGTCTCGGGGTCTCGCCATACGGGCGGCCGACAGGCGCGGCCGCCCGTACCCGGCGTCAGGCGGATCGGTCGAGCGCGCGCAGCGACCGGTCGGTGATCGACCGCGCGCCGCGGCCGATCGCGATGGTGCCGGACTGGACGAGCTCCTTGATGCCGAAGGGCTCCAGCATCTTGAGCATGGCCTCCAGCTTGTCGCTGGAGCCGGTGGCCTCGATGGTGACGGCCTCCGGGGAGACGTCGACGGTCTTGGCGCGGAACAGCTGGACGATCTCGACGATCTGCGAGCGCGTCTCGTTGTCGGCACGCACCTTCACCAGAACGAGTTCACGCTGAACGGCGCTCGACGGCTCCAGCTCGACGATCTTGAGGACCTCGACGAGCTTGTTGAGCTGCTTGGTGACCTGCTCCAGCGGCAGCGCCTCGACGCTCACCACGATCGTGATGCGGGAGATGTCGGCGTGCTCGGTGACCCCGACGGCGAGGGAGTCGATGTTGAAGCCGCGGCGGGAGAACAGGGCCGCGATGCGGGCCAGGATGCCGGGCTTGTTCTCCACCAGGACGGAGAGCGTGTGCTTGGACATGATCTTTTACGTCTCTCTCGCTCAGTCGTCTTCGCTGTCGCCGAAGTCGGGGCGGACGTCCCGGGCGGCCATGATCTCGTCGTTGGAGGTGCCGGCGGCGACCATCGGCCACACCATGGCGTCCTCGTGGACGATGAAGTCGATGACGACCGGGCGGTCGTTGATGGAGTTCGCCTCTTCGATGACCTTGTCGAGGTCGGCCGGGTCCTCGCAGCGGATCGCGTAGCAGCCCATGGCCTCCGACAGCTTCACGAAGTCGGGGACACGGGTGCCGCGGGCGTTCGGGTTGACGTCCTCGGGGCCGCTGTGGAGCACGGTGTTGGAGTACCGCTGGTTGTAGAAGAGGGTCTGCCACTGGCGGACCATCCCGAGGGCGCCGTTGTTGATGACGGCGACCTTGATCGGGATGTTGTTCAGGGCGCAGGTGGTGAGCTCCTGGTTGGTCATCTGGAAGCAGCCGTCGCCGTCGATCGCCCAGACCGTCCGGTCCGGGGCGCCGGCCTTGGCACCCATCGCGGCCGGGACCGCGTAGCCCATGGTTCCGGCGCCGCCGGAGTTCAGCCAGGTCGCGGGCTTCTCGTACTCGATGTAGTGCGCGGCCCACATCTGGTGCTGGCCGACGCCCGCGGCGAAGATCGTGCCCTCCGGGGCCAGTTGGCCGATGCGCTGGATGACCTGCTGCGGGGAGAGCTGGCCGTTCTCCGGCTGCTCGTAGCCCAGCGGGTAGGTCTCGCGCCAGCGGTTGAGGTCCTTCCACCAGGCGGTGTAGTCGCCCTGGTGGCCCTCGCTGTGCTCCTTCTGGACGGCCTGGACGAGGTCGGCGATGACCTCGCGGGCGTCACCGACGATCGGCACGTCCGCGGCGCGGTTCTTGCCGATCTCCGCGGGGTCGATGTCGGCGTGGACGATCTTGGCGTACGGGGCGAAGCTGTCCAGCTTGCCGGTGACGCGGTCGTCGAAGCGGGCTCCGAGGGCGACGATCAGGTCGGCCTTCTGCAACGCGGTGACGGCGGTGACCGCACCGTGCATGCCCGGCATTCCCACGTGCAGCGGGTGGCTGTCGGGGAATGCGCCGAGCGCCATCAGGGTGGTGGTGACGGGCGCTCCGGTGAGCTCGGCGAGAACCTTGAGCTCGGTGGTGGCCTGTGCCTTGATGACACCGCCACCGACGTAGAGGACGGGCCGCTTGGCGGCCGTGATGAGCTTGGCGGCCTCGCGGATCTGCTTGGCGTGCGGCTTGGTCACCGGGCGGTAGCCCGGGAGGTCCATGACCGGCGGCCAGGAGAACGTGGTCTGCGCCTGGAGGGCGTCCTTGGCGATGTCGACCAGGACCGGTCCGGGACGGCCGGTGGAGGCGATGTGGAACGCCTGCGCGATGGTCCGCGGGATGTCCTCGGCCTTGGTGACCAGGAAGTTGTGCTTGGTGATCGGCATCGTGATACCGACGATGTCCGCCTCCTGGAAGGCGTCCGTGCCGATCGACTTGGAGGCCACCTGCCCGGTGATCGCCACGAGCGGCACCGAGTCCATGTGGGCGTCCGCGATCGGGGTGACCAGGTTGGTCGCGCCCGGGCCCGAGGTCGCCATGCAGACGCCGACCTTGCCGGTGGCCTGCGCGTAACCCGTGGCCGCGTGACCGGCGCCCTGCTCGTGGCGGACCAGGACGTGACGCACGCGGGTGGAGTCCATCAGCGGGTCGTACGCCGGAAGGATCGCACCGCCGGGGATACCGAATACCGTCTCGGCGCCGACCTCCTCGAGAGAGCGGATGAGGGACTTCGCACCCGTGACGTGCTCGGGTGCGGACTGCTGTCCTCCGGATCGGGGCCGCGGCTGCGGATGGTGGGCCCCGGTGGCCTGCTCGGTCATCGTCATTCTCTTCTCGATGCTGAGGGTTTTTGCGAGGTTCGTGCGGTTTGAGCGGCTCTACGCTCGGTGCCTGTGCAACAAAAAACCCCTCGTGCCGGAAGGCAAGCGAGGGGAGCGCGCCGGGAGTGGTCGCTGAGCGGTCGAGGGCTCAGCTTCAGCCGACGCGCTTTCCAAGTACGAGAATTCGGGTGCGCATGGCACTGACCCTCCCCCCGGCGCACACCACGTGTCAAGTGGGTGGGACGGGAGTCTCATTATGTGAGCGAAGGGCACTTCCGCCTCCGAGGACAGCGGTACCGCCCCCGAGGACGGCCGACACACCACTGGTGACCCCACTTGTGTACACCCCCGCGCCACCGCCCGCGAACGCCGGCTCGGCCGGTCCGTGCGGCACCGGGAAGTGGCCGGAAGTGAGCGCCCGGCGCAGCCGGTACTCGTCCAGCGGCCCCGAGAACGCCATCCCCTGGCCGTGCGTGCAGCCCATCGCCCGCAGCGCCACGACCTGCTCCGGCAGGTCCACCCCGTCGGCCACGGACTGCAATCCCAGGTCACCGGCGATCCTGAGCAGCCCGCTGGTGATCTTGTGCAGCCGCGCGGACTCCACGACCCCGTCGACCAGGCTGCGGTCGAGCTTGAGCACGTCCACGGGGAGTCTGCGCAGGGCCGTGATGGCCGCGTAGCCGCTGCCGAACCCGTCGAGCGCGATCCGGACGCCGAGCCTGCGCAAGGCCGCCAGGCGGCGCTCCAGCTCGTCCAGGGAGACCCGGGGGTCGGTCTCGGACAGCTCGATCATCAGCGATCCGGACGGCAGTCCGTGCCGGGTCAGCAGCGCCTCGATCGAGCCGGGCGGCAGCGAGCGGTCCAGGAGCCGGCGGGCGCTCATCCGGACCGTCACCGGCACGGACACCCCGGTCCCGGTCCGCTCGGCGGCCTGCGCCACCGCCTCTTCGAGCATCCAGCGGCCCAGCTCGGCGGTCTTGTCGCCGTCCTCGGCGACCCGCAGGAACTCGGCGGGCGTGAACAGGACACCCTGCGAGGAACGCCAGCGCGCCTGGGCGGCGACCGAGGTGATCCGGCCGTCCTCCAGACACACCACCGGCTGGTGCAGCAGCGCGAACTCGCCGTCGTGCAGCGCGGCACGCAGCCGGGTGGCCAGTTCCGCCTTGCGTACGACGTCCTGCTGCATCTGGGGCGCGTACATCTCGACGCGGCCCTTTCCGGCCGACTTCGCGCGGTACATCGCGAGGTCGGCGTTGCGCAGGATCTCACCCGCGCCCAGGCCCGGCTCGGAGAAGGCGACGCCGATGGAGGCGGCGACCCGGACATCGTTGCCGTCGATGAGGTAGGGCTGGGAGAGCGTGATCCTGAGGCGGTCGGCGAGCTCCAGGATGTGACGTTCCCTGGCGGAGCGGTCGCGGGTGCCGTCGCCGACGATCAGGGCCGCGAACTCGTCGCCGCCCAGCCGGGAGGCGGTGTCGCCGTACCGGACCGCGTCCTGGAGTCTGCGGGCGGCCTGGACGAGCAGCTCGTCCCCGGCCTGGTGCCCGATCGTGTCGTTGACGGCCTTGAAGCCGTCGAGGTCGATGAAGAGGACGGCGGTGCCGCGGTCGGAGGAGCGCCGGCCGGAGAGCGCCTGCTGGACGCGCTTGGTGAACAGGGCGCGGTTGGGCAGGTCGGTGAGCGGGTCGTGCTCGGCGTTGTGCTGGAGCTGCGCCTGGAGGCGCACTCTTTCGGTCACGTCCCGGCTGTTGAAGATGAGGCCGCCGTGGTGGCGGTTGACGGTGGACTCGACGTTGAGCCAGCCTCCGTCGCCCGACTTGAAGCGGCACTCGATGCGGGTGGTGGGCTCCTCCAGCGGGCTGGCGGCGAGGAAGCGGCGCACCTCGTGCACCACGCAGCCCAGGTCCTCGGGATGGATGAGATTGGCCAGTTCCGTACCCACCAGTTCCTCGGCGGGGCGTCCGTAGACCCCGGCGGCGGCCGGGGAGACGTATCGGAGGATGCCGTTGGGCGCGGCGATCATGATGACGTCGCTGGAGCCCTGCACCAGGGAGCGGAAGTGGCTCTCCTTCTGGGCCAGTTCCTGGGTGAGGGTGATGTTGTCGAGCAGCATGATGCCCTGGCGCACCACGAGGGCGAGGACGACGGTGCCGCAGGTGAGCAGGACGACGCGGTCGACGCTGCGGCCGTTGAGCACGTTGTAGAGGATGCCCAGGGTGCAGACGGCGGCGGCGAGGTAGGGCGTGAGGGCGGCCAGGGAGCCGGCGATGGGCCGGGCGGCCGGGTACCGGCTGTGATCACCTCCCGGCGCCGGTGCGGGCGGGTGGTGGTGGATGCCGCCGCGCTGCCTCGGCAGGTGTTCGTGGACCACGCGCGTGTACGGCTCGTCGTCCAGGTGGCCGTGCCGGGGCGTGGCCCAGGGGGCGTAGGCGAGGAGCAGCGAGCCGGCGAACCAGCCCGCGTCCAGCAGCTGGCCCGAGCGGTAGTCGTTGTGCAGCAGCGGCGAGGTGAACAGGGCGTCGCACATCACGGTCAGGGCGAGCGCGCCGATCGCGGTGTTGACCGCGGAGCGGTTCACCGCCGAGCGCCGGAAGTGCAGCGCGAGCACCATGCTGACCAGGGCGATGTCGAGCAGCGGATACGCCAGCGACAGCGCGGTGTGCGCGACGCTCGGCCCCTCGGACTTCGCCGCCTGGGCGAGCGCGAGGCTCCACGACAGTGTGAGCAGCGAGCCGCCGATCAGCCAGGCGTCGAGCGCGAGGCAGACCCAACCGGCCTTCGTCACCGGCCGCTTGGCGAGGACCAGGAGGCCCACGATGGCGGGCGGCGCGAAGCACAGGAAGAACCCGTCGGCATAACTCGGGCTCGGCACGGGCCGCTCCAGGACGACCTCGTACCACCCCCAGACGAGGTTGCCGAGGGAGGCCATGGCCGAGGAGAGCGCGAACAGCAGCCAGGCCGGTCGAAAGCGGATACGGCGTCGACGGGCGTAGAGGAAGCAGGACACGGCGGCGATGCCCGCCGCGGCGCTCAGCCCGAAGTCGCCCATGATCAGGGCGAGTTCGTCCGAACCCCAGCCGAGCGCGGAACCGACGGCGTATCCCGCGCAGATCAGGGCCAGGACGAGTTGATGGACCAGGCTCGCGCCACCGCCTGCGGACGGCGGGCGGGACAGCAGCACCCCTGGCGAAGGCCGGTCCCGCAGCGCTCCGTTGAGGGTGGTCGTGGGGGGCGGCGGCGAGGTCACCGGACCCTCCAGGTCCGCTGTGCCCCGGGGTCCAGTGGCTCCCGAGTCGCTGGGTGCGCATGCCTTTTGCGGCCGCTGTGCCTGCGGTGGTGATGGCCGTGCCGGCAGTTGTGGCTGCCGTGGTGACCGCGTCTGCGCGCGGCCGTGTGCCAGGGTCGCCGCCGGCTGCCCCGCCGCGTCGGATCGTTCGTCCATAGGCCGTGCATCGCCCGTCGCCCCCCTCACAGTCTGAAATGTCCATCCCCGGCGCCGAACGGTGCGCGGCGCAGCCCCTGTCGGGACGATACACCAGTCTCGTCACTCAGGGACATAGTTCCTCTACGCTCCGTGACGACCAGCGGCGTTGTGTGCACGGACCGCGTCCGGAAGGTTGCGGAGGGTACCGGAAGCGGATTACGCGCTTGTTGCCCGGAGCGCTCAGGCCCTTGTGGGACCCGTCGTAAGGATCACGTTCCGCAGGGGCTCCTGGTTCACGAAACGCCCCAACTGATCCACCAGCAACCGTTTTGCGCGCGGCAGGAAAGCGGACGTCGGCCCGCCGACGTGCGGGCTGATGAGCACGCCGGGCGCCTGCCAGAGCGGGTGCCCCTTGGGCAGGGGCTCGGGGTCGACCACGTCCAGGGCGGCGGTGAGGCGACCGGTCTCCAGCTCGGCGAGGAGCGCCTCGGTGTCGACGACGCCTCCGCGCGCGACGTTCACGAGGAGCGCCCCGTCCTTCATCCGGGCCAGGAACCCGGCGTTCACCAGGCCGCGCGTGGAGTCGTCGAGCGGCGTGGAGAGGATGACGACGTCCGCGTCGGGGAGCAGGTCGGGCAGGTCGGTGAGCGGGTGCACCGGTCCGCGCGCCGTGGTGCGCGCGGAGCGCGCGACGCGCGCCACCCGCGCGACCTCGAAGGGCACGAGCCGGTCCTCGATCGCGGCGCCGATGGAGCCGTACCCGACGATGAGCACGTTCTTGTCGGCGAGGGCGGGGTGGAAGTCGCCCTGCCAGTGCTCCTGTTGCTGGGCCCGTACGAAGCCGGGGATGCCGCGCAGGGAGGCGAGGGTCAGGGTGAGGGCGAGCTCGGCGGTGCTGGCCTCGTGCACTCCGCGCGCGTTGCACAGCCGTACGCCGGGGGCGAGGTCGGACAGCTGTGCCATGACGTCGTCGACGCCGGCGGTGAGCGTCTGGACGAGCTGGAGGTTCCGCATCTCCTTCAGCGGGCGGACCTTGACGGGCTGCCGCTTCATGTACGGCACGACGTAGACGACGCAGTCGGCCGGGTCGCCCGGGAACTCCTGCTCCCCTGTCTCACCCCCGTCCCAGAACAGGTAGTTGGGGCCTGCGGGGAGACCCGCGATCTCGTCCGGCGGGATGGGAAGCCACACGTCAGCGCTCATGGTCACGAGGCTATGTCAGGTGCGTGAGGGCGCAGAGGTTAGGTTGTGGGGTGCCGGAACAGGGAGGGTCACGAGCAGGTGGAGCGCAGGACGATCGGCGCGGGGGCACTCGCGGTGGGGGCCGTCGGACTCGGCTGTATGCCGATGAGCTGGGCCTACAGCGCGTCACGGCAGCGGGGCGAGGAGTCACTGCGGGCCGTGCACACAGCGCTCGACGCGGGCACGACGCTCCTGGACACGGCCGACATGTACGGCCCGTTCACCAATGAGCTGCTGGTGGGGCGGGTGTTGAAGGAGCGGCGCGCGGACGCGTTCGTGTCGACCAAGGTCGGCCTGCTGGTGGGCGAGCAGCACATCGTGGCCAACGGCCGCCCGGGATACGTGAAGCGGGCGTGCGACGCCTCACTGCGGCGCCTGCAGACCGATGTCATCGACCTCTACCAACTGCACCGCGCGGACCCCGAGGTCCCGGTCGAGGAGACCTGGGGCGCGATGGCGGAGCTGGTGCGGGCCGGGAAGGTGCGGGCGCTGGGCTTCTGCGCGATGGGGGCGAGGGGCGGGCGCCGCTCCGGGGCTCATCTCTACGACGCGACGATCAGGCAACTGACACGGGTGCAGCAGGTCTTCCCGGTGAGCGCGGTGGAGGCGGAGCTGTCGGTGTGGTCGCCGGAGGCGCTGGAGTCCCTGCTGCCGTGGTGCGAGGCCCGGGGCATCGGCTTCCTGGCGGCGATGCCGCTCGGCAACGGCTTCCTGACCGGCACGCTGACGCCCGGCGAGGGCTTCGAGCCGGACGACCTGCGCGCCCGGCACCCCCGCTTCACCGCGGAGATGATGGCCGCCAACCAGCCGATCATCGCGGGCCTGCGCCGCACGGCGACCCGCCACGGCGAGCACGTCACGCCCGCCCAGGTGGCCCTGGCGTGGGTATTGGCCCAGGGCCCCCACGTGATCCCCGTGCCGGGCACCAAGCAGGAGCGGTGGGCGCGGGAGAACGCCGGGGCGGCGGCACTACGACTGTCGGCCGAGGACCTGACAGAGGTGAAGGAACTGCCGGCCGCGCTCGGGTCGTGGGACTGAGATCCATGGCACGGGGGCGACGCCGGGGGCACGGGGCGACGCCGGGAGCACGGGGATCGTGGGACGCGGCGGGGCGCTGAGTTCGGATCATGGGGACTGAGGTCCGCGGCACGAGGGCGAGGCGCGGTGGGCAAGGCCATCGCCTGGGCGGCAGGACTGGACGCCCGGGGCGAGGGGGCTCGGCGCGAGGAGCCCGGGGAGACGGGGCTCGGCGCGAGAAGCCCGGGGAGACGGGGCTCGGCGCGAGAAGCCCGGGGAGACGGGGCTCGGCGCGAGAAGCCCGGGGAGACGGGGCTCGGCGCGAGAAGCCCGGGGAGACGGGGCTCGGCGCGAGAAGCCCGGGGAGACGGGGCTCGGCGCGAGAAGCCCGGGGAGACGGGGCTCGGCGCGAGAAGCCCGGGGAGACGGGGCTCGGCGCGAGAAGCCCGGGGAGACGGGGCTCGGCGCGAGAAGCCCGGGGAGACGGGGCTCGGCGCGAGAAGCCCGGGGAGACGGGGCTCGGCGCGAGAAGCCCGGCACGAGGGGGCTCAGCGCGAAGGGTCCGGCACGAAAGGCCCGGCACGAAAGGCCCGGCGCGAAGGGCCCGGCGCAAGAGGCCCGGCGCGAGAAGCCCGGGGCTGAGATCCTGGGGTCGTGGGGGTCTTCGTGCATCGGGTCGTGGAGATCGGGAACTCGCGAGGCGCGAGCGGTGTATGAAAAGGAGAACCCGCCGCGTCGAAGGGACCAGATCGTGCAACGTCGAGTTGTGACGGCCGTGTTGGCCGCGACCACACTCCTGCTGACGGCCGGCTGCTCCTCGGACGACGGCGGCGCGGGGCCTGCCGGTGGCGGTCCGACGCCTGGGAGTACGACGTCGAAGTCCGCGTCCTCCCCCACCCAGCAGGCCGCCGAGGAGACACCGCCCGCTCAGGGCACGGCGAAGGTGCTGCGCACCGTCGCCACCGGCCTGGACACTCCCTGGGGCCTGGCCCCGCTGCCCGACGGCGACCTCCTGGTCTCCTCCCGGGACAAGGGGACCATCATCCGGGTCGACGCGGAGACCGGGAAGAAGACGGAGCTCGGCGAGGTCCCCGGGGTGTCCCCGGCGGGCGAGGGCGGTCTCCTGGGCCTGGCCCTCTCCCCGGACTACGCCTCGGACCACATGGTCTACGCGTACTTCACCTCGGCCTCCGACAACCGCATCGTCCGCATGCTGTACGAGGAGAAGAAGCCGTCCGGCGAGCAGCTCGGCGCACCGGACACGGTCTTCAAGGGCATCCCGAAGGGTTTCATCCACAACGGCGGCCGGATCGCCTTCGGCCCCGACAAGATGCTCTACGCGGGCACCGGCGAGAGCGGCAACACCGGTCTGGCCCAGGACAAGAAGTCCCTCGGCGGCAAGATCCTGCGCCTCACCCCGGAGGGCGAGCCGGCTCCGGGCAACCCGTTCCCCGACTCCCCGGTGTACTCCTACGGCCACCGCAATGTGCAGGGCCTCGCCTGGGACGCCGAACAGCGGCTCTTCGCCTCGGAGTTCGGCCAGGACACATGGGACGAACTGAACGCGATCAAGCCGGGCGACAACTACGGCTGGCCCGAGGCCGAGGGCAAGTCGGACGACTCACGCTTCCACAACCCGATAGCCCAGTGGGCCACGGACGACGCCTCCCCCAGCGGCATCGCCTACGCCGAGGGCTCGATATGGATGGCCGGTCTCAAGGGCCAGCGCCTGTGGCGCATCCCGTTGAAGGGCACGGAGGCCTCCGCGGACCCGCAGTCCTTCCTGAAGGGCGAGTACGGCCGGCTGCGCACGGTGGTGTCGGCGGGCGGCGACAAGCTGTGGCTCGTCACCAGCAACACGGACGGCCGGGGGAACCCGAAGGACGGGGACGACCGGATTCTGGAGCTACAGGTGAGCTGAGCCGGAAGCTGCCGGTGAGCTGAGCGGGCAGGCGCCCTCAGTCGTCCTCGGGCACCTCCTCCAGTGCCTCCGTCTCCGCGTCCGGTCGGCGTATGAGGACCTTCCCGGACGAGAGGTCTATCGGCCCGTGTCCCGGGTCGCCGTCACCGACATCGACCCGGGTGAGTTCCAGTCGGTTCTGTTCGTCCCGGGTGTGCTTTCGACCGGGTTGGAACAGCTCCTCGAAGGGGTTGAACACAGGACCTCCCTAGGCCGGCGTCACTTACAGCGTAAGACGTCACCCCGCCGTCCGACTCGAGAGCCGCTCGGCGTGGAACAGTCCCAGCCGATGGGCCACCGCGGCCGCCTCGCCGCGCCCCGAGACACCGAGCTTGGCGAGGATGTTCGACACATGGACGCTGGCCGTCTTCGGGGAGATGAAGAGCTCCTCGGCTATCTGCCGGTTGGTGCGGCCGGCGGAGACCAAGCGCAGGACGTCGCGTTCCCGGCCGGTGAGGCCGAGCGCCTCGGCCTGGTCGGCGGGGGCCGGGGGCTGCTTCGGGGCGTGGGTCAGGCCCAGGCGGGCGCGCTGGGCGAGCCGGGCCACGGCGTCGGCCAGTGGACGGGCACCGAGGTGCTCGGCGACGGCGTGGGCGAGGCGGAGCAGTTCCGTGGCGCGGTCGCGTTCGTCCTCGCCACCGACGGAGAGGAGGGACTCGGCGAGGCGGTGGCGGACGCGGGCGAGATCGTAGGGGCGGTCGAGGGTTTCGAAGGCGGCGGTGACCGCGGCCCAGTCGTCGGGGTCGCTGTACCCCTCGGCGCGCCGGAGTTCGGCGCGGACCCAGTGCTCGTAGGCGTGCCAGACGGGCACGTTGGTGGCCAGGGTCTTGGCGGCTGTGCGGATGTCCTGGAGGACCTCGACGCGGCCGGTCTCGGTGGCGGGCAGACCGAGCGCGTCGGCCTCCGCGACGGCGGCGGTCAGGAGCAGGGGCCAGGCGTAGCGCTGGGTGTCGGGCGGGAAGCCCTCGTCCAGGGCGCGGCGCAGTGCGGTCCGGGCGTCCAG
The DNA here is from genome assembly GCF_003955715.1 of Streptomyces aquilus. Taxonomy (NCBI): domain Bacteria; kingdom Bacillati; phylum Actinomycetota; class Actinomycetes; order Kitasatosporales; family Streptomycetaceae; genus Streptomyces; species Streptomyces aquilus. Next base: position 7,283,018 of record NZ_CP034463.1, on the reverse strand, counting down.
GAGGCGGCCTTCGGCCGCGGTGGCGCCGATGGTGATGCGGGCGAGGGGGAGTTCGTGCTGGGGTGCCCGGTCGTGGGTGCCGAAGTGGCCGCGGGCCGCGGCGAGTTGGTGGGCGCACTCGGCCAGGTCGCCGCGGGCGAGGGCGAGTTCGGCGCGCAGGGTGGCGTGGAAGCCGCGGGGTATCGCGCTCTGGCCGACGCGTTCCGACTTGCCGGCGGCCGTGGCGGCCTCGTCCCAGCGGCCGAGGCTGAAGAGGGACTCGGCGAGGTTGCCCCAGACCCAGGCCTCGCTGTCGAGGAGGCCGAACTTCCGGGTGTGGGCGACGCCTTCCTCCAGGATGGGCACGGCTTCGGCGGAGCGGCCGACGGCTTCGAGGGCGTCGGGCAGGTTGACGTAGACGCGGGCGGCGATGGCGGTCATGCCGTTCTCGGTGGTCTGCCGCCTGACCTCGTACATCTCCTTGAGGCCGGATTCGAGGTCGCCGGAGTGGACGATGAGGCTGCCGAGGGTGAGCCGGGCGCTCATCTCGATCTCGCGGGCGCCGACCATGCGCGCGTACTCCACGGCCCGTTCGGCGGCCGTGAAGGCCTCGGGGCCGGGGACGTGCACCATGGACCAGTTGGCGACCTGGGCGAGGACGTCGGCGTGCACTTCCGAGGGCGGCAGTCCGCGGACCAGGTCCTGGGCGGTGGCCAGCTCCTGCCAGCCGTTGCCGCGCGCGAGGGCCTGCACCAGCCGGGAGCGCATCACCCAGAACCAGGCGGCGCGCACGGGGTCGCCTTCTTCCTCCAGCAGGTGCAGGGCCCGTTTGGTGATCTTCAGGGCGCGTTCCCGCTCCCCGGCGAGCCGGCCGGCGACGGCGGCCTCGGCCATCAGGTCGAGATAGCGGAGCGGGGTGGTGTCGGGGTCGCAGCCGCAGGGCGGGAAGGCCTCGGTGTAGTCGACGGGGCGCAGGGCGGCCCGGACGTCCTCGGGGGCGGTGTCCCACAGCTCCATCGCGCGTTCCAGGAGCCGGAGTTGTTCGGAGAAGGCATGCCGGCGGCGGGCGATGACGGAGGCGTCCAGGACGGCGGGCAGGGCCTTGGCGGCGTCATGGGCGTGGTACCAGTAGCTGGCCAGCCGCATGACCCGGGCGTCGGCCGCGACGAGGGTCGGGTCGGCCTCCAGGGCCTCGGCGTAGCGGCGGTTGAGGCGGGAGCGTTCGCCGGGCAGCAGGTCGTCGCTGACGGCCTCGCGGACCAGGGAGTGCCGGAAGCGGTAGCCGTCGCCGTCCGGGGCGGCGCTGAGGATGCTGGCGTTGACGGCGGCGCGCAGGGCCTCGATGAGGTCGTCCTCGGCGAGCCGGGCGACGGCGGCGATCAGCCGGTACTCGACGGTGGAGCCGCCTTCGGCGACGATCCGGGCGACCCGCTGGGCGCTCTCCGGCAGCCCTTCGACCCGTACGAGGAGCAGGTCGCGCAGGGAGTCGGTGAGGCCGGTGCAGCAGCCCTCGTGGGCGGCGACGGCGAGTTCCTCGACGAAGAAGGCGTTGCCGTCGGAGCGTTCGAAGATCTCGTCGACCTGGGCCGGGTCGGGTTCGGCGGCGAGGATGCCGGCGATCTGGCGGCCGACCTCGGTGCGGTTGAAGCGGCCGAGTTCGAGGCGGCGGACGGTGCGGAGCCGGTCGAGTTCGGCGAGCAGGGGGCGCAGCGGGTGGCGGCGGTGGATGTCGTCGGCGCGGTAGGTGGCGACGACGACGAGGCGGCCGGTGCGCAGGGTGCGGAACAGATAGGCGAGGAGGTGCCGGGTGGAGGCGTCGGCCCAGTGGAGGTCCTCCAGGGCGACGACGACCGTGCGGTCGGCGGCGACGCGTTCCAGGAGGCGGGCGGTGAGTTCGAAGAGGCGGGCCATGCTCTGCTCGTCATGGCGTCCGGCGGGGGCCTCGCCCAGTTCGGGCAGGAGCCGGGCCAGTTCCTCCTCCTGGCCGGCCGCCGCGGCGGCGAGCTCGTCGGGCAGGGCGCGGCGCAGGGCGCGCAGGGCGGTGGAGAAGGGGGCGAAGGGCAGTCCGTCGGCGCCGATCTCGACACAGCCGCCGAGCGCGACGACCGCGCCCCGGCCGCAGGCGGTGGTGGCGAACTCCTCGACGAGGCGCGTCTTGCCGACCCCGGCCTCACCGCCGATCAGCAGTGCCTGGGGCTCTCCGGCGGCGGCGCGGGCGAGCGCGTCGTTGAGGGTGTCGAGCTCGTCTGCGCGGCCGACGAACACGGGACTGACGGACCTGGTCTCCACGGGCCCGAGCATCGCACGCGGGTCCGACAGCGCGGCACCGGTTTTCGCCGAGGGCGCGATCTTGCTGTCCCCCACGGGGGTGCCGACACGCTCCGACGCCGCCCCGGCATACGGGACGGCGTCGGAGGTGGGTGGTGCGTCGGTCGCGGGGAGGACGGCCGCCTGTGTGGTCGGCGTCCGGCCGTCCTCCCTCCCCCCGGCGCTCACGCGGTGCGCAGGAACCGGTGCCGGCGGGAGCGCCCGGTATGCGCCTCGCTCTCCGCTTCGCGGCGGGCTTCCTCGCGGCGGGCGGCGCGGCGGCCCTGGACGGCCTCGCGGACGAGACGGTCGTGCTGGGCCTGGCGGATCAGGTCGTCGGAACGGAGCTGGGAGAGCTCGTACTCGTACATGGTGTGTCCCTTGTGAGATTCGGTTTCGTGCTTCGCTTTCTGCGATGCCTCTACCTTCGTCTCCAAGGCGGGTGCGCCACATCGGGAGAGTTCCGCATCTTCGGCGGCCGCCGGGACCTTAGACGTGCGTGAGGGGCCTCAGACACTGCCTAAGGTGCTTACGGCAGTACTAAGACCCCTCGGGACCTGCGTCGACTCCGCGCCGGCTCAGCTGGTGGAAGGCAGCCCCAGCAGGATGTCGGTGTACTTGAGGACGGCCAGCAGCAGGCCGATGACGCCGAGCGCGACGCCCGCCCAGGCGACCGACTTGATCCAGGCGGCCTGCGGCTTGCCGGGCACCCCGAAGGCGGGCCGGGCCAGCACCACGACGCCGACGATCAGCGCGGCGAGCGCGAAGAGGCCGCCCCACAGCGCGGTGGCGTGCCAGGCGTCGCCGTAGACCTCCTTGACCTGCTTGGCGACGCTCGCGGTGGACGAGGTCTCCAGCTGGCCGACGAGGGTCTCGCGGGCGGAGGCGACGGTGGCGATCCAGCCGCCGGTGAGCGAGACCAGGCCGAGCGCTGCCGAGACGACGGCGGCGGCACCCTGGCCGACTCCGGTCGGGCCCTCCGGCTCGGTGTCGGCGAGACCCTCGGGCTCGTCGACGTCGTCGGTGTCGTCGGTCCCGACCTCGGCACCGGCCTCGGCGTCGGTCGTCGCGTCGACCTTGCCGGCGTCCACCTTCTCGTCGTCGTTCTTCGCCTCGGGGCCGGTTTCGACCCCGGTCTCGTCAACAGTCTTGGTTCCCATGCCTCGCACCGTACGGACGCAGTATGAGAGGTTTCTTAATGATCGTTGTGAGCCGCACGCGCGCGTGCCTCGCGCCACTCGGGCGCGAGCACCGACCAGATCTCCAGATCGTGCCGCACCCCGTGGTGGAGGTGGCTCTCGCGCTGGACCCCGTCCCGGGTCAGCCCCAGCCGCCGGGCCACGTTCAGGCTGGCGGTGTTGCCGGCGGCGGCGACCCATTCGACGCGGTGGATGCCGCGTTCCTCGATCACGTGGTCGATGAGCAGCCGCATCGCCCGGGTGATCAGCCCGCGTCCGGTGGCGGCGGGCTCCAGCCAGCAGCCGACCTCGGCGTTGCCCTGAGCGGCGTCGAAGTTGAGCGTGAGGACGCCGCCGACGAGCTTTCCGTCCAGCCAGATGCCGTGGTAGCCGCCGGTGTCGTCGGCGCGCATCTGCGCGTAGCGCTGGAGGGTCGCCCGGGCGGAGTCGACGTCGACGGCCTGGGAGCCGAAGGCGATGAACTGCCCGATGAACTCCCTGCCGCGCTCCAGGTTCGCCAGGAACTCCTCGGCGTGCCAGGGCTCCAGCGGCCGCAGTTCGGCCCCGTCACCCAGCGATATCGCGTACATCCCGGTCCGACTCCTTCTCCAGCTCCTCCATGACCTCGTCCATCCTTGCACTCACGGCGTCCCCACCGACCTGCTTCTCTGCCGGGGGTCCGGGGGTTGTCCCCCGGAAAAATGCAGCATGAGCAGCGCGGCACTCGGGCGGTTCGATGCTGATGCGGGGCATCCTGCGGTCCAGCCAGCGCGGCAGCCACCAGTTGGCGCCGCCGAGCAGATGCATCAGGGCGGGGACGAGGAGCGTGCGGAGGACGAAGGCGTCCAGGGCGACCGCGGCGGCCAGCGCGATGCCGAACATGGCGATCACGCGGTCGCCGCTGAGGACGAAGGCGAGGAAGACCGAGATCATGATGACCGCGGCGGAGTTGATGACACGGCTGGTCTCGGCCAGCCCGACGCGGACGGCCCGCCGGTTGTCACCGGTCTCCAGCCACTCCTCGTACATCCGGCTGACCAGGAACACCTGGTAGTCCATGGAGAGCCCGAACAGCACGGACACCATGATCACGGGGAGGAAGGGCTCGATCGGCCCGGCCCGGCCCAGGCCGAGGAGTTCGCTCCCCCAGCCCCACTGGAAGATCGCGACGACCACGCCGAACGCGGCGGCCACGGCGGCGACGTTCATCGCGGCGGCCTTCAGCGGAATCCCCACGGACCGGAAGGCGAGCAGGAGCAGCAGACAGCCGAGCCCGATGACGACGCCGACGAACAGCGGCAGCTTGCCGACGATCACCTCGGCGAAGTCGTCGTACGACGCCGTCACCCCGCCGACCTGGATGTCGAGGGACGAGCCGGTCTCGGCGCGGGGCAGCACCTCGGTGCGCAGCCGGTCCACGAGGTCGCTGGTCTGCCGGGACTGCGGGGACGAGGTCGGGACGAGCGTGAAGTAGCCGGTGTCGCCGCCCGCGTTGTAGGTGACCGGGGTCACGGAGGCGACGCCCTCGGTGGTGCGGATGGTGGCGTCGAGGTTGTCGAGGAGCAGCTTGTCCTCGGCGCTGTCGACGTGTGTGACCAGGGTCAGCGGACCGTTGACGCCGGCGCCGAAGCCGTCGGCGAGGAGGTCGTAGGCCTGGCGGGTGGTCGACGAGGCGGGGTTGTTGCCCTGGTCGGAGGTGCCGAGCCGGAGTCCCAGGGTGGGCAGGGCCAGGACGGTGATGACGACGAGGGCGAGCGCGCCGAGCAGCTTGGGGTGCCGTTCGACGAACGCCGACCAGCGGGCGGCGAGCCCGGTGGGCAGCTCGGGCTGGGGCCCGTGTTCGGTCAGGTGCCGCCGTTCGCGCCGGCTCAGGGCGCGCATGCCGATGAGGGACAGCAGGGCGGGCAGCAGGGTGACGGAGGCGGCGACGGTCAGGACGACGGTCAGCGAGGCGGCGATCGCGACGCCGTTGAGGAAGCTCAGCCGGAGGATCAGCATCCCGAGCAGGGCGATGCAAACGGTGGCACCCGCGAAGACGACGGCCCGTCCGGTGGTGGCGACGGCGTTCTGGATGGACTCGGTGACGTCCAGCCCGCGTTTCAGCCCGCGCCGGTGCCGGGTGACGATGAACAGGGCGTAGTCGATGCCGACGCCGAGCCCGATCAGCATGCCGAGCATGGGCGCGAAGTCGGCGACGGTCATGGCGTGCCCGAGCAGCACGATCCCGGCGTAGGCGGTGCCGACGCTGACCAGGGCGGTCGCGATGGGAAGCAGCGAGGCGGCGAGCGACCCGAACGCGAGGAACAGCACGAGCGCGGCGACGACCACGCCGACGACCTCGGCGACATGCCCGCCCGAGGACTCGGTGAGCGCGATGGCGCTGCCGCCCAGCTCCACCTGGACGCCGTCGGACCGGGCACCCTCGGCCGCCTTCACGACGGCCTCCACCTGGCCCTTGTCGAGGTTCTCGGTCCGCTGGTCGAAGGTGACGGTCGCGTACGCCGTACGGCCGTCGGAGCTGATCTGCGCGCTTCTCTGGGTGTCGTACGGGCCGACGACGGACGCCACTCCGGGCAGGTCGGCGATCTTGTCGAGGGTCTGGGTCATGGTCTGCTCGACGGCGGCGGCGCGCACGCCGCCGGTGCCGGACGTGGTGTGCCAGACGACGGTGTCGCTGTCCCCGCCGAGCCGCGGGAACCCCTCCTGGAGCAGCTGGGTGGCGCGGCCCGACTCGGTGCCGGGGACCTCGTAGTCGTTCGAGTACGCGGAGCCGGTGAGCGCGGCGGCCGTACTGACCCCGCCGAGGGCGAGGAGCCACAGCAGAACGACGACGAGACGGCGTCGGACACACCAGCGCGCGAGGGCTGCCACGTTGCTGCTCCCAGGGGTGAATTGTGGATCTTTGACCGGGAACAGTCGCTCAGATGGTGAACAGCCCGCAAAGAACGCATGAGCAATGCGAGGACCACTCTTGCAGGCAGAAATGATCGTTTATGCCATTCGTGGGTTTATTCACAGGAGTGGGAGGCAGATCACAGGACAGTAACGGCCGCTCTGTCACCCTCGGTCGAACTGGTCGCCCCAGGCCATCACCATCACGCCGGCGACCAGCAGCCACAGCGCCCGCCGGGTGCGTCCCCGGGAGCCGAGGACCGCCGCGAGCGCACACACCACGGCACCGAACGCGTAGGCGGCCGGCACCAGCGCGGGCGCGGCACCGCTCAGCCGCAGGGCCGACGCCGCGAGGCCCGCGAGGGCCAGCAGCGCCCCGGTCCCGGACGCCGTCCAGCGGGCCCGCCGGGCGTCAAGGATCTGGTCGTCGTACTCCTCCTGTATGTCGGAGTCGGAATCCGGGTGCGCGTTCATGACGGGCGAGCGTAGCGTGTCCGGCTGGGAATCCCCGGGCTGTCCGCCCCTGGCCGAAGCAGGTGCATGTATGAGTGTCCGACCGAGCTCCTCCGTATCCCTTTCCGCCTTTTCGGACTCAAGGAGCCCGTTCACCGATGCCAGACATCACCCCGACGACGAGGCCCTCGGATGAGGACCTCACGCGACTGCTGACCCACCCGCGCTACCCGCGCAGCAACGGCTACGACGTCCGCTGGGTCATCGAGAACCAGATGGGCCCGAACGCGCTGTGGCTGCTGGAGTGGCTCGCGCCCGCGCTCGGCCTGGACACCCTGCGCCCCTGCGCCCGCGTCCTCGACCTCGGCTGCGGCCGGGCGATGACGTCGGTGTTCCTGGCCAGGGAGTACCACGCCCAGGTCACCGCGGCCGACCTGTGGGTCAAGCCGGACGAGAACGCGGCACGGATCGCCGAGGCCGGCTTCGCCGACCGGGTGCTGCCCGTGCACACCGAGGCGCACGACCTGCCGTTCGCCGAGGGCAGCTTCGACGCGATCGTGAGCATCGACGCGTACCAGTACTTCGGCACGAACGACCTGTATCTGCCCACCCTGACCCGGTTGTTGAAGCCGGGCGGGCGGATCGGGATCGTCGTACCGGCACTGCGCGAGGAGATCGACGGCGTGGAGCCGCCGGAGCACCTCGCGCAGTGGTGGGAGCCGGACTTCTGGTGCTTCCACACCGCCGACTGGTGGCGCCGCCACTGGACCCGCAGCGGAGCCGTCGAGGTCGAGACGGCCGACTGGCTCGACGACGGCTGGAAGGACTGGCTGTTGTGGGTCGACGTGGTCGCCGAGGAGAGCCCTCAGGAGTTCCACCGCACGATGGCCCGCTGGGTGCGCGACATGGTGCGCGCCGACGAGGGTCGGACGTTCGGGTTCGTACGTCTCGTGGGACGCCGTAAGTAGCGATACGACTCGTAGGGCGCTGTAAGCAGCAAGCAGAAGGCCCCGGAGGCAGTGCCTCCGGGGCCTTTCGCGCCGTGCGGGGGTCAGCCCTCGCTGACGCCCAGCTTCTCCAGGATCAGTTCCTTGACGCGGGCCGCGTCGGCCTGACCGCGGGTGGCCTTCATGACCGCGCCGACCAGGGCGCCGGCGGCGGCGACCTTGCCGGAGCGGATCTTGTCGGCGATGCCCGGGTTGCCGGCGATGGCCTCGTCGACGGCGGTGCCGAGGGCACCCTCGTCGGAGACGACCTTCAGACCGCGCTTCTCGACGACCTCGTCCGGGGTGCCTTCGCCCGCGAGGACGCCCTCGATGACCTGGCGGGCCAGCTTGTCGTTCAGGTCGCCCTTCGAGACCAGCTCGGAGACGCGGGCGACCTGCACCGGCGTGATGGCCAGCTCGTCCAGCGACGTGCCCGACTCGTTGGCGCTGCGCGCCAGTTCGCCCATCCACCACTTGCGGGCGGCGGCCGCGTCGGCACCGGCGTCGATCGTGGCGACGATCGGGTCCAGCGCACCGGCGTTGAGGATCGCCTGCATGTCGGTGGCGGAGATGCCCCACTCGGCGAGCAGCCGGTTGCGGCGGGCCAGCGGCAGCTCGGGCAGACCGGCGCGGATCTCCTCGACCCACTCACGGGACGGGGCGACCGGCACGAGGTCCGGCTCCGGGAAGTACCGGTAGTCCTCGGCCTCTTCCTTCACGCGGCCCGAGGTCGTGGACCCCGTGTCCTCGTGGAAGTGCCGGGTCTCCTGGATGATCGTGCCGCCGGACGAGAGAACGGCCGCGTGCCGCTGGATCTCGAACCGGGCCGCACGCTCCACGGAACGCAGCGAGTTGACGTTCTTGGTCTCCGAACGGGTGCCGAACTTCTCGGTGCCGTGCGGACGCAGCGACAGGTTCACGTCGCAGCGCATCTGGCCCATCTCCATGCGGGCCTCGGAGACGCCGAGCGCCCGGATGACCTCGCGCAGCTCACGGACGTACGCCTTGGCGACCTCGGGAGCGCGCTCGCCCGCGCCCTCGATCGGCTTGGTGACGATCTCGATGAGCGGGATGCCGGCGCGGTTGTAGTCCAGCAGGGAGTGCGAGGCGCCGTGGATACGGCCCGTCGCGCCGCCCACGTGGGTCGACTTGCCGGTGTCCTCCTCCATGTGGGCGCGCTCGATCTCCACGCGGAAGGTCTCGCCGTCCTCCAGCTGCACGTCGAGGTAGCCGTTGAAGGCGATCGGCTCGTCGTACTGGGAGGTCTGGAAGTTCTTCGGCATGTCCGGATAGAAGTAGTTCTTCCGGGCGAAGCGGCACCACTCGGCGATCTCGCAGTTCAGCGCGAGACCGATCTTGATCGCCGACTCCACGCCGGTCGCGTTGACGACCGGGAGCGCGCCGGGCAGGCCGAGGCAGGTGGGACAGGTCTGCGTGTTGGCGTCCTGACCGAGCTCGGTCGAACAGCCGCAGAACATCTTGGTCTTGGTGCCGAGTTCGACATGGACCTCAAGGCCCATGACGGGGTCGTACGACGCCAGCGCGTCCTCGTACGACACCAGGTCGGTCGTGGTGGTCACGGTGAAACTTCCCTCTCAGCCCAGCAGGACGTCGTCGTCGCCCAGCCGCTTCAGCTCGCGGTACAGGATGGCGAGGCCGGTGACGATCGCGACCGCGGAGACGGTGGCGTCGATCAGCCGGAGCGTGTCCTGCTCGGTGCGGGCCTTCTTGATCTGCTTGGCGACACCGAACGCGCCGAACGCGGTGGTGGCCATCGACAGGTACGTACCGGACTTGGACTTCTTGAAGTCCTTGGCCTTGGTCAGCTTGCTCACAGCGACGGTGCCTCCTCGAGAAGCGGGTGCCCCCACTTTTCCACGAAGGCGGCCTCGACGGCGGCGCCGACCTTGTAAAGGCGGTCGTCCTTCAGCGCCGGGGCGATGATCTGGAGGCCCACCGGGAGGTTGTCCTCGGGCGCCAGACCGCACGGCAGCGACATCGCCGCGTTGCCCGCGAGGTTCGTCGGGATGGTGCACAGGTCGGCCAGGTACATCGCCATCGGGTCGTCGGCACGCTCGCCGATCGGGAAGGCGGTGGTGGGCGTCGTCGGCGAGACGATGACGTCCACCTGCTCGAAGGCCTTCTCGAAGTCGCGCGTGATGAGCGTGCGCACCTTCTGGGCGGAGCCGTAGTAGGCGTCGTAGTAGCCGCTGCTCAGCGCGTACGTGCCGAGCATGATGCGGCGCTTCACCTCGGGGCCGAAGCCCGCCTCACGGGTGAGGGAGGTGACCTCCTCGGCCGAGTGGGTGCCGTCGTCACCGGTCCGCAGGCCGTAGCGCAGGCCGTCGAAGCGGGCGAGGTTCGAGGAACACTCGCTCGGCGCGATCAGGTAGTACGCCGACAGGGCCAGGTCGAAGGACGGGCAGTCCAGCTCGACGATCTCGGCGCCCAGCTCCTTGAGGAGGGCGACGGACTCGTCGAAGCGCTGGATGACACCGGCCTGGTAGCCCTCGCCGCGGAACTGCTTGACGACGCCGACGCGCATGCCCTGGACGCTGCCGTTGCGGGCGGCCTCGACGACCGGCGGGACCGGGGCGTCGATGGAGGTGGAGTCCAGCGGGTCGTGGCCGGCGATGACCTCGTGCAGGAGCGCCGCGTCCAGGACCGTACGGGCGCACGGGCCGCCCTGGTCGAGGGAGGACGAGAACGCCACCATGCCGTAGCGGGAGACCGCGCCGTACGTCGGCTTCACACCGACCGTGCCGGTGACGGCGGCCGGCTGGCGGATGGAACCGCCGGTGTCGGTGCCGATGGCGAGGGGCGCCATGTGCGCGGCGAGCGCGGCGGAGGAACCGCCGCCGGAGCCGCCGGGGATGCGGGTGAGGTCCCACGGGTTGCCGGTCGGCCCGTACGCGCTGTTCTCCGTCGACGACCCCATGGCGAACTCGTCCATGTTGGTCTTGCCGAGGATGACGACGTCGGCGGCCTTCAGACGCTTGGTGAGCGTGGCGTCGTACGGCGGGATCCAGCCTTCGAGGATCTTGGAGCCGACGGTCGTGGGGATGCCCTCGGTGGTGAAGATGTCCTTCAGCGCGAGGGGCACACCGGCGAGCGGCCCGAGCTTCTCGCCCTTGGCCCGCTTCTCGTCGACGGCACGCGCCTGGGCGAGGGCACCCTCGCGGTCGACGTGCAGGAAGGCGTGCACCTTCTCGTCGACGGCCTCGATCCGGGCGAGGTGGGCCTCGGTGACCTGGACCGCGGTGAGCTCGCCGGAGGCGATCTTCTCGGCGGTCTCGGCGGCGGTCAGCTTGATGATGTTGACGTTGTCCGTCATGGCGATTAGTCCTCCCCCAGGATCTGCGGCACCTTGAAACGCTGCTGCTCCTGGGCCGGGGCGCCGGAGAGCGCCTGCTCGGGGGTGAGCGACGGACGGACCTCGTCCGCCCGCATGACGTTCGTCAGCGGGAGCGGGTGCGAGGTCGGCGGTACGTCTTGGTCGGCGACCTCACTGACGCGTGCGACCGCGCCGATGATGTCGTCCAGCTGTCCCGCGAAGTGCTCGAGCTCTTCGGGCTTCAGCTCCAGACGCGCCAGCCGTGCGAGGTGGGCGACCTCCTCGCGCGTGATGCCAGGCATGCAGCGATCCTCTGGGGTGAGTGTGTGTGGTTTGGGGCCAATCCTATGGGGCGAGTGCCTCTGGCCGTTAAACGGATTCGGAGGGGGTGCCTGGACAGGTTGCTCGGCGACCACCGGTCCGTCGTGGCTTGTCGCGCCGTTCCCCGCGCCCCTGGCGCCCCTACGGGGCGGTCACTCGGCCGCCGGCAGAGCTGCCCGCGGCCGCTGCCAGCCCCTCGAACCCCTCGCCAGCAGCCACGCCGTCGTCTCCTCCGGCGGCATCGCCGCCGCGACCAGCCAGCCCTGTACGGCGTCACAGCCCAGGTCGCGCAGGCGTTCCCAGGTCTCGTCGTCCTCGACGCCCTCGGCGACGACCAGCAGGCCGAGGGAATGGGCGAGGTCGACCGTGCAGCGGACGATCTCGGCGTCCTCGGCGTCGACGGCGAGGCGGGCCACGAACGAGCGGTCGATCTTCAGTTCGCTGACGGGGAGGCTGCGCAGGTGCACCAGGGACGAGTAGCCGGTGCCGAAGTCGTCCAGGGACATCTTCACGCCGTGGCCGGTCAGCCCGGCGAGGGTGTCGGCGGCGCGCTGCGGGTCCTCCAGCAGCACGTGTTCCGTTATCTCCAGCTGGAGGGAGCCCGCGGGGACGCCGTGCCGGGCCAGCCGGGCGGCGACCGAGCCCGCGAAGCCGGGGGTGTGGACGTCACGTGGGGAGACGTTCACCGCGACCGGGACGTACAGCCCCTGCGCGCGCCACTCGGCGACCTGGGCGAGCGCGGTGTCGAGGACGTACTCGGTGAGGTGGGGCATCAGCCCGGAGGACTCGGCGATGGCGATGAACTCGTCCGGCGGCACCTTCCCACGCTCCGGGTGCACCCAGCGGACCAGGGCCTCCAGGCCCGCCACCTGTCCGTCGAAGCGGACCTTGGGCTGGTAGTGCAGCTGGACCTCGTGCGCGTCGAGGGCGCGGCGCAGGTCGCCCAGCAGGCCGAGCCGGTCCGGGGTGTTCGAGTCCCGTTTGGACTCGTAGACCTCGACGCCGGTACGGTCCCGCTTCGCCTGGTACATCGCCACGTCCGCCCGGCGCAGCAGCCCCTCGGCGTCGAGGGCGTGGTCCGGGAAGACGGCGACTCCGGCGCTGGCCTCCAGGACGAGGGTGAGCCCGTCGAGGTCGAGCGGGGAGCTGAGGGCCGAGACGAGGTTGCGGGCGACCCGGGTCGCGGACGTCGTGGAGTCGGCGACCGGCAGTAAGACGGCGAACTCGTCACCGCCGAGCCGCGCGGCCTCCGCCCCGCGCGGCAGGGCCTGTTGCAGCCGGTCCGCTATCTGCAGGAGCAGTCGGTCACCGGCGAGATGCCCGAGCGTGTCGTTGACCGACCGGAAGCGGTCGAGGTCTATGAGCATCAGGGCCGAGCGGGCGCCGATGCGTTCGGCGTCGTCCAGGGCGGTCCAGATGCGTTCGAGGAGCCACTGGCGGTTGGGCAGCCCGGTCAGCGGGTCGCGCAGCTGCTCCTCCGCCCGGGCCCGGGCCATCCACAGGGTGGAGTCGAGGGCTATGAGCGGGATGGCGAAGAGCGGCAGCAGCACCGGCTTGGCCGCGGCGACGACGCAGACCAGCGGGGCGATGCCGAGCAGCGCGACCGCGACCAGGCCCTGTCTGACCAGGGCGGTGCGGGCGACCGTGGGCAGTCCGCCGGTGCGCGGGGCGTGCAGGTACCACAGCAGGGTGCGGGTGACCGCGAGGTAGGCCGCCGCGACGAGGACGATCTCCGGGACCGTGTAGAGGGTCCAGGTGTCGGGGTTCCAGGGGGCCTCGACGCTCGGTACCCGGCCGAAGGCGGCCAGCACCAGCGCGCCGCCGGCGATGCCGAGGATGTCCACCGCGCCGTGCAGGACGCCCTGCCGCCAGCGGTGGCGCCTGGCTATGCCGACCAGGACGACGACGGTGAGGCTGACCATGCCGGCCGGGACCCAGCCGTAGAGCGTCAGGACGGCGAGGGTGAGGGCGGCGCCGGAGCCGGTGCCGCCCCACCAGCGGGCGCGGCCGAGCGCGACGAGGTGGCCGACGATGACGCCGGTCAGCACGGCGAGGGACCAGCCGACGGCGCCGGACGGGAAGAGGGCGTGGCTACCGGTGAACGCCCGGTAGAACCCCGCCCCCAGCACGAACCCGGCCGCCGCGACGACCGCCGCGGGCAGTGCGGGCCAGGACAGATGCCGCTCGTGCTCGGCCCCGGGCAGCCCGGAGGTGTGGTCGGCGGAGAGCTGGACGGCGGTGCGGTCGTCCACGGCGGTGTACGGTCCGGCCGGCAGGGTGGGGCCGGTGACCCGCGCCTCGTCCCGCGGACGCTCCGCGGTGCCCGGCGCCCGACGGCTCCCCCGCCATGCGCCGGCCAGTCGGCGCAGCCGTGAGTACGGGGCGGCGCTCTCGGTCGGTTCCATTCCCGTCCCTCTCACAGCCGGCGGTGCCCACGCCACGCGGCCCGTTGCCCGACAAACCCTCTACGGCGCCGCGTTGGAAAACCCTTTCCCGTCCTCCTGAGGAGCACGGGGTTGCCCCAACCGCAGCTGGGCACGGCAGGCGCACATCTCAACAGTAGGCCGCAGAAGGCTTCCACGGGCAGCGGTCGTCGACGGTTGCCCGAATGCGCCCCGGCCACCCGTATGCATCTGGTATGCGCCGATCGGGTGGCCTTCAACCGCTGCTCCGCCCTACTCCTCGATGGGAAGTGCGACTTCGGCGGCTGCTTCCGGACCCTGTTCGAGCAGGACGTTGAAGCCGTCCTCGTTCAGAACGGGCACCTTGAGCTGCATCGCCTTGTCGTACTTCGAACCAGGATTGTCACCCACAACCACGAAAGACGTCTTCTTCGAAACAGAACCGGTCACTTTCGCTCCGCGCGACTGAAGGGCGTCCTTGGCGCCGTCGCGGGTGAAGTGCTCCAGGGTGCCGGTGACGACGACGGTGAGGCCTTCGAGGGGGCGGGGGCCTTCGTCCTCGCCGGTCTTCTCCTGCTCGAAGGAGACTCCGGCTTCCTTCCATTTGCGGACGATCTCGCGGTGCCAGTCCTCCGCCAGCCACTCCTTGACGGATGCGGCGATGATCTCGCCCACGCCGTCCGTGTTGGCCAGCTCCAGCTCGGTGGCCTGCTCGATCCGCTCGATCGAACGGAACTCCCGGGCCAGCGCCTGGGCGGCGACCGGTCCGACATGGCGGATGGAGAGTCCGTTGAGGAAGCGGGCGAACGGCCGGGTCTTGGCCTCCTCGATGTTCCTGAGCAGCGCCAGGGTGTTCTTCTTCGGCTCGCCCTCCTTGTTGGCGAAGACCGTGACGACCTTCTCCTCGCCCGTCTCGGGGTCCCGCTTGGGCAGGCCGCTGTCCTTGTCCCGGACGTACGCCTTGATCGGGAGCAGCTTCTCCACGGTCAGGTCGAAGAGGTCGCCCTCGTCGACGAGCGGCGGATCGGCCGGCTCCAGCGGGCGGGTGAGGGCGGCGGCGACGACCTCACCGAAGTGCTCGATGTCCAGGCACTCCCGGCCCGCGAGGTAGGACACACGCTCCCGCAACTGGGCCGGGCAGGTACGGGCGTTGGGACACCGCAGATCGATGTCGCCCTCCTTCATGGGCTTCAGCGGTGTTCCGCACTCCGGGCACTCGGCCGGCATCACGAACTCCCGCTCGCTGCCGTCCCGCAGGTCGACCACCGGGCCGAGGATCTCCGGGATGACGTCCCCGGCCTTGCGCAGCACCACCGTGTCCCCGATGAGGACGCCCTTCGCCTTGACGACCTCCTGGTTGTGCAGGGTGGCGAACTCGACCTCGGAGCCCGCGACCGTCACGGGCTCGACCTGGGCGTACGGCGTGACGCGACCGGTGCGGCCGACACCGACCTTGATGTCGATCAGCTTGGTGTTGACCTCTTCCGGCGCGTACTTGTACGCGATCGCCCAGCGCGGGGCGCGTGCCGTGGAGCCGAGGCGGCCCTGGAGACGGATCTCGTCGAGCTTGATGACGGCGCCGTCGATCTCGTGCTCCACCGAGTGCCGGTTCTCGCCGAAGTACGCGATGAACTCCCGTACGCCGTCGAGGTCGTCGACCACCTTGTTGTGCTTGGCGGTGGGCAGGCCCCAGGTCTTGAGGAGGTCGTAGGCCTGGGAGAGGCGGGTCATGCCGTCGAAGCCCTCCAGGGCGCCGATGCCGTGCACGACCATGTGGAGCGGGCGGGAGGCGGTGACGCGCGGGTCCTTCTGGCGCAGCGAACCGGCCGCCGCGTTGCGCGGGTTGGCGAAGGGCTTGTCGCCGGCCTCGACCAGGCGGGCGTTGAGCTCCTCGAACTTCTCCATCGGGAAGTAGACCTCGCCGCGGATCTCCACGAGGTCGGGGATCTTGTCGCCCTTCAGCCGGTCCGGGATCTCGGCGATGGTGCGGACGTTGGGCGTGATGTCCTCGCCGGTGCGGCCGTCGCCGCGGGTCGCCGCGCGGGTGAGGCGGCCGCGCTCATAGGTGAGGTTGACGGCGAGGCCGTCCACCTTCAGCTCGCACAGGAGGTGGTACTCGGCGCCGCCGACGTCCTTGGCGACGCGATCGGCCCACGCGGCGAGCTCCTCGTCGCTGAACGCGTTGTCCAGGGAGAGCATGCGTGAGCGGTGCTCGACGGACGTGAACTCGGTCTCGTAGGCCCCCGCGACCTTCTGCGTGGGCGAGTCGGGCGTGCGCAGCTCCGGGTACTCGTCCTCCAGCGCCTCCAGGGACCTCAGGAGCTTGTCGAAGTCCGCGTCGCTGATGACGGGGGCGTCCTTCACGTAGTACCGGAAGCGGTGCTCCTCGATCTGCTCAGCGAGCTGCGCGTGCTGCTCCCGTGCCTCCGTGGGCACCGTCGTCTCCGCTTGCTTGTCGCCGGCCACCGTGTTGTCCTCCCGTTACTCTGGGTTGTCCGCGAGAGATCTCGCCGCCTGGACGCAGTGGGCGAGAGCCCTGCGCGCGTACTCCGGGGAGGCCCCCGCGAGGCCGCACGCCGGAGTGACCGTCACCGCCTCCGCGAGAAGCCCCGGATGCAGCCCCAGCCTGCGCCACAGCGTCCTGACACCCATGACGCTACCGGCAGGGTCTGACAATGCCGCGTCCGTGCCCGGCACGACACCGGCGAAGAGCCGGGTACCCCCTTCCACCGCCTCGCCGATCGCGTCGTCGTCACGCTCGGTGAGGAGCGAGAAGTCGAAGGAGACCGCGTCCGCGCCCGCCCGGCGCAGCAGGGCGAACGGGACGTCCGGTGCGCACGAGTGGACCACGACGGGGCCGTCGGCGTGAACCCCGACGACATCGCGGAGCGTGGACTCGACGACCTGCCGGTCGACGGCGCGGTAGGTGCGGTAGCCGCTGGCGGTCTTGACGTGCCCGCGGAGCACGGCGACGAGGGAGGGCTCGTCGAGCTGGAGGACGAGCTGGGCGCCCGGGATGCGGCGGCGGACCTCGGCGAGATGCTCTCGCAGTCCCTCGGCGAGGGAGCCGGCGAGGTCACGGCAGGCGCCCGCGTCGGAGAGGGCGGACTCGCCGTTGCGCAGCTCCAGGGCGGCGGCGAGGGTCCAGGGGCCGACGGCCTGCACCTTCAGCTGTCCCTCGTACCCCTGGGTGAACTCCTCCAGCGCGTCGAGGTCTTCGCCGAGCCAGGACCGGGCCCGTTTGGTGTCCCGGCCCGGCCGGTCCCCGAGCCGCCAGCCGCTGGGCTCCACGCGCGCGTACATCTCGACGAGCATCCCGGCGCTCCGGCCGATCATGTCGGCGCCGGGCCCGCGGGCGGGGAGCTCGGGCAGGAACGGGAAGTCCTCGACGGAGCCCGTCGCCGTCTTGGCGGCTTCCCGGGCGTCCCCGCCGGGCAGGGAGCCGACGCCGGTGGCGGCGGCGAAGGTGAACTGGCTGTTGGCACTCACCTGGACAGCGTATGCAACCCCGCCGGCCGTTCCGTCAGCGTCCCGGCCGCACAGTCAGGTCGTTGACCTCCGCGTCCCGGGGCAGGTCGAGCGCCATCAGGACGGTCGTCGCCACCGACTCGGGGTCGATCCACTTCGAGGCGTCGTACTCCTTGCCCTCCTGCTGGTGGACCTTGGCCTGCATCGGGCTCGCGGTGCGGCCGGGGTACACCGAGGTGACCCGGACGCCGTTGCCGTGCTCCTCGTGGCGCAGGGAGTCGGCGAGGGCCTTGAGGCCGTGCTTGGAGGCGGCGTACGCGGACCAGTCGGCGTGGGCGTTGAGGCCCGCGCCCGAGTTCACGAAGACCACGTGGCCGCGGGCGGCACGGAGTTGGGGCAGGAAGTGGCGGGTCAGCTCGGCCGGGGAGATCAGGTTGACGTTCAGCTGGTGGCGCCAGGACTTCGGGGTGAGGTCGCCGACCGGGCCGAGGTCGACGACGCCGGCGATGTGCAGCAGGGAGTCGACCCGGTCGGGAAGCGACTGGTGGGAGAAGGCCCAGGACAGCTTGTCCGGGTCCGCCAGGTCGCCGACGAGCGTCCTCGCGCCGGGGAACTCCGCCGCCAGTTCCTTCGCGCGGCCGGCGTCGCGCGCGTGCAGGACGAGGTCGTCCCCGCGCGCGTGGAGGCGGCGGGCGACGGCCGCGCCGATGCCGGAGCCCGCCCCGGTGATCACATGAGTAGCCATGGTCGTCATCGTCGCACTACGCGACGCCCTGTCCTTCCTCCAGGTACGCGAGCGCCCCCACCGGCTCCTCGGCGAAGAACACCAGGTCGGTGAGGGGCAGGGGCAGGAAGCCCTCGTCCTCCATGCGCCGGAACTGTTCCTTCAACCCGTCGTAGAAACCGGCGGTGTTGAGCAGGACCACCGGCTTGTCGGTGTGGCCGTGCTTCTTCAGTTCCAGGATCTCGGTGGCCTCGTCGAGGGTGCCGGTGCCGCCCACCATGATGACGACCGCGTCGGCCTTCTCCAGGAGGAGCCGCTTGCGCTCGGCGAGGTCCTTGGCGATGACCATCTCGTCGACGGCCGGGCGGACCTTGGCGGCGAGGAACTCCACCGACACCCCGACGAGCTTGCCGCCCGCCTCCTGCACGCCGTCGGCGACGACCTTCATCAGGCCCACGTCCGAGCCGCCCCACACGAGCGTGTGCCCGCCCTTGCCCAGCAGTTTCGCGAACTCGCGCGCGGGGCGCGTGTAACGGTCGTCGAGGTCGGCGGCGGAGAGGAAGACACAGATACGCATGGGGCCACCGTACGCGGGAAGAATCGCGGGCCCGCGCGCGCTGTTCCTCGCATGGCCTCAGGACACACGATCACCATCGAGCAAGGCGACCGGCACGTGCGCGTGGTGCACGGCGACCAGGTGCTGGCGGAGAGCGAACGGCCGCTGATCCTGAAGGAGACGGGCTCTCCGGTGCGGTACTACCTGCCCCCCGAGGACGTCCGCCTCGATCTCCTGACCCCCTCCGACACCCACACCTACTGCCCCTTCAAGGGCACGGCGTCCTACTGGTCGCTGCCCGACGCGGCGGACCTGGTGTGGTCCTATCCCGACCCCAAGCCCGACGTCGCGCAGATCAAGGACCACCTCTGCTTCTACGAGGTGGAGATCACCGATTAGTTCCGTGGTCCGTGGAAGTCTCCACAGACATGGACAAGAAGACTCTTTCCCGCGACGGCACCCCCATCGCCTACGACAGCACCGGCCAGGGACCCGCCGTCATTCTCGTGAGCGGCGCGATGTCGACGGGCGGCTCGATGGCGCCGCTGGCCGCGGCCCTCGCCGATCGGTTCACGGCCTTCGTGTACGACCGGCGGGGCCGCGGCGAGAGCGGCGACACGGCCCCGTACGCGGTGCAGCGTGAGGTCGAGGACCTCGCCGCGCTGATCGGGGCGGCGGGCGGTGAGGCGTGTCTGTGCGGCGTCTCGTCGGGCGGGGCGCTGGTGCTGGAGGCGGCGGCGAGCGGGCTGCCGGTCCGCAGGGCCGCCGTGTACGAGACGCCGTTCGCCGACTTCTCCGAGGAGGGTGCGAAGGAGCGCGCCGCGTACACGGAGAACCTGACCGCCGCGCTCGCGGAGGGCCGGCGCGGGGCCGCCGTCGAGCTGTTCATGCGGCTCGCCGGCATGCCCGACGAGATGATCGAGGGCGCCCGGCAGTCCCCCATGTGGGCGGGCATGGAGGCGGCCGCACCGAGCCTCGCCTACGACAACACCGTCATGGGAGACGGCCTGGTCCCCCGCGACCGGCTGGCCTCGATCCCCGTCCCCGTGCTGGCCGTCGCGGGCGGCGCGAGCCCCGAGTGGCTGCGCGAGGCCACGCGCGCGGTCGCGGAGGCGGTGCCGCGGGGGTCGTACCGGAGCCTGGAGGGTCAGACCCACATGGTGGATCCGAACGCCCTGGCCCCGGTGCTCGCCGAGTACTTCACGCCGTAGCGGCGGCCGGCCGCTTCACGTCGTAGCGACCGCCGTGCACTTCACGCCGTGGCGGTCGCCGTCGCACGCGAGGTCGTCGCGATCGTCGCCGAGCCCACCACGCGCGTGCCGTCGTACAGCACGATCGCCTGGCCGGGGGCGACGCCCCGGACCGGTTCGGTGAACGAGACCCGCAGCTCGCCGTCGACCAGCTCCGCGGTCACCTCGGTCTCGCCGCCGTGGGCGCGGAGCTGGGCGGTGTAGGTGCCGGGGCCCTCGGGGGCCGTGCCGCACCAGCGCGGCTTGATGGCCGTCAGGGCGCTGACGTCGAGGGAGGCGGCCGGGCCGACCGTCACCGTGTTGTTGACCGGGGAGATGTCCAGGACGTAGCGCGGCTTGCCGTCGGCGGCCGGGGTGCCGATCCGCAGGCCCTTGCGCTGGCCGATGGTGAAGCCGTACGCGCCCTCGTGGGTGCCGACCTTGGCGCCGGACTCGTCGACGATGTCGCCCTCGGCCTTGCCGAGCCGGTTCGCGAGGAAGCCCTGGGTGTCGCCGTCGGCGATGAAGCAGATGTCGTGCGAGTCGGGCTTCTTCGCCACCGCCAGGCCCCTGCGCTCGGCCTCCGCGCGGATCTCGTCCTTCGTCGTGACCGTGTCGCCCAGCGGGAAGAGGGCGTGGGCGAGCTGCTTCTCGTCGAGGACGCCGAGGACGTACGACTGGTCCTTCGCCATGTCGGAGGCGCGGTGCAGCTCGCGGGTGCCGTCCTCGCGGACGATCACCTGGGCGTAGTGGCCGGTGCAGACCGCGTCGAAGCCGAGGGCGAGCGCCTTGTCGAGGAGCGCCGCGAACTTGATCTTCTCGTTGCAGCGCAGGCACGGGTTCGGGGTGCGGCCGGCCTCGTACTCGGCGACGAAGTCCTCGACGACGTCCTCGCGGAAGCGGTCGGCGAGGTCCCAGACGTAGAACGGGATGCCGATGACGTCGGCGGCGCGGCGGGCGTCGCGGGAGTCCTCGATGGTGCAACAGCCACGCGCGCCCGTGCGGAACGATTGCGGGTTCGCCGAGAGGGCGAGGTGGACACCGGTCACGTCATGGCCGGCTTCCGCGGCGCGGGCGGCGGCGACGGCGGAGTCCACGCCGCCGGACATGGCGGCGAGGACGCGGAGGGGGCGCTGCGTGGAGTGAGTCATAACCCCTCCAGGGTACGGGGGCGCGGGAACCGAAGCCCACGAGTATCCGTTCACGATCACATGGGGGCGACAGAGGCATCCAAGGACGGCGATCGGCGCCTCGGCCGGCGCGCTCTGCTGATCGGCGGCGCGGCGGCCGCCGTCGGCACGGGCGTGCTGGCCCGGGACGAGCTGGCGCGCCTGTGGTGGCGTACGCCCGGGGTGGAGAAGCCGCGCAAGGAGGGCGAGGTCGACTACGCGAGCGCGCGGTGGGTGGCGGCGTCGGAGGCGAACTGGCGGCGCGCGGACCGGCCCGACGACTACGGCATCGACATGGTGATCATCCATGTCACCCAGGGCAGCCTCGCCAGCGCGGTGAAGGCCTTCCAGGACCCCGGCCACCAGGCGGCGGCGCACTACATAGTCGGCCGGGACGGCCGCGTCACCCAGATGATCCGCGAGCTGGACGTGGCGTACCACGCGGGCAACCGCGACTACAACGAACGCAGTGTCGGCATCGAGCACGAGGGCTTCGTGGACCGGCCCGAGGACTTCACCACCGCGATGTACGCGTCCTCGGCCCGGCTGACGGCGAGGATCTGCGCGCGCTACGACATACCCGTCGACCGCGAGCACATCATCGGCCATGTGGAGGTGCCGGGGACGGACCACACCGACCCGGGCGAGCACTGGGACTGGGACCGGTACATGAAGCTGGTGCGAAGGGCGCGTACGGCGACGGCGTGAGCCCCCTGCGCCAGCCCCCGCCTCCTACGTCAGCTCCCCGGCCCCTACGTCAGCCCCGCCGCCCGCGCCCGTTCCACCGCGGGGCCGATCGCCTTGGCCACCGCCTCGACGTCCGCCTCGGTGGAGGTGTGGCCGAAGGAGAAGCGGAGGGTGCCACGGGCCAGGTCCGGGTCGGTGCCAGTGGCGAGGAGGACATGGCTGGGCTGGGCGACGCCGGCGGTGCAGGCGGAGCCGGTGGAGCACTCGATGCCCTGGGCGTCGAGGAGCAGCAGGAGCGAGTCGCCCTCGCAGCCGGGGAACGTGAAGTGTGCGTTGGCCGGGAGCCGGTCCACCGGGTCGCCGCCGAGGATCGCGTCCGGTACCGCCGTACGCACCGCCTCGACCAGGGCGTCGCGCAGGGCGCCGATCTCGCGGGCGAACCACTCGCGCTGCTCGGCGGCGAGCCGGCCGGCGACGGCGAAGGAGGCGATGGCGGGCACGTCGAGGGTGCCGGAGCGGACATGGCGCTCCTGGCCGCCGCCGTGCAGGACGGGGACGGGGGTGTACTCGCGGCCCAGCAGCAGGGCGCCGATGCCGTAGGGGCCGCCGACCTTGTGGCCGGAGACGGTCATCGCGGCGAGCCCGGAGGCGGCGAAGTCGACGGGGATCTGGCCGTAGGCCTGGACCGCGTCGGCGTGCAGCGGGACGTCGAACTCGGCGCAGACATCGGCCAGTTCGTGGACCGGCAGGATGGTGCCGATCTCGTTGTTGGCCCACATGACGGTGGCGAGGGCCACGTCGTCGGGGTCGCGGGCGATGGCCTCGCGCAGGGCGTCGGGGTGGACGCGGCCGTACATGTCGACGGGGAGGTACTCGACGGTGGCGCCCTCGTGTTCGCCGAGCCAGTGGACGGCGTCCAGGACGGCGTGGTGCTCCACGGGGCTGGCGAGCACCCGGGTGCGGGCCGGGTCGGCGTCGCGGCGGGACCAGTACAGGCCCTTCACGGCGAGGTTGTCGGCCTCGGTGCCGCCGGAGGTGAAGACGACCTCGCTGGGGCGGGCGCCAAGGGATTCGGCGAGCGCCTCGCGGGACTCCTCGACGGTGCGCCTCGCGCGGCGGCCGGCCGCGTGGAGGGCGGAGGCGTTGCCGGTGACGGCCAGCTGGGCGGTGAGCGCCTCGACTGCCTCGGGAAGCATCGGGGTGGTCGCGGCGTGGTCGAGGTAAGCCATGGTGCGTCGATTCTACGGGGCCGCGTTCGGAAGCCTCATGGCAAGGCTCCCCGGCGCCGGGACCTCAGAAGCTCCAGGACACGGTGCTGTCCATCTGCATGACCGTCACGAGGACCAGGAGGTCGGCGACGCCCAGGCCCAGGCCGAGGAAGGCACGGCCGCGGCGGGCGGTGCCGCGCCACAGGGCGACGGTGGCCAGGGCGATGGCGACCGGGCCGAGGAAGACGTTCAGGACGAGCAGGCCCAGGAGGCCGAGGATGAAGGACGCCACGGCCATGCCGTCGGCGTCGCGGGCTCCGGTGCGGCGGCTGCTGGTGGTGGTGCTGTTGGCCGGTGCGGTGAGCTGCATGGTGATCAATCCCCCAGGATCAGGTGGGTGGAGCGGGCTCAGTGAGCGGACGAGTTGCGGCGGGCGTGGCGCTCACGGAGCGCGAAGATGCCCAGCCAGGCGGCGATGACGGCCGCGGCGACGGCGGTGAAGGCGAACGGCGCGTGGGCGACGGTGCCCAGGACGGCGCCGAAGAGCAGAAGTGCGGCGACGAGGAACAGCATGGGATGCAACCCCCTCCGGGACGCCCCTCGTGGGCGTCTCTCGTTACATTTCGGTGAACAGTTGTAGTAACACTTGTTCACTGACTACAGAGTCTAGCGCGTACGACGACTTCTCAATTCCAGAGAACAGTTGTTTACTGCATGGCATGAGTCACACCCTCGGCATCCGGCAGGCCCAGAAGCAGAAGACCCGACAGGCGCTCCTGGACGCGGCGTTGGGACTGTTGGAGGAGCAGAGCCTGAGCAGCCTGGGCCTGCGCGAGGTCACGCGCGCGGTCGGCGTCGCCCCGACCGCCTTCTACCGGCACTTCCGCTCCACCGCCGATCTCGGCGTGGCACTGGTCGAGGACACGCTGGGCAGCCTGCACCCCATGATTCGGACGACGGTGTCCACGGCGGACGACAGCGAACAGCGCATAGCGCGCGCCGTCGAGCTGATCGCCCGTCACGTGGACGCGTACCCCGCCCATATCCGTTTTATCGCCCGGGAACGACATGGCGGGGTCCAGCCGGTGCGGGACGCCATCCGGGAGCAACTGGCCCGGTTCGGCCAGGAGGTGAAGGACGAGCTGGCCAAGGACCCCGAGTCGGCCGGCTGGAGCGACGACGACCTCCTCATGCTCGCCAACCTGTACGTCGACCAGATGCTGATCACCGCCTCGCTGTTCCTGGAGGCCCAGGAGGCCGCCCCTGAGGAGCGGGACCGGGTGATCCAGGTGGCGACCCGCCAGATGCGGCTGATCAGCATCGGCCGTCATCACTGGCTGGGCTGAGGCCCCGGCCCTACGACCCGCGCGGTCAGCTCTTCGTCGCCGACGAGGTCGCCTGCGGGCTGGGCGCACCGCTCGGCACACCGCCGGGCATCCCGCCCCCGGCGCCGGGGCCACCGCAGCCGCCGCCCTGACCGCCGCCGGGGCCACCCTGGCCGCCCGCCGTGGGAGCGCCCGAGGGTGCGCCGCTGGGCCTCCCCGAGGGGTTGCCGCTGGGCGCGCCGGAGGGGTTGCCGCTGGGCGCGCCGGAGGGCGCCTGGCAGGACTGCTGCCCGGAGTTGCCGCTGTTCGAGGAGGACGACGAGTCCCCCGAGCCACAGGCCACCAGGGCGAGGGGCGAGAGCGCCAGCAGGGCCATCGCGGGGACGAGACGCACGCGCTTCATGAGAAACAACTCCAAGAAGAGTGAGGGGAGTCTTGAGGCGGGCACTCAACCAACGCGCCTTGGGGCTTCCTTGGGCCCGCACTGTCCCCGGCCTGTGCGTCAGGCAAAGCGGCCCTAAAGCAGCCCCTCTGACCTGGGGTTCTCTGCCGACTCCCCGCCTGCTCGCTGGTACAGCTCCGTGACAGAAGCGGCCGCGAGTTCGACGCCCGGCCGCCGCCGCTCGGCGTCCGCCGGCACGGTCGCCGCGCGCACCCGGTCCGCGCGGAACAGGCACGGCCGCGCCCTGCGGTCGGCGACCAGGTACCAGACGCCCGCCTTGGAGACGAGGTCGTACGGGTCGACGGTGTACGTCCGGATCTCGCGCTCCCCGCTGTGCCGGGAGCGCCGCCATCACCTTGCGCAGGGCGGAACCGAGCGCGGTGTCGAGGCCGAGGGCGGCGTGCGCGCCCTGCGCGGCCAGGATGAACAGGGCGCGGGACTCGTCGGCGGTCAGTCCGGTACCGTCCGTGCGGAAGCCGGCGAGGAGTTACAGGAGGCGGTCGGGCTTCACGGCCCCAGGATGCCTCCCGTGCCGCGAGCGCCGCCGTCACGAGCGGCGGCTGTCCGGTTTTCCGGGAATGCTCGAAGGAGCACGCCCCCCACGGAGAGGCTTCGCCATGACGGACGCCCGCCCCTTGTTCGCCCGCGCCACCACCCAGGCCGCGGATCTGATCGGCACGGTCCGGCCGGAGCAGTTGTCCGGTCCCACGCCCTGTACCGAGTACGACGTCCGCACCCTGCTCAGCCATGTCGTCGGCGCCTGCACGCGGATCGCGGTGTGCGGTGAGCGCGGGGACGGGCTGCACGTCCGGATGTTCGTGGACGGCGTCCCGGACGACGGCTGGCCACGGGCGTACGAGGACGTCAGGGGCCGGGTCGTCGCCGCGTGGGCGAGCGACGAGCGGCTGGCGACGCCGGTGCGGGTGCCGTGGGGGGAGGTGCCGGGCCGGGAGGCGCTGCCCCTGTACGTGATGGAGGTCGTCACGCACACCTGGGACCTCTGGGAGGGGCTGGGCCGCCCGCTCTCCCTCGACACCGAACTGGCCGAGTACTCGCTCGCCGTCGCGCACGAGGCCCTGCCGGACGGTCCGCGTACGGACCACCCGTTCCAGCCGGTGGTGCCGACTCCCGAAGGGGCCGACGTCTACGGGGAGTTGGCGGCCTGGCTCGGAAGGCGGCCGCTCAGCCCAGTCTGACCCGCGCCAGCTGGCGGGACTGGGCCACCAGGCGGTCCGCGCTGTCCCAGACCTCGGCGTCCTCCTCCAGGAAGCCGCCGGCGAGGTTGCGGGTGGTGATCGAGACGCGCAGCGGGCCGGGGGCCGGGCGGCAGCGGACGTGGACCGTCAGCTCGACCGTGGGGACCCAGCCCTTGAGGCCGATCTCGAAGGCGGTCGGCGGCAGCGCGTCCACCGCGAGCAGCAGGGAGAGGGGGTCGGCGTCGCGGCCGTCGGCGAGGCCGAACCAGGAGCGCATCTCGCCCTTGCCGGACGGGGCGCCGAGGGCCCAGCCCAGGGTCGAGGGGTCCAGCTTGAGCATCAGCCGGTCGGTGATGGCCGAGCTGCCGTCGACGGGGGCCGGTCCGTCCTCGGGGCCGAAGCACTCGTCCATGGGCGGGAACACCGGCGGCTTCGCCGCGGTACGGACGTCGTCGGGGAGCGAGTCGAGGTCGCCGTAGGAGGCGAGGACGCGGATGCGCTCGACCTCGGCGCCCTCCTCGTCGTACTGGAAGAGCGAGGCCTGGCCGGTGGAGAGGGTGCGGCCGGTGCGGACCACGTCCGTGCGGATCACCGCGGGGCCCGGCTGGGACGCGGTGAGGTAGTGCGCGGAGATGGTGAACGGGTCGGCGTGCGGCAGGGCGTCCGCGAGGGCGCGGCCGAGGACGGCCAGCAGATAGCCGCCGTTGACGGCGTTGATGATCGTCCAGCCGGCGGAGAGGTCGATGTCGTAGACACCCGGTTCCCGGCGGGTGACCGCGGTGTCCCGGTCGAACTCGCTGTCGCCGATCGTGGCGCGCGTGACGGAGGCTGCTTCTGGCATGGGTGAACGGTACAACAGCTAACTACTAAGCGGTAGCTTTGTCGAACACGGCCACGCCCTACCCCCAGGTGAGACCCGGGCAATTTCTCGGTAAGTGTCCGTACTCGTCCGTAAACCCGGGGCCCGGTCTCGCCCTCTGTAGGGACATGAGCCTCACCGGGACCACGTTCCTTTACACGCTGATCGTGCTGTCCGTCGTCGCCGTTCTGCTTCCGCTGGCGCTGTGGTCGCGGCTGCGCGGGCCGAAACCACTGCGGGCCCTGGGCCGGCTGTTGATGGTGCTGTTCGCCCAGAGCACGGCCGTCGCACTCGTCTTCGTGCTGGTCAACAACGAGAACAACCTGTACGACAACTGGGCCGACCTCCTCGGCACCGGCAACCACGTCGAGCAGGCCGCCAACCTCGGGGCCGACGGCACCGGCGGCATCGCGCTGAAACGGTTGCCCAGGGTCCGCCAGCAGTTCTCCCCCGCCTCCGGCCCCGGCATGGGCGGCGTCCGCGTCACCCAGCTCAAGGGCCGGGTGTCGGGCGTGAACGCCGAGGTCTACGTCTGGCTGCCGCCGCAGTACCACCAGGCCGCCTACCGGCACCACAAGTTCCCCGTGGTGGAGCTGCTGTCGGGCTACCCGGGCTCGGCGAAGGCCTGGTTCGGGTCGCTGCACGCGGTGCACCAGCTCCAGCCGCTGATGCGGGACGGCAAGGTCGCGCCGTTCATCCTGGTCGCCCCGCGGATGAACCTGCTCGCCGGGGTCGACACCGGGTGCGCCAACATCACGGGCACCGTGAACGCCGACAGCTGGCTCAGCATCGACGTGCCGAAGATGGTCACGGACAACTTCCGCGCCCAGCCGGGCCCCACGGGCTGGGCCGCCGCCGGGTACTCCGCGGGCGGCCACTGCGCGACCAAGCTCGCCGTCGCCCACCCCGACCGCTACCGGGCCGCGATCAGCATGTCCGGCTACAACGACCCGATCGGCGAACGCAACTCGCTGGCCGCCGAGACCCCCGCCCTGCGCCGCGCCAACAACCCCTACGTCCTGCTGCGCGAGGCCCGCACCCCGCCCGCGATCGCGCTCTACCAGTCGGGCCAGCCGGGCGACGGCTACGAGGCGGCCACCGGCCTCGAACAGATCGCGAAGGCCCCGACGACCGTGCACGTCGTCTACATCCCCAAGAGCGCGGGCGGCCACAACATGGCGCTGTGGCGGCCCCAGGTGATCCCGGCCTTCCACTGGCTGACGGAGGAGATGGGGCTGCTGCACGGCCGAGCGGGCGGCCCTACTCCTCGCGTACGGTCGACCGGCGGTTCCAGGCCCGCGGAGCTCGCCAGTGGTAGCGCATCGCCAGCAACCGCAGCACGAAAGCCGTGATCGCGGCGAGGGAGCTGGTGACCGGGGTCAGGGTGTCGTAGCGGATGCAGAGCACCACCATCGTGGCGCCGACGATCGCCGGGACCGCGTACAGGTCGCGGTCCCAGCGCAGCAAGGACGGCACCTCGTTGGCGAGCACGTCACGCAGCACACCGCCGCCGACCGCGGTGGCGAGGCCGAGGGTGGCGGACTGGGTGAGGCCGAGACCGTAGTCGTACGCCTTCGTCGTCCCCGTCACGCAGAACAGGCCGAGGCCCGCCGCGTCGAAGACGTTCACACCGAGCTGGATGCGCTCCACCTGCGGGTGCAGGAAGACGATCAGCAACGCGGCGAGCAGCGGGGTGACGAAGTACCCCAGGTCGGTGAAGGCGGCCGGGGGTACCGCGCCGATGATCAGGTCCCGGAACAGCCCTCCGCCCAGCGCGGTGACCTCGGCGAGGACGGCGATGCCGAAGACGTCGAAGTTCTTGCGCACGGCCAGCAGCGCGCCGGAGATGGCGAAGACGAAGATGCCGATCAGGTCGAGCGTGTGCTGGACGGAGGGGGCAAACAGTGGCTCAAGCACCCCACATTCTTACCTATGAGCGGGGGTGAACCTTGCAATGCAAGGGCTACCCGGCCGGAAGAGCCGGTTTCCCTGTGGTGAACAGCCAGGTCTGGAACAGGTCGTCCAGCTGCTGTCCGGAGATCTTCTCCGCGAGCCGGACGAAGTCGGCCGTGTTGGCGTTGCCGTAGCGGTGGATCTTCGTCCAGGCCGGCAGCAGCTTGAAGAAGGCCGCGTCACCGATGCGTTCGCGTAGCACCTGGAGGGTCATCGCGCCGCGCTGGTAGACCGCGGAGGCGAACATGGTGTCGCGCTGCGGATCGCCGACGGTGATCTGCCAGAAGGGGGCGTCGGCCGGACGGGCGTTGTAGCCGGCCAGGAACGAGTCGTGGGCGCTGCGGGTGCCCTGGTGCTCGGCCCACAGCCACTGGGCGTAGGTGGCGAAGCCCTCGTTGAGCCAGATGTCCTTCCAGCGCTCCACCGACACCGAGTCGCCGAACCACTGGTGGGCCAGCTCGTGCACGATCGTCGTCTCGTTGCGCACGGCCGAGTAGACCGGCTTCGACTGCACCTCCAGCGAGAACCCCGCCTCGGGCATGTCGTCGACGATCGCGCCGGTCTCCTCGAAGGGGTAGGGCCCGAAGACCTCGGACCAGTAGTCGGTGGCGGCGGCCGTGACGGCGTACACGTCGACGTTGTTGCCGTTCGCGAGGACGGGGTCGATCGCGACGTAGATCGGGGTGCCGCCGGGGGTGGTGCCGGTCCTGACGTCGAACTTCCCGATCGTCGCGGTCGCGAGATAGGTCGCCATCGGCTTGGTCTCGCGCCAGTGGGTGTACGTCGAGCCGCCCTTGTCGTACGTCGACACGAGCCGGCCGTTGGAGACGCCGGTCAGGCCCTTGGGCGCCTTGATGCGGATGTCGTAGGTGGCCTTGTCGGCGGGGTGGTCGCTGGACGGGAACCAGGTGGAGGCGGCGTTGGGTTCGCAGGCGACGAAGACACCGTCGGCCGTCTTCATCCAGCCGTAGTTCGAGCCGAACACGATCGGGCCGCCGAGGGGTTCGGGGACGCCCCCGTAGGTGACCCGGACGGTGAAGTCACGGCCCTTGGGAAGCGCGCCGCGCGGGGTGATGCGCAGTTCGTCGCCGTCGCGGGTGAACTGGGCACGTCTGCCGTTCACTTCGACTCCGGTGACCTCCAACTGCTGGAGGTCGAGGTCGAAGGCGGAGAGGTTCTGGGTGGCGCGGGCGGTGAGCGTCGTACGGCCGTCGAGGCGGTCGGTGTCCGGGTTGTACGCCACGTCGAGGTCGTAGTGGCGGGCGTCGAAGCCGCCGTTGCCGAGGAGGGGGAAGTAGGGGTCGCCGAGGCCGGCCCCTCCAGGGGTCGGCGCGGAGGAGGCTGCGATGACCATGAAAGAAGCCGCCGCGGTAGCGACGGCTCCTAAGCGTGCCGAACGGGAGAGTCTCATGGTGTCGTCCCTTTCGAGCGTGTGCCGATAAGTCGGACACGGACGACTGTGGACTCTCCCGGTCGGGCATGTGCATGACTTTGCCAAGTCGTCATGCGTTACTTGTCGGTTGACTCCTGACCATCGGCTTCCGTTTCCTCGGAGGCGGACGCCTCTTCGGAGGCAGAAACCTCTTCGGAGGCGGACGCCTCTTCGGCAGCGACCTCCGCGGCGACAGCCGCCGACGTCTCCGCGCTCTCCGCCAGAACCTCGTCCGCCACCAGCTCCGCCGCTTCCTTCGCGACCGTCAGCAGGACCGTGTCCTGCGGAGCCTGGTCCTCGAAGTTCTCCGGGTGGTGGCAGGCGACCTGCTGACCCGGCTTCAGCTCGACGAGCTTCGGCTCGGTCGTCTTGCAGATCTCCGTCGCCTTCCAGCACCGGGTGTGGAAGCGGCAGCCGCTCGGCGGGGAGATCGGCGAGGGCACGTCGCCCTTGAGCAGGATGCGCTCGGACTTGGCGTTCTTGCGCCGCGGGTCCGGGATCGGCACCGCCGACATGAGCGCCTTGGTGTACGGATGCATCGGCGCCTTGTACAGCGACTCGCGGTCCGCCAGCTCGACGATCTTGCCGAGGTACATCACCGCGATCCGGTCCGAGACGTGCCGGACGACCGACAGGTCGTGCGCGATGATCACGTACGTCAGGCCGAGCTCCTGCTGGAGGTCGTCAAGCAGGTTCACGACCTGGGCCTGGATCGACACGTCGAGCGCGGAGACCGGCTCGTCGGCCACGACCAGCTTCGGGTTCAGGGCGAGCGCGCGGGCGATGCCGATGCGCTGGCGCTGACCGCCGGAGAACTCGTGCGGATAGCGGTTGTAGTGCTCGGGGTTGAGGCCCACGACCGACAGCAGCCGCTGGACCTCCGCCTTGATCCCGCCCTCGGGCGTGACGCCCTGGAGCTTGAAGGGGGCCCCGACGATCGTGCCGATGGTGTGGCGCGGGTTCAGCGACGAGTACGGGTCCTGGAAGATCATCTGCACGTCGCGGCGGAGCGGGCGCATACCGCCGACGCCGAGGTGCGTGATGTCCTGGCCCTCGAACTCGACCTTGCCGGCCGTCGGTTCGAGCAGCCGCGTGATCAGCCGGCCCATCGTCGACTTGCCGCAGCCGGACTCGCCCACGACACCGAGGGTCTCGCCGGACTTGACCTCGAAGTCGATGCCGTCGACCGCGCGGACCGCGCCGACCTGCCGCTGGAGCAGGCCCTTCTTGATCGGGAAGTGCTTCTGGAGCCCGGTCACCTTGAGCAGGGTCTCGCCGGGGGCGGCGTCGGCCTTGGTGACCAGGGTGCCGTCGCTCTGCGCAGGGATGCTCACTTTGTCCTCGCTCACAGCTTCGGCGCAATCTCTTCGGTCCAGATCCGCTCCCGCTGCTCCTGCGTCATGTGGCAGGCGGCCCAGTGCTGACTGCCGACCTCGGCGAGCTCCGGGCGGACCGTGCGGGTGACGTTGTCCTTCGGGATGTCCGCGTACGGGCAGCGCGGGTTGAAGGCGCAGCCGGACGGGATGTTGATCAGCGAGGGCGGGGAGCCCTTCACCGGGATCAGGCGCTCCTGCTGCTCACGGTCGAGGCGGGGCATCGAGCCGAGCAGACCCCAGGTGTAGGGGTGGCGGGGCTCGTAGAACACCTTCTCGGCCGGACCGCGCTCGACGCAGCGGCCGCCGTACATCACCAGGATGTCGTCGGCGAGCTCGGCGACGACGCCCAGGTCGTGGGTGATGATGATGACCGCGGAGCCGAACTCCTTCTGCAAGTCCCGGATCAGGTCGAGGATCTGCGCCTGGACGGTCACGTCCAGGGCGGTCGTCGGCTCGTCCGCGATGAGCAGTTCGGGGTTGTTGACCAGCGACATCGCGATCATCGCGCGCTGGCGCATACCGCCGGAGAACTCGTGCGGGTAGTTGTCCACCCGCTTGTCCGGCTGCGGGATGCCGACCCGGTCGAGCATCTCGACCGCGCGCTTCTTCGCGGTCTTCTTGTCCACGTTGTGGTGGATGCGGTACGCCTCCACGATCTGCTGGCCGATCGTGTAGTACGGGTGCAACGCGGACAGCGGGTCCTGGAAGATCATCGCCATCTCGCGGCCGCGCAGCTTGCGCACGTGGTCCGGGTCGGCGGTGAGCAGCTCGGTGCCGTCCAGCCAGATCTCGCCGGAGATCTGCGCCTTGCGCTTGCCGTACTGGCCGGCGGTGTGCAGGCCCATGATGCCGAGCGAGGTCACCGACTTGCCGGAGCCGGACTCGCCGACGATGCCGAGGGTCTTGCCCTTCTCCAGCTTGAAGGAGAGCCCGTCGACGGACTTGACCAGGCCGTCGTCGGTCGGGAAGTGCACCTTCAGGTCGCGCACTTCCAGGAAGGCGGTCGGCGCGGGCGAGGCGGGGGTGGGCTCGCCCACGGCCGCTCCGCTCTTGCTGAGTTCGGTCATGCGAGCCTCACTCGGGGGTCGATCACGGCGTAGAGGATGTCCACCACGAGGTTGGCGATCAGCACCGCGAGAGAAGTGATCAGGGTGACGCCCAGAATGATGGGCAGGTCCTGGGTCTTGATGCCGTTGAGCACCGCCTGGCCGAGGCCCGGCAGGCTGAACGTCGTCTCGGTCAGGATCGCGCCGCCGATGAGGGCGCCGAGGTCCATGCCGAGCATGGTCAGGATCGGGGTCATCGTGGAGCGCATGGCGTGCTTGCCGATGACGACGCGCTCCTTGAGGCCCTTCGCGCGGGCGGTGCGGATGTAGTCCTCGCCGAGGATCTCCATCATCGTCGCCCGGGTGATCCGGGCGTACATCGCCGCGTAGAGGAAGGCGAGGGTGATCCAGGGGAGGATCATGCCGCCGAACCAGCCGGTGAAGCTCTCGTCGAGGGGCACGTACTCGCCCTCGACCCAGCCGAGACTGTACGAGAAGATCGCGAGGCTCAGCAGGCCGGTGAAGTAGATCGGGAGGGAGACACCCGCGAGGGCGACGACCATCGCGCCGCGGTCCCACAGGCTGCCCCGCTTGAGCGCGGAGAGCACACCCGCGGAGACACCGAACAGCAGCCACAGCACGGCGGCACCGAGCGCGAGACCCAGGGTCACCGGGAAGCGGTCGGTGATCACCGGCCAGATGGCCTGCTCGGTGCGGAAGGAGTACCCGAAGCACGGCGCGGCACAGTGCACGGAGTCGCCACCGCCCACGTAGGTGCGACCGGCGAACAGACCCTTGAAGAACTCCCAGACCTGGGAGTAGATCGGGTCGCTCAGGCCGAGCTTCTGCCGCACGCCCTCGACGGCGGCCGGGTCGGCCTGCTTGCCCACGAAGCTCAAGGCGACGTCGACGCCCGCCCACTTGGGGACGAGGAAGAAGATGCCGAAGACCACCATGATGATGACCACGAGCATCACTGCGGCGGCGAACAGCCGCCTGATGAGGTAAGCGAGCACAGCTCTCGGCCCGCCGCGGGCCGCGGGCCACCGGAGGTCTTCCGGTGGCCCGCGCTCCCGCGTCGCCGGCCTTCACCTGCCTTTCGTGCCGTACGGCGGGTGTGCCGGGATTACTTCGAGGACTTCAGACCGAGGTTCACGAAGTCGTACATACCGCTGTAGCCGTCCGAGGTGTAGACGTTGGCCAGGCGGTCACCGCGCCAGTTGACGAACTTCTCGAAGACGAAGGGCAGGTAGTAGCCGCCCTCCATGACCGCGTGGTTGATGTCCTTGGCGATCGCCAGCTTGCCCGCGTCGTCCTGCGTCTTCACGTAGGTGTCGAACAGACCGTTGATCTTCTTGTCGTCGATGAGGGCGAAGTTGTTGTTGCCGCTCTCGAGGATGTACTTGCCGTCCCACAGCGGCAGACCGAAGCCCTGGACCGACGGGAAGTCGGCGCCCCAGCCCATGATGATGATGCCGTAGCCCTTCTTCTTCACGTTCGAGGGGCTGCCGATGATGCCGGACGTCTGCGAACCGTCGTACTGGTCGATGTTGACGTCGATGCCGATCTTCTTCAGGGAGGCCTGGAGGGACTCGGCGGTCGCGACCTCGACCGGCTTGTTGTTACGGACCGCGATGGTGGTCTTGAAGCCGTTCGGCTTGCCGCAGGCCTTCAGCTCTTCCTTGGCCTTGGCGACGTTGCCGTTCTTGTTCGCGCCGTTCAGCTCGTACGGGTCGTACGACTGGCCCTCGGAACCGGGGACGGTCGGCGGGAGCATGTTGGTGCCGATGTCACCACCGGCGACCGGGCCACCGCGCGCGGTCTGCAGCGAGACGTGGTCGGCGCCGTAGATCACGGCCTTGCGGCAGTGCTCGTTGTCGAACGGCTTCACGCTCTGCGGGAAGGTCGCGTAGCGGATGTAGCCGGAGACCGGGTTGTCCAGGTTGGCCTTGTGCTCCTGGAGGGCGGTGGTGCGGCCCTGCGGGGACAGACCGGTCTGGTTGATGTCCAGGTCGTAGTCACCGGCGAGCAGACGAGCGTCCAGGTCGTTGGCGTTCGAGAAGAACTTGACCGAGATCTTGTCCGGGTACGCCTTGCGGATCGGGTCCGAGGCCTGGCTCCACTTGTCGTTGCGGACCAGGACCAGGTCCTTGCCCGGGCTGTACGACTGGAACTTGTACGGGCCGGAGGAGAACGGCTTCAGGCCGTACTTGGACTTGGTGTCCTTGTCCTGGCGGACCGGGGAGGCCGAGACCAGGGCGAGGATCTCCTCGAAGTCGGCGTTGGCCTGCGGCAGGTGGAAGACGATGGTCTTGTCGTCCGGGGTGTCGATCGCCTTCAGGCCGAGCTTGTCGGCGGAGGTGTCCTTGTAGGGGCCCTTGTACTCGCCCTTCGGGTCGAGGACGTCCTTCACGTAGACGGGGCCGCCGGACAGCACGTCCTGCGCCCAGACGCGCTCGATGCCGTACTTGACGTCCTTCGACGTGATCGGCTTGCCGTCCTCCCACGTGATGCCGTCACGCAGGGTGTACGTGTAGGTCTTGCCGTCGTCGGTGACCTTGGCGAGACCGGTGGCGAGGTCCGGGGTGAGCTCGGTGCCCTTCTTGCCCGGCTCGGCGGCGTTCGTGACGAGCTGGCGGCTGTAGTAGCGCGCGAAGTTCCACATGAAGCCGTAGTAACCGCGCGTGGTGTCCCACGAGTCGGCGTCCTGGGCACCGGCGAACTTCAGCTCGCCGCCCTTCTTGGCGAGCGAGGCCTGGGCGACCTTGTTGTTCGCGGCGTTGAAGCCGGCCGCGCCGGTCGCCGAGCCCTTGTCACCGCCGTCGTCGTTGCCGCCGCCGCACGCCGCCGTGGTCAGCAGCGCGGCGACCGCGGCGGCAGCGGCAAATGCCTGCTTCCGCCGCCCTGAGGTGCGTTGGGTAGTCACGATCTCGGATCCTCCGGATTTGATGAGAGACCCCGTGTCGGTGCCACGGGACGCTTTTGGTACGGCAGTTCAGCGGGAGCCCTTCGGGTCCAGCGCGTCCCGCACGCCGTCGCCGAAGAGGTTGAAGGCCAGAACGGTGATGAAGATCGCCACACCCGGGACCACCATGTAGGTGGGGTCCGACTTGTAGTAGTCGATCGCGTTCGAGAGCATCTGCCCCCAGGAGGCCGTGGGGGGCTTGACGCCCACGCCCAGGAAGCTGAGCGCCGCCTCGGTGAGGATGTTGGTGGGGATCATCATCGTCGTGTAGACGATGATCGGCGCGACCAGGTTGGGCAGCAGCTCCTTGAACAGGATGTAGAGCCGCCCGGCGCCGAGGGAGCGGGCCGCCTCGACGTATTCGCGCTCGCGCAGCGAGAGCGTCTGGCCGCGCACCACGCGTCCGATGTAGGGCCAGCCGAAGAAGCCGATGACGAGGATCATCACGAACAGGCGCACGCCCGTGCCGGAGAGTCCCAGCATGTTGTTCGGCATGACGGAGACCAGCGCGATGATGAACAGCAGCTGCGGGAAGGCCAGCAGACCGTCCATGACCCGGCTGATGGCCGAGTCGACCCAGCCGCCGAAGAAGCCGGCCAGGACACCCAGGACGGTGCCGATGATCACGGCCACGATCGCGGACAGGAAGCCGACGAGCAGCGAGATCCGGGCGCCGTAGACGATGCGCGCGAAGATGTCGCGGCCGTTGACCGGCTCGACGCCCAGCCAGTGGTCGCCGCTGATGCCGCCGAAGGACCCCTTGGGGGTGCCGAACAGCGGGTCGATCAGGTCCTTGTCGTTGTACGCGTTCGGGTCCTGCCCGTACAGGCTGGTGATCACGGGCGCGAGCAGCGCGACCGCGATGAGGACGAGCACGACGACACCGCCCGCGAGGGCGAGTTTGTCCCGCTTCAAACGCTCCCAGGCGATCCGGCCCAGGGAACGCCCCTGTACGGCCTTGGCGCCGGCGTTGACCGCCGCTTCTTCGGCCGCGCTCGGGGCCGCTTCCGCGGTCGGCTCGTGCAATGGTGCCGTCATCTGGCAGGGACCCCTCTCAACCGGCGGTAGCCGGCCCGCACTTGCCGCTGTAGCGGCGTGATCAGTCCGTCGTACACAGGGGCGAACCCACCCCTGGTGCGGGAGTCTTCAACGCTTTGGCGATCTGTTGCCAGACTTGACGAGGAAAGGATGCATAAACGTGATGCGGGCTGCAGGGTTCCGTTATCCGGACAGCGGGTAACAGCCGCCGGACGCGGGCCAGTTGGGGCAATCCGGACCTCGTGGGGCCTTCCGCCCCGATCTACGCGCGCAGACACACTCCCGTAACACGGGAGTCTGTGACCGGTACTCCTCAGTAGCCGGCGGGCGCCGGAGGGTAGCCGTACCCGGCCGCGGGAGCCTGCGCCGGGGCCGCGTGCGCCTCCCGGTCGTAGAAGGGGCGGGCGCCGGCCCGCATCCACATCGCGACCGGGTCGTACTCGTCGGACATGGCGACCGTCGACACCGGCAGCCCGTCCGGGACCGCGCCGATGGACTGCTGCATCATCGCGCGCACCGAGTCCACCGCTGGCGGGCTGGTGTCGTAGACGTCGAGACCGATGGCGAGGTACGGCGCCCCGAGCGCGGGCTGCACCCAGGCGCGGCGCAGCGAGCGGACGGCCGGGGTGCGGTGGGCGTTGTGCGCGATCAGGGCGTAGAACTGCGGGATCTCGATGCCGGGTTCGGACAGGCGCAGGGGGCCGGCGGGCTGGCGCTCCAGACCGGTGGCGATACGGCGCAGGTCGAGCCAGGGGATGCCGACGCCGCCGCCGGGGGCGTGCGGGTTCAGCCAGAGACCGTAGTGGTCGGGGTAGAGGGTGCGCGCGACGTCGACGCCGTCGACGACCTCGTACGAGCGGTTCCAGCCGCTCGCCGAGAGTTCCTGGGCGGAGGTGACGCAGGGCGCGTAGCCGTAGCCGTCGACCTCCATGTTCCCGTACTGGGCGTCCGGGGAGCCCGACTGGCCGTGCCAGAGGAGCATCCAGACCTGGCCGGAGGAGGGGGTGGCGAGGGCGCGGAGGAGTGCCTCGTAGGCGTCGTAGCGCCCCGGCGTCACCTGGCGCAGCATGTGCTCGACCGTGCCGGTCGCTGTGCCGCTGGCACTCACCTTCTACCGCCCCTTCGGGAAAGTTTCATGGACGGAAACAGCTTAAGCGTTGGGAGCTCGGGGCTTGCGGTGGTCTGCGGGGTGCGGGTCGTGGGGGCTTGTCGCGCCCCCGCGGCGGAGCCGCACATCGGCACAGCCCCCCGCCCCTGCCCGCGTCCTAGTGACCCTGCATGTAGAACGGACGTACCTTTTCCCGCATCCAATGGCCCACCGGGTCGTCCGCCACGTCCAGCAGGACCAGGTTGACCGGCCAGGCCACCGGGGCCTGGCCCAGGGCCCGGCCCAGGGCGTCCATCGGGAGGGTACGCAAGTCGCCCTCCCACAGGGAGAGTTCCACGCCCACGAACATCACCGGGTCGGCCGTCTCGATCGCCGCGAGACAGCGGCGGGCCGTCAGGACGACTCCGGTCGCGGCGAACTCGGCGGCGGCGGCCGCGAGGAAGTCCACCGGGTCGTCCTGCCAGTCGGGCTCGTAGAGCTTGACCCGGCCGCCGCTGTTGGGGCCGTCCAGCGGGGTCCGGCCGACCCGGCACAGGTCCGCCACGGCCTCCGGCGGGAGCGGGACGCCGACCACGCCGTCCGGGTTCACGGCGATGCCGACCTGCGGCGGGAGGCCGCGCGCGAACTCCACCGCCGGGGCGATCGTGTACGACATGTGCGCGCCGGCGACCTGGCGGAACTGTTCCTCGGAGCTGAAGACCGGGACGTAGGCCTGGCCCTCGATCTCGAAGGTGGGCAGGTCGAGCGGGCCGGTGTGGGCGCCGCCGCCGTTCGGCAGCGGGACCCAGACGAAGCTGCGGCCGAGGACCTCGATGATCCGGCCGCCGGCGCCGGGCACGCCGAGGGCGGCCGAGAGCACCTCCTCCAGCTCGTTGCCGGGCCATCCGCCGCCGTGCGGATGAGGGTGCGCCTGTGCCGGGAAGTCCTGTGCCGGGAAGTCCATCTGTCCGTCCGCCTGCCGAGTACCGCTGATGTGGCTGAAAGGCTAACGGGTGCGGGCCCCGGGGTGCCCTGGTCGTCAGCCCGTGAACCCGATCCTGCGCAGGGCGTCCGCCGCCGCCCGGTCCAGGAGCACGGCCGAGCCCACGCCCTGCGGCAGTTCGCCCTTCTCGGCGGAGCGGATGAGGCGGGCGGCCGCGGTGCGGTGGCGGAGGAAGGCATAGCGTGAGACGCCCCGGCCGCGCTCGCGCTGGCCCTGGAGCGCCGTGTCCGCGGTGACGTCGAGCAGCAGCAGGTGCAGGGTGCCGCCGCGGCGGTGGGCCGCGCGGGCCAGCCAGCCGCGCACCCAGGACTGGGTGCCGCAGTCGTGCACCACGACCCCCTGGCCGGAGCGCAGGGCGCGGTACAGGCCGAGGTAGTGGGCGGCGCGGACGAGGGGGCGGTAGACCGCGTACGGCAGGAAGCGGGGCGCCCGGGCGTCCCAGCGGTCGCGGGTGTCCTGGGAGTCGATCCGGATGCCCTTGACGGCGCGTCGCATCAGGGTGGACTTGCCGCTGCCGGGCAGGCCGGTGATCACGACCAGGTCGTCGGGGGCGAAGAGCAGGGCGCGCGGGCTGTGGCCGGCACGGTCGCGCAGGTCGCGGACGACCGGCTGCGGTGCGCAGGTTTCCTGGGCCGGAGCTGTCGGCTGCGCGGGCAGCGCGACGGCCGAGGTGGTGGCGTACGCAGTGGGCCTGTTCACCGTGATCGTCCTCCTCCTGGGTCGAGGGGTTCCCCTCCCCACCGAGCGTAAAGAGAAGGTAATGAGGTGTCTCTCTTGTTTTGGTGCTCGTCCTGCCACAAGCCAGTCACAAAGGGGGCGGTGACGGGAGCGGCCGATGCGGCCCTGCCGCCCGTGCCCGATGCGTGCAATGATGTCCGCGCCAACTGCATACCGGCCGTTCGAATCCGCGCGGGAGAGTCCCCACCACTGGCTGGGGCGCCGAAGGAGCAAGTCCCTCCCTTGAATCTCTCAGGCCCCGTTACCGCGCGGGCGAGGCACATCTGAAAAGCGGGTCACCGTTTCCGGTGGCTCCACCCAAGGTGCAAGTCATGTCCCCCGCGGTCATGGCGAACCTCTCAGGTTCCGATGACAGATGGGGAGGAACGACCTCGCCCGTCATGCCTTGGGAGAAGACCGTCCGATGAGCAACGAACCCCGCCTGACCGCGCTCGACGCCCTGCATCGCGCGCTCGGCGCGACGATGACCGACTTCGCCGGCTGGGACATGCCCCTGCGCTACGGCTCCGAGCGCGACGAGCACAACGCCGTGCGCACGAAGGCCGGGCTCTTCGACCTCTCCCACATGGGGGAGATCACGGTGACCGGGCCGCAGGCCGCCGCCCTGCTGAACTTCGCCCTCGTCGGCAACATCGCCTCCGTCGGCGTCGGCCGCGCCCGCTACACCATGATCTGCCGCGAGGACGGCGGCATCCTCGACGACCTGATCGTCTACCGGCTCGAAGAGACCGAGTACATGGTCGTCGCCAACGCCTCCAACGCCCAGGTGGTGCTGGACGCGCTCGTCGAGCGTTCCGCCGGCTTCGACGCCGAGGTCCGCGACGACCGGGACGCCTACGCGCTGATCGCCGTCCAGGGCCCCGAGTCCCCCGGCATCCTCGCCTCCCTCACCGACGCCGACCTCGACGGCCTGAAGTACTACGCCGGGCTGCCCGGCACGGTCGCGGGCGTCCCGGCGCTGATCGCCCGCACCGGCTACACCGGCGAGGACGGCTTCGAGCTGTTCGTGAAGCCCGAGCACGCCGTCGAGCTGTGGCAGGCCCTGACCAAGGCGGGCGAGGGCGTCGGCCTGGTCCCGTGCGGGCTGTCCTGCCGGGACACGCTCCGCCTGGAGGCGGGCATGCCGCTGTACGGGCACGAGCTGAACACCTCGCTCACCCCCTTCGACGCCGGGCTCGGCCGGGTGGTGAAGTTCGAGAAGGAGGGCGACTTCGTGGGCCGCGAGGCGCTCACCGAGGCTGCCGCCCGCGCCGAGACCGCGCCGCCGCGCGTCCTCGTCGGCCTGGTCGCCGAGGGCCGCCGCGTCCCGCGCGCCGGGTACGCCGTCGTCGCCGACGGCCAGGTGATCGGCGAGGTCACCTCCGGCGCCCCCTCGCCCACGCTGGGCAAGCCGATCGCGATGGCGTACGTCGACGCCGCGCACGCCGCGCCGGGCACGACCGGTGTCGGTGTGGACATCCGGGGCAGCCACGAGCCGTACGAGGTCGTGGCGCTGCCCTTCTACAAGCGTCAGAAGTAGCCGCCGTAGGTGATGCTGAGCACACGGACGCTGCTCACGCACGCCTTCCGCAGTCCCCCATTCATCAGCAGTCCCCCGCGTACAGGAGAATTCAGGCCATGAGCAACCCCCAGCAGCTGCGCTACAGCAAGGAGCACGAGTGGCTGTCGGGCGCCGAGGACGGCGTCTCGACGGTCGGTATCACGGAGCACGCGGCCAACGCGCTCGGCGATGTCGTCTTCGTCCAGCTCCCCGAGGTCGGTGACACGGTGACCGCGGGCGAGACCTGTGGCGAGCTGGAGTCGACCAAGTCGGTCAGCGACCTGTACTCCCCTGTCTCCGGTGAGGTAACCGAGGTCAACGAGGACGTCGTCAACGACCCGTCGCTGGTGAACTCCGCCCCCTTCGAGGGCGGCTGGCTGTTCAAGGTACGCGTCGCGGAGGAGCCGGCCGACCTGCTCTCCGCCGACGAGTACACCGCCTTTTCCGCCGGCTGAGGAGTCCGCACCTGATGTCCGCACTGAACACGCCCCTGCATGAGCTCGACCCGGAGATCGCCGCGGCGGTCGACGCCGAGCTGGGCCGTCAGCAGTCCACGCTGGAGATGATCGCGTCGGAGAACTTCGCTCCGCTCGCGGTCATGGAGGCGCAGGGCTCGGTCCTGACCAACAAGTACGCCGAGGGCTACCCCGGCCGGCGCTACTACGGCGGCTGCGAGCACGTCGACGTCGCCGAGCAGATCGCCATCGACCGGATCAAGGAGCTGTTCGGCGCCGAGTACGCCAACGTCCAGCCCCACTCCGGCGCCTCCGCCAACCAGGCCGCCCTGTTCGCGCTGGCCGCCCCCGGCGACACCATCCTGGGCCTGGACCTGGCGCACGGCGGCCACCTCACCCACGGCATGCGCCTGAACTTCTCCGGCAAGCAGTTCAACGTGGTCGCCTACCACGTCGA
This sequence comes from Streptomyces aquilus, assembly GCF_003955715.1. Taxonomy (NCBI): domain Bacteria; kingdom Bacillati; phylum Actinomycetota; class Actinomycetes; order Kitasatosporales; family Streptomycetaceae; genus Streptomyces; species Streptomyces aquilus. The sequence continues at coordinate 7,241,213 of NZ_CP034463.1, read as the reverse complement.
CGACGCCGGTCTGGTCGACATGGCCGAGGTGGAGCGCCTGGCCAAGGAGCACCGCCCGAAGGTGATCATCGCGGGCTGGTCGGCGTACCCGCGGCAGCTGGACTTCGCCGAGTTCCGCCGGATCGCCGACGAGGTCGACGCCTACCTGTGGGTCGACATGGCGCACTTCGCCGGCCTGGTCGCGGCCGGGCTGCACCCCAACCCGGTCGAGCACGCGGACGTGGTCACCTCCACGACCCACAAGACCCTGGGCGGCCCGCGCGGCGGCATCATCCTGGCGAGGAAGGACTTCGCGAAGAAGCTGAACTCGTCGGTGTTCCCGGGCTTCCAGGGCGGCCCGCTGGAGCATGTGATCGCGGCGAAGGCGGTGTCCTTCAAGGTGGCCGCGAGCGAGGAGTTCAAGGAGCGCCAGCGGCGTACGGTGGAGGGTGCGCGCATCCTCGCCGAGCGTCTGACCGCCGCGGACGCCCGGGAGGCCGGGGTCAACGTGCTCTCCGGTGGCACGGACGTGCACCTGATCCTGGTGGACCTGCGCGAGTCGGAGCTGGACGGGCAGCAGGCCGAGGACCGTCTCCACGAGGTCGGCATCACGGTCAACCGCAACGCCGTCCCCAACGACCCGCGCCCGCCCATGGTGACGTCGGGCCTGCGGATCGGCACCCCGGCGCTGGCCACCCGCGGCTTCACGGCCGAGGACTTCACCGAGGTCGCAGACGTGATCGCCGAGACGTTGAAGCCGTCGTACGACGTGGAATCCCTGAAGGCCCGGGTCAAGGCCCTGGCCGACAAGCACCCGCTGTACCCCGGCCTGAGCAAGTAGTAGTTCCCTGGTGGGGGCACCCGACGATGTGTGCCCCCACCCTTTTTGAAGGAGTTCCCGTGGCCATCTCGGTCTTCGACCTGTTCTCGATCGGCATCGGCCCGTCGAGCTCCCACACGGTCGGCCCGATGCGCGCGGCCCGCATGTTCGCCCGCCGTCTGCGCAACGAGGACGTGCTGTCCTCGGTGGCGGCCGTCCGCTCGGAGCTGTACGGCTCGCTGGGCGCGACCGGCCACGGCCACGGCACCCCCAAGGCGGTGCTGCTCGGTCTGGAGGGGGCGTCCCCTCGTACCGTCGACGTGGAGACGGCCGACGAGCGGATCGAGGCGATCAAGAGAAACGGTTCGCTGAATCTGCTGGGCGAGCACGAGATCGCGTTCTCCTTCGACGACGACCTGGTCCTGCACCGCCGCAAGGCGCTGCCGTACCACGCGAACGGCATGACGCTGTGGGCGTACGACGCGTCCGGGGCGGAGCTGCTGTCGAAGACGTACTACTCGGTCGGCGGCGGCTTCGTCGTGGACGAGGACGCGGTGGGCGCGGACCGCATCAAGCTGGACGACACGGTCCTGAAGTACCCCTTCCGCACCGGCGACGAGCTGCTGCGTCTGACGAAGGAGACGGGTCTGTCGATCTCCGCGCTGATGCTGGAGAACGAGCGGGCCTGGCGCACGGAGGAGGAGATCCGGTCCGGGCTCCTCGACATCTGGCGGGTCATGCAGGCGTGCGTCTCGCGCGGCATGTCGCGGGAGGGCATCCTGCCGGGCGGGCTCAGGGTCAAGCGCCGGGCGGCCGTGACGGCGCGTCAACTGAGGGCGGAGGGCGACCCGTTGGCCCACGCGATGGAGTGGATCACGCTCTACGCGATGGCGGTCAACGAGGAGAACGCGGCCGGCGGACGCGTGGTGACCGCCCCGACGAACGGCGCGGCCGGCATCATCCCGGCCGTCCTGCACTACTACATCAACTTCGTGCCGGGCGCCGACGAGGACGGCGTGGTCCGCTTCCTGCTCGCCGCCGGCGCGATCGGCATGCTCTTCAAGGAGAACGCCTCCATCTCCGGCGCCGAGGTCGGCTGCCAGGGCGAGGTCGGCTCGGCCTGCTCGATGGCGGCGGGGGCGCTGGCGGAGGTGCTGGGCGGCTCCCCGGAGCAGGTGGAGAACGCGGCCGAGATCGGCATGGAACACAACCTGGGCCTGACCTGCGACCCGGTCGGCGGCCTGGTCCAGATCCCGTGCATCGAACGCAACGGCATGGCCGCGGTGAAGGCGGTCACCGCCGCCCGCATGGCGATGCGCGGCGACGGCTCCCACAAGGTGTCCCTCGACAAGGTCATCAAGACCATGAAGGACACCGGCGCCGACATGAGCGTGAAGTACAAGGAGACGGCCCGTGGCGGTCTCGCGGTGAACATCATCGAGTGCTGAACGGGCAAGGGGCCCGCGTGCCAAGGTGGTTGGCGATTCACCCGCCACCCCCTGTTCCCCTACGGCACTTCAGGGAGTCCCCCCATGCTGCGCGGCATCGACGTGAGCGCGTACCAGTCCTCCTCCTACTCCACCGACGGCCTCTCCTTCGTCTTCGTCAAGGCGACGGAGGGCCGTACGTACACCAACCCCAAACTCGCGGCCCAGACGAAGCGGGCCCGCGACGCCGGTCTGGTCGTCGGCTTCTACCATTTCCTCTGGCCGGGCAACCTGACCGCCCAGGCCGAGTACTTCGTGAGCAAGGCCCCGGAACGGGCGGGCGACATCCTCGCCGTGGACTGGGAGACCACCGGCGAGGGCACGCACGCGAGCAACGCGGAGAAGGACCGCTTCATCCGGAAGGTGAAGGAGCTGCGGCCGAACAACCGGGTCGTCCTCTACACGAACCGGAACTACTGGCTGAACATCGACACGACCTCCTACGACGGCGACGGCCTGTGGATCGCCGACTACGTGACGGCCGGCAAGCCCCGCATCAAGGCGAAGTGGCTTTTCCACCAGTACACCGACGATCCACTGGACAAGGACGTGGCGAACTTCTCCAGCAGGGCCGCCCTGCGCGAGTGGGCCGAGGACGCCTGATCAGACGCCTGCTATAGAGTCCGCGCCATGGGTGGGCAGATCACTGCGGTCAGCAGCAACGGGACGTATTCCTTCACCAAGCCGAACCGGGAGAGCATCACGCTGCTCGCCGGGCTCGGGGTCGAGGGGGATGTGCACGCCGGAGTGACGGTGAAGCACCGGTCCCGGGTGGCGAGGGACCCCTCGCAGCCGAATCTGCGCCAAGTGCACCTTCTGCACCAGGAGTTGTTCGACGAGGTACGGGAAGCCGGCATCGAGGTCGGCGCCGGGGAGCTCGGGGAGAACGTCACCACGCGGGGCATCGATCTGCTCGCGCTGCCCGTCGGAACCCGGCTGCACCTCGGCGAGCGGGCCGTCGTCGAGGTGACCGGGCTGCGCAACCCCTGTCTTCAGATCGACAACTTCCGGCAAGGGCTGCTGAAGCAGGTCGTCACCCGCGATGCCGACGGGAAGCTCCGGCTCAAGGGCGGGATCATGAGCGTCGTCCTGGAGGGCGGGGTCGTGCGGCCCGGTGACGGGATCGAGGTGGAGCTCCCGGACGGGCCGCACGTGCCGCTGGAGATCGTCTGATCCCGGACCGGTCTCAGGCACGGAACTGGGGCTTGCGTTCCGGGCTCGATTCAGCCGCGGAACTCCGGCTTGCGTTCCGGGCTCGCCTCCGCCAGTGCCTTCGTCACCCCGTCGACACCCTCGCGCAGTCCGTACACCGGTGTGTCCGGCTGCTGGCGCCAGGAGTCGTCGAGGCCGCCCGCGTCGACCGTGTCGAAGCCGAGTTCGTCGATGAGGGCGCGGACCTTCGCCTTGGCCGCCTCGTCGTCGCCGGCGACCGGGAGGGCCTGGCGGTCGGGGGCGCCGGCCGGGCGGTGGCGGTCGAGGATGTCCTGGGCGTAGGTGCCGTTGAAGGCCTTGATGACGGGGTGGCCGAGGTGCCGTTCCGTCCAGCGGCTCTCCGTCAGGCCCTCGTCCTCGATCCCGGCGATCCGGCCGTCGCGCTGCTTCGGGTAGTAGTTGCCGGTGTCGATCACGGCCACGCCGTCCGCCGCGCCGTCGAGCACGCCCTTCGGCAGGTCGGGGATCGCCTTGAGCGGGATCGTGACGACGACCACTTCAGCGCCTCGCGCGGCCTCCTCGACCGGGACGGGCGTCGCGCCGGTCTCCTCCGCGAGCGCGGTCAGGGTGTGCGGGCCGCGCGAGTTCGCCACCGCCACCTCGTGCCCGAGGGCGGTGAGCCGCCGGGTGAGGTTGCCGCCGATGTTTCCCGCGCCGATGATGCCGATCTTCATGACAGACCTTCCCAGATTCGATGCATGTGCATGCGTCTGAGTGGCGTCAACCCGGGTCGGCGGGGAGGTATTCCGGGGGGCCTCAGATCCGGACGACGATCTTTCCCGTGTGCCGGTTCGACTCCATCAGGCGGTGGGCGTCCCGGATGCGGTCCAGGCCCTCGAAGACCTCGGCGATGACCGGCCGGAAGCCGCCGTCGGCCAGGCCCGCGTTGAGGAACGCGGTGGAGCGCCGGCGCCCGCCCGGTGTCCCGGTGAGGATCATGTTGGCGTACGTGTGGATCGTGAACGGCCAGTTCCAGGGGATCTCGGCGGGACGGCGGTCCAGCCAGCCGTAGGCCACCACCGAACCGCCCTCCGCGAGCGCACCGGCCAGCGGGCGGAAGCCGGGGCCGCCGATCGCGTCGAAGATCACCTCGGCACCCCGCCCTCCGGTGAGCCGCCCGACCTCCTTGGCCACCGTCTCGGCGTCCCCGTCCGAGACGATCACCTCCGCCGCCCCCACCTCCAGCAGCCCCTGCCGCTTGGCCTCCGTACGGGTCGTGGCCAGCGGGATCGCGCCGATGCGGCGGGCCACCTGGATCGCCGCCGTGCCGACCCCGCTGGACGCCCCGGTGATCAGGACGTGGTCGCCGGGCCTGAGCCCGGCCGTCTCCAGGAGGGCGCCGTAGGCGGTCGTGTAGGTCAGCCAGGACGCCGCCCCCGTGACGGCGTCCACGGAAGCGGGGCGGGGCAGCACCGCGGTCTCGGGCAGGACGACCCGTTCCGCGTACACCCCCTGGGCGCTCATCTCGATGCCGGGTCCGGTCGTCACCGGGTCGCCGACGGCGAGTTCGGTGACGCCCTCGCCGACCGCCTCGACGACGCCGGAGGCCTCGTAGCCGAGACGGGAGGCGGGCAGGGACGGCTGGTAGTAGTAAGTGCCGGAGCGGAAGAGGGCCTCGGCGCGGTTGAGGCCCAACGCCTCGACGCGGACGGCCACTTGGCCCGGCGCGGGGGCGGGCACCGGCACGTCCTCGATGGACAGCACCTCGGGTCCGCCTGTTTCGTGAAAGAGCACGGTACGTGCGGTAGTTGACATGGCGTCCACGCTAGGAGCCGTGGCGAAGACGATCCATGTCCGCCGGTCTCCCTTTCCTGTCCGTACGTCTTCGCCCGTCAACTCCCGGCTACGGTGGGGGACATGGACGTACTGAGCGACGCGATCGCCGCGATGCGCACCGGGCGGCCGCACTCGGGCCGGCGGGACAAGTACGCGCCCTGGGGGATGCGGATCGAGGACTCCGAAGGTGCCGGGTTCCATGTGGTGCTGCGGGGTTCGGCCTGGCTGCTGCCCTCGACGGGCGAACCGGTGGCGCTCGCGGCGGGGGACGTGGTGTTCCTGGCCCACGGGCGGGGGTACGCGCTGACCAGCGGGCCGGACGTGGAACCGGAGGTCATACGGTTCCAGCCGGACGCGCCCCCGCCCCCGCCTCCCCTACGGGACGCCGTGTCGGACACGGTCCTGCTGTGCGGCGCCTACTGGCTGGACCGCAGCCGGGCCCACCCCCTGCTGACCGAACTGCCCGAGGTCGTGCACCTGCCCGCCAGGGTCGGCGCCCACCGGTCGCTGCGGGCCACCGTGGAGCTGCTGGGCGCGGAGCTGGAGGAGCCGCAGCCGGGGTCGGACATCATCGTCTCCTCGCTCCTGGACACCCTGCTGCTCTACATCCTGCGCGCCTGGTGGCAGGGCGAGGCCCGCGCCGACCGGCATCCCACCGGCTGGGCGGCAGCGCTCGCCGACCCCGCGGTGACGGCGGCGTTGCGGGCCATCCACGCCGCGCCGGACCACCCCTGGACGGTGGAGGAACTCGGCGCCCACGGCGGTCTGTCGCGGGCCGCGTTCGCCCGGCGGTTCACCACCCTCGTGGGACGCCCGCCGCTGGCGTATCTGACCTGGTGGCGCATGACGACGGCGGGCCGGCTGCTGCGGGCGGACGACACACCGCTCCGGACCATCGCCGAGCGCACCGGCTACACCTCGGAGTTCGCCTTCGCCAAGGCGTTCAAGCGGCAGTACGGGGTGGCACCGGGGCAGTACCGGAGACAAGCCTCCTAGGGCCGGTCCGGCATGACGAAGGGGGCGCCCCCACCGGGTGGGCGCCCCCTTCCGCGTGCGTCACTTGCTCAGGTACGCCCAGAACTCGTCGAAGGAGAGCACCTTGTCGCCGTTGAGGTCACGGGTCTTGATGATCACCTCGGCGACGGACTCGGTGACATTCCAGTCACCTTCCTGAGCGAGGGCGGTCTTGAACTCGGCAGCGGTGATGAAGCCGTCACCGTCCGTGTCGATCCGCTCGAAGTCCTTGCGTGCCTCGTCGATGTTCGCCACCGATCCGCCCCTTTTCGTCGTACCTTGCTTGGCTTGTTGCCGGAGGTCAGATTAACGGGCGGTCCGCGCGCGCAGAGCGGCGACCACCCATGCGAACTCCGCCTCGTACGCCGCCTGGGGTCCGAGCCCCGCCACCTGCGCCCACAGCCGGCGGTACCGGGCCACGCGCACGTTGGTTCCCGCCTCCAGCCGCGCCAGCACCTCCGCCGGGTCCGCGTTCCCGAGCAGCCCGCGCAGCAGGTCGGCGGCCTCGGGCGCCTCGGGGGCGACACCCCGCTCGAGCGCCTCCCCCGCGAGCTGCACCAGCCGGCTCATGAACCACAGCGAGGTGCCCGCCGGCACGTCCGGCCCACGGTCCGCCGCGTTGAACTCGATCATCCTGCGCATCAGCGCCCGGAACTCGGGGTCCTGCATCATCTCGGCGATCTCGACCCACGCGTCGACCTGCTCCGGCGTCGGGTCGTCCGGCAGGTCCGTCGGGGCGAACCGCAGCCGCTCGCGGATCTCGGGATCGGCGGTGTCCAGCCCGTCGAAGATCTCGGTGGTGAAGTCCTCGACGATCCGGGCCCGTTCGGCCGCCGACAGCCGTGCCAGCTTGTTCATCAGGGTCATCTCCTCTGCGGTCGAACCGCGTCGCGCCACGGTCGACAGCACCGCCCGGGTCACCTTGAGCGACCGGATCTGCGCGTCCAGCGCCGTCACATGCGCGGCCGCCACCTCCGCGACCGTCCGCTCCCCGTCCAGCACCTTCCGTACCTCGCCCAGGCCGAGGCCCAGCTCGCGCAGGGTGCGGATCAGCTCCAGGCGGGCCGCGCACGAGGCGTCGTACAGCCGGTAGCCCCCGGTCGAACGGGTCACCGGCTCGAGCACGCCCTCGTCGGACCAGTAGCGGATGGTCCGGACCGTCAGGCCCGTCGCCCGGGCCAGCTCGCCGATGGTGAAAAGTCCGGTGCCGTCGTCGATCATGTGTGTGAGTCTGGGCCTTCCAGTGGGTGGAGACTCAAGAGGCGGGTGCGGTGGAGACTCTCCGGGACATTCTCGACGCGGCGGCCCGCGGGGTCTTCCCGCCGGCGGACGGCCGGACGACGGTCGTCCCGCAGCACTCGGCCCGGGACGCGGGCGTCCTCGCCTTCACCGCGCACTCCGTCGTCTTCACCGACGAGGATCCGGAGTGGGTGCACACGACCCTGCGCGGGCTGGACTGCGATCCGCTCGCCGCGACCATGAACCCGCTGTTCCTGGCGGCCTTCCTGGAGCGGACGGGGCGCCGGGCCGAGACGATCGACGCCATGCTGGTCGGCTCGCCCCTGCCCGGCGCACCCCCGCTCGCGCTGGCGGAGATCGAGGACGCCGACCATCCGCGGATCGTGTACGCCCGCGGGCGCCGCGACGACGTGCGGGCCTGGACGGCGGACGGCGGGGTGCTGGTCATGGGGCGCGGGATCGGTGGCCGCCTGGAGGTGTCGGTCGAGGTCGACGACGGTGTACGGCACCGGGGGCTGGGGCGGCTGCTCGTGGGTGCCGCCCGGCATCTCGCCGGCGAGCCGCTGTGGGCGCAGGTCGCACCGGGGAACGCCCGCAGCACGCGGGCGTTCCAGGCGGCCGGTTACCGGCCGGTGGGCGCGGAGGCGCTGCTGCTCAGTGCCAGGCCTCGTAGTGCGGGTTGCTCTGACAGCCGCTCATGATCTCGACCTTGGTGGTCTTGTTCACGGGACAGACGCCGATGATGTACTTCCGGGCGATGCCGCCGGGGAAGGCGACCTCGACCTGGTCGGCCCACTTGTGGGTGTCGCCGATGGTCTTGTTCACGTCCACGCCGCCAGGGGCGTCGATGTAGTAGTTGTAGCCCGACTTCCACCACGTCTTGTACAGGTCGTGGTCGTAGGTCGTGGAGACGTACGGGGAGGGCTGGTTGACCAGGACGTACTTCTCGATGTCGTACTGGCCGTTGACAACGTCCTTCGGTTTGAAGCCCTCCGCGAAGACGATCTCGGGGCCGCGGCCGTCGCTGCGGTAGAGGGTGCCGCAGCTCTTGCGCCAGACCGGCTCGGGAGTGATGCGGCTGACGTCGACGGTGCGGTCGGCGGCGGCCTTGATCGGGTCGTCGAACTGGACCTTGCAGTCGGGGGTCGTGGGGGCCTTCGCGGGGGCGGTGGCCTTGGCGGGGGCGGTGGCCGCCGTGGTGGCGAAGACGGCGGCGAGGGACAGGACGGCGGCAGCGGTGCGCCGCCGCAGACGGGTTGTGATCATGGTGAGCACAATTGCTGGTCTGCGACGGCGCGTTGGGGATCTTCACCCGTGCGGGGCGTGTCAACTGACCGAAGATCAACCGAAGATCAGCGGAAGATGCCCGTGTGCCCCAGTGAGTAGCGTCCGGGCTGCGGGTAGACGGCGAGACCGTGCGGTCCGCTACCGACCTTGATGCGGGCCAGCTGCTCGCCGGTGCGGGTGTCGATGGCGTACACCTCGGCGTTGTAGCGCCCGGACAGCCACAGCACCTTGCCGTCCGCCGAGACGCCGCCCATGTCGGGGCTGCCGCCGTCGGGAAGGTGCCACTTCTCGGCGACCTTGTTCTGCGCGAAGTCCCAGACGGAGATGGTCCCTTCGCCCCGGTTGGAGACGTACATCTCGCGCGAGTCGCGGCTGACGTAGAGGCCGTGGGTGCCCTTGCCGGTGGGGATGAGGCGCGGCTTGTCGAACGTGTCGCCGTCGAGGACCCACATGCCGTCGGCCATCATGTCGGCGACGTAGAACCGCTTGCCGTCCGGCGAGACCTTCACGTCCTGCGGCATGGCCCCGTCGAAGGGCAGTTTCTGCTGGCCGACGACCTTCATCCGCTCGGTGTCGACCTTGAGCAGCTCGCCGCTGAACTCGCAGGAGACGATGAAGTACCGGCCGTCGAGGGAGAAGTCGGCGTGGTTGACGCCGTAGCAGGTGACCGGGACGGTCTTCTTGCGCTCCATGGTGTGCGGGTCGCGGAAGACGAGTTCGCGGTCGAGGGACGCCATGACGACGGCGTACTTGCCGTTGGGCGTGAAGTAGAGGTTGTACGGGTCGTGCACCTCTACCGGCTTGCCCGCCTTGCCGGTTCTCGGGTCGATGGGCGTGAGGGTGTGGCCGCGGTTGTTGTTGACCCACAGCGTCTTCATGTCCCAGGACGGAACGACGTGTTGGGGCTGGCGGCCGACGTGGATCGTCTCGATGATCCGGTACGTCTTCGGGTCGATGACGGAGACCGTGTCGGACTCGGTGTTGGGGACGTACACGCGGGACGGGAAGTCCTTGACCACCGGCGAGAGCCTGTTGGGGCGGTCGGCGGCGTACACGTCCTGCGGGTCGAGGACCGGCGGCATGCCGGGCAGCCCCTGGACGGGCTTCTTCTTCGGCGGCGCGGGGACGGCCGCCCGGGTGGCGGTGTGCTCGGGGGCGGCGTGGTCCCGGCTCTGGGTGCCGCAGGCGGTGAGGGCGGCGAGGACGACTCCGGCGGCCAGGGTCTGCTTCACAAGGCGGTGCATCAGCTGAACAGCTCCGTGGTGGTCACCGCGGCCAGGCCGCGGCGGTCGAGTTCTTCCAGTACGGCGGGGAGGGCGGCGACCGTGTCGGCGTACCCGAAGTGCAGGCTCACCACGGACCCGTTCCGGACCTCGCCGAGCACCTTGCGGGTGATCGCGGGGGCGCCGGGTGAGGTGAAGTCCAGGGAGTCGACGTCGTACGACAGGACGTGCGGGTAGCCGACGCGGCGGGCCAGCCGTTCAACGAGCGGGGAGGCCCGGGCGGCACGCGAGGGGCGGAACCAGCTGCCGATGGAGCCGGTCAGCTTGCGCAGCCGGTCGGCGCAGCCCTCGATCTCGGCGAGCGCGTCCGCCTCGGACATGTCGTTGACGCCGAGGTGGTGGAGGGTGTGGTTGCCGAGGTCATGGCCGCCGTCGAGGATGCGGCGGGCGAGGTCGGGGTGCTCGTCGAGCCAGCTGCCGACGGCGAGGACGGTGATCCGGGCGCCGTGTTCCTCGGCCTCTCGCAGCAGCGCCGTGGCGGTGCCGGGGTCGCCGTTGCCGTGGAAGGTGAGGGCGACGCGGGGGTGGGTGCGGGGGCCGTGGGTGAGCTGGGCGGGGCGGCCGGGGAAGCGGCGGGGGCCGGGGGCGGGGGGTCTGGCCGCGGGGCTGGTGGCGGGGGGCGGATGGGCGACGGCACCGCTGGTGGCGCACCCGGCGGTGAACGCGAGCCCGGCGGTGGCGCGGAGCACGGCCCGGCGATCGGTGTTGGTCACACCCTCATTTAAGGCGGTTTGCTCCGAATACCGGCAGATTCACCCACCCAGGGGCGCGGGGCTGAGACCGCGTGCGGCTTTACCGCGTGGGCGCGACCGGACCGCACAGGCCGACGGCCGGGCACCTACCTGCCGGCGACCGAACACCGACCTGCCAGCGACCGCGCACCTACCTGTCGGCGACCCGCATCTCGAACCACGTCGTCTTGCCGCGCGGCAGCAGATCGACGCCCCAGCGGTCGGACAGCTTGTCCACCAGGAACAGCCCCCGCCCGCTGATGTCCATCTCCTGCACCGGCATCAGACACGGCAGCCCGCGCGAGGGGTCGCGCACCTCGACGCGGATCCAGCCGCGCCGCCGGCGCATCCGGAGCCCGAACACCCGCGCTCCCGTGTGCCGTACCGCGTTGCCCACGAGTTCGGAGACGAGCAGGACGGCGTCCTCGGTCATCTTGGGGGTGAGGCCCCACTGGCGCAGCACGACCACCTGGGTCAGGCGCCGGGCCGCGGCGGCGGACTCGGGGCGGGACGGAAGCGGAACCTCCGCCTCGGTCGGGTCTCCGAACAACTCCAGCGCCTTCTGCGCGTGTTCGTCCTCGACCGTCGGCGACCAGCGCGCCGCGGTCGCACGGCCGTGTCCCCGCGGCTGTTCGATACCCTCCAGCCCCGCCATGCCCCCATCATGGCCGCCCCGGCCGCCCTCCGGGGCCGTTCCTGCCGAATACGCCCCCCGGAATCCACCGTTCCGCAGTTCCCGATCGGCATATGCCAGAGGCAGCTCTGGGCCGTCGACAGCCCGTCTGACCTGCGGTGGAGGCTCGGTTGGAGGCAATCGACGGTCCCCCTCGACAAGGCAGACTTAAGGATGCCTTAAGGCTCCCATAAACCGCCCCATCGAGGGACACGGATCAGACAGTCCGTCAATTGCAAGTGGTTCAGGGAAGTTTCACCATCGACTTCCTCACTCCGGTCCTCAGAGGAACTCGTCAGAGGAACTCCTCAGAGGAACTTCGCCTTCCCGGGCCCCTCCTCGACGAAGCTGCGCATGCCGATCTCCCGGTCGGCGGTGGCGAACAGGCCCGCGAACCAGTTCCGTTCGACGGCGAGCCCGGTGTCGATGTCGGTCTCCAGGCCGGTGTCGATCGACTCCTTCGCGGCCCGCAGCGCGATCGCCGGCCCCTGCGCGAGCTTCGCCGCCCACGCCCGCGCCTCGGCGTACACGTCGGCGGCGGGGACGACCCGGTCCACCAGACCCAGCTTCTCCGCCTCGTCGGCCTTGACCATCCGGCCGGTGAAGATGAGGTCCTTCGCCTTGGACGGGCCGACGAGCCGGGCCAGGCGCTGGGTGCCGCCCGCGCCCGGGATCAGGCCGAGCAGGATCTCGGGCTGGCCCAGCTTGGCGTTGTCGGCGGCGATCCGGAAGTCCGCGCACAGCGCCAGCTCGCAACCGCCGCCCAGCGCGTAGCCGGTGACGGCCGCGACGACCGGCTTGGGGATGCGGGCCACGGCCGTGAACGAGTCCTGGAGGGCGCGGGCGCGCAGGACCATCGCGGTGTGGTCCATGTTCTGCATTTCCTTGATGTCCGCGCCGGCCGCGAACACCTTCTCCCCGCCGTAGATCACCACGGCCCGCACGTCCTCACGACGCGTCGCCTCCTCGGCGAGCTCCTTGAGCCGGTCCTGGGTGGCGACGTCCAGCGCGTTCATGGGCGGACGGTCGAGAAGGATGGTGCCGACGCCTTCGGCGACTTCCAGAGTTACGGTCATGGGGGAAGGTTAACGGCCACTAACGACAACGGCCCCGGTGGAGTACCTCACACCGGGGCCGTACGTCAGCGTCGTACCTCTACTTCTTCCACTCCGCCCAGGACATGTTCCAGCCGTTGTAGCCGTTGTCCGGGGCCACCGTGGCGTCGTTGGAGTGCTTGACGACCACCACGTCGCCGATGATCGAGTGGTCGAAGAACCACGCGGCCGGCGCGGAGCGGTCGCCGCCGCCGCGGTTGTCGCGCAGGCCCACGCAGCCGTGGCTGGCGTTGTAGTTGCCGAACGCGTCGCCGCCCCAGTAGTTGCCGTGGATGAAGGTGCCCGAGTTGGTCAGGCGCATGGCGTCGGGGACGTCCTTGATGTCGTACTCGCCGCCGTAGCCGACCGTCTCGCCGTTCATACGGGTCACCCGGAGGCGCTCGCTGATGACCATCTGGCCGTTCCAGGTGTCGTAGCCGGGCTTGCCGGTGGTGACCGGGAGGGTCTTGACGACCTTGCCGTCCTGCATGACCTTCATCGTGTGCTTCTTGGCGTCCACGACCGAGACCTGGTTGCGGCCGATGGTGAAGGAGACGGTCTTGGCCTGCTTGCCGTAGACGCCGTCACGGCCCTCGACGCCGTCGAGGTTGAGGTCGACGGTGACCTTGGTGCCCTCGGCCCAGTACTTCTCGGGGCGGAAGTCGAGGCGGTCGTTGCCGAACCAGTGGCCCTGGACGTCGACGGCCGGCTCGGTCTTGATGCTGATGGCCTTCTCGACGTCCTCGGGGTTGGTGATGCCCCGGGTGAAGCGGATCGAGAAGGGCATCCCGACGCCGACCTTCGAGCCGTCCTCCGGCGTGAAGTTGCCGATGAAGGTGTTCTTCGGCGTCAGGGTGGTGAAGCTGGAGTCCTCGGCGGCCTCCCGGCCCTCGGAGTCCTTGGCGACCGCGTGCACCGTGTACTTGGTGGACCCGGCCAGGTGGGTGGACGGCGTCCAGGAGGCGCCGTCGGCGGATATCTCGCCGTCGACCTTGTCCCCCTTGGCCGTCTTGACCTCGACGGCCGTCAACTTGCCCTTGCCGGCGGTCACCTTGAGGGCGCCGCTGGTCTCGACGGACTTGGCGCCGTCCTTGGGCGCGATGGCGACGACGGCCACCGACTGCTTGCTCTCCGCGGCGCTCGCGTCCTCGCCCTTGCCGGCGCCGGGCTTGCCGTCCGAGTCCCCGCCGCCTCCGCCGCACGCCGTGACGGCGACCAGCATCACTCCGGACACCACGGCCATCCAGCCCTTGCGTCGCCGCCCGCCTGCGTCAACCGACGCCCCCGATATCGGTCGCACGTTCAAAGTGTTTCTCCCCTCGCCGGGCCCGGTCCAGGCCCGCAACCCCCTGCGCGTCCCGCGCTCTCGGCGCATATTAACCACAAGATCCCGGCCGTCGGCGGGGTGCGATTGTCACCGTTCGGTCCCAACCGCGCCCCCTGCACCACCCGTCGACCCGGCCCCCCACCTGGTTACTTCACCGCGCTGCCCGTCTTCCACTCCTTCCATCCCATATTCCATCCTCCGAGCCCGTTGTCGGGAGCGACCTTTTTGTCATCGCTGTGGACGACCTCGACGACGTCCCCGATGAGGCTGCGGTCGAAGAACCAGCCCGCGGGGGTGTCCGAACCGCCCCCCTTCACGTCCCGCAGACCGACGCACCCGTGGCTGACATTGACCTTCCCGGGGGCGTCCGGCGCCCAGTAGTTGCCGTGCAGGAAGGTGCCGGAGTCGGTCAGGCGCATGGCGTGCGGGACGTCCGGGATGTCGTACTCACCGCCGAAGCCGACCGTGCGGCTGTTCATGCGGGTCACTTCCAGCATCTCGGTGACGACCATCTTGCCGTTGTAGGTCGTGGTCCTGGGCGCTCCGGCGGTGATCGGCACCGTGGCAAGGAGCTCGCCGTCTCTCCTCACCTGCATGGTGTGCTTGGCGGCGTCGACGAGGGAGACCTGGCTGCGGCCGACGGTGAAGGAGAACGTCCGGTACTGGAGGCCGTAGACGCCGGGGGCGCCCTCGACGTCCCGCAGCCGCAGCGCGACGGTCACCTGGGTGCCGGGCTTCCAGTAGTGCTCGGGACGGAAGTCGAGGCGGCCCTTGTCGAACCAGTGGGGGCGGATCTCGACGGGCGGCTTGGCGGTGACGTGGACGGCGCGTTCGACGGCGGCGCGGTTCTCGATGTCGCGGTTGAAGGTCAGGGAGACGATCATTCCGGTGCCGACCGTGGAGCGGTTCTCCGGAGTGACGTACCCGATGAAGCGTTCGTCGGGGACGTAGGTCGTGAAGGTGGTGTGCCGGGCGGAGCGGCGCCCGTGGCCGTCGAGGGCGACGGCGTCGACGGTGTACTTCGCGGCGAGGGCGAGCCGCGCCTCGTCGGGCTCCCATCGCAGGCCGTCCTCGGAGATGTGGCCGGGCACCGGGGTGTCCTGCGCGTCCTGGGACTTGACGACCTTCACCGACTCCAGCCGCCCGCTGGGCACCCGCACCCTGAGCCGGCTGTCCTGCCCCACGCCCTTGCCGCCGTCGTCCGGGGTGACCCGGATGACGTCCTCGGGTGCGGGCGGTTTCCCGAACCCGCCGAGGTCGAGCCCGCCGGACCCCGAAGTGCAGCCGGCCAGCAGTCCTGCCCATGTCAGTACGGCGGCCAGACCGGTCGCCACGCGCCGAGCGCGCCCGTGTGCATGCCTCACAGGGGACCCAACGATCGGGGCGGCCCAGGGGAAACGTGAGTGCGAGCCAAGCGCTGGGCAGAACAGTGGGGAGGACGACTGGAGGGGGTGCAGCGGCCGGGACGCCGTACGCCCTTCATCACGTCGTTCCGCGAGCCGTGGGAGGCCTGAGGTGTCCAGCGCAGCCGAGCAGGAGGCGGTGGCCGAGGACGTACGTCCGGCTGTCGTGAACGGTGCCCGGCGTACGCCGTCGGCGCCGGCCGTGCCCGTGTGGCCGGGTACGCCCGTGCCGTTGGGGGCCCGGTTCCGGGTGGGTCCCGACGGGGTCGCGGGCACCAACTTCGCGTTGTGGGCGGGCGGCGCGGAGGGCGTCGAGCTGTGCCTCTTCGACGAACACGGCAAGGAGACCCGGGCCCGGCTGACCGAGCTGACGCACGAGATCTGGCACGGGTTCGTGCCCGGCGTGATGCCCGGGCAGCGGTACGGCTATCGGGTGCACGGGCGGTGGGACCCCTGGACCGGCGGCCGCTGGAACCCGGCGAAGCTGCTCCTCGACCCGTACGCCCGCGCCGTGGACGGCGACTTCAGCCTGCCGCCCGAGGTGTACGGGCACGTCCGTGACTGGCCCCAGCAGCAGGTCGCGGACACCGTGCGCGACGAACGGGACTCGGCGCCGTACGTCCCGAAGGGCGTGGTCGTCCACGACGACGCTCCCGACGACGAGTGGGCGGACGACCGCCGCCCGAAGACACCGTGGGCGGACTCGGTCATCTACGAGCTGCACGTCCGCGGCTTCACGAAACTGCACCCGGGGATACCCGAGGAACTGCGCGGCACCTACGCCGGTCTGGCGCATCCGGCGGCCATCGAGCACCTCACGAAGCTGGGCGTCACGGCCGTGGAGCTGCTGCCGGTCCACCAGTTCGCCCATGAGGACCATCTGCTGCGCCGCGGCCTGAGGAACTACTGGGGCTACAACTCCATCGGCTACTTCGCCCCGCACGCCGCCTACGCCGCCTCCGGCACCACCGGCCAGCAGGTCGGCGAGTTCCGGCGGATGGTACGCGCGCTGCACGAGGCGGGCATCGAGGTCATCCTCGACGTGGTCTACAACCACACGGCGGAAGCGGGCGAGTTGGGCCCGACGCTGTCGCTGAAGGGCATCGACAACCGGGGCTACTACCGCCTCCAGTCGGACGCCCGCAGGTACGCCGACTACACGGGCTGCGGCAACACGCTCCACGTGGTCCAGCCGCACGTGCTCCGGTTGATCACGGACTCGCTGCGCTACTGGGTCACCGAGATGGGCGTCGACGGCTTCCGCTTCGACCTGGCGGCGGCGCTGGCCCGCTCGATGCACGACGTCGACATGCTGTCGCCGTTCCTCGCGGTGATCGCGCAGGACCCGGTGCTGCGGCGGGTGAAGCTGATCGCCGAGCCGTGGGACGTGGGGTCGGGCGGCTACCAGGTGGGCGCCTTCCCGCCCCTGTGGACGGAGTGGAACGACCGGTATCGCAACGCGGTACGGGACTTCTGGCGCGGTGCGCTGCCGGACGTGCGGGACCTGGGGTACCGCCTGTCGGGCTCCAGCGACCTGTACGCCTGGGGCGGCCGCCGCCCCTACGCCTCCGTCAACTTCATCACCGCGCACGACGGTTTCACGCTGCGCGACATGGTGTCGTACGAACGCAAGCACAACGAGGCCAACGGCGAGGGGAACCGGGACGGTTCGGACGACAACCGGTCGTGGAACTGCGGGGCGGAGGGCGAGACCGACGACGAGCGGGTACGGGGGCTCAGGCGCCGTCAGCTGCGGAACCTGCTGACGACACTGCTGCTGTCGACGGGCGTGCCGATGCTCGTCGCGGGGGACGAACTGGGCCGGACGCAGCGCGGGAACAACAACGCGTACTGCCAGGACAACGAGATCAGCTGGCTGGACTGGGGGCTGCTGGAACAGCCGGGCTGGAAGGCGCTGTTCGAGCTCACGTCCCGCCTGATCGCACTGCGCCACCAGCACCCCGTGCTGCGCCGCCGCGCCTTCTTCTCCGGGCGGGCGCACTCCGCGGACGGGCTGCGCGATCTGGCGTGGTTCACGGCGCGGGGCGCGGAGATGACGGAACGGGACTGGTACGCGCCGGCGGCCACGCTCGGCATGTACCTCTCCGGCCGGGACATCCCGGGTCGCGACGAGCGCGGCGCCCCCGTCCTCGACGACAGCTTCCTCGCCGTCCTGCACGCCGGCGACCGCCCGACGAGCTTCGTCCTGCCGGGGCCGCCGTGGGCGGAGCGGTACGAGGTGGTCGTCGACACGTCCAGGGAGGAGCAGGGGGCGGCGCCGGGGGTGGTGCATCGGGCGGGGGCGGCTATTACGGTGCCGGCTCGGGCGGTGCTGCTGCTGCGGGTGGCCGAGTGACATTGCAGGCCCGTGAACAGCTCATGTGATCCCTGGCCAATGCACGGAGCCGGTGATCAGACTCGACCGCATGTCTGCGATATCCCGTCGTGCCTTCGGTGGTCTCGTCGGTGGTGGTGCCGTGACCGCCGTCGCCGGTACGGCCACCGACGCCGAGGCCGCCTCTGCCGCCGAACGTCCCTTCGAGGCCCGCGCCGGAGCCGCCTCCGGGCGCCGCCCCAACCTCCTCGTCATCCTCGGCGACGACCTCGGCTGGGCCGATCTCTCCTCCTACGGTGCCCCGCACATCAGGACGCCGCACCTGGATCGGCTGGCCCGGCAAGGGGTGCGGTTCACGGATGCGTACTCGGGGTCGGCCACCTGCTCGCCCACGCGGTTCAGTCTGTACACCGGCCGCTATCCGGGCCGTACGCCGGGCGGCCTCGCCGAGCCGATCGGCAACCGGACGCAGGGCCTCGACCCGCACCACCCCACCCTCGCCTCCCTGCTGAAGAAGGCCGGTTACGCCACTGCCCTGATCGGCAAGTGGCACTGCGGCTGGCTGCCCGACTACAGCCCCACCAAGTCGGGCTGGGACGAGTTCTTCGGCAATCACGGCGGTGTCCTGGAGTACTTCTCCAAGCTCGGCCAGCTCGGCGACTACGACCTCTACGAGGGCGACGCCACCTACAAGGACCTGCGCTACTACACCCAGGTCCTGACCGAGCGGGCCGTCGAGTACGTCGGCCGCGAGCACGACCGGCCCTGGCTGCTGAACCTCAACTTCACGACCCCGCACTGGCCCTGGCTCGCCGAGGGCGACGAGGAGACCGGCGCCGAGATCGAGGCGAAGATCCGCGCCGCCGGGAACCAGGCCGAGGTCGTCGCCGCGCTCAACCACTACGACGGCGGCTCGGTCGAGAAGTACGTGGAGATGGTGGAGTCCCTGGACGCGGCGGTCGGCGAGGTGCTCGCCGCACTGCGCCGGTCCGGACAGGAGGAGAACACGGTCGTGGTGTTCGCCAGCGACAACGGAGGCGAGCGCTACTCCTACAACTGGCCGCTCAGCGGCGAGAAGTTCGTCCTGCTGGAGGGCGGTATCAGAGTTCCGACGATCGTGCGCTGGCCCGCCCGCATCGACGGCCACCAGGTCAGCCACGAGCCCAACTTCTCCCCCGACTGGACGGCGACCCTGCTGGAGTTCGGCGGCGCCCGCCCCGACCCGGCGTACCCGCTGGACGGCACGAGCCTCGCGGGCTATCTGCTGCGCGGCGAGAAGCTGCCGGAGCGCGACCTGTTCTGGCGGGTGCGGGCCAACCGGGCGCTCAGGCGCGGCGACTGGAAGTACTACCAGGACGCGGACCGGACCGACCACCTCTACAACCTGGCCGCGGACTCCCGTGAACAGGCCGATCTCGCCCCGGACAAGCCGGAGTTGCTGGCCGAGCTGAAGGCCGCCTGGGAGAGGATCGCCGCCACCCTCCTCCCCTACCCGAGCTAGCCCAGGATCCCCCGCTGGTACGCCGTCGCGACCGCCGCCGCGCGGTCGTTGACGCCCAACTTGGCGTACAGGTGGGTGAGATGGGTCTTCACGGTCGCCTCGCTGATGAAGAGTTCACGGGCGATCTCGCGGTTGGACGTGCCCTTGGCGACGAGGGCCAGCACTTCGCGTTCGCGGGCAGAGAGCGGCTCGTTGCCGGGCGCCCCGGGAGTCCTGACGGCCGAGACCAGGCGGGTGGCGACGGCGGGCGACAGGACCGTGCGGCCTTCCGCCGCCGCGCGGACCGCGGTGAAGAGTTCGTCGCGCGGGGCGTCCTTGAGCAGGTAGCCCGTCGCGCCCGCCTCGATCGCGGGCAGGGTGTCGGAGTCGGTGTCGTACGTCGTCAGCACCAGGACCTTGGCGCGGGCGCCGCGGCGCGTCAGCTCGCGGATGGCGTCGACTCCGCCGCCGCCCGGCATGCGCAGGTCCATCAGGATCACGTCCGGGTCGAGGGCGGCGGCGCGCTCCAGCGCCTCCACGCCGTCGGACGCCTCGCCGAGGACGGTGAAGCCGGGGGCGTTCTCGAACATGCCGCGCAGACCGTCCCGTACCACGGGATGGTCGTCGACGATCAGCAAAGAGACCTGGTCGTTCATGGCGGAGTCAGTCATGGCGGACCAACGGTACGCGAGCCGACAGGGCCGTGCCGTGCCCCGGCTCGGACTCCACCGTGAGGGAGCCCGCGATGCGTTCGGCGCGGGCCCGCATGCCGTCGAGGCCGAAGCCGCCGGTGCGGGTGCGTTCGGGGAGGGCGGTGGGGTCGAAGCCGCGGCCGTCGTCGCGGATGTCGAGGATGACCTCGTCACCGAGGTAGGACAGGGTGACGCCGACGCGGCCGGCCCGGGCGTGCCGGGCCGCGTTGGACAGGGCCTCCTGGACGATCCTCAGCAGGGTCGCCGCGACCTCGTCGTGGAGCTGCTCGGCGGTGCCGGTGACGGTGAACTCGGCGCGTACACCCGTCCGTTCGCCCCATTCGGCGACCGTCTTCTTCAGGGCCTCGGCGAGGCCGGCGTTCTCCAGCGCCACCGGGGCGAGGTTGTGCACCGAGCGGCGGGCCTCGCCGAGACTGTGCCGGGCCAGGTCCGAGGCACGCTCCAGATGGGTGCGTGCCACGTCCAGGTCGGGGGCGTTCGCGACGACCTGGAGCTGGGCGATGATGCCGGTCAGGCCCTGGGCGATGGTGTCGTGGATCTCCGCGGCGAGCCGCCGGCGCTCGTCGGCGACCCCCGCTTCCCGTGCCTGGAGGAGGAGTTGGGCGTGAAGGGCGGCGTTCTCGTCGAGCGCCTGCTGCAACGCCTCGATCGTGGCGGCGCGTTCCCGGGAACGCTCCTCCTCCTGGTAGGTGAGGTGGGCGACGGCCATCAGCAGCGCGTTGTTGACGACCAGCAGCCCGCAGAAGACCGCCACCTGCCCCCAGTTGCGGAACGGCAGCCCGCCCGACTGCGAGCCCGCCACCACGATCGACGTGGCGAACAGCCCGAACCGCTGCCGGCGCACCCCCGGGAGCACCTCGTCGGCGTCGAAGTAGCCGGCCACCGCGTAGAACGCGAAGAACGGGTTGAGCCAGGTCAGTCCGAAGGAGATCGCCCAGCGCAGCACGTAGTAGACGACCCCGCGCCGGGACGGTACCCGACGGCCCCGGCGCGGCCCGTGCCACAGCTGGAGCACGAGCGCGGCGGCCACCAGAGGCCCGGCCACCCACCACTCGCCGGGCCCCGCCATCACCTCCTCGGAGGTGACGGCGGACAGGAGGGTGCCCATCGCGAGCAGTCCGTAGGGGCCCCAGGTGTGGAACTGGTCCCAGCGCCGCTCGATCGCTGCGTCGGCCGCGGTCATGCCCCCAGTGTGCACGGCGGACCGCCTACTCCCACCGGAACCAGCGTGCGGCGGCGCCCGTCAGCAGGGCCGTCCAGGCGACGAGGACGCCCAGGTGGGTCCAGCCGATCCAGTCGCCCGCGGCGGCCCGGTTCAGCGCCTCGGCGGCCGCGCCGAACGGGGTGCAGCCGACGATCCGGGCGAGGACGTCCGGCATCGTCTGCACCGGCGCCCACAGGCCCGCGCAGAACATCGCCGGGAAGAACACGGCCGACCCGATGGCACCGGCGATCTTCGTCGTCCGGGACAGCGCGCAGACGACGGCACCGAGCGCGAGGGACACGAGGACGGCCAGGACGAGGGCGAGGAGATAACCCGCGGGCTGTTTCGGCAGGCGTACGTCGAAGGCCAGCCGTCCGACCGTGAGGGCGAGCAGCGCGGAGGCGAGGGCGGCGCCGCCGAACACCGTCATCTGGGCGGTCAGCAGCGCGGAGGGCCGTACCGGAGTGGTGGCCATCCGGCGCAGGATGCCGCGCTCGCGGTAGCCGGTCAGCGTCTGCGGCATCGCCTGGAGGCCGCCGACGATCAGGCCGAGCAGCACGGCGACGGGGACGTACACGTCGATGGTCCGCAGCCCGCCGAGGTCGGCCTCGGCGTGCCGGAAGGACGGGACCGAACCGAGGATGACCAGGAGCAGGGTCGGGAAGAGCAGGATCCAGAAGAGGGCGCCGGGTTCGCGGCGGAAGAGGCGGATCTCGGTGCGCAGGACGGCGGCGTTCATGCCGTGCCGGCGTGGGTCGTTCACCAGGGCGGTGGTCATGCCGCGGTCTCCTTCGTCAGGTCGAGGAACGCGTCGTCGAGGGTGGCCTCGGTGACGCGGAGCTGGTGTGCGGTGACGTGGCTGCGGGCGAGCAGCGTGATCACGGCGTTGACCGTCTCGTCGGTGCCGGCGAGCGTGACGCGGCCGTCCTTGTGCGCGATCGAGGCGAGCGCGGGCAGGGCGTTGAGGTCGCGGTCGTCCAGCGGGGCGGAGGGCGTGAAGCTGATGACCGTCGCGCCCGCCGAGCGGCGGATGAGGCCGGCCGGGGTGTCGAGAGCGGCGACCCGGCCCTTGTCGATCACGGCGATCCGGTCGCAGAGGCGCTGGGCCTCCTCCATGAAGTGCGTGACGAGGAGGACGGTGACGCCGTTCGCGCGGATGTCCTCGATCAGTTCCCAGGTGTCCCGGCGGGCGCGGGGGTCGAGGCCGGTGGTCAGTTCGTCCAGGACGACGACCCTCGGGTCGCCGATGAGCGCGAGCGCGATGAACAGCCGCTGCTTCTGACCGCCGGACAGCTTCGCGAACCGGGTGGTGAGCTTCCCGGTCAGGCCCAGGCGTTCGGCGAGCGGCCGCCAGTCGGCGGGGCGGGCGTGGAAGGAGGCGTACAGCTCCAGCGCCTCGCGGACGGTGAGCTTGGCCTGGAGCTCGCTCTGCTGGAGCTGGGCGCCGAGGACGCGGGCCACGCGCGCGTGGTCGGCGATCGGGTCGAGCCCGGTGACCCGGACGCGGCCGGCGTCGGGGGCGCGCAGGCCCTCGACGCACTCGACCGTGGTGGTCTTGCCGGCTCCGTTGGGGCCGAGGACGCCGAAGATCTCGCCCTCCTGCACGGTGAAGGAGACGCCGTCCACGACGGGCCGGCCGCCGTAGGACTTGCGCAGTTCGCTGACTTCGATGACGGACATGGCATCAGCGTCGCGGGACGGGGGGTGCGCACACATCGGCCGTCGCGCTCGAAGGCACATCAACCGATCGGTTGATGCCGTCGTACGACCCCTCGAAGGCGCAGGTCGTAGGACCAGCGTCGGACCCGGGTCCGGCCAAAACTCGGTGGGCGTTGTCAGTGCCGATCCGTAGGCTCGCTGCTGATGTCGACGACACGTGCAACCCTCGAGAAACGGTCCGCCGTCAGAACCCTGCTGCGCCTGTGGCCGTACGTCAGACCGGTGCGGGCGCGGCTGTTCACCGCCGCGTTCGTCGCGGTCCTGGCCTCCTGTACCGGCCTGGTGATCCCGCTCGTCCTGAAGTGGATGGTGGACGGCCCGGTCGCCGACCGGGACCCGGCGGGTGTGTGGCTCGGGGCGCTGTTCCTGCTGTTGCTGGGCTTCGGTGAGGCGCTGCTGTTCGGGCTGCGGCGCTGGCTGGTGGCCCGGCCGCTGTCGCACGTCGAGGCGGAGATGCGCGCGGGCCTGTACGGGCATCTGCAACGGCTGCCGGTGGCCTTCCACGACCGGTGGGCGTCGGGCCAGCTGCTGTCGCGGGGCACGACCGACCTGATGCTGCTGCGCATGTTCCTGGCCTTCCCCCTGACGTTCCTGCTGGTCAACAGTGTGACGATCCTCGTCGGCGTCATCATCATGCTGATCCAGGACTGGACCCTCGGGCTGGTGATCCTGGCGCCCGCGGTCCCGGTGATCGTCTCCTGTCTGCTCTTCGAGCAGCGGTACTCCTCGGTGGCCCGGCAGGCGCAGGACCAGGTCGGTGACCTGACGACGGTCGTCGAGGAGAGCGTTCTCGGCATCCGCATCATCAAGGGCTTCGGCCGGCACCGCAGCCAGGCGCGGGCGTTCTGGGAGCTGTCGCGGACCCTGCGCGGCACGGAGCTGCGCAAGGCGCGGCTGCTGGCCGCGATCCTGACCGTCATCGTGACGCTGCCGGAGGTGGCGATCGGGGCCGCGCTGGTGCTGGGGTCGGTGCAGGTGGCGGACGGGGAGCTGTCGGCGGGCACGCTGGTGGCGTTCCTGTCGACGGCGCTGGCGCTGCGGTGGCCCATCGACTCGATCGGCTTCCTGCTGGCGATGAGCCAGGACGCGGCGAGTGCGACGGAGCGGTATTTCGAGGTGATGGACGAGGCTCCGGAAGAGACCTCCGTCGTCCGTTCGACCGGTACCGAGAGCACCGGCCTCCGGTTCCACGACGTCCGTTTCCGCTACCCCGACGCCGCCCCCGACTCGCCCCCCGTCCTCGACCGCATCGACCTCCACATCCGCCCCGGCGAGTCCATGGCGCTGGTCGGCGCGACGGGCAGCGGCAAGACCACCCTCACCGCGCTGGTCCCCCGTCTCCACGAACTCACGGACGGCCGCATCACCCTCGACGGCGAGGACATCACCGCCATGTCCCGCGAGGAGCTGCGCTCCCTGGTGGCGATGGCCTTCGAGGAGCCCACGCTCTTCTCCGCGAGCGTCGGCGAGAACGTCCTCATGGGCGCCGACGACCACGAGCTCGACCGTGCCCTGTCCATCGCGCAGGCCGACTTCGCGCACGCCCTCCCCCAGGGCACCGACACCAGGATCGGCGAGCAGGGCCTCAGCCTCTCCGGCGGCCAGCGCCAGCGTCTCGCGCTGGCCCGCGCGGTCGTCGGCAGGCCCAGGTTCCTCGTCCTGGACGACCCGCTGTCCGCGTTGGACGTGCACACGGAGGCCGCGGTCGAGGCCGCCCTGCGGGACGTGCTCGCCGACACCACCGCCCTGATCGTCGCGCACCGCCCGTCGACCGTGCTGCTCGCGGACCGGGTGGCGCTGCTGTCGGAGGGCCGTATCACCGCCGTCGGCACCCATCAGGAACTGCTGCGGACGAACGCCGAGTACGCCCATCTCATGTCCGGCTCCGAGGAAACGGAGGACGCCCGATGACCGCGCCGCCGACGGCCGCGCCCGCCACCGCCGACGAGGAGCGGGAACCGGGGGTCCGGGAGAAGGCGGGCGACCCCTTCGACCGTGACGTCCTGCCCACCCCGCCCCGTGCGACCTCCACCCTGCTGCGCTCCCTGCTCGCCCCGATGAAGGCCCGCGTCGCCTTCACCAGTTTCCTGCTGCTGCTCCAGCAGGCGGCGGTGCAGGCGGGGCCGCTGCTGGTGGCGTACGCGATCGACAGTGCCGTGCCGGCGTTCCGGGAGGACCGGCACGGACCGCTGATCGCGGTCGGGGTGGCCTATCTGCTGTGCTCGGTGGCCTCCGGCGGGCTCCAGTACGCGTTCATCCGCGCCTCGGCCCGGGTCAACCAGGACGTGCTCCTCGATCTGCGCGGCCGGATCTTCCGGCACGCCCAGGCGCTCAGCGTCGACTTCCACGAGCGCTACACGAGCGGTCGCCTGATCTCCCGCTCCACGACGGACGTCGAGTCGCTGCGCGAGCTCCTCAACGAGGGCCTCCAGGAGTTGATCACGGTCATCCTGTCCTTCGTCTACATCTCGGCGATGCTGCTCTGGCTGGACCTCGGCCTGGGTGCGGTCGCGGTGGCCTCGTTCGTGCCGCTCTACCTCCTCGTACGGAACTACCGGCGGCGCGCGGGACGCGTCTACACGCTCCGCTCGACGGCCATCGCCGCCGTCATCGTGAAGTTCGTCGAGACGATGAACGGCATCCGCCCGGTGCGGGCGTTCCGCCGGGAGGCCGCCAACGACGCCGAGTTCGCCGTACTGAACAAGCGCCACGAACGCACCAACGGCGACGCGCTGCTGGAGATGGCCCGCTATGTCGTCGGCTCCCGGCTGGTCGCCAACACGGCGGTCGCGCTGATCGTGCTGTGGGGCGCCTACCGGGTGGCGGACGGCTCACTGGAGCTGGGCGTGCTGGCCGCCGCGGTCCTGTATCTGCGACGGCTGTACGACCCCATCGACCGCCTGGGCATGTTCCTCAACTCCTACCAGTCGGCGGCGGCCTCGCTGGAGAAGATCGCGGGCCTGCTGGCCCAGACCCCGTCGGTCCCCGAGCCCGTCACGCCCCGCGAACTCCCGCCCCTGGAGTCCGAGCACCCCGGCCGCGAGGTCGTCTTCGACGGCGTCCGCTTCGGCTACCGCACCGGCGGCGAGATCCTCCCCCGCTTCGACCTCACCCTCCCCGCGGGCCAGACGGTCGCGGTCGTCGGCTCCACGGGCGCCGGCAAGTCGACCCTCGCCAAGCTCCTCGCCCGCTTCTACGACCCGACAGCGGGCCGGGTCCTCCTCGACGGCGTCGACCTGCGCGAGCTGTCCGTGCCCGAACTCCGGCGCGGGGTCGTGATGGTGACGCAGGAGGCGTTCCTGTTCTCCGGCACGGTCGCCGACAACATCGCCATCGGCCGCCCCGACGCCACCCGCGAGGAGATCGAGCGGGCCGCGAAGGCCATCGGCGCCCACGAGTTCATCAGCGCCCTGCCCGACGGCTACGACACCGACGTACGCAAGCGCGGCGGCCGTATCTCCGCCGGCCAGCGTCAACTGGTGGCGTTCGCGCGGGCGTTGCTCGCCGATCCGGCCGTCCTGATCCTCGACGAGGCGACCAGCTCGCTCGACATCCCCGGCGAACGGGCGGTGCAGCGCGCGATGTCGACGGTGCTGCACGGCCGTACCGCCGTCGTGATCGCCCACCGGCTCTCCACGGTCGAGATCGCCGACCGGGTGCTGGTGATGGAGCACGGCCGGATCGTGGAGGACGGCGCGCCCGCCGAACTCATCGCCGGTACGGGCAGGTTCGCGGACCTGCACCGGGCGTGGCGGGACAGCCTGGCATGACTCTCTGGGGGATTCACCGGTGATCGACGCATACGAGGACCCCGGCACGCCCGACCACCGCGGCGGCTGGCACTACCTGTGGTGGCTGGTCCGCTGTCAGCCTGGCCGTTCCGCCCTCGGCGCGCTGATCGCCAGCGTCTGGATGGTGCTGCTGGCGGCGACGCCGTACCTGATGGCGAAGGCGATCGACGAGGGCCTGGAGCCCCGCGACCTCGGGATGCTCACGCTCTGGTCGGCCGCCCTGTTCCTGGTCGGCGCCTTCAACGCGTGGCTGAGCATCATGCGGCACCGCACGATGACCCGGGTCCGGATGGACGCCAACTTCCGCACGGTCAAGGTCGTCGTGGGCCACGCGGTCCGGCTGGGCGCCGCGCTGTCACGGCGGGCGGGGGCCGGCGAGGTCGTCACCATCGGAGTCGGCGACGTCCAGACCATCGCCTCCGCCCTCACGGTGGTCGGCCCGGGCGTGGGCGCGATCATCGCCTACCTCGTGGTCGCGGGCCTCCTGGTCTCCGTCTCCCCGGTCATCGCCGCGGTCGTCCTGCTCGGCATGCCGGTGATCGTCGGCCTCGTGGGCCCGTTCCTCACCCGTCTCCAGGGCGCCGAGACCGAGTACCGCGACCGCCAGGGCGTCCTCACCGCCCGCATCGCCGACCTCGCCGGCGGCCTGCGCGTGCTCAACGGCCTCGGCGGCAAGGGTCTGTTCGCCGACGCGTTCCAGCGCGACTCCCAGCGGCTGCGCGAACAGGGCTACCGGGTCGGGGCGGTGACCAGCTGGGTCCAGGCCCTCGGAGTAGGCCTCCCGACCCTGTTCCTGGCGGTGGTCACCTGGCTGGCGGCCCGCCTGGCCGCCCAAGGGGACATCAGCATCGGCGAGTTGGTGTCGGTGTACGGCTATGTCGCCGTCCTGGTGGGCCCGGTGGCGTTCTGGGTCGAGTGCGGCTACATGCTGAGCCGGGGTGTGGTGGCGGCGCGGAGGGTCGTACGGTTCCTGAGCCTGGAGCCGATGGAGGACAGGGGGACGCGGGACGCCCCCGCGGAGGCGTCGGTCCTGCACGACCCGGAGTCGGGCGTACGGATCCTGCCGGGCCGGTTGACGGCGTTGGCGGGGGCGCGTCCGGCGGAGACAGCGGCCGTACTGGACCGCGTGGCCCGTTACACCCCGTCAAAGGCGAGCTGGGGCGGCATCCCTCTGGACGAGATCCAGCTGCCCCAGATCAGAGCCCGCATCTTGATGGCGGACCACGAGTCAGACGTGTTCGCAGGCACCTTGTACGAAGTAATGGGCGCGCCCGCAAAGGCTTTTAGGGGCGCGGGGAACTGCGCGACCAGCCCCAACGAACCCGCACCCGCCACTCAACCCCACGAGGCACCCCCTCCCGCGCACATCACCACCGCCCTTCACACAGCCGCAGCCGAAGACATCGTCCAATCCCTCCCCGACGGCCTCGACTCCCCCATCGACGCGAACGCCCGCAACCTCTCCGGCGGCCAACGCCAACGCATCCGCCTGGCAAGAGCCCTCGCCGCCGACCCCGAGGTACTCCTCGCCATAGAACCCACGTCCGCCCTCGACGCCCACACCGAGGCCCGCGTGGCCACCCGCCTCAAACAGGCCCGCCAAGGCCGAACCACCGTCGTCACCACCACCTCCCCCCTGGTCCTGGCCCACGCGGACACCGTCATCCACCTGGTGGACGGCAAGGTCGCGGCCACCGGCACCCACCAGGGCCTCCTCGACTACGACCCGGCGTACAAGGCCCTCGTGGCGAGGGACACCGACGCAGAGGAGCCCGTGCGGTGACGACTTCCGGCCACCTCCCCATCGCCACCGCCGGCGACGTCCGCCACGCAGCCCACCGCCTCATTCGCGCGGACCGCACAGCCTTCGCCGCCACCCTCGTCCTCAACGCCGCCGCGGCGGTCGCGGGCCTCGGCGGCCCCTGGCTGCTGGGCCGCATCATCGACGAGGTCAGATCCAAGGGTGGCGTCGACGCCGTCGACCGCCTCGCACTCGCGCTGCTCGTATGTGCGGTAGCGGAGCTACTGCTGGCCCGCTGGGCCCGCTTCGTGGGCCACCGCTTCGGCGAACGCACCCTCGCCCGGGTCCGCGAGGAGTTCGTCGACAGGGCCCTCGCCCTGCCCGCGTCCACGGTCGAGCGAGCGGGCACCGGTGACCTCACCGCCCGCGGCACCGCCGACGTCTCCACCGTCGGCACCACCCTGCGCGACGCCGGCCCCGACCTCCTCATCAACACGGTCCGTTTCCTGATCGCGCTGGTCGCGGTGTTCGTGCTGGCCCCGTTGCTGGGCGTGGTCGGCGTGTGCGGTCTGCTGCCCATCTGGTTCGCCCTGCGCTGGTATCTGCGCCGCGCCCGGGACGGCTATCTGGCCGAGGGCGCGGCCACCTCGGACGTCGCGGAGATCGTCGCGGCGACCGCGTCGGGGGCGCGCACGGTGGAGGCGCTGCGGCTGGAGGGCGAGCGGATCGCGGCGAGCCGGGACGCGCTCGAGGCCGCGCGCCGCACCCGTTTGCACACCCTCTACCTGCGCAGTGTCTTCTTCCCGGCCGTCGAGGTGTCGTACGTCCTGCCGATCGCCGGTGTCCTGATCGTCGGCGGTGTGCTGTACACGCACGGGGCGATGAGCCTGGGGGCCGTGGTCGCGGCGGCCCTGTACCTTCAGCAACTCACCGGGCCGCTCGACCAGATCCTGGTCCGGGTGGAGCAACTCCAGAGCAGCGGCGCCTCGTTCGCGCGGGTGGAGGGGCTCGCCCGGGCCCCGAAAGCCGCCTCCGGCGAGTCGGCCGCCCCCGCCGGCGACCGTATCGACGTGACCGGTGTGCGGTACTCCTACGGCCGTGGCGCCGAGGTCCTGCACGGGGTGGACCTCACCGTGCGCCCTGGGGAGCGGCTGGCGATCGTCGGCCCGTCCGGGGCCGGGAAGACCACGCTCAGCAGGCTGCTCGCGGGCGTCGACGCGCCCACCGAGGGGACGGTGACGGTCGGCGGCGTTCCGGTCGTCGCGCTCGGTCCCGAGCAGCTGCGCCGCCAGGTCGTCCTGGTCACCCAGGAGCACCATGTGTTCCTGGGCACGGTCCGGGACAACCTGCTGATCGCCGAACCCGGTGCCGGGGACGGGGAGTTGTGGTCGGCGCTGGCCACCGTCGGTGCCGACGGCTGGGTGCGGGAGCTGCCCGACGGCCTCGACACCGCGCTCGGCGAGGGCGGTCACCGCACCGACGGCTCGCAGGCCCAGCAACTCGCCCTGGCCCGGGTGGTGCTGGCGGACCCGCACACGCTGATCCTGGACGAGGCGACGGCGTTGCTGGACCCGACGACCGCCCGGCACACCGAGCGGGCCCTGGCCGCCGTACTGGCGGGCCGTACCGTCATCGCGATCGCGCACCGGCTGCACACCGCGCACGACGCGGACCGGGTGGCGGTGATGGAGGACGGGCTCCTGACCGAACTCGGCGCGCACGAGGAACTGGTGGCGGCGGACGGGGCGTACGCGGCGCTGTGGCACTCGTGGCACGGGGACCGCACGTCCGGCACGGGGACCACGCGTCCTGACCTTTAGACAAATTGCCCGTATAACGAACATGACCATCCGGGCAACGGACGATTTCCAGCCAACTTCCTGACGCGGTCCTGACAGAAACCGCGAACTGCTGCGACTCTTCCCACGGCCACGACACAGCAACCCCACAGCTTCCGCACAGGGCTGTGCCGCGGTCGAACTCCAGCACGCGCAATGCCCGTTCTGCCCGGCCGGCCCACCAGCCGCCCGGTCTCCCCATGGCCGCGCGACCCGCGGCCCGCAGACGCAGGAGTCAGTGTTGAGAGAGAGTTCCTCCCACAGACGCACCTCCCACACGATGCACCGCCGTGCCGCAGCCGTAGCGCTCGTCGGTGTGTCCGCCCTGATCGCCGCGGCCGTCCAGTCGGGCGCCGCCACCGCAGCCCCGGAGAAGGCACCGTCGGCCGCGGGCAAGGTCATACCGGGCGCCGAGTCGGTCAAACTGACCCCCGCCCAGCGCGCCGAGCTGCTGCGCACGGCGAATGCCGGCAAGGCGGACACCGCCAAGGAACTCGGCCTGGGCGCCAAGGAGAAGCTGGTCGTCCGTGACGTCGTCAAGGACGGCAACGGCACGCTCCACACCCGCTACGAGCGCACCTACGACGGTCTGCCCGTCCTCGGCGGCGACCTGGTCGTCACCAGCACGAAGGCCGACGCCACCGCGGCGGTCACCAAGGCGACCCGCGCCACCATCAAGGTCGCCTCGGTGAAGCCGCAGCTCTCGACCGCCAAGGCCGAGAAGCAGGCGCTGAGCGCGGCGAAGGCGGAGAAGGCCAAGAGCCCGGCGGTCAGCCACGCCCCGCGCAAGGTGATCTGGGCGGCCGACGGAAGGCCGACGCTCGCCTACGAGACGGTCGTGGGCGGCTTCCAGCACGACGGCACCCCGCAGGAGCTGCACGTCATCACCGACGCGGCGACCGGCGCGAAGCTGTACGAGTGGGAGGCCATCGAGACCGGCACCGGCAACACGGTGTACTCGGGCACGGTCAGCCTGACGACGACGCAGTCGGGTTCGACGTACAACCTCACCGACGGCGCCCGCGGCGGCCACAAGACGTACAACCTCAACCGCGGCACCTCCGGGACCGGCACGCTGTTCTCCGGCCCCGACGACGTCTGGGGCAACGGCAGCGCCTCGAACACGGAGTCGGCGGCGGCGGACGCGCACTACGGTGCCGCGCTGACGTGGGACTACTACAAGAACATCCACGGCCGCAGCGGCATCCGCGGTGACGGGGTGGCGGCCTACTCCCGCGTCCACTACGGCAACGCGTACGTCAACGCGTTCTGGGACGACAGCTGCTTCTGCATGACCTACGGCGACGGCTCGGGCAACACCAACCCGCTCGTGTCGATCGACGTGGCCGGTCACGAGATGACGCACGGCGTCACCTCCAACACCGCGGGCCTCAACTACAGCGGGGAGTCCGGCGGTCTGAACGAGGCCACCTCCGATATCTTCGGCACGGCGGTCGAGTTCTACGCGGCGAACTCCAACGACGTCGGTGACTACCTCATCGGCGAGGAGATCAACATCAACGGCGACGGCACGCCGCTGCGTTACATGGACAAGCCGAGCAAGGACGGCGCGTCGAAGGACAGTTGGTACTCCGGTATCGGCTCGGTCGACGTCCACTACTCCTCGGGCCCGGCCAACCACTTCTTCTACCTGCTGTCCGAGGGCAGCGGCGCCAAGGTCATCAACGGCGTCAGCTACAACTCGCCCACCTCGGACGGCCTCCCGGTCACCGGCATCGGCCGCGACAAGGCGGAGAAGATCTGGTTCCGCGCGCTGACCACGAAGTTCACGTCCACCACCAACTACGCGGCGGCCCGCACCGGCACCCTCGCGGCGGCCGGTGAGCTGTACGGCACCACGAGCGCCGAGTACAAGGCGGTGCAGGACGCGTGGGCGGCCGTGGCGGTCGGTTCGCGCTCCGGTGGCGGCGGTGGCGGTACGTCCTTCGAGAACACCGCCGACGTATCGATTCCGGACAACGGCGCCGCGGTGACGTCGTCGATCACGGTCTCCGGGCGGACGGGCAACGCGCCCTCCAACCTCCAGGTCGGCGTCGACATCGTGCACACCTACATCGGTGACCTCAAGGTCGACCTGGTGGCCCCCGACGGCAGTGTGTACACGCTGAAGGCGTACGGCACCGGTGGCAGCGCGGACAACATCAACACCACGTACACCGTGAACGCTTCCTCCGAAGTCGCCAACGGGACGTGGAAGTTGAGGGTCCAGGACAACGCGGCCATCGACACCGGCTACATCAACAGCTGGAAGCTCACCTTCCCGTAGGCCGGCCGTGCTCGACGGCTGAACGACAGGGCGCCGCTCCGGAGGTTCGACTCCCCGGGGCGGCGCCCTCTTTTTGCCAGCCGCTTACCGGTGACTTGTTGGGCCTTTGCCGTGGTCACGTCGCTTTACATGGCGGCAACATTCACCGGACAGTCGACTTTCGGCCAACATCACTTCAGGGTCCTGACATGTACGCGCCTTGATGCCAGGCTTCCTCACACCCGCCGCACAACTTCACAACTGCCCCGGGCGGACTACCCCAAGTCAGTCCGGGCTCCCCCACGAAGGAGCTTGTGTGACCCCCGTCTACGCGCGTCACAAGCGCACCACTCTGGCCATCGCCACCGCCGTCGCGGCCGGAGCTCTCCTCACCACCGGTCTGACCACCGGTACCGCCGCCGCCCAGACCCCGGCGGAGACGAGCGGCAAGGCCACCCTGGCCGCCGCGCCCCTCCAGCTGACCCCGGCGGCGCGCACCACGCTCATCAAGCAGCAGCAGGCCGGCGCCGCCGACACCGCCGCCAAGATAGGCCTCGGCGCCAAGGAGAAGCTGGTCGTCAAGGACGTCGTCAAGGACGCCGACGGCACGGTGCACACCCGCTACGAGCGCACCTACGCCGGTCTGCCCGTCCTCGGCGGCGACCTGGTCGTCCACGCGTCGAAGTCCGGTGCGACCAAGAGCGTCACCAAGGCGACGACCAAGTCCATCAAGGTCGCCTCCCTGACGCCGAAGCTCACCGTCGCCAAGGCCGAGAAGCAGGCGCTGTCCGCCGCCAAGGCCGCGGGTTCGGAGAAGACCGCCGCCGACGGCGCGCGCAAGGTCATCTGGGCCGGCTCGGGCACCCCCGTCCTCGCCTACGAGACGATCGTCGGCGGCTTCCAGGACGACGGCACCCCGAACCAGCTGCACGTCATCACCGACGCCGCGACCGGCAAGAAGCTCTTCGAGTACCAGGGCATCGAGAACGCGACCGGCACCGGCAAGAGCCTGTACTCGGGCACGGTCAGCCTGACCACCACCCTGTCGGGTTCGACGTACCAGCTGACCGACGGCTCGCGCGGCAGCCACAAGACGTACAACAAGTCCCACGGCACCAGCTCCTCCGCGGGCACGCTGTTCACGGACGCCGACAACACCTGGGGCACCGGCACGGCCTCCAGCTCCACCACCGACCAGACGGCGGCCGTCGACGCCGCCTACGGCGCGGCGGAGACCTGGGACTTCTACAAGTCCACCTTCGGCCGCAGCGGCATCAAGAACAACGGTGTCGCGGCCTACTCCCGGGTCCACTACGGCAACCAGTACGTCAACGCGTTCTGGGACGACAGCTGCTTCTGCATGACGTACGGCGACGGCGAGGGCAACGTCAGCCCGCTGACCTCGCTGGACGTGGCCGGCCACGAGATGAGCCACGGCGTCACCTCGAACACGGCGGGCCTGAACTACTCCGGCGAGTCCGGCGGCCTGAACGAGGCCACCTCGGACATCTTCGGCACCGGCGTGGAGTTCTTCGCCAACAACGCGTCCGACAAGGGTGACTACCTCATCGGCGAGAAGATCGACATCAACGGCGACGGCACCCCGCTGCGCTACATGGACAAGCCCAGCAAGGACGGCGGCTCGGCGGACTCCTGGTCCTCCTCCGTCGGCAACCTGGACGTCCACTACTCGTCCGGTGTCGCGAACCACTTCTTCTACCTCCTCTCGGAGGGCAGCGGCGCGAAGACGATCAACGGCGTGAGCTACAACTCGCCGACGTCCAACGGCTCCACGGTCACCGGCATCGGCCGGGACAAGGCGCTCCAGATCTGGTACAAGGCGCTGACGACGTACTTCACGTCGACGACCAACTACAAGTCGGCACGCACGGGCACCCTGTCCGCGGCGGCCGCCCTGTACGGCTCCGGCAGCACCGAGTACAACGCGGTCGCGGCGGCCTGGTCGGCCGTGAACGTGAGCTAGTCCGAGGGGATCGGCGGGCGGCACCCGGGAGGAAGGCATTCCGGGGTGCCGCCCTACCCTTGTTTCCCATGCCGCCGATAGAGCCCCCCAACACCTTCACCTACGCCGACGTGGGCGCGACCCGCAAGCCCGGCTTCTGCCCACCGGACTTCCACCCCCTGCACGTCCGCACCCGCATAGGCGAGGGCGAACCGGTCTTCCGCCGGGCCTCCGAAGCGGTCCTGACCTGGGAGATGCACCGCGCGCTGGGCGTGGGCATCGACGCGACGGCCGACCGCGCGGCCCCCGAGGTCGACGTCACGGTCACCCTGGCCGGCATGATCAAGGCCCCCTGCCGGGTGGTGTGGACGATCGAGGAACCCCGCCGCGCGGGCTGGGCGTACGGCACCCTTTCCGGCCACCCGGAATGCGGCGAGGAGTCCTTCGTGGTCGACCGCACCGGCGACGGCACGGTGTGGCTGACGGTGTCGGCGTTCAGCCGGGCGGCGAAGTGGTACGCACGGGCGGGCGGCCCCGCGACCCGGGGTCTGCAACATGCCTACGCGCGCCGCTGCGGCGTGGTCCTGCGCCGGTTGTCCGGCGGGGAGGAGGACTGAGCCGGGCCCAGCCCTCCGACCGTCACCGCATCAACACCCCCGCGGCCTCCACCGCCTCCTCCGCGGGCACCGCCACCAGCCCCAACTCGGCTCCGGAGGCCAGGAGTCGGTGTGCCGGGAGGATACGGACCGTGTATCCGAAGGGGCCCGTCCGGTCCAGGGACAGCGGACCCTCGTAGACCCACCGCCCCTCCGCGTCCGGACCGCCCACCGGCTTCAGGGGGAGCGTCAGCGCGTCCGTGATCCTGTCCTCCTCGTCGACCCGGCCCGACAGGGCCTGTACGTCGACGTCCTCGGGGCTCAGGTTGCCGAGGCCGACCCGGACCCGCAGTCCCAGCGTCGTGCCCAGTTCCGCGGTCGCGGTCGTCACGGACGTCTCCACATGGTCGACCGTCACGCTCTGCCACGCGGACCGCACCCGCGCCTTCCATCCCGCCAACTCCCGTGCCGCCGCCGGCTCCATCGCGCGGTGCGCGTGCGCGGCGGGGGTGTAGAGACGCTCCACGTACTCGCGGACCATCCGGCCGGCCAGCACCTTCGGGCCCAGCAGTGTCAGCGTCTGGCGGACCATCTCGATCCAGCGGTCGGGCAGTCCGCCCTGGCCGCGCTCGTAGAAGCGGGGGGTCACGCGCTGTTCCAGGAGGTCGTAGAGCGCCGCCGCCTCGATGTCGTCCCGGTGGTCCGGGTCCGTGCCCGTGCCGTCCGCCGTCGGGATCGCCCAGCCGAAGTCCGGCTGGAACCATTCGTCCCACCAGCCGTCCAGGACCGACAGATTCAGGCATCCGTTCAACGCCGCCTTCATCCCTGAAGTCCCGCAGGCCTCCAGCGGCCGCAGCGGGTTGTTCAGCCAGATGTCGCAGCCCGGGTAGAGCTTCTGCGCCATCGCCATGCCGTAGTCCGGGAGGAAGACGATCCGGTGGCGCACCCGCGGGTCGTCCGCGAACCGCACCAGCTCCTGGACCAGGCGCTTCCCGCCGTCGTCCGCCGGGTGCGCCTTCCCCGCCACCACGATCTGGATCGGGCGCTCGGGATGCAGGAGCAGGTCCATCAGCCGGTCCCGGTCGCGCAGCATCAGCGTCAGGCGCTTGTACGACGGGACCCTGCGCGCGAACCCGATCGTCAGGACGTCGGGGTCGAGCACGCCGTCGATCCAGCCCAACTCGGCGCTGCCCGCGCCCCGTTGCCGCCAGGACGCCCGAAGCCGCCGGCGTACCTCCACCACCAGTTGCTCGCGCAGGTCGCGCCGCAGCTCCCAGATGTCCTGGTCCGGGATCTCGCCCACCGCGTCCCACCGGTCCGACCCGCCGACCGTCAGCGCGTCCTCGGTGCGCTGGGCGCCGATCTGCCGGGCGCCCAGGCGGAGGACCTCCGGGGCGACCCAGGTCGGGGCGTGCACCCCGTTGGTGACCGAGGTGATCGGGACCTCGTCCGGGTCGAATCCGGGCCACAGGCCCGAGAACATCTCCCGGCTCACCTGGCCGTGCAGCAGCGAGACGCCGTTCGCCCGCTGGCCCAGCCTGAGGCCCATCACCGCCATGTTGAAGAGGTTCGGCTCGCCTCCCGGGTACGTCTCCATGCCCAGGCGCAGGATGTGCTCGACGTCGATGCCCGGCAACTCGGCGTCGGGGCCGAAGTGATGGGCGACCAGTTCGCGGTCGAAGCGGTCGATGCCGGCGGGGACCGGGGTGTGGGTGGTGAACACCGTTCCGGCGCGGACCGATTCCAGTGCCGCGTCGAAGTCCAGGCCTTCCCCGGCGCACAGTTCGGCGATCCGTTCCAGGCCCAGGAAACCGGCGTGGCCCTCGTTCGTGTGGAAGACCTCGGGCGCGGCATGTCCCGTCAGCCGGCAGTACGTCCGTACCGCCCGCACGCCGCCGATGCCCAGCAACATCTCCTGCAACAGGCGGTGTTCACTGCCGCCGCCGTACAGCCGGTCCGTCACCCCCCGCTCGCCGAGGTCGTTCTCCTCGACGTCCGAGTCGAGCATCAGCAGCGGCACCCGGCCCACCTGCGCCAGCCAGATGCGGGCGTGCAACTGCTTGCCGCCGGGCAGGGCCAGCGACACCTGTGCGGGGGTGCCGTCCTCCTCCCTCAGCAGCGCCACCGGCAGCTCGTTGGGGTCCAGGACGGGGTAGTGCTCCTGTTGCCAGCCGTCCCGGGACAGGGACTGGCGGAAGTAGCCGTGGCGGTACAGCAGGCCGACGCCGATCAGCGGTACGCCCAGGTCGCTGGCCGCTTTCAGATGGTCGCCGGCCAGGATGCCGAGGCCGCCGGAGTACTGCGGGAGCGCGGCCGTGATGCCGAACTCGGGTGAGAAGTAGGCGACGGCGGCCGGGAGTTCGCCGGGCTGGGTCTGGTACCAGCGCTCGCCGGAGACATAGTCGTGGAGATCGTCGGCGACCGACTGCAACCGGCGCAGGAAGCGGCGGTCCTCGGCCAGCTCCGCGAGACGCCGGGGCGGCACGCTGCCCAGGAGGCGTACGGGGTCGCCGCCCGAGGCGGCCCACCGCTCGGGGTCCACCGACTGGAAGAGGTCGCGGGTCTCCGCATGCCAGGACCAGCGCAGATTGCGCGCCAGATCGCTCAACGGGCGGAGGGGATCGGGGAGTACGGGTCGGACGGTGAAGCGACGGATAGCCTTCATGGGCACTGCCACCTCGTCAGGCGTGCGGAAGCGGACGCACCGCGTTGTGCGTCCCGTCGTCGACAACGACGGTATCGGTGGAGGGGCCGCCGTAACCACGGTGCCGTGGAAGCCATACAGATCGGAACCAGACCGGAAATCGCCGCAACCTTCACGCACCCCCCATGGCCGGTATGGCTGATTCCGCCCCTGTAGGCGTCCTTGTGGTGACTTCGCCCCCACGAGAGGGTGCAAGTGGCGTATCGGTCACACAGGGCCAGAACCGGACGACACCGGCCGGGCCCCGAGCGCTTCCGGCCGACTCCCGGGCGCGTCACGACCGCCGTACGCCGAGTCGAGGAGGGGATCTCACACCATGGCACGGACGCGAACCCGGCGTCTGCGCCGAGTGGGGGGCTTGGCCGCGGTGACCTGTGCCGCCGCGCTTTCGGCCAGCACCCTGCCCGCGCACGCCGCACCGGAGGGGCGGATACTCGGCGCCGGAGCCCCCGGCTCCGTCGGCGGAAGCTACCTGGTGACACTCAAGGGGGGAACGACGGCCCCGTCGTCGGCGGGCAAGAGCCTCGCCGAGAAGTACGGGGCGAGAATCAGCCACACCTACGGCACGGTCCTCAACGGCTACGCGATCAAGGCCAACGAGAGACAGGCGAGGCTGCTCGCCGCGGACTCGCGGGTCGCCTCGGTCGTCCAGGACACCCGGGTGACGCTCGACCACACCCAGCGGAACCCGCCGTCCTGGGGCATCGACCGCGTCGACCAGCCGGACCTCCCGCTGGACAAGAACTACACCTGGCCGGATTCCGCGGGCGCCGGGGTCACGGTCTACGTCATCGACACGGGCATCCGCATCTCGCACAAGGACTTCGGCGGACGGGCCGGCTACGGCTGGGACTTCGTCGGAAACGACAAGTACGCCGGTGACGGCAACGGCCACGGCACGCATGTCGCCGGCACCGTCGCGGGCACCAGGTACGGCATCGCCAAGCAGGCCAGGGTCGTCGCCGTCCGGGTGCTCGACAACGCGGGCTCCGGTACGACGGCCCAGGTCATCGCGGGCATCGACTGGGTCACCCGGCACGCCAGGAAGCCCGCCGTCGCCAATCTCAGCCTCGGCGGCTACCACAACGCCCAACTCGACGCCGCCGTACAGAACTCGATCAAGTCCGGCGTCACCTACACGGTCGCGGCGGGCAACGACGGGCTCCCCGCCGGCCTCTACTCCCCCGCCGACGTGAAGCAGGCGATCACGGTCGGCGCGACCGACACCACCGACACCCGGGCGAGCTTCTCCAACTACGGCTCCGCCCTGGATCTGTTCGCCCCGGGGGTCTCGATCACGTCAACCTCGAACAAGGGCGACAGCGCCAAAGCCACCTACTCGGGTACGTCGATGGCCTCCCCGCACGCCGCCGGCACGGCCGCGCTCTACCTCGCCGACCACCCGAGGGCCACGCCCGCACAAGTGGCGAAGGCGCTGGTCACGCTGGCGGCGTCCGGCAAAATCTCCGCACGCGGACTGGGCTCACCGGACAAACTCCTCCAGGTACCGGGCTCCTAGGCACGGTATGCGGACACCGGCCCCGTCCGATGCGGACGGGGCCGGTCTTGTGTGCAGACATACGCGTGAGTAGTTAACAAAGTGCCGGATTGCCCACCCGAATAGGGTGGGAAGGCTCCTCCGGTACACCCCCAGCCACATCATGGGAACACACAGGAACACCACGCAGGACCAACCTCCCCACAGCCATCCGCCCACCCCCAGTTGACGCGGACAGGAGCGGTCATGCCCGCCAAGCACCACTCGTCAGCACCCCCGACACCGAGCACCCGGCCCGCCGTCACCGGGCCACCGTCCACCTCGGAGCCACCCTCCACGGACGACACCCCCACGATCGGACGGATACCGGTGCTGGACGTCCGCCCGATCGTCCAGCACGGCCGCCGCCCCGCCAAGGCCGTCACCGGCGAGACCTTCCAGGTGACCGCCACGGTCTTCCGCGAGGGCCACGACGCGGTCGCCGCCAACGTCGTACTGAAAGACCCCGAGGGCCGGCCGGGCCCGTGGACGCCGATGCGCGAACTCACCCCCGGCACCGACCGCTGGGGCGCCGACGTCACCCCCGACGCCGAGGGCCACTGGACCTTCTACGTCGAGGCCTGGGGCGACCCGATCAGCACCTGGCGTCACCACGCCCAGATCAAGATCCCGGCGGGCATGGACACCGAGCTGGTCCTGGAGGAGGGGGCCCGCCTGCACGAACGGGCCGCGGAAGGCGCCCCCAAGGGACAGCGGAAGATCCTCCGGGCCGCCGTGACCGCCCTCCGGGACGAGACCCGCCCGGCCATGGCCCGGTTGGGGGCGGCGTTGACGCCGGAGGTGGACGCGGTCCTGGCCGCGCACCCGCTGCGGGAGTTCGTCACCGCCTCCGCGCCACTCCCCCTGCTGGTCGAGCGGGAGCGGGCGCTGTACGGCTCCTGGTACGAGTTCTTCCCGCGCTCCGAGGGCACCCCCGAGCGGCCGCACGGCACCTTCCGCACCGCCGCGCGCCGGCTGCCCGCGATCGCCGCGATGGGCTTCGACGTCGTCTACCTGCCCCCGATCCACCCGATCGGGACGACCTTCCGCAAGGGCCCGAACAACACCCTGGCGGCCGGTCCGGACGATGTCGGGGTGCCGTGGGCGATCGGCTCGCCCGAGGGCGGCCACGACGCCGTCCACCCCGACCTGGGCACGATCGAGGACTTCGACCACTTCGTGCAGCAGGCCGCCGCGCACGGCCTGGAGATCGCGCTGGACTTCGCGTTGCAGTGCTCCCCGGACCACCCCTGGGTGCAGAAGCATCCGGAGTGGTTCCACCACCGCCCGGACGGCACCATCGCGTACGCGGAGAATCCGCCGAAGAAGTACCAGGACATCTACCCCATCGCCTTCGACGCGGACCTGGACGGTCTGATCGCCGAAACACTGCGGGTGCTGCGGCACTGGATGGACCACGGGGTGCGGATCTTCCGGGTCGACAACCCGCACACCAAGCCGGTCGTGTTCTGGCAGCAGGTGATCGCGGACATCAACGCCACCGACCCCGACGTGATCTTCCTGGCGGAGGCGTTCACCCGCCCGGCGATGATGCACACCCTGGGACAGATCGGCTTCCAGCAGTCGTACACGTACTTCACCTGGCGCAACACCAAGCAGGAGCTCACCGAGTACCTGACCGAGCTGTCGGGGGAGGCGGCCGCCTACATGCGGCCCAACTTCTTCGCCAACACCCCCGACATCCTGCACGCCTACCTCCAGCACGGCGGCCGGCCCGCCTTCGAGGTCCGCGCCGTCCTGGCCGCCACCCTCTCCCCCACCTGGGGCATCTACAGCGGCTACGAACTGTGCGAGAACACCCCCCTGCGCCAGGGCAGCGAGGAATACCTGAACTCGGA
Organism: Streptomyces aquilus; assembly: GCF_003955715.1. Taxonomy (NCBI): domain Bacteria; kingdom Bacillati; phylum Actinomycetota; class Actinomycetes; order Kitasatosporales; family Streptomycetaceae; genus Streptomyces; species Streptomyces aquilus. The sequence goes on along the minus strand of NZ_CP034463.1, from coordinate 7,200,142 downwards.
GAAGTACCAACTCCGCCCCCGCGACTGGGAGACGGCCGACACCATCGCGCCCCTGATCACCCGCCTCAACACCATCCGCCGGGAGAACCCGGCCCTGCGCCAACTGCGCGATCTCCACTTCCACCACGCGGACAAGGAAGAGGTGATCGTCTACTCGAAGCAGAGCGGCTCGAACACGGTTCTGGTGGTCGCCAACCTCGACCCTCACCACACCCAGGAGGCCACGGTCTCGTTGGACATGCCGCAACTCGGCCTGGAATGGCACGAGTCGGTGCCGGTGCGCGACGAGCTCACCGGCGAGACCTATCACTGGGGCAGGGCGAACTACGTGCGTCTCGAACCGGGCACTCGCCCCGCGCACATCCTCACCGTCCTGCGACCGTCCACCCCGCAGATCGGAGGGTCACCCACAACATGATCGTCAACGAGCCCGTCCAGGACACCTTCGAGGACACCCCGGCCAAGGACCGGGACCCCGACTGGTTCAAGCGCGCCGTCTTCTACGAGGTGCTCGTCCGTTCCTTCCAGGACAGCAACGGCGACGGCGTCGGCGACCTCAAGGGCCTCACCGCCAAGCTCGACTACCTGCAATGGCTCGGCGTCGACTGCCTCTGGCTGCCGCCCTTCTTCAAGTCACCGCTGCGCGACGGCGGTTACGACGTCTCCGACTACACCGCCGTCCTCCCCGAGTTCGGCGACCTCGCCGACTTCGTGGAGTTCGTCGACGCCGCCCACCAGCGCGGCATGCGCGTCATCATCGACTTCGTGATGAACCACACCAGCGACCAGCACCCGTGGTTCCAGGAGTCGAGGCGGGACCCGGACGGACCCTACGGTGACTACTACGTCTGGGCCGACGACGACAAGCAGTTCCAGGACGCGCGGATCATCTTCGTCGACACCGAGGCGTCCAACTGGACCTTCGACCCGGTCCGCAAGCAGTACTTCTGGCACCGTTTCTTCTCCCACCAGCCCGACCTCAACTACGAGAACCCGGCGGTCCAGGAGGAGATGATCTCCGCGCTGCGGTTCTGGCTGGACCTCGGCATCGACGGCTTCCGGCTGGACGCGGTGCCGTACCTGTACCAGCAGGAAGGCACCAACTGCGAAAACCTTCCGGCAACCCATGAGTTCCTCAAGCGGGTCCGCAAGGAGATCGACGCGCACTACCCGGACACGGTGCTGCTGGCGGAGGCGAACCAGTGGCCCGAGGACGTCGTCGACTACTTCGGCGACTACCGGTCCGGCGGCGACGAATGCCACATGGCCTTCCACTTCCCGGTCATGCCCCGCATCTTCATGGCGGTGCGCAGGGAGTCGCGTTACCCGGTCTCGGAGATCCTCGCCAAGACCCCGGCGATCCCGCAGAACTGCCAGTGGGGCATCTTCCTCAGAAACCACGACGAGCTCACCCTCGAAATGGTCACCGACGAGGAACGCGACTACATGTGGGCCGAGTACGCGAAAGACCCGCGCATGCGCGCCAACATCGGCATCCGCCGCCGGCTCGCGCCCCTCCTCGACAACGACCGCAACCAGATCGAGCTGTTCACGGCTCTCCTGCTCTCCCTGCCCGGCTCGCCGATCCTCTACTACGGCGACGAGATCGGCATGGGCGACAACATCTGGCTCGGCGACCGCGACGCCGTCCGCACCCCCATGCAGTGGACACCGGATCGCAACGCAGGTTTTTCGTCCTGTGACCCCGGGCGGCTGTATCTGCCGACCATCATGGACCCGGTCTACGGCTACCAGGTCACCAACGTCGAGGCGTCGATGTCGTCGCCCTCCTCGCTGCTGCACTGGACCCGCCGCATGATCGAGATCCGGAAGCAGAACCCGGCGTTCGGACTCGGCTCGTACACCGAACTCCAGTCGTCCAACCCGGCGGTGATCGCGTTCCTGAGAGAGTACGAGGACGATCTCGTCCTGTGCGTGCACAACTTCTCCCGCTTCGCGCAACCCACCGAGCTGGACCTGAGCACGTTCAACGGGCGGCACCCGGTGGAGCTGTTCGGCGGGGTGCGCTTCCCGGCCATCGGTGAGCTGCCGTACTTGCTGACGCTGGCGGGGCACGGCTTCTACTGGTTCCGGCTCCGCAAGGACGCCGCCTGACAGACCCGGCGGGGCGGCTGATTCCCGGTTTCTCCCGCCCCGCCCTGGGAACGCATCAGTGACACCCCGCCCACCCGGGGAAAGGACGCGACGCCATGTCGGAAGCCGTCATCGGTACTGCCACGACAAGTCCGGGCCTGCTTGCGTCACTTGATCCACTCCTGCGGGAATGGCTGCCACGGCAGCGCTGGTTCGCCGGCAAGGGCCGCCCGGTCACCGGATTCACGCTGGTCGCGGCCACCGAACTGCTGCCCGCCGACCGCAGGCTGGGCCTCTACCACCTGCTCGTCCAGGCCCATCAGCCGGCCGCGCCCTGGGACTGCTACCAGCTCCTCATAGGCGTGCGCGAGGCGCTGCCACCCCATCTCGCGCCCGCGCTGATCGGACATGTGGAGGAGGGCCCGCTCGCCGGACGCACGGTGTACGAGGCCCTGCACGACCCGAGGGCCGCCGAGGTGCTCCTGGAGGCGCTGCGCTCGCAGGCCCGCATCGGCGGACTCCGCTTCGAACGGGACCCCGGGCAGGACATCCGGCCCGGTCTGGTGCCCCGCGTGATGACCGCCGAGCAGTCCAACACCTCCGTCGTCTACGGAGATACGTTCATCCTGAAACTGCTCCGCCGGGTCGTGCCCGGCGTCAACCCCGACCTGGAGCTGCCACTGGCGCTGGCCCGCGAGGGCTGCCCCCGGGTGCCCGCGCCGACGGCGTGGCTCAACGCCGAGCTGGACGGGGAGTCGTACGTCCTCGGTGTGCTGCAACCCTTCGTGCAGGGCGCGACGGACGGCTGGGAGCTGGCGCTGCGCGAGCTGGCCAAGGGCGAGGACTTCAGCGCGGAGGCGCGGGCGCTCGGGCGGGCCACCGCCGAGGTGCACACGGCGCTGGCCCACGCGCTGCCCTCGGTGACACTCGGCGCCGCACAGCTGCGTCTGCTGGTCGACGGCATGGTCGAGCGCCTCGACGCGGCCGTCCAGGCGGTGCCCGCGCTCACGCCGTACGCGCCCGGGCTGCGCTCCGCGTTCAGCGCGCTGGCCGACCTGGCCGCGGAGGGCCGTACCTGGACCGCGCAGCGCATCCACGGCGATCTGCATCTCGGCCAGTGCCTGCGCTCGCCCGCCGGGCAGTGGTCGCTGATCGACTTCGAGGGCGAGCCGTCGAAACCGCTGGCCGAGCGGCGGATGCCGCAGCCGCCGGCCCGGGACGTCGCCGGAATGCTCCGCTCGTTCGACTACGCCGCGTTCTCGGCCGACCCTCCGGCGCCGGGCTGGGCCCACGCCTGCCGGGCCGCGTACTGCTCCGGATACGCCGAGGTCAGCGGCTCGGACCCGCGTACCGACCCGGTGCTGCTGCGCGCGTACGAGACGGACAAGGCGATCTACGAGGTCGTCTACGAGGCCAGGCACCGCCCGGACTGGCTGCCGGTGCCGATGGCGGCGATCGAGCGGTACGCCACATCCGACCTGTTCTGACTTCACGTTCGCCGAGGAGGCTCCCCCGTGACTCCGCCCACGCCCAGCGGATCGGATCCGAAGAAGAAAGCGACAGCGAAGAAGGCAGCAGCGAAGAAAGCTCCGACCGAGAAGGCGGCCGTGAAGAAGGCGACGGCGAAGAAGGCGGTCGTGAAGGAGGCGGCGGTCAAGAAGGAGGCTGCGGTCAAGAAGGCAGCCGTCAAGAAGGCGACGGCGAAGAAGGCGACCGCGAAGAAGGCGACCGCGAAGGGAGCGACGGCCGAAAAGGCGGTCGCCAAGAAGGCGGCGGCGAAGAAGACCGTCACGAAGGCCCAGAAGACCGTCGCCCCGGCGCCCGCCCCGCTGCCCGAGACGCCCGTCTCCCCCGCCCTCGACGCCCATGACCGCGACCGTCTCCTCTCCGGCACCCATCACGACCCCCACTCGGTCCTCGGCGCCCACCCCGTGCCCGGCGGCATCGCCTTCCGCGCCTTCCGGCCGTACGCCCTCTCCGTCACCGTCCTCACCGGCACCCTGCGCGCCGAGCTGCACGACGACGGGGACGGGTTCTTCAGCGGCCTCCTCCCGCTCCGGGAGGTCCCCTCCTACCGGCTCCTCGTGACGTACGAGGGCTCGGAGCAGGAGATCGAGGACGCGTACGGCTTCCTGCCCGCCCTCGGCGAGCTGGACCTGTATCTCATCGGCGAGGGTCGGCACGAGGAGCTGTGGAAGGCGCTCGGCGCCGAGCCGATGACCCACCAGGGCGTGACCGGCACCCGCTTCACGGTGTGGGCGCCCAACGCCCGCGGGGTCAGCCTGGCCGGCACCTTCAACTTCTGGGACGGCACGGGCCATCCGATGCGCTCGCTCGGCGGCTCGGGCGTCTGGGAGCTGTTCGTGCCCGGCATCGGGGAGGGCGAGCTGTACAAGTTCGCGATCACCCGCCAGGACGGTTCGAAGACGCTGCGCGCCGACCCGCTGGCCCGTCGCACCGAGGTCCCGCCGGCCACCTCGTCGATCGTGCACGCCTCGCATCACGAGTGGCAGGACGCGGCGTGGCTGTCACGGCGCGCGGACACGCCGGCCCACGAGGCGCCCTTGTCGGTGTACGAGGTGCACCTGCCGTCCTGGCGGCCTGGGTTGACGTACCGTCAGCTCGCCGAGCAGCTGCCGGCGTACGTCAAGGACCTGGGCTTCACGCACGTCGAGCTGATGCCCGTCGCCGAGCACCCCTTCGGCGGCTCCTGGGGCTATCAGGTCACCGGCTTCTACGCCCCGACCGCCCGCCTGGGCACGCCGGACGACTTCAAGTACCTGGTCGACGCCCTGCACCAGGCCGGGATCGGCGTCCTGATGGACTGGGTGCCGGCCCATTTCCCGCGCGACGACTGGGCGTTGGCGGAGTTCGACGGACGGCCGCTGTACGAGCACGAGGACCCGCTCCGCGCCGCCCATCCCGACTGGGGCACGCTGGAGTTCGACTTCGGCCGCCGTGAGGTGCGCAACTTCCTCGTCGCCAACGCCGTGTACTGGTGCGAGGAGTTCCACATCGACGGGCTGCGCGTGGACGCGGTGGCGTCCATGCTCTACCTCGACTACTCGCGCGAGCCGGGCCAGTGGACGCCCAATGTGTTCGGCGGCCGGGAGAACCTGGACGCGGTGGCGTTCCTCCAGGAGATGAACGCGACCGTGTACCGCCGGGTCCCGGGGGTCGTCACGATCGCCGAGGAGTCCACGGCCTGGGACGGGGTGACCCGGCCGACCGAGAGCGGCGGGCTGGGGTTCGGGCTGAAGTGGAACATGGGCTGGATGCACGACTCGCTCGACTACGTCCAGCACGAGCCGGTGCACCGCAAGTACCACCACCACGAGATGACGTTCTCGATGGTGTACGCGTACAGCGAGAACTACGTGCTGCCGATCTCGCACGACGAGGTCGTGCACGGCAAGCGGTCGCTGGTGTCGAAGATGCCCGGCGACTGGTGGCAGCAACGCGCCAATCACCGCGCGTACCTGGGCTTCATGTGGGCCCACCCGGGCAAGCAACTCCTCTTCATGGGGCAGGAGTTCGCCCAGGGAGCGGAGTGGTCGGAGGCGCACGGCCCCGACTGGTGGCTGCTGGACCCTGCGTACGGGGCGGAGCCCGATCACCGGGGCGTCCGGGACCTGGTCCGTGACCTCAACGTCGTCTACCGCCACACCCCGGCGCTGTGGCAGCGCGACACCACGCCGGACGGTTTCCAGTGGGTGGTCGGCGACGCGGCGGACGACAACGTCTTCGCGTTCCTGCGCTACGACGCCGAGGGCACGCCCCTGCTCGCGGTCTCCCACTTCTCCCCCGTCGTCCGGCACGACTACCGCCTCGGCGTCCCCGGCGACGTCCCCGCCTGGTACGAGACCCTCAACACCGACCTCGGCAAGTACGGCGGCGGCGACGTCACCAACCCGGACGCCGTGAAGCCGGAGGCCACCCCGTGGCACGGCCGCCCGGCCAGCATCCAACTGACGCTGCCGCCCCTGGCCACGGTCTGGCTACGGCCCGCGTGAGCGTTGATTAAGGTGATCGGGTCGATGTCTGTGCTCCACGGGGGATTCGAGGGCTCATGCGATCCGGAGGCAAGCGCGGGGCGGCCGCGGCCGCCCTGCTCTGCGTGCTCGCCGTACTGCTGCTCGGCGCGTGCGGGACCCAGGTGGCCGGCCAGGGCGGCACCGCCCCGGCGGCCACCGCCCCCTCGTGGACACTGTCGGCGCCCACGCGCTCCCAGATCACCGGGGCCGAACTCGGCACCGACCGGCGCACGGTGACCATCGCCGTGGACGTGCCCAGTGGCCCGAAGCCCTGTGTGCGCGACCTTGAGGCGAAGCTCACCGAGCCCGTCGCGAACACCGTGCCGGTCCAGGTCACCTTCACCTCACCGTCGGGGGACCGGGCCTCCGGCTGCACGAGGACCACCACGGCGAAGGCCCGGGTCAAGCTCCCCGAACCCCTCGGGGACCGCGAGCTGGCGGTCGGCTACCCCGCCGCCGTCTTCACCGCCCACGACGCTCACCTGCCCGCCCTGCGCCTCTGCGGCGACCTGGGCTGCACCCCGCCGGCCACCGGCTGCACCGCCGACTCCTACGAACAGGCGGTCAAGGCGGTCGACGTGCCCACGCACACCTACCGCGACGCGGAGCACTGCGACGGCGAGTGGCTGGTCCTGGACCTCTCCTGGCGCACCGGACCGGCCTGCGGCGACCAGACGGACAGCGCGTGCGCGTCCCGGCTCGGCGACCGCTGGTTCTACAAGGCCGGGAAGTCGGGCTGGAAGCCGTTCTTCCGGACGACGGAAGGGGGCTGCCAGGCCGTCCGGGACAGGGCGCCGGCCTTCCCGACCGCCCTGTGCGCCTCCCTGGAGCCCCTCGACCCGTCCCTGCACCCGACCTACTCCCCCACCCCCACGGCGAGCCCGTCCTCCTGATCGGCCAGCGCCCTGGGCAGCCGCCCGGTGTGCAGCACCCCCAGCCGCTGCGTCGCCCGGGTCAGCGCCACGTACAGGTCGCTGGTCCCGTACAGCGCCGGCTCGACCACCAGGACCGAGTCGAACTCCAGCCCCTTGGACTGCCGCGGGTCGAGGAGGACGACGGTCCGCGTGAGGTCGGGTTCGGCGCCCGCCGTCACTCCGTCCAGCCGGGCCGCCAGCCTGCGGTGCAGATGGCGCGGGGCGATCACCGCGAGCCGGCCCTCGGCGGGGGTCAGCTCCTCGACCGCCTTGGCGACGGCGTCGGGCAGGTCGTCGGTGGCGCGGACCCAGGGCCGTACGCCGGTCGAGCGGATCGAGCTCGGCGGTTCGAAGTCCGGGTTCTCGGCCTGTACGACGGCCGCCGCGAGGTCCATGATCTCGGCGGGCGTGCGGTAGTTGACACCGAGCCGGGTGTGCTCCCAGCGGTCCGCCACGTACGGCTCGAGGATCTTCTCCCACGACCCGACACCGGCCGCCTCCGCCGTCTGGGCCGGGTCGCCGACCAGGGTCATCGAGCGGGTCGGGCTGCGCCGCATGAGCAGCCGCCAGGCCATCGGCGACAGTTCCTGCGCCTCGTCGACGATGATGTGCCCGAAGGCCCAGGTCCGGTCGGCCGCCGCGCGCTCGGCGGCGCTGCGGTGGTCGTCCTCCTCCTGCCGCTCGGCGAACCGCTCGGCGTCGATGATGTCGTGCGCCGACAGCACCTCGGAGTCCTCGTCGTCGATGTCCTCGAACTCATAGGTACGCGAGGCGTACGACACGTCGAGGACGCCCTGCGCATACGCCACTTGCGTCTCCCGCTCGCGCTCGGCAAGGGCTCGCGCCACCCGCTCGTCCACGCCGAGGAGTTCGGCGGCCTCGTCGAGCAGCGGTACGTCCGCCACCGTCCAGCCCCGGGTCACCGGGCGGCGGATGGCGGCCGCGTCCTCGTCGGGGAGGTAGCCGACGGGGTCGGCGAGGAAGTCCGCGACCAGCCGCTGCGGGGTCAGCCGGGGCCACAACTGGTCGATGGCGGACCACACTTCGGGGTTCTCGGCGATCTCGTCGCGGATCTGCGTGACGTCGCTCGGGTCGAGGAGACTGCTGCCGTCGTAGGGGTCGGTACCGACCCGCTCGGCGTACAGCTCGGTGAGGGTGTTGAGGATGTGCCCCTCGAAGTGCTCGCGGGCCACGTTGTGCGGCAGCCGCGCGGCCCGGGTCTTCTCCCGCGCCATCTTCACCAGACCGTCGTCGAGCATCAGGACCTCCCGGTCGTGCTCGATCGCGATGACCGGGTCGGGCAGCGCCTGCCAGTCGCGTACGACGTCGGCGAGGACGTCCGCCATGTCGGCGCGGCCCTTCACGGCCGCCGCCGCGCGGGTGTCGGTGGCGGTCGCCTTCACGCCGGGGAACAGTTCGCCGACCGTGGCGAGCAGCACGCCCGTCTCGCCGAGCGCGGGCAGCACCTCGCCGATGTAGCCGAGGAAGGCGGGGTTGGGGCCGACGATCAGCACGGCCCGCTTGGCGAGCAACTCCCGGTGTTCGTAGAGCAGATAGGCGGCGCGGTGCAGGGCGACGGCCGTCTTGCCGGTGCCCGGGCCGCCCTCGACCACCAGCACACCGCGGTGCGGGGCGCGGATGATCTCGTCCTGCTCGGCCTGGATGGTCTGCACGATGTCGTGCATCCGGCCGGTGCGGGCGGCGTCCAGCGCGGCGAGCAGCACGGCGTCGCCGGTCGGGTCCTCGTGGCCGGTGCGCTCCTGGTCGCCGAGGTCGAGGATCTCGTCGTGCAGGGCGGTGACCGTACGCCCCTCGGTGGTGATGTGCCGGCGGCGGCGCAGGCCCATGGGGGTGTGGCCGGTGGCCAGGTAGAAGGGCCGGGCGACCTGAGCGCGCCAGTCGATGAGGACCGGGGTGCGTTCGGCGTCGTCGGTGCGCAGTCCGATGCGGCCGATGTGATGGCTGGTCCCGGACGTCAGGTCGATGCGGCCGAAGCACAGCGAGCCGTCGACCGCGTTGAGCGCGGCGAGCAGCCCCGACCGCTCGGCGACCAGGATGTCCCGTTCCAGCCGGGCCTGCATGGGCGTGTTGCCCTGGGCGAGGGCGTCGGTGACTCCGGCCTCGGTGTCACCGCGCAGCGCGTCCACGCGGGCGTACAGGGTGTCGATGAATTCCTGCTCACCGCGAATTTCATCGCTGTTTGACAATTCCACTCCCACGCAGATATACTGTGCCTACTGAACTTCTCTGCGACTCAATTCCCGTAAAGTCACGAACCATTGAGTCTAAGCAAAAGAATCCCCCCGGCGCAATTGCCGAGGGGATTTTTCGTTGTCCAGCAGTGGCGCGGAATCAGATCACGTCGGCCAGTTCCTCCAGCAGCCGTCGCTTCGGCCTGGCCCCCACCATCGACTTCACCGGCTCACCGTCGCGGAAGACCATGAACGTCGGCATGGAGAGAACCTTGTAGGCGTTCGTGGTCAGCGGATTGTGGTCCACGTTCAGCTGCACCACCTTCAGGCGGCCGGCCTCCTCCGCGGCGAGCGCCTTCAACACCGGGCCCATCTGCCGGCACGGCGGGCACCAGTCCGCCGTGAACTCCACCAGCACCGGCAGCCCGGCCCCGATCACCTCGGCCGCGAAATCCGCGTCCGTCACATCCGTCACGGCGTCTGTCGCCTGCATCACAGCTCCTGCCCTCCCAGTTCGCACAGGGGCGCCTCGCCCCCGACCGTGGCCAGCCGCACGCCGATCCGTGCCCGTACCGCCTGGAGCTCGCCGATCAGCTCGTCCAGCTCCGCCAGCTTGCGCCGGTAGACGTCGAGCGAGGCCGGACAGGTGTCCCCCTCGGGGTGCCCGGCCTGGAGACACTCCACGAAGGGCCGGGTCTCCTCCAGGTCGAACCCGAAGTCCTGCAACGTCCGGATCTGCCGCAGCAGCTTCAGATCGCTCTCGTCGTACGTCCGGTATCCGTTGCCGCCCCGCCGGGCGGGCAGCAGTCCGCGTGACTCGTAGTACCGCAGCGTCCGGGTCGTGGTCCCGGCCCGCGCGGCCAGCTCGCCGATTCGCATGTCCACGAACGTAATCCTTTACGCCGACGTCAAGGCAACAGCGGTTTCCGCTCCACCGGAGAGGTGAGAACGATCGAGGTCGTGGTGCGCCCGAGGGCGGAGACCTCTTCGAGGACCTCCTCCAGGTGGACGGTGTCCCGGACGGCGACCTTGAGGATCCAGCAGTCCTCGCCGACCGCGTGGTGCACCTCGATGATCTCCGGGCGCTCGATCAGCTCCAGGGTCCTCGGGTGCTTGAGGTTGTAGCCGCCGTGCGGGTTGACCCGGATGAACGCCTGGATGCCGTAGCCGAGCCGGGCCGGGACGACATGGGCGCCGTATCCGCTGATCACGCCCGCCGCCTCCAGCCGGCGCACCCGCTCGGTGACGGCCGCGGGGCTCAGCCGCACCCGGCGGCCCAGCTCGCTCAGCTTGATCCGTCCGTCGCTCTGGAGCAGCCGGAGGATCTCCCGGTCCAGCGCGTCGAAGGCCGCCGAGGTTTCGCTGGCGGCGGCTCGCGGATGCCGTGGTTCTTTCGGTGCCGCGGCCTGAACTCCCATGGTTACCCCTTCAGGACGTGGGTGTGCGCCAGGAGAATTATGGTCATGGAAAAGGCACGGGAGATACTGGTCATCGGCGGCAGCCGCTATTTCGGCAAGCGGCTCGTCACGCGTCTGCTGGCCGCCGGGGACCGGGTGACGGTCCTCAATCGGGGATCGTCGGCCCCGCCGCCCGGGGCGACGCATCTCGTCGCCGACCGCGACGACGAGACGTCCCTGGTGGCGGCGCTCGGTTCCCGCACGTTCGACGTCGTCGTCGACCAGGTCTGCTACACCCCGCGGCAGGCGGAGATCGCGCGGCGGGTGTTCACGGGCCGTACCGGCCGCTATGTGATGACGTCGACGGTCGAGGTGTACGAGTACGAGGACTCCCTCACGCCCGTACGGGAGGACGCCGTCGACCCGCTGACGGTGCCCGTCGACCTCGAACTGCCCTGGGACGACCCGGAGTTCCTCGACGCCCACTACGGCGAGGGCAAGCGGCAGGCGGAGGCGGTCTTCGCGGCCGACCCGGACTTCCCCTACGTGGCCGTCCGCGTCGCCCATGTCCTGGGCGGGGACGACGACTTCACGGGACGCCTGGAGCACTACGCCTCCCGCATCCGGGCCCGCGAGCCGATCGCGGTGCCCTTCTCGAACCAGCCCGCCACCTACATCCACGTCGAGGAGATCGCCGACTTCCTGGTGTGGGCGGTGGGCGAGGACTTCACGGGACCGGTCAACGCCGCCTCCCACGGCCCGCTGACCACGGTGGACCTGTGCGAGGCGATCGTCGCGCGGATTCCCGAGGGCAAGGTCGTGCTCCAGCTCGTCGAGGTCGGCGAGGTCTCGCCGTTCTCCTTCTTCCGCTCCTACGGCATGGACAACTCCCGCGCCACCAGGCTCGGTTACACCTTCCGCGCCGCACCGGCGTGGCTCACGGCGGCCGTGGCGGAGACGCTCGGGAAGGACGGCGACTGACATGCGGTACCGCACACTCGGCGACCTGAAGGTCAGCGCCGTGGGTCTCGGCGCGATGCCGCTGTCCATCGAGGGACGGCCGGACGAGGAGCGCGCGCTCGCGACCGTGCGGGCGGCGCTGGACGCGGGCGTCACCCTCTTCGACACCGCGGACTCCTACCATCTCCCCGGCACCGAGCCCGGCCACAACGAACTGCTGCTGGCCCGCGCCCTGGCCGGCGCCGGCTCCGAGGTGCTGGTCGCCACGAAGGGCGGCCGGGGCCGGCCGGCCGACGGCAGCTGGACCGTGACCGGCGACCCGCGCCATCTGAAGCGGGCCGCCGAGGGCTCCCTGCGGCGGCTCGGCGTCGAGGCCATCGGCCTCTACCAACTGCATAAGCCCGATCCCGCCGTCCCCTTCGAGGAGTCGGTCGGCGCGCTGCGCGAGCTGCTCGACGAGGGCAAGATCCGGCTGGCCGGCGTCTCCAACACGGATGCGGAGCAGATCCGTACGGCCCGCGCGATCCTCGGCGACCGCTTGGCGTCCGTACAGAACCGCTACTCGCCCGAGGTCCGGGACAGCGAGCCCGAGCTGCGGCTGTGCGCGGAGCTGGGGCTCGCCTTCCTGCCGTGGAGCCCGCTGGGCGGCATCTCGCGCAGCTCACTGGACGGCCCGTCGGGCCTCGCGGCCGCCGGGCGCTTCGCCGCCTTCCACGAGATCGCGGCCGAGCGTGGCGTCAGCCCCCAACAGGTGGGCCTGGCCTGGCTGCTGGCGAAGTCCCCGACCGTGATCCCGATCCCGGGGGCGAGCCGCCCGGAGACGATCAGGGACTCGGCGGGGGCGACGGAACTGGCGCTGAGCGGGGCCGAGTTGGCGAGGCTGGAGCCGGTTGGCCAGGTGGCTGAAGCCGCTTGGCCAGGCGGGCTGGAACCGCTCGGCTAGACGGCTGGAGCCGGTTGGCTAGTCCTCCGTCCATTCCTCGTCCTCGATGTCCCTCGTGCCCGGCACCCCCAGCAGCCGCCGGGTCAACCGGTCGCGGTCCGACAGCAGTTCGTCGAGGGCCTCGCGGACGTCCCGTGCCTCGGTGCGTGCCGACTCGCGTTCGGCGGCGATGAGCACGGAGCGTCGTACCAGCTCCTTGGTGAAGGAGGCCGTCGTGCCCTCCGTACGGGCCACCACCTCGTCCGCGATGTCCTGGCCGAGGCCGAGTCCGCCGGCGTAGAGGTCGAGGAGACGGGCGCGGCCCTCGGCGTCCGGGAGGGGGATCTCGACGGCGAGGTCGACGCGTCCCGGGCGCTGGGCGAGGGCGGGTTCCAGCAGGTCGGCGCGGTTGGTGGTGAGGAGGAAGGCGACGTCCGCGTCGTCGCCGAGGCCGTCCATCTCGTTCAGCACCTGGAAGAGCAGGGGCTGTTCGCCGCCGCCGTAGTCGCGGGCCTCGGCGACGAGGTCGCAGTCCTCCAGGACGACGAGGGCGGGCTGGAGCATCCGGGCGAGGGCGCAGGCCGGGCCGATGGCGTTGATGCTCTCGCCGGACAGGATCACCACGGTGAACTGCGGGAGGTGGGAGAGGAGATAGCGCAGGGTGTGGGTCTTGCCGGTGCCGGGCGGGCCGTACAGCAGCAGGCCGCGGCGCAGGTGCTGACCGGCCTCGCGCAGCCGCTCGCGGCGCCGGGCCACGCCCACGACCTGGCGTTCGACGCGCTCCAGGAGGCCGGACGGCATGATGATCTCGTCGCGGGTGAGGCCGGGGCGGCGGTGGAAGCGGAACGGGCCGAGGCCGTGTCCGAACTGCGAGCCCTCGAAGGAGAGGACCTGGCCGCGGAAGACGTTGTGCTCGCGGATGAGCGCGTCGACCTCGGCGAGCAGCCGGTCCGCGAACTCCTTCTCGGAGGCGAGGACTTCGACCTCGACCTTGTTGCGTCCGTACTCGTCCTGCGGCCCGCGCAGCAGCACCGCGAACCGCTCCTCGCCGTCCGTGCCGAGGTAGAACCCGCAGGAGACGCAGGCCAGTTCGGCGTCCGGGGAGATCGGCAGCTGGGCGTAGTCGACGGCACCGACGACGAAGCGGTCGTAGCGGTCGGCGGCGTCGATGATGTCGCCGAGGGTGAGCTCGCCGTGGTGCCGGCCGCCGCGCATGCCGATCAGCTCGTGGGTGCGGCCGTCGGCGGCGAACCAGCGCTCCAGGGCGAGATGGACGTTGGGCAGGTCGAAGGGGGCGTACGCCGTCTTCACCACCGGGCGGTCCGTGGGTGCCGAACCGAGGTGGTCGCGGAGGCGTTTGGCGAGGTCGCGGCTGCCGTCGGAGTCGGCACGCTTGGGGCGGGCGACGGCCAGGAGGAACTCGTGGAACAGCTCGTTGATGCGGTCGATCGAGAGGGCCGAGGGTTCGCGGCTCTCGCCGTACTTGGCTTCGTACTCGTCGGTGCCGAGGATCTCCACCGTGACCTTGCCCGGTTCCGCCATACCCTGTCCGCCTCCGTGTGCCGTGGCCGCGCCCTTCGTGGCTCTCCAGCCTGGGCCCCCACGCGTCGGCGGGTCAAAGCATTTCGGGCAAGCGGCCGCGAAGGGGCCCGAAAAGGGCCGGCGGAGTCAGCCGGGCGGGACCGAGTTCACCGCGCTTCGACGAGGTCACGCTCTTCGTCGGTGACTTGGGCGAAGCAGGTGTCTTCCGTGGCGATGACGTTGGACCGGTCCTGGGCCTCCGTGCTGATGTGTCGCACGCCGAGGGTCCAGCCCTGCTTCTTGTACGTGGCCATGAAGTACGTGCTGCTCCCGGTCATCGGCACTTCCTTGTACGGTTCGCCCTTTTTCCAGCCTCGCGCCTCAAGTCCGGAGAGCACGAGGTCCAGTTGCCGGCGCGGCTCGGCGGACTTCCAGGAGACCACGCACGGTGACAGCCGTTGGGCGAGGGCGGCCAGCTTCTGCCGCTCCGCCGCGGACCGTCGACCGGTCAGACGGCCGTCGCCGGGATAGCCCATCTCCGTCTCCCCTTCCGGGAGTCCGGCAGTCTCGAGCGCCGCGTCGAGGTCCGCCCGCACCGTCTTCTGCCCGAACGCCGCCGGTGAGGTCACCGCCGTCGAGGCCTCGGCGGAGGGCGCGGTCTCGCTGCCGCATCCGGTGACGAGCACCGCCCCTGCGGCGACGGCGGCTATCCGTACGGCTCTGCCGGCGGTGGTGGTACGCATGCACTCTTCCCTGGATGTGAACGGTCGGCTCCGGATCCTCGCATGAATATGCGGAGCCTGTGAATTTGCCATGTGTTTGCCATGTACTCTGCATCCAAGCACGTCAGGGGTGGGGTGCATCAGCAGGGTGCACATGGGGGGTTCGTTGATCCAGCCGTTGCGGCGCGTCCGGTTACAGACGCCCATCCGATAGCCGTCTTCACTTCGGCCTGTCACGCCACCCTCCTCGCCATGCAATCGAACATATGTCTTATTCCGATGCTTGTTTTCACGCTCAGATGGAGACCCTCATGAGACCGACCCGAGGGCGCGCGGCGCGCCTGGCGGGTGCCGGAGTCACGCTGGCACTGGCGCTGACCCTGGCACCAGGGATGCCGCTCGCCGCCGACCGGGCGAGCGCCGCACCGTCGGACGCCACCGGACCGACCGCCTCCGAGAAGGCCCTCGCCGAGGCCGCGGCCACCGGTGAACGGGTGGAGGTCGTCGCGGAACGCACCGAGCGGGACACGGTGTTCGCCAACCCCGACGGCTCCACGCTCACCTTGGAGAAGTCGATCGTCCCGGTCCGGGTCGCCGCCGCGGACGGTGGCTGGGTCCGGCCGGACGCGACGCTGGTGAAGCGGGCGGACGGCTCGGTCGGGCCGCGGGCCGCCGCTGTCGAGATGTCGTTCTCCGGCGGTGGCTCCGGCGCGGACCTGGTCACCATCGGCGACGCCGGCCGGTCGGTGTCCCTCGGCTGGCCGGGAACTCTTCCCGAGCCCCGGCTGGACGGGGCCCGAGCCGTCTACGAGGACGTCCGCCCGGACGTCAACCTCATCCTGACGGCGACTCCGGAAGGCTTCCGGCAGGTGCTGGAGGTCGAGACGCTGGAGGCCGCCGCCGCCCCCGGCCTGCGGGCCATCAGCTACGACCTGGACACCGACGGACTGCAAGCGCGCGCCGGAGCCGCCGGAAGCATGGAAGTGGTCGACGGCAACGGCCAGGTCGTCTTCCGATCACCGAGCGCCCGGATGTGGAACTCCGCCGGAGACACCGCCGACGGCGAGGGCCTGTCCGCCCAGAGCGCCGGGCTGCGTCCGCTGGGCGCGGCCCGGACCGCCGGTGCCGATACCGGGTCCGACCCCGTCCCGGTGACCGGCCCTGCCGACGAGAACCCCCTCGACGGCCCCGGCGCCGGTGACGAGTCCGCTCTGATGGACGTCGTCCTCGACAAGGAATCCGTCCGTGTCGTCCCCGACGCCGGCCTTCTCACCGGCACCACCCAGGCCGAACTGCCGCTCTACATCGACCCGTCGGTAGAACTGAACGAGTCCGAGCGCACGGTGCTGTCGTCCGACGGTGACGTCTTCTACAACTTCTCCGGCGGCACCAACGGCATGAGCGTCGGCAAGTGCGGCTCCGCCGTGATCGGCGGCGTCACCTACTACTGCGGCAACGGCTATGTGAACCGCATGTACTTCGAGTTCGCCCCGGACAAACTGAAGGGCAAGCACGTTCTGGACGCCGAGTTCAACGTGACGGAGACCTGGTCGTTCTCCTGCGACGCCCGCTGGGTCGACCTGGAGCGCACCAACCCCATCTCCTCGTCCAGCAAGTGGCCCGGCCCGACCAAGCTGGACCAGATGGGCGACCGGAACGTCTCCGCCGGCCGCGGCTCCGCCTGCTCACCGGCCCAGCCCGCCGCGCCGATCCGCTTCCACGACTACGCCGAGGAGCCGGACGAGAACCTCACCCCGACCGTCCGGTCCTTCGCGGCCGGATCGTTCCCCCGGCTGACGCTGATGCTCATGGCCAAGAGCGAGTCGGACACGGTGTCCTGGAAGCGGTTCGACGACGACGCCGTCCTCACGGTCGACTACGTCAGCAAGCCCGCCACCCCCACCGAGACCGGCGTCAAGGCCGGCGCCGGCCGGGTGTGCAGCAAGTCGGAGTCGTCCCCCAGCGTCATCACGGACCCCAGGCCCGACCTGCTCGCCACTCCTGAGACGGCGGCCGGCGGTGAGTCCGGCGCCCGGCTGCGCATCTACTTCGACGTGGACGTGAAGAACGGCACCACCTGGTCCGACGCGCCCGAGCCGACCACCTCCTCGTTGAAGCCGACCAGCGGATATGTGGCGTACAGCAGTACGTTGAAGGGATTCCCGGCGCAGACGAAGGACTGGGACAACCCCCTGGCCGACGGCAAACTGCACCGCTACCGGGCCTATACACACTCCCTCTACAACAGCGACCAGAGTTTCCTGTCCAGTCCGCAGAGCGACTGGTGCTACTTCACGGTGGACAGCAAGGCCCCGCAGAAGCCGAGCATCACGTCCTGGACCACGTACAGCGAATGCGTCACGGGCGGTTCCTGCGTCGCGGGCGGCGGGCCCGGCAAGTCCGGTACCGCGGTGTTCGGTCCCGCCGCGGGCGAGACCAGCACCAACAGCGGCTACCGGTACCGGCTCTCCTCGGACTCCGCCTGGTCGGCGTGGATGAGCGGCACCACCTACAAGGCGACCTTCACTCCCCCGTCCTCCGGCACCTATCTGCTCCATGTGCAGGCCAAGTCGGCCGCCTATCCGCTGGGCGGCGACGAGCAGATCGTCCGGTTCCTCGTCAGTGAGGGACCCAAGCCGGTCGCCCACTGGAACTTCGACGAGCCGAGCGGCGCGGCCGTCGACACCTCCACCACGGACAGCGCTCTGCGCGACGACCTCACGCTGTCCGCGGGCGCCGTCCGCACGCCCGACGGGCGCCGCGGTGAGATCGTCAAGCAGCCCGCCACCGAGACCACGACAGCCGTTCTCGGCCAGGACCAGGCGCTGAAGGTGACGAACTCGGCGTACGCCTCGACCACCGAGCCGGTCCTCCAGACCGCGGCGTCGTACACCGTCGCCGCATGGGTACGGCTGGAGGCGACGGGGCGGAACTTCACCGTGGCCGGCCAGGACGGCACGTACTACAGCCCCTTCTTTCTCAGCTACTGCGAGGACAGCAAGACCTGGTGCGTGCGCCTGGCCGACGCCGACCTCGCGTCCACCTCGCTGAGCAACCAGCGGGTCAACGCCAAGGACCCGGCGCAGACGGGTGTGTGGACGCACCTCGCCGCGGTGGTGGACCACGACAAGAACGTCCTGTCGCTGTACGTGAACGGCCGCCTCCAGGGCACCGACACCATCACCGGCAACTGGTCCGCGAACGGCGGCTTCCAGATCGGCCGGGTGAAGTACAAGGGCGCCTACGCCGACCCCTTCGCCGGTGAGGTCGACGAGGTGACGGTCTGGCAGGCGGCCCAGTCCGACGTCCAGATCGCGGGCGAGGCCCGGCTCACCGACGGCCCCGACGGCACCGGGCTGCCCCACCTGGAACTGGTGGCCGACCTGAACGCCTCCGGAGCTTCGGGCAGCACCATCCAGGACACCACCAGCAACTACGGCCCCACGCTCACCGTGGGCAGCGGCGCCAAGCTGGACGGCGAGTCCCTGGTCCTGGAAGGCACGGGCGGTGCCGAGTCCGCTTCACCGCTCGTCGACACCACCGGCTCCTTCACGGTGGCCGTGGAAACGATGGTCGACGGGGCGGCACTCAAGGACAAGCCGAACGGCTATCGCGCGCAGGTCCTCGGTCAGCGCACGGCCACCGGATCGTCCTGGGGGCTGTGGTTCGAGAAGACCGGCCTCGACTCCCAGGGCCATGAGGTCCTGGACGAGAACGGCGACCCTGTGATCGACGAGGCCACCGGTGAGCCGAAGTTCGAGACCTGGGCGCTCGGCCGGTGGCACTTCGGCCTGCTGACCGCCGACGGCAACGGGGCGTCGGTGCAGAGCGACGCCGCGGCCGTGCTCGGCACCGACGTCGAGCTCACGGGCGCGTACGACGCCCAGAACCAGACCATCTCCCTCTTCCTCGTGGACCGGCAGGGCGAGCCCACGCAGTACACGGCACCGGCGAGCAGCGGCGGCGTGGCCGTCGGCAAGGGCTGGCTGAACAGCGCGTGGGGCAACCACGTGCCGGGCCGCGTCAACCACATCCGGATGTGGGCGGGCGCGGTGCAGAGCGCCCACCACAAGACGGCCGTGGTCGGCGACTGACCTCACCTGTCCTGGCCGGGGCGCGGGCGGTACTCCGCCGCCCGCGCCCCGGCCTTCCCCCACACCTTCCAGAAGAAAGCAGATCGTGTTCAGATCACGTTCGCGCAGAAACGGGAACCCGACCGGCCGCAGGCCGGTCATCGGTGCCCTGCTCCTCGCGCTGTTCGCGACACCGGTGCTGCCCTCGGGTGTCGCCGAGGCGGCCCGTCCAAGTGCCCCGGACTCCGCCGACACCAAGGTCAGCCGGGTCCACCCGGTCACCGGCCTCGGGGCCAAGAAGGCCCGGGAGCGGGTCGCCCGGGACAAGAAGGCCAACCAGCGCCTGATAGCCCAGGCCCGCACGGAGCGCCGCGTCGCCTGGCCCAAGCCCGGCACGTCCCACGACTCGCTCGCGACCCCGTCCAAGGGCACCGTCGTCGACGTCACCGCGGTGAAGTCCGGCACCAAGAGGGCCTCAGGCGAGGCGTCCGTCCGGATCCTGGACCGGAAGGCCACACAACGGGCCGGAGTCACCGGTGTCGTGTTCACGGTGGGCGCCAAGCGGCCCGGCGCGGCCCGAGTGACCGTGGACTACAGCTCGTTCGCCTCCGCGGTCGGCGGCAACTGGGCCACCCGGCTGGGCCTGGTGAGGCTCCCGGCGTGCGCGCTGACCACCCCGGAGAAGCCCCGGTGCCGCGTCACGACCCCGGTGGACTCCACCAACGACACCGACGGCCAGACGGTGACGGCCCGCACGGCCGTCGCCGCGAGCGGCACCCCGACCGTGCTGGCGCTGGCCGCCGAGTCCACGACGACGTCCCCGGCCGGTGGCGGTGACTTCGCCGCCACCCCGCTGTCGGCGTCGTCGACCTGGCAGGCCGGCGAGTCGTCCGGCTCGTTCGCCTGGTCCTACCCGCTCACCCTGCCCCCGGCCCCGGCCGGTCCGGTGCCGCCGCTGGCGCTGGGGTACGACTCCGGGTCGATCGACGGCCGTACCGCCAACACCAACAACCAGGGCTCGCTGGTCGGTGAGGGCTTCTCGATGACCGAGTCCTATGTCTCGCGCCAGTACGGCAGTTGCGAGGACGACGGTCAGGCCGACAAGAACGACCTGTGCTGGAAGTTCGAGAACGCCTCGCTCGTCCTCAACGGTGTCGCCAACGAACTGGTCAAGGACGACACCTCCGGCAAGTGGCGGCTGAAGAACGACGACGCCTCGCAGGTCTTCCACGAAACCGGCGCCGACAACGACGACGACGGTGACGGCACGGACGGCAAGGGCGAGTACTGGCGGGTCGTCACCGGCAACGGCACGACGTACACGTTCGGTCTGAACAAACTGCCCGGCGCCGGCACCGAGCGGACCAACTCCACCTGGACCGTGCCCGTCTTCGGCGATGACAGTGGCGAGCCCGGCTACTCCGCGGGCACCGGCTTCTCGGGCCGTGCCAAGACCCAGGCATGGCGCTGGAACCTCGACCTGGTGCAGGACGTGCACGGCAACGCGGCGACCTACTGGTACGCCAAGGAGACCAACCACTACGCGAAGAACGGCGACAAGACGGCGCTCGAGTCGTACGTGAGGGGCGGTCACCCGACCGAGATCCGCTACGGCCAGCGCGCCGACGCGCTGTTCACGGGTGTCACCTCGGCGAAGGTCACGTTCACGTACAAGGAGCGCTGCACGGCCTCCTCGTGCGATTCGCTCACCAAGGACACCGCCGCCAACTGGCCGGACGTCCCCTTCGACTCGATCTGCGCGTCCACCGCGACCGACTGCCTCGCCACGGGCCCGGCCTTCTTCACCCGTAAGCGGCTGACGGCCGTCGACACCTACTACTGGTCCACGGCGGCCGAGCCGGACGCCTTCAAGCCGGTCGACTCCTACGCGCTGGGCCAGGCGTTCTTCGACGGGCAGGACATCGGCAACAGCTCCGACCAGGTCCTCACCCTCACCTCCCTCAAGCGCACCGGCCAGAACGGCACCCCGATCGGCCTGCCGCCGGTCGGCTTCACCTACCAGCAGCGGCCCAACCGCGTCGCCGGCGGCAGCCAGCCGGGCGGCGGCGACATCCTGCCGCTGACCCGGCCCCGTATCTCCACCATCACCTCGGAGACCGGCGCCGTCACGACCGTGGCGCTCTCCAACGAGGAGTGCGTGCGCGGCAGCACCATGCCGGCCGCGGCGGACAAGAACACCCTGTCCTGCTACCCCGTGTACTGGGCGGTCAACGGCGGTGACCCGGCGCTCGACTGGTTCCACAAGTACCGGGTCACCTCGGTCAACACCAGTGACCCCGCGGCCAAGAACCCGGCGGTCGAGTACAGCTACACCTACGAGTCCCCGGCCTGGCACTACAACGACGACCCGTTCACCAAGGAGAAGGAGCGCACCTGGTCCGTGTGGCGCGGCTACCAGAAGGTGACCACCCACACCGGTGAGGTGGGAGCCGTCCGCTCCAAGACGGTGAAGCTGTACATGCAGGGCATGAACGGCGACAGACAGCTCGACGGCACCACCCGCCCCGCGAGCGTCGAGCCGATCCCGATGCCGGGCGTCACCCTGTCCGCGGCGACCGACTCCGACCAGTACGCGGGCCAGCTGCGCCAGGAGATCACCTACGACGGCGGCACGCCGATCACGTTCAGCGTCAACAACTTCTGGTCCAAGCAGACCGCGAGCCAGCAGAAGTCGTACGCGAACACCAAGGCGCACTTCGTGCGCACGGCCCGCACCTACGAGCGCACCTGGCTGACGGCCGCGCAGAAGTGGCGGACCACCGCGGCGTCGTACACCTACGACGACACGTACGGCATGGTCACCCACAACGAGAACCACGGCGACTGGTCGGTGACCGGCGATGAGACCTGCACCCGCACCTGGTACGCGCGGAACGACACCAAGGGCCTGACCTCGCTCGTCTCCCGCACCCGCACGGTGGCCAAGCAGTGCGCGGACACCGACGACAAGCTGTCGCTGCCGGCGAACACCGACACCCGCGGGGACGTCCTCGCCGACGCCGCGACGGTGTACGACACCCCGGGCGCGACCGGCTGGAGCGCCGACCAGACGCCGACGCTCGGCCTGCCGACCTGGACGGGCCAGCCCAAGGGCTACCCGGCCGCGAGCGGCACGGCGGACCGCAACCCCGCCGCGGGGCAGTGGCAGACCGTCACCGCCACCACCTTCGACACCGCGACCGCCAAGCTCGGCCGGTCCCTGAAGGTGGCCGACGCCGCGGGCTACGAGACCAGCACGGCCTACTACCCGGCCGCGGGCGGCCCGGTCACCGGCGTCATCGTCACCTACCCGAAGCTGGCGTCGAACGGCCAGGCGCACAAGTCGTACACCTATTTCGACCCCGCGCGCGGCACGGTCTCCTATGCCCTCGACGCCAACCTCAAGCGCACCGAGCACACCTATGACGCCCTCGGGAGGATCACGGCCACCTGGCTGCCCAACCGGTCGAAGTCCGGGGGTGACACACCGAACGCGAAGTTCGACTACGGCATCAGCCAGACCAAGCCGTCCTGGAACTCCGTCGCCAAGCTGAAGGCGGACGGGACCGGGTATCGCACCTCCTACGCACTGTTCGACTCGTTGCTGCGCCCCGTCCAGACGCAGGTCCCCGCGGCGGCCGGCGGCGGGCGCGTCCTGAACGACACGCGCTACGACTCGCGCGGTCTGGCCGTCACCACGCAGCATGACGCCTACGACAACACCAGCGCCCCCAACAGCACCTACACGGGTGTCGAGTACGCCCAGTCGCCCAAGCAGAACGACACCGTCTACGACGGCGCGGGACGCGCGCTGAAGACCACGCTGTCCTCGTGGGGCGTCAAGAAGTGGGACACCACGACCACCTACACCGGTGACTCGGTGGCGACCACCGCGCTGGAGGGCGGTACCGCGTCCCGGACGATCACCGACGTCCTCGGCCGCACCAAGGAGACCCGCACCTACGCGGGCCCAGTCCCGAACGACACCGAGTACGGCGCGACGCAGGGAACCTCGTACACCAGGGTCGCCTTCACCTACACGCCGGACGCCAAGCAGAAGACCATCACCGGTCCGGACGGCTCCGTCTGGTCGTACACCTACGACCTCTACGGCCGGCAGGTCACCGCGACCGACCCCGACAAGGGCACCACGACCACCAAGTACACGGTCCTCGACCAGGTCGACCACACCAAGGACCAGAAGGGCCGGATCCTCTACTACGGATACGACGAGCTCGGCCGCAAGACCGGTCTGTGGCACACCAGCCGCACCGACGCCAACAAGCTCTCCGCCTGGACCTACGACAGCCTGCTGAAGGGGTACGTCGACGAATCCGTCCGGTACGAGAACGGCGTCGGCCAGACCGACAGCAAGGCGTACACCAAGAAGATCACCGCGTACGACAGCCTGAACCGGCCGACCAGCACCGATCTGACCCTGCCGGCCAGTGACGCGCTGGTCACCTCGCAGGCCGTCGCACAGACCACGACCTTCGGCACCGCGTACCGGCTCGACGGCACGGTCAACAACACGAAGGAGCCGGCAGCCGGCGGCCTGGCCGCCGAGACGGTCGAGACGCTGTACAACGACGCGGGGCTGCCGGTCTCGCAGTCCGGTATCAGCGGCTATCTGCTGGGGGTGGACTACTCCGCGCTCGGCCAGGTCCACCAGTACGAACTCGGCACCTCCGCCTCGGCCAAGCGGGTCTTCATCTCGCGCACCTACGAGGCAGGCACCGGCCGGCTGCTGACGTCGTCGACCGACGACCAGACCCGGGGGCCGGTCCAGGATCTGGAGTACCGCTACGACCAGTCCGGGAACGTCACCGCGATCCACGACCGCGCCGACACCGGCTCCGGGGCCGACCACCAGTGCTTCGCCTACGACGGGCAGAAGCGGCTGACCGAGGCGTGGACGCCGAAGACGGCCGACTGCTCGGCCACCGGGCGCGCCGTGGCCAACCTCGGTGGCGCGGCACCGTACTGGACCAGCTACTCCTACACGGAGTCGGGCCAGCGGGCGACCGAGACCCGCAACGCCGCCGTGCCGACCCCGGTCACGACGAGGTACTGCTACGACCCGGCCCGCAAGCACGCCCTGAAGTCGACCACGACGGCGGCCGCCTGCGACCCGGCGGCCGAGCAGTACACGTACGACGCCGTGGGCAACACGGAGACCCGCGCCGAGTCGGCGGGGTCCGCCACCCGGCAGTCCCTGCTGTGGAATGCCGAGGGCAAGCTCAGCAAGGTCACCGAGGGGACCACGGCCACCGACTACGTGTACGACGCCGACGGCACCCTCCTCATCCGCCGCGACAACGCCGTGAACGGCGAGAGCGTGCTGTACCTCGGGGCCACCGAGGTACACCTCAAGGGCGGCAAGAAGTGGGCCAACCGCTACTACACGGTGGCCGGAGCCGCCATCGCGGTGCGCAGCAACGCGAGCGGCACCGAGAAGCTCCAGTACCTCTCGGGCGACCACCACGGCACCAGCACCGTCGCCATCGGCAGTGACAGCGCCCAGGCGCTCAGCAAGCGGTACACCACCCCCTTCGGCACCGCCCGAGGCAGCGGCACCGGTACCTGGCCGGACGACAAGGGCTTCCTCGGCAAGAGTGTCGACAGCGGCACCGGGCTCACCCAGATCGGGGCCCGCCCGTACGACGCCTCCACCGGCCAGTTCCTCAGCGTCGACCCGCTGCTGATGCCGGAACAGCACCAGTCCCTCAACGGGTACGGCTACGCCAACGGCAACCCCACCACGCTCAGCGACCCGTCCGGGCTCGGCGTGCCCGAGTGCCACACCGGTGAGATCTCATGCACCGGCGGCATCCCGGACACCGAGGCGGAGCGGAAGGCCAAGGGGTGGAAGCCGAGGAAAAGCAGTACCTCCGGCACCTCGTATGTGAACAAGGACGGCAGGTCGGGCAGGGCGCCGGCGGGCGCCAGTCGCTACGGCCGCTCTCTGGAGGAGATCCTCTTCGCCAACGCGGAGATCGCCGCGAAGCTGCGCAAGGAGCGGGTGAACCAGATCCTCGACGGCGAGTGGGATCTCTCCGACCCCTACGAGGAGATGGCCGAGGAGATCGAGGACTCGGTCGGCTGCCCCCGCGGCGCCAGGGACGGCTGCGGCGCGTACAAGCTCGGTTCCGCGTTCGCCGACATGCTGACAGGTCCCGACCGGGACGACGTCGAGGAGATCATGGAACGGATCGACGAATCCTGGAAGCGCAAGAACACGAAGCGCTCCGCGAGCGAATTCGGTTTCTCCGACGACGCCGAGTTCCAGTTGGCCCTCACCCTGGCCGTCATGGGACATGACGTCATGTCCCGCAACGACGACCAGCAGGCACCCCACGCGGGAGACGCCTGGGTCGACGACAAACGGGCCGAGTTCAAGGTGCCCCGGGGCTCGAACACCAATCAGCTCGCCAAGCACCTGAAGAAGGCCGACCGCGAACAGCAGGTCGACGTCGTCTATGTGGATCTGCGTCCCGTCGGAATGGACGAGGACGGTGTGAGCGACGCCCTGCGGCAGTGGAACCCCAAGGGGACCGTGGAACGCGTCGTGTTCATCGGCAGGGACTACGTGGTCGACCACGAGGTATAAGAGAGGACCACGCGGGGGGTGCCGGGACGACCGGCTCCCCCCGTGTCTCTCACGACCGGAAATGGATATGAAGGTGGGCGTTTTCGAAGCACACGTCGGCTTCAAGAAGGATTTCGAACTCTACGTCGGACCAGCGCGGGAGACCGACGAGTGGCGGCGGTTCGCCGGGGAGCTGTGGCAAGACGTCGCCACGACGCTGCGCGTCCCCCTCGACGTGCCCGTAGCCGAGTCAGCCGACGGTGACGAGTGGCGGTACTGGTTCGAGAACAGCGAGATGAGCGTCTCCCTGTACCTGGGCCGTCCGGATCCGGGTGCCGTCGACAAGGCACCGGCGATACTCACCGCCGTATCCCGCTCCTACGACGTGGAGAGCTGGCAGCTCGCGGAGCGGCTCTACACTCGGCTCGTCTCCGCCGGCACGTACCTGGTGGCGGCGTTCCTGGACGACGGTACGCCGATCGACGCGAACTTCGACGTCGACGACGACTGGTGAGCCGACCAGTACCACTCGATGTCCGTGGACGAGGGAGAGTTCACGGACCTCTGTGCCCGACGACCCGCCGGGTCAGGCGGGCACCCTCGCCGCCTCCTCGACCTCCAGCAGGGACGCGCTCCGGCGTTCCGCCTCGAAGGCCCGGTGGCCGCCGCGCAGCCCGAACAGCCGCTTGGTGAGCAGGATGTAGAGCACGGCGAGGATGTTGAGGACCAGGGTGGCGATCTTCAACCAGCTGATGTGCTCGGTGAGTTCGTAGATCTCCAGGGGGAGGAAGGCGGCCGTGGCGACGACCGTCAGATACTCCGCCCAGCGCTTGGCGTACCAGAGCCCGACCGCCTCGACGAGCTCGATGAGCGCGTAGGCCAGGAGCAACACCGCGACCAGGACCAGGGTGCTGTGCTTGTACCCGAAGGTCTTCTGGAGGGTGCCGACGACCGGTGAATGGTCGAGGTCGTAGTGGAAGTGCCGGAAGACCGGGCGGAAGACGTCCAGGTACTCGTCGAAGAGCCGGCGCACCGCGTCCTGGGAGTTGCTGAACTTCCACACGGCCGCCGCGACCAGCACGATGAACACGCCGCGCACGGCCCGCTCGATCGCGAGGAAGCGCAGCACGAACAGATCCCGCAGCACCTTGCCGCGCGGCACGAGCGGCGCCTCGGCGGCCGGACCCGAGCCGTGCGGCTCGCCGAGCACGAAGTCACCGCAGCGCAGACACCGCCAGACCTCGCCGAGCGCGGTGTCGGCACGCAGCCGGATCCGCAGCCGGGGGTCGTCCGGCGCGTACGTCACATGCCCGCGCCGCGCGCAGGTGCGCCGGTCCCAGTCGATCGCCATCCCCCGTGCCTTCCACGAACGCCGAACGAGCCTGCCGCGCCTGTTGGGGGCAGGCGCGGCAGGCTAGTGGGGGCGGGTAAGAGTTCGGTGAGGGGACCGCCGGGGGTGTTGCGGGTCCGGGCGGCTGAGCGACGGGGGAGCTACTCAGCCGCCCGGACATTTCAGTGGGCCCAGGGGGGCTCAGGCCTTCGCGAGTTCCTTCTCGCCGCCCTGCTCCGGCAGGTCCGCGTGGACGTCTCCGGCACCGTCACCCTCGCCGTCCTCGTCGAGCAGCGTCTTCTCGTCGAAGGGCAGCTGACCGGCGAGCACCTGGTCGACCCGGCCGCGGTCGATCTCCTTGGTCCAGGTGCCGATCAGGACCGTGGCGACGGCGTTGCCCGCGAAGTTGGTGAGGGCGCGGGCCTCGCTCATGAAGCGGTCGATGCCGACGATCAGGCCGAGGCCGTCCACCAGGGCGGGCTTGTGCGACTGAAGACCACCGGCCAGGGTCGCGAGACCGGCACCGGTGACACCGGCGGCGCCCTTGGAGGCGACGAACAGGAAGAGCAGCAGCGGGATCTGCTCACCGAGCGACATCGGCGTACCCATGGCGTCGGCGATGAACAGCGAGGCCATGGTCATGTAGATCATGGTGCCGTCGAGGTTGAAGGAGTAGCCGGTCGGGACGGTGATGCCGACGACGGGCTTGCTGACGCCCATGTGCTCCATCTTCGCGATGAGCCGCGGCAGCGCGGACTCGGAGGAGGAGGTGGAGAGGATCAGCAGGAACTCGCGGCCCAGGTACTTGAAGAGCTTGAGGATGTTCAGGCCCGCGAACACCCGCAGCAGCGCTCCGAGCACGATGAAGACGAACAGGAAGCAGGTGAGGTAGAAGCCCACCATGAGAAGGGCGAGATCCTTCAGCGCGTCCACGCCCGCCGAACCGACGACGGCGGCCATCGCGCCGAAGGCGCCGATCGGGGCGGCCCACATGACCATGGCAAGGATCCGGAAGACGAGCCGCTGGATGTGCTCGACACCGCGCAGGATCGGCTGCCCGGAAGAGCCCATGGCCTGCAGCGCGAAGCCCGCCAGCAGGGCGATGAGCAGGGTCTGGAGGACCTCGCCCTCGGTGAAGGCGGAGACGAAGGTGGTCGGGATGATGCCGAGCAGGAACTCGGTGGTGTCCTTGGCCTCCGCGTCGACCTGGGCGTGGCCGACGTCCTTGACGGCGTCGGTGACGGCGAGCCCGGTGCCCGGGTCCAGGATGTTGCCGACGATCAGACCGATGCCGAGCGCGACGAGCGACATGACCATGAAGTAGCCGAGGGCGATACCGCCGACGGCGCCCACCTTGGCGGCCTTCCGTACCGACCCGATACCCAGGACGATCGTGCAGAAGATGATCGGCGAGATCATCATCTTGATCAGGCTCACGAAGCCGGTACCGATCGGCTTCAGCTCGACGGCGAAGTCCGGGGCGACCATGCCGACGAGGATGCCGAGGGCGACCGCGACGATCACCGCGATGTAGAGATAGTGGGTCCGGTCCTTCTTGACCTTGACCTTGGGTGCCGTATCGGGTGCTGCGGGGGTGCTGGCGGCCACGGCTGCCCTCCTTGACGTCTTCGTCGGCATGACCGGAGTGCGGCTCACGTCCGGGCTGTTTAAGGGATTGCGGTGACTATCTCCTGCCCTGTGAGGGCGGTCACCCTTCCGTTCATTTAGTTCACACTTAACGTCGGAGGCACACTGACGACATGCGCATCCCCGTCCCCCGTCCCCGCAGCCTGGCCGGCCAGCTGTTCGCCATGCAGGCCGTGCTCATAGCGGTGCTGGTGGCGGGCTACGCGTTGTTCACGTACGTCAGCGACCGCAGCCAGGCCGAGGAGGCGGCGGGCCGCCAGGCCATGGCGGTGGCGGGCGCGGTCGCGGACTCCCCGTCCGTACGGCAGGCGATCCACACCTCCGACCCCTCGGCGCGGCTCCAGCCGTACGCGCTCCGAGTGATGCGCGACGCCGACGTCGACTTCGTGACGATCATGAACACGCACGGCATCCGCTGGACCCACCCCACGGAGTCGGAGATCGGCAAGAAGTTCCTGGGCCGGATCGGCCCGGCCCTGGCCGGCGAGTCCTTCACCGAGACCTACACCGGCACCCTCGGCCGCTCGGTCCGCGCGGTCACGCCGATCATGGAGGACGGCAAGGTCATCGGCCTGGTCAGCGCGGGCATCAAGGTGGAGGCGATCAGCAAGCGGGTGCAGGGCCAGCTCACGGCGCTGCTGGGAGTGGCGGGAGGCGCGCTGGCGCTGGGCGCGATCGGCACGTACGCCATCAATGCCCGCCTCCGCCGCCACACCCATGGCATGAACGCGGCCGAGCTGAGCCGGATGCACGACTACCACCAGGCCGCGCTGCACGCGGTGCGCGAGGGGCTGCTGATGCTGGACGGCCAGTTCCGGGTGGCGTTGATCAATGACGGGGGGCGGGAGCTGCTGGGGGTGCCCGGGGATGTCGTCGGTCAGTCCGTAGCTGACCTGGGCCTTCCCGCACCTCTGACGGGAGCGCTGCTGGCGTCGGAGCCGAGGGTCGATGAGGTGCATCTGGCGGCGGACCGGGTGCTGGTGGTGAACACGTCGCCGGTGTCGGGGGGTGAGCGGCGGGGGACGGTCGTGACGCTGCGGGATGTGACGGAACTTCAGTCGTTGATGGGCGAGTTGGACTCGGAGCGCGGTTTCACTCAGGCGCTGCGGTCGCAGGCGCACGAGGCCGCGAACCGCCTCCACACGGTCGTCTCCCTGATCGAGTTGGGGCGGGCGGAGGAGGCGGTGGACTTCGCGACGGCTGAGTTGGAGTTGGCGCAGGCGCTGACGGATCAGGTGGTGGCGGCGGTGAGTGAGCCGGTGCTGGCCGCGCTGTTGCTGGGGAAGACGGCACAGGCGAACGAGCGGGGTGTGGAGCTGGTGGTGTCGGAGGACAGCCGGCTGGACGACGGTCTGCTGCCGCCCTCCCTCCCGGCCCGGGACCTGGTGACGATCCTCGGGAACCTGATCGACAACGCGGTGGATGCGGCGCAGGGCAGCGTGGGGGCGCGGGTGACGGTGACCGCGTACACGGACGGTGGCGAGCTGGTGCTGCGGGTCGCGGACACGGGCGCGGGGGTGGACCCGGCGCATGCGGAGGCGGTGTTCCAGCGGGGGTTCTCGACGAAGCCGGCGGGGCCTGGTGGACGGGGGCTGGGCTTGGCTCTGGTGCGGCAGGCGGTTGCGCGGCATGAGGGGACATTGGCTGTGGCGGCGGCCGAAGAGGGCGGCGCCGAGTTCGAGGTACGGGTGCCGTTGCGGGATGCCGGGGACACGGCGACCGCGGGCATGGTCGAAGATGCGTCGACGACAGCTGCCGTACCGGCCGGGACCGAGCGGCGCGCTGTGCGAGGTACCGCATCCGGAGGCGACGCATGACGACCCAGCCAGAGCCGATCCGCGTCCTGGTCGTCGAGGACGACCCGGTGGCCGCGGACGCACATGTGATGTACGTGGGCCGGGTACCGGGGTTCGTCGCGGTCGGCAAGGCGCACACGGGAGCGGAGGCGCGGCGGCTGCTGGACCGTACGCCGGTGGATCTGCTGCTGCTGGATCTGCATCTGCCGGATGTGCACGGGTTGCAGTTCGCGCGGTCGTTGCGGGCGGCGGGGCATCAGGCGGACGTGATAGCGGTGACGTCGGCGCGGGATCTGACGGTGGTGCGGGAGGGCGTGTCGCTGGGGGTCGTGCAGTACGTACTGAAGCCGTTCACGTTCGCCACGCTGCGGGATCGGCTGGTGCGGTACGCCGAGTTCCATGCGGCGGTGGGGGAAGCGAGCGGGCAGGACGAGGTGGACCGGGCGTTGGCTTCGTTGCGGGCGCCCTCGCCTGCGGCGCTGCCCAAGGGGTTGAGTGCGCCGACTCTGGAACGGGTGACGGCTGCGCTGCGGGAGGCGGAGGAGGGGCTTACGGCGACGGGGCTGGCCGAGGGGGTCGGGATCTCGCGGATCACTGCTCGGCGGTATCTGGAGCATCTGGTGGAGGCGGGGAGGGCTGAGCGGGCGCCGGTTTATGGGCAGGTGGGGAGGCCGGAGTTGGTGTATCGGTGGGGGCGGGGGGTGGGGAGGCGTTAGGGGTGGGGGCGGTTAGGGCGGCGGCTTGGGTGCGGGCTTGGGCGGCTTTGTCGGGGGCGTTGGCTCGGGTGTAGGTGTCGGCGGCCTCGAGGTAGGCGGGGCGGGCCTGGTCCGGACGGCCGGCGGTCGAGTGGAGGCCGGCCAGGTTGTAGAGGGCCGCCCCCGCGCTGTACCAGTCCTCGCACTCCCGAGCGATCTCCAGGGATGTGCCGTACGCCTCGACCGCCCCCTCCACCCCACCCACATCCCGCAGGGCGAGGCCGAGGTTGTTCCACGCCACCGCCTCGCCGGGGCGGTCCCCGACGTCCTGGAACAGGTCACGGGCCCGGGTGTGGGCCTGCACCGCCTCCTCCCCCCGACCCACCTCCCGCAAGGCGACGCCGAGGCCGTCCCACGCGCTCGCCTCGCCGGGGCGGTCCCCGACGGCCTGGTGCAGGTCGCGGGCCTGGGTGTGGGCCTGCACCGCCTCGTCCACCCGACCCACCTCCCGCAGGGCGAGGCCGAGGTTGTTCCACGCCGTCGCCTCGCCGGGGCGGTCACCGACGTCCTGGAACAGGCCGTGGGCCCGGGTGAGGGCCTGCACCGCCTCCTCCCCCCGACCCACCTCCCACAGGGCGCTGCCGAGGTGGTCCCACGCGACCGCCTCGTCCAGCCGGTCACCCGCCCGCCCAGCTGCATCCCGCCCCGCCTCCGCCACCGCGATCCAGTCGTCGAAATACCGCCGCCAGTCCAGATACACCCCCAGACGCCAGGCCAGCCGCACCGCCCCCCGCGCGAACCTCTCCTCCCGACCCCACCCCACCGCCGCCACCAGCCCAGCCCGCTCCCCGTCGAACCACGCCAACGCCTCCCCCCTCCCCCCGAACCGCTCCGGCACCTCCCTCCCCGGCAACCACCGCAACCGGTCATCCGCCGCCGCAGCCCACCGCAGATACCAACCCAGCACCCGCTCCCGAGCCACCTCCCCCTCCTCCCACAACCCCGCATCCCCCGCCACCACACCCACCCCGAACGCCCGCACCAAGTCATGCAGCCGCCACCACCCGCGCCCACTCCCCCGCTCGACAAGGTGCGCTCGGGCCAGCGCCTTCAACTCCCCCCGCGGTGGAGCCTCGGCCCCCACCAATACGGCGGCGACCTCATCGCTCACCTCAGCCCCCGGCGCGAGGGCAAGAAGCCGCAGGAGACGGGCCTGTTCGACAGACAACCGGCGATAGGACAACTCGAAGGCGGCGCGGACACTGCGCTCGCCGTCATGGAGGTGAACGAGCCTGTCCCGCGACGCCTCAAGCTCGCCGACAAGCTCCGCGACCGGCATATCGACGTCGTCCACCAGCAGCGCCGCCGCGATCTGCAGGGCCAGCGGCAGATGCCCACACAGTTCGGCGAGTCGTACGGCCGCCGACGCATCGTCCGTCACACGGCTGTCCCCAGGGCAGGCGATACGCAGCGCCCGGTCAAGAAGATCACAAGCGTCCCCGACCGGTAGAGAGCCGCCCGATCGTCGGCCGTGGCCGGAATGTGCTCTGGCGGAACCCCAAGGGCCCGCAACAGTGACTGAAGCGCCTGGTCCGCGCTGACGGGCCGGTCGTCGTACCCATGCAGGTCCACGAAGAGCACCCCGCCCGGGAACCACCCCTTCCCGCACGCCAGATGCGCGGTCTCGACGGCCAGCGCGGTCTTGCCGATCCCACCGAGCCCGGACACGGCAGTGACCACGACCGCGGCAGAGTCATCGAGCGCACGCAGCAGCTCAGCGGTCTCCGCGCCCCGCCCCGTGAACCCACCGGGCCGCAACGGCAGCGAGGCCAGTGCCTGCGGCGCCGCGGCTGCCTGCTGGATCACGACCTGTACGCCGATCACCTCGCGCAGGAACACCCCGCCCCGGAAGTCGGTGTGATCGCCCCGATACCAGGCCGCGGTACTACCCGGCGCATGCCGCTCCATGGCCGCCGCGACGGAACCCGCGACCCTCGGATCGGCGCCGAGCAGCTCCGCCACCCGGTCACCCCAGGCCCGTACCGCGTCCTCCCGGTCCGTGCCGGCGGCCGCCTCGGCGAGCACCCACGCCGAGTCACTCGCACCCTGCCCAAGCAGCCGCGCCAGTTCCTCAACGGCCCGCCGCCCGGCCTCTCCGCCCGCGCCTTCGCCCAGGGCCGCAAGTAAAGCCGCTCTCATGCGCCGTTCCGTCCCCCGGTCCTCGCGCTCGCACCCGTAGGTCAACGGTACGGCGTCACACCCCAGTTCGCGCCGCCCTCGCATACACCACGACCTGCACCCCGAGCCCGACCACGGCCAGCGCCTCCACCACCGACAGGACGACGAGCAATTCACCGCCCTCCCCACCGACCCAGAACACGACCAGCGCCGCGATCGGCACCGCACAGAAGGCCGTCAGGTCGACTACCAGCTGAATCGCCTTGCGGGACTTCCGCCGAGGATCCCCCGAGTGCCCGGTCTCCCACCCGAACGCCTGGAATCCCCCACCCGGCTCGGCAAGCGCCGCAAGCCGGGGTCCGAGGTCCGCCCGGACATACGCACCGATCGCCGAGATCTTGTCGTCGTTCACCAGGTAGGTCCACCCGAGCACGACACACACCGGAGGCAGGGCAAGCAGCATCGACGCCTGCTTGGCCTGCGCGGCGGCGGCGATGACGGCGGCCACGACGGCGAGGGTCACATACAGCAGGTTGTCCCGGAACCCGATCCGTGCCTTCTGCTCGTCCTTGATGGTCTGATACTCGACGATCAGCAACTGCCCGACGGTGACACCCTGTTCCGGCACCCGATCCCCTTCCCCCGCAGTACTTTGAGAGTGTGCCGAAGACCCAGCCCACCGCCCTCATCCTGACCGCGCTCCCCCTCGAATACACGGCCGTCCGCGCACATGTCGAGGATCGCGAGGAGCACGTACACAGCGGCGGGCTCCGCGTGGAGAAGGGCCAACTCCCCAACACGCCCTGGCAGATCGCCCTCTCCGAACTGGGCGTCGGCGCCGAGCGTGCCGCATCCCTCACCACCCAGCTCATCAACTGGCTGCACCCGCAGGCCGTCTTCTTCGTCGGTGTCGCCGGCGGCCTCAAGGACGACCTGGAGATCGGCGACGTGGTCGTGGGCACGCAGGTGTACGAGATCCACGGCGGCAAGCAGACGCCAGAGGGCCTCCTGGTCCGCCCCCGCGCGCTCCCGAGTTCCCTCGCCCTGGAACAGGCGGCCCGTTCGGCGGTACGGGACATGCCCGACGTACGCGCGCACTTCCTGCCGATCGCCACCGGCGACATCGTCCTGGCCGACAGCGAGTCCGAGATCGCCGACTTCATCCGCCGGAACTACAACGACGCCGGCGCGATCGAGATGGAGGGCTCCGGCGCCGCCCAAGCCGCCCATCTCAACGGCCAGTTGGACGCCCTGGTCATCCGCGGCATCAGCGACCACGCCGACGCGGGCAAGTCCAAGGCCGACGCGGCGGGTTCACAGCAGCTGGCGGCGAAGCAAGCTGCGGCTGTCACGATGGCCGTACTGACCAAGCACCGGCCCCGCGAGGGTTCCGCCGACTCCGAGGAGCGTCCCCAAGAACGCGGGGAAGGCGGCGGAACGACGTACGGCGGAGACCACATCGACTTCCGGGGCGGCACCTTCTACGGCCCCGTCACCGGCAAGACCGACAGGCAGCAGCAGCGGTAACCGGGGCGCCGCCCACGGCCCGGCCCCACAGGCGAGCGCGACGCTGCCACCCCGTCCACCGAGCTTTACAGGTCGCAAGGCGGACCTGGACCGCCTGCTCCCCCACCTGGCCCCGACGGAAGACGACGCCCCCGCACCCCCGCTCCTCATCTTCACCGTCACCGGCATGGGCGGCATCGGCAAGACCGCGCTCGCGGTCGAGGCGGCGCACCGGGCACGGGCGAGGGGCTGGTTCCCGGGCGGGTTCCTCTTCGTGGACCTGCGGGGTTACGACGACGCTCCGATGACGGCGGATCAGGCTGTGCTGGCGCTTCTGGACGCGATGGGCGTGCGGGGGCCCGATCTGCCGCCGACAGCGCGCCGCCAGTACGACGCGTATCACGCCCTCCTGACCGAGCGACGGAACCGAACACTGCTGATCCTGGACAACGCCTCGGATCCGTCCCAGTACCTGCCCCTACTGCCGGGCACGGACCACCACAGGGTGATCATCACTTCCCGGGACCGCTCCGACGCCCTCCCGGCCCGGCTCATCGACCTTGAAACCCTCACCCCGGGCGACTCGGAGTCGCTGCTGACGCGCGCCGTGCTCGACACCGACGAACGCGACGACCGACCGGCCCGGGAAGCCGACGCGCTGCACGAACTGACCGAGCTTTGTGGCCATTTGCCCTTGGCGTTGCAGATCGCCGCGGGCATGCTGCGTCGGCGGCGCCATCGGGACATCGCTTCCCTCGTGACCGAGATCCGGGGTGCGGCAGACCCGACAGCCGTACTCGATAAGGGCAGCCCCGGGAAGGACGTGTACGGCCGGTCGCTGGTCCTGGGCCCGGTTCTGGAGACGTCGTACCGCCGACTCCCGCCCGCACAGGCCCGGTTGCTGCGCCTGCTCGCACTGGCACCGGGGGCGGATACCAGCACGGAGGCGATCTGCGCGCTGGCCGATCTCGAAGAGCCGGTGGCGCTGGGGTTGTTGGAGGACCTCGCCGCCGCTCATCTGGTCTTGCCGGTGCGTTGCGTCGACGGCCGGGACTCTGCCGTGCGGTGGGGTTTGCATGATTTGGTGCGGGCGTTTGGGGTGGGTGTGGTGTCGGGGGATGCGGGGTTGCGGGAGGAGGGGGAGGCGGCTCGGGAGCGGGTGCTGGGGTGGTATCTGCGGTGGGCGGATGCGGCGGATGACCGGTTGCGGTGGTTGCCGGGGATGCCAGTGCCGGAGCGGTTCGGGGAGTGGGGGGAAGCGTTGGCGTGGTTCGACGGGGAGCGGGCCGGGCTGGTGGCGGCGGTGGGGTGGGGGCGGGAGGAGCGGTTCGCGCAGGAGGCGGTGCGGCTGGCCTTGTGTCTGGGGGAGTATCTGTACTGGCGGCGGTATTTCGACGACTGGATCGCGGTAGCGGAGGCGCGGCGGGAGGCGGCCGGGCGGACGGGTGACCGGCTGAACGAGGCGGGCGCGTGGAACAACCTCGGCGTTGCCCTGCGGGAGGCGGGACGGGTGGAGGAGGCGGTGCAGGCCCACACCCGGGCCCGCGACCTGCACCAGGCCGCCGGGAACCGCCCCCGCGAGGCGAGCGCGTGGAACGGCCTCGGCAACGCCTTGGGGGAGGCGGGTCGGGTGGAGGAGGCGGTGCAGGCCCTCACCCGGGCCCGCGATCTGCACCAGGCCGCCGGTGACCGCCCCGGCGAGGCGATGGCGTGGAACAACCTCGGCCTCGCCCTGCGGGAGGCGGGTCGGGTGGAGGAGGCGGTGCAGGCCCACACCCGGGCCCGCGACCTGTACCAGGCCGCCGGTGACCGCACCCGCGAGGCGAGCGTGTGGAACAACCTCGGCGTCGCCCAGGAGGAGGCGGGACGGGTGGGCGAGGCGGTTGAGGCGTACGGCACGTCCCTGGAGATCGCTCGGGAGTGCGAGGACTGGTACGGCGTCGGGCTGGCCCTCTACAACCTGGCCCTCCTCCATCAGACCGCCGGCCGCCCCGCCCAGGCTCGCCCCGCCTACCTCGAGGCCGCCGACGCATTTACCCGAGCCAACGCCCCCGACAAAGCCGCACTAGCCCGCACCCAAGCCACCGCCCTCCCGGAATAGCCCACCCCTCACCCCACCCCCGCATACCCCCGAGCCCCACCCCAAGGCACCACCGCCCACATCCGCGTCCCGCCCCCGGGCTCCCGAGCCTCCCCGAACCCCCACTCCCCCTCACACGCCCGCACCACGCACCCCAACACCCGCAGCGCCGCCCGCCGCCGCGCATCGCACGCCGCCACGACCCTCGGGTGGCTGTGCCGGGGATGCCCGTCGTAGAGGATCACCCGCAACGCACCGTCCCTGAACCGCAGCGACAGGTACGCGTCGTCGTCGGGCGTGAACCGGTACGCACACGCGGCCAGTTCACCCACCACCTGCACCACCGCCTCCGTCATGTCGCCCAACCCGTGCGCCTGGAGGGCAACGCGGGTCGCGGCCCGCGCGACGCGGGAACTCATCGGCTGGGCAGGCAGCGTGAGGCTATACGCGAGGCCATCGGGGCACGGCGGCGCAGCCTCGTGCTCGTCGGTAGAGACGGGGCAGGCCGAGACGGTCAGCGCAGCGGGCATGGCAACTCCCTCTATTGATGCGGGCATTGGATGAGTCACGGCACGACCGGTGGCCTGTCGCGCGAGCGCAGGCAGGCTCGTGCGATGCACTTCCGGCGATGTCACGCCGTGAGCGACTCATCACTGA
Source organism: Streptomyces aquilus (assembly GCF_003955715.1). Classification (NCBI taxonomy): domain Bacteria; kingdom Bacillati; phylum Actinomycetota; class Actinomycetes; order Kitasatosporales; family Streptomycetaceae; genus Streptomyces; species Streptomyces aquilus. Next base: position 7,162,835 of record NZ_CP034463.1, on the reverse strand, counting down.
CAGTAGAGGGAAGATGGGCACATGTGCCACCTACTTCTACACATTGCCTACTTCACATTGGACCCGTGCGCAGCACACAGGGCAGACTGACCCCGACCAACCGGGAAGAAGGGGCACTGATGCCGACACGTCCCGCACCGACGGAGCGTCAGAAACGCCTGGGTGCCGAGCTGCGCAGGATGCGTCTGGCCGCTGGGCAGACCACGGAGTACGCAGCCGGACTGCTGGGGCTGGACCGCACGAAGGTGTCCAACATGGAGTCGGGCGTCCGGGGCACCACACCCGAACGCATCCGGATACTCGCCAGCAACTACGATTGCGCGGACGAGCCTTACATCGAAGCACTCGTCGCCATGGCTGACGTACGCAAGCGGGGCTGGTGGCAGCAGTACAGGGGCGTCCTCCCCCAAGGTCTGCTCGATGTCGCCGAGTTGGAGTGGTACGCCAGCCGACTGCGCAGCTACCAGACCGTACACATCCCCGGCCTGCTGCAACTCGGCGAGTACGCTCGCGCCGTCTTCGCCGCCGCGCTGCCGCCCCTGCCCGATTCCGAGGTCGAACTCCGCGTCGTACAGCGACTACGGCGTCAGCAGGTTCTCGACCGCGAGGACCCCGTCGAGTACGTGGCGTACGTCCACGAGTGGGCCCTGCGCATGCAGTTCGGCGGGCGTCGCGTGATGCGCGAGCAACTGCACCACCTCTGCCAGGTCTCCGAGCGCGACGCTGTCGAGCTTCGCGTACTCCCCGTCGAGGCCGGCGCCTTCCCCGGCGCCGGGCACGCCGTGCTGTACGCCCACGGCCCGACCCCGCAGCTCGACACCGTGCAACTGGACTCAGCCCACGGCGGCGAGTTCACTCACTCGCAGGCCCAGCTCGCCAAGTACCAGTCCCACATGGACTGGTGGCAGGCCCACACGCTGAGCCCCAAGGACTCACGCGACCTCATGCACTCCATCGCCAACGACCTGTAGGAGCAACTCATGCCGGACATCACCTGGGAAGAGCCCTTCTGCGCCGAGGGCAACAACTGCTTCCGCCTCGGCACCGACCCCCACGGCAACGCCTACATAGCCGTTGCCGGTCACGAGGACACCTACCTCACCGACACCCGCGAAGCGCTCCGCACCCTCATCCGCGACATCAAGGCGGGCAAAGCAGACCACCTCATCTAGCCTCCCGCACAGACCACTTGGCCGTACCTTGGGTGAGTGACAGGACCCACCGTGGCGGTGCTGACCGCGTTGTCCCTGGAGTACACGGCCGTACGGGGACACCTGACGGACATCCACAAGCGGGAGCACCCGCGCGGCACTCGTGCCGAGGTCGGGACCTTGGCGGGCACACCATGGTCGGTCGCCCTGGTGCAGATGGGCGAGGGCAACCTGACCGCCGCCGCCCTGACGGAGCGGGTGATGACATGGCTGGAGCCCGACGCCGTGTTCTTCGTCGGGGTCGCCGGCGGTCTGAAGGACGACATCGCGCTGGGGGACGTCGTCGTCGCGACCAAGGTGTACGCGGTGCACGGCGGCAAGGAGACCCCGGACGGCTTCCATGTACGACCGGAGGCCTGGCGTGCCTCGCATCGGTTGCGGGCGGCGGCGCAGGACGCCCTTCGGGATGATCCTCGGGCGCATTTGAAGCCGATCGCGGCCGGGGACGTCGTACTGGCGGCGTCGGAGTCCGCGCTGGCCGAGCATTTGAAGAAGTACTACAACGACGCGGCCGCCATCGAGATGGAGGGCGCGGGGGTGGTGAGCGCGGTCGATCTCGCCGGTGGGGACGCGCTGGTGATCCGGGGGATCAGCGATCGGGCCGACGGGGACAAGTCCCGGGTGGACGGGGCGGGTTGGCAGCCGAGGGCCGCGGCGAGTGCGGCTTCGGCGGTGGTGGCGGTGTTGCGGGAGTTGCGGCCGTTCGGGGGTCGGGCGGGGTCTGCCGGACGCGAGGGCGACGACTCCGACCAGGAGGGTCCCCATTCCGCGGGCACATACGGCGGGGACCACCTCGACTTCCGGGGCAGCACCTTCAACGGGCCGTTCACCGCGAAGAAGTGGGGAGAGCGGTAGTTCGACGCGCAGGTCGGTCCACGGCCCGGTGCCGGTGGCGACCGCCGCACTACCAGCGGTGCCCGCGGGATTCACGGGGCGGGACGGCGACCTCGCCGAGCTGATGCCGGTGCTGAATCCGGCCGCCGATTCCGACTTGCCCGTGCTGATCTGCGCGGTGTCGGGGCTGGGCGGGATCGGGAAGACGTCGTTGGCGGTGTACGCGGCACGGCAGGCGGTGCGGAACGGATGGTTTCCGGGCGGGACGCTGTTCGTCGACTTCCGCGGGTACGACGACGACCCGGTGACGGCGGACCAGGCGCTGGTGGCATTGCTGGACGGCCTGGGCGTGTGCGGTACGGACCTTCCCCAGACGTCGGCGAGCCAATACGCCCTCTATCAGGCGTTGCTCGACGAACGTCCCTCGACGCTGCTGCTCTTCGACAACGCCTCGGACCCCGCCCAGCTCACACCCCTCCTCCCCGGTACCGACCATCACCGGGTACTGATCACGTCCCGAGGACGGCTCACCGCCCTGGACGCACGACTGCTCGACCTCGATGTCCTGACACCGGAGGCGGCGGCCGACCTCCTCACCAAGTCCCTCCAGCTCACCGATCCGCGAGACGACCGGGTACTGCGCGAGCCGAAAGCCGTTGCCGAACTCGGAACGCTGTGCGGACATCATCCGCTGGCGCTGCGCCTGACGGTCGGCATGCTGCGGGAGCGGCGGTATCGAAGCATCGGTTCGCTGGCGAAGGAGCTGGGCGGGGACGGAGACCGGATGCGGGTGCTCGGGGCACGCCCTGTATTGGAGGCGGCTTACGGTCAACTCCCTTCGGATCAGGCGCGGTTGTTGCGCTTGCTGTCCTTGGCTCCTACGGCCGAGGTCAGCGGCGAGGCGGCGGCAGCGCTGGCCGGGCTCTCCGACAGCCGGACGCTCACCCTGCTGGAGGGGCTGGCTGCCGCCTGTCTGGTCACACCAGTACCGGTCGCAGGAGAGGACGTGCGCTGGCGGCTGCATGACCTGGTGCGAGCGTTCGGTGCGGATTTGGTGTCGGGGGATGCGGAGTTGCGGAAGGAGGGGGAGGGGGCTCGGGAGCGGGTGTTGGGGTGGTTTGTGCGGTGGGCGGATGCGGCGGATGACCGGTTGCGGTGGTTGCCGGGGATGCCAGTGCCGGAGCGGTTCGGGGGGCGGGGGGAGGCGTTGGCGTGGTTCGACGGGGAGCGGGCTGGGCTGGTGGCGGCGGTGGGGTGGGGGCGGGAGGAGCGGTTCGCGCGGGAGGCGGTGCGGCTGGCCTTGTGTCTGGCGGAGTATCTGGCCTGGCGGCGGTATTTCGACGACTGGATCGCGGTGGCGGAGGCACGGCGGGAGGCGGCCAGGCGGACGGGTGACCGGCTGGACGAGGCGGGCGCGTGGAACAACCTCGGCAACGCCCTGCGGGAGGTGGGCCGGGTGGAGGAGGCGGTGCAGGCCCACACCCGGGCCCGCGACCTGTACCAGGACGTCGGGGACCGTTCCGGTGAGGCGGGCGCGTGGAGCGGCCTTGGCCTCGCCTTGCGGGAGGCGGGTGGGGTGGAGGAGGCCGTGCAGGCCCACACCCGGGCCCGCGACCTGTTCCAGGCTGTCGGGGACCGCACCCGCGAGGCGGTCGCGTGGAACAATCTCGGCGTTGCCCTGCGGGAGGCAGGTGGGGTGGAGGAGGCGGTGCAGGCCCACACCCGGGCCCGCGACTTGTACCAGGCTGTCGGGGACCGCACCCGCGAGGCGAGCGCGTGGAACGGCCTCGGCATCGCCCTGGAGCAGGCAGGCCGGGTTGAGGAGGCGGTCGAGGCGTACGGCACATCCCTGGAGATCGCCCGGGAGTGCGAGGACTGGTACAGCGCGGGGCTGGCCCTCTACAACCTGGCCATCCTCCATCAGACCGCCGGCCGTCCCGCCCAGGCCCGCCCCGCCTACCTTGAAGCCGCCAACGCATTCACCCGCGCCAACGCCCCCGCCGACGCCGCCGACGCCCAATCCGCCGCAGACGCATTGACCTGACTAGACCACCCCTCCTACCTTCACGGGGCAACCATCCCGGCGCCACCCCCACGTGAGCCCGCAGGAGGTCATGCCCGTGCGCCCCACCGCCGCCGTACTCCTCGTCTCCACCCTCACCGCCGCAGCGACCCTCACCGCGTGCAGCGGCTCGTCCGGATCCGACCCCGACACGCTCAAGGTCTCCTTCAAGCAGTCAACGGACAACTCCATCAAGGTGATGGACGAGTTCCTCGCCGGCATCAAGACGCAGTTCGAGAAGGAAAACCCCGGCAAGAAGGTCGAGTTCATCCCCGTCAAGGCCCCGGACTCGGAGTACTACACCAAGGTCCAGCAGATGCTCCGTTCCCCCAAGACCGCCCCGGACCTGGTCTACGAGGACACCTTCCTCATCAACTCCGACATCACCAGCGGGTACTTGAAGCCGCTGGACGACTACCTCGCCAAGTGGCCCGACTGGGCCCAGTTCATCGACACGGCGAAGACGGCGGCCAAGGCCGAGGACGGAAAGACGTACGGCGTCCCGGACGGCACCGACACCCGGGGCCTCTGGTTCGACAAGGGCATCTTCGCGAAGGCCGGCCTCCCCACCGACTGGCAGCCGAAGACCTGGGACGAAGTCCTCGACGCGGCCCGCACCATCAAACGCAAGGTCCCCGACGTCACGCCCCTCAACGTCTACACCGGCAAACCCGCCGGCGAGGCCGCCACCATGCAGGGCTTCGAGATGCTGCTCTACGGCACGAACGACGGCACCACCGACCCCCTCTACGACACCACCAGCAAGAAGTGGATCGCCGGAAGCCAGGGCTTCAAGGACGCCCTCGATTTCGTCGAGACGGTCTACCAGGAGAAGCTCGGCCCCGACGTCTCCACGGCCCTCGACCCCAACATCCAGACGATCGTCCGCGGCGATCTGCTCCCCAAGGGCAAGCTCGCCATCGACCTGGACGGCTCCTGGCTCCCGCAGGACTGGCTGCCGGGCAGCGGTCACGAATGGCCCGAGTGGTCTCGGAAGTTGGGCCTCGCCTACATGCCCACCCAGCACGGCCAGGCGCCCGGCAAGGTGAGCATGTCCGGCGGCTGGACCTGGGCGATCCCCGCCAAGGCGGCCAACCCGGACCTCGCCTTCAAGTTCATCGAGACGATGCAGACGAAGGCGAACGCGCAGAAGTGGTACATCGCCAACTCCGGTATCGCGGTCCGGAAGGACGTCGCGAGCGACCCCGCCTACGCCTCCGCCCAGCCCGGCATCAAGTTCTTCACCGACCTGGTCGCGAGTACGCACTACCGGCCTGCCTACCCCGCGTATCCGAAGGTCTCCACGGCGATTCAGGAGGCGATGGAGGGTGTGACCACCGGTGACATGTCGACGGACGAGGCGGCGAGTTCGTACGACGACGCGCTCAAGTCGGCCACGGACAACCAGGTGATCCAGAAGTGAGCGACGGCGGCCCCCTCGCCCGTCACCCCGGCCACCACCTCGCCCGTCACCCGGACCACCACCTCGGCCGTCCCCCCGGCCACCGCTCCCTCACCCACCCCTTCACCCGCCGCCTCACCCGGCTCCTCCCCCTCTCCCCCGCCCTGGTCCTACTGCTCCTCTTCCTCGCGGGCCCCATCGCCTACTGCGCCTACATCGCCTTCACCGACCTCCAGCTCACCGGCCAGGCGCACGCGTCGTTCGTGGGCTTCGACAACTTCCGCGAGGCCTTCCAGGACGAGGAGTTCCTCAACGCGGTCTGGCTGACGCTGGTCTTCACCGTCATCTCCTCCCTGATCGGCCAGAACACCCTCGGCCTGGCGCTCGCCTCCCTCATGCAGCGCGCTTCGAAGCCGGTCCGCACGCTCACCGGCGGGATAGTGATCACGGCGTGGGTCCTGCCGGAGGTGGTGGCGGGCTTCCTTCTCTACGCCTTCTTCCGCAAGGAGGGCACGCTCAACGCCATCCTCGACGCGCTCCATCTCCCGTCCCAGAACTGGCTGTTCACGCTGCCGATCCTGGCGGTGTCCTTCGCGAACGTATGGCGAGGCACGGCCTTCTCCATGCTGGTCTACTCGGCGGCGCTCAACGAGATCCCGAAGGAGATCACAGAAGCGGCGGAGGTGGACGGCGCCGGCGGCTGGCGCCGTATGTGGCACATCACGCTGCCGATGATCCGCCGCTCGATCGGCACGAACCTGATGCTCAACACGCTCCAGACCCTGTCCGTCTTCGGTCTGATCTGGGTGATGACGAGAGGCGGCCCGGGTGACAAGAGCCAGACCCTCCCGCTCTTCATGTACGAACAGGCCTTCCAGAACAGCATGATCGGCTACGGCACGGCGGTGGCGCTGCTGTTGTTGCTGGTCGGCTCGCTGTTCTCCGTCGTCTATATGCGCCTGCTGCGGACGGAGGTCTGACGATGCCAAGCCGCCGTACGAGCCGCCGACTGGCCGCCGACGCAGGACTGTTGGTGGTGGCCGCGGCCTTCGCGCTGCCCCTGGCGTGGGTGATCCTGTCGTCCCTGGACCCGCGAGCGGAGCTCCGGGTGAAGGCCCCCGACGGCCTCACCCTGGACAACTTCGACGCGGTCCTGACCCCGGAGATCACGCTCACGCCGCTGCTCAACAGCCTGATCCTGTGCGGCGGCGGAACCCTGCTGACCGTGGCGTGCTCGGCGCTGGCGGCGTACCCCCTGTCCCGCTTCCGTTCCCGCCTGAACCGCCCCTTCCTCCTGACGATCCTCTTCGCGACGAGCCTGCCGATCACCGCGATCATGGTCCCGGTGTACGCCCTGTTCGTGCGGGTGAACCTCATCGACACCATGCAGGGCACGATCTTCTTCTTCGCCGCGTCCCAACTCCCCTTCGCCATCTGGCTGATGAAGAACTTCATGGACGGCGTACCGAAGGAGCTGGAGGAAGCTGCCTGGACGGACGGGGCGTCGTCGTTCCAGTCCCTGATCCGCATCGTGCTCCCCCTGATGGGCCCAGGAGTTGCCGTCGTGACGGTCTTCTCCTTCGTCATGATGTGGGGCAACTTCTTCGTCCCCTTCATGCTGCTGCTCACGCCCGACCAGATGCCGGCGAGCGTGAGCATCAACGAGTTCTTCGGGAACAGGGGGATGGTGGCGTACGGACAGCTGGCCGCGTTCTCCGTCATCTACTCGACGCCGGTGATCCTGCTGTACGTGCTGGTCGCCCGGCGGCTGGGCGGGGGCTTCGCGCTCGGCGGCGCGGTGAAGGGATGAACCGCCCGAGGGCCGTCAGGCCTCCGGCAGCCCTTCCGGCCGGAACGGCTCCCCGCCGACCACCCCAGCCGACCACCCTGCGATCCCGGATCGCAACGGGACAACGAGACGACAGGATTGCGCCGCACGTTCTCCCCCTCCACGCGTCCGATTGCCGCGTTGCCCCCGACGCACTCGCCTTCGAGATCCGCTCGCATACGCGAGATCCACGGCATTCCGTCGCCCCAGACCCTCGCGGAGTCCGAGAAGTCCGGCGTCGGCAAGCGCTCGCGAATATGCCGCTCTACCTTGCCGTTCACTTCCCACCCCGAGCCGCCGTCCTCCCGACCGCGCCCGCGACACCCGTCCCGCGCCGCCCTCACCACCACCCCCACCCCGCCGACCGTCGATCACCAGCCACCCGAACCCCTGGCCGAAACCGTACGTTCCTACAATCCGTGATCCTGGCCGAACAGACCGTAGTCACCACCGGCGCACGCCCCTACGTTGTGCCCCGTGCGCCGACCCCCAGCTCTCCCGAACCAGCCAGGCCCTCCCTTCAACGCCCCCGCCGCCCGTCGCCTCAGAACCGCCCTCAACATGGGGCCCGAGCATGTCGCCTACGGCATGCGGGCCTCGTACGGGATGCCGTACGTCACCCCGGATCTCGTGGTCGCCTGGGAGCGCGGCATGGTCTCGCCGACCAGCCCGGAGCTGACCGCTCTCGCGGGCGTGCTGTGGTGTTCGCCGGGTGAGCTCATCGGGCGGCCGCGGACCCTGCGCGAGCACCGCATCACCCGCGGACTCGCGCCCGACGACGTCGCCCGCGCCCTGGGCCTGGAGATCCTCGCCTATCTGCGGATGGAGGAGAACAACGACTGGCGCGGCACCGAACGCCAGGCCACCGCCCTCGCCGAACTGCTCGAACTCGACCTGCCGGACTTCGTCACCGTCACCGGGCGCGAGCCACGCCTGGCCGAGCATCTGCGCAGCGCGGTCACCACGCGCTGGCAGGCCTACGTCCGCCCGGTCGGCAAGATCGTGCCCCTGGACCGGCGGCTCCTGGAGGACGCTCTCCAGGAGCTGCACCGCGAGTACCAGGGGCAGATGATGGCCACCCTCAGCTGGGGCAGCGGCAACGGCGCGGACGCGTCGGGACAGGACTTCCTCGACCGGATCGTCGATCACTTCTGGACGAACGTCCAGGAGATCACCGGTTGACCAGACCCGGAAAGGAACACGAAAGGAATACGAAACGGCCTAGAAGACCGACTCCGCCTCGTCCATCCGGTCCTTCGGCACCGTCTTCAGCTCGGTCACGGCCTCCGCCAGCGGCACCATCACGATGTCCGTCCCGCGCAGAGCCGTCATCCGCCCGAACTCACCCCGGTGCGCCGCCTCCACCGCGTGCCAGCCGAAGCGGGTCGCCAGGACCCGGTCGTACGCCGTCGGCACGCCACCCCGCTGCACATGACCCAGAATCACCGGCTTGGCCTCCTTGCCGAGGCGCCGCTCCAGCTCGTACGCCAGCGCCGTGCCGATGCCCTGGAAGCGCTCGTGGCCGAACTGGTCGATCTCGCCCTTGCCGTAGTCCATGGAACCCTCGGCGGGGTGCGCGCCCTCCGCCACGCAGATCACCGCGAACTTCTTGCCGCGCGAGAAGCGCTCCTCGACCATCTTGACGAGGTCCGCCGGGTCGAAGGGGCGCTCCGGCAGGCAGATGCCGTGCGCGCCCGCCGCCATCCCGGACTCCAGCGCGATCCAGCCCGCGTGCCGGCCCATGACCTCGACGACCATCACGCGCTGATGGGACTCGGCGGTCGTCTTCAGGCGGTCCATGGCTTCCGTGGCCACGCCCACCGCCGTGTCGAAGCCGAAGGTACGGTCCGTCGAGGAGATGTCGTTGTCGATCGTCTTCGGGACGCCGACCACCGGCAGACCGGCGTCGGACAGCATCCGCGCCGCCGTCAGCGTGCCCTCGCCGCCGATCGGGATCAGTGCGTCGATGCCGAAGTCCGCGACCATGTCCTCGGCCCGCTCACAGGCCTCGCGCAGACGGTCGCGCTCCAGGCGGGAGGAGCCGAGGATGGTGCCGCCGCGGGCCAGGATGCCGCTCACGCTGTCGAGGTCGAGGGCACGGTAGCGGCCGTCCAGCAGGCCGGAGTAGCCGTCCTCGAAGCCGATCACCTCGTCGCCGTAGTTGTCGACCGCTCGGTGCACGACCGACCGAATCACGGCGTTCAGGCCAGGGCAGTCGCCGCCTGCGGTGAGAACTCCGATGCGCATCGTGCTGTGTCTCCTGCTCGCTGTTGATACCGGTGAGCCTTGTCCGATTGTTCCACGTCCCTCAGTGCGCTGCCGCATCCGGTTTTGACGGGCGCCTTATCCACCGGGAAAGGTATTGTCAAGAGGGTTTCGCTCACCCTGGTGGGCGATTTTTATGACGGCGCCGAGCCCCAGCGATTGGAGAGCACGCGTGACCCGCAGCGTGTACGTGACCGGTATCGACCGCGGCGACGGCCGCCAGGTCGTCGAGCTGGGGGTCATGGAACTCCTGACCCGGCAGGTCGACCGGGTGGGTGTCTTCCGGCCCCTCGTGCATCACAGTCCCGATCGCCTGTTCGAGCTGCTGCGCGCCCGCTACCGCCTCTCCCAGGACCCGGCCACGGTCTACGGCATGGACTACCACGAGGCGTCCGCCCTCCAGGCCGAACAGGGCACGGACGAGCTGGTCTCGACGCTCGTCGACCGGTTCCATCGCGTCGCGCGGGACTACGACGTCGTCCTCGTCCTCGGCACCGACTTCGCCGACACCCAGGTCCCGGACGAGCTCAACCTCAACGCCCGCCTCGCCAACGAGTTCGGGGCGTCCGTGATCCCCGTCGTGGGCGGCCGCAAGCAGCCGGCCGAGTCCGTGCTCGCCGAGACCCGCAACGCCTACCGCGCCTACGACGGCCTGGGCTGCGACGTCCTCGCGATGGTCACCAACCGGGTCGCCCGCGAGGACCGCGACCTCATAGCCGAGCGCCTCGACGCCTCCCGGCTGCCCGTCCCCTGTTATGTGCTGCCCGACGAGCCCGCCCTCGCCGCGCCGACCGTCTCCCAGGTAGCCCACGCCCTCGACGCCCGGGTGCTCCTCGGCGACGACGCCGGGCTGGCCCGGGACGCGCTGGACTTCGTGTTCGGCGGGGCGATGCTGCCGAACCTCCTCAAGGCGCTGACCCCGGGCTGCCTGGTCGTGACGCCGGGCGACCGGGCCGATCTGGTCGTCGGCTCGCTCGCCGCGCACAGCGCCGGCACCCCGCCGATCGCGGGCGTGCTGCTCACGCTCGCCGAGGTGCCGAGCGACGACGTCCTGACCCTCGCCGCCCGCCTCGCTCCCGGCACCCCGGTCCTCTCGGTGCCCGGCAACAGCTTCCCCACCGCCGAGCAGCTCTTCTCCCTGGAGGGGAAGCTGAGCGCGGTCACCCCGCGCAAGGCGGAGACCGCGCTCGGTCTGTTCGAGCGCCATGTCGACACCGGCGACCTGCTCAAGCGGGTCTCCGCGCCGAGCAGCGACCGTGTCACGCCGATGATGTTCGAGCACAAGCTGCTGGAACAGGCCCGTTCCGACAAGCGCCGGGTGGTCCTGCCCGAGGGCACCGAGGCCCGTGTCCTGCACGCCGCCGAGGTGCTGCTGCGCCGCGGAGTCTGCGAGCTGACCCTGCTCGGCCCCGAGGACCAGATCCGCAAGAAGGCCGCCGACCTCGGCATCGACGTGGGCGACGCCCAGCTGATCGACCCCGCCACCTCCGAGCTGCGCGACTCCTTCGCCGAGAAGTACGCCGCGTTCCGCGCCCACAAGGGCGTGACGGTGGAGCTGGCGTACGACGTCGTCAGCGATGTGAACTACTTCGGGACGCTGATGGTCCAGGAGGGGCTCGCGGACGGCATGGTGTCCGGCTCCGTGCACTCCACGGCGGCCACCATCCGCCCGGCCTTCGAGATCATCAAGACCAAGCCGGACGCCGACATCGTCTCGTCCGTCTTCTTCATGTGCCTCGCCGACAAGGTCCTGGTCTACGGCGACTGCGCGGTGAACCCCGACCCGAACGCCGAGCAACTGGCCGACATCGCCATCCAGTCGGCCGCGACCGCCGAGCAGTTCGGGGTGGAGCCGCGGATCGCGATGCTGTCGTACTCCACGGGTACGTCCGGCTCGGGCGCCGACGTCGACAAGGTGCGCGAGGCGACCGAGCTGGTGCGGCTGCGGAGGCCGGATCTGAAGATCGAGGGGCCCATTCAGTACGACGCCGCCGTGGAGCCCACGGTCGCCGCCACCAAGCTGCCGGAGTCCGAAGTCGCCGGCCAGGCCAGCGTGTTGATCTTCCCCGACCTCAACACCGGCAACAACACCTACAAGGCCGTGCAGCGTTCGGCCGGCGCGATCGCCGTCGGCCCGGTCCTCCAGGGGCTGCGCAAGCCGGTCAACGACCTGTCCCGGGGCGCCCTCGTCCAGGACATCGTCAACACCGTCGCCATCACGGCGATCCAGGCCCAGTCCCCGACCGAGAAGGCAACCGCCCAGTGAGCTCGTCCCGCGACACCCGCATCCTGGTCCTCAACTCCGGCTCCTCGTCGGTGAAGTACCAGCTGCTCGACATGAGCGACAGCAGCCGGCTGGCCGTGGGGCTCGTCGAGCGGATCGGCGAGGAGACCTCACGGCTCAAGCACACACACGTCGAGTCCGACACCACGCGTGAGTGGTCCGGGCCGATCCGCGACCACGAGGCCGCGCTGAAGGCCGTGGCGGAGGAGCTGGCCAAGGACGGGCTGGGGCTCGACTCCCCCGAGCTGGCCGCCATCGGGCACCGGGTCGTGCACGGCGGACAGACCTTCACCGCGCCGACCGTCGTCGACGACGCCGTGCTCGCCGAGATCGAGCGGCTGATCCCGGTCGCCCCGCTGCACAACCCGGCCAACCTCACCGGCATCCGCACCGCGCAGACGCTCCGCCCCGACCTGCCGCAGGTCGCCGTCTTCGACACCGCCTTCCACACCACGATGCCGGAGTCGGCCGCCCGCTACGCCATCGACACCGCGACCGCCGACGCGCACCGCGTGCGGCGCTACGGCTTCCACGGCACCTCGCACGCGTACGTCTCCCGGGCGACGGCGAAGCTGCTGGGCAAGGCGCCCGAGGACGTGAACGTCATCGTGCTGCACCTCGGGAACGGGGCCTCCGCCTCGGCGGTCCGCGGGGGCCGGTGCGTGGACACCTCCATGGGGCTGACGCCTTTGGAGGGACTGGTGATGGGTACGCGTTCCGGTGACCTGGATCCGGCCGTCATCTTCCATTTGGCGCGGGTTGGCGGAATGTCCATCGACGAGATCGACACTCTTCTCAACAAGAAGAGCGGTCTCATCGGGCTGTGCGGCGACAACGACATGCGCGAGATCCGCCGCCGGGTGGACGAGGGTGACGAGGAGGCGCAACTCGCCTTCGACATCTACATTCACCGTTTGAAGAAGTACATCGGCGCCTATTACGCCGTGCTCGGCCGGGTCGACGCGGTCGCCTTCACAGCAGGAGTCGGCGAGAACGCGAGTCCGGTGCGGGAGGCTGCGGTGGCGGGCCTGGAGGAGCTGGGCCTGGCGGTGGACAGCGAGCTGAACGCCGTACGCAGTGACCGGCCGCGGCTGATCTCGCCGGAGTACGCCCGCGTGGCCGTCGCCGTGATACCGACCGACGAAGAACTGGAGATCGCCACTCAGACCTACGCACTGGTCGGAAGAAATACACATCAGTAACACGCCTGAGCGCATTGCCGCCCATTTGTATCTTCCGCCAGACGGAATATTCCGCGGCGAAACAAACCGATAGGATCGCCCCATGCGCCGTTCGAAAATCGTCTGTACTCTCGGCCCCGCGGTCGACTCCCACGAAATGCTCGTGTCCCTGATCGAAGCCGGCATGAACGTGGCCCGCTTCAACTTCAGCCACGGCAGCCACGCCGAGCACCAGGGCCGGTACGACCGCGTCCGTGCCGCGGCCAAGGAGACCGGCAAGGCCATCGGTGTCCTCGCCGACCTCCAGGGCCCGAAGATCCGGCTGGAGACCTTCGCCGAGGGCCCGGTGGAGCTGGAGCGCGGTGACGAGTTCGTCATCACCGTCGAGGACGTCCCCGGTGACAAGACCATCTGTGGGACGACCTACAAGGGCCTGCCCGGTGACGTCTCCCGGGGCGACCAGATCCTCATCAACGACGGCAACGTCGAGCTGAAGGTCCTGGACGTCGACGGCCCGCGGGTCAAGACGATCGTCATCGAGGGCGGTGTCGTCTCCGACCACAAGGGCATCAACCTGCCCGGCGCGGCCGTCAACGTGCCCGCGCTGTCCGAGAAGGACGTCGAGGACCTCCGCTTCGCGCTGCGCATGGGGTGCGACATGGTCGCGCTGTCGTTCGTCCGGGACGCCAAGGACGTGGCCGACGTCCACAAGGTGATGGATGAGGAGGGCCGCCGGGTCCCCGTCATCGCCAAGGTGGAGAAGCCGCAGGCGGTGGACAACATGGAGGACGTCGTGATGGCGTTCGACGCCGTGATGGTCGCCCGTGGTGACCTCGCCGTCGAGTACCCGCTCGAGAAGGTCCCGATGGTGCAGAAGCGGCTCATCGAGCTGTGCCGCCGCAACGCCAAGCCGGTGATCGTGGCGACCCAGATGATGGAGTCGATGATCACCAACTCCCGCCCCACCCGCGCCGAGGCCTCCGACGTGGCCAACGCGATCCTGGACGGCGCGGACGCGGTCATGCTGTCGGCGGAGTCCTCCGTGGGCGCGTACCCGATCGAGACCGTCAAGACGATGTCGAAGATCGTCCAGGCGGCCGAGCAGGAGCTGCTCGCCAAGGGCCTGCAGCCGCTCGTCCCGGGCAAGAAGCCGCGTACGCAGGGTGGTTCGGTCGCCCGCGCCGCCTGCGAGATCGCCGACTTCCTCGGCGGCAAGGGCCTCATCGCCTTCACCAAGTCCGGTGACACGGCCCGCCGGTTGAGCCGCTACCGCGCGGAGCAGCCCATCATCGCCTTCACCACCGACGAGGGCACCCGCAACCAGCTGACGCTCAGCTGGGGCGTGGAGTCGCACATCGTGCCGTTCGTGAACAGCACCGACGAGATGGTCGACCTGGTCGACGGCGAGGTCTCCAAGCTGAACCGCTTCAGCGACGGCGACATCGTCATCATCACCGCCGGCTCGCCCCCCGGCGTCCCCGGCACCACGAACATGGTCCGCGTCCACCACCTCGGCGGGGAGAAGTAACCCCACAAGGGCCTTGTACGACGCTGAGGGCGCCCCCTGCGACAGGGGGCGCCCTCAGCGCTTGTGCGGCTCCCGAACGGGCTTGCAGGGGCGCTCAGTCGATGTACTGATGCAGCCCGGGCACGTGCAGGGTGCCGCCGAACTGGCCGGCCTGCACGACCTTCACCTTGGTGAAGTAGATCAGCGGGATGTTCAGCGGCGGCGGGTTGTCCGGGTCGAAGGTGACCGGGATCAGGCCCAGCAGGTTGCCGGAGATGGACTCCGTGTACATCACCGTCTGGCCGTCGCGGATGGTCGACGTCGAGCCCTTGGCCGCCTGCACGTGGTAGGTCTTGCCGGACTGCTCGTCCTTGACCGTCTGGTGCAGGTCGCCGATGTCGGTGCCGTCGGAGATGACGTACTTCAGCACCTTCTTCTTGGTGCCGTTGGCCGTCTTCACCTCGACGATGCCCTTGTAGTCGGCGCCCTTCAGCAGCAGCGAGCTGGCGTTCAGGTACCAGGGCTCGTCGGGCAGCGGCAGCTTGTTGTCGACACCGCTCTCCGCGTCCGTGGCGACCGGGCAGTCGTCCGGGTCCGTGGTGGAACTCGCGGACGGCGACGGGCTGGCGGTGGCCTCCCCGGCCGCCTCCTTCACCGCGTCGGTGGTGTCCTCGGCCGCCTTGGTCGCCTTCTCGGTCGTGTCCTTGACCGTGTCGGTGACCTTCTCGGTGGTGTCCTTGACGGCGTCGCCCGCGTCGTCCTTGGTGTCACCGGAGTCCTTGTCCTCGCTCGCCGAGGCCGACGCGGACGGCGTCGGGCTGGCGCTCGCGGACGGCGTCGCGCTCTCGCCACCCGTGAAGATGCCGGTGATCGCGTCGCCGATCTCGTCCAGGACGTTGCCGCTGCTCTCGGAGGCCGAGGGCGAGGGCGTGGCCGTGGAGCCCGACTGCGGCGCGCTCGAAGCGGACGCGGACGGCGTGGGCGTGGTCTCGTCGTCGGAACCTGAATCCGACGAAGAGCCGCCCGAGGAACCGGAGTCCGAGGTACCGGAGCCCGCGTCCTTCGTCTCGGAGGCCGAAGGGGTCGGCGTCGCCTCGTCGTCGGACTCGCTCGCGGACGCGGACGGCGAGGCCGACGCGGACGCGCCGTCCGCCAGGGCCGCGACACAGTCCTTGTACTCGTCCGCCGTCAGACTCTTGGCGGCGGGCTGGTCCTCGGCGTTGGCGAGCGTCGGCGTGAATCCCATCCCCATGAGGACCGCCGTCGGCATCGCCGCCAGGGCTATCGCCTTGCCCGCCGGCATGTGGAACCGGGTGAACAGCGGCTTCTTGGGTGCCGCGTGGCGCGGCCCGGTTCTCACACGGGACTCGTCCACATCAGTCCCGTGGGTCACCTCGTCAGCCGGCACTGTGCCTCCCGTTCGCCCCGTTCGCCGGGCTCGTTCCTGACAGATCGTTCGGCTCACCAAAGTCGTGCGCGTCCTTGGAGAGCGTGGGGACCGCGCCCTGCGGCGCGTCGCTCTCTCCCGTGCCGACCTCCGGGACCGGCTGGACCTCGGGCGCCTCGCCCGGCACCCACGCCACGGCCATCGCTCCGCCGACGAGGGCGAAGAGGAAGCCGATGAGGAAGCCGCCGAGGTTCGAGACCGGGATGGACACCAGGGCCAGCAGGATCGCCGCCACGCCCGCGAAGGTGCGGACGTGCTTCTGGAACCAGAGGCTGACGCCGAGGACGACCAGCAGCACGCCGATGATCAGGGACCCCGCGCCCGCGGTGGTGGCCATCGCCAGCGTCAGATGGCCGATCTGGAGGTTTGCGTACGGGAAGTAGGCGATGGGGAGTCCGCCGAGGATGACGAACAGGCCTGCCCAGAACGGCCGGGTGCCTCGCCAGGCGCGGAACTTCCGCTTGGCGACCCGGAGGTAGTGCTCATCGTGGCCGGGTACGGCAGGAGTCTCGGCGCTCATGGAAAACAGCTCCCTGTCACGGCGTTGCTGTGGTGGTGAGTTGTGCATCGTGCGGCCGCGTGTGGAGAAGGTGCGCACAGCCGCCGGAGAGTGGACGGGCGGGGGCGCCACCGGCTCCCCCGCCCGTCAGCGAGTGCTTAGTAGCACTCCTTGACACCCTTGGACAGCGACATCTTCAGGCCGCTGAGCTTGAAGGTGCCGGCGGTGGTCGCCCACGCCGTCTGCTTCACGTCGGTCAGGGTGACCGAGTCGGCCTGCTGCGCGAACCCGTACGGGTTGGCGGTGTCGCCCTTGGCGATACCCGGACCCTTGGCCGCATCCTTGGCCGCCACACCGATGTCGATGCCACGGAAGGTGGCGTCGGCGCTGAGGTCCTCGACGTCGATGTACAGGTTCTCGGCCTCGACCGGGGTGTCGCCACCGCCGGCCTTCAGGATGAGGCTGACCGAACCGAGCAGCGGGATGTCAGGGGTGACAACCGACTGGCACAGGTTCTTGATGGTCGCGGACTTGAAGGCCGAGACCGCGACGGGGTGGGCCGTCTTCTTGCCGTCGAGCGTGTAACCCGAGTCAATGGCTCCGTACTGGACGAAGCCCTTGCCGTCGAGCTGGTCGGTCGTCACCTTGAACGACTGACCCGACACGCTGAACGACGCGGCGAGAGCGCCCTGCGCGAGGGCGACACCTATCGCTGCCGTGGCGGCCACGCTGGGCACCATCACGACGGCGAACCGCTTCCATCTGGTCCCGCCACGCACCTGGGACTCCATATTTCCTCCTTCTCGGACGTACATCTCCTGACCCTGACTGCCCCTGTCGAACAAGACGGCTCAGCCGGGCAGGGATGGGAGAAGTGCTACGTCCTCGGGAAGGAGAGCGCCCGTACTCGGAGGCGCGAACCGCGCACCGATCACCGGCGATCACCCCCGAGCGACAACCACTGGTCGCGCCTGACGCACATCACGCACAACCTGGACAGGCTTCGCCGGGTGGGCGAAGACCCCCCTGTCCAAGAGCCGGCGCCACTGCCGCCGGCTCTGCTCGGTGGGGACCCAGGAGTTCCCGCGGGCCCGACCGGCTGTCGGGGTACGGGGAATGGACCGAGCGTCGCCGATCGTGGTGCATTCTCGCCGCCCGCACAAGGGGCTTCGTTACTCGGTAGTAACGGCCGGATAACCGAACAACGACCCACTGGTCTCGGCCGACGACTCCGGGTAGCTCTGGGGGGCCGGACAAAGACGTTGACGGATGGACAAAATCCGACAGAACAACGCCCAGAACTTACTTGCAGTAACAGCGGCCGCGATTACCAAGATTTGGTAAAGCGCGGCCGCAGTGACACTCCATCGGCAAATCTTTCACTCGGGCACCACATGCCCGGGCGTTTAGGGGCTGCTCAGAACGGGGGCCCCGCCCCGGTCAGAACAACGCCCGCGCGAGCGCCCGGCGCGCCGCGATCACCCGCGGGTCATCGGGCCCGACGACCTCGAAAAGCTCCAACAGCCGGACACGTACGGCGTTCCGGTCGTCACCGGCGGTGCGCTGCACCGTCTCGATGAGCCGCCCGAAAGCGTCCTCGACATGTCCGCCGACCAGATCGAGGTCGGCCGCGGCGACCTGCGCCTGCACGTCGGCCGGCTTCGCGGCGGCGTCCTGGCGCACCTGCTGCGGGTCGAGCCCCTGCACCCGGTGCAGCAACTCGGCCTGGGCGAGGCCGAGTTTGGCCTCCGTGTTGCCCGGGTCGTCGCTCAGTACGTTCTTGTACGCCTGGACGGCACCGCCGAAGTCGCCCGCGTCCAGGGCCTGTACGGCGGCCTCCAGGAGGGCGTCGTACGGCCCGGCGGGAACGGCCGGAGCGGCGTCCTGGGCGGCACCGGGGGCGGCGTCGGGGTCGACCGTGAGACCGGTCAGCCCGAAGCGCTGCTCGGCGACCTGCACCAGCTGGTCCAGGGTCTGCTGGATCTGCTCCTTGCCGGCGGCGCCCTGGAAGAGCGGCAGCGCCTGCCCGGCGACGACGGCGAACACAGCCGGGATGCCCTGCACCCCGAACTGCTGCATCAGCATCTGGTTGGCGTCGACGTCGATCTTGGCGAGGAGGAGGCGGCCGTTGTACTCGACGACGAGCTGCTCGAGGACCGGGCTCAGCTGCTTGCAGGGCTCGCACCACTCGGCCCAGAAGTCGATGACGACGGGCACCTCGGTGGAGCGCTGCAGGACGTCCCGCTCGAACCCGGCCTCGTCGACGTCGATGACGAGGTCGGCGGGCGACACGGCCCCTGGGCCCCCGCCCTGCCGCGCGGCCTCGGCCCGCGCCTGCTCCGCCTTCGCCTTGGCCTCTTGGGCCGCCTTCACCGCGGCGAGGTCGACGACTCCGCTCATGGACATGTTCCGTGGCTGCATGCGCCTATCCTCCCCCGTTCGCGCGCGTAGGTGAAAAGCATGATGAAAGCCGGTCAGGCTCTCCACCGGTTCTCTGGTGCCCAGGACCGGTTCTGCGATGTGCGACGCCGGGTCCCCACCCCACGCCAGTGGTTTCGCTACGAGTCGTAGCGTAATGGCACTGAGTGCCTCCTGACGACCGCCTTCCGGTGATCTCCCTCACGGCTTCACAGGAATCGGCGGTTATGGTCGGGGGATGCAGAGCCCCCCTCCCGTCCCACGCGCCACAGGACGCCCCCGCTCCGCCGCCGCGGACGCCGCGATCCTGGCGGCGACGCGGGAGGCGCTGGTGGAGCTGGGCTGGTCCAAGCTCACGCTGGGAGACGTGGCGGCGCGGGCGGCGGTTGCGAAGACGACGATCTACCGCCGCTGGCCGGGGAAGAACGAGCTGGTGGTGGACGCCGTGGCCGAGCTCTTCGACGAACTGCGCCTGCCCGACCGCGGCACGCTGGCCGCCGACATCGAGGGCGTGGTCCTCCAGTTCGCGGCGATCCTGGCCCGTCCGGAGGCGAAGAGCGGCCTGATGGCGGTGGTGGCGGAGTCGACCCGCGACGACGCACTGCGCGAACGCATCCGCGCCTCGATCGTCGACCGCCAGAAGCGCCTGGTCCTGGAGGGCCGCGCGCGAGCACAGGCGCGCGGCGAGCTGCCCCCGGAGTCCGACCCCGGGGAGGCCTCACGCACGGTCGACCTGATCTTCGACGTGGTGGCGGGTGCGGTCGTCCACCGCACCTTGGTGAGCGCGGAACCGGCGGACGAGGAGTGGGTACGGGGGTTCACGCGGGTGTTGCTGCTGGGGCTGGCCGGGGCGTCACAGACGGTGTGACACCCGACGCCCTCTCGGTCAGAACCCCGCGGGCACCGTCAGAACCCCGCGGGCTCCGTGTACACCCCCCACTCGTCCCGCAGCACCCCACAGATCTCACCCAACGTCGCCTCGGCCCGCACGGCGTCGAGCATCGGCCCGATCATGTTGGACCCGTCGCGAGCGGCGGCGAGCATGGCGTCCAAAGCGCCCCGCACAGCGGTCTCGTCCCTGGCGGCCTTACGACCACCCAGCACCCGCACCTGCTCCCGCTCGACCTCGTGAGAGACCCGCAGGATCTCCAGGTCCCCGGTGACGGAGCCGTGATGGACGTTGACGCCCACCACCCTCTTGTCCCCCTTCTCCAGGGCCTGCTGGTACCGGAACGCGGACTCGGCGATCTCCCCGGTGAACCAGCCGTCCTCGATCCCGCGCAGAATCCCGGACGTGATGGGCCCGATGGGATGCCGCCCGTCGGGGTGCGCCCGCAGCCCCCGCTCCTTGATCCGCTCGAAGATCCGCTCGGCGTCGGCCTCGATACGATCGGTCAGCTGCTCGACGTACCAGGAACCACCCAGCGGATCCGCGACGTTGGCGACGCCGGTCTCCTCCATGAGGACCTGCTGGGTCCGCAGCGCGATCTCGGCGGCCTGCTCACTCGGGAGCGCGAGGGTCTCGTCGAGGGCGTTGGTGTGCAGGGAGTTGGTACCGCCGAGCACGGCGGCGAGGGCCTCGACGGCGGTCCGTACGACGTTGTTGTACGGCTGCTGGGCGGTCAGTGAGACACCGGCCGTCTGCGTGTGGAAGCGCAGCCACTGAGCCTTCTCGGACTTCGCCCCGTACACATCCCGCATCCACCGAGCCCAGATCCGCCTCGCGGCGCGGAACTTGGCGATCTCCTCGAAGAAATCGACATGAGCGTCGAAGAAGAACGACAGCCCAGGGGCGAACACCTCCACGTCGAGTCCGCGCGAGAGTCCCAGCTCCACGTATCCGAACCCGTCGGCGAGGGTGTACGCGAGCTCCTGCGCGGCCGTGGAGCCGGCCTCCCGGATGTGGTACCCGGAGACGGAGAGCGGCTTGTAGGCGGGAATGCCCGCCGCGCAGTACTCCATCAGGTCCCCGATGAGCCGCAGATGGGGCTCGGGCTGGAAGAGCCACTCCTTCTGGGCGATGTACTCCTTGAAGATGTCGGTCTGGAGCGTGCCGTTGAGCACCCCCGGATCAACCCCCTGCCGCTCCGCGGCGACGAGATACATGCAGAACACCGGCACAGCGGGCCCGCTGATGGTCATGGAGGTGGTGACGTCCCCGAGCGGGATGTCCTTGAACAGCACCTCCATGTCGGCGGCGGAGTCGATGGCGACCCCACAGTGCCCGACTTCCCCGAGCGACCGCGGGTCGTCGGAGTCCCGCCCCATGAGGGTAGGCATGTCAAAGGCGACGGACAGCCCTCCGCCCCCGTGGGCGAGGATCATCTTGTACCGCTCGTTGGTCTGCTCGGCGTTCCCGAACCCGGCGAACTGCCGGATGGTCCACGTCCGCCCTCGGTACCCGGTCGAATAGAGCCCCCGGGTGAACGGAAACTCCCCCGGCCACCCGATCCGCTCGAACCCCTCGTAACGATCCCCCGCCCGAGGCCCGTACACCGGCTCCACGGCATCCCCGGAGAGCGTGGTGAAGTCGGCCTCCCGCTTACGAGAAGCGTCATACCGGGCCTGCCACCGACGGCGGCCCTCTTCGCTGGCGTCAGCGTCCATGTGTCAAATTTACTAGGACGTCCTAGTAAATGTCGATGGACAACCGCCGCGAGCCCTGACGGGTCACTCTCGCGGCGGTGGAGTCACGCCTTGGCGACGACCGCGCCGTCCTCGGAGACCTGGGCCTCCAGCTCGTGCGTGACCTTGCGCTCCACGAAGAAGGCAGCCGTGGGAATCGTTCCTGCAAGCAGGACCCAGAGCTGCTTCTTGACCGGCCACTTGGCCTTGGACCCCAGGTCGAAGGCGAAGACCAGGTAGATCACGTACAGCCAGCCGTGGGCGATGCCGACGACGCTGGTGAAGCTGTCCGCGCCGTCCATCTTGAACAGGTACTTGGCGATGACGCCCAGGGTCAGCAGGACGAGCAGTACACCGGTGACGTAGGCCATGACGCGGTAGCGGGTCAGCACGCTCTTTTTCATGCGTTCGAGCGTAACCGCCGGTTCCGGGAGATCTTGGCCCGGGTCAGTCCTCGTCGAAGTCGTTCGCCGCCACCCGCAGGGGTCTCAGCATCGCGAAGATCTCGCCGCATTCCTCCGCGTCGTACACGCCGAGGCCGAAGTCCATGGCCATGAGGTCGCGGGTCGCGGCCTCCACGACCTCGCGGCCCTTGTCCGTGATGACGGCGAGCGTGCCGCGGCCGTCGTTGGGGTTGGGCTTCTTGTCGACCAGGCCGGACTTCACCAGGCGGTCCACCGTGTTCGTCACCGACGTGGGATGCACCATCAGGCGTTCGCCGATCTTGGACATGGTCAGCTCGCCGGCCTTGGAGAAGGTGAGCAGGACCAGCGCCTCGTAGCGCGCGAAGGTCAGTCCGTACGGCTTGACCACCGCGTCGACCTCGGCCAGCAGGATCTGGTGGGCCCGCATGATCGAGGTGATCGCGGCCATCGACGGCACGTTTCCCCAGCGCTGCTTCCAGAGCTCGTCGGCGCGGGCGATGGGATCGAAGGGAAGACTGAGGGGCTTCGGCACGGCACTGACCTTACCGGCCGGTCACATGGTGGTCAGCCCCGTCTTGGCATTCGGTCGCCCGGCCCCCTCCCCGGCCGTCCGCCGCGCCTCCGCCGCCAGCAGCGCACAGCCCACCGCCCCCACCACCCCGGCCCCCGCCACCGTCCACGCCACCCCCGCGAACTCCGCCACGACCCCCGCCAACGCCATCCCCACCCCCTGGATCGTCATCAACCCGGCCGTGAGCAGCGTCATCGCCCGCCCCCGCAACCCCTCCGGCACCGCCCGCACGAACCACTGGTCCAGGCCCAGCGTGTACGCCGACCCGGCGCCCGAGAGGAAGAGGAGGAGCAGCGACACCGCCGGCCCCGGACGCAGGGCATAGCCCACGTACGGCAGCAGCGTCACGCACACCAGCGGCAGCGCGATCCGTTCCCGCGCCGCCGGGCGCAGCCGGGCGCCCGCCCACAGCTCGCCCGCGATCGTCCCCACCGGCAGCGCGCACATCAGCAGCCCCAGCCCCACCGAACCGACGCCCAGTTCGTCCGCGTACGGCGCCGCCAGCGCCTCCGGCACCACCGCGAACATCGGCGGCACCCAGAACAGGAACAGCAGCACCCTGGTCCTGCTGTCCGCCAGCACCTGCCTCGCGCCCTTCAGGGAATCCGTCACCAGCGCGTTCCCGCCTGACGCCGCCCGCGCGGGCCGCCGCCGCGTGCCGAACCGCAGCAGTCCCGCCGACGCACAGAACGTGACCACCGTGATCAGCAGGGCGTGCCGCGGCGATACGACGGTCAGCAGCACCCCGCCGACGCCGTACCCGGCGAGCAGCGCCCCCTGCGACACGATCCGCAGCAGCGAGCGGCCCAGCACGAACAGATCCCCGTCCCCGAGGATGTCCGCCAGCGTCGCCATCCGCGTCCCCGCGAACACCGGCGACACCACGGCCAACGCGCACCGCAGCGCGAGCAGCACCCCGATCTGCGCGCCGGGCAGCGTCATCGGCAGCACGCACGCCGCGCACACCAGGTCGCACAGCACCAGCACCCGCCGGGCCGGGAAACGGTCGGCGGCCCCCGCGAGCAGGGTGCCGCCGACGACGTACGGCAGGAATCCGAGCGCGAAGGCCAGCGCGCTGAGCAGGGGCGAGCCGGTCAGGTCGTAGACGAGGACGGACAGCGAGATCTCGGCGACCACCACGCCCAGCAGCGCGAGCAGGTGCGCGGCGAAGACCGCGCGGAACTCGCGTACGGCGAAGACGCGGGCGTACCCGGTGGGCGGGGCGCTGAGGGTGTCCGTCATGGGCAGAGCGTGGCCCTTCGCCGCTCCCGCGCCCTAGAGTTTCGGCACCAGCCGAATCTTCCGGGCCACCAGAGAGGCGTCATGCCGTCGCGACTGCACTTCGGGGAGGACGACTTCCTTCGCTGCCGGTTCGCCCTGTCGCCGCTGTGGGAGACGCAGGACGCGGTCCGTACCCTCAAGCGGCCCGACCGGCACGGCTATCACGCGCCCTGGCTGCGGCGCATCCGCGACGCCGCCGCCACACTCGACCTCACCCCGCTCTGGCTGCTGATGCCCCGCCGCGGACACTCCCCCGACTGGCTCTGCCCACCGCCGGGCGGGGCGGCCGCCACCTTCGAGGAGGAGATCGCCGCGGTCCGCGCCGCCGATCCCGAGGCGGCCCGCGAGGACACCGCCAAGTCGCTCGCGGACACCCCGGGCGCGCTGGAGTCGTCGTACGGCCGTGCCTGGCTGGCCGATCCGGCGCGGATGGTGCGGGCGCTGGCGGACGCCATGGAGGAGGCCTGGCACCGGCTGATCGAACCGGACTGGCCCCGGCTGCGCGCCCTGCTGGAGGCGGACGTGGCGTTCCACTCACGGCGGCTGGCCGAGGTGGGGCTCGGCGGCCTGCTGCCGGAGATCAACCCGCGGTGCGGCTGGGACGCGGGCACGCTGACCATCGAGAGCAACGGCCGGCACGAGCGGCACCTGGCCGGTCAGGGCCTGGTGCTGATGCCCAGCGTCTTCGTCTGGCCGGACGTGGTCAGCGGCTTCGACCCGCCCTGGCAGCCGATGCTGGTCTATCCGGCCCGCGGCATCGGCGGCCTGTGGGCCACCCCCGCCGACCGCACGCCGGACGCGCTCGTACGACTCCTCGGCCGCGGCCGGGCAGCGGTTCTGGCCGCCCTCGACGAACCCGCCACGACCACCGCCCTCGCCCACCGGTTGGGCCTGGCCCCTTCCTCCGTCTCCGCCCATCTGACCGTCCTGCGCGAGTCAGGCCTGCTGACTTCACGCCGCTACGGCCACCAGGTCCTCTACGAACGAACCCCACTGGGCATCGCCCTGACCGCAACGCCCTAAAGGGGCGCGGGGAACTGCGCGACCAACCACAACAAGCCCGCACCCGACACACCACCCTCCGCCCCGAGCTCTTAGTCGATACCAAACCCACCCCACATGTAACGATTGGTGACAAAACGCCTCCAAACAGTCACCCTTGCGCAAGGGAGCAGCATGCCCCGGCTGACCCAAACCCTCGCCGCCCTCACCCTCCTCACCCTGATCACCGCCTGCTCACCCACCCCCGACCTCGACGAAGCCTCCGTCGCCGGAGCCAGCCCGGACGCGAACTCCCCGTTCTGGGTGGACCCGGCCAGCCCCGCCGCCGACCAGATCGAGCTGTGGCGGCGGGAGGGGCGTACGGCGGACGCGGCGCTGCTCCGGAAGATCGCCGATCAGCCCGCCGCGCTGTGGCCGGCCGGCGAGATCGACCCCGCCCCCACCGTGCGGGCGGCGACCGCGGCGGCGAAGGCCGCGGACCGCACCGCGCTCTTCGTGGCGTACAACATCCCGCACCGGGACTGCGGCCAGCACTCGGCGGGCGGGGCCGCCGACGCGGACACCTACCGGGACTGGATCGGGAAGTTCGCCGACGCGCTCGGCGACGCCAAGGCGCTGGTCGTGCTGGAGCCGGACGCCGTCGCGCACATCGTGGACGGGTGCACGCCCGGTGAGTACCACGCGGAACGCGAGCAGTTGCTCGGCGAGGCGATCGCCCGGCTCAAGCGGCAGCCGCACACCAAGGTGTACCTGGACGCGGGCAACCCGTCCTGGATCAAGGACCCGGGGGAGCTGGTCGAGCCGTTGAAGCGGGCCGGGGTGGAGCAGGCGGACGGGTTCTCGCTGAACGTCTCCAACTTCCAGACGGACGACGTCACCAAGAAGTACGGCGTCCGGCTGTCCGGGGAGCTCGGCGGCAAGCACTTCGTCATCGACTCCAGCCGCAACGGCAACGGGCCGCTGCCGGGCGCGTGGTGCAATCCGCCCGGCAGGGCCCTGGGCACCCGGCCGACCACGAAGACCGACGAGCCCGCCCTCGACGCCTACCTGTGGGTCAAGCGGCCCGGCGAGTCGGACGGCACCTGCGAGGGCGGTCCGAACGCCGGGCAGTGGTGGCCGGAGTACGCCCTGGACCTGGCGCGCAACGCCCAGGGCTCGTAGGTCACTTCACCCGGTCCGGGCCGCTCACTTCACCTGGATCCACTTCGCCTCCGACGGCGTGCCGTCCGCGTCCGTGACGAACAGCATGTACCAGCCCGGCGGGACCAGGGTCGGGTCCTTCGGCACCTCGACGGTCACCGAGTGGGCGTCCTTGGTCAGGCCCAGTTCGATGGAGCGCTGCTCGACGTCGGTGGTGTGGGTGACCGCGCTCGGCCGCATCAGCCGGGCCTTGACGATCCGCTCGGGGTGGTCGGTGCGGTAGGTCGCGCGGTGGTCGTCGGCGAGGACCTGCGAACCGTCCATCAGCATCGGCCGGTCGGCGGCGTTGCGGTGCAGGGAGGGCGGCGTGAAGACCTCCATGCGCTGCTCGAAGTGGCCCAGCTT
This sequence comes from Streptomyces aquilus, assembly GCF_003955715.1. Classification (NCBI taxonomy): domain Bacteria; kingdom Bacillati; phylum Actinomycetota; class Actinomycetes; order Kitasatosporales; family Streptomycetaceae; genus Streptomyces; species Streptomyces aquilus. The sequence continues at coordinate 7,136,448 of NZ_CP034463.1, read as the reverse complement.
GGTGTTCTGCTGGTCGTCGAAGAGCGGGTCGGAGCCGAAGGTGGCGACCCGGCCGTCGGGCAACAGCAGCGCCTCGGAGTGGTAGTTGCGGCCGACCGTCGGAGAGGCCGCCTCGTGGAAGACGTTGTCCTTGGGGTCGTAGAACTGCGCCTTGAGGATGTTGCTGGCGCTGCGGCCGCGGTAGTCCTCGGAGCCGTTCGAGGTGAAGACGGTGTCGTCCGGCATGATCACACTGTTCAAGTAGCGGGTTCCCTGGGGGAGGTTGGGGCCGTCCTTGAAGACGGGGTTGTCCTCCTTGAGGTCGACGACCGCGGTGCGCGGGGTCGACTTCTTGGACTCGCCGACGCCTCCGCCGCCGAGGATCATCACCTTCTGGTCCTGCGCGGGCGGCAGCAGCAGGGAGGACGAGGTCTCCGTCTCCTCGGGGTCGCGCAGGCCCGGGACCTTCTCGAAGGTGTTGGTCCTCAGGTCCCACAGGCCCGGCTCGCGGCCCTTGTCGGCGGGCCCGTAACCGGCGTTGGAGGCCGGGTAGAAGAGCTTGCCGCCCTTGGTGAGGAAGAGCGCGGGATAGGTCGGGAAGTACCGCTTGGGGCCGCGGGACCACTTCTTGGTCTTCGGGTCGTAGATCTCGTTGTCGCCCGGGTCGATCACCCCGACGTCGTCCAGGCCGGAGACCGCGAGGACGCGGCCGTCGTCGAGGCCGACGAGGGTCGGGTACCAACGTGCCTTGTCCATCGGGTCGACGGGGATGTACCGCTCGGCGACCGGGTCGAACTCGTAGGCGGCACGGATGCCCTGGAAGTCCTGCTTGTCCAGGGTGATCTTCTCCGACAGGCCGTAGACGTTGTCGGCGTCCTCGCCCTTCAGGCCCACGACCTCGTACTGCGCCTGTTTCTGGGTGACCGACATCGGGCCCTTCTCGACGGCCTCCACGAAGACACGGGCCTCGGAGGCGGTCACCTTCGTCTGCCAGGGCTGCATCACACCGCGGGCGTTGTAGGTGATCTTGAACTTCTTCTGCGCCTTCGGCACGGTGACGTCGAACTTCGTGACGTACTCGACCCCGGCGGGCGAGCGGAAGCGGGTGCCCTTCTTCAGGACCATCGCCTTGTCGGGGTTCTCGTTCTTCACCCGCATGCCGCCGCCGGCCCGGTCGATCTCGCCGTCGAGGAGTTCGTAGCGGGCGGTGCCGCCGGCCACCAGCAGTCGGCCGTCGGGGAGTTGGGCGTGGCCGGAGCAGAAGAAGTCGTCGGGCGTGGGGATCTTCTTGAAGGTGTCCGTCTTCGGGTCCCACAGGATCGTGTCGAAGGAGCCCTCGTCGAATTTCTTCTGCTCGTTGCCGGAGCCCGCGACGATCAGCACCTTGCCGGTGTGCAGCAGCGCCGCGTGGATGGCGTTGGTGCGGTACTCCTCCGGGATGTCGACGGTGGCCCAACTCCCGTACTTCGCCTGGTACTCGGGCTGGGCGATCTGGTACGCGTGGTACTTCTCGCCGACGAAGTCCAGCGCGGCCGGGGCGTTCAGGCCGGCGAGGATGGCGATGCCGCCGATACCGAGGACGGTCTTCTTGGTCTTCTGGGACGGCTGGTAGGCCATGGCCTAGTTGCCTCCTGTCGTGGTGCTGGAGGTGGTGGCGAGGGCGGGTTCGCTGCCGTCGACGACCCGGGCGGAGGCGCGCAGCGACTGCCGCTCCCTGCGCTCCTTGAGCGTCGTGGCCGCCCAGATCGCCACCGGGGCCAGCGAGATGGCCATCGCGAGGACCGCCCAGGTGCGCATGGCCACATGGGTGTGGTCGAGGACGACCGAGGCGGCCAGCGAGGTGGCGAGGAGAACCGCCCAGAAGAGATGGATACGGAAGGTGAGGAGCCGGTCCGGGCTGGCGTCGCCGCCCTTGGGGGTGACGACGAAGCGGCTGGGCCGGCGCAGGAGGGCGGCACCGAGGGACTTGAGGTAGATGGGCGCCGACAGCGCCGACATCGCCATGCCCGCGAGGCCGCCGGAGCCCTCGGGTTCGTGCGGGGAGACGTTGTGGCGGCGGTTCCACAGGTACAGGCCGATCTGGAGGGCGGCCGCGTCGCTGTAGAGCATCAGCCAGACGGAGGCGGCGACCTGCGTGCCGGACGCGCCGAACCAGAGGAAGAGGAAGCAGCTCAGGATGCCCAGGAACCAGTTGACGGCCGTCATCGGGTAGTAGACGAGCATCAGCGTGTACGAGAACAGCCGCCCGGGAGGCATGGTGAACGGCGCCTTCCAGTATTGCTTGAACAGCGTCTCGTACGTCCCCCTCGACCAGCGCATCTGCTGGGTGAAGAAGTCGGTCCAGGACGCCGGGCCCTCGCCGACCGCGAGCACGTCGGGGGTGTAGACGGACCGCCAGTGGCGGCGGGTCCTGGGGTTGCGGTGCCGGTGCAGTTCGAAGCCGGTGGCCATGTCCTCGGTGACGGAGTCGTACAGGCCGCCGATCTGCTTGAGGGCGGCGATGCGGACGACGTTGTTGGTGCCGACGAACATGGGTGAGCGGTAGCGGTTGCCGGCCCGCTGGATCAGCGCGTGGAAGAGGAACTGCTGCGACTCGGCGGCCTTGGTGACGGGGTTGTGGTAGTTGCCGTACACCTGCGGGCCGACGACGAAGGAGACGTCCGGGTCCCGGAAGTAACCCATCATCCGCTCCAGGAAGTCGGGGAGCGGGACGTGGTCGGTGTCGACCGAGGCGAAGAACTCGTAGTCGTCGCCGTGCAGGGCGATCCACGCGTTGTAGTTGCCGTGCTTGGTACGGGCCTTGTGGACGCCCTTGGTGCGGTTCCACTCCGGGACGCCGTGCCGGGTGAAGTGCCGGACGCCGAGCTCCGCGCACAGGGCCTTCGCCTTCTCGTCGTCCCCTTCGTCGAGGAGCCAGACGTCGAGCGGGCCGTCGTGGGTGACCTTCGTGGCGCCTTCGAGGGTGGCGCGGACCATGGCGAGGGGTTCCTTGCCCGGGACGTACGTCGTGAGGAAGGCGACGCGGGTGCCGGGTTCGGGGGTGACGGGGACGGGGTCGCGGGCGACCAGGGTCGCGTGGGCCACGGAGGCCACGTTGACGACCATGAACAGCTCGATCAGCCCGATGGCTATCAGCATCGTGATGTCGAGCCACACCATCCACGCGTCGCCGCCCTCGCGCTCGACCCAGTGGGTCGGCCAGACGAGGTAGACCAGCAGGGCGCCGGTGAGCACCGGCGCGAGGGACATCAGCAGGATGGCGCGTATTCGGTGGGGCTCGCGGGAGAGGAGTGAGGTGTACTGCACCCGGTACGGCGTGCCGGACGGCTCCGTCAGCGGTCCGGCCAGTCGGCTGTAGGTGTCGTAGTCGTAGCCCTCCGGCCGCACAGCGCCCTCCAGTGATCGAAACATCTGATATGCCCGATATGCACACAAAAGTGGAGTTTCCTGGGCGTGTCGAACTGGGAGGGGCCAGCCGGGCGACCCGTGGAGCGTTGCCCCTCGGGCCGCCGAAGGCGTTGTCGGCAACGGGTTCGGACACCCGGAGCCGGCCGATGAAGGCGCCGTCGACCTGAGTACGCGGAGGTGCCGTCGGCCTTGATGCCGGTGAGGGTGCCGTCGGCCCCGTGCGGTGGGGCTGCCGTCGCGGGGATCGTCAGCGGCGGTTCGTGCGCCGCAGGTGAAGGCGTACCGCACGCTGGGCCACCGGGCCCAGCTCCTCCAACGCGGCGACCAGGACGCCCAGTTGCTCCAGCGCGTCCAGTGCGGCCGTCGCGCCCGGCAGGTCCACGCCCTCGTACAGCTCGATGCCGACGAACGACGCGGCGACCGCCCGCGCCAGGCCCGGCGGGTCGGTGAACTCCTCGAAGGGGGTGCCCGCCAGGACCCTCCGGAGGACCTTCTCGATCTCGGTGATCCAGGACTCCAGACCGGCCGCCGTCGCCGTCGCGAGGCTTTCGTGGGTCTGGGCACCGGCCAGCAGCTGGCCGAGGAGGGCGACATGGCCGCCGGCGCGCTCCTCCTCGTGGATCTGCCGCCCCACCACGAGGAGTTCGGAGAGCGAGCGCACCTGGTCGAAGCGGGGTCGGTAGCGGGACACGGCCTGCTCGGCGCCGTACCGGCAGGCCGCCGCGAGGAGTTCGTCGACCGAGCCGAAGTGGTAGAAGACCAGGGCCTGGTTGACGCCGGCCGCCGAGGCGATCGTGCGCGCCGACGCCTTCGCGATGCCCTGGTCGACGAGGGTCCGCAGGGCGCCCTCCAGCAACTTGGTCTTGGTCTCCTGCGACTTCGCGGTCTCGGGACTCACGCGCGCGACTCCTCGCGGACCGGGCGCAGGCCGGGGCGGACACCGCAGGACCGGATGTCGCTGTACGTCGCCCTGAAGGAGCCCTCGTAGCCGAAGAGCGGCCCGAAGTACTTGTTGACGACCCTGACCCGGATGCGGAAGCGGCCCGAGTGGTCGTCGAAGGACTCCCGGACCTCGGCCGTGGCGCCGATCAGCTCGGGCACCCGGACGTCCACCACGCCCTCCCGGAACCGGTGTTCGCCGGAGCGGATGAGGAGCGAGCCGTCGGGCTCGGCATGGAAGTACAGGTCGCTCGCCAGGTGCTGGTGGGTGCCGAGGTAGTCGAGGACGCGGTCGCCGCGGGGGCCCAGGACCATCTGGGCGTCGAAGCGGCGGGAGCGGCCGGGCAGGTCGAAGGTGCGCACGAAGGTCACCGTCTCACGACCGTGGGTGTCGGTGTACGGCACGTTCTCGATGACGAAGGGGACGTTGCGGCCGGTGCGCGGGACGAGGATGTTGCGGGTGGTGCCGAGCGCGAGGAACGGCTTCACGAAGGCCCCGCCGTGCCAGATGCGGTCCATGACACCCCGGCCGGTGCAGGCCTCGCCGCTCGCCAGACCGACCGAGAAGCGGCGCTGGAGCTGGGGGTGGAGGTGGTCGAAGGCCGGGCCCATCGCGGTGCGGAAGATCGAGGTCGTCGAGGACGCCCCGGAGGGCGCGGGTCGCGCGGTCGTCGAAAACGGCCCGCAGGGCACGGGTTGCGCGGTCGTCGAAAACGGCCCGCAGGGCACGGGTTGCGCGGTCATCGCGGGTTCTCCAGGGTGCGCAGGAGACGGGGGGCGTGGACGCGGCTCGGCGGCCGGCGCAGACAGCGGCGGGCGGCCGGGGTGCCGGGCAGCGGCGGGGCGAAGAGGGCCAGCGCGAGGGTGACCAGCGCCAGCAGGGGCATGGCGTAGAAGAAGAGCGGGGCGAAGGGGCCGGTCAGGCGCAGCAGGCTGCCGAACCCGAAGCCGGTGCCCGCGAAGACGATGGCGAGTGCCCGCCCCGCCATCTCCAGCAGCCAGTTCGCCCGCGCCCGCTCCGGGGTGATCCCGCGCTCCAGCCACAGCCGGAGCCGGTCGAAGGACCACGCCGTCGCCCAGCCCATGAGCGGCCGGAACAGCAGCCGGTCGGCACACGCGCCGAGCGCGCCCCAGCGGGGGCGGTAGTCGTAGCCGGTCAGGAAGCGGACCCCGTCGCCGTCCGGGACGTACCGCCAGTAGCCGCTGCCCTCGGCGAGGAGGGAGAGCGGGTGCGGGGAGGAGAAGCGGAGGGCGGAGGTGCGGGTGCCGTCGGGGCGCTCCTTCTCGCCGGCCGAGACGCCGGTCCCGGCGACGGTGAGGAAGGGCAGCACGCGCGCGGCGTAGCGGAAGCGCTGTGGCTCGCCGTCCACGCGCGGGAGGTAGTCGATCTCCGTGAAGCGGAGGTCCCAGCGCTGATGCTCCGACGGCTCCTGTGTGCGGGACCACAGGTCGTCGACGTCGGTGCGGATGTGCGCCTCGATATAGAGGCTGTTGTGACCCATCTGATTCCCCCAGGTCAGCCTGTTTTTTGAGCGACCGCTCAAACCTTCGGGATCAGAAAGTACACCTCTTTGAGCGATCGCTCAAACACTGGGCACAAGAAAACCCCGGCCCGCGCGGGCCGGGGTTCGCAGGGAAGCGGAAGCGCCGGGCTACTCGGCGAGGTGCCGCTCCACGGTCTCCACCTTGGAGGTCAGTCCGTCCGTCACGCCGGGACGGATGTCCGCCTTGAGGACCAGCGACACCCTCGGGGCGCGCGCCTCGACGGCGGCGACGGCGCGCTTCACCACGTCCATCACCTCGTCCCACTCGCCCTCGATCGAGGTGAACATCGCGTCGGTGCGGTTGGGCAGGCCGGACTCACGGACGATCCGGACGGCGTCGGCGACGTACTCCCCCACGTCCTCGCCGACCCCCAGCGGCGTCACGGAGAAGGCGACGATCACGAGGTCTTCACCGCCTGCTCCTGACGCGCGCGGGAGGCGATGACCGCGTCCTCGGCCTCACGGCGGAGCTTGCGCTCCGCGAAGAAGCCGCCGGTGGGCAGGACCGACAGGACGAAGTAGAGGGCGGCGGTGCCGAAGGACCACTTCGCGCGGTTCCAGGCGTCCGCCCAGAAGATCACGTACAGGATGAAGAGAACGCCGTGGATCATGCCCATGACCGGGACCGCGTTGAAGTCGGTGGTCCGCTTCAGCACCGAGCAGACGAGCAGAAGCAGGAAGGAGACCGCCTCCGGGGCGGAGACGAGGCGGAGGCGGCGGAGGGCGCTGGCGGTCTTGATGTCCACGGGTCACCTTCGGTGGGAGTTGCGTCGAGAGGGGGCCTGCCGGTTTGTGAACACATGCACAAACGTTCGTCCATTGTGGCAAACGGTTGGGCGGAGGCAGGCTTGGGGGTCCGTGGAGACCCTGAGGAGTGGGTGTGCAGTTCGTCTTCTTCATGACCCTGCCGGGCCTTGTGGTACTGCTCACGCTGCTGGCCTTCGTCGACCAGCTGCTGCTGCGGGCCGGCCGGTCCGGCGTCCTGCCCTGGCGTAACGCGGGGCGCCAGGGTCAGATCTCCGCGACCGGCTTCGAGCAGCTGCACGCCGCCCTGTCCCCAGGCAAGCAGCACGAACTGAAGGAACGGCAGAGCTCCCTGGTGATGCGGGACGACGAGGAGGACGGGGCGCCGCCCAGGTCGACGATCGACCTGGGCGCGGGCAAGGCGGTCATCCGGATTCCGGGGGCCGGGGGGAGCGGGGTGAGTGCGGGCGCGGGCCGGTGAAGCCGGGCTCGGGCCGGCGGGCGCGGGCGCGGGCCGGCGGGTGAGTCGGGGGGCCGGGCGGTCGCGGGCGGGCTCGGCGGGCGGGTCAGCCCGGAAACCGGGCCGGTGCGACCGGACTCAGCAGACGAGTCACCCCGGAAGCCCGGGCGGTTGCGACCAGGCTCAGCAGGCGGCCCAGTACGCGAGCCGGGCCGGTGCGACCAAGTTCAGCGGGCCAGTCACCCCGGAAACCCGGACAGTCGCGACCAGACCCAGCAGGCGGCCCAGTACGCGAGCCGGGCCGGTGCGACCAAGTTCAGCGGGCCAGTCACCCCGGAAAGCCGGGCGGTCGCGACCGGACCCAAGAGGCGAGTCAGCGCGCGAGCCGGGCGGTCGTGGGCGGGTGAGGCCGGGAGCCTGGCCGGAGTGGCCGGGCTCGTAGGTGGGGTGTCCCTAGGGGTGTGATCAGGGTTCGTCTCCACCCGGGGGCTCTGTCGGTGGGAGCCGTCGCGGGCTACCTTCGCAGCGTGGCGATGTTCCGACTTCAGGGCAGCAAGGTGCTCGCCGTCGAGATGACCGGGGACGCCGTGAAGGCGAAGAACGGCTCGATGGTCGCGTACGACGGACAGATGGCGTTCAAGAAGCTCAGCGGCGGCGGTGAGGGCATCCGGGGGATGGTGACCCGGCGGATCACCGGTGAGCAGATGACGGTGATGGAGGTGAGGGGGCAGGGGACCTGCTGGTTCGCCGACCGCGCCTCCGAGATCAACCTCGTCGGTCTCCAGGGCGACAAGCTGTTCGTGGAGTCGAGCAACCTGCTCGCGACCGACGGCGGCCTGCGGACGGGGACGAGCTTCACGGGCCTGCGCGGCGCCTCGCAGGGCAACGGACTGTTCACGACGACCGTCGAGGGCCACGGCCAGGCGGCGATCACCTCGGACGGCCCGGCCGTGGTGCTGCGGGTCAGCCCGCAGTTCCCGCTGAGCGTGGACCCGGGCGCGTACATCGCGCACCAGGGGAATCTGCGGCAGTCCTTCCAGTCGGGTGTGACGTTCCGCACGCTGATGGGCGAGGGCGGCGGCGAGGCCTTCCAGATCCGCTTCGAGGGCGACGGCCTGGTGTACGTCCAGCCCAGCGAGCGGAACACGATCGCGGGGGATGTCTGAGATGACCTTCCGGGAGCTCAACTCGAAGATGGTCGAGGCGACCGTCGCGCCGGGGCAGCGGCTGTTCAGTCAGCGCGGGGCGATGCTCGCCTACCGGGGCGAGGTGTCCTTCACGCCCAACATGAGCGGCGGCCAGGGCGGGATCATGTCGATGATCGGACGACGGGTGGCGAACGAGGCGACCCCGCTGATGACGGTCGAGGGCAGCGGCACCGTGCTGTTCGGGCACGGCGGCCATCACGTCCAGGTGATCAGCCTCGCCGGCGACACCCTCTACGTGGAGGCGGACCGCCTCCTGGCCTTCGAGGGCACGCTGGAGCAGGGCACGATGTTCATGGGTTCCCAGGGCGGCGTCATGGGCATGGTCCGCGGCCAGGTCACCGGCCAGGGCCTGTTCACCACCACCCTCAAGGGCCACGGCGCGGTGGCGGTGATGGCGCACGGCGGGGTCATCGAGCTGCCCATCACCCCGCAGCGCCCGGTCCATGTCGACCCGCAGGCGTACGTCGCCCACCACGGCGACGTGCGCAACAAGCTGTCGACCGCGCTCGGCTGGCGCGACATGGTGGGCCGCGGCTCCGGCGAGGCCTTCCAGCTGGAGCTCAGCGGCAACGGCGCGGTGTACGTCCAGGCCTCGGAGGAGAAGCTGTGAGTCAGTACCCGGGCGCGGGCCCGACCGTCCACGACCCGACGACCCTCCCCTCCGACGAAAACGTCAACAACTACACCTTCTGCGTGGAGCTCAAGGGGAGCCAGTGGTTCCTGCAGAAGGGGAAGATGATCGCCTACTACGGCTCGATCGACTTCAACGGCATCGGGCACGGCCGACTCGACCGACTTGTCCGTACGTCCTTCCATTCGCCTCTGCACGCGAGCGACTGGGTCGTGGCGGAGGGCTCCGGCAAGATGCTCCTCGCCGACCGGGCCTTCGACGTCAATTCGTACGACCTCGAAGACGGCAACCTGACCATTCGCTCCGGCAACCTGCTCGCTTTTCAGCCAACTCTCGCCCTCAAGCAGTCGATCGTGCCGGGTTTTCTGACCCTGATCGGAACCGGAAAGTTCGTCGCCGCATCTAACGGTCCGGTGGTGTTCATGGAGCCGCCGATCCGGGTGGATCCTCAGGCGCTGGTCGGCTGGGCCGACTGCCCGTCGCCGTGCCATCACTACGACCACGGCTACATGACCGGCCTGATGGTCGGTCTACGTGCGATGACGGGCCTCGGCGGGGCCTCCGGGGAGGAGCACCAGTTCGAGTTCGTGGGCGCCGGCACCGTACTGCTCCAGTCGTCCGAGGCGCTGATGGCGGAGCAGGCGACGGGAGCGGTCCCGCACCAGGCCGGAGTACCCGGTTCCGGGGTACCGTCCACGGGCCCTTCACCGCAATCAGGGGTACCGCGCCTTCCCGGACAGCTGGGCGACCTCCAGCGTCGCTTCGGGCTGTGAGCGGTAGTCTGCGGAGTGTGACGTCGAACGTGTGCACGCCGTCACGAACAGACCCTCACTAGTTCGCCTTTCAACTTCTTAGGTAGACTTCATTCATGGAGACCGAGACGGCCACGCGCTGGCTGACCGATGCGGAGCAGTGCGCCTGGCGCACCCACCTGGAGGTCAACAGGCTGTTGACGTACCAACTCGAGAAGGACCTCCAGCCGTTCGGCCTGACGATGAACGACTACGAGATCCTGGTCAACCTCTCCGAGTCGGAGGATGTCCGGATGCGGATGAGCGATCTCGCGTCCGCCACCCTCCAGTCCAAGAGTCGCCTCTCGCACCAGATCACCCGCATGGAGAACGCGGACCTGGTGCGCCGCGAGAACTGCGAGTCGGACCGCCGCGGCCTGTACGCGGTACTGACCGAGCACGGCATGGAGACCATGAAGAAGGTCGCGCCACACCACGTGGCGTCTGTGCGGCGACACTTCATCGACCTGGTCTCCCCCGAGGCGCTGGCGGAGCTCGACAAGGCCCTGAAGCCCATCGCGGAGCACCTGCGCGGGCAGCGCGGGCGTCCGTGACAGCAGAGCCTGTGCCCTGTCACAGGCTCAGCCCGATCAAGCGAGCGGCAGGCGGAGTGCGAACAGTGCTCCGCCTGCCGGCGCGTCGCGGACGGTGAGGGTGCCGCCGTGGCGTGCGGCGACGTCCCGGGCGATGGCGAGACCGAGTCCGGCGCCGCCGTCGTCGCGGCTGCGGGCCTCGTCCAGCCGGACGAACCGCTCGAAGATCCTTTCCCGGTCGGCCGCCGCCACCCCGTCCCCGTCGTCGGCGACCTCGGCGACGGCCCAGGCTCCGTCCCGGCGCACGGACACCGTGACCGCCGAGCGGGCGTGCCGCCGCGCGTTGTCGAGCAGATTGCCCAGCACCCGCTCCAACTGGGCCCGGGACCCGGTCACCTCGACGGCCTCCGCCGTGACGCTCACCCCGTCCCGGCCGCGCGCCTCCCGCCGCGCCACCTCCCCGAGGTCGACCCGCTTGTCGCCGGGCCCCTCCCCCGCGTCCAGCCGGGCGAGCAGCAACAGGTCGGCGGCGAGCCGTTGCAGCCGTACGGTGTCCTCGACGGCACCGTCGAGGTCCAGCAACTCCGGGTGCGCGGCGGCCACTTCGAGCTGGGTGCGCAGCGAGGCGATCGGGCTGCGCAGCTCGTGGGAGGCGTCGGCGACGAAGCGGCGCTGCCGCTCCACGGAGGTCTCCAGCGCGGCCAGCGTCTGGTTGGTGGTGCGGGCGAGGCGGGCGACCTCGTCGTGGGTGAGGGGTTCCGGAACACGCCGGGAGAGATCCTCGGAGGCGGTGATCTCCGCCATCTCGCGCCGGATGTCCTCCACCGGGCGCAGGGCACGCCGGGTGACCAGCCAGGTCACGGCCGCCACGACGCACAGCAGCAGCGGGAAGCCGGTCAGCATGCCGGTCGTCGTGGTGGTCACGGCGCTCTGCTCGGCGTCCAGGGACGCGCCGGCGTGGACGGTGAGCTGCCCCCGGTCCGTCGTCTCCACGCGGACGGTGGCGAAGCGGTACTCGTCGTCCTTGCCGTCGACGGTCGCGGAGCCGTCGCCGAAGTCGGTGTCCTCGTCGATCTCGCCCGGTTCGAGCGAGGCGTCGTCGTCCGCGTCGTCGGCGTCGTCACCGCCGGCCCGCCCGGCACCGCCGCTCTGCCGCTCGGGCGTCACCGCCTCGACGCCCGTCCCGCTGATCCGCTCCAGGTCGTCGCTCGCCGCGACGAGCGTGCCGTGCGCGTCGACGACCTGGACCGGGTAGTCGTCGTCCAGCTCCAGCCGGTCGTACGCCGTCCCGGCGGCGAGCTGCGAGGCGACACCGCGTGCCGTGCGCTCCGCCTTGGTGGCCGCCTGGTCCATCAGGTTGGCCCGCAGCGACAGCAGGACGGCCGCCCCGGCCGCCGCCAGGGCCACGGCGACGACGAGGACGGCCCCGAGCGTGGCCCGCGCCCGCACGGACCCGAAGAGACGTCTCATCGCTCCTCCGTCTCCAGCCGGTACCCGGCGCCGCGCACCGTCCTGATGAGCCCGGCGCGCAGCTTGCGCCGCAGGGCGCTGACGTAGACCTCGACGATGTTGGGGTCGCCGTCGTAGGCGAAGTCCCAGACGTGCTCCAGGATCTGCGCCTTGGAGACCACCTCCCCGGCGCGCGTGACGAGCTGCTCCAGCACCGCGAACTCCTTGGCGGTGAGCGGCACTTCGTCGTCGCCGAGGAAGACCCGGCGGGCCGCGGTGTCGACCTTGAGATCTCCGCGCACGACGACGGGCGAGGCCCCGGCGCCGTTGCGCCCGCGGCGCAGCAGCGCCTTCACGCGGGCGACGAGGACGACGTAGGAGAAGGGCTTGGTGAGGTAGTCGTCGGCGCCGGTGTCCAGCCCCTCCGCCTCGTCGTACTCGCCGTCCTTCGCGGTGAGCATCAGGATCGGCACGTCGTGGCCCGCGGCGCGCAGGGCGGAGCAGACCCGGTAGCCGTTGAGGCCGGGCAGCATGATGTCGAGGATCACGAGGTCGTACGACCCCTCCGTGGCCCGGTGCAGGCCCTCCCGGCCGTCGTGGACGACGTCCACGGCGTAGCCCTCGGCGGTGAGTCCCTTGGCGAGCGACAGGGCCAGCCGCTTCTCGTCCTCGACGATCAACAGACGCATGTGCACCAGGGTGGCAAAACGAAGCTGAAGATCTCTTCAGGGGGCTTCAGGTTCTCCTCAGCGTCGGTCGGTGATGGTTGTTCACGTCGAAAGCGCAGTGAAACGCGACAGACCTGGAGGAACTCGCATGAAGCGCAACATCGTGATCGCCGCCCTCACCGCGACCGCTCTGATCGGGGGCGGCACGGCCACGGCCCTCGCGGTGGCCTCGGACGGCGGCAGCGCGTCGACGCGGGCGGATGTGCGGGGGGCGGACGATGACAACGACGACCGGACCGACGCCGACTTCGCCGCACAGAGCGACGTGACGGCCGCCGACGCCCTCGCCGCGGCGCTGCGACACACGCCGGGCACCGCCGCGTCCGTGGATCTGGACGACGACGGTGCCGGGGCGTGGGACGTCGATGTGATCAAGGGTGACGGCACCGAGTACAGCGTGACCGTCTCCCCGGACACCGGGAAGGTCGTCGGCGCGCACCAGGACAACGACGACGACAACGACGCCGACGACCGTGCCGAGGTCGCCGCCCTGAAGGGCGCGAAGACCGATGCCCGTGAGGCTGCGCTGGCTGCCGCCGCGAAGGGGACGGTCACCGAGGTGAGCCTCGACGACGATGACGACAGCCGCGCGGTGGTGTGGAGCGTGGACACCACGAAGGGTGAGTGGAAGGTCGACCTCACCACGGGCAAGGTCACGGCGGACCGGGACGAGGACTGACGGGTCGGTGGGGGCGGGCGCCGGGTTTTTCTCGCCCCGCCGCCCCTACCCGTTCCCATCCTCCAGGGGCTGCCGCCCCTTCGACCCCGCTCCCAGGGGGCGGCAGCCCCCAGTGAGGGGACGGGTAGGGGTGGCGGGGGCGAGACCCCTCAACCCCGCCACCCCCGCCGTCCCCAGCGCCACGCCCCCGGCCACCACGAAGCACGCCCCCAACGGCAGCCGCTCCACCAGCAGCCCCGCCACCACCGCCCCCGCCGAACTCCCGGCGTTCACCGCGGTGTTGACCCATGCCCCGGCCTGCGTACGGAAACCCTCCGGGGCGGCCTCGTCGGCGATGAGATACGCCGTCGTCAGCGTCGGCGCGACGAAGAACCCGGTGCAGGCGGCGGCGACCGCGAGGGCGCCGATGCCCGGCGCCAGCCCTGCCAGGCACAGGGTCACGCCCAACCCCGCGGCGAGCAGCGGAAGACGGACCCGCGCGGCCACCCGCCAGTCGACCGCGCCGTTCGCCAGACCCCCCACCGCGCTGCCCGCCGACAACGCGGCGAGCACCCACGCCACCGTGTCGTCCCCCCGCCCCCGCTCCGCGGCGAACGCGACCACCAACAGGTCCAGGCCGCTCAACGCGAGCCCCGTACCGGCGGCGACCACCACCGGCTGCAACAGCCCCCGCCCCCGCAGCGAACCCCCGCCGCCGGAACGGGACTTGCCCCGGCCCGAAGGCCGTACCGCCGCCACCGCCGCCACCGCCGGCGAACCGACGAACACCATCGTGCCCACGGCCATCAGCAGCGCGCCCAGCACCACCCCCACCGCCGGTGGCGCGACGCCGATCACCACGCCGACCAGCAACGGGCCGGTGACGTACAGGAGTTCCTCGGCGACCCCGTCCAGGCTGTACGCGCGCTGCAACAGCCGCCGGTCGTCGACGAGTCGGCCCCACACCGAGCGCATCGTCGGCCCGAGCGGGGGCGCGCACGCGCCCGTGGCGGCGGCCACCGCGCCGAGCACCACCGCGGGCGCACCCGGGCGCCAGCTGACCGCGGCGAGCGCGCAGAGCAGCCCCGCGTGGAGAAGGGACATCGGGATCAGGGCCCGCCGGGGGCCGTGCCGGTCGACCAGCGCCGCGCGGTAGGGCGACAGGAAGACGACCGTGGCGCCGAACAGCGCCATGACGACACCGGCCACGGCGTACGACCCGGTCGCCCGGGTCACGGCCAGCATCACGGCGAGGGGGGCCACGCCGTACGACAGCCGGCCGACGAGGGCCGGGACGAACGTGCGGCGGGCATACGGAACGGACAGCACGGCGGCATACGAGGGCCGCCGCGCGGAGGACGCGGACATGGGAGAAGTTCCTCTGCGAAAGGCATGAGCAAGGGACGCCGAAGGGCCGCGACGGCTGTGGTCAGCGGGTCGCGGTCAGGGGCGCGCTCTATGCCAGGAGAAGGAACATGTCGATCAACGTACCAACATCCACGGCGAGTTGACCAGAGTGGCGGCCTCAGCCCTCCGTCAGCCCCGCCACCAGCTCGTCCGCCGCCCGGTACGGGTCCAGCTCGCCCGCCACGATCCGCTCCGCCAGTGCGCCGAGGCGGCGGTCGCCGTGCAGGTCGCCGATGCGTTCGCGCAGGGCCGTGACCGCGATGGTCTCCACCTCGTGGGCGGCACGGGCCTGGCGGCGCTCGGCGAGGACGCCGCGCTCCTCCATCCAGGCGCGGTGCTTCTCCAGGGCCTCGACGACCTCGTCGACGCCCTCGGAGCGGGCCGCGACCGTCTTGACGATCGGGGGGCGCCAGTCGCCAGGGCCTCGGGACTCGCCCAGGCCCAGCATGTGGTTGAGCTCGCGGGCGGTGGCGTCGGCGCCGTCGCGGTCGGCCTTGTTGACGACGTACACGTCACCGATCTCCAGGATTCCGGCCTTGGCCGCCTGGATGCCGTCGCCCATGCCGGGGGCCAGGAGGACGACGGAGGTGTCGGCCTGGGAGGCGATCTCCACCTCGGACTGGCCGACGCCGACCGTCTCGACCAGGATCACGTCGCAGCCCGCCGCGTCCAGGACGCGGATCGCCTGGGGCGCCGCCCAGGCCAGGCCGCCGAGGTGGCCGCGGGTGGCCATCGAGCGGATGTAGACGCCGGGGTCGGAGGCGTGGTCCGACATGCGCACCCGGTCGCCGAGCAGGGCGCCGCCGGAGAACGGCGAGGACGGGTCGACGGCCAGGACGCCGACCCGCTTGCCCTGCTTGCGGTACGCGGTCACCAGGGTGGACGTCGACGTGGACTTGCCGACGCCCGGTGAGCCGGTCAGGCCGACGACGTACGCCGTGCCCGTCAGCGGGGCCAGGGCCGCCATGACCTCTCGGAGCTGCGGGGACGCCCCCTCCACGAGGGAGATCAGCCGGGCCACGGCCCGCGGCCGGCCTTCCCTGGCCTGGGCCACCAGGGTGGAGACGTCCTGCATCACAGCTCCGATCAGCTCGAACCCGACGTACGAGAACTCAGGCCTTGGGTACCCGCACGATCAGCGCGTCACCCTGGCCGCCGCCGCCGCACAGCGCCGCCGCGCCGACCCCGCCGCCGCGCCGCTTCAGCTCCAGCGCCAGGTGGAGGACCAGGCGGGCGCCGGACATGCCGATCGGGTGGCCCAGGGCGATGGCCCCGCCGTTGACGTTCACCGTTTCGGTGGACACGCCGAGGTCCTTCATTGACTGGACCGCGACGGCGGCGAAGGCCTCGTTGATCTCGATCAGGTCGAGGTCCGAGACCTCCAGGCCCTCCTTCTTGAGGGCGTGCAGGATCGCGTTGGACGGCTGCGACTGGAGGGAGTTGTCCGGACCGGCCACGTTGCCGTGGGCGCCGATCTCGGCGATCCACTCCAGGCCCAGCTCCTGCGCCTTGGCCTTGCTCATCACGACCACGGCCGCCGCACCGTCCGAGATCTGCGAGGAGGTGCCGGCCGTGATGGTGCCGTCGCGGGTGAACGCCGGGCGGAGCTTGCCGAGGGACTCCACGGTGGTGTCGCCGCGGATGCCCTCGTCCTTGCTGAAGACGACCGGCTCGCCCTTGCGCTGCGGAATCTCCACCGGGGTGATCTCGGCCTCGAAGATGCCGTTCTTCTGGGCGGCCGCGGCACGCTGGTGGGACAGGGCGGCGATCTCGTCCTGCTCGGGGCGCTGGATGCCGAGGCGGGTGTTGTGCTTCTCCGTGGACTCACCCATGGCGATGCCCTCGAAGGAGTCGGTCAGGCCGTCGTACGCCATGGCGTCGAGCATCTCGATGGCGCCGTACTTGTAGCCCTCGCGGGACTTGGGGAGCAGATGCGGGGCGTTGGTCATGGACTCCTGGCCGCCCGCGACGATCACGTCGAACTCGCCGGCGCGGATCAGCTGGTCGGCCAGCGCGATGGCGTCGAGGCCGGACAGACACACCTTGTTGATGGTGAGCGCCGGGACGCTCATCGGGATGCCGCCCTTGACGGCGGCCTGACGGGCCGGGATCTGACCGGCGCCGGCCTGGAGGACCTGACCCATGATCACGTACTGGACCTGGTCGCCACCGATCCCCGCACGGTCGAGGGCGGCCTTGATCGCGAAGCCGCCGAGGTCGGCTCCGGAGAAGGACTTCAGCGAACCGAGCAACCGTCCCATGGGCGTACGAGCGCCCGCGACGATCACCGAGGTAGTTCCGGAAGACATGAGGTGCGATCCCCTTCCAGCTGGACAGCCGAGGAGTGAACGAGGGTTTACTTCGAATGTACTGAGTGGCACTCCGTGCCGTCACCGGCCCGTCAGTGTGATCGCTGGCACGTTGCGTAACCATCTCCCGAGCGCTGCACTAACACCATGCTGACGCGAATCGACCACATCGGGATCGCCTGCTTCGACCTCGACAAGACTGTCGAGTTCTACCGGGCCACCTACGGCTTCGAGGTCTTCCACTCCGAGGTCAACGAGGAGCAGGGCGTCCGCGAGGCCATGCTCAAGATCAACGACACTTCCGACGGCGGGGCCTCCTACCTGCAACTTCTGGAGCCGACCCGCCCCGACTCGACCGTCGCCAAGTGGCTCGACAAGAACGGCGAGGGCGTCCACCACATCGCTTTCGGTACGGCGGACGTGGACGCGGACGCCGCGGACATCAAGGACAAGGGCGTACGCGTGCTGTACGAGGAGCCGCGACGCGGCTCCATGGGGTCACGAATCACCTTCCTGCACCCCAAGGATTGCCACGGTGTACTGACAGAACTGGTCACTTCGGCGCCCGTTGAGTCACCTGAGCACTGACCCTCGTACATATGGGCCGGTAGGGTTGGGGGCGGTCGCCGCTCTCCCAGTGGTGACCGCTGGCCGGGGTCCGTGTTTCGGGGGGCGAGCGCTGGGCGGCAGCCCATGCTCCGCCGTTGATCTGACACCATTCCCCGGGGGCCCCGTTCGGCGGATGGACGGTGCTCGTATGGAGAGACTTGCGACCAGGGGACGGATGGGACCGCGCAGTGCGGGGCTACGAACGCCAGGAGCGAGAGCCGGCGGCTGACGTCGACCACCTCTCTCGGTTCGAGGCCGAGATGGATCGGCTGAAGACCGAGCGGGAAAAGGCGATCCAGCACGCCGAGGACCTCGGCTACCAGGTCGAGGTGCTGCGCGCCAAGCTGCACGAGGCGCGCCGCACCATCATGTCCCGGCCCGAGTTCTCGGGCGGCGACATCGGCTACCAGGCCGAACAGTTGCTGCGCAACGCCCAGATGCAGGCCGACCAGCTGCGTCAGGACGCCGAGCGCGAGCTGAGCCAGGCGCGGGCGCAGACCCAGCGCATCCTCCAGGAGCACGCCGAGAACGCGGCGCGGCTCCAGGCGGAGCTGCACCAGGAGGCGGTCACCCGTCGCCAGCAGCTGGACCAGGAGCTCGCCGAGCGCCGCCAGACCGTCGAGTCGCACGTCAACGAGAACGTGGCGTGGGCCGAGCAGCTGCGCGCCCGCAGCGAGCAGCAGGCCCGCCGGCTCCTGGAGGAGTCCCGCGCGGAGGCCGAGCAGGCCATGGCGGCCGCCCGCGCGGAGGCCGAGCGGCTCACCACCGAGGCCCGCCAGCGGCTGACCAGCGAGGCCGAGGCGGCCCGCGCCGAGGCCGAGCAGTTGCTGCGCCGCGCCCGCGCGGACGCCGAGCGGCTGCTGAACGCGGCCTCCACCCAGGCCCAGGAGGCCACCGACCACGCCGAGCAGCTGCGCAGCTCCACGGCGACGGAGTCGGACGCCGCCCGCCGCCAGGCCACCGAGCTCAGCCGCGCCGCCGAGCAGCGGATGACGGAGGCGGAGGAGGCGCTGCGCAAGGCGCAGGCCGAGGCCGAGAAGCTCGTCACCGAGGCCAAGGCGGCCGCCGAGAAGGCCCTGTCGAGCGCCGAGTCGGCCAACGAACAGCGTGTCCGTACGGCCAAGGAGCAGGTCGCCCGGCTGGTCAGCGAGGCCACCCAGGAGGCCGAGACCACCAAGGCGGACGCCGAGCAGATCGTCGCGGACGCCCGCGCGGAGGCCGAGAAGATCGTCGCCGAGGCCGCCGAGAAGGCCCGCACGATCACCGCGGAGGAGACCGCCTCCCAGCTCGGCAAGGCCGCCAAGACCGCCGAGGACGTCCTCAACAAGGCGTCCGAGGACGCGCGTAACACCACCAAGGCGGCCGCCGAGGAGGCCGAGCGGATCCGTTCCGAGGCCGAGGCCGAGGCGGACCGGCTGCGCGCCGAGGCGCACGACCTGGCCGAGCAGCTCAAGGGCGCGGCCAAGGACGACACCAAGGAGTACCGCGCCAAGACGGTCGAGTTGCAGGAGGAGGCCCGCCGGCTGCGCGGCGAGGCCGAGCAGCTGCGCGCCGACGCGGTCGCCGAGGGCGAGAAGATCCGCGCGGAGGCCCGCAAGGAGGCCGTTCAGCAGATCGAGGAGGCGGCCAAGACCGCCGAGGAGCTGCTGGCCAAGGCCAAGGCGGACGCCGACGAGCTGCGCCAGACGGCGACGGCGGACAGCGAGAAGGTCCGCACCGAGGCCATCGAGCGGGCGACGACCCTGCGCCGGCAGGCCGAGGAGACCCTCCAGCGGACCCGGCAGGAGGCCGAGCGCCACCGCGAAGAGGTCCTTGAGCAGTCCGAGGGCATCCGCAACGACGCCGAGCAGGCCGCGCGCGAGCTGCGCGAGGAGACCGAGCGCGCTATAGAGGCCCGTCGCGCGGAGGCCGCCGAGGAGCTGACCCGGCTTCAGACCGAGGCCGAGGAGCGGCTGACGGCCGCCGAGCAGGCGCTGACCGAGGCCCGTGAGGAGGCCGCGCGGATCCGTCGCGAGGCCGCCGAGGAGAGCGAGCGCCTGCGCGGCGAGGCCGCGGAACGCATCCGCACGCTCCAGCAGCAGGCCGAGGCGGAGGCCGAGCGGCTGCGCACCGAGGCCGCGGCCGACGCGTCCGCGTCCCGGGCCGAGGGCGAGGCCGTCGCCGTACGGCTGCGTTCGGAGGCCGCGGCCGAGGCCGAGCGGCTCAAGACGGAGGCCCAGGACACCGCCGACCGGGTCCGCGCGGAGGCGCAGGCCGCCGCCGAGCGCCTGGCGACGGAGGCGTCCGAGACGCTGGCCGCCGCCCAGGAGGAGGCCGTACGGCGTCGTCGTGAGGCCGAGGAGACCCTCGGCGCGGCGCGTGCCGAGGCCGACCAGGAGCGGGAGCGGGCTCGCGAGCAGAGCGACGAGCTGCTGGCCGCGGCGCGCAGCCGGGTCGAGGACGCGCAGGCCGAGGCGGTGCGGCTGGTCGAGGAGGCCGACCGGCGCGCCACCGAGATGGTGTCGGCGGCCGAGCAGCACGCCCAGCAGGTCCGCGACTCGGTCGCCGGGCTGCACGAGCAGGCCCAGGAGGAGATCACCGGGCTGCGCAGCGCCGCGGAGCACGCGGCGGACCGTACCCGTCGGGAGGCCGAGGAGGAGGCGGACCGGGTCCGCGCCGACGCCTACGCCGAGCGGGAGCGGGCCAGCGAGGACGCGAGCCGTGTCCGGCGCGAGGCCACCGAGGAGTCGGAGGCCGCCAAGGCGCTCGCCGAGCGCACCATGGCGGACGCGATGTCCGAGTCCGAGCGGTTGCGCTCCGACGCGGCCGAGTACGCCCAGCGGGTGCGCACGGAGGCTTCCGACGCGCTCGCCGAGGCCGACCAGGCCGCCGCCCGGACCCGGGCGGACGCCCGTGAGGACGCCAACCGCATCCGCTCGGACGCGGCCTCGCAGGCCGACGCCCTCATCACCGAGGCGCGCAACGAGGCCGAGCGGCTGACCACGGACACCATCCGGGACACCGACCAGCTGCGGCAGGACACCGTCGCCGAGGCGGAGCGGTTGCGTCTGGAGACCGCGGCCGAGGCCGAGCGGGTCCGGACCGAGGCCGTCGCCAAGGCCGAGCGGCTCATCGCGGACGCCACCGGCGACGCGGAGCGGCTGCGGGCCGAGGCCGCCGAGACGGTCGGCTCCGCCCAGCAGCACGCCGAGCGGATCCGCAGCGAGTCCGAGCGCGTCAAGGCCGACGCCCTGGCCGAGGCGGAGCGCCTGCTCAACGCGGCGCGCGAGGAGGCCGAGCACACCCTCGACGAGGCCCGCAAGGACGCCAACAAGCGGCGCCAGGACGTGGCCGAGCAGGTGGACACGCTCATCAACGAGACCACCGCCGAGGCCGACAAGCTGCTCACCGAGGCTCAGCAGCAGGCCCACAAGACCACCGCGGAGGCGGAGGCGCAGGCCGACACGATGGTCGGCGCCGCCCGCAAGGAGGCCGACCGGCTGGTCTCCGAGGCGACGGTCGAGGGCAACTCCCTGGTGGAGAAGGCCCGTACGGACGCGGACGAGCTGCTCGTCGGCGCCCGCCGGGACGCCACCGCCATAAGGGAGCGGGCCGAGGAGCTGCGCGACCGCATCACCACCGAGATCGAGAGCCTGCACGAGCGGGCCCGTCGCGAGGCCGCCGAGACGATGAAGTCGACCGGCGACCGCTGCGACGCGCTCATCAAGGCGTCCGAGGAGCAGCTGGCGAAGGCTCAGGCGAAGGCCAAGGAGCTGGTGTCGGACGCCAATTCGGAGGCGGGCAAGGTCCGGATCGCCGCCGTGAAGAAGGCCGAGCTGCTCCTGAAGGAGGCCGAGCAGAAGAAGTCGGCCCTCGTGAGGGAGGCCGAGGAGCTCAAGGCGGAGGCGATCCGCGAGGCCAAGCGCACGGTCGAGGAAGGAAAGCGCGAGCTGGAGATCCTGGTGCGGCGCCGCGAGGACATCAATGCCGAGATCTCCCGTGTCCAGGACGTCCTGGAGGCGTTGGAGTCCTTCGAGGCTCCCGCGGGGGGCAAGGACGGTGGCGTCAAGGCGGGCGTCTCGGTCGGCGCCCCTCGTTCGGGTAAGCCTTCGGACAGTTAACCGACAGGTTCCGACCGGTCACGACCGGTCGAACTGCGGTGCCGTCTGGGGCGTTTGACCAAGTTTTTGGCAAGCCGTCCGAGGGTTAGCCACTCAAAAGGGGTGTCATTCTCCAGATCAAACACGTATCCGCTCGATGACACACCGCTTCGGCCCCTAGGATTCCCCCTATCACCTCACCGGTCTCATTTGACAGGAACCCCATGAGCGACACTTCCCCCTACGGCTTCGAGCTTGTGCGGCGTGGGTACGACCGCGCTCAGGTGGACGAACGTATCTCCAAGCTCGTCTCCGACCGTGACAGCGCTCTCACCCGCATCACCGCTCTGGAAAAGCGCATCGAGGAGCTCCACCTCGAGACGCAGAACGCCCAGGCTCAGGTAAGCGACGCGGAGCCGTCGTACGCCGGTCTCGGCGCGCGTGTCGAGAAGATCCTCCGCCTCGCCGAGGAAGAGGCCAAGGACCTGCGCGAGGAGGCCCGTCGCGCGGCCGAGCAGCACCGCGAGCTGGCCGAGTCCGCGGCCCAGCAGGTGCGCAACGACGCGGAGTCGTTCGCCGCGGAGCGCAAGGCCAAGGCCGAGGACGAAGGCGTCCGGATCGTCGAGAAGGCCAAGAGCGACGCTTCGCAGCTGCGTGCCGAGGCCCAGAAGGACGCGCAGTCCAAGCGCGAGGAGGCGGACGCCCTCTTCGAGGAGACCCGCGCCAAGGCCGCTCAGGCCGCCGCGGACTTCGAGACCAACCTGGCCAAGCGTCGCGAGCAGTCGGAGCGCGACCTCGCGTCCCGTCAGCAGAAGGCCGAGAAGCGCCTCGCGGAGATCGAGCACCGCGCGGAGCAGCTCCGCCTGGAGGCCGAGAAGCTGCGCACGGACGCCGAGCGCCGCGCCCGCCAGACGGTGGAGACGGCTCAGCGTCAGGCCGAGGACATCGTCGCGGACGCGAACGCCAAGGCCGACCGCATCCGTTCGGAATCCGAGCGCGAGCTGGCCGCCCTCACCAACCGCCGCGACTCGATCAACGCCCAGCTCACGAACGTCCGCGAGATGCTCGCGACGCTCACGGGCGCGGCCGTGGCCGCCGCCGGCTCCCCGGCGACGGACGACGAGCCGATCTCCCGTGGAGTTCCGGCTCAGCAGTCCCGGTAAGCAGTAGCGCGTTCAGAGGCCCGTACCGTCTCCCCCGAAGGTGCGGGCCTTTGGCGTGCCCGCCGGTCGTACGAGCGGCAGGAAGATCTCGTCGACGATCTCCGTGAGCGTGGCCTCCGTCCTGGTCACCGCCTTCGCGGCACACGCCTCGCGCTCACGGCCCTCGGCACCCTTCCCCGCACGACCGGCACCCACAGCGTGCCCTGGCTCGGCGTCGCCCTTCCCGCTCAAGTGGCAGCCGCCCAAACCCCGTCTTAGCGTGGCCGCATGATCGAGCTCGAGGGCCTGACCAAGCGGTACGGCGAGAAGGTCGCGGTCAACAACCTGACCTTCACCGTCAGACCCGGCATCGTCACCGGCTTCCTCGGTCCCAACGGCGCCGGCAAGTCGACGACGATGCGCATGATGCTCGGCCTCGACCGGCCCACCGCCGGCGACGTCCGCATCGACGGCAAGCACTACGACCGCCTGAAGGACCCCCTCAAGTACATCGGCGCCCTGCTGGACGCCAAGGCCATGCACGGCGGGCGCAGCGCCTTCAACCACCTTCTCTGCCTCGCGCAGAGCAACGGCATCCCGCGCGCCCGGGTCGACGAGGTGCTCGACACCGTCGGCCTGACCGCCGTCGCGAAGAAGAAGGCCAAGGGGTTCTCGCTCGGCATGGGACAGCGGCTCGGCATCGCGGGCGCGCTGCTCGGCGATCCGCGCATCCTGATGTTCGACGAGCCGGTGAACGGGCTCGACCCCGAGGGCATCCACTGGATCCGCAATCTGATGAAATCGCTGGCCGCGCAGGGCCGGACGGTGTTCGTCTCCAGTCACCTGATGAGCGAGATGGCGCTGACCGCCGACCACCTCGTCGTCATCGGTCAGGGCCGGCTGCTCGCCGACACGTCCATGGCCGAGTTCATCGAGCAGAACTCGCGGTCGTACGTCCGCATCCGCTCGCCCCAGCGTGAACGGCTGCTGGACGTGCTGCACGGAGCCGGGATCACCGTCGTGGAGACCGGCTCCGGCGCGCTGGAGGTCGACGGCGGCAAGCCCGAGCACATCGGTGAGCTGGCCGCGCAGCACCAGATCGTGCTGCACGAGCTCAGCCCCCAGCAGGCCTCCCTGGAGGAGGCGTTCATGCAGCTGACCGCCGAGTCGGTCGAGTACCACGCGCATACCGACCCCCCGCAGGAGCAACAGCCCTGGGGCGACGGCTGGAAGGGGAACTGACCATGGCGGCAGCCCAGGTCGTCCGGTCCGAGTGGACCAAGATCCGGTCGGTGGCGTCCACGGTGTGGACGCTCTCCCTCGCCGTGGTCGTCACCCTCGCGCTCGGCATGCTGATCTCGGCCCTGTCGAAGAACGAGTTCGACAAGATGAGCCGCAAGGACCAGCTCTCCTTCGACCCGACCTTCATCAGCTTCGCCGGGATGAGCCTCGGCCAGCTCGCGATGATCGTGTTCGGGGTGCTGGTGGTGTCCAACGAGTACAGCACCGGCATGATCCGCACCTCGCTGGCCGCCGTACCGCAGCGCGGCACCTTCCTGTTCAGCAAGATCGGGGTCGCGACCGGCCTCTGTCTCGTCGTCGGCCTCGTCACCAGCTTCGTCGCGTTCTTCCTCGGGCAGGCCATGCTCGGCGAACACCGGGCGCACATCGGCGACGAGGGCGTGCTGCGCGCGGTGATCGGCGGCGGGCTCTACATGACCCTCATCGCGATGTTCTCCATGGGCGTCGCCGTGATGCTGCGCTCGCCGATGCTGTCGCTGGGCATCCTGATGCCGTTCTTCTTCCTGATCTCCAACATCCTCGGCAATGTCTCGGCCACCAAGAAGATCGGCCGGTACCTGCCCGACCAGGCCGGCAGCAAGATCATGCAGGTGGTCACGCCGATCGACGACGACACCCCGTACGGCCCCTGGGGCGGGCTCGCGATCATGGTGCTGTGGGTGGCGGCGGCGATCGCGGGCGGGTACCTGCTGCTGAAGAAGAGAGATGCCTGAGGCTTTACGGCCTCTTGAGTGGAACCGTCAGCGCCCGGATAAGCTCCTAACCCTTACGGGGGCGTGCGCCCTGCTGTCCTGAACCTTTCGATGGGTGCGGAGCATGATCGAGGCAGTCGGCCTGACCAAGCAATATGGCGACAAGACCGCTGTGTACAACCTTTCCTTCCAGGTGCGGCCCGGTGCCGTCACCGGCTTCCTGGGCCCCAACGGCTCGGGCAAGTCGACGACGATGCGGATGATCCTGGGCCTGGACAACCCCACCTCGGGGCAGGTGACGATCGGCGGCTACCCGTACCGCAAGCTGCCGAACGCCCCCCGCCAGGTCGGCGCGCTCCTCGACGCCAAGGCGGTCCACGGCGGCCGGCACGCCCGCAACCACCTCCTCTGCCTCGCCCAGCTCTCCGGCATCCCGGCCCGCCGGGTGGACGAGGTGCTCGGTGTGGTCGGCCTCCAGGACGTGGCGCGGAAACGTTCCAAGGGCTTCTCCCTCGGCATGGGCCAGCGGCTCGGCATCGCCGCCGCGCTCCTCGGCGACCCGCAGGTCCTGCTCTTCGACGAGCCGGTCAACGGCCTCGACCCCGAGGGCATCCTCTGGGTGCGCAACCTGATGAAGGCGCTGGCCGCGGAGGGCCGTACGGTCTTCGTCTCCTCGCACCTCATGAGCGAGATGGCGCTGACCGCCGACCACCTGATCGTCATCGGGCGCGGCCAGCTGCTGGCCGACATGAGCGTGAACGACTTCATCGCGGCGAACTCCGCGGGCTTCGCGCGGGTCCGCACCCCCGACACCGAGCCGCAGCTGCGCGAGAAGCTGACGTCCGCGCTGACGGAGGCCGGCGGCCATGTGCTGCCCGAGCAGGACGGCGCGCTGCGGATCACCGGACTCCCGCTCCCCCGCATCAGCGACATCGCCCACGACACCGACGTACGGCTGTGGGAGCTGTCGCCGCACTCCGCCTCGCT
Source organism: Streptomyces aquilus (assembly GCF_003955715.1). Lineage (NCBI taxonomy): Bacteria > Bacillati > Actinomycetota > Actinomycetes > Kitasatosporales > Streptomycetaceae > Streptomyces > Streptomyces aquilus. Next base: position 7,110,849 of record NZ_CP034463.1, on the reverse strand, counting down.
GGAGGAGGCGTACATGCGGATGACGCAGGGGGCCGTCGACTACCGCTCGACCATCGACCAGAAGGCCGGGCTCATGCAGCCCGTGCCGCCCGGCGCCCAGCCCCCGATGCCGGTCCCCGGCCAGGGCCAGCCCGACTGGTACGCCCCGCCGCCGCCCCAGCAGCAGTTCGCTCCGCAGGACCAGCAGACGCCGGGCCCGTACGGCGCCTCGCAGCCCCCAGCGGGCCCGTACGCGGCTCCGGGCGCCCCCGGCACGCCCGCCGGTCCTTACGGTGCCCAGGCCCCGGCCGCTCCGGCCGCGAACCCGTACGCCCCCGTGGCGCCGCAGGCCCCCGTCCAGGCCCCCGGCCTCACCAAGCAGCCCGCGGCGGCCCCGGCGCCGGCAGGTGCCCCGCAGCAGCCCCCGGCGGCCGCGGCCCCCGCGCAGCCCGCCGCCCCGGCACCCACCGCCGACGCCGCCCCGGTCTCCGCCGCCGGTGCCGCGCCCACCCCGCCCGCCGCCGACCTGACCAAGCCCGAGGACGCCCGATGAGTACGCCCCAGCCTCCGATGCCGCAGGCCGCCGTGCCCCAGCCTCAGCCTCAGATGGCGCAGGCGCCCGCGCCCCACTGGCAGTCGGCGCCCGCCGGCTCGTACCCGACGTACACCTCGCCGATCCCGGTGGTGCGCACGCACCTCGGGCACGCCATCGCCTCCGAGTGGACGAAGATCCGTTCCGTGCGGTCGACGATGTGGACGCTCGGGGTGTTCATCCTGCTCGTCGTCGGGATCGGTCTGCTCGCCGCCGTGGTGGTGTCGAGCAGCGCCGGCGAGACCGACCTCGCCGGGGAGAACCCGCTGTCGTTCGGCTTCTTCGGGCTGCTGCTCGGCAGCATGTGCATCATCACGCTCGGCGTGCTGACCACCGCCTCCGAGTACGGCACCGGCATGATCCGCACCACGACGACCGCCTGCCCGAACCGCATCCGGGTGCTGACCGCGAAGGCGATCGTCTTCTTCGCCGTCGCCTTCGTGGTGACCTTCGCCTCGGCGCTCCTGGTCGCCCTCGCGGACGTGGCCCTGCTGGACAGCAGCGGCGTGCGCGACCCCTCCGGCGGCGAATGGCTCAAGGGCACCCTCGGCATCTCGCTCTACCTGGCGCTGCTCGGCCTGCTCTCGCTCGTCATCGGCTCGATCATCCGGCACTCGGCGGGCGCGATCACCATCATGATCGGTGTGGTGCTGGCCCCGCTGGTCATCGCGCTGTTCATGTTCTCGTCCTCGCTGGAGAAGCTGCGCGAGGCCCTGTTCGAGTACTCCATCCCGAACCAGCTGAGCGTCTTCTACTCCAACTCGCTCACCGAGTCCGGCCCGTCCGGCTGGGACCCGCTGTGGATCATGCTCGGCGTGACGGCCGTCGCGTTCGCCGGCGCCTGCGCCCTGCTGGAGAAGCGGGACGTCTGAGCCGAGTCCTAGAACCTCGGCGCGTTACGGGACCGCTGCACCCGCGTGGTGCGGCGGTCCTTCGCGTTCCAGCACGCCTTGTGCCAGTGCCGGCGCTCGTCCACCCCGGAATGGTCCGGCCAGGCCACCACGTGCGGGACGCCGTCCGGGATCAGCTGGTCGCAGCCCGGGCAGCGGTAGGACTTGCCCTGGGCACTCGCGCCCGCCACATGCCGGACGTTCCACTCCTCGCCCTGCCAGCTCTCCGTGGACTGCCAGCCGCCGTACCGGCCGGACCGGTCGTCCTCGGCGCTCCGGCCGGAATCGGAACCCTTGGGTCGGTTGCGACGCGGGGACACGGAACACCTCTCGGGGCTATACAGGAAGCACGGGCCGTGTCCAGCGTACGCGGCGCGGACAGGGGTACGCGAAGGGCACCAACCCCCGCAAGTCCCCCTCACGGGCGCCGCATTCGGCAGACAATCCGCAAATCTCTTCGCCAGGCCGTGTCCTCGGCACGTGTCACACGGTTATGCCGGGTGGGGGAGCTCCGCGTCGGAGCCAAGGAAGCAGGAAAAGCACATGCGCGTTGGAAGTTTCGTGTTGGCCGCCCAGTTCCCGGGACAGGGCCAGGGGGAGGCGCTGCACCGCGCGGTCCGCTCGGCCGAGGTCGCCGAGGAAGCGGGCCTGGACTCGGTCTGGCTGGCCGAGCACCACTTCGTGCCGTACGGCACCTGCCCGTCGGCGATCACCCTGGCCGCGTTACTGCTGGGCCGCACCCGCCGGCTCCGCGTCGGCACCGCCGTCAGCGTGCTGCCCACCGCCCACCCGGTGGCCCTGGGCGAGCAGGCCGCGCTGCTGCACCTCACCTCGGGCGGACGCTTCTCGCTGGGCGTCGGGCGCGGCGGGCCGTGGGTCGACCTGGAGGTGTTCGGGTCCGGGCTCGCGGCCTACGAGAAGGGGTTCCCGGAATCACTCGATCTGCTGGTGCGCTGGCTGCGCGACCCGTCTGTCTCGGCCGACGGCGAGCGCTACCGCTTCCGTGAGGTCCCCGTCGTACCGCGCCCGTCCGAGGCGCTGACAGAAGCGGACGGCCCTGAGGTGATCGTCGCCTGCACATCCCCGGCGAGCGTGCGGCTGGCGGCCGAGCGCGGGCTGCCGATGCTGCTCGGGATGCATGTCGGGGACGAGGAGAAGGCGGAGATGGTCGGCCTGTGGCGCAAGCACGCGCGCGCGGCGGGCCGTTCGCCGGACGAGATCGCGCTCGCCGCCCATGTCTCCGCCGGTGTCTGCCAGATCGCCGACAAGCGCACGGACGCCGTGGAGGCGCTGGTGAAGGCGATGCCGGGCTGGCTGCGGCAGGGCCTGGAGGCCCATGTGACGGTCGACGGCCGCCATCGCTCGATGCGCGATCCGGTGGCGTACACCGAACTGCTCTGCGGGCTGCACCCGGTGGGCACTCCCCGGCTGTGCGCCGACCGGCTCGCCGCCACCAGCGAGCGGACCGGCATCTCCCGCTTCGCCCTGCTCGTCGAGGGCTCGGGAGACCTCGCGGCCACCGAGGAGAACGTACGACGGCTGGGCGCCGAGGTGCTCCCCCACCTCGGCTGACCGTGGGCCCCGCGCAGAGCTTGCCGCCCCTGTACTGAATGCACCTCCCGCGTAAGGAGCGGCAAGCGAACGGCTCGCTGCGTCAGCAGTCCCGGAACTCCGGGGACTGGTTCAGCAGTTGACTGCGGACCGAGGTGAAGCGGGCCAGCGTCTCGTTCACCGAGGCGTCCAGCGGGAACACCGCCACCCGGTGGCAGTTCTGGAACGCCAGCCGTACCCCGAAGTGCCGTTGCAGCGCGCCGCGTATCGCGTCACTCGCGAGCGCACGCAGCAGCTGACCGCGTGCCTGCTCGTCCGGCGGGGGCGTCTGGTTGTCGGCGAAGGAACCGCCGTCGACCTTCAGCTGGGCCACCAGGGAGCTGATCATCTCCCATGCGTAGGGCAGGGAGGTCCGGACGCAGTCGACGAATTCCGCTTCGTCGACCTCGCCTCGCTCGGCCTTCTCGAGTAGGGCCGGTGAGACGTCGAGCGACATGGGTTCTCCTCTCGCACCCCCAAGCAACAGGGGTTGCCGGACAGATGAGGGAGTCCGCGATGCCGAACACGCTGAGTACATGCCTCGCGACCTCCCGTTTACTACGGTAGGCAACGGGCCGTGACGGCACCAGGAGATTGCGTACATAGAGGGTCCCCAATGGGCACACAATCGGCCACAAATGAACAAGGGTCGTTCCGGGTGCTACGGGCCGAATCGCTTCGACGGCGCGCCGTCGAGTAGCGTTGCCCACCATGCGTCTCGTCATTGCCCGGTGCTCCGTCGACTACGCGGGCCGGCTCACCGCCCACCTCCCGTCCGCGCCCCGTCTGATCCTCGTGAAGGCGGACGGCAGCGTCTCGATCCACGCGGACGACCGGGCCTACAAGCCCCTGAACTGGATGTCGCCGCCCTGCACGTTGAAGGAGGGTGCGGGCGACGAAGAGGGCGTCTGGACCGTCATCAACAAGGCCGGCGAGAAGCTGATCATCACGATGGAGGAGATCCTCCACGACTCCTCGCACGAACTGGGCGTCGACCCGGGCCTGATCAAGGACGGCGTGGAAGCACACCTTCAGGAGCTCCTCGCGGACCGCATCGATACCCTCGGCGACGGCTACACCCTCATCCGCCGCGAGTACATGACCGCCATCGGCCCGGTCGACATCCTGTGCCGGGACGCCGACGGCCAGACCGTCGCGGTCGAGATCAAGCGGCGCGGCGAGATCGACGGCGTCGAGCAACTCACCCGCTACCTGGAGCTGTTGAACCGCGACCCGCATCTCGCCCCGGTCCGCGGCATCTTCGCCGCCCAGGAGATCAAGCCCCAGGCCCGCGTCCTCGCCACCGACCGCGGCATCGGCTGCACCGTCCTCGACTACGACGCCCTGCGCGGCATCGAGGACGACAAGCTGCGGCTGTTCTGACAGCGGCCGTCGAGGCTCTACGACGACGAGGGCCGGGTTCCTACGGGGAACCCGGCCCTCACTGCTGGCGTACGCGCGTCAGATGACCGCGCCCGACGCCGATCCGGACGTGCTCGGCGTTCCGGGGGCGCTGCTCTCGGAGGCGCTGGCAGGCGCGCTGGAGGCCGGGCCGCTGGCGGAGTCGGACGTGGACGGCGTGGTCGACGGGTCCGGCGTCGGGCTCGTCGTCGGCGTCGGCGAACCCGAGGGCTCGGACGGCGTCGGCGTCGGCGAGGTCGACGGCGGCTTGGTCGGGGACGCCGAGGTCGACGGCGGCTTGGGCGTCGACGACGGCGGCTTCGAGCTGGGCGACTTCGTCCCGCTCGGGTCGTCGGAGGGCTCCGCGCTCTCCGTCGGCGTCGGGTCGTCCGACGTACCGAACGTACCGTCCGGGCCCGGGTCGGTCGGCCGGCTGGTGGCCGTGCCGGTGTCGCCCTTGCCGTCGTCGTTCTTCGGGACGTCGGCGCCGAGGCTGCCGTCGTCGGCGCCCTGGCTGGCCGACGGGTTGACGCCGACCTTGTCGGACGGGTTGTTCGCGTCGTTGTTGGACGTGGCGCCCAGCGTCACCACCGTGCCGAGCACGGCGGCGAGGAGCGCGCCCGCGCCGGCCGCGACGAGGTTGCGCCGGGCGAGGCCCTTGAGGCCGCCGCGGGCCTTGCGGTTGGGCATGACGGGGGCGGGGGCCACGGCCCGGTGGGTGACCAGGGTCGAGGGGTCGTGCGGCGGCTGGAGCGGTGGGAAGGCCGGGATGCCGCCGGGCGGCGACTGCGACTCCTCGTGGCGGGCGTCGGGCACCTCCTCGCCGGCGGTCGCGGTGATGGCCGGCAGCGTGCCGGACCGGTCGGAGACCAGCGCGAGGGCCCGGCGGCCGGCGACGGTGCCGCGCTTGTCGGCGAGGGCGCCGCGCAGCGCGATGGCGGCCTCCAGCTCCGCGCGGGCCCGGTCCAGCTGGTCGGCGCAGAGCGCCAGGATGCCCAACTCGTGGTGGAAGTAGGCCTGTTCACCCACCTCGCCGGTGACCCGGGCGGCCTCGGCGCCGAAGCGCAGGGTGCGCTCCCAGGCGCTCCAGTGCAGCCCGGCGGCGAACGCGGGCGCGGCGGTGCGGGCCAGCTGGACGGTGACGTTCTCCTCGTCCTCGTCGGACGGCTCCGCGACCGGCACCAGCACGGTGAGGGCGGCGAGCACGGCGTCGGCCTCGGCGCACACCCGCTCGGGCGTGACCGAGGGGTGCCCGGCCCACCAGGCGTAGTGCCGGGCCGCGGCCAGGGCGCGGTCCTCGGTGTCGTCGCCGTACCCGGCGTTCTCCAGCTGGGTCCGGACGCCCGCGGCGAGCCGGTAGCGGGAGCCGACCGGGGTGATCAGGGCGCAGCTCAGCAGCTCACCGAGCGCCGCGTCGGCGTGGGTGTCGCCGACGAGGGCGGGCAGATGGGCCTGGTGCGGCACCTCACCGCCGAGCGCCACGGCGAACCGCAGGGCGTCGCGCGCCGACTCGCTGAGCCGGCCGGCGAGCAGCGCGGCCGGTGCGGCACCCTCGGCGAGGGAGGGCAGCGGCACGTCATCGCCGTCGCCGGTCTCGTAGGGGGCGTCGACCTGGGCGCCCTGGAAGACGCCGAACTCGTCGAACGCGTCGGCGCTGGCGCGCAGCTCGTCGCGCTGCCGGAGCAGGGCGCCGGCCTGCACGAACCGCAGCGGCAGCCCTTCGGACTCGAACCAGAGGTCGCCGGCCCAGTTGGCCTCGTCCTCGGTGAGGACGCGGCCGACGGCACGCTCCAGGAGCTCCACTCCCCCGGCCCGGTCCAGACCGCCGAGGAAGACCTCTTCGAGGGCCGAGTCGGCGGACGGCGCGGGCACGTCCGGGGTCGCGGCGACGAGGAAGGCGCACTCGGGGGTGGCCTCGAGCAGGTCGTCGAGCGCGGCGCCGCCGAACTCGACGTCGTCGAGGACGACGACCGCGCCGATCTCCCGGACGAGGGCGAGCAGGTCCTCGTGTCCGGGCCGGTGCAGGGGGGCGTCGTAGACGGCGTAGAAGAGGTCGTGGAGGAGGTCGTCGGCGCTGCGGTGGAAGCCGCTCAGGCGGACGACGCCGTCGGGGGCGAGGTCCGAGCAGTCCTCGGCGACGACGTCGAGGAGGCTGGTGCGGCCCGATCCGGCGGGGCCGGTGAGGCGGACGGAGCGGCCGCGGGCGAGCAGCCGCACGAGGCGTTCACGCTCGTCCTGGCGGGCCAGCAGCGGCAGCCGGGGCGGGGTGGGGCCGGACGGGGCCGGCGGGCGGGCCGCGCGGTCGGTCTCGGCGCGTTCGGCGGCACTGAGCTTGCGCGGCCGGCCGGGCCGTTCGCCCGGCGGGCAGGCCTCTATCTCGCTGCCGTCGACGGGGTTGACGGTGAGCAGGTGGTCACCGGAGACCAGCTGCACCGTGCGGGCCAGGGCGGGCGGGCTCTGGCCGAGGCCGGGTGTGAGCGGGTCCCGGGGCGGACGCTGGCGCGACGGGTTGCCGCCTCCCCCACTCTCGAATTCACTCGAGCGGGAGGTGCCCCCATCGTCGTGGCCGTACTCCTCGGGTCCCCGGGTGTTCGGGTCCATAGGTTTCAAGCCCCCCAAAAGCGTCTCGTGTGTCGTGGGTCCTTCGGGACCCAGGCCCCCTCCGGCCTGCTGCACACCGCGCTGTCGCTTCTGGTCCGGGCCCGCTCGTTCAGGGACGTGCTTCCAGCGGGCGACCGAACCCTAAACCTTCGCACAGTATCTACGACAGCCCGGGGTACCGCGCCGTCCGAGACGTCACAGTCTCGTGAGGATTGTGCGCGACGCGCCTTTCACCATTGCAACACCGGGCGCTCACTTCGCATGCACACAAGCGTTCACACCCGGGGCAGCGACTCCACCCCGATGCCGCCCTCGATCGCCAGGATCCGGTGCAGCCGGGTGGCCACCAGCAGGCGCTGCATCTGCGGCGGTACGTCGCGCAGCACCAGGCGTCGGCCGCAGCGGCCGGCCCTACGGTGGGCCCCCATGATCACCCCGAGTCCGGTGGCGTCCCAGGAGTCGAGCTCGGACAGGTCGAGCACGAGATCGCCGACTCCGTCGTCGACGGCCGAGTGCAGGACCGTACGGGCGTCCGCCGCGCTGCGGACGTCGAGGCGGCCCCCGACGACCAGCTCGACGTGGTCGCCCCTGATGAACATATGCGCTCCCCGTGGTGCGTCTCGTGCTCCGCGAATGTGATGTCCGGTGATGCAACCTCTGACTGCGCGAGGCGGTCAGAGGTTGCCGTCTGTAAGCGAACCGATACCGAATTCACCCGTCGGTGTGACACCAGAGGGGCGTATGTGAATTCGGGCGTTGATCAGTACGTGTACCGGGTGGTGATCAGTAGGTGTACCGGGTGGTGATCAGTACGCGTACCGGGTGGTGATCAGTACGTGTAGAAGCCCTGCCCGCTCTTGCGTCCGATGTCACCGGCGTCAACCATCCGGCGCATCAGCTCGGGCGGAGCGAACTTCTCGTCCTGGGACTCTGTGTAGATGTTGCTGGTGGCGTGCAGCAGGATGTCGACGCCCGTCAGGTCGGCCGTGGCGAGCGGGCCCATGGCGTGCCCGAAGCCCAGCTTGCAGGCGAGGTCGATGTCCTCCGCCGTCGCCACGCCGGACTCGTAGAGCTTGGTGGCCTCGACGACGAGCGCCGAGATGAGCCGGGTGGTGACGAAGCCGGCGACGTCCCTGTTCACGACGATGCAGGTCTTGCCGGTGGACTCGGCGAACTCCCGCGCGGTGGCGAGGGTTTCGTCGCTCGTCTTGTAGCCGCGGACCAGCTCGACGAGCTGCATCATCGGCACCGGCGAGAAGAAGTGGACGCCGACGACCCGCTCGGGGTGCTCGGTGGCCGCGGCGATCTTGGTGATCGGGATGGCGGAGGTGTTGGAGGCGAGGACGGTGTCCTCACGCACGATCTTGTCGAGGGCGCGGAAGATCTCGTGCTTGACGTCGAGCTTCTCGAAGACGGCCTCGACGACGATGTCGGCGTCCGCAGCGGCGTCCAGGTCGGTGGTCGCGGTGATCCGGCCGAGGGCGGCGTCGGCGTCGTGCGCCTCCATCTTCCCCTTGCTCACGAACTTGTCGTACGAGGCCTTGATGCCGTCGGTGCCACGCTTCAGGGCCTCGTCGGTGACGTCCCGCAGGACGACGTCCCAGCCCGCAGATGCGGAGACCTGGGCGATCCCGGAACCCATCAAGCCGGCGCCGATGACGGCAAGCTTCCGTGCCACTGTTGCGACTCCCCTTTTGAACGCCTTACACGCTGTTTAAGTTGCCTCTTCGGCGGACCCTAGCGCCCGTGAGGGGCTGTGTGACCGGTAAGTAATGCGCGTCACGTCTCATCTGACGGACATCACACCGGCAGGGGTCATTCAGCGCCTCGTACGGCGTAGTTGAGCACGTTCTCGCTCAACAGCTCCTCGATGTCGTCGAGAAGCACCAGTACCTCTCGTGACACTTCGTCCGGATTGCGCCCGGCGACCATCTCACGCCCGATGTGGAAGAACACCTCCGAGTGGACCCAGCAGATCTGACCGGCGATCAGCCCCGGCAGCGGGTCGGCGGCGTCCGCGCCCGCCTCCTCCCGCAAGGTGGCTTCGAGGTGGTCGTGGATCTCCTGCTGGAGGCTCCACAGCCGGGACCGCAGCGGCGGGGCCTCCTGGATGCAGCGCATGAAACGGTCGTAGCCCGCCATGAGCCCGACCCGCGGCGAGACCGCCTCCACCTCCGCGCGCAGTTCGCGCAGTACGGCCCGGGCGGCGGACTCCCCCGCGCTCCGGGCACGCACCCAGCGCGAGAGCTGTTCGACGACGCCGGAGGACCGGTCGAAGAAGAGGTCCTCCTTCGCCGGGAAGTAGTTGTAGACGGTGTTGACCGAGACGTCGGCCGCCTCGGCGACCTCCGCGATGGTCACGGCCACGAAGCCGTGCTCCAGGAACAGTCCGGTGGCGATGTCCGAGATCCGCTGTCTCGTCTCGCGCTTCTTCCGCTCCCTGAGCCCCTCTGCCATGGTCCCCATCCTAGCTTCGCTGGACCCTCTGAAACTTTGGGGCCATTGCAAAATTTAAGAGACCCTGTTTTTCTAGGGTCATGACCGTCATCAGTACGGCCGGACTGGCCCGTACCTTCCAGACCAAGCGCGGCCCCGTGGAGGCCGTACGCGGCATCGACCTGACCGTCCGGGAAGGCGAGATCCTCGGCTTCCTCGGGCCGAACGGCGCCGGGAAGACCACCACCCTGCGCATGCTCACCACCCTCCTCGCCCCGACCGGCGGCACCGCCACCGTCGCCGGCCACGACCTCGCCACCGACCCGGCCGGTGTGCGCCGGGCCTGCGGATACGTGGCCCAGTCCGGCGGTGTCGACCCGCAGATCAGCGTGCGCGAGGAGCTGGTCACCCAGGGCCGCCTCTACCGGCTGACAAAGACCCAGGCCGCCGACCGCGCCGAGGAGTTGGCCCGCGACCTCGGTCTGACCGAGCTGCTCGACCGCAGGTGCGGCGAGCTGTCCGGTGGCCAGCGCCGCCGCCTGGACATCGCCATGGCCCTCACCCACCGCCCGAGGGTCCTCTTCCTCGACGAGCCGACCACCGGCCTCGACCCCGGCAGCCGCGCCGACCTGTGGGACCTGATCCGGCGGCTGCGCGCCGAGCACGGCACGACCGTCTTCCTCACCACCCACTACCTCGACGAGGCCGACGCTCTCTCCGACCGCCTGGTGATCGTCGACCGTGGCGTGGTCGTGGCCGAGGGCACGCCGAGCGCGCTCAAGCTGGAGCACGGCGGCTCGATCGACGCCACCCTCCAGGACACGTTCCTCGCCATCACCGGCCGCAGCGCCACACCGGCCGACGCCGCCCCCGTAGCCGTATAGGACCCGCGACATGCTTCTCCACGACACCGCGCTCATCTACGGCCGCTACATGCGCCAGTCGCTGCGGTCCCGCTTCGCGCTGCTCTTCGGCGTGCTCATGCCGCTGCTGTATCTGCTCCTCTTCGGCCCTCTCCTCACCGATCTGCCGCTCGGCGGGCAGGGCAGCTCCTGGCAGGTGCTGGTGCCCGGGCTGCTCCTGCAACTCGGGCTGTTCGGGGCCCTGTTCGCCGGGTTCATGATCATCCTGGAGAAGGGGTCGGGGATCGTGGACCGGATGCGGGTCACGCCCGTCAGCCGGCTCGGGCTGCTCCTCGGGCGGGTGCTGCGGGACGCCACGGTCTTCGTCTTCCAGGCGGTGCTGCTGGTGCTGGCCGCGCTGGCCATGGGGCTCCGGGCGCCGCTCGCCGGCATCCTGATCGGCTTCGCGTTCGTCGGGCTGCTCACCGTCTCGCTCGCCTCGCTGTCCTACGCGGTGGCGATGAAGGTCCGCACGCCCCAGGAGTTCGGCCCGCTCATCAACGCCGTGTCGATGCCGTCGATGCTGCTGTCCGGACTGATGCTCCCGATGACGCTCGGCCCGGCCTGGCTCGACGTCCTCTCCCACTTCATGCCGTTCCGCTATCTGGTGGACGCGATGCGCGACGCGTACGTCGGCGAGTACGCCACGGCCCACATGGCGTACGGCGTCCTGGTCGCCCTCGGCTTCTCGGCACTCGCCGTGACAGTGGGCACACGCGTCTTCCGGACGGCCGGAGCGTAACTACGCTGGTCGCATGGTCAATCTGACGCGCATCTACACCAGGACCGGCGACCAGGGCACCACCGCCCTCGGCGACATGAGCAGGGTCGCCAAGACCGACCTGCGGATCTCGGCGTACGCCGACGCCAACGAGGCGAACGCCGTGATCGGGACGGCGATCGCGCTCGGCGGGCTCGCCGAGGAGGTCGTCAAGGTCCTCACGCGCGTCCAGAACGACCTGTTCGACGTCGGCGCCGACCTGTCCACGCCCGTGGTCGAGAACCCGGAGTTCCCGCCCCTGCGCGTCGAGCAGTTCTACGTCGACAAGCTGGAGGCCGACTGCGACCGCTTCAACGAGCAACTGGAGAAGCTCCGGTCGTTCATCCTCCCCGGCGGGACGCCGGGCGCGGCCCTGCTGCACCAGGCCTGCACGGTCGTACGACGGGCCGAGCGGTCCACGTGGGCGGCGCTGGAGGTGCACGGCGAGGTCATGAACCCGCTGACCGCGACCTACCTCAACCGCCTGTCCGACCTGCTGTTCATCCTGGCCCGTACCGCCAACAAGGAGGTCGGGGACGTGCTGTGGGTGCCCGGCGGGGAGCGTTAGCGCTCGCGCTTGGGGAACAGCGTGTAGCTCCCGGCGATGACGACGTTGATGCCGATCACCCAGAGCATGCGCTGCTGCCACGCCCGTAGCGAGTCGGTCTCGCCGCCGCCACCCACGTACCAGATCGCGGTCTGGAGCAGCACCAGGGCGACCACCGCGGCGACGACCCAGCGGCCCGCGACCTTCCATTCGTGGACGGCGCGGGCCGTGCCGTACTTCGGGGGCCGCTCCGGTGGCGGGCCGCCCGCGAAGCGGTGGGCGAAGTGGGCGTCGGCCCAGCGGATCGTGGCGTGGCCGAGCCCGACGGTGAAGCCGATGTAGACGGCGGCCAGGCCGTGCTTCCAGTCGGGTTCCGCGCCGCCCCGGAGGTCGATCGCGGTGACCGTGAACAGGACCAGCTCCAGCAGCGGTTCGCACAGCAGCAGGGCCAGCCCCGTGCGCGGCATCTTCAGCAGGTACCGGAAGGCCAGCCCGGCGGCCAGCAGCACCCAGAACGCCACCTCGCAGGCGACGATCAGTCCGACGAGCACCGTTGACTCCCTTCGCTCACCTCTCCAGGCTCGCGTCGGAACCGGCCGCTTTCGTCGTCGCCGACGACGAACTCCCCGTACATCGAAAGATGCAGTCCAGGACCGTCCCCGGGGATCAGGCGGGCCGCGCGGCGGCCGTGTTTCATGGGGGCATGGCCGTACGACCGCCCCGCCCGCACCGCTTCGACGCGTACATCGCGGGCGGCGGGCTGCTCGGCGGGCTGCTGCTGGTGCTCTTCGGGCTGAGCACCCGGCCGTCGAGCGACCCGATCACCCTCTTCGACGGCCCCTGGCCGGTACTGGTGCCGCTCACCGTGCTGGCCGGCTGCGAGCTGCTGCGCCGCGCGGCACCCCGGGTGGCGCTGCTGACCGGCACGGTCGCGATCTGCGCGGACGTGGTGACCCAGGGCAGCCTGGCGTCGGTGCTGATGTTCACCGACCTCGTCTACGCGGCCGTCCTGTACGGCCCGCTCGCCTCCGCCCGCCGCATCCAGTGGATCACCGGTCTGCTCACGGTCGTCGCGACGCTGGTGCCGTTCGCGGTGTGGCGGGTGCCGGAGGCGCTGCTGATCGGCGTGGTCGTCGGGGTCGTGGCGTACGGGCCCGCCGCCACCGGCTGGATCGTCCGCAACCACCGCGACGCCGCCGAAGCCGCCCGGCTGCGTGCCGAACAGACCGCGCTGCTGGCGGAGATGGACCGCACCCAGGCCGTCACCGCCGAACGCGCCAGGATGGCCAGGGAGTTGCACGACATGGTCGCCAACCACCTCTCCGCGATCGCGATCCACTCCACCGCGGCGCTGTCCCTGGACGATCCGAAGACCTCCGCGGAGGCCCTCGGCGTCATCCGCGAGAACAGCGTCAAGGGGCTGGCGGAGATGCGCCGGCTGATCGGCATCCTGCGCGACGGCGACGAGGAGCCGACCGCGGTCCCGACCCTCGACGGCCTCGCCGCCCTCGTCGAGGCCGCCCGCACCAACGGCCTCGACGTCACGCTGGAGACCGAGCAGGCCACGACCGTGCCCGCCCCCGTCGAGCTGGCCGCCTACCGGATCGTCCAGGAGTCCCTGACCAACGCGCTCAAGCACGCCTGCCCCGGCCGCGTCACCGTCACCCTCGCCCGCCGCGACGGCTCCCTCGACGTGCGCGTGACCAGCCCGTACGGCCACCGGGACGGCCCGCGCGCCCCCGGTTCCGGCGCCGGTCTGGTCGGCATGCGGGAGCGCGTCGCGCTGCTGGGCGGCGCCTTCGCGGCCGGTCCCGAGGGCACCCTGTGGGCCGTCCGCGCCACCCTCCCCCTCACCGATGGAGACCCCGCATGATCCGTGTGCTCGTCGCCGAGGACCAGTCCGCCGTCCGCGCCGGGCTCGTCCTCATCCTGCGCAGCGCGCCCGACGTCGAGGTGGTCGGTGAGGCCGCCGACGGGGAGCGGGCGGTGGCTCTGGCCCGGGAGCTGCGGCCGGACCTGGTCCTGATGGACGTGCAGATGCCGCGTCTGGACGGGGTGTCGGCGACCCGGAAGGTCACCGAGGAGGGGCTCGCGGACGTCCTCGTGCTGACCACCTTCGACCTCGACGAGTACGTGTTCGGGGCGCTGCGGGCGGGCGCGGCCGGGTTCCTGCTGAAGAACACGGAGGCGAGGGACCTCGTCGAGGCCGTCCGCACGGTGGCCCGCGGCGAGGGCATCGTGGCCCCGGCCGTGACACGGCGCCTGATCGCCGAGTTCGCCACGAAGCCCGTACGGCGGTCGAGCGCGGACCCGGCCGTCCTGGACTCCCTCACCCGCCGTGAACGCGAAGTGCTGTCCTGCCTGGGCGAGGGGCTGTCCAACGCGGACATCGCGGGGCGCCTGGACATGGCGGAGGCGACGGTGAAGACGCACGTCAGCCGTCTCCTGGGCAAGCTGGAGCTGCGCAGCCGGGTCCAAGCGGCGGTACTCGCGCAGGAGTTGGGTGTCTGAGCGGTTGCATACGAGAGTGGTCCAGACCTATTGACCCGTGGTCCAGACCTTTCTATTCTCGCGGCACCGTGGGTACGAAGGCTCAGTCGTGCCCCCATCCCCGAGAAGGAGGCGCGGTATGCGCTTCAGACACAGAGCCGCAGCAGGCTTCGCGACGCTGTTGCTCCCCTTCGCCGGACTGGTCGGACTGGCCAGTCCCGCCGAGGCGGCGACCTCCGCGACCGCGACCTTCGCCAAGACCCAGGACTGGGGCACCGGCTTCGAAGGCAAGTGGACCGTCAAGAACACCGGCGACACCACCCTCAGTTCCTGGACCGTGGAGTGGGACTACCCCTCCGGCACCTCGGTCACCTCCGCCTGGGACGCCGACGTCACCTCGTCCGGCACCCACTGGACCGCCAAGAACAAGTCCTGGAACGGCACCCTCGCCCCCGGCGCCTCCGTCTCCTTCGGCTTCAACGGCGCCGGCACCGGCTCCCCCGCCAACTGCAAGCTCAACGGCGGCAGTTGTGACGGCGGCACCACCAACCCCAGCGACAGCGCGCCCAGCGCCCCCGGCACCCCGACCGCGTCGAGCGTCACCGACACCTCGGTGAAGCTGACCTGGAGCGCGGCCACCGACGACAAGGGCGTCAAGAACTACGACGTGCTGCGCAACGGCACCAAGGTCGCGACGGTGACGACGACCTCGTACACCGACACCGGCCTGACCGCCGGCACCTCGTACTCCTACACCGTCCAGGCCCGCGACACCGCCGACCAGACCGGCCCGGTCAGCGGCGCGGTCTCCGTGACCACCACGGGCGGCGGCGGCACCGACCCGGGCACCGGCGGCAAGGTCAAGCTCGGCTACTTCACCGAGTGGGGCGTCTACGGCCGCAACTACCACGTCAAGAACCTGGTGACCTCGGGCTCCGCCTCGAAGATCACGCACATCAACTACGCGTTCGGCAACGTCAAGGACGGCAAGTGCGTCGTCGACGACACCTACGCCGCCTACGACAAGGCCTACACCGCCGACCAGTCCGTCAGCGGCGTCGCCGACACCTGGGACCAGCCGCTGCGCGGCAACTTCAACCAGCTGCGCGAGCTGAAGGCCAAGTACCCGAACATCAAGGTGCTGTACTCCTTCGGCGGCTGGACCTACTCCGGCGGCTTCGCCCAGGCCGCCGCCAACCCGGCCGCGTTCGCCGCGAGCTGCAAGTCCGTCATCGAGGACCCGCGCTGGGCGGACGTCTTCGACGGCATCGACATCGACTGGGAGTACCCGAACGCCTGCGGTCTGACCTGTGACACCTCCGGTGCCGCGGCCTTCAAGAACCTGGTGGCGGCGCTGCGTTCGGAGTTCGGCAGCGACTACCTCGTCACCGCCGCGATCACCGCGGACGCCTCCAGCGGCGGCAAGATCGACGCGGCCGACTACGGCGGCGCCTCCGCGTACCTCAACTGGTACAACGTGATGACGTACGACTACTTCGGCGCCTGGGACAAGACCGGCCCCACCGCCCCGCACTCCCCGCTCACCTCGTACTCCGGCATCCCGAAGGCCGGCTTCAACTCGGCCGACGCGATCGCCAAGCTGAAGGCGAAGGGCGTACCGTCGAACAAGCTCCTGCTCGGCATCGGCTTCTACGGCCGCGGCTGGACCGGCGTCACCCAGGCCGCCCCCGGCGGCACCGCCACCGGCCCGGCGACCGGCACCTACGAGGCCGGCATCGAGGACTACAAGGTCCTCAAGACGTCCTGCCCCGCCACCGGCACCGTCGGCGGCACGGCGTACGCCTACTGCGGCAGCAACTGGTGGTCGTACGACACCCCCGCCACCATCGGCACCAAGATGACCTGGGCCAAGAACCAGGGCCTCGGCGGCGCCTTCTTCTGGGAGTTCAGCGGCGACAGCTCCAACGGTGAGCTGGTGAGCGCCATCAACAGCGGACTCAACTAGCAGGACGACGAGCAGTACTAGGCGACATTGACGCGCTGACCGGGCGGGGCTGCCTCAAGCCACGCGAGAAAACCGGTCAGCGCGTCTTCGCTCATGGCGAGCTCCAGACGCGTGCCCCGGTGCAGGCAGGTGAGGACCACGGCGTCCGACAGGAGCGCCAGCTCCTCCTCGCCCTCGGGCAGCCGGCGGCCGGCGACCTCGATCGCGGCGCGCTCCAGGACGCGGCGCGGGCGGTAGGCGTAGGAGAAGACGCGGTACCACTCGATGCGGTCGCCGTTGTAGCGGGCGACGCCATAGCTCCAGCCCTTGCCACTGGTGTCGGTTTTCTCCGGGACGTCCCAGCGCAGGGAACAGTCGAAGGTGCCGCCCGAGCGCTGGATGAGTCTGCGGCGCAGACCGAAGACGAACAGTCCCAGCACCACCAGGGCGACCACGACTCCGCACACAGTCAGAGCGAGGACCATCGACACCGACCTCCTCGTCTACTCGGTAACGGATTACTCAGTAACGGATTGGAAAAAACGTCCACATTCGCCTCAGCCGCGACCGGGGCCGGATTTCTCCGGTCCCAGCCGCGGCTGAGTGACGTCATACGGTCTCGCGCAGGCTAGCGCGTCGCCGCCGCGCGGATGCGTACGTCCGCGCGACGCTCGGCGGCGGCGTCACCCTCCGCCTTCGCGCGCTCCAGCTCGCGCTCGGCGCGCTGGACATCGATCTCGTCCGACAGCTCGGCGATCTCGGCCAGCAGCGACAGCTTGTTGTCCGCGAACGAGATGAAACCGCCGTGCACCGCGGCGACGACCGTTCCACCATCACTCGTACGGATGGTCACCGGGCCCGACTCCAGCACACCGAGCAGCGGCTGGTGACCGGGCATGACGCCGATGTCGCCGGACGTGGTGCGCGCGACGACCAGGGTGGCCTCGCCGGACCAGACCTCTCGGTCGGCCGCGACCAGCGCGACGTGCAGCTCAGCAGCCAAGGTGGCTCCTCGGGTCACCACCCGGCGGGTCTGCCGGGTGTTGGTTACAAGTCTAAGGGGCGTGAAAGAGGAGGCGGGACGTACCCCGCCCCCTCGGACGTGAGCGCAAGGCCCACATGGAACTCACGGAGTTCAGGAGACGCCGAGCTCCTTGGCGTTGGCCTTGAGGTCCTCAATGCCACCGCACATGAAGAACGCCTGCTCCGGGAAGTGGTCGTACTCACCGTCGATGATCGCGTTGAAGGCCGCGATCGACTCGTCCAGCGGGACGTCCGACCCGTCGACGCCGGTGAACTGCTTGGCGACGTGGGTGTTCTGGGACAGGAAGCGCTCCACGCGACGGGCACGGTGGACGACGAGCTTGTCCTCCTCGCCGAGCTCGTCGATACCGAGGATCGCGATGATGTCCTGGAGGTCCTTGTACTTCTGCAGGACCGTCTTGACGCGCATGGCGGCGTCGTAGTGGTCCTGCGCGATGTAGCGCGGGTCCAGGATGCGGGACGTGGAGTCCAGCGGGTCCACGGCCGGGTAGATGCCCTTCTCGGAGATCGGACGGGACAGAACCGTCGTCGCGTCGAGGTGGGCGAAGGTGGTGGCCGGGGCCGGGTCGGTCAGGTCGTCCGCGGGGACGTAGATCGCCTGCATCGAGGTGATCGAGTGACCACGGGTCGAGGTGATGCGCTCCTGGAGGAGACCCATCTCGTCGGCCAGGTTCGGCTGGTAGCCCACCGCGGAGGGCATACGGCCGAGCAGGGTCGACACCTCGGAACCGGCCTGCGTGAAGCGGAAGATGTTGTCGATGAAGAACAGCACGTCCTGCTTCTGCACATCGCGGAAGTACTCCGCCATGGTCAGACCGGCGAGGGCCACGCGCAGACGGGTGCCCGGGGGCTCGTCCATCTGACCGAAGACCAGCGCGGTCTTGTCGATGACGCCCGAGTCGGACATCTCCTCGATGAGGTCGTTGCCCTCACGGGTGCGCTCACCGACACCGGCGAACACGGAGACACCGTCGTGGTTGTTGGCGACGCGGTAGATCATCTCCTGGATGAGCACCGTCTTGCCGACGCCGGCACCACCGAACAGACCGATCTTTCCACCCTTGACGTACGGGGTGAGAAGGTCGATGACCTTGACGCCGGTCTCGAACATCTCGGTCTTCGACTCGAGCTCGTCGAAGTTCGGGGCCTTGCGGTGGATGCCCCAGCGCTCGCCCGTGTACTGCTCGTCGACGTTCAGCACCTCACCGAGGGTGTTGAACACCTTGCCCTTGGTGAAGTCGCCGACCGGGACCGTGATGGAGGCGCCGGTGTCGGTGACCGGGGCCTGGCGGACCAGGCCGTCGGTGGGCTGCATGGAGATGGTGCGGACCAGGCCGTCACCCAGGTGCTGGGCGACCTCCAGGGTCAGCGTCTTCTTCTCGCCGTCCTTGGCCGGGTCGGCCACCTCGACGTGAAGGGCGTTGTAGATCTCCGGCATCGCGTCGACGGGGAACTCCACGTCGACGACCGGGCCGATGACCCGGGCGACGCGGCCCGTGGCCGTCGCGGTCTCAACAGTGGTGGTCATTAGCGGTCACTCCCCGCGGTCGCGTCGGCCAGGGCTGCGGAGCCACCGACGATCTCGCTGATTTCCTGGGTGATTTCGGCCTGGCGGGCCGCGTTGGCAAGTCGGGAGAGCGTGGTGATGAGCTCTCCGGCGTTGTCGGTGGCCGACTTCATCGCGCGGCGCGTGGCGGCGTGCTTGGAGGCAGCCGACTGGAGCAGCGCGTTGTAGATACGGCTCTCGACGTAGCGCGGCAGCAGGGCGTCGAGGACGTCCTCCGCCGACGGCTCGAAGTCGTACAGCGGAAGGATCTCGCCCTTGGGGGCTGCTTCCTTCGCGACCTCTTCGAGGCTGAGCGGCAGCAGACGGTCGTCCAGCGCCGTCTGCGTCATCATCGAGACGAACTCGGTGAAGACGATGTGGAGTTCGTCCACACCACCCTCGGCCGTGTCCTTCTCGATCGCCTCGATCAGCGGACCCGCGACCTTCTTGGCGTCCGCGTAGGTGGGCTCGTCGGTGAAGCCCGACCACGACTCCGCGACCTTGCGCTCGCGGAAGTTGTAGTGGGCCAGACCGCGGCGGCCGACGATGTACGTGTCGACCTCCTTGCCCTCGGCCTCAAGACGCGCGGTCAGCTGCTCCGCGGCCTTGATGGCGTTGGAGTTGAAGGCGCCGGCGAGACCACGGTCGCTCGTCAGGAGCAGCACCGCGGACCGCACGACCGTCTCGGCCTGCGTGGTCAGCGGGTGCTTCGTGTTCGAGCCGGTACCGACCGCCGTGACCGCACGCGTCAGTTCCTGCGCGTACGGCGTGGAGGCCGCCACCTTGCGCTGCGCCTTGACGACGCGCGAGGCGGCGATCATCTCCATCGCCTTGGTGATCTTCTTGGTCGCGGTGACGGATCGGATGCGACGCTTGTAGACCCGGAGCTGGGCTCCCATGAGTCAGGTCCCTTCCTTACGTCACTTGGCGGCGGCCGGGGCGTCCTCGCCGAGAAGCTTGCCGTCCGAGGTCTCGAACTGCTTCTTGAAGTCGGCGATCGCGTCGGCAACAGCGGTGAGGGTGTCGTCCGACAGCTTGCCGCCCTCGCGGATGGAGGTCATGAGGCCCTGCTCCTTGCGGTGCAGGTACTCCAGGAGCTCCTTCTCGAAGCGGCGGATGTCGGCGACCGGGACGTCGTCCATCTTGCCGGTGGTGCCGGCCCAGACGGAGACGACCTGGTCCTCGGTGGACATCGGCTGGTACTGAGCCTGCTTGAGCAGCTCGACCATGCGCTGACCGCGCTCCAGCTGCGCCTTCGACGCGGCGTCCAGGTCGGAACCGAAGGCGGCGAAGGCCTCCAGCTCACGGAACTGGGCGAGGTCCACGCGGAGACGACCGGAAACCTGCTTCATCGCCTTGTGCTGCGCGGAACCACCGACTCGGGAGACGGAGATACCGACGTTCAGCGCGGGGCGCTGACCGGCGTTGAAGAGGTCCGACTCCAGGAAGCACTGGCCGTCGGTGATGGAGATGACGTTGGTCGGGATGAAGGCCGAGACGTCGTTGGCCTTGGTCTCGACGATCGGCAGACCGGTCATCGAGCCGGCCCCCATGTCGTCGGAGAGCTTGGCGCAGCGCTCCAGCAGACGGGAGTGCAGGTAGAAGACGTCACCCGGGTAGGCCTCACGCCCCGGCGGGCGGCGCAGCAGCAGCGACACGGCGCGGTAGGCGTCGGCCTGCTTCGACAGGTCGTCGAAGATGATGAGGACGTGCTTGCCCTCGTACATCCACTGCTGACCGATGGCCGAACCGGTGTACGGCGCCAGGTACTTGAAGCCGGCCGGGTCGGACGCGGGGGCGGCGACGATGGTCGTGTACTCCAGCGCGCCGTTCTCCTCCAGCGCGCGGCGGACCGACGCGATGGTGGAGCCCTTCTGGCCGATGGCGACGTAGATGCAGCGGACCTGCTTGTTCACGTCGCCCGAGCGCCAGTTGTCGCGCTGGTTGATGATCGTGTCGACGGCCAGGGCGGTCTTGCCGGTCTGACGGTCACCGATGATCAGCTGACGCTGGCCACGGCCGATCGGGGTCATCGCGTCGACGGCCTTGTAGCCGGTCTCCATCGGCTCGTGCACCGACTTGCGCTGCATGACCGTGGGGGCCTGCAGCTCAAGGGCACGACGACCGGACGTCTCGATCTCGCCGAGGCCGTCGATCGGGTTGCCGAGCGGGTCGACGACGCGGCCGAGGTAGCCCTCGCCGACGGCCACGGACAGGACCTCACCGGTGCGCGTGACCGGCTGACCCTCCTCGATGCCGCTGAACTCACCGAGGACGATGGCGCCGATCTCGCGCTCTTCCAGGTTGAGCGCGAGGCCGAGGGTGCCGTCCTCGAACTTCAGCAGTTCGTTGGCCATGGCCGAGGGCAGACCCTCGACCTTCGCGATGCCGTCGCCGGCAAGGGTGACCGTACCGACCTCCTCGCGCGAGGCCGCGTCCGGCTTGTACGACTGGACGAAGTTCTCCAGCGCGTCCCGGATCTCCTCCGGCCGGATCGTGAGCTCCGCCATCTGGGTTCCCTGCTCTCCTTGTTGGGCCCGAAGTTTCACTTTGGGGGTCTGGGGGCGACCCCCAGGATTCTTCATGTACGGCCCAACCAGGGCCGTCGTAAGTACGTACTGCTATGAAGTTGCTGCTCAGCCCGCCAGGCGGCGGCCGGCGTCCTCGATGCGGTCCGCGATGGAGCCGTTGATGACCTCGTCGCCGACCTGCACCCGGATGCCGCCGAGGACCTCGGGGTCCACGTCGATGTTCAGGTGGACCTGGTGGCCGTAGAGCTTCCCGAGCGCGGCGCCCAGGCGCTGCTTCTGGGTGTCGCTCAGCGGTACCGCCGAGGTGACGACGGCGACCAGGCGGTTGCGACGGTCCGCGGCGAGCTTGGACAGGGACTCCAGTCCCGCTTCCAGGCTACGTCCCCGCGGCGCGGTCACAAGACGCGTCACCAGACGCTCGGTGGTCGCGTGGGCACGGCCGCCGAGCAGGCTGCGCAGCAGCTCGCCCTTGGCCGAACCGGTCGCGGCGCGGTCGGTGAGCGCGGCCCGCAGCTCGGTGTTCGAGGAGACGATCCGGCCGAACCGGAACAGCTCGTCCTCCACGTCGTCGAGCGCGCCGGTCCGCTGCGCGGCGGTGAGGTCGGCGAGGTTCGCCAGCTCCTCCAGGGCGTCCACCAGGTCACGCGACTGCGACCAGCGGGAGCGCACCATGCCGGACACCAGGTCCGCGGCCTCGCCGCCGACCTGGCCGCCGAGAAGACGCTGGGCCAGTTCGGCCTTGGCCTCGCCGGCCTGCGCCGGGTCGGTCAGGACCCGACGCAGCGACACCTCGCGGTCGAGCAGCGCGGTGACGGCGGCCAGCTCCTCGGCGAGCGTGCCGGCGTTCACGGACGTGTTGTCCGTGAGGGCGTCGAGACGCTCACGTGCCGAAGCCGTGGCCTCGCGGCTCGCTCCGTGCGCTGTCATCGAGCCGCCTCGGCCTTCTCCTCGAGCTCGTCGAGGAAGCGGTCGATCACGCGGGACTGCCGGGCGTGGTCCTCCAGGGACTCGCCGACGAGCTTGCCGGCCAGGTCGGTGGCGAGCTTGCCCACGTCCTGGCGCAGCGCCTGCGAGGCGGCCTTGCGGTCGGCCTCGATCTGCGCGTGACCGGCGGCGATGATCTCCTCACGCTGCCGCTGGCCTTCCGCGCGCATCTCGGCGATGAGCGTGGCGCCCTGCTCCTGCGCCTCCTGGCGCAGGCGCGCGGCCTCGTGGCGGGCCTCGGCGAGCTGTGCCTTGTACTGCTCAAGGACGCTCTGGGCCTCGGTCTGTGCGGCCTCGGCCTTCTCGATACCGCCCTCGATGGCCTCGCGCCGCTCTTCCAGAACCTTGTTGATGGTCGGGAGGAGCTTCTTGGCGAGGAAGCCGAAGACGATGACGAAGGCGATCAGGCCGATGACGAGCTCCGGCCACGGCGGAATGAGGGGGTTCTCCTTCTCCGCCTCGGCCGCCAGCTGAACCAGTGCGTGGTTCACATCAGTGCCTTTCGTCTAATTACGGCTGGTCGTTGGGTTCGTCTTAGTAGACGAACGGCATGACCAGACCGATGAGGGCGAGCGCCTCACAGAAGGCGAAGCCGAGGATCTGGTTGGCGCGGATCAGACCGGCGGCCTCGGGCTGGCGGGCGAGAGCCTGCGTGCCGTTGCCGAAGATGATGCCGACGCCGACGCCCGGGCCGATCGCCGCGAGGCCGTAGCCGATGGAGCCGAGGTTGCCGTCGACCGCAGCGAGCATCTGGGACATGCCAGTTCTTCCTTCTCTTTACGTGACCGGTGGGGGTTGGCCACCGGATGTCTCTGGGGGTGTGACCGAGGGCTCGGCTCAGTGGTGCTCGGCGAGCGCGCCCTGGATGAAGGTGCAGGTCAGGAGGACGAAGACGTACGCCTGAACGGCCTGGATGAAGAGCTCGAAGGCGGTCATGATGATGACCATCACGAACGACACTGCGGAGTAGGCGATGCCGATGCCGTTGAGCATGTACCAGCTGGCGATCGTGAAGAGCAGCAGCAGGGTGTGGCCGGCGAACATGTTCGCGAAGAGTCGCACCGCGTGCGTGAACGGGCGGACGATCAGGTTCGAGAAGAACTCGATGGTCATGGCCAGCGGGAGCACCGGGCCCAGCGACTTGTCGTAGCCGGTGAAGTTCTTGAAGGCGCCCACGAAGCCGTGCCGCTTGAAGGTGAGCGAGACCCAGGTGACGTAGACGATCGCGGCCAGTACGGCGGGGTACGCGATGATCGATGTCACCGGGAAGGACGCCACCGGCACGATGGACCAGAGGTTCATGATCCAGATGAAGAAGAACAGCGAGACGGCGAGCGGGACGTACTTCTCGCCCTCCTTCTTGCCGATCGTCTCGTAGACGATGCCGCGGCGTACGAAGTCGTAGCCGGCCTCGGCGACCATCTGGAGCTTGCCCGGGACCAGCTTCGGCTTGGCGAAGGCGGACCAGAAGAAGCCCACGATGATGATGGAGCCCAGCAGGGCCAGCAGCATCGGCTTGTTGAAGTACGCGCCGTTGCCGTCGGCGTCGCCCCACAGCGGCTCGAACATGAACGAGTGCAGGCCCGGAGCCGGGAAGCCACACCCGTCGAACAGGTGACAGCTCGTATCGAAAGCGAGCGTCTGCGTCGGGTCAGCACTCACCGCGGGCTCCTTCATCGTGGCGCATAGGTACGGCAACCTCGTTGTGTCGGCGCGGCGCAGGGCCGCGGTTCGGCACGGGACTGGTGTTACGGATGTGGGGGCGGCTGGGGGGCATCTCGCCTCGCGAGTGAGATTGAGCAGGCGTCAGCTCAGATGCCCGCGCCCGCGATGCCGCAGTTGGCACCGGACGATAGCAGGACTTCTCGTGCGCCTTTATCCCGCCCCTACCCCTCACGACGAGTGCCCCGATTTTTCGGGCTTGTTACCCGAATCGGGTTCGACGTAAAGGATCTTGGACTTCATGTGGGCACGCGTCTGTGCGGCGATCCACGCGAGGGTGCCGGCGACGAGAGTCAGTGCGAAAGCCTTGGGATGGAACAACGTCGTGTTCTTGAAAGCGGCGAGGAACACGAACAGCAGCAGGATCTGAGCCGCGTAGAGCATCAGGCCCATCGCCTGGAACAAGTGCGGAAGCGATTTGGCAGTGCGCTGCAGTACGTAGAGACCGATTCCCATGAAGAGGATCACGATCAGCGTCGCAACGCCCGCCCCGATCGCCCCTTTACCGCCGGCGACCACACCGCTGACGACGGCGGCAATCGCGCCGACGGCAGCTGTGGGCACAGCAGCCTGGGCCAGGATCCGGACGTCGTTGGACGGCATGGCGGCAACTCCGCTTTCAACGGGGGGAAGGGGTGTCGTCATGGACGAGCGTAGTCCCGGGCTGAGAGGGAACCTCACACCAATGGACCGTCGCACTGCGGTCCTTCGGCTCTATCCCGGGTTCTCGTGAACCGTATCACAAACTATTTGATGAGGTCTTTACCTGGTTGGTGTGCTCGCTGTCACACGTGAGAGTGATGGTGCACGTCTGTGCAAGAACACGGCCAACATGTCTGGTATTGGGGCGCTTTGCACCCCCAACTCACTCCCACGACTTGGCAATGCTCTAGTCAGATTCTTACCTTGCCGCGTCAGCGCGACGAGCCGGCTTTCCGCCGGTCCAGGAAGCGCGAACGGGCGCCGATGGCGGTCGCCCCGTTGACGCCGGAGACCCCGACGGCGACCGGGGTGCGCTCCTCCTCGTCGACCGCGGGGGCGGCCGGCTCCGCGGCGGGCGCGGATTCCGCAACGGCCTTGCGGCGACGGCGATAACGCGGCGGCACGAAGGCCTGCGCCCACATCGGGGCACGCGGCGTGAAGCGCGGCATCAGCAGCAACAGCAGCCCGATCGCCGAGAGGATCACCACACCGAGCACGATCCACATGGACGCGGAGTTCACGGAGTAGGCGAGCGCGCCGAAGGCGATCAGCGCCGACCAGAAGTACATGATCAGGACGGCCCTGCTGTGCGAGTGCCCGATCTCCAGCAGCCGGTGGTGCAGATGCCCGCGGTCCGCGGCGAACGGCGACTGGCCGCGCCAGGTGCGGCGCACGATGGCGAGGACCAGGTCGGCGGCCGGGATCGCGATGATCGTCAGCGGCAGCAGCAGCGGGATGTAGACCGGGACCATGTGGTGCACGGTCTGGCGCTGGGACCCGCCGAACAGGCTGTCCGGGTCGACCTGCCCCGTGATGGAGATCGCGCCCGCGGCCAGGACCAGCCCGATCAGCATGGACCCCGAGTCGCCCATGAAGATGCGCGCGGGGTGCATGTTGTGCGGCAGGAAGCCCAGGCACATGCCCATCAGGATGGCCGCGAACAGCGTCGCGGGGGCGGCGGCCTCGATGCCGTACGAGTACCAGATGCGGTAGGCGTACATGAAGAACGCGGCGGCGGCGATGCACACCATGCCGGAGGCCAGGCCGTCCAGGCCGTCGACGAAGTTGACCGCGTTGATGGTGATGACGACCAGCGCCACGGTCAGCAGGGTGCCCTGCCACTGGGTCAGCGCGACGGTACCGGCGCCGGGGACCGGCAGCCACAGGATCGTCAGACCCTGCATGACCATCACGCCGGCGGCGATCATCTGCCCGCCCAGCTTGATCAGGGCGTCGATCTCGAACTTGTCGTCCAGGACGCCGATCAGCCAGATCAGGGCGGCGCCGGAGAGCAGCGCGCGCGGCTCGTTGGACTGGGAGAAGACCCCGTTGAGGTTGGTGAGGTGGTCGGCGACCAGGAGCCCGGCGCACAGGCCGAAGAACATGGCGATACCGCCGAGCCGCGGAGTCGGTTCCCGGTGCACGTCACGGGCCCTGATCTCCGGCATCGCTCCGGCCACGATCGCGAACTTCCGTACCGGCCCTGTCAGCAGATACGTCACCGCGGCCGTGATGCAGAGCGTCAGCAGGTATTCACGCACGGGCTTCCCCACAGGTCTCGCTGGCCATCTCAGCCCCACACCCTAGCGATGGACGCATATGGTTGGGGACTTCCGGGTAGCGACGATGGTTGCACGTGTGGCTGTGCACCTGTGCCGGAACCCGGTGTACGACGGGTTCGACGAGGGTGCGCCTACCCCGGTTCAGCCGGGATACGGCGGAAATCTGCCCGCGAGCTCCCGCACTTCTTCACGGGCCTTCTGGCTGTCGGTCTCCCCGCGCAGCACCCCCGCGAGCAGGGCGGCGACGCCGGCCATCTCCTCCTCGCCCATCCCCTGCGTGGTCACGGCGGCGGTCCCCAGCCGCAGTCCGCGGGCGTCCCCGTGCGGCAGCGCGCAGCATTCGAGGACCATGCCGGCCGCCGCGAGCCGCCCGCGCGCAGTCCGCCCGTCGACGCCGAGCGGCCCGGGGTCGACGGTGAGCAGGTGGGTGTCCGTGCCGCCGGTGGTGACGACGAGCCCCTCGGCGGCCAGGCCGGCCGCGAGAACCCTCGCATTGGCGACCACCTGATGGGCGTACGCCGCGAACGCCGGTGTTGCCGCCTCGCCGAACGCGACGGCCTTGGCGGCGATGGTGTGCATCTGCGCGCCGCCCTGGGTGAACGGGAAGACGGCCCGGTCGACCCGCTCGGCGAGCTCCTCGCCGCACAGGATCATCCCGCCGCGGGGCCCGCGCAGCACCTTGTGCGTCGTCGCGCAGACGATGTCGGCGTACGGCACCGGACTGGGCGCCGCTCCCCCGGCGACGAGCCCGATGGGGTGGGCGGCGTCCGCGATCAGATAGGCGCCCACCTCGTCGGCGACCTCGCGGAAGAAGGCGTGGTCGAGGTGGCGCGGGTAGGCGATGGAGCCGCACACGATGGCCTTGGGCCGGTGGTTGCGGGCCAGCGTCCGCACCTGCTCGTAGTCGATGAGCCCGGTCTCGGCGTCGACGCCGTAGCCGACGAAGTCGAACCAGCGCCCGGAGAAGTTCGCGGGCGACCCGTGGGTGAGATGCCCTCCGTACGGCAGCCCGAGGGCCAGCACGGTGTCGCCGGGCCGCAGCAGCGCGGCGTAGGCGGCCAGCACCGCCGACGACCCGGAATGGGACTGCACATTGGCGTGCTCGGCCCCGAACAGCGCCTTCGCGCGATCCACGGCGATGCGCTCGGCGACGTCCACGATCTCGCAGCCGCCGTGGTGCCGGGCGCCGGGATACCCCTCGGCGTACTTGTTGGCGAGCGGCGACCCCAGGGCGGCCAGCACGGCCGACGAGGAGAAGTTCTCGGCGGCGCTGAGCTGCAACGACGTCGACTGCCGCGCGAGCTCCCCGAGCAGGATCTCGGCCAGCTCGGGATCCTGCCGCCGCAGGACGTCGGCGGTCTCGGGCGCGTGGGTGACCGACATGGTGGACTCCGGGGCGTCGCGTGGTGCGGCGGCTCACCTCCGGGGCGCCCAGGTCGCCCCTTCGGCTCGCTCGCCGTGATGACGTACGACCAATGTAGGCCCGGTGTCCCCGAGGTGCTCGGCCGTCACGCCCTCGCGGGCACCCCCGTCAGCGCCGTCACCACCGGATCGAGCGCCTGATGTATCTCGTCCCCGATCGACCGGAAGAACGTCAGGGGCGCCCCGTACGGGTCGTACACCTCGTCCGCCTCCGCCGTCGGGGCCAGGAGCCACCCGCGTAGAGCCGCCGCCGCACGGACCAGGGCGCGGGCGCGGTCGACCATGCCGTCCTCCAGGGGCGGCAGCGTGGTCGGGTCTATCGCGCGGACCAGGCGGGTGAACTCCTTCAGGGTGAAGGTGCGCAGGCCCGCCGAGTGGCCCATGGAGATGACCTGGGCGCGGTGGTCGCGGGTGGCGGTCAGGACCAGGTCGGCCATGATGACGTGCTCGTCGAGGAGCTCGCGGCCGGTGAAGCCGGAGGCGTCCGCGCCGAAGTCGGCCAGGACCGCCTCCGCGTTGGCCTCCATGGGCGCCCCTTCGTGGCCCCAGGTGCCGGCGCTCTCCACGACCACGCCGCCCCACAGCGGGTCGCCGAGCCGGTTCGCCAGGGCATGGCGGGTCAGCCGCTCGGTGATCGGCGAGCGGCACACGTTGCCGGTGCTGACGTGGAGGATGCGGAAGGTGTCACGCGGGAGGCCGGTGAAGGTCCGCGTCTCTTCCATGTCCCATATGCCACGCCCCGCGTCAGGGGCCGTCAATTCGCCACCTCGAGGTCGGGTACGACCTTCCGGAGCTCCTCCGCGGAGATCGCGCCCGCACGGAGCAGGACGGGCACCTCGCGCGTCACGTCGACGATCGAGGACGGCACGTTGCCGGGCGTCGGACCGCCGTCCAGGTAGACGGAGACCGAGTCGCCGAGCATCTCCTGGGCCGCGTCACAGTCCTCCGGCGCCGGGTGGCCGGTGAGGTTCGCCGAGGAGACCGCCATCGGGCCGACCTCCGTCAGCAGCTCGATCGCCACCGGGTGCAGCGGCATGCGGACGGCCACCGTGCCCCTGGTGTCGCCCAGGTCCCACTGGAGGGACGGCTGGTGCTTGGCGACGAGCGTGAGGGCGCCCGGCCAGAACGCGTCGACCAGCTCCCACGCCATCTCGGAGAAGTCCGTGACCAGGCCGTGGAGCGTGTTCGGGGAGCCGATGAGCACCGGCGTGGGCATGTTGCGGCCCCGGCCCTTGGCCGCCAGCAGGTCCACGACGGCCTCCGAGGAGAACGCGTCGGCGCCGATGCCGTACACCGTGTCGGTCGGGAGGACCACCAGCTCGCCACGGCGGACGGCGGACGCGGCCTCGCGCAGACCCGTCGAGCGGTCGGTCGCGTCGTTGGTGTCGTATCGCCGTGCCATATCTAGCGGGCCTCCTCGTACACGTACTTCTCGTCGAAAGTCTTGACGGCGGTCACGGCAGCGCCTTGCGTGCCGTGGCGAACCGGGGGCGGTTGTTGAGGTCGGGGTGGTCGGCCGCGTCGGCCCAGCCCCGCTCCTCGGTGAAGATCCACGGCACCTGGCCGCCCTGGGTGTCGGCGTGCTCGATGACGACGACGCCACCCGGGCGCAGGAGCCGGTGTGCGGTGCGCTCCAGACCGCGGATGAGGTCGAGGCCGTCCTCGCCGGAGAACAGGGCGAGTTCGGGATCGTAGTCCCGGGCCTCGGGAGCGACGTACTCCCACTCGGTGAGCGGGATGTAGGGCGGGTTGGAGATGACCAGGTCGACCTGGCCGTCGA
Source organism: Streptomyces aquilus (assembly GCF_003955715.1). Classification (NCBI taxonomy): domain Bacteria; kingdom Bacillati; phylum Actinomycetota; class Actinomycetes; order Kitasatosporales; family Streptomycetaceae; genus Streptomyces; species Streptomyces aquilus. The sequence goes on along the minus strand of NZ_CP034463.1, from coordinate 7,081,423 downwards.
GGTCCGGGAAGGCGTCCAGGGCGTTGCCCTGCCGCAGGTCGACCCTGGACCCCTGCACGTTCTTGCGCGTCCACTGCAGGGCGTCCTCGGACAGCTCCACGGCGTGCACGCGCGAGCGCGGGACCTCCTGGGCGAGGGCGAGCGCGATGGCGCCGGAGCCGGTGCACAGGTCGACGATGCAGGGCTCGACCACGTCCATGGCGCGTACGGCGTCTATCGCCCAGCCGACCACGGACTCGGTCTCGGGCCGGGGCACGAAGACGCCGGGGCCGACCTGGAGCTCCAGGTACCGGAAGAACGCCCGCCCGGTGATGTGCTGCAACGGCTCGCGCTGCTCACGGCGGGCGATGACCTCCCAGTACCGGGCGTCGAAGTCCGCGTCCTTCACGGAGTGCAGCGCGCCCCTCTTCACGCCGTGCACGAACGCGGCGAGCTCCTCCGCGTCGTTGCGCGGCGAGGGCACGCCGGCGTCGGCCAGCCGCTGGGTGGCTTGAGCTACCTCAGCGAGCAGCAGACTTCGGGGCTTCGGGGGTCGCCCCCCAAAAGATTGCTGCACGCAAGTCCTCCGTGTCGTACTCGGTCGTGCACAGGTCCCTCTTACGCGGCCGCCAGCTTCGCCGCCGAGTCCGCGTCGACGCAGGCCTGGATCACCGCGTCGAGGTCGCCGTCCAGGACCTGGTCCAAGTTGTACGCCTTGAAGCCGACGCGGTGGTCCGAGATGCGGTTCTCCGGGAAGTTGTACGTACGGATCTTCTCGGAGCGGTCGACGGTACGGACCTGGCTGCGGCGGGCGTCGGCGGCTTCCCGCTCCGCCTCCTCCTGCGCCGCGGCGAGCAGCCTGGAGCGCAGGATACGCAAGGCCTGCTCCTTGTTCTGAAGCTGGCTCTTCTCGTTCTGGCAGGAAGCGACGACTCCGGTGGGAATGTGCGTGATGCGCACGGCGGAGTCGGTCGTGTTGACGGACTGGCCGCCGGGCCCGGAGGAGCGGTAGACGTCGATGCGGAGGTCGTTGGGGTTGATCTCGACGTCGACCTCCTCGGCCTCGGGCGTGACCAGCACGCCGGCCGCGGAGGTGTGGATACGGCCCTGGGACTCGGTCGCCGGGACGCGCTGCACGCGGTGCACGCCGCCCTCGTACTTCAGCCGGGCCCAGACGCCCTGGCCGGGCTCGGTGGCGCCCTGGCCGCCCTTGGTCTTCACGGCGACCTGGACGTCCTTGTAGCCGCCCAGCTCGGACTCGGTGGCGTCGATGATCTCGGTCTTCCAGCCGACGCGCTCGGCGTAGCGCAGGTACATGCGCAGCAGGTCGCCGGCGAACAGGGCCGACTCGTCACCGCCGGCGCCGGCCTTGATCTCCAGGATGACGTCCTTGTCGTCACTCGGGTCACGCGGGACGAGCAGCAGCCGCAGCTTCTCGGTCAGTGCCTCGCGCTGCTCGGCGAGCTCCTTGACCTCGGCGGCGAAGTCCGGGTCGTCGGCGGCGAGTTCCTTCGCCGTGTCGATGTCGTCGCCCGTCTGCTTCCAGGAGCGGTACGTGGCGACGATCGGGGTGAGCTCGGCGTAGCGCTTGTTCAGCTTGCGCGCGTTGGCCTGGTCGGAGTGGACCGACGGGTCGGCGAGCTTCTTCTCCAGGTCGGCGTGCTCAGTGACCAGTTCCTCGACGGCCTCGAACATCTTGGGGCTCCTGTACTGCGAATGACGGGGGAAGGCGGGCGACCAAAAACGCCGGTCCCGGCGCGCTCCGAGGAGCGCGACCGTGGACCGGCGCTGGTGGCTCGCTACTTCTTGGCAGCAGCCTTGCCGAAGCGGGCCTCGAAGCGGGCCACACGGCCACCGGTGTCGAGGATCTTCTGCTTGCCCGTGTAGAACGGGTGGCACTCGGAGCAGACCTCGGCACGGATGGTGCCGCTCGCGATCGTGCTACGGGTGGTGAACGACGCGCCACAGGTGCAGCTGACCTGCGTCTCGACGTACTCGGGGTGGATGTCGCGCTTCAAGGTGTCTCCTAGTTTCGGGAGGGCACCGGGTCGCCACCGCGGGCTGCGGGAGCGTGAACCGGGGCCGACGTACCAGTCTGCCAGGACTGGCCGCATCCCCCAAAACGGGGGGTGGCCGTGAACTATTCCCCACCGGCCTACGAGGCGGTGACCACGCCTTCCGCCTGGCCCGTGGCCGTGCCCTTGGTCGCGCTCCTGGGGATCGCCCGGTCGTTCTCCAGGGCCTTCCAGACGACCTTGGCCTTGGCCTTGTCGACCAGCACCCGGTTCGCGTTCTGCGGGTCGTACTGGACCGGCATGGTGACCATGGTCATGTTCTTGGAGCTGATGCCCTTGAGGCCGTTGGCGAAGGACATGAGCTTGTTGACGTTGCCCAGGTCGGAGTCGGTCGTCACGGCCTTGGTGGCGGTGTTGGCGAGGTCGTAGAGCTTCTTCGGGTTGCCGAAGACGTCGACGTCCTTGATCTGGTTGATCAGCGCCTTGATGAACGCCTGCTGGAGCTGGATGCGGCCGAGGTCGGAGCCGTCGCCGACGCCGTGCCGGGTGCGGACCAGGCCGAGGGCCTGCTTGCCGGTGAGGGTGTGGGTGCCGGCCTTGAGGTTGAGGTGGCTGTCGCGGTCGGTGATGTTCTTGGTGGTCGTCACGTCGACGCCGCCGAGCTCGTCGATGAGCTTCTGGAACCCGGAGAAGTCGACCTCCAGGTAGTGGTCCATGCGGATGCCGGTGAGCGACTCGACCGTCTTCACGGCACAGGCGGCGCCGCCCGTGGAGTACGCGGAGTTGAACATCACCATCGACGCGGCGTCGTGCTCGTTCCCGTCGGTGTCGGTGCACTCGGGCCGGTCGACGAGGGTGTCGCGGGGTATGGAGACCACGCTGGCCTTCTTGTGGCCCTCGTAGACGTGCACGATCATCGCGGTGTCCGAACGGGCACTGCCGTCGTCGGCGCCGCCGCCGAGCTTCTTGTTCGAGCCGGAGCGGGTGTCGGAACCCAGGACGAGGATGTTCTCGGAGCCGTTGTCGACCTTGGTCGGCCGGTCGGTGCCGAGCGCCTGGTCGATGTCGACGGTCTTGATGTTGCCGTTGAGCTTGAAGTACAGATAGCCGACCCCGGTGCCGCCCAGCACGACGATCCCGGCGGCGGTCCAGGCCGCGATCTTCAGGCCCTTGTGCCCGCCCCGGGTCTTGCGGCGGCGGCCCTTGGCGCGGTGGCGCGGGCCCGTGGTGCCGGACTCGCCCGGTATGCCGGGCTCCGGCGTGCTCTCGGCGGTCATGTGCTCCTCGTTCTCTTCGGGTCGGTTACCCCCTGCTTTCAGGGTCAGACGTGGTCGCGCGCGCGACCCGGACCTCACCATGGTCGCTCCGCCTGGTCAGACGGGGAAACCGGAGAAAGGGTTGCACAACGCACTGTGCCCACCCGGTGGACGGGTGGGCACAGTGCGTAGTCAAGGAGCCGGGGCGTGCCCGGCTCACCTGCGATTTCAGCCGAAGATGTCGTACTGCTTGAAATCGGTACCGACCGAGATCCTTGTGGCGAAGATCTCGCTCGTGGCCTTACCGGTGCCCTTGTACAGGTACAGGGTGCCGCCGGGCGTACGGGCCAGGAAGTCGGCCTTGCCGTCGCCGGTGACGTCACCGACGGCGTCGAAGGCGTTGTACGTGGTGTTGCTCCAGGTGCGGACCTTCACACGGGCGGAGAACGGGGCCGAGGCCTTACCGGTGCCCTTGTAGAGGTAGATGTCGCCGGTGCTCTTGTTGCGGGCGATCAGGTCGGCCTTGCCGTCACCGTTGAAGTCGCCCTTGCCGCGCACCATGTTGTACGAGTTCCAGCCCGTGCCGGTGCCGATCTGCTTGCGGGCGGCGAAGGTGCCGTCGCCGTTGCTCGGGTAGAGCCAGGCCTTGCCGGCGGAGTCCACGGAGACCAGGTCGGGCTTGTAGTCGCCGGTCAGGTCGCCGGGGGCGATGATCCGCGTGCGGGTCTTCCAGTTGTCGAAGATCTTCTTCTCGGACCAGGAGTCGGTGGACCACACATAGCGCAGCCAGTAGACGTCGCCGGTGGAGCTCTGGCGGAACACGAAGTCCTGGACGCTGTCCCGGTTCAGGTCGGTCTGCAGGACGAGGTTGACCCCGCCCCAGTCGCCGAGGTCCTGGCGGGCGCCGAACGAGGTGCCCTTGGAGTCCTTCTCGTAGGCGACGCCGGTGCTCTTGTTGCGGACGAACAGGTCGGCCTTGGCGTCCGTGTAGCTCATGTTGGCGTCGTCGACCTGCGCGTACGCGGCCCCGAGGTAGGTGCTGACCTTCGAGAAGACGCTGTACGCGCCCTTCTCGACGCAGTCCGTGACACCCCACGAGACGACACCGACGATGCGGTTGTCGACGATCAGCGGACCGCCGGAGTCACCGTTGCAGGCGGACGTCGTGCCGGCGTCGCTGCCGGTGGCGGGGTTGCCCGCGCAGACCATGTGGCCCTTGATGAAGTCCGCGCCGTAGTAGCCGGCGCAGGTGCTGTCCGACTGGATCGGCAGCGTGGCCGTCTTCAGGGTGTCGGAGACGTCCTGGGTGGTGGAGCTGGTACGGCCCCAGCCGTAGAGCTTCGCGCTCGTCCCGGCCTTGTACGAGGTGGTGTCGGTGGACGTCGTCATACGGATCGGCGTCGCCTTGACCGGCTGGTTCAGGGTGATGACGGCGATGTCGTTGTCGATGGTCCGCGAGCTGTACGACGGGTGGTTCCACTGGCGCACCGCGCCGGTGACCGTACCGGTGGTGTTGCCGTTCTCGTCGGGCATCTTCGTGGCGCCGGTGACGATCGCGCCGTACTTGGCCCAGTTGTAGCCCTTGACGCAGTGCGCGGCGGTGAGGATCTTCGTCGGCGAGACGACGGTGCCGCCGCAGAAGAAGTACACGTCGTTGGTCGAGTCCTGGTAGAAGAGCTGGGCCATCCAGGGCGCCGAGGAGATCGTCGTGGTGCTGCCACCGATGATCTTCGGGTCGACCGTGCCGCTGCTGGTGCTGGAGCTCAGCGAGGACTTCGAGGTCGTCTGCCCCGCGATGTCACCACCGGCCAGGCCCCCCGCGACCCTGGCCTGAAGCTCGGCCTGCGACACCGTGTGGAAAACGGGCGTCCTGGGCGTCCGCTCGGAAGCGGTGGCCGCCCCGGCCGACGTGCTCAAGAGCGCCGCGGCAACGGCGGCGGCGACACCGGCCGCGGCGACCGGCAGCCCGATCCGTATCCGGCGTCTGTGACGGCCTCCGGACATGGGTGTACCCACGCAAGTCCCCCCTCGGGATCAGAAGTTCACCGGTCGAAAAAGCGACCGAAGAGCGCGATCGTACACCGACCCCGGAAAGCACAAAGGGCCACCCCCGTAACGGGGATGGCCCTTTGCTGAAGACTTACGTCAGTCGCCGTTGCCGGGCGTCGGCGTCGTCTTCTGGATCTGCATCAGGAACTCGACGTTCGACTTCGTCTGCTTCATCTTGTCGAGGAGCAGCTCGATGGCCTGCTGCTGGTCGAGCGCGTGCAGCACGCGACGCAGCTTCCAGACGACCGCCAGCTCCTCGTTGCCGAGGAGGATCTCTTCCTTACGGGTGCCGGACGCGTCGACGTCCACCGCCGGGAAGATGCGCTTGTCGGCGAGCTTCCGGTCGAGCTTGAGCTCCATGTTGCCGGTGCCCTTGAACTCCTCGAAGATCACCTCGTCCATGCGGGACCCGGTGTCCACCAGGGCGGTGGCGAGGATGGTCAGCGAGCCGCCGTCCTCGATGTTGCGGGCCGCACCGAAGAAGCGCTTCGGAGGGTACAGGGCGGTCGAGTCGACACCACCGGACAGGATGCGGCCGGAAGCCGGCGCGGCGAGGTTGTACGCACGGCCCAGACGCGTGATCGAGTCGAGCAGCACGACCACGTCGTGGCCCAGCTCCACCAGACGCTTGGCGCGCTCGATGGCGAGCTCGGCGACCGTGGTGTGGTCCTCGGCCGGGCGGTCGAAGGTCGAGGAGATGACCTCGCCCTTGACCGACCGCTGCATGTCGGTGACCTCTTCCGGACGCTCGTCGACCAGGACGACCATCAGGTGGCACTCGGGGTTGTTGTGCGTGATCGCGTTGGCGATCGCCTGCATGATCATGGTCTTGCCGGTCTTCGGCGGGGCCACGATCAGACCGCGCTGGCCCTTGCCGATCGGCGACACGAGGTCGATGATCCGGGTCGTGAGCACACCCGGGTCCGTCTCCAGGCGGAGGCGGTCCTGCGGGTACAGCGGGGTGAGCTTGTTGAACTCCGGGCGGCCACGGCCGTGTTCGGGCGCCATGCCGTTGACGGAGTCCAGGCGGACCAGCGCGTTGAACTTCTCGCGCCGCTCGCCTTCCTTGGGCTGACGGACCGCACCGGTGACGTGGTCACCCTTGCGCAGGCCGTTCTTGCGGACCTGGGCGAGAGAGACGTACACGTCGTTGGGACCCGGGAGGTAGCCCGACGTGCGGATGAAGGCGTAGTTGTCGAGGATGTCCAGGATGCCCGCGACGGGGATCAGGACGTCGTCGTCGGCGAGCTGCGGCTCGGCGGCGCCGATCTCGTCACGGCCACGACGGCCCCGACGGTCCCGGTAGCGGCCTCGACGGCCACGACGGCCGCCCTCGAAGTCGTCGTCGTCCTGCGGGCCGGCGTTGCGGTCCTGACGGCCGCCGCCCTGCTGCTGGTTCTGCTGCTGGCCGCGCTGGCCGCCGCCCTGCTGGTCGTCGCCCTTGCCACGGCGGTCGCGGTCACGGCCGCCACGGTCGCGGTCCTGACGGTCGCCGCGGTCACGGCGGTCGCGACGGCCCTGACGGCCCTCGGCGTCACCCGCGTCGCCCTTGGCCTCGCCCTGCGCCTGCGGGGCGGGCGTCTCGGCCTTCGGCTCGCTCTTCGCCTCGGCGGTCACCGTCTCGGGGCTGCCGGCGTCGGCCGTGGCACGGCGACGGCGGCGCTCGACGGGAGCGTCGTCGGAGGCCGGCTGGCCGGGGATCTCGATCTGCTGCTGGGCCACGGCCTTCTCGGCGGGGGCCTCGGCCTTCGCGTCCGCCTTCTTCTCGGCGGCCTCGCCGGTGCGGGCCTTGGAGGTGGCGCGGCGCTTGGGCTTGGTCTCGGTGGCGTCGGCCTTTGCGGCCGGGGCGGCACCGCCTCCGGCCTGCGCCTCCTTGATGACCTCGATCAGCTGGCTCTTGCGCATGCGCGCGGTGCCCCTGATACCGAGGCCGGATGCGACCTGCTGCAGCTCGGCCAGCACCATGCCCTCGAGGCCGGTACCGCGGCGCCGCCGGGAGCCGGCACCGGTGGCAGGCGCGGAGGCGTCCGTGGCGGGCGCGGCAGCGGTCTCCTCGACACGTGCGCCCATCAGATCGGTGGTGTCGCTCACGAAGGGTCCTTCCCTGGAGCGGACGTCGGCCTGTCTGGCTCGGCGACCGGTTGTGCTGTCCGACGGCGGTCCCATCCTTGTGGACCGTGCCGGGGCGGTGGTCCGCCTGGGCGGCGGAGGAATCTGGTGATGGCGCTTCCCAGAGCAGTGACACCGACTAGCTGTGTCACGCGGCTCGGTCGCACCGGTTCCGGAGCGTGCCCGGCAAGTCGCTCAGTGCTCGCGTACGAGGTACTGCCCGCGTACGTCGTACGAAACACCGTGCGGCTTGGGAGGCTCCCGGAAGAATGTCTGTCCCGGACGGGGACGTGAAGCACCTCGCCATGGTGGGGTCGGGTGCAGACTTGAGATTAACACTACCGGATCCAACAAACATTCCCCCTCTCGAAATCCGGCAACCGAACGCATTCAGATGTCACCGGCGGGTGCGAGCGGCAGCACACTCGCCCCCTGGGCATCCAGTTCGAGCCGGTTGGCGGCCCATCCCTCACCCGCGAGGTGGGCCACCTTGTCGGCGCTGGCCTCGTCGACCAGCGCGAGAACAGTGGGTCCGGCGCCGGAAATCACCGCCGGAACTCCGTCCGCCCTCAAGCGCTCCACGAGCGCGGCGCTCTCCGGCATGGCCGGAGCCCGGTATTCCTGGTGGAGCCGGTCCTCGGTGGCGGGCAGCAGCAGCTCGGGGCTCCGGGTGAGGGCCTCGACGAGCAGGGCGGCGCGGCCCGCGTTGGCGGCGGCGTCGACGTGCGGCACGGTGCGCGGGAGGAGACCGCGCGCGGTCTCCGTCAGAACCGGCTTCCCGGGCACGAAAACCACCGGAACGATGGAATCGGCGGGCTCCAGCCTGATGGCCCGGGCGGCGCCGGCCTCCATCCAGGCGATGGTGAAGCCGCCGAGCAGACACGGCGCCACGTTGTCGGGGTGGCCCTCGATCTCCGTCGCGAGCTCCAGGAGCGCGGCGTCGTCGAGCTTGGACTCGCCGCCTATGGTCACGGCACGCGCGGCGACGATGCCGGCGCAGATGGCGGCGGAGGAGGAGCCGAGGCCCCGGCCGTGCGGAATGCGGTTGGCGCACACGATCTCGAGGCCGCGCGGCTGTCCGCCGAGCAGGTCGAAGGCGGTGCGCAGGGACCGTACGAGCAGGTGCTTCTCGTCGCGCGGGAGGGTCTCGCTGCCCTCACCCGCGATGTCGATGTGCAGCCCTGAGTCGGCCACCCGGACGACGACGTCGTCGTAGAGCCCCAGCGACAGGCCGAGGGCGTCGAAGCCCGGGCCGAGGTTGGCGCTGGTGGCGGGGACGCGCACCCGGACGGCGGCGGCGCGGAACGCTGGACCGGCCATCGCTCGATGACTCTCCTTGAGCTGCGTGATTGTCGAAGACATTCGATACGTACGTGGAGACCCCGCGGGCCGCGGAGATGACGCGGCTCCCGGCCATGCGCTCGGGCATATGCGGCGGGCGGGTTCGGTACAGCCTATCGAAGGAAGGTTCTGTGGCGACATAGGGCGCACAGGAGGCGCACGATGCGTGTCGTAAGCCCCCTGTGCACCCCCTTGGGGATGTCGCCCGATCGCCCTGGTTACGCGAGGCCGAGGCGCTCGGCGGCCGTGGCCGCGTCGACCGGGACGGTGACGGGCTGCGGGGCGCCCGCGACGGCCCAGTCGGGGTCCTTCAGGCCGTTGCCGGTGACGGTGCAGACGATCTTCTGGCCCGGGTCGACCAGGCCCTGCTCGGCGGCCTTCAGCAGACCGGCCACGGACGCGGCCGAGGCGGGCTCCACGAAGACGCCCTCCTGCGCGGCCAACAGGCGGTAGGCGCGCAGGATCTCACGGTCCGTCACCTCGTCGATGAGACCGCCGGACTCGTCGCGCGCGGCGAGCGCGTACTGCCAGGACGCCGGGTTGCCGATGCGGATGGCGGTGGCGATGGTCGACGGGTCCTTGACGACCTCGCCGCGCACGATCGGGGCGCTGCCGGAGGCCTGGAAGCCCCACATTCGGGGGGTCTTCGCGGCGATGCCGTCGGCGGCGTACTCCTTGTAGCCCTTCCAGTACGCGGTGATGTTGCCCGCGTTGCCGACCGGGAGGACGTGGATGTCGGGGGCGTCGCCGAGCATGTCCACGATCTCGAAGGCGGCCGTCTTCTGGCCCTCGATGCGCACCGGGTTGACCGAATTGACCAGCGCCACGGGGTAGTTGTCGCTGAGCGAGCGGGCGAGGGTGAGGCAGTCGTCGAAGTTGCCGTCGACCTGGAGGATCTTGGCGCCGTGCACGAGGGCCTGGCCCATCTTGCCGAGCGCGATCTTGCCCTGCGGGACGAGGACGGCGGAGACCATGCCGGCGCGCACCGCGTAGGCGGCGGCGGAGGCGGAGGTGTTGCCGGTGGAGGCGCAGATGACCGCCTTGGCGCCCTCCTCCTTGGCCCGGGTGATGGCCATGGTCATGCCGCGGTCCTTGAAGGACCCCGTCGGGTTCGCGCCCTCGACCTTGAGGTGGACCTCACAGCCCGTGCGCTCGGAGAGCACCTGCGCGGGCACGAGGGGCGTGCCGCCCTCGCGGAGCGTCACGACCGGGGTGCTGTCGGAGACGGGCAGCCGGTCCCGGTACTCCTCGATGATTCCGCGCCACTGGTGGGTCATTGCTGGTTACTCTCCTTCAACCCGCATGATGCTGGCGACACCGCGCACGGTGTCGAGCTTGCGCAGCGCCTCGACGGTCCCGGACAGGGAGGCGTCGGAGGCCCGGTGGGTGACGACGACGAGGGAGGCCTCGCCGTCCTTGCCCGTCTGGCGAACCGTATCGATGGACACGCCGTGCTCGGCGAACACGGTGGCCACCTGGGCGAGAACACCCGGTTTGTCCGCGACGTCGAGGCTGATGTGGTACCGCGTGACGACCTCGCCCATGCCCGAGACGGGCAGGGCGGCGTACGCGGACTCGCCGGGACCGGTCGCGCCGTTGAGCCGGTTGCGGCAGACGGCGACGAGGTCGCCGAGGACTGCGGAGGCGGTCGGGGCGCCGCCGGCGCCGGGACCGTAGAACATGAGCTGCCCGGCCGCGTCGGACTCGACGAAGACGGCGTTGTACGCGCCGCGCACGGAGGCCAGCGGGTGAGTGAGCGGGATCATGGCCGGGTGCACGCGGGCCGTCACCGACCCGCCGTCCTCGGCGCGCTCGCAGATGGCGAGCAGCTTGATGGTGCAGCCCATGTTCTTCGCGGAGGCGAAGTCGGCGGCGGTGACCTCGGTCATGCCCTCGCGGTAGACGTCGTCGAGGCGCACGCGCGTGTGGAAGGCGATGCCGGCGAGGATGGCGGCCTTGGCGGCGGCGTCGAAGCCCTCGACGTCGGCGGTCGGGTCGGCTTCCGCGTACCCGAGGGCGGTGGCCTCGTCGAGGGCCTCCTGATAGCCGGCCCCCGTGGAGTCCATCTTGTCGAGGATGAAGTTCGTCGTCCCGTTGACGATGCCGAGCACCCGGTTGACCTTGTCGCCGGCGAGGGACTCGCGCAGCGGGCGGATCAGCGGGATGGCGCCGGCGACGGCGGCCTCGTAGTAGAGGTCGGCGTCGTGGTCCTCGGCGGCCTTGTGGAGGGCGGCGCCGTCCTGGGCGAGGAGGGCCTTGTTGGCGGAGACGACCGAGGCGCCGTGCTCGAAGGCGGTGGTGATGAGGGTGCGGGCCGGCTCGATGCCGCCGATGACCTCGACGATGACGTCGATGTCCCCGCGTTTGACGAGGGCGGTGGCGTCGGTGGTGACGAGGGCGGGGTCGATGCCCTCGCGGACCTTGGACGGACGTCGTACCGCGACACCCGCCAGCTCGACGGGGGCACCGATGCGCGCGGCGAGGTCGTCGGCGTGCGTCGTCATGATGCGCGCCACCTCTGAGCCGACCACTCCACAGCCCAGCAGCGCCACCTTCAGCGGACGCGTACGCATCATCCGACCTCGTTTCCTCATACCGTCTACGGTTGGACCAGTCTCACTCACCGGACGGGAGTTTCTACCCTTCGTCCGGATCGTGAGACATCGATTTCATTTGTACGGGGGCGGAAGACAGGAGATCTTCCGCCCTTCCGTCGTGGGGGCTTACCCGACGTCGAGACGCAGGAGGTCCTCCTCCGTCTCGCGCCGGACGATGACCCGCGACTCGCCGTCGCGCACGGCGACGACCGGCGGCCGCAGCACGTGGTTGTAGTTGCTCGCCATGGAACGGCAGTACGCACCCGTCGCCGGTACGGCGATCAGGTCGCCCGGCGCGAGGTCGGCGGGCAGGAACGCGTCCTTGACCACGATGTCCCCGCTCTCGCAGTGCTTGCCGACGACGCGGGCGAGCATGGGCTCGGCGTCGCTCGTCCGGGACACGAGAACGACGCTGTACTCGGCGTCGTACAGCGCCGTCCGGATGTTGTCGGACATGCCGCCGTCGACGGAGACGTAGGTGCGCAGCCCGTCGAGGGGCTTGATGGTGCCGACCTCGTAGAGGGTGAACGCGGTGGGCCCGACGATGGCGCGACCGGGTTCGACGGAGATCCGCGGCGTCCGCAGCTTCGCGGCCTCGCACTCCCGCGTCACGATCTCGGTGAGCGCCTTGGCGATCTCGTGCGGCTCACGGGGGTCGTCGTCGCTGGTGTAGGCGATACCGAGCCCGCCCCCGAGGTCGATCTCGGGCAGTTCGACCCCGTGCTCGTCCCGGATGTCCTTGAGCAGCCCGACCACCCGGTGCGCGGCGACCTCGAAGCCGGACATGTCGAAGATCTGCGAGCCGATGTGGGAGTGGATCCCGATGACTTCGAGGGAGTCGAGTTGCAGCGCCCGCCGCACGGCCTCCGCGGCCTGCCCGCCGGCGAGCGGAATCCCGAACTTCTGGTCCTCATGGGCGGTGGCGATGAACTCGTGGGTGTGCGCCTCCACCCCCACCGTGATCCGGATCTGCACGCGCTGCCGCTTGCCCAGCTCCCGGGCGATGTGGGCGACGCGGACGATCTCCTGGAAGGAGTCGAGGACGATACGCCCGACACCCGCCTCGATCGCCCTGCGGATCTCGCCCGTCGACTTGTTGTTGCCGTGGAAGGCGATGCGGTCGGCGGGCATTCCGGCGGAGAGGGCGGTGGCGAGCTCGCCACCGGAGCAGACGTCGAGGTTGAGCCCCTCTTCGTGCAGCCAGCGCACGACGGCACGCGACAGGAACGCCTTGCCGGCGTAGAAGACGTCGGCGTCGGCCCCGAAGGCGGTACGCCACGCGCGCGCCCGCTCGCGGAAGTCGGCCTCGTCGAGGATGTAGGCCGGGGTGCCGTGTTCCTCGGCGAGCTGGGTGGCGCTGATGCCGCCGACGGTGAGGACACCGTCCTCGTTGCGTGTCACGGTCTGCGCCCAGACCTTGGGATCGAGGGTGTTGAGGTCGGCGGGCGGCGCGGAGTAGTGGCCCTCGGGAAGGACATCGGCGTGACGGGGCCCGGCGGGGTGGGCGGAACGGCTCATGATCTGTGACTGGCTCTCTAGATGTGGTCGGGTGCGTCGATGCCGAGCAGGGACAGGCCACCGGCCAGCACCGTCCCGGCGGCTTCGGCGAGGGCGAGCCGGGCACGGTGGGCGGCCGAGGGTTTCTCGTCACCGCGCGGCAGCACGCCGGGCAGGAGGGTGAGCACGGCATCGGCGACGGTGACGAGGTGCCGGGCGAGACGGTCGGGGGCGCGGTCGGCTGCCGCCCGGGCGAGGACCCGGGGGTGGTCGGCGAGCAGCGGGGTGAGGCCGTGCCGTACGTCGCCGGGTTCGCCGGGTTCGCCGGGTTCGCCGGGTTCGCCGGATGCGGTGAGTTCGGCGAGCGCGGCTGGTTCCGAGGTGAAGCCCAGGTCGGCGGCGTTACGGCTGAGGGCCCGGGTGCGGGCGTGGGCGTAACGGACGCGGAAGAGGGGGTTGCTCTCGCGCTGGACGAGGTGCTCGTCGGTGATACGGGGCCGGTCGTGGACGGCGGGATGCAACAGGGCCCAGCGGGCGGCGTCGCGGCCGAGGGGGGTGGGGTCGGTGGGGGCGGGGACGGGGCGGATGGTGACGTTGAGGGGGGTGGGGGTGGGGGTGGAGGTTGAGGTGGGGGTGTTGGGGGCGGGCGCCGGTGAGACGAGGGCGTCGCGGGAGGCCGGCGCGACGGGGGTGGCCGTGGCTGCCTGGCTGCGGGGGGCGTCGAGAGGGGCCGGGGTCTCGGGGGTGCCGAAGGCGTCGATGTGGGCGCCGAGGAGGTCGGTCCACTCCGGCTCGGGACGGGCCTCGCAGGTGTTCCGGACGAGGGCGCCCTGGGAGCGGAGGAGCCGGGAGACGGCGTCCATGGTGACGACGGCGCGGACCTCGTGGGGCGCGTGCAGCTGGACGATCTCACCGATGGACCCGTCCTCCACCCATCCGTAGCGCCGCCCGCGCCGGAGGATCTCCTCGACGAGCGCGCCGGAGCCGGAGTCGCGCAGGCTGATGTTGAGGAAGCCGGGCCCGGTGACGACGACGTCGGTGACACCGGGGCTGTCGAGGAGATGGGCCCGCAGGATCTCGGCGACCTTGTCCGCCGGCCGGCCGGCGGGGCGGGCGAGCTGGAGGGCGATGTTGGTGGCGTAGTCACCGCAGCCGCCGGGCCCGGGAGGCGCGACGACGACCCGTCCCGGAACCGTCACGCTCAGCTCTCCACCGTCGACAGCGCGACGGACCGCGCGCAGCACGGTACGGGAGAGCTCGACGGGGGTCACGGGACCAGCGTATGGGAGGAGGGGGGTGGGTAGGCGAGTCGGTTTAACGGATGGTCCGGGATGTGGACGCCCGTGGACGGCGGTGGAGCCTGACGCCCCCTGGCGGACGCTCCAGACGTGCAAGGCCCGTGCCGAGCGCACCCCGCCGACGAGCCACGGCCCCTCATCACGAACCACCGCTCCACGAAGCAGACGGCATCGCCGATCAGCCTCCGCCTCGACCGCGACCTCGGCCTCAGCCGCCCGCCTGCCCGGCCCGCTCGGCCTCACCGGCGCCGAGGACGCTGTCGAAGACCGCGTCGTCGCTCTCGTCCGCCTGTTCCACGCCATGCCTGCGCTCCATCAACTGCCGTACGAGCCGTACGAGTTCGGCGGGCTCGAAGGGCTTGGCGAGGAAGGCGTCGACGCCGACGTCAAGGCCGCTCTCGACCTCGTGCTGCGTACAGGCGCTGACGATGGCGAGGGGAAGGTCGCGGGTCCGGGGATCGGAGCGCAGTCGGGCGGCGGTACGAAGCCCGTCAAGCCGGGGCATCACCACATCAAGGGTCACCACATCGGGCCGCACCTGATGAACGACATCCAGACACTCGGCACCATCGGCCGCGGTCACGACCTCGAGACCCTCCAGCTCGAGATTGACCCTGATCAACTGCCGGATGACCTTGTTGTCGTCCACAACAAGCACCCGGCCCGAGGCGCCTGGCACAACTCGAGAGTAGGTCGGGACCGGCCATCGCGTCCGGGTTTTCCCGACTTCCACCCCTACCGGGGACCGCGGGCCGCCCCTGACCGCCGGAAATACCTGTTCATGAAGACCCCATCGAAGCTGGTAGGGTTCTACCCGTCGCCGCGCACAGTGCGGCGGACGCCCGCGTAGCTCAGGGGATAGAGCAACGGTCTCCGGAACCGTGTGCGCAGGTTCGAATCCTGCCGTGGGCACTTGCCGGTCATAGACCTAGATCATGGTCTGACCAGGGCAGATGCCGACACAAAAGGGCGGGACCCAGTCTCACTGGGTCCCGCCCTTTGTCGTTGGTTCGCGGTGGTCGCGATAGACCTGCGATAGAGATGCGCTAGGCGCCGGGGGTGTCCGCCGACGCCCACCCCATCGTCTTTTCGATCTTCCTGTTGTTCTCCTCCTCGCTGTTGTCGACGCAGCCGGCGTAGTGGCGGTCGATGACCTCCGGGGAGGTACCGGCGCGACGGGCCACCTCCGCCACGGGGAGGCCCGAGCGGAGCCAGTCCGTGATGCAGGTGGCGCGGCCGTCGTAGGGCCTCCGGGCGAGCGGCGACGCGTACTTGTACGGCGGGAAGGCGTACTGTCGCGCCTCCTGCCAGACGCGCCAGTAGCTGGACGTGCCGACCAGACCGCCCCGCTCGTTCTGGAACAACCGGCCATCCGCCGCCGTGCCGAACTCCTTCACGTGCGCTCGGAGCATGGCCACCAAGACGGGTGGAATCGGCACGGGGCGGTCCGCGGCGGGGTCCCGCATCTTCAGCCCGCGCTTGTCGTGCCGCTCGCCGGAATCCGTCCACTTCTTCCCCGATACGGGGCGAGTTTCGCGGAGGGTGAGAACGCCCCAACCCTGGTCCGGCAAGTGGCAGTTCTCCAGCTTCAGCCCCACTACTTCGGCGGGGCGCATGGCGGCGTAGAGAATGCAGCCGAAGAACGCGACCAGACGTCTCCCCCGGTTTCTGTGGACCGATCCCACGTACGAGACGGCCGTCAGGAACTCTCGCCCCTGCGCTTGGTTCATCAGGACTCGCGGGTCGATAGGGCCGCTTGCTGCGGTGGAGGGGCGCTCCAATCCAGCGAGCGGGTTTTCGTCCAGGTACCCCCTCTGAATCGCGTACGTCATGGCCGCGTTGAAGCAGCGGCGACGACGCTTATAGGTGTCCTTGGCCGCCAACTTGCCGTCGAGCTTGTAGGCGAGCCGGTAGTGGACGTCTTCCGCCACGCTGCGGTTCCCCAGAGCGGAGAGCGGGAGGGAGTGCTCCCGCAGCCACGCCGTGGCCTTCTCCAGGTCCGGCGGCGGCTCCTCGCTCGCGTGCGCCGGCACGATGGCCCACCTGACGGCACGCCGCACGACACGGAGTTCGGGTGCGTCGGCGCCCTCCCCCATCATGCCCAGAGCCGCGGTGGCGAGGCTGTCCGCGAACCCTTCTCGCGTCTTCGCCGCGGCGGTGCGCCACCGCCGTTTCATGAACTCGCGCGAGAAGTCCCACCAAGTGGGGTCCTCCTTCGCTGCGTTCTTCGCCGCTTCCGCGGCTTCCGCTCGCCGTACCTCCGATTCCGGCAACCCGTCGCTGATCCGGAAAGCCTCGCCCCGGCGCATGGCTTGCCAGAGTTCGGAACGCCGACTCTGCGCGAGTGCGATCGTCGCGAAGGTGGCACTACTGACCTTCCCGCCGACTTTCCAACGGAGCTGATGCGGCCGGGTCTTGCTCTGCACCTTGGTGATATTCCAGAGACGCACGTCGAAGGAAAACCCCTCGGGGGCCGGACTGTTGATCTGTCCGGCCCCCGGGTTGTTACTCGTCACGCGGCTTCCTCCAACGAGGTCAGCCAGCGTTCGAGTTCGGAACGACGAATCCGTACTGCGCCGCTCGGGAGCTTGATGGATTTCGGCCCTTTCCGGCACGAGCGCCACCGGTAGAAGGTGGCCCGGGGAACTCCGATCTCTTCGATTACCTGCGGGATGGTGAGCAGTTCGTCGCGCGGCTTGCCCACGCTGTCTCCTCGTCGCCCTGGCTACGCCTGCCCTCCCCCAGGTCCGCTACATCCGCTACATCCGCTACATCGCAGGTCAGGGGCCTGTTTCGTGTAGCGGATGCGTAGCGTGTAGCGGATAGAGCCGCCACACCGCCCCGGGGATGTAGCGGATGTAGCGGCCCGGGAGGGCGGTGTAGCGGCTGGTAAGTGGTCGGTCTGCTACGCGTTGACGCTGGTCAGAAGCGGCTCAGCGTCGGGCGTGGCCGGTGTAGCGGATGTAGCGGACGCCGGGAGGGGCGGAAGCGGCGGCGGGCAGTAACGCATCCATGCGTCGCGCAGGTCAGCCGCGTAGTAGCCCTTGAGCAGTCCGGCCGCGGTCCGCATGTTGCGGGCCTTGATCGGCTTGTTGTCCGCCTGCATGTACTCCTTGAGCATGCGCGAGAGCCGCCGGGAGTCGAGGGGCCGGCCGTTGAGGTCACCCCAGGGGGCGTCTTCGAGGCTGTTGAGCCGGTCCAGGATGACCGCCGTGGGGGCACGATCGGCACCGTTGAACACGTGGTCGCGGAGGTCGGTCAACAGGCGGACCCCGAGGGAGGTTTCGCTGTTGTCCTGTGCCGCGCGGACCAACTCCACACAGGCGAGACGGGCGCGCTCCGGCCAAGCGCCGCCGGCCGCGTCGGCAACCGCGAGCAGGGGTTCCCAGACGTCGGCGGGCCGGTCCGTGATGCCCTCCGGCATCTCAGGCCACCCGCTGGCGACTTGTTCGCGCACGGTGTCCGCCCATTCGGCGAGGCGATCCCGCAGGGCGTGCCCTTCCCTCTCGTTGATGCGCTCGCGGTAGGGCTCGACCTTCTCGTTCGGAGCGCGCTTGCGCATGCGGACGATGACCGAGCGCGTCAGGATCGTGTCGGGCAGCGAGCCGAGTCCGGCCATGGCCACGGCGGCGTAGGACGGGAAGCCCTGAACAGTCTGGTTGGCGCCATCGCCGACGCACCGGTACATGAGCCGCCCCCGCCGGTGTCCGGCATTGAGGAAGCCGCGGAGTTGCTCGTTCTCTCCGGCCTTGGGGCCGAATACGGTGTCGATCTCGTCGAAGATGATCGTGGGGCGCTCACCCTCGATACCGGACACCGCGCGGAAGAGCGCAGATGTCGACGCGTCCACCGCAGACATCTTGTTGGGCACCAGGGTTTCCACGATCTCCAGTGCGCGGGACTTACCCGACCCCGGCTCAGGGGACAGGAAGGCGATGCGCGGCGTGGAGTCGAAGCAGTCGAGCAGGTGGGCGTGCGCGTCCCAGAGGGTCACGGCCACGTAGGCAGCTTCACTGGGGAAGATGTTGAAGCGGCGGTGGAACGCTTCGACGTCGTCGAACAGCGCGGCACCGTCGATGGACGGGGCGGGCGGGTTGGTGCTGGTCATGCAGCGTTCCTCCCTTCCTGGGTGGTGCGGAGCGGGCAGACGTCTCGATGGGCGGTGTGGTCAGCAATCAGGGCAAGCACCTTGCGGCGGCCGATGGCGCTGCGGTCTCGGCCGCACAGGCACTTCGAGGTGGCCGTGGGGGTGGCGCCGTACGGCGCGCGGATGTGAAGGAGGGCCACGGCGAAGCGCCCGTCACCGGGCGGTGGGGAACTCGTGGACTGGTCGGCGGGAAGGGCTGAAAGGACGCCCTGACGGGCGACCTCCTCTTGGCCGCACGCCGGGGTCGGTCCTGCCGCGCGGTTGGCGGAGTCCGGCCGTTGAACGGCGTGGGGAAGGCATTTGGGCTGCGGGCGGGGCGGGATGTGGTTCATGCCGTCTCCCGGGCGCGGCAGGTACGGGCGGAGTACGCCAGCGCGTCGCGGATCGTCGCGCGGCACTCGGCCGCCGGCAGTCCGGCCGCTTCACCGGCCGCCCCAAATGCCTCCTCGACCACGTCTTTGGTGATCTCACCCCAGACGACGAAGCGTCCGATCGCGATTGTGCGGGTGAGCAGGAGGTGATGGCGCTGCCCCTCCGGTGCCTTGCTGACCCGCGCGGCCTCCCGTTCTAGTGCCACCGTGGCGCGTCGGGTGGCCCCACCCGGAATCAGCAGCGGGGCAGGCGCCGCGGCCGGTGTCGGCGCGGGCCGGAGGCGATGCAGCAGCCACGCGGGCAGCTCTGCCACGGGCGCACGGTCGGCCACCTCATACATCCCGTTCGGGGTGACGCTGCACGCGGCGACGATGTTGCCGCCCCACGCGCGGGTGTCGACGTTGGGCGCCACGGTCTTGGCCGTGCAGGGCAGATGTACTCCGGGCGGGGCGGTGAAGTACAGGTGCATGCCGCCGGACGGCGTCCGCACCGTGTAGGTGGCGGGCCACGCCTGTCCGGCGCGCTCGCAGAGCGCCAAGAAGGACGTCGCGCCGTTAGGCGCGTCCGAACTGCCCTTCCCGTTCTTCTCCTTGGGCACGTCCAAGTCGACGACGACCAGGCCGGAGGGGCCGGTGGCGATGCCGACGTTGTACGCGCCCGCACCCCATGCGGCGCGGATGCGGTCGGGGTCGGTGGTGGCGCGTTGTTCCCACTTCACGTGCGCCTCGGCGCACTCGCCGGCACGGGGGCAGGCGCGTTCGCCGTGCAGGGCGGACGCCTTGCCGCCGGGGCGGAGCGGGTGGACGTACCACCCGCGTGCGGCGGCTTCTAACGCTGCGGAGAGCAGCGTGGGTAGGGCGGATTGGGGCATGCTGAAGGTCTCCGGTTCTGTCGAAGGGACGGGAGAGCCGGGGCGGTCGCGATTCTTTGGCGAGAGGGCGACCGCCCCGGGCGTCGTTAGGCGATGTCCAGGGCAAGCTGCGCAGGGGCGGAGTCGGCCGCTTGGGGCCCTTCGGCGGCGAGCAGCGTCCTGTAGGCGAGGCTGGCTTGGTGGATGACCACGCCGTTGCCGAGGATCTTGAGTTGGTCGGAGCGGGACAGTCCCAGGTCCGTGCCGGTTACCCAGCCGGGATCGGCGCCCATCATCCATTCCACGAACGCCGGGGACAGCCGGCGGTTGCCCTTGGTTCCCGGCTCGGTCGGCTCCGGCGCGGGTCGTCCCAGCACCTGTTCCCAGCGGCGGATGGCGGGGCCGTAGTCGGTGCCGTTGGTGGCCACCCACCGCGAGTCGGCGGCCAGGTCGCGGGCCAGGTACTCGATCGACGGTCGCGAGCTCGCACCCTCGGATGTGGACCGGTTGCGACCGTAGCGGCTCGCGGTCGGGGTGGGCAGCAGGTTGACCACGACCTCGTTGAGGGGGCGGGAGTTGATGCCGATCAGGTTGGAGGCACCTGACTTCCAGTCCCGCGCGGCCGGAGTCGGTAACAGGGTCACCGCGGTGCGCAGGTTCATACCTCCCTGCCGCTTAGGCGAGAACCCGGGGCCGCCGGTGCCGTCGGCGGCGGCCGGGGTGGGCAGCAGCCTCAACCCCTGGCCGGTGGCAGCAAGAAGACCACTTCGTCCTCCAGCGTCGGCCCGTGCCCGCCCGCCCTGCGCTTGTCCGGGTGCTGCGGTCCCCCGTTCCGTCCCAACTGTGAGGTCGGGGTCTTCAGTAGCGGGATACGCGATGGCGAACCAGCGGTCGCGGCGGTGGCAGGCGCCGACTTCGGGATCTCCAGCGCGTAGGCACATCCACCGCGCGTCGTACCCGAGCGCGGCCAGGTCGGCGGCGACGACGTCGAGTCCCCGGGAGCGGAGGGCGGCGACGTTTTCCAGGAAGACGAGTCGAGGTCGAAGGTGGCGAATGGCTCCGTGGGCGATGGTTTTCCAGAGTCCCGAGCGGTCACCGGCGATCCCTCCCCGAGGTCCGGCGTTGGAGATGTCCTGGCAGGGAAACCCGGCGGTCAACGCGGCCGGGCGCGGCACCGATGCGGCGAGCGCGGGCCAGTCGACGGTGGTGATGTCACCCAGGTTGCGGGCGCCGGGCAGGCGGGCGGCCAGCAGGCGGGAGGCGGCCGGGTCCTTCTCGCCGACCAGGATCGTGGGCAGGCCGGTGACGGCTTCCACGGCCAGGTCCAGCGCACCGGACCCGGTGCACAGGCTGATGTTGCCGCCCTCCGGCGGCGCGGAGGTGGGATAAGCCATGCCGGAGGTCTCCGGTTCTGTCGAAGGGACGGGAGAGCCGGGGCGGTCGCGATTCTTTGGCGAGAGGGCGACCGCCCCGGGCGTATCTAGAACGGTGGCTTGTCCCCGCCGCCCGCGGTGTTCCACGGGTCGCCGGAGGCGTCCGGCTTGCTGCCGGACTTGCCGTTGATCGCGACGGTAGTGAAGCGGAGCGAGGCGCCGACGTCGTCGACCTCGACCGCGAGCATCGAGCGGTTCTCGCCTCCCTCGGTCTGCCAGTTGTGCTGGCGGAT
Source organism: Streptomyces aquilus (assembly GCF_003955715.1). Classification (NCBI taxonomy): domain Bacteria; kingdom Bacillati; phylum Actinomycetota; class Actinomycetes; order Kitasatosporales; family Streptomycetaceae; genus Streptomyces; species Streptomyces aquilus. Next base: position 7,060,247 of record NZ_CP034463.1, on the reverse strand, counting down.
ACGGCCGGACAGCACCACACGCGAGCCCTTGGTGAGCGACTCGGCGACGTGTTCGGCGAGGGAGCGCCAGGCGGCGCAGCGGAAGAACGTGGACGTGCCGTCCTTCCATTGGTTCGTCTCGCGGTCGAAGGTGCGCGGCGTGGCGGCGACGGTGAACTTGGCCAGTGCCTGGCCGGAGTCGGTGAACTTCAGCTCCGGGTCGGCGGTCAGGTTGCCGACGATCGTGATCTGGGTTTCTCCGAACGACATGAACGTTCCTTCCCGGCTCAGCGCTTGGAGCCGAAGAGCTTGAGAGAGACGCCGCCGACGCTCACGGGGCCGGCGGCACCGGCGATGACAGTCGCGGTGTGCGCGGCCGTGTCGAGCAGCCAGCACAGGGCGAAGACCAGTCCCCAACCACCCACGACGACGGCTCCCGCGATCGCGAAGGGGATCAGGCAGCGACGCCATACGGGGTCGTTCGGGGTGCGGTCGTGCACGACGACAACGACCGGCTGCCCGGTGGCCTGAGCGCGGCGCCAGTCGTCGGCAGGGATGTGCGGGGCGATGATCCCGGGCGGGTCACGGTGGGACATGAGGGCTCCCTCGGGTAAGCCGCGAGCCCGCACCACGAAGGTGTGCGGGCCCGTGCGGATGGGTGTTACGTGCAGGTGTTAGGCAGCGTGAGCGGCCGCTGTTAAGGCGGGTAACACGCGCGTCTGCCTAGGGGTTTGGGTGTTAGGCGGCCGTAACGCGTTACGGGTATCAGGCGGCCGTCGCGGTGGGGACGATGCGCCACCGGCCGGTGGTGTTCGTCGCCTCCAGACGGCCCTCCTCCGCGGCTTCCTTGAGCCGCAGGGACACCCAGGAACGGGACAGGTGGTGCCGGTCGCACCAGTCCATGAAGTCCTTCGGGCCGATGATCATCAGGCCGTTCGACTCGAACTCCGCGAGCGCGGAGGCGAACAGTCGACGAGCCTCCTCGGGGGACGGCTTGTGTCCCGTCTCCTGCCCGAAGATGGGGGCGTCGTCGCCCTCCTGCGCGTCGGGCAGTTCCTCCTCCGGGTCGATGTGCGCGTCCTCGGGGTCGACCAGGAGTCCACCGTGATGCATGTCGTCCCCCTCGTCGTCGACGACCGTGAGCGCCGTGCGCTCCTCGCCGGGAGCGGTGCGGCCGGTGTAGGCCCGACCCGCGACGCTGGACGCGGCGCCGGCGGTGACCGGGTCGGCGGATGCGCCGTTGTGCTGCGCCCACGCAGCGAGCCGTTCCATGACCGGCACGGCCCGCAGGGTGAAGCGGCGGGTGCGGCCCGGCGAGGGGTACCGGTCCTCGGGAATGCCGGGCGATACCGCATAGCAGTAGCCGGGGCGCCGGTTGCCCCACGCCCCGGGGTGGGCACCCGCGGCCAGCACCTCATCGGGCAGCGAGAACCCTTCGTCTCGCGGGTCGCAGCCGAGTGCGATCACGGACGGGAGGGAGGCGCGGGTGGAGGTGGACATCTGGTCGTACGACGGGCGCTGCAACGACACGATCAGCGAGATCCCCGCGGAGCGGGCCTCCTGAGCGATGCCGGTGAACGCGTCGTCGCCCATGTTCCGCAGCGTGTTGGCGGCCTCCTCGAACCACGCCACCAGGAACGGCATCCCCGCACAGCCGCACGCCGTGCCGTCGCTGCGGCAGGAGTGCGCGGCATCGTTCTGCACCTGGGCCGCTTCCGGCACCCACTGGCGGTAGCCGTGGGCACCCAGCCAGCGGGTACGGGCGGGGATGGCAGCTTCGACGGCCGCCACCAGGATCTCCGTCTGCGTCCCGCCCTCCGCGGCCCAGTCCAGACCCGGCCGCAGAGGCGCGAAGTCCTGGAACGCCTTGGGGTCGGAGAACCACACGATCACGTCCCGGCGTGAGAGCACCTCCGTGAGCAGGTTCAGGGCGGTGTCGCCCTTGCCCGATCCGGTGCCGCCCGCGACCAGGACATGCGTGGAGTTGCGGCCCGCGTCCGGGTCACCCGGGAGCCAGATGACTAGCGGGGCGCCATCGTCGTACCGGCCCAGAACGAGCGGGTCGGCGATCGAGCCGCCGAGGTTCGACGGGCCCTCCCACTCCACCACCTCCGCGAGCATGTCCTCCGGCACGATCACCAGGTCGCCGCGGCGTTCGGAGCTAGGGTCGGGGGTGTAGCGGACAGCGGAGCGCGGCAGGTCTAGCGCGGACGCGATCCGGGCCAAGGCCTTGGCCACGTCCTCGTTGGTCTGCTCTCCCGGCTCCAATGCCAGCGGCGCCGTGACCCGGTTCGGCTCCACCTTCGCCGCACCGATCTGCGCCCGTGCGAGCCCGACCTTCGCCAGTAGGCCACCGTCTGAACTCGCCACCAGCCCTTCGGTGTTGTGGCGCAGGACGACGCGCACGTTCCACGAGAGGGCCAGCGCGGGGCCGCCCATCAGGTACAGGTCGTCGATGGGTCCGGCGGTGGGTCCGGCCAGGCAGGCTGCGGTCACCCATGCCGACCCGGCCGCGACCGTGATGGCCGAGTGGATGCGGCGCTGCGTGCTGGCCGCCTTCCCGGCCAGCCACGTGCCGCCGGCCAGCGCCACGGACGTGAGGGTCAGGCCGACGCCAGCGGCGGCACTGTCGGGCCAGCGCCAGTGCCCCAAGGCTCCGGCCACCCCGGCGGCGCCCCAGACCAGCCACGGCGGAAGGTGCGGCTTGGCCCGGTGCAGCAGATAGGCCCGCACGGTGCCGTTCTCCGGCCCACCGTGGGGGTCCATCACCATGCCCTGCATGCCGTCCGGGTAGTAGGCGGTCATCTGGTTCTGCGAACGGGCCATAGCCCGACCTCCTTACTGCTGAGCCCAGTTCATGACCGGCTGCTGCGGGCGACGGGCACGGTGCCGCACCCGGTTGATCTCTTCCTCGAACTCCTGCTGGAAGGTCGCGTAGCAGGCGGCGGCGTTCTTTGCGGCGTCACGCATGCCGTCAGCGGACTTGCGCATCTTTCGGGCCACTTTCCGGGCCCGGATGCGCGAGCCGAACGGCCGTCCTTCCGGGTCGGGCACAGAGGCGAGGATGCTTTCGAGGATCTCCGCGGCCATGGCCACCTCAATGGAGAGCGTCACGCCAGCCGCACGCAGGGTGTTGCAGTAGTTGCGTACCTGCGCCGGGGAGTTGAACTCCGGCGCGGGCAGAAGGGATTGGGCGCGAGTACCGTGTCCCCCACCGGACGAGTTCCGGTTGTTGTTGACCGTGACGTTGATCGGCGGGACGAACGAGCCGCCCATCGCGCCGACGAACCCCCCGGCCGCAGCACCCACGTTGGCGAACTTGTTGCCCTTGTCGGCGCCAGTGGGGCGAGCACCGTTACGCGTAGCGTTTGCCATCAGACGACGTCTCCTCGGGTCACCGGGTGCGGCGGACGATCAGCCAGGCGGTCTGGGCGGCGATCAGGGCAAGCAGCCAGACCAGCGGCAAGGACCCGGCGAACGGGCCGATCCCGGCCGCCAGCGCCGTCCACGCGAACGCGAGCGTGCCGAACACGGCCAGGCCGATGCGCCAGGCGAGCGTGGAGCCGTGGCCGGGGCGGCGGCGCTGGACGATGCCCAGCCACAGCCCCGGGCCCGCGACCAGCGGCGCGAGCATCAGGGCCGACCAGGGCGAGAGCACGTGAAACAGGCCCGTGAGGGCGAACGCCAGAACGGCGATGCCGGTCGGGGCAAGCGCGTGGCGGCCCTTCCACAGCGCGCCTCCCACAAGGCCGAGGGCTTCTCGGGTCAGAGAGGGCTGTTCGGGCACGACGACCACGAACGGCTGCGAACGGCGTCCGCGCTGGCGCGGGAGACGGACGGTGGTGACACCCGCGGCGCGGCGGGTGCGGGTACGACTGGGCACAGCGAAACTCCTTGCTCGAAGGGGAAGTTCAGGCGGCGCGCTGTTCGTCGTCGGGATAGGCGCAGGGCACGCACACCCCGAGCGAGACCGGGATGACGTAGCCCGCGTCCGTGCGGCACTGCGGGCAGGTACGCCGTGCGGCGTTGGCCTTGGCCAGCGCGGCACGCTTGGCCGGCGTCATCGGCCGGACGGGCTTGGCCCGGTCAAGCCGGTAGAGGTAGGCGACCAGCGGGCCGCGTCGGTAGCGCGGGCGCAGGACCTGCGCGGCGACCGGCTGACCGCCGGGGCGCAGCCCGCGCGCTCTCAGCTGGCGGAGAGTGGCGTAGCCATCGGGAGCGCACCGCCAGGGGAACGTCGGTATCCCGAAGCGGGCGCCCTTGGGGTCGAAGCACTTGGCGAACGCGAGCGACATGACCGCGTCCTCCCGCTCAACCGGCCAGTGCCGTGGGGAAGTCAGCCAGGTACGGCTCACGGGCCCTGACCCGGCTACGCGCGGTGCGGGCCGTCGACTCCGACGCCCCGAGTCCGGCCCCGGCCATCGCCATGGTCATGCGGGCCGTACTCGGCTGCGTGAAGTCGGTGCCGTACAGCGCCCGGACCAACTGGTCGACCCGGTTCGCGTACACCACCGGCATGCACAGATCGACGGCCGTCGACGCCGGGGCGACGGGCGACACCTCCTTGTCGACGGGCGTCGACGCAGCCACCGCGGTCAACGGCTCCGGGCCAGCGGAAGGCACCGGGGCCAACTCGGCAAGGGGGGTCGCGGGCGGCGCGGGCAGCGGGGCGTCGACGCTCCCCATGACGGGCGTCGACGGTGCTTCGACGCCCGTCGACGCCGGGGCGACGCCCGTCATCGTCCGCCGGGTCAGGTAGCCGTGCACTTGCCGCATCAACGCACCGAACGCCAGCAGGGCCGCCACCGGCGGGACCGCAGCGACCACGTAGTCGAGGGCGTTCGCGTCTTGGCCGACCCCGGCCACGTTCAGCGCGATGGAGGCGCCATCCCCGGCGGTGACCAGGGCGATTGCCCACCAGTCGACCCGGTGGGCGAGCGAGGCACGCAGGATCAGAAGCTCCCCGATCACGATGAACAGGTCCACCGTGGCGGGCCAGGCCCACGAGCGGGCCACCGCCTCCGCCATGCCGTGCCGCGCGGCAACCTCCTGCAAGTGCTCGTACGAGAGCCAGAACGCCACCGCGGTCAGCACCACCGTGAGCACCGACGCGAGCGCCGTAATGGCACGGTCTACGTTGACGGGCGTCGATGGTGTCTCGACGGGCGTCGGCAAGGCGTCGACGTGAGCTGGGGTGGTCATGCCGCACCCGCTTCCGCCGGCATCGCAGTCACGACGTCGAAGTAGCCGTACAGCTCAAGCTCGGCACCCGCGTACGCGGCGACCGCGCGCAGAACGCCCGTACCGCCGTTGCGCTGCACGTGGTAGTCGACGGCCCCCGGGGCGGCCTCCAGCGCTTCGCGCCAGGCCTCGAAGTCGGGCAGTCCGGAGTGGAACGACAGCTCCAACCGGTCCGGGTAGATGGGCGAGATGCTCACAGTCGGTACGGGCAGGTACCCGAAGTCGGCGGCCAGCAGACGCAGGGCGCGCAGTGGCGCGGCCAGGCCGTCCAGCGTCTGGTTCGTGTTCACGCGGCGGCCCCCGTCCGCAGGCTGCGGCGCAGGGCGGCGGTGGGCAGCGGCGTCAGCCGCAGCAGTCCTGCGTCGTCCAGAGCCTTGGCGGCCACCTGCACCGCGCGGTCCGGTAGTTCGGGATCGTCGGCGAGGATGTCGCGAGCCGCGGCCAGACGCGCCGCGCGCTCCTCCTCGCTCTCCCCCTCTATTCCGAGCCACAGCTCAACGGGGGTACCAAGGGCCAGTTCGAGGAAGTCGTGCGCCGTGTCGGCCCGGTGGCCGGAGACGTAATTGCGGATACGCATGGCGTACTCCTGAGTCGAAGGGATGGAGAGAGCCGGGGCCGCGAGACGTTGGCGAGAGGGCGGCCAGCCCGAGAAGCGGCCAACGCCGTAGAAGCGGCGGGCCGGAGTGCCCCGACCGGGAGTCGAACCCGGACATGCAGACCAGCGGGGCGAGAGAAGAGAGACCAGCTTCACCGGCCCGCCATTGCCACGGCGGGCCGGTCCCGAGCTGGTAGGTCGGGCGCGTCATCGTCGCTGCTCTGACGCCAGCAGGGCGGCGCGCACCAGGTGGCATCCGCCGGGTTGACCTCCCGTGAGGAAGGGGTGATCCCGAGGACTGTTCTCCAGAGCCGGTGCGCGGGGAAGTGGCCGCCGACGGCCGTCACCCGGGCCGCCGCGGGGACGGGGAACCTCACCCCGTCGACTTGGCACGCTGTGGAGTTGTCAAGGCACAGACGTTTCCTTCGACCCGTTTCACGGGGCCTCCGGACGTTCGGTGATGCAGTACCTGTTTTACAGGTACTGCATTGGGTTCCGTCAAGCACTTCGACGGAACCTCTTGGGCTTCGCACCGGGACTTCTTGGTGCACCATCAGAATCGGTGCAGGTCAGGGGAGTTGGTCACCCCTTACGTGGACAGCTCGGGGAGTTCTGGCTACGGTCAAGAAGTCCCTAGACGTCCCTCGGGGGGTACAGATGTCCAACGAGCGCTTACGGTCGGCCCTGTTGGCCCGGAGCATGACTGTCCAGAGCCTGGCTGACGCGATCGACGTCAACCCGAAGACGGTGGAGCGCTGGATCACGCAGGGCAAAGTGCCGTACCGGCGCCACCAGTACGCAACGGCGGCGGCCCTCCAGGTCGACGTGACGATGCTGTGGGACGACTCCCGAACGCAGGACTCCGCAGCCGACATGAGCAAGGCGGAGATCGTCACCGTCTACCCGCATCGACACACAGTGCCGTCGCCCCTCTGGCGCGAGATGTGCGAGCGGGCCACCGAGCGCATCGACATCCTCGTGTACGCCGGCATCTACTTGGCAGAGGACCCACTCTTCTTCTCGACACTGAAGGAGAAGTCTGAGAGCGGCGTCCGTATCCGGGTGCTCATGGGCGACCCAGAGTGCGAAGCCGTCATCCGGCGGGGGATCGACGAGGGACATCGCATCATGGACGGCAAGATCCGTAATGCGCTGGTCAACTACCAACCGCTGTTCACCAGCCACCCGGACATCGAATTCCGCCTGCACGACACCGTGCTCTACAACTCGATCTACCGTGCCGATGACGAGATGTTGGCCAACACGCACGTCTACGGCATCGGCGCCTACATGGCACCCGTCTTCCACCTGCGGCGACTCCCCGGAGGCGGTCTGTTCGACACCTTCGCCAATAGCGTTCAGCAGACCTGGGAAGGCGCCAGGCCAGTGACAGAACGCGACATCACGGGAGCTTGAGCATGGGACGCATCGACTACCTGCACGACCCGGACGCTCCGCCGGCCAACTCGGTCGTGCCGTCCGTCGTGGCGTTCGTACAGAACGACGCGGGCCAAGTGCTGATGATCCAGCGGTCCGACAACGGACGCTGGGCGTTGCCCGGCGGTGGGCACGATGTCGGGGAGTCCATCAGCGACACCGTGGTGCGTGAGGTCTGGGAAGAGACCGGCATCAAGGCGGAAGTCGTCGACATGTCCGGGATCTACACGGACCCCGGCCACGTGATGCAGTACGACGACGGGGAGATCCGGCAGCAGTTCAGCATCTGTTTCCGCGCGCGGCCGGTCGGCGGTGCGGTCCGTACGAGCAACGAGACGACGCAGGTCCGCTGGGTCGACCCAGCGGACCTGGAGAAGCTGGACGTCCACCCCACGATGCGGCTCCGGATCGAGCACGCCATGGACCGGACGCGTCCGACGCCCTACATCGGCTGACGCTTGGCGGCGGACACCCGCTCCAGCACTCGGGACGTGCACGCGAGGATCTCCGGCTCCGCTCGCCGGATGAACGTCCCGATCAGGCTGTCCGGCCCGTACCGTCCCGCGATCTCGTTGACGCGGTCGATGGGGTTCGTGGGGGTGCCGTCCGGCGTCGTGTTCATGTCGCAGTAGCAGAGCGCGTCGTTCAGGTGCGCGCCCTCGCGGGGGAACTCGCCCTCCAACTCCGCCCGCAGGCCACGCGCTTCGGCTTCCATCCATGCGCAGGAGTGGTGCGCTACGAGATTCACGACGCGTTCGTCGGCGCCGGCGACATCCCGGAGGTAGCGGGCGCCATCGAGGGGATGGAAACCGGTCTTGGCCAGGTCGGGCGCGTAGCCGATGTCGTGCAGGACTGCTGCGGCTTCGAGCAGTTCGGCATCGTCTCCGAGCACGAGCGCGATTGTGCGCGCTCGCTCAGCGACGCCCAAGCAGTGCTGCCAGCGCCGCGGGAGCGGCTCCGCGAGCAGGGATTCCGCGAGGGGGTAGGCCCACTCAGTCAACGTCGACAAACTACGAACGCTCCTCTCGGTTCGGCACAGTGCGGACTGTCCGCACCTTGCCCTGACCTTCACTCGCCAGCAAGCCGGCGGCTTCGAGCTTGTCGAGAGCCTTGGTCACGGTCGGTCGGGAGACCTTGAACCTGCCCATCAGTTGAGACGCGCTAGGGAACTTGGCCCCGACCTCGAACCCTTCGGTCGCGATGATGTCGGCGATGCGCTCGTCCAGCGGGCGCCGGTCGACGTGCTCGCCCTGGCGTACTACCCGCCACCGGCCGCCCCGCACCGGTTCAGCTACCCCATCCGCTTGAAGCTCCTTGAAGGCACGGAGCACCACGCCGCGCGAGACGCCGTGATCGCGCATGAGGTCTCCGGCGGCCGGGAGCTGTGTCATCTGAGGGTCCGCCTCAATCCGGGCCTTAACCGCCTCCGCGATTTGCAAGAAGGTCCCCCGAGGGTTGACCTGTTGCGACACTCGCTCCCCCTCCCTGTTCGCCCGTCGTCGAATTCAAGCCTGCCACGTCGTGTCTGCCCCCAAAGTGTCCCACGCGTCTTGCCCTCCGGTTAGGACTCTGCTCTACCCAACCAGTTAGGGCAGCGGGATGTACGGTGTCCCACCCATACGATCGTCGAAGCGTCTGGCCCTCCGAGATGCGATCGCCACCTGACGGTCCATCGCCGTTGGAACCGTTCCACTCCGCTGTTCAATGCAAACGGCGGGGCGAAATGCTTTCACGGTCGGCCCCTTCCGCTACATTTTGAAGCGGGGGGCAGACCTTGCTCAACTGCTCAGCAATAAAATTGACATCCTGCCGAATGTTTCGATAGTCAAATCGCAGATATTGCAGCCGGGCAACACGAGCCAAGCTTTGGGGGAGCTTACCCTCATCCAAACATTCAGCTCCGGACAACAGCACAGGGACCACCGTTCGCTCCCACTTGAACGCCTCCTCTATTTCTCGCAAGACCCAGTCTTTCCTAGGGGTGGAGTCACGGGCCTCGGGGTTAAGTCTGTCCAGCCATTCAGAATCTATGATCACGAGCAACACCGCACACCCAGCCACAGCTTCAAGAATGGACTCCGAGTAGTCCGATCCTGGCGCGATAGACCTAGCCGCTCGAAAAATGTGACGCTCACCAAAGCGACTTGACAGCAATTCGTCAAGCAGGGCGGCCGCATACGCCCCGCCCTCTTTGCGGTAGTTGATGAATATCTCAGCCACTTCATCCCATTTCGCACATGAACGATCCGCCCGCTCTTCAGTGAAGATCACGCCTTTCACCCTGCGATCCCCTAGGCTAATCGACCGATGAAATTGGAGTGATCCACAGGGAGCCGACCGCTCCGAGCCGCGCCCGAGAACAAGAGAGGGGACAACCTGATGGCTGGGACACCCCGCGCACACCAACCACAACCAGGCAAGAGCGGACCGGGGCTGCCGGCGCAGGGGCAAAGCACAGGCGATCCGATGTCCAGTTCAGACCTACTGGAACTGACGAAATGGCACATCGACAGGTACGACCGGCTGCGGTCATCCACTTCGGTTCGAGCATCAGTACTGCTCAGCGCCAACGCCGTTCTAGCAACAGGTTCACTGCTCCTTGTGAACTATCATCTGCAAACTTCCGATGCGCCCCGCGCTCTGTGGATCGAGATCCCGTTCGGAGCCTTAGCAGTCTTGACGTTGTCACTCATCCTTCGAAGTCTTTGGGGATCGATCAACGCCATTGCGGCACGCAAGACAATCCGCGCCCTACACTCAGCCGAGATCCCGTCAAGATTCCTCTTCAACTGGGGTGACACTCTTAAGTCCGTTGATGGCCATAGCGACTTTGCCCGAAAAGTCGAAGGCCTTAGCCTAGATTCAATCCTAGGCCACGCTGTGGCGGAACTTTGGACAGACATCCTTCAGCACTCACAGCGGCATCAGCACCTCAGGACAGCAATCAGCACGTTTCGGTATTGCGTAGCAACTCTGCTATGCCTGGCCGCTTTCACATTCACGGCAGCGCTAAGGTAATCGACAATAACATAGGTTGGTCTGAACAAAAAAGGTGGGACAGCTCAAATTGGAGCTGCCCCACCTAGGTGCCGGTAAGTTCAGTTACCCAGATTCCGCCTCACCCTGACCCCTATTATCCGAGTCTCTGAGCGCAATCTCCACGCCTTCCAGTTCCTCAACCGGCGTAAATTCCTCAGGCTGCACGTAGACCAAGTCGATTACGGGACGTGCACCACGGCGTGTTATTCTGCGTCGTTCCTCAACAACGAGATTAACGTGTTCTCCCAGCCGCCAGCCTACTGCCGAAATCTCACCTGGTTCAAACTTGACCGTGACTGCCGGACTCGCAGCCGGTTTGATCACAGCCGCTCCTGAGAGCTTCAGTTCTGTCACCAGGCCTGAGATCGAACGACGCACAGGCGCAAAGGCCTCTCCGTGGCTCTTACGAAGCTCCCGTAGATAGCCCCTGCCAGTTTCAGTCAACGACGTGCTGCGCACACGGCCTTCACCATCAAGCCAGCGCAACTGCATCGACAAGTCAAATTTATCGAGGGCGCTCACTACACGCGAAAGGCTAGAGAGCATTGGCGTCCACTCAGAGACGTCAGCTTCAGCTTCCAACGTGCCGACAGCGTCGAGCAGGGAGTTCATGACCCGCGATGTGGGTCGAGTTTCCTCCCCTTCCCCTCCATCGGATTGCGAATCGACTGTGGACGTCTGCCCCTCAGCAACAGGGCGGACATGCAGGACCGTGCTACCTGCAGAAACTCCGACCAATTCGAGCTCTACATCTTCGTCAGAGGAAGCCGTGACCCCGTCTTGGAGAGGCTTGAGAAGGGCGTTTCCCACCGCGAAACGCAACCCTCCAGAACCTGCCTCCCCGCCGAAGAGGCGGATAACAAGTTCTTCCGGCAAAGCAGATTCAGGGTCCCATTCTCGAACAGCGCTCAACCAATTTGCACGCTGCTCAGAATCAACGTCGTCCTCAGTTCGCTCCGTGGTGTCTTCCGCCGCAAGCCATGCGTCCAGATCGCCGCGACGGTCATCGAGGATACGCTGCCGCCAACTGCTCACGGTGCCACCTCCAGGTACCCGCGCCTAGGCTCAGCCGACTCCAACGTGGGCGCGCCCTTCGCTCCAGGCGGCCGGCAGCGCTGCCACCAATCATCCCATGCTCCCCGCTCCCGCAGGTAGTCCTGGTCTTCGGCTGCGAGTGTCCTGGACTTGAACACAGACCGAACCGGCCTGTAGGAAATGCGGAGGCTAGACACACGAAAGTCCGGCAGAACGACATGACGGTCGAAGGCCCGGGTCATCCAACCGGCCCTGGGCTTCCCCTTGATCCGCTCTTCGCCAGGCGCGTTGACCAGCACCGCCACATCGATGTTCGAGGGATTCACCTTCGAACTCACGTAGCTCCCGCCGAGCCATAGACGATGGATCAATGGCTGACCCTCCAGAAGATCACTAAAGTGATCCTCAAGCGCGAAGAAGCGAGCCAGGTAGTCTTCGAACCCGTCCCAGATCTGGGGCCTTGTTTCCGATCCCCTGAACCGCTCATTTTCCACAAGGAGGGCGTGCGCTTCTTCATAAGCAACATGGAACCGCCCCGGCGGCAGGAAGAACTCCACTCCATTTGCCTTGACGCTGAAATCCAAGTCCACCAGGCCCCCCCTGAGCCACTCCCTGACCAACGTGGTCATGAGACCGTACCCGACTCCACTGACACACACTCCAAGATTCATCAGGTTCCGGGCTCTCCTCGGTCCTCTGCTGCGAGGACAGCTCCGCACAGGCAACCTCGCTCAGCAGCGGCCACCGCCACGGCCATGCGTGGCTGACGGTGCCCCTCGCTTGTATGCCCATGCGTGAGTGGCGCGTGGATTCGAGGTAATCATTACGCCCTCGCGGCTTCCTGGCAGGTCAAAGCCACCATGGGGCCCATCATGGACACGCTCTCCGGAACCGTGTGCGCAGGTTCGAATCCTGCCGTGGGCACTTTCGAGAGCGGGACCCAGTTTCACTGGGTCCCGCTCTTTGTCGTTGGTTCTTGGCCGCCATGTGCCAGTGTCATTCTGCGACGGCAGTCGAGGCGATCGCAGGGGGACTGGTGGCGGCGCTCAGTCAACGTGTAGTCGCTCTTGTGGCAGTGATCGGCGGGGCCGCGGAGCGGGCGCGGTTCGAGGAGGAGTGCGGTCGTCAGGGGTGGGCTGTGCTGGAGCAGTCCGCGGGGAGCGGAACTGACGGCCGGTACGTCATGACGTTGACGCTGTTCGGACTTCACTGGCGGGCGGCGCAGGGCGCCGAGGAGCAGTTGAGGGCGGCGGCCCGGCGGCTCGATCTGGCCGTGCGTGTGCTGGCAGCAGAACGTGTGGGTGGAGTGGGCGAGGGCGGCCCGGAATCGATGTGGCGGGTGGTCGGCACCTCGTCGACGTCGGCCGCCGGACGGTTGCGGCCTACTGGGCGCAGGGTCTGGGCGGCGGACGAGACAGCGGCGCTGCGTCTGGCGCGGCGGCGATTGCCGGATACTCCGACCGCGCCGCCCGGGGTACGGGTCCGGGGTGAAGTGCAGGCGGATTCCCGTCCGTTCGTCGTGTTGCTGCGGAACACCCCGTGGCTGATCCTGACTTGGGTGGCCCTGCGGTCCTTCACCTTCGGGGTCGACGCGGTGTGGTCCGGCCGCGCCGGCGGGGAGTGGCTCGCCATGGCGGGCGGCTCGGTCGTGGCCTTTGTGTCTGGTTGGGGCGCTCATCGGCTGCTGCAGCGGGTGTGGAAGGTCACCGGCACGCAGGTTTCACTGAACGGCGTCGGCGATACGGCCGTCCTCTGCCTCTTCGCGGGTGCTCTCGGCCTGAGTGGCGCGGAGGCCGACGGAGGGGTCGGAGGGCTTCTTGAGCTGGTTCGCCTTTTGGGCCTTCTGGCTCTGTCGGCGCCCGTGCCGCTCGGGTTGTATTTCCTCTTCCACTCGTCGGGCTGGCGGTCCGTGGCACCCTGGCTCCTTCCGCTCGTCATCCCGCTCTTCATCGGCTTGCTTCCGGGTGCGGGCGGGCTGTTGATCCGCCAGTACCTCGACGCCTTCGACACAGAACCCGCCGACGTGGGTGTGTCCCTGTACCGGCAGTTCGGCGCCGCCTCCTCCTGGCTGCCGGTCATCCTGCTCGCGCTCTCCGTGCCGGCTCTCCTGGGCTACCTCCGGATCTGGCACTTTCCCATCCGCAACCGCGGGGTGATGGTGTTCGCGGGCGTCGTCGCGGTCATCCTGGGATCCGTCGGCTTCGACAACTACCTGCTGGCCCCTGCCCGCCAAGCGGGCGTCCAGGCCATGGAGGCCGCGGCGAGGTGGCGTACGCCGCCCGAGTTCCACGGCGTCGAGCCGAGGTGGGTGTGCGCCACACCCCTGGCGAATGTCGATCCCTCGGGCATACCCGTGGTGGGCGGCACCTTCTCCCCCGCCCGCGCCTACCTGATGCTGGGCGACTCGGGCGGCACGGTCGTGCTCTGGACCCCGCCGGCCCCGGGGGCGGCTGAGACGCTCGAGGTGCCGTTGGCGAAGCTGCGCATACGGGACATCGATCGGCCCTGGCGCGGCTGCCGCCCGTAGATCCAGAAGCTGTCGGTGGTCATGCGTGTGCGGCCGTGAGCTTGCACACAGATCATTCGTAGTTGTAAACGCAACTCGCCCTGTACGTCGGGGGGTTGACGGGGCGTTGGATTCCGTCATCGTTTGCGGAGTGTAAGGATCCAGGGACGTTTTTGTTTCAACAATGGCCTTTCCGGCTTTCGTCCCGTTCACTCGGGACCGTCCCCCGCAAGGCAGTTCGGTAAATGGGAAGCGTGTGCGGATATGTCCAATTCGCCTGGAAAGTTCGAAGTCCCTATAAATCCGCATACAGTCAGCGTCGCCGAGGTGATCCCGGGTGACCTGGTCGCCCTGTCGCCCGAGGACGTGGAGCGGCAGCGCTGGTACGTCGTCATGCACACGTTGCCCGAGTCGCCGGAGACGATCCGGATGTCGCTGCGGCCGCCGCTCGGTGGGGTGGATCGCGATGAGGTGCTGGGGCGGGAGCGGGCGGTCACCGTCGCCTGCCATCGGCTGGACGTGGCGGCCGTGCCCCGGCTGTCGTCACCGCCGCTCGACGACGTGGAGTTCCGGGACGGCGACCGGGTGGGCTCGGTGCGGGCCGTCGATCCGCGGGCCGCCGAGGTGACGTACGTACGGCGTTGGGGTGCCTGGCACCGGGATCTCGATGTGTGTGCGGAGGAGCCGGTCGCGGACGGGGAGGTGCGGCGGTGGGCTCGTGACGCCGACCGGGAGGGGTATGTCGTACGGCATCACCCTCGGCCCGCGCGGGAAGCCGCTGCCGGTGGGCCGCGGCGGGTCGTCGTCACCGGGCTCGGGGCCCTGACTCCGCTCGGGGTCGGGGTGGACGCGTTGTGGCGGGGGCTGCTCGACGGGCGGCACGGGATACGGGAGTTGGGCGGGGAGGAGTTCGGCGAGCTGCCTGTGCGGATCGCCGGGACTGTGCCGGTCGATCCCGCCGAGTTGCTGCCGCGGGCTGCCGCTCGGCGGATGAACCGGGCCGCTCAGTTCGCGGTGCTCGCCTCGCGGGAGGCCTGGGCCGATGCCGGGTTCGTGGAGGGGGGCACCCGGCCGAGCGGGCTCGATCCCGAGCGGGTCGGGGTCAGTCTCGGGGCGATCCTCGGGGACGCGTCGGTCCTGGTGGGTGGGGATCGGAAGCTGCGGGAGAAGGGGCCGCGGGGCGTCTCGCCGCTCACCACTCCGATGACCGTGCCCTCGCAGGCCGCCTCGCAGGTCTCCCTCGACCTGCACATCACCGGGGAGGCCCGGACCGTGACCAGCGCGTGCGCCTCCGGCACCGAGGCCATCGGGCAGGCGATCGACCGCATACGGTACGGCCGTGTCGACGTCGCCCTCGCGGGCGGTGCGGAAGCCGTCGTGACGCCGGCGATCATGGCGTCGTTCGCCTCGATGCGGGCGTTGTCCCAGGCCGGGCTGGAGGACGGGCGTTCGCCTTCACGGCCCTTCGCCAAGGACCGGGGCGGGTTCGTGAACGGGGAGGGCGCGGGGATCCTCGTACTGGAGGCCGAGGAGCACGCCCTCGCCCGGGGCGCGCGGATCTACTGCGAGGCCGCGGGGTGGGGGCTGTCGGCCGACGCGCATCACATGGCCGCGCCCGATCCCTCGGGGAGCGGGGTGGCGCTCGCGCTGCGGCGGGCGGTGCGGGACGCCGGGGGGCATGTGGTGGACGTCGTCCATGTCAACGCGCATGCCACGGCGACCGTGGAGGGCGATCTCGCCGAGGCGGGTGCGCTGCGGGCCGTCCTCGGGAACCGGAACCTGTCCGTGCCGGTGACCGCGCTCAAGGGGCACCTCGGGCATCTTCAGGGGGCCGCGGGCGGGGTGGAGGCCGTGGCCACCGTACTGACGCTGCATCACGGGGTGGTGCCGCCGACCGTGGGGTGTGCGGAGGTGGACGACGAGGTGGAGCTGGACGTGGTGACGGACGCTCCTCGGGAGCTGCCGGCCGACGGGGATCTGGCGCTCAGCAACTCGTTCGGGTTCGGAGGGCACAACGCGGTGCTGGCGTTGCGGCGCATCGGTTGAGCGGCTGCGGCAACGTCGTGGCTGCTGAGCACCGTTGCGGTGGGCGATGCGGTGGGCGATGCGGTGAGAGAAGGGGACGGGCCCGTTGGTAGGGGTCAGGCCGAGCGCTTGCGGGGCGTTGCCTTCTTTGCCGTCGTCTTCTTCGCCGTCGTCTTCGTCGCCGTCGACTTCTTCGCCGAAGCCGAAGCCGAAGCGGAGGCCGAGGTCGAGGTCGAGGTCGTCCTCTTCGCCGAAGCCGAGGCCGTCTTCTTCGCCGGTGTCTTCTTCGTCGCCGTCGACTTCTTCGCCGAGGCCGAGGCCGACGTCGAGGCCGTCTTCTTCGCCGTCGCCGTCTTCGCCGTCGACTTTCTCCCCTGCGCGGGCTTCGGCGTCGTCCGCGACGACGTCTTGCGCTGCGGGAGGTGTCTGACCTCCGCCGGTTCCTCGCCGCGGGACTCCTTCGCCTCGCGCACGCTCTTCTCCAGCGCCGCCATGAGGTCGAGGACCTTGCCGCCCTTCGCCGGTTCCGGCGCCTCCGGTGGGGTCTCGCCGGCGGCCTTCGCGGCGACGACCTCCTCCAGCGCCTCGCGGTACTCGTCGTGGAGGTCCTCCAGGTCGATCTCGCCCAGGGTGTCCATGAGGGCGTCGGCGAGGTCGAGTTCCTTGTCGTTGACCGTGACCTTGGTGTCCGGCGCCACCCCCTGCGGGGCCCGCACCTCGTCCGGCCACAGCAGCCCGTGCATCGCGATCGCGTCCTCCACCACCCGCAGCATCCCCAGCCGCTCCCTCCCCCGCAGCGCGAACTTGGCGATCGCCACCTTGTTGCTGCGCTTCAGCGCCTCCCTCAGGAGGGTGTACGGCTTGGCCGCCGGGGCGCCGCCCGCCGCCAGGTAGTACGCGGCATCCATCTGGAGCGGGTCGATCCGGTCGGCCGGCACGAAGGCCACGATCTCGATCGTCTTCGCCGTCGGGAGCGGGAGGTGGGACAGGTCCTCGTCCGTGATCGGGATGATCGTGCCGTCCGCGTCCTCGTAGCCCTTGCCGATCTCCGCCCCGCTGACCTCCTTCTCCTCCAGCTCGCACACCTTGCGGTAGCGGATGCGGCCGCCGTCCTCCAGATGGATCTGGCGGAAGGAGATCGAGTGGCTCTCGGTGGCGTTGACCAGCTTGATCGGGATGCTGACCAGGCCGAACGAGATCGCGCCGTTCCATATGGATCGCACGGGCGGCATCCTTTCCGCGACTGTCACGGGCGGTATCGGACGATATGCGTGAGATTCTCATCGTATGACGCCTATCACGGAGGTGGCGGGGCGCCGGCTCGCGCTCAGCAACCTGGAGAAGGTGCTGTATCCCGCGACCGGGTTCACCAAGGGCGAGGTGCTGCACTACTACGCCACCACCGCCGACGTCCTCCTCCCCCACCTGCGGGACCGGCCGTTGTCCTTCCTGCGCTACCCGGACGGGCCCGACGGGCAGGTGTTCTTCGCCAAGAACGTGCCGCCGGGTACGCCCGACTGGGTCACCACCGCCGAGGTGCCGCGGTCGGAGGGGCCGGCGCGGATGGTCGTCGTACAGGATCTGGCGTCGTTGATGTGGGCGGCGAATCTCGTCACCGAGTTCCACACGCCCCAGTGGGTGGTCGGTGAGCCGGCCGAAGCCGATCGGATCGTGTTCGATCTCGATCCCGGGCCGCCCGCCTCCGTCGTCGAGTGCTGTGAGGTCGCGTTGTGGCTGCGGGAGCGGCTCGCGGCGGACGGGATCGCGGCGTACGCCAAGACCTCCGGGTCGAAGGGGCTGCATCTGCTGGCGGCGGTGCGGCCGACGCCGTCCGAACGGGTGACGGAGTACGCCAAGGGGCTCGCCGTCGCCGCCGAACGGGCGATGCCGAAGCTCGTCGTGCACCGGATGACACGGAGTCTGCGCCCCGGGAAGGTGTTCGTCGACTGGAGCCAGAACGCGGCCCGGAAGACCACCGCGGCCCCCTACACCCTGCGCGCCCGCCCCGAGCCGACCGTCTCCGCGCCGGTCACCTGGACGGAGGTCGAGGAGTGCCGGTCGGCGTCACAACTCGCCTTCCTCGCAACGGACATCGGGCCACGCGTCCAGGACTACGGTGATCTGCTCGCGCCGCTCTTCGACGCCCGGTCCGCCGGACGGCTGCCCTAGGGCCCGTCCTGGCTTCGCGCCCGGCACCGACGGGCACAGATGCTGACCAATGGGGACATCTCTCATCGCATCACCGAAGGAACCGAAGGAGCAGCCACCGGCATGCGCGCACGACCGCCCTCCCGCACCCGCACCCGCATCCGCACCCTCCGCCGAGCCCTGCTCGTCGGTCTCACCGCGCTCTCCGTCTCCACCACCGTCGCCCAGGCCCAGCCCTCGGCCCCAGCGCCCGCCAAGCGCCCCGGCGCCGATGTCGTCACCGACTGGAACCGCACCGCCGTCGCCGTGATCGCCGACGACGCCAGGCGGCCGACCGCCGAACCGTTCCTCTGGTACGGCTTCGTCCATGCCGCCGTCTACAACGCGGTCGTCGGCATCGAGGGCCGCTACGCCGAGTACAAGTGGGACGTACGAGGCCCCCGCTTCGCCTCCTCCGAGGCGGCCGCCGCCACGGCCGCGCGGCGGGTGCTGCTCACCTACTTCCCGGCCTCCAGGGAACGCATCGAGAAGGCGTACACCGCGTCCCTCGCCAAGATCCCGGACGGCACGGCCCGGAAGCAGGGCGAACGGTTCGGGGAGCTGGCCGCCGAGCGGCTCATCGAGCTGCGCGAGGAGGACGGGCGCGGCGAGAGGGTGACCTTCGCCCCGGAGCCCGCCCCGGGTGTCTGGCGGCCCGCCCCGCCCACGTACAGCCCCGCCGTGAACGCCTGGCTGGGCAAGGTGCGGCCGATGCTGTCCGACGACCCGGAGCAGTTCATGCCGGGGCCGCCGCCCGCGCTGACCTCGCGGCGGTACGCCCGCGATCTCGCCGAGACGAAGGCCATGGGCGGGAGGAGCGGCAGCAAGCGGAGCGCGCGGCAGACCGAGACCGCGCTCTTCTTCTCGCACCCGCTGCCCCAGCAGCTCCAGGCCGGGTACCGCGACCACGTCACCCGGCACCGGCTCGACATCGTCGACGCCGCCCGGCTGTTCGCCGCGGCCAACACCGCCGCCGCCGACGCGACGATCACCACCTGGAACGCCAAGTTCACGTACGCCCTCTGGCGCCCGATCCACGCGATCCGGCTCGCCGGCACCGACGGCAACCCGGCCACCCGGCCCGACCCGGACTGGACGCCGCTGCTGGACACTCCCCCGTACCCGGAGTACATCGGCGGGCACTGCGCCAACGACGGCGCCGTCATGGCCGTACTCGACCGGCTGACCGGTGGGGACATCGACCTGCGGCTGTCGTCGACGCCGACCGGGACGACGCGGACGTACAAGAAGTCGGCCGACTTCCACCGGGACACGATCAACGCCCGGATCTGGAGCGGCATCCACTTCCGCACCGCCGACGAGGTCGGCACCCGGATCGGCAGGGACATCGGCGACTGGGCGATGGACCACTACTTCCGGCCGCTGCGGTAGCCAGGGCCTGTCCGGCGGTTCATGCCGCAGACGCGGGGTCTGGCACGCCGATCTGCGGCGTGCCAGACCCCGCTCACCAGCGTCGATGAGGCGCCGTAGCTCTCCTGCGACCTGATCCGCCGGACAGGCCCTACACCCGCGTCCAGGTGTTCCGGTCCCGTGCCATCGCGTGCAGGGCCTCCACGTCCGCCGGTTTCAGCACCCCGCCGAGCCGGGCCAGGCTCTCCGCCTCCGTGTCCGCGATGACGCGGACCTCGCGCAGCGGGGCGGTGATCCGTACGTCCGACGGGCCGACGACGGCGAGGACCGGATGGACCTCGGCGGTCAGCGCGTAGGAGGCGCGGTCGGCGTCGGCGCGGACGCGGCGCAGCAGCGGGCGGGGGTCGTGGCGGCCCAGGGCGACCATGGGGTCGGCGACCGTCACCCGCTGTTTGCGGGCGTACAGGGTGTGGATCGCGAAGAGGCCCCCCGGGCCGATCGCCAGGTGGTGGACGCGGTCGCCGCCCGGGAGCGGGACCGAGTGCAGGGCGTGCCAGCCGGCGCCGTCGAGCCGGTCGAGGGCCTCGCCCACGGCCTGCTCGGCCAGCAGCGCCCTGCGGCGCGGGTCGGGGCGGAGCCGGTGCGGCGGGCCGGGGTCGCGGTCGAGGGCGATCTGGAGGGCCTCGCCGGGGCGGTTGGGCGCCAGGTCGTCGTCCGGGTGGAGGGTGAGCCGGGCCAGTTCCGCGGGGGTCGGGACGGGGGGTGGCCCCACCGCGACCGGGCCCGTCAGGAACGGGCCGAGCACCTCCAGGACGTCCTCCCTGCTCGCCTCGCTGAGCAGGTTCACCCGGGCCGCCTCCCTGTCGTACCAGGCGACGTTCCGCCCGTCCGTCAGGCACACGTAGAGCCGCTCCTGGCCGTGCTGCCAGGTCGGTATGACGCGCAGTCCGCTCATGCACCATCACCCCCTGACCATGGGAACAGGCGGGGTGCTCCAGGGGCAAGAAGGCGGTTACCTTTGAGGAAGGTCGGCACGGTGGTGGGGTGTGGGGACTTGGGGAGGCGTTGTTGCGTACCCGCAGGAAGCAGCCCGACGTACCGGCCCCGGACCACCCCTGGAACGAGATCGTGCCCGGACTGTGGATGGGCGGGCACGAGTTCAGGGGGCCCTCGGGGCAGCGCGAGTTCGCCGTCGTACGGGACGAGTTCGACCTCGTCCAGACCCTGTTGAGACTGCCGGGGCACGGGCCCGACCCCGGCGTGGAGCACCATGTGTGGCCGATACCCGACGGGCCTCTGGACGGGACCCAGCTCGCGGGCGTGATCCGGCTGGCACAGGCCGCGAGCGAGGCGATCGACGAGGGCCGCAAGGTCCTCGTCCGCTGTTATCACGGCTACAACCGCTCGGGGCTGGTCGTGGCGCACGCCCTGATCCGTGCCGGGCACTCCGCCGAGGAGGCGATCCGCACGATCCGGGACCGTCGCTCCCCCTGGGCGCTGCACAACGACCTGTTCGTCGACTATCTACGGGCCGGACTGCCCACGGCACGGCTGCTGGAGGAGCTGGCCGAATGACGCCCGCCCCGGACGGGTGCGCAAAAAGGACTTCCGTACGAATAAGGTGTACGGGCCGGTCGTCGTCCCGCGTACGGGGCCGCCGGTAGCATCCCTCGCCGCCCCGTCCGCCCCGGTTCCGCCCCGTCCGCCCCTGGAGCACAGTGCCACGCCCCGTCCGAACCGCCCTCGCCGCCGCCCTGCTGCTGGCCACCGCCGCGGGCTGCGGTGACGCGGGCGGCCTCCAGGCCGCGGGGTCCACCCCGACCGCGACCAGCCCGGCCAAGCTGTGGCCGCAGCTGACGCCGGCGTCGAGCCCCGCCTGGAACTACGACGACGGCGAGACCGAGGTCATGAAGGGCATCGCCGTGCCCGGTGGCGACGTGCGCAAGGTGGACCCGGTGGCCGTCGTGCAGGCGGAGATCTCCCAGCACCCGGACGACTACTCCGGTTCCAAGGCCACCTACCACGAGACGACCCGCCGGATGGCGTACTGCGGCAGGACACCGGCGGACAGCCGCTGCCCGGTCCTCAAGGCGTACTACCGCGACCTCACCGGCGACGGCCACGCGGATCTGACGCTGGGCTTCCGGCTGCTGCCGGGCAACCAGACCGCCGTCCGCGTCTACACCGTCCAGGGCGGCCGGCTGGTGCAGGTCATGAGCAACGACGACGCGGTGAGCCAGGTCGAGCTGGCCGGGCACTCGGTGATCATCCACGCGCCGTCCGACCTCGCGGACTACGAGTACCGGTTCCAGTGGACCTGGGACCCGGACCAGCACCTCTTTCTGCTCACCCACGACGAGATGCTGCACCTCGGGAAGGGGCCGAAGGCCTCCCCCTCCGCCTCGGCCTCCCCCTCTCCCTCCCCCTCGGCGACCCGCTGATGAGGCTCGCGCTCCCCCGGTGGACCGGCACGCTCGCCCTGAAGGCCGCCGCCTTCATCACCGTCATGTGCTGTGCGCTGGCCGCGCTGCTCGGCATCCTCGTGCATGTCTCGGTGACCAACCAGACCGTCGGCCAGGCCCGTGACCTGGCGCTGTCCCGGCTGGCGGACGCGACCGAGGCGTACGAGGCCGGGGACAGCCTGCTGCCGGGTGCGGGCGTCGACCCGCCGGGGCTGCCCACGTCGCTGCGGGCGCTGGCGGTGGCGGGCCACCGGGGCACGATGGTCGCCGACCACGAGGGGCGCCCCACGATGTGGGCGGCCGGTCCGGCCGACGGCGACCGGGCGCTCGCGGTCGTCGTCGACTACTCCCAGCAGGCCCGCACGATCAACGCGCTCGACCGGGCCATCCTGTGGTCCTCGGCCCTCGCCATCGGGGCGACGCTGCTGGTGGGGGCGTTCGCGGTGACCCGGGTGACCCGGCGGCTGCACGCCACCGCGCGGGTGGCCCGGCGGATCAGCGGCGGTGACCTGGACGCGCGCGTCGACGACCCGCGCACGAAGGATCCGACGCGGCCGCAGGACGAGGTGGCCGCGGTGGCCGCCGCGCTGGACTCCATGGCGGCCTCGTTGCAGGGCAAGCTGCTGAGCGAGCAGCGGTTCACGGCCGACGTGGCGCACGAGTTGCGCACGCCGCTGACCGGGTTGCACGCGGCGGCGGAACTGCTGCCGCCGGGGCGGCCGACGGAGCTGGTGCGGGACCGGGTGGCCGCGCTGCGGACGCTGACGGAGGATCTGCTGGAGATCTCACGCCTGGACACGGGGCGGGAGCGGCTGGATCTGGACGCGGTGTCGCTCGGGGCGCTGGCGGAGCGGGTGGTGCGGGCGTCGGGGACCGACACGGAGGTCAGGGTCGTGCGGAGTGTCGTCGTCGAGACGGATCGGCGGCGCCTTGAGCGGGTGTTGGGGAACCTGGTGGCCAATGCGCACCGGCACGGGAGGGCGCCGGTCTCCCTGACCGTGGACGGGCCGACGGTGACCGTTCGGGATCACGGGGACGGATATCCGGAGTACCTCGTCGAGCACGGGCCGCAGCGGTTCCGGACCGAGGGGGGATCGAAGGGGCATGGGCTGGGGCTGACGATCGCGGTCGGGCAGGCGGAGGTGCTGGGGGCGGAGCTGAGGTTCCGGAACGCCGCCGACGGAGGAGCCGTCGCCGTACTCACCCTGCTCGGGTCCCCGCACCCCTGACGGCCCAGTCAGAAAGGCGGCCCCGAACCACCCCTCCTAATGTGGCGATTAGTCAAGTTCGCCCCCTTCGTGGAGGTTCCGTCATGTCGCTGCGCTCCCGTCTCTCCATATCCCTCGCCGCCGGCGCCCTGCTCGCCGCCGCTGCCGCCGTGCCCGCCGTCGCGAACGACGACTGGGACGGTGCACGCGGTGACTGGGGGCACCACCAGCAGGAGAACCCCCGCCTCTACAAAGGCGTGGTCACCGCGAGCACGCTGAATCTGCGCAGCGCACCGAACCGCGGGTCGCAGATCATCCGGACCGCGCACAAGGGCGAGATCGTCTCGATCTTCTGCAAGACGCCCGGCCAGACCATCAACGGCAACCCGCTCTGGTACCTCCTCACGGACGGCACCTGGGCCTGGGGCGCCGCGCGGTACATCGACAACATCGGGGCGGCGCCACGCTGGTGCTAGGAAGACCAGGGAAATCGGGAAGACAAGTCTCCCTATTTGGGTAGGTTCCGGACATGACCAAGGCCGGAACCACCGTGGTGCGAGCGGATCCCCCCGCTCCCGCCGTCCGCCTCCCCCGGCGCCGGGGCATCGAACTCGCCCTCATCGTCGTCGCCGTACTGCTCTCCGTGTACGGCTACTGCGCGGTGGGCCTCGCCCGACACGGCACCGTCCCGCCCGGCGCCGCCGGTTACGGCGCCGGGCTCGGCGTGCTCGCGCTGGTCGCGCATCTCGCGGTGCGCTACCGGGCGCCGTACGCCGATCCGCTGCTCCTGCCGATCGGCGTCCTGCTCAACGGCCTCGGCCTGGTCCTCATCTACCGGCTCGACCTGGAGACCCCGGGCGACCGGGCGGCGCCCACCCAACTCGTGTGGTCCACGGTCGGCGTGGCGCTGTTCATCGTCACCGCGCTGTTCCTGCGGGACTTCCGGGTGCTCCAGCGGTACTCCTACGTGTGCGTCGCCGCCGCCCTCGCGCTGCTCGTCCTGCCCATCGCCTTCCCGGCCGTGAACGGGGCCCGGATCTGGATCCGGATCGCCGGGTTCTCCATCCAGCCGGGCGAGTTCGCGAAGGTGCTCCTCGCGGTCTTCTTCGCCGCCTATCTCGCCGCCAACCGCAACGCGCTCGCCTACGCCGGGCGCCGGATCTGGTGGCTCCAGCTGCCGACCGGGCGGGTGCTCGGACCGATCGTGGCGATCTGGCTGCTGAGTGTGGTGGTGCTGGTCCTGGAGCGGGACCTCGGGACGTCGCTGCTGTTCTTCGGGCTGTTCGTGGTGCTGCTGTACGTCGCCACCGGGCGGACCGGGTGGATCGCGGTGGGGCTGCTGCTGGCCTCGCTGGGCGCGGTCGCGGTCGGCTGGCTGGAGCCGCATGTGCACAGCAGGGTGCAGGACTGGCTGCATCCCTTCGCCACCATCGAGGCCGGTCAGGGCCCCAACCAGCTGTCGCAGTCGCTGTTCGCGTTCGCCGCGGGCGGCACCATGGGCACCGGGCTCGGGCTGGGGCACTCGATCCTCATCGGTTTCGCCGCCAAGTCGGACTTCATCCTGGCGACGGCCGGCGAGGAGCTGGGGCTGGCCGGGCTGTCGGCGATCTTCCTGCTGTACGGGCTGCTGGTGGAGCGCGGTTACCGGGCGGGGCTCTCCCTGCGCGACCCCTTCGGGCGGCTGCTGGCGGTCGGGCTCGCCTCGATCGTGGCGTTGCAGGTGTTCGTCATCGCGGGCGGGGTGACCGGGCTGATCCCGCTGACCGGCATGGCGATGCCGTTCCTGGCCCAGGGCGGCTCGTCGGTGGTGACCAACTGGGCGATCGTGGCCCTGCTGATCCGGGTGAGCGACTCCGCCCGCAGCCAGTTCGACGGGGAGGTCGCCGCGTGACGCGGAACATCCGGATGACCCGCTACATCCGGCACGCCGCCTGCTTCTGTGCCCTGCTGCTGGTGGCGCTCCTCGTCAACGCCACCCGCATCCAGGTCTTCCAGGCCCGCTCCTACGACGACAACCCCGCCAACCGCCGTACCGCGATCGCCCGTTACGGCCAGCCGCGCGGCGACATCCTGGTCGGCGACGCCCCGGTCACCGGCTCGAAGGACACCGACGGGCGGCTGCGCTACGAACGGACCTATCCGAAGGGCCCGTTGTACGCGCCGGTGACCGGCTTCGCCTCGCAGATCTACGGCACGACCTTCCTGGAGCACGCCGAGGACGACCTCCTCTCCGGCACCGACCCGATGCTGTCGGCGTTCCCGCTCTGGAACGACCTGACGCGACGCCAGAACCCGGGCGGCAACGTCGTCACGACCATCGACCCGGCCGCACAGCGGGCCGCTTACGCGGGACTCGCCGGACGCAAGGGCGCGGTGGCGGCCGTGGAACCGTCGACCGGGCGCATCCTCGCGCTGGTGAGCAGTCCGTCGTACGACCCACAGGTGCTGTCGGGGAACGACGCGGCGGTGGAGCGGTCCTGGGCGCGGCTGAACGCGGACCCGGACAAGCCGATGCTCAACCGGGCGGTACGGCAGACCTATCCGCCGGGGTCGACGTTCAAGGTCGTCACGCTGGCCGCCGCGCTGGACGCGGGCGTGGTGACGGACGTCGACGAGGCGACCGACTCCCCCGACCCGTACACCCTGCCGGGCACCACGACCTCCCTGACCAACGAGGCCACGGGCTGCGAGGACGCGCCGATCCGGGCCGCGTTCATGTGGTCCTGCAACACGGTGTTCGCGCGGCTCGGGGTGCGGGTCGGGGTGAGCGACATGGCGACCACGGCGGCGCGGTTCGGCTTCAACGACACCGGGCTCGGGATTCCGTACTCCGTCGCGGAGTCGACCTTCGACGTGTCCGTGGACAAGGCGCAGCTCGCGCTGTCGTCGATCGGGCAGTACAACACGCGGGCGACGCCGCTCCAGATGGCGATGGTGTCGGCGGCGGTCGCCAACGGCGGTCAGATCCGGCCGCCTTACCTGGTCGAGCGGACGACCCGGTCGGGCGGCGCCACGGTGTCGACGGCCGGCTCGCGGCCGGTGCGGCAGGCGATGCACCCGGCGACCGCGGTGCGGCTGAAGGAGCTGATGGAGGAGGTGGTGACCGAGGGCACCGGCACGAACGCCGCGATCCCCGGCGCGATCGTCGGCGGCAAGACCGGGACCGCCCAGCACGGCGTCGACAACTCGGGTACGCCGTATGCCTGGTTCATCTCCTGGGCGCAGGGCGAGCGCGACCTGGAGCCGAAGGTCGCGGTGGCCGTGGTGGTGGAGGACGCGGAGGCGGACCGGGGGGAGATCAGCGGCGGCGGGGACGCGGCGCCGATCGCGCGGGCGGTGATGGAGGCGGTGCTCACCGACTGAGACGGGGGTACCGGCGACCGGGGGTCCCGACCTACCGTTCGGTACATGACTTCAGCCGCCGCGTACGAACTCGCCCAGGTCAACATCTCACGCCTCAAGTTCCCGCTGGACTCACCGGAGTTGAAGGACTTCGTCGACGCGCTGGACCCGGTCAACGCCTCCGCGGAGGCCGCCGACGGCTATGTCTGGCGCCTCCAGTCGGAGGGCGGCGACGCGACCGGCATCAAGGTCTTCGGCGACGACTGGCTGATCATCAACCTCACGGTGTGGCGGGACACCGACGCGCTCACGGCCTTCATGTACCAGGGGCAGCACCGCGAGCTGCTCGCCCGCCGCCGCGAGTGGTTCGAGAAGGTGCGGGAGGCGATGACGGCCCTGTGGTGGGTACCGGCCGGCCACCGCCCGACGGTCGCGGAGGCCGAGGCACGGCTGCTGCATCTGCGCGCCAACGGGCCGACGCCGTACGCCTTCACGCTCCGGACGTCGTTCCCGGCGCAGGGGGCGGAGCCGGTGTCGTTCGCGGTGCCGGAGGACTTGGGCTGCGGGGTCTAGGCGGCCTCGCCGGGTACCGCTTCGCGGCGGCGCAGCCACTCCTGCGGTACGCCGTCCACGCCCGTGCGGGCGGCCACGATGCCGCCCGTGATGGCGCAGGTGGTGTCGACGTCGCCGAAGCCCTCGGCGGTCGTCCACAGGGCCGAGATCAGGTCGCCGGGGTGACGGGCGGCCGACCAGACGGCGAAGGGCACCGTGTCGTCGGCGCGGATCCGCCGGCCGTTGCCGAGGAGGTCGGCGGCCTTCCAGGGCTCGGTGGAGAAGGGGACTTCGGCGGCGCGGGCGAGGCCTTCGCGGACCGCGCTGTCCGGGGTCAGCGCCGCCGCCGCGTCCAGGGTCAGCTCGTGCCGTGCGGAGAGCGCGGCGGCCACGGCGACGGCGACCGCGCCCGCGACGCCCTCCGGGTGGGCGTGCGTGACCTCGGCGGAGCGGGCGGCCTGCTCGACGGCACGTGACACGTCGGTGTGGAACCACGCCCCCAGCGGCGCCACCCGCATCGCCGCCCCGTTGCCGAGGCTGCCCTCTCCGCCGAAGAGTTCCCGGGCGAACTCCGGCCAGCGCTCGGGCTCCCGGAGCAGCCGGGGCAGCAGCAGATGCATGCCGTGGCCGTACCCCCGCGCGGGGTCGGCGTCGTAGCCGAGCGCGAAGGCCTGGGCCAGTTCCGTCTGCCGGATCTCGCCGAACTCGTCCAGCACCCGGCACACGGCGAGCGCCATCGCCGTGTCGTCCGTCCAGTGCCACTCGGGTTCCGCGGGCATCCGGCGGGCGCGGATCTCGTCGTACGCCTGCCGGGGCTCACGGAAGAGCGGGAACCAGCGCTCGCCGAACGCGTCCCCGAGGGCGAGGCCTTGGAGGCTGCGGCGGGCGGCGGTTCGGTTCATCGGGTCCCCTGGTCGATCGTGTCCTGCACTTCCGCGACCCGGTCATGCTCCTCCGCCGCGAACCGCTCCGCATCCAGTTTCTCGGCGATCTCCTCGTCCTGGGCCATCAGCAGGTCGAGGTTCGAGTCGCCCATCCCGAAGACGCCCATGTCGACGTAGGCCCGCTGGAGGCGTTTGCCCCACAGGCCGATGTCCTTGACGCACGGGACGATGCGGGAGAACAGCAACTGGCGGAACAGGGCGAGGAATTCGGACTGCTCGCTGTACTCCTCGGCCTCGGCGGTGGGGATGCCGAAGTTCTCCAGGACCTCGACGCCCCGCAGCCGGTCGCGCATCAAGTAGCAGCCCTCGATGACGAATTCCTCGCGTTCGCGGAGTTCGGCATCGCTGAGCTGCTTGTAGTAGTCGCGCAGGGCCATGCGCCCGAAGGCGACGTGCCGCGCCTCGTCCTGCATGACGTACGCGAGGATCTGCTGCGGCAGCGGCTTGTCCGTCGTGTCGCGGATCATGCCGAACGCGGCGAGCGCGAGGCCCTCGATGAGGACCTGCATACCGAGGTACGGCATGTCCCAGCGGCTGTCGCGGAGGGTGTCGCCGAGCAGCGACCGGAGGTTGTCGTTGATCGGGTACAGCATCCCGATCTTCTCGTGCAGGAACCGCCCGTAGATCTCCGCGTGCCGGGCCTCATCCATCACCTGGGTCGCCGAGTAGAACTTCGCGTCGAGGTCGGGGACGGACTCGACGATCCGCGCGGCACACACCATGGCGCCCTGCTCACCGTGCAGGAACTGGCTGAACTGCCAGGAGGCGTAGTGCTGCCGCAGCTCCCCCTTGTCGTGGTCCGTCAGCTTCGCCCAGTGCTTGGTGCCGTAGAGGGACATGGACTCGTCGGGGGTGCCGAGGGGGTCGTACGGGTCGACCTCGATCCCCCAGTCGATGCGTTTCTGCCCGTCCCACTGCTTGTCCTTGCCCTTCTGGTAAAGGGCGAGGAGACGGTCGCGACCATCGTCGTACTCCCAGCTGAAGCGTGCCGCGCCGGTCGCCGGCACCTGCCAGTGGGGGTCTCCCGGATCTGTGGCGTACAGGTCGAAAGTCGGCATGTCCCGCAGGCTGCCCCTTCGTAGACGCGGGGTCAACAAGTAGCGCGCGAGGGATTGACGAGCTTGCTGACAAGCAGTCTCATAACCTCATGACGACGTTGACGGACGCCGATGCGCTCGCGGGCCTCCGCGACGCGCTCGGCCTGCTCAAGGACCGGGAGCAGGTGGCCGAACGGCTGCTCGACTCCTCCGCCAAGCACTCCTTCGACCCCGACAAGGAGCTGGACTGGGACGCGCCCTTCGAGGAGGGCAAGTGGTTCTGGCCACCCGAGCTGGTGTCGCTGTACGACACCCCGCTGTGGAAGCGGATGAGCGAGGAGCAGCGGATTCTGCTCTCGCAGCACGAGGCCGCGGCACTGGCCTCGCTCGGGATCTGGTTCGAGCTCATCCTCATGCAGCTGCTCGTGCGGCACATCTACGACAAGGCGGCGACGAGTGCGCATGTGCGCTACGCGCTGACCGAGATCGAGGACGAGTGCCGGCACTCGAAGATGTTCGCGCGGCTGATCTCGCACGGGGACACTCCGTGGTACCCGGTGAGCCGGGCGCACCAGCAGCTGGGCCGGCTGTTCAAGACGATCTCGACGACGCCGGGCTCCTTCACCGCGACGCTGCTCGGTGAGGAGGTCCTCGACTGGATGCAGCGGCTGACGTTCCCGGACGAGCGGGTGCAGCCGCTGATCCGGGGGGTCACCCGGATCCATGTCGTGGAGGAGGCGCGGCATGTGCGGTACGCCCGCGAGGAGCTGCGGCGGCAGATGGTGACCGCGCCTCGGTGGTCGCAGGAGTTCACCCGGGTGACGTCCGGGGAGTTCGCGCGGGTGTTCTCGGTGGCGTTCGTGAACCCCGAGGTCTACACGAACGTGGGGCTGGACCGGCGGGAGGCCCTCGCGCAGGTGAAGGCGAGCGGGCATCGGCGGGAGGTCATGCAGACGGGGGCGAAGAGGCTGACGGACTTCTTGGATGACATTGGGGTTCTTCGGGGGGTTGGGCGGCGGCTCTGGAAGTCCTCGGGGCTGCTGGCTTGAGTGTCGGGTGCGGCCCGGCGGGGGCTGGTCGCGCAGTTCCCCGCGCCCCCTGGGTGGGTGCAGCGAGGCAGGCCGGGAAGTGCGCGACCAGCCACGACGCACCCGCAGACGCACGACTACGCTGCACCCATGACCCCTGCCGCGCCCGCCTATCGCCGTCTGAGTGTCGAGGAGCGCCGCAGCCAGCTCCTCGAGGCCGCTCTCGGCCTCTTCGCGCACCGCGCCCCCGAGGACGTCTCCCTCGACGACGTGGCGGAGGCGGCCGGGGTGTCCCGGCCTCTGGTCTACCGGTACTTCCCCGGCGGCAAGCAGCAGCTCTACGAGGCCGCCCTCAGGTCCGCCGCCGAAGAGCTCCAGCAGTGCTTCGCCGAGCCTCCCGAGGGGCCGCTGCTCGACCGCCTCTCCCGGGCCCTCGACCGCTACCTCGGCTTCGTCGACCAGCACGACGCCGGGTTCAGCGCGCTGCTCCAGGGCGGCAGTGTCGTCGAGACCTCCCGTACGACGGCCATCGTGGACGGCGTACGGCGAGCCGCCGCTCAGCACATCTTCAGCCATCTCGGGGTCACCGAGCCCAGCTCGCGGCTGCGGATGACCGTACGGATGTGGATCACGGCCGTGGAGGCGGCCTCGCTGATCTGGCTCGACGACGACAAGGAACCGCCGGTCGACGAGTTGCGGGACTGGCTGGTGGAGCAGTTCGTCGCCGTGCTGTCGGTGACGGCCGGACGCGATCCCCAGACGGCCGCGCTGGTGCAGGCCCTCGCGGCGGATGGCTGACACTGGTGCCGTGAAGAGCGAAGACACCCCCTTCGAGGGCGGCCCCATGGACGGCCGTGTCCTGCCGGTCCTCCTCGGCCCGACCGGGCACCCGCCCAAGCAGTACCGCATCCCGGTCCCGGACCCGGACGGCGGCCCGCCCACCGTGCTGATCTACCGCCGGGTGCCGCGCGGGCAGAGCAAGCTGGGGCTCCAGAAGGGGTGGAAGTACGCGTACGAGCCCGAGGGCAGGCCGTCACGGTTGAAGTGGCCGTGGTCCAAGCCCGACGCCACGCCGGGCGGCAAGCCGGACGACACCGACGGGTGACGTGATTGGGCCGAACCGCGCACGTCCGGCGCGCGGAGCGCGACCGGCCGTCCCATGCTCGCGGTGCGGAGCAGAGGGGCTGCTGCGCTCCGGAGGTGATGACGTGTCAGGAAGGCTTCTGCGTCTGGTGTGTACGGCGGCGGTGGCGGCCGGCACCGTCCTCGCGCCCTTGCCCGCGGCGGCCGTACCGGCGCCGCCCGCGCCCGGCGGGCGGAGCGTCTCCGAACTGCTGACGGATCTTCAGCGGCTGTACCAGCAGGCCGAGGAGGCGACCGAGACGTACAACGCCACCGCGGAGAAACTGAAGGAGCAGCGGGCTCAGGTGCGCCGGCTCGACGTGCAGCTGGCGCGGGCCCGGCTCTCGCTCCACGACAGCCGGGGCGCGGCGGGGCGCCTGGCCCGGCAGCAGTACCAGAACAGCACCGACATCTCGCCGTACGTACGCCTCCTCCTGGCCCGTGATCCGCAGCACGCGCTGGATCAGGGGCATGTGATCGGGCAGTTGGCGCGGGAGCGGGCCGAGACCGTGGGGCGACTGACGGGGAGCGAGAAGAAGGCCGACGGCCTGGCCCGGCAGGCCCGCGCGGCGCTCGACCGGCAACTCACCCTGTCCGTACGGCAGAAGAAGGACCGGGACGCCGTACGGAAGAAGCTCGACGACGTCGAGGAGCTGCTCGCCTCCCTGACGGAGGAACAGCTCGGCGCCGTCGCCGAGTTGGAGCGGACGGACGTCGAGGCGGCCCAGGAGGACCTCGTCACCTCGGGCGCCCTGGGTGACAGCGACAGCGACGGCGAGGGCTCGGGCTCGGGCGAGCCGACTCGGGCCGCGGACCGGGCCGTGCGGTACGCCGTGCAGCAGCTCGGGAAGCCGTACGAGTGGGGGGCCGAGGGGCCCGAGGCGTACGACTGTTCAGGGCTCACGTCCGAGGCCTGGGGACATGCGGGCAGGCCCATTCCCCGGACCAGCCAGGAGCAGTGGGCCCGGTTGCCGCGGATTGCGCTGCGCGAGCTCCGCCCCGGCGACCTGGTGGTCTACTTCCCCAAGGCGACCCATGTGGCGATCTATCTGGGGGGCGGACAGGTCGTGCAGGCCCCGAGAACGGGTGAGAAGGTCAAGGTCTCGCCCCTGGCTTCCCACCCGATCCTGGGGGCCGTACGCCCCGACAAGGGTCAGGGCCAGGGTCAGGACAGGGACGCCAGGTAGGCCGCCGTCTTCTCGGGCTCGTAGAAGAAGTTCTCGAAGTCGGACGGGTCGTCGAAGGCGTTGGCGAAGCGGTCGGCGGCGGGCTGCAACTGGCCTGCCGCGCCGATCAGGTTGAGCACGTGCTCCGGCGGCGGGGCCAGCATCGCGTTCGTCCACTTGGTGACATGCCGGGCCGTGTCCCAGTAGCGGTCGAACGTGCCCTGCATCCACTCCTCGTCGAACTCCTTCTCCCCGCGCTCCAGGATCGAGGCGAGGTAGGAAGCCGCGCACTTGGCGGCGGAGTTGGA
Organism: Streptomyces aquilus; assembly: GCF_003955715.1. Lineage (NCBI taxonomy): Bacteria > Bacillati > Actinomycetota > Actinomycetes > Kitasatosporales > Streptomycetaceae > Streptomyces > Streptomyces aquilus. The sequence goes on along the minus strand of NZ_CP034463.1, from coordinate 7,027,663 downwards.
GCCCTGGCCGGTGATCGGGTCGTTGGCGACGACGACGTCCGCGACGCCGAGGACCAGTCCGCCGCCGGGGAGCCGGCCGATCGGGTTGCGGACCGTCGGGGCGTAGCGGCCGGCCAAGGTGCCGCCCGCGTCGGTGAGTTCGACCTTCGTGGCCCGCGCGTACTCCCAGGGCGTGTACCGCTCCATGAGTTCCAGGGTCAGGGAGAGGTGCTCCGCGGGGTCCTTGACGCCGTTGAAGACGTCGAGCGGGCCGCCGGGTATGCCCTCCCAGAACAGGATGTCGGCGCGGCCGGAGGTGGTGAGCGTCGGCATGACGAACAGCTCGCCGACGCCGGGGACGAGGTTGCAGCGGACCGCGTCGTAGTCCGGGTGCTCGGGACGCGGGCCCAGGCCGTGGACGTACGACACGGCCAGTGCGCGCTGCGGCTCGCTGTACGGCGAACGGGACGCGTCCCGGCCGAACATCGACACCAGCTCGCCCTTGCCCGCCGAGACCAGCACGAGGTCGTACGTACGGGAGAAGTAGTCGAGGTCGGAGACCGCCGCGCCGTGGATGACGAGCTGGCCGCCGCGCTGGGCGAAGGTCTCCATCCAGCCGGCCATCTTCACCCGCTGGTCGACCGACTGCGCGTACCCGTCGAGCCTGCCCACCCAGTCGATAGCACGGGCGGCCGGGCCCTCGGCCCACGAGCCGGGGGCCGCGACCGAGACGCCGAGTCCTTCGATCTTCGGGGCCTGGGACTCCCAGAAGTTCAGCTGGAGATCGCGCTCGTGCTGCAGTGCCGTGTGGAACATGCACTGCGTCGACATGACCCGGCCGGAGCGGATCTCGTCCGCCGTCCGGTTCGACATCAGGGTGACCTCGTAGCCGTGCGACTGGAGGCCGAGGGCCAGCTGGAGACCGGACTGACCGGCTCCTACGACGAGTATCTTCCGCATGCGGGTGGTGACTCCTTGGTGGGTTCTACTCGGGGGTTTCGTCCAGGGCGTGGCCGACCAGGGAGAGGAGGGTCTCGATCACCGAGATCCGGCGGCGCGCGTCCATGATCATTACAGGTATGTGCGCCGGGATCGTCAACGCCTCCCGCACGTCCTCCGGTTCGAACAGCTCGCTGCCGTCGAAGTGGTTGACGGCGACGACGTACGGCAGTCCGCAGCTCTCGAAGTAGTCGAGGGCCGGGAAGCAGTCCTTCAGGCGCCGGGTGTCCGCCATCACGACCGCGCCGATCGCGCCGCGCACCAGGTCGTCCCACATGAACCAGAACCGCTGCTGGCCCGGCGTCCCGAACAGGTAGAGCACCAGGTCGTCGTCGAGCGTGAGGCGGCCGAAGTCCATGGCCACGGTGGTGGTGAGCTTGCCGGGCGTGGCGGTGAGGTCGTCGGTGTCCTCGCTCGCCTCGGTCATCAGCGCCTCCGTCTGGAGCGGGGTGATCTCCGAGACGGCGGTGACGAGGGTGGTCTTGCCGACGCCGAAGCCGCCGGCCACGACTATCTTCGTGGCGATGGGGGCGCGGGTGCGGTCCGTCTGCCAGGACTTGAGGTCCTCGTCGGGTTCCGCGAAGGCGGTGCCTGTGGAGGCGGTGCCTGAGGAGGCGGTGCCTGAGGAGGCGGTGTCTCCGAAGGCGGTGTCTCTAAAGACGACGGAGTCCATTCAGCACCCTTTCGAGCAGAGCGCGGTCCGGACGGCCGGTGCCGTGACCGGTGCCGGTGCCGTACACACGGATCTTTCCCTGGTCCGCGAGGTCGCTGAGCAGCACCCGGACCACGCCGAGCGGCATCTTCAGCAGCGCGGCGATCTCGGCCACCGTGCGCATGCGGCGGCAGAGTTCGACGATGGCCCGCATCTCCGGCATGACCCGGGTGTTGAGGGAACCATTCGTCAGTTCCTTGCGCTCTTCGGGGGCTTCGAGCGCCGCCACGAACGTCTCCACGAGGAGGACGTGGCCGAAGCGGGTACGGCCGCCGGTGAGCGAGTAGGGGCGGACGCGGGCGGGTTTGCGGTCGCCGCCGCGGACGGGGAGGGTGGGGCGATCGGTCATCGGGGGCTCCCTGCCGACTCGTTCTCGCTCTCCAGGGATTTTCGGAGCTCGCTGCGGAGTTCGGGGGTCAGGACATGGCCGGCGCGGCCCACGAAGAGGGCCATGTGGTACGCCACCACGCTCATGTCGCAGTCCGCTGAACCGTGCACACCGAGCAGCGAGCCGTCGCTGATCGACATCACGAACAGGCTGCCCTCGTCCATCGCGACCATCGTGTGCTTCACCGGGCCGGAATCCATCAGCCGGGCGGCACCGATGGTGAGGCTGCCGATGCCGGAGACGATGGTGGCGAGGTCGGCCGACGATCCGCGCGGGCCCTTCGGGGCGGCGGCGCGGGGCCGTCGGGCCTGGTCGTTTCGGCCGGGGTCGGAGGAGAGCAGGAGCAGGCCGTCCGATGAGACCACCGCTACTGACTGGATGCCCGGCACCTCCTCGACCAGGTTCGTCAGCAGCCAGTGCAGGTTGCGGGCTTCACTGCTCAGTCCGAAGGTACTGGGCGCGGTCAACTGCTTGCCTCCTCGGGAGTGCCCCCCGTGGCTTCTTCGGCATGTGCGGGCGTCGTCGTCTGACCCGTCTGTTCGGCGATCTCTGCTTCTACGTCGCGATAGCCGGCCTCCGCCCCCCGGCGGAAGCCGCCGAGCCTCCGGCGGAGGGCTTCGGCGTCGACGGACGCGGTGCGCTGGCGGGGCGGTTCGGATGGTGCCGTGATCTTCGGGGTGCGCTTGGGGAGGCCCTTCGCGGTGAGCTGGTCCTCGTCGGCGGCGCGGGTGTGTTCCGTCTCGGCTTCGCCTTCGACGGGTTCGGTCCCACCTGCCGGTGGCCCCTGTGGGGCGGATTCGCCGTCGGCGGCCGCGCGGTGTTCGGCGGCCGGCGCAGGGTGCTCTTCGGTGGGCGCAGGGTGTTCGGCGGCCGTGGCGGGGTGTTCGTCGGCGGGCGCCGGGTGTTCGGCGGTGGGCGCCGGGTGTTCGGCAGCGGGCGCAGGGTGTTCGGCAGCGGGCGCAGGGTGTTCGTCGGCGGGTGCCGGTACCGGGGCCAGGAGTTCCATCGTCGTTTCCGACGGGGTTTCCTGCGGGGCCGTCTCCGCGCTGCGTACCGCCTGCTCCGCCAGGTCCACCAGCGCGTCGCCCGTCTCCGAACGGCCGTGCAGGACGTTGGAGTTGGCCTCGGCGTCGGCGCCCGGGAGGGCGAAGGTGTGGGGCGTGCCGGAGAACGGGGTGGTCGCGGGGACCGCGGCCGAGGGGGCCGCCGCCAGCAGCGGCTTCGGCAGGACCACCACCGCCGCGATGCCACCCTGCTTCTGCTCGCGCAGCCGGACGCGGACGCCGTGGCGGTGGGCGAGGCGGGCGACGACGTAGAGGCCGAGGCCGAGACCCTCCTCGCCCTCCTGGTCGTACGGGGAGTCCGGGTCGAAGTCGGCGAGGCGGGTGTTGAGGCGGGTCAGGCGGTCCTCGGTCATGCCGATGCCCTCGTCCTGGACGGAGAGCATGACCTCGCCGCTCTCCAGGAGCCAGCCGGAGACCTCGACGGGCAGGTCCGGCGGGGAGAAGGAAGTGGCGTTCTCCATCAGCTCCGCGAGGAGGTGGGAGAGGTCGTCGGCCGCGAAGCCCGCGACGTGCGCATGCGGGGGCAGGGCGGCGATGCGGACCCGCTCGTAGCGTTCGATCTCGCTGACCGCGGCCCGGACGACGTCCACCAGCGGGACCGGGCCCGCGTGCTGCTGGACGTGTTCCGTGCCCGCGAGGACCAGGAGGTTCTCGCTGTGGCGGCGCATGACCGTGGCGAAGTGGTCCAGTTTGAAGAGGGTGGCCAGCCGGTCGGGGTCCTGCTCGCGCTCCTCCAGGCCCTCGATGACGGCCAGTTGGCGTTCGACCAGGCCCAGGGTGCGCAGCGCGAGGTTGACGAAGGTGCCGCCGATGCTGTCGCGGAGGCGGCCCAACTGGGCCGCGGACTCGGCGAGTTCGCTGCGCAGTTCCTCGCGCGCGTCGGCCATCTTCTGACGCTGGGCGACGAGGTGCTTGCGGTCGGCTTCCAGGGTGGTGATGCGGCCCTGGACGCCGAGGACGTGCGCGTGCAGGGCGTTGACGGAGCGGACGACCTGGGCGAACTCGTCGTTGCGGCCGGTGAACTTGACGGGTTCCTCGGCCGCCGGGTCCGCCGCCGTGGCCAGCCGGGCGGAGCCGAGGCGCAGGACCGCGAGGGGGCGGGTGAGGGTGCGGGCCATGGCGGTGGCGATGGCGACGGCGAGCAGCATCAGGGCGCCGAGGACCGCGATCCGGATCTCCCAGGCGGTGACGTCGTCGTCCCGGAGCTGGGCGAGGTCCTTGGTGCGCTGGTTGTAGAGCGCGGACTCCACGCCGCGCATGAGCTCGACGCGGGCCGAGAGGGCGGCGTCCAGCTTCTTGGCGCTGGTGGCGAGTTCGCCGTCGGAGAGGGTGGGCTGGTCGGTGAGGGAGGCCAGGTACTTCTCGGCGGAGTTGACCTCGGGCCCGGTGACCGTGGAGTCGTAGCGGGCGCTGGTCTCCTTCGGCGCGGTCTCCTTGAAGTCGGCGAGGGCCGCGTCGGAGCGGACGCGGGCCTGCTGGGCGGCCTCGGTGAGCGCGTCGCGCTGCTTGGCGTCGGCCTCGGAGGTGGTGGAGACGGTCGAGGTGATGCCGGTGATCGGGTCGGTGACCGTCTGGGTGCCGCTCGGCACGCTGAGGGCGGCGAGGAGCAGACCGCGGGTGGCGGCGGCCTGCTGGACGGCGGAGTCCAGCTCGGCGAGGGCGTGGGCGCCGGAGCCCGCGCGGGGCGGCAGCTGCTCGGCCAGCTGTTCGGCGAGGCGGTGCAGCTCGGTGATGGTGGCCGAGTAGGAGGCGTGCGCTTCGAGGGCGGTGCTCTTGCCGGTGAGGGCCGCTCTGCGCAGGGCGGCGATCCCGTCGAGGTCGGCGCGCAGGTCGGCCGGGGTGTCGGTGTCGGCGCGCAGCTCCTCGACCTGCCGGTCGACGCGGGTGCTGTCCTGCTCGGAGGGCGCCTTGGAGCGGGGGCGGCCGGCGGCGACGTACGAGGTGACCTCGTCCCGCTCGTCGGCGAGCGCGTGCGCGAGGGCGAGCGCGTTCTGGGTCTGCTCGGCGAGCGTCACCAGGTCCTGGGAGTCGCTGAGGTCCTGGGAGGCGGCGAGCACGGAGGGCGCGCCGGCCCCGGCGATCGCGGCGGCCACGACGGCGACGGCGACGATGAGCCGGTTGCGTACGTGGGTGGGGCGGCCCTTGCCCACGACGGTCCCGTCAGGGGTGGGGGCGGAGGTGGTGTCGGCGGGAGCCGTCTGCTTGCTCGTACGACGTGGCCGCGTCTTCTGCACCGGTGCTCGCATTCCTGACTCGTGTACCCATGGGCCCGGGTGACGCTCCGTCAACTGACGGGTACTCCCGGTACGGTTCCCGACCCTCCCAGCGCCAGTGGGCAGTGGTTGTGCATCACCCGACCCGCCACTCGAAGGAGTGAACCCCGGACGGGAGTTGGGGAGCAAGTTCCCATGGCACAGTCAGGGGCCTTGCGCGGTGGGCCGGTTGGACGTCCGGGGCGCACGATGGCATCATCTGCCGCCGCGCTCGGCCGGAGTGAATCATTCCACCCCAAATCAGACGCCTGACCTGCGCGCCTGCACCGATTCGGCGACCGATGCCAGCCTTTCGTGAACCCTGTGAAGGGCTCGTGCAGACTGGCTGGATGCGTACTGAACTCGTATCGGAGCCCGGCGATCCGACCCGCCCCAACGAGGACTTCGCGAGCGTCGGCCTCCCGGCCTCCGGGCGGGGCGGAGCACTGGTGGTCCTGGACGGCGTCACACCGCCGAAGGGCCCGACAGGCTGTCTGCATTCCGTCCCCTGGTTCGTCTCCCGCCTGGGCGGCGCCCTGACCGAACTGACCGTTTCCCTCCCGGATGTTCCGCTGTCCGAGGCGCTGAGCCTCGCCGTTGCGCGTACCGCCGATTCCCATGCGCACAGCTGTGACCTTTCTCACCCACGCACACCACAGGCGACAGTGGTGCTGGCCCGCTGGTCGGAGCGGGCCCTGGAGTACCTGGTCCTGTCGGACTCGACGCTGCTGGTGGAGTCGCCGGACGGAGCGGTGACGGTCCTGGCGGACGACCGGCTGGCCCTGCTCCCCCGGGAGTCCCTCACGACCGACGCTCACATCGACGCGCATCTGCGCAACAAGGAGGGCGGCTTCTTCACGGCGGCGGCCGACCCGTCGGTGGCGGGGCGGGCGGTGACGGGGGTTCTCCGACGGGAGGACGTGCGGGCGCTGGCCGCGCTGACGGACGGGGCGACCCGGTGGGTGGAGACGTTCCGGGAGGGCGACTGGACGGACCTGTTCACCTTCGTACGCAAGGAGGGCGCCCAGGCGTTGGTGACGCGGGTGCGGGAGCTGGAGACCGCTGATGAGGAGCGGGAGTTCCTGGGGCGGAGCAAGCGGCATGACGACGCGTCGGTGGCGTTTGTGGAGTTGTGACGTGGCGTCAGGGTGCCGGTGACGGCTCCGAGCTGACCGACACCGACGCGCCGGAGTCCGCCGGGGCCGCGTCGTCCGGCACGATCCACACCCCCACGATCGCGGTGGCCAGCGCGGTGGCCGAGGCCACGAGGACCGTCGTCGCGGGGACGGCGGCGGCCGACAGGGACCGGAAGTTGCGGATCTGCCCCCAGCGCAGCCCGGCGACCCGGACCAGTCGGGCCTCCCAGTACAGCCCGAGGATCAGGAAGAGGGCGAGGCAGTTGCCCGTGGTGAGCAGCAGCTGTTCCGCGAAGCGTCTCGGCTCCAGCCCCCGATAGAGGAGCTGGGCGAGTTCCGCGGGCAGCACGACGGTCAGCAGGCACAGGGACTTGCCGATGGGGCTGCCACCGCGCAGCCAGGAGTAGGCATAGCCGTAGACGAAGCCGTACACCGCCCAGCGCAGGCCATAGGCCCAGACCTGGACGTCGTACGGGAAGTCGGCGCTGAGCGAGGGCGGAACCGTGTACGCCAGCCACGGCACGCTCAGCGCCGCGAGCAGGACGCCGGCGGCGGTGCCGTTACGAAGAGCGGAGCGGCCGCCGGAGGTGCCGAGGGCAGCCAGCCGGAGGTCGACGGAATGCTGGGGTGCCGTGCCGCGAGGGCCGAGCGCGCCCAGTCCTCGCCAGCGCGCGCTCCATTGGCGGGCGGTCAGCTCACCCGCCGCCAGGGCGGTGCGGGAGGCGGTGAGGAACTCGCGTCGGCCCGCCGCGAGGGTCTGGTCCTTCAGCAGGGCGTGCATCCGCCGGTTGTGTGCGGCAGCGGTGGTGTCGTGCAGCCGTACGGCCCGCTTCTCGTCGTCGGGTGGCAGCAGCCAGGTGAAGCCCAGAGCGGCTATCAGGAGGGCGAGGTAGTAGCCGCCGCGCTGAGCCGTGCTGCCGAACATCGTGGGCTCGTAGGCCGCCAGTCCGGAGCCGACGGCCGCGATCCCCGTGCCGACGGCGGCAGTGCGGATGTAGGGTGGCCAGCCGTCGTGACGGCGGGCGTGGGCACGCAAGGCCAGCAGGGCTATGGCCGGGACCAGGCCGAGCTGTGAGACCGGGAAGGACGCGGCATTGGCCGGGTGCCGTCCGATGACCCACCACGGGCCGTCGTCGTAGCCCGGGTCCCACCACGGAGTCCAGGCCTGCAGGACGGACAGGCCCGCTGTGTACGCGAACAGCAGGGCCCACCCCAGCCGCTCCATCCACGCACGCCGTTCCACGGCGATCGCGATGTACCAGACCAGGGCGTACCAGCCCCAGTTCAGGCTCCACATCGTCCAGTTGTTGCTGAGTTCCCACACCGGGAACGGCTCCTCCCGCTCCGGCAGCGCGGTGCCGGGTCCCGCGGCCAGGACGGTCAGCACGGCGCCGCCGGCCGCGGTGGTCGCCCATCGGCGTCCTACCGGCCCACACAGCCCGCCGCGCAGGCCGTACGCCACCACCGGCGTCACCACCGCGGCGGCGGCCAGGGGCACGACGGGCGCCAGTGTGCCCTCCACCACCGCGAAGACCACGGCTGTCCCTGTCAGTACAGCAGCCGGCAGGAATACGGGCCACAGCTCCGGCAGCAGCGGGGCGCGTCCCGACGTGAGCCGGAGCAGGTAGGCGATCAGCAGATAGGGCAGCAGCACCGACCACCAGACCGCTAGCAGGGCACCCCGCCCCGGGTAGAGCCATCCCGGCCACGGCGGATCGTCCGAACCGGCGAGGGTGTACAGCAGCGAGGCGGCGGTCAGCACACACGCCACTGTGGCAAGGGTGGTCCAGCGTCGGCGGGCGGCGGGCGGCGACCACTCCCGGACGAACGGCATCGCCCAGCACAGCGCCACCGCCGCGATCGCCGCGGTCAGCCAGAACGCCTCCCGCATCGGGGGTTCGTGCTGGAGCAGCGCGCCGAGGTGCGCGGCGGCGCCCTGTTCATGGCTGCCGGAGGTCTGCCCGGCCCCCGGTGGGCCGAGCACCACGGTCAGCGTCTCGCCCCGCTTGCGGAGACGCAGTTCGGCGCGGTGCTCGCCCTGGCTCAGCACGGTGCCGCCCTTGACGCTGAGGACCGGACGCGTAGGTGCGTCGATGGTGATGGTCCAGGAGTCGTAGATGCCGCCCTTGCCCAGCCGGTCTTCCGTGTCGCCGATGGTGAACGTGGCATGCCCCTCAGGGCACTCCGACACGGACTCCGGCCCGGCCCAGGTCGCCTTCTGCGTGTAGGAGACGTATGCCGTCGACGTCGGGGTCGCCTGGGTGAGCGGGCCCGCCTCGGTGTCCTCGACGAGGGCGAGCACAGCGCAGGAGTCGGCCGTTCCGCCGAGCCAGATCATGTGCGGCATCCAGGCGCTGAGCGTCTGGTCGCCGGTCCGCAGGTCCTTGACCATGGGGTCCGTCGCCCCGAGGACCAGCTCGTGCTTCGCCTCCGCCGTCCACCGACCCTTGTCCGGGAAGACACGCAGCTCGGTGGTGCCGGTACGGGGCGGGTGGCCCTCGGCGCGGTACCGCTGGTCCGTCACCCGGTAGGCCTTCTCCTCCGGCCCCTGGGAAAGGTCCCGAGCCTGCGCCAACAGCCCGTCGGCGCCCCGCACCCAGCCCACATGGGCGGCTCCGGCCGCGAGCAGCACCAGGAGCAGCAACGCTCCCCCGACCCACCGCCCGCGCCACCCCGCCCCAACCGTCATCGCAGGCCACCCCCGTCCCCAGGGCGGTCAGATTAGCGGGCCGGCCAGTGCGTCAGACAGGGATTCAGCGCTCCATGCCCAGGTTCAACTGGTGCAGCAGCCGCGCCAGTTCAGAAACCTCCCGCGGATCCCAGTCCGCCAGCCGCCCCGCATACCGGGCCCGGCGCGCGTCCCGTACCCGGCCCACCCGTGAGCGTCCTTCCTCCGTCAACTCCACCAGCCAGGCCCGTCCGTCCGCGGGATCGGGCGCGCGGGTGACGAGGCCGAGGTTCTCCAGGGCGCGCAGCTGCCGGGACATCGTCGCCTTGCCGACGCCGATGTACGCGGCGAGTTCCGTGGCCCGCTGGCGGCCGTACTCGTCGAGGCGGACCAGGAGGCCGTACGCGGAGGACTCCAGATCCGGGTGGACCTCGCGGGCCATCTCGCCCTGGTTGGCCCGGGCGCGCCGCAGCAGCACGGTCAACTCGCGTTCCAGCGCCAGGAACTCGGGCTGGTTCACACCACTCCCGGGCACGGCGGAGCCGGCTCCGCGTCCGCCGCCGTTCGTGTCTTCGTGCACGTCAGTCCCTGCCTCGGTTTTCCCGGTCGTGAAAGTTTCCGCCAAATGCCGTCATCGCCGCAGCTCGGCCAGTATTTCGCAGGCTTAGACCAACGGCAGCCTCCGGCCCCTCTTCCCTCGTGCTCGTCTACGTGCGTAGCTTCTTTATCAGGCACTTACTGGCATGACCACGCCAGGAACGCCAGGACACCCCCCACGTTCCGGTACGTTCCCCCACCGAGCCTTTCGGAGGCTTGCATGCCCCTGCACAGACTCAGACCGGTACGTCCCCTCCTCGCCGCCCTCGTCGCCCTCGTCGGCACCCTGCTCGCCGCCGCCCCCTCCCCCGCCGCCGACACCCCCGCCCGCGGCTCCGCGTACATGGGCATCGGCGTCCTCGCCCACGACGGCCAGAACGGCACCCCCCGCGACACCCGCGCCGCCCAGACCGAAGGCGTGGACGTCTCCGGCCACCAGGGCAACGTCGCCTGGTCCACGCTGTGGAGCAGCGGGGTGAAATGGGCGTACGTGAAGGCGACCGAAGGCACGTACTACACGAACCCCTACTTCGCCCAGCAGTACAACGGCTCCTACAACGTCGGCATGATCCGCGGCGCGTACCACTTCGCCACCCCGGACACGACCGGCGGCGCCACGCAGGCCGACTACTTCGTCGACCACGGCGGCGGCTGGTCCAGGGACGGCAGGACGCTGCCCGGCGCCCTCGACATCGAGTGGAACCCGTACGGCGACTCCTGCTACGGCAAGACGCAGAGCGGAATGGTCACCTGGATCCGCGACTTCCTGAACCGCTACAAGGCCCGCACCGGCCGCGACGCCGTCATCTACACCGCCACCAGCTGGTGGACCCAGTGCACGGGCAACTACGGCGGCTTCGCCACCGCCAACCCACTGTGGATCGCGCGCTACGCGTCGACCGTGGGGACGCTGCCGGCGGGGTGGGACTACTACACCATGTGGCAGTACACGTCTTCCGGGCCGACCGTGGGCGACCACGACAAGTTCAACGGGGCTCTCGACCGGGTCGTCGCCCTCGCCAACGGCTGACACATCGGCGTACGGCGAAGGCCCGGGCCTCCCTCACGGGACCCGGGCCTTCACCTCATCCGGTCGCGTCCGTCACGCCGCGACCGGACGGCTTGCGGTGACCGGACGTCATGCCGCGGCCGGAACTCGCGCCGCGGCCGGGCGTCACGCCGCCACCGGTACCTCCGGCGTCGCCCCGTTCGTCGCCGGGGACAGCGCCAGTTCCAGGACCTGGCGGACGTCGGTCACCGGGTGGACCTCCAGCTTGTCCAGCACCTCGGCGGGGACGTCGTCCAGGTCGGCCTCGTTGCGCTTGGGGATGATGACGGTCGTGACGCCCGCCCGGTGCGCGGCCAGCAGCTTCTGCTTCACGCCGCCGATGGGCAGGACCCGCCCGGTCAGGGAGACCTCGCCGGTCATCGCCACGTCCGTGCGGACCAGTCGGCCGCTGAGCAGCGACGCCAGTGCCGTCGTCATCGTGATGCCCGCGCTCGGGCCGTCCTTCGGGACCGCGCCCGCCGGGAAGTGGATGTGCACGCCCCGGTCCTTGAGGTCGCCGACCGGCAGTTCCAGTTCGGCGCCGCGCGAGCGCAGGAAGGACAGGGCGATCTGCGCGCTCTCCTTCATCACGTCGCCCAGCTGACCGGTGAGAGTCAGGCCCGCCGCGCCCGTCTCCGGGTCGGCCAGCGACGCCTCCACGTACAGCACGTCACCGCCGGCTCCGGTCACCGCCAGGCCCGTCGCCACACCCGGCACCGCGGTGCGGCGCTCCGCCGGGTCCTGGGCGGACTCGGGGACGTGGTGCGGACGGCCGATCAGGTCCCGCAGGTCCGCGTCCGTCACGGTGAACGGCAGCTTCCGCTCGCCCAGTTCGTGCTCGGCGGCGACCTTCCTCAGGAGCCGCGCGATGGACCGCTCCAGGGTGCGGACGCCCGCCTCGCGCGTGTACTCGCCGGCGAGCTTGCGCAGCGCGCTCTCCTCCAGCGTGACCTCGTCCTTGTCGAGGCCCGCCCGCTCCAGCTGGCGCGGGAGCAGGTGGTCACGGGCGATGACGACCTTCTCGTCCTCGGTGTAGCCGTCGAGGCGGACCAGTTCCATACGGTCGAGCAGGGCCTCGGGGATCGCCTCCAGGACGTTCGCCGTGGCGAGGAACACCACGTCGGACAGGTCGAGTTCGACCTCCAGGTAGTGGTCGCGGAAGGTGTGGTTCTGCGCCGGGTCCAGGACCTCCAGGAGGGCGGCCGCCGGGTCGCCGCGGTAGTCGGAGCCCACCTTGTCGATCTCGTCCAGCAGGACCACCGGGTTCATCGACCCGGCCTCCTTGACGGCCCGCACGATCCGGCCGGGCAGCGCGCCGACGTACGTACGCCGGTGGCCGCGGATCTCCGCCTCGTCGCGGACGCCGCCGAGGGCGACGCGGACGAACTTGCGGCCCATGGCGTGCGCGACGGACTCGCCGAGCGAGGTCTTGCCGACACCGGGCGGCCCGACGAGCGCCAAGACGGCACCGCCACGGCGGCCGCCCACGACACCCAGGCCGCGCTCGCTGCGGCGCTTGCGCACCGCGAGGTACTCGGTGATCCGCTCCTTCACGTCCTCCAGGCCCGCGTGCTCGGCGTCCAGGATCGCCTTGGCGCCCTGGATGTCGTACGCGTCCTCCGTCCGCTCGTTCCACGGGAGTTCGAGGACGGTGTCCAGCCAGGTGCGGATCCACGACCCCTCGGGGGACTGGTCGGAGGACCGCTCCAGCTTGTCGACCTCCTTCAGCGCCGCTTCCCGCACCTTCTCCGGCAGGTCGGCGGCCTCCACGCGGGCGCGGTAGTCGTCGGACTCCTCGCCGTCCTTCTCGCCGTTGAGCTCGCGCAGTTCCTTGCGTACGGCTTCCAGCTGGCGGCGGAGCAGGAACTCGCGCTGCTGCTTGTCGACGCCTTCCTGGACGTCCTTGGCGATGGTCTCGGCGACGTCCTGCTCGGCGAGGTGGTCGCGCAGCTGCTGGGTGGCGAGCTTGAGGCGGGCGACCGGGTCGGCGGTCTCCAGCAGCTCGACCTTCTGTTCGGTGGTCAGGAACGGTGAGTAACCGGAGTTGTCGGCCAGGGCCGACACGTCGTCGATGGCCTGGACACGGTCGACGACCTGCCAGGCGCCGCGCTTGCGCAGCCAGGCGGTGGCGAGCGCCTTGTACTCCTTGACCAGTTCGGCGACATGGCCGGGCAGCGGTTCCGGGACGGACTGGTCGATCGTGGTCCCCTCGACCCACAGGGCGGCGCCCGGGCCGGTGGTTCCCGCACCGATCTGCACCCTGCCCCGGCCGCGGATGAGCGCGCCCGGGTCGCCGTCGGCCAGCCGGCCGACCTGCTCCACGGTGCCGAGCACGCCGGTGCTCGCGTAGGTTCCGTCGATCCTTGGCACCAGCAGGACCTTCGGCTTGCCGGGTTCCGAACGGGCGGCGGCCTGCGCGGCCTCCACCGCGGCACGCACGTCGGCGTCGTTCAGGTCCAGCGGCACCACCATTCCGGGCAGCACGACCTCGTCGTCGAGCGGCAGCACAGGCAGAGTGAGCGGTGTGGACGTCGAAGCCATGATCTCCCCTTCGGCAGTCAAGTTGAGCTATGCCGACTCAATGCACGTGAGCCTTTGATTGTTCCCCCGGGCGCGTTCGCTGTGAGCGATCACCTCTGTCGGGGTGGACGACAGTCCACGTATCGTCACCAACGGTAATAACCGCTGAAGCATTCCACCCATTACAAGGAGATGTCGTGGACGAGACCGTGCGGGCCTGGGTGGACGGGTGGGTCGTCTCGCGCGGGGCGGCCCCGCCGGTGGTGGAGCCCTGGGGCTGCACGATCGACATGGGCATGGAGGGGCACGTCACCCGGCATGTCTTCGGCGCGGTCGGCGACGGCGTGGACGAGGCGGCCGTACGCAAGGTCGCCGAGGCGGTGACCGGGGCCGGGGTGTGGCTCAAGGTGTTCCGGGACCCGGCCGTGGTGGGCGACTGGCTGGGCGCGGACTGGTGGATCGACCCGGAGCCCGGGTACCTGATGACCCTCCCGCTGACGCGCGACGCGGCGGACCTCCGGGTCCCGGACGGCTACCGGCAGCGCACCTGGTCCCGCGGCGGGGTCGTCCGCACGATGATCGCCGGCCCCGACGGCTCCTGGGCGGCCCGGGGCCAGCTCGCCCCGACCGGCGCCACCGCGGTCGCCGACCAGATCGCCACGTCCCCCGCCCACCGGCGCCGCGGCCTGGGCACCCTCGTCATGCGCACGCTCCAGCGGGCGGCGCTGGAGCAGGGGGCGGAACGGTGCGTGCTGGCGGGGACGCCCGAGGGACGGGCGTTGTACGAGTCGCTGGGGTGGACGGTGTCGGCGCTGCTGACGAGCGCGAAGTACACCGGGGGCTGAGGCCGGGGCAAGCGGAGGGCGCGGAAAAGAAGTTGCCCCCTCCCCGACACCCCGTACGTTCACCCCGTGACCGATACACAGACCTTCCTCGCCGCCTACGACGACCAGATGCGCGGCGCGCCGCCCACCCCGCCGGTCGGGGTGACGTACGAGAAGGACGGGCCGCTGCTGCGGATCGTCGGACAGTTCCGCGGGTTCGTGAGCGGACCGCGCGAACTCGGCCTGGAGGGCGCGGAACTGGACCGGTTGATCATCCGGCAGCGGGACTTCTTCGCCGGGCGGGGTGAGGCGGTGGAGTGGAAGACCCGCAGCCACGACACCCCCGCCGACCTCACCACGCGACTCCGCGCGGCGGGGTTCGTAGCGGAGGACCGGGAGACGGTGCTGATCGGCCGGGCCGCCGACATGGCCACCCAGGAGCCGGTGCTGCCCGCCGGCGTGAGCCTGCGGCGCGTCACCGCCGACGCGGACCTGCGGCGGATCGCGGCCATGGAGTCGGCCGTGTGGGGCCAGGACTGGGGCTGGCTCGCGGACGACCTCATCGGCCGGGTCGCCGCCGCCCCCGACGAGATCGCGATCTACGTCGCCGAGGCGGACGGCGAGGTCGTCTCCGCCGCCTGGCTGGCCTTCCGGGCGGGCACCCAGTTCGCGAGCCTGTGGGGCGGCTCCACGCTCGCCGCGTGGCGGGGCCGGGGCGTCTACCGCGCGCTCGTCGCCACCCGCGCCGCCCTCGCCGCCGCCCGGGGCGTCACCTACCTGCACGTCGACGCCTCCGACGACAGCGCCCCCATCCTGCGCCGCCTGGGCTTCACGGCGGTGACGACGACCACGCCGTACGTGTGGACGCCGGGCGACCGCGGCCGGCCCTGATCCGTCGGCGGACGAACAACGGGCTCTCCTACCGGCGTTGGCGGCAGTCCAGGCCAAGGCCCGTTTGCCGGACGGGAACTGACGGAAGAGAACTTCCTGCACGCCGTATTCTGAGCCGGCGTGAAGGGGGGATGGCTCATGGGGCCGTTGATCGCTGTGATGGGGAGCGCCGATCCGGGGCGGCGGCTGGACCCGCCGCTGACGGACGCGGACGACGCGCTGAAGGCCTGCGAGGAGATCGGCGCGGAGCTCGCGGCCGAGGGGTGCCGGATCATCGTGTACTCCAGCGAGGCGCAGTTCGTCGAGAGCCGGGTCGTCACCGGCTTCCTGACCCGGGAGGACCTGCCGGACGGCTCCGTCCAGGTCCGGCCGCCCTACGAGGACGGCGACATCGACTTCCCGCTGCGTGACGAGCGGCCCGAGGTCTTCGACCTGCGGTACGAGCCGGGCAACGACTGGGAGGTCAGCTTCTACCGGTCGCTGCGCGACGTCGACGGGGTCATCCTCGTCGGCGGCGGCCGCTCGACGCTGGTCACGGGGATGATCTGCCTCGCGTTCGGGATACCGCTGTATCCGCTGGCGGCCTTCGGCGGTTCCGCCCGCAAGGTCTGGGAGACCATGAACCGGTCCACCCATCACGCCACGGCGGACGAGGTGTCCGCCATGGGCGCGCAGTGGGGTCCGGGCAGCGCCCAGCGGCTGGTGCGGCTGCTGGGCACGCAGCGGGAGCGGCGCGCGGAGAAGCAGCGCGAGGAGGCCAGGTCCCGGCTGGGCGCCACCCTGCGGGCGGGGCTCGGCGCGGTCACCGGGATGCTGCTGCTTCTGCTCGGCTTCGCGACCATCCCGCTCACGTACGCCGTCGAGTCGAGCACCGCGGTCAACCTCAGCGCGCTGATCGTGGGCGCGCTGGCCACCGGCACCTCGGGGGCGATCACCCGGACCGTCTTCGACCGCGAGACCCACTGGGCGCGGACGGCGGTCCTCGGCATGTCGGCCGGCGGGATCGCCTTCCTGCTCTTCGTCTCCGCCCAACTGGCCGCGTCCCCCGACATCCTGGCCGGCGAGGGGGTCCGCCGCCTGCTGTTCTTCGTGCTGGCCGTCGGCTATGTCTCGGGCTTCACGTTCGACGCGGTGTACAACCGCCTGAAGCAGGCGGAACCGCCCGCGCCGCCGGTGCTCCCGGGGCTGCCGACGGGGGTGCCGGGCGGGGCGACGCCGCCGCAGGGGCCTGGAGGCGCCTGATGGAGTCGCCGGCCCGGCTCAACGTCTTCCTCAGCCACCGCTACCACTCCCCCGCCGAGAACCTGTACTTCTGGGAGCTGCTCAGCTCCGCCGAGGACGTCTCGTTCCGCGTCGACGAGGCGGTCTCCTTCACCAGTCCCGTCCGCCTGGAGCGCATGATCCGGGACGCGGACGGGTTCGTCGGCATCCATCCGCTGCCGGGCGACCCCCGCGCAGTTCATCTGCTGCCCCGGCTGCGGCACATGGCACGCTACTTCCGGCTGGAGTTGGGCATGGCGGTACGGGCCCGCAAGCCGACCGTGGTCTTCCACGACCAGCGGCTGCTGCCGGTGTTACGGGCTCCGGAGAGCGTACGTCTCGTGCCGTACGACGCCCAGGAGACCGAGGCGGCGACGCACTCCGCGCTGCCCGGGAAGGTCGAGTCGGTCTACCGGGGTTTCCTCGCCGAGGCGCACCTGTCGGCGTCGGCGCAGCGGCGGCGGTCCCACCACCAGCGCCGGGTGGGTCTGGTCGTGTCGCCCGGGAACAGGTCCGCCACCCCCGCCCTGACCGAGGCCCTGGAGGAACACTCCTGGGAGCCCGTCGTCCTCCCCTGGCCACCCCGTCTCGACCTCGACCTGTTCACCCGGTTACGGGCCTGCGACTGGGTGATCGTCGACCTGGACACCGTGCCCGGCCATCTCGTGGCCGCCTTCACCCACGGCCAGTTCGTGCCGACGCTGCCGATCGTCTCGCCCAGGGCCCCGGGGACGCCGGAGGAGACGCTCTACGGCGGGAGCGCGACCGGCCATCGCAAGGCGATCGTGCGCTGGGACGATCCCGACGGCCTCGTCGCGGCCGTCGAACCCCATCTGCGGGTCATCGACGAACAGCCCCGCTACATCGGCAGCACCGCGCAGGCCCTGGACTACTTCCGCTCCGCCGCCAAGCGCAACGAACGCGTCTTCCTCAGCTACGCCTCCGCCAACCACGACCACGCCGCCACGTTCTCGCAGTTGCTGAACGAGCGCTTCCAGAACGTCTTCGACTTCCGCCGGCACGGCGCCATCGGGGTCGGCGAGGACTGGCTCGACGACCTGATGGGGAACCTGGCCAAGTCCGCGGTCGGGGTGCTGCTGCTGTCGAAGGAGTACATGGAGAGCAAGTACTGCATGCTGGAGGCCCGGGAGTTGTACCGGCACTCCATCGAGGGGGACGTGCGCCTCGTGCCGGTCTGCCTGGAGAAGCTGGACCTGCCCGACTTCCTCCAGCGCACCCAGTACCGCAACCTCGCCCGGCACACCCCGCAGGGCATCGTCACCGAGCTCCTCGACCAACTCCCGCCCACCGCCTGACCATCGGCCAGCAAGCCACCCCGATCACCAGCGAGAACAGGTGCCCCCAGGCGCTCAGCGGATCGGTGAGCGCCACCAGGTCCTGCACCAGCATCCACCCGAACCCCACCAGCAACGGCCACCGCAGCCACGGCCGCAGCAGCCCCGCCAACGCCCCGAAGCTCGCGGCGACACCGAAGCTGATGCCGTAGTCCAGGCGGTGCAGCGAGCTGTCCGGCAGATGCCCGGCCAGCACCGCGAGCCCCACCGGCAGCTCGGTCGCCAGCGTCGCCAGGACGTGCCCGAGCAGAAAGACGACCGCCGTCCGCGCCCCGCCGATCCGCCGCTCCAGCGCGGTCAGGACGAGGAGGAAGCCGAGGGCGTACGGCGACAGCAGCCCGCCCGCGATCCACAGCGCACTGGCCGGCAGCACGAGTGCCGGCGTCCGCACGAGGTGCGCGACATCGGTGCTGGAGGCCTGGAGCAGGCGGTGCACGAGGTCGGGGTCGGCGTACTCGGTGACCAGTGAGGTCACGGCGAGGACGGCGGCGTACCCGAAGGTGAAGGGGGTCCCGGTAGGGGTGGGGAGGAGGCGCCAGGGGCGGCGGCGGGCCGGAGCCGCGCGGGTGGCCGGAGCCGGTGTCCGCTGGGCGGGGATGCCGTCGAGCAGCTCGGCGGCATCCGGAAGACCTGCCGTCTCAGTCCGTTCCACCGCGAGGCACTCCTTCCGTTTCACCCCACGATTCGCGCCCGACCCACCCGCTGTCTGTGACCGGCGCCACGCGGACCGCGATTCACAGACAGTTCTCAACAACCGCCCGGCGCACGGCGGGCAGGCCCCCGCTGTCGTACCACCACCCCGAAATTGCCTGTACAGAAGCCGCCGAACTGCGAAAATGACCCGATGCCCATCTCGTACGACACCCCTGAAGTCCTGGACCGTCGCGAGGGCCCGCACGGCGAGGTCGTGCTGCGCCGGCACGGTCGGTTGCTCCAGATCATCGCCAACGGCTGTTTCCTGATGGACACCTCGGACGGCCGCTCGGAGCGGCTGCTGGTCGACGCCGCGCTCGCCGCGCTGGACGACCGGCCCGCGCCGAGCGTGCTGATCGGCGGGCTCGGCGTCGGCTTCTCGCTCGCGCACGCCGCCGAGAATCCGCGCTGGGGCCGGATCACGGTCGTGGAGCGGGAGGCGGCCATCATCGACTGGCACCGGGACGGCCCGCTGTCCGCACTCTCCGCGCGGGCGCTGGCGGATGCACGCGCAAAGATTCTGGAAACGGACCTTGTCACTTACGTCAATGAGACATCGGACACGTACGACGCGCTGTGCCTGGACATCGACAACGGACCCGGCTGGACCGTCACCGAGGGCAACGACGGGCTGTACTCGCCGGCCGGACTGGCCAGCTGCGCAAGGGCGTTGAGGCCGGGCGGGGTGCTGGCGGTGTGGTCGGCGCAGCCCTCTCCGGAATTTGAAAGTTCCCTATGGAATGCCGGGTTCCAACAGGTGCGTACCGAAGAGATCCCGGTTGCCCGGGGCGTTCCGGACGTCGTGCATCTCGGCGTCCGACCTGGATAGCCGTGGCGCGGTGACTCCCCGTACGCTGCTGCCCTGACGCAGATCATTCAAGCGTCAATCGCAAGCATGCGCAGGCAAGCCAGAGAGCGGAATCACCCCACTGATTCCGGAAAGCAACTTTTGGGGCGGGCGATGGAGCAGACACACACCTCCCACAACGGCACGGCTACGGCCACCCCGGGCGCGCAGCGCCGGGTGCTGGTGGTCGAGGACGACCCGACGATCGTGGAGGCCATCGCGACCCGGCTGCGCGCCGAGGGATTCCTCGTGCAGACCGCGGGCGACGGTCCGTCGGCGGTCGACACGGCCGAGGCCTGGCAGCCCGATCTGCTGATCCTCGACATCATGCTGCCCGGCTTCGACGGCCTGGAGGTCTGCCGCCGGGTGCAGGCCGCCCGTCCGGTGCCGGTGCTGATGCTGACCGCGCGGGACGACGAGACCGACATGCTGGTCGGGCTCGGCGTCGGCGCCGACGACTACATGACCAAGCCGTTCTCCATGCGGGAGTTGGCGGCCCGGGTGCACGTCCTGCTGCGGCGCGTGGAGCGGGCGGCGCTGGCCGCCGCGACGCCGAGAAGCGGCATCCTGCGGCTCGGCGAGCTGGAGATCGACCACGCGCAGCGGCGGGTACGGGTCCGGAGCGAGGACGTCCACCTCACGCCGACCGAGTTCGACCTGCTGGTGTGCCTGGCGAACACCCCGCGCGCGGTGCTCTCCCGGGAGCAGCTGCTGGCCGAGGTGTGGGACTGGGCGGACGCCTCCGGCACCCGCACGGTCGACAGCCACATCAAGGCGCTGCGGCGGAAGATCGGCGCCGAGCGGATCCGCACGGTGCACGGCGTGGGTTACGCCCTGGAGACGCCGACGCCATGAGCGAGGGGCCGGCCGGACGGAGAGGCCCCGGGGGGCCCGGGGATGCCAAGGGTGCTCCCGGTGAGTCCTGGGGCAGCGTGCGCCCGTTCTCGATCAAGACCAAGCTGGGGGCGCTGGTCGTCGCCTCGGTCCTGATCACCACGGGCCTGTCGATGATCGCGGTGCAGACGAAGACGGAGATCCGTTTCATCACGGTCTTCTCGATGATCGCCACGCTGCTGATCACCCAGTTCGTGGCGCACTCGCTCACGGCCCCGCTGGACGAGATGAACGCGGTCGCCCGCTCCATCTCGCACGGCGACTACACCCGCCGGGTCCGCGAGAACCGCCGGGACGAGCTGGGCGACCTCGCCGAGACCATCAACCGCATGGCCGACGACCTGGAGGCCCAGGAACAGCAGCGCAAGGAACTCGTGGCGAACGTCAGCCACGAGCTCCGTACGCCCATCGCGGGCCTCAGGGCGGTGCTGGAGAACATCGTGGACGGGGTCTCGCCCGCGGATCCCGAGACGATGCGTACGGCGCTGAAGCAGACGGAGCGGCTCGGCCGCCTTGTCGAGACGCTGCTGGACCTCTCGCGCCTCGACAACGGCGTCGTACCGCTGAAGAAGCGCCGTTTCGAGGTGTGGCCGTATCTGTCGGGCGTGCTGAAGGAGGCCAACATGGTCGCCTCGGCGCGCGCCGGCTTCAGTTCCGGGTCCGGCAGCCACACGCGCACCGACGTGCATCTGCACCTGGACGTGACCCCGCCGGAGCTGACCGCGCACGCGGACCCGGAGCGGATCCACCAGGTGGTGGCGAACCTCATCGACAACGCGGTCAAGCACAGCCCGCCGCACGGCCGGGTCACGGTGAAGGCGCGGCGGGGCTCCCTGCCCGAGTCCCTCGAACTGGAGGTCCTCGACGAGGGCCCCGGCATTCCGCGCTCGGAGTGGCACCGCGTCTTCGAGCGGTTCAACCGCGGCAACATCACCCGGCCGCACGGTCCGGGCAGCGACGGCGGCACCGGGCTCGGGCTGGCGATCGCCCGCTGGGCGGTGGATCTGCACGGCGGCCGGATCGGAGTGGCCGAATCCGAGCGGGGGTGCAGGATTCTTGTCACTCTCCCGGGACTTCGTTCTCTGCCAAGTTGACGTAAAGTTCCCAGTGGAGCTTCAAGATCCACGGGTGTCCGCGCTGACGGACACGTGTGATCGGCCACAGGCCCGCGCCTCAGGCGTCCAGGGGCCGTGCTCACCCCTTCCCAAGTGACGCCGTGAGAACCGGAACCACGCTTGTTTCCCGCCATTTCCAGCGGCGAAACACGGTTTTCGATGTGACTTACACGACGATGAACCGGCCCGGCCTGACCTTCTGGGTCTTGGAGGCGTAGCCTTTATTCCCGCTGTCCATCACCTTGTGAAGCGGAAGAGGGCGGTTGCCGCCGTGTCGCCACAGTCCCCCAGTAACTCGAGCATCTCGACCGACGCAGACCAAGCGGGCAAGAACCCCGCGGCCGCGTTCGGACCGAACGAGTGGCTCGTCGACGAGATCTATCAGCAGTACCTCCAGGACCCGAATTCGGTAGACCGAGCCTGGTGGGACTTCTTCGCCGACTACAAGCCGGGCGCGGCCGCCGCCCCGGCTGCGGCTGCTGCTCCGGCCCCCGCCGCCCCGGCTCAGGCGGCTCCTGCCGCTCCCGCGGCTCCTGCGGCGCCCTCGGTGCCCGCGCCGGCTCCCGCGGCCGCGCAGCCCGCTGCCGCCGCTCCGGCGCCCGCCAAGGCCGCCGCCCCGGCTCCGGCTCCGGCTCCGGCCGCTGCCCCGGCTCCGGCGAAGCCCGCCGCGGCCAAGCCGAAGGCCGAGCCCGCCGCCGCGTCCGCGGAGGGTCCCGAGCTGGTCACGCTGCGCGGCCCCGCCGCCGCGGTCGCGAAGAACATGAACGCCTCGATCGAGGTGCCCACGGCCACGTCCGTGCGCGCGGTCCCGGTGAAGCTGCTCTTCGACAACCGCATCGTGATCAACAACCACCTGAAGCGCGCCCGGGGCGGGAAGATCTCCTTCACCCACCTCATCGGGTACGCGATGGTGCAGGCCATCAAGGCCATGCCGTCGATGAACTACTCCTTCACGGAGAAGGACGGCAAGCCGACCCTGGTCAAGCCGGAGCACGTCAACTTCGGCCTCGCCATCGACCTGGTGAAGCCCAACGGCGACCGCCAGCTGGTCGTCGCGGGCATCAAGAAGGCCGAGACGCTGAACTTCTTCGAGTTCTGGCAGGCCTACGAGGACATCGTCCGCCGCGCCCGTGACGGCAAGCTGACGATGGACGACTTCTCGGGTGTCACGGTCTCCCTGACCAACCCGGGCGGCCTCGGCACCGTCCACTCGGTCCCGCGCCTGATGCCCGGCCAGTCGGTCATCATGGGCGTCGGCTCCATGGACTACCCCGCGGAGTTCCAGGGCACCTCCCAGGACACCCTGAACAAGCTCGGCATCTCGAAGGTCATGACGCTCACGTCGACCTACGACCACCGGGTCATCCAGGGCGCCGCCTCCGGCGAGTTCCTGCGGATCGTCGCGAACCTGCTGCTCGGCGAGAACGGCTTCTACGACGACATCTTCGAGGCCCTGCGTATCCCCTACGAGCCGGTCCGCTGGCTCCGGGACATCGACGCGTCGCACGACGACGACGTCACCAAGGCCGCCCGCGTCTTCGAGCTGATCCACTCCTACCGGGTCCGCGGCCACGTCATGGCCGACACCGACCCGCTGGAGTACCGCCAGCGCAAGCACCCCGACCTGGACATCACCGAGCACGGCCTCACCCTGTGGGACCTGGAGCGCGAGTTCGCCGTCGGCGGCTTCGCCGGCAAGTCGATGATGAAGCTGCGCGACATCCTCGGCGTGCTGCGCGACTCTTACTGCCGCACCACCGGCATCGAGTTCATGCACATCCAGGACCCCAAGCAGCGCAAGTGGATCCAGGACCGCGTCGAGCGCCCGCACTCCAAGCCGGAGCGCGAGGAGCAGCTGCGCATCCTGCGCCGGCTGAACGCGGCGGAGGCCTTCGAGACCTTCCTGCAGACGAAGTACGTCGGTCAGAAGCGGTTCTCCCTGGAGGGCGGCGAGTCCGTCATCCCGCTGCTTGACGCGGTCATCGACAGCGCGGCCGAGTCGCGCCTGGACGAGGTCGTCATCGGCATGGCCCACCGCGGCCGCCTGAACGTGCTCGCCAACATCGTCGGCAAGTCGTACGCCCAGATCTTCCGCGAGTTCGAGGGCAACCTCGACCCGAAGTCGATGCACGGCTCCGGCGACGTGAAGTACCACCTGGGCGCCCAGGGCACCTTCACCGGCCTGGACGGCGAGCAGATCACGGTCTCGCTGGCCGCCAACCCGTCCCACCTGGAGACGGTCGACCCGGTCATCGAGGGCATCGCCCGCGCCAAGCAGGACATCATCAACAAGGGCGGCACGGACTTCACCGTCCTGCCGGTCGCCCTGCACGGTGACGCGGCCTTCGCGGGCCAGGGCGTGGTGGCCGAGACGCTGAACATGTCGCAGCTGCGGGGCTACCGCACCGGCGGCACCGTCCACATCGTCATCAACAACCAGGTCGGCTTCACGGCGGCTCCCGAGTCGTCGCGCTCCTCGATGTACGCCACGGACGTGGCCCGCATGATCGAGGCGCCGATCTTCCACGTGAACGGCGACGACCCCGAGGCGGTCGTCCGCGTTGCCCGTCTGGCCTTCGAGTTCCGCCAGGCGTTCAACAAGGACGTCGTGATCGACCTCATCTGCTACCGCCGCCGCGGTCACAACGAGTCGGACAACCCGGCCTTCACCCAGCCGCTGATGTACGACCTGATCGACAAGAAGCGCTCGGTGCGCAAGCTCTACACCGAGTCCCTCATCGGTCGCGGCGACATCACCCTGGAAGAGGCCGAGCAGGCGCTCCAGGACTACCAGGGCCAGCTGGAGAAGGTCTTCACCGAGGTCCGCGAGGCCGTCTCCCAGCCGGCCACCGGCCCGGTGTCGGACCCGCAGGCGGAGTTCCCGGTCGCCGTGAACACCGCGATCTCCACGGAGGTCGTGAAGCGGATCGCCGAGTCCCAGGTCAACATCCCCGACACCTTCCACGTCCACCCGCGTCTGCTGCCGCAGCTCCAGCGCCGGGCGGCGATGGTCGAGGACGGGACGATCGACTGGGGCATGGGCGAGACCCTCGCCGTCGGCTCGCTGCTCCTGGAGGGCACCCCGGTCCGCCTGTCGGGCCAGGACTCCCAGCGCGGCACCTTCGGCCAGCGCCACGCGGTCCTCATCAACCGCGAGACGGGCGAGGAGTACACCCCGCTCCAGTACCTCGCCGAGGACCAGGCCCGCTACAACGTCTACAACTCCCTGCTCTCCGAGTACGCGGTCATGGGCTTCGAGTACGGCTACTCGCTGGCCCGCCCCGACGCGCTCGTGATGTGGGAGGCGCAGTTCGGCGACTTCGTCAACGGCGCGCAGACGGTGGTCGACGAGTACATCTCGGCGGCGGAGCAGAAGTGGGGCCAGACCTCCGGCGTCACCCTCCTCCTCCCCCACGGCTACGAGGGCCAGGGCCCGGACCACTCCTCGGCCCGTGTCGAGCGGTTCCTCCAGCTCTGCGCCCAGAACAACATGACGGTCGCGATGCCGACCCTGCCGTCGAACTACTTCCACCTCCTGCGGTGGCAGGTGCACAACCCGCACCACAAGCCGCTGGTGGTCTTCACCCCGAAGTCGATGCTGCGCCTGAAGGCCGCCGCGTCGAAGACGGAGGAGTTCACGTCGGGTCAGTTCCGCCCGGTCATCGGCGACACGTCGGTGGACGCGGCCGCGGTCCGCAAGGTCGTGTTCGTCGCGGGCAAGCTGTACTACGACCTGGAGGCCGAGCGTCAGAAGCGCGGCATCACGGACACGGCGATCATCCGGATCGAGCGCCTGTACCCGCTGCCGGGTGCCGAGCTCCAGGCCGAGATCGCCAAGTACCCGAACGCCGAGAAGTACCTGTGGGCCCAGGAGGAGCCGGCGAACCAGGGTGCCTGGCCGTTCATCGCGCTCAACCTGATCGACCACCTCGACCTGGCGGTCGGCGCCGACGTCCCCCACGGGGAGCGCCTGCGCCGCATCTCCCGCCCGCACTCCTCGTCCCCGGCCGTCGGTTCCGCGAAGCGGCACCAGGCCGAGCAGGAGCAGCTGGTGCGTGAGGTGTTCGAGGCGTGAGCCTCTGAATCCGGCATGACGGAAGGGTCCGGTTCCCTGGGGGCCGGGCCCTTCCGTGTGTATACGACTGTCATGGGCTGCGTGTCTTGCGGCGCCCCGCGGGCAACGGCCTTGCCGCCGCCTCAAGTTCGGCACTGGCCCGTACCACCGCGGCCCGGTCGGTGCTGTCGGTGTCGGTGACCGCGATCCGCGTCCGCTCAGTGTGCTCCACCTCCTTGCGGACGACGGTCCGATGGGCGATCCAAGCGCGGGCCAGAGCGGTCAGAGCGCTCACCAGGGCCAGCCCAACGGTGAGCACTGGATCGAGGGTGGCAAGCGGCGTCATGAGGTCGACAACTCCCGTTGAGCGGGGCGGCTTTGGCGGACATCTCCAACTCTGGGAGAGGGCAGGAGTTTCCCTCTACGCTGGGAAACACCGGGAAACACGGGCGTCAGCGAGGAGCAACATGCCAGGAGGGCGTCCACCTAAGGGGGATCAACAACGCCACCCGGAACTGGAGGAGTTGGCGGACTGGTTCACCCAGGCCGTCGAGGGTGCCGGCTATCAGAGCCTCAACGCCGTCGTACGCGCCGATTTGGCGACCAGGAACGTCGTGTACGGCATCAGCAACGCCACCCGGCTGTACGCCATCCGGCAGGTCAAGGCGTACGCCGTGGCGCTGGGGCGGGACCCGGCCGAGGTGGAACCTATCTGGACTCGCGCCAAGGAGGCCATGGACCGGGCCGCCGACGCCGCTCGCACCGCGCACGCGCCAAAACTGACCTCTTGGAGCGAACTTCCCTTACCCAGCCTGTCGTTGAAGACGCTGTTGGAGGCTCAGGCGCGAGCGGTGGAGCGACTGCCGTACGACATGCTCGGCGTCGAGGAGCCGCCGCTGTCGATGGTGTACGTGCGCCAACGGGTCCGCACGCCACGCACCATCTCCCCAGGGACTGCCGAACACCATGCCGGCGAGCCGCGCGACGAGCCGAACGCCGGAGCCGATTCCCTCCGGGTCGAAGCCCGTCTGCCGGTCCAGGACGCACTCGCCCGGCACGAACACCTGTTGATCACCGGCGAACCCGGCGCTGGTAAGTCGACTCTGACCAGCCATCTGGCCTGGACTCTGGCCCGCATATGGCTGCGCCAGGAAACCAGTGCTTCGGCACCGGTCTCGGAGCCGGTGGTGCCGGTGCGGGTCGCCGCGCACACGCTGGTCGGGGAGGCCGCCTCGTGGAGCAAGACGTTGGACCGCGCCGTGCGCCGCAGCATGGGGGCAAGCCTGATCGCGGACCCCGCTCCGTGGCTCTTTCAAGGCAGAGTGAACGGCGCGAGATGGCTCATCCTGCTGGACGGTCTGGACGAGATCACCGACTACGACGCCCGCAAGGCCGTCGTCAAGTCGATCGCGCAGTACGCGCGTACCAGCGGGGACTACCGGTTCGTCATCACCAGCAGGCCCCTCCCGGAGGCCGAACTGGCCCCGTTGCGCACAGCAACGCTCGGCGAATACGCCTTGGACCTGTTCGGAGCGGAGGAACTGCGGGAATTCGCCGACAAATGGTTCCACGCGCAGTTCGAGGATCCTCACCCGGCTCAGGCGGCGGCGGACCGGTTTCGCAAGGATACGGACGACAGCCGGTTGCGTGAACTCGTGCGCAATCCCCTGCTCGCCACGATCGCTGCGGTGAGCGCCACAGTGAGCCCACACCGTCCGCTGCCCACCAATCGAGTCAGCCTGTACGAGAGCTTCCTCGACCGCCTGTTGATCCAAGGTACGTCCGACGACCGCACGGGGCCGAGCGCACTGCGCCGCCGGCTGCACGACGACCCGGACCGGCTGGCGCTGCATCTGTGGTTGGGCCGTCACAAGCGTGCCGTTCTCCGCGTCCTGGGCCGTCACCGGCTGGAGACGGACGGACCGCTCCTGGTCGCTGCCGCGAACTGGGTGCGGAAGAACGCGCCCATGTCCCTCGACGGACTTCCCGGCTGGCGGGACGATCTGCCGGACTTCCTCAGAGGCACGGGCCTGCTCGTGAGCGAGGAGAACGGATTCCGCTTTCTGCATCACTCCTTCGCCGAGTACTTCGCTGCCGAGGCGTACGCCGCCGACATGCCAACGGACTTCCCTGACTTCGAATCTTGGTTCTGGCGTGCCGCCCAGGACGACGACCAAACACTCGCGGTCTTCGTTCTGTGTCTGTGGGCCAAGCGCGAGGAGTGTGATCCGGATCTGCTCGCGGACCGCCTGCACTCCGGGGCAGCGGGAGGCCACCACCGCCCCCTGGTGGCCGGCCTGCTGCTCGCCGAGGGTGTCCAGTTCGGCGAGCAGCACTGCCATCGGCTGATCGAACGCCTCACGTACATCGCACGCTGCACATGGAACGCGACCGCGCGCGAGGCGGCATTCGACGCGCTGGGCAGCCTCGGTCACATTCCTGGTGTCGCCGAGCGGCTGAAGGACATTGCAGAGCAGGTGCATCTGGCGGGCGCCGACCGGCTGCTCGCCATCAGGGCGCTCAGCCGTTTCAGACCGGCTGCCGTCAGCGAAGAGCTGCTGAGGGACGTTCTGGGTGGGATCCACAACTGGCTGGACAAGGCGGCCGAAGTCGCCGTCACCCTCGGACCCTGGGCGATGGAGGCGGTGGGCGACCGGGCACGGGAGGTCCTCGGTCACCCGGCTGAGTCGCCTTCCGTGGCAGGGGCCGCGGCGGAGGCCCTTGCCCGGCTCGACCTGGCCGAGGACGTGGACAGGCTCGCACGCACGGCTCTGGCCGATCACACCCTGCGGTCTGACACGGTCCGGCAGCTCACGGAGTCCTGGCTCACGACGGCTCCGCACGGCACCACAGACCAAGTAGCTGCATCCATCGTGGCGCTGAT
This sequence comes from Streptomyces aquilus, assembly GCF_003955715.1. NCBI lineage: Bacteria > Bacillati > Actinomycetota > Actinomycetes > Kitasatosporales > Streptomycetaceae > Streptomyces > Streptomyces aquilus. Next base: position 6,999,483 of record NZ_CP034463.1, on the reverse strand, counting down.
CCTCGAACGGCCGGCCTTCGACATGTTCAGCTACGTGGCCGCCGGCGAGGTGCTGGTGAAGTTCGGCGAGATCGCAGCCGCCGTACAGCTCGCCCGAAAGCTCCTCGCGTCCTACCCCGTGTGGCCGAAACCGCTGGACTGGGCGGCCGAAACCCTGATCAAGGCACAAGGGCAGGAAGCACTCGCCGAGATCAAGGACACGTTCGCCCACTGCTCCGCAGACTCCGGCCACTACCCTTGGGTCGCTTCCCAGCTCAGTGCGGCCCTGGCCAAACTTGATGCGGCCGAGGACGCGGTGGCGTGGGCGCGGAAGGCGCTCGGCCAGCCGGGCTGGTACCTCGGTTACGCGGACGATCCTGCCGAGGCATGGCTGGCCGCCGAAGGCCCGTCGGCCGCGGAAGCCGTGATGCGGGCCACCGACAGGGGGCGGCGCGTCTTGTCGCACGATCGCTCCTCGGTCGCCCAGGCGCTCTTCGACGCCGGTGCTCGCGACGAGGCGGACGAGATCGCCGAACTCGCTCTGCGGACACCGAACGCCTACTACAGGGAGAACTACGAGCGTGCCGTCCGCATCATCGTCAAAACCCGGGGCGTCGCCGCCGGTGAGGATCTGCTGGAGATCTGGCGGTCCACGCCCGCCCTGGGCGTGAACAGCCACTGGCTGTGGGCGGTGACTTCGGCGCTTCCGGACTGCAAGCAGGAGCGCGACCGGCTGTTGCCCGTGCTCAGCGAGCTGGGCCGCGCTCTCGTTGCCCTCCCCTCTGCGGACCGACCGGCGGTCATGGCGGGTCTCAGAACCCTGCTCGAAGTCGAGGGCACCGACGCGGTTCCCTTGGCCGTTCACACCGCGACACAGCAGACCTGGTTGTCCTGGGACCACACCCGTGAGCTCGCCGCGGAGTGCGCCGCACTCGGAAGACGCGATGCCGCGATGCATCTGTGGCGTCACATGCTGGAGCAGGCGGAGGCGCTCGACGGCCTCTACTTCACCCTGCTCTACGACATGCAAGCGGCCGACGCCACCCGGGACGCGGCCACCTGGACAAGGGAGCTGCTCGAGAAGGGAGGACTGCGCCCTGCCCGCGCGACCCGGTTCCGGCGCCTGCTCGCCTGGATCGAAGCCGAGGAGCAGGAGCTCGGTACGTAGGCTGGTGTCAGCAGTCCGTACGAATGCAGGAGAGCACCCGTGTACTTCACCGACCGAGGCATCGAAGAGCTCGAGAAGCGGCGCGGCGAGGAGGAGGTCAGCTTCGAGTGGCTCGCCGAGCAGCTGCGTACGTTCGTCGATCTCAATCCGGACTTCGAGGTGCCGGTGGAGCGGCTGGCGACCTGGCTGGCCCGGTTGGACGACGACGAGGACGACGAGTAGGCCGTAGGGCTGTCGCGAGGAGCGGGGTACCCCTTGGGGGTGCTCCGCTTTTCGTTGGGCGCGGGGTCTCAGTCGCGGGGGTGCGTCAGGTCGTACGCCAGGCCCAGCGCCCCGTGCGCGAGCAGCAGCGCCCCCGCCGTGATCCAGCCGCTGCTGCGGCGGCGTAGGCCGAAGGCGGTGAGGGGGAGGCCGGCGGCCACCTGGGCGAGGGCCAGGGCGCGTGCCCTGGGGTCGCCGGACCAGGGGAGCCAGGGGGCCAGGCGGTGGCCCGCGACGACTTCGAGTTCGGCGCGGACCGTCTCCTGCCAGCCCTCCCACTCGACGGGGCGGGCGTCCGGCCGGGCGCGGGCGGCCTCGCGGAGGCGGTCGGCGGGTTCGCCGGGGGTGAGGCCGGTGGGGAGCGTGAGGCCCGCGCGCGTGAGGACCGCGAGCAGGCCGGTGAGGCGAGCGCGGGCGTCGGCGGCGGAGTCGGGTTTCGTCAGCTGGTCCAGGGACTGCACGTCCAGGACGGGGTCGAGGCCCAGCCGGGCGGCGAAGGTGCGCATCGCCTCGTCCTCGCCGGCCGGGGTGCCGTTCGCGAGCCACACGTAGCCGACGGGGCGGCGGAAGCCGGAGGCGAGGGTGTAGCCGCTGCGCTCGGCGTCCCACCACAGGGCGAGAACGGGCCAGGGAGCGCCGACGGCGAGGGCGGTGGCCCATCCGGTGAGGACGCGGTCGACGGGCTCGCCGGCGTCACGCCAGGGCCTGCCCTCGGGGACGAGGGCGCTCCAGTCCCGGCCCGCGCGGGTGAGCAGCATGCGCTCGCGGAGCAGCTGGGCCGCGGGGGCGACGGCCTCGGGCTCCGCGCGGCACAGGAGCAGGGCGCCGGAGGCGGGGGCGGGAGCGGAGGGTTCCGTCGGCATGCTCACACGCTAGGGCGATATGAGTGACTTGAGCACTTTTGGGGGGTCCAGGGTCGCCAGAACGGGTGTCTTGACTTTCCGTGACCGCGATATATCGTGAATGACGGAAGACGCGATATGGCGTGTGCGGTGTGATGCCGTGCCGCGTCGTGTCGTGGGTCGCGTGTCTTTGTCACGGGGAGGTCAGTGCCATGTCCGAGTGGTCCGTCTCGGAGCCCGGGAAGCTGTCGTTCGACGAGCCGGTGCGCGAGCTGCACGTACGCATCGTCAACGGAACGGTGAACGTCGTGGGGACCGACGAAGGTTCCGCCCGCCTGGAGGTCTCCGAGCTTGAGGGCCCACCCCTGGTCGTGAACCAGGAGGGCGGCACCCTCACCGTCGCCTACGACGACCTGCCCTGGAAGGGCTTCCTGAAGTGGCTCGACCGCAAGGGCTGGCGGCGCAGCGCCGTCGTCTCGCTGGCCGTACCGGCCGACACGCGCGTGGAGGTCGGCGTGGTGGGGGCCGGGGCCGTCGTCTCGGGCATCCGCGGGGCCTCGTCGGTGAAGGGCGTCACCGGCGACACCACCCTGGTCGGGCTCTCCGGCCCGGTCCGCGCCGACACCGTCTCCGGGAACCTGGAGGCCCAGGCCGTCACCGGCGACCTCCGCTTCAACTCGGTCTCCGGGGACCTCACCGTCGTCGAGGGCTCGGGCTCCTCCGTCAAGGCCGACTCGGTCAGCGGCTCGATGATCGTGGACCTCGATCCGAACGGCCCCACCGACGTCCGGCTGACCAGCGTCTCCGGCGAGATCGCGATCCGGCTGCCGCAGCCGGCCGACGCCGAGGTGGAGGCCAACACCGCCAGCGGCACCATCTCCAACGCCTTCGACGGCCTCCGGGTGCACGGCCAGTGGGGCGCCCACAAGGTCACCGGCCGCCTCGGCGCCGGCACCGGCAAGCTCCGCGCGACCACGGTCTCCGGCTCGATCGCCCTGCTGCACCGGCCACCCCGGGAGGACGAGGAGGAGGACAGCGGCTGGGAGAACGGCGGCACCGCCGACGGGCACGCCGAGCACCGGGTGGAGCGCGTGACGGAAGGCGGCGGAGGCGGGACGGACGATCACGCCGGACGCCGTGTGGAGCACCTCGTGGTGGACGCCGACCCGGTGGACGACTCCGACCCGGTGGACCGGCCGAAGAGCGACTCGGGGGACAATTCCGTTTCCGGCCCGGGTGACGCCGCCGAGGACACGGCCACCCCTGACGCCACCGCTGCCACCCCGGCCGACGGCACGACCGACAAGAAGGTGCTCTGACATGCCCCCCGTCTTCGCCCACGGCCGCCTCCGCCTCTACCTGCTGAAGCTGCTCGACGAGGCCCCACGGCACGGCTACGAGGTGATACGGCTGCTGGAGGAACGCTTCCAGGGGCTCTACGCGCCCTCGGCCGGCACCGTCTACCCCCGGCTGGCCAAGCTGGAGGCCGAGGGCCTGGTCACGCACACCACCGAGGGCGGCCGCAAGGTGTACGCCATCACGGACGCGGGCCGCGCCGAGCTGGCCGACCGCAGCGGTGAACTGGCCGACCTGGAGCTGGAGATCCGGGAGTCGGTCGCCGAGCTCGCCGCCGAGATCCGGGCCGATGTGCGGGGCGCGGCGGGTGATCTGCGGCGCGAGATGCGCGCGGCCGCCTCCGAGGCCCGCCGCGGCGGTGGCACCGGCCGTGGGGCCGGCTCCGAACCGGACGGCACCCTCGGGGACTTCGGGGAGTACGGGGACAAGGAGTCGTGGCGCGCGGCCAAGGAGGAGATGCGCCGCGTCAAGCAGGAGTGGAAGGAGCAGGCCCGGCGCGCCAAGGACGAGAGCAGGCGGGCCCGCGAGGAGGCCCAGCGGGCCCGGCGGCAGGCCAAGGAGGCGCAGGAGCGGGCGCGGGAGCAGGCGCAGGAGGAGGTGCAGCGGATCGCCCGGCGGGTCCAGGAGCAGGTGCAGGACCACTTCGCGCGGGGCGACTGGCCGACGGGGGTGCGTGAGGGGCTGACCGAACTGGCCAAGGAGTTCGGTGAGTTCGGGAAGGACTTCGGCAAGGAGTTCGGGAAGGACTTCGGGTTCGGCCGGACCGGCGACGACCGGCACGGCAGGCAGTCCGCGAAGTCCGCCCCGGCGTCGGCACCCGAGTACTCCCAGACCCCGGAGGACTTCCCCGCCGACTACGAACCGGCCTGGGCCCACGACACGGGCACCGGCGAACCGGCCCGCGACCTGGACCGCCTCCTCGACCGCTTCCGCGACGACATCCGCGACGCGGCCCGCGACCACGGCGTCACCCAGGACCAACTCCGCGACGCCCGCCGCCACTTGTCGACGGCGGCGGCTCACATCGGGGCGTTGCTGAGGACACGGAGGGACTGAACACCGCCGGCATCACCTCCTGGACACCGCCGGCATCACCTCCGGGCGATGCGGGCGACCTGGGCAGCAGTGCGGCGGCGCCAAAGGGAGCCCCTTCCCGTCGCCGCCGCGCGGGGGCCCCGTTCCCGCCCCTCAGCCCGCCTTGGCCTCTCCCCCGCCGTAGAGCACGCGGGTCAGCGCCTCGTACGTGACACCGTGAGCCGCGAGGACCTCGGCGGGGACTCCGGGCCCGGTGGTCAGGGCGAGGAGGAGGTGTTCGTCGCCGACGTGGCGGTCCTTGTGGCCGACGGCGACGCGCAGCGCCCGTACGAGCACGTCCTTCGCGCTCCGGCTGAACGGGCGGCGTCCCGACCACCCGGGCCACCGCCCCGCCCCCGTACGGTCGCCGGACATCGCACCGACGCCGTGCGCCTCCTCGACCCGGGCGACGATCTCCGACACGTCGATCCCGAGTCCGGCCAGCGCGTCGGTGTCGGCCTGCGACAGCCCACCGCGCCGACGGGCCTCGCCCAGCGCCTCCCGTACCGACTCCAGCCACCCCGCACCCCCGACCGAGGCGAGCGCGAACGACGCCCGGCTGCCCTCCCGGTCGAGCAGCGCCAGGAGCATGTGCTCGGCGTCGACGGTCTCCGACCCGTGCTGTTCCGCATGCGCGACCGCACCCGTCACCACGGCCCGGGCGTCCTTCGTGAACCGCTCGAACATCAATGCCTCCCGTACTTCTTGTGCACGGCCTGCCTGGTCACACCGAGTTCCGCGGCGATCTCCTGCCACGACCAGCCCTGGTTGCGCGCGCTGCGCACCTGCACCGACTCCAGCTGTTCGAGGAGCCGGCGCAGCGCGGCGACGGCCCGCAGGCCGACCCGGGGGTCGCGGTCGCCCGCCCGTTCGGCGAGATCCGTTGCTTCGGTCATGGTGTCAACTTACGTTGACACCCTCACAGCGTCAACCAAAGTTGACAACCGGGGTATGAAAAAGGCGGGCCCGGCGTCCGGACCCGCCTCTCGACCGAGCGACCGAGCGACCGAGCGACCGGGGCTCAGGAGTTCGTGAGCACGATCTTGCCGAACTGCTCGCCCGACGCCAGCCGTTCGAAGCCCTCCCGGGCCCGGTCCAGCGGGAGCTCCTCGTCGATGACCGGGCGGACCCCGGTGGCGGCGCAGAAGGACAGCAGGTCCTCCAGCTCGTCCTTGGTGCCCATCGTCGAGCCCACGACCTTGAGCTCCAGGAAGAAGATCCGGGTCAGCTCGGCATGCGAGGGCCGGTCACCGCTCGTCGCACCGGAGATCACGAGCGTGCCGCCCGGCTTCAGCGACTTCACCGAGTGCGACCAGGTGGCCGCGCCGACCGTCTCGATGACGGCGTCGACCCGCTGCGGCAGCCGCGCACCGGACTCCACCGCCTCCACGGCCCCCAGCTCGACGGCCCGCTTGCGCTTGGCCTCGTCCCGGCTGGTCGCGAAGACACGCAGCCCGGCCGCCTTGCCGAGCACGATCGCGGCCGTGGCGACCCCGCCGCCGGCGCCCTGGACGAGGACCGAGTCGCCGGGCCGTACACCGGCGTTGGTGAAGAGCATGCGGTACGCCGTCAGCCACGCCGTGGGCAGACAGGCCGCCTCCGCGAAGGAGAGTTCCTTGGGCTTGGGCAGGACGTTCCAGGTCGGCACGGTGACCTGCTCGGCGAAGGTGCCCTGATAGCGCTCGGTGAGGATGGAGCGGGGCTCCTTGGGGCCGACGCCGTGGCCGCTCTGGCCGATCACCGAGTGCAGGACGACCTCGTTGCCGTCCTCGTCGAGACCGGCGGCGTCACAGCCGAGGATCATCGGCAGCAGGTCGTCCGTGATGCCGACGCCCTTGAGGGACCAGAGGTCGTGGTGGTTGAGGGAGGCGGCCTTGACGTTGATCACGCTCCAGCCGGAGCGGGCCTCGGGAGCCGGACGCTCCCCCAACTCGAGTCCGGAGAGCGGCTGGTCACGGTCGATGCGGGCGGCGTAGGCAGCGAACATGAAGGTGACGATAGGTTCCCGCGCGTCTTGAGGGAACCGGAGAGCCCTGTGACACACACCCTCTTGCCACGGACCTCACCACCACCCGAACGGCCTCGCCGCCGAGTAAAAAGTGGCCCCGCCCGGCATCAAGCCGAACGGGGCCACCTCAGCGCTCACGCACCTCAGCGCTCACGCACCTCAGCGCTCACGCAACGCGGCGCTCACGCAACGCGGCGCTCACGCGCCTCGGCGCATCTCACCTCAGCGGCGAGCCACACCCTCCGCGCGAGCCGCCGCGGCGACCGCCGCCGTGACCGCCGGAGCGACCCGCTCGTCGAACGGGGACGGGATGACGTAGTCGGCGGCGAGGTCGTCGCCGACCACCGACGCCAGCGCCTCCGCCGCCGCGATCTTCATGCCCTCGGTGATGCGGGAGGCCCGCACCTGGAGCGCGCCGGCGAAGATGCCGGGGAACGCGAGGACGTTGTTGATCTGGTTCGGGAAGTCCGAGCGACCCGTGGCCACGACCGCCGCGTACTTGTGCGCGACGTCCGGGTGCACCTCGGGGTTCGGGTTGGCCATGGCGAAGACGAAGGCGCCCTCTGCCATCGACGCCACCGCCTCCTCGGCCACCGTGCCGCCGGAGACGCCGATGAAGACGTCGGCGCCGGCCAGGGCGTCCTCCAGGGAGCCGGTCAGGCCCGCCTTGTTGGTGAAGGAGGCGACCTCGCGCTTGACGTCCGTGAGGTCCGCGCGGTCCGTCGAGATGACGCCCTTGCGGTCGGCCAGCGCCACATCCCCGATGCCGGCCTCGACGAGCATCTTGGCGATCGCCACACCGGCCGCGCCGGCGCCGGAGATGACCGCACGGAGCTGGCCGATCTCCCGGCCGCTCAGCCGCGCCGCGTTCCGCAGGGCCGCCAGCGTCACGACGGCCGTGCCGTGCTGGTCGTCGTGGAAGATCGGGATGTCGAGGCGCTCCTGGAGGCGCTTCTCGATCTCGAAGCACCGCGGTGCCGAGATGTCCTCCAGGTTGACCCCGCCGAAGGAGGGAGCGAGGCGGACCACGGTCTCGACGATCTCGTCGACGTCCGTGCAGTCCAGCGCGATCGGCACCGCGTCCACGCCGCCGAACTGCTTGAAGAGGATGGCCTTGCCTTCCATGACCGGAAGGGAGGCCTCGGGCCCGATGTCACCGAGTCCGAGGACCGCCGTGCCGTCGGTCACGACGGCGACGACGGACGACTTCCACGTGTAGTCGTGGACGAGCTCGGGCTGCTCGGCGATGGCGCTGCACACCTTCGCCACGCCGGGTGTGTACGCGAGGGACAGGTCGTCCTTGTCGCGGATCGGCACGGTGGCCTGCACTGCCATCTTGCCGCCGCGGTGCAGCGCGAACGCGGGGTCGAAGGAATCGAGGGGCTCCGCCCCGCTGTCCTGGCCCGTATCGCTGTCGCTGCGAGGATTGACGATCTCCGCTGCCACTTGTTCTACCCCTTAGATATTCATGGTTTGAGGGTGGCCACTCCTGGTTGAGAAGTGGGCGGGCACCGCGTACGGCCCTGTGTCGGTGATGCGTACGGGCCGTGCACGACGGGCGCGCCGCACACGCGCCCTGAGCCCCGGATGAGGGGTGTAAAGAACCTTCTTACCGGACGGACGGCACCTGCGACGAGTCCAATACGTGCAAGGTCACATGACGGACCTCGCACATCACATATCGGTGACATGAATCATGAACAAATATGGGGACACGTCCTCGACACCCTCTTGACAGCGGGTCGAGCTGTCGCGCACGCCAGGAGGTCGGCGCTCGCATCGTGAGATGCGCCGAAGATCCTCCGGCCGGAAGGAGAGATTCCTGCAAGAGGTGCGGACTTGATGTCCGACCTGATGCGGTTCGGGGGTCACCCGTTATCCGATTTTGACATGGCTGGGCCCCTGAATGGCGCAGTCCGAATGGCAAGATGCCGTAATCACACGAGGTCGCGGCACTCGAAGGCGTGTGCTCTCGTCGACCTAGGAAACCAAGGCCCCTGCCGACCCCATCGGCAGAAGCCCGCCCCATCGGCAACTCCACCCATCCGCCGGAGGAACCCACCATGACCGCAAGCTCCACCCGTCGTACGACCGCCGCTCGCTCCCGGTTCGCAGCGGTCGGCTCGATCGCGGTCGCAGGCGCCCTGCTTCTCGCCGGTTGCGGTGACCAGACGAATGACAGCGGCGACGGCGGCACCAAGGAGAGCGCGTCCTCCAGCAAGGCTCCGCTCTTCGACAAGCTGCCCGCGGGCATCCAGAAGGCCGGCGTCATCAAGGCCGGCACCAACGCCGAGTACGCGCCCATGGAGTACCAGGAGGGCGGCAAGATCGTCGGTGTCGACATCGACATCGCCAACGCCCTGGGCGAGAAGCTGGGCGTGGAGTTCAAGTTCACCTCCGGTTCCTTCGACGGCCTGATCACCGCGCTGAACTCGGGCCGCTACGACCTGGCGATGTCCTCCATGACGGACACCAAGCAGCGTCAGGAGGGCCTGGACGACAAGGGCAAGAAGCTCGGCCCGGGTGTCGACTTCGTCGACTACTTCAAGGCCGGCACCGCCGTCTACGTCGCCAAGGGCAACCCGAAGGGCATCAAGTCCATCGCGGACCTCTGCGGCCAGACCGCCGCCGTGCAGCGCGGTACGACGTACGAGGCCGCCCTCCAGTCGCAGTCCAAGGCCTGTAAGAAGGACGGCAAGAAGGCGATCGACATCGAGTCGTTCGAGAACGACACCGAGGCCCAGACCCGCGTGAAGTCGGGCGGCGCCGTCGCCGGTGTCAACGACTACCCGGTCGCGGTCGACCTGGCCCGCAAGGCCGACGGCGGCAACGCCTTCGAGGTCGTCGGCGAGCAGGTCGACGCCGGTCCGTTCGGCATCGCCGTGAACAAGGACAACAAGGAGCTCACCTCCGCGCTGGAGGCGGCCGTCAACGCGATCATCGAGGACGGCACGTACAAGAAGATCCTCGACAAGTGGGGCGCCCAGTCCGGCGCCATCGACAAGGCCGCGATCAACGGCGGCAAGTGACGGACCCCAGTACCTCTGAAGGGCAGTCACGGTGACTGACAAGTTCGAGAAGGAGCCGGCGGACGCGACGCCGCCGGTCTCCAAGGAGGCCTCCGCCGCCTCCGTCGCCCCCGAGGCGATCAAGGCCGTCCCGGTGCGCCACTGGGGCCGTTACGTCAGCGCGGTCGTCGTGCTGGCGCTCGTCGGCCTGCTGGTCAACGCGTTCGCCACGGCCGACAAGATCCAGTGGTCCGCGGTCGGCGACTACGTGTTCGACGACACGGTCCTCAAGGGCGCCGGCCGCACCCTGCTGATCAGCGTCCTCTCGATGATCATGGGCGTGGTCCTCGGCGTGATCCTGGCCGTCATGCGGCTCTCCAAGAACCCGGTGACGAGCTGGGTGGCCTGGGTCTACATCTGGTTCTTCCGCGGGACCCCGGTCTACGTCCAGCTCCTGCTCTGGTTCAACCTGGCGCTGATCTTCCCCACGCTGAATCTCGGTCCGATCTACAAGGACGAGATGGTCGACGTCATGACCCCGTTCATGGCCGCGCTCCTCGGCCTGGGTCTGAACGAGGCCGCGTACATGGCGGAGATCTGCCGCGCCGGTCTGCTGGCCGTCGACGAGGGCCAGACCGAGGCCTCGCACGCGCTCGGCATGAGCCACGCCAAGACGCTGCGCCGGATCGTGATCCCGCAGGCGATGCGGGTGATCGTGCCGCCGACCGGCAACGAGTTCATCAACATGCTGAAGACCTCGTCGCTGGTGTACGCGGTGACGTACAACGAACTCCTGCGCGCCACGTCGACGATCGGCTCCACGTCGTACGCCGTCATGGAGATGCTGTTCGTGGCGTGCATCTGGTACCTGGTCATGACCAGCGTGTTCAGCGTCTTCCAGTTCTATCTGGAGCGGCGTTACGCCCGCGGCACCTCCCGGAGCCTGCCGGCGACGCCGTGGCAGAAGGTCAAGGCCAACATGATCTCCCTCTCCAGCTGGCGGCGGTGACCCATGAACGCAATGGTGAAGTCCGAGGGCGTTCACAAGTCCTTCGGCCCGGTGGAAGTCCTCAAGGGCATCGACCTGGAGGTCAAGCAGGGCGAGGTGTTCTGCCTCATCGGCCCCTCCGGCTCCGGCAAGTCGACGTTCCTGCGGTGCATCAACCACCTGGAGAAGATCAACGCCGGTCGGCTGTACGTCGACGGCGAGCTGGTCGGCTACCGCCAGAAGGGCGACAAGCTGTACGAGCTCAAGGACAGCGAGGTCGCGCTGAAGCGCCGGGACATCGGCATGGTGTTCCAGCGGTTCAACCTGTTCCCGCACATGACGGCGCTGGAGAACGTCATGGAGGCGCCGGTCCAGGTCAAGGGCGTGAGCAAGGCCCAGGCCCGGGAGCGGGCGGGCGAGCTGCTGGAGCGCGTGGGTCTCGCCGACAAGGCGAAGAACTACCCCTCGCAGCTCTCCGGCGGCCAGCAGCAGCGTGTCGCCATCGCCCGGGCCCTCGCGATGGACCCGAAGCTGATGCTGTTCGACGAGCCGACCTCGGCCCTCGACCCGGAGCTGGTCGGTGACGTCCTCGACGTCATGCGTGACCTCGCCGAGTCGGGTATGACGATGGTCGTCGTCACCCACGAGATGGGCTTCGCCCGCGAGGTCGGCGACAGCCTGGTCTTCATGGACGGCGGTGTGGTGGTCGAGTCCGGCAACCCGCGCGACGTCCTGACCAACCCGCAGCACGAGCGGACGCAGGCGTTCCTGTCGAAGGTCCTGTAGCGGGTCGCACGACGACGAAGGGGCGGTACGGGATTCCCGTACCGCCCCTTCCTCATCCCGTCACTTGACCGCCAGCAGCAGCGTGTCCGACGGCGAGCACCACACCGGCCGTGCCTCCCCGAAGCCCTTCTCGCGCAGCACGCGGGCGTGCCAGGCGGCGGACGGCATGTCGCCGTCGGCGTGCTCGCCGTAGATCTCGAAGCGGCGGGCGGTCGGACCGGCGAGGACGGGGTCCTGCGCGGCGACCTGCCACCACTCGGCCCAGTCGAGGGCACCGTCGGCCTTGGCCTGATCCATGCGGGCGTGGCGCTGGGCGCGCTCGGCCGCGTTGATCCGGGGCGTCGTCTCGTCGATCATGTGGTCCGCGTTCATGAAGACACCGCCGTCGCGGACGAGTTCCGCGACCTGACCGTAGAGGGCCGCGAGGGGTTCGCTGTGCAGCCAGTGCAGGGCCGTGGCGGTCAGGACGGCGTCGTAGGAGTCGTACGGCAGCCGCGTGGGCCAGTCCGGGTCCTTGAGGTCGGCGGTCACGAAGGTGACGCGGTCGTCGCCCGCGAAGGTGCCCTCGGCGATGGCGAGGAGGGCCGGGTCGAGGTCGACGCCGGTGCTGGTGGCCGCCGGGAACCGGGCGAGCAGCCGGGCCGTGATACTTCCCGTGCCGCACGCGAGGTCGAGCACGCGCGGCCGGGGTCCGAGGAGGGCCTCGACCATGTCGAGCATGATGCGGAAGCGTTCCTCGCGGTCGGGCATGTACCACTCCTGCTGCCGGTCCCAGCTCTCCTGCCAGGCCTGCCAGTCGGTTTCGGTACGGGTCGTCATGGGAGCCCCCTCTTCCTGCACGCACGTAATACCCTGGAAGCACGATCAGCCATTACCGACCGACCGCACCACGACCATAGAACGCCTCCGTAAGGACTACAAGTGGAACTGGCCTATTACTCGGATTACGCCGTGCGCCTCGTCAACAGCGAGGACCCGGCCCGGGGCAAGGACTCGCTGACCTCGGTCGAGGCCGTCCGCGAGCTGTTCGGCGCCAGCCAGGAGGCGGCCCGGCGGGCCACCGAGTCCGACGTCACCCGCTTCCGCTCGGTCCGAGGCCGCCTGCGCGCGGTCTTCGAGGCCGCGGACGGCGGCGACGAGACCCTGGCGGTGAACCTGCTCAACGCGCTGCTGCTGGAGTTCCCGGTCAGCCCGCAGATCTCCGGGCACGACCACCGCGACGACGACGGCCGACCGCTGTGGCACATGCACCTGGCCGACCACCCGTCGAACGTGACGGCCGGCTACGCGGCGATCGCCGCGATGGGCCTCGCCTTCCATCTGACGGAGTACGGCGTCGATCGCCTCGGCCTGTGCGAGGCCGCGCCCTGCCGCAACGCCTATCTGGACACGTCCACGAACCGCTCCCGGCGCTACTGCTCCGACCGCTGCGCCACCCGCGCCAACGTGGCCGCCTACCGCGCCCGCAAGCGCCTGGAGGCCGACCGGTCCGGGAAGACGGGCCTGGCCGCCGACAGCGCCCAGCGGGCCAGCGCGAGCGGCGAGCGCTGACCGGCCTGCGGCGGGCGGAAGCGGAAGCGGACCTTGCCCAGGATCAGCTCGTCGGGCACGACGCCGAAGTCCTCGCTGTCGGTGGTGGAGCCCAGCGGGTTGTCGGCCAGCACCCACCAGCCGCCCGGCCGGCGCTCCGCCGCCCGCTTCACCACGAGCAGGTTCTGTTGCAGGGGATGACGCAGGACGACGATGTCGCCGGGCCGGACCCGGCCCGTGTAGCGGACGAGGAGCTGGTCCCCGTGGTAGAGCGTGGGCACCATCGACGGTCCGGTCACCTCGACCCACCCCAAGGGCGGGACCGCTGCTCCGTGTTCGGTCTCCTGCGACAGCTCCGGCATCCCCGGCACCTCCCCGGTACGTTCATCCACCAGTCCCAGTTTGACCCCGGACTTTTGTCCTAAGCCCATGGGGGCACTCGCGAAAACCCGTCTCGCAGGGAGTAATGTCCCACCTGAGAAGACGATCACGAGGAAGGAATGCTCCATGCTTTCCCGCCTGTTTGCCCCCAAGGTCAAGGTCAGCGCCCACTGCGACCTGCCCTGCGGCGTGTACGACCCGGCCCAGGCCCGCATCGAGGCGGAGTCGGTGAAGGCCGTCCAGGAAAAGATGGCCGGCAACGACGACCCGCACTTCCAGGCTCGCGCCACCGTCATCAAGGAGCAGCGCGCCGAGCTCGCGAAGCACCACGTGTCGGTGCTCTGGAGCGACTACTTCAAGCCCCCGCACTTCGAGAAGTACCCGGAGCTGCACCAGCTGGTCAACGACACCCTGAAGGCCCTCTCGGCCGCCAAGGCGTCCACCGACCCGGCGACGGGCCAGAAGGCGCTGGACTACATCGCCCAGATCGACAAGATCTTCTGGGAGACCAAGAAGGCCTGAGCTCGATCTCACGTCTCCCGAAGGGGCCCGGCCGACATCCTCGGCCGGGCCCCTTCGCGCTGCCGGTGGCACAGATCACCGCACCACCCCAGTGCACATAGGACACGTTTTTCCTAATTGACCGTCTTTCACCCTCCAGCCCTCCGCATACCTTTCACTGGGCATCACATCGGTGAGGCCCTTGGGGGCACTGTGGTGAAAGGTGTGCACGTCGAGATGAGACGTCGTTGGTGGGGGGCGGCCGCGCTGACGGCGGCCACGGTGGCCGGAACACTGGCCGTCCAGGGCATGACCGCAAGCCCCTCGGAGCGCGCCGCGGACGACGGGAAGCCACACCCCGTCAGGAGCACCACCCGCGCCGCCGAGCTGACCGTGGCCGCCGACGGCACGTCCGCCCGGCTCGGCAGGCGGGACACCGCGCACTTCAGTCTGCTCGGCCTCACCTGGTCCGACCCGTACGCGCGCGTGAGCGCGAAGATCGAGGCCCGCGCGCGGGACGCGAAGACGGGCACCTGGTCGAACTGGCTGACGCTGGACGCCACCAACGAACCGGGCGACCAGGGCGCCACCCGCGGCGGCACCGAGCCCACCTGGTTCGGCCCCTCGGACGGCGTCGAGGTCCGGGTGGACGGCAAGGCGTCCGCCAGGCTGCCCAAGGGCCTGCGCCTCGACATGGTCGACCCCGGCACGAGCAGCGTCTCCGCCGTGCGGCCGGCCGCCTTCGCGATGGACGCCACCGAGTCGCCCACCGCCATCCCGGCCGACAGCCCCACGCCGGTCACGGCCACGCCGTCCGCGAGCGCCGGCGGAACGCCCTCCCCCACGCCGAGCACGACCACCCCGACCCCGACCGCCGGCTCGGCCTCCGCGACGCCCACCGCGACGACGAGCGCCCCGGCGTCCGCCGTCCCGCGGCCCCCGATCACCTCGCGGGCCGGCTGGGGCGCCGACGAGTCGATCAGCCCCGAGGCGCCCGCCTATCTGCCGGGCGGGAAGGTCAAGGCGGTGACGGTGCACCACACCGTCAACTCCAACGACTACACCTGCGACGAGGCCCCGGCGCTCATCCGTGGCATCTACACGTACCACGTCAAGTCCCAGGGCTGGAAAGACATCGGCTACAACTTCCTCGTGGACAAGTGCGGCACCATCTACGAGGGCCGCAAGGGCGGCGTCGACCGGCCGGTGCTCGGCGCGCACACCTACGGCTTCAACAGCCAGACCGCCGGCGTCTCCGTCCTCGGCACCTACACCGACACCGCCCCCAGCACGGCCGCGATGACCTCGGTCGCCCGGCTCGCCGCCTGGAAGCTCGGCCAGTACGGGGTCGACCCGGACGGCACCACCACGCTGACGGCGGGCGCGGACGGCACCAACTACGCCGGCAAGTCATGGACGCTGGGGACGCAGTTGACGTACCCCACGATCATCGGCCACCGCGACGCCTACAACACCGAGTGCCCGGGCACCGCCTTCTACGCCGAGCTGCCGACGATCCGCTCCTGGGCGGCGGGCCCGGTCACCGGCCTCGCCCTGAAGTCGGTCACCGGCTCGGGCACGGTCGGCGCGACGGCGTACACCACGGCCTCGGTCACCCTGAACTGGTCGATCACCAGCCCGGCCGCCTTCGTCTCCACGTACGAGGTGCTGGTCGACGGCAAGGTGGCGGCGACCGCCGCGGGCACCGCCGGCTCCGCCAAGGTCAGCCTCGGCGCCGGCAGCCACCAGGTCGCCGTACGCGCCGTCCACCAGTCCGGGAGGACGACCACCAGCGCGACGGCCACGGTCGTCGCGGAGACCACCGCGCCCACCTTCTCCACCAAGCCGAACCTCGCCCTGCGCACCGGCACGGTGAGCACCACGGCGGTCCCGCTCACGCTGAAGTGGAAGGCCACCGACTCGTCCGCGCTGAGGGAGGTCAGGCTGACCGCGCCGGCCACCGCGACCTACGGTCCCACGACGACCAGCACCCTCCAGAGCGCCAAGCCCGGTACCGCCACTACCTGGTCGCTCAAGGCCTACGACCAGGCCGGCAACACCGCCACCGCCTCCGTCAGCGACACCCCGGTGATCCTCCAGGAGACCTCGGCCACCAGGTCGGGGACCTGGACGGCCAAGTCGTCGTACAGCTACCTGGGCGGCAAGTCGTACACCAGCAAGACCAAGAACGCCTCGCTCAGCTGGACGTTCACCGGTCGTTCGGCGGCCTGGGTGGTCTCGCGGGCCGCGACCTCCGGGCAGGCGTACGTCTACGTGGACGGCACGAAGGTCGCCACCGTCGACCTGAAGTCGACGACGACCATGTACCGGAACGCGATCTGGACGAAGACCTGGTCGAGCAGTGCCCGGCACACCGTCAAGATCGTCGTCGTCGCCACCAGCGGCCGCCCGACGGTGACGACGGACGGCCTGGTGTATCTGAAGTGAGCCGGCGTGCCCCGGTGAGTCAGTGGAACTGGGGCACGATCAGATAGATCCCGTACGCCACCACGCCCGCGCAGGCGAGGAAGCACACCCCCGCCTGCGCGAGGCCGACGGCGGACGTGGCGCCCTCCTGTGCGTGGGCCCCCTCGTAGCGGGCCAGGCCCAGCACGCCGAGGGCGAAGACGACGACCACGGCGACGGTGACGCCGATGCTCACCGCGGCGACCTGGCCGAGTGCGGTCCAGTCGATGTTCATCCTGCGAACTCCCTTCAGGCGGCCGTGCCGACCGAGGTCGGCGCGGTGCTGCGGACGGTCACCTCATGGGCGTCGTTGACGTTGTGGGCGCTCACCGGGTTGCGGCGCGAGACGAGCACGATGCCCGCGGCGACGGCGGCGCCGACCAGGGCGACGACGACCGTGCCGAAGTCGCCGCCGTGCTTGACCGCGCTCGCGGAGACGCCACCGACCAGCGCGGCGGCCGGCAGGGTGATCAGCCAGGCGACGACCATCCGGCCCGCGATGCCCCAGCGCACCTCCGCGAGGCGCCGGCCCAGGCCCGCGCCGAGGATGGAGCCCGAGGCGACCTGGGTGGTGGACAGGGCGAAGCCGAGGTGGGCGGAGGTGAGGATGACGGTCGTGGAGGCCGTCTCCGCGGCGAAGCCCTGCGGGGACTGGATCTCGGTCAGGCCCTTGCCCATGGTGCGGATGATCCGCCAGCCGCCCAGGTAGGTGCCGAGGCCGATGGCGAGCCCGGCCGACGCGATCACCCACACCGGCGGACCGGCGTCATGGCCGAGCGCGCCCGCCGAGATCAGGGTGAGGGTGATGACGCCCATGGTCTTCTGCGCGTCGTTGGTGCCGTGCGCGAGGGACACCAGGGAGGCGGAGGCGATCTGCCCGAGCCGGAAGCCCTTGGTGACCGACTCCTTGCGGGCGCGGGCGGTGAGCCGGTAGGCGAAGTAGGTCGCGATCAGGGCGGCGACCCCGGCCACCAGGGGTGAGGCGACCGCCGGGATCAGCACCTTCTCGACCACCTTGTCGAAGTGCACACCGGACGAGCCCGCCCCGACCCACACGGCCCCGATCAGCCCGCCGAACAGGGCATGCGAGGAACTCGACGGCAGCCCCACCAGCCACGTGAGCAAATTCCAGAGGATCGCCCCGACCAGCCCCGCGAAGATCATCCCGGGTGTCACCAGGGTGTCGTCCACGATCCCGCCCGAGATGGTCTTGGCGACCTCGGTGGACAGGAAGGCGCCGACGACGTTCAGAACTCCACTGATCAATACGGCAGTTCGTGGTTTCAGAGCCCCCGTCGCGATGGACGTGGCCATCGCGTTGGCCGTGTCGTGGAATCCGTTCGTGAAGTCGAACGCGAGAGCCGTGACGATGACGACCGCCACGAGGAACGTGATGTGGTCCATTCTTGGATGCAAACAAGCCGAGGCCAATGCGGGGCGAACTGAAAGCAAAGGACTCGCCAGGAATGCGGACTTCCGTGCGATGCTGACGAGGTGAACCGTGAGGATCTGGTGCGGCTGCGCAAGGCCCGTGACCGTATGGACCGCGAGTACACCGAGCCGCTCGACATGGCGGCCCTCGCGGGCACCGCCCTGATGTCCCCGGGCCATTTCCAGCGCAGCTTCAAGGAGGCGTACGGGGAGACGCCGTACGGCTATCTCATGACCCGCCGCGTGGAGCGCGCGAAGATGCTGCTGCGCCGCGGCGACCTGTCCGTCACCGAGGTCTGCATGGCGGTCGGCTGTACGTCGCTGGGCTCCTTCAGCGCCCGTTTCACCCAGCTGGTGGGCGAGTCCCCGAGCTCGTACCGGGCGCGTTCGCACGAGGAGAGCGCGGAGATCCCGCCGTGCGTGGTGCGGGCGTACACGCGGCCGAGGCGGGCGTGAGGCCGGTATCGACCGTAGGTTGACCCCATGGACCTGAAACTCCACACCTGCTTCATCGCCGTCGACGACCACGACAAGGCGATCGCCTTCTACTGCGACGTCCTGGGCCTGGAGGTCCGCAACGACGTCAAGTACGAGGGGATGCGCTGGACGACCGTCGGCTCGCCGTCGCAGCCGGACGTGTCGATCGTCCTGGAGCCGCCCGCCGCCAACCCCGACCTCTCCCCCGCCGACCGGGAGGCGATGGAGCAGCTGCTGGCCAAGGGCGTGCTGCGCGGGGTCAACTTCAGCACCACCGACTGCGACGCCCTCTTCGCCCGCGTCCAGGCGTCCGGCGCCGAGGTGCTCCAGGAGCCGACGGACATGCCGTACGGGGTGCGCGACTGCGCGTTCCGGGACCCCGCCGGAAATATGCTGCGGTTCATGCAGGCCCCCTGACCTACGATCGCCCGCATGAGCATCCGCTGGACGTACGCCTTCGTCGACCGCCCCGCCGAACTGGCGGACCGTGCCCACGAGTTCTGGACGGCGGTCACGGACACGCGGCTGTCCGCGCCCCGCGGCGAGTTCGTGACCCTGGTGCCGTCCGGCGCCGACGCGTGCGTCAAGGTCCAGGGCGTCGACTCGGGCGCCGGGGGCGCGCATCTCGACTTCTCGGTGGACGACGTACCGGAGTTCGTGAAGTCGGCGCTGCGGCTGGGCGCGGCGATCGCCGCCGAGCACGCGGGCTGGGCCGTACTCCGGTCCCCCGCCGGGCAGTTGTTCTGCGCGGTGCCCTGGCAGGGCGAGTCGGTCCGCCCGCCCGTCGTCCACGGCAGCCGCCTCGACCAGGTCTGCCTGGACCTCGCGCCTTCGGCCTACGACGCCGAAGTCACGTTCTGGACGGCCCTGTTGGCGGACTGGGAGTCCCGGCCCGGCTCCCTCCCCGAGTTCCATGTGCTCGTGCCGCCGCCCGGTCTCCCGGTCCGCGTCCTGCTCCAGCGGCTCGGTGAGGAGCGGGTCACCTCCGCCCATCTGGACCTGGCGTGCGCCGACATCGAGGCGACCCGCGTGCGGCACGAGGGGCTGGGCGCCGAGACGGTCGCCCACGGCACGCACTGGACGGTCATGCGCGACCCCGCGGGCGGCACGTACTGCCTGACGGGCCGGGACCCGGAGACCGGCGGGCTGCCTAGCGCGGGGTGACCTCCCACTCCTCCACCTCCACCACGGCGTCCACGGCGAGCGGCCCGTAGAGGTGCGGGAACTCCTCGGCGCCGGGTGCAGGGGCCTCCCACTTCAGGGGGACGTCCAGGCGGTCGGGGTCGATGACGAGGACCACCAGATCGTCGAGATCCGCGAAGAAGCGCGCCGCCGTGCCCGGCAGCTGGGCGCGGGTCGAGCAGTGGATGAAGCCCTCCTCCTGGAGGGTCCTGCCGCGGGTCGAGATCTCGTACGTCCCCCGGGCGCGGGCTTCCTCCCAGAGGGATCGTTCGGTGAGGTGCACGATGTGGTCGGTCATACGGGCCACGCTACGGCCTCAGCCGCGCCGCCCGCCTCCGCAGATACCGCTGCTCGGGCAGGCTGAGGGTCTGCGCGGCCGCCGCTTCGTAGGCGGCGCGGGCCTCGTCGCGGGACCCCGCCCGCTCCAGGAGATGTCCCCGCACCGCGTCCCGGCGGTGGCCCAGGTCCCCCTCCAGGGCGTCCAGTTCGGAGAGGCCCGCCGCCGGGCCGTGGACCATGGCGACGGCGACCGCGCGGTTGAGGCGTTCGACGGGGCCGGGGACGAGGCGGACCAGGACGTCGTAGAGGCCGAGGATCTCCCGCCAGTCGGTGACCTGCGCGGACGGTGCCTCGTCGTGGACGGCGGCGATGGCCGCGCGCAGCTGGTAGGGGCCGGCGGGGCCGTGGGCGAGGGCCGCGGTGATCAGGGCGACGCCCTCCTCGATCGCGGCCTTGTCCCAGCGCTCGCGGTCCTGCTCGTCGAGGGGCACGAGGTCGCCGTCCGGACCGGTACGGGCCTCGCGGCGGGCGTCGGTGAGCAGCATCAGGGCGAGCAGGCCGGTCACCTCGCCGGTGCCGGGGAGGAGACGGTGGACCGCGCGGGTCAGGCGGACGGCCTCACCGGCGAGGTCACGGCGTTGGAGGACGGGTCCCGAGGTCGCGGTATAACCCTCGTTGAAGATCAGGTAGAGGGTGTGCAGGACGGCCGGGAGCCGCGCCTCCCAGTTGTCGGGCCTCCCGAAGGACACCCCTCGCACTTTCTGTTTGGCGCGGCTGATCCGCTGCGCCATGGTCGCCTCGGGCACGAGGTACGCGCGGGCGATCTCGGCCGTGGTCAGGCCGCCGACCGCGCGCAGGGTGAGGGCGATCTGTGCGGGCTGGGGCAGGTCGGGGTGGCAGCAGAGGAAGAGCAGGGCGAGGGTGTCGTCCTCGCGGGGCGCCCGGTCCGGCCCGGAGGCGAGGCGTTCACCGAGCGCCGCCGCCTTCTCCTCCCGCGCCCGCCGGGCGTCGTCCGCCCGCAGCGCGTCCACGAGCCGCCGCGACGCCACCCGGATCAGCCAGCCGCGCGGATTGTCCGGGACCCCGGCCGTGGGCCACTGCCCGGCCGCGGCCAGAAGTGCTTCCTGTACGGCGTCCTCGGCGGCGTCGAAATGGCCGTACCGCCTGACCAGCGCGCCGAGGACCTGCGGCGCGTGCAGGCGCAGCAGGTCCTCGGTCGTGGACGTCGTCCAGGTCGTGCGGCTCATGCTCAGATGTCGCCGGCGCCGTCCAGGATGGGACGGATCACCACCGCGTAGACGGGGGCGCCCGCGGGCTGCGGGCAGCGGGTGACGCGGTCGGCGAGCTCGGTGACCCGCTCCAGGCTCGGGCAGTCCAGCACCCAGTAGCCGGCCATGAGCTCCTTGGTCTCGCTGTACGGCCCGTCGGTGATCACGGCCTTGCCGTCCGCGCCCAGGGTGACGTGGCGGGCCTTCGCGGGCTCGGCGAGACCCTGCGCGTCGATGAGCTCGCCGGTCTCGGCGAGGTCGTCGTTGATCGCGCTCATGTGCGCGTACATCGCCTGGATGTCCTCCTCGCTCCAGGCCGGGGAGTTCCCGGTGGCCTTGCCGCGCATGGCCTCGTAGTCCTGCTGCGTGCCCTGCACCATCATCAGGTACTTCATCGGTCCGCTCCTTCGGCTCCGGCCGCCTCTGCCGGGCGGCTCTCACAGGGGACGTCGGAGCCGGGCCGGGGTTCTCGACACACGTTCAGGACTGTTTCCCGGCGGTTTTCCCGGGCGGGCCCTTCTCGCGCTCGGTGCCCGGCTCGACGTGCGCCGCGCACTCCGGGTTGTGACAGGGGCCGGCCACCCAGACCGGGACCCATGCGCCGAGTGTCTTGTGGCGCTTGACGACCGTTTCGACGGGCTGTCCGCAGACGGGACAGGCGTGTCCTTCGCTGTCCATGCCTTCAGCCTAGGGCCGCCGGAGCGTCAGCGCTTCCTGCTGTACGTGCGCACGAGGACGCCGTTCTTGAAGAGGCGGACCTCGTCGAGGGCGAACTCGGCGACCGAGAAGCCGGCGGCGAACATCGGCATGCCGGTGCCGAGGGCGACCGGGTAGGTCTTGATGACGAGTTCGTCGATCTCGTCGCGCAGTTGACCGGCGAGCTGTGCGCCGCCGCACAGGTAGATCCCCAACTCGCCGTCCTCGGCCTTGAGTTCGCGGACCTTTCCGAGCAGGTCGTCGGCGACGATCTCGACCTGCGGGTCGGGGGACTCGGTGAGGGTGCGGGAGGCGACGTACTGGCGCAGATGGTCGTACGGGCTGGTGAAGCCCTCCTTGAGGCCGACGTCGTAGCTGCCGCGACCCTGGACGACGGTGTCGAACCGCCGGGGCGGGAGGTCGTGGACGCCGAGGGCCCTGCGGGCGTGGGACGCCATGGTCTCCGGGTACTCGGCGGTGAGGAACCCGATGAACTCCTCGTCCACGAACGGGTACATGAACGACGCGTCGCCGCTCTCGTCCCCGATGAAGCCGTCGATCGAGCAGGCGACGAAGTACGTGAGCTTTCGCAAGCGGGTCTCTTTTCGTAGGCTGCGTTCTGCTTTCCGAACCACGTCAGTTGTAGTACTTCACTTGTAGTGGTTGCAAGGGATTTCCGGGAGCCGCCGGAAGTAGGAGAAGGGATTCCGCATGGCCGTCAATCCGCAGCGGCGGGCGGCGCTGGTCGACGCCGGGGTCGAGGTGCTGGCGCGGGAGGGGGCGCGCGGGCTGACGTTCCGCGCGGTGGACGCCGAGGCCGGGGTTCCGGTGGGCACCGCCTCCAACTACTTCACCGGACGCGACGACCTGCTGCGGCAGATCGACGCCCGGCTGCATGTGCGGCTGGCGCCCGACCCCGAGGTGCTCGCCGGGCTGCTGGCGAGACCGAAGGACCGGGCGCTGGTGACGGCCTTCATGCACGACCTGATCGCCCGCGCGACCGCCGACCGCACCGGCTATCTGGCCCTGCTGGAGATGCGCCTGGAGGCCACCCGCCGGCCCGAGCTCCGGGAGTCGTACACCAAGTCGGTGCGCGGCGACCTGGAGCAGGGCATGGCGTTCCACCGGGACGCCGGGCTGCCCGGCGGTGACGAGACGGTCGTCGTGCTGTATCTCGCGATGCTCGGGCTGATCCTGGAGCACCTGACGCTGCCGGGGGTGCTGGACGGGGTGCTGACGGGGGTGGGGGTGCCGGAGGGGCTGGTGGAGCGGGTCGTGGCGAGGGTGGTGCCGCAGTCGTAGATCAGCTGCGCGGCTCGCGCCACATCGGCCACATCTGCGGGCCGTCGGGGAGGACGAGCGGGCGGTCCGGGAGAGCGAAGCCGAGGCGTTCGTAGAGCGCGCGGCTGCGGGCGTTGCTGGCCTCCAGATAGGCGGGCAGCCCCTCGCGGTCGCAGCGGTCGAGGACCGCGCCGATGAGGGCGGTGCCGAGGCCCTCGCCCTGGCGGTCGGGGCTGACCCCGATCATCCAGAGGTACTCGTGGGCGCGGCCGGCGGGGTGGACCTCCTGGGTGAGCCGGGCGACCAGCTCGATCCGCTCGTTGGCAGGGTCGATGCTCGCGCGCAGCTGCGCAGGCCCGTCCTCCTCGCCCTCGCCCTCGCCCTCGCCCTCGCCCTCGGCATGTTCCTCGGCCGGCACTGACAGCCACAGCGCGCAGGCCGTGCCGTCCTCGGTGAGGTCGATGCGGCCGTCGGCCAGCACGATGTCGGTGAAGGCGGCCATGAGCTGGTGGTGGGTGGCGCGGCGGTACTCGTCACCCGGGAAGACCCAGCGGCTGACGGGATCGTCCTGGAAGGCGACGTCCAACAGCCGTACGACCAGATCGCGGTCGCTCGCGCCCGCCGCCCGTATCGCCACACCCATGGTCCGCCCCTTGTCGTCAACTAGCCGTGATCGTCCGGCTGTTGACTCTATAGGGGTCGGCGCGGCGGGTGCGTCGAAGGGGCGGGGCCCGCACGCCGTGGGGATGTGCGGGACCCGCCCGACCGGAGCTCCCCGGGGCCGCGCGGGGTCAGGAGCCGCGCGGTCCCGGGGGTCCGGGGTCCGGGGTCTGAGGTCGGGGCCGACCGGGCCCGTGGCGCCGGAGCCGTACGGCCCTCTGTTGTCCCAGCGCTCAACTGCTGCGCCGTGTCACGTACTCCGCGAGGGCCAGCAGGCCTCCCGCCGCCTCCGGCTCGGGCACCGCACGGGCCAGGTGCCCCAGCGCGCGGGCCATCCGGTCGGCCGCCTGGACCTGCGCCCAGT
The DNA here is from genome assembly GCF_003955715.1 of Streptomyces aquilus. Lineage (NCBI taxonomy): Bacteria > Bacillati > Actinomycetota > Actinomycetes > Kitasatosporales > Streptomycetaceae > Streptomyces > Streptomyces aquilus. Next base: position 6,975,497 of record NZ_CP034463.1, on the reverse strand, counting down.
CGCGTCCGCCGGCCTGTTCGACGGCGAGGGCCGTGCGGTCGAGGTCCTCCTGCGTGCGGGGAGCCGCGTAGAGGTCGGCCAGCCGGGCGGCCGCCGGCGTGCCGGAGGCCAGGGCGGCGACGACCGGCAGGGACTTCTTGCGGGCGGCGAGGTCCGCCCCGGCCGGCTTGCCGGTACGGGCGGGGTCGCCCCATATCCCGATGACGTCGTCGATGAGCTGGAAGGCGAGCCCGGCCTCGCGGCCGAACGCGTCCAGCGCCTCGACGTCGCCCTCCGGCGCGCCCGCGTACAGCGCGCCGAGCGCGCAGGCGCACCCGAGCAGGGCGCCCGTCTTGGCCTCGGCCATGCCGAGCACCTCGTCGAGGGTGACCTCGCCGGGGCTCTGCCCCTCCAGGGCCACGTCGGTGTGCTGACCGGCGCAGAGTTCGACGACGCAGCCCGCGAGCCGGGCGGCGGCGGTCCCGGACGCCGGGTGCGGGTCCTCGGCGAGGGTCCGCAGGGCCAGCGCCTGGAGGGCGTCCCCGGCGAGGATCGCGTCGGCGTCGCCGAACACCGTCCAGGCCGTGGGCCGGTGGCGCCGGGTGGTGTCCCGGTCCATCACGTCGTCGTGCAGCAGGCTGAAGTTGTGGACCAGCTCCACCGCGGCGGCCGCCCGCACCGCGGCCGTACGGGCCTCGGGTCCGCCGAGCGCGGTGGCCGCGGCGAGCACGAGCGCGGGCCGTATCGCCTTGCCGGCGTGGCCGGCCGCCGGGGTGCCGTCGGCGTGCTCCCAGCCGAAGTGGTAGAGCGCGATCCGGCGCATGGACCCCGGCAGCGACTCGATCGCCGCACGCAGCACGGGATCGACGAGTTCCCGGGCACGCTCCAGGATGACCGAGGCCTCGTGGCCGTCGATCGGGGCGGACGGGTCGCCGATGGGCCGCCGCCTTTCGGGCGCCTCGGAGGGGTGGTGCCGTGCGGCCGTCATGAACTCACCCATGGGTCACCTCGGAGACTCCGCGGACGGTGGCGCATCCGCTGCCGCCGGGCGCGCCCCACCAGGGTGCTCCCGCCCTCGCGGGCGGGGGCACGGCGCATCGGGGGCGCGAAGGGTCACCGCCAGCGGCCGATCTCGACGTTCTCCAGGACGCCGAGCGCGTCCGGTACGAGGACCGCCGCGGAGTAGTAGGCGGTCACGAGGTACTTGATGATCGCCTGTTCGTTGATGCCCATGAACCTGACGGACAGGCTCGGCTCGATCTCGTCCGGGATGCCGGTCTGCTGGAGCCCGATGACGCCCTGCTCGGCCTCACCGGTACGCATGGCGATGATCGAGGTCGTACGGGCCTCGGTGACCGGGATCTTGTTGCACGGGTAGATCGGCACCCCGCGCCAGGTCGGGATGCGGTTGCCGCCCACGTCGATGGTCTCGGGGACGAGCCCGCGCTTGTTGAGCTCGCGGCCGATGGCGGAGATCGCGCGCGGATGGGCGAGCAGCAGCTTGGTGCCGCGCCGGCGGCTGAGCAGTTCGTCCAGGTCGTCGGGGCTGGGCACACCGTCGTGCGGCTGGAGCCGCTGGTCGTACTCGCAGTTGTGGAGCAGTCCGAACTCACGGTTGTTGACCAGCTCGTGCTCCTGGCGCTCCTTCAACGCCTCGACGGTCAGCCGGAGCTGGTGCTCGGTCTGGTTCATCGGCTGGTTGTAGAGGTCGGCGACGCGGGAGTGGATGCGCAGGACGGTCTGGGCGACGCTCAGTTCGTACTCGCGCGGCCGGGCCTCGTAGTCCACGAAGGTGTGCGGGATGTCCGGCTCGCCGCTGTGGCCCGCCGCGAGAGCGATCTCCTTCTCGCCGTATTTGTTGGTGCTCTGCTCCGGGATCGAGCGCTGCGCCTGGAGGTGGTCGCGCAGGGTGTCGGTGCGCTCGGCCACCTGCTCGACGTCGTTGCGCGGCAGGACGAGGACCGTGCAGGCGGTGACCGCGCGGGCGGTGAACTCCCAGATGGCGTCGGGGTCGAGCAGCGCCTGGTCGCCGAAGTACGCGCCGTCGGCGAGGACTCCGAGCACGGCGTCGTCGCCGTACGGGCCCGTGCCGATCTTCTCCACCTTGCCGTGCGCCAGCAGATAGACCTCGTCGGCCTGGCTGCCGAAGGAGGTGATCACGTCACCGGGCGCGAACTCGCGCTGCTGGCAGCGGCGGGCCAGCTCGGTGAGCACCTCCTCGTCCTCGTAGGACCGAAGCGCCGGCAGTTCGCCCAGCTCCGCCGGGATGACCTCGACGCGGTCTCCCGTCTTGACGAAGGTGACCCGGCCGTCCCCCACGGCGTAGGTCAGTCGGCGGTTGACGCGGTACGTACCACCCTGGACGTTCACCCATGGCAGCGTGCGCAGCAGCCAGCGCGAGCTGATCTCCTGCATCTGGGGTGCGGACTTGGTCGTGGTGGCCAGGTTCCGCGCGGCTGCCGTGCCGAGACTCTGCTGCGGACGGCCCTGCTCCGAACGGACCTCTTCGCCTACCGACATATGTGAAACGCCCTCCCGAGACATGCCCCGGCGCCGGTCTGCACCGGGGCATCTGTACGCGCAAGCCTTTCTCACGGAACGTGCTCGTGCTATTACCCGAAAGAGCGGGAATGGATCTTTCGGTTGCTGGGCATGGATCGCGCTCTCGTACACGCGTGCCTCTCGGCCGACCGCCCGCACGTTGTCCGAAACGGCTCGCACGCCGTACGAACGAGTAGTCCGGGGGGTCGGCTTTCGGTACAAGCACGGTTACGAGTCGGCCGCGAGAGGCGGCCGTCGGCGCGTACACGAAGGAGGCGGCATGGCCCCACCCATGTCCGCGGCGGATTTCCTGGACGCCCTGAAGGACGAGGGCGTCACGGTCGTCGAGGTCGGCGACTGGAGACACCACAACCGCAACCACAAGGGCCCCTGGGGCCCGGTGCACGGCGTGATGATCCACCACACGGTCACCAAGGGCAGCGAGCGCACGGTCGAGCTCTGCCGGGACGGCTACGAGGACCTGCCGGGCCCGCTCTGCCACGGTGTCATCACCAAGGACGGCCGCGTCCACCTGGTCGGTTACGGCCGCGCCAACCACGCGGGCCTCGGCGACGACGACGTTCTGCGGGCGGTGATCGCCGAGAAGGCCCTCCCGCACGACAACGAGGCGAACACCGACGGCAACCGCCACTTCTACGGCTTCGAGTGCGAGAACCTCGGCGACGGCCACGATCCCTGGCCGGAGGCCCAGCTGGCGGCGATCGAACGCGTGGCCGCCGCGATCTGCCGCCGTCACGGCTGGACGGAACGGTCGGTGATCGGCCACCTGGAGTGGCAGCCGGGCAAGGTGGACCCGCGCGGCTTCACCATGGCGTCGATGCGGGAGCGCGTCCGGGACCGCCTCAAGTGACAATGGGGGCGTGACCGGCCTCGACCCCGCCTCCCTGCGTCCCCGACTCCCGTCGCCGTTGCAGGAGGTCGAGGACGAGCGCTGGGCCCGCCGGGGCATCCGGCTGTTCCTCAAGCGCGACGACCTGATCCACCCCGACCTGGTCGGCAACAAGTGGCGCAAACTGGCCCCCAACCTCGCCGCGGCGGCCGGCCGCCCGATCCTCACCTTCGGCGGCGCCTACTCCAACCACCTCCGCGCCACGGCCGCCGCCGGGCGCCTGCTGGGGCTCCCGACGGTGGGGGTGGTGCGCGGCGAGGAACTCGCGGACCGACCCCTGAACCCGTCCCTCGCCCGCTGCGTGGCCGACGGCATGCGCCTGCACTTCGTCGACAGACCGACGTACCGCCGCAAGGCCGAGCCGCCGGTGCTCGGCACGATCCTGCGGGCGGCCGGGGCGGAGGACGCGTACGTCGTACCCGAGGGCGGCAGCAACGCCCTCGCGGTACGCGGCTGCCGGGCGCTCGGCGAGGAGCTGCGGGGCCGGGCGGACGTGGTCGCGACGGCGTGCGGCACCGGCGGCACCTTCGCCGGGCTGGCGGCGGGACTCGGCGCGGGGCAGCGGGCGTTGGGGATACCGGTGCTCAAGGGAGGTTTCCTGACCGCCGAGATACAGGCCCTCCAGAAGGCGGCCTTCGGCGCTCGGCAGGGCGACTGGACGCTCGACGACCGCTTCCATTTCGGCGGTTACGCCCGTACGGCACCCGAACTCGACACCTTCGCCGAGGACTTCGAGAAGCGGCACGGGCTGGCCGTGGAACGTCTCTATGTCGCCAAGTTGCTGTACGGACTTGTCACCCTGGTCGAGGAAGGGACCTTCCCGGCCGGCACCAGGGTGGCCGCGGTGGTCACCGGGGCCCCGTTCACGGGCTGACCGCGGAAGTCCTCACTCCGCCTCCCGGTAAGCCGCCGCCTCCTCCAGGTCCAGCCGTCGCAGCAGCGTCCGCAGCATCTCGTCGTCGATGTAGCGGCCGTCCCTGAGCTTGACGAAGACATTGCGTTCGGCGCTGATCATCTCCCGGGACAGCCGGCGGTAGGTGTCGTCGACGGTTTCACCGGTCACCGGATTGACCGCGCCGAGGCGTTCCCAGACGGCGTTGCGGCGGCGTTCCAGGACGGTGCGGAGGCGGTCGGCGAGCGGGGGCGGGAGGGTGTTGCGTTCGTCGGACAGGAGCTCGTCCAGGCGGCGTTCCGCGGCCCGGGACGCCTGCGCCTGGGCGTTGGCCTCGGCAAGGGTCTCGGCCTGGGCGTCCCGGCCGGGGAGCTTGAGGAGGCGGATGAGCGGGGGCAGGGTGACGCCCTGGACGACGAGTGTGCCGATGACGGTCGTGAACGTGAGGAACAGGATCAGGTTGCGGCCGGGGAAGAGCTCGCCGCCGTCCAGGTGCTCGGGGATGGAGAAGGCGATGGCCAGCGAGACCACCCCGCGCATGCCGGCCCAGGCGATCACGAACGGGCCCTTCCAGGTCGGGTTCTCCTCGCGTTCCCTGATCCGCGCGGACAGCACGCGCGGGAGGAACGTCGCCGGATACACCCAGATGAACCGGGAGGCGACGACCACGAGGAAGACGGCGAGCGCGTACCAGGCGGCGTCGACCCCCTCGTACTCCCCAAGGCCCTTGAGGACGACCGGCAACTGGAGTCCGATCAGCGCGAACACCGACGATTCGAGGACGAAGGCGACCATTTTCCACACGGCGTCCTCCTGGAGGCGCGTCGCGAAGTCGACCTCCCACGCGCGGTGTCCGAGGAAGAGCGCCACCACGACGACCGCGAGCACACCGGAGGCGTGGAACTGCTCGGCGGCCGCGTACGCGACGAAGGGGATCAGGAGGGAGAGGGTGTTCTGGAGCAGCGGCTCCTTGAGGTGGGTGCGCAGCCAGTGGATCGGCACCATCAGGACCAGGCCGACCGCCACACCGCCGATCGCCGCGAGCAGGAACTCGCCGATACCGCCCGCCCAGGACGCGCCCTCGCCCACCGCCGCCGCGAGGGCGACCCGGTAGGCGGTGATCGCGGTCGCGTCGTTCACCAGGGACTCGCCCTGGAGGATCGTCGTGGTCCGGGAGGGCAGACCGACCCGGCGGGCCACCGCCGTCGCCGCGACCGCGTCCGGCGGCGCCACCACCGCGCCCAGCACGAGCGCCCCGGTCAGCGACAGGCCCGGCACGATCCGGTAGGCGGCCCAGCCGACCACGAGGGTCGCGAAGAGCACGTACCCGACGGACAGCAACGCCACCGGCCGCAGCTGAGCCCGCAGGTCGAGGTACGAGCTGTCGGTGGCCGCCGAGTGCAGCAGCGGCGGCAGGACCAGGGGCAGCACGACGTCCGGGTCGAGCGTGTACTCGGGGACCCCCGGGACGTATGAGAACACCAGCCCGGCGGCGACCAGCAGCAGCGGCGCCGGCACCGGGGTGCGCCGGGCCGCCGCGGCGATCGCCGCACTGCCCGCCACCAGCAACAGCAGTGGCATCACGTCCATGGCCCTCGCCCGCCCTCGTCCATCGTCGTCCCGCCCCGCCGTCGATTTTCCGCGCGGCCGTCCGCACACCCGTCGTAACCTGGCAATCATGAAACAGTGCACGCACGCCGACGCGCTGCCGCACCCGGAACCCGCGCCGCTCGACGAGACCTGTCCCGAGTGTCTGCGTGACGGTACCCACCCGGTGCAACTGCGGCTCTGCCTCACCTGCGGTCATGTCGGCTGCTGCGACTCGTCGCCCGGCAGACACGCCACCACGCACTACAAGGAGTCCGGGCACCCGATCATGCGCACATTCGAGCCGGGCGAGGACTGGCGCTGGTGCTTCGAGGACCACGTCCTGGTGTGACCGCGCCCGGGCCCTCGACCAGGCCGGAGCCGACTCCGTTTCCGGACGGTTCGACGGTCTGACGTCTGGGTACGTCAACCCGGCGCGCGTTCTTCCCAATTGGAGCCGCAGACCTCTAGACACGGAGCGTGTCCACAGTTTTACTGTGAGTAACGGCAAGGGGTCGGGGTCCCGGGGACAGGAAAGTTGAGAGCGCGATAGCGTCACCGCTGAACCACACTTCGCGTTACCCCGGGGGGCGACCCTCGGCCCCGAAAAGCTTGTACCACCTTGGAGGTGAGGGTGTCCCAGATCGCAGGCGAGCCCGCGACCCAGGACTTCGTCGAAGTCCGGCTGCCGGCCGCGGGTGCCTACCTGTCGGTGCTGCGTACGGCGACTGCCGGTCTCGCGGCCCGTTTGGACTTCACCCTCGACGAGATCGAGGACCTGCGCATCGCGGTGGACGAGGCCTGCGCGATCCTGCTCCAGCAGGCCGTGCCCGGCTCGGTGCTCAGTTGCGTCTTCCGCCTCGTCGACGACTCACTCGAGGTCACCGTCTCGGCGCCGACCACGGACGGTCATGCCCCTTCGCGGGACACCTTCGCCTGGACCGTCCTGTCCGCGCTCGCGGGCAAGGTCTCCTCCGCCGTGGACGAGGACAAAACCGTTTCGATCAGCCTCTACAAACAGCGCGGCGCGGGACCCGGGCCGGCGTGAGGACAGGGGACGGGCCGGTGCGTGACGAAGAGCGCGGCACACGGGAGCTGCCGGCCGAGGGCACAGGCGGGTCCCGACACACGGGGGAATCCATCGACGGCGCTGTCGATGCGGCCGGTGTCGCCGGCATCCCCGAACAGGCCCGGCCGCATCCGGAGGACGACTCCGCCGGGGCCGGCTTCCTGGACGACGGGCAGCGGGACGAGGAAGGTGCCGTGCGGAGCACGTCTCTGGACGGACGGATCGGGGTCTCCCCTGTCCGAGCGGAGACGAGGGCTCGGGGAAGGGCGACGGGCGGGACGATGAGCGAGCACGAGCGAGACGATCAGCAGGGCGAGCAGAGCGGGCGGAGCGGACACGCCGCGCAGCACGACCCTCAGGACCGCAGCGGAGCGCGCGCGCTGTTCATCGAGCTGCGCAAGCTGAAGGACGGCAGCCCGGAGTACGCGGAGCTGCGCAACAAGCTGGTCCGTATGCACCTGCCGCTCGTCGAGCACCTCGCGCGCCGCTTCCGCAACCGCGGCGAGCCGCTGGACGACCTCACCCAGGTCGCCACCATCGGCCTGATCAAGTCGGTCGACCGCTTCGACCCGGAGCGCGGCGTCGAGTTCTCGACGTACGCGACCCCGACGGTCGTCGGCGAGATCAAGCGGCACTTCCGCGACAAGGGCTGGGCGGTCCGCGTCCCGCGCCGGCTCCAGGAGCTGCGCCTGGCCCTGACGACGGCCACCGCCGAGCTCTCCCAGCAGCACGGCCGCTCCCCGACTGTGCACGAGCTGGCCGAGAAGCTGGCCATCTCGGAGGAGGAGGTCCTGGAGGGCCTGGAGTCCGCCAACGCGTACTCCACGCTGTCCCTGGACGTCCCCGACACCGACGACGAGTCCCCGGCGGTCGCCGACACCCTCGGCGCCGAGGACGAGGCGCTGGAGGGCGTCGAGTACCGCGAGTCCCTCAAGCCGCTGCTGGAGGACCTGCCGCCGCGCGAGAAGCGGATCCTGCTGCTGCGCTTCTTCGGCAACATGACCCAGTCGCAGATCGCGCAGGAGGTCGGCATCTCCCAGATGCACGTCTCCCGCCTGCTGGCCCGCACCCTGGCCCAGCTACGGGAGAAGCTCCTCGTGGAGGAGTGACGGTCCCCGTTCCGCGGGCGGTCCCGGTTCGGGCCTGCGCGGATGACGGCGGCGTACGACCGCCCTACCGCTCCCCGTCCTGCGCGCGGCCCGGCCCCTTGATCCCGAGGGCCTGGGTCGTCGCCGGGTTGACCAGGAGGACCAGCGCGGCCACCGCGACGACCGCGAGCGCGATGCCCGCCGGGATCGCCACACTGTCCGCCTGGAGCAGGTTGTAGGCCACGGGCAGCGCCAGGATCTGCGTGATGACGGCGGGCCCCCGGCTCCAGCCGCGCCGCGCGAGCAGCCCGCGCGCGGCGAGCAGCGGCAGCAGGGCGAGGACCACGAGCGTGATGCCGCCGGTGACGGCGGTCTGCCGGTCGTCCGGGTCGCCCGCGAGCCCCTCGACGAGCATCCACACCCCGCCGACGACGAGGGCGAGCCCCTCCAGCGCGGCCAGGGCGGCGGCGTAGGTCAGGCGCCGCGGGCGCGGGCCGGCGGTTTCCTCGGGGGCTGGCGTCTGCTCACTGGTCACCCCTGAAGGGTATCCGTCGCCCCTTCGGCTCCCCCGGCCAGGCGGGGGCAACGCACGGCCGCTCCCGGGGGTTGCCCGGCCCGCCCGTGGCAAGATTCACGCGCCGAAGTCTTACGTGATCCCTACCTCGGCCTGTGCCCGGTACCACCCAGTAGGTACGCTGCAACCCATGCGTGCACTTCTCGTGGTCAATCCGGCGGCAACCACCACAAGCGCACGTACGCGCGATGTCCTGATCCACGCGCTAGCGAGCGAGATGAAACTCGAGGCGGTCACCACCGAGTACCGCGGCCACGCCCGCGACCTCGGGCGGCAGGCGGCGGAGAGCGAGGACATCGACCTGGTCGTGGCCCTGGGCGGCGACGGCACGGTCAACGAGGTCGTGAACGGCCTGCTGCACGCCGGCCCGGACCCCGAGCACCTCCCCGGCCTCGCCGTGGTCCCCGGCGGTTCCACCAACGTCTTCGCCCGCGCCCTGGGCCTGCCCAACGACGCCGTGGAGGCGACCGGCGCCCTGCTGGACGCCCTGCGCGAGGGCAGCGAGCGCACGGTCGGGCTCGGACTGACCTCCGGCACACCCGGCACCGAGGACGAGGCGGTCCCGGGCCGCTGGTTCACCTTCAACGCGGGCCTGGGCTTCGACGCCGGCGTCGTCGGCCGGGTCGAGCAGCAGCGCGAGCGCGGCAGGAAGTCGACGCACGCGCTCTACGTCCGCCAGGCCCTGCGCCAGTTCTTCGGCGAGGCCCACCGCCGGCACGGGACGATCACGCTGGAGCGCCCGGACGCGGAGCCGGTGACCGATCTGGTCCTCTCCATAGTCTCGAACACGTCTCCGTGGACGTTCCTGGGCAATCACCCGATGTACGCGTCGCCTAAGGCGTCGTTCGATAAGGGACTCGACGTACTCGGTCTCAGCCGTATGACGACGGCCTCGGTTGCCCGGTATGGCACCCAGTTGCTCACTTCGTCCCCCGAGCGTGGACCCCATGGCAAGCATGCCGTGTCCCTGCACGACCTGGACCAGTTCACCTTGCATTCGAAGGTGCCTCTGCCCCTTCAGATGGACGGCGACCACCTCGGGCTGCGTACGAGCGTGACGTTCACAGGCGTACGCCGTGCACTGCGTGTGATTGTGTGAGCAGAAGGGGCTAAAGTCCTTTCACTCGAACGTTTAGGCCAGCATCCACCCCATGGAAGTACGGCTGTGACCTAGTCGACACCGAGGAATCAAAAAAAACTTTCCAGAAGGGGTTGTATCCGCCGCTGAGGTTTGCGAGTCTCTACGTGGCGATCGGGACAGCCCGCAACACCGGCTCCACAGATCACCGGAACCCCTCTTCAACTCACAGGACCTCGCCAGGGAAACCTGACGGTCGGCCCTTCACTTGTTGAGGGATTCGTGAAAGCGTTCACATTCACAAGCAACCTGCACGTAATACCAAGGAGAGGTAGCAGCCATGGACTGGCGTCACAACGCCGTTTGCCGCGAGGAAGACCCCGAGCTCTTCTTCCCCATCGGCAACACCGGTCCTGCGCTGCTGCAGATCGAGGAAGCCAAGGCCGTCTGCCGTCGCTGCCCCGTTATGGATCAGTGTCTGCAGTGGGCGCTCGAGTCCGGTCAGGACTCCGGCGTCTGGGGTGGTCTCAGCGAGGACGAGCGTCGTGCGATGAAGCGCCGCGCCGCCCGCAACCGGGCCCGTCAGGCTTCTGCCTGACACACCCACCCCGCCTGAGCTTGGCGGCGCGTACAGCGAGTACGCATCTCCCGCCCCCGAGCCGCAGCGCGCAGTACCCCCGGTGCGCAGCACAAGCTGGCAACGAGCATTCGAGCCCCGGACCACTTCTGGTCCGGGGCTTCTTGCTGCGCTCGATTTCTGAACAGGGGGCGCTTGAGACTTACTTGGCGTGTGTGCCCTGCTCTGTATGCGCCTTGCTCCGTGTGCGCGCTGCTCCGTGTGCGCCCTGCTCCGTGTGCGCGCTGCTCCGTCTGCGCCCTGCTCCGTCTGCGTCTTGCTCCGTGTGCCGTCTTACTTGTTGGCGCGCACCGGGACGTCGAGGATGACGCGGGTGCCGCCCTCCGGAGCCGGGACCATGTCGAACGTGCCGCCCAACTCCCCCTCGACCAGCGTCCGTACGATCTGCAGGCCGAGGTTGCCCGCGGTGTGCGGGTCGAAGCCCTCGGGCAGGCCGACCCCGTCGTCCTGGACCGTGACGAGCAGGCGGGCCTCCTTCGTCGTACCGCCGCGGACCGCCGAGACCTCGACCGTGCCGGTGTCCCCTTCGCGGAAGCCGTGTTCCAGGGCGTTCTGCAGAATCTCGGTGAGCACCATCGACAGCGGGGTGGCGACCTCGGCGTCGAGGATGCCGAAGCGTCCGGTGCGCCGGCCGGTCACCTTGCCCGGTGAGATCTCGGCGACCATCGCGAGGACCCGGTCGGCGATCTCGTCGAACTCCACGCGCTCGTCCAGGTTCTGGGACAGCGTCTCGTGCACGATCGCGATCGACCCGACCCGGCGCACCGCCTCTTCGAGCGCCTCGCGGCCGCGGTCGGAGTCGATGCGGCGGGCCTGGAGGCGCAGGAGGGCGGCGACCGTCTGGAGGTTGTTCTTCACCCGGTGGTGGATCTCCCGGATGGTGGCGTCCTTGGTGATCAACTCGCGCTCGCGGCGCCGCAGTTCGGTGACGTCCCGGAGCAGGACCAGGGAACCGATGCGGGTGCCCTTGGGCTTGAGCGGGATGGCCCTGAACTGGATCACCCCGTCGCCGGACTCGATCTCGAACTCGCGCGGCGCCCAGCCGCTGGCGACCTTGGCGAGCGCCTCGTCCACCGGGCCGCGGGTCGGGGCGAGTTCGGCGGTGGTCTTGCCGAGGTGGTGGCCGACGAGATCGGAGGCGAGACCGAGGCGGTGGTACGCGGACAGTGCGTTCGGCGAGGCGTACTGGACGATGCCGTCCGCGTCGAGACGGATCAGGCCGTCGCCGACGCGCGGGGCGGCGTCCATGTCCATCTGCTGGTTCGCGAACGGGAAGGCGCCGGCCGCGATCATCTGGGCGAGGTCCGAGGCGCTCTGGAGGTAGGTCAGTTCGAGGCGGCTCGGGGTGCGCACGGTGAGCAGGTTGGTGTTGCGCGCGATGACGCCGAGGACGCGGCCGTCCCGTCGTACGGGGATCGACTCGACCCGCACCGGGACCTCCTCGCGCCACTCCGGGTCGCCCTCGCGCACGATCCGCCCCTCGTCGAGGGCGGCGTCGAGGAGGGGGCGGCGGCCGCGCGGGACGAGGTGGCCCACCATGTCGTCCTGGTAGGAGGTGGGGCCGGTGTTGGGCCGCATCTGGGCCACCGAGACATAGCGGGCGCCGTCGCGCGTGGGGACCCACAGGACGAGGTCGGCGAAGGAGAGGTCGGAGAGCAGCTGCCACTCCGAGACCAGCAGATGGAGCCACTCGAGGTCGGAGTCGTCGAGGGCGGTGTGCTGGCGGACCAGTTCGTTCATGGAGGGCACGTGTGCGAGCGTACCTGGCGGTATGTGAGTGGCCTAAAAAACGATGTGAGTGGCCTAAAAACGGCGGCTCGGCGGCTACGGCGTCCGCCTCGACGAGCCCGGAAACACCCGCGGGCCGCGGCGCCTGAGAGGGACCCTCAACCCTCTCGGCACCGCAGCCCGGAGCAATATCGGCCACGGGGTGTGCGGTCCCGGACGGCCGAAGGATGAGGATCCGGGGCAGTCAGGGCAGAGAGCACCGGTTCCTCGGTCCGCCTTCCTGTGCGGGGAGGGCGGAAGTCTGTGTGTTCTGTTGTCAACTCTCCTTACGCATTGTGGACTAGACCACTCGGTGTGTCCATGCGTTGGAGGCTGTTTGTTGTTGTCAGTTCTCCGAGGGTCCCTCGAACTCCTCGACCCGTACTGGAGAACTAGTGGGACGCCCTAGCATCCACCACGCAGCCTAACCCGTGTGGGTTCATGTGCGGGGCCAGATGGCCATGGCAATTTCCGCGAGCGCCTCCAGCTCCTCCCGGCTCGCCCCGTCCCGCGCCTGTTGCGACATGCCCTGGATCATCGCTCCCGTGTGCCGGGCGAGGGCCGCGGCGTCGGTGTCCGCCGGCAGCTCCCCCACGGCGATGTCCGCCTTGATGCGACTCTCGAAGGCGGAGATGTTGGCGTTGCGCCGGTCGCGCAGGGACTCCTCCACCTCGGCGCTGGTGCAGTTGGTGGCCGCGTGGACGACGAGGCAGCCGTGCGGGCGGCCCGGGGCGGTGTACTCGTGGGCCGCCTCCCGCAGCATCCGCTCGACGGCGGCCCGGGCGGTGGGCTCCTCGGCGAGTGCGCGCTCGCCGAAGGAGCCGTAGCGCCTGCCGTACTCGACGACGACCTCCTCGAACAGGGCCCGCTTGTCGCCGAAGGCGGCGTACAGGCTCGGGGCGCCGATGCCCATGACCCGGGTGAGGTCGGAGACGGAGGTGGCCTCGTAGCCGTGCTCCCAGAAGGCGAGGATCGCCTTCTCCAGGGCGGTGGCACGGTCGAAGGAGCGGGGGCGGCCACGGGGTTTTGCCTGCTTGACCTGCGGGTTCTTCTCCTCGGTGCGCTCCATGGAGTGAATTCTATAGGGGCTGCTAGAGAAATGTCGGCGGGCTGTTGTACGGTCTTTCTGTAGCGACCGCTAGGAAAATGCGAAGGGGGCGCCGACATGGGCGTGCTTGCGGGCAGGACAGCTCTCGTCACGGGGGCGAGCAGGGGTATCGGGCGGGGCATCGCCGAGCGTCTGGGCCGGGACGGGGCGCGGGTGGCCGTGCACTACGGGAGGAACGAGACGGCGGCGAAGGAGACGGTCGCCGCGATCGAGGCGGCCGGCGGCTCGGCGTTCGCGATCGGGGCGGAGCTGGGGCTGCCCGGGGACGCCGAGGCGTTGTGGGAGGAGTTCGACCGGCATGCGGACGGGGTGGACATCCTGGTGAACAACGCGGGGATAGGGGTGTCCCGGCCGATCGAGGAGATAGACGAGGCGGAGTACGACCGGGTCTTCGCCGTCAATGTGAAGGCGCCGTTCTTCCTGGTCCGGCACGGCCTGGCCCGCCTGCGGGACGGCGGCCGTGTCATCAACATCTCCTCGGGCCTGGCCCGCACGGCCGCCATGCCGAACAACATGGCGTACGCGATGACGAAGGGCGCGCTGGACGTCTTCTCCCGGGACCTGTCCAAGGTGCTGGGTCCCCGGAACATCACGGTGAACTCGGTGGCCCCGGGCATCATCGCGACCGACAACACGTATGAGCTGCTGCACGCGAGCGAGGACGCGTGGGCGCAGGCGGCGGCCTACTCCGCGCTGGGGCGGGTGGGCGAGACGGCAGACGTGGCGGACGTGGTGTCGTTCCTGGCGTCGGACGCGGGCCGGTGGGTCACGGGGAGCTGGGTGGACGCGACGGGGGGTTCACTGACCTAGGTCTGAACGAGGCCGGGGGTCAGGCCCCTGCCGCCGCCCGCCGCTCAGCCCGCGTTCAACGCCTCACCGTGACCTTCGTTCACCGCGTCTCCGTGACCTAAGTTCACCCCGTCTCCGTGACCTTCGGTCACCGGGGCACCGTGACCTTCGTTCACCGCGTCTCCGTCACCTTCGCCAGCGCGCGGGGCGCGTCCGGGTCCTGGCCGCGGGCGATGGTGACCTCGTAGGCGAGCAGTTGCAGCGGGATGATCTCCAGGACGGGCTGGAGCTCTTCCGCGACGCCCTCGGTCGGCAGGACGAAGCCGGCCGAGGCCTGTTCGACCTGGCCTCGGGGCCCGATGACGACCAGGTCGGCGCCGCGTCCGCGGAGTCGGTCGAGGACGGGCTGGAGCGCCTCGCCGCCCTTGCCGTCGGTGACGACCGCGATGACCGGGGAGACGTTGTCGACCATGGCGAGGGGGCCGTGCAGCAGGTCGGCGCCGGAGTAGGAGAGGGCGGGGATGTAACTGGTCTCCATCAGCTTGAGGGCGGCCTCCTTGGCGGTGGGGTAGCCGTAGCCGCGCGAGGTGATGACCATGCGCTCGGCGAAGCGGTAGCGGGAGGCGAGGGCGCGGATCTCGTCCTGACGGGCGAGGAGTTGTTCGGCGAGGTCGGGCAGGGCCTTGGCGGCGGCGCCGTCGCCGCCGCGCAGTCCCTCGACGAAGAGATAGAGCGCGAGGAGGGAGGCGGTGTAGGTCTTGGTCGCGGGGAGGGCTTTCTCCGGTCCGGCCATGATGTCGAGGTGGTACTCGGAGACGCCGGCCAGCGGTGAGTCGGGGTTGTTGGTGACGGCGAGGGTGATCGCGCCGGCCTCGCGGGCGGCCCGGGTCGAGGCCACGAGGTCGGGGGAGCCGCCGGACTGGCTGACGGTGACGACGAGGACGTCGGTGAGATCGGGGCGGGCGCCGTACGCGGTGGTCGTGGACATGGAGGTGAGGCCGCAGGGCAGGCCGAGGCGGATCTCCAGGAGGTACTTGGCGTAGAGGGCGGCGTTGTCGGAGGTGCCGCGGGCGGTGAGCAGGACGAAGCGGGGCCGCCGGGCGGCGATCTCCTGGGCGGTCTGCCGGATGCCGGGGGCGCCCTGCTCCAGGATGCGGCGCAGTACGGCGGGCTGCTCGGCCATCTCGCGGGCCATGATCCGGCCGGGGAGGTCGTTCCGGGGAGCCTGGGGCGGGGTCGGGGCGGTCATCGCGGGGGCCTCCCGGGGCGTGAGGTGCGGGGGTGCGTAGACGTGCGTAGAGGTGCGGTGGCGCACCAGCATCGCATCGGCAGTCCCATTTCACTCCCCCGGGCGGAACGGCGCCTGTCCTCCATGTGACGCACGGTCGGCGTCCGGCTGGTGGGGAGGCGTCCGCCCTCGTGACCGGCGGCTCCACCCGCCCCTTCTCCCCTGGGCCCGTTGGCCCGATTCTGTTAGATTGGTCTAAACCACATGGCCCGTTTCGGGTCCAGTCGAGCCCTCTCACAGACCGTCTCTCAGATCGGCAGGCCCAGCGTGGAAGTTGTCATCGTTCCGGACGCCAAGGCGGGTGGCGAGCTCATCGCCGAGGCCATGGCGCAGCTCCTGCGGCGCAAGCCCGACGCCCTGCTCGGGGTGGCCACCGGCTCGACGCCGCTGCCCATCTACCAGGCGCTGACGGCCAAGGTGCGGTCCGGTGCCGTGGATGCCTCGCGGGCGCGGATCGCCCAGCTCGACGAGTACGTGGGGCTGCCGGCGGAGCATCCGGAGTCGTACCGTTCGGTGCTGCGCCGTGAGGTGCTGGAGCCGCTCGGGATCGGGATGGACGCGTTCATGGGCCCGGACGGGACCGCCGAGGACATCCCGGGCGCCTGTGAGGCGTACGACGCGGCGCTGGCGGCGGCCGGCGGGGTGGATCTGCAGGTGCTCGGGATCGGGACCGACGGGCACATCGGGTTCAACGAGCCGTGCTCCTCGCTGGCCTCCCGCACCCGGATCAAGACGCTGACCGAGCAGACGCGGGTCGACAACGCGCGGTTCTTCGACGGGGACATCTCCCAGGTCCCGCACCACGTGATCACGCAGGGCATCGGGACGATCCTGGAGGCCCGGCACCTGGTACTGCTGGCCACCGGTGAGGGCAAGGCGGACGCGGTGGCGGCGACGGTGGAAGGGCCGGTCGCGGCCGTGTGCCCGGCGTCGGCTCTCCAGCTCCACCCGCATGCCACCGTCGTCGTCGACGAGGGTGCCGCGTCCAAGCTGAAGCTGGCGGACTACTTCCGGCACACGTACGTCAACAAGCCGGACTGGCAGGGGATCTGAGGCTGCGGCACACAGCGCGCAGGCGCCGGTTCCCTGGTGGGGAACCGGCGCCTGTTGTCGTCGTAGGGACCGCTTGTCGTCGCAGGGACCGCTTGTCGTCGCAGGGACCGCTTGTCGTCGCAGGGACCGCTTGTCGTCGCAGGGACCGCTTGTCGTCGCAGGGACCGCTTGTCGTCGCAGGGACAGCTTGGCGTCGTAGGGGCCCCTACTCCCCCGCGATGACCTCCGCCGCCGCCCGTCCGCACACCCGGGCCGCGCCGTGGGTCGCGATGTGCAGGGCGCCTCGGGGCGGGGCCTGGGGGACGCCCATCTCGACCACGATCGTGTCCGGGCGGGTGCGCAGGACCGAGTCGAGGGCCGAGCCCATCCAGGGGTGGCGGTGCTCGTCGCGGACCACGGCGACGATGCGGCGGCGGCCCGCCGCGGCCAGGGCCGCCATGCCGGCGCCGTCCCCGACGAAGCTGCCGGTGTCGGTGCCGGGCAGGAGGCGGGTGAGTTCCGCGGCCACACCCCACGGGGTCTCGTCGCCGACCGCGATGTTCGCGACCGGGGTGAAGGCGGCGACGAACGGTGCCTCGGCGAGCGGGGTGAAGCCGTCGGCGCCGGTGAGGGTCAGGGCGCGGCGGGCGGCGCGCAGGCCGACGTCCGGGTCGCCGGTGGCCGGGGCGTCCGCCGCCGAGGCCGCCGCCGTCCAGCGAGCGAGGGCGCGGACGCGGTCGGCGGCGTCCGCGAGGCGTTCCTCGGGGAGGTCGCCGGAGCGGACGGCCGAGACCAGGGCGTCGCGCAGCCGTCGTACCGTCTCGTCGTCGGCCAGGCCGCCGCCCACGCAGATCGCGTCGGCGCCGGCCGCGATGGCGAGGACGCTGCCGCGTTCGATGCCGTAGCCGGCGGCGATCGCCTGCATCTCCATGCCGTCGGTGACGATCAGGCCGTCATAGCCGAGTTCGCCGCGCAGCAGGTCGGTCAGGATCTTGCGGGAGAGGGTCGCCGGGTGGTCGGGGTCCAGGGCCGGGACCAGGATGTGGGCGCTCATCACCGCGCGGCTGCCGGCGGCGATCGCGGCGCGGAACGGGGCGAGTTCGCGCTCCGGCAGGACCGAGGCGTCCGCGTCGATGCGGGGCAGGGCGTGGTGGGAGTCGGTCGCGGTGTCGCCGTGGCCCGGGAAGTGCTTGGTGCAGGCCGCCACGCCGGCCGACTGGAGGCCGGTGACATAGGCGGCGGTGTGGCGGGCGACCAGGTCGGCGGCGGAACCGAAGGAGCGGACCCCGATCACGGGATTCGACGGGTTCGAGTTCACGTCCGCCGAGGGGGCCCAGTTGAGGTTCACCCCGCAGGCGGCGAGACGGCGGCCGAGTTCGAAGGCGACCTCGCGGGTGAGGTCCACGTCGTCGACCGCGCCCAGGGCGTGGTTGCCGGGGAAGCTGGAGCCGGTGCGCACCTCAAGACGTGTGACGTCGCCGCCCTCCTCGTCGATCGCGACCAGGACGTCGTCGCGCTCGGCGCGCAACTGGGCGGTCAGGGCGGAGAGTTGGTCCGGCGAGGCGATGTTGCGGCCGAACAGGCCCACCGAGGCCAGGCCCTCGCCCAGGCGGCGCAGCAGCCAGTCGGGGGCGGTGGTGCCGGTGAAGCCGGGCTGGAGGACCGTGAGCGCGTCGCGCGTGAGGGTGTCGGTGCCCTTGGCGAAAGTCGTCATCGGGTGGCGTTATCCCTTCACCGCGCCGGCCGTCAGACCATTGACGGCCCTGCGCTGCAGGAAGACGAAGAGGATCAGGATCGGGACGGCGAAGAGGGAGGACGCCGCCATGGTCGCGCCCCAGTCGTCGCCGAAGGCGGTCTGGAAGCTGGACAGCCACAGGGGCAGGGTCTGGGCCTCCGCCTCCTTGTTCAGGACCAGGACCAGCGGGAACTCGTTCCAGGCGGTGATGAAGCCGAAGAGCGAGGTGGACATCAGACCGGGGGCGAGCAGCGGGAGGATCACCTTGCGGAAGGCCTGAGCGCGGGTGCAGCCGTCGACCATCGCCGCCTCCTCCAGTTCCTTGGGCACGGCGGCGACGAAGCCGCGCAGCGTCAGGATCGTGAAGGGCAGGATCATCATCATGTAGAAGGCGGTCAGCGGGACCAGGCTGTTCAGCATGGACGCGTCCCGCACGATCATGTACATCGCGATGATCATGACCTCCCAGGGCGCCATCTGGGCCAGCATGAACCCGATGATGAAGCCCCGGCGGCCCTTGAACCGCATCCGGGCGAGCGCGAAGGCGCCGGCCAGGGCGACGGCGAGGGACAGGAGGACCGCGCAGACCGTGACGATCAGCGAGTTGGTGACGTACGTCCAGAAGTGGTCGACGCCCGTGGCGGTCTTGAAGTGCTCGAAGGTGATGTGGGTCGGGAACCAGACCGGGTTCTCCGAGATGATGTCGCCGGTCGGCTTGAGGGCCGTGGCGAACATCCAGTAGACGGGGAAGACGAAGCCGGCGAACAGGATGACGGCCGTGGCGTTGGGCCAGATGCGGCTGAGCAGCGAGCGCTTCACAGCTCGTCCTCCTCTTGCTTGAGCACGATCCGCAGGTAGTACGCGGTGATGACCAGCAGGATCAGGATGGTCAGGACGGCGATCGCGGCGCCCATGCCGTAGTGCTGGTTGCCGACGCCCTCGATGTAGGCGTAGACGGGCAGGATCTCGGTGAGCCGGTCGGGGCCGCCGCCGTTGATGGTGAAGACCTGCACGAACGCCTTGAAGATCCAGATGACCTCCAGGAAGGTCGTGGCGTAGAGGAAGGGGCGCAGGAACGGCAGCGTCACGGTCGTGAAGCTCTTCCAGGCGCCCGCGCCGTCCAGGGCCGCGGCCTCGTACAGCTCACCGGGGATCGTGGTCGTGGCGGCGTACAGGTTGATGGCGACGAACGGGATCGACTGCCAGACGATCAGCACGGTCACGACGAAGAACGTCGACAGCTGGCTGCTGGTCCAGCTGTAGTCGGCCATGGAGTGCCAACCGAGCTTGTCCAGGACCCAGTTGACGACGCCGAAGCGTTGGGCGAAGAGCCACTGGTAGACGGTGGTCGCGGCGACCACGGGCATCGCCCAGGCCAGCACGAGCCCGATCATCAGGGTGACCCGCATCCGCTTGCCGAGGCGGGCAAGGAGCAGGCCGACCAGGGCGCCCAGGAGCATGGTCAGGACGACGTTGACGGCCGTGAAGAGGATCGAGCGGCCGGTGACGCGCCAGAAGTCCTCGCCGGTGAGGGCCTGTTTGTAGTTCTCGATGCCGTTCCACTCGGTGACATGCTGGATCAGCTGTCCCATGTTGAGGTTCTGGAACGACAGCAGGAGGTCCTTCAGCAGCGGCCAGCCGAGCAGCAGCACGGTGGCCGCGCAGGCCGGCAGCAGCAGGAGGTACGGGGCGAGCGCGCCCGCGCGGGAGGCGGGCCGCTGCGCACCGGGCCCCCGCTGGTCCACTTTCGTCACGTCCACCGGACCGGAGGGCGGCCGTTCGGTCTGCACGGTCATGCTCGCGTCTCTCTACTCGACCTACCGGAAGGCGGGGCGGGGACCGTCGGCCGGCCCCCGCCCCGTTGCCCTTACTGCTGCTGGGCGAGGCGCTTGTTGAACTCGCTCTCGACCTGCTTGGCGGCCTCGGCCGGTGACTTGCCGTTGAGGACGGCGGTCATGTACGTCTTGACCGGGTTGGGGGCGTTCTCGACCGCGGCCCACTCGGGGATCAGCGGCGTGGTGCCACCACCGGCGGCGGCCGGCGCGGCGGCCTCGGCGACGGCGTTGCCCTTCAGGTTGCTCTGGAGGGCCTCCTTGTTCGGGATGACGCCGTTGAGCTTGGCCAGCTCGCCCTCGTACTTGTCGGACAGGGCGATCTTCAGGAACTCCTTGGCGAGCTCCTGCTTCTTGCTGCCCGCGGCGACCGCGAGGTTGGAGCCGCCGAGGAAGACACCCTCGGGCTTGTCGGCCGTGGCACCGGGGATGGTGAAGTAGCCGATGTCCGACTCGATCTTCTTGTTGGCGGCGATGGCCGTGCCGGCCTCCCAGCCCATGCCGATGAAGGCACCGACGTTGCCCTTGGCGAAGACCTCGGCCTGCTGCGGGGTGGCCTCGTCCTTGTCCTTGGGGGCCTTGGACAGGGCCTGGAACTTCTTGTAGGTCTCCATGGCGGCGGCGACCTTCGGGTCGGCCAGGTTGGAGACGTACTTGTCGCCGTCCTTCTTCACCAGCTCGGCGCCCTCACCGATGGTGAGACCGACGAAGTGGTACCAGTTCTGGCCGGGCAGGTAGATCGGCTCGGCCTTGGTCTTCTCGCCGATCTGCTTGAGGTCGGCGTAGAACTCGTCCCGGGTCTTCGGGGTGTCCTTGATGCCGGCGTCGGCCCAGACCTTCTTGTTGTAGATGACGACGCGGTTGGCGAAGTACCAGGGCGCCGCGTACTGCTTGCCGTCGTAGATCGAGGACTTGTTCAGGGACTCGGTCCAGTCGGCGCCGATCGACGACTTGAGGTCGGCGAGGTCGGCGAGGCCGCCGGTCTTGGCGTAGGCCGGGGTCTGGGTGTTGCCGATCTCGAAGACGTCGGGCGGGTTCTCCTCCGACAGGGCGGTGGTCAGCTTCTGCTGGATGCCGTTCCACTGCTGGATCTCGAACTTGACCTTGGCCTTGGTCTTCTTCTCGAAGGCGGCCTGGACGTCCTTCTGCCACTGGTCCGGCGAGGAGCCGTCCATGACCCAGACGGTGAGGGTCTGGCCGGCGTAACCGTCCGCCCCCGCCTTGTCACCACTGTCGCCGTCGTCGCCCCCACACGCCGCGACGGAGACCAACATGGCCGCGACACCGATCGCGGTAATGAGCTTGCGCTTCACGCCATCCTCCTCAGGATGCCCACACCCCCCGCCCACGAAGCTGGGGCCCTGGACCAATGGTGTAGACCAGTACCGGGAGCTTGGACCAGACCACGGGGCCTGTCAAGGGTGTCCGAACAGCCTCTGACCAGCCGTTATCCGACCTACATATGCAGGAACCTTTAAGTAAGAAGCCAGCGAAAACAGTGCTGCCGGAGTACTGTCTTCCACTAGACCACTTGAGGCTATGGACTAGACCAAAAGAGTTGGCGACGGTATACAGAGGGGATCACGATGCGACCCGCATCCGGAGCCGGGAAGGCAGAGGCATGAGCACCGAGGTCAGCAGCGCGGAGAACGAGGGTGGGGCGACCGTCCGAACCGCGCGCGTGCCCAAGTACTACCGCCTGAAGAAGCACCTGCTCGACATGACCGAGACCCAGGCACCCGGCACGCCCGTCCCGCCCGAGCGCACGCTCGCGGCCGAGTTCGACACCTCGCGCACCACCGTGCGCCAGGCCCTCCAGGAACTCGTCGTCGAGGGCCGCCTGGAACGCATCCAGGGCAAGGGCACGTTCGTCGCCAAGCCCAAGGTCTCGCAGGCGCTGCAACTCACCTCTTACACCGAGGACATGCGCGCCCAGGGTCTCGAACCCACCTCGCAGCTCCTCGACATCGGCTACATCACCGCCGACGACCGCCTCGCCGAACTCCTCGACATCACCGCCGGCGGCCGGGTGCTGCGCATCGAACGGCTGCGCATGGCCAACGGCGAGCCGATGGCCATCGAGACGACCCACCTGAGCGCCAAGCGCTTCCCGGCCCTGCGCCGCTCGCTGGTCAAGTACACGTCCCTGTACACGGCGTTGGCCGAGGTCTACGACGTCCATCTCGCCGAGGCCGAGGAGACCATCGAGACCTCCCTGGCCACCCCGCGCGAGGCCGGCCTGCTCGGCACCGACGTCGGCCTGCCGATGCTGATGCTGTCCCGCCACTCCTTCGACAAGGACGGCGAGCCGGTGGAGTGGGTGCGGTCGGTGTACCGGGGGGACCGGTACAAGTTCGTGGCACGCCTGAAGAGGCCGGTGGACTAGTGCCGGTGGTGTAGCGCAACCGCACATCCTGCTCTACGGTCCTCCCGTCTCCGTATGGACGGGAGGACCGCCCTGTGCGTACCGCGAACGTCCGAACCACCGTCATCTGGACCCTTGTCGCGCTGGTCGGAGCCACCGGCTGGGCCGTGCTCGCGCTCGCCCGCGGCGAGGACGTCTCCGCCGCCTGGATGGTCGCCGCGGCCCTCGGCTCGTACGCCATCGCCTATCGCTTCTACGCGAAGTTCATCGCGTACCAGGTCCTCAAGGTCGACCGGACCAGGGCCACCCCGGCCGAGCGCCTGAACAACGGCATCGACTTCCATCCCACCGACCGACGGGTCCTCCTCGGCCATCACTTCGCCGCGATCGCCGGCGCCGGCCCGCTCGTCGGCCCCGTACTGGCCGCGCAGATGGGCTACTTGCCCGGCACGATCTGGATCATCGCGGGCGTCGTCTTCGCCGGGGCCGTGCAGGACATGGTGGTGCTGTTCTTCTCGACCCGCCGCGACGGACGCTCCCTCGGCCAGATGGCCCGCGAGGAGATCGGCCCGTTCGGCGGCGCGGCCGCGCTCATCGCCGCCTTCGCCATCATGATCATCCTGCTCGGGGTGCTGGCGCTGGTCATCGTCAACGCCCTCGCCCAGTCCCCCTGGGGCACCTTCTCCATCGCGATGACGATCCCGATCGCCCTGCTGATGGGCTTCTATCTGCGCGTCCTGCGCCCCGGCCGGGTCAGCGAGGTCTCGCTCATCGGCGTGGCCCTGCTGCTGCTCGCGCTGGTCGCCGGGCGCTGGGTGGCGGAGTCGTCCTGGGCCGACACCTTCACGCTCGCCCCCTCGACGCTGGTCGTCTGGCTGGTGGCGTACGGCTTCATCGCGTCGATCCTGCCGGTGTGGATGCTCCTCGCACCCCGCGACTACCTCTCCACCTTCATGAAGATCGGCACCATCCTCCTGCTGGCGCTGGGCGTCGTGATCGCGCTGCCCACGCTGAAGATGGACGCGGTGACGGACTTCGCCTCGCGCGGCAACGGCCCTGTCTTCGCCGGGTCGTTGTTCCCCTTCGTCTTCATCACCATCGCCTGCGGGGCGCTGTCCGGCTTCCACTCGCTCATTTCGAGTGGCACCACGCCCAAGATGATCCAGAAGGAGACGCAGGTCCGCATGATCGGCTACGGCTCCATGCTGATGGAGTCGTCGGTGGCCGTCATGGCGCTGGTCGCGGCCAGCATCATCGACCCGGGCCTGTACTTCGCGATGAACGCGCCCTCCGGGGCCATCGGCACCACCGTGCAGGAAGCGTCCCGGGTGGTGACCGGCTGGGGCTACTCCATCTCCCCGGACGACCTGGCCCGAGCCGCCGAACGCGTCGAGGAATCAAGCCTGTTGTCCCGCACCGGCGGCGCGCCCACGCTCGCCATCGGTGTCTCGGAGATCTTCTCCAAGGTCACCGGCGGGAGCCTGCGCGCCTTCTGGTACCACTTCGCGATCATGTTCGAGGCGCTGTTCATCCTGACCGCGCTGGACGCCGGTACCCGCGTGGGCCGGTTCATGCTCCAGGACATGCTGGGCAACGTCATCAGGCCCTTCAAGAACGTGAGCTGGAAGCCCGGACTCGTCATCACCAGCGCGCTCGTGTGCGGACTGTGGGGCTACTTCCTCTGGGTGGGCGTCCACGAACCGCTCGGCGGGATCAACCAGCTCTTCCCGATCTTCGGCATCTCCAACCAGCTGCTCGCCGCCGTCGCCCTGGCCGTCTGCACCACCCTGCTGGTGAAGTCCGGGCGCCTCAAGTGGGCCTGGATCACCGGCGTCCCGCTCGTCTGGGACGCCACCGTCACGCTGACCGCGAGCTGGCAGAAGGTGTTCTCCGACGACCCCAAGGTGGGCTTCTTCAAGCAGCGGTCCGTCTTCCAGGACGCCATCGACCGGGGTGAGGTCCTGCCGCCCGCGAAGAACATGGACGACATGCACACCGTGGTCACCAACTCCACGGTCGACGGCGTCCTCACCGCGGTCCTCGCCCTGCTGATCGTGGTGGTGATCGCCGACGCGCTGAGGGTCTGTGTCCGGCATGTACGACGCCCGGCCCTCTCCACGCTGAGCGAGGCGCCGTACGTCGAGTCGAAACTCGTCGCCCCGGCCGGGCTGTTCCCGACCCGCGAGGAGAAGGAGGAGGAGGCACGCCATGAGGTCGGCACTGCGGCGGGCCCTTGAGAAGGTGCGCTGGTACGTACGGGAGTTGACCGACGAGTCGGCCTACGACCGCTATGTCGCGCACGTCCGCCGGGACCACCCGCAGGCGGACGTGCCGACCCGGCGGGAGTTCGAGCGGATGCGGACGGACCGGCAGGAGGCGGACCCGCGCCAGGGTTTCCGCTGCTGCTGACGGCGGAATCCAGCAACCGTTGACACCGATGTCGGACCTTCACCGAATCGACATACCGATATGCGGACGAGGTCTTCCACTCCTGTCACACCGTGACCTAGATTGCCTGCGCGTTACACGGTGATCAGTGATGAGGGGATCGGAGCCGCCGCATGTCATCAGATTCGCCCGAGGCCAGACCACCGGTGGTGACACCCGTGCGCGTGGTCATCGCCCTCTGCCTCCTCGCGCCCTTCGTGGCGATGCTGTGGGTGGGGTCGTACGCGAAGGTCGACCCGGCCTTCATCGGCATCCCCTTCTTCTACTGGTACCAGATGCTGTGGGTGCTGATCTCCACCGCGCTGACGATGACCGCGTACAAGCTGTGGCAGCGTGACCAGCGCGCCCGTCGTGGAGGTGCCCAGTGAACGACGGCGTGAACGGCGTCGCGCTCGGCGTCTTCGTCTTCTTCTTCCTGGCCGTCACGGTCATGGGCTTCCTCGCCGCGCGCTGGCGCAAGGCAGAGAACGAGCACAGCCTCGACGAGTGGGGCCTGGGCGGGCGGTCGTTCGGCACCTGGGTCACCTGGTTCCTGCTCGGCGGCGACCTCTACACGGCGTACACCTTCGTCGCCGTCCCCGCGGCCATCTACGCGGCGGGCGCGGCCGGCTTCTTCGCCGTGCCGTACACGATCCTCGTCTACCCGCTGATCTTCACCTTCCTGCCCCGCCTCTGGTCGGTGTCGCACAAGCACGGCTATGTGACGACCTCCGACTTCGTGCGCGGACGCTTCGGTTCCAAGGGCCTGTCGCTCGCGGTCGCCGTCACCGGCATCCTCGCGACCATGCCGTACATCGCCCTCCAGCTCGTCGGCATCCAGGCGGTCCTGGACGTCATGGGCGTCGGCGGCGGCGAGGACACCAACTGGTTCGTGAAGGACCTGCCGCTGCTGATCGCGTTCGGTGTGCTGGCCGCGTACACCTACTCGTCCGGTCTGCGCGCTCCCGCGCTGATCGCGTTCGTGAAGGACACGCTGATCTACATCGTCATCGCGGTGGCGATCATCTACATCCCGATCAAGCTGGGCGGGTTCGACGAGATCTTCGCCAAGGCGGGCGAGGCGTACAGCCAGACCAATCCGGCGACGGGCGCGCCGCGCGGTGCGCTGGTGCCGGGTGAGCCGGGCCAATGGACCTACGCCACGCTGGCGTTGGGCTCCGCGCTCGCGCTGTTCATGTACCCGCACTCGATCACCGCGACGCTCTCCTCCAGGAGCCGTGAGGTGATCCGCCGCAACACCACGATCCTGCCGCTGTATTCGCTGATGCTGGGTCTGCTGGCGCTGCTGGGCTTCATGGCGATCGCGGCCGGGGTCAAGGTCACCAACGGCCAGTTGGCGATCCCGCAGCTGTTCGAGGACATGTTCCCGGCGTGGTTCGCGGGCGTGGCCTTCGCGGCGATCGGCATCGGCGCGCTGGTCCCGGCAGCGATCATGTCGATCGCGGCGGCGAACCTCTTCACCCGCAACATCTACAAGGACTTCATCAAGCCGGACGCCACTCCGGAGCAGGAGACCAAGGTCTCCAAGCTGGTGTCCCTGCTGGTGAAGGTCGGCGCGCTGGTCTTCGTCCTCACCATGGACAAGACGGTCGCCATCAACTTCCAGCTGCTGGGCGGCATCTGGATCCTCCAGACCTTCCCGGCCCTGGTCGGCGGTCTGTTCACCCGCTGGTTCCACCGCTGGGCGCTGCTCGCCGGCTGGGCGGTCGGCATGATCTACGGCACGGTCGCCGCATACGGCGTCGCCTCGCCGACGCAGAAGCACTTCGGCGGCTCCGCGAAGGAGATCCCCGGCATCGGCGAGATCGGCTACATCGGCCTGACGGCGTTCGTCCTGAACGTGGTGGTGACGGTGGTCCTGACCTTCGTCCTGAAGGCCTTCAAGGCCCCCGAGGGCATCGACGAGACGAGCCCGGAGGACTACACGGCGGACGCGGGCGACCCGGGCGTCCAGGTGGAGCTTCCCCCGGCAACTGCTGGCGCCGCTCACTAGAGGCCCCTAGGGGCGCGGGGCTGTTTCGATGTGCGGCTCCGCCGCGTGGGCGCGAGCAACCACGTACGACCCGCAGCGGGCCACCGAGAGCAAGACCCTCGGCGGCCCGCTTTTCGTGCAAACTCACGTGCATGGACATACTGATCCGGCCGGCAGAACCTACCGAATACGACGAACTCGGCGAGATCACCGCCCAGGCCTACATCCAGGACGGCCTCCTCGCCTTCGGCGAGAGCGACTGGTACCTCGGCGAACTGAGAGACGTCGCCAAACGGGCAGCCGCGGCCGAGGTGCTCGTCGCCGCCCAGGACGGCCACCTCCTGGGCACCGTCACCTACGTCGCCTCGACCGGCGGCGCCATGGCCGAGCTCTCCCGCCCCGGCGAATCGGAGATCCGCATGCTGGCCGTGGCCCCGGAGGCCCGCGGAAGAGGCGCCGGACAAGCCCTCGTACAGGCCTGTGTCGACCGCGCCAGGGCTGCCGGTGACATCGGCATGGTCCTGTCGACCCAGCCCGTCATGCGCGCCGCCCACCGCATCTACGAGCGCCTCGGCTTCGTCCGCGCCCCGCACCGCGACTGGCAGCCGATTCCGGGCGTGGAGTTCACGCTTCTCACCTATGAGTTGACGCTCTGAAGTCACCGCGACACAACATCTAGGGGTGCCACTCGAACCCGGCACAAGATGTATGCTCATGCTCGCTGTCGTCGCAGGGGAATCCGGTGCGAATCCGGAACTGTCCCGCAACGGTGTACTTGTGCATGCCTTGTGCGTGTACGGGAGTCAGTCCGAGGACCTGCCGACAGCGTGCCCAGGCCGCCGTGGCCCGGGTGCCATGACGTCCGGGCCTCGCGGAGTGGGCCGGTGGACGCGACGCCGCGTGCGCTCGTGCTGCCCCCTGCTCTCCGCCAGGCCCCCGTGCCGAGCGAGGGAGAGCCCCCACGTGACCATCGCGCCAGCAGATCCGGCTTCAGCGGTCCAGGCGGAGAACGACGGTCCCGGTACCGCCCTGTTGCGGACCCTGACCGAGCTGACCGCCGACCTGCCCGACGCCGACCCCGGACGGGTCGCCGCCGCCGCGCTGCGCGGCCGCTCGGGCCGGGCGGACTCCGATGGCGGCGTGGAGCTGCGCGAGCTGGCGACGGAGGCCGCCGCCGGACTCATCTCCGAGGACCCCGCCTACTCCCGGCTGGCCGCCCGGCTGCTGACCATCAGCATCGCCGCCGAGGCCGCCTCCCAGGGCGTCACGTCCTTCACCGAGTCGGTCGAGGTCGGCCACCGCGAGGGCCTGATCGCCGACCGCACCGCGGAGTTCGTACGGGTGCACGCCGCACGGCTCGACGCCCTGATCGACCCGGCCGCCGACGACCGCTTCGGCTACTTCGGCCTGCGTACGCTCCACAGCCGCTACCTCCTCCGGCACCCGATCACCCGCCAGGTCATCGAGACGCCCCAGCACTTCATGCTGCGCGTCGCCGCCGGCCTCGCCGAGGACGACACGACCCGTGCCCTGGACGAAGTCGCCGCGCTCTACGGGCTCATGAGCCGCCTCGACTACCTGCCGTCCTCCCCCACGCTGTTCAACTCCGGCACCCGGCACCCCCAGATGTCGTCCTGCTACCTCCTCGACTCCCCGCTGGACGAGCTGGACTCCATCTACGACCGCTACCACCAGGTCGCCCGGCTCTCCAAGCACGCCGGCGGCATCGGCCTGTCGTACTCCCGTATCCGCAGCCGCGGTTCGCTGATCCGGGGCACCAACGGGCACTCCAACGGCATCGTGCCGTTCCTGAAGACGCTGGACGCCTCGGTGGCCGCCGTGAACCAGGGCGGCCGGCGCAAGGGAGCCGCGGCCGTCTACCTGGAGACCTGGCACTCCGACATCGAGGAGTTCCTGGAGCTGCGCGACAACACCGGTGAGGACGCCCGGCGTACGCACAACCTGAACCTCGCGCACTGGATCCCGGACGAGTTCATGCGCCGCGTGAACGCCGACGCCGAGTGGTCGCTGTTCTCCCCGGCGGACGTGCCCGAGCTGGTCGACCTGTGGGGCGAGGAGTTCGACGCCGCGTACCGCAAGGCGGAGGCGGCCGGTCTCGCCAAGAAGACGATCCCGGCGCGTGACCTGTACGGCCGCATGATGCGCACCCTCGCGCAGACCGGCAACGGCTGGATGACCTTCAAGGACGCCGCCAACCGCACCGCCAACCAGACGGCGCTGCCCGGCCATGTCGTCCACTCCTCCAACCTCTGCACGGAGATCCTGGAGGTCACGGACGACGGCGAGACGGCCGTCTGCAACCTGGGGTCGGTGAACCTGGGCGCGTTCGTGGTCGACGGGGACATCGACTGGGAGCGGCTGGACGCCACCGTCCGCACCGCCGTCACCTTCCTCGACCGCGTGGTGGACATCAACTTCTACCCGACCGAGCAGGCGGGCCGTTCCAACGCCAAGTGGCGTCCGGTGGGCCTGGGCGCGATGGGCCTCCAGGACGTCTTCTTCAAGCTGCGGCTGCCGTTCGACTCGCCGCAGGCCCGTGAGCTGTCCACGCGCATCGCCGAGCGCATCATGCTCGCCGCGTACGAGGCCTCCGCCGACCTCGCCGAGCGCAACGGCCCGCTCCCGGCGTGGGAGAAGACCCGTACCGCGCAGGGCGTGCTGCACCCCGACCACTACGACGTCGAGCTCACCTGGCCGGAGCGCTGGGAGGCGTTGCGGGCCCGGGTCGCCGCGGTCGGCATGCGCAACAGCCTGCTGCTGGCCATCGCGCCCACCGCCACCATCGCCTCGATCGCGGGCGTCTACGAGTGCATCGAGCCGCAGGTCTCCAACCTCTTCAAGCGCGAGACCCTGTCCGGCGAGTTCCTCCAGGTCAACTCCTACCTGGTGGCCGAGCTGAAGAAGCTCGGCGTGTGGGACGCGCAGACCCGGGAGGCGCTGCGCGAGTCCAACGGCTCGGTGCAGGGCTTCACCTGGGTGCCCCAGGACGTCCGCGACCTGTACCGCACGGCGTGGGAGATCCCGCAGCGCGGCCTGATCGACATGGCCGCCGCCCGTACCCCGTTCCTGGACCAGTCCCAGTCCCTGAACCTGTTCCTGGAGACGCCGACCATCGGCAAGCTCTCCTCGATGTACGCGTACGCCTGGAAGCAGGGCCTGAAGACGACGTACTACCTGCGCTCGCGCCCGGCGACGAGGATCGCCCGCGCGGCACAGGCCACTGTCCCCGTACAGCAGGCCGCCGACCCCGAGGCCGTCGCCTGCTCCCTTGAGAACCCCGAGTCCTGCGAGGCCTGCCAGTAATGACCAGCGAAGCCAAGAACCTTCTCGACCCGGGCTTCGAGCTGACCCTCCGCCCCATGCGCTACCCGGACTTCTACGAGCGCTACCGGGACGCCATCAAGAACACCTGGACCGTCGAGGAGGTCGACCTCCACTCGGACGTCGCCGACCTGGCGAAGCTGACGCCGGAGGAGCAGCACCTGATCGGCCGGCTGGTCGCGTTCTTCGCGACGGGTGACTCGATCGTGGCGAACAACCTGGTGCTGACGCTGTACAAGCACATCAACTCCCCCGAGGCGCGCCTGTATCTCTCCAGGCAGCTCTTCGAGGAAGCGGTGCACGTCCAGTTCTATCTGACGCTCCTCGACACCTACCTCCCCGACCCGGAGGACCGGACGGCGGCGTTCGCGGCGGTGGAGAACATCCCGTCCATCCGCGAGAAGGCCGAGTTCTGCTTCAAGTGGATCAACGAGGTCGAGAAGCTGGACCGCCTGGAGTCGCAGGCCGACCGCCGCCGCTTCCTGCTCAACCTGATCTGCTTCGCCGCGTGCATCGAGGGCCTGTTCTTCTACGGTGCCTTCGCGTACGTCTACTGGTTCCGCAGCCGGGGTCTGCTGCACGGTCTCGCCACCGGCACCAACTGGGTGTTCCGCGACGAGACCATGCACATGAGCTTCGCGTTCGACGTGGTCGACACCGTCCGCAAGGAGGAGCCGGGGCTCTTCGACGACCGGCTCCAGCAGCAGGTCACGGACATGATGCGGGAGGCGGTCGAGGCGGAGCTTCAGTTCGGCCGCGACCTGTGCGGTGACGGTCTGCCGGGCATGAACACCGATTCGATGCGCCAGTACCTGGAGTGCGTCGCCGACCAGCGCCTCACCCGCCTGGGCTTCGCCCCGGTGTACGGCTCGGAGAACCCGTTCTCCTTCATGGAGCTCCAGGGCGTCCAGGAACTGACGAACTTCTTCGAGCGTCGCCCGTCCGCGTACCAGGTCGCCGTGGAGGGCACGGTCGACCTGGACGAGGACTTCTAGCCCCCACCATGGATCCCTTCTCGCCTCCGGCACGTCAGAGAGGCGAGGAGGGATCCGTCATGCGTCGTAGTACCACGAGCTTCGCCGTCGCGGCCCTGCTGCTGGCCGGGTGCGGCACCGAGTCCGGCGGCGACAGCGGGGCTACGGTGTCGCCCTCCGGCTGCGCGTCCGTGCCGGAGCTCCACGCCTCGGACAGCGGACGCACGGTGTGCCTGGCGGTGGGCGGGACCGTCCGGGTCGGGCTGGACGGGACGAAGAGCCGCCCGTGGCGGCCCGTGAAGGCCGACGGAAGTGGGCTGGCAGCCGTCAACAGTGGCTTCGTCCTGCTGCCCGGGGACGCGAACGCCGCGTTCCGCGCGGAGTCCAAGGGCCACGTCCGGCTCAGTTCGTCCCGCCCGCTGTGCGCCACCGACTCCGGCCGGGTCGCCTGCCAGGGGATTCAGGAGTGGTGGGTCACCGTGGTGGTGAAGTAGCGGCGCCGCGGCTCGGCCTGCGGGGCGGCGCCCTTCGGACGGCGGCCCTGTTCGGCCTCCCTGAGCTCGCGGTCGATGCGCAGGTCGCGGACGACGCCGATCACCGCGGGGGCGACCAGCAGGACGAGGAGTCCGAGAACGAACAGCATTCCGATCAGTCCCTGTGTCTGTGCGGTAGTCATGACACCACTCTCGCGCTGAACACTCCTTACCAACAGTGGCAGTACTGCCGCACACCCTCGATTTACTGCCACTTCCGAGGCACACTGGAAACATGCTGAAGAACGTGGCCGCCGTCCTGCTCGACGGAGTGCACCCCTTCGAACTCGGGGTCGTCTGCGAGGTGTTCGGTATCGATCGCAGTGACGAGGGGCTCCCGACGTACGACTTCGCCGTCGCCTCGGCCGAGGGGCCGACGCTGGGCACCCATGTCGGCGGACTCAGCGTCTCCACGCCCTACGGCCTGGAGCGACTGGAGGAGGCCGACCTCATCGCCGTACCGGCGGGGGCGGACTACGTCGTACGGGACTATCCGCCCGAGCTGCTCGACGCCCTGCGCCGGGCCGCCGACCGTGGCGCCCGCGTCCTCAGCGTCTGTTCCGGCGTCTTCGTGCTCGGGGCCACCGGGCTGCTCGACGGGCGGCGGTGCAGCGTGCACTGGAAGCAGGCCCGCGAACTCGCCCTGCGCTGCCCCCGGGCGGTCATCGAGCCCGACGTGCTCTACGTCGACGAGGACCCCGTGATCACCTCCGCCGGCACCGCCGCCGGCATCGACGCCTGTCTGCACATCGTGCGGAAGGAGCAGGGCACCGAGGTCGCCAACAAGATCGCCCGCCGGATGGTCGTACCGCCGCACCGGGACGGCGGACAGGCGCAGTACATCGAGCGGCCGGTGCCGAAGAACTCCTGCGACACCGTCGGCGAGGTCCTCGTCTGGATGGAGCGGCATCTCGACGAGGAGGTCGCCGTCGAGCAGCTCGCCGAGCGCGCGCACATGTCGCCGCGCACCTTCGCCCGCCGCTTCCAGCAGGAGACCGGGACCACGCCCTACCGCTGGGTCCTGCGGCAACGCGTGCTGCTCGCCCAGCGGTTGCTGGAAGGGACGGACGAGACGGTGGACGCGGTCGCGGGCCGAACGGGGTTCGGCACCGCGGCCGCACTGCGCCATCAGTTCGTCCGGGCGCTGGGGACCACCCCGAACGCCTATCGGCGGACGTTCAGGGGCCCGGAAGCAGCCGCCTGATCACCTCGGGACCGGCCGCAGCAGCAGCTTGTGCGGGCGGAGCGTGATGCCCACCCGGGTCCCGTCGTCCGACCCCGCCACCTGCTCGAAGCGGTACTTCGTCGCGAGCGCCGCCGTGATCAGCGACAGCTGCGCCATCGAGAAGTGGTCGCTCGGGCACTTGCGGTTGCCGACGCTGAACGGGCTCATGGCGTATTTCGGCACCTCCTTGACCCGTTCCGGAAGCCAGCGGTCGGGGTCGAACTCCAGGCTGCCCTTGTACGACTTCGGATCGCGCTGCACCGCGTACGGGCTGTAGACGATGTCCGCACCGGCCGGAATGCGGTAGCCACCGAGTTCCGTGTCGGTGACCGCGCGGCGCGTCAATATCCACACCGCGGGACGCAAACGCATCGCCTCGACGACGACATTGTTGGTGTGCCGCAACGAGCGAACGTCGTCGAATGCGACAGGACGGCCGCCGGTTACGGATTCGACCTCGTCGCGCACCCTGTCCGCGTGTTCCGGATGTTCCGCGAGGACTTGGAGCAGCCACATGATCGTGGACGCCACCGTTTCGCTGCCCGGGGTGACTATGGCGACGACCTGGTCGTGGATCTCCTGTTCCCCGATGGGGTCGCCATTGTCGTCCTTCGCCTCCAGCAATGCCGTCAGCAAATCGTCCGGCTTTTGACCAGATGCGCGGCGCTCGGCGATGATCTCGTCGACGAGGAGATGCAAATCGGCCAGCGCCGCGTTGAATTTCCGGTTGGGCGGCAGCGGCAGGTTGTAGAGCGGCCCGAGAGGGACGACCATCCGCCGGTACATCCCGCGGAAGACGGTGGCGAGGGCGACGCAGAGCCGCTCCGCGCGTTCGTCCATGAAGTCGCCGCGCAGCAGACAGCGGGCGGCGATGCGGACGGCGACCCGGAAGGACTCGGTGGTGCAGTCGATGGTCTCGCCGGGCTGCCAGCGCTCGGTGAGCGCGTGCGCCTCCTCCTCCATGATCGGCCCGTACCCGGGGATCGCGTCGAGCCGGAAGGCGGGCTGGATGGTGCGCCGCTGACGCCGGTGCCGCGGGCCGTTGGCGGTGGCCACGCCCTCCTTGCCGAGCAGGGCCTCCAGGGACTCCCACAGCGGCCCGGCGATGACGAAGTCGGGGTTGAGCGCGAGGGCTCCGGTGAGGTCCGGGGTGGTGGGCGCGTACACCTCCTTGGGACCCAGCTTGAGGCGTACGACGTCGCCGTGGTCGCGCAGCTGGGACATGAAGGCCAGCGGGTCGCGCAGCAGCTTCAGGCCGTGTCCCAGGAGCGGGACGCCACCGCCCGCGAGGGGTGCTTCACGCAGCCCGGACTCCGGGGTCACCGGTGCTTCGGGCCGTACGGACTCGACGGTCATTGCTCACCTGCCGCTTCGTTGTTGACGTACGGGGGCGTGGACCGGTCGTCCCAGCTGTCGACCGTGTACCGGCCGGACTCGTGGTGGAACCAGTAGACGGTGCTGAACCAGTTGCGCATATTGCCGACGCAGGCCCGCACGGTGTGGCTCAGCTCTTTTCCGTGGACCGTTCCGTCGGCGAGCGAGTCCGCGAACCGCAAGGCGTCGTTCTCGGCGACGAGGAAATCGTTGATGCATTCCTCGACGCGTCGCCTTACTTCCCGGACCGCCTGTTCGAGGCTCAGCCCCTCGTGTTTGATGAGGCTTATCCCGAGATTGTGGACCTCGTCGCCCGCTATTTCCTTGGGAAGTGAGCAGAGGTCGTTGTACCAGGCGGCGAATTCCTGGCTCAGCAGTGCCGCCCGCCGATAGGCCGGGTTTTTCCGCACCCGGTCCGGGAGTTCCCGGCCGGCGCTCGGTTCCAGGAGATCCGTCCAGATCCAGTGCGCGAAGGTGAGGCGGCGCAGAGCGAGATATTCCTCGACGGTCGGCACGACGCCTTCGGTGCGGTTGCGGAATTCGCGGTCGTACGCCTCGATCACCGTGTGGAAGTGCCGGGCGAACCGGGCGTTCCACGTCCGCGGCAGGAACGAGTAGAGCCGCACCATACTGTCCGCGAACCCGGCGACCAGCGGATCTTCGTGGTGCAGATGGTCCCTCGGGGAGTCGAGAGCCGCGTGCAGCCGGAACCTGAGCTGCCGCCAGGCCTCGGTCCGGCCGTGGACGATGTCGCGGTCGTGCCGGTCGTCCCAGACGAAGAACCACGCACTGTAGTCCGCTATCGCCTGGAGGACCTCGTCGGGGGCGCCGAGGTAGTAGCCCGCCATGAGGTCCGTGTAGCAAAGACCGTCGGCATATTCCTCCACCTTGTCCGCCGGCATGAGCCGCTTTTCCAGCAGCCAGGTGCGTGTCTTCTCCTGGAGCTGGGGCCAATACGGGTGGAGTTGCCGGGGAAACGCCGCCTCGATCACCGGGAGAGAGAGCGACGGTGGGACCGCGACCGCTGTCGGTGTCGATGTGGTGCCGTGTGAGAAAGCATGCACGAACTAACCCCTCTCAGCCGCCAGTTGCGCACGCCCCTCCCGCTGTACCGGGCGTGCGCCGTTGCGTATCCCCGCACTTCCCATTCAGCACCACAACTGACCGTTCTGGGAACGGATTTGCACCATTCACTACCCCACAGTGCCGAGAATCTCCCCTTGTGTGACTGGTTCTGGATCAGTAAGAGAGCACAAGCGATCGAACGTGCGACGGACAGACGAACGGCGCCTGTTCAGGAAGAGGTTCCTGAACAGGCGCCGTACGTACGGGACTTGTGGGGCCCCAGTCACTCTCAGTCGTTGGCGACCACGGGGTAGCGGGGCTCGTTCTCGGCCATCTGCCGCAGCGCGTCCTTGCGTTCGCGCTTCGAGAGCCGGTCGATGTAGAGGTACCCGTACAGGTGATCGGTCTCGTGCTGCAAACACCGAGCGAAGTACCCGGTGCCGCGCACCTTGATCGGGTTGCCCTTCTCGTCCTGCCCGGTCACCTCGGCGTAGTCGGGGCGCGCGAGCGGCGCGTACGCGGTCGGCACCGACAGGCAGCCCTCGTTGCTGTCGTCCAGGCGGCGCTTCTCGGCGGGCAGGTCGACGAGCTTGGGGTTGCAGACGACACCGACGTGCCGGGTGCCCTCGTCGTCCATGCAGTCGTAGACGAAGACCTTCAGATCGACGCCGATCTGGTTGGCGGCCAGGCCCACGCCCTCGGCGGTGCGCTGCGAGGCGAACATGTCCGCGACCAGCTGGTCCAGCTCGGCACCGAACTCGGTGACGTCCTTGCACTCCTTGTGCAGGACGGGGTTTCCGACGACGGTGATGGGCCGCGAGGTGCCGCGCTCACGCCAGCCGTTCTCGCGCTCCTCGGCGTCCTGGGTGTCGATGACGAAACCCTCGTCGTCCACGGGAAGCACGCCCGCGTGCTGCTGATCGGTGTCCTGCTGCGCCATGACCGACGATGCCTTCCTCAAACCAAAACAGGGGGTAGATGCTGATACAGGGTAAGGGGGGCGCGCCCCACAGGGGCGCGGGGAACTGCGCGACCAGCCACAACGAGCCCGCAGCCGAAAAACGACCTAGCAGACCTCTTCCAAATCCCGCCAGTCACGAGAGTCAGGGCTGTCGGCAACCCACCCGTCCAACAACCCCCGAACCAGCGACGCCGGCGCCGCGACGCCGCACTCGCGCTCCGGCACCCACAGCTGCCCGTCCGTCCGATGCCCCAGCGGCCCGGGATGCCCCGGCTCACTGTGGTCGTGCGGGTCGAGGTGCTCGCCGTCGCCCTCGTCGGACGGCATCCGGGACTCCGAGCACATCCGGCACAGCAGCCGCACCGAGGACGACCAGTCCTCCGCCGCGAACCCGGCGTCGGCCGCCAGCTGCTCCAGCGCGTCCCGGTCCGCCTCGGTGGCCGCCTCCAGCAGCACCACCCAGGTCGGCACCGGCGAAGGCGCCCACAGCTCGATCTCGTCGAAGACGGGATAGGAGTGTCCGGCGGCAGTGGTCCGCTCCCCGTGCGGCACCCCGTCGTGCAGCACGACCTCACCCCAGCGCCGTCCGGACGACGGCAGCGGGATCGACAGCACCTCGACGCGCGCGGGGTCGAGACGGCGGCCCCAGACCACTTCCGCCTCACCCTCCGGCGACAGCCGTACGGCCGCACTGCCGAGGTCCATGCCGACCGGCTCACCGGAGTCGGCCGCCCCGCCCGGCACCCGCAGCCCGTACGCCTGCCAGGCCCGCCGCGCCAGCGGCCAGTCCTGCAGCGCGGTCGCCGCGATGCCGACGTTCCACCAGTCGGGTGCGCCCGCCTCGCGGTCGAGGAGGGCGACGGCACGCAGCCCCGCCGCCCGCGCCTGCTCCCAGTCGTGCCGGAACTTGTGCAGCAGGGCGAGGTTGAACCAGGACTCGGACAGCCACGGTTCCAGGTCGGCGGCGCGCGTCAGCAGCGCGCCCGCGTCCTCGTACCGACCGTCGCCGATCAGCGTGAACGCGCGGTCGGTGGCCTGCCGCCAGGAGGCGGAGGGCCGGTGCCGTCCTTTGCCGAAGATCCTCACGATTCCCGCCTGCCAGTTGCCCTCAGTGACCTCGCCACTGCCCCCGGAATCCCTCTCCTTCGCATCCAACCACGTGCGGCTGGAAGGGCGCTCATTACCCATGGGTTACCCAGCCCGGGGCAGGGTCAGACAGTCTCGCGCCAGCACCCTGGCCAGCGCCTCCACCACGTCCGGCGCATGCTCCCCCGCGGTCGCCAGCCGTAGTTCCTCCAGTGCGGTGAGAGGCCCGCCGGGCCCGGCGTCCCGCGCCTTCTCCTCGTACGCGTTCACCGTCCGTACGATCCGGGCGGCGACCGGCTGCTGCCGGTAGGGGTCGGCCTGCCGCTCCACGACCACGGCGACCGCCCCGTCCACCCCGGTCTGCCGTACGACGGCGCCGCCGAGCAGCGCGATGCGCCGCTGCTCCTCGGCGGGCAGCGTGGCGGTGGCCCCGGCCGGTACCGGGTCGACGAGGCTGAGCTGTCCGATGTCGTGCATCAGGGCGGCGTACTCCAGGACGGTGAGGTCGCGCCCGGACAGCCCCAGGTCCCGGCCGACGGCCCGGCTGAGGGCGGCGACGCGGCGGGCGTGTCCGGCGGGGGTGTACCCGGCGATCTCGGTGGCGCGGGCGAGGGAGGCGATGGTCTGCCGGTAGGTGGCGCGGACGGCGGCGTACCGCCGGAAGGACAGCTGGGTGAGCAGCAGCGGCACACAGAACACCGGCAGCGCCCACAGACCGACGACGGCGACCGCGAGCGCCATGACGGCGCCGGTCGCGCAGACCGCGGAGCCGATGCCGAGCAGCGCCCGCAGCTCGTCGCGGAGCAGCGGGCCGAAGGGCCAGCGGGTGCGGGAGTGCCGCAGGGCCGCGGCGAGCACGGCGTCGCACAGCGCGGTGAGGGCGAGCAGGGCGAGCAGCAGCAGCGCGTACGCCGGTCCGCCCCAGGCGGTGAACACGCCCTGGTTGTAGAGGGGTTGGAAGCAGACGGCGGCGAAGCCGGTGCTGAGCACGCGCCGCGCGAGATGGTCCGGCGTGCGGCCGCCGCCCCGCCAGATGTGCGGCACGCTGCCCAGCAGCCCGGCCGCGACGACCACGGCGACCACCTGGGCGACCCCGTGCTGCGTGGCCCGCCCGGCGTCCGCCCCGAGCAGCGCGTACGACAGCGCCCCCGCGGCCCCGAGCGGCGCGGCCTCCCTGACCTGGGCGCCGGTCCACCGGGTGAGCTCACCGACGGCGATCAGCACCCCGAAGGCGACCGCGACGCCCCGGTCCTCCAGACCGCTCCAGAAGGTGACGGCGAGGGAGACGGCGGCGACGAGGGCGGCGGAGCCGTGGACGAGGGTCAGCAGAACCGGTGGGCGCCCCGCTGTCATGGCCGTACCCCGGACCGGTTCCCGACCGGGTGCCGGGGCCCCGGCACCCGGGTCGCCTCGTCCGCGGTCACCGCGGGATGCCAGCCGTGCCGCCCCAGCGCCCGGACGAGTGCCGTCACCATCCGCGGGTCGAACTGCGTCCCCGCGCACCGCTCCAGCTCCTCCAGGGCCGTGCCCACGGGCCGGGCCCTGCTGTAGGACCGGGTGGACGTCATCGCGTCGAAGGCGTCGGCGACCGCCACCACCCGCGCCGACTCGGGGATCTGGGCCCCGACCAGCCCGTACGGGTACCCGCTGCCGTCCAGCCGTTCGTGATGGTGCAGTACGGCGGCCCGCGCCTCTCCGAGGAAGGAGATGCCCCGCACCATCTCGTGCCCGTACTCGGGGTGCAGCTCGATGATCCGGCGTTCCTCGGGCGTCAGCGGCCCGTCCTTGCGCAGCAGCCGGGTCGGGACGCCCAGCTTGCCCACGTCGTGCAGGATGCCGGCGAAGCGGAGGACCTCGATGCGGCCCTCGTCCATGCCGAGCTCGCGGGCGATCATCATCGAGGCCTGGCCGACGCGCTCGCTGTGCCCGCGCGTGTACTCGTCCTTGATGTCGACGGCCTGGACCAGCGCCCGGATGGTGGCCTGGTGGGCGGCCCGCTCCCGGTGGTACTGGGCGAACGCCCACCATGACACGCACATCGGCAGCAGCACGAGCAGCGCGGCGACGGGTCCGTACGGGCTGCGCCACAGGACGGCCATCATGAGCCCGGCGAGCCCGTGCACGGCGATCGGCGCGAGGGATCGTACGAACAGCCCCTGCCAGGCGAGACGGGCCGGGACACCTTCCGCGAGCGTCAGGATGCCGCCGTCCAGGACGGTCAGCACCAGGCAGAAGACGACGACGGCCGCCCCCGCCGGGACGAGCGCGTAGGGAAAGTCGGAGTCGACGACGGCGTCCCGGCCGCCCAGCGCCCAGTGCACGCGGGACGCGGCCCAGGCGGCGACGGCGAGTTGGGACGCCCGCCAGATCCGGCGCAGCAGGCGGGGGCGGCGCGCGACCGGGGCCAGCAGCGCCCCCGGCACCGCGACGAGCGCGGCGGCGGGCGGCGGCAGCAGGAAGGCCCCGGCGAGCAGCACGGGATAGAACGAGCCGGTCAGCCGCTCGCCGCCGGCGTAGAGGACGGCGAGCAGGGCCACGGCCCACCACGGGGCGCGTACCGACGGCAGCAGATGCAGGCCGTACAGCGCGGCGAGGGCCACGCCTGCGACGTACACACGTGCCCGTGCGGGTACCGCCTCCATACACCCCTCCCCGGGCACGCGCTTCCAGCAGGCGAGCCTAGGGCGGTGAGGGGGAGGTCCGTGGGCTTATGACCCGCGGATTAGCACGTTCGAGTGACGACCGTGCGTTCAGGATTCCTGCGGGGCGGCCGGTGCGGCGGCGACGTCGTGGTCCGGCACGGCCTGCCCGGTACGGATCAGGTCGAGCCGTCCGAGCACCTTGGCGCGCAGGTCGGTGGGGACGTCGTCAT
The DNA here is from genome assembly GCF_003955715.1 of Streptomyces aquilus. NCBI lineage: Bacteria > Bacillati > Actinomycetota > Actinomycetes > Kitasatosporales > Streptomycetaceae > Streptomyces > Streptomyces aquilus. Next base: position 6,935,374 of record NZ_CP034463.1, on the reverse strand, counting down.
GGCCGCAGCAGCGCTTGACCAGCTTCTTCACGGCCTCTTCGAGCCCGTACTTCTCCAGGCACGGAGAGCACTCCGTGAAGTGCTGCTTGAACTTGTCGCGGTCGACGTCCGGCATCTCGCTGTCGAGGAACTCGTAGAGATGGTCGAGTACCTCACTGCAGTCCGTCTCGTGCGGCTCTCCGCAGCTCATGAGCCCGAACCTTTCGCCTCGTTCGACTCTCCGGCGCCGGCCGGGACCAGTCCGCGCTCGCGCGCGTAGTCCTCCAGCATGCCGCGCAGTTGACGGCGGCCCCGGTGCAGCCGGGACATCACCGTACCGATGGGTGTCCCCATGATGTCCGCGATCTCCTTGTAGGCAAAGCCCTCGACGTCCGCCAGATAGACGGCGATGCGGAATTCCTCGGGGATCGCCTGGAGCGCTTCCTTCACGTCCGAGTCGGGCAGGTGGTCCAGCGCCTGCGACTCGGCGGAGCGCAGACCGGTCGACATGTGCGACTCGGCGCGCGCCAGCTGCCAGTCCTCGATCTCCTCGGCCGCGGAGCGCTGGGGTTCACGCTGCTTCTTGCGGTACGAGTTGATGAACGTGTTGGTCAGGATCCGGTACAGCCAGGCCTTCAGGTTGGTGCCCTCGCGGAACTGGTGGAAGGACGCGTACGCCTTGGCGTAGGTCTCCTGCACCAGGTCCTCGGCGTCGGCCGGGTTGCGCGTCATGCGCAGGGCGGCCGAGTACATCTGGTCGAGGAATTCGAGCGCGTCCCGCTCGAAGCGCGCGCTGCGCTCCGCGGTGGATTCCCTGCCGGTCTCCACGCTCGTGCCCTGGCCCTCGGGCTGCTCCGCCTGGCCGTGTTCGGTCCCTGCGTCGGTACCGGGAACCGGACCCACCTCCTCAAGTTTCTGGGCAGCACCGAAGCCGATGCCACCAGAATCGGAGGATAGACGACTACCCGTGCCCGCCGCGCCTCCAATAGGCGTGGTCTTGCCCGCGTGCAGCACCGTCCAGTCCAGGTCAGCGCGGCTGCTGCGGGTCGGGCAGAAGGTCGAACCCATGCGGCGGACTTCCTCTCCTCAGACGTGTGAGCACTTCTGTCCGGCTCAACAGAGGTCCGCCGCGCAACATTCCCGGCTCTTTACCCGAGTGACTGGGCCCACTTCAAGACCGCGTCCGTGATGACCGTCACGGCCTCGTCCTGACCGATCCCCGCCCGCTTCGGCACGGCGAACCCATGATCGCCGTACGGCACCTCGACCAGCTCGTAAGCGCCACCGGCCGGGAACTCGTCCGGCTTCCCGAAGGGGTCGTTGCCTCCTTGGACGACGAGCGTGGGCACCCCGGCCCCGAGCAGCTCCTCGGCGCGCGATTTCTCCGGCTTGCCCGGCGGATGCAGCGGAAAGCTGAGGGCGAGCACCGCGGCGGCGCCCAGCTCCACGGCCGTACGACAGGCGACCCGGGCCCCCGCACTGCGTCCGCCGGAGATGACCGGGAGCCCCGGCTCCGCGACCGCGGGCCAGATCCCGCGCCAGCCGATGTCGAGGGTCCTGGGCGCGGGCGCCAGCTTCTTCCCGGCCACCCGCCAGGGCTGCTCGACGAGGGCGACGGTCACGCCGTGGCCAGGCAGGGTCTGCGCGAGGGCCTGAAGGTCCCGCGCCTCGATGCCACCGCCCGCCCCGTGGCTGACGGCGAGCACGAACCGCGCCTTCTTCGTGGCCCGGTGCCAGGTGATGCGGGCGTCCCCGGCGTCGGTGCTGACGATCTCAGTGGTGGTCACGTCAGAAGAGTGTGCCCTCCTCGGGCCCGTCCAGCTCCTTCAGCAGCTCCGGCCCGTTGTTGCGGACGTTGCTGACGGCGGTGGAGACGGGGTAGGCGCGCATGAGGCCGGGCGGGGGCGGCGCGAGGAGGGACCGCAGGTCCTCGACGTCCGTACGGGACGGGTCCAGCCAGGAGTCCCAGCGGTCCGGCGTCAGCATCAGCGGCATCCGGGGGTGGATGTCGGCGAGGGCGCGCGGTCCGTCGGCGGGGGCCACGGCGAGCGGGCCGGTCTCGGCCTCGGTCGTGATCACCGAGCAGGTCACCCACCAGGCCTGCGGATGGTCGTCGGGCAGGGTCTTGTCCCGCCAGAACTCGTACAGCCCGGCCATCGCGAACACCGACCCGTCGGCGGGCAGCACGAAGTACGGCTGCTTGCGCGGCCGCTTCTTCTTCCCCTCGACCTCCAGCTCCCGCTCGGCGGCTGCGGTGACCCACTCGTAGTAGCCGTCGGCGGGGATGATGCAGCGGCGCGAGGAGAAGGCCCGCTTGTACGAGGGCTTCTCGTGGACGGTCTCGGCGCGCGCGTTGATCATCCGGGCGGCGCCCTCGGGGGTCTTGGACCAGCTCGGCACCAGTCCCCACTTCAGCTTGCGGAGCTGCCGAACCGGCTGCGGATCCTCGGCGTCCTTAAGAGGACGGTCGAGGACGGCGTAGACCTCCTTGGTCGGGGCCACGTTGTAGTCGGGGGCCAACGTCTCCTCGGGCTCCCACTGCTCGATCTCAAAGATTCCTGCGAGATCCTCGGGCCTACGACTCGCTGCATACCGTCCGCACATACGTGCCACACTGCCAGACTCCGTACGAGGAGAGGGAGCCACCGCCGAACATGGACACCAGTACCGCGTCCTCTCTCTGGGACGAGCTCGTCGGGACCCAGCCCGACCCCGATCTGTGGGTGGTTCTCGCCACCCTGGTCGCGGCGCTCGCCATAGTCGTCCCGCACACCCTGTGGCGGGTCTCCCGCAACGCCATCACCATCGCCCACGAGGGCGGCCACGGCCTGGTCGCCCTGCTCACGGGCCGCACGCTGACCGGCATCCGGCTGCACTCCGACACCAGCGGCCTGACCGTCAGCAAGGGCAAGCCGTACGGCATCGGCATGATCCTCACCGCCTCCGCCGGCTACACCGCGCCCCCGCTGCTGGGCCTCGGCGGCGCCGCCCTCCTCGCCGCGGGCCGCATCACCCTCCTCCTGTGGGTGGCCACGGCCCTCCTGGTGGCGATGCTGGTGATGATCCGCAACGCGTACGGCGCCCTGACGGTGATCCTCACGGGCGGCACGTTCGTGGTGGTGTCGTGGCTGGCGGGCCCCCAGGTGCAGGCGGCGTTCGCGTACGCGGTGGTGTGGTTCCTGCTGCTGGGCGGGGTGCGCCCGGCGTTCGAGTTGCAGGCGAAGAGGGCGCGGGGCGGGGCCGGGGACTCCGATGCGGATCAGTTGTCCCGCCTGACGCACGTACCGGCAGGTCTGTGGCTGTTCCTGTTCCACGCGGTCTCGCTGTGCTCGTTGATAGGTGGGGGCCGCTGGTTGCTGGCGGTATGACCAGCCAACTCGAGGGGCGCGGGGCTGTATCTATCAGCGGCTCCGCCGCGGGGCGCGACCAGCCCCAACGGCGGCGCACCCGAAAGACCACCCACCACTAAAGTGGACCCCATGGCTTTGAACCCCGCAGACACCCCCCTCTGGCCCGCCCCCCACGCAAGCGGAGCCGTCGACGCAACGGTCCACGTCCCGGGGTCGAAGTCCGTCACCAACCGCGCCTTGGTCCTCGCGGCCCTCGCCTCGGAGCCCGGCTGGCTGCGCCGCCCCCTCCGCTCCCGCGACACCCTCCTCATGGCGGCCGCCCTCCGCGAGATGGGCGTGGGCATCGAGGAGGGCGTGGGCCCCGACGGCACCGGTGAGACCTGGCGCGTCCTGCCCGCCGGCCTCCGCGGCCCGGCCACGGTGAACGTCGGCAACGCCGGCACCGTCATGCGCTTCCTGCCCCCCGTCGCCGCCCTCGCCGACGGCCCCGTCCGCTTCGACGGCGACCCCCGGTCGTACGAGCGCCCCCTGAACGGCGTCATCGACGCCCTCCGCGTCCTCGGCGCCCGGATCGACGACGACGGCCGTGGCGCGCTGCCGCTGACGGTCCACGGCTCAGGCGCGCTGGACGGCGGCCCGGTGGAGATCGACGCGTCGAGCTCGTCCCAGTTCGTGAGCGCGCTGCTGCTGTCCGGCCCGCGCTTCAACCAGGGCGTCGAGGTCCGCCACATCGGCGCCAGCCTCCCCTCCCTCCCCCACATCCGCATGACCGTCGACATGCTGCGCGCGGTCGGTGCCCAGGTGGACACCCCGGAGTCGGGCGGCGAGCCGAACGTCTGGCGGGTGACGCCGGGCGCGCTGCTCGGCCGCGATCTGACCATCGAGCCGGACCTCTCCAACGCCCAGCCGTTCCTGGCGGCGGCCTTGGTGACCGGCGGCAAGGTGGTGATCCCGGACTGGCCGGCCCGCACCACGCAGCCCGGTGACAAGCTGCGGGAGATCTTCACCGAGATGGGCGGTTCCTGCGAACTCACCGAGTACGGGCTGGTGTTCACCGGTTCGGGTGCGATCCACGGCATCGACGTCGACCTGAGCGAGGTCGGCGAGCTGACCCCGGGCATCGCGGCGGTCGCCGCCCTCGCCGACTCCCCCTCGACCCTGCGCGGCGTGGCCCACCTCCGCCTGCACGAGACGGACCGGCTGGCCGCGCTCACCAAGGAGATCAACGAACTCGGCGGTGACGTCACCGAGACCGCCGACGGCCTCCACATCCGCCCGCGCGCCCTGCACGGCGGCACCTTCCACACCTACGAGGACCACCGCATGGCGACGGCCGGCGCGATCATCGGCCTCGCGGTCGAGGGCGTCCAGATCGAGAACGTGGCGACGACGGCCAAGACGCTGCCGGACTTCCCCGAGTTGTGGACCGGGATGCTCGGGGCTTAGGGACCACCGCCATGCGCCGCTACGGCAAGCACACCGACGAGGACGACATCCGCTCCCGGCCCAACCGCAAGGGCAACCGGCCGCGTACGAACATCCGCCCCAAGCACGAGGAAGCGGTCGAGGGCATGGTCCTCACCGTCGACCGGGGCCGGCTGACCTGTCTGGTCGAGGACCGGATCGTGATGGCGATGAAGGCCCGCGAACTGGGCCGCAAGGCCGCGATCGTCGGTGACCGGGTCGCCATCGTCGGTGATCTCTCCGGTCAGAAGGACACCCTGGCCCGGATCGTGCGCATCGAGCCGCGCACCTCGGTGCTGCGCCGCACGGCGGACGACGACGACCCGTACGAGCGGGTGGTCGTCGCCAACGCCGACCAGCTCGCCATCGTCACCGCCCTCGCCGACCCCGAGCCGCGCCCCCGGCTCATCGACCGCTGCCTGGTCGCGGCGTACGACGGCGGCCTGGAACCGCTCCTGGTCCTGACGAAGTCGGACCTCGCCCCGCCCGACAAGCTCCTGGAGCTGTACGGCGACCTCGACATCCCCTACGTCGTCACCAGCCGCGAGGAGCTGGAGAACGGCGACGCGGCGGGCCGGGTGCGCGAGCAGCTCGACGGCAAGATCACGGCGTTCGTCGGCCACTCCGGCGTCGGCAAGACGACCCTGGTGAACGCGCTGGTGCCGGTGGAGCGGCGGCGCCTGACCGGTCATGTGAACGCGGTGACGGGCCGCGGCCGGCACACCACGACCTCGGCGCTGGCGCTGCCCCTGGACGGTGACGACGGCTGGGTGATCGACACCCCGGGCGTCCGGTCCTTCGGGCTGCACCACGTCGACCCGTCCCGGGTGATCCACGCGTTCCCGGACCTGGAACCGGGAACCGAGGGCTGCCCGCGCGCGTGCAGTCATGACGAGCCGGACTGCGCGCTCGACCAGTGGGTGGCGGACGGTCACGCGGACCCCGCCCGCCTCTACTCACTGCGCCGGCTGCTGGCCACGCGTGAGCGGAAGGAAGGCGACTGACCTCCGCGTTGTTTGTGAGCCCACGAGTCCGGTAAGTGCATAATCGCACCGAGCCGGACCGGCCGGACATACGGGAGGACAGCACATGGCGTGGCTGCTGGTGGTGGTGGCCGGGTTGCTCGAGACCGGATTCGCCGTGTGTCTGAAACTCTCCCACGGCTTCACCCGGCTCTGGCCCACGGTCGCGTTCTGCATCTTCGCCCTCGGCAGCTTCGGGCTGCTGACGCTGTCCCTGAAGAAACTCGACGTGGGCCCGGCGTACGCGGTGTGGACGGGCATCGGCGCGGCGGGCACCGCCATCTACGGGATGATCTTCCTCGGCGACCTGGTCTCGACCCTGAAGCTCGTCTCGATCAGCTTCGTCATCGTCGGCGTCATCGGCCTCCAGCTGTCGGGCTCGGCGCACTAGCTACCAGCTATACGGGCTGCCGGTGCAGCGCGGCGCGCACCAGGTCGGTGACGCCGCCCTCCCCCGGCGGAGCCGACACGCAGGAGATGGCGAGCCGTACGGCGAGTTCGCAGGAGCGGGCCAGCTCGGCGGTGTCCGGCTTGGCCGCGCCGGGTCCGCCCAGCACCGCCACGGCACGGTCGCGCACCAGCGCCACGAAGTCGCCGGGCGAGGGCAGCGGGCCGTCGGCCCGGCGCTGTGCCGGTACCGCGGAGGAGGACGGGACCGCGGTGAGCGTCGGGGCGGGCAGCCGCTCGCTCCAGCAGCCGGTGAGCATGGCCCGTACGAGCGCGTTCTCGCGGGCCGTGGCGGCCGTCCACTCGGCGGTGGCGGTCAGCCGCTCGCGGGGGTCGGCGTGGGCGGCGAGGGCGCGTTCGACGCCGGCGAGATAGCCGTCGGCCTCCCTTCTGACGAGCGCGCGGGCCAGGCCTTCCTTGCTCCCGAACTCGTTGTACAGCGTCTGCCGGGACACTCCGGCCGCCGCGGCGACGTCCACCATCCGCACGGCGGACCACGGCCGGCGCGCCAGCGCCGTGTAAGCGGCGTCCAGAAGGGATTCCCTCGCTGCAGGCATCATCGCCTCCTAGGGGCGAGCGGCTCTGCGCCCAGATTTGACGCGCGTGCGGGCACTGTCAAGGGTTCGCGGACGCGCCCGGGGGCGCGCACGCGCGGACATGCCCACCCCGCTGTCCACACTCCGGCCCCTGTAGCCCCGTACCACCCCTGGCAGATACCGTTCGTCGCATGCCGGACTACCTCGACGACCTCCGCTTCGCCCACGTCCTCGCCGACGCGGCCGACGCAGCCACCATGGGCCGCTTCAAGGCCCTCGATCTCAAAGTCGAGACGAAGCCGGACATGACCCCGGTGAGCGAGGCGGACAAGGCCGCGGAGGACCTGATCCGCACCCAGTTGCAGCGCGCCCGTCCGCGCGACGCGATCCTGGGCGAGGAGTACGGCGTCCAGGGCACCGGCCCCCGCCGCTGGGTCGTCGACCCGATCGACGGCACCAAGAACTACGTCCGCGGCGTGCCCGTCTGGGCCACGCTGATCTCCCTGATGGAGGCGGGCGAAGGCGGCTTCCAGCCGGTCGTCGGCGTGGTCTCCGCCCCCGCGCTGGGCCGCCGCTGGTGGGCCGCCAAGGGCCACGGCGCCTTCACCGGCCGCAGCCTCTCCTCCGCCTCCCGGCTGCGCGTCTCCCAGGTCGGCAAGCTCTCCGACGCCTCCTTCGCGTACTCCTCGCTGAGCGGCTGGGAGGAGCAGGGCCGGCTGAACGGCTTCCTGGACCTGACCCGCGAGGTGTGGCGCACGCGCGCGTACGGCGACTTCTGGCCCTACATGCTGGTCGCCGAGGGCGCCGTCGACATCTGCGCCGAACCCGAGCTCTCCCTCTGGGACATGGCCGCCAACGCGATCATCGTCACCGAGGCCGGCGGCAGCTTCACCGGTCTGGACGGCCGCCCGGGCCCGCACAGCGGCAACGCGGCCGCGTCGAACGGGCTGCTCCACGACGAGTTGCTGGGATATCTGAACGAGCGGTACTGATCGTTCCCGATCGCCGCACCCGAAAGCGCAGATGAGCGCGTACGCCCTCAATTGGCCGCGCACGCCCCCTTGTTGACCCGCGCTTTACCTGCGACTCTGAGAGCACCCTCATTTGTGAACTTGTGAACCACTGAACAAACCCGGTGGTTCCTCAGGAGGTGACTCCGCACCCATGCTCGTCCGCGACGCCATGAGCACCGTCGTCCTCACCATCGGCCCCACCCACACCCTCCGTCAGGCAGCCGCCCTGATGTCCGCCCGCCGCGTCGGCGCGGCGGTGGTCCTCGACCCCGACGGCACCGGCATCGGCATCCTCACCGAACGCGACGTCCTCAACGCCGTGGGCCTGGGCCAGAACCCGGACGCCGAGCCCACCCACGCCCACACCACCACCGACGTCGTCTTCGCGACGCCGTCCTGGACCCTGGAGGAGGCGGCGCGGGCGATGGCCCACGGCGGCTTCCGCCATCTCATCGTCCTGGACCGGGGCGAGCCGGTCGGCATCGTCTCGGTGCGCGACATCATCCGCTGCTGGGCGCCGGCGCGACAGCAGATGACCGTCTCCCGCTGAGCAGTCAGATTAGACAAGGTCTAAAATCACACCCATTCGCGACCTGGTCCCCTTCTGTTAGGCTGGCGCGTATGAGTGACCTTCTGGAACGGCTGCGCGGACGTGGATGGCGGATGACCGCGCAGCGGCGCGTCGTGGCCGAGGTCCTCGACGGCGAACACGTCCATCTGACGGCCGACGAGGTCCACTCCCGGGCCGTCGCCAAGCTGCCCGAGATCTCCCGGGCCACCGTCTACAACACGCTGGGCGAGCTGGTCTCGCTCGGCGAGGTCCTCGAGGTCGCCACCGACAAGCGCGCCAAGCGCTACGACCCCAACGCGCACCGTCCGCACCACCACCTGGTCTGCGCCCAGTGCGGTGCGATCAAGGACGTCCACCCCAGCGGCAACCCGCTGGCCGACCTGCCCGACTCCGAGCGCTTCGGCTTCCAGGTCTCGGACGTCGAGGTGACGTACCGCGGCATCTGCCCCAACTGCGCGGCGGCGTAAGCAAGCCCACCCGAAGCCCCGGCGCCCCTGTGGCACCGGGGCTTTGTGCTGCCTACAGGCTTCCTGAATCTGACGGGCCGTCATATCGTCGTGCGACACCCCCACTCCGCGCCACACAAGGAGCACCCGTGGGAGATCCGCACCCAGAACCCACCGCCGCGAACCGGCCCTCACCGCATCCCGAACCCCACGCGCCCGCCGGGAACGGGCACTCACCGCATCCCGAACTCCACTCGACCGCCCGGAACGGGCACTCACCGCATCCCAAACTCCACGCCACCACCCTCACCCGCACCTTCGGCCGCCCGCCGCGCACGGTCGACGCCCTCGGCCCTCTGGACCTCACCGTGGCCCCCGGCGAGTTCGTCTGCCTGGTCGGCCCCTCGGGCTGCGGCAAGTCGACGCTGCTGCGCATCGCCGCGGGCCTGCTGCGCCCGAGCACGGGCACCCTGGAGATCCGCACCTCCACGCCCCGCCCGGCCGCCATGATCTTCCAGGACTACGGCATCTACGACTGGAAGACGGTCCGCGCCAACGTCCGCTTCGGCCTCGACGTCCAACGCGTCCCGCGCCGGGAGGCGAACGCCCGCGCCGACTCCTGGCTGGCCCGCCTGGGCCTGGCCGACTTCGCCGACGCCTACCCGGCCACGCTGTCGGGCGGCATGCGGCAGCGCGTGGCGATCGCCAGGGCGCTGGCCGTGGAGCCCGAACTGCTGCTGATGGACGAGCCGTTCGCGGCCCTCGACGCCCAACTCCGCGTCATCCTCCAGGACGAGCTGCTGGAGCTCACCCAAGCGCTGCGCACGACCACCCTGTTCATCACGCACAGCCTGGAGGAGGCGATCGTCCTCGGCGACCGCGTCCTGGTCATGTCCGCCCGCCCGGGCCGCGTCATCGCCGAGCACCGCCCGCCGTTCCCCCGCCCGCGCACCGGCGACATCCGCGACACCCCCGACTTCACGTCCCTGAAGAGCGAGTTGTGGGACCTGCTGCGCAAGGAGGCGGTTCCGGCATGACGACGCTCGCCCCCGACCGTGAGTCGGTACTCGTCCGGGCCCCGGGCCCGCGGGAGCTCCATCCCGTACGAACCCACCGCCGCCGCAGGGCCGTGGAACTGTCCCTGGCGGCGGCCGTCCCCCTCGCCCTCGTCCTCCTGTGGCAACTGGCCGCGGACCAGGCCTGGATCGACGCCCGCGTGTACCCGGCCCCGTCCACGATCTTCGCGGACGGCTGGGACCGGGCGGCGGCGGGCGACCTGTGGCCGGACGTGTGGGCCACCCTGAAACGCGTCCTCGCCGGCTACGCGCTGGGCACGGCGGCGGGCTATCTGCTGGGCCTCCTGATGGGCTCCCTCTCCCTGGTCCGGGCGGCCCTCGAACCCCTCCTGGACGCCCTGTACGTGGTCCCGAAACTCGCCCTGCTCCCGGTCTTCCTGAACATGTTCGGCCTCGGCGAGGGCCCGCAGGTCGCCCTGGTGGCGACGACCGTCTTCTTCTTCGTGTGGATCTCGACGATGTCCGCGGTCATGGCGATCCCCTCCGGCCACCGCGACGCCGGCCAGGTCTTCGGCGCCTCCCCCTGGCAGATGTTCCGCCATGTCCTGCTCCCCGCCTCGCTCCCGGCCGTCCTGGTGGGCGCGCGGATCGCGGCGGGCGTGGCGGTCCTGGTGATCGTCGCCTCGGAGCAGATCGCGGCGACGAACGGCCTGGGCCATCTGATCTTCGACTCACGGGCGCTGTTCCAGAACGACGTGATGTTCGTGGGCATCGTGTGCGTGGCCGTGCTCGGTGTCGTCTTCTCCGAACTGGTACGGGTGGTGGGCCGGTTGCTCACCCCCTGGGCGCCGCGCGACCGAGGACGGGGGCAGTCATGAGGAAGCACACCTGCGCGCTGGCCGCCGCGACTGCCGTACTCCTGACGGTGTCCGCCTGCGGCGGATCGCCGTACGACTCCGACACGCAGCCGAAGACCAACGCGGGCGACCGCACGATCAGCCCGGTGGAGGGCTGCGGTGACACGGCGTGGACGGACCCCGCCGACCTCTCCCCGACCCGGGAACCGGCCCGCTGCCAGCAGGGCGCGCCGCCCGCACAGCCGCTGGCCGAGCCGCGCAAGGTGACCATCGCGACGGGCACGCTGAGCGCGGAGTACGTGGCGCCGCTGCAAGTGGCCCTCGACAAGGGCGAGTTCAAGAAGGAGGGCCTGGACGTCACCCTGAAGGTCCTCCCCACGCCGGACGCGCTCCCGCTGCTCGCCAAGGGCGACATCGACGCGGTCTGGGCGGCGCCCGAGGCGGCCGTGATGAACGGCATCCGGGGCGGCTTCGACATCAAGTGGGTCGCGGGGAACTTCTCACCCGACCCGGAGTCCAAGAGCGGCCTGTGGGTCCGCCTGAAGGACGGCGAGACAGCGAGCACCGTATCCATGGCGGGCCGCAAGCTCGGCACGATGATCGGCAAGGGTTCCGTCATCGCGTACCCCATGGAGAAGGCCCTGGAGCGGCACGGCGGCGCCCTCGACAAGATCACCTACCAGCAGCTCGGCTCCGCCGACGTCCTCACCGCCCTCCAGAACGGCGGCGTCGACTCCGCCTGGCTCCTCGACCCGGTGTGGCGCAAGGTCGACGACAAGCCCGGCTACGCCTTCCTCGGCGGCCAGCCCGCGGGCGAGCCCCTGGGCGGCATGCTCTACGGCCGCAGCCTGCTCCAGGACGACGTGGACGCGGGGGTGGCGGTGCTGCGGGCGTACATCCGCACGGTGAACTCGTACTTCGCCACGGACTACAAGCACGACGAGGCGTTCGTCACATACCTGGCGAAGCTCCTGAAGACGGACCGCGCAATCCTGGAATCCACCCCGCCCCTCCGCATGGACTGGGAGATCCGCAAGGGCACGACGGACCGGCTACAGGCGGCGTACCGGGCCCAGGGCGTGCTGGAGGGCGAGGCGCTGCCCGAGTCGCGGACGGTGGACCGGTCCCTGTACGAAGAAGCGGTGGGCCACACCCCGTGAAATACACCGAGGGCCGGAACCCTTTCGGATTCCGGCCCTCGGCCTTCAGTAGCGGGGACAGGATTTGAACCTGCGACCTCTGGGTTATGAGCCCAGCGAGCTACCGAGCTGCTCCACCCCGCGTCGATGAACTGAACACTACGTCAAGGAAGAGAGCAGAGGCAAATCAGTACCCTGCCGCCCCAGCCTGCCCAGCTGCGGGCAGTCGTGCCGCCGGGCGGCACGGGTGGGCGCAGCGGCACCCCGCAAGCCCGGGCGGCAGCCACCGCACCGCACGGTCACGCAGACAGCTCCTCCCGCAGAGCGTCCCGCAATCTAGCCGCCCGCTCGGCAACCTCCCCCGGCCCCAGCGACACGGCCCGGTCAGCCCACCGCTGCCCCTCCGCCAGCTCGCCCCGACGCGCGTAGACCAGGGCCAACCGCAACGCCGCCCGCCCGTGCCCGGCGTCAGCGGCCCGGGTCCACCACACGGCGGCCTCCGGCTCGCTCCCCTCCCGGGCCAGCAGCAGCCCCAGATTGAACGCCCCGTTGCGCGAGCCGGCCTCCGCCGCCTCCCGGTACCACCGCGCCGCCTCCACGACATCGCCCCGGGCCGCCGCGAGCATCCCCACCCGCACCTGCGCCCGCCGATGCCCCTGAGAGGCCGCCCGCTCGTACCACTCCTCGCACTCGCTCTTGGTCAGGTGCACGGACTCCCCCAGCTCGTGGGCCGGCGCGGGCGGCCGCCGCGCGTCCAGCACGGTCGCCAGCCGGTACGCCGCCTCCGCGCTGCCGCCGCCCGCGGCGCAGCGCAGATGCCGCTCGGCCTCCGGCTCGTCCCCGTCCCACAGCCGGGCGATCCCGACCTGGAGCGCGGCCTCGGTGTGCCCGGCGGCGGCGGCCCGCTCGTACCACCGCAGCGCCACCGCCTCCTCGCCCCGCCCGGCGAAGAGGATGCCGAGGTTGAACGCGGCGTCCACGCTCCCGGCCTCGGCCGCCTTGGAGAACCACGGCTCGGCCCCGGTCGCGTCCCCGACCTGGAGCAGCAGGATCGCGAGCGCGTTCGCCGCCTCGCGGTGCCCGGCGTACGCGGCCCGCCGGTACCACTGCTCGGCCTGCGCGGTCCGCCCCTGCTCGGCGCAGAGCAGCCCGAGGTTGTACGCGCCGTTCACGTCCCCGGCGTCCATCGCGGCGCGGTACCAGCGCTCGGCGGTCTGCGTCTCGCCCCGCTCGGCGTGCAGCGCGCCCAGCGCGTTGGCGGCGTTGCCGTCGCCGTCCTGCGCGGCCCGCAGCCACCACACGGCGGCGCTCTCGGTGTCCCCGGCGTCGCGCAGCAGGAACCCGAGCGCGCAGGCGGCCCGGGCCTCGCCGTCCTTGGCGGAGGTCAGGTACCAGCGCCCGGCCTCCTTGAGCTCGCCGCGCTTCTCCAGGATCGCGCCGAGGTACAGCGCGGCCCGCTGGTGTCCGCGGGCGGCGGCCTGCCGGTACCACTGCTCGGCCTCCGCGGCCTGCGCGACACCGTTGTCAGCCCCGTCGTCGCCCTCGTCCGTCGCCTGTCGATCGAGCGCGCGCGCGAGCCGGTACGCCGCCTCGCGGTGCCCCCGCTCGGCCGCGGCCCGCATCCACCGGTCGGCTCCGGCGTCCCCGCGGTGCTCCAGCAGGTCGGCGAGCGCGTACGCGCCCAGCGCGTGGCCCTGTTCGGCGGACTGCCGCAGCCAGTACTCGGCGGCGGGTTCGTCGCCCCGCTCGCGATGGTGGCGGCCGAGCGCGTGCGCGGCCGCGGCGGAGCCGGCGACGGCGGCGATCCGCCACCAGCCGGCCGCTTCGTCGGCGTAGCCACGCTGATGGAGAAGGACACCCAGGTTGTTGGCGGCGGCGCGGTCACCGGCTGCGGTGGCGGCACGCAGTTGGGGTTCGGCTCCGTCGAGATCACCGCGGCGCAGCAGCATGGCCCCGAGGACGCTCATCGCCTCGACGTCGCCGGCTTCGGCGGCGAGTCGCTGACGTACTTCCTCAGCAGCCTCTTCAGCGCCCTCGACCGCCCCGTCACGGCCGGAGGGCTGCACAAATCGCCCTGTCTCGTACAGAGTTGCCTTGTCCCCCATAACATCCATCGTCGCACCACCTGCAACCTGGGTACACCTGGTATACCGCAGCCAGTGAGGTCACTTCAGCGTTTTGTCGACATGCCCACAGAGAGACAAGTCAAACACAGTTCCCCCAACTCCCCACGGCGGCACGTCCATCACTTCCTCCGGCACACGCGTTCGTAGACCGTTCGCACATCACGAAGGCCCGGATCCTTGATCAGGATCCGGGCCTTCGTTTCAGTAGCGGGGACAGGATTTGAACCTGCGACCTCTGGGTTATGAGCCCAGCGAGCTACCGAGCTGCTCCACCCCGCGCCGTTGTGCTGCAACCGTATCACGGCGCGGGGGCGGCCATTCGATCAGCTGTTGATCAGCCGCTGGGACTGCTGCTCGGACTCGGACTGGAGCTCGGCTTGGAACTCGGCTTGGAACTCGGACTCGCGCTGGGCTTCGGGGTGGTCTTGTCCGCCTTGGACTGCGCGTCTTCAGCCCGCTGGAGTGCGTCCTCCAGATCCTTCTGCGCCACGCCGTACGCCTCCCAGTCGCCCTTCTTCAGGGCTTCCTGGCCGGCCTCGAAGGCCTTCTGGGCGTCGTCCAGCGCCTGTTGGACCGTCGGGTTGCCGGATGTGGGCGGCTTCGTGGTGCCCCCGCCGTCGTCCTCCGGTGGCGAGGTGGTCCCGCCCTCGGCTCCGAAGACCTTGTTGAGCGCCTGGTCGAGGGTGTCCTCGAAGGCGGTGTTGCCTCCGTAGGTCACCAACACCTTGCGCAGCAGCGGGTACTTCAGTCCACCACCGCGTACGTAGACCGGCTCCACGTAGAGCAGTCCTCCGTCGAGCGGCACCGTCAGCAGGTTGCCGTACTCCACCTTGGAGTCGCCTCTGTTGAGGAGGCTGATGGTCTCGGCGATGTTCTGCTCGGAGTTGAACTGGCTCTGTACCTGTTTGGGTCCCTGGACGGTGGTGTTCGTCGGCAGTTTCAGGATTCTGATCTTGCCGTAGTCGCTGGTGCCCGCCTCGGCGTCGACCGCCATGAACGCGCTGAGGTTGTCCCGGCCGTTGGGCGTGAACGTCGTCGTGAGCGAGAACGCCTGCGCCTTCTGGTCGGGCATCTTCATGCTCAGGTAGTACGGCGGCACCGCGTCGCCCGAGGTGTTGGTCGGGTCGTCCGGCACCTGCCAGACCTCGGAGCCGGACAGGAACGTCGTCGCGTCCTTCACGTGGTACCGGCTGAGCAGCTCGCGCTGGACCTTGAACAGGTCCTGCGGGTAGCGCAGATGGGCCATGAGCGACTGCGAGATCTCGCTCTTGTCCTTCACCGTGCCCGGGAACGCCTTCATCCAGGTCTTCAGGACCGGGTCCTTGGTGTCCCACTGGTAGAGCTTGACCTGGCCGGTGTACGCGTCGACGGTCGCCTTCACCGAGTTGCGGATGTAGTTGACCTGGTTCTGCTGGGCCACCACCGCGCGCGAGTTGTTCGTCGCGGTCAGCGAGTCGGCCGTGGTGTCACCGAGGGTCGTACGCGAGGAGTACGGGTAGCCGTTCGTCGTCGTGTACGCGTCGACGATCCACTGGATCTTGCCGTCGACGACCGCCGGGTAGGCGTCGCCGTCGATGGTCAGCCAGGGGGCGACCGCCTCGACGCGCTCCTTCGGCGTGCGGTTGTACAGAATCCGCGAGCCCTCGCCGATCGCGCCGGAGTAGAGGATCTGCGGCTCGCTGAACGCCACCGCGTACGCGGCCCGGTTGATCGGGTTGGAGAGGTTGACCCCGCTCTTGCCGGTGTAGCTGAAGGTCTTCTCGCCGTTGTCGTCGGAGTAGTCGATCTCCTTCTGGGGACCGCCGACGATCGAGTACTCCGTGGTCTTCTCGCCGTAGTAGACGCGCTGCTCGTACGTGCCGAGGTCGCCCTGCGAGGGCAGGTTGGACTCGGTGAAGACCGGGCGGCCCTCGGAGTCGGCGTCGGTGCCCTTGGCGGCGACCACGCCGTAGCCGTGGGTGTAGCGGAAGTGGTCGTTGATCCAGTTGTTCTTCGGAATGCCGTTGAGGTTCAGCTCACGCAGACCGATGACCGTGTCCTGGTCCTTGCCGTCCTTGCTGTAGCGGTCGACGTCCAGGTTGGTCGGGAACGCGTAGTAGTTCCTGATCTGCTGGAGCTGCTGGAACGTCGGGGAGACGACGTTCGGGTCGACGACACGGATGCTGGCCGCGTCGCCGACGTCGTCGCGCAGCTTGGTCTTGTCCTGCGTCTTCGACGTGCCCTCGTACTCGTTGACCTGGGCGTCGTCGATGCCGTAGGCCTCACGGGTCGCCTTGAGGTTCTTCGTGACGTACGGCGCTTCCTTGGCCTGCTCGTTCGGCTGGACCTGGAACTTCTGGACGATGGCCGGGTACAGGCCGCCGATGAGGATCGCGGAGAGCACCATCAGGCCGAAGCCGATGACCGGCAGCTGCCAGGTGCGCCGCCACAGGGTGGCGAAGAACAGCAGGGCGCAGATGACGGCGATGCAGAACAGGATCGTCTTGGCCGGCAGATAGGCGTTGGCGTCGACGTACCTCAGACCCGTCCAGTTGTCGGTCGCCTTGAAGTCGCTGGACTTCACCGCGAGGCCGTACCGGTCAAGCCAGTAGGCCACGGCCTTGAGGGCGACGAAGATGCCGAGCAGCACCGACAGGTGCCCGGTCGCGGCGGCCGTGGCGCGCGCGCCCGGGGAGGTGATCCTCAGCCCGCCGTACAGGTAGTGGGTCAGCGCGGCGGCGATCACGGAAAGGATCGCGGCGGCGAAGCCGAAGCCCAGCAGGAACCGGTACCAGGGGAGGTCGAAGGTGTAGAAGGAGATGTCGAGCTTGAACTGCGGGTCCTTCTCGTGGAAGGACACGCCGTTGACCCACATCAGCCAGGTCCGCCACTGACTGGACGCCGAGGCGCCGGCGATGAGGCCGACCAGGGCGGTGATCCCCAGCAGCAGCCACCTCTTGTACGGCGCGATGCCCATGCGGTAGCGGTCGAGGTTCTGCTGCTCCATCGACATGGCGCTCAGCGGCGGCCGCAGCCGGTGTGCCAGCCAGATGTTGAACCCGACCGCCAGGGCCATGAGCAGCCCGAAGACGAAGAACAGCCCGATCTTGGTCCACAGGGTGGTCGTGAACACGGACGAGTAGTGCACCGACCGGTACCAGAGCCAGTCGGTCCAGAACCCGGCGAACATGGTGAACGCCATGCCGAGCACGGCAAGCACGCCCAGCGTCATGAGCAGGGTCCGGACACGCCGGGACGGGCGGCCCACTCTCATCCGCGGCCCCGTGGGGCCTCCGCCGCGGTCCGGCATCTGGAAAGCCAAGGTGCGCACCTCGAAGTTCGCTGTTGGTCCGTCAGGCCCGCGTGTTCACGGGCCGCACGTGGGCCTCGTGATCGTAGGCCCTCACCTATGCAACTTACTCACGCTTTACTCGGTTCCCGATTCCGGCCATGAACGAGGCAGGATTGTGACCATGTCCAACACCCCCATGGCAGCGAGCCCCCTGACCCGGGCCGTGCTCGAGATCGACGAGTACGTCTCCGGCCTCGGCTGGGACCAGCCCGCTCGCCTCTTCGCCCTCGTAGACACCGCGCGACTGCGAGTCCAGGAACCTGCCCTCGCGGCCCAGCTCGGCCTGGAGGACGAGCAGGAGTCCTCCGGTCTCACCCCGATCGAGCAGGAGGAGATCCCGGCGGGCAAGCCGCTCGACGAGTTCCTCGGCACCATCGCCTGGCCCGACGCGGTGGCCGGCTGCGCCCTGACCGTGGAGCGCCTGATGCTGCCGCCGTCCGCCGAGGCTCAGGTCCCGGAGGGCCTGAGCGACAAGAAGCTCACCCAGTGGGTCGCGAAGCACCCCGACCGCCAGGAGGTCCGGATGACGGTCGCGGTCCTGCGCGACGGCACCCGCGACTCGGCCCTGCGCCTGCGCGAGAAGGACTCCCCGACGGAGGTCCTCACCGGCGGCGCCCTGGTACCGGGCCTGGCGGAGGCACTGTCGGCGACTTTCGAGGACTGAGGTCCTCCGGTACGACGACGAGGGCGCCCCCGGCCGCGGGGGCGCCCTCGTTCACGTACGCGCGCGTGCCGGTGCCGTCAGCCCTTGGTGGTGCATTTGGGGAGGTCGGCGGTGTCTCCGGTGCGGATGTCCTTGAGGGCGCCGAGCGCGTCCTCGATGGTGTGCACCTTGACCAGGGTGAGTCCGCCGGGAGTGTCCTTGGCGGCGGAGGCGCAGTTCTCGGCGGGCGTCAGGAAGTACTGCGCGCCCTTGTTGCGGGCGCCGACGGTCTTCATCTCGATGCCGCCGATGGGGCCGACCTTGCCGTCGTCGTCGATGGTCCCGGTGCCGGCCACGAACTTGCCGCCGGTGAGGCTGCCCGGGGTGAGCTTGTCGTAGATGCCGAGGGAGAACATCAGACCGGCGCTCGGGCCGCCGACGTCGGCGAGCTTGATGTCGATGGTGAACGGGAAGGTGTGGTCGGTCCCGGCGGTGATGCCGACGATGGCCCGCTTCTCGAGCTCGTCGTGGGACTCCTTGGTCGTGATGGTCACGTCCTCGGTCTCCGTCGCCGTCTTGTTCTCCTTCTCCGCGGCGGCCTGCTCCTTGGCGGGCACGATGGTGAAGGTGACCTTCTCGCCGGGCTTGTGCTTGGTGACCAGGTCGGCGACGTCGGTGGGCTGCTTGACGGCGGTTCCGTCGACGGCCTTGATGACGTCACCCGCGTGCAGGACGCCCTCGGACGGGGAGTCCTTGGCGACCGTGGCGACGATCACGAAGGACTTCACCGGGATGTCCAGCTCCTTCAGGGCGGCGACCTTGGCGCTCTCCTGGGACTGGCTGAACTCCTCGGCGTTCTCCTGGGTGGACTGCTCCTCGGTCTTGCCGTCCGGGTAGAGGGTGTCGTGCGGCACGACCTTGTTGTCGTGCGCAAGCCAGCCGTAGACGGCCTCGACGAGGTTCATCTTGTAGTCGGCGCTGGTGACCCGGACGGTGGTCATGTTGAGGTGCCCGCTCGTGGCGTACGTCTTGCGCCCGGAGATCTGAAGCACCGGCTCGCCGTCGTGCTCGCCCAGGGTGTTCACCGTCGGCCCCGGGGACATCTCCGAGTAGGGGACGGGAATGAAGACTCCCGCGCAGAGAAGCGCGATCAGCATCAGGGTGGAGGCGAGCATCGTCGCGGTGCGGCGTGGCATGGAACGACAGTACGGGACGCCCCTGTCAGCGTCCCGTCAGGGCTGCTTCTCCATGGCTCTGCGGAACCGGGCGTACCCGTCCAGCTCGGGCCCGTCGCTGCGCACCTTGCGGGTGCGGTTGGCCCAGCTTCCCCACACACCGGCACCGATCGCAGCCACAAGCGGAATCAGCAACCAGGCGAGTGCCGCCATGCCGACCTCCAACCCCAGATGAGCGACCGCAACTGACTGATCAGCAGATTAACCATCCGCACTGACAACGCTCACGTGCGGGGGGCGGTTACGCAACTGGAGGGAGTGGCAGGTGGGATGAGCGGGGTCAGCGGGCGGGGCGGGTCCGGATCAGCAGGCGCCGACCCGCCCTCCCGTCACCCGACCACCGCCCCTCAACGACGGCGCTACGCGCCGACCCATTCGTCGGTGCCGTCGGCGAACGTCTGGTGCTTCCAGATGGGCACTTCGTGCTTGAGGTCGTCGATCAGCTTCCGGCAGGCCTCGAAGGCCTCACCCCGGTGCGGACAGGAGACCGCGACGACGACGGCGAGGTCCCCCACGGCCAGATCCCCGATCCGGTGCACCGCGGCCAGGGCCCGCACCGGATACTCCGCGACGACCTTCTCCGCGATCCGCCGCATCTCGGCCTCGGCGCTGGGGTGGCAGGAGTACCCGAGCCGGTCGACGTCCGCTCCCCCGTCGTGATTGCGCACGGTTCCCACGAACAGCGCCGTGCCCCCGGCCGCGTCGTCCCCGACAGCCTTGAAGACCTCGTCCAGGGAGAGGGGGGTCTCACGGATGGCGAGGAGCTTGATCGGCTCGTCGGCGGCCTGCTCACCGGGGTGGTCGTAGGTGGTTCCCATGACCCCATCGTGCCTCACGGGCCGGAACAGGGGGAATAGCGCTATCGCCCGGCACGCGCGTGTGCGGCTTTGGAGCCTTCTACAGGGGCCGCCCTCAGATCCGGCGCCGCGCCTTGCGGGCCCGCCGCACCACGGCGGCCGCGCCCAGCAGCGCCACCGTCGCGCCCGCCGCGCCCGCGGCCGTCGCGTCCTTCCGGCCCAGCCGCCGCCCGGCCACCGTGTGCCGTCCGGAGACCTCCTCCAGCAGTTCCGCGAGAACCTCCTCGTTGGTCCACTGCGGCCGCCACCCGGCGTCGTGCAACCGACTCCCGCTGACCACCCAGGGGTACATCGTGTAGGCGAGGTCCCCCGCCGGGGACGGTGTCAGCCCGATCCGGTGCAGCCGGGCAGCCGCACCCAGCGCGACCGCCGACGGCAGCTCCATGCGCCGGATCCCGCTGAGCTCCTCGACCTCCTCCTGCTCCAGCCACCCGTCACAGCTGACGGCGAGCTCGCCCTCGACCTTCTCCAGAACGGCGTACTCCAGAGCGCTGCACAGGTCCTCGACATGGCAGAACTGCCAGGCAGGCCGCGACCCGGCCACGACAAGCAGCCGAGGCGACTCGAAATACCTGGTCAGCGCGGTGTCGGTGCCCCCCACCAGCACGGCCGGCCGCACCACGGTGACATTGAGTCCGGGGTGCGCCCGAGGCGCCCTGCGCGCGAGCCGCTCGATCTCCAGCAGGTCCCCGACGCCGGTCGCCTCCGCGGTCGCCCGCAGCTCGGCGTCCTCCGACAGGGGCAGCTCGTTGTCGTCCAGCGCCCCGTAGACCATGGCGGACGTGCACAGCACGACCCGGTGCACCCCGGCCGCCGCGGCGGCGGTCAGCACGGTCTGCGTCCCCCGCACGTTGTACGCCGTACGGGCGGCCGCGTCCGTCTCCAGGTCCAGGTCCAGCGCCAGATGCACGACCACGTCCGCGCCGCGCAGCTTGTCCGCGATCGCCGGGTCCCGCACGTCGAGGATGTGCCACTGTGCCGCGGCGCACTCGCCGCGCCGCTCGTCGATGGCGATGACCTGCTTGATCTCGTCCGAGGCGGCGAGCCGCTCGGTGAGCAGCGCGCCGATGCCGGCCGCCGCACCGGTCACGGCGACGACGGGCCCGCGTACACCGGGATTGGTTGACTGGTTTCGCGCTGCGCGAACCTGTGGATCAGGGGAACTCACCGGGCGTCTCCAGCGGTTGTCTTCAGTACGAGCGCGAGTGACGCGTACGTACCAGGTGGCATCCATCCTGCCGCAGGCCGCGAGTCGGCGGAGCACCGAGGCCCGAACCGCCGGCGGTGTCTACGCTGGGTGGTGTTATCGGGCAGTCGCGCCGCCGGGACACCGGTGGCCTTACCAGCCGAGGAATCCCGTGAGTGACACCCCATTCGGATTCGGCCTTCCGCCGGAGGAGCCGGAAGACGGCGACGAGGGCAAGAAGAAGGACCAGCAGAGCGGTGGTGGTCAGGGCCCGGCCAACCCGTTCGGTTTCGGCGGGCTGCCCGGAGCCGGTGGCTTCGGTGGCCCCGGCGGTCCTGGTGCCGACAATCCGTTCGCTGCCATGTTCGGTTCGCTGAACCCCAACGACCTGGGCGCCGCGTTCCAGCAGCTGGGCCAGATGCTCTCGTACGAGGGCGGCCCGGTGAACTGGGACATGGCCAAGCAGATCGCCCGCCAGACGGTCGCCCAGGGCACCGCTGACGGCACCAAGGACGCGAGCGTCGGCCCCGCCGAGCGCACCGCGGTCCAGGAGGCCGTCCGCCTGGCCGACCTGTGGCTCGACGACGCCACGTCCCTGCCGTCCGGCGCGGGCTCCGCCGTGGCCTGGTCCCGCGCGGAGTGGGTCGAGGCGACCCTGCCCGCGTGGAAGGAGCTCGTCGACCCGGTCGCCGAGCGTGTCGGCACCGCCATGGGCGACGTCCTGCCGGAGGAGATGCAGGCCATGGCCGGCCCGCTGATCGGCATGATGCGCTCGATGGGCGGCGCCATGTTCGGCACGCAGATCGGGCAGGCCGTCGGCGTGCTCGCGGGCGAGGTCGTCGGCTCGACCGACATCGGCCTGCCGCTCGGCCCGGCCGGCAAGGCCGCGCTGCTGCCGGTGAACGTGGAGGCGTTCGGCAAGGACCTGGGCGTCCCCAAGGACGAGGTGCGGCTGTATCTCGCCCTGCGCGAGGCCGCCCACCAGCGTCTCTTCGCGCATGTGCCGTGGCTGCGCTCGCATCTGTTCGGCGCGGTCGACGGCTACGCGCGCGGGATCAAGGTCGACACCGCCAAGCTGGAGGACGTGGTCGGCCAGTTCGACCCGCAGAACCCCGAGCAGCTTCAGGACGCGTTGCAGCAGGGCATGTTCCAGCCGGAGGACACCCCGGAGCAGAAGGCGGCCCTGGCCCGTCTGGAGACGGCTCTGGCTCTCGTGGAGGGCTGGGTCGACGCGGTGGTCCACGCGGCCGCGAAGCCCCGTCTGTCGTCCGCGGACGCGCTGCGCGAGACGCTGCGCCGCCGTCGCGCCTCCGGCGGCCCGGCCGAGCAGACGTTCGCCACGCTGATCGGCCTGGAGCTGCGCCCGCGCCGGCTGCGGGACGCCTCCCGCCTGTGGGCCTCGCTCACGGACGCGCGCGGTGTCGACGGCCGGGACGGCCTGTGGGCCCACCCGGACATGCTGCCGACCGCCTCCGACCTGGACGACCCGGACGGCTTCGTGCACCGCGAGCAGCTGGACTTCTCCGAGCTGGACAAGATGCTCGGCGAGGCCGCGGAGAAGCCCGACCTGAAGAAGAAGGACGAGGACAAGGGCGACGACACCGAGTGAGCCTGTACGACGACGCGGTCCTCGTGCTGAAGGGCTACGAGGACCAGGCCGACCTGCGCCAGACGTACCTCGACCACCTGGCGTCCCACCCGGACGGCATGTGGAAGGCCTGCGGGGACGGGCACATCACGGCGAGCGCGCTGGTGATCGACCCGTCACGCGGGCGCGTGCTGCTCACCCTTCACAAGAAGTTGCGGATGTGGCTCCAGATGGGCGGCCACTGCGAGCCGGGCGACGCCACGGTGGCCGCCGCGGCGCTGCGCGAGGCGACCGAGGAGTCCGGCATCGAGGGCCTGACGCTGCTGCCGGGCGGCCCGGTCGCGCTGGACCGGCACCCCATCCCGGCGCCCTGCCACTGGCACTTCGACGTCCAGTACGCGGCCCTGGCTCCGGCCGGGGCAGCCGCGGCGATCAGCGACGAGTCCCTGGACCTGCGCTGGTTCGCGTACGACGAGGTGGCGGACGTGGCGGACGACTCCGTCGTACGACTGCTGCAAGGGGCCCTCGCCAGACTGTGAATGTGTAAGGGGCGACCGCCCATGGTGGTCGCCCCTTACTTGTCAGGTTCGGTCAGCTCCAGACGTTGCCCTGGTTCTGAGCGCGGGCCCCCTGCTGCCCCATCCCGTACTGGGCGGCGAGGCCGGACCCGATCTGGGCGTTCTGCGGCGGCAGCAGCTCGCTGGGCTGGACGATCGCGTAACCGCTGCCCATGAAGCTGAGCTCCCAGCCCTCACCGGTGTTGCCGCGGCGCCGCCAGACGCCGGAGGAATGCGTCTGGGCCTGCATCTGGACACGCAGCGAGGTCGACCAGGCGACGATCGCGTCGGCGTCGCAGTTGACGTACTTGTCCGGGGTGACCTGCATCATCAGCGGCATGCCGGAGGTCATGAGGGCGACCTTGCCGCGGCCGGTGATGTTGAGCTGGTACTTCCCGGAGCCGGAGATGCCGTAGAGGCTGTCGACGGCGATGACCTCGTGGTGCAGCGAGGAGTCCATGGCGAGGACGTAGGAGCTGTCGACGGTGAGGCCGTCCTGCTCCACGTCCACCAGGTGCACGTGCTGCTTGAGGTTGGCGAGGTAGACCGTGCCCTGCCCGTGGCAGCGCATGAGGTCCAGGCCCTCGCCGGTGTGCGCACGCGCGCGTCCCTGCTGGTTGGACTGGTACTCGGCGTCGAACTCCATCAGCCCCTGGTAGGCGACCATCGTGCCCTTGCGGGCGAGGATGTCGTCTTGGCCCTCCAGAACGACCCGGAGCATCTGCTTGTTCTGCAGGCTCCAGCGTTCCTGGGTCTGCGAGTCGTTGTGCGCGAAAAGTGAGCTTTGCATGACTTTCTGGCTCCCCCTCAGCCCCGGACCCGGAGACGGTCGGTGCTGTCCTCGCTGGGCTGGACGACGACGATGCCCTGGCCGGAGAAGGCCATCTGGTAGGCCTCGCCGCTGCCCCGGCCGATGAGCGACTGCGCCTTGAAGCTGCGCTTGCCCTTGACCTTGAGGTTCGGCGACCAGGCGACGAGCGCGTCCGGGTCGACGTACGTCTCGTCCTCGCCACCGCCGCAGTCGACGACGATCGGCTTGCCCCGGGAGGTCAGCGCGACCCAGCCCTGCCCGGAGATCTTGGTGTTCCACAGGCCCTGGCCGGCGAACTTGGCCAGCCCCTTGACCCGCTCCACGCCCCACTGGAGGTGCGCGTCGAAGGCGAGCAGGTTGGTGGCGTTGACGGAGATGCCGTCGCCGTTGAGGTTGATGACGACGACATTGGCGCCGTAGTCGGCGAGGTAGAGCAGTCCGTCGCCGGAGCACTTCATCAGGGGCGCGCCCTCGCCGGTCAGCCAGTCCTTGGCGATCTGACGGACGGCGGGCGGGTTGGGCTCGTACTGGACGAAGCCCTCGTAGGCGACCATCGAGCCCACGCGCGCGAAGAGGTCGTTCCCGGTCTGCATGGCGACCTTCAGCATGTGGTTGCCGTGGTTCTCCATGCGGGCGGTGACGGGTGCGGGGGCGAAGCCCGCGAGCGGCTGGTTCATGACGGGCTCCCTCAGATCTCGTACGGCTGGACGACGATGAAGTTGCCGGGAGCGGCCCGGAACTGGAGGTTGACGCTCTCTCCGGTGTCGCCGGGGTAGGCGTTGCGGCGCATCCGCACCTGGCTGGAGACGACCACCTGGGCGGCGGACGACCAGGCGACCACGGCGTTGGCGTCGGCGAACGTCGTGGGCGTGACCGGGAGGACCACGGGCGTGCCGTGGGTCTTCACGACGATCGTGCCGGTGCCGGTGAACTGCATCGTGAACAGCGCGCCGCCGGGGATGCCGTGGCCCTCGATGCGGCGGACCTCGTACTGGAGGCCCTCGTCGAAGGCGAGGACGTTCTCGGCGGAGACGCAGATGCCGTCGCCCTGGAGTTCGATCGGGTGGAGCATCGTGGAGTTCTCGGCGAGGAACACCTGTCCCTGGCCGGTGCAGCGCATCAGCTGCATCTCCTGGCCGGTCGCGTTGCCCACGATCCGGCCGGCGAAGCCCGCGCCCTTGTAGCTGAAGTCGACCTTGCCCTGGTAGAGCACCATGCTGCCCTGCCGGGCGAGCACCGGCTGGCCGCCGATGCCGAGGTCGACGCGGACCATCTTCTTGTTCTGCTGCGTCCAGCGCTGCCCGGTCGGCGTCTCCTTGAACTGCTGGAGCGCGGCGGCGACTCCGGGCGCCTGGGGCGCACCCTGCGGTGCTCCGTAGGGGGCCTGCTGGCCCGGGACCTGGCCGTACGGGGGCTGCTGGCCGTAGCCGGGGGGCGGAGTCGGCTGGCCGTAGCCGGGGGGCGGAGTCGGCTGGCCGTAACCAGGAGGCGGGGCCGGGGCGTGCGGGGCCATCGGGGCCTGCGGCTGGCCGCCGTAGCCGGGGGGCAGCGGGGCGGTCTGGCCGGGGGCGCCCTGGCCGTACGGCTGCTGCTGCGGCGGCTGGCCGTAGGGCGCGGCGGGCGCGGGCGGCGGGGGCGGCACCGGGGCGCCGCCGGGCGGGGCCATGGGCGCGACGATGGTGGGCTGGGCGTGCACATTCGGCGCGGGTGCCGGGGGCGGGGTGGCGCCCGGTGGGGGCGCGTATCCCTGCGCCGGCTGCGGGGCCGGGGCGGGCGCCGGGGGCGGGGTCGCTCCGGGCGGCGGCGCGAAGCTGTGTGCGGGCTGCGGGGCCGGGGCCGGGGCGCCGAACGCGGGCGGGGCGGCGGCCTGCGGCGGCGGGGCGAATCCGGGCGCGGCACCGGGCTGCGGCTGCTGCGGGGCGGGGGCCGCGGGGGCGGGGGCCGCGGGGGCCTCCTCCTCCAGCACCTCGCCGCCGAAGTTCTTCAGCAGCGCTTCCAGACCGCCGTCGAAGCCCTGTCCGACCGCGGCGAAGCGCCAGACGTCCTTCAGGTAGAGGTCGCCCAGCATCACGGCGCGTTCGGTGGAGAACTCCGAGCCGTTGAAGGAGTAGCGGGCAACCTCCTCGCCGCCCGCCACGATCCGCAGGTAGCCGGGGGCGACCTGCGACATCTGCCCGGCGCCGTCGATCGTCGCGGTGAACGACAGCTTCTGGATCTGCGCCGGGATCCGGTCGAGGGTGACCCGGAAGGACTCCGTGTCGCCCGCCTGGGCGCCCAGGAGCTGAATGGACTCCTCGGGGGACTTCGGCTGGTTGAAGAAGACGAAGTACCGGTCGTCCGAGAGCCGTTCCTCGGCGTCGAGGCCGAAGCAGCTGATGTCGAAGCTCAGTCCGGGCCCGGTGATCTGCACGCCTACGTACAGATCGGTGCCCGCGGTGAGGTCACTGACCTTGGCCTTGTGGCCGCGTTGGAATTCCCTGGCCATGCGTAACGACCGTCCCCCATCCAAATGCGAGTGCGTCGCGTCAGGCTAACGGCAAACTCCAGGAACGGACGAAGTCGGTACAGACCCGGTACACAATCCCTCGCCCGGGCACGCTCAGGGACGCGGATCAGTCCCCGCGCGCGCCCGGCACATGCGGCAGCCGCTCGGCGGCCACCACCCCTTCGAGGTAACCCCGGGCCCGCTCGGTCCGCGGGTACGCCTCCAGCAGCCGCCAGAAACGCGGCCCGTGTCCCGGCACCAGCAGATGCGCCAGCTCGTGGAGCAGGACGTAGTCGACGACGTACTCGGGCATGCCCTGGAGCCGGTGCGAGAGACGGATGCTGCCCTCGGAGGGGGTGCACGAGCCCCAGCGCGTGTTCTGGTTGGTGACCCAACGCACCGACTTGGGCCTGGCTCGGCCGCCGAAGTACTGCGCCGACAACCGCTCGGCACGCTCGGCCAGCTCGGCGTCGCCGAGCACCCGCTTGCTCTCCTGGGCGGCGAGTTTGTCGAGCATGACGCTCACCCAGCGTTGCTCCTCCGCCTCGGACATCCGGGCAGGGATCAGCACGATGGTGCGATCGCCCTCGCGGTACGCGGAGACCGTCCGGCGTCGACGGGCGCTCCTGCGCACCTCGATCGCGGTCGCCCCGGAGCCGCTCGGCGGCTGGCTCGTCGTGCTGCGCTGTGGTGTACCGGCACGGTGCAGTGGGTCGGCGGACACGCCCCGACGTTACCCGCTGTACATGGCGGAAGTCCCGACTCCGGGACGGTTCGGTGCCGATCCCCCACCATGCGTTTGATTTGTACGACGAATACGCCCCGCCTGTGGACAACTTTCGGCACGGTCCGTCGCGTCCGGGCATGCTGGCACTCGCCGCCGGATCCACGACCGGCCACCGGGAGGGCTCGGAGCGGCGTACGGGGTTGTTCCACGAGGGCTACGGGGGCCTGTCATGCGGTCGAAGACTTCGCCGGTTGCGGTGTCGAGTGGGTCGTCGGTTCCGGCGTCCAGTGGTTCGCCGGTTCGGGCGTCGAGTGTTTCGTCGGCTGTGGCGTCGAGTGTTTCGCCGGCCGCGGCGTCGGACGGTGCATCAGTGCCGGCGTCGAAGGAGGCCGGGGCGGTGGAGGGGCCACCGGGGCCGGAGGCGGGGTCTCCGCCTGTGCGGATCCCGTTGGCGCCGCTCCTGAAGCCCGCGCTGCGCCGCGGCTGGCGTGACCTCAACACCGTGCAGTTCGGCATGACTCCGGCGCACGCGATGACGCTGGGCCCGATGGACACGGCGACGGGCAGCTTCCTCGAACTGCTCAACGGCACCCGCGGCCCGGCGCTGCTGCGCGAGGAGGGGCGGCAGCTCGATCTGCCGGAGAGTCATGTCGACGGACTCCTGGAGCGGCTGTCCCGCGCCGGGCTCCTCGACGACGCGCGGGGCGGCAGCCCGGCCGTCGAGACCCTGCGGCGGAAGAAGAAGCTCCTCGACCGGCTCCGCCCCGACCTGGCCTCACTGTCCCTGACCACGTCCGAACCGGGCGAGGCGATGGAACTGCTGGCCACCCGCCGCACCCTGCGCGTCCAGGTGCGGGGTGCCGGCCGGGTCGGCGCGGTGCTGGCCTCCCTGTTGTCGGCCGCCGGGATCGGCGAGGTCGATGTGCGTGACGGCGGCCATGTCGAACCGTGGGACGTCGCACCGGGCGGGCTGCCCGCGGAGTCCGTCGGCGCCCGCAGGGACGAGGCCGCCCGGCGCGCCGTACGCCACTGCGCACCGGACAACCCGCTGCGCCGCGGCCCGCAGTCACCGTCCGTGGACGGCGATCCCGGCTTCTCGCTGGTGGTCCTCGCCCCGCGCGACGACGTCTCCGTCCACGCGCCGCCGTCGGCCGACACCTTCGTCGGCTCCGGTACGCCTCATCTGTACGCCGGTGTCGTGGAGGGAACCGGTGTGGTGGGCCCGCTCGTCCTGCCCGGCGAGACGAGTTGCGCGGGCTGTCTCCACGAGTGGCGCACCGACCGGGACCCGGCATGGCCCCGGCTGGTCGCCCAGTGGCGGTCGGGTGCGCGGCGGGTGCGCCGAGTGCCGCCGTGCGACCTCGCGCTGGCCACGACGGTCGCCGGGCTGGCGGCGGCGCACGCACTCGCCTTCCTCGACGGCAGGGTGCCGTCCAGTGCCGGTGCCCGGTGGGAGGTCTCGCTGCCCGCTCTCAACTGGCATGCGCGGCCGGTCTGGGCGCATCCGGCATGCCCGTGCGGGGCCGCGGAGAAAGGTAAGGGAGAACTCACCTCCATTGCCGGGGAGTCGCACGAGACAATGACGGAACAAGGGCCGTCGAAGAAGTCACGCCGCACGGCAGCCGCGGCACGGCCGGCTGGGACCTGGAGGGCGCATGTCTGATCTTCCCCGGAAGGCGGTCACCCGGACCGCCAAGCTCGCCGCGCTCCCGCTCGGCTTCGCCGGCCGGGCGACCTGGGGGCTCGGCAAGAGAATCGTCGGGGAGTCCGCGGAGATCGTCGGCCGTGAGCTTCAGCAGCGCACCGCCGATCAGTTGTTCAAGGTGCTCGGCGAGCTCAAGGGCGGCGCGATGAAGTTCGGCCAGGCCCTGTCCGTCTTCGAGTCGGCGCTGCCCGAGGAGGTCGCCGGTCCCTACCGGGCGGCCCTGACGAAGCTCCAGGAGGCCGCGCCTCCGATGCCGACGCGCACCGTGCACGGGGTGCTGGAGGAGCGGCTCGGCGCGAACTGGCAGGAGCTGTTCCTGGAGTTCGAGGACAAGCCGTCCGCGGCGGCGTCGATCGGCCAGGTGCACCGGGGCGTGTGGCACGACGGCCGGGAGGTCGCGGTCAAGGTGCAGTATCCGGGCGCCGGCGAGGCACTGCTGTCCGACCTGAACCAGCTGAGCCGTTTCGCCCGGCTGCTGGGCCCGCTGATCCCCGGCATGGACATCAAGCCGCTGATCGCGGAGCTCAGGGACCGGGTCTCGGAGGAACTGGACTACGGCCTGGAGGCGCAGGCCCAGCAGGTGCACGCCGAGGAGTTCGCGGACGACCCGGACGTGGTGGTGCCGGCGGTGGTCCACCAGTGCGACCAGGTCCTGGTCACCGAGTGGATCGAGGGTGTCCCCCTGTCCGAGATCATCTCGGACGGCACTCAGGAGCAGCGCGACCGCGCCGGCCAGCTCCTGGCCCGGTTCCTGTTCTCCGGCCCGGCCCGCACCGGCCTGCTCCACGCCGACCCGCACCCCGGCAACTTCCGTCTGCTGCCCGGCGGCCCGGACGGCGAGGAGGACTGGCGGCTGGGTGTGCTGGACTTCGGCACCGTCGACCGCCTGCCGGGCGGCCTGCCCACACCCATCGGGGACTCGCTGCGCATGACGCTCGACGACGAGGCGGAGGCCGTCTACGAGCTGCTGCGCGAGGAGGGTTTCGTCAAGGACTCCATAGAGCTGGACCCCGACGCCGTCCTCGACTACCTCCGGCCGATCATCGAGCCGGCCCTGGTGGACGAGTTCACGTTCACCCGCGGCTGGATGCGCAGCCAGGCGGCCCGCATCGCCGACATCCGCTCCCCCGCCTACCAGTTGGGCAAGCAGCTCAACCTCCCGCCGGCGTATCTGCTGATCCACCGTGTGACGCTCAGCACGATCGGTGTCCTGTGCCAGCTGGGCGCGACGGTCCGGCTGCGCGAGGAACTGGAGGCGTGGCTGCCGGGATTCGTACCGGAGGAGGAGGCCGAGGAGCCGGCGGCGGAGGCGTGAGCGCGGCTACCACCAGGCCGAGTCCAGCCGCCCCTCGATCGCCCTGAGGTTCTCCCGCGAGCAGGTGTCGCAGAAGTACTGGCGGACGCCGTTCTCCACGGAACAGGTCCAGGTGGGCCGGGGGCCCTCGGCGGTGGTGCCGCAGCGGGCGCACACCAGGGTCTCGGGCTCCGGGGCGGAGCCGCCCTGGTCACTTCCGCCGGGATGACTCGTCACGCGGCGACGATATCGCCGTGCCGGTGGGAACGCCGGGCACAACGCACCGTTCCCGTGCGCGGCGTTCCCGTACGCCGTTCCCGTCGGAACCCGGGCGCAACGCGCCGCGGGGGCCGGTCCGTTCGGACGGACCGGCCCCCGCGGGGAGCTTTCGCCTCCCGGAGTCGGGGGAGGCCACCGCTTCAGGTGGTGCTGATCACTGCATGACCGCGATGGCCAGCGCACGGCGGGCACGCATCGAGGCGCGCTCCGCCCTGCGCTGCATCCGGCGCGCGGCCGCCAGGCTCACGGCCCGGCGCTCCTGCTGCGCGGCGTGCAGTCGCTCGTGCATATGCGCACGTGCCAGGGCTTCTGGTTGGAGTTGCATCTCTCGGGTCCTGTTCTGGCGCAAGTCGGTGGCGCCAACGGTGGTGAAGTCTGGAATCGCGGAGCCGGCGGGCTCGGTGGTGGACGGCTTCATCGGGGCCTGCTTCTTGGGGTCGTGCGTGAGGGGACGGTCGATCGTTCCTGCGATGTTCATGCTGTGACCGGGTTCTTGCGCGGGCGACCACGGGGCCGCTTCCGGGCGACGACGACACCCTGGACGAACAGCTCGCCACCCCAGACGCCCCAGGGCTCACGCCGCTCCTTGGCGCCGGCGAGGCAGGCCTCCATCAGCGGGCAGGTGCGGCAGAGGGACTTGGCGTACTCGACGTCGGCCGGCGACTCGGCGAAGAAGACCTCCGGGTCGTAGGAGCGGCAGGGGACGGGTACGCCGAGGTTCTCGATGGCGTCGTCGAGCGCGGTGAGCGCGGTGAGCGGGGTCAAGGTGGAGTCCTCCGTGAGGCCGGGCTTGGGGATCGCTTCTGAGGGCGGTACGGACGGGGCGTGCGCTTCGAGTTGCACGGTTGGTCTTCCTCGTCTGGTCGGTCCGGCCCTGTTGGACCGGTGGTCGGCTTGGTACCGGGTTCTTTTCTTGTCCCGAGGCCCCTTCGCTCCGTCATCCCCGTTGGAGGACAAACAGAAGGGCCGCGGATCCCGGATGGGGTTCCGCGGCCCTGAAGGCGCCGGCCTGATCGACGATCAGGCTGGATCACTCCAGGGTTCTGGCCCACGGAAGGCCCACATCAGGTGGTGCTGCGTTGCCTGCTTCCGGCTTCCGGCACCGGCCGCCGTAAAGGCATAGGCGTGCGCCTGTCCCTCTACTGCTTCCAGTGCCTTCGTCGGTCGCTCATTGCGCTCACGAACGGGGAGACCCGCGAGAGACACGGAGGACGCCGGGCCGGCGACACGAATGCCGGACAGACCGGTGCCCTGGTTCGAGACGGCGAGCATGCACAGGGAGGCGACGACCGAGCGATCGGTCATTTTCGCGGTGAAGCTGGCGTTGATGCTGGTCACTGGACTCGCCTCCTCTCGGCGTCTCGGGGGACTGGGGTGAGCCAGTCGTTCGGGTATGTAAGTACAGCACGGAAGCAGGGCCTTCGAGAAGGCCTCTGTTCCCGTGGCTAAGAACCTATGGGGATTGCTGGGGCATGCGCAAACTATTTTTTCGACGAGTTCGCTTCAGTCCCCAACTTCTTCCGCCCCGGGGTCGTGGCCTGCGCAGATGGCCAGAACATCGGCTCCGTAACGGTCGAGCTTGCGCTTGAGGACGCCGGGAATGCGGGACAGCTCGGCCGGACTGCTCGGCTCCGTCTCCGCGATGGCCATCAGGGTCCGGTCCGTGAAGACACAGAAGTCCGGCTGACCGCTGAGCCGTGCCTGGGTCCCGCGCCACTCGCGCAACCGCTCGTACAGGCCCTCGTCCATGTCGGAGGGGCAGTCCTCGCAGCGCATCAGCTTCATCTCGCCGGCGTCGGTGAGCGTGCGTCCGCAGACCCGGCAGCGTGCGGGGGTGCGTTGGGTCCGCCGTGGCACGACGTCCGCCGCGGCGCCGCCCGTGACGCCCCGCTCGACGCCCCCGGGGCCCGCGATGGCGGTCCGCCCCGCCGTCATGACCGAGCCGGGGCGCAGTCCGTCGAGGAAGCGGCTGGGGCGGCGGTTGGGGCGGCCGCCGGGCGACCGGGAGAGCGCCCAGGAGACGTGGAGGTGTTCGCGGGCGCGGGTGACCCCGACATAGAGGAGGCGGCGTTCCTCCTCGATCTGCTCGTCGGTCTTTGCGTAGGTGATCGGCATCATGCCCTCGGCGACGCCGACCAGGAAGACGACGTCCCATTCCAGGCCCTTGGCCGAGTGCAGGGAGGCGAGGGTGACGCCCTGGACGGTCGGGGCGTGCTGGGCGCCCGCGCGCTCGTCGAGTTCGGCGACGAGGTCGGCGAGCGTGGCGTCGGATCGCGCGGCGGTGAAGTCCTGCGCGAGGTTCACCAGCGCGGCGAGCGACTCCCAGCGTTCCCTGACCGCGCCGGAGCCGGCGGGGGGCTCCGATGTCCAGCCTTCGCCGGAGAGGACGGCACGGACCTGGGAGGGCAGGTCGGGGGCGTCGTCCAGCCGCGAGTCATTGCCGCCGAAACGGGCCGCGCCGCGCAGGTTGACGATGGCTCTGCGCACCTCAGGCCGGTCGAAGAACCTCTCGGCCCCGCGCAGCTGGTACGGGACACCGGCGTCGGCGAGGGCCTGTTCGTAGGTCTCGGACTGGGCGTTGGTGCGGAACAGCACGGCGATCTCGGCGGCCTGGACACCGGCGGCCAGCAGCTCGCGGATGCGGCGGGCGGCCCCCTCGGCCTCGGCGGGCTCGTCGGTGTACTCGGCGTAGACGGGCTCGGGGCCGGGGGCGCGCTGCGAGATCAGTTCCAGCCGGTGGTCGGCGGCGCGGCCGCTGGCCTGGGCGAGCAGGCCGTTGGCGAGATGGACGACCTGGGGGGTGGAGCGGTAGTCGCGGACCAGCTTGACGACGGTCGCGCCGGGGTGGCGGGTGCGGAAGTCGAGAAGGTGGTCGGGAGTTGCTCCTGTGAACGAGTAGATCGTCTGGCTGGCGTCGCCGACCACGCAGAGGCTGTCGCGGTCGCCGAGCCAGAGTTCCAGCAGCCGCTGCTGGAGGGGGCTGACGTCCTGGTACTCGTCGACGACGAAGTGCTGGTACTGGGCGCGGACCTGGTCGGCGATGTCGTGCCGGTCCTGGAGGACAGCGACCGTGAGCAGCAGGACGTCCTCGAAGTCGATGACGGCGCGCTCGCGCTTGAGGTCCTCGTAGGCGGCGTAGAGCTGGGCGATCTCGGCGGGGTTGCGGGGGGCCTCGCGGCCCGCCTTGGCGGCGGCGAGGGCGTAGTCACCGGGGACGGTCTGGGTGACCTTGGACCACTCGATCTCCGCGGTGACGTCCCGCAGCTCTCCGCGGTCGAGACGGATGCGGCAGGCGGCGGCCGCGTCGGCGACGAGCTGGATCTTGCGATCGACGAGCCGGGGCATGGAACCGCCGACGGCTTTCGGCCAGAAGTACTGGAGCTGGCGCAGGGCGGCCGAGTGGAAGGTCCGGGCCTGGACCCCGGCGGCGCCGAGCTGGCGCAGTCGGCCGCGCATCTCTCCGGCGGCGCGGTTGGTGAAGGTGACGGCCAGCACGCTGGACGGCTGGAGGATGCCGGCCCGCACTCCGTAGGCGATGCGGTGGGTGATCGCCCGGGTCTTGCCCGTCCCCGCGCCGGCCAGCACGCACACCGGGCCGTGCAGGGCGGTGGCCACCTCGCGCTGCTCGGGGTCGAGCCCTTCGAGCACCGCGTCGGCCGAGTCCGGTACCTGCGGGAAGAGGGTGGAGTGCGTTGCTGCTGTCACACCGCCATGCTGCCAGGTCGGCGGGGACGGCTGTGCCGGTTGTCCACAGGGAGGGGCTCGCGGTCGTACTAATGCGGCAGGCGTCACGTGCGCGCATACCCCGGGTGGGAATGGTGACCCGGTCGCGTACGTTTCCCCACTGGACGACCTCTTCCCCCGAGCCACCAGAGGAGCGCGCGAGACATGCAGGGCACTGTGACGATGTACAGCACCACGTGGTGCGGTTACTGCCAGCGGCTGAAGAAGCAGCTGGACCGCGAAGGCATCGCGTACACCGAGATCAACATCGAGCAGGACCCGGCGTCCGCCGCTTTCGTGGAGAAGGCGAATGGCGGAAACCAGACGGTCCCGACCGTGCTGTTCGCCGACGGTTCGACGCTCACGAACCCGTCGCTGGCGCAGGTGAAGCAGAAGATCGCCGCCTGAACGGACGGATGAGCCGAAGGGGCCGCTCCCCGGTCGGGAGCGGCCCCTTTCGCATGCTCAGACGCTGCGCGTCGGCAGCGGCTTGCCGTACCAGAGCTCGATCAGGCGGGCCGCGATCGAGATGCCGTACGGCGGCAGGACCTCGCCGGACTCGAAGGCGGCGCCCAGTTCGTCACGGGAGAACCAGCGGGCCTCGCCGATCTCGTCGCCGTCGACGTTGATCTCGGTGGAGGTGGCGCGGGCCAGGAAGCCCAGCATGAGGCTGGACGGGAACGGCCAGGGCTGGCTGGCGACGTACTCGACCTGGCCGACGGAGATGCCGGCCTCCTCGAAGACCTCCCGGCGCACGGCCTGCTCGATGGACTCGCCGGGTTCGACGAAGCCGGCGAGCGTCGAGAAGCGGCCCTCGGGCCAGTGGACCTGGCGGCCGAGCAGGATGCGGTCGTCCTCGTCGGTGACGGCCATGATCACGGCGGGGTCGGTGCGCGGGTAGTGCTCGGCGCCGCAGGCCTGGCAGCGGCGGATGTGCCCGGCGGCGGCGATGACGGTGCGCTCGCCGCAGCGGGAGCAGAAGCGGTGGGTGCGCTGCCAGTTCTCCAGGCCGACCGCGTGCACCATGAGGCCCGCCTCGCGCGGCGACAGCAGCAGGCCCGCCTCCCGCAGGCCCGCCGGGCGGGCGGACTGGTCGATGCGGCCGGGTAGGGCGTCCTTCTGGAGGGCGAAGTAGCGGACGCCGTCCTCGTCGATGCCGAGGAAGTAGCGGTGGGCCTCGGTGAGCGGGGCCTCGAAGGCGGGCGTCATGACGAGTTCGGTGCGGCCGTCGGCCGTCTCGTCGATGAGGACCTGACCGCCGGAGACCACGAAGCAGCGGGTCGTGGGGTGGCTCCAGGCCGCCGCGAGCCAGGCCTCGTCGAGCCGGTGGTGGGCGGCCCGGTCGATGCCGCTCGGGGCGGTGAGCGAGATGGGTCGGTCGGCGGTGTGGTCGGTCCAGGTGGTCACGGGTGCTTCCAACTCCCCCGGTGGAACGGATTGTTTCGGCGGGCGGTTCGGCGGGACGGACGGGGTTCAGGGCACATGGCGCCAGTGCTCCGCCAGGTCGCCCCACAGGTACGCGGTGGTCTCGACGCCCTTGAGCAGGAGGTCCAGCTCGACCTTCTCGTCGGGTGCGTGCCAGCCGTCGGACGGGACGGAGATGCCGAGGAAGAGCACGGGCGTACCGAGGACCTCCTGGAGATCGGCGGCCGGCCCCGAGCCTCCCTCGCGGGTGAAGCGGACCGGCTTGTCGAAGGCGCGGCCCATGGCGCGGACCACGGACTGGAGGGCCGGGTGGTCGAGCGGGGTCAGGCACGGGCGGGTGCCCCCGCTGAACGTGATCTCGCAGCGGATTCCGGCGGGCACCTGCTGGGCCGCCCACGCGCGGACGATCTTCTCGATGTGGTCCGGCTCCTGCCCGGCGACCAGCCGGAAGGACAGCTTCACCAGGGCGGAGGACGGGATGACCGTCTTGCTGCCGGCGCCCTGGTAGCCGCCGCCGATGCCGTTGACCTCGGCGGTGGGGCGGGCCCAGATGCGCTCCAGCGTGGTGTGCCCGGCCTCGCCGTGGGTGGCGTACGACTTGGCGGTGCGCAGCCACTGCTCCTCGTCGAAGGGCAGCTCGGCGAAGAGGGCGCGCTCGCGGTCGGTGAGTTCGACGATGCCGTCGTAGAAGCCGGGGACGGCCACGCGTGCGTGCTCGTCGTGGAGGGCGGCGACCAGGCGGGCGGCGGCGGTCGCCGGGTTGGGCACGGCGCCGCCGAAGGAGCCGGAGTGGATGTCCTGGTCGGGGCCGAACAGCTGGATCTCGCACTCGGCGAGGCCGCGCATGCCGGTGCAGACGGTGGGGGTGTCCTCGGACCACATGCCGGTGTCGGAGACGATCACGGCGTCGGCGGCGAGCCGCTCCGCGTGCTCCTCGACGAGGGCGCGGAAGTGCGGGGAGCCGGACTCCTCCTCGCCCTCGATCAGCAGCTTCAGGTGGACCGCGGGGGTCGTACGGCCGGTGGCGGCGAGGTGGGCGCGGACGCCGAGTGTGTGGAAGAACACCTGGCCCTTGTCGTCGGCCGCCCCGCGCGCGCAGAGGCGGTTGTCACGGACGACGGGCTCGAAGGGTTCGCTGTGCCAGCCGTCGGCCAGGGCGGCCGGCTGCACGTCGTGGTGGCCGTAGACGAGGACCGTGGGCGCTCCGGGGACGTCGGACGGCCACTCCGCGAAGACGGCGGGGGCGCCCGGGGTCTCCCAGACCTCGGCGGTCGGGAAGCCGGTCTCGGTCAGCTTGGCGGCGAGCCAGTCGGCGCTGCGGCGCACGTCCGGGGCGTGGTCGGGCTGGGCCGACACGGAAGGGATGCGCAGCCACTCGGCGAGGTCGTCGAGGAAGACGGCGCGGTGCTGCTCGATGTACGCACGGACGGCGCTGACGACGCTGTCAACGGGATGGCTCATGGTCACGAGCCTATCGGCCCGCACCGACATCCTCGGTGGGCGGTTCCTCACAGTTTGCTGGCGGGGAGGGCTCGTCCAGCAACAGTCGCTCGAGCGTTCCCCGCGCGGGAAGGTCGTCAAGCCGTACGACCTCGCCGCTGCGGATGTAGACGAACGCGGCCGTGACCGACTCCAGGGGCACGTCCTGCTGCTCGGCCCAGGCGAGCCGGTACAGGGCGAGCTGGAGGGGGTCGCCGGTGCGGTCGCGGCCGGTCTTCCAGTCGACGATCTCGTACGTCGTCCCTCCGCCGTCGTCGGCCTTG
This sequence comes from Streptomyces aquilus, assembly GCF_003955715.1. NCBI lineage: Bacteria > Bacillati > Actinomycetota > Actinomycetes > Kitasatosporales > Streptomycetaceae > Streptomyces > Streptomyces aquilus. The sequence continues at coordinate 6,897,799 of NZ_CP034463.1, read as the reverse complement.
TAGACGGCGTCGATACGGCCGCGCACCACGCGTCCGGCGATGGCGAGCTGGAACGGGGCCTCCACGCGGTGGGGGGTGCGGTGGGCGTACTCGGTGCGTTCGAAGGCGTCCTTGAGGGCTTCCAGATCGCGTTCGTCCTCGATGTCGGTCTCTTCGCCGCCCGGCAGGTCCTCCGGTCCCAGCATCGGCAGCGTCAGCTCCTCGAAGCGGGCTTCCACCCACGCGTGGAACCGGGTGCCCCGGCGCGCGGCCGGTTGCGGGGGGCGCGGCATGGGGCGCGCGAGTTCCTGCGCGAACCCGTCCGGGTCCTCCGCCAGCCGCAGCAGCTGCGAGACGGTGAGCGACGCGGGCAGGGGGACGTCGGTGACGGCCTCCCGCGCGCGCAGGAGCTCGCCGGTGAGGGCGTCGAGGTCGCGGTCCCAGGAGGCGAGGGTGCGGGCCTCTTCCGGCGTGAAGGGTTCCTCCGGGGCGAAGGGGCGCTCCGGTTCTGGCTGTGCGGGGTGCGGGAGCGCCTGTGGGGCCTCGGCCCGGGGTTCCGGGGCAGTCGCCTGGTGCGGGACCGAGGGGCGGTCCGTGGTCCAGGAGTCCCAGTCGTCCGGGTCGTCCGCCGCCGAAAGGTCCTCCTCGTAGGGGACGTCGTCGTCCTCGGGTGGTGGCGGCCAGTCCGGGTCCTCGTAGTCGTCCGGGTCGGGTGCGTGCCCGTCCGCGCGGGAGGCGAGGCGCTCCAGGTGGGCGAGGACCGTGTCGGCGGCGGCGCGGCGGCGGGCCAGGGACGTGTCGTCCAGGGGCAGCGGCCACACCTGGTCGACGGTGGCCTGGCTCAGGGCCGGGTTCTCCTCGTCCTCGGCCGGCTCGTCGGCCCATGCCTCGATCTCGCCGCATCCGGCCTCGCAGTGGTCGCGGAGGGCCTGGAGGAAGTCCGACGGGCCACGGGGCTTCTTCTGGGCCGGGCCCCACCAGTGGCCGGAGCCGAGGAGAAGGGAGCGGGGGCGGGTGAAGGTGACGTAGCCGAGGCGGAGCTCCTCGGTGTGCTGGTGGTCCTTCATGGCCTCCTGGAAAGCCTTCAGGCCGCGCGAGTCCCAGGCCTCGACGTCGGGCAGGGTGGCCGCGTCGCCGCGCAGGTCGTGCGGCAGCACCTTGCCCTGGGCGGTCCACTTCTCGCGGCCCTGGGTGCTGGGGAAGGTGCCGGTGACCAGGCCGGGGACGGCGACGACGTCCCATTCCAGGCCCTTGGACTTGTGCGCCGTGAGCACCTTGACGGTGTTCTCGCCGCCGGGGAGGGCGTTGTCGAGGCCCTTCTCGTACTGGGCGGCGGTGCGCAGGAAGCCGAGGAAGGCCAGCAGGGTGGCCTCTCCGTCGCCCGCGGCGAAGGAGGCGGCCACGTCCAGGAAGTTGGAGAGGGTCTCGCGGCGGCGGGCCGCGAGGGCGTGCGGGGACGCCGACAGCTCGACTTCCAGGCCGGTGACGGCGAGGACGCGGTGCAGGACGTCCATCAGCGGGTCGGCGAGCGAGCGGCGCAGTTCGCGCAGTTCGGTGGCGAGCCGCGCGAACCGCACGCGCGCGTCCGGCGAGAACGGCAGGCCGTCGTCCGCGTGCTCGGTGTCGAACGGCAGCTCCAGGAAGGTGTCCAGAGCGTCCGCGAGCGATATCACCTCGGACGGGTCGACCCCCTCCACGGCCTCCGCGAGCCGCCGGTCCCGGTCGTCGCCCGCGTCCACGCGCGCGTGGGACACGAGCAGGCGGGCGCGGCGCCCCAGGAGAGCGAGGTCGCGCGGGCCGATGCGCCAGCGCGGGCCCGTCAGCAGCCGGACCAGGGAGGCGTTGGCGCCGGGGTCCTGGAGCACTTCGCAGACGGCGACGAGGTCGGCGACCTCGGGCAGGTGCAGCAGGCCCGAGAGGCCCACCACCTCCACCGGTACGTCCCTCGCGACCAGCGCGCCCTGGATCTCCGCGAAGTCGGTCGCCGTGCGGCACAGGACGGCGATCTCGCCCGGCGCCTTGCCGGTGTTCACCAGGTGGGCGATGGAGTCGGCGATCCAGTCGATCTCCTCGGCGTGGGTGCGCAGCAGGGCGCAGCGCACCAGGCCGTCGCGCTCGGCGCCGGGGGCCGGGCGGAGGGCCTCCACGCCCGCGTGCATGGCGCGCAGGGGCTCGGCGAGGCCGTTGGCGAGGTCGAGGAGGCGGCCGCCGCTGCGGCGGTTCTCGCTGAGTGCCTGGCGGGTGGCGGGGCGGCCGTCGGCGTGTGCGAAGTGCTCGGGGAAGTCGTCGAGGTTGGCGACGGAGGCACCCCGCCAGCCGTAGATCGCCTGGCAGGGGTCGCCGACGGCGGTCACGGGGTGCCCGGTGCCGCCGCCGAAGAGGCCCGCCAGGAGGATGCGCTGGGCGACGGAGGTGTCCTGGTACTCGTCGAGCAGCACGACCCGGAACTCGTCGCGCAGCACGCGCCCCACCTCGGGGATCTGGGCGAGTTCGGCGGACAGGGCGATCTGGTCACCGAAGTCGAGCAGGTCCCGCTCGCGTTTCGCGGCCCGGTAACGGCCCACCAGTTCGGCCAGTTCGCGGCGGGCCGCGGCCGCCTCGGGGACCTTGCGCAGGTCGGCGTTGGTGAGCTTGGCGCCCTGGAGGGCGAGCAGCAGCTCGGCGTCGTACGCCCGCAGGGCTTCCGGCCGTACGAGGTGCTCGGCCAGCTCGGCGTCGAGGGTGAGGAGGTCGCCCACGAGGTCCGGGAAGGAGCGGGTCAACGCCGGGTAGGGGCCGGGGGCTTCGCGCAGCACGCGCGCGGCGAGCTGGTAGCGGGTGGCGTCGGCGAGGAGCCGGGACGTCGGTTCGAGGCCGATGCGCAGGCCGTGATCGGTCAGGAGACGGCCGGCGAAGGCGTGGTACGTCGAGATCACCGGCTCACCCGGCGGGTTGTCCGGGTCGATGACGTCGGGATCGGTGACGCCCGCCTTGACGAGCGCCTTGCGGACGCGCTCGGCGAGTTCACCGGCGGCCTTGTTGGTGAACGTGAGGCCGAGGACCTGTTCGGGGGCGACCTGGCCGGTGCCGACCAGCCACACCACGCGGGCCGCCATCACCGTCGTCTTGCCCGAGCCGGCACCGGCCACGATCACCTGCGGGGCGGGCGGCGCGATGATGCAGGCCGTCTGCTCCGGGGTGAACGGGATGCCGAGGAGCTCCTTGAGCTGATCGGGATCGGTGATACGGGCGGGCATGTCGGAGAGGCTAGCGGCGGCCACTGACAGTCGAGGACGAATCGCCTCTCGGTTCGGAAGAAGCGCAGGTCAGCACGTGTGGTGCGACTGGTCACAGCCGGGGCGCGGGCTCACTCCACCACGTGGCGGCCCTCGGGCCGAGCGCTGCACGACGCCCGGAAGGCGCAGTGGGTGCAGTGCTGGCCGGCGGTCGGGGTGAAGCGCTCGTCGAGGACCTTCCCGGCCGCCGTGGCGAGCAGGTCGCCGACCCACTCCCCCGTCGCACCTTCGATGGGGTCCTGCGCCTGCACCTTGGGCAGCGTCTCGCCGCCGTCCCGCTTGGCGGCGCCCTGGCGCAGCTGGACGAGTTCGGCGCCGCCCGGCTCGGGGCGCACGCCGTCGAAGGCCTCGTCGACGGCGCCCTCGCGGACGGCGAGCTGGTAGACGGCGAGCTGTGGGTGGTGCTCCACCTCGCGCGCGGTCGGCGCCTGTTTGCCGGTCTTGAAGTCGACGACATAGGCGCGGCCCTCGCCGTCCGCCTCGACGCGGTCCATCTGGCCGCGGATGCGCACCTCGTAGTCGCCGGCTTCGAGGGTGACGTCGAAGTCGTGCTCGCTGGCGACCGGGGTGCGGCCGATGCGGTCCATGACGTGCCACTTGAGGAAGCGTTCGAGCGCCACGCGCGCGTTCTCCTTCTCCTGCGCCGACTTCCAGGGCGCGTCGAAGGCGAGGGCGTTCCACACGGAGTCGAGGCGCTCCATGAGGACGGCGAGATCGGCCGGGGTGTGCCCGGAGGCGACCTCGTCGGCGAGGACGTGCACGACGTTGCCGAAGCCCTGGGCGACGGTCGCGGGCGCGTCGGCCTTCACCTCGCGGCCCAGGAACCATTGCAGGGCGCAGGTGTTGGCGAGCTGGTCGAGGGCGCTGCCGGAGAGCACGACGGGCTGGTCGCGGTCGCGCAGCGGCACCTTGGACTCGGTCGGCTCGAACATGCCCCACCAGCGGTAGGGGTGGGCGGACGGGACGAGCGGGCGGCCGTCCTCGTCGGTGAGGGCGGCGAGCCGGGCCAGGCGGCGGGCAGCGGCCTCCCTGAGGGCGTCCGACACGCGCGGGTCGACGGTCGTGGCGCGGAGTTCGGCGACGAGCGCGGCGACCGACAGGGGGCGGCGTGGGCGGCCGGTGACGTCCTTGGGTTCGACGCCTAGCTCGGTCAGGAAGCGGGAGGGCTGGTCGCCGTCGTCGGCCGGGGCCTTCACCGCGGTGACGACGAGGCGCTCACGCGCGCGTGTGGCGGCGACGTAGAACAGGCGGCGCTCCTCCGCCAGCAGCGCGCCCGGAGTGAGCGGTTCGGCGAGGCCGTCGCGGCCGATGCGGTCGGCCTCCAGGAGGGAGCCGCGACGCCGCAGGTCGGGCCACAGGCCCTCCTGGACGCCCGCGACGACGACCAGGCGCCACTCCAGGCCCTTGGAGCGGTGCGCGGTCATCAGGCGGACGGCGTCGGGACGTACGGCACGCCGGGCGAGGGTGTCTGCGGCGATGTCCTCGGCGTCGATCTCCTCCAGGAAGTTGAGCGCGCCCCGGCCTCCGCTGCGTTCCTCCGCGCGGGCGGCGCTGGCGAACAGCGCGCACACGGCGTCCAGGTCGCGGTCGGCGTTGCGGCCGGCCGCGCCGCCGCGCCGGGCGGCCCGCTCCAGCCGGCTGGGCCAGGGGGTGCCGTTCCACAGGTCCCACAGCGCCTCCTCGGCGCTGCCGCCGCCCGCGAGGCGCTCACGGGCCTTGCGCAGCAGCGCGCCCAGGCGCTGGGCACCGCGCGCGTAGGCGGGGTCCTGCACGGCCAGCCGCTCCGGCTCCGCCAGCGCCCGCGCGAGCAACTCGTCCGAGGGCGGCGGAAGGGGGTTGCCGGCGGCGCGCTCCTCGTCACGCAGGGCACGACCGAGCCGGCGCAGGTCGGCGGCGTCCATGCCGGCGAGGGGGGAGGTGAGGAGGGCGAGGGCGGTCTCGGTGTCGAGCCAGCAGGGGGCGGAGGCCGGAGGGGCGGTGTCCGCGAGGGCGGAGGCCAGGGCGTCGGTGTCCGCGGGGGCGGGCTCTGCGGCGGGCGATTCGGGGGCGGGCTCTTCGGATGCGGCCTCTTCGGAGCCGGGCGCTTCCGCCAGGGCCACCGCCCGCAGTGCGGTCAGCAGGGGTGCGACCGCCGGTTCGTGGCGCAGTGGCAGGTCGTCGCCGTCGATGTCCAGCGGGACCCCGGCCGCCGTCAGCGCCCGGCGCACCGTGGGAATCGTGCGCGACCCGGCGCGTACCAGGACGGCCATCTCGCCCCAGGGCACGCCGTCCTCCAGATGCGCCCGGCGCAGGATGTCGGCGATGTTGTCCAGCTCCGTGCCGGGCGTCGGGTACGTGAAGACCTCGACGCGGCCGCCCTCCCGGACCGGGGCGAGGTCGCGGTGGGCGCGGACCTTCTCCGCGGGCAGCCGGGTCAGCGGCATGCGCTGGGTCAGCAGACGGGTGGCGGCCAGCAGGTCGGCGCCGGAGCGGCGGGAGGTGCGCAGGACCTCGACGGGCGCCGGGCGGCCGTCCGCGCGCGGGAAGGCGTGCGGGAAGTCCAGGATGCCGTTCACGTCGGCGCCCCGGAAGGCGTAGATCGACTGGTCGGGGTCGCCGAGGGCGACCAGGGTGCGGCCGCCGCCGGCGAGGGCGTGCAGGAGCCGCACCTGGGCCGGGTCGGTGTCCTGGTACTCGTCGACGTACACGGCGTCGTACTGCGCGGCGAGCCGCCCGGCGGCCTCGGGGCTGTGGGCGAGGAGCACCGCGCGGTGGACGAGTTCGGCGTAGTCGAGGACGCCCTGGAGGTCGAGGACGTCGAGGTACTCGGCGAGGAAGGCCGCGGCGGCCCGCCAGTCGGGGCGGCCGATGCGGCGGGCGAAGGCGTCCAGGGCGCCCGGGTCCAGGCCCAGCTCGCGGCTGCGGGCGAGGACCGCGCGGACCTCGTCGGCGAAGCCGCGGGTGGTCAGACAGGCGCGTAGTTCGTCGGGCCAGCGCACGTGCGCGAGGCCGAGGCGCTCCAGGTCGGGCTGGCCCGCCAGGAGTTCGCGGACGGCCACGTCCTGCTCGGGGCCGGACAGCAGCCGCAGCGGCTCCACGAACAGGTCGCTGTCCTGGTGGGCGCGGACCAGGGCGTAGCAGAACGAGTGGAACGTGGTCGCCTGCGGCGCTCGGGCGGCTCCTATGCGCAGCGCCATGCGGTCGCGCAGCTCGACGGCCGCCTTGCGGCTGAACGTCAGCACCAGCACGCGCGCGGGGTCACCGCCACGGGCGATCCTCGCGGCCACGGACTCGACGAGGGTGGTGGTCTTGCCGGTGCCCGGACCTGCGAGGACGAGCAGCGGGCCGCCCTTGTGCTCAACCACGGAGCGCTGTGCGGCGTCCAGAGGAGGGGGATCCACTCGGGCCGGCGGGGTACGCACCAGTCGGTAAGCGCCACGGTTCCCCTGGCGCACCTGGGGGTGCGGCAGGCGTCTGGTGGAGGAAGAGGAGCTCACGTGGTTCGCCGGTCCTGGTGGGTGTGCTGGTTGGCTGTCCGCCATGCGTGCAGGGCGGTGATCGCGGGGTGAGCGGGGCGCGTGCAGCCGACGCTACGCCGACGAACGGACCGGAAGCAGGGCTTCCGCTTCTTCCCTCGGGGCACTCGCGGCACTCGCGACACGTACGTCCCTCGCCCCACGAACGTACGTCATGCCACGGACGTGCCCCTGTTCCCCCGTACGGATCACAGGCTCCCCCTGGGCCCGTCCGATGGCGGAAGCTGTCAGGTGTGACCCTCCGCGCGTTCGCCGCCGTCCCATCGCGCCCGTTTCATGTCCAGGCGCGGCACATGGCCCTCGGCGGCCCTGCTCGCCGTCTTCAGGGGCGTTCCCTCGTCGCGGTAGTGACCGAGGGCGCGCAGCTCGTGGCCGGGCAGCAGCACGCCGTCCGAGCGGACGACACGCCACCACGGGACGGCTCCTCCGTAGAGCGCCATCACCCGGCCGACCTGGCGCGGGCCGCCCTCCTCCAGCCACTCCGCGACATCGCCGTACGTCATGACGCGCCCGGGCGGGATCAGTTCGGCGACCTCCAGGACCCGCTCGGCGTACTCCGGCAGCGCGTCCGGCGGGACGTCCGGCGGCAGGCTCTCGTCACTCATCCGCCCCATCCTGCCCCACCCCACCGACAATGTGACGCGCTGACCACCGCGGGTGACCCTCGCCCTGGAGCGGCGCTTCCGGCAGACTGTGCGCCCCCGCGTTTGCACCCTGATGCCCCCGTGTGTCGGTGGAGCATGCCACCATCGTGCGGGCGGTGACCGGTGATACGAGATCAAGAAGAGACGATGAAGCAACAGGGTGTGCACCCGGAGGGCGCGGAGAGCACCTCTGATGCTTCGTCGCGTCCGGGGACCGGTGACGCGGACGACGCGTCGGCGACCAGCGACGGTTTCGACGACGCGGTCCACGCCGACGAGGTCGAGGGCGACGAACCCCTCCTCCCCGCGCGCGTGCACCGTCCGTCGGACCTCATGCGGCTGCTGGTCGGTGTGCTGGCGGTCGCCGTGCTGCTGGCGATCGCCGCGTTCGCACACGGCACGACCTCGGGCCTCGAACAGGACATCAACAAGGGCACCGGCCAGGCGCCCGACCTGCTCATCAAGATCGCCGGACTGGCCTCCAGCATCGCGATCCTCCTGGTGCCGGTCGCCTTCGCGATCGAACGGCTGATCAAACGCGACGGACTGCGCATCGCCGACGGCGTGCTCGCGGCGGTCCTCGCCCACGGTGTGACACTCGCCACCGACCTCTGGGTCGCCAAGGCCGCCCCCGACTCGATCCAGGAGGCGCTCACCCAGCCCTCCCCCGGTGACATCCACGCCCTCACCGACCCGGTGCACGGCTATCTCGCGCCGGTCATCGCGTACATGACGGCGGTCGGCATGTCGCGTAGGCCGCGCTGGCGCGCGGTGCTGTGGATCGTGCTGATGCTCGACGCCTTCTCGATGCTCGTCACCGGCTACACGACACCGTTCTCGATCATCCTGACGGTCCTGATCGGCTGGACCGTCGCCTACGGCACGCTGTACGCGGTCGGCTCGCCCAACGTCCGGCCCACCGGGCGCACGCTGATGGCGGGCCTGAGGCACGTCGGCTTCCACCCGGTGAGCGCGGCCCGCGAGGAGGCCGCGGAGACTCCGGAGACCGGTGACCGCGGCCGGCGCTACTTCGTCACGCTGGAGGACGGCCCGCCGCTGGACGTCACGGTGGTCGACCGGGAGCAGCAGGCCCAGGGGTTCTTCTACCGCGCGTGGCGCAATCTGACGCTGCGCGGCTTCGCCACCCGCAGCAGCCTGCCCTCCCTGCGCCAGGCCCTGGAGCAGGAGGCGCTGCTCGCCTACGCGGCCATCGCGGCCGGCGCCAACGCGCCCAAGCTGATCGCCACCTCCGAGCTCGGCCCCGACGCCGTGATGCTCGTCTACGAGCACACCGGCGGGCGCACCCTCGACTCGCTGGCGGACGAGGAGATCACCGACGACCTGCTGCGGGACACCTGGCACCAGGTGCGCGCCCTGCAGTCCCGGCGGATCGCGCACCGCAGGCTGGTGGGCGACGCGATTCTGGTGGATCGTTCCGGCACCGTGATCCTCACCGATCTGCGCGTCGGCGAGATCGCCGCCGGGGACCTGCTGCTGCGCATGGACATCTCCCAGCTGCTGGTGACGCTCGGCCTGCGCGTGGGCGCCGAACGCGCGGTGGCGGCCGCGGTGAGCGTGCTCGGCCCGGACGCCGTCGCCGACTGTCTGCCGATGCTCCAGCCCATCGCGCTCAGCCGCTCCACGCGCGCGACGCTGCGCACCCTGGCCCGGGAACGCGCCCAGCGCGAGCGCGACGCGATCCTGGAGGCCTCCCGGCAGGCCAAGCAGGCCAAGCTCGACGAGGCCCAGGAGGACGCCACGCCGGTCCTCGACAAGCCCGACAAGAAGGCCGTACGCGCGGAGGCGCGGGCCGAGAAGCGGGCCATCGACGAGGCCGTGGAGGAAGCGCGTGAGGAGGATCTGCTCACGCTGATCCGCCAACAGGTGCTGCTGATCAGGCCGCAGGCGCCCGTCGAACCGGCCCGTCTGGAGCGGGTGCGGCCGCGCACCCTCATCAGCGTCATCGCCGGTGCCATCGGCGCGTACTTCCTGCTGACGCAGCTCACCCACATCGAGTTCGGCCCGCTCATCCAGAACGCCGAGTGGGGCTGGGTCGCCGCGGCCGTGCTGTTCTCGGCGGCCAGTTACTTCGCGGCGGCGATGTCACTGCTGGGGTTCGTGCCGGAGCGGGTGCCGTTCATGCGGACCGTGGGGGCGCAGGTCGCCGGGTCGTTCGTGAAGATCGTCGCGCCGGCCGCGGTGGGCGGGGTCGCCCTCAACACGCGCTTCCTGCAACGCGCGGGCGTGCGGCCCGGCCTGGCGGTGGCCAGTGTCGGCGCCTCGCAGCTCTTCGGGCTCGGCTGCCACATCCTGATGCTGCTGTCCTTCGGCTATCTGACCGGGACCGAGAAGACGCCGTCGCTGTCGCCGTCCCGGACGGTCATCGCGGGTCTGCTGACGGTGGCGGTGCTCGTCCTCGTCGTCACCTCGGTGCCGTTCCTGCGGAAGTTCGTCGTCACGCGCGTGCGCTCGCTCTTCGCGGGCGTCGTGCCGCGCATGCTCGACGTGCTGCAGCGGCCGCAGAAGCTCTTCACCGGCATCGGCGGCATGCTCCTGCTGACCGCCTGCTTCGTGATGTGTCTGGACGCCTCGATCCGCGCCTTCGGCACCGAGGGCTCCTCGATCAGCATCGCCAGCGTCGCCGTCGTCTTCCTCGCCGGCAACGCGCTCGGTTCCGCCGCTCCGACGCCGGGCGGCGTGGGCGCGGTGGAGGCGACCCTGACGGTCGGTCTGATCGCCGTGGGCCTGCCCAGCGAGGTCGCCGCACCCGCCGTACTCCTCTACCGGTTGCTGACGCTGTGGCTGCCGGTGCTGCCGGGCTGGCTGGCCTTCAACCACCTGTCCCGCAAGGGAGCGCTGTAGGCACGCGCGCGTGTCCCGTACGAGGGGCACGCGCGCGTACCTCGTACGGCCCGTGCCCCGAGCGGGCCGCCCTGCCCGACCGCAGGATGGGACCATGCCGAACCCTCCCCGTCTGCGGGCCGCTGCCCTGACCGCCTCCGCCGTCCTGCTGTCCGCCGTCCTGGCGGGCTGCGGTGACGACTCCAAGGATCAGGATCTGACGGCTCAGAAGCTGAGCTGGAAGGACTGCCCGGCCCCGTCCACGGCGGAGGGCGGCGGTGACGCCCCGTCACCTCTGCCCAACGGCGACGAATGGCAGTGCGCCACCCTCAAGGCCCCCCGTGACTGGGCCGAGCCCAAGGGCGACACGATCGATCTGGCGCTGATCCGGGCCGAGGCGAGCGGCGACGAGAGCAGGCGGATCGGCTCCCTGATCTTCAACTTCGGCGGCCCCGGCGGCTCGGGCGTGACCACGCTGCCCGCCTTCGGCGAGGACTACGCGAAACTGCGCACCCGCTACGACCTGGTGAGCTTCGACCCGCGCGGGGTGGGCCGCAGCGCCCCCGTGGAGTGCCTCGACGACCTCCAGCTCGACGCGTACTTCCAGCAGGACGCCACCCCCGACGACGCGGCCGAGCGCACCAAGCTCCTGGACAACACCAAGGAGTTCAACGCGGCCTGCGAGGACAACTCCAAGAAGGTGCTGCCGCATGTGCGCACCACGGACGCGGCCCGCGACATGGACCTGATGCGCCAGGTCCTGGGCGACGACAAGCTGCACTACTTCGGCATCTCGTACGGCACCGAACTCGGCGGTGTCTACGCCCACTTGTTCCCCGAGCGGGTGGGCCGGGCCGTCTTCGACGCCGTCGTCGACCCGACCGAGGACTCCGAGCAGGGCTCGCTCGGGCAGGCGAAGGGCTTCCAGCTGGCGCTCGACAACTTCGCCGAGGACTGTGTGTCGAAGACCGAGGACTGCCCGATCGGTGACACCGCCCAGGACGTCAAGAACCGGATCGCCAAACTGCTGAAGGACCTCGACCGCACGCCGATCCCCGGCGTCGGCCTGCGCAAGCTGACCCAGACCGCGGCGACCAGCGGCATCGCGCAGTCGTTGTACTCGAAGGATTACTGGGAGTTCGTCACTGATGCCCTGGAGCAGGCCTACGACGGGAACGGCAGCGGCCTGATGTTCCTGGCCGACTCCATGAACGGGCGCAACGAGGACGGCACGTACAGCAACCTCACCGCGGCGAACATCGCCATCAACTGCGCCGACGACAAGGCGCGGTACACGGACGACTACGTCGAGCAGAAACTCCCCGAGTTCCGCTCCGCCTCCCCGATCTTCGGCGACTATCTGGCCTGGGGCATGGTCAGCTGCACCGACTGGGCCGTGGCGGGCGCCGCCGACCACCCCGACGTGAGCGCGGCCGGTTCGGCGCCGATCCTCGTCGTCGGCAACACCGGCGACCCGGCCACGCCGTACGCGGGGGCGCGGAGGATGGTGGAGGCGCTGGGCGCGGGCGTCGGCGTCGAGCTGACGTACAAGGGCCAGGGGCACGGGGCGTACGACAGCAAGAACAAGTGCGTGCAGGGCGCGGTGAACGGCTATCTGCTGGACGGGAAGGTGCCGGCGGCGGGGACCGTGTGCTCCTGACCCTCGCGCACTCGGGCTCCCGCGCACCCGGCTCTCCTGCACCGCCGCTCTCGCACGCCGGGAAAAGTGCAGGTCAGAACGTTATCCACAGGCCTCGGCGGTCGTCGTGTGATCCGCATACCATGGCATGACCGCCATCCGCGGCACGGTGCGGACGGCCTGCATGGGGGGACCGCGATGACGCGTTTCGTACGGTGGACGGCTCTGGCCGCCGCCGCGGCACTGCTGGTGGGGGGCTGTAGCGGCGGCTCGTCCGACGACGGGAAGGGCGACGGGGAGACCGGCGCGGCCACACCGTCGTCAAAGCCCTCCGACACCGCGGCGGCCGCGGCGCTGCCCTCCTCGCTGACCTCGCAGAAGCTCGACTGGGAAGGCTGCAAGGGCACCTCCGACTCCCCCGCGCCGAGCAGCGAATGGCGGTGCGCGACGCTCAAGGTGCCGTTGGACTGGGCGAAGCCGGAGGGGAAGACGATCGGCCTCGCGCTGATCCGCGCCAAGGCCCGCGGCGACGACCGGATCGGCTCACTGCTGTTCAACTTCGGCGGCCCGGGCGGCTCCGGCGTGTCGATGATGCCGCTGTACGGCGCGACGGTGTCCGCGCTGCGCGAGCGGTACGACCTGGTGAGCTGGGACCCGCGCGGGGTCGGCGGCAGCGAGGGCGTGCGCTGCCGCAGCGACAAGGACATCGAGTCCGCCGAGTCGATCGACGCGACGCCCGACACCGCGGCCGAGGAAGCGGCCTACTTCCAGGACGCCACCACGTTCGGCAAGGGCTGCCAGAAGACGGCCGGCGAGCTGATGGCGCACGTCTCCACCACCGACACGGCTCGCGACATGGACCTGATGCGCCAGGTGCTGGGCGACTCGAAGATGCACTACTTCGGTATCTCGTACGGCACCGAACTCGGCGGCGTCTACGCCCATCTGTTCCCGAAGAACGTGGGGCGGTTGATCCTCGACGCGGTCGTCGACCCCAGCGCCGACACGATCGGCCACGCCGAGAACCAGACCCGGGGCTTCCAGCGCGCCCTGGACGACTACCTCAAGTCGACCGGCCAGGACCCCGAGCAGGGCACCCGGAAGATCGCCGCGCTGCTGAAGGACCTCGACGCGAACCCGCTGCCGACGGGCACCTCGCGCGAGCTGACCCAGACGCTCGCGGTCACCGGCATCGTGCTGCCGCTGTACAGCAAGGCCAGCTGGCCGACCCTGACCAGCGCGTTGGAGGCGGCGGAGGACGGCGACGGCTCGGAGCTGCTGACGCTCGCCGACGGCTACAACGAGCGGGACACCTCGGGCCGCTACGGCACGACCACCCACTCCCAGCGGGTCATATCGTGCTTGGACGACAAGCAGCGGCCGACCGCCGCGGAGACGAAGAAGCTGCTGCCGAGGTTCGAGAAGCTCTCGCCCGTCTTCGGGGCGTTCCTGGGCTGGGACACGGCCGGCTGGTGCCACGACTGGCCGGTGGCCGGGCAGTGGGACACCCCCGAGGTGAGCGCGCCCGGCGCGGCGCCGGTCCTCGTGGTCGGCAACACCGGCGACCCGGCCACCCCCTACGAGGGCGCCCGGAAGATGGCGGACGAGCTGGGCAAGGGCGTCGGGGTGGAGCTCACCTGGAAGGGCGAGGGGCACGGGGCGTACGGCAGCGGGAGCGACTGCGTGGACTCGACGGTGAACGCGTATCTGCTCAAGGGCACGGTGCCGAAGGACGGCAAGGTCTGCTCATGACGACGGCGGGGGCCGCGCGCACCCGTGGTGCAAGCGGCCCCCGCCGTACGGCAGACCTTCGGTCAGTAGACCGGCTTGTCCGGCTCGATCTGGTTGACCCAGCCGATCACGCCGCCGCCGACATGCACGGCGTCCGCGAAGCCCGCGGACTTCAGCACGGCGAGGACTTCCGCACTGCGGACACCCGTCTTGCAGTGCAGGACGATCTTCTTGTCCTGCGGCAGGCCCTCCAGGGCGGTGCCCATGAGGAACTCGTTCTTCGGGATCAGCTTGGCGCCCGGGATGGAGACGATCTCGTACTCGTTGATCTCACGGACGTCGATGATCTCGATGTTCTCGCCGTCGTCGATCCACTCCTTGAGCTGCTTGGGAGTGATCGTCGAGCCGGCGGCCGCCTCCTGGGCCTCCTCGGAGACGACGCCGCAGAAGGCCTCGTAGTCGATGAGCTCGGTGACGGTCGGGTTCTCGCCGCAGACCGCGCAGTTGGGGTCCTTGCGGACCTTGACCTGGCGGTACTGCATCTCCAGGGCGTCGTAGATCATCAGGCGGCCGACCAGGGGCTCGCCGATGCCCGCGAGGAGCTTGATGGCCTCGTTGACCTGGATGGAGCCGATGGACGCGCACAGCACGCCCAGCACGCCGCCCTCGGCGCAGGAGGGGACCATGCCCGGCGGCGGGGGCTCCGGGTAGAGGCAGCGGTAGCAGGGGCCGTGCTCGGACCAGAAGACCGAGGCCTGGCCGTCGAAGCGGTAGATCGAACCCCACACGTACGGCTTGTTCAGCAGCACGCAGGCGTCGTTGACCAGGTAGCGGGTCGCGAAGTTGTCCGTGCCGTCGACGATCAGGTCGTACTGACTGAAGATGTCCATCACGTTCTCGGCCTCGAGCCGCTCCTCGTGAAGGACCACGTTCACGTACGGGTTGATGCCGAGGACGGAGTCGCGCGCGGACTCGGCCTTGGAGCGGCCGATGTCGGCCTGGCTGTGGATGATCTGCCGCTGCAGGTTGGACTCGTCGACCTCGTCGAACTCCACGATGCCGAGCGTGCCGACGCCCGCCGCGGCGAGGTACATCAGCGCCGGCGAGCCCAGGCCGCCGGCGCCCACACAGAGCACCTTGGCGTTCTTCAGCCGCTTCTGCCCGTCCATCCCGACGTCGGGGATGATCAGGTGGCGGGAGTACCTGCGGACCTCGTCTACGGTGAGCTCGGCAGCGGGCTCGACCAGGGGTGGCAGCGACACGGGGACTCCGTTGGTCGGTCAATCATTACGGTTGTTCTCCCCGTAACACTGCCATGGCCTTTTTCATTCCGAGACACCCGTCCCGATCCGCGAGACGATGTCGTCCCAGTAGCCGGGCATCGTCTCCCAGGGGTCGGTGCGGCCGCCGCGGTCCGTGCGGTCGGTGAAGTAGATCGTCGCGGCGCCCTGCCAGCGGGCGATGCGCAGGGCCTCGTCGAGATGCGGTCCCGGCACGCCGTGGACGAAGTGGCAGAAGCGGTCGGGCGGATAGTCGGCGGTCCACTCCGCCACCTGCGACCAGCGGTAGTCGCTCCACGGGCCGGAGAAGGTGACCAGTTGGTCCGCGCTCTCGGCGTAGCCCGGGTAGGGGTGGGTGCCGTGGCCGAGGACGACATGGGCGTCGTCGCGGAGCGCGCGGAGCGTGGTGACCGTGCGGCGGATCTCCGGGAGCGCGGTGCGTTCGGTCGGGCAGCGGTCCAGGAGGAAGCCGTCGACCTTGTACCAGTCGAGGTAGCGCTGCGCGTCGGACACCATCTCGCCGAACGACCGGGCCCCGTACGTGGCGTCGATGTGACCGAGCACCCGGATGCCCGCGTTGCGCAGCCGCCCGGCCGCCTCCAGACAGTGCGGGTCGGGGCGGCTGCCCGGGCCGTCGGCGACGTTGAGGACGACCCAGTGCAGGGGCGTGGTGCGGGGGCGGGTGAGTTCGGCCCACTCGGCGGGGGCGACGAGGGGGTGGGCGAAGCCCGGGATGCCGAAGCCGGTGTGCAGGCCGGCGCCCTGTTTCCTGGTGTTCGTGCTGGTCAGATGCGGCATGCCGCCTCCATCCAGATGTCCGCGAGGGACTCTTCGAGGTTGATACGGGGGCGCCAGCCGAGGCGGTCGCGGGCGGTGCGCACGTCGGCCTGCTGCCAGCTGCCGCAGCCGTCGGGGTACGGGTAGGCGACCGGGGCCGCGTGGTCCGGTTCGGAGCGCGGGTGGCCGATGGTGGCCCGCAGGGGCGGACCGGGCGGGCCGTCGAGTTCGTGGAGGGCGCCGCCGTAGCCGGCCACGCGCGCGAGGATCGCGGCGGCGTCGCGGAGGCGGACGGCGCGGCCGGAGCCGATGTTGATGACGCCCTGCGCGGCGGACAGGCTCGCGGCGTGCACGGCGCGGGCGACGTCCCGGACGTCGATGAAGTCGCGCTGGACGCCGAGGCCTCCGAGCTTCAGCTCGCCGTCGCCGGACTGCATGGCGCGGCGCATGGCCTCGGCGAGGCGGCCGAGGGGGGAGCCGGCGGGGGTTCCGGGGCCTGCCGGCGAGAAGACGCGGAGGACCACCGCGTCCAGGCCGGAGCCCAGGACGAGTTCCGTGGCGGCGAGTTTGCTGACGCCGTAGGGGCCGCCGGGGCGGGGGACGGCGTCCTCGGCGGTGGAGCTGCCGGGCTGGCTGGGGCCGTACTCCGCGCCGCAGCCGATCTGGACGAGTCGCGCGCCGCAGCCGCTGCGGCGCAGTGCCTCGCAGACGGTGGCCACGGCGACCGTGTTGTGGCGGGTGAGTTCGCGGGCCCCGCCCCTTGTGGCGCCGGCGCAGTTGACGACGACGCCGGGGTGGACCGCGTCGAGGAAGCGGGTGAGTGCGCCGGGGCTGCCGGACGCGAGGTCGAAGCGGACGTCGGCGTCGTCGCCGCGGCCGAGTGCGGTGAGCTGGACGGCCGGGTCGGCGAGGAGGCGGTCGGCCACGAAGCGGCCGAGGTAGCCGTTGGCTCCGATCAGCAGGACCCTCATCGTGCTGCTCCCGGGGCCTCGTGGTCGGGTCGGGAGGTGATCATCTGGTGCTCTCCTTCAGCGAGGGGGGCCTCCGGGCTCCGTTGGGGGGCGGGGGTGCCTGCGGGGGCTTGGGCGGGTGGATGGGCGTGCGGTTGTGTGAGCTCGCGTTGTGGCGTGCCGGTCCGCGTGAGCTCGCGTTTTGGCGTGCCGGTCCGAGTGGGATCGCGTTGTGGCGTGCCGGTCCGCGTGAGCTCGCGTTGTGCGGGGCCGGTCCGCGTGAGCTCGCGTTGTGCCGGGCCGGTTCGTTGTGGGGCGGGGCCGCGCCGGGGGGTGTCCGTCCTCGGAACGGCGCGGAATCGGTCAGTCGAGAGGGCAGCGGTGTTGACGCGCCAACCGCTGCGGGCGGACACCCCCCGACACGTCCTCGCGCCGCCGTCGCGCACTGCCCGTCCGCGGGGGTGCGCGTTCGATCCCGGCGCCGTGTGCGCGCCCGGCTCACCACTGAAGGTCCGTGGTGGCGTGGGCCGAGGCTCGTGTGAGTCGGCGGGTGGCGTGGAGGAGGAGGGCTGCCGCCGCGATGCCGCATGCGAGGGCTGGGACGGAGCCCGGGCCCCAGGTGTCCACGAGGGTGGTCACCGGGGTGCCCAGGAAGGCGCAGCCGGGGAGGCGGGACGCGAAGGTCGTGGCCAGGGCTGTTGCTTCGGTGGTGACGGTGACCGTGAGGACCAGGGCGGGGGCGTGGGTGAAGCCGTGGGTCGTGAGGAGGCGGGAGAGGTAGAGGAGGGCGCCGAGGGTCATCGTCTGGGCGTACGGGGCCGGTTCGTCCAGGGCCACAGCGGTCAGGGCCATGAGGGCCGCCAGCGTGGCCAGGTAGAGGGCGAACGCGCCCAGGAGGAGCGGGTGTACGGCTGCGGCGAAGTCCTCCAGGCCTCGGCTCGCCGTCAGTTTGCGGCGGGCTCGGGTGGTGAGGAGGTGGGCGGTCCAGGCCGCGGGCGCCAGGGACAGGGCGAGGGCCAGGGCGGGGGCGCCCGCCGCGGGCCAGGCGGCGTCCATGGTGCCGGTCGGGAGGGTGTCGGGGCCGCTGGCGACGGCTTGTCGGAGCAGGCCGTCGCCCAGGAGGGCGTAGGTGATCAGCCAGCAGGTGAGGGCGCGGGTTCGGGGGTGGGTGGGGTGAGTGGTGCTCAGGGGGCCTCTGTTCAGGGCCGCGCGTAAGGCCAGGGCCACGGCGAGGGTGCCGATGGCCGCTGTCAGAAGGCGGGGTCGGCCGTGGGTGACGTGGATGCCGGTGAGTGTCGCCGCGCACAGTGCGCCCGGCAGGAGCGTGAGCAGCGCCCAGTCGGCGCGAGTGCGGGGCGCCTGAGGGGGTGCGGTCGGCGCCGTGGAGTCGCCGTCTCGGGAGGCGCGTGCGTACATCTCCTCGGCGAGTGAGAAGACGTCCCGGTGGCGGAAGCGGGTCGCGGTGCGGTCGGTGACGCCGTGGGCCTCCAGGCCCGCCGCGATCTCCAAGGGGTCGACGGCTCGTTCGCACAGTTCGCGGTGACGGTGCATCAGGGCCTTGACCGGGTCCGCGGCCGTTCGGCGTGGGGTGGGGGCGGTCTGCGCACCGCGGGGTGTGGTCGCCGCGGGTGCGGTACGGGGTGGAGTGGCGGGCGTGGTTCGCTGGGTGGCCTCAGGCGCCGGCCGGTCGGTCGGCCGCGCTTCGCCGGCGTCCTCGGCGTCCGCCATGAGCGCCGTACGGTCGCCGTCCGTCAGCCACTCTTCCGACCGCGCGTCCCACGCCCCGGGGCTGTCCGGCGTGCCCGGCTGGTCCAGTTCGCCCGGGCGCCCCCGTTCGTCCAGCTCGCTCATCGCGCCACCTCCGGGGTGTTGGCGCGTACCGGCGGGCCCGCTGCCCAGCCGGGGCCGCCGCGGGCCACCACGCGGGCGCTGGGGCCGGTCCAGCGGCCGGGCATGTGGGCCTCGGCGGGGACGGCGAACGGGCGGGGTTCTCCCGTGGTGTCGTCGAGGACGACCCGGCGGACCGGGTGGCGCGAGACGATCTCCAGGTAAATGCCGTGAAATGCCGTGATGTTCTGTTCGACGGTGAACAACTCAAGGGCGCGGGCGCGTGCGGCGGCGCCCAGGCGCGCACGGCGCTCGGGGTCGCGCAGCAGCGCCACGCACGCCTCGGCGAGCGCCCGCGGATTGCGCGGCGGTACGACGAGTCCGGTGCCGCCGATCACCTCGACCACCGCGCCGACGTCGGTGGACACCGTCGCGCGGCCGCAGAACATGGACTCGACCAGGCTGATCGGAAACCCCTCGACCACGCTCGACAGCACGGTCACCGCGCCGGACGCGTACGCCTCGGCCGGGCTCGGGATGTCCGGGGCGCCGATCTCCTCGAAGGACACGGGGTTGTCGCCGACGGCGTGCAGCCCGTCCGCCTCGTCAGGGAAGAGCTGCGCGGCGAGCGCCTTGCAGTGGCCGAGGTAGGCCGCGCCCTCGCTGCCCGCGGGGACGCCGATGATCCGCAGCCGGGTCTTCGGCTCCTCCTTGCGGATCTCCGCGAAGGCGTGGAGGAGGGAGATCAGGTCCTTCGTCGGTTCCACGCGGCCGACCCAGGTGAGGGTGTCCGGGTCCGCGCACTCCGGGGACTCGCCGATCTCCGCGAAGCGGGTGGCGTCCATGCCCGGGTAGACGGTACGGATCTTGTCGCGGTCGGCGCCGCAGCGTTCCTGCCAGCGGCGGGCGTGCGCGTTGCCGGGGGTGATGACGGCGGCCCGGGCGTAGACCTCCGCGGCGAGCCTGCCGTGGAAGGCGGCGAGCAGGGCGCGTACGGAAGGGGAGGCCTCGGTGGCGGACAGGTGGTGGGTGCGCAGCTGGACGCCGTACTCGGTCACCAGCAGGGGTACGCCGGAGAAGTGGCGGGCGAGCAGGCCGGGGAGCGCCGCCGGGCCGCCCGAGGTGGCGTGGCAGAGGTCGACCGAGCCGAGGCCGTCGTCCTCGTACCAGTCGAGGGCCAGGGGGCGCAGGGCGCGCTCCAGGTGTGCGGCGACGGCGAGCAGATCGGGGACGCGCGCCGCGCGGGCCGCGCGAGGGGCGCCCGGCGTACGACAGGCGCGCTCCAGGGCGCGTACGGCGGTCTCGGAGCGGAGCGCCCCGCTCAGGCCGCCCTCGTCGCGGGCGAGTTCGGCGAGGCCGTACAGCGCGCTGCCGAAACGGTCCGCCTCAGCGGCCGACGCCTCCTCTGAGGGGCCCGTGCACAGGACGGCCGCCAACTCGCCGTAGTGCTCGGCGAACCGTCGGCGCGCGCGGCGCCCATGGGCGATCCCGTCGTCCTCCACGGTCCACAGCGGGGCCGTCCGCACGCGGCTGACCTGCGGCGGCAGGGTGACCCAGCCCTCGTCCTCCTGCCGCCGGCTGCGGCTGAGCGCGTAGATGTCGAACTCGTGTTGATCGAGCCCGCGCACGAGCCGGTCGCACCACAGCCTGGCGTCACCGCTCACATACGGATAGCCACCCTCCGTAAGCAGTCCGATGCGCACGAGTACACCCCCGATCTCCCGTATGGGGAGCCGCCGTTGACCCGGCGGCTCGCAGCGGGACGAACGTATGCGGACAAGGCGGTGGTGCGACGGACGGTTGTCCGTCGCACCACCAAAAGGGGTGAACGCTCGTAACTTTCCCGTGCGGGTCGCGTTCGCTCGCGCTAAGAGATCAAGCAGTTACGTTACGTCAGGCAGCGGCCAGTTCCCGACGGGTGGCTCTGCGGCGGGCGGCCACCTCGGGGTCGAGTGCCGGTACGGCGGCCAGGAGTTGCTGGGTGTACGGGTCCTGGGGGTTGTCGTACACCTCGTCGGCCGGGCCGGACTCGACGATCCGTCCCTGCCGCATCACCGCGACCCGGTCGCTGACCTGTCGTACGACGGCCAGGTCGTGCGCGACGAAGACGAGCGCGAGTCCGAGTTCGCGCTGCAACTCGCCGAGCAGGGCGACCACTTGGGCCTGCGTGGTGACGTCGAGCGCGGAGACGGGCTCGTCGCAGACGATGACGCGCGGGTCGGCGGCGAGCGCGCGGGCGATGCCCACGCGCTGGCGCTGTCCGCCGCTGAACTCGTGCGGGTAGCGGTCGTAGTGCGCCCCTTCGAGCCCCACGCGCTCCAGCAGTTCCGTCACGCGCCCCCTGATGCGCGTCTCGTCGCGCTCGCCCCGCGCGCGGAGCGGGTCGGCTATGGACTCGCCCACGCTGCGGCGAGGGTTGAGGGAGGAGACGGGGTCCTGGAAGACCATCTGGACTTCGGGGCGCACTCCGCCGCCGGGCTTGATCTCCCCGGCCGTCGGCTCCAGCAGCCCGACCAGCATCCGGCCGAGCGTCGTCTTGCCGCTGCCGCTCTCCCCGACCACGCCGAGGGTCTCGCCCCGCCGGATGGTCAGCGAGACGCCGTCGACGGCCGTGAAGGCCTTCTTCCCCCGCCCGAACTCACGCCGCAGGCCGATCGCTTCGAGTACGACGGCACCGGGCTCCAGCGCCGCCCCGCCCGGCTCGTGGGCGACCGGGCCGGGTTCCCGGGCGGATTCGGCCGACTCGAAGGCGGGCTCGCCCGACTCCAGGACGGACCCGCCCGACTTGAAGGCGACTGCGCCGGGTTCCCGGGCGGACCCGGCCGACTCAAGGGCGGCCGCGCCCGACTCCAGGACGCACCCGCCCGACTCAAAGGCGACCACACCCGACTCCAGCACAGCCCCGGCCGGCCCCACGACCGCCGCACCCGCCTCCCCCGCCACCCCGGCAGTCACCCGGCGCGCGTCCACGCGCGGGACCGCGGCCAGCAGTTCGCGTGTGTACGGCTCTCCCGGCGTCCCGAGCACCGTGCCGACCGGACCGTGCTCGACCGCCCGGCCGTGTCGCATCACCAGCACCTCGTCGACGCTCTCCGCCGCCACGCCCACGTCGTGCGTGACGAGGAGCAGGCCCATGCCGGTCTCCTCGCGCAGCGTGTGCAGCAGGTCGAGGATCTGGGCCTGGACGGTGACGTCGAGCGCGGTGGTCGGCTCGTCGGCGATCAGCAGAGCCGGTTCGCAGGCGAGCGCCATGGCGATCAGCGCGCGCTGGCGCATGCCGCCGCTGAACTCGTGCGGGCGCGAACGGGACCGCCGTGGCGCGTCCGGAATTCCCACCCGCTCCAGCACCTCCACCGCACGCGCGCGTGCGGCTCGTCGCGACACACGCGCGTGCACGCGGTACACCTCGGCGATCTGGTCGCCGATCGCGTAGTACGGGTCGAGGGACGACAGCGGGTCCTGGAAGACCATGGCGGCCTTTCCGCCGCGCAGCCGCCGCAACTCCTCGTCCGACGCCTGTTCCACGTCGGTGCCGGCGACCTCGACCGAGCCGCCGACCCGCGCGCCCGTCCCCCGGTGCAGCCCCAGCAGGGCCGAGGCCACCGTGGACTTGCCGGAGCCGGACTCGCCGACGAGGGCGAGGGCGCCGCCCTGCTCCAGCCGGAAGGAGAGCCCGTCGACGGCCCGGAGGGAGCCGAACTCGACCGTCAGGTCCTTGACGTCCACGAGGCTCATGCGAGCACCACCCGTCGGTCGGCCACCGCGTACAGCACGTCCGCGACGGCGTTGGCGAGGACCACGAAGAATCCGATGACCAGGACCATGCCGACCACGACCGGAAGGTCGACCACATTGACGGCATGGACGAGTTCTTGACCGATGCCTGGAAGGCCGAAGAGCGTCTCGGTGAGGACGGCTCCGCCCACCGCGCTGCCGAAGTTGTTGGCGTTGAGCGCGATGACGGGCGCGATCGCCCCGCGCAGCGCGTGCCGTCCGATCACCGACCGCTCCCCCACGCCGTACGCGCGGAAGGTGCGGATGTGGTCCTCGGCGAGCGTCTCCAGCATCGACGCGCGCGTGAGGCGGGCGAACGCGGCGGCCTCGATGAGGGCGAGCGACAGCCAGGGCAGCAGCAGGTTCCAGGCCCACTGCTCGGGGTCGTCGGTGAACTTCACGTACTGCGGGAACGGCAGCAGTTGGAGCTGGCCGCAGACGACGATCATCAGCACCAGGCCGATGACGAAGACCGGCGTCGCCACCCCCGCGAGCGTGACGCCGGTCAGCAGCCGCTCGCTGAGCCGGCCGCGCCGCCAGGCGGACAGGACGCCGGTGCCGACGCCGAGGATCAGCCACAGCACCATCGCGCCGAACACCAGCGACAGGCTGACCGGCAGCTTGTTCAGGATCAGCTGCGTGACCTGCTGGTCGCTCTGGTACGACAGCCCGAGGCAGGGCGCCGAGCAGTGCTCCACGGAGGTGCCGGTCGAGTAGTCCTGGCCGGCCACGAGGCCCTCCAGGAAGTGCCAGTAGCGCACATACAGGGGGTCGTCGAGCCGGAGCTGCTGGGAGACCTGGTGCACCTGTTCCGGCGAGCAGCGCGGGCCGCAGGTGATCTGGGCGACGTTGCCGGGGGTGACGTAGAAGACGACGTAGACGATCACCGAGATGGCGAGCAGGGTGACGACGGCGCCGAGTGCTCGGCGCAGGAGAAAGCCGGTCATGCCTTGGCCTCCCTCTTGCGGCCCGTGCCGACGCGCAGCCGGGACGCCGCGCGCGGGTCCAGCGCGGTGCGTACACCGTCGCCGAGGACGGTCAGGGCGAGGACGGTGACGAAGAGCGCGCCGGCGGGCAGCAGCAGGTACTGCGGGGCGGCCTGGTACCAGACGTCGGCGGCGGTGAGCATCTGTCCCCAGGACGGCGTCGGCGGCTTCACACCGACGCCGAGGAAGGACAGGGCGGCCTCGGCCGAGATGTTGGACGGCACCAGCAGGGCGGCGTAGGTGATGATCGGCGCGGCGATGCCGGGCAGCAGTTCGCGGCGGGCGATGCGCCAGGTGCCCCAGCCGCTGAGCCGGGCCGCGGCCACGTAGTCGAGCTGTTTGAGCGTGAGCGTCTGGGCGCGCACGATCTTGGCGATGGTGCCCCACCCGATCAACCCGATGACCAGCGCGACCAGTACAGGTCGCGGGAAGCTCGACGGGACGATCGCGAGCAGCGCCAACGACATGATCATGAGTGGCAGGGCGACGATGACGTCCGTGAACCTGCTCAACAGTTGATCAACCCATCGACTGCCCAGTGCGGCCGATACACCCACGACGACACCGATCACGATCTGGACGACCGTGGCGGCCAGCGCGACCCCCAGCGAGACCCGGGCGCCGTACACGAGCCGGGCGAACAGGTCGCGTCCCGTCTGCGGTTCGACGCCGAGCCAGTGGTCCCCGCTGATGCCGCCGAGCGAACCGATCGGCACGCCCCCGCGCGCGGAGTCCACCAGGGACGAGTGGTACGTGTTCGGGTCCTGGCCCTCCAGCGCGGTGAGCAGCGGCGCCGCGAGGGCGACCAGGACGAGCAGCGCGACGACGCCCGCCGCGACCATGGCGGCCCGCTGCGCCCGCAGCCGCCGCCAGAACTGACGAGCCCCCGAGACCCCCGGGACGACTGCCCCGGGGGTCTCGACGGCGACAAGTGCCTCGCTCATCGGGTTACTTGACCGCGACCTGCGAGATGTCCAGCACACCGGTCCAGTCGCTGATCACGACGTTCTTGATGTCCTTGCCGACCAACCGCTTGTAGACCGGGTGGAACAGCGGCACGGTCAGCGCCTGCTCACCGACCTTCTTGTCCAGTGCGCCCCACCTCTTGGCGGCAGCGTCAAGATCGGTCAACTTGTTGATCGCGTCAATCTCGGCATTGACCGACTTGTCATTGAGCAGGCCCGAGTTGAAGTTCGCGCCGTCCTTGACGATCTGACGGCCGTCGAAGATCGGGGCGAGGAAGGGACCGCCGGAGGGCCAGTCGGCACCCCACGCGGAGAGGAAGAAGCCCGGCTCGGTCTTCACGCTGTGGACGGTGTCCGAGTAGTTGTTGTCCTCCAGGCCCTGGAGCTTGACCGTGATGCCGGCCTTCTTGAGCGCGTCCTGGATCGCGGTCGCGATCTCGGGGCTGGTCTTGAAGTTCTGGGCGTTGTTGTGGGTCAGCGTGACGGTGAGCCCGTTCGGGTAACCGGCCTCCTTCAGCAGCTCCTTGGCCTTGGCCGCGTTGCCGGTCGCACCCGCCGGGAACAGGTCGTAGGGCTCGTACCCGAAGGACTTCTGGTTGGGCAGGAAGGTGGTGGCGGCCTCGGCCAGCGACGACCCGCCGGCGGCGTTCACGACCGACGAACGGTCGACGGCGTACGAGATCGCCTGCCGCACCTTGACGTTGTTGAACGGCTTGACGGTCGGGTTGAACGCTATGTAGTTCGTGTAGCCGAAGTGGCCGGTGCCGACCCGTGCGGCGAGCTCCTTGTCGCCGGTCACCTTGGCGAGTTCGGCGGGGCCGAGGTTGGTGTCCGTGGTGACCGCCGCCGCGTCCGCTCCCTGAGACGCGGACAGCCGCTGGTTGATCACCGAGGCGTCGAGCCCGGACCTGACGTCGATCTTGTCCGGGTACGCCTTGCGCTCGGCGTCCGTCGAGGCGGACCAGTGCGTGTTGCGCTCCAGGAGGACGGTCTCGCCGTCGTTCTCGTTCTTGACGACCTTGTAGGGCCCGGACGAGATCGGGTGCTCCTCGTACTTCGTGCCGGTGTCCTTGGCCTTCGGCACGGGCGCGAACTGCGTCTGCGTGGCCAGGAAGGGGAACTCGCCCTCGGGCTTGTTCAGATGGAAGACGATGGTCCGGTCGTCCGGCGTCTCGATCGCGTCGAGCCCGCCCTTGTCCTTGTACGGCC
The DNA here is from genome assembly GCF_003955715.1 of Streptomyces aquilus. Taxonomy (NCBI): domain Bacteria; kingdom Bacillati; phylum Actinomycetota; class Actinomycetes; order Kitasatosporales; family Streptomycetaceae; genus Streptomyces; species Streptomyces aquilus. The sequence goes on along the minus strand of NZ_CP034463.1, from coordinate 6,872,407 downwards.
CCTGGTAGTCGGCCGCGCCGACCAGCCAGTCCCGCAGATAGGGCGCCCCGCCGGACAGCTCGGGCGCGAAGGAGCGCTCGATGCCGTACTTGATGTCGGCCGAGGTGATCGCGGTGCCGTCCTCGTACTTCAGGCCCGTCTTCAGGGTGTACGTCCACACGGTCGCGTCCTTGTTGGGGCGCCCGGTGTCGGTGGCGAGGTCGGGGACGACCTTCGCGCCGGCCGCGCCGCTCTCGCGGTTGCGGGTGGTGAGCGTACGGAAGACGAGCGAGGGCACGTTGCCGCCGCCCGAGGTGTACAGCCGGGCCGGGTCGAAGTCGGTCTGCGGCTCGGAGTTCAGGACCGTGAGGGTGCCGCCCTTGTGGGGCGTGGAGTCGCCACCGGAGCCCTTGGCATCGTTGTCCTCAGGGCCGCAGGCGGCGGCGCCCGCTGCCAGCACCAGGCTTACGGATGCCGCGGCCACGCGGCGCGCGATGACGGACGGTTGACGCATCGGAGACGACCTCTCGGAAGATGATTCGCCGTGTCTCGGATGACGAGACAGATGGACGAAGGGTGAGACGAAAGTGAACAGACGTCTGCCCGGGCGTCAGGCCGTCGAAAACCCGCGAGCGACAGCTCACGGGAGGAGAAAGAGATCGCGACGCGAACGCCAGAGGGCGGACGTCAGCGACAGTGAATGTCGGCCACGCACAACGCGGTCACGCCGATGAGCGCCAGCTCGATGGCGGCGCAGACGGAGGCGTGAGAGGACGACATGCGCAGAAAATTAGTACGACTTTTCTGCGCATGTCAACGTGACCTGTGAGGCTTCCGTCAACTCCCGGGATACGGCCAGGGGTTGGGCAGACAGTGGATTCCGTCGTGGTCCAGGAACTTGGTCTGCTGCTGCATGACGGGGGCGAGTTCGCCGTCCTTGTCGCAGGTCACGTGGTGGTTGCCCAGCCGGTGACCGACCTCGTGATTGATCAGCATCTGCCGGTAGGCGTGGATCTGGTCGCCATAGGTCTTCGACCCCTGGGCCCACCGGTACGCGTTGATCATCACGCGCTCGGTGGCGGCCGAATCGCAGGACACGTTGTCCACGGTCGTGTCCAGACCGGACTTGGCGCACCATTTCGCGGTCGTCCCCGGACTGGCGAGCGTGATCACGAAGTCGGGCTTGCCGGAGTAGATGCGCTCGAAGGTGCGGGCACCGTTGTGCGCCCAGCTCCGGTCGTCGTTGAGCGTCTTCTGCACCGCCTCGGCGAACAGCTCCGCGTCGAGCCCCAGTCCCTGCTCGACGTCGACCCGGTAGGTGTACTTCTGCCCCCTGCCGGGCGCCTTGGCGACGCCTTTGACCGCGTCGAACTTCCCCGACCCGGCCAGCCCCGCGGCGAGCGCGTACTTCTTGCCCATCTTCTGCTCGTACGTCAGCGTCGCCACGCGCGGCGACGACGGCGTCGGCCGCCCGTCCCCGCGCGAGGCAGGGTCGCGGGCGTCCCGCGCCTGGTCGGTGGCCGACTGCGACCGTACGTCGCTGCCGTCCTGCCGGTCGGCGACCTGACCGGCGACGACGACGGCCAGCACGGTGGTGACCGCGGCGGCCGCGATCCCGGTGAAGGTCCGCCCCTTGCTCCCCTTGCCGCGCACGGGTTCACCGGTGGGCTCCGCGCCCTCGTCGCCGCTACGCGGTTCCGGGACGGTCCGCCACTCGCCGGCCGCGGAGGGATGAGCCGTACGGCGTGAGAACGCGGGGTTCTGGTCGGTACGCGGCGAGAACAGATCGACGTCCTCGTCCCCGAAGGCGTCGACATAGTCCTGCCGGGGACCGGCCTGCCGAGGCCCACCGGGAGGCGCCTGCCGCTGCCGAGGCAGGGTGACACGGGGCCCGGCACTCACACCGTGCGCCCCCAACTCACCCCACCCGCCCCCGGTTTCCCGCTGCTCCGGGTGCCCGCCCCGCACGCGGGGGGTGCCGTGCGCGGGAGTACCACCACCAGGGAACCGGGGCACACCGTGGGCGGGGGTGCCATCGGGAAGCCTCGGCACACCCTGAGCGGGCGTCCCGTCGGCGAACCGCGGCACACCACGCGCGGGCGTGCCATCCGGAAGCCTCGGCACACCACGGGCCGGAGTCCCGTCCGGAAGCCGCGGAACCCCGCGCGCAGGCGTCCCCTCCGGCGGCCGTGCACCCTGCGCGACCCGGTAGACCGGGTCCCCGTACACCGAAGGCCCGCCCGCCGCAGGCATCCCCTGCTGTCGGCCGACCCCGAGCTGCTGCCCCGCCGCACCCGGCTGCCCCGCCGCGCCCTGCTGAGCCGGCCCACCCTGTCCCCGCGGTCCCGGGGAACCCGCGTCCCCCTGGCCCCCTCGCCTTGCGGCTATGTCCGCGGACTCACCCTTGGGTGCGGGCCCGCGGCGGCTGTGGCGTCCCACCTCGCGCCTCAGCTCCCCGCACTCGAGGACTCGACGGCACCATCACCGGAGCCCGACACCCCGTCGGCACCTTCGGAGGCACCACCCGAGCCCGACACGACAACAGCCCGCTCGGAGCCACCGTCCGAACCCGGCACCACGCCCGAACCCCCCAACTCCACCCGAATGGCGAGGAGTTCACCGAACGCCCGAGCCACCGTCTCCGGGTACTCCATCATCGCCACATGCCCCGCGTCCGGCAGGCTGAGGAGTCGGGAGTCGCGGAAGGCGCGCGCCGCCTTCCGCGCCATGCGGTAGCCGACGAGCTGGTCGCGACCGCCGTAGACGAGGAGCGTGGGCGCGAGGACCCGCTCGGCCTGGCGCCACAGCGCGTGCTGCCCGCCCAGCGTGTACGCGTTGACGATCCCGCGCGCGGAACGCGTCATCGCGTCCCAGAAGTACGGTAGTTGCTGCCGCCGCTCCATCTCCTCGACGGCGTGCCGGAAGCCTTCCGGCGACACGCGCGCGGGATCGCCGTAACAGAGCGCCATGACCCCGCGGACCCGCTGCTCGGCCGTCCAGTCCCGGCTCAGCCGCGCGAAGAGCGCCGTCACACCGGGAAGGGCCATCAGCGCCGTGGGCACCGCGGTCCGCTGCACGCGGATCTCCGGGAGCGCCGGCGAGACCAGGGTGAGCGTACGGACGAGGTCCGGGCGCACCGCGGCGACCCGGGTCGAGACCGCGCCGCCGAGGGAGTTGCCGAACAGGTGGACCGGCCCGCGGCCGGAGGCGTCGAGATAGCGGATCACCGCACGCGCGTGTGCGGTGATCGAGTAGTCGCCGTCGTCCGGTGGCGGCGAGTCCCCGAAGCCGGGCAGGTCGACGGCCTCACCGTCGACCACGGCCTCCAACTCCTGCATCAGCGCCGACCAGTTCTGCGAGGAACCGCCCAGACCATGGACGAAGAGCGCGGGCGGCAGCCCCTCGCGCGCGGGCGGCCTCGACCGCACCGTCAGCGTGATCCCCGGCAGCCCGACCGAGCGCAGCCGCTCGCCTTCCGCGACCCTGACGGCCGCCACCTTCGGAAGAACGTTGGTGGCCGGCACGATCGGCAGCTCGGTCGAAGACATGCGGCAATGTTACGAGACGATCACGCACTGGTTCATGTGTTCGCGGTCACAAGGGGCACTCGTATCCCAGCCCGCACCCCGGGAAGAACACACACAGAGCATGCACAGAGCACGTACAGAGCATGCGCGCATCGCATAGCGCCCGATTCGGGTGTCTCCTAGGCTCGTACGCAGGGCACCCGCATGTGGCCCCCTGCTGACCCAGGGACGTTCTAGGAAGGGAGCCCACCATGACCTACGACCCCAGCGACCCCGACACCTTCGAGAACGGCGACCCCGCCGAGCTCGACGTCGAGGCCCCCGAGGACGACGCCGCCGAACAGCAGACGGACGTCACCGCCGACCGCGACGATCCACTGACCGGCGTGGACCCCGCGCGGGCCAACGAGGCCGACCTCATCGAACAGGCCCGGGTCGTCCGGACCGACGAGGACGACTACCGCTGACCCGCCCGCCGACCCGCGGTGAGCAGGAAAGGTGCGTATGCTGCCCGCTCGATCCCTCTTTGAAACCTTTGCACGGCTATCGCCATCGTCCGGTACGTGAAATTCTGCGCTCGCACCGCGCACACCACGGTTACCGAAAAGTACGATGGCGGGCGCGGCGCACACCGCAAGTGGACGACTTTTGGGAGGCGGCGTGACAGCCATCGAGCAGACAGAGGCGGCACGCCCGCGAGGCACGCGCCTGCCGCGCCGTGCCCGACGGAATCAGCTGCTGGGCGCCGCACAGGAAGTCTTCGTGGCGCAGGGCTACCACTCGGCCGCGATGGACGACATCGCCGAGCGCGCCGGCGTCAGCAAGCCGGTGCTCTACCAGCACTTCCCGGGCAAGCTCGACCTCTACCTCGCGCTGCTTGACCAGCACTGCGAGGCGCTGATCGGTTCGGTACGGCAGGCGCTGGCGTCGACGACCGACAACAAGCAGCGCGTACGGGCGACCATGGACGCCTATTTCGCGTACGTCGAGGACGACGGCGGTGCCTTCCGGCTGGTCTTCGAGTCGGACCTGACGAACGAGCCCGCGGTCCGCGAGCGCGTCGACAAGGTCACGAACGAGTGCGCCGAGGCGATCACCGATGTCATCGCCGAGGACACCGGCCTCTCGCGCGCGGAGTCGATGCTGCTGGCCTCTGGCCTGGGTGGCCTTGCCCAGGTCGTGGCCCGCGCGTGGCTGCACAGCGACCGCAGCGTCCCGCGCGAGCAGGCCGTCCAGCTGCTGACCTCGCTCGCCTGGCGAGGCATCGCCGGTTTCCCGTTGCACGGCACCGAGCACCACTGACCCGCCCCGGGGACATTTGTTCCCGCCCGCTGTTCGCTGTTGGCGTTCTTGCGCGGAGCGTGTACGTCCCCTCACCGGGCTAATGTGTGCTGGGTACGGCGCGGAAGGTCGCGCACTTCACTGACCGTCGGAGGGACATAGCCGTGGAGGTCAAGATCGGCGTGCAGCACGCGCCCCGCGAGATCGTTCTGGAGAGCGGTCAGAGTGCCGAGGAGGTCGAGCGCGTGGTGGCCGAGGCACTCGCCGGAAAGTCGCAGCTGCTGAGCCTCACGGACGAGCACGGCCGCAAGGTCCTGGTCCCGGCCGACCGCCTGGCCTACGTGGAGCTCGGCGAGCCGGCCCCGCGCAAGGTGGGCTTCGGCGCGCTGTAGGCAGACGCACGAGGAAGGGCCCGGCGACGTGAAGTCGCCGGGCCCTTCGTCGTCGCACGGACAGAACGGGCCCTTCGTCGTCGTACGAACAGAAGCGGCGCGAGCCTCCGCAAGATTTTTTTCTCCACATATGGAGCACAAGTCACGCACAGAGGAGGATTGCATTCCGCAGGTCACGGGTATGACGGGCTACGACCGTGATACGCAGCGTGGCCGTGTGGGAGGGACCCCAATGATCTTGCTGGAAGCGCTCGGTTCCGCTCTGCTCGGTCTCGTCCTGGCGGTCGCCGCCGCGCACCGCCTGGCCCACCGCCTGCCCGCCCGCTCCCTGGTCCTCGCGACGGGAGTGGCCGGCGCCCTCTTCGGCGCCTTCATCACCCACAGCGCCCTGGGCGCGGGCAACGTCCTGCTGACCCTGATCGGCGCGACGGTGGTCTCGATCGCTTCCCTCTCGCTCCTGCTCCGCCCCGCGCGCAGACTCCGCCGCCGATCAGTGGCGGCATAGCTTTCGGACGCCGCTCAGCGCAACGCCCTCACGGGCGCGGGGAACTGCGCGACCAGCCCCCACGCACCCGCAGCCGCGAGACGGACCGCAACCCGCCCCCACGGAGCGCTACGCCGCCAAGCCCAGCGCAGCCATCCGCTTCGTGTGCGCCTCGGTGATCCGCGAGAACATCCGCCCCACCTCGGCAAGATCGAACCCGTCGGCAACCCCGCCGACGAGCATCGTCGACAGCGCGTCCCGGTCGGCGACCACCCGCTGCGACTGCGACAGCGCCTCACCCATGAGACGCCGCGCCCACAGAGCGAGACGCCCGCCCACGCGCGGATCGGCGTCGATCGCGGCCCGCACCTTCTCGACGGCGAACCCGGCGTGCCCCGTGTCGTCGAGCACGGCGAGCACCAGCTCACGCGTGTCCGAGTCCAGCCGCGCCGCGACCTCGCGGTAGAAGTCGCTGGCGATGGAGTCGCCGACGTAGGCCTTGACGAGCCCCTCCAGCCAGTCCGACGGCGCCGTCTGCCGGTGGAAGCCGTCGAGCGCGGCGACGAACGGCTCCATGGCCTGCGTCGGCTCGGCGCCGATCTCGGTCAGCCGGTCGCGCAGCTTCTCGTAGTGGTGGAACTCCGCCGACGCCATCTTCGCCAGCTCCGCCTTGTCCGCCAGGGTCGGCGCCAGCTTGGCGTCCTCCGCGAGCCGCTCGAACGCCGCGAGTTCGCCGTAGGCGAGTGCGCCGAGGAGGTCGACGACCGCGGCCCGGTACTGGGGCTCCGCGGAGGCCTGGGCCCAGTCCTGGGCGGCCACTCCGGTGGGCTCGGCGGGTGCGTCAGAGGTGTTGTCAGGCGTCGTCATGAAGCGCACAATAGTCCGCTCTCCGCCCCCCGGAAGTCCCTGGTCAATCAGTGTGACGACGACTACGTGACCAAATCGGCCATCGCATGTGCGCGTTTCCGGGGTATGGTGGTAATGCGCCTGCTGAGTACGCACGTCTATGAGGACCGCGTATCTCGACGGGCCGCACGTATGAGGATGCCCGGTCGGTGGCCCGATCGGCTCCGACCTGACAGCTCTCCTCGCCCGTACGGCACTGTGCGTACGGCATCCGGAGGGACCCTCAGCGGTTCGAGCGCTAGAGCGTCGGCAGAGGTCCCGTGCCATTACGGCTGGTCCGTAAGGCAGTCGACGTCCCCAGCACGGTCTTTAAGAGACCCCCGAGCTCGCCTCGCACCGCGTACACAGAAGAGGCAGCACCCTGACTACGACGTTCAGAGATCTCGGAATCCTCCCCGAGACCGCCGAGGCCCTTGAGGCCGTCGGCATCATCAACCCCTTCCCCATCCAGGAGATGACGCTCCCCGTCGCCCTTTCCGGCACGGACGTCATCGGCCAGGCCAAGACCGGCACCGGCAAGACGCTGGGCTTCGGCCTCCCGCTCCTCGAGCGCGTCACCGTCCCCGCCGATGTCGAGGCCGGCCGCGCCGCCCCCGAAGCGCTCACCGACGCCCCGCAGGCCCTCGTCGTCGTCCCCACGCGCGAGCTGTGCACCCAGGTCACCAACGACCTGCTGACCGCGGGCAAGGTCCGTAACGTACGCGTGCTCGCCATCTACGGCGGCCGCGCCTACGAGCCCCAGGTCGAGGCCCTCAAGAAGGGCGTCGACGTCATCGTCGGCACCCCGGGCCGGCTCCTGGACCTCGCGGGCCAGAAGAAGCTCAACCTCAAGCACGTCAAGGCGCTCGTCCTCGACGAGGCCGACGAGATGCTCGACCTGGGCTTCCTGCCCGACGTCGAGAAGATCATCGACATGCTGCCGGCCCGCCGCCAGACCATGCTGTTCTCGGCGACCATGCCGGGCGCGGTCATCGGTCTCGCCCGCCGCTACATGTCGCGGCCCACGCACATCCGCGCCACCGCGCCGGACGACGAGGGCGTGACGGTCGCGAACATCTCGCAGCACGTGTACCGCGCGCACAACATGGACAAGCCCGAGATGGTCGCGCGCATCCTGCAGTCCGAGGGCCGCGGACTGGCCATGATCTTCTGCCGTACGAAGCGCACCGCCGCCGACCTCGCCGACCAGCTCAAGCAGCGCGGCTTCGCCTCCGGCGCGGTCCACGGCGACCTCGGCCAGGGCGCCCGCGAGCAGGCGCTGCGCGCGTTCCGCAACGGCAAGGTGGACGTCCTCGTCTGCACCGACGTCGCCGCGCGCGGCATCGACGTCGAGGGTGTCACGCACGTCATCAACTACCAGTCCCCCGAGGACGAGAAGACGTACCTGCACCGGGTCGGCCGTACCGGCCGCGCGGGCGCCAAGGGCATCGCGATCACCCTCGTCGACTGGGACGACATCCCGCGCTGGCAGCTGATCAACAAGGCGCTGGAGCTCAACTTCAACGACCCGCCGGAGACGTACTCCAGCTCCCCGCACTTCTACGAGGAGATGAACATCCCCGCGGGCACCAAGGGTGTCCTGCCGCGTGCCGAGCGCACGCGCGCGGGCCTCGACGCGGAGGAGCTCGAGGACCTCGGCGAGACCGGCGGCCGTGGTGGCCGCGGTCGCGGTGACCGGACCGGCCGTGACGGTCGGGGCGGTCGAGGCGGCCGGGACGAGTCCCGTTCCGCCGACGCCGAGCGTTCACCTCGTACGCCGCGTCGTCGCCGCCGTACCCGCAACGGCGCCGTGCTGGACGGCACCTCGGCGCCCGCCGCCGAGGTGACCGCGCCTTCCGCGGACAGCGCGGTGGCCGGGGACGCCCCCGAGACCCGCACCCCGCGCCGCCGTCGCCGCACCCGCAACGGCGCCGCGGCGGAGCAGCCGCCGGCCGTGACCACCACGCCGGAAGCCGCCGAGGTCGCGGTCGACACGGCCGAGGCCGTCGAGACGACGCCGCGTCGCCGCCGCACCCGCAAGACCGCGGAGACCGTCCCGGCGACCGAGCCGGTCGCCACCGAGGCCGTCACCACGGAGTCCGTCGTGGCCGCACCGGTCGTCGCGGAGCCCGAGCCCGAGGCTCCCGCCGCCGCGCCGCGCCGCCGCACCCGCAAGGCCGCGCCGGCTGCCGAGACCGCGGTCGACACCGCCGAGGCCGTCGAGGCCAAGCCGCGTCGCCGCACCCGCAAGACCGCGGAGCCGGTGGCCGCCGCCGAGGTCGTCGAGGCCGCCCCGGCGGTCGTCGCCGAGCCCGAGGCTCCGGCCGCCGCGCCGCGTCGCCGCACGCGCAAGACGGCAGCCGCCGCCGAGACCGCGGTCGACACGGCCGAGGGCACGGAGGCCAAGCCGGCGGTGCGCCGTACGCGCAAGGCCGCCGCCGCGCCGGAGACCACCGCCGAGGCCACCGAGCCGAAGCCGCGCCGGACCCGCAAGACGGCAGCCGCCGCCGAGGCCGCGCTGGACACGGCCGAGGCCACTGAGGCCAAGCCGCACCGCACGCGGAAGACCACGGCTGCTGTCGCCGACACGGCCGAGGCCGCCGAGACCGTGGAAGCCAAGCCGCGTCGGACCCGCAAGACCGCCGCTGCCGCTGCCGAAGCCGCCGTCGACACCGCCGAGGCCGCCGAGGCCAAGCCGCGTCGCACGCGGAAGACCGCCGCCGCTGCCGAGATCCCGGCCCAGGCCGTGGAGGAGGCGGAGGCGAAGCCGCGTCGTACGCGCAAGACGGCCGCTGCCGCCGAAGCCGCCGTGGACACGGCCGAAGGCGTGGAGGCCAAGCCCAAGGTGCGGCGTACCCGCAAGGTCGCGGCTGCCGCCGTCGAGACGGCCGAGTCCGCCGAGACGGTGGAAGCCAAGCCGCGTCGGACCCGTAAGACGGCCGCCGCCGCGGAGACGACCGAGGCGAAGCCGCGTCGGACCCGTAAGGCCGCTGCCTCCGCCGAGATCCCGGCGCAGGTCGCCGAGGACGCGGAGGCCAAGCCGAGGGTGCGGCGTACGCGTAAGGCCGCGGCTGCCTCGGAAGGCTGAGCACGCGTTTGTCGCTGACGGCCCGGTCCACCGACAGGTGGGCCGGGCCGCCGCCATTTCCGGGCACACGGCGCCCAAGGACACGGGCACACTGCCCCCAGGGGCACGGACACACGACGCCCAAGGGCACGGTCACACGACCCCCAACGGCATGCGCTCCCCAAGCCCAGGTGGTCCACCTCACGCCGCGTCCCGACCCCCCGCCGGATAGCCTCGAGCCATGAGCCGTCCCCCCACCTTCGCTCCGCCCCCCGGCGCCCGCGCCTACTCCCTGCGCACGTCACGCGGTGAGTTCGCCGTGGTCGACGCTCCGGTGGCGGACGGCGTCACACCGCGCGGAACCGCCCTGCTGCTGCCCGGGTTCACCGGCAGCAAGGAGGACTTCAACCCGCTGCACGAGCCGCTCGCGGCGCGTGGGTACCGTACGGTCGCCGTGGACGGGCGCGGCCAGTACCAGTCGGACGGGCCGGACGCCGACGAATCCGCTTACGCCCAGGACGAGTTGGCGAAGGACGTGCTCGCTCAGGCGGCTGCCGTCGGGGCGCCCGTGCATCTCGTGGGGCACTCGCTCGGCGGGCAGATCGCGCGGGCCGCCGTCCTCCTCGACCCGACGCCCTTCCGTTCCCTGACCCTCATGTCCTCGGGCCCCGCCCAGATCTCCGGCTCCCAGCAGCAGCGCGTCAAGCTGCTCCGGGACGCGCTCGCCGTGATGAGCATGGCGAAGGTGTGGGACGCGATCCAGGCCATGGAGCCGCCCGAGGAGACCGACACCGGCGAGCTCGACGAGGGGCTCGACGACCGGGACGATCTGCGCCGACGCTGGCTGGGCAACAAGCCCGCCCAACTCATCGCCACCGGCCGCCAGTTGTGCACCGAGCCGGACCGGGTCGGTGAACTGGCCGCCGTGGCGCTGCCGTTCCATGTGCTGTCGGGGGCGCACGACGACACCTGGCCGGTGCCCCTCCTCGACGACATGGCCGTACGACTCCACGCCCACCGCACGGTCATCGCCGGTGCCGAGCACTCCCCCAACACCGACCGTCCTCTCGAAACGGCCCGCGCCTTCGCCGACTTCTGGGACAGCACCCCGAAGACCGGCTAGTACTGCGTCTGCAAGTGCTCCCAGAACCCGTCCCGCAACGCCCGCCGCAGGTCCGCCTGGCCGCGCAGCGAGTACTGGAGCAGCCCCTCCGCCTCCACCAGCAGGTCCTGGTCGACCGACCCGGGCAGGTAGGGGTGGCCCGGCAGCAGCTCCACCAGGGCGTCCCGGCCCCGTGCCGCCAGCCACTTCGCCGCGATCTGGGCGCCGACGAAACGGACGTCCTCGCGGGCGGGCCGGGTCACCGAGGCCTCGTACGCGGCGGACGTGCGGCGGGCGACGTACGGCTTGAAGAAGTCGAGGTCGAAGACGCGCTGGCTGTCGACCTCCCAGAGCAGCGGCTCGGCCTGGTTGCGGCCCTCGGGGGCCTCGATGCCCCAGAGGTGGACGCGGGCGCCGTAGCCCTGTGCCGCCTCCACCGCCGACACCAGGTCCTCGTCGCCGCCGAGCAGGGCCGCGTCGCTGATCGCGCGGTGCCGGGCGAGGGACTCCAGGTCGGAGCGGATCAGTGAGTCGACGCCCTTCTGCTGGTTGTTGGCGTTGAGGTTGCCCAACCGCACCTTGACGTCCGGGAGTTCGGCGATCGACTGCTGCTCGGCGGTGTGGATGCGGCGCCTGGCCCCGTCGTACCAGTAGACCCGGAGCAGTCTGCTGTCCGCGAAGATCGTACGGGCCCGGTCGATGAGCGCCTCGATGAGTCCCTCGGTGTCGATGTCGAAGGCGCGGCGGTCCTCCGTCCCGGCGACCAGGCGCCCCGCGGCCGCGTAGAGATACCCCGCGTCGACGAAGATCGCGTGGGTCGAGGGCGTCTTCGCCACCTCGGCGAGCATGCGCTGCAACAGCTCGTTGGTGTGGTCGATGCGGGCGCCCAGCGCCTGAAGGTCGTCGTTCATCGCCACCATTGTCCCGGCGGTCACGCTGCGAACACAACCGGTCCCGGTCAGTCTCATACGGACCACTTACCGGTCAGTAGTTAGTCGTTCGAAAAATTTCTTTAGCGTAGGGAATGTTTGTAACACGCAGCCCGTTAGATACAGACATACGCAGCTGTTCTCCTTCAGGAGGATGACCAGACGAAGGGAGAAGCCCATGCGCTTCGAAATCATGCGACTCGACGATGTCGACGGTACCCCCGTGGACAGCACCGTCGTGGACGCCGCCTCCGTCAACCGGATCGTTCAGCAGGCCGCCGCCATCGGACAGCGCCTCTGGATTCGCCCGGCCGACACCTCGGCCTCATAACAACCAGCTTCAGAGCCCCCGCACGGCAACGATGTCGTGCGGGGGCTCTGTGCTTCCCGAAGGCTTCACCCGAAGCGTTCGACCGAAGCGTCGACCCGAAGCCGTACGAGGCTCGGCTCGGCTCAGCTCCCCCGGATCACCTGCGTGACCCCGTTGATGATCTGCTGCACGGCGATCGCGGACAGCATCATCCCCGCGAGCCGTGTCACCAGGACGACCCCGCCGTCCTTGATGACCCGGATGATCAGCAGCGAGTACCGCATGACCAGCCACAGCACGACATGGATGGCGAGGATCGCCGCCCACACCGACACCTGCGTGGCGACACTGTCGGCCTTCTGCACGGCCAGGATCACGGACACGATCGCACCGGGCCCGGCCAGCAGCGGCATGCCCAGCGGCACCAGGGCGACGTTGACGTCCTTGGTCTGCTTGGGCTCGTCGGTCTTGCCGGTGAGCAGGTCCAGGGCGATCAGCAGGAGCAGCAGTCCGCCCGCGATCATGAGCGCGGGCACGGAGACGTGCAGGTAGTCGAGGATCTGGTGGCCGAGGAGGCCGAAGACCGCGATCACCCCGCCCGCCACGCAGACGGCCTGGAAGGCCATCCGCTTCTGCACCTTGCCGGGCCGGCCGGCGGTCAGGGCGAGGAAGATCGGGGTGATCCCCGGGGGATCCATGATGACGAACAGGGTCAGGAAGAGGGAGCCGAAAACGGCAGCGTCGAACACAGGTGAGCCTTGCGGAAGAAAGAAAAGTGGATCAGGTGGGCGCGAGGGCGGTCCCTCAGGCCCCGCCGGTCCCCGGCACCGGGAACGCGCCCGTCGCCCGCCGGGTGATCTCCCCGTACACCTCGGGGTCGGTCCGGAACTCGCCGAGCGTCACCGTCTTGCGGCTGCCGTGGTAGTCCGAGGAGCCGGTGACGAGGAGCCCCAGGTCGGCGGCGAGCCCGCGCAGCCGGTCCCGGGTCTCCGGGTCGTGGTCCATGTGGTCGACCTCGATGCCGTCGAGCCCGGCCGCGGCCATCTTCGCGATGGCGGACTCGGGGACGGTACGGCCGCGCTTGTCGGCGCCGGGGTGGGCGAAGACGGTGACTCCGCCGGCGGCCTTGACCAGCCGGATCGCCTCGAAGGGGTCGGTCTCGTGCTTCTCCACGTACGCCCGGCCGCCGTCGGCCAGCCAGTCCTCGGTGAAGGCGTCGCTGACGGTCGGTACGACACCGAGCTCGACGAGCGCGGTCGCGACGTGCGGCCGGCCGACCGAGCCGTCGCCGGCGATCCGCGCGACCTGCTCCCAGGTGACGGGCACGCCCAGCGCCTGGAGCTTGGTGACCATTCCGCGCGCTCGCGGCACCCGGTCGTCCCGCACCAGCTCACGCTCGGCGAGCAGCTCCGGCTCCTCGGGGTCGAAGAGGTAGGCCAGCAGGTGCATGGAGACGCCGTCGATCCGGCAGGACAGCTCGGCCCCGGTGACGAGCGTGAGCCCCTCGGGCAGCGCGGCGATGGCCTCGGCGTGTCCGCGCGTGGTGTCGTGGTCGGTCAGGGCGACGACGTCCAGCCCGGCGGCGGCAGCGTTGCGCACCAGCTCGGCCGGGGTGTCCGTACCGTCGGACGCGGTGGAGTGGGTGTGCAGGTCGATACGCACGACGCGAACTCCAGGCGGTGAGGGTACGGAAGGGGTCGCTCAAGGATAACCGGATTTCCGAGCCCTCATGTCACACCCGAAAGCCCATAGCGACCCCTACACAAACACTCAGGGTTTCAACAGCCGCGGCGACAACGCCCCGCAGGGGACCAGCTCCACCTCGGCCCCGGCGTCCCGCAGATCCGTCAGCACCAGCTCGTCGTACATCAGCAGTCCCGACTGCTCGGGCCACACGACCGCCCACAGCCACAGCCCGAGCGCCTCGCCCGCGAACACGGCCCGGTCGTCCGGAGTACCGGAGACATGCCACAGCGGGGTCGGGCGGCCGGCCGCCAGCACCTTGGCCTGGGGCGGCTTCTCGACACTCATGTACGGCCCCGGGTCCGGCCCGTCGATGCCCGCGTAGCGCGCGCCGAGGCCGACGCCGAGTTCCTCGGCGACGAGGATCAGCTCGCCGAAACCGCCGAGCGGTCCGGGCCCCGAGCAGGCCACAGCCGTCGCACGGCCGCCACTGCGGTCGTCACCGGCACTGCCGACGCCCGTGAAGAGCCAGCCGACCGGCAGCGGCCACGGCATCCACACCGGCACCTGCGTGCGATGCACCACGACGCCGAGGGCCTCGACGCTGGGCGGGATCACGGGCTGCAACGGGTGCACGGTCCCGTGCACGTCGCACTGCCAGGAATCGGCGAAGAGTCCGGGAGCCCTGACCCGGCCACCACACTTCGGGCAACTGGGTTCGCCCCTCATAGGGCCCCACGGTCCTACCCCTGCCCCGCCACGTCAAGGACGATCACCCGTCCGGGCTGAACCGTTCACCGTACGAAAGTAGATGTAGCTTGCATTAATTAGCTGCCCTAACTTACTATGTGCATACAGCAACCATCTCGACAGCCGTTCTCACCGGAAAGAGAGAAACCATGGACGCCCTCGACGCGGGAGCGGGCAGCCTCCTGCGACAGCCCAAGGCGGTCTGGGCCACGGCCGGCGCCTCCGTCGTCGCCTTCATGGGCATCGGACTCGTCGACCCGATCCTGCCCTCCATCGCCCAGGGTCTCGACGCCACCGCCGGTCAGGTCTCGCTGCTCTTCACCTCGTACTTCCTGATCACCGCGTTCGCGATGCTGATCACCGGCTGGGTCTCCAGCCGGATCGGCGGCCGCAGGACACTGCTGCTCGGCCTCGCGTTCGTGGTGGTCTTCGCGGGTCTCGCCGGTACGTCGGGCTCGGTCGCCGAGCTCGTCGGGTTCCGGGCGGGCTGGGGGCTCGGCAACGCCCTGTTCGTCTCGACGGCGCTCGCGGTCATCGTCGGCGCGGCGGCGGGAGGGAGCGCCGCGGCGATCCTGCTGTACGAGTCCGCGCTCGGCCTCGGCATGGCCTGCGGTCCGCTGCTGGGCGCACTGCTCGGGGACGCCAGCTGGCGGTACCCGTTCTTCGGCACGGCCTTCCTGATGGCGGTCGGCTTCCTGTGCATCACGGTGTTCCTGAAGGAACAGCCGAAGCCGGCCCGGAAGACCTCGCTGCTCGACCCCGTGAAGGCGCTCGGCCACGGCGGCCTGGCCTCCGCCGCCGCCTCGGCGTTCTTCTACAACTACACGTTCTTCACCGTGCTGGCCTTCACCCCGTTCGTGCTGAACATGACGCCGTACAAATCGGGTGCCGTGTTCTTCGCCTGGGGTGTGCTGCTCGCGGTGTTCTCCGTGATCGTGGCGCCGCGATTGCAGGCGCGGTTCGGTTCGCTGAAGGTGCTCGGCGGCTCGCTGGTGCTGCTCGCGGCGGACGTGCTCGTCCTCGGCTACGGCAGTCACACCACCGCGATCGTCTGCACGATCCTGTCCGGCGCGTTCATCGGCGTGAACAACACCGTCTACACCGAGTTGGCCCTGGGTGTGTCGGACGCCCCGCGTCCGGTCGCCAGCGCCGGCTACAACTTCGTGCGCTGGTTCGCGGCCGCCGCGGCCCCCTACTTCGCACCGCGGATCGAGGAGTGGACCGACATCCACATGCCGTTCGTGGTGGCGGCGGTCACCGCGCTCGTGGGCGCCGCCGTGGTCGTCGTACGACGGACCGCGCTGACTCATGAGGTGGAAGAGCTGGAGTCGAAGCACGCCACAGAGGACGGTGTGGCGGTCTTCGTCAACTGACGGTTTCCGGCCACCACTTGGTGAGCTTGCTCACCCCGCGCTCACCCCACGCTCACTCCAGCGGGACGGACTTCCGGGACGGGTCCCTGAGGTCCGTCCCGTTCGTCAGCCAGCGCTCCTGGAGGGCCTGGGCACCGTGCACCCGCTTCCAGGCGGCCTCGTTCGGGGTCATGGGCAGGAGGGGCAGGAACTGGACCGGGTCCATGGGCTCGTCCAGCTCCAGGTCCTCGACCAGGCCGCCCGGCTCGGCCACCAGGACCGAGGTGAACGGGGCGCCGGGCCACAGCGGTTCACCCACGTCGAGGGACGCGCCGGGGGCCACGATCACGCCCTCGACCTGCGGCGACGCGGCGAGGACGGCGAGCGCGCGGAGCACCTTGTCGGTGTCGGCGAGGCCCGCGCGGACCGACAGGAACAGCTCGGCGCGGGGGCCCTTGACCGGGTCGGCCAGCATCGCGGTGGGGTCGCCCATCGGCGCCGCGGACATGCCGAGCGTGGCGTAGCGGACGATGTCGCCCTCGTGGAAGCGGAGCACCTCGATGCGGTCCGTGCCCAGGAAGGTGACCGCCGCGCGGGCGTCCGGCTCGCCGAGCGCGGTACGCAACCGGGCCTCGACCAGAGGAAGAACATCAGCCATGCCGCGAGCATAGAACTCGTCAGTACCGGGCAAAGCAGCGCCTTGACACTTCAGTCGGCTGATACTCTTGCCCGGTCGTTCGGGGCAGCACGCAGAAGCGTCGCGATCGAGTCCCGACGCCATGAAAATCCCCTGCGAGGGGAACTCCCCTACGGGGAATGAACGTCCCTTACGAGGGACCGGCCGGAGGAGGTGGGGCTGTCATGGATCGAAGTCACCCGTGCAGTACCACTCGCTCTTCCGCCCGCTGATGTAGCTGATCCGGGTCCCCGGCTCACCGCCGCCTCTCGTCGCGCTCGCGTCTTCATCGGAAGAGCACTTCGTCTAGATCTGCCTGATCTGTCTGATTCGAAATCAGCATCTGTATCAGCAACGAAGCCTGCCACCGCAATGGTGCGGTGCTCCCCGCTTTGTGGACGTGCCAAACATCTGCCGTTCGGACGTCCCCATTCCGGGCAGTTCCACCCGTTGAAGCGGCCTTTCGTTGCCTGTCGCGAAGGAGCCTGCCATGTCGATGATCCGCGACCTGCGCGCCGTCGTCCGCCCGTCCCGTCCCTCGCTCCGCAAGGGCGTGCGCATGGACGGCGGGGCGTACGACACCACCCGCGACCCCGGCACCCCCTCGGCCGTCGTCGACTGCGCCGTCTACCGCGACGGCGCCCGCGTCGAGACGCCCCTGCCGCTGACGCCGCACGAGGCGATGCGTCAGGTGCGCCGCGACGGCGGCTTCGTCTGGATCGGTCTGCACGAGCCGACCGAGGCCGAATTCGCCGGTATCGCGAGCGAGTTCGGGCTGCACCCGCTGGCCGTCGAGGACGCCGTCCAGGCGCACCAGCGGCCGAAGCTGGAGCGCTACGACGACTCCCTGTTCACCGTCTTCAAGACCATCCACTACGTCGAGCACGACCGCCTCACCGCCAACAGCGAGGTCGTCGAGACCGGCGAGGTCATGTGCTTCACCGGACGGGACTTCTTCATCACCGTCCGGCACGGCGGCCAGGGTTCGCTGCGGGCGCTGCGCCACCGCCTCCAGGACGACCCGGAGCTGCTCGCCAAGGGCCCCTCCGCGGTGCTGCACGCGATCGCCGACCACGTCGTCGACGGCTACATCGCGGTCGCCGACGCCGTGCAGGACGACATCGACGAGGTCGAGACGGACGTGTTCTCGCCGGGCCGCAAGGGCTCCCCGCGCGGCTCGGACGCCGGCCGGATCTACCAGCTCAAGCGTGAGGTGCTGGAGTTCAAGCGGGCGGTGTCGCCGCTGCTGCGGCCCATGCAGCTGCTGAGCGAGCGGCCGATGCGGCTGATCGACCCCGACATCCAGAAGTACTTCCGGGACGTCGCCGACCACCTCGCCCGCGTGCAGGAGCAGGTCATCGGCTTCGACGAGCTCCTCAACTCGATCCTCCAGGCCAACCTCGCGCAGGCGTCCGTCGCGCAGAACGAGGACATGCGGAAGATCACCTCGTGGGCGGCCATCATCGCCGTACCGACGATGGTGTGTGGCGTGTACGGCATGAACTTCGACTACATGCCCGAGACGCACTGGAAGTACGGCTACCCCGTGATCATGATGATCACCGGTGTCATCTGCCTCGGCATCCACCGCACCCTGAAGCGCAACGGCTGGCTGTGAGGGTGCCTGGATAGGCTGCCCCCATGACTAGCGAGCTGCTCGACCAGGCCCTCGTCGAGGAGGCCACGAAGAAGTCCGGCCTCATCTGGGTCAGGGGTCCCGAGGGCCCCGCCCGGGCGCTGTGGCACGTGTGGCACGAGGGTGCCGCGTGTCTGGTCGGCGACGGGCCGGGCGAGCAGCCGCTGCCGGGGCTGACGGACGGCGGTGCGGCCGAGGTCACGGTCCGCAGCAAGGACAAGGGCGGGCGGCTGGTCTCCTGGACGGCGAAGGTCGTGGAGCTGCCGTCCGGGTCGGAGGCCTGGGCGGCGGCCGTCGCCGAGCTCAAGGGCAAGCGCCTCAACGCGCCCGACGGGGAGGCGATGCCGGAGCGCTGGGGGCGGGAGTGCCGGGTGCTGCGCCTGGAGCCGACCGGGGCGACCGCGCCGCTGCCCGACGGCGACCTGGCCGGGCCGCCGGTGCCGACGTCCGCGACGACCCGCCGGCCGATCCCCGCCGCTCTGCCGAAGCTGCTGCTGAAGCGGCGCCGCCGGAAGTAGCCGGGTCAGGACGTCGGCAGCTGCTTGCCGTAGTCCACCGTCTCGTCCTTCGCCGGCGCCGCCAGCTCGAAGGGCTTGCCCCAGCCGGAGAAGGTCAGTGTGCCGGCGCCGCCCGCGCGTTCCAGGCGGAGCGGGTACGGCTTGCCCTCCAGGGAGACGTCCAGGGTGCCGCCGGCGCCGTCGTCGCCCGTGATCCGGATCGTGCGGATACCCGACTGCTCGTGGTGGCCGTCGGTGGCGAGGTCGCCGTGCAGCGTCAGCAGGCTCGACAGCAGGACGTCCTTGTCGGTGAAGCCGCTGAACTTCTTGTACGACGGGTCGCCCTGAGGCACCTTCACGAACTTGCCGTCGAGCTTGTCGGCGGCGGCCGTGTCCGAGCCCTTGTCGTCGCCCTCGCCGTCCTCATGGCTCCAGAACCCGGCGTCGGCCTTGAGGAAGAGCTTCTCCCCGATCCGCAGCAGCTTGAAGGTGGCGCCCTCGGCGGTGACCGACCCGGTGCCGCCGTCCGCCTTCAGCTGCATGTCGAGTTTGTAAGTGCGCCCGCTGGTAACCACGGTTCCGGAGAGACGCACCGTGTCCGCGGACTCGGCGGCGGCCTTGGTCTTCGTCTGGATCTGGTCGGCCGGCAGCTTGCCGACGCCGTTGGTACCCGCGTCGGGGTCGTCACTACCGCACCCCGTCAGGACCGTGCCCGTCACGACCAGGGCGCACACCGCGCCCCTGAGTCCCGTCCGGCGGGTACGGACCTGGGGAATCGCAGTCACAGGTGGGGCGCCTTTCCGACGAGGGGCCATCAAGCGGCGTACGGCAGAGTACCGGGGCCCGGCGGGCCGAGCGGAGCCAGTCCGTCCGCACCGCCCACCAGGGCGTCCCTCATCGGGACGGGCTAGCCTGAAGCCCACTTGACGGACAATTCACACGGATCAATCCACAGGGAAAGGAGGCACGGCGATGGCAGGGGGCGCCCCCAGGATCTTCGTCTCGCACCTCTCCGGCGTCGCCGTGTTCGATCCCAACGGCGACCAGGTCGGCCGGGTGCGCGACCTCGTCGTCATGCTGCGCGTGGGCCGCAGACCGCCGCGCGTGCTCGGCCTGGTCGTGGAACTGTCCACGCGGCGCCGCATCTTCCTGCCCATGACCCGGGTGACCAGCATCGAGTCCGGCCAGGTCATCACCACCGGCGTGCTCAACGTCCGCCGCTTCGAACAGCGGCCCACCGAGCGTCTGGTCTTCGGCGAGCTCCTCGACCGGCGCGTCACCCTCGTCGAGACCCGCGAGGAGGTGACCGTCCTGGACGTGTCCGTGCAGCAGCTGCCGGCCCGCCGGGACTGGGAGATCGACAAGGTCTTCGTCCGCAAGGGCGGCAAGGGCGGCGCGTTCCGGCGCAAGGGCGAGTCGCTGACCGTCGAGTGGTCCGCCGTCACCGGCTTCTCCCTGGAGGAGCACGGACAGGGCGCCGAGAGCCTGCTGGCCACCTTCGAGCAGCTGCGCCCCGCCGACCTCGCCAACGTCCTGCACCACCTCTCCCCCAAGCGGCGCGCCGAGGTCGCCGCCGCCCTCGACGACGACCGGCTGGCCGACGTGCTCGAGGAGCTGCCGGAGGACGACCAGATCGAGATCCTCGGCAAGCTCAAGGAGGAGCGGGCGGCCGACGTGCTGGAGGCCATGGACCCGGACGACGCGGCCGACCTGCTCGGCGAGCTGCCGACGGAGGACCAGGAGCGGCTGCTGAGCCTGATGCAGCCCGCCGACGCGGCCGACATGCGGCGCCTGATGTCCTACGAGGAGCACACCGCGGGCGGTCTGATGACGACCGAGCCGATCGTGCTGCGGCCCGACGCCACCGTCGCCGACGCCCTCGCGCGCGTGCGCAACCCCGACCTCTCCCCCGCGCTCGCCGCCCAGGTCTACGTCTGCCGCCCGCCCGACGAGACGCCGACCGGCAAATACCTGGGCACCGTCCACTTCCAGCGGCTGCTGCGGGACCCGCCGTACACCCTGGTCAGCGCGATCATCGACGACGACCTCCAGCCGCTGGACCCGGACGCGGCGCTGCCGCTCGTCGCCGGGTTCTTCGCGACGTACGACATGGTCGCGGCGCCCGTGGTCGACGAGGCCGGGTCGCTGCTGGGGGCGGTCACCGTGGACGACGTACTGGACCACATGCTCCCCGAGGACTGGCGGGAGACGGAGTTCCATCTGGACGAGGACGAAGAGGGCGGGGTGGCAGCTCATGGCTCCTGAGCGCGAGACCGCCCGCGAGCGCACCCCCAGCGGCGCCACCGCCACCACCCGCCCGCGCACCCGCCTGGACCAGCCCCGGCCGCCGCGGCGCCGGCTGCTGCCCGAGTGGGACCCGGAGGCCTTCGGGCGGCTGTCGGAGCGCATCGCACGCTTCCTCGGCACGGGCCGGTTCATCGTCTGGATGACGGTCGTCATCATCGCGTGGGTGCTGTGGAACGTGTTCGCCCCCGGCGACCTGCGCTTCGACAACTACCCCTTCATCTTCCTCACCCTGATGCTGTCGCTCCAGGCTTCCTATGCGGCGCCTCTCATCCTGCTCGCGCAGAACCGGCAGGACGACCGAGACCGCGTCAACCTCGAACAGGACCGCAAGCAGAACGAGCGGTCCATCGCCGACACCGAGTATCTGACCCGGGAGATCGCCGCCCTGCGCATCGGCCTCGGCGAGGTCGCGACCCGCGACTGGATCCGCTCCGAACTCCAGGACCTGGTGAAGGAGCTGGAGGAGAGACAGGACGGGCACGGTGTATTCCCGGCAGAACGGTCAGCGGGACGTGACGCAGACGACCGCTAGGGCTATCCAGGGCCCCTGTGTTCAGCCGTACCATCGTCCTTATGGCTAGCGAAGACGCGGTGCGCGAGGCACTGGCGACGGTGAACGACCCCGAGATCAACCGCCCCATCACGGAACTCGGGATGGTCAAGTCGGTCGACATCGGCGCGGACGGGGCGGTCGCGGTCACCGTGTACCTGACGGTCTCGGGTTGCCCGATGCGCGAGACGATCACGCAGCGCGTGACGGACGCGGTCGCGGCCGTCGACGGCGTCACCCGTGTCGACGTCACGCTCGACGTGATGAGCGACGAGCAGCGCAAGGAGCTGGCGACGGCCCTGCGCGGCGGCCAGACCGAGCGCGAGGTCCCCTTCGCCAAGCCCGGCTCGCTCACGCGCGTGTACGCGGTCGCCTCCGGCAAGGGCGGCGTCGGCAAGTCCTCGGTGACGGTGAACCTGGCGGCGGCGATGGCGGCCGACGGTCTGAAGGTCGGTGTGGTCGACGCCGACATCTACGGCCACTCGGTGCCGCGCATGCTGGGCGCCGACGGGCGACCCACCCAGGTCGAGAACATGATCATGCCGCCGTCGGCGAACGGCGTGAAGGTCATCTCCATCGGCATGTTCACCCCGGGCAACGCCCCGGTCGTGTGGCGCGGCCCGATGCTGCACCGCGCGCTCCAGCAGTTCCTCGCGGACGTGTACTGGGGCGACCTGGACGTCCTGCTCCTCGACCTCCCGCCGGGCACCGGTGACATCGCGATCTCCGTGGCCCAGCTGGTCCCGAACGCCGAGATCCTGGTCGTGACGACCCCGCAGCAGGCGGCGGCCGAGGTCGCCGAGCGCGCCGGCTCCATCGCCGTCCAGACCCACCAGAAGATCGTCGGCGTGGTCGAGAACATGTCGGGCCTGCCGTGCCCGCACTGCGACGAGATGGTCGACGTCTTCGGCACCGGCGGCGGCCAGACGGTCGCCGACGGCCTGACCCGCACCACGGGTGCCACGGTCCCGGTCCTCGGCGCCATCCCGATCGACGTCCGTCTGCGCGAGGGCGGCGACGAGGGCAAGCCGGTCGTCCTGAGCGACCCGGACTCCCCGGCGGGCAAGGCCCTGCGCGACATCGCGGGCAAGCTCGGCGGCCGCCAGCGCGGCCTCGCGGGCCTGTCCCTGGGGATCACCCCGCGCAACAAGTTCTAGCTCTTCGCCTACGACGACGGGGGCGCCCACCAGGAGAGTGGGCGCCCCCGTCGTCGTACCGCTACGCGTACTCGCCGATGTCCTTGATCATGGCGAAGCCGAGCCCGTACGCGCTCATGCCTCTTCCGTACGCCCCCACGTGCACGCCCTCCGGGGTCGAGCCGGCGAGCACCCAGCCGAACTCGGACTCCCGGTAGTGGAAGGGCGTGGGCACGCCGTCCACGGGGAGCGACAGCGTCGACCAGTCGGAGCCGTCGAGGTCGTCGGCCAGCGCCCACGCCGTCTCGGTCTGCTGGTCCAGCCAGTCGTCACGCAGGGAGTGGTCCATCGAGCCGGGCCAGGTGAAGGACAGCAGCCCCACGCCCGCGAGCCACGCCGCCGACGAGACCGACGTGGCCTCCAGCAGGCCCGTGCCGTCGGCGCTCCTGCGGGACGGATTGGCCGCGACGGTGACCACCACCGCGAACTTCTCCTTGTCCTCCGAGGCTTCGTTGCGTACGGAGGGCTCGTCACCGTGCCCGATCGAACCGTGCTCGACGGCACCGTCGGCCGCCGTTCCGACCTGCATCAGCCACCGCGGCCCCGTGAAGGCCTCGTCGAGGCCGTACCACGGGAAGGGCGCCTGCAGGTAGCCGTCGACCGTGCGCCGGGCGGAGGGGACCTGTTGTCCGCCCTCCGTGGCCGGCGCCTGCGCGACTGCCTGACTCGTCGTCTCCATGTGCCCGGACGCCTCCTCGTTCCTCGTCGGACCGGGACGGCCCGCCCCCCTTCGGGCGACTCGTCCGGTCCGCACAACAACTCGGCAGCATAGCCACCCCATCGGGACCAGCAGCGAAACCGCCGGGTGCGCGGGGCGTCCGAAGGTCCGGTTCAGGCCGGGCACGCCCGCACACGGGTATGAAACGCATCACACACGACAGAGCCGCACATCACTGACGTGCGGCTCCGGGAGGTGCGGGGTGGCGTGGCTCAGGTGGCGTCCGCGTCGAAGACCGGCCGGTCGTCCTTGCCGTCGTCGTCCTTCTTGGTCATGTCGATCCGGCCGCCGGAGGACCCTGAGGACGAGGACGAGGCCGAAGAGGAGGAGTCCGAGTCGCGGCCGTGGACCGCGTCCGTGACCTCGGCCATCTCCTTCTTCAGGTCGAAGCCGTTGCGGATCTCCTTGAGCCCCAGCTCGTCGTTGTCCAGCTGCTTGCGGATGAACGTCTTGGGGTTCAGGTCCTCGAACTCGAAGTCCTTGAACTCGGGACCGAGCTCCGAGCGGATGTCCTGCTTGGCGCTCTCCGAGAACTCGCGGATCTTGCGAATGGTCCGCGTGACGTCCTGGATGAGCTTCGGGAGCTTGTCCGGACCGAAGACGAGCACGGCGAGGACAACGAGCGTCACCAGCTCGAGCGGTCCTATGTCATTGAACACCTGAAGCTCCTTGCGATGTCCGGGCCGGGTCCACGGTACCCGGCGATCCGGTACGACCGGTACTGTCCCGAGCCCCCCGAGTGCACGCGCATGAGCGGTTTTGTGGGTTGTTTGCCATGTGGGACGGGGTTTCCGGGCGTGACTATGAGGTTTCCGTCAATCGCCGTCCGAGGAGCCGAGCACCAGGGAGATGGTCAGTTCTTTGCCGCCGCGCTCCACGGTGAGCTCCAGCCGGTCGCCCGGGCGGTGGGCGCGGGTCTTGACGATGAGTTCCTCGCCGGAGTGGACGCGCTGGCCGTCGACCTCGGTGATGACGTCGCCCGCCTCGATGCCGGCCTTGTCGCCGGGGCCGCCCGCGGTGACCGCGGCGCCGCCGCCGTTGCCCTTGGTGCCGACGCGGGCGCCGTCGCCGGAGTAGTCCATGTCGAGGGTGACGCCGATCACCGGGTGGGTGGCCTTGCCCGTGTTGATCAGTTCCTCGGCGACGCGCTTGGCCTGGTTGACCGGGATGGCGAAGCCGAGGCCGATGGAACCCGCCTGGCCGCCGCTCTCGTCGGAGCCGCTGTCGGCGGAGCGGATGGCGGAGTTGATGCCGATCACCCGGGCCTTGGAGTCGAGCAGCGGCCCGCCGGAGTTGCCGGGGTTGATGGGCGCGTCGGTCTGCAACGCGTCGACGTAGGACACGTCGCTGCCGTCGCCGCTCTCGCCGCCGGCCGTGATGGGCCGCTCCTTGGCGCTGATGATACCGGAGGTGACGGTGCCCTCCAGGTCGTAGGGGGCGCCGATGGCGACGACGGGGTCGCCGACCTGGACGTTGTCGGAGTTGCCGAGCGTCAGGGGGGTGAGCCCGCTGACACCGCTGACCTTGACCACGGCGAGGTCGTAGCCGCTGTCCCGGCCGACGACGGTGGCCTTGGCGGTGTCCCCGCTGTGGAAGGTCACCGTTATCTCGCCGTCGCCGCCGGCGGGTTCGACGACGTGGTTGTTGGTGAGGATGTGGCCCCGGTCGTCGAGCACGAATCCGGTGCCGGTGCCGGACTCCTCGCTGCCGGTCACATGCAGCGTGACCACGCTGGGCAGCGCCCGCGCCGCGATCCCGGCCACGCTGTCCGGAGCCCGCCCGGCAGGCTCCGCCGCGGCCTGCGGCAGCTCTACGTCCCCCACGCCGCCGTTGCGCTCCAGATACGCCCCCACGACCCCGCCGACGCCCCCTGACACGAGCGCGAGCAGCACGGCGGCCCCGACGAGCACCTTCCTGGCCCGCTTACGCCGCTGCTCCTTGGAGGGGACGGCGGCACCGTTCTGCTGGAAGGGGGTCTGGAGGTGGTGCTGGACGGGGGTCTGGAGGGGGGTGGGGGTGGCGGACCAGGGGTCGTAGTTCTGCCACGGGTTGGTGGGGGGTGGGGTGGGACCGGGTGGGGTGGGAGCAGGGGCCGGGGCGGGGGCCTGGGCCGGGGCGGGGGTGGCGCTGTGGTGGTGCGGGGCGGGGGTCCCGTGGGGCTGGGTGGGCGCGGGGGCGGGGCCTGGGGTGGCGCTGTGGTGCGGGGCCGGGGCGGGGGCCGGAGTGGGGCCGTGGCTCGCGGCCGACGCGGGGGTGCCGTGCGGCTGGGCAGGCGCCGGGGCGGGGGCCGGGACGGTGCCGTGTGGCGGTGCAGGTGTGGCGGACGTGGGCTGCGGGGGCGCCGTGGGCGTTCCGTGGGACGGGGACGTCGCCGGGTGCTGGACCGGTGGGGCGGGGGCCCAGGGGCCGGGTTCGCCGTAGGGCGGGGTGCTGTAGGGGTCGGGGTCGTGCAGGGGCTTGGGGCGCTCGGGCTCGGCCGCGGGGGCCGGCGCAGGGTGCGCGTCGGTATCGGCGTGGGTGTCCGCGTCGGCGTCGGTGTCTGCGGCTGCGGCTGCGGCTGCGGCTGCGGCTGGTGCCGACGCCTCGGCGGGGCGGTCCAGTTCGAAGTCGCCGGAGACGTCGGAGACGCCGTCGCTCGGCGGCTCATGCCGGTCCGGCGCGGCCGGTGCGTCCTGCGGTGAGCGCAGTTCGAAGTCCCCCTCGGGGAGACCGCGTTCGGAGTCGTCCACGGGCGAGGCGTCCTGAGGTCGCCTCAACTCGTAGTCACCTTCCGGCAGGGCCGCGTCACCGCCACCCGCACGGCTCCACCACTTCGCCTTCGTGGGCTTCCCCTCGTTCATGCTCTCCCCACAGCCAGGGCCCGTCCGGCACGGCGGACCCCACTCACCCACACCTCTCAGGCACAGCGCCTCGACGACACGGCCTGAGCTGCCGGACAGGACACGGCACGGCTCTGACTGGATTCAACCAGGTTCACCGGCCGACGCGCAGACGCCGGTCAGCGGGTGGGGCCGGAGGAGGTGGAAGGAGAAGAGGTCGCGTCGGGGACGGGTGCGGCGAGAAGGGCGGGCGGGGGGAGGTCCGGTGCGGTGGACCACGCGGTCAGCGTCAGCTGGGGAGAGGTGCTGAGCGGACGTATCAGCGGGGACATGACGGCCGCGCCGGCCACGACGGGTGTCGCGAGCGTGCGCGAGACCGGCTGGGCCGGTACGCCGGGTACGAGCGGGGCGGAGGCCTCGGTCGGGGCGGACCCGGTGTCGTCGATCCGGGACTGACCGGCGGCGAGCAGCGGGCCCACCGCACGGCGGCGCTGGCTGTCCGGCGTGGTCGCGGCCCCGGTGCCCTGGGTGCGGGCCGGGGTCACATTGCTGCCGCCCGAGCCACCGCGCGCGTCGGTGTCGGCCGGGACGCCGGTCGTGACACCGCCCAGCGCGATCGCGGCCAGCGACACCGCACCGGCGGCGACGAACGCGAAGCGCATGCCGCGCGACGCCGTCCGCTCGGCCTCGTGCCGACTGACGTCGTGGATGCGGAAGCCGCCGCGGTCCATGCCGGCCGGGAGGACCGAGCCGTGCGGGCGGGTCGGGACGTAGTCGAACTCGAAGCGCTCGCCGCGCTTCACTCCGAAGACTCCGGCGGTCCCGGGTCGTTCGGCGAAGACGTCGGGAAAGCCTCCCCCGAACGGCGAGCCGGCGCCGTCGTCCGTGCCACCTCCTCCGGGCAGCCCCTGCAGTCGCGCCAGGAAGCTCTCGGACGGGGGCGGCGGGGCCGCCTCCGCGAAGACGTTCTTCAGTCGGCGCTGGGCGTCGGCCTCGGCCTTGCACTTGGCGCAGGTGGCCAGGTGGGCGAGGACGCGCTCGCGCGTCTCATGACCGAGCTCGCCGTCCACAAGCGCGGCGAGTCGGTCTCCCAGATGCTGCTCCGCGAGATGCCCTTTGGCGGGGTTGGGCCGTGATCCACTCACGCGGTCGCGCCCCCTCCCCCCAGTGCGGCGACGCGGGGCACGAAGGAGCGGCGCTCCTTGCGGGCCTCCGGAGAGCGGTGCGCGAGGGCCTTGCGCAGCTGGGAACGGCCGCGGTGGATACGGGAGCGGACGGTGCCGAGCTTGACGCCGAGGGTCGCGGCGATCTCCTCGTACGACAGTCCTTCGATGTCGCACAGCACGACCGCGGCGCGGAACTCGGGCGCCAGGGTGTCGAGGGCCTGCTGGACGTCCGCGTCGAAGTGGGCGTCGTTGAAGACCTGCTGGGGTGAGGGCTCGCGGCTGGGCAGGCGCTCGGCCGCGTCCTCGCCGAGGGCGTCGAAGCGGATGCGCTGCTTGCGGCGCACCATGTCCAGGAAGAGGTTGGTGGTGATGCGGTGCAGCCAGCCCTCGAAGGTGCCGGGCGTGTAGGTCGACAAGGAGCGGAAGACGCGGACGAAGACCTCCTGGGTGAGGTCCTCCGCGTCGTGCTGGTTGCCCGTCAGGCGGTAGGCGAGCCGGTAGACCCGGCCGCTGTGCGTGCTGACGATCTCCTCCCACGTCGGAGGAGTCCACGCCTGCCCGTCCGCGTCGGTGGAGAAGGTCGCGGTCTGGCTGTACTCGTCGTGGCTGGGGTCAGCAGCGGTGTCGTTCACGGATTTCGGCCTACCCGCCGATCCGAGGAAGCGCCGCAGCACTCCTCCGCGATCCACAGGCGCAGCCGCACCTCCCCTGTCGGCTCTGGTGGTGTCCAGTGGAGCCCCTACCATAGCCACCTCGCCCGTTAGCTCCGGATAAGCGGTTTTACGAGAATTTGATCTGGGCTGATACCGCTCGTACGGCTGCGTCACCGCCCGCTCGGGGCCCTGTCCGAGCCCCTGCTCGTCGTCGTGATCCAACTGTGTCCCCCCGGGTGCGTCTCCACCCCTCTAAACGCCCGGTCCCATCAGCAGGTTCCCGGCCCCAACGGATACAGTCACGCCCAGGCAACCACGGGGACAGGAGAGGGTCATTACCGGCAACCGGCAGACGAGCTGGGCGTTCGCCGACGCCTACGTCGCCGAGGACGAAGTGCTGCTCTGGGCCCGCGACCGGGCCCGTGAGGCAGGGCTGCGCTCGGTGTCGCCCGGCGCGGGTGCGGCACTGCGGTTGCTGGCGGCCTCGGTGGACGCCAAGGCGGTCGCCGAGATCGGCACCGGTACGGGAGTCTCCGGCATCCATCTGCTGCACGGCATGCGCCCCGACGGCGTCCTGACGACCGTCGACCCCGAGCCGGAGCACCAGCAGTTCGCCCGTCAGGCCTTCCGGGCCTCCGGCTTCGCCAGCAACCGGGCCCGCTTCATCCCCGGCCGCGCCCTCGACGTCCTGCCCCGGCTCGCGGACGCCGGCTACGACCTCGTCTTCTGCGACGGCGACCGTCAGGAGGTCATGGACTACCTCGCTGAATCGTTGCGCCTGCTGCGACCGGGGGGCCTCGTGGTGTTCGAGGGGGTCTTCGCGCACGGCCGGACGGTGGACTCGGGTCCGCAGCCGACCGAGGTGCTGCGGCTGCGCGAGCTGCTGCGCGCGGTGCGGGAGAGCCCGGAACTGGTGCCGTCGCTGCTGCCGGTGGGTGACGGGCTGCTGTGCGCGGTCAAGCGGTAGTCATGCGGCAGTACCGGCCCTGAGGCGGTAAACAGCGACCCCGGCACCGCATGCGATGCCGGGGTCACCGAAAGGGTATGGTCGCTTCCGCGTCAGCCGACGACCTTCTTGAGGGCGTCGCCGAGCGCGTCGGCCTCGTCAGGGGTCAGCTCGACGACGAGCCGACCGCCGCCTTCGAGCGGAACGCGCATGACGATGCCCCGCCCCTCCTTGGTCACCTCGAGCGGGCCATCGCCCGTCCGCGGCTTCATGGCCGCCATGCTCGTTCCCCTTCCTGAAACCAGCTCATCGTCAAAGCCGACGGCCCCTGGGAGGGCACGCGTGTCGTGCGTGAGCACGCGACACCGGCATCGAACACATTGCTTCCAAGCCATTATCCCGCATCTCAGGACCCGATGACCAACATCAGTCGGCATCGCTTGGGCAACGCGCGCGAGCAAAACCACTCAATTCGGCGATGTGACTGCGATACTGCGCGGCCGTGCACATGTTCGGCGACAGAATTCGGTCGCCGATTCTTTGATGCAGGTCACACGTCCGTTCCGGTCCCTGGGCGGTGATCTCCGCCATGCTGTCCTACTGAACCCGCAAGTAACCCGCAAGGACGCAGGAGGGGACGCATCATGGCCGACACCGTGCTCTACGAGGTGAGCGACGGACTCGCGACGATCACCATCAACCGGCCCGAGGCGATGAACGCGCTGAACATCGCGACGAAGGTCGCGCTGCGGGACGCGGTCCAGGCCGCGGCCGGTGACGACGCCGTACGGGCCGTGCTGCTGACCTCCGCCGGGGACCGAGCGTTCTGTGTGGGGCAGGACCTCAAGGAGCACATCGGGCTGCTCGCGGACGGCTCGACCTCCGTCATGAGCACGGTCAAGGAGCACTACAACCCGGTCGTGCGCGCCCTGACGGAGATGCCCAAGCCGGTGGTGGCCGGGGTGAACGGCGTCGCGGCCGGGGCCGGGTTCGGCCTGGCGCTCGCGGCGGACTACCGGGTGGTCGCGGACACGGCCGGGTTCAACACCTCGTTCGCGGGCGTCGCGCTGACGGCGGACTCCGGGATCTCGTGGACCCTGCCGCGGGTGGTGGGCCCCGGGCGCGCCGCCGACCTGCTGCTCTTCCCGCGGACGATCAAGGCCCAGGAGGCGTACGAGCTGGGCATCGCGAACCGGCTGGTCCCGGCGGGTGAGCTGCACGCCGAGGCCGAGAAGGTGGCGCGGGCGCTGGCCGAGGGGCCGACCGTGGCGTACGCGGCGATCAAGGAGTCCGTCGCCTACGGGTTCTCGCACTCTCTGGCGGAGACGCTGGAGAAGGAGGACGAGCTCCAGACGCGGGCGGGGGCGTCGGAGGACCATGCGATCGCGGTGCGGGCGTTCGTGAACAAGGAGCAGCCCAAGTACCTGGGACGCTGAGGGGGCTCAGCTCCGCCTGGCCGAGCAGTCGGCCAGGTGATCGTTCACCAGACCGCACGCCTGCATCAGGGCGTACGCCGTCGTCGGCCCCACGAAGCGCAAGCCCTTCTTCTTCAGGGCCTTCGACAGGGCCGTCGACTCCGGGGTGATCGCCGGGACGTCTCCCACCGTCCGGGGAGCCGGGCCCGGCGTCTTCGGGGCGTGGGACCAGATGAACTCGTCGAGCTCGCCCGGGGCCCACTCGGCCAGTACGCGCGCGTTGGCGAGGGTCGCGTCGATCTTGGCGCGGTTGCGGATGATGCCCTCGTCCAGGAGGAGGCGGTCGCGGTCGGTGTCCGTGAACGCCGCCACCTTGGCGATCTCGAAGCCCGCGAAGGCCGCGCGGAAGCCCTCCCGGCGGCGCAGGATCGTGATCCACGAGAGGCCGGACTGGAAGGCCTCCAGGCAGAGGCGCTCGTAGAGGGCGTCGTCGCCGTGGACCGGGCGGCCCCACTCCTCGTCGTGGTAGGCGAGGTAGTCCTCGGTGGAGACGCCCCAGGGGCAGCGCAGACGGCCGTCCGGGCCGGCGAGGGCGCTTCCGTCGCTCACTGGTCCTCCTGAGCGGGCTTCTCCATGGAGACGTGGGAGGCATGCGAGGCATGCGTGCCGTGGGCGGCGGCCTGGGCGCCGGCCAGGGCCGACTCCAGGTCGGCGATGCGCGCGTCGCGCTCGGCGAGCTCGGCGCCGAGGCGGCCGAGGGCGTCGTCCACGTCGGCCATGCGGTAGCCGCGCGCGGCGAGCGGGAAGCGGAGGGCCTCCACGTCGGCGCGGTGGACCGGGCGGTCGTACGGCAGGGGGTCCTGGAGGCGCTCCGGGGCGGCCTCCGGGAGCGGGCCCGTCTCGCCGCCGCCCACCACGGCGAGCGTCACCGCGGCGACCACGACGGCGAGCGCGACGACGAGGAACAAGAACATAACCATCGCTGTGGGCCCCCACGCTCGGTGAAAGTGTCGGACTCGAATGTGTCAGAGTCCGATCGTGCCATGCGAGTCTGACAGTTAGGGTCGCAGGCGGCCGCGGGCCGACGACTTGCCAGGACGTACTAGGAGAGGTCACAGGGGATGCTCAGGCTGGGCAGGCGGGAATTCGAACCGCACGAGCCGGTGATCATGGCGATCGTGAACCGGACCCCGGACTCCTTCTACGACCAGGGCGCGACCTTCCGGGACGAGCCGGCCCTCGCGCGCGTGGAGCAGGCGGTGGCCGAGGGTGCCGCGATCATCGACATCGGCGGGGTCAAGGCCGGGCCGGGCGAAGAGGTGTCCGCCGAGGAGGAGGCGCGGCGGACGGTCGGGTTCGTGGCGGAGGTGCGGCGGCGGTTCCCCGACGTCGTCATCAGCGTGGACACCTGGCGGGCGTCGGTCGGTGAGGCCGTGTGCGAGGCGGGCGCGGATGTGCTGAACGACGCGTGGGGCGGGGTCGATCCGGGGCTCGCGGAGGTGGCCGCGCGGTACGGGGTGGGTCTGGTGTGCACGCACGCGGGCGGGGCCGAGCCTCGTACGCGGCCGCATCGGGTGACGTACGACGACGTCATGGCCGACATCCTGCGGGTGACCGTGGGGCTGGCCGAGCGGGCTGTGGCGCTGGGGGTGCCGCGGGAGTCGGTGATGATCGATCCGGGGCACGACTTCGGGAAGAACACGCGGCACGGTCTCGAGGCGACGCGGCGGCTCGGGGAGATGGTGGAGACGGGGTGGCCGGTGCTGGTGTCCCTGTCGAACAAGGACTTCGTCGGCGAGACGCTGGACAAGCCGGTGAAGGAGCGGGTCGTCGGGACGCTCGCGACGACGGCGGTCTCGGCGTGGCTCGGGGCGCAGGTCTACCGCGTGCACGAGGTCGCCGAGACCCGTCAGGTGCTGGACATGGTGGCGTCGATCGCGGGCCACCGGCCCCCGGCGGTCGCCCGCCGGGGACTGGCCTGATCCGCCGGACCGGCCCTAGCGGCCCGCCTCCTTCGACACCAGCGCCACCGCCTCGTCCACGTCGTCCGTGACGTGGAACAGCAGGAGGTCCTTCTCGGAGGCCTTGCCCTGGGCGATCAGGGTGTTCTTCAGCCAGTCCACGAGGCCGCCCCAGTAGGCGCTGCCGAACAGGACGATCGGGAAGCGGGTGACCTTCTGGGTCTGGACGAGGGTGAGGGCCTCGAAGAGCTCGTCGAGGGTGCCGAGGCCGCCGGGCAGGACCACGAAGCCCTGCGCGTACTTCACGAACATCATCTTGCGGACGAAGAAGTACCGGAAGTTCAGGCCGATGTCGACGTACGGGTTCAGGCCCTGCTCGAAGGGCAGCTCGATGCCGAGGCCCACCGAGATGCCGTTCGCCTCGCAGGCGCCCTTGTTGGCCGCCTCCATCGCCCCTGGACCGCCGCCCGTGATCACCGCGAAGCCGGCCTCGACCAGGCCTCGGCCGAGCTGCACGCCCGCCTCGTACTCCGGGGAGTCCGCCGGGGTCCGCGCGGAGCCGAACACGCTGATCGCGGGCGGGAGTTCGGCGAGCGTGCCGAAGCCCTCGATGAACTCCGACTGGATGCGCAGGACCCGCCAGGGGTCGGTGTGGACCCAGTCGGAGGGGCCGCCCGCGTCCAGGAGCCGCTGGTCGGTGGTGCTGGCCGTGACCTGTCCACGCCTTCGGAGGACGGGTCCCAGGCGCTGCTCCGACGGTGGCTGCTTCTTCCCCTCGGGGTTGCCGGTAGCCATGTGCGCTCCCTCCGCTAGCGGGTAGTTCTGCTTCAGCCTAGATCTACGCGGGTTACGGAGGGGGGACATGTGCGTGTCCGCCGTGCAGCGGCCTTACCGCCTCATGCCGTCAGCCACGTCCTCAAACGCTCCTCCGCGACCGGGATCAGCGACGCCTTCACCCGCTCGTCGACCTTGTGGGCGAGCAGCGGGTTGCCGGGGCTGTAGTTGACGGCGGGGATGCCCAGGCGGCTGAAGCGGGACACGTCGGTCCAGCCGTACTTGGGGTGGACCTCGCCGCCCACGGCCTGCACGAAGGCCGCCGCGGACGGGTCGTTCAGGCCCGGTCGGGCCCCGCCGGTGTGGTCGTCGACGACGAACTCGTCCACGCCGCAGTCGGCGAAGTAGTCGCGGACGAAGGCCTCGGCCTCCTCCTCGCTGCGGTCGGGCGCGTAGCGGAAGTTGACGGTGACCGTGCAGGCGTCCGGGATGACGTTGGTGGCCACTCCGCCCTCGATGCCGACGGCGTTGAGGCCCTCGTGGTAGCGCAGGCCGTCCACCACCGGCCGGCGCGGCTCGTACGCGGCCAGCTTGGCCAGCACGCGCGCGGACGCGTGGATCGCGTTGGAGCCCATCCACGCGCGCGCGGAGTGCGCCCTCTCCCCCTTGAACTTGAGCAGCACCCTGAGCGTGCCCTGGCAGCCGCCCTCCACCTGGCCGTCGGTGGGTTCGAGGAGCACCGCGAAGTCGCCCGCCAGCCACTCGGGGTGGGCCTCGGCGACATGGCCCAGGCCGTTGAGGTGGGCGGCGACCTCTTCGTTGTCGTAGAAGACGAAGGTGAGGTCGCGGTTGGGGGCCGGGACCGTGGCCGCGATGCGCAGTTGGACGGCGACGCCGGACTTCATGTCGCAGGTGCCGCAGCCCCAGAGGTAGCCGTCCTCGTCGAGGCGGGAGGGGACGTTGTCGGCGATGGGGACGGTGTCGATGTGGCCGGCGAGGATGACCCGCTCCGCGCGGCCCAGGTTCGTGCGGGCCACCACGTTGTTGCCGTACCGGTCGACCGTGAGGTGCGGCAGGGCGCGCAGCGCGGTCTCGATGGCGTCCGCGAGGGGCTTCTCGGTGCCGCTCACCGAGGGGAAGTCGACGAGCTGCGCGGTCAGCTCCGCAGCGTCCAGCGTGAGGTCAAGCGGGGTATCGGCCATGGCCCCGACCCTAACGCCCGGGCCCTCGCGGCCGTCGTCCACACCCGGCTCGGGCACCACAGGCCCCTCCAGTATTTTGTACGGATGCCACAGCCGTCACCCACTCCCCGACGCCGTCGTCGTGGCCGCCTCCTGCGTTTCGGGGCGGCCCTCGTGGTCCTGTGTGCCGTCGCGGGCTATCTCGTCGTGCAGTACGTCACCGGGGGCGCGGACGCGCCCGGCTGCAAGGTCGTCTCGGGCAAGGGCGACGGGGCGGCGTACGAGTTCACGCCGGAGCAGGCGGTGAACGCGGCGACCATCACGGCCGTCGGCACCGGGCGCGGGCTGCCCGAGCGGGCGGTGGCGATCGCGCTGGCGACCTCGATCCAGGAGTCGGGGCTGCGCAACATCACCCACGGCGACCGGGACTCCCTCGGCCTGTTCCAGCAGCGTCCGTCGCAGGGCTGGGGCACGGAGAAGCAGATCATGGACCCGGCGTACGCGGCGGGGAAGTTCTACGAGCATCTGGTCAAGGTCTCGGGCTACACGAAGATGCCGCTCACGGAGGCCGCCCAGCGGGTGCAGCGCAGCGGCTACCCGGAGGCATACGCCAAGCACGAGCCGGACGCGGTGCTGCTCGCCGCCGCGCTCACCGGGGCCTCTCCGGCGACGCTGACCTGCGACGGGCGGCAGGCCGCCACGCAGGCCGCCGGTCCGGACGGGGTGCGGGACGCGCTGGTGAAGGACTTCGGGCGGGACGCGCTCGACACGGCCGCCGAGGACGTGGCGGAGGACGCGAAGTCGTCGCCCGCCGCCACCGAGGACGCGGCCGCGGGGCGGACGCTGATCGTGCCGGTCACCGCCGACGACTCGGCCGCCAGGCGCACGGCACGGCAGCGGGGCTGGCAGCTCGCGCACTGGGCGGTGGCCAACGCCTCGACCCTGCACATCCAGAGCGTCGGTTACGCGGGACGGCAGTGGACCGCGGGCAACACCCAGAGCGAGTGGCGGGCCGTCGAGGGCTCGGGCGCGGCGGAGCAGGGCGCCGGGTCCGTGCGGATCGTGACTGCTCAGTAGTACGGGCCGTCACTCGCAGGGGTTACGGGGGCCCGTCTCGGACGCGGGTGTGCGCAGGTTTTCGTCACCTCACCCTCGTATCCGAGAAATCCCTTGAGAACACAGGGCTGTAAGGATTCGGCGGACTTTCGGATCGGGCGCCTTTTGCCCGTTTTTATCCGCAGCCGATAATGCGACGCATTGCCAACTCTTTACGTTGGCCGTCCGCAACCTTCGCGGGCCTCGAGCGGTAGTCACTGCGTCCGAGCCCGGTGATCAACTGCCGGGAGCGGTTGCACACTTCCTCGTTCTCTCCCGTCAAAGGAGCATCATGTCCCTCCCCCTGACCCGCAGGATCGCCCGTGCCGCGCTGCTCGTCGCTGCGGGAGCGGCAGCCGGGGTCGGTGCGGCCGGCTCCGCCAGTGCGGCCCCCGCCGAGCTGCCCGCCACTCCGAACCTGAGCGGTCTGACCGCTCTGGACGGGGCGAGCGTCGGCAACAGCGTCGACGGTGCCACGCAGAACGTCACCAAGATCGCGGGCAACACCGGCGGCAACGCGCTCAAGAAGGCGGTGCCGACGGCGGGCAAGACCGGCGGCAAGGTCGCGAAGAAGGCGGCCCCGGCCGCGCAGCAGACGGCCGGTGACGCGGCGGGCTCCGCCGGGGACATCCTCGGTGACACCACGTCCACCGCGACGAAGGGCGGTCTGCCGACGGACTCCCTCACCAAGGGCGGGCTGCCCGCGGCGGACTCGCTGCCGGTGAAGTCGCTGCCGCTGGGCTGACCGGCCTGAAGCACCGAGGGGCCCGGGGTTCTCCCCCGGGCCCCTCGCGTTGTCCCGCGGTTACAGGCGCTCGACCGCCGCCCGCACGCGTTCATCTGTCGCCGTGAACGCCACGCGCACGTACGTCGCGCCCGCCTCCCCGTAGAAGTCGCCCGGCGCCACGAGGATGCCCAGCTCGGCCAGGTGGGCGACGGTGTCCCAGCACGACTCGTCGCGAGTGGCCCAGAGGTAGAGGCTCGCCTCGCTGTGCTCGATGCGGAAGCCGTGTTTCACGAGCGCCTCGCGCAGGGCCTGGCGGCGGGCCGCGTACCGCTCGCGCTGCTCCTGGACGTGGACGTCGTCGCCCAGCGCCGCGACGACCGCCGCCTGCGTCGGGGCCGACGTCATCATGCCGCCGTGCTTGCGGATCTCCAGCAGGGGGCCGAGGACGGCCGGGTCGCCGGCCAGGAAGGCCGCGCGGTAGCCGGCCAGGTTGGAGCGCTTGGAGAGGGAGTGGACGGCCACGATGCCGTCGTACGAGCCACCGTTGACGTCCGGGTGCAGGACCGAGACCGGGTCGGCCTCCCAGCCGAGCTCCAGGTAGCACTCGTCGGAGAAGAGCAGCACGCCGTGCTCACGGGCCCAGGCGACGATCCGGGTCAGCTCCGCCTTCGACAGGACCTTGCCGGTCGGGTTCGACGGGGAGTTCAGCCACAGGAGCTTCAACCCCTCGGGGTCCAGCTCGGTCCCCGCGGCGGTAGCCGCAAATGTCTCAGCGTCGTAGACCTCGTACTCGGCGCGGGCCAGGCGGGCGCCCACCTCGTACGTCGGGTAGGCCAGGCGCGGGTACGCGACCTTGTCGCCGGGGCCCAGGCCCAGCTGGGTCGGCAGCCAGGCGACCAGTTCCTTGGAGCCGACGATCGGCAGGACGTGCCGGTGGGTGACCTCGCGGGCGCCCAGGCGGCGCTCCAGCCAGCCGGTGATCGCGTCGCGCAGTGCCGGGGTGCCCCAGACCGTCGGGTAGCCCGGGGAGTCCGCCGCGTCGATCAGGGCCTTCTGGATCAGCTCGGGGACCGGGTCGACCGGGGTGCCGACGGAGAGGTCGACGATGCCGTCCGGGTGCGCTGCGGCCGTCTTCTTGTACGGCTCCAGCTTGTCCCAGGGGAAGGTGGGGAGGCGGTCGGAGACTGCGGACACGGGGACTGGCTCACTTTCTGGTACGTACGGCAAACGCCTCGGTCCCGTACGGCGATCAGAGGTGATCTGGCCGTACGGGACCGAGGCGGCACGAAGACTGCGGGCCGCTTACGCGCTTACGCCTGGGGCGGCAGCGCGGCGATGAAGGGGTGGTCCCGCTCGATCAGACCCAGCTTGCTGGCGCCGCCGGGGGAGCCGAGCTCGTCGAAGAACTCGACGTTCGCCTTGTAGTAGTCCTTCCACTCCTCCGGAGTGTCGTCCTCGTAGAAGATCGCCTCGACCGGGCAGACCGGCTCACAGGCACCACAGTCGACGCATTCGTCCGGGTGGATGTACAAGGACCGGGAGCCCTCGTAGATGCAGTCGACCGGGCACTCCTCGATGCACGCCTTGTCCTTGACGTCGACACAAGGCTGCGCGATGACGTAGGTCACGCTGTCGTTCCTCCTCGATAGGGCGCTGGCGGGCCTCCATAGGCTCCGCCGCCTGGCGCGCGGGAGCGCGGCGTCGTCGATGCCCGCCCCTAGTATCTCCGTTCTTGGGCATGATCCGAACAGGAGGGGTGAACTGACCTGTGGAAATCTCTGCGACGGGGCGCCTTGAGGTCCGTATCACCGCAGCTGACGTGGGTAAACGGGTCTCCGTACGCCGCATGAACGATCCTGCGGTTCCGGGTGAGAAGTTCACCGACACGGTGGGTGTTCTCGCATCATGGGACGCCGGTGTGCTTCGGATCACACGCAAGGACGGCGAGACTGTCCGCATCGCGGAATCCTCGCTGGTGGCGGGCAAGGTGGTGCCGAGCGCCCCGGCCCGCCGCCGGGGGCCCTCCGCCTCGTACGCGGAACTCGCCCATGTCTGCACGCGCGCGTGGCGGCCGGTGGAGAGCGAGCGGCTCGGCGAGTGGGAGCTGCGGGCCGCGTCCGGCTTCACCCGACGGGCCAACTCCGTACTGCCGGTCGGCGACCCCGGCATGCCGCTGGACGACGCGCTGGAGGCCGTACGGCGCTGGTACGGCGCTCGCGGACTGCCCGCGTACGTGCAGACCGCGACCGGCGCCGAGGGCACGCAGGAGCTGCTGTGCGCGGAGCTGGAGCGGCGCGGGTGGGTGCGCGAGGTGACGGCCGAGCTGTGGATCGGGGCGCTGGCGCCGCTCGCCGACCGGGCCGGGGGCGCCGGGGTGGAGCTGTCCCGGGACGTGGACGAGGCGTGGCTCGCGCGGTACCAGCGCAAGGGGGTGAGCGAGGTGGCGCTGAAGGTGCTGTCGAGCGGGCCCTCGGTGTGGTTCGCGCAGGTGCCGGGGAGCGGTGGCGTGCCCGCCGCCATCGGGCGGTGTGTCGTGGACGGGCGGTGGGCGTCCTTCGCCGCGGTCGAGGTCGATCCCGGGCAGCGGCGGCGCGGGCTGGCCACCGAGGTGATGGCCGCGCTGGCCCGGCGGGCGCTCGACGAGGGCGCGTCGGCGGCCTGGCTCCAGGTCGAGACGGAGAACGCGGGGGCGCGGGCGCTGTACGCCGGGATGGGCTTCGCGGCGCATCACGCGTACCACCACTACCGGGAACCGGCCGTCGGGAAAAGCGACCGGTGAGCGGCCGGTACCGATCGCTGTGAGAGGGCACGAGCCAGCTATGCGTCTGCCGCATCCACCACCCCCGGAACGCTCCGCCGAACTGCGTCGGCGGTTCGCCGAAGAGGCCCGCTCCGAGCGGCCCGACCTGTCCGCGCTGTGTCTGCTGCTGGGCGCGGAGGCGGACGGCGGCCTCGACGAGGCGGGCATCGACGCGGCCCAGATCGAACTGGACGAACTGGCCGGGCGGCTGCCGTTCCGGCCGGGTGGGCCGCGGTCATGGGCGGTGGCGCTGCGGGAGCTGCTCGGGGAGCGGTGCGGGTTCCGCGGCTCGGCCGCGGACTATCAGCGGCTGGAGTCGTCGTTGCTGCACGAGGTGCTTCGGCGGCGGCGGGGGTTGCCGATCCTGCTGTCCGTGGTGTGGATGGAGGTGGCCCGGCGGGCCGGGGCGCCGGTGTACGGGGTCGCTCTTCCGGGGCACTTCGTGGTGGGGTTCGGGGCCGCGGAGGAGCAGGTGCTGGCCGATCCGTTCGACGGGGGGCGGGTGCTGGCCGGGGCGGACGCGGAGTTGTTGGTGGCGGGGGCCACGGGGGCCTCTCTTGACCCGTCCATGTTGGTGCCGGCCGACCCGCTGGATGTGGTGCTGCGGATTCTCAACAACGTGCGGGCCTGGGCGGCGGCTCGGCCGGAGCGGTCGGATGTGGCGCTGTGGGCTGTTGAGTTGTCGTTGCTGTTGCCCTCGCATCCGGCTCGGTTGAGGTATGAGCGGGCGCAGTTGCTTGTCGAACGGGGGGATTTCCTGGCGGGGGCCGCGGAGTTGGAGGCCTATGCGGAGGTGGTGGGCGCTGTGGATGAGGGGGCGGCTGAGCGGGTGCGGGGGCAGGCTCGGGCGGCTCGGGCGTTGTTGAACTGACATCGCCGTAGGGGCTTTTGCCGGTGGATGAGTGCAGGCGCGTCGTGGCCGGTCGCGCAGTTCCCCGCGCCCCTAAAGCAAAAGCCTTTAAAGCCAGCCCTTCTCCCTTGCCAGGCGCGCCGCCTCTGCCCTGTTCCTCACCGCCAACTTCTGGATCGCCGTCGAGAGATAGTTGCGGACCGTCCCCTGCGACAGGTGCAGCTTCGCTGCCAACTCCGCGTTCGTGGAGCCGTCCTCCGCTGCCCTCAGGACCTCGCGCTCCCGGTCCGTCAGCGGGTTCGCGCCCTCGGCGAGGGCCGCTGCCGCCAAGGTCGGGTCGATGACCCGCTCCCCCGCCAGGACCTTGCGTACCGCCTCCGCCAGTTGGGCGGCCGGGGCGTCCTTGACCAGGAACGCGTCGGCGCCTGCCTCCATGGCGCTGCGGAGATAGCCGGGGCGGCCGAAGGTGGTCAGGACGACCAGCTTCACGCCCGGCAGGGCCTGGTGGACCTGGGCCGCCGCCTCGATGCCGGTCATGCCGGGCATCTCGATGTCCAGGAGGGCCACGTCGACACCGTGGGCCTGTGCCGCGGCCAACACCTCGTCGCCCCGGGCCACTTGGGCGACGACCTCGATGTCGTCCTCCAGGCCCAGGAGGGCGGCGAGGGCCTCTCGGACCATCGACTGGTCCTCGGCGAGCAGGACCTTGATCGTGTGGCTCATGCCCCGGATCCTACGGGCGCCGCCGCGCCGGCGGGCACTCGGGCGAGCAGCCGGAAGCCGTGCTTGGTGCGGCCCGCCTCCAGGGTGCCGCCCGCCTTCCCCAGGCGCTCGGTCAGACCGGTGAGGCCGTTGCCCGGACCCTGGCCGGCGCCGCCGGAGCCGTTGTCCTCGACGGCGAGTTCCAGGACCGGGCCGTCGAGGGTCTGGCGGTGCAGGACCTCGATCGTGCAGCGGGTGGCGCCGCTGTGCCGTACGACGTTGGTGACCGCCTCGCGCAGGGCCCAGGCGAGGGCGCTCTCGCTCTCCTCGGGCACGCCGGCGAGGTCGGGTTCGGCGGGTACGTCGGCCGTGACCGCGGCGGCCGTCAACGCGACCTGGGCGCCCGCGAGTTCCTCGGACAGCCGGGGCCTGCGGTAGCCGGAGACCGCCTCGCGGACGTCCACCAGGGCCTGGCGGCTGACCTGTTCGATGTCGGCGACCTGCTGGGCCGCCTTGTCGGGGTGGTCCGGGAGCATCCGGCCGGC
Organism: Streptomyces aquilus; assembly: GCF_003955715.1. Classification (NCBI taxonomy): domain Bacteria; kingdom Bacillati; phylum Actinomycetota; class Actinomycetes; order Kitasatosporales; family Streptomycetaceae; genus Streptomyces; species Streptomyces aquilus. Next base: position 6,831,452 of record NZ_CP034463.1, on the reverse strand, counting down.
CAGTTCGCTCTTCAGCGTGATCAGGGAGAGCGAGTGACCGAGGAGGTCGTGCAGGTCGCGGGCGAGACGCAGGCGCTCCTCGTTGGCGGCGAGCTGGGCGACGGTGGCGCGGGCCTTGCGCAACTCGACGGTCGTGGCGACGAGTTGCCGGATGCCGGTCATGGAGTAGCCGACCAGCAGCACCACCAGGAACAGTCCCCAGGCCTCGTCCAGGTCGTGGGCGTGCCAGCCCGCCAGCATCATCGCGGCGGTGGTGAGCGGGATCGTCCAGTAGGCGGTCCGCAACGGGAAGGTCACCCCGCAGATGACCGAGACGTACACGAACAGGCCGAGCCATTCGCTGCCGAAGCAGAAGGCCAGGGTGAGTCCGAGCGCCCAGAGGGTGGCGGCGAGGACGTGGATGATCCCGCCGCGGAAGGGCCGGCCCATGGTGCGGAAGACCAGGGTCAGATAGATCCCGACGAAGGCCACGAGCCCCGTCCAGCCGGCCGCCGTTGCCGCGGTGGTGTGGTCACCGGAGCTCAGGTCCCGCACCGGGGAGGCGAGGAACACCAGCCAGGGCAGGACCCACACCAGCTTCCGGATCGCCTCGCCCCGGTTGCGGGGTGGCCGGCCGATCCGGATCAGCCGTTCCGCCCGGGCTTCCTCGTCGGGCCGCAGATCGTCCGTCATCACACTCACGCCTTCAGCGTGTCCTTCCGGTACAGCCAGGCCGCGCCGCCGGCGAACAGGGCGAAGAAGACGGCGAGGACGGCGATGTCCTTGGCATGCGGGGCCTGGCTCTGCTCGATCGCCTGCCCGAGGGCAGCGTACGCGTGCGTGGGCACCCACTTGGCGATGTCCTGGAGCCAGGTCGGGAAGGTCGTCGTCGGCATCCACAGGCCGCCGAGGATGGACAGCCCGAAGTAGGTGATCATCGTGATCGGCCGGACGGCGTCCCCGCTCGCCAGGTACCCGATGGCCACGCCGAGCGCGGCGAAGACGAGGCTGCCGGCCCAGATCGCGCCGGTGAGCGCGAGCCACTGCCAGGCGTCCAGCCGTACGTCCTTCACGGCCGCGGCGACGACGAAGACGACGACTATGGAGGGCAGGCTGACCACGGCCGCGCTCGCGGTCTTCGCGAGGACGTAACCGCGGCCGGGCAGGGTCGTCAGCCGCAACTGCCGTACCCAGCCGCTCTCCCGCTCCTTGGCGATGCGCTCGCTGTTGCCCATCAGGACGGCGGTCAGGGCGCCGAAGGAGGCCATGGACACCATCATGTAGGTCGGCAGGGTCAGGCCCGTGCCGTCGACCTTGTCCGTGCTGTCGGCGCTGCCCGCGATGAGCAGGAAGAGGAGGGACGGGTAGAGGACCGAGAAGAACAGGAACTTGCGGTTGCGCAGGGCGCGGTTGAGTTCCAGCTTGATGAGGCTGTTCATGACGTACGGGCCTCCTCGGCCTCGGTGATGGCGACGAAGGCCTGCTCCAGGCCGAGCCCGGCGACCTCCAGGTTGCGGGGGTAGAGGCCGAGGCCGTAGACGGCGTGGACGGTGGCGTCGGCGTCGGAGGACTGGATGCGGACGGTGGAGCCGGAGACGCTCAGGTGGGCGAGGAAGGGGAGCTCCCGGAGCGCGTCCGGGTCGATCGGGCCCTCCAGGTCGAAGGAGATCCGCCGGGCTCCGGCCTTCGCCTTGATCTCGGCGGCCGTTCCGTCGGCGAGCAGCCGGCCCCGGTGCAGCACGAGCACGCGGTCGGCGACGGCGTCGGCCTCTTCGAGGTAGTGGGTGGCGAACAGGACCGTCCGTCCCTGGTCGGCCTGTTCGCGCATGGTGGCCCAGAAGGCCTGGCGGGTGGTGACGTCCATGCCGGTGGTCGGCTCGTCAAGGACGATCAGGTCACTGTCGCCCGCGGTCGCGAGCGCGAAGCGGACGCGCTGGGCCTGGCCGCCGGAGAGCTTGTTGACCTTGCGGTCGGCGATCTGGGTGATGCCGGCCCGGGCGAGGACGTCGTTCGGCCGGTACGGCTTCGGGTGCAGGTCGCAGGCCAGCCGCACCAGCTCGGAGACGGTCACCTCGTCCATCAGCCCGCCGCTCTGGAGCATCGCGCCGACCCGCCCGGCGACGATCGCCTCACGCGGGCTGGTGCCGAAGAGCCGGACGCTGCCGCTGTCCGGCTGCTTGAGCCCGAGCAGCAGGTCGAGCGTGGTCGACTTGCCGGCGCCGTTGGGGCCCAGCAGGGCCACGGTCTGTCCGGGCTGGAGGCTCAGTGTCAGGCCGTCGACGGCCCGGACCTCGCCGTACGCCTTGCTCACCTGGTCGAATGCGACCGCTGTCGTCGTCATGTGATCCAGAGTGGCCTTCGGGGGCCCTCGTCCGGCAGTGTCGGCGATCCTGAGTGGCGGATGACAGATGTCATACGACGAGCAGGGGGCACCCGGCGCGTGCCGGGTGCCCCCTGGGGCCGAGCGGTCGGGCTAGCTCGGGTTGGTGTCGATGGTGGCGATGCGCTGGGCCGACGTCTTGCCGCGCAGGGCCTTGCGCAGGGCCGAGGCGACGTCCTCGGGCAGGACGTCCCGCTTGCCGCTCGCGCCGTTGATCTGCACGCCGACGAAGGTGGTGCCGTACGCCGACTTGAGCGCATTGAGGTCGTAGTAGTCGACGAGCTTGCCGTCGACCGCCTTGAAGCTCAGGATGTCCGGCAACGACCGCTGACCGAAGTCGATGAAGTGCGCCGGGTCGGTCTGCACCCGGACGGTCTGGGCCATCGCGGGCTCCGCGATCGACTTCATCACCGAGTCGACCTCGGCGTTCGAGATCGTCGGCTGCTTGGTCGTGGTCGGGAGCGTGACCGCGCCCGCCGAGCCGTTCTCCACCTGGGTGCGGTACGCCTGCTCGACCGCCGCCATGGACTTGGCGACGTCGATGCCCTTGCCGGGTTTGCCGTAGACGGCGACGGCCTTGCCGTTCTTGAACTTGATCGTGCCGTCGGTCGCCGAACCGGAGCTGCCGGAGGCGTCCTCCAGAGCGGCGGTCAGCTTCTCCTCGTCGACCGGCATCTCCGGCTCGATCACCCGCTGGCCGCCGAAGAGCGAGCCGATCACCGAGACCGGGTTGTAGTCGCTGGTCGCGGCCTTGCTGACGGTGGCCTGCATGTCGAACTGGAGGCCGGCCTGGTCGGGCTGGAGCGTGACCGTCTTGCCGTCCACCGAGAGCTTGAGCGGCTGGTTCACCTTCTTGTCGAAGGCCGCGTCGAGCTTCTTGACCGCGTCGTCGCGGGTGCCGCCGCCGATGTCGACGCCGAGGACCGTGGTGCCCTTGGGCACGTCGGAGTGGTTCATCAGCAGCCCGACGCCGTACGCGCCGCCCGCGATGACGACCACGCCCACGGCGAGCAGGGTCAGCTTGCTGCGGCCCTTCTTCTTCGCCTTCTTCTTCGACGACGACGCCGGCACGTTCTGCGCGACCGGCTCGGGCAGCTTCGGAGGCGTGTGCGGCAGCGGTCCGTCGGTGGCGGCGCCCGGCCCGAACGGGGAGTTCTGGGCGGTGGACGGCACGACCGGGATACCGCTGGTGACGGTGTGCCCGGAGACGTTGTCCGGCGGGGTGCCGTAGCCGGGGGTGCCGGGTTCGGGGGCCGGCTTCTGCGGGGTGAGGATCGCGGTGTCGTCACTCAGGCCGCCACCGGGGCCGCGACCGGGGGCGGTCTGCGGGCCGCCGTGGGGGGCGACGCCGGGGCCGCCGGGGCCGACACCGGGTCCGCCGGGACCGGTTCCGGGGGGTGCGCCGACGCCGGGGCCGGCGAGGCCGGCGGAGGCGTTGGGCATACCGGGAGCGCCGGGGCCACCGCGACCGCCCGGGCCGCCCGCGCGGCGGTGACCGCCGGGGCCTGCCGGGCCGCCCGGAGCACCGGCCCCGCCAGGACCACCGGGACCACCCGCGCTGCCGGGACCGCCGAGCGCGCCCGGCCCGCCCTGCGGGCCGCCGACCGGCGGTACGACGGGGCCGTCGCCGGTGACCGGGCCGCCGGTCGGGCCCGCGGGGCCCTGCGGGCCGCCGTAGCCGCCCGTTCCGCCGAAGTCGTTGGGCCCGTTGAAGTCGTTGGCGGGCGTGAAGCGGTGCGAGCCGGTGGAGCTGTTGAGGTCGTCGTGGCCGCCGCCGGGGAGTCCGGCCTGGGCTCCGTAACCGTTCTGACCACTCTGCGGGCCCTGGCCGTTCTGGCCGTTCTGCGTGCCGCCGTTGTCCGAGAAGTACGGCAGGTCGTCGCGGCGCGGCTCGGCGCCGGGGCGTGCGCCGCCGCCCAGCGGGCCCGCGGCCAGCGCCTCGGTCACGTCGAAGGAACCCGTGCCGCCGCCGTGGCCGGGCGCGACAGGGCCGCCTGTCGCGCCGGGCAGGCCCGCGCCGTTGGTGGAGCCGGAACGGGAGCCGCCGGGCACGCCCATGGAGCCGACCACGCCACCGGGACGCCCGGCACCGGGCCGCGCACCACCGGAAGCACCGCCCGGAGCACCGCCGGGAGCGCCACCGGCCGGAGCACCCGGCGCGACACCGGAACCGTTCGCCGCGGGCGCCGAACCTCCGGGCAGACCGGCCCCGTTGGTCCCGCCGCCGCCCTGACCGCCCTTGGCGGGGCCGGACTTGCGCGGGGCGAACCAGTCGCTGGTCTTCTCCTCGGCGGACGGAGCCGGCTCGGCGGGAGCCTCGGCCATGCCGTTGCCGGCCGCCATGCCGTTGCCTGCCGCGCCGTTGGCGGCGGGCGCGGTCGGCGCCGGGGTCTCGGCCGTGGTGTCACCCGTGGTGCCCTCGGCGTCCGCGACGGGCGTCCGGACGACGACCGGCGGGATCGGCCGCGACCCGGGGATGTTGATCCGGATCCGGGTCGTCAGCGTGGTCTCGGTCTTGCGCTCATCGGACTGCGCGGCCGAACGGCCCGCGCCCGTACCGTCGTCGGAAGCCATGGGGGTCCCGTAAGGCGGCGTGCCCGAGGGGTATGCGGCTCCGCCGCGCCCGTTGGGCCCGGAGGACGGACTGTCAGTTTCACGACTCAAGGCAGGTTCTCCCGGTTGGCTCCACCGCCCGTGTCGACCTCATCGCTTCGGACGGCTCGGCGGCGCGCACCACCATACTGGCCACTTCTGGCCCGTATCCCACGACCGCTGGGGAAACCCACACGGGACTCGCACGTCCCTGCGGCGGCGAAGTGGTACGTCACTTGCGAAGTCGGACGGCGTCGCCGTCAGGTTGCCGCCCGGCGCCGAGAGTGGCGCAGATCACAGCCGTAGCCATGCCGCCGAGCAGGAAGAGGTACGAGCCGGCTCCCGCGCCGAACAGGAAGTCGCCTTCGGGGCGGCTGGCGGTGAGCAGGATGACGGCGAGCACCCAGCCGGCGGCCGGTGCGACGGCCCCGCCCCGGCCGCCGACGGCGCGCGCACCGCCGAGGCAGAGCCCGGCCTCGCCCGCGAGGGCGAGCAGCAGGCCGCCCGGGAACCAGCCGGACTGCACGAGCGATCCGGCGGCGCCGACGACCGCGCCGAGCACGAAGAGGCCCAGGTAGAGGAGGGCTCGTCCGGCGGAGGGTGCCTTGAGGGGCTGGGCGAGCATGGATCCGTGGTCGTTCATGAGATGTCCCCGGTGCCGGCGAAGAGGTCGGTCTCCCGATCCCCGGGTACCCGGTCCCCTCGTACCAACTCGTAGTACTCGGTGGTGAAGAGGGGCTGGGCGAGGTCGTTGGAGAGCACGAAGTAGGGTGCGGCGACGGTGATCTGGGTGGCGTGCGCGGCCATCGCGGCGGCCTTGGCGGCGGCGTACGCGGTGCCGTCGATCTCGGTCGTCACCCGCTCGTCGGCCACGACACCGGGGACGTCGTCGAGGACGCCCTCCTTGGTGAAGGGCAGGCCGGGCAGGTCGTCGTGGAGGCGGGCGAAGGCCTGTTCGCCGACCGTGCGCGGGACGCGGTTCCAGTAGATCTTGGGGATCGTCCAGCCCGCTTCGGCCGCCAGGTCCGCGGCGCGCATGGCGACGCGGTGCGCCTGGATGTGGTCGGGGTGGCCGTAGCCGCCGTTCTCGTCGTAGGTGACGACGACGTGCGGACGTACCTCCAGGATCACCCGCACCAGATGCGCGGCGGCCTCGTCGACGTCCGCCTGCCAGAAGCAGGCGGGGTCGTCGTTGTCGGCGAGGCCCATCATCCCGGAGTCGTGGTAGCGGCCCTCGCCGCCGAGGAGACGGAAGTCCTCGACGCCGAGTGCGCGCATCGCGGCGGTGAGCTCGCCGAGACGGTACGCGCCCAGGGCGGTGCCGGAGAGGTGCCGGAGCTCCGGGGGAATGACCTCGCCGTGCTCACCGAGCGTGCAGGTGACCAGGGTCACCCGGGCACCCTCGGCCGCATAGCGAGCCATCGTCGCGCCGTTGTTGATCGACTCGTCGTCCGGGTGCGCGTGCACCAGGAGGAGGCGCCGGGCGGGTGGTTCCGTCATGGGACCACCCTAAAGGCGACCTGGGACCTGCCCCGGGAAGGGTCAGAACTTGATGCTGCCGATCATCCCCGCGATGTTCGTCGTCAGCTCGCTGATCGTCGGCGCCATGGTCGAGGAGGCCAGGTAGAAGCCGAGCAACATGCAGACGATCGCGTGTCCGGCCTTCAGTCCGGACTTCCTGATCAGCAGGAAGACGATGATCGCCAGCAGCACCACCGCCGAAATCGAGAGTGCCACGGCGGCTCACCTCCAAAGATCCCAAGAGCGCGGGGGGTTCGGACCAGGGGGGCAGATAAATCCATACGACAGCCAGCGGGTTCATACCCACTATGCGCTAGTGATCATAACTATCCGTACTCGCGCATCGGTCGGCGCACGGACGCACAAGGGGGCGTATGGCCAATATGGTCGGGGCATGACGACGACGCCCGACTCCTTCCCTCGCCGGCACGCCCGCACCCAGCGCTTCACGCTCGGCGCGCCGCGCGCGTTCACCGTGGCTCCCGACGGTTCCCGTGTCGTGTTCCTGCGCTCGTCCTCCGGTACGGACCGGGCGAACTCTCTGTGGGTGCTCGACCCGGCGGACGGCGGGGAGCGCGTGGCGGCCGACCCGCGCGCCCTGCTCGGCGGGGCCACGGAGGATCTGTCGCCCGAGGAGCGGGCGCGGCGCGAACGCAGCCGTGAGGGCGGCGCCGGGATCGTCGGCTACGCCACCGACGCGGCGGTGGAGTTGGCGTCTTTTGCCTTGTCAGGGCGGCTGTTCGCGGCGGAGCTGCGGGCCGGGACGGCGACCGAACTCCACGTCCCGGGACCGGTGATCGACCCGCGCCCCTCCCCCGACGGCCGGCTCGTCGCCTACGTCGCCCAGGGCGCCCTGCGGGTCGTCGGGGCCGCGGGCGAAGGTGACGTGGCGCTGGCCGAGCCGGAGTCGGAGCACATCACCTACGGTCTCGCCGAGTTCATCGCGGCCGAGGAGATGGGCCGGTCACGGGGGTTCTGGTGGTCGCCGGAGTCGGACCGGCTGCTGGTGGCGCGCGCGGACGACACGCCGGTGCGGCGCTGGTGGATCTCCGACCCGGCACATCCGGAACGTGATCCACAGCACGTCCCCTATCCGGCGGCGGGGACGGAGAACGCGGACGTACGGCTGTACGTCGTCGGCCTCGACGGGACGCGCACCGAGGTGACGTGGGACCGTGCCCGCTACCCGTATCTGGCGCATGTGCACTGGTCAGCGGCGGGTGCGCCGCTGTTGCTGGTCCAGGCGCGTGACCAGCGCAGTCAGCTGTTCCTGGCCGTGGACACGGAGTCCGGGGCGACCCGGATGGTGCACGCGGACGAAGATCCAGTTTGGCTTGATCTTTTCCCAGGGGTGCCCTGCTGGAGTCCGTCCGGGCGGCTCGTGCGGATCGCGGACGAGGGCGGCGCGCGGGTCCTCGCGGTGGGCGAACGCCCGCTGACCGGGCCGCAGTTGCATGTCCGTGCGGTGCTGGACGTGTCCGACGACGACGTCCTGGTCTCGGCCTCGGCCGGGGAGCGGGCGGCGGCGCCGGAGACCGGCGAGGTGCATGTGTACCGGGTCAACGAGCTCGGCATGGAGCGGGTCTCGCAGGAGCCCGGGGTGCATTCGGCGGTGCGGTCCGGGAGCGTGACCGTGCTGGTCTCGGCGACGCCGGGGCGGGCCGGGTCGGTGGCGCAGGTGCTGCGGGACGGGAAGCAGACGGCGACGATCACCTCGTACGCCGAAGATCCCGGTATGTCCCCGCGCGTGACGCTGACCGAGGGGGGCGCACGGCGTATCCCGTGCGCCGTGCTGTTGCCTCGGAACCACCAAGGGGATGGTCGTCTTCCGGTTTTGCTGGATCCCTACGGGGGACCGCACGGGCCGCGCGTCCTCGCGGCCCACAACGCGCACCTCACCAGCCAGTGGTTCGCCGACCAGGGTTTCGCGGTCGTGGTCGCGGACGGCCGGGGCACGCCGGGCCGCTCCCCCGCCTGGGAGAAGGCGATCCGCGACGACTTCACGGTGTCCCTGGACGACCAGGTGGAAGCGCTCCAGGACCTGGCGGAGCGGTACCCGCTGGACCTGGACCGGGTGGCGATCCGCGGCTGGTCGTACGGCGGCTGGCTGGCGGGGCTGGCGGTCCTGCGCCGCCCCGACGTCTTCCACGCGGGCATCGCGGGCGCCCCGGTGACGGACTGGCGGCTGTACGACACCCACTACACGGAGCGGTATCTGGGCGACCCGACGGCATCACCGGAGGTGTACGCGCGCAGCTCCCTGGTGACGGACGAGGGACTGTCCTCCCCCGCCGAGCCGCACCGCCCCCTGATGATCGTGCACGGCACGGCCGACGACAACGTGGTCTTCGCCCACGCCCTGCGCCTCTCCTCGGCCCTCCTGTCGGCGGGCCGCCCGCACGAGGTGCTCCCCCTGTCCGGCGTGACCCACATGACCCCGCAGGAACAGGTCGCGGAGAACCTGCTGCTGCTCCAGGTGGACTTCCTGAAGCGGTCGCTGGGACTGCTGTAGCGGGCCGGGGTACGGCAACGGGCCGGGACGACATGGCGCGTCCCGGCCCGTTTACGGCACCCGCACGGCCGTACGTTGTTCAGACTGACGCGTCCGTATATCGGGATCGGGTCAGCTAAGTTGCCTGCGTGTTAACGCGGTTGGTGCGCATTTGTGTGGTTATTCCCGGCCATTTGCAAGATCATCCGGCGGCTCCTCCGGCGGCACCACCTGCTTCTCCTCCGCGAAATGGCAGGCGGAGTCGTGGGCCGCGGGGCCGGACATGAGGCGGAACTCGCTCGGGACCGCCAGGGCCGGGACCTCCAGGGCGCAGCGCTCCTGTGCCTTCCAGCAGCGGGTGCGGAAGCGGCAGCCGGAGGGGATGTTGGTCGGGGAGGGGACGTCGCCGGTGAGGATGATGCGCTCGCGGTGTTCGCGGGCCTCCGGGTCGGGGACCGGGACCGCGGAGAGCAGGGCCTGGGTGTAGGGGTGGGTGGGGTGGTCGTAGATCTCCGCGTCCCTGCCGATCTCCACGATGCGGCCCAGGTACATCACGCCGACGCGGTCGGAGATGTGGCGGACGATCGACAGGTCGTGGGCGATGAAGACATAGGAGAGGTCGAACTCGTTCTGGAGGCGGTCCATCAGGTTGATGACCTGGGCCTGGACGGAGACGTCGAGCGCCGAGACCGGTTCGTCGGCGACGATCACCTCCGGGCGCAGGGCCAACCCGCGGGCGATGCCGATGCGTTGGCGCTGGCCGCCGGAGAACTGGTGCGGATAGCGGTTGATGTACTCGGGGTTGAGGCCGACCACGTCCAGGAGGTCCTGGACCTTGCGTCTGCGGTCGCCCTTCGGGGCCACCTCGGGGTGGATGTCGTAGGGCTCGCCGATGATGTCGCCGACCGTCATGCGGGGGTTGAGCGAGGTGTACGGGTCCTGGAACACCATCTGGATGTTGCGGCGGACCGACTTGAGGGCCTTGCCGGACAGCTGGGTGATGTCCTCGCCCTTGTACTTGATCGACCCGGCGGTCGGCTGCTCAAGATTGACGAGCATCTTGGCGACAGTCGACTTGCCGCAGCCGGACTCCCCGACGATCCCGAGGGTTTCGCCCTTGTTGAGCGTGAAGTCCACACCGTCGACGGCCTTGACCGCACCGACCTGCTTCTTGAACAGGATGCCCTGGGTCAACGGGTAGTGCTTGACCAGTCCGGTCACTTCAATGATCGGCTCAACCATTGAGGCACTCCCTCCAGAAGTGGCAGGCGCTCGTACGGTCCTCCGACACCTCGTACAGCGGGGGTTCGTCCGTCCTGCACACGTCCTGGGCCATCGGGCAGCGGGGGTTGAACGCACAACCCGGCGGGATGGCCATCAAGTTGGGCGGCAGTCCCTTGATCGCGTACAGCTCCTGGCCCTTCTGATCAAGACGGGGGATGGAGTCGAGGAGACCGCGCGTGTAGGGGTGGGCCGGGGCCTTGTAGATGTCGTGCACCGGCGCCTGCTCGACGATGCGGCCCGCGTACATCACCGCGATCCGGTCCGCCACGTCGGCCACCACACCCAGATCGTGGGTGATGAGGATGAGCCCCATGTTGTACTCGCGCTGCAACTCCGCGAGCAGGTCCATCACCTGGGCCTGGACGGTGACGTCGAGGGCGGTGGTGGGTTCGTCGGCGATGATGAGGGCCGGCTCCAGGGCCAGCGCCATCGCGATCATGATGCGCTGGCGCATGCCGCCGGAGAACTGGTGCGGGTACTGCTTGACGCGTTCCTTCGCGGCCGGGATGCGCACCCGGTCCATCAGCTCGACGGCCTTGGCCCGCGCGTCCTTCTTCGACATGCCGCGGTGGACCACGAACATCTCACCCAGCTGATCGCCCACGCTCAGCACGGGGTTGAGGGACGACAGGGCATCCTGGAAGATCATCGCCATCTCGGCGCCGCGGACCTTCCGCCGCTCCTCCTCCTTGAGCTTCAGCAGGTCCTTGCCCTGGAAGAGGATCTCACCGCCCGCGATCCGCCCCGGCGGCATGTCGAGGATGCCCATGATCGCCTGAGCGGTGACGGACTTCCCGGACCCGGACTCCCCCAGCACGGCGAGGGTCTCCCCCGCGTCGACCGCGTAGTCGACCCCGTTGACGGCCTTGGCGACCCCGTCCCGGGTCTTGAACTCCACGTGCAGATCACGCACTTCCAGGAGCACGACTCACCTCAGCTTCGGGTCGAGGGCGTCGCGGACCGCGTCGCCGAGCATGATGAACGCGAGGACCGTGAGGGCCAGGGCGCCGGCGGGCCAGAGGAGCATGTGGGGGGCCTGGCGGATGTAGGCGGAGGCTGCGGAGATGTCGATGCCCCAGCTGACGGTGGGGGGCTTGAGGCCCACGCCGAGGTAGGAGAGCGTCGCCTCCAGGGCGATGTACGTGCCGAGCGCGATGGTCGCGACCACGATCACCGGGGCCACCGCGTTGGGGGCGATGTGGCGCAGCAGCTGGCGGGAGTTCGAGGCGCCCAGCGCCTTCGCCGCCTGCACGTAGTCGTTCTGTTTGGCCGTGATGACCGAGCCTCGCGCGATGCGTGAGATCTGCGGCCAGCCCAGCAGCACCATGAAGCCGATCACCGGCCAGACCGTGTTGCTGGTGACGACCGAGAGCAGGACCAGGCCGCCCAGGACCACCGGGATCGCGAAGAACACGTCCGTGATCCGGGACAGGATCGAGTCCCAGAAGCCGCCGAAGAAGCCGGCGAGGCCGCCGAGGACCGAGCCCAGGATCGCGACCCCGAGCGTCGCGCAGACGCCGACCGTGACGGACGTACGGGCGCCGTAGACCGTGCGGGTGTAGACGTCGCAGCCCTGGCCGTCGAAGCCGAAGGGATGGCCTGGTTGCGAGCCCTCCTGCGCTTTGGCCAGGTCGCACTTCAGGGGGTTGCCGGAGGCGATCAGCGAGGGCCAGAGGGAGATCACGACCAGGAAGAGGATCACCAGGCCCGAGATGATGAAGACGGGGTTGCGGCGCAGGTCGCGCCAGGCGTCGGACCAGAGCGAGCGGGGCTTGCCCTGGGGGCCGCCCGCCGGGCCGGGCCCCTTCTCCAGGGTGTTCGCCTCGCTCACCGCGAGGTCCATGGCACCGCCCATGCCGGTCCCGGCGATCGCACCCTCGGGCTCCTGGGGTTCAGGCATAGCGGATCCTCGGGTCGAGTACGGCGTACAGGAGGTCGACGAGCAGGTTGGCGACCAGGAAGACCAGCACCAGGACGGTGACGAAGCCGACCACCGTCTGGGTGTTCTGGCGCAGGATGCCCTGGTAGAGCTGGTAGCCGACGCCGTGGATGTTGAAGATCCGCTCGGTGACGATCGCCCCGCCCATCAGGGCGCCGATGTCGGTGCCGATGAAGGTGACGACGGGGATCAGGGAGTTGCGCAGGAGGTGGCGGGTGATGACCCGTCTCCTCGGCAGGCCCTTCGCCACCGCCGTGCGCACGTAGTCGCTGCGGCGGTTCTCCGCGATCGACGTCCGGGTCAGCCGGGTCACGTACGCCAGCGACACCGACGCCAGCACCAGGCCCGGCACGATCAGTTCGCTGAACGTGGCGTCCGTGGACACCGACGGTTTGATCCAGCCCCACTCGACGCCGAGCAGGAGCTGGAGCAGCAGGCCGGTGACGAAGGTCGGGATCGAGATCACGACGAGCGTCAGCATCAGCACCGAGGTGTCGACGGGCTTGCCGCGGCGCAGGCCCGTGACGACCCCCAGCGTGATGCCGATGACGATCTCGAACAGGATCGCGACGATCGTCAGGCGGATCGTCACGGGGAACGCCGTCGACATCAGCTCGGTGACCTTCTGCCCGTTGAACGCGGTGCCGAAGTCGCCGGTGAAGACGTTCCCCATGTAGGTCAGGTACTGCTGCCAGACGGGTTTGTCGAGGCCGAACTCCTTCTCCAGCTGCGCGGCCGTGGCGGGGTCGCACTGCCGGTCGCCGCACAGGCCCGCGATGGGGTCGCCCATGACGTTGACCATGAGGAAGATGAGGAGCGTGGCGCCGATGAACACCGGGATCATCTGGAGCAGACGCCGGACGACGTAGCGTCCCATGGCGGGTCAGCTGACCTTGATCTCGTTGTAGACCGGGACGCTGAACGGGTTGAGCTTGACGTTGGACAGCCGCTCCGAGTAGCCCGCGCTGCCGTTCTGGTACCAGAGCGGGATCGCGCCCATGTTGTCCCGCAGCACCTTCTCGGCGTCCTGGAACGTGGAGACGGCCTTGGCGGTGTCGGTCTCGGCGTTGGCCTCGTCGACGAGCTTGTCGAAGTCCTTGTTGGACCACTTGCCGTCGTTGGAGGAGGCGTTCGTGTAGTACAGCGGCTGGAGGAAGTTCTGGATGAGCGGGTAGTCCATCTGCCAGCCGGCCCGGAAGGGGCCGCTCATCTTCTGCTCGCCGATCTGGTTGCGGAAGTCGGCGAAGGTGCCGACCGGGTTGCCGACACAGGCCTTGTCGTTGTCGAGCGCGTTGTTGATGGAGTTGCAGACCGCGTCGACCCACTGCTTGTGGGAGCCGGTGTCCGCGTTGTACGTGATCTTGACCTGGCCGCCGGGGAGGCCGCCGCCCTCCTCGATGAGCTTCTTGGCGGCCTTCGGGTCGTATTCACAGGCGTCCCCGCACAGCCCCTCCTTGAAGCCGCCCGCCTCGCCGAGGACCGGGGAGGTCCAGTCGGAGGCCGGGGTGCGGGTGTCGTTGAAGATGGTCTTGGTGATCTGGTCCCGGTCGATGGCCCGGGAGAGACCCGTGCGCACCTTCTCCATCCCCGGCTTGTTCCAGTTCTTGTCGTAGAACGGGAAGGCGAGGGTCTGGATGATGCCGGCCGGGGTGTTGAGGTAGCGGTCGCCGAGGTCGGCCTTGACGTTCTTGAGCTGGGCGGCGGGGACGTCGTCGACGAGGTCGAGGTTGCCGGCCATGAGGTCGGTGTAGGCGGTGTTGTTGTCGGTGTAGACCTTGAGGGTCACGCCGCCGTTCTGCGCCTTGTCGTCGCCCTTGTAGCCGTCCCACTTCTTCAGGCTCATCTGGGAGCCCTTGGTGTACGACTCGATGGTGTACGGGCCGTTGCCGACCGGCTTCTTCAGCCAGGCGTCGTGGTCGGTGAAGAAGGCCTGCGGGAGCGGGGCGTAAGCCGGGTAGCCGAGGGTGTCGGGGAAGGTCGAGAACTTCTGGTTGAGCTTGACGGTGAAGGTCAGGTCGCCGGTGACCTTCAGCCCGGAGAGCGTCTGGGCGGTCTGCTTGCTGCCGTCCTCGGGGTGGACCTTGTCGTAGCCGTCGATGTACCCGAAGAAGTACGCGTTCTTCTGGTTGTTCTTGAGGCTGGCCCCGTAGTTCCAGGCGTCCACGAAGGACTTGGCGGTGACCTTCTCGCCGTTGGAGAAGGTCCAGCCGTCCTTGACGGTGACGGTGAAGTTCTGCGAGTCGCTCGTCTCGATCTTCTCGGCGAGCATGTCCTCGGCCTTGCCGGTCTCCGGGTTGTACCTCTTCAGGGACCGGAAGATCATGTCGAGCACCTTGCCGCCCTGCACCTCGTTGGTGTTGGCCGGCTCCAGCGGGTTCTGCGGGTCGCCCCAGGAGGCACTGAGCGTCGCGCCGCCGTCGCCACTGCCACTGCCGCCGCTGTCGCTGTCCCCACCTCCGCAGGCCGTCGCCGCGAGTGCTACCGCCGCCGCGCATGCGGCCCACTTGGCGTGCGTGGCTCCACGCATGGAGTGCCTCCTGATTGACTGCGCTGATCCGTTAACGGCAAATATCGACGTAAATCAGGCAAACCGCACACGTATTGAGCCCTTTAGGGGAACGGGTGGAGACCTCCCGGGCGCCTCCGGGGAACGTCCGACCTCTGCGTCAGTGGATCTTGCGTGTAGGACGCAATGGATCTTCACCATCCGATGCAGAACCGTTGGATTGCGACCCTCCTATGTACGGATTTCGACACGTCGCAGTCCGCATATCGAACTCATTGCCCGATTGGGGAAGTTGGCCCGATGTAAAACACGGATCGATCACGAGGTGCTACACGCGTAGCTACAGAATGGTCAAGTACAGGCAAAGAAAGTAAAGAGAAACCCAAGTCGACCGAGAATTTATTGACCTTGAATGAATTGCGTTGAAAAAGTCCGGCGTAGCCCGTAGGGGAGTGCCCTGCGGAGTCATCAGACCCTCCCTTGGGCCAGGAGCACCATGACCCCCCCAACTCCATCGGCGGCTGCCCCGCTCGAGGTGACCGAAGAGAGCGCCGAGAAGTCGATCACTTCTCCCTCTCCGAAGGCCAACGAAAGCCGGTCTCCCGGGCAGCTTGCCTGGCGCCGGTTCAAGCGCGACCGTACGGGCGTCATATCGGCGTACATCGTGATCTTCTTCTTCGTGATCGCCGTCGCCGCTCCGCTCATAGCCAAGCTGTACGGGAAGAACCCGTACGACCAGTACGGCCAGGACGCGCCGATCGGCACCCTCTTCAACGAGTCCGGCTACCCCATCAAGCCGAACGGCGGCATCGACGCCAACTTCTGGTTCGGCCTTGAGCCGCAGATGGGCCGCGACGTCTTCACGTTCCTGCTCTACGGCATCCGCACCTCGCTGATGATCGCCACGATCACCACGATTCTGGTCACGGTCATCGGCGTGATCGTCGGCGTCTCCGCCGGCTACCTGGGCGGCAAGACGGACTACCTCGTCAGCCGGATCATCGACATCGTGCTGTCGTTCCCCTCCACGCTGTTCTTCATCGCCTTCACCCCCGTCGTGTACGGGATCTTCTGGGCCGCCGACGAGGAGATCCCCGCCTGGGGACGCGGCGTCTGCCTGGTCGTGCTGCTGACGGCCTTCGGCTGGGCCTCCATCGCGCGACTGCTGCGCGGCCAGGTGCTGGCCCTGCGCGAGCGCGAGTTCGTCGAGGCGGCCAAGGTGACCGGTGCCTCCCCGACCCGGATCATCTTCAAGGAACTGCTCCCCAACCTGTGGACGCCGATCCTCATCCAGTCCACGCTCGCCCTCCCGGCGTTCGTGACCGCTGAGGCCGGCCTGGCCTTCCTCGGTGTCGGCATCCAGGACCCGACCCCGGACTGGGGCGTGATGATCCAGCGTGGTGCGCAGTTCTACACGGACGACATCACCTTCATGATCTTCCCGGGCGTCTCGATGATCATCTTCGTCCTGGCGTTCAACCTTCTCGGCGATTCGGTGCGCGACGCACTCGACCCGAAGTCCAAGCGCTGAGTCCCCCGGCCCGGTCATCGTCGTCCGGCTGCTGGCAGCACGTCTCTCTCATTCATCTCAACCAGGCAGGTAGGCCATGTCCTTTTCCCGCAGAAACTTCCTGATCGCCACCGGTGTGGCGGCGGGTGCCTCCACCGTCCTGAGCGCTTGCAGCAGCGGCAACGCCGGCGGCGGCGGCAGCAAGGCTCCCTCGGTCGAGAAGGGCAAGGCCGCCACGATCGCCGTCGGCACCGCCACCGACTCCAAGGGCCCCGCCCCGGAGATGCCGGGCGCTCGTAAGGGCGGCACGATCTACACCCTCGACCAGATCGACTACGACCACCTGGACCCGGCGCAGATCTACTCCTCGTACACGGGCGCCGGTTCGGTCCTGTTCCTGCGTGGTCTGACCGGCTACCGCGTCGACTCCAAGGGCAACACCACCCTGGTCGGCGACCTCGCCACCGACGCCGGCACCGTCAAGGACGGCGGCAAGACCTGGTCCTTCACGCTGAAGGACGGTGTGAAGTGGGAGGACGGCTCGACCGTCACGATCGACGACGTCCGCCACACCTTCGAGCGTCTCTTCGCCGACTTCGTCACCGAGGGCCCCCGCTACCCGCAGAACTGGCTCGCCGGCGCCGACAAGTACAAGGGCCCCTACGAGGGCAAGCACCTCTCCTCCATCGAGACGGACGGCAACACCGTCACCTTCCGTCTGAAGGAGGCGCACGCCGACTTCCCGTTCATGCTCGCCATGCGCGGCTACTCGATCGTGCCCAAGGCCAAGGACACGAAGAAGAAGTACGACCAGCGTCCGTTCTCCTGCGGCCCGTACAAGATCGAGTCCCGCAGCATCGACAAGTCCCTCACCCTCGTGCGCAACGAGCACTGGGACGCCAGCCTGGACCCGTGCCGCAACGGCTACCCGGACAAGGTCGTCATGCAGTTCGGCTTCCAGTCCCTGGCCTCCACGGACCGCTACATCGCCGACTCGGGCAACGACCAGTACGCGCTGTCCCTGCTGAACGAGGTCGCCCCCGAGCGTGTCACCAAGGTGCTCGGTGACGCCACGCTGAAGAAGCGGGTGCTGACCCAGGTCGACACGACGTGCTACTACTTCCCGATCAACATGACCCGGATCAAGGACGTCAAGGTCCGTCAGGCGATCAACTGGGCGTGGCCGGCGCAGCAGCTGAAGCAGCAGCGTGGTGGCTCGCAGGTCACCGCGACCGCGACCACGATCATCTCCCCGCTGACCCCGGGTCACGAGGACTTCGACCTGTACGGCAAGAAGACCAAGCCGACCGGTGACCCGGAGAAGGCCAAGGCGCTGCTGAAGGAGGCCGGCAAGGAGGGCCAGAAGCTGGTCATCGCCTTCCAGCAGTCCGACCGCGCCGTCAAGGAGGCCGTCACCATCAAGAACGCCCTCACCAAGGCGGGCTTCGACGTGGTGACCAAGCAGGTCGACAAGACCACCTTCTACTCCGAGATCGGTCAGCTGGACAACGGCTTCGACCTGTTCGCCGCGGGCTGGGGCCCGGACTGGCCGGCCGGTTACGCCGTCATCCAGCCCTGCTGGGACGGCAGCCAGATCGCCGACGGTGGCGTCAACTGGTCGCAGCTGAACGACACCAGCGTCAACAAGGCGATCGCCGCGGCCACCGCCATCACCGACGCGGACAAGGCCAACAAGGCCTGGGGCGCGATCGACAAGCAGATCATGACGCTCGCGGCCTGCGTCCCCGACTACAACCCGATCCGTAACTACTTCTACGGTTCCAAGGTCGGCGGCGTGGTCTACAACTCCGGTGACACCTGCGTCGCCATCGGCAAGGTCTTCGCGAAGGCCTGACGCTTTCCCGGGGCGGCGGTCCGACCGGCCGCCGCCCCGGCCCCGTCCACGCCCGCTCCCCACACCCCGGCGACGGCGCCCCGTCCGGAAAGTCTCACCCCATGTTCCGTTTCCTGGTCCGCCGAGTGCTCGGCGCACTCGTGATTCTGCTGATCATCAGCGCCGTCACCTTCTTCCTCTTCTACGCCATCCCGCGTGACCCGGCGCGGATGGCGTGCGGCAAGGTCTGCCCCGACGACCTGCTGGCGCAGGTGCGGCAGAACCTCGGCATCGCCGATCCGATGCCGGTGCAGTACTGGCACTGGCTCGAGGCCATCTTCGTGGGCCGGGACTATGTGGGCGTCGGGCACTGCGCCGCGCCCTGCTTCGGCTACTCGTTCAGCAACAACGTGAACGTGTTCGACACGATCATGGAGCGGATGCCCACCACCGTCTCCCTCGCCATCGGCGGCGCCTTCTTCTTCCTGATCATCGGTGTCGGCACCGGCATGCTGGCCGCGCTCAAGCAGGGCAAGTTCCTCGACAAGGCCGCGAGCTCCTTCTCGCTCATCGGCTCGTCGATGCAGATCTACTTCGTCGGCTACATCGCGATGTTCTTCTTCGTGACCCAGCTGCACCTCCTGGACCAGCCGTCGTACACGCCGTTCACCGAGAACCCCGGCGCCTGGTTCTCGGGCCTGCTGCTGCCGTGGCTGGTGCTGTCGATCATCTTCACGGCCAACTACACGCGTATGACCCGCTCGCAGCTCGTGGAGCAACTCAGCGAGGACTACGTGCGTACGGCACGGGCGAAGGGCCTGTCCCGCTCCTCGGTCTTCTTCCGCTTCGCCTGGCGCGGCGCGATGGGTCCGATCGTGACCATCTTCGGCATCGACATGGGCACGCTGGTCGGCGGCGCGATCATCACCGAGTCGACCTTCAGCATCCAGGGCCTCGGCACCCTCGCCGTCCGCTCGGTCGACGACAGCGACCTTCCGATGCTGCTCGGCGTCACCATGATCGCGGCGGCCGGCATCGTCTTCGCCAACATCATCGTGGACGCCGTCTACGCCCTCATCGACCCGCGTATCCGGCTCGCCTGATCCGGTCCCCCTCCAGCTACCCCCCGGCATGACCCCCAGGAGCGTCCCCGTGACGAGCACCGATCAGCAGGCCTTCCTCTCCGTCAGGGACCTGAAAGTCCACTTCTCCACCGAGGACGGCGTCGTCAAGGCCGTCGACGGTCTCTCCTTCGACCTCGAAAAGGGCAAGACCCTCGGCATCGTGGGCGAGTCCGGCTCCGGCAAGTCCGTCACCAACCTGACGATCCTGGGCCTGCACGACCGGCACCGCACCGCGATCGACGGCGAGATCCTGCTCGACGGCAAGGAGCTGACCACGGCTCGCGAGTCCGAGCTGGAGAAGCTGCGCGGCAACAAGATGGCGATGATCTTCCAGGACGCCCTGGCCTCGCTGTCGCCGTACCACACCATCGGCAAGCAGATCGGTGAGACGTACCGCAAGCACACCGGTGCCTCCAAGTCGGAGGCCCGCAAGCGGGCGATCGAGATGCTGCGGCGCGTCGGCATCCCGCAGCCGGACATGCGGGTGGACGACTACCCGCACCAGTTCTCCGGCGGTATGCGCCAGCGCGCGATGATCGCCATGGCCCTGGTCTGCGACCCCGAGCTGCTGATCGCCGACGAGCCGACCACCGCGCTCGACGTGACGGTCCAGGCCCAGATCATGGACCTGCTCAAGGACCTCCAGCAGGAGTTCGGCACCGCGATCATCTTCATCACCCACGACCTCGGTGTCATCGCCGACATCGCGGACGACGTGCTGGTGATGTACGGCGGCCGGTGTGTGGAGCGGGGCACGAAGGAGGAGGTGCTGCGCACCCCGCAGCACCCCTACACGGTCGGTCTGCTGAGCTCGATGCCGAGCCTGGACGGCCCGGTCGACGTACCGCTGTCGCCGATCCCCGGCTCGCCGCCCTCCCTCCTCAACCCGCCCTCCGGCTGCCGCTTCCACCCGCGCTGCACCTTCGCCGAGAAGGTCCCCGGCGGGCTGTGCTCCACCGAGCGCCCGCTGCTGAAGGTCGAGGCCGGCCGGGGTTCCGCCTGCCACCTCACGCTGGACCAGCGCCAGGAATTCTTCGCCGACCTCGCCGCGACCCGGCACTGACGTAACTGAGACGGGACTTCACCATCATGAGCAACACGAACCCCCTCCTGGACGTCACCGGCCTGACGAAGCACTTCCCGGTCAAGGGCGGATTCCCGATCCGGCGCACGGTCGGCGCGGTGCAGGCCGTCGACGGCCTCGACTTCCAGGTGAACGAGGGCGAGGCCCTCGGCCTGGTCGGCGAGTCCGGCTGCGGCAAGTCCACGACCGGCCGCCTGATCACGCGCCTTCTGGAGCCCACCGGCGGCAAGATCTCCTACCGCGGGCAGGACATCACGCACGCGGGCCGCAAGGAGCTGGCGCCGGTCCGCTCCGAGATCCAGATGATCTTCCAGGACCCCTACGCCTCCCTGAACCCGCGGCAGACGGTCGGCAAGATCATCTCGGGTCCGATGGAGATCAACGACATCAACCCGGAGGGCGGCCGCGAGAAGCGGGTCCGTGAGCTCCTGGAGATCGTCGGCCTCAACCCCGAGCACTACAACCGCTTCCCGCACGAGTTCTCCGGCGGCCAGCGTCAACGTATCGGCGTGGCACGCGCGCTGGCCCTGGAGCCGAAGCTGATCGTGGCGGACGAGCCGGTCTCGGCCCTGGACGTGTCGATCCAGGCGCAGGTCGTGAACCTGCTCCAGAAGGTGCAGCAGGAGCTGGGCATCGCGTTCGTCTTCATCGCCCACGACCTGGCGGTGGTACGGCACTTCTCGCAGCGCGTGGCGGTCATGTACCTCGGCAAGATCGTCGAGATCGCCGACCGCGACGACCTGTACGGCAACCCGCGCCACCCCTACACCAAGGCGCTGCTGTCGGCGGTGCCCGAGGCGACGGTGGACGAGACCCCGGCCCGCGAGCGCATCCGCCTCCAGGGCGACGTCCCCTCCCCGCTGAACCCGCCGTCGGGCTGCCGCTTCCGCACCCGCTGCTGGAAGGCGACGGAGAAGTGCGCGACCGAGGCGCCCCCGCTGGTCCAGGTCGAGGGCAACAAGCCGGGCCACCTGACGGCGTGCCACTACCCGGAGACGGAGGGAACCATTCCGGCCCCGCGTCTCTCCAAGGACCCCCAGGCGGCGGCCTGACACACCCCTTTACCGTCAGCCGCCCCCTACCGGGACCGGACTTTCAGGCCCATTGACCCGAGCCCGCGAACGTCCGCTTCCAGGGGAGACGAAGGCCCGCGCCCACCCAGGCGCGGGCCTTTGTGCTGCTGCCCCGGACCATCACACCCCGGTCGCCCCGTCCACCAGTTCGCGCACGATGTCCAAGTGCCCGTTGT
The DNA here is from genome assembly GCF_003955715.1 of Streptomyces aquilus. Classification (NCBI taxonomy): domain Bacteria; kingdom Bacillati; phylum Actinomycetota; class Actinomycetes; order Kitasatosporales; family Streptomycetaceae; genus Streptomyces; species Streptomyces aquilus. Next base: position 6,809,959 of record NZ_CP034463.1, on the reverse strand, counting down.
GGCGGGCCGTTTCCTCGATCAGGTGGAGGAGGATCCAGCGGAGGTCGGGGTGGCGGCCGTCGCGGATGGGGCGTTTCGCCTGGGTGTCCAGGTCGTTCGCGGCGACCAGCTCGCGGTAGCGGGCGGACTGTTCCTCGTAGTCGCGCAGGACGTCCGCCAGCGGCATGTCGACCGCGATCCGCATCTCGCGGTCCGGGTCCTCGTCCGTCCAGGGGCCCTCGTCCTCCTCGCCGAGGAACACGACCTGGAACCACCAGTACTCGACCCAGCGCAGATGGTTGATCAGGCCGGACAGGGTCATGAGCGGTGAGCCCGGCAGCGGGGCCTTCACGGCGTTCTCCGCGGAGACGTCCTCGCACTTGGCCAGCGCGGTGGCCCGGGCGTAGTCGAGGAAGGTGGTGAGCTGGGTGCGTTCGTCCCAGGCGGCGGGGGTGTCGGTTCGAGTCATCGGGGAGAGCATGACTCCCCCGGCACCCCTTGTCGAACCAATTAGCCCGCCCCGGCGACCAGTTCCACCTCGAACCCGTCCCCGTCCTCCAGATACCCCGCGTAATGCTCGGCTCCGCCGGCGTACGGATGCCGGTCCGGGAAGAGCAGCGTCCAGCCGTGCCCCGGTGCTTCCGCCACCAGCGCGTCCAGTTCGGCGCGGCTCCGGACGTGGAACGCGAGGTGGTTCAGGCCCGGCCGCATGCGGTCGTGCCGGGTGTCCGTCAGCGCCGGCGACTGTTCCAGGACGACGTACGTCTCCCCCATGCGCCAGCTGCGTCCCGCCGCCCAGTTCTGGTACGGCTCCCAGCCCAGCCGTTCCAGCAGCCAGCCCCAGGACGTCACCGCCCGCTCCAGGTCCGGCACCCACAGCTCGACGTGGTGCAACAACTCCCGCTCCCTCCAGGGTGATGGAGGCCTGATCCTGTCACGCCGTTCAGTAGCGTGTGGGACACTGCCGCGATGGTCGATCGCTCGTTCGCGGATCTCTCGCTCGCCGCGCTGTACGACTCCCTGCACCCATGGGGCCCGGGCGACGACTTCTACGCCCGCCTCGTCCGGGACGCCGCCGCCGTCCTCGACGTCGGCTGCGGTACCGGGCGGCTGCTCGCCCGGGCGCGGGCCGTGGGGCATCACGGGCGGCTCGTGGGGGTCGATCCGGCCGCCGCCATGCTCGTACAGGCGCGGCGGCGGGAGCCGCGTGTGGAGTGGGTGCTCGGGGATCTGCGTTCGCACTTCTGGCACGGGGAGTTCGACCTCGTCGTGATGACCGGCCACGCTTTTCAGGCTCTCGTCACGGACGACGACGTACGACAGGCCCTGCACGCCGTCCGGAACGCGCTGCGCGCCGGGGGGCGGTTCGTGTTCGACGTGGTGAACCCGGCCGGCCGGGGGTGGGAGGGCTGGGGCCCCGAGCAGATCCACGAGGGCGCCGACGCCGCGGGATCGGTCGCGTGGATGTGGCGGGAGGTCTCCTACCCCGTCGTCGGCGACCGGGTCACATTCACCGAGACCTACGAGGGCGTCCGCTGGGACCACCCCCAGATCAGCACCACCACGCTCCGGCTCCTCGACCCGTACGGTATCGAGCGCCTCCTGGCCGAGGCCGGTCTGGCGGTCGTGGAGCAGTACGGGGACTGGGGGCGGGGGCCGGTCAGCGCCGCGAGCCCCGAGATCGTCACCGTCGCCGGACACCGCTGACGCCCCGGCTCCGGGCCGCTGCTCGGCGGCCGTGCGGGATCCGTGCGGGAGCCGAACAGCGGCCCGGCACAGTGGTGGCCTCAGTGGTTCCGGATACGGGGGCGCCATGGACATACAACTGCTCGGATGCGTGGAGGCACACGTCCGCACCGGCGAACGGGTGCCGCTCGCGCACGGCACGAAACTTCTGCTGGCCGCCCTGGCCTGGACTCCGGGCGCCTTCGTGGCCGACGAGGTCCTGGCGGAGCGCGTGTGGCCGGAGCGGCTGCCCCAGCATCCGCGCGAGGCGCTCTACATCCAGGCCACGCGGCTGCGCAAGGCGCTGGGTGGAGTCGGCCGGGCCTCTGCCGACGAGGCCTTCGAACTGTCCCGCAGGCGCGGCGGATACGTCCTCGTCATCGACGAGCGGAGTGTGGACACCGTGCGGTTCCGCGCCCTGGTACGGGAGGCCCGGCTCAGCGCCAGGGACGGGGGCACCGAACGCGCGCTCGATCTGTTCACCCGGGCGCTGGAGCTGTGGCGCGGCGAACCGCTGTCCGACGTGCGCACCCCCTGGGCGGAGACGGCCCGGGTGGCGTTGCGACGCGAGCACCGGGAGGCGTTGGTCGGCAGCGCCGAACTCGGTCTGCGGGCCGGGCGGGTCGAGGAGTGCCTGCGGCGGTTGAGCCGGCTGGCGGACATGCATCCCTTCGACGAGAAGGTCACCGGTCTGCTCATGCTCGCTCTCCATCAGGTCGGCCGGCAGGCGGACGCGCTGGACTGCTTCGACCTGCTGCGCCTGCGGATGACCGATCTGCTGGCGTGCGAGCCGGGTCCCGAACTGCGTGCCCTGCGCGAGCGGATCCTGGCCCGGGACCCGGATCTCGTCCCGGCCGCCGCCCACACGGCGACGCCTCACTGACGTCCGCCTCGACCAAGCCCTCCGTGGGCCCGCGCCCGTCTCATCCCCCGTCTCATCCCCCGTCTCCGGCCTCGGTGAAGTGTTCGTTCAGGTACAGGTCGAGCCGGGACTCCGCGTCCAGGGGCAGCTCTCGATGCGGGGCGGCGGGCCGTGGTCGTGTGCCGGCGGGGGGCGGTCCGTGCAACGCGGCCCGGGCGGGTTCCGGGGTGCCGATCGCGTCGAACAGGGCGGCGGCCCGCGCCCGCGCCGCCGCGGCCGGCTCCCCCTCGCCCCGGACCTCATGCGCGGCGGCCAGGGCCAGCGCCGCTCGGGCCTGGATCAGGCGCTGGCCGGAGTCGCGGGCCAGCGCGACCGCCTCCTCGGCCATGTCCAGCGCGCCGGCCGGGTCGCCGTTCTCCAGCCGGATCACCGCGGCGGCCACCTGGACCCGGGGAAGCGTGAGCGGGCTGCCGTCGACGGCCAGGCGGGCGGCGCTCTCCAGATGGTCCAGGGCCACGCCCGGGAGGCCGGCCGCGCGGGCGACGGCGGCGCGTTCCACCAGGATCTCGATGTGGCCCGTACGATGCCCGGTCCGTTCGGCGATCTCGAACGCGGCGTCCAGATGGCCGGCCGCCTCGTCCGCCCGGCCGGCCCGTAGCTTCAGTGCCGCCAGCCCCACCAGGGAGTCGACCTGGCAGTTGCGGTTCTCCGCCCGCAGCGAGATGGCGAGGGCGTCCTCGTAGGCCGACCGCGCGCGTTCGTCCTGGCCCGCGTCGGCCCGTACCCGGCCCAGGGTCTCCAGGGCGACCGCCTCGGCGTAGGTGGACCCGGAGTCACGGCAGACGAGGAAGGAGGTGCGCAGCGCGGCCTCCGCCTCGGCGAACCGGGCCTGCTTCTGCCGGGTCAGGGCGAGGTTGACCAGGGCCAACGCCCGGTGGTGGTCCGCGGTGTCGCCGATCAGGGCGAGTGCGGCGCCGGCCGCCTCCCCGGCCGCGTCGGTCCGGCCCAGGGCCAGGTTCAGCGAGGCCATGTTGATCAGCATGACCTCCTCACTCCTGACCTCTCCGAGGGTGCGGTAGAGGGCGAGGGCGCGCCGGTAGCGGGGCAGGGCCCGCAGGGGTTCGCCGAGCAGTTTCAGGGTGACGGCCGCGCCCTGGAGCGCCACGGCCTCGCCGTGGGTCCAGTCGGCCGTGCGCGCCCGTTCCTCCGCCTGTTCGTACTCGGTCAGGGCACCGCGCAGGTCCCCGTTGCGCCAGCGGGCGTGGCCCACCGAGACATGCATCGCGACCTGGCCGCGCAGGTCTCCGTCGCGTTCGGCGGCGGCCCGGGCCAGCAGGGCCAGCCGCATCCAGTCGGCGAGCGGGCGCCGGTGGTGGAACAGGTCCTGCAAGGCGTCGACGAGGGCCCACGCGAACCGGGCGGGGCCGTGCTCTGCGGCATGGCCGATGGCCGCCGCGATGTCGTCCCACTCGGCGTCGAACCAGTCGTACGCCTCCTCCGTCGTGCGGAACTCCCGTGGCAGCGAGCCGTCGAGGGCGTCGGGGTGGTCCCGCATGACGTACAGGCCCGCCGTCCTGGCCGCGTTGACGACGGTCTGCACGTAGTGGTCGAGGAGCCGTTCGACGGCCGCGGCGCGTTCGGCGGCCGTGTCCTCGGCGGCGGTGCGGTCGCGGGCGTACTCGTGGACGAGGTCGTGCCAGGCGGTACGGCCGCGACCGGCGTCGTGCAGCAGGTGCACCCGCTGGGCCAGCCGCAGCAGGTCGGTCGCCGCGGCCTCGTCGGTGTGCGCGGCCGCGGCGGCGGCGCGGAGCGAGCGACCGGTGCCGGGGAGCAGGCCCAGCCGCCGGAAGGCGCGCCGGGCGGCGTCCGGGAGGGCGCCGTACGACATGTCGAGTGCCGCGCGTACGGCGATGCTCTCCTCGCCCTCGACATGCAGCCGGGCGAGCCGGCCGCGGTCGGCGAGGTCACGGACGTAGGTGCGGATGCCGCCGGGGCTGCCGCCGATCCATGAACCGGCGACGCACAGGGCCAGCGGCAGGCGGTCGCAGAGCTCGACCAGTTCGGCGGCGGCCGCCGGATCGGCGTCGACGGCCTCGGCGCCGACCACGGCGCTGATCAGCTCCAGGGCGCCGGTGCGGTCCAGGACGTCGCACGCCACCCGGTACGCGCCGTCGAGCGTGACCAGTCCGCTGAGCTTGTCGCGGCTGGTCACCAGGGTCAGGGACCCGGTGGACGCGGGCCGCAGCAGCCGTACGGTCGCGGGGTCCGCCGCGTCGTCCAGGACGACGAGGACCCGGCGGTCCGCCAGCAGGGTCCGGTACAGGGCGGTCTGCGCCTCGGTGCCGAGCGGGATGTCCCGCGGGCCGCAGCCGAGGCCCTGCAACAGCAGGGGCAGCGCTTCCTCGGGGCCCATGGGTTCGGCGTCGTCGAAACCGCGCAGGTCCAGGAAGAGCTGTCCGTCGGGGAAACGGTCGGCGACCCGGTGGGCCCAGTGCAGGGCCAGCGCGCTCTTGCCGACGCCGGCCGGGCCGACGAGCAGAGCGAGCGGTTCGGCGGCGCGCAGAGCGGAGTCCAGGCCCCGCAGTTCGGCGTCGCGGCCGACGAAGCGCCGGGGCGCGGGCGGGAGTTGGCGTGGCACCCGGCGCTCGGACCGGGCCGGGGCGGCGGGCGCGGGGCGGGCGGCCGGCGGTCGGCGCACGGACGGCGCGGTGGGCGCGGTGCCGCCGGCCAGCAGCCGCCGGTGCAGGGTGCGCAGGTCGTCCGAGGGTTCCAGGGCGAGCTCGTCGACCATGCGGCGGCGCAGGTCGGCGTACACCTGGAGTGCCTCGGCGGGCCGTCCGTCCGCCTGGAGGGCGCGCATCAGCAGCGCGTGCGGGCGTTCGCGCAGGGGGTGGGCGGTGGTGAGGCGGAGGAGTTCGGCGACGGCCTGCCGGTGCCGGCCGGTCTCCAGGTCCGCCTCGGCCGCGCTCTCCCGGGCCACCAGGTGCAGTTCGCCGAGCCGTCGCCGTTCCGCCTCGCTGACGGCCGCCTCCGGCAGGTCGGTCAACGGCTCGCCCCGCCACAGGCCGAGGGCCTGCTCGGCGTGGTGGCGCACGGTGTCCCAGTCGCCGTTCGCCGCGGCGCGCGAACCGTCCTCGACGAGCTGCTCGAAGGTGAGCAGGTCGAGTTCGCCGGGGCGGGCGTGCATGACGTAGCCGGGCCGACGCGTGGTCAGCAGACTGGGGCCGAGCGGGCCGAGGACCCGGCGGACCTCGGCGACGAGGGCGCGCACCCGCGCGGCGCCCGCTCCCGGTGGGCGGCTGTCCCACAGGAAGTCGATCAGGCGGTCGACGGAGACCACGTGGTTGGCGTGGAGCAGGAGTGCGGTGCACAGCGCGCGTTGCCGTCCGGTGAGCGCGGCGGGCTGCCCTTCGATCTCGACTTCCAGCGGGCCGAGTACGCGAAAGCAAAGCCGGGGGGTGAGCATTCACAGAACGTAATCCAGGGCTGACGGGCAAGCAACGCCCGCCCGGCTCAGCGGAATTGACCGGCTTCATCGCCGTGCGGCGCGCACCGCCCTGCGCACCCTCGGCCCGTGCCGGCGCCACCACAACCGTGCCCACAGCACCTGGAGCCCCGTCAGAAGCAGCACCGTGACGAGGGCGTCGAGCCACAGCAGCGGATCGGTGTCGGTCAGCAGCCGGTGGCCGGAGCGGGCCAGCAGCGGCCAGGTGACGTCCAGCAGCAGCCGCAGCCCGACGAAGACACAGGCGATCGAGCCCGCCACCGCGCCCGCCGCGTACGCCTTCAGCATCCGCCGTTCACCGGGTCGCCGGCCGGCCAGCGGGTCGCGGCTCGCCCGGCCCAGGAGCCGGGCCCCGAGGTGGCGGAGCCACGCGCCGGCGTCGCCGTAGAGGTTGCGGCACCCGGTCAGGTCCTGGGCGACGAAGTACAGGTCGGTGCGCATGAAGACCAGGCACTGGTTGGCGAAGGAGGTGACCAGGGTCATCGCGACGACCGGCAGCAGGGGCGAGTCGGCGCCGGCCGCGAGGGCGAGCAGGCAGCCGCCCCAGACGGCGGCGTCCACGGCGAGCCCGGACAGATACACGGTGAGCCGCGCGCGGCGGCCCTTGAGCCAGATCCCGGACACCTCGGTCTGCGCCACCAGGAATTGCAGACGGGTGCCCAGCCGGACCCGCCCGGCGACCCCGGCGGCCCGCGCGGTCACCAGGTGCGCCAGTTCGTGCAGGCCGATCAGACACCAGGCGGCGAGCGACTGCACGAGGAGGTTGACGGTGCCCAGGCGCGCCCACACCAGGTCGTCCCAGGTGGGCAGGGAGCGCCCGCGCAGCACGACGGCCACGAGTCCGGCCACGGGGACGGCGAGGAGGGCGACATGGAGAATGGGAGCGAGCACCCAGCGGACGTGGTGTTGCCGCAGCCGGGGCAGGGAGACCGGGACCGGCGCGGTCTCGAAGCGCCGGGTCCCGATCGCGGCGACCAGGCCGGCGGCGGCCAGCGACTCGGCGAACGCCTCGACATCGAGGTCCCGGCCGGTGTCCTGGCGCAGCGCGCCGCGGGTCTGGCCCACGGTGCGTCCCTCGGCGAGCAGCCGGAGCGCGTTGATGCCGATCTCGGGCAGGGCGACGACCTGGTCGTTGCCCTGCCGTCCGACGATCCACTCGTCCCGGTCCTGCCGCATCTCCAGCGGATACAGGACCACTGTGGGGTCCGGCTCCGGCGGCGCGGCGGCCGTCACGGCCCGCACACCGGGCAGTCGGTCCGGGCCGGGTGCCGTACGAAGACATGCTGGTCGGGCGCGATCAGGTTCACCCCGCGCACATAGCCGGGCGGGGTGGCGCCGATGCCGGTGAGCAGGGCGATGACCTCGTGGGCGATGAGCTGTCCGGAGATCCCGGCGGCCGGGGCGAGCGCGCCGGCGGTGCCCAGGTGCGGGGTCCACCCGGGTTTGAGCTTGGCCTCCTCGCCGGCGCCGACGCACTCGAAGCAGGGGCCTTCGGGTGCGTACACCCCGACCGTGGCCAGGGGGCCGCTGTAGCCGGCGGACACCCACGGCACGCCCAGGGCCGCGCAGACCCGGTTCGTCATCTTCCGGATCAGGTCGCCGCGGGGCTCGTCCGCGCACAGCACGAAGACGTCCCGGTCCCGCACGAGTTCGGTGAGCGCGGCCTCGGTGTCGGCGCGACGGCTCTCGTGGGTGTAGCGGCCGGCCGAGTTCACGGCCGCGAGGCGGCGGGCCGCCGTCTCCGCCTTGGGGCGGCCGAGGTCGGCCTCGGTGTAGAGCACCTGCCGGCTGAGGTTGGACTCCTCGACCACGTCGGGGTCCACGAGGTGCAGCTCGCCCACCCCGGCGGCGGCGAGCGCCCACGCGGCGTGGCTGCCCGCGCCGCCCACGCCCAGCACGGTCACGCGGGCCTGCTTGAGGCGCAGTTGGGAGGACCAGGCATCGCTGCCGGGGCGCAGGTCGACGTACCGGAAGTAGGTGTGGTTCCTGCTGTACCGCTCGCGCTCGCGGTCGGTGAGGCCGTCCGGAGGAGGGGTGGCGGCGTCCTCGACATAGCCGGTGTCCAGCAGTTCGGCGAGCAGCCGCCGGGCGCCTTCGGGGCCCAGCGCGGGGTGGCTGTCCGCGAGGGTGCGCTCGATCCGGTCCGGCGGTGTGGTGCCGTCGAGGAGGGTGAGCGCGTCCCAGACCCAGCCGTGCGGATCGGCGATCTCCGCCGCGACTCCGTAGACCCCGCCGCCGAGCCGGAGGGTTCCGTCGTCGAAGCGATGCGGGGTGTGCTCCGCCTTGATCCGTGGCAGCTGCACGGGCGTCTCCTTCGGAAACGACCCCGGCGGCGGACCTGGTCCGCCGCCGGGGTCTGCCGTTGTCAGCTGTCGATCTGCTTGTTCTGGATCGTCTCGATCTTGTCCAGGAGCCGGACCTCGATGAACTCGGGCTGCTGCGGGGCCTCGGAGGTGCCGAGCGTGCCCTGGTCACCGAAGGTCTCGGCGTGCGTGGTGTGCTCCACGGTGGTCTCCCTTTCCGATGGATCGGATGCCGCGGGCGGCCGTCGGTAACGGCCGTCCCGCTTCTGCCACCCAGCCTCGGACAGGGGTCTTTCCCTGGTCTTTCAGCGGCCTTTCACACGGCGCCTAGTCGTCGTTCAGCCCCTCCTCCAGCGCCGCCAGCGCCGGATCCAGCACGATGTCCTCGTCCCGCGCCTCGATCGTCGGGTCCTCCGGGAAGTGGCAGGCCGTCAGATGGCCCTCGTGGTTGCCGGAGATCCGGATCAACGGCGGTTCCTCCGTCGCGCACTTGTCCTGCGCCTTCCAGCACCGCGTCCGGAACCGGCAGCCGGACGGCGGCGAGATCGGCGACGGCACGTCACCGGCCAGCCGGATCCGCTCACGCCCGCCCGCCTCCGTCTCCTCCCCGAGGTTCACCTCGGGGACCGCGGACAGCAGGGCGTGGGTGTAGGGGTGACGGGGGCGGGTGTAGATGGACTCGCGGTCGCCGACCTCGATCACCTTGCCGAGGTACATGACCGCGACCCGCTGCGAGAAGTGCCGTACCACCGCCAGGTCGTGGGCGATGAACAGGAACGCGATGCCCAGCTCCTGCTGCACCTTCTGGAGCAGGTTCACGACCTGCGCCTGGATCGACACGTCGAGCGCCGAGACCGGCTCGTCCGCGACGATCAGCTTCGGCTCCAGGGCCAGCGCGCGTGCCACGCCGATGCGCTGGCGCTGGCCGCCGGAGAACTCGTGCGGGAAGCGGTTGTAGTGCTCGGGGTTGAGGCCGACGATCTCCAGGAGCTCACGGACCCGCTTCTCGCGGCCGCCCTCCGGGTTGATGTCGTTGATCTCCATCGGACCCGAGATGATCTTGCCGACCGTCTGCCGCGGGTTCAGCGACGAGTACGGGTCCTGGAAGATCATCTGGATCTCGGAGCGGATCGGCGCCAATTCCTTGCGGCTGGCATGGGTGATGTCCTTGCCGCGGTACGAGATCTTCCCCGCCGTCGGCTCCAGCAGCCGGGTGATCAGGCGGCCGGTCGTGGACTTGCCGCAGCCGGACTCGCCGACCAGGCCGAAGCTCTCGCCGACGTTCACGGTCAGGTCGATGCCGTCGACGGCCTGCACCGCGCCGACCGTGCGCCGGATCGGGAAGCCGCCCTTGACCGGGAAGTGCTTGGTGAGCCCCTCGACCACGAGGAGCGGATCGCCGGACGAGTCGGCGACCGCCTCGCGCGGGGCCGGGAGGACGAGGTCCTCTTTCATGACGTGTCCTCCTAGGACTGGGGCGACGACTAGCCCAGGCTGGGCTTGATCTCTTCGATGAAGATGGTCCGCTTCTGGTCCGCCGTGAGATGGCAGGCGGAGGCGCGGTCCGGGGCCAGCAAGGGGCGTTCGTCGGTGCAGCGGGTGCCGCCGACCCGGTCCTGGAAGGTGCAGCGCGGGTGGAAGCGGCAGCCGGACGGGGGGTTGAGGAGCGAGGGCGGGGCGCCCGGGATGGGGGCCAGCGGGGCCGCGAGGTCCGAGTCGAGGCGCGGCATCGAGTTCAGCAGGCCCCAGGTGTACGGGTGTTGGGGCGAGCGCAGGACCTCGTTCGTCGTACCGCGTTCGATCGCGCCGCCCGCGTACATCACCATGATGTCGTCGGCCATGTCGGCGATGACGCCGAGGTCGTGGGTGATGAAGATGATCGCGGAGCCGAACTCCTGCTGGAGGTCCTTCAGGAGGTCGAGGATCTGGGCCTGCACCGTCACGTCGAGCGCGGTGGTCGGCTCGTCGGCGATCAGCAGGTCCGGGTCGCAGACCAGGGCCATGGCGATCATCGCGCGCTGACGCATACCGCCGGAGAACTGGTGCGGGTAGTCCTTCGCGCGTTCCTTGGGGTTGGGGATGCCGACCTTGCCGAGCATCTCCACCGCACGGTCCCAGGCGGCCTTCTTCGAGGCACCGGTGTGCTTCATGAACGGCTCGGCGATCTGCCGGCCCACCGTGTAGTACGGCGACAGCGCGGTGAGCGGGTCCTGGAAGATCATGGCGACCTTGTTGCCGCGCAGCTTCTCCAGCTCGGACTCGCGAGCCGTGGTCAACTCCCGGCCTTCCAGGAGGATCTCGCCCTCGACGGTGGTGAACTTCGGGTTGTGCAGCCCGAGGATCGTCAGGTTGGTCACGGACTTGCCGGAGCCGGACTCGCCGACGATGCCGAGGGTCTTGCCGCGCTCCAGGTCGAAGGAGAGTCCGTCGACGGCGCGGACCATGCCGTCCTCGGTGCGGAAGCTGACGTGCAGGTCGCGCACCGAGAGGAAGGCGCCCGCGTCGGACGGGACGGGTGCCCCGGCCTCCTTGGTCAGAGTGGTCACGACAGAGCTCCTAGGACAGCCGCACGCGCGGGTCGATGAAGGCGTAGCAGGCGTCGACGACGATGTTGCACAGCAGGATCACGGCGGCCGAGAACAGCATCACGCCGAGCAGCAGCGGCAGATCGCTGAACTGCACCGACTCCACCGCGAGCCGTCCGAGGCCGGGCAGTCCGAAGGTGTACTCGGTGATGATCGCGCCGCCGAGCAGCGAGCTGAGGTCGATGCCGAGGATGGTGATGATGGGGATCAGCGAACCACGCCAGGCGTAGCGGAAGAAGACGTAGCGGCCGCTCATGCCCTTGGCCCGGGCGGTGCGGACGTGTTCCTCCTGGAGCTGCTCGATCATCGAGGAGCGTGCCATACGGGTGTACTGCGCGGCGAAGATCGTGGAGAGCACGGCCCAGGGGATGATCAGCCCGGTGAACCAGGCGGCGGGGTTGTCGGTGAGCGGGGTGTAGTCCGGCTCCTCGAAGATGTGGGTCTGGTAGACGAGGATCGCCAGCGCCAGCGGGCCCAGGAAGTAGATCTGCATCGAACTGAGCACCATGGACCCGGCGGTGAACGACTTGTCCACGAAGGTGCCGCGCTTCCAGGCGGCGAGCAGTCCGGTGCCGAGTCCGACGAACAGGAAGACGACGGTGGCGCCGGCCGCGAGCGAGAGGGTGAGCGGCAGTCGGTCCATCAGGGTCGACCAGACCTGCTCGTTGGTGTGGTACGAGTACCCGAAACACGGGGCGGGGCAGGGGCCCTGCTCGAAGTCGTTGCGTCCGGTGACCAGTCCGGACAGGAAGATCCAGAACTGTTCCGGGATCGACTTGTCGAGCCCGAGCGTGTGGTGGATGTTCGCCAGCGCGTCGGGCGTGCAGGTCTTGCCGCACATCAGCAGCGCCGGGTCGCGGGGCATGCCGAAGAAGAGCAGGAAGGCGACCACGGTCAGCAGGACCAGGATCACGAATGAGCCGAGGATCCGGCGGAGGAGGAAGCGCAGCATCTCAGTGGCAGCTTTCGGGCGAAGCCTGGGCGGCGCGGTGCGCCCCGTCACGGGACGGGGCGCACCTGACGCCGCTTGGACGGGTTACTTCACGAAGAGCCTGCGCGGGTCGACGCCGCCGATGACGTCGTCGTACGCGAGGCCACCGATCTTGGATCCGGCGATCTGGGTCTGCTTGTAGTACGCCGTCGGGATGTTGGAGACGACATCCTTCACGATGTACTCGTTGATCTTGTTCCAGGCCTCGGCGGCCTTGATCGGGTCGGTGATGGTGTTCGCCTTGTCGATGTCGGCGTTCACCTTCGGGTCGTTGATGTGCGAGTAGTTCGAGGAGCCGTCCTGGATCTGGCGGCCGTCGTACAGCGGCGGGATGACGGTCGAGGCGCTCGGCCAGTCGGCACCCCACGCGGTGTGGAAGATGTCGTAGTTGTTCTTGACCTTGCTGACCTGGTCGTAGTAGGTCTCGGCCGGGATCTCCTGGCGCTGCACGTCGAAGCCGGCCTTCTCCAGGCCCGCCGCCATGGCGGTGGAGTACTGCTGGCCCTCGGGGGTGTTGATGTAGCCGAAGGTGAGCTTCAGACCGGTCTTGCCGGCCTTCTCCAGCAGCTGCTTGGCCTTGGCCGGGTCACCGGCGGGCTTGGCCTTCTTGCCGAACGGGTCGAACTTGGGGTCGTAGCCGGAGACGGTCGGGCTGATCAGACCGCCGGCGACCTCCATCGCGTCGGTGCCGCCGAAGGCACGGACGAACGGCGTGATCGGCAGGGCGTAGGCGATGGCCTCGCGGACCGTCTTGTCCTGCATCTCCGGCTGGGACAGGTTGATGTTCATCTGGCCCACGTACGGCTGGTAGCCGGAGACCGTGCGGTTCTTCAGCGAGGCGTCGCCGAGGACCTTGGTCAGGTTGCCCGCGTCGACCTGGTTGCTGAAGCTGATCGCCGTCGCGTTGGCGCCGGTGTCGTCGAGGATGGCCTTGGTCGAGTCCTCGAACTGCTTGTTGAACTCGATGTTGAACTGGTCGACGTACTGGTGCCGGACCGCGTCGGTCTTCGGGTCCCAGTTGGTGTTCTTGACCAGCGTCATCGTCTTGCCGGACTTGAACTCCGAGATCTTGTAAGGACCGGAGGTCATCGGGGACTTGTCGTACTTGACCTTGGTGTCCTTCTCGGCGGACACGATGGAGTAGCCCGCCATGGCGAGCGCGTACGGCAGGTCGGGCTTGGCCGACTTGAACTTGAAGACGATGGTTTTGTCATCGGGCGTCTCCAGGACGGTGTCCGGGAGGTGCTTGCCCTTGTAGGGGCCGTCCGGGAGGAGCTTGCGGTACTCGGTGCCCGGGGTGTTGGCGAGCCACTGCTGGATGTACGTCGGGCCGTTGGAGATGAACGGCGCGAAGAGCCGCTCGAAGGTCTGCCGGACGTCCTTGGCGGTGATCGCGGAGCCGTCGGCCCACTTGATCCCGTCCTTCAGCGTGTACTTCCAGGTCTTGCCGCCGTCGGTGGTGGTACCGCTGTCGGTGGCCAGGTCGCCGACGACCTCGTGCTTCTTGCCGTCGTCGCTGGTGGCCTTGTACGCGGTCAGTCCGCGGTGGATCAGCTGCGAGAGCGCCATCTCGTCGGAGACGTAGATCTGGCCCGGGTCGAGGTGCGCGAAGCTGTCCCGCTGGAGCACCGTGACGGTGCCGCCGGACTTGGCGCCGGGGAGCTCGGCGGCTGGACCCGTGGAGTCCTTGGCGTCGCCGAAGGAGATGCCGGCCTGCTGACGCTGCGCGTTCTCCTTGTCCTGCTTGTCGTTGTCGCTGCCTTTGCTGCCACCCTCGCTGCAGCCGGTGAGCACGAGAGCCCCCGCCGCCAGCAGTGAGAGCGCGGCGTACGCGTGGCGTCCACCCTTACCCATCACTCAGATTCCACCCATCTTGTGTCACCGTTGCGAGTTGAAGTGCGGACCGGGCCCGGTGGGAGCCGTCGGTCTCAGTCGGGCGGAGACGCCCACAACTTGTCGGTCAGCGCGCCGTCTTGGGATCGAAGGCGTCCCTGACCGAGTCCCCGAGCAGGTTGAACGCCACGATGAAGATGATCATCGAGATGCCCGGGAAGAACATGTAGGTGATGTCGTTCTGCATCACGAGTTCGGTAGACGCCTTGGAGAACATCTGCCCCCAGTCCGGCGTCGGTTCGACGATCCCGACCCCGAGGAAGCTCAGACCGGCCTCCGCGGTCACGAAGTTGGGCAGCATGTACGTCGACTGCACCAGGATCGGGGTGACCACGTTCGGCAGGATCTCTTTGCGGATGATCCGCACCGGGGACGCCCCGCTGACCTTGGCGGCCTCGATGAACTCCCGTTCTCGCAGGGCGAGTGTGGTGCCGCGCAGGATGCGGGCGAGGCTCATCCAGCCCAGCACCCACTGCACGGCGATGAGGGCGACGACCCGGACGTACACCGGCGTCTCGTCGCGCGGGCTGACGAACAGCGAGACCACGACCGGCATGCTCGCGATGAAGAACAGCTGGGCCGGGAAGGCGAGGAGGAAGTCGATGACCCGGCTGATCAACTGGTCGGGCTTGCCGCCGAGATAGCCGGCCGCGACACCCAGGACGATGCCCGTCAGCACGGTCGCGACGGTGACCGCGAGCGAGATCATCAGGGAGTTGCGGATGCCGTAGAGCAGCTTGGTGAAGACGTCGTAGCCGTTGCCGGGCTCCAGGCCGAACCAGAACTCGCCGCTGATACCGCCGTTGGGCTGGAGGGGCACGCCCGCGCTGTCGAAGAGCTCGGGGCGTTCGTCGGCGAACACCGTGTACGGGTCTTTGCCGTAGAGCTTCGCGATCAGGGGGGCCGCGAGGCCGACCACGAAGAAGAAGATCACGACGTAGGCCGAGATCACTCCGGTGCGGTCGCGCTTGAAGCGGATCCACATCAACTGCCCGGGAGAGCGGCCTTCGAGCTGCTTGGCCTCCTCGGGCTTGCTCTTCGGCTGCTGGTCGCCGTCGACGACGACCGAGGTCCCGCCGCCTTCGATGTCGATAGGACTGGTCACAGTTCGCCCATTTCACAGGTGTGGGTGTGCCGAACCGGCGACCGGCACAAGGGTGTGCGAGATCGCGGATCGGATCATGAAGAAGCGTCAGCGGCGTGTCACGGCAGCGGAAGAAGCCGCAGCCTGACGCGCGTAGGGGCGGGAGCGGAGCTCCTCAGAGCCGATCGCCGCACGCCGGCGCGGAGTTGACGCAACTTGCGGACGCTGTGACCCACCTGGTGCTTGTGACACCGCGCATGGGACTCCTCCTCATGACTCCACGTGTTCACCAACAGGAGGGGGTTGCACGCCTTTCCTCCGACACCCCTGACGGAGGGTCAGGCACCCCCTGGTGCTCGTGAGTCGGCGCCGTCCCCACGGCGCGAGACCCATTGACCCGAGCGCTACGCGGCTAACTATCTGCCATGAGCCATGGACCGACCACTGTTCTTAAATCTCAATTCAGTCACAGCTGGCCCGTACATCTTCCAAAATCTGGACAAACTGTCTGGTGAAAGAAGGCCACGAAACGGACGTGTTACATGGGTATCGGGCGAGGATCTCCGCATTACGGACATCCTTCACCGGCCCTGCACAGCCATCTGACCGAAAAAATGAGTTGCAAAAAGCCCGGGCGCCCCCAAGATGGGGGCACCCGGGCTCTGGAACCGACCGTCGATCAGCCGTGCTTGGCGCGGCTCGCGGCGCGGGCGCGCTCGCGGGCGTCCAGGTTCACCTTGCGGATGCGAACGGCCTCCGGAGTGACCTCGACGCACTCGTCGTCGCGGCAGAACTCCAGCGACTGCTCCAGCGACAGCTTGCGCGGCGGGACGATCGCCTCGAACGAGTCGGCCGAGGACGACCGCATGTTCGTGAGCTTCTTCTCCTTGGTGATGTTGACGTCCATGTCGTCGGAGCGCGAGTTCTCGCCGACGATCATGCCCTCGTACACCTCGGTGCCCGGCTCGGTGAAGAGCACGCCGCGCTCCTGGAGGTTCGTCATCGCGAAGGCGGTGACGGCACCGGCGCGGTCGGCGACCAGGGAGCCGTTGTTACGGGTCTGGAGGTTGCCGAACCAGGGCTCGAAGCCCTCGTGGATGGAGTGCCCGATGCCCGTACCGCGGGTCTGGGTCAGGAACTCGGTCCGGAAGCCGATGAGACCGCGGGACGGCACGACGAACTCCATGCGCACCCAGCCCGAGCCGTGGTTGGACATGTTGTCCATCCGGCCCTTGCGGACGCCCATGAGCTGCGTGACCGCGCCCATGTGCTCCTCGGGCACGTCGATCGTCATGCGCTCGACGGGCTCGTACGTCTTGCCGTCGACCTCCTTGGTGACGACCTGCGGCTTGCCGATGGTCAGCTCGAAGCCCTCACGGCGCATCTGCTCGACCAGGATGGCGAGCGCGAGCTCACCACGGCCCTGGACCTCCCAGGCGTCGGGACGCTCGGTGTCGAGGACGCGCAGCGAGACGTTACCGATCAGCTCGCGGTCGAGGCGGTCCTTGACCTGACGGGCGGTGACCTTGCGGTCCTTGACGGCCGCCTTGTTGTCGGCGCCCTTGCCGGTGCCGCCCCGGCCGACCAGCGGCGAGGTGTTGGTGCCGATCGTCATGGAGATCGCGGGCTCGTCGACCGTGATCAGCGGGAGCGGGATCGGGTTCTCGGGGTCCGCGAGGGTCTCGCCGATCATGATGTCCGCGATACCGGCGACGGCGCAGATGTCACCGGGTCCTGCCACCTCGGCGGGCTTGCGGGTGAGCGCCTCGGTCATCAGCAGCTCGGTGATGCGCACGTTGGACATGGAGCCGTCGCGCTTGATCCACGTGACGGTCTGGCCCTTGCGCAGCTCGCCCTGCTCGACGCGGAGCAGCGCGATACGGCCGAGGAAGTTGTCGGCGTCCAGGTTGGTGACGTGCGCCTGGAGCGGCGCGTCCTCGTCGTAGGTCGGGGCCGGGATGTGCTGGAGGATCGTCGAGAAGAACGGCTCCAGGCTGTTGGAGTCGGCCGGGACCGTGCCGTTCTCCGGCTTGGTCAGCGACGCGATGCCGTCACGGCCGCAGGCGTAGACGATCGGGAACTCGATCTGCTCCTCGTCCGCGTCCAGGTCGAGGAAGAGGTCGTACGTCTCGTTGACGACCTCGTCGATCCGGGAGTCCGGACGGTCCGTCTTGTTGATGCACAGGATGACGGGCAGACGCTGCTGGAGCGCCTTGCGCAGCACGAAGCGGGTCTGCGGCAGCGGGCCCTCGGAGGCGTCGACGAGCAGGACGACACCGTCGACCATGGACAGGCCGCGCTCGACCTCGCCACCGAAGTCGGCGTGGCCGGGGGTGTCGATGATGTTGATGGTGATGACGTCCCCCCCGTCCTTCGGGTGGTACTTCACCGCCGTGTTCTTGGCCAGGATCGTGATGCCCTTCTCACGCTCCAGGTCGTTCGAGTCCATCATGCGGTCGTCGACGCCTTCGAGCTGGTGCGCGGCGAAGGCGCCGGCCTGCTTCAGCATGCCGTCGACGATGGTGGTCTTGCCGTGGTCGACGTGGGCGACGATGGCGACATTGCGGATGTCGTGGCGCGTGGCCATAGTGCGGCGTACTCCCGGAGTGGTGTGGAAGGGGCCTGCGCGTACGTCTGTGTTACGCGGACCCTGCCGGGCTGTACATGCCACGGCCTCACCCCATGGTACGTGGGATTGACAGAGGCGGCCTCCGGGGGCCGGTTTCAGGCCTCCCGCGCGGCCTTCGAGCCGGTCGGACAGCGGCGGGCGGCGGCCTCCCGGCCACTGTCGCTCGGCGCGGCCTCGGCGCAGGGCCGGAGGTCGGAGCCGATCTCGTCCCAGGTGCGCACATGCCCCTTCACCGGGTCGACGTCCTCGCAGGTGTACGTGAAGTCGGCGTCGACGAGATCGACGTAGCTCCAGGCGTAGTAGGCGCCCTTGTGCAGCGCCGTCCCCTCCACGTAGGAGTCCCCGTGCCGGGTGTCCACCACCCCTCGCGCGCCGGCCTTCGACTCGTCGACGTCCAGGTGCTCGTCCAGCGCCGCGAGTACTCCCGATCTCCCCGCGCCGGGCGGCACGGGGGTGACCGTCCGGCTGTAGACGACGGTGTCGATGACCTCGAGCGGGGCCTTGTAGGACGCCGTCGTCCTCGCGATCGTTATGGGGGCGGCGAGCTTGGTCACCTTCTGCGTGCGCTCGACGCCCGACCAGGTGTACGTCCCGTCCGTGCAGGATCCCGCCCGCGTGTCCGAGTCACTGCACGCCGTCAGTCCTGCCGCGAGGGCGACCAGCGCCGCCCCCGCCACCCACGTCCGTCTCCGCATGTACATGCGGAGAATGATCCCCTACTTCTCCGTGGGGCTCGCCGAGGGGTGCGCTGCGCCCTTCCGCAGGAAGCCCATGTCCTCGAACACCGGGGTCTGGAAGCCGAAGGCGCCGGCGTTGGCGATGTTCGTGCGCGCGGCCGTCAGCTGGGGCCGCTGGTACAGCGGGATCGAGCCGGCGGCGGCCCAGATCCGGGAGTCGGCCTTGCGGATCAGGCCCCGGCTCTCGTCCTCGTCCAGCGTGGAGACGGCCTGGTCGAAGAGCTGGTCCACCTGGTCGGTGCCGACCCGGGTGTAGTTCTGCTCGACGTTCAGGGAACCGTCGGCCGCCGGGACCGGCTTGGCGTAGATGGGCCGGGCGTCGGTGGCGGGGAAGGCGGACGCGGGCCAGGAGTACAGGGCGAGGTCGAACTGGCCGGACGCGATGTGGTCCTTGAAGTAGCTCTCGTCCGCGACCTTGGTGATCTCGGTGCGGATACCGACCTTCTGGAGCATCCCGGAGATCCGGTCGGCCACCGTGCGCAGGGTCTGCGAGCCGGGCCCGGACGGCAGCACGAAGCGGAGCGTGAGCGGCTTGCCGTCCTTGGCGAGCGCCCCGGCCGCGGCGCCCGCCGGCGCGGCGGTGCCGCGGGGGGCGTAGGCGCCGGGGGCGCCGCCCTGCGTCAGCTTGTTCGCGTACTGCTTGCCGTCCTGCGCGAGGTGCTGGGAGCCGTCCCCGCTCTCCTGGTGCTTCCTGGGGTCCTGCTTCTTCTCCCGGTCCGCCTCGCGGAGCGCCTTGTCGGCCTCGCGCGGCGCCTTGTCGTCCTCGCCGACGATGTACGTCCCGTCCTCGGACTCCTCCTCGTCCGAGGAGTCCTTCTCGCCCTTGGACCCGGCGGTCTTCTCGCCCTTGGACCCGGCGGCCTTGTCGCCCTTCTTCTTCTCCTCCTTCAGCGGACCGCCCGGCACCCAGCCGGCGTCCGCGAGGAGGGCCTGCGCCTCCGCGGTGTCCTGGCCGCCGAGGGCGCCGCTGTTGTCGGCGTAGGCGGCCTGCCCGGAGAGCGCGAGGTGGCTGCCGACCGGCTCGGCGGGCAGACCGAGCGGGGTGAGCACGGCCGAGGCGAGGGCCTCGCGGTCGATGGCGCGGGCCACGGCACGGCGGACCCGCTCGTCGGCGAGGGGGCCCTCGGCGCCGTTGAGGGCCAGCTGGGTGTAGGCGGGCTCCAGGGAGCGGCGCACCTCGAAGCCGCGCAGGGCCTGCTGCTGCCGGGCGTACGCGGCGGCTTCCTCGCGCTGCTTCTCGCGGGCGCTGATCTCGTCGTCGGCGGCCTCCTCGTCGGTGCCCTTGGCGACGGCCCAGGAGCGCAGGGCGTCGGCGGCACTGAGGTTGCTGCCGGGTCCCATCAGCGGGGTGGCGCTCCGCGTGCCCTTCGCCGCCACGGTGATCCGCTTGACGGACTCCGGGTCGATCTCGGCCAGGTCGAGTTCACCGGCGGCGAGCGCGGCGGCCCGCTTGTCGCGGGGTACGGCGCGCAGCACGATCTCGTTGAGCTTGGCGGGGTGGCCCCACCAGCGCGGGTTGCGGGCGAGGGTGACCTCGTCGTCCTTGCGGTCGACCTTCTCCAGCGCGAAGGGACCTGCGGTGACCTTGAGCTTCTTGCGGGCGCTGTCGTTGAAGGAGTCCGGGGTGCCCATGACGTCCTTCGGGTACAGCGGGGAGAACAGCGACTTCCAGTCGGCGTACGGCCGCGCGAAGGTGACCTTGACCTCGAGGTCGTTCTTGCCGCGCTCGATCTTCTCGATGCGGTCGTAGCCGGCGTTGCGGGCCGTCCAGTAGGCGGTGTCCTTGCCGGACAGGGCGCGCCACTGGGCGGCGAAGTCGGCGGCGCCGATCTCGCGGCCGTCGCTCCAGACGGCCTGCTGGTTCAGCTTGTACAGCACGACCTGGCGGGGCTCGGTCTCGACGACCTCGGCCTTCTCCAGGTAGTCGGCGTCGAGCTGCGGGCGCCCGTTCGCGTCGAGCCGGTACATGGCCGGCAGGACGGCCTGGGCGACGCGGGTGGTGGTGGCGTCGGCGTCCGACTGGAAGGTGTTGAGGGTGTCCGGCACGGAGTCCACGGCCCAGCGCAGGGTGCCGCCGTCGGCGACCAGGGAGCGGTCGGCGAACCCGATGTCCGACGCCGCGAGCGGCTTGCCGGCCGGGTCCTCGGAACTGCACCCGGCGAGCAGCGGGACCGCGAGCGCGCCGGCGCTCAGGAAGGCGACCGAGCGCATCACAGCGCGCGGTGCGACGCCGTCGTGGGACATGCCGTCTACCTCCGGGGGTGCGCCGCCTGGTTTCGATCACGTTTGGCGGTATATGGAGCTGATCAGATGTATGCGGCCACTGAAGAGGAAAGGGTTCGGCAGGCGGTGGCGACACGGCGCAGACCGCCCGGAAGCCCACCCGTGCGGCGCAATGGACGGCATCCAGGGGGCGCGCACGGAGGCACACGATCCGCCAATCCATGCACGTCCCTTCACATGGGCCGGTGTGACGCGCAACACTCGCAGGCGCACATGAACGTTGCCGCCCTAAGTGAGGTCACGTCATGGCCCTGCACGACGAACTGGCGTCAGCCCAGCGCTGCCTCGACGAACTGCACCGGTATGTGAAGCGCCTGGAGCAGCAACTCGGCAGCGGTGGTCTGGAGATGCGCCGCGTCCGCGTCGACACCGACCGCCTGCGCGAGAGCCTCGCCCTGCTCAGGGACGCCGATCCCGCGCTCGCCCAGTCGAAGCGGACCGATCTCGTCTCCATCCCCGACACCCCGTACGACAACACCCTGTGGACGGACTCGGACGACGAGGGTCTCGGCGCCCATCACGGGCCCGGCCACTGAGCCGCCCCTCCACACCGACCGGAGTCATGAATTGGCCACTGGTACGGAACCTCATCCGAACAGCGGCGGCGTACGGTCCGGTACGCGCGCCGCGATCACCGCCCCTCATCTGCGGACCGACCGCTGGTGGCTGGCGCCCGCGGCCACCGCCGCCGGGCTGCTGGCCTTCGTCGTCTACTCGACCTGGCGGGCCTTCGCGGACACGGACTACTACGCGGCGCCGTACGTCTCGCCGTTCTACTCGCCCTGTCTGGCCGAGCGGTGCGAGACGATGCGCTCCGGGCCCAACTGGGAGATCTTCGGCGGCTGGTGGGGCATCTCCCCCGCGATCCTCATCCTGATCTTCCCGCTCGGCTTCCGCCTGACCTGCTACTACTACCGCAAGGCCTACTACCGGGGCTTCTGGGCGTCCCCGCCGGCCTGCGCGGTGGCCGAGCCGCACAAGAAGTACACCGGCGAGACCCGCTTCCCGCTGATCCTGCAGAACATCCACCGGTACTTCTTCTACGCCGCGCTCGTCGTCGCCGGGATCCTGACCTACGACACCGTGCTCTCCTTCCGCGACGAGCACTACGCGTGGGGCCACATGGGCCTGGGCACCCTGGTGTTCCTGGTCAACATCGTGCTGATCTGGGCGTACACCCTCTCCTGCCACTCCTGCCGGCACATCGTCGGCGGGCAGCTCAAGCACTTCTCCCGGCATCCCGTGCGCTACCGGGCCTGGCAGTGGGTCGGGAAGCTGAATGCCCGTCACATGCTGCTGGCCTGGGCGTCGTTGGTGAGCGTGGCACTCGCCGACTTCTACGTCTACCTGGTCGCCTCCGGCGCCTTCGACGATCCGAGGTTGTTCTGATGTCCGTGGTCGACCGCCAGGAGTGGGACGTCGTCGTGGTCGGTGCCGGGGGCGCCGGCCTCCGCGCCGCCATCGAGGCGCGCGAGCGTGGCGCCCGTACGGCAGTCATCTGCAAGTCGCTGTTCGGCAAGGCGCACACGGTGATGGCCGAGGGCGGCATCGCGGCGGCGATGGCGAACGCCAACGAGCACGACAGCTGGCAGGTGCACTTCCGCGACACCATGCGCGGCGGGAAGTTCCTCAACCAGTGGCGGATGGCCGAGCTGCACGCCCAGGAGGCCCCGCAGCGGGTGTGGGAGCTGGAGACCTGGGGCGCGCTGTTCGACCGTACGAAGGACGGCCGGATCTCCCAGCGCAACTTCGGCGGCCACGAGTACCCGCGCCTCGCCCACGTCGGCGACCGCACGGGCCTCGAACTCATCCGGACCCTCCAGCAGAAGATCGTCTCGCTGCAACAGCAGGACCACCGCGAGACGGGCGACTACGAGTCCCGGCTCAAGGTCTTCCAGGAGTGCACGGTCACCCGTGTCCTGAAGGACGGCTCACGCGTGAGTGGCGTCTTCGCCTACGAGCGCGAGTCCGGCCGTTTCTTCGTCCTGGAGGCGCCTTCCGTCGTCATCGCGACCGGCGGCATCGGCAAGTCGTTCAAGGTGACGTCGAACTCGTGGGAGTACACCGGCGACGGCCACGCACTCGCCCTGCTCGCGGGCGCCCCGCTGCTGAACATGGAGTTCGTGCAGTTCCACCCGACGGGCATGGTCTGGCCGCCGTCGGTGAAGGGCATCCTCGTCACCGAGTCGGTGCGCGGCGACGGCGGGGTGCTCAGGAACTCCGAGGGCAAGCGGTTCATGTTCGACTACGTCCCGGACGTCTTCAAGGAGAAGTACGCCGAGTCGGAGGAGGAGGGCGACCGCTGGTACGAGGACCCGGACCACAACCGGCGTCCGCCCGAGCTGCTCCCCCGCGACGAGGTGGCCCGCGCCATCAACTCCGAGGTGAAGGCGGGCCGCGGCTCCCCGCACGGCGGCGTGTTCCTGGACGTGTCGACGCGCATGCCCGCCGACGTCATCAAGCGCCGACTGCCGTCCATGTACCACCAGTTCAAGGAGCTGGCGGACGTCGACATCACCGCGGAGGCGATGGAGGTCGGGCCGACCTGTCACTACGTGATGGGCGGCATCGCGGTCGACTCGGACAGCGCGGCGGCCCGCGGGGTGCCCGGGCTGTACGCGGCCGGTGAGGTCGCGGGCGGCATGCACGGCTCCAACCGGCTCGGCGGCAACTCCCTTTCCGATCTGCTGGTGTTCGGCCGCAGGGCGGGCCTGCACGCCGCCGAGTACGCGGCCTCCCTCGCCTTCGAGCGCCCCGCGGTGGACGACGACCAGGTCGACTCGGCGGCGGCGGAGGCGCTGCGGCCGTTCTCGGCGGAGGGACCGGCGCCGGGCGAGGAGGACGGGCGCCCGCCGGAGAACCCGTACACCCTCCACCAGGAGCTCCAGCAGGCCATGAACGACCTGGTCGGCATCATCCGCCGCGAGGCCGAGATGGCGCAGGCCCTGGAGAAGCTGGCGGACCTGCGGGTACGGGCCCGACGCGCCGGGGTCGAGGGCCACCGCCAGTTCAACCCGGGCTGGCACCTCGCGCTCGACCTGCGCAACATGCTGCTGGTCAGCGAGTGCGTGGCGCGGGCGGCGCTGGAGCGCACCGAGTCGCGCGGCGGCCACACCCGCGAGGACCACCCGGCGATGGAACGCACGTGGCGCAACATCAACCTGCTGTGCCGACTGACCGACCCCACGGGCGGGTTGGCGGCCACGGACCCGGTCCGCGGTCAGATCGCCCTCACCCGGGAGACCACCGACCCCATCCGCGCCGACCTGCTCGCCCTCTTCGACAAGGAGGAGCTGGTCAAGTACCTCGCCGAAGAGGAGCTGTACGAGTGAGCAGCTACAAGGCCCAGTTCAAGGTGTGGCGGGGCGATGTGCGGGGCGGCGGCCTGGAGGACTTCACGGTCGAGGTGAACGACGGTGAGGTGGTCCTCGACATCATCCACCGCCTTCAGGCCACCCAGGCCCCCGATCTCGCCGTCCGCTGGAACTGCAAGGCGGGCAAGTGCGGTTCGTGCTCGGCGGAGGTCAACGGGCGGCCGCGGCTGATGTGCATGACCCGCATGTCGGTGTTCACCCGCGAGGAGACGATCACCGTCACCCCGCTGCGGGCCTTCCCCGTCGTCCGCGACCTGGTGACCGACGTCGGCTTCAACTACGAGAAGGCGCGCGAGGTCCCGGCGTTCGTGCCGCCGCAGGACCTGGGGCCGGGCGAGTACCGGATGATGCAGGAGGACGTGGACCGCTCGCAGGAGTTCCGCAAGTGCATCGAGTGCTTCCTGTGCCAGGACACCTGCCATGTGGTCCGCGACCACGAGGAGAACAAGCGGGCGTTCGCGGGTCCGCGCTTCCTGATGCGGGTGGCCGAGCTGGACATGCACCCGCTGGACGCGGCGGAAAAATCGGGCCTGGACCGCAAGACCACCGCCCAGGACGAACACGGCCTCGGCTACTGCAACATCACCAAGTGCTGCACCGAGGTCTGCCCGGAGGGCATCAAGATCACGGACAACGCGCTGATCCCGCTGAAGGAGCGGGCGGTGGACCGCAAGTACGACCCGCTGGTGTGGCTGGGGTCGAAGATCAGGAGGAGGTCCTCATAGCGAGCCGCTGCACGTACAGCCCGAGCGCGAACACCGCCATGCCGGCCATCGCGTACGGCACGTGCCGCATGCTCGGCCCGTAGAGCGGCCCGACGAACAGGAAGGTGCCGATCCCGGCCTGCCCGATCAGCGTGCCGTACCCCCACATCCTGGGCCGGGCCACTTTGGCGCGCCCCCGCCCCGGCAGCAGCCACCCGGCGGTGGCCGCGGCGCCGCCGATCACCAGTCCGGCCGTGAGCACCACGACGGCCGCGATCACCAACATCTCGTGCACGTCGATCATCGTCGCACCAGGTCGAGGACGTGCACCAGGTTGTGCTCGGCAATACCGCGCATGAATTCCGTAAAGGGAAAGTCCCCGTCCAGCAGCCGCAACGGCCCGGCGACCAGGGACAGCCGCATGGCGAGCCGGTAGAGCCGGAGCCGGTCCTCGTCGAGGTCCGGGACGCGGAGGGCCTCGTAGGCGTCCCCGAACCGGATCTCCAGGAAGACGTGCTCCCACTCCACGTCGAAGTAGAGCAGCCCTTCGATGTCGATGAGGGCGAGTTCGCCGTCCTGGGTCAACAGGACGTGATCGGGGCCGAGTTCACCGTGGATGAGGGTGTGGCGCTCGCGCGGCCGGACCCGTGCCGCCAACTCCCCCGCCCGCTCCACCAGTCGCTCCCGTACGGCGGCGGCGCGCGGCTCCCGTCCGGCGACCTCCGCGATGTCGCGCAGGGCGCCCTCCAGGACCCGCTGTTCGCACGACGTGCCGTACGAGGTGCCGCCGCCGTCGACGAGGGCGACCTTGCCGAAGCGGGGGCCGGTGTGGGTGTGCAGGATGTCGAGGAGGGCCGCCAGCCGGTCCAGGAGGGCCGGGTCGCGGGGCAGGGCCGCTTCCAGGCTGCCTCCGGGGAGGTCCTCGACGACCGCCTGCCGGGCCTCGGCGTCGACGTGCAGCAGGCGGGGTGTGCGGACGCCCGCGGCCGCCAGGCGGTCGTGCGCGGCGGCGAAGAGGCCGAGGCCCGTGCCGTGGGAGAACGGGTCGCGGAGGTCGGAGGGGCCCGCGTCCCAGTAGTCCTCGTCCGGCGACCAGACGTAGGCGATCGCGCTGAAGCCGTCGTCGAAGGCGAGCCGGTAGACGCCCTTCTTGCTGCCGCCGCGCAGCCGGGTGGCGTCGACGAGGGTGCGGTTGCCGCCGACGGCGGCGCGGGCGAGGGGGGCGAGGTCGGCGCGGGTGAGAGGCCGGCGGGAGGCGGTCATCCGCCCGATCCTGGCATCCGGCCCCGGCAGCCGCAGCCGGATTTCACCGCACCCCGGCCCGTACGGACCTCTCGCCCCTCTCCGTCCCCTGCCGCCTCCCTGCGCCTCTTCCCGGTCGCGCCCCCGCATTCCTGCTCATACGCTCCGAAATGTGACGTCATCCTTGATACGGGGCCGGCCGCGGCGGGCGACCTCGCACATATCCGCGCGGGTCGCGCACACCCTGCTGGGTGTGCTGATCGGCGTGCTGTGGCTGGTGCTGCCGGGGATGACGATCGAGCACCGCGCCCCGGCGGCCGACGGCCGCGCGCAGGCGGCCGCACCGTCCCTCGCGCAGGAGGAGGACGAGTCGTCGGCCGCCGACCTGGTGCTGCCGCTGGTGGTCGCGGGCGCGGCGGCGGTGGTGGCCGGCTACGCGTACGTACGGCGGTCGCGGCGCACCCGGACCCGGACCACCCCCGGCGGCGCCCCCGCCCCGCTCGCCGCGTCACCGCCGCCGGCCGAACTGGACGAGCAGGCCCGGGTGTTGCTGGTGGCCGCCGACGACAGTGTCCGCACCAGCCGTGAGGAGCTGGCCTTCGTCGAGGCCCGGTTCGGGGAGAGCGCGGTGGCGTCCACGGTCCTCGCGCTGCGGGGCGCGGAGGCCGAGCTGCGGGCCGCTTTCCGGATGCGGCAGCAGTACGACGACGGCGTACCGGAGGAGGCCGCGGCCCGGCAGCACGCGCTCGCCGGGATCGTGGGCCGCTGCGAGGAGGCCGGGCGGCGGCTGGACGAGGCCGCGGCCGGCGTCGACCAGCTGCGCGGCCTGGAGCAGGGGGCGGGTGAGGCGCTGGGGCTGGCCGAGACCCGGTTCCGGGCGCTCACCGGCCGCACCCGGGCCGTCGACGCGCTGCTCGCCGACCTGACCGCCCGGTACGGCCCCGCCGCCGTCGCCGAGGTCACCGGATACGGGGAGCAGGCCAAGGACCGGCTCGTCTTCGCCACCCTCCGCCTCAACCAGGCCCGCCAGGCCGGCGACCTCGCCGCCCACGACCGGGCCGCCGTGCATCTGCGCGCCGCCGAGGGCGCGATCGCCCAGGCCGCCGTCTTCCTCCACGGCGTCGAACGCCTCGGCACGGAGCTCTCCGGGGCCGCGGCCCTGGTACCGGCCGCGCTGACCGGCGCGGAGGCGGAGATCGCGCGGACCCAGCGGTCGGCGCGGGCCCAGGTGCCCGTCGGCGAGCTGCGGGCGCGGATCGTGCACGCCGACAACGTCCTGGCCTTCGTACGGGACGAGCTGGCGAGTGAGGCTCCCTACGACCCGCTCGACGCCCTGCGCCGGATCGTGCGGGCGGTCGCGCCGCTCGCCGCGGAACCGACGGCCGGGGTGCTGGGGGCCGCCGCCGCGCTGGCGGCGAGGACCGCCGTGGCGGGCGCGGACGACTTCGTCGCGACGCACCGGGGTGCGGTGGGCGCCACGGCCCGCACCCGGCTGGCGGAGGCGGTGCGGCTGCTGGACGAGGACCCGGTGGCCGCCGACGCGCTCGCCGTCGAGGCCCGTGACCTCGCCGAGCAGGACGTCCGCGTGCACGGCAACCCCGTCGCCGGGGCCGCCGAGCACGAGAGCGGGATCGCCGGGGCGGTGCTCGGCGGCATCCTGCTGGACGGCGGGGCGGCGGCGAGCTTCGGCGGCCCGCGCGGCCGGGGGCGCCGCGCCTGACCTGAGTGCCTAGAAGAGGCTCAGCAACGCCTCCGCCGGGTCCGTCAGGCCCGTCTCGCCGTCCGGCAGCGGCAGTTCGAACCACACCGTCTTCCCGCGCGGCGTACGGCGTGAGCCCCAGGCCGCGCTGAGCAGGCCGACCAGTTGCAGGCCCCGGCCGCCCTCGTCGGTGTCGCGGGCGCGGCGGCGGCGCGGCTGGACCAGGCCGGAGTCCCAGACCTCGCAGACCAGGGTGCGGTCGAGGAGGAGTCTCAGCCTGATCTCGCCCTCGCCGTACCGCAGGGCGTTGGTCACCAGCTCGCTGACCAGCAGTTCCGTGGTGTCGACCAGCGGCTCCAGGTCCCAGCTGAGCAGCTGCCCGCGCGCGTACTCCCGGGCCCGGCCCACGCTGCGCGGCTCGCGCGGCAGGGTCCAGTCGCCGACGGAGTCGGTGGGCAGGCCCTGGACACGGGCCATCAGCAGGGCGATGTCGTCCTCGCCGTGGTGGGTGTCGAGGGTGTTGAGGACGTGGTCGCAGACGTCCTCCAGCGGGCGGCTCGGGTCGGTCAGCGCGCCCACGAACGCCTGGAGGCCCTCGTCGAGGGGGTGATCGCGGCTTTCGACCAGTCCATCCGTGTAGAGCGCGAGCAGAGCGCCCTCGGGAAGGTCGACCTCGACCTCCTCGAAGGGCTCCCCGCCGACGCCGAGCGGCATGCCCGGCGGGACGTCCAGCATCAGCGCCGCCTCGCCGGGTTCGACGAGGACGGGCGGCAGATGACCGGCGTTGGCGAAGGTGCAGCGGCGGGTGACGGAGTCGTAGACGGCGTACACGCAGGTCGCCAGGTACACCTCGGACAGGTCGGCCTCGCGGGGCCGGCGGGCGGCCCGGGTGGCCTGCTGGACACCGCCGGGCGCTCCCAGCCCGCGCGCGATCTCGTCCAACGCGCTCAGCACTTCCGCCGGTTCGAGGTCGAGAAGGGCCAGGGTGCGGACGGCGGAGCGGAGTTCACCCATCGCCACGGCGGCACGCAGTCCGCGCCCCATGACGTCCCCGACCACCAACGCCGTACGGTGCCCGGGCAGTTCGATGACGTCGAACCAGTCGCCGCCGACCTCGCTGGGCCGGTCGGAGGAGGAGTTGCCGGGCCGGTAGCGGCAGGCGATGTCGAGGCCGGCGGCGACCGGGTCGCCCGGCGGCAGCAGGGACCGCTGCAACATCAGCGCCCGCTCGTGCTCCCGCCGGTACAGCCGCGCGTTGTCGATACAGACCGCGGCCCGCGCCGCCAGCTCGACGGCCAGCTCCCGGTCCCGGTCCCCGAACGGCTCACTGCCCTTGGTCCGCGCGAACTGCGCCAGGCCTACGACGGTGTCGTGGGCGACCATCGGCACGGCGAGCGTGGACTGCACGAGGCCGCCCTCCTCGGCCGGGATGTACTGCGGGCGGGCGGTGCGCAGGGCGTCCGCGCAGGGCGAGTTGAAGGGGTAGTGGTGGACGGCGCCGACCGCTATGGGCGGGCCCGAGCCGGCGAAGGGGGCGTCGGAGACGGCGCTGGCGAAGGCGACCCGGCGCAGTTCGGCGCTGCCGTCCGCGAGCCCGGGCGGGGTCTCGTCGCCGGCCAGGAGGCCCTGGTAGAGATCGACGGTCGCCAGGTCGCAGAAGCCGGGGACGACGACGTCGAGGAGTTCGCGGGCGGTGGTCTCCAGGTCGAGGGAGTTGCCGATACGGGCACCGGCCTCGTTGAGAAGGGCGAGATTGCGCCGCGCGGCGGCGGCTTCCCGGGCGGCCTGGCGGCGGGCGGTGATGTCGATGGCGAGCCAGGCGATGCCGATGGGGCGTCCGGAGCCGCTGTGCACCCGGTAGAGGTTGACCGACCAGTGCCGGCGGTCCTCGGAGCCCGGCACGAAGCCCGTGACGTGCATGTCCGTGATGGAGTCGCCGGTGTCCAGGACCCGGCGCAGGGTGGCCGCCACCCGCTCGGCCTCGGGACGCGGCAGGTAGTCGTGGACACCCTTGCCCCGGTGCTCGTCCGGAGTCCCGCCGAACACGGTGGCGAACCGCTGGTTGGCGCGGCGGACCCGCAGGTCGGGGTCGATCAGCAGGAAACCGAACGGAGATTGACCGAATATCGACTGCGAGGCGGCGAGGTCGGTCTCGATGCTGCGCAGGGTGCGGACGTCGACGACGATGCAGACGGCGGCCTTCGCGCCGTCCTCGGTCCGCGTCGGCATGACATAGACCTCGGCGAGGCCCTCCGTACCGGGGGTGCCGTCCTCGCCGTCCGGGGAGCGGAAGGGGACGACGCCGGTCCACTCGCGGCCGTCGAGGATCTCGGCCATCTTGCGCTGGCCGATCTCGCGCCGGTCCGGGTCGATGAACGCCTCGATGGGATCCATGCCGACCGCCTGCTCGGCGGAGATCCCGAAGACCTGCTCGGCGCGCAGGCTCCACTGGTCGACGAGACCGTCGGGGCCGATGGAGAAGGACGCGACCTTGATGTAGTCGTAGATCGAGCCGGGCGGACTGCTCTGCCACATGGCGTCACCCTGTGGGGCCACGGCCTCACATGCGGCCTGTGACCTCGCGCCGCCCGACGGGTCCTCGGACTCCGTGGCCTTCGCTGGTATCTCGCTCACGCGAACCGTCCCCTCCAGCTCACCGCGCCCGGCACCGGTCACCGGCAACGGCTGCCCGCAGTATCCAGCACTACGGCGCCGCACAACACGGTGTTCACGATCACAGCACGGTCCCAGCGTTTTTTGGACCGCACCGCGACAACACTTCCAGTCTTCTAACCAGCCAACACGCAGTCGAACCACCCGCTCCGACAACCGTCAGTGGCCTGAACCAGCCGGTGGACAGTGCGGGCGCACGCGTACACCCCGTACGCCCCCGGTGCGCCGCCGCGTTCACTGGGGCACCGCGAGCTCGAACCACACCGTCTTCCCGGCCGCGCCGGGGCGGGTACCCCAACGGCGCGAGGAATGGGCGACCAGCTGAAGACCCCGGCCGCTCTCGTCCTCCGGCAGCGCGACGCGCTCGCGGGGCGGGTCCGGGAGCGGGTCGGAGACCTCCACCAGGAGGACGGCGTCGAGGCCGGTGGGACGGACGAGGCGGACGCCGATCGGGCCGGTGGCGTGCCGCAGGGAGTTGGTGACCAGTTCGCTCACCAGCAGGGCGGTGATGTCGGCCATGCTGTCGAGGCCCCAGTCGCGCAGTCGTCCGCGGACGGCTCCGCGGGCGGCACGGACGGCGCCGGGGTCCGCGGGGAACGACCACTCGGCGCAGTCGCCTTCGGTGTCGATCACGCCGATCACTTCCCAGGCCACACCCATGTCCGGTTTCGTGGGGTTAATGGGCACATACCCGATATCCGGTGGGGATTACCGTGCGGCGGGGCGCACTGTGGTGCGAACGGGGGTATGCGGGGGCGCCTAGGAGGCAAGCAGCCTGGTCGCCACTTCCCGGACCGCCGGGATGTCCTGGTCCAACCACGGCACGTCCCACAGCTCGTCGCGGCTCAGCCAGCGGAGTTCGTCGTGGTCCTGGAGGGGCTTGGGATCGGGGGAACCCGGGAGCAGGCGGACCGTCCAGACCTGGAGGACGTACGGGACCCGAAGGGGCCACTCGCCCGGGATCCGGTCCCCCACCTCCGTCTCCACGCCCAGCTCCTCGCGGAGTTCTCGCACCAGGGCCGCCTCGGGAGTCTCGCCCGGTTCGACCTTGCCGCCCGGGAGTTCCCAGCGGCCCGCCAACTCGGGTGGGGCGCTGCGGCGGGCGGCCAGGAGGCGGCCGGCGTCGAGAAGGGCGGCTCCCACCACCACGGTGCGTTCGGTCATGCGGCGGAGCCTAGGCGTTGCGGGTGGCCTCGCCGTTCTGGCCGATGCGCTCGACCCAGTACAGCTGCTTGTGTCCGCGGTCGTCGAGGCTGTCGGCGATCTTCTGGGCCTCGGCGCGGGTGGCATAGCGGCCCACGCGGTAGCGGTTGCCGTTGTCGTCCTGTCGTATGACGAGCCAGGGAAGAGTGATCGTGCTGTCGTTCATCGCCCCCCACTGCTCCTTCCCGACAACGCCCCGCCCGCTAAGGAAACCGCAATCCGCATATGCCCGAGCCTACGCCTAACCTTTACGCAGCGAATACGCATTTTCACAAAGAGGTACGCAACCGGCCAGAACGAGGGGGGCGTGCGGAGGCGAACGCGCCGTGCGCAGACGTCGATGCGTCCGGTCAGAGGCGTATCCGCGCGTAGGGGGTCACCTGCGAGAACGGCCAGAATCCAACGCCGTTCGAAGGAGCGGCCGTTGAACCGTCGCCGGGGCAACAGCCGTAAAGGTGTGCGCTACTTCACCGGAAGGTGGTACGCGACGCGGTAGCGGTCGGCCGGGATGACCACGTCGGCCGTCTCCACGGGGCGGCCGGAGGCGTAGAACGTGCGATGGACGACCACGACGACATGACCGGGGACGCCGCCCAGGGCGAGGAGTTCCTCGGCGAGGCCGGGGCGGGCGCCGACCTCCTCGGTGACGTTGTCCACGATCACGTCGATGGCCGCCATGCGCTCGACGACGCCCATGCCGCCGAGTGGGCCCTCCTCGGGGAGCATCACGGGGGTGCGGCCGGTGACCGCGAGGGGTTCCCAGGAGGTGGAGAGCATCATCGGCTCGCCGTTGTCCCGGTAGACGTACTTGGTGCACATCACGCGGTCGCCGGGGCGGATCGCGAGCCGCTCGGCGACGGCGACGCTGGCCTCGGCCTGGCGGCTGCTGGACTCCCAGGTGCCGCGCGCGTCGGCGTCCGCCTGCTCCTGGCGGAAGGGCGTCGCCCCGCCGTCCGGGCGGAAGCCGGAGCGGGCGACCCTGCGGGGTACGGGCCGCTCACGGACGTACGTCCCGGAGCCGGAGCGGCCCTCGACCAGGCCCTCGGCCATCAGCACCTTGCGGGCCTCCAGGGCGACGGTGTCCGAGACGCCGTACTCCTCGCGGATTCTGGCCTGGGAGGGCAACCGGGTGTGCGGTGGCAGCGAACCGTCGACGATCTTCTTGCGCAGATCACCCGCGACACGCAGATACGCCGGCTGCTCACCGAAAGTCACTGGCCGCTCCCATCAGGTTGTACAGACAGCAACAGCGTGGCAACCGTGGGTTGAGCCATGCAAGCAAAGGCCAGAGAATCACTCGATGTAGTGACATGTGGTGTCGGCGGGCTTTACGCAGGCACTTTCTCCCCGCTATAGCGGGGATCACACATCGAGCTCGCCCGCGTCCCCGTCGCCGCCCCCGCCGTCGTAGTCCTCGTCGTACGACGGCACCGTGGTGGCCAGCCCCAGAGCCTCGCGGGCGGTGACGGTGGTGTCGCCGTCGATGTACTCGTACCCGGCGTCGTAGTGCTCGTAGTAGGCGTCGACGTTCTTCGCCGCGGCGGCCTTCGCCCACTCCTTGCGGGCCGCCTCCAGGTCGGAGGCGAGGTCGGCGACGGCCTTCTCGCTGTCGGCGGGCCAGGAGCGGGCACGCAGCGCCTCGGCCTGCTCGTCGAGGGTGGTGCCGACCTCGCCCGCCCACTTCCGGTTCGCCGGCAGGTCGTCCTCGGCGTAGTCCTCGGGCTGCTCGTACAGCACCCCGTCCAGCGCGTTGGCCGACTTCAGGAAGGCGATCTGGTCCGCGTCGAGCTTGGTGGCGTCGTTGCGCAGCGAGCCGGTCAGGCTCTTCTTCTCGTCGACGTTCCCGAAGACGCAGGTGATCTCGCGGTCGCCGAAGGTCCAGCTCTCCTTGGACGGCACCAGGTAGTAGACGTCCACGTCGTCCGGTACGGCCCACGCGTCCATCGCGTAGTCCTCCTGGAGCGCGTAGCACTTGTCGTCGGCCAGGTCGGTGACCTCGTCGTCACCGGGGAAGGTGCCTGCCGGCAGGGTGACGACGGCGAACACCTCGCCGTGGTGGGCGTCGGTGCAGGGCACCTCGTCGACGTCGTAGGCGTCGCCGTGGAGGGAGCCGGTGCCCGAGTCGAAGCAGTCGCCCTTGGCGAGCGCGAAGGCGGTGCCGTCGCCGCGCGCGGCGTCCTTGAAGCCGTCGACCGCGTCGGACACCACCCCGGTCGACAGCGACACCGTCCACAGCACCAGCCCGACGACGGACAGCACGGACCCGGCGATCGCCATGCCCTTGCCGCGTTCGCCCCTCTTCTTGATCTGCGCGAGCGCGATCAGCCCCAGGACCAGCCCTACCGCCGGCAGGAAGCAGAGGATGCCGAGCACCAGGGCGGCGATGGCGACGCCGTTGACGGGCACGGGCTGCGCGTATCCGCCGTAGCCGTACCCCCAGGGCCCTGGCGGGGTGAAGGGGCCCGGCGGGTACGGCCCCTGGGGCTGGTGCGGGCCGGGAGGCGGAGGTATGGACACGGGTACCGTGCTCCTGGTTCGGGCTGGGGTGGCGAACTGTCGTACGACTGGGCGCATGGTAAGCGCAGGGTGAGCGGGGGCGGAACGGTGGTCACGAACGCCGCGATTCAGGCGGTCAACGGGGGCTGACGGGGGACGAGACCGCCGACGGGGCGGCACTGGACGTGTGGGCGGCGCAACGGACGGATGGGCTCACCGAGACGATGCCCATGGTGGTGGGCGATCAGACCGATCCCGAGCCGGAGCACGAGTCGAAGCGGGTCCACGCCACCCTCGACCGCCCCTTCCGGTTCCTCGCCGTCCACCGCACGTCACGGCTCGCCCTCGCGGCGGGCTGGGTCACCGACCCGGCGCCCTTCCGCGAGGACGAGCTGAACTGAGGCCGGACGGGCTGTACTGACGTACGGGAACTTCTCAGGCGTCGAACGCCGTCGCCCTCGCGTCCTTCTCCCAGGGCGTGATGTCCTCCCTGACCTGGTCCAGGTGGCCCAGGACCGCCGAGACGCCGTCGTCGCCGAGGGGGAGGCGCAGCGGAGTGTGGTCGGACCGGAGGGCGGCCAGGACGACCGCGGCGGCCTTGGCAGGGTCGCCCGGCTGGGTGCCGTCGCCGCCGGAGACGAAGCCGCGGGTGGTGCTGACCTTGGAGTAGACGCCGCTGTCCGTACTGACGCCCGCCCGGTCCTTCTCGAACAACCCGGTCCGGAAGGCGCCCGGCTCGACGATCAGCACCTTGATGCCGAACTCCGCGACCTCGTCCGCCAGCGCCTCGGACATGCCCTCCAGCGCGAACTTCGTGCCGCTGTACGCCGAGAAGCCCGCGAAGGACATCTGCCCGCCCATGCTGCTCATCTGGACGATCGCGCCCGAGCGACGCTCGCGCATCGAGGGCAGTACCGCGCGCACCAGCGCCGCCGGCCCGAAGACATGCACGTCGAACAGCGCCCGCAGCTCGTCCTCGCCGGTCTCCTCGAAGGCGCCGACATGCGTACGGCCCGCGTTGTTGACCAGGACGTCGATCCGGCCGTGCCGGGCCACCACGTCCCGTACCGCCGCCTCGGCCGCGGCCGTGTCGGCGACGTCCAGGCGCAGCGCCTCCACCTGGTCGGGGTGCGCGGCGACGAGGTCGTCCAGCGCCTCGGGGCGGCGGGCCGCGCCCACGACCACGTCACCGTCGGCGAGGGCCGCCTCCGCGATGGCCCGCCCGAAGCCGCTGCTCGCGCCGGTGATGAGCCACACCTTGTTCATGACTGCTCCTGCTCGCTCACGCTCGGTTGATCCTTCTGTGAACCAGCTTGCGGGCGCGGGTGGTTGCCCGTCCAAGACCCGTGGTGATAACCGATGGCCATGACGACCGACGTTCATCTGCGGGACCTGCGCTACTTCCTCACGGTGGCCGAGGAACTGCACTTCACCCGTGCCGCCGAGCGGCTGTACGTGTCCCAGCCCGCGTTGAGCAAACAAGTACGGGCGCTGGAGCGGCAGTTGGGCGTCGAACTGTTCCGGCGCGACCGGCACGGCGTGGCGCTCACCGCGCCGGGCGAGGCGCTGCTGCCGTACGCCCGGCGGGTGGTGGACGACTGGGCGGCGGGGGCGGCGGCGCTGGACGCGGTCCGGGCGGAGGGGCGCAGCACCCTCACCGTGGGGATGAGCACCAGCCCCGGGCGCGGCGGGCTGCTGCCGGCGATCCGCTCCCGCTTCACCGCCGCCCATCCGGAGGCGACGGTGCGGCTGCGCCAGGTGAGCTGGGAGGACCCGACCGCGGGGCTGGCCGACGGGGACGTCGACGTGGCCTTCGTCTGGCTGCCGCTGCCGGACGCCGAGCGCTACGCGTGGACCGTGGTCGCCGAGGAGGCGCGGCTGGTCGCGCTGCCGGAGAGCCATGCGCTGGCGGCCCGCGCGGAGATCGACTTCGCCGACCTCGCCGACGAGCCGTTCCTCGCCCTGCCCGAGAGCGCCGGTCCGCTGCGCGACCACTGGCTGGCCCTGGACTCCCGCGCCGGCCGCCCGCCCCGCATCGGCGCGGAGATCGCCGGCACGGAGGAGACGTACGAGGCCTTGGTCGCGGGCCTGGGCGTCTGCCTGGTCGCCGCGGGCAACGCCCCGCTGATCACGCTGGGCGGGGTGGTGACCCGACCGGTGCGCGGGGTGTCGCCGAGCCGGTACGCGCTGGCGTGGCGACGGGAGCAGCCTCCGGGGGCGCTGGTACGGGGGTATGCGGAGGCGTGCCGGGAGGTGGCGGGGCGACTGCGGCAGACGCGCGGCTGATGCTCAGTTGACGCTCAGCCAGATGTGGGGATCGTTCTCTTCCTCGTCCAGTTCGGGGCGTTCCGGCGCCACGGCGTCGTCCGCCTCGGCGAGCGGGCCACCGGGGTCCGGGGTGCGGTGCTCCTGGATGGGCCGGGTCAGATGCATGACGTATGCACTCCTCTCTGTCATCTCCTCCGCCTGCTCCCCCGCCTCCGGTCCCCGGTCCAGCCCCACCGCGCAGACATAGCCACCGGGGAGCCGGTGCGCGGTGAACACGCCGGGGGTGTACGAGGTCTGCGCGACCGTCGGCCCCCTCGTCGCCTCCCGGTAGCGGAAGCCCACGCGTCTCACGCCCGCCCGCAGGCCCTCGCCGGTGAGCTTCGTCGCGGCCTCCTTCAGCGTCCAGAGCGCCGCCCTGGACTCGGTGCCGTGCGGCGCCGGAGGGAGGGCGGAGATCTCGGCCGGGGTGAGGTAGGCGCTGTCGGGCAGAGCGGCCACCCGGGAGACCTCCTCCACGTCGACGCCGACCCGCCCGCCGTGGACCACGGCAGCCACCGCGTACCGCCCACTGTGCGCAAGGCTCAGCGACAGCCGCGGCCGCCCCACGACATACGGCCGGCCTCGGGGGTCGCGGGCGAGCCGGAGGCCGGTCCACGGGGTGCCGAGGAGCCGGGCGGCGCCCCGTAGCGCGAGCCAGCGGGCCAGCACGGCGCGGGTGCGGTCGCCGGGGCGGCGCAGCCGGGCGACCCGTTCCCGGTCGTCGGCGGAGAGCCGGGGCAGCACCGCCCGGGCAGCCGCCTCGGCCCCTGGGGTGTGGAGGTCGTAGGCGAGGACGAGGGAGCTGCGGGGCCGGGGCGCCGTGACGCCCCCGAAGCGCGGCGCGTCGGGTGGCCCGGGCAAGTCGGCCGCCGCGGTCATGCCGCCCTCGGGCGATCGGGGCGTCGCACGGCCGCCGGGACGTAGAGCCGAGAAGCCTTCGCCGGGACCTGGCGCCCAGGACCAGCCGCCGACACGTCACGCTCGGGACCAGTCGCGGGCGCGTCACGCCCAGAGCCGCTCGCCAGCGCGCCACGCCCAGCCGCCGACGCCTCACGCCCAGGGTCACTCGCCAGGGCGTGAGGCCCAGGAGCAGGCGTCGGGACCTGGCGCCCAGGACCAGTCGCCGACACATCACGCCCAAGACCACTCGCCAACGCCTCACGCCCAAGACCACTCGCCAGGGCGTGAGGCCCAGGAGCACGCGTCGGAAGCTGGGACCTCGGGTCCGGGGCCGTCTCCTCCTCGCGCGCCGAGGCGTCCACGATGCCTGGGGCGAAGATGCTCAGTGCGCCCACCAGGGGGTGTTCGAGGTCGGCGAGGGAAGGTGGGGGCAGGTGCAGTGTCATGGTCGCCGTCCCTCTCCGCCCGGCCGCCGGCGCAGGCACTCCTCGGCGAAGCCCAGCGCCCGCAGGTGATACGACCGTGCCGCCCACCCCAGGCTGATGTTGTGGCCGGCGTCGGGCTGGTGGTCGATGCGGACCCGGGGGGCCGCGTCGAGCCGGTTCCGCAGCCGGGCGAGGGCCGATGCGTCCCGGCGCCACCAGGCCTCGTGCTCGGCGAACGTGAACCGGACGGGGACGCGGACCCGTCCGGCCAGCGCGGCGAACTCCTCGGGCCACCGGGCGGCGTCCGCCAGCTCGCGCTCCGGCGGCGGGGCGACGACCGCGAGACCGGCCTGGAACGTCCCCGGCGGATACAGCCGCAGGGGACCCCAGTTGAGCTTCCAGCTCCCGGCACGGGTGCCCGGCTCGGTGGGCGGGACCAGGTACTCGTCACCGCAGCCGGAGACGTCGAGCCCGAGCAGCCCCGGCACCTTGCCGTCCGCCGCCATCCGCAACGCCGGTTTGCTGCCGAATGAGTGGGCCACCAGGAAGATCCCGGCGCCGGTCGCGCCGTACGCCGACAGGCCGCGCAGTGCTGCGGCGAGGGTGGTGGCCTGGTCCGCCACCCCCTGGCCGTGCGGAAGTTGGCCGGCCGAGGCGCCGTAACCCGGGCGGTCGACGGCGACCGCGGCGAAGCCGAGTTCCGCCGCGAGGGCCAGCAGCGAGGTCTCCGGGTGGGCCGGGCCGTCGAAGTACGCCGCGCTCATCCCGGCCCCGTGCAGGGCGACCACCGTCGCCCTGGGCGGGACGTGCGTGGGCAGGGTGAGCCGGGCGGACAGCGGGATGCCGTCCGCGTCCAGGGTGATGAGCCGCCGGTCGACCACCGGCGCCGGGGGCGGCGGGGCGGGGGGCGCCGTGGTCATGAACGGCCTTCCCCGCCGGAACCTGCCGTTCCGGCCAGGCCTTCCGCGTACGCCTTCGCGATGGTCAGTGTCGCCCTGCTGTTGGTGCTCAGGGCCGTGCGGACGTACTCGATCGCGTCCTGCACGGTCGCCTCCGTCCCCAGCACCCGCTCGATCGCCGCCGTGTTGACGGTGAAGGTGTGCTGCGAGGACGCGTCGACCCCGTCGCCGGCCGGGGTGAAGGTCCAGCGGCCGGTGTGCAGGGTGATCAGTGCGGGCAGGGTGATCTGCTTGTAGACGATGCGGTCGGGGGCCAGTCCCACGCGGTACGACTTCGTGGTGTGCGTGGAGCCGTCCTTGGACAGCGTGTCCATCTCCAGGGTCTGGAGCCCGGGTTCCGGCTGGTCGAGGCGGACCGTGACGACGTGCGGCAGGCGCTCGGTCCACAGGTGGGCTTCGTAGATGAAGTCGTAGACGTCGCTCGCGGCCCCCTTGATGTGGACCGTGTCCTCGAACGAGCAGGTCAGTTCATCGGTGGCGGTCTTCGACTCGGCGAGCGCCTTCAAAGACTCCAGTTCGGCGCGGGAGTTGCGGTCCACGACCTCGTCGACCCAGGCCAGGTCGGCCTCTTCCACGGCCCGGAAGTCGTGGCCGAGGCGGACCAGGGCCTCGCCGGAGGGCAGGTCCTCGATCTGCCAGGTGCCGCCCATGGCCGCGACGGGGGGTGCGCTCACCTCCTGCCGGAAGGTGATGCGCAGCCCCGCGGGGTCCAGGGTGCGGTGCGAGGTCCAGTTCTTGACGGTGTCGCCGGCGGTCGCCCAGATGCGGATGCGCTCCTCGCGCTCACCGCCCTCCAGCCGGTCGACGTGGATGTTCGGCGGGA
The DNA here is from genome assembly GCF_003955715.1 of Streptomyces aquilus. Taxonomy (NCBI): domain Bacteria; kingdom Bacillati; phylum Actinomycetota; class Actinomycetes; order Kitasatosporales; family Streptomycetaceae; genus Streptomyces; species Streptomyces aquilus. The sequence goes on along the minus strand of NZ_CP034463.1, from coordinate 6,770,578 downwards.
ACAGCTGGGGCCAGTTCTCCGCCTGGGCCAGCAGACGGTAGACCTCCTCGGCGGGCGCCGCGATCTTGATCTCGTGCTGGGACGTGCGCGGTTGGGACGGCATGGGGCTCCTCTGGTGGGAACGGGCGTTGCGCGGTCAGAAGTTGCCGAGGCCGCCGCAGACGTTCAGGGCCTGTGAGGTGATGGAGGCCGCCAGGTCGGAGGCCAGATAGCCGACCAGACCGGCCACTTCCTCGGGCGTCGAGTAGCGGCCGAGGGGGATCTTGGCCTGGAACTTCTCCAGGATGGCGGCCTCGGACGCGCCGGACAGCCGCGCGTAGTTCTGCCGTACGCGCTCGGCCATCGGCGTCTCCACATAGCCGGGGCAGACGGCGTTGACGGTGATGCCGGTGGGGGCGAGTTCGTTGCCGAGCGCCTTGGTGAAGCCGACGACACCGTGCTTGGAGGCGGAGTACGGCGCCCCGAGGACCACGCCCTGCTTGCCCGCGGTGGAGGCGATGTTGATGACGCGGCCGCGGCTCTTGTCCCGCATGCCGCCGGTGGTGAGGACCTCGCGGGTCAGCCGGAAGACGCTGTTGAGGTTGGTGTCGACGATGTCGTCCCACAGCTCGTCGGTGAGGTCGGCGGTCACCCCGCCGCCGCTGATGCCCGCGTTGTTGACGAGCACGTCGACCGTCCCGAACCGGTCGACGGCCGCGCGGACGTAGCCGCGTACGGAGTCCACCGAGCGGACGTCGAGGACGGCGCCGTCCACCTCCAGGCCCTCCTCCTGGAGTCGCTTGACCGTGGTGAGCACCTTGTCCTCGGTGCGTGAGCCGATGAAGACCCGGTGTCCCTGTTCGGCCAGCAGCCGGGCCACGGCCAGGCCGATCCCGCTGGTCGCGCCGGTCACGAGGGCGACGCGCCGCTCCTGCTGTGTCGTGTCGGTCATCTCTTCGCGTTCCTTTCAGGCGGCCGGTGCGACGAGGTGGTCAGCGACGGCGCCGATGAAGGCGCGCGGTGTGGTGGCGTCGCCGATGACGGACTCGTCGAGGTCGATGCCGTACTCCCGCTCGATGCGGCTGGCGGTCTCCAGCAGAGCGAGCGAGTCGTAGCCGATGTCGCTGAACTCGGTGTCGAGGACGTCCTGGGCGTCTCCGTCGAGGCCGCCGCCCTCGGGGGCGCCGGAGCCTTCGAGGAGGATGCGCTTGAGGTCGTCGAAGGTGAACGTGGGCTGGGACATCAGGTTTCTCCTCAAGATGCTGAAAGGCGGTCAGGAGCGGACGACCATCACCGAGTTGAAGCCGCCGTGGCCACGGGCCAGGACGAGGGCCGTGCGCAGTGCGGCGGGGCGGGCCTGGGCGCCGACGAGGTCGAGACCGTGGCGGTCGGCGGGGTCGGTATGGACGGTCGGCGGGATCAGGCCCTCCCGCAGCGCGAGGAAGGCGGTGGCGAGGTCCAGGGCGGCGGCGCCGGCGTACAGGCGTCCTGTCATGGTCTTCGGGGCGGTGACCGGGACGCCCCGGTGACCGAAGACCGCGACGATCGTCTGCGCCTCGATCCGGTCGAGTTCGGGCTCGGCGGCGGCGTCGGCGAAGACGACGTCCACGTCGGAGGGCGCCAGGTCGGCGTCCGCCAGGGCCAGTTCGATCGCCTTGCGCAGGCCCGGTTCGCGGCCGTCGAAGGTGGCGGCGTACCCGGCGATCTCGCCGTACACCCGGGCCCCGCGGGCGCGGGCGGCGTCGGCCGCCTCCAGGATGAGCAACGCGCCGCCCTCGCCCGGGACATGACCGGCGGCCCGCTCGTCGAAGGGCAGATAGGCGCGGCCGGGATCGTCGGCCGTGCTGAGCCGGCCGCTGGTGTGCAGTCCGACCCAGCCCCAGGAGCACAGCAGGGCGTCGACGGCTCCCGCGACCACTAACGAGGTGCCCTTGCGGATCTGCCGCCGGGCCTGCGCCACCGCGTCGAGGCCGCCGGCCTGGTCGGTGACGACGACGCCGCTGGGGCCCTTCATGCCGTTGCGGATGGAGATCTGGCCGGTGTTGACGGCGTAGAACCAGGCGAAGGACTGGTACGCGCTGACGTACTCGCCGCCCTTGCTCCACAGGCTCTTCAGCTCGTGCTGGCTGAACTCGAAGCCGCCCGCGGAACTCGCGGTGATGACGCCCATGTCGAAGGCCGGCAGGTCGGCGGGGCGTACCCCGGCGTCCGCGAGCGCCCAGTCCGCGGCGACCAGGGAGAGCCGGGTGACCTGATCGGTCTGCGGCATGAGCCGGCTGGGCAGGTGCTCCTCGGCGGCGAAGCCGGCTATCTCGCCGGCGAGCTTCGCCGGGTACGGTGCCGCGTCGAAGCGCGTGAGCGGGCCGATGCCGCTCTTGCCGACGCGGGTCGCGCTCCAGTAGTCCTTCGTGCCGAGCCCGTTGGGGGCGGTGATCCCCAGGCCGGTCACCACCACGGAGGCCGTCATGCCGCCGTCCTTTCGGGTCGGGCCAGCACCATCGCGCTCTGGAACCCACCGAAGCCGCTGCCCACGGTGAGGACCGTGTCGACGAGCTGGTCGCGGGCGGTCAGGGGCACGTAGTCGAGGTCGCACTCGGGGTCGGGCGTGTGCAGGTTCGCGGTCGGCGGTACGACGTTGTGGCGGATCGCGAGGACGGACGCGGCGATCTCGATGGAGCCGATCGCGCCCAGCGAGTGTCCGACCATCGACTTGATGGAGCTGACGGGGGTTCGGTACGCGTGGTCGCCGAGGCTGCGCTTGAAGGCGGCGGTCTCGTGCCGGTCGTTCTGCTTGGTGCCGGAGCCGTGCGCGTTGATGTAGTCGACGGCCGTGGGGTTCATGCGGGCCTCGTCCAGCGCGACGGTGATCGCCTGGGACATCTCGGCGCCGTCGGGGCGCAGGCCCGTCATGTGGTACGCGTTGCTGCGGGTGGCGTATCCGGCGATCTCCGCGTGGACACGGGCGCCGCGGCGTCGCGCGCTCTCCAGCTCCTCCAGGACGAACACCGCGGCGCCCTCGCCAAGGACGAACCCGTTGCGGGTGCCGTCGAAGGGGCGGGAGGCGTGCTCGGGGTCGTCGTGGCGTGGCGTGGTCGCCTTGATCGCGTCGAAGCAGGCCATCGTGATCGGCGAGATCGGCGCGTCGGTGGCGCCGGCGACCATGACGTCCGCGGCGCCCTCCCGGATGAGGTCGACGGCGTACCCGACCGAGTCGAGCCCGGAGGTGCACCCGGCCGACACCACGCTGCTCGGCCCCTGCGCCCCCACGGCGCGGGCGACCTCGGCGGCGAAGGAACTCGGCACGAAGTGGTTGTAGAAGAACGGGTCGGCGTAGGCGTGGTCGACCAGGTCGAGCCGGCCGCCGTCGCTGACGGCGCGGTAGTCCTCGTCGAGGCTCATGGTGGCGCCGACCGCGCTGCCGATGGTGACGCCGATCCGGTACGGGTCCAGCGCCTCGGTGTCGAGCCCGCTGTCGGCGACGGCACCGCGCGCGGCGACCACCGCGAACTGCGCGGCCCGGTCCATGCGCCGCACCTCGTGCGGGGTGAGACCGTGGGCGTACGGGTCGAAGTCGATCTCGGCGGCCACCCGTGAACGGAACTGGCCCGGGTCGAAGAAGGTGATGCCGCGGGTGGCGGTGCGGCCCTCGCTGAGCAGGGACCAGAAGGCGTCGGTGCCCACCCCGCCGGGCGCCAGCACCTCCATCCCGGTGACGACCACGCGACGCCCGCTCATACGGCGGCCTGCCAGCTGTAGAAGCGCGTGGCCATGGCGTCGGAGGGGGAACGCCAGGTCTGCGGGTCGAAGACGGTGATGTACGGCAGAAGGTCCTGCTGGATCTGTACGAACCGCGGGTCCAGCTTGGCCTGTTCGATCAGTCGGCCGCCGTCGGCGGACTCGAAGTCCTGGATGTGGAAGTACAGGCCCTCGCAGGCGAAGAGCTGGCGGCGCCGGGTGCCCATGGTGTGCGGCAGTTCGGTGCCGGTGTCGAAGTCGGCGAACAGCTTCGCGACGGTGTCGAGGTCGGACTCGTCGAGCCGGGCCACGATCATGGTGCTGTGCATCCGGTGCGGGTGGGCGACCGGCTGTCCGTGCCACGCGTAGAAGCGGGTCGCGACCGTCTCCAGGGCAGCGGTGACCGGCTCGTGGGGCTCGGCATGGTCCAGCAGCTGGACGTACACGCCCCTGTATTCGAAGAGTTGGCGGCGCAGGAGATTCCGGGTGCCGGACGGTTCGGCGTCGGATTTCGCGAAGTCCTCGGCAATCTGTTCAGCGCTTCCGGGTTTGATCCGGGCCACTATGACACTGCTGTGCATATGTCCTTCTCCATCACGGGAAGCCGTTGATGAGTTCGAGTCTTCCGAGGCCCAATACAGGTTTCAATACAGGCAAGTTCAGGTCTTGTCAGAGGTTCGTCAGAAGATTTCAGGAAAGTGGCGCAGGTGCCTTTCGGGTGCGCAGGATCACAGCCATGACAGATATCGAGGACTTCTTTCGACTCCAGGCTCTGGTGGCCCGTTTCGCGCGTGCGGTCGATCTCCGCGACCACGAGGCGCTGTCCGCGCTGCTCGTCCCGGACGTGGCCATGGAGCTGCTGCCGGACATCCGGATCGAGGGCCGTGCGGCGCTGGCCGGCATGCTCCGGGACGACCGGGTCTGGGCCACCACCATGCACACCGTGGCGAACGTGCTCCCCGAACTCCACGGCGACCGCGCGACCGTGCACGCGAACATCACCGCCGTGCATGTGAGCCCGGGCGGCCCGGGCAAGCACTTCGACCTGGGCGCCCGCTACACCTTCACCGCCGTGCGTGAGGAAGAGAGTTGGCTGTTGTCCCGGATCGGGATCGAGCCCGTGTGGACGACGGGCGACGACCACGGCATGCACGACCACTGACGAACGGGCAGAAGCCGCGCCGGTCCCGCCGGCGCGGCTTCTGTGTGGGGGGACCGCGGGGGTCAGTCCTCCGCGAGGGACAGGGCTTTGGCCGGGCAGATGAAGACCGCCTTGTGGGCGGCGGCCTCGTCGGCGCCCCGCGGCCGCTCGATCAGGACCTTGACCAGCCCGTCGTCGTCCTGGTCGAAGATCCTCGGATCGGTCCGTACGCACTGCCCCGCGCCGATGCAGCGGTCGTGGTCCTTCTCCAGTCGCATGGCGCTCTCCTTCACCAGGTCACGGGCAGTTCGTAGAGGCCGTAGACGAGGGCGTCGCTCTTGAAGTTCAGCTCCTCGGCGGGCACGGCGAGCCGGAGGTCGGGCAGCCTGCGCAGCAGCGTGTCGAAGACGACCTGGAGCTCGACGCGGCCGAGGTTCTGGCCCAGGCATTGGTGGGGGCCGTAGCCGAAGGCCACGTGGTGCCGGGAGTCGCGGGAGAAGTCCAGCTCCTCCGGGTCGTCGAAGACGGCGGGGTCACGGTTGGCGGCGAAGGTGGAGGCGATGACGGCCTCGCCCTTGCGTATGAGGACGCCGCCGATCTCGACGTCGTCCATCGCCAGCCGGTGCGCGCCGAAGTCCGGGATCGTGTAGAAGCGCAGGAGTTCGTCGACGGCCTTGGGGGTGTTCGCCGGGTCCGCCTTGATCTGGGCGAGCAGTTCCGGCCTGGTCAGCATCGAGAAGACACCGAGGTTGATCATGTTGGCGGTGGTCTCGTGGCCGGCCAGCAGAACCAGCAGGCACAGGCTGGCGAGTTGGGGCCGGTCGATGCCGCCGTTCCGCCGCTGGAGCTCGATCTGGCGGCTGAGCAGGTCGTCGCCGGGGTTGGCGATCTTCTCCTCGACGAGCTTGTCCATGTACGCGCGCAGTTGGACGGAGATGTCGATGCGGCCCTGTTCGTCGGTGGTGCGGCGGAGCAGGACTTCGGCCAGCTCCATGAAGTACTCGTGTCCCTCGTAGGGCATACCGAGGATCTCGGAGACCACCAGCGAGGGCACGGGCAGGGAGAAGACCTGGTTGAGGTCGACGGGCCGGGGCAGCTTCAGCATCTCGTCGATGAAGTGGTCGACGATCTCCTGGATGCGCGGCTTCATGGCGGCGACGCGGCGGACCGAGAACTCGCTGATGACGGGCCGCCGGGCCGCCGAGTGCTCCGCACCGTCGAGGATGATCATGAAGGGGGCGTGCTTGGCGAGGGCCGCGTTCTGCCCGGGGACCACGACCGGGAACTCCTTCTTACGGCGGTCCGAGCTGAGCTTGGGGTTCGACATCACGGCCCGCACGTCCTCGTACTTGGTGACCAGCCAGGCCTTTCCGCCGTCCGGGAGGACCACCTGACTGACCGGCGCCTCCTCCCGGAATTTCGTGTAGACCGGCGGAATGGCGAAAGGGCACGTGCGCTGAATGGGAAAGCTGACGAGTTCACTGGTCTCGTCGATATCGGTGTTCGTCATGTCACCCCTCGTTCGGAGTTTCCGCTTCCTGCGGTCCGACGATAACGAGGGAAATTACATGTACGGGTTCAGCGAACGTCAATTCAACGGCAATGTACTGTCAGCGCATGCTGCGGAGTTTGAAACCGACCCCGCGGACGGTGACGATCCATTCCGGTCCGCCGAGTTTGCTGCGCAGACTGCTGACATGGGTGTCGACCGTGCGGCGCGACCAGGACTCGCCCCACACCTTGCGCATGATGGACTCCCGCGAGATCACCTGCCCCGGGGCGCTGGCCAGCAAGGCGAGCAGATCGAACTCCTTGCGGGTGACCGGCACCGGCCGGCCGCTCATCTCGACCTCGCGCGAGTCGCTGTCGATCCGCAGAGGGCCGTGTTCCAGCACCGCCCCGCCGTCGGCGTCCGGGGCGGTGTGCGGGGCGCGGCGCGCGCGGCGCATCACGGCGTCCAAGCGGGCCATGAGCTCGCGGATGCCGTAGGGCTTGATGACGTAGTCGTCGGCGCCGGCCTGCAACGCCAGCACACAGTCGAGTTCGGAGGCGCGCGAGGTGACGGTGATGACGGGGATGTCGCCGGCCACCCGGATCTCGCGGCAGACCTCGAGGCCGTCCAGATCGGGCAGGTCGAGGTCGAGCAGGACGAGGTCGGCGGTCTCGAACCAGGCCAGTGCCTCGGCGCCGGAGTCGACGGCGTCGACATGATGGCCGTGTCGCTCGAGTGCCTCGGTGAGGGTCGCACGGTCGGCCCTGCTGCCTTCGACGACCAGGATCCGCCAGGTGTCCGCGAGGTTCCGGACGGGCACCGGCGATGAGGTCGCCGCACCGGTTCGGCTGCCGAAGGTCGCTCGGGCCGTCGTACGGTGCTCGGTGTCGTGGGTTTCGAGTATCTCTGGTCGAGAACTCGCTTTCACTTGTGCTGATCGCATAAATGCCCACCCAACTCAGTCCGGCGGGTTGCCGGTCTTCCATATCAGGTCGAACGAAAGACGGGAAAGGCGCCAGCCCCGCTCGGTGCGCACCGCGTCGCCGGTGACACAGGTGCCCGACACATAGTGCGGTCGTATCTCGCCTTCCCGCTCGTGGTGCACATGCACGGACGTCATGTTGGCGCGGAGCGTCGCCCGGTTCCCGGAGACGCTCACGACCGACGGCGTGTTCAGATGGTGCGTTCCGGCCCACATGGCCAATGCCCGCCGGTGGTATTCGGCGAGTCCGTCGATGCCGGTGTGCCGACTGATCGGGAATTCGATGACGACGTCGTCGGAGAACAGCTCGGCGGCCCACTCGTCGTCGAGTTTGTCGTAGTCGAGCCCGAGGACATAGCGATCGAGAAGTTCACCTATTTCAGCTTTTGACCATCTCGGATCCACGATTCCACCCTCCAGCTTCCCCCTTGGTCACGCAAGCACAACCGTAGCCATGTGAGTGGCTTCACCACGGATCGATTCCTTCACGAAACCACAGGGGTTCGTTAATTTTCCTTGACGTTCTGCGGACATCGAAAAAGAAACGTCCGCAGCGGTACCGGGCCCGGGCACCGCCAGCGTACACGAGTCGAACTCACAACGGAATCAGAGTTGCTCTTTAATTCTTACGACTCCACATTCAGATTGGCTCGCACGATCTGTACGACCTCGGATCGATCATGCACGGAGGGGACAACGGGCAGGTCACGCAGCCGTCGGCGCAGCTTCCGGCTCTCCGCGCCGGCGTCCGGGTGGGAGGAGCCGGCGAAGTGGACGGTGACGAGGTTCGGGTAGACCGTGGCGAGATCCCGCCTCCACACGTCGAGCACGTGTTCGGCGGCGGCGTCGAGATGGAAGACGAGGCGTCCGTGTCCGTCGCGGTGGCGCAGTTCGAGTCGGCCGGGCATGCCGCGGACGAGGCGCAGACCGGGGGCGAGCCGGTGGACCAGGTAGCCGAGGAGGATCGGCTCCGCGTCCAGGTGCAGACAGGCCGGGCCCGCCGATGCCGCGCGGATGCCGAGGACGCCCTCGTCCAGGGGCTCGACGTCCCGCGCGTACTCGGTGAGCGCCTCCCCCATCCGCTGCTCGATGCTCAACTGCCCCGCGCACACCGCCTCGTCGGCGGTACGGCTCTGCTGTCCTGCCATCGGTCGCCTCACGCGTCTCGGCGTTTGTCCGTATTGCTGTGTGTTGCTCTGTGCTTGTTCGAGGGTGGCCGTGCGGCCGGGCCGGGCCGACACTGCCGTCCGGTCCGGCCCGGCCGCCGCCGCTGTCAGCGGCTCTTCGCGTGGTACGTCAGGACGCCTCCCATCCGTAGAAGCGGATCGCGTGCCCGTCGGGTGTCGGCTCCTGCGGGGCGAGGCGCGGCAGTTCACGCAGCACGTGGCCGAACCAGATGTCCGTCGCGGCCTTCTGCGCGATGTCCGCGTCGTCGCGGCGGGCGTGGTCCTGGATGTGGATGCACAGGTCCTTGAAGACGAAGAGCTGGCGTCGGCGGATGCCCATCAACTGCGCGGTGGCGTCGAAGTCCCGGAAGATCTCGGTGACTTCGGGAATGGCGTCGGCCTCCATCCGGGCGAGAGTGACGGTGGTCTCCGTCGGCCCGGGCCTCCCCTCCGGCTCCCCCTCCCAGGCGTAGAAGCAGGAAGCCGCCGAGTCGGCCGGGGAGTTCCACGTCTCGGGCTCGTACGGCGTCACGAACGGCTGGAGGTCGACCGAGAGCCTGGCCATGCGCGGGTCGGACTTGGCCTTCTCCAGTGCGGCTTGGTCGGACTTCTCGACGAAGTCGTACAGGTGGACCTGGACACCGTGGTGGATGAACAGCTGGCGGCGGTGCAGTCCGATCAGCCCCGGGATCTCCGTGCTGTCGAACTCCGCGAACAGCTTCGACACCTCGGGGATCGCGTCCCGATCCATCTTCGAGACGGTAACCATGCTGCGCATGTGCATCACTTCCTCGTGGGAGAGCCTCGGGTTTGCGGTGCGTTCGGTGACGCTGTTGTCGGCTAGGCGACCGGCGCGGTCTCCGACTTGGGCAGCTTGGCCGCGGATTCCGCCGGGCGGCTCTTGGTGGCGACCGCCGAGAGCAGCAGGCCGACGACCGCGATGGCGGCGCAGACGACCAGCAGCAGGTCCATGCCGCCGAGGAACGCCGTCTGGACGTCGTGGAGCATCGAGTGGTCGCCGAGCCTGTCGGCCACGGCCACTCCTGATCCGACGCCGTCGGAGATCGGCTCATGGTCGAGCGGGCCGAGTTCGGAGTGGTACCGCGTGGACAGCACGGTGCCGAGCACGGCCACGCCGGTGGTGCCGGCGGCCTGGCGCAGCGCCGACAGCAGGGCCGATCCGGCGCCGGCCCGCTCGGGGGTGAGCGCGCCCACGGCCAGGGACATGGAGGTGGGCAGCACCAGGCCGATGCCGAGGCCGACGACGACCATCCAGGTGGCGACGAAGCCGTACGAGGTGTCGATGTCGGTCATCGCGCCGAGCCCCATGCCGAGCGCGAGGGCCCCGAAGCCGAGCATCAGCGTCAGCTTGAGACCGATCTTGTCGCTCAGGCCCTCCAGGAAGTTGGAGGCCACCAGCAGACCGCCGATCATCGGCAGCATCCGCAGACCGCTGCCGAGCGAGTCGACGCCGAGCACCGACTGGAAGTACAGCGGGATGGTGAAGAACAGCCCGAACATCGCGAAGGCGTTGATCAGCTGGAAGAACGTCCCCATGCGGAATCCGCGGTCGCCGAAGAGGCTGAGGTCGGCGAGGGCGTGTTCCCGGGTGCGCTCCCAGGCGACGAAGCCGATGATCAGCAGCAGGCCCGCGCCGAAGGTCGCCCAGGCGATGCCGTCGCCCCAGCCCTCGTCGCCGAAGCGGATCAGGCCGTAGGTCAGTCCGACCAACCCGGCCGCCGAGAGCAGCACGCTCACCGGGTCGATGGGCCGGCGGGTCTGGCTGCGCGTCTCCGGCACCAGCAGGCCCACCGCGAACGCCCCGATGATGACCGTCGGGATGTTCACCAGGAACACCGAGCCCCACCAGAAGTGGTCGAGCAGCAGTCCGCCGACGATCGGGCCGAGCGGCATGCCGAGGGTCACCGCGGTGATCCACACGGTGGTGGCGCGGCCGCGCTCCGCCGGGTCCGGGAAGAGCACCGGGATCATCCCCATCGACAGGGACATCAGCACCGACGCCGCGACCCCGAGCAGCACCCGCGCCATGATCAGCTCGGTCGACGACGAGGCGAACGCGCACCAGACCGAGGCGCCGCCGAACAGCACCAGCGCCCCGAACACGAACTTCTTCCGCCCGAACCGGTCCCCGAGCGCACCGGCGGGCAGCATCACGCCCGCCAGCGTCAGCGTGTACGCCGTGCTGAACCACTGCAGCGCCGCGGTGCCGGCGTGCAGATCACGGGCCAGCGTGGGCAGGGCGATGTTGAGCACCGTCATGTCGAGCCCCACGGTCAGCATCGCGAGTGCGAGTGCGCCGAGGGCCAGCCAGCGACGCGTTGCGGTGACTTCCATGAGCTCCCCTCAAATTTTCGAAGTAACTACGAGTTCAGAGTAGATACGAGATTCCGGTACGTGTCAATACCGATGCACTCAGCTTCCGTACTCACTCGTGGATACACTTCGACAAGGAGGTGTCTCAGCAGGTCAGAAGGGGTGAGGCAGGGAGGTCGAGGCTCCCGGCCGGAGGCATGGCGGGCCTCGGTAAATGGGGACAAAACATCCAGTACGGCCGTCGGGGCGCGCCTCCGACCAGCCTCTTCTCGCTGACGATCACAGACATACCGCGGCCCGGCCCTGTACGCTCACTCAGCGGATCGGCGCCCCTGATGCCGCGCCGAGGACGACGGTCGTTGCGAGAGGGTGCCGGAGTGGCGGGACTGCGAGAACGGAAGAAGGCGCAGACGCGCAAGCGCCTGGCGGACACCGCGTTCACCCTGTTCCGCGAGCGCGGATTCGAGAACGTGACCGTCGCGGAGATCGCGGACGCCGCGGAAGTGGCGGTGAGCACGCTGTTCGCGTACTTCCCGTGCAAGGAGGCGCTGGTCTTCGACGCCGAGGACGAGTACGAACGCGCACTGACGGCGGCGGTCCGCGACCGCGCGCCCGGGACGTCGATGCTGGACGCGCTGGAGGCACATCTGGTGCCCGCGGCGCAGCCCGCCCCCGACGGTCCGTCCGGCGAGGACTTCGTCGAACTGGTCAAGTCCACACCGGCGTTGCTGGAGTACGCCGGCCGGGTGCGGCGGCACTGGGAGGCGAGCCTCGCCGCCACGCTCGCCGAGGAGGCCGGGGTCCCGGAGGGCGACCTGCTGACGACGACGCTCGCCCGTTTCGTGCTGGAGGCCAACTTCCTCGCCACGTACGGCGATCACTCGCCGGAGGACCTGAAGGCCGTCTTCGACCGGCTGCGCCACGGCTGGGCGGACTTCGGCACCGGCACGGGGCAGCCGGTACGGGGATCAGGCCTTGGCCATCATGAATCCGACGCCTCGAACCGAGACGATCAGGCCACGGTCACCCAGCTTTGAGCGAAGATTGCTGATGTGCGTGTCGACGGTGCGCTGGGACCAGGAACTCCCCCACACCGCACTGACGATCTCCTCGCGTGAGATCACCTTTCCGGGATTTCGCGCGAGGAGCAGAAGCAATTCGAATTCCTTGCGGGTCAGCCGCGGAGAACGCCCGCCGTATTTCACTTCCCGCTTCTGTACGTCGATGCTCAGCCGCCCTCTTTCCAGCAGTGGGGGCGCCTGCCCGCAGGACGAGGCCCGCCGCATGACAGCGCCGATCCGTGCCATGAGTTCGCGCAGTCCGTACGGCCGCGCCAGATAGTCGTCGCCGCCGGCCCGCAGGGCCAGCACGGTGTCCAGTTCCGAGGCGGCCGAGCCGATGAAGATGACGGGTGTGTCGGTGGTGGCCCGGAGCAGGCGGCACACATGCAGCCCGTCCAGGTCCCGCAGCTTCATGCCGAGCAGGACGAGGTCGTACTCGCGGGCGCGATCCAGTGCCTCCTGGCCGGTTTCCACTGCCTCGACGTCCTGTCCGCTCCGGGACAGGTCGGCCACGAGGATCTCCCTGCTCGCCGCATCGCTCTCCACGACGAGGATCGTCCACGGGCCCACCTCCCCGGACCTCTGCTCCGGCAGCGCGGACGACACCGCTAAAGGCGAGCCCATAGAAATCTCCCCCAAAATCTCCGCAGGTCTGACTAGATGAGCCTAGCCTCACATGAGCGCGCACCTGCTTCAACGGTTTTCCGGTCGCTCACAGAAAGCGCAACACCGCCTTAACGGCCCCCTCCCCACAACAAAGGACAGCCTAAGGGAAGTTAAAGAAACGATTTAGAGAACAAAGGGCAGGGAAAGCAGAGGACATTTTCCGGACACCCCGATTCCGGAAGGGCGGAACATGAAAAGGAATGCGCCCGGCCCCGCACCGTCACACCACCGCTACGCGGATCACGCGCCCCAGCCCTCGTCCAGTCGCTACCGTTGGGCCATGACCGCACTGCCCGACTGGATGCGCCCGCCGCGCGAGGAAGGCTGGTTCGCGGAGGACCTGGACCGCCTCCCCGAGGCACCCCGCCACACCGAGCTGATCGACGGAGCGCTTGTCTTCATGATGTCGCCGCAGAGGTGGTGGCACGGCCACCTCGTCACCATGCTCACCGTCGCTCTCATGGAGCAGGCGCCCGGCGATGTCAGGGTCGGCCGCGAGATGACCATAAAGCTCGACGAGCGAAACCGGCCCGAGCCGGATCTGCTGTTGACAACGGCCGACTACGACGGAGACCGCACCTGGTTCGCGCCGGACGAGGTGCGACTGGTCATCGAGGTCGCCTCACCCGAGTCCGCGCACCGGGACCGCACGGTCAAGCTGCGCAAGTACGCGGAGGCCGGCATCCCGCACTACTGGTGCATCGAGGACGAGAACGGCGCCCCTGTCGTCCACGTCTACGAACTCGACGAACCGACTGGCGCCTACGCACCCGCCGGCATCTTCCGGGGCACCCTGAAGCGCCCCGTGCCGTTCGAGATCAGCCTGGACCTCGACAAGCTCACCCCGCCGCGAAGCAACTAGGACCCAGATTGTGTACACATGGCACACTCGGTACGCTTGAGCGCATGACGCGGCCGCTGCCCACAGAGTCCATCCGCGACGTGCGCGCCCACCTGGCGGAAGTCGTGGAGCGTGCGGACCGCGACGACGTACCCACGGTCATCACGCGCCGGGGCAAGGAAGTCGCCGCCGTCGTCTCCATCGAGGTGCTGCGCAAGTACCAGGAGTGGGAAGAGCGCGAGATCAACCGGATCATCGACGAGCGCATGGCCAACCCGGCACCCGGCATCCCGATCGAGGACATCATGAGGGAGACGCTGGCGCGCGGTGAGTGAGTATCGGACCGTCTTCCGACCGGAGGCGCAGGCCGAGCTTCGGAAGATCCCTCGCGACATGGCGCTGCGCATCCTGGCCAAGCTGACCGAACTGGAGAGCGATCCCCTCGGGTTCGACACCACCGCGCTCGTGTCGCAGCCGGAACGCCGCCGGCTGCGAGTCGGCGACCACCGGGTCGTCTACACGATCGACAACGGAGAGCTCGTGGTGTGGGTCGTCCATGTGGAACACAGGTCTACCGTTTACGGGACCTGACTGCCGCTGACCCCGCGTCAGAACATCCAGCACCCATCCAGCACGGTGACGGCGAAGGGGTCGGACTCGACAGAGTCCGACCTCTTCTGACCTGCATGTTTGCCACGTCAGCGACGTGGTGTCATTTCATCCGCTCAGACGTTGAAGCGGAACTCCACGACATCCCCGTCCTGCATGACGTACTCCTTGCCCTCCATGCGCGCCTTGCCCTTCGCGCGGGCCTCGGCGACCGAGCCGGTCTCGACCAGGTCGTCGAAGGAGATGACCTCCGCCTTGATGAAGCCCTTCTGGAAGTCGGTGTGGATCACACCGGCCGCCTCGGGGGCCGTGGCGCCCTTCTTGATGGTCCAGGCGCGGGATTCCTTGGGGCCGGCCGTGAGGTAGGTCTGGAGGCCGAGGGTGTTGAAGCCGACGCGGGCGAGGGTGGCCAGGCCCGGCTCCTCGGCGCCGACCGACTCCAGGAGCTCCAGCGCGTCCTCCTCGTCGAGCTCGGCGAGGTCCGCCTCCAGCTTGGCGTTGAGGAAGATCGCCTCGGCGGGGGCGACCAGGGCGCGCTGCTCGTCCTTGAAGGAGTCGTCGGTCAGCTCGTCCTCGTCGACGTTGAAGACGTAGAGGAAGGGCTTGGTGGTGAGCAGGTGCAGGTCGTGCAGGAGCTCGGCGCGCTCGCTGCCCTGGACCAGGCCCTGCGAGAAGAGGGTGTCGCCCTTCTCCAGGATCTCCTTGGCCGCCTCGACCGCCGCCACCTTCGGAGCCACGTCCTTCTTGATCCGCGACTCCTTCTGGAGGCGCGGCAGGACCTTCTCGATGGTCTGGAGGTCGGCGAGGATCAGCTCGGTGTTGATCGTCTCGATGTCGTCCTTGGGCGAGACCTTGCCGTCGACATGCACGACGTTCTCGTCCTTGAAGGCACGGATGACCTGGCAGATCGCGTCCGACTCACGGATGTTCGCGAGGAACTTGTTGCCCAGGCCCTCCCCCTCGGAGGCGCCGCGCACGATGCCCGCGATGTCGACGAAGTCGACCGTCGCCGGGAGGATGCGCTGCGAGGAGAAGATCTCGGCCAGTTTCGTCAGACGCGCGTCCGGGACGCCCACGACGCCGACGTTGGGCTCGATCGTGGCGAACGGGTAGTTGGCCGCGAGCACGTCGTTCTTGGTCAGGGCGTTGAACAGGGTCGACTTGCCGACATTCGGCAGACCGACGATTCCGATCGTGAGCGACACGTTGCGACTTCCCGTACGTGAGGAGGAGAGGAGTGGACGAGGGCTGGGGCAGGGCCTGCCCTGGCGGGCCGATCCACCAGTCTACGGCGTGCACGGGCCCGCCCCGGCGACGAGTCGAACGCTTGGCCAAGGTCCGCCCCTCGGCGTGTCTGAGGGGGGATTCTGCACATAAACCGACCTAAGTTGGTCCAGTGGAGCAACACAGGACGCGACCCCCCAACATCCGAGCGCGCCGCGAGAGGCCTTCCCTGCCCCCGCAGGCGGCCCGCGGCGGGCGCCGTCCTGCCGCGGCGGCACCCGTACGACGCCCGGCCCCGCCGGTGGTCCAGGCGGTCCGCCGCTTCCCCAACCCGCGGCTCACCGGGCTCGGCGGCGGTCTGTTCTGCGGGGCGGCCATGCTCGCGCTCGGCGCCTTGAACGCGCTGCTGTTCGGCTCGTCGCTGACGGCGTACGGGGTGCTGTTCCTGCCGGTGTGCGTGCTGACGGCGGTCTGGGTCCGCCGCGGCGATCTCGCGACCGCGCCCGTGGTGGTGCCGATCGCCTTCGCGGCCGGCCTGGTGCCGGTCGCCGACGGGGAGGGGGTCGGGGGCCGCCTGATGGGCCTGGTGACCGCCCTCGCCACGCAGGCCGGGTGGCTGTACGGGGGGACGCTGATCGCCGGCCTCATCGTGACCGTACGGAAAGTCCGCCTGATGGCCCGCAGGCGGCGGGCGAACCGCCGCCCCGGGTGAGCCACGGCTACGGCTCCTCCTGCTACTACTGCTTCGCCGCCCGCATCGCCGCCCCGACGATCCCCGCGTTGTTCTGCAACTGCGCCGGGACGATCTCCGCCTTGATGCCCTCGATGTGCGGCAGGAACTTGTCCGCCTTGCGGCTGACGCCGCCGCCGATGACGAACAGCTCGGGCGAGAAGAGCATCTCGACATGGGCGAGGTACTTCTGGACCCGGCGGGCCCAGTGCTCCCAGGTCAGCTCGCCGTCCTCCCTGGCCTTGCTGGAGGCGCGCTTCTCGGCGTCATGGCCGTGCAGTTCGAGGTGGCCCAGCTCGGTGTTGGGGACGAGGACGCCGTCGACGAAGAGCGCGCTGCCGATGCCGGTGCCGAAGGTCAGCAGGATGACGGTGCCGCGGCGGCCGTGACCGGCGCCGAACTCCATCTCGGCGACGCCCGCCGCGTCCGCGTCGTTGACCACCGTCACCGGCAGACCGCCGAGCCGCTCGCTGAACAGCGCACGCGCGTCGGTGTCGATCCAGCTCTTGTCGACATTGGCCGCCGTACGGATCGTGGCGCCGCCGGTGACCACGCCCGGGAAGGTCAGCCCGACCGGTCCCGTCCACCCGAAGTGGTCGACGACCTCCTTCACACCGTCCGCCACCGAGTCCGGTGTCGCCGGGTGCGGAGTGAGCACCTTGCACCGCTCCTGGGCGAGGTCGCCCCTCGCCAGGTCCACAGGGGCGCCCTTGATCCCGGATCCGCCGATGTCCACGCCGAAGATCTGCATGGCCCCACGTTACGACGGACGACTGACCGTCACTCCCCGGAGGTGCCCTTGCGCTCCGCGACCAGGGCCGCGGCCTCCTCGCGCAGATCGCGGCGCAGCTCCTTGGGCAGCGAGAAGGTGATGGACTCCTCGGCCGCCTTCACCAGCTCGACGTCGCCGTAGCCGCGCTGGGCGAGGAACTCCAGGACCTCTTCGACCAGCACCTCGGGCACGGACGCGCCGGACGTGACGCCGACCGTGGTCACGCCCTCCAGCCAGGCCTCGTCGATCTCGCTCGCGAAGTCGACCAGGTAGGCCTCGCGGGAGCCCGCCAGCTTGGCGACCTCCACCAGGCGCTTGGAGTTGGAGGAGTTGCGGGAGCCGACCACGATGACCAGCTCGGCCTCGGCGCCCATCTGCTTCACCGCGAGCTGACGGTTCTGCGTGGCGTAGCAGATGTCGTCGCTGGGCGGGGAGATGAGCTTCGGGAACTTCTCCTTGAGCGCGTCGACGGTCTCCATGGTCTCGTCGACGGACAGGGTCGTCTGGGACAGCCAGACCACCTTCGACTCGTCGCGGACCTCGACCTTGGCGACGTCGGCGGGGCCGTCGACGAGCTGGATGTGGTCGGGGGCCTCGCCGGAGGTGCCGATGACCTCTTCGTGGCCCTCGTGTCCGATCAGGAGGATGTCGTAGTCCTCGCCCGCGAAGCGGACCGCTTCCTTGTGGACCTTGGTGACCAGCGGGCAGGTGGCGTCGATGGTGGCGAGCTTGCCGCGCGCGGCCTCCTCGTGGACGGCGGGGGCGACGCCGTGCGCCGAGAACATGACGATGTTCCCGGGCGGCACCTCCTCCGTGCGCTCGACGAAGATGGCGCCCTTCTTCTCCAGGGTCTGCACGACGTACTTGTTGTGGACGATCTCGTGCCGGACGTACACCGGAGCGCCGTACTGCTCCAGGGCTTTCTCGACGGCGATCACGGCGCGGTCCACGCCCGCGCAGTAGCCCCGGGGGGCGGCGAGCAGGACACGGCGGCCAGGCGAAGCAGTCATGCGTCCCATCGTAAGGCCGCGCTCGAGCGGTCCTTGAGCGCGCAGGCGGCGAGACTGGCCGGGAAGTGTGAAGGACGGGAAACGCGCGACGACAGGCGACTGACGGAGGCATCGATGTCCGGGACCGACACGGCGAACCGAGCGCCCGACACGGGCCACGACCTGCGACGCAGTCTCGGCTTCCGGGACCTGGTGGTCTACGGGCTGCTTTTCATCGCCCCCATGGCGCCCGTCGGCGTGTTCGGCACGCTGGACGCCAAGTCGCACGGCGCGGTCGCGCTCGTCTACGTCGTGGCCACGGTGGCGATGGCGTTCACCGCTTTCAGCTACGCGCAGATGGTGCGGGTGGTCCCCCGCGCGGGCTCGGTGTACGCCTACGCGCGCGTGGCGCTCGGCAAGGACGTGGGGTTCGTCGCCGGGTGGATGGCGATGCTGGACTACCTCCTCATCCCGGCGGTGGCCTACCTGTTCTCCGGGATCGCGATGAACGCGCTGGTCCCGGAGGTGTCGCGGTGGGTGTGGACGGCCCTCGCGGTCGTCGTCACGACGCTGCTGAACCTGTGGGGTGTACGGGCGGCGGCCCGGGTCGGGTTCCTGGTGCTGGCGATGGAGATCGTGGTGCTGCTGGTCTTCGTGGTCTCCGCGGTCGTGGTCCTCGCGCGCGACGGCGCGGAACGCGGCTGGCTGTCGCCGCTGTCGGGGGACGGCACGCAGGGGGCGTTCGCGCTGACGGCGGTGATCGGGGCGGTGTCGGTGGCGGTCCTCTCCTATCTGGGCTTCGACGCGATCGCGTCCTTCGCCGAGGAGGTCACCGGCGGCTCGGAGAAGGTGGCGCGGGCCGTGCTGTTCTGCCTGGCGTTGGCGGGTGTGCTGTTCGTGGCGCAGACGTATCTGGTGGCGCTCCTGGAGCCGGTCACGTCCGCCGAGCTGGCCGCCGACCCGGGCAAGCAGGGCTCCGCCTTCTACGACGCCGTCGACGTGTCGGTCGGCACCTGGCTGCACGACCTGGTGGCCGTCAGCAAGGCCGTCGGCGCGGCGTTCGCGGCGCTGGCGGGACAGGCCGCGGCGGGGCGGCTGCTGTTCGCGATGGGCCGGGACCGGCGCCTGCCGAGGGCCCTGGCCAGGACGGACTCGGGCGTGCCGCGGGTGGCGCTGCTGGTCGCGGCCGTGATCACGCTGGTCGCGGCCGTGTGGGCGGCCCGTCGGGACGACGGCATGGACCATCTGGTGTCGGTGGTCGACATCGGCGCGCTGACGGCGTTCACACTGCTGCACGCGAGCGTGGTGAGCTGGTTCGCGGTACGGCGGGCCGGGGGCCCGGTGAGCTGGTGGCGGCATGTGGCGATGCCGGTGCTGGGCGCGGCGATCACGATCGCGGTGATCGTGGAGGCGTCGGGGGCGGCGCAGGTCGTGGGGGCGGTGTGGTTCGTGGTGGGGGTGGCGGTGCTGGTCGGGCAGCGAGGGCGGGTGGGCGTCGACGGGTGAGGCCCTCCGCGGCCGGGTGGCCGATCGTGACGGTGTCGCGGGCGAGGCCCGTGCCCGGGACGGCGGCCGGGGCCGCTCCCGCGAACGCCGCGCAGCACGCAACCCCTTTCGATGTCGGTGCCTGCGGTTACGCTCACCGGCATGGCTGTGAACACGTCCGCGGAATCCCCCATCCCCGTCGGTGAGGTGTCGCGGCTCATCGGGGGCTGGATCGACCGGCTCGGGGCCGTGTGGGTGGAGGGCCAGATCACCCAGCTCTCCCGCCGCCCCGGCGCCGGCGTCGTCTTCCTGACGCTGCGCGACCCGTCGTACGACATCTCGGTGAGCGTCACCTGCTACCGGCAGGTGTTCGACGCGGTCGCCGACGTGGTGAGCGAGGGCGCGCGGGTGGTCGTGCTGGCGAAGCCGGAGTGGTACGCGCCGCGGGGGCAGCTGTCGCTGCGGGCCGCCGAGATAAGGCCCGTGGGCGTCGGTGAACTGCTCGCGCGTCTTGAGCAGTTGAAGAAGGCGCTGGCCGCGGAGGGGCTGTTCGCGGCCGAGCGGAAGAAGCCGCTGCCGTTCCTGCCGCAGCTCATCGGCCTGGTGTGCGGGCGGGCGTCGGCCGCCGAGCGGGACGTGCTGGAGAACGCGCGCCACCGCTGGCCCGCCGTCCGCTTCGAGGTGCGCAACGTGCCGGTGCAGGGGGTGCACGCGGTGCCGCAGGTCGTGCAGGCGGTCAAGGAGCTGGACGAGATCGACGCGGTGGACGTGATCATCGTCGCGCGGGGCGGTGGCAGCGTCGAGGATCTGCTGCCGTTCTCCGACGAGCAGCTCGTCAGGACCGTCGCCGACTGCCGTACACCGGTCGTCTCCGCGATCGGGCACGAGCCGGACACCCCGCTCCTCGACTACGTCGCCGACCTGCGCGCGTCCACGCCCACCGACGCCGCCAAGAAGGTCGTACCGGACGTGGGCGAGGAGTTCGAGCGGGTGCGGATGCTGCGGGACCGGGCGCGGCGGTGCGTGGAGGGGTTCATCGAGCGGGAGGAGCGCGGGCTTGCGCACGCGCTGGCCCGGCCGTCGATAGAGGACCCGCATCGCATGATCGACGAGCGTGCCGACCAGGTGGCCTCCCTGGTCGACCGGACCCGGCGCTGTCTCGGGCACCACCTCGACCGCGCCGAGTCCGAGCTGACGCACACGCACGCGCGCGTGGTCGCGCTGTCGCCCGCGGCGACCCTGAAGCGCGGGTACGCGGTCCTGCAGAAGGCCGACGGCCATGTCGTGCGCGACCCGGAGGAGGTCGCGGGCGACGAGGTGCTGCGGGCGCGGGTGTCCGAGGGTGAGTTCACTGTCCGAGTCGACTCTTAGGGTGGGCGCATGACCAGCAGCAAGGTGGATGAGGCGCTCGGCTACGAGCAGGCGCGGGACGAGCTGATCGACGTCGTACGACGGCTGGAGGCGGGCGGTACGACGCTGGAGGAGTCCCTCGCGCTCTGGGAGCGGGGCGAGGAGCTGGCCAAGGTGTGCCGGCGGTGGCTGGAGGGGGCGCGGGCGCGGCTGGACGCGGCACTGGCGGAGGAAGAGGAGGCCGAGGACCAGGAAGCCGGCGAGTAGTCGACAGACCGTTCACTGTGAAGCGGATCACTAGGCCCCGCTTTTGGTTGAACCTTGAAATTTACTGGCGTACGGTCATGCCTGTCAGCCGAAACGGACCGCGGTCCGGTAACGGACCCAGGCTACAGCCGAGGAAGCCCCCGTATGTCTCTCGTTCTTGACCCCGCCGCCCAGGACCTGCTGTTCCGCGAGGCCCACACCGCGAACGCCTTCGCCGACGAGCCGGTGACGGACGAGCAGGTCCAGGCGATCTACGACCTGGTCAAGTTCGGCCCGACCGCCTTCAACCAGACCCCGCTGCGCATCACGCTGGTCCGCTCCGCCGAGGCCCGCGAGCGCCTGGTGCAGCACATGGCCGAGGGCAACCAGGCCAAGACGGCCACCGCCCCGCTGGTCGCGATCCTCTCCGCGGACAACGAGTTCCACGAGGAGCTGCCGACCCTCTTCCCGGCCTTCCCCCAGGCCAAGGACCTCTTCTTCAGCGAGCGCCCGGCCCGTGAGTCCGCCGCCCGCATGAACGCCGCCCTCCAGGCCGCGTACTTCATCGTCGGCGTCCGCGCCGCCGGTCTCGCCGCCGGCCCGATGACGGGCTTCGACCACGAGGGCGTCCGCAAGGAGTTCCTCGACGACGACCACACCCCGCTGATGGTCGTCAACATCGGCAAGCCGGGCGAGAACGCCGCCTACCCGCGCTCGCCGCGCCTCGCCTACGACGACGTCGTCACGACCGTCTGAGCGACACGCAGACATGGGAAAGGCCCCCGGCCGCACGCCGGGGGCCTTTCCCATGCCTACGGGGTGACTACTTCGCCTTCAGGGCCTTCGCCATCTGCGTCAGCTGGTCGTAGCCGCCCGTGCCGGCCAGGACGGTCGTCGCGCCCTCGCCCTCGTGCACGAGCGCGTCGTAGCGGCCGCCGTCGTAGCGGGTCCAGGTGCGGCCGCCGATCTCCGCGGTGGTCTTCGTCTCCTCGCCGCCCTGGCTGGCGGTGTCGATGAACGCCTCCGGCTTCTGCGTCGCCGACTGTTCGATCTGGGCGTACTCACCGCCCGGGGTGGAGAAGCCCAGGTGCCAGGACTCGTCGTCTGCACCGTCGTAACGGACGGAGGTCGCCTTCCAGGCGGCGGACAGCCCCTCGGGCGCGAGCACCGGGTACGAGGCCGCACGCCGCGCCGTGAGCAGCTCGACGCGGTAGTCGACCTGCTTCACCTCGGGATCGGAGTCGTCGTGCGGGATGAACAGGTAGATGACCCCTGCCATGACACCGATCAGGCCCAGGGAGAGCACCATGTCCCGGACCGTCTTCTGCTTGCCGCTTCTGCCGTTCGAACCTGCCACGCCCCCTATCGTCGCAGGTGCCCGGCCCGCTCATCCGTGGGGTCCCCTGCTCATTTTGTCGGACTGACGATAGAGTCGAGGATCGAACCCTCATCCGGCCGTCGTCGTATCAGAAAGGTGCGCCTCGATGACCGAGCATCATCATCTGCCGTCCGAACTCGAAGTCCCCAGTGAAGCCCCCGACCGCAACCTCGCCCTGGAACTCGTCCGGGTGACCGAAGCCGCCGCGATGGCCGCGGGCCGCTGGGTCGGGCGCGGCGACAAGAACGGCGCCGACGGTGCCGCGGTGCGCGCCATGCGGACCCTCGTCTCCACCGTGTCGATGAACGGCGTGGTCGTCATCGGCGAGGGCGAGAAGGACGAGGCGCCGATGCTCTTCAACGGGGAGCGGGTCGGTGACGGCACCGGTCCCGAGTGCGACATCGCCGTCGACCCGATCGACGGTACGACGCTGACGGCCAAGGGCATGCCGAACGCGATCGCCGTGCTGGCCGCGGCCGACCGGGGGTCGATGTTCGACCCGTCCGCCGTGTTCTACATGGACAAGCTGGTCACCGGTCCCGAGGCCGCCGACTTCGTCGACATCAACGCGCCGGTGTCCGTGAACATCCGGCGGGTCGCCAAGGCGAAGCGCTCCACGCCGGAGGACGTGACGGTGGTCATCCTCGACCGGCCGCGGCACGAGGGGATCATCAAGGAGATCCGGGAGGCCGGCGCGCGGATCAAGCTGATCTCCGACGGTGACGTGGCGGGCTCCATCTACGCGCTCCGCGAGGGCACCGGCGTCGACATGCTGCTGGGCATCGGCGGTACGCCGGAGGGGATCATCTCGGCCTGTGCGGTGAAGTGCCTCGGGGGCACGATCCAGGGCAAGTTGTGGCCGAAGGACGACGAGGAGCGGGCGCGGGCGATCGACGCCGGGCACGATCTCGACCGGGTGCTGATGACCGACGACCTGGTCTCCGGGGACAACGTGTTCTTCGTCGCCACCGGGATCACGGACGGGGAGTTGCTACGGGGTGTGCGGTACCGGTCGGAGACCGCCACGACCGACTCGATCGTGATGCGGTCGAAGTCGGGGACGGTGCGGAGGATCGATTCCGAGCACCGGTTGAGCAAGCTGCGGGCTTACAGCGCGATCGACTTCGATCGGGCGAAGTAGGCAGACACCCCAAGGGGGTGCGGACCCCTGGTGATCACGAAGGGCGCCCCCGGTGCGGTGGGGGCGCCCTTCGTCGTTGCTGTCTAGCCTGCCTGCGCTATGCGGTCCGTCGTCCTGGCCGCCTTTTTCAGTTCCATGTCGCGGCGGCGGCGCCGGGCCAGGACCACTCGGCGCTCCGCGGCGGTCAGGCCGCCCCAGACGCCGTAGGGCTCGGGTTGCAGGAGGGCGTGCTCGCGGCACTCGACCATGACGGGACAGCGGGCACAGACCCGCTTCGCGGCTTCTTCGCGGGAGAGGCGCGCCGCGGTGGGTTCTTTGGAGGGGGCGAAGAACAGGCCGGCCTCGTCGCGGCGGCACACCGCCTCGGTGTGCCATGGTGCGTCTTGGTCCCTGTCTCGCACTGGCACCCGCTGAGCCGGAACAACAGCTACCTGCAGGGACGAATGCGGCGGTTGCAGCACGGTCTACTCCTGACGACGGCTTCGCGAGCGAGAGACGATGCAGCAAGGCCTACCCGTTGTACGCGTGCCTATGCACTGAGTTCCGAACCGCTGGATTCCGGGTGGTGCCGCGCGGGACCGAGAGTGGGCTGCGAGTGGACCGCGAGCGGACCAACTCCCTTCGGGCGGCCTCGGATTCACAACCGTCAACGGTCCAGGTGTTTGCGCAAACTCCTGTCGACCTTGTGCTGGACGCGATCGAGAATGTCCGCGACGAGCCTGCCGCGACGGGGCCTGCCCTCGATGTTGCCGAGGACGGCCCAGCCGTCCACGTAGACCACCGGGGCCGCGGGGTCGGCCGCGTCGAGCGTGTGCACCTCGAAGTTGCCGAGGACACCGCCGCCGGTGCCGCGCAGCGACACGTTCTCCGGGACGCGGACCTCGATGCTGCCGAAGACCGAGATCGCCTTGACCACGACCTGCTGGTACTCGAAGAGGGCCTCGCTGAGATCGATCTCGACGCTGCCGAAGATCGCGTACGCGTGGATACGGCGACCCGCGCGCCAGCGGCCCTTGCGGACGGCCGTACTGAACACCGCGACCACGTTCTCGTCGGGCTCGACCGGGACGGCGCCCACGGTCGGGCGGTTCGGGGCCACGGCGTACGTCGTCGC
This sequence comes from Streptomyces aquilus, assembly GCF_003955715.1. Lineage (NCBI taxonomy): Bacteria > Bacillati > Actinomycetota > Actinomycetes > Kitasatosporales > Streptomycetaceae > Streptomyces > Streptomyces aquilus. Next base: position 6,746,143 of record NZ_CP034463.1, on the reverse strand, counting down.
CGTCTCCCGGCGGGCGTGCGCGGCCGGCAGGTCCTGGATGAAGACGTCCAGCTCGCCCACGGTCTTGGCGGCCAGCACGCCCTCGACCCGCTCGGCGTGCTCGTCGGCGGTCAGACGCCCCTCGGCGAGCGCCTCGCGCAGGATGTCCGCGACGCGGTCGCGGTCCGCGTCGGAGGCGCGCAGGTCGGCGGAGACGGGCGGGGTCGGCTGCGGCAGGTCCTGCTTCTGAAGGTCCACGGCAGCAGCGTACCCAAACGCGATAGATCGCGACTAGGCCTGTGGAAAACCCGGCGGCACCCAGGATCCGACCAACTGAGCCTTACCTCACAAGCTTCCCGCCTTGGACAGGTTCTAGGCTGGTGAGGCCTGCCAACGGAGGCCGGCCCCGTCGTTCGAGTGAGGAATGGGCTGAGATGCCTGAGTTCGCGTACACCGATCTGCTCCCCATGGGAGAGGACACCACCCCTTACCGGCTGGTGACCTCCGAGGGTGTCTCCACCTTCGAGGCCGACGGGCGCACGTTCCTCAAGGTCGAGCCGGAGGCGCTGCGCAAGCTCGCCGAAGAGGCCATCCACGACATCCAGCACTACCTGCGCCCGGCCCACCTGGCCCAGCTGCGCCGGATCATCGACGACCCCGAGGCGTCGAGCAACGACAAGTTCGTGGCCCTCGACCTGCTGAAGAACGCGAACATCGCGGCGGCGGGCGTCCTGCCGATGTGCCAGGACACCGGCACGGCGATCGTGATGGGCAAGCGCGGCCAGAACGTCCTCACCGAGGGCGGTGACGAGGCGGCCCTGTCGAAGGGCATCTACGACGCCTACCAGAACCTGAACCTGCGCTATTCGCAGATGGCCCCGCTGACCATGTGGGACGAGAAGAACACGGGCTCCAACCTCCCGGCGCAGATCGAGCTGTACGCCACCGACGGCGGCGCCTACAAGTTCCTGTTCATGGCGAAGGGCGGCGGCAGCGCCAACAAGTCCTTCCTCTACCAGGAGACGAAGGCCGTCCTGAACGAGGCCTCCATGATGAAGTTCCTGGAGGAGAAGATCCGTTCGCTGGGCACGGCCGCCTGCCCGCCCTACCACCTGGCGATCGTGGTCGGCGGCACGAGCGCCGAGTACGCCCTGAAGACGGCGAAGTACGCCTCCGCGCACTACCTGGACGAGATCCCGGCCGAGGGCTCGGAGCTGGGGCACGGCTTCCGGGACAAGGAGCTGGAGGAGAAGGTCTTCGAGCTGACGCAGAAGATCGGGATCGGGGCGCAGTTCGGCGGCAAGTACTTCTGCCACGACGTACGGGTGGTGCGCCTCCCCCGCCACGGCGCCTCCTGCCCGGTGGCCATCGCGGTCTCCTGCTCGGCGGACCGCCAGGCGGTGGCCAAGATCACGGCCGAGGGTGTCTTCCTGGAGCAGCTGGAGACGGACCCGGCGCGGTTCCTGCCGGAGACGACGGACGAGCACCTGGACGAGGCCGGTGACGTCGTCAAGATCGACCTGAACCAGCCGATGGAGTCGATCCTCGCGGAGCTGACGAAGTACCCGGTCAAGACCCGCCTCTCCCTCTCCGGCCCGCTGGTCGTGGCGCGCGACATCGCGCACGCCAAGATCAAGGAACGCCTGGACGCGGGCGAGGAGATGCCGCAGTACCTGAAGGACCACCCGGTCTACTACGCCGGACCAGCCAAGACCCCCGAGGGCTACGCCTCCGGTTCCTTCGGTCCGACGACGGCCGGCCGTATGGACTCCTACGTCGAGCAGTTCCAGGCGGCGGGCGGCTCGAAGGTCATGCTGGCCAAGGGCAACCGGTCCGCCCAGGTCACCAAGGCCTGCGACACCCACGGCGGCTTCTACCTCGGCTCCATCGGCGGCCCCGCCGCCCGCCTCGCCCAGGACTGCATCAAGAAGGTCGAGGTCGTCGAGTACGAGGAGCTCGGCATGGAGGCGGTCTGGAAGATCGAGGTCGAGGACTTCCCGGCGTTCATCGTGGTGGACGACAAGGGCAACGACTTCTTCCAGGACCCGGCACCGGCGCCGACGTTCACGACGATTCCGGTGCGGGGGCCGGGGCTGGCGTAGTTCGTCGGGCTGGCGTAGTTCGTCGGGCTGGCGTAGTTCGTCGGGGCGGCGGGGGTTCTCTTCGCCCCCGCCGCACCTAACCGTCCCATCCGCTGAGCCCATCCGGCCCACGTCCCGGAACAACCCCGGCTCCTGGACCGCTGTACCCGGCATGAGCGAATACCGCATCGAGCACGACTCCATGGGCGAGGTCCGTGTCCCCGTCGACGCCAAGTGGCGGGCGCAGACGCAGCGGGCCGTCGAGAACTTCCCCATCTCCGGGCAGCGGATCGAGCGGGCGCACATCGAGGCGCTCGCGCGGATCAAGGGGGCCGCCGCGAAGGTGAACGCGCGGCTCGGGGTGCTCGACAAGGATGTCGCCGAGGCCGTTCAGGAGGCGGCCGAGGAGGTCGCCCGCGGGGACTGGGACGAGCATTTCCCCATCGACGTGTTCCAGACCGGGTCCGGCACCTCGTCCAACATGAACACCAACGAGGTCATCGCCACCCTCGCCACCGAGCGGCTGGGCCGGGACGTGCATCCCAACGACCATGTCAACGCCTCGCAGTCCTCCAACGACGTCTTCCCGTCCTCCATCCACATCGCCGCCACCGCCGCCGTCACCCGTGATCTCATCCCGGCCCTGGATCATCTCGCCAGCTCCCTCGGACGCAAGGCCGAGGAGTTCGCCGACGTCGTGAAGTCCGGGCGGACCCACCTCATGGACGCGACGCCCGTGACCCTGGGGCAGGAGTTCGGCGGGTACGCCGCCCAGGTGCGGTACGGCGTGGAGCGGCTCTACGCGTCCCTTCCCCGGCTCGCCGAGCTGCCGCTGGGCGGGACCGCCGTCGGGACCGGCATCAACACGCCGCCCGGCTTCTCCGCCGCCGTCATCGAGGAGGTCGCCCACGTCACCGGGCTGCCGCTGACCGAGGCCCGCGACCACTTCGAGGCGCAGGGCGCGCGGGACGGGATCGTCGAGACCAGTGGGCAGCTGCGGACCATCGCGGTCGGGCTGACGAAGATCGCCAATGATCTGCGGTGGATGGCCTCGGGGCCGCGGACCGGGCTCGCCGAGATCTCGCTCCCCGACCTTCAGCCCGGCTCCTCGATCATGCCGGGGAAGGTCAACCCCGTCATCCCGGAGGCCGTGCTGATGGTCTCCGCCCAGGTCGTCGGCAACGACGCCACCGTGGCCACGGCCGGCGCCGCCGGGAACTTCGAGCTCAACGTGATGCTGCCGGTCATCGCGAAGAACGTGCTCGAGTCCATCAGGCTGCTCGCCAACGTCTCCCGGCTGCTCGCCGACCGGACCGTCGACGGGATCGTCGCGCACCGCGAACGCGCGCGCGAGTACGCCGAGTCGTCACCCTCCGTCGTCACCCCGCTCAACAAGTACATCGGGTACGAGGAGGCCGCCAAGGTCGCCAAGAAGGCGCTCGCGGAGCGCAAGACCATTCGTCAAGTCGTCCTGGAGGGCGGGTATGTGGAGCGGGGGAATCTCACCCTCGAACAGCTCGACGAGGCGCTGGATGTCCTGCGGATGACGCATCCGTAACAACACTCGCCACCCCCGGAGAACCGTGACGCGTGCCGCAGCGTCGTATGCCCATGGCACCTAATATCTGTGCATGGCAGAGGGTGGAGCGGTGAGAGCGGCGGAAGCGGGTACGGCGGCGTCCTTCTGGGAGCCCGGGAGTCAGATCCTGTGGCGCTACCGGGAGAACGGCGGCCGCCGCTTCCACATCGCACGCCCCGTGACCGTCGTGCGGGACGACCCCGAGCTGCTCGCCGTGTGGATGGCACCGGGGACCGAGTGCGTGAAGCCAGTGCTCGCCGACGGCACGCCCGTGCACGCGGAACCGCTGGAGACCCGGTACACCAAGCCCCGTGCCGTCCAGCGCGACCGCTGGTTCGGCACGGGCGTGCTGAAGCTGGCGCGGCCCGGCGAGCCCTGGTCGGTGTGGCTGTTCTGGGAGCCGGGCTGGCAGTTCAAGAACTGGTACGTGAATCTGGAGACGCCGCTGACGCGTTGGGACGGCGGGGTCGACTCCGAGGACCACTTCCTCGACATCTCCGTGCACCCGGACCGCAGTTGGCACTGGCGCGACGAGGACGAGTTCGCGCAGGCCCAGCGCGACGGCCTGATGGACGCCGGACAGGCCGAACAGGTGCTGGCGGCGGGCCGCTCGGCGGTGGAGGTGATCCACGCCTGGGGCCGGCCGTACGCGGACGGCTGGCAGCACTGGCGCCCGGATCCGTCCTGGGCCGTACCGTTGCTCCCGGAAGACTGGGACCGTACGCCCGCGCACGTGTCCTCATGAGACCCTTGATGCGCCCCCGGGCAACAAACGTAGGATCGTCCTCCGCAAGAGCGCGCGGCGGCAACTACCGGAGCGCGCACTGAGCTTGACCATTCGTCACCGAGGGGCGGCAGGACGTGATCGAGGGGTACGAGGGCAACACGGACGCGGTCGGACGGTCCGGCCGTGGCACAGGAACTGCCTCTGACCACGCGGGAATTCCGTTCCTGAGGCAGGTAATCCGGGTATCGGCATTTCTGCGGGACGAACTGCACGCGCGGCGCGCAGCCCCCAACGGACGGAATCGACACGCGTGACGGAGCAGCCCACCTCCTTCGAGCGCCCCCAGACGGGCGCCGACCCCGCGGACCCCCGCGGGGCGCTCCTGCGTGCCTCCACGCCCCCGCACAACGCCTTACCGGTACAAGCCCGCGCCGGCGAGACACCTGCTCCCGGATCCGACATGACCACACCGCCGCCCGGCAGCGACCCCGAGCACTCCCAGCCCACGGTCGCCGCCGAGCCCGACACCCACCGACCGAGGCCCGTGTCCGAGCTGCCCGACGTGATCCCCGCCCAGACCGGGGGCGACTCCGCGTCCAGTGAGCGGCGTACCGGACAGGGCCTGCCGCCCGGCCGGCCCACGCCGATGCGACGGGACGGGGACCGGCTGCGCTTCGTGGGCGCGGCGACCCGGCGGATCGCCCGCGGCATCGACCTCGACGAGATCGTGATGGGGCTGTGCCGGGCGACCGTGCCGACGTTCTCCGACGCGATCCTGGTTTATCTGCGCGACCCGCTGCCGGTCGGCGACGAGCGTCCCACCGGCCCGCTGGTGCTGCGGCTGCGCCGCACGGACCGCATCCCGGAGGAGCGGGACACCGAGGGCGGTTTCGTCTCGCCGGCGCTCCAGCCGGAGCCGACGGAGCTGACCGAGCTGTCGGCCGTCACCGCCGAGCTGTGCGAGGTGCGGACGGGGGGTGCGCTCGCCGAGGTGCTGCGGGGCGTACGTCCGGTCTTCACGGACTCTCCGGCGGCCCGCGCCGCGCTGCCGGAACTGCTCGGCGAGGGCGGCGAGTTGAGCGTGCCCGCCGGTCAGCGGGCGATCCTCGCCCCGCTGCGCGGCCGGCGCCGGGTGATCGGCGCCGCGCTGTTCCTGCGCCGCCCGGACCGCATCGCGTTCGAGCCGGACGACCTCCTGGTCGCCGCCCAGCTCGCCACGCACAGCGCGCTGGGCATCGACAAGGCGGTGCTGTACGGCCGTGAGGCCTACATCGCCGACGAACTCCAGCGCACGATGCTGCCGGAGACCCTCCCGCGCCCCACCGGCGTCCGACTGGCCTCGCGCTATCTGCCGGCCGCCGAGACCGCGCGCGTGGGCGGCGACTGGTACGACGCCATCCCGCTGCCGGGCAGCCGCGTCGCGCTGGTCGTCGGTGACGTGATGGGTCACTCCATGACCTCGGCCGCGATCATGGGCCAGCTGCGGACCACCGCGCAGACGCTGGCCGGGCTCGACCTGCCCCCGCAGGAGGTGCTGCACCACCTCGACGAACAGGCGCAACGGCTCGGCACGGACCGGATGGCGACGTGTCTGTACGCCGTCTACGACCCGGTCTCGCACCGGATCACCATCGCCAACGCCGGGCATCCGCCGCCGGTCCTGCTCCACCTCGGTGGGCGGGCCGAGGTGCTGCGGGTGCCCCCGGGCGCGCCGATCGGTGTCGGCGGCGTCGACTTCGAGGCCGTGGAGCTGGACGCCCCGGCCGGAGCGACCCTGCTCCTCTACACGGACGGGCTCGTCGAGTCCCGGCTGCGGGACGTGTGGACCGGCATAGAGCAGCTGCGCGAGAAGCTCGCCGCGACCGCCCAGCTGACCGGCCCCGACCATCCGCCGCCGCTGGAGGCCCTCTGCGACGAGGTGCTCGACATGCTCGGCCCCGGCGACCGGGACGACGACATCGCGCTGCTCGCCGCCCGCTTCGACGGGATCGCGCCCAGCGACGTGGCGTACTGGTTCCTGGAGCCGGAGGACGCGGCGCCCGGCCGTGCCCGGCGACTGGCCCGACGGGCCCTGTCGCGCTGGGGCCTCGAGGAGATGAGCGACTCGGTGGAGCTGCTCGTCAGCGAGGTCGTCACCAACGCGGTGCGCTACACCTCGCGACCGGTGACGCTGCGGCTGCTGCGGACCGATGTGCTGCGCTGCGAAGTGGGCGACGACGTGCCCCAGCTGCCCCGGCTGCGCCAGGCGCGGGCCACGGACGAGGGCGGCCGCGGCCTGTATCTCGTCAACCGGCTGGCACGGCGGTGGGGGGCGACCCGGCTGAGCACCGGGAAGGTCGTCTGGTTCGAGCTGAACCGGGGCGGCTAGGGCCGGTAGGACACGGAGAGAGGGCGCCCGGTTTCCACCGGGCGCCCTCTGTGCTTACTGTCCGTCCCCCGGGTCCACCGGGTCCTCCGGGAGGCCGTCCGTCGGCGGCCTCGTCGTCGGCGTCTGGGTCGGGGTCTGGGTGGGCGTCTGGGTCGGGGTCTGGGTGGGCGTCTGCGTAGGAGTCTGCGTCGGGGGCTCCGTCGTCGGCTCCTGCGTGGTCGGCTCCTCGGTCGGCGTCTGCGTCGCCGACTGGGTGGGCGACGGCGTCCAGGACGGCTCGACCGCCGCGCCCTGGTCGGTGTCCAGGTCGAACTCGGCGGACGTGGACGTCACGCCGAACATGTACGCGGCCCAGATCTGCGCCGGGAAGCCACCGCCGTTGACGCGGTCGAAGCCGCCGGCGCCGTACATCTTGGCCTGTCCCGGCTTGCCGTGGTTCTCACCGAACAGGCCCACCGAGGTGACCAGGTCGGGGGTGTAGCCGGTGAACCAGGCCGACTTGTTGTCGTCGGACGTACCCGTCTTGCCCGCGACCTCCTGGCCGTCGCGCAGCGGGTTGTCGCGGACGGACGTCTTGGCCGTACCGTCGTCGACCACGCCGGTCAGCACCGAGGTCACCGTGTCCGCGGTCTCGCGGCTGATGACCTGCTCGCCGATCGGGTCCGGCATCTCGACCTTGCTGCCGTTGCGCTCGGCCGACTTGATGATGGTCGGGGTGACCTTCTTGCCGTGGTTGTCGAGGGTGGCGTAGACGCTGGCCATCTGGATCGGGCTCGCGCCCATGGTGCCGAGGGTGTAGGCGGGCAGCGCCTTCAGGTCGCCGGTGTCCATGCCGAGCTTGTCGGCGGTGTCCAGGACCTTGTCCATGCCGACGTCGACGCCCATCTGCGCGAAGACGGAGTTGATGGACTTGTTCATCGCCGTCTGGACGGTGACGTCGCCGTAGTCGGTGTCGTCCTCGTTCTCCGGGGCGAAGGCGATGTCGCTGCCCTTCACGGGCCGCTTGCTCGTGCCGTCGTAGACCGTGCTCGCGCCGATCTCCTTGCCGTCCTGGGTCTTGGCGCGCTCCTCCAGGGCGGCGGCCAGGATGACCGGCTTGAACGTCGACGCGGGCTGGTAGTCCTCGCGGTTGGCGTTGTTGTAGTCGTGCTTGATGTAGTCCACGCCGCCGTAGAGCGCGACGATCTTCCCCGTCTTGGGGTCGACGGAGACGGCGCCGGCCTGGATGTTCTTGTCGACCTCGCGCTTCTTCGGGTCGAGCTTCTCGGTCAGCTGGGTGTTGACCGCCTTCTCCAGCTGGGCCTGCTTCTTCTTGTCGATGTTCAGGGTGATGGTCCAGCCACCCTTGTCGTACTGCGCCTGCGCCTCGTCCTCGCTGAGACCGTCCTGCTTCATGAGCTGCGCGACGAGCTGCTGCTTGGCGAGCTTGACGAAGTAGCCCTTCTGCCCCTTGAGCCCGGCCTCGGCCCGCTGCTTCTTCGGAACCGGGAACTGCATGTCCGCGCGCTCGCCGGCGTCCAGCCAGCCCTCCTCGACCATGTTGTCGAGGACGTAGTTCCAGCGTGCCTTGACCAGCTTCTTGCCGTAGTCCGAGGCGACCGCCCAGTCGTACTGGCTGGGCGCCTGGAGCAGCGCGGCGAGATACGCGCCCTGCTCGACGCTGAGCTGGTCGGCGTCGACACGGTAGTACGCCTGCGCGGCGGCCTGGATGCCGCTGGCGCCGCGGCCGTAGTAGCTGGTGTTGATGTAGCCCTCGAGGATCTCGTCCTTGGACTTCTGACGGTCCACCTTGAGCGAGATCACCAGCTCCCTGAGCTTGCGGGTGATCGTCTGGTCCGGGGTCAGGTAGTAGTTCTTGACGTACTGCTGGGTGATCGTCGAACCACCCTGCTTGCCCTTGCCGGACAGCGTGTTGAGCAGACCGCGGGCGGTGCCCTTCAGGTCGACGCCGGAGTCCTGGTAGAAGCTCTTGTTCTCGGCGGCGACGAAGGTGAGCTGCACCTTCTTGGGGATCTTGGCGAGCTCCACGTTCTCGCGGTTCACCTTGCCGTCCCGGACCAGGACGTCGCCGTTGCTGTACTTGATGGTGTTGCTCTGGAGCTTGGCGTCGGCGTTCCCCTCGGGAACCTCCACCATCATGTACAGCACGATGAAGGCGCCGATGCCGAGCAGGCAGAAGCCGAGGAACGTACCCAGGATCTTCTTCCAGGTGAACAGCCTGCGTATGAGGCTCTTCTCGGCGCCCGCAGCCGCGCCACGGGTGCCGACGCTGCCGCTTGCGGCCGGCCGCGACGAACGGCGCTTGGGCGCGGCGCGTCGACCGCCGCGCTGCCGCGCTCGTCTTTCTTCCGCTCGTCCCATGGGTCCGTTCCGCTCCGCTTCGTTCATGTGTGCACGTCGGTCACACAGGTTCGCCGCTCAGGTCAGCTCAGAAAACTAACATCGGGAGATACGACAAAGGGCTGCCGATCCGGTCTTTTGCGGACGTGACAATCAGCACCCGCCCCCATGGAACCGACGTGCGAAGCGCGCAAAGGGTTGCTCTCGCCGGAAAAAGTGATATCAATTAGATAGACCAACGCTAGACAGCAGAAGAACCGGGGGAACCCATGACCACACACGACGCCACCACTGCCGACGTACCCGAGATGCCCGCCCCGCGCGTGCGGGAGTTCGCCGCGCACAGCATCGGCGGCGGACTCGCCCTGCTCCTCGGCCTGCTGGGGCTGTTCGCCGGTGCCGGAATGATTGCGGGCGCTACGGCGGTGTCGGCGACCGGCGGGAAGGCGGCGCTCATCGTCGGCGGCATCCTGGTCGGTCTCGCCGCCTTCCTCGCCATGTGCGGGCTGAACACGGTGGCGCCGGGCGAGGCGCGGGTCGTGCAGCTCTTCGGGCGCTACCGGGGGACGATCCGGCAGGACGGCCTGCGCTGGGTGAACCCCTTCACCTCGCGCACCAAGATCTCCACCCGGGTCCGCAACCACGAGACGGCGGTCCTGAAGGTCAACGACGCCTACGGCAACCCGATCGAGCTCGCCGCGGTCGTGGTGTGGCGGGTCGAGGACACCGCGCAGGCCACCTTCGAGGTCGACGACTACATCGAGTTCGTGTCGACGCAGACCGAGGCGGCCGTGCGGCACATCGCCATCGAGTACCCCTACGACGCCCACGAGGAGGGCGGTCTCTCGCTGCGCGGCAACGCCGAGGAGATCACCGAGAAGCTCGCCCTCGAACTGCACGCGCGCGTGGAGGCGGCCGGTGTGGAGATCATCGAGTCCCGCTTCACGCATCTCGCGTACGCTCCCGAGATCGCCTCGGCGATGCTCCAGCGGCAGCAGGCCGGCGCGATCGTCGCGGCGCGGCGGCAGATCGTGGACGGCGCGGTGGGCATGGTGGAGGCGGCGCTCGCCCGGATCAGCGAGCAGGACATCGTCGAGCTGGACGACGAACGGAAGGCGGCCATGGTCTCCAACCTGATGGTGGTGCTGTGCGGGGACCGCGCGGCCCAGCCCGTCCTCAACACCGGCACCCTGTACCAGTGACGGACGAGTCCACGCCGAAGGCACGGCGGCCGCAGCAGCGCAAGCAGGTGCTGCTGCGGCTGGACCCGTCGGTGTACGAGGCGCTGGCCCGGTGGGCCGGGGACGAGCTCAGGTCGGCGAACGCGCAGATCGAGTTCCTGCTGCGCAAGGCCCTCGCGGACGCCGGCCGGCTGCCGGGCGAGGCCAAGCCGATCCCCCGCCGGGGGCGACCGCCGACGCAGTAGCAGAACCGTGACAATCGGCTCTCACCTGTGCCTTCACGCTTCCCGCAGCCCTCTACACACTCCGCGTATACACACCGGGTATACGCCGTGTGTACAGTCCTCCCATGTCCATCGGTCACACCCTCCTGGGACTCCTGGAGTCCGGGCCCCGCCACGGCTACGACCTGAAGCGGGCCTTCGACGAGAAGTTCGGTCACGACCGGCCGCTGCACTACGGCCAGGTCTACTCGACGATGTCGCGGCTGCTGAAGAACGGCCTCGTCGAGGTCGACGGCATCGAGCCCGGCGGCGGGCCCGAGCGCAAGCGGTACGCGATCACCGAGGCCGGCATCACCGACGTACAGCGGTGGCTCGCCACGCCCGAGAAGCCCGAGCCGTATCTGCAGTCGACGCTCTACACCAAGGTCGTCCTCGCCCTGCTCACGCACCGGGACGCGGCCGACATCCTCGACTCCCAGCGCTCGGAGCATCTGCGGATGATGCGGATCCTCACCGACCGCAAGCGGCGGGGAGACCTCGCGGATCAGCTCATCTGCGACCACGCCCTGTTCCATCTCGAAGCCGATCTGCGCTGGCTGGAGCTGACCGCCGCGCGCCTCGACAAACTCGCCCAGGTGGTGGCCCAGTGACTCCTGCCGGTTCCCTGCTCGTGGCCGACGGCCTGCGCAAGACGTACGGCCCGACCGTGGCGCTCGACGGCGCCGAGTTCTCCATCCACCCCGGTGAGGTCGTCGCCGTGATGGGCCCCTCCGGGTCCGGCAAGTCGACGCTGCTGCACTGTCTCGCCGGGATCGTGACGCCCGACTCGGGCTCGATCCTGTACAACGGGCACGAGATGGCGACGATGAACGACGCCCAGCGCAGCGCCCTGCGGCGCTCGGAGTTCGGTTTCGTCTTCCAGTTCGGCCAGCTCGTCCCCGAGTTGACCTGCGTGGAGAACGTCGCGCTGCCGCTGCGGCTGAACGGCAGCTCCCGCAAGGAGGCCGAGAAGACCGCTCTGACGTGGATGGAGCGCCTGGAGGTCGACGACCTCCGGAAGAAGCGGCCCGGCGAGGTCTCCGGCGGTCAGGGCCAGCGCGTCGCCGTCGCCCGGGCGTTGGTGACCAGCCCGCGCGTACTGTTCGCCGACGAGCCGACCGGCGCGCTCGACTCGCTCAACGGCGAACGGGTGATGGACCTGCTCACCGACGCCGCCCGGTCCACCAACGCCGCCGTCGTCCTCGTCACGCACGAGGCTCGGGTGGCCGCCTACTCGGATCGCGAGATCGTCGTACGCGACGGCAAGTCCCGGGACATGGAGCGGGCCGTATGAGGCAGTGGGGGCGGGACCTCGCGATGGGGGTCCGATTCGCGTTCGCGGGGGGACGCGAAGGCTGGGTGCGGGTCCTGCTGACGGCCGTCGGGGTGGGGCTCGGGGTGGCGCTGCTGCTGCTGACGACCGCGATCCCGAACGCCATGGCGACGCGCGACGCGCGGGAGACGGCGCGCTCCGACATGACGTACAGCGCGACCCGGCTGAAGAAGGCGGACGACACCCTCGTCGTCGGGGCCATCACGACGACCTACCACGACAAGAACGTGCGCGGCCGAGAGTTGGAGCCCGAGGGGCCCAAGGCACCGCTGCCGCCGGGCGTTTCGGCCTTCCCGGCGCCCGGCGAGATGGTGGTCTCGCCGGCGCTGAAGAAGCTCCTGGAATCCGACGACGGGAAGCTGCTGCGGCAGCGGCTGCCGGAGCGGATCGTCGGAACCATCGGGGAGAGCGGGCTGATCGGCTCGGCCGAACTCGCCTTCTACCGTGGCGCCGAGAACCTCGCACCGAAGATCGACGGCGGCAGCGTGGACCGCATCAAGCGGTTCGGCGCCCCGCAGCAGCCCTCGGATCCCCTGGACCCGGTGCTGATCCTGCTGATCCTGGTCGTCTTCGCGGTGCTGCTGACACCCGTCGCCGTCTTCATCGCGGCGGCCGTGCGGTTCGGCGGCGAGCGCCGCGACCGGCGGCTCGCGGCGCTCCGGCTGGTGGGCTCCGACGCCCGGATGACCCGGCGGGTCGCGGCGGGCGAGGCGATGGCCGGGGCCCTGGTCGGCCTGGTCCTGGGGGCCGGGTTCTTCCTGATCGGACGTCAGATCGCGGGCTCCGTCGAGGTGTTCGACTACAGCTTCTTCCCGAGCTATCTCAACCCCTCCCCGCTGTTGGCCCTGCTGGTCGCCGTCGCGGTGCCCGCGGCCGCCGTACTGGTCACCCAGTTCGCGCTGCGCGGGGTCGTCATCGAGCCGCTCGGTGTGGTGCGTACGGCGAAGCCCTCGCGCCGCCGGCTGTGGTGGCGGCTGCTGCTGCCGGTGGGCGGGCTCGCGATGCTCTACCCGATGATCGGCCAGGGGCGCGAGAGCGGGAACTTCAACCAGTACCTCACCATCGGCGGCGTCATGCTGCTGCTGGTCGGTGTCACCGCGCTGCTGCCGTGGGCCGTCGAGGCCGTGGTGGCCCGGCTCGGCGCGGGCCCGGTGGCCTGGCAACTGGCGGTACGCAGACTCCAGTTGAGCAGCGGTACGGCGGCCCGCATGGTGAACGGCATCGCGGTGGCGGTGGCCGGCGCGATCGCCCTCCAGATGCTGTTCGCGGGGGTCGACGGCCAGTACACGGAGCGGAAGACGGAGAAGGTCACCGGCATGCAGATGGCTGTGGACGTGCCCTCCGGAAGCCCGGTGGCCGCGGCCAAGGAGAAGTTCGCCGCGACCCGGGGCGTCGAGTACGTCTACGACCTCTCCGAGGGGTACCTCGGCAACAGCCGCACCGACCCGCAGAACTTCGCCCCGGTGTCCGTCGGCACCTGCGCGTCCCTGCGCAAGGTGGCGAAGCTGCCCTCCTGCCGGGACGGCGACGTGTTCGTCCTGCGGCCCGGCGACTACGCCTACGACACGAAGAAGATCGTCAAGAGCGGCAGCAAGCTCTGGTTCGACGACTCCGACGACGACAAGACGACGAAGTCGGTGCCCTGGACCGTCCCGGCCGGCCTCAAGACCGTTCAGGGCACCACGGATGCGGACCGGACCGGCCGCGCGGGCCTGCTGATGACACCCTCGGCGCTGCCCGCCGGAGCCGACCGGCTGCTCACCGGCGAGCTGTATCTGGGGCTCGACAACGCCGTGCCCGACGCCCTGGAGTACGTCCGCAACACAGGGGCGACCATCGACCCGTACAACGAGCCCATCCAGTTCGTCTCCAGCCTGCGCGACAAGAACTACGCCGCCATCCGCGGCGGCCTGTTCGTCGGCGCCACCTGCGTGCTGCTGCTGATCGGCGCGAGCCTGCTGGTCTCCCAGCTGGAGCAGCTGCGCGAACGCAAGAAGCTGCTGTCGTCGCTGATCGCCTTCGGCACCCGGCGCTCCACGCTGAGCCTGTCGGTGCTGTGGCAGACGGCGATCCCGATCGGCCTCGGGCTGGTGCTGGCCGCGGCGGTGGGGCTGACGCTGGGTGTGGTCCTGCTGAAGATGACGGACACCCCGGTGTCCGTGGACTGGGCGAGCGTGCTCCAGATGACGGGCGCGGGCGCCGCGGTCGTCCTCGCCGTCACCCTGCTCAGCCTGCCGCCGCTGCTGCGGCTGATGCGGCCGGACGGTCTGCGCACGGAGTGAGCGAGGCCAGGGGCCCTTCCGACCGGGAGGGCCCCTTTCGCGCGTTCAGCGGCCGTACGTCACAGGCTGTACTCCCGCACCACCCGCCTGACCTGGGCGAACAGCATGCCCACATTCACCGACTTACGGCACACCACCACGGCCACCACGTCCTGCTGCTCGCTCAGCCGCACGAACAGGTGGGTGAGGTTCTCGCTGTTGACGAGGATCTCCTGGAAGAAGTGGTTGTCACTGCTGACCCCGCGCCGCTCCTTGAAGACGTCCTCGATCATCACGACCGTGCGGCCCTGGAAGAGGTCGAGGGTCGCGCCCGCCAGCAGGTCCAGGACCTCGGGCGGGTGGTTGTCGACGGTCTCGTACGACAGCAGCATGCCTGTGGACATGTCGACCACGCCCGCCGCCACACAGTCCGGGGCGTCGGTGCGGAGGGATTTGACCAGGCCCATCACCTGGTCGGAGAAACCGGGGGTCATACGCTTCGTCGCCATCCCTTCAGACTCCTTCCGCCGCCTTCTCGGCGGGCGCGCTCAGGATCGTGTCGATACGGTCCAGGGCCGGTTGAGTGGCCCGGTGCAGCCTGTCGACGTCCATGCCCTCGTCACCGATCACGACCATGAGCGCGGTGTCGCCGACGGCGTAGAAGGCGGCACAGCCGTGGCTGCCGTAGGTCACCGTGCGGCGCAGGGTGCCGCGGGCGGTGGCGCCGACGGTGCGGCGCGCGAGGCCGAGACCGGCCGCGGCGAGGGCGGCGAGGCCCTCCGGGTCGATCGAGTCGGCGGTGTCGGCCGCGATGAGCAGCCCGTCGGCGGCCGCGACCGCGGTGTCGGTGATACCGGTCACCTGTTCCCGCAGTCCCCGCATTTCCAGAGCCAGTGCTTCGCGATCCATGCAATCAACTCCCCTATTTCTGTTCACATCTGGTCGGCTTCTTCATTTCGGGGCTCCGTTTCGCAGGCGGAAGAACCCTTTCCAGCTCGCTCCGGTCCTTTCCGGGGCAAGTGCTTCGGCGATACCGCTGGCGCCGGGACGTCTGCGAGGCAGTTCGTCGGGCACGGCGGGCGGTACGGCGCTGACGGGCGGCGCGGCCGTTCGCGATGCGGCCGGCTCCGGTTTCCGCTGCCGGACACCCTGGCCGTCGGGAGGCGGGCGGACCGGGATGGGGACGGGTGCCTCCGGGCACTCCAGGAGCCCGTCGGCGAGCATGCGGGCCACCTCCACGGTCACCGTGTAGACCCCGCGTCCGGTGCGGAAGGCCAGGTCACGGGCGGTGCTGCGGCCGTCTGCCTGGTCGAGCAGGGCGCGTTGCAGGGGGGTGAGCGGGCCGTGGTCCACACCGGGGACGGGGTTCGGGCGCTCACGGTCGGGGCGCAGCGGGTGCGGCAGGGTCGCGAGGGCGGCGAGCCGGCGGGTGGCGTCCTGGAGCAGCCGTACGCAGGTCTCGCCGACGGCGACGGTGGCGAACGGCTCGGCCTCGGCGACGCGTTCACAGCCGTGCACCCGCCCGGCGACGATCGCGAAGACCGCGTCGTACAGCGCCATCACACAGACGACCCTGAGCTGGGCGGCTCCGGCGTGGCCGCGGGCGACCAGCCCGGTAGCGGGCCAGCGCTCCCCGCCCGACTCCCGTACCACCTCGGCCCATTGCTCGCCGCTGACCCGTCCCGAGCGCAGCAGGAGCGTCTCCGGGCCGGGTGCCCCGGGGCTCTCGGCGCCCACGACCAGCCCGGCCCGCAGATGAAGGGTGCCGCCGGGCGCCCCCGCCACCCGCAGCTGTCCGCTGAACTCCTCGCGCCCGCACCGGTGCAGGGCGTGCGCCAGAAGGTCGTAGCCGACGCGGTCGAGGGAGTACCGCATGCCCGCCATCACTCCCCCTGGCATTTCGTACATACGCCTGGCGCGTAGCACTGAGGGGGGTAGGTGTATCAGCCGTAGGGCATATGTCGGAGGGAGTATTCCTACCTGCCGCCACCTGACGGAATTTGAAGTTCGGCGCCGCACAATTCGCTTTGTTCGGCGGTCATTTGAACGATTCTCAGGCGAGATTCTCCGGTCGATCGAGCACCCGGACGGGCAGCGGGCGCAGCGCTTCCCGCAGGGCGCCGGACAGTTCGCGGTACTCCGCGCCGCGGGCCGCGCCGGTGCGCATGGCGAGGGCGACCCGGCGGGCCGGGGCGGGTTCGGCGAAGGAGGCGGTCAGGAGCCGGTCGCTGCGGGAGGTCTCGACCCGGACCGCGGTCCGCGGCAGCAGGGTCACCCCGAGGCCGCCGGCGACGAGTTGGACCAGGGTGGCGAGTCCGGCGGCCGTGGTGGTGACGGGGGCGTCGGCGCGTCCGGCCTCGCGGCAGATGTCGAGAGCCTGGTCGCGCAGGCAGTGCCCCTCGTCGAGGAGGAGCAGGTTGAGCTCCTTCAGCGCCTCGCGCGGGATGCCCTCGCGTCCGCCGAGCGGATGCCCGAGGGGGGTGACGAGCACGAAGTCCTCGTCGAAGAGCGGGAGTTCGACGACCCCGGGCACCCCGAGCGGGACGGCGAGCAGCAGCAGGTCGAGGCGGCCGGTGGTGAGGCCTTCGATCAGGCTGGTGGTCTGCTCCTCGTGCACCTGGAGGTCGAGGTGCGGATAGCGGTCGTGGACGAGCTTCAGGACGGTGGGCAGGAGATACGGCGCGACGGTGGGGATGACACCGAGGCGCAGCACGCCGGTGAAGGGGGCGCGTACGGCCTCGGCCTCCTCCATGAGCGCCCCGACCTCCTCCAGCACCGCCTTGGCCCGTACGGCGAGCCGCTCGCCGGCGGGTGAGAGCAGCACCTTGCGGGTGGTGCGCTCCAGCAGCGTGACCCCGAGGGTCTCCTCCAGCGCCGACACGGCACCGGACAGGGCGGGTTGGCTCATGCCGATCGCGGCGGCGGCGTCCCGGAAGTGGAGGTGCTCGGCGACGGCGGCGAAGGCCCGTAGCTGGGCGAGGCTGGGCTGGCGCCTCTTGGCCCCGACGCTACTCACGGTCACTGATAGCTCCTCTCGATCAACACGCCCAAGTGTAGCGATTTCCGCAATCAATGCTCCTTGTGGAACCATCACTCCCGTCCAACCCACGGGAAAGGCCCTTCACAAGAGGGCGCTTTCCTCGCTGCAAGGAGAGTTTGTGCTCACTGTCGGTGACAAGTTCCCCGCGTTCGAACTGACCGCCTGCGTCTCGCTGGAGAAGGGCAAGGAGTTCGAGACGATCAGCCACAAGTCCTACGAGGGCAAGTGGAAGATCGTGTTCGCATGGCCCGCCGACTTCACGTTCGTGTGCCCGACGGAGATCGCCGCCTTCGGCAAGCTGAACGAGGAGTTCGCCGACCGCGACGCCCAGATCCTCGGCTTCTCCGGCGACTCCGAGTACGTCCACCACGCCTGGCGCAAGGACCACGACGACCTGCGCGACCTGCCCTTCCCGATGCTGGCCGACACCAAGCGCGAGCTGATGCGCGACCTGGGCATCGAGGGCGAGGACGGCTTCGCCAAGCGCGCGGTCTTCATCGTGGACCAGAACAACGAGATCCAGTTCTCCATGGTGACCGCGGGCTCGGTCGGCCGTAACCCCAAGGAGGTCCTGCGGGTCCTCGACGCGCTCCAGACGGACGAGCTCTGCCCGTGCAACTGGACCAAGGGCGACGAGACCCTGGACGCGGCCAAGCTGCTCGCCGGGGAGTGACCTGAGATGTCCCTCGACTCCCTCAAGTCCCGCATACCGGACTACGCCAAGGACCTGAAGCTCAACCTCGGCTCGGTCATCGGCAATTCGGACCTCCCGGCCCAGCAGCTGTGGGGCACGGTGCTGGCGACCGCGATCGCCTCGCGCTCCCCGATCGTGCTGCGCGAGCTGGCGCCGGAGGCCGAGGCGAACCTGTCGTCCGAGGCGTACCAGGCGGCGAAGGCGGCGGCCGCGGTGATGGCGATGAACAACGTCTTCTACCGCACCCGCCACCTGCTCTCCGACCACGAGTACGGCAACCTGCGCGCCGGTCTGCGGATGAACGTCATCGGCAACCCGGGCGTCGACAAGGTCGACTTCGAACTGTGGTCCTTCGCGGTGTCCGCGATCAACGGCTGCGGCATGTGCCTGGACTCCCACGAGCAGGTCCTGCGCAAGGCGGGCCTGGAGCGCGAGGTCGTCCAGGACGCGTTCAAGATCGCGTCGGTGGTCCAGGCGGTCAGTGTGACGCTGGAGGCTGAGGCGGTTCTGGCCGAGTAGCGGCCGCTTCCCCTTCACCCGGGTCCGGGGGCGCCGCCCCCGGACCTTCCGCGTTCTCGGCCACCGCGGGGGCGGGCGGTGACGGCGGCGCCGCCGTCTCGCGTGCGTACGCCCGCAGATAGCCGACCACCGTGTTGGTCACCGCGACCAGCGGCACCGCGACGACCGCGCCGCCGATCCCGGCCACCATGCCGCCCGCCGCGACCGACAGCACCACCGCCAGCGGGTGCACCCGCACCGCGCGGCCCAGGATGAACGGCTGGAGGATGTGGCCCTCGATCTGCTGCACCGCGAGCACGACCGCCAGGGCCATGACCGCCGTGAACACGCCCTGCGTCACCAGCGCGACCACCACCGCCAGCGCCCCGGACACCACCGCGCCGACCAGCGGGATGAACGCGAACAGGAAGATGAAGACCGCCAGCGGCACGGCCATCGGGACACCCAGGAAGTAGATGCCGAGGCCGATGAAGATGGCGTCGATCAGGGCGACTATCACGGTCCCGCGCACATAGGCCGTCAGCGTGCGCCAGGCCCGCGGACCCGCGCCCGCGACGCCCGGCCGGGCCGCCGCCGGCACCAGCTTCAGCGTCCACTCCCAGATGCGCCGGCCGTCGTACAGCAGGAACAGGGTGGAGAAGAACGTCAGCAGGATGCCGGTCAGCGCCTCGACGACGACCTGGACGCCCTCCAGGCCCGCGGACGTGATCTGGTCGGTGTTGGCGCCGACCGCGTCCGCGAGGTTCTTGGAGATCTGGTTGATCTGCTTCTCGGTGACGTGGAAGGGGCTCTTCAGCAGCCAGTCGCGCAGATCGTCGATGCCGTTCTGGATCTGGTCGGAGAGATCGTCGATGTTCTCCATGACCTGCCAGGTCACGAACCAGCCGAGCAGCCCGAGGACGACGAAGCCGAAGATCGCGGTGAGCGCGGTGGCCAGCCCGCGCGGCACCCCGTACCTCTTCAGCCGGGCCACGGTCGGCTGGAGCAGCGCCGTGATGAGCAGGGCCACCGTGAAGGCGAGGACGACGAGTTGGACGGCGCTGATGACCCGCATCAGCACCCAGACGGTGCCCGCGAGGACCAGCAGCCGCCAGCCGGCCTCGGCGGCGACCCGCACGCCCCAGGGCACGGCCTGCGCGGGGTCCGGGCGCTGCGGTACGACGGTCACGTGCTCGGCGAGGGGCCGGGGGCGGTCCTCCGGCACATCCTGGGGTGGCGACGGCGGCGCGTCGGCCTCGGCCTCCTCGCGCTCGACCTCCGCGCGGCGCTCGTCCAACCGCTCACCCATCTCGCTCAGTCCGGCACCCACCCGACCGAGCCACCGTGGCACTCGCGACATGATCCGTCCTCTTCCCCCGCTTCTCCCCACCACTCCCCCCTGGAGTCGTCGGCTCCGACCGTACATGCAGGGGCGGGACAAGGCCGAAGCCCCTCACCGAAAGGACGGTGAGGGGCTCGGAAAGGTTGAGCAGGGTACGGTCCGGTACCCGTGTGGCCGGCCTAGTACCAGTGGTTGGCCTGCCAGAAGGACCATGCCTCGCACGGGCTGCCGTAGCGGCTGTCCATGTAGTTGAGGCCCCACTTGATCTGGGTGGCCGGGTTGGTCTGCCAGTCGGCGCCGACCGACGACATCTTGGAACCCGGCAGCGCCTGGAAGAGACCGTAGGCGCCCGAAGAGGCGTTGACAGCCCGGTAGTTCCAGCTGGACTCGTGGTCCACGATGTTGCTGAAGCACTGGAACTGGCCGCTCGGCACCATCTGGCGCGCCATCGCCTGGATCTGCGCGACCGAGTAGGAGCTCTGCACCGGGAAGCTGGACGCGGACCGGGACGCGGCCGTCTTGGCCTCGGCGCGCTCCTTGGCTTCCTTCGCCGCCTTCTCGGCGGCTTCCTTCTTCTCGATCGCCGACTTGGCAGCAGCCTTGCGGGCCGATTCCTCGGCATCCTTCTTGGCGCTCGCGTCCGCCTGAATGGCCTGGACGTTGGCCTGCTGCGTCAGCGACGCGGTCTGCACCTGGGCCTGCTGGCCCGCGGGTATGTCCGCGAGGAGCGTCGTCTCGGCTGCTGTCGCCTCGGCGTCGTTCGTCTGCGCGGTGCTGCCCGAGGCAACGCCTACGACGCTTCCGACAGCGGTGACCGCGGTGGCAGAGGCCACTGCGAATCCCCGGACCGAAATCGGACTCACACGGTTTCCTTCCAGCGTCGTCCGCTTCGGTGACCCTGGCGGACGCAATCTTGCCCCTGACGCTGACCTCCCCACTGCTGGGTCACGGGAGGTACGGGCCCGGTGGGCAACTCCCGTGCGGGAGGCGCCGCGTGGTGCTCGGGCGGCATACGACGTCGACTATGGAGTTGAAGCTGGTGTTGCTGTGGTGCCGTACCGCTGGCGGTACAGGTGTGTCGTATGCGGGGCCTGACAGGAGTGAGACTCTGCCGTAACCGGACGCCGGGTGGCAATTCTGAGTTGCGTGTGAAAGCTCACATCTCGTTTGACCCCAGGGATTTTGAGAAACCGCAACATGCGAAGGCGCCGCCCGACTAGGCTCTAGGCCTTTTCGGACGGCGCCAACTGGCGGGTACTACCTCAGATTTGGCCGTCCTCCAGCATTTCGGTCACAAGGGCGGCAATCTGGGACCTCTCGGACCGCGTCAGCGTGACGTGGGCGAAGAGGGGGTGTCCCTTCAGCTTCTCCACGACGGCGACGACACCGTCGTACCGCCCCACCCGCAGGTTGTCCCGCTGGGCCACGTCATGGGTGAGAACCACCCGTGAGTTGGCGCCGATCCGGGACAGAACGGTGAGAAGCACGTTCCGTTCCAGCGACTGGGCCTCGTCCACGATCACGAACGCGTCGTGCAGCGAGCGGCCGCGGATGTGGGTGAGCGGCAGGACTTCGAGCATCCCGCGCGCGGTGACCTCCTCGATGACCTCGCGGCTGGTGACCGCGGACAGCGTGTCGAAGACCGCCTGCGCCCAGGGGCTCATCTTCTCGGCCTCGGAACCCGGCAGATAGCCGAGTTCCTGCCCGCCGACCGCGTACAGCGGACGGAAGACCATGACCTTCTGGTGCTGGCGGCGCTCCAACACCGCCTCCAGGCCCGCGCACAGCGCGAGCGCCGACTTGCCGGTGCCGGCCCGGCCGCCCATCGAGACGATGCCGACGTCCGGGTCGAGGAGCAGGTCCAGCGCGATCCGCTGCTCCGCGCTGCGCCCCTTGATGCCGAACGCCTCCCGGTCGCCGCGCACCAGCCGGATGTTGCCCTCGGCGGTGACCCGGCCGAGCGCCTTGCCGCGCTCGGAGTGCAGGGTCAGCCCCGTGTGCACCGGCAGCTCGGCGGCCTCGGGCACATACACGTGCCCTTCCTCGAAGAGGATGTCCACCTGGTCGCCCGGCAGGGTCAGTTCGGACATTCCGGTCCAGCCGGAGGCGTCCGTGATGGCGAGTTCGGCGCGGTACTCCTCGGCGAGGAGACCGACCGAGGACGCCTTGATCCTGAGCGGAAGGTCCTTCGACACGACGGTGACGTCGAACCCCTCGGCCTGCAGATTGCGGGCGACCGCGAGGATACGGGAGTCGTTGTCCCCCAGGCGGTAGCCGCTAGGCAGAACGCTGGGGTCCGAGTGGTTGAGCTCGACACGGACGGTGCCGCCGAGTTCCCCGATCGGGATGGGGGCGTCGAGGCGACCGTGCCTGACCCGGAACTCGTCGAGCAGGCGCAGGGCCTGCCGGGCGAAGTAGCCGAGTTCGGGATGGTGCCGCTTGGCCTCCAACTCCGTCACCACGACGATGGGGAGCACGACCTCGTGCTCGTCGAAGCGGTTCAGGGCGTTCGGGTCGGCCAGCAGGACGCTGGTGTCGAGAACATAGGTGCGCCGGTCAGGCAGACGGCGCTTTGTGCTGGTCACCACGGAAGGACGTACCCCCTCGGATGAGGTCGGGGAGCGACGGAGTGGAGCTGGACCGGTCGACGGCCCGTCTGCACGGGCCGGGAACCGGCCCTCCGCCTGTTCGTCCGTGCGGTCACCGCACGATCGGGCTGGTGCAAAGGGCCTCCCGGGCGGACGGCCCCGTGCCGCCCGCTGAGATCCGACACCCGTGGTTCGGGCATCGACCTGTCTGGCTTATGCCCTCGAACATGCGGTGCCATGCCGACGCAAACGACGGCGCCCTGGTGAACTCCTTGTTACATACGCCCCAAACGGGGTAGACGACGCGGTTTGCGCTCAGCCGCCGTAACGCCGGTGTCGCGCCGCGTAGTCGCGCAGGGCGCGCAAGAAGTCGACCTTGCGGAAGGCCGGCCAGAAGACCTCACAGAAGTAGTACTCGGAGTGGGCCGTCTGCCACAGCATGAATCCGGACAGCCGCTGTTCGCCGCTGGTGCGGATGACGAGGTCGGGGTCGGGCTGGTCGCCGGTGTAGAGGTGGCGGCCGATCGCGTCGATGGTGACGGACTCGGCGAGTTCCTCCAGCGAGGTGCCCTTGTCGGCGGCGTCCAGCATCATCGAGCGCATCGCGTCGACGATCTCCTGGCGGCCGCCGTAGCCGATGGCGACGTTGACGAGTATCCCGTCGACGTGGGCCGTGGCCTCCTCGGCTTCCTTCAGGGCCGTCTGCATCGGGGAGGGCAGCAGGTCGGGGGTCCCGACGTGGTGCACCCGCCAGCGTCCGTCGGCCGCGAGCGTGCGGACGACGTCCTCGATGATGCCGAGCAGCGGCCCGAGTTCCTCCTGCGCCCGGTCGAAGTTGTCCGTCGACAGCAGCCACAGCGTGACCACTTCGACGTCCGTCTCGGAGCACCAGCCGAGGAACTCCTCGATCTTCTCGGCGCCCGCCCGGTGGCCGTGCACGGTACTGGAGCCGGAGGCCTTCGCCCAGCGGCGATTGCCGTCCATGATGACGCCGATGTGCTTGGGCACCTGAGCGTGGTCCAGGTGGCCTTCCACCCGGCGTGCGTAGAGCCTGACCAGCAGGCCGCGCAGCTTGTCGCGCAGGTTCACGTGATTGTCAGCCCCTCCGTACAGATACGGTCCCCGCGCGCGGAAGCCTACCGGGGTGGCGGAGGAAGGCTTGAGCGTGGGTCGAATGCGGGCGCGAGCCAGGGGGTGGGAGGGGCGCGCAGCGGGGATGCGGGGGGCTCGCAGCGGGGAAGTCGGGGGCCTCGCAGCGGGGAAGCCGGGGCATGAAAAACGGGCCGGTCCGTGGGGGGGAGACGGACCGGCCCGAGGGGGGGTTTCCACCATAACCCTTCGTAAGTGATGCTGCGTGCATCGGCGTGCCACAACTACTCTCCGGAGTCATGCGGCAACGGCCCGCTGGCCGCGAAACACCCCATTCACGGCGGACTCATGGCCGGAACACAGCGGATTCCCAGGGCAAACGTGTGAGGAGCGGCGAGATCCAGAGGCTCCAGGACGTTTCCCGCGCCACGCCGCCACACCCTCTTCGCATCCCCCACGCGGGTGACCCGACCCCCGCGCACCGCCTTGACGCGCCCGATCAACGCCACGAGCTGCAAGGCAGGGCACCGCGCAGCCCCCTCCGCCGCGCGGTGCCATCCCGCGTAGCTTTGCTCACGCGAATTACCTTGGTCTGAACTTACGTGAGACGAAGGTAAGAAGCGAGCTGACGGTGATAACGATGTGGAAACCTCGTGAATCCCGTGGAAGCGAAGGGGGAATGAGAGCTCGATGCACTGATTGCCCGATTTGCGATCCAGTGGGACTGGGTCGTACGCGACTCGACCGACGGTTCTTGGCCACTTCTGCGTCCGGAGGCGACCGCGCATGGCCCTCGGCGCTCGGCGCATGGCCCTCGGCGCTCGGCGTTCGGCGCTCGGCGCTCGGCGTCAGGCGGGGTGGGGCTTGCGGGCGTCGAAGAGGTGGCGGGTGCTGTGGGCGACGAAGGGCCCCTCGGCCTCGATGCGCTCGTGCAGGGACCGGAGTTGGGGCTCGTACTTCTCGACGGTGAAGTCGGGGACCATCCACACCACCTTGCGCAGGAAGTGGACGACGGCGGCGATGTCGTAGAACTCCATCCGGAGCCGTTCGGAGCGCAGGTCGACGATCTCGAGACCGGCGGCCTCGGCGCCCGCGCGTTCCCGCTCCGGGAGGCGGGCGGCGCCGCTCTGTTCGTCCGGACGAGGTCCGAGGAAGTGGTCGACGAGCTCTACCGCGCTGCGGGCGCCCACGTGTTGGGCGAAATAGGTCCCGCCGGGCCGCAGTACGCGCGCGATCTCCGGCCAGTCAGGGCTCACCGGGTGCCGGCTGGTGACCAGGTCGAAGGCCTCGTCCGCGAACGGCAGCGGCGCGTCCTCGGGCGCGGCGACGACGGCGACCCCGCGGGGGCGGAGCAGGGCGGTGGCCTTGGCGACGTTCGGCGGCCAGCCCTCGGTGGCGACGGCGAGGACGGGGGCCTTCGGCTCGACATGGGCGAGGGCGAAGTCGAGCACCTCTCCTCCCCCGGTCTGGATGTCGAGGGCGGCGGTCGCACCGGCGAGCCGGGCGGCCATGGCGGTGGCGTACCCCCACGAGGGCCGCGCCTCGGTGGCCCGTCCCTCGAACCAGGAGAAGTCCCAGCCGGCGGTGGGGACGGCGGCGCCTTCGGCGACGAGGTCATCGAAGGTGCCGCGGTGAGCGGGGGCGGGGGTTCGATGGGTGTCGGGCATGCCGTTGATCGTCGCAGAGCATTGTCAGTGGGCGCTGCTAATTTTCCGGCATGACGAATGCAGCGAATGCAGCGAATGCGACGAATGCTGAGGTCACGGGGGACATGGGGGCCGGCATGCCGTACCGCGGCGGCGAGAAGGAGACGCTGCGGGCGAGCTTGGACCGGCATCGGGACGCGGTGCTGTGGAAGCTGGAGGGCCTGGACGACGAGCAGCTGCGCCGCCCGATGACCCCGTCGGGGACAAGTCTGCTGGGCCTGGTCAAGCATCTGGCGTCGGTGGAGTACGGCTGGTTCGCGGAGACCTTCGGCGGCGAGGTCGAGGAGTTCTGGTTCGACCCGTACAAGGAGGAGGACATGCGGGCCGACCAGGGCGAGACGACGGCGCAGATCGTGGAGTTCTACGGCCGCGCGAGAGCGGCGTCGGATGCGGTGATCACGCGGGTGCCCCTGGAGGGGCTGGGCCGCCCGTCGTGGCGTGACCACGAAGTGTCGCTGCGCTGGGTCCTGGTCCACATGATCGAGGAGACGGCTCGGCATGCGGGGCATATGGATGTGGTGCGGGAGTTGATCGACGGGGCTACGGGGGATCATCCGCGGGGGTGAGGGCCTGGCGGGTGCCGGCTGACGGCTGGCGGGGCGTAGGGCCTCGGCGCCGCGCACGAAGGCGAGGACCCCTTCGAGGTGACCGACGACGAAGCCCCTCACCGCAGGTCACGGCACTAGGGGCCGGACTTCCTCGGCGGCGAACCGCACGAATCCCTCCGGGTCGGGCTCGTCGCCGGTCGGCTGGAGGATGACGGCGTCGGCGCCGGCCTCCGCGAGCCGCTGAACGGCCTTGGCGACGGCACCGGCATCGCCGGCGACACCGAGTTCGGGCACGTCCTGGAGCCCTTCGTCGACGAGCTCGGCGTGCAGGCGCCGGGCGGCGTCGGGCCCGGTGGCGGTGAGCAGATAGACGACGACGCGGTGGGAGTCGGCGAGGGTGGCCCCGCTGCGCAGAGCAGCCTCCCGCCCTTCGTCGATGAGCTGCCGTGCCCGGCGTACTCCGTCGGCGGTGGTGGAGGCGGTGAGGATGGTGCCGTCGGCGGCTTCGCCGGTGAGGCGCAGGGTACGGGGGCCGGTGGCGCCGGCGAGGACGGGTGCGGGGGTGGCGGGCGGCCAGTCGAGCCCGACGTCGTCGAGATGAACGTAGCGCCACTGCTCGTCGGTGCTGACACGTTCCCCTCTCAACAACGCCCGCAGCGCGACGAGATGCTCCCGCAGCAGCGTCACCGGCGACTCGACCCGCGCCCCGACCTGCCCCATCCAGTCCTGCACGCCATGCCCGACCCCGACGACGGCCCGCCCCGGGAACATGCGGTGCAGCGAGGCGATTTCCATGGCGGTGATGGCGACGTTGCGCAGGGGTACGGGGAGAAGTCCGACCCCGACCTTTATCCGCTCGGTCCAGGCGAGCGCGGCTGCGGCGGTGGAGATGCCGCCCTCTCTGAAGCAGTCCTCCCAGAGCCAGAGCTCTTCGAGCCCGGCGTCGTCCGCGAGACGGGCTACGTCGCGGAGGTGTTCGGGGGGTAGTTGGGGGCGGAAGACTGCGCCGAGTGCGGTCATGGTGACCTTCCTACCCGTGAGGAGGAAGGTGAACAACTTCTTTACGCGCCGGTCCCCGCAGACCCGGCCTCCAACGGCTGCTCGAAGCGAACCGTCTCCGCGATCTGTCTGAGGATGGCGCGGTAATCACTCCGACGCGCGATGGCCGTCGTGCTCAGGGTGAGCACGACCAGGCGCCGGCAGTCAGGGTGTGGCAGATACGCATGGATCTGCAGCAGCGGCTGCGGCGGAAGGCCTGGTGAGGTCGAAGCGCGCACGGTCCTCTCACTCAAAGAAACTGGCCCGCACGGCAGTTCGAGGTATTCGATGTGGGTGTGGCCTGCGGACGAGGTGACCGCCCGGGCGGCGGTGACACCGCGCGGCGCGACATGGGTGTCGCACCACGAGATGGTGAAGAAGGAGAGCAGAGGGGGGCGGCTGCCCGCGCCTGCCTGTTCCGCGTCGTCACGGTGCAGGCCGAGTGCGCAATAGAGCGTCCCCACATCGCGGAGCGCGGCCAGCACCTGCTGCCCCGCGGCGATGTGGGCGATGAACTGCTGACGAGCCAGGTCATCCGGTGCGGATGCCAGCAGGGGAGCGGCCGCTATGTGGAGGGCATCGAGGGCCGTCGACTCGGGGGCCGGGAGCAGTACCTCGAGAGGCAAGGTCGTGAAGCCGGCGGGTTCGGCGAACCAGAGTTCGGCGAAGGGGTCGTGGAGGGAGTCGTGGAGCAAGATCGTGGGGGTAGTCACAGCACGCCTCTCAGGACGGTTCAGTGGTGGACTGGCAACACGCCTGCCTGCCTTCCACGCTCGATGTCCGCCGGGGTGGCACCCCAGTCCGCGAACCGCTGCCCGGTCCGGACATCGGTCTTCTGCTCGACGATGTGCAGTCGGCGGGGAGACGTCCCCTTCGAGGTGGGCGCAGCGATCAACCCGACGAAACGGGGATCTCCCGCGAACCAGATCGTCTCGATGTCGGCCTTCAAGCGTGGCTTGGCCCGAGGCGCCATACGGCGGCTCCACCATCCGGTGCGGAAGTGTTCGGCGAAGACGAGCGGCAGCCGATGGTCCGCGCGGGCGGGATTGGGAAGTTCGAACCAGCCGTACTGGCGGCCGAGTACCTCCGGCCGCTCGGTCAGCCCGTGTCGAACATCGGACGTGACCTGCCAGGGGTATGTGCGCAGGATACGTAGCATCCACAGCGCCGGTCCGAAGTAGCGGAGTTGGGTCAGGGCTCGGTATGCCCCGTAGATGAAGTACGGCATGCAGACCCAGACCGCCCAGCCGGGAGTCTGGAGCGAAAGGCCTAGCAGCGCGATCCAGCCGCCGATCCAACCACCAAGGCCGATGACGTTCATGGCCATATGCGCTGCCCAGGCGCGACGGGTGGGCGGGTGATCCCACGCAGTGGGATGGTCAGCGGGGCTCATGGGCCTTCGTCCTTCCTCCAGAACCTCAGAAGACATGACTGACCAACCTGAAGATTCCGGCGTTGTCGAGGATGAGACGTGAACCGTCGATGCCTGCGACGGTTCCGTCCTTCACTTTGCTGGCGTCCGCGTCCACCGCCTTGTCGTACAAGCCGAAGCCGCCTGTGCCCACACCGGTCAGCCCGGACGTCGCCGCGACGGCTCGGGCTGCCTTCTCCGGATTGGTGCAACTCCGTACAGCGCGGGCGATCATCGGGTTATCCAGACTGTTGATCGTCTTGGCCTCGTCGAGTGTCTTCGAGCCGTAGGCCGCCGCCTTCTGCCAGAAACCCACGCTCTCGCTACCCGCTCGAATTGCCTGTGTCGCCTCGATGCCACCCTTGAGCGCGGCTCCCAGACCGGGCAGCGCCCCGGCGAGATCAGCGCCCACCGACACCCCGTTGCTCCAGAAGTCGGCGTCGAACTCACCCTTGGTGAACCCGTCCCAGAGCGAGGCACGCACCTCCGGGTCCGACATCCTCAAGGTGAAAGCCGTCAAGCTGACCGCCGACGACGCGAGCATGAGTGCCGCCATCGTCGCCAGGCTCCACCCCAGTGGGCCCGAGAGCAGCAGCGCACCCACCGCGATCGCCCCCGCCACGAAGCTCAGGATGTCCGGCAGGTTGTCGCTCAGCCAGTCGAGGGCCTCGTCGAACCAACCCGGTTCGTGCGGGACCAGCTTCTTCGTCGCGTCGCGGATCTTGCCCGCGCGGAGCCTGGCCGTGTTCTCGTGTTCTTCGGCGAGCTTCTTCGCCCTGCCGATGACTTTGTCGAGTTCGGCTTGGGCCTCTTTGACGTCGCTGTTGGCGTGGGTCAGCGCCTTGTGCGCGGCATCGCTGTCGGCCCCTTTCCCCTTCAGGTGGGGGTCGTCCGCCGCTTCCGCCGCCCGTCCTTTCGCCCGGTCGACCGCCTCCTGGGCGTCCTTCGCGTCCTCCTCTAGCTTCCTGGCCCGCCGCTGGTAGTCGTCGAGTTCGCCTTCCCAGCGGACGAGCTGTTTGGCTGCTTTGCGGATCGAATGGGCGGCGTTCTTCAGGTTCAACGGGAGTGGCCCGCCGTCGAGTTGTTCCCGGAAGGCGACCGCCGCGTCGCCCTCCCAGTAGCTCCCGTCGAGCAGCTTGGTCACCAAGTCGTGCGTGCCCTCAAGGGTCTTGGCGCAATTGTTGAGCTTCTTGTGCAGCCCTCGGACGGTCTCCGTGTCACCCGGCACCGGATTGAAGCCCAGGTGTGGGTAATGCGGGTTCGCAACGGGAGAAGTCGTTTGCAGGCCCTGGGGCTTCCTCAGGTCGTCGTCGTGCCGACGGTAGTGCGGGTCGGTCGAGCGGGTTCGCTCGACACCGGGCGTGAGGGTCACTTCCCGTCCCCGCGCTTCGCTTTCCGGGCGGCCTTCTCCAAGGCCGCCTCCAGCGCCTTGTCCACCTCGCGATAGCTGTCCCTGCTTTTGCCGATGATCTCGGCGAGGTCTTCCGTCTGTTTGCCGATCTCCTCGGCGCCGTACTTCCAGTCGTCCTGAAAGTCCTCGCACGCGGAATCGAGATCGTCCGTACCGAGACCCCGGACACCGGCGTCCGACAGCGCCTTGCGAACCCCGGCGAGCGAGTTCGTCGACTTTCTCAACTTCCCCATGAAGTCGGAGAGTTCATCACCGTCAACGGCCAGCCGACCCGCCATGCACTCGCTCCGCTCTCACCGTGTGCGCGAGTGACGGACTCTATCCATGCCACCGGAACAACAAGCCGGGCGATCACTCTCCCGAGGGGAGTGATCGCCCGACCGTGGGACGTCGTGATCGTCAGCGGTTGACGGCCTGGATCTCCTGTACGACGACATCCTGCGTCGCGCCGAAGTTGCCGTCGGGCAGGTCACCACCCGCACCGCCGGTGCCGGTCCAGGTGATCTTCCAGGTGACCGTGGCCCGGAGGGGGAAGGTCGCGTCGCCCGAGGAGCGCAGGTACTTCACTCCGCAGGGTGGCGTCTGGTCCGCCTTGCCCTTCGCATACGGCTCACCGATGCGGCCGTTGTTTATCTCGCATACGCCGGAGGCCGGGTAGGTGACGGCGTCGGCGGTACCGGGCTCAATCTTCAGTGAGACCGGCTCCGCGGTCGCGGTCGCCTGGATGTGGAGCACCGGGACAGAGGCCGTGACGGAGACCGGCTTGAAGGCGGCGCCGTCGAGCCAGGCCCAGGTGGGGAGGTTGACCTTGGTCGTCTCTGCGGGTGCCAGGGTGACCTTGGTGCCGGGTACGCGAATCTCGTTGTAGGCGAGTTCGGCAAGGATCTCAGGGGTGACGGCGTTCTCGTACTCGGCGGGCGGGGCGTCGCCCGTGTCCACCCAGAAAGGCCCCTTGTCGCAGGCGTCCCAACCAGGCGGGTAGCTCTTGTCGACGTACGAGTCCCACCAATAGCCCTTGCCGGTCTTGTCCTTGTTGAAGCCCTTCTCCTTGTCGTCCGCGTTGTACTTCTTCCGCTGCTCGGCGTCCCACTCGTAGCCGGTCGACTCGGCTTCCCAGATCGGCTCGAGGGTCTTCTGGAGCTGTTCCGGGGTGTACTTGGGGGCGTACCAGCAAGGGGGCGGGGACCAGTTGGTGCTCGAAGTCAGGGCGCCGGTGGAGGTACCGCTGCCGTTCTTGGAACGGTCGAAGACGACGCCTCCGGCGGTTACAGAGAGGTTGTCGCCATTGGCGTCAGCATTTGTGTTGGGTGCCTGAGCGCCGCCGCCGATCGTGTTGTCGGCGAGGGCGGGCACACCACTTAGCAATACCGCGCCGATCACAGCAGGCGCGATCAGAACCCGCGACGTGACGCTCAAGGCTGGCACTTGTCGCTCCCCCTCTGAGACTCAATCTTCTCGACGGCCCAGACGCCCTCGTCGTTCTTGTGCAACTGGGTGATGTAGAGCACGTAGCTGTTCTTCGTAGCCGGCGTCTTGTTGACCTTCTTGGTCTTCAAGTACATGTCGTACGCCTTGCTCTGGTCCTCGCAGTAAACGAGAGAGGCGCTGTCCTTGCCGCTCACGTTGACGGAAGCGTCGTAGTAGCGGTACGCCCCGGTCACCCTTGCTTTGGCCTTGACGTACGCCTGGATGAAGTCCTGCGTACTGGCCGCCGCTTCCCCCTCGTAGTAGAAGAGGTAAGCCTTGTCCAAGGCGTCCTGGTTGACGATTGCCAAGTCGACGGCCTTGATCGACTCCTCACTGTCGGACAAGACGGCGTCCTTGTCCTTGTCGCCCGTCTTGGACCAGTCGAACGTGTACGACAGATCAGAGGGCAGCTCGATCTTCGGGCGGTCGGCGGCCGTTGAGGCCGACGCCGTCGGTGACGCCGACTTGCCGCCGCCGGTGTCGGCTCCTGCGATCTTGTCGTTGTCCTTCTTGGAGCTGTCATCGCTCCCGCACGCGGACAGCGTCAGGGCCGCTGCGGCGGTCAGCGTGAGCGCTGCGATCAGGGTGGGGCGGCGATTCACGATCGGCTCCTGGTGAGGCGAGGCTTCTCTTGAGCGAACCAACGCTATCCAGCGGGGTGGGGCGACACCAGGGTGAAGCGGCCCACCCAGCGGTACGAAAGGGGCCAAATTGGCTACTCCTAGGCTCGATTGAGCGGTCACGGTTGCGTAACGTGCGGCGAACTGGTTGTTCCACTTATGAATGAGCAAAGGAGGAAGTGGCGAGGCCGCTTGCCGTGTCCCTCTGACCTTCTCTTGGGGCGACAGTTCACTTCGGCTCCCTGGGATGCGTGTGTTCTCTTGGGTGGAGCGACGCCATCCAGGGCGCGTCAGTTGCAAGGCGTGAAGAGAGGGGCCCGGGCATGGGGCGGCGGTTGCGGGACGGGCGGGGGTTGTTGGTGGTGCGGGGGGAGGCTGAGAGCGTTTCCGTTCCGCTGGAGATCGCCGCCTCCTATCGGGCCCGTACCAAAGGGCTGTTGGGGAGGGACGGGATCGAGGGGGCGATTCTGTTGTCGCCTGCCAACAGCGTGCACACCTTTCGGATGCGGATTCCGATCGACGTCGCCTATCTCGATCGCCATCTCGTCGTCATCGCCGTACGGACCATGGAACCGGGGCGGTTGGGGATGCCCCGGGTGCGGGCTCGCCATGTCGTGGAAGCTGAGGCCGGCGCCATGGCCGGGTGGGGGCTGCGGGGTGGGGTGCGGGTGGAGGTCTTGGCGAAGGGGGATGCCGTCGAGTAGGGGTGTCGCCCGAGAGCTACGCAGTTGGCTGCCGCTTGACCCGTTTCACACCGTTGACCTGGGGAAACGGAAGTGTCCCGTCCATGTCCTTGATCCGTAACGATCGCGGAGGGTGTCTGGATCGGTGCGCTCCGCTGTGCAGAATTCAGAGCGCCAGGCCGGACAAGTTCAGTCCAGTCCAGTCCAGTTCAGATCAGTCCACATCACTCGGGGGAACACCATGGGCGCTGCCCGCACCAGACTCAAGACGTACGTCCTCGGCGCCGCGGTCGTCGCCACGCTGCTGGCCGCTACCGCGTGTGAGGCGGGCGGGGGTACGGGTGACGCGGTGGCGAGCGGTACGCCGTCCAGTTCGTCCAGCTCCTCCAGCTCCTCCAGCTCCTCCGGTGCGTCCGGTGCGTCCGGTGCGTCCGGTGCGTCCGATGCGTTCAGCAGCACTCCGCGCGCGCCCGGTACCGTCACCCCCGGTGCCGACGACGAGAATGTCGACGAGGCCACCGGTGAGGAAGCCCGGCCCTGCGCCGACTCCGATGTCTCCGTCGTCTCGAAGGTCTACCCGCACGACGAGGCCCGGCATCTGCTCCTCACCGCCACCAATATCAGCGACTCGACGTGCACGCTCTACCTCTACCCGTACGTGTCCTTCGGTGACGGTGCCGTGGAGCAGATCGGGCCGATGGAGTCCAAGCCGAAGAAGCTCGCGACGGTCGCGCCGGGTGGGAAGGGGTACGCGGGGCTGCTGCTGTGGCGGGCGGACGAGGAGACGACCGCCGTGAAGTCGATGACCATCGGCTTCGTGGACAGCGAGGACGTCGAGGCTGGGGTCGCGCAGCTCGCCGTCGAGTTCCCGGACGGGACCGACTTCCTGAACGTCGGGGATCCCTCCGTCAGCGCCACTCCCCAGGTCACCTACTGGAACACCGACCTCGCCGCGACCGAGAAGTTCATGTTCGCCCGGTGACGCTGAGGCGCTCGTACGCCGGCTGGTATTACTGGTCCATGCAGGAAGAGACGGCACGGTCCGCGATCGACACGTTCATCTCCGCCTTCAACGCCTCGGACGACGCGTATGTGACGTCGCTGCTGTCCCAGGCTCTGACCTCGGACGTGGTCTTCTGGGGGCCGTTGGGGCGGAGCGAGGGGATCGAGGCGGTCGAGCGGTTCGTGCTGGACATCCGGCGGCATCCGGCGGGGGCGGGCACGATGGTGCGTTGCTCAGCGGTGGACATGCCTGATGAGTGGGCGCGGTACGAGTGGGTGTTCACCACCCCGGACGGCGGGCCCCGGCTGGCCGGAACGGACGTCGTCCATCTGCGCCGGAGCCTCATCGACCAGATCATCGTCTTCGCCGGGGAGATCAAGCCGTCGGGCGCCTGAGCGGATCCGTTCCCCGGCTTCAGAACTGGATGATGCCGGGCGGCCCGCTCGCCACGTCGATCGATCCCCAGTCCCCTTCGAGGTGAAAGGCCGAACCGTCCCAGAAAAGGGCGTCGATTCCGCCGTAGTCCGCCTCGCCGGAGGCATCCACCGCAGGCGGTGTTCCCTGATCGGTCCACGTGAGGCTTCGAACATGAGGGAATTCGATCCTGGCCCGGATGTAACAGTTCTGCTCACCGGGGGCAGGCGGCCGATAAGCCGGGTGATGCGCGGTGAGGACGAGGTCCACGTCCAGGCACAGTCGGCCAGGCGTGGCCGTTACGCCCAGGACGAAGCTGTCCTCCAGGTAGACATCCTCGAATCCGCTCAGTTGTGGGTAGTCGACCTTCTCAGTGTTCACGGCAAATCCCAGACGATCGGTGTGTGGTTCCCAGGGCTCTTCCTCGTGACCGGATTTCCCTGAGGGTCGATGCGCTCCCCTTGAGCATTCCTTATCTCCACATGCGGCATCCCGCTTCCCGGGGCTCTGCTGCTGCCCTGCTTCAGAGTGATCCGGACAATCCCGTTCTCGTCGACGAACTTCGGCGGACCGTTCTCCGTCTGAGTCTCGGCCCAGCCCTGTTCACGTGCCCACTTGGCGATCGAGGACGCCGACCGATGGCCTCCGATCGCATCGCCGGACGCGGCTGGGCCGGCCTGACCGGCGGCGGAGTTCGCCTGCTGACCTGATCCACTGCCGCCGCTTCCGTTTCCCCCGCCACCCGCTGCCCCGACAGCCATGAGCGCTATCCCGGCCAACCCCAGTCGCGCGGCGAGCGCGGCGCCCAGCGCGCCCTCCCCCGTGGCCGTGACGCCGGCCAGGGCGAGGCCCGCGCCCGGTGGGAACAGGGCCAGGAGGGAGAGGAGGAGCAGGGCGAAGCCGAGGTGGACGAGGAAGCGGTCCAGGGCGTCGAGGAGGTGGGACGGTGGGATCGTCTGGCCTTCCGTGCCGGCCCTTCCCAGGCTTCGCCAGAGCAGGAGGCTTCCGGTGGTGGCCGAGCCGAGGGCCGAGGCGGTGCGGAAGCGGTGGGTGGCGAGGGGTTCGGCGAGGAGAGGGGTGGCGGTGGCCGTCTGGCGCCAGGTGCGGAGCAGGGTCGAGAGTTGCCAGGCGATCCATACCAGGGCGGCTACGGCGAAGGCCCGCAGCAGCTTCGGACCGGTGCCTGTCGTGAAGTACTCCTGCACCTCCGCTGTCGACTTGAAGGAGCCGAGGCCGAGGAAGACGACGGACGGGAGGACGAGGACACAGGGGATCAACAGGGCCAGTGAGCGCCTGGTGCGGGTGGCGGCGGTGGCGCCTGACGCCGCGCGTATGCGGGCTCTCAGGCCGGGGATACGCCATGCCCTGGCGTCGTCGGTTTCCGCGATGCGCGTGGCTGTGTCGGCCACGGCTTGGCGTAGTGGGGCTTGAGGGTGGGGCGGGCCCGTGGCGGCTTCGTAGCAGAGGGAGCGGCGCAGGCGTAGGAAGCGGAGGGCTATCAGCGGGGTCCAAGGGACGCGCAGCGACCCGTAGTGGAGTACCGCCGCGATCGTGTCGCCGTCCCTGCGCTCGGTGGGGAGGAGTGTGTCGGGGAGTGCGCGCTTCGCTCGGTGCAGGGTGATCAGGTCAGCCGTGATGGCCAGCAGCAGGGCGGCCAGTGGGGCGAGGCCGAGGGTGGGGCGGAGGTTCTCCAGCCAGTCGTCCGCGGGCGTACGGGCGTGTGTGGCCGCGTAGTTGTTCAGGGTGTGGTGGGCCACCGCCGCGCCGAGCGGGAGCAGCGCCAGCGGTTTCCAGCGACCCCTCGCTCGCCACAGCACTCCCACGCCCAGGCCCACGATCGTCGACCACACCAGGTGCGTGAACGTCCCGACCGCCACCTCTCCGCCACGGCCCAGGTCCAGAGGGGCGACGGGCGCCGGTAACCAGGACGTGAGTACCTGGTCGGGGCCCGGGACATACGGCGCCGACAGGCTCTCCGGCACGATCCAGCCGCCGTGCGCGGCGATGGCGCGGTCCGCGTCCAAGGCGTACCGCAGCAGCGCCTCCAGCAGACCGAAACCGGCACCGAGTGCGGCCCCCAGGATCGTGAAGTCGGTCAGGCCCCACTGACGGCGGACCCTGGCGTACAGGCCGACCAGCAGGAGTGGGGAGATCTTGACCAGTTCCTCGACCCACGGTGCCGTGGTGTACGCGGTGGTGTTCACGACCCTGATCAGGGACTGGTCCGTCTGCTCGGCGATCAGTCTCGTGTACGTCAGTTCCAGGATCGCCGCCGCCGTGCCGCAGGCGTACACGCCAACGAGGACGGCGAGGAGCGTCGTCGCCGTGCCCACGGAGCGTGTGGGTGCGGAGAGGAGGAGCAGTTGTACGACCCCGTACATGGCGGCGGCCACCATGAGTACGGTCACGGTCAGCCCGCCGAGCGCTGGAAGGAGACCTCCACCCTTCGGTTCTTCTTCCGGCCCGTCTCCGTCGAGTTGTCGGCGATCGGGTACTGCTCGCCGTAGCCGCGTACCTCGTACGTGATGTTCGCGTCGTTCAGTTCGTCGTCGAGGACGTCCTGGACCGCGTTGGCGCGCTGGCGGGAGAGGACGTCGCCGTGCGCCGACGAACCCAGGTTGTCCGTGAAGCCGAAGACCCTGATCCGTGTCGCGTGCTGCTTCTTGATCTCGTCGGCGATCGCTGCGATGCGGGCCTTGGAGTCGTCGCTCAACTTCGCGCTGTCCTTGCTGAACAGGACCTCGGCCTGGAGGGCGAACTTGATGTCGACGTTGGTGTCTTCGCGGCGCTCCTCGCCGCCCTCGTCCTCGACGACCTGCTTGATGTCGAGGACCTTCGGCTCGGCGAGCGTGGCGCCCTCGGGGAGTTTGAGGTCGGGGTCGTTGGGGTCGACCTTGACGGGCGCGGAGGCCGTGGCTTCGGTGCCTGGGGGGACGCTCGGGGTCCCGTCGGCGTGCGCGGTCGTGATGCCGTAGACATTCGTGACGATCAGGACCGTGGCCGCGGCCCAGACCACGCGGGTGGTGGGGAGGGTCATCGCCTGCCTCACCCGGAGATCTTGATCGTGGCGCTGGAGAAGGTGGGGAGTTGGAGGGTGACGTCTGTGGTGGATTCGGGTGGGGAGGGGAATTGCATGAAGACGGGCAGTTCCTCTCCTGCCTTGAGGATGGAGAGACCGGTCGTCGTCAGGGGGCGGCCTTCGGTGTCACGGAGCACGTAATAGCGCTTCTTCTCCTTGGAGTCCACGAGGGTGGCTCCGCCGAGGGACCTGTCGTGCGCGATGATCTCGGTCTCGTCGCCGCGCAACGCGCCTGGCACCGTGACCGCCTTGGCACTGTCGTTCTTGAGCGTGCCGTTCACTGTGACAAATCCGCCAGCATCACGTTCGACGGACGTGACCTGCAGGAGCAGCCCGCTCGAACCCTTCAACTCGGCCTGGACGTCGTCCGACTGGCCTTCCTGGGCGCTCGGGTCGGAGCCCTCCTTTTGAGGAGCGGACGCGGTCGCTTCCGGCTTCTTGTCGCCGTCGCCCCCACCGCCGCCGCAGCCGGCCACACCGACGGCCAGTCCGGCCGCGAGCGCCAACGCGACCACCCCTCTACGGGCCTGCGCAGTGAACCGAATGCTGCTCATGCGTCTGCTTCCTTCGTCACTCGTCGTTCGCTTGTCAGTCGGCCAGGTGGACATCGAAGAGATCCTCGGGCTTCGGCAGATCGCCCAGATCCTCCGGGTCCAGGTCCCAGTTCTCGCCGTCCTTGCAGGTGAGGCGTGGCAGTACGTCGTCCGCCGCGTCCTCGGCTGGAGGTTCGAACGTGCACCGGGGCTCGACCTCGGCGGTGGCGGACGCCTTGGACTGCTTGTTCTCCGTGCCCGGGATGACGGACTCCCCCACGGACTTGTTGGTCCTCACCTCGACCGTGTAGGCCAACGGCCCCTCTGGGTCGCAGACCAGCACCACGGCGTCGTTCTGCGCCGCCAGCTGGTCCGCACGCCCGCAAGAGGGGTCGAGCCCCTCCGCGTTGCCGTCGAAGATGTCCTGCCACTTCGTCGGGTCGAGGACGTCCGTCACCCATTGGCCCGCGAGCTGGTCCCGCCGGTCCTGGGCTGCCGCCAAGGCCGCCGCGTCAGCGGCGGTCTGGGCACCGTTCTTGTTCGCCGCGGCCTGGCCGACCGCAAGGTACGCGAACGCGAGAAAGAGCAGGCCGCCCACCACCGTGATGTAGATGGGGAAGGCCTGCCCTGCGTCTCCGCGAGCGCGCCCGCGCATCAGCCCGTGATCTCGCCGATCTTCGTGGTGATGGCGTCGGCGATCTGGTTGCCGAAGTCCGTGCCGAGGAGGATCAGGATGATCGCTACGACCACCGCGATGATGCCCAGGTACTCCACGGCCGTCTGTCCCTTGTCGTTCCGCTCGACGCGGGCCTTGAGGTACGAGACCGTGGTGTTGATCCAGTTGCTCATGGCGTTGCCCTCCGTTGTCCGTGGTGCGTGCAACGTACGAGGTGACGCCCTTCTTGCCAGAGGGTCCCAGGGCCCAAATCCGGGCCCAAATCGCGCTCACCGCAGGTCTCCATGTGATTCCGGGGCCGTTCCGAGCCACTTGGCGGCGGCCTCGGCTCGGCTGGTGCTGTGGAGTTTGGCGAAGATGCGGTTGATGTGGTTCTTGACGGTCTTCTCGCTGATGAAGCAAGTGGCGGCGATCTGCTGGTTGTTCATGCCGGATGCGATGAGCTCCATGATCTCCGCCTCCCTCACGCTGAGTTGATACCGAGACTGTGCCACAGGTGGTTGCAATCGCGAAAGTAGTTTGCCAGAAGTCCCTTGTGGGCGGGTGCTTGAGATCTCTGTATCGTATGCAGTTGCACTTGCCAGGCCCAGGTTCTCCGGCAGGGGTACGGGCTTCGAGCTTCGTAGTCCGGCCATTACGGCACCCGCCGCCGACACGGTGAAATGGGCGCTGCCCGAGCCGATGTCCCGTACCGCCGCCACCAGTTGGTCCGCGGTGAACTCGCCGTGCACCAAGTAGCCGCCCGCGCCTCGGCGGAGGGCCTCGTGGACGATCTCCGACTCGCTGCTGTACGTCAGCATCAGCACCGGGGCGATCGGCACCAGGTGCGGGAGGGCCGAGATGCCGTCCACCCCGGGCATCCGGACGTCCAGGAGGATCACGTCGGGGCGGTGGCGCCGGGCGGCCTCGTAGGCCTCGCGGCCGTCCGTCGCCTCCGCCACGACCGTGATGTCCTCGCGGCCGGAGAGGAGGGCGGTGAGGCCCGCGCGGACCACCGGGTTGTCGTCCGCCACCAGGACGCGTAGATGGGTGCGTCGGGGTTCCTCGGTCGGCTCAACCGGCTCAACCGGCTCGACCGGGTTGTGGGGGATCGTCTGGTCGGGCATCATGCGGCCTCCTCTCGGATCTCACGGATCTCTCGGATCGTGGCCAGCGGGAGTTCCAGGCGGACCTCCGTGCCCTTGGGGTGGTCTCCTCGGCCGATGCGGATGCGGGCGCCCATCGAGGCTGCCCGCTCGACCATGCCCACCAAGCCGAAGTGGCCTGCTCTGCGGAGTTGTTCGAGGGTGGTGTCCTGGGGGAGGCCGCGGCCGTCGTCGTAGACCGTGATCCGCAGGAGGTCGCCGTGGACCCCTGCGCTCACGTCCACCTGGGTGGGGGACGCGTGGCGGTGGGCGTTCTCCATGGCCTCCGTGGCGATGGTGAGGAGGTTGCGGGCCACGGTGGGTGGGAGCGGGGGGAGGGTGGCCTGGTCGTCGCCGGTGGGGTGGTAGGTGGCGGGGATGTTGGTGCGGGTGCTGAAGTCCGTTGTTCTGGCCGACAGTTCGGCCATCACGTCCATGGACTGGTGCGGAGTTGCCTGGCGGCGTAGGTCGGCCAGGAGTTCGCGGGATTCCGCGGCTGCCCTGCGGGCCGAGCGGGCCACCAGGTCGGCCTGGCTCCTCAGCAGGGCCGGGTCCGTGTCCGTCGCTCCCGCCGAGGCCGCCAGGCCGTCTGCCGCCAGGGCCACGCCGTGCAGGGTCTTCGCCACCGAGTCGTGCATCTCGCGGGCCAGGCGGGCGCGTTCCGTGGCCACTGCTTCTGTTGCTGCCAGGCGGGCCTGGACCGTGGTCAGGGCCTGGGTGGCCGCACCGAAGCGGAGGAGGAGGTTGCGCAGGGTCACGCCCATCGCGCCCGTGACCACGCAGAGGCCGGGCAGGAGCAGCGCCTCGGCGACTGTGGGGTGGAGGTCCTTCGAGGCGGCGTAGACGGTTACGAGGATCAGGCCCTGGAGGGAGGCGAAGCAGCCTGCGCCTCGCCAGCCGTAGACGAGGCCCGCGAGGAGGGGGGTGCAGACGCTGACGTAGGCGAGGGTGGTGTCGGGGCCGGCCGAGATGAGGAGGAGGGCGCCGAAGAGGGTGTCCGCGGCCAGGAGGGTGGGGTGGCGGAGGAGTAGGGGGCCGAAGCGTTCCCAGTCTCTGAAGAGGACGTAGGAACCCATGAAGGTGACCAGTACTGCTGCGGCGACCAGGCGTGCGCTCAGGCCGGGGGCGGCGTTGAGGAGGGCGGCGGGGGCGGCGAGCGCGATCATGGCCAGGCGGAAGCCGAAGACTTGGCGGCACATGGCTTGGAGCGCGTTGGCTTGGAGGGGGATTGTGGGTGCGGGTGCG
The DNA here is from genome assembly GCF_003955715.1 of Streptomyces aquilus. Classification (NCBI taxonomy): domain Bacteria; kingdom Bacillati; phylum Actinomycetota; class Actinomycetes; order Kitasatosporales; family Streptomycetaceae; genus Streptomyces; species Streptomyces aquilus. The sequence goes on along the minus strand of NZ_CP034463.1, from coordinate 6,705,822 downwards.
GGTGCGTGGGTGGGCACACGGCCTTCGGCCGGATTTGGGTTCCCACCCGCACCACCCGTGCAGCTTTCGTCGTCGAGTGCGGGTGGCCCCTGTGGGGCCTCAGCGCCGTCGGCGGCTGACCGCACAGTCGCGAGGGCCTCCGCCCTCGCCTTCGTCATCGCCATCCCCGGCCTCCCGCCCTACTTCCCCGTGATCGAGCCGAAGTCCGTCCCCGAACCCAGGATCAGGCCGGCCCCCAGGAGCAGCATCGTCGCCGGGACCATGAACGTCGTGATCATCATCGTGGCCTTGGGAACCGCGCGCGCGGCCTTGCGGCGGGCGTTCTGGGCGTCGGTGCGGCGCATGTCCTTGGCGAGGGCGATGAGGGTGTCGACGATGGGGGCGCCCAACTCCTCGCCCTGTTGCAGTGCCGACACGAACATCGCGACCTGTTCGGAGTCGTTGCGGCGACGCAGCTCCGCGAACGCCTGCCTGCGGCTCATGCCGAGGTCCATCTGGCGCAGCGTGATGCGCAGTTCGTCGGCCCACGGGCCCTCGTACTTCGTCGCCACCCGGTCCAGCGCCTGCCGGAATCCCAGGCCCGCGCTGACCACCACCGCCAGGACGTCCAGGAAGTCCGGCAGGGTGCGCTCGATGACGTCCTTGCGGACGCGGATCGCCGACCAGATGCCGACCTCCGTCCAGAACGCCCCGAACGCGAAGAGGAGGAGGGCCAGGAGCCAGCTGCCCCGCATGACGCACAGCAGGCCGCCGAAGCCGCCCAGGAAGCCGTACACCGCCCGGCGTGCCGCGTAGCGGTCGATCGTCAGGCCGCCCGGGTTGCCCGCCAGGTCGATCTTCCGCCGGTACTTCGCCACCTGCTTCGGGCCCATCAGCCGCAGTACCGCCGGGGCGTACCGCATCCCCAGCCGGTCGATCACCGAGTCCACCGCGCCCGTGCGCGTGGCGCCGACCTCCAGGGCCAGCATCAGGTCGCTCGGCAGCTTCGCGTCCGCCCGGTACATGCGGATGCCCGCGAAGACGCCCCAGACGGACAGTCCCATCAGCAGCGCGAGTGCGATTCCGATCGTCATGGTCTTCGCTCCCCTCCCTCACACGTCGATACGGGACAGGCGGCGGATCAGGATGAAGCCCACCGCGTACATCGCGAACGCCACGATCACCACGCCCTGGCCGATCGGGGAGCCGGTCATGCGGTCCAGGGCGCCGTCCTTCACCCCGTTCATCAGGAACAGGGAGCCGATGCCGAGGACCGGGACGGCGTACGACGTCATGTTGACCTGGGAGAGTTGCGTACGGACTTCCCTCCTCGTCTCCTTCCGCTCCTCCAGCGTCTCCGTCAAGTTGCGCAGGGCGCCGACCACTTGGCCGCCCGCCCGGTTGGAGAGGACCAGGGTCGTCACCAGGACGACCAGTTCCCTCGACGGCAGCCGCTCCGCCATCTCCCCCAGCGCGTCGTCCAGTGACGCGCCCAGTGCCAGCTGGTTCGCCACCTTGCCCAGCTCCTCCCCCGCCGGGGCCTCCAGCTCCTCCGCCGCCATGCCGATCGCCGTGCGCAGGGCCAGGCCCGCCTGGGTGGCGTTGGCCAGGATGCGGGACAGCTCGGGGAGTTGGTTGATGAACTTCTCGATGCGCTTCTGGCGTTGCCAGTTGAGGAACTGGAGGGCCGCCCAGATGCCCAGCAAGCCCGCGATCGGGCCGAAGAAGGGGGCCAGGGACGCCTGGCCGATCAGGAACAGGCCGGCCGCGCTGGACATCATGTAGACGAAGAACTCGCCCGGCGTGATGTCGAGGCCGGTCGCCGCGAGCCGTAGCTCCAGCTTCCTGCCGAACCGGGTGCGGCGCAGCCGCCGGTCCAGTTTCGGGAAGCGGCGCCTGCGGCCGCCCACCTCGATCTGGCCGGTCGCCGAGAGGCGGTCGATGAGGGCCTGGCGCTGGGCCCTGCCCATGGCGTACGCGTGCAGGCCGGCCACCGCGAGGCCGCAGGTGAGCAGGGTGAGGCCGGTGGCGAGCTGGACGAGGGTGTGCAGTTCCATGGGGGCGTCCACCTACCTGGTCTCTCGGGTCGTCAGCTCGGCCACGGACTGGGCCACGCCGAAGGCCTGCGGGATCGGCTGGCCCGCCATGTAGAGGCGGTTCGCGGTGCGGCGCGGCAGCGGGGCGTACGCGAAGGTGCCGTAGACACGGCCGTCCGCCGCCATCGGCTCGGCGTCGAAGCGGGCGACCGTGGCCAGGCGGTACGGTTCGCCGCCGTGGCTGTCCAGCACGGCGATCTCGGTGATCCTGCGGGCCCCGTCCGGGAAGCGGGTCAGCTGGATGATGACGTCGACCGCGCTGTTGATCTGGTCGTGCAGCGCCTCGAAGGGGACGCCGACCTCGGACATCGACGCGAGGGTCTTGAGCCGCATCAGGGCGTCCTCGGTGCTGTTGGCGTGGACCGTGGCGAGCGAGCCGTCGTGGCCGGTGGACATCGCCTGGAGCATGTCGAGGGACTCGCCGCCGCGGACCTCACCGACGACGATGCGGTCGGGGCGCATGCGCAGGGAGTTGCGGACCAGGTCGCGGATGGTGATCTGGCCCTTGCCCTCGACGTTCGGGGGGCGGGATTCGAGCCGGATGACGTGGGCCTGCTGGAGCTGGAGTTCGGCCGAGTCCTCGATGGTGATGATGCGTTCGTGCTCGGGGATGAGGCCGGAGAGGGCGTTCAGCAGGGTGGTCTTCCCGGTGCCCGTCGCGCCCGAGACGATGATGTTGAACTTCGCCCGCACCAACCCCGCCAGCAGATACAGCATGTGCTCGTCCAGCGAGCCGAAGCCGATCATCTCGTGGAGCGTGAAGGAGCGGGGGAAGCGGCGGATGGTCAGGGTCGCGCCCGTCAGGGACAGGGGCGGGATGATCACGTTCACGCGCTCGCCGGAGGGGAGGCGGGCGTCGACCATCGGGTTCGACTCGTCCACGCGGCGGTTGACCGTCGACACGATCCGCTCGATCGTCTGCATCAGCTGGTCGTGGGAGGGGAAGCGGAGCGGCAACTGCTCGACCCTGCCGCCGCGTTCGACGAAGATCGCGTCCGGGCCGTTCACCATGATCTCGGTGATCGACGCGTCCTCCAGCAAGGGTTCCAGGATGCCGAGGCCGAGTGCCTCGTCGACCACCCTCCGGATCAGCTGCGAGCGCTCGACCGTCGACAGCACCGGGCCCTCACGGCTGATGATGTGCCCGAGCACCCGCTCAAGCCGGGCCCGGCGCTCGGCCGCCGCGAGCGAACTCATCTCCGCGAGGTCGATCTCCTCCAGGAGCTTGGCGCGGTACGACGAGACGAGGTGGCCGTCCTCGCCCCGGGCGCCGTTCTCCTCGGGGGTGCTGATGCGTGCGCGCAGGCTCATGGTCGTACCTCGTTCAGTGGTCGAGCGGCATGGTGGCGGTCTTGGTCGCGTTACCGAAGTCCCAGACGAGGAGGGGGATGTCGACGGTGGCGGTGACCGTCACCGTGTCGTCGCCCTGGGCGGCCGAGCAGGACACGGACAGCCAGTCGCTCACCGTGTTCGCGCAGCCTTCCTGTGCGCTGCGCTCCAGCGAGGCCGCCCGCGCCCCCGCCCTGGCCGCCGTGCCGGCCTGCTGGGCGGCGTAGGCGATGAGCCCGACCTGGACGCCGGCGAGGGCGACGAGGAGCAGGATCGGGATGAAACCCAGGTACTCGATGGCGACTTGGCCCCGGTCACGCCGGGCTTCACGAGCGTCTAGGACTTTCCTGTCGTACGACATCTCAGTCCTTCTCCTCCTGCACGGCCCCCGCGTGGCCCTCGACGGTGAACGGGAAGCCGATCGAGCCGGGGAAGAGCACGGGCACCTTCAGGGACACGTCGGCGGTGACGTAGTCGCCGTCGGCTGTGCAGGTCACCTCGGCGTCCCCCTGCCACGCGCCCGGCAGGTCCTTGAGGCCCGCCTCCTGGCAGGCCGCCTGGCCCTCCGATGCCGTCCCCGCCCGTACCGCCTCGTCGGCGGCATGTCCGGCCAGCGTGAACGTGTAGCCCACCAGCACGAACTGCCACACCAGCACCAGGGTGGCGATGATCAGCGGTGTCATCCCGAGGAACTCGATGGTGACCTGGCCGGAGTCCCGCGGGGCCCACCCGGAATCTCCGTACCGCCGCCGCCTCACGGTCCCAGCTCCCTGCGCCTGCGGAAGCTCACCGCGCCCCGGTCGCCCCGCCCGCCGCCCTTGTGCGCACCGGCCCCCTCCCGTGCCTTGACCAGCCCCAGCTCCCCCGCCAGGGCCCACAGGGCCTGCTTGACGGTGCTCTTGTTGTCGAGTTCGTGCACGCGGCCCGCGTCCACGACTCCCTGGAGTTCCTTGAAGTGGGCGGGGATCGCCGTCCCGGCGACCGGCGTGCCGGTGATCTTCTGGATCAGGTGCGGCTGGATCTCCGTACCGCGGGTGTGCCGGTTGACGACGACGGTCGTCTCCTCGGCCTTGCGGATCTGGAGCCGGTCCCACATGCGGACGGCCCGCTTGGCGCCGCGTACCGCGACCACGTCCGGCGTGGTGACCAGCAGGGCCGCGTCCGCCATCTCCACCGCCGCGGCGCCCGCGCCGCCGAGTTGTGCGCCGCAGTCGACGACGACCACCTCGTAGCGCGAGCGCAGGGCGCTGACGATCTGGCGGGCGGCGCGGTCGGTGACCTCCTCGCCGCGTTCGCCCTCGCCGGGGGCGAGGAGCAGGGCGACGCCCGTGTCGTGGCGGAAGACGGCGTCCGCGAGGACCCTCGGTGAGATGTCCGTGATCGCCGCGAGGTCGACCACCGACCGGCGGAACTGGACGTCCAGGAAGGAGGCGATGTCGCCGGTCTGGAGGTCCATGTCGACCAGCACGGTGGAGCGGCCGGACGCCTGGGCGGCCAGGGCGAGTTGGATGGCGGTGAGGGTCGCGCCCACCCCGCCCTTCGCGCCGCTGACGGTGACCACGGTGCCGCCGACGCCGGTGAACACGTCGGCCCCGGCGCCGAGATGACGTCGTACCCCCACCGACCAGGCGGCGACGGCCTGGACGCGGCTGGCCAGCTCGTCGTAGTGGAGCGGGAGGGCGACCAGGCCGCGGGCGCCGTAGTCCATGGCCGCCTGGAACAGGCCGGGGCTCGCGTCGGAGGTGACGAGGATGACGCCCACCGCCGGGAAGCGCAGGGCGACTTCGCGGATGAGCTCCAGCGCGGGGACCGGGCCGATGCGTTCGTGGACGACGACGACCTCGGGGAGTTCGTCGACGGACTCGGCGGCCAGCCGGGCCAGGGTGTCGACGAGCTGGGTGGAGTCGACCACCGGGGCGACCGGTTCGGCGTCCGGGAGCTGGCTGAGGAGGGTGGTGATGGAGCGGACGGCGTCCGCGTCGCCTACGGCCGGCAGGATCCTCGTGGGCATACGGCTCTCACTTGTCCTTCGCGAGTTCGTACGTGCGGTCCTGGTCGGGGACCTGCTGGTCGCCGCCGGGAGCCACCAGGGCGAGGCGGACCCGCTCGGCGAACGACTCGGCGTAGGTGAGGCGCTGGGCGTCGAGGGTGGAGAGGGCGAAGGTGATCGGGACGGCTTCCTTGGTGCGCTGGTCCCGGTTGCTCTCGTCGGGGTCGAGCGGGGTCAGCCTGCCGACGTCGAGGACTTTGGCATTGGTTACGATGATCTTGGACTGGGCGGGAGCACCCTCCCGCTCGCCCTCGAAGGTGGCGTACACGTTGACCGTGGAGCCCGGCGTGATCTTGCCGGCGACGCCGGTCGCCGCGTCGATCATGATGGCGACCTCCTGCTGCCCGGGCTGCAGAGCCGGCTGTGCCACGATCATGTCGCTCTGCAGCAGGGAGCCCTTCTCCAGCTTGGTCACCGCGATCTTGCCCTCGATGTCGCGGAGATCGGTGACGGCGTTGGCCGACAGCCACCGCTCGGGCATCGAGATCTTCTCGAACTGGGCCCTGCTCAGCGCCGTGTAGGGCGGGATCTCGGCCTTGACCTCGTACGCGGTGACCTCGGGGCCGACCTTGGACTTCACGTCGTCGATGACGGACAGCACACCGGCGAAGGCCGCCAGGGCGCAGACGACCGACAGGATCAGGAGTATGACGCCGCGGCGCTGACGGGAGTTCATGAACCGGACAACCTCATTGGGGGATGTGGGTCGGCAGGGCTCACCCGGTGGTGAGTTGGTGCTGTTCGAGGGGCGATGTCGCGGAGCAGAAGACACAGCGGTCGCCGATGACGTCGATGCCGCACCAGTGGCAGCTGGACTGCCGGACGGACGTCACCAGTTGGTAGAGGACCGAGAGGTCGGGCAGGAAGGTGCAGAACTCGACCAGCTTGGCGGTGCCCCACCAGACGGCGGACTCGGCGGGCAGCGGGGCCTCTCGCAGTCCCTGGACGTTCCAGGCGGGTGCGAGGGTGCCCGCGATCCAGTCGGTCTGGAGCTGGCCCTTGGCGACCAGCATCGAGGTGGCGAACTCGGGCCCCGACAGGGACGCCTCGGGGCCGATGCGGACGAGTTGCGGCTCGGGGTGGGCGATCACGCCGAACTGGCTGCCGGGCACCCAGGACTTGGCGTGGGACTTCAGCCCGACGGGGACGCGGTCGAGCTTGGTGACGGAGCCGAGGACGGCACCGGCGTGGATGTAGTGGGTCAGCAGCCGGCCGGCGGAGGCGAGGACGCCGGGGCTGAGGTCGCAGGAGGCGAGCTGCCGCAACTGGCGGGCCAGGACGGCCAGTCCGAGCGGGGGCAGATCGGGACGGAAGAGCGCGATCCGGTCACTCTCCAGCAGGGAGCGGATGGTGTGCAGCCGCCGTTCCACGCCGGGCGCGACCACCCGCGAGCAGACGACGATCACATGTCCGCACTGGTCGATCAGCTGTTGCAGCGACGTCAGCGCCTGGTCCAGCGGCTGCCGGTCGAGGTCCTTGAGGACGACCGCGGGCACGGTCCGCTCGTCCTGTGGCGGCAGTGCCATGTCGGCACCGGTCACGGCAATGGCAGTTGGCACGCGCAGCTCCCCGTTCCCATGCCTCGCCGGCCCGACCGGCGTTACCCGACCCACCCAGTCGACTTCACTGCGTGACTACGCAAGCACTCTAACCACGCGGTTGTGACCGGAGAACAGCGTTTGTGTAGCTGGCGAGGAACTGCCGTTACACAAGTTGCGCCAAATCGGGGCAGGTTGAGCATCTTGCCCGACATATTTCGGCCCTGGGGCCCTTGCCAGGGTCGTCGGGTGGGCCCAGGGGCCCATACCGGGAGAGCGGTCACGGCGGCCACTTTGGTCTGGACCTATTGACAGATGGATTGGTCTGGACCAGCTTATTGTCATGTCCCCACAGAGACGATCGACCCGGCTCTGGTCCGGAGTCGTCACCGCCGCCCTCGTCGCCTTCTCCCTCTCCCTCGCGGGCGCGGGACAGGCCTCCGCAGCCGACGTCAACAACGCCAAGAACGCCGGATTCGAGTCCGGCCTGACCAACTGGACCTGCACGGCGAGCAGCGGGGCGACCGTCTCCTCGCCGGTCCACTCGGGCGCCGCCGCCCTGAAGGCGACCCCGGCGGGCCAGGACAACGCCAAGTGCACCCAGTCCGTCGCCGTGAAGCCCAACTCGACGTACACGCTGAGCGCCTGGGTCCAGGGCGGCTACTCCTACCTGGGCGTCACCGGCACCGGCACGACGGACGTGTCCACCTGGACCCCCGACTCCGCGTCCTGGAAGCAGCTGTCGACCACCTTCACCACCGGTTCCTCGACGACGTCGGTCACGGTCTACACCCACGGCTGGTACGGCCAGGCCGCCTACTACGCCGACGACCTCTCGGTCTACGGCCCCGACGGGGGCGGCGGCACCGACCCGACGCCGACGGTCCCGGCCGCACCGGCCGGCCTGGCGGTCTCCGGTACGTCGTCCTCGTCGGTGTCCCTGACCTGGAACACGGTCTCCGGCGCCACCGGCTACAACGTCTACCGGGGCGGCACGAAGGTGACGGCGGTGACGGGCACGTCGGCGACGGTGACGGGCCTCGCGGCCTCCACCTCGTACTCCTTCCAGGTCACGGCGACCAACTCGGCGGGTGAGTCCCCGAAGTCGGCGACCGTGACGGGCACGACGACGGCGACCCCGACCGGCCCGGCGCTCCCGAAGCACGCGGTCACCGGCTACTGGCAGAACTTCAACAACGGCGCCACCGTCCAGAAGATCTCCGACGTCCAGTCCCAGTACGACATCATCGCCGTGGCCTTCGCGGACGCGACGACGACGCCGGGCGCGGTGACCTTCAACCTCGACTCGGCCGGTCTCGGCGGTTACACCGTGGACCGGTTCAAGGCGGACATCGCGGCGAAGAAGGCGGCGGGGAAGAAGGTGATCATCTCGGTCGGCGGCCAGAACGGCACGGTGTCCATCAACGACTCCACCTCGGCGGCCAACTTCGCCAACTCGGTCTACTCCCTGATGCAGACGTACGGCTTCGACGGCGTCGACATCGACCTGGAGAACGGCATCAACGCCACCTACATGACCCAGGCGTTGCGGTCGCTGTCCTCGAAGGCGGGCTCGTCGCTGATCATCACGATGGCGCCGCAGACCATCGACATGCAATCCACGTCGAACGGCTACTTCCAGACCGCCCTCAACATCAAGGACATCCTCACCGTCGTCAACATGCAGTACTACAACAGCGGTTCGATGCTGGGCTGCGACGGCAAGGTGTACTCACAGGGCTCGGTGGACTTCCTCACCGCGCTGGCCTGCATCCAGCTGGAGGGTGGACTCGCCCCGTCCCAGGTGGGGTTGGGCCTGCCCGCCTCGACGAGCGGCGCGGGCAGCGGGTACGTGTCACCGACGGTCGTGAACAACGCCCTGGACTGCCTGACCAAGGGCACGGGGTGCGGTTCCTTCAAGCCGTCCAAGACCTACCCCGACCTGCGGGGCGCGATGACCTGGTCGACGAACTGGGACGCCTCGGCCGGGAACGCGTGGTCGAGCGCGGTGGGGCCGCACGTGCACGGGCTGCCGTAGGCGGCCGGACGCCTCAGTCGCCGTCGGCGCCGAGCATCTCGTAGGTCTCGGCGAAGATCCCGGGCTCGCAGGCGTAGTGCTCGCCGCGCACTCCCTCGATGAGCATCCAGCCGGGCGGGATCTCGTCCGGCGCCGAGCCCCGCTCCATCGTGCGGATGCGGAGGACCCGCCCGCCGTCCCGCTCTTCCCAGGCGACGAAGTCGTCGCCGAGGAAGGCGCGGACGGCGGGCAGGTCCTCTTCTCGGCCCGTCCAGAGCAGCGCGCGCACGGTCACCGGACGCTTGCGGGCGCGGACGACTGGCATGAAGGGCTCCTGAGTGGTCGACATCGTGCACCACATTGTCAGGAGGTGGACAGAACAACCAGCCGTTCGGTCGCGCGTGTCATCGCGACGTAGCGGTCCACCGCTCCCTCCACTCCCGTCCCGAAGTTCTCCGGGTCGACCAGGATCACGAGGTCGAACTCGAGGCCCTTCGACAGCTCGGGAGTCAGGGAGCGGACGCGGGCCGTGGGTTCGAAGGTCTCGTCGCCGATGACACACGCGATGCCCTCGGCGGGGTGCTCGGCGAGCCAGGTGTCGAGGATCGACGGGAGGTCCGCGACCGGGCCGTGCAGGACCGAGATGCCGCTGCCGCGGATGGAGGTGGGGACGTTGGCGTCCGGGAGGGCGGCGCGGATGACCGGCTCGGCCTCTGCCATCACCTCTTCCGGGGTGCGGTAGTTGATGCTCAGGGACGCCATGGTGATGCTGGTCAGGCCGACGCGGCGCAGGCGCTCCTCCCAGGTCTCGGTGAAGCCGTGGCGGGCCTGGGCGCGGTCGCCCACGATGGTGAAGCTGCGGGACGGGCAGCGCAGCAGGAGCATCTGCCATTCGGCGTCGGTGAGTTCCTGCGCCTCGTCGACGACGATGTGCGCGAACGGGCCGGCCAGGAGGTCCGGTTCGGCGACGGCGAGTTCGGACTCGTCGACCAGGTTGCGCTGGAAGTCCTCGCGGCGCAGCTGGGTCATCAGGCCCTCGCCGTCCGGGTCGGCCGCGATCAGGTTCTCGACGACCTGCGCCATCTGCTCGCGCTGGGCGGTGAGGGCGGCCTCCTGCCGGCGTTTGCGGCCGTCCGCCTTCGGGTCGCCGAGGCGCTGCCGGGCGGCGTCGAGGAGGGGGAGGTCGGAGACGGTCCAGGCCGTCGGGTTCGCGCGTTGCAGCGTGCGGACCTCGTCGCGGGTGAGCCAGGGCGCGCACAGGCGCAGGTAGGCGGGGACGGTCCACAGGTCGCCCACCAGGTCCGTCGCCTCCAGCAGGGGCCAGGCGCGGTTGAGGGTGCCCACCAGCTCCTTGTTCTGGCGCAGCACCCGGCGGAACAGCTGCGGCGGGACGTCGTCGCGGCGGTCGTACTTCTCCTCCAGGATCGCGACCAGCTTGTCCCAGATCTGGCCGCGGGCCTCATTGTGCGGGGTGCCCGGTTCGGGGGCGTCGAAGGCCTCGGCCCAGTCGGCGGCGGTGAGGCGCAGGTCGGTGTGGTCGACCGTGACGGTCATGCCCTCGGTGGGCGGCTCCTCGTAGAACCGTACGGCCTTCTCGATCGCCTTCACCAGGTCCGCCGAGGACTTCAGCCGGGCCACCTCCGGGTCGGGCTCCAGGCCCGCCGCGGCGCCCTCCTCGACCAGGTCACGCAGGATGCAGGTCTGCACGCCCTCCTCGCCGAGGCTGGGGAGGACGTCGGCGACGTAGGACAGGTAGGGGCGGTGCGGGCCGACGAAGAGGACGCCGCCCCTGCGGTGGCCGAGGCGCGGGTCGGAGTAGAGGAGGTGGGCGGTGCGGTGCAGGGCGACGACGGTCTTGCCGGTGCCGGGGCCGCCGTCGACGACGAGCGCGCCGCGCGAGCCGGCGCGGATGATGGCGTCCTGGTCGGCCTGGATGGTGGCGAGGACGTCCCGCATCCGGTCGGAGCGGTTGCTGCCGAGGCTGGCGATGAAGGCGGACTGGTCGTCGAGGGCGACCTGCCGCTCCAGGCCGTCGGCGGTGAACACCTCGTCCCAGTAGTCGCTGATCCGGCCGTCGGTCCAGCGGTAGCGGCGGCGGCTGGTCAGGCCCATCGGGTGGGCGTGGGTGGCGGCGAAGAACGGCTCGGCGGCCGGGGAACGCCAGTCGATCAGCAGCCGGCGCCCCTCGCTGTCGGTGAGGCCGAGGCGGCCGACGTAGAGCGGCTCGGGGTCGTCGGCGGTGACCATGCGGCCGAGGCACAGGTCGAGGCCGAAGCGGCGCAGGGTGCGCAGCCGGGCGGTCAGGCGGTGGATCTCCGCGTCCCGGTCCATCGCGGCCCGGCCCGCGCCGCCGGGCGCCTTGAGCTCGGCGTCGAGGCGGGCGGACAGGTCGGCGATCGACTCCGCCAGGCTCGCCGCGATCGCCGCGAAGTGCCGCTCGTCACCGGCGATCTGGGTGGGGTCGGCCTTGGCGGAGAGACGGTCGGGGAGGGCGAACGCCGTGGTGGTGGCGGTTCCCTGGGGATTCACGTGATCAGCTCCGATGCGAGGCCGAGTGCGGCCGGTACGGCTGTTTACGGCTTTTTGTTGATTCTTACGACATTACGTGGACGGTGAGGGTCGTGAGGCTCCGGGCTCGGTGCCGTGGCGCCGGGCGGCCCTACCCGGCGGCAGCCTCTTCGAGCAGCAGCTTCGCCGCCACCGTCGCCCCGTCCGTACGGACCTCGGCCGCCAGGGACCGCGCCCGTTCTCGGGTCTCGGGGGCCAGGGCGACGGTGAGCGCGGCCGTCAGGGAGGCGTAGGTCGGTGTCGGGCCGTCGTGGGCCGCGCCGATGCCCAGCTCGGCGATCCGGCCGGCCCAGTAGGGCTGGTCGGCCATCTGGGCCACGACCACCTGGGGCGCCCCGGCCCGGGCGGCGGTCGTGGTGGTACCGGCGCCACCGTGGTGGGCGACCGCGGCCACCCGGCGGAACAGCTCCTGCTGGTTGACCTCGCCGACGACGAAGCAGTCGTCCGCGCCGTCGATCAGCGCCAGGTCGGCCCAGCCGCGCCCGAGCAGCACCCGGCGGCCCCGCGCCCGGACCGCCTCCACGGCCGCCCGGGAGACGTCGGCCGCGTCCCGCAGCGGCATGCTGCCGAAGCCGACGTACACCGGCGGGGCGCCCGCCGCCAGGAACTTCTCCAGGTCCTCGGGGAGCGGCCGGGCGTCGGTGCGGATCCAGGCGCCGGTCTGGACGACGTCGAGGTCGGCCGGCTCCTGCCAGGGGCTCAGGGCCGGGTCGGCCGCGAGCAGCGGGCGGTCGGTGAGGACGTGGTCGCGGAGGTCCGGCACCGGGGGCAGGCCGAGCTGTGCACGTTGGGCGTTGACCGCGCCGCCGAAGAGCTCGTTGAGGATCTCGGCGTTCTGGTCCCACAGCACCCGGTTGTCCGTGACGTCCGCCGGGAGCGGATGGCCCGGGAAGGCGAGCGGTGGGTGGTGCGGGGAGGGCAGATAGGACGGGAAATAGGAGACGAACGCGTACGGCACGCCCGCCTTCTCCGCCGCCGCCCGCGCACCGGCGGCGGCCGGGAGCAGGCCCGTCGCCACCACCAGGTCGCTCCCGGCGGCGACCGGGGCGACCGTCTCGTACACCGAGTCGAACAGTCCGGCGGCCCGCTCGGCCATGGTCGGGGGCAGTTTCGTCGGCTTCCCGGTCAGGGCGTCCGTCGCCAGCGCCCGCACCGACGGTCCGATCGGCACCAGCGGGACACCGATGCCGGCCAGCAGCTCCTCGAAGTCGGGCGGTGCGCACACCCGCACCTCCGCGCCGAGTTCCCGCAGCGCCAGGGCGAGGCCCGCCATCGGCTCCACGTCTCCGCGCGACCCGTAGGTCAGCAGCACAACACGCATCCGGGACTCCCCCATTTCCGCAGGTGACGGCTTCAGGCCGACGATTCTGCGGCACGAGGGGGGCCTTGCCGCAAGGCCCCCGGTGCGCTATACATTGAATATGGCAAGAGGTGTCCGCACCTTCTTGCCTTTCGTGTTTCCGGGCTCGGGTCAGCCTTGCAGGGACGTGCGGTGGCCGTGCGCCGGGTCCGCGGGGCAGACGAAGACGTTGAGGCTGCCGACCCGGCCCACGCTGACGTGGGTGGGGGCGAGGACCTCGTCCTCCAGGGGAATCCAGCTGCGGCTGCCGCCGTGTTCCGAGGGGCGGATCGCCAGCAGGAGTTCCATGGGCGTCCCGCAGGAGCAGACCATCGGGTGCGGTCCGGTGACACCCCAGTAGGCGTGACCGCCCACCTTCCAGCCGGCGGCCACCGCGAAGTCGGCGTCGTAGCTGAGGGGTTCGCCGCCGTCCTCTTCGCTCTCCCAGAGCCCTTCTTCCCACTCCTCGATCCTCAACTGGACCTCCTCATCGAGGAGTTCGGGCCAGGCGTACTCCACGACCCCCGGCTCCGGGTGCAGTACGCAGGGCTCGGGGACCAGGCCCTCGTAGCCGACGACCGGCGGCAGTGGCGGATTCGTGAGTACGGCGTCCGTCGCGGCCTCGGAGTCGCGCCAGCGCAGGTGGACGCCGGGGGTGTGCGGGAGGCCGTGTGCCTCGAAGGGGCACCACAGCACCTGGAGGAGGTCGCGGCCGGGCGGTGCCGGGAGGTTCGGCACGTCGCGGGCGTACAGCTGGGCCAGGGCGAGGAGCGGGACGGGGTGGGTGTCCCCGATGTCCGGGACCTTGTGGCGGCGCTGGAGGGCGGTGAGCCGTTCGCGTTCCCCGTCGGTGAGGGCGCGGTCGTGCGCGGCCGCGTGGATCCGCCGTTCCTCGTGGACGTCCTCGATCCTGCGGCCCTTGTTCCTCCGGTGCTCCTGTGTGCAGGTCGGCCACGGTTCGTCCGCGGGCCACAGCAGCGGGCCGCCCACCGAGCTGTCGTACGGGGTGGGTGTGCCGGGGCGGGGGTGCAGGCGGGTGGTGGTGCCGCGGTGGGCGGCGAGTTCGGGGAACAGGGCCTCGATGTCGAGAGGCCGGGGCGGGGTCGTACGGGGGCGGGTCATCGCAGCGGCTTGTAGTAGCCGAGGATCGCCTGGAGGGCCGCGAACCACTCGCGCAGGCGTTCCTTGGGCTTGGCCTCGACCTGGCACTCGTAGAACTGGCCGTTGTGCAGGACCACCGCGACGACGAGGGCCTTGCCGTTCGGGGTGGCCTTGTAGTGGACCGTGTGGATCTCGGGCCAGCTGAACTCGGCCTCCGCGTCGCGTATTTCGAAGGTGACGCCGGACATGTCGACGACCACGGAGTTGTGGCGGTCCACGGCGAGGAACTCCGGGCCTGCGGGGGCCGGCGGCTGGGGCGCGTATTGCGGGGGGTATTGCGGCGGGTGTTGCGGGGCGTACTGCGGGGGTGGTGGGCCGAAGCCTCCGGGTGGTGGGCCGTAGGGCGGCGGCTGGGTCATCGGTCCCCCGGTGAGTACCTCGTGCGACAGTCGTACAACTTCCGTGACGCAACTTACCTGGGGCCGTGAAACATTTCCCCGGGCCCACCGCATCAGTACAAGTGAGGACGGTGCACGCCGGGCACCCACGAGCAGGGGGAACACATGAGACAGGTCCTTGCGGACCAGTACGCGGAGTTCGCGGCGGCGCGTGCGGGGCATCTGTACCGCTCCGCGTGCCTGCTCACCGCCGGTGACACGCATCTCGCCGAGGATCTCGTGCAGGAGACCCTGGGCCGGCTCTACATCGCGTGGCACCGGGTGAGCCGGGTCGGCAACCCCGCCGGGTACGCGCAGACCGTGCTCACCCGGGCCTTCCTCGCCCACCAGCGGCGGCGCAGCAGCACCGAGCGGGCCACCGACACCTTTCCCGACCGGGCCGTCGCCGACCAGCGCGACGTACCGCTGCGGCTGACGCTGCTGGAGGCGCTGGCCCGGCTGCCCGCCAAGGACCGGGCGGTGGTCGTCCTGCGCTACTGGGAGGACCGCTCGATCGAGGAGACCGCCGACGCGATGCACGCCAGCTCGGCCGCGGTGCGCACGCGGTGCACGCGCGCCCTGGGCAGGCTTCGGGAGCTGCTCGGCGAGGACCTCGGCGAGTACGCCCGCTTCTGAACGCCCCCTCCCCCACGAACTCCTATCACTCAGACCTCGCGGAAACGGTGGTTTGCCATGCCCGTTGACCAGCACAGCGACCCCTTCGAGGATCGCGTCGCCGCCGAACTGCGTGCCGCCGGCGGCGGATTCGAACCGGACCTGACCGCGCTCACGACGGCCGGGCTGGCCCGTGGCCGCCGGCTGCGGCTGCGGCGCCGGGCCGCGGTGGTGGGCGGCGCGGCCTCGCTCGCGCTCGTCGGGGTGGGCGGCGCGCTGCTGCTGCCCGGTGGGGGTCCGGCCCCGGACCGGTCCTCGGTCGCCGCCAGTGGGAGCTCCTCGCCGAGCGCCGAGCCGAAAGTCCCCGCCGTCTCCGGCCAGGAGCTGCTCAGCACGCTCAAGGAGCAGCTCGGGCACGGCAAGTTCAGCGAGGAGCGCGGCAGCGGTACCGGGGACAGGGGAACGTACGCGGCGCTCGTGTGGGACGACGGGGACGGGGCGGCCGCCGTCTCCGTGAACCTGGACCGGGTGCAGCCGGGCGGGGACGAGGCCCGTCAGCTGGCCACGTGCCCGGACAAGCTGTTCATCCCCTACGACGACTGCAAGTCCAGCCGGCTCGACGACGGTTCGGTGCTGAAGATCGTCCAGGGGTACGAGTATCCGGACAAGCGCGTGCCCACCAAGTGGTGGTACGCCGATCTCGTCACCGCCAAGGGGCAGCACGTCTCGGTGAGTGAGTGGAACGCGGCGGCCGAGAAGGACGCGCCGGTCACCCGTGACCAACCGCCGCTGGACAACGCCGGGTTGCAGAAGGTGGCGACCGCGCCGGCCTGGCTGAAGGCGATCGACGCCCTGCCCGCGCCGCCCTCCCAGGAGCCGGAGCCGACGCACTCCGCGCCGGTCACCGATGTGACCAAGAGGCTCGTCAGCCTGCTCCCCGACACCGTGGAAGTGGTCTCGCACAGCAGTGACGAGGACGAGTACGGCTATGTGGTCGTCGACGACGGCAAGGGCAAGAGCCTCGTCGAGATCAACGTGCAGCCGAACATGGGGGACCTCCTCGGCGAGAGCATGTTCAGCGGTGCCGAGGACGTCGGCGACGGGACGATGCTCGTCACCCACGAGGACGCCGGTGACAAGGACGTCGCCGGCGCGGTCAGGTGGACCGTCGACACGGTGCGGATCAACGGCCTGCGGGTCGTGGTCAGCGCCTACAACCAGGGCGGGCCGCACGAGGCGCCCGGCCGTGAGAAGCCCGCCCTGACGATCGATCAGCTCAAGACGATCGCGCTCAGCTCGCTGTGGGGGCCGAGCCGGGAGGACCTCTACGGGCACAAGAGCGGTCAGAAGAACTCCGACCAGGGCTGATCCCAGATCTGCTTCACGCACAGCACCAGGAACAGCAGCCCCGCGATCACCAGCATCGCGTTGCTGAGCGGGCCGTTGCGCCATTCGGCCGGGGTGCGGGTGGAGTTGAGGAGCCAGATCAGGGTGCCGGCGAGGAAGGGGAGGAACGCCGCGCCCAGGACGCCGTAGAGGATGATCAGGCGGAAGGGCTGGCCCTGGAAGAGCAGGACGATGGGCGGGAAGGTCAGCCACAGCAGGTACGCGCGGAAGGGCCAGGAGCGTTCGCGTGCGCCGGAGGCGACCTCCTCGCCCTTCGCCGCCCGGCTGGTGCGGTAGCGGGCGACGAAGTCGGCGAACATCAGGCTCACGCCGTGCCAGACGCCGATGAGGGAGGTGAAGGACGTGGCGAAGAAGCCGATCAGGAAGAACTTGGCGGTCGCCGAGCCGTACTCCTTCTCCAGGATGTCGCCGAGCTGGATGAGGCCCTTGTCGCCGCTCGCGATGGCCACGTTCGCCGAGTGCAGCAGTTCCGCGCCGACGAAGAGCATCGCGATGACGAAGATGCCGGTGGTGGCGTAGGCGACGCGGTTGTCGAGCCGCATGATCTTCATCCAGCCGGTGTCGGTCCAGCCCTTGGCGTTGACCCAGTAGCCGTACGCGGCCAGCGTGATGGTGCCGCCGACGCCGCCGATCAGGCCGAGGGTGTTGAGGACCGAGTCCTTCTCGTCGGGCAGGACGGGGAGCAGGCCGGCGAGGGCGTCGGGGAGGTTCGGGGTGACGCGGATCGCCAGGTAGACCGTCACCACGAACATGACGCCCACCAGGACCGTCATGACCTTCTCGAAGACCTCGTACTTGTTGAACCAGACGAAGACCAGACCGACCAGGCCGCAGGCGACCGCCCACCACTCCAGGTCCATCACGTCGGGGAACAGGGCCTGGAGCGGCAGCGCGCTCGACGACATCGCCGCCGCCCCGTACACGA
Organism: Streptomyces aquilus; assembly: GCF_003955715.1. Classification (NCBI taxonomy): domain Bacteria; kingdom Bacillati; phylum Actinomycetota; class Actinomycetes; order Kitasatosporales; family Streptomycetaceae; genus Streptomyces; species Streptomyces aquilus. The sequence goes on along the minus strand of NZ_CP034463.1, from coordinate 6,688,421 downwards.
AGCCCCAGATCACGACGTAGACGACGAAGAACCAGGTGGTCCAACGGCCGAGGCTCGCCCAGCCGTCGAAGAGGGTGCGGCCGGTGGAGAGGTGCCAGCGGCCGGCGGCCTCGGCCAGCGAGATCTTCACCAGGCAGCCGATCACGGCGGCCCACAGCAGGGTGTAGCCGAAGTTGCTGCCGGCGATGAGGGTGGCGACCAGGTCGCCCGCGCCGACACCCGTGGCCGCGACGACGATGCCGGGGCCGATGTACTTCCAACTGGACTTGCGGGGTGTGGCGGTGGTCGATACCTGGGTGGTGGTGGGGTTTCCCGTGGTGTCAGCCATGAAGGTCAACAAACCGCAAAGGTCCGGCACTGACAAGAGGGCCTACGGCTGTCGCGGACCGCAGCCGTCCGCACCGCAGGTGCCCAGCTCGAACCACACCGTCCTGCCCGGCCCGTCCTGGTACCGGCCCCAGTGCAGAGCGAGCGCGTTCACCAGGAACATCCCGCGGCCGTTGGTGGCCCCGCCCGCCGCGGGCGCCCGGGGCACGCGGTGGCCGACGTCGGAGACCTCGCAGCGCAGGACACCGTGCGCGGCGGTGAGGGTGAGGCGGATGCGGCTGCCGGCGGAGTGCAGCAGGGCGTTGGTGGCCAGCTCGCTCACCAGCAGTTCGGCGGTGTCGGTGAGGCCGTCCCGGTCCGCGAGCCCCCAGCCCTCCAACTGCCGCCGGACCAGGGCACGGGCCTCGCGGACCGCGGTGGGACGGGGCTCGTACTCGACACTCAGATGGCCTGCCCCCAGCGGGGGCTGAGGGTACGAGGCGTACCGGGGACGCAGCATGGCATCAGGATGTCCGTCCGGGCCGCCCCGTACACGGGGAGGACCACCCGATTCACTACCTACGTACAGGAGTTCGAGGAGCCGATGCCAGAGTCCGACGCGAGGAGCCGATTCGCGCCAGCGTGTCTTTATGCGCTCTTGACCTGCTCATGCCATGCATCGACGATGAGCCGCACACCCGCACCACGTACGTCGCACTGAATCGCCACTCCCCACTCCCACAAGGAGACTTCATGCGACTTCGGACACGAGGCGCAGGCGCCCGGGGCGGCAGACGCACCGCCGCGTTCGCCGCCCTGCTCGCCCTGGCGCTCGCCGCGCCCCTGACCTCCATGGACGCGTCCGCCGACAGCGCCCGCAAGGCGGCGCCGTCCGCGGACGACATCCGGCAGTACGAGATCCACCAGCACACCACCCCGCTGACCCGCACGGCCATCCAGCAGGCGGGCGTCACGGTGGACGAGGCCGACGAGGAGACCGTCGTGGTCTCCGGGCGGGCCGACCAGATCAAGAAGCTCCGCCAACTCGGCTACGAGGTCCAGGCGTTGGGCTCCGCCCCGGACCGGCTGGCCGAGGACGAGCTGCGGCTCTACGACTTCCCGTCGGCCGACTCGCGCTATCACAACTACGCGGAGATGACGAACGAGATCAACGCCGCCGTCTCGGCCCACCCGGACATCGTGAGCCAGCGTGTGATCGGCACGTCCTACCAGGGGCGGAACATCGTCGCCATCAAGATCAGCGACAACGTGGCGACGGACGAGTCCGAGCCCGAGGTGCTGTTCACCCACCACCAGCACGCGCGCGAGCATCTCACCGTCGAGATGGCGCTCTACCTGCTCGACCAGCTGACCTCCGGCTACGGCACCGACTCACGCGTGACCAGCCTGGTCAACAGCCGTGAGATCTGGATCGTGCCGGACCTCAACCCCGACGGCGGCGAGTACGACGTCGCCACCGGCTCGTACCGCTCCTGGCGGAAGAACCGGCAGCCCAACTCCGGTTCCTCGTACGTCGGTACGGACCTCAACCGCAACTGGAACTACCGGTGGGGCTGCTGCGGCGGCTCGTCCGGGTCGACGTCCTCCGAGACGTACCGCGGGTCGGCCGCCGAGTCGGCTCCCGAGGTGAAGGTCGTCGCGAACTTCGTGCGCAGCCGGGTGGTCGGCGGGGTGCAGCAGATCAAGGCCGGGATCGACTTCCACACGTACAGCGAGCTGGTGTTGTGGCCGTTCGGGTACACGACCTCGGACACGACCACCGGGATGACGGCCGACGACCGCAACGCCTTCGCCACGGTCGGGCAGAAGATGGCCGCGAGCAACGGCTACACGCCGGAACAGTCCAGTGACCTGTACATCACCGACGGGTCGATCGACGACTGGCTGTGGGGCAACCAGAAGATCTTCGCGTACACCTTCGAGATGTATCCGACGTCCAGTTCCGGAGGTGGGTTCTACCCGCCCGATGAGGTGATCGCGCGGGAGACCGCGAGGAACCGGGACGCGGTGTTGCAGCTGCTGGAGAACGCCGACTGCATGTATCGGTCCATCGGGAAGGCGGCCCAGTACTGCAGCTAGTCGTCGGACGCGTCGTCGTTGTCTTCGAAGTACTCGTCGAGGACCGCGTCCAACTGCTCTTCCCACCGCTTGAAATCGGCCCTGGCCGTCGCCTCGATCTCGATCGGGTACCAGCGGCGGTCAGGGGTGTGGACGGTAATCGTGAAGCGCTTGCCGAAGCGGGGTGACTCCGTCTCGACCGCGCCGATCTCGTCCCAGCCGAACTCGCACCGCTCCTCGTCGAGGCTGAGGCGGACGCCCTTCGCGTCGGCGACGATCCTCGCGCGGCGGTCGGAGGCCTCGAAGACGGGGCCCTCGGCCGCCGCGTCCTCCTCGGTCTCCTCTTCGTCGGCCGTCTCCGGTTCCCCGGGGGCGGCCTCCTCCTGCGCGAGGGGCTCCTCGGCGTCCGCCGGCTCGGCGTCCTCGGGCTCGCCGGACACGGGTGAGGTCAGCCCGGGGATGAAGGCCGGGTCGAATCCGGCGCCTTCCAGGGGCTTGCTGCTCGAACCTATGCGCTGCTCCACGGTCGGAAGTATGGCGGACGAAGCTGTGTCATGGGGCCCCGGGGGCGGAAGCGGCGAGAGAAGGCCTTGCGGAAAATTTCTGCAAGATCTTGCCCGTCCGGAAACACCGCTGCTTGACTCGGCTCCCATGAGCCCCGAGACCGATGTCCTCGTCCTGGGCGGCGCCGGCGTCGACACCATCGTCCACGTCCCCGAGCTGCCGCTCCCCTACGCCGACAGCTACATGATCGAGCCGGGCATCGTCAGCCGCGCCGGACAGAGCGGGGACTTCGTCGCGCTCGGCGTGCACGCGCTCGGGCTGCGCGCCCATCACCTCGACGTCGTCGGCGACGACCACGAGGGCGACCTGGTGCGCGCGTTGCACCGGGACCGGGGCATCCCGTTCACCGAGGTGCGCTCGGCCTCGGGAACCAAGCGGGCGGTCAACCTGGTCGGCCCGGACGGGCGCCGGCTCTCCCTGTACGACATCACGCGCGGCCAGGACGCCGACCGGTTCCCCGAGGACACCCTGCGCACCCTCGCGGGTGCCGCCCGGCACGCGCACGTGGTGATCACCCACCCGTGCGCCCACGCGCTGCCGGTGCTGCGCGAGGCCGGGGTGACGGTCTCGACGGACCTGCACAACTGGGACGGCGAGAACCCGTACCACGAGGCGTTCGCCCTCGCCGCCGACCTGGTCTTCCTGTCCACGGCCGCGCTGGCCGACCCGGAGGCCACCATGAGGGACGTCGCCGCGCGCGGCCGGGCGGGTGTCGTGGTCGCAACCGCCGGGGCCCAGGGGGCGTATCTGCTGGCCGACGGCGAGCTGACGCACGTACCGGCCGTCGAGCCGCCCGCTCCGGTGGTGGACTCCAACGGCGCGGGCGACGCCTTCGCCGCCGCATTCCTGCTCGGCCGGCTGGAGGGCGCGGACCCGCTGCGCTGCGCGCGGTACGGGGCGGTCGCGGGCGCGTACGCTTGCACGGTGCCGTCGACCCGGGCGGACGCCATCGGCCGGGACGAACTCCTGGCACGGGTGGCCGATTTGGAGGCGGCGAAGGCCTTCGGCTGACCGGCCGGGGCCCGGAATCCGCCCCGGTACCGACCGGTTCTCCCCGCTCCGCGACCGTCCCGCCTGCCAGACTTTCCGGCCATGGGGACGATCTACGCGTTCATAGCGGGCGTCAACGCCTACCCGCCGCACATCGCCACACCGCTGTCCGGCTGCGTCAACGACGTGCGGGCGGCCCGGGAGTTGCTGGAGGAACGGGGCGGGGATGCCGTCGCGGTACGGACCGTGCTGGACGGGGAGGCGACGGTCGCGGCCGTCGAGGAGGGGGTCCGTGCCTTCCTCGGGGCGGCCGGGCCCGGTGACACGGCGCTGTTCTGGTTCTCGGGGCACGGCAGTGAACGGGTCGCCACCGGTGCGGAGTTGTTCGTCGAGGCGACGGGCTGGAGTCAGGCGGTGGTCTGCGTGGACGGCCCGCTGTCCGACAAGCGGCTGGGCGCGCTGCTGGACGAGGTGGCGGGGCGGGGGGCGCATGTCGTGGCGGTCCTCGACTGCTGCTTCTCGGGCGGCGCGACCCGCGAGGACCGGATCCCGGCGGACCTGACCGCCCGGCACGCGCCGGCCCGCCCGGAGTGGCCGGTCGCCCGCGACACCGCATCCCCGCGAGGCACCGCCCGCCATCTGCTGCTCGCCGCGAGCCGGCTCGACCAACTCTCCTACGAGGGCTGGTTCGACGGGCGCCGCCAGGGCATCTTCACGCACGCCCTGCTGGGCGCGGCACGGGCGGCGGGCCCGGACGTCACCTACCGGCAGTTGCTGGCGGCGGCGGACGCGCGGGTACGGCGGTCGGGGGGCCGGCAGCAGCCGGTGCTGTTCCCGGAGACGGCCGCGGTCGCCGATCTGCCGTTCCTCGCCGGCGCGGTGGCGGAGGACGCCGTCGGTGACCATCTGCTGCGCTGCGGGCCGGAGGGGTGGGAGGTGGACTGCGGGACGGTGCACGGGCTGCGGGGCGGGTCGGATGCCGGGGGCACGGAGTTCGCCGTGGTCGGGACCGGGCTCGCCGTACGGGCTCGTGCGGTGCGGGCCGAACGGGCGCTGGTGGAGCCGGTGGGCTGGGTGCCGGACCCGGAGCGGGTGTACCCAGTCGCGCCGACCGCCCTGTCGACGCCGCCCGCGACGGTGAGCGTCGAGGGGGCGGACGAACGGCTCCGGGCGGCCCTCGCCGCGTACGACACTCCGCTGCTCCAAGTCGTCGACGGTCCCGAGGACTTCGGTGACCTGCACTTCCGGGTGGTGCCGGACGGTGGTGCGGTGGAGGTGCTGGGGCGGGACGGGACGCGGTTCGTGGAGCCGCTGCGGCTCGGCGCGCGGTCGGCGGTGCGGGACGGTTCGATCGCCGGAGGGGCAGCGTCGTACGACGCCGAGGGCCTCGTCGGCTGTCTCGCGCACCTGACCCGCTGGCACCGGCTGCGGGACCTCACCTCCCGCCCCTCCGTCCTGGACAACCAGGTGCGGGTGGAGATCGTCCCCTGGGGCGGCGGGGACGCGCTGGTGCCGGACGGGCACGGGGAGATCGTGTGCGCGTACGGCCCTGACAGGGAGCCGCCGTTGGTGTCCGTCCGGCTCACCAACCGTTCGCAGCGGCCTCTTTGGTGCGTCCTGCTCGATCTCACCGACAGCTACGCCAGCGATCCGGCGCTGTTCCCGGGCCACTTCATCGGGCCGGGGCGGACGGGGCACGCCCTGGACGGGGGGCCGATGCGCCTGGCTCTGCCGGCGTCCAGGGCCGAAACGTCCGGCGCGGAGGTACGGGACTGGCTCAAACTGATCGTCGCGGAGAGCGAGTTGAACACCGTGCCGTTCCGGATGCCGGCGTGGAGCCCGTGGGCGGCCGGCACGGGCGAGGAGGTGCTGCGCTTCGGCGCCCCCTCGGACGGCCGCGACCTCGGACCGGCCGGCCAGGGCACCCCGGGCCGCTGGGCAACCCGCACGGTCGCCCTGCGGACCGTCGTCCCCTAGGGCGCCAACTGCACGTAGTACGGCTGGAGTACGGAGTTGAGCCACTCCCGGCCCTCGGCCGTGTCGAAGTCCACGGTGTCCTCCTCCTCGGCGCGCAGGGCGCCGGCCGGGCCGCGGTCGCCGAACAGGACCACCGTGCGGTCGGCCGGTTCCCGCTTCGACGCCCACAGCAGGCCCTGGGCCCAGGGTTCGGTGTGGCGGCGGATCCAGTGGGCCCAGTCGCGGGTGTACGGGTACTCGTGGGCCTCGGTGTGCACCAGCCAGGTGTCCTGGTGGACGGCGGCCAGGTCCTGGGCGCTGACCAGCGGCAGGACGTTCAGGTCGGCGGCGAGCCGCAGGGTGCTCAGGCGGCGGCCCTCGACCGCGCGGCGCGGCAGCAGGCGCGGTCCGCCGGCCGGGTCGAAGGGCAGCGAGCGCAGCAGGGTCTCGCAGACGGCGGCGGTGGGGCCGAGGCCGGCGTAGAGATACCCGTAGGTGTCGCAGGAGGTGGCGTCGAAGCGGCCGCCGCCGTAGAGGCAGTGGGAGGGCCTCGGGTTGAAGCCGGCGGCGGGGCGGTGGGAGCCGTGGATGCGGTAGAGCGGGGTGCCGCGGGTGAGCGTGACCTTGCCGGGGGTGCCGGTCAGGGCGTCGGGCGGCCGGTAGTTGGGCACGGTCAGTCACTTCCCATCCGGCAGGCCGTCTTCCGTTCTCGGACTCATTCCCCACTCTCCATCAGAAACCGCGCGGTATCGACGAGTTGACGGTCGCGTCCGGTGCCCAGCAGGCTCACCGGGCTGGTGCCGAGCCAGGCGTTGGCGGACAGCCACCAGTCGGCGGCGCCCCACGGGTCACGGTCGGCGGCGAGGAGGGCGTTGACCTCCAGGACGACCAGCCAGGGCAGGGTGTCCTCGGAGAACTGGAACCGCGGCAGGCGCAGCCGTCCGCCGATGCCGGGCAGCCGGATCAGCTCGGGCGCGAAGGGGGCGCCGCCGCGCTGGAGCAGCGTCTCGGCGTCCAACGCGGGCTCGGCGAGCAGCCGTTCGCGCACCGGCCCGAGGACGGGACCGACCATGCGGTGCCCGTCGATGAGCAGGACGGCGAGATCCTCGGCGGCGAAGCCCTGCACGGTCGGCCGGCCGCCACCGAGCACCGGCGTCCCGGTGTACCGCGCCCCGGTGTCCGCTCCGAACTCGTCCGGCAGCCACTGGGCGAGCAGGTCGGCGGCCTGCCGGGCGGCGGCGTACCGCAGCCGTTCGTCCCGTTCCCCGTCGCGGACGACGGCGACCAGGCCGGTCAGCCGCTCGCGTTCCTCGGCGCCGAGGCGGCCGGCGACCCGGTCCCAGCGGGCCGCGGCGGCGGCGAGGACGACGTACGGATCGTCGTGCGGATCGTCGTGCGGATCGTGGGGCGCGCTCATCGGTCGTCCTCCGCGGGGACGTGGGGGGTCAGCAGGCGTTCCAGCAGGTCGGCGCGGGCGTGCCGGCGTACGACGAAGTGGATCTCCCAGTCGGCGCCGCGGGCGAGTTCGGCCTCGACGGCGGCCCACAGCGCGCCGAAGCTCTCCAACGGGGTGAGGCCGCCGCGCCCGGCGCCGAGCAGGGGCAGGCAGACGGACCGCAGGGGCGGGTCGTGGAGGCCGGACTCCTCGGCGAGCAGCGCGAAGACGCGGGCGACGCCGCGGGTGATATCGGCGGGCTGGACGTCGTAGTCGTTGGTCTCGGGGCGGGGTACGGCCACGGCGACGTGGTAGATCCGCCGGATGCCCTGGCCCGTCAGCGCGCCCGCCGAGGTGACCGCGACCGTCCCGGGCTGTGCCGCCCGGCCGGGAGACCCGTGCCGGGCGGTCCAGCCCCGTAACTCGTCGTCGATCGTGTCGTCGACGAGTCCCCCGACGGGGTCCCGGTGCGCGCCCGCGCGGCGCAGGGTGGCGGAGACGGACGACTTGTAGGGCGCGGGCAGCGCGAAGTAGATGTTCGTCGGCGAGACGACGACGTCGATGTCGCGCAGCAGGTCGACGGAGTGGACGTGCACGGTGACGGGGACGGTACGGCGGTCGATGCGCGGGTGCAGGGTGCGGTGGGCGGCGGGCATGCGGTCGGGCGACGGGTCGTACGGCGGTGCGGGCGCTCCCCTCCGGGGCACCCCCTGGGCGACGAGCTGGACGACCTGTTCGGCGACCTGTCCGAGGACCATGAGCTCGTGGTGCTTGCGGAACCGCTCGACGCTCACCCCGTACACCTGGGCGGCCCGCCGGCGCCGGTCGGCGGCCGGCCAGTCGCGGGTGCCCTGGGCGAGGCCGAGGCTGTACTCGGCGGCGGTCTGGAGGGTGCCGCCGCCCATCCTGGAGACGGCGAGCCGCAGTACCTTCTCCACCGGCCCCCCTGGCGACTCGCCGTCTCCCCGCGGGAGTTCACGGGCGGCCCCGGCGAGCGCCGGTACGTCGAGCGCGCGCAGCCTGACGACTCCGGCCCGCCGCACCTTCCGCACCTCCGCGAGTACCGCTCCGTGATCGGGCACGTGAGGCGACGGCGGCATGACGATCAGCATCGCACCGCCGTCGCGACCCTCACAAGCCCGCTCCGTACAACCATTCCAGCGCACGCCCCGGTCGCGAACGGGTCGCGTCCGGGGCGAAGTCGGGGCACAGGGAAGGGAGTTACGAGACGAAAGCAGCTCAGGGCACGGGGAAGGGAGTTACGAGACGAAGAGGCTGAGCACGGCCGCCACCACGAACCCGACCACCGACAGCACCGTCTCCAGCACGGTCCACGTCTTCAACGTGTCCCGCTCGCTGATGCCGAAGTATTTGGCGACCATCCAGAAGCCTCCGTCGTTGACGTGCGAGGCGAAGATGGAGCCGGCCGAGATGGCCATGATGACGAGGGCGACGAAGGCCTGCGAGTGGTCGCCCTCGGCGAGGAGGGGCGCCACGATGCCGGCCGTGGTGACGATGGCGACCGTGGCCGAGCCCTGGGCGACCCGGAGGACCACCGAGATCAGGTAGGCGAGGACGATGACCGGCAGGCCGACGTCGTTGAAGGTGTCGGACAGGGCCTGGGCGACGCCGCTGGCCTTGAGGACGGCGCCGAAGACCCCGCCCGCGCCGACCACGAGGAGGATGTTGCCGACCGGCTTGAGGGAGGAGGTCGACACCGTCTCCAGGGACTTGCGCGACCAGCCGCGGCGGATGCCGAGAAGCCAGTACGCGAGGAGCAGGGCGATCGTCAGGGCGACGAAGGGGCTGCCGAAGAACTCGACGACCGAGCGTCCCGTGGACGGGTCGAGGGCGATCGAGGAGAAGGTCGCGGCGAGGATCAGGACCAGCGGGGTGCCGATGATGCCGAGCACCGTGCCGAGCGGGACGGGGTCCTCACGCGGTACGACACCCTGCGCGCGCTGCTCCTCGATCACCGCCAGCCGCGCCTCCGCCGCCGCCTCGACCATGTCCTGCGGTACGGCCACGAAGATGCGGCGGCCGACCCACGCCGAGAACGCCCACGCGGCCAGCACCGCCGGGATGCCGCAGACGACGCCCATGAGGATGACCCAGCCGAGGTCCACGTGGAGCAGGCCGGCCGCGGCCACCGGGCCGGGGTGCGGGGGCAGGAAGGCGTGCGTCATCGACAGGCCCGCGAGCAGCGGCAGGCAGTACAGCAGGATCGACTTGCCGCTGCGCTTGGCGGCCGCGTAGACGATCGGCGCGAGCACGAAGATGCCGACGTCGAAGAAGACCGGGATGCCGAAGATGAGGCCGGTGAGGCCCATGGCGAGCGGGGCCCTCTTCGCACCGAAGAGATTGAGCAGCCGGGACGCCAACACCTCCGCCCCGCCGCTGACTTCGAGGATCGCGCCGAGCATCGTGCCGAGGCCGATGATGATCGCGACATGGCCGAGGATGCCGCCCATGCCGGACTCGATGGTGGAGACGGCGTCGGAGCGCTGGACGGTGCCGAAGAGTTCGGTGACCGAGAGGCCGGCGAGCAGGCCGACGGCTATGGAGACGGCCAGCAGCGCCACGAAGGGCTGGATCCTGACCTTGATGATGAGGAAGAGGAGCAGGGCGATGCCGAGGGCGGCGACGGTCAGCAGACCGGCGGTGCCGTCGACGAGGAGGAGCAGGCCGCCGGTGTGGGGTGGGGTCTCGGCGGGGGCGGTCGCGGCGAGCGGATGGGGCATGTTCGGGGGTCCTCTGCGTAAGTACATGGAGCTTTCGGGCAGGGGGGATCGCGGTACGGCGCCGGTGTGGGCGCCGCACCGGCGTACGGGGTGCGGGAGTTGAGGGTGCGTCAGCCGAGGACGGCGAGCGCGTCGATCTCGATCAGGAGACCGGCGGGAAGACCGACGTAGACGGTCGTACGGGCGGCAGGCGGCTGGGTGAGCCCCTGCTCCTCGAAGTAGGTGTTGTAGATGCCGTTCATCTCGGCGAAGTGGTCGACGTCCGTGAGGTAGACGCGGATCATCAGCACGTCGTCCCAGGAGGCGCCGCCCTCCTCCAGGATCGCCTTGACGTTGGCGAGGGTCTGGAGGGTCTGCTCGCGCAGGGTGGGCCCGGCGGGGGTCGGGGCCTGCCCCTCCACCGCCGGCAGGAACCCGACCTGCCCGGCGACCTGGAGGATGTTGCCCTTGCGCACCCCGTGCGAGAACTTCGCGGGCGGGGTGGTGTGGGTCTTGGGGGTGAGGGCGATCTTCTCGGTCATGGGGTGACTTCCTTGACGGGGGTTCTGCCGGAGTACTCCCCGCTGATCGTTTCCGCCGTACGGCGGACCAGCGGGAGCAGGGTGAGGAGTTCGTCGGCGGTGACGACGACGTTCGGCGCGGAGACCGACATCGCGGCGACGACACGGCCGTCGGCGCCGCGGATCGGGGCGGCGACGCAGTTGATGGACTCCTCGTGGCCACCGAGGTCGGTGGCCCAGCCCTGTTCGCGCACCCGCTCCAACTCCTTGACGAAAGCGGGGGCGTTGGGGGTCGAACGGGCCGTGTACAGGGGGTAGTCGAGCTTGTCGGCGAGGGCGCGGCGCTCGGCCTCCGGGAGGTCGGCGAGCAGCAGCTTCGCGACGGCGGCGACGGTGATCGCGACGGGCTTCCCGATCCGCGAGTACATCCGCACCGGGTAGCGGCTCTCGACCTTGTCGATGTAGAGGACGTCGCCCTCCTCGTACACGGCGAGGTGGACGGTGTGGCCGACCTGCTCGTTGAGGCGTACGAGGTGGGGGTGGGCGATCTCGCGGATGTCGAGGTTCTCCATCGCCTCCTGGGCGAGGGCGATGAGGCGGGCGCCGAGGCGGTAGCGCTGGTCGGACTGGCGGTAGACCATGCCGTGTTCGTGGAGGGTACGCAGGAGGCGGAGCGCCGTTGACTTGTGGACGCCGAGGCGGTCGGCGACCTGGCCGAGATCGGCGGGGCCCTCGGCTAGCAGCGGCAGGATGCTGAGCGCGCGGTCGACGGTCTGACTCATGGGGTGCGTCCCTCCTCCGGGGCCTGCGCGGCTTGCGTCCAGCCGGGGCCGAGTCGAAGTCTCTCCCACGCGTGGTCGTCGAGGGCGACGAGGCGGTCGGCGTGTGCGCGGGAAGGGGGTGCGGCGAGGTCGCCGGGGGCGGTGAGGGTGGCGGCGGCCCAGAGGTGGCCGTGCCTCAGTCGCTCCCGTACGGGGAGGCCCCGGAGGGTGGCGGAGAGGAACCCGGCGGCGAAGGCGTCACCGGCGCCGGTGGTGGAGACGATGTCGACGGTGGGGGCGGGTTCGAAGGTGCGGGGGGTGGGCGCAGCTTGCGCCGGCGCAAAAGCTGTAGCCCCCGCCGCTCCCTGCTTCACCACCAGCACCGCCGGCTCCGGCAACAGTTCACGCACCGCCGACGGCCCGCCCGTGACCCCCCATGCCTCCTCCGCCTCGTCCTCCCCCACGAACACCACATCCGCACCCCGCGCCAGCTCCAACAGCGCCCGGGGCCCGTCCGCGGAACGCCACAACCCCGCCCGGTGGTTCACGTCGAAGGACACCAGCGGGCGTCCCTCGTACCGTGCCGTCAGGGAGCGCATCAGCTCCAGGCAGCCCCCGGACAGCGCCGCCGTGATCCCGGACAGGTGCAGTATCCGACCGGCGCCCACCTTCACGTTCTCCACCGTCATCGCCGACGCCGCCGACCCCGCCCGGTAATAGGCGACCTCGTGCGCGGACGTCCCCCGCTCCCCCGCCGTACGGAAGTACACCCCCGTCGGCCGCAGCGCGTCCCGGCGTACGCCGCCGACGTCCACGCCGTACGAGCCGATCGTCTCGACCAGGTGGTCCCCGAAGCCGTCCGCCCCCACCCGGCTGACCCACCGCGTGGAATGCCCGGCCGCGGCGAGGACACACGCCACGTTGGACTCCGCGCCGCCGATCGCACGGTCGAAGGACGGTACGTCGGCGAGGCGGCCCGGTCGGGTGGGCAGGAACGTGACCATGGACTCGCCGAGCGCGACGACGTCCACGACGTCCGGGGCGTTCACGATGGTCGTGGCTCCTCGTCGTCTCGGGCCCGGGCGGCTCCATTGACCCGGTGTTGGCCTGGATGTTAGACAGCGTTGAGCGACATACGCAATGGACGTTGCAGAGAGTGCAACTGACCTGATCAGGGAGGCCCCGTGTCTCGTGACACCGGTTCCGAAGCCCTCGCCCGCCTCGCGGAGGAACGCGTGGACCACCGCTTCAAGGGCCTCCCCCCGGACGCCGACGGCCTCACCGTCGGCGAGCTGGCCGCCCAGCGCCGCAACCTCTTCACCGGCGGCTTCACCACCCCGGTGCTGGCCCTCTCCGCCGAGCGCCTCGCACACAACCTCCGGCTCATGGAGACGTACGCCGTCCGGCACGGCCTCGCCTTCGCCCCGCACGGCAAGACGTCCATGGCGCCGCAGCTCTTCCGGCGCCAGATCGAGCACGGCGCCTGGGGTATCACCCTCGCCGTCCCGCACCAGGTCCGCGTCGCCCGGGCGTACGGCATCCAGCGGGTCTTCCTCGCCAACGAACTGACCGACCCCGCCGCGCTCCGCTGGATCGCCGGTGAGCTGGAGTCGGACCCCGCCTTCCGGATCATCTGTTACGTCGACTCCGTGCGCGGCGTCGAACTGATGGACCGGGCGCTGCGGGGGACCGCGCGGCCGGTGGACGTCGTCGTCGAACTCGCCGCCGGTGAAGGGGCGCGTACCGGTGTCCGTACCGAGGCCGAGTGCGCGGCCGTCGCCGATGCCGTGGCGGGCACCGACACCCTGCGGCTCGTGGGGGTCGCCGGGTACGAGGGCGAGGTGCCCCGGGCCGACCCCGAGCGGGTGCACGCCTGGCTGCGGCGGCTCGTCGCGCTCGCCGTCGACTTCGACAAGGCCGGGCGATTCACCGGTGTGGAGGAGATCGTCGTCAGCGCGGGTGGCAGCGCCTGGTTCGACGCGGTCGCCGACGTCTTCGCCGAGATTCCCGAACTGTCCCTTCCCGTACTGAAGTTGCTGCGCTCCGGCGCCTACGTCTCGCACGACGACGGGCACTACCGGAAGATCACCCCCTTCAACCGGGTCCCGGAGGAGGGCGCACTGGAACCGGCGTTCCGGCTCTGGGCGCAGATCGTCTCCCGGCCCTCCGCCGAGCAGGCCTTCGCCAACGCGGGCAAGCGCGACGCGGCCTACGACCTGGACCTGCCGTTCGCCCAGGTGGTACGCCGGGAAGGGACGGCGGAGCGGCCCGCGACCGGGGTCGAGGTGACCGGCCTGTCCGACCAGCACGCCTGGCTGCGCACCGGCCCGGAGGCGGACCTGGAGGTCGGCGACTGGCTGGGCCTGGGCCTGTCCCATCCGTGCACGTCCTTCGACAAGTGGCAGCTGATCCCGGTGGCCGAGGCGGACGGCACGGTCGTCGAGTACATCCGTACCTTTTTCTGAGGGGGCCCGCCATGGAAGAGCTCGTCATCCGGGACGCGGACGTCGTCGACGGCAGTGGTGACCCCTCGTACCGCGCCGATGTGGTGGTCGACGGCGGCCGGATCGTCTCGATCGTCAAGGAGGCCGCCGACGCCGGATGCCAACGGCCCACGGCACGCAGGGAGTTGGACGCGGAAGGGCTCGTCCTCTCCCCCGGCTTCATCGACATGCACGCGCACAGCGACCTCGCCCTGCTGCGCGACCCCGACCACAGCGCCAAGGCCGCGCAGGGCGTCACCCTCGAAGTCCTGGGCCAGGACGGGCTGTCGTACGCCCCCGTCGACGACCGCACGCTCGCCGAGGTGCGCCGCGCGATCACCGGGTGGAACGGGTACGGCGACGACATCGACTTCGACTGGCGGACGGTCGGCGAGTACCTGGACCGGCTCGACCGGGGCATCGCCGTCAACGCGGCGTATCTGATCCCCCAGGGCACGGTCCGGATGCTCGCCGTCGGCTGGGAGGACCGTGAGGCGACCCCGGCCGAGCTGGACCGGATGCGGCAGCTGGTCGCCGAGGGCATGGAACAGGGCGCGGTCGGCCTGTCGTCCGGGCTCACCTACACGCCCGGCATGTACGCCAAGGACGCCGAACTGACCGAACTGTGCCGGGTGGTGGCGTCGTACGGCGGCTACTACTGCCCGCACCACCGCTCCTACGGGGCGGGCGCGCTGGAGGCGTACGAGGAGATGGTGGCCCTGACCCGGGAGGCGGGCTGCTCGCTCCATCTCGCCCACGCCACCATGAACTTCGGGGTGAACAAGGGCCGGGCGCCGGAGCTGATCGCGCTGCTGGACAAGGCCCTGGCGGACGGCGCCGACATCAGCCTCGACACGTATCCCTACACACCGGGCAGTACGACTCTCGCCGCGCTGCTGCCGAGTTGGGCGAGCGAGGGCGGTCCGGAGGAGGTCCTCAGGCGGCTCGCGGACGACGACACCGCCGAGCGCGTCCGGCACCACCTGGAGGTCGTCGGCTCGGACGGCTGCCACGGGGTGCCGGTCGAGTGGGAGACGATCGAGATCTCGGGGGTCGGCGATCCCGCGCTGGCGGACCATGTCGGCCGCCGCGTCGACGGCTGGGCGACCGCCCGCCGGCTGCTGCTCGCCGACCGGCTGGCCCCGTCGATCATCCAGCACGTGGGCCACGAGGAGAACGTCCGGCAGATCATGCGCCACCGCGTCCACACCGGCGGCTCGGACGGCATCCTTCAGGGCGCGAAGCCGCATCCGCGGGCGTACGGCACGTTCCCGCGGTATCTCGGGCACTACGTACGGGAGTTGGGGGTGCTGTCCCTGGAGGAGTGCGTCGCGCATCTGACCGGCCGCCCGGCGGCCCGGCTCCGGCTGCCCGACCGCGGCCTGGTCCGCGAGGGGTACAAGGCCGACCTCGTCCTCTTCGACCCGGCGACGGTGGCGGCGGGCTCGACCTTCGCCGAGCCGCGCACGCTCCCGACCGGCATCCCGCACGTCCTGGTCGACGGCCGTTTCGTGATCGAGGACGGCCGCCGGACGGACGTCCTTGCGGGACGCTCCGTCCGGCGAACCCCCTCGTGAGTGTTACGGCTTGGGCAGCGTGCAGCCGCTCTTGCTCAGGTCCAGCTTGTTGTCCAGGCCGAAGCAGGCCGGGATCTGGTAGGTCTCCTGGGCGTAGTTGATGCCCTCGCGGACGGTGACGTTGCCGCTCGCGTCGACCTCGCAGGGGTTGTTGTCGGTGCAGCGGCCGCCGTCCTCGTTGCCGGTGTTGTTGACGGCGACGACCTTGCCGGTGGCGTTGTCGATG
Organism: Streptomyces aquilus; assembly: GCF_003955715.1. NCBI lineage: Bacteria > Bacillati > Actinomycetota > Actinomycetes > Kitasatosporales > Streptomycetaceae > Streptomyces > Streptomyces aquilus. The sequence continues at coordinate 6,672,803 of NZ_CP034463.1, read as the reverse complement.
ACGGGCGAGCCCGAGGTGCCGCCGATGGTCTGGCAGGCGGAGGTGTAGCGGACCGAGTCCTTCCAGGTCCACTCGCCTTCCTTGAGGCGGTAGGCGAAGCCGTCGACGTTGCAGGCGTACGTGCGCTTCCAGTAGCCGGAGACGACCGTGATGGCGGTGCCGGCCACCGGGTGGGTGTCGTTCAGGGTGAGGGCGTCGATGCCGTACGTGCTCTTGATCGAGGCGTAGGTGCGGGTGAGCTGGTAGATCGACACGTCGGTGTCGGTCATCGTCGCGTAGGCGATCTTGCTGGCGCGGAGCGTGCCGACCCGGGTGCCGGCGGAGTTGAGAAGCCCGAAGCTGCGGGTCGAGGCCTGGTCGACGATGACCTCGCCGGCCGCCGGGAAGCCGGTCTCCAGGCAGTGCCCGTTGGACATGACCAGCGCGGGGTCGTCCGCCTCGGAGTTGGGGAAGCGGATGACGGACCCGGAACAGTTGCTGAGCGAGACGGTACCGGCGAAGCTGACGGCCTTGACCTGGGGCGCGAGCGCCCGGTTCAGGCTCGCCGAGGCGGACGTGACCGTGTCCCAGGCCGTGGCGACGGCGGTGCTGGTGTCCACCGCGCCCGTGCTGTCCGGGGCCGCGACCGCGGGTGCCGCGCCGACCCCGGCCAAGGCCAGGGCGATCACTACGGCACCGAGAGGCTTCTTCATGTGGGGGTCCCCTCATTGCGACGAGGGTGACCGGAGAATCTCCGGCCACCCGCCAAGTTGTCATGCGCATTCTCATCGCAGGGGGGCGGCCGGGCAAGGAGTTCCTTCGAGCGATGGGGGTTTCCCTATGCGTCCCCTGTCAACAGGCGGGCTGCTGCCCACAGTTGGGGACTTCATGCATCCGCTACCTGGGTCGTTTGGTGCTGCCGCGCCCTTTGCCGGGCTTGCCGTCGGAACCGGCGCCCGAGTCGGAGCCCGGACCGGACGGGGTCGCGGTCGGCGTGGGCTCGGGGGCGGGAGCGGTCGTGGTGGCGGAGGCGCCGACGGAGGGCCCGGCCGTGTCCGCCTTCGTGGCCGACGGGCGCGCGGACGGGACCGAGGAGGCGGGCGCGGACCCGATTGCCGGGGAGCCCGTCTCGCCCGGCGCGCCCGAGGCGGGTTCCGGCGACACGTCCGGCGCCGCCGAACCCGTAGGCGCGCCCTTGCCCTCCGGGCCGTCGGACGATCCGGACAGCGAGAACCCGGCGATCAGCGCCGCCACCGACACCGCGCCCACGGCCCCGGCCGCGACCGCCACGCGCCGCGAGCGCCAGGGGCCGGTCTTGGGCTTACGACGGGAGCGGGGTCCGGCGCCGACCGGAGCCGCCGGAGCCTCCGCGAGCCCCGGCGCCCCGAGGGCCAGCGACGGCAGCTCGGCCGTCTCGTCGTACGTGTTCTGCCATCCGTGCGCGATGGCCGGGTCGGCGTACGCGTCGTAGGAGGGGGGTGGTTCGGGCTGCGGGTGGTACACGTTCGGCGCACCCTGGGGCTCTCCGGCCGCGCCGATGCCGTTCTCGTACTGGGGTGGCCTGGACATGGCCGCGCATTGTAGGGACGCGGGGGGTTCCAGAGACAGCTACCGGCGATAACCGTCCAAACCACCCGTCTCACGTGATGGGAAACACCGCCCAAGGGTCGTTACCGGGCCGTAAGCTCCCTGACATGCAGGTGATCCAGTCGACCAAGCTCGCCAACGTCTGTTACGAGATCCGGGGCCCGGTTCTCGAGGAGGCCATGCGTCTTGAGGCGGCGGGTCACCGCATCCTCAAGCTCAACACCGGCAACCCGGCCGCCTTCGGGTTCGACTGCCCGCCGGAGATCCTCGAGGACATCCTGCGGAACGTGTCGTCGGCCCATGGCTACGGCGACGCCAAGGGACTGCTCGCCGCGCGCCGGGCCGTCGTGATGCACAACCAGACGCTCGGCATCGAGACCGACGTCGAGCACGTCTTCATCGGCAACGGCGTCTCCGAGCTGATCGTGATGGCGATGCAGGCGCTGCTGGACGACGGCGACGAGGTGCTCGTACCGTCCCCCGACTACCCCCTGTGGACCGCCGCCGTGTCCCTGTCCGGCGGTACGGCCGTGCACTACCGGTGCGACGAGCAGTCCGACTGGATGCCGGACCTCGCGGACGTGGAGCGGAAGGTCACCGACCGCACCAAGGCGATCGTCATCATCAACCCCAACAACCCGACGGGCGCGGTGTACGACGAGGCCATGATCCGCGGGCTGACGGACATCGCGCGCCGCCACAACCTGCTGGTCTGCTCCGACGAGATCTACGACAAGATCCTCTACGACGACGCGGTCCATGTCCCGACCGCGTCCGTCGCGCCCGACCTGCTGACCCTCACCTTCAACGGCATGTCGAAGGCGTACCGGGTGGCCGGGTACCGGGTGGGCTGGATGGCCATCTCCGGCCCGCGCGCGCACGCCGACTCCTACATCGAGGGCCTGACCATCCTCGCCAACATGCGGCTGTGCGCGAACATGCCGGGGCAGCACGGGGTGGTGGCCGCGCTCAGCGGACGGCAGACCATCGAGGACCTGGTGCTGCCCGGCGGCCGGCTGCGGGAGCAGCGGGACGTGGCGTACGAGCTGCTGACGCAGATCCCCGGGGTGAGCTGCGTGAAGCCCAAGGGCGCGCTGTACCTCTTCCCGCGGCTCGACCCCAACGTCTTCAAGATCAAGGACGACCGGCAGCTGGTCCTGGACCTGCTGCGGCGCGAGAAGATCATGGTCGTCCAGGGGACGGGCTTCAACTGGAGCGAGCCGGACCACTTCCGCGTGGTGACGCTGCCGACCGCGCGTGATCTGCGGGATGCGGTGACGCGGATCGGGAACTTCCTGGACGGCTACAGCCAGCCGTAACCAGATCTACGGTCGGCTCAACTTTAGACAGAATCTAAGCTAGGATGGCTTCCTGACAGTGACGGAGGCCCTCTCATGTACGAACCGATCCGCACCAAGTCGGTCCACAGCACGATGGCCGACGCCCCCACGGACTTCCCACACCGCAGCCGCGAGGAAGAGCTGGACATCCAGCTCGCGGGGCATCTGTCCGCGCTGCTCGCGGTCACGGACGAGCTGCGTGCGCTGGAGCCGTCCACCGACCTGGACACCGCCGCGGAGCGGCTCGCCGAGCAGGTGACGCGGTTGCGGGGTGGCGGCACGCCGGTCCGTGCGGTCACCTCCGGCGCGGGTGACGCCGCGGCTCTGCATGAGCGGGCGCATGCCCTTGCGGGGCGGGCGCTGGTGGTCGCGGCGTCGCGTGCGGACACGGCGGTGGCGATCCTGGCCGCCGAGCGGATGGACGCCCACGCCCTGAGCAGCGTCGGCTGACCCCACGAACGGCCCCGGTCCGCGTGCACCCGCAGCGACGCGCGGACCGGGTGCCATGCACTGCGCTGGCTTGAGCCGGGGCGCCTGTTCGCCGTAGGGGTTCATGTCTCCCGCGGGTGCCGGTCCGTCGTGGTTGATCGCGCAGTTCCCCGCGCCCCTGGGGGCGTTGCAGCACCGGGGCCGGTACGACATCCCCCGTTCACCCTTACCCACGGGGAATGTTTCGTTCCGCGAGCACTCTCCCCCTGTGAGACGAATCATCGGAATCGTCCTCGCGGTTCTGCTCGTCGGCGGTGTGGTGGTGGCCGTCGTCGCAGGTCGCGGTAGTGAGGACAAGGGCACGGCAACGAAGACCGCGCAAGGTGTGATCGGGTCGGAGAAGGCGGAGTTCTTCGCCGATCCCGATGTGGTGAAGGCCCTCGCCGCCAAGGGCTACACCGTGAAGGCCGAGACCTCCGGGTCCTGGGCCATGGAAGGTCTTGACCTCAAGGGGTACGACTTCGCCCTTCCCTCCAGTCAGGCGCCGGCCGTCGAGCTCGCCGAGAAGTACAAGGTACGGGGGACCCTCCCCCGCCCCTTCTACTCGCCCCTCGTCGTCGTGGCGCACCGAAGCGCCGCCGAGGTGCTCGCGGGCAACGGGCTGGCCACGCTGGACGGGAAGAGCCGCGGCACCCTGGACATGGGCGCGTATCTCGACGCGGCCCGCGCGGGGCGGACCTGGCAGCAACTCAAGGGAGCCGGCAAGTACGGGGAGTTGGGCGGCACGCTCTACATCTCCAGCACCGACCCGGAGTCCTCCAACTCCGGCGCCCTCTATCTCGCCGCCACCTCCTACGTCGCCAACGGCGGCAAGGTGGTCGCGAGCGACGCCGACGTCGCGCGCACCGCGCCGCTGCTGAAGAAGCTCGTCAGCGTCCAGGGCACCCAGCAGACCAGCACCGACGCCTCGTTCCGGGACTTCGTCAGCGGGGTCGGCAACCCGCTGGTCCTGGTGTACGAGTCGCAGGTCGCCTCGCTCCTGGTCGGCGGACAGCAGCCCGATGACATGGTCGTCCTCTACCCGGACACCACGGTCAACAGCGACCACACCGTCGTACCGCTCACCGAGGACGGCCGGGCGCTCGCCGAACTCCTGTCCAGCGACCCGGAGTTGCGCAGGCTGCTGGTCCGGCACGGGTTCCGGCCGCAGGGGGCGGCCACCGCGTTCGGCTCGGCCGACGCGCATCTCAAGCAGGAACTGACCGGCGTCCGCCAGGCTCCCGTGCCCACCTCCGCGGTGCTGCACGAGCTGGCCCGCCGCGCTACGGGGGACGACAAGTGACCGACATCGACAACGACTTCGTACTCACTCCGCCGGAGGCCGTCGCCGCCGTGCCGCGGGAGCGGGCCGGTGGGCTCGTGCCCGTCGACGACTCCGTCCGTACGGGGATGGCACAGAAGGCCGCCGACTACGTGGCCGGGCTCGCGGCGCTCGACGCCCGCTCCCCCGAGTTCGCGGGGAAGGTCGGCGAGATCACCGGGCTGGGGGCCGGGGACATGCGCAGTGCCGCCGCGCAGTCCAACCGGATGCTGGAGCGGACCGTGCGCAGCCTGCCCGACCAGGGCGGGGACGCGCAGGCCCGGGTCGCGGGCTCGCTCGTGGAGTTGCGGCGGGTCGTGGAGGACCTGGACCCGCGTGATCTGGCGGTCGCCAAGGGACGGAAGTTCCTGTCCCGGCTGCCGGGTGGCAACAAGGTGCGGGACTACGTCGCCAAGTACGCCTCCGCGCAGGGGACCTTGAACCGGATCGTGGGCGCGCTGCGCGGTGGGCAGGACGAACTGCGGCGGGACAACGCGGCGTTGCAGACCGAGCGGGTGCGGCTGTGGGAGACCATGGGCAAGCTCCAGGAGTACGTCGTGCTGACCGAGGCCCTGGACACGGCGGTCGAGCAGCACATCGCCGGGGTCGCCGACCCGCAGCAGGCCGACGGTCTGCGGGCCGACGTGCTCTTCCCGGTCCGGCAGAAGCACCAGGACCTGCTGACCCAGCTCGCGGTGTGCGCGCAGGGCTACCTCGCGATGGACGTCGTACGCCGGAACAACGAGGAGCTCATCAAGGGCGTCGACCGGGCCGCGACCACGACCGTGTCGGCGCTGCGGATCTCCGTGATGCTGGCCTCCGCGCTCGACAACCAGAAGAAGGTCGTCGAGCAGGTCAACGCGTTGCGCGGGACGACCGAGGACCTCATCCGGGGCAACGCCGAGATGCTCGCCACGCAGAGCGGGGAGATCCAGCGGATCGCCGCCGACCCGGCCGTGGGCGCCGAGACCCTGCGGTCGGCGTTCCAGCAGATCTACCGCACCCTGGACACCATCGACACCTACAAGGTGCAGGCGACCGAGGTGATGGCGTCGACGGTGGAGTCGCTGACCTCCGAACTCCAGCACGCCAGTGCCTACTTGGAGCGCAGCCGGTCCCAGGGCGCGCTGGAAGGGGGCCTCGGATGAGACGAGCACTGATCTGCGCCCTCGCCGCCGTCGCCCTGCTCGCCGGCTGCACCGCCGGCGAGGAGAAGGGCGGCGGGTCGGACCCCGACGCGCTGCACATCCTCGCCTCCAGCGAGCTGAGCGACATGGAGCCGATCCTGGAACGGGTCGGCGCGGACCTCGGCGTCCCCGTGGAGCTGTCCTACGCGGGCACCCTGGACGCCGTGGACCGGCTCGCGAAGGGCACGGCGGACGGGCGGTTCGACGCGGTGTGGCTGTCCTCCAACGACTATCTGCGACTGCGTCCCGAGGCGGCCCGGAAGATCGTGTCCGAGACCACCGTCATGGCCAGTCCGGTCGCCCTCGGCGTCAAGCCCGCCACCCTGCGCGAGCTGGGCTGGAACCCCACCGACGTGACCTGGTCCCAGGTCGAGAAGGCGGTCGCGGACGGCAGGCTGACCTACGGCATGACGGACCCGTCCCGCTCCAACTCCGGCTTCTCGACGCTGATCTCGGTCGCCTCGGCCCTCTCCGGCGCCCAGTCCGCGCTCACCGACGCGGACATCGCCGAGGCCCGCCCGCGGCTGAAGGAGTTCTTCCAGGGGCAGAAGCTGACCTCCGGGTCGTCGGGCTGGCTGGCGACGGCCTACCGGCGGCGCGGGAACGTCGACGCGCTGCTCAACTACGAGTCCGTCCTCAAGGGCATCCCGGGCCTGACCGTGATCCGCCCCCGCGACGGTGTCGTCACCGCCGACTACCCGCTCTCCACGCTCGCCTCGGCCGACGCCACGGACCGTGACACCGTGCGGCGCCTGGGCGAGGCCCTGCGCAGCCCGGAGATCCAGCGCGAGATCACCGAGCGCACCCACCGCCGCCCGGTCGTCGCCGGGGTCGCGCCCGCCGCCGGCCTCGACACCACCCGGCGGCGCGAACTGCCCTTCCCCGGCAGCCGTTCGGTGGCCGACGGGCTGCTCGACTCGTACGAGAACGAACTGCGCCGCCCCTCGCGGACCGTGTACGTCCTGGACACCTCGGGCTCCATGGAAGGCGAGCGCCTGGACGGCCTCAAGACGGCGCTCACCGGCCTCACCGGCGACTTCCGGGAGCGCGAGGAGGTGACGCTGATGCCGTTCGGGTCGGACGTGAAGAGCGTACGGACCCATGTGGTGGACCCCGCGGACCCGCGGTCCGGGCTCGACGCGATCAAGAAGGACACCGCGAGCCTCGAGGCCGACGGGGACACGGCCATCTACACGTCGCTGGAGAAGGCGTACGGCCGGCTCGGCGCCGACGAGGACACGTTCACGTCGATCGTGCTGATGACGGACGGCGAGAACACGGCCGGGGCGGACGCCGGCGAGTTCGAGGACTTCTACGAGCGACTCGACGGCACCGCACGGCAGATCCCCGTCTTCCCCATCCTCTTCGGCGACTCCGACCGGTCCGAGCTGGAGCACATCGCCGACCTGACCGGCGGCCGCCTCTTCGACGCCCAGCAGGGCTCGCTGGACGGCGCCTTCGAGGAGATCCGTGGCTATCAGTAGATACCTGGAGTCCCGCAAGAACATCGCGGGCAGTGCGTGCGGGCTGGTCGGGGTGGCGCTCACGCTCGCCGGGGTGGCGGGGCCGTACTGGCCGGTCGTCGTCGCGGGACTGTACGGCGCGGGCGCCCTCGTCGCCCCGCCGGAGCGGCCGGCGCTGCCGGACTTCCCGGACGCCTCGGCCCAACTGGACGCCCTGCGCGGCGACTTCGAGAAGCTGTGCGGCTATCTGACGGAGGTCGAGCTGCCCCCGGCCGCCGCCGGGCGCCTCACCGAACTGACCGACCTGCTCACCGCGTTGCTGGACCCCGGCTGGGCGACCGAGCTGCTGGCCCAGGACCCGGAGGGCGTGCACACGCTCTCGCGGGTCGTACGGCAGGACGTTCCCGAGGCCGTCGACACCTTCGTACGCACCAGGTGGTGGACCCGGCTCGCGCCGGGGCAGGAGGCGCCGGAACGGCATCTGGAACGGCAGTTGACGCTCCTCCAGGAGGAGGCCGAGCGGCTGGCGGGCGCGCTGCGGGAGACCGAGGCGCGGCGGCAGGAGTCGCACACGCGGTATCTGGAGGACCGGGGGCGGGCGAACTGACGTCACTTGCCGAGGAGTTCGGACACGACCGCGATGATCACCATCAGGACGAGCAGCAGTCCCAGCACCTTCAGCAGGGCGAACCGGTGAGTGGCCGGCGTCGGCACGGGCGCCGGGGGTGCGGGGGGCGGGACCGGCACCGGGACGGGGCCGTTGAAGACGTCGTGGCGGGTCCGGGCGAGCCGCTCGCACCAGGGGCAGGACGGCAGATGGGCGCCGTAGGTGTGCAGCGGGCGGGCCGGGCAGACCCGGATCTGTGAGCGCTCCTGGTCCAGTGCGCGCAGCCAGGCCTCCGCCGGGGGCCGGGCGGCGGGCGCGTGGACGCCGGGGCCGAAGGCGGCGCGGGCCAGGGTGAGCAGGCCGGGCGGCAGGACGGAGGGGTCGACGGTGCCGCGCGGGACGACGACGTGCTCGGGGCGGACCACGTAGGAGCAGCTGGCGGCGATGTTGTCCTTGACGGTCGACTCGGAGGTGCTCTCGTGCGGGACGCCGCCGAAGGGATGGTTGCCGGCGGTGAGGAGCTGGTAGACGAGCACGGCGAGGGCGAAGTCGTCACTGGCGCGGCTCGCGGGGCTGCCGGACTGCCGTTCGGGGGCGGAGTAGTCGGTGGTGTGCATCAGGCACGGGAACGGCTCACCGGTGACGGGGTCGGTGAAGGCGATGGAGTCGCAGTCGAGGAAGGTGACGAAGCCGTTGGCGTCGACGACCACGTTGCTGCTGGAGAAGTCGCCGATGACGAGGTTGTCGTGGTGCATGCGGGCGGTCATGAAGGCGAGGTTCCAGGAGACGCCGAGCAGGAACCGCCAGTCCGCCTCGGGGAACAGCCTCAGGCGCTGGGCGCGGGTGAACAGGCCGACCAGCTGGACGTGTTCGGGCTCGCCGAAGCGGTGCATGGCGTAACCGAGGAACGCGCCCTCGGGGCTGCGGGCGAGCGCGGTGGGCCAGGCCAGTTCGGGCGGCTGGGACCGGTCGGTGGGGCGGGCGGCGAGCGGGGACATGGTGAGCATGCGGGCCAGCCGGCGCTCCTGGTCGGGGCCCGGCGGGTCGCGGTAGAGCTTGACGACGGTGCCGTGGTCGCCTTCGACGGGGAAGACGGCCGCCTGGCCGCCGCCCTTGAGCGGGGCCTCGGCGAGCACGACCGGTTTCCCGTCCAGGTGGACGACGCGGCCGCTCATCGCCGCGTCCTGCGCACGGCCCGCAGCAGGGTCTTGTCGTCGGCGTTCAGCGCGGTCAGCCGGTCCGACCGCAGGAGGGCGGCCAGGTTGTCGTGGGCGGCGTCGGAGACCGGTCCGGGCGTGTCGAGGGAGCGGAAGACGGCATCGACGAAGGAGGCGTTCGGGGTGGTCGCGCCGGCGCCGGAGCGGGACAGCGCGGCCTGCGCGAGACCGTCGGTGGACAGCAGGACGCCGTCGACGCCCGGGTCGGCGACGCAGTCGGTGTGCACCCAGCGGGCGGCGTCCGGGGAGGTGAGGAAGACGGTCTCGTTGCTGTACTCGCCGGCCGCCGCCGGCTGCGGCAGCAGATGGAACTGCCGTTCACCGTCCTCGCTGCCCGCGCGGAGTACGACGAATCCGTCGCCGACGGAGAGATGGCCGAGCCAGCCGGGGGCGAGGACCACGACGGTGAGGGTGGTCGCGAAGTCGCCGGCCGCCGGTCCTGTCGTGTCCAGGAACACCTTGGTGACCTCGTGGAACGCGTCCGTGAGCAAGTCGTGCACAGCGGCGCCGGGCGGGCTGTCGACGGCCGCCGCGGCGCGTCGTACGAACCGTTCCGCGGCCAGCTCCACCGCGAGCCGCGACCCCTCGTCGGAGCGCGGCCGGCTGCCGGCGCCGTCCGCGACGGCGAGCACGGCGACCGGGCCCGCGTCGGTGTGCGCGCACGCGTCCTGGCAGGGGAGCCCGTCCCGGCGGTGCCGGTAGCCCTCGACGCTCATGCCGTGGATGCGCCAGCCGGCCCGGTCCGCGGCCATCGCCTAGCTCTCCCAGGCCGGGCGCTGGGTCTTGAACTGGCTGAAGATCTTCTCGAAGACCTCGTCGCCCGCGCCCTTCTGCTCGGCGCCCGCGCTCGCGGACATCATCTGGAGCAGCTCGCGGAACGGGAAGCCCTGGATGGTGGCGTTGAACTTCGGGGCGAACGCCCGCAGGACCTGCTCGCCGAAGTCGGTGATGCCGCCGACGCCGATCGCGTACAGCCGGAAGCGGCGGGCGTTCTGCTCCTCGGCGAGGACGGGGACCAGCCGGTGCCAGGAGTCGGTGCGGTGGCCGGTGGCGTCGGTGGGGATGCCGTCGGTGACCAGGCAGATCTGCGGCCGGTAGTACTGGAGGCCGGAGGCGCGCAGTTCGGCCTTGCGGGCGGCGACGATGTGCATCGACAGCTCCAGGGCCTCCGTCATCAGCGTCACGCCCGCGGCGGTGAGCTGCGGCGGCCGGAACATGTGCGCGGGCACGAACGGGCTCACCGGGGCGCCGGGCACGAGCGGCTGCGGCCCGCGCCAGGCGGCGACGCCCTGCCCGCCGAAGGTGACGACCGCGACCTCGACGCTGTAGCTGAGCGAGACGTCGTCGTGCAGCTCCCGGGTCCATTCCACGAGGGCGTTGTTGAGCGTCTGGATCGGCGGCCCCGCCATGGAACTGGAGGTGTCGAGACACAGCACGAGGGGCAGCCGCTGGGCGTTGTTCTCGAACTCGATGTCGGCGTACTCCGCCGGCAGGGTGGGCGGGTAATCGCTGGACATGGGCTTCTCCTGGTGGCGCGGCGGTACCTGGGTCAACGGGCGTGAGCGTGACGCCCGGCGGCGGGCGGAAAGGCGTACAGGACGCCGGGGTCCGGACCGTCGGCGACATCGACCCGGGAGCCGGGCGGGGGCGCCGCCTGCCCGGGCTCGGCCCACACCGCCCGGTACAGGACGCGGTCGAGCTCGACGTATCCCTGCGGGTGCAGATCGGTTCGGACCACGGCGGGGTGGGTGGGGCCGGTGCGGGTCACGGTCCGGGCGCGGGTGGTGCGGAGGGCGCGGGTGGGTTCGTCGGGCGTGCGGGCGGCGGGCGCGGGGCCGGTGGCGGGCGCGGGGGCGGTACGGGTGTGGCGTACGACGAGGACGAAGGCGGCGAGGAGGAGGGCGAGCAGGGCGGCGGTGGCGGGGAGGAGCCACTTCTCGACGTCGCTGCCCTGGTTCTGGGCCCCGTCCGCGACATAGGAGCGGTGCTCGGTGACCCGGCCGCTGCTGATCAACTCCTCGCCGGAGACCGGGTCCTGCTTGCCGTTCTGGACGACCAGGTCGTCGCACAGCGACTTCCGCGGCTCCGTGCAGAAGGCGGTCAGCTCGTCATGGGTGCTCTGGTGCAAGCGGTCGATCCGGGCGTCCGGGTCGACGAGCCGGTTCTCCCGCTTCGCCAGGATGAGGAGCACGGTTCCGCCCTCGCCGGTGGAGACACCGGCCGGCACCTGGACCACCAGCTTGTCGCTGTGCTCCTCGATCGTCCTGATGATCTCCGCACGCGTCTTCTTGTCGCCTTCGAGCGGCAACGCGTGGTCGAGGCTGAGGGTGACGGGATCGTCGTCGAGCCGCCCCGTCCAGCACTTCAGCCGGTCGGAGAGGTTCCCCTCGTCGCACGGAGCCGCCGCCGCGGGAACCGCCGGCAGCAGGGCGAACACAATTCCGAGAAGAACGACGACACGCAGCACTCGCCCCATGGGCACCCCCGTGGCCCGAATAAGACCCGTGCTCATAGTGGAGCAACTGACCCGCTCCGGAAAGGGGTTTACGCAATCACACGCCTCCCTTCTACAACTGGAACACCTGATGACAACGGGTGAACATCTGCCGCGCCCGTTCCACCCAATCGCTGGCCAAAGCATCGAAGTCCGCTTGGGCGATACGGCAGGTCAGCGGCAGATCGCACACCCCTGCGAGACAGGGACGAGGGCCTCGGACATCCCACACGGACAACATGGGATTCAGTTGTTCGGTGTTCCACGCGTTCGACGCCGCGGCCGCGACGGCCAGTTGATCGTGGCGCAGGAAATTCCCGTCGGTGACAAAGGCGACCAGCAGCCGTTTGGTGGTCATGAATCTGACCGTCAGCAGGCGACCCGTTTCCTCGATATCGCATTGCAGGGACACGGAATCGGTGTCCGTCACGATGTGCAGGTTCCGGCCCGCCGCCCAGTTCCGCACCAACTGCCGCCAGTACGTACCGATCTCATGGGCCGGCCCCGTCGAGTGCTCAGGCGCTACCACGGTCCACCGCCCGGGCGACCATCGCGTCGGTGAGCCCGGCGTCCAGCAGGGCCTGGGCGTGCAGCATCAGACAGGACGGCACCGAGACACTCGTACCGGACTTGCGGCGGGCGTTGAGCTCGCTCACCCGGACCTCGATGGTCCGCCGCACCTTCGGAGGCGGCCAGGACGGCGACTGCGGTGCCTCGTCGAGGAGTTCGGCCAGCAGCTCCGCCAGCCGGGGCCGGTCCGCGGGCCGCTTGGCGAGGCAGTGCGCGATCAGCGGCCGCATCGACTGCGGTACGCCGTCGAGGTCGGGCTCGCCGAAGACGACCTGGTAGCGGACGGCCTCCCCCATACCGTGCGGCGGATGCCCGGAGAGCGCGTACACCAGCACCCCGCCGAGGGAGAACACATCGCTCTCCGGCCCGGCCGGGGCGCCCTTCATCTGCTCCGGCGACATGAACGGCGGTGTGCCCACGACGAGTCCGACCCTGGTCAGGCCGGGTGCCCCGGCGACCCGGGAGATGCCGAAGTCGATGACGCGCGGCCCGTCGGAGGCCAGCAGGACGTTGGCCGGCTTGAGGTCGCGGTGCACGACCCCCGCCGCGTGCACGGCCTGCAACGCCTCGACGAGGAACGCGCCGAGCCGGCGCCCCTGGTTCTCGGGGAGCGGGCCGTCCGTGCGGACGGCTTCCGCGAGGGAGGGGCCGGGCACGTACATCGTGGCCAGCCAGGGCAGTTCGGCCTCGGTGTCGGCGTCGATGACCGCCGCGGTGTAGGCGCCGCTGACGACGCGGGCGGCCGCGACCTCGCGCGCGAAGCGTTCCCGGAACTCGGACTCCGCCGCCAGCTCGGGGCGTACCACCTTCACCGCCACCTCGCGCCCGGCGGGCGAACGCCCGAGATACACCCAGCCCATGCCGCCGGAGCCGAGCCGCCCGACGATACGGTACGGCCCCACCTTCATAGGGTCGCTGACCGGTGTGCGCACCCCGCTCACCTCATTTCGGGGTTCGTTGCAGGATGTCCCGAGTGTCCCGCGAAATCCCCGCCCGCACAGAGGTGATGACGAAAAAGACGAGGGCCTGTCGCTGTGTCCCCCGTCGGGGCGGACGGGGTCACAACGACAGGCCCATGGCTCCGCACGCCGTTGTACGGAACCTCGTCGGTTCACACCGCGGCCGGCCGTGACGATCGCTGGTCAGGGCACATCCAAACCGGCCGCGGAGTCTTCGGCGTGGGCTCTAGCCCAGGCGCTCCACCAGCGCCCGGTACTCGTCCCACAGCTCCTTCGGGGTGTGCTCGCCGAAGGTGTTGAGGTGCTCGGGGACCAGCGCGGCCTCCTCGCGCCAGACCTCCTTGTCGACGGTGAGCAGGAAGTCGAGGTCGGACTCGGAGAGTTCGAGGCCCTTGGTGTCCAGCGCGTCCTTCGTCGGCAGGATGCCGATCGGGGTCTCGACGCCCTCGGCCTTGCCGTCGAGGCGCTCCACGATCCACTTCAGGACGCGGCTGTTCTCGCCGAAGCCGGGCCAGACGAACTTGCCCTCGTCGTTCTTGCGGAACCAGTTGACGTAGTAGATCTTCGGAAGCTTCGCGGCGTCCTTGTCCTTGGCCACGTCGACCCAGTGGCCCATGTAGTCGCCCATGTTGTAGCCGCAGAACGGCAGCATGGCGAAGGGGTCGCGGCGCAGCTCGCCGACCTTGCCCTCGGCGGCGGCGGTCTTCTCGGAGGCCACGTTGGCGCCGAGGAAGACGCCGTGGTTCCAGTCGAAGGACTCCGTCACCAGCGGTACGGCCGAGGCGCGGCGGCCGCCGAAGAGGATCGCCGAGATCGGCACGCCCTTCGGGTCCTCCCACTCGGGCGCGATGATCGGGCACTGCGAGGCGGGCACGGTGAAGCGGGCGTTGGGGTGGGCGGCCGGGGTCTCCGACTCCGGCGTCCAGTCGTTGCCCTTCCAGTCCGTGAGGTGGGCCGGAGTCTCCTCCGTCATGCCCTCCCACCAGATGTCGTTGTCGTCGGTGAGGGCCACGTTGGTGAAGACGGAGTTGCCCCACAGGGTCTTCATCGCGTTGGCGTTGGTGTGCTCACCGGTGCCGGGGGCGACACCGAAGAAGCCGGCCTCGGGGTTGATGGCGTAGAGGCGGCCGTCCTCGCCGAAGCGCATCCAGGCGATGTCGTCGCCGATCGTCTCGACGGTCCAGCCGGAGATGGTGGGCTCCAGCATGGCGAGGTTGGTCTTGCCGCAGGCCGAGGGGAAGGCCGCCGCCACGTACTTGGACTCGCCCTGCGGCGGGGTGAGCTTGAGGATCAGCATGTGCTCGGCGAGCCAGCCCTCGTCCCGGGCCATCACCGACGCGATGCGCAGGGCGTAGCACTTCTTGCCGAGCAGGGCGTTGCCGCCGTAGCCGGAGCCGTAGGACCAGATCTCGCGGCTCTCGGGGAAGTGCGAGATGTACTTGGTGGAGTTGCACGGCCAGGGGACGTCCGCCTCGCCCTCCGCGAGGGGGGCGCCCAGGGTGTGGACGGCCTTGACGAAGAATCCGTCGGAGCCGAGCTCGTCGAGGACCGGCTGCCCCATGCGGGTCATGGTGCGCATGGAGACGGCGACGTACGCCGAGTCGGTGATCTCGACGCCGATCGCGGAGAGGTCCGAGCCGAGGGGGCCCATGCAGAACGGGACGACGTACATCGTCCGGCCCTTCATGGAGCCGCGGAAGATGCCGCCCTGCCCGTCCTTGCCGGCGAAGATCTCCCGCATCTCCGCGGGGGCCTTCCAGTGGTTGGTCGGGCCCGCGTCCTCCTCCTTCTCGGAGCAGATGAAGGTGCGGTCCTCGACGCGCGCGACGTCGGTCGGGTCGGAGGCCGCGTAGTAGGAGTTGGGGCGCTTGATCGGGTCGAGCTTCTGGAAGGTGCCCTTCGCGACGAGCTCCTCGCACAGGCGCTCGTACTCGGCCTCGGATCCGTCACACCAGACCACGTTGTCCGGCTGGGTCAGTTCGGCGATCTCGTTCACCCACGAGATCAGTTCCTGGTGCTTGGTGGGGATGACGGGGGGAGCCGCGATGTCGCGCGCCACGATTGCTCCTAAATGAGGGATTTTTTGTTGGAGGCCCCGTGGGGGCTGCGACCCGGATGCGTCCAGCGCCTCTCGGTGGTGACCTTGGCGCTCATCCGGTGCCGACCGCACTCATCTGATCATCCGTCCCGAGTGCCCATCTGTCCAGAAGGCATCACAGGTGAGCGGAGTGAGCATTGCCACGTGTCGGAGTGTTGCCATGCGTGCACTTTGAGTTCGCTTGACGGTCCCTTGACTACGCCCCCGCATGGTCAACTCCCGTGAGATGATGGCCACTCTCGGCCGATTACCGGTCCCTGCTCATCCGCGACTTACGGTTCCGTAGGTACGATGCCGGGCATGACTGCGTCCGCCTCCGACGCGCCTTTGGACCCCTCGGCCGCCGGCCGTGGCCCCGTGGCGCTCTCTCTCCCGCACCCGGTCAAGCCCAAGCTCCGCGGCTGGCTGCATCTCGGGATGTTCCCGGCCGTACTCATCGCGGGCCTGGTGCTCACCGCCCTCGCCGACTCGACCCGGGGCCGGATCGCCTGCGGCATCTTCGCCCTGACGGCCTGCCTGCTGTTCGGCGTCAGCGCCCTCTACCACCGCGGCAACTGGAGCCCGCGCATGGACGGCGTCCTGCGCAGACTCGATCACGCCAACATCTTCCTGATCATCGCGGGCACCTACACCCCGCTGACGATGCTGCTCCTGCCCGGCGCGAAGGGGCAGTGGCTGCTGTGGGGCATCTGGGCCGCGGCCCTGGCCGGCATCGCCTTCCGGGTGTTCTGGGTCGGCGCCCCGCGCTGGCTCTACACCCCCTGCTACATCGCGATGGGCTGGGCGGCGGTCTTCTTCCTGCCGGACTTCATGCGCACCGGCGGCATCGCGGTCCTGGTGCTGGTGATCGTCGGCGGCGTGCTCTACAGCGCCGGTGGCGTCATCTACGGCATCAAGCGCCCGAACCCGTCCCCGCGCTGGTTCGGCTTCCACGAGGTCTTCCACTCGCTCACGCTGGCGGCGTTCGTCGTCCACTACGTGGGGATCTCCCTGGTGGCATACCAGCACGGATAGCAGTACGGGTGGCGACACCCACCCGCACCTCCCGAAGGGCCACGGCTTGCGAGCCGTGGCCCTTTTTGACATGCCCAACCGTATGCCATCAGGTTCCTATTGACAGACACCCTGTTTTGAGAGCTACTCTCATTTCATGGACACCTTCACTCCAGACCCCCGTCGCTGGTGGGCGCTCGGCGCCCTGGTCGCGAGCATGCTGACGCTCGGCTTCGACATGACGATCCTCAACGTGGCACTGCCGACCATGGCCGCCGACCTCGGCGCGACCACCGGCCAGCAGCAGTGGATGGCGGACGCGTACGTCGTCGTCTTCGCGGCGCTCATGCTCCCCGCCGGACTCCTCGGCGACCGGTTCGGCCGGCGCCGGATGCTCGTCGTGGGCCTCGGCATCTTCCTCGCCGCATCCCTGCTGGGCGCCCTCGCCGACGACGTGAACTGGGTCGTCGCCGCCCGGGCCCTGATGGGCGTCGGCGGTGCCCTGGTCACCCCGCTCGCGCTCTCCGTACTGCCCTCGCTGTTCGGCGCCGACGAGCGCGCCAAGGCCGTCGGCATCATCTCCGCCGGCAGCGCGCTCGGCCTGCCGCTCGGCCCGATCATGGGCGGCTGGCTGCTCAACCACTTCTGGTGGGGCTCGGTCTTCCTCATCAACGTCCCGATGGCCGCGATCGGCATCCTCGCCTGCGTGCTGCTGCTGCCCGAGACCCGCGACCCCGCCTCCCCCAAGGTCGACACCGTCTCCACCGCGCTCACCGCGACCGGCCTCGGCGCCCTGATCTACGCGATCATCGAGGCCCCCACCCGGGGCTGGACCGACGCGCTGGTCCTCGGCATGCTCGCGGGCTCGGTCGTCCTCCTGACCGCCCTGGTCCTGCGGGAACGCCGGCAGTCCCGGCCGATGCTCGACATGTCCCTGCTCGCCCACCGCGGGTTCCTGTTCAACACCCTCGCCGCGACCCTGGTGATGTTCATCCTGTCCGGCCTGCTGTTCGTCCTGCCGCCCTACCTCCAGGCCGTCCTCGGCAACGACGCCCTCGGCACCGGCGTGCGGCTGCTGCCGATGATGGGCGGTCTGCTCGTCGCCACCCGGCTCGCGCCGCAGGTCGTCACCCGCTTCGGCGCCCGGGCCACGGTCAGCACCGGCCTGGTGGTCCTCGCGTTCGCCGCCTTCCTCGGCAGCCGCACCACCACTGACTCCGGCTACGGCTTCACCGCGACCTGGCTCTCGATCACCGGCCTCGGCTTCGGCCTCTCCCTCATCCCCGCCATGAACGGCGCCCTCGGCACCCTGCCCCGCGACCGCGCCGGCAGCGGCTCCGGCCTCCTGACCACCCTGCGCCAGGTCGGCGGCGCGATCGGCATCGCCCTCCTCGGCAGCCTGCTCGCGAGCATCTTCCGGGACCGGCTCGACGTCACCGGGCTGCCCGCGCAGGCCGCCGACACCGCCGGGGACTCCGTGATCGCGGCCCACCTCGTGGCCCAGAAGACCGGCTCGGCGGACCTGCTGGCCTCCGCGAACAGCGCCTACGTCCACGGCATGGGCGTCATCCTGCTGGTCTGCGGCGCCGCCGCCCTCGTAGCGGCACTCCTGGCGGCGGTCTTCCTGCCCGCGACCCCGAAGACCGAGGAGACCGCGACCACCCCGGAGATGGCTCCCGAGCCGGCGGATGCCTGACAATGGCCTCCATGACACCCGCACGTACCTCTCCGCCCACGGACGTCCCCCAGCTGGGACTCCGTGAGCGGAAGAAGATCAAGACCCGGACGGCGATCCGCGACGCGACGTACGCCCTCATCGAGGAGCAGGGCTACGACGCCACCACGATCGAGCAGATCGCCGACCGCGCCGAGGTGTCGCCGTCCACGGTCTTCCGCTACTTCCCCACCAAGGAGGACATCGTCCTCACGGACGAGCACGACGTGCTCATCCTGGAGGAGCTGAAGGCCCGGCCCAAGGACGAGCCGTGGACGGAGTCCGTGCGGGCCATCATGCACAAGGCCGTCCGTCTCGGCCACGACCGGGAACCCGAGATCACCCGGATCCGCGCGCACCTGATGGTCCAGGTCCCGACGGTGCGCGCCCGGATGATGGAGAGCATGTCGGTCGCCTCCCACATGCTCGCCGAGGGCATCGCGGAACGCACCGGGCGCGACGTGGACAGCCTGGAGGTACGCGTCTACACGATGTCGGTGGTCGCCGGACTCGCGGAGATCTCCCGCTACTGGGCGGAGAACGACTTCCAGGACGATCTCTCCGAACTCCTCGACCGCGCCCTGGACGTCCTCGCCAACGGCCTCACCACGAAAAACACCTGAGGCCATGGGCGTCGGACGTGACATCCTGGCCGGGTGAACGGACCGGAGATCCACCTCGAAGTCGCCCCCGGACTGGCCCTGTTCGTCCCGCACGGACGCCGGTCCGGAGCCACCCCCGTCACCACCGACGGCGTCTCCACCCTCGGCCATGTCGTCGAGTCCCTCGGCGTCCCGCTGACCGAGGCCGGGACGCTGCTGGTCGACGGCCGCGAGGTGCCCACGTCGTACGTCCCGGTGGCGGGCGACCAGGTGGAGGTCCGGCCCGTCACCCGGCCCCAGCGGGTCCCCGGCGCCCCGCTCCGCTTCCTCCTCGACGTCCACCTCGGCACCCTCGCCCGCCGGCTGCGGCTGCTCGGCGTGGACACGGCGTACGAGTCGACGGACCTCGGCGACCCGGCCCTCGCCGCGCTCTCCGCCGCCGAACGGCGCGTCCTGCTCAGCCGCGACCGGGGGCTGCTGCGGCGCCGCGAACTGTGGGCCGGCGCGTACGTCTACAGCACCCGCCCCGAGGAGCAGCTCCACGACATCCTCGACCGCTTCCGCCCCGAGCTGCGCCCCTGGACCCGCTGCACCGCCTGCAACGGCCTGCTCAAGGAGGCCACGAAGGAGGAGGTCGCGGACCAGCTGGCGGGCGGCACGCACCGGTCGTACGACGTCTTCGCACAGTGCACGGACTGCGGGCGGGCGTACTGGAAGGGCGCGCACCACGAGCAGCTGGAAGCGATCGTGGCACGCGCCCTCGAAGAGTTCGCCGGCTAGGGGCTGCCCAGCCGGTTGGGGGCTACCCCTTCCTGATGTCCGCCTTCCCGCAGGCGATCCCGTCCTTGTTCCGGTCCAGGCCCAGCGGGTCGTCCTTGCCGTTGACCTTCAGGCGGCCGTAGTCGTTCTTCTTCAGCCAGGTGCAGCGGGCGGCCGTCGTCGCCTTCACCTCCTTCGGGAACGCCGTGGGCACGCAGACGTTGAGCGAGCCGTAGTGGCGGTCGCAGCCGGAGACGGTCGGGCTGACCTTCTGCGAGGTGCGCTTCTTGCCGGGGCCGGTGACCTTGCCGGAGAGGTCGTCGGCGAAGGAGTGGACGTGGGCCGAGGCGTCCGTCGCGCTCAGCGCGGCGGGGCCTTGCAGATGGACCCACTTGGCCACCGACGGCACCCCGTTGGCGTCCACCGCGAAGAGCATGTACCAGCCGGGCGGCGCCAGGTTGGGGTTGCTCGTCACGTTCAGGTCGACGTTGTTGCCGTTCACCGACAGCGGCAGGTCCACGAACCGCTGGTTGGGGTCGGAGGAGTGCGTCACCGCGGCCGGGCGGATCAACTCGGCCTTGGCGATGGGCCGGTCGACGGTGATGCGCTGGGTGTCGCCGTAGGTCCACTCGGTGTCGATGACCGAAGTGATCGACGGCCGCGTGCCCTTGAGGAGGTACGGCGGCGTGTAGATCGACACGTTGTGGTTCCAGGTGCCGTTGCCCGGGTTGTCACCGGTCGCCATGACCCGGCCGTCGGGCAGCAGGAACGCCGAGGAGTGGTAGCCGCGGGCCTCGGGGTCGGCGGCCACCGGGTCGAAGGTGCCGGTGTCGGGGTCGTAGAGCGAGGCCTCGTGGACGGGGTTGGCCCGGTTGTGCAGACCGCCGCCGGTCTCCAGCACCTTGCCGTCCGGCAGCAGGACCGCGGAGACGTACATCTTGCCCTGGTCGCCGGTCTCCGGCTGCGGGCCGTTGCCGAGGTCGACCGTGCCCTGCGGGAGCGGCGGACCGGCGACGTACGCCGGGTTGGGCTGCTTGAGGTCGATGACGTCGGTCAGCCGGTTGCCCTCCGGGTTGGAGTCGATGTTGCCGCCGCCGAGGGTGAGGACCCGCTGGTCCTGTGCCGGGGGCAGCAGCACGCTGGCCGACTGGTCGCGCTCGTCCTTCCGCTGGAGGCCGGGCACCTGGGTGACCGTGTTGGCGCCGTAGTCGTAGATCGCGCTGCCGGTGCCCGGGATGTTGTTGCCGAAGACATGGCTGCCCGAGTAGAAGAGCCGGCCGTCCTGCATCAGGATCATCGACGGGTACAGACCCCAGTACGACCAGGTCTGGTTGACCTTCCACAGCGGCTGCCACTGCTGCTCCGCCTGGGAGAACAGCTCGGCCGTCACCGAACCGGTCGAGTCCTCGCGCAGCCCGCCGAAGGAGATCACGTCACCGTTGCCGAGGACGGTCGCCGACGGGTACCAGTGGCCGTCGTTCATGTCGTTGGTCTTGCTGTACGTCTCGGTGACCGGGTCGAAGATGTACGAGTCCTTGAAGCCCTCGTAGCCGTGACCGCCGACGACCGGGTACGCCTTGTTGCCGCTCATCACCAGCACCCGCCCGTCCTGGAGCTGGACGTGCCCGGCGCAGAACATGTCCTTCGGAGTGGGGATGACCTTGTAGGTGCCGGTGGCCGGGTTGTAGACGGCCGAGGTGAAGGTGCCCGCGTTGAACTGCTCCTCGCTGTTGCCGGAGCCCGCGATGAGCAGCACCTTGCCGTTGTTGAGGACGACGGAGTGCATCGAGCGGACCGGGTTCTGCGTGGGCAGCACGTCCCAGCGGCCGTTGGCGCACTCGTTCGCCGTGCCGGTGCACTGCGCCGGCGGGAGCGGGTCGGCGACCTGCTCCATCGTGTAGTCGTCGGTGGTCGCGGAGCCGGTGCCGTAGACGGAGACGCCCCAGGTGATCCGGTCGGTGCCGGTGGGGACCTCGGGGGTGCGGACGCTCGCCTGCGTCCAACTGCCCGCCATGTCCAGGGTCTTCAGATCCGTCCAGTACTGCCAGCCGGCGGTGGTGTCGTGCCGGAAGAGGGTGATGGCGGCGTCCGGGGTCGTCGTCTTGTACCAGAGGCCCAGGTCGTACTGCTTGCCCGGCGTCACGCCCGGCGCGCACTCGGCCGACTCGGTGATCAGCGCCTTGCGGTCGCCCTCGACGCGGCGGGTGAGCTCGACCTTCATGGCCTTGGAGCCGGAGTGGGCGCCGGAGACGGTGGTGAACGTGAAGTCGTTGTCACCCCAGCCGGACTTCTCCCAGCAGTACGGCATGTCGCCGCTGCCGGCGGTCTCGAAGCCGGGGTTCTTGATGAGGTTGGCGGCGGAGGCGGGTTGCGGTGTGGCGAGGAGGAGACCGGCCGTGAGGGCGGTCACCCCCAGCAGAGCGGGTCTGCGGCGGTTCTTCATGCGGTGCGGCTCCTGTTGCGTCGGGTTCTACGCGGGAGATAGACCAGCGCTTCGGTCCCGACGAAGCGCAGGACGAACGTGATGACCAGGGCCAGCGCGGTGGCGGGCAGCGCGGACAGGCCGAAGTGCGTGACCAGGAGTGCGATCAGCGGGATGCGCAGCACCAGGTCCGCGTTGGCGAGCAGCGCGAACCGGACCGTGCGGTCGGCCCAGTGCCGGTGGCGGCGCCGGTCGCGGAAGAGCACCTTCTCGATGAGGAGGAAGTTCCAGGCCACGCCGAACTGGTTGGCGACGATCTCGGCGGGCAGATAGTGCAGGCCCGCGTGCGTGAGCGCCCACAGGGCGACCAGGTTGGGCACGAAGCCCGTGAGCCCGATCAGCCCGAACACGATCATGCGGGCCAGCGGGGTCGCCGTGCGCAGTCCGGCCAAGTGGCGCAGGAAGCGGCGCCCCTCCTCGGCCGTGGACTTGGACTCGCCCGCGAACCGCTCCTGGAACACGAACGGCACCTCGGTGACCGCGCGCGGCCGGTTCCGCACCGCCAGTTCCAGCAGGATCTTGTAGCCGAGCGGCTGGAGGACCTCCGCCGTGATGTCGCTGCGCCGGATCGCGAAGAAGCCGCTCATCGGGTCGCTGATGCCGTGCAGCCGGCGCGGGAAGAGGGATTTGGTCAGCCAGGTCGCCCCGCGGGAGACGGCCACCCGGTAGCTGCCCGCGAGCCCGGCGCGGCTGCCGCCCTTGATGTAACGGGAGGCGACGACGAGCCCGGCGTTGGCCCGCTGCCCGGTGGCCACCAACTCCGGTACCAGGGACGGCGGATGCTGGCAGTCGCCGTCCATGACGACGATCCAGTCCGAGCCCGCCGCCTTCATGCCCTCCACGACCGCCCCGCCGAGTCCGCCGACCGGCTCGTCCCGGTGCAGCACGGTCACCGGGAAGGGGCAGTCCTTCGCGGCCTCGCGGATGACCTGGGGGGTGTCGTCGGTGGAGTCGTCGACGAAGACGACCTCGCAGGGCAGCCGGCCGGGCACCGACTCGGTGATCTGGTGCAGGAGTTCGCGGACGTTCGCGGACTCGTTGTACGTCGGTACGACGATGGTGACGGCGGCCGGTTCGGGAACCTCGGAGGCCGTCAGATCCGGTACGGGCGCGGTGTACTCGTGGCTCATCGGGCACCTCCGGTGGCGTTCTGGATCTGTCGGATCTCGATCCGGTCCGCGCCGGTGCCGAAGACGGCGACCGGCGTGGAGTGCTGGATGGCGGCCTTGACGTTGGGCAGGTCGACCGCGTCGCGTCGCACGGTCGGCGAGGCCACGACGTAGTCGAGGTCCTTCCAGCCGTGCGGCATCGTCTTCGTGACCGCCGGGTCGAGGTCGGCCTTGTAGAACCAGATGACGCCGAGCCCGGGCCGGTACCCGGAGTGCACCAGGTCCAGCCAGAGCGCGTCGTCGACGAGCACCCGCGTCTTCTCGGGCCGCGCCACCTCGGTGGCCATCCACCGCGCGGCGGCCCGGTAGGGGGCGTTGGCCTCGGCGGTGACGGCGG
The DNA here is from genome assembly GCF_003955715.1 of Streptomyces aquilus. Classification (NCBI taxonomy): domain Bacteria; kingdom Bacillati; phylum Actinomycetota; class Actinomycetes; order Kitasatosporales; family Streptomycetaceae; genus Streptomyces; species Streptomyces aquilus. The sequence goes on along the minus strand of NZ_CP034463.1, from coordinate 6,649,457 downwards.
TGCGGTCACCGTCGTACCAGCGCGGTACGACGTACGCGCAGGCGGCGACGGCGAGGACCGCCGCGATGCCGTAACGGCCCACCCAGCGCATCCGGTTGAGGACGGCGTGGGCGACCGAGGCGGTGCCGCCGGCGAGGACGAGGGCGAGGAAGGGCAGCGCCTGGATGATGTACATCGCGGGCAGGTAGCCGCTGGGCCGCATCGCGACCAGGGCCAGGATGCCCACGGCCAGCGAGGGTCCGGCGAGCGCGCGGGCGGTGACGGACCAGCGCCAGGTGGCGAGGAGCAGGAGCGCGCCCGCGAGTCCGCCGAGGGGCAGGACCCGGTCGTAGTAGAGCCAGGACCTGAGCACGCCGTGCGAGCCGGACGCGGCGTCGAGGATGAAGCCCGAACCTGGCCTGGTCATCTGGTACTTGATGCCGTCCCACAGCGAGACGTGCCCGCCGCCGGGAAGCAACTCACCCTTCAGCAGGGCGAAGAGAGGGTAGGCCAGGCCGATCAGTGTGCAGGCGGTGAGGGCGCCGGTGAGGGCGAACTTGCGGGTCTCGCGGTGGCTGTGCCGCCACATGGTGACGAAGACCGCCGGGAGGACGAAGATCATCGTCTCCTTGGTCAGCACGGCCGTCGCCGCCGCGATGCCCGCGCCGAAGTGGTGCCAGAGGTGGCGGCTCGGGGACGCGGCGAGGGTGAACGCCAGCAGGGTCCACATCACCGCGAGGTTGTCGAGGAAGATCTCCCGCTGGAGGACGACGGAGAGCGGGGAGAGCCCGAACAGGGCCATGCCGAGCCCGGCGGCCCAGCGGGGCAGGGACAGCCGCCGCCCGAGCACGTACACGAGGACGGCGCTGATGCCGCTGATCAGCAGCATCGTGACCCGCATCGAGCCGACGGTCATCGAGTCGGGGCTCAGCAGTTTCGGTATCCAGGTGAGCAGGGCGAGCTGGATCCAGCCGAGCGGCGGGTGGTCGTACCAGTAGGTGTAGTGGGCGAGGCCCTTGCCCTCCTGGACGGCCCAGGCCTGGGCGAGGTAGGTGCCCTCGTCGTCACTGAGGGTCGGGTAGGAGGCGATGTTCCAGCCCTGCACGACGAGGATCGCGACGAGGAGGGCACCGCAGAGGAGGAGGTCGGGGCGCCTGGACGGGCTTGTTCGGCCGGCCGAACGCGCTTCAGGCACAGGCTTTCGCTGCGCGGGGACCTTCGGAGCGGTCACCACGGGAAGGGTGGAGGTCACGCAGGGACGTCCTCTCGGATAACCGCCGTGTTGTGGAGGTGGGCACCCACGTGGCTGGTCAACTCCCAGTCGTTGCGGCCGCGTTGCTCACGCCATACGGCGCGCATCGCGGCCCCGGCCAGGAGGACCTGGTAGAAGGGGCCACCCACGATCAGCTTGAGGTAGTGCACGAAGCGCACCCGCAGGCCGTACTGCTTGCCGAAGTCGTGCAGTCCGACGAGCTCGAAGACGAAGGTCACCAGTGCCGTGACGGCCGGCAGGAAGGTGATGAAGGCGATGCCGACGGGCACGTCGAGGAAGAGCGCGATCGCCACGTTGAGCGGGATGATCACGCCGGAGAAGGCCTGGAGGAACGGGGTCATGAGGGTGTAGCGGGCGAGCAACCGCTGCCCGAAGCCCGGGAGTTGCTTCCAGTCCTTCTTGCGGTAGACCTGAAGGAAGCCCTGGTTCCAGCGGGTGCGCTGCTTGAGCAGGGACATCAGGCTGCCGGGGGTCTCCTCGCGGGTGACCATGTCGGAGTCGTAGGCGACGACGACCTTCTTGCCGATGGACGACAGCCGCACCCCGAGGTCGCAGTCCTCGGCGAGGCACTCGGAGTCCCAGCCGTCGGCGTCCCTCAGGACGTCCGTGCGGACGAAGACGGTGTTTCCGCCGAGCGGGATGAACCCCTTCTGCGCGTGCAGATGGAGCCGCGAGCGGAACCAGAAGAAGTACTCCAGGCAGTTGCGCAGGGAGTACCAGCTGGAGTGGAAGTTGATGAGCTGGACGCCGCCCTGGACGACGTCGGCCCCGGTGGTCCGGAAGGCGTGGTCGACGTGGGCGAGGAGCTCCGGGTGGACCTGGTCCTCGGCGTCGAAGACCCCGACGACGTCGCCGCGGCAGTGCGGCAGCGCCGTGTTCATCGCCTTCGGCTTGTTCTTCTTCTCGTGGGTGTCGACGACGACCCGGACGCGCGGATCGCCCGCGGCGGCCGCTTCGGCCACCGCCGTGGTCTCGGGATCGTCGTGCCCGACGATGACGATGATCTCGAAGTCGGTGTGGCTGGATTCCAGCAGGCGCTGGATGGTGTGGTCGAGGACGGCCTGCTCGTGCCGCGCGGGCAGCAGGAGCGAGAACGAGACGTGTTCATCCCCGTCCGGTCTGCTGAACCGGGTGGAGGCGAGCACCTCGGGCGTACGCCACGCGTGCATCTGCCACCACAGAGTGAACGCCGCCATCCAGAACAAGGCCAGTGAAACGGCAACGATGAAGCCAGACGTGAGCAAAAAGATCCCCCCAGATCCCGAAAACCCCCTGTCGTGGCAGGCCGGTTACTCCTGCCACGTCACTGTGGAGAGGTTATGGGTGATCTGTGAAGTGCGAGGGATCTTCCGATAAATACTATGTTTCGTAGGGGTGTGGTGACTTCACCCGTTCAAGGCTGATCGAAGCCGTTCGACCTCGGTCGTCGGTGCGTCACAAGTGAAGTTACGGCAGATGTACGCGGCCGGTTCACCGCCGACGAGCGGCCGGTCCGCCAGCAGCGGGAGTTCGTCACTCCCCACGGCCCCCGCGGCGACGACGGCACCGGGAGCGGTCCCCAGAAGTGCCGTACGGTGCAAGGCCTTTGTGGCCGGATCATCGAGGGCGGGCCCCACGACGGCGACCTCCCGCGGCCCGTCGAGCAGCGCCTCGGCGACGGCGAGCCCCCACCCGATGAACCGCGGCACCCGCGGCCCGAGCGCCTTCACCACGCCCAACGCCCGCTCGGCGGCGGTGCGATGAGGCTCGGCACCGGTCTGCGCGGCATAGCTCAACAGCGCCCCCGCGGCGGCGGTCCACCCGGACGGCACGGCGTTGTCGGTCGGGTCCTGGGGCCGCCGGATGAGCCGCTCGGCGTCGGAGGCGGTGTCGTACAGCGCGCCCGACTCCTCGTCCACGAACCGCACGAGCACATGGTCGAGCAGGAACCCGGCGAACTCCAGCCACACCCCCTCCCCCGTCACGGCCGTGAGCGCCAGGAACCCCTCCGCGACATCGGCGTAGTCCTCCAACACCCCCGCGTTGGCGCCGACATGCCCGTCCTTGCTGGTCCGGGCGAGCCGCGCCTGCTCGTCGAGATGCAGCCGTACGAGGAGATCGGCGGCGGCGACGGCGGCCTCGACCAGGTCGGGGCGGTCGAAGTAGGCGCCGGTCTCGGCCAGCGCGGCGATCGCGAGCCCGTTCCAGGCGGCGACGACCTTGTCGTCCCGCCCGGGAGCGGGCCGTTCGGCACGAGCGGCGAGGAGCCGCCGCCGGACCGACTCGACCTTCTCGGCGTCGAACACGCCCTCGTGCTGCGGCAGTTGCAGTACGGAGGCGCCTTCCTCGAAGGTCCCTTCGTCCGTCACCCCGAAGTACTGCGCGGCGAGTTCGGCATCCGCCTCGCCCAGCACCTCGGTGAGCTGCGCGGGCGTCCAGACGTAGTACGCCCCCTCGACGTGCTTCCCGCTCCCGTCGTCGCTGTCGGCGTCCAGCGCGGAGGCGAACCCGCCCTCGTTCGTACGCAGTTCACGCACCATGAAGTCGGCGGTCTCCAGGGCGACGCGGCGGGCGAGCTCGGAGCCGGTGGACCGCCAGAGGTGGGCGTAGACACGGCACAAAAGGGCATTATCATAGAGCATCTTCTCAAAGTGGGGCACAACCCACTCCCGGTCGACGGAGTACCGCGCGAACCCGCCCCCCAGCTGGTCGTAGATCCCTCCGCGCGCCATCCGCTCACACGTGTCCCGCGCCATCTGCAAGGCGCCTTCGGACCCGGTCCTGGCGTGGTGCCGCAACAGGAACTCCACGGCCATGGACGGCGGGAACTTCGGCGCCCCGCCGAATCCGCCACGCTGGGCGTCGTACTCCCGCGTCAGCCCGAGCAGCGCCTGAGCGAGCTCCTCCTCGCCGGGTGCCCGCGAGTCGCCGTAGGAGATCTCCCGCCCGGCGAGGTCCCGCACGATCTTCTCCGCCACCTCCGTGACCTCGTCCCGCCGATCGGCCCACGCACTGCGCACCCCTTCCAGCACCTGCCGGAAGGACGGCATCCCGTGCCGGGGCGCGGGCGGGAAGTAGGTACCGAAGTAGAAGGGCTCGGCGTCCGGGGTGAGAAACACGGTCATCGGCCACCCACCCTGCCCGGTGGCGGCCTGCACGGCCTCCATGTAGACGGCGTCGACGTCGGGGCGTTCCTCACGGTCGACCTTGATGTTGACGAAGTGGGCGTTGAGGTAGTCGGCGGTCTCCTGGTCCTCGAAGCTCTCACGCGCTAGAACATGGCACCAATGGCAGCTGGAATACCCGACGCTGAGATGCACGGGCACGCCTCGCTCGCGCGCCTCCGCAAAGGCCGCTTCCGACCAGGGCCACCAATCGACAGGGTTGTCGGCGTGCTGGAGAAGGTACGGGGAGGTCTCATGGGCCAGTCGGTTCGGCATGTGCCCATCCTGCCCGAGAGCTCCGTCGAACCGGCGGACGGACCTACGCTCAATGCCAGACAGGCTGCACGCGAGAGTGGTCCCAAGCGTGCTCTCCCTTGACACCAGGCCGGACACGGCAGCAGGACAAGACGGATGTGATGATCTTCCGCTTCTCATCCAGTCCCAACTCGCCGACCTGCCAGCGGCAACGTGCATCCTCCCGAAGCCGCGTCCGCCCGGGCGCTTCAGAGAGCACCAGCCGTTCAAGAGCTTCGTCCGCCAGCGGTCCGCTGATGCTGCAACGGCTGCACTCGCGACAGGAATAGACGTAGGGGCTCTTCTTGCTTCTCCCCTTCTGAGCGCACAAAGCGCCGTTACACAGCGAGCCGTCACTGCGCCTCGCTCCGCACCGAAGGATGCCGCTGGCAAGGTGGCGGGGAGCAGCGCGCTTCTCTGTGAGTCTCGGAGCCCCACTTCCCCTGTGCAGGTACAAGCTGCCCGCACCGAAAGTCGCGCATACCGCTGCCCACTGGTCCGGCGCCACGATGGGCTCCCACTGACCGATCACGGGCCGACTCGTCTCCGGCTCCAACAGGAGCGAACCTCGGTTGGCCCGGTAACCGCACACTCTGGGCGCGGTCATGATCTGCGTGACGGTCTGCGCGTTTGGCCTGCCTCCTCGGGTGCCACGCACGCCAAGGTCGCACCACTCGCGTGCGATGGCGCGTACGGCCTTTCCGGTCAGCCGCTCGGCGATGGCCTGCTCCACGAGTGGCGCCTCGACGGAGTGCAGGGTGATCCGGTCCTCCTGCCAGCCAAAGGGACGCGGTCCACTGTGCGGTACACCCTCGACAGCCCGTGCCCAGTGCCAGTTCGCCAGTCTTCGGCTCCTGACCCGCGTCTCCGTCTCGGCCGCCTCCAGTGATCGCACGGCCTCCAGAATTCCCTCCTGCGAGTACGGGTCCCGAACGCCTTGCGGATCGACGTAGACGCGCCCTGGACGGCAGGTCAGAGCGGCAAGAAAGCGGGTGAGGTCTGCCGCGCGGCGATACAGCCGGTCATCCGCGACACAGACGACACCCTCGATCACCTGCCCCTCCAGGGTGCACCCCCGCGCCAAGTCCTCGACCAACCGCTCGAATCCGGGACGCACCGCCCCCTCCTTCGAGGCGCTACAGCCGTTGTCGGTGTATTCGAGGACCACGCGGCATCCCTGCTCGCGAGCGCTCCGCTCGTTGACGCGCAACTGATGGCGCACCCCGTGACCGTCCCGCCGGCGGAAGTCCTCCGACGTCCGCGCATAGGACGCCACCGGAAGCAGCCCCATCGGCTCGTTCACCGCTCCTCCCCATTCGACAGTTCGCCCGACAGTCAGAGAAACGATCGAACGATCTGAAGGTCACCGGACCCCATCCGTTGATCGCCGCCCTCTCGCGCTCACGCCTCGGCCGAAGGACACTCATAGGCAAAGAAGTTGTCACCGGAGGGGGACGGGACATGCGGGACAGCCATCGGGTGGAGGCCGAGCGGCTGGTGGTCCGGGCCGTGGAGGAGGAGGTGCGGCGGTCGGGCGGGCGGATCGACGGGGGTGTGCTGCTGTCGCGGGCGCGCGGCGCGCTGGACGCCATGGCCGAGACGGCCGCCGAGGAGTACGAGGCCTACACCCGCGCGCTGGACGAGGCGGCGGCCGGGCAGCTGACGTTCGGGCAGCGGTACGCGCAGCAGGGCGGTGGAACTCCCCTGCTGGTGGCCGGAGTCGCCGCCGCGGCGGCCGTCGTCGCCGACCTGGCGCTGGGGACCGGCGCGGGGACGGCCCTGGGTGCCGGGGTGGCCGTGGGTGTCGTAGGGGCCGCGGCGACCGTGGTGAAGGTCGCCGGGTCGCATCTGCCGGCGGCGCATCACCAGGCGGGCGCGGCGAGTCAGCCGGGCGGGCCCGAACAGCTGCGGCTGTCGTGGCTGACCGCCCTCGAGGTGCGGGGCATCCGGCCGTTCCTCGATCAGCAGCGGGTGCGCAGTGCCTCTACCGGACCGAAGAAGACGGGGCCGCGGCTGAAGGGCGCCGACAAGAGCGCGGCGGCCCGCGGGCGGAGCGTGCTGGAGCAGTCGTTCGGGCAACTCCCGGAGCCGGTCGCGGAGTTCGCGGGACGCCGGCAGGAGCTGGGGCGGATCAGACAGTGGGTGCAGTCGGCGCGGGCGAGCACGGAGACCCGGCCGACGGTGGTCGTGCTGCACGGTCCGTCCGGCAGCGGCCGTTCCGCACTCGCGCTGCACGCCGCGCACGATCTGCGGGACTACTTCCGCGGCGCGTGCGTGGTGGACCTGCGCGGCGACAGCCCGGAGGAGCCGCCGCTGCCCACCCGCGACGCCCTGCTGCACCTGCTGAACCGGCTCGGCGCGCCCCGCGAGCAGCTGCTGTTCCGGGAGCGTTCCTCCCCCGACCAGCAGGTCAAGCGGCTGAGCGAGCTGTACCACCAGCATCTGACGGGCCTGCCGGTGACGGTCGTCCTGGACGACGCCTCGGACCCCGAGCAGGTCCGCACCCTCGTCCCCGAGCGCTCGGACAGCCTGGTCCTGGTCACGAGCCGCACCGCTTTGCAGCTGCCCGCCGATCTGCCGGCCTGGGTGCACCATCTGCCGGTGGAGGCGCTGGACCCGGCGGGCGCGGAAGAGCTGCTGAGCGCGACGGCGCAGGACAAGTCGGGGCCGTACGACGCCGAATCCGCCGACCGGATCAGACAGTTGTGCGGTGGTCTGCCGCTCGCGCTGCGCATCGCGGGCTCGGCTCTCGGCCCGCGTTCACCGCGTCAACTGGCCGCGGACCTGGGCGCGTACGGCCCGGTGGAGCCGATCGAGCGGGTGCTGTGGCTGCGCTACACCGACCAGTCGGACCCGGCTCGCCGCCTGCTGCGCCGCCTGGCGCTGGCGGGCCGGGCGTCCCTGGGCGCGGCCGCGGCGGCGGCACTGCTCGCCACCGACCAGGCGGAGGCGAGGCGGCAGCTCGTCGCGCTCTCCCGCGCGGGCCTGCTCGACCATGTCCGCGGGGACCGCTACCGCCTGCACGACCTGGTCCGCGCCTTCGCCCAGGCCCGCCTCCTCGACGAGGAGGAACCGGCGGAGCGCGCCTCGGCGCAGGAACGTCTCATCGTGAACTACGCGGAGCTGGCGGATTCCGTGCTGCGCCTGGTCGACGGCAACATGTCGACCCGCTCGGACCGTTTCAGCCCGCACGGCTTCACCTCGCTGGACGAGGCGCTGCGCTGGCTGGACGACGAGTCGAGCTTCATCACCTCGACCCTGCGGCACGCGGAGGGCGTCAACCAGGCGGCGGTGCTGAGCCTGCTGGGCGCCCTGTGCGACTACTGCCTGCTGCGCGGCGACCTCTACCGCCTCGGTGAGATCAGCGAGCTGGCCCAGGCCGTCGACCAGGGCCTGCTGGTGCGCTCGGTCCAGTGGCGCACCGGTATCGCGGCCCGTCAGCTCGGCGAGCTGGACAAGGCGCGCACGACCCTGACCTCGGTGGTCGACCTGTACATGGAGGCCCACCACGACGCGGGCGCGGCCAGGGCCCTGTGCTCCCTCGGCATCACGCTCCACCACCAGGGCAACCTGACGGAGGCGGCGGCCAAGCTGCACGAGGCCCTGGACCTCCAGGCGGCCCCCGAGCTGGCGACGGACCGCGCCTGGACGATGCACGCGCTGGCGGCGGTGGAACGCGACCGCGCGCACCTGTCGGAGGCCATGGATCTGCTCACCCAGTCCCTGGTGCTGCATCGCGCGGGCGAGTCCGTGCACGGCGAGGCCTGGGCCCACTTCCAGCTCGGCCAGCTGGGCCTGCGCATGGGCGACGTCCCCAGAGCCGAGCGGGAGCTGCGCACGGCCCTGGATCTCTACGGCCGCACGCGCGACGCCCGCGGCGAGGCCTGGGCCCTGACCCAGCTGGCCCGGGCCCGGCTGGTCGCCGGCGATCCCTCTCCGGCGGTGGACGGTCTGCGCCAGGCGGCGTCCCGGCACCGCGAGAACGAGGACGCGCGCGGCGAGGCCTGGTCGGTCTACTACCTGGGCCAGGCACTGGAGGAGGCCGGCAACCTGGATCTGGCGGTCCGCGAGCTGGAACGCTCCCGGACGATGTTCTCCCGCATCCGCGACGTCTACGGCCTGGCCTGCGCCCGGCACCACTCGGCGCGCGTGACCCGTGACCAGCGGGCGGCCCAGACGGGTTCCCTGCGCAACTCCGGCTTCGCCCGTCAGCTCCTCGTCGACGCCCGCGCCGACTTCCAGCGCATCGGCGTCGCGCACGGCGAGGCGTGGACGTGCCTGGAGCTGGCGGTGGTGGACGCGGGCAACGCCCGCACGCCGCAGGCCCTCGCCCTGTGCGACGAGGCGATCGGCCTGTTCACGTCGTACGGCGACCGCCGCGGCGAGGACTGGGCCCGCTTCCTGCGCTGCACCCTGCTGCCGTACGCGGCCCCGGGCGGCGTGGAGATCGGTACGGCGGTGGCGCAGGAGGAGCTGTCCCAGCTGTCCCGCGCCGGCCACCCGTCCCGGGACGAGAAGCTGGACGACTACGTGGAGGCGTATCTGCTGCTTCTGGAGCGGGGCATCAGCCTGGAGTCCGGCTGGCAGGCCTGGCGGCTGGGGATGGTCCCGAACCGGCACGCGCGGGAGGTCATGGGGGTGGCGGTGGCGGCCAGGAGCTGACCGCCTCCGGGGTGACCAGGGTCAGCTCTGACCGCCACCCGCCATGACCGGGGTCAGCTCCGGCCGGCGCCGGGCTTGGCCGAGGCCGTCTCGGAGGCGGTCTCGGCCTCCGGGTCCGGGGTCTCCTCGAAGTCGACCTTCCCCAGCCGCCGGCTCATGCTCTTCATCAGGCCCCACACCGCCAGCGCCATCACCGCGAAGACGATGAAGCCGAGGACGCCGGGGGTGACCTTGTTCTCGTCCACCTCCTTGGCGAGGGGGGCGAGGTGCGTCATTGCCAGGCTCACGCTTGCGCTCATGTCAGGCATTGTCGCGGATGCCCGCGAAGAGGTCGTCCTCGGGGAGGGAGGTATCGACGAGGGACTTGGCGAGCTCGTACTCCTCCGTCGGCCAGACCTCCTTCTGGATCTCCATCGGGACCTTGAACCAGCCGCCGTCGGGGTCGATCTGCGTGGCGTGCGCGATCAGGGCCTTGTCGCGGATCTCGAAGAACTCGGCGCACGGGATGTGCGTGGTCAGGGTGCGCTCGGTGCGCTCGATCTCGTTCCAGCGCTTGAGCCAGTCCTCGTACGGCGACTCCAGGCCGCGGTCCAGCATCGCCTGGTGCAGCGCCTCGGTGCGGGGGCGGTTGAAGCCCTGGTTGTAGTAGAGCTTCCGCGGCTGGTAGGCGGGGCCGAAGTCCGCCTCCGGGTACTTCTCGGTGTCCGTCGCGCCCTCGAACGCCACCATCGAGATCTTGTGGGTCATGATGTGGTCGGGGTGCGGGTAGCCGCCGTTCTCGTCGTACGTCGTGATGACCTGGGGGCGGAACGCGCGGATCTTGCGGACCAGCTCGCCGGCCGCCTTGTCGACGTCCTCCAGGGCGAAGCAGCCCTCGGGGAGCGGGGGCAGCGGGTCGCCCTCGGGCAGGCCGGAGTCGACGAAGCCGAGCCACTCCTGCTTGACGCCGAGGATCTCGCGGGCCTCGTCCATCTCCTTCTTGCGTACCTCGTGGATGTGCTCCTCGATGTACTTGTCGCCCTGCAGCTTCGGATTGAGGATGGAGCCGCGCTCCCCGCCCGTGCAGGTCACGACCAGCACGTCCACCCCCTCGGACACGTACTTCGCCATGGTGGCCGCGCCCTTGCTCGACTCGTCGTCGGGGTGCGCGTGAACGGCCATCAGTCGCAGCTGGTCAGTCAAGACTCGATCCTCAGTAAGTCGGCGCCCCGGTGTCTTCGGGTGCGATCGGCGGCTTCTATAGTGACCGAATCGGAGGGCGAATAATTCCGGGGTCCGGCTGCGGCCCGGTTTCCGTCCGGTTTCTGCCGAGAGGACGATCATGAGCGCGTCGACCACGCGACTGCCCGAGGGCCGTTACGGCCGCTCCTCGGACGAGCGCGCCGACCGCAAGCTCAGGATCGCCGCCGTCGCGTTCGGGGCCCTGCTGGTCGCGCTGCTGGGCTATTTCGCCTGGCACTACGTCGCCAAGAACGAGATCAGCGCCGAAGTGATCACCTTCGAGCCGGGCAAGGACTCGGTGCAGGTCCATCTGGAGGTCCGCAAGGACGCCGGCGCCAGCGGCTACTGCACGATCCGCTCCCAGGCCGAGAACGGCGCCGAGGTCGGCCGGGCCGATTTCCGCTTCTCCGGTGACGCCACCCGGATCGACAAGGTCGTCACGCTCCGTACGACGTCCCCGGGCACCACCGCCGAGCTGCTGGGCTGCCACGCCGACTGAGTTCAGCCGCATTACGTAGTGGCTGACCTGCTTTGACGTGATTCTGATGGCTTATGTCCTCCCCCTTCGGCCGCTGAATTGTTAGGCTCGTGGTTTCGCCCATCCGTGAAGGAACATTCTTCTGGGTAGGGCGATGCTTTGTATTCCCAGTACCTACGAGGAGCACCTGTGACCCAGACCAGCGAAGACGTCACCTGGCTTACGCAGGAGGCGTACACCAAGCTCAAGGAAGAGCTGGCGTACCTGTCTGGTCCCGCGCGCGAGGAAGTCACCGCGAAGATCGCGGCCGCGCGCGAGGAGGGCGACCTGCGCGAGAACGGCGGGTACCACGCGGCCAAGGAAGAGCAGGGCAAGCAGGAGCTCCGCATCCGCCAGCTGACCCAGCTCCTGGAGAAGGCCAAGGTCGGCGAGGCCCCGGCGTCCGCCGACGGCGCGGTGGCCCCCGGCATGGTCGTGACGATCGCCTTCGACGGCGACGAGGACGACACGATGACCTTCCTGCTCGCCTCCCGCGAGTACGCCAGCTCCGACATCGAGACCTACTCGCCGCAGTCCCCGCTGGGCTCCGGCGTGATCGGCCACAAGGTCGGCGAGGACGCGGAGTACGAGCTGCCCAACGGCAAGAAGGCCTCCGTGAAGATCCTGAAGGCGGCGCCCTACAACGGCTGAGCCGGCTGCACCCCGCCCGTGACGGCCCCCGGTGTCCCCTGGGACACCGGGGGCTTTGTCATGCGGTCGCCGAGCGGTACTTCCTGACCGACAGGGTCCTGAAGACGACGATGATCAGGATCGAGTAGATCAGCGAGGCCCACACCGGGTGCTGCATCGGCCAGGCCTCGGAGGGCGAGACGCCCGGGTTGCCGAAGAGCTTGCGGCAGGCCTGGACGGTGGCGCTGAACGGGTTCCAGTCGGCGATGTGGCGCAGCCACGGGGTCATGTGGCTGGTGTCCACGAACGCGTTCGAGATGAAGGTGACCGGGAAGAGCCAGATCAGGCCGCTGGAGGTGGCCGCCTCGGGGGTGCGGACGGACATGCCGATCAGGGCGCCGATCCAGGTGAAGGCGTAGCCGAGCAGGAGCAGCAGCCCGAAGGCGCCCAGCACCTTGCCGGCGTTGGTGGGCGCGTCCGATCCGACGCGCCAGCCGACCAGCAGGGCGACCACCGCGAGGACGACCAGGGTGAGCGCGGTCTGGACGAGGTCGGCGAAGGTGCGCCCGGTGAGCACCGCGCCCCTGGCCATGGGCAGGGAGCGGAAGCGGTCGATGAGCCCCTTGTGCATGTCGTCGGCGATGCCCGCGCCGGAGCTGGCGGTGGCGAACGTGACGGTCTGCGCGAAGATGCCGGCCATCAGGAAGTTCTTGTAGTCGACGGCGCTGGTGCTGCCGCCGATCTGCATGGAGCCGCCGAAGACGTAGGTGAACAGCACCACGAACATGATGGGCTGGATCAGCCCGTAGATGATCATCTCGGGGATGCGGGACATCCGGATGAGGTTGCGCTGGGCGACGACCATGGAGTCCCGGACGGACTGGCTGACCGGGTTGCCGGCCGGTGCGACGCGTGCGGTGTCGGTGGCGGTGCTCATTTCTTGACGGCCTCCTCGTTGTTCGTGATGGCCTCCTCGGCCACATGGCCGGTCAGGGAGAGGAACACGTCGTCGAGGGTGGGGCGGCGCAAACCGATGTCGTCGATCTCGATGCCCCGGGTGTCGAGCTCGCGGATGACCTCGGCGAGCAGCTTGGCGCCCCCGGTGACGGGGACGGTGAGCTTGCGGGTGTGCTCCTCGACCGTGGTGTCGCCCTTGCCGAAGCCGCGCAGGACCTCGGAGGCGGTCGCGATGTCCTCGCGCTCATGGACGACGACCTCGACGCGCTCGCCGCCGGTGCGGGCCTTGAGCTGGTCGGAGGTGCCCTGGGCGATGAGCCGGCCGTGGTCGACGACGGCGATGTCATGGGCGAGGTGGTCGGCCTCTTCGAGGTACTGCGTGGTCAGCAGCAGGGTCGTACCGCCGGAGACCAGGCGCTTGATGACGTCCCACAGCAGCTGGCGGTTGCGGGGGTCCAGGCCGGTGGTCGGTTCGTCCATGAACATCACGGGCGGGGAGACGACCAGGGCGGCCGCGAGGTCGAGGCGGCGGCGCATGCCGCCGGAGTAGGTCTTGGTGGGGCGGTCGGCGGCGTCGGCGAGGTCGAACTGCTCCAGCAGCTCGGCCGCCCGGGCCTTCGCGGCCTTCGCCCTCATCTGGTAGAGCCGGCCGACCATCTGGAGGTTCTCGCGGCCGGTCAGATACTCGTCGACCGCCGCGAACTGGCCGGACAGTCCGATGGAACGGCGCACGGCGTCGGGGTGCTTGAGGACGTCGATGCCCGCGACGACCGCCGAGCCGCTGTCGGGCCGCAGGAGGGTCGTCAGACAGCGGACGGCCGTCGTCTTGCCCGCGCCGTTCGGCCCGAGCAGGCCCAGGACGGTGCCTTCCGGCACGTCCAGGTCGACGCCGTCCAGAGCCCTTACGTCACCGAAGGTCTTCACCAGGCCTTCGGCATAGATGGCGCCTGGCATATGAGTCTCCACGTCGTCGGGGATTCTTCGAAAAGCCTAGGTTTGCGCTGGTTGCGTCGCCTGTCTTTTTCTCTCGACTTCTCTCGACGCACCATAACGCGATGTATCGCGAGTCTCAACGGATTTTCCCGAAAGGGTGAATCCAAGCCGCTGACCTCAGTCGATGACCGTGTAACCCGCGTTCCGCAGGGCCTGGCCGACCTCGGCGCAGTGCTCGGGACCCTTCGTCTCCAGGTGCAGCTCGACCTCCGCCTCCGTGAACCCGAGCCGGGGGTCGGTCCGCACATGGCTCACGTCGAGGACATTAGCGTCGACCACTGACAACACCCCGAGGAGCGTGGCGAGGGCGCCGGGACGGTCCGTCAGGCGCAGACGTACGGCCAGGTAGCGGCCCTGCGCGGCCATGCCGTGCCGCAGGACGCGCTGAAGCAGCACCGGGTCGACGTTGCCGCCGGACAGCACCGCGACGACCGGTCCCTCGAAGGCGCCGGGGTCGCTCAGCAGCGCCGCGACGGGGCTCGCGCCGGCCGGCTCGACGACCAGCTTGGCCCGCTCCAGGCTCAGCAGCAGCGCGGCGGACAGCTCGTCCTCGCTGACCGTCCGCACCTCGTCGACGAGTTCGCCCACGATCTCGAACGGCACGTCGCCGGGCCGCCCGACCTTCATGCCGTCGGCCATCGTCGCCGGGTTCTCGATCGACATCGGGCGCCCGGCCGCCAGCGAGGGCGGGTACGCCGCCGCGCCCGCCGCCTGGACGCCCACGATCCGCACATCGGGCCGCAGCGACTTCACCGCGACCGCGACGCCGGCCGCGAGACCGCCGCCCCCGATCCCGAGGACGATCGTGCGCACCTCGGGGCACTGCTCCAGGATCTCCAGGCCGACCGTGCCCTGGCCCGCGATGACGTCCGGGTGGTCGAAGGGGTGGATGAACACCGCCCCCGTCCGCTCCGCGTACTCCTGCGCGGCGGCCAGCGTCTCGTCGACCACCTGCCCGTGCAGCCTCACCTCGGCGCCGTACTCCCGGGTCGCGCTGATCTTGGGCAGCGGGGCGCCCTTCGGCATGAACACCGTCGACCGCACACCCAGCAGCGACGACGCCAGCGCGACACCCTGCGCGTGGTTGCCCGCGCTCGCGGCGACGACCCCGGCCGCGCGCTCCTCGGGCAGCAGGCCGGCGATCCGGACGTAGGCGCCACGCAGCTTGAAGGACCCCGTGCGCTGGAGGTTCTCGCACTTGAAGTGCACCGGCGCACCCACCAGCTGGGAGAGGTGCCGGCTGCCCTCCATCGCGGTCACCCGCGCCACGCCCGTGAGCATCTTCTGGGCGCCGCGCACATCGTCGAGGGTGACGGGCCGCAGGGAGTGCAAGGAGTCAGCCGTGCCATAGCTCATGACACAAGCATCGCAGTTCACAGGCGGGAGCGACCGCTGTGACCAACCTCCGAGACCGGTTTGCGCAGCGCCGGTACGGCCCGCCTTCCGGCCGCGTACCCTGTCCCCCAACCCAGCACCCTTTACCTGAAGCGAGCCCCCGGCCATGCCCACAACACCTGAAATGTCGATGGACATGACGACCGTCGGTGACACCGGTCTCCTCGACACGCTCCAGCACGAGGTGGCGGTCTTCGCCCGCCGTGCCGAACAGACCCGGCTCGGCGGGGTGGGGCAGGTGCGCAACTCCATGGACCGCGCCGCATACCTGCTGCTCAACCGCCTCGACAAGGAAGGCCCGATGGGCGTCAAGGCGCTCGCCGCGAGCATGGGCATCGACTCGTCGACGGTCACCCGGCAGGTGGCACCGCTCGTGGACACCGGGCTCGTCAAGCGCACCTCGCACCCGGAGGACGGGCGCGCGGTGGTGCTCCAGCTGTCCCCGCGCGGGCTGTCGCGCCTGGAGGAAGTACGTTCCTCCCGGCGTCAGTTGATGGCCGAGCTGACACACGACTGGGCGCCGGAGGAGCGCGAGGCGTTCTGCACGCTCCTCACGCGCTTCAACACCGCGCTCTCCTCCCGGATGGCGGCCCAGGGGCTGCCGGGGGCGGATGCGCCGACGGCTTCCTGACGGACGCCGGAGAGCTCCAGGGTCGCCGTGCGCGCCCGCCGGGGCGGAACGGCGCGCGGCTCTTGACCGAAAGGCCACCCCTGGCCTCATATGAGACCGGGTCCCGAGTCGCACACGGTTCCGTATCCCGTACGCGACCAGGGTCCCGTTCCCTCGTACGGTCGGCCTGAGGCGGGAGGCGCGGTGCGACAACGGCATGCGTCGCAGGACGCCCGCCGGGCCCGGGAGTTCAAGTCGTTCGTCGCGGGCGCGGCCGGCCGGCTGCTGCATGCCGCGACGCTCCTCACGGCGGAGGCCCCGGACGCCAACCCGCGCGCGCGGCGCCTGCTCACGCTGTCGCTGGCGCACACGTACGCGTGCTGGGACGGACTGCACGGCGAGGACCCGTACGACCGGACCCGCCAGTACCTGGCCACCCGCTTCGCCCGCAGCGCGTGGCACCAGTACGGCGGCCTGTTCGGCGCCCGCCCCCATCCCGCCTGCCCCCTGGCCGGCCTGGCGCCGCAGGAGCGGCTCGTCCTCGTCCTGCGGCTCTACGAAGGGGTCGCCGAGGAACAGACGGCGGCACTCCTCGGCCTGCCGACGGAGCGCGTCCACACGATCTGCGACCGGGCGACGGCGACGTTGCTCCACCCGCCACGGGGCCCGGCCCCGACGGTGGGCGGGGCGAAGGTGGCGGCGTCATGAGGGGGCCGGGGCGGATCGGCGGCCCGGCAGGCAGGAAGGGGGCGGCGGTGAACCGGCCCGAGCGGCTCATGAGGGGGCCTGGGCGGGTCGGCGGCCCGGCCGGAAGGGGGCGGCGGTGAATCGGCCCGAGCGGGAGGCCGCGGTGCGGCGGGTCATGGACCAGGTGCCGCCGCTGGTGCCGCCGGAGCTGCACGACGAGGTGGTGCGCCGGGGCGCCCGGATGCTGCGGCGCAGGCGGGCGGCCCGCCGCGTGCTGTGGTTCCTGCTGTTCGCGGCGAGCGTGGCGTTCGTGGTGTGGGCGGTGATGGCCCGCCCCTGGGTGGAGCCGCCGTCGACGACGACTCCACCGCTGACCGACTGGTGAGCCGGACGGGCCCTAGCGGCCCAGCGCCTGCTGGAGGTCTTCCAGCAGGTCGTCGACGTTCTCGATGCCCACGGACAGGCGCACCAGGTCGGCCGGCACCTCCAGGGCGCTGCCCGCCACGGACGCGTGCGTCATGCGGCCGGGGTGCTCGATCAGGGACTCGACACCGCCCAGGGACTCGCCCAGCGTGAAGACCTTGGCGCGGTTGCAGACCTCGACGGCCGCCTCCTCGCCGCCCTCGACCCGGAACGACACCATGCCGCCGAACGCGCGCATCTGCTTGGCGGCGACCTCGTGCCCGGGGTGGTCCTCCAGGCCCGGGTAGAGGACCTTCGTCACGCGCGCGTGCCGGGTCAGCATGTCGGCGACCTTGGTGGCGTTCTCGCTGTGCCGGTCCATGCGGACGGACAGCGTCTTGGTGCCGCGCAGCACCAGCCAGGAGTCGAAGGGCCCGGCGACCGCGCCCATCGCGTTCTGGTGGTACGCCAGTTCCTCGCCGAGTGCCTCGTCACCGGTGACGAGCGCACCGCCGACGACGTCGGAGTGGCCGCCCATGTACTTGGTCAGGGAGTGCACGACGACGTCGGCGCCGAGCGCCAGCGGCTGCTGGAGGTACGGCGTGGCGAAGGTGTTGTCGACGACGAGCTTGGCGCCCGCGTCCCGGGCGACCTGGGCGACGGCGGCGATGTCGGTGATGCCGAGCAGCGGGTTGGAGGGGGTCTCCACCCACACGGCCTTGGTCTTCGGGGTGATGGCGGCCCGCACGGCGGCGGGGTCGCTGGTGTCGGCGACCGACCACTCCACGCCCCAGCGGGCGACGACCTTGGCGAAGAGGCGGAACGTGCCGCCGTACGCGTCGTTCGGGATGACCACGTGATCGCCGGGGCTGAGCAGCGTACGCAACAGGCAGTCCTCGGCCGCCAGTCCGGACGCGAACGCGAGACCCCGGCGGCCGCCCTCGAGGGCGGCGAGGTTCTCCTCCAGGGCGGTGCGGGTGGGGTTGGCGCTGCGGCTGTACTCGTAGCCGCCGCGGAGCCCGCCGACGCCGTCCTGCTTGTAGGTGGAGACCTGGTAGATCGGCGGGACGACCGCGCCGGTCAGGGGATCGGCGGTGTTGCCCGCGTGGATCGCGAGGGTCTCGAAGTGCTGACTGATGTGCCTGTCGCTCATGGGCCCCGAGCGTAGTCCGCATTCCGGACCGATGTCGGCGATGAGATGTACATGCCGTCCGCTGGGGAAGGATCGAGGGCGGGTTGTCCACAGGCCGGGGGCCTGGTTGGCCAATTGTCGGCGGCGTCTGGAACGCTTGTGGCATGGAGATTCTCTGGGTCCTGATGGCCGTGGTCATGCTGGGCTTCGTGGTGCTGCCCGTCCTGAGGCGTCGACGGGGCATGATCGAGCAGGTCCCGCCGGGCCACCCCGACGCCGCGGACCCGGCGGACTACGGTTTCGTACGGCAGGAGGAGCTGGACGTCCGGATGCCCGGCCCCGACCAGGACCTGCTGGACGTCCTGGACCTGGTGCAGCGCACCCAGGACTACCGCGCGGCCTCCCAGCTCCTCGCCGGCACCGAGGCGGCGGGCGAGCTGCGCTGGCAGCGGGTGCAGGCCTTCGCGGGGGCGGCCTCCCTGGAGCTGGCGCGGCGGCCGGGCGGGGTGAGCGAGACGCCGGGCGGGCAGTGGCTGCGGGTGTGGCGGGCCGAGGCGCCGAAGGACGCGGGCGGCGCGGCGGTGCACGCGGAGTTCCTGGTGCAGCAGGCGTGGCGGACGGCGACGCCGGGCACGGACGACTTCCGGATCATCATGGAGGAGGCGAAGGCGGCGTGCGGCGAGGCGGCGCTGCTGGCTCCGGGTGACCCGATCCCGTACATCGTCGAGCTGTCGGTCGCGCGCGGACTCGCGTACTCCCGCGAGGAGTTCGAGCAGCTCTGGCTGAAGATCCTGGACCGCGCGCCGGCGCACATGGGTGCGCATCTGGCGGCGCTGCACTACTGGTGCGAGAAGTGGCACGGTTCGCGCGAGCAGGCGATGTCCTTCGCGGAGGCGGCCGCGGCCCGCGCGCCCCAGGGCTCCCTCCTCTCGGCGATGCCGCTGTTCGCGGTCTTCGAGCACCTGCCCGAGGTCAACCTGGTCGCCGGCTTCTATCAGAGCGAGGTCGTGACGAAGGCGATACACGGCGCCCTGCACGCCGTCCACTCGGCCCGCGCGGACGACCCGATGCTGGCGCACGTCCGGCACATGCTGGTGTTCTTCCTGGTCCGCGGCGAGCGTTGGGCGGAGGCCATGAACCAGCTCCTCCACATCGACGGCCATGTGGGCGCCCTGCCGTGGACCCTGTCCCCCGACCCGGCGGCGGAGTTCGCGGTCTACCGGGCGCTGGCGGTGGCGGGTTACGAGGCGAACGGCGGCAGCCCGGCGACGCTGCCGCACTGAGACCGGGTACCGGAATGCCGTGGGGCGGGCCGGTGTTGACGGCCGTGCCGCCCTCCCCGACGAAGGAGTCAGCCATGCTGTTCGGCCGTACGCCCGTCCTGCCCACCGCCGAACAGGCGCTGAAGGGCCGCCCCGAGCCGCTGTACCGTCTCCCCGACCACCACACCGTGCTCGGCACCCCGCTCCTGGGCCCCTACCCCGAGGGCCTGGAGATCGCCGACTTCGGCCTGGGCTGCTTCTGGGGAGCCGAGCGCAAGTTCTGGCAGCTCCCGGCCGGTGTGTACACGACCCTGGTCGGCTACCAGGGCGGCCACACCGAGAACCCCACCTACGAGGAGGTGTGTTCGGGCCTCACCGGCCACACGGAGGTGGTCCGCGTGGTCTTCGACCCCGCCGTCCTGCCCTACGACCGTCTCCTGAGGACCTTCTGGGAATCCCACGACCCCACCCAGGGCTTCCGCCAGGGCAACGACGTGGGCACCCAGTACCGCTCGGCGATCCACACCCACACCCCCGCCCAGGCCGAAACGGCACTGTCCTCCCGCGACACCTACCAGAAGGCCCTGACAGCCTCGGGCCACCACCGCACGATCACCACGGAAATCCTCCCGACGGAAGGCCGCCCGTTCTACGCGGCGGAGGCGTATCACCAGCAGTACCTCGACAAGAACCCGGCGGGATACTGCGGCATCGGCGGGACCGGGGTGTCGTGTCCCGTAGGGGTGGTCGAGGCCGGTCGGTGAGTCCAGGTAACCGACGTCGAGGTGCTCGCCCGGCTGTTCGCTGGTCCGGTGAATCCCCTCCTCGATCTACGACGCCACCCACCCCGCCCTCGGGGTCGTCGGTTCATGGATCATGGCGGTGTGGACCAGCACCAGCTCACCCCGTATCAACAAGCCCTCCGCGACCGGTTTCTCGCCGCCCCCGTGCTGCCCGCGCCCGCCCCCTGGCAGCCCGTCTTCTCCCCGCGTCACGCCTCCTGCGCACCGGTCGGCGGGCTGCTCGGGATCGGGTTCGCGACGCATCCCGAGAGTGGGAACGACCTGGTCATGGTCGTCTCGCAGGACGGGCACGGGCTCTTCGACGCCGTCAGCGGGGAGAAGATCGCCCGGGACCGGGATCCCGGCGACGAGGACTGCACCCCGGACGGGACCGACGACCTGACCTGCCCGGGGCTCGGGCCGGTCGCCGGTGCCAGGGTGCGCATCGCCGGGCTCTTCGGCGGGGGGCTGCACATGACGGCCGTCGGCGGGTGGGGACTTGAGGTCGTCCAGCCCGCCTGGCCGCATGATCGGGTCCTGCTCACCCACGGTAGTGGCATGCCGCACCGTGAGCCCCACGGCGAGGGGTGGTGGCACATCTTCCACTCGTACTACAGCGAGCTGCGGGCCGTCGGCTTCTCCCCTTCCGGCCGCACCCTCGCCGTCGCCACCAGCAGCGACCTCACCCTCTGGACCCGCCCCATCTGACGGCATCGACGCGGAAAATCATTCGTCACCCCTCGTCCGTCACCCGCACGCTGTACCGCATGGAAGTCCCCCAGCATCAGATCCGCGCCGTCCACACGCCCTCCACCGTCACCGTCTACCAGGCCTACTCCCCCGCGATCGGCCTCCCCGCCGCCCGCGACGGGCGTTTCCCCGCGGCCTGGAAGCGTGACCGTATGACCTGGATCAAGCCCAGCTTCCTGTGGATGATGTACCGCTGCGGATGGGGCACCAAGGAAGGCCAGGAGACCGTCCTGGCCGTGGAGGTCACCCGCGACGGCTTCGAGTGGGCGCTACGGAACTCGTGCCTGTCGAGCTACGTCCGCGAGGTTCACCCCGACCGGGCCACCTGGCAACGGCAGTTGAAGCGCTCCCCGGCCCGCGTCCAGTGGGACCCCGAGCGGGATCTACGGCTGCGGCCACTGCCGTACCGATCCTTGCAGCTCGGCCTTTCCGGCGAGGCCGCCCGCCGCTACGCCGACGAGTGGACGGTGGCCATCCGTGACGTGACACCGCTCGCCCATGAGATCCACGCACTGGTCAGCAACGGCGAGCTGGAGTCGGCGGCGCGGCTACTGCCGCCCGAGCGCCCCTTTCCCACCCCGGAGTGACCACAGGCAGGCGGGAAGCGCGCTCAGCGTCATCCCCGTCGCGCCGATCCACAGCGTGGCCGCCGGACCGACGGCCGAGCCCGTCGCCCCTCCCAGCAGCCCGCCCAGCGGAATGCCGCCCCAGGACACGAAGCGGGCCGTCGCGCTCATCCGGCCCAGCAAGTGGTCCGGAGTCAGCGCCTGTTGGAGGCTCGACTGCGCCACGACACGGACGACCCCGCCCAGGGAGAGCGCCGCGAGACCCAACGCCGCCACGTACACGCTCCACCCCGGTCTCGCCATCGGCATCAGGGCCGTCAGGGGGCAGGTCACCAGGGGTGCCAGCCAGATGACCCGTCCCTGCCCCACGCGCGCCGCGACCCTCCCGGCCGACAGCGCGCCCAGCAGCGCACCGCACCCCATCCCGGACAGGACCAGGCCGACGCCGAAGGAGGCGAGGCCCACCTCCCGTGCGAGGTGGACCATCAGCATGGTCTGGTACATGACCAGGGAGAGGTTGAAGACGGCGTCCCCGAGGACGGTCGCGCGCAGGGCGGGATGGTCCAGGACGAATCTCACGCCCTCCCTGATCTCCCGTCCCAGCCGCGGGTGTTCACGAGGCACCGGCCTCGGTTCGCGGGTCCGGATGCCCGTCGCCAGCAGCCCCGACACGGCCATGCCCGCCGCACTCACCACCAGCGTCGCGGGCGCGCCCACCGCGCCGATGAGCGGTCCCGCCAGCGCCGGACCGCCGATGCTGGTCACCGAACGGATCGCGGAGAGCCGCGAGTTCCCCTCGACGAGCCGTTCGCGCCCCACCAGCCGCGGCAGCCAACTGACGTACGCGACATCGAAGAAGACCGTCAGCACCCCGTGCACGAGGGCCACCGCGTAGAGCCACCAGACGGTCAGCACGCCCGCCCACCACGCCACCGGGATCGTCGACAGGGCCAGCGCCCTGGCCAGATCGGTGCCGATCACCACCGGCCGTTTCCGCATCCGGTCCACCCACGCTCCCGCGGGCAGCCCCACCAGGAGTGAGCCCGCCGTGGTCATGGCGGTCAGCAGTCCGACCTGGAACTCGTCCGCCCGCAACGCCACGATCGCGACCAGCGGCAGCGCCAGGAAGAGGACGCGATCGCCGAGCTGCCCCAGGGCGGTGGCGGCGAACAGACGCCGGAAGCCCGGATCACGGAGCAGCCCGGAGGCAGCCGGGGTGGACGGTGCGGTCACCCGACTCACCGGGCATCGGCCTTGAACTCGTACACCACTTCCCGGCATCCGTCCGGGATGACCATGTCGGCGGTCTCCACCGGGCGTCCGGTGGTGTCGTAGAGGGTCCGTTCGATCAGGAGCACCAGGTCCCCGGCCCCGATCCCCAGCAGATGCGCCTGCGCCGGGGTCGCGCGAGCCGGGCGCGGCAGTTCTACGACGGTCTCGACCTGTACGCCGATGGAGCGCATCCGCGCCACCACGCCCCGGCCGGCCAGTGGACCCCGCTCGGGCAGCATGACCGGCGTTCCGTCCGTGAGGGCCAACGGCTCCCAGGACTGGGAGAGTTGGACGGGGCGGCCGTCGGCGAGGAACTCGTAGTGCGTGGTGACGCAGAGGTCGCCGGGGGCGATGGCCAGCCGCTCGGCGATCGCCTCGGACGCGGGGACGCCCGTCTCGCTGTGCGCGTCCCAGGAGTTGGCCCTGCCGCGCTCCTCCGGCACGGCACGCCCACGGTACCGGGAGCGGACCATCCGCAGGCGTTCGCGGGGTGTGCGGAGGTACGTCCCGGAGCCGGCCCGGCCCTCCAGCAGCCCCTCGGCGATCAGCCGGTCCACGGCCCGCTGCGTCACGTTGCGCCCGACGCCGTACTCCTCGGCGAGTCGCGCACGCGACGGAAGCCGCCCGCCGACGGCCCACTCCCCCGCGAGAATCCGCGCCCGCAGCGCGTCGGCCACGGCGAAGTAGGGCGCTGGTCGGGGCATCTGCGACTCTCCGGGTGCTGGTTCTCCAGGACGTCGGAAAGCTACTGCACCGCGCGAAAGCTACTGGAGCAGAAGCACCCGAGGCCACTGGGCCCTCAGACCCGCTCCGCCAGGAACTCCTCCCACGTCCGCTTGCCCTTCTCCGCCCCTTCCAGCGTGAGGTTCGCGCCCGCCCGATACGCCTTCCCGGCCTTCCCCGGGATCCGGACCGGCACCCGCAACCGGCCACGCGCGCCCCGCAGTTCGCGATACGGACGAGCCAGCTCGGCGATGTCGTGGACCTCCGGGCCCGCCATGTCCGGGACCAGCCCCGCCGGTTCGCCCAGCGTCAACTCGACCAGCCTCGCCGCCACTTCCGCCGAGTCGACCGGCTGGAGGCGCAGGCCGCCCGGTACCGGCAGGACGGGGAGCTTCGTCATCTTCTCGATCATCGTCAGGGTCAGGTCGTGGAACTGGGCCGCCCGCAGGGTCGTCCAGGGGATGCCCGAGTCGGCGATCGCCCGCTCCGCGTCCAGCTTGGTGCGCAGCCAGGCCAGGGGGACGCGGTCCGCGCCGATGACCGAGATGTAGACGAGGTGCCGTACGCCGGCCGCGCGGGCCGCCCGTACCAGGGTGCGGGTCGCCTCGTCGTCGCCCTTGGGGCCGCCGGCGAGGTGGAGGACCGTGCCGACACCGGCCAGTGCGGCGTCGATGCCCTCGCCCGTCATCAGGTCGCCGGTGACGTACTCGATCCCGTCCGCGCCCAGGCGCTCACGGCGGCTGAGGACCCGCACCGTGCGACCCGCCGCCCGCAGCAGCGGGACCGCGTGGCTGCCCAGGGTGCCCGTGCCGCCGGTGACCAGGATGGGTGTCGTCGTCATGACTGCTCCAGTTTTGTGAGCCGAAGAACTGCCGTCGCGGACATGACGCGAGGGACTGGAGCGATGTGACAGCCGGGGGCGGACTCGGTTGCGAAATCCGCTCTCGGCGCTCTTCGGACGTCAGCCGCCACTGCCGTAGGGCCTGGTCAGGATCTCCAGGTTGTGGCCGTTCGGGTCGTCGAAGTACGTGCCGCGGCCGCCGTCGTTGTGGTTTATCTCGCCCCGCTGTCGGTGGAACGGGTCCGCCCAGTACGTCAGACCCCGCTTCTCGATACGGCCGAAGATCGTGTCGAAGTCGTCCTCCGACACCAGGAACGCGTAGTGCTGCGGCGTGATGTCCCCGGACGCCTCCATGAAGTCCAGGGTCACTCCGTTGGGTATCTCGACGGGGATGAAGGGACCGTACTGCGGGCCCACTTCCAGTCCCAGGATGTCGGCGAGGAACCGGGCCGACGCCTGCTGGTCGTGTGCGGCGACGATGGTGTGGTTCAGCTGAACAGTCATCGTGTTGGCCTCCTCGTTCCGACCATACTCTCGCCGGTTGCCGTGTCCGCTGTGGCGGGCGAGGCCGTGCAACCTCCGGATGCCATAAGGGATATGACGGAGTGTGAGGCTGATTCGCTTGGAATACCGTCACGGGGATGGCCGATGTGCTTCGCTGTTGTACCTAGGGGGAACAGCAGGGGGAACATCACATGGACGACCGAGCGATCGAAGTCCTCGTCCTCCCCGAGCGGCCTGCCGCGCGGAACGACGAGGTGACCGAATTCGACGTGGCGATCGAGGTCAGGTGCCGTTACGCCACGAGTACCGAACGGTCCGGCAGCGCCATGAATCTCTGCCTGGTCATCGACCGCAGCGGCAGCATGGGCGCGCAGGACAAACTCGAGACCGCCAAACGCAGTTGCGTGGACATCTTCCGGCGGATCACCGGCGACGACCTGTTCACCGTCGTCGTCTTCGACCATGCCGCTCAGGTGGTGGTCAATCCGCAGACTCCGCGGGACCAGGTCGAGGACCGGCTCCAGGCCATCCGGCCCGGCGGCTCGACCAACCTCTCTCTGGGCTGGTACCAGGGGCTGCTGGAGTTGCAGAGCCATACGACAGAAGACCACTACGGCCGGCTGGTCCTGCTGTCGGACGGGCAGGCGAACGCCGGAGAGACGAAGAAGTCGGCGCTGGCCGCCGTCGCGTCCCGGGCCCGGGACGAGGGCATCACGACGTCCACCATCGGCATCGGCAGCGACTTCCAGGAGGACCTGCTGGAGGCGATCGCCACCGCCTCGGGTGGCCGGTTCTGGTACATCGCCGAGACCGGCATCGACAACATCCTGGAAGAGGAGTTCCGCAGCGCCCTCACCACGGTCCTCGACCGCCCGAGAATCGAGCTGACCCTGCCGCCCGGAGTGACCGTCAGCGAGGAGCTGAACTCTCTGCGGAAGATCTCCCGGCGTTACGGCCTGCGCCCGCTGAAAGGGCAGGACACCTTCAACTTCGCGGTACGGCTGGAGATCGATCCGGCACAGGTGAAGGCCCCGGAGTTCGCCATCGGGGCGACTCTGTACGACGGCAGCGAGGAAAAGGCCTCCGCCGAGCGGACCATCGCCCTCGCGCCGCAGGACACGGTGGTCACCACCGGGGTGCACGCCCTGGTCAGCAGCGTGGTGGCCCAGTACCGGGCCGAGCAGAACGAGGAGGAGATGCTCCGGAACATGGCCGCCGGAAACGTCAGCGGGATGAAGGAGATGTTGACGCTCGAGATCACCCGGATGCAGACGGTCGAATTGGGTCTGCTCAGTCAAAGGCCGATGATCGGCCAGACTCGTGTGGTGAATGAGATAGACCATCTCCGGCATCACCTCGACATGAACATATCGGCGCTGCTCGTGTTCGATCTGGTGGATGCCTTCCCAGAAGAGCCCGAGACCCGGAGCCTGCTGATGAGCATGCGCAAGATCCTCATGTCAGAGGGCCAGCGCAAGAAGTCCCGCGAGTTCGATGTCACCGACATGGACGAGGAGATGGAGATCGCGCTGCTCGTCGAGGCGATCGGCACCGTCGACCGACTGCTCCAGCGCCTGCCCCAGCAGAAGACCCCACTCGAAGAGACGCGCGGGAAACTCC
This sequence comes from Streptomyces aquilus, assembly GCF_003955715.1. Taxonomy (NCBI): domain Bacteria; kingdom Bacillati; phylum Actinomycetota; class Actinomycetes; order Kitasatosporales; family Streptomycetaceae; genus Streptomyces; species Streptomyces aquilus. Next base: position 6,623,242 of record NZ_CP034463.1, on the reverse strand, counting down.
GTGAGCGACTGGCACGCATCGAATAGCGGCGACTGGACCCCCATCGGCGGCAGAATGCTCGCCGGCCACGGCGGCGGCGTCGGTCCATACGCGGCCTCGTACGTGATCGACCTGGAGCCCGGACCGGTGCTCAACGGCTCCGTCTCCGCCGAGATCCGGCTGACCTCCCGTCGGGCGACCGGCGCCGGGCTGATCTGCCGGGCCAACAAGGACTGGACGTTCGTCGCCTTCTACACGACCCCGCACGACCCGGCGGCCGACACCACCGTCGCCCGGCTGTCCGTGTTCCAGGAGGGCATGCTGACAGCGGTCGCCCAGCTCGACGAACCGGTGCTCCTGGACCGCGGGTACAACCGGTTCACTCTGGAGTTCTACTCCGGCCAGGTGCGCGGCGAGATACGCGCAGGCGAGCGGACGTACGAGATCACCGCGTCCTGCGCCCATGTGCCCTTCCCCGGTTACACGGGCTTGATCAAGTTCTACGGCGCCGGTGTCCTGGCCAGGTCCTGGGCGACGGAGCGGACCCGGATTCCGTTCGTCACGGCGGACGCCCGACGAAAGGAAGGGCAGATGTTCGAGTACGACGTGTTTCTGTGCCATGCCTCGCAGACCGCGAAGGAAGTGGAAGGCATCGCCAAGCTGCTCGCCGACCGGGGTATCAGCTACTGGCTGGACAAGGAACAGATCACCTTCGGTGACCGTGTCTCGGAGAAGATCGAAGAAGGGCTGCGCGGCAGCCATTACGTCCTGCCCTGCATCAGCAAGCACATCAGCGGGAGCGGCTGGACCCGCGCCGAGTACGGCGGGATCCTCAATGCCGAACTGAGTGGTGACTCCACCCGCATAGTCATCCCGCTGCTGCTGACCGACAGTGAACCGGCCGACATTCCACTGCTCTTCCGGGACAAGCTGTGGGTCTCCAGCACCAACAAAGTGGAGTTCGACCGGTTCATCGACTTCCTGCTCAGCAACTGAAGGCGCGCGGTGCCGACCCGGACGTCCTGGCCGGCATCGGCACCGCGCACAGTTCCGTCAGATCGTCGCCGTGTCGATCACGAACCGGTACCGGACGTCGCTCGCCAGCACCCGCTCGTACGCCTCGTTGATCTCCGAGGCGCTGATCAGCTCGATCTCGGCGCCGAAGCCGTGCTCCGCGCAGAAGTCCAGCATCTCCTGGGTCTCCTGGATGCCGCCGATACCGGATCCGGCGAGGGTCTTGCGGCCGCCGATCACCGAGAAGAGGTTGAGCTTGACCGGCTCCTCGGGGGCGCCGACGTTCACGAAGGCGCCGTCCGTCTTCAGCAGGGACAGGTAGGCGTCGAGGTTCAGCGGGGCCGAGACCGTCGACAGGATCAGGTCGAAGGTGCCCGCCAGTTCCTTGAAGGTGGCCTCGTCGCTGGTGGCGTAGTAGTGGTCGGCGCCCAGCTTCAGACCGTCGTCCTTCTTGCGCAGGGACTGGGAGAGGACGGTCACCTCGGCGCCCAGCGCGTGCGCGATCTTCACGCCCATGTGGCCGAGGCCGCCCATGCCGAGGATGGCGACCTTCTTGCCGGGGCCGGCGTTCCAGTGCTTGAGCGGGGAGTACGTGGTGATCCCGGCGCACAGGAGCGGAGCGGCCTCGTCGAGCGAGAGGCCGTCGGGGATGCGGACGACGAAGTTCTCGTCGACGACGATCTTCTCCGAGTAGCCGCCGTAGGTCGGCTCGCCGTCCTTGCCGACGGCGTTGTACGTGCCGACGTTGCCGCCGGTGCAGTACTGCTCCAGGCCGGCCTTGCAGTTGTCGCACTCCCGGCAGGAGTCGACGAGACAGCCGACCCCCACCCGGTCGCCGACGGTGTACTTGGTGACGCCGGGGCCGACCTCGGAGACGACGCCCGCGATCTCGTGACCGGGGACCATCGGGAAGATCGCCTCGCCCCAGCCCTCGCGGGCCTGGTGGATGTCGGAGTGGCAGATGCCGGCGAACTTGATGTCGATCAGGACGTCGAACTCGCCGACCGGGCGTCGCTCGATGGAGGTCCGCTCCAGCGGGGCCTTCGCGGCGGGGGCGGCGTACGCGGCAACGGTGGTCATGCGGGGGTTCTCCTAGAGAGAGGGGGTCGCGCCCGGCTGCCTTCCGGCCGGGCACGATGTCCAGCGTGCCCGAGCGATCGCTGTTCACCCAGGTCACAGCTTTGCGTACGTTCGCTGGTCCTACTACTGGCGGGGACAGGATGGTGGACGTACAACCGTGAATACTCGACGTATGGACGAGAGAGCCGAGAGGGCGACGGAGCGGGGCGGAGTCGGCGGCACGCTGGACCGGCGGGCCGAGCTCAGCGAGTTCCTGCGCACCCGGCGGGCCCGGCTGAAGCCGGAGGACGTGGGGCTGCCGGACTTCGGGCGGCACCGGCGGGTGCCGGGGCTCAGGCGCGAGGAGCTGGCGCAGCTGGCGGGCGTCTCGGTGGCGTACTACACCCGCCTGGAGCAGGGAAACGGGCGGAACGTGTCGGCGGAGGTCCTGGACGCCATCGCCCGCGCGCTCAGGCTGAGCGATGCCGAGCACGCGCACCTCACCCATCTCGCGAAGCCGAAGCAGCACAAGAAGAAGCAGACGACGCGCACGGAGCAGGTGCGCGGGGCGCTCGGGCAGCTGCTGGACTCGATGGACGGCGTCCCGGCGTACATCACCGGCCGGCGCTCCGACATCCTCGTCTGGAACCGGATGGCCGCCGCCGTCTTCGGCGACTGGTCGGAGCTGCCGCCGCAGGAGCGGAACTGGGCGCGGCTGGTGTTCCTGCGGCCCGAGTACCGCGAGCTGTTCATGGAGTGGGACCAGAAGGCGTACGACATGGTCAGCTTCCTGCGCATGGACGCGGGCTGCCACCCCGACGACCCGCGCCTCGCCGCCCTCGTCGGTGAACTCTCCGTCAAGAGCGAGGACTTCAGGCGGCTGTGGGCCACCCACGACGTCAAGGAGAAGAGTTACGGCGTCAAGCACCTGATGCACCCGCTCGTCGGCGAACTCACCCTGAACTTCGAGTCGTTCCGCCTGACGGACGGCACGGACCAGGCCCTGATCACCTACTCCGCCGAGCCGGGTTCCCCGTCCGCCGAGGCCCTGCGCCTGCTGGCGAGCTGGGGAACGGACGCGACGCGGGTGGGCCAGGACTCGGCGGCACCCCAGCCCCGACCCCGGCCCTGACTCCCCGCGTCTCACCCCCGGTACGGCGGCGCCACCCCCCACCCCCACGCGGGGACCGGCTGCTCCGCCGGCGGCTTGGCGTCCGGGCCGGAGAAGTACACGGCGAGCCGCGTGCCCCACTCCAGGTACGCGAGGAACGCCGAGCGGAACTCGGCGTCCGTCGGCAGGCCCGCCTCGTCGGCCGCGTCCTGGATCAGGTTCACCCAGCGGCGCCGCTGCGTCTCGGTGATGCCGCGCCCCAGGTGCTTGGCGACCATGTGACCGTGGCCGCCCTGGGTCTCGGAGTACGTCGCCGGGCCGCCGAAGACCTCCGCGAGCCACATCGCCACGTGCGAGGCGTGCTCGGGCGCGAGCCCCTCGAACACCGGGGCCAGCAGGTCGTCCCTGAGCACCTTCTCGTAGAACACCGACGTCAGCCGCGCGAAGGCCTCCTCGCCGCCCGCCCACGCGTACAGGGTGGGCACGGCCGCGCCCGTCCCTCGTACCGTCGTCGGCTTGTAGTGCCGCATCTCCTCGATGTCACCGACGTAGGCGCGGATCTCGGCGAGGAAGTCGGCGAACAGCTCGGACTTGCGGAAGCCCTCGGTGTGGTCGTGCGTGGACGTCCAGGTGATGCGCAGGACGTAGTGCTCGAAGTCCTCCTCGCAGCGGGCGAGTTCGTAGTCGACGCACTGCGGGGCCGCCGCCAGCTGCGCCGCGGCGCGGGTGTAGGCGGACAGGAACTCGGCCGAACGGTCTTCCGGGATGCGGTAACGGATGTACTCGACGGTCTCTGCGGTCATGACCCCACACAAACACGCCCTGCGCGCCGGACGCTGCCGCTCCGCCTGACAGGTGCGTACGGGCCCCCTCCTGGCCCACGGACAGCCTTCTCATCCTTCTCTTATTTCAGCCTTATCCAGCCATCACGCGCCGTACCTACGGTGCGGCCATGTTCTTCACCTACCTGAGGCGCGAACTGCGCCGCCGCAGAAAGGCGGCCCTCGTCGTCGCCTCCGGGCTCGCGCTCGGCATCGCGCTGGTCATCGTGGTCAACTCCGTGTCCTCGGGGATGGGCAAGGCCCAGGACAAGGTCCTCCAGTCGCTGTACGGCCTCGGCACCGACATGACGGTCACCAAGGCCGCCGCCGCGCCCTCCGCCAACAGCTCCGAGCGTCCGCGCTTCAACTTCGACGCGCAGGACAGCGACTCCGACGAGGAGCAGAGCAGCGACCGCGTGCTGGTCCAGGGCTTCCAGACCCTCGCCACCTCGACCGTCACCAAGGTCGGCGACCAGAAGGGCGTCGCGGACGCCGTCGGCGGCCTGAGTCTTCAAGTCATCAAGGTCAGCGGCCAGTTCACACGCGGCCAGTTCCAGCAGAACGACGACGGGGGCGGCCGGCAGGGCGGCCCCGGCGGTGGCGGCACCGGCCAGCCCCAGGGTGAAGTGCAGGGCGGCGGCGCGAACTTCGACGTCAACAACTACTCCGTCTTCGGCACCGACGTCACCGAGCCGGCCCTCGGCCCGCTGACCTCCTCAGAGATCACCAGCGGCCGCACCTTCAAGACCTCCGAGACGGACGCCAAGGTCGTGGTCGTCGACTCGGCGTACGCCAAGGAGAAGAAGTACAAGGTCGGCTCGACGATCACGATCAAGGGCACCAAGTACAAGACGATCGGCATCGCCACCGCCAGCAGCGGTGACGCGGCGGCCAACCTCTACATCCCGCTGAAGCAGGCGCAGACCCTCGGCGACGCGAAGAACAAGGTCACCACGATCTACGTCAAGGCGACCGACTCCCAGCAGATCGACACCGTCAAGTCGACCATCCAGAAGAACATCTCCGGTACGACGGTGACGACCTCCGCCGACCTCGCCGACACCGTCTCCGGCTCCCTCTCCACGGCGTCCTCCCTGGCGACGAACGTCGGCAAGTGGCTGTCGATCGCGGTCCTGGTGGCCGCGTTCCTGGTCGCCGGCCTGCTGACCTCGTCGGCGGTCTCCCGCCGGGTGCGCGAGTTCGGCACGCTCAAGGCCCTGGGCTGGCGCTCCGGCCGGGTCACCCGGCAGGTGGTCGGCGAGGCGATGGTCAACGGCCTGCTCGGCGGCGCACTCGGCATCGCCCTGGGTCTGGCGGGCGCGTACGTCGTCACGGCCATCAGCCCGACGCTGCAAGCCCAGTTGGGCGGCGGGGGCGGTGGCGCGGGTGGCCCCGGTGGCGGCTTCGGCGGCCCTGGCCGACAGGCGGCGGCCAGGACACTGGACGTGGCCCTGACGGCCCCGGTGAGCGCGACGACGGTCGCGATCGCGGTGGCCCTGGCGGTGGCGGGCGGCCTGATCGCGGGCGCGTTCGGCGGCTGGCGGGCGTCGAGGCTGAGGCCGGCGGACGCATTGAGGCGAGTCGAGTAGCGAGGGGTTCCTTTATGGCTGGCGGGAGCTGACCCACCCAGGGGCGCGGGGCTGTATCTGATATGCGGCTCCGCCGCCTGAGCGCGACAAGCCCCCACCGGCCCGCAGCCGTAACGCATCCGCACCACCCCCGAACCCCACTCAGGAGCCATCCCAAATGTACGAACTCAAAAGCGTCACCAAGCGCTACACCCGAGGCAAAGAAACCGTGGACGCCCTTGCAGGCGTCGACCTCACCATCGCCGACGGCGACCGCCTGATCATCCAGGGCCCCACCGGTGGCGGAAAATCCACCCTCCTCCAAATGCTCGGCGGCCTGGACAAGCCCACCGCCGGCGAAGTCGTCCTGGACGGAACCGACTTGGCAAGACTGTCCGAAGCCAAGCTCACAAAGGTCCGCAGCGAGAACATCGGCTTCGTCTTCCAGAGCTTCAACCTCATCCCCACCCTGACCGCCCAGGAAAACGTGGAGACGGCCCTCGTCCCGCTCGGCGTCAAGGTCAAGGACCGCAGGGAACGAGCCGCTGAGGCCCTCAGGTCGGTCGGCCTGGGCGAGCGCCTCGCGCACCTCCCCTCCGAGATGTCCGGAGGCCAGCAGCAGCGTGTCGCGATCGCCCGCGCCCTCGTCAAGCAGCCGAAGGTGCTGCTCGCCGACGAGCCGACCGGCAACCTCGACGAGTCGATGCGCGACGAGATCATGGACGTACTCGAACGCATGTGGAAGGAGCTCGGGTTGACGTTCATCATGGTCACGCACGACTCCGCGATCGCGAAGAAGGCCCCGCGGCTGGCCACCATTCGCAAGGGAAAGATCACGGTGAAGGAGAACGCGAGCTCGTGACCAGGAGAATGCGAACTCCTGATTATGAGCATCGCGTAACAGTCCGAGTCTGTGCGTCACCTGTCCCTTGAGGTGCCTGATCACCCCCCGGCATACTGCGTAATCCGGGGGGTGCACGCTTGTCTGTGCGGGACCACCCCCGGCCGGGTGAACGGGGAAATTCACCCGGAACTTCAGCAAGGGGGAATCTTGCGCAGACAAGTGAAAAGAGTTTGTGCTGCCACCGTGGCCACGGGGGCGGCGGTCGCTCTCGCCGCGGGCATGACCAGCCCGGCGTCGGCGAAGCCGGAGGCTCAGGCACAGCCGGCGGGCTGGTCGAGCCAGCCGTTCAGCGCTCATCACCGCATCACCCTGATCACGGGTGACCGGGTAGCCGTCGACGCCAAGGGCCGGGTCGTCGGCGTGGAGCGGGCCAAGGGACGGGAGCACATACCCTTCCAGGTCCGCAAGGCCGACGGGCACACCCTGGTGATACCGGGTGACGCGGCCCGTCTGGTCGCCGCCGGCAAGCTGGACCAGCGACTGTTCGACGTCACCGAGCTCAACAAGTCCGACACCCGCAAGTCGCAGGCCAAGGGCCTGAAGGTGATCGTCGGCTACCAGGGCACCGCCACCGGCGCGAAGGACGACGTCCGCGACGCGGGCACCCTGCGCCGCACCCTGAAGACGCTCAACGCGGACGCGGTGCAGACGTCGACGAAGCAGACGCCCGAGCTGTGGGACGCCGTCACCAACGGCGACAAGACGGCTTCCGGCATCGCGCACGTCTGGCTGGACGGTGTCCGCACCGCGAGCCTCGACAAGTCCGTCCCGCAGATCGGCGCCCCCAAGGCGTGGGCCGCGGGCTACGACGGCAAGGGCGTCAAGATCGCCGTCCTGGACACGGGTGTCGACGCCACCCACCCGGACCTCAAGGACCAGGTGATCGAGGCCAAGAACTTCTCCACGGCCGCCGACGCCACCGACCACTTCGGTCACGGCACGCACGTCGCGTCGATCGCGGCGGGCACCGGGGCCAAGTCGAACGGCAAGTACAAGGGCGTGGCGCCCGGCGCCAAGATCCTGAACGGCAAGGTCCTCGACGACACCGGCTCCGGTGACGACTCCGGCATCCTCGCCGGCATGGAGTGGGCGGCCGCGGAGGGCGCCGACGTCGTCAACCTGAGCCTCGGCGGCCAGGACACCCCGGAGGTCGACCCGCTGGAGGCGGCGGTCAACAAGCTGTCCGCCGAGAAGGGCATCCTCTTCGCGATCGCGGCGGGCAACTCCGGTCCGGAGTCGATCGGTTCGCCGGGCAGCGCGGACGCCGCGCTCACCGTCGGCGCCGTCGACGACCAGGACAAGCTGGCCTTCTTCTCCTCCACCGGCCCGCGCGTCGGCGACGGTGCGATCAAGCCGGACGTGACCGCGCCGGGTGTGGACATCACGGCGGCGGCCGCCAAGGGCAGCGTCATCGACCAGGAGGTCGGTGAGAACCCGGAGGGCTATCTGACGATCTCCGGTACGTCGATGGCGACGCCGCACGTGGCGGGCGCGGCGGCGATCCTGAAGCAGGAGCACCCGGACTGGACGTACACCGAACTGAAGGGCGCCCTCACGGGCTCCACGAAGGGCGGCAAGTACACCCCGTTCGAGCAGGGTTCGGGCCGGATCCAGGTCGACAAGGCCATCAAGCAGACCGTGATCGCCGACCCGGTGTCGGTGAGCTTCGGCACGCAGCAGTGGCCGCACACCGACGACAAGCCGGTCACCAAGAAGCTGACGTACCGCAACCTCGGTACGGCGGACGTCACGCTGAAGCTGTCCTCGACGGCCACCAACCCCAAGGGCGCGGCGGCTCCGGCGGGCTTCTTCAAGCTCGGCGCCACCTCGGTGAAGGTCCCTGCGGGCGGCACGGCCTCGGTGGACTTCACCGTCAACACCAAGCTGGGCGGCACGGTCGACGGCGCGTACTCCGCGTACGTGACGGCGACGGGCGGCGGCCAGACGGTGCGTACCGGCGCCGCGGTGCAGCGTGAGGTGGAGTCGTACGACCTCACCGTCAAGCACATCGACAAGGACGGCAAGCCGACCCCGGACTACAACACCATCGCGGTCGGCTACACGGGGCTGGCCAAGGACCGCGTGTACCAGGTGACGATCGACGAGTCCGGCACCACCAAGATGCGGCTGCCCAAGGGCACCTACGCGCTGGACGCCTGGATCGCCAAGGACTGGGTCACCTTCAAGGGCGGCCTCGACTGGGTGATGCAGCCGAAGCTGAGCCTGACCAAGAACCGTTCGGTGACGATCGACGCCCGCACGACCAAGGCGGCCGACATCACGGTGCCGGACGCCTCGGCCACGCCGCTGTCCGCGATGATCAGCTACTACTACGAGCCCGCGCTGCTGCCGGTCGGCGTCAACATGGACTCCTTCGCGAACATCCGCATCGCGGCTCTCGGTGCCGATGTCTCCGGCGGTCTGACCCAGACCTGGTACGGGCAGTGGGCCAAGGGCGCGAACGCCGAGTACAACGTGGCGACCCAGGCCAAGGTCAAGCACCTGGTGGGTGACAAGGTCCGGCACTACAAGGCGAGCGACTTCGCCACGGTCAAGGCCAACATGGGTGCCCCGGCGAGCGGCAAGACCGGTGCGATCAGCCCGTGGGGCGAGCTGCCCGAGGACGGTGTCTTCGGTACGTTCGTCGAGCAGCAGCTGCCGGGTACCCGCACCATGCTGATGTCGACGGGCGACCAGATCAAGTGGGGCCTGGACTTCCTTCAGTTCGGGGGAGCCAAGGACGAGCAGGGCAACTCGATCCCGGAGGCCGGCTACACGCTGGGGAACCCGCAGACCTTCAAGGCGGGCACCACGTACAAGAAGACCTTCAACACCGCGGTCTTCGGCCCGCACATCAACAAGGACTACGGCGTCTTCCGCGAGGGCAACTACCTCTACGGGTCGCTGCCGCTGTTCGCGGACGGGGCTCAGCACTCGGGCTCGTCGGACTTCACCTCGGTGAAGACCGAGCTGTACCGCAACGGCACGAAGGTCGGCTCCAACAAGGACCCGCTCTTCGGTGAGGCGTTCACGGTTCCCGCCGGAAACGCCGAGTACAAGCTGACGTCGTCCGTGAAGCGGAGCGTCAAGCTGGCGGCGGCCTCGACGCGGATCGACGTGAGCTTCACGTTCCACTCGAAGAAGGCGGCCACCGAGGACCAGGTCACGCTGCCGGCCTCCACGGTCCGCTTCAACGCCAAGACCGGCCTCGACAGCCGCGTCAAGGCGGGCGAGACGGTGAAGATCCCGGTCACCGTCGAGGGCGCGGCCAAGGGCTCCAACCTCAAGTCCCTGGCGGTGTACGTGTCGTACGACTACGGCCAGACCTGGAAGAAGGTCACGGTCACGGACGGCAAGATCACCGTGAAGAACCCGGACAAGGGCAAGGCCATCTCGTTCCACGCCAAGATCACCGACAAGAAGAACAACAAGTCGACGGTCTCGATCTACAACGCGTACTACGGCAAGTAACCCACTGAGAAAGGCCCGCCGGAAGCTGCTCCAGCTTCCGGCGGGCCTTTCGCACAGCGGCGTGCAGGTGTCGGCGTCAGACCGCCGAACCCGCCTTCCAGTCCGCCCAGCTCAGGTTCCAGCCGTTGAGGCCGTTGTCCGGGGCCACCGTCTTGTCGCCGGTGTTCTGGACGATCACGACGTCGCCGATGATCGAGTTGTTGTAGAACCAGTAGCCGGCCGTGCCCTTGTCGTTGGCGCCCTTGGTGTCGGAGAGGCCCACGCAGCCGTGGCTGGTGTTGACGCTGCCGAAGATGGACTTCGCGCCCCAGTAGTTGCCGTGCACGAAGGTGCCGGAGTTGGTGAGGCGGATGGCGTGCGGCACGTCCTTGATGTCGTACTCGCCCTTGCCGTCGTTGTCGGTGAAGCCCACGGTCGCGCCGTTCATGCGCGTCTCCTTGAACTTCTCCGACATCACCATGATGCCTTCGTACGTCTTGTTCTCGGGGGAGCCCGCGGAGATCGGGATCGTCTTGATCGTCTTGCCGTCCTGCGTGACCTTCATCTGCTTGGTCTTCGCGTCGACGTAACTGATCTGGTTGCGGCCGATCTTGAAGGTGACCGTCTTCTGCTGGACGCCGTAGACGCCGTTCGCGCCCTCGACACCGTCGAGCGCGAGCTTCAGCGTGACGGTGGAGTTCTCGGTCCAGTAGTCCTCGGGGCGGAAGTCGAGGCGGTTGGCGTTGAACCAGTGCCCGACGACCTCCTGGCCGCTGGAGGAGGAGACGGTGATGCCCTTCTGGACGGCCGCCTTGTTGGTGATGGCCTTGTCGAAGTTGATCGACACCGGCATGCCGACGCCGACCGTGGAGCCGTCGTCCGGCGTGAAGTAGCCGAGGAAGCTGTTGGACGGGGAGACCGTGGTGAAGGACGCGTTCTCGTGGGCGATGCGGCCCTCGGAGTCCTTCGCCTCCGCGTTCACCTTGTAGGTGGTCGACCGCTCCAGCTGGGCGCTGGGCTTCCAGCTGGTCTTGTCCGCGGATATCTCGCCGCTGACCGCGGCGCCGTCGGCGGTGGTCATCTTGACGTCCGTGAGCGTGCCCTTGCTCACGGTGACGGCCGCGGAGTTGTTGATGGAGGCGTTCTCGGAGCCGTCCTTGGGCGTGATCTTGATGTCGGCCTCGGACGTCTTCTTGGCCGCGGCCTCGTCGGCCTTGGCCTGTGAGGTGTCCTTGCTGCCACTGCCGGAGGCGTCGTCGTCGCCACCGGAACAGGCCGAGAGCACCAGCACTCCGCCGAGCAGTGCGGACGCGACCGCCAGGCCCCTGCGCCGCTTACTGACCGTCATCACACGCTTCTCCATCGTTGCCGATTCCCCAAAGAGCCGAGAGTCCCCGTCGAACCCGGAAGTCGTACCCGAAGCCGAACCCGGGAGCCCCGTCAATGAAACCTAAACGCTACGACCGGTTCGTCCCGTTCCACATTCTCGGAACGTGTGGGGCACACCACGTCCGCCGTGACGGGTGGTGCGCAGCTCGGTCCGTGCGCCCCCTGAGACGACGAAACCCCGGACGGCGGTTGCCACCCGGGGCCACAAGTTCCCCAAGAGCGCTCAGCCGACCGCCTCTTCGTCGTCGTCCGCTTCCTCATCATCCTCGTCGAGGTCCCACTCCGGCGAATCCGGGTCGTAGTCGATCCGCTCGCTGGACCAGGAGGCCTGTACGAGTTCGACCCCGGGCACCTCGCTGACCAGGTCGAACGGGTCGACGAGATACGCGAGGGCCTCCGCGGTGTCTTCCGTCACAACGGCCTCGGCGTGCGCCTGCTCGTCGGCCGGCATCTCGGGATCGTCGGCGATCCGCTCCAGCGCGGCCTTGGCGACGGCGTCCTCGTGATCGATCTCCACCACCAATTCCACCCGAAGCCGCACAAACCGTGAAGTCTCTTCAGTGCTCATGCACCGGAGAGTACGGCCCTTTTCTCCCGTGACTTTCCCGTGACCCGCGCCTTTCACTAACATCGGCCCACACGGCCAATTCGCCAGCGCCACAAGGGGATCGATATTCCGTGTCATCCGCTCGCCGTCCGTTGCTGACCGCCACCGCCGCAGGCACGCTCCTGTGCGCCCTGTGGTTCGTCCCGTCCGCGGGTGCGACCCAGGAGGAACCGGCGAGATCGCAGGTCACGCAGCAGGCCAGGGTGACCACCGTCACCACCCAGGACACCGTCGAGGGCACCCGTCTCGCCGACACCGGAAGCTTCGACACGACCCCGTACGTGGTCGGCGGCACGGCGTTCCTCGCGCTCGGTGCCGGGTTCGTCACTTACTCGGTACGTCGGGAACGTCACGGTTTTTGAATCGACTTGACGGACGTTTGACCAAAACCTCATAGTCCGCTCATGAAGAGATCATCGGGGGCCCGTATAGGCGCCACGCTCGCAGTGAGCGCGCTGTCGCTCGCCCTCATCACCGGCTGCTCCGACAACGGCTCGGACGACGCCAAGGGCACCGACACCAAGGAGTCCGCCGGCGCCTCGTCGGCGCCGGCCGCGAAGGCGCTGACCTCCGCCGAGCTGGAGAAGCTGCTGCTCGCCAAGGGCGACGTCAAGGACTTCGAGGCCGAGTCGGGCGACGACACCCTCCCCAAGTCCAAGAGCGAAGTGAAGACCGACAAGGCGGCCTGCGACCCGCTGGCCTGGGCCACGGCCGCGCTGGCCCCGGGCGACACGGACGCGAACGCCAGCAACACCCTCACCGCGAAGCCCTCGGCGGCCTCCAAGGACCCGTCGAAGCTGACCGACGCCGACATCGAGAACGCCTTCGACGTGAGCATCACGTTCGTCGGCCTGTCCTCCTACGACGGCGACGGCGCCGAGAAGGCCCTCAAGGCCGTCTCCGACGGTGTGACGGCCTGCTCCGGCGGCTACGGCCTCAAGGCCGAGGACGAGAGCTCCAAGGTCACCAAGGTCAGCACGGCGAAGAGCTCCGGCGCCGGTGACGAGTCGGTGGCGTTCGCCGAGGACGTCGACATGGACGGCGAGGGCACGGCCACGTTCCTCACCGAGGTGGTCCGCAAGGGCAACACCGTCGCCACGTTCTACTCGGTCAACCTGGCCGCGCTGGGCAAGGGCGGCAAGACCGAGATCCCGGCCGAGCTCGTCACGGCCCAGGTCGCGAAGCTGAAGTAGGCAGCACGACAGTGGGGCCCCGTCGCGGCGCGACGGGGCCCCTTCTCGCACGCGTACGACTACCGCAACGGCCCCGTCACCGACTCCGCCGCCGCCACCAGCTGCCCACTGCGCACGAACGCGTCCGCCGCGGCCAGGTCCGGCGCCAGGAACCGGTCGGGGCCCGGGCCCTGCACGCCGGCCTTCCGGACGGCCTCGATGACGGCCCGCGAGGCCGGCGCCGGGGTCAGTCCCTCGCGCAGCTCGACGGCGCGTGTGGCGGCGTACAGCTCGACGGCGACGACCCGGGTGAGGTTGTCGACGGCGGTGCGCAGCTTGCGCGCGGCCGACCAGCCCATCGAGACGTGGTCCTCCTGCATGGCGGAGGACGGGATGGAGTCCGCCGACGCCGGCACGGCCAGCCGCTTCAGTTCGCTCACCAGCGCGGCCTGCGTGTACTGGGCGATCATCAGCCCGGAGTCGACACCGGCGTCGTCGGCGAGGAACGGCGGCAGCCCGTGCGACCGGTTCTTGTCGAGGAGCCGGTCGGTACGCCGTTCCGCGATGGACGCGAGGTCGGCGGCGGCGATGGCGAGGAAGTCGAGGACGTAAGCGACGGGCGCGCCATGGAAGTTGCCGTTGGACTCGACCCGCCCGTCGGGCAGCACGACGGGGTTGTCGACGGCGGCGGCCAGCTCCCGCTCGGCGACGAGCCGCGCGTGCGCCATGGTGTCGCGTCCGGCACCGGCGACCTGCGGCGCGCAGCGCACCGAGTAGGCGTCCTGGACGCGCGGGGCGTCGTCCTGGTGGTGCCCGGTGAGCTGGGAGTCCTTCAGTACGGCGAGCATGTTGGCGGCGCTGGCGGCCTGCCCCGGGTGCGGGCGGATGGCGTGCAGCTCGGGCGCGAGGACCTTGTCGGTGCCGAGGAGGCCCTCCAGGGACAGCGCGGCGGTGATGTCGGCCGACTTGTAGAGCGTGTCGAGGTCGGCGAGGGCCATGATCAGCATGCCGAGCATGCCGTCGGTGCCGTTGAGGAGCGCGAGGCCCTCCTTCTCCTTCAGCTCGACGGGCGCGATGCCGTGCTCGGCGAGCAGCTCACCGGCGGGCCGCACGACCCCGTCCGGACCCTCGGCGTCGCCCTCGCCCATCAGCGTCAGGGCGCAGTGGGAGAGCGGCGCGAGGTCGCCGGAGCAGCCGAGGGAGCCGTACTCGTGCACGACCGGGGTGATCCCGGCGTTCAGCACGTCGGCCATGGTCTGCGCGACCTCGGGCCGCACACCGGTGTGTCCCGAGCAGACGGTCTTGAGCCGCAGGAACATCAGGGCCCGTACGACCTCCCGCTCGACGCGCGGCCCCATGCCGGCGGCGTGCGAGCGGACGATGTTGCGCTGGAGCTGAGCACGGAGCTCGGTGCTGATGTGCCGGGTCGCCAGGGCGCCGAAGCCGGTGCTGACGCCGTAGACCGGGTCGGGCTTGGCGGCCAGCGCGTCCACGATCTCGCGGGCGGCGGCGAGGGCCGCGACCGCCTCCGCGGAGAGCTCGACCCGGGCGCCGTCGCGCGCCACGGCGAGGACGTCGGACGCGGTCACCCCGGACGTCCCCACCACCACAGTGTGCATATCCATATTCAGGAGCGTACGCAGTGAAGACGGAGATGTCACGAGTGGGGGCGGGGTTCGCCCCTTACTTGTGCGTACGTCACAGTCGGCGCCCCCGGAACCGGCGGCGCTCCCCGTGCGCCTCCCGCTCCCCCGAGGGCGCGTCCGCGAGCCGTACGACGGGGTCGTCCGGCCCTTCCCGCCCCGCGACGACCGGCTGGGCGGCCCGCTCGGCCTTGGCGCGGTACTGGGCCGCGTCGGCCAGCCGGAACAGCCGCCGGGCCGAGCGCACCGGCCCGATGGGGTCCTCGGTGGAGGCGACCCCGCAGGCCACCCCCTCCCCCAGCTCCAACTCGGCGGCCCGTCGGCAGAGTTCGTCGGCCGCCTTGACGACCTCGTCGGCGGCCGGCCCGACCGCGAGCAGACAGAACTCGTCACCCCCGAGCCGCGCGGCCAGCGCCCCCGGCAGCATCGCCCCGCACAGCGACAGCACGGAGCCGAACCGTTCCAGCAGCCGGTCGCCGACGGCGTGCCCGAGGGTGTCGTTGACCCGCTTGAGCCCGTTGAGGTCGCACACGACGAGGCTGACGACCACACCCTCCCGCTTGTGCCGCTCGACGGCCTCGTCGAGCCGTACGTCGACGGCACGGCGGTTGGCGAGCCCGGTGAGGGCGTCGGTGAACGCCAGCCGGCGCGCCTCCTCAAGGCGCTCGGCCTGCGCGATCCCGGCCGCGACGACGGCGGCCAGCACGGTGGCGAAGTCGGCGTCGGCCCGGTCGAAGACGGGGTCACCGGCCGCCCGCGCCACGTACAGCTCGCCCCAGGCACGGCCGTTCAGCACGATCGGCGCGACGACACAGCAGCCGCGCCCTCTCCTGCGGAGGGCGGCGACGCGCTGATGGACGTACCCGGGACGGCGCCCCGCGGCGGGCCCCTCGGCGGTCTCCACCCACGCGTTGGGCTCCCCGCCGCCCGCCCACCGCTCGTGCAGGAACTCGGTGATCTCCGGGAACTGGTGCACGGGGTAGGCCTCGGCGTCGGGGAACTCGTCCTCGTCGGGCGCGCGGTCCCCGACGTTGACCAGGACGCGGAGCCGCCCCAGCTCGCGCTCCCACACCGACAGGGCGGCGAAGCTGCCGCTCAGGGCGCGGCAGGCGCCGGTCGCTGCCGCGCGCCAGGCCTCGCGTGAGCCGTGGGCCGCGGCCATGCCTTGCGCCAGCGCGACGACTGCCGTGAGCCGCGTGTCCTCCGCCATTGCTCCAGGTTAGGGAGGTTTTGGGGGATAAGCGGTGTTGGAGGGGCGCCAAGGGTGACGGGGGTGGCTGGTTGTGCGGCGCGTGCGGGTGTGCGGGGGCTGGTCGCGCAGTTCCCCGCGCCCCTGGGTATCTCTACTCGCCCGGCCATTCCGGGGGCCGCTTCTCATTGAAAGCCGCCACGCCCTCCGCTCTGTCCCCCGAGAACGCCACCGAGCGCCAGGCCGCGTCCTCGACCTCCAGGCCTGCCCTCAAGTCCAGGCCGTGTCCGAGCCGCAGGGCCCTCTTCGCCGCCCTCAGTCCCACCGGCGAGTTGGCGGCGATCCTGGCGCCCATCGCCAGGGCCTCGTCCCTGTCCTGGCCCGCCTCCACCAGGACGTCCACCAGGCCCAAGTCCCTTGCCTCCGACGCCTCCACCCGCCGTGCCGTGAAGATGAGCTCCGCCGCTCGGGCCGCGCCCACTCGGCGTGGGAGCAGCTGTGTGCCGCCACCGCCGGGAATCACCCCCACCGACACCTCGGGCAGGCCCACGACGGCCGTCGCGTCGGCCACGATCAGGTCGCAGGACAGGGCCAGCTCGAACCCGCCACCGAGGGCGAAGCCGTGGACGGCGGCGATGGTCGGTACGGGGAGTTCCAGCACGCCGGTGTAGGCGCCGCGCGCGACGGGCCGCTGCCGGACCAGATCGGCGTCCGTGAAGGAGTTCCGCTCCTTCAGGTCGGCGCCGACGCAGAACGCCCGCTCGTGGGTCGAGGTCACCACGACGGCCCGTACGTCCCGGTCGTCGCCCAGCGCGGTGCAGGCGGCGGCGACCGAGCGGGCCATCTCCGTCGACACGGCGTTCATGGCCTTCGGCCGGTCCAGGGCGAGTTCCGCGACGTGCCCGTGCCGCCGCACCAGCACGAACTCCCCGTACCGTTCCTCGCTCATGACACCCTCCAGTTAACGTGGGTTAACAGACTTCACCGGGCCCGATCATCGCAGCCCGACCCCGGGGACGAAAGGGCGGGCGGGCGCGGGGCCGGTTCCCTTGTCGGCGCCCGACACCCCGTTCGAGTGACATCCCACCCAACTCCGCCCCCATCGCCCACAGGAGCGCATAGCGTGCGCTCCGCCACGGCGCACAGGGGGCGCGAGCGCATCGGGGAGGGGTCGCCATGACGACGTTGACGGAGACGCAGGCCACGGCCGCCGAGACGGCGCTGCCCGACGTCGTGGACGCCGTACCGCAGCGCCTCTTCGGCTCACGCGGCCGGCACCGTCGCCCGCGGCCCCGCAAGGCCCTCCTCGCCGTCGGCGGACTGGCCGTGGCGGCCGGTGCGCTGAGCCTCGTCCGCATGGCTCCCGACGGGGGCCTGGGCGGCGGCCTCGGCACCGCGGAGGCCGAACCCCGCCTCGACGATCCACACGCCGGTTCCGGCACGGACCGCGCGACCAACGCCGCCGCCACGGTGGCGGCGATCCCGAAGGTGAGCCCGTCGGCGACGGCACCGATGGGCGGGGCGAGCGCCACACCGACGTCGGCGGTGACCTTCGTACCGGTGCCGTCGTCGACACCGGCGGGGGCTTCCGTGGACGCGCCCGACCCGACGACCATCCCCGAGGCCCCGAATCCGACCACCCCGGCCCCGCAACCGACATCAACGCCGTCCCCGGCACCGACTCAGAGCACCTATTCGCCACCGCCCGCGACCCCGACTCCCCAGCCGACCCAAACCGGCGGTGGTGGTGGCGGGGGTCTGTGCGTGCCGGTCATCGGCCTGTGCGTGGGCCCGCTGGCTCGGTAAACGCCCCAAGGGGCGCGAGGAACTGCGCGACCAGCCACAACGAACCCGCACCCGCCCGGCAACCCCACCCGGCACACCCTCAGGCGCTCGGCTCACTCCGCCGAGTGAGCAACCAGGGCTCCACCACCCCAAGCCCTCGCACCGGCCGCTGCCACATCGGCTGAAGCGCGAAGCGATACGTCGGCGGCTCCTCGCCCTCCTTCTCCGCCGCGGCCGCGGCCTCCGCCGCCTCCGCCTCGGACGCGGGCGCCTCGGCGGTACGGATCAGTTCCTGGGCGAAGTCGCTGTCGACGAGGACGGCGTCCCGGGGGGCTATGGACGTGAGCCGGGAGGCCAGATTGACGGTCGTGCCGAAGACATCGCCCATCCGGGTGGTGACCGTGCCGAAGGCGATGCCGACCCGCAGCTCGGGCATGGTCTCGTCGTTCGCCATGGTCTCGATGAGGCGCAGCGCGATCTCCGCGGCGACACCGGCGTCGTCGGCGGCGTAGAGCACCTCGTCGCCGAGGGTCTTGATGAGGCGCCCGCCGTGCGCGGCGACCAGGTCGGCGGCGGTGGTCTCGAAGGCCTCGACGAGCTCGCCGAGCTCCTCCTCCTCCATGCGCCGGGTGAGCCGCGTGAACCCGACGAGGTCGGCGAAGCCGACGGCGAGGCGCCGGTCGACCATCTCCTCGTCGTCGGCGGCCTGCACGACCCGGCCGGCGGAGGCGGCCAGCTGGCGGCGCCAGACGTAGACGAGGAACTCCTCCAGCTCGGGCAGGAGCAGCTCGATGATCGGGTACGTCACCTCGGTACGGGTCATACCGGGCTCGGGCGGCTCGGTCAGCCCCTCCAGGAACGAGTCGATCTGCCACTCGGCGAGGCGGGCGGTGGTCTGTCCGGTGGACCGGGCGACCTGCACGGCCATGGCCTCGCTGAGCAGCCCGGCCTCGACGAGACCGGCGAGGCGCCGCAGGGCGAGGACGTCCGCCTCGGTGAAGGCCTTGGCCTGGCCGACGTCGGCGAAGCCCATGGCCCGCCAGAAGCGGGTGGCCAGCTCCATGGAGACACCGGCGGTACGGGCCGCCTGAAAGGGCGTGTAGCGGCGCTCGGCACCGAGGATCAGCGCTTCGAGACGCACGGCGAGCGGGTGCGGGGCCCCTCCGGGGTCGGCGCCGTTCGAGTCCGCGCCGGAACCCGTGTCGTCGACGGTCACGCGTGCTGCCCTTCCGATCTGTCACGGTCAGGTATCGACCGGCCTTCACTTTACGGCAGGTGTGCGGTAGCTCACTCCCGTGGAGCCGACAGAGAGGGGTGGTGGGTCGTCGTCCTCGGCTGCGGGGCTCCGTGGCCTGTCGCGCCCGCGCGGCGGAGCCGCACATCGATACAGCCCGGCGCCCCTGAGGCCAATCCACTCACGCCGGTCGCAAGTGGACGATGTCTCCCGCTCCCACCGGTTCCTGCACGCCCTCCTCCGTCGCGATCACCAAGCGCCCGTCGCCATCGATCGCCACCGCCTCCCCCGTGATCGAACGGTCGCCCGGCAACTCCGCCCGCACCGTTCTCCCCAGCGTCGCGCACCCCGCCGCGTACGTCTCCTGGAGCCCACTGACCGCCGGATCGCCCCCGGCCCGCTGCCAGCGCCCGTACCACTCCTCCAGCGACCGCAGCACCGCCCGCAGCAACGGGTCCCGGTCGGTCGTGACCGCCCCGGCCAGCGCCAGCGAACCGGCCATCGGCACCGGCAGCTCGTCCTCGCGCAGGGTGACGTTGATGCCGACCCCGACGACGACCCCGTCCTCCCCGGCCCGCTCGGCGAGAATCCCGCCGGTCTTGCGTTCCTCGCCGGCCACGGTCACCAGCAGGTCGTTGGGCCACTTGAGTGCCGTGTCCACGCCCGCGGCCCGGGAAAGGCCCGTGGCGACCGCCACGCCCGTCAGCAGCGGCAGCCAGCCCCAGCGGGCCACCGGCACCCCGGCCGGCTTCAGCAGGACGGAGAAGAACAGCCCGGAGCGGGCCGGTGCCGTCCACTGACGGTCGAGGCGTCCCCGGCCGGCGGTCTGCTCCTCGGCGACGAGGACCGCGCCCTCCTCGGCGTCCCCCTTGACGGCCAGACCCACCAGATCGTTGTTCGTCGACCCGGTGCGCTGGACGACCTCCACATCGCAGTACAACCCGCCGTCCCGCACCAGCCCACGCCGCAGCGCGGCCCCGTTGAGCGGCGGCCGGTCCAGGTTCGACCAGCGGTTGTCGTCTGAAGCATCTCGCGGCGTCATGCAAGCCACCCTAGGTGTGTCCTACGCCGCACTGCTGATTGGTAGGCCCGCCACTACTCTACGGATGAGTAACCGTCCCCCCTTTTGAGCAGGCAGGGAGCCGCGACCCGATGGCCGAGCCGGAAGAGATCGACATCCACACCACCGCGGGCAAGCTCGCGGACCTTCAGCGCCGCATCGACGAGGCGACGCACGCCGGCTCCGCACGTGCCGTGGAGAAGCAGCACGCCAAGGGCAAGTTGACGGCCCGTGAGCGGATCGAGCTGCTGCTCGACGAGGGGTCGTTCGTCGAGCTGGACGAGTTCGCCCGGCACCGGTCCACCAACTTCGGGCTGGAGAACAACCGCCCGTACGGGGACGGGGTCGTCACCGGGTACGGCACCGTCGACGGCCGCCCGGTCGCCGTGTTCTCGCAGGACTTCACCGTCTTCGGCGGCGCCCTCGGCGAGGTCTACGGCCAGAAGATCGTCAAGGTCATGGACTTCGCGCTGAAGACCGGCTGTCCGGTCATCGGCATCAACGACTCCGGCGGCGCCCGCATCCAGGAGGGTGTCGCCTCCCTGGGCGCCTACGGCGAGATCTTCCGCCGCAACACCCACGCGAGCGGTGTCATCCCGCAGATCTCGCTGGTCGTGGGCCCCTGTGCGGGCGGCGCGGTGTATTCCCCGGCGATCACCGACTTCACCGTCATGGTCGACCAGACCTCGCACATGTTCATCACCGGCCCGGACGTCATCAAGACCGTCACCGGTGAGGACGTCGGCTTCGAGGAGCTGGGCGGCGCCCGCACCCACAACTCCGTCTCCGGCGTGGCCCACCACATGGCCGGCGACGAGAAGGACGCCGTCGAGTACGTCAAGCAGCTGCTGTCGTACCTGCCGTCCAACAACCTCTCCGAGCCGCCGGTCTACCCGGAGGAGGCGGACCTCACCGTCACCGCCGAGGACCTGGAGCTGGACACGCTCGTCCCGGACAGCGCGAACCAGCCGTACGACATGCACACGGTGATCGAACACGTCCTGGACGACGCCGAGTTCTTCGAGACGCAGCCGCTGTTCGCCCCGAACATCCTCACCGGCTACGGGCGGGTGGAGGGCCGCCCGGTCGGCATCGTCGCCAACCAGCCGATGCAGTTCGCGGGTTGCCTCGACATCCAGGCCAGTGAGAAGGCCGCGCGCTTCGTGCGGACCTGCGACGCCTTCAACATCCCCGTCATCACCTTCGTCGACGTCCCCGGCTTCCTGCCCGGCGTCGACCAGGAGCACGACGGCATCATCCGCCGCGGCGCCAAGCTGATCTACGCCTACGCCGAGGCGACGGTCCCGCTCATCACCGTCATCACCCGCAAGGCCTTCGGCGGCGCCTACGACGTCATGGGCTCCAAGCACCTCGGCGCCGACCTCAACCTCGCCTGGCCGACCGCCCAGATCGCCGTCATGGGCGCCCAGGGCGCGGTCAACATCCTGCACCGCCGCACCCTCGCCGAGGCCGAGGCCAACGGGGAGGACCTGGAGGCGGTGCGCGCCCGGCTGATCCGGGAGTACGAGGACACCCTCCTCAACCCCTACGTCGCGGCCGAGCGCGGCTACATCGACTCCGTCGTGATGCCGTCGGACACCCGCCACCACATCGTCCGCGGCCTGCGCCAGCTGCGCACCAAGCGGGAGTCCCTGCCCCCGAAGAAGCACGGCAACATCCCCCTCTAGGAGTCGCCATGACGATCAAGGTCGTACGGGGCAACCCCACCCCCGAGGAGCTCGCCGCCGCCCTGGCGGTGGTCCGAGCCCGCGCCGCGGCGGCAGCGGAAACACCGCCCGGCGCCCCCCAGCAGCGGGACGGGTGGTCGGACCCGTCCCGCATCGCCACCCGCAGGCTGCCGCAACCGGGCCCGGCCACGTGGGCACGTACGTACTGGCCCGGTTAGAGAACAGCGGCCAGCGCGTCGGCCATCACCTCGTACCCGAGATCGTTCGGGTGCAGGTGATCGCCGAAGTCGTACGCGGGGTGCAGCCGGTCCGGGTCCCCCGGACCGGCCATGACCCGGTGCAGATCGACCACCGCGTCGAACTCACCCGCACCCCTGATCCACTCGTTCACCTCGTGGCTCACCTTGGCCGCATGCTCCCCCCAGTGGTCCGAGCCCCCGAACGGCAGCAGCGTGCAGCCCACGACCTTGAGGCTGCCCGCCTGCCGTATCAACTCCCGGTACCCGGCGATGAGTTCCTCCGCCTCCACCACCGGCGCCGGCTTGTACGTGGGCTGCTCGTCCGTCTCGCTGAACCCGATGTCGTTCAGCCCCAGCAGCACGACGACCGTGTCCACCCCGGCCTGACCGAGCACGTCCCGCCCGAACCTCCGAACCCCCCTCTCCCCGTACCACGCGGAGTCGTTGAGCAGCAGGTTCCCGCCGATCCCGGCGTTGAGCACGGGCCGCCCGGTCAGCCGGGCCAGGGCGTCCGACCACCGCCGGTCGGCGCCGACCGTGGACCCGAAGCCGTCGGTGAGGGAGTCACCGAAGAGCACCACCCCGTCGCCGCGCCCGGCAGCCACCTCCACCGCGCTGAGGAAGTACCAGGACTCCGACACCGCGTCGAAGCCCTCGGCGGACTCCAGCAGGTCCCCCTCCCCGCGCAGGCTGGGCGCGAAGGCCTGCGCGTGGAACGTCGCCGGGCCGGTCGCCGCCTCGAAGTAGAGCGTGACCGCTACCGACTCCCCCGCCGCGACGGCGAGTCGGGCCGGATCGCTGACGACCTCCCCGCGCGCCGGGATCTCCACCCCGCGCCGGCCCCCGAAGCTCAGCCGCCGTCCGTCCACGGCGGCCTCGGCGACCCGCACGGGCGAGGTGCCGTACGCGTTCGACAGCCGTATCCGCACCCGTTCCCCGCCCCCGGTCAGCGGGACGACCTGCCGCAGCGACTGGCGCCAGAAGCCCTCCCTCGACCAGTTGGGGGTGAACCCCTCGCTCGGCGGCTGGGGCGAGGCGGCCCAGACAGTGGTGAACATGGCAGCACGACCTTCCAAACGGGACCAGAGTTCCTTTAGTGAGAGACACACTAACGGAACCTCAGACCCTTTTGGTGAAGTTGAGTACGCGTACTCAGGCGCCGCCCCGCCCCGCCCCCGCACGCTGGACGCATGCTCTGGTCCGACCCCGAGAACGAACCGCCCAAGGAACTGCGCGACATGCAGGAGATGTTGCGCAGACTGGGCCTGTTCCTGGCGTTGGCCATGGTGCTGGCGATGATCGTGCTCGGCGTGAAGTGACGGGCGCCGATACCCTGACCGCATGACTGATCAGCCGCGCCGCCGACTCGTCCTCGCCTCCCAGTCCCCCGCCCGGCTGAATCTGCTGCGGCAGGCCGGACTGGCCCCCGAGGTGATCGTGAGCGGCGTCGACGAGGACGCCGTCACCGCCCCCACCCCCGCCGAGCTGGCGCTCGCGCTCGCCGAGGCGAAGGCCTCCGTGGTGTCGGCGAAGCCCGAGGTCAAGGGTGCGCTCGTGATCGGCTGCGACTCCGTGCTCGACCTCGACGGCCAGGCGCTCGGCAAGCCCGCGGACGCCGAGGAGGCCACCGCCCGCTGGAAGGCCATGCGCGGACGCGCGGGCACGCTCCAGACCGGCCACTGCGTCTACGACACCGTCTCCGGCCGGTACGCCTCGGCCGTCGCCTCGACCGTCGTCCGCTTCGGCGAGCCGACCGACGAGGAGGTCGCCGCGTACGTCGCCTCCGGCGAACCCCTCTACGTCGCCGGGGCGTTCACCCTCGACGGCCGCAGCGCCCCGTTCATCGACGGCATCGACGGCGACCACGGCAACGTGATCGGCATCAGCCTGCCCCTCGTACGGAAGCTGCTGGCCGAACTGGGCGTCGGGATCACGGAGTTGTGGGCGCCGGCGGCGACGTGACCGGCCCGGTGCCGTTGCCCTCCTTGGCCGGGCCGCCGTCCCCCTGGTCGCCGGGGGCGGCGTCGGCGGGCTCCTGAGGACTGTCGTACGTCATCAGGAGCAGCACTATCAGCGCCAGCACGACCACCATGAACACGAACTCGGCCGGGCCCAGCAGGCCCCACGCGAACGCGCCCAGCAGCGCGTGCACCACGGCCGCGCTGATCAGCAGGATGCGGCCGAAGCCGGCCGGGGCGCGGTCGCGCAGGGCGACCAGCAGCGCCACCAGGCCGCAGAAGGCGAAGTAGAGCCCGAAGACGATCCCGCCGATCTTCGAGGACGTCGACATCATGCCGGGGTCGAGGCCGGCCAGGGACATGTCCTGACGGTCGACGACCACCCCGAGGAACCAGTTGACCGCCGCGATCCCGAACGCCTCCAAGAAGAGGACGATCGCCACGATCCACGCCACCGGCCTGCGCACCACCGGTCCCCACCCACTCTCAAGCCGAGCCCTGGTTACCCCAAGTACGTTCGATACACGCGAACGCTACTAACGGGTAAACCCAGGGACAAGGGTTCTGCGAACGGCAAAGAATCATTGGGCCATTCGTAGGGACTCCACAAAGAATCCGAGTGGCCCGCAGCACGTGATGACAGAGACCTTGACCACAGGGGCGGGCTAGGGTTTTCCGGAGGAGTCCTGCGTACCGAAGCGTGACAAGGGATTTCGCGGATCCAGCGATCCTCGAATCACGCTCCGTGTGGGCAAGCTCACCATTGGGGACGGGTCGAACTGCCGTGTCGGCAGTCCCTAAACTCGGCTTGTTTCAAGGAGGGAGCCTCAATCGTGCGCAAGGTGCTCATCGCCAACCGTGGCGAAATCGCTGTCCGCGTGGCCCGGGCCTGCCGGGATGCCGGTATCGCGAGCGTGGCCGTCTACGCCGACCCGGACCGGGACGCTCTGCATGTCCGCGCCGCGGATGAGGCGTTCGCCCTGGGCGGTGACACCCCGGCCACCAGCTACCTGGTCATCGACAAGATCCTGAACGCGGCCCGGGAGTCGGGGGCCGACGCCGTCCACCCCGGCTACGGCTTCCTGTCCGAGAACGCCGAGTTCGCACAGGCGGTCCTGGACGCGGGCCTGATCTGGATCGGCCCGCCGCCGCAGGCCATCCGCGACCTCGGTGACAAGGTCGCCGCCCGGCACATCGCCCAGCGCGCCGGCGCGCCGCTGGTCGCCGGCACGCCGGACCCGGTCTCCGGGGCCGACGAGGTCGTGGCGTTCGCCGAGGAGCACGGCCTGCCGATCGCCATCAAGGCCGCCTTCGGTGGCGGTGGCCGTGGTCTGAAGGTCGCCCGGACCCTGGAAGAGGTCCCGGAGCTGTACGAGTCCGCGGTCCGTGAGGCCGTGGCCGCGTTCGGCCGGGGCGAGTGCTTCGTCGAGCGCTACCTGGACAAGCCGCGGCACGTGGAGACCCAGTGCCTGGCCGACACCCACGGCAACGTGGTCGTCGTGTCCACCCGTGACTGCTCGCTCCAGCGCCGCCACCAGAAGCTGGTCGAGGAGGCCCCCGCGCCGTTCCTCTCCGACGAGCAGGTCGCCGAGCTGTACGCGTCGTCGAAGGCCATCCTCAAGGAGGCCGGGTACGTCGGCGCCGGCACCGTCGAGTTCCTGGTCGGCCTCGACGGCACGATCTCCTTCCTGGAGGTCAACACCCGTCTCCAGGTGGAGCACCCGGTCACCGAGGAGGTCGCCGGCATCGACCTGGTGCGCGAGATGTTCCGCATCGCCGACGGCGAGGAGCTCGGCTACGGCGACCCGGAGCTGCGCGGCCACTCCTTCGAGTTCCGCATCAACGGCGAGGACCCGGGCCGCAACTTCCTGCCGGCCCCCGGCACCGTCACCACCTTCGCCCCGCCGACCGGCCCGGGCGTCCGCCTGGACGCGGGCGTCGAGTCCGGCAGCGTCATCGGCCCGGCCTGGGACTCCCTGCTGGCCAAGCTGATCGTCACCGGCGCCACCCGCGAGCAGGCGCTCCAGCGGGCCGCCCGCGCCCTGGAGGAGTTCCAGGTCGAGGGCATGGCGACGGCCATCCCGTTCCACCGCGCGGTCGTCAAGGACCCGGCGTTCGCCCCCGAACTCACCGGCTCCGCCGACCCGTTCACGGTCCACACCCGCTGGATCGAGACCGAGTTCGTCAACGAGATCAAGCCCTTCGCCGCCCCCGCCGACGCGGAGACGGACGAGGAGCCGGGCCGCGAGACGGTCGTCGTCGAGGTCGGCGGCAAGCGCCTGGAGGTCTCCCTCCCGGTCTCGCTCGGCATGTCGCTGGCCCGCACCGGCCTCGCGGCGGGCGCCAAGCCCAAGCGCCGCGCGGCCAAGAAGTCCGGCCCCGTCGCCTCCGGTGACACCCTCGCCTCCCCGATGCAGGGCACGATCGTCAAGATCGCGGTCGAGGAGGGCCAGGAGGTCAAGGAGGGCGACCTGGTCGTCGTCCTGGAGGCCATGAAGATGGAGCAGCCCCTCAACGCGCACAAGTCCGGCACCATCAAGGGCCTGTCCGCGGACGTCGGCGCGTCGATCACGTCCGGCGCGGCGATCTGCGAGATCAAGGACTGAGCAGGTCCCGTACGACATCCCGGGGCGCCCGGCGGACTGGAGCAGTCAGTCCGCCGGGCGCTCCGTGTTTCCCCCGAGGCGATGGTCTACGAGGTGCTGCGGACCCATCCCGTGCCGTGCCGGACGAAGGCGAGGGCCGCGTAGCCGAAGGGCACGGCGAGCATCACGAACGACAGGACGGTCACCGGTTCGATGCCGCCCGCGTAGCCGGCGACGTTGAACGGCATGGACAGGATCAGCAGCCAGGCGGCCCACACCGGCACGGTCCGGCTGCGCAGCAGCGCGACGCCCAGCAGGATCGCCCCGATGACGTGGGCGGCGACGAAGTAGAGGATGGGCACGCCCACGACGACCAGGTCGTTGGTGCCCTGCGCGACCTTCGCCAGGGTGTCGACGTCGACGCCCTTGTCGAGCGCGCCGAGGGCGACGGCGTCGAGCGACGGGGTCGCGGTGATCGCGAGCAGCCCGGTGCCGAAGAGGACCGAGCCCCACAGGCCGAGCTTGGCGGACCGCGCGGTGGCCAGCAGTCCGACGGCGATCAGACCCGGGGCGAGGACGACGGTCCCGACCGTCCACAGCCACACGGACGCCTCCGTGGCGCCCTGGTGGGCGGCGATGACCCGGGCGATCTCGTCGGCGTCGGCGTTGGTGTCGTACGGGCTGATCAGGAACGCCGCCGCGAGCAGCAGCGGCCCCAGCACGGCAGCGAGCCCCGCGAGCCGCCGCGCGGTCCCGGCGGGCGCCGTCTCGGTGGTGGTGGGCGGGTGTGACGACGTCGTGGCCATGAGAGTCCCCTTGAGGTCGCGTCTTGCGGAGCGCCTCACGCCAGTGAACCGAGCGGACCCGGCTGATGACCACACGTCAATTCTGGGGGTTGCGGGGGCCGGCCTCAGTCGGTCAGCAGCCCGAGATCCCGCCCCCGCCGCAGCAGCGCCGCGGTGTGGCCGGCCTCCAGCTTCCGGTGCAGGGAGGCGATGTAGCCGCGCACGGTGGTCGGCGACAGCCCCATCCGCCGGGCCGCCTCCGTCGCCGTACGGCCCTCGTGAAGGTGGCGCAGCGTCCGGTACTCCTGCTCGGTCACCCCGAACACCCGGGCGAGGGTCCGCCCCCGGGCGAGGTCGCGGAGCAGCAGCAGGACGGGCAGCCCGGGACCGGCCGACGGTACGGGCCGCACCTCGACGTCCCGGACGGTGAGCGGCTGCTCCCGGCCCAGCCGGGGATCGTCCCGTACGACGGCCAGGAGCTCGGCGGCGAGGGCGTTCAGCGGCTCCGCCCGGCCGTCCTCGCCGAGCACGGCCACGCCCCACCCATGGCTCGCGGCGAGGCCCAGGGCGGCCGCGGAGAGCGCGACGAGCCGCTGCCGCTCACCCAACCGCTGTTCCACCCCGGCGAGTTGGAGCTGGGCGAAGCCGAACAGATCGCGCTCCCGTTCGCTGAAGTCGGCGCCGGACCTCACCAGCGCGTACCCCTCGACCGCGCTCCCACCCGCCCCGGCCGTCGCCACCAGGTGCCGGCGCAGCCCGAAGGGCCGGAAGTCCAGGTTGTAGCAGTGGGTGCGCCGCCACTGCCGGTCCCCGGCGACGTCGCTGACCCGCCAGGCCTGCGAGGTGGGCGTCTCCAGCATGATGTCGGTGAGCGGGTGGTCCAGCGGATGGTCGTAGATCACCATCGGATCGGCGTGGAAGGAGTCCTCGGGCACGGACAGCGCGAAGACCCCGCTCCCGTCGTGGGAGAGCCGGTACGCCTGCCCCGCGTCGGCCGGGATCAACTCCATCAGCGCCCCCAGGGCCCGCTCCCGCAACTCCCACTCCGACCCGGCGTCTTCCAGCTCGCTCGCGATCCCGAGCACCCGCCGCGCGTCCGCACCGGCGATCTCCATACGCTCTCTCCCGGCGCTGCTCTCGCCATGAGAAGTCCTGAGATGTCCGGGGAAACCCCGAGAAGGACACCCCTGAGAAGACGGTACGGCCTGAGGGCGTCGCGGCAAGCCCGGTCGGCCGTCTGTCGATGGCATCCTGGAGGCACAACGGGGGCGTGCGAGAGAGCAGGTGGGAGCCATGGTGAGCGCGATCTCACGGGAGACCGCGGGGAACAGCGAGACCCCGGCACCCGCCGCACCGGCCCGCCCCATGCGCGCCGACGCCCGCCGCAACTACGAACGCCTCCTCACCGAGGCCCGCACGGCCTTCGCCGCCCATGGCGCGGAGGCGTCCCTGGAGGACGTGGCGAGACGCGCGGGCGTGGGCATCGGCACCCTGTACCGCCACTTCCCCAACCGCAACGCCCTGCTGAGCGCGGTGTTCGAGGACGCCGTGGCGGACCTGCTGGCACGCTCCCGCGAACTGCTGGCCGACCCGAACCCCTGCACGGCGCTGGTCACATGGCTGCGCGAGATCGTCACGCATGCGGGCGAATACCGGGGGCTGGCAAGGGCGTTGATGGCCGTCTCCCACGACGACACATCGGCACTGGCACGCTGCAACGACCCGATCAGGGAGGCGGGCGGCGCGCTGCTGGCGAGAGCCCAAGAGGCGGGCGCGGTAAGGAAGGACGTGGCGATCGCCGACCTACTCCAGCTGACGCACGCGATCGCACTGGCGGCGGAGGAAGCACCGGGAGACGATCACTTGGCGGACAGACTGTTGCAACTAACGCTGCGGGGACTTACTTAGGGGCGCGGGGAACTGCGCGACCAGCCACGAAGTACCCGCACCCGCACAACAACACGAACCCTTACGGCGATTGGGCGCCTCTCAACGCCGCCGCATGTCGGCAACCCGCGCCCGCTGCTGCTGCTCCGGACCGGCGTCGGACGTCAACGTCCTCAACCCGGCCCCCGGCACCTGCCCCCGCCGCGGCCCCGGCAGGGCCACGTCACGGCGCCCTTGGCGCGGGGGGACGGAATCACCCCCCGAGGCCCCCGAGACCCCGGAGTTTCCCGACGCCCCCGCGACAGCGATCTGCACGCCCTGGTCGGCCAGCGCCTGCAACTCCGTGCCGGCGCGGTCGTCATGAGCCGGCGGCTCATCCGTCACCAGGCGCGTGATCACATCGGTCGGCACGGTCTGGAACATGGTGTCCGTACCGAGCTTGGTGTGATCGGCGAGCACGACGACCTCCGCCGCGGCCTGCACCAACGCCCGGTCGACGGACGCCGACAGCATGTTGGACGTGGACAGCCCGCGCTCGGCGGTGAGGCCGCTGCCGGACAGGAAGGCCCGGGAGACCCGCAGCCCCTGGAGGGACTGCTCGGCACCGGAGCCCACCAGCGCGTAGTTGGAGCCGCGCAGAGTGCCGCCGGTCATCACGACCTCCACCCGGTTGGCATGGGCCAACGCCTGTGCCACCAGCAGGGAGTTGGTGACGACGGTCAGCCCGGGTACGCGAGCGAGCCGGCGGGCCAGCTCCTGTGTCGTCGTACCCGCCCCGACCACGATGGCTTCGCCTTCTTCGACGAAGTTCGCGGCGAGGTCGGCGATGGCCGTCTTCTCGGCGGTCGCGAGATGTGACTTCTGCGGAAAGCCGGACTCCCGCGTGAACCCGCCCGGCAATACCGCACCGCCATGCCGGCGGTCGAGGAGTCCTTCTGCCTCCAGTGCGCGCACGTCCCGCCGTACGGTCACTTCGGAGGTCTGGACGACGCGGGCGAGCTCACGGAGCGACACGGCCCCGTTCGCTCGCACCATTTCGAGGATCAATTGGCGACGTTCTGCAGCGAACACGAAACTGACAGTAACGCGGACGACCGTCTGCTTTCAGCAGTATGCGCCGAATAAACGAAGTTGTTCGCACGGCAGAGTCGGAAGTGGTATAGGGCCTAATCGACCCGACTATGCCGCACGAATGGTCGACAACTCCCTGTGACCAGCGGGGAGTCGGTTTCGGCCGTCAGGCCCCGCCGGTTTCCTTCCGGGTGTGGAGCTGCCGGGCCACCTCCGCGATCGACCCCGAAAGGGAGGGATACACGGTGAACGCGTTCGCGATCTGTTCGACGGTCAGGTTGTTGTCGACGGCGATCGAGATCGGATGGATCAGTTCCGAGGCGCGCGGCGCGACGACCACACCGCCGACCACGATGCCGGTGCCCGGACGGCAGAAGATCTTGACGAAGCCGTCGCGGATGCCCTGCATCTTGGCGCGCGGGTTGCGCAGCAGGGGCAGCTTGACGACCCGCGCGTCGATCTTGCCCGCGTCGACGTCGGCCTGCGTGTAGCCGACGGTCGCGATCTCCGGGTCGGTGAAGACGTTGGAGGAGACGGTCTTGAGGTTCAGCGGGGCCACCGCGTCGCCCAGGAAGTGGTACATGGCGATGCGGCCCTGCATGGCGGCCACGGACGCGAGGGCGAAGACACCGGTCACGTCACCGGCGGCGTACACACCGGGAGCGGTCGTCCGCGACACCTTGTCGGTCCAGATGTGCCCGGAGTCGCGCACCTTGACGCCGGCCTCCTCCAGACCGAGGCCCGCGCTGTTGGGGATGGCGCCGACGGCCATGAGGCAGTGGGTGCCGGTGATGACGCGGCCGTCGGAGAGGGTGACCTCGACGCGGTCGCCGACCCGCTTGGCGGCGGCGGCACGGGAGCGGGCCATGACGTTCATGCCGCGGCGGCGGAAGACGTCCTCCAGGACGGCGGCGGCGTCGGGGTCCTCACCGGGCAGCACGCGGTCACGGGAGGAGACCAGGGTGACCTTGGACCCGAGGGCCTGGTAGGCACCGGCGAACTCGGCACCCGTGACACCGGAACCGACCACGATGAGCTCTTCCGGCAGCTCGGTGAGGTCGTAGACCTGCGTCCAGTTGAAGATGCGCTCGCCGTCGGGCAGCGCGTCCGGCACCTCGCGGGGGTGGCCGCCGGTCGCGATGAGGACGGCGTCGGCGACGAGGGTCTCCTCGCTGCCGTCGGCGGTGCTGACGACCACCTTGCGGGAGCCGTCGAGCGCCTGCATGCCCTCCAGGCGGCCGCGGCCGCGCATGACCCGGGCGCCGGCCCGCGTGACGGAGGCCGTGATGTCGTGCGACTGCGCGAGCGCGAGGCGCTTCACACGCCGGTTGACCTTGCCGAGGTCCACGCCGACGACCCGGGCGGCCTGCTCCAGGGGTGGCGTGTCGTCGGCCACGATGATGCCGAGCTCTTCGTACGACGAGTCGAAGGTGGTCATCACCTCGGCCGTAGCGATAAGGGTCTTCGACGGCACGCAGTCGGTCAGCACCGACGCTCCGCCCAGACCGTCGCAGTCGACGACGGTCACCTCCGCGCCGAGCTGCGCCGCGACCAGCGCCGCTTCGTATCCGCCGGGTCCGCCACCGATGATCACGATCCGAGTCACGTACTCCATTGTCCCGCACGCTTCAAGGTGCTACTGCCCGGGGCCCCGCCCGAGACGTCACTGTTACGGGAGAGACGCCGGATGCACCTGCCGTACCCTCTCCCCATGTCGCTCTACGCCGCCTACGCCGGCAATCTCGACGCCCGGCTGATGACGCGCCGCGCACCGCACTCGCCGCTGCGCGCCACGGGCTGGCTCAACGGCTGGCGGCTCACCTTCGGCGGCGAGCAGATGGGCTGGGAGGGCGCCCTCGCGACGATCGTCGAGGACCCGACCGCCCAGGTGTTCGTCGCGCTGTACGACATCGCCCCGCCGGACGAGGAGTCCCTGGACCGCTGGGAGGGCGTCGGGCTCGGCATCTACCGCCGGATGCGGGTACGGGTGCACACCCTCGACACCGAGGAGTCGGCCTGGGTGTACGTCCTCGACGCCTACGAGGGCGGCCTGCCCTCGGCCCGCTACCTCGGCGAGATCGCGGACGCGGCGGAGTCGGCGGGCGCGCCGCACGACTATGTGATGGAACTGCGCAAGCGCCCCTGCTGACCCGCGCGGCAACCGGAGTCACGCCCTTCGTTGGAAACGACAAGACAACGATCGCCATCCCGTTCGCTCTGTCATCTACGCGCGTAGGCCGGAACCGGCTACGCTCATCCGCGTGAACGCATCTCTTCTTCCGGACGACATCCAGGGCGACCCGCACGCCGCCGCCGACGCCGCCGCCGCGCGCCTGCGCGAACTGACCGGCGCCGAGACCCACGACGTCGCCCTCGTGATGGGCTCCGGCTGGGCGCCGGCCGTGGACGCCCTCGGCGCCCCCGACGCCGAGTTCCAGGTCACCGAGCTGCCCGGCTTCCCGCCGCCGGCGGTCGAGGGCCACGGCGGCAAGATCCGCTCGTACCAGATCGGTGAGAAGCGCGCTCTGGTCTTCCTGGGCCGCACGCACTACTACGAGGGCCGCGGCGTGGCGGCGGTCGCGCACGGCGTCCGTACGGCGGTGGCGGCGGGCTGCAAGACGATCGTCCTCACCAACGGCTGCGGCGGTCTGCGCGAGGGCATGCGCCCCGGCCAGCCGGTCCTGATCAGCGACCACATCAACCTCACGGCGACGTCCCCGATCGTCGGCGCGAACTTCGTCGACCTGACGGACCTGTACTCGCCGCGGCTGCGCGCCCTGTGCAAGGAGATCGACCCGACCCTCGAAGAGGGCGTGTACGCGCAGTTCCCCGGCCCGCACTACGAGACCCCGGCGGAGATCCGCATGGCCCGGGTCATCGGCGCGGACCTGGTCGGCATGTCGACGGTCCTGGAGGCGATCGCCGCGCGCGAGGCGGGTGCGGAGGTGCTGGGCATTTCCCTGGTCACCAACCTCGCCGCCGGTATGACGGGCGAGCCCCTCAACCACGAGGAGGTCCTCCAGGCGGGCCGCGACAGCGCGACGCAGATGGGCGCCCTCCTGGCCCAGGTGCTCGGCCGCATCTGACCGCCCCGTCTCGGTCGGCTGGAAGGTGAACCATTCAGTCGGCCGAGACGCGTGGGCGCGAGCACCCTCACGCACCCGCACCGCACACACGACGAGAGGCTGACCCCGGTGCACGACGACGACCTCATCACCACCGCCAACACCTGGCTCGCCGAGGACCCCGACCCCGAGACCCGTGACGAACTCGGCAAGCTCATCGAGGCCGGGGACGTCACCGAGCTCGCCGCCCGCTTCAGCGGCACCCTCCAGTTCGGCACCGCGGGCCTGCGAGGCGAACTCGGCGCGGGCCCCATGCGCATGAACCGCGCCGTCGTCATCCGCGCCGCGGCCGGCCTCGCCGCGTACCTGAAGAAGCAGGGCAGCACCGACGGCCTCGTCGTCATCGGCTACGACGCCCGCCACAAGTCCGCGGACTTCGCCCGCGACACGGCGGCGGTGATGACCGGCGCGGGCCTGAAGGCCGCCGTCCTCCCCCGCCCCCTCCCGACCCCCGTCCTCGCGTACGCCATAAGGCACCTCGGCGCGGTCGCCGGCGTGGAGGTCACCGCCAGCCACAACCCGCCCCGCGACAACGGCTACAAGGTCTACCTCGGCGACGGCTCCCAGATCGTGCCGCCCGCCGACGCGGAGATCGCGGCGGAGATCGACGCGATCGCGAGCCTCCACGACGTCCCCCGCCCGGACGCCGGCTGGCAGACCCTCGACGACGCCGTCCTCGACGCCTACCTGGCCCGCACGGACGCCGTACTGGCCGCGGACTCCCCCCGCACCGCCCGCACCGTCTACACGGCGATGCACGGCGTCGGCAAGGACGTCCTCCTCGCGGCGTTCGCCCGGGCCGGCTTCCCCGCCCCGGTCCTCGTCGCCGAGCAGGCCGACCCCGACCCGGACTTCCCGACCGTCGCCTTCCCCAACCCGGAGGAGCCCGGCGCGATGGACCTCGCCTTCGCGACGGCCCGTGCGACGGACCCGGACCTGATCATCGCCAACGACCCGGACGCCGACCGCTGCGCCGTCGCCGTCAAGGAGCACGGCGACTGGCGGATGCTGCGCGGCGACGAGGTCGGCGCCCTGCTCGCCGCCCACCTCGTGCGGCGCGGCGCCCGGGGCACGTTCGCCGAGTCGATCGTCTCCTCCTCGCTCCTCGGCCGGATCGCCGAGAAGGCCGGACTGCCGTACGAGGAGACCCTCACCGGCTTCAAGTGGATCGCCCGCGTGGACGGTCTGCGGTACGGCTACGAGGAGGCCCTCGGCTACTGCGTCGACCCGGACGGCGTACGCGACAAGGACGGCATCACGGCGGCGCTCCTGATCACGGAGCTCGCGTCCGTCCTCAAGTCCGAGAACCGCACGCTCCTCGACCTGCTGGACGACCTCGCCGTCGAGCACGGCCTGCACGCCACCGACCAGCTGTCCGTGCGCGTCGAGGATCTGTCGGTCATCGCCTCCGCCATGCGGCAGCTGCGCGAGCAGCCGCCCACCGAGCTCGCCGGACTCGCCATCACCAAGGCCGAGGACCTCACCCGGGGCACGGACCGGCTCCCGCCCACGGACGGCCTGCGCTACACCCTCGACGGCGCCCGGGTCATCGTCCGCCCCAGCGGCACCGAGCCGAAGCTGAAGTGCTACCTGGAGGTCGTCGTCCCGGTCGCGACGCACGCCGACCTCCCGGCGGCCCACGCCAAGGCGACGGACGTACTGGAGACGATCAAGCGGGACCTGTCGGCGGCGGCCGGCATCTGACCGCCACGCTCAGGGGCGCCCCGGACCACGAGGGGCGCCCCAACGGGTGATTTCGCGCCCGCATCCCACACCCGCTCCCCTGCCCGGGAAACGGTGGACGGACAACCGTCCCCCGAGCCCCGGAGCCGCCCCGTGTCCTCGACCGCCCCCAGCATCCCGGGCAGCCGGCGACCCGACACCGCGCCCCAGACCCGCCTCCTCGCGCCCACCCCGCGCCGGGCCGCCCCCGCCCTCCTGGCCTACGTCGCCGTACGCCTCCTCGGCCTGCTGTTCCTCGGGTTCTGGGCGCACCGGCAGGGCCATGGCGTCTGGCCGGTGCTGGCGACGCAGTGGGACGCGAAGTGGTACCTGGGCATCGCCGACCACGGCTACGCGCACGCGCTGGGCACCGCGTACGACGCGAACAACCTGGCCTTCTTCCCGCTCTACCCGGTGCTGGTGAAGGCGGTCGCGGCCGTCACCCCGGGCAGCCGTGCCACCGTCGGCCTGCTGATCGCCGTCCTCGCCTCGCTCGCCGCGGCCTGGGGGATCTTCGCCGTCGGCGACCGTCTGCACGGCCGCCGCGTCGGCATCCTGCTCACCACCCTCTGGGCGGCTCTCCCGGTGGGGCTCGTGCAGTGGATGGGCTACACGGAGTCCCTGTTCACGGCATGCGCCGCGTGGGCCCTGTACGCCCTCCTCGCCGACCGCCCCCTCACGGCGGCCTGGCTCGCGGTCCTCGCCGGTCTGACCCGCCCGACCGGCGTCGCGGTCGCCGCCGCGGTGTCGGTGACCTGCCTGCTCGCCCTGCGCCGCGGCTTCTCGGCACGCGCCCTCACGGCCGCCCTCCTGGCCCCGCTCGGCTGGTGCGGGTACGTCGGCTGGGTGGGCCTGCGACTGGGCCGCTGGGACGGCTATTTCGCCGTACAGCGGCTGTGGCACAACGACGTGGACGGCGGCCGCGAGACCCTGCGCCGGTTCCGGGAGCTGCTGGCCCAGGACTCGACGCCCGAGCTGTTCCTGGTCCTGGTGACGGTGACGCTGCTGGCGTCGACGGCGTTGTTCGCCCTGTCGCTCCGAGACCGTCAGCCGCTCCCCCTGCTCCTGTTCACGGGCGTGCTGCTGACGATCGTCCTGACCAGCGGCGGCGTCTACTTCCCGCGCGCCCGCTTCCTCCTCCCGGCCTTCCCGCTCCTGCTCCCCCTCGCCGTCCGCCTCCTCCGCCTCCCCGCCCACTACCGCGCGCTGGCGCTGACGGGGGCGGTGCTGGGGTCGGCGTACTGGGGGGCGTACATGGTGCTGGTGTGGCCGAGCGCGCCGTAGCGGACCCGCTCAGGGCATCAAGTACAGGACCGCCGTCCAGGCGAGGAGCAGTGCCAGCGTGACCGGCCACAGGCGGCGGTCCCGCTCCCGTGCGTCGATCCCGCCCGTCGGCCGGACCTCCGGGTCCTTCCACATCGCCGTGATCTCGGCGGCGACCCGCTCGTAGGGGTGGACGACGCCGAGTCTCCGTTCCAGCCAACGCCAGCGCAGTGTGAACGCCGACCACTGCGCGAAGGTGGCGCGGCGGCTGTCGATCTTCAGCTCGTTGCCCTTGCAGCGGACGATCCGGATGTGGTCCCACGCGACGTGCTGGGTACGGCGGACCCCGTTGAACCACAGCCCTGCGCTGTCCGCGGTGATGCGCCAGCCGACGCAGTAGGTCAGCAGCCAGGCCCCGCAGAGCGCGAGGGCGGCGCCCAGGACCCACCGCCACACCCCCGTCTCGCTCCACGCCCACTGCCCGGCCCACAGCACGACGGCCGTGGCGCTGAGCCAGTCGGGCCACCCGGCCCGCCAGCGCCGTACGGCACCCGGCTTCGGGACCGGGGGTGCCACGACGGCCCGCTTCTCCTTGCGGAGCGCACGGCGTACGGCGCCCTCGGACACCGGTCGTACCGGCCCGGTCGAGCACTCGACGACGGGCGGCCCGTCCGGCTCCTCGTCGGCGGTGAGGAGCACGACCTCGGCGCCGTCGTAGGGAGCGCCGTAGAGGACGGCCTCGCGCAGCGGCCCGGGAGCGTCGTCGTCGAGCCGGTCGAGGAAGGCGTTCAGCTCCTCCTCGTCGACCTCTTCGTCCTCTTCGTCCTCTTCGTCCTCGTCGTTCTCGTCGTTCTCGTCGTCGAGCTCCAGCGTCGAGACCGTGAACAGCGGGCGCAGCGCGCCCACGTCGTCGGCGGCGAAGACCTCCGTGTCGACGTCCGCGTTCTCCCGCACCAGCACCCGCAGCACCGGCACCGGCTCCCGGCGCAGCGCGACGGCCCGGCGGCGGCCCAGGGCGGCGGAGAGCAGGACGGTCAGGCCCAGCCCGGCCAGGTAGAGGCCGCAGGTGCCGATCCCCTCGCGGTCGACGACGTCGTCCCAGAGGCCCGAGGTGGCGCTCGCCGCGGCCCCGGCCACCGTCACGACGGAACCGAACCAGGCGAGGCCCTTCCCCCGCGGCACCGGCCGGTCGGCGTACGGCACCGGCGCGCTGACGCCCCCGGCCGCAGCGAGGGCTGCCTCGCGCTGCCGCTTCCGGGCGGCGAGCCGGATCTCGGCGGCCCGTGCGCACAGCCCCGCGAGAACGGCGCAGGCCAGGAGAAGCGGCCAGGAGGGCTCCAGTCCCACGACCATGACGACCGCCGTCGGCGCGGTGAACCGGACGACCTCGGGCCGGGTCACCAGCCACACCGGCTGGAGCCCGAGGAACGCGGCGAGCACGAGCGGCACGTCGTCCATGACGGCGACCGGCAGCAGCGCGGCGCCCATCCCGAGCACCACCACCGCCATCACGGTGTCGGTCTTGCGCGGCACCGGCACCCAGCGCGGAGGCAGCGCGTCGGTCCAGCGCCGGGCCTGCTCCCCGCCCCAGGACGGACAGCCGTCCGGTATCGCGGAGGCGGGCAGCGGCAACGGCCGCGCAGGATTCGTACTCATCGTCTTCCAGACGTTCGGACCACGCCGGTGGTTGCGGTCCTCGGGTCCGGTCCGGCCGTGAAGGTCGTGACCGGTCCGGCTGTGAAGGTCGGGAAGGGCGCGGGTCAGCCGGCGGCAAGCAGGACCGCGGGAGTCAGCCGGTGGCGAGCAGGATCGTCAGCAGGACCGCGCCCGCCAGGGCCGGCGCCAGCACCTCGTACGCCCAGCGCACCGACACCTCGCCCTGCGCGCTCTCCGCCTTCTCCCGTGCCTCCCACAGCTCGCGCAGCTCGTCCATGACCTTGTCGGTCTCGGCGCGCAGCGGACCGTCGGCGGCGTCCGCGGCGGCAGCGGTGGAGCCGGCGCCCGGGAAGCCGAGGCCGCCCATTCCCCGGGTACGTGAGCCGCCACGAGCGCCGGACTCGGCCCGGGCGGTGCGCCGTGCCGCCTTCTTGCGGGCGCGCAGGGACACCGGGATGGCCCAGAGCTGGTACTTGGTGCCGGAGGCGGCGACGACCTCGTTGGAGTAGCTGGAGCGGAACGCGGCGACCTGGCTCCAGGGCAGCACGATCACGCGGAACGGGTTGCGCACGCGCAGCCGGTCCTGGCCCGCGAAGACGGCCGGGCGCAGGGTGAAGGCGACGACCACCGGGATCACCAGGATCATCGTGGCGAGCGCCAGCCAGGGCACCCGGTCCGAGCCCTGGACCAGGGCGTCGATGCCGAGCCAGACGGCGATGGCGAGCAGCAGCACGCCTCCGGCGATGGCCGCGGGTGAGCGGTAGATCCGGTCCTTGGTCGTCATGGGGCCGATTCTGCCCGACGGGCCGGCGGCGCTCATACGCGGTGGCCTCCGACGGGATGAGCATCCGGGGGTGTACAGCCGCTACGCGCGTAGATATGCTCGTGTGGTGACCATGCCCACCACTGCATCTCCCGCACACGCTCTTACGGACGTGACCGCGTCCGACAGCACGCTGCGTCGCTTCCTCCACGGGCTGCCCGGCGTCGACGCGGTCGGCCTGGAGGCGCGCGCCGCCTCCCTCGGCACCCGTTCCATCAAGACCACCGCGAAGGCGTACGCCATCGACCTCGCCATCTCGATGGTCGACCTGACGACGCTGGAAGGCGCGGACACCCCGGGCAAGGTCCGGGCGCTCGGCGCCAAGGCGGTCCACCCCGACCCGACCGACCGGACGACCCCCGCGACCGCGGCCGTCTGCGTCTATCCCGACATGGTGGCCGCCGCCAAGGAGGCCGTCGCGGGCTCGACCGTGAAGGTCGCCTCGGTCGCCACCGCCTTCCCGGCGGGCCGCGCCGCCCTCTCCGTGAAGCTGGCCGACGTGCGCGACGCCGTCGCGGCCGGTGCGGACGAGATCGACATGGTCATCGACCGCGGGGCGTTCCTCGCGGGCGACTACCTGAAGGTGTACGACGAGATCGTCGCCGTGAAGGAGGCCTGCGGGACGTCGTCCCGTCTGAAGGTCATCTTCGAGACCGGCGAGCTGTCGACGTACGACAACATCCGACGGGCGAGCTGGCTCGGCATGCTGGCGGGCGCGGACTTCATCAAGACGTCCACCGGCAAGGTCGCCGTCAACGCCACCCCCGCCAACACCCTGTTGATGCTGGAGGCCGTACGGGACTTCCGTGCCGCCACCGGCGTCCAGATCGGCGTGAAGCCGGCCGGCGGCATCAGGACGACGAAGGACGCGATCAAGTTCCTGGTCCTGGTCAACGAGACCGTGGGCGAGGACTGGCTGGACAACCACTGGTTCCGCTTCGGCGCCTCCTCGCTCCTGAACGACCTGCTGATGCAGCGTCAGAAGCTGGCCACCGGCCGCTACTCCGGCCCCGACTACGTGACGGTGGACTGATCCACATGGCATCTGCATTCGAGTACGCCCCGGCGCCCGAGTCCCGCTCCGTCGTCGACATCGCGCCCTCCTACGGCCTGTTCATCGACGGCGAGTTCACGGAAGCCGCCGACGGCAAGGTCTTCAAGACGGTCTCGCCGTCCACCGAGGAAGTGCTGTCCGAGATCGCCCAGGCGGGCGAGGCGGACGTCGACCGCGCGGTGCGGGCCGCCCGCAAGGCCTTCGAGAAGTGGTCGGCGCTGCCCGGCTCCGAGCGCGCCAAGTACCTGTTCCGCATCGCCCGGATCATCCAGGAGCGCAGCCGCGAACTCGCCGTCCTGGAGACCCTGGACAACGGCAAGCCCATCAAGGAGACCCGCGACGCCGACCTCCCCCTGGTCGCCGCGCACTTCTTCTACTACGCGGGCTGGGCCGACAAGCTCGACCACGCCGGCTTCGGTGCGAACCCGCGCCCCCTCGGCGTCGCGGGCCAAGTCATCCCGTGGAACTTCCCGCTGCTGATGCTGGCGTGGAAGATCGCCCCGGCGCTGGCGACCGGCAACACGGTCGTCCTCAAGCCCGCCGAGACCACCCCCCTGTCGGCCCTGTTCTTCGCGGACATCTGCCGCCAGGCCGGTCTCCCCAAGGGCGTCGTCAACATCCTTCCGGGATACGGCGACACGGGCGCCGCGCTGGTGGCCCACCCCGACGTCAACAAGGTCGCCTTCACCGGCTCCACCGCCGTCGGCAAGCAGATCGCCCGCACGGTCGCGGGCACGTCGAAGAAGCTGACCCTCGAACTGGGCGGCAAGGGCGCCAACATCGTCTTCGACGACGCCCCGATCGACCAGGCCGTCGAGGGCATCGTCAACGGCATCTTCTTCAACCAGGGCCAGGTGTGCTGCGCGGGCAGCCGCCTCCTCGTGCAGGAGTCGATCCAGGACGAGTTGATGGACTCCCTGAAGCGCCGCCTGTCCACGCTGCGCCTCGGCGACCCGCTGGACAAGAACACGGACATCGGCGCGATCAACTCCGAGGAGCAGCTGGCCCGGATCACCTCGCTCGTCGAGCAGGGCGAGGCGGAGGGCGCCGAGCGCTGGTCGCCGGCGTGCGAACTCCCCTCCTCCGGCTACTGGTTCGCCCCGACGCTCTTCACGAACGTCACCCAGGCGCACACCATCGCGCGGGACGAGATCTTCGGCCCGGTGCTGTCGGTGCTGACCTTCCGTACGCCGGACGAGGCCGTCGCCAAGGCCAACAACAGCCAGTACGGCCTGTCGGCGGGCATCTGGACCGAGAAGGGCTCCCGCATCCTCGCCGTCGCGAACAAGCTCCGCGCGGGCGTCATCTGGTCCAACACGTTCAACAAGTTCGACCCGACCTCGCCGTTCGGCGGTTACAAGGAGTCGGGCTTCGGCCGCGAGGGCGGTCGGCACGGCCTGGAGGCGTACCTCGATGTCTGACCGTTTGAGTGTCTTCAAGACCTACAAGCTGTACGTCGGCGGGAAGTTCCCGCGTTCCGAGAGCGGCCGGGTGTACGAGGTGACGGACTCCAAGGGCAACTGGCTGGCCAACGCACCCCAGTCCAGCCGCAAGGACGCCCGTGACGCGGTCGTCGCCGCCCGCAAGGCCTTCGGCGGCTGGGCGGGGGCCACGGCCTACAACCGCGGCCAGATCCTGTACCGCATCGCGGAGATGCTGGAGGGCCGCAAGGCGCAGTTCGTTCGCGAAGTGGCCGACGCGGAGGGCCTGTCGAAGTCGAAGGCGGCCGACCAGGTCGACGCGGCGATCGACCGCTGGGTCTGGTACGCGGGCTGGACCGACAAGATCGCCCAGGTGATCGGCGGCGCGAACCCGGTGGCGGGCCCGTACTTCAACCTGTCGTCGCCCGAGCCGACGGGTGTCGTCGTGGTCCTGGCCCCGCAGGAGTCGTCGTTCCTCGGCCTGGTCTCGGTCGTCGCCCCGGTCATCGCGACCGGCAACACGGCGATCGTCATCGCGTCCGAGAAGTCCCCGCTCCCGGCCCTCTCCCTCGGCGAGGTCCTGGCCACCTCGGATCTGCCCGGCGGTGTCGTGAACGTCCTGTCCGGCCGTACGGCGGAGATCGCGGCGCCGCTGGCCGCGCACCAGGACGTCAACGCGATCGATCTCGCCGGCGCCGACGACGT
Organism: Streptomyces aquilus; assembly: GCF_003955715.1. Taxonomy (NCBI): domain Bacteria; kingdom Bacillati; phylum Actinomycetota; class Actinomycetes; order Kitasatosporales; family Streptomycetaceae; genus Streptomyces; species Streptomyces aquilus. Next base: position 6,581,275 of record NZ_CP034463.1, on the reverse strand, counting down.
ACTGGCGAAGGAGCTGGAGATCGCGGCGGCGGACAACCTGAAGCGCGTTCTCCGTCCACAGCCTGTGGATTACGCGACCGTTCCCGGGATCGACCGCATGACGGCGTTCCTGGAGACGAAGACGGTCTGGCACCCGACGGGTTCGCTGGGCGCGTCCGGCTCGTCGTACTGACGCGGGCCGCAGAGACCGGAGAGCCGCGTCTCCCCTCCGTCCGGGGGAGCCGCGGCTCTCCGCTGCGCCCAGGGGTGGTCTCAGCCGTTGCCGAGCAGGCTCGTGACCTGTCCGACCACCGGCATGCTCCCGATGGACTGGGCCTGCGCCACGGGCGCCGTGAGCATCTGCGTGGCGACCGGCTGGAAGTCGGCCACCTGGGTGCCGAGGCCGTTGTCGAGCGGGTCGACGCCCGTGCCCGCGAGAGGGTTGGGCTTGAGGCCGGCGACCGGGCCGGTGACATAGCCGACCGTGCCGGCGATGCCCTGGAGGCCGGCCTGCGGGTCGATCTGCCCCAGGGAGGTGGGCCGGGTGCGGACCAGCTCGTCGACGACCGGCTGGGTGTCCGCGGCGGCCGACGCGGCGCCTGCGCCCAGGGCCACGCCCGCGGTCGCGAGGGCGGCCAGGGCGCGCTGGGCGGTGGGGGTGGAGGAGGACGCGTGTCGGGCCATTGCTGCTGCCACCTTCGACTTGCACAGGGTAATCAGGTCGACACGAAGGGTAGTTGACGTGTGACGCGCGCTTCAAAGCCGACCCGCGGGGTCGTTGAACAGCAGGTGAATGCCTCACACTGGTGTCCCGTGAGTTCCCCTTCGTCCATAGCGACGCGCGTCGTGCTGCTCTGCGGCCCCTCCGGCTCCGGCAAGTCCCTTCTCGCGGCCCGCTCCGGCCTCCCGGTGCTGCGCCTCGACGACTTCTACAAGGAAGGCGACGACCCGACGCTGCCGCTGGTGGCGGGCAGTTCCGACATCGACTGGGACCACCCCGACTCGTGGGACGCGGACGCGGCGGTCGCCGCGCTCACCGAGCTGTGCCGCACGGGCCGTACGGACGTCCCGCAGTACGACATCTCGCTCAGCGCCATCACCGGCAAGGAGACCGTCGACATCGGGCGCACCCCGCTGTTCATCGCGGAGGGCATCTTCGCCGCCGAGATCGTCACGCGCTGCCGGGAGACCGGCGTCCTCGCCGACGCGCTGTGCCTGAGCCGCGGTCCCGTGCAGACGTTCCGCCGGCGTTTCCTGCGCGACCTCAAGGAAGGCCGCAAGTCCGTGCCGTTCCTGCTGCGCCGCGGCTGGCGGCTGATGCGCCTGGAGCGCACGATCATCGCCCGCCAGACGGCACTGGGGGCTCACGCCTGCGACAAGGACGAGGCACTGGGCCGCCTCGCGGCAGCAGCGGCGGGCCGCCGCCCGGCGGCTTCGACGCGGGCGGGCTGAACGTCTTCGGGGCCTCCGTCGTCGTAGGACCATGACGACGATCAGATGGGGAGCGCTGCTGGCGACGGCCGCGGTGCTGGCCCTGGCCGGATGCACGGAGTCGGACGGCGGCGCGGCCTCCTGCGCGGGGCTGGTGAGGTACGACGGGCGGGGCTATCTGCCCACCGAGAAGTCCGTCTTCACCGTCGGCGAGCGGCTGGGCACGGTGAGGGTCGAACCCTGCGACGACACCGGGGACGGCGTGTACGACGGCTCTGGCGAGCACGAGACGAACGCGTACGCCATCGAGGGCGTGGACCCCACCGAGAGCATCGCCGTGGGAGACAGCCGGGCCGACGCGGCTCCCATGACGGTCCACCGCTGACCGCGCACAAGAAAACGGGGCTGGACGGACCCCCCGGCCCTCCAGCCCCGCCATCCCCCGTGTTCCCCCGTGGTGCTTCCCCCGTGAAACCCCCCGGTTACTGCTCCCCCGTACTACCGCACCACCGTTACCGCTCCCCCGTGGTGGTGCTTCCCCGTGGTGGTGCTCCCCCCCAACCTTCAGGCGACAAGCTCCCCGAAGGCGTTCTCCTCGTCACGGCCGTGGCTGAGGACCTCGTCCTCGCGCAGCCGGCGGAGCGACCGCCAGATGCTCGACTTGACCGTGCCGACACTGATGTCGAGGATCTCCGCGATCTCCGGGTCGGTGCGGCCCTCGTAGTAACGCAGGACCAGCATCGTCCGCTGGAGTTCGGGCAGCCGGGCCAGCGCCTGCCACAGGACCGCGCGCAGTTCGGTGCCGCGCATCGCGTCCGTGTCGCCGGGCGTCTCCGGCAGTTCCTCGGTCGGGTACTCGTTCAGCTTGCGGCGGCGCCACGCGCTGATGTGCAGATTCGTCATGGTGCGGCGGAGGTAGCCCCCGACCGCGGCCTTGTCACTGATCCGGTCCCAGGCCTTGTACGTCGAGAACAGCGCGCTCTGCAGCAGGTCCTCGGCCTCGAAGCGGTCCCCGGTGAGGTGGTAGGCGGTTGCGTACAGGGAGGCACGGCGCTCCTGGACGTAGGCGGTGAACTCCGCCTCCGACAGTGACCGACGCTCCCCCGAGCCCTCCCCGTACGCCGCACCCCCGTGCGATTCCCCCGTGAAACCGTCAACCACCGTCATGTACGCGGTGTGCTGACGCCCGGTGCCGCGAGCGCACCCCCGCCCGCTCACGGCACCGGACTTCTCGGAACCCCGGCCCCCGTTCACGTCGTGCAGACGCGTGATCACTGCGCTGGTGCTGTTGCTGTGCAGCGTGTTCATCTCGCGCCCCCCGTCGTGGACTTCCGGTGTTCGGCTTGCTCAGGCGCTGGAGTTCGTTGCCGCTTCCTTGCCTGTGCCGAAAAGCTTGCCCTCGCACCTTCATGGCCGTGTCCGCCGACTGTCACAGACCTGTCACAGGGCCTTGTCCCAGGAATCGCACAGGCCGATCACTGAGTGCAGCGGTATGTGCACGTACCCGTACAGGTGTCGAAACCCCACCCCACCATGGGCCAGAATGAGCCCCGTGCCTTCCCTGTTGCTGATCGAGGACGACGACGCCATCCGTACGGCCCTGGAGCTGTCTCTGACGCGCCAGGGTCACCGGGTTGCCACCGCTGCCACCGGCGAGGACGGCCTGAAGCTGCTGCGTGAGCAGCGGCCGGACCTGATCGTGCTGGATGTCATGCTGCCCGGCATCGACGGGTTCGAGGTGTGCCGGCGCATCCGGCGCACGGACCAGTTGCCGATCATTCTGCTGACCGCGCGCAGTGACGACATCGACGTGGTGGTCGGCCTGGAGTCCGGTGCCGACGACTACGTCGTCAAACCCGTGCAGGGGCGGGTGCTCGACGCCCGAATCCGTGCCGTGCTGCGGCGCGGCGAGCGGGAGGCGAACGACGCGGCGACCTTCGGCAGTCTGGTCATCGACCGGGCCGCCATGACCGTCACCAAGAACGGCGAGGACCTACAGCTGACGCCGACCGAGCTGCGGCTCCTCCTTGAGCTGAGCCGGCGGCCCGGGCAGGCGCTGTCCCGGCAGCAACTCCTGCGCCTGGTCTGGGAGCACGACTACCTCGGTGACTCGCGGCTCGTCGACGCCTGTGTGCAGCGGCTGCGCGCCAAGGTCGAGGACGTGCCGTCCTCCCCGACGCTGATCCGTACGGTCCGTGGTGTCGGCTACCGGCTGGACACGCCTCAGTGACCCAAGCGCAAGGGGGGGTCCGCGGCTGGGCCGCGGCTCGCAAGGGACATCTGTCGCGGCTGCGTTTCACCAGTCTGCGGCTGCGGCTCGTCGTCGTCTTCGGTCTCGTCGCACTCACCGCCGCCGTGTCGGCGTCCGGGATCGCGTACTGGCTGAATCGCGAGGCCGTGCTCACCCGTACCCAGGACGCGGTGCTGCGGGACTTCCAGCAGGAGATGCAGAACCGCGCGGGCCTGCTGCGCGCCCACCCCGAGCAGTACGAACTCCAGCGCACCGCCCGGGAGATGGCAACGAGCAGCCAGCGCTTCAGCGTGCTGCTCGTCGCGCAGGACTCCGACGGCACGGACATCTCCGCCAACTCCGGTGCCCTGAACGGCTTCTCGCTCCAGGACGTGCCCAAGTCGCTGCGCACGGCGGTGAACGAGGAACAGAAGGTCGACTCCCACAACAAGTACGCGTACCACCTGTACTGGCAGCGCGTGGTGGAGGACGGCACCCCGTATCTGGTGGCCGGTACGAAGGTCATCAACGGCGGCACCACCGGGTACATGCTGAAGTCCCTGGAGCCGGAGGCGAAGGACCTCAACTCCCTTGCCTGGTCGCTGGGTATCGCGACCGGTCTCGCCCTGATCGGCTCGGCGCTGCTCGCGCAGGCCGCCGCCACGACCGTACTGAAGCCGGTGCACCGGCTCGGCGTCGCCGCGCGCCGGCTGGGCGAGGGCAAGCTGGACACCCGGCTGCGGGTGTCCGGGACCGACGAACTCGCCGATCTGTCACGGACGTTCAACGACGCGGCCGAGGCGCTGGAGAAACGGGTCGACGACATGGCCGCGCGGGACGACGCGTCCCGGCGGTTCGTGGCGGACATGAGCCATGAGCTGCGCACGCCGCTCACCGCGATCACCGCCGTGACGGAGATCCTGGAGGAGGAGCTGGAGGCGGAGTCGGGTTCGATGGACCCGATGATCGAGCCGGCGGTGCGGCTGGTGGTCAGCGAGACCCGCCGCCTCAACGACCTCGTCGAGAACCTCATGGAGGTCACCCGCTTCGACGCGGGCACCGCCCGCCTCGTCCTGGACGACGTCGACGTCGCCGACCAGATCACCGCCTGCATCGACGCGCGGGCCTGGCTGGACGCGGTCGACCTGGACGCCGAGCGCGGCATCCACGCCCGCCTCGACCCGCGCCGCCTGGACGTGATCCTGGCGAACCTGATCGGCAACGCCCTCAAGCACGGCGGCTCCCCGGTACGGGTGGCGGTGCGCACGGCGGACGCCGAGGGCGGCGAGGCCGCCGAGGTCGTCATCGAGGTGCGCGACCACGGGCCCGGCATCCCCGAGGACGTCCTGCCGCACGTCTTCGACCGCTTCTACAAGGCGAGCGCCTCCCGCCCCCGCTCCGAGGGCAGCGGACTCGGCCTCTCCATCGCCCTGGAGAACGCCCACATCCACGGCGGCGAGATCACCGCCGCCAACTCCCCCGAGGGCGGCGCGGTGTTCACGCTGCGGCTGCCCAGGGACGTGTCGGAGCTGGCGCAGGAGGGCGAGGAGAAGAAGAGCCCATGAGCGTACGACGTCTTCTCGCGCTGCCGGTGGCGTTGCCCGTACTGGCCGCGGTGCTCACGGGGTGCGGCATCCGGGCCACCGAGGTGCCGACCGACTTCGGTCCCGCGCCGTCCCGGGTGGCCTGCTCCGCCTCCTCGCCGGACATCTCGACGCAGTCCTCGCGCGGGCTGCCGGTGCAGGTGTTCCTGCTGTGCGGTGCGTCGCTGGTGGCCGTCGACCGGACGGTGAGCGTCGAGGACGGTACGGCGGACTCGCGGCGTCGGGTCGAGGTCGCGCAGGAGCTGCTCAACCAGCTCGCGGCGGCCCCGTCGTCCGGTGAGCAGGAGGCCGGGTACACCACCACGGTCCGCGACGGCATCACGGTGAGCGGGCCGCGTCCCGGGGACCCTGACGACACCCTGAGGCTCAGCTTCCCGCCGGACGCCCTCACCGACTCCGCGCTCGCCCAGATCGTGTGCACGTTCTCCGATTCGGCGGCGGCCGAGGGCGACGGCTCGGTCATCCTCGGCGGCCCGGACAAGGCCCCGCTGCGCAGTTACGAGTGCACGGACGACGTCCGGGCCGCCCCGAACACCGAGAAGGCGCCGTCCTCCGAGGTCACGGGCGGCTGACGGGCCCGGGCCGGGCGGTCGGCGTACCCCTGTGGCGCACGCCTCACCCAGGCGCATCGGGGTATTCCGGAACCGATCGCGCCGGGCCCGGCGTCTAGGGGGGCGTGCAGCGTGAAGGCTTCATCGGCGGCAACGCCGCGATCCGTGTCCGTGCGGCGGGGGGTGTCCTCCTCGTCGCACACCTCGCGTTCGTCGCCTGGTTCACGCTGCGTCCCCTGGACGTGCCCTGGGTGATGCCGCCCAATCTGACGCCGTTCGCCGGCATCCGGGCCGACCTGGCCCTGGGCCGGCCCGAGGCGGCCCGGCGGATCGCGGAAGGGCTGGCGCTGCTGGCTCCGCTCGGTGTGCTGCTGCCGACGACCCACGGCAGGCTGTGGACCTCGACGCTGGGGTCCCTGATCCGTACGGCCCTCGCGGGCGCCCTGGTCTCCCTCGGCATCCTGCTGCTCCAGACCGGCGTGCCCGGCCGGGTCCCGGACGTGGACTCCCTGCTCCTGAACACGGCCGGCGTGGTGCTCGCCCATGTCGCCGTCGTGCCCGTGTCCCGCTCCTGGCTGCGCCGCCACGCGCGGAGGGCCGTTCCCCAGGAGGAAGCGGCTCAGGGTCGGACCCCGACGTTTCCCAGGGTCGGGATCGCACCGTAGAGCGACGCTTTGCCCCCTTCGTCTCCGTAGCGTTGAAGGCAGATGAGGCGACCGGACAAGCCGGTGAAGAAGCCTCCGCGACGCTCACGAAGGAGCAGATGATGAACCGCCTTGCCCGCCCCACCCACGGCCGGATGATCGGCGGAGTGTGCGCCGCGCTGGCTCGGCGCTTCGGCACCTCCGCGACCACGATGCGGGTGATCTTCCTGCTCTCGTGCCTCCTGCCCGGCCCGCAGTTCCTGCTCTACATCGCGCTGTGGATCCTGTTCCCGTCCGAGGGCAAGGCCGACCGGACGCAGGCCGCCTGGTAACTCCCGCTCGCAGACACGCCGAGGGGGCGCACCCGGATCAACGGGTGCGCCCCCTCGGGCGTTCGAGGGCGCCGCTCAGCCCAGCGGGAGCCCGTTCACCGGCAGACCGTGCGTGGGCAGACCGGTCTGGCCCACCGGCAGACCACCGAGGAGGCCGGCGACCGGGGCGGTCGGGCCGTCGGCGAGCACCTTCTGGGCGGCAGGCTGCACCGCGGACAGGCCCGCGGCGACCGCCGGCTGCGCCTGCGACAGGGCCTCACCGGCACCGGGCAGCGCCTGGGAGACGTTCTCCGCCGGGAGCGTCCTGGTGACGGTGTCCAGCGCCTGGGAGGCGTCCGGAACGGCCGGGGCGGCGTTCGCGGCGCCCGCGCCGGTGGCGGCGAAGGCGGCACCGAGGGCGGCGACACCGAGGGTCTTGGCAGCAGACTGCTTCATGAAATTGCGTCCTCGAAATGAGATGACGGTGGGTGTGAGCGGTCCACGACCGTAAACATGCCAGGCCACCCGCCGCAAACATCGAAATGCGGACGGTTGGTGAATGCCCGTCCGCATTTCGATCCCCCCTTTGTCACTCGATCAGCCCTCATCTCCCACAGAACCGCTGGTGGAGGCGGTCTGCTGGAACAGCCATTCGGACTTCAGCTCGGCATATCCGGGCTTGATGACGTCATTGATCATCGCCAGTCGTTCATCGAAAGGAATGAACGCTGATTTCATCGCATTGACGGAGAACCACTGCATGTCGTCGAGCGTGTAGCCGAATGCTCCGACCAGATGCTCGAATTCCCGGCTCATGCTGGTGCCGGACATCAGCCGGTTGTCGGTGTTCACCGTGGCCCGGAAATGCAGCCGCCGCAGCAGCCCGATGGGGTGCTCGGCATAGGAGGCGGCGGCCCCGGTCTGGAGGTTGGAGCTGGGGCACAGCTCCAACGGGATGCGCTTGTCGCGGACGTACGAGGCGAGCCGGCCGAGCTTGACGCTCCCGTCGCCCTGCACCTCGATGTCGTCGATGATCCGCACCCCGTGCCCGAGCCGGTCGGCGCCGCACCACTGGAGCGCCTGCCAGATCGACGGCAGCCCGAAGGCCTCGCCGGCGTGGATGGTGAAGTGGTTGTTCTCCCGCTTGAGGTACTCGAAGGCGTCGAGGTGCCGGGTGGGCGGGAAGCCGGCCTCGGCACCCGCGATGTCGAAGCCGACGACGCCCAGGTCGCGGTAGCGGTTGGCGAGTTCGGCGATCTCCAGGGCGCGGGCGGCATGCCGCATGGCGGTGAGGAGGGCGCCCACACGGATGCGGTACCCGTCCTCGCGGGCCCGCCGCTCACCTTCCCGGAAGCCCTCGTTGACGGCCTCGACGACCTCTTCGAGGGTCAGCCCCTTCTCCAGGTGCTGTTCGGGCGCGTACCGCACCTCGGCGTAGACGACCCCGTCCGCGGCGAGGTCCTCGGCGCACTCGGCGGCGACCCGCACCAGCGCGTCCCGGGTCTGCATCACGCCGACGGTGTGCGAGAAGGTCTCCAAGTACCGTTCCAGCGAACCGGAGTCGGCGGCCTCGCGGAACCAGATGCCGAGCTTGTCGGCGTCGTGCTCGGGGAGTTGGGTGTACCCGGTCTCCCGGGCCAGCTCGACGATCGTGCCGGGACGCAGCCCGCCGTCGAGGTGATCGTGCAGCAGAACCTTGGGCGCCCGGCGGATCTGGTCCGAGCTCGGGGTCTTCCCCATCCGGTCAGTCTGGCTCGTCATTTCCGCACTCTAACTCCTACGCGCGTAGATCGCGCGGTGTACAACACCGCCGATACGTAACGGTGACCGCCCCGACAGGTGGCGTACACCGTTGCTTCTGACACTGTTCTGTCATGGCACAGCAATCGACGCCGGTTCGCACGGCCCGGCTGGGGCGGGCACCGGGCCCGGAACCGACGGCGGTGAGCGGCGTGGTGCTGCTGCTCCCCGGCGGCGAGGAGGTCTCCGAACGCAGGCCGTCGCCCATGATGGCCAACGCCGCCGTCCGCGCCCTCGGCCGCCGACTGGCCCGCGCGGGCCGCGAGGACGGGCTGGCCACGCACGTCGTCCACTACCGCTATCGCGGCTGGAACGGCTCGGAGGCCCATCTCGCGCGCGACGCGGCGTGGGCCGCGGACGAGGTCGTACGACGTTACGGCGACGTCTCCGTGTGCCTCGCCGGAGTCGGGATGGGCGGCCGGGCGGCGCTCCACGCGGGCGGCCACGAGGCCGTCAACTCCGTCGTGGCGCTGGCCCCTTGGCTGCCGGAGGAGGATGTGGCGGCGCCACCCGAACCGGTGAAGCAGCTCGCGGGGCGGCGGGTGCTGGTCGTGCACGGCACGCATGACGAACGGACCGACCCGGAGCTGTCGTTCCGCCTCGCGGCGCGGGCGAAGAAGGCGAACCGGGATGTGTGCCGGTTCGAAGTACACGCCGATGGCCACGGGTTGCGGCAGTACCGGGAGGAAGTCCTGGCGCTGGCCGAGGACTTCGTGATGGGGGCGTTGTTCGGGAGGCCGTTGTCGCGACCGGTGGAGGACGCGTTGGCCGCTCCGCCGCCGCTGGGATTGCGGATGCCGTTGGCTTCTGGGTTCGGGCGGAGTCTGCGGCGGTAGAGCTCGGTGGGCTGAGGTTGTCTTCGGGGTGCGGGTCGTCTGTGGCCGGTCGCGCCCACGCAGCGGAGCCGCACATCGACACAGCCCCGCGCCCCTTCAGGTCAGCAAGCTCCCCCTCTTCGAGAGCAGGAACTTCTTGAAGGCGGCCACTGGCGGGGTGTCCGGGTGGCCGTCGAGCCATGCGACGCCGATTTCCCTCGCCGCTCTCGGCGCCGTGACCGTCAGTTCGGCAACTCCCGGGCGGGCCACCGCCGGAGGCGGGAGCAGGGCCACCCCCAGCCCCGCCGCCACCAAACCCCTCAGCGTCTCCGCCTCCTCCCCCTCGAAGGCCACCCTCGGGCGGAAGCCCGCCTCCTTGCACAGGTCGTCGGTGATTCTGCGCAGTCCGTAGCCCGGTTCCAGGGTCACGAAGGTCTCGTCGGCGGCCTCGGCGAGGCGGATGCGCTTGCGGGAGGCCAGGGGGTGGTCGGCGGGCACGACCAGGCGGAGTTTCTGTTCGTCGAGGCGGCGGGCGACGAGGTCCGGGGCGTCGGGCACGGGCGAGGTCAGACACAGGTCCAGCTCACCCGCGCGCAGCCGTTCGATCATCGCCTCGCCGTAGTTCTGGACGAGGCTGAAGCGGACGCGGGGATGGTCGGCGCGGAAGGCGCGGATCAGGCCGGGGACGGTCTCGGAGCCCATGGTGTGGAGGAAGCCGAAGGCGACCTTGCCGGTGGCCGGGTCGGCGTCGGCGCGTACCTCCTCGGCGGCGCGTTCGATCTCGGCGAGGGCGCGTTCGACGTGTGTGAGGAAGGCGCGGCCGGACGGGGTGAGGGAGACCGTGCGGCCGATGCGGGCGAACAGGTCGACGCCCAGGTCCTGTTCGAGGCGGACCATCGCGCGGGAGAGCGTGGACTGGGGGACGTTCATCTCCAGGGCGGCCCGGGTGACGTGCTCGGTGCGGGCGACGCCGGCGAAGTAGGCGAGCCGCGGGGCCAGCAGCATCGACATCTCCGACGTGTCTTCTGTGTCACTGGACGGTGACAGGCGGGGCTGTGAGCTGGGTTGATGCACCATGGGAACGATTATGGCGAGTTCATGCATTGGACGCATCAACGCAGGTGGTCGTAGCTTCGAGTCATGCCTGCCAGTACCGAGGCGTCCACCACCCGCGTGGGCGCCGACCCCGTCGTTCCTGTCGTCGACTCCCGTCTGTCCCCGGGCGGCCCCGGTTACCGCCGGATGAGCTTCGCCCTCTTCCTCGCCGGTGTCGCGACCTTCGCCCTCCTCTACTCCACGCAGGCCCTTCTGCCGCTGATCTCCGACGAGTTCGGGGTGGCGGCGAGCGACGCGAGCTGGACGGTGGCGGCGGCGACGGGCGGGCTGGCCCTGTTCGTGCTTCCCATGAGCGCCCTGTCCGAGCGGTTCGGACGGCGTACGGTCATGACGGCCTCGCTGGCCGTGGCGGTGACGGTCGGGCTCCTCGTCCCGCTCGCGCCCTCGCTGCCGGCGCTGGTCGCGCTGCGGGCGGTGCAGGGTGCGGCGCTGGCCGGGCTGCCGGCCTCCGCGACCGCGTATCTGGCGGAGGAGGTCCGCCCCAAGGCGCTGATCACCGCTATCGGTCTCTTCGTCGCGGGCAACAGCGTCGGCGGGATGAGCGGCCGGGTCATCACCGGATGGGTGGCCCAGGAGTGGGGCTGGCGGGTCGCGCTGGCCGTCATCGGGGTCATCGCCGTCGGCTGCGCGGTGGCGTTCCGGCTGCTGCTTCCGGCGCCGAAGCACTTCGTCGCCGGGTCGCTGCGGCCCCGGGTGCTGGTGGGGACGGTCCGCGACCACCTCGCCAACCCGCTGCTGCGTCGGCTGTACGCGATCGGCGCGCTGTTCATGACCGTCTTCGGCGGCGTGTACACGGTGATCGGCTACCGGCTGACGGAGGCGCCGTTCGGGCTTCCGCAGGGCATCATCGGGTCGATCTTCCTGATCTACCTGGTGGGCACGGTGTCGGCGTCGACGGCCGGTCGGCTGGTCGGGCGTCTCGGACGCCGGGGCGCGCTGTACGCGGCGGGCGCGACGACGGCGACGGGGCTGGTCCTGTCCCTGGCCGACTCCCTCGTACTGGTCCTGCTCGGCCTGGTCCTGATCACCGGCGGCTTCTTCGCGGGGCACGCGGTGGCGTCGTCGGCGGTGAGCAAGACGGCGACGGAGGGCCGCGCGCAGGCGTCCGCGCTCTACCAGTCGGCGTACTACATCGGGTCGAGTGCCGGTTCCACGGTCGGCGCGCTCGCTTTCCACGCGGGCGGCTGGGCCGGGACGGTGGGGGTTGGTCTGCTGGCGGTGTTCGGCGTGGTCACGATCACGCTCCTGGGTACGCGTGCGGCTCGGGTTCAGCAGCGGCTCCTGACTGCCTGAGCCGCACGTCCGCTCCCCCCTGTCTTCCCCCTGGTCGAGGTCGGTCGGCCAGGGGGATTGGCTTTCTGACCTGCGTGTTTGCCTGCTCCGGGGGCCATTGTCAGTGCCCTGCGATAGCTTCGAACGTGCTGGGCGCGAAGGCGCGACACAGAACGGCCACAGGGGTGGGTGGACGACGATGACGGACACGACTACGGCGGATCTCGACATCAGGCTGGAGAAACACCGGGTCGAGCTGACCGGGTACTGCTACCGGATGCTCGGTTCCTCCTTCGAGGCCGAGGACGCGGTGCAGGACACGATGGTCCGGGCCTGGCGGAGCTACGAGAAGTTCGAGGGCCGGTCGAGTCTGCGCTCGTGGCTGTACCGCATCGCGACGAACGTCTGTCTGGACATGTTGTCCGCGGGCAACAAACGCGCCCGGCCCATGGATCTCACCGAGTCCACCCCCCTCGCCCAGGCCGCCCTCTCCCCCCGCCCGGACCACACCTGGCTGGAGCCGATGCCGGACGCCCGCATCCTGCCCACCGTCGAGGACCCGGCGGAGGCTGCCGTGGCCAAGGAATCCGTGCGGCTCGCCTTCATGGCCGCCCTGCAACAACTGCCGCCGAAGCAGCGGGCGGTGCTGATCCTGCGCGAGGTGCTGGCGTGGAAGGCCAGCGAGGTCGCCGAGTTGCTCGGCACCACGGTCGCGTCGGTGAACAGCGCCCTCCAGCGGGCCCGCGCGACCCTCGCCGAGAGCGACGGCAAGCAGGGCGCGGAGGCGGCCGTCTCCAACCCCCTCGACGAGGAGCAGCAGAAGCTCCTGGACCGCTATGTGGCGGCCTTCGAGGGGTACGACATGACGGCCCTGACGGCGTTGCTGCACGAGGACGCCATCATGACGATGCCGCCGTTCGACCTGTGGCTGACGGGCCACGACGACATCACGGGCTTCATGACGACGCTCGGCTCGGCCTGCGAGGGCTCGCGGCTGGTGCCGGTGCAGGTCAACGGTCTGCCGGGCTTCGCGCAGTACAAGCCGGACCCCGAGGAGGGCGGCTGGACCCCCTGGGCGGTGCAGGTGCTGGAGATCTCAGACGGTCGGCTCACCGGGTTCCACTTCTTCCTCGACACCCAGCGGTGGTTCCCGCTGTTCGGCCTCCCCCTCCATCTCGACGCTCTCGAAGCGGAGTCCGACCAGGTCGAGGAGGGCGTGTAGGGCCGGGTCGGGATCGCGCAGTCTGATCCGTCCCCCGGCCCGCCGGGCGGTCAGCTGGAGCCGCGCGAGCAGGTCCACGACACCGAGCCCCGGCGGCCCCAGACCGCCTACGTCACAGATCACGACCCCCGCCCCGGTGGCCTCCAGCAGGCCCCGCACGTCGTCGCACAGCCCCGCCACCTCGTCCCGGGTGACGGGGCGGGTGAGCACGAGTACGGCGGGTGTCAGGGAAGCGTCCACGAGCGGTAGACCGGGCGGAAGGGCGGAACTCATCGCGGGGCGTCCTCAAGGTCGTCGCTGCCGGGCCGTCGCGGCGGTGTCCGCCGATCGGGATCACATTGACCTGCGACCCTTCTGCCCCGGAGGGTTAGGTGCATGCCCCACATATCGGCACCGCCCCTGATCTCGCACGCCCTTCTCACCGGTGAGGAGGCTCCGTGCAGGGAGTGCTGACGGGCTTCGCCGTGATCGCGGTCGTGATCGGCGTCGGCTATGTCATCGGTCTGCGCGGCTACTTGGGCGACCAGGGGCGTGAGGTGCTGACCAAGCTCGCCTTCCATGTCGCCTCCCCCGCCCTGCTGTTCACCACCCTGGCGAAGGCCGACCTGTCGGTGGTCTTCTCCAGCCGCCTGCTGGTGACGGCGCTCAGCACGGCAGCGGCGGCGGGCGTCTTCGTCGCGGTGGGTGTCGTACGGCACTGGGGGGTGGGCCGGACGACGATCGGCGCGCTCTGCTCCAGTTACGTCAACTCCGGGAATCTGGGCATCCCGATCGCCGTGTACGTCCTCGGCGACGCCTCGCTGGTGGCTCCGGTGCTGCTGTTCCAGCTGGTCCTCGTCGCGCCGATCGCGGTGACGGTCCTGGATCTGTCCGGTGACGGTGACAAGGGGCCGCTCGGCCGCCGGCTGCTGACGCCGCTGCGCAATCCGATCGCCGTGGGTTCCCTGGCAGGCGTGCTGGCGGCGGCGACCGGCGTGCACGTGCCGAGCCCGGTGATGGACCCGCTGACCCTGATCGGCGGCATGTCCGTCCCGGCGGTCCTGCTCGCCTTCGGCATCTCCCTGTGCGGCAGCACGATGCCGGGCAAGGGCCCCGACCGCGCTCCGGTCCTGCTGTCGGTCGCCCTGAAGTCGTTCGGCCAGCCCGCGCTCGCCTGGGTGCTGGCGGCGGGCGTCTTCGGCCTGCGCGGCCACCAACTCCTCGACGTGGTGGTCACCTCGGCACTCCCGGCGGCGCAGAACCTCTACACGTACGCGTCCCAGTACGGGGTCGGCGAGCGGCTGGCGCGGGACTCGATCCTGGTGTCGACGGTGTTGTCGGTACCGGTGCTGGTGGTGGTGGCGGCGTTGCTCGGCTGACTCACGTCTCCGGGAACTCGCCGGTGTCGATGACGAGGTCGAAGGGGGCCGGAACCGTCAGGAGCTCGCCGAACTTGGCGACGGCCAGGGGCCGGTAGACATCGCCCCGCGGTTCGCCGTAGAGCGTCGCGGTGGGGCCTTCGGGGGCCCAGCGGTCGACCAGGAGGTAGAGCGGGATGCCCGCGGAGGCATAGGCGGCCGGCTTGCTCACGCGGTCGTGGCGGGCGTTCTTCCTGGAGGTGATCTCTACTACGAGTTCCGCGAGGGCGGCCGGAAGGCAGCTGTCCGCCTCGGTGCACTCCTGGACCGGCGCCACCAGGATGTCCGGGATGAACATGCCCAGCCGCGACGGGACGGCGATGGCCTGGGTCTGGAAGACCCCCCAGTCCTCGGGGATCACCCCGTAGAGGCGCCGCTGCACCGGCTCGACGGTGCCGTGGTGAGCCTGGGCGGAGTAGGGCGTCACCGTGATCAGCCCATCGATGATCTCCACCTTGCAGCCCTTGGGGACGTCGGTCTGCCCCCATACCCAGACGAGTTCGTCCCACTCACTGTCCGTCAGGATGTAGTCGCCTTCGCATGCCCTCATGCCCACATCCAACACGCCGAACGGGACCGGCGGCAGTCCACCGATCCCGTTCACCGGAAAGAGGAAACCGCAGCTCAGGCGATACGTTCCAGCACGACGGGCGACGCCGTGAAGTCCGTGCCCGCGGCGGCGATGTCGTAGGAACCCTCGATCGCCTGGAGCGCGTACTCGAAGCGTTCCGGCGTGTCCGTGTGGAGGGTCAGGAGGGGCTGGCCCGCCGTCACCGTGTCGCCGGGCTTGGCGTGCATCTCGATGCCCGCGCCCGCCTGCACCGGGTCCTCCTTGCGGGCGCGGCCCGCGCCGAGGCGCCAGGCGGCGACGCCGATGTCGTAGGCGTCGAGGCGGGTCAGGACGCCCGCGGCGGACGCCTTCACCACGTGCTGCTCCTTCGCCACCGGCAGCTCCGCGTCCGGGTCGCCGCCCTGGGCCGCGATCATCCGGCGCCAGACGTCCATCGCGGAGCCGTCGGCCAGGGCCTTCGCCGGGTCGGCGTCGCGGACGCCGGCCGCGTCCAGCATTTCGCGGGCCAGGGCGATCGTCAGCTCGACGACGTCGGCCGGGCCGCCGCCGGCCAGGACCTCCACCGACTCGCGGACCTCCAGCGCGTTGCCCGCCGTGAGGCCGAGCGGGGTCGACATGTCCGTCAGGAGCGCGACCGTCTTCACGCCGTGGTCGGTGCCCAGGCCGACCATCGTCGACGCCAGCTCACGCGCGTCCTCGATCGTCTTCATGAAGGCGCCGGAGCCGACCTTCACGTCCAGGACGAGGGAGCCGGTGCCCTCGGCGATCTTCTTCGACATGATGGACGAGGCGATCAGGGGGATCGCCTCCACCGTGCCGGTCACGTCCCGCAGGGCGTAGAGCTTCTTGTCGGCGGGGGCCAGGCCGTCGCCCGCCGCGCAGATGACCGCGCCGGTGGTGTCGAGGACGTGCAGCATCTCCTCGTTGGAGAGCAGCGCGCGCCAGCCGGGGATCGACTCCAGCTTGTCCAGGGTGCCGCCGGTGTGGCCGAGGCCGCGGCCGGAGAGCTGGGGCACGGCCGCGCCGCAGGCCGCCACCAGGGGGGCCAGCGGGAGCGTGATCTTGTCGCCGACGCCGCCCGTGGAGTGCTTGTCCGCCGTCGGGAGGGAGAGGGACGAGAAGTTCATGCGCTCGCCGGACGCGATCATCGCGGCGGTCCAGCGGGAGATCTCGCGGCGGTTCATGCCGTTGAGGAGGATGGCCATGTTCAGCGCGGCCATCTGGTAGTCGGCGACCTCGCCGCGGGTGTACGCGTCGATGACCCAGTCGATCTGCTCGTCGCTGAGCTCACCGCGGTCCCGCTTGGTGCGGATGACGGAGATGGCGTCCATGGCCATGGATTTCCTTCCGGACGTACAGGGAAATCGCACGGCCCCCCTGAGCGATTCAGAGGGGCCGCACGGGAGTTACTTGGTGAGATGCCCCGGCCCGAAGGCCTGCGGCAGCATCTCCGACAGCGGGAGGATGCCCGCCGGTGTCTCCAGCAGCAGGTCGGGGCCGCCGAACTCGTACAGCAGCTGCCGGCAGCGGCCGCAGGGGACGAGGATCTCGCCCCGGCCGTCGACGCAGGTGAAGTGCGTCAGGCGGCCGCCTCCGGTGCGCTGCAACTCCGAGACCAGCCCGCACTCGGCGCACAGGCCGAGGCCGTAGCTGGCGTTCTCGACGTTGCAGCCGGAGACCGTGCGGCCGTCGTCGACGAGGGCCGCGACGCCGACCGGATAGCCCGAGTAGGGGGCGTACGCGTGGCTCATCGCCTCGCGCGCCAGCTCCCTGAGGGCCTCCCAATCGGCGGTCACTTGCCCTGGCCCTTCCGGTACGGCAGGCCGTCCGCCTTCGGCATCCTCAGGCGCTGCGCGGACAGCGACAGGACGAGGAGGGTGATGACGTACGGGCTGGCGGTCACGACCTGGTTCGGGACGTCGTCCGTGGTGGCGTACCAGACGAACATCAGGGCCGAGATCGCGGCGGTGATGGCGGCGGGGACGTACTTCTTCTTCCAGACGAGGTACGCGACGCCGAACACCAGCAGGATCGCGAGCAGCAGGATCAGCGCGTGGACGTTGGTGGTGCCGCCGCGCAGCTTGAGGCTGTCGGTGTAGCCGAACAGGCCCGCGCCGAGGGCGAGTCCGCCCGGCATCCAGTTGCCGAAGATCATCGCGGCGAGACCGATGTAGCCGCGGCCGGCCGTCTGGCCGTCGAGGTACACGTTGGACGACACGATCGACAGGAAGGCACCGCCGAGGCCGGCGAAGCCGCCGGAGATGATCACGGCGATGTACTTGTACTTGTAGACGTTGACGCCGAGGGACTCGGCCGCGATCGGGTTCTCGCCGCAGGAGCGCAGCCGCAGACCGAACGAGGTGCGCCACAGCACGTACCAGGTGGCGGGTACGAGGGCGACGGCGACGACGGTGAGCGGCGACAGGTCGGTGATCAGACCGCCGACGAGGCCGGCGATGTCGGAGATCAGGAACCAGTGCTTCTGGTTGAGGGTCTCCAGCCAGCTGGACAGCCCGGGCACGTCGAAGGTGCCGAGCGAGTCGATCGGCGGGGACTGCTTGGAGGAGCCCTGCGGGGCGTCCTCGAAGGTGAACTTCGACAGATAGCGGGTGGTGCCGAGGGCCAGGATGTTCAGGGCCACACCGGAGACGATGTGGTTGACGTTGAAGGTGACCGTGGCGATGGCGTGCAGGACGGCGCCGAGCGCGCCGCCGATGATGCCGACGACGACGCCGGTCCACGGGCCCCACTGGTAGCCGGCCCAGGCGCCGAACCAGGTGCCGAGGATCATCATGCCTTCGAGGCCGATGTTGACGACGCCCGCCCGCTCGGCCCACAGACCGCCGAGGCCGGCGAGGCCGATCGGGACGGCCGCGCGCAGGGCGGTGGACATCTGGCCGGTGGAGGTGATGCCGTCCGCGCCGGTGATGAGGCGGACGATCGACGTCAGGATCAGGACGCCCGAGATGATCAGGAGGAGGACGGGCAGCGACATGCGGCGGCCGCCCTTGCCGGGCTGCTTCGCCGGTGCCTTGGCGATGGTCGCGGTGCTCATCAGACCGCCACCTCCTTCTTGGTGTTCTGGGCGGCGGCCGCGGCGAGTTCCTCACCGACGCGCTTCTGCTGCCGGCGCAGGCCCCAGGTGCGGACGACCTCGTAGGAGATGACGACCGCGAACACGATCAGGCCCTGCATGATCGTGGCGATCTCCTTCTCGTACGGCTCGGGAGTCGCGTAGTCGAGCGCGGGGGACGCCTTGTCGAGGAAGGCCCACAGCAGGGCGGCGAGTGCGATGCCGCCGGGGTTGTTGCGGCCCAGCAGGGCGATGCCGATGGCGGTGAAGCCGAGACCGGCCGGGAAGCTGAGGCTGTACGTGTGGGCGTCGCCGAGCAGCAGCGGCAGGCCGGAGATGCCGGCGACGGCGCCGGAGATCAGCATCGCGGTGAGGACCATGCGCTTGGCGTTGACGCCCGAGGCCGCGGCGGCGGTCTCGGAGGCACCGGTGGCGCGCAGGTCGAAGCCGAAGCGGGTGCGGTTGAGGACGAACCAGTAGCCGATGCCCATGGCGATGGCGAGGAAGACCAGGCCGTAGATCTCGCCGACGTCGGAGCCGAGGTCGATGCCGGGGACCCAGCCGGACTCCTTCATCACACCGGTGGTGACGTTGTCGCCGAGCGGGACGCCCCAGTTGTCGGTGAGGGTGAGGTAGCCGATGAGGCTGGTGGCAATCGAGTTCAGCATGATCGTCGCGACGACCTCGCTGACGCCCCGGGTCACCTTCAGGACGCCCGCGATACCGGCCCACATGGCGCCGGTGAGCGCGCCGACCAGGAGCAGCAGGGGCACCTGGAGGGCGGCCGGCAGAGCGACGTGGGCGCCGACGACGGCGGTCATCATGGCGCCGAGGCGGTACTGGCCGTCGACGCCGATGTTGAAGAGGTTCATGCGGAAGCCGAGGGCGACCGCGAGGGCGGCGATGTAGTACATCGACGCCTGGTTGATGATCAGAACCTGGACGTCGGAGTAGCCGGCCTGCTCGATCATCAGCCGGTAGGGCTCGATCGGGCTCTTGCCGGAGGCGATCAGCACGACCGAGGTCAGCAGGATCGCCGCGACGAGCGCCAGGGCCGGACCGGCCACGGCGAGGAGCAGGCGCTCCTTGTCGAACTTCTTCATCGGGCCTCGTCCTCCGGGGCGGATTCGGCGGCTGCTTCCGCGCCGTTCTCTACGTGCTCAAGGTGTCCGGACGCGGCACCGGTCATCGCGGAGCCGAGCTCCTCGGGGGTGATCGTCGCGGGGTTGGCGTCGGCGACCAGCCTGCCGTCGTAGATCACCCGCAGGGTGTCCGACAGGCCGATGAGCTCGTCCAGGTCGGCGGAGATCAGCAGCACCGCCAGGCCCTCGCGGCGGGCGTCGCGGATGCGGTCCCAGATCTGGGCCTGCGCGCCGACGTCCACACCGCGGGTGGGGTGGGCGGCGATCAGGAACTTCGGACTGTGGCTCATCTCGCGGCCGACGATCAGCTTCTGCTGGTTGCCGCCGGACAGGGAGGCGGCGGTGACGTCGATGCCGGGGGTGCGGACGTCGTACTCCTCGACGATCCGGCGGGTGTCGGCCTGGGCGCCCTTGGGGTTGAGCCAGACGCCCTTGGCGTTGGGGGCCTCGGTGACATGGCCGAGGATGCGGTTCTCCCAGAGGGGGGACTCCAGGAGCAGGCCCTGGCGGTGGCGGTCCTCGGGGATGTAGCCGACGCCGGACTCGCGGCGCTTCCGGGTGGGCCAGGGGGTGATGTCCTCGCCGAGGAAGGCGATGGTGCCGGAGTCGGCGTTCTTGGTGCCGATCAGCGCGTCGATGAGCTCGGTCTGGCCGTTGCCCTCGACACCGGCGATGCCCATGACCTCACCGGCGTGGATGGTGAAGGTGACGTCGTCGAGGACCTTCTTGACCTCGCCGCCCTCGGCGGCCAGGCCGACGCCGCCGGACGGCTCGGCGTCGACGCCCAGGGAGGCGCCGCCGCTGGCGTAGACGGTGAGGCCCGCGACCTCGATGACGGCCCGGTCGGTGACGGTCGACTCGGCGGTCTCCGGGGTGGGCAGCTCGCTGCCGACCATCATCTCGGCGAGCTGGCGCGGGGTGGTCTCGGCGGGGACGGCCGTACCGACGGTCGTACCGCGCCGGATGACGGTGATGTCGTCGGCGACGGACAGCACCTCGCCCAGCTTGTGGGAGATGAAGATGACCGACAGGCCCTCGGACTTGAGCTCGCGCAGGTTGTCGAAGAGCGCGTCGACCTCCTGCGGCACGAGGACGGCGGTGGGCTCGTCGAGGATGAGGGTGCTGGCGCCGCGGTAGAGGACCTTGAGGATCTCGACGCGCTGGCGCTCGGCGACACCGAGGTCCTCGACGAGGACGTCGGGGCGCACGTTGAGCCCGTAGCGGTCGGAGATCTCCTTGATCTTCTTACGGGCGCCGCCGCCGATGCCGTACAGCTTCTCGCTGCCCAGGACCACGTTCTCCAGGACGGTGAGGTTGTCGGCGAGCATGAAGTGCTGGTGGACCATGCCGATGCCGCGGGCGATGGCGTCGGCGGGGCTGCCGAAGGTCACCTGTGCGCCGGCGACCGCGATGGTGCCCTCGTCCGGCTTCTGCATGCCGTAGAGGATCTTCATCAGGGTCGACTTGCCGGCGCCGTTCTCGCCGACGAGGGCATGGACGGTGCCCTTTCGTACCGTCAGGTGGATGTCGTGGTTGGCGACGACACCCGGGAACCGCTTGGTGATCCCCGCCAGCTCGACCGCGATCGTCGAATGGTCGATGTGCGGCGGAGGCGGGCTGCTGGTCGCGTCGATGGCGCACTCTCCTTGTGGAAGGGGCCACTCTACGCGCGTAGCGCCCCTGCTTTAAATAGTGCCCGGACCTGATCGTCCATTTTCGGCCAACGATCCGTTCCGAGCATTCTGCCGCGCGAACGGGGCGCGAAGAGCATCGTCTCCGCACCCCGTTCCGCGGCCGTAACGCTGCCATTACAGCGCTTATTTGGCCAAGGCCTGTGACCGGGTGGGGTCAGGAGGTCTTCACCTTGATGGAGCCGTCCTTGATGCCCGTGACGGCCTTCTCGATCGCGGCCTGGGTGTCCTTGTTGTCCGCGAACACCGGGTTGGAGTTGGACAGGCTCACGCCGCCGTTGGAGAGGCTGCCGCGGATGACGCCGGTCTCGGGCTTGCCGTCCTTGACCGACTTGGCCAGGTCGTAGACCGCGCCCTCGACGTTCTTCATGGCGGAGGTCAGGATCGAGTCCTTGTACGCCTTGAGCGCGTCCTGCTTGTACTGGTCGGAGTCGACGCCGATCGCCCAGACCTTGTGCGCGTTGGCGGCCTTGATGACGCCCTGGCCGGACAGACCGGCGGCGGCGTAGACGACGTCCGCCTTGTCGTCGATCTGGCCCTCGGCGGCGGCCTCACCCTTGTCCGGGCTGGAGAAGCCACCCTCGGCGGCGGTCTCGGTCAGGTACTGCGACTTGACCGTGACCCCCTTCTTGGTGTCGGCGACGCCCTGCTTGAAGCCGGCCTCGAACTTGTGGATCAGCGGCACGTCCACACCGCCGATGAAGCCGACCACGTTGGTCTTGGTGGTCTTGGCGGCGGCGACGCCGGCCAGGTAGGAGGCCTGCTCCTCGGAGAAGACGAGGTCGGCGACGTTGTCGGCCTTGATCTGCTCGTCGTCGACGACACCGAAGGTGGTCTTCGGGTACTTGGCCGCGACCTCCTTGACGGCGGGCGCGTAGGCGAAGCCGACACCGATGACCGGGTTGTAGCCCTGCTTGGCCAGGTTCTCCAGGCGCTGCACCTTGTCCGCGTCCGACTCGCCGTCCTGCGGCTCGACGGCGTTGGACTTGTAACCGAACTCCTTGTCGGCCTTCTCCATGCCGGCGGTCGCGGCGTCGTTGAAGGACTGGTCGCCCTTGCCGCCGACGTCGTAGGCCAGGGCGAGGCCCAGGTTCTTGCTGTCGCTGTTCGACGACTCGCTGGACGAGCTGCCGCACGCGGACGCGGTCAGAGCGAGGGCTGCGGTTGCAACGCCTGCAACCGTGATACGGGACACCCGGCGCATGGAACGAGACTCCTTTGTGCAAGCGCCCAAACCAGGCGCTGGTTCCGCCGCAGCGTAACGCGCGTAGACCAGACGGAAAACCCCTTCTGTCCGGTCCGTTATCGAGCTGTGGCCGCAGATGCAACACAGATTACGGACAGCAGTACGCCCCTTGCGGGAGGCAAGGGGCGTATGAGCTGCAATGGGGCCCGGGCGGGCGTATCCGGGGGTCCCTGCGGGGCTTAGTCGGTGGTCTTGACCGTGACCTTGCCGTCGATGATGTCCTGCTTGGCCTTCTCGACGGCCGCGACGACGTCCGTCATGGCCTTGTACTTCGGGTTGGAGTCGGCGAAGCCGACGCCGCCGGACTTCAGGTCGCCGCGCTGGACGCCGGTGAGGGGCTTGCCCTCGTAGACGGACTTGGCGAGGTCGTAGACCGCGCCGCCGACGTTCTTCAGTGCCGAGCCGAGGATGTAGTCCTTGTAGTTCTTCAGCGCGCTCTGGTTGTACTGGTCGGAGTCCACGCCGATGGCCCACACCTTCTTGGCGGCGGCCTCGGAGATCACGCCCTGACCGGAGAGACCGGCGGCGTGGTAGATGACGTCGGCGCCCTTCTCGATCTGGCCGCTGGCCGCCTCCTTGCCCTTGTCGGGGCTGGAGAAGCCGCCCTCGGCCGGGGTCTCGGTCAGGTACTGCGACTCGATCTTGATCTTCGGGTCGACGGACTGGACGCCCTGCTTGAAGCCCGCGCCGAACTTGTGGATCAGGGGGATGTCCACACCGCCGATGAAGCCGACGTGCTTGGCCTTGGAGGCCTTGGCGGCGGCGACACCCGCGAGGTAGGAGGCCTGCTCCTCGGAGAAGACCATGTCGGCGACGTTGGCGGCCTTCACCTGCTCGTCGTCGATGACGCCGAACGTGATCTTCGGGTACTTCGCGGCGACCTCCTTCACCGCCGGCGCGTAGATGTAGCCGACGCCGATGATGGGGTTGTAGCCGGCCTTGGCGAGCTGCTCCAGGCGCTGGATCTTGTCCGCGTCGGACTCGCCGTCCTGCGGCTCGATGTCCCTGCCGCCCATGCCGAATTCCTTCTCGGCCTTCTGGAAGCCGGCGTAGGCGGCGTCGTTGAAGGACTGGTCGCCCTTGCCGCCGATGTCGTACGCGAGCCCGATGCCCTTGCCCGAGTACTTGCCGTCCGCCGAGGTGGACGCCTTGTCACTGTCGGCCTTGGTGCTGGACTCACCGCACCCGACGGCCGCGAGGGCGATGACCGACACGGCTACTACTGCTTGGGAGAACCTGGTCCTCCGAGATATCCGACGCACAGCAAGCACCCCTTCATCCCCACGGCACCGTCGAACGGCCCCGCAAACCCCAATGTGCCGCCAACGGTGGCGATTTCGGCGCACAGTAACGCGCGTAGAAGGGGAGGGGAACGGGGTTTCTCGTGGCCGTTATCGAACCGTGCCGACAGCGGGTTACGTTCGCGAGAACCCGGTTACGCGCGGGTGACACAAGGGGACGAAGGGGCACCAAAGGTGATCTCGGACCGGTGCCCCTTCACACGATCTCTCCGCTACGGCCTCAGGAGGCGCCGTCCAGCAGCGCGGCCGCGGTGAACATCTCCACGCCCACGGTGATGGCCGACTCGTCGGCGTCGAAGTCGCCCTGGTGGAGGTCGCGGACGGTCCGCTCACCGGGGGTGCGGACGCCGAGGCGGGCCATGGCGCCCGGCACATGCTCCAGGTACCAGGAGAAGTCCTCGCCGCCGAGGCTCTGCTCGGTGCCCTCGACGGACTGCGCGCCGCGC
Source organism: Streptomyces aquilus (assembly GCF_003955715.1). Taxonomy (NCBI): domain Bacteria; kingdom Bacillati; phylum Actinomycetota; class Actinomycetes; order Kitasatosporales; family Streptomycetaceae; genus Streptomyces; species Streptomyces aquilus. Next base: position 6,557,433 of record NZ_CP034463.1, on the reverse strand, counting down.
CGCGCGGTCATGGCGTCCCGCAGCAGCTCGGTGACCTCGGGGTCGTTGACGACGGGCGGGACGCCCCGCACGTAGTTGATCTCGGACTTGGCGCGGTGCAGATTGGCGATCTCGTCGATCGCGGCGACGACGATGTCGGGCGCCTGACGCCAGGCGTCCAGGTCCAGGCAGCGCACGGTTCCGGACAGCTCGGCGTGCTGCGGGATGACGTTGGGCGCGTGGCCGGATTCGATGCGTCCCCAGGTCAGGGCGAGTCCGCTGCGGCTGTCCACGCGCCGGGCGACCACGGCCGGCACGTCGACGACGACGCGGGCGGCGGCGGTGACGAGGTCGGTGGTGAGGTGCGGCCGGGCGGTGTGGCCGCCGGGGCCGTCCAGGGAGACCTCCAGCCGGTCGCAGGCGGAGGTGATGGCGCCGGTGCGCAGGCCGATCCGCCCGGCGTCGACCCTCGGGTCGCAGTGCACGGCGATGATCTTCCCGACCCCGTCCAGCACGCCGCACTCGATGGCGTCGGCGGCGCCGCCGGGGAGGACCTCCTCGGCGGGCTGGAAGAGCAGCCGCACGGGGCGGGGCAGCCGGCCCTGCCGGTGCAGGTCGGCGAGGACGAGTCCGGCGCCGAGCACCACGGTCGTGTGCACGTCGTGTCCGCACGCGTGCGCCCGGTCGGGCACGGTGGAGCGGTACGCGCACTCACTCTTCGTGTCCGGAATGGGCAGGGCGTCGATGTCGGCACGGAGCGCGAGCATCGGCTTGCCGCCGTCCCACTCACCGATGTCACAGATGAGCCCGGTGCCTACGGGGAGGACGCGGGGGTGCAGCCCGGCCTTCTCGAGCCGCGCCTTGATGGCCGCGGTCGTGCGGAACTCCTGGTTGCCGAGTTCGGGGTGCATGTGCAAGTCGCGTCGGAACGCGACGAGTTCGGCACGCAGATTCTCGGGCAGCGTGCCGGGAAGCACGGCTTCCCCGACTGGCTCGGCCTCAGGCTCTTGGGACATCAATTGCTTCACCCTCTGAAGGGTAGGACGCCCGAGTGGCCAACTGACCCTCGATCAACAAAAGTTCAACCCGTTAGGGGAAGAAAATCTGGCCGCTGGGCGCATACGTATCGGCTTGGATGGGTAAACTCGCCCGGCTTTCCGGCCGGATGGATCTTGTGCTTCACGTCGATCCACGGAGAGTGACCCTCGGCTGAGCGCCGGCTGACCTGCGACTGCCTTGATCGAAGGCCTCCGGCCCCATCCGTCACTCACCCACTCCTCCTGGGATACCACGTCGCGCCGCCGTCCCGTCGGCCTTGTTCACCTGTCGGGACCGCGCCACGCCGGGAATCCACCCTGCCTCCACTGAGACGCTTGTTCCGGTCCCGGAATCATCACCGCCGCGCGACGATTCCGCCACGCGGGGTGACGGAGGTGAGAGGGCGGGGCAGATTCCCGGCATGACGATCACGACGGCCCCGACGACCCCCTTGGCAGACGGCTGGCAGGCGTGCGGCTGCGGCGAGGAGAAGGTCCCGGGCCTGCTGGCGAGGGTCGGCTTCTACGGCACGGTGGGCCTGGGCCTGGCGACGCTGGTCCTGATGATCGCGGCGGGGTGGGCGCTGGGGGCGGTGGTGTGGCTGGTGCGACGGAGGCGGGACCGGTCGGTGCCGGAAGAGGAGAGCGGCCCGGGCGGGCTGGCGGGGTTCACCTGGACGGCGGACGAGGAGCGACCGACCTCGGTCACAGCTCCACCCACTCCCCCAGCCCGGTGAACGACCCCGTCCGGAGGAAGCTGTGCACGACGTCCCACGCGCGGTCGACGCCCATGACGAAGTACCCCGTGAAGATCGCCAGTTCCTCCATGACCGGAACCTCGACCGTCTCGTCCCACGCCACGGTGCCGTCCCCGACCAGCAGGGACACGGTCTCCTCGTCGGTGAACAGGTGAACGACCGCGTGCTCGGCGCGAAAGCTCAAGGTCAGGTAGGGGTACGTGCCACCCGGCAGGTCCACTTCCAGATGTCCCTGACCGCGGGAGCGCAGCTCGCTGAAGTCATCCATCCGCGCCGTCTCTCCCCCACCGCATCATCCTTCCCGAACAGGCCCCATCATCTTCACCCCGCTGTCGTGGCCCCTCGCTAGGGTGCCCCCATGACCGCCGAGATCCCCGCTTTCATACGGGCCACCAGTGCCGCCTACGACACGATCGCCGACGACTACGCCGAGCAGTGCGCGGACTGGGCCGGGGTCCATACCTTCGACCGGGCCCTGATCAGCGGGTTCGCGGAGTTGGTGAAGGAGCGGGGGCGGGAGCCGGTCGCCGATGTGGGGAGTGGGCCGGGGGTCGTCACCGCGCGGTTGCATGCGCTCGGGGTGCCCGTGTTCGGGGTCGATGTCTCGTCGCGGATGGTGGCGAAAGCCCGGCAGACCTATCCCGAACTCCGGTTTCATCTCGGGTCCATGACCGCCCTCGACCTGCCGGACGGCACACTCGGTGGGATCGCCGCGCTGTACTCGACCATTCATGTGCCGGACGATCAACTCCCCGGCGTGTTCCAGGAGTTCCGGCGCGTCCTCGCGCCCGGCGGCTATCTGCTGCTCGCCTTCCAGTACGACGAGGAGAGCGATCACCTGCATCTCGACGAGCGGTTCGGGCATGCCATCTCGCTCGACTACTACTGGCGCAGGCCGGAGGACGTCGTCGAGCTGCTCACCGCCGCCGGGATGCAGCTGCACAGCCGTACCGTGCGCGAGCCGCAGGGGCAGGAGAAGTACCGGAAGGCCTACGTCCTCGCCCGCAAGGACGGGTGACCCGCGGACGCGGGCGTCACACCGCCGCCACCGCCGACAGTCTCGTCACGTCCCTCGCCGTTCCCGTCACCCCGGACAGGAACCCCTGCGCCCGCGGTGACGCGTTCTCCGTCAGCCACGCCGGGTCGATGTCGCAGACCGCGACCTTGACCTCCGTGCCGGCGAGGGCGAGCGGCAGGGTGTGGACCACCGTGGACGGGAAGCTGAGGATCGTACGGCCGATCGGGCCCCTGCGGGCGATCAGCTCCAGGGGGAGGTCGGGGCGGACCACCTCAAGCCCTGTCTCCACCGCCAGCCGGTGCAGTTTCTCCGCGCTCTCGCGGCGGTGGGCGAAGTAGCGGGTGGTGCCGTGCGTCTTGGACAGCAGCTTCACCGCCTCCAGATACGCGTCACCGTCCACCACCCCGGTCTCCACCAGCGACGTACCGACCATGTCGGCGCCCTTGGTGATGCGGGGCGGGCCGAAGCGGGAGCGGGTCCAGGCGAAGGTGTTGGCGACCACCGTCACGCCCTCCGGCTTCTCCCCCATCGGCATCGAGGAGAAGATCTCGACCCGGCGGTCGCCGGACGGCGTCAGGCGTTTGCGGGCCACCGACGACACCGGGGCGAAGACCAGGTCGCGGGGGCCCGGGCGGCCGCCCTTGCGGTGCCAGCGCACCAGGCGTTCGCCGCGGGCCAGTTGGGCCACGAACTCCATCGTGGCCGTGCCGTCGTCGACCACCACCAGCTCGCCGGCCCGGGTGATCGTCAGCAGCAGTTGTACGTAGCGCGAGAACGGGTCGCCGAGCACGACCCGGCCGGCCTTGCGGAGCATGCCCGCGAGGCCGCCGATCGTCTGGAAGGGGGCCGCGGGACCGCCCCGGGCCTCCTCCCAGCGGACCTCGTGCCCCTCTTCGCGGGCCAGCTCCGCCATGCGGCGCAGCTGGCCCCGGGTCATCGGGTCCGTCGGGGACAGGACGACGAGGGTGAGCCCCCCGCCGGAGGCCGCGCCGGGCGCCGTGCCGGACACTCCCTGCGTGTGCGCCCACTCCAGCACGTTCAGCAGCTGTACCGGGCTCTCGACGAACGCGAGAGTGGAGGTGCCGGCGGATCCGGCGCGGCGGCTCATCGGCGTACTACCGTCCCCTAAGCGACTCAATGGACCAGACTCGGTTTCAGACGCCGACCGGCTCGCCCGCCGCCGCGGCGATCTCCGCCTCGGCCACGACACCGGTGACGCGGCGCAGCTTCTTCATCGGGCCGAGCTCGGAGTCGTAGACCTTCTTGACGCCGTCGCCGAGGGAGGCCTCGATGGTGCGGATGTCGCGGACGAGGCGCGTGAGGCCCTGCGGCTCGACGGAGGCGGCCTGGTCGGAACCCCACATCGCGCGGTCGAGGGTGATGTGACGCTCGACGAAGGTGGCGCCCAGGGCGACCGCGGCGAGGGTGGTCTGGAGGCCCGTCTCGTGGCCGGAGTAGCCGATCGGGACGTTCGGGTACTCGGCCTGGAGGGTGTTGATCACCCGCAGGTTGAGCTCCTCGGCCTTCGCCGGGTAGGTCGACGTGGCGTGGCAGAGCAGGATGTTGTCCGAGCCGAGGACCTCGACCGCGTGGCGGATCTGCTTCGGGGTCGACATGCCGGTGGAGAGGATGATGGTGCGGCCCGTGGCGCGCAGGGCGCGGAGCAGCTCGTCGTCCGTCAGGGAGGCGGAGGCCACCTTGTGGGCGGGGACGTCGAACTTCTCCAGGAAGGCGACGGCCTCGGTGTCCCACGGGGAGGCGAACCAGGCGATGCCCTTCTCCTTGCAGTACTCGTCGATCTGGCGGTACTCGTCCTCGCCGAACTCCACGCGGTGGCGGTAGTCGATGTAGGTCATCCGGCCCCAGGGGGTGTCGCGCTCGATGTCCCACTGGTCGCGCGGGGTGCAGATCTCGGGGGTCCGCTTCTGGAACTTCACGGCGTCACAGCCGGCCTCGGCGGCCACGTCGATGAGCTTGAAGGCGTTCTCCAGCTCACCGTTGTGGTTGATGCCGATCTCGCCGCAGATGTAGACGGGCTGGCCGGGTCCGGCGATGCGCTCGGTACCGAAGGTGCGGAGACGGGAGTTGGCAGACATGGCTACAGACGTTCCTTACTTGTCGAGGGAGTCGAGAGAGGGGCCGAGGATCCAGCTGGCGATCTCTCGGATCGCGCCGTCGCCACCGGGGACGGTGGTGACCGCACGGGCGGCGCCGCGTACCACGTCGTGGGCGCTCGCGACCGCCACGGGCCAGCCCACGAGGGCGAAGCACGGGAGGTCGTTGACGTCGTTGCCGACGTAGAGCACGCGCTCGGGCGCGATGCCCTGCTCCTCGCACCACTGCTTGAGGGCGAGGTCCTTCCGGTCGATGCCGTGCAGCACGGGGATCTTGAGTTTCCGTGCGCGGGCGGCGACGACCGGGTTCTGCTCCGTGGAGAGGATCAGCATCTTCAGGCCCGACTTGCGCAGGGCCGCGATGCCGAGTCCGTCGCCGCGGTGCACGGAGACGAACTCCTTTCCATCGGCGTCGATCAGCACCCGGTCGTCTGTCTGGGTGCCGTCGAAGTCCAGTACGACCGCGTCGACGTCCGCGAAGGACGGCAGCGCGCCGGGGCGGTCGGCGTCGAACAGGGGCGCGAGGGCCCGTGCCCGGGCGAGGTCGTGCGGGTCGTCGATCTCCAGCACCCGTGCGGGGTCGGTCCGTACGAGCTCGGTGCGACCGAAGAAGCGGTGCTGGTGCTTGCGGAAGCCGGCCGCGTCCATCGCGTAGGCGGCGCCGGTCTCCAGCAGGTCCTGGGGGCGCTCCTGGCGGCGCGGGCGGTAGGCCTTGTCGTGATTGACGCCGTAACCCCCGGTCTCCTGCGTGGAGTCGACCTCGTCGCGCCAGATGAAGCCGTGGAAGGGCGCGACGGTCACCGCGGTGTCGGCCCCGCCCTCGACGACCGCCGCGGCGACCGCTTCGACGTCCTCACGGACGATGAAGGGGCTGGTGCACTGCACGAGCATCACCACGTCGACGGCCGCGCCGTGCAGCGCCTCGTGGGTGTCCATGGCGTGCAGCACGGCCGCCTCGGAGGTCGCCGTGTCCCCGGCGATGGCGGCGGGCCGCAGCACGACCTCGGCGCCGGCCTCACGGGCCGCGGTGGCGATGGCCTGGTCGTCGGTGGAGACGACGACGTCGGTCACGAGCCGGGTCGCCCGGCACTCCCGCACGGCCCGCGCCACGAGCGGCACGCCACCGACGGGGGCGAGGTTCTTCGCGGGCACGCCCTTGGAGCCGCCGCGCGCGGGGATGACCGCAAGAACGCGGCGTACCGACGGGTTGGACATGGCTTGCACTCCTAGCGCAGGGTTCTGGAAGGGGGCGGCGGAGCCGCCTTCAAGGGGCGCGGGGAACCGCGCGACAAGCCCCGACGGCGCCGCACCCGCAACACGGCCGGCCCCGGCACTCTCGTAGGTGCTCACAGCTCCCCCATCCGCCGGATGACGGGAGCCACCCGCTGCACCCCGTGCCGATACGCGCCCCGCGCAGCCCGCCGCACGATCTGCCGGACGGCGCCGGGCTCCTTGTCCGCGGCGGGAGCCCCCGGCAGCGGACTGCCGTCGGGGCCGAGGTGATGACGGGCCAGAATCCCGGGCAGATAGCCGGGCGCGGTCGCCGGCGTGTAGTACGGCGTCAGCGGCGGCAGCGCGCCGGCCAGCAGCTTCGCGATCCGCTCCCGCGCCGCGTCGAAGGCGGTGGCGTACGAACCGTCCGCCACGACCCCCTGCCGCGCCACCCACTCCGGGTCCGGCGACGGCCGGTGCCCGTCGTCGAGCTGGTCCCAGGAGGCGAGGCACCCCGAGCCGACGAAGTGGTGGTTGCCGAGGACCTCGCGCACGCCCAGGTCGGTCAGGACGACCGTCGGGATGCGCCGGTGCAGGGATTCGAGAGCCGCCGTCGAGCTGATGGTCACCAGCAGGTCCGTGCGGTCCAGGACCTCGCCCATGTTCCCGTACACGAGACGGAAGTTGGGCGGCGGAGCCAGCCGCTGGACGAGCTTCTGGTACGGCTGCTCCTCGATGTGCGTGGTGTGCTCCCCCGGCTTGGAGCGCAGCTTCAGCAGCACCTCGCGCTCGGGGTGCAACCGGGCATGCTTGATCAGCCGGTTGAGCAGATACGTACGGTCCTTGCGGCTGTCCGGCACGGACGGCTGGACGGCGAACACCACGGTGTACGGGCGGCGTTCGGCCGGGGGTCCGGGGGTTGTCCCCCGGGACGATGCAGCGCCCTCGTAGGCCGCACCGCCCAGGAACGGCAGCGCCACTTCGGTCACCGCCGAGGCGTCGGCGCCGACCCCCTCGTACACGGACCGGAAACGCTCCGCGTCCTGACGGGAGTTGGCCAGCACCAGATCCGCGCCGTGCCGCAGCAGCAGTCCGTCCGCGAGCTTCTCGTAGACGACGCCGACATAGCCGGTGACGACGACGGGGCGATCCGCCCGCCCCTCCCACACCCGCTTCAGACCGTGCAGCATCGCCTGCACGCCCCCGCCCACGAGGGCGAGCACGACGATGTCGTACGACTCCTCGGCCATCGCCCGCAGGAACTCCACCGACGTCACCTCGCGCAGCGACTCGGCCTCGACCCCGACCTCCGCGAGCTGGCGCGGGGTGGGGGTGGCGCGGCCGCGCAGCAGGAAGCCGCTCAGACTGAGGGCCTCTTGCGCGTCGTCACGCGGTGCGATGCGATGGGCGGTCAGCGCACCCCATTTCCAGCGGGTGTCGGAGTCCGCGAGGACCGCGATTCGCAGCGGCGTCGTTGAAGTTGCTGGCGTACTTGCTGGCACGTCGAAGACGCTAGGAAGCAATTCCTAGGTGTGGCCCAACCGCGAATCAACGAAAAGTTAACAACAGCCCACCGAGAACCGAACTGGCCCGTCAAAGCCCCGGAAGTACATGGGATGCACCATTCCGACACATCGAGTTCACCCTCCGTACCATCGGCGTCAAGTTGCCCTGCCGGACGGCCTTCTAGCGTTTCTCGGGTGCCAAAGCTCTCCGTGATCGTGCCGTTCTACAACGTGCAGCAATACGCCCCGGAAACCCTCAGAAGTCTGCGGCTCAACGCCCGGAGCGACTTCGAGTTCATCCTCGTCGACGACAAATCGAAGGATGAAACGCCCGCCATTCTCGAACGGGCGGCCGAGTCGCTTTCGGATGTCGCGCGGGTGAGATATATCCGCCATGAGACGAACGGGGGTCTCGCCACCGCCCGCAACACCGGCCTCGACGCGGCGACCGGCGAGTACCTGACCTTCCTGGACGGCGACGACTGGCTCGCGCCGGGCTACTTCGCCGAGCTGGTGGCCGCCATCGAGGGGATGGGCTGCGACTTCGTACGGACCGACCATGTGCAGGCGACCGCCCGCGCGCGGTCCGTGCACCGCGCCCCGGTCGGGCTGCGCGGTGCGGTGCTCAACCCGCGCGACGCGATCCTGCCCGCCGACCGGACGACGTCCGTGGACTACGCGTACGCGTGGGCGGGGGTGTATCACCGCCGGCTCCTCGACAAGGGGCTGCTGCACTTCACGGACGGGCTGCGGACCGCCGAGGACCGGCCCTGGATCTGGAAGCTGCACCGCGAGGCCGAGTCGTTCGCCGTGGTGAGCCTGCTGGGCGTGTTCTACCGGCGCGGGGTGGCGTCCTCGCTCACGCAGATCGGCGACGCCCGCCAGCTGGACTTCATCCGGGCCTTCGACCAGGTCATCGAGGAGACGGCCGCCGACCGGGACGCGGACAAGCTGCTCCCCAAGGCCGTGCGCACCTACTGCGCGATCATCGCCCACCATCTCTCCGACGAGGCCAAGTGGGAGCCGGCCGTCGCCAAGGAGCTGCGCACGCGCAGTGCGGCGGCGATCAAGCGGATGCCGCAGGACATGCTCGGCGAGGTACTCGACACGATGGACCTGCGCCGCTCCGCCAAGCTGCGGCGGCTGCGGCGCAGGATCAGCACAGCGAAGGCGGCTGCCTGAGATGCCCACGACCCAGATCTTCTGCGCCTCCACGCTGTACGGGGCGGCCACGCTGGCCGCCGCCGTCGACTCCGACCTCTTCGACGAGGCCGAGCGCCGGGTGCTGCTGGTGTTCAACAACTCGGCGACCCCCGAGACCACGCTCCCGCTCGACCGGATGCCCGGCTTCGAGCCGCTGCGCGCCCACTTCGACGCGGTGCTGTCCTGGAACGAGGCCATCCGCCCCTTCCACCCCGGTGCCTGGACGCCGCGCGCCGACGACATCCCGCTCTTCGAGCGTTATCTGCGGCTGCTGTGGGGGCTCGGGGACGACCGGGTGGAGCTGGTCCTGGAGTCCATCCAGGTCACCCCGGCACTGACCGTGGCCCAGCTGTTCACCGGCGCCCCCGTGCACGTCTACGCGGACGGCCTGATGAGCTACGGCCCGACCCGCAACAAGCTCGACCCGCTGGTCGGCACGCGCGTCCGCCGCCTGCTCCACCTGGACCTGGTGCCGGGCCTCACGCCCCTGCTGCTCACCGAGTTCGACGTGCCCGCCCAGATCGTCCCGACGGGCGCCTTCCTGAAGGTCCTCCGCGAACTCGCCGACACCGTCGAGGACTTGCCGGTACTGCCCGACAACTCGGCGCTGCTGCTGGGCCAGTACCTGTCCGCGCTGAACATCCTCTCCGCGGACCAGGAGGAGAACCTGCACGTGCGGATGCTGCGCGGCGCGGTCGACCGCGGGCACCGGTCCGTCGTGTTCAAACCGCACCCCACCGCACCGGCCCGCTTCAGCCGGGCCCTGGAGACGGAGGCGGAGAAGCTGGGCGTCGACCTCACCGTCCTCGACACTCCCGTCCTCGCCGAGGTGCTCTTCGAGAAGGCCCGCCCCGGACTGGTCGTCGGCTGCTTCTCCACGGCCCTGTTCACGGCCGCCGAGTTCTACGACCTCCCGGTCGCCCGCATCGGCACCGAGACGCTGCTGGACCGGCTGACCCCGTACCAGAACAGCAACCGCGTCCCGGTGGTGCTGGCCGACGCGGTGCTGCCGGACCTGGAGCAGCGCAAGGGCGAGGAGCCCTTGCCCGCCGAGGAGTTGACCGAGCTGATCGCCGCGGTCGGATTCACCCAGCAGGACCGCATCTACCCCGCGCGGCGCGCGACGGCGGAGAAGTACCTCGCCAAGCGGCTGCGCCCGCGCACCCAGCGCTACTTCAGGAAGAAGCGCCTCACCTCGCTGGGCCTGCCCGGCGGTATCCCGGAGCGGCTGGCGTTCCTGCCGCACAACTCGACGGCCCGCCGGGTCGTCCGTCAGGCCCGGGCGCTGAAGAAGGCCGTGAAGCGCTGAGCGAATCGGACATGAACTCCCCGGAAAGGGCATGGAAATACAGCCCAATGATCGAGTTACTCCGTTGATTCAATGGTGAAGCGGTGTTCGAGGTCCCTAGGATCACGGGCACCGCTCTCCGAATCCCGTGAGGCCCTCATGACGAAGCTCGGCCGGCTCTACTCCCTCTTCGACAGCGTCGAGCTGCCGGAGAACCTCCCGTACACCCAGTGCAGCACCTGGGAGCTGGAATTCCTGTACCTGCTGGGGCGCCACCACCTCACGGGCCAGGGGCAGATCGTCGAACTCGGTTCCGGGGGCGGCGGCTCGACGTACGCCCTCGCGCTGGGGCTGAGCGAGAGCCCCGTGTTCGACACGCGGAAGAGCCGGCTGCACGCGTACGACTTCTTCCGCGTCGGCAAGGGCACGTTCGCCTCGGAGAAGTTCTTCGACTCCGGTCACAAGCCGGACGACGACAACTCCTTCCTGGCCGACTTCGAGCGCCGCCTCGGCCCGTTCCTGCCCTTCATCGAGATCCACGCCGGTGACCTGTGGCAGACCTCGGACCCGGAGGACACCACCCCGGTGGAGTTCCTGCACATCGACATCGCCAAGACGGCCCGGGTCTTCCGCTGCGTCTCGGAGCGGTTCCTGAGCCGGATGCAGGTCGGCACGGTCGTCCTGCACCAGGACTTCGCCGGTCCCCGGCTGCCGTGGCTGCACCACAGCACCGGCGCGCTGCTGCCGTACATCGAGATCGCCGGGCCGCCGATCCGCTCCACGCTCGCCTTCGAGGTGACGAAGCCGGTCCCGGCGGACGTCCTCAAGCGGATCACCGAGGACGACTACACGGTCGACGAGAAGCTCGCGCTCATCTCCGCCGTCCAGGACAGGATCGACCGCGACCACACCGGCGGCATCCCCTTCAAGTCCGTCCTGGAGCTGTCGAAGGCGTACGTCGCCCACTACGACGGCCAGCACCGGCGGGCCTGGTCCATAGCCAAGCCGCTCCAGTCGGACGAGTATCTGAGCCGCACCCGGGCGGATCACTTCGAGCAGCTGAAGAAGGCCTACGCCAAGGAGCCGTCGTTCCTGGACAAGCTGGTGCGCAGGACCGTCGGCCGCCGATGATGGCCCCGTGGACACGAATGCGGCGGTGGCGGAGGGCTGGCGCAGGGCACGGGCCGACGGGCGCGTACGGGCGGAGTTGCTGGACCTGGCCTGGGCGGAGCCCCGACTGCGGCGCCGGTTTCCCTGGATCGGGATGGGCGAGCTGCACTTCAGCCGCACGCCCGAGTACCCGTGGACCTGGGACGCCCGCTTCGTGCTGTCCGAGTACGGCGGCACGTACTTCGTGATGGGCCCGACCCGGCAGGACGCGGTGGGCCGGGTGACGACGGCGCGGGAGGCCGTCGACCTGGTGCTGGAAACCCTCCCGGAGGACTGAGCCGCCCGGGCGAGGTGCGGGCCCCCTGTGCCGTGGGGGCCCGCGGTCTCTCAGCTCCCCCGGGTCACGAGCCCAGGATCACCCGCAGGTCGGCCGCGTTCGCCTCGGTGACCTTCCACAGCTCCTGCTGGCGGCCGTGGACGTCGGCGACCGTCTTGGCGTGGTCGGCGAGGAGGTCCTTCGCCCGTTCCACGAGCCTCGCGGCGAGGTGGCGGTCGTGGACCGAGACGCCCCACTCCGGGCGCTCGATGTCCCGCAGGAAGTACGCCATCTTCGGGTGCGAGATCAGGCTGATGATCGGCGTGCCGACACCGAACGGGATCATGCCGGCGTGGCCGCGCATGCCGATGACCAGCTTGGTGCGGGCGTACAGGTCGCGGATCTCGTCGTTCTCGAAGTCGTACATCGGGATGACGGGCATCGAGATGCCGTGCTCGCGGCGCAGGTCGAAGGCGATCTTCTCGTCGTCGAGCGAGTGCGCCACGCACTTCACCTCGCCGAACTTCCCCAAGTCCCGTACGGCCTGGGCCATTTGGGCGAGGAAGTAGGCGTAGTCGTGGCCGAAGCGCAGGCCCGCGCGGTCGTAGGCGGCGTTGATCAGGATCGTGTCGTCCCGCTCGGCCGGGTCCTGCCAGCCCGCCACCAGCTGGCGCATGACCGTGGTGGGGCAGGGCTGGAAGCGGACCTTGTCGTGCAGGTGCGCGGGCAGCATGGCCCGGACCTTCTCGATGGAACCGTGGTTGCGCAGGCCGAAGAAGGCGGAGCGCTCGACGAGGTGGAGCAGTGACTCGCGGAAGCGGTTGGCCCGGTAGGACTGGCCGTCGAAGGCGTTGAAGCCGACGGCGAAGACCGCGATCGGGACGTCGATGCGGTTGAGCAGGGCATCCGGGACGTTCCACTGCCAGGCACTGTTGCCGTTCGGCATGGTGTCCGGGATGAACAGGCCGCCCCCGCCGATGACCAGGCCCCGGCGGGCGTTGACGCGCTCCAGCGCCGCCTCGTCGAAGAGGCGGTGGGCGTGGACGGAGTGCCAGCGGCGGGACGTGGTGTCGGGGCCGAAGGCGAGGCGGACGGTCTCCGGGAGGAGCTTGTCGCCCGCGTTGCCCTGCCGGTCCATGTAGAAGGCCACGTGGGCCAGTTGGTCCTCGGCACTGCCCCGCTCCTGCGAGGGCACGGCGGCGGCCCGCTGGGCCCACAGCCGGCTCGGCCGGTGCGTCGGGTCGACGGTGATACCGGCGGTGGCGTACCGCAGCGCCTCGGTGTGGTCGCCCTGCACCCACGCCATCTGTGCGAGCCGGGCGTAGGCGGTGGCGGCCCGGTTCGGGGCGGCGGTGGCCAGCAGCAGCTGGGCCTTGGCCTCCTCGTAGCGGGAGACGCTCATCAGGGCGTGCCCGAGCACCTCGTGCGGCCAGGCCTCGTCCAGCGGGATGCGGACCCCGCTCAGGATGTCGACCGCGTCCTGGTAGTCGCCGTTCGCGATGTGCGCGGCGGCGACCTTGCGGGCCACCTCGACGTCGCCGGTGCGCTGGACGTGCGGGATGCCGAAGTGGACGACCAGGTCGTGGTGGAGGCCGCCGCCGGACTCCAGGTAGGCCGCCTGGAACGCGGCGTCGGACAGCTCGTACTCGCGCCACTTGTCCTCGGCCTGGCTGTACCCGGCCTCGCCGCCCTGCCACGGCTTGTGGCGGCCGGTGAAGTGCAGGATCGCGGTGTCGTCCGGGACGGGCAGGTCGCCGGAGAGCCGCCGCTTGACGAAGTTGAAGCGCGGGTCGAGGCGCACGAAGTCGCCGTCGAGGACGGCGTTGAGGATGCCCTGGTCGTGCTTGTCGAGCTCGTAGTCACCGGAGCGGCCGCACTTGTCGAGCTTGGCGCAGAACGCGTCGCTCAGGTACTCGCGCTGGATGACCAGGAGCCCCGAGTTGAGCTTGTGCTGCCCGTAGAAGAACTGCGGGACGGCCGCCAACCCCTCGCGCAGCTCCAGGAGTTCGCGCAGATCGCCCAGTACCACCATGTCGGTGTCGAGGGTGATGACGGTGTCGTACTCCCGGATGCGGAACACGTCGAGGATGAAGTAGGCCTTGCGGACGAGGTAGTTGTCCTGGTCGCCCTTCTTGTACGCGTCGTAGTGCGTGTCGTTGACGCGCTTGAGGACGATCCGCGGGTGCAGGGCGCGGATCCTGGCTATCGAGCCGGGGCGCAGGTCGTCGTAGAGGACGACGAAGTCCTCGCACACGCTCGGGTTGGACAGCGCGAGGCTCCTGAGGAGGGTCAGGAAGCCGGGCAGGTAGTTCTCGTCGACGTACGACGCGAAGGCGATGCGGCGCTTGCCGGTGAGGGCCGCCGCGTCGGTGACGGGCGCCGCGGTCAGGGTGTTCGTGGTCATCGCAGGGAGATCCTCATGTCGGTCACGCTCTGGGCCCGCTGCATGACCCATGCCTTCTCGCTGGTGTATTCGTGCACGGACGTGATCGCGAGCTTCATGGCCTCCGGGACGCGGTAGGCGCCGCTCTCGTAGAAGTCGAAGCCGATCAGGTCGAGGGTGGGGCTGACGTCCAGGAAGTCCAGCAGGTAGAGCATGTTGAAGCCGGTGGTCGGGATGCCGGACCAGACGTCGGTGCCGAGCTTGCCGATGTTGCGTACCGGCCAGCGCAGCGACTCGTCGCCGAGGAAGGTCTGGGCGCCGGGGACCAGCCGGTTGCGCAGCGAGTACTTCCAGTCGCCGGAGATCCCGCCGAACACCAGCCGGGTGTCGACCCGCTGGTCCCAGTTGAAGCCGTGCTTGTGGATGGTGGCGTGGATGTCGGTGCGGCTGCCGGTGTGCTTCGGGTCGATCTTGTACGAGTTGAAGCGGACGACGATGTCGTACGCGTCGATCTCGGCGCCCATCGAACTGGCGCCGACGCGCCCGGAGTTGGCGATCAGGCAGATCGACTTGCCGGCGATGCGGTTGCGGAACTCGCCGAGGCTGATCCACTGCACGCCGCCGATGGTGGGGTCGGCGACGGGGCCGCGCATGCGGTTGCGGCGCTGCTCGGCGTAGAGGGCGAGGGCCTCGGTGAGGGCGGGGAGGTTCGTCTCCCGCGTCATGCGCAGGTCGAGGTACTGGCTGAGGAGTTCCTGCCGGTCGGCGACCGGGGCGTCCTCGGCGGCCAGGGTGAGGAGCGCTCCCACGAGGCGCGGCTCGGCCTCGGTCCAGTCTCCTACGGCCTGGGCGGCGAGGCCCTCGGCCCACACGTCGGTGGCGGCCCGCCGGGTGAATTCCTCGGCGCGCGGGTTCTGCCGCCGCAGCAGCGCGAGCAGTTCGCGCTCCTTCTCGGCGGCGACCCGCAGCCCGGCGATCCGGGCGCGGACGCCGAAGCCGTCGTCGTCGGTGAGGGCGAGGTACTTGTCGTACGCCTCGACGGCCTCCGCCTCCTCGCCGAGCGTCTCCAGCAGCCGGGCGCGCAGCCGCCAGCCGGCGCGGGAGTTCTTGCGCTGGGCGAGGACGGTGTCGGAGATGACGAGGGCGAGGTTCAACTCGTCGTCGTAGCCGCACTCCAGGGCCTTGTTGGCGACGGCGAGCAGGGCGTCGAGCAGTTCGTTGGGAATGCCGCCCGAGGGGGCGGCGGCACCCTTCACGGCCCGCTTGAGCAGGGCGGTGGCGCCGCCCGCCGGGGCGGGCGCGGCGGCGGACGTGGCGGTCGTGCCCCACACCACGAGCAGCTTGCGCAGCTGCTCGGCGAGTTCGACGCGGCGCCGGTCGACGCTGCCGACGACCTTTCCGCTGTGTACCGCGCAGGCGCGCAGGCAGTCGTCCAGCTCCCCTCCACGCGCACGTGCACGTCTCTTCTGGACCGTCGTCATGGCACTCCCGTTTTGTCTTCTTACCAAAGCTGAGACGAGTTCTTGTGCTTTACCGCTTGCGTGGGGGGATTCCGAGGGAATTTAGGAAGTCAAAACGACATCCAGGTGAACTCACCGGGACCGGGCGGCCAATCGTTGGCTCGCCGGTCAAGACATCCCTGTGATTCGGACTAATGTCCCTGTGTACACCCGTAGGAACAGCTGTCGAGGGGATATCCGTGACCACGATCACCGTCGGCGAGGTGACGGAGACACCCCCGCGGCCGGACCGGACGGCACCCCGCGAGACCCGGCTGCGCGCCCTGGACGGACTGCGTCTGGTGGCCGCGCTGATGGTGGCTGCGTACCACTACGGCGGCCGGGGCGGCGATGTCACGGCGGCCTGGGGAAGTTCCCCGAAAGCCCAGTTCCCGACGCTGCACCAGTTCTTCTCGTACGGCTGTCTCGGCGTCCAGGTCTTTTTCGTGATCAGCGGATTCGTGATCTGCATGAGCGGCTGGGGCAGGCCCCTGAAGTCGTTCTTCGCCTCCCGCGCGTCCCGGCTGCTGCCGGCGTACTGGGCGGCGGTGGTGCTGGTCACCGCTGTCTTCGCCCTCCCCATGGTGGCGTACAAAACGGTGTCGCCGAGCGACGCGCTCGTGAACCTGACGATGCTCCAGCAGCCGCTCGGCGTCGACCGGGTGCTGGGTGTGTGCTGGACGCTGTGGGCGGAGGTCCGCTTCTACGCCCTGTTCGCCCTGTGCGTGGTCCTGCCGGGTGCCTCGCGCCGCCGGGTGATCCTGTTCTGCGCGGGCTGGACGCTGGCGGCGGCGATCACGCAGGCCGCGCACCAGCCGCTGCTCGACGTGGTGCTGATGCCCGAGTACGCACCGTTCTTCATCGGCGGTGTCGGCCTCTACCTCGTCCACCGCGACCGGCGGGACGTGTACGCGTGGGGCATCGTCGGCGTCAGCTTCCTCATCGGCCAGCACTACGCGGTCCGCGGGCTGTGGAACGCCGGCGACCCGAACGCGTTCGCGCACCGCTCCTCCGCCGGGATCGTCCTCGTGGTCGCGCTCGGCTTCCTCGCGGTCGCGGCGATCGCGCTGGGCTGGCTCAACTGGGCGAACTGGCGCTGGCTGACGGTGGCCGGGGCGCTGACGTACCCGTTCTACCTGGTCCACGAGCACCTCGGCTGGGTGGTGATCCACGCCCTGCACATCGGCCTCGGCCTGCCGTCGGCGGAGACCTTCGCGCTGACGGTCGCGGCGATGCTGCTGCTGGCCTGGCTGCTGAACCGGTACGTGGAGAAGCCCCTCACTCCGAAGCTGCGTTCGGCTCTGGCCAAGGCTCGGTGAGGTTGTTCATCTGACGTTCCGCTGCGGGTCAGTTCGCCTGGTCCAGGGCGAGCAGGAATGTCTCATGTCCAACGCACAGCAGACGTACACGTACCCCGGTGAACTCAGCGACGTACCCGGCTGGTTCCCGCCGCTCGACCAGATGCTGTTCACCTGGTTCCTCGACCGCCAACGGCGGCTGGGCGTCCAGGGCGACCTGCTGGAACTCGGCGCCTACATGGGCAAGAGCGCGATCCTGCTCGGCCGGCACCGGGGCGCGGGCGAGGAGTTCACCGTCTGCGACCTGTTCGGCGGGGAGGCGCCGGACGGGGCGAACAAGGCCGAGACGGCGAAGTCGTACGCGTCCCTCACCCGCCAGTCCTTCGAGCGCAACTACCTCTCTTTCCACGACGAGCTGCCCCGCGTCATCGAGGCGCCCAGCTCCGTCATCTCCTCCGAGGTCGCCCCGAAGACCTGCCGCTTCGTCCACATCGACGCCTCGCACCTGTACGAGCACGTCCGCGACGACATCGGCGCGGCGCGGGAGTTGCTGGTGCCGGACGGGATCGTCGTCCTCGACGACTTCCGCTCCGAGCACACGCCGGGGGTGTCGGTGGCGGTGTGGGAGGCGGTGCTGAACCGGGGGCTGCGGATCGTCTGCCTCAGCACGCAGAAGCTGTACGGGACCTGGGGGGACCCGGGGGTGGTGCAGGAGGAGCTGCTGGAGATGCTCCGGGGGCGGCCGGACTGCGGGCTGAGTGTGCAGGAGGCGGCGGGGCAGCGGTTGGTGCGGGCGCGGGCGCAGGGGATGCGGGCGGTGGAGTTTCCTAAGTCGCGGCATTATGTGGCGCCGGTGCCGGTGCCTGCGGCGCCCCAGCGGCGGAGGTCGCCTGCGCGTCGTATCGCCGTGGAACTGTTGCCGCCGGTTGTCACTCGGGCAGTGCGGAGGGCTTTGACGGTTCGCGGTTAGGTGCGGGTTCGTCGTGGCTGGGCGCGCAGTTCCCCGCGCCCCTTAGGGCGTTGGCGATGCCGGTGATGATCAAAGCCAGGCCCTCTTCGAAATGGCTGTCGTAGTCCGCGAAGACCTCCCTCCCCGCCGCCGCCGACAAGGGGAAGTCGGCCATCAGATGTGCCCGTTCCTCTACGTCGACGCCTGGCTGCATGCCTTGTTCCTCGGTGACGAAGCCGAGGGTGTAGAAGTACGTCGTCGAGGCCGCGCGGACCGCCTGGGCGAGGGTGAAGCCGGCCGACGTGAACAGGCGCAGGTTGTCCTCCATCGCCTCCGCGTGCACGAGGCTCGTGAAACGTGAGCCGCTGAAGACCTTGGCGCCGTCGCGGTAGCCGAGCAGCGCGGCCCGCAGTCCGCGGTTGGACTTCAGCAACCGCTCCTGCCAGGTATCGCCGGGATCCAGCGCGGTCCCGGCGATCATCCGCCGGTACATCTCCGTCGCCATCTCGTCCAGCAGCGCCTGCTTGTCCTTGAAGTGCCAGTACAGGGCGGGGGCCTTGACGTCGAGCTCCTTGGCGATGGCCCGCAGGGTCAGGCCCTCCAGGCCCAGCTCGTTCAGGAGCTTCAGGGCGGTCTCGGCGACCCGTTTGCGGTCGAGGGGCGTGCGGCGTTCCGTACTCACGCTTGACACCTTAACAGCGTTAAGGGCAGCCTTGTCGGCGACGGCACTTAACAGCGTTAAGGAGATAAGCGATGGATGTTCTGATCGTCGGAGCCGGCCCGACCGGCCTCGCCCTCGGCATCGACCTCGCGCGGCGCGGGGTGGCCGCGCTGGTGGTGGAGAAGGCCGACGCCCTGTTCCCCGGCTCGCGCGGCAAGGGCATCCAGCCGCGCACGATGGAGGTCTTCGACGACCTCGGCGTCCGGGACGCGATCCGCGCGGCGGGCGGCACCTACCCCGTCGGGATGATCTGGCAGGACGGCGAGCGCGTCGGCGAGCACCAGATGTTCGACCCGGCCGAGGCGACGGAGGACTCGCCGTACAACGAGCCGTGGATGGTCCCGCAGTGGCGGACGCAGGAGATCCTCGCGGCGCGGCTGACGGAGCTGGGCGGCGAGGTCGCCTTCGGCCGGGAGGTCACCGGTCTCACGCAGGACGAGGACGGCGTGAGCGTGCACTTCGCGGACGGCCCTGACCTCCGCGCCCGGTATGTCGTCGCCGCGGACGGTGGCCGCTCCGCGATCCGCCGGGCCCTCGGCATCGCCATGACCGGCGAGACCGTCGACCCGCACCCGATGCTGGTGGCGGACGTACGGCTGACCGGCCTCGACCGCGAGTACTGGCACGTGTTCCCGCCGCGCGGGGACGGCGACGGCTTCCTGGCGATCTGCCCGCTGGCCGGGACCGAGGACTTCCAGGTCGTGGCCCAGTTCCCGGAGGGCACGGCCGTGGACGTCTCCCTCGAAGGCGTCCGCAAGGTGGTCGCCGACCGCTCCCACCTCACCCCGGACGCCGTGACGGAACTCCGCTGGTCCTCCGACTTCCGCCCCCGCCAGGCCCTCGCCGACCGCTTCCGCTCCGGCCGCGTCTTCCTCGCCGGCGACGCGGCCCACATCCACTCACCGGCCGGCGGCCAGGGCCTCAACACCAGCGTCCAGGACGCCTACAACCTGGGCTGGAAGCTGGGCGCGGTGCTCACGGGGAGCGCGCCGGAGTCCCTCCTCGACACGTACGAGGAGGAGCGCCGCCCGATCGCCGCCCAGATGCTGGGCCTGACGACGAGCGTCCACCGGGGCGAGACCCGCCGGGGCGACGCGACGCGTCAGCTGGGCCTGGGCTATCGGGGCTCGTCCCTGACGGCGGAGACGGGCACCCTGCCGGGTCCGCTGCGGGCGGGCGACCGCGCACCTGACGGGATGCTGGGTGGGGTACGGCTGTTCGACGCGTTCCGGGGGCCGCACTGGACGCTGCTCGCGGTGGGGGTCGAGGCTCCGCGGCCACCGGCGACGACGCGGGTCGTGCACGGTACGGGCCAGGTGTCGTACGGAAAGGGCCTGTTCCTGGTGCGCCCGGACGGTTACGTCGGCTGGGCAGGCGAGACGGCCACCGGACTCAAGGACTACTCGGCACGGGTCGGGCTCTAGTCAGGCACTCGCCATCGACAACTTCACCGCGAACCCCAGGAACAACGCCCCCGCAGCCGACGTCGCCCCCGCCGACAACCGCTTCCGCCGCCGGAACGCGTCCGCCAGCCGCGTCCCGCTGAAGATCAGCGCGGTGAGGTACAGGAAGCTCGCGGCCTGCGCGAAGGCCCCCAGCACCACGAAGGACAGCGCCGGATACGCGTACCCGGGATCGACGAACTGCACGAAGAAGGCGACGAAGAACAGGATCGCCTTGGGGTTGAACAGGCTGATGACGAGGGCCCGGCGGTAGGGCCGCTCGTAGGAGGCCCCCTCGGACGCGTCCTCGGTGGTCGCTTCCTTCCGCGACCGCCACATCCCCCACGCGGCCCGCAGCATCCCCACCGCCAGCCACGTCAGATACCCGGCGCCCGCGTACTTCACGATCCCGAACAGCACGGCGTTGGCCTGGAGCAGGGACGCCACCCCCGCCGCCGACAGCGTCATCAGCACGGTGTCCCCGCACCACACCCCCGCCGCCGCGGTGTACCCGGCCCGCACCCCGCGCCGGGCGGCGACGGACAGGACGTACAGCGAGTTGGGACCGGGCAGCAGGACGATCAGGACGAGTCCTGCCAGGTAGGTGGGAAGGTCTATGACACCGAACATGGGATCGAGTTTCGCATGTCAGAGCCCTGTCCCGAGAAGGCGTCCACACCCTAGAACGCGTCCGCCGGGACGTACGTCCCCCACACCTCCCGCAGCGCGTTGCACACCTCGCCGACCGTCGCCCGCGCCCGCAGCGCCTCCTTCATCGGGTACAGGACGTTGTCCTCCCCCGCCGCCGCCTTCCTGAGGGCGTCGAGGGCCGAGGCGACCGCCGCCGCGTCCCGTTCCGCCCGCAGCCGCGCCAGCCGCTCGGCCTGCTGGGCCTCGATCGCGGGGTCGACCCGCAGCGGCTCGTACGGTTCCTCCTCGTCGAGCCGGAAGCGGTTGACGCCGACGACGATCCGTTCGCCCGCGTCGGTCTCCTGGGCGATCCGGTAGGCGCTGTGTTCGATCTCGTTCTTCTGGAAGCCGTGCTCGATGGCCGCGACCGCGCCGCCGAGGTCCTCGACCCGGCGCATCAGGTCGAGGGCCGCCGCCTCCACGTCGTCGGTCATCTTCTCCACGACGTAGGAGCCGGCGAACGGGTCCACGGTGGCGGTGACGTCCGTCTCGTGGGCGAGCACCTGCTGGGTCCGCAGCGCGAGCCGCGCGCTCTTGTCCGTGGGGAGGGCGATCGCCTCGTCGAAGGAGTTGGTGTGCAGGGACTGGGTGCCGCCCAGCACCGCGGCCAGGGCCTGGACCGAGACCCGCACGAGGTTCACCTCGGGCTGCTGGGCGGTGAGTTGGACGCCGGCCGTCTGGGTGTGGAAGCGGAGCATCATCGACTTGGGGTCGCGGGCGCCGAACTCGTCCCGCATCACCCGGGCCCAGATGCGCCTGGCCGCACGGAACTTGGCGACCTCCTCCAGGATCGTCGTACGCGCCACGAAGAAGAAGGAGAGGCGGGGCGCGAAGTCGTCGACGTCCATCCCGGCCGCGACCGCCGTCCGCACGTACTCGATGCCGTCCGCGAGCGTGAACGCGATCTCCTGCACGGGGGACGCGCCCGCCTCGGCCATGTGGTAGCCGGAGATCGAGATGGTGTTCCACTTCGGGATCTCGGCCCGGCAGTACCTGAAGATGTCGGCGATCAGCCGGAGGGAGGGCTTCGGCGGGAAGATGTACGTTCCCCGCGCGATGTACTCCTTCAGGACGTCGTTCTGGATCGTGCCCGTGAGCCGGTCGGCGGGTACGCCCTGTTCCTCGGCGACGAGTTGGTAGAGGAGCAGGAGCAGCGCCGCCGGGGCGTTGATCGTCATCGACGTGGAGACCTGGTCCAGGGGAATCCCGTCGAACAGCACCCGCATGTCGTCGACCGAGTCGATCGCGACGCCCACCTTGCCGACCTCGCCGTGCGCGAGGGGGGCGTCGGAGTCGTGGCCCATCTGGGTAGGGAGGTCGAAGGCGACGGAGAGGCCGGTGGTGCCGTGGGCGATGAGCTGCCGGTAACGGGCGTTGGACTCGGTGGCCGTGCCGAAGCCGGCGTACTGGCGCATGGTCCAGGGGCGGCCGGTGTACATGGTCGGGTACACGCCCCGGGTGTAGGGGTAGGCGCCCGGTTCGCCCAGCTTCTCCGCCGGGTCCCAGCCTGCCAGGGACCGCGGCCCGTACACCGGTTCGATGGGCAGTCCCGATTCCGACTCGCGCGCCATGGTGTGCCGCCTCCCGTCACTGGGGTACTGGTCCCCACAATGCCGCGCCGTTCGCGACGAGTCATCCGCGGGAAAGCATCTTCGGTGGCGGCGTGAGACGACCGGGGGGCGCGATGCGTACCGAGGACATGAGGAGAGTGCTCGCCGCACTGGCGGTCGTGGCCGTGGTGGGCGGC
The DNA here is from genome assembly GCF_003955715.1 of Streptomyces aquilus. Lineage (NCBI taxonomy): Bacteria > Bacillati > Actinomycetota > Actinomycetes > Kitasatosporales > Streptomycetaceae > Streptomyces > Streptomyces aquilus. The sequence continues at coordinate 6,535,164 of NZ_CP034463.1, read as the reverse complement.
TGCACCGTGCAGGCGGCGGACGGCGACGGGAAGAACCGGACGCCGGTGCGCATCGAGCTGCCCGACAGCGCCTCGCCGACGCCGCGCGCGACCACCTCCACGCCCTCCTCCGCCACGCCGGCCAGGGTTCTGTGGTCCCGCGGCGACACCGGACGGGACATCCGTGAGCTCCAGGCCCGGCTACGGCAGGTCGCCTGGATCTTCGAGGGGCCGACGGGGACGTACGACGACGCGACCGTGGAGGCCGTCAAGGGCTTCCAGGGCAAGCGCGGGCTGCCGAAGACCGGCGAGACCGACTCCGTCACCTGGCAGCGGCTGCTGCGGATGACGCGCGAGCCGGGGAAGTGGGAGCTGTACCTGATGGGCGGGCAGCCCGCCGACGCGCCGGACGCGCGCTGCATGACCGGGCGGGTGCTGTGCATCAGCAAGTCCAGCCGTACGTTGCGCTGGATGGTGGACGGCAGGACGCTCACGACGCTGCCGGTGCGGTTCGGGACCGAGTACACCCCCACCCGGGAGGGCGTCTTCCGCGTCTACTGGAAGTCCCGCGACCACTACTCGACGCTCTACCACTCGCCGATGCCGTACGCGATGTTCTTCAGCGGGGGCCAGGCGGTGCACTACTCGACGGACTTCGCGGCCCGTGGCTACGCGGGCGGCTCGCACGGCTGCGTCAACGTCCGCGACGAGGCGGCGATCTCGGAGCTCTTCGACGAGGTCCGCACCGGCGACAAGGTCGTCGTGCACTGGTGACCCGCGGGGCGGACGTGTGGGGCGCGGGCGGGACCGGGGGAACGTGTCCCGCCCGCGCCGAATGCACGAGCCGTGGGTACGGGGGGAACCCCGGCTCTGTGCGACGGCCGATGACCAGTCGGCTCATTCAGTACTGCGCCGCCGGGCCGGAAAACGTCACACCCCCCGGGAAAAAGTTCCGCGGGCGCCGGTGCGGCCGGTCTCAGAGGGCCGAGTACGACGGGCTCGGCTCCGGCTGCGGGGAGGTCGCCGCCTTCTTCGGCAGCAGCGGGGCGGCCGTGTCGGGCTCCGGCGGGGAGTAGCCGCCGTCGGGGTCGTGGCGGTTGCCGCCGCGGTGGTCTCCGTCTCCGGAGCCTCTGTGGTGGCCGTCGTCGTCGCCCTTGCCGTTGCCGTTGCCCCGGCCGCCGCCGTTGCCGTCCCGGTCGTGGTGGCCCTTGCCCTTGCCGCCGTCCCCGTCCTCACCGGCCTGGGCGTCGGACCGGGTGCCGGAGGAGCTGTCCAGGACGCCCTGGCAGAACTTCCACACCCGTGCCGAACCGCCGGCCACGCCCTCCAGAGCACGGCGGCGGTCGGTGGACAGTGCCCTGCCGTCACGCAGGTCGCGGCAGGCCGAGGGCGCCGCTCCCCACCAGGAGCCGGGCTTGCCGTCCTTGCCGTCCTTTCCGGTGCCCGGCGAGCTGCTCGCGCCGTCCCGGGCGGTGTCACGGCCGCCGCCCTCCTCGGCGGCCCCGGCGCTGGAGCCGTCGGGCGTCGGCTCGTCCGCGCCGGTGCCCTGGGGTGACGGCGAGCCGAGCGGGCGGTCCGAGGTCACGGCGGCCGAGACGGAGGCGTTGGGGCCGGGTTCGCCGTCGCCGAACGGGGTCGGCAGCAGCCCGGCACCGGCCGCGGCGGCCACTCCGCCGGCCATGCCGAAGGCCAGCGCGGCGGCGAGCGCGAGGCGGACGGGGCGGTTGCGGCGGGGGCGGGGGCCGGGCGGGGCCGCGGGTCCGCGCCCGCGCCGTCCGCCGATACGGACGAGGCCGACGTCGGCGTGCGCGCCGACGCCGACGCCGTGCTCCGTACGCACCGTGCCGGTGCCCCGCTCGGCGTGCGCCTTGCGGAACGCGGCCAGGGCGGCTTCCTCGCCGGGGAGTTCGGTGGTGCTCGGCGGCGGGTCCACGGACAGCGCGCCCAGGGTCTTGGCGAGCCGCTCGGCCTCGTCACGGGCGGTGGGCTCGACAGCGTTGTCCAGTGACTCACCGCGCAGCAGCCGCTCCGCCAGCTCTTGGTTCAGCCACTCGTACTGCTTGTCGGCCATCACATGTCCTTCTGCGTCCGCGGACGCGTATGCGTCACACTCGCGGACGTCACCGCACGGTTGCGTGGTTCTCGCTGGGGCGGCAGGGCGTCGAGCCCGCCGGCCGATTCCGGATCGGCGCCGAGGAGTTCGGCGAGCCTCTTCAGCCCGCGGTGCGCGGCCGTGCGGACGGCTCCCGGCCGCTTGCCCAGCGTCTCCGCCGCGGTCTTGGCGTCCAGGCCCACCACCACGCGCAGCACGACCGCCTCGGCCTGATCCTGCGGCAGTCGGGCGATCAGGGAGAGGGTGGTGTCGGTGGCCAGGGCCTCCATGGCCTCGCCCGCGGTGTCGGACTCGGCGGCCTTCCCGGTCAGTTCCGTTTCGTCGCCGCCGATGGCCGGCCGACGGCCGCGCATGCGGATGTGGTCCAGGGCACGGTTGCGGGCGATACGGGCGGCCCAGCCGCGGAACCGGTCGGCGTCCCCCTCGAACCGCTCCAGGTCCCGGGCGATCTGCAGCCATGCCTCGGAGGCGACGTCCTCGGCGTCCGGATCGCCGACCAGCGTCCGGACGTATCCGAGCAGCCGCGGGTGCACGGCGCGGTACACAGTCCGGAACGCGGTCTCGTCCCCGTCCTGTGCCGCGAGCACCGCGGCGGTCAGCTCCGCGTCATCCCCCAGCACGCATGGTTCCTCAGTCGATGGTCGCGGCCCCCGGGCCGCCTGCGATTGCGGTGGTTCCTCGCCTCCCGCTCGGCGCGAAAGGCACGTTACGACCTGAAACCGCTGCTCGTCCATGTCCGTACAAGATGCAACCACCTCATGACGGGGTGGACGGGAGCCGGTGGCGGCCCGGGGTGTGACAGAAAACGCACTCATGGCGCTGTAGGAAGTACGGGCCGCCGCGCGGCCCGTGCCGCGCGACGGCCGGGGCCTCTCCTGTGGGGGGTGGCGGCCCCGGCCGTCTCCGCGTGCGGCCCGGGCAGGACGCAGGGCGGAGCGGCGTCGCCGCCTCCGCGTCTCGGTTTCCCGGGGATTACTGGTTCTTCTTGCCCTTGGCCTTGTCGGGCTGCTTCTCACTGTTGCCCGGGGCGCCCGTGGTCGGCGCGCTCGTCGCCGCGTTGCCCTTGTCCGGCGTCTTGCCCTGGCCGTTCTGCTTGTTCGGCCGGCCCTGCCCCAACTGCCGTGCGCAGTACGCCGCGACCTTCTCCTCGCCGCCCGCCGCCTCGATCAGCCGCTGCCAGGCCGTCGAGTCCAGCGCGTTGCCGCGGCCCCGGACGTTCTCGTAGGCGCGGCAGTGCGCCTCGGTGCCCCGGGCGGTGACCGGACGGTCCGGGGGGACGGAGGCGCCGGTGTCCGGGGTGGTGCCCGCCCGCTCGGAGGCGGAGGCGGTGCTGTGCGGCTGCCGTTCCCGGGCCCGGTCGGCGGTGTCGTCGGAGGACGAGCCGGAGGTGCCGATCGCGGCGAACGCGACGCCGCCGATGGTGAGGCTCGCCACGAGCACGGAGAGGGTGGTCTTCAGCGAGCGGCCGAGCCTGCGCTGCTCCCGGGGCCGCCAGTCGTCCCGGCGGCGGGTGCGGGCGCGGTGCGCGCCGCCGTCCCGGGCGGCCCGGAACGCGGCGACGGCCCGCTGCTCACCGTCGTCTCCGGGGAGGACGCGCATGGCGTCGGCCAGGAACTGCTCAAGGCCGTCGGTGCCGTGTGCACCAGCCGTTCCGCCGGTGCCGTCATTGCCCTGCCGGCCGGGGACGCCGGCGGCTGGGTGCACGCGCCGACGGCCGTGGCCCCCGCCGCTCTGCCTTTCACCCATGTCCGTTCCCGTCTCTGTCCGGCCCGTCGTCGTTCACTTCGACTCCCCCAGCGTGCGGGGGTCGTCATCCGTCACACTCTCGACGCCCAGCTGCTGGGCGAGGCGCTTGAGCCCCCGGTACGCGGCGGTGCGCACGGCGCCGGGGCGCTTGCCGAGGACGCGGGCGGCGGCGGGACCGTCGAGCCCGACGACCACCCGCAGCAGCACGGCCTCCGCCTGGTCCCGCGGCAACCCGCGCACCAGCTCCAGGGCGTACTCGGTGGAGAGCGACTCCAGCGCCTGGTCGTGGGTGCTGTGCGGGCCGGGCAGATCCAGTACGTCCTGTTCGAGCGCGGCCGACCGGGGCCGTACCTTCTGCCGCCGCAGGTGGTCCAGCGCCCGGTGCCGGGCGATGGTCGCCGACCAGCCGCGGAAGCCCGCCCCGTCGCCCTTGAACCGGCCGAGGTCGCGGGCGATCTCCAGCCAGGCGTCGGAGGCCACGTCCTCGGCGTCGTCGCCGACGATGCCGCGGAGGTAGCCGAGCAGTCCGGGCTGCACGATCCGGTACGCGACCGCGAAGGCGGCCTCGTCACCGTCCTGGGCCCGCGCGACAGCCGCGCCGAGCTCGACGTCGTACGTCTGCACGCGGCGGGGTTCGCCTCCTCGACCCAAGAACTGTCCTCGTTCATGCCGGTTCGCGGCGATGTCGCACCGCGGGTGCGGTCGCCCTTGCGCTGAGCGGGGTGCTCAGCCCTCCACGCACATCAGCGCCGGGCCGCACGGAAGTGTCACTGTCCTCGGCCCGGCCGTCCGTCAGGCGGCGGTCCGCCGGGGCCGGCCGTGCAGGGTCAGGTAGAAGGTCTGGAGGGAGTCCTCGGGGCCGCTCGACCCGAAGCGGTTGAGGACCTTGCCGAGCGGGTTCCAGACCCGGCCGTCGGGCATCCGGACGCCGACCTCCTGGCCGAAGTACGCGCGCTGCGTGTCGTCGAGGTCGACCCACACCGCGCCCGCCCGGCGCACCAGTACCTCACCGACGTAGGCGCCCAGGCCCGTGAGCGGTTCGCGGACCCGGTCCTGGTCGGCGCCGCCCTTGCGCAGGCCGTCGATCAGGAAGTCGACGACCCGCAGACTGGCCACCGAGTAGTCCAGCGGCAGCCGGCTGCGCGCGGTGATCCCCGTGACGAACTCCGCGGCCCGCCCCCGCATCCCGGCCGCACACGTCACGCTCCCGGCCTGCTTCCCCATGAGCCCCCACCCCATTCGCTCGGCTCTCCCGCTGTTCCAGCGGATGCCGTCCCGCGAACATCACGGGTCCCGGGCGTGGCGATTCCCACACGGAAAAACCACAGCCGCCGTACAACCCTTCGGGCCAGTGATGTTTGGCCAGAGCTGAGCGCTCTGTGTATGGGCCGCCCAAGTGGCAGGCGCTACCAACGAGTTCATTTCACAGGGGTGGGGTAGTTGAGTCCTCGCAGCAGCCGTGCGTACAGACCGCTCAGTCTCAGGAGACGGGCCTGGCTGACCGCCGGGGCCGTCGTGCTGAGCGGCGCGGGCATCGTGACGTACGCGATGGCCGACCAGGGCGCGCAGTCGGACGGCAGGGCCACGGCCCGTAAGGCCGCGATCCACACGTTGAAGCTCCAGAGCGCGGGCGCCGGCCGCAAGAGCCTCGCCAAGCGGGACACGGACCGCTTCAGCGCGCTGCTGGTGACCTGGGACGACGCCGACGCCAAGGCCAAGGGCACGCCCGAGGTGCGCACCCGGGACCTGGAGACCGGCACGTGGTCCGGGTGGCAGAAGCTGACCGTCGACCCCAGCCAGGCGGACGGCGCCGAAGGCGAGCGGGCCGCGCTGCGCGGCGGTACGGAGTCGCTGTGGACCGGTGACTCGGACGGCGTCGAGGTGCGGGTCGTGAACGCGGACGGCACCGCGGCGGGCGGGCAGCCGGCCGGAATGGATGTCAAGCTGCTGGACCCGGGGACGGATCCGAAGGGCAGCGGGGTGGAACCGGCGGCGTTCGTGGCCGGGACGACGACGCCGGAGGCGTCAGCGTCGGCGTCGGCATCGGCATCGGCATCGGCATCGGCATCAGCTTCGGCTTCGGCTTCGCCGAGTGAGTCCGTGCCGCCTTCGGCTTCGGCTTCCGAGTCGGCCTCGGCGTCTCCTTCTCCGACTCCGACGCAGACCGTCACGGCGTCCCCCTCCCCCACCTCCACCGTCCCGGCTCCCCGCCCCTCCACGGTCGTGAAGCCGCCGGTCATCACGCAGGCGGAGTGGGGCGCGTCCACGGACTACGACGGCACACCCGGCTACGGCACCGAGATCAAGGCCGCCGTCATCCACCACACCGGCATGGACAGCGACAACACCCTGTCCTGCGCGGAGTCCCGGGCCCGGATGCGCTCCATCCAGCAGGAGCACTTCGCGCGCGGCTACTACGACATCGGCTACAACTTCGTCGTCGACAAGTGCGGCCAGATCTTCGAGGGCCGCAGCGGCGGCATGGACCTGCCGGTGATCGGCGCGCACGACATCGGGTTCAACACCAACACGGTCGGCATCTCGTACATCGGCAACTACGAGTCGGCCAAGCCCAGCAGGGCCGCACTGGACTCCATCGCGCGGATCGTGGCCTGGAAGTTCGGGATGTACGGCATCGACCCGACCGGCAAGGTCACCCTGGTCTCCGGCAGCGACGCGGGCGTCGACGGCAACAAGGTCGCCAAGGGCAGCTCGATCACCCTGCCGCGCGTCTTCGGCCACCGGGACACCAACGCCACGGCCTGCCCCGGCGCCCACCTCTACTCCAAGCTGTCGCGGATCGCGGCGCTCGCGAAGACGCCGGGCATCTCGCACGCCCTCGCCACCTCCGACTACAACCGGGACGGCGTGACCGACCTGGTCGCGGGCGTGCCGAAGGCGAACGCGGTGAAGATCGTGCCGGGCAGCGTCAACGGGCCGGTGACGGCGGCGAAGGTGACGCTCACCCAGTCCAGCCCCGGGGTCCCCGGCTCCTCCGAGTCCGGCGACGCCTTCGGTACCTCCACCGCGTGGGGCGACGTGAACGGCGACGGTTACGCCGACCTCGCGATCGGCGCGCCCGGCGAGGACGACACCAGCGGCAACGCCGACCGCGGCCAGGTCACGGTGATGTACGGCCCGGCGCTCGACACCGGCTTCTCGTACACCACGTCGGGCGTCACGGCGGCGGGCGCGAAGCTCGGCTCGGCCGTGACCGCGGGCGACTTCAACGGTGACGGCAAGGCGGACGTGTTCGCGGCGGGCGCGGGCAAGGGCGGCAACTGGAACGTCCGTCTGACCGGCGGCAAGACGACCTACGGCACGCTCACCGCCGCCACCGGTGCGGTGGCCTACCTGGACGCCGCGACCGGCGACTTCAACCAGGACGGCTACGCGGACGTCGCCCTCAACTACCGCGACACCGGCGGCATCGGCCGCGTCGTCCGCTTCGCGGGCTCGGCGACGGGGCTGACCAAGGCCGGCGTGATCTCGGTCAAGGGCGGCCGGTCCATCGCGGCCGGTGACGTCAACGGCAACGGCTACGACGACATCGTCATCGGCCAGCCGGTGGCGTCCGAGTCCGGCGGCAGGCCGGGCGGGCAGATCACCATGGTGCCGGGCACCTCGACGGGCTTCACGACGACCGGCATGACGACGATCCACCAGGACACCTCCGGCGTCCCCGGCGGCGACGAGTCCGGCGACGCGTTCGGCAGCTCGGTCTCGGTCGGCGACTACGACGCCGACGGTTACGCCGACGCGCTCGCGGGCGCGCCGGGCGAGGACCTGGTGCGTGACGGCGCGAACCGCACGAACGCGGGCAACGCGATCCTGGTGAAGGGCGGTTCGGCGGGCCTGACGGGCACGGGTTCGATCGCCGTCTCCCAGGACACCTCGGGCATCCCCGGCTCCACGGAGACCGACGACCGCTTCGGCTCCGCGGTCTCCCTGTCCGACCTCTCCGGCTACGGCCGCGCCGACCTCACCTTCGGCGCGGACAACGAGGACGGCGGCGACGGCATCCTCCTCCACCTCCCGAGCAACAGCACGGGCCTCGGCTGGTCGGAGGCGACGATCTACAGCAAGACGACGCTGGCGACGCCGACGGACGCGAGGCTGGGCCAGAGCCTGACGCCGTAAGCCCCTGAAGGCAACGGCCGGGGTCCCCACCCATGAGCGGGATCCCGGCCGTTCTCCTCGTGCTCGCTCGCTTTGAGCCCTGAGGCCTGTCCGGTCCTAGCGGCCGGCGACCGTCGCGTCCCGGCACAGCAGCCGCAGCGACCCGTGCCCCGCGAAACACCGCCGCGCCTCGTCGATCGGGTCCCACAACCGCCCGTCGGGTGTGCGGATCCAGTGGTCGCCGCCGCTCGCCCACCACTCGGCACCGGTCTGACGGACGATCACCTCACCGGCGTACGCGCCGAATCCGCGCAGCACCGCGTCGACGGCGGCGTACGGAGTGTCCTCGCGGCGCAGCTCGTCGATCATCCGGTCGACGCGCCACAGGCTCTGTGCCGAGTAGTCGAGCCGCACCCGCGCGCCCTCCCGCATCGTCGCCACCGCGTCCGCCGCCCACCGCACGGGCTTCGCCGCGGCCGAGGGCCTGGTTTCGTACTGTGTCGTCACACCCTCAAGAGCGTTCCGGGAGTGTCGTTCGTCACCCGGATCCGGACACCTCTCACATGTGTGGTCCGGGCGTGAGTGACGCTTCACGGTTCCCGTGCGCTCCAGTCACTGATGAGCATGTACTTCCACTTCCGCGCCATTCCGCCCGCGGCCCTGCGCAACAGCCCGGCCTGGCTGGAGAAGCTCTTCGAGGACGACTGGAACGCCGTACGCGAGCGGATCGGCTGGCATCGCGAAGAGGTGCTGGACAAGGGCTACCTCGACAACGAACTCCTGTACGCCGGCACGCACGGCGAGGACGGCCCGCGCACCCATGTGGTGCTCGGCGGCCGCCCGATCCCGCACCCCGACCCCACGCTCCCGCCGTTCCTGCTGCTCACCGCCGCGCAGACGGGCCGGGTCGCCTCCTATCTCGCCGAGGCGGTGTTCGACGACCTGTGGCTGGACGCGCGCGACCTGCTGTTGCCGTCGTACGGCGGCACGGACACCGAACCCGAGGTGCACGGCGTGTTCGCGGCGGCCCACCGCGACCTCACCGCGTTCTACGGTCAGACGGCGCAGTACGGCGACGCGGTGGTGAAGTGGCTCGTGACGTGAGGGAGTTGGGGCGGTCCGGTCAGCGCTTGCCGCGGGCCCGGCGGGACACCACCGCGCGCAGCACGCGCCGCCCCTCGACGGACACCTCCAGCGCCCGGCGCAGCCCGGCCGTGCCGTGCCCGGCGAGCACCTCCAGGACGGTGACCTGGCGCCGCAGTTCGGCGGCGACGAGCGGCGGCATGCCCTCCGTACGGCCTTCGCGGCAGGCGTCGAGCGGGCCGTCGCCCGAAGCCGGATCGAGCAGCCGGTGGATCTGCAGCGAGGCGACGGAGCAGGCGTCGGCCCAGGCGCGCACCCCGTCGGCGTCCCGCGTGTCCGGGGCGGCGTCGAGCATCCGGCGGGCGAGGGCGGCGGCCTCGTCCTCGGCCGCGTCGGCGGACCCGGCGAGCTTGTCGCGTGCCGCCTTCAGTCCCGTCTCCCAGTCGCCGGTGTCGGCGAGGCTCGCCCAGAGGGGGCGCAGGATCTCGTCGTCGCCGCCGAGCAGCGGTACGCACCGATCCAAACAAGCCAAGCCGCTGGCGGCCAGTCCGCGCTCGTCGGCCTGAGCGATCAGCTCCACCAGACTCATCCACGCCTCCCTGAGGAGTGCCGCCCGACCGCTCCGGAGCCCGACGACACCTCTTCGCCTGCGATGCTCCCTAACGGAGCCCGCACTTCCCCTTACTGCGTGCGACGGCCCGGGAGTGTCACAGGGGCACCACGGACAACCGGTCGAGCAGCCGGAAGAACAGGTTTTCGGCCAGCGAATCGGGTTCGGCGGTGAGCACCTCGAGCAGCCGCTCGGGGTCCGCCGTCCGCCCCGCCTCCTCGGCCCAGGCGACGGCCCGTTCGGCCGCGTCGGGCGGTTCCAGGAAGTAGTCCTCCAGGGCGAGGCCCTCCTGACCGGCGCCGATGTACCCGGCCATGGCCGTCCGGGCCAGGCAGGTCGTCCAGGCCCCGCTCTCCGGCCCGGCCGCCTCGACGACCACGCAGTCGCTGTCCATCACGTACCCGAACAGGGCGGGCGCCCCGGTCTCCCGGGCCAGCGCGTTCATGCTGCCGACGTCCCCGTCCCCGCTCGGGTACTCCCACACCTGCCACCCGCCGGCCGCCTCAGCCCTGAGACCCAGTCCCCCGGCGACCCCGGCCAGCGCGTCCAGCTCCTTCAGCGGCCGCTCGCTGCGGCCCACGACGAAGTACCCCCAGTAGCCCATTCCGGCTCCCCCCGGCTCTCGGCTGCGGCTCGGGCCGAATACACCACAGTCGTACGGCCGTTCGCAGCCGTATCGGGCAATCCGCCGCGACTCAGGCGGACACGGGGACCGGGCCGGGGCCGGCAAGGGCCTTCTCGTACTGCATCCGGTTCAGCCGCAGCACGACGGCGATGGCGAGGGCCGCGGCCACGACGTCGATGAGGTCCGAGAACATCAGCTGCCCCACGGCATCGTGGATCTCGTCAGGGCTCTCGGCCTTGCGGTACGCGCTGGACGCGGCCCGGCCGGAGAGCAGCGAGATGACCCAGAACGTCCACCAGGTGTTGACCAGGCCGTGCGTCCGGGGCGCGCTCCAGGGGCTGCTGGCGTTCCAGATGTCCACCGTCATCCGGCGCGGGAACCAGAGGTTGACGATCGGCAGGAGCCAGCCCCAGACCACCCAGCCGCGCTTCTTCTCGTGCCCGTACGGGTCGAACACCTCGGCGTTGACCCGCACTCGGTGGAACCAGCACAGGAAGAGGACGGCGGTCGTCAGCAGCACGACGGTCTGGGCGATGCCGGCCGCGGAGTAGAGCCGGTCGGCGAGCTCGACCCGCCCGTCGCGGAGGGCACCGTTCGCCAGGTCGTCGCTGACGTCGCGCACGTAGAGGCCCGCCCCGAGGGCGAACAGGTCGGCGGCGATGGCCACACCGAGCCCCGCGACGGCGGCCCGCCCGAGGCCGACCGGCGACTGGAGCCAGGCGGCCGGGGCGATGAAGTGGTCATGGCGATTGTCGGTCACGAGGGGGGAACATACGTTCGCCAACCCGGTAAGTCCAGCCCCTTCCTCAACCCAGGCGATCCGCCAGCGACTTGAACTCCGCCCAGGTCAGGGACGGCTTGTCGGCGTCCCACAGCTTCTGGACGACCGCCCGCAGCGGCAGCCGGATGCCGGCCGCGACCTGGTCCTGGGTCTGGGCGTTCGGATAGTCGCCCCACACCGCGAAGGAGCCGCCGAGGATCTGGTCGTCGTACTTGGCGTCGACCGCCTGGGTGCCCCGCACCACCCGTGGCGTCCACTGCTCGTAGATGCGCTGTCCCGTCGGGTACCAGAACTGGTTGGGCTGCCCGAGGACGTAGTAGAGGAACAGGTCGTTGTAGTTGACGAGGTCGCGCCCCGCACTCAGGTACTCGACCGGCTGCCGCGCCCCGATCTCCTTGCCCGTCCAGTAGGCCACCTGGAGATCCTTGGCCGGCTGCACGGACGTACCGGGGAAGAACCCGTCGTTCCAGACCCGCATCGTCTTGCCGTGCTTGCGGACTGTGTCGGCACGGTCGTTCAGCCAGCCGGTGGTGAGGTCGGCGACGGTGCCGCCGGTGCCGTAGGCCTCCCGCGCGGCGGTGGCGAGCTGCGGGTAGGACGCCTCCGGGTTCGAGGCCATCAGCGCCCGGTACTCGTCGCCGCCCAGGTTCCAGCGGTCCCCGGGGAACAGCTCGGCGTACTCGTCCAGCAGCTCGTCGACGATCGTCGCGGCCGCGTCCTGCGAGATGTCGACCGCGCCGCGCGCCGCGACGCCCGAGGCGTTGCGGAGTTGGAGGCTGGGGTGCGCGGCGATGACGGCGCCGAGATGTCCGGGCGAGTCGATCTCGGGGACGACCGTGATGTGCCGCTCGGCGGCGAGGTCGATGATCCGATCGACCTCGGCCCGGGTCAGATGCTGATCCGACACCACCTCGGGATGCGACCGCGACTCGATCCGGAACCCCTGGTCGTCGGAGAAGTGCAGCCCCAGCTCGTTGAACTTGAGATCCCCGAGCTCCCGCACCCGGTCCTCGATCCACCCGGCGGTGTAGTGCTTGCGCGCGATGTCCAGCATGAACCCGCGCACCGGCTTGGCGGGCGCGTCCTTGACGACCCCCTCGGGCGCCGTACCCCCGCCGTGCACGGTCTGCTTCAGCGTCCGGGTCCCGTAGAACACCCCGGCGTCGGCGGGCCCGCCGATGGTGACCCGCCCGCCGCGCACGGTCATGGTGTACGACTCCGGGTCGCCGCCCGCGTCGTCGTTCAGCACGAGCCGCAGATCCCCGTCCCGCGTGTCGCTCTTCTGCCCCGCGTACGTCAGCCCCAGCTCACCGGCGACCAACTGCCCCTCGTCGGCGAGTTCCGCGTCGCTCACGACGACCCGCTCCCCCTGCCGCGGCCGCCACCCCGGCCCACGCTCCGGGGTGTGCGCCGCCACGGCGGGAATCGTGCGCGGGGTCCGCGAGAGCGGGTAACTGCGGGTGGGACTGGGAGTGGCCGCCCGGGAGGACGCGCCGGCGGAAGGCGCCGACTTCCCGTCGGAGGGCTGCCGCGTCACCGCCCCCGTGGGCCCGCTGCGGTCCCCGTCGCCCGAGGCCCACACCCCGATCCCCACTCCGGCGGCAACCGTCACGGCCACCGCCGCGACGACCACGACCCGTGTCCTCACCTGCCGCGCCTTCCGTGCCGGCGCCCGACGCCTGTGCTGACTCACGAACCCAACCTAGGGCGTAGGGGTGGTCGTAGCTGTCCACCACACGTTCCGAAACTCTCCCGTGCGAGTGAAATTCGGGCATCCGTCGGACACGTCACGTCCACTCTCGATAGCGTGACGTCACACCTCTCCCAGCATCCCCTGCCGAAACACACGTGACGCCCACACACCTTCCCGGCCGAGTCGCCATACCGGCGCTGCCCACCGTCCTCGACGCCTTCAACATCGCCCCCGCCGACGAGGCCCGCACCCTCCTCCTCACCTGCCTCCGCAGCCTCCGCTGGGCCGACCGCATCACCGCCCACCGCCCCTACCCGGACGCCCCGGCCCTACTCGCCGCGTCCGACGAGGCGGCGTACGACCTGACCCCGGCGGACCTGTCGGAGGCGCTGGCGGGCGAGACGTTGACGACATTGCCGGACGAGACGTACGACATCGCCCATATGGCACTTGACGCGGCACACGCGGCATACGAGGCGAAGTTCGGACATGCGTTCGTGATCTGCCTGGAGGGCTTGAAGCCGGACGAGGCCTTGGACCACGTACTGGCAGGAATCCGGTCACGATTGACAAACGATCCGGAGGAGGAGCGGGTAGTGGCTTGGGAAGAGCTACGGCAACTGGCAAAGGCACGTTTGCTGGAGGTCCTTAGGGGCGCGGGGAACCGCGCGACCAGCCCCAACGGCGCCGCACCCGGCAAATAACCGGACACCCCACCCCATTAGCCGCACCGCTCTCACCCATACGCATGCCACTTTGATCACACCGGTAGGCCCGACGTAAGCCCCGCAGGCAACCGTCGCTACGATGCTGGGGGCCGGTGGACCGTACCCGGCCGGGCCCGACCGACAGCACAAGCCGGCGCGGCCCCAATCCCCGCTCCCGGAGGGACTTCCGTGCCGGCTGGAACGCTGTACCGCGGCCGGGAAGGAATGTGGTCCTGGGTGGCTCACCGAGTCACCGGCGTCCTCATCTTCTTCTTCCTGTTCGTTCACGTGCTGGACACCGCTCTCGTCCGTGTCTCCCCTGAGGACTACGACAGGGTCGTGGCCACGTACAAGACGCCGATCGTCGCCGTGCTGGAGTACGGCCTCGTCGCCGCCATCCTCTTCCACGCGCTCAACGGCCTGCGTGTCATCGCCGTCGACTTCTGGTCGAAGGGCCCCCGCTACCAGAAGCAGATGCTGTGGTCCGTCGTCGGCCTGTGGGTCGTGCTGATGATCGGGGCGATCTACCCCGTCCTCGGCCACGCCGCTCGTGAACTGTTCGGGAGCTGACGCGTATGTCCACCACCGAGAAGACCGCTGACGTCTCGGGCATCGGCCCCGTCGAGGGCGCCGACGTCTACAGCGTCGACAACCCGGCCCCCCTCATCGAGGCGCCGCGCAAGCGCACCAAGAAGACCCCGAAGTCCACGCGGGGCAACTTCGAGATGGCGGCCTGGCTGTTCATGCGCCTGTCCGGCGTCGTGCTGGTCGTCCTCGTCATCGGCCACCTGCTGATCCAGCTCGTGCTGGACGGCGGCGTGTCGAAGATCGGCTTCGCGTTCGTCGCGGGCCGCTGGGCCTCGCCGTTCTGGCAGGTCTGGGACCTGTTGATGCTGTGGCTGGCGATGCTGCACGGCGCCAACGGCCTGCGCACGGTCATCAACGACTACGCGGAGCGCGCGAACACCCGGCTGTGGCTCAAGGGCCTGCTCTACACCGCCACGGTGTTCACCATCCTGCTGGGCACGCTGGTGATCTTCACCTTCGACCCGAACATCCGCTAGGCACGGGGCTGAGGCAACCACTCATGAAGATCCACAAGTACGACACCGTCATCGTCGGCGCCGGTGGCGCCGGTATGCGCGCCGCCATCGAGTCGACGAAGCGCAGCCGCACCGCCGTGCTGACCAAGCTGTACCCCACCCGCTCCCACACGGGCGCCGCGCAGGGCGGCATGGCCGCCGCGCTGGCCAACGTGGAGGAGGACAACTGGGAGTGGCACACCTTCGACACGGTCAAGGGCGGTGACTACCTGGTCGACCAGGACGCCGCCGAGATCCTGGCGAAGGAGGCCATCGACGCCGTCCTCGACCTGGAGAAGATGGGCCTGCCGTTCAACCGGACGCCCGACGGGACGATCGACCAGCGCCGTTTCGGCGGTCACTCCCGCAACCACGGTGAGGCGCCGGTCCGCCGGTCCTGCTACGCGGCCGACCGCACCGGCCACATGATCCTCCAGACGCTGTACCAGAACTGCGTGAAGGAGGGCGTGGAGTTCTTCAACGAGTTCTACGTCCTCGACCAGCTGATCACCGAGGTCGACGGCGTCAAGAAGTCGGCCGGTGTGGTGGCGTACGAGCTCGCGACCGGCGAGATCCACGTCTTCCAGGCGAAGGCCGTGATCTACGCCTCCGGCGGCACCGGCAAGTTCTTCAAGGTGACGTCGAACGCGCACACGCTGACCGGTGACGGCCAGGCCGCGGTGTACCGCCGTGGGCTGCCGCTGGAGGACATGGAGTTCTTCCAGTTCCACCCGACCGGCATCTGGCGCATGGGCATCCTGCTGACGGAGGGCGCCCGTGGTGAGGGCGGCATCCTCCGCAACAAGGACGGCGAGCGCTTCATGGAGAAGTACGCGCCGGTCATGAAGGACCTCGCGTCCCGTGACGTCGTGTCCCGCTCCATCTACACGGAGATCCGCGAGGGCCGGGGTTGCGGTCCCGAGGGCGACCACGTCTACCTGGACCTGACGCACCTTCCCCCGGAGCAGCTGGACGCGAAGCTGCCCGACATCACGGAGTTCGCGCGCACCTACCTCGGTATCGAGCCGTACACGGACCCGATCCCGATCCAGCCCACCGCGCACTACGCCATGGGCGGCATCCCGACCAACGTCGAGGGTGAGGTCCTGGCGGACAACACCACGGTCGTCCCGGGCCTGTACGCGGCCGGCGAGGTGGCCTGCGTCTCGGTGCACGGCGCCAACCGTCTCGGCACCAACTCGCTCCTGGACATCAACGTGTTCGGCCGCCGTGCGGGCATCGCCGCCGCCGAGTACAGCCAGAGCGCCGAGTACGTCGAGCTGCCGGAGAACCCGGCGGAGTTCGTGGTCGAGCAGGTCGAGCGGCTGCGCAACTCGACGGGCACGGAGCGCGTGTCGGTCATCCGGCGCGAGCTTCAGGAGACCATGGACGCCAACGTCATGGTGTTCCGCACCGAGCAGACGATCAAGACGGCGGTCGAGAAGATCGCGGAGCTGCGCGAGCGCTACCGGAACGTCGCGATCCAGGACAAGGGCCGTCGCTTCAACACGGACCTGCTGGAGGCGATCGAGCTCGGCAACCTGCTGGACCTCGCCGAGGTCATGGCGGTGTCGGCCCTCGCCCGCAAGGAGTCCCGCGGCGGTCACTACCGCGAGGACTACCCCAACCGCGACGACGTCAACTTCATGCGCCACACCATGGCGTACCGCGAGGTCGGCGACGACGGCACCGAGTCCATCCGTCTCGACTACAAGCCGGTCGTCCAGACCCGCTACCAGCCGATGGAGCGTAAGTACTGATGGCTACCCCTGTTCTGGACAAGGTCGAGGCGGAGTCCGCGGCCTCTCCCTACATCACCGTCACCTTCCGGGTCCGCCGCTTCAACCCGGAGGTCTCGGCCGAGGCGACCTGGGAAGACTTCCAGCTGGAGATCGACCCCAAGGAGCGTGTCCTCGACGGCCTCCACAAGATCAAGTGGGACCTGGACGGCACGCTGACGTTCCGCCGCTCCTGCGCCCACGGCATCTGCGGCTCGGACGCCATGAGGATCAACGGCAAGAACCGTCTTGCCTGCAAGACCCTCATCAAGGACATCAACCCCGAGAAGCCGATCACGGTCGAGCCGATCAAGGGTCTGACGGTCCTGAAGGACCTGGTCGTCGACATGGAGCCGTTCTTCCAGGCGTACCGCGACGTGATGCCCTTCCTCATCACGAAGGAGACGAACGAGCCGACGCGCGAGCGTCTGCAGTCCGCCGAGGACCGCGAGCGCTTCGACGACACGACGAAGTGCATCCTGTGCGCCGCCTGCACGTCCTCGTGCCCGGTCTTCTGGAACGACGGCCAGTACTTCGGCCCGGCGGCGATCGTGAACGCGCACCGCTTCATCTTCGACAGCCGTGACGAGGCGGGCGAGCAGCGCCTGGAGATCCTCAACGACCGCGACGGCGTGTGGCGCTGCCGCACCACGTTCAACTGCACGGACGCCTGCCCCCGTGGCATCGAGGTCACGAAGGCGATCGCCGAGGTCAAGAAGGCGCTGATCACGCGCCGGTTCTGAGGTCGTTCGCGGTACGGCTTTCCGTACGGCCGTGAGGGCCCCGTTCCCGTTGGGAACGGGGCCCTGGCGTCGACGCCACACGCCGCCGTCGCACTGGAGCTCGTCCGCGGCGGTGTCGACCGGCAGTGACTACAGCTGGCTCAGGATCGTCCGGTCCGTGATCTTCGTGTCGGCGGCCAGCATCATCGCCTTGCTGAGGATGACCGCGAGCATCCGGTCACCCTCGTAGGGGAGGTAGCCGGCCTGCGGGGCCGCGGGGTTGGACCGGGGGACGATGCACACGTACTGGTCGTTCGGGGTGCGCAGGATGTTGCCCGAGCCCAGGTGGATCCTGTACGTGTGGCGGTCGCCCTTGACCTGGAGGAAGCGGCCCTCCAGCGTGCAGCGGTCGGCTATCGCCAGGCGGGGTATGAGGCGTTCCAGCAGGGCGCGGCGGGTCTCGGCGCTCTCGCCGAGTTCGCCGAAGCCGTACGCCGTCCAGTACTCCTGGAAGCGGCCGCCGGGGCCGCCGTCCTGCCAGGTCGGGTCGTTGCCGACGCTGGCCACGCCGACGAACAGGTCCACGTCGCGCAGGACTTCGGACAGGACCAGGGGCGGGATGTCGGTCAGGGGCAGCGGGTCGGCCAGGGCTGCCCCGCCGTGCATCCGCATGCGGTACTCGCCGCCGCAGCAGTGCGCGGAGTTCTCCGCCGCGTCGATCGGGTAGAAGCGGACCTGGTCGGTGCGCAGGCGCAGGAAGCTGCCGGAGTCCGTGAGGTCGTCGTGGTGCTCGCCGCCGTCGCCCTCGATCCAGTACTCGGCGCGCAGGCCCCACGCGGGCAGTTCGCGGGTGGCGGGCGGCGCCTCGTCGTCCACGTTCAGGCGCAGCTTGTTGCGCCAGCCGCGGACCGCCGCGAGGGCGTGGAACTGGTGCTGGCGGAGGTAGTGCGCGGCGAAGCGGTTGGAGTAGGTGCCCGTCGCGCGTTCCGCGTCCGTCAGCAGATACACCTCGCGGTGGGCCTGCTTGAACGGCTGGGTGATGCCGTGCCTCTCCAGCCAGTCGCGCCAGGCGACGATCTCGGCGGGTTCGTGGTCGACGGGGTGCCAGAGCGTGACCTCGGTGCCGCTGTCCACGGGGGCGTCGGTGAGGGTGCGCAGGGCGCCGTCGGCGTAGCCGGCCGTGGTGCCGTCGACGGTCCACAGGAGGCGGCGGGCGAGGGTGCCGACGAGGGGGTGGTCGAGGTAGCGCTCGCGCCAGGCGGCGTAGGTCCAGGTGCGGCGGGCCACGAACTGGCGGTCCAGGCGCTCGCTCTGGGCCGAGAGCATCTTGTCGATGTCCTTGACGGCCGCCTTGAGGTCCTTGAGCTCGTCGGGGTGGTCGCGGCGGACGTCGGCGGGGACGCTCTTCACGGCCTTTCCGGTGGCGTTGCGCCAGCTCAGCGTCGCCTTGGTGCCGCTGATCCCGATGAGTGCCGTGCTCTCGCCGAGGTGGTGCTCGGCACGGCCGACCTCCGTCAGCCCGTAGGCGGGGACGGCCAGTTCCTCGGTCTCCTCGCGGCTGAGCCCCATGGCCTCGGCGCGCGCGTCGAGTGAGGTGTCGAGCAGCTTGAGCGTGCCCTTGTAGGTGACCCGGGTGGCGAGGCGGGCGAGTTCGGCGAGGGCCGGCTCGCTGTCGACGCGGGCGAGGGCGGTGACAGCGGCGTTGGCGACCTTGGGGTTGACCGGGCCGAGGCCGGAGACCTTCTTGAGCGAGGTCTCGACGAGGGCGCCCAGGGTGCGGGCGGTCTCGGGGTGCGGGGGCAGGAAGGAGAGGAGCCAGGTCAGTCCGCGCAGCACGTCGGCGTTGTACGGGTCGAAGGTGGCGTTGGGGTCCGTGCCGTACGCCGGCACGAGCAGGGGGCGGGTGCGGGGGCGCCCGACCAGGCGCAGCCAGTCCGTCAGGCGTTCCCGCACCGGCTCCGCGCCGACGGCCTCGACGAGCGCCCGCCCGGTCTTCTCCCACGGGGCGGAGGGGCGGGCGGCCGTGGCCGTGGCCGCGTGGGCGACGAGCCGCGACCAGCTCTCGTCCCGTTCCGCCAGGTCGGCGAGGGCCTGGTCGGACCAGGCCTCTCCCGGGTTCACCACGGGGTGGGTGAGCGTCGCGACCAGGGGGCCCAGCCTCCCCTTCCCGCTCCACGTCGTCAGTCGCGTACGGCGGAGCAACGCGACGAAGTCGCCCGGGAGTTCATGGCCGTCGGCGCGCTCCAGCTCGGTGAGCCGCAGGAGTTGAGTCACGTCGTGATGCGCCTCCTGCTCGGACAGCACCGCGATCAGAGCGGGTCGCAGGTCGCGCGGATGGTCGTCGTCTGTCCGGTCCCGCAGGTTGGCCAGCATGTGCATGATGTGCCGACGGCCGTCCGCGCCCGGCTCCAGCTCGAAGTAGCGCCGGGCCAGGCGGTGCAGCAGCGCGGGCCGGAACGGGGCTTCGACCAGGCGCAGCTCCTTGAGGACCGCCTGTTCGGGCCCGCCCCACGGGCCTGCGACCAGCTCGGCGAGCTCCAGCAGCCGCGGCACGACACGCTCGGCGTCCTCAGCCGCGAGGAGTGCGAGAACGTCCTGGATCAGCTCGGCGCGGCCCTCGGTCGGCTCGGTCATCAGCCACCCACCAGTGCCACGAGCTTGAGGAACGTGACCTCGGTCGACAGGCCCAGCTCGATCTCCTCGTCGAGCTCGGTCACCTGACGGTCGCCGACGAGCACCAGGAAGCCGTTGCCCGCGAACGCCTTCAGCGCCAGGGCCGTCTGCTTCTCCGGGT
This sequence comes from Streptomyces aquilus, assembly GCF_003955715.1. Classification (NCBI taxonomy): domain Bacteria; kingdom Bacillati; phylum Actinomycetota; class Actinomycetes; order Kitasatosporales; family Streptomycetaceae; genus Streptomyces; species Streptomyces aquilus. The sequence goes on along the minus strand of NZ_CP034463.1, from coordinate 6,515,332 downwards.
CTATGCGGCGGGGCGTGCGCAGCGCGTAGCCGTTGAGCACGCGCTCGGTGTCCTCGGGCTGGACCAGGCCCTGGAAGACCTCGGGCGTGCGCGCGTTGTACTCGGCGACCTCCTGGACGACCCGGCGGCGGATCAACTCCCGCACGCTGAGCCGCTCCTCGGCGATGTCCAGCCCCCAGCCGTCGCTGCGGCCCCCGCTTGTCGTCTCGTCGACGAACGTCACGAATCCCATGCCGCCGACAGTACGGCCCGCCACTGACAACGCCGGTCCCGCAGGCTCACCGCACCAGCGGCCGGCTCCACTCCCGCGCCCCGGCCGCCCGCATCAGCTCGACGGTGACCAGCGGATGGACGAGTTCGACGTAACGGACCTGGCTGGTCAGGGACTTCCGCAGCTGGCGCATGCTGCGGGCGCCGAACGTGGCCGCGCCCCCGACCCCCGCGGCCCGCGCCAGCTTCTCGACGCCGACCTTGCACTCGGTGGCCTCGGCGTCCCGGCAGACGTGGATCTCGACGTCGCCCGCCCACAGCCCGAGGACGGCCTTGTAGCGCACGTCGGCGCCGGTGTACGTCACCACCGCGAGATGCCGGTCCGCGGTCTGCGACGGACCCTCCAGTGCCAGTCTGCGCGCGGTCCCGGCGAACGCCGCCCGTACCTCGCCGAAGAAGGCCTCTGCTCCCGGAACCATCCCCGTCCCCTCCGTCGTACGCCGCCGGCGAGGGCTCAGCGTACCGACGCGGGGCGTGGTTTCTCGGCCCAATGAGTGACCTCGTGGGCGGTCCGCCCGGCAACCGTCATCCCCGCACCTAATCTGATCGCATGTCAGATGACGAGTCGTACGAACTGCTCGGTTTCGACAACGTGCTGCTGCCCGTCGGCGATCTCGGCGAGGCCGTCGGGTTCTATGAACGCGCGGGGTTCACGGTGGGGTTCCGGCTCGACGAGGCCGGGATCGCGGGGCTCAAGGTCGGCGGGGAGATGCCCGGGATCCTGCTCCGGCAGGAGGAGGCGGTGGGGCACCGTCCGCCGCCGTGGCCGTCCCCGCGCGTGTGGCTGGAGGTGCCGGACGCGCGCGTGGCCGCGCGCACGCTGCGCGGCGCCGGGATCGCGCTGCTGGACGAGCCGTTCTCCGTGGCCACCGGCTGGACCGTGGAGGTCGCCGACCCCTGGGGCAACGTCCTCGGGTTCACCGACTACACCAAGCGTCCGGAGCTCGGTCGCAGGTCGTGACACGGGTGCCTTTAGGCTCTCGTACCGTGCCCGCGAAGAACGTAGAGAACGCAGAAGACGACGACGGCGCCGCGCCGTCCAGCAAGTCCGAGCAGACCCGTGCCCTCATCCTGGAGACCGCCATGCGGCTGTTCCAGGAGCGCGGCTACGACAAGACGACCATGCGGGCCATCGCCAAGGAGGCCGGGGTCTCCGTCGGCAACGCGTACTACTACTTCGAGGGCAAGGAACACCTGATCCAGGGCTTCTACGACCGGATCGCCGCCGAGCACCAGGTGGCGGTCCGGGAGGTCCTGGCGCGGGAGACCGACCTGGAGGCGCGGCTGGCGGGCGTGCTGCGGGCGTGGCTGGACATCGCCACGCCGTACCACGAGTTCGCGGTGCAGTTCTTCAAGAACGCCGCCGACCCCGACAGCCCGCTCAGCCCGTTCTCCGAGGAGTCGGAGCACGCGCGCGTGGAGGCGATCTCCGTCCACCGCCAGGTGCTCGCCGGGACGAGGACCAAGGTGCCCGAGGAACTGCGGGACGTGCTGCCCGAGCTGATGTGGCTGTCCCAGATGGGGCTCGTGCTGTACTGGATCTTCGACCGGACGCCGGGGCGGGAGCGGAGTTACCGGCTCGCCGAGCGCGGGGCCCGGCTCACCGCGCGCGGGGTCGCGCTGGCCCGGTTCCGGGTGCTGCGGCCGCTCGTGCGGGAGGTGCACGAGCTGTTCACGGACTTCCTGCCGGGGATGACGAAGATGATGCCCGACCCCGGCAGGAGGCCCGAGTAGTCCACCTCAGTTGACGGCGTCGACCTCACCGTCGGCCAGCTCCACGTCGTACACCAGCGGTCCTTCCCCGACGACGACGTGCCCCGCGCGTGAGCCGTACGAAGCCGCCGTCGCCGCCAGGAGATACGTCCCCGGCGCCGGGACCGACACGATGTAGGAGCCGTCGGCCAGCGACACCACCCGGTCCAGCTGGCGGCCGCCGCGCGTGAGCAGCGTGACCGCCGCGCCCTCGACGGGCGCGCCGTCCTCGTCGCGGACGAAGCCGTGGACGGCCGAAGCCGGGCCGTCCGGGGTCGCCGCCACCGGGTCGGGCTCGTCCTCCTTGGGCTCCACCGCGAGGTGCGGCAGCCGCTTCTCCAGCCACCCCGGCAGCCACCAGTTGGAGTTCCCGAGCAGATGCATCGCGGCCGGCACCAGCGCCGTACGCAGGACGAACGCGTCCAGGGCCACCGCGGCCGCCAGCCCGACACCCGCCATCGCCGCGCCCGAGTCGCCGCTCAGGACGAAGGCGAGGAACACACAGACCATGATCAGGGCCGCGCTGTTGATGACCCGGCTGGTCTCCGCCAGACCGACCCGCACCGCGCGCGCGTTGTCCTTGGTGTGGACCCACTCCTCGTGCATCCGGCTCACCAGGAACACCTGGTAGTCCATGGAGAGGCCGAAGAGCAGCGACAGCATGATGACCGGCAGGAAGGCGTTGATCGGGCCCTCCTTGCCGAGGCCCAGCATCTCCAGGCCCCAGCCCCACTGGAAGACCGCCACGAGGACACCGAAGGAGGCCGCCGCGGCGATCAGGTTCATCAGGGCGGCCGTCAGCGGGACGACCAGGGAGCGAAAGGCGACCAGCAGGAGCAGGAAGCCGAGGCCGATGATCGTCGCGATGAACAGCGGCAGGCGGTCGCCGGTGACCGACGCGAAGTCCTTGGAGACGGCGGTCACGCCGCCCACGTGGGCCTGGGCGCCCGCCTGCGGGATCACGTCGTCCCGCAGGGTGTCGATCAGGTCGTCGGTCTCCTTGGACTGCGGTGACGTCGTCGGCACGACCTGGATCACCGTGACGCCCTTCGCGGGCGGCAGCGCCGCGACCCGGGCGACACCGGGGGCCGAATCGAGGCCCTTGACCAGCGCGGTCGTGTCCCCGCCGTCGGTGACCACCTGGAGCGGGCCGTTGAAGCCCGGGCCGAAGCCCTCGGCGAGCAGGTCGTAGGCCTTCCTGGTGGTCGTGGAGGCGTCGTCGTTGCCCTGGTCGGTCGCGCCGAGGCGGAGCGAGAGGACCGGTATGGCGAGGACGGCCATGACGACGAGGGCGAGCGCGGCGATCCTGCGGGGGCGCTTCTGGACGTTCACCGACCAGCGGGCGGCGAGGCCGCTCGCCTTCTCCTGCTCGGGTCCGTTCGCTGCCAGCTTCCGGCGCTGGCGGCGACTGAGGACGCGCGGGCCGAGCAGCCCGAGCAGGGCCGGCAGCAGCGTGGTGGCCGCCAGCACGCTCAGGACGACCGTCAGCGAGGTGCCGACGACCACGCCGTCCAGGAAACGCAGCCGCGTCACGAGCATGCCGGCGAGCGCGATACAGACCGTGCCGCCCGCGAACAGCACCGCGCGGCCGGAGGTGTTGAGGGCGGTGACCGCCGACTCCTCCGGGTCCATGCCACGCAGGATGCCGCGCCGGTGCCGGGTGACGATGAACAGGGCGTAGTCGATGCCGACGCCGAGGCCGATCAGGGAGGCGAGCAGCGGGGCGATGTCCGGGATGTCGGTGGCGTGGCTGAGCAGTTGGGTGGAGAACAGGCCCATGCCCACGCCGAACACGGCGATCGCGATCGGCAGCAGCATCGCGAAGAGCGAGCCGAAGGCCAGGAACAGCACGACGGCCGCCGCGACGATGCCGACCATCTCCGACAGGCCCTGCGGCGGCTCCTGCACCCGCTGGATGGCCTGACCGCCCAACTCGACCTGAAGGCCGTCCCGTTCAGCAGCCTGCGCGGTGTCGACGACGTCCTCGACGAGCTCCTTGGGCACCTCGTTCGCGCGCTTGGCGAAGGTCAGCTGCGCGTACGCGATCTTGCCGTCCTTGCTGATCTGCGCGGCCCCTTGAGTGTCGTAGGGGCTGGTCACCGCGCCGACGCCGGGCATCTTCGCGATCTTTTCGAGGGCCGGCTCGATCCGGTCCTGGACCGCCCGGTCCTTCACCGAGCCCCCGTCGACCTTCCACACCACGGTGTCGGTGTCGCCCGAGGTGTTCGGGAAGGCCTTCTCCATCAGGTCGTACGCGCTCTTGGAGTCCGTGTCCGGGAGGGAGAAGACGTTCGCGTAGTTCGTGCCCGCCGTCGAGGCCGAGAAGCCCAGACCGAACAACGCCCCCACCCACAAGAACAGGACCACCAGCCGATGCCGATAGCACCATCGTGCCAATGCCGCCACGCTCAACACTCCCCAGTCGGTTGTCGGTCGGTCCCCCAGGTCCTGGGCAACAAGACTGGCGGCGCCGCACGCGCGGGGGACACCGAAGCCCACCGACTCTCAAGGAACTCCAAAGCACCGAACCACCCGGCTGTCAGTGGGGCCGCCGATACTGGGGGCATGACGACGGCTCCAGGCACCGTGCTGGTCGTGGAGGACGAGGAGAGCATCGCGGACGTCCTCGCCATCGCGCTGCGCTACCACCGGTTCGAGGTGATGGTCGCGGGCACCGTCCGCGAGGCCCTGGCGCTCGCCGAGCGCACCCGGCCCGACGCGGCGCTGCTCGACGTGATGCTGCCCGACGGCGACGGCCGCGCCCTCGGCAGGCAACTGCGCGCCGAGCGGCCCGACCTGGCGTTGGTGTTCCTCACCGCCCGCGACTCGCCCGCCGAGGTCGTCGGCGCCCTCGGCTTCGGCGACGACTACATCACCAAGCCGTTCAACATCGACGAGGTCGTCGCCCGGATCACCGCCGTCCTGCGCCGGACCCGCTCCGCCGACGTGCTGCCGCAGCGGCCGCTGCTGCGCTACGGCGACCTGGAGCTGGACGAGACGACGTATTCGGTGCACCGCGCGGGCCGCTCGGTCGAGCTCACCCCCACCGAGTACGCACTGCTGCGCTTCCTGGTGCGCAACGGCGGCCGGATCGTCCCCAAGGAGCAACTCCTGCGCCATGTCTGGCAGTACGAGCACACGCCGACCGAGTCGACCGTCGTGGAGACCTACATCAGCTATCTGCGGCGCAAGCTGGACACCCTGGGACCGCCGGTGATCACCACGCGGCGCGGCGTCGGATACGGACTGGCATGAGGCTCCGCAGGCTGGGCTGCAAACGCGGCATCCACTCGCTGCGCGCGAAGCTGACGCTGGCGAACGTGGCGCTGCTCGCGCTCGGCATCGTCGCGGCGACCGCGGTGAGCGTGATGGGCATGCGGTACTACCTGCTCGACCAGATCGACTCCGATCTCGCCAAGTCGCGGGAGACGATGAGCAGTTCACGCCTCACCATGCAGATGATCGACGACCTGAGCACCTTGGCGATCGTCCGGGAGCGGTTCCTGCTCCAGGACGACAGGGAGGCGCGTCCGGACCAGATCCTCAGCGTCGTCGACACGCGCGGCGACGCCATCTCCCTGGGCGACTTCACCCCGAGCGCCCTCCAGAAGGACCTCGCGGACGCGGTGGACGACCCGCGCGCGCTGGCCGCCGATCCCGAGCCGCACGACATCCAGGTGCGCGGGGATTCCTACCGGGCCACCGCCACCCGGCTCACCGACGGCACGTACATCCTGTTCGCCACCTCCACCGAGGCCGTCCACAAGGGCATCGGCAAAGCCGTCCGGCTCGACCTCGCCATCGGCACCCTGCTGCTGGCGCTGCTGGCCGTTCTCACCATGTTCAGCGTGCGGCGCCGGATGCGGCCGCTGGAGGACATGGTGGAGACGTCGTCGGCCATCGCCGAGGGTGACCTGACCCGGCGCGTCCCCTCCAGCCGGGAGGCCACCCTGGAGGTCGAGCAGCTGCGCACCGCCCTCAACTCGATGCTCCACCAGGTGGAGTCGGCCTACCGCACCCGCGAGCAGAGCGCCGCCCAGCTGCGCCGTTTCGTCGCCGACGCCTCCCACGAACTGCGCACGCCGCTGTCCGCGATACGCGGCTATCTCCAGCTGTACGACCAGGGGATGCTCCAGGACCCCGACGAGCGCAAACGCGCCTGGGGGCGGGTGATGGCCGAGGCCGACCGGATGGGGCGCCTGGTGGACGAACTGCTCACGCTGGCCCGCCTCGACCAGCGGCCCGAGCTGCGCTTCCGCAACGTCGACCTGACCCGGCTGGTGCGGGACGCGGCCGAGGACCTGCGGGTGCAGCAGCCGGAGCGGCCGATCAGCGTCGACGCCGACGGGGCGCTGCTGGTGCACGCCGACGAGGCGGGGCTCCGACAGGTCCTGGGCAACCTGGTGGGCAACGTCCGCACGCACACCCCGGCCGACGTGCCGGTGCGACTCGGGGTGGAGCGGGCCTACGGGGCCGTACGGCTGTGTGTGGCGGACGACGGTCCGGGCCTCGCCGAGGAGGACGCCGCTCGCGTCTTCGACCGGTTCTTCCGGGCCGGCAGGGGCGCTGGCAGCGGGCTCGGGCTGGCGATCGTGCAGGGGGTCGTGCAGGCGCACGGCGGCCGGGTGACGGTGCGGACGGCGCCGGGCGAGGGGCTGGCGGTGACGGTGATGCTGCCGTCGCGGACGTAGGCGCCGCGCGCGTATGCCTCGTAGGCGTCCCGCGCGTGTGGGTGTCTCGTAGGCGCCCCGCGCGTGTGCCTATGTGGGGGCCAGCACCAGGGCCCACACCGTCTGGCCGTGCCGTCCCCGGCTCCACACCCCCCACGCGGCGGCGACGTTCTCCACCAGGTGCAGTCCGCGCCCGGACTCCTCCCACTCCCCCACCAGCCGCAGCCGCGGCTCCAGTTGGCCCTCGTCGGAGACCTCTATGAGGCAGGAGCCGTCGGCGAGGGCGGTCACCGCGACCTCGAACTCGCGCTCCAGGAGCGGCCCGTGGCGTACGACGTTGGTGGCCAGCTCGGACACCAGCAGCACCGCGTCCGCCAGGGCCGGGTCGTCATGGCCGTGCCCCCAGTCGGCCAGATGGTCCCGGACCCGGCGCCGCGCCAGACCGACGGAGGCCGGGTGCCGGGGCAGCCGGAAGGAGTTGCGTCTCAACACGTTTGCTCCTCACCCCACGCACACCTCCGTCACATGGTGCTGCGTCGGGCGCCCGCCCCGCGTCACTCGGGCGAATGTCATGCCGCGAGTTCGCGTCAGATCCAGTTCAGACGCCAGAGCCGGAAGACACCGGTGCCGTCCGAGAGGTACTGGCCACCGCCGACGTCCTCGCTGCTCACGACGTATTCCTTGGCCTGCCACAGCGGGATGACCGGCACATCGCGCGCGATGGCGTCCTGCATCGACCGGAAGTCCTCCGCGGCGTCGGCGCGGTCGGCGTACTGCTGGCTGGCCTGGATCAGCTTGTCGACCTCGCTGCTGCTGTAGCCGGTGTTCATGGTGCCGTCGGTGCCGACGAGCGGTCCGCCGTAGGTGTCCGGGTCGGGGAAGTCGGCGACCCAGCCGACCGCGTAGGCGTCGAGCTTGCCGGTCGCCCACGCCTTCTGGAAGGCGGTCCACTCGTACGGCTTGAGCGTCACCTTGAACAGCCCGCCCGCCTCCAGCTGCTTCTTGAGCTCGGCGGCCTCCTTGTCGGCGGCGCCGCGACCGGTGGCGTACCCGTAGGTGAACTTCACCGGCAGCGTCACCCCGGCCTCGGTGAGCAGGGCCTTGGCCTTGGCGGTGCTCTGCTTGGCGTAGGCGTCGAAGAACGCCGTGGTGTGGCCGGTGATGCCCGCCGGGATCAGCGAGTAGAGGGGGTCGACGGTCCCCTCGTAGACCGTGGCGGCCAGCCGCTCCCGGTCGATCATCCAGGCCATGGCCTGCCGGACCTTGGTGTCGTGCAGCGGCGAGGAGGAGCGGGTGTTGAGGTAGAGGTTGCGGACCTCGGAGCTGTCGGCCTCGGAGACGCGCATCGAGGGGTCGCTGGGGTTCAGCCCGGCGAGCACCTCGGGCGGCAGCTGCCGGGTGGCGACCTCGATCTGCCGGGCCTTCCAGGCCGCGTTCAGCTTGTCGGCGTCCTTGTAGTAGAGCAGTTCGACCGGGCGCCCGGCGTCCTTCACCGCGCCCTTGTAGCGGCTGCTGGGCGCGAGGGTGACCTTCTTGTCCTTCGTATACGACTGCAACTCGTACGGGCCGGTGCCGTCCACGCCGTTGTCCTTGCGCAGGCCGTCCGCGGGGTACTTGTCGCGGTCGACGATCGAACCGGCTCCGGTGGCGACCTTGAACGGGAAGGTGGCGTCCGGGGAGGAGAGGTGGAAGGTGACCGTCAGACCCTGGGCCGTCACCGACTTGAGGGTGTCGAGCAGGGAGACCGGGCCGACGTCCGACTTGATCTTCTTGACCCGGTCGAACGAGTACTTGACGTCCTCGGCGGTCATCGCGCGCCCGCTCGGGAACTTGAGGTCCTTCCGCAGTCGGCAGCGGTACGTCTTGAGGTCGCTGCCCACGAACGCACAGCTCTCCGCCGCGTCGGGCACCGGCGTGGCGCCGCCCGACTCGAAGGTCAGCAGCGACTGGAAGACATTGCTGAACAGGGCCCAGGACCCGGCGTCATAGGCGCCGGCCGGATCGAGGGACGTGACGACGTCCGTCGTACCGACCCTGATCGTCTTGTCCTTGTCCTCCTGCGACGGCATCAGCTGCCAGCCGCCCACTCCCACGGCCGCCAGCACGAGCAGCGTCGCGAGAATCCGTATGCGAACCGATCGCATCGGTTTCCTTCCCCGGGCCCCTGACGGCCCCCAGCGCATATGCCACTCCCCTAGCGGCGCGGCTCACCTAATCACACGGGTTTCTCCGGGGGAAGAGGGATCTTGAGAGTTGAGAAAGTCATTGCCGCAAGGCGTTACCGAAGAGTTTCACAGGGCTCGCACAGAGTCCGCCGCGAAAGGTTTCAAGCCGGCTGCGGGACAGGGCTCTACGCCTGCCGGGACGCCAGCTCGATCACCGTGATGTCCGAGGGCGCGCCCACGCGCGTGGGCGGCCCCCAGGCGCCCGCGCCGCGGCTGACGTAGAGCTGGGTGTCGCCGTAGCGTTCCAGGCCCGCGACGGTCGGGTTGGCGGCTTCGGCGATGAGGTTGCCGGGCCAGAGCTGGCCGCCGTGGGTGTGGCCGGAGAGCTGGAGGTCGACGCCGTGCTCGACGGCGTCGTGGATCTGCACGGGCTGGTGGGCAAGGAGCACGCACGCGCGCGTGGTGTCACGGTCGCCGAGCGCCTTGCCGAAGTCGGGGCCCTGGCCCTCGCTCTCGCCGGCGATGTCGTTGACGCCGGCGAGATCGAAATGGCGCAGCTCCGTACGGGCGTTCTCCAAGGGGAGCAGTCCGAGCCGGCGCACCTCCTCCACCCACTGCTCGGCGCCGGAGAAGTACTCGTGGTTGCCGGTGACGAAGTAGGCCGGCGCCGTCAGCCGCGACAGCGGGGCGGCGGCCGGGCCGAGGTCCTTCACGCTGCCGTCCACCAGGTCGCCGACGACCGCGACCAGGTCGGGCTGCGTGGAGTTGATCGTGTCGACGACCTTCTGCGCGAAGCCGCGGCCCAGCACGGGGCCCAGGTGGATGTCGCTGACCACCGCGATCCTGAACCCGTGCGCCGCGCGCGGCAGTTTGGCCAGCGGCACGGTGACCCGCTTCACCCGCGGCCCGCGCAGCACGCCGTACGTGCCGTAACCGACGGTTCCGACCGCGGCCGCGGCGGCCGCTCCGCCGACCACGCGGGAGACGAACAGGCGCCGGGAGGGGGCGGCGAGGAGACGGGGGGACGCGGGCTCGGCGGGCTCTTCCGGGGCCGGTCCCGCCGGTACGGGCTCCGGTTGCGGTACGGCGACGGCCGCGACGGGCGCCTTCCGCCGGTCCCGTCGCTCCAGGAAGCGGCGCAGCAGAGGTCGTACGACCTCACCCGCCACCACGCCCAGCAGCAGGTAGATCGACAGCGCCAGCCACAGGAAACCGGGCCACGCCAGCGTCTGCTGGAGCCAGAAGGGCGCTCCGGTGCGCTCGCCCACGAGGGCGCCGATCGCCAGCAGCCAGCCGCCGGCGACGACCGCCACGCCGACCCGCCGGCCCCGGCCCGGGCCGCTCGTCGTGTCGCGGAACAGACGGCGCCACAGGTACCAGTTGGCGGCCACCAGGACGGCCAGGGCCAGCACGGCGAAGACGATGACCACGGAGTCGTATCCCTTTGTTGTCGTGTGCGGAGAACGGGCCCGCTATGACGTCTGGCGCAAAGCACGCACCCCGCGCAACCCGATGAGGCCGACGACCGTCCCCAATACGAAGGACACGACGGCGAGCGTCAGGTGCACCCAGAAGTACGCGGTCGGGTCGCCCGCGTCGTCGAACGCGAGTCCGCTGCCGTCCTTGACGAGATTCTTGACGAAAGTGATCCAGATGACCCAGCTCCACACCCCGAAGGCGAGCAGGAACCAGGAGACGGGGCGGCTGAGCTTCATGCGTCCAGTATCTCCGCCAGGTGTCTGGTTCCTCGGCCGGGGTGGGGAGGGCAGTGGGACTTCACGGGCGGTGGCATGTACGTTTCCGACCGTGTCCGCACCCAAGAAGACCACCAGGCGATGCCTGCTGGTCGTTTCCGCCACCCTGACGTCCCTCGCGCTGACCGCGGGCCCCGTGCTCGCCGCGCCCGGCCCCTCGACGTCTCCCTCGGCCACCCCGCCCGCGAAGATGTCGACGGTCGGCGGCGCCCGGCTCGGGCAGGCCGGCACCCAGGTCAACCTGGCGAGCGGGGTGCCGGTGCTGCCCAAGGGCCTCACCGCGCGGTCGTGGATCGTCTCCGACGCCGAGTCCGGCGAGGTGCTCGCCGCGCACAACGCGCACTGGCGGCTGGCCCCGGCGAGCACCCTGAAGATGCTGTTCGCCGACACCGTCCTGCCGAAGTTCCCCAGCACCACCGAGCACAAGGTCGTCCCCTCCGACCTCGCCGGCATGGGCGTCGGCTCCAGCATGGTCGGCATAAAGGAGGGCGAGAAGTACACCGTCCACGACCTGTGGCTCGGTGTCTTCCTGCGCTCCGGCAACGACGCCGTGCACGTGCTGTCCGCGATGAACGGCGGCGTGAAGCACACGGTCGCGGAGATGAACGAGCACGCCGAGGAGCTTCAGGCCCTCGACACCCACGTGGTCAGCCCCGACGGCTACGACGCCGAGGGCCAGGTGTCGAGCGCGTACGACCTGACACTGTTCGCCCGCTCCGGGCTCCAGAAGAAGGACTTCCGCGAGTACTGCTCGACGGTCAGCGCGAAGTTCCCGGGCGAGACGAAGAAGAACAAGAAAGGCAAGAAGGTCCGCGAGTCCTTCGAGATCCAGAACACCAACCGGCTGCTGTCCGGCACCGACTCCGACGTCGACGTCTACCCGGGCATCGCGGGCGTCAAGAACGGCAACACCACCAACGCGGGCGCCACCTTCACCGGCGTCGCCGAACGGGGCGGCAAGGTGCTGCTCGTCACCGTCATGAACCCGGCGAAGAACGAGCACGACGAGGTCTACAAGGAGACCGCGAAGCTCTTCGACTGGGGCTTCAAGGCCGCCGGCAAGGTCGCCCCGGTGGGCGAGCTGGTCCCGCCGAAGAGCGCCGCGCAGCCGAGCGCCCAGCCGGGTGCCACGGCCTCCGGCGAGGCGGGCGGCGCGGTCGGTGGCGGCGGGTCCTCCGCCAAGCCGGTGGCGAGCGCCACGGCGGCCTCCGGCTCCGGCGGCATGGGCATCGCCCTCGCCATCACCGGCGGGGTGCTGGCGCTGCTGGCGGCGGGCGCGTTCCTGGTCAACCGCCGGTGGCCGCTGCCGGATCTCGTACGTCGTCGTCGCTGACCTCGGGCAGTTCGTCCGCCGCGCTCTGCGTCGCCGTCCAGGCGGCGCAGAACAGGACGAGTTTCGACGTGAAGTTGATCCACAGCAGCAGGGCGACGGGGACGCCGAAGGCGCCGTACATGCTCTTCGTGGCCACGCCCTGCATATAGCCGCTCAGCAGCAGCTTCAGCAGCTCGAAGCCGACCGCGCCGATCAGCGCCGCCACCAGCAGCCGGCGGCGGGTCGGTTCGACGCCCGGCAGCAGGGTGAGGACGTAGAGCAGCAACAGGAAGTCGGCCAGCACGGCGATCAGGAACGCGGCGATCCGCAGCAGCACGGCGCCCCAGCCCTCCCGGTCGATGCCGATCTGGTCGCTGATCCAGCCGACCAGGGCGGAGCCGACGGCGGACGCGGCGATCGTGACCAGGAGCGCGCCGCCGAGGCCGACGAGGATGCCGGTGTCCTTGGCCTTGCTCAGGAGCGGGTTCACCTCCTCGTCGGGCAGCTCCCACACCGCGCGCAGGCACTCACGCATCGAGCCGACCCAGCCGATGCCGGTGAACAGCAGCACGGCGCCGGCGATGAGACCGATGGCGCCGGCGTTCTCGACCAGGCCGTGGATGTTCAGCTGGTCGGAGATGCCGGGCACCTGGTCTGCGATCTTGTTCTGAAGGTCCTGCTGCTGCGACTCGCTGAGAGTCGCGGCGGCGATCGCGGCGGCCACGGTCAGCAGCGGGAACAGGGCGATGAAGCTGATGAACGTCATCGCGGCGGCCAGCCGCGTCCACTTCACCCGGTCCAGCCGCTCGTACGACCGCCACGCGTGCGTGGCCATCAGCCGGACGAACGCCGGTCCGACTACGGGGAGCTTCTTCAGCCAGTCCATGTCCGCCTCTGTGCTCGGTGACCCAGGTATGCCCACGTCCTGAAGACCCATGTACGAGTACCCCAAAAGCGCAGGACAGTGGCGGGCGCCATGCCGGTCCGGTCCCGGCGGACCGAGTGGTTCGCCAACGGGCCGGGTGATCTACGAATGGGCCGGATGATCTACCAATGGGCCACCGCCAGCCCGTACATCCCCAGCCACACCAGGCCGATGACGGCGAGGGCGCGGTCGCCGAGGACGACTTCCTCGGGCTCGCCCGCGGTGCCCCGGTCGGCGAAGACGGCGTACCGCAGGACCGCGAGGATGAACGCCACGACGGACAGCTGGCGCCAGGGCAGCAGGCCGGTGGCTGTCGGCACGGCATGCGTGCCGTCGCCCTCCAGGGCCCACAGGCAGTACCCGAGGACGGCCACCCCGGCCGCCAGCTGCCAGACGAAGCGCAGATAGCCGGTCGTGTACTCGGTGAGCAACGCGCGCGTGGCGCCCGCCGTTCCTTCCATCTGCACGGCTTCGGAGTAGCGCTTGGCCGCCACCATGAACAACGCCCCGAAGCCGGTCGTGATGAGGAACCAGCGTGACAGTGGAATCCCGAGGGCGAGCCCGCCGACCATCGCCCGCATCAGGAACCCGGTCGTGACGACGACGAGGTCGACGACCAGGACGTGCTTGAGGCTGACGCAGTAGGCGAGTTGCATGCCGACATAGGCGGTGAGCAGGGCCGGGACGAGGGGCGGGGTGAGCCAGCCGGCGAGGGCGAGCGCCAGGACGGCGAGGACGCCTCCGACTCCGTACGCGACGGGTACGGGGACCTGTCCGGCGGCGACCGGGCGGTGGCGCTTGGTGGGGTGGGCGCGGTCGGCCTCGGCGTCGCGGGCGTCGTTGATCAGGTAGACGGCGGCGGCGCACGCCGTGAACAGCGCGAAGACCAGCGCGAGTTGGCTGAGCGCGTGCCGGGTGAACAGCTGGCCCGCGGCCGCGGGGGCGGCGACGACGAGAAGGTTCTTGACCCACTGCTTGGGGCGGGCGGTCTTGAGGAGGCCGTGGAGGACGGAGTGGGGGCGGGGGTGGGGGTGGGGTGGTGCGGGGTGTCGTGGGGGCGTGCGTTGGCCGAGGAGGGCGGGGGTGGTGGGGGGTGCGGAGGTGTGGGAGGGCGTGGGGGTGGTGGGGGGTGCGGAGGTGTGGGAGGGCGTGGGGGTGGTGGGGGGCGTAGGGGTGTTCGGGGGCGCGCCGTCGGAACGTGTGCCGCTGTCGGAATGCCCGCTGTTGGGGCGCCCGTTGTTGGGGTGCGGCACGGTCTCAGTCATGCGCGCCCCCTCGGATCCAGCGCGCTCCGAAACGCGCCGTGAGCGCCCCCAGCGCCGCGCCGGCCGCTACGTCGGAGGGGTAGTGGACGCCGACGACGAGGCGCGAGAGGCACATGGCGACGGCGAGGGGTGGGAGGAGGAGGCGGGTGGCGCGAGCGGCGCGGGTGACGGGAGTGAGGCAGGTAGCGCGAGCGGCGTGGCTGACCGGCGTGAGGTCGGTGGCGCACGCGCCATAGGTGACCGGCGTAAGGCCGCGTCCAGGGCGCGTGCCAGCCGGAAGGCGCCCCCTACATACCGCGCACGCCCCCAGCGTCCCGAACGCCACCGCGGCCGCCGCCGCGGAGGTCGCGTGGGAGCTCGGGAAGGAGTAGCGGCCGGCGGTGCGCACGAGGGGATCGACGTGCGCGGGGCGCGGGCGCCGCACCACCCTCTTCACGCCCATGCTGATGGCGTGCGCGCCCGCGGTGAGCGCTGTCCCGCGCAACCAGGCGCCGCGTCGCGCGCCGTCCACGGCGGCTCCCGCGAGGCCCGCCGCGAGCCACAGCGCCCCGTGCTCACCGGCCCAGGACAGGGCGCGCGCGGCGGCACCGACGCGCGGGTCGGCACCGTACGCCCTGAACGCCGAAAGGATTCGCCGTTCCATGCCATGGCGTACGCCGAGGACACCGGTGTCGTCGAGGCCGCCTGGATCGTCGAAGGGGTCCATGTGGACTCACTGTTCACGCCGACACGGCCCGAGCTCCGGCAATATTGAGCGACATCCCATTAATCACCCATTTCGGGGAGAGGATGAATGTCCAGGGATGTTTGAAAACAAATCGCCCTCTTAAGGGCGATACGGTCGCCGACATGTCTGCCGAGACCGTTTCCGTCACAGGTTGGGGCCGTACGGCGCCCACCGCGGCCCGTCTGATCCGTCCACGGACGTACGAGGAGGCCGTGGCGGCCGTCCGGGACTGCGGGGCCCGCGGCGGCATCCCCAGGGGCCTGGGACGGGCGTACGGCGACGCGGCGCAGAACGCGGGTGGGGCGGTCCTCGACATGACGGCCCTGGACCGCGTCCACGTCATCGACGCCGACAGCGGCATCGTGCTGTGCGACGCGGGCGTCTCCCTGCACCGGCTGATGCGGGTCCTGCTGCCGCTCGGCTGGTTCGTCCCGGTGACGCCCGGCACGCGCCACGTCACGGTCGGCGGCGCGATCGGCGCCGACATCCACGGCAAGAACCACCACGTCTCCGGCTCCTTCTCCCGGCACGTGCTGTCCTTCGAACTCCTCACCGCCGACGGTGAGATCCGCGCGGTGAGCCGCGGCACGCCCCTGTTCGACGCGACCACCGGCGGCATGGGCCTGACCGGCGTGATCCTGACCGCGACGGTCCAGCTCCAGCCGGTGCAGACCTCGCTGATGTCGGTCGACACCGAACGCGCGCGTGACCTCGACGACCTGATGGCCCGACTGTCCGCCACCGACGACTACTACCGCTACTCGGTCGCCTGGATCGACCTGCTGGCGCGCGGCGCGTCGACCGGCCGGGCGGTGCTCACGCGCGGCGAGCACGCGCCCCTCGACGCGCTGGGCACGCGCGCGCGGAGAGACCCGCTGGCGTTCCGGCCCGCCCAGCTCCCGGCCCCGCCCGCTGTCCTCCCGGAGGGGCTGCTGAACCGCCGTACCGTGGGCTGGTTCAACGAACTCTGGTACCGCAAGGCCCCTCGCGCGCGTACCGGCCAACTGCAGAAGCTCTCGACGTTCTTCCACCCCTTGGACGGGGTCCCGCACTGGAACCGCGTCTACGGCCGGGGCGGGTTCGTGCAGTACCAGTTCGTCGTCCCGTACGGCCGGGAGGACACCCTGCGCCGGGTCGTGCGCCGCCTCTCGGAGCGCCGCTGCCCGTCCTTCCTGGCCGTCCTCAAGCGCTTCGGCGACGCCGACCCGGGCTGGCTCTCCTTCCCGCTGCCGGGCTGGACCCTGGCCCTGGACATCCCGGCGGGCCTGCCCGGCCTCGGCGCCCTCCTCGACGGACTGGACGAGGAGGTGGCCGCGGCCGGGGGGCGCGTCTACCTCGCCAAGGACTCCCGGCTGCGCCCCGAACTGCTCGCCGCGATGTACCCGCGCCTCGACGACTTCCGCGCGCTGCGCGCGGAGTTGGACCCGCGCGGGGCCTTCGTCTCGGACCTGTCCCGCCGCCTCGACCTCTAGAGCCCCGATCCCCGGAGCCTCTGGCTCGACCCATAGGAGCTGCTTGCCGTGAAGGACGCCTTCGGCCTCCCCCAGTCCCTGCTCGTCCTCGGCGGGACGTCGGAGATCGCTCTGGCCACCGCCCGCCGCCTCGTCGCCCGCCGCACCCGCACGGTGTGGCTGGCGGGGCGCCCCTCGTCCGCCCTGGAACAGTCCGCGGCCGACCTGCGCGCCCTGGGGGCCGACGTGCGCACCGTCGCCTTCGACGCGCTCGCCACCGAGTCCCACGAGACCGTGCTCGGCAAGGTCTTCGCCGAGGGCGACATCGACATGGTGCTGCTCGCCTTCGGGGTCCTCGGCGACCAGGCCCATGACGAGCGCGAGCCGCTCGACGCGGTGCGGGTCGCGCAGACCAACTACACGGGCGCGGTGTCGGCAGGCCTGGTCTCCGCGCGCGCGTTGCAGGCGCAGGGCCACGGCTCCCTGGTGGTCCTCTCCTCGGTCGCCGGTGAACGCGCGCGCCGCTCCAACTTCATCTACGGCTCCAGCAAGGCCGGCCTCGACGCCTTCGCCCAGGGCCTGGGCGACGCCCTGCACGGCACCGGCGTGCACGTCATGGTCGTACGCCCCGGGTTCGTGCGGACGAAGATGACCGCCGGCCTGCCGGAGGCGCCGCTCGCGACGACGCCCGAGGAGGTCGCGACGGCCGTGGAACTGGGGCTGAGGCGGCGTTCGGAGACGGTGTGGGTGCCCGGGGTGCTCCGCTGGGTGATGTCGGCCCTGCGGCACGTACCGCGCGAGGTGTTCCGGCGGTTGCCGCTCTAGCCGGACGTCGCGCGGGACGTCTTCGGCCGGCCCTCCCCGTCGGTCAGTGGGCGGTCGTGCCCTGTTCCACAGCGGCGGAAGAACCCTGGGGCGGCACTGTGGCGGCCCCGCCGAAGGCGTACTCGCGCAGCTTGCGCCACACGCCGTCGGCGCCCTGCTCGTAGAGGGCGAAGCCGGTGCAGGGCCAGTGGGCCTCGTAGTCGGCAAGCTCCTCGTACGCGCGGTCCATGGCTTCTTCGTCGATGCCGTGGGCGACCGTGACGTGCGGGTGGTAGGGGAACTGGAGTTCGCGGGCGACGGGGCCGGAGGCGTCGCGGACCTGCTTCTGGAGCCAGGTGCAGGCCTCGGCGCCCTCGGCGACCTGGACGAACACCACCGGTGACAGCGGGCGGAAGGTGCCGGTGCCGGACAGCCGCATCGGGAACGCGCGGCCGGCCGCGGCGACCTCGGTGAGGTGCGCCTCGATGGCGGGCAGCGCGCCTTCCTCGACCTCCGTCGGGGGCAGCAGGGTGACATGCGTGGGGATGCCGTGAGCCGCGGCGTCGCCGAAGCCCGCGCGCAGCTGTTGGAGCTGGCTGCCGTGAGGCTCCGGGACCGCGATCGACACGCCGATCGTTACGGTCCCCACGTCGTCTCCTGTCTTCCCTCTCGGGTGTCTGGGGTCTTCCCCTTGTCGGGTTCGTCCCGGCCGTCCGGCTATCGACTGTACGGCCACGCCTGTGTTGTGGGCAGGCGCAACCGTAGTGATGTGCAGCGCTCTGTCCAGTGGTACGTCTGTGCGGTCCCTGTGCGGTGGTACGCGTGCGTGCTCGGCTCAGTGCTTGGCGGGCAGGAAGCCGACCCGGTCGTAGGCCTGGGCCAGCGTCTCCGCCGCGACGGCACGCGCCTTCTCCGCACCCTTGGCCAGAATCGAGTCCAGCGTCTCCGGGTCGTCCAGATACTGCTGGGTGCGCTCACGGAACGGCGTCACGAACTCGACCATGACCTCGGCGAGGTCCGTCTTGAGCGCACCGTAGCCCTTGCCGTCGTACTTCTGCTCCAGTTCCGCGATACCCGTGCCCGTGAGGGTCGAGTAGATGGTGAGCAGGTTGCTGACGCCGGGCTTGTTCTCGGCGTCGAAGCGGATGACGGTGTCGGTGTCGGTGACCGCGCTCTTGACCTTCTTGGCGGTGGTCTTCGGGTCGTCGAGGAGGTTGATGAGGCCCTTCGGCGTGGACGCCGACTTGCTCATCTTGATCGACGGGTCCTGAAGGTCGTAGATCTTCGCCGTCTCCTTGAGGATGTACGGCTTCGGAAGCGTGAAGGTGTCGCCGAAGCGGCCGTTGAA
Organism: Streptomyces aquilus; assembly: GCF_003955715.1. Classification (NCBI taxonomy): domain Bacteria; kingdom Bacillati; phylum Actinomycetota; class Actinomycetes; order Kitasatosporales; family Streptomycetaceae; genus Streptomyces; species Streptomyces aquilus. Next base: position 6,496,889 of record NZ_CP034463.1, on the reverse strand, counting down.
GCGCGTGGCGAGGTCGCGGGTGAGCTCGATGTGCTGGCGCTGGTCCTCGCCGACGGGGACCTCGTTGGCCTGGTACAGCAGGATGTCCGCGACCTGGAGGATCGGGTACGTGAAGAGGCCGACGCTGGCGCGGTCGGCGCCCTGCTTGGCGGACTTGTCCTTGAACTGGGTCATGCGGGAGGCCTCGCCGAAGCCGGTGAGGCAGTTGAAGACCCAGGCGAGCTGCGCGTGCTCGGGGACATGGCTCTGGACGAAGAGCGTGCAGCGCTCGGGGTCGAGGCCGGCCGCGAGGAGCTGGGCGGCGGCCAGACGCGTGTTGGCGCGCAGGTCGGCCGGGTCCTGCGGAAGCGTGATCGCGTGCAGGTCGACGACCATGTAGAACGCGTCGTGGGACTCCTGCAAGGCCACCCACTGACGGACGGCGCCGAGGTAGTTGCCGAGGTGGAACGAGCCTGCGGTGGGCTGGATTCCGGAGAGCACACGGGGACGATCAGAGGCCATGCTCACCATTCTCTCAGGTCGACCGCCCCGATCCGGAACTGGTCGGAAACAGATGGGAACCGATCCGTCTCCCGCGGTGTAACAAAGGCGTGAGAACGCGGGAGGGGGGCCGCATCGTCGATGAGGCCGCGGTGATCGCACGCGTACGCGCCGGGGAGCCAGAGGCGTACGCGGAGCTGGTGCGCGCCCACACGGGCATCGCGCTCCGGGCGGCCGCGGCGCTCGGGGCGGGTGCGGACGCGGAGGACGTCGTGCAGCAGGCCTTCGTCAAGGCGTACTGCGCGCTGGGCAGGTTCAAGGACGGCGCGTCGTTCCGGCCGTGGCTGCTGTCGATCGTCGCCAATGAGACGAGGAACACAGTGCGGACGGCGGCCCGGCAGCGCACGCTCGCGGGCCGGGAGGCAGCCTTCGTGGAGGCGGAGCCGCTGATACCGGAATCGGCGGACCCTGCGGCGCGGGCCCTTGCGACAGAGCGTCGCGCCGCGCTCCAGTCCGCCCTGGAGAAACTGAGCGAGGAGCACCGCCTGGTCGTCACGTACCGCTATCTGCTGGACATGGACGAGTCGGAGACGGCCCAGGCCCTGGGCTGGCCCCGGGGGACGGTGAAGTCCCGGCTCAACCGCGCGCTGCGGAAACTGGGCCGACTGCTGCCGGACGCCGAGCTTCGGGAAGGGGGTGATGAGCGTGAGTGAGGGACGGAAGGGCTACGACGGTGAGGGCGGCCGTGGCCCCGGGGGCGTCGGCGGCCGGGGGCCGCGCGGACGTGACCGCGGTAGGGAGCGCGAGGTGCACCCTTCCCGGCTGCCGGAGGAGCTGCGGGCGCTCGGGCGGTCGCTGAACGCTGCCGACGGGGCGGAGGGTTCCCTCGGGTCCGAGACGATGGTCGAGCGGGTGCTGGGTCAGATACTGGCCGAGCGGTTGCCGGCCCCGGTGCCCGAACCCCGGGGCCCCCAGGAGCGGCTGCGGGCCGTCCGCCGCTGGACGCGGGTGCGGTGGCGCTCGCTGACCGCGACGCTGTGCGGCCTGCTCACGGTGCTCGCGCTCACCCCGCCCGTGCGGGCCGCGGTCTATGACTGGTTCGACTTCGGTGGCGTCGAGGTGCGCTACGACCCTTCGGCGCGGCCCTCTCCGGGGGCCGAGGTGCCCGGCTGCGGTCGGTCGGTGTCGTGGGCGCAGGCCGTGCGGCGGGCCGGGTTCGAGCCGCTGGTGCCGGACGCGCTCGGTGCCCCGGACGCGGTGTCGGTGGCGGGTGGGGCGCGGGGACGGTTCGTGGTCAGTCTCTGCTGGCGCGAGCGCGGAGGGACGGTTCGGGTGGACGAGTTCGCGGCGGGGCTGGATCTGACCTTCGCGAAGACCGTGCGCGAGCAGCCGGAGTGGATCTCTCTGGGCGGCTCCGCAGTCGCCGGTTCGCAGGACACCGCGCTGTGGTTCCCCCGTCCCCACCTGCTGAGCTTCTGGCTGCTGGACGCGGACGGGAAGCGCTACACCCGGCAGGAGAGGACCGCCGGGCCGACCTTGCTGTGGAGCCGTCGGGCGGGTTCGGCGGAGGTGACGCTGCGGCTGGAGGGGGTGGCGTCGAAGGCCCGGGCGCTGGAGATCGCGAAGTCGGTGCCGAGCCCGGTCGCGGAGCCTTCGGGGGCTTCCTCGGATTAGTGCGGGCGGGGTGGGAACCCCGGCGGGCCGAGCGGTGTACCAGAAGTGACACACGGCTCGCGGGGACCGGGCGGGCCGTTCGGCATCGGCAGGTTGGGGGCTCGGGATGCACAGGCAGGGAAGCGGTTGGAGGGGTGGCTGTCGTCGGCTGACGGCGGTGGCAGGGGTGTCGACGGCGGCTCTCGGGCTCGCCCTCGGGAGTGCGGGGCCGGCGGCGGCCGGTGGTCCGACCAGCGTGCTGATCGTCTCGCCGGAGAGCGCGGAGACGGCATCGCTGTACTACTCCGACCGGGAGTACGGCACGCTGGAGCGGCTGCTGGGAGAACCGGGCGCGGGCGCGGCGGACAAGCCGCCCGAGGCCGACCTGATCGCCGGCCCACAGATCAACGTGACGTGGATGGTGCACGACGTGTCGCCGTGGCGGGTCGACCGCGTGTACCCGGCGGCGGACTCGCAGGCGGTCTGGATCCATACGGCCGCGAACCTGGACGAGTCGACGAACGGCACCTGGCACCGCGCCCAGCAGCCGAAGGTGCTCCGCGGCCTCCTGAAGGACCTGGGCGTGATGGGCAAGGCTTCCGCCGGCGACTCCGCCGTGGAGTACCCGCCGCCCTGGGACACGTACGGCGGGGACACGGAAGCGACGCGGAGCCCGGATCCGACGCTCGCCGCGTCCGCTGCGCGATCGTCGGGGGCGGGTGACGCCACCGACTGGTGGTGGGCACTGCCAGGGCTCGCGGTCGGGGCCGGCGGGACGCTGCTGATACGCCGCGCGGCGGCCCGGCAGAAGGCCGAACCGCCGCGGGAGGAACCGCGTCAGGAGCTCATCGATCTGTGATCGACCCCTGAGCTGCTTCTGATCGATCGACGATCTTCGTGAGTCGCCGTTCCTTGACAACTCAACAGGGCGTTTGTCAGCCCAGGTCGATCTCCGGGTACAGCGGGAAGCCCGCCACCAGGTCGGTCGCGCGGTGCGAGATCTCGTCGGCGACCTTGGCGTCCAGGACGTGCGCGGCCTTGGAGGGCGCGCCCGACTTGGTGGTGCCCGGCTCGGTGGTGGTGAGGACGCGGTCGATGAGACCGGCGACCTCGTCCATCTCGGCGGTGCCCAGGCCGCGGGTGGTCAGGGCGGGGGTGCCGATGCGGATGCCGGAGGTGTACCAGGCGCCGTTGGGGTCGGCGGGGATCGCGTTGCGGTTGGTGACGATGCCGGAGTCGAGGAGCGCGGCCTCGGCCTGGCGGCCGGTGAGGCCGTAGGAGGTGGCGACGTCGATCAGGTTGAGGTGGTTGTCGGTGCCGCCGGTCACCAGCGTCGCGCCCCGGCGCATCAGGCCTTCCGCGAGGGCCCGGGAGTTGTCGACGATGCGCTGGGCGTAGTCCTGGAAGGCGGGCTGCCGGGCCTCCGCCAGCGCGACCGCCTTCGCGGCCATGACGTGCGGGAGCGGGCCGCCGAGGACCATCGGGCAGCCGCGGTCGACCTGGTCCTTGAGGGAGTCGTCGCACAGGACCATGCCGCCGCGCGGGCCGCGCAGGGACTTGTGGGTGGTGGTGGTGACGATCTGGGCGTGCGGGACCGGGTCGAAGTCGCCGGTCAGCACCTTGCCCGCGACGAGACCGGCGAAGTGCGCCATGTCCACCATCAGGGTCGCCCCGACCTCGTCGGCGATCTCGCGCATGATGCGGAAGTTCACCAGCCGGGGGTAGGCGGAGTAGCCGGCGACGAGGATGAGCGGCTTGAAGTCACGGGCGGAGACGCGCAGCGCCTCGTAGTCGATCAGCCCGGTCGCCGGGTCGGTGCCGTAGGAGCGCTGGTCGAACATCTTGCCGGAGATGTTGGGGCGGAAGCCGTGGGTGAGGTGGCCGCCGGCGTCCAGGGACATGCCGAGCATGCGCTGGTTGCCGAAGGCCTGGCGGAGTTCGGCCCAGTCGGCGTCGGTGAGGTCGTTGACCTGGCGGGCGCCGGTCTTCTCCAGGAACGGGGCCTCGACGCGGTCGGCGAGGACGGACCAGAAGGCGACGAGGTTGGCGTCGATGCCGGAGTGCGGCTGGACGTAGGCGTGGCGGGCGCCGAAGAGCTCCTTGGCGTGCTCGGCGGCGAGGGATTCGACGGTGTCGACGTTGCGACAGCCGGCGTAGAAGCGGCGGCCGATGGTGCCCTCGGCGTACTTGTCGCTGAACCAGTTGCCCATGGCCAGCAGGGTGGCCGGGGAGGCGTAGTTCTCGGAGGCGATCAGCTTGAGCATCTCGCGCTGGTCGTGGACCTCCTGGCCGATGGCGTCGGCGACGCGCGGCTCGACCGCGCGGATCACGTCGAGGGCGGCGCGAAAGGCGGTGGACTCGCTGGACAGGGGCTGCTGCTCTGACATGTCGTCGGCCTCCGGATGGCGTGGCGGGTTGCGGTCACGATTCACGGCTCGGCCCAGGCGCACGGCACTCGGTCATTCACAGGCCGCTCCCCGATGGTCCGTCCCATCCCAGCGCGCCAGTCACGGCCCGCCGATCAGCCTACCGGGCGCGCCGTACGCCGGAGGTGCCGCGTCCACCATGCGAGCGACGATGGAAGGGGGCCGTCCTCATCCCTGGGAGTGCCCGTGAACGCCACGGAGAAGCTCATCGCCTCGGCCGAAGCCCACACCGCGCACACCTATCATCCGCTGCCCGTGGTCGTGGCGACGGCGGACGGGGCGTGGCTGACGGATGTGGAGGGGAGGCGGTATCTGGATCTGCTGGCCGGTTATTCGGCGCTCAACTTCGGCCATCGCAACCGGCGACTCGTCGATGCGGCGAAGGCTCAGCTGGAGCGGGTGACGTTGACGAGCCGGGCCTTCCACCACGACCGGTTCGCCGCGTTCTGCTCCGAGCTGGCCGAGCTGTGCGGGATGGAACTGGTGCTGCCGATGAACACCGGCGCGGAGGCGGTGGAGACGGCGGTGAAGACCGCTCGGAAGTGGGGGTACCGGGTCAAGGGCGTGCCCGCGGAGATGGCGAAGATCGTGGTGGCGGGGAACAACTTCCACGGCCGCACCACCACGCTGATCAGCTTCTCCACCGACCCCGAGGCGCGGGCGGACTACGGTCCGTACACTCCCGGCTTCGAGATCGTGCCGTTCGGTGATCTGACGGCGATGCGCGCGGCGGTCACGGAGAACACAGTGGCCGTGCTGCTGGAGCCGATCCAGGGCGAGGCGGGAGTCCTGGTCCCGCCGGCCGGCTATCTCCCCGCGGTCCGGGAGCTGACCCGCGAGCGGGATGTGCTGTTCGTCGCGGACGAGATCCAGTCGGGCCTGGGCCGGACCGGCCGGACGTTCGCCTGCGAGCACGAGAACGTGGTCCCGGACATGTACGTCCTCGGCAAGGCGCTGGGCGGCGGGGTCGTACCGGTCTCGGCGGTGGTGTCGAGCGCGGAGGTCCTGGGGGTCTTCCGGCCCGGTGAACACGGTTCGACGTTCGGTGGCAACCCCTTGGCCTGTGCGGTCGCGCTGGAGGTGATCGCCATGCTGCGAACAGGCGAGTACCAGGCACGCGCCGCCGAACTGGGCGCTCATCTCCACCGCGAACTAGAGAAGTTGACCGCCACCGGCCGCGCGACAGCGGTACGCGGCCGGGGCCTGTGGGCGGGCGTGGACATCGCCCCCACCCACGGGACGGGCCGGGAGATCTCCGAGAGGCTGATGCACCGGGGCGTACTCGTCAAGGAGACCCACGGCCGCACGATCCGCATCGCTCCGCCGCTGGTGATCAGCGAGGAGGATCTGGACTGGGGGTTGGCTCAGCTGGCGGCAGTACTTCGCTAGGCCGGTCACACCGGCTTTCGGCCCCAGGCGCTCACCATGAAGTTGGGGAGGTAGGTGGTGCCATGGTTCTTCGTCAGGGTGATGACGTCCTCGATGTCCCAGTCGGTCACCTCGCCGGTGGCCAGGAGGCGGGGGCGCAGTGAGCGGAGGGTGAGCGGGAGGAAGACCGCGTCGCCGCCGGTGCGGACCGGGGCGTGGACCTGGGCGCCGACCTCGGTCAGGCCGGCGTCCGTCAGGGCCTGGGACAGGCTGCGACCGGTGCCGGGGGCCACGTCGGCGGCGCCGAAGGCGGCGCGGAGGGCGCGGCCGAGGCGTTCGGCCGGCTCGGTGTAGCCGGGGTAGTAGCCGGCGGCGGCCGGTTCCGTCGGACCGTCGATGTCGAAGTCCTCGACGATCACCCAGCCGCCGGGGCGGGTCGCCGCGACCAGTCGGCGCAGGGCCTCGTCGCGGTCGGGGAGGTGCTCGATCACGGCCCGCGCGTGGACGAGGTCGAAGGAGGCGTCGGGGAGGTCGTCCGCGCGCAGATCGTGGGTGCGGATCTCCAGGTTGGACAGTCCGTGGGTGTTGGCGAAGCTGGTGTCGACGTCGGTGGCGAGGACACGCCCTGCGGCGCCGACCTGCTTGGCCAGCCAGCGCGCGATACTGCCGGCGCCGCAGCCCACCTCCAGGCAGCGCCAGCCGTCGGCGACTCCCAGCTCGGTCAGGCGGTGGCGGCTCTGGCTGTCGTAGATCTCCTCCAGCGCCAGCAGCCGCCCGTGTTCCCGCTCCCAGGAGGTGTCGAAGACGTATCCGCTCTCCATCGTGGCCGTGTCGCCCACCGATCGCCCCTCTCCGTTGGTCGTGGGCCGAACATTGTGTCGTGTCAGAGAATCACGTGCGGCAGAAAGCGCGCGTATTCGTCGGTCACCAGTCCGGCCGACTCGCGGATGCCGAGGCCCGCCGACTCGTCCTCGACGACCCACGCGCCCAGAACGACACGGTTGCCGTCGAAGTCGGGCAGAGGCGCCAACTCCTGGTAGCAGCAGGCCTCTTCGCGCAGGACAGGGGCGGTGCCGGTGGTGTCGGGGGCGTGGACGGTGACGCCGGCGCCCTCGCGGCCGAGCAGTGGTTTGGCCACGTAGCCCTTCGTCGTCGCCAGCTCCCGCGGCCCGTCGAGGTAGGCGGGGAGGAGGTTCGGATGGCCGGGATAAAGCTCCCAGAGAATGGCCAGAAGTGCCTTGTTGCTCAGGAGCATCTTCCAGGCGGGCTCGATCCACAGGGTGGTGCCGGTGCCGCCGCCGTTGTCGAGGGTGTCGAGGACGTGGTCGGCGAAGCGGTCGGTGGTCAGCCACTCCCACGGGTAGAGCTTGAAGCAGCTGCGGATGAAGCGGAGTTGCTGGTCGACGAAGCGGCCGGAGAGGCGGTCCCAGCCGATCTCCTCCATGGAGATCCAGGCGGTGTCGAGGCCGGCCTGCTCGGCGGTCTCCTGGAGGTAGGCGACCGTCATCAGGTCCTCGCCGAGCTCGTCGTCGGAGGAGTACGCGAAGTACAGCGGGCTGCCCGGCGGGAGCAGCGCGGCCTGCTTCTTCCAGGCGGCGACGAGGCGTTCGTGCAGGGAGTTCCACTGGTCGGCGCCGGGGAAGCGCTCCTCCATCCAGAACCACTGCGGGGAGGCGGCCTCGACGAGGGAGGTGGGGGTGTCGGCGTTGTACTCCAGCAGCTTGGCCGGGCCGCTGCCGTCGTAGCGGAGGTCGAAGCGGCCGTAGACGGAGGGGAGTTCGGCGCGGCGGCGCCAGGCCTCGGCGACCGTGTCGGCGACGCGCGGGTCGGTGATGCCGAGGTCGGCGAAGCGGTTCGCGGTGACGATGTGGTCCGCCGCCGCCAGGCACATGCGGTGCAGCTCCTCGACCACGTCCTCCAGGGCCTCGACCTCCTCCAGGGAGAAGGCGTAGTAGGCGCTCTCGTCCCAGTAGGGGCGCAGGGAGTCGTCGGGGTAGCGAGTGAGCGGGTAGATCAGGCCCTGTTCCTCGACGGTCTGCTGCCAGCCGGGGCGGGGCTCGATGGTGCGGCGTTCCATGGCGTCTCTCTGTGGCCTGTCCGTACGTCCGTGCGCCCGCGCTCAGCCGCCGCCGCTGCCGCCGGAGCAGCCGAAGCCGCCGCGGTCGACGGCCTCGCTCTTGCTGAAGGTGCCGTAGTCGGCGCGGCCGTTGCTGACGTCGGCGTCGTAGTACCAGGCGGCGTCGGCGCTCTGGCCGGTGCCGGACTTCTTCTTGCCGCCCTTGGCCGAGGACGAGCCGGAGCTGCCGGTGTTGCAGTTCCTGTCGGCGACGACCTTGTAGCCCTCGTAGGTGTAGCTGTCGCGGTCGACGCAGCGGCGGTCGGGGTCGGAGCCGCAGGAGGTCAGTGCCGCCGCGACGACTCCCATGCCGCCGAGCACGACCGTGCTGGAGCGCAGCCGTCGCCGAGTTTCCGCCATGGTCTCTGTCTCCCCCGTGGTTTGTCGGGCCGTTGTCCGGCGGTCAGCCTAGAGATCGGTGAGAGTGCCCGCGCAACCACCCCGTCCGTCTTCACCGCTCCCCTACAGTCGCTTTGTGCTCTTTGGGATGGTGTGTGCGCTCGGTGCGGCGGTCTGTTTCGGTACGGCGACGGTGTTGCAGGCGGTCGCCGCGCGGGCGGCCGGTGCCGGTGGGGGCGGCGAGGCGGCGCTGCTGCTGCGGGCGGTGCGGCAGTGGCGGTATGTGGCGGGGCTGGCGTTGGACGGGCTGGGGTTCGTGCTGCAGATCGTGGCGCTGCGGTCGGTGCCGATCTACGCGGTCGGGGCGGCGCTGGCGTCGAGCCTCGCGGTGACGGCGGTGGTCGCGGCGCGGTTGCTGCGGGTGCGGTTGAGCGGGGCGGAGTGGGCGGCGGTGGCGGTGGTGTGTGCCGGGCTCGCGATGCTGGGGGTGGCGTCCGGGACGGAGGGGGATCTGGGCGGGCCGGAGGCGCTGAAGTGGGTGATGCTCGGGGTGGCCGTGGGGGTGCTGCTGCTCGGGCTCGCGGGTGGGCGGCTGTCCGGGCGCTGGCGTGGGCCGGTGCTCGGGCTGGGGGCGGGGTTCGGGTTCGGGGTGGTCGAGGTGGCGGTGCGGTTGATCGACTCACTCGCCCCGTCGTCGCTGCTCACGCATCCGGCGACGTATGCGCTGCTCATCGGCGGGGGCGCCGCGTTCCTCTGTCTGACGTCGGCGTTGCAGCGGGGTTCGGTGACGACGGCGACCGCGGCGATGGTGATCGGGGAGACGGTCGGGCCCGCGCTGGTGGGGGTGGTGTGGCTCGGGGACCGTACGAGGGAGGGGCTGGAGTGGCTGGCGGTGCTGGGGTTCCTGGTGGCGGTGGTCGGCGCGCTGGGATTGGCGCGGTTCGGGGAGGCGCCGGCCTCCGGGGGTGAGGCGGCCGGGGAGGGTGCGGAAAGGGCGACCGGCGCGGAAGCATCCCGGTGAGCGCCCCGGCGACGGCTCCTCGGACAGCCCGCGACGGACACCCCGCGACGCTTCGAGCAAGCCCCTGACTCCCCTGGCCGACCCACCCAGGTCCTCGGCTCGCCGGTGACGGTCGACGCGGCACGCAGCTGGAAGCCGCCGGGGACCCTCAAGCTCCGCACCGTCGGCCCACTCGCCCCCACGCCCTCACCCCGCCCCCACCCCCTACGGCATCGCCCTGCACAACGCCTCCAGCGCACCCGCCCACCCGCTGTCCGACGGGGTGCCGTAGCCGACGACCACCGCGTCCAGGCCATCGGGGAGGGCGTCGGGGTGGCGGAAGTAGGAGAGGCCGTGGAGGGCCACGCCCTGCCAGGCGGCGGACCGGACGACGGAGTGCTCGGTGCCGGGCGGGAGGCGGAGGACGGCGTGGAGGCCGGCGGCGATGCCGGTGATGTGGACGTCGGGGGCCTCTGCGGTGAGGGCGGTGAGCAGGGCGTCCCGGCGGCGGCGGTAGCGGAGGCGGGAGGCGCGGACGTGGCGGTCGTAGGCGCCGGAGGTGAGGAACTCCGCCAGGGTCAGCTGGTCCAGGGCGCTGGAGGTGTCGACCTTGCCCTTCGCCGCCGCGGTCTCCGCCGCCAGGGACGGGGGCAGCACCATCCAGGCCAGCCGGAGGCCGGGGGCCAGGGCCTTGCTCGCGGTGCCGAGGTAGACGACACGGTCCGGGTCGAGGCCCTGGAGGGCGCCGACGGGTTGGCGGTCGTAGCGGAACTCGCCGTCGTAGTCGTCCTCCAGGACCAGGCCGCCGGTGCGGCGTGCCCAGTCGACCACCGCGGTGCGGCGGCTCCGGTGGAGCGGGAGGCCCATCGGGAACTGGTGGGCGGAGGTGAGCAGGACCGCGCCCGCGTCGCCGAGATCCCCCGGGTCGGTGCCCCGGTCGTCGTAGGGCAGGGGTGGGGTGCGCAGGCCGGCTTGGGTGAGCTGGTTCCAGTGTGCGTCGAGGCCGTACGACTCCACGGCGACGGTGTGGACGCCGCGGGCCCGCAGGACCGTGCCGAGCAGGCGCAGGCCGTGGGCGATGCCCGAGCACACCAGGATGCGGTCGGGGTCGGCGCGGACGCCGCGGGCGCGGGCGAGGTAGCCGGCGAGGGCGGTGCGCAGTTCGGGGCGGCCACGGGGGTCGCCGTAGCCGAGGACGTGGTGCGGGGCCGCGAGGAGGGCGCGGCGGGCGGCCTTGAGCCACTCGGCACGGGGGAAGGCGGCCAGGTCGGGGGTGCCAGGGCGGAAGTCGTGGGTGGGGCGGTGCGGGGCGCGGGGGCCCGGGCCGCCCGTGGGCGAGGGCGGGGGCGTCGCCGTGCCTTCCGCGACCCTCGTGCCCGAGCCCTGCCGGGCGGTGAGCCAGCCTTCGGCGACCAGGTCGGCGTAGGCGTCGGCGACCGTGTTGCGGGCGATGCCCAGGTCGGTGGCGAGGCTGCGGGAGGAGGGCAGCCGGGTGCCCGGGGCCAGGCGGCCGGTGCGGACCGCCTCGCGCAGGGCGTCGGTCAGGCCCCGGCGCAGGTGTGGACCGGCGGGTTCCAGATGGAGGTCGACGCCCAAAGTGGCCCATGATTTCGCCATGGGAATGGACCATACCGGTGGGCTGCCTGGAATCTAGGGTCGAGGACATGACGACGCACACCGACGACAGGACACCCACCGACCGCACCGGCCACGCCACCGTGGGCTACGCCCCCGAGCACACCCCGCGCCTCGCCTGGGCCGAGCAGGCGCCCGAGGTCTTCAAGGCGATGATCCGGCTCGACGCCGCCGCCCGGAAGGGCCTCGACCCGAAGCTGCTGGAGCTGGTGAAGGTCCGCGCCTCGCAGATCAACCATTGCGCGCTCTGCGTCGACATGCACAGCAAGGACGCGCTGGCGGCGGGCGAGAGCGTGGAGCGGATCGTGCAGCTCAGCGCGTGGGAGGAGTCGGAGCACTTCTACACCGAGCGGGAGCTGGCGGCGCTGGCGCTGACGGAGGCCGTGACGGTGCTGACCGACGGGTTCGTGCCGGACGCGGTGTACGAGCGGGCGGCGGCGCACTTCGAGGACGCCGAGCTGGCGCAGCTGATCGCGGCGATCACGGTGATCAACGCGTGGAACCGGTTCGGGGTGACCTGCCGGCTCGTGCCCGGGCACTACCAGCCGGGCCACAAGTGACGGCGCGTACGCGGCTGTTGGACACGTCGGTCGCGCAGGCCATGTCCACGCTCAGCGCCGCCGCGAAGAGAGGCCTCGGGGACCCCGCGCTCGCCGAACTCGTCGTGATCCGGGCCTCGCAGCTCAACCACTGCGCGTTCTGCCTCGACATGCATCTGCGCATCGCCCGCGAACACGGGGTGCCGGAGCGGCAGTTGGATCTGCTGGCCGCCTGGGAGGAGGCCGAGGGGGTCTTCGACGAGCGGGAGCGGGCGGCGCTCGCGCTGACGGAGGCGATGACCGTCCTCACCGGGGGCACCTCCCAGGCTTTCGGCTCTGGGGGAGGGTTCGTGCCGGACGCGGTGTACGAGAGCGCCCCCAAGCACTTCGACGACACGGAACTCGCCCATCTGATCGGGCTGGTCGTCGCCATCAACAACTGGAACCGGGTGATGGTGAGCCGACGCGTCCCGCCGGGAGGTCACACACCATGAGCGTCGGAGGGGCACCCGTCATGAGCAAGGTCGAGATCTTCCGTCGGCTCCATCGGCGCCGGGCCGCCGACGATCCGCTCGTGCTCCCGGGGCCGTGGGACGCCGCCAGCGCCCGGGTGTTCGCCGAGGCCGGCTACCCGGCGCTCGCGACGCCCAGCGCGGGGGTCGCCGCCTCGCTGGGCCATGAGGACGGGCAGACCCCGGCCGACGAGATGTTCGCGGCGGTCACGCGGATCACCCGGGCCGTGGACGTACCGGTGTCGGCGGACGTCGAGGACGGGTACGGGCTGGCTCCCAAGGAGCTGGTCGAGCGGCTGCTGGAGGCGGGTGCCGTGGGCTGCAACCTTGAGGACTCCAACGGGGGTGTCCTCAAGGACCCGCACCAGCATGCCGAGTGGCTCGCCGAGGTGCGCTACGCGGCCGGGGGCGAGCTCTTCGTCAACGCCCGTATCGACACCTTCCTGCACGGCGACGGCGATCCCGAACAGGCCATCGAGCGGGCCGCGTTGTACACGGCAGCGGGCGCCGACTGCGTGTATCCGATCACCGCCCCGGCGGATGTACTGCCGCTGCTGCGGTCCGGGATCCACGGGCCGGTGAACGTGTTCGCGAAGGTCGGCACGGGCCCCTCGCCCGCCGAACTCGGCGAACTCGGGGCCACGCGGGTCACGTTCGGGCCGGGGTTGCAGCGGCGGGCGGCCGCGATCCTCCATGAGCTCGTCCAGGAAATGGGCTGATCCAGCAGCCAGGAGGGGTCAGGACAGCCACGTCCGCCACGTCGACTCATGGCCCTCGACCCACTTCTTCGCCGCCTGCTCCGGCGTCAGCTTCTGGTCGGCGATCATCAGGGCGACCTCGTTCTGGTCCTCGGTCGTCCACCGGAACTTCTTCAGGAAGGCCGCTGCCTTCCCGCCGGAGCGGGCGAAGTCGGAGTTGAGGTACTTCTCCAGCGGGGTGTGCGGATAGGCGCAGGCGACCTTCGCCGGGTCGGCGTCGCAGCCCTCCTTGTAGGCGGGGAGCTTCACCTCGGTCATGGGGACCTTCTTGAACAGCCACTGCGGCGCGTACCAGTAGGTGAGGAAGGGCTTCTTCTCCTTGGCGAACTGCCTGATCTGGGTGATCTGGGCGGCCTCGGAGCCGGCGAAGACGACCTGGTAGTCCAGGTCCAGGTTCGCCACGAGCGCCTTGTCGTTGGTGACGTACGACGGGGAGCCGTCCATGAGCTGGCCCTTGCCGCCGCTCTCCGCGGTGCGCATGAGGTCGGCGTACTTGTCGAGGTTCTTCCAGTTGGTGACGTCCGGGTGCTGCTTGGCGAAGTACGTGGGGACGTACCAGCCGATGTGCCCGGTCACGCCGAGTTCGCCGCCGCGCGTGATGGTCTTCTTGTCGTCGACGTAGCGCTGTTCCTGTTCGGGGTGGCCCCAGTCCTCCAGGATCGCGTCGACCCGGCCCTGGCTGAGCGCGTCCCAGGCGGGGACCTCGTCGACCTGCACGGTGTCGACGCGGTAGCCGAGCTCGTGCTCCAGGAGGTACTGGGCGACGGCCACGTTGGCCTGGGCGCCGACCCAGGACTGGACGGAGAGGGTCACCGTCTTCGAGCCCTGGGCGTTGGCGAACGGCGAGGCCTGTTTGGTCATGTCGGCGGCGCCGCAGCCGGTCAGGAGCACCAGTGAGGCCACGGCAGCGGTGGTACGTACGCGCATGTCACGCTCCCTTCTTCGTACGGCGTTCCGTCGGCTGGGTCACCCGGTCGAGCATCAGGCCGAGGCAGACGATCGCGGCACCGGCCACCAGACCGGTCGCGAGGTCGCCCTGGGCGAGGCCGAAGACGACGTCGTAGCCGAGGGCGCCACCGCCGACCAGGCCGCCGATGATGACGACGGCGAGGACCAGGACCACGCCCTGGTTGACGGCGAGCAGCAACGCCGGGCGGGCGAGCGGGAGTTGGACCTGGCGCAGCTGCTGCCAGCTCGTGGCGCCGAGGGAGTCGGAGGACTCCATCGCCGCCGCGTCGACCTGGCGCAGTCCCTGGGTGGTGATGCGGACGACGGCGGGCAGCGCGTAGACGACGGCCGCGGCGACGGCGGGGGCACGGCCGACGCCGAACAGGGCGACGACCGGGATGAGATAGACGAACTGCGGCATCGTCTGGAAGACGTCCAGGACGGGGCGCAGGGCCCGTTCGAGGCGGTCGCTGCGGGCCGCGGCGATGCCGGTCGCGAAGCCGATGACCAGGGTGACGGCGACGGCGGCGAGGACCTGGGAGAGGGTGTCGAGGGCCGGCGTCCAGACGCCCAGGACGCCGATCGCGGCCATGGCGAGGACCGCGGTGAGCGCGGTCTGCCAGGTGCCGATCAGCCAGGCCAGGGCGGCGACCACCAGCAGCACCGACCACCAGGGCAGCCAGGTCAGTCCGTCCCGGAGCGGGTTGAGGACCCAGGTGGTGAAGTGGGCGGCCCAGTCGGCGGTGCCGCCGACGACGGGGACGCCGGAGTAGAGGTGGTCGGTCATCCAGTCGACGGCGCGGTTGACGGGCTCGGCGATCCGCACGGTCCAGGCGTCGGGCCAGTCGAGGCGGCCCATGAGGCGTCCGGCGACGGCGATCGCGAGGGCGGCGACGAGGGCGTACAGCCATCCCGTGCGGCGCGGCTCCGCGGACGGGGAGCCGTTGCCCGCCGCCCCGGTGACCCGGTCCAGGACGACGGCCAGCAGCACGATCGGGATGCCGGCGGCGAGGGCCGCGCCGACGTCGACGGAGGCGAGCGCCTGGTAGACGCGGTCGCCGAGGCCGCCGGCGCCGATGACCGACGCGATGACCGCCATCGACAGGGCCATCATGATCGTCTGGTTGAGGCCGAGGAGGAGTTCCTTGCGGGCCAGCGGGATACGGGCCGTCAGCAGGCCCTGGCGGGCGGTCGCGCCCAGGGACCGCACCGCCTCCAGCACCTCCTTGTCGGCGCCGCGCAGGCCGAGCGCGGTGAGGCGGGCCATGGGCGGGGCGGCGTAGACGACCGTGGCGAGGACGGCGGCGGGGACGCCCATGCCGAAGACCAGGACGACCGGGAGGAGGTAGGCGTAGGCCGGGAGGACCTGCATGGTGTCGAGGACCGGACGCAGGGCCCTGTTCAGGCGGTCGGAGAGACCGCCGGCCAGCCCGAGCAGCGCGCCCACGACCACGGACGCGGCGACGGCCACGGCCATCAGGGCCAGGGTCTGCATGGTCGGCACCCACATGCCCAGCCAGCCGCAGGTGAGGAACGCGGCCACCGTGCCCAGGGCGAGGCGCAGGCCCGCGACCCGCCAGGCCACGAGGGCGCTCAGGGCGGTCACGCCGGCCCAGCCGGCCGCGAGCAGCACCAGGTAGACGGCCCGTACGCAGAGCACGATCGCGTTGCTGACGTGGCCGAAGAAGTAGAGGAAGAGGGGGTGGGTGTCGCGGTTGTCGACGATCCAGGTGCTGGCGTTGGTGAGGGGCTTGGTGAGGTCGACGGTCAGGGCGTCCGGCCAGGCGCCGCCGGCCCAGCGGGCGTTCGCCAGCGGGACGAGGACGGCGGCGGCCAGGGCGAGCAGCCCGAGCTTGTGGACGGCGCGGTGCTTGAGGACGGTGGGCACGGTCCGCGGGGAGAACGCGGTGATCGCAGCCATCAGACCGCCTCCTTGGCCGTGCCGGCCACCACCCCGAGCAGCCCGTCGGCGTCCACCACCCCGACGCACCGCCCCTCGTCCACGACCCGTGCCGGCTCGCCCGAGCGGGCCACGGCCTCGATGGCCTCCGAGACCGTGGCGTCCGGCGCCACCGCCGGGCCGGTGACCGCGTCCCCGTCCGAGGGCGTCCGCATCGCCGTCCGGACCGTCAGGACCTGCTCGCGCGGTACGTCGCGGACGAACTCGCGGACGTAGTCGTCGGCCGGGGAGCCCACGATCTCCTCCGGGGTGCCCAGTTGGACCACCTTGCCGTCGCGCATCAGGGCGATGCGGTCGCCCAGCTTCAGGGCCTCGCTCAGGTCGTGCGTGATGAAGACCATCGTGCGGCCCTCCTCGCGGTGCAGGCGGACGACCTCCTCCTGCATGTCCCGGCGGATCAGCGGGTCGAGCGCGCTGAAGGGCTCGTCGAAGAGGAGGACCTCCGGGTCCACCGCCAACGCCCGTGCGAGGCCCACGCGTTGGCGCTGGCCGCCGGAGAGCTGGCTGGGCCTGCGCTGTTCCATGCCGTCCAGGCCGACCTTGGCGACGACCTCGGCCGCGCGTGCCCGGCGTTCGGCCTTGCCCATGCCCTGGATCTCCAGGCCGTAGGCGACGTTGTCGAGGACCGTGCGGTGCGGGAGGAGGCCGAAGTGCTGGAAGACCATGGCGGCGCGGTGGCGGCGCAGTTCCCGCAGCCGGGGCTTGTCCATGGCGCGGACGTCCTCGCCGTCGATGGCGATGGTGCCGGCCGTCGGCTCGATGAGCCGGGTCAGACAGCGCACCAGCGTGGACTTGCCCGAGCCGGACAGTCCCATCACCACGAAGACCTCGCCCTTGCGGACGTCGAAGGAGACGTCCCGGACGGCGGCGGTGCAGCCGGTGCGGGCGCGCAGGTCGGCGGGGTCGAGGGCGGTGAGTTCGGGATCGGCGGGGATCCGGTCGGCCTTCGGACCGAAGACCTTCCAGAGCCCGTTCACAGAGAAGACAGGGGTCTCGGCGAGAACAGCATCACTCATCAGGCACCGCCTCCGATCAGGTCCACGGCTTTCTCACCGACCATGAGCACCCCGATCATCGGGTTCACGGCCGTCATCGTCGGGAAGACCGACGCGTCGGCGATCCGGATGCCCTCCAGGCCACGGATGCGCAACTCGGGGTCGACCACCGCGAGTTCGTCGTCCAGGGCGCCCATGCGGCAGGTGCCCGCCGGGTGGTAGACGGTGTGGGCGACCTTGCGGGCGTACTCGCTCAGTTCCTCGTCGCCGGTGACCTCCGGGCCCGGGCACACCTCGCGCTTGAGCCAGCCCGCCAGCGGCTCGGTCCGCGCTATCTCACGGGCGATGCGGATGCCGTCGACCAGGGTGCGGGCGTCGTAGTCGTCCTCGTCGGTGAAGTAGCGGAAGTCCAGGGCCGGTTTGACCGACGGGTCGGCGCTGGTCAGGTAGAGGCGGCCGCGGCTCTTCGGCTTGGGGATGTTGGGGGTCATCGAGACGCCGTACCGGGGGCGTTCGTAGCCCAGGCGCTCGGGGTTGTCGGTGAAGGGGACCTGGTAGAAGTGGAACATCAGGTCCGGGCCCGGGTGTTCGGGGTCGCGGCGGACGAACAGGCCCGCGTCGGAGTCCATCGCGGAGTTCTCCGGGATGGGGCCGTTCGTCTCCCAGACGATGACCGACTCGGGGTGGTCGAGGAGGTTCTCGCCGACGCCCGGCAGGTCGTGGACGACGGGGATGCCGAGGGCCTCCAGGTCGCGCGCGGGGCCGATACCCGAGTGCAGCAGCAGCCGGGGCGAGTCGACGGCGCCCGCGCACAGCAGCACCTCGTTCCGGGCGCGTACGACGAACTCCTCGCCGTCCTTGGCGCGGACATGGACGCCGCGGGCGCGGGTGCCGTCGAGGTCGAGGCGGTGCGCCCAGGTCTCCAGCAGGATCGTGAGGTTGGGGCGCTGGTCCATCACCGGGTGCAGATACGCCACGGACGCCGAGGACCGCTTGTTGTTCTCGGGGTGGTAGGCGAGGTCGAAGAAGCCGACGCCGTCGTCGAAGGGCCGGCGGTTGAAGCCCTCGACGCGCGGGACGCCCGTCGCCTTCTGCGCGGCGTCGACGAAGTCGCGGGCGATGGCGTTCCGGTCCTTCTCGTCGACGGGGACGATGTTGTTGAGCAGCCGCGCGTAGTACGCCTCCATCGGCACCGCGCCCCATCCCTTGGCGCCGTTCGCCTCCCACTCGTCCCAGTCGGACGGCAGCGGCTTGAAGGAGATCAGGGTGTTGTGCGAGGAGCAGCCGCCCAGGACGCGGGCGCGGCTGTGCCGGATGTGGGAGTTGCCGCGGGGCTGCTCCACCGTCGGGTAGTCGTAGTCGAGGTCGCCGCCGAGGAGGCCCATCCAGCGGCGCAGGGTGAGGACGTCCTCGCGGTCGACGTCGCTGGGGCCGCCCTCGATGACGGCGACGGTGACGTCGGGGTTCTCGGTGAGGCGGGAGGCGATGACGGAACCGGCGGTGCCGCCGCCTATGACGACGTAGTCGTAGAGATGATTGGTCTCTGGCATGGGGGTACTCCTGAAGCGTGCGGGGTGGAGGCCGGCCCGTGAACGGGCAATCTGCGAGCCGACGGGCGGGTCGGCCTGCGGACCGGGCGGGTCGGCCCATGGACGACGGAGGGCTCAGCCTGCGAACCAGCGGACCGGCTTCGGCGCGAGGTTCTGATAGATGTGCTTGCTCTCGCGGTACTCGGCGAGCCCGGCGGGGCCCAGCTCACGCCCCGTCCCGCTCTTGCCGAAGCCGCCCCACTCCGCCTGCGGGAGATAGGGGTGGAAGTCGTTGATCCAGACGGTGCCGTGCCGCAGCCGGCCGGCGACGCGGCGGGCGCGTCCCGCGTCGGCGGTCCAGACGGCGCCGGCGAGGCCGTACTCGGTGTCGTTGGCGAGGAGGACCGCCTCGTCCTCCGTCCGGAAGGTCTCGACGGTGAGGACCGGGCCGAAGACCTCCTCACGGACGACCTTCATCTCGCGGTGGCAGGCGTCGAGGACGGTCGGCTCGTAGAAGTACCCCTCGCCGAGCCCCTCCGGCCGCTTGCCGCCGGTGCGCAGCACCGCGCCCTCCGCCAGCGCCGAGGCGATGTACGCCTCGACCTTGGCACGCTGCTGCTCGGAGACGAGCGGGCCGCACTCGACGCCGTCGTCGGTGCCGCGGCCCAGCCTGATCCGGCCTGCCCGGGCGGCGAGTTCGGCGACGAAGCGCTCGCGCACCGACTCCTCGACGATCAGGCGGCTTCCCGCCGAGCAGACCTGGCCGCTGTGGATGAAGGCCGCGTTGAGGGCCTGGTCGACGGCGGTGTCGAAGCCCTCCTCGGTGGCGCAGGCGTCGGCGAAGACGACGTTGGGGTTCTTGCCGCCGAGTTCCAGGGCGACCTTCTTGACCGAAGGGGCCGCGGCCCGCGCCACCTTGGTGCCGCTGACCAGGCCGCCGGTGAAGGAGACGAGGTCGACGTCGGGGTGCTCGGCGAGCCGGGCGCCGACCGAGGCGCCGGGCCCGGTGACGATGTTGGCGACCCCGGCCGGCAGACCCGCCTCGACCAGCAGCTCGATCAGGGCGACGGTCGTCAGCGGGGTGATCTCGCTGGGCTTGACGACGAAGGTGTTCCCCGCGGCGAGCGCCGGGGCGATCTTCCAACTGGCCTGGAGGAGCGGGTAGTTCCAGGGGGTGATGAGGGCGCAGACCCCCACCGGCTCGTGCACCACGACGCTGTGGATGTCGGGCGAGCCCGCGTCGACGACCCGGCCGCCGGACTCGGCGGCGACGAGACCGGCGAAGTAGCGGAAGGCGTCGGCGACACAGTCGATGTCGACGCGGCCCTCTTCGAGCGTCTTGCCCGCGTCGCGGCTCTCCAGCAGGCCGAGCCGTTCGCGGTCGCGGATGAGGAGGTCGGCGACGCGGTAGAGGAGGGCGGCGCGCTCGGCGACCGGGGTGCGTGGCCAGTCGCCGTGGTCGAAGGCCTGGCGGGCGGCGGCGACGGCCAGGTCGGTGTCCTTCTCGTCCCCTTCGGCGACGACGGCGAAGGGCTGCGCGTCCGCGGGGTCGATGATGTCGCGGGTCGCGCCGGAGAGGGCTGCGCGCCACTCGCCGCCCGCGTGGATCGTCTGCTGGGCCTGCTGTCCGGCCATGATCGGTGTTGCCTTCCGTTCCTGTTCCATTCCCCTGAGTCACACGGGTGTCACCCAGCGGGACCGTCACCGCCTGCCCTCGCCCTTGCATTGCATGCGCAATCGAGGCTGGAAAGTGCTCCGCATCACTGAACATGCGGGCAAATAGGGCGAATCGTACGCTGAGTAAGGGTCCGCGTGTGGCGGCCACCACAGCGACCATCACACCGACCAGCACAGCGGCCACCACAGCGGCCGCCCCCTTGCGCACCCCGGAGGTGACGCATGGCAGGAAAAGCACTCGCCTGTGTGGCGACGGCGCTGCTGCTCTCACCGGTCTTCATCGCCGCGGACGACGGCGACGACCTGACCGCGCAGCAACTCGCCGACCAGGCGAAGGACAACCTCCTCGACGCGAAGTCCGTCCATCTGAAGCTGACCGACCGCAGCACCGACACACGGACCAGTACCACCCAGCCGACCTCGATGGATCTCGCCCTCGACCAGCACGGCAACTGCGTGGGCTCGATGGAGATGGGGGCGCGCGGCGGCAGCGTGGAGATCGTCAAGCAGGGTGACGAGGTGTGGATGAAGCCGGACGCCGACTTCTGGAAGGCCCAGGTGCCGGGCGGCCAGGGCGACGCGGTCGCCGAGCTCTTCAAGAACCGCTACATCCACGGCTCCACCGGCGACGCCATGCTCAAGGGCATGGCCGACACCTGCGATCTGACCTCCTTCCAGAAGGAGGTCGCGGGCGACGAGGGCGGCGCGACGGCCCTGACGAAGGGCGACGAGACGACCGTGGGCGGGACGAAGGTCATCCCGCTCAAGGGCACGGAGGACGGCAAACAGGAGGTCCTGTACGTCACTTCGGACGCCCCGCACCGGCTGGTGAAGGCCACCCAGCACGGCGGCGGTACCGACCTGACGCTGACCTTCACGGACTACGACGAGCCGGTGCCGACGGCCACGCCCGCCGCGGACGAGTCGGTGGACGTCGGGAAGCTTCAGGAGGAACTGCAAAACACCTGACGGAGGCCGAGGGCCCCAGCAGGTGAACCCGGCGCCGGCCCTCAGCAGGTGAACCCGGCCGGCGGCCCTCAGCAGGTGAACCCGGCCGCCGGCCCTCAGTAAGTGAACCCGGCCGGCGGGTCCTCCCCCACCCGCCCGTCGATCGACTCCCGGATCAGATCGGCCTGCCCCACATGGCGGGCGTACTCCTCGATCAGGTCCGCGAGGATGCGGCGCAGGCTCGGCGAGTCCCCGTTCCGGCCGGTGTAGTGGGCGAGCTGATCGAGCCCGCCCTCCGCGAGGACCTTCCGGACGTTGGCCCGGGAGCGGGCCACCGCGGCCCCCCACAGCGCGTACAGCTGCTCGGGCGTGTCCTCCGCGGCCGAGCGCCAGTCCCAGCCGGGCTCCGCCTCCCAGTCCACGGTGTTCCAGGGCGCGCCCGGGTCCTCTCCCAGCAGCCGCAGGGTGAAGTAGTCGGCCTCCACCAGTGCCAGATGCTTGAGCAGCCCGCCCAGCGTGATCGCCGAGGGGGCGAGCCGGGTGCGCAGCGCGGCCGCGTCCAGCCCCTCGCACTTCCAGGCGAACGTCCTGCGCTGCCGCTCCAGGGACCCGATCAGCGTGTCGGCCTCGCTGCCCGCGACGGGCGGCTCCAGAAGAATCTCCTCGCTCATGGGAAGCACGCTACGGTCCATTCCGGACGATCCACGACCGGAATCACGACGATCCACGACCGGAATCACCGGGAACCCGCCCGCACCATCACGGACCGGAACTCACCCCCGGACCCCCCGACCGGCAGGACAAGCACCTCCCCATGCCCCACGACGACAGCCCCACCGCCCGCGCCCTGCGCACCCTCGAACTCCTCCAGAACAGCCCCGGCATCACCGCCGACCGCCTCGCCGCCCACCTCGGCGTCTCCGAGCGCGCCGCCCGCCGCTACGTGGGCATCCTGCGCGAGGCCGGCATCCCCGTGGAGTCCACGCGGGGGCCCTACGGCGGCTACCGCGTCGGCCGCGGGCTGCGCGTGCCGCCCCTGATGTTCACGTCGGAGGAGGCGTTGGCGCTGGTCATGGCGGTGCTGGAAGGCCATCACGACGCGGCCGACCCGACCGGCCCGGTGGGCGGCGCGCTCGGCAAGATCGTGCGGGTGCTGCCCGCGCCGGTCGCGCACCCGGCGGAGGCGGTCCGCAGGGTGCGCACCAAGGGCCCGGAAGCCACCGCCCCCGACCCCGCCACCACGGCCGCCCTCGTCCAGGCAGCCACCGACCGGCACCGGCTCCGCGTCGCCTACGACCTGGGCGCGAAGGGTGTACGCCCCATGGAGGTCGACCCGTGGGCCGTCGCCGTCCGCCACGGCCGCTGGTACCTGCTGTGCTGGTCGCACACCGCCGAGGCCCGCCGCGTGCTGCGCGTCGACCGGATCGCCGAAGTGACCGTCCTGGAGGGGACGTTCACGCCGCCCGAGGGCCTAGACCCGCTCGACACCCTCGAAGCGCACCTCGCCGACGGCTGGTCGTACGAGGTGGAGGTCGTCGTCGAGGCCCCTGCCGACCTCGTCGCCCAGTGGCTGCCGCGCAGCCTCGGCCGCGCCGAGCCGCTCGACGCGCGCACCACCCGGCTGCTGGCGACGACGGATGAGCCGGAGTGGTACGTCCGGCAGCTCACGGAGCTCCCGGTCGCGTTCCGGATCGTGGCTCCGCGGGAGCTGCGGGATGCGGCGCAGGCGCTGGCACGCAGGCTCCTGACGGCGGCCGGGCACCCTACCCAAACCGAAAACCTTTGACTAAAGTCAAAGAACTATGGACCCAGTGTCAGCGGACCACGTCACCAGCCTCCGTCGGTTCAACCGCTACTTCACCCGCCGGATCGGCGCCCTCGACGACCACTACCTCGGCCAGGACCGCCCCCTCGGCGAGGCCCGGCTGCTGTTCGAGATCGGGGACGGGGCCTCCCTGCGCGAGCTGCGCACCCGCCTCGGCCTGGACGCCGGCTATCTGAGCCGGATGGCGAAGGCCCTGGAGGCGCAGGGCCTGGTCCGGCTGAGCGCGCACCCCGACGACAACCGGCTGCGGATGGTCGAACCGACCCCCGCCGGGCGGGCCGAGCTGAAAGAGCAGAACCGGCGGGCGAACGCCCTCGCCGCCGGCCTCCTCGAAGGCCTCACCGCCGACCAGCGCGCCGAGCTGACCGCGGCCATGGCCACCGCCCAGCGCCTGCTGCGCCTGGCGGCCATCACCGTCACCCTCGTCGACGGCGCCGCCCCGGACGCCCGCGCCTGCCTGGACGCCTACGCCGCCGACATCGACGCCCGCTTCCCCGAGGGCTTCGACAAGTCCGACCTCGTCGGCCCGGAGGAGGTGTCCGGTACGGCGGGCGCGTTCTTCGTGGCGTACGAGGAGGGCCGCCCGGTCGGCTGCGGGGCGCTGCGCCGCCTGGAGCCGGGCGTCGGCGAGCTCCGGCACGTGTGGGTGCACCGGGACGCCCGCCGCCTGGGCCTGGCCCGCCGGCTGCTCGCGGCGCTGGAAGCCGAGGCCGCCGCGCGCGGCCTCACGCTCCTGCGCCTCGACACGCACGCCACCCTCACCGAGGCGCAGGCGATGTACCGGGCGTGCGGGTACACGGAGATCCCGGCGTACGTGGACCACGTCTACGCCGACCACTGGTTCGAGAAACGGCTGTAGCCCCTTCCGGGCTAGGGCTGTGCCTGTAGCCCCCTTCCGGACTAGGGCTATGCCTGAAGCCCCCTTCCGGACTAGGGCTGTCCCTGAAGCCCCCTTCCGGGCTAGGGCTGTCCCTGAAGCCCCCTTCCGGGCTAGGGCTGTCCCTGAAGCCCCCTTCCGGACTATGCCCCTCCTTCCGCCCGCCCGGCCGTCCAGTCGGCCATCAACTCCCGTACGGTCCGGCGCAGCCAGGCATGGGCCGGATCGGCGTCGTGCCGTGGATGCCACGCCAACCCCAGCCGCAGCGGCGGCAGGTGCAGCGGGATGTCGAAGGTGACCAGGCCCAGACTGTCGGCGAGGGGCCGGGCCCAGGTGGTGATCAGGCCGACCAGGTCGGTGTCGCGGACGACGAACAGCGACGACGGATAGGTCCCGACCGACCCCACCACCCGCCGTTCCAGACCGAGTTCGGCGAGCGCGGCGTCGATCGGACCGTGCAGCTTGCCCCGCCGGGAGACGATCAGGTGGTCGGCCTCCGTCGCGAACCGCTCCGCCGTCAACTCCCCTTCCAGAAAAGGGTGTCCGGCCCGTACGACGCCGACCATACGGTCCTCCAGCAGTGTCTCCGCATGCACCTCGGGCTGCGTCTGGTCCACCACCCCGACCTCCAGGTCGGCGGTCCCCTCGCGCAGGAACGGCGCGTCGACATGGCTCTCGCCGAGGTACCGGATGCGGATGCCGGGCGCCTCGGCGGCGGCCCGGGCGAACAGGGCCGGGCCGTGGGAGGCGGCGATCGCGTCGTGCCCGAGGAGGGTGAACGTCCGTTCCACCGTGCGCAGATCGGTGTCCCGCCCCGGCGCGAACAACGCCCGCGCCCGCTCCACCACCGCGCTCACCTCGGCCCGTACGGCGAGCGCGCGCGGCGTCGGCACCATCTGCCGCCCGGCCCGCACCAGCACGGGGTCACCGAGCGCCTTGCGGATGCGGCCGAGGGTGCGCGACATGGCGGGCTCGGACAGATGCAGCCGCCGGGCGGCGCCGCCCACGCTCTGCTCCTCCAGCAGCGCATCGAGCGCGACCAGCAGATTCAGATCCAGATTCCCGGATTGCGCCACACGCATCCATCCCTTGCAAAGCTTGCACTGGAGTGCAGGACACCTCCGACCCTACGGTGAGAGCGCATCCCAGACCAACGCCCGCTCCCCGGAGGAGCCATGCCCTCGCACGCCCTGAAACGGTCCACCCTGCTCGCCGTCTGCGCCTGTGTCCTGGTCGCCCAGAGCATGGTCGCGGCCGTCAACCTCCTCATCCCGCAGCTGAGTTCGTCCGCCCTGCATCCCTCGCACACCGAGATCCTGTGGACCGTCGACGCCTACGTCATCGCCTTCGCGGGCCTGCTCATCCCGGCGGGCGCGCTCGGCGACCGGTACGGCCGCAAGGGCGCGCTCCTCGCCGGTCTCGCCCTGTTCGCCGCGGGCGCCGCCACCAGTGCCCTCGCCCCCGGCCCGGCGCTGCTGATCGCGGGCCGGGCGGCGTGCGGGACGGGCGCCGCGCTGATCACCCCGGCGACGATGTCGATCCTGCTGCATCTCGCGGGCCCCGAGGGGCGGGCCCGTGCGATGGCCTCCTGGACGCTGGCGATCGGTGTCGGCGGCATGCTGGGCAACCTCGGCGGCGGGCTGGCCGGCCAGTTCCTCAGCTGGCGGGCCCTGTTCGCGGCGATGGTCCCGCTGGCCGCGCTCCTCGCGACGGCCGTCGCCGTCACCACCCCGCGCACACCCCGCTCCCCGCACAGCACGCTCGACCCGGCGGGCACCCTGCTCCTCACCGCGGGCCTGCTGGCGGTCCTGTTCGGCATCATCGAGGGCCCCACCTACGGCTGGGCCTCTCCGCGCATCCTCGGCGTCTTCGCCACGGGCGCCCTGCTGGTGGCCGGCTTCACGACGTACGCCCGACGCGCCCGCAGGCCCCTGATCGACCCGCGCGTCTTCGTCGCGTCCCCCCGGCTGCGCGCGGGCACCCTGGGGCTGGCCACCGGCTTCTTCGGCCTCTTCGCCCTCTTCTTCGTCAACTCGCAGTACCTGCAAGGCGTGAAGGAGTACGGTCCCGCCGTCACCGGCGTCGCGATCGTGCCGCTGATCGTCGGCATGGCGCTGGTGCCGAAGCTGGCGGCGCGCTGGGCGCCGCACCCCCGCCCGGTCATCGGCGGCGGCCTCGCGCTCATCGGCCTCGGCCTGCTGGGCGCGTCCACGGCGGACGCGGGAACGCCCTATCCCCTTTACGCCTGCTGGCTCCTGGTGATCTCGGTCGGCACGGGCCTGTCCATGCCCGCGCTCACCCTCACCACCGCCACGTCCCTGCCACCCCACCAGGCAGGCCTGGCCTCGGGCCTGGGCACCTCGGCCCGCGAACTCGGCGCTGCCCTGGGCGTGGCGGTCACCGGCACGGCCCTCGCCCACCACCCGGACCTCGCCCACGGCATGGGCCCGGCCCTGCGCACGGTGGCGGCCCTGGTCCTGGCCGCGACGGCGGTGGTCGTCATGGAGTACCGCGGGGCGAAGGCCCCGGTGACCGGGCGGACCGAGGCCCGTACCCCTACGAACACTCCTGTCCCGTAGGGCAGAACGAGCTCAGGGCCATGCTGAGCGGTTCGCGGACCTGGGCGGGGGACAGATCCTCGGGGCCGCTGGCGCGGATCGCGTAGTACCTGCCGTCAGCCGCCTCGAACCGATGGTCGATCACCTGCCGAGCGCCCTTGTCCTCGTCGTCGTAGCGGTAGGTGAGCTCCGACCAGGTGGAGTCCTCGTCGCGTTCGAGGGCCTGGTAGCCGGGCTGGTGGGCGAAGCCGAAGCCGGGGTCGTTCTCGGCCTGGTGCAGGGACTCGGCCGGGCTGTCCTCGGCCAGCCGGAAGATCTGTAGCTGGCGGCCGTCGTCGGGGGCGTCGTAGAAGACCACCGGGGCCTTCTCGCCCTGCTTCTGTCTGCGGGTCCAGCCCTCGGGGACGACGATCGAGTAGCCGACGGGGTCGTCGGCGAGGCGGTAGCCGGGGGCGGTGCTCGGCGACGCGGGAGGCGATTCCTGGGGAGTGACCGACGGGGTGATCGAAGGGGGGATCGAAGGGGCCGCCTGCGTCGGGGCGGACGTCGGGGTGGACGTCGTGACGACCACGCTCGGACCCGGTGTGGCATGGGCGCCCACCCCACCGTCACGGGTCAGGAACCACACCCCGGCACCGACGCCCGAGCCCAGCACGACCATCGCGGTGAGGATCACCAGCAGGCGGCGCGGGCCAGGAGACGGCGGCGAAGGCGGAGGCGGCTGGACGTACGGCTGCTGCGGTGGCGGCTGGGGCGTGGGTGTGACCCACGGCGGCGTGTGCGACGGCGGTGTATACGACGTCTGCGTCTCCGCCTCCGCCCACGGCGGCAGCGCACCGGGCGGCCCCTGCTGGGCGCCCCAGGCCGCCTGGCCTCTGTCCTCGCTGGGCTCGTGCTCGTCGGAACCCGAGCTGTAGCCACCGCCGTCGCCGTTCCAGCCGCTCATCGCGAACCCCCCGAATCACCTTGGCGGGTAACGTTCTTGACGGTAGCGGTGAAAACGGGCGCGGGCCCCGCCCCGGATGAAACCGGAACAGGGCCCGTGCAGGCTTGTGACGCGGAGCGCGTGGCTCAGATGAGGCCGAGCGCGCGGACCGCCTCGCGCTCCTCCGCCAGCTCGGCGACGGAGGCGTCGATGCGGGTGCGGGAGAACTCGTTGATGTCCAGGCCCTGGACGATCTCGTACCGGCCGTCCTTGGTGGTGACCGGGAAGGAGGAGATCAGGCCCTCCGGGACGCCGTAGGAGCCGTCCGACGGGATGCCCATGGAGGTCCAGTCGCCCTCGGCCGTGCCGTTGACCCACGTGTACACGTGGTCGATGGCGGCGTTGGCGGCGGAGGCCGCGGAGGACGCGCCACGCGCCTCGATGATCGCCGCGCCGCGCTTGGCGACGGTCGGGATGAAGTCCTCGGCCAGCCACTTCTCGTCGCTCACGACCTCGGCGGCGTTCTTGCCGCCGACCGTGGCGTGGAAGATGTCGGGGTACTGGGTGGCGGAGTGGTTGCCCCAGATGGTCAGGCGCTTGATGTCGGCGACCGTGGAGCCCGTCTTCTTCGCGAGCTGCGTCAGCGCGCGGTTGTGGTCGAGGCGGGTCATCGCGGTGAAGCGCTCGGCCGGTACGTCCGGGGCGGCGGCCTGGGCGATCAGGGCGTTGGTGTTGGCCGGGTTGCCGACGACGAGGACCTTGATGTCGTCCGCGGCGTTGTCGTTGATGGCCTTGCCCTGCGGCTTGAAGATGCCGCCGTTGGCCTCCAGGAGGTCACCGCGCTCCATGCCCTTGGTGCGGGGGCGGGCGCCGACGAGGAGGGCGACGTTGGCGCCGTCGAAGGCGACGTTCGGGTCGTCCGTGATGTCGATGCCCTGAAGGAGCGGGAAGGCGCAGTCGTCGAGCTCCATGGCGGTGCCCTCGGCGGCCTTGAGCGCCGGGGTGATCTCCAGGAGGCGGAGCTTGACCGGCACGTCCGCGCCGAGCAGCTGGCCGGAGGCGATGCGGAAGAGCAGGGCGTAACCGATCTGGCCGGCCGCGCCGGTGACGGTGACGTTCACGGGAGTGCGGGTCATGGCGTTCTCCGTATGACAGCTGGCGGTGGGCGTCCTTGCCCTGGGGTGCGGACGTACAAATGATCGATCTCTCGCCCGCGGCGGAGCCGCAAATGGGCAGGTAAGAGATCCACCGGTCAGGCTATCGCGCATCCGGGATGCCGGACGTCCGGGTCCCTGTGGCCCACCCCACAAAGGGTCCGGCGCCCCGTACAAAGAAGCGACGGCCGCCCGTCCGGGAGAGGTGGAACGAGGCGGCCGCCGTAGTGGGGGTACCGACTTGGCCGGACTCCCGTGGGGGTACGGTTCGCGTGCCCACGATTCGTCCGGCCATGCCTGCGGCCCCGGAATTCTTTTTCAGCCACGGGTGACTACGGGGTGCACCCCTTCGTCCCGGCGGCCAGCGTCGCGCAGGCCTTCGCCTCGCCCGCGTCCTTCACCGCCACCATCGGGGTGTACGCGATCGTGTCCCCCGCCGTGGTGATCGAGCCGGTCTGCTGCTTGCCCTTGCCCACGGTCACGGCGACCTTGTCACCCTGCGCGCCCCCGGTGATACGGCCCCACGCGGCACCGCACGTCTTGCTGTAGCGGACCTCCACGACGGTGGTGCCGACGGTGGCGGTCTTGGCGGTGGTCACCAGGTCGCCGCTGCAACCCATGCTCTCCGCGTCCTTGCCCGTGCAGGAGTCACCGCTGCACTTGACGCCGGCGGGCAGGTTCGCGGGCGTGGAGGCGGTCGGGGACGGGGAGGCCTTGCCGCCCTCGTTCTTCTTGTCGCCGCCGCCGTCGGTGAGGAAGTACGCCGCGGCGATGACGACGAGCACGCCGACGACCCCCGCGAGGAACATCGTCAGCCGCCGCTTGCCGCCGGTCCCGCCGGAACCGGGCGCACCGGAGCCGGGTGCGCCGGCCGGACGCGGGCTCTGCGGGGGTTCGCCGTACGCCGTCTGCGGTGATTCGCCGTACGGCGACTGCGCGGTCGGTGACCAGGCCGGCCCGCCGGGGGCGCGTCCGCCCGTCGACGAGGGCCCGGCGTACCCGGCGAGCCCCCAGGAGTTGACGCCGCTCTCCCGGCTCCCCTGCGAAGACTCTGCGCGCGAGCCCTGCCCGCCTGAAGTGCCCGGCACTCCCGGGGAATCCCGTACCTCCGGCGAGGCCGGCTGCGGCGGCACCGTCGGTGCCACGCCCGCGGGCCCGGCCACCCCCGGCGTCGCCGTGGCGCTGCCGCCCCTGCGGGCCGTCTTGCTGCCCTTGGCAGTGGCGGGCGGCGCCCCGAACTCCCCGAGCGCGGCGCGCGCCTGGGAGATCCGGATGGCCTCCATGGTCATGTCGTGACGCATCTCCGAGCGGCTCCAGGCGCGCTCGGCGAGCTCCCACATCGTGGTCAGATGGATCGGATTGGTGCCGGTGACCTCGGCCAGCGCGACGATCGCACCCTTGGGCGCGAGCAGTCTGCCGTTGAGATAACGCTCCCAGGACGTCTTGCTGTAGCCCGTGCGGTCGGCCACCGCCGCGATGCTCAGTCCGCTGCGGTCCACGAGCCGGCGCAGCTGGCTGGCGAACTCCCTGACCTGCGGATCCAGTTCATCCGGCAAGGCCCTCCAACGAGGCATTGCTTCCCCCCTCTTTCCCCCCGGTCGTGCTGGCTCTTGCTGCGTTTCCCCGTGCGTGGTGCCCTCTGCCGAGTCCCCGTCTGGCTACCCACAGGGATGCGCCCGACAAGGATCTCAGTTCCCGGGGTGGGGGCGCACGGGTGCATCGGGGCCGAGGGCATGCACCGTTGCACGCCGACCCGGCCGCGGTCCAGTTCTTCAGCCACGGGACGTCCCGGACCGTCCCGATCGGTCACGCTAACGCCCTCATCGAACGACTTCGTTGCAAATCCGCGAAGTTGTCAACACATCGACACATGGGGCGCACACCGTCCGTAACGCGCGCCACTCCGGTGCGAAGCTCACCCAAGCACCACGACACCGACACCCGCGACGAGCACCAGTACGAACAGCAGCAGTACGGCGGCCAGCAGCATCCGGTTCGCGCCGCGCGGTCCCTTCGACGGCGGCCGCTCCTCCCACCACGGCAGCGTGGGATCGTCCTCGTACTCCTCGGACCCCGCGGGCTGTTCGGGGGCGGTCGCCGGGCGGGGCCAGGCCTGGACGGCGAGTTCCCAGCGGACGCCGACGCGCTCGGCCTCCGGGCCGCCGAGCCCGGCGATCCTGCACAGGGCGCTGACGGCCTGCCGGGGCGGCGGCTGCGTGGCGTTGAAATAGCGGTGCCAGGAGGACTTGCTGTACGCGGTGCGCGCACCGAGCGCGGCCAGGCTGAGGCCGGTCGCGTCCTTCAGCCGCCGCAGCTGCTCCACGAAGTGCCGCACCTCCGGCGGCAGATCCTCCGGCAGCGACTGCCAGGCGCCCATCGCTCACCTCCACGGTGTCGGACGACACCGTGCCGGTGATCGGTTCCCCCGGCCTTCCCCGCCGTGACAGGGCCCGGACACCGTAGCGGAATGGTCACTTCCGCGGCACAGCGTGCTGACAGGCGTTGAACAGCGTCTTCGTCGTGCACCAGGGTTGACGCAGACGGCGGCCCGTCCTTCCTCGGGGGAGGGGACGGACCGCCGTCATGAGGCGCCGGGATCAGCCGGTGGCCGGCCGGGGGATCAGCTGCTGACCGTGAAGTGCAGCGCGTCCTTAAGGAACGGGATGACCAGCCACGGGTCCGGCTGGGCCATCAGCGCCAGCAGCGCGATCGCGGCGCCCAGCACGCCGTACGTCACGATGTCGGTGAACCGGGAGCGCACCGCGAGCATGCCGACGTCCGGCAGCAGCCAGCGCAGCACGCCACCGGCCAGCAGCCCGGCCCCGATGAGCAGCGAGCCGACGCGGAACTGGTCGGTCGCGATCACCAGCAGGCCGACTGCGACCGTGGCCAGCACGGCGAGGATCGGCCACTGCCGGGCGGGCGCCGGGGCGTCACTCGGCGCGGCCCGGCCGCCGCCCTCGGGGCGGGCGGTGTCCCGGGTGAACAGCGGGAAGCGGCGGGTCGTCCGGCGCGGCCTGCCGTCGGCGTCGGGCGCGCTGATCGGGTCCCGGACCTCGATGTCGTTCGCCTCGCGGTCAGTCGACACTGCGCTCCGCCGCCTCGACCACGTTGACCAGCAGCTGGGCCCGGGTCATCGGGCCGACACCGCCGGGGTTCGGGGAGATCCAGCCGGCCACCTCGGCGACACCGGGGTGGACGTCGCCGACGATCTTGCCGTCGGCGCTGCGCGAGACACCGACGTCGAGGACGGCGGCGCCCGGCTTCACGTCCTCCGGGCGGATCAGGTGGGCGGAGCCGGCGGCGGCGACGATGATGTCCGCGCGCTTGAGGTGCGCGGACAGGTCGCGGGTGCCGGTGTGGCACTGGGTCACGGTGGCGTTCTCGCTGCGGCGGGTGAGCAGCAGCGGCATCGGGCGGCCGATGGTGACACCGCGGCCGACGACCACGACCTCGGCGCCCTTGATCTCCACGCCGTACTGGCGCAGGAGGGTCAGGACGCCGTTGGGGGTACAGGGCAGCGGGGCCGGCTCGTTGAGGACCAGGCGGCCGAGGTTCATCGGGTGCAGACCGTCGGCGTCCTTGTCCGGGTCCATCAGCTCCAGGATGCGGTTCTCGTCGATGCCCTTGGGCAGCGGCAGCTGGACGATGTAACCGGTGCAGGCGGGGTCCTCGTTCAGTTCCCGCACCACCGCCTCGATCTCCTCCTGCGTGGCCGTCTCCGGCAGTTCACGCTGGATGGAGGCGATGCCGACCTGGGCGCAGTCGCGGTGCTTGCCGGCGACGTACTTCTGGCTGCCGGGGTCGGTCCCGACGAGGATCGTGCCGAGGCCGGGCGTGACGCCCTTCTCCTTCAGCGCCGCCACGCGGGCGGTCAGATCGGACTTGATCGCGGCTGCGGTGGCCTTGCCATCGAGAATCTGGGCGGTCATGCCCCCATCCTCGCGGATGACCGGCCCCCGGTTCCAATCCGGGTCCCGGGGGGCTGTCCGTCGTATCCGACCATGATCGGTTCTGTTGCACTTGCACAACACCTGTGGAATGCGGCTGGACAAGGAACCAGCCACTGAAGAACGATTGACGCCACAGTGCCGCGGGCTGTACCGGGGGGACGAACCGCATCTGTTGAACCTTCCTCCGAGCGTGCCGCTCGTCGTCCCCGCACATTCGGCAAACGGAGGAAACCCCGCCATGAGTTTCGGCGATCCGCACAACCCCTACGGGCCCCCGCCCCAGCAGCCGCCGGCCGCTCCCGGTTACGGCTACCCCCAGCAGGCCCCGCCCGGCGTCCCGCCGCAGCAGCCCTACGGCGCTCCCCAACAGCCCTACGGCGCCTACCCGCAGGCACCCGCGTACCCCGGCTACCCGGGCGCGAACATGGTGCCGCAGTCGATGCCGGGCCTGCTGGTGACGGCCCGCGTCTTCCTCTACATCATCTCCGCGGTGCAGATCGTCCTCGGCCTGATCTACCTGTACGTCGCCGCGTTCGTGAACGACGTCTCGGACTCCGCGGACTCCCTGAGCTCGTCCTCCGACGACCCGTTCAGCGACATAAGCGACTTCGGTGACGCCGCGGCCGGTCTCATCGCCGGTATCGCGATCTTCGTGCTCGCGCTGGCGGCCCTGTCCATCACGCTGGGCGTCAAGTTCGGCCGCGGCGGCCAGGGTGTCCGGATCACCACGGTCATCTACGGCGCGCTCGGCACCATCGTCGGCCTGCTCCTGCTCTTCGTCGGCCTCGACTCGGGTATGGCCTCCGCGGTCATCTTCCCGCTGCTGTGGGTCGTGTTCGGCGCGATCATCACGGCCGCGCCGGTGGTACCCAGCGGCACGGCCTGGTTCGCGCGGCCGCGTTACTGAGCGGTCCGCGGCCTTTTCCCGGGACGCGTGACGGGGCCCGCCGGTTCACGACCGGCGGGCCCCGTCACGTGTGTGCGGCTCAGTGGAAGAAGTGCCGCGTGCCCGTGAAGTACATCGTCACGCCGGCCTTCTTCGCCGCCTCGACCACCAGCTCGTCGCGCACCGAACCACCCGGCTGGACGACCGCCTTCACGCCGGCCTCGACGAGGATCTCCAGGCCGTCCGGGAAGGGGAAGAACGCGTCGGAGGCCGCGTACGACCCCTGCGCGCGCTCGGCACCGGCCCGCTCGACGGCCAGCTTCGCGGAGTCGACGCGGTTGACCTGGCCCATGCCGACGCCGACCGAGGCGCCGTCCTTGGCGAGGAGGATCGCGTTGGACTTGACCGCGCGGCAGGCCTTCCAGGCGAAGGCCAGCTCGGCGAGCTCGGCGTCGGACAGCGCCTCGCCCGTGGCCAGCGTCCAGTTCGCCGGGTCGTCGCCGTCGGCCTGGAGGCGGTCGGTGACCTGGAGGAGGACACCGCCGTCGATCGGCTTGACCTCGACCGGGTTGGCGGGGGCGCCCGCGGCCTTCAGCACCCGGATGTTCTTCTTCTTGGCGAGGGCCTC
Organism: Streptomyces aquilus; assembly: GCF_003955715.1. Lineage (NCBI taxonomy): Bacteria > Bacillati > Actinomycetota > Actinomycetes > Kitasatosporales > Streptomycetaceae > Streptomyces > Streptomyces aquilus. Next base: position 6,463,200 of record NZ_CP034463.1, on the reverse strand, counting down.
CAGGGCCCCCTCCTCGTAGTCCGGCGCGACGATGACCTCGGTGAAGATCTCGGCGACCTGCTCGGCCATCTCCTTGCTGACCGGGCGGTTCACGGCGATCACGCCGCCGAACGCCGACAGCGGGTCGCACGCGTGCGCCTTGCGGTGCGCCTCGGCGACGTCCGCGCCGATGGCGATGCCGCACGGGTTGGCGTGCTTGATGATCGCGACGGCCGGCTCGTCGTGGTCGTACGCGGCACGGCGGGCGGCGTCCGTGTCCGTGTAGTTGTTGTACGACATCTCCTTGCCGTGCAGCTGCTCGGCCTTGGCCAGCCCGGCACCGGAGGCGTCCACGTACAGGGCGGCCGGCTGGTGCGGGTTCTCGCCGTAGCGGAGGGTGTTCTCACGCTCCCAGGTGGCGCCGAGGAAGTCGGGGAACTGCGACTCGTCGACCGGCGCGTAGGAGGAGGCGAACCAGGAGGCGACGGCCACGTCGTACGCCGCCGTGTGCTGGAAGGCCTCGGCGGCGAGCCGCTTGCGGGTGGTGAGGTCGAACCCGCCGTCCTGGACGGCGTTCAGTACGTCCGCGTACCGGGCGGGACTGGTGACGACGGCCACCGACGGATGGTTCTTGGCGGCCGCGCGGACCATCGAGGGACCGCCGATGTCGATCTGCTCGACGCACTCGTCGGGCGAGGCGCCGGAGGCGACCGTCTCGCGGAACGGGTACAGGTTCACGACGACCAGGTCGAACGGCTCGACGCCCAGCTCGGCCAGCTGCCGCTGGTGGTCCTCCAGGCGCAGGTCGGCGAGGATGCCGGCGTGCACGCGCGGGTGCAGCGTCTTGACCCGGCCGTCCAGGCACTCGGGGAAGCCGGTGAGCTCCTCGACCTTGGTGACGGGGACGCCGGCGGCGGCGATACGGCCCGCGGTGGATCCGGTGGAGACGAGTTCGACGCCGGCCTCGTGCAGCCCGCGGGCAAGCTCCTCGAGCCCGGTCTTGTCGTAGACGCTGACGAGCGCGCGACGGATGGCCCGCTTGCCGCTCTCGATGCTCTCGGCGGTCACTGGATAACTACCTTTCGTCCCTCAATGCGATAGCCGTTGCGGGCGAGCCGCCCCACGACCTCGACGAGCAGCCTTCGCTCGACTTCCTTGATGCGCTCGTGGAGAGCGTCTTCGTCGTCCTCGTCCCGGACCTCCACCACGCCCTGAGCGATGATCGGTCCGGTGTCGACGCCGTCGTCGACGAAGTGGACGGTGCAGCCGGTGACCCGGGCGCCGTACGCGAGCGCGTCACGGACGCCGTGGGCGCCGGGAAAACTGGGGAGAAGAGCGGGGTGGGTGTTGACGAACCGCCCGCCGAAGCGCGCGAGGAACTCCTTGCCCACGATCTTCATGAACCCGGCGGAGACGACCAGGTCGGGCTCGTGGGCGGCGACGGCCTCGGCGAGCGCGGCGTCCCACTCCTCGCGCGTCTCGAAGTCCTTGACCCGCGTGACGAAGGTCGGCAGCCCGGCGCGCTCGGCCCGGGCGAGCCCTTCGATGCCCGCGCGGTCGGCTCCGACGGCCACGATCTCGGCGCCGTAGGCCTCGACGCCGGTCTCCGTGATGGCGTCGAGGAGCGCCTGGAGGTTGGTGCCGGAACCGGAGACCAGCACGACAAGGCGCTTAGCCACGGGGGGCCCTTTCTCGGGGAACATGCGGTATGTACGTTCGTACGAATGCATCGCGCCCCGGGATACGGGGAAGTCTACGAAGCGGCCGAACGTCAGCAACGATACCGGCACTCCGGACGGCCCCCACGGGACGGGGGCGTGGCCGGAAGGTAGCGTCTGGGAGGGCTCGACTCGGGAACGTGGTCGTCGTGCGGTGCGTTTCCGAAGTGAAAGCTCACATCAGCTCACGCCAGACAGCCGTATCACCTAGGGGAAGACGCTCACTTGATGCCGGACCGCAGCCTGCGACTCCTCACGCTCCCCCCGCAGTCGATGCAGGGAGGGGAGCGCCGCGGCGTGCTGCTGCGGGAGCGCCCCGCGTCCCCGCCCGACGCACCCTCGGACGACAAGCCCGACACCAAGCCGGGCAGCGACAGGCCGGACGCCGGTCCGAACGCCGGGTCGGGAGGCTCCGCCGGGGACGACAACCCCTTCGCCCCGCCGCCGGAGGGCACGCCCGACCGGCCGTGGCAGCCGCGCCGCCCCAGCGGTGACTCCGACGACGATTCCGGCTCCCCGTGGGGCAGCCAGTGGAGCGACCGCCAGCCCGGCCGCTCCTCCGGCGGCTTCGGCGACCGCCCCGGCGGCTCCGGCCCCGAGGGCGGCCAGGGCAGCGGCGGCGGCTCCGGCACGGGGATGCGCTGGGACCCCACCGACCCCACCCAGCGCCGGGCGCGGTACTCGCTCCTGAGCGGTATGTGGGCGTTCTTCTTCGCGCTGTTCAGCTGGCCGTACGTCGCTCTGCTGCTCGGGGCGCTCGCCCTGTACTGGGGTATCAGCGCCCTGCGCGCCAAGCCCCGCCCCGCCGACCCCGACGCCCCGGCGCCGGACACCTCGGGTTCCCGCCCCCAGACCACGGCGGCGATCAGCGGCCTGGTCACCGCGTCCCTGGCGGTCGTCCTGGTCGGCGCGGGCTTCACGGCCCAGCTCGTCTACAGCGACTACTACACCTGCACGAACGACGCGCTCACCAACCAGGCGAAGCAGTCCTGCAGCGACCTGCTCCCGAAGGAACTCCGCGGAATCCTGGGCACGAGCTGACACTCACTCCCCGTCCGACACCTCCCTGAGCACGGCCCACCGCGCCGCGCGGGAGGCGTCGTCGTCTTGCCAGGGGTAGGGGGGCGGGGGTGAGGCGGGGTTGGCGGTCGGGTTCGCGGCCGGGTGCGGGTCGGCGGGCAGGAAGTCGTAGGGCTCGAAGGCGGCGTCGTCGGCGTCGAGTTCGTACGGGGTGGAGGCCGCTGCGGCTGCTCGGCTCGCGCGCGGCTTGCGGGAGAACCAGCGGTTGGCGGATCGGTTGGCGGTGGCCTCGGGGCCGGAGACCTCGGGACTGAGGGGCTCGGCTGTGGGCATCCCGGGGCTTGAGGTCATGGGGCCGGAGGTGCTGGAGCCGGACGTCTCCGGTCCGAAGGTCATGGGGCCGGAGGTCATGGGGCCGGAGGTCATGGGGCCGGAGGTCAAAGGGGCGGAGGTCATGGGGCCGGAGGTCAAAGGGGCGGAGGTCAAAGGGGCGGAGGTCAAAGGGGCGGAGGTCAAAGGGCGGGACGTATCCGCACCGAAGGTCATGGGGCTGGACGTCTCGGGGCCGGACGACCTCAGGGCCGCGCCCCGACCGTCACCCTTCCGCCGCGAGAACCAACGTCCCGCGCGGGCTGCCGCCACCTCCGGCGCACCCCCAGCCCCCTCGAAGCCCCCCGGCTCCCAGGCCCCGACCTCGCCCTTCGGCGCCTCTCCCCGCGCCCCACCCTGCGTCCCCGCCACTTCTCCCCGCGCCCCAGCGACCGTCACCGCCCGCCCCCGCCGCACCTTCCGCTCCCGCCGCTCCCGCCGCTCCCGCCGCTCCCTGCACCGCCAAGCCCGCACGCCCAGTGCCGTCGGGATCGCCAGCGCCGCGGTCCACAGCAGTGCCGCCCCTCCCGTCAGCCACCAGACCGGCCCGAACCAGGCCAGCGCGGCCACCCCGAGCGGTCCGCCCGCGAGTGCCGCCAGCAGCGCGACCGAGGCCGCACAGAGAACGGCCGCGAGCCCGGCGGTACCGGCCGTCCGGCCCCGCGTCCAGACCACGGCCTCCTGCACCGCCCGCACACCGCCACCCCTGCCGTGCGCCGCTCCGGCCGCACCGGCACCCCTCCCCGACAGGCCGTCGCCCCCACCGACTCCCCCGACCTGTCGTGCGCCGGACGCCTCAGCCCCGTCCACAGCCCCCCGGCCCGGCGCCCCGCCCCCGTCGCCCCGCGCCTCGCGGCCTCTCCCGCCGCTCGCCGGCCCCGCCACGAACCACCCCACCGTCACCCCGGCCACCAACGGCACCGAACCGGCCGCCCAGTTCATCCAGGTCCCCGTCCCCGCCTCCGGCACCGCCGCCAGCAGGGGGAACGGGGGGAGGAGCGGGGCCGGTGCGGAGGTGAGGGGGGACATCACGTGGCCCGCGCCCAGTTCGAAGCCGGGGCCGAGGGCGTACGACAGGCACCAGACCGCCGCGTTGGGCACGAGCGCGACGCACAGCAGCAGTACGGCGAACCGGCCCGACCACCCCTCCGTCAGCTGGAGGAAGGAGAGCCGCGCCGCGCCGCCGTGCCAGACCAGGGACGACGCCAGCAGCAGCGCACCGCCCCCCACCAGCAGCGCCACCCCCGCACCGGCCGCCCGCGCCGCCACCCCGAGCCGCTGCCCGGCGTCCGGCCCGAGGACGAGACGACGGACCGGCGCCGGCAGCAGGAGCAGCACGCTGTCGACGGGGCCGCGCGGGCGACCGTACGCCGTCCAGACGCCCGCGGCCGCCGCCACCGTCACCACAACCGGCACGCACACCCCCGTCCACACCCACGAAGGCCGCAACTCCCCGCCCGCCGCATACAGCGCGACCCCCGCGCCGACGGCGAGATACCCGAGGACCACCCCCGCGAACGCCGTCCACCCCGCCGCCCCGGCCGTGTCCTCGTCGTCGGCGACCACGTCCCGCGCCGCCCGGTGCACCAGCCACACCGGCAGCACCAGCAGCAGCAACGGCGTCACCCCGACCGGCGCCGGTACCCCGGACAGGGTGTCCGTGCGGACCAGTTCCGCCCCGTGCGCGAGCAGCCACAGCGCCGCCGCGACATGCAGTGCACCACCCGGCCCGCTGTCCGGATACGGCGAACTGATCCACAGCACCATCACCAGCACGGCGAGCGAACCGAGCCCCAACCCCGCCGCGAGCACCCCGCTCACCAGGCTCGCGGCCAGCCCGGGTGAACGGTCACGCAACCGGGTGAGCAGGGACGACAGGGGCGATCGGCGAACGGTCATCTGGATCACGACCGTCATGCTGCCAACGACACGCGCTTTCTCGTCGTAACAGGCGAACTCCTGCCGTGTCGCTCAATATACGACTATGTACTTTTTCGTACGAAGGGGCGCCCTGTGACCCAGAGCCCTGCAACCCCGCTCCCCCCGCCCGAGGAACGCCGACGCCTGCGCGAGGCCGGGTCGCTGACGCAGGCTCAGCTCGCCGAACGGGTGGGAGTCACCCGGGAGACGGTCCGCGCGTGGGAGTCCGGCCGTACGAATCCGCGCGGCCGCAAGGGGGAGGCGTACGCGAAGCTGCTGAGCGCATGGGTGCAACAGGAGCCGCCGCTCGCCGAGGTGACGGCACCTCAGTTCCATGAAGAGCTCCCCGCGGAATCCCCCGCGCCCCTGACGCCCACTCAGGCCTTCGACGCGCTGTACGCGTTCTGCGCGCCCGCCCTCGTACGGCAGGCCTATCTGCTCACCGGACGGCGGGAACTCGCCCGCGAGTCCGTCGAGCGCGCCTTCCAACTCGCCTGGCAGCGCTGGCCGGAGGTGGCGGTCGACCGCGACCCGGCGGGCTGGGTGCGGGCCACGGCGTACGAGTACGCCCTCTCCCCCTGGCACCGCTTCCGCCCCCGCTACCGCAGCCCGGAGGCCCCACCCGCCGACGCCTCCGACCGCGCCCTGCTGGCCGCGCTCCTGCGCCTGCCGCCACCGCAGCGCCGCACACTCGTGCTGTACGACAGTGTCGGCCTCGACCTGCCGGAGACGGCGGCGGAGACGGAGGCGAGCACACCGGCGGCGGCCGGGCGGCTGATGAACGCGCGGGAGGCGATCGCCGCGCACCTGCCGGACCTCTCCGACCCCACCGAACTCCATCGCCGCCTGGCCGAACTCGCCGCCACGGAGCGCTTGCGCGCGGCGAAGCCGCCGGTGGTGCGGACGGGGAGCGAACGCAGGGCCCGTTTCTGGACGAGGGCGGCGATCGCGTTCACGGTGGCGTTGATCGGCACGACGGCGATGACGCTCCGCACGGCACCCACGCACTACGAACCGCCGATCGCGCCGGGGGCGGAGATCCAGGGGGTGCCGCCTCGGGTCGCGCAGGGAGCGTTGTCGGAGGCGGAGAGGCAACTGCGGGAGAAGCTGCGGGGTGCGATGACGAGCCGTCCGGAAAGGCTGGCACCGCTGAGTCGTTGAAGGGGACGAGTGGAGGTGCTTTCAGGGGCGGGTGGAACGGCGCGACCAGCCACAACGCATCCGCACCCGACTCACTACGCACCGTGGGCCCGCCCCCCTCCCGGGGAACGGGCCCACAAACGCTCGGCCAGGAAACCGCTGCTCAGCCGGCGAGGATCTCGCGCGCCAGCTTCGCCGTCTCGGTCGGGGTCTTGCCGACCTTGACGCCCGCGGCCTCAAGGGCCTCCTTCTTCGCGGCGGCCGTGCCGGACGAGCCGGACACGATCGCGCCGGCGTGACCCATGGTCTTGCCCTCCGGCGCGGTGAAGCCCGCGACGTAGCCGACGACCGGCTTGGTCACGTTCTCCTTGATGAACGCGGCCGCGCGCTCCTCGGCGTCGCCACCGATCTCACCGATCATCACGATCAGGTCGGTGTCGGGGTCGGCCTCGAACGCGGCGAGGGCGTCGATGTGCGTCGTACCGATGATCGGGTCGCCACCGATGCCGACGGCGGAGGAGAAGCCGATGTCACGGAGCTCGTACATCATCTGGTACGTCAGCGTGCCGGACTTCGAGACCAGGCCGATGCGGCCCGGCTTGGTGATGTCGCCCGGGATGATGCCGGCGTTGGACTGGCCGGGGGTGATGAGACCCGGGCAGTTGGGGCCGATGATCCGCGTCTTGTTGCCCTTGCTGACCGCGTAGGCGTAGAAGGCGGCGGAGTCGTGGACCGCGATGCCCTCGGTGATGACGACCGCGAGCGGGATCTCGGCGTCGATGGCCTCGACGACGGCGGCCTTGGCGAAGGCCGGCGGGACGAAGAGGACGGACACGTTCGCGCCCGTCTTCTCGATCGCCTCGGCGACGGTGCCGAAGACCGGGATCTCGGTGCCGTCGACGTCAACGGTGGTGCCCGCCTTGCGCGGGTTGACGCCACCGACGATGTTCGTGCCGTCGGCGAGCATGAGCTTGGTGTGCTTCATGCCCGTGGAGCCGGTCATGCCCTGGACGATGACCTTGCTGTCCTTGTTGAGGAAGATAGCCATGGCTGTGTTCCCTCGTCCCTTACTTCGCAGCCGCGAGCTCGGCGGCCTTGTCGGCCGCGCCGTCCATGGTGTCCACGCGCTGGACCAGCGGGTGGTTGGCGTCGGAGAGGATCTTGCGACCCAGCTCGGCGTTGTTGCCGTCCAGGCGGACGACGAGGGGCTTGGTGACTTCCTCGCCCTTGTCCGCGAGCAGCTGGAGCGCCTGGACGATGCCGTTGGCGACCTCGTCACAGGCGGTGATGCCACCGAAGACGTTGACGAAGACCGACTTGACGTCGGGGTCGCCGAGGATGATCTCCAGGCCGTTCGCCATGACGGCGGCGGAGGCGCCACCACCGATGTCGAGGAAGTTGGCCGGCTTCACGCCACCGTGGTTCTCACCGGCGTACGCGACGACGTCCAGCGTCGACATGACCAGACCGGCACCGTTACCGATGATGCCGACCTCGCCGTCGAGCTTGACGTAGTTGAGGTTCTTCTCCTTGGCGGCGGCCTCGAGCGGGTTGGCCGCGTCCTTGTCCTGGAGGGCCTCGTGCTCCGGCTGACGGAACTCGGCGTTCTCGTCCAGGGAGACCTTGCCGTCGAGGGCGATGACGTCGCCGGAGGCGACCTTCGCCAGCGGGTTGACCTCGACCAGGAGGGCGTCCTCCTTGATGAAGGTGTCCCACAGCTTGACGAGGACGTTCACGACCTTGTCGGCGACCTCGGCCGGGAACTTCGCGGCCTCGACGATCTGGCGCGCGACCTCGGGGGTCACACCCACGTTGGCGTCGATCGGCGTCTTGGCGACGGCCTCCGGACGGGTGGCCGCCACCTCCTCGATCTCCATGCCGCCCTCGACGGACGCGATGGAGAGGAAGGTGCGGTTGGCACGGTCGAGGAGGAAGGAGACGTAGTACTCCTCCACGATCTCGGGGGCCGTCTCGGCGATCATCACCTTGTGGACCGTGTGGCCCTTGATGTCCATGCCGAGGATGTTGGTCGCGTGCTCGACCGCCTCGTCGGCGGTGGCGGCGAGCTTGACGCCACCGGCCTTGCCACGGCCGCCGACCTTCACCTGCGCCTTGACGACGGACTTGCCACCGAGACGCTCGGTGGCTGCGCGGGCCGCCTCAGGCGTGTCGATGACTTCACCGGCCAGCACCGGTACATCGTGCTTGGCGAAGAGGTCCCTCGCCTGGTACTCGAACAGGTCCACGCGCTTCCGTCCCTATCAGTGATCTCGCGGTTCGTTGGATGCGTGGGCGTGCCGCGATGGGCAACGTGACGTCCGCCGAGTGTCACAAGGGAGGCGCACACGGTGTCCGAGCGCGCGGCATGTCCGTCTCGCAGGTTATCGCTGCTTGCAGGGGGCCCCTAAATCGAGGGTCACACCTGAGCGGTGATACCTGTCACATGATGCCGCCCTCACTGGCACGGCGTGTCAGGCGTGAGGGGCGGAGGAGGTCAGGGGAAAGGGCCTCACCGGGCTGGGGTTGACCCGGTGAGGCCCCTTGAGCAGCCCCTTGCGGGGCGCGGAGCCGATGATCCCCACCCCAATGGGGACCGCCCGGCTCCGACCGCGAGGGGTCACGTCCGGACGGACCGACGGCTTTCGGCCGTCCGGGCGTGCTTCCTCGCGGAGTCGGTGTGGGGACGTCGGTGTCGGGATGGGGAGGGTCAGACGCCGTATCCGGAGGTGACGGTCCCGCCGACCCCCTGGAGGCCGGTGACGGCGTTCCCCACGAGGGGAGCGACGCCGTCGACGGTGTGCCCGGCGACGGGCACGACCCCGTCGCCGGTCCCCCGCACGTCCCCGGTCACGCCGTCGGCGAAGGGGGCGACGTCCTGGGTGACGCCGTACGCGAAGGTCTCGGCACTGCCGCCGACGCCCGCCACGACCGGCCGGACGAGACCGACGACCGGCTGGACGGCGCCGGTGACGCCGTGTGCGAAGGGCGCCACGTCCTGGTTCACGCCCTCGGCCAGCCCGCCCGCGTGCCCGGCCACGCCGTACGCGAGCCGCGCCACCTGCCCGACGGTGTGCCGCACGTCCCCCGTCACGCCGTACGTCAGCGCCCCCGCGTCGACCACGGCCTGCTCCGCAACGGGAACGGCCCCGTCCACAACGGTGCTCACGACAGGCGGCAGCACACTCCCGACGACATCGCCACCGACCTGCTCCACGAGCCCGGTGGCGTACGGCGGAACGTCCCCGACAGCGCCGGCGGCGACCTGTCGCACACCGGAGACGGCACCGCCCGCGACCGGGGTGACGCCGTGAACCGCGCCGGTGACGACGCCCTGCGCGTCGACGGCGACGCCGGTCGCGACGGGCTGGGCGTCGGCGACCAGCCCGTGGGCGAGTGCGGTGGCCGCGTCGACGGTGTGCTCGGCGGTCCCGCTCACCCCGGCGACGGCGTCGGTGGCGAGAGGGGCGACGCCCTCGACCGCGCCGGTGACGACGGGCGTGGCGCCGGGCACCACACCGGTGGCTACGGGCGCCACCCCGTCCACCGCCCCGCCGACCACCGGAACGGCACCGTGCACCGCGGCGGTGGCCAGCGGGGGGACCGCCGCGGCGGTGAGGGCGGACGTGGTGGTGGATGCGGTGGTGGATGCGGTGGTGGTGGCGGACGTGGTCCTGGATGCGCCGGCGAGGGCGCGCTCCAGCTCCGGGGCGAAGACGGCGAGGGGGCCGAAGAGGTAGTCGACGTCGTCCTGCGGGGTGCCCGCGTCGGAGACGGTGGTCCGCGCGGCGGCGACCGTCTCACCGGCCGTCCCCCGGGCCGTCGCGTCGAGCTGCGCCTGCGCGGCACGGGCGGCGCGGGCGGCCTTCGCGCCCTGGATGGCGGCGGCGCCCTTGATCTTGGTGGCCTTGGAGGTGGTGGGGGTGATGGAGGTGGTGGAGGTGGTTGCGGTCTTGGTGGCCTCGGCGGCCTGAGTGGCCTGAGTGGCCTGGGTGGCCTGCGGGGTGGTGACCCTCGTGTCGGTGGGGGCCGTCTTCGTGGCCGTGTCGGTCACGCCGGTCAGCGTGTTCGTGGCGTCGGCCGTGACGCCTTCCGTGATGTCCGTCGTCGTGTCCGACACGGAGAGGGAGGAGGCGGGCAGCTCGTCGGCGCTGGCGGCCGTGGAGCCGAGCGCCCACGCGCCGGTGACGCCGGCGGCTATGACGATGGAGCGGCGGATGTTCTTGTTCATGGGTACGTCAGGTCCTTGGGAACTGGGCGTCCGCAGCCCATGGAGACGGGAACAGGAAGGAGTGCCGGTCCTGGGCTCGGACGGATGCGGGCGGTCGAACAGACCCGTGCCACCCCCGCGCCGCAGATCGGCGGCAGGGGTGAGCGTCCCGCTAGGCCGGGGAAACCGGAATGTCCCGGTGCCTGTCCCGGGTGCCGTCCGCGTCGGTGCGCACCACGCCGCCGGGCACGAGCCTCAGCGGGGCGCGGTCGTTCAGGGATACGGCCTGTGCGTCGCCGTGCCGCGGCGAACCGTTGTCCACTCCGGACCGGTGGGCCAGCACCCCGTCCGGGTCGCCCGCGGGCGCCGGGTGCGCGGGGACGTAACCGCCCGACCTCGCGGCCCGATGCCGGTCGGCCTTGGCGGCCGTACCCGTGACGGGGGAACCGTCGCCGTACGACGGGCCGTAGTCATCACCGACCCTGCTCGCCCTCGCCTTGTGGGGGCTGGTGGAGCTGTCGGAGCCGGCAGGGCTGTCGGAGCCGTGTCCAGCGTTCGAGCCGTCCGCCGGGGAGCCCGGCTGCGGCGCTGCCGTGACCGGCGCCGGCAAGGTCTGCCCCGGCAGCACCGGCGGCACCGGGAGTTCGGGCACCGCCGGGAGGGCCGGCAGGCTCGGCAGCGCCGGCCATTGTGCCTCTGCCTGCGCGTCGGCCAGCTGCTCGGTGACCGTCTCCACGAGTTCCCCGACCGGCTGTACGACCTTGCCACCCAAGGAGGTGTCCGTGAGATCGGGCAGCCGCGGTGCGCTCCCGTGGGCTTCGGCTTCGGCCGGTTGCGTCTGGGGCGGCGCTGTCGGGTGGACGTCCGCTTCCGTCCGCGGGATCACCAACCGCTCCACCGCGTCCCGCGTCAACGACCGGACGCCGTCCGCCCGCACCCCGGAAGTCACCGGGGCAACCTGGGCCACCGACGCGACTTCATGGGACGTCACCGTCGGCACGCCCTCCGCCGCGCTCGCCCGTTCCCCGCAGAGGAACCCGAGCGCGAACAACCCGCCCACCAGCACGACCACTTGCAACGCACGCCGCCCGGCCGCCGTGCGCATCACGCGCAGAGCGGCACCGGGCAGAGCGGCTGGCGAGGTCAAGAGGGGGTGGGTCCTCCCGTGCGGCGGAACACGGCACGCGTGACGAGCCACGCGTCGACGCGACGCTGAAGAGGCGTCGATACTCGCACGGGAGTGCGGAGGTTGCGCAAGCCCTCCGTTACCGATGGGTAGGCATGTCCGTTTTGCTGCCCGGAGTCGCCGGTCACCGGGTCGACATATCACCCTTCCGGCACCGGAATCGGCCGCTTCTCGATCGCCGCCGCCATCACCTCAGGGAACAGGTCCGGCGTACAGGCGAAGGCCGGTGCGCCCAGCGCGGCGAGCGCGGCCGCGTGCTCCCGGTCATAGGCCGGCGCCCCCTCGTCGGACAGCGCGAGCAGTGTCACGAACTGCACGCCGGACGCCTTCATCGCCGCGACCCGCTTGAGCATCTCGTCGCGTATGCCGCCCTCGTACAGATCGCTGATCAGCACGACCACCGTCTCCGCGGGCCGGGTGATCTGCGACTGGCAGTACGCGAGCGCCCGGTTGATGTCCGTGCCGCCGCCGAGCTGGGTGCCGAAGAGGACGTCGACCGGGTCGTCGAGCTGGTCGGTGAGGTCGACGACCGCCGTGTCGAAGACGACGAGCCGGGTGTTGATCGACCGCATGGAGGCGAGCACCGCCCCGAACACGGACGCGTACACGACCGACGCCGCCATCGACCCCGACTGGTCGATGCACAGGACGACCTCCTTCTTCACCGACTGCGAGGCCCGTCCGTAGCCGATGAGCCGCTCGGGCACGATCGTCCGGTACTGCGGCAGATAGTGCTTGAGGTTGGCCGCGATCGTGCGGTTCCAGTCGATGTCCTGGTGCCGGGGCCGGCTGACCCGGGCGCTGCGGTCGAGGGCGCCGGTGAGGGTCGCCCTGGTCCGGGTGGCGAGCCGCTTCTCGAGGTCCTCGACGACCTTGCGCACGACCGCCCGTGCCGTCTCCTTCGTCGTCTCCGGCATCGCCTTGTTGAGCGAGAGCAGCGTGCCGACCAGATGGACGTCGGCCTCCACCGCCTCCAGCATCTCCGGCTCCAGCAGCAGCGTGGCGAGGCCCAGTCGGTCGATGGCGTCGCGCTGCATCACCTGGACCACCGAGGACGGGAAGTACGTCCGGATGTCGCCGAGCCAGCGCGCCACGGAGGGCGCGGAGGCCCCCAGCCCCGCGGAACGGTCCCGCCCCGACTGCTGCCCCTGCCGGTCCCCCTTCCCGTACAGCGCGGCCAACGCGCCGTCCATCGCCGCGTCCCGCCCGCCGAGCACACACCCGGTCCCGTCCGCCGCGTCCCCACCGAGCACCATCCGCCAACGCCGCAACCGCTCCTGCGCCGGATCCAGCACGTCGCCGCTCATACGCCGACCCCCTCAAGAGACCGGGCCGTCGCCGGTCGTCGCGCGGCCAGGGACCACCCCGGCTCCTCGGGCTCCGCCAACGGCCGCGCCCACAACGGCATCACCCGAACGCCGGCCCTCGGCCGCCTCTGCGCCGGGATCTCCCCCGGGGCCTCCGTCGGGAGCTCCGCCGGAATCTCCGCCGGGTTCTCCCGCTCCTGCCCGTCCGTCACCGCGCCCGCCCCCTCGATCCGCTCCCCCGGCCCACCGGTCCACTCCCCCGCCCCAGGCATCCGCTCCCCCGCTCCGCTGGTCCGCGACCCATTGGTCGGCCCCCCGGCCCCACCGGTCCACTCCCCGGCCCCACCGGTCCACTCCCCCGCCCCACCGGCCCGCTTCCCCGGCCCACTCCGCCCGCTCACCTGCTCGGTCGTCATCCCCCCACCCCCGCAAGGTCGTTGTCGTCGGCGTCCCGATGACCAGGTACGCCGTCCAGCCCCAGCAGCAGCCGCACCACCGGCAGTACCGCGTCCGCCCGCGCGGTGTCGAGGCCGGTCGCGAAGCCGGGCAGGCCGGCGCCGCTGCCGATCGGCCCACCTCCGGCCCTCTCGCCCGGTCCCCGCCGGACCAGTTCGCCGAGCGTGCGCCGGACCCCCGCCTCGTACGCCGAGAACGACCTGCGCAGCAGCGGCAGCACATCCGTGAAGGCGTCCGCCGGTACCCCGGTCAGCCAGGCGTCGACCAGCCCGAGCAGCCGCTCGTCGTGCACCAGCAGCATCCCGCCCCCGGCGCCCCCGCCCACGAAGCCCTCGATCCAGGCCGCCGCGTCCGCCGGCGGTGTCCCCGGCGACAGCACGAGCCCCATGAGCCGCGCGGCCTCGTCCTGCCCCAACTCCCCGTCGTCGAGCAGCAACCGCACGGCCCGTCCCCGAATGACGCCGGGCACGCTCTCCCGCCCGCACAGCACCCGCAGCACGGAGTGCCAGCGGACCCGCAGGGGAGGTGCGCCCCTCTCCGTCCCGTCCATCGCAGGACTGGCCGCCGCAGGACTGGCAGTCGCAGGACTGGCCACCGCAGGACCGGCCGCCACGGCCGCGTCCCCCAGCAACCCCACCGCCCCATGTACCGCGTCCACATGGCGCCGTATCTGCTCCGCGGCGTCCGCGTCGAGTCCGGCGCAGGCCGGGGGAAGGCCGACGAAGATCCGTTCGGCGAGACCCTCCGCGACCTCTGTGAGGGCGTGGGTGTCGGTGCCGCGGACGTCGCCGTACCGCAGGGAGCGGACCAGCGCGGGCAGGGCCTGGGCCAGGTGGCCGACGTCCGCGTCCAGGGCCGCGCGGTCGGCGAGGACCTGCATCACCACCGGGAGGGCGTCGGGGAGTTCGGCCAGCAGACAGCGCTCGGCGAGCGCGGTGACGTCGGCGAGGCTCGGCGCGCCGACGGCGTCCGCCTCGGCCTTGGCCGTCGCCGCCGCGAGCACCGTCGTCCCCCACACGCCCGCCTCGGCGACCCGCACCGCCAGCTCCGGCTCCCAGCGCAACCGCCACGTCTCCCGGAACGTGCCCGTGCTCCCCCGCGACGCCACCGGCTCGCCCCATGCCACGCCCAGCAGCCGCAGCCGGTGCAGCAGTCTGCTGCGGCCGGCGTCGATCTCCTTGCGCAGATCGAGCTCCAACTCCCGCTCCAGCGCCTCCGGTTTGAGCCGCAGCCTGCGCTGTGCCCGGTCGAGGTCCCGCTGCAACGGCACCGCGGGCGCCCCCTGCGGCACCTCGCCGAGCACGTCCCCGACCACGAGCCGGTCGTGCACCAGCGACAGCGGTACGTCCGAGCCCTCGCACATCACCGCCCGCACCGCGTCGGTGGTCTCGCTCAGCCCCGCCAGCGGGCGCCCGCGCATCGCCGCGAGCGTCTCCGCCAGCCGCACCGCCTCGATGACATGCGCCGAGGAGACGAGCCGGTCCTCCTTCCGCAGCAGCCCCGCCACCTTGGTCATCCACCGCTCGATCGGCCGGTCCGGCGCCGCGAACAGATGCCCGTACCACCCCGGTGAGTCGATCCCCGCCCCGTAGCCGCTGACCCGGGACAGCCTGCGGTGCGTCCACGGCACCCACGTCATGTCCGCCTTGACCTTCGGCAGACCCTTGAGCAGGGCCCGGTCGGCGGCCACGGACGCCTTCCGCCGCAGCGCGGGCACATGCCACGCCCCGCACACGACGGCCACCCCCGCTCGGAACTCACGCTGCGCCGCCCGCACTTGGAGCCGCATGTACGCCTCCCGCACGAGATCCTTGTCGTGCCCCCCGTGCCCGTACGTCTCCCGCAGCGCCCCCATCGCCTCCTCCAGGGCGAGGAACGGCCCGAACACGTCCCCGGTGCCGCCGCCCCGATGCTCGACGACGTCCTCCCACCAGCGCTCGGGATCGTCGTAACCGGCCGTCTCGGCGAGCACGGCGAGAGGATCGACCCGGACGTCGATCCGACCGGCACCGTCAGCCTCCTCGATCCCCTCACTCCCGTCGGACCCGTCGCCTGTGTCGGTCTCCGCCTCGGCCGCCTCGGCCGCGTCCGCCTCGGCCTCGTCCGCCTCGTCGGCCCCCGTGTCCCTCCCCCACGCCAGCGAGTGCGTCGCCGGCAAGTCGATGAAGCGGGCCGGGACGTCCTGCTCAAGCGCCCATCGCAGCGCCACCCACTCCGGGGAGAACTCGGCCAGCGGCCAGAACGCCGACCGGCCGGGCTCGTCCACCGCGTGGCCCAGGAGGGCGACCGGCGGCCGCATGTCCGCGTCGGCGGCCAGCGGGATCAGGGCGTCGGCCTCGGGCGGGCCCTCGATCAGGACGACCCGCGGCCGGGCCGCGTCCAGCGCCGCCCGTACCGCGCGGGCCGACCCGGGCCCGTGATGCCGTACGCCGAGCAACAACGGCTCCCCGCCGGTCGCCCCGACCTCACCCCCGTCACTGCCGCTCACTCCGTCCCCTCCCTTCAGGAACCGCCGATCCCTGGCCCCCGCCCGAGCCACCCGAGCCGCCGGAGCCGCCCGACCCACCGCTTCCCTGGCCCCCGCCAGGCTTCCCCCACCCCAGGTCCTCCCCGCTCACGCGCTCACCTCGCGGCACGCGCGGTAGAAGTCCGTCCAGCCGTCGCGCTCGCGCACGACCGCTTCCAGGTACTCCTGCCAGACGACCCGGTCGGCCGCCGGATCGCGGACGACGGCGCCGAGGATGCCCGCGGCCACGTCACCGGCGCGCAGCACGCCGTCGCCGAAGTGGGCGGCCAGGGCGAGGCCGTTGGTGACGACGGAGATGGCCTCCGCCGTCGACAGCGTGCCGCTGGGCGACTTGACCTTCGTACGGCCGTCGGCCGTGACCCCGTCGCGCAGCTCCCGGAAGACCGTCACCACGCGGCGGATCTCGTCGATCCCCTCCGGTACGGCGGGCAGGTCGAGCGAGCGGCCGAGCTGGTCGACGCGCCGCGAGACGATGTCGACCTCGGCCTCGACGCTCTCCGGGAGCGGCAGCACCACCGTGTTGAAGCGGCGGCGCAGGGCACTGGAGAGGTCGTTGACCCCGCGGTCGCGGTCGTTGGCCGTGGCAATGAGGTTGAAGCCGCGGACGGCCTGCACCTCCTCACCCAACTCCGGTATCGGCAGGGTCTTCTCGGACAGGATCGTGATGAGCGTGTCCTGGACGTCGGCGGGGATGCGGGTCAGCTCCTCCACCCGCGCCGTCATCCCCTCCGCCATGGCCCGCATGACGGGGCTGGGCACCAGCGCGTCACGGCTCGGGCCGTTCGCCAACAACTGCGCGTAGTTCCAGCCGTATCGGATCGCCTCCTCCGGCGTGCCGGCCGTGCCCTGCACGAGCAGGGTCGAGTCGCCGCTGACCGCGGCGGCCAGGTGCTCGGAGACCCACGTCTTCGCGGTGCCGGGCACGCCGAGCAGGAGCAGGGCGCGGTCGGTGGCGAGCGTGGTGACGGCGACCTCGACGATGCGGCGCGGACCCACGTACTTCGGGGTGATCACGGTGCCGTCGGGCAGGGTGCCGCCGAGCAGGTACGTCGCCACCGCCCACGGCGACAGCTTCCAGCGGGCCGGGCGCGGGCGCTCGTCCTGGGCGGCCAGCGCCGCGAGTTCGGCGGCGAAGGCGTCCTCGGCATGCGGTCGCAACGCCTGCGCAGGTGTCGTCTCCCCTGTTTCCACGGGCATCGGCTCAACGGTCACAGACATGGCGAAGTCCCCCTCCAGGCTCGGCCGGTTCTGCCGTTCTCGGATCTGGCACCCACCTTGCACCACACCACTGACAATCGCTCTGACCTGCAGAAATTCACTCACAGCAGCGCTCAGCGGACCGATTGTCAGTGGTGGGATCTACCGTCGAAGACATGACTCAGCAGGGGGTGCGCTGGACCGCGGACCAGGTGCTGGCACTGGCGCCTGACACCGCGTCACGCAAAGCGGGAAGCAAACTCGGGGCGGCGGGGCCGTGGTCCGGGACGGGGAGTTCCGACGAGGGGACGGTGTGGGGGCTGTGCAAGGGCAGTGGCAGCAAGCCGTATCAGACGGTCGTGGACATCGCGGACGTGTCCGGGCCCGCGTACAAGTGCAGTTGTCCGAGCCGGAAGTTCCCGTGCAAGCACGCGCTCGGGCTGCTGCTGCTCTGGGCGGGCGAGGACGGTTCGGTGCCGTCGGGGCAGGCGCCGGACTGGGCGGAGCAGTGGATGGAGGGGAGAAGACAGCGCGCGGAGGAGAAGAAGGCCGGGGGCGCGTCGCCGTCCGGCTCCGGTGATCCGGAGGCGGCGCGGCGTCGGGCGGAGCGCCGGGCCGAGCGGGTCACCGCGGGGGCGACGGAGTTGGAGCAGCGCCTCGCGGACCTGCTGCGCGGCGGGCTGGCCGGCGCGGAGCAGGCGGGGTACGGGCTGTGGGAGGAGACGGCGGCCCGCATGGTCGACGCGCAGGCCTCCGGACTGGCTGCCCGCGTGCGGGAGTTGGGGGCGATACCGTCCTCCGGTCCCGGCTGGCCGGTGCGGCTGCTGGAGGAGTGCGCTCTCCTCCACCTCCTGGACCAGGGCTGGCTGCGGCGCGAGCGTCTGCCGGACGGCCTGGCGGCCACGGTCCGCTCCCGTGTCGGCCTGCCCGCCTCCGCGGACGGCCCGCCGGTGCGGGACCAGTGGCTGGTGCTGGCCCAGTACGACACGGCGGACGCCCGCCTGACGACCCGCCGCATCTGGTTGTACGGCACCGGCTCCGGCCGCAGCGCCCTGCTCCTTTCCTACGGCGCCGCGGGCCGCGCCCCCGAACTCGCCCTGCCGGTGGGCCTGGCCCTGGACGCGGAGCTCTCCTCGTACCCGGGGACCGGACAGCTGCGCGCGGCCCTGGGCGAGCAGTTCGCGCCACCGGCCCCGTCCTCCATCCGTCCGCCGGGGATGACCACGACCGAGGCCGCCGCCCGTTACGGCGAGGCGCTCCGCGACGACCCGTGGCTCGACTCGGTCCCGGTGACCCTGGGCCAGGTCGTCCCGATCCCGGACGCCGACGGCTGGCAGCTCGCGGACGCCGACGGCGAGGCGGCCCTGCCGCTCACGCCCACCGCCCGCTCCCGCCCCGGCCTGTGGCGCCTGGTCGCGCTGTCGGGCGGCGTCCCGCTCAAGGTCTTCGGCGAGTGCGGCCACCGCGGCTTCACACCACTGACGGCGTGGCCGGAGGGGACGGGCGAGCCGGTCCGACTGTGCTGACCCCACCGAAGCCGACCCACCTGACGCCTCCACCGAATCCGACCGACCTGGCCGCACCGCCGAGTCCGACGGACTTGACGTTGCCACCGAGTCCGACCGCCCTGACGCCTCCGCCGTACCCGACGACCACCCCGAACTCTCCGCCGTACTCGACCGATCTGGGAGCGCACACGTACACCACCGGCCCCGCCACGCTCACTCTCCGCGACGCGCAAGACGACGACAACGTCCACGCCACACGCATCAGCAGGCAGGCCCACCAGGACGACGACAACGTCCACATCACGTACGCGCGGAGCGACGCCCACGCCACCGCACGCGCCCGTCGACGGAAGGTGCTCGCATGAACAGGACACCCACCCCAGCGGAGATCCCCGTAGAGACATCAGCCACCTGGGAAGACCTCGTCACCACCGCCCTCCTGGGAACCGACCGGCGGCCCCCCGCTACCGGAGCCCCGGGGCGCGCCGCGCCGATCGCGCTGCTGGACGCGGCCGCCGCGGAGACCGTACGGCGGCGGGCCGGGCTGCGCCCCGCGCGGGCGGCGGCGCGCCCCGACCCCGCGCCCGCGGACCCGCGCCCCGCGCTGCCCACCGCCGCGGCCCGCAGGCTGGCGATGCTGCTGGCCGACCGCCCCGGCACGGGCGGCGGCGGCCGCAGGGGCACGGCACCGGACCTCATGGAGCTGCTGCCCCAGTGGCTCGCGGCGGCCAACGCCCGGGGGTTCGCCGCGCCCTCGGAGCTGCTCCCGGCGCTGCTGGACGCGGCTCGGGGGCGTACGGATCTGCGGCCGGCGGCGCTGGCGTTCGCCGGCCCGCGCGCGGTGTGGCTGGCCCGGCTCAATCCGGACTGGCGGTTCGCCCTGCGCGCGGCACCCGGCGGGGACGCGGCGCTGCCGCGGCCGGAGGACGGGGAGCGCGTGCGACGGCTGTGGCAGGAGGGCCTGTTCGCCGAGCGCGTCGCCCTGCTCGCCGCGATACGGGCCCGCGAGCCCGCCGCCGCGCGGGAGTTGCTGGCGACGACCTGGGCGACGGAGCGGGCCGAGGACCGGCTGATGTTCCTCGACTCGCTGCGGACGGGACTGGGCGCGGACGACGAGCCGTTCCTGGAGCAGGCGCTGTCGGATCGCAGCCGCAATGTCCGGGCGACGGCGGCCGAGTTGCTGTCGGCGCTGCCGGGCTCGGCGCTCGCCGCGCGGATGGCGGTCAGGGCGGCGGCGTGTGTGGCGGTGGACCGTACGCGCGAGGTGGCGTCGATCGTCGTCGAGGCGCCGCACGAGTGCGATTCGAGCATGGAGCGGGACGGTGTCGTACCCAAGGCTCCGGCGGGACGGGGTGAACGGTCATGGTGGTTCGGCCAGTTGATGGAGGCCGCCCCGCTGGGCACGTGGTCGGCGCGGCTCGGTGGGCGGACGCCCGAGGAGATCGTGGCGCTGCCGGTGACGGACGACTGGCGGTCCGAGCTGCACGCGGCGTGGTGCCGGGCGGCGGTGCGGCAGCGGGACGCCGGCTGGGCGCGGGCGCTGCTCGGGGCGCCCGCGGCGCCGGAGGCCGGTGGCCCGGGCGCGGTGTCGCTGGCCGAGCGCGCCAAGCTGCTCGGGACGCTGCCGCCGGGCGAACGGGCCGACTGGGTGGCCGGGTTCATCGCGGCGCACGGCCTGTCGGAGGCGTTTCAGCTGCTCGGCGGCTGCGCGGTGCCGTGGTCCGGGCCGCTCGGGCGGGCTGTGGTGGACGCACTCAACATCGCGCGGGACGCGGGGAGTTACCCATGGAGCTTCAGTGGTGTGATGGGGCTGGCCGAGCGGTGCCTCGACCCGGCGGAGGCGAGCCGGCTGGACGGCCTGCTGGCGGTGCCGGACGAGTCCGAGGACGCCTCGCCGGGGGCCGGAGGGTACTGGGCGGAGGCCTTCCAACGGCTGGGCACGACGCTGCGGTTGCGGGCGGCGATGCTGGAGGAGCTGGGGACGGTGTAGCCGTTCGGCCGCGCCGTTCCGCGTCGGCGGCTGCCCTACGCCCCCGCCGCCTCCCGCACGTTCTCCCTGACCCACTCCACGATCGACTGCGTCGTCGCCCCCGGCGTGAAGATCTCGGCGACGCCCTTCTCCTTCAGCGGTGCGATGTCCGCCTCCGGGATGATGCCGCCGCCGAAGACCAGGATGTCCTCGGCCTCGCGCTCCTTGAGCAGATCGATCACCGCGGCGAAGAGCGTGTTGTGGGCACCGGAGAGGATGGACAGACCGATCGCGTCGGCGTCCTCCTGGATCGCGGTGTCGACGATCTGCTCGGGCGTCTGGTGGAGGCCGGTGTAGATGACCTCCATGCCGGCGTCGCGCAGCGCCCGCGCGATCACCTTCGCCCCGCGATCGTGGCCGTCGAGCCCCGGCTTCGCCACCACCACGCGGATCGGACCGGCTGCCACACCCATCACTGCCTCCATGAAGCGGCTTCGGCTTCCTCACACCCCATCGTGCGAGGAAGTGAACGAACGTTATCTCCAGCATCCCGCAACCGGCAGTTTCACGGCGCTGGCCGAGGGGGAAATCACACGGTGGGACACGTTCGCCGCGCACCGTTCCGAGTCTTTGCGGCACACGGACCGCAGACCCCTGCGGCCCTCGTACCGCAGCGGGAGCAAGCGCAACGGGAGCCGCAACGAGGTCGCCGCACCACCGCGCCGCGGGCCGCGCGCCGGGGCGGTGCGGCGTGCCGACGGAGGCACGCAGGGCACGTAGGGCAGGTAAGGCACGACAGCGGGGAGCCTCGTCGCCACACCGGCAGGGAGTCTCACCTCGTCATCGGCGCGGTACGCGCCATCCGCCGAGCTCACCCCACGCGCCCTCCGCATGCCCCGCCGGCCGCCTCCGCCCCGGCCTCCCACGAGGGCACACGGGGGACAGAGACGTCCTCACGTGTGCCGACAGGAGGTCGGCCATGAAGGTCACCCGGGCAGTGGAGCCCTTTCTTCCGCTCTGCCAGCGCCTGCTCCCGAGCAGACTGGCGGGACTGTCCGCGGCGCTGCTGAAGGCGACCGCCCTGGAGATCGCGATCCTCGCCGGCCACCTCCTGCTCTACCCCTCGGGCGTCTTCCAGGAACGCCGCGCGCCGGCCGCCCCGCTCCCTTCCCGGGACGGCCCCGCGCAGCTGCCGACGCAGGCCAAGCCGCCGGTCGTCCTGCTGCACGGCTTCATCGACAACCGCTCGGTCTTTGTCCTGCTGCGCCGCAGCCTCCTCCAGCACGGCCACCGGCAGCTCGAATCCCTCAACTACTCACCGCTGACCTGCGACATCCGCACCGCGGCCGAGCTGCTGGGCCGGCACATAGAGGAGATCTGCGAGCGCACGGGCAGCAAGCAGGTCGACGTCGTCGGACACAGCCTGGGCGGGCTGATCGCGCGCTATTACGTACAGCGCCTGGGCGGCGACCTCCGCGTCCGCACCCTGGTCACGCTCGGCACCCCGCACTCGGGGACCCGGGTGGTCCCGCTGGCCGACGCCCACCCGATCGTGCGCCAGATGCGCCCCGGCTCGGACGTCCTCACGGAACTCGCCCGGCCCGCGCCCGGCTGCCGTACGCATTTCGTGAGCTTCTGGAGCGACCTCGACCACCTCATGGACCCGCTGGAGACCGCCCGTATCGACCACCCCGACCTGATGGCGCAGAACGTCCAGGTGAGCGGGATCGGACATCTCGCCCTCCCGGTGCACCCGGCCGTCGCGACGGGGATACGCCAGGCGCTCGACTCGACGAGGACGGGAGCCGCGGCCGAGACCGGCACAGGAGGTCTGACAGTGGCGTGACGGGCCGCGCATCGGCGGCGTAACAGCCGCCTGACAGCCTCCTGACAGCCGTCCAACATCGAACAATCTTCGAACACAAAGCCAAACTCGCGCCCGCAGTCCCCCGAAACACGGCCGAATGCCCGTTTCCTTCAGGCGCGAAACCTGCCGAAGATTGTCGCGCCCGCGTACCGCCGGGTACAGTCACCGCACTGCTCTGGCAGCCCCTGTTGTCGAGGCGAAAGAGAAGTTGGTGAACGACCCGTACACGTCGGGGACCATGACCACCCCGACTCCGGCTTCCGATGCCTCGTCGGCGCACTATGCGTCGTACGGCACCCAGGAGGCCCAGTACGGCGACTTCGCGAGCTACGGCTACGACACGGGCGCGCACACCACCACCGCGCACTTCGACACCGACCCCCTGTTCGGCAGTCTCCCCGGTGACAGCGCTCAGAGCACCGGGACGTACGACGCCCAGCAGTGGCCGACGGACAGTCACCAGGCCCTGAACTACGACATGTACGCGGCCCAGCACCACGCCGCCTACGACACGGGCACGTACGACACGACGGGCTGGACCGGGGAGCATCAGCAGCTCTCCGCGATCCCGCCGCAGGTCGGCGCGGTGGACGCGAGCGGGCAGTGGGACGCGGGCGCCTGGCTCCAGCCCGACCAGTCCGGGAACGCGGCCGACCAGACCCAGCACTGGCAGTGGGGCACGCAGGCCTTCGACACCGGCGCCTACGACGCCACGCAGTGGAACTCCGACGGGGTCACGCCGGACCACGAGGAGCCCGTCGACCATCAGTCGACCGCGCTGTTCGAGCAGGTCTCCTACGACGAACCCGCCGCGCACGACACCGAGTTGAGCTCCACCGGCGAACTGCCCGCCCTCTCCGAGGACGACAGCGACGCCGCCCCGCTCCTCGACGACCAGGAAGACCCCACCCCCGCCCCGGGCTCCCGCATGGCCGCCCGCAACGCGGGCCGTTCCCGCCGCCGTACGCCCGCCAAGCGCTCCGCGCTGATGAAGATCGCGGTGCCCTCCGCGTGCGTCATGGGGGTCACGGGCATCGCGGCCGCCTCCATGGGCAGCATGAGCGACGGCAAGGACACCTCGACGACCGCGTCCGACGCGACGACGAAGTCCGTCAAACCGTCCGCCGCGAACAACAAGCTGGACACCCAGCTCGAGTCCCTCTCCGCGGGCGCCGACGACTTCGCCGACCGGGCCAGCCGGACGCAGGAGCGCATCGACCTCAAGGCCCAGCAGGAGGCCGAGAAGAAGAAGGCGGCGGAGGAGGCGGCCCGCAAAGAGCGGCTGCGCCCCAAGTTCGCCCTCCCGGTCGCCCAGCACGGCCTCAGCGCCTACTACGGCCAGGCCGGCGTCAACTGGATGTCCGTGCACACCGGCATCGACTTCCCGGTCTCGTACGGCACGACCGTGATGGCCGCGACGGACGGCGTCGTCCGGACGCAGTGGAACAGCGCCTACGGCAACATGATGATCGTGACCGCGAAGGACGGCACGGAGACGTGGTACTGCCACCTCTCCAGCTACCGCGTCGCCTCCGGTACGACCGTCAAGGCCGGTGACCCGATCGCGTACAGCGGCAACTCGGGCAACTCCACCGGCCCGCACCTGCACTTCGAGGTCCGCCCGGCCGGCGGCTCGGCGATCGACCCGCTGCCGTGGCTGCGCAGCCACGGCCTGGACCCGACGTAAGCATCGGGTTTTTAGGGGCGCGGGGCTGAGTCGATCAGCGGCTCCGCCGCGGGGCGCGACCAGCCCCCACCGGCCCGCAGTCGAAAAGCCCCCGTACCGCTACAGCTTCTCCACCGGCGCATACCGCAGCAGCAACCGCTTCGGCTTGGCCTCGCCGAAATCGATCGTCGCCTCGGCGTTCGCGCCCGTGCCCTTCACCGCCATGACCGTGCCCAGCCCGAACTGGTCGTGGGTGACGCGGTCGCCCACGGCCAGCGAGACCACCGGCTTCTCCGACGAACGGCTCGTGGCGAAGCCGGACGCGCCTCGCGCCGAGGAGCGGGAGCGGGAGGACGACAGTGTGGCGGCGACACCCGAGACCGGGCCCGCCGGGGCCGCGGTGGCGCCGGTGCGCTTCCACTCCACGTGCTGCTCCGGGATCTCCGACAGGAAGCGCGAGGGCGGGTTGTACGACGGCTGTCCCCACGCGCTGCGCAGCGACGAGCGCGTCAGGTACAGCCGCTCCCGCGCGCGCGTGATGCCGACGTACGCGAGCCGCCGCTCCTCCTCCAGCTCCTTGGTCTGGCCGAGGGCGCGCATGTGCGGGAAGACGCCGTCCTCCATGCCGGTGAGGAAGACGACCGGGAACTCGAGTCCCTTGGCGGTGTGGAGCGTCATCAGGGTGATGACCCCGGAGCCGTCCTCGTCCTCGTCGGGGATCTGGTCGGAGTCGGCGACGAGCGCGACCCGCTCCAGGAAGGCGGCGAGCCCCGGGGACTCCTCGCCCTCCGCCGTCTCCTGCTCGAACTCCAGGGCCACGGCGGCGAGTTCCTGGAGGTTCTCGATCCGGGTCTCGTCCTGCGGGTCGGTGGAGGCCTGCAACTCGGCGAGATAGCCGGTGCGTTCGAGCACCGCCTCCAGGACCGTCGCCGGTCCCGCGCCGGAGTCGACGATCGTACGGAGCTCCTCCATCAGCACGTTGAACCGCTTCACGGCGTTCGTCGACCGCGCGGCCATGCCGTACGCCTCGTCGACGCGCTTGAGGGCCTGCGGGAAGCTGATCTTCTCGCGCTGGGAGAGGGCGTCGATCATCGCCTCGGCGCGCTCGCCGATGCCCCGCTTGGGGACGTTGAGGATGCGGCGCAGCGGCACCGAGTCCTCGGGGTTGGCCAGCACCCGCAGGTAGGCCAGGACGTCCCGGACCTCCTTGCGCTCGTAGAAGCGGACGCCGCCGACGACCTTGTAGGGCAGGCCGACGCGGATGAAGATCTCCTCGAAGACTCGGGACTGGGCGTTGGTGCGGTAGAAGACGGCGACATCGCCGGCCTTCGCCTCGCCCGCGTCCGTCAGTCGGTCTATCTCCTCGGCGACGAACTGCGCCTCGTCGTGCTCGGTGTCGGCGACATAGCCGGTGATGCGCGCGCCGGCGCCCGCATTGGTCCACAGGTTCTTGGGGCGGCGGGACTCGTTGCGCTCGATGACCGCGTTGGCGGCGGACAGGATCGTCTGGGTGGAGCGGTAGTTCTGCTCCAGCAGGATCGTCGTCGCGTTCGGGTAGTCCTCCTCGAACTGGAGGATGTTGCGGATCGTCGCGCCGCGGAAGGCGTAGATCGACTGGTCGGCGTCACCGACGACGCAGAGCTCGGCGGGCGGGACGTCGAACTCGTTCGGCGGGACGTCCTCGTCGTGCGCACCCGTGCCTACCAGTTCCCTGACCAGGGCGTACTGGGCGTGGTTGGTGTCCTGGTACTCGTCGACCAGGACGTGCCGGAAGCGGCGGCGGTAGTGCTCGGCGACATCGGGGAACGCCCGCAGCAGGTTGACCGTCGTCATGATCAGGTCGTCGAAGTCGAGGGCGTTGGCCTCGCGCAGCCGCGACTGGTACATGGCGTAGGCCTGGGCGAGGGTCTTCTCGAAGCCGTCGGTGGCCTGGGCGGCGAAGTCCTCCTCGTCGATCAGCTCGTTCTTGAGGTTGCTGATCTTGGCGCTGAAGGACTTGGGCGGGAAGCGCTTGGGGTCGAGGTCGAGGTCACGGCAGACCAGGGCCATGAGGCGCTTGGAGTCGGCGGCGTCGTAGATCGAGAACGACGAGGTGAAGCCGAGCTTCTTCGACTCCCTCCGCAGGATGCGCACGCAGGCGCTGTGGAAGGTCATCACCCACATCGCGTTCGCGCGCGGGCCGACGAGCTGCTCGACGCGCTCCTTCATCTCGCCCGCGGCCTTGTTGGTGAAGGTGATCGCGAGGATCTGGCCCGGGTGGACATTCCGCTCGGCCAGCAGATAGGCGATGCGGTGCGTGAGCACGCGCGTCTTGCCGGAGCCGGCGCCGGCCACGATGAGCAGCGGGGTGCCGGAGTGCACGACGGCGGCCCGCTGGTTCTCGTTGAGCCCCTCGATCAGCGCCGCCGCGTCCAGGGCCGGGCGCGGGGCGCCGTCGCGGTAGTACGCGTCCCGGTCCGGCGGTACGTCGAACTTCCCGCCGAACAGATCGTCCGGAACGGGTTCCGGTCCGTGCTCGTCCTCGGGCGGCGGCGGGGGTTCCTCCTCGTGGCCCTGGGGGGCCTGGAGGTTCGCCAGGAAGCTGTCGTCAAAGAGGCCTGTCATCGCTCTCCGAGTCTAGGGCTCCCCACTGACACCCCGCCGCCGCCCCGAGAATTCGGGCCCTCTCACCCTCCAGGACCCCACCGTCACGTTCCGTGAGAAACCGCGCGATCTTCTCCCCCGCCCACCCAAGGTCACGAAAATGTATCGGGCCTATCGGACATCAACCTTCACAGGGGCCACACCCGTTGGCTACCGTGCCGGTCAGGCCGTACGACCCCCACCGGCGAACGTCGCCGGGCCGCGCGGCCTCCGCCGAGTCCGGTGCGCCGCCATGGCAACCGGAGCCGGGGACCCACACCGACCTTGGGGTGAATCGGCCCACTCCCTCTCGGGGACGGCCGTAGGGCACACCTTCCGAACCACCCGCCCGAACCCGACAGCTAACTCGGTAGGCGGAACATGGAAGGAGTCGCCTCCCTTGGCGTCGCACGCAAGGCCACGTCCTGCGGGAACGCGCGTAGCAGGCATACGCACCCCCGCGCTCGCAACGGCCGCCCTCACCTCCGTGGCCCTGCTCTCCCAGACGGCCACCGCCGCCCCCTCGACCGACGACAAGCCGAGCCTGGAGGAAGTCGAGAAGAAGGTCGACGACCTCTACCGGCAGGCGGAGTCGGCGACCGAGAAGTACAACTCGGCCAAGGAGAAGACCGCCGCGCAGCGCAAGGAGGTCGACACCCTCCTCGACGACGTCGCCCAGCGCACCCAGAAGCTCAACGAGGCCCGCGAGGAGCTCGGTTCCTTCGCCGCGGCCCAGTACCGCACCGGCGCCTCCGCGCCCGACACCGCGACCTTTCTGCTCGCGGACACCCCGCAGGACTACTTCGACCAGACGCAGCTGATGGGCCGCATGACGGACCGTCAGAAGGGTGCGGTCGACGACTACATCAGCGCCCAGTCCGCGACGATGAAGAAGCGCCAGGAGGCCACCGAGAGCCTGGAGACGCTCACCGGCTCGCAGGCCGACCTGAAGACCGCCAAGGCGACCGTCCAGCGCAAGCTCTCCGCCGCGCGCGAGCTGCTGTCGCAGCTGACCGCCGAGGAGAAGGCGCGGCTCGCGGCGATCGAGAAGAAGAAGCAGGAGGAGGCCGCCCGCAAGGCCGCGGAGCTGGCGGAGCAGCAGAAGGCGGCGGAGCAGAAGGCGAGCCCCTCCCCCTCCGAAACCACCCAAACCACCCAAACCGCCGACTCCTCCTACGCGACCAAGGCCGACAAGGCGCTCGCCTTCGCCCGCGCACAGGTCGGCAAGCCGTACGTCTGGGGCGCCACCGGCCCCGAGTCCTACGACTGCTCCGGCCTCACCCAGGCCGCCTGGAACGCCGCCGGCATCTCCCTCCCCCGCACCACCTACGACCAGGTGAACTTCGGCACCACGGTCTCCCTCGCCAACGCACAGCCAGGTGACCTGGTCTTCTTCTACGACGACGTCAGCCACGTCGGCCTCTACATCGGCAACGGCATGATGATCCACGCGCCGAAGCCGGGAGCGTACGTCCGCGAGGAGTCGATCTACTACGACGGCGAGTCGGCGATCCACAGCGTGGTGCGCCCGGCCTAGGCGTCGCCCCTCCGCGCCCCGCGCTCTTTTCTCCACGCCCGCGCGCGTGCCCCGCTCTGATCCCCCCACGCGCTCCTTAGCATCGCTTTCATGTCCGAGACGCCCCATACCTCCCCCCTCCGCACCTGGTGGGCGCAGCGCCCGCCCGCCGCCGGTTCCGCGGTGATGGCGACCGGCATCGTGTCGGTCGCCCTGCATCTGACGGGGTACGAGGTGATGTCCCGCATCGCCCTCGTGCTGGCGTGCGTGGCCTGGGTGGTGCTGGCCGCCGGCTTCGCCGTACGCCTGCTGCGGGAGCGTTCGCGCTGGGTGGCGGAGGCCGAGACGCCGGGCGCGCTCACGGCGATCGCCGCGACCACGGTGCTGGGCACCCGCTTCTCCGCCCTGGACTGGCAGCGGCTCGCCGAGGCGCTGCTGGCGCTGGCCACGGTGCTGTGGCCGGTGCTGATCGTGCTGGTCATGGGGCACTGGAAGCGGCGGATGCCGGGCGCGGTGTTCCTGACCTGCGTGGCGACGCAGGGCTTGGCGGTGCTCGGCGCGACGCTCGCGGGCGCGATCTCGACGGCGTGGCTCGCGCACGCGGCGCTGGTGCTGTTCTGGCTGGGCCTGGTCTTCTACGGCCTAGCCCTGGCCCGCTTCGACCTGCGCCAGGTGACGACGGGCGCCGGGGACCAATGGGTGGCCGGCGGGGCGATGGCCATCTCGGCGCTGGCGGGGTCGAAGCTGATCGCGGCCGACAGCGCGAGCCTGTACCTGTGGAACGCCGACGACCGGGGCGTCCTGCGCGCGGTGACCGTCGCTCTGCTGATCCTCGACCTGGCCTGGTACGTCGCCCTGCTGGCCGCCGAGTTCGGGTGGCCGCGTCCGCACTATGACGTCCGGCGCTGGGCGACGGTGTTCCCGATGGGGATGACGTCGGCGGCGACCCTGTCCGTGGCCACCGCGCTCGACGTGTCGTGGTTGAGGACGCCGGGTCAGGTGCTGCTGTGGATCGCGGTGGCGGCGTGGCTGGCGGTGGCGGCGGGTGCCGTGGCCTCCGCCCGGGCCGGCATCGGAGCCGACGAACCTCCCCTCACGTCCACAGCACCGCGATGAAGACGTTGGCCACGGTCAGCGCGCCGACCAGCCCGAACAGCCCCTTCTCCACCTTCTCCTCGTCCCGCTTGACGTAGACCAGCCCGAGGATCACGACCAGCAGCGCCAGCTTCACGCCGATCTTGACGTTGTTGACGTGCTGGTCGTCCGCCTGGTTGAGGCCGACCAGGATCGCGCCGGTGACCAGCATGGTCAGCGCGCCGTGCAGCATCGCGGGGACGAAGCGGGCGGTGCCCTGCCCCATCGCCTTCATCTGCGTGAGAAAGCCGCCGAGCAGCGAGGCGATGCCGATGATGTGCAGGCCGACGAAGAGATGGATGAGTACGTCCATGGCCCCGGAGCCTAATCAGGGCCACGTCCACCCCAGCACACCACCCCCGTCTCCCCCCTCCCTTCGGAACGTGCATATATGCGCCCCATAGCACCGCACCGCCCCCGCCCGCTCCGGAATCCGCAGTTCGGTCAGCACCCCGCGTGAAGCGAAATGCGCAGCGCAGGGATCACGCTCACATGCGGACACGCACCGGTCCCCTGAGACCAGTTCCGCGCAACCCGTTACCCCCACGACACACACAGGTTTAGCGTCCTCCACCAGGTGACCGGCTCCCCACCGCCGCCCGGGCCAGGGGCGGCAGTCGATCACCACCGCCGAGAAGGTCCGGCGGCGGCCCGCTCCCCCTGTGTGGGCCGCCGCCGGACGCGTGTCACCGCCCCGGGCGGCCGTACGACGCTCCCCCTGGCGTCGGCATGGCCGGTGACGGCCCGGGGCGGCCCTCCGGTCCTCCGGACCAGGCGGTAGCTCGTACGGTACGAAAGGACGTGCAGTCCACGTGGCAGCGCACCGCAAGCCCAGACAGCGCTCGGTAGGCGGCAATACGGCCCGTACAGCGGCGACGATCGCCCTGGCGGGCGCGGCGACCGCGACGGCATTCGACGGGACCGGGCACGCCGAGCCGAACCTGACACCGGCTCAGGTGAAGGCGAAGGTGGACAAGCTGTACCAGGAGGCGGAGGTCGCCACCGAGAAGTACAACGGCGCGAAGGAGAAGGCGGACGCGGCCGAGGAACGGCTGAAGACGCTGCGCGACGAGGCGGCACGCAAGACGGACAAGCTCAACTCGGCGCGGGACGCCCTGGGTTCGATGGCGGCGGCACAGTACCGGGAGGGCGGCCTGGACCCGTCCCTCCAACTGGCGCTGTCCTCCGACCCCGACCACTACCTCGACAGCGCGGAGTTCGTGGACCGCGCAGGCACGCGCCAGGCGGCATCGGTGGCGAGCGTCCGCAGGCAACTCCGCGAGATCGAACAACTCCGAGGCGCCGCCCACATCGAACTGGCGTCGCTCAAGTCCCGCCAGGCGGAGCTGAAGCGCCACAAGAAGACGATCACGACGAAGCTGGACGCGGCGCGCCGCCTGCTGTCCCAACTCCCGCCGGAGGTCCGGGCGTCGGATGTCCAGCGCGCATCCAGGGACTCGTCCACGGGCGACTCCCGCGCCGCCCTGACCCCCACCACCGCAGGCAGGGCGTCAGCCCCCAACTCCCGCGCCGCGGCGGCCGTTTCCTATGCCTACTCCAAACTCGGCAGCCCCTACGTCTGGGGCGCCACCGGCCCCGACGCCTTCGACTGCTCGGGCCTGACCCAGGCCGCGTACCGCTCCGCGGGCATCTCCCTCCCCCGCACGACCTACGCCCAGATCGACGCGGGCCGCCGCGTCTCCCGCTCCGAACTCCAGCCGGGGGACCTGGTGTTCTTCTACTCCGCCATCTCCCACGTCGGCCTCTACATCGGCAACGGCCAGATGATCCACGCGCCGAACCCGACGGCGCCGGTACGGATCGCGCCCATTGACGAGATGCCGTTCGCGGGGGCGACGCGGGTGGTGTGACCAAGAGGCTCTCGCTGGCGCCGTGCCGCCGGTACCTTGTCCTCACCGCGTGAGGAGCGAGGTACGCAGGGTGAAGGTCTATCTGTCGTCCACGGTGTCGGACCTGGAGAAGTACCGGGCGGCGGTACTGGCCAGGCTGCGCAAGCTTCCGCTGGACGTCATCGCGATGGAGGACTACGCGGCCTTCGACGAACGGCCGCTGGAGAAGTGCCTGGCAGATGTGGCGAGTTGTGACGTCTACGTCGGCCTCTTCGCCTTCCGCTACGGATACGTCCCCGACGTCGGCCCGCAGAACCCGGACGGGCGGTCGATCACCGAGCTGGAGTACCGCAAGGCCGGCGAGGCGGGCCGCAAGCGGCTGATCTTCCTGGTCGAGGACGGAGCCTCGTGGCCGATGGGTCACGTCGACGCGCTCACCGACCCCGCCGCGCCTTCGGCCACGGGCATCAAGCGCCTGCGCGACGAGCTGAAGAAGGTCCACGGCATCGGCTGGTTCACCAACCCCGGTGACCTCGCCGCGGACGTGGTGTCGGCGGTGGCGGCCGATCTGCAGTTGCCGCCGGGTGCCCTCGCCCCGCCCAGGCCGGTAGCGGAGCCACCGCATCCCCGGAAGCTGGTCCATGACCTCCATCTGCTGCACGCGCCCAAAGACCGCGATGCGGCAGCCCAGTTGGCCGCGGCGGTAGGGGCGATGTGGAACGTCACCACATCCTCCACCGCACTCCTCACCTCCACACCCCAGGAGATGCTCACCCTGGACCGGGCCGTGACCGCGGCCCGCACGGTCGGCCTCCTGCTGTCCCCGCCCCTGACGACCATGCTCGGCGAGAACCCCGACCGCACCCGCCGCGTCCTGAACCTGGCCCGAGCCCGCACCGGGCGCCCCCTGCTCGGCATCAACGCACCGGGCTCGGACCCCGGGACGGCCGCCGCCGACGCCGCCCAGTGGGGCATCACCGAGACACTCACCGAGTCCGCGACCCTGACGCTGCCCAACCGTCTGCACGCGGCCCTCCTGCAGACCATCGGACTCCAACGCCCCGACCACGAGATAGGCCTGCCGGTCGTGGTGGTGGCCATGACCGGTACGGAGGCGGACGACCTGCTCGGTACGGCGTCCGGGCAAGTACGGGACATCATCGAGGGCCTCGGTCTGCCCCCGGAGTCGATCCGCGCCCGGTACGGCACGACACGGGCGGACTGGAAGCCGTTCGGCGCCGAGGGCCTGACCGCCGGCCAGGTACTGGAGTCCGCGGTGTCGGGCGTCAACGATCCCGACCTCCTCCTGCGCGGCAGAAAGATCAGACTCCAGCCGTACCTCTTCGACGACCTGCTCTCCTACGACCTCGCCCACTCCCTCGTCTTCCAGGACATCTCCCGCAACGGCTGCCTGGTGGTGGCCGACGAACTCTCCCTGCTCCAACCGGACTTGGACGCGGCCTTCCGCGCATCGCCGCTGTACGAAGGCCCTCAGGTCTCCCTCATCACCCTCTCCCCCGGCGACCCCGCCGCCGGCACCCCGCACGAACTCATCCGCAGCGTCCTGGCCGAACGCCTCCACCACACCCACCACCGCTTCGGCAACGCGCTGGACCCACTCTGCGAAATGAACGTAGCCAGCAGACGCCACCTCGACCGCTGGCTGCGCACCAGCCTCCCCCAGACCCTGGACGCCTACCGCAACGCCCGACCGAGCGCCGACAAGGCCCGGCGTCTGGAAGAGGAACTCGGCACCCGTCCCACCGGCGCCATGGCCCGGCTCATCACGGAAGGCTGAGCCAAGTGATCGTCACGTTCTACTCCTACAAGGGTGGCGTGGGCCGCTCCATGGCCTTGGCCAACATCGCCGACCAACTGGCGAGAAGCGGCATGAGAGTGCTGATGGTCGACTTCGACCTGGAGGCGCCGGGCCTGGAGCACTTCTTCCCGATCGAGCACGAACGGGTTCGCGGCCGGGAAGGCCTGCTGGACCTGCTCCTGGCGTTCAAGTACGCGATGTCCGTGGCTGCTTCGTCCGCCGACGAGGGCGAGGAGGACGCCTATCGCGACCTGGAACGCTACATCTGCAGCGTCTACCCCCGCCGCTCGGACGGCGGCCGCCTCGACCTGCTCGCGGCGGGCCTGCGCCAGACGGACGAGCAGATCACCCGCTACGGCAGCGAACTGCGCCGCTTTGACTGGCAGGACTTCTACTACGTCTGGTCGGGAGAGCTGTTCTTCGAGTGGCTCCGCAGGACGTGTGCCGATCAGTACGACGTCGTTCTAGTCGACAGCCGTACGGGAGTGACGGAGCTCGGCGGGGTCTGTGCCTACCAACTGGCCGATGCCGTTGTCGCCCTGTGCGCACCCAACCTCCAGAACATGGAGGGCACGGCATGGATGGTCCGGCACTTCCTGTCCCCTCAGGTAAAGGCGGTGCGCGGCGACCGTCCGCTACAGGTTCTGGTGGTCCCGTCCCGGGTGGACCAACAGGACCCTGGCCTCCTGGCGGACTTCACCGAGCGTTTCGCGCGGACGTTCGACCAATTCACACCCCCTGCGCTGGACGAGGCGGGCCTGACCTTCTGGGAACTCCAGGTGCCGTATGTGCCCGCCTACGCCTTCGACGAGCAGGTCATCACTGATCCAGGGCGGACGGATGACCGCAGGGCGCTGGTACGGGCATACGACAACCTGCGCAACGCGATCGCTCTGCTGGCCCCTGATCGGAACCCTATGGCGGCGTTGCGGCCGACGCCGGGCGCCGTCGGCAGAGAGCCGGTCGAGACCCGATATGACCCTACGACGCGATTCGCGACGCCGGATGTCTCCGTGTCACACAGCCACACGGGCAGAGGGGCAGCAGATCAGATCCGTGAGCTACTCACCCTGCGGGGAAAACTCAGGGTCGCTGAACCCGTGGCAGGCCAGCGGTGGAACATGGGCATCCGACCGGCCAAGGTCAATCTGGTCCTGGTCAGCCCGCCGGGGGAGCTGAGCCTCCTGCAGCTGAGCGAACTGGACGCCCTGGCCGCCGTTGAGGCACCTGTGCTGCCCGTCCTGCTACCCGGCATCACCAGGGTGCCGGAGGAACTGCGGGACTACACATGCCTCGACTTCAGCGACGGGCTGGACGCTGACCGGCTGCTGGAGACCGTGCAGGCGGGCCTCAGACAGTCGAAGGCGAAGAGCACCTTGACGGAGAATGCCGATCCGGCGCCGTATCCCGGGCTCATGCCCTTCTCGGAGTCCGATGCGCCGGTGTTCTTCGGGCGTGACGAACTGGCCGCCGAGGTTCTGAACACCTTGGCGCGCCACGGAACGTGCGCGGTCATCGGTGAATCGGGAAGCGGCAAGACGAGCCTGGTGAACGCCGGTGTGCTCCCGGCTCTTCGCGCGGGAGTGCTGCCGGGCAGCGAACTCTGGCCGATCGTGCGGGTCCGCGAGGACGGCCGTGCGACGGAGTTGGAGGCGGGGCTGCGTTCGCTGGCCGACCTTCCCGAGAACTCCCGCAAGGTGGTCGTCGTTCTGGACCAGTTCGAAGAACTCCTCACGCGTGAGCCGGTCGGCCGCAGTCACCCCCTCGACTTGTTGCGGACGCTCATGCGTGCGCCGGATTCGGCCTTCCTCCTGCTGACCGTCCTGCGCACCGACTTTCTGGCCCAGGCTCATGAGCACGCGGCCTCCTTCATGAAGCACCGGGTGCACGTCACCCCCATGAGCCCCGAGGAACTCCGGCAGGCCGTGGAGATGCCGGCGCGCTACATGGGGCTCCAGCTGGAACCGGGTCTCACCGACCGCCTGCTCGCCGACGTGGGCGGCGAACCCGGGGCCCTGCCACTCCTGCAGTCCGCTCTCCACAACATGTGGACGCGCAGGAGCGAGGGCTACCTCACCCATGACGGATACCTGGACATGGGCGGCGTACAGGGAAGCCTGGCCATTGCCGCGGAGGAGTGGTTCTACTCGCTGTCGGAGGACGACGCGAACAGGGCCCGCGAACTCCTCTTGCACCTGGTCAACATCGGATCCGACGGCGAGCCGCTGAGGCGAGCTGTCCCCACCGAGACCATCAACACGATGGGAGCCACCGGTCTGTGCGAGCAGTTGCTGCAACGGCGGTTGCTGGTCACGGGATACCTCACCAAGTCCGGTCAACCTCAGGTACAGCTCGCCCACCAGGCTCTCGTCGACAGCTGGCCGAGACTCCACGCATGGATCCTGGAGGCGGGTTCAGCACTACGGCTCCGCCAGAGGCTTTCCGAGGCCGCCGCGGACTGGATGTGGTCCGGGCATACACCCGAGGGGCTTCTCAGCGAGCGGAGTCAGGCAGCCGTTGAGTCCTCCATCACAGGCAGACTGATGCTCGGGGAACTGGAGAAGGACTTCGTGGCGGCTTCACGGGCTGATGCCAGGAGGAGACGCCTGGCAGGCAGGCTGACTTATATCGCTTTGTTCGCTGTCGGGCTCGCAGTCGGTACTTTCGGCTACTACATGCCCCAGGGCAGTCTGATGACCGTGCTATTGGGCGCGGGCACGGCAGCCGCGGCAACTTTGGGTGGGGGCTGGGCGACGCGATTGTCCAGACGCGAACGCCGCTCCCTCACGCTCTGACCAGACCGGCACGAAGCTCCCCGACCCAGGGCCTGAACATCCCGGACTTGCCTCCCCGTCGGCAATGGCTCCGCACCCCTGTCCCGTCCTGCGCAGGCCCCCGGCAGAAACCTCCCGGCAACGCCTCGGACTCACCCCGGCACCCCACAGTCGGTGCACCTGATCATGACGCGGCGTGCTCGCGCAGGCGCAGCGGCAGAACGCTCGGGCGGCATCTTGTCGACCAACCGACGGCGTAGGAAGGCGCGGGGCGAGTGCACCTGTTCAGGGAGCCCGGAGACGAGCGCCTGCGACAGCTGGTCCGGGGACATCCCTCGGGTGAGCCATTCGCCAGCCTGTTTCTTCGAGGGCAGCGCAGTCGACGGCGGAGAGGGCGAGGCCCGGGTCGCGGAGCCCGAGCCGGGCGAGGACGTCGTACGCCTCGGACGGCCGTACGACGGCGACGGCGGCCGCCTCGGGCGTCACGTCACCTGCGTCGCCTTCGACGGCCCGGGCCCGCCATTCGTCGTCACGTGCGGTACCTGACCGGAAAGTGTGGAACGCCCACCTCGTGCCGGTCTCGCCCTCGCTCGGCGGGATACGACGCCGTGCGCGCCGCAGATGCCCAGCGCGCCCGAGTTCGTTGAGCACCGAGCGCACCGCCTGTGCCCGTACAGGGGCTGGGCCTTGACGAGGGGTTTGGCGTCCATCGCCGCGCTCTCGGGGAGCCGGTCGAGTCCGGCGCGGGGTTTTCGTGAGCCACGGGATCGCGCTTTCGATCTTGGGGCGAGACCCCGGTGGGTGCTGCTACGCGTCGCAAGCCGATCACGAAAAGTCATCTCGGCTGGTGCGCGGGCGAGTTGACGCGGAGAGGGTGGGGGAGTTCTTTCCGGGTCTCGACGCCCGAAGCCCGGGGCTCAGGCCTCGTGGGAGGCGTACGCGACGAAGGCGGCCCAGGCGTCGGAGGGAACGTCGAAGCAAGGGCCTTGGGGGCCGAGCTTCGAGTCTCGGACGTGGGTTGCGTGGGGGCCGAGGGCGACTTCGAGGCAGGCGCCGCCCTGGGAGTCGCTGTAGCTGGACTTGAACCACGACAGCTCAGTCTTCATAGCTCCTGTGCCACCTTCCTGATGAACGCAGCCGACTCCTCAACTCCGAGAGCCTGCATGCGGATCATGCCATGCGCCTGTGCGAGGTCACCGACCTTGTGCGCATCAGCGTGGAGCGCGCTGGTCTCCGGGCTCTCGACGTAGGCGAAGTGCTCACGGTCAGCCGTCTCCAACAGAATGAACGACCCGTTGAGCGCGAGGCCCCCGCACTTACCGAAGGGCAATACCTGGATCGACACGTTCCGCCGCGTGCCCACCTCCGTCAGGTGGAGCAGTTGCTCTCGCATGACCTGCGGCCCGCCAACTCCCGTATGCAGCGCGGCCTCATAGATGACGAAGCCGTACACCGTGCCCGTTCGGCGCTTCAACGCCTCCTGCCTGGCCAGTCGTCCCCGTACCCGCTCCTCCACCGTCTCGTCGTCCAACGGCGGACAACTCTCGCCGATCAGAGCAGCGGCGTACTCCCGCGTCTGCAACAAGCCCGGAACCAGCCCCAGCGAATAGTCGTGTACCGCGATCGCCTCGGCCTCCAACTCCATGTACTCCTGCGACCGCGCCGGAAACGGCTCGGGCTTCAAGAACTCATGCCCCGCCAGCAACTTCCCCCGCGCCCCGCACATCTGGTCCGCAACCTGCAACAACCGCAACGTCGGCCGACGCCGCCCGCACTCCATCGACTTGACGTACTCGTAGTCGTACCCGGCCTCTTCGGCGAGCGCCTGACGGCCGACCCCCGCCTCCTCGCGCCACAACTTGACCTGCCCGCCGCAGTACCGCCAGTTCGGCTGAGTCATCCTTCGCGCCCACCCGTCTCCCGCCGACACCCCGTGTACACACACTCTCTGTACACACCTCGCCACTCCCCGAGGTTACGCGCCAACCGCCAGCCTGATCACGGCAAATGACGGAGAAACACCCGCAAGGAAGAGAACCGCGCATGTCCGAGGAAGCCGTCGAGTGGCAACTGCCCCGCCACCCCCGCAGCGTGGGCCGCGCCCGCGAGCTGCTCCGTCAGCGGGCTGCCGACTGGAAGCTCCCGGACGAGGTCACCGATACCGCCGTCCTGCTCCTCAGCGAGCTCATGACGAACGCGTACCGTCACGCGCGCGTCTCCCCCGGCCGGGAGATCAGGGTGCGGTGTGTACTGGGCGACGACCGGCGTCTCCGCGTCTCGGTGAGCGACGCGGACGAGACCATGCCGACGTTCCGGAACCCCTCCCCGGAGGACGAGTCGGGGCGTGGCCTGATCCTGCTCACCCTGCTCGCTGACCAGTGGGGAACCGAACCCCGCCCGCACGGAGTCGGCAAGACCATCTGGTTCTCGCTGGATCTCGACGTGACTACACCAGCCGCCGCGCCGTAGCCCACCGCGTCAGCTCATGCCGATTAGACAGCTGCAACTTCCTTAGGACCGCCGACACATGCGACTCCACCGTCTTCACGGAGATGAACAGCTGCTTGGCGATCTCCTTGTAGGCATAGCCGCGGGCGATCAGCCGCAGTACCTCGCGCTCGCGCTGCGTGAGGCGGTCGAGGTCCTCGTCCACCGGAGGCGCGTCCGTCGAGGCGAAGGCGTCCAGGACGAAGCCGGCCAGCCTCGGGGAGAACACCGCGTCGCCGTCCTGGACGCGGAAGATGGAGTCGACCAGGTCCGTGCCGGTGATGGTCTTGGTGACGTAGCCCCTCGCTCCGCCCCGGATGACGCCGATCACGTCCTCCGCCGCGTCCGACACCGACAGGGCCAGGAACCGCACCGGCTGCTCCGCGTCCCCCATCAACGGGGCGCAGCGGCGCAGGACTTCGACTCCGCCGCCGCCGGGGAGGTGGACGTCGAGAAGGACCACCTCGGGGCGGGTGGCGGTGATGACCGTGACCGCCTGGTCGACGTCGGCGGCCTCGCCGACGACCTCCACGCCGGTCTGCTCGGTCTGGCCGATCTCGGCCTGCACGCCCGTACGGAACATACGGTGGTCGTCGACGAGGACCACTCGCACCCGGCGCTCGCCCGTCGCTGTGTCGTTCGCCTCGGTCGGGTCACTCATGACGTCTTCTCCGCCCTCTCCATCTCCAGCTCGACCTCCGTGCCGCCGCCCGGCACCGCGCGCAGGCGGGCCGTGCCGCCGTGCCGCTCCATGCGGCCGATGATCGATTCTCTGACACCCATGCGGTCGGCGGGTATGGAGTCGGGGTCGAAGCCGGGGCCGCGGTCCCGGACCGACACGAAAACCGTCTTTCCCTCGACCTCGGCGTAGACCTGCACCGCGCCGCCCTCGCCACCGTACTTGGCCGCGTTCACCATCGCCTCGCGCGCGGCCTGCATCTGTGCGCCGATCCGTTCGTCGAGGGGGCAGTCGCCGACGATGACGACCTCCAGGGGGACGCCGTGCTTGTCCTCGACCTCGGCCGCGTTGCGCCGGACGGCCTCGGCGAGGGTGTCGGGCTCGTCGGCCTCGTCCTTGCCCGTGCCCTCGGGTTTGTAGAGCCAGGTGCGCAGGTCGCGCTCCTGGGCGCGGGCGAGGCGGCGCACCTCCCCCGCGTTCTCCGCGTTGCGCTGGATCAGGGTCAGGGTGTGCAGCACGGAGTCGTGGACATGGGCGGCGACCTCGGCGCGCTCCTGGGCGCGGATGCGCATCAGGCGCTCCTCGGAGAGGTCCTGGGTCATGCGCACGAGGTAGGGGCCGGCGAGGAGGGTGATGCCGACCAGGACCGCGAGGGCCGCCTGGAGGACGGAGCCGAGGTGGGCGGCCGAGCCCTGCATGACGAAGATGCCGGACACCCCGGCCGTGACGAGCAGGACGCCGCCCGCGGCGCGCAGCAGGCTGAGGGTCCGCCTGCGGCGGCCGACCTCGGCCCAGCGGGCCCGGCGGGCGTTGTCGGCCTGGCGCCAGACCAGGGCCACACCGGCGCCGACGAGCACGGCAGGCCAGAGGTAGGCCTTCGCGCCCGTGCCCAGGTTGACGTTGCCCACGAAAACCATGGCCACCACGACCATGAGGAGCAGGGCGACGATCTGGCCCTTGTCCGGTCTGCGGGCGACGAGGCGACGGCGGCCGTCGGGGGACGTCTCTGTGGTGACGAAGGACGGGGCTTTCTGGCCGCTCACGCCTCCGACGCCGAGCGGCACGAAGAACCAGAACGCGGCGTACAGCAGAGCGCCGAGGCCGTCCGCCATGAACAGTCCGGCGAACACGAGCCGCACCCAGATCACGGGCAGCCCGAGATGCCCGGCGAGCCCCCGCGCCACACCCCCCAGCCAGCGTCCGTCACTGCTGCGGTAGAGCTTGCGCGGCGGCCGCGGTTCGACGAGTGGCGCTGCTGCGGCTGCTTCCGGCATGTCATCGATGTTCACACGGCGCGACGGCCCGAGCATCAGGGTCGGCCCCCTAGACTCCCCTGATCTTCGAGACACGCAGAAACGGCACGGCCCTCGCCCGTCTCCCCGGCGTCGGGTCAGGGGCGATATCAGGGTCCGGCCAGGGTCGTTCCGACTCCCGTCGCGGCAGCTCGCCCGTCACCATGGACACATGACAGATCACCAGCACGCCGCGGACCCGGCGCCCGACGAGGGCACCTCGTCTGCCGCGCCCTCCGCGACCGCCGCCGGTGAGGAACCGCGCGCGCACGAGCGGGCGGGTGCGCGGAAGGAAGAGGAGCGGCCGGGCGCGGCTGGGCCATCGGGCGAGACCGGCGACAGGGGTCTCCCGGCTGATGACGCAACGGCCGTGCCGCCGTCGAAGTTCCGCCGCGACCGGCAGCACAAGATGCTCGCGGGCGTGTGCGCCGGGCTGGGGCGGCAGTGCGACATGGACCCGGTGATCTTCCGGATCACCCTCGCCGTGCTCTCCGCGACGGGCGGCATCGGCCTCATCTTCTACGGCTTCGCGTGGCTCTTCGTGCCGTACGAGGACGACGAGGAGAACGAGGTCCGCAAGCTCCTGACCGGCCGGGTCGACGGCCAGGCCCTGGCGGCCGTGCTGTTCGCGCTGGTCGGCTGCGGCGTGTTCCTGACCATGTTGAACAACGCGACGGTGCTGACCTTCGCGGTCGTCGTCTCCCTGCTCCTCGCGGGCGCCGGGTACTGGGCGCGGCAGCGCGGCACCCCCGACACCGACCCGCTCGCCGCCCAGGCCGCCGCCGACGCCCCGCCGGAGGCCCAGGCCCCGCCCGTCAGCGCCACGTACCCCTCCTGGTGGCGCGACCCCATCGTCAAGGACGGCACCCACGAGGGCGGCACCGGCTATCTGTGGGGCCCCGGCGACTCCCGCACCCGCGACATCGCGGACGCCATCGACTTCAGCCTGGCCCGTGGCTACGGCCACGCCGGTGCGGACCTCCGCGCCGCCCGCCCGCAGCCGCCCAGGCAGCGCGGCCCCCGCTGGATCGGCGGCTGGATCTTCCTGCTGGCCCTCCTCGCGGCCGGTCTCGGCACCGGGCTGACGTGGGACGAGCACCCGCTCGGCATCAGCCTCCAGACCGGCCTGGCCTGCGCGCTGATCGTCCTGGGCCTCGGTATCGCGGTCAGCTCGTTCCTCGGGCGTACGGGGGCGGGCTCGATCTTCCTGGCGGTGCTCACGGCGGGGCTGCTCGCCGGGGCGGCCGCCGTGCCCAGGGACATCGGCACGGACTGGGTCCGGGAGAACTGGCGGCCCACCGCGGTGGCGGACGTCCAGCACAAGTACAACCTGGGCACCGGCGTCGGCACGCTCGATCTGAGCAAGCTGGACCTCACCAAGGCGCGGACGGTGACGACCAGGGCCGAGGTCGGGGTCGGCAAGCTGAAGGTGATCGTGCCGAAGGACGCGACCGTGAAGGTCCACGTCGACGTGGGCGTGGGCGACATCCAGCTGCCCGGCGACGACCAGGAGGACGTGGACGTGGAACCGGGCAAGTACAAGGAGGCCACCTTGACCCCGGCCAAGGGCGTCAAGCCCTCCGGCACCCTCGACATCGACCTCCAGGTCGGCGTCGGACAGGCGGAGGTGAGCCGTGCTGCGTCATGAGTTCCGTCCAGGCAAACTGATCGCCGGCTTCTTCCTGACCCTGGCGGGCATCATCTACGCCGGAGACGCGGGCGGCGCCTGGGAAACCCCGTGGTTCGCGATCATCCCCGTGGTCACGGCGGGCCTGTGCCTGGCGGGCGCGGTGGGACTGCTGACCCGCTCGGTCCGGCGCCGCCGCAGAACGGCCCGCGGCGCGGGGACACCGGAGGAGCCTTCGCCGGAGATACCCAGGTAGGCCCAAGCCTCCCCGCCACCGCACGGTCGGCCCTACGGTGTGGGGATGGGTGACTGGCCGGCGAGCATCGAAGTGCCTGACCTGGTGGGGATGACGGGACAAGAAGCCAGGGCTGTCTGCCGTGATCTCGGGCTGTTCCTGGGCTACTACAACATGGACCAGCAACTGCCACGGAGCATGGTCATCGCTCATCAGGAGCCGCCGCCCGGCACCATGGCAGAGCGTGCCGCGGCGGTCAGGATCTGGACGACGCTGGATCCGCCGCCCGCCGACCGTCAGCGATCGGACGAGGCCGGCTGACGGCGGGAAGCGGCGCCCTCGTCACCAGGCGGAGGCCCCGCTCGGTTCTCGGCGTCGGTTTCTGATCAGCGCGTCCAGGGACAGATAGGGCGCCCCCGCCAGCACCAGCGGCAGCCAGGCCATCAGGTAGGCGAGGTCGTTGCCGTAGTAGTAGGGCTCCGCGGCCCAGCTCATCGTCAGCCAGAGGCTGAGGGAGATCAGGGCTCCGCCCAGGGCGGCGAGGCGGGCCAGGAGGCCGAAGAGGGTGCCGAGGCCCACGGCCAGTTCACCGAAGGCGATGGCGTAGCCGAAGCCGACGGGGTTGTTGAGGGCCATGTCGACCATGGCCGGGATCGCCGACGACTGCTTGACGTTGCGCATCTGGTCGCCGATCGAGCCCACGCCCGAGTCCTTCATGAAGGCGCTGTCGGTGAGCTTGTCCAGTCCGGCATAGATGAAGGTGACGCCCAGGAAGACGCGGAGCGGGAGCAGCGCGTAGCGGGTGGCGGTGTCGCGCCAGCCGCGGCCGCCGCCATCGAAGTAGGGGGTGTGCGTGTCCGTACGAAAACCGTGAGTCATCGCTCCTAGCCGCCTCTCACCCAGCGTGCCGTGACCCCTCAAAAGACGATACGCACGAAAGGGAGGTACCGCTCAATGCCGGGACGACGGGTTTCCGCCCTCTGGGCGCGCCTTGCCCGAGGCCGGTCGTGGCGCCGGTCAGAGGTGCGCCCGGATCTGACGTACCGGGTGGCCCAGGGCCTGC
Organism: Streptomyces aquilus; assembly: GCF_003955715.1. Taxonomy (NCBI): domain Bacteria; kingdom Bacillati; phylum Actinomycetota; class Actinomycetes; order Kitasatosporales; family Streptomycetaceae; genus Streptomyces; species Streptomyces aquilus. Next base: position 6,420,066 of record NZ_CP034463.1, on the reverse strand, counting down.
GCGACGGAGGCGAGTTGCTCCTCGCTCAGCGCGTCGGTCTCCGGGTTCCAGACGGTGATCTCGAAGCGGGCGAAGCCGCAGGGGCCGTCGTAGTCGAGGCGGTCCAGGGTGGTGGCGGCCCCGCAGCAGGGGACGGTCACATCGAGGGTGGGGAAGCCGTCCTCGTGGGCCTCCACCAGGTCCTCCCACCAGGCGCGGTCGATCGTCGCCCGGCAGCTCGGGCACCCGACCCGCTCCAGGTTCTGCGCGCTGTCGACGACGGTCGGGTCGTCGTACCAGTCGACGTCGATCTCCACGTCCGTGTCCGCGCCCAGGCCTCCCGTCAGGGCGGTGACCAGGGCGACGGCGCGCTCGGCCGCGGGGTGTTCCGGCTGCCAGTGCGGGTCGGCGGGGATGACGGACAACACGTCGTCACTCATGGCTCAGGCCTCTCCTTCAGTCGTCACGGCTCGGGCTTCTCCACTGGTCGTCAGGCCTCGGGCGTCTCCGCTGGGCGTCATCGCTCCGCCCTCTCCACCGGTCGCCACCACTCGGGCGTCCCCACCGGTCGCCACCGCTCGGGCGTCCCCACCGGTCGCCACCGCTCGGGCGTCTCCGCTGGGCGTCATCGCTCAGTCCGTCACATCGATCGCGTACCGGTTCGTCTCCACGCCCGCGGCGGTGATCACCTGGACCTCGACCCGGCCCGGTTCCACGTCCGCCGGGACGGGGACGGTCAGGACAGCGTCCGTGGGGTTGCTGAAGCCGCCGGTCACCGGGACGAGCGGGACATGGACGTGGACGGTACCCACGCGGACCGTCATACGGGACAGCCGCTCCGCGCCCTGGGCGCCCGGCGGTACGAACCCGGCGCCGCGGATCTCGATGTCGTCGCCGGTGCGGATCGGGCCGTCGAGGTCGCCGGCCTCGCGGGCGCGGACGACGGAGAGGATGACGGGACGGCCGCCCTCGGCGTACTTGCCGGCCAGGTAGGTCGCGGCCGAGATGAGGACCACGACCGCCAGCCCCCAGGGGAGGTCGGGGAGTTGGTCGGGGCGGCGGGCCAGCCGTACCGCGGCGAACAGCAGGGCGACCGCGCCGATGACGACGTACTGGATGTCGGCGAAGGTGCCGCGCCCGGCGTCGTCGGTGAGCAGGTCGGCGGCCCTGGGGCGGTCGGCGCGTACCTTCTGCAGCCGCTGCCCGAGCACGCGCAGCCCGACCACGCGCCGCACCAGCACCGCGATCCCGCAGACCACGGCGAGGACGGTCACCACACCGGCACCGCGGGCGAGTTCGAGCCCGGAAATCAGGGTGTCGCGCTCGGCCGGGTCGGACGCGGCGGCGAGCCGGCCGACGAGGACGAGCACCGCGTACACGACGAACAGCACCCAGGCCACGGCGACCGCGCGGGAGGTGGAAAGACGGTTGTCCTCGCCGATGACGGGGGCCAGCGCGCCGCCCCGGGCGCGGTGGAACCAGGAGGCCGCGGTCAGGGCACCGGCGGCCAGCACGGCGGCCAGCAGCCCGGCGGTGCGGGCGGCGGTCCAGCCCGCGCCGATCGCCGTGAGCGCCTGGACGAGCAGGAGGACGACCACGCCCGCCCACACCGTGTACGCGGTGCGGCTCCACAGCCGGGCCAGCCACGCCTCGCCCTCGGCGCGGCCGCGTTCGGCGACCAGTTCCGCGGACTGGGTCAGTTCCTCCGACACCCACTGACGGGAGGCCGAGGCCGAGTGGGCCACGGCGGCCGGCAGGCCCTGTCCGGCGGCGAACTCGTCCCGCTTCAGGAGGAATGCGGCGACCGCCCGCCGATGCCCCTCCCGCGCCCCGTGCGGACAGTCCCCGCAGGTGCAGCCGCCTCCGTGCGCGCCCGCATCCGCGCTCTGTCTCGCCTCCTGCACCGCCACGCCCGACGCCCGCCTTCCCCGCGATCTCCACGCTGCGTGGCCCCTGCCGATGTCTCGGCCGCCGCCCTGCAACTCCCGTGCGATGACAGCGAATTGTGCCCTACGCCACGGCGGGCTCGTCCGGCAGGTCTGGTCAGGGCGGGTGAAGCCGGGGTCGCCGTGTTGACCTGGCTGCGAGAATTTCCGTATGGCCGAGATCATCCAGCGCGACGGGACCTGGGCCTTCGACGGCACGACGGTCAGGATCACGCCGGGACTCCACCGTTCGGTGCCGCTGTTCCGGCAGACGTACGGAGAGATCGCCGTGCCTCTGGAGGCCGTCTCGGGTGTCGTCTTCGAGCCCGAACGCAAGCGGGGGCGGCTGCGGATGCGGCTGCGCGAGGGCGCGGATCCGCTGTTGCAGGCGACCGGGGGCCGGCTGCCGGACGCGGCGGACCCGTACCGCCTTGCGGTGGACGTCGACCGGGCCGGGGTCGCGGAGTACGTGGCGGAGGAGATCCGGCATGCGCTGCTGCTCGACCAGATCCCCAAGGACCCGACGAAGACGTATCTGTTGTCGGGGCCGCCGGTCCCGGTCTCCGTGCGCTCCTCCGACGGCAGCGTCTCCTTCGACGGCCTCCAGGTCCGTATCGACTGGGCCGACACCTCGGACCGGGTGAAGCGGGCGACCGGCCCGCGGATCATCGCGCTCTCCGACCTGGTGGGCGTGGAATGGCTGCCCAACTCCGGTTACGAGGACGGTTTCCTGCGGTTCGTGACCCGCGAGACGGCGTTCTCCAAACTCCCGCCCGAGAAGGACCCGTACGCCCTGGACCTGTGGGGCAGCGCCCGCCGCGACCTGCTCACGGCGCTGGTGGCGACCGCGGTCACCGCCCGCCTCCCGCACCCCTCCACCCGCACGGCCGACGACCGCGCCAGCCGCTTCCCGCAGCTCCCGGCGGCGGTGCCTGCGCAGGCCGACCATCACGACGTGCTCCTGCGCAGGCTGCGGGAGCTGGGCGAGCTGCATCGCGAAGGGGTGCTGACGGACGAGGAGTTCGCGATGACGAAGGCAGTGATACTCAGGGGCTTCCAGGGCCTGTCCTAGCTCAGCAGATCCGGCTCGCTCCGGCTGATGTCCTGCCACAGGGGCTGGTAGTTGATCCATGCGACGAGGTCGCCGCCCAACTGCTCCCTGGTCGCGACCGCCGCCTTGTGGTCGATCAGGATCGGGCGGCCCGCCGCCTTGGCCGTCAGCTGGACCTGGGCGGAGCGTTCCATGGACAGGAACCACCAGGCCGCCGCGTCGACCGAGTCGCCGACGGTCAGCAGGCCGTGGTTGCGCAGCACCAGGCCCTTGCCGGAGCCCAGGGCGGCGGCGATCCTGCGGCCCTCGGCGGTGTCCACGGCGACGCCCGAATAGGCGTCGTACACCGCGTGGTCCTCGTAGAAGGCGCAGCTCTCCTGGGTGATCGGGTCCAGGAGGTCGCCGAGGGCGGAGAGGGCGCGGCCGTGCACGGAGTGGCAGTGGGCGACCGCGACGACATCGGGCCGGGCGGCGTGGACCTGGGCGTGCACGGTGAAGGCGGCCTGGTTGACGTGGTAGCGGCCTTCGACGACCTGTCCGTCGGTGTTGGCGAGCACCAGGTCGCTGACGGTGACGTGCTTGAAGGGCATGCCGAACGGGTTGACCCAGAAGCAGTCGGTGAACTCCGGGTCGCGTGCGGTGATGTGGCCGGAGACCCCGTCCTCGAAGCCCTGCCGCCCGAAGATCCGCACCGCGCCCGCCAGCCGTTCCTTGCGGTGCCGGCGCTCGTCCTCGACCGAGTCGTGCATCGGCGGCATCGCGAACCGGAGGCTGTCGGTGGGCAGGGGGGCCGGCGGGGTCGGTCCCGGTTCATACGTCCCGTGCATCGGTCCTCCAGCACTGGGGTGGCTTTACGGGGCGGAAGTTACCGTCGGTCAGCGCAGGAGAACAGGCGTATGAGGTAACGATGCCGTGCGCAACCCTTCCGGGGGCTCGGTGGTCTGGTGTGCGGAACGACAAGTTCCCGACACTTCAGCACCAGTTTTCAGTCATCCCCGGAGCCTTCCTTGAGCCTCGTCGAACGTCACCTCAGCTCCCTCATGCGGCAGCTCGCGACCCAGGACCATGTCGAGCTGGTCCACCCCTTCGCCGAGCACAAGCTGTTCGGGGCACTGGTCTACGTCGCCGAGTGCTTCGGCTTCCGCTACGCCGGTGTCCGCCTCGTCGGCCGCCACAAGATCCTCCACGTCCACCTGGTTCGCGACACCCACCCCGCGGCCCAGCAGCGCGCCGCCGCGAACCTCGCCGCGTTCCCGCAGGTGGGCGCGGGCGGCACGGTTCCCGGCATGTACCTGAACTCGCTCACGCCGGTCCCCGAGGCCCAGGCCGACATCGACCTGATCATCGCGCTCATCAAGTACGACGCCCTGGTCGAGGCGGGCAACCCCCGGCAGCTCAAGACCATCGGCTGGGGCGCCGCCGCCCTGTTCCTGCTGATGGCCCCGCTGACCGGCAAGTACGCCGTCCTTCTCCCGCTCGCCGTGCTGATGCCGGCGTTCATGTACGGCGCCCTGCGCATCAACACGGTCCGCCGCGCCAAGCTGGCCGCGCGGCTGACGGCGGGCGGCTGTGCGCAGGTGCGGGACGACGCGGGACGGGAGCGGTACGTGCGCCCGCTGCCGTACGCCACGCAAGGCGCGTAATACCGGACAGCAGATGTCGGGTATCGGCGCCACACTCGTCGTATGACTGCGAACTGGTCCGCCTTCACCGCCGCCGAACCCGATCTCGCCCAGCTCGTCGAGGAACGCTTCGGCGCCTTCACGCACCACACCCTCGCGACTCTCCGCAAGGACGGCTCGCCCCGCACCAGCGGCCTGGAGGTGCGGTTCCTGAACGGCGAGCTGTGGCTCGGCATGATGCCGGACTCGCTCAAGGCCCTCGACCTGCTCCGCGACCCGCGGTTCGCGCTCCAGGCGAACCCCGGGGAGGGGCAGTCGCTGGGCGGCGGCGACGTACGGATCAGCGGGCGGGCGGTCGAGGTCGTCGATGCGGCGACCAAGGCCGAATACGTCGAAGAGGTGGAACCGCCGGAGCCGTTCCACCTCTTCCGCACCGAGCTGACGGAGGTCGTCAGGACCTACGTCGAGGACGACAAGTACCTCGTCGTCCAGGTCTGGAAGCCCGGTGAGCCGGTGCGCCTGATCAAGCGCACCTGAGCCTCGAAAAGGCTCACTCCCACTCGATCGTGCCCGGCGGCTTCGAGGTCACGTCGAGGACGACTCGGTTGACGTCCGCGACCTCGTTGGTGATCCGGGTGGAGATCTTCGCCAGCACCTCGTACGGCAGGCGCGACCAGTCGGCCGTCATCGCGTCCTCGGACGAGACCGGGCGGAGGACGATCGGGTGGCCGTAGGTGCGGCCGTCGCCCTGGACGCCGACCGAGCGGACGTCCGCGAGCAGGACCACCGGGCACTGCCAGATGTCCCGGTCGAGGCCGGCCAGCGTGAGCTCCTCGCGGGCGATGGCGTCGGCGTCGCGGAGCAGGTCGAGCCGCTCCTTGGTCACCTCGCCGACGATCCGGATGCCGAGGCCCGGGCCGGGGAACGGCTGGCGCTGGACGATCTCCTCCGGCAGGCCCAGCTCCTGGCCGACCATCCGGACCTCGTCCTTGAAGAGCTTGCGCAGCGGCTCGATCAGCTTGAACTCGAGGTCCTCGGGGAGGCCGCCCACGTTGTGGTGGGACTTGATGTTGGCCGTGCCGGTGCCGCCGCCGGACTCGACCACGTCGGGGTAGAGCGTGCCCTGCACCAGGAACTCCACCGCCGGACCCTCGTCCGCGATGATCTCCGCCTGGGCCTGCTCGAAGACCCGGATGAACTCGCGGCCGATGATCTTCCGCTTCTCCTCGGGGTCCGAGACGCCCTTGAGCGCGGTGAGGAAGCGCTCCTCCGCGTCGACGACGACCAGCTTCACGCCGGTCGCGGCCACGAAGTCCTTCTCGACCTGCTCGGTCTCGCCCTTGCGCATCAGACCGTGGTCCACGTACACGCAGGTCAGCTGGTCGCCGATGGCACGGGCGACGAGGGCCGCGGCCACCGCGGAGTCGACGCCGCCGGACAGCCCGCAGATCGCGCGCTTGTCGCCGACGCGCGAGCGGATCTCGGCGACCTGCTCCTCGATCACGTTGCCCGTGGTCCAGTCCGGCTTCAGACCGGCACCCCGGTACAGGAAGTGCTCCAGGACCTGCTGGCCGTGCGTGGAGTGCATGACCTCGGGGTGGTACTGGACGCCGTAGAGCTTCTTCTCGTCGTTCTCGAAGGCGGCGACCGGGACGACATCCGTGGAGGCCGTGACGGAGAAGCCCTCGGGGGCGGCGGAGCAGGCGTCGCCGTGCGACATCCACACGTGCTGCTCGTCCGGGGTGCCCTCGAAGAGGGTGGAGGACGACTTCGAGACGTGCAGGTCGGTGCGGCCGTACTCACGGGCGCCGGTGTTGTCCACCGTGCCACCGAGGCTCTGCGCCATCAGCTGGAAGCCGTAGCACATGCCGAAGACGGGGACGCCGGCCTCGAAGAGCGCGCGGTCGAGGCGGGGGGCGCCCTCCTCGTAGACCGACGAGGGGCCGCCGGAGAGGATGATCGCCGCCGGGTTCTTGGCGAGCATCTCCTCGACCGGCATGGTGCTCGGCACGATCTCGCTGTAGACCCGCGCCTCGCGGACGCGACGGGCGATGAGCTGGGCGTACTGCGCGCCGAAGTCGACGACCAGGACGGTGTCGGGGGCGGCGGCGGGGGTCGCTGATGACACGGGGTGCCTTCCGGCGGTTTGGGCGAGGGCTGTGAGGCCGATTCTAGCGGGGTGCGGCCGCGGCCCCTCCCGGCCGGTGACGTCGCCCCATCCCGGCCGCCGTCTCCAGCCCTACCCGGCCGGTGACCTCGCCCCCTCCCAGCCGCCGTCTCCGGGCCGTCCCGTCCGCCGTCTCCGGCCCGTCCCGGCCGCCGTCTCCGGGCCGTCCCGTCCGGTGGATGGACCGCTGGTTGGACAGGATCGGGAGCGCGTGCATACTGCTGCCATGCTCACGCACCCGACCTTCGTCTTTACCTATGGCAACCGGCCCGCCGGCTGCCATGGTCGTGCTGCTTGAGCTACTGACAAGCGACTTCCCAGGCGCCCCGGGCCGACAAGGTCCGGGGCGCCTGTCGTTTCCTTCCGGATCTTGCCGCTCCGGGGCACCTCACCCAGAACACGAGGAGCCACCGTGACCACCACCACGCCCGAAGCCGTCATCGCCGACGCCCGTGAGCGCATCGACGCCATCGACGACCGGATCATCGGCCTCATCCAGGAACGGGCGGCCGTCTCCGCCGTCGTGCAGCAGACCCGTATCGCCTCCGGCGGACGGCGCGTGCACCTCGCGCGCGAGATGGAGGTCCTCCACCACTTCAGCGAGGCGCTCGGCAAGCCCGGCACCTCGCTCGCGATGACGCTGCTCGAACTGTGCAGGGGTCGCATCTGAGTTCGGGCCGCCTCTCACCCGTACGGCGCGTGACCGCATCGCGGACCGCTTCGTTGGTGGTGGTGTCCGTGCCAGCCAGGGGCGGGCCCGACAGAACCACGCGTGGCTCGCTGGAGCGATGAGACGTTCGGATCTTGCCGTACGTCGTGGGACCTCGCTCCAGGTAAGTGACCGGACGGCAGGGGACAGCAGCCCGGTCACCCAAGAGAACGGTCGGCTCCGGGGACGCCCGGGGCCGGCCGGCGGGAACAGAAGGCTGGACCAAACGGTTGCGGAGGCCGGGTCCGTCCAGCACGATGCCTACAAAGCCCAAGTCCCCCTGTACACACCCACATTGTCTGTGCGTTACGGCCCTGCCAGAGGTCGAGACCATCCGCGCGCCCCGCATGCGCCGGGGCGCCGACCCGGGCATCCAGGACCAGCGGCGCAACCCCCCGGCGCCGCTCCCCAGGCACCGGCGCTGCCCTGACGCCGGTGCTGACGAAAGAAGGGCCCCGCGGTTCCGTCCCGCGGGGCCCTTCGCATGTCATCGGCATGGTCGGACAGGGGTCATGTCCGGGACACGGTCCCGCAGCCCTTGTCGTCACTGATGTCCCGGCTGCGGTCGTACGGGTCCGTCGTCGGGCCTGTCGGCGTCGCACCCGTGGGCTCGGCCGACGGGAAGTGCGGGTGCAGGAAACCGTCGTAGACGTCGCAGGCCGAGTTCCCGATGTCCTGGTCGTACTTCACGACGCCGATCTTGCCCGGGGTGACCCGGTACTTGGCCGGGTCGGAGAGTTCGAGGTCGAGGACGCGGCGGACGATGGTGCGGGCCACGTCGGTCGTGCCGTCGGTGCGGACCACCGGGTAGACGAAGGTGTAGTCGGCGTGCACGGCGACGGCCGCGCCCTGGCCGGCCTTGAAGGTCATACGGCCGCGGGTCTTCACGACGTCACCGACGAGCCGGACCTCGTCCGGGTCGAAGCGGCTGAACATCACCAGCGGATCATGCTTCCTGTCCGGCTTGCTCAGGGCCTTCTTCAGGAAGCCGGGCACGTTCTGCTGCGGCTCCAGCAGGTCGAGCGCCGTCTCCGGACGTTCCCCTCGCAGGGTCGCCGGGTCCAGGTTCGCGTCGATCAGCAGCTTCCGGGTCAGCTCCAGGGCACTCGCCACATCCGCCTTGCTCCGCCCGCCGACCGCCTTCGCCTCCGGTACGACGATGCCGGCCTGGCCGTCGGCCCAGCGCTTGGCGGGCGAACCGGCGAACGGGTCGTCGAGCGTCGGGGTGCGCGGGGCCGCGGACGCGGGCGGGCCGGTCGGCGCCGCCGTCTCCGCGGGCAGGGTCTCGGACGCCTCGTCGGCGGAGTCCGCGCCGAAGGGGTCGCCGGGCAGCAGCGACGGCTTGATCGCGACGACGGCAACGGCCACGGCGAGCAGCACCCCCAGGGCCTTCCACACCCCGCGGCCGCGCTTCTTCTCCTGCCGGGCGGGCCCGGCGCGCCACCCCTCGGGCAGCTCGCCCCGCGCCTCCTGCCGGCGGAGCCGTTCCGTCACCATGCGGGCGCGGGCGGAGGGCTCCTTCGGAGCGGCCGTTTCATTGGCGCGAACGAACTGTTCCCAGACCTCGTCCGGCACTTCGGGGGTCGAGGAGGAGTCCTCGGCAGGCTTGTCAGACACGATCGTCAGTTCTAGGGGGTCGGAAAGCGCCTTCACAAGGAAAATCCGGCGGGATCCGGCTGTGACTCAGGCCACATAAGAATTCTGTGAATGCGAGTGCAACCATTCACAGCCCTCGTGGATCAAACCATGCGTACCAAGGGCCACAGCCGCGCCCCACACGCGAGGCCCCACTGCCCCACTCGCGTGCTGCGACGCAGCACACCGGACTTCTTGAGGTCTTGCATGAAGCTTCGCCGTGCCATGGCCGCAGCGGCTGCGACGGCTGTCATAGCCCCGCTCGCGCTGCTGTCCGCGCCTGCCGCGTTCGCGGACGAGACGTCCCCGGCCCCCACCGAGACGGTGACCGAGACGCCGTCGGAGACGCCGACCGACACCACCTCGCCGACGGCCCCGACCGAGGTCCCGAGCGACACCGCTTCGCCGACCGACACCACGTCGCCCACGGCCTCCACCCAGCCGACCGACACGACCTCGCCGACCGGCAGCGCGTCGCCCACCGACTCCACCGAGCCCAGCGAGTCGGCCGAGCCGAGCGAGGAGCCGACCGACCCGGACGTCCCCTACTGCGAGGACCTCGACGAGGACTTCTCGGACGCCAAGGTCTCCGCGGACATCAAGGGCCTGCCCGGCAAGATCGTCGCCGGTGACGGCTTCCACAACTTCAAGCTGGTCGTCACCAACGACTCCGGCACCACGGTCGACGGCGTGGCCTTCTACGCCGAGGTCGAGAACTACGAGCTCGACGAGGCGAAGTTCCTGAGCCCGTACGTCGACCTGGAGTTCAAGAACCCCGAGACGGGTTCCTGGGACCGCATCGGCAACGACGACTGGGCCGGCGACTACTTCTTCTACATCGACGAGCTGAAGGCGGGCAAGAGCCAGTCGGTCAACCTGCGCGTCAGCATCGACGCCAAGGCCCCGGCCGGTGACGCCTACTCCTTCGGTTCCGGCGCCTATCTCGACAACGTCGACGGTCAGGACTGCATCGCCGAGGGCTGGGCCCAGTACGACTTCTCGGTCCTCAAGGCCGGCTCCGCGAACCCGAACCCGGGTGAGGCCGACAAGAGCGACAAGGGCTCGAAGGACTCGGTGAAGAAGCCGCAGGGCGACGTCTCCGACCTGCCGACCGGCAACCTCGCCGAGACCGGCTCCAGCTCCGCGCTGCCGACCATCGGTCTCGTGGGCGGCGTCGCGGTCGTCGCCGGTGCGGGTGCCGTCTTCGCGGTGCGTCGCCGTAAGGCGGGCACGCAGGCGTAACACAAGCCAGTTGCAAGAAAAAGAGAGAAGGACCTGCGTTCGGAGGGGGATGCAGGTCCTTCTCTCTGTCTGCCGTCGGTTCTACGACGTCTGCCGTCGGTTCTAGGACGTCTGCCGTCGGTTGTACGACGTCTGTCGTCGGTTCTACGGCTTCGGCGGCACCGCCGGCATCCCCAGGAACGGCAGCCGCAGCGCGCCGAACGCGTCCGCCGGGACCGCCGGTGACCGCGGCTCGACCGGCTTCAGACGCTCGTACGCCGCCCCCTGCGCCGGCCGCGGGTCGGCCTCGCCGTTGTTGGGCCAGTACGACATCGCCCGCTCGGCCTGCGCGGTGATGGTGAGCGACGGGTTCACGCCCAGGTTGGCGGAGACCGCGGCGCCGTCGACGACCGAGATGCCGGGGTGGCCGTAGAGGCGGTGGTAGGGGTCGATGACCCCGTCCTCCGGGCTCGCCCCGATCGGGCAGCCGCCCAGGAAGTGGGCCGTGAGCGGGGTGCCCATCAGCTCGCCGACGTTCGAACCGGCGAAGCCGTTGATCTCCGCCGCGATCGCGGAGGCGGCCTCCGAAGCGGCCCTGATCTGCTTGGGGTTGGGGGCGCCATGGCCCTGCCGGGCGGTCAGCAGCCCCTTGCCGACCCCGTCCGGCTTCAGGTACGTCGTCAGGGAGTTGTCCAGCGACTGCATGACCAGGCCGATGATGGTCCGCTCCGACCAGCGGCGGTTGGAGAGGGACCGCAGGACGAGCAGCGGATGCCGGGCCGCGTTCGCCAGCCAGCCCGCGACCCTCGACGAGCCCTCCGCGTAGGGGACTTGGAGGATCGACAGGCCGCCCATCGAGTTGGAGCCCTTGCCGTAGCGGACCGGCTCGATGTGGGTGTTCTCGTCCGGGTGGATGGACGAGGTGATGGCGACGCCCCGGGTGAAGTCGGCCTTGGCCGAGCCCGTCGCCCTGCGATAGCGCCGGTCGTCGGTCTGCGCGCCGACCAGTGCCTCGGAGTTGGTGCGCGTCAGCTCGCCCAGCTTGCCGGAGATGTACGGCAGTTGCCCGCCCGCCTTCATGCGGTGCAGCAGCGTCTGGGTGCCGTAGGTGCCGGCGGCGATGACGACCCGGCGGGCTTTGAAGGTCCGGCCTTCGCCCTTCTTCCTCCGGTCCGTGGGGAGGGTGGCGATCGCGTACCCGCCCTGCGAGTCGTCCGTGACCGACACGACCGTGGTCATGGGGTGCACGACCGCGCCCGCCTTCTCGGCGAGGTGGAGGTAGTTCTCGTTGAGGGTGTTCTTCGCGCCGTGGCGGCAGCCGGTCATGCACTCGCCGCACTCGGTACAGGCCTTGCGGGCCGGTCCCGCGCCACCGAAGTAGGGGTCGGTGACGTGTTCGCCGGCCTTCGCCCGCACCGAGCCGTCGGCGTCCTTGCCGTCGCCGAAGAAGACGCCGACGGGCGCCATGTGGAAGGTGTCGCCCACGCCCATCCGCTGGGCCGCCGCCTTCAGATGGACGTCGGACGGGGTCATCGTCGGGTTGAGCCGTACGCCGAGCATGCGCTGCGCCTGGTCGTAGTACGGCCTCAACTCCTCCTCCCAGTCCGTGATGTCACGCCACTGCGGGTCCTCGAAGAACGGCTTCGGCGGTACGTAGAGGGTGTTGGCGTAGTTGAGGGAGCCGCCGCCGACCCCCGCGCCCGCCAGCACCATGACGTTGCCCAGCAGATGGATGCGCTGGAGGCCGTACATGCCCAGCTTGGGGGCCCAGAGGTAGTTCTTGAGGTCCCAGGAGTTCTTGGGGAGGGTCTCCCTGGTGAAGCGGCGGCCCGCCTCCAGGACGCCCACGCGATAGCCCTTCTCCGTGAGGCGAAGGGCGCTGACCGAACCGCCGAATCCGGAACCCACGACGATGACGTCGTAGTCGTAGTCGTCCTGTGGCACGTGTGCTCTCCCTACCGGAACCGGAACGCCTTCATCAGCCTCAGGCTGCGGCTCATGAACTGGGCGTACTTCTCGTCGTCCATCCCCAGCGCCGGGGCCATCGGCAGCAGCCGCTGCTGGGCGACCGTCTGGGCCTCGGTGTACTTGAGGATGCCCTCGGAGCCGTGGCGGCGGCCGAGGCCGGAGTCCTTCATGCCGCCCATCGGGGACTGGACGCTGCCGTAGGCGGACGCGTAGCCCTCGTTGACGTTGACCGTGCCGGTGCGCAGCCGGGCGGCGACCTCGCGGCCGCGCTTGCCGTCCTTCGTCCAGACCGAGGCATTCAGGCCGTACGAGGTGGAGTTGGCGGCCTCGATGGCCTCCTCGTCCGTCTTGAAGCGGTAGAGGGAGACCACCGGACCGAAGGTCTCCTCGGTGCAGATCGCCATCGGCTCGGTCACGCCGTCGAGGATGGTCGGCTCGAAGAAGTACGGGCCGATGTCCGGGCGGGCGACGCCACCGGCGACGACCTTGGCGCCCTTGGCGACGGCCTCCTCCACGTGCCGGGTGACGGTCTCCAGCTGCCGCTCCCCCACCAGGGAGCCCATGTCGGCGCCGTAGGCGAGGGACTTGCCGAGCCGCATGGCCTTCGTGCGGGCGGCGAAGCGCTCCAGGAAGGCGTCGGCGATCGACTCGTGGACGTACAACCGCTCGATGGAGATGCAGAGTTGGCCCGCGGAGGAGAAGCAGGCGCGAACGGCGCCGGCCGCGGCCTTCTCGATGTCCGCGTCCTCCAGGACCAACATGGCGTTCTTGCCGCCGAGTTCGAGGGACACGCCGACCAGCCGGGCGGCGGCGCCCTGGGCGACCTCGCGGCCGGTGCGGGTGGAGCCGGTGAAGGAGACGTAGTCGGCGTGCCGGACGACCTCGGGGCCGATGACCGGGCCGTCGCCGAGGACGACCTGGAAGACGTCGGCCGGCAGACCCGCCTCGATGAGCAGGTCGCGCGCCCACAGGGCGGTCAGGCAGGTCTCGGTGTCGGGCTTCATGACGACGGCGTTGCCCGCGACGAACGCCGGGAGCGCGTCGCCGACCGACAGCTCCAGCGGGTAGTTCCAGGGGGCGATCTGGCCGACGACACCGCGCGGGTGACGGAGTTCGGTGACGCGCGTGAGCGTGGGCATGGCGCCCGCGTGCCGCTTGGGCTTGAGATAGGCGGCGGCGCGGCGGCCGTAGTGGCGGGCGGCGACCGCGACGGCCTGCACCTCCTCGTGGGCGTGCAGACGGGCTTTGCCGGTCTCCAGCTGGATGAGGTCGAGGACCTCGGCCTGGCGTTCGAGCACCAGGTCGTGGAAGCGGAGCAGCACCGCCGCGCGCTGCCGTACGGGCGTCTGCGCCCACACCGCCTGCGCCGCGCGGGCCGCCTCGAAGGCCTTCGCCACGTCCTCGGGCGTCGACTCGGGCAGGTCGGCCAGCTTCTCGCCGGTGAACGGCGTGTGATTGGCGGTACGACCGGAGCCGACCACGCCCTTGGTGAGCTGCGCGACCAGCTCCGGGGTGACCACGTCGGCGGCGGTACGGGCGCCCTCCGGGGCGGGGGCGAGGGGGTTGGTGCCGGTCAGTTCCGGGGCCTGCGAGTCCGTCATGACGCGCAGGGTATGCCGGGTCGGGGACTTTGGGTACCCGGCGGTAACCGGGATTCACCGACCGCACACACGGCGCCAGTGACCGCTGGCGGCAAACGCCCTGATCAGGGCGTTGTGGCAATCGTCAGCCGGTCGCGGGCGTCCTTGAAAACCGCCGTTCCCCGTTTCTCCTCGGCCGTGCCCTTGGGCATTTCGACGCGCAGCTCGTACAGCCGGTTGTCGTCCGTGCGTACGAACAGTTCCAGGAGCCGGCGCCGGAGGTCCTTGTCACCGTAGGTGATGTCGGACTGTACGGCGTCCCAGCCGTGGAGGCTGGTGGTGGTGTACTGCGGGGTGGTGGGGTTCTCGAAGAACTCCGCGGTTCTCACGTGCTGTTCGGCCTGGCTCATCGGCGTTCCGGGCGCTTTGTCCCACTTGGTGAAGCGGACCTGGACGGAGCCGGCGGCGTACTCCACCTGGCGGGGCTGGAAGGTGTCGCTGCCCGAGCGGGCGAACTCCTTGTACGCGGCGGGGAGGACGAGGGTCGCGTTCATGCCCTTGTCGGCGTGCGCGGTCCAGCCGTCGGCGGAGGTGGGTGCCGGCGTCGGCGGCGCCTTCGTCTCCGTCTCCGTCTCCGTCTCCGGTGAAGCGGAGTGGTCCGCGGCCGTGTTCTTCGTGCCCGCGCCGCTGTCGGGGCCGGTGAGGGAGGCGATGCCGAACCAGGTGGCGCCGACGAGGAGGCCGCCGGTGAGGGCCAGGGACAGGGGACGAGGCATACGTCGTCCGGCGGCCGCGGGTTCGGGCACCGTGTCGTCCGCCGGAGCACCGACGGCCGTCAGGGTGTCCGCGTCGGCCCCGGCCTGCCCCAGCCGTACGGTCCCGATGTCGTCCCCGAACTCCTCCAGACCCGAGGCGTCCTGGAGCCCCGGGTCCTCCGCCGCCCGCGGCCACTCCCCCGCCGCCGCGGCCAGCGCCGCCTCGATCTCCTCCGCGTCCGGCCGCCCGGCGGGGTCCTTCTCCAGCAGCCGGGTGAGGAGCGGGCCGAGGGGGCCGGCCTGTTTCGGCTCGGGCACCTCCGCGGTCAGGATCGCGGCGAGCGTCGACTCCACCGACGTACGACGGAACGGGGACCAGCCCTCCACGGCGGCGTAGAGAAGCACGCCGAGGGACCACAGGTCGGACGCGGGACCCGCACTCCGCCCCGACATGCGCTCGGGGGCGATGAACTCCAGCGAGCCGACGAACTCGCCGGTGGCGGTGAGGGAATCCTCGCCCTGGACATGCGCGATGCCGAAGTCGGTGAGGACGACGCGGTGGTGCGATCCGAGCAGGACGTTGGCGGGTTTGACGTCCCGGTGCACGATCCCGACGGCGTGCGCGGCGCGCAGCGCGCCGAGGACGGCGAGGCCGATGCGAGCGGCCTCGGCGGGCTCCAACGGCCCGCGTTCGAGCACCGCGTGCAGTGACTCGCCCCGCACCAGCTCCATGACGATCCAGGGCAGCCCGTCCTCGACGACGACGTCATGGATGGAAACGGCGGCGGGATGATCGACCCGGGCGGCGGCACGGGCCTCGCGGTACAGCCGGTGCGAGGCCCGCTGATGGGCCTCGTCCTCCGGGTCACCGGGCAGCCTCGGCTGCTTGACGGCGACGTCCCGGTCGACGAGCCCGTCGAGCGCCCGCCAGACGGTACCCATACCGCCCGACCCGATGCGCTCGACGAGCCGATATCGCCCACCTATGAGTCGCCCCTTGGGGCTCACGCCGCCCCCGTCGTTGCTCATGTCCCATGAGTACCTTGTGGCGTGGGGGGTTGTCGACGCGGGGCGGCCGGGCGTCAGATGACGTCGACGTCCAGTTCGGCGATGGCGGTCTTCGCCACCTCCTGGCCGCGGGCCGTGAAATCGCCCTTCCCGGGGTAACTGATGGTGAGCTTGTACATGTCGCCCTTGGAGGTCTTGTAGTAGAAGATCTGCATCTCGCGGGGGCGGGGGTTCTGGGTGTCGTCGGTCGTGTACGTGATCGTGTTCTGGGCGGCCGGCTTGCCCTGGTAGGTGGCGCCGCCGTCCGTCTGCGTGCGCGGGTTCTCCGGCATCTGGAGGTCGTACTCGCCGTTGTCCTTGAACTGCTTGTTGTCCTCGTACATTTCGGCGGCGGCCGAGTCGGCGATGCTGTTGTTCGGGTCCTCGGACTTCTTGTCCAGTCGCAGGCCGATCCAGATGCTGCCGCTCCAGTCGGTGTACGTGACCCAGTGGCCGTCGTCCGTCTTCCGGTCCGGGTACCTCGGCTGGTAGTCGGCGGGCACCGCCAGGGAGGCGGCGACGTCCTTCTCGTGAACGGTCTTCCAGCCGTCCGGCAAAGGCCCCGCGAACGGGTCCGCGATCACCAGGTACGCCGCCACCGCCGCCGCGACGACCGCCGCACCGAGCCCGACGAGTGTCTTGCGGCCCAGCCGGATGCCCTTCGCGACACCCTCGGCCGGCGGCACGACCCGCGTCGGCGCCGGTGCTGCGGCGGCCTTCTCCAGCAGGGCACGCACCTGGGCGGCGGTCGGGCGGCGGCCCGGCTCCTTCTGGAGGAGCCCCGTGATGACCTCGGCCAGCGGGCCCGACGCCGAGGCGGGCGCGGCGGGGGTGGCGTTGAGGACGGACTGGAGGGTGGCCGGCGTGTTGCTGCGGCGGAACGGTGAGACGCCCTCCGTGGCCGCGTACAGCACGACGCCCAGCGACCACAGGTCGGACGCCGGGCCGGGGCGCTGCCCCAACACCCGTTCCGGTGCGATGTATTCGGGTGAGCCCACGAAGCCGCCCGTGTCGGTCAGGCTCGTCTCGCCCTCGATCTGGGCGATGCCGAAGTCGGTGAGGACGACCCGGCCGTGGCGGCCGAGCAGGACGTTGTCCGGCTTGACGTCGCGGTGCAGGATGCCCGCCGCGTGCGCGGCCTCCAGCGCGGCCAGCACCTGAAGGCCGATGCTCGCCGCTTCCCGCGCCCCGAGGGTGCCCTCCTGCAACGCGTCGCCCAGCGAACGCCCCCGCACCAGCTCCATGACGATCCACGGCCGGCCGTCGACGACCGCCACGTCGTGCACGTTCACGACCGCCGGGTGATCGAGCCGGGCCGCGGCCCGCGCCTCGCGCCGCATCCGCTCGAAGGCGTTGGCGCGTTCACGCTCGGGAAGGTGGTCGGGGACGCGCGGCTCCTTGACCGCGACCTCACGGTCCACCGTCTCGTCCTTGGCCCGCCACACCGTCCCCATCCCGCCGTCCCCGAGCTTGCCGAGCAACCGGTAGCGGCCCGCGATCAACCGCCCCGCGCCGGCGTCCTGTCGAGGCGCCGTCTGCTGCGGCACGACCTGGGTGGTGGGTGCGGCGTACGGGTTGTCGGGGTGCGGCACCGCCACGGGCGGGTTCGGCGGTTGCAGACTGAAACTCGTTGGCTCGTCGGACCCGTAAGGGGCTCCCCCGTCGCTGCTCATGGGTCCATCCATATCGCGGCAGGCACCGCGGTATCCAGCCAGAACGCTCTCCGGTCACAGAGCCGTGACCAATCCCCGTCATGGCCGTCGCCGTGCTCGCAGCACCGCCGTCAGCGCACCCCGCAGCGAACGCCGCTCGACGCTCGGCATGTGCCCCGTCTCCAGAAAGATCCGCAGCATCCGCTCCGCCGACTCCCCGTCCAGCCGCCGCCCCGGATCACGCTCCAACAACCCCCGTACGACGGGCAGCAGCGGCGCGGCCTGCGCGGGCAGCCGGATCTCCCCGGCGACCACGGCATGCAGCACCCCGCCCAACGAGTCCCGCCGGAACGGCGATTCACCGCTGACGGCCGTGCACAGCAGCGCACCCAGCGACCACAGGTCGGACGCGGGGCCGGTCGCGAGCCCGGACATCCGCTCCGGCGCGGTGTACTCGGGCGAGCCGACGAAGGAGTCGAGGTCGGTGAGGGTGGTCGCGCCCGCGACCCGCGCCACGCCGAAGTCGGTGAGCACGACCCGGCCGTCGTCGGCGATCAGCACGTTCGCCGGTTTGATGTCCCGGTGCAACACGCCCGCCGCGTGCGCCGCCCGCAACGCGCCGAGCAGGGCGACGCCGATCCGCGCGGCCTCGGCGGCGTCGACGGGGCCGCGCGCGGCGATCCGGTCGGCGAGGGAGCCGCCCTCGATCAACTCCATGACGAGATAAGGCCGTTCGTCGTCCTCGACGACGTCATGAACGACGATGATGTGCGGATGCCGGAGCTGCGCGACCGCCCGCGCCTCGCGCAGGGTCCGGTCGCGCCAACGGCGGGCCTCACTCTCGGAGAGGGTCTCGCCGAGGGCCAGCTCCTTGACCGCGACACGCCGTCCGAGCAGCTGATCGGTGGCCCGCCAGACAACTCCCATACCACCACGCCCGAGCCGCACCTCCAGGCGATAACGCCCCGCTACGACACGGAAGTTGCCCCCCTGGGTCCCCATGAGCCCCATGATGCCCCGCCGGACGAACACCTTCCGGGGCGGTGACCGGCCAAATGGGAATTGCCTCACGGGGGCCGGCACCTTACCTAACTACGGCTCACTCACACCCAAGAGTGTCTATTTTCAGCCATTCCCGGTTTCCGAATGGATGCAAAGCGTTGCAAATCACCGCGACATGCACCCGATATCGGAGAAAACGGGTGACTGGAATCACGCTGTCCCGTGAATCATGAAAGCCTTACCGTCCACACATGGGAAACACATTGAAGCGTCTTTCAGTCACGAGTGTCGCGGCGGTGGCCATATTTGCCACGGCCACAGTGACCAACGCCAGTGCGGCGAGCGGCGGCGCCGCATGCTCCACAAACGGCGCCTCGGGGAGCATGACCTTCACCAACTGGTCAAACAACCACGTGGACATAAGCGGCTGGGTCAAGGACACCTCTGCCGATGGCCACCATGTGGCCATTCGGCTTGTCTCCACCGACGGCGGCAGCCCTGTAGAGGTCAAGTGGCCTTGGCATCACGAATATGACGGAAATGGATCGAAACTCAACTTTACTACCTACGCATCCGACGACAACGGCATGCTCCGCTTTGTCGGGGTGCGTGTGGCGGTCATGGAAGGTGACAGCATAGTCGACAATCGCTTCTGCACCGACTGGGCCTGAGCAGTACACAGCAATCTAGGACACGTTGTCAGCCTGTTCGGCGAAGTTCTTGCACCGAGTTTCACCGAAATTGTCCGTCGAGTCGGGCGGAGTCAAGGCGACGGTTACCGACTGAACCCTCCTTCTCGCCAGCCCTGCAGCAGACCGAGGTACATCAGGTCAGCTGCTCGGTACGCCCCTCGGACGAACACATTTCGAGGCGCTGACCGGCCAAGTTGGGGCGGGTCAGGAGTGGTTCGGCTGCCAGCTCCGCAGCACGGTGGTGAACCGCTTGCTCGTTGCGTCCCAGTCGGCAGCCGGAGAGGCGGTGTAGAGGGCGTACTCGACACTGTCAGGGGTCATGTACGCCACGTCCAGCGCGCGGTACGGGCCGGCGAAGAGCGAGTCCTTCGCCAGCTGTGTCCAGGTGTACTCCCAGCGGACACTCGGCTGGTCGCGGTAGATCTCCTGCCTCATGCTCAGCGTCGTGTAGTCCTTGAGCCGCTTCTGGTTTTTCGTCTCCAACTGACGCATGTGGTCGTAGGAGTTGGTGAAGTCCGGCGCGGTGTCGACGGCGACGCGCACGAGGGTCCTGCCGTTGTCGGGCGAGTAGTCGACCTGCGCCAGACCGTCCTTCTCCTCGATGGAGACCGTCCGGTCCCAGCCTTTGGGCAGGTACAGGCTGAAGCCCAGGGGATCGTCGTACCTCACCCAGCCGGCGGGAATCGCCCCCTGCACACCCTTCGTCGGGGAAGAGGTCGGAGTCGGAGCCGGACTCTCGCTCGACGAGGAGGAGGGGCTGCCCGAATTCCACTGCTGCAACGCGACCGCACCACCCCCGCCGACGATCGCCGCGAGTGCCACGACCAGGGCGAACGTACGCAACCGGTGACGCTTGCGCGGGACGGGAGCGGCCGGGACCGGGGCCGTCAGCGGCGGATACGGCGTGGCGGCGGCCGTCTGCCCCGCACGGGTCCCGGTACCGGCGGTGCCCGTCTCCGGCGCGTACCGCACAGGCCCCGTCGGCACATACGCCTGCGCCGCGCTCGCCCGCCGCCCCTCGGCCACCTCCGCCAGCATCTGCTCAGCCTGCGCCGCGGTGGGCCGCTCGGCCGGTTCCTTGCGGAGCAGTGCCGCGAGGACGGGCCCCAGCGCACCCGCGTGCACCGGCGCGGCCGGTTCCTCCTCGACGACCGCCTGCATGGTGCCGAGCGGCGAGGTGCGGCGGAACGGCGAGCGGCCCTCCACCGCCGTGTACAGCGTCGCGCCCAGCGCCCACAGGTCCGACGCCGGACCCGGGTCATGGCCGCGGACCCGCTCCGGCGCGAGGTAGTCGACCGAGCCGACGACCTCGCCGGTGCGGGTGATCGTCGTATCGCCCTCGATCTGGGCGATGCCGAAATCGGTGAGGAGGACGCGGCCGTCATGGGACAACAGCACATTGCCGGGCTTCACGTCGCGGTGCAGGACCCCCGCGTCGTGCGCCGCGCGCAGCGCCCGCAGCACCCACAGGCCGATCCGCGCCGCCTCGACCGGCTCCACCCGCCCGTCCGCCTTCACCGCGTCCGCCAGCGAACGGCCCTCGACCAGCTCCATCACGATCCACGGGCGGGCGTCGTGGTCGAGGACGTCGTGCACGGTGACGACGGCGGAGTGGTTGATCCGGGCCGCCGCGCGGGCCTCGGCGCGCGTGCGGTGGAGCAACCGCTCCTGGTCGCTCTCGGAGACGTACAGGGCGGCGGTCAGCTCTTTGATGGCGACAGCCCGGTGCAACACCTCGTCGTGGGCCCGCCACACGCGGCCCATGCCGCCGCTGCCGATGGTGTCGGCAAGCCGGTAGCGGCCCGCGATGAGCAGGCCCTGCATCTGATTCACGTTGCCCCGCAATGGTCTTGACAGGGTCAGCGTAAGGATCGGTCCCTACGCAGGGAACCACGGGGGTGCCAAGGAGACAGCACTGTGACAGTTGTCGCTTTCACCAGCCGGAAGCAACCGTCACCGAGTGTCCTCAGCCCGTCACCTCGTATGTCGCCGACGCCTGCTCGAACAGTCGTGTGACCTCGTCCCGCTCCGCCTCGGGACCGCGCACCTGCACCACGTGGTACTTCCCGCCGACGAGGATCGCCAGATTGCGCACGAACAGCTCGCGCCCCGCGTCGTCGGTCCAGGTGAACTGCCCCTCGGCCATGGTCCGCCCGCCCACCGAGATCGTCTTCAGCCCGGAGGCGCTGGCCCAGCTGGAGTCGCGGTACGGCTGGAGCTCGCGCTCGTCCTCCCGCTGGTACGCCATGGGGTCCTCGCCGTACTCGTCCGCGCTGTCCCGGCCGGGTACGAGGATCAGGTCGAAGTCGCCGTGGGAGTACACGACCTGACCGCGGCCGTTCTTCGGCGTCCGGTCCCAGCCGTCGGCCACGGCGACGCGGAACCCGGCGGTGTCCGAGCGCAGGGTGAAGCCGTCGGCGACGTCGGGGTCATTGGACTGCGTTTCGGGCGGGCTGCTGCCGTCCGCCTTGGGCGTGGTCTGCTCGGGCCGCGGCTCGCTGCTGGCGGTCTGCTTCGGCGCGTCGCTGATCTCACCCGCGGCGCCGGTCCGGTCGGCCGCGCCCGTCCCGCCCGCGCCGTCCTTCGAATCGGCCTTCGGCATGAACAGCATGGCGTACGCGATCGCCCCCGCCATCAGCAGCAGCACGAGCAGCAGCAGCATGCGCCCGAGCCTGCGCGGGGACGCCTCCTCCTGCCGGGCGGCCTTGGCCCGCTTGTGCCGTCCGTGCGGGCTGGTCGCGGGCAGTCCGGCGCGCCGCCTGCGCACCAGCTCGCCCCGCCGCCGCACGATGGGCAGCCGGTTGCCCTCGACCGGCGGCGCGGCGACGACATACGTGCCCGCCTCCGGCTCCGGCGCGGAGCGCACGAGCGAGCGCAGCCAGCCCCGCAGCTCCTCGAAGTCCAGCCGCTCGGTGGGGTCCTGACGCAGCAGCGACTCCACGACCGGCCGCAACGGCCCGCACTCCTCGGCGAAGGCCGGCGGCTCGCCGCACACCATCTGCACCAGCTCGGCCGTCGACTCCTCCGGGTACGGCGCATGCCCCTGCACGGCCCGGAACAGCAGCGCGCCGAGCGCCCAGAGGTCGGTCGCGGGGCCGATCGGCGCGGCCAGCTGCCAGTTCTCGTGCACCGGCCCGGCCTGCTCGGGCGCCCATCGCTCGGTCACCGGCCCGACGACGGCCATCCTGGCCTGCCGCGCCCGCTCGGCGGCGAGCGCGGTGGCGGGGCCGCGGGGCGCGGGCGCGGCGACGGCGAGTTCGTCCCAACGGCTGGGAGCAGGAGCCGGGTGCGGCACGGACGGCCCGGTTCCGCCCGAAGGCAGTGCGGCCGTACGTCCTTCCGACCCGCCCGGCAACGCCCTGCCGCCACCGCCACCGGGAGCGGCCCCCTGCCAGGAGTCGGTCCGGACGCCGTAGGGGTCGACGATCTGCCCCGGGAGGGTGGCACCGGGCCGCCGATGCTCGTCCCGGCCGGGTGCGACCGTGCCACCCAGGGGTCCGGAGGCGGGCACCGCCCACCCCGCCTCACCAGGGCCCGCGGCACCGGGAGCGACCTGGGTGCCGCCGCCCGGTCCGTACGGCGGTGTCGGCCCGCCGTCGACCCCGGCACCGGTCGCGGGGCCCTCCTCCGGCGAGGGGCGGGCTCCGGGCAGGGCGGCGTGGCCGTTCTGCTGGGCTTCCTGGACGCGGGCGGCGGCCCGGGCACCCGCGCGATACGCGGCGATCGCCCCTGCGCGCGCGGCCCGGACGTCCCCGCCGGTCGGCTCCACGGCCCTGCGCGCGACCGCGCCCGACCCACCGGCACCGTTCGCCGTCTCACCGCCGAGCCCCGGCAGCCCACCGGCCTCCCGAGCCTCGATGGCGGCCCGCCGCGCGGCCTCGGGGTCCAGGGAGCCCGCGGGTGCGGCGGGCCCGGAGGCGCCACCGAGACCGGGGCCCGCGCTCACGCCCCCCGGCCCACTGAAAGTCCCCGGCACCGCCCGCACACCCGGCGCCCCCTGCGGCCCGAGCTCCCGCCCGTCACCACCGAAGCGCCCGTCGCCACCGGATCGCCCGTCGCCACCGGATCGCGCGTCACCACCGGATCGCCCGTCACCGCCGGCTCCTGGCGCTCCCGCCACACCCCCGGCCCCGCCGACTCCAGGCGCTCCCGCCACACCCCCGACCCCGCCGCTCCCGTCACCCTCCGGAGCCGGCACCGGGTCGTACCCGCACAGCGCTTCCTCCGCCGCGCCGACCGCGAGCCCGGTCAGCATCACGCGTCCGTCGTCGCAGACGAGCACCGTACGGGCGGTGATGTTCCGGTGCACCCAGCCGTGCGCGTGCAGCACCCGCAGGGCCATCAGCACGTCGGAGGCGACCTCGGCCGCTCGGTAGGGCGTCAGCGGCTTCTCCGCGAGCAGCGCCGCCAGCGGCCGCGCGGCCACCAACTCGCTCACTATCCACAGCGACCCGCCCTCGGCGAACACGTCGAAGACCTGGTCGAGCCGTGGATGATCGGGGATCGCGGCAGCGGCCTGCGCGGCCTCGACAGCCCGCCGCACGGCCGGATCGGTCGGCCTGCGCGTGCTGGTCCGCGCCGCGGCACCGCCCCGCCGGACTCCCCTGTCGCGCGGGTCCCTTGCCGTGAAACCGTCGGGCAAGCCCTCGGCGTCGAGCACCTCCGCCTCGACGACCTCGGGCAACGGCACCTGCCTGACCAGGACTTCCTGCCCGCTGTAGGTGTCGAAGGCCCGGGTCTCGGTCAGTTCGTACTCGTCGGAGGGGGGCAGCGGCAGGCGGTAGCGGTCGGCGAGTACCCGTCCCGCATAGTCGTCCACGTTGCCTCCCCCGGCAGCCCGGTCGGTCAATTCCGTTCGCCCTGCGTGCCGTTCCGCACCCATACCTGGATGCGTACGGTCCGCAAGCATTCACGATACGTGCCGGAGGCAAGCCGCAAAGAGGGGATGCCAGATCTCATGTCCGAAACGCGGGACCGGTCACCGCACGGTCACTTCACGATTTCGGTTCGAACGTCTTCGCGAGCGTCTGCCAGGTGTCCTTGCGCAGCTCGCTGCCCCAATTGGCGGCTTTCGCCGTGTACATCAGCGCATATCCGAGATGGTCGTTGACGACGAAACCCCGGTCGATGGTCCGGTACTTCGTCCCGCCCTCGCTGTAGGTGAACTCCCAGTCGGCCGCGAGCCAGCCCCGGTAGTCCACCTTCGCTATGCGAACCCGGTCGTACTGGGAGCGCACCATGTACCGCTCCTGGTTCTTCCAGTCCGCCACCGGGTCGCCCTTCGGCGTCGACGTCCAGGCGACCAGCAGCTTCTGCCCGTCCGGGCCGGTGAACCGGTCCCCCGCGGAACTCGAGGTCTGGAACTTCCACCCCTTGGGCAGCCCGATCGAGTACCCCTGACCGCCGTTGTACGTCTTCACCGCGGTGCTGCCGCCTCCGGCGGAACCGCCCGCGTCACTGCCGCCGGTCGCGGTGGGACTGTTGCTCGGCGTGCTCCCGGACGTGGCCCCGGCCTCCGCCGACTGGCTCGCCTGACCGTCCGTCCGGCCGC
This sequence comes from Streptomyces aquilus, assembly GCF_003955715.1. NCBI lineage: Bacteria > Bacillati > Actinomycetota > Actinomycetes > Kitasatosporales > Streptomycetaceae > Streptomyces > Streptomyces aquilus. Next base: position 6,395,510 of record NZ_CP034463.1, on the reverse strand, counting down.
CGCCACCGCCCTTGTCCTCCTTGGTGGAGGGACTCGCGCTCGTACCGGCGGAAGTCTTGGCACCGCCGCCGCCCGCGGAGTTGTCGGACGAGCCGTCATCCCCACCGAGCGTGAGGGCCAGCACGACCGCGACCACGGCGAGCACCACGATCACCGCGATGATCACCAACGTCCGCCGCGGCACCACATCGGTGAGCGGCGCCCTCGGCACCGGCCGCGGAGGCAGATCCGGCGGCGTCATCACGGGCCACCCCGAACTCCGCCCACCACCGGCCGAGTTGCCCCCGGTCCCCGCGGAACCCGCCGCCCCAGTAGCACCGGCACCGGAACCACTCACACCGACCGAACCGGACCCCGCGGCAACACCCGAACCAGAGCCCACACCGGCACCCGCGCCCGAACCCGAGCCAGAAGCCACACCCCCACCGGAAGCCGCCCCACCGGCGACACCAGCAGCACCAGTACCAGCACCGGAAGCACCGGCACCGGAAGCCGTCTCGGCCCCCGAACCCCCCTTGCCCGCCCCGGACTTGGCCCGAGAAGCCGCCGCCGTACCGGCCGCACCCGCCGCCACCGCGGCCTTGCGCACCGAACGCAGCGCCCCGCGCAGCCGCTCGCCGCCCTCACCCCGGTCGGGCTGCGGAGGCAGCGGTACGACCTTCGTCGCGTCCGGCGCCGGCGCGGGCTCGTCCGGCTTCGGCTCGGGCGCGTGGATCACGGCGTTGAGCATCACGCGGGCACCCGCGTCGTCGAGCCGCTTCTCGGGGTCCTTGGTGAGCAGGCCGTAGATGACGTCCTTCAGCGGACCCGCGTTCTTCGGCTCCTCCAGCGGCTCGGTCATCACCGCGGTGAGCGTCGCGATCGCGGACCCCTTGTCGTACGGCGGCACACCCTCCACCGCCGCGTACAGCAGTCCGCCCAGCGACCACAGGTCGGCCGCGGGCCCCGGCTTGTGCCCACGGGCACGCTCCGGGGAGATGTAGGAGGGCGCGCCGACGAGCATGCCGGTCGAGGTGATGGACGGGTCCCCCTCGACCTGCGCGATGCCGAAGTCCGTGAGCACGACCCGGCCGTCCTCGGAGATCAGCACGTTGGACGGCTTCACGTCCCGGTGCAGGATGCCCTGGCGGTGCGCCGAGCGCAGCACGTCGAGCACCGCGAGACCGACCTCCGCCGCCCGCTTCGGCTCCAGCAGGCCGTCCTCGCGGATGACCTCGGCGAGCGACTTGCCCTCGACGAGTTCCATCACGATCCACGGCCGGTCGTCCTCGTCGACCACGTCGAAGACCGTCACCGCGCTGGTGTTGCGGATCCGCGCGATCGCCTTGGCCTCCCGCAGCGTGCGCGTGATCAGCCGGCGCTTCTCCTCCTCGTCGATGTTGGAGGGGAACCGCAGTTCCTTCACGGCGACGATCCGGCCCAGGGTCTCGTCCTCGGCCCGCCACACCGTGCCCATGCCGCCGCGGCCGAGCACTGCTCCCAACCGGTACCGCCCGGCGAGGAGACGTTCGCTCTTGTCCTGACGGGATGCTCCCGCCCGCTCCGCCTCCGACATGCGTCCCCTCATACAACCCGCCCTGACAGAGCCTCCATTGTCCCTCACCCGACAAGTGCCCAACGCCCAGGGTGCCCCTGGCGACAAGCCGACCATCAGGGCGACCGAACCCTCACAGCGCGTGGCGGTCACGCGCCCCAAAGGCACCCCAAAGCCACCTCAAAGACACACCGACCCCGCCCCGCGCCCCACGTCCGGGACCACCCGACGCCGAGTTTCAGCCACCCTGCATGATGGGCCGCACCACCGGAGGAACCCGCCACACCGAACAGCGGGAACCCGCCTCGCCGGACAGGAGGACCCGCCGTGCCCCCGTTGCGGACACTACTGGCCGTACCTGTGTCCTTGGCGCTCCTCGCCCTGGCCCCGGCCGCCTCTTCCGCCCCCGCCACCCCACCGACGGACACGGTCCTGCCCCTGCTCCTCACCAGGGGCGAAGCACCGGCCGCCGCCCTGCTGGCCCACGAGGAGACGGAGACGCACTACGCCGAGGCCGGGCCCGGAATCGCCCGCGCCGACCACTTCCGCGCCGGCAGCATCACGAAGACCTTCATCGCGACCGTGGTCCTCCAACTGGCCGCGGAGCACCGGCTGTCCCTGTCCGACACCGTCGACCAGCACCTGCCCGGCCTGGTGCGCGGAGCCGGCAACGACGGCCGCGCGCTGACCCTGCGCGCCCTGCTCACCCACACCAGCGGCCTGTACGACTTCACCGCGGACACCCGTGGCCTGGTCCCCCTCTCGCCTCTTCAGGCCGTACGCGTCGCGGTCTCCCACCCTCCGGCCGACCGCGGCCGTTACTTCTACTCGAACACCGACTACGTCGTCCTCGGCATGGTGATCAAGCAGGTCACCGGCCACTCCTACGCCGTCGAGGCCGAGCGGCGCATCCTCACTCCGCTGCGCCTGACCGGCACCTCCTTCCCTGGGTCCCGCGCCTCTCTCCCCTCCCCGCACGGCCGCGCCCGCGCGACCGACGGCACCGATGTCACCGAGCTCGACCCGCGGGTGGCCGGGGCCGCGGGCGAGCTGGTGACCACGCTGGCCGACCTGGACCGCTTCTACGCGGCGCTCCTCGGCGGCCGGCTGCTGCCCCCGCGCCGGCTGCGCGAGATGCTCGACACCCGTGCCGCACACGGCCTGTACGGCATGGGGCTGTTTCCGGTGAAGCTGCCGTGCGGCACGACGGTGTGGGGGCACAACGGCCGTATCCCGGGCAGCTACGTGCGCACCGCGGCCACCCTCGACGGACGTCGTGTCCTCACCTTCCGCGTGAACACGACCGCGATCGCAGATCCCGACCTCGAACCGGCCCTGCTCGCCGCCGAGTTCTGCCCCCGCACCTCGTAGAACGACCGGGTCCCGAACGAAGATCCCGCCTCACGACACCCGTTCGAGTGAAGTCGAGCCCCCACACCGCGCAAAGGCCTCAACGCCACGGCCCCCACACCAACGCGCCGCCGCCAACGCCCCTACAACGGCACGATGTCCGGCGCCCCCAACCGCGCCGCGTCCGCCGTCAGATCGTCCGGCTGTCGTTGCGACTCCCGCTCGGCCTCCACCCGCTTCTCGTAGTGCTCGACCTCGCGCTCGATCTGGTCCTTGTCCCAGCCCAGCACCGGCGCCATCAGCTCCGCGGCCTCGCGCGCGCTCCGCGTGCCCCGGTCGAAGGTCTCGATGGAGATGCGGGTCCGCCGGGTCAGCACGTCGTCCAGATGCCGCGCCCCCTCGTGCGAGGCGGCGTACACGACCTCGGCGCGCAGATAGTCGTCGGCCGCCTGCAACGGCTCGCCCAGCGACGGGTCCTGCGCGATGAGCTCCAGGACCTCCTCGGCCAGTGAGCCGAATCGGTTCAGCAGATGCTCCACCCGCACCACGTGCAGCCCCGTCCGCGCGGCGATCCGCGCTCGCGCGTTCCACAGCGCCCGGTACCCCTCGGCGCCCAGCAGCGGCACGTCCTCGGTGACGCATTCCGCGACCCGCAGATCGAGCCCGTGCACCGCCTCGTCCACGGCGTCCTTGGCCATGACCCGGTACGTCGTGTACTTGCCGCCCGCCACCACGACGAGCCCCGGCACGGGATGCGCCACGGTGTGCTCGCGGGAGAGCTTGCTCGTGGCGTCCGACTCGCCGGCCAGCAGCGGCCTGAGCCCCGCGTAGACGCCCTGCACGTCGTCGCGCGTCAGCGGCACCGCGAGCACCGAGTTCACGTGCTCCAGCAGATAGTCGATGTCCGCGCTGGACGCGGCGGGGTGCGCCTTGTCGAGGTCCCAGTCGGTGTCCGTGGTGCCGACGATCCAGTGCCGGCCCCACGGGATGACGAAGAGCACGGACTTCTCGGTGCGCAGGATCAGCCCGGACGTGGAGTGGATGCGGTCCTTGGGCACCACGAGGTGGATGCCCTTGGAGGCGCGGACGTGGAACTGCCCGCGCTCGCCCACCATGGCCTGGGTGTCGTCGGTCCACACACCCGTCGCGTTGACGACCTGCTTGGCGCGGATCTCGTACTCCCCGCCCGCCTCGACGTCCTGCACGCGCGCCCCGACGACCCGCTCGCCCTCGCGCAGGAAGCCGGTCACACGCGCGCGGTTGGCGACCGTCGCTCCGTACGCCGCCGCCGTCCGCACGAGCGTGGCCACGAAGCGGGCGTCGTCCATCTGGGCGTCGTAGTACTGAAGCGCCCCGACCAGGGCGTCCTTCTTCAAGGCGGGAGCCACGCGCAGGGCGTGACGGCGGCTCAGGTGACGGTGCATCGGCAGGCCGCGTCCGTGTCCGCGCGCCATCGACATCGTGTCGTAGAGGGCGACGCCCGAACCGGCGTACAGCCGCTCCCAGCCCTTGTGCTGGAGCGGGTAGAGGAAGGGCACCGGCTTCACCAGGTGCGGGGCGAGCCGCTCCAGCAGCAGCCCGCGTTCCTTCAGGGCCTCGCGGACGAGCGCGAAGTCGAGCATCTCCAGATAGCGCAGGCCGCCATGGATGAGCTTGCTGGACCTGCTGGATGTGCCCGACGCCCAGTCACGCGCCTCGACCAGGCCGACGGACAGCCCGCGCGTGACCGCGTCGAGGGCGGTTCCGGCACCGACCACACCGCCGCCCACCACCAGTAGGTCCAGCTCGCGCTCAGCCATGGCGGCGAGTGCCTCGGCTCGCTGCACCGGCCCCAGTGTCGCTGTCCTCACCGCTGCCTCCCGCTGTCGGTCACGCCGGTCTCACCCGTGAGGAGTGACCCGGTCCGTATCCCCCATGCCCAAATTCTGACCGGCTTGCCCGACTTCAGCCACCAGTCGCCCCCAGCCTGTGGACAACTTCCACGACACGTAGGCGAAAGCTCCAGGAACCGCCGGGAGACACACGGAATCAATCCCGTATATCGGTCATATTTACTCCTAGTCTGACATTGCGCTCGCCCATCCTGTCCACAGGACTTGCGCACCTGTCCCCCTTCGACTAACCCGCGCTCTCTCGGCTCTGGGAAGGACGGTCCACGCCATGCCCGCAGATCTCGCCGTCATCGGACTCGGCCCCTACGGACTGCCCCTCGCCCAGGCGGCCGTGGCCGCCGGAATCCCCACGCTCGGTTACCGCACCGGCCCCGAGGCCGGCTCGCTCAGCCCCGCCGAACTGCGCCGGATGCTCTCGGGGGGCTTCCGGCCGGCCACCTCGCCCGCCGAGCTCGGCCGGGTGCGTACGGCGGTCATCTGCGCGCCCACCCCGCGCGGCGCGGACGGCGGCCTCGACCTCACCCAGGTGGAGTCCGCGGCCCGTACCCTCGCCGCGCACCTGCGCCCGCACACCACGGTCATCCTGGAGTCGCCGGTCCCGCCGGGCACCACCGAGAACTTCCTGCGCCGGCTCCTCGAAGAGGGCTCCCGCCTGCGCGCGGGCCGCGACTTCCATCTCGCGTACTCGCCCAGCCGGGTCGACCCGGGCAACCGCGACTTCACCCCGGCCAACACCCCCAAGGTGATCGGCGGTCTGACCCCGGCCTGCACCGAGTCCGCGGCCGCGTTCTACTCGCGCCTCACCGACAAGGTGGTACGCGCGCGTGGACCGCGCGAGGCGGAGACGGTCCAGCTCCTGGAGACGAACTTCCGGCACGTCAACATCGCCCTCGTCAACGAGATGGCCGTCCTCTGCCACGACCTCGGCGTCGACCTGTGGGACGTGGTCCGCTGCGCGGAGACCAAGCCGTTCGGCTTCCAGACCTTCCGCCCCGGCCCCGGCGTCGGCGGCCACTCGGTCCCGCAGGACCTGACGAGCGCCCCCGTCGGCCGCGGCCTGCGCATGGTGGAACTCGCCCAGCAGGTCAACAGCCAGATGCCGCGCTACGTGGTCCAGCGCGCCGCCACCCTCCTCAACGAGCACGGCAAGTCCGCGCGCGGCGCCCGCGTGCTGCTCCTCGGCGTGACGTACAAGCCGGACCTCGCCGACCAGCAGGCCACTCCCGCGCGCGAGATCGCGGTACGGCTGATGGAACTCGGCGCCTCGGTCAGCTACCACGACCCGCACGTCCCGTCCTGGAACGTCCTGGACCGCCCGGTCCCCCGCGCGGACTCCTTCTACGAGGCCGCCGCCGACGCGGACCTCACGATCCTGCTCCAGCACCACCGCACGTACGACCTCCAGGGCCTGTCGGTGAAGGCACAGCTCCTGCTGGACACCCGGGGTGCCACCCCGACCGGAGCCGCACACCGCCTCTGAGCCGATACCGATACAGCCGATACAGCCGACGGCACGCGAAAGGGCCCGCCCACCTCCCCGGTGGACGGGCCCTTCCACAGCGTGGCGTCTACCGCTTGTGCTGCGAGTCCGCGACCGTCACCTCGACGCGCTGGAACTCCTTGAGCTCGCTGTAGCCGGTCGTGGCCATGGCCCTCTTCAGCGCGCCGAAGAAGTTCATGGAGCCGTCCGGGATGTGCGAGGGGCCGGTCAGGACCTCCTCGATGGTGCCGACGGTGCCGAGGTCGACCTTCTTGCCGCGCGGCAGCTCCTCGTTCACCGCCTCCATGCCCCAGTGGTGGCCGCGACCCGGCGCGTCCGTGGCGCGGGCCAGCGGGGAGCCCATCATCACGGCGTCCGCGCCGCAGGCGATGGCCTTGGGGAGGTCGCCCGACCAGCCCACGCCACCGTCGGCGATCACGTGCACGTACCGGCCGCCGGACTCGTCCATGTAGTCGCGGCGGGCCGCCGCCACGTCCGCCACCGCGGTCGCCATCGGGACCTGGATGCCCAGCACGTTGCGCGTGGTGTGCGCGGCGCCGCCGCCGAAGCCGACCAGGACGCCCGCGGCACCGGTGCGCATCAGGTGCAGGGCCGCGGTGTAGGTGGCGCAGCCGCCGACGATCACCGGGACGTCGAGCTCGTAGATGAACTGCTTCAGGTTCAGCGGCTCGTGGGAGCCCGAGACGTGCTCCGCGGAGACGGTCGTACCGCGGATGACGAAGATGTCCACGCCGGCGTCGACCACGGCCTTGGAGAACTGCGCCGTGCGCTGCGGGGAGAGCGCGGCCGCCGTGACCACGCCGGAGTCGCGCACCTCCTTGATGCGCGCGCCGATCAGCTCCTCCTTGATGGGGGCGGAGTAGATCTCCTGGAGGCGGCGGGTGGCCGTCTCCGCGTCGAGCTCCGCGATCTCGTCGAGCAGCGGCTGCGGGTCCTCGTACCGCGTCCACAGGCCTTCGAGGTTCAGCACGCCGAGGCCGCCGAGCTCGCCGATGCGGATCGCGGTGGCCGGGGAGACGACCGAGTCCATGGGGGCGGCCAGGAACGGCAGCTCGAAGCGGTAGGCGTCGATCTGCCAGGCGATCGAGACCTCCTTCGGGTCGCGCGTACGACGACTCGGGACGACGGCGATGTCGTCGAAGGCGTACGCCCGGCGGCCGCGCTTGCCGCGCCCGATCTCGATCTCAGTCACGTGTGTGGCCTTTCCCTGATGCGTTGCAGCGCCTTCCAGTATCCCCGACGCATACGACAAGGGCGGCCCCGGATGCTCCGGGACCGCCCTCGTGAAGCCTGGCGACTACTTACGGCTGTAATTCGGCGCCTCGACCGTCATCTGGATGTCGTGCGGGTGCGACTCCTTGAGGCCCGCCGAGGTGATCCGGACGAACCGGCCGTTGTCCTGGAGCTCCGGGACGGTACGGCCGCCGACGTAGAACATCGACTGGCGCAGGCCGCCGACCAGCTGGTGGACGACCGAGGAGAGCGGGCCGCGGTAGGGCACCTGGCCCTCGATGCCCTCGGGGACCAGCTGCTCGTCGGAGGCGACGCCCTCCTGGAAGTAGCGGTCCTTGGAGAAGGACTTGCGGTCGCCGCGGGACTGCATCGCGCCGAGCGAGCCCATGCCGCGGTACGACTTGAACTGCTTGCCGTTGATGAACAGCAGCTCGCCCGGGGACTCCTCGCAGCCCGCGAGCAGCGAGCCCAGCATCACGGTGTCGGCGCCCGCGACGAGCGCCTTGGCGATGTCGCCGGAGTACTGGAGGCCACCGTCGCCGATGACCGGGACCCCGGCCTCCTTGGCGGCGAGCGAGGCCTCGTAGATGGCGGTGACCTGCGGGACGCCGATGCCGGCGACGACGCGGGTCGTACAGATGGAGCCGGGGCCGACGCCGACCTTGATGCCGTCCACGCCGGAGTCGATGAGCGCCTGGGCTCCGTCACGGGTGGCGATGTTGCCGCCGATGACGTCCACGCGCGTGTGGTTGGACTTGATCTTGGCGACCATGTCGCCGACCAGCCGGGAGTGGCCGTGCGCGGTGTCGACGACGATGAAGTCGACGCCCGCCTCGATCAGCGCCTGGGCGCGCTCGAAGGCGTCACCGGCGACACCGACCGCGGCACCGACGAGGAGCCGGCCCTCGGCGTCCTTGGCGGCGCTCGGGTACTTCTCGGCCTTGACGAAGTCCTTGACGGTGATGAGGCCCTTGAGGACACCCTCGTCGTCGACCAGCGGAAGCTTCTCGATCTTGTGCTTGCGCAGCAGCTCCATGGCCTCGACGCCGGAGATGCCGACCTTGCCGGTGACCAGCGGCATCGGCGTCATGACCTCGCGGACCCGGCGGGAGCGGTCGCTCTCGAAGGCCATGTCGCGGTTGGTGACGATGCCGAGCAGCTTCTTGCCCGGGTCGGTGACCGGGACGCCGCTGATGCGGAACTTGGCGCACAGCGCGTCGGCCTCGGCGAGCGTGGCGTCCGGGTGCACGGTGATCGGGTCGGCCACCATGCCGGACTCGGAGCGCTTGACGAGGTCGACCTGGTTGGCCTGGTCCTCGATGGAGAGGTTGCGGTGCAGAACGCCGACGCCGCCCTGGCGGGCCATCGCGATCGCCATGCGCGACTCGGTGACCTTGTCCATGGCGGCGGACAGCAGCGGGATGTTCACCCGCACGTTCTTGGAGACGTACGAGGCGGTGTCGATCTCGTCGGGAGCCATGTCCGACGCGCCCGGCAGCAGCAGCACGTCGTCGTAGGTCAGCCCGAGCGTCGCGAATTTGGCGGGCACTCCGTCGACGTTTGCAGTCATGACACCTTCCCCAATGGCCTTGATCGGTGCGGATGTCCATGCTAACGGGAAGGAAGGGTCCCGAATTCCACGGTTCCGTCCTGCTACCGGCTTCGTATCTTCGTACGGAACCGAGGCAGGGCCTGTTCACCGAAGCCACAAACAGCGGGCCCTACTGCTCGGCCAGCGCCCGCAGCCTGCTCAGCGCACGGTGCTGTGCCACCCGCACCGCGCCGGGTGACATTCCCAACATCTGTCCCGTCTCCTCCGCCGTCAGCCCCACCGCGATCCGCAGCAGCAACAGCTCCCGCTGGTTCTCGGGGAGGTTGGCCAGCAGCTTCTTGGCCCATTCGGCGTCACTGCTGAGCAGCGCCCGCTCCTCGGGCCCGAGCGAGTCGTCGGGCCGCTCCGGCATCTCGTCCGACGGCACCGCCGTCGAGCCGGGGCCCCGCATCGCGGCACGCTGGAGGTCGGCGACCTTGTGGGCGGCGATGGCGAACACGAAGGCCTCGAAGGGCCGGCCGGTGTCCCGGTAACGCGGCAGCGCGAGCAGCACCGCGACACAGACCTCCTGCGCGAGGTCCTCCACGAAATGACGCGCGTCGCCGGGGAGCCGGGACAGCCGCGTACGGCAATAGCGCAGCGCCAGTGGGTGGACATGGGCGAGCAGGTCGTGAGTCGCCTGCTCATCCCCGTCGACGGCGCGATGGACAAGCCCACCGATCACCGTCGTCTCGTCCTCGCGCATCGGTCCATGGTGCCTTGCGGCCGATTCATCCGTGGCACCGCGTCCGATGTTGTGCACCGAAGCGTTATGAGCAGGTGCGCCGGAACTCATCCCCTGCGCCCTCCCCTTCCGCTCGACCGACTCGTCCCCGAGAGACTCCACACCTCAAGGATGCGGCATCGGCGCCGAAACCAGCACCGGGCACGATGACCCGCGCCCCATAGGGGCGCGGGGAACTGCGCGACCAGCCACGACGCACCCGCAGCCGAGTTCTCAGCGAACCAGACCCCAACGGAACCCAAGAGCGACGGCGTGCGCCCGGTCGGACGCACCCAGCTTCTTGAACAGTCGCCGAGCATGCGTCTTCACGGTGTCCTCGGACAGGAACAGCTCCCGCCCGATCTCCGCGTTGGACCGCCCGTGGCTCATCCCTTCGAGCACCTGGATCTCACGCGCGGTGAGCGTGGGCGCCGCCCCCATCTCGGCGGACCGCAGCCGGCGCGGAGCAAGTCGCCACGTGGGGTCGGCAAGAGCCTGCGTCACGGTCGCCCGCAGCTCCGCACGCGAGGCGTCCTTGTGCAGATACCCGCGGGCGCCGGCGGCAACGGCCAGCGCGACCCCGTCCAGGTCCTCCGCGACGGTGAGCATGATGATGCGCGCACCGGGGTCGGCGGACAGCAGCCGCCGCACGGTCTCGACGCCGCCCAGTCCGGGCATGCGTACGTCCATCAGAATGAGGTCCGAGCGGTCGGCGCCCCAGCGGCGGAGGACTTCCTCGCCGTTGGCCGCGGTCGTCACGCGCTCGACGCCGGGCACGGTCGCGACCGCGCGGCGGAGCGCCTCTCGGGCAAGCGGGGAGTCGTCGCAGACGAGGACGGATGTCATGGCCGCCCTCCGCAGCTGATGCACGTCACCTTGAGCCTCCAGGCTGGTACGAAATGTCACCTGTGCGGTCGACCGTCCCGGACGCCTGCCCGAGCACTTGTTGCTTCAACCGCCTCCGCACTCTCAACGACGGTCACTCGAAAGAGTTACGGGGCTGTGCGCCGTCTTCGGCACTCTACGTGAGGGTGCGGACACGGTGCAGACATGCGCGGCGGACCCACAACGTTTCATCACAACCGGTGCCCCATTCGGCCCTATTTCTTCCCATTTACTGGTGTCTGAGGCTAGATTCGCAATGAGTCATATTTTCATCTCCTTAGATCGTAGATGTACGGTCGTGGACACCGTATCCGCCGCAGAACGGCTACAAGGGGTCACGTAATGGCAGATTTCTCCCGCCTTCCCGGACCGAACGCGGACCTGTGGGACTGGCAGCTCCTTGCTGCCTGCCGCGGGGTCGACAGTTCGCTCTTCTTCCATCCGGAGGGAGAGCGCGGTGCGGCGCGGAGTGCTCGTGAGAACTCGGCCAAGGAGGTCTGCATGAGATGCCCGGTGCGCGCGCAGTGCGCGGCGCACGCGCTGGCGGTGCGAGAGCCGTACGGCGTGTGGGGCGGGCTGACCGAGGACGAGCGCGAGGAGCTCATGGGCCGGGCGCGCAACCGCCTGGTGACGGCGTCGTCGTCGAGTGGCGGGCACGCCGTCTCGAACAACTGAAGGAACGTTTCTCCAAAAGGGGCACGCGCACGTCTCCAAAAAGGGCACGCGCACGCGTGCCCCTTCGCTTTCCCGCTACGGCTGCTTGCGCCCCGCCGCCCGCTCCAGCTGGTCCAGCGTCGCCGCCACGGCCGGCACCTGGGCCAGGTCGGGCAGGGTCAGCGCGACGATCTCCCGGCGCACGGCCGGTTCCAGGGTGACCGTGCGCGCACCGCGCGGCCGTACCGACTCGATGGCGAGCTGCGGCAGGACGGCGACGCCCAGGCCGGCGCCGACCAGACCCACCACGGCCGGATAGTCGTCGGTCGCGAAGTCGATGCGGGGTGTGAAGCCGGCGCCCTCGCACACCTCCACCAACTGGCCGCGGCAGCGCGGGCATCCGGCGATCCAGGGCTCGCGCGCGAGTTCCCCGATGGCGACGGACCCGGCCCGCGCGAGCCGGTGCCGCTCGGGTACGAGGGCGACGAGCCGGTCCCGCAGCAGGGGCCGTACGACGAGGTCCTCCCACTCGTCGCCGCCGCCCGCGGCGCCTTCGTACCGGAAGGCGAGTGCGACGTCGCAGTCGCCCTCTCTCAACATCTCGACGGACTGCGGCGGTTCGGCCTCCTCCAGGGAGACGCGGGTGCCGGGGTGCGCGGCGCGCAGGGCGGCGAGGGCGGTGGGGACGAGGGTGGAGCTGCCGCTGGGGAAGGAGACCAGCCGCACCCGGCCGGCGCGCAGGCCGGCGATGGCGGCGACCTCCTCCTCGGCGGCGGTGAGCCCGGCGATGATTCCGGCGGCGTGCCGGACGAGTGCCTCGCCCGCCTGGGTCAGCCGCATCTCGCGGCCGCTGCGGATGAGCAGCGGGGTGCCCACGGACGCCTCCAGGGCCTTCATCTGCTGGCTGACGGCGGGCTGGGTGCAGCCCAGCTCGCGGCCGGCGGCCGAGAAGGAGCCGGTGGCGGCGACGGCACGGAGAACGCGCAGGTGACGAGCTTCGATCACCCTTCGAGGATAAGCCAGGCTTTGATACGACGCCGAATAATGCGTAGCGGCTTTGACGGCGGCCGCCTACCGTGCCGTCCATGAAGCTTCTGTCGGTGAATCTGGGCCGGGCCAAGGCCGTGTCGTACACGGACAACCCGGAGGGGGTGACCGGGATCGACAAGCAGCCGGTGGCGGGGCCGGTGCGGGTGGCGGCGCCCGGGCCGAAGGGGATCGGCGGCAGCGGGCTCGCCGGGGACGACGTGTGCACGCGGCAGCATCACGGCGGGGACGACCAGGCGGTGTACGCCGTCGCGCGCGAGGACCTGGACGACTGGGAGCGCGAGCTCGGGCGGACGTTGGCCAACGGCGCCTTCGGGGAGAACATCACCACCCTCGGTCTGGACGTGTCCGGGGCGCTCATCGGTGAGCGCTGGCGGATCGGGCCCGAGGTGGTGCTGGAGATCACCAGTGCGCGGATTCCGTGCGCGACCTTCCAGGGCCACGTGGGTGAGCAGCGGTGGGTGAAGCGGTTCACCGCCAAGGGGGCGCCGGGGGCGTATCTGCGGGTGATCGAGCCGGGCGAGTTCCGGGCCGGGGATCCCGTCGAGATCGTGCACCGGCCCGACCACGACGTGACGGTCGCACTGTCCTTCCGGGCGACGACCACCGAGCGCGCCCTGCTGCCCCGGATGCTCGCCGCGGGGGACGCGCTGCATCCGGAGGTGCTGCGGTCGGCGCGCGCGTATGTGGAGAAGTACGGGATGTCCGACGCCTGACGGTCGTCGGACGCTGTCGGTCCGGGTCACTAACCTTGCGCCATGACAACGGCATTGATTACGGGATCGACCGCGGGCATCGGTGCCGCGTTCGCACGACGGCTGGCGGCTGACGGGCACGACCTGGTGCTGGTGGCCCGCGACACCAAGCGGCTGCGCGAGCAGGCCACCGAGCTGCACGACCGGCACGGCGTGGAGGCGGAGGTCCTCACCGCGGACCTGGCCACCGACGACGGCATCGAGTCGGTCGCCGAGCGGCTCTCCGACCGCCGCCGCCCCGTCGACCTGCTGGTCAACAACGCCGGCTTCGGCAACAAGGGCCGCTATCTCGACGTCTCCATGGCCGACGAGCTGCGGATGCTCAAGGTGCACTGCGAGGCGGTGCTGCGGCTGACGTCGGCCGCGGCGGAGGGGATGCGGGAGCGCGGGCGGGGCGGTGTCGTCAATGTCGCGTCCGTGGCCGCCTTCGTGCCGCGCGGGACGTACGGCGCCTCCAAGGCGTGGGTCGTGCAGTTCACGCAGGGGGCGGCCAAGGATCTCGCGGGCAGCGGGGTGCGGTTGATGGCGCTGGCCCCCGGGTTCGTGCGTACCGAGTTCCATGAGCGGGCCGGGATGGGGACGGACAACATCCCCGGGTGGATGTGGCTCGACGCGGACAAGCTGGTGGCGTCCGCGCTCGGCGACCTTGCCCGGGGGAAGACGTTGTCGATCCCCGACCCCCGGTACAAGGCGCTGATGGGCGTGGTGAAGGTGGTGCCGCGCGGGCTGCTCGGCGGGATCAGCTCGAAGACGGGGCGGAAGTACGGCCCGCAATAGCGGAAGTACGGCCCGCGATAAGGGCCTCTTACGCGACCGGCCTCAGCGTGACGTCCGGGCGGAGTTCGGCGAGGAGGTGCGCGACCGTGGCGCCGATGGCCTCGCTGTGCGCCGCGTCCTCGCCCGGGCAGCCGAGCACGACCAGGAGCGCTTCCCCGCTGTCGGGGGCGAGTTGGCGGCTCGCGGCGTCGCAGTCGCGGCGGCCCAGCCAGGCGAAGGGTTCCTCGACGGCGCCGTCCGGGTCGGCCAGACCGTAGAGCAGGTCGCCGGCGGGGACGGGCTTGGACTTGGTGGAGAAGGCGGGGACGATCCGCTCGGTGCCGGCCGCCCGGGTGACGACGAGGTCGCTGCCCTCGTCCTCCTTGAACAGGCTGTGCAGTCCGATGCCCGCGCCGTGCCGCAGCGTCGCCATGCTCACCGCGTCGACGACCGCGCCGTGCGAGCGCCAGCCGCGGCTGCGGACGCCCTCGCGCAGCCGCTCACCGGCGGGCGTCGTGCCCTCGTAGCCGAGGTCGGCCAGCAGCTTCCGGTACCCCGCGGGGAGTTCCGGGGCGTCCTGCTCCCAGGCCCCGGCGGCGGCCTCGGCGCTCAGACCGTCGTCCGCGCGCAGCAGGGGCTGGTCGGAGGTCAGCTTCCAGACCCGGACGTGGTGCAGACCGAGGCGGAGGGCGGACGGGGAGGTGATGAGGCGCATGTGTCGTCTTCCAGGTGGTTCAGCGGGGTGTGGGGAGGATCGGGCACGACGGAGGTCCCGGTGTGCCCGGTGCCGAAGGAGCCGTACAGCAGGGCGTGCGGCACCCTGCCGTCGAGGAGTTGGGCGCGGCCGACCCCGGCCCGGACGGCCCGCAGACAGCTCTCCAGTTTCGGGGCCATGCCGCCGGACAGGTCGGGCAGCAGTTCCGCCGCCCGGGTGACGGTCAGGCGTTCGACGATCCGGTCCCGGCGCGGCCAGTCGGCGTACAGGCCCGGTACGTCGGTGAGGATCACGAGGTGGTCGGCGCGCAGGCCGGCCGCGAGGGCGGCGGCGGCGCTGTCGGCGTTGATGTTGTAGACCTGTCCGTCCGTGCCGCGGCCGATGCCGGTGACCAGCGGGACCAGACCGCTGTCGGTGAGGGCGCGCAGGACGTGGGTGTCGACGTCGGTGACGTCGCCGACGAGGCCGATGTCGACCTCGTCGCCGTCCAGGACGGCGAGCCGCTTGGCGGCGGTGAGCAGCCGGGCGTCCTCGCCGGTGATGCCGACGGCGAGCGGGCCGTTCTCGTTGAGCAGGCCCACGAGATCGCGTTGCACCTGGCCGGCCAGCACCATCCGGACCACGTCCATGGTCTCGGGGGTGGTGACGCGCAGGCCGGCCGTGAAGGTGACGGGCAGGCCGAGCTTCTCCAGGTGCGCGTTGATCTGCGGGCCGCCGCCGTGCGCCACGACCAGCCGGACGCCGGCGCGGTGCAGCCGGGCGACGTCCTGGGCGAAGGTGCGCAGCAGGTCCCGGTCCGCCATGGCGCTGCCGCCGAGCTTGACGACGACGGTGCGGTCTCGGAAGGGACGAAGGTCAGGGATGCCGTCCATGTCAGAACGCCGTGATGCCGGCCGGGGCCCGTTCCGCGCGGCTGAGGGCGCGCAGTACGGCGGACTGGCCGTGACGGCGCAGCGCCAGCCGGGTCAGCAGGCCGACGGTCGCCTCGACGGCGGGTCCGGGCAGCTCGGGGGTCGGGATGCCGGCGCTGAACGCCAAGTCGTCCGTGTGCACGACCAGTTCCATCAGACGGGTCGTCAGGAAGTCGTCGAGGCTCAGCGCGTAGTCGCCCCACACCGGCAGCCGTACGGCCCGGTCGGGCTCGGCGGGCAGCCGGGTGCGCAGGGCGCGTACGGTGTCGGCGGCCCGGTCGGCCAGCGCCCGCACGCCCTCGGCGCCGGCGTCCTCACCGCCGCGTCGGATACGGGCGTTGGCCTCGTCGTGGAGACCGGCGTCGATCCAGCGGACGCGGGCGTAGTAGTCGTCGAGGCCGATGACCGGCTGGGTGGGGGCGGGTTCGTCGAGGACGGCCGGAAGGAAGAAGACCTGCCAGGCGAGATGCCCGGCGAGCCCGCCGACGCTCCACTCGTCGAGCGCGCTCGGCTCCTTCCAACGAGCAGCCAGCGCAGGGTGGTTGAGCAGATCCACCGCCACGTCGGCGGCATCGAGGTACGCGCCGGTGATGCGGCTCATCGCGGCAGCCTTTCGGTGGGGTTGACGCGCGTAGCGGGAAGCGCGGGGACGGGGATGCGGGTGCGGTTCCAGGTGCGGGGTGTGGCCGTCTGCTCGGCCATGACCTCGTCGAAGGCCTCGCGGAGGCGGGCCACCCCGGTGGTCAGGGTGTCCGCGTCCAGGGCGAAGGGGAGGCGGAGTCGGTTCTCCAGGGTGCCGTCGGCGCCGAACCGCGGGCCGGGCAGCACCTGGACGCCGTGCCGCCCGGCGGCCAGCGAGAGCTTGGTGCTGATCTGCGCGCCGAGATCCACCCACAGGCACAGTCCGCCGCGCGGCACCGTGAACCGCCACTGCGGCAGCTGAGCGCGCAGCACGTCGGTCAGGGCGGTGCGCTGGGCGATCAGTTCCGCGCTGCGGGCGCGCAGGAGCTCGTCGTACATCTCGAAGAGCCGGCAGGCGATGAGCTGCTGGACCAGGGGATTGCCGGGGTCGCTCGGGCCGCGGACGGCGACCAGGCGGGAGATGACCGACTTGGAGGCGCGCACCCAGCCGACCCGGAGCCCGGCCCAGACGGTCTTGCTGAGCGAACCGATGCTGATGACGGCGCCGGGTCTGCCGTACGCGGCCATCGGCGGCGGCAGCGGGCCCGCGTCGAGGTTGACCTCGGAGAGCGTCTCGTCCACGACCACGTAGGTGCCGCTGCGCAGCGCCGCGTCGACGACGGCACGGCGTGCGGGCTCGGGCATGACCAGGCCGGTGGGGTTGTGGAAGTCGGGCATCAAGTAGGCGACGGCGGGCCGGGGTTGGCGCAGGGCGCTCTCGACGAGGTCGATGTCCCAGCCGGCGTCGTCCAGGCCGACCGGCACCGGCCGGGCACCGTGGCTGCGGATGGCCTCCAGGGCGTTGGGGTAGGTCGGGCTGTCGATGAGGACCGGTTCCCGGGGCCGGACGAGGAGCCGGAGCAGCAGCCCCCAGGCGTGGTGGGCGCCGACGGTGACCATGATCTGGTCGGCGGTGGTGCGCACCCCGCGTGCCGTGTAGTGGTCGGCGATGGCCTGCCGCAGGGCGGGCAGCCCGACGAGGTCGTAGCCGTGGCCGTCGGAGTGGCGGGCCATGCGGGTGGCGATGTCGGCCACCGCGAGGCTGAACGCCGGTTCCGGTGCGGGCAGTGACGCGCAGGTGAGGTCGATGTGCGTGTCGACGGCCTGCCCCGGCACCCAGGACAGGGCCCGCGGCGCCCGTTCGGCGCCGTCGGGCAGGGCCGCGTAGCTTCCCGCGCCCTGCCGGCTGCGCAGATAGCCCTCCTCGCGCAGCCGCTGGTAGGCCGAGGCCACGGTGTTCCTGCTGATGCCCCAGGCCGCGGCCAGGGTTCGTTCGGCCGGGATCCTGGCCGCCACCGAGAGGCGGCCGTCCAGGATCAGTGCTTTGAGCGCCTGCGCCAGGTCCATGTACGCGGTGCCCTGTCGCCAGTCGCCGAGCAGTCTTGCCAATTGGTCCGCGTTCACCTTTTGGGCGACGTCGTCCCTCATTGCGGTCCCCCCGCTAGTCAGGTTCGTTTTCCTGCCAGCGGGAGTCTTGGCCGAGAACAGCGCCACTACAAGATCTTTTGGAAAGTTTTCACGATCGGGAAATACTCCGGCCAACGTTGTCACTCACCGTCCCATTTGCGGAGAGCGGGGAGTGCAAACGCCGCGACGAGCAGGGACAGGATGCCGCCGATGATCCAGGGAGCGACGAGTCCCAGCCAGTCCGCGACGAATCCGCCGACCAGCGCGCCCAGCGGCATCGCGCCGAAGGCGAACATCCGCCCGGCGCCGCTGACCCGTCCCATCAGCTCGTTCGGGATGAGCCGCTGACGTACCGACCAGGACACGACGTTCCACATCGACAGCGCGATCGAGAAGAGCGTGAACAGGGCGACCACGGTGACCGGATCGCGTCCGACCAGGCCGATCGCCAGCCAGGCCAGGGGGCACACGACCTGCACGCCGATGGCCACCTGCCGGGCCCCGAAGCGGTCCACGACCCGGTTGCTGACCAGCCCGCCGATCACCCCGCCGATGGCCATCGCGGCCAGCAGCAGACCGTAGCCGCGGTCGCCGATGCCGAGGACGTCGTGGGAGAAGAGCACCAGCGTGGCCAGGGCCATCGACTCGCAGAAGTTGCCGGAGCCGGCGATGAGCGTGAGGGTGCGCGGCAGCCGGTTCTTGGCCAGCCAGCGCAGTCCCTCGGCGATCTCGGTGCGCATCGCGGTCGGCTGCTCGGGGCGGGGCGGCCGGCCGGTGGCGCGGATTCGAGACAACAACAGCAACGACACGAAGAACGCGATCGCATTCAGCCAGAACGGCAGCGGAATAGCGAACGCGAACAGGGCGGCGCCCAACGGCGGCCCGGCAAATTCTCGGGAAACCGAGGCGGTCGCCACCAGGCGTCCGTTGGCTGCTTCCAGATGGTCCGACTTCACCAGAGTCGGCACCAGGGCCTGGCTGGCGCCGGTGAACAGGATCTCCGCGCAGCCCACTCCGAAGGCCAGCACGTAGAGCATCCAGATCTGCGCCAGGTCGAAGGTGGCGATGACGGCGACCACCACGACCAGGGCCACCTGCGCGGCCTGCGCGCCGACCATGAGCCGGCGCCGGTCGAAGCGGTCCACGATCGCACCGCCGATCAGGGCCAGCAGCAGCCAGGGCAGGGTGCGGGCGGTGGCGACCCCGGCGACCAGGCTGGGGTCGCTGGTGAGCGACTTGGCCAGCAGCGGGATCGCCGCCACGAGCGCGCCGTCGCCGAGGGTGGCGATCAGGTCGGCCGACCACAGGAGCCGGAACTCCCGGCCCATGCCCTCGCCCTGGACGGCCTTCTTGTCCTCGGCGTCCGTCGCGTCGGGCGCGTCCGGCACGGACAACTCGCTCATGACAGGCAGATCCTCAGCTCGAGTAGTGGAAGACGCCGGCCGTCCGGGTCTTGTCGTTGGCGCTGATGCCGATGACGGCGCTGTCCCCGGCGGGCAGCACCCGGGCGTAGGCGCCGGCGTGTCCCCGCGGGAGGTAGAAGAAGCCCCAGGCGGCCTGCCAGTGCTCGACCGCGCCGGTGAGCGGGTCGACGACCGGTTCGGGCCGCGGGGTGACGCGTTCCTGGAGCACGCAGCCGCCCTCGGCGGCCTCGCGCACCGCCCGCCACCACTCCCCCGCGTCGGTCTCCCAGCCGGCCACGACGCCCTTGCCGCCGTAGAGCCCGTTGGGCTTGAGGATCAGTTCGGTACGGCGGTCATGGCAGCGCGCGACCAGGTCCGCGTCGGCGAGGAAGCCGTCGCCGTGCAGCACCCGCGTCCACGGCAGCACCCGGTCGATCACGGCCTGCTCGTCGGCGCTGAAGCGGTCCCGGTACCGGGTGTCGGAGAGCAGGGCGAGGCAGCCCTTCTCGCAGTAGAGGTTGCTCTCCAGCGGGGTCCACAGGACGACGGTGCCCACCTCGTGGGCCCGGCACAGCGGTTCCACCAGGGCCATGGCCTCGGGGTCGAGATAGACCTGGTCGGCCTCGAAGCAGCGGTAGACCACGTCGACGGGGGTGCCGTCCAGGTACGGCTTGTCGTGGCGGAAGGTGATCTGGCCGATCTCGCCGATCCGGAAGTCCAGGCCGAAGCCCCGCATCAGCTCCCGCAGCGGCTGCCAGGTCGCGCCCCACCGGTCGAGGCCGCCGGGCCCTTCGAGCAGCGCCACGACGGGATCGCCGCCGCCCGCCGCCACGGCCGCCCCGGCCTCGCGCAGCGCGTCGGCGAGGACGCGCCCGGTGTGGGTGTAGCCGAGGCCGTGTCCGGCGGCGAAGGACGCGAAGGCGGCGTCCTCTTCCAGCAGGACCCGGGGGATCTCCCCGGCCCGGTCCCAGCCGCCGACCTCGCTGCCGATGCCGAACTCCAGGAGCTTGAAGGCGGTGCCGTCGTGATAGACGTCCGCCCGCCCGGCGTGCGGCGGGGCGCCGCCGCCCAGCCTGCGCATCACCGCGCCGCGCCGCTCGTCCAGGCCCAGGGCGGCGCAGAAGGCGTCGAGATCACCGTCGTAGAGCCGTTCGGGCAGGGAGGTGAGCAGGCCCAGCATGCGGTCCAGGTCGGCCGCGAAGCCGTGCAGTTGGTCCTTCTCCACGAAGAGGGGGCGGGAGAGGTACTCGCCGGGCCAGTCGGCGAGCGAGGGTGCCCGGCGCAGGGTCGGGGCGGAGTCGGGGCGTACCGCGGACTCGTTGTAGGCCCGGGTGACCGCGTCCGTCATCGCACCAGCTCCCTCGCTGTGACGCCGTCCGCGGCGAGGGTGTCGCCGAGCAGGACGGTGCCGGGGCGGGCGACCGTGGCGTAGACGCCGAAGGTGCCGGCCGAGGCCCGCACGAGGGAGCGCAGGATCTCGCGGTCCTTGGGCAGGTTCCGCTGCGGCTGGGTCACCATCACGCAGCGCTGGGTGGGCTCGGTGACGTCCAGGAGGACGTTGCCGATGGCGGTGCGGGTGCCGAGGAAGGCGTCCTCGGCCGGTCCGTGCTCCGGCGCGCTCAGCAGGACGTTGGGGCGGAAGCGGCGGACGTCCCAGGTGCCGTCGGGGTGGCGGGCGCCGGCCGTGCGCAGGGCGCCCTCGCTCAGCAGGTGGACCGGGGCCTCGTCGACGAACTTGCCGGCGGGCAGGTCGAAGGTGGACAGGGACGACGGCTCGGCCGGGTCCTTGCGGTACTCCTCGACCGTGTGCACCCGGCCGGTCTGGCGGCGCAGCCCCACGGCCTGGCCGAGCCAGTCGCTGAGGATCGCGTCCGCGTCCGGGTCGGCGGTGGTGAACCGCCGCCCGTCGGGCAGGGTCAGTTCGGCCCCGGCCTCGTGACGGCGGGCGGTGGCGTCCAGCAGCCGGGGTTCCCGTTTGGCGGTGAGCACGCGGTCGGTGGCCGCGACCACCACCGCGAACTCACGGTCGCCGACCACCCCGCTGGGGCCGAGGAAGAGCCGGTCCGTCTGCTCGCCGCCCATGGACTTCACCGGGTAGCGCCACAGCTGCACGGCCTTCGGTGCCGGGCTCACAGGTCCAGCACCAGGTCGGTCACCGGCTGCGAGATGCACAGCAGCACCTCCCCCTCGTCGGGGTCGCCCTGCGGCGGCACGTGGTAGCGGACGGTGCCGCGCTTCAGGCGTACGGCGCACGTGCCGCAGACGCCCGCCCAGCACAGCGACTTGGTCTCCACGCCGTTGTCGTCGGCGAACGGCAGCAGGGAGTCGTAGGAGCCGTCCCAGCCGAACTCGGCGGCGCTGCGGTCGAAGGTGACCCGGAGCTCGGTCAGTGCCGCCAGGACCTCGACGCCGTCGTAGCCGCCGACGGTGGCGCGGCCCAGGGCGACGGACTCGCGGGCGGGGTCGACCAGGGCGAGGCGGGCGGCGGGCAGCAGGGCCGGGTCGACGGGCTCGAAGCCGTAGCGGGCGAACCACGCGGAGGTGGTCTTGGAGAAGACGAGCACCTCCGCGAACCCCTCCGCGTGGGCCGCGCCGACCATGCTGGCCAGCAGCAGCCGGCCGAGGCCGAGGCCGTGCCGCTTCTCGTCGACGGCGACGTTGTAGATCTCGGCGAGCGCGTCGAAGCCGCGCAGGCCCGCGCAGCCGACGACCTCGCCGTCGGCCTCCAGGACCCGGAAGTCCTCGGAGAGGGTCTCGAACAGCGCGCGCTCGCGCACGAGGAGCTGACCGGTGTCCATGAAGGGCAGCGACAGCCGGTACATCGCCTCGGCGTCCTCGGCGCGCGCCCGGCGGAACCGGACGTCGACGAACTCCTCGCCGCCACGGCTGAGTTGGACGTCGACCACCTTGCTGGTGTTCAGGTTGATGGCCATGGCCGCTACACGTACGACTCGAGCGAACCCTGGCGGCGTACGTCCAGGGAGCAGCAGTGGAAGCCGCCGCCGAAGGTGCGCCCGTGGCGGTAGGGCACGGGTACGGCGGTGAAGCCCTCCTTCTCCAGCTGGCGGGCCAGTTCGGTCTGGCGGGCCGGGACGATCACCGTCTCCTCGTTGACGGAGAGGATGTTCATGCCGATCCAGGTGGAGGCGCGCGGCCAAGTGAGGCCGTAGCCGTCGTCCTCGGGCTCGTCGAACCAGATGATCTTCCAGTTCCGCAGCGGTGCCGGGATGGTCTCCGGGGTGAGCCGGCCGGCGTTGGCCAGGAGCACGCCGGGGCGCAGGATGTGCAGGGTGGTGCCCACGTGGTCGTCGCAGATCGAGATCTCGTGGACGGTGAACTCGGACCCGAGCACCCGGCGCAGCCAGGCGGCGCCGGTGCGGTTGCCGGTGTTGCTGACGTTGAAGAACAGATCGCTGCCCGCACGCAGCAGGTTCGCGGCGTCGAACAGCGGCTCGATCTCGGCGAGTACGGGGGTGTCGCCCTCGTAGGCGTAGGTCGCGTCGGCGAGGCGGGGGCGCGGGGCGGCGAGCCAGTTGGCGCCGGAGGCGAAGTACTCGGAGAGCAGGCCGCGGAACGGGAAGGTCTCGGTGTAGCGGGCGCGGACCGGCATCGGCGCCTCGATGATGTTCTCGCCGACCACCAGGAGGCAGTCGCGGGGCATCAGCGAGTGGTTGGCGGTGGTGGTCCAGTCGGCGACGGTCAGCGGGGAGCCGTGGACGGCCGGGGCCGGGCGGCGGACGGTGACGCCGAAGGAGGTCAGGGTGTCGGCGAGCGCCTGGAGGTCCTCCTGGGTCTCGTCGATGATCCGGGCCAGGTCGGCCTCGGTGACCTGGTCGCCGGTGTGGTCCTCGGGCAGCCCGAAGAAGTGGCGCAGCGAGGCGTCCGCGTCCGGGATGTGGAAGTGCTCGGCACTTCCGATCACGATCTCCTCAAGCTGTCCGAAGTCGTTGAACGACCTGACGGAGCTCACGGCGTTTCCTTTCGCTGTGCCGGTGCCGGACGGGTCAGCGAGAGACCGAACGGCTGGTCAATGGACATGAGTTCGACGTAGTTGACGTTGACGTGCGCCGGGGTGCGATGGGCCCACAGCACGGTGTCGGCGACGTCCTCGGGCGCGAGCGGGCGGATGCCGTCGTAGAGCGCGTCGGCGCGGTCCTGGTCGCCCTTGAAGCGGACCAGCGCGAACTCGCTGCGCACCATGCCGGGGGCGATACAGGTCACGCGGATGCCGGTGCCCTGCACGTCGACGCGGAGGTTGGCGGACAGGTGGTGGACGAACGCCTTGGTGGCCGCGTACACGTTGCCGCCGAAGAAGGGGTACTCCGCGGCCAGCGAGCCGAGGTTGATGATGTGCCCGGCGCCGGTGCGGCGCATCGCCGGCAGCACGGCCCGGATGCCGTGCAGGACACCCGAGACATTGGTGTCGATCATGGTGTCCCAGTCCTCGACGGCCCCGTCGTGCAGGGCGCCGAGGCCGAGCGACAGCCCGGCGTTGTTGACGAGCGCGGCGATCTCGCCGCCGTCCGCGAGCAGCGCGTCGACGGCCAGGGCGACCGAGTCGCCGTCGCGTACGTCGGCCCGCTCGACGCGGATCAGTTCGGGCCCGAACGCGGCCACCAGGTCGTCGAGTCGCTCCACGCGCCGGGCGAGCACGGCCACCGGCAGCCCCTCCTTGAGGAACCGCTCCGCCACCGCCCGCCCGATCCCGGCCGTACCGCCGGTGATCACGGTCCATTTGGTCATGGGGTGCTGCTCTCCTCAGAGGCGACCGGGTCACGGTCCGCCGTAAAGGCCGTCGGGGCGGGATGGAAGGGGCACGTCCAGCCCTCCGGGACGGGGCGGCCCGAGTACTGCGCGGCCTCGGACGCGGCCCCGAACTCGGACAGGTTGGGGTTGAGTGAGCCCTGGAGCTCCAGCTCCCGCTCCCTGACCTGGCCCTGGATGCGCTGGTAGATGCCCTTCTCCTTCAACCGCCCGAACTGGAGGTGGGAGTTGAAGACGAGGGTGGGCTGCGGGAAGCGGCGGGTGATCCGGGAGGCGCCCGGGTGCAGGCCGACCACGAAGAAGGCGTGGCCGCCGACGCTGAAGCCGAACCGCTCCGACGCCGGGTCGGGATCGACCGACGGGTCCCAGGGAAACACCCCGGTGTCCAGGTCGTGCAGGTCCTGGAGCTGCTTCCACAGCAGCTCCTCGAACTCCGTCTCGTCCGTGTCCGCCGGTCCCGAGAAGGTCGCGGCGAACGTCGCCATCAGCGGGTCGATGTCCTCACGGCGTGCGGCGAAGTCGGCGAGCGCCGCGTGCAGTTCGGTGGTCGTCCCGGGGTCGGCGAGCCGGCCGAAGTGACGGTGCACGAGCGTGCCGCGCAGCTGCGCGCTCTTGCCCGCCACACAGGAGAACTCCGGCCCCAGCAATTTCTCCGTCAGTTGCGCCGCGGCCCGCTCGGACGGGTTCTCCGTCGCTGGTTCCGCGGCATCGGCCGGCGGGTTCTCCGCCGACCCCTCCCCGACTTCCCCCGTCGGACGACGGCTGGTGCCAAGCACTGGTATCCCCCTTAGTCGCCCTGCTTCTGCGGTACCGGTTCGGCGACGACCCGGTAGGTCCGCATGACCGTCAGCGCCGCTTCGCGCACGGTCGCGTGATCCACGCCGCGCAGCCGGAACCGGCCGCCGATGTGGTCGTAGCCGCCGGTGCCGTCGAAGACCGTGCCGATGTCCGGCAGGACCTCCGCGTAGACCTCCGGGACCTCGCCCAGCAGCGGTGTCCTGGACACCACCCGGCAGGGCAGCGGACGCGGTTCGGGCACGCTGACCCAGCCGCCGCCCGGCGTGTTGTCGTACTCCTCGGCGGCCTTCAGCGGCGGCAGGCCGAGCGTGGCGCGGAACGCCTCGCCGAACAGGTCGATGCCGAACAGGTCGCGGTGCACGAACCCGACCTCGGCGCCGCCGGGCCGCAGGCCCACCTCCAGGAAGACCAACTCCCCCTGCTCGGTGGCGAACAGCTCCAGATGGAAGGGCCCGTCGTCCAGGCCCAGCGCGTCGAGGCAGGCGTCGGCGAAGCCGGTCACCCGGTCCCGCTCCGGCCCCGGGTCGAGCAGCACCGAGCCGAGCGGCAGGCCGTCGAGGAAGTCCAGGCAGGTGTTGAGATAGCCGGAGGCGCTGACGAAGTGCGGTTTCCCGCCGCGCCGGATGCCGTCGACATGCAGGACCCGGCCCTCGATGTACTCCTCGCACTCGTACGCCGCCGGATCGACCTCGGCCAGCGCACGCGCCAGCGCCGCCGCGTCGTCCGCCCGCACCACCCCGCGCGAGGACCAGCCGTCGCGCGGCTTGAGGATCACCGGCAGCCCGAGCTCACCGACGATCTCCTCGGCCGTCGTCCCGGCGTCCAGATCACAGAACCTCGGCACCCGCAGCCCGGCGGCACCGACCAGCTCCTTCATCCGCGGCTTGTCACGGAACGCCGTGACGAAGTCGGGCCGCCAGCCGGGCACGCCCAGCGCGACGCGCAGCCGCGCCGCGGTGAGCACGTCGTACTCCGACAGCCCCACCACACCGTCGAACGCGCCGTACCGCGCCACGAGGCGGCGGGCGATCGGCAGGACGGTGTCGAACTCCAGGTCGTCGACGACGACCAGGTCCAGAGCACTGTCGGCGTCCAGGACCGGCACGCCGTACGGGAGCGTCACGTACGCCAGTCGGCAGCTGCCGGGCTCGACGAACCGGTGGTACTCGCCGAACTCGTCGTCGTACCGGTTGAGAACCAGATAGGTGGGGCTACTCAACGCGCACCTCCCGGCCGAGCGCCTCGATGCGCTCCAGGGCCGCCGTGTGCGACTCGGCCGCGAAGACCACATGGCCGAGCAGCGCCCGGAAGTCCTCGGCGGGCGGGATCTCCTCGCCCTCCCGGTAGTAGACGGAGACCTCCAGCACATCGGGGGCCTCGCGCAGTTCCTCGGCGCCGGCGACCCGGTGGAAGGTTTCGAGCCCCTCCGCGGTGAAGCAGTGGATGGCCGCGGTCTTGGCCCGCGGGGCCGTGAACGCGCCCAGCTCGGCGGGGTCCTGGCCGGTGTAGTGGGCCAGCATGATCCGGGTCAGCGAGGTGCCCGTGGCGAGCTCCACCAGATGCGGGATGCGGTGTCCGGCGAGCCGGGCGCCGATCTCGATCAGCACCGGGTCGCCCTCGGGCAGCCGCAGTTCGCAGTGGAAGATGCCGAGGGGGATGTTGAGGGCCCGGCACAGGTCGACGACGTACGCCTCGATCCTGGCCCGGGTCTCCGGGTCGGTCTCGTGCTGGACGACCATGCCGATCTCGACGAAGTGCGGCTCGGGGCCGAGGAGTTTCGTGGTGAGGGCCGAGATGACGACCTCGCCGTCGGTGACGTACCCCTCGACGCTGATCTCGGGACCGGCGACGTACTCCTCCAGGAGCACCCGCCCGTCCAGGCCGCGGCCCGCGTCGGTGCGGGTGTCGGAGACCAGCCAGTCGTAGGCGCGCCGCAGCCCGTCCTCGTCGTCGACCCGGCTGACGTGCACACTGCCGGCCGAGGCGGCGGGCTTGAGCACGGCGGGGTAGCCGACGTGGGCCGCGGCGGCGAGCAGTTCGTCGAGGCCGGACGCCTCCGCGTAGCGGGGCACGCGCAGGCCGGCGGCCGCGGCGCGGGCCCGCATGACGGACTTGTCGCGCAGCGCCGCCACCGTCTCCACCGGCAGACCGGGCAGACCGAGCCGGTGCGCGAGGCGGGCGACGCTGTCCACGTAGAACTCGAAGCCGGGCAGGATGCCGGTCAGCGGCCGGCGCCCATGGGCCTCGGTCACCACCTCGGTGAGCGCGGCCTCGTCGTTGGTGTCGACGACCAGCAGCTCGTCGATGTACGCGCGCAGGGTCTCCGGGATGGTGCGGTCACCACTGTGGTGGGAGGCCACGACGACCTCGAAACCCTGCTGGTGGGCGGCGAGGATCAGACCGTTCGCCGAGGACATCGGCTCGACGACCAGAATTCTCTGTGCAGACATGATGAGTGTGTTTCTCCGCTCTGGCCGACGGACGGCCCGGAATTACCGTGAGATCGCTGAACTGGAATTACCGGGCCGTCCGCCGAGCTTTCTTCCGAATCAGGCGGAGGCCAGTTCCCGGGCGCCGACCGTGGAGTCGTAGAGCTCCTGGAAGTAATCACCGATCAGCTCGATGTACGTGGCGAGATCGGCGTACGCCTGCTCCGCGGAGCCGAATCCCTCGACCGCCTGGGAAACGGTGCGGAACATCAGCTCGTCGTGGTCGTGCGACTCGTCGAAGTCCAGGTGCGTCTGGGTGCCCTGGGTGAATTCGGTGCCGAACTCCTCGGCCGCCTTGTTGGTGATGATCTGGTTGTAGCGGTCCGAGTACCACTCGACGAACCAGTCCCAGACCGTCGTGGGCGCGGGACCGCGCTTGTCGGCCTCCAGGCGCAGGTAGCCCATGAGCTGCTTGGTCGCCGGGAAGACGTCGGTGGCCTCCAGCTGCTCGCTGGTGAACCCGAACTTGTTGAGGTCACGGGTGAACATGCCCTCGTGCCCGAACTCCTCGGCCAGGTACTGGGCGAGCTTGGCGGCGAGGCTGTCGTCCTTCGAGCCGACCTTGAAGAGGGCGTAGGTGTCGACCTCGTTGTTCAGCCGAATACGCAGCACCGTCTCGGTGATGTGACGAATGTAGTAGTCCCGGTCGGTCCATTCGCCCGCGTGCAGTTCGCGCAGCTTGGTGACGCGCTGGAACTGCTTCTCCATCAATTCCTCGGCCAGGCTCTCGAGTCGGGACCGATCAAGCTTCGTCATTACGGATTCCTCCTCCTTGGATCGGTCATGAGTCTGGCTTGATCGCGAGTGGAGCCACAGGGCCAATATGGAGATCGTGGCCCCATGGGAGGAGAATGGCCTTATCTGCCGGACCCGTGGAGGCCGGAGGCACGACCATGACCTTCGTACAGCTCATCGACTGCAGGACCAGCCGGTTCGACGAGATGAACCAGCTGATGGACAGGTGGGTCGAACAGACCAAGGGGAAGCGGACCGCGACGCACGACGTCATCGGCAAGGACCGCTCGGACGCGTCGCACTTCATCGAGATCGTGGAGTTCCCGTCGTACGAGGAGGCGATGCGGAACTCGAACCTGCCCGAGACGGACCGGATCTTCCAGGAGATGGTCGCTCTCTGCGACGGGATGCCGACGTTCACGGACCTCGACGTCGTCCGGGACGAGCAGCTGTACGCCGCCGGGGCGCGGCGCTTCTTCGAGGCGCTGGGCGGGCCGGAGGTGCCGTCGTTCGACGGGCTGCTGATCGAGGACTACCACGATCATGATCCGGCCAACGAGCAGGACGTGATCGGGCTGGACGCGGTGCGGCGCGAGGTCGAGATGTGGAAGAGCGGCTTCGACTTCGACTTCACGATCGACGATCAGCTGACCCAGGGCGACCGTGTGTGCACCCGGTGGACCTGGCGCGGCACGCACACCGGGGACTTCATGGGAATCCCGGCCACGGGGAAGCGGGTGTCCATGACGGGCACCACCATTCACCGGTGCGCTCCCGGCGGGAAGCTCGCCGAGGGGTGGTGGCAGTACGACCGGCTCGGGCTGATGGCGCAGCTGGGCGTGCTGGACGACCTGGAGCAGTAGCGGGTACGGGAAAGCCCCCGGTCCGCTGGGCGCGGGCCGGGGGCTTTCCGTCAGGCGTGCGAAGCCTCAGTGGGAGTGGCCGTGGGAGTGACCCGCGGCGGCCGGCTCCTCCTCTTCCTTCTTCTCGACGACCAGGGTCTCGGTCGTGAGCAGGAGGGAGGCGATGGAGGCGGCGTTCTCCAGGGCGGAGCGGGTGACCTTGACCGGGTCGATGACGCCGGCCTTCACCAGGTCGCCGTACTCGCCGGTCGCGGCGTTGAAGCCCTGGCCCTTGTCGAGCTCGGCGACCTTGGAGGTGATGACGTAGCCCTCCAGGCCGGCGTTCTCGGCGATCCAGCGCAGCGGCTCGACGACGGCCTTGCGGACGACGGCGACACCGGTGGCCTCGTCGCCGGTCTTGCCCAGACCGCCCTCGAGGACCTTGGCGGCGTGGACGAGCGCGGAGCCACCACCGGAGACGATGCCCTCCTCGACCGCGGCGCGGGTCGCGGAGATGGCGTCCTCCAGACGGTGCTTCTTCTCCTTCAGCTCCACCTCGGTGGCGGCGCCGACCTTGATCACGCACACGCCGCCGGCCAGCTTCGCGAGGCGCTCCTGGAGCTTCTCGCGGTCCCAGTCGGAGTCCGTGTTCTCGATCTCGGCCTTGATCTGGTTGACGCGGCCCACGACGTCGGCGGAGTCGCCGGCGCCGTCGACGATGGTCGTGTCGTCCTTGGTGATCGTCACGCGGCGGGCGGAGCCCAGCACGTCCAGACCGGCCTGGTCGAGCTTGAGGCCGACCTCCTCGGAGATGACCGTGGCGCCGGTGAGGACCGCCATGTCCTGGAGCATCGCCTTGCGGCGGTCGCCGAAGCCGGGGGCCTTCACCGCGACGGCGTTGAAGGTGCCGCGGATCTTGTTGACGACCAGGGTCGACAGGGCCTCGCCCTCGACGTCCTCGGCGATGATCAGCAGCGGCTTGGAGGCGCCGGCCTGGATGACCTTCTCCAGCAGCGGCAGCAGGTCCTGGATCGAGGAGATCTTGCCCTGGTTGATCAGGATGTACGGGTCGTCGAGGACGGCCTCCATACGCTCCTGGTCGGTGACGAAGTACGGGGACAGGTAGCCCTTGTCGAAGGCCATGCCCTCGGTGAAGTCCAGCTCCAGACCGAAGGTGTTGGACTCCTCGACGGTGATGACACCGTCCTTGCCGACCTTGTCCATCGCCTCGGCGATGAGCTCGCCGACCTGCTGGTCCTGGGCGGACAGCGCGGCGACGGCGGCGATGTCCGCCTTGTCGTCGATCGGACGGGCGGTGGCCAGAAGGTCCTCCGACACGGCGGCTACGGCCGCGTCGATGCCCTTCTTCAGCAGCGCCGGGGAGGCACCCGCGGCGACGTTCTTCAGGCCCTCGCGGACCAGCGCCTGGGCGAGCACGGTGGCGGTGGTGGTGCCGTCACCCGCGATGTCGTTGGTCTTGGTCGCCACCTCCTTCACCAGCTGCGCGCCGAGGTTCTCGTACGGGTCGTCGATCTCGACCTCGCGGGCGATCGTGACACCGTCGTTGGTGATGGTGGGCGCGCCGAACTTCTTGTCGATGACGACGTTGCGGCCCTTGGGGCCGATCGTCACCTTGACCGTGTCGGCCAGCTTGTTGACGCCGCGCTCGAGGGCGCGACGGGCGTCCTCGTCGAACTTCAGGATCTTCGCCATGGGAGCGGTTCAGCCCTCTCGGAAAACGTGGGTGAAACGAACTGCGCCCCGGACGCCCGGCTTCATAAGGACGCGGGAACCCGGGGCGCAGCTCACAAGCAAGATGTGCTTCGGTAAGGAAGCCGGTGAATTACTTCTCGATGATCGCGAGCACGTCGCGAGCCGAGAGGACGAGGTACTCCTCGCCGTTGTACTTCACCTCGGTGCCGCCGTACTTGCTGTACAGCACGATGTCGCCGGTCTTGACGTCGAGCGGCAGGCGCTCGCCGTTCTCGAAGCGGCCCGGGCCCACGGCGAGGACGACGCCCTCCTGGGGCTTCTCCTTCGCGGTGTCCGGGATGACCAGGCCAGAGGCCGTGGTCTGCTCGGCGTCGAGCGGCTGGACCACGATGCGGTCCTCGAGCGGCTTGATGGCAACCTTGGAGCTGGCGGTCGTCACGATCCGACCTCCCCCTTCGGAGATCTCACGGGGTTAACTGTCTGAGGTGGCGACCAGGTCGATCCGTCGTCGCGGGTGCCGGACCTGCCCGTCGCTATTGGCACTCTCCAGGGGGGAGTGCCAGACCCGAGACTATGACCGCGATTAGCACTCGGTCAAGCGGACTGCTAATCGCGTCCCTACATCGGGCGCCCCGCACGGCTCAGAGGCAGTCCTCCAGTCAGAGGTAGTCCTCCAGCCTCCCCACCTTCAGCCCCGCCCCCTCGACCTCCCGCAGCAGCCGGGTCGTCCGCTCCACCAGCGTGAGGCCCGTCGTCTCCGTGGACGGCAGGGAGACGATGTCGCCGGGGAGCAGGCGGTGCGGGCCGGTGCCGTAGGTCAGGTGGTCGCCCTCCATCGCCGCCCGCCACAGGACGACCGCGCCGACGCCGCAGTCCGTGGCGGCGCGCAGGGTCGTGGTGTCGTACGTCCCGTAGGGCGGGCGGAAGAGGCGGGGGCGCACCCCGAAACGGGAGCCGAGTTTGTCCTGCTGGCCGCAGATCTCGTGGCGCTGGCTGGCGTACGGCAGGCCGCGCAGGGCGGTGTGGTCGAGGGTGTGGTTCTGGATGGAGGCGCCGACCGACTGGAGGCGGGCGAAGTGGCCGTACCCCGGCCCGACGACGCTGTCCGTGAGGAACATGCTGACCGGCAGCCGCCGTTGCCGCACGAACTCCACGAACCGCGGGTCCTGCTCGACGCCGTCGTCGTACGTCAGGAAGACCACCTTGTCGGAGGTGCGGACGCGTTTCACGACCGGCACCTCGGGCCCGGACCGCACCCCCTTCGCGCCGTACGTCACCGCCTTCTTGCCCAGCCGTTCGATGGGGTCGACGGACTGGGCGCAGCCGGTCACCAGCAGAACCACCGCCACAGCGGCCGTCAAGGCCCTCACAAGTAGTCCTCCAGCCGTGCCACCGCGTACCCCTCGGCCGTGATCTTGTTCAGAAAGCGCCTGACCATGTCCGGCATCGTGCCCTTCCACTCCTCCCGGCCGCGGAAGTGACTCAGCACGATGTCGCCCGGGTGGATCCTCCGGTCCCACTCCCGGTACTCCCAGTGATCGACGAAGACCTCCTCGTTCCAGATCGGCGCGTACTTCACCCCGCAGGCCTTCGCCGCGACCAGGGTGTCCTCGTTGTAGTTCCCGAACGGCGGGCGGAACAGCAGCGGCCGCTTGCCGTAGTGCTTCTCGATCACGTCCTGCATGCCGCAGATCTCGCGCTTCTGACGGCCGTAGGACAGCCCCGGCAGATAGGGGTGGTGGAGGGTGTGGTTGTTGAGCACGACACCCCGGTCCCGCATCCGCTTGAAGTACCCGTAGTCCTCCTTGACCAGGTAGTCGCTGAGGAAGGCGGTGTACGGGATCTTCAACTCGCTCATCATCCGCAGGAACGCCGGGTCCTTCTCGGCGCCGTCGTCGATGGTGAGGAAGACGATCTTCTGCTGGGTGGGGATCGTGGTGAAGACGGGCGGCAGCCCCCGCTCCTCGTGCCCGTCGACCTCGAAGCCCTTGCGGGTGGTGATCCGCGGCTTCTTCGCGGGCGGCGCCGGGGCGGCCAGCGGGGCCCTGTTCAGCCCCCACCGCTTCGCGACGGCCACGGAGGCGCGCAGCTTCGTGGCGTACGCGTCGAGGGCGCGGGCCGGGGGCGCCTTCAGGGGCTGCTGGCCGGGCGCGGGACGGACCTTGGCACTGTCGCCGCCCTGCGCACAGCCGGAGGCGACCGCGGCGAGGGCGAGGACGGCGAGGGTGCCGCGCAGACTCCACAGACCGCCCCGAGGGCTCCATGCGGCCCGGCTTTTGTCATCTTGTCCTACTGATCCCATGGCGCCGGATCTTCGCAGTTCACCACCGCTATCCCGGCCCGACACCGCCGCCGGAGGCATACGGTCCTCCGACTGGCTCACAATGAGGCGGTGAACGACCTCGCCCCCCTCCTCACCCCCGAGGGCCGCGCCCTCCTCGACGAAGTGCGCGGCACCGCGCCCGCCGACGAACTCGCCGTCGCCACCCGGCTGCGCCGCGACCACCCCGCCGACCTGGTGTCGGCGGCGCTCGGCCAGGCGCGGCTGCGGCAGCGGGCGGCGGCGAAGTTCGGGGCCGAGGACGCCGGGCGGATGTTCTTCACCCCGAACGGCGTCGAGCAGTCGACGCGGGCGAGCGTGGCCACCTACCGGGCCGAGCGCTTCCGGGCGCTGGGTGTGCGGTCCGTCGCCGACCTGTGCTCCGGCATCGGCGGCGACGCGATCGCCCTCGCACGGGCCGGCATCAGGGTCCTGGCGGTGGACCGCGACCCCCTCACGGCCGCCGCGGCCCACGCGAACGCGGAGGCGCTGGGCCTGGCCGACCTGATCGAGGTACGGGAGGCCGACGTCACGGACATCGACACGTCCCCGTACGACGCGGTGTTCGTGGACCCGGCACGACGCGGCGGCCGGGGCCGCATCTTCGACCCCGAGGCCTACTCCCCGCCCCTCTCCTGGGCCGTACAGGCGGCGACGAAGGCACGCCACGCCGCCCTGAAGATCGCGCCCGGCATCCCCCACGAGGCGATCCCGGCGGAGGCCGAGGCCGAGTGGATCTCGGACGGCGGGGACGTGAAGGAGGCGGTGCTGTGGTTCGGCACGGAGCCGGGCGCCGTCCGCGCAACGCTGCTCCCGGGCCCGCGCACCCTGCTCGGCCGCGGCCTCCCCGACCCGGAAGTCCGGCCCGTCGGACGGTACTTGTACGAGCCCGACGGCGCCGTCATCCGCGCTCACCTGGTCGCCGAGGTGGCCGAGGAACTGACGGGCGGGCTGATCGACGAGACGATCGCGTACATCACCGCGGACGAACCGCACGTGACCCCGTACGCCACCGCCTACGAGATCACCGACCAACTCCCCTTCAACGTGAAGAAGTTGAAGGCGCTGCTGCGGGAGCGGGGGGTCGGCATCCTGACGGTGAAGAAGCGGGGGTCGGCGGTGGAGCCGGAGGAACTGCGGCGGAAGGTACTGCCGAAGCCGAACGGGAAGGCCGAGGCGACCGTGTTCCTGACCCGGGTCGCGGGGGCACCGACCATGCTGCTCGGAGCCCCCGCCTGAGCGCCGCTACCTGGTGGCTGTCGTCCGCAGCGCGGCGATGCCCGGGCTCGCCTTGGTCGCGGCCAGGGCGCCGGAGTTCGCCGCCGTGGGCTCCAGGCCGTTGTAGAACGGCGTGTAGCCCCACTGGTCGCCGGCGGCACTGATCGCGCCGCCCGCGGAGTTCAGCGCGGGCGTCGACACCGACCCGGTGCCGCCGAAGACGGCCAGGTAGGTGAGGCTCGCGGCCCCCTTGACCAGGTACGACTTCGTGTCGGCGGAGAGCGCGTCGACCTTCGTCCACAGCAGGGGGCCGTAGACGTTCATCGCCGCCGCGGCGGAGGTACCGCCACGCCAGCTGTCGACCGAGGCCAGCGCGGCGTTGCGCGGGCCGCCCCACCAGAAGCGGGCGAGCGCGGCCGCCGTGGCCTCGTGGGTGCTCCCCGTGACCGGGTAGTAGGTGTACGTCGAGGGCCAGTGGGAGAACGTCGTGTGCGTCAGCGCGTACTTCGCGGAGCCGCCGACCGGGATGACGAGCGTCTCGCGCGGGTCGAGACCGTTGAGGTACGACTTCACGGACGTGGTCAGCTTGTTGCCCTCGTTGAGGACGACGACGGCCTTGCCGCTCTTGCCCAGCGCACCGGCCGCGGAAGCCGCCGCGAGCGCCGAGTGGTAGTCGGTGCCGGTGGCGAGGAAGACGTGGGTCGGGGCACTGGTGATCGCCTTCGCGACCGCCACCGAGGTCGAGTAACGGGACGTACCCGCAAGGCGCTTGGGGGTGAAGCCGAGCGAGGTGACCTTCGAGGCGACGGCACTGCTCAGGATCGACGTGCCGCCGACGAGGTAGACCGGGGCACCGGGCTTGAGGACCCGCTTCAGCTCGGTCTGCACCGCCGAGGACAGCGAGGTGGCCGAGGTCAGCAGGACCGGGCCGCCCTTCTTGCCGGCGAGCGCCGGGGAGGTCAGCGCGTAGGCCTGGCTGTCCCTGGAGACCAGCACGGCGGACGAGGCGTTCTTGAGGCCTGCCTCGCTCTGGCCGACGGTGTTCCAGGTCCAGCGGGACGCGGCGATGTTGCTGCCGTAGACGTCGGCGCCCCAGACCCGGCCCACGCCGTTCTTGCGCAGCGGCTGCCAGGCGGGCGAGCGGCCGCCGTACGGGAAGACGGTGCCCTCGCTCACCCCGTCCGCGGTGAGGGTCAGCACGACGTTGCCCGTCATGCAGCAGCCGCCGGTCTCGGTCTCCTTGTGGTCGAAGTGGACCACCAGCCGGTCGCTCGCGGGCGCCCAGGATACGGAGTCGTAGTCCGCGGTGTCCTGGGTGAGCCGGCGCTCACCCGTGCCGTCGGTGTTGACGGAGAACAGCTGGGCGTGACCGTCGACACGGCGAACGAAGGCGAGTCTGGTGCCGTCGGGCGACAGGGCGGGCGCGGCGGCGTCGGTGACCAGGGTGGTCTGCCGGCCGGTGGCGGCGTCGTAGAGCACGATCGACGGGGTCGTGCCGGAGCAGGACGCGCCGCCCCGCTGGAAGGCCACGACCCCGCTGACCGCGGCGGCGCTCGGGTGGGTGTCACAGCCGGCGCCGCTGGGCAGCAGGGCTGTCGCCGTCCCGCCGGCGGACGGAACGTAGTACAGCTTCTTGGCGGCGGAGAAGACGATCCGGCTGCCGGAACCCCAGTACGTCGGGTGGGACGGCGAACGGCCGTTGTACACACCGTCGTAGACCAGGGTCGAAGCACCTCCGGCGACACTCGCCGTACGCAGGGTTCCGGCCTGCTCGAAGACGACGCGGCTGCCGTCAGGTGCCCAGGCGGGCGCCTCGTCGTCGGAGCCCCGGGTGACGTACGCGGAGCCCGCGCCCTCGGTGTCGACCAAGGTGATGCCGTCGTTGACGACTGCGATGGCGCCGTCGGTGGCCGGCCATCCGGCGACGTCGGCCGAGGCGCCCGGGGCGAGCGCGGTGGCGGTGCCGGCAGCGAGGGCCGTTACGGCGGTGAGCGCGACGAGTCTGCGGCGCGCGGCAGGTCTGACCGGCCTGGTGGATCCAGAAGATCGCACGTGTATGTACCCCCCACGGGTGTCGGAGTGCTGCCGCACCGCGGAAGGCGTCACGCCGGCTGCGGCAGCCGCGCCACTGTAAACCGTCCCTGACCAGGAAGGGAATGGGGTTCTGCGGATGATCCGACGCTCATCGTGCGAGCAGCGACCGCAGCTTCTCTCGCAACAGCTCCCGCTCCCGTTCGTTCCCCGCCAGCCCCACCGCCCGCTCGAACTCCGCCCGCGCCTCCGCCGTACGGCCGAGACGGGCCAGCAGGTCGCCGCGGACGCTGGGCAGCAGGTGGTAGTCGGGCAGGTGGGGGGCCAGGCCGTCGACGATCCCCAGGGCCGCTTCCGGCCCCTCGGCCATCGACACGGCGACCGCACGGTTGAGTTCGACGACCGGCGACGGGGCGCGGGCGGCGAGCAGGCCGTACAGGGTGGCGATGGTGGCCCAGTCGGTCTCCTCGTAGGTGTGGGCGTGCGCGTGGCAGGCGGCGACGGTGGCCTGGAGGACGTACGGGCCGGGGGCGCCGGTGGCCGTGGCCCCCGCCCGCTCAAGGGCCCTGATCCCGCGGGCGATGAGCATGCGGTTCCAGCGGCGGCGGTTCTGGTCCTTGAGGAGGACGGGTTCGCCGTCCGGCCCGGTACGGGCGGCGGCACGGGACGCCTGGAACTCCAACAACGCGGCGAGACCGTGCACTTCGGGCTCCTTGGGCATCAGCCCGGCCAGCACCCGGGCCAGCCGCAGCGCGTCCTCGCACAGCCCCGGCCGCAGCCAGTCGTCACCGGCGGTGGCGGAGTACCCCTCGTTGAAGACGAGGTAAATGACATCGAGGACGTCGGTCAGCCGGGCCTCGCGTTCGGGTCCGTACGGCACCTCGAAGGCGACGTTCTTGGTGGCGAGGGTGCGTTTGGCGCGGACGATCCGCTGGGCGACGGTCGCCTCCGGGACGAGGAAGGCACGCGCGATCTCGGCTGTCGTGAGCCCACCGAGGAGACGGAGGGTGAGGGCGACGCGGGCCTCGGCGGAGAGCACCGGGTGGCAGGTGGTGAAGACGAGCCGCAGCAGGTCGTCGTCGATGTCGTCGGGGTCGGTGGGCTCCTCCGGCGGAGCCGCCTCCGGCATCTCCCGCCCGATCTCCTGGAGCTTGCGGGCGTAGTTCTCCCGGCGCCGGACCAGATCGACGGCGCGACGCCGGGCGGTGGTCATGAGCCAGGCGCCCGGGTTGTCGGGGACACCGTCGCGCTGCCACTGCTCCAGGGCGGCGACGAGGGCGTCCTGGGCGAGTTCCTCGGCGATGCCGACGTCACGGACGACGCGGGTGACGGCGGCGACGATGCGCGGGGACTCGATACGGAAGACGGTCTCGATGGCGCGGCGTACGTCGATCTCGGTGCCGCCGGGGGACTGTGGGCTCACAGTCCCCCATCGAACACCCGTGGACGCCCCGGGCCAAGGCGGGCTCAGCCCTCCGCGATCTCCCGCACCTCGCAGGTGACCGTCCAGTACTCCTCGTGGACCTGGAGGAACCGCTTGGTCCACTCCAGCGCCTCGGCCTTGTCCTTGCACTGCATGAGCGCGTACCCGCCGACGACCTCCTTGGCCTCGGTGAAGGGCCCGTCGGTGACGGAGATCTTCCCGCCCTCCCAGTGCACGCGGGTGCCCTGCGAGGACGGCGTCAGACCGGCGGTGTCGAGCATGACACCGGCCTTGGTGATCTCCTCGATCAGCGCGCCCATGCGTTCCATCAGCTCGGGGCTGGGGCCTTCGGCGGGGGCGTTGGACTCGTCGATCTGCACGAGGGAGAGGAAACGGGGCATCTGGGGCTCCTTGGGTCGGGGCCGGAGCTTCTTTTTCCGGCCGCTCAACCATGCGTCGATCGGGAGACACCGGGATCGACACACTCGCCGAAATTTCCCGAAGATTTTTTTGCGGGGTCGTTTGCGCAGGTCAGAGAGGTCTAGTGAGATCTGGTGAGGTCTAGCGAGGCCTAGTGAGGTCTAGTTGAGCTCGAACCCGAACGCCGCCTTCGCATACGGCGCCCCCACCGACCGCCCCCCGAACACGAACCCCGCATCCGTCACCACCCCCGTCGCCCGCCCCCGCAACGACCACACCGCCCCCGCCCGCGAGTTCTCGCCCACGGCCGAAGCCGCCAGGTCCGCGTGGCCGTTCCCGTTGGTGTCCAGGAGCCGGACCGCGCCGCCGAAACCGTCCCCCGGTTCCACCGCCCCCGGCACCCCGGCCGTGTTCTGTGTGAACGCCTGAGACCCGGTCCCGGTCAGACCGGCCTCCGTGCCGTAGAGGACGTCGACGATGCCCGCCCCGTCGTCGTACCCGATCTCCTCGCCCGGCGCGCCCACCGCCAGGTCGTCGCGGCCGTCGCCGTTGATGTCACCGGCCGAGACCGAGGTGCCGAAGAAGTCGACGTCCTCGTACGCTCCCGGCACGCCGGGGCTGTCCTGGGTGTACCGGTGCCAACTCCCGCTCGGTGCCAGGCCCGACGCCGAGCCCGACGCCACCGTCACCGACGAGTCCGGCGCGTTGCCGACCGCCAGGTCTCCGTACCCGTCGCCGTCGAAGTCGCCGAAGGCCATGCCGCCGCCCCCGCCCGGGAACGTACCGCCGGCCGCGGGAGCCAGACCCGTGGGCGAGCCGGTGTAGAGGCGGGTGCAGTAGCTGCCGTCGCCGCAGTACACCTTCAGCGCGAGTTCGTCGCGGCCGTCGGCGTTCACGTCGCCGGTCGCGCCGTCCCAGACGTCGACGTACTGCAATCCCGCCGGGTCCAGTCCCCGCGTACCGGCCGGCTTGCCGGCGCGGGTCAGCGGGCCCGTCCACACCGTCGCCGTCGTGCCGAGCGGGTCGTCGCCCTGGGCGCGGCCGCCCTTGAACAGGGCCAGGTCGAGTGTGCCGTCGCCGTCGAAGTCGCCCGCCTGGGTCGAGGACGCGGGCAGGGCCGTACCGCCCGTGAGGCCGCCCTTCGCTCCCCACACCACCACGGCCGAGCGGGTGGCGGAGACGTGGCCGACGACCAGGTCCGCCCTGCCGTCGCCGTCCAGGTCGCCCTTGGTCAGCTGGGTGCCGAACCTCTCGCCCTTGGCGGGGCTGCCGGGGACGCCGGCGGTGGCGCGGCTGACGACCGTCCGCCGGTCCGCCGACAGGCCGTGCGGGCCGCCGTACATGACGACGACGTAGCCCGCGTCCTGGAGTCCGCCCACCGTGCCTCCGGGGGCGCCGACCGCGAGGTCCTGGTAGCCGTCGCCGTCGAAGTCGTCACGGACGGGGGCCGGCGTCGAGGCCTCGGCGGTGGCGGGCAGGGCGCCCAGCGAGAGGAGGCCCGCCGCCAGCGGCAGCGCCCAACGGCCGTATGTACGAAGGGAGAACAC
Organism: Streptomyces aquilus; assembly: GCF_003955715.1. Lineage (NCBI taxonomy): Bacteria > Bacillati > Actinomycetota > Actinomycetes > Kitasatosporales > Streptomycetaceae > Streptomyces > Streptomyces aquilus. Next base: position 6,356,171 of record NZ_CP034463.1, on the reverse strand, counting down.
GGGGCGAGCCTCTCAGCACGGCGACACGGTCACCGCTCAAGACGCGCCGCCCCCTCGGTGGGTTGTAGTCACCGCAGCGACTTCCAGAGCTTGCTCGCCGCCGGCTCCTCCGCCACCACCCGGTTGTGGTCCGAGGGCGCCTGGACGACCGGCATCATCACCGTCTTCACCTGGTCCGCCGACAGGCCCTTCAGGCTCTGGCCGAGGCTCATCAGCTCGGAGAGGGAGTCGAGTCCGGTGTCGGTGGTGAGGCTGCCGGTGATCGCGTCGGCGACCGAGTAGAGCTTGGTGGGCGAGGTGAGCAGGTTCGTCGAGGCGATCTGCTCCAGCAGGGCCCTGACCAGCTTCTGCTGGAGGCCGATGCGGCCGAGGTCGCTGCCGTCGCCGATGCCGTGCCGGGTGCGGGCGAGTGCGAGGGCCTGCTTGCCGTTCAGGTGGTGGGTGCCGGCCTTCAGGGTGAGGTGGCTGCTGGAGTCGTCGATGTCCTCGTCCGTCGTGACCGTGACGCCGCCGAGGGCGTTCACCAGTTTCGCGAAGCCGGAGAAGTCGATCTCGATGTAGTGGTCCATGCGGACGTTCGTGATCGACTCGACGGTCTTCACGGCGCAGACCGGGCCGCCCACCGAGTAGGCGGTGTTGAACATCGCGTTGTACGCCACCGCCGTCGAGCCCCCGTCCTTCAGCGGGCAGGACGGCCGGGTCACGAGGGTGTCGCGCGGGATGCTGACGACCGTCGCCTCGGTGCGGCCCGCGTCGACGTGCACGACCATCGCCGTGTCGGAGCGGGCGCCGGTGCTGTCGCCGCCGCCGAGTGCCTGGTTCTCCTTGCCGCTGCGCGAGTCGGAGCCGAGGACCAGGATGTTGAGGGCCTCGGTCGGCAACGGACTTTCGGACGCCGAGGGAGAGGGCGTCACCGTGACCTTCGGCGGGCGGTCGTCGCCGAGCGCCTGGTCGATGTCGACGCTCTTGATGTTGCCGTTCAGATGCCAGTACGCCCAGCCGCCCGCCGCGGCTCCCGCCACCAGTACGCCCGCGAGAGTGAGGCCGGCGGCTTTGAGTATCCGTGTCCGCCGCCGGCCCGCTGGTCTGCCTTCGTCGTCTCCATTCACGGAGAGGAACGTAAGTCCGAATTATTACGAGGGCACTGCCCCGGTCGGCTTTCTTCGGAAAATCTCACTTTTCTCAACCCAGCGCCACCGTCTCCGAAAGTTTCGGTCGAACAACCGATTGACTTCGGGGCAGCATCGGACGCCACGAAACACGCGCCACTACAGCACCAGCCTCCCGTGCGCTAAACCGCCGGAGGCGCTCCCGTACTGCTGCGCACCACCAGGCTCGTCGCCAGCTCCACCCGCGTCGCCGCCGGCGTCCCCTCCTCGCGCGCGAGGTCGAGCACCAGCTTCGCCGCCGCCTCGGCCATCTCGGTGAGCGGCTGCCGTACGGTCGTCAGCGGCGGCCCCACCCAGGGCGCGACCGGCAGATCGTCGAACCCGACGACGCTCAGGTCCTCCGGAATGCGCAGCCCCAGCTCACGCGCGGCCTCGTACAGCCCGAGCGCCTGGAGGTCGTTGCCGGCGAAGACGGCGGTGGGCCGGTCCTCGCGGCGCAGCAGGTCCAGGCCCAGCCGGTACCCGGCCTCGTGGTGGAAGTCACCGGTCTTGATCAGCGCGGGGTCGACGGGCAGCCCGGCGGTCTCCAGCGCGGCCCGGTAGCCGTCGACGCGGGCGCGGCTGCACATCATCCGGGACGGGCCGCTGATGGCCCCGATCCGGGTGTGGCCGAGCTCGACCAGGTGCCGGGTGGCGGCGAGGCCGCCCTGCCAGTTGGTGGCGCCGATGGACGGCACGTCGGCGCCCGGGTCGCCGGCCGGGTCCATGACGACGAACGGGATGGACCGGCTGGTCAGCAGGGCGCGCTGCGACTCGTCCAGACCGGACAGCACGAGGATGACGCCGTGCGGCCGGCGGGCGGCGACCTGGTCGGCCCAGGTCCGCCCCGGGGTGAGCCGCCCCGCGCTCTCGCTGAGCACCACGCTCAGCCCGGCGTCCCGCGCCACGTTCTCCACACCCCGGATGACCTCCATCGCCCAGGCGCTCTCCAGCTCGTGGAAGACCAGGTCGATGAGGGGGGACCGGCTGGCCTCGGCCCGCCGTCGGCGATAGCCGTGGGCACGCAGCAGTTCTTCCACTCGGGTGCGGGTGGCCGGGGCGACGTCGGCCCGTCCGTTGAGGACCTTCGAAACAGTCGGCGCCGAGACGCCGGCCTCACGGGCGATCTCGGCGAGCGTCGCGGTCTGCGTCGAGCGTCCTGCTGTCCGGGTTTCACCGGGCTCCGGGGGTGTCATGGCGGCGATCGTATCCCTGCACGACCTCTTGACGAACCCTTCTCACCGGCCTAGGTTCCCAAAACATTCGGATTACATATCGAAACATTCGCGAGAGACGTTCGTGCGAGCCCTTCGTGAGAGGTCGTTCGACCCGACAGGAGTTTCATGACCACCGCGCCTTGGCGTGACCCCGCCCTGACCGCCGCCGCCCGCGTCGACGACCTCCTCTCCCGGATGACCCTGGAGGAGAAGACCGCCCAGCTGTACGGCGTGTGGGTGGGCGCCAGCACCGACGGGGACGGCGTCGCCCCGCTGCAACGTGAGATGACCGCCGACTACGACTGGGACGAGCTGATCACCCACGGCCTGGGCCAGCTCACCCGTCCCTTCGGCACCGCCCCCGTGGACCCGGCGCTGGGCGCGCAGGCACTGGCCCGCGCCCAGCGCCGTATCGCTCAGGCGGGCCGCTTCGGCATTCCCGCGCTCGCGCACGAGGAGTGCCTCGCCGGCTTCACCGCCTGGCAGGCGACCGCCTATCCGGTGCCGCTCGCCTGGGGCGCCGCCTTCGACCCGCCGCTGGTGGAGGAGATGGCCCGGCACATCGGCCGCGACCTGCGCGCGGTCGGTGTCCACCAGGGCCTGGCCCCCGTCCTGGATGTCGTCCGCGACCCGCGCTGGGGACGGGTCGAGGAGACCATCGGCGAGGACCCTTACCTGGTCGGCACGGTCGGCGCCGCGTATGTCCGGGGCCTGGAGTCGGCCGGCGTGGTCGCCACGCTCAAGCACTTCGCCGGGTACGCGTCCTCCGCGGGCGCCCGCAACCTGGCGCCCGTCCGGGCGGGCGTGCGCGAGTTCGCCGATGTGACGCTGCCGCCGTTCGAGCTGGCGCTGCGCGAGGGCGGGGCGCGCTCGGTGATGGCCGCCTACACCGACACCGACGGCATCCCGGCCTCCGCCGACCCCGGCCTGCTCACCGAACTCCTGCGGGACCGCTGGGAGTTCACCGGCACGGTGGTCGCCGACTACTTCGGCGTCGGCTTCCTGCAGAGCCAGCACCGGGTCGCCGGCACCGAGGCGGAGGCGGCCCACGCGGCCCTCGCGGCGGGCCTCGACGTCGAACTGCCCACGCTGAAGTGCTACGGCAAGCCCCTGCTGGAGGCCGTGCGGGCGGGCGAGATCCCGGAGGCGCTCATCGACCGCGCCGCCCGCCGCGTCCTGATCCAGAAGTGCGAACTGGGCCTGCTGGACGAGGACTGGACCCCCGAGCCCACCGGCCGCATCGACCTCGACTCGACGGCGAACCGCGCGCTCGCCCGCCGCCTCGCCGAGGAGTCGGTGGTGCTGCTGGACAACCCGGACGGCGTCCTGCCCCTCTCCCCCGACACGCGCATCGCGGTGGTCGGCCCGCGGGCGGCCGACGCCCTGGCGATGCTCGGCTGCTACTCCTTCCCGTCCCACGTCCTCACCCACCACCCCGACATCCCGATGGGCATCGAGATCCCGACCGTCCTGGAGGCGCTGCGCGCCGAACTCCCGGACGCCAAGGTGACGTTCGCCGAGGGCTGCGGGGTCGACACCCCCGACACCGGCGGCTTCGAGGAGGCGGTGGCGCGGACCGCGGAGGCGGACGTCTGCGTGGCCGTCCTCGGTGACCGCGCCGGTCTGTTCGGCCGGGGCACCTCGGGTGAGGGCTGCGACGCGACCGACCTGCGACTGCCGGGCGTACAGGCCGAGTTGCTGGACGCGCTGGTCGCCACCGGGGTGCCTGTCGTCCTCGTTCTCCTCACCGGGAGGCCGTACGCGCTCGGCCGCTGGCACGGCCGGCTCGCCGCGTCCGTGCAGGCCTTCTTCCCGGGAGAGGAGGGCGGCCCGGCAGTCGCGGGAGTGCTGTCGGGCCGCGTCAACCCCTCCGGGCGGCTGCCGGTCAGCGTCCCGCGGGAGCCGGGCGGCCAGCCCTGGACCTACCTCCAGCCCCCGCTGGGCCTCGCGGGCGAGGTCAGCAACCTGGACCCGACCCCGCTGTACCCCTTCGGGCACGGCCGCTCGTACACGACGTTCGCATGGGAGTCGGACGCCGCCGGGGCGGAGATCACGACCGACGGCTCGTACGACGTGAGCGTCGCCGTCCGCAACACCGGCGACCGCGAGGGCGCCGAGGTCGTCCAGCTGTACCTGCACGACCCGGTGGCCTCGGTGACCCGCCCGGACGTCCGCCTCATCGGCTACCAGCGCCTCGAACTCGCCCCCGGCGAGTCGCGACGCGTGACGTTCCGCTTCCACGCCGACCACTCGGCGTTCACCGACCGCAAGGGCCGCCGGATCGTCGAACCCGGCGCCCTGGAACTGCGGTTGGCGGCCTCCAGCGCCGACGTGCGCCACACGACCCGGCTGACGGTCACCGGCCCGGTACGGGAACTGGGCGCCGACCGCAGGCTGCGCTGCGAGACGGAGGTCGCACCGGAAACGGGGGCAACCGTCTGATCACAACGGGGGTCGAACACCGGTTCCCCGTGCCAGAATCCTCCGACGCCTCAGAGGGTGGGCGACGGGGGATGCCATGAACGCACGGGGAGCCGGTCCCGCCCTTCGGGTGGCCGTGTTCGGCCTGACCGTCACGGTCGTGGGGTACGCCCTGCTGGTGGCGTGGCTGGCCGGGAACGCGTACGTCAACGACCGGGCCGTCGACCACTACCGAGCGCACACCGAACTGTCCCTCGGCCGGGTCCTGAAAGACGCCTCCGCCTCCGAGGACGTCCGCGTCAGCTGGACCGACGAGGCGGGCCATGAGCACGTCCAGCTCTTCACCCCGCCCTCCGACAGCTACCCGTACCGGAAATACGGCGCGTTCCCCGTCGGGTACGACCCGACCGAGACGAACCCCAGCGGTCACTTCTACGACTATCGCGAGTCCGGGCCCCGGCGCCTCGACGAGAACGGCCTCATCGGCTCCGCCGTCCTCGCCGCGCTCGGAGCCGCCGGTGTCTGCGCCGCATGGGCCCGCCGCGGCCTGACGTTCCGGCTCGCGGCCCGCTGCCCGGGCCGTCCCATGACGGCCGACGTGCGGGCCGGGACGCGCGCCCGGTCCTTCCACTGGCAGGCCGCGAGGACGCCGTGGCTCGTCCTGGACGACCGGCACTGGCAGCGCGTGATGTGGCACCCCGCGCTCGCCGAGCACTGGGACGGCACCTCCGTGACGGTCCACGGCGACCGCACCGCCGTGGCCGTCCTGCCGGACGGAACCCGCCTGGTCCCGGTGGGCCGGCTGCACCACCGGGTACCGACCCGCCTGACCTTCACTCACGTCCGGACCGCCCCCGCCCACGCGTGGTGGCGGCGGGCCTGGCCGGCGACGGCGTACGGTACGGTCTTCGGCTTCGCCGCGGGTTTCTGGCTGGGCGACGGCACCCTGCTCGCCGTGGTCGGCCACACCCTCGCGTGGACGACCCTGTCGACCGCGCTGTGGGCCCTGTACGCCCCGGAGCTCTAACCCACCGTCTCGAACCGCCACCGGTGCACGGCCCGGGACACCAACTCCCCGTCCGGCTCGGGCAGTTCGGGGAGTACGGCGTCGAACTCGGCGTCCCACCACGTGATCACCAGCACCCGGTCCTGCGGCGCCCGGAACGTCTCCCGGCGCAGCGGAGGCGGCTCCAGTTCCTGTGCCCGGGCCCAGGCCAGCAGCTCCTCGCCCCGCCCGTCGACGGCCCGCGCCTCCCACATCAACGCGACCGTCACGAGTAGAGGTTCTCCTTGCTGACCTCGTGGACGTGGTCGTGCCCGGGGACGTGCGGATCGGTCACCGGGAGCGAGGAGTCCGCCGACAGGTCCCAACTGGAGGCGGGCCGGTTGCGGGCGACCATCTCGGCGCCGAGCGCGGCCACCATCGCCCCGTTGTCCGTGCACAGCTTGGGCCGCGGCACGCGCAGCCGGATACCGGCCGACTCGCAGCGCTCCTGGGCGAGCGCCCGCAGCCGGGAGTTGGCCGCGACGCCGCCGCCGATCATGAGGTGGTCGACGCCCTCGTCCTTGCAGGCCCGCACGGCCTTGCGGGTCAGGACGTCGACGACCGCCTCCTGGAAGGAGGCCGACACATCGCGCACCGGCACCTCCTCACCGGCCGCGCGCTTCGCCTCGATCCAGCGGGCGACCGCCGTCTTCAGCCCGGAGAAGGAGAAGTCGTACGCCGGGTCGCGCGGCCCGGTCAGCCCGCGCGGGAAGGCGATCGCGTTCGGGTCGCCCTCCTTGGCGTACCGGTCGATGACCGGACCGCCCGGGAAGCCGAGGTTCAGCACACGGGCGATCTTGTCGAAGGCCTCGCCGGCCGCGTCGTCGATGGTCGCGCCGAGCGGCCGTACGTCGGTCGTGATGTCCGTGGACAGCAGCAGCGACGAGTGGCCGCCGCTCACCAGCAGGGCCATCGTCGGCTCGGGCAGCGCCCCGTGCTCCAGCTGGTCCACGCAGATGTGGGAGGCGAGGTGGTTGACGCCGTAGAGGGGCTTGCCGAGGGCGTAGGCGTACGCCTTGGCCGCCGAGACGCCGACCAGCAGGGCGCCCGCGAGACCGGGACCGGCGGTGACGGCGATGCCGTCGAGGTCCTTCGCCGTGACGCCCGCGTCCTTCAGCGCGCGCTCGATGGTCGGCACCATCGCCTCCAGATGGGCCCGGGAGGCGACCTCCGGCACGACCCCGCCGAAGCGCGCGTGCTCGTCGACGCTGGAGGCGACGGCGTCGGCGAGCAGGGTGGTGCCGCGGACGATGCCGACGCCGGTCTCGTCGCAGGAGGTCTCGATGCCGAGGACGAGTGGTTCGTCAGCCATGGTTCTTCTCTTCACTCGCAGGGTCGATGATCAGGCGCATCACGAGGGCGTCGACGTTGCCCGGCTGGTAGTAGCCGCGGCGGAAGCCGATGGGCGCGAAGCCGAAGCGCTCGTACAGCTTCTGCGCGCGGACGTTGTCCACCCGGCACTCCAGCATCACCTCGGCGCACTCGAACGCGGTGGCCGCCTGTAGCAGTTCGGTCAGCAGCCGCCCGCCGAGGCCGGTGCCCCAGTGGTCGCGGGCGACGGCGATGGTCTGCACGTCCGCCAGCTCGCCGGAGGAGGCGAGTCCGGCGTACCCGACGAGCCGTCCGTCCTCCTCGGCGACCAGGTACCGGCGGTTCGCCGTGGCGCCGCGCGCATGGGCCAGCTCGGACCAGAACATCCCCCGCGACCAGGCGTCCTCGGGGAAGAGGTCCCGCTCCAGCTCCAGCACCGGATCGATGTCCCACCAGCGCATCTCACGCAGTACGGGGGTCACTTGGGGGTGACCACCTTGTAGTTCTTGGGGACCTGGGCGTCGGGCCGGCGCAGGTACAGCGGCCGGGGCGCCGGCAGTTCCTCGCCCGCGGCGAGCCGCTCGGCGGCCAGCGCGGCGAGGGCGGCGGCCGACACGTGCTCGGGCGCGCGGGCGTCCGGGAAGGTGTCGGGGTAGAGCAGCGCGCCGGCGCCCACGGCGGGCACCCCGGCGACCTGCTCGGCGATGTCGGCGGGCCGGTCCACGGCGGGGTCGGTCACCCGGGTGCGGCGGTCGTCGTAGCGCGCCCAGTAGACCTCCTTGCGCCGGGCGTCGGTCGCCACGACGAAGGGGCCCTCGACGTCCGTGGCGTACGCGAGCCCGTCCAGCGTGCACACGCCGTGCACGGGGACGCCGAGCGCGAGGCCGAAGGTGTCGGCGGTCATCAGCCCGACCCGCAGCCCGGTGTAGGGGCCCGGTCCGATCCCTACGACGATGCCGGTGACGGCGTCGAGCCTGAGCCCGGCCTCGGCGAGGACGCGGTCGACGGCCGGCAGCAGCAGCTCGCCGTGCCGGCGCGCGTCCACCTGACTAGAGGAGGCGATGACGTCCGTTCCGTCGTGCAGGGCGACGGTGACGGCGGGGGTGGCGGTATCCAGAGCGAGCAAGAGCACGCAAACAGCCTACGGCTCCCGCGCCGCGCACATCGCCGCCCCGGCGGGACGCCCACCGACTGCTAACGTCGCGAAGGATCACTGCGTACGACACAGAGGTGGACGACCGTGCCCAGTACCTCCGCCGGAATCGTCACCGGACTGACCACCGCGGCCCTCGTCACGGTCGGTGTCCTCGCCTATCAGGCCTCGGCGACCGTGCCCGCGACGCTCGGGCGGGCGCACACGAGTGCCACTCCCGAGGTCGCCGCCGCCAAGGCGCCCCGCGACACTCGTCACCCCGCCGCCCTGCCGGGCGGTTCCGGAACGGGTGAACGGGTCGTGTACTCGGTGGACGACGACCGGGTCTGGCTGGTCGCGGCGGGCGACAAGGTCACGCGGACCTTCGAGGTCACCCCCGGCACGGTCGACCCGGCGCCGGGCTCCTACTGGGTCACGTCCCGCTCGAACACGGTCACCGGCACCGACGGCACCCCCATCGAGCACGTCGTCCGCTTCGCCACCGTCGGCAGCGTCACGATCGGCTTCAGCGCGGCCGTCGCCGCGCCCACCGCGCCCGCCGACCCCACGGTGCGGACGGGCGGCATCCGGGAGACCCGCCCGGACGGCAACGCGATGTGGACCTTCGCGACGATCGGCCGGAAGGTGATCGTGATCCGCTAGGCCGCTTCCCGGTGCGGTTCCCGTGCGACCGTCTCGGGGTCCGGCAGGCGTGGTGGGGTCGAGATCGTGTGCGCCGCGGCGCAGGCCGCCAGCAGGTCGCGCATGGGTACCGCGGACACCGCGCGCGGCGTCGACTCGTCTCGTTCCGTGGCCGACATGGTCGCCTCCTGAGCACCGGGGGCGGACGTGGTTAGGTAGACCTAACTACGAACTGGATACCATGTGACCACGCACAAGACGCCTAAAGCAATATCTTGCCGACGTCTTGTCGGAACGTTCACCGAAATCGGCGCCTGTCCGGTCAGGCGGTGAGCAGGCTCAGGTCGGCCGCCGCCCAGCGCTCGCCGAGCCCCGTCAGCGTCACGTGCCGCACCTCGTCGGTGGTGTCCCCGACCGCGCGGTGGATCTGCACCTGGAGCCGGTCGTCGGTCAGCTCCTCGACCTTGCCCTCGCCCCACTCCACGACGATCACCGAGTCGGGCAGCGAGACGTCGAGATCGAGGTCCTCCATCTCGTCGAGCCCGCCGCCCAGCCGATAGGCGTCGACATGGACGAGCGGCGGACCGTCACCGAGGGACGGGTGGACACGGGCGATCACGAAGGTCGGGGACGTGACGGCGCCGCGCACCCCCAGCCCCTCGCCCAGACCCCGGGTCAGCGTCGTCTTGCCCGCGCCGAGCTCTCCGCTGAGCATCACGAGATCCCCGGCCCGCAGCAGCTTGGCCAGCTTCCGGCCCAGCTCGCGCATCTGCTCGGGGGAGGTGACGGTCAGCTCGGTCTCAACCGGGCTGTGCGGTACTGCTTCCATAACCGCCAACCGTAGCCCCTGCCGGCACGGCGCCCGCGCGGGTGAGGAGGTCCGCGAGGCGGTCGGTGACGACTTCCGGGTGCTCCAGCATCACCAGATGCCCCGCGTCCGGCACCAGCACCAGCTCGGCGTCCGGCAGCAGCCCGGCGATGGCCTCACTGTGCTCGCTGGGCGTGACGAGGTCCCCGATCCCGGCCAGCACCAGCACCGGCAGGTCCCTGAAGTGGGCGAGGGCCTCGGTCTTGTCGTGGTCGGTGAAGGCCGGGTAGAACTCGGCGACCACGTCGATCGGCGTGGCCTCGATCATCCGCTCGGCGAACCGCGCGACGGCCGGGTCGACGTCCCGCGACGCGAACGAGTAGCGCTTGATGATCCCGGCGAACAGGTCGGCGGTGGCCTGCCGCCCCTTCTCCACCAGCTCGGCCCGCTGCCCCAGCGCCTTCAGCAGCCCCGGCAGCACGCGGCGCACCGCGTTCACACCCGCGACGGGCAACCCGAAGTTGACCTCGCCGAGCCGCCCGGAGGACGTCCCCACCAGAGCGACGGCGACGACCCGCTCCCGGATGAGCTCCGGGTACTGGTCGGCGAGCGCCATGACGGTCATCCCGCCCATGGAGTGGCCGACGAGCACGAGCGGCCCCTCGGGCGCGGCCGCGTCGATGACGGCCTTCAGGTCCCGCCCGAGCTGGTCGATGTCGACCGGCACGTCGTCCTGCACCTGCCGCACCCCGCGCCCGGACCGCCCGTGGCTGCGCTGGTCCCAGTGCACGGTCCGCACGACCCCGCGCAGCGCGGCCCGCTGGAAGTGCCAGGAGTCCTGGCTCAGGCAGTAGCCGTGGCTGAAGACGACGGTGACGGGCAGCGGCGCCTTCCGTCCGAACAGCCGTCGCCGGCGCGGCGCGGACCCGCCCTCCGGCTCCACGTCGTCGACCTCGTAGTACAACTCCGTGCCGTCGTCGGCGTACGCCTTGCCCGGCATCCCGCGCAGCGAGCCGTACGGTCCCGCCGAGTCCAGGGCGAGCCGCGCCTTCTTGCGCATCCCGCGTCCGACGGTCATCCGCTCCAGGGCGACACCGGCCGCGGCCCCCGCCGCGACCACTCCTATCGCGGCCCCGGCGAGCCCGGTCGCCCGGCGCCAGTTGCCGGCCGCCCCCGTGGCGGAGGCGAGGGCCGCGACGGCCTCCGCACTGCTCTCGCTCACGTACCGCTCCTCTTCACCGGGCCACCGGACTGGTGTTCGCTGCTGCTGGGCGTTTACCCAGCTGGTCCGTCATTCACCTAAAAGAACTCACACGCAAAGAGCGCACATCGAAAAGAACTCAAACGGTCGCATGGACATAGACGCGGGGAACGCGCGATCCGATGCGCGTGACGATCTCGTACGCGATGGTTCCCGCCGCCTGCGCCCAGTCCTCGGCGGTGGGCTCGCCGCGGTCGCCGGGCCCGAAGAGTACGGCCTCGCTGCCGACGGCGGGCTCGTCGCCCCCCAGATCGACGACGAACTGGTCCATGGCCACCCGCCCGGCCACCGTCCGCCACTTCCCGCCGACCAGCACCGGACCGGTGCCGGAGGCGTGCCGCGGAACGCCGTCCGCGTACCCGACCGGGATGAGGCCGAGGGTGGTCTCGCCCGGGGTGACGTAGTGATGTCCGTAACTGACCCCATGTCCGCCCGGCACCCGCTTGACCAGCGCCACCGACGCCGAAAGCGTCATCACCGGCCGCAGTCCGAGGTCGGCCGAGCTGCCGATCTCGGGACTGGGCGAGATGCCGTAGACGGCGACGCCGGTGCGCACCAGGTCGAAGTGGGCCTCGGGAAGGGTCAGCGTGGCGGGCGAGTTGGCGATGTGCCGCACCTCGGGGCGGACGCCGGCCCGCTCGGCGTACGCGAGCATCTCCCGGAACGTCGAGAGCTGGGCGGCGATGGAGGGGTGCCCGGGTTCGTCGGCGCAGGCGAAGTGCGACCAGAGCCCGGTGATCCGGACGACCCCCTCGGCCTCGGCGCGCAGCGCCTCGCCCACCAGCTCGGCCCAGTCGGCGCCGGGCTGACAGCCGTTGCGCCCGAGCCCTGTGTCGCCCTTGAGCTGCACCCGCGCGGTCTTCCCCACCGCACGGGCCGCGTCGACGACCTCCCGCAGCGCCCACATCCCGCTCACGGACACGTCGAGATCGGCCTGGACGGCCTCCCGCCAGGGCCCGCCGGGGGTCCAGAGCCAGCACATGATCCGTACGTCGTCGATCCCGGCGGCCCGCAGCGCGAGGGCCTCCTCGGGCGTGGCGGTACCCAGCCACCGCGCCCCCGCCTCGACGGCCGCGCGGGCACACGGCACCGCCCCGTGGCCGTACGCGTCGGACTTGACCACGGCCATCAGGGCCGCGCCCGGCGCGAGGGCGCGCAGGGTCCGCACGTTGGCCCGCAGGGCGGCCAGATCGATCTCGGCGCGGGCGCGCAGGGGCGCGCCCGACTGGGCAGCTGTCTCACTCATGGCGCCCCCAGTGTCTCAGAGGGACCGGACACCCCTTCGTACGCGTAGGGCCTGTCCGGCGGATCATGCCGCAGACGCGGGGTCTGGCACGCCGATCTGCGGCGTTGTCGTCGGTTGCCGACGCTCCGCGTCGCCGCCCTCCTCCGCCTTGCAGCCCGACGCACCAGACCCCGCTCACCGGCGCTGATGAGGTGCCGCCGCTTTCCTGCAACCTGATCCGCCGGACAGGCCCTACGTCCCGGACCGCCGCCCCCACACGAACACCCGGTCGCCGGTCTTCAGCACGCCCCACAGTTTCCGGGCGTCGCCGATGCGCAGATTGACGCAGCCCATGGAGCCGACGGTGGTGAAGATGGAACCGTAGACGGCGTGGAAGGCCTGTCCGCCGTCGAAGAACTGCGCGTAGGGCATGGGCTGGTGGTACAGCGTCGAGACGTGGTTCTTGTGCTTCCAGTAGATCTTGTGCCAGCCGCCCCGGGTCGGGTACGCGGTCCGCCCGCTCCGCATGGGCACGGGCCCGTAGACGACCTTCTTCCCCTTCTGCACCCAGGTGATCTGCCGCGTGAGATCGACACACGCGACGCGATACGACCGCACGGGACACTTCTTGGCGGCGTTGGGGTTCTTCCGGGCCGACAGGTACTGCATCCGGGCCCAGGTGACGGGGCCCGCGAACCCGATGGCGGGCGTGATCTTCTGCTTCTTCTGGAAAGCGCGGATGGCCTTGCAGTCGGCGGTCGACTGCTTCCCGTCCACCTTCCGCTTCAGCCACTTCTCCACCTGCCGCTGAAAGGGCCCGGTCGACTTCGTGCACGCCACGCGCTCGACGGCGTCCCGGAGCGGCACGTACTCGACCAGGTCGTACGCCCCCACGGCGGCGTCGGCCGGCTCGACCGCGTCCTCGGCGGCACTGGGCGTGTACACCTTGGGCGCCAGCACCTGATCCGGCGTATCGATCTGCCAGGGCTGATACACCCCGGGCACCAGCTCGGCCTCGGGCCCGGCAGCGGGGGGTGACGGCTCGGCGGCGGCGCCCTCGGCGGGCAGGAGAACGGCAGCGACGATCATCACAGCCAGGCTTCGGTGGGCGATATGTCTGCTGATCATGCGATCAGAGAAACGTGCCCCGGGGTAGCTGGGGGGGTGCCGCGCGGCGGGGTCACTCGTTTTGAGGAGCGGTGCGCGTCCCCGTCCTGGCTCTGCGTCCGCCCCTCACCCCCCGCCCCCTACCCCCTGACGTCCCGCCAAGCCCTCCCCACCGCCCCCGCCACATCCCCCGCCCCCACCGGCGCCCCGTCCGCCGCGAGCCGTCCGGCCAGACCGTGCAGGTACGCCCCCACGCTCCCCGCGTCCAGCGCGGAGAGCCCCGCCGCCAGCAGCGATCCCGTCAGCCCCGACAGCACGTCCCCGCTCCCGGCCGTGGCCAGCCATCCCGTCCCGGTCGGATTCACCCGCACCGCCCCGCCACCGGAATCGGCGACCAACGTGGTCGACCCCTTCAGCAACACGGTCGCCCCGTACCGCGCCGCCAACTCCCGTACGGACTCCAGCCGAGCCCCCTCGACCTCCTCCCGGGCGACCCCCAACAACGCCGCCGCCTCCCCCGCATGAGGGGTCATCAGCGTCGGCGCGCTACGCCCCCGCACCACCTCCCGGTCGGCCAGCCGCAGCCCGTCCGCGTCGATCAGCACCGGCACCTCCGCCTCCAGCACCTCCGCCACGGACGCCGCGTCGTCCCCCGCCCCGGGCCCGACGACCCACGCCTGGACCCGCCCGGCCTTCGCCGGTCCCTGATCCGAGACGAGCGTCTCGGGGAACCGTGCGACGACCGCGTCCCCGGCCGGCCCGACGTACCGCACGGCTCCCGCGCCGCCCCGCAGCGCTCCCGCGACGGCCAGCACCGCCGCGCCCGGATACCGGGCGGACCCGGCGGCGATCCCGACCACTCCGCGCCGGTACTTGTCGCTCTCGGCCCCCGGCACCGGCAGCAGCCCGGCGACATCCGCGTGCTGCAAGGCCTCGATCTCCGGCTCGCCGGGCAGCGACAACCCGATGTCCACCAGCCGCACCACCCCGGCGTACTCCCGCGCCGGATCGATCAGCAGCCCCGGCTTGTGCGTCCCGAAGGTGACGGTCAGATCGGCCCGTACCGCCTCCCCGCGCACCTCCCCGCTGTCCGCGTCGACGCCACTGGGCAGATCGACGGCGACGACGGCGGCCCGCGACCGCTCGACGACGGCGACCAGAGCCGCCGCGTCCGCCCGCAGCCCGCCCTTGCCCCCGATCCCGACGATGCCGTCGAGCACGAGATCGGCCCGCAGGATCGCACCCTCCGCGCGCCCCGCCGGCACCACGGAACCGCCGGCCCGCCGCAGCGCCGCGAGGCCGCCCGCATGGGCCCGCTCCGGAGCGAGCAGTACGGCGCTCACCCCCGCCCCGCGCCGCGCGAGCCGCGCCCCGGCGTACAGGGCGTCGCCCCCGTTGTCCCCGCTCCCGACCAGCAGCACCACCCGGCTGCCGTACACCCGCCCCAGCAAGTCCGCGCAGGCGGCGGCGAGTCCGGCCACCGCCCGCTGCATGAGCGTTCCCTCCGGCAGCCGGGCCATCAGCTCCCGCTCGGCCGCCCTGACCGTCTCCACGTTGTACGCAGTACGCATGGGGTCGAGTCTCCCCGGACTACCCCTCCGCCACCACCACAGCCGACGCCACTCCCGCGTCATGACTGAGCGACACGTGCCAGGACCGCACCCCGAGCGCCGCGGCCCGCGCCGCCACCGTCCCCGTCACCCGCAACCGCGGCTGCCCGCTGTCCTCGACGTACACCTCGGCGTCGGTCCAGTGCAGCCCGGCCGGTGCGCCGAGCGCCTTGGCGAGCGCCTCCTTGGCCGCGAAGCGGGCGGCGAGGGAGGCGATCCCCCGCCGCTCACCGCTGGGCAGCAGCAACTCGCGCTCCAGGAACAGCCGTTGAGCCATCCCCGGCGTCCGCTCCAGCGCCGCCTCGAACCGCTCGATCTCCGCCACGTCGATCCCGACGCCGACAATGCTCATCTCACTCCACAGTCACCGACTTCGCCAGGTTCCGAGGCTGGTCGACCTCGTTGCCCCGAGCCGTGGCCAGCTCACACGCGAACACTTGCAAGGGAACCGTAGCGACCAGCGGCTGGAGCAGGGTCGGGGTGGGCGGAATCCGGATCAGATGGTCGGCGTAGGGCACCACCGCCTCGTCGCCCTCCTCCGCGATGACGATGGTCCGCGCCCCGCGCGCCCGGATCTCCTGGATGTTGGAGACGATCTTGTCGTGCAGCACCGACCGGCCGCGCGGGGACGGCACGACCACCACGACCGGCAGATCGTCCTCGATCAGCGCGATCGGCCCGTGCTTGAGCTCTCCCGCCGCGAACCCCTCGGCGTGCATGTAGGCGAGCTCCTTGAGCTTCAGGGCGCCTTCGAGGGCCACCGGGTAGCCGACGTGCCGGCCCAGGAACAGCACGGTGTTCTTGTCGGCGAGCGAGCGCGCGAGCGTCCGTACCGGCTCCATGGTCTCCAGGACCTTCTCCACCTCGCCGGAGATCTTCGACAGGTCCCGGACGACGGCCACGATCTCGTCGCCCCACTTGGTGCCCCGCACCTGCCCCAGATAGAGCGCGACGAGGTAGCACGCCACCAGCTGCGTCAGGAACGCCTTCGTGGAGGCGACCGCGACCTCCGGCCCGGCGTGCGTGTAGAGCACCGCGTCCGACTCGCGCGGGATCGTCGAGCCGTTGGTGTTGCAGATGGCCAGCACCTTGGAGCCCTGCTCGCGGGCGTGCCGCAGCGCCATGAGCGTGTCCATGGTCTCGCCGGACTGGGAGATGGCGATCACCAGCGTCCGCGGGTCCAGGATCGGGTCGCGGTAGCGGAACTCGCTCGCCAGCTCCACCTCGCAGGGGATGCGCGTCCAGTGCTCGATGGCGTACTTGGCGATCAGCCCCGCGTGGAAGGCCGTACCGCACGCGACCACCACGACCTTGTCGACCTCGCGCAGCACCCCCGTCGGGATGCGCACCTCGTCCAGGGTCAGGGACCCGGCCGCGTCGATGCGCCCCAGCAGGGTGTCGGCGACCGCCTTCGGCTGCTCGGCGATCTCCTTGAGCATGAAGTAGTCGTAGCCGCCCTTCTCGGCGGCCGAGGCGTCCCAGTCGACGTGGTACGAGCGGACGTCGGCCGGCCGGCCGTCGAAGCCGGTCACCGTCACCCCGTCGCGGCGCAGCTCGACGACCTGGTCCTGCCCGAGTTCGATGGCCGAGCGCGTGTGGGCGATGAACGCGGCGACGTCCGAGGCGAGGAAGGACTCGCCCTCCCCGACGCCGACGACGAGCGGCGAGTTCCGCCGGGCCCCGACCACCACGTCCGGCTCGTCCGCGTGCACGGCGACCAGCGTGAACGCCCCCTCCAGACGCCGGCACACCAGCCGCATCGCCTCCGCGAGGTCCCCGGCCGAGGAGAACTCCTCGGCGAGCAGATGCGCGACGACCTCGGTGTCCGTCTCGGACGCCAGGTCGTGGCCGCGCTCGGCCAGTTCGGCCCGCAGCGCGGCGAAGTTCTCGATGATCCCGTTGTGGACGACCGCGACCCGCCCCGCGTTGTCGAGGTGCGGATGCGCGTTGGCGTCCGTCGGCCCGCCGTGCGTGGCCCAGCGCGTGTGCCCGATCCCGGTCCCGCCGGTCGGCAGCGGCCGGTCGACGAGCTCCTTCTCCAGGTTGACCAGCTTCCCGGCCTTCTTCCCGGCGGCGAGCCCGCCGTCGGCGAGGACGGCGACCCCCGCCGAGTCGTACCCCCGGTACTCCAGCCGCTTCAGTCCGGCCATCACGACCTCGAGCGCAGACTGCGACCCCACGTATCCCACGATTCCGCACATGCGCGGCAGCCTACGCATCCCCGACCGGCCGAAAGGGCTTCCGCGTGCCCGATATCGGAAATTCCCACGGCCATACGAACGCGAGCAGCACGCCACTACGGCCACGGGCGTACGAGTCTCGGTCGAGGCGTGACGGACCCCACCCGCCATCCCGTTCAAACTCCGTTAACAATGGACTGTGATCTCTCCGGTCTCCTCGACCCCCCGGAGCGCCCACCGGAACAAGCCGGAGGCGACTCCCTACGTCGACCTCACCCGTTCCGAGTGGAGCGCGCTGCGCGACAAGACGCCCCTGCCCCTGACGGCGGAGGAGGTCGAGCGGCTGCGCGGCCTCGGCGATGTCATCGACCTCGACGAGGTGCGGGACATCTACCTGCCGCTCTCCCGCCTCCTCAACCTCTACGTCGGCGCCACGGACGGCCTCAGAGGCGCCCTGAACACCTTCCTGGGCGAGACCGGCGCCCAGACCGGCACCCCGTTCGTCATAGGGGTCGCGGGCTCGGTCGCCGGCGGCAAGTCCACGGTCGCCCGGCTCCTGACGGCCCTGCTCTCCCGCTGGCCCGAGCACCCGCGCGTCGAGCGCGTCACGACCGACGGCTTCCTGCTCCCCACCAGGGAGCTCCGGGCGCGCGGCCTGATGTCCCGCAAGGGCTTCCCGGAGTCCTACGACCGCCGGGCCCTGACCAAGTTCGTCGCCGACATCAAGGCCGGCAAGGACGAGGTCACGGCGCCCGTCTACTCGCACCTCATCTACGACATCGTCCCCGACGAGAAGCTCGTGGTGCGCCGCCCGGACATCCTGATCGTCGAGGGCCTCAACGTCCTCCAGCCGGCGCTCCCCGGCAAGGACGGCCGCACCCGCGTGGGCCTCGCCGACTACTTCGACTTCAGCGTCTACATCGACGCCAACCCCGACGACGTCGAGCGCTGGTACCTCAACCGCTTCAAGAAGCTGCGCCAGACCGCCTTCCAGGACCCCAACTCGTACTTCCGCAAGTACACCCAGGTCTCCGAGGAAGAAGCCCTCGAATACGCCCGCACCCAGTGGCGGACCATCAACAAGCCCAACCTGATCGAGAACATCGCCCCCACCCGGGGCCGCGCCACCCTCGTCATCCGCAAGGGCCCGGACCACAAGGTCCGCCGCCTGAGCCTGCGCAAGCTGTGACCAAGTGACCGGGGCCTGTTAGAAAAGGCGTCATGCTGCATCTGCGCCTGATCACGCCGTCCGACACGACGGACGCCGTGGTCCGCCTGATCGAGAAGACGGTCGGCACCACGCACCTGGTCGTGGTGCCGGGCGCCGCCCGCAACCCGGCCGGGGACGTGGTGATGTGCGACGTGGCCCGCGAGGCGGGCGACGAACTCATCAGCTCACTCCAGGAGTTGGGCCTCGACAGGACCGGCTCGATCGCGGTCGAGAACATCGACCTGTCCCTGTCCAAGCGGGCGGACAAGGCCGAGAAGGAAGCGCCGGGCGAAGGCGCGGACGCGGTCCTCTGGGACCACCTCACCGACGCCACCCACGAGGAGTCGACGCTCTCCGTCACCTATCTGGCCTTCATCACCCTGGCCACGATGATCGCGGCCTGCGGTGTGGTCCTCGACAACGCGATCCTCATCGTCGGCGCCATGGCCGTGGGCCCGGAGTTCGGCCCCCTGGCCGCCTTCAGCACCTCCATCGTGCAACGCCACCCCCGGCTGGCGCTGCGCTCCCTGATCGCCCTGCTGGTGGGGTTCGCGGTGGCGATGGTGGTGACGGTCGGCTTCAGCTTCTTCATGGACGCCGTGCACCTCTTCAGCGACGAGCAGCTGGACGCGCCGCGCCCCAACACCAACTTCATCTACCGGCCGGACTGGTTCTCGTTCGTGGTGGCGGTCCTGGCCGGCTGCGCGGGCACCCTGTCCCTGACCTCGGCCAAGTCGGGCGCCCTGGTGGGCGTGGCCATCTCGGTGACGACGGTCCCGGCAGCGGCGAACGCGGCGGTGGCCTTCAGCTACAGCGAGTACAAGCAGGCATGGGGCTCGACGGAACAGCTCCTGCTGAACCTGCTGGGAATCGTCCTGGCAGGAACACTCACGTTGCTCGTCCAGAAGTGGCTGTGGCGACGCCCCTGAAGGGGCGCGGGGAACTGCGCGACAAGCCACGACGAACCCGCCGCCCGCACCACACAGAACCCCCCACCCCAAGCCCGGAACAGCCCTACCCCAGCGCCGACTTCACCGCATCAGCAAGCCGCCCCGCCACAGACCGCGCCTGATCGATATCCGCGGCCTCGACCATCACCCGAACCAACGGCTCGGTCCCGGAAGGCCGCAACAACACCCGCCCGGTCGAACCGAGTTCCCGCTCAGCCTCGGAAACGGCAGCGGCAAGCTCCGCCGAGTTCCCCACCCGGGACCGGTCCACGTCCGGCACATTGATGAGCACCTGGGGCAACCGCTCCATCACAGCGGCCAGTTCACGCAGCGACCGCCCGGTCTCCGCGACCCGCGCCGCCAGCATGAGCCCGGTCAGAGTGCCGTCCCCGGTGGTGGCGTGATCCAGAATGATCACGTGCCCGGACTGCTCGCCGCCGAGCGCGTACCCGTGCTCCTTCATGGACTCCAGCACATACCGGTCCCCCACGGCCGTCTGCACCAGCGTCAGCCCCTCCCGCTCGAGCGCGAGCTTGAACCCGAGGTTGGACATGACGGTCGCGACAACGGTGTCGGCCCGAAGCGCGGAGCGCTCCCGCATGGCCAGCGCGAGGACGGCCATGATCTGGTCCCCGTCGACTTCCTCACCGGTGTGGTCGACGGCGAGGCACCGGTCCGCGTCCCCGTCGTGCGCGATGCCGAAGTCGGCCCCGTGCTCGACGACCGCCGCCTTCAGCAGCCCGAGGTGCGTGGACCCGCAGCCGTCGTTGATGTTGAGCCCGTCCGGGTCGGCCCCGATCGTGATGATCTCGGCACCGGCGCGCGAGAACGCCTCCGGCGACACCCGCGCCGCGGCACCGTGCGCCTCGTCGAGGACGATCTTCAGCCCGTCGAGGCGGTTCGGCAGCACACCGATCAGATGGGCGACGTACTGATCGAAGCCCTCCAGATACTCCCGCACCCGTCCGACCCCCGCACCGGTCGGCCGCTCCCACGGCTCGCCGTGCCGGTGGGCCTCGTAGACCGCCTCGATCCGCTCCTCCAGCTCGTCGTCGAGCTTGTGCCCGCCGCGGGCGAGGAACTTGACGCCGTTGTCGGGCATCGCGTTGTGGCTGGCGGAGAGCATGACGCCGAGGTCGGCGCCGAGCACGCCCGTGAGATAGGCCACGGCCGGGGTCGGCAGCACACCGACCTTCAGGACGTCGACGCCGGCGCTCGCCAGGCCCGCCACCACGGCGGCCTCCAGGAACTCCCCGGACGCACGCGGGTCCCGTCCGACCACCGCCGTCGGCCGGTGGCCCTCGAAGGTACCCGCCTCGGCCAGCACGTGGGCCGCCGCGACGGACAGACCGAGCGCCATCTCGGCGGTCAGGTCCGCGTTGGCGACGCCGCGCACGCCGTCCGTGCCGAAGAGTCGTCCCACTTGTCCTCCTGATGAAGCTTGATGAAGCTGATGAAGCGTCACTTTCGAGATCACCGTCGGAGATCACCCAGGATCACCCGATCACACAAGCCTTTGAGCGCCTTGTGCCGTTATACGCCCACGGCTGTGATAAACGAACGCCCCGGCGGCACTGTGGCGTGCCGCCGGGGCGTTCGGACGTACTGCGTACTGCGAACGTATGCGAGTACGGGCTGCAGGCAGCGAAGCTTAACGCTTGCTGTACTGCGGAGCCTTGCGGGCCTTCTTGAGACCGGCCTTCTTGCGCTCGACCGCACGGTCGTCGCGGCGGAGGAAGCCGGCCTTCTTGAGCGGGCCGCGGTTGTTGTCGACGTCGGCCTCGTTCAGCGCGCGGGCGACACCGAGACGGAGCGCACCGGCCTGACCGGAGACACCGCCACCCGCGATGCGGGCGATGACGTCGTAGCGGCCTTCGAGCTCGAGCACCTTGAAGGGCTCGTTGACTTCCTGCTGGTGCACCTTGTTCGGGAAGTAGTCCTCGAGGGTGCGACCGTTGATCTTCCACTTGCCGGTGCCCGGGACGATCCGGACGCGGGCGATGGCGTTCTTGCGACGGCCCAGGCCGGCGGCCGGCTGCGGGTCGCCGAAGCGGGACGCGAGCGACTCGGAGGTGTACTCGCCCTCGACGGGGACGTCCGACTCGGTGGTGTAGCTGTCGATGTCGACAAGCTCGGTCTCTTCGACCGGCTGCTCAGCGGTGGTCTCGGCCACGATGCTCCTCAGATTTCTTTTCTGTCTTAGGGGGTGGCCGGAACTACTGCGCGACCTGGGTGATCTCGAACGGCACCGGCTGCTGGGCAGCGTGCGGGTGCTGGTCGCCCGAGTAGACCTTCAGCTTCGAGAGCATCTGACGGCCCAGGGAGTTCTTGGGGATCATGCCCTTGATGGCCTTCTCGACGGCCTTCTCCGGGTTGTCACGGAGCAGGTCGTCGTAGCGGACGGAACGCAGACCACCCGGGTAGCCGGAGTGGCGGTACGCCATCTTCTGGGTCCGCTTGTTGCCGGACAGGTGCACCTTGTCGGCGTTGATGATGATGACGAAGTCGCCCATGTCCATGTGCGGGGCATAGGTCGGCTTGTGCTTGCCGCGGAGGAGGTTCGCGGCGGTGGTGGCCAGACGGCCCAGGACGACGTCCTGAGCGTCAATGACGTGCCACTGGCGAGTCACATCGCCGGGCTTAGGGCTGTACGTACGCACTTCTCAGCCTTCTTCTTCAGGGATGGGTGCTGACACAAGGCATCCTTGAAGCGATCGTGCAGCTGGGGACGACAGAAGCCGGGAAGACTGCCCGTATGCCGCCCACTGGTAACTGCTCCAGGGAACCTACGTAAGGGCTTCTGGCGTGAGTACGACCTAGCCAATACGCATAACAAACTGGAAGGGTACTAGCGGTACCCCGGACGGGTCAAAACGAGCGACCCCGGCGGCCCCACGCGTCCCCCCTCTATGATGCGCCCCATGAGCTTTGGGCAGCAGGGGGGACCCCAGTCCCAGTGGGATCCCTGGAAACCGAATTCCCAGCAGCCGTGGAACGGCGGCACCGACGGCCAGACCCCGGACTGGGCGGCCCTCGCCGAGGCATCGGAGACCCGTAACAGGCGGCGCAAGCTGCTGTTCATCGTCGGCGGCGCCCTCGCCACCGCGGCGATAGGCACCGCCGTCGCCATGGCCGTGGTCTCCGCCAACGGCGGCGACGACGAGGCGTCCACCACGTCCTCGCTGCCCGCGACGGCGGACATCCCGAGCCAGTCCGCGACGGACCCGTCCTTCGCCCCGACCAGCGCCCCGCCGCCGCTGGACCCGAAGGACTTCATCTCCAGCAGGACCAAGGACACGGCCCCGCTCAGCGCGGAGATCCTCTTCCCCGGCACGCAGCTGACCATGGGCGAGACGGTCTACAAGAAGGGCGCCACGGCCGACACCAAGAAGTGCGCCTCGGCCGCCAACGCCAACGGCACCCTCGGCAAGGTCCTCACCGCCAACGGCTGCACCAGCGTGATGCGGGTGTCGTACATGAAGGACGGCGTCGCCGTGACGGTCGGCGTGGCCGTCTTCAACACCGAGGCCGAGGCGCGGAAGGCCAAGGGCCAGGCCGACGACAAGAGCGTCATCGCCTCCCTGTCCGGCGACGGGATCAAGCCGTTCTGCAACGCCGCGGTGTGCCGCACGACGACCAATTCCTACGGCCGCTACGCCTACTTCACCACCGCCGGTTTCCTCAACGGCAAGGACGTCACGACGAAGAGCACCCAGGTGGAGAAGACCGGCAACGACCTGGCCGAGTTCACCTTCCGCCAGATCCGCCGCCGCGGCGAGGCCCAGGCTTCGGCGGCGGCGAACCAGTAGGCGGCACCCGGTCGCTACCGGGTCTCCCAAGAGGTCTCCCAAGAGGTCTCCCAGGGGACGTTCAGCACCGGCTCGGCGGCCGTGGCCCCGCCGCCCCGCGCGACCGGCGCGGGGTGGTCCGGCCGCCGGGCCACGGCCCTGAAGACCCACGTCCGGTACGACCAGAACCGGAACAGGGTCGCGACGCCGATGCCGAAGAACTTGCAGACGTTCGTGGCGAGCGTGCCGTCCAGGCCGAGGCCGTACGTGGTGACGTAGAGCACCCCGTTCTCGATGACGAGCCCGATCGCGCTGAAGAAGAGGAAGAGCCCCATCTCCTTGCGCCGGCGCATCCTCGTCTCCTGGTCGCGGTCCCGGTAGGTGAAGTACCGCAGGCCCAGGTAGTTGGTCAGGATGGCGACGGCCGTCGCCAGGACACCCGCTCGCACGGGCGGCCATCCGAGGACGCCCGTGACGATGTTGAAGACCCCGAGGTTGACCACGAACCCCGAGGCCCCCACCAGGCCGAACTTGGCCACCTCGCGGTACAGCTTGCCGAACCGCGAGGGAGTCGCGTGCCGTCCGCTCATGATCCCCGCTCAGCCCCGCCGGTTGCGCATCCGCAGCCGCAGCGGCACCAGGGCCGACTCGATCTGCGTGGACAGGTTCATCTTGGAGACGCCCTCGGTGCGCTCCTCGAAGCGGATCGGGATCTCGACGGCGCTGTGTCCGGCCCGCACGGCCTTGAACTTCAGCTCGACCTGGAAGCTGTAGCCCGCGCTGTCCAGGGTGGCGAGATCGACGTCACGCAGGGTGGCGGCGGACCACAGGTTGAAGCCGGCCGTGATGTCCCGGATCTTGGTGCCGAGCACGGTGCGGGCGTAGCGGTTGGCGAAGCGGGACAGCAGCACGCGGTGCTTGCCCCACTCCTCGTCCAGCGAACCGCCCTCGACGTACCGGCTGCCGACGACCAGGCCGACGCCGGAGGCCACGGCCGTGCCGAGCATGCGTGGGACCGCTTCCACGGGGTGGCTGCCGTCGGCGTCCATCTGGACGACGTACGCGGCCCCCTCGTCGAGCGCGGCGGTCATGCCCGCGACGTAGGCACGCCCGAGCCCGTCCTTCTCGGTCCGGTGCAGCACGCTCATCCGCCGCCGCCCGTCCCAGTTGTACTTCTCGGCGAGCTGCTCGGCGATCCGCCCGGTGCCGTCGGGGCTGGAGTCGTCGACGATCTTCAGGTGCAGCCCGTCGATCGGCAGCCCGAGCACCAGCTCGGCCATCCTCGGCAGGTTGGCTGCCTCGTTGTAGGTCGGCATCACGATGGTGACCGGGACGCCGGGATATCTGTCGTGGCCCGTCATGTCTTTCTGTTCCCTCCCCTAGAGGCCCGGATAGTGCCTCTCCCCCACCGGGTCACGGGCCTTTCCCGCGCCCGGAATCCTTTTCTCAGATGTGCACCTTGCGGCGCGCGGCGTCGTCGTTGTCCCCGGTCGAGTCCTCCGCGGCACCCTTGCGGCGCTCAAGGAGCACCAGCTGAAGGGAGTCCAGCTTGCGGGTCCTGACCGTCCGGAAGGTCTTCTCGACCGCGGTCTGCGTCGCCTTCGGCATGCCGCTGAACGGCTGTCCGTCGAGGGTCGTCGAGACCACCCACAGCCGCTTGGCCTTCACCAGGCAGCTCCGGGGATGCGGGCACTCGGTCGCACCGAACGACCCCATTTCCTGCGGGGTGCGGTACATCAGCACGTCCCGCGGCCGCGCGGTGTCGTCCCTCAGTT
This sequence comes from Streptomyces aquilus, assembly GCF_003955715.1. Taxonomy (NCBI): domain Bacteria; kingdom Bacillati; phylum Actinomycetota; class Actinomycetes; order Kitasatosporales; family Streptomycetaceae; genus Streptomyces; species Streptomyces aquilus. The sequence goes on along the minus strand of NZ_CP034463.1, from coordinate 6,331,341 downwards.
CGTAGGCCATGGCCCGGCGCTCGGTCATCACACCGCTGAAGGCGATCCCGTCGCCCTTGCGCTGCTCGGCCAGGATGATCCGGGCCGCGCCGCGGAAGTCCGGCTCGCCCAGCGCGTTGTGCCGGGTCTCGCTAAGGCCCGGCAGCGCCTGGAAGGCCAGCCCGGCGACCGCGGCCGCGGCCAGGACCCAGCCCAGGCCGCGCCGCGCGACCGCGCCGGAACCCGTCTTGGCCCCCACCACCGGTCCGGCGAGGCGGCCCACGGCGACGGACGCGAGCAGCACCCACGCGGGCGCCGTGAACAGCAGATAGCGCGGCAGGAAGAGGTGCAGCTGAGCGGCGGTGGCGTAGGTCGCCACGGGCGGCAGCACGATCCAGAGCGCGAGCGGAAGGGCCCACCGGCCCGCGAAGAACAGCCCGATCACGCCGAGTGCCATGACCGGTACGGCCACCGCCCAGGACCCGAACAGGTTCTTCGGGAAATCGATCAGGTCCTGCAGCACCGGGTTGTTCCAGGCGATCTGGCCGCTCTGCCCCGAGCCCGAGATGGCCATCGGGGTGACGAAGCACACGCCCAGGCCACACGCCGCGAAGTAGGCCCAGCCGACGATGCGGTCTCCCGCCCGCCGCTTGAGCAGCACCATGGCCAGGTGCGCGGCGAGCACCGCGAGGGAGGCCAGATGGCTCCAGCCGATCAGCGGCACGGACAGTGTGTAGGCGATCCAGCCCTTGAACGAGGGCCGCTCCAGGGCCCGCGCGAGCAGCAGCGTCGACAGCAGGACCGCGGCGACGGCGAAGGCGTACGGCCGGATCTCCTGGCCGTACCGGGTGGTCAGCGGTACGACGGCGAAGGCGAGCCCGGCGGTGACGCCCACCTGCGTGGTGAACAGCCGCCGACCGAGCAGGGCGAGCAGCCCCGCCGACGCGGCCATGGCCACGGCGCCCGGGATACGCATCGCGGTCGGGGAGTCCCCGGCGACAGCGATCCAGATGTGCATCATCACGTAGTACGGCGTGAACACGACGTCGATCGAGCGGATCAGCTGGCTCAGATCGTGGAACGACAGCGTGGCCGCCCACCAGGTGGCGTGCTCGTCCCGCCACAGCTCGCGGTCGCCGATCCCGCGCCAGATCATGCCGAAGGCGAGCACCGTGGGCAGCAGGAACGTCACAGCGGCGGCGAGCCGGCCGCCCTTCGCCTCCTCGGGCTCGTCCTCCCCGGGCTCCTCCGCGGGCGGCTCCGGGTCGACCGGTGCCGGTGCGACGGGTGCCACGGGGGCCGCCGGAGCGGCGGTGCCGTGCGGCGCGTACGCCGCGTGCGGCTGCTGCCCCTGCCCCGGGTGGGCGTAGGCGTCCTGGGCCGGGTACCCGGGGTGCCCGGTGCCCTGCCCCTGGTACTGCTGCTGGGAGGCCGCGGCGACGTAGGCGTCGTACTCGGCGAACGGGTCCTGGCCCTCGGGGTGTCCCCCGTTCTGGCGCGTGACCGCGTCGTGGCTCATCGCTTCACCCAAATCCGGTAGGCGTGCTCTCCGCTGCTCGTGGTGTACGGGAACACGGCCGCCAGCCGGTAGTGGGAGTTGTTCTTCAACCCCTCCTTGACCGCTGCGTACGTCACCGGGCTGACGTCGCCGTGCATCACGATCGCGTCGAACTTTCCGTCACGGACCGCCTGCCGGAAGGCGTCGGGGCCGGTGTACTGCTTGCCGTCCTTGCCGCGGTAGTCCATGAAGTAGCTGTTCTGCCACTGGGTCCAGTCGGTCTTGTCCCGCAGGTAGTAGGCGGGGACCTCCTGCTCCTCGGCGAGGTAGGTGCCCTTCTTGTCGACGACCGTGCGCAGGTAGGCGGTCATCTGCGTGGAGTCCGGGAAGCTGTACGCGCGCTGGGCCTGCACCATGCCGAACACCAGCGTCAGGACGTACAGCAGGATCCCGAGCTGTGGATGCCGGAAGTGCGGACCGACCAGGCGGGCCATGCCGAGGCCGGCCATCGGCGCCGCGAAGAGCAGCCCGAAGCCGACGTGCTTGTAGAGCGAGATCTCGGTGTGCAGGTGGATCTGGTAGGCGGGGGCCAGCAGCGCGGTCCCCGTCAGCACCAGGCCGAGCGCGACACGCCGCCAGCGCCCCGAGGTCTCGGCGCCGAGCCACGGCATCTCGCCCATCCTCGCGCGCAGCGCGTACGCGATCGAGCCGCCGAGCGCGGCCAGGAAGACCAGCCCGCCCCACTCCGCGCTGTGCGAGAGCATCGTCGCGGCGGTGTCCGTGCCCTTCGCACGGTCGGTGGTCGTGGAGCTGATGCCGCCCAGCGGACCGGAGAGGACGTAGCCGACCCCGAGCAGAGCCACGATTCCGGCGCCCAGCGCCACCCCACGGACGAGCGCCCGGAGGCCGCGATGCCGGTGCGCGGTGATCACCGCGAGCACCACCAGGGTCGGCAGATACATGCCGGACGCGTACTTCACCCCGAAGGCCAGGGCGGCCGGCGGCGCCGCGAGCAGCACGGCCAGGTCGTTCATCCGGTCGGTCCGCACCACTGCCCAGGCGGCCAGCGCGAGCAGGAAGATGGCGGCGGCGTCGTACGTGGCGAAGTTGCCGAGCACGATCGTCGACTGGAGCACCGAGAACAGCGCCGCGGCCCCGAGCCCGGCGCGCGGGTTGAACAGGCGCCGGGTGAGCGAGTAGAGCAGCCCCGTGGCACCCAGCATGAACAGCAGACTGAGCAGCCGTACGCCCGTCAGGCCGAACTGGCTGTCCACGACGGCCGCGACCACCGGGTACAGCTTGGGGTGCCCGGAGAAGTAGGCGGCGAAGTCCACCGGCAGCTTGTCGCCGTGCAGCAGGTTGGCCAGTTCGTAGTGGCCGGACGCGATGTAGAGCGCCTCGTCCTGGAAGGCCGTCCCGCGCAGCCGCAGGGACAGCCCGGCCTGGATCAGCAGGATGCAGAGCAGCGCGAGCCGGCCGAGCAGCCGGCTGCGCTTGGTGTCCATCTCCCAGGCCGACTCCGGTACGGGCGGCAGCACATAGCCGGGCGTCTGCGGCACGGGCTCCGGCGCCACCGGCGCGGGGGCCGGCTGCGGTGCCGGGGCGGGAGCGGTGTACGTGGCGTACGGGTCGTACGGGGCGTAGGTCTCGTACGTCTGCTGGTCGGTGTACGCGGAGATCTGACCGTCGAACGTCCAGCTGCCGGACTCGGTCACCTCCCTGCGCACGGCCTGGCCCTGCTGCGCCTCGTCCGCGTAGAGCTGGTGCTCCTCCTGGTACTGCCAGGGATCGCGCGGCCGGTACTGCTGGGGGTACGGCTCCTGGTTCTGGTCGTACCCCTGATAGGTGTGCTGCTGGTCGGTCATGGCTTCGTCACATCGAATCCGAAGCGGGCATTCGCGGCCTGCTCCCGGAAGGTCTTCTCGGACAACGGACCGCTGTTGATGCGCCAGTCCGTCTCCTTGTCGAAGTTGAACCAGACGAACCCGATGAAGTCCTTCCGCTTCGCGGTCCCCTGGAAGAGGTCCTTGATGTCCGCCGGCTTGCGCTCGCCCGCCTGCGCCGCGGTCTCCGCGATGATGAACGGTTTCTTCGTGAAGGAACGAATCTGCGTGACCGAGGGTCCGTAGAGCGCGTCCCAGGTCGACGGGCCGTCCGTCGCGTAGTAGCCGATGATCCCGACCCAGTCGACGTAGTCGTCGCCCGGGTAGTACGGCTTGAGCTTCACCTTCGGCATCGGGTTGACGACGTTCGGGCTCCACACCCAGATGACCTGGGTGGCGCCCTCGTCGTCGAAGAGGTCATGGATGTGCTGGTACGCGGCGGTGAACTGCGCGGCGGTGGCCTTCTTGGTGCCCCACGGGTACCAGAAGCCGTTCATCTCGTGGGCGAAGCTGAGCGCCACGGGCAGGTTCAGCTCCTTGACGGAGCGCGCGTACGTCCGGATGTACTCGTCCTCCTTGCCCGAGGCGATGTCCTTGAGATCCACGTCGAAGGGTTCCCAGGCGATGAAGGAGAGGCCGCCGTAGTCCCAGGCGTTCTGGACGAGGCTCGTCTCGTAGCGGTCGCCCCAGGCGGAGTAGAACTCGATCAGGTTGGGCTTCTTGCCCGCCCGCTCGGCGAAGTCCTTGACGGCGTCCATCTTCTTGGGCGCCCCGTCGGCGGCCACGCCGAGGTACTCCTTGTCCGGCTGGAGCAGCGGACGCACGTCGTACGGCGGCTCCGGCTTCTCGGACTCGGTCGCGTCGGCCGTGGCACCCGGCTGCTCGCCCTGCGCGCGTTCGTACGCGTTACGGCCGTCGTCGGAGAAGGTGCTGCAGCCGCTGAGCAGGGCTCCGGCGAGCAGCACAGCGGCAATCGCCCGCACCCGCCACATGGCGCGAGCGGGGGAACTGGGGAGAGTCATACGGTCGCTTCCTGCGTTTCCCGGGCCCGCGGCTGAACGAGGACACGGCCGACGACGACGACGTAGAAAAGGCCTGCTGACAGCATCAGGGCGAAGTCCGGCGGGTACTCCGTGAGCATCCGCCAGCCGGCGACGATCACCCACAGCGCGGCAGTGCCGCCGGTCCAGCCGATCATGCCGATCCAGTAGCGGCGCATGCCGTTCTTCTTGGCGCCCTGCGATCCGGTCGGCTTCCAGCCCATGGGACGGCCGCGCAGCATGTCCCACACGGCGAAGACATGCGACCAGCCGTACATCATCCGCACCGCCCAGGCCTCCAGGCGGTACGGCGCCCGGTGCCACAGCGGCAGCACCAGCGTCACGTAGGCCACGCTGGGCAGCACCCACATCGCCGCCTCGGCCCGCATCAGATCGGGGCGCAGCACCAGCAGCGACAGCGGAATGATCGGCATCAGGAACGTCGCCAGCGCCGTCTGGATGTAGTAGAGGAACCCGGAGATATAGCACAGGCGGGTCTGGAACTTCAGGTCCAGCTCCCAGAAACGCTTGCTGGTGATCAGTTCCAGCGAGCCCATGCACCAGCGGTACTGCTGGTTGTGGAAGGCGCCGGCGGTGTCCGGGCAGACCCCGACCGACAGGGCGACCGGGACGTAGCGCAGCTTCCAGCCGAGCGCTCTGAGGTCGAAGCCGGTGTACATGTCCTCGGAGTGCTCGATGAGCGTGATGCCTCCGATCTGCGCGAGGGCCGCACGTCGGTAGACCGCGCACGAGCCGACGCAGATCGAGCCGTCCTTGTCCTCACGGGAGGTCTGAACCGAGCGGTAGAACTGCTCCTGCACCGCCCCGGCCCCGCGCTCGATCCAGTTCTGCCGGTCGGTGATGCGGAAGAACTGCGGCGACTGCACGATGCCGACCCTGGGGTCCGCGTCCATGTACGGCAGCAGTTCGTCGAGCAGATCGGCACGCGGCGCGAAGTCGGCGTCGAGGATCAGGATGTGGTCGCCGTCGGTGATGCCGAAGGCGTGGTGGAGATTGCCGGCCTTCTTGAACCAGCCGCGGTTGGGGCGCACGACGTAGTGGAAGCCGAAGTCCCGCGCCATGGCGCCGACCTCGGAGTCGGCGGCGTCGTCGAGGACGTAGACGTTGACCACGCCTCGGTAGGTGTCGGCGAGCCGGTTGACGTTGACCCAGGTGTTGTGGAGCACCTCCAGGGGCTCACCGCACACCGGCAGGAAGACGTCCACGCTCGGGTGGACCGCGGGCCGCCACCCGCGCACGAGGGCCTTGTGCGCTTTGGCGTCGAAGTCGCTGCTGAGTCCGTCGAGGTAGAGCGAGATGAGGTAGTCCGCGACGACGACGGCGAGCAGCGGCATCGTCAGCCAGAACCACGGGCTCGACGCCGTGAACAGGAACTGGCTGACGGCCAGGCACGCGAAACTGATCAGCGAACCGACCGTCAGCACCCACAGGTGGCGACGCGTGTACGAGTACTTCTCCGCGTCGTCCGGCGGCTGCGGCAGCAGGCTGTGGCTCTGCGTGCCCTTGCGCCGCCTTCGCTGCTGGGGTGCACGCGAATCAGCGTGTATCGCACTGCTCATGAAAACAAACCCCCAGGGGTCCTCGACGGCCCCGTGATCCCCACCCTGATGTCCGGCTGCCCCTTGATTCCGTTCAAACCTTCAACCGGAGCTCGAAAGCATAACCGAGTGCCTGACGATGTACTCATATACCTGTGTTACGTGAGGGTTTCGTCAGGTGATGCGGAATCCACCATTCACCCCGCCTTGGGCGATATGTCCACGTCGGCACGGCGACAGCCGCATACATTCCGATCGGGACAGGAGTCGTGCAAAAAAAGGTCAACTAGTGGTATGAAAAGCCACTCAGTCTTCACGTTTTCGTCGCACCTGTGGACCTCTCCGGGAGCGAACACTAGGGGGAGGTCCCGATTTGCCCGGGTTTTCCATGCCCGCACGCGGTGGCCGCCATCGCAACCGGCGCCGCAGATGGCTGGTCGGCACCGTGGCCGTGGCCGCCGCGGCACTGATCGGCACGACGATCAGCCTGGTGACCTCCTCGGCCCAGGCCGACCAGACCACGCAGGGCGTCGACAACCTGCGCACCAACTGGACGCAGGACGCGGACGGGCTCTCCCCGGCCGTGGTCCAGTCGTCCGCCTTCGGACGACTCTTCGCCACCCAGCTGGACGGGCAGATCTACGCCCAGCCGCTGGTCGTCGGCGACGAGGTCGTCGCGGTCACCGAGAACAACACCCTGTACGGCCTCGACCGCACCACCGGTGTGATCGAGTGGAGCAAGAACTACGGGGCGTCCTGGCCGGCCTCCGCGATCGGCTGCGGTGACCTGGTGCCCCGGATCGGGGCGACCGCGACCCCCGTCTACGACCCCGCCACCAAGGCCCTCTACTTCACCACCAAGGTCGACGACGGAACCTCCACGCACCGCCACCCGACCTGGCTGATGCACTCGGTGGACCCGGCCTCCGGAGCCGAGCTCCCGGGCTGGCCGGTCACGATCGAGGGCAGCCCCGTCAACGACCCGGCCGTCAGCTTCGACGCCTACTACCAGCAGCAGCGCCCCGGCCTGCTCCTCATGGACGGCGTCGTCTACGCGGGCTTCGGCGCCCACTGCGACGCCTGGCCGTACCGCGGCTACGTGGTCGGCGTCAGCACCACCGAGCACAGCATCACCTCGATGTGGGCCACGGTGACCGGCGCCAGCACCGGTGGCGCCGGCATCTGGCAGTCGGGCGGCGGCCTCGTCTCCGACGGCTCCGGCCGGATCTTCTTCAGCACCGGCAACGGCATCAGTCCGGCGCCCGGACCGGGCACGACCGTCCAGGGGACGCTCGCCGAGTCCGTCGTACGCCTCCAGGTGGGCGCGGACAACAGCCTCAGCACCGCCGACTTCTTCAGCCCGAGCGACGCCCCCACCCTGGACCTCACCGACCAGGACATCTCCTCGGGCGCCCCGATGGCGCTGCCGGACGGCTTCGGCACCGCCGAACACCCCCATCTGCTGGTCCAGCAGGGCAAGGACGGCCGGGTGTTCCTGCTCGACCGCGACAACCTCGGCGGCATGGGCCAGGGCGCCCGCGGCGGCGACGCCGCGGTGAGCGTGTCCGGCCCCTACCAGGGCATGTGGGGTCACCCCGCGTTCTGGGGCGGCGACGGCGGCTACGTCTACATCGTGGGCAACCAGGGCCCGCTGCGCGCCCTCAAGTACGGCGTGCGCAGCGGCGGCACCCCCGCGCTCACCCTCACCGGCCAGAGCCAGGACACCTTCGGCTACACCAGCGGCTCCCCCTTGGTCACCTCCGACGGCACGGACGAGTCCAGCGCCCTGGTGTGGATGGTCTCCGCGTCCGGGGCGTCCGGGGCGGACGGCACCCTGCGCGCCTACAGCCCCACCCCCGACGGCGACGGCCTGCTCCAGCTCCTGTGGTCCGCGCCGATCGGCACGGCGGCGAAGTTCGTCACCCCGACCGCGGACCAGGGCAAGGTGTACGTCGGCACCCGCGACGGTGTGCTCTACGGCTTCGGCAGCCCGGCCAGGACCGCTCTGACCGCGTCCTCCCTCGACTTCGGCCAGGTCGGCGTCGGCGGCACGAAGTCCGCCGACATGAAGCTGACCGCCACCCAGGACGTCTCCGTCACCGGACTCAAGGCCTCCGGCGCGTTCTCGGTCGACCCGTCCGCCGTGCCCACGGCCGAGCAGCCCCGGGCACTGGCGGCGGACGCCGGCCTGGACGTACCGATCACCTTCGCCCCCACGACCACCGGCGGCATCAGCGGCACACTGACCGCGAACCTGTCGGACGGCCAGAAGCTGGTCTTCGCCCTGCACGGCGTGGGCACCAGACCCGGCCTCGGAGCGGCACCCGCCGCCATGGACTTCAAGGAAGTACCCACCGGCAGCACCTCGACGCTGAACCTGCAGATCACCAACACCGGCACCGAGCCGGAGACGATCGACTCGGTCGACTCGCCCAGCGGAGCGTTCACCACCTCGGGCCTGCCGGACGCGGGCACGGTCGTACCGCCGGGCGGCTCGTTCGTCCTCTCGGTCACCTACGCACCGGTCGGCGACCAGCAGGACAGCGACGCCCTCGTGGTCAGCAGCAGCAGCGGCGGCGCGACACACACCCTGAGCGTGCCGGTCAACGGGACGCCCGTCACCGGTCAGGGGCACCTGGAGTTCTCCACGAGCTCGCTGGACTTCGGGACGGTTCCGATCGGCAGTTCCAGGTCGCTCTCGTTCAGCATCACCAACACCGGCAACATCCCGGTGAAGGTGACCAAGGCCAAGGCGCCGACGGGTGACTTCAACAGCGCGGTGCAACTGTCCGAAGGCCTGGTCATCGGCCCCGAGCAGACCGCCGTGCAGAGCGTGACGTTCACTCCGCGCTCGGCCTCGGACCTGAGCGCCTTCTACGAGGTCACCGGCACCGGGGAGGACGACAACGGCGCCGCCCAGGGCGCCATGTACGTGACGATCAAGGGCACCGGCACGGGTACCGCCACGACCACCTCGGTCAAGGACGAGGGGTGGCAGACCAACGGCTCGGCGGTCTCCGCCGACGACGGCAGCGTCCAGCTGACCCCGGCCACCACCTGGCAGGCGGGCACGGCGGTGTACCCCGAGCCGCTGCGCACCGACGGTCTGCGGGCCACCTTCACCACGCAGTTCGGTCCCGGCACCGGAGGAACGGGCATGACGCTCTCCCTCCTCGACCCCGCCAAGAACTCCGCCTCGGCAGTGGGCGCGGTCGGCACCGGACTCGGCATCGCGGGCCGGCCCGGCACGGTGATCGCCTTCGACACCGGCTGGGAGGACAAACTCCAGGCGATGAACTTCGTGGGCGTCGGCACCAGTTCGGCCGACTCCTCCACGATCGACTACCAGTCGACGGTCAAACTCGCCACGGCCCTGCGCCAGGGCACCCACCAGATGGACGTCCTGGTGGAGGCCGGCCATGTGTACGTGTGGATCGACGGGACGCAGGTCCTGGACGCCACACCGAAGACGCTGCCCTCCAACGCCCTCCTCGCCCTCTCCGGCGGCACGGGCGACAGCGCCGACGCCCAGACGGTGAGTGGCCTGGTCGTCAGCCAGGGGCCGGCCCCGGCCACCAAGGCCTCGGTGGCGCTCGACCTCATCGCCCCCGGCACCGCCGTCCCCGGCCGGTCGCTGACCGTCAGCGGCACGCTGGCCTCGACCGAGGCACTCGCCGCGGGCCAGAAGCTGAGCGTCACCCGGAACGGAACGGCGCTGACCGAGGTGTCGGCGGCGGCGGACGGCTCCTTCGAGTTCACCGACACCCCGCCCGCGGAAGGCACCTACACCTACGCCGCGAGCTACGCGGGCGACGCCACCCACGAGACGGCGACCGCCACGAGCCTGGTCCAGGCGGCCAAGCTGCCCGGCACGGTCGCCCTGTCGGCCCCGGGCACCGCCCCTCGCGCCACGGCCCTCACCGTGACCGGCACGCTCTCCGGCGCCCCCTTCACCACCGGCCAGGTCGTCAAGGTCACGAAGACCGACCTCGGGCATTCGTCCGGGGTGGCGCTCGCCGACGCCAAGGTCGCCACGAACGGCACCTTCACCTTCAAGGACACCCCACAGATCGGCGGCGCCAACACCTACAAGGTGACCTACGCCGGCGATGTCTCGCACAAGTCCGCCACCTCCACCGCCACCGTCCAGGTGTCCCGGGCCGCGACGACCCTGACGATCGCCGCCGACCACGCGACGTACAAGTACGCCCAGTACGGGAAGATCACCGCCCACCTGGGCACGACCTACAACAAGCGCACGGTCTCGATCTACGCCAAGCCGTACGGCGGCACCTCGGTCCTGGTGAAGTCGGGCACCGTGGACTCCCAGGGCAATGTGACGGCGTCCTACAAGCTCACCCGCAACACCACCTTCAGCGCGGTGTTCGCCGGCGACTACCGGTACGCCCCGAAGACCGTCGCCAAGACGGTGCAGACCTACGTGCGGGTCACGGAGAAACTCTCCGGCTACTACACGAGTACGCGCTACGGCAGCACCCTCTACCGGGTGTACCACCACACCGCCAAGGAGCAGCTCGACGTCACCGTCGCACCCAACAAGCACGGCCAGTGCGTGAAGTACCGCGTACAGCGCTACTACAGCGGCGCCTGGCACACCCAGAGCACCACGTCGTGCGCCGCGCTCAGCTCCAGCAGCACCGGCCGCCACACGATGTCTCTGAGCAGTTCCGTCGACCGCAAGTACCGCATCGCCGCGCAGTACGTCCACAGCAGCACGGACACGACCAACCTCAGCACCTGGGGCGCCTGGCAGTACTTCACCGTCAAGCAGTGAGCCAGACCTCACCCCGGCTGTGACGAGCCCCGCCCCCCGGCCACCGGCCCGGGGGGCGGGGCTCAGCAACAACCTCCCGGCAACGACCGCCGATTCCGCGCCTCCTTGTTCCGCGCGGCCAGCAACTCGTCCGCCGGATACCCGACCTCCTCCAACGTCAGCCCATGCGGCCGTACGACATGCACAGCGGAGTCCCTGACCCCCGCGGCCAGCACCTTCCCCGGCCAGTCGCTCGGCCGGTGCCCGTCCCCCACGAACAGCAGCGCCCCGATCAGCGACCGCACCATGTTGTGGCAGAAGGCGTCCGCCCGGACCGTCGCCGTGATGATCCCGTCCGCGCCCCGCTCCAGCCGAAGCTCCTGGAGCGTACGGATCGTCGTCGCCCCCTCCCGCTTCTTGCAGTACGCGGCGAAGTCGTGCTCCCCGAGCAGCCGTTCGGCCGCCTCGTTCATGGCGTCGACGTCGAGCGGCCAGTCGTGCCACAGCACGTGATGGCGCAGCAGCGGGTCCACGCCGCCCGGATTGTCCGTCACCCGGTACGCGTACCGCCGCCACACCGCCGAGAACCGCGCGTTGAACCCGCTCGGCGCCTCCCGCAGCGCCCACACCCGCACGTCCTTCGGCAGCCGCCCGGCAAGCCGCTTGAGCAGCTTCTCGTGGTGCTCGCGCCAGACGGCCTCCGGCAGATCGACATGCGCGACCTGCCCCCGGGCATGCACCCCGGCATCGGTCCGCCCGGCCACGGTCAGCTCGTACGTCGTCCCGCCCGACCGCGTCACCGTCCGCAGGGCGTCCTCGATCTCCCCCTGCACGGTCCGCCGCCCCCCGGCCTGCTTGGCCCAGCCGGAGAACTCGGTCCCGTCGTAGGACAGGTCAAGACGGACACGTACGAACCCGGGCTCAACTTCGTCACTCACACACAGATCCTCTCAGCAACAGCAAAGCGGGCCCGCTCCCCGAAAGGAACGGACCCGCTCAACGCTCAGGCAGAGCCTCAGGCGTCCTTGGACTCCTCGGCGGCAGCGTCCTCGACCTCGTCGGCCTTGGTCGTGTCGACCTTGGTCTCCTCGGCAGCCGGAGCAGCGGCCTCGGCGTCCTTGGCGGCACGCTTCGTCGCGGCCTCGGCCTCACCCGTCGCCTGCTGCGCGACCGTCAGCGCCTCGACCAGCTCGATGACAGCCATGGGCGCGTTGTCGCCACGACGGTTACCGATCTTGGTGATACGGGTGTAGCCACCCGGACGGTTCTCGTACCGCGGGCCGATCTCGGTGAAGAGCGTGTGCACGACGCTCTTGTCCGTGATGACCTGGAGCACCTGGCGGCGGTTGTGAAGGTCGCCCTTCTTCGCCTTGGTCACCAGACGCTCGGCGTACGGCCGCAGACGGCGGGCCTTCGCCTCGGTGGTGGTGATGCGGCCGTGCTCGAAGAGCGACTTCGCGAGGTTCGCGAGGAGCAGCTTCTCGTGCGCGGCGCTGCCGCCCAGACGGGCACCCTTGGTGGGCTTCGGCATTTCTTTCTCCTTGGTCTGCCCCGGCCGTATCAGGTACCGGGGTCAGGAACCCGATGAGCGGATGCTCACCGGCAACGACCGGTCAGGCAATGATCAGGAACTGATCAGTACTGCTCGGTCTCCACAAAACCCGCGTCCGCGTCGTCGTCGGCGCCGAAGGCGTCGGCGGCGGCGGTCGGGTCGAATCCGGGCGGGCTGTCCTTGAGGGCCAGGCCCATGCCGGCCAGCTTCGCCTTGACCTCGTCGATGGACTTCGCACCGAAGTTGCGGATGTCCAGGAGGTCGGCCTCGGAGCGGGCGACGAGCTCACCCACGGAGTGGATGCCCTCACGCTTGAGGCAGTTGTAGGAGCGGACCGTGAGCTCCAGCTCCTCGATCGGCAGCGCGAGGTCGGCGGCCAGGGCGGCGTCCGTGGGGGACGGGCCCATGTCGATGCCCTCGGCGTCGATGTTCAGCTCGCGGGCGAGACCGAACAGCTCGACCAGCGTCTTACCGGCCGACGCCATGGCGTCACGCGGACGCATGGCCTGCTTGGTCTCGACGTCGACGATCAGCTTGTCGAAGTCGGTGCGCTGCTCGACACGCGTGGCCTCGACCTTGTACGTGACCTTCAGCACCGGCGAGTAGATGGAGTCGACCGGGATACGGCCGATCTCCTGGCCCACCTGCTTGTTCTGCACGGCGGAGACGTAACCGCGGCCACGCTCGACCGTCAGCTCCATCTCCAGCTTGCCCTTGCCGTTGAGCGTGGCGAGGACCAGGTCGGGGTTGTGCACCTCGACACCGGCCGGGGGCGCGATGTCGGCGGCGGTGACCAGACCCGGGCCCTGCTTGCGCAGGTACATCACGACCGGCTCGTCGTGCTCCGAGGAGACGACCAGCTGCTTGATGTTGAGGATCAGGTCGGTGACGTCCTCCTTGACGCCCGGCACGGTGGTGAACTCGTGCAGGACACCGTCGATGCGGATGCTGGTGACAGCAGCGCCGGGGATCGACGACAGGAGGGTGCGGCGCAGGGAGTTGCCGAGGGTGTAGCCGAAGCCCGGCTCCAGCGGCTCGATCACGAACCGGGAGCGGAACTCGTCGACGACCTCTTCGGTCAACGAGGGACGCTGAGCGATCAGCATGTTGCGTTCCTTCTGTCAGGGGCGCCCGCTATTTGACGCCCTGATATGTGACAAGGGTACGGGCGATACGACTCAGAAGAGCCGTACCGCCCGAGAAGCCCTGCGAAGCGAGGTCAGACGCGACGACGCTTCGGCGGACGGCAGCCGTTGTGCGGGGTGGGCGTGACGTCCTGAATGGAGCCGACCTCGAGGCCCGTGGCCTGGAGGGAGCGGATCGCGGTCTCACGACCGGAACCCGGGCCCTTCACGAAGACGTCGACCTTGCGCATGCCGTGCTCCTGCGCGCGGCGGGCGGCCGACTCGGCGGCCATCTGCGCGGCGAAGGGGGTGGACTTGCGCGAGCCCTTGAAGCCGACGTGGCCGGCGGAGGCCCAGGAGATCACGTTGCCCGAGGGGTCCGTGATCGAGACGATCGTGTTGTTGAACGTGCTCTTGATGTGCGCGTGGCCGTGAGCGACGTTCTTCTTTTCCTTGCGGCGCACCTTCTTGGCAGCGCCCTGACGACCCTTGGGGGGCATCTACTAACTCCTACGGGGAGGTGGTCGGTCCTACAGCGAAGACCGCTGATGAAGCGTTGTCCGCTGAGGACTACTTCTTGCCCGGCTTCTTCTTACCGGCGATGGCGCGACGCGGGCCCTTGCGGGTGCGGGCGTTCGTGCTCGTACGCTGACCGCGGACGGGCAGACCACGACGGTGACGGAGACCCTGGTAGCAGCCGATCTCGACCTTGCGGCGGATGTCGGCCTGGATCTCGCGACGGAGGTCACCCTCGGTCTTGATGTTGCTGTCGACGTACTCACGAATCGCGACGAGCTGCTCCTCGGAGAGGTCGCGAACGCGGGTGTTCGGGTCGATACCGGTCTCCGCCAGCGTCTGCTGGGAGAGGGTCCGGCCGATGCCGAACACGTAGGTGAGGGCGACCTCCACGCGCTTGTCGCGCGGGATGTCAACACCGGAAACGCGTGCCATTCAATGGCTCCTGGTGATCTTCGGAGGTCTTCCGCAGAACCGGCTCCCAGCCGCCGTACCAGGTACGAACTGGGTCCTCGGCCTCCGAACCGAGGGTGTCAGACGACGTACGCCGCCTGGGTCCTGCGTATGAACAATTCAGCTCGCGTCGCGCGAATCTCTGCGATGTCGATGCAGAGGGATTGGTCGTGCGTCAGCCCTGGCGCTGCTTGTGGCGCGGGTTCTCGCAGATGACCATGACCCGACCGTGACGGCGGATCACCCTGCACTTGTCGCAGATCTTCTTGACGCTCGGCTTGACCTTCATTGGTGAGGTTCTCCGGGTCAGTGCCACCACCCCGTCCGAGGACGGGATGCGGGCAAGATCTACTTGTAGCGGTAGACGATCCGGCCACGCGTCAGGTCGTACGGAGACAGCTCCACCACGACCCGGTCGTCAGGGAGGATGCGGATGTAGTGCATACGCATCTTGCCGCTGATGTGTGCCAGGACCTGGTGGCCGTTCTGGAGCTCGACCTTGAACATGGCGTTCGGAAGAGACTCGACGACAGTGCCCTCGATCTCGATGGCACCTTGCTTCTTGGCCACGCTTCGCCCTTCGAATCGACTACCTTGATCGACTCCCGCACTTTTCCCTTACGGGAGCATGCGGACATGCGGGTGCACGAGAGCCGACGAGTCAGTCTACGTCAGCGCACCCGGAAAGACGAATCGAGGAAGAATGCCCCGGCGCGGAGATCCTTAAGCACGCTTGTTCTCAGGCCAGTGGATCGGGAGCGGCCGTGACGCCGTACTCCGCGAGCTTCGCCTTGCCGCCGTCGGGAGCCGTGAGCACCAGCGGGCCCTCCTCCGTCAGCGCCACCGAGTGCTCCCAGTGCGAGGACCAGGTGCCGTCGGTCGTGATGACGGTCCAGTCGTCCGAGAGGACCTCGGTCCGCGGGGTGCCCAGCGAGACCATCGGCTCGATCGCGAGGCAGAAGCCGGGGACCAGCTTCGGGCCCTTGCCCCGGCGCCGGTCGACGTAGTTCAGCAGGTGCGGGTCCATGTGCATCTCGGTGCCGATGCCGTGGCCGCCGTAGTCCTCGACGATCCCGTACTTGCCGCCGCCCGGCTTCGGCTGGCGGCGGATGTAGGTCTCGATGGCGCGGGAGACGTCCACGAGGCGGTTGCCCTGCTTCACGGCCGCGATACCGGCCCACATCGACTCCTCGGTCACCCGGGAGAGCTCGATCAGCTCCGGGGCGTGACCGGAGCCCACGAAGGCGGTGAAGGCCGCGTCACCGTGCCAGCCGTCGACGATCGCGCCGGCGTCGATGGAGATGATGTCGCCGTCCTTGAGGACGACCTCGTCGGAGGGGATGCCATGGACGACGACCTCGTTGACGGAGGTGCAGATCGTCGCGGGGAAACCGCCGTACCCGAGGAAGTTCGACTTCGCGCCGTGCTCGGCGATCACCTTGCGCGCGACCTCGTCCAGGTCCTTGGTGCTGGCGCCGGGGACCGCGGCCTCCCGCGTGGCCGCGTGGATCGCGGCGACGACCAGCCCCGCCTGACGCATCTTGGCGATCTGCTCGGGGCTCTTGATCTGCACCATGGGGTCCTGCGCTCTCCGTGACTCGACGGGTTCGGGTTACCTACACAACAGTACGGCCGTGCAGTCCCTCAGGACTCCACGGCCGTACCAGGACGACGACTACTGGTCGTCGCCCTCACGCTTCAGCGCGGCCAGCGCACGAGTGGTGACCTCGTCCACCGGACCCATGGCCTCGATCGTCACCACCAGGCCCTGGGCCTTGTAGTAGTCGATGATCGGCTCGGTCTGCGTGTGGTAGACCTCCAGCCGCGTCCGGACGGTGGCCTCGGAGTCGTCGTCACGCTGGTACAGCTCGCCGCCGCAGACGTCGCAGACGCCTTCCTTGGCGGGCTTCTTGTACGAGACGTGGAAGACGTGCGCGGAGTCGTTGCGGCAGATGCGCCGGCCGGCGATCCGCTTGACGACCTCCTCCTCCGGGGCCTCCAGGTCGAGCACGGCGTCCAGCTTGATGCCCTCGGTGTTCAGCAGCTCGTCCAGCGCCTCGGCCTGCGAGACGTTCCGCGGGAAGCCGTCCAGGAGGAAGCCGTTCACGGCGTCCGCCTGCTCCATACGGTCCTTGGCCATCGCGATGGTCACCTCGTCGGGGACGAGGTTGCCGGCGTCCATGTAGGACTTCGCGAGTTTGCCGAGCTCCGTCTGCTGGCTGATGTTGGCGCGGAACAGGTCGCCCGTGGAGATGTGCGGGACACGCAGTTTCTCGGCGAGGCGCGTGGCCTGCGTTCCCTTTCCGGCACCAGGCGGCCCGACGAGGACGATTCGCATCAGCGGAGGAACCCTTCGTAATTGCGCTGCTGGAGCTGGCTCTCGATCTGCTTCACCGTCTCGAGACCGACACCCACGATGATCAGGATGCTGGTACCGCCGAAGGGGAAGTTCTGGTTTGCCCCGAAACCAACCAACGCCATCGTCGGGACGAGAGCAATCAGGCCCAAGTACAGCGAACCCGGCCAGGTGATCCGGTTGAGCACGTACGACAGGTACTCAGCGGTCGGTCGGCCAGCCCGGATGCCCGGGATGAAGCCACCATACTTCTTCATGTTGTCGGCGACTTCCTCGGGGTTGAACGAGATAGCCACGTAGAAGAAGGCGAAGAAAACGATGAGCAAGAAGTACATCGTGATGTAGATCGGGTGGTCGCCCTTGGTCAGGTTGGTCTCGATCCACGTCTTCCAGCTCGACGTGCCACTCGAGAACTGAGCGATCAGAGCCGGGATGTAGAGCAGCGACGACGCGAAGATGACGGGGATCACACCCGCCTGGTTCACCTTCAGCGGGATGTACGTCGACGTGCCGCCGTAGGCGCGGCGGCCGATCATCCGCTTCGCGTACTGCACCGGGATACGGCGCTGGGCCTGCTCGACGAAGACCACCAGGCCGACCATGACCAGGCCGACCGCGATGACGGTGCCGAACTCGATCCAGCCGTCGGCCAGCGTGCCGGACTTCTTGATGGCCCACAGCGCGGACGGGAACGTCGCGGCGATCGAGATGAACATCAGGATCGACATGCCGTTGCCGATGCCGCGGTCGGTGATGAGCTCGCCGAGCCACATGACGACGGCCGTACCGGCGGTCATGGTGACGACCATGACGATCGTGGTGAAGATCGAGCGGTCCGGGACGATGCCCGAAGCGGCCGTGCAGCCGGAGAAGAGGGCGCCGCTGCGGGCGGTGGCGACGAGGCCGGTGCCCTGGAGGATGGCGAGCGCGACGGTCAGGTAACGCGTGTACTGCGTGATCTTCGCCGTGCCGGCCTGGCCCTCCTTCTTGAGGGCTTCCAGACGCGGGATCACGACGGTCAGCAGCTGAAGGATGATGCTCGCCGTGATGTACGGCATGATCCCCAGCGCGAAGATCGTGATCTGCAGCAGCGCGCCACCGCTGAACATGTTGACCAGACCGAAGAGGCCCTGGTTCGCGGACGCCTCGTCGACGCACTGCTGGACGGACTTGTAGTCGACGCCCGGGATCGGGATATGCGTACCGACCCGGTACACCACGATGATGGCGAGCGTGAAGAGCAGCTTCTTGCGCAGGTCGGGCGTCCTGAACGCCCGGGCGAACGCGGTGAGCACGGTGCCTCCTGCGACCCCCGCGCTACTGCGTCAAGGGTGACGGTCTTGAGGTTCGACGGATGAAGACGAATACGTAACGGCCAACTGCCGCCCAGAGTGCCTCAGGTGAAGCGCCCTGTGAAAGTTGGCAGTGCAGGCCACCTTACCGGCGAGACTGCCACCCTAGGAACGACCAACCGGGGATACCCCTTTTGTGGGGTATCCCCGGTCGGGATCGATCAAGTCATCGAGACGCCTGAGGTGTTCAGACGAGCTCGGTGACGGTGCCGCCGGCGGCGGTGATCTTCTCCTTGGCGGAGCCGGAGACGGCGTCGACCGTCACCTGAAGCGCCACGGAGATCTCACCCTGGCCGAGGACCTTGACGAGGCTGTTCTTGCGAACGGCACCCTTGGCCACCAGACCCTCGACCGTGACCTCGCCACCCTCGGGGTAGAGCGCGGCCAGCTTGTCGAGGTTCACGACCTGGTACTCGGTCTTGAACGGGTTCTTGAAGCCCTTCAGCTTCGGAAGACGCATGTGGAGGGGCATCTGCCCACCCTCGAAGCGCTCCGGAACCTGGTAACGGGCCTTCGTACCCTTGGTACCACGACCGGCCGTCTTACCCTTCGACGCCTCACCACGACCCACACGGGTCTTGGCGGTCTTGGCGCCCGGGGCGGGACGGAGGTTGTGGATCTTGAGCGGGTTGTTCTCCGCCATGATCAGTCGACCTCCTCGACCGTCACGAGGTGGCGGACGGTGTGCACCATGCCGCGGAACTCGGGGCGGTCCTCCTTGACGACCTGCGTGTTGATGCCCTTGAGACCAAGGGAACGCAGGGTGTCGCGGTGGTTCTGCTTGCTGCCGATGTAGGACTTGACCTGCGTAATCTTGAGCTGAGCCATGATTACGCACCCGCCCCGGCACGCGCACGGAGCAGAGCCGCGGGGGCGACGTCCTCGAGCGGCAGACCACGGCGGGCCGCGATCTCCTCGGGACGCTGCAGACCCTTCAGGGCCTCCACGGTCGCGTGCACGATGTTGATCGCGTTGTCGGAGCCGAGCGACTTCGACAGCACGTCGTGAATACCGGCGCACTCGAGCACGGCGCGCACCGGACCACCGGCGATAACACCGGTACCCGGGGACGCGGGCTTGAGCAGCACGACGCCGGCAGCCTTCTCACCCTGGATGGGGTGCGGGATGGTGCCCTGGATACGGGGGACCTTGAAGAAGTGCTTCTTGGCCTCCTCCACACCCTTGGCGATGGCGGCCGGCACCTCCTTGGCCTTGCCGTAACCGACACCCACGGTGCCGTCACCGTCGCCCACCACGACCAGCGCGGTGAAGCTGAAGCGACGACCACCCTTCACAACCTTGGCGACACGGTTGATCGCGACAA
The DNA here is from genome assembly GCF_003955715.1 of Streptomyces aquilus. Classification (NCBI taxonomy): domain Bacteria; kingdom Bacillati; phylum Actinomycetota; class Actinomycetes; order Kitasatosporales; family Streptomycetaceae; genus Streptomyces; species Streptomyces aquilus. Next base: position 6,311,931 of record NZ_CP034463.1, on the reverse strand, counting down.
CGCGCTCAACGTAAGCGGTCTTCTCGGCGGCAGCTGCGCCGCCGTCACGGCCCTTCCGGTCCCGCCGCTCGCCGCCACCGGCACCGCCACCGCGGCGCTGGGGTCCAGCCATTGGAATTACCTCTCTCTTTTTCCGCTAGCTACGAACGGCTCAGAACTTCAAGCCGGCTTCGCGGGCGGCGTCCGCCAGGGCGGCGATGCGCCCGGCGTACTGGTTGCCACCACGGTCGAACACGACGGCCTCGACACCGGCGGCCTTGGCGCGCTCGGCGACCAGGGCGCCGACCTGCTTGGCCTGCGCGGACTTGTCGCCCTCGCCACCGCGGACCGACGTGTCCAGGGTGGACGCCGACGCCAGGGTGTGACCCTTGATGTCGTCGATCACCTGGGCCACGATGTGGCGGTTCGAGCGGGTAACGACCAGGCGGGGACGCTCCGCCGTACCGGCGATCCGCTTGCGGATCCGGATGTGACGGCGCTTGATCGCGGCGCGCTTGTAGGCGTCGCCCTTCAGGATCTTCTGTCCGTATGCCATGGCTTACTTACCCGCCTTTCCGACCTTGCGGCGGATGACTTCGCCCTCGTACTTGACACCCTTGGCCTTGTACGGGTCGGGCTTGCGCAGCTTGCGGATGTTGGCCGCAACCTCGCCGACCTTCTGCTTGTCGATGCCCTCGACCTGGAAGCGGGTCGGGGTCTCCACCTTGAAGGTGATGCCCTCGGGCGCCTCGACGGTGATCGGGTGGCTGTAGCCGAGAGCGAACTCGAGGTTCGAACCCTTGGCCGTCACGCGGTAACCGACACCGCTGATCTCGAGCTTCTTCACGTAACCCTCGGTCACGCCGGTGATCATGTTCGCCACCAGCGTGCGGGACAGGCCGTGCAGGGCCTTGTTCTGACGCTCGTCGTTGGGGCGGGTGACGTTGAGAACGCCGTCCTCACCCTTGGCGATGTCGATCGGCGCAGCGACGGTGTGGGTCAGCGAGCCCTTGGGGCCCTTGACCGAGACCGTACGGCCGTCGATGGTGACGTCCACGCCGGCGGGAACCGTGATGGGGAGCTTGCCAATACGCGACATAGCTGTTTCCTCCGTTCCCTTCCGCTACCAGACGTAGGCGAGGACTTCCCCACCCACGCCCTTCTTGCCGGCCTGCTTGTCGGTCAGGAGACCGTGCGACGTGGAGATGATCGCCACGCCGAGGCCACCGAGGACCTTGGGCAGGTTGGTGGACTTCGCGTACACCCGGAGACCGGGCTTGGAGATCCGCTTGATGCCCGCGATGGAGCGCTCACGGTTGGGGCCGAACTTCAGCTCCAGGACGAGGTTCTTGCCGACCTCGGCGTCCTCGACCTTCCAGCCCGTGATGAAGCCCTCCTGCTGGAGGATCTCCGCGATGTGAGACTTGATCTTGGAAGCGGGCATCGTCACGGAGTCGTGGTATGCCGAGTTCGCGTTCCGCAGACGCGTAAGCATGTCTGCGATCGGATCAGTCATGGTCATGAATTGGCCTTCGGCCTCTCTCGCCGGGGTTTCCTGATGCGCCATCCCTCTCCCCGATCCGAGACGGGACGGGTGCGGCGCGGTGGACCTACGGCGTAGTAAGTCGTACGGGCAGTCGTCAGACGCCCAACCCTCCCAGCCTAAGCCATGGAGAGGAGGGCGCCTGACACGCCCATTGCTTACCGAGAGCTTCGGGAATCCCTAAAAAGCGGGGATTACCAGGAGCTCTTGGTCACGCCCGGCAGCTCGCCACGGTGAGCCATCTCACGAAGGCACACGCGGCACAGGCCGAACTTGCGGTACACGGAGTGCGGACGGCCGCAGCGCTGGCAGCGGGTGTACGCACGCACACCGAACTTGGGCTTGCGAGCAGCCTTGGCAATCAGAGCCTTCTTCGCCATCTCGCTCACGCCTCCTTGAAGGGGAAGCCGAGGTGACGAAGGAGCGCGCGGCCCTCAGCGTCGTTGGTCGCCGTGGTCACCACGGTGATGTCCATGCCCCGGGTACGGTCGATCTTGTCCTGGTCGATCTCGTGGAACATGACCTGCTCGGTGAGACCGAAGGTGTAGTTGCCACGGCCGTCGAACTGCTTGGGGGACAGACCACGGAAGTCGCGGATGCGCGGCAGCGCGAGCGACAGGGTGCGGTCCAGGAACTCCCACATGCGGTCGCCACGGAGCGTGACGTGGGCACCGATCGGCTGGCCCTCACGCAGCTTGAACTGCGCGATGGACTTGCGGGCCTTGGTGACGGCCGGCTTCTGACCGGTGATCGTGGTGAGGTCGCGGATGGCGCCCTCGATCAGCTTGGAGTCGCGGGCGGCGTCGCCCACACCCATGTTGACCACGATCTTGACGAGGCCGGGGATCTGCATGACGTTCTCGTACTTGAACTCGTCACGCAGCTTGCCCGCGATCTCCTCGCGGTACTTCGTCTTGAGACGCGGAGTGGTGGTGGTAGCCATCAGATGTCCTCACCCGTCCGCTTGGCAACGCGGATCTTGTTGCCCTCGTCGTCGAAGCGGTAACCGACACGCGTGACGACCTTGTTGCCGTCCTTCTCCACGACCAGCTGGACGTTGGAGACGTGGATCGGGGCCTCGGTCGTGACGATGCCGCCGGCCTGGGAACCGCGAGCGGTCGGGCCGGCCTTGGTGTGCTTCTTGACCCGGTTGACACCCTCGACCAGGACGCGCTCGTCGCGCGGGTAAGCGGCAATGACCTTGCCCTGCTTGCCCTTGTCCTTGCCGGTGATGACCTGGACCAGGTCGCCCTTCTTGATCTTCATGCTTACAGCACCTCCGGAGCCAGCGAGATGATCTTCATGAACTTCTTCTCGCGCAGCTCACGCCCGACGGGGCCGAAGATGCGGGTGCCGCGAGGGTCGCCGTCGTTCTTCAGAATGACGGCGGCGTTCTCGTCGAAGCGGATGTACGAGCCGTCCGGACGGCGGCGCTCCTTGACGGTGCGAACGATGACCGCCTTGACGACGTCACCCTTCTTCACGTTGCCACCGGGGATCGCGTCCTTGACGGTGGCGACGATGACGTCACCGATGCCCGCGTAGCGGCGACCGGAGCCACCGAGCACACGGATGCAAAGGATTTCCTTCGCACCAGTGTTGTCGGCGACGCGCAGTCGCGACTCCTGCTGGATCACGTCTATCTCCTGATTGTCTGCCGGTTCCCCAACCGGGCTGATTCCTCAGCCCGGTTGGAGCCTGGCGGAACTGTCCTGCGGGTTTGCCCGCAGGAAATTACTTGGCCTTCTCGAGGATCTCGACGACGCGCCAGCGCTTGGTCGCCGACAGCGGGCGGGTCTCCGCGAGGAGGACCCGGTCGCCGACGCCGGCAGCGTTCTGCTCGTCGTGCGCCTTGAGCTTGTTCGTACGGCGGATGACCTTGCCGTACAGCGCGTGCTTCACGCGGTCCTCGACGGCGACGACGACGGTCTTGTCCATCTTGTCGCTGACGACGAGACCCTCACGGGTCTTGCGGAAGCCACGGGCCTCAGTGGTGTTCTCAGTCACGTTGTTCTCGCTCATCAGGCGTTCTCCACCGTTTCGATGCCCAGCTCACGCTCGCGCATCAGGGTGTAGATCCGCGCGATGTCCTTGCGGACCGCCTTCAGACGGCCATGGTTCTCGAGCTGGCCCGTCGCCGCCTGGAAGCGGAGGTTGAACAGCTCTTCCTTGGCCTCGCGGAGCTTGTTCAGCAGCTCCTCGTTGCCCAGCTCGCGCAGCTCGGACGCCTTGGTACCGGCCGACATCACGCTTCACCTGCCTCGCGCTTGACGATCCGGCACTTCATCGGCAGCTTGTGGGCCGCACGAGTCAGCGCCTCACGGGCGATCTTCTCGTTGGGGTACGACAGCTCGAACATCACGCGTCCGGGCTTGACGTTGGCGATCCACCACTCCGGCGAACCCTTACCGGAACCCATGCGGGTCTCGGCAGGCTTCTTGGTGAGGGGACGGTCCGGGTAGATGTTGATCCAGACCTTGCCACCACGCTTGATGTGACGCGTCATGGCGATACGAGCGGCCTCGATCTGGCGGTTCGTCACATACGCCGGGGTGAGCGCCTGGATGCCGTACTCGCCGAACGCAACCTGCGTGCCGCCCTTGGCAGCGCCGGAGCGCTTCGGGTGGTGCTGCTTGCGGTGCTTGACCCTACGGGGGATCAGCATGTCGGTCAGGCCTCCGTTCCGGTGCTCTCAGCCGGAGCGGCGGCGGGAGCCTCGGCCTTGGGGGCCTCGGAACCGGCAGCCTGCTGCGGCTTGCGACCGCGCCCGCCACGCTCGCCGCCGCGGCCACCACGGGCCGGGCGGTCGGCGCCACCACGGGCCGGGCGGTTACCCGCACGGGCCGCAGCGTTCTCGGCGCGGACCTCGGCGATGTTCTTGACGTCGCCCTTGTAGATCCAGACCTTCACACCGATGCGGCCGAAGGTCGTCTTGGCCTCGAAGAAGCCGTAGTCCACGTTCGCGCGGAGCGTGTGCAGGGGCACACGGCCCTCGCGGTAGAACTCCGAGCGGGACATCTCGGCGCCACCGAGGCGGCCGCCGCACTGGATCTTGATGCCCTTGGCGCCGGCCTTCATCGCCGACTGCATGCTCTTACGCATGGCGCGACGGAAGGAGACGCGGGAGGAGAGCTGCTCGGCAACGGCCTGAGCAACCAGCTGAGCGTCCGTCTCGGGGTTCTTGACCTCGAGGATGTTCAGCTGGACCTGCTTGCCCGTGAGCTTCTCGAGGTCACCGCGGATGCGGTCGGCCTCGGCGCCACGGCGGCCGATGACGATGCCCGGACGCGCGGTGTGGATGTCCACGCGGACACGGTCACGGGTGCGCTCGATCTCCACCTTGGAGATGCCGGCGCGCTCCATGCCGGACGTCATCATCCGACGGATGGCGACGTCTTCCTTGACGTAGTCCTTGTACAGCTTGTCGGCGTACCACCGGGACTTGAAGTCCGTGGTGACACCGAGCCGGAACCCATGCGGGTTAACCTTCTGGCCCATTACCGGGTTCCTTCCTTGCTGCTGACGACCACGGTGATGTGGCTGGTCCGCTTGCGGATCCGGTAGGCACGGCCCTGGGCGCGCGGCCGGAACCGCTTCAGGGTCGGACCCTCGTCGACGTACGCCTCGGAGATGAAGAGGCTGTCGGCGTCGGTGTGGTCGTAGTTGTGCGCGGCGTTGGCGATGGCGCTGTCGAGCACCTTGCCGACCGGCACGGAGGCTGCCTGCGGAGCGAATCGCAGAACAGCCTGAGCCTCCGTGGCATCCATGCCACGGATCAGGTCCACCACGCGGCGGGCCTTCATGGGCGTGACGCGGATGTACCGCGCCTGGGCCCTGGCTTCCATGGTTGTCCCTCTCAGTTACTTACGTGTCTGAAGTGCGATCCGCTACTAGCGGCGCTTCGACTTCCGGTCTTCCTTGACGTGACCCCGGAAGGTACGAGTCGGCGAGAACTCGCCGAGCTTGTGACCGACCATCGACTCGGTGACGAACACCGGGATGTGGGTCTTGCCGTTGTGCACCGCGAGCGTGTGGCCGAGCATGGCCGGCACGATCATGGAGCGACGGGACCAGGTCTTGATGACGTTCTTGGTGCCGGCTTCGTTCTGGGCGTCCACCTTCTTGATCAGGTGGTCGTCGACGAAGGGCCCCTTCTTGAGACTGCGCGGCATCTAAACCCGCTCCTAGCGCTTCTTGTTCGTCTTGCGGCGGCGGACGATGTACTTGTTCGAAGCCTTCTTCGGCGAACGAGTACGACCCTCCTTCTGACCCCACGGGGAGACCGGGTGGCGACCACCGGAGGTCTTGCCCTCACCACCACCGTGCGGGTGGTCGACCGGGTTCATCGCGACACCACGGACGGTCGGGCGAACGCCCAGCCAGCGCTTACGGCCGGCCTTACCCCAGTTGATGTTGCTCTGCTCGGCGTTGCCGACCTCGCCGACGGTGGCGCGGCAGCGCACGTCGACCAGGCGGATCTCACCGGAAGGCATGCGGAGGTGGGCCATCTGGCCCTCCTTCGCGAGCAGCTGCACGGAGGCACCGGCGGAGCGGGCGAACTTGGCGCCGCCACCGGGACGGAGCTCGATCGCGTGGATCGTGGTACCGACCGGGATGTTGCGGAGCGCCAGGTTGTTGCCCGGCTTGATGTCGGCCCCGGGACCGTTCTCGACGCGGTCACCCTGCTGCAGGTTGCGCGGGGCGAGGATGTAGCGCTTCTCGCCGTCCGCGTAGTGCAGCAGCGCGATGCGCGCGGTGCGGTTGGGGTCGTACTCGATGTGCGCGACCTTCGCCGGCACGCCGTCCTTGTCGTGACGACGGAAGTCGATCACGCGGTAGGCGCGCTTGTGTCCGCCACCCTGGTGGCGAACGGTCACACGACCGGCGTTGTTACGGCCGCCCTTGCTGTGCAGGGGGCGGACCAGCGACTTCTCCGGCGTGGACCGCGTGACCTCGACGAAGTCGGCGACGCTGGAGCCACGACGGCCCGGCGTAGTCGGCTTGTACTTGCGGATTCCCATTTCTCAGTCCTCGTCCGATATCGGACGATCCGACCCGCTTACGCGGTCGGACCGCCGAAGATGTCGATACGGTCGCCCTCAGCAAGGGTCACGATCGCGCGCTTGGAGCCGGCACGCTGGCCGAAACCGGTGCGGGTCCGCTTGCGCTTGCCCTGGCGGTTGAGCGTGTTCACGCCCGTCACCTTGACCGAGAAGACCGCCTGGACGGCCTGCTTGATCTGGGTCTTGTTGGCGTCGGGGGCGACGATGAACGTGTACTTGTTCTCGTCGAGGAGCGCGTAGCTCTTCTCCGACACGACCGGCTTCAGCAGCACGTCACGGGGGTCCGTGAACGACTTGCTCGGCGCGGTGACGACGGTGTTCTTGCCCTCGGCGGCGTGACGACGCGCCTTGGCGACGCGCGCGGCCTTGGCGGCCTTGGCCGCCTTGGAGGCGATAGAGGGGTGACGGATGGCCATCAGACCTCAGTCCCTTCGGTGTCGTTGGCCTTCGGGCCGGCGACGAAGGACTCGAGAGCGGCCTGGGTGAAGACCACGTCGTCCGAGACGATCACGTCGTACGTGTTCAGCTGGCCCGGCTCCAGGATGTGCACCTGGGGCAGGTTGCGGGCGGACAGCCACGCGGCCTCGTCGGCGCGCTCGACGACCAGGAGCAGGTTCTTGCGCTCCGAGATCTTGCCGAACAGCGACTTGGCGGCCTTCGTGGAAGGAGCGTCGCCCTCGATCACGCCGGTGACGACGTGGATGCGGTTGTTGCGGGCCCGGTCGGTGAGGGCGTGACGCAGCGCGGCAGCCTTCATCTTCTTCGGGGTCCGCTGCGAGTAGTCACGCGGCACGGGACCGTGCACGACGCCACCACCGGCGAACTGAGGGGCGCGGGTAGAGCCCTGGCGCGCACGGCCGGTGCCCTTCTGACGGTAAGGCTTCTTACCGCCACCACGAACCTCGCCGCGGGTCTTGGTCTTGTGGGTGCCCTGGCGGGCAGCCGCGTTCTGCGCAACGACGACCTGGTGGATCAGCGGGATGCTGACCTTCTCCACGCCGAAGATCTCCGCGGGGAGTTCGACGCTACCGGTCTTCTCGCCGGCAGGCGAAAGGATGTCAACAGTGCTCATCGGTTACCTCAGGCCCCCTTGGCCGCGGTGCGGACCAGGACGAGGCCGCCGTTCGGACCGGGAACCGCGCCCTTGATGAGCAGCAGACCCTTCTCCGCGTCAACGGCGTGGACGGTCAGGTTCTGGGTGGTGACCCGCTCGTTGCCCATGCGACCCGCCATGCGGAGGCCCTTGAACACACGGCCCGGGGTGGCACAGCCACCGATGGAGCCGGGAGAGCGGTGCTTGCGCTGGGTGCCGTGTCCGGCGCCGAGGCCCTTGAAGTTGTGACGCTTCATGACACCGGCGAAGCCCTTGCCCTTGCTCTTGCCGGTCACGTCGACCTTCACGCCGGCCTCGAACACCTCAGCGGTGATCTCCTGGCCCAGCGTGTACTCGGAGGCGTCCGCGGTGCGGATCTCGACGAGGTGGCGACGGGGGGTGACGTCGGCCTTGGCGAAGTGGCCCTTGAGGGGCTTGTTCACCTTGCGCGGGTCGATCTCGCCGAAGGCGATCTGGACCGACTCGTAGCCGTCGGCGTCGTTCGTACGGACCTGGGTGACGACGTTCGGGCCGGCCTTGACGACGGTGACCGGAACAACACGGTTGTTCTCGTCCCACACCTGCGTCATGCCGAGCTTCTCGCCCAGGATGCCCTTGATCTGCTTAGCCATTCTCAGCTCACCGACCCTCAGAGCTTGATCTCGATGTCGACACCGGCCGGGAGGTCGAGTCGCATCAGAGAGTCAACGGTCTTGGGGGTGGGGTCGAGAATGTCGATCAGGCGCTTGTGCGTGCGCATCTCGAAGTGCTCGCGCGAGTCCTTGTACTTGTGCGGCGACTTGATGACGCAGTACACGTTCTTCTCAGTGGGCAGCGGCACCGGGCCCGCGACCGACGCACCAGTGCGGGTCACCGTCTCGACGATCTTCTTCGCCGAGGAGTCGATGACCTCGTGGTCGTAGGCCTTGAGCCGGATGCGGATCTTCTGTCCCGCCATGGCTACTCAGTAGTCCTTTGTCTCGTTAACGCTCTGGTACCCGGTGTTCCTGACCCCTGCTCCGACCCACGCGGTCGGGCGTGTCGCGCTTTCGCTGACACAGATGTCCCTTGTTCGAACATCCCTTGCCTGAGAAAGAGAATCACCGGGTGCCTGGCCGGTGCCGCACCTTGCTTCCCGAAAGATTCCCGTACGTCCGCCCCAGCGCTGCCGTAGTGGCAGTTAGGGCGACGAGTACTGTGGGACTCGCTTCCGGTCCTCCCGGCGGGAGGCGCGCAGCATCAACACTCGACCGAGCAACTCGGACAGTCTGCCATATGGGGTGGGGCGCTGGCCAATCGAAGCCGAGGATCGTACCCCGGGAGTGACGCAGGTCAAACCCTTGGCTCAGCTCGGGGTGTCCTCGCGGGCCTCTCGGCGCTTCCTGCGCACCGGCTCCGCGAGCCCGGCCACCTCGACGATCGCTCTCAGTAGCGCGAGGACCACGGAGAGCTCGAAGAAATCGCCGACCATATAGCGGAGATCACGGAACACCACCGCGCAGACCGCACCGATCGCAGCGCAGTAGAGCGCGGCCCAGAACCCTCGCCATCTGCGCATCGGGTAAATGACCAACGGCACCAACGGCCACACGTACGCGGTGGCCAGGAGGGTCACGGCCAGTGCGACGACTATGACGGTCACGCGTCCTCGGCCCTTCGGATCACAGAACCCCGGTCCCCACGAGGATCCAGCCCGCGATGAGCGCGGCCGGGAGGAATATGAGGGCGCTCGCGAAGACGAGCCCCATTTTCCACGAGTTCCTGTCGGCGATTTTCACGCACAGCACGGTCATGGGGGTCAGGTACAGGAACAGCAGGACGAATACGATCAGGAACCCCGCTCCCACGACGTGCCTTTCTGTGTCTCACGGAGGCATCACCCGGACGGAAGACGGGGGCCGGGCCGCAGACCCGGCCCCCGTCATTCAACCACCCGGGGTCACTGCGTCAGATTGGTGGAGAACTTCACGCTCGGGTCGTCACAGTGGATGACGCTCGACGGCCGGTTTCCGGGGCCGTCGCCGAAGACCGGGACAGGTGCGTCCACGCGCCACGGGTTACCGCCGCTTCCCCTGTTCGCGGCATCGCAGCTGGCGAAGCCGTTGCCGTTGGGAGCGTTGGCGGGGAAGTTGGAGAAGTCCTTCCAGTCCCCCACGTGCACCCGGCCGCTGGACGGACGGCCGAGGTTGTCCGTCATCTTCCCGTCGACGTAGACATAGAGATCGGGCATGTAGCTCTGGTACACCAGGGCGTTGCTCGGGTCCGCGTCCTTGTTCGTCTCCAGGTGGGTCGGCTTGACCGAGCCGTCCGCGCAGAACGCGGCGGCGATGTCGTGCCAGATCGGCGGAGCGTTGCCGATCATGCTGCCCCACATGTTGTTGTTCCAGTCGCCGGAGTTCTTGAAGAACATCGAGTAGATGTCCCCTGCCACCCGGCGCACCGAGAAGTTGGTGTCGGCGCTGGCGTCGACCTTGTCGAGCCAGGCCTTCATGTTGTCGTTGATGGACTTGTGGCCGATCATCGCGCGGTATCCGTGGACGCCTCCGCCCACGGCGCGGATGTCCACACAGGTGTTGTCCGAGTTCAGGCGCGCGCCCCTGAGGTGCGGGAAGTAGGCCTGCCCCGGTGTGTCCCCGTCCACGAGCGGGTCGGCGGTGTAGGTGCGCCCGTATTCCAGGGCGTCGGGGGTCGTGTAGGTGAGGTCGGGGACAGGGATGTGGTAGTCCGCCGAGATGCCCTTGATCAGTTGGGTGACGAAGACGGGCAGGTGGGCGTTGCCGACCCGGTTGTCGAAGCTCGCGCTCTGGCTGCCCGGGATGATGTGCCCCGTGCTGTCCTTCACGAACGTCACGTCGACATCGCTCTTGATCTTGTAGCTGTTGGGGTCCTGGAACGCCTGGCCGGGAGACGCCGACATGCTCGGGCGGGAGTTCGACATGCCCATCCACATCGGGATGGACATTGACGGCACCGTTCCGTCGGAGTTCGGCGTGTATCCGCCGGCCTTGATGTTCTGGTACCACTGCTCGCCCGCGTCATAGGTCTTGGGACCCGTGCACTCGTCCTTGTTCGTCTCGGTGGTGCAGCGCGGCCACGACGTCAGGCCGTTGTCCGACACCTCGTTGCTGGGAGTGCCGTCCCACAGCGGGCCGCCGTCCGTCCCGTGGGAGAGCTCGACCCCCCAGTCGTAGAGCGACTTCATCGAGCGGATGGGCGTGTTGAGCTCGGTGACCGGCCAGTTGGAGTTGAGCTCCTGGTTGGGGTCGAAGACCGAGGCCGCCGTCAGCGTGCGGTGGACGAACGTGCCCTGCACCGGCTGGAAGGCGATGGCGCCGTAGGCGACGTCGGCGTCCGCGGACCCGGTGGGCGAGTAGTTGGACAGGGACACGCTCGGGGTGCCGTTGAACTTGAAGGCACCCAGCGAGACCCACTTGTTGTTGTTGCCGTTCTGGTCGATGTACCGGTCGTAGGGACCGCCGACCGCACCGGTGACCTCGTAGTGGGCGCGCTTCTCCTGTGCTCCGGTGTCGGGGACGTGCACCCAGACCTGGGCGAGATCGAAGCTGCCGTTCGGGGTCCAGCTACCGCGGATCGTCATGGGGCCCGAGGTGGTGCCGCCCAGATGGTCGGTGTCGCGGGTGTGGGTGTACCAGAAGTGACCGCCGTAGCCGCCGCCTATCTGGTGCAGGTCGGCCTTGGCCTCGTACTGCCCCTGGGTGTCGGCGTAGAACGTGAAGCGGAACGTGCCGTCGGACTTGACCGCGCCGCAGTCGCTCCAGGTCGGAGTGCCGTTGGGTACGGAGGCGACGACCGTGGCGCCCGACGGGGCCCCGCTGCACACCGGGGTGCCGTTCTTCAGCCGGTAGCCGCGGCCCGGCTCGTTCACGAGCGTCTGGTACTTGATGTTCTCGTGGCCGCAGTTGGTGGCGCAGTCGTCCTTCCACTTCGCGTTCGACTGGTTCCACCAGTACTTCTTGTAGCAGGCGGCGTCCGGGCAGTCCGGCGGACTGCTCGGGTCACAGTTGTTGTGACTGTTGCAGAAGGTGCTCTTGGGCGGGGAGACCATGGAACGCTGCACGTCACTGACCCACCAGGCGGGGCGGAAGCCGGCCGAGGAGAACCCGGACTCGCCCTGCCAGTCCTGGCGCCCGGAGGTGGCGTAGGAGAAGCCCGTGTCCGTGGACCAGGCGGCCCAGCCCATCACCTTCTCTTCGTACGGCCAGTCCTGCGGGTGTGCCGCGTCGTGGTTGGCGTCGGGGTCGACGGTGGTGTCCATGAACGGGTTGTCGTTCTTGTACACGGGGTTGGCCGGGTTGTTGTACCAGCCCAGACCCCACGCGCCGCCCGAAGCGGTCGGCGGGTTGAAACCGAGGTTGTAGTTCCAGACGGCGGTGAACCAGTTCTCCACCCTCGACGGGTCGTCGTCGTTGACGGTGACCGTCTGCCCGGCGGTGTGCACCTCGTTCCACTTGTCCGCGAGGATCTTCATCGACGCGGCGATGTTGCTCGCGTAGTCGACGGCGACGATCTTCTGCTTCCCCGGGGAGAGAGACGTCTCGTGGTCCTTCTCGTGCCCCGCCATGCGCATGCCGTCGGTGACCTGGCCCACGCCGTAGCCGCAGTCGGACTTGTCCCAGTGGATGTTCCAGAAGTCGGCGACCGTGCCGCCGGCCTTGTGGCCGTAGTAGCCGTCCACCGCGGCGAGCGGGCTGCCCATCTGGCCCGGGATCGCGCCGGACTCGGCCTGCCACAGGTTCGATTCCTGGGACAGGATGCCGAGCAGGACGTTGACCGGGATCTGGGCGCCGGCCTTGGCGTTCAGCGTCGGCCTGGGGAAGAGGCCCTGCGGGTCGACGGTGCCGAGACCGGCCTGGTCCCGGTAGCCGCCCTGCCGGATCCACGAGGAGGTGAGGTTGCCGCGTACGGCCATGCCGGCGGCCCACTCGACCTGGTTGGGGGTCGGCTGGAGCGCCTGCACGCTGACGTCGTTGCGGGAGACCGAGCACCAGCGGTCCGGGTCGGTCGGGTCGTGCGCCGGGTCCGAGGCCGTGGCGGTGGCGGGGGCGGCGCGTTCCAGCTGGGTGTCAAGGCCGCCCGACGCGGTCTCCGTGACCGGCTTGGTGCCGCTGCCCAGCGCGGGCGAGGGCTCCCCGGTGCCCGCCGCCGTCCGCGGCGCCACCTGCTGGGTCAGCTCGGTGCCCGTGGTGGTGGCGGTGGAGGTGATGGTGGCCGGTGCCGTCTTCGCCAAGGTCTGCGGCGACACGGCGGACTCGGCGGCCGCCTTGCCCTCTTTGTTCTGCGGGGCCTTGGTGAAGCCGCGGCCGGCGTTCTCGATGCGCTCCAGACCGGCCCGTACGCCGGGCATCAGCACGGGGTCGACGGCGAGCCGGCCCTGCGTGGAGACATCGGTGTCGGCGGGCGCGTCGAGCCGGGTGATGCCCGTGCCCTTCGTGTGCACGGCACCGGTCGTCTTCCCGGTCAGAAACGCCTTGCCGGGAGCGCCGGGCGCGAGGTCGATCGCGCCGGGAGCGCCGGAGGCGACCGTGGCCGGCTTGCCGTGACCGCGCCAGATCTTCGCCGTGTGCTTCTTGTTGCCGCGCTCGACGAACGCGATCTCCTCACCACGGGCGTCGAGCGGCCGGATGTCGAAGGCGACGGCACCGACGGACGTCACCTTGCCGGTCTTCCCGGACGTGCTCCTGCCGGTGTCGCCGAGGCGCACCAGATCGTGGCCGATCGCACCGACGGCACCGCCGGTGACCGGCGCGGCCGAGGTGACCTCGCCGCGCACCGACGCCTGGGTCAGCTGCTTGCCCCCCGTGTTCACGGTGACCACACGGGTCTTCACCGCGGCCGGGTCGTTCATGTCCCGGTACGCGGTGAAGGCGGCCGTATGGGCGGAGGTGTTGCAGGTCGGGTCGAAGTACGCCAGCGAGGCGGTGAAGCCGAGCTTGGTGACCGAGCCCGTGCCGGTGTCGACGATCGCCGTGAACGCCCCGCCCTGGAACAGGTCGGGCTTGTTGGTGAACGTACGCGGCGCGTAGACGACGGCCACATGGTTCCGGTCCATCAGGCACTGGTTGCCGATCCACGAATCCGCCGGCATCCCGGGCTCGGCGAGGATCGCGGCGGTCTTCCACGCGTACGCGTCCTTGGAGTCCGCCACGAGGATGTGCACGCCGTCGGCGTCAGCGGCGGCGGTGACGGCCCGGTCGGACGAGGACTTCCATCCGGTGCCGAGCTTGTGGCCCGGGTCCTTGATCCGGCCGTTTCCTGACGGACCGGGGGTCGCGGAGGCCGGGCCGGCTTGGGTGGTGGGGCCGGACGCGGACGTCGAGTGGGTTCCGGTGTCCGGCGCGCCGAACGCCGGAGCGGCGCTCAGCAGGCCACCGCTCAACGCGGTGCACGCCGCTATGACCACCAGAGGTCTGTGAAGTTTTCGCCTGGGTCTCAAGGCTGAAGTTCCCCGATTTGTTTAGGAGTTCGGATCCGCCGCACCGGGGGCCGAGTGGTCGGCCCCTCAGGCGCGGTCGGACGAAAGGGACCGGTCAGGCGCACTCGGACGAGCTGTTGTCGACCGAGAAGACGTAACCGCCCGTCCAGTTGAAGAGGTTGGCGGTGCCCGCTTCGTTCTTCATCAGCGCGGAGATGCCGACACAGCGGCCACCGGACGCGAGGGTGCTGCTGTGCACCGGGCCCGCGTACTCCGAGAAGTTGCCCTTGTCGCGCTCGCCGGCCGCCTTGTTGTCACCCGGCCACATCTGCAGGTCCATGTAGTTGGCGCCGCCGGTGGTGTTGTTGTCGAGGATCGCGCAGGCGCTGTTGCCCTTCATGTAGAAGAACAGCGTCGCGGAGCGGTTCGTGGCGCTCGGCAGCGCCTTGGCGTCGACGAACTCGTACCCGGTGCCGCAGACGGTCGCGGAGGCGGCGGCGGCCGGGGTGCTCGGCACGGCGACCCCCAGCGCGGCGACGGCCGAGGCGGCGACGGCGAGGCGGGTCAGGTTCCTACCGAATGCAGACATAGTTCCCCCTGGAATTGGTCGAGTTGTGGGACATCACCGACCACGGGACGAGGGCTGCCCCCCGTTCAAAAGCCCGTTCGATCGAAGACCTCGGGACTGTAGCCACTCGAACTCTTCACAGGCAACGCATAAAATTTGCGCATCGAGAAGGCGCAACGCCTAAAAGTAGCGGCCGCATTGGGTCCGCCCTCGCCTTTCACTCAGAACTTCACCATAGGTCCGGATTGGGCGACTACGCTGCGCATATTTGGCGGGCGCAGTGACGTACGCCACAACTTACAACGTTTCAATTCCGGCCCCGGAACAGGGAAATGCCTCCCTTCTGGCGTCAACCAATGGAAAGGCAAATCGAGTTGGCGAACAGTCAAATCTCAGAGGCGAACGTGCGCCTTGTCAGAAGCCCCACGGAGCGGGATGCGGGGTCCGTGTGCGGTCCTCGGACCAGATCAGGCGGGCCTCCAGGTCGTCGCCGAGGATCTCCTTGAGCCGGTCCACCGCCCAACCGTTCCAGTGGACGCCGCCCGGGAACTCAGGCACCCGGAAGGCAGGCAGCTCGGCCGGCAGGGCGTCGGGGACGAAGAACGTCTGCTTCATCTGGCCCGTGCCCTTCTTCGGCTTCGACGACCGGCGTGTGTCCACGCAGTCGACGACCTTCTCCACGAGATGCAGGAGATAGCCGGGCTCCCCTTGGCCGTCGGTGTCCTCCGGATACACGGGGAGGTATCTCCCCGCCGCTGACAGCTGCTCCGCCAGGAGGTCGGCGACGCGACGGCTGAAGACCGGCGCACCGGGATACCCGCACGGGAACTCCGCCCTCCGCAGCCGCGGATTGCCGACCCATTCCGCCCGGAAGGACTCCGGCAGATCCTCGGGAGACCCGGTACGCAGCCAGCGAATCAGCTTCCGGTGGGCGTACTCCTCCAGAGAGAGGGTGCGGAACTCGTTCATGCTCGGCATCAACCGGTAGACCGCGAGGGGGCCGCGGGAGCGTTCAGCCGTCATGGCGCCGTCCAGTACGCACCGGCCCCCGGCTGACCGGTGGCGAGCTCACCCTCGACCTGGCGGCCGATGGTGCGCAGCTCCTGACGGAGCTGGGAACGGATGGCACGGGCACCCAGGCCCTGGTCGGTGCCGTCGCGCACGACCTGCTCCAGGTGCTCGTTGACGCGTCGCAGGAAGGGCTCGCGATGGGTGAAGTTGTGCGGGCTCGGGTGGCCCAGCGGGATTCCGTTGGCGGCGTCGTTGACATCGACTCGGTACCTTTCCAGCAGTGCGCGGCTGCGGGCTCCAGGGGCCCAGTGCCCCATGCTCCCGCCTGACGGAACGAGATGAGCGGCCGCGTGGCCGCGTGGCACCTTCCGCCCCTCTCGCTTCATGTTCCTCTTCAGCCGCCGGGCGTTCTGCCGGCAGGTGAGAAGGCCCAGGTAGTCGATCCAGAGCAGCGGGTTGAGACTGTAGCGCCGGGGGTTGGGGCCGGCGTCCATGCCCAGGGGGTCGGGGCTGACGTAGGCCGCGGTCACCGGGTCGTAGTGCCGGAAGTAGTTGTAGTGGAGCCCTGTCTCCTCGTCGTGGTACTGGCCGGGGAAGCGGAGCGGGGTGTGCGCGGTCGCGTCCGGGGAGGGTCCGGGCAGACCCCAGAGGGTGGCGTCCGCCTGCCAGGCCAGTGAGCCGTCCTCGGCGACGAGTTCGGTCGGGGTGCCGACGACGTCGGTGACGATGGCGTAGAAGCGTTCGTCGACCACGTCCTGGGGAGCTCCGGCCAGGGTCGTGCGTTCGGTCTGCGCGACCGGGGTCGTCCCCTCGCGGTCCCAGGTGAGGGTGTGTTCCCGCGCGCCGTCGACGGTGCGCGTGGTCTGCTCGACGAGGTGCGGGCCGTCCCAGCTGAAGCGGGTCTCCTCGACGACCGTCGTGCCGTCCCCGGCCAGCCGCTGCTTGGCGACCCGGCGGCCGAGGGGGTCGTAACGATAGCGCCAGACCGTCCCGTCGGGTGTGGTCACCGACGTGAGCCGGTCCTCGCCGTCCCAGGTGTAGCGCCACACGTCCGGCTTGCGGGAGAGGCGGGTCCTGCGGCGCACGGTGACACGGCCCGCGGCGTCGTACTCGTAGCGCACGGAACCGGCACGCGAGACCCGGCCGCCCTCGTACGACCGCTCGCCGCGCCCCTCCGGAACGGCGTGCCGGTCCGGCCAGGTGGCCCAGATCTGGTTGCCGGCCTCGTCGTACGCGTACGACTCGGTCCAGTCCGCCGCGCGCACGGCGGTGATCCGCCCCGCCGGGTCGACGTCATAGGTGCGGCGCCCGGTGCCCTGGTCGTCGAGGGCCGTGACACAGCCGTCCGCCCGGTAGGAGTACGTCTGCTGCTTCAGCGGGCGGGCGGAGTGCGGTGCGGAGAGCGTCTGGGCGGTGAGCCGGTCCTCGCTGTCCCAGGTGTGGGCGAGGACGGCCCCGGTGGTGCCCAGTCGGCGCGCGGTCTCCCGGCCCACGGCGTCATGGGTGGAGGCGAGGGTGCGTCCGGCGGCGGTGAGCGTGACGCGGTTGCCTGCCGCGTCGTAGCCGTAGTCAGTGGTGACACCGGCGGGTGTGGTGCGGCGTGTGGGGCGGTTCAGGGCGTCGTACGTCGTCGTCACCGCGTGCCCGTCGATCGCCTCGCCCGTGATGCGCCCCGCGGCGTCGTAGGTGTAGGTGAGGGTGGCGTCGTACCCGGTGGCGGTCAGCAGCCGGCCGGCCGCGTCGTGGGTGAAGACCGTGGTGGCGTGGCCGTCAACGGTCTTCTCCACCTGGTTGCCGACGCTGTCGTACCGGAAGGCCGTGGACTGTCCCAGGGGGTTGGTACGGCCGGTGAGCTGTCCGGCGGCGTCGTAGGTGTAGGTCACGGTCCGGCCGTCGAAGTCCGTCTCCGCTACCGGACGACCGACCGCGTCATAGGTGTAGTCCCAGGTCAGGCCCTGCGGGTTGACGACCTGAGTGAGGCGCAGCTCGGTGTCGTGGGTGAAGGTGTACCGGACCCCGTCGGCGGTCGTCCGTGAGGTGAGCAGGTCGAAGCCGCCGTAGGTGAACCGGGTGACCTGGCCGAGCGCGTCCGTGTGGGCGACGCAGTTGCCCTCCGGGTCGTACGTCCAGGCTTCGCCGGTGCCGTCCGGGTCGCGGCGGGTCGCCTGGAGTCCCTCGATGGTCCAGGTCGTCTCCGTCGTCGCGCCGAGGGGATCGGTGATCGTCGTGTGCCGCCCGAAGGCGTCGTACGTGTAGTGCCAGACGGCGCCGAGCGCGTCCGTCTCGGTGAGCGGCTGTCCGACCGCGTTGTTGGTGAAGTGCTGTACGGCGCCCAGCGGGTCGGTGAGGGAGGCGAGGGCGCCCGTCCTGTCCCGGGTGAATCGCACGGTGCCGCCGTCGGGAGTCGTGACGGCCGTGCAGTTGCCGCGCTCGTCCCACTCCTGCCGGGTCACCTTGCCGTCGTAACCCGTCAGTTCCACGGGCAGGTTGAGGTCGTTGAAACGGGCCGAGGAGGTCGATCCGTCCGGCAGGTGTACGGCGGTGAGGTTGCCGGCCGAGTCCCACTCCAGCCGGGTGGTGCGGCCCAACGGATCGGTGCGCGAGAGCAGTTGGTCCCGCTCGTCCCACTCCTGCCGGACGACATGGCCCAGCGGATCGGTCTCGGCGATCATCTGGAAGGCGTTGTTGAACTGGTAGACCGTGGCATTGCCGAGCGAGTCGACGGCGGTTGTGCGGAGCGCCGCGTCGTCGTACGCGAAGGTGTAGTCCAGGAGTCCGTCCCGGCCCCGTCCGGCGGTGCAACGCCCAGCCGCGTCGTACTCGAAGCGGTACCAGACGCCGTTGCGGTCCTCCCATCCGGTCATGCGCCGGCGCTCGTCGTAGAAGTAGCGGAGCGGAAGACCCGAGGAGTTGACGACCTCGGCCAGCTCACCGCCCGCGTCGTAGCCGTAGCGTACGAGGACCGGCCGCTCCGGGGCGCTGTCCAGGGCCAGGGCGCTGATCCTGCCGTTCTCGCAGGTCACGCCTATCTCGTAGCCGCCGTGGTGCAGCATCCGGGCCGGGGAGCCGTCGGCCGCGTAGGTGACGGTGATCGTGTTGTCGTTGCGGTCCCTGACGGCGACCAGGGCGAGTTCGGTGGGACCGCGGCCCGCCACGGGCCGGAAGGCCAGCGTCTGCCCTGTCTCGGGCCGGTGCACCGTGACCTCGCCGTCGGGAGTGCCGTCCCAGCTCATGGGCCACTGCGGCCCGTCCACCGGCAGCACGGAGAGGTCCCTCTCCGGCACCGGGTACACCAGGATCATGCCGTCGTCGACCAGGAACCTCACGCCGGTCGCGTCCAGCACGAGCCGCTGGTCGAGCGTGCAGGTCCAGCGGCGTCCCAGGAGGCTTCCCCCTTGGGAGGCGGTGCGATAGTGCCGCTCGAAGACGAGCGGGAGCATGCCGTCCAACGAGACGTCGGTGGCGGACATGACCATCTCGCCGGTGGCCATGTCGACCGGGTCGCCTCGCTTGAGGAGCTTCTTCATCTGCCGCCCGAACGCACGGCTGCCCTTGCCGAGGCCCTTGACGCCCAGAGCCATGCCCTTGAGCCCGGTCTTGCCGAAGGCCTTGAGCCCCTTGGCGAGACCACCGAGGGTGGTGAGCCCCTTCATGCCGGGTATGCAGTCCAGGGCCGCCAACCCCACGTCCCATAGGGAGGCTTGGCCCTTGGAGTATTTGTAGAGCGTGTCGGCGAGGACGACGAGGGCCGCGATCAGCACGATCGCCCCGAGGATCGGCCCGCCGATGATCATCGCGATGACACCGACCACGGCTACGACGACCTTGCAGACGGCGACGATGTTGTCCCAGTTGTCGGAGAACCAGTCCCCGACCTCCTCCCACCACGACCGGTTCTGAATACCCGCGTCGGAGGCTTCATCGATCTTGGTCTTGGCGGTACGGGCAGCCTCGTCACGCATCTTGCGCGCGTCCTCGGCCATCTTCTTCGCCGCGTCCAAAGCGCCCTGCGCGTTGTGGACGTCCGTCTGCGCGCTGCTCTGCGCGGACTTGGCGTGCTGGGCGTCACGGGTGGCAGCCCGGACTTTCGACTCGTCGGGCTTGTCACCGCCCGACTTGCTGCCGGTCGGGTCGTCCTTGTACTTGTCGGCTTCCTTGTTCGCCCGGGTCACCCACGAATCGGCGGACGCCAGACGGGAGTTGGCGGAGGAGAGGTCGCTCTGCGCCTCCCGGCCCTTGGCCAGCGCCCGGTCCGCCAACGCCTGGGCACGCTCCAGCTTCGGCCAGAAGTCCGCCAGCGCATCCCCGCACAACTCGTACGACTTCTTCAGCTTCTTCAGGTTCTTCGGGACGCCGCCGAACTCGTCCTTGAAGACCTCGGCGGACTTGCCCGCCCACTCCAGCAGGGTGTCCTCACCCGCCATGCCATTGACCAGGCGAAGGGCGTCGGAGACGTCGTCGGCGAAGTCGTGGAGCGTCTTGGCCAGAATCTTGATCCGGTCCGGATCACCCGGCGTCGGGTCCTTGTCCAGGTCCAGGACATGCCAGTCCGTGGGCCGATGCCCCGCCATACCGCAACCCCCGTCACGCGCGCATCACCAACAGCCGTATGCACACGCGAACTTACCCGGTACGGGCGTTCGACGGGAAGAACAAACGAGTCGGCCGCATGCTCACGCCTTCGGGGAACATGGGCCGAAGTCACCCTGCCACCGACCTACGGAAACCCGCACCCCGGTGCCGCGGGCGATCTTCCCCAAGGACCACTAGGGTGAAAGGAACCGCACAAAGACAACGGCCCCCGCCGGGACGGCAATCCCGATGGCGTCATCCACGACAACGCCCGCCACACCACCCGCTTCACGGTGATCGGCAACCATCTCGCCCAACACCCGGAGCTGTCCGGCCTCGCCATCGGACTGGCCGTCTACATCCAGTCCGTCCCCGCAGGCGTCCCCGTCGACATCGGCACGCTCGCCACCCGCTTCCCCGAGGGCAGAACCCGTATCGCCGCCGCCCTGCGCGAACTCGAAACCCACGGCTATCTGCGCCCGAACGCAAGCGCCTGCCCTGCGGCCGCATCGTCACCCGTACGACGTCCTGCAACCAACCGGGCCACAGCCGCGAGGCCGAGCACCACCCCGTCGCGCCCCCGAAGAAGAAGCGCACTCCACGCACTCCACGCAAGCCGCTCCCCGCCGTCCCCCACCCCGGATATCCAGCCCAGGCGCTCCTCCAGCAGGCCACCGACCTCCTCGCCGGCCTCCGCCGCTACGACCCCCGTCTGCTCCTCTCGGCCTGCGACACGGCCCATCTCGCCCCCGGCGTCGCCGCCTGGCTGGAACGCGAGGTCACCCCCACAGCCGTACGCCACGCCCTGACGGCAGACCTCCCGCAGGATCCGCTGCGCCGCCCGGCCGCCCTCCTGGCCCACCGCCTGACCGCCCAGCTCCCGCCCGCACCGCCGCTCCGTGCTCCGGCACAACCACCGCAGGGACGGCACCCCCTGCGCAACTGCGACGGCTGCGATCACGCCTTCCGCTCGCCCAACCCCGGGAACCGCTGCCCCAACTGCCGCTGAACCAGCTGCCCTTACGCCCCAGCGTCGCCACCCGGCTCGATACGGTCCACCGTCTCCTCGCTCCACCCCCGGATGACCGCCGCCTGCTCAGCCGTAAGCCTGTCGAAGAAGTGACGGCGGACATTCCCGGCATGCACGAGCACCGCGTTCTCGGCCACGCGACGCCCCTCCGCGGTCAGCCCGACGCCCGCGCGACGACCGTCGGCTCCGCACCGGGTGCGCTCCACGAAACCGCGCTTCTCCATCCGCGTCAGCTGGTGCGAGACGCGCCCCTTGTCCCAGTCGAGCAGCTCGGACAGCTCACCGACACGCATCTCACGGCCGGAGTCCCGCCACAGCATCATCAGCACCCGGAACTCGGCCTTCGAGATGCCGCAGTCACGCTGGAGACCCCGTTCCAGCTCCCTGGTGAGCAGCCGCTGCGCGCGCATCCAGGTGTCCCAGAGATCCCACTCCTCGGGGTCCAGCGTACGAGTCTCCGCCATGCCGGAAAGCATAGCGGGACCAGGGGAGTTGCCACATCAACTCTCCCGAGCCTAGAGTCGGGGAGAGAAGAGTTGACATGACAACTCCATCGGGAGGGCAGTCACCATGGCACTGCGCATCGGCATCATCCTCGGCAGTACCCGACCCGGACGCCGGGGCGATCAGATCGCCTCCTGGGTGCTCGACGTGGCCCGCGCCCACGGCGGCGCCGACTACGAACTGATCGATCTCGCCGACCACCGCCTCGGCAACCTGGACGAGGGCCTCAATCCGAGCCTCCGGCAGTACGAGCACCCGCACACCCACGCGTGGTCCGCGCTGATCGAGAGCTTCGACGGGTTCGTGTTCCTCGTCCCGGAGTACAACCACTCCTTCCCCGGCGCCCTCAAGAACGCGCTGGACTACCTCTACCGGGAGTGGAACGACAAGGCCGCCGGCATCATCAGCTACGGCGGCCGGGCGTCCGGGGTCCGGGCCGCCGAGGCACTCCGGCTCGTCCTCGCCGAGCTCGGGGTGGCCACGGTCCGCGCACAGCCGGGCGTCCCGCTGATCCCCACGTTCGCGACCGGCGGCTTCGTCGCCGGGGACGGCCTCGACACCGCGGTGATCGACATGCTCGACCAAGTGACCGGCTGGGCAAGGGCGTTGCGCGGTGTGCGGGAGACCGAGCCGGGGCAGGCCTCGGCGGCTTGAGGCCCCGGCCGCGTCCCCTCAGGGCCAGTCGACCAGCGCCGCGAAGACGACATACGCGAACGGCACCATCAGCGGAGCGGACAGCGCGAAGACCGCGCGGCGAGCCAGGTACCGGCGCTCCCACGGCAGCGCCCAGCTCACGAACAGCAGAACCAGGGCGATGCCGAGGCCACCCAGCAACACGGGGAACGCGACACCGAAGCTCGACTCGAACGCGTCGGCCTCTCCCTCACCACAGGAGTCGCACGCCATGGCGGAGAACCCTCCGACGAGGTAGGCGACACCGCACGCGGGGAACGTGACCAGCGTCGAGACGAGAGGGGCGACCCAGGATCCGGGGGCGCGTTCGGCGAGGGCGTTGTCGCTCATGAGCCCATCCCAGCGCCTGCCGACGGCTCGGGCATGAGCGTTCGTACTCAGGCGCGTCGATCGTCGTACGCATCTCGCACACCGGACGCGTCACCCCGGCCCGGCATCAGCCGGTAGACATCCACCCGCACCGGCAGCACATCCGGTGACCCCGGCCGGCCGGCGCCTCCGCCTCATCAGGGCCCGCCGACCCCCGAGACCCCCGCCACGACCTGCCCCACCACGTCCACGATCTCCCGCCCGAACGCCGTCGGCGCCACGAGCACCCCGAACACCAGCGCAAGCCCCACCGTCACGCTCTGATCCGACCGGCTCCGGGCATGCACCGTCCGCCGCAACCGCAGGACGAGGATGACGGCCAACAGCACCGCCACATCGACCGTCAGCATCATCGGGCAAGTCCTTCCGTCGACGAGGTCCGCTGCACCCGAGCCATGGGCGACAAGTACGGTACGCACCCCACCTAGCGCCCGACTCGGCCCCGACAAGACCGGGCAGGACCGGGCAGGACCGGGCTGAACAGGCAGTGCCCGGCGCCCTCAAAACCCTTGCCAGACCCCGCCGCCCGTCCCATGATCACGCCCATGTACAAGCGAAGACGCGCCCTCGGCGCCTACCTCGGCGTGCTCCTCGCCGCCGTCCTGCTCCCCGGCATACGGCCGATCGACGACAACGTGGCCTGGGCGGCGCTGCTGCCCGCCCTCGTCTTCCTCATCGTCAACCAGCTGATCTCCAGCTATCCCAGCAGCATCCGCACCGCTCCCCCGCTCATGCTGCTCATCCTCGGCGCGGTCGGCGTCGTCCAGGACACCCTCGTCTGGCTGCTGGTCTCCTGGATCGGTTCGGAGCTGGAGTCCGGGCTGGACGTCGACGGCTTCCTCGCCGCGCTGCTCGGCGGAGTCGTCGTACGTCTCACCGTCCTGGCCCTCATGGCCGTAGGACCGCAGCCCTCCCCCGACTCCGCGTAACGCGAAAGGGCCCGCACGACCGAAGTCGTGCGGGCCCCTTCGAAGAGACCTACCGGTCAGCCCTGTCGGGCCAAGATCACTTCGTGATCTTGGTGACCTGGCCGGCGCCCACGGTCCGGCCACCCTCACGGATGGCGAACTTCAGGCCCTCTTCCATGGCGACGGGCTGGATGAGCTCCACCTTCATCTCGGTGTTGTCACCCGGCATGACCATCTCGGTGCCCTCGGGGAGGGTCACGACGCCGGTCACGTCCGTCGTACGGAAGTAGAACTGCGGACGGTAGTTGTTGAAGAACGGCGTGTGGCGGCCACCCTCGTCCTTGGACAGGATGTAGGCCTGGGCCTCGAACTCGGTGTGCGGGGTGACCGAACCGGGCTTGATGATGACCTGGCCGCGCTCGACGTCCTCGCGCTTGATGCCACGGAGGAGCAGACCGACGTTCTCACCGGCCTGGCCCTCGTCGAGCAGCTTGCGGAACATCTCGATGCCGGTGACCGTGGTGGTGGTCTTCTCGGTCTTGATACCGATGATGTCGACGGTCTCGTTGACCTTGAGGACACCACGCTCGATACGACCGGTGACGACGGTGCCACGACCGGTGATCGTGAAGACGTCCTCGATCGGCATCAGGAACGGCTTGTCGACGTCACGCTCGGGCTCCGGGATCGACTCGTCGACGGCCTTCATCAGGTCGAGGACGGTCTGGCCCCACTCCTTGTCGCCCTCAAGGGCCTTCAGAGCGGAAACCTTGACGACCGGCAGGTCGTCGCCCGGGAACTCGTACTCGGAGAGCAGCTCACGGACCTCGAGCTCGACGAGCTCCAGGATCTCCTCGTCGTCCACCATGTCGGCCTTGTTCAGGGCGACGACGATGTACGGAACGCCGACCTGGCGGGCCAGGAGCACGTGCTCCTTGGTCTGCGGCATCGGGCCGTCGGTGGCGGCGACCACGAGGATGGCGCCGTCCATCTGGGCAGCACCGGTGATCATGTTCTTGATGTAGTCCGCGTGACCGGGGCAGTCGACGTGGGCGTAGTGACGGGTCTCCGTCTGGTACTCGACGTGCGCGATGGAGATGGTGATACCGCGCTGGCGCTCCTCGGGAGCCTTGTCGATCTGGTCGAACGCCGAGGCCTCGTTCAGGTCCGGGAACGCGTCGTGCAGCACCTTGGTAATGGCGGCCGTGAGGGTCGTCTTACCGTGGTCGATGTGACCGATGGTGCCGATGTTGACGTGGGGCTTAGTCCGCTCGAACTTCGCCTTCGCCACTGGGTCCTCCTGTGGAGTGGTTCTGGTACGCCTTACTCATCGGCGCCAGGTGATCTTTGCTGGGATGCCGCCCGCCGGGGTTCTCCCGTGCCGGGCGATCCCCGGCGGTCGGTGTCAAGCCTAAAGCGTGTAACGAGAGTGTGTTACTCGCCCTTGGCCTTCGCGATGATCTCCTCGGCGACGTTCCGCGGAACCTCGGCGTAGGAGTCGAACTGCATGGAGTAGCTCGCACGGCCGGACGTCTTGCTGCGCAGGTCGCCGACGTAACCGAACATCTCCGAGAGGGGCACGAGGCCCTTCACGACGCGGGCACCGGCCCGCTCCTCCATGGCCTGGATCTGGCCACGGCGGGAGTTGATGTCGCCGATGACCTCACCCATGTAGTCCTCGGGCGTGGTGACCTCGACGGCCATCATCGGCTCAAGGAGCACGGGGGACGCCTTGCGCGCGGCCTCCTTGAAGGCCTGCGAACCGGCGATCTTGAACGCGAGCTCGGAGGAGTCGACCTCGTGGTAGGCACCGTCGAGAAGCGTGACGCGGACGCCCGTCATCTCGTACCCGGCGAGGATGCCGAACTGCATGGCCTCCTGCGCACCGGCGTCCACCGAAGGGATGTACTCCTTCGGGATACGGCCACCGGTCACCTTGTTCACGAACTCGTACGAGGCGTCGCCGCCCTCGATCGGCTCGATCGCGATCTGCACCTTGGCGAACTGGCCGGTACCACCAGTCTGCTTCTTGTGCGTGTAGTCGACGCGCTCGACGGCCTTGCGGATCGTCTCGCGGTAGGCCACCTGCGGCTTGCCGACGTTGGCCTCGACCTTGAACTCACGGCGCATACGGTCGACCAGCACCTCGAGGTGCAGCTCGCCCATACCACCGATGATGGTCTGGCCCGTCTCCTCGTCCGAGTGGACCTGGAACGACGGGTCCTCCTCAGCGAGGCGCTGGATCGCGACGCCCAGCTTCTCCTGGTCGCCCTTCGACTTGGGCTCGATGGCGACCTGGATGACCGGCGCCGGGAAGTCCATGGACTCCAGGATCACCGGCTGCTTGTCGTCGGACAGCGTCTCACCGGTGGTGGTCTGCTTCAGGCCCATGACGGCGACGATGTCGCCGGCGCCCACCGACTCGATCTCCTCACGCTTGTTCGCGTGCATGCGGTAGATCTTGCCGATGCGCTCCTTCTTGCCCTTGACGGAGTTCAGCACGGCGGTGCCGGACTCCAGGCGACCGGAGTAGATCCGGACGAAGGTGAGCTTGCCGAGGTGCGGGTCGCTCATGATCTTGAACGCCAGCGCCGACAGCGGCTCGTCGTCGGACGGCTTGCGCTTGATGACGACCTCGGGGTCCTTCACGTCGTGGCCCTCGATGGCCTCGACGTCAAGCGGGGTCGGCAGGTAGCGCACGACCGCGTCGAGCAGGGGCTGAACGCCCTTGTTCTTGAACGCGGTGCCACAGAACACCGGGGTGACCGTGGTGTCCTTGGACTTGCCGGACGCGATGGTGATACGACGGATCGCGGCGTACAGCTGCTCCACGGAAGGCTCCTCGCCCTCCAGGTACAGCTCCATGATCTCTTCGTCGTTCTCGGCGACGGCCTCGATGAGCTTGCCGCGGTACTCCTCGGCAGCCTCGGTGTGCGTGGCCGGGATGTCGACGACGTCGTACATCTCGCCCTTGGCCGCCTCGGCGGACCAGACCAGGGCCTTCATCGTCACGAGGTCGACGACGCCCTTGAAGTCGGCCTCGGCGCCGATCGGGAGCTGCATGACGAGCGGCTGGGCGCCCAGGCGGTCCGAGATCATGTCCACGCAGCGGTGGAACTCGGCGCCGGTACGGTCCAGCTTGTTGACGAAGCAGATGCGGGGCACGCCGTAACGGTCGGCCTGACGCCACACCGTCTCGGACTGCGGCTCCACACCGGCAACGCCGTCGAACACCGTCACGGCACCGTCGAGGACGCGGAGCGAACGCTCCACCTCGACGGTGAAGTCGACGTGACCCGGGGTGTCGATGATGTTGATGGTGTGGTCGACACCCTCGAGCGGCCAGTGACAGGTGGTGGCAGCAGAGGTGATCGTGATGCCACGCTCCTGCTCCTGCTCCATCCAGTCCATGGTGGCAGCACCGTCGTGGACCTCACCGATCTTGTACGACACACCGGTGTAGAACAGAATCCGCTCGGTGGTGGTCGTCTTGCCCGCGTCGATGTGGGCCATGATCCCGATGTTGCGGACCCTGGCCAGGTCAAGCGAAGTGGTAGCCATAAGGCTTCAGTCTTCTCTCGGTCTCGATGTGGACTGCGACTACCAGCGGTAGTGCGCGAAGGCCTTGTTGGACTCGGCCATCTTGTGCGTGTCCTCGCGCTTCTTGACGGCCGCACCGAGGCCGTTCGAAGCGTCGAGAAGCTCGTTGAGGAGGCGCTCGGTCATGGTCTTCTCGCGACGGGCGCGGGAGTAACCGACCAGCCAGCGCAGCGCCAGGGTGTTGGCACGGCCGGGCTTGACCTCGACCGGCACCTGGTAGGTCGCGCCACCGACACGGCGGGACTTGACCTCAAGCGTCGGCTTGATGTTTTCCAGAGCGCGCTTCAGCGTGATGACCGGGTCGTTGCCCGTCTTGTCACGCAGGCCCTCCATGGCGCCGTAGACGATGCGCTCGGCGGTGGAGCGCTTGCCGTTCAGCAGCACCTTGTTGATGAGCGACGTGACCAGAGGAGAACCGTAGACCGGGTCGATGATGACCGGGCGCTTCGGGGCGGGGCCCTTACGAGGCATTCTTACTTCTCCTTCTTGGCGCCGTAGCGGGAACGGGCCTGCTTGCGGTTCTTGACACCCTGGGTGTCGAGGGAGCCACGGATGATCTTGTAGCGAACACCCGGCAGGTCCTTCACACGGCCGCCGCGCACGAGCACGATGGAGTGCTCCTGCAGGTTGTGTCCCTCACCCGGAATGTAAGCGGTGACCTCGATCCCGCTGGTCAGACGCACACGCGCGACCTTACGCAGGGCCGAGTTCGGCTTCTTCGGGGTGGTCGTGAACACACGCGTGCAGACGCCACGACGCTGAGGGGAACCCTCGAGTGCGGGCGTCTTGTTCTTCTCGACCTTGTCCTGCCGGCCCTTACGGACCAGCTGCTGGATCGTAGGCACTACTTCTCCGGTTTCTGTGTGCCGATGGGTACAGCTAACCTGGAACGTCGCCGACCCACGCGGTCGGGTGTGTCGAATCCGGCAGACTCTCGCCGTGAAGCGAAAAGGGCGCAGATTACGGCGGCCGTGTCACGGCTCGCGATGCGGCTGAAGACACGCACGAGAGCCAGGGCACACCCCAGGCACAAGGTCTGAGCGTACCTACCTCATTCGCTGCGGTCAAAACAAATGGGCCTCACCCACAGAGCGGGGCGAGACATGTCAAGGCCCTACGCCGTGGATGATCTTCGATTTCACGCTCCGGACACGCCGGCACGGCACCCACGGCCGCTCATCCGGCCGCGAGGCCCACGATCAGCAACAGCGTCAGCACGAGCGCCCACCCCCCGACCGACAGCCACCCGAGGACCAGCCCGGTCAGCGCGAGACCGTCCCCCGCCTCCCCGGTCCGCTGCACCTCCGCCCGAGCGGCGTGCCCGAGCACCACCGCCGGAAGCCCCATCAGCCCGAAGGTCGGCAGACACAGCAGCCCGCAGACCGCCGCCCCGACCGCCTTGCCGTTGGTCCGCGGCCGAGCCATCGCCCGGAACGTCGGCGGCACCGCAGCGACCGGCGCCGGCTGCGGCACCGGCCCCAGGGGCAGATCGGCCACCAGCAGGGCCAGCTCCCCCACCGTACGCGCGGCATAGGCCCGCCCGACCCGCTTGTCGAACTCCCCCTGCTCCAGCCGCCCCTCCCCGAACCCCGCCCGAAGCACGTCAACGGCCCGCTCACGGTCGGCATGCGACGCGAGCATGGAAGACCCACCCTGCCACGGCTGCGGGCCCTGACCGCCCTGCCACGGCTGCGGAACCGGCTGAGTCATGGAACACCTCCCCCGCACGGATCGGAGTCCCTCTATCGTGCGCCGAACCGGTATTCCAGGCATCAGGTGTCCACCCGGAGAAAACCCGGAGACGCCCCCGAAAGCCGAAGGGCGGCCACCCCGTACGAAACGAGGTGACCGCCCTTCAGAACTTCAGGACTTCAGAACCGACTACTACTGGTTGTACGGACCGTAGTCGTAGTCCTCCAGCGGAACGGCCTGGCCGGAGCCCGTGCCGAACGGCGAGTAGTCGATGTCGTCGTAGCCGACGGCCGAGTACATCGCGGCCTTGGCCTCCTCGGTCGGCTCCACCCGGATGTTGCGGTAGCGGGACAGACCCGTACCGGCCGGGATGAGCTTACCGATGATGACGTTCTCCTTGAGGCCGATGAGGCTGTCGGACTTGGCGTTGATCGCCGCGTCCGTCAGGACTCGGGTCGTCTCCTGGAAGGAGGCGGCCGACAGCCAGGATTCCGTCGCCAGCGAGGCCTTGGTGATACCCATCAGCTGCGGACGACCGGAGGCCGGGTGACCGCCCTCCTGGACCACACGACGGTTCTCGGTCTCGAACTTCGAGCGCTCGACCAGCTCACCGGGCAGCAGCTCGGCATCGCCGGACTCGATGATCGTCACGCGGCGGAGCATCTGCCGGATGATGATCTCGATGTGCTTGTCGTGGATCGACACACCCTGCGAGTTGTAGACCTTCTGGACCTCGCCGACCAGGTGGACCTGGACGGCACGCTGGCCCAGGATGCGCAGCACGTCGTGCGGGTTGGTGGCACCCACGGTGAGCTTCTGGCCCACCTCGACGTGCTCGCCCTCGCTGACCAGGAGTCGGGCGCGCTTCGAGATCGGGTACGCCGTCTCGTCGCTGCCGTCGTCCGGCGTGATGACGATCTTCTTGGTCTTCTCGGTCTCCTCGATCCGGACGCGGCCGGAGGCCTCGGAGATCGGGGCGACACCCTTCGGGGTACGGGCCTCGAAGAGCTCGACGACACGCGGCAGACCCTGGGTGATGTCGTCACCGGCCACACCACCGGTGTGGAAGGTACGCATCGTCAGCTGGGTACCGGGCTCACCGATGGACTGGGCGGCGATGATGCCGACCGCCTCACCGATGTCGACCAGCTTGCCGGTGGCCAGGGAGCGGCCGTAGCACATGGCGCAGGTGCCGACGGCGGACTCACAGGTCAGGACCGAGCGGGTCTTGACCTCGGAGACACCGTGCCGGACCAGCTCGTCGATGAGGACGTCGCCGAGGTCGGTGTTGGCCGGGGCCAGCACCTTGCCGTCGACGGTGATGTCCTCGGCCAGCGCACGGGCGTACACGCTGGTCTCGACGTTGTCGGCCTTGCGCAGCACGCCGTCCGCGCCGACCTCGGCGATCGCGAGCTTGAGACCGCGCTCGGTGCCGCAGTCCTCCTCGCGGATGATGACGTCCTGCGAGACGTCCACCAGACGACGGGTCAGGTAACCCGAGTCGGCGGTACGCAGGGCGGTGTCGGCCAGACCCTTACGGGCACCGTGCGTGGAGATGAAGTACTCCAGCACGGACAGGCCCTCACGGAAGGACGCCTTGATCGGACGCGGGATCGTCTCGTTCTTGGCGTTCGACACCAGACCACGCATACCGGCGATCTGTCGCATCTGCATCATGTTTCCTCGGGCACCCGAGTCAACCATCATGAAGATGGGGTTCGTCTTGGGGAAGTTCTCGTTCATCGCCTCGGCGACCTCGTTGGTCGCCTTGGTCCAGATCGCGATGAGCTCCTGAGTGCGCTCTTCCTTGGTGATCAGACCGCGCTCGTACTGCTTCTGGACCTTCTCGTCCTGCGCCTCGTAGCCCTTGACGATCTCCTTCTTCGCCTCGGGAACGACGACGTCGGAGATGGCGACGGTGACACCGGAACGGGTCGCCCAGTAGAAGCCGGCCGCCTTCAGGTTGTCGAGCGTCGCCGCCACGATGACCTTGGGGTAGCGCTCGGCGAGGTCGTTGACGATCTCGGAGAGCTGCTTCTTGCCGACCGAGTAGTCGACGAACGGGTAGTCCTCGGGCAGCAGCTCGTTGAAGAGCGCGCGGCCCAGGGTCGTACGCAGCCGGAAGCTGTCGCCCGACTGGTACTCCGGCTCGCCCTCCTCGGCCGCCGGCGGCGTCCAGCCACGCGGCGGGATGGTGCCCACCGGGAAGCGGATGTCGACCTGCGACTGGAGCGCCAGCTCGCCGGCGTCGAACGCCATGATCGCCTCGGCCGTGGAGCCGAACGCGCGGCCCTCGCCCTTGGTGTCACGCAGCTCACCGTCGGTGGTGAGGAAGAACAGACCGAGGACCATGTCCTGGGTCGGCATCGTCACCGGACGGCCGTCGGCGGGCTTGAGGATGTTGTTCGAGGACAGCATCAGGATGCGGGCCTCGGCCTGCGCCTCCGCGGACAGCGGCAGGTGCACGGCCATCTGGTCACCGTCGAAGTCCGCGTTGAACGCGGTGCAGACGAGCGGGTGGATCTGGATGGCCTTGCCCTCGACCAGCTGCGGCTCGAAGGCCTGGATGCCGAGGCGGTGCAGGGTGGGAGCACGGTTCAGCAGCACCGGGTGCTCGGCGATGACCTCTTCGAGGACGTCGTACACGACCGTGCGGCCGCGCTCCACCATGCGCTTGGCGCTCTTGATGTTCTGCGCGTGGTTCAGGTCCACGAGCCGCTTCATCACGAACGGCTTGAAGAGCTCCAGCGCCATCGCCTTGGGCAGACCGCACTGGTGCAGCTTCAGCTGCGGACCGACGACGATCACGGAACGCGCGGAGTAGTCCACACGCTTACCGAGCAGGTTCTGACGGAATCGACCCTGCTTGCCCTTCAGCATGTCGCTGAGGGACTTCAGCGGGCGGTTGCCCGGACCGGTGACCGGCCGGCCACGACGACCGTTGTCGAAGAGGGCGTCAACAGCCTCCTGAAGCATGCGCTTCTCGTTGTTGACGATGATCTCGGGCGCGCCGAGGTCGAGGAGCCTCTTCAGACGGTTGTTGCGGTTGATCACACGGCGGTACAGGTCGTTCAGGTCGGAGGTCGCGAAGCGGCCACCGTCCAGCTGCACCATCGGGCGAAGGTCCGGCGGGATGACCGGGACGCAGTCGAGGACCATGCCCTTGGGGCTGTTGGAGGTCTGCAGGAACGCGGACACGACCTTCAGCCGCTTCAGCGCACGGGTCTTCTTCTGGCCCTTGCCGGTACGGATGATCTCGCGGAGCTTCTCGGCCTCCTCGTCGAGGTCGAAGGACTCCAGGCGCTTCTGCAGCGCCGCGGCACCCATCGAACCGTCGAAGTACGTGCCGAAGCGGTCACGCAGCTCGCGGTAGAGGAGCTCGTCGCCCTCCAGGTCCTGGACCTTGAGGTTCTTGAAGCGGGTCCACACCTCGTCGAGACGGTCGATCTCGCGCTGCGCACGGTCGCGCAGCTGCTTCATCTCACGCTCGGCACCCTCGCGCACCTTGCGGCGCACGTCGGCCTTGGCGCCCTCGGCCTCCAGCTCGGCCAGGTCGCTTTCCAGCTTCTTGGCGCGGGCCTCCAGGTCGGCGTCCCGGCGGTTCTCGATCTGCTGACGCTCCACGGAGACGTGCGCCTCCAGGGAGGGCAGGTCGCGGGTGCGGCGCTCCTCGTCGACGTACGTGATCATGTACGCCGCGAAGTAGATGACCTTCTCGAGGTCCTTGGGCGCCAGGTCCAGCAGGTAGCCGAGGCGCGACGGGACACCCTTGAAGTACCAGATGTGGGTGACGGGAGCGGCCAGCTCGATGTGGCCCATCCGCTCACGGCGCACCTTGGCGCGAGTGACCTCGACGCCACAGCGCTCACAGATGATGCCCTTGAAGCGGACACGCTTGTACTTGCCGCAGTAGCACTCCCAGTCCCGGGTCGGACCGAAGATCTTCTCGCAGAAGAGTCCGTCCTTTTCGGGCTTGAGCGTGCGGTAGTTGATGGTCTCGGGCTTCTTGACCTCGCCGTGGCTCCACTGACGGATGTCGTCAGCGGTGGCCAGACCGATCCGGAGCTCATCGAAGAAGTTGACGTCGAGCACTATGCGTCAATCCCTCTCAGGGTTGTAAGTCTTGGGGTCTGAAACGGGGGTCCTGGGGCCGGCCGGAGGTTCCTCACCAGGTCCTCCGGCCGGACTCCCGTCAGACCTCTTCGACGCTGCTCGGCTCGCGCCGGGACAGGTCGATGCCGAGCTCCTCCGCAGCGCGGAAGACATCCTCGTCGGTGTCGCGCATCTCGATGGACATGCCGTCCGAGGACAGCACCTCCACGTTGAGGCACAGGGACTGCATTTCCTTGATGAGCACCTTGAAGGACTCGGGAATGCCGGGCTCGGGGATGTTCTCGCCCTTGACGATGGCCTCGTAGACCTTCACGCGGCCGGTGACGTCGTCGGACTTGATGGTCAGCAGCTCCTGGAGGGCGTACGCGGCGCCGTATGCCTCCAGCGCCCACACCTCCATCTCACCGAAGCGCTGGCCACCGAACTGAGCCTTACCGCCCAGCGGCTGCTGGGTGATCATGGAGTACGGACCGGTCGAGCGGGCGTGCAGCTTGTCGTCGACCAGGTGGTGCAGCTTCAGGATGTACATGTAGCCGACCGAGATCGGGTCCGGGAACGGCTCACCGCTACGGCCGTCGAACAGCCGCGCCTTACCGGTCGGGAGCACCATGCGCTCGCCGTCGCGGTTCGGGATGGTGTGGTTCAGCAGACCCGCGAGCTCGTCCTCACGCGCACCGTCGAACACCGGGGTGGCGACGTTGGTGCCGGGGGCGACCTGGTCGGCACCGATGTTCTGGAGGCGCTGCGCCCACTCGTCGGCGAGACCGGAGACGTCCCAGCCGCGGCTGGCGAGCCAGCCGAGGTGGATCTCCAGAACCTGTCCCGGGTTCATTCGGGACGGCACACCGAGCGGGTTGAGGATGATGTCGACCGGGGTCCCGTCCTCGAGGAACGGCATGTCCTCGATGGGCAGGATCTTGGAGATGACACCCTTGTTGCCGTGGCGGCCGGCGAGCTTGTCACCGTCCGTGATCTTGCGCTTCTGCGCCACGTAGACACGAACCAGCTGGTTCACGCCCGGCGGCAGCTCGTCGCCTTCCTCACGGTCGAAGACGCGGACGCCGATGACCTTGCCGATCTCGCCGTGCGGCACCTTCAGGGAGGTGTCACGGACCTCGCGCGCCTTCTCACCGAAGATCGCGCGGAGCAGGCGCTCCTCGGGGGTCAGCTCGGTCTCACCCTTGGGCGTGACCTTGCCGACGAGGATGTCGCCGGCGACGACCTCGGCACCGATCCGGATGATGCCGCGCTCGTCGAGGTCGGCGAGGACCTCCTCGGAGACGTTCGGGATGTCCCGGGTGATCTCCTCGGGGCCGAGCTTGGTGTCACGGGCGTCGACCTCGTGCTCCTCGATGTGGATCGAGGAGAGGACGTCGTCCTGCACGAGGCGCTGCGACAGGATGATCGCGTCCTCGTAGTTGTGACCCTCCCACGGCATGAATGCCACGAGCAGGTTCTTGCCCAGCGCCATCTCGCCGTTCTCGGTGGCCGGACCGTCGGCCAGGACCTGGCCCTCGATGATCCGGTCGCCCTCGTTGACGATGACCTTCTGGTTGACCGAGGTGCCCTGGTTGGAGCGGGCGAACTTGGCCAGGCGGTACGTGATGTACGTGCCGTCGTCGTTGGCCGTGGTGATGTAGTCCGCGGAGACCTCCTGGACCACACCCGCCTTCTCGGCCTTGACCACGTCGCCGGCGTCGACGGCGGAGCGGTACTCCATGCCGGTGCCGACGAGCGGGGACTCGGACTTAATCAGCGGCACGGCCTGACGCATCATGTTCGCGCCCATGAGGGCACGGTTGGCGTCGTCGTGCTCGAGGAACGGGATCATGGCGGTCGCGACCGACACCATCTGGCGCGGCGAGACGTCCATGTAGTCCACGTCGTCACCGGGGACGTAGTCGACCTCGCCGCCACGGCGGCGGACCAGGACGCGGTTCTCGGTGAAGCGCATGCCCTCGTCGAGGGTGGCGTTGGCCTGCGCGATGACGAATCGGTCCTCTTCGTCGGCCGTCAGGTAGTCGACCTCGTCGGTGACGACACCGTCGACGACCTTGCGGTACGGCGTCTCCACGAAACCGAACGCGTTGACGCGGCCGTAGGAGGCGAGCGAACCGATCAGACCGATGTTCGGGCCTTCGGGCGTCTCGATCGGGCACATACGGCCGTAGTGAGACGGGTGCACGTCACGGACCTCGAAGCCGGCCCGCTCACGGGACAGACCACCAGGGCCCAGCGCCGAGAGACGACGCTTGTGCGTCAGACCCGACAGCGGGTTGTTCTGGTCCATGAACTGCGACAGCTGGCTGGTGCCGAAGAACTCCTTGATGGAGGCGACGACCGGCCGGATGTTGATCAGGGTCTGCGGCGTGATCGCCTCGACGTCCTGGGTCGTCATGCGCTCGCGGACGACTCGCTCCATACGCGCCAGACCCGTACGGACCTGGTTCTGGATGAGCTCGCCGACGCTGCGCAGACGACGGTTGCCGAAGTGGTCGATGTCGTCGGTCTCGACGACGATGTTCGCGCCGCTGTCGCCGACCGTCTCGGTCTCGCCCGCGTGCAGCTTCACCAGGTACTTGATCGTCGAGATGATGTCCTCGACGGTCAGGACGCCCGCGTCGAGCGGAGCCTCCGCGCCCAGCTTCTTGTTGACCTTGTAGCGGCCGACCTTGGCGAGGTCGTAACGCTTCGGGTTGAAGTAGAGGTTCTCCAGAAGCGTCTGCGCGGCCTCACGCGTGGGGGGCTCGCCCGGACGCAGCTTGCGGTAGATGTCGAGCAGTGCGTCGTCCTGGCCCTGGGTGTGGTCCTTCTCCAGGGTGGCGCGCATGGACTCGTACTCGCCGAACTCCTCCAGGATCTGCTCGGTCGTCCAACCGAGAGCCTTGAGCAGGACGGTCACGGACTGCTTGCGCTTGCGGTCGATGCGCACACCGACCATGTCGCGCTTGTCGATCTCCATCTCCAGCCAGGCACCCCGGGACGGGATGATCTTGGCGGAG
This sequence comes from Streptomyces aquilus, assembly GCF_003955715.1. Taxonomy (NCBI): domain Bacteria; kingdom Bacillati; phylum Actinomycetota; class Actinomycetes; order Kitasatosporales; family Streptomycetaceae; genus Streptomyces; species Streptomyces aquilus. Next base: position 6,275,758 of record NZ_CP034463.1, on the reverse strand, counting down.
AAGATGTCCTTGTCGGACGTCTTGTCGATCGAGGAGTCGAAGTAGACACCCGGCGAACGGACCAGCTGCGACACCACGACACGCTCGGTGCCGTTGATGACGAAGGTGCCCTTGTGGGTCATGAGCGGGAAGTCGCCCATGAAGACCGTCTGGGACTTGATCTCGCCGGTCTCGTTGTTGGTGAACTCAGCCGTCACGAAGAGCGGGGCCGCGTACGTGAAGTCGCGGTCCTTGCACTCGTCGATGCTGTTCTTCGGCGGCTCGAAACGGTGGTCGCGGAACGTCAGCGACATCGACCCGGAGAAGTCCTCGATCGGGGAGATCTCCTCGAAGATCTCCTCCAGACCGGACTTCGTGGGGACGTCCTGACCGGACTCCAGAGCCTCCTCGACCCGACTCTGCCAGGCGGTGTTCCCGAGCAGCCAGTCAAAGCTCTCGGTCTGCAGCGCGAGCAGGTTCGGAACCTCGAGAGGCTCCTTGATCTTTGCAAAGGAAATGCGCAGCGGGGCGGTGCTGGCGCCGTTGTTCGTATTCGCGGTCGAGGCGTTGCGCGAGGCGGCCAAGAGGGGGTCCTTCCGAGGGCTCGGACTCACTACGCGCGTACCGGTCCCTCCCCGGCGCATGAAGACAGGCTCCCCGCATTTGGCTTTTGGGCCAGGTCAGGGCGTTCCGGTCGTCGTTGCTGAGGCGAGGGCAGACCCCTGGTGACGGGCAGGGGGCAGCTAACAGGCAGCGCAAAGGGTCAGTGTAGCCACTTGGCGCACTGATGTCCAGCCCCGATTTTCTTTGACCCTCGTCACCCTCAACGCCTTCGGCATGCCTGCCCTCAACGCACGTTGATACTGCCCTCTTCGTCGCCGATCCATGCCTCGGATTCGGACCGTTCTGGCGACGCGTCCTGAGAATTGCGCGCTGCGTGCGGTTCGTCAAGGCCTGTCTCGCCCAAACCGGTCGCCACCTGGGGTGCCCGGAGGCACGGCGAAGATCACCATACCCCTCACGTCCTCGGGTACAACTCAGCCGCCACTGGAACCCCGGGAACGCCGAAGAGCGACCACCCGGATGGATGATCGCTCTTCAGCGCTACTGCGTTACAGGCCACTCAGGCCTGCGAAAGGTCTTACTTGACCTCGACGGACGCGCCCGCGGCCTTGAGGGACTCGGCGGCCTTGTCAGCGGCCTCCTTGTTGACCTTCTCGAGGACCGGCTTCGGGGTGCCGTCGACGAGGTCCTTGGCCTCCTTCAGACCCAGGGAGGTCAGCTCACGCACGACCTTGATGACCTGGATCTTCTTCTCGCCGGCGCCGGTGAGGATGACGTCGAACTCGTCCTTCTCCTCAGCGGCCTCGACCGGGGCGCCGGGGACGGCGGGGCCGGCAACGGCGACGGCCGCGGCGGCGGTGACGTCGAACTTCTCCTCGAACGCCTTCACGAACTCGGAGAGCTGGATGAGGGTCATGCCCTCGAACTCGGCGAGCAGTTCGTCCTGGGTGAGAGCCATGATGGCTTCCTTCCAAATCAATTCGGCTGGTGCCGGATGTACATGTCTGGCGGGCGTACGTTCGGCCCGCTACGACCACTTCCTGCGGCGCGGAGCCTCAGGCGGCGGTCATGATGCGAGCCGAATTACTCGGCACCGCCCTGCTCGTCCTGCTTGGCACGAAGCGCGTCCACGGTGCGGACGAGCTTCGACGGGAGCGCCTGGAAGACCTGAGCAGCCTGCGTCTGCTTGCCCTTCATGGCGCCCGCCAGCTTGGCGAGCAGAACCTCGCGGGACTCGAGGTCCGCGAGCTTCTTGATCTCGTCGGCGGACAGCGCCTTGCCGTCAAGGACACCGCCCTTGATGACGAGGTTCGGGTTGTCCTTGGCGAAGTCACGAAGACCCTTCGCCGACGTCACCGGGTCACCGGTGATGAAGGCGACCGCCGTCGGACCGTTGAACAGGTCGTCGAGCGTGTCGATCCCGGCCTCGTTGGCCGCGATCTTGGTCAGCGTGTTCTTCACCACGGCGTACTGGGCGTCGTCACCGAGCGAACGGCGCAGCGTCTTGAGCTGCGCCACGGTGAGACCCCGGTACTCGGTCAGCACAGCGGCGTTCGAGCTGCGGAACTGGTCCGCGAGCTCGGCTACCGCGGCAGCCTTGTCGGGCCTTGCCATAAGCGTGGCCTCCTTCCGGGTGATGAGGACCGCTCAGAAGGAGCTGCGAAAAACGAAACGCCCCGGCGCAGGCGCACGGGGCGTAGCTCAACCTTCATGGACGAATCCAGAACGGGAGCAACTTCCACAGTCACCTGCGCGGGTCGTCCGCGGTAATCAGCGGATCCTTCGGCCACCGCGCCCTCTCACGAGCACACGGCAACGACCAGCGGTCTTTGGCTTCTGAAGGAGAGTACGTGACCGGATCGCCGCGAGGCAAATCCGGTCGTACGGTGATCAGCCGCTCTGGGCGTCCTTCAGCATCTCGGCGAGGTCGGCGGTGTCCTTGGCGGGCGGCGCCGTGACCGTGACCGGCTTGTTGATGTCGAGGAAGGTGATGGTCAGGTCGAGCATGCCCTTGTCGGCGGCGCCCTTCATGCGGAACTGCTTGGTGTGGTCCTCACCGTCGATCCACATGTCCATCGTGAGCTTGTCGACGCCCATCTTCTCGTACTGCTGGACGCTCTTCTCGCGCTTCTCGCGGGTCGCCTTGTCCTCGTTCTTGAAGGAGTCCCGGAGCGCGTCGAGGGTGAGGGTGCCGGTGTAGTGGGTGGTCTCGACCCCGTCGACCTTCTCGGTGCCGACCTCCTTCACGTCCTTGGCGCCGGTCATGAAGGTGGACTCGGCGGCCGGGTTCTGCTCGGCCTGTCCGGCGCCGGCGGCGCCCCCGCCGAGCTGCTCGTCGCTCAGCGCGGACATGTCGAACTTCACCCAGGTCTTGCCGTCCATCTCCTTGGCCATCTCGGGGTTGCCCCCGATGTACATGGCCTTGTCGACGAGCCGGATCTCCGCGGAGCCGTCCTTGCCCTGGTCCAGCGCCGTCATCTTCATGCTCATGGCGATGGTGGGCTTGATCCGCATCGAGGCCTCGGCCTTGATGCGCCCCTGCTCCGGGTACTCACCGGTCATCCGGTAGCGCAGGGACGAGATGTCGTCCGAGTTCTTCGCCGCCTTGGACACCGCGGCGGCCGGCGTCATCTTCGGCGACTCCTCGGACTCCCCCTTGGAACAGCTCACCGCGCCGGCGGCGAGGGCCACGGCGGCCAGACCGACGCCGACCGTCCTGCGGCGCGCGGAACGTCGTGCAGAAAACCCCATCGATTCCCCCCAAGGAACGCGAGAAGTGTGACGACCATGAGGAACACATGGTCGATTCACAGCAGGATCGCGAGCCTAACCGATGGGGCGTAAGCGGTCTTGTGAATTCCGTGTGGCTCAGGAGGTGGTGCCGGCGACGGTGCCGCCCTGCTTCTCCAGGAGCGTCTTGAAGTCCTCCGTGTCGCCCGCCGGGGGCTTCTCGGCGGAGACCTTCACGCCGTAGTCGCTGTAGTAGGCGGTCTGGGTCAGCTCTCCGGTGGCCATCTGGCCCTTCTCCACCTTCTTGACCAGGAGGTCCTGGTCGTCGACCCAGATGTCGACGGTCTCGGTGGTGACCCCGGCCTGTTCGAGCTGCTTCTTCAGGTCGGCGAGCTGGCTCTCGCTGAGGCTGGAGTTCTTGCCGGCCAGGTCGGCGACGTCGACGGTGCCCGAGTAGTGCGTGGTGTCCTTGCCGCGGACCTTCTCCTCGCCGACCTTCTTCACGTCCCCGGAGGCCAGCAGGAGCTTCACCGACTGGTTGGGGGTGGTGTTCTGCATCTGGTCCTTGAGGTACGCGCCGGAGCCGCCCGCGAGGTCCGCGAGGTCGTCGTAGTCGTACCTGATCCAGTGCTTGCCGCCGGCCTGCTCGGCGAACGCGTCGCCCATCTTCGCGTAGTAGGCGTCGGGGAGGTACCGGGCCTCCATCTTCGTGGTGCCGAGCTGGCGCATGGTGTCGGCCATGGTGCCGCCGGTGTACTCGATGGTGAGGGTGCCGGAGATGCCGTCGGCCCAGCCGAGGGCGCCGTCGGCGGTCATGGACATCATCGAGCCCATGACGGTCGTGGACTCGACCTGGGCGGAGTCGGCGGCGTCGGTGGACTTCTCGGCGGAGCGCAGCGCGGCTATCGGACTGACCTTGGTGACGCCCTTGCCGCCCCCCGAGGCCTGGTCGTCCTTGTCGGAGCCCCCCGAGTCCCCCGCCGACGAACAGGCCGCCAGGCCCGTCAGCGCGGTCGTCGCGGCGATCGCGAGAGCCATCCGGCGCACACTCGTGCTCTTCATTCGTCCCACCCCTATGCGATTCCTGTCCCGCACGTTAGCGCGGGGCACTGACACACGTACCCGGAAATGGGACGGGCCCCGCACCTCGGAAGGTTGCGGGGCCCGTGACCTGACTTCGGTGAGCCTCAGGCTCAGACCGCCGCCGGGTCCTCCTCGACGAGGAGGTTGCGGGTGCGGTTCGGGTCGAGCGGAATGCCGGGGCCGATCGTGGTGCTGATCGCGGCCTTCTTGATGTAGCGACCCTTGGCGGCGGACGGCTTCAGACGGAGGATCTCCTCCAGCGCGGCGCCGTAGTTCTCCACCAGCTTGGTGTCGTCGAAGGACGTCTTGCCGATGATGAAGTGCAGGTTCGAGTGCTTGTCGACGCGGAACTCGATCTTGCCGCCCTTGATGTCGTTGACAGCCTTGGCGACGTCCGGGGTCACGGTGCCGGTCTTGGGGTTCGGCATGAGACCACGGGGGCCGAGGACGCGGCCGAGACGGCCGACCTTGCCCATGAGGTCCGGGGTGGCGACGACGGCGTCGAAGTCCAGGCGGCCCTTCGAAACCTCGTCGATGAGCTCGTCGGCGCCGACGATGTCGGCGCCCGCGGCACGCGCGGCCTCGGCACGGTCGCCGGTCGCGAAGACCAGGACCCGGGCGGTCTTACCGGTGCCGTGCGGAAGGTTCACGGTGCCACGGACCATCTGGTCGGCCTTGCGCGGGTCGACACCCAGACGGAAGGCGACCTCGACGGTGCCGTCGAACTTGGTCGTGGAGGTCTCCTTGGCGAGACGGACGGCCTCGAGCGGGGCGTAGAGCTTGTCCCGGTCGACCTTGGCGTCCGCAGCGCGGAGAGACTTGCTGCGCTTGCTCACTGCTTCTCCTGGTGAGTCTTAGGAGTCGTGGTCCGGGCCGAGCAGGCCCTGCCACTTCTGCTTGATGTACGGGTGTTGGGGCTCAGCCCTCGACGACGACGCCCATGGAACGCGCGGTACCGGCGATGATCTTCGCGGCGGCGTCCAGGTCGTTGGCGTTGAGGTCGGGGAGCTTGGTCGTGGCGATCTCGCGGACCTGCGCCTCGGTGATCTTGGCGACCTTGGTCTTGTGCGGCTCGCCGGAGCCCTTCTCGATACCCGCGGCCTTGAGGATCATCTTCGCGGCCGGCGGCGTCTTGGTGATGAAGGTGAAGGAGCGGTCCTCGTAGACCGTGATCTCCACCGGGATCACCCAGCCACGCTGCGACTCGGTCGCGGCGTTGTAGGCCTTGCAGAACTCCATGATGTTGACGCCGTGCTGACCCAGCGCGGGGCCGACCGGCGGAGCCGGGTTGGCCGCACCGGCCTGGATCTGGAGCTTGATGAGCCCCGTGACCTTCTTCTTCTTGGGAGGCATGCTCTCTCCGGGTCCTTACTGAGAGTTGGTTACCACCTGCGTCATTCGGATGAATCATCAGGCAGATGGCATACCGCACCACGATAGCCGCTCATCCCTCAGGACATGAAATCGGCAGCTCAGGACCGGGGTGACGACCACGGCGAGAAGGGCGGCCGACCTCGCAGTACGGCGACCAGCGTGCCCAGCGCGAAGATCAGCAGGATCACGACGGGCAGCGTGAGCGCGGCGGTGATGGCGCCGACGTATCCGTACCCGCCGTCCTCGGCGGCCCGGGTCGGGTCGGAGGGCAGATACCGGACGACGATCGGCCTGCCGTCCCGCGCGACCTTGTTCTCCCGGGTCTCGGTGAGGGCCGGGAGATCCGCCTCCACCCGCTTGCCGTCGACCACGAGCTCGACCCAGCAGCGGTGCCGCCAGCAGTTGGCGCCGTCGGCGTGGAAGGTCCCTACGGCGCGGACCCCGCCCTGCACCTCGGCCACCCGCTGCCACTGGGTGACGCCCACGAAGACCGGGGCGGCGGCGAAGACGGCTGCCAGCACGAAGAAGAGGAGGGGCACGCGAAAACGCCGAAGGCGCCCCTGGCCGGAATCCGCCGGCGGGGCGCCCTCACTGCGTATGTCGGCCGACAAAGGGCCTGACTCAGTTCTTCTGGATCTGGTCGAAGGACAGCTCGACCGGGGTCTCGCGGCCGAAGATCTCGACGAGGCCCTTGACCTTCTTCGAGTCGGCGTTGATCTCGTTGATCGTGGCCTGGAGGGTGGCGAAGGGGCCGTCGGTGACGGTGACCGAGTCGCCGACCTCGAAGTCCAGCACCTGGACCTCGACCTTGCGCTGCGGAGCGGGCTTGCCCTCGGCCTCGGCGGCCTCGCGGGCGGCCTTCTCCTCGGCCTCCGGGGCGAGCATCTTCACGATCTCGTCCAGGGTCAGCGGGTACGGGTCGTAGGCGTTGCCCACGAAGCCGGTGACGCCGGGCGTGTTGCGGACGACACCCCAGGACTCGTTCGTCAGGTCCATGCGCACCAGCACGTAGCCGGGGAGCTTGTTCTGACGGATCGTCTTGCGGTCGCCGTTCTTGATCTGGACGACCTCTTCCTGCGGCACCTCGGCCTGGAAGATGTAGTCCTCGACGTTCAGCGAGACGGCGCGCTGCTCGAGGTTGGTCTTCACGCGGTTCTCGTAACCGGCGTAGGTGTGGATGACGTACCACTCGCCGGGGAGGGTGCGCAGTTCCTCGCGCAGGGCGACGACGGGGTCGACCGGCTCGGCCGGCTCCTCCTCGACAGCCTCTTCGTCTTCCTCGATGGCCTCTTCGGCAGCCTCGACGTCGCCGCCGGACTCGTCCTCGGCGTCCTCGTCGGATTCGTCCTCGACGTGGAGGGCGGCTTCCTCGGCGGGCTCGCCCGCCTCTTCATCGGCAGCCTCGACCTCGTCCAGGTCCTCGTCCGCGCCCTCGACGATGTCGAGCTCGTCTTCCACGGACTCGTCCGGCTCGATGGCGTCGTTCAGGTTCTGGTCAGACACGGTGGCTGCTTCTTCCTGGATACATAGGGGTGGAACATGCGAAAGGGGCGCCGGTAACCACGGCGCCCTTCGCAACTTTGCTCAGCCGAAGACGTACTTGGCAGCGTGGTTGAGTCCATAGTCAATCACGGTGACCAGGCCGATCATGACGATCACGAAGACGATCACCACGGTCGTGTAGGTCGTCAGCTGGCTGCGCGTAGGCCAGACGACCTTGCGAAGTTCTGCGACGATCTGTCGGTAGAAGATGGCGAGGCGCTTCAGCGGGCCCTTCTTGGCACGCTTGCCGCCCTTGCGGGCCTTCTTCTTCGACTCCTGTGCCTCGTCCTGGGCATCAGGCGTGTCGATGGAGCCCACGGCGTCCGCCATTCGTCCTCACCTGTTCCCGGGTCGTGGCCGTGCCGCGCCCGGTCTGAGCCGCACGGCGGTGCATTGCTGTACGTACATGCGCACACATCCTGGCGAAGGTGTGTGTAGCAGGGCCGGAGGGACTTGAACCCCCAACCGCCGGTTTTGGAGACCGGTGCTCTACCAATTGAGCTACGACCCTTTGTGGTTCCCCCCAAACGTACCGCATCCGTCCGAGTGCTCGGTGTGCACCGGATGAGCGCGGCCGTTGTGAGGCCAACGAGGTGAGAGTGTACGTGCTCCGGAGCCCAGCGTCGAACAGAAAGGGCCTGTGGGGACCGCGGCGGCCGAAGATCGTCCCGCTGACGGCCGCCCGGCCGCCGAAGATCACCCAGGCCACCGCGCCAATACCCCGGTGAATCCGGACGGTTGTTCAGTGGTTGTTCAGTCTGTGAAACCCGCGTGCCGGGGGCGTTTCCGGTCTGAAACGATGGGCTCATGAGCGCTGCAACCTCTCCCACCGAGCGCCGGGTCTCCGCCCGAGTCGGCGCGATCTCCGAGTCCGCCACCCTCGCCGTGGATGCCAAGGCCAAGGCCCTGAAGGCCGCCGGGCGCCCGGTGATCGGCTTCGGCGCCGGTGAACCGGACTTCCCGACCCCGGACTACATCGTCCAGGCCGCCATCGAGGCCTGCTCCAACCCGAAGTACCACCGGTACACGCCGGCCGGCGGTCTCCCCGAGCTGAAGGCCGCGATCGCCGCGAAGACCCTCCGCGACTCCGGCTACGAGGTCGACGCGAGCCAGGTCCTCGTCACCAACGGCGGCAAGCAGGCCATCTACGAGGCCTTCGCCGCGATCCTCGACCCGGGCGACGAGGTCATCGTCCCGGCCCCGTACTGGACGACGTACCCGGAGTCGATCCGTCTCGCCGGCGGTGTCCCGGTGGAGGTCGTGGCCGACGAGACGACCGGCTACCGCGTCTCCGTCGAGCAGCTGGAGGCGGCGCGCACGGAGAACACGAAGGTCCTTCTCTTCGTCTCCCCGTCCAACCCCACCGGCGCCGTCTACACCCGCGCGCAGATCGAGGAGATCGGCCGTTGGGCCGCCGAGAAGGGCCTGTGGGTCCTGACCGACGAGATCTACGAGCACCTGGTCTACGGCGACGCCGAGTTCCACTCCCTCCCGGTGGTCGTGCCCGAGCTCGCCGACAAGACCATCGTCGTCAACGGTGTGGCGAAGACGTACGCCATGACGGGCTGGCGTGTGGGCTGGGTCATCGGTCCGAAGGACGTGGTCAAGGCCGCGACGAACCTCCAGTCGCACGCCACCTCGAACGTCTCCAACGTCGCCCAGGTGGCCGCGCTGGCCGCCGTCTCCGGCGACCTGTCGGCCGTCGAGGAGATGAAGGAGGCCTTCGACCGCCGCCGCAAGACGATCGTGCGGATGCTCAACGAGATCGACGGCGTGCTCTGCCCGGAGCCCGAGGGCGCGTTCTACGCCTACCCGTCGGTGAAGGCCCTGATCGGCAAGGAGATCCGCGGCAAGCGCCCGCAGGACACGGTCGAGCTGGCCGCGCTCATCCTGGAGGAGGCCGAGGTCGCGGTCGTCCCGGGTGAGGCCTTCGGTACGCCGGGCTATCTGCGACTGTCGTACGCGCTGGGCGACGAGGACCTCGTCGAGGGTGTCAGCCGCATCCAGAAGCTGCTGGCGGAGGCACGGGACTGACGTTCCGGTCCGTCGGAAGGGGCTCGCCTTGTCGAAGGCGGGCCCCTTCTTCGTATGACTCTCCGCGCGACCCTTTGTGCGAGCAAGACCACGTTCGGGGAAAGCGCTACCGGGACGGCGGGCGCGTACGGCAGGATCGGCGAATGGAGCGTGTACGTGATGTCTCTGAGCTGCCGAAAGCCCATCTGCACCTGCACTTCACCGGGTCCATGCGGCCCGGGACGGTTCTGGAACTGGCCGACAAGTACGGGGTACGACTGCCCGACGCGCTGACGGAGGCGCTGACCAGCGGGGAGCCGCCGCGGCTGCGGGCCACGGACGAGCGGGGCTGGTTCCGGTTCCAGCGGCTCTACGACGCGGCGCGTTCGTGCCTCAGGCAGCCCGAGGACATCCAGCGGCTGGTGCGGGAGGCGGCGGAGGAGGACGTCCGGGACGGCTCGGGGTGGCTGGAGATCCAGGTCGACCCGACCTCGTACGCCCCACGTCTCGGCGGGCTCATCCCGGCGCTGGAGATCATCCTCGACGCGGTGGAGACGACCTCGCGGGAGACCGGGCTCGGGATGCGGGTGCTGGTGGCCGCGAACCGGATGAAGCACCCGCTGGACGCGCGGACGCTGGCGCGCCTGGCGGTGCGGTACGCGGACCGGGGCGTCGTCGGCTTCGGGCTCTCGAACGACGAACGGCGTGGCATGGCGCGGGACTTCGACCGGGCCTTCGCCATCGCGCGCGACGCCGGGCTGCTGTCGGCCCCGCACGGCGGGGAGCTGGCGGGACCGTCCTCGGTGCGGGACTGTCTGGACGACCTGGACGCGCACCGGATCGGGCACGGGGTGCGGGCCGCGGAGGACCCGCGGCTGCTCAAGCGGCTGGCCGACCGGGGTGTGACCTGCGAGGTCTGTCCGGCCTCGAATGTGGCGCTCGGCGTCTACGAGAAGCCGGAGGACGTGCCGCTGCGGACGCTGTTCGAGGCGGGGGTGCCGATGGCGCTCGGCGCCGACGACCCGCTGCTGTTCGGCTCACGGCTCGCGGCGCAGTACGAGATCGCCCGGAAGCATCACGGTTTCACGGACCGGGAGCTGGCGGAGCTGGCCCGGCAGTCGGTACGGGGCTCGGCGGCGCCGGAGGACGTGAAGGCGAAGCTGCTGGCGGGCGTCGACGACTGGCTCAGCCGACCGGTGTCCTGAGCTCACGGGGCCTTTTGGGGGCGCCCGGCCTCTTGAAGTGGGCGTAGGGCGGATACGGCTTGAAACAGATGTCCACCTCCAGGGGGTGCCCACCGGTTCCGGGCGGCTCGGCGAGCGTGAAGGCCGTCATGAACGCCATGTGCCCGTTGGCGGCGTGCTTCTCAAGCGGTCCCCAACCGGCCGCGTACGCGAACGCGGTGGCCATCTCGACGAAGAGGTCCCTGGTGCCGAAGAGGAAGAGCGTCCGCGCGTGGGTGGCGTGCCGCAGCTCGTCCCGGGCGTCCGCGTGGGACCGGCGGGCGCGCCATGACTCCATGTCCCGCGCGGTGCGGGCCTCATCGGTGCGTACCGTCAGCGGGGTGCCGCGGGTGAGGCGGCGGCGCAGCTCGGGCCACTGGCTCGCGCGCAGGCCGGCGCTGTCATGGGCCAGGACGAGGTCGACGCGCTCGCCCCATCCCTCGTCGGGCGGGACGCCGTCGCGCAGCGGGACGTGGACGATCGTGTGGCGCGAGTAGGCGGCGAAGGAGAACAGGCCGGCCAGTTGGTTCAGCCCGTCGTGGTCGCCGAGCAGCAGGCCGATCGGCTCGGGGGCGCTCAGTGAGGTGTGGCGCAGGGGCCGGCGGGGCTGGACGATCCGGTACTCGTGGGGGCCGGTCCTGGGTCTGAACTGGCGCAGCCTCAGCCGCATGCATGTTCCTTCATGGCCTCAGGGTCTTCCTTCATGGCCTCAGGGTTGCGGGCTGCCGGGTTCCTCCGCAACGGAGATTCCGCCGAGGAGGGTTCTGGCGAGGCGGGTCGCGAACTCGTCGACGGGCGGCCTGGCGCCGGTCTCGGTGGCGTCGTAGGCGAAGGCCCGCTGGGCGCAGGCGCCGAGGAGCAGGGAGGCGGCGGCGAAGGTGTCGGCGTCGGGGCGGACCCGGCCCGCCGTCTGTTCTGCGCGCAGGTAGGCGTCCAGGTTCTCGATCGGCCTGTGGGGACCCGCGCCGATCGTCCGCAGGACGTCGTCGTGCCGCCGCTTGAGCTGCGTCTCGGCGTACAGGGAGGCGGCGATCGGGAAGCTCTGCTCATAGAACAGGGAGGCCTGGCGGGCGATCTCGGTGAGGTTGCCCTCCAGGGTGCCTCTGCCGGGCTCGGCGGCGAGGCTGTTGAGCAGCGGGGTGAGCTGGGGCAGTCGCTCGGAGAGCACCTGGACGAACAGGTCCTCCTTGCTGTCGAAGTACTTGTAGAGGGCCGCCTCGGAGCAGCCGGCCGCCCTGGCGATCTCCTTGGTGGTGGCGCGGGCCAGCCCGACGGTGAGCATCAGCTCGTGGGCGGCGTCGAGGATGCGGAGGCGGGCCGACCTGTTCTCCATGGGGTGTCCGAGCCTTCTTTCCGTGCGGCCTTGACGGGTGGGTGAGTACTTACCCACTCTAGAGGGAGCCCAGAGGTGAGTGAATACTCACCCACCTCTTCTCACGAGCGCATGGGGGTCCCATGAAACTCACCGTTTTCGGCGCCACCGGAGGCATAGGCAAGGAGATCGTCAGGCAGGCCCTGGGCTCGGGTCACGAGGTCACGGCCGTCGTCCGCGACCCGGCACGGCTGACTGTCACCGGCGAAGGCCTGGAGGTGTTCCGCGCGGACCTGACGGACCCCGAGGCGGTACGGTCCGCCGTCGCCGGCCGGGACGCGGTGCTGTCCGGCCTCGGCGCGCGCAGCACCAAGGACGCGGGCATCGCCACCCGCCTCACCCGCACGGTCCTCGCGGCCATGGAGGCGGAGGGCGTACGACGGCTGCTGGTGGTCAGCGCGGCGCCGGTCGGACCCGCACCCGAGCACGACGGTCTCCTGGACCGAGGGATGCGGGGCCTGGTCTCGGCGCTCCTCAAGAACGTCTACACCGACCTGCGCGAGATGGAGGCGGAGCTGGCGCGCAGCGGTACGGACTGGACGTCGGTGCGGCCGCCGCGGCTCCAGGACAAGCCGGTGAGCGGCGTCTACCGGACGGTGGTCGGGGGGTTCCCGGCGAAGGGGCGGTTCGCCGGGCGGGCGGACGTGGCCCACGCGATGCTGTCGATGATCGACGATGCGGGGACGGTGAAGCAGGGGGTGGGCGTGGCGTACTGAGCCCTACAGGCTCACACCGACCGTCACCGGTTCGTTGACCAGAGTGACGCCGAAGGTGCTGTGCACACCGGCGACGACCTCGCGGGCGAGGGCGAGGAGGTCCTCCGTGGTCGCCTCGCCGCGGTTGGTGAGGGCGAGGGTGTGCTTGGTGGAGATGCGGGCGGGGCCGGTGCCGTAGCCCTTGGTGAAGCCGGCCTTGTCGATCAGCCAGGCCGCGGAGGTCTTGGTGTGACCGGGGCCGGCGGGGTACGCGGGCGGTTCCGCGTCCGGGCCGAGGTGCTGCTTCACGCGCGCGTGGAAGGCGGTGAAGTCGGCGTCCGTGAGGATCGGGTTGGTGAAGAAGGAGCCCGCCGACCAGGTGTCGTGGTCGTCGGGGTCGAGGACCATGCCCTTGCCCGCGCGCAGCTTCAGTACGGTCGCGCGGGCGTCGGCGAGGGGGACGCGGTCGCCGGGTTCGACGCCGAGGGCGCGGGCGGTCTCGGCGTACTTGAGAGGGGCGGAGAGGCCGCCGGCGTCCTCGAGCTCGAAGTGGACGCGGAGGACGACGTACCGGTCGGGGTCGGCCTTGAAGCGGCTGTGACGGTACGAGAAGGCGCAGTCGGCGTTGGTGAGGGTGACGGTGTCGCGGGTGACGCGGTCGTAGGCGATCACGTGGGTGATCGTGGCGGAGACCTCCTGGCCGTAGGCGCCCACGTTCTGGATGGGGGTCGCCCCGGCGGAGCCGGGGATGCCGGCGAGGCACTCGATACCGGCGAGTCCGGCGTCCACGGTGCGGGCGACGGCGTCGGTCCAGACCTCACCGGCGGCGAGCTCCAGGTGGGTGCCGTCGAGTTCGATGCCCTTGGTGGCGATGAGCAGCGCGGTCCCGTCGAACCCCTTGTCGCCGATGACGAGGTTCGATCCACCGCCGATGAGCAGGAGGGGCGTCCCGGTGTCGTCGGCCTCGCGAACGGCTTCGATCACCTCGGCGTCGGTGGTGGCGGTGACCAGCCGGGTGGCGGGACCGCCGAGACGGAAGGTGGTGAGCGGGGCGAGGGGGGCGTCGTGTCGTTCCTGCACGGGTCAAGGGTACGTGGGCGCTGCCGTTGGGCTGTGCGGGGCGGGGCGGGGCGGGGCGGTGGGGGTTCGCGTTCGCGCGGGCGGGGCGTTGTGGGGCGGGGCCGCGTCGGGGGGTGTCCGTCCTCGGAACGGCGCGGAATCGGTCACTTATGAAGGGCGCCCGTGTTGACGCGCCAACCGCTGCGGGCGGACATCCCCCGACACCTCCCCTTCCCGCCGTACCCGGGTGCCCCGCATCACTCAGCCCGTCCGGCGTTTGAGGACGAGGCCCCTTCAGGGCCGACGGGGGTCCAGGGCGCGGAGCCCCCTGGTGGGGTCGAAGGGGCAGCGCCCCTGGGGATGGGAATGGGTAAGGGCGGCGGGGGCGAAACCCATTGGCCCGCACCGCCCCGGGCGCCTGGCACGCGAACGGCCCCGCCCCCCCGTGAGAGGAGCGGAGCCGCATGCGCCCTGCTCAGGCCGCGACCGTCTCGCGTACCGACGCCATGTCCTCCACCGTCACGTCCCGTCCGCCACGCCCCCGCGGAATCAGCAGCGCCGCCACACCCGCCAGCGCCACAACCCCCGCCCCGGTCACCAGCGCGGGCCGCAGTCCCTCGACGAACGTCTGGCCGGTCTCGTATCCACCCTGCGCCGAGAAGATCGACCCCATGATCGCGATCCCCAGCGCGCCACCGACCTCACGCAGCGCGTTGTTCGCCCCGGAAGCGATTCCCTGCTCCGAAGGCCGCACGCTGGACATGACCAGGTTGGAGGCGGGGGCGAAGAACAGCCCCATGCCGATTCCGCTGATGATCAGACCGGGCAGCTGGACGCTGTACGACGCGTCGACGGTGATGACCGACGCCAGGTACCCGAGCCCCGCCGCCTGGAAGAAGAGGCCGGTGGCGACGACGGGGCGGCCGCCGATCCGGTCGGAGAGGATGCCGGCGATCGGCGCGACGAGCATCGGCATGCCCGTCCACGGCAGCATCCGCAGCCCCGCCTCGGTCGGCGAGTACCCGAGCACCCCCTGCATGTACTGACTGAGCAGGAAGATCGACCCGAACATGCCCAGGAACATCAGCAGACTGGCCGCGTTGATGCCGGAGAAGGCCCGCGAGCGGAACAGCCGCATCGGCAGCATGGGGTTCTTGGCGCGGGTGCTGTAGATCACGAAGCCGGCGAGGAGGGCGGCCCCCGCGAACAGGGCAGTGAGGACCAGTCCGTCCGTCCAGCCGTCCGCCGGGCCGCGGACCAGGCCGTAGACGATCCCGAAGAGCCCGCCGCTGGCGAGCAGCGTGCCGGGGATGTCGAGCGGGGCGCCGGTGCCGTACGACTCGGCGAGGCGGAGTCGGGCCAGCGGCAGCAGGGCGACGCCCAGCGGAACGTTCAGCCAGAAGATCCACTGCCAGGAGATGTGCTCGGTCAGGCTCCCGCCGATCAGCGGTCCGGAGGCCACGGCGAGTCCGTTGACCGCGCCCCAGATGCCGTACGCCATTCCGCGCTTGGCGGCGGGCACGGCCGCGGTGAGGAGGGTGAGGGTGAGCGGCATCATGATGGCCGCGCCGACGCCCTGGACCGCGCGGGCCGCGATGAGGCTGTCGATGCCGGGCGCGAGGGCCGCTCCCGCGGAGGCGGCGGTGAAGATCGTCAGGCCAGTGAGGAAGAGCCGTCGGCGGCCGAAGCGGTCGCCGAGCGCCGCGCCGAACATGAGGAGGACGGCGAAGGTGAGGGTGTAGGCGCTCACCGTCCATTCCAGGTCGTGCAGCCCACCGCCGAGGTCCTCACGGATGGAGGGCAGGGCGGTGGTGACGACGAGGTTGTCGAGGGCCGCCATGAACCCGGCGACGCTGGTGATGACGAGGGCCCAGACCACTCCCCCGGGTGACGTCTTCTGTGCGACTTGCTGTGACATTGCTCCCCCAGAGCTCCCGGATAGTTATCGATTACTAACTTTCACGCCCATAAAAAGGCGCCGATGACGCCTCGTGACTCACTTGTGCAGCCGACCCGTGGCCCGCGCCGACGGGTACAGCCCCTCCCACACCCGGTGCTCGGGCGGGAACCCCATCGCGACCAGGCAGTTGATGAGCATCCCGTACGCCAGGAAGTTCGTCGTCTCCCCCGCGTCGGCGCCCAGCGGCAGATGGACCGTGTCCCACAGCCGCATCCAGCCCTCTCGCACGGCCGCCCCGAACTCGTGGTCGCCCTCCTCCTCGGCGGCGCCCACGGCGACGTACATCTGCATCTGCATCAGCAGTTGCTCCGGATGCTCCGCGATGACCTTGGTGTACGCGTTCGCCATGGCATGCAGGGCTTCTTCGCCCTGGAGCCCTTCGGCGGCCTCGTCGAAGGTGCGGATGGTTTGTTCCACACACCGCTCCGCCGCCGCCAGGAAGATCGCCTTCTTGCCGGGGAAGAGCCGGAAGAGATACGGCTGCGAGACCCCGACCCGCTTGGCGATCGCCTCGGTCGAAGTGCCGTGGTATCCGCCGCGGGCGAACTCGATCGTCGCCGCGCGGATCACGCTCTCGCGCCTCTCCTCTGCGCTCATCCTGACCATGCCCAGTAAGTTAGTACTCAATCACTAACTACGTCAAGGGGTGGCGTGCCGGAGAACAGGTAAGGGGCGCCCCGCCATGGAGGGCACCCCTTACTCAGCTTCAGCATGCTGTCCGTCAGGCCAGCCGCACGACCGCCCGGGACATCCCCAGCACCTTCTGCCCGGCGCTGGTCGCGGTCAGGTCCACGCGGACCGTGTTGTCGTCGAGCTTGGCCGCGACCTTGCCGCTGACCTCGATCACGGCGCCCTGGTCGTCGTTCGGGACGACGACGGGCTTGGTGAAGCGGACGCCGTACTCGGCGACGGCCCCCGGGTCGCCGACCCAGTCCGTCACCACGCGGATCGCCTCGGCCATGGTGAACATGCCGTGCGCGATGACGTCCGGCAGTCCGACCTCCTTGGCGAACTTCTCGTTCCAGTGGATCGGGTTGAAGTCCCCGGAGGCGCCCGCGTACTGGACGAGGGTGGCACGGGTCACGGGAAAGGTCTGGGCGGGCAGCTCCGTGCCGACCTCGACGTCGTCGTATGCGATCTTCGCCGTCATCGTCTTCCTCACGCCTCCTCGGCCGCGCGCGCGACGAGCTTGGTCCAGGCGGTCACCACGTGCTCGCCGGCCTCGTCGTGGACCTCGCCGCGGATGTCCAGGATGTCGTTGCCCGCCAGGGACTTGATCGCCTCGATCGTGGAGGTGACCGTCAGCCGGTCGCCCGCGCGGACCGGGCGGGTGTAGGCGAACTTCTGGTCGCCGTGCACCACACGGCTGTAGTCCAGGCCCAGTTGCGGGTCGGCGATGACCTGGCCCGCGGCCCGGAAGGTGATCGAGAACACGAAGGTCGGCGGGGCGATCACATCGGGGTGACCGAGCCCCTTGGCCGCGTCCGGGTCGGTGTACGCCGGGTTGGCGTCCCCCACGGCCTCCGCGAACTCACGGATCTTCTCCCGGCCCACCTCATAGGGGTCGGTGGGCGGGTAGGTCCGCCCCACGAAGGACTGGTCGAGCGCCATGGACTCGGCACCTCCTGATCGCTGGGTACTGGGTTCTGGACACGGGCCGTATCGGCGCACGGAGTACTGGGGTACTGGAGTACTGAGGTACTGGAGTACTGAGGTACCTGAGTACTGGCCGGTATCGGCCCATCAACGACGCGAGGCCGCCCCCCTGACTGCTGGGGGCGGCCTCGCGTACGAGCCTGATTTATCGCGTCTCGCGGTGCGCGGTGTGCGCGTTGCAACGCGGGCAGTGCTTCTTCATCTCCAGTCGGTCCGGGTTGTTACGCCGGTTCTTCTTGGTGATGTAGTTCCGCTCCTTGCACTCCACGCAGGCCAGCGTGATCTTCGGGCGGACGTCGGTGGCAGCCACGTGAGTGCTCCTTGACGAACGGATAGGACATATTTAACGCAAAGAAGAGTAGCCGATCGAAGGACCGACCCCACAATCGGCTACTGTCAGTAGCGGTGACCGGACTTGAACCGGTGACACAGCGATTATGAGCCGCTTGCTCTACCGACTGAGCTACACCGCTGAGATGCGATCCGTCCCCGCCTCGCGACGGGAACCTCACACACCAGAGCCCCAATACGGAATCGAACCGTAGACCTTCTCCTTACCATGGAGACGCTCTGCCGACTGAGCTATTGGGGCGAGCGATGAAGACATTACACGGTCCGCAGCGGTTCACCCAAATCCGTTTCGAGGCCCCGCGCGCGCCCGCTCCGGCACCCCTCCCACCAGCCTCCGAGGCCTCTCCCGTACGGCGGACCACACCGGTACGACTATTGCGCTCCTCCGCGCCGTGAGCGGATCGCCACCCTAGGCTCGACTCACTCTGCGTGATCTTGCGTCCCCGCCACGAGCCTTGACCTTGAGCCCCTGGAGCGCGATGCCCGACAGCCAGCCGCAGCCGCCCCCCTCGTCGTCCTCGCCCGGCGCCTCCGACACCACCTCACTGCTGCTGTGCGGGGCACGGCTGACCGACGGCAGGACCGTGGACGTACGGCTCGGCGGCGGGCGCATCGAGGCGGTGGGCACGGCGGGCAGCCTGGCGGCGGGCGGCACGCGCGCGTGCGGGACACGCGTGGACCTGAGCGGCTATCTGCTCCTCCCGGCCCCCGTCGAGCCGCACGCCCACGGCGACACCGCGCTCTCCGCGGACACCGGCGGGCCGGTCTCGTACGACCCCCAGGACGTCCAGCGCCGCGCGACCGAGGCCGCGCTGCTCCAACTCGGCCACGGGGCCACCGCGTTGCGGGCCCATGTGCGGGTGGGCGACGTCCAGGGGCTGGGCGCGCTGGCCGCCGTGCTCCAGGCCCGGCGTTCGCTGCGCGGGCTCACCGAGCTGACCGCGGTGGCGATGCCGCGGCTGCTGACCGGCGTGGCCGGGGCGGACGGGCTCGCGATGCTGCGGGACGCGGTGAAGATGGGCGCCTCGGTGGTCGGCGGCTGCCCCGACCTCGACCCGGACCCCACCGGCTATGTCCAGGCGGTCCTGGACGTGGCCTCCGAGCACGGCTGCCCGGTCGACCTCCACACCGACGCCGGCGACCCCGCCCGCCTGTCCCGCCTCGCCGCCATGGCCGGCGGCCTGCGTCCCGGCGTCACCCTGAGCCCCTGCGGCAGCCTCGGCCGCCACCCCTCCGAGATCACCTCCCGCACCGCCGACCAGCTCGCCGCGGCCGGCGTGGCGGTCGTATGCCTGCCCCAGGGCGGCTGCGGAGGCGTGGAACGGCGCGGCACGGCTCCCGTACGGCTGCTGCGCGCCGCCGGTGTGCGGGTGGCGGCCGGGAGCGGCGCGCTGCGGGACGTGTCCAACCCGGTGGGCCGCGGGGACCCGTTGGAGGCCGCGTACCTCCTGGCCTCGCGACACGGCCTGCGTCCCGAGGACGCGTACGACGCCGTCAGCGTGTCCGCGCGCGCCGTGCTGGGGCTGCCCGAGGTGCGCGTGGAGGCAGGTTTCCCGGCCGAGCTGCTCGCGGTGCGCGGGGAACGGCTGGCGGGGGCCCTGTCGCTCGCCTACAGCCGCATCGTGGTGCATCGGGGGCGGGTGGTGGCGCGGACGAGCGCGGTACGGGAGTTCTGCGACTCGGCGGCTGCTGTCGAGTTGGGGTTGCCTCGGCAGGGGCGGGTTGAGCCTTCTTAGGGGGTGCGGGGGTGCGGGGGTGCGAGTGCGGGGTGCTGGGGTGCTGGGCACGCTGAGGCGCTGGGGGCGGGTGGCCTCGGACGGGCGTGAGCGTGAGGGGCGACGGTGGCGGTGGCAGTGGCAGTGGCAGTGGCGGCGGGTGCCGAGCCGGCCGGCCGGGTCGAGGGGCGACGGGTGCCGTCGTGACGGCCGGGTCGGAGGTCAACTCCCCCGGCCGGCGCGGTCGTACGCCTGATGCGGGCGCGTGCCGGACACGGCCGTACGGCGAATGTCGGCGTACGGGCGTACGGTCGAAGGCATGCGCATCGTCATCGCTGGTGGTCATGGTCAGATCGCGTTGCGGCTGGAGCGCCTGCTCGCCGCGCGCGGGCACGAGGTCGCGGGCATCATCCGCAAGGCGGAACAGGGTGACGCCCTGCGGGAAGCCGGTGCCGAACCGGTCCTGCTGGATCTGGAGTCGGCCTCCGCCGAGGAGGTCGCGGCCCATCTGCAGGGCGCGGACGCGGCGGTCTTCGCGGCGGGCGCGGGTCCGGGCAGCGGCGTGGCCCGCAAGGACACGGTGGACAAGGGCGCCGCGGTGCTGTTCGCGGACGCGGCGGTCCGGGCTCGCGTACGGCGTCACGTGGTCGTGTCGTCGATGGGCGCCGATCCCGAGCACAAGGGCGACGACGTCTTCGACGTCTATCTGCGGGCCAAGGGCGAGGCCGACCGGTACGTCCGCGGCCTCGACGCCCTGGACTGGACGATCCTGCGCCCCGGCCAGCTGACGAACGACGCCGGCACCGGTCTCGTGCGCCTGGAGGCCCACACGGGCCGTGGCCCGATCCCGCGCGACGACGTGGCCGCCGTCCTGGCCGAGCTGCTGGAGACGCCGGCGACGGCCGGCCTGACCCTGGAACTGATCGGCGGGTCGGTGCCGGTGTCCGTGGCGGTGAAGTCGGTGGCCGGGAACTGAGGGCGGGGAGGCGGCGCCTGCGGGGGCCGAGGGGGATGTGCGGAGCCGGGGAGCCGTGCGGGAGCTGGGGAGCTGCCCGGGGCCGGGCCCGTGGCTAGAACAGCTGCATCTGCCCGGGGAACTCGGGAACGGCGTAGCCGTCCAACGCGGGCTGCGCGGCTCCCAGTTGAGCGTGCCGGCGGGAGCCCGCGCAGGAAGTGAGTTCGCCGCTCTCCCGGGCCCCGGGCGGGTCGTGCCGCGCGTAGCGCCCGGCGACCACGGCGATCTCACGCTGACATTCGGGGCAGTTTCTGCGACGGCTGGACATGGGGTCAGTGTGCCCCGGACGAGCGTTCGCCCCACATCGTGAGGCACATCACCACTCGCCTTCCTCACAAGGCCCAGGCATACGAAGAGACCCCCTCCACTCTGCGTTTCCGCAGTTGGAGGGGGTCTTCCCCAGTGTGGCGGCGCCAGGATTCGAACCTGGGAAGGCTGAGCCGGCAGATTTACAGTCTGCTCCCTTTGGCCGCTCGGGCACACCGCCGGGGTTTGCTGCCCTTCGAACCGCTTTTCGGCGGTGCTCCGTGGCAACGACGTAAACAATACCCGATGGAGAGGGGTGCTTCGCCACCCGATTGATCAGCGCTCGGGGGACGCCGGGTGGCTAGGCTTGTCCGGATGCGGCCCGGGAACTGTGCCCGGCTCGGCGGCAGCCCCACGCACGCCGAAACGCACCCGGTACGCACCCCGATACGCACCCCGATACAAGGAGCCACAGGACATGGCCGACTCCAGTTTCGACATCGTCTCGAAGGTCGAGCGGCAGGAGGTCGACAACGCCCTCAACCAGACCGGCAAGGAGATCTCCCAGCGCTACGACTTCAAGGGCGTCGGCGCCTCCATCTCGTGGTCCGGCGACAAGATCCTGATGGAGGCGAACTCCGAGGACCGGGTGAAGGCCGTTCTCGACGTCTTCCAGTCCAAGCTGATCAAGCGCGGCATCTCGCTGAAGGCCCTGGACGCCGGCGAGCCGCAGCTCTCCGGCAAGGAGTACAAGATCTTCGCGTCGATCGAGGAGGGCATCTCCCAGGAGAACGCGAAGAAGGTGGCGAAGATCATCCGCGACGAGGGCCCGAAGGGCGTGAAGGCCCAGGTCCAGGGCGACGAGCTGCGCGTCAGCTCCAAGAGCCGTGACGACCTTCAGGCCGTCATCAGCCTGCTCAAGGGCAAGGACTTCGACTTCGCCCTGCAGTTCGTGAACTACCGGTAGTCCACGGCCGGTTCACGGTCTGCGCCGTGTCGTACGAGGAAGGGTGGACACCTGGCCGGTGCCCACCCTTCTCGCCTGCTGGCTGCGGTCCGGGGGTGGATCAGTCGCGCGAGTTGCCGAACAGGATGCGGTAGCCGATCAGGAGCACGAGAGATCCTCCGATCGCCGCGGCCCAGGTCGTGCCGTCGTAGAAGTCCTTCGTGATCGGGTGGTCCAGCCAGCGGGCCGAGATCCAGCCGCCGATGAACGCGCCCGCGATGCCGATGACGGTCGTGCCGATGAAGCCGCCCGGGTCGCGGCCCGGCAGCAGGAACTTGGCGATGGCTCCGGCCAGAAGCCCCAGGATGATCCAACCGATGATGCTCATGCCCTGAACCTGCCCTTCCGCGCTGTGCCTGCACTGTTCCGGCCCTGTGATCTACGTCCGGTCGGACTGTGCGCCTCGGCGGGTGCGCGGGTGCGTCCCCACTGCGGCGGCAGCGCGAGTTCGTGCCGTGTTGATGAAGAGGACGTCACGGGTGCACCGGTTGGTTGCACTGATCAGTAGGGTGCGGCGCATGGCACCTTCCCCACCCCGTTCCGGCTCGGATTCGGAACTGCGACGCACCCTCGGCGTGGGTGACGCCGTCGTCATCGGGTTGGGCTCGATGGTCGGCGCCGGCATCTTCGCCGCGCTCGGCCCCGCGGCGCGCGCGGCCGGTTCCGGGCTGTTGGTCGGGCTGGCGGTCGCCGCGGTGGTCGCCTACTGCAACGCCACCTCGTCGGCCCGGCTGGCCGCGCTGTATCCGGCCTCCGGCGGCACGTATGTGTACGGGAGGGAGCGGCTCGGTCCTTTCTGGGGTTATCTCGCGGGCTGGTCGTTCGTGGTCGGGAAGACGGCCTCCTGTGCGGCGATGGCGCTCACCGTGGGCGCGTACGTCTGGCCGGGGCAGGCGCACGCCGTGGCGGTCGCGGCGGTCGTGGCGCTGACCGCGGTGAACTACGGCGGTGTTCAGAAGTCCGCTCTGCTCACGCGGGTGATCGTGGCGGTCGTGCTCGCTGTCCTCGCTTCCGTCGTGGTGGCGTGCCTGGGGTCGGGGGTTTCCGATGCCGGGCGGCTGAGCAGCGGGGCCTCCGGCGGTGCGGGTGGCGTGCTGGAGGCCGCCGGTCTGCTGTTCTTCGCGTTCGCGGGGTACGCGCGTATCGCGACCCTCGGGGAGGAAGTGCGGGATCCCGCGCGCACCATCCCCCGCGCGATCCCGCTGGCTCTGGGGATCGCGCTGGCCGTGTACGCGTGTGTGGCGGTGGCTGTCCTTTCCGTGCTGGGGACCGAAGGTCTCGGGCAGGCCGGTGCACCGCTGACCGACGCCGTGCGGGCGGCCGGGGTGCCGGGCCTGGTGCCGGTGGTCCGGGTTGGCGCTGCCGTGGCCGCGCTGGGCTCGCTGCTCGCTCTGATCCTGGGTGTCTCACGGACGACGCTGGCCATGGCACGTGACCGGCATCTGCCCGGCGCTCTGGCGGCTGTGCACCCGCGTTTCCAGGTGCCGCACCGGGCGGAGCTGGCCGTGGGCGCGGTGGTCGCGGTGCTGGCCGCCACGGTGGACGTGCGGGGCGCTATCGGGTTCTCCTCCTTCGGGGTGCTGGCGTACTACGCGGTGGCCAACGCCTCGGCCTGGACACTCGATTCGGCTCCGGCGAGGCGGGCGGTGCCGGCGGTGGGGCTTCTCGGGTGCGTGGTGCTCGCGTTCGCGTTGCCGGGGGTGTCGGTGGTCGCGGGCGCGGGTGTGCTGGTTGTGGGTGTGGTGGCGTACGGAGTGCGGCGACGGGTGGGCGGGGCGTCGCGGTAGGGCGGTCGGTCGGCGAGGACGGCTGACGCTCCGAAGGACGTGGCTCTGGACCGGCGTTCGGCGCAGTGGCGGGGTTGGCGCCGTATGGACGTCGGTGCGGGTGCGGGTGCCTGTGTCGATGTGGATGTCGGCGTCGGCGTCGGCGTCGATGTGGATGTCGGCGTCGGCGTCGGCGTCGGCGTCGGCCGGATGTATCTCAGGCCGTACGAAGGCGTGAGTCGCCGGATATGTCCACGGGGCGCGGCTGCCTCGGCTCGGTGCGGCGGCCGTGGCTCTGGCGGCTGCGGTCCTCGATCTCTGGTGGAGTGCGGGCCCACAGGCGGGCGTTGCACATCCTGGCTGCCCCCTGTGCCCGCACCTGCTCGTGCGCGGTCATGTGTTCATGATGCAGGCGGGCACTGACAATCGGGGCGGCCTGTGGACAACCGTCAGACTGTGGACAACCGCTGGACCGTGGACAACCGCTGGACCGTGGGCAACCGCTGGACCGTGGGCAACGGCCGCAGTCTCCGGGAGTCCTACCAGCCCGACGACGCGAACGGCCTGTCGGTCGAGACGATTTCGCGGCCCAGCGGGAACAACGACACCGGGATCAGCTTGAAGTTGGCGATGCCGAACGGGATGCCGATGATCGTGACGCACAGCAGGAGTCCGGTGATGATGTGGCCGAGAGCCAGCCACCAGCCCGCCAGGATCAGCCACAGCACGTTGCCGATGCAGGACGGGGCGCCGGCGTCGCGGCGCTCGACCGTCGTGTACCCGAAGGGCCACAGGGCGTAGATGCCGATACGGAAGGCCGCGATGCCGAAGGGGATGCCGATGATCGTGACGCACAGCAGCACGCCGGCCACGAGATAGCCGAGGAACAGCCAGAAGCCGCTCAGGACGAGCCATATGACGTTCAGGATTGTCTTCACTGTTGGCGACCTGCCATCTTCTCGAGGCGGGCAATGCGTTCCGCCATCGGCGGGTGCGTGGAGAACATCTTCGAGAATCCCTGGCCCGGGCGGAAGGGGTTCGCGATCATCATGTGGCTCGCGGTCTCGATGCGGGGCTCCGGGGGCAGCGGCAGCTGCTTCGTGCCGATCTCGAGCTTGCGCAGCGCGCTGGCCAGAGCCAGGGGGTCCCCGGTGAGTTGGGCGCCGGAGGCGTCGGCCTCGTATTCGCGGGAGCGGCTGATGGCCAGTTGGATGAGGCTCGCGGCGAGCGGGCCCAGGATCATGATGAGCAGCATGCCGAAGATGCCGGGGCCGTCGTCGTCGTTGGAGCGGCCGACCGGGATCAGCCAGGCGAAGTTGACCAGGAACATGATCACGGAGGCGAGGGCGCCGGCGACCGAGGAGATCAGGATGTCGCGGTTGTAGACGTGACTGAGTTCGTGGCCGATGACGCCGCGCAGTTCGCGCTCGTCGAGGATGCGCATGATTCCCTCGGTGCAGCAGACCGCGGCGTTGCGCGGGTTGCGGCCCGTCGCGAACGCGTTCGGCGCCTCTGTCGGGGAGATGTACAGGCGCGGCATGGGTTGACGGGCTTGGGTGGAGAGCTCTCGGACCATGCGGTACAGCGCGGGGGCCTCGAACTCGCTGACAGGGCGGGCGCGCATCGCGCGTAGCGCCAGCTTGTCGCTGTTCCAGTACGCGTACGCGTTGGTCCCCAGAGCGACCAGGACCGCGATCACGAGCCCCATACGGCCGAAGAAGCTGCCGATGACGATGATGAGTGCGGACAGTCCCCCGAGGAGTACTGCGGTCCTGAGCCCGTTGTGCCGGCGGTGCACGGTACGCCCTCCAAGTCGTGCAGCAGGGGAACCCTTTGCTTGCTGATCTGCGGTCCTTCTGGTGTAGGTCCAGTGGACCCTCCCGTTCTGGTCAACGCCAGGCGAGAGCCGCTAGTTCCCTTGTGCGTGCGGGGCGGGGTGTGAGCCGTCCGGGTGAGGGCCCGGAAGCGGCCTGGTCGTGCGGTGGTGGGTGCCCTCAGAAGAGTCCGGTGTCGGCGAAGCGCAGGACCAGTTGGGGAGCGCCCGACAGGGCGAGGCCGAGGACGCCGGTGAGGGCGAGTGCGGCGGTGAGGGGCGCGGGGACCTTGTGGCGTACGGCTTCGCCCTCGGGCGCGCGGAACAGCAGTGCCGTCCACTGGAGGTAGTAGTACAGCGCGATCACTACGTTGGCGGCCATGACGACCGCGAGCCAGCCGAGGCCGGCGTCGACGGCGGCGGAGAAGACGGTGACCTTGGCGAAGAGGCCGATGATGCCCGGCGGGAGTCCGGCGAGGCACAGCAGGAAGAACGCCAGGAGGAGCGCGGCGAGGGGGTTGGTGGCGTAGAGGCCCCGGTAGTCGCTGACGCGGTTGCGGGACTTCGTACGGCCCACCAGTGCGGCCACCGCGAAGGCACCGAGGTTCACGGCGGCGTACATGAGGGCGTAGGCGACGGTGGAACCGATGGAGTGCTCGGCGTCGTCGGAGTAGGCGGCCGCGGCGATCGGCACCAGGAGGTAGCCGGCCTGGCCGACGGAGGACCAGGCGAGGAGGCGTACGGCGCTGTACGCGCGCGTGGCCTGCTGTCGGAGGGCGCCGACGTTTCCGACGGTCATGGTGAGGGCGGCCAGCGCGGCCAGCGCCGGGCCCCAGACATCAGCGTACGAGGGCAGGGCGACGACGGTGAGGAGGATCAGGCCGGAGAAGCCGACCGCCTTGCCGACGACCGACAAGTAGGCGGCGATCGGAAGCGGGGCTCCTACATAGGTGTCCGGAACCCAGAAGTGGAAGGGCACGGCGGCCGTCTTGAAGGCGAAGCCGATGAGGGTGAGGACCACGCCGGTCTGGGTGAGGGTGTGGAGCTGGCCGTCGACGTGCTGGACGCGGTCGGCGATCTGGGT
Source organism: Streptomyces aquilus (assembly GCF_003955715.1). Lineage (NCBI taxonomy): Bacteria > Bacillati > Actinomycetota > Actinomycetes > Kitasatosporales > Streptomycetaceae > Streptomyces > Streptomyces aquilus. The sequence continues at coordinate 6,249,512 of NZ_CP034463.1, read as the reverse complement.
GAGGTAGAGGGTGCCCGTGGAGGCGTACACGAAGCTGATGCCCATGAGGCTGACCGCGGTCGCGGTGACCGAGGACAGGAAGAACTTGAGGGCCGCTTCCGAGGACTTGCGGTCACCTTGGCGCAGGCCCACGAGGGCGAACGCCGGCAAGGAGGCGACTTCCAGGGCGACGATCAGGGTGGCCAGGTCGCGGGAGGCGGGCAGGAGGGCGGCACCGGCGGCGGAGGAGAGCAGCAGGAACCAGTACTCCCCTTCGGGGAGTCCCTTGTCGGCGTCCTTGAGGGCCGTGACCGACAGGAGGGCGGCCAGCAGTGCTCCGCCGAGCACCAGGAGCTGGAGGACGAGGGTGAAGCGGTCCGCGGTGTAGCTGCAGACGTCGGCTTCGCCGGACAGGCAGAGGGTGGCTCGGTCGCCGTCCAGGAGGGGCAGCAGCATGAGCGCCGAGGCGGCCAGGCCCGCGACGGACAGCCAGCCGAGCAGTGCCTTCTTCGCGTCACCGACGAAGAGATCCGCTACGAGGACGACGAGGCCGACGACCGCCGTGATGGTGGGCGGTGCGATGGCGAGCCAGTCGACCGACTGGACGAGGTTCGCGGCCAGGGAGCTCATCGGGTGCCTCCTGCGAGGAGCTGCTGCACGGCCGGGTCGGTCAGGCCCAGGAGGGCCTTGGGCCACAGGCCGGCTACGACGGTGAGGGCGACGAGCGGCGTCCAGGCGGCGAACTCGTACGTCTGGACGTCGGCGAGCTTCGGCGCGTCCTGCGGTACGGCGCCCATGCAGACGCGGCGGACCACGGCGAGGAGGTAGGCGGCCGTGAGGAGGGTGCCGAAGGCCGCGATCGCCATGAAGGTGAGGAAGGCGGGGCGGCTGAGGTCGTCGGCGGGGTCGAACGCGCCGAACAGGGCCAGCATCTCGCCCCAGAATCCGGCGAGGCCGGGCAGGCCGAGGGAGGCGACCGCGGCGAACGCGAGCAGGCCGCCGAGGCGCGGGGCCTTGCCGTAGAGCGCGGCGCCGGTCTGTTCGGCGAGGGTGTCGAGGTCGGTGGTGCCCGTGCGGTCCTTGAGGGCGCCGACCAAGAAGAAGAGCAGGCCGGTGATGAGGCCGTGGGCGATGTTGGCGAACAGGGCGCCGTTCACGCCGGTCGGGGTCATGGTGGCGATGCCGAGGAGGACGAAGCCCATGTGGCCGACGGAGGAGTAGGCGATGAGGCGCTTGAGGTCGCCCTTCGCGCCCTGTTTGGCGAGGGCCAGGCAGGCCAGGGACCCGTAGATGATCCCGACCACGGCGAAGGCGGCGAGATAGGGCGCGAAGTCGGCGAAGCCGTCGGGGGCGATCGGCAGCAGGATCCGGACGAACCCGTACGTGCCCATCTTCAGCAGGACGCCGGCCAGCAGAACCGAGCCGACGGTCGGCGCGGCGGTGTGGGCGTCGGGCAGCCAGCTGTGCAGCGGCCACATCGGCGTCTTGACCGCGAGCCCGAGACCGATCGCCAATACGGCGATGACCTGCACGGATGTGGTCAGCGACCGGCCGTTGTCAGTGGCGAGTGCCACCATGTCGAACGTGCCCGCCTTGATTCCGATCAAGAGCAGGCCCAGCAGCATGACGACCGAACCGAGCAGCGTGTACAGGATGAAGCGCCAGGCGGCCGCGGTCCTGCCCTCGCCGCCCCAGCGGGCGATGAGGAAGTACATCGGGATGAGCACCATCTCGAACGCCAGGAAGAACAGCAGCAGATCGAGGACGGCGAAGGTCGCGAGGGTGCCGGACTCGAGGACGAGCAGCAGTGCGACGAAGGCCTTCGGGGTGGGGCCCGCAGGCATCTTGAAGTACGAGTAGAGCGCGCAGAGGAAGGTCAGCAGCGCGGTCAGGACCAGAAGGGGGAGGGAGATGCCGTCGATGCCGAGGTGGATGCGCACGTCGAGTGCGGGGATCCAGCTGATGTCGGTCGTGGCCTGCATCTTCGACGGATGGTCGTGGTCGAAGCCGAGCGCGAGGACGATCGCGGCGACGAGAATCGCGCCGGTCACCGTCACACCGTGCCGGAGCACGGCCTGCTCGGGTGACTTCCCCTTCAGCCCGGGCGGGGCGGGCAGCAGAGCGGCGACGGCACCGAGGAGCGGGCCGACGACGACGAACGCAAGAAGGAACTGCATCACGGACTCGTTGATATCGATCACGCCTGCTCACGCTCCCGTGGCGACGAGGACTGCGGCGACCACCAGGACGACGGTGCCGGCGAGCAGCGCGCTCACATAGGTCTGCACATTGCCGGTCTGGGCCCGCCGTACGGCCCAGCCAAGCGCCCGGGGCGTGGCCCCCGCGCCGCGCACGTACGTCTCGACGACCTCGCGGTCGAGGAACCGGACGAGCGTGGCGCCGGCCAGGACCGGGCGGACGAAGAGGGCCGAGTAGACGGCGTCGAGGTGGAAGCCGACGGCCGCGTGCCGGTGCAGCGGACCGAGCAGAAGCCGGCCGGGATCGGCGGGGTCGGGCGCGTAGGCGATGTCCCCGTACGCCGGCTCGTGGCTGGCGATGGCCTCGGCCTCGACGAGGCCGGCGTCGCCCTCCGGGTGGGCGGCGACCGCGCCCAGCGGCACGCGGGCCGCGAGCGCGGTGGTGTGCCGCCAGGCGGCGTAGGTGACGATGCCGCCGACCAGGGCGACGCCCGTACCGACGACGGACGTGGTGAGGGTCGGGGTCAGGTCGCGGCCGTCGAACCAGTCGGGGAGCACCCGGTAGGCGAGTCCGCCGACGGCGAGGGACGGGACGGCGAGCACCCAGAGGACCACGTTCATGGTGAGGGGCTGGCGGCCGTGGTCGGGGGCCTCGGCGCCCTGGCCGCGGAAGGCCAGCAGCCACAGGCGCGCCGCGTAGGCCGCGGTGAGCAGGGCCGTGAGCAGGCCGGCGACGAGGACGACCCAGCCCGCCGCGCCGGGGGCGTGCTCGGTGTGGCCGGTGGCGACGTGCTCGGCGGCGCCGAGGACGGACTCCTTGGAGAAGAAACCGCTGAACGGCGGGATCGCGGCGAGCGCGAGGAGCGCCACGGTCATCGTCCAGTAGGCGTCGGGCACGCGGTCGCGCAGATGGCCCATGCGGGACATGGCGGCCAGTGAGTTGGTGCCTGCGGCGTGGATGATCACGCCCGCCGCGAGGAACAGCAGCGCCTTGAAGGCCCCGTGCGACAGGAGGTGGAAGACGGCGGCACCGCGGTCGCCGACGGCGAGGGCGCCGGTCATGTAGCCGAGCTGGCCGATGGTCGAGTAGGCGAGCACGCGCTTGATGTCGTCCTGGGCGAGCGCGGCGAGCGCCGAGCCCGTCATCGTCACGGCTGCCATGACGGCGAGGACGACCATCGCGGCCTGCGAGGCCTCGAAGACGGGGAGGAGACGGGCGACGAAGTAGACGCCGGCGGCCACCATCGTCGCGGCGTGGATCAGCGCGGAGACGGGCGTGGGGCCCGCCATCGCGTCCGGGAGCCAGGTGTGCAGCGGGAACTGCGCCGACTTTCCGGCCACGCCCGCGAGAAGCAGCAGGGCGATCAGGGTCGGGTGGTCCAGTCCCCCGCTCGCGACGGCACCGAGCACCTTCGTGATGCGGAACGACCCGGCGTCGGTGGCCAGCGCGAACAGGCCGATGAGGAAGGGGACGTCGCCGAGCTTGGTGACCAGGAAGGCCTTGATGGAGGCGGCTCGGGCCTCCGGGGTCTCCCAGTAGTGGCCGACCAGGAAGTACGAGCAGATGCCCATGACCTCCCAGCCCACCAGCAGCACCATCAGGTCGCCGGAGTAGACGACGAGGAGCATCGCGGAGGTGAAGAGGGAGACCAGAGCCGCGTACGACGGGTAGCGCGGGTCGTCGCGCAGATAGCCGGTCGAGTAGATCTGCACACAGCTCGCGACGAGGCCGACCAGGACGGCGACGAGGGCGGCGAAGCCGTCGATGTGCAGGGCGAGTTCGATCGGGACCGAGCCGGTGGGCGTGAGCTCGGTGGCGGCGTTCACCGCCTCGTCCCCGCCCTGGCGTACGGCGACGATCGCGGCCAGTACGAGGGAGGCGAGCGTCGGCAGTACCGCGAGCGGGCGGACGAACCCGGGGGCCGTGCGCCCCAGGAGCAGGCCGATGGCCGCGCCGAGGAACGGAAGGAGGGGGACGAGGACGGCGAGGGTGGTGGTGGTCACGCGGTGGCCTCAGCCTTCTCGGCCGCGGTGGCGTCGCCGTCGGAGTCGGGGCCTTCGGGCTCGTGGCCCTCGGCGGTGTCGCGGAGCTTGTCGATGTCCGAGGTGCCGCGGTTGCGGTAGACGGCGAGGACGATCGCCAGGCCGATGCCGATCTCGGCGGCGGCGATGGCGATGGTGAACAGGGTCAGGGCCTGGCCGGAGTGCAGGGTCTCCTCGGCGGTCCGGCTGAGCCAGACGTCGAAGGCGACGAGGTTGAGGTTGACGGCGTTGAGCATCAGCTCGACCGACATCAGGACCAGGATCGCGTTGCGGCGGGCGAGGACGCCGTACAGGCCGGTGCAGAAGAGGAGGGCGGAGAGTACGGCGGGATAGGCGAGGTGCATCAGCGGGCGCCTTCCTGCTCGGCCGACTCGGCTGCCGTGCCCGGCTTGGTTCCGGCGGCGGGCTCGGCTCCTGTGGCCGGCTTGGCTCCGCCGACGGGCTCAGCTCCTGTGGCGGGTCCCGTGCCTGCGGCGGGTCCCGTGCCTGCTGTGGTCCCCGTGGCCGCGGTGGATCCGATGCCTGGCGTGGATCCAGTAGCCGTGGTGGATCCGGGGCCGATGGTGGATTCAGCGCCTGCGGTGGCCCGAGTTCCCGTGACCGGCTCTTTTCGCCGGATCGGGTGATTGCGGGAATCCGGGACGGATGGGGAACCACCGGACACGGGCCGGGAGTTCACAGGGGGCGAGGCCGACTCCGCCTGCGCCTTGCGGGACAGGACGATCGCGCCGACCAGCGCCGCGAGGAGCAGGACGGAGAGGGCCTCGAAGGGGAGCACCCAGTTCTGGAAGAGGCTCGCTCCGGTGGCCTCCGTCGAGCCGGCGGCGGGGCCGTCCAGATCGATCCAGGTCGTGCGGAAGGCGTCGACGACGACCCAGATCAGGGCGGCGGCCGAGGCGACGGCGACCGTGAGGGCGGCCCAGCGGTTGCCGGAGTCGGCGTCCGGGGAGCGGCCGATGGGGGCCTTGGTGAGCATCAGACCGAAGAGGAGGAGCACGACGACGGAACCGACGTAGATGAGGACCTGCACCCAGGCGATGAACTCGGCCGTGAGAAGGAGGTATTCGACGGCGAGACCCCCGAGGGCCACGACCAGCCACAGGGCGGCGTGGACCAACTGCCGGGTGGTGACGGTGACGAGGGCGGCGCCGAAGGTCACCAGGCCGACGAGGAGGAAGGCGATCTCCACACCGGCCGGGGAGAGGAAGCCATGGGTTTCGGCGGCGAGGCTCACGACTCTCCCTCCTGCTGTTCCGCCTGGGCGGCCAGCTTCTCGGCGGTCTTGCGGGCGGCGGCGATCTCCTTCGGCTCCTCGGCGGCGGGGTCGAGGGCCGGCGGGGCCGGGACGGTCCACATCCACTCGCGGAGCTTGTCGCGCTCGTGGGTGAGGTCGCGGATGTCGGTCTCGGCGTACTCGAACTCCGGGGACCAGAACAGGGCGTCGAAAGGACAGACCTCGATGCAGATACCGCAGTACATGCACAGGGAGAAGTCGATGGCGAAGCGGTCGAGAACGTTGCGGCTGCGCTCGCGGCCACCGGGGGCGGCGGGCGGGACCGTCTCCTTGTGGGAGTCGATGTAGATGCACCAGTCCGGGCACTCCCGGGCGCAGAGCATGCAGACCGTGCAGTTCTCCTCGAACAGGCCGATGACGCCGCGCGTGCGGGGCGGGAGGTCGGGCTGGACGTCGGGGTACTGCTCGGTGACGGTCTTCTTCGTCATCGTGCGGAGGGTGACGGCCAGGCCCTTGGCGAGGCCACTGCCAGGAATGGGGGCCATGGTTACTGGATCACCACCTTGACGATGCCGGTGAGGGCGATCTGGGCGAGAGAAAGGGGGACGAGGAGGGTCCAGGAGAACTTCTGGAGCTGGTCCTCGCGGAGACGGGGGTAGGTCACGCGGAGCCAGATCACGACGAAGGCGAGGACGGCCGTCTTCAGGAGGGTCCACACCCAGCCGAGGCCGTCGGCGCCCCAGGGGCCGTGCCAGCCGCCCAGGAAGAGGACGCTGGTCAGGCCGCACAGGACGATGATCCCGGCGTACTCGGCGAGGAGGAACAGGGCGAAGCGGAGGCCGGTGTACTCCGTGTACGCGCCGAAGATGATCTCCGAGTCGGCGACGGGCATGTCGAAGGGCGGGCGCTGGAGTTCGGCGAGGCCGGCGATGAAGAAGACGATCGCGCCGACGATCTGCCAGGGCAGCCACCACCACTCGAAGGCGTCGACGATGCCGGGGAGGGAGACCGTGCCGGCCGCCATCGCGACGGAGGCGGCGGTCAGCAGCATCGGGAGTTCGTAGGCGAGGAGCTGAGCGGCGGTGCGGAGGCCGCCGAGGAGGGAGAACTTGTTGGCGGAGGCCCAGCCGGCCATGAGGGAGCCGAGGACGCCTACGCCCATGACGGCCAGGACGAAGAAGATGCCGGCGTCGATGACCTCGCCGACGGCGCCCTCGCCGGGGCCGATGGGGATGGCCAGGAGGACCAGGAGGTAGGGCAGGAGGGCTACGGCGGGGGCGAGTTGGAAGATGCGGCGGTCGGCGCCCGCGGGTACGACGTCTTCCTTCTGCGCGAACTTCACGCCGTCCGCGACGAGTTGGGCCCAGCCGTGGAAGCCGCCGGCGTACATGGGACCGAGGCGGCCCTGCATGTGGGCCATGACCTTGTGCTCGGTCTGGCCGACGATCAGGGGGAAGGTGAGGAAGACGACGAAGACGATCAGGAGTCGCAGGGCGACGTCGAGAGCGTCGTTCACTGCGGGCCTCCTGCGGGGTCTTCGGGGGTGTTGCGGGCGTTGGGGGTGTTGCAGGCGTTGCGGGAACCAGGGGCGTCAGGGGCACCGGGCCTGGCGGGAGTCTCGGGGACCTCGGTGGTCCCGGGAGACTCGGGGGCGCCGGAAGACGCGGGGTGGCCGGGAGGCTCGGAGTCGCCGACGGAGGTGCCGGGTGCCTCCAGCGCTTCAGGCGCCGCTTCGGGGGCGGAGGTCTGATCGGCCTGGGCCTCGGGGCCTGGACCGGGCTCGGACTCCGGACGCGGCTCGGCCTCGGACTCCGGACGCGGTTCGGCGTCGGGCTCAGGGCGCGGTTCGGTGTCGGTCCCCGGACGCGGCTCGGCCTCGGACCCCGGACGCGGGTCGGTGTCGGGCTCAGGGCGCGGTTCAGTCCCCGACCGCTGCTCGGCGTCGGTTTCCCGCCCGGCGTCCGTCCCCGGCTCCGCGTCCCTCCCGGCCCCGGTGTTGGACTCGGCAGCCCGTCCGGATTCGGGTTCGTCGAAGGCTGGGCGGGCGTGGTGCCACGGGGCGTCGGCGCTGCGGGGAGCGCGCGAGGTGGGCTTCGGGGGCGTGGCGGCCGGGGTCGGTTCGTCGGCCGGTGTGGTGCCGGAGGGCGTGGTGCCAGGTGCGGGGTGTTGGCTCGCGGAGCCTTCGGAGGCGCTGCGGGAGCGACGCGGACCATTGGGGACGGCGCCAGAACCGGCGCCCAGGGCGCCGGCGCCCGGGGCGTCGGTGGCTGCGGCGTCGGTGGCTGGGGCGTCGGTGGCTGGGGCGTCGGTGACCGAGCTCTCGCTCGGAGTGTCGGCACCGCCGGCTGCCGTTTGGCTCGCCGAGCCCTGGTCCGCTGTACGCGACCGGCGCGGACCAGCTGGCGCGGTACCCGGCACAGCCGACGTCTCCGTCTGGCTCGCCGAACCCTCCGCCGCCGAACGCGACCGACGCGGACCCGCAGCCGAAGCCCCCGGCACCGCCGACCCCTCCACCTGACTCGCCGAACCCTCCGCCGCCGAACGCGACCGACGCGGACCCGCAGCCGAAGCCCCCGGCACCGCCGACCCCTCCACCTGACTCGCCGAACCCTCCGCCGCCGAACGCGACCGGCGCGGGCCGGCAGCCGGAGTGGTAGGCGGAGTGCTCGGCGCGCGCGTGCCCTCCGTCTGGGTTGCCGAGCCCTCTGATGTCGTGCGGGTTCGGCGGGTGGGGCGTTCGGGCGTTGTCCGTGTGCCGGCTGTGCGGGTGGGGCGGGTTGGGGCGGGCGGGAGTTGGCCCTTTTGGGGGCCCCAGTCGTTGGGGTCGGGGACGCCTGGGGGGAGCATCTGGCGGCGCTTGGGGCCGCCGTGGTCCGACTCGCCCGGTTCCTTCGCGCCGGGCCAGGCCTTGGCGACGCGGGCGGCGAGGACGAAGTCCTTGCGGAGGGGGTGGCCTTCGAAGGTTTCCGGAAGGAGGAGGTGGTCCAGGGCCGGGTGGCCCTCGAAGACGACGCCGAACATTTCGTGCGTCTCGCGTTCGTGCCAGGCGGCGCCGGCGAAGACGTGGACGGCGGTCGGCAGGGTCGGGGACTCGTGCGGGACCGTCGTACGCAGGAGGAGGCGGCGTACCGGGGAGAGGGCGGCGAGGTGGGCGGCGACGCGGAAGCCGGTGCCGGGTTCGTCGACCGCGCTGAGCCAGTCGAAGTAGGTGCAGCCCAGGTCGTCGCGGGCCGTCTGGAGGGCCGTGATCCAGGCAGTCGGAGGGACGTCGACGGTGAGGACGTCGTAGGACTCCTCGGCGGTGGCGTCGGGGCCGAAGAGTTCGTCGGTGGGGGCGGGGAGCCAGCCGGTCGTGGTCATCGTTCCTCCCCCGGGGTGGGAGAGGGGGCCTTCAGCAGGCCGCTCTGGAGGGCGGCCGGGGAGGGGCGGGCGGGGGTGCCGTTGCCGTAGCGCTCCCCCAGCGACTCGCGGGCGATCTTCTCCTGGAGCTTGAGGATGCCCTGGAGGAGGGCCTCGGGGCGGGGCGGGCAGCCGGGGACGTAGACGTCGACCGGGATGATCTGGTCGACGCCCTTGGTGACGGAGTAGGAGTCCCAGTAGGGGCCGCCGCAGTTGGAGCAGGCGCCGAAGGAGATGACGTACTTGGGTTCCGGCATCTGTTCGTACAGGCGCTTCACGGCGGGGGCCATCTTGTCCGTCACCGTGCCCGACACCACCATGAGGTCGGCCTGCCTCGGGCCCGGCGCGAAGGGGATCACGCCGAGGCGGATGAAGTCGTGGCGGGCCATCGACGCGGCGATGAACTCGATGGCGCAGCAGGCGAGGCCGAAGTTGAAGACCCAGAGCGAGTAGCGGCGGCCCCAGTTGAGGACCACCTTCATCGGCTCGGGAGCCAGGCGGGCGAGGGCGCCGAGGCGCTTGGGCTCCGGGAGCAGCACCGGTTCCGGCGAGGTCGGGTCGGGAGTCGGGGCGGAAGTCACGTCCGGCGTCACGTCCATGTCAGGACGCCCTTCTTGTAGGCGTACAGCAGGCCCACGGCCAGGAAGCCGAGGAAGATGAACATCTCGACGAGGGTGGTGGCGCCGTAGCCGGGGGCGGCGAAGATCGTGGCCCAGGGGAACAGGAAGATCGAGTCGACGGCGAAGATGACGTAGAGGAAGGCGTAGACGTAGTAGCGGACCTGGGTGTGGGCCCAGCCCTCGCCGACGGGGTCGACGCCGCACTCGTACGTCAGGAGTTTCTCGGGGGTGGGGACCACCGGGCGCAGCAGTCGTCCGGCGCCGAAGGCGACCGCGACGAACAGCACGCCGACGACGGCGAGCAGCCCGACGACCGAGTACGACTGGAAGTAGTCCGAGTAGTCCGACGCGGCGACAGTGGTCGGTTCTCGCACGTCCGCCCCTCGCTCCCTGTGATCAACGCCGTTCGACGATCTGTACGCACGGGAGTCTAGGGCCTGCTAAAGAGCGCGTAAGCAGCCCGTCACTGCTTGAGATGCCCGTATGGGAGAGGAAGGGAGAGAGGAAGAGGAGACGAAGGGGGACAGGGTGGGGTTTTCCCCCGGGTGGCGCGGCGGTCCGCCTCATGGCGCCGCGGCGCGCCGCGCGGCACGCTAACCCATATGACCGAACGCCCCAGCCCTTCACCGGCCACGACCTACCGGGACGACGCCTTCGACGGCCGGCCCGAGCCCCTGCCGCCCGTCCGGTTCGCCTATGACGCGCACACCTGGAAGGAGATCGCGCATCTCCTGCTGAACCTTCCGGTGGCGTTGGTCGGGTTCGTCTATGTGACGACGGTGCTGTTCACCGGCTTCTGGCTGGCCGTGACGGTGGTCGGCTTCCCGTTGCTGGCGGTCGGGCTGATGGGGACGCGGAGGCTGGGGAGGCTGGAGCGGCGGCGGGCCCGGGCGCTGCTCGGGGTGCGGATCGACGAGCCGAGTCCGTTGCCGCTGCGGAGCCGGAACGCGGGCTTCGTCCAGAAGCTGTGGATGAGGGTGAAGGACCCGGTGGGCTGGCGGACGACCCTGTACAACTTCATCCGGCTGCCCTGGGGCATTCTCACCTTCACCGTCACGCTGACGTCGCTGTTCGTGCTGTGGCCGGTGCTGCCGTACCTGGCGCGGGGGCTGACCAACGCCGACCGGGCGATGGTGCGGGGGCTGCTGTCGCCGTCGGACGAGCTGGAACGTCGTATCGCGGAACTGGAATCGGACCGAGGAGTCGTGGTCGATACGGCCGCGGCGGATCTGCGGCGGATCGAGCGGGATCTGCACGACGGGGCGCAGGCCCGGCTGGTCAACCTCGCCATGGGGCTGGGGCTGGCGAAGGAGAAGCTGCTGGAGGACCCGGAGTACGCGCAGGCGATGGTCGCGGAGGCGCACGGCGAGGTGAAGCTGGCGTTGCAGGAGCTGCGGGATCTGGCGCGCGGGATCCATCCGGCGGTGCTGACCGACCGGGGGCTGGACGCGGCGCTGTCGTCGGTGGCGTCGCGGTGCACGGTGCCGGTGAAGGTGACCGCCGACCTGGACTCCCGGCCGGCCGCGGCGATCGAGGGCATCGCCTACTTCACCGTCTCCGAGCTGCTGCAGAACATCAGCAAGCACAGTGGGGCGAGGTCGGCGTCGGTGGAGGTGTGGCGGTCGGGCGACCGGTTGCTGATCCAGGTGTGGGACGACGGCCGGGGTGGCGCCCGGCTCGACGGCGGCACCGGTATGCGGGGGCTCGCGGAGCGGCTGGACGCGGTCGACGGGTTGTTCGTCATCGACTCGCCGGAGGGCGGGCCCACGACGGTGACGGCGGAGCTGCCGTGGCGGGACCGGTCGGCTCAGGACGCGCGGCGGGGGTAGGGAAAACCCCCCTCCCAAGACGCCGATGAACTCCATGGTCCGCTGACCTGCGGTCGAGCAGGGTGGAGATACGACAGGCAACCGGTACGACACCCAGGCACGGGACGCGGGACGAGAGAAGGACGACGTCGATGGCCACGGATTACGGACAGAGCGGACAGAGCTACGGGTTCTTCGAGGAGCCGCGGCGGCGTCGGCTGCCGGCCGGGCTGCGAGCGCCGTTCGAGGGGCGCACCTGGCGCGAGTTCGGATATGTGCTGCTCAGCCTGCCGGTCAGCATCCTGCTGTTCACGTACGGCGTCACGATGGTCGCGCTCGGTGCCGGGCTGCTGGTGACGTTCCTCGGGGTTCCGGTGCTGGCGGCGGGGCTGGCCGGGTGCCGCGGGTTCGGGGCGATGGAGCGGGCGCGGGCCCGCGGGCTACTGGGCCTGGAGGTCGCCGATCCGGAGCCGCTCCGGATGCGGGGGCACGGGTTCCTGGCCTGGATCGGGGCGGTGCTGAAGAGCGGTGCCTCGTGGCGGGCGCTGCTGTACTCGGTGATCCAGTTGCCGTGGTCGGTCTTCTCGTTCGTGGTCGCGGTGAACTTCTGGGCGTACGGGTGGGCGCTGCTGACGTATCCGCTGTGGTTCTGGCTGTTCCCGGCGTACGGCGGGCAGGACGGGCTTCAGCTGTACGGCGACGAGACGCATCACATCTATCTCGACAACCCCTTCGAGATCGGCGTGACGGCGTTGGTGGGGCTGTTGTTCACGCTGGCCACGCCGTGGATCGTGCGGGCGCTGACGCAGGTCGACCGGGTGCTGGTGCACGGGCTGCTGGGGCCCTCGCGGCTGGCGACGCGGGTGGTGGAGCTGGAGTCGGACCGGGGGGTCGTGGTCGACACGGCCGCGGCGGATCTACGGCGGATCGAGCGCGACCTGCACGACGGGGCGCAGGCCCGGCTGGTGGCGCTGGCGATGGATCTGGGGCTGGCGAAGGAGAAGCTGACGGAGGATCCGCAGGCGGCGGCGCGGATGGTGGACGAGGCGCACGGTGAGGTGAAGACGGCGTTGCAGGAGCTGCGGGATCTGGCGCGCGGGATTCATCCGGCGGTGCTGACGGACCGGGGGCTGGATGCGGCGCTGTCGGCGGTGGCGTCGCGGTGCACGGTGCCGGTGCAGGTGGAGGTGGACCTGGTGGAGCGGCCGGCGCCGGCGATCGAGGGGATCGCGTACTTCACGGTGTCGGAGCTGCTGCAGAACATCAGCAAGCACGCGCGGGCGACGTGGGCGGGCGTGGATGTGTGGCGGGTGGAGAACCGGCTGATGTTGCAGGTGGTGGACAACGGGGTGGGCGGGGCGAGTGCCTCCGGCGGGTCGGGGCTGGCGGGGTTGACCGAGCGGCTCGACGCGGTGGACGGGATTCTGGTGGTGGATTCGCCGGTGGGGGGGCCTACGCGGATCACTGCGGAGTTGCCTTGGCGGGGGGAGCGGGGCTGACGGGGGGCGGGGCTGAGAGGGGTCAAGGTCGGTTGGCGTCGGTTGGGTCGGTTGGGCTGGCGGGGCTGGCGGGGCCTTTTCCTCGCCCCCGCCGCCCCTACCCGTCCCATCCTCCAGGGGCTGCTGCCCCTTCGACCCCGCGTCCCTGGGGGCTGCCGCCCCCAGACCCCCGCTTCGGCCCTGAACGGGCCTCGTCCTCAAACGCCGGACAGGCTGAGTGACACGGGCCTGCGAGGAAAAGGCGACGGGCTGGGTGGCGGGGGCCGGCGAAGAAGAGGCTACGGGCTGGATGGCGGGGCGGCGAAGAAGAGGCGGCGGGCTGGATGGCGGGGGCCGGCGAAGAAAAGGCGACAGGCTGGTGACGCGGGCCGGTGAAGAAGAGGCGGACGTCAGGCTCTGGCGGACGGCGGGGTTGTGGATGCGGCCACTTTCAGGACCGTCTTTCCTCTGTTGCGGCCCTCCCCCAGGAGGCGGTGGGCCTCCGCCGCGTCGGTCAGGTCGAGTTCCTCCGTGATGTCCAGCCGTACCGCTCCCGCGGCCACCAGGTTCAGCGCGTTCAGGGCATGGGTGCGCAGGGTTTCGGGGGCGCGGCGGGCCAGGTCGCCGATGTTGTAGCCGGTCAGGGTGCGGTTGTTCTTCCAGAGCGGGAGGACCGGGAGGTGCAGGTCGGGGTGGCGGGCCGCCTCCCCGTAGACCGCGACCCGGCCGAAGGGGGCCAGCACGTCGAGGCTCGCCAGGCGGGTCGGCCCGCCCACCGGGTCCAGTGCGACGTCGACACCGCGGCCCGAGGTCGCCGCCGTCACCGCCGCCGGGAAGCCGTCCCGGACGAAGACCTCGTCGTAGCCGAAGGCGGCGCGGGCGTACGCGGCCTTTTCCGACGTGCTCACCGTGCCGTACACCGCCCGCGCCCCCAGCGCCCGGGCCAGCTGTGCCGCCACGCCTCCGACACCGCCCGCGGCGGCGTGGATCAGGACCGTGTCGCCGGGCGCGAGGCGGGCCGCCCCGGCCAGGACGCCGTACGCCGTGGTCAGGACGAGCGCGGCGGCGCCGCCGGTGCGCAGGTCCAGGGCGTCGGGGAGCGGGAAGGCGAAGGCGGCCGGGACGACGACGTACTCGGCGTAGCCACCGCCGTCGGGGAGATACGCGGCGACCCGGTCCCCGACGGACACGTCCGCGGCTGCCCTGTCCCCGACCGCCACATCCGCGGCCGCCCTCTGCCCGACCGACACATCCGCGACCGCCCTCTCCCCCGCCGAGCCGTCCGCCGCGGTCCTCGCCCCCGGCGACACCTCCCCGGCCGCCCTCTCCCCCACCGCGGCCACCACCCCCGCCGCCTCCAGCCCCGTCACCGTCTCCCCCTCCGGCTCGCCGAAGTCTCCGAGGCGGTGCTGGATCTCCCCGTAGTTGACCCCGGCGTACGCGACGCGGAGGAGGATCTCGCCGGGGCCCGGGGTGGGGGTGGGGAGGTCGACGAGGTGCAGTACCTCCGGTCCACCGGTCTTGCTGAACGCCATCGCCCGCACAGGGCCTCCCCCTCGTTCGCAGGGCGCCTCGCACCCCGATGTTCGACAACCGCGATAACCGCGATAACCGCAACAACCACGGCGACCGCGGCGACCAGCCGTTACGTAGGCGCGAACCCTCTCCTGACGTGCCCGCATTCCCTGCCGGCGGGTCGCCTCGGCTCTTTTCACATGCCGTTCATCGGGTTCGAATCCCGTCGCTCCGGCACGAGCCGTTGGGAATACTGGAATGCTGGACTTTGCCCCGTCGGGGAGACGGGTGCGGAGTCGGGCTCTGGGGGGCCGAGGATCGTGGAGGACAGGGTGCGGGTGGTCATCGCCGAGGATTCAGTGCTGCTCAGGGAGGGGCTGACCCGGCTGCTGACCGACCGTGGGCATGATGTCGTCGCGGGGGTGGGGGACGGCGAGGCGCTGGTCAAGACCATCACCGAGCTCGATGAGCAGGGGGCGCTGCCGGACGTGGTGGTGGCGGATGTACGGATGCCTCCGACGCACACCGACGAGGGGGTGCGGGCGGCCGTACAGCTGCGCAAGGCCCATCCCCGGCTCGGGGTGCTCGTGCTGTCGCAGTACGTCGAGGAGCGGTACGCGACCGAACTTCTCGCCGGGTCCAGCCGTGGCGTCGGCTATCTGCTCAAGGACCGGGTAGCCGAGGTGCGTGAGTTCGTGGACGCGGTGGTACGGGTCGCCGAGGGCGGTACGGCGCTGGACCCGGAGGTCGTCGCGCAGTTGCTGGGGCGCAGCCGCAAGCAGGACGTGCTCGCGGGACTCACCCCGCGGGAGCGTGAGGTGCTGGGGCTGATGGCCGAGGGGCGGACGAACTCGGCGATCGCCCGGCAGTTGGTGGTGAGCGACGGGGCGGTGGAGAAGCACGTCAGCAACATCTTCCTGAAGCTGGGGCTGTCTCCGAGTGACGGGGATCACCGTCGGGTGCTCGCGGTCCTCACCTATCTGAACTCCTGATGAGCTGACACCGTGTCAGCCGTATGGGTGCGGCGGTCAGCAAGGCCGACACCCGCAGGCAGAACCGAACGGGAGCACTGCGCGTCTTGTAGGGAAGCGCCGGGGGGCGAGTAAATCATGACAAGTCAGGGCGACGGGGCGTCTCAAAATCGTGTCCATCATGCGATTGGCCACAGGAAGGCGACCCTTACGGACGTAGGGTTGATCCAGGGAAGGCCTGCGGGAAGGCCTGTCCCGGACAGCCGCCTCGAGGGAGGTCCAGTTCAGTGACCAGCCAGGTCAGTAGCCCAGCGGAGCAGGCCGACGAAGCCGTCGTGGGAGAGCAGCGCAAAGCAGCAGGAACGAAGGACGTCCGCCGCCTCGACCGGGTGATCATCCGCTTCGCGGGGGACTCGGGCGACGGCATGCAGCTCACCGGCGACCGCTTCACCTCCGAAACGGCCTCCTTCGGCAACGATCTGTCCACTCTCCCCAACTTCCCCGCCGAGATCCGGGCGCCTGCCGGCACGCTGCCGGGAGTCTCGTCCTTCCAGCTGCACTTCGCCGACCACGACATCCTGACCCCGGGTGACGCACCGAACGTCCTGGTCGCGATGAACCCGGCCGCCCTCCGGGCCAACATCGGCGATCTGCCACGCGGCGCCGAGATCATCGTCAACACCGACGAGTTCACCAAACGGGCGATGCAGAAAGTCGGGTACTCCGAGAGTCCCCTGGAGGACGGGTCGCTCGACGGGTACAGCCTCCACCCTGTACCTCTGACGACACTCACGGTGGAGGCACTCAAAGAATTCGACCTGTCCCGCAAAGAGGCCGAGCGCAGCAAGAACATGTTCGCGCTCGGCCTCTTGTCGTGGATGTACCACCGGCCCACCGAGGGCACGGAGCGGTTCCTGGCCTCGAAGTTCGCCAAGAAGCCCGAGATCATGAAGGCGAACCTCGCCGCCTTCCGTGCGGGCTGGAACTTCGGCGAGACGACCGAGGACTTCGCGGTCTCGTACGAGGTCGCCCCAGCGGCCACCGCCTTCCCGGTCGGCACCTACCGCAACATCTCCGGCAACCTGGCCCTGTCCTACGGACTGATCGCCGCGTCCCGCCAGGCGGACCTGCCGCTGTATCTGGGCTCGTACCCGATCACCCCGGCCTCCGACATCCTGCACGAGCTGAGCAAGCACAAGAACTTCGGCGTCCGGACCTTCCAGGCGGAGGACGAGATCGCCGGCATCGGCGCGGCGCTGGGCGCGGCGTTCGGCGGTTACCTGGCGGTGACCACGACCAGTGGTCCGGGGGTGGCGCTGAAGTCCGAGACGATCGGTCTCGCGGTGTCGCTGGAGCTGCCGCTGCTCGTCATCGACATCCAGCGCGGCGGGCCGTCCACCGGTCTGCCGACCAAGACCGAGCAGGCGGACCTGCTCCAGGCGATGTTCGGCCGCAACGGCGAGGCACCGGTCCCGGTCGTCGCCCCGCGCACCCCGGCCGACTGCTTCGACGCGGCGCTGGAAGCCGCCCGGATCGCGCTGACCTACCGCACCCCGGTGTTCCTGCTCTCCGACGGCTACCTGGCCAACGGCAGCGAGCCATGGCGCATCCCGGAACTCGACGAACTCCCGGACCTGACCGTGCAGTTCGCGCAGGGACCGAACCACACCCTCGCCGACGGCACCGAGGTCTTCTGGCCGTACAAGCGCGACCCGCAGACCCTGGCCCGCCCCTGGGCGGTCCCCGGCACACCTGGCCTGGAGCACCGCATCGGCGGCATCGAGAAGCAGGACGGCACGGGCAACATCTCCTACGACCCCGCCAACCACGACTTCATGGTCCGTACCCGGCAGGCCAAGATCGACGGCATCGACGTACCCGATGTCGAGGTCGACGACCCGCACGGAGCGCGGACGCTGGTGCTGGGCTGGGGATCGACGTACGGCCCCATCACCGCCGCCGTCCGCAGACTGCGCGCGGCCGGCGAGTCCATCGCCCAGGCCCACCTGCGGCACCTCAACCCGTTCCCGAAGAACCTCGGCACGGTCCTCGGCCGCTACGACAAGGTGGTGATCCCCGAGATGAACCTCGGGCAGCTCGCCACGCTGATCCGGGCGAAGTACCTGGTCGACGCCCACTCGTACAACCAGGTCAACGGAATGCCGTTCAAGGCCGAACAGCTCGCCACGGCTCTCAAGGAGGCCATCGATGGCTGAGACGTCCACGGAAGGCACGGGCACGATCGAGGCGCTTTCCCTCGTCCCCAAGGCCGAGGGACGCCAGGCGATGAAGGACTTCAAGTCCGACCAGGAGGTGCGCTGGTGCCCCGGCTGCGGGGACTACGCGATCCTCGCCGCCGTCCAGGGCTTCATGCCCGAACTCGGCCTCGCCAAGGAGAACATCGTCTTCGTCTCCGGCATCGGCTGCTCCTCCCGCTTCCCGTACTACATGAACACGTACGGCATGCACTCCATCCACGGCCGCGCCCCCGCCATCGCCACCGGACTGGCCACCTCCAGGCGGGACTTGAGCGTGTGGGTGGTCACCGGCGACGGAGACGCCCTCTCCATCGGCGGCAACCACCTCATCCACGCCCTGCGCCGCAACGTCAACCTCAAGATCCTCCTCTTCAACAACCGGATCTACGGCCTGACCAAGGGCCAGTACTCCCCCACCTCCGAGGTCGGCAAGATCACCAAGTCGACGCCGATGGGCTCCCTCGACGCGCCCTTCAACCCGGTGTCCCTCGCCATCGGCGCGGAGGCCTCCTTCGTCGCCCGCACGGTCGACTCCGACCGCAAGCACCTCACTTCGGTACTGCGGGAGGCCGCTGCCCACCCCGGCACCGCGCTCATCGAGATCTACCAGAACTGCAACATCTTCAACGACGGCGCCTTCGAGGCCCTCAAGGACAAACAGCAGGCCGAGGAGGCGGTGATCCGCCTCGAACACGGGCAGCCGATCCGCTTCGGCGCCGACGGCGCGAAGGGCGTCGTACGGGACCGGCTGACGGGTGATCTGAAGGTGGTGACGGTGACGCCGGAGAACGAGGCCGACGTCCTGGTCCACGACGCCCACGCGGCGTCCCCGACCACGGCCTTCGCCCTCTCCCGGCTGGCCGACCCGGACACCCTGCACCACACCCCGATCGGCGTGCTGCGGTCCGTGGACCGCCCGGTGTACGACACGCAGATGGCGGACCAGCTGGACACGGCGATCGAGCAGAACGGCAAGGGGGATCTGGCGTCGTTGCTGGCGGGTGGGGACACCTGGACGGTTGTCGGCTGACGTCTCTTCCGAGCTTCCGAAGGACGGGGCCTGGGTGCGGATCGCGCGCCCAGGCCCGTTCGTCAGGTCAGGCGTCGGGGATGTCCTGCTTGGCCCTGATCAGTGTCTCGCGGGTGATCACGACGATGCGTTCGTAGTCGGCGCGGGCGGCGTCGGAGGGAAGGTGGGGGTCGAGTTCGGCGGTGGCCTCGGTGCCGATGACGGCGAAGTTGCCGTCGGTCAGTTCGAAGACGTCGGGGCAGGTCTCGCCGGTCACGCTGCCTCGTTGGCGGGGGGTCCAGCCCAATCTTCGGGAGATGAGACGGACTTGGGGTTCGTCGAACACCACGATGGGCTCCTCTGCGGGGGTGCAATGCACGACTCGCCGACGACAAGATCGTCACATAGGCGCACTTGACGCCGGCTACTCATAGATGACCCGCCAAACCTCGCTTTAGACCCACTCGTTAGCGTGATCACATCAGTGGCGAACCCATCACCCGCCACGAACACGATCTGGCGGCGCCGCTCCTCGGACACCGCTCAGGCGCGGTTCTTCGTCTCGTCGTACACCTGCCGCGCCTTCTCCACGTCCCCCATCCGCTTCTCCGTCCACACCGCGAGCCCCCGCACCTGTTCCGCCGCCTCGCGGCCCAGGTCGGTGAGGGAGTAGTCGACCCTCGGGGGGATCACCGGGTGGGCGTCGCGGTGGATCAGGCCGTCGCGTTCCAGGGTCTGGAGGGTCTGTGTCAGCATCTTCTCGCTGACGCCCCGGCCGTAGCCGCTGACCGCGCGGCGCAGCTCGCTGAAGCGGTACGGGCGGTCCATGAGCTCGATGAGGATCAGGACGCCCCAGCGGCTGGTGACGTGTTCCAGGACGAGGCGGTACGGGCACATCGCCTCGACATCCGCCTCAGTAGCACTTACTGCCATGCAAGTACCTTACTTCAAAGTGGGTACTTTCCAGCAGTTAGCGCATCTCCTACGGTTAGTGCATCCGCACCCCACAAGGAGAACGCAGATCATGAGCATCGTCGTCACCGGAGCCAACGGCCACCTGGGCCGCCACGTCATCGAGCAGCTGCTGGAGAAGGTGCCGGCCGACCAGGTCACCGCGGTCGTGCGCAGCGCGGAGAAGGGCGCCGGGTTCGCCGCGCAGGGCGTGCGGATCGCCGTCGCCGACTACAACACCCCGGAGACGTTCGACGACGTCTTCGCCGCCGGCGACAAGGTGCTCCTCATCTCGGGCAGCGAGGTCGGCAACGACCGCCCCGGCCAGCACACCGTCGTGATCAACGCGGCCAAGGCCGCCGGCGTCGCCCTCCTCGCCTACACCAGCGCCCCCGGCACCCTCAGCGCCGCGCTCGCCGACGACCACCGCGCCACCGAGAAGGCGCTCCTCGCCTCCGGCCTGCCCTACGTGCTGCTGCGCAACGGCTGGTACCACGAGAACTACACCGAGAACCTCACCCCCGTCCTGGAGCACAACGCCGTCGTCGCCGCCGCCGGCGAGGGCCGGGTGTCCTCCGCCGCGCGTGCCGACTACGCCGCCGCCGCGGTCGCGGTGCTCACCGGCGAGGGCCACGAGAACCAGACGTACGAGCTCGGTGGCGACACCGCGTGGAGCTTCGCCGAGTACGCGGCCGAGCTCAGCAAGCAGACCGGCAAGGAGATCGCCTACAACGCGGTGCCCGGCGAGGTCCTCGTCGGCATCCTGACCGGTGCCGGGCTGCCCGAGCCGTTCGCCCAGGTCCTCGCCGGCGTGGACGCCTCCATAGCCAAGGGCGAGCTGGTCGTCGACTCGGGCGACCTGTCGCGCCTCGCGGGCCGCCCGACGACCCCGCTGGCCGACGCGATCGCCGTCGCGCTCAAGGGCTGACACCGCCGAAAGGCTCTCACCCCCGCCCGTCATGACCGTATAGCGATACGGGCATGACAGGCGGGGGCGCTCGGCGCTACCTTCTTGCAGGCGACGAACGTGAGAAGGAGGGCCCGTGACCGAGAAGCCGAGCGCCGAGCGGCGCATAGGACTGCTGAACGGCTTCGCGGCGTACGGGATGTGGGGGCTGTTCCCCCTGTACTTCCCGCTGCTCAAGCCCGCCGGGCCGTTCGAGGTGCTGGCCCACCGGATGGTGTGGTCGCTGCTCGTCGTGGCCCTGGCCCTGCTCGTCCTGCGCCGCTGGCGGTGGGCCGGCGAGCTGCTGCGCCAGCCGCGCCGCCTCGCGCTGATCGCGGTCGCCGCGGCCGTCATCGCCGTCAACTGGGGCGTCTACATCTGGGCCGTGAACAACGACCGGGTCGTCGAGGCCTCCCTCGGCTACTTCATCAACCCGCTGGTCACCATCGCGATGGGCGTGCTGCTCCTCAAGGAGCGGCTGCGGCCCGTGCAGTGGGCGGCGGTCGGGGTCGGGGCCGCCGCGGTGGTCGTGCTGACCGTGGGATACGGGCGGCCGCCGTGGATCTCGCTGATCCTCGCCTTCTCCTTCGCCACCTACGGCCTGGTGAAGAAGAAGGTCAACCTCAGTGGCCTGGAGTCGCTGGCCGCCGAGACCGCGCTGCAGTTCCTGCCCGCGACCGGCTATCTGATCTGGCTGGCCTCGCACGGCGACGCCACCGTCCTCACCGAGGGCCCTGGCCACGCCGCGATGCTCGCCGGGACCGGCCTGGTCACCGCGCTCCCCCTCATCTGCTTCGGCGCCGCCGCGATCCGCGTGCCGCTGTCCACGCTCGGTCTGCTCCAGTACCTGGCGCCGGTCTTCCAGTTCCTGCTCGGCATCCTCTACTTCGGCGAGGCCATGCCGCCCGAGCGCTGGGCGGGCTTCGCGCTGGTCTGGCTGGCACTGTCGCTGCTGACCTGGGACGCCCTGCGCTCGGCCCGCAGGCTGAGGGCGGAGGTCAGCAGGCCCGCCGCCACCCTCGCGACCGGCACCACGAGCGCCGCGCGGAAGGCCGAGAGCGTCGCACAGAAGGCCGAGAGCGTCGCCGCCGGACCCGAGCCGGTCGACGCCAAGCCGTAGCCGCCGGTCACCGCCCGAGTAGGCGCCCACGAAGAGCAGCATCCCGAGCTCGGCCCGCACGACCGAGGCCCTTTAGGACAGTTCCAGGCCTACCGCGGCGCTATAAGTGATCCCATGTCGCAGACAACACCCCCACCCGCGCCCGACCCCACCCCCGTGCACTGGAAGCTGGTCATCGACTGCGCGAACCCGCAGTCCCAGGCCGACTTCTGGGCCGCCGCGCTGCACTACGAGATCGAGGACAACGACGCCCTGATCCAGCGGCTCCTGGAACTCGGCGCGCTGCCGCGCGAGGCCACCGTCGAGTTCCACGCCCGGCTCGCCTTCCGCGACCTGGTGGCCGTACGGCATCCCGCGGACCCGTACGACAAGGACAGCGGCACCGGGCTCGGGCGGCGGCTGCTGTTCCAGCGGGTGCCGGAGGAGAAGACCGTGAAGAACCGGCTCCACCTCGACCTCCACCCCGGTGACGGGCTGCGCGAGGCCGAGGTCGGGCGGCTGACCGGGCTCGGCGCGCGGGTGCTGCGGGAGGTGAAGGAGCCCTCGGGAGCGTGGGTGGTGATGGCGGACCCGGAGGGGAACGAGTTCTGCGTGCAGTGACCGGCCACGGGGATGCCGCCCGGTATACGAACATCCCTGTCCTGATACCGCTCTTGACGGAGAGTCAGCCACAGCTTCACCATCCAGGCACCCCAATCACTGTGGAATCCCTGTGATTCCCAAGGAATTCGGAGCCCCCCACATGAAGCTCTCGGTTCCCGGACGCGCCACGGCCACCGCCGTCACCGCGGCCGCGACTCTCCTGATCGGCGGATCCATAGCCGGGGCGGCCCCCGCCCCGCACCCCGCGGTGGCCGCCGCCCCGGACATCCCCCTCGCCAACGTCAAGGCGCACCTGACCCAGCTCCAGTCCATCGCCACCGCCAACGGCGGCAACCGCGCCCACGGCCGCGCCGGCTACAAGGCCTCGCTCGACTATGTGAAGGCGAAGCTCGACGCGGCCGGATTCACCACCACCATCCAGCAGTTCACTTCCTCCGGCCGCACCGGCTACAACCTCATCGCGGACTGGCCGGGCGGCGACACCAACCGGGTCGTCATGTCCGGCTCGCACCTCGACAGCGTCACCGCCGGACCCGGCATCAACGACAACGGCTCCGGCTCCGCGGCCGTCCTGGAGACCGCGCTGGCCGTCTCCCGCGCGGGCTACCAGCCCACCAAGCATCTGAGATTCGCCTGGTGGGGCGCGGAGGAGCTGGGCCTGGTCGGCTCCCGCTACTACGTCAACAACCTCTCGTCGACGAACAGAGCGAAGATCAGCGGCTACTTGAACTTCGACATGATCGGCTCCCCCAACCCCGGCTACTTCGTCTACGACGACGACCCCGCGATCGAGAAGACGTTCAAGGACTACTACGCCGGCCTCGGCGTCGCGACGGAGATCGAGACCGAGGGCGACGGCCGCTCCGACCACGCCCCGTTCAAGAACGCCGGGGTGCCGGTCGGCGGGCTGTTCAGCGGCGCCGACTACACCAAGACGGCGGCGCAGGCGGCCAAGTGGGGCGGTACGTCGGGACAGGCCTTCGACCGCTGCTACCACTCGTCCTGCGACACCACGTCCAACATCAACGACACGGCGCTGAACCGGAACAGCGACGCGATCGCGTACGCGGTGTGGGCGCTGTCCTCGTAGCTGTCCTTGTAACCCGCGCTGCCCTTGTGACCCGCTTGGCTACTGGCTGAGCTTGCGGGCGCGGTCGGCGAGGCGGTTCATACGGGCGTGGGCGGACTCCAGCTGCTCGATGTCCTCGGCCGCCGGACCGTCCTCGCGTGTCAGCTCGGTCCACAGTCCGATCAGGTCCACGCCCATGCGCAGGCCCAGCTCCGGGTCGCGTACGGCACGCCAGGCGGTCGCCGCGCTCTGGACGTTGCCGTACGCGGCCTCCGCGTCCCGGGCGCGGCGACGGGTCCTCGCCAGGTCGAGGGAGAGCCCGAAGGCGCGCACCGGCTCACCGGCCAAGTAGGCGATGTACGCGGTGAGTTCGAGCAGCCGCAGCACCTCGGGGTGCTCCGCGCCGAGCGTCCCGGTGGCCTGTGCCACGGTCTGCTCGGACAGCCGCGCGGCCTCCTCCGTCCGGCCCTCCTTGACGGCCTCGTTGATCCGGGCCATCGGCTCGGCGAGCATCGCGGTGCCGCCACCGTCGTAGGCGGTCGCCGGGTCGTCCCCGAGCACCGCCTCAGCGACGGCGTCGAAGCCGCGCGGCGGGGTGGGCTTGGGGTCGGGGTCGTCGAGACGGGCGGACGCGCCGAGGTCGAGGACGGGCTTCGGCGCGGAGGGCGCAGAAGGCACGGAGGGCGTGGAGGGCACGGAGGGCGTGGACGGCACGGAGGGCGTGGACGGCACGGAGGGCACGGAGGGCACGGAGGGCGTGGAGGCCGGCTGGGGTTCGGCGTCCGCCGGGGATGCGTCCGTCCGTGGCGCGTCCATCACCGGCGGGGGGCCGAACTGCCCCGTCGGGGGCGCGACGGTGCCGGGCGCCGCCTTCTCCACCCACTCGGGTACGGCCCGCAGCCGGAACGTCGGCGCGGCGTCGCGGGGCGCCTGCCCTTCGCTCTCCGCCTCGCGGAACGTCGGCGCGGCGTCGCGCGGCGCCTGCCCCTCGCTCTCCGCCTCCGTGTCCGCGTCCGTCGCGGCCTCCTCCGGGAGGGATCGCAGGAGGAACGTCGCAGGTTCGGCGGGGGCGCGAAGGAGGTGGGTGGGCTTGTCGCGCTGGGGCTGGTCGTCGGCCATGGGTGAGGCGGGCCCCGGTGGTGTGACCGGCGCCGCGGGCACCGGGGCCAACTCCTCCTGCCCCGCGGCGGTCGGCCACGCCGTCTGTCCCACCCCGGCCGGCGGAGCCGTGAGCCGCGGCTCCGCCGTGAACCGGCTGGAACCGTCCCGCTCGATCAGCAGGGCGACGACATAGCCGATGCGCTCGTCGCGGACCGTCGCATGGACGGGATGGCCGGTGGCGAGGGCGATGCGGTGCAGGTGGTTCAGGACGGTCTGCTGGATCTCCTCGCCCGCGACCGCGCCGACCGGCACCCCGCCGACCGTGGCACCTCCGGGTCCGACCAGCACGTCGAACGGCGCCGCCGCGAGCACGGCACCCTGCTGTTCCCGCTTCTCACGGCCAAGTCGCGACATCGTTCCCTCACTCGGTGCGTCGGGGAGTGGGCGGACGGCGTGTTCGCGTTCCATGGTGCTCCCTCCGGCCGTCGGCCTTCCGCTCCCCGGCGTCAAGAGCCGGTCGTACACGTACTGTTGAGTAGTCTCTCCGCTCGCTCCCGGTACTCACGTCACCGTGGCGTCACAGACTCGTCCCAGGCGGGCCGGGAGAAACCTCGGGAAGGAGACCGTACGTGCAGCAGGGACCGGAGATCTGGATCCGCGGGCCGGTGACCGTGCCGCAGGACCCACCGCCGGAGCCCTCCCCCACCACCACGGCACGGCGTTTCTCCTGGGTCGGCACCCACGGCGGGGCCGGCACCTCCACTCTCTCATTCGTCTACGGCGGCCACGACTGCGGCCGGGACTGGCCCGGCCCCGCCGATCCCTCGTCGGTGCTGCTCGTGGCCCGCACCCACGCGTCCGGGCTGGCCGCCGTGCTGGGCGCCCTGGAGGTCTTCCGGCGCGGCGCGGCTCCCCAGGGGCTCGACCTCGACGCGGTGGTGCTGGTCGCGGACGCGCCGGGGCGGCTTCCGAAACCGCTCGCCCAGCACGTGAAGGTCATCGAGTCGGTGATCGACGTGTACCGGGTGCCGTGGGTCCCGGCCTGGCGGCTCGGCGACCTGTCCGGGCATCCGCCGCGCGAGACGGCGTCGTTGGCCCGGCTGACGGGCGCCGCCGGGCGGGTGCGCTGAGGAGCCCCTTGGACAATTGCTTGCGTGTGCATATGATGCAGGTGCAGGTAATCGTCGTACGCCACTACCGCCTGGAGTCCTCATGACCCGCAGCTTCCTGTTCCTCCTGGCCAGCAGCCGCAGCGACGGCAACACCGAGCTGCTGGCCCGGCGGGCCGCCGAGCAGCTGCCCGCGGACGTCGAGCAGCGCTGGATCGACCTCGCGAGGCATCCGCTGCCCGACTTCGAGGACCTGCGGCACGACAGCGACCATGTGCGGCCGACGGACGGGGCCACGGGGCTGCTCTTCGACGCCACCCTCGCCGCGACGGACATCGTGATCGCGTCGCCGCTGTACTGGTACTCGGTCTCCGGCCAGGCCAAGCGCTACCTCGACTACTGGTCGGGCTGGCTGCGCACCCCCGGCATCGACTTCAAGGCGACGATGGCGGGCCGCACCCTGTGGGGCGTCACCGCGCTCGCCCATGAGGAGTTCGAGGTCGCCGACCCGCTGGTCGGCACCCTCAACAACTCGGCGGCATACATGGGGATGCGGTTCGGCGGGGTGCTGCTCGGCAACGGCAGCAAGCCCGGTGACGTGCTGCGGGACACGGAGGCGCTGGCGCGCGCGAAGACGTTCTTCGCGCAGGAGGCACCCCTCGCACGCTTCCCCTACGAAGAGGCCTGAGCTACGCCGTGATGTCCTTCGTCGTGAACCTCGCCCATGCCGCCGAGCCGAACACCGCCGCGTACAGGGCCTGGAGGCCGAGGTTCTTCTGGAGGTCGTCCCAGTAGACGGGCTCGCGCATGAGGTCGGCGAAGGACAGCCAGTAGTGCGAGAAGAAGTACGGCTGGAGCGCGTGCAGTTGGGGGATCTGGTCGAGGATCTGGACCGTGATGAGCAGGCCCACGGTCGTGGCCATCGCCGCGATGCCGCTGCCGGTGAGCGTCGAGACGAACAGGCCGAGGGCCGCGACGCCGGTCAGTGACGCGGCGACGACCAGGGCGATGAGGAAGGCCCGGCCCAGCCCTTCGGCGAAGGTGATCCGCGTACCGGAGATGGTCGTCAGATCGCCCAGCGGGAAGAGCAGGGCGCCCACCGCCAGTGCCGAGACCGCCACGACCAGGGTGGCGACCACGCAGAACGTCATCACCGTCGCGTACTTGGTGAGCAGCAGGCGGGTGCGGCCCGCCGGGGCGACGAGCAGATAGCGCAGGGTGCCGGCGTTGGCCTCGCCCGCGATCGCGTCGCCCGCGATGACGCCGATGGCCATGGGGAGGAAGAAGGGGAGGGTCGCCGCCAACGCCGTGAACACCAGGAAGAGGCCGTTGTTGGTGACCTGGGAGATGAAGGCGGGGCCTTCTCCGCCGCGGCCCTGGCCTACGCCGCCGCCGTCGCTGGTCTCGATCTTGATGGCGATGCCTACGAGGATCGGCACTGCCGCAAGTACGGTCAGGAGAGCCAGGGTGCGCCAGCGGCGGAAGGTGGTGAGTAGTTCGTTGGCGAAGAGAGTGCCTCGTAGGGTTGTTCGGCGGCTGACGGTCTGATGTGGCTGGGCGCGCAGTTCCCCGCGCCCCTTGAGGTCCGTCATCTCAGCCGGCGACATCGAAGCCCTCCCCTGTCAGCGCCACGAATGCGTCCTCCAGGGAAGCCCGTTCCAACCCGAATCCTCTGACTCGCACCCCTGCCTCCACCAACGCGGCGTTGATGTCCGCCAGTTCGCCCTCCGGGGGCTCTGCCGTCACGCGGTCTTCCGTGATGACCACATCCGCCGCTCCCTGCTCCTTCAGCACCCTCGCCGCCTCCCCCGTGTCCGGCGTCGTCACCACCAGGCGGCCCTTGGCCGCCAGGTCGGTCACCGGGCCTTGCGTGATCAGGCGGCCCTGGGCCATCACCGCCGCGTGCGTGCAGACCTGCTCGATCTCGTCGAGGAGGTGGGAGGAGAGGAAGACCGTGGTCCCGTCGGAGGCCAACTCCCTCACCAGGGAACGGATTTCGCGCATGCCCTGGGGGTCGAGGCCGTTGGTGGGCTCGTCCAGGACCAGGAGTCTGCGGGGCTGGAGGAGGGCTGATGCCAGGCCCAGGCGCTGTTTCATGCCCAGCGAGTACGCCTTCGCCTTCTTGCCGGCCGCCGCCGACAGGCCCACCCGGTCCAGGGCCGAGGCGACGCGGGCGCACCGGGTGCGGGGGTCGGCGGTCGGGTCGGCGGCGTCGTAGCGGATCAGGTTGTCGCGGCCGGAGAGAAAGCCGTAGAGGGCCGGGCCCTCGATCAGCGCGCCCACGTGCGGGAGTACGGCCCGGGTGGCGCGCGGCATGGGCCGGCCCAGGACGCGGGCCGTGCCCGAGGTCGGCTCGATCAGGCCCATCAGCATGCGGATGGTGGTGGTCTTGCCGGAGCCGTTGGGGCCGAGGAAGCCGAAGACGCTGCCCGCCGGGACGGTCAGGTCGAGACCGTCGACGGCGAGCTGCCCGCCGCGGTAGCGCTTGGTGAGCGCGCGGGTGTGGATGACGCTGTCACCCGCGCCCTCGGGATGCGGCTCCGTGGCGGGCGGTTGGTCCATCGGCTCCCTCGATTCGTCCCCGAGCGTGCGTACGGCGGCTACTTCGCCGCGTCCGCCGCCTTCACCAGCGCGTCCTTGGTCACGGCGCCGACGTAGACCTTGCCGTCGTCCGTGATCAGGGCGTTGACCAGCCGCGTCTTGAAGACGGTGCCCTCGCCGAACTTGCCGCTCGCCTTGTCGCCGAGCGAGTCGAGGAAGCCGCCGAAGTCGCCGCCGACCTCGGAGCCGGACGGGATGCCCTGG
The DNA here is from genome assembly GCF_003955715.1 of Streptomyces aquilus. Lineage (NCBI taxonomy): Bacteria > Bacillati > Actinomycetota > Actinomycetes > Kitasatosporales > Streptomycetaceae > Streptomyces > Streptomyces aquilus. Next base: position 6,221,296 of record NZ_CP034463.1, on the reverse strand, counting down.
CCGCCGGTGTCGAAGGTGGCGATGGAGTCCCAGCCGTCCCCGATGACGTTCAGCCCGTCGAGGCCGCTGAGCCCCTCCGCCCCGCGCTTGCCCTGCGGGGCGGCGGTGCTGTCGCTGTCCTCCTCCGTGACCTTCGCGCCCTTCGGCGGGGTGAAGTCGAAGGTGGACGCGGCCGGCTTGGCGAAGCTGACCTGGGTGAAACCGGCGTCGACGACGGCCGCGCCGCCGCTCGACGGGGTCAGCGTGAACTTCAGCGGCATCCCGGTCTTGGCGTCCACGGCGACGGTGATCTGACCGATCGTGGACCCGTCGTCCTTGGGCTTGATGACGAGCCGGTACGCGTCCCGGCCGGCCACCTGCGCGGTGCCGTCGACCGTCACGGACGTGGTGTCGTCGACCGCCTTGAGGGCGTCGTCGGCGAGGTCCTTGGGCGTGGCCGGCGCTTCCTCGTCGTGCTTCGCGCTCTCGTCGGCGGTGCCGTGGAAGACCTCGTTGGACTTGCTGTCGTAGCCCCAGACGTCCTTGCCGTTGTGGATGAGGCTGTACTCGGCCGCGTCCTCCAGGACCGAGACCTTCTGCTTGTCGGGGCCGTCGGAGGCGACGCGCAGGGTGTGGGTGCCGGTGGCGAGTTCGGTCAGCTTGGTGGAGGGGTCGGCGGACGACCCGTCACCGCCGGAGCGCGAACCGCCGCCCGTGAAGGCGTCGCCCAGGCCGCCGAAGTCGGGCAGCCCCAGATCCGTGGTGATCTTCACGGTGCCGGACAGCTGCTGTACGTCCGACGCGGCGATCTTCTCGACGAGTTCCTGGGCGCTGATCTTCGGCAGGTCGGGGTCGCCGGAGTCGGCGAGTGCCGGGACGAGCCCGATGGTCGCCGCGGCCACCCCCACGACCGCGACCGGGACGACGTACCGCGCGGCCTTGCGGCGCCCGGCGCGCAGGTCGTCGGCCTCCTCCGCGAGCGTGTTGTCGTCGGATTCGTACGGTGCCATGTGTGCCTTACCTCCGTCGTCGGCGGCGGCGTCCTTCGAAGCCCTCCCGTGTGGGAGGTGCCCCCTCGTCCATCCCGTAGCCGCCATTCTCACCCGAATCGGTGAGGATTGGTGTTTTCCCGTGGTTCCCATCTGACCAAATCGGCGCGGTCCGGGCGTCAGCCCGCGGGCTCAACTCCGCGTACACCTGGGGTATGACACACGGAGGCGGCGCCTCCCCCGACCCGTAGGGGTAGGCGCCGCCTGATGATCGTGGATCAGTCGCGCAGGAACACGTAGTCCGCGTGGTACGGCACCCCGATGATCTCCCCCGGCGTGCAGGTGCCGGCCGGGGCTACGCCGCCGACGGTGTTGAGCCGCAGGATCTCGGTCGTACGGGCCAGCAGGCCGTGGTGCTTGCCGGACTGAGTGGCCTTCAGGTCCAGCTCCGCGATGTTGCCGTCGCCGTTCGGGGTCCGGGACAGGACGGCGCCGGTGACCGCGCTGCCGTCGGGCGCGACCCACTGCGGCGTACCGGAGTTGGGGGCCACGAACGAGTGTGCGATACGGCCGCCGAGCACGGCGCTGACGTCCCGTTGGGCGAACGCGTAGCCGCCGCCGGTGGCCGCCTTGCACTCGTAGATCTGCTCGCCCTTCACCACGGACGCCTGGAAGTTCTTCAGCGCGCCGCGGAAGTCGAACCCGGCGACGGTGACCTTGTGGAGCTGGCCGCGGACGGCACCGCCGGGGAACTGCTTGGTGTGCAGGTTGGCGTAGAACGACCCCGGGTCGGACTTCAGCGCGTCGAGCAGCGCCGCGTCCGTCACCTTCACGGTGCCGGTGACACTGTGCCGCCCGGCCTTGCCGAGCAGCTTCGTGAAGTCGACCTTGACGCCACCGTTGGTCCCCTTGGCGCCCTGGTGGATGTGCAGGGCGGTGGGCCGGTCGAGCCCCCGCCACTTCACGGCGACGGAGACCTGGTCCCCGTCCACCTTGACGAACTCCAGCGCGGCCCCGTCCGCGTCCCCCGCGGGCACCTCGTTGGCACCGCGCAGGCTGGTGGCGAGGACGGTGGCGGTTTCGGTGGTGTTCCCGCCGGTGGCGAAGGCCGAGCCGGGAACACCGGCAACGGCCAGGGCAACAGCACTGACGATCAGCGTCTTACGCATGAACTCGTCTCCCCGTTGAGAAGAGCCGGCACCCCCTGCGCCGGCTTCCGAGGAGACATACGGGACGGATCTCAGCTTGGACTCAGTCCAGCCATGTGAGGGGCATCACACTGACGCTCCTCAGGGGCGCGGGGAACTGCGCGCTCAGCCCCCGCGAACCCGCACCCGGCAACGCACATCAAGCCGCAGAACCTACCCCGCGCGATGCACCACGGCGTCACAAAGCTCCGTCAGCGCGGCCTTCGCATCACACTCCGGCAACGGCGCCAACGCGGCGCGCGCCTCCTCCGCGAAGCGAACCGTGTCCCGCCGGGCCTGCTCCAACGCGGGATGCGCCCGCAGCGCGGCCAGCGCCTCCGCGAGCCGCTCGTCGTCCGCGAGGTCGGAGTCCAGCAGCTCGCACAGCGCCGCGTCCTCGGCCAGCCCCAGCCGCGCCGCGCGTTCCCGCAGCCGCAGCACCGGCATCGTGGGGATGCCCTCGCGCAGGTCCGTGCCGGGCGTCTTGCCCGACTCGTGGCCCTCGGAGGCGATGTCGAGGACGTCGTCCGCGAGCTGGAAGGCGACGCCCAGCCGCTCCCCGTACTGGGTGAGCACGTCGACCACCGACTCGTCGGCGCCCGCCATCATCGAGCCGAACCGGCAGGAGACGGCGATCAGCGAGCCGGTCTTGCCGGCGAGGACGTCGAGGTAGTGCTCGACCGGGTCCCGGCCGTCCACCGGCCCGGCGGTCTCCAGGATCTGTCCGGTCACCAGCCGCTCGAACGCCTCGGCCTGGATGCGGACCGCCTCGGGTCCGAGGTCGGCGAGGATCTGCGAGGCGCGGGCGAAGAGGAAGTCGCCGGTGAGGACGGCGAGGGAGTTGCCCCAGCGGGCGTTCGCGCTGTCCACGCCCCGCCGGACGGCCGCCTCGTCCATGACGTCGTCGTGGTAGAGCGTCGCCAGGTGGGTCAGCTCGACGACCACCGCCGAGGGCACCACGCCGGGCGCATAGGGGTCACCGAACTGGGCAGTGAGCATCACGAGAAGCGGCCGGAAGCGCTTGCCGCCCGCGCGGACGAGATGCTGCGCGGCCTCCGTGATGAAGGGGACCTCGCTCTTGGTGGCTTCGAGCAAACCCTCCTCGACAGCAGCCAATCCGGCCTGGACATCGGCTTCGAGAGCCTGGTCCCGCACGCTCAGCCCGAACGGCCCGACGACGGTCACGAGGGGTCTCCTGTCTGCTGGTGTCTTCTGGCGATTACGCGGTATGTCGATAGGTCGCTGCCTTCACTCAAGTCAGCGTATCCGGTCACCTTTCGATCACCGTCGCCCCCCACCAGTACAGCGGGGGCGGTATCGGATCACGCCCGGTATGTTTCTGATCACCTGAAAAGTACGGATATTCATCGACTCACCCGGAAGCAGTAGAGCGTGTCTCGAACCACCGTCGATGTCGACCCCGGAAACCAGCCGCCCCCCGAGGACGACACCGCCTTCTTCGGCCAGCCGAAAGGCCTGCTCACCCTCTCCGGTCTGGAGGTCTGGGAGCGCTTCTCGTTCCTGGGCATGCAGGCCATCCTCGTCCTGTACTTCGCCGACGCGGTGGCACACGGAGGCATGGGCATGGCGGCCGGAACCGCCGCCTCCGTCTCCGCGGCCTACGGCACCCTCGTCTACCTGGTCTCCGTCGCCGGCGGCTGGCTCGCCGACCGCATGCTCGGCTCGTACCGCGCGGTGCTGTGGGGCGGGATCCTGATCGCCTGCGGGCACTACTCCATGGCGGTGCCGACCGCGACCATGACCTGGGTGGGCCTGGGGCTCATCAGCGCGGGAACAGGCCTGCTCAAACCCAATGTGGCCACCATGGTCGGCAAGCTCTACCGGACCGACGACGAGCGGCGCGACGCCGGGTTCGCGCTCTACTACATGGCGATCAACATCGGCGCCTTCGCGGGTCCGCTGATCACCGGCTGGCTCGGTGACCACAAGGGCTGGCACTGGGGTTTCTCGGCCGCCGCGATCGGCATGACCTTCGGGCTGATCCAGTACGTCGCCGGGCGCCGTCACCTGGCCGGGCGCAAGCACGCCGCCGAGTTCGCGCTCGCGCCGGAGGCGATGGGGCGCGCGGTGCGGCTGATCGTCGTGGGCGTGGTGGTCGTGGCCGTGGTCGCCGGGCTGCTCGGGGGTGTCGGCTGGCTGACCATGGACCGGTTCGTCGACCTGCTCACGCTGATCTCGGTGATCGCGCCGGTCGTCTACTTCGCGGTGATGTTCCGCAGCCCCCGGGTCACCGCCGAGGAACGCGGCCGGCTGAAGCCGTACATCGTCCTCTTCCTGGCCTCGACGGTTTTCAACTTCATCCTCTTCCAGGCCTACAGCACGATGATGCTGCTGGCCTCGACGAACGCCGAGACCACGATCCTCGGCTTCGACTTCCCGGCCAGCTGGTACGCCTCCGCGCTCGGTGCCTTCGAGGTCGGGCTCGCGCCCTTCGTGGCCGCCCTGTGGGTGCGGATGGGGCGCGGTCAGCCGCACGCCTCCAACAAGATCGCCATCGGCGTCGTGCTGGGCGGTCTGTCGTTCCTGCTGATGGTCCTGCCGACCTCCGGGCACTCCTCCGACGACTACCTCATGTCCGCCTGGTGGATCGTCGGGTCGTACCTGCTGCTGGGGCTCGGCGACATCCTCCTGGAGACCTCGGGCATGTCGGCCACCACCAAGCTCGCCCCGGCCGCCTTCTCCAGCCAGACCATGTCCCTCTGGTTCCTCTCCCTCGCCCTCGCCAACGGCATCCAGGCGCAGACGGTGAAGCTCTACGACGACGTCTCCCACCCGGCCTACTTCGGCGTCAACGGCGCGATCGCGGTGGCCGCGGGCCTCGCGGTGATGGCCGCGGCACCCTGGCTGCGCCGCACCATGCACCCCGTCCACTGAAGCGAACGGGATCATCCTCATGCACATCCGTACGTCCTTCCCCTACGAGACGACCCACGAGGACCTGCGCATCCCGCTCCCGGACGGGACACAGCTGTACGCGCGCGTGTGGCGACCACTCACCCAGGAACCGGTACCCGCTCTGCTCGAATACCTGCCCTACCGCCTGACCGACTGGACCGCGCCCCGCGACTTCCAGCGCCATCCCTGGTACGCGGGCCACGGCTACGCCTCCGTGCGCGTCGACGTCCGCGGGCACGGCAACAGCGGCGGTCTGCCGACGGACGAGTACTCGGCGACGGAGCTGGCCGACGGGGTCGAGGTGGTCAACTGGCTGGCGGCGCAGCCCTGGTGCGACGGCAAGGTCGGCATGTTCGGCATCTCCTGGGGCGGCTTCAACTCCCTCCAGATCGCGGCCCTCGCACCCGAGCCGCTCAAGGCGGTCGTCACGGTCTGCTCCACGGACGACCGCTATGACAACGACGTGCACTACATGGGAGGTTCCGTCCTCGCCGTCGACATGCACGCCTGGGCCGCGACCATGCTGGCCTTCGTCTCCCGGCCGCCGGACCCGCGGTACGCGGGCCTGGCCTGGCGGGACATGTGGCTCAAGCGCCTGGAGCACGTCGATCCGTTCATCCACACGTGGCTGGACCACCAGACCAGGGACGCCTACTGGCGGCACGGCAGTGTCTGCGAGGACTACGGCGCGATCGACGCGGCGGTCCTGGCGGTGGGCGGCTGGCACGACCCTTACCGCGACACGGTGCTCAGGCTGGTCGAGCACCTGCCGCCGGACCGGGTCCGCGGGCTGATCGGCCCCTGGTCCCACCAGTACCCCGACCGCGGGCTGCCGCCGGGCCCGGCGATCGGCTTCCTCCAGGAGACCCTGCGCTGGTGGGACCAGCACCTCAAGGGCGTCGACACCGGCGTCCTGCGGGAACCCCTGCTGCGGTCCTGGGTCAGCGACTCCCACCGCCCCGCCACGGTCTACGACACGCTCCCGGGCCGCTGGGTCGGCGAGCCGGCCTGGCCCTCCCCGCACGTCACGACGGTCTCGTACGGCCTCCAGGGCGCCCCTGTCCTCGTCCGCTCCCCGCAGCACACGGGCGTGGACGCCGGGCGTTTCTTCCCGTTCGGGAACGACGCCGACCTGCCGCCGGACCAGCGGGAGGAGGACGCCCGGTCGGCCTGCTTCGAGTTCGCGGTGGGTGAGGAGACGTGGGTGCTGGGGCGGCCCCGGGTGCGGTTGCGGGTGACGTGCGAGGTGCCGCGCGGGCAGGTGATCGCACGGTTGTGCGATGTGGCGCCGGACGGGTCGTCGACGCTGGTCACCCGGGGCGTGCTGAACCTGTCGGCGCGGCACGGGCGGGACCGGGCGGTGCCGTGGGAGCCGGGGGCGAGCGGGGAGGTCGTCTTCGAGCTGAACGGCATCGGGCATGTCTTCCCGCCCGGGCACCGCATCCGGCTCGCGGTCTCCTCCGCGTACTGGCCGTGGATCTGGCCGCAGCCCGAGTCCGACGCCGGCTTCACACTGGACCCGGCGGGCAGCTTCCTCGAACTGCCGGTCAGGACACATGACGTGGACTCGGACACCGGCATCGGCTTCGGCGAGCCCGAGCAGTCGGAACCCCTGGGCGTGAACTACCCGGCCACCCTCGACGAGCCCCGCCCCGAGCGGCTGGTCGTGCGGGATGTCGCCAAGGGCGAGTGGCGGCTGGAGGTCGACCCGCGCTACGGCGGCACCCGCTTCTACCCCGACGGCCTGGAGTTCACCGAGGACGCGCTGGAGACGTACACGATCCAGGAGGCGGACCCGCTGTCGGCCCGCGCCCGTTCGGACTGGTCGATCCGGCTGCACCGGCCGGAGCTGGGCTGGGACACCACCGTCCGCACCCGCTCGGAGATCACCTGTGCGGCGACCGAGTTCCTGACGTCCAACGAGGTGATCTGCACCGAGAGCGGTGAGGTGGTCTTCCACCGGACCTGGGAGAAGCGGATTCCACGGACCGCCGGTTAACCGCCAGTTGAGGGTTGATTGCCCGATTTGCCGTTCTCGTTCTCCGCGGTGAGTTGGCTCACTTCACCCTGCCCTCACCCTGTCCGAAAACCCCGGAATTCCGGGGCGCGCAAGCCGGACACCAAGGTCAACAGGTGCGATCTGTGAATCCGGTACTTGTTTCGGACATGTGCAGTCGCATACGTTCCGGGCCCGGGCGGACGCCGAATCCTGCCGCCGCCCGTAGACCGCTCACCTCACCCAGAGAACTTCACGGCAGGAGCGGGGGACCCAGGTAAGTCGCCGGGCCGGACGTCTTCGGACGCGCCGGTACGGCTTGGGGTGAAGTCATGCCTTCTTCGGCATGGCCGGGCAGCTCCCGCCCGAACCCGACAGCTCACCTCGCAGGCGCCGGAGAGGAACTTCGTCATGCGTCTGTCCCGCAAGCTCGCCGTCACCGGTGCCGCCGTCGCCGCACTCGCCTTCCCCGTCGTCGGCGCGACCACCGCGTCCGCGGCCACCACGACCACGGTCACCGCCACCTCGCTCGGCTACTCCGACACCCTCGACGGCTGGATCCGCGCCTCGCTCCAGGTCATGGCGCAGAACGGCATTCCCGGCACCTACGACGGCATCTACCGCAACGTCATCCGCGAGTCCTCGGGCAACCCCTACGCCATCAACAACTGGGACTCCAACGCCGCCGCGGGCACGCCCTCCAAGGGCCTGCTCCAGGTGATCGACCCGACGTTCAACGCGTACCACGTGGCCGGCACGTCGTGGGACTCCTACGACCCGGTCGCGAACATCACCGCGGCCTGCAACTACGCGGCCGCGGTGTACGGCTCGATCGACAACGTGTACGGCGCGTACTGAGGTCTGCCGAGGGCTGATTGAACAGTCTCTCGTCGGGGACTGCTTGAACAGCCTTTCGCCGAGGGCTGGTTGAAGAGCCTTCCGCAGGGGCCTAGTGGAAGAGTCTTTCGAGGACGACGGCGATGCCGTCGTCCTCGTTCGACAAGGTCACCTCGTCGGCCACGGCCTTGAGTTCGGGGTGGGCGTTGGCCATCGCGACGCCGTGGGCCGCCCAGTCGAACATGGGGATGTCGTTGGGCATGTCGCCGAAGGCGAGGGTGTCCCGCGGGCCCAGGCCGAGGTACTCGGCGGCCAGCGCGAGGCCCGTCGCCTTGGTGATGCCGCATGGCTGGAGTTCGACGGTGCCGGGGCCCGACATCGTCACCGTGGCGAGGGAACCGACGACTCCGCGCGCGGTCGCCGCCAACTCGTCGTCGGTCAGGGCCGGGTGGCGCAGCAGCACCTTGCTGATCGGCTCGCACCACAGGTCGTCGCGGCGGCCCACCCGCACGGCGGGCAGCGTCGGGTGCGGCATCAGATACCCCGGCTCGATGAGCGTGAGCCCGTCGACCCCGTCCTGGTCCACGGCCGCGTACACCTGCCCCACCTCGGCCTCGATCTTGCCGAGCGCGGTCTCGGCCAACTCCCGGTCCAGGGTGACCGACCACAGCAGACGGTCCACGCCGGCGTCGTAGACCTGCGCGCCCTGCCCGCACACCGCGAGTCCGGTGCTGCCGAGGTCGTCGAGGAGCGGCCGCACTCTCGGGGCCGGTCGGCCGGTCACCACCAGATGCCGGGCCCCGGCCGACGTCACCCGCGCGAGTGCGGCGAGCGACCGGTCGGAGAGCGTGTCGTCGCCCCGGAGGAGGGTCCCGTCCAGGTCAGTGGCGACGAGTGAATATGCGGTGGGTGCGGCCATGATCAGAGAATACGGATGGAATCCCCCGGCGACTCGACGCGAACCGGACGGCCGCAGCTTTCACATCCGTCGACGGCGACTCCGGTTGGGAGTTGACGGCGGCTCCGGTTGAGAGTCGGAGGGGAGCCCGCACACCACCGGTTGCGTCGGTCGGTGGGTGAGATGCTCGCGAGATGACCGATCACCCGGAGACCTTCCTGAACCATCTGCGGACCGCCGCGGTCGGCATCCTCGAACGCTTCCCCGAGCAGCTCAGGCCCGAGATCTACGCTCTGTCCTTCCGCATCTGGCGCATCGACGGCGACGACCGCCACCCGTACGTGGCCATCGGCTACAACACCGAGAGCCAGTACGAGCGCGAGAGGTACCCGGGTGACGAGGGCGAGGTCCGCTGGAACTACGCCTACTGGCTCCTCGACGGCTTCGAGATGCTCGGCAACATCCCCGAGGACCCGGTCGGCAGCCGGGTGTACGAGGAGGAGGTCAAGCGGCTCGGCGCCTGGTACGACGGCGAGTTCGACCTCGACCGGGTCCTGGACGACGACGACCTGAGCGCCCGCACCGACCTCCTCCGCCGGCACTTCCACGACGCCGTCATCGACCTCGCCCGCCACCTCCACGCCGACGGCGTGATCGAGAAGACCCTCGGCCGCCCGCTGCCGGTCGTCGTCTTCGACATGGAGTGCCCCGGCTGGGAGGCCCACGCGACGGAGTGCGCCAACCCGCCGGAACTGATCGAGGAGTTCACGGCATGGCTGCGGGAGTCCGGGGAGATCTGATCCGCCGCCCGGCCCTACCCGTGCGCCGCCGCCAGATGCCGCGCCAGCCGCGGTGAGGCGAACTCCGTGCCGCACACGAAGCGCATCACCGGTCCGTACGACGACGCCGACGGGAGGCCCGTGAAGTACAGGCCCGGCACCGAGGAGACGTATCCGGCGCCGAGCTTGGGCGCGCCGCGGCTCACCGCGAGTCGGGTGCGCAGTTCGGGGCCGAGGAAGTCCATGGCCGCGAGGTCGACGCGGTAGCCGGTCGCGGCTATGACGTGGTCGGCGGCCAGGCGCTCGGTGCGGCCGGTGTGGGTGAGGACGGACAGGGACGGGTGGCCGTCCGCGGAGTCGGCCTTGAGGACGCGGCGGACCTCGCTGACCCGGACCTTGTCCTCGAAGCGGTCGCGCAGCCACCAGGCGCCGAGTGGACCGAGGACGCGGCGCACCAGGTAGTGGCGGGCCCCGGCCGGGAGGCGGCGGTAGGGGTGGGGGTAGTAGCTGAGCGCCCACAGGGACCAGGCGCGGCCGAACGGGGACTCCGGGCGCAGCCGGGGCTGCTTCCAGGGCGGGGCCCCGAAGGCGACGCTGCCCCGGCCCCGCGCCACGACCCTGACCTGGGCGCCGGCCTCCGCCGCGAGGGCCGCCGTCTCCAACGCGGACTGACCGGCCCCGACGACGATGAGTTCACGGCCGGAGAAGCGGCTGAGGTCGTGGTGCTGGGAACTGTGGGAGACGGGGCCGGTCGGGCTGGGCCCGTCGGGCAGGGTCAGCTCCGGGGGCAGATGCGCGAGGCCCGACAGCCCGGTGGCGACGACGACCGCACGGGCGCCGAACGACTCGCCCGAGTCCAGCTTCAGTGCGAAGCCCTGGCTCTTGTCGCGGTCGACGGACACGACCCGCACCCGCTCCAGCTCGGGCACCAGCTTCTGCTGGAACCACGCGCCGTAGGCGATGAAGGTCTCCACGGGGATGATGTCCTCGTCCGTCACCAGCCGCGGTATGCCCACCGCGTCGCAGTAGTCGACCAGGCCGTGGCCCGGCTGCGGGGCGTCGAGGCTGGAGGCCACCGGGGTGGACTTGAGGAGCATGCCGGCGGGCATGTGGTCGCGCCAGCTCACCATGGGTTCGCCGAAGACGCGGACCGGGATGCCGCGGGCCCTGAGATGTGCGGCGGTCGACAGCCCGTAGGGCCCGGCGCCGATGACTGCGACTGGTCGGATCACGAAGTCCCTCCCCAGGACATCACTTCGTCACTTCGTGGTGGTGCGTGTGCTGTGGCCGCGCGCCTCTCGGCGGGTCAATGGGCGGCGGCGCCGCGGTGGTTGGTCCGCCACAGCTGATACAGGTGCTTCGCGCCCGGTCGTACGAAGCGCGCGAGCATCGTGAGGAACGGCAGCGGGTCGTCACCCGCGAACCAGGCCAGCTCGGTCCCGCTCGCCCGCCCCGGCGCGTGCGGCGTCGTATAGCCGCTGCGGCGGTAGGCGAGGAGGGCGGGCAGGTCGATGTTCTCCACGATGTACCGGTGCCCGGCCCGCTGTTCCCCCTCCGGAACGGAGCGGCCGGTCAGATCCAGATGCATGGCGCGGACGACGTCCACCCCCGACTCGTTCTCGAAGAGCCGGAACTGGGCGCCCATGCGGGGGTTGAAGTCGAGGAGCTTGTACAGTCCGTCGCGCCGGTCGAAGCGCAGGTCCAGGTCGATGATTCCGGTGAAGCCGATCTGTTTGATGAAACGCGCGGCGAGGTCCGCGAGTTCCGGATTGTCGACGACGTACGCGTTCGCCGTCATTCCCGCGTGCGGCGGCCAGGAGCGGACCTTCACGCCGGTGAACATCGCGAGCGGGGTGGAGTCCGCGTCGAAGTAGGCGTGCACGATCCAGTCCTCGGCCTCCTCCCTCGGCAGGTACTCCTGGAGGATCACCGCGGGCCGCTCGCCCCAGTCACGGGCCAGGGCGAGCAGCCCCTCCCGGGTGCCGATCCGGGTCGTGCCGTTCACGGCCGGCCGGGTGCGCCGTACGAACGCTTCCCGGTTCTTGGCCACCACCGGGAAGCGGGCCTTGTCGGCGAACGCGACGATGTCGTCGTAGGACTCCGGGAAGGCGGCCGTCGGGCTGGGTATGCCGTGTTCCACGCAGAGTTCGTGCAGCCCCTGCTTGCTGGCCAGCCGGCGCGGCAGGCCGCGCTCGACGGGCGGCACGAGGAAGCGGGCGCCGAGTTCGACGCGGTGCTCGGCGATCAGCACCGCGGCCTCCTCGTCGGTGGGCACCAGGACGGCCGGCCGTCCGATCCTGCGGCCGATCCTGAGCAGGCCCGCGACGAGACGCTCCGGCTCCTCCGTCCCCGTCGTCGGCCAGACGAAGGCCTTCTCCAGGTAACGGGACGTGGCGGCGGGCGTGTAACGGTCCTCCGTGATCGCATACATCGGGACGCCGAGACGGCCCAGGCTGCGGATCGCGCCGACCCCGCCGTGGTGCAGCGGATAGTCGCCGAACTTCACGATCAAGCCCGGTACCTCTCTGTCGGGCTCGAACGGCACACGCACGTCTGCACTCCTGGCCACGGGTCCCCCCACGTGTCCCGTCCACGGAACGGCCCCATCCCGCCCGTTGTCCCCAAAGGAAGCTAAGCCGGAATTGCCGCCTCCGACCGATGCTTATCAGGACATTGCTAACTCTTTAGGCACTGCCGAGACAGGTAACTCAGCCGTAACGTGTGGCGCGACCACATGCGTACGCAGTGCTCCGACCTACGAAGCGATGGAGAGCGAGGCCGCACCCCATGCCCCCCTTCGATCTGCCCGAGAGCGACCCCTTCAGCCCGCACAACCTCCCCTACGGCGTCTTCTCCGCGCCCGGCGCCACCGACCGGACCGTCGGCGTCCGCCTCGGCGACCACGTCCTCGACGCGGGCGCGGCGGCCCTGGCACTCGGCTCGCCCTACGCCTCCCTCCTCGCCCGGCCCTGCCTGAACCCGCTGCTCGCGGCCGGCCGCACCACCTGGTCGGACGTCCGGCGCGCGCTGACGGCGTGGGTGACGGTGCCGGCCCATCAGTCCACCGTCGCGGAGTTCCTGCACCCCCTGTCGTCCGTGACCCTGCACCTCCCCTTCGAGGTCGCCGACTACGTCGACTTCTACTCCTCCGAGCACCACGCCCGGAACGTCGGCCGGATCTTCCGCCCCGACGCCGCGGACTCCCTCACCCCCAACTGGAAGCACCTCCCCATCGGCTACCACGGCCGCTCGGGCACGGTCGTGGTCTCCGGCACCGACGTCGTACGCCCCTCCGGGCAGCGCAAGGCCCCCACCGACCCGGCGCCGGTCTTCGGCCCCTCGGTGCGCCTGGACATCGAGGCGGAGGTCGGCTTCGTGGTCGGCACGCCGTCCCCCATGGGCTCCCCCGTGGCCCTGGCCGACTTCCGGGACCACGTGTTCGGCCTCTGCCTGCTCAACGACTGGTCGGCGCGTGACATCCAGGCCTGGGAGTACGTCCCCCTCGGCCCCTTCCTCGGCAAGTCCTTCGCCACCTCCGTGTCGGCCTGGGTCACCCCGCTCGACGCCCTGGAGGAGGCCCGGGTGGCCCCGCCCGAGCGGACGCACGAGCTGCTTCCGTACCTCGACGACACCGGCGCCGACGCCGAACCCGGCGGCTACGACCTCCGTATCTCCGTCGCCGTCAACGGCCACGTCGTCTCCGAACCCCCCTTCTCCTCCATGTACTGGACGGCCGCCCAGCAGTTGGCGCACCTGACGGTCAACGGGGCGTCCCTGCGCACCGGCGACCTCTACGGCTCCGGCACGGTGAGCGGCCCCGCGGAACGGGAGCGCGGCTCGCTGCTGGAGCTGACCTGGAACGGCCGGGACGCCCTCGAACTCCCGGACGGCAAGCGGACGTTCCTGGAGGACGGCGACGTGGTGACCCTGTCGGCGTGGGCCCCGGGACCGGACGGGGTGCGGGTCGGGCTGGGCGAGGTGGCGGGGCGGATCGTGGGGCAGGCCTTGGGATAGAGGGCGTCATGGGGAACCGAGGGAGTCGAGGGTGAGTTGAGGTGACGGGCAGGGGTGCCGTCGAGGTCTGCCATGAGCCGCCCGGCGCCGTCATACTGACGGCGACGGACGGTGTGCGCAGGACCCGGCACAACCCCGCACATCCCGGCACCACCCGCACAACCCGGCACCACCCGCACCCCCCGTCAGCACCCGCACCCCCCGTCAGCACCCTCTCGCCGTCCCTTCCCTTACGCCGACCAGGATCCGGAGCCCGTGGCATGACTGTCTGCCTGCTCCTGCTGAGCGCCGTCGCCCTGACGGCCGCCGTTCCGGTGCCGCGCGCGCTGACCCGGGCCGACTGGCCCGAGCGGGAGCCCGTGGTCGCGCTGTGGGTGTGGCAGTGCCTGGTCGCCACCGTGCTGATGTGCAACCTGACCGCCCTGGTCCTGGGCGCGGCCGCCGTCTTCCACACGGTCCGCGACCATGTCTTCGCCCCGGCGCCGCCTGCCGTGACCGCCGCCTACGACCTGTCCGCCGCCCCGGTCTGGGCCACCGTCCTCACCCTGCTCCTGGCCTGCGGCGCCGCCTGGACGACGGCGATGCTGGCCCGCGAGCTGGTCGAGGCCCGCCGGCGTCGCGGCCGGACGAGGGCGCACCTGCGCGAGCGCGCCCCCGAGCTCCCCGGCGGACTGGAGAAGGCCGCGCGCGGCCCGCTGCTGGTCCTTGAGGACGAGTACCCCGACGCCTGGTGGATGCCGGGCAGCCCACCGCAACTGGTGGTGACGACCGGGGCGCTGCACCGCCTCACCGACGTACAGCTGGACGCCGTCCTCACCCATGAGCGCGACCACGCCCGCGCCCACCACGACTGGCTGCTGCACCTGTCGACGGCCCTGGCCACCGGCTTCCCCCGGGTCCCGCTCTTCGCCTACTTCTGCGAACAGACCCACCGTCTGGTGGAACTCGCCGCGGACGACACGGCCTCCCGCCGCTGCGGCCATCTGACGACCGCACTGGCCCTGATCGAGCTCAACCAGCACCGGGGAGTGCTGTCCTGCGCCTCCAGCCACCGGCTCCTGGGCGAGCGCGTGGACCGGCTGCTCCAGCCGCGCCCCCGGCTGGGCCGCCGGCATCGAGCGGTCACGGCCACGGTGGCGGGGCTGGTGCCGCTGGTGCCGCTGCTGATCGCTTTCGGGCCGGGACTGACCGCACTGGCGTGAGCCGCGGCGCACCTCGCCGCGGGCCATCGTCCTTATCTCCCGCGGTGGCAGATCTTTCCCCCACCACCCGAAACTCCCAGGTCAACGGCTGAATCGACCGCCCGGCCAGTGGCGCAACACTCCCGCAACACTCCCTTCCCTACCTCCTCGGTATGGTTCCCGCCATGCCCCCTTCCGACCGCATCCGCGACCACGCCGGCCAGGGCGCGACCACCGTCGCCGCCCACCGCGCGCGGCGTCGGCTGCGCGCGGACCAGGCGCGGCAGCTCGCCGATCTCCTCCGTCACCAGCTCCTCTCCGGCGGCTTCGAGGACGGCACGCTCCCGCACGAGACGACCCTCGCCACCGACTACCGCGCCTCCCGCAACACGGTCCGCCAAGCTCTGGACCTGCTGCGCGCCGAAGGCCTCGTCGAACGCCTCCCCGGTGTCGGCACCGTGGTCGTCGCCCAGAAGTACCCCCACGGCCTCGACCGGCTGATGGGCCTCGCGGAGACCCTGCGCGAACACGGCACCGTCACCAACGAGGTCCGCACGATGGGCCCGGCCCCGGCACCGCACCCGGTCGCCGAACGCCTCCACGTCCCGCCCGGCACCGATGTCCTCTACATCGAACGCCTCCGCCGTCTCAACGGCCTCCCCCTCTCCCTCGACCTCACCTACATCCCGCTCGACATCGGCACCGCCCTGCTCGGCGCCGACCTGGAGAACACCGACGTCTTCCGGCTCCTGGAGTCGATCACCGGCCAGGGACTCGGCCACGCCGAGATCACCCTGGAGGCGGTGAACGCGGACGCCCACTCCGCCGCCGTACTCGAAGCCCCGCGCGGCGCGGCCGTCCTCATGCTGGAGCGCCTGACGCATCTCGCCGACGGCCGCCCCGTCGACCTGGAGTTCATCCGCTTCCGCGGCGACCGCATCACGATGAGCGGCCTGCTGCACCGGTCCCTCTGACCACCTCCCCCTCCACCCTTCACCCCTTCATCGTTCGGCAGGACCTCATCGGTTCACTGCCGCGCCGGAAATCTCAGCGAATCCCCATACATCTCAGGACATCCACGGAGACAGCCATGCCCTTGGCGCCCCAGCGGGCCGACGTGCCCGTGACCATCGACGAGTCGAAGTGCATCGACGGCTGCACGCTCTGCGTCGACATGTGCCCGCTGGACTCCCTCGCCATCGACGAGAGCAGCGGCAAGGCCTACATGCACGTCGACGAGTGCTGGTACTGCGGCCCGTGCGCCGCCCGCTGTCCCACCGGAGCCGTCACGGTCAACATGCCCTATCTGCTCCGCTGAGAGGTCCCGACTCCCATGAAGAACAAGGCAGTTGCCGCGGCCGCCCTCCTGCTGCTCGCCCCCCTGACGGCCTGCGGCGGCAACGCGGCGGCCGGTGACGGTTCCACGGTCACCGTGACCGTCGGCTACCAGTCCAGGACCATCAACACCGTCACCGCCGGCACCCTCCTCCGCTCGCTGGGCTCCTTCGAGAAGGAGCTGAACGCCCTCGGCGACGGCAGGACCTACAAGGTCGACTGGCAGGACTACGCCACCGGCGCCCCGATCACCGCCCAGATGACCGCCGGGAAGATCGACATCGGTTCGATGGGCGACTTCCCGCTCCTCATCAACGCGGCCCGCGGCAAGCAGCTCGGCAAGCCGACCCACCTGGTCTCCGTCACCGGCTACAACCTCCGCGGCGGCCTCAACACCATCGTCACCGCGCCCGACTCGAAGCTGGCCGCGCTGACCGACCTGCGCGGCAAGAAGGTCTCCACCAGCGTCGGCTCCGCCGCCGACGGCACCCTCGTACGAGCGCTCCAGCGCGCCGGCCTCGACCCGGACAAGGACATCGAGAAGCTCAACCAGCAGCCCGCGGTGGGCGCTTCGGCCCTGTCGGCGGGCAGCGCGGACGCGCTCTCCCAGTTCGTCGCCTGGCCCGGCCTGCTCACCTACCAGGGAAAGGCGAAGGCCCTCTACGACGGCGCCGAGCTGAACCTCCCCACCTTCCACGGCGTCACCGCCCGCGAGGACTTCGCGCGGCAACGCCCCACCGTCCTGGAGGCTTTCCTCAAGGCCCAGGCCGAGGCCACGGACTACCTGAACGACCACCCCGTCGACGCCGCCGAGAAGGTCGCGAAGGCCACCGGCCTGCCCGCCGAGGTCGTCTACCTCTACAACGGCGCCCACGGCATCTCCACCTTCGACCCCGCGATCAAGCCCCAGCTGGTCTCTGCGCTCAAGGACGACGTCGCGATCCTGAAGTCGGCCAAGCTGACCGGCGACATCGACGTGGACGCCTTCGTCGACGACCGCTACGTCAGGAAGGCCCTCGGCACGTCGTACGCCGAGCAGCTCACCGCCGCTCCGCCCGCCGCCGCGAGCGAGGTCTGGCCCAAGGGCGCCTCCGCGACCCGCGCCTTCAAGACGCCCGCCGAACTCCTCGCGTACGTCTCGGCCCACCAGGACGGCATCCGCGCCGCCTACGTCCCCGACGCCACCACGGGCACCCTCTGGTTCGCCGACAAGGCGGTCTGGGTGGCCGACGGCGACAAGCTGCTGCCCTTCGTCGCACCGGCGACCGCGAAGACGTACGTCGCCGAGCACGGCGGTGCCCGCGTGGTGACGTACGCCGACGCGCTGGAGCGGGCGTCGTGAGCCGGCCGCTGCCCCTCGCCGGCCGGTACGCCCTGCGGGTGGCCTCCCTGGTGGTCGCCCTCGGGGTGTGGCAGGCGCTGACCAGCCTCGACATCGACCTGTGGCTGCGCTTCTCGCAGTTCCCCACGGTCACCGACGTGGCCCACGCCTTCGCCGACCGGCTGGCCGGGCCCGACTTCTGGACCGACCTCACCGACAGCCTGACCCGCATCCTCAGCGGCTTCCTGCTGGCGGCGGTGCTCGGCGTGGCGACGGGCGTGCTCGTGGCGCGCTCCCGGCTCGCCGAGGACCTGCTCGGGCCGGTGCTGGAGGTCGTCCGCCCGATCCCGGCCATCGCCCTCGTACCCGTCGCCATCCTCCTGTTCCCCTCCAACGAACAGGGCATCGTCTTCATCACCTTCACCGCCGCCTACTTCCCCGTCCTGGTCTCCACCCGGCACGCGGTCCGGGCGCTCACGCCCGTGTGGGAGGAGGCGGTGCTGACGATGGGCGGCGGGCGGTGGCGGGTCCTCGGCTCGGTCGTCCTGCCGGGTGCGCTGCCCGGCATCTTCGGCGGGCTGTCGGTCGGCATCGGCGTCTCGTGGATCTGTGTGATCTCCGCCGAGATGATCTCCGGCCAGTACGGCGTCGGCTACCGCACCTGGCAGGACTACACCGTCGTCGACTACCCGGGCGTCTTCGTCGGCATGGTCACCATCGGCGTCCTCGGCTGGCTCACCTCCACGGCAGTGGAACTGCTGGGCCGCCGCCTGACCCGCTGGCTGCCCCGGACGTCGTACGCCACCGGAGGCCGACCGCGGAACGTCCGCGCGGTGCCTTCCGCACGGCAGCGCGAGTCCGCCGCGCCCGCTCCGAAGACCGGTTCCACGACCGAGGAGGCACGCGATGAGCACCTCGTCTGAGGCAGTCACGGGGAACTCCGCGTCCACCGAGGCATCCGTCAGGACGACCGCCCGCGGCACCCGTCTCACCCTCCGCGCCGCCACCCTCGGCCGCCCCGGCGCCCCCGCCGTCACCGGCGTCGACCTCGACGTCGCCCCCGGCGAGATCCTCACCGTCGTCGGACCGTCCGGCTGCGGCAAGTCGACGCTGCTGCGCACGCTGGCCGGGCTGCTGGCACCCCTCGACGGCGAGGCCGACCAGGACGGCCGACCGCTGACGGGCCCGTCCGCCGACCGCGCCCTGGTCTTCCAGGAGGACGCCCTGCTGCCCTGGCGCACCCTGCGGGCGAACGTCGAACTCCCACTCGCCATCCAGGGGTCGGCGCGCACCGACCGCAGGCGACAGGCCGAGTCCTGGCTCGCCCGCGTCGGGCTCGGCGAACAGTCCCGCCAACTGCCGCACCGCGTCTCCGGGGGCCAGCGCCAGCGCGCCCAGCTGGCCCGGGCGCTGGCCGGCCGGCCGCGCGCGGTGCTGATGGACGAGCCGTTCGGCGCCCTCGACGCCCAGACCCGCGCCGGCATGCAGGACCTGCTCGTGGAGGTGCTGCACGGCACGGGCGCGACCGTCGTCTTCGTCACCCACGACGTCGACGAGGCCCTCTTCCTCGGCGATCGCGTCGCGCTCCTCGGCAACGGCCGCCTCACCGCCGTACGCGAGGTGCCGCGCCCCCGCGACCGCACCGCGCGCGACGACCCGGCGCGGCTCGCGCTGCGGCGCGACGTCCTGTCCTCCCTCGGTTCCTGAAAGGCCCCTCGGTGACCAGCCCCGCGAACACCCCCCTGGCGATCCCCGCCCTCACCGACGCCGAGGAACTCTCCTGCGACGTCCTCGTCATCGGCGGCGGCACCGCAGGCACCATGGCCGCGCTGACCGCCGCCGAGCGCGGCGCCGACGTGATCCTCCTGGAGAAGGCCCACGTCCGGCACTCCGGCGCCCTCGCCATGGGCATGGACGGCGTCAACAACGCGGTCGTCCCCGGCCGCGCCGAGCCCGACGACTACGTCGCCGAGATCACCCGCGCCAACGACGGCATCGTCGACCAGTCCACCGTCCGCCAGACCGCCACCCGCGGCTTCGGCATGGTGCAGCGCCTGGAGTCGTACGGCGTGAAGTTCGAGAAGGACGAGCACGGCGACTACGCGGTCCGCCAGGTCCACCGCTCCGGCTCCTATGTGCTGCCGATGCCGGAGGGCAAGGACGTCAAGAAGGTCCTGTACCGGCAGTTGCGGCGGCGCGAGATGCGGGAGCGGATCCGCATCGAGAACCGGGTGATGCCGGTGCGGGTGCTGACGGCGCTCGACGACGGGCGGGCCGTGGGAGCGGTCGGCTTCAACACCCGCACGGGCGCCTTCGTGACGGTCCGCGCGGGCGCGGTCATCCTCGCGACCGGCGCCTGCGGCCGTCTCGGCCTGCCCGCCTCCGGCTACCTCTACGGCACCTACGAGAACCCCACCAACGCGGGTGACGGCTACGCCATGGCCTACCACGCGGGCGCCGAGCTCACCGGCATCGAGTGCTTCCAGATCAACCCGCTGATCAAGGACTACAACGGCCCCGCCTGCGCCTACGTCGCCAACCCCTTCGGCGGCTACCAGGTCAACCGGCACGGCGAACGCTTCGTCGACTCCGACTACTGGTCCGGCCAGATGATGGCGGAGTTCGCGGCGGAGGTGGCGTCCGACCGGGGGCCGGTCTACCTCAAGCTCAGCCACCTCCCCGAGGAGTCGGTCTCGGCGTTGGAGTCGATCCTGCACTCCACGGAGCGGCCCACGCGCGGGACGTTCCACGCGGGCCGCGGCCACGACTACCGCACCCACGACATCGAGATGCACATCTCCGAGATCGGCCTGTGCGGCGGCCACTCCGCCTCGGGGGTACGGGTCGACGACCACGCCCGCACCACCGTCCCCCGCCTCTACGCCGCCGGCGACCTGGCCTGCGTCCCGCACAACTACATGATCGGCGCCTTCGTCTTCGGCGACCTCGCGGGCGCGGACGCTTCCCAGTACGCGGCGTACGAAGGGGAGTTGCCCGCCGACCAGCTCCGCGAGGCGCACGAACTGATCTACCGTCCGCTGCGCAACCCGGACGGCCCGCCGCAGCCCCAGGTCGAGTACAAGCTGCGGCGCTTCGTGAACGACTACGTGGCCCCGCCGAAGTCGGGGGCCCGGCTGTCGCTCGCCCTGGAGTCCTTCGAGCGGATGCGGGACGACATCGCCGCGATGGGCGCCCGCACCCCGCACGAGCTGATGCGCTGCGCCGAGGTCTCCTTCATCCGCGACTGCGCGGAGATGGCCGCGCGTGCGTCCCTGGCCCGCACGGAGTCCCGCTGGGGCCTCTACCACGACCGCCTCGACCACCCCCGTCGCGACGACGCCTCCTGGTTCCACCACCTCGATCTGCACAAGTCCCCCTCTGGTGCGATGGAGTTCACGGCCCGTCCCGTGGCTCCCTATCTGGTTCCGGTCGAGGAGTTCACCCCGACCGGCGGCCCCTCCCGACACCTCGGCGAGGTGCACCCGGAGGACGTGGCGACGGCCGGGTCCAGGGACCGGGCGCCGGTGGCGGCAGGGGTGGCGGTGGCGGCGGGGGTGGCGGTGGCCGAGGACAGCGGCCCGGACCCTTCCGACCGCCATCCCGGGCTCGACGCCCGACCCGCCGCCGAGCACTCGGCCACCCGGCTCCTGGAGCTGGTGGCCCTCGCCGAGGAGGAGCCGGAACTCCACGCCCTGCGGCCCTACTTGACCGACCCTGCGGCCGCGGTGCGACGTGAGGCCGTCGCCGTGCTCACCGAGACCCTGCCCCCGGGCACCGGCCCCGCCCTGGCCGACGCGCTCCGCGACCCCGCCGTCGAGGTCCGTGCCGCCGCCGCGGCCTCGCTGCGCGAGCTGGTCGAGGCGCTCCCGCCCGAACCCGCCCTGCGCGAGGGCCTCGCCGTCGCCCTCCGCGAACCCGACCCGGTCGTGCGCGCTGCCGCCCTCGACGTCCTGCGTGCCCTGCGGCTGGGCGACACCGCGCTGTTCACGGGCTCCCTGACGGACGACGACATCGCCGTCCGCATCGAGGCCGTACGCGCCCTCGTCTCGGTCGACGCCGCCGAGGAACTGGCCCGCGCGGCGACGTCCGACCCGTCCCGCGAGGTCCGTGTCACCTTCGCCAAGGCCCTGGCGACGGTGTCCACAGGGCGCCTCGACGTCGTCCTGCCGGCGCTCGCCACGCTCACGGCGGACGCCGACGCCCTGGTACGAGGCGCCGCCTACGCCGCCCTGGGCACCACCGGTTGCCCCGGACCGCTCGCCGAGCGCGCCGTCGCCGCCTTGGCCGACGCCACCTGGCAGGTGCGCTCCGGAGCGGCGACCGCCCTCTCCGGAGCGGAGGCCGACACCGCCGTCCCCGCCCTGGCCAAGGCGCTCACCGACCCGAACGCCGATGTCCGCAAGGCGGCGGTCATGGCCCTGACCCGGCACAGGGCCACCGAGGCCGCCCGCGCCGCCCTGGCCACGGCCACGGCCGACTCGGACGCCGACGTCAGGGCGTACGCGTCGCGGGCGCTGTGACGGGTGCCGGGCCCACGGCTACGTCCAGTCGGGCTCCGGCTCCTCGTCCATCTCGGGCCAGTCGTCCGGTTCCGGCGCGGCCCCGTCGTCGGCCTTCTGAGCCTCCGCCGTCGGCTCCCCCATCCCGGCCAGCACGGCCAGGACGCCTTCCCCGTACGTCGCCAGCTTCTTCTCGCCGACCCCGCCGACCTCACCGAGCTGCCCCACCGACGTCGGCCAGACCGTCACGATCTCCCGGAGCGTGGCGTCGTGGAAGATCACGTAGGCCGGGACGCCCTGTTCCTTCGCCTGCTCGGCGCGCCAGGCCCGCAGCGCCTCGAAGGCGGGAAGCAGCGCCTCGGGCAGTTCGACCGCGGCGGGCTTCGACTTGCCCCTTCCGGAGGAGGACGAGGAGCCCGGCGTCTTCGCCACCGTCGGCTTCTTGGGTTCCTTCCGCAGCGGCACCTCCCGCTCCCGCCGCAGCACCGCCCCGCTGGCCTCGGTCAGCGTCAGCGTGCCGTACTCCCCCTCCACTGCGAGCAGCCCCTGCGCCAGCAACTGCCGTACGACACCGCGCCATTCGGCCTCGGTCAGCTCCTCGCCGATGCCGAAGACGGACAGCTGGTCGTGGTCGAACTGGATGACCTTGGCGGTGCGCCGGCCCAGCAGGATGTCGACGATCTGCACCGCGCCGAACTTCTGCCCCCGCTCCCGCTGGAGCCGCACCACCGTCGACAGCACCTTCTGCGCCGCGATGGTGCCGTCCCAGGTCTCGGGTGGGGTGAGGCAGGTGTCGCAGTTGCCGCAGCCCACCGGGTCCGGCTCCTGGCCGAAGTAGTTCAGCAACTGCCCGCGGCGGCACTGCGCGGTCTCGCACAGGGCCAGCATCGAGTCCAGGTGGGCGGCGGCGCGGCGGCGGAACGCCTCGTCGCCCTCGCTCGACTGGATCATCTTGCGCTGCTGTATGACGTCGTTGAGGCCGTAGGCCATCCAGGCCGTCGAGGGCAGTCCGTCGCGTCCCGCGCGGCCGGTCTCCTGGTAGTAGCCCTCGACCGACTTCGGCAGGTCGAGGTGGGCGACGAAGCGGACGTCCGGCTTGTCGATGCCCATGCCGAAGGCGATGGTCGCGACGACGACCAGGCCGTCCTCCCGCAGGAACCGGGACTGGTGCGCCGCGCGCGTGCCCGCGTCCAGGCCGGCGTGGTACGGGACCGCCTCGATGCCGTTCTTGGCGAGGAACTCGGCCGTGGCATCCACCGACTTGCGCGACAGGCAGTACACGATGCCGGCGTCGCCCTCGTGCTCCTGGCGCAGGAAGCTCAGCAGCTGCTTCTTGGGGTCGGCCTTGGGCACGATCCGGTACTGGATGTTGGGCCGGTCGAAGCTCGCCACGAAGTGCCGGGCGGCCGGCATGTTCAGCCGCTGGGTGATCTCCTGGTGCGTCGCGTGCGTGGCCGTGGCCGTCAGCGCGATGCGCGGGACGTCGGGCCAGCGCTCGCCGAGCAGGGACAGGGCGAGGTAGTCGGGGCGGAAGTCGTGGCCCCACTGGGACACGCAGTGCGCCTCGTCGATCGCGAAGACCGCGATCTTGCCGCGGGAGAGCAGGTCGAGGGTGGAGTCCAGCCGCAGCCGCTCGGGCGCCAGATAGAGCAGGTCCAGCTCGCCCGCGAGGAACTCGGCCTCCACCACCCGCCGCTCGTCGAAGTCCTGCGTGGAGTTCATGAACCCGGCGCGCACGCCGAGCGCCCGCAGCGCGTCCACCTGGTCCTGCATCAGCGCGATGAGCGGCGAGACGACGATGCCCGTACCGGGTCTGACCAGGGACGGGATCTGGTAGCACAGTGACTTGCCGCCGCCGGTCGGCATGAGCACGACGGCGTCGCCGCCCGCGACCACATGTTCGATGACGGCTTCCTGCTCACCCCGGAAGGCGTCGTACCCGAACACCCGGTGCAGCGCGGCCAGCGCCTCGCTCCCGGCCGCCCCGGCGGGCCCTGCCACCTCGGTCACCCCTGGCATCTCGCTGATCCCGCCCATCCCACCCATAGTCCTGTCCCCCGTACGTCGTCCCTCGACCACTGCCTCCACGATAGGGGCCCGCACCGACAGCGCCGGAGTTATCCACAGGCCCGTCCCGTGACGCTCCGCGTTCACTCCAATGGTCCGCGTCACATGGAGGCGCTCCGGCCTCCGGGGACATGCTGCTCAGGCGGGCAGGGGAGGCCCGCCTCCCGGACAGCGCGCCTCGACCGGTGCGCGCCCCTTCCGCTTCAAGGAGCCCTCGCATGTTCTCTCGGCCCCTCAAGGCCGCCGTCGCCGCGGCGATAGCCGGTGCCTTCTCCCTGACCGCCGCGCCCGCGCAGGCCGCGCCCGCGGACGACGCCTGGGCCGCCCTGGTCCCCACGTACGCGGCGACCGGCAAGTACGCGTACGAGCCCTTCGCCCCCACGGGCGGCTACGCGCGCACCAACGCGTGCGTGCCCCACATGGGCTACCACTACGTCAACGGGCAGCTGCTGGCCGACCCCGCTGTCGATCCCGCCAAGCCCGAGGCCCTGCTGTACGAGGGCGGATCCACCACCAGCACCCGCAAGCTGGTCGGGGTGGAGTGGATCGTTCCGGACACGGCCGTGACCACGGCCCCGACGCTGTTCGGTCAGACCTTCTCCCACGACACGGTGCTGAAGGTCTACTCGCTGCACGCGTGGATCTACAAGAGGAACCCCGACGGACTCTTCACGGCCTTCAACCCGACGGTGACGTGCCCGGCCTGAGCGCACCCGAAAGGGCCCCGGTCCCACAAGGGGAGACCGGGGCCCTTCGCAGCCGACCGCGGGTCAGCGCACGAACACTCCCGCCTGGTTGGCCAGGTCCAGGAAGTACTGCGGCGCCACACCGAGCACCAGCGTGACCGCGACACCGACGCCGATCGCCGTCATCGTCAGCGGCGACGGCACGGCGACCGTCGGGCCCTCGGGCCGCGGCTCGCTGAAGAACATCAGCACGATGACGCGGATGTAGAAGAACGCCGCGATCGCCGACGAGATCACACCGACCACGACCAGCGGTGCCGCGCCGCCCTCCGCCGCCGCCTTGAACACGGCGAACTTCCCGGCGAACCCGGAGGTCAGCGGAATGCCGGCGAAGGCCAGCAGGAACACCGCGAACACGGCCGCGACCAGCGGCGAACGGCGGCCGAGCCCCGCCCACTTGGACAGGTGCGTGGCCTCGCCGCCGGCGTCGCGGACCAGCGTGACCACCGCGAACGCGCCGATCGTCACGAACGAGTACGCGGCCAGGTAGAAGAGGACGGACGACACCCCGTCCGGCGTGGTCGCGATGACGCCCGCGAGGATGAAGCCCGCGTGCGCGATCGACGAGTACGCCAGCAGCCGCTTGATGTCGGTCTGCGTGATCGCGACGATCGCGCCGCCGAGCATGGTGACGATGGCGACGCCCCACATGACCGGCCGCCAGTCCCAGCGCAGACCGGGCAGGACGACGTACAGCAACCGCAGCAGGGCACCGAACGCGGCCACCTTCGTCGCCGCCGCCATGAACCCGGTCACCGGCGTCGGCGCGCCCTGGTAGACGTCCGGCGTCCACATGTGGAACGGGACCGCGCCGACCTTGAACAGCAGGCCCATCACGATCATCGCGCCGCCGATCAGCAGCAGCGCGTCGTTGCCCATGGTGTCCGCGAGCGCCGGGTCGACGTTCGTGACCGTGCCGTCGACGACCTGCGCGATCGTGGCGTACGACACCGAGCCCGCGTAGCCGTAGAGCAGCGCGATGCCGAACAGGGTGAACGCGGAGGCGAAGGCGCCGAGCAGGAAGTACTTGACCGCGGCCTCCTGCGACATGAGCCGCTTGCGGCGGGCCAGCGCGCACATCAGGTACAGCGGCAGGGAGAAGACCTCCAGGGCCACGAACAGCGTCAGCAGGTCGTTGGCCGCGGGGAAGATCAGCATGCCGGCGACGGCGAAGAGCAGCAGCGGGAACACCTCGGTGGTGGTGAACCCGGCCTTCACGGCCGCCTTCTCGCTGTCGCTGCCCGGCACCGAGGCGGCCTGGGCGGCGAAGGAGTCGACCCGGTTGCCGTGCGCCTCGGGATCGAGCCGGCGTTCGGCGAACGTGAACAGGCCGACCAGGCCCGCCAGCAGGATGGTGCCCTGAAGGAAGAGCGCCGGTCCGTCGACGGCGATGGCGCCCATCGCCGCGATCCCGGCCTTCGTCGTGGCGTACCCGTCGGCCGCGAGGGCGACGACCGCGGCGAAGGCGGCGGCCAGTGCCACGGCGGACAGGAACACCTGGACGTAGTACCGCTGCTTGCGCGGGACGAACGCCTCGACGAGCACCCCGACGATCGCCGCACCGACGACGATCAGCGTGGGCGACAATTGTCCGTATTCGATCTTCGGCGCGTCGATCTTCGAGATCGGATCGGCCGCGGTTGTCCACAGGCTGTGGACGGCTGTTGCGCTCACTTGGCCGCCTCCACCTCGGGCTGGGGGTCCTTCTTCTGTACGTCGGACAAGGTCGACTTGACCGCCGGGTTGACGATGTCCGTGACCGGCTTCGGATAGACCCCGAGGAAGATCAGCAGGACGATCAGCGGTGCGACGACCACGAGCTCACGGACCCGCAGGTCCGGCATCGCGGACACCTCGGCCTTCACCGGGCCCGTCATCGTCCGCTGGTAGAGGACGAGGGTGTAGAGCGCGGCGAGCACGATGCCGAAGGTGGCGATGATGCCGATCACCGGGTAGCGGGAGAACGTGCCGACCAGCACCAGGAACTCACTGACGAACGGCGCGAGTCCGGGCAGCGACAGGGTCGCGAGGCCACCGATCAGGAACGTGCCGGCGAGCACCGGGGCGACCTTCTGCACACCGCCGTAGTCGGCGATGAGCCGCGAGCCGCGCCGCGAGATCAGGAAGCCCGCGACCAGCATCAACGCGGCCGTGGAAATACCGTGGTTGACCATGTAGAGCGTCGCGCCGGACTGGCCCTGGCTGGTCATCGCGAAGATGCCCATGATGATGAAGCCGAAGTGCGAGATCGACGCGTACGCCACCAGCCGCTTGATGTCCCGCTGGCCGACGGCGAGCAGCGCCCCGTAGACGATGCTGATCAGCGCCAGGACGAGGATCGCGGGCGTCGCCCACTTCGACGCCTCCGGGAAGAGCTGGAGGCAGAAGCGGAGCATCGCGAAGGTGCCGACCTTGTCGACGACCGCCGTGATGAGGACGGCGACCGGGGCGGTGGCCTCGCCCATCGCGTTGGGCAGCCAGGTGTGCAGCGGCCACAGCGGCGCCTTCACCGCGAACGCGAAGAAGAAGCCCAGGAACAGCCAGCGTTCGGTGTTGGTCGCCATGTCGAGCGAGCCGTTGGCCCGCGCCTCGGCGATCTCCTGGAGGCTGAAGTTCCCGGCGACCACGTACAGGCCGATCACCGCGGCCAGCATGATCAGACCGCCGACCAGGTTGTAGAGCAGGAACTTCACGGCGGCGTACGACCGTTGCGTGGACGCCGCCTCCTCGCCGTGCTCGTGGGCCCGGTCCCCGAAGCCGCCGATGAGGAAGTACATCGGGATCAGCATGGCTTCGAAGAAGATGTAGAAGAGGAAGACGTCGGTGGCCTCGAAGGAGATGATCACCATCGCCTCGACGGCCAGGATCAGGGCGAAGAAGCCCTGCGTCGGCCGCCACCGCTTGCTGCCGGTCTCCAGCGGGTCGGCGTCGTGCCAGCCCGCCAGGATGATGAACGGGATCAGCAGGGCGGTGAGCGCGAGGAGCGACACCCCGATGCCGTCCACACCCAGTTCGTAGCGGACTCCGAAGTCCGCGATCCAGGAGTGGGATTCGGTGAGCTGGTAGCGGTCGCCGTCCGGGTCGAAGCGGACCAGGACGGTGATCGCGAGGGCGAGGGTGGCGAGCGAGACGAGCAGCGCCAGCCACTTGGCGGCGGTGCGCTGCGCGGCCGGTACGGCGGCCGTGACGACCGCCCCGATCGCGGGGAGCGCCGCCGTCGCTGTCAGCAGAGGAAAGGACATCGGTATCAGACCGCCCTCATCAGCAGGGTCGCGGCGATGAGAACCGCCGCACCGCCGAACATCGAGACCGCGTACGACCGCGCGTAGCCGTTCTGGAGCCTGCGCAGCCGTCCGGAGAGGCCGCCGACCGAGGCCGCCGTGCCGTTGACGACTCCGTCGACCAGGGTGTGGTCGACGTACACCAGGGACCGCGTGAGGTGCTCGCCGCCGCGGACCAGGACCACGTGGTTGAAGTCGTCCTGGAGCAGGTCGCGCCGGGCGGCCCGGGTGAGCAGCGACCCGCGCGGGGCGACGGCCGGGACCGGGCGGCGCCCGTACTGGAGCCAGGCGATCGCGACGCCGATGACCATCACCGTCACGGTGGCCGCCGTGACCGTGGCCGCGCTGATCGGCGCGTCTCCGTGGCTGTGCCCGGTGACGGGCTCCAGCCAGTGCAGGAAACGGTCACCGATGCTGAAGAAGCCGCCCGCGAAGACCGATCCGAAGGCCAGCACGATCATCGGGATCGTCATGGAGCGCGGCGACTCGTGCGGGTGCGGCTCCGCGTGCTCGCCGTGGTGCTCGGCGGCGGGCTCCGCGCTGGGCGCCTCCGGGGAGCGGGTCGGCTGGTTCCTCCAGCGTTCTTCTCCGAAGAACGTCATCAGCATCACGCGCGTCATGTAGAAGGCGGTGATGGCCGCGCCCAGCAGGGCGCAGGCGCCGAGGATCCAGCCCTCGGTGCCGCCCTTGGCGAAGGCCGCCTCGATGATCTTGTCCTTGGAGAAGAAGCCGGACAGACCCGGGAAGCCGATGATGGCGAGGTAGCCGAGGCCGAACGTCACGAAGGTGACCGGCATGTACTTGCGCAGGCCGCCGTACTTGCGCATGTCGACCTCGTCGTTCATGCCGTGCATGACCGAACCGGCGCCGAGGAACAGCCCGGCCTTGAAGAAGCCGTGCGTCACCAGGTGCATGATCGCGAAGACGTAGCCGATGGGGCCGAGGCCCGCGGCGAGGACCATGTAGCCGATCTGCGACATGGTCGAGCCGGCCAGCGCCTTCTTGATGTCGTCCTTCGCGCAACCGACGATCGCACCGAACAGGAGCGTGACGGCACCGACGACGGTGACGACGAGCTGCGCGTCCGGGGCGAGGTTGAAGATGTTGGCGGAGCGGACGATCAGGTAGACGCCCGCGGTCACCATCGTCGCGGCGTGGATCAGGGCCGAGACCGGGGTCGGGCCCTCCATCGCGTCCCCGAGCCAGGACTGGAGCGGCACCTGGGCGGACTTGCCGCAGGCGGCGAGCAGCAGCATCAGGGCGATGCCGGTGAGCGTGGCCTCGGAGGCGCCGGTGACGAGTCCGGGCTCCTCGTGCGAGCCGAGGACGGGGCCGAAGGCGAACGTCCCGAACGTCGTGAACATCAGCATGATGGCGATCGACAGGCCCATGTCGCCGACGCGGTTGACCAGGAAGGCCTTCTTCGCGGCGGTGGCGGCGCTGGGCTTGTGCTGCCAGAAGCCGATGAGCAGGTAGGACGCGAGACCCACGCCCTCCCAGCCGACGTACAGCAGCAGGTAGTTGTCGGCGAGGACGAGGATCAGCATCGCCGCGAGGAACAGGTTCAGGTAGCCGAAGAAGCGGCGGCGCCGCTCGTCGTGCTCCATGTACCCGACCGAGTACAGGTGGATCAGCGAGCCGACGCCCGTGATCAGCAGCACGAACGTCATCGACAGCTGGTCGAGGCGGAAGGCGACGTCCGCCTGGAAGCCCTCGACCGGGACCCAGCTGAACAGGTGGCTCGTCAGGGTCCGGTGTTCGGCGTTCTTGCCGAGCAGGTCGGCGAAGAGGACGAGGCCGAGCACGAAGGAGACGGCCGCGAGCAGGGTGCCGATCCAGTGGCCGACGCGGTCCAGGCGCCGGCCGCCGCACAGCAGTACGGCCGCTCCGAGCAGGGGCGCCGCCACCAGCAGCGCAATCAGGTTCTCCACGATTCTTCCGACCCCTCAGAGCTTCATCAGGCTGGCGTCGTCGACCGACGCCGAGTGGCGGGAACGGAACAGGGACACGATGATCGCGAGCCCGACCACGACCTCGGCGGCGGCGACGACCATCGTGAAGAACGCGATGATCTGGCCGTCGAGATTGCCGTGCATCCGGGAGAAGGCGACGAACGCGAGGTTGCAGGCGTTGAGCATGAGCTCGATGCACATGAACACGACGATCGCGTTGCGCCTGATCAGTACGCCGGTGGCGCCGATCGTGAACAACAGGGCCGCGAGGTAGAGGTAGTTGACGGGGTTCACTTCGACGCCTCCTCGGCCCGCTTGAGGTTGGCCGGCTCGACCGCGGTGCGCTCCAGGCGTTCCTCGGAGCGCTGCTCCAGCGCCTTGAGGTCGTTGAGCGCCTCCTGGGAGACGTCCCGGATCTGGCCGCGCTCGCGGAGCGTCTTGCTGACCGTGAGCTCCGACGGGGTGCCGTCGGGCAGCAGGCCCGCGATGTCCACGGCGTTGTGCCGGGCGTAGACGCCGGGGGCCGGCAGCGGCGGTACGTGCTTGCCCGCGCGGACGCGCTCCTCGGCCAGCTCGCGCTGGGTCTTGGCGCGCTCGGTGCGCTCGCGGTGGGTGAGCACCATGGCGCCGACGGCGGCCGTGATCAGCAGGGCGCCGGTGATTTCGAAGGCGAAGACGTACTTGGTGAAGATGAAATTCGCGAGGCCCTCCACGTTGCCGTTCGCGTTCGCCTGCGCCAGGCCGTTGAACTCCGTGAGCGAGGCGTTGCCGATGCCCGCGATCAGCAGGATGCCGAAGCCGAGCCCGCAGAGAAGGGCCAGCCAGCGCTGGCCCTTGATGGTCTCCTTCAGGGAGTCGGCGGCCGTGACGCCGACGAGCATCACCACGAAGAGGAACAGCATCATGATCGCGCCGGTGTAGACGACGATCTGCACGATGCCCAGGAAGTAGGCGCCGTTGGCGAGGTAGAACACCGCCAGGATGATCATGGTCCCGGCGAGCGACAGCGCGCTGTGCACGGCCTTCTTCATGAACACGGTGGCCAGGGCGCCGAGCACGGCGACGGTGCCGAGCACCCAGAACTGGAAGGCCTCGCCGGTCGAGGTGGAGTAGGCGGCGAGATTGCTCATGCCGTCGCCTCCTCTTCCTCGGACGCGCCCGAAGGGCTTGCCGATGGATGCAGCTCGCCCTTGGACACGGCGACCTGCTGGACCGTGCCGGGCGCGGCCTCGGTCACCAGGCCCCGGTAGTAGTCCTGCTCGTCGGTGCCCGGGTAGATCGCGTGGGGCGTGTCGACCATGCCGTCTTCCAGACCGGCGAGCAGCTGCTCCTTGGTGTAGATCAGGTTCGCGCGGCTGGAGTCGGCGAGCTCGAACTCGTTGGTCATCGTCAACGCGCGCGTGGGGCACGCCTCGATGCACAGGCCGCACAGGATGCAGCGGGCGTAGTTGATCTGGTAGACGCGGCCGTACCGCTCGCCCGGCGAGTAGCGCTCCTCGTCCGTGTTGTCGGCGCCCTCCACATAGATGGCGTCGGCGGGGCAGGCCCAGGCGCACAGCTCGCAGCCGACGCACTTCTCCAGGCCGTCCGGATGGCGGTTGAGCTGGTGCCGTCCGTGGAAGCGGGGAGCGGTGGTCTTCTGCTGCTCCGGGTACTGCTCGGTCAGCCGCTTCTTGAACATGGCCTTGAAGGTCACGCCGAAGCCGGCGACAGGGTTCATGAAACCGGGCTTGGTCTCCTTGGGCTCCTCAGCCATCGGACGCCTCCTTTCCATCCAGAGATCCGTCGTCACTCTGAGTATTCACGCCACCACTGACAATCAGCTCCCGCTCCTGCCGCGAGCGACGCCTCGGCACGGCCGGCAACTCCTGTCCGGGCAGCGGCGGTACGGGGAATCCGCCGGCCATCGGGTCGAATCCGACGGCCGCCGCGGGCTCGTCCTCCTTGGACTTGCCGCGGAACATGTCGGCGACGAAGGAGAGCAACAGCAGGACCAGGACACCGCCGCCGATGTAGAGGGCGATGTCGGCGAAGTCGTAGTTCTCGTTCCTGAGGGTCCGCACGGTCGCGACGAGCATCAGCCACACCACGGAGACCGGGATCAGAACCTTCCAGCCGAGCTTCATCAACTGGTCGTAGCGGACGCGAGGGAGCGTGCCGCGCAGCCAGATGAAGAAGAACAGCAGCAGCTGGACCTTGATGACGAACCAGAGCAGCGGCCACCAGCCGTGGTTGGCGCCCTCCCAGAAGGTGCTGATGGGCCAGGGGGCCCGCCAGCCGCCGAGGAAGAGGGTCACGGACACCGCCGAGACCGTCACCATGTTCACGTACTCGGCGAGCATGAACAGCGCGAACTTGATCGACGAGTACTCGGTGTTGAAGCCGCCGACGAGGTCGCCCTCGGACTCCGGCATGTCGAAGGGGGCGCGGTTGGTCTCGCCGACCATCGTGACGATGTAGATGATGAAGGAGACCGGCAGCAGGATGACGTACCAGCGGTCCTGCTGCGCCTCGACGATCGCCGAGGTCGACATCGACCCGGAGTAGAGGAACACCGAGGCGAAGGCGGCGCCCATGGCGATCTCGTACGAGATCATCTGCGCGCAGGAGCGCAGGCCGCCGAGGAGCGGGTAGGTCGATCCGGAACTCCAGCCGGCGAGCACGATGCCGTAGATGCCGACCGAGGCGACCGCGAGGATGTAGAGCATCGCGATCGGCAGGTCGGTGAGCTGCATCGTGGTGCGCTGGCCGAAGATCGAGATCTCGTTGCCGGCCGGGCCGAAGGGGATCACCGCGATCGCCATGAAGGCCGGGATGGCCGCGATGATCGGCGCGAGGATGTAGACCACCTTGTCCGCGCGCTTGACGATGACGTCTTCCTTGAGCATCAGCTTCACGCCGTCGGCGAGCGACTGGAGCATGCCCCAGGGGCCGTGCCGGTTGGGGCCGATGCGCAGCTGCATCCAGGCGACGACCTTGCGCTCCCAGACGATGGAGAACAGCACGGTCACCATCAGGAACGCGAAGCAGAAGACGGCCTTGACGACAACGAGCCACCAGGGGTCGGTGCCGAACATCGAGAGGTCTTCCGCCGCGAGGGACGGGCTCATGCCTCCACCTCCTTGGGGGCTTCGGCTGCGGGCGTCGCCGGGCCGATGCGGACGAGAGAGCCGGGCAGCACACCGGCGTCGGAGGCGACGCCCCCGCCCACGGAGTTCAGCGGCAGCCAGACCACGCGGTCGGGCATCTCGGTGACCTGGAGCGGGAGTTCGACGACTCCGGAGGAGCCGGTCACGGCCAGGACGTCGCCGTCCTTGACGCCGACCTCGGCGGCGGTCGCGGCCGACACGCGCGCGTGGGCGGCGTGCCGGGTGCCCGCGAGCGCCTCGTCGCCCTCCTGGAGGCGGCCCTGGTCGAGCAGCAGCCGGTGTCCGGCGAGGACGGCCTCTCCTGCGGCGGGCCTCGGCAACTGGGCCGCCGTCTCCAGCGGTTCGGTGGCCCGAGGGCCGTCCCAGGCGCCGAGCCGGTCGATCTCGCCGCGCACGGTCCGCAGGTCCGGCAGACCCAGGTGGACGTCCATGGCGTCGGCCAGCATCTGCAGCACGCGCGCGTCGGTCGGCGCGAGGCGGCGGGTCATCTGGTCGGGCTTGAGCGCGGCCTCGAAGAAGCGCACCCTGCCTTCCCAGTTGAGGAAGGTGCCGGCCTTCTCGGCGACCGCGGCGACCGGCAGGACGACGTCCGCGAGCTCGGTGACCTCGCTGGGCCGCAGCTCCAGCGAGACCAGGAAGCCGACCTCGCCGAGCGCCTCACGCGCGCGTGCCGGGTCGGGCAGGTCGGCGACCTCGACGCCGGCGACGAGCAGCGCCTGGAGCTCGCCGGTGGTGGCGGCCTCGATGATCTGCGTGGTGTCCCGGCCGTAGCGGTGCGGGAGTTCGGCGACGCCCCAGGCGGCGGCGACCTCCTCACGCGCACGCGGGTCGGTGGCCGGACGGCCGCCCGGCAGCAGCGTCGGCAGCGCACCGGCCTCGACGGCACCGCGCTCCCCCGCCCTGCGCGGGATCCACACCAGCTGGGCCCCGGTCGCGGACGCGGCCCGTACGGCGGCGGTCAGTCCGCCCGCCACGGCGGCCAGCCGCTCGCCGACGACGATGACCGCGCCCTCGGCCCGCAGCGCCTCGGCGGCCTGCGCGCCGCCCTCCTCCAGGCCGACGCCGCCCGCGAGCGCGTCCAGCCACTCGGTCTCGGTGCCGGGGGCGGCCGGCAGCAGCGTGCCGCCCGCCTTGGTCAGGCCGCGCGTGGCGTACGTGGCCAGCGAGAAGACCTTCTGTCCGTGCTTGCGCCAGGCCTTGCGCAGCCGCAGGAAGACACCGGGCGCCTCCTCCTCGGCCTCGAACCCGACCAGCAGGACCGCGGGGGCCTTCTCCAGCGCGGTGTACGTGACGCCCGTACCGTCGAGGTCGCGGCCGTGGCCGGCGATCCGGGCGGCCAGGAAGTCGGCCTCCTCGCCGCTGTGCACGCGCGCGCGGAAGTCGATGTCGTTGGTGTCGAGCGCCACGCGCGTGAACTTGCTGTACGCGTAGGCGTCCTCGATGGTGAGCCGGCCGCCGGTCAGCACACCGGTCCGGCCGCGCGAGGCGAGCAGGCCCTGCGCGGCGATCTCCAGCGCCTCCGGCCAGGAGGCCGGGACGAGGTCACCCTCGGGGTTGCGGACCAGGGGCGTCTCCAGCCGGTCGCGCTGCTGCGCGTACCGGAAGGCGAACCGCCCCTTGTCGCAGATCCACTCCTCGTTGACCTCGGGGTCGTTGGCGGCGAGCTTGCGCATGACCTTGCCGCGCCGGTGGTCGGTGCGGGTGGCGCAGCCGCCGGAGCAGTGCTCGCACACGCTCGGCGTGGAGACCAGGTCGAAGGGGCGGGAGCGGAAGCGGTACGCCGCCGAGGTGAGCGCGCCGACCGGGCAGATCTGGATGGTGTTGCCGGAGAAGTACGACTCGAACGGGTCACCCTCACCGGTACCGACCTGCTGGAGCGCACCGCGTTCGACCAGCTCGATCATCGGGTCGCCCGCGACCTGGTTGGAGAACCGGGTGCAGCGGGCGCACAGCACGCACCGCTCACGGTCGAGCAGCACCTGCGTGGAGATCGGCACCGGCTTCTCGTACGTCCGCTTCTTGCCCTCGAAGCGGGACTCGGACTGGCCGTGCGACATGGCCTGGTTCTGCAAGGGGCACTCGCCGCCCTTGTCGCAGACCGGGCAGTCGAGGGGGTGGTTGATGAGGAGGAGCTCCATCACACCGTGCTGCGCCTTCTCGGCGGCCGGCGAGGTGAGGTGGGTCTTCACCACCATGCCGTCGGTGCAGGTGATGGTGCACGACGCCATCGGCTTGCGCTGGCCCTCGACCTCGACGATGCACTGGCGGCAGGCGCCGGCCGGGTCGAGCAGGGGGTGGTCGCAGAAGCGCGGGATCTCGATGCCGAGCTGCTCGGCGGCCCGGATGACCAGGGTGCCCTTGGGCACGCTGATCTCGGCGCCGTCGATGGTCAGCGAGACGAGATCCTCCGGCGGGACCGCCGCCTCTCCCCCGCCCGAGGGAGCGCTCGTGGTCACCGTCATGCGTTCACCTCCGTGCGGGAGTCGGCCCAG
Organism: Streptomyces aquilus; assembly: GCF_003955715.1. Taxonomy (NCBI): domain Bacteria; kingdom Bacillati; phylum Actinomycetota; class Actinomycetes; order Kitasatosporales; family Streptomycetaceae; genus Streptomyces; species Streptomyces aquilus. The sequence goes on along the minus strand of NZ_CP034463.1, from coordinate 6,185,678 downwards.
ACCGTGGACTTGGCCGGGTCGAAGGGGCAGCCGCGGCCCGTGATGTGCTGCTCGTACTCCTCGCGGAAGTACTTCAGCGAGGAGAAGATCGGCGAGGCGGCGCCGTCGCCGAGGGCGCAGAACGACTTGCCGTTGATGTTGTCGGCGATGTCGTTCAGCTTGTCGAGGTCGGACATGACGCCCTTGCCGGCCTCGATGTCGCGCAGCAACTGCACCAGCCAGTACGTGCCTTCGCGGCAGGGCGTGCACTTGCCGCAGGACTCGTGGGCGTAGAACTCGGTCCAGCGGGTGACGGCGCGCACGACGCAGGTGGTCTCGTCGAAGCACTGCAGAGCTTTGGTGCCGAGCATGGAACCCGCGGCACCCACTCCTTCGTAGTCAAGAGGGACGTCGAGGTGCTCGTCGGTGAACATCGGCGTCGAGGAGCCGCCCGGCGTCCAGAACTTGAGCCGGTGCCCGGGTCGCATGCCGCCGCTCATCTCCAGCAGCTGGCGCAGTGTGATGCCGAGCGGGGCCTCGTACTGGCCGGGGCTGGCGACGTGGCCGCTGAGCGAATAGAGCGTGAAGCCCGGGGACTTCTCGCTTCCCATCGACCGGAACCATTCTTTGCCCCGATGCAGAATCGCGGGAACCGACGCGATCGATTCGACGTTATTCACCACAGTCGGGCAGGCATAGAGGCCTGCGACCGCAGGAAAGGGGGGACGGAGCCGCGGTTGACCACGACGGCCTTCGAGCGAGTCGAGGAGTGCGGTCTCCTCACCGCAGATGTACGCGCCCGCGCCCGCGTGCACGGTGATGTCGAGATCGAGCCCGCTGCCCAGGATGTTCTTCCCGAGGTAGCCGGCCGCGTAGGCCTCGCTCACGGCCGAGTGCAACCGCCGCAGCACTGGCACCACTTCACCGCGCAGATAGATGAAGGCATGCAACGACCTGATGGCATAACACGCGATGATCATGCCCTCGATGAGGCTATGCGGGTTCGCGAAGAGGAGCGGAATGTCCTTGCAGGTTCCGGGCTCCGATTCGTCGGCGTTGACAACTAGATAGTGCGGCTTTCCATCCCCCTGGGGAATGAACTGCCATTTCATTCCCGTGGGGAATCCCGCGCCGCCGCGACCGCGCAGACCGGAGTCCTTGACGTACGCGATCAGGTCGTCCGGCGACATCGCGAGCGCCTTGCGCAGGCCCTCGTATCCCTCGTGCCTCTTGTAGACGTCCAGCGTCCAGGACCTGTCCTCGTCCCAGAAGGCCGACAGCACGGGTGCGAGCAGCTTCTCGGGGCTGGTGTCTTTCAGCTCGGGTGCCAAGGTCATCACTCCCCCTCCTCGGCGACAGGCCCCGCCGGGTGGGTCGGGTCGGAGGCCGACGTGTCCTGCGGCGCGTCGTGCGAACTCAGATGCTCGGTCGGTGACGGCTCGTGCACGGTCCGGTCCTGCGGCGCCCTGTCCTGCGGCGCGTCGTGCGGACCGGCGTCAGGCGTGCCGGCGTCGTGCGGACCGCCGTCGCGCGGATGGACCACGCGTGCGGGTGCGGCCTCTCCCCTGGCCAGGCGGAGGCCCACCAGCGAAGCGGGTCCTGCCGCGCCGCTTGCCTCGACGGCACCTGGCCGCTCGTCGGGGAAGCCGGCGAGGATCCGCGCGGTCTCCTTGAAGGTGCACAGCGGCGCCCCGCGCGTGGGCTGCACCGGACGGCCCGCGATCAGGTCGTCGACGAGGCGTTTCGCGCTGCCCGGGGTCTGGTTGTCGAAGAACTCCCAGTTGACCATCACGACCGGCGCGAAGTCGCAGGCCGCGTTGCACTCGATGTGCTCCAGCGTGACCTTGCCGTCCTCGGTGGTCCCGCCGTTGCCGACGCCCAGGTGCTCCTGGAGGGACTCGAAGATCGCGTCGCCGCCCATCACCGCGCACAGTGTGTTGGTGCAGACGCCGACCTGGTAGTCGCCGCTCGGCCGCCGCCGGTACATCGTGTAGAAGGTGGCGACCGCGGTGACCTCGGCCGTGGTCAGGCCGAGCACGTCCGCGCAGAACTGCATCCCGGTGCGCGTGACATGGCCTTCCTCCGCCTGCACGAGATGCAGCAGCGGAAGGAGCGCGGACCGGGAGTCGGGGTAGCGGGCGATGATCTCGCGCGCGTCCGTCTCGAGGCGGGCTCGGACGTCGTCCGGGTAGGCGGGCGCGGGCAGTTCGGGCATGCCCAGGCTGACGCCCCGCTCCGAAGAAGAGGTGGTCACCGGTCGACGCCTCCCATCACGGGGTCGATGGACGCGACGGCGACGATGACGTCGGCGACCTGGCCGCCCTCGCACATCGCCGCCATGGCCTGAAGGTTGGTGAAGGACGGGTCGCGGAAGTGGACCCGGAAGGGGCGGGTGCCGCCGTCGGACACCGCGTGCACCCCGAGTTCGCCCTTGGGCGACTCGACGGCCGCGTACGCCTGTCCCGGCGGTACGCGGAAGCCCTCGGTGACCAGCTTGAAGTGGTGGATCAGGGCCTCCATGGAGGTACCCATGATCTTCTTGATGTGGTCGAGGGAGTTGCCGAGACCGTCGGGGCCGAGCGCGAGCTGGGCGGGCCAGGCGATCTTCTTGTCGGCGACCATGACCGGGCCGGGCTGGAGCCGGTCCAGGCACTGCTCGACGATGTGCAGCGACTGGCGCATCTCCTCCAGGCGGATCAGGAACCGCCCGTAGGAGTCGCAGGTGTCGGCGGTCGGGACCTCGAAGTCGTAGGTCTCGTAGTCGCAGTAGGGCTGCGACTTGCGCAGGTCGTGCGGCAGGCCGGTGGAGCGCAGGATCGGGCCGGTGGCGCCGAGGGCCATGCAGCCGGCCAGGTCGAGGTAACCGACGTCCTGCATACGGGCCTTGAAGATGGGGTTCCCGGTGGCGAGCTTGTCGTACTCCGGGAGGTTCTTCTTCATCTTCTTCACGAACTCGCGGATGTGGTCCACCGCGCCGGGCGGCAGGTCCTGGGCGAGTCCGCCGGGGCGGATGTACGCGTGGTTCATCCGCAGGCCCGTGATGAGCTCGTAGATGTCGAGAATCATTTCACGATCACGGAATCCGTAGATCATGATCGTGGTGGCGCCGAGTTCCATGCCGCCGGTGGCGATGCACACCAGGTGCGAGGACAACCGGTTCAGCTCCATCAGGAGCACTCGGATGATCTTGGCGCGCTCGGTGATCTGGTCCTCGATGCCGAGGAGCTTCTCGACGGCGAGACAGTAGGCGGTCTCGTTGAAGAAGGACGTCAGGTAGTCCATGCGCGTCACGAACGTGGTGCCCTGCGTCCACGTGCGGAACTCGAGGTTCTTCTCGATGCCGGTGTGCAGGTAGCCGATGCCGCAGCGGGCCTCGGTGACCGTCTCGCCCTCGATCTCCAGGATCAGGCGCAGCACTCCGTGGGTGGACGGGTGCTGGGGGCCCATGTTGACGACGATGCGCTCGTCGTCGGCGCGGGCCGCGGACTGGACGACCTCGTCCCAGTCGCCACCGGTGACCGTGTAGACGGTGCCCTCGGTGGTCTCGCGGGGGGTTGCGTGCGAAGTGCTCACGAGTACGACCTCCGCTGGTCCGGAGCCGGGATCTGGGCGCCCTTGTACTCGACGGGGATGCCGCCGAGGGGGTAGTCCTTGCGCTGCGGATGGCCCTGCCAGTCGTCCGGCATCATGATCCGCGTCAGGGCCGGGTGACCGTCGAAGACGATCCCGAAGAAGTCGTAGGTCTCGCGCTCGTGCCAGTCGTTGGTCGGGTACACGGAGACCAGGGACGGGATCTTCGGGTCGGCGTCCGGGGCGCTGACCTCCAGGCGGATCAGCCGGTTGTGGGTGATCGAGCGCAGGTGGTAGACGGCGTGCAGCTCGCGGCCCTTGTCGTGCAGGTAGTGGACGCCGCTGACGCCCGTGCAGAGCTCGAAGCGCAGGGCCGGGTCGTCGCGCAGGGTGCGGGCGACGCGCAGCAGGTGCTCGCGCTCGATGTGGAAGGTGAGCTCGCCGCGGTCGACGACCGTCTTCTCGATGGCGTTGTCGGGCAGGAGGCCCTGTTCCTCCAGGGCTCCCTCCAGCTCGTCGGCGACCTCGTCGAACCAGCCGCCGTAGGGGCGGGCCGCGGGTCCCGGGAGACGGATCGAGCGGACGAGGCCGCCGTAGCCGGAGGTGTCGCCGCCGTTGTCGGCGCCGAACATGCCGCGCTGGACGCGGATCTCCTCGCCACCCTCGCCCCGCTGTCCGGGAAGGTTCGAGGCGCCCAGGTCCTTCTCGGGGTTCACCCCGTTCGCGTCGCTCACCGCAGCAGCCCCTTCATCTCGATCGTGGGCAGGGCCTTGAGCGCCGCTTCCTCCGCCTCCCGGGCCGCTTCCTCGGCGTTCACGCCGAGCTTGGAGCCCTGGATCTTCTGGTGGAGCTTGAGGATGGCGTCCATGAGCATCTCCGGCCGCGGCGGGCAGCCGGGGAGATAGATGTCGACGGGGACGATGTGGTCGACGCCTTGCACGATCGCGTAGTTGTTGAACATGCCGCCCGAGGAGGCGCAGACCCCCATGGAGATGACCCACTTGGGGTTCGGCATCTGGTCGTAGACCTGCCGCAGCACCGGCGCCATCTTCTGGCTGACCCGGCCGGCGACGATCATGAGGTCGGCCTGGCGGGGTGAGCCGCGGAAGACCTCCATGCCGAAGCGGGCCAGGTCGTAGCGTCCGGCGCCGGTGGTCATCATCTCGATGGCGCAGCAGGCCAGGCCGAAGGTGGCCGGGAAGACGGACGCCTTGCGCACCCAGCCCGCGGCCTGCTCGACGGTGGTCAGCAGGAAACCGCTCGGCAGCTTTTCTTCGAGTCCCATGAGTTAAAGGCCCCTCAGTCCCATTCCAGGCCGCCGCGCCGCCATACGTACGCGTACGCGACGAAGACGGTGAGCACGAAGAGCAGCATCTCCACGAGCCCGAAAACACCCAGGGCGTCGAAGGTGACGGCCCAGGGGTAGAGGAAGACGATCTCGATGTCGAAGACGATGAAGAGCATCGCCGTCAGGTAGTACTTGATGGGGAAGCGCCCGCCGCCGGCCGGCGTGGGGGTCGGCTCGATCCCGCACTCGTAGGCCTCGAGCTTGGCCCGGTTGTACCGCTTCGGACCGATCAGCGTGGCCATGACCACGGAGAAGATCGCAAAGCCTGCCCCGAGGGCTCCCAGTACGAGGATGGGCGCATACGCGTTCACCGCTCCTCGCTCCTCTCAGTCGGCACTGACTGCTGGCGATGGCGTCGGGTTCACTTCCCCCTCACGTGCCCCACGAGCCCCGTTCGTCCCGACGAAGATCGCGAACATGTGAAGCAGGTCACAAGCCCAACTGACCCGCATCTTATGCCCGCCGGTCTGTGATCTGCGACACGGGGTATTGCACAAGCTTTGTGATCTCCACCACCTGACGAAGGATCATGAAGTCGGATGAGCGGTGATCTTCGTACGTGAAGCGTCCGAGCGATCACCAGAGGTGACATTTTGGCTCGTCGGCGCAGTTGAGGAGGGGTGCGGGAGCGACGTCTCCATATCAAGAGTCTTCACGTGCATGCAAATTGGCGCTGGACATCACCGCTTGATAGTGCGCGGCGTTCACACCCGCGAGGGGGTCGCGGGGCGCGATGTGGACGCGTGCGCGCGTTCACGAGCGGGTGACGGCGAGGGGTGCGCGCGTGACGCAGCCGCTGCCGTAACCGTTGCGTGACCTCCACCACATCGATGAGAGGTCTCTGAGAACCGGGCTTGGCCACCGGTCCCAACCGATGGTAGGCGCGGGGCAATTCGGGCGTAACGATGAAAGACCGTGATCACGGCCATGATGGGCTGTGCCCGCAATGTCCGTTACGGCGTCAATAAAGAACGCCACGCCCGGGATTCGAGGGACTGGTTGAACAACTGTGGCGCAGGACACGTTTCTTGAAGGTATGGAGGAGCCCCTGATACCGGTTGTTCTCATGTCCCACACCGCTCACATACGCAGCCACCGGAAACCCCGCCGCAGCGCGACGACTTCGCTCGCCGTGCGTGCCGGTGTTGCCGGTGGCGTCCTCAGCATGGCGGCGGCGGGCGCGTCGGCCTCGGCGAGCGCCGCCGAGACGACGCAGACGCTCGAACTGCCCACGCTCACGGCCGACCTGGCCGCCCAGGTCGCCCAGTCCGCGGACGCCACGCAGCAGGCCGCCGCGAACTACGAGCTGGAGGCCGAGCGTGACGCGGCCGCCGCCGCGGCCGCCAAGGAGGCCAAGAAGGACCTCGCCGAGGCGAAGAAGAAGGCGGAAGCCAAGAAGAAGGCCGAGGAGGCCCGCAAGGCCGCCGCCGAGGCCGCCGCCTCGCGTTCCTCGGAGCGGACCACCCTCTCCGCGTCCACGACCGCCTCGGCGCCCGCCAGCGGCTCCGTCGCGACCGTCATCGCCTTCCTCAAGGCCCAGGTGGGCGACGCCTACGTCATGGGCGGCACCGGCCCCAACGCGTGGGACTGCTCCGGCCTGGTCCAGGCCGCGTTCAAGCAGGTCGGCGTCGACCTGCCGCGCGTCTCGCAGGACCAGTCGATGTCCGGCACCGACGTGTCCCTGTCCAACCTGCAGGTGGGCGACGTCCTGTACTGGGGCGCCAAGGGCTCCGCGTACCACGTGGGCGTCTACATCGGCAACGGCCAGTACCTGGACGCGGCCAACCCGTCCAAGGGCGTTGTCATCCAGGACCTGTCCGGTTACCCGGCGACGGGTGCCGTGCGCGTACTCTGACAAAACGCGCACGCGCGCACAGAACGTCGGAAGGGCCGCAGCCGCTCGGGGGCAGCGGCCCTTCCGCCTGTCCCCGTGGCGGTCCGAACGGTCCGCGTCCGACAGCGCGTTGAGGCGAGCGCGCCGGCCGCGGCTCTTACCGGCCAGGAAGCGTCTGCGGGTGTGGCCGAGGGGCCGTTGTGTGTGGTCTGTTGTCAGGGGCGACGGAGGGTAGGGAGCGGCCTCGGAGGCCGGAAGCCCGATGACCCACCGCCCTCAGCGACACCACACCCCGAGGAGAAACGCACTCATGCCCAGTGTGTTCGTACAAGGCAGGCCCGTTGACTCGTATCCGCCGCTCGCGCCCGACGCCCGCCGCGGAAGGGTCCGGCGCATCACGGAGGTCGGCGAGCAGGTCCTGCACAAGCCGTGCCGGGACGTGACCGAGTTCGGGCCGGATCTCGCCGCCCTGATCGACGACATGTTCCTGACGATGTACATCGCGGACGGGGCCGGCCTCGCGGCGAACCAGGTCGGCGTCGATCTGCGGGTGTTCGTCTACGACTGCCCGGACGACGACGGGGCCCGGCACGTCGGGCACATCGTCAACCCGGTGCTCGACGAGGCCCCGGCCGGACGCAGGCTCCTCGACGACCACGAGGGCTGCCTGTCCGTCCCCGGCGCCGTGATGGACGTACCGCGCCCGGACCGGGCCGTCGTGCGCGGGTACGACAAGGACGGGGCACCGCTCGTCATCGAGGGCACGGGGTACTTCGCCCGGTGCCTGGCGCACGAGACGGACCACTGCGACGGGCACGTCTACCTGGACCGGCTGTCGAAGCGCGAACGCAGGGACGCGCTGCGTCAGGTGGCGGACCGGCGGGACGAGGTGTTCGCCCGCCGGAGCGCCAACATCGAGGCTCTGGACGGCTAGTTACGCCTTCGGCGCCACCTTGCTCAGCCCGTTGATGATCCGGTCCATCGCGTCGCCGCCCGTCGGGTCGGTGAGGTTGGCCAGCATCTTCAGGGTGAACTTCATGAGCAGCGGGTGCGTCAGGCCGCGCTGGGTCGCGATCTTCATGACCTTCGGGTTGCCGATGAGCTTCACGAAGGCGCGACCCAGCGTGTAGTAGCCGCCGTAGGTGTCCTTGAGGACCTGCGGGTAGCGCTGGAGCGCGATCTCACGCTGGGCCGGCGTGGCCCGCGCGTGGGCCTGGACGATGACGTCGGCGGCGATCTGGCCGGACTCCATGGCGTAGGCGATGCCCTCGCCGTTGAAGGGGTTCACCAGGCCGCCGGCGTCGCCGACGAGCAGCAGCCCGCGCGTGTAGTGCGGCTGGCGGTTGAAGGCCATGGGGAGGGCCGCGCCGCGGATCGGCCCGGTCATGTTCTCCGGCGTGTAGCCCCACTCCTCCGGCATCGAGGCGCACCAGGCCTTCAGCACCTCGCGCCAGTCCAGCTCCTTGAAGGAGTCGGAGGTGTTGAGGACGCCGAGGCCCACGTTGGACGTGCCGTCGCCCATGCCGAAGATCCAGCCGTAGCCCGGCAGGAGGCGCGGCTCGGGGCCGCGGCGGTCCCACAGCTCCAGCCAGGACTCCAGGTAGTCGTCCTCGTGGCGCGGCGACTCGAAGTACGTCCGTACGGCGACGCCCATCGGGCGGTCCTCGCGGCGGTGCAGGCCCATCGCCAGGGAGAGGCGTGTGGAGTTGCCGTCGGCGGCGACGACCAGCGGGGCGTGGAAGGTGACCTCGCGCTTCTCGCCGGAGTCGCCGAGCTTGGCGTGGACGCCGGTGATGCGGCCGGTGCGGTCGTCGATGATCGGGGCGCCGACGTTGCAGCGCTCGTACAGCCGGGCGCCCGCCTTCTGGGCCTGCCGGGCGAGCTGCTCGTCGAAGTCGTCGCGCTTGCGGACGAGGCCGTAGTCCGGGAAGGAGGCGAGTTCCGGCCAGTCGAGCTGGAGCCGGACACCGCCGCCGATGATGCGCAGGCCCTTGTTGCGCAGCCAGCCGGCTTCCTCGGAGATGTCGATGCCCATGGCGACGAGCTGCTTGGTGGCGCGCGGGGTGAGGCCGTCACCGCAGACCTTCTCGCGCGGGAACGCCGTCTTCTCCAGCAGGAGGACGTCGAGACCGGCCTTGGCGAGGTAGTACGCGGTCGTGGAGCCGGCCGGCCCCGCGCCGACGACGATGACGTCGGCGGTGTTCTCGGAAAGGGGCTCGGGGTGGGGCTCGGTCACGGCGGTCACGGCGGGATCTCCCCAAGTTCGAAATCTGCGTGCCGACTAGCACTGGACATGGGCAGTCTATTCAGCACGATTGATCACCCGGCTGAAGGGCTGCCCCGTGAACCGAGCTCTCCCCGTAGTACGGCTGCGTGTCCCCACCGACGAGGACGCCGTCGCCTGGCACCGGCTCTTCGACGACCCGGACGTCATGGAGTTCCACGGGGGCCGTTCCGCGGAGCTGTACGTCTACGAGGAACTCACCGCCCGCCAGCGCCGGCACGACGCCGAGCTGGGCTTCTGTCTGTGGACCATGCTCGACGAGGACGACCGGGTCATCGGCTTCACCGGCGCGCAGCCGTGGCCGCAGGAGTGGGGGCCGAAGGGCGAGATCGAGATCGGCTGGCGGCTGGGGCGGGCGTACTGGGGCAAGGGGTACGCCACCGCCGCCGCGCGGGAGACGCTGGAACGGCTCCGGGCGGCGGGCGTGCCGGACGTGGTGGCGATGGTCAGACCGGGCAACGAGCGCTCGGTCGCGGTCGCCCGGCGCCTCGGCATGGAGCTCGCGGAGACCTTCCCGCACCCGCGGCTCCCGGAGGACGCGCTCTGCTTCCGGCTCGACCTGCGAGACGGTCACACACGGTAACCAACTGTCACAGATAGCCACTTGGCGCTTCCGGACGGCACCCCCGGGCGGTTACCCTTCAGATACCGCTGGGGGTGACATCTGTGCGCATAACACCGCAAAAAACACCCGAAGTGCGCGTACCGCGACTGGTCGGCCTGATGGCCATGGACGCGCGCCGGACGGCAGAGGCGACCGGCCTCTTCCTGAACGCTCCGGACCGGCCCGACTTCCGTCAGACCGTCGTCGAGTACGTCGTACGGCAGTACCCGCAGCCCAATGCCGAGGTGCCGCGTGATTCCGTGATCTACGTGTGGTTCGACTTCGGCGAAGGGGAGGGCGGCGGCGGAGTGCGCGAGCCGCGCGTCCCCAGGCCCCCCACAGGTGGCCTCCAGCGTGAGCTGGACGAGCCGGGAGACCCGTACGTGTCCGTCAGCTCTGCGTGAAGCGGGACGCCGGACCGGCCTGAAGCCGCCGTCAGACCTGCTTGAAGCCCCGGTGCAGGGCCACGACCCCGCCCGTCAGGTTCCGCCACGCCACCTTCGACCAGCCGGCCTTCTGCAGATGCCCGGCGAGCGCTGCCTGGTCGGGCCAGGCGCGGATCGACTCGGCGAGGTAGACGTACGCCTCGGGGTTCGAGGAGACCGCGCGCGCGACCGGCGGGAGGGCGCGCATCAGGTACTCGGTGTAGACCGTGCGGAAGGGCGCCCAGGTCGGGTGCGAGAACTCGCAGATGACCACCCGGCCGCCGGGCTTGGTCACCCGGTACATCTCGCGCAGCCCGGCGTCGAAGTCCTGCACGTTGCGCAGCCCGAAGGAGATGGTGACGGCGTCGAAGGTGTCGTCCTTGAACGGCAGCCTCGTCGCGTCGCCGGCCGTGAGCGGCAGCCACGGGTGCTTCTTCTTGCCGACCTGGAGCATGCCGAGCGAGAAGTCGCAGGGCACGACGTACGCCCCGGTCTGCGCGAACGGCAGCGAGGAGGTCGCCGTACCGGCCGCCAGGTCCAGGATCTTCTGGGCGGGCCGGGCGTCGACCGCCTTCGCGACCTCCTTGCGCCACACCCGGTCCTGGCCGAGCGACAGCACGTCGTTCGTCAGGTCGTACCGTTCCGCCACGTCGTCGAACATCGAGGCGACTTCGTGCGGCTGCTTGTTCAGGGAAGCGCGGGTCACGGGCCCATTCTTGCAGCCGCCCTCACAGAACAAGCCTCGGCCTCTGCTTCGCCGCCACGTCCTCCACCCATCCGCACGCCGGCACGAACCCCGCGATCAGCACCCAGCCGATCCCGAACGTGACGACAATGCACTTCCCGGACATCAGGGAGGCTTTATGGGTCGGAAACTCGGGTTCCTGAGGCCGGCGGCGGGGCTCGGTTGCCTGTTCGCCCTGGCCACGGCGGGGTGCTCGGCGGACACCGACGCGGCGTCCGACGCGGCGCCGCCGAAGAGCTCCGCGGCACCGTCGCCGGCGTCGTCCGTCACCTCGTACGCCCCCTACGTCAGCGCCACCGAGGCCTCCGGCACCGACTCCGCCGGGGCGCCGACGACGTACAACCTGGCCTTCGTGATCTCGGACGGCAGCAGCTGCACCCCGAAGTGGGACGGCACGACCGCGATCGACAACTCGGCTGTGGTGTCCCGGATTTCGGCGCTCAAGCAGGACGGGGCGAGCGTGCGGGTCTCCTTCGGCGGGGCGTCCGGTCCGGAGCTGGCGGAGGTCTGCGACAGTGCGGAGGAGCTGGCGGAGGCGTACGGCGACGCCCTCGACGCGGCCGGTTCCACCCAGGCCGACTTCGACATCGAGGGCGACGCGCTGACCGACTCCGACTCGGTGGAGCTGCGGTCGGAGGCGATAGCGCTGCTCCACGAGGAGCGCGGCGGCGTGACCGTGGCCTTCACGCTGCCCGTGATGCCGTCGGGGCTCGACGACGACGCCCTCGCGTTGCTGGAGTCCGCCAACAACAGTGCGGTGCAGGTCTCGACGGTCAATCTCATGACCATGAACTACGCGGAGTCGTACGACGGGGACATGGGCGACTACGCGATCACCTCGGCGAAGGCCGCGCACAGGCAGTTGCGGGACGTCTTCGGTACGTCCGCCGCGACCGCGTGGGGTGGGATGGCGCTCACGTCGATGATCGGCACGAATGACGTGGACGGGGAGACGTTCACGCTGTCCGATGCCGCTCAACTGCGGGAGTTCGCGGAGGAGAAGGGGGTGGGGTGGGTGTCGATGTGGGCGACGTTCCGGGATCAGGAATGCACCGGGGACGCGGATGCCCTGGTCAACTGCAGTGGGGTGGCGCAGAGTTCGGGGGCGTTCGGGGAGGCGTTGGCGGGCTAGCGACGCCGGTGGACCAGCCGTCCGGCGCACACCGTCGCGATGCACTCGCCGTCCTCGGCGAACACGGCGAGGTCGGCCCTGCCGGTCTGCCGGATCAACGTCCACTGCACCCGCGGCAGCACCACCACGTCGTTGCGCTCGGCCGCCGCGCGGAGTTCGGGGGTGTCGGCGTACTCCTCCAGGACCGCCACCGCCCCCGACCTCAGCACGGCGTGGATGCGCTCGCGTGGACTCGGAGCGTCCGGAAGGGGACCCTCGTGGATGCGCGCGGGCCCCAGAACACCCGGCCAGGTGCGCACGCGGACGTCCGGGAAACGCTCGCGCAGTTCCGCCAGCGTGCCCACGGCGGCGATCCGATTCTGCTCCACCAGGACGGCGCCGTCCTTGATCGGCTCAGCCGTCCACGTGAGCCGCACCTCGTCCGCGGCATGCAGCGTGCGCACTAGTTGGACGCGAGGATCTTCAACTCGGGGTGCGCGGTGCCGCCCTCGATCGCCGTCGACGAGATGTGGGACATGACGCGCGCGTCCACCGGGTCGTTCGCCGGGTCGTCGTGGACGACGAGGTGCTCGTACGTCGTGGAGCGCTGGGCCGGGGTCCGCCCCGCCGTGCGGATCATGTCGATCATTTCCTGGAGGTTGGAGCGGTGCTTGGCACCGGCCGCCGAGACGACGTTCTCCTCCAGCATCACCGAGCCGAGGTCGTCCGCGCCGTAGTGCAGCGTCAGCTGGCCCGCGTCCTGGCCCGTGGTCAGCCAGGAGCCCTGGATGTGGGCGATGTTGTCCATGAAGAGCCGGGCGACCGCGATCATCCGCAGGTACTCGAGGATCGTGGCCTGGGTCCGGCCCTTGAGGTGGTTGTTCATCGGCTGGTAGAGGTACGGGATGAAGGCCCGGAAGCCCCCGGTCCGGTCCTGCACGTCACGGATCATCCGCAGGTGCTCGATGCGCTCGGCGTTCGTCTCGCCCGTGCCCATGAGCATGGTGGAGGTGGACTCGACGCCCAGCCGGTGGGCCGTCTCCATGATCTCCAGCCAGCGCTCGCCGGACTCCTTCAGCGGCGCGATGGCCTTGCGCGGCCGCTCGGGCAGCAGCTCCGCACCGGCGCCGGCGAAGGAGTCGAGACCGGCGGCGTGGATCCGCTGGATCGCCTCCTCCACACTGACCTTGGAGATGCGGGCCATGTGCTCGACCTCGCTCGCCCCCAGGCTGTGGATGACGAGCTGCGGGAACGCCTCCTTGATGGCGGCGAAGTGCTTCTCGTAGTACTCCACGCCGTAGTCCGGGTGGTGCCCGCCCTGGAACATGATCTGCGTGCCACCGAGCTCGACGGTCTCGGCACAGCGCCGCAGGATGTCGTCCAGGTCGCGCGTCCAGCCGTTCTTCGTGTCCTTCGGCGGCGCGTAGAAGGCGCAGAACTTGCACGCCGTGACGCACACGTTCGTGTAGTTGATGTTCCGCTCGATGATGTACGTCGCGATGTGCTCCGTACCCGCGTACCGCCGGCGGCGTACCGCGTCGGCGGCGGCACCCAGCGCGTGCAGCGGGGCGTCGCGGTAGAGGTCGAGCGCCTCTTCAGGGGTGATCCGCCCACCGGCGGCGGCGCGGTCGAGGACGGACTGAAGGTCGGCCTTCTCGGTCACCGGAGCGTCCCTTTCGTCAAGGGTTGTGGACGGAAGCATCCATGTGCACGGACCCGGCCAGCCTACGCCAGGCCGACTTCCGGACCGACGTCAGGCCGCGTACGCCCCGATCAGCACGCCCAGGAACGCCCCCATGATCAGGAACGGGCCGAACGGGATCGCCGTCTTCCGCCCCGCTTTCCGTACGACGATCAGCGCGCCCCCGTACAGCGCCCCCAGCAGGAACCCGGCGAACGTCCCGAGCATGACCGTCGCCCAGCCGTACCAGCCGAGCACCGCCCCCGTCCCGAGCGCCAGTTTCACGTCGCCGAAGCCCATGCCGGCCGGGTTGATGAGGAAGAGCACGAAGTAGCCGCCGCCGAGGGCGAGGGAGCCGAAGAGGGCGTGGAGCCAGTCGCCGGTGTGCTCGGGCACGAACGCCATCACGCCGAGCAGGGCGAGCGCGGCGGCGGCGAAGGGCAGGGTCAGCGGGTCGGGCAGCCGCTGCACCTTCAGGTCCACGACCGCGAGCAGCACACCGACCGGCGCCAGCAGCAGCCAGACGCCGATCTCGGGCCGGGTGCCGGTGGCGGCGGCGAGGGCGGCGCAGACGACGGCGGTGACGAGGGAGAGGAGGGCGGTGGAGGGGCCGTAGGACTGGGGGCAGAGGGTGCAGCGGCCGGGGCCGAGCCACCCCCGTACCGAATGCCCGCCGGGGCACGCCTCCCGCCACGGCTCCCCCGCGGGTGCCGAGAACCGGTAGGCGGCTCTCGGCAGCAGCGCGCCCGCCGCCGCGCCCCACAGCGCGGCGGCTGCCATGAGGAGCCAGGTACTCATCCCACGGCCGCGACGCCGTCGCGCCACGTCGGCAGCAGCTCGTCGAGCAGCGCTTCGGTGCGCGGCGGCAGCCCGCGGGCGCCGCTGCGGGAGATCAGGTCCGCGGCGAGGGCCTGGAGACGGGCGGTGTCGCCGGTGGCGTGGGTGGCGCGGAGCAGTTCGTGCCAGAGGCGCTCGTCGCCCGGCGCGGAGTTGAGGGCCGCGTTCAGCGCCTCGATGGCCTTCTCCGCGCGGTCCTTGACCAGGTGGAACTCGGAGAGCGCGAGGCCGATGTCCGCGACCAGCAGCGGGAGTTGGGCGTCGATGATCTCGTGGGTGAGCCAGCGGTAGCGTCCCTCGGGCCGGTCGGCGAGGAGCGGACCGCGCACCAGCACGAGCGCGTCGGTGAGCAGCCGGCCGCGCACGACCCGGCTGTCGACGCCGCGTCCCTGCGTGGCCTCGTGGTAGAGCGAGCGCAGTACGTCGAGGTCCGAGACGACGGACTTGGCGAGCGTGAGCCGTCCGGTGGAGTCGGCCTTCAGGCGCGGGCTGCCGTCGGGGTCGGTGCCGAGCCAGGCGCGCAGCCGGTCGAGCAGGGCCTCGCGGACGTCGTCGGTGACACCGCGCGGCCACAGCGCCGAGGACAGCACGCGCGGGTGGACGCCCTCACGGTGCAGGAGCAGCAGGGCGAGCGCCTCGTGGAGGAGGGCGCTCCGGTCGCCGTCCGGGGTGTCGAGACCGATGATCTCGTACGGCCCCACGAGGCGCGCGTACACAGCGGGCCGCCCCTGCTCGCTGATGTCGACGAGGAACGGCGGCGCGGTGGCCGGTCCCTGCGGTTCGCGCTCGGGGTCGGACTCGACGAACAGCTCGACGACCGCGCGCTGCAACGGCACGGGCAGCAGCTGGGCGTCGAGTTCGAGGCCGAGCAGCGGGGCGAGCAGCTTGCCCTCGCCGGTGACCTCCATCTCCCAGGCGGCGCCGGGCAGATCGCCGCTCTCGGTGCCGACGAGGTAGCCGATGCCGAGGCGGCTGGCGTCGGCGGCGAGTTCGGCGAGCTTCATCGCGTCGTCGGCGGACGGCTCGGCGGCGAGGAGGACGAGGTGCGGGGCCCAACGGGTGTGCTGGGCGGGCCCGGTGCGCCCGGTGAGGACCGAGTCATGACCGGCGGCGCCCAAGGCCCCCCGCCGCTGCCGGGTCTCGGCGTCCATCGTCTCGATCAGGTCGTCGACGCTGTCGAGGTGGCGGAGCCGGTTGGGAGCGAGCGGCGTGAGGTCCTCGCCGAAGCCGACGAGGGTGATGGTCATGCGGTCCGACCAGCCGTTGGTGGCGAGTTCGGCGGCGACGGAGGCGAAGACGGCGGCGCGGTCGGCCTCGCTGCCGGAGAGGGAGACGAGGCCGGGCACCGATTCCAGGTTCAGCAGCAGCCGGGAGTCGTCCATGGTGCCGAGGCTGACCAGGCCCGGGTACGGGGCGGCGGCGTCGACGTCCTCGTACCGCTCGGCGTCGGTGCGGGCGAGCATCCAGAACGTCTGGTCCTGTCCGAGCTGCCAGGGCGCGGGCGGGTTCCCGGACGGCTGGGCGAGCTGGAGGTGGAGGTCGCCGTTGCCGCTGAGCCAGGCCGCGTACGCGGTGGGCAGCGGGCGGGACTCGGCACCGAGGGACGCGGCGAGTCCGCGCAGGGAACGGTCGAGCAGGCGTACGCCTTCGGGATCGGCGCCCACGAGAAGGGCGTCCTGCGCGTCGGCGGCGTCCCCGGTCGGCGTGGGCGGCTCCATGCCGCGCCGCCCGCCGACGGCACCGAACGCCGACTGCCACAGGGCCTGCCGGCGACGCCGGCCGAGGGCGCCGAGGAGGCCGGCGGCGAGGAGGGGGGCTCCGATGAGGGCCTGCGGGAGGCCGAAGGAGGATTCCTCGCTGGAGGAAGCGGCCTGCTGGTGCTGCTCGTGGCTGGGCTGCTGGTCGGGGGCGGGGCGCTGTTCGGGGAGGGAGACCTGGGAGGCGCCGGTACCGCCGCCGCTGCCCTGTGCGTGGTCGCCGCCCTGCTGGTGGCCGCCGCCTTGCGCGTGGTCGCCGGTCTTGCCGTAGTCGTGGATCTGCTGCTGGGCGGCGGAGCCACCGGCGGCCTCGGGCATCTCGACGAGGTCGCCGCCGCGCGCGTCGCCCGGCATCTCCATGATCCAGCCGGGGCGGATGAGGCTGGCCTCGGACAGCTTGGAGCCGTCGGGCTGCACACGGTCCTTGTTGAGCTCGAAGATCTCCTTGTACCGGCGGCCGTCGCCGAGGTGGCGCTCGGCGATCTCCCAGAGGGAGTCGTGGTGCCGGCCCTCGGGGGGCTGGATCCGGTAGTACTTCGTGTCGTCGGACTTGGCGGTGCTGCCGCCTTGCGCGTCCGCGTGGGCGGCGGCCTGGGAGGCCTGCTCGGCGAGGGCGGCGGCGGTGCTGGCCGCCTGCTCCTGCTGCTGGGCGAAGAGGCCGGGGGTCTGCTGGGCGGCGGCGACGGTACCGCGCTGGTTGCCGTCGAGGCTGTGCTGCCCGATCTGCGACAGCCCCGGCGTGAGGCTGGCGGCCGTGGCGCCGACGAGGAGCAGTGCGGCGACGAGCTGCCGGGCGAGGATCTGACTGGGCCCGGCGCCCGGGACGCGCCCCGGTACCCCGACTCCCGAGACGGCGGCCTTTATCTCCACGAGCACACAGGCGGTGAACTGCGCCCAGGCGAGCCAGACGATGACGGTGAGGATGTGGAGGAAGGTGCCGACGGTGATCTCGTTCTGCAGCCACTCCAGCTTCGGCATCCCGCTCGGCAACGGCCACCCGACCGTCATGGCGAGCGCGCCAGGGACTCCGACGACCAGGACGGCGAGCGCGACGAACGCGAAGAACGCCTTCACGAAGTCCCCGAACGTACGCCGCCGGATCCGCACGGGCTGCGGGGTCCGGTTGCGCGGCGTGGCCGAGGTGGTGGTGTTTCCCGTCGAGCTTGACGAGCTTGAGCTGCGGCGTCGTGCCATGGCGGGCGTCCTGGGTCGTGTGAGGAGGAGGTGGATACGAGGGAGTACGAGAGTGCACTGAGCGTACAGAGATCTTATGTACGGCGTCGAAGAGCGGGCAGGCCCTGTGGAAAACCCCGCTCGCGCTCCCCGCACAGTTCCTCACGACCTGCCGGACAGGCCGGAGTTGCCCTGCTTTCACCCCCTGAGCCATGTGCACCGTTCGCGACTGCCACGCGACACCCTCACGTTCCCCACACAATCCCCCGCAGCCCCACAGGGGTGCATTACCCGCCCCTGATAGCTTCGTTGTCTATTGCACACGCCGAACCTCGGGGGAGATCCATCGTGGCCCGCCGCACCCTGCCCGTCACCGCCGCCGCGTTCGCCACGATGGCGGCGCTTCTGCTCTCCGCGTGCGGTGGGGGTGGGGATTCGTCGTCGGATGACATCAAGGGGGCGGATACGGGGGCGGGGAGTCCGTCGGCTTCGGCTTCCGTGTCGGCGTCGCCTGCGGCGGACAGACCGGATGTGAGTCTTCCGAAGGATTTGGAGCTTGTCTTCGACTTCGAGAAGCCTTCGAACGCGGACAACGCCGCAGCCCTCGCCGATGCGGAGAACTACATCCGAGCGCTCAACCACGGCATCACGGAGCAGAACCCCTCCGACCCCGCCTATCAGTACTACTCCGCCGGGGACGCCGCCAGGTACGCGAACACCCAGATCAAGGATTACGTGAAGGGCGGCTGGACGCTCACGGGCACGGACCGCTACTTCCGGGCGGAGACCAGCGCGGCAGGCGACTCGAAGTCGGTGAAGCTCGTGCGCGTGGCTTTCTGCGAGGACCAGTCCAGGGTCTACGGCAAGGAAGTGCAGAGCGGAAAGGTCCTGAAGACCGAGGGAAGCTCCAACGACTTCCTCAAGTTCGACCTCCTCATGGCCTTTCCGAAGGGCTCGCAGGTGTGGCGCGCCCAGCAGATCACCGTGAAGGAGAAGGCGACGGAATGCGCGGGGTGATCTCATTGCGGCGAGCGGGCTCGGTAGTTCTGGCCCTTACCGCGGGAGTCCTCGTCTGGGGTGCGGGCGCCGCGTCCGCCGCCAAGCCCGTGCCCGGCGGTCACGACACCACTGAGAGCAGCGCCGACGGGAAGACCCTGTTGGCCTCCGCCGGCCAGTCCCGTATCAAGGTCACCCAGGTCAGCGGCCCCAAGGGCGGCAAACGTGGTGCGGTCTCCTCCGTGGACGTCAACTGGAAGCCGCCGGCGTGCTGGTACGAGCCGGTCTTCACACCCGCGTCACTGAAGGACTTCTCGGAGAACACCGGTGTCGGGGACGTCGGCATCCACGAGTACTGGGCCGGCAAGGAACTTTGGACGGACTACTACCGGGACGAGAAGTCCACGATCAACTACTTCGAGGAGGGGAAGTCGGTCGAGGGCTACAAGAACTACAACCTCGGCCAGGACGGCTACTTCTGGCGCAGCGTGGCCCCGGACATCTCCGACCCGGACTCCTGGGACTGCACCCGCATCATGTTCTGGCAGCCGGCAGGCCAGATCCCGAAGATCGCCCACGCGCCGACCCCCGAGACACTGGCGGACTACGCCTACAACAGGGTGCAGGTTCCCGACACCGAGATCGAGCTGAAGCCGGCCACCAAGTCCACGGTGAACCTGCCCACTTGGGTCTGGCTGGACAAGGGCACCTTCCAGGAAGTCAAGGTCCGCGCCGAGCTCCCGAACACGGGCCTGTGGGCGGAGACGACGGCGAAGCCGATCGCCCTGCATCTGAACCCCGGCACGGAGGACGCCCAGACCTTCCCCGCCTCCGGCGACTGCGAGATCAACGCGGACGGCTCGATCGGCACCCCGTACTCCACGGGCGACGCCGACAAGACCCCGCCCTGCGGCATCCGTTACCTGAAGGCCACGAACGGCACGCCGTACCAGCTCTCCGCGTCCGTGACCTGGCAGATCACCTGGGAGGGCTCGGACGGCACCGGCGGCGATCTGCCGGACGGCACGTTCGAGACGACGCAGGACATGAACGTCCAGGAGATCCAGGCGATCAACCGCTGACCTTTCAGAAACCGGCCGTGCCCCACACCCTGAGGAGAAGAGACCCTCGATGACGCCGTCGTCGTACCGCACCCGCCCCTGGACCAACCCCGCGCTCGGCATGGCCACCGCGGTCGCCGTGGTCACCCTCACCGCATGCGGCGGCGGTGCGAGCGCCGACGGCGCGAACGGCGACGCCTCCGCGAGCGCCGCCGCGCCTCAGGGCGTACTGACCGCGAAGGCCGCCGCCTCGGTGGTCGACCACTACGAGAAGGTCAACAACAAGGCCAACGCGGCGCTCGACAAGGAGCTTCTGGGCACGGTCGAGGCCGGCCAGCTCTACGCCATGGACAAGGCGAGCTACACCCTCATCGCGACCCTCTCGAAGAAGGACCAGAAGGCCTACCGCTCCCCGTTCACCTACCAGGACCGGCGGTACGTGATCCCGGCGAAGGGCACGGCCACGTGGTTCGCGGTCCAGGCCAAGTCGAGCGACACCGGGCACAACTCGTCGTTCATGGTCTTCGACAAGGTGGACAGCGCCTACAAGTTGGTGCTGACCGTGTGGGCCGAGGACGGAGAGGCGTTGCCCGAGCCCGCTCTCGACAAGAACGGCCTCGCCGAAGCCGTGAACCCCGGTACGAAGGTCGGCAAGTTCGCCCCGCCCGACGTGGGCGCAGCTTACGAGGACCTCCTTGAGACCGGGGGCGCGAAGGCGGGCAAGAACCTCGCCTCCACGACACTGGTCAAGCAGGCTCTGAAGACCTACAAGGACAGCAGCACCAACGGCACGGCCGACGGCATTGCTACCAAGAAGTTCTTCACCAAGCCCCCCGCCGACCCGAGCGTGTACGCGCTGCGGACCGCAGACGGCGGGGTCCTCGCCCTCTTCCCGCTTGCGCACACCCAGGAAATCCTGCTGAAGGAGGCCTACCGCTCCAGCCGTTCACTCGTACCCAGCGAGGAACAGTCGGCTCTCGGCGCCGCCAGGGGCGATCTGATCACCGACCGGTTCGAGGGGAAGGGCATGGCCGAACTGACGCCGACGGCCGCGCGGATCACGGCTCTCGATTGGCAGCACGTCGATTCCCGGTGAGCGGACACCTCGATTCGTCATGCCCGATCATCAGCCGCCAGCAGCTCTTCCAGCCACTGATCGTAAGCTCGGAAACCCGCTTTGCCGTATTCCGGTGCATCCGAGTCCGGACGGAGAATGTCCGGCAAGCAGGAGACCCGCCACATCCTGAAAATGTCCGTTGGCATGGTTCGGCTCGTCGGGCAGGCCAACTCGGACGCGATTCGCAGCACTTCAGCGATCCGAGCCGCCCCTTGCCTGGCCTCCGTGCCGGCCGCGATGGCGGCTGTGATCAGAGCCTGCAAGAAATACGTCAGTTGCAGGTCCGCCGCCATGCGGCACATGCGCCTCACCACAGCGGGCTCTTCGAGGCGTTCAAGGGGCTGTGGAACTCCCGTGACGCCGGCGGACCACAGCAGCAGGAACGCCGCGGGCACCTCGTGATCACGGAATCGGCCCAGCTCGTCGACGATCGCCATGGCCGCGTCGCTGAACCGGCAGACCGAGCGGATTCCATCGAGCAGTCTTTCCACATCAGGCTGTCGGCGCGTCAGAAAGTCGCCCACCGAAACCTTGGAGAGCTCCCAGGTGCCGGTGGAGTTGACAGCGCCGACCTCCACCACGCCTCCCAGCGGCCCGAAGACTGCTCGTGCGAGCCTGTCCTCCGGGATGGGAGTGATCTGCTCGGACATGTCGATCCGCCTCACAACTTCGAACTTTCAATCCAGGGAAACTAGAACTGGCCCATCATGTGCTGGATGATCGCATCTCGCTGCGGCAGGGCCCTGGGCGACCCGGCATTCAAGATGTTCACGCCTTCCTCGGTGTCCACGAAATACTCCGGCTGCCGTCCGGCAGGGCCGCTGTGTTCCCGCAGGACCGAGTCCGCGAATGAACGGGGCACTTCTGTGCGCACCACCACGCCCTCGGGTCCGGCGTACTGTGTGGCAGCCCTGTTGAAATCGTCCGTCAGGTAGACACCGGCGTCCGGAGTGTATTCGCGCTGGAGGTCATTGGAACGCCCCAGCGAGAATTCGTCCCCGCTCCAGTTACGCGACCCGTGATAGAGCGTCACCATGTCCTCGTCGCAGGACATGAGGCCGAAGGGATCGATCTGCCGCCACGGGTTGGTCACGTACCCGTACGGGTTCGGAGCGGGACTCAGGCCGAGCGGGTCGAGCGTGGTGTAACGGGCGGTCTCAGGGTCGTAGTGCCGGTGATAGTTGTAGTGCAGGGCCGATTCCAGATCGTGGTACTGACCTGGGAACCTCAGCGGCGTGTACGCACTGCTCTGCTTGGGCCAAGCCGTGGCCCCCCACACCGTGCGCCGGGCCCGCCAGGCCACGTCGCCCTGTGGGGCGACCAGTTCGGTGGGCGTTCCGATCAGATCGGTGACGACCGCGAAGAACCTGGAGTCGATCTCCTCCTGCGTCGCTGAGTCGGTCAGCCGCTCGGTCTGGGTGATCGGCCGCAGCCCGTCGTACTCCCAGGTGAGGGTGACCGGATGCGGCATTTCGGGGCCGACGGCGGTCTGCTCGACAAGGGTCGGGCCGTCCCAGGTGAAGTCGGTCCTCTCCACGATGGTGCAACCGTCGTCGGCAAGCCGTTCCTTCGCGATACGACGACCGAGGGGATCGTAGACGTAACGCCACACCTTGCCGTCCGGCGTGACCACTGATGTCAGCCGGTCTTCCGCGTCCCAGGAATAACGCCATACGTCGGGCTTGCGGGACAGCCTCGTCCTGCGCCGCTCCACCACGCGCCCTGCCGGGTCGTATGTGTAGCGCACGGCACCCGCGTGATCCAGCCGCATGCCGGAGTACGAGCGTTCCCCCGCGGCCTCTTCGACGCCTCGGTAGCCCGACCAGGACGCCGCCGAGATCTGCCCGGCCGAGTCGTACGTGTAACTCTCCGAGCGGCCCTCGGCTTCGACTCCGCGGATGCGCCCCATCGCGTCGACGTCCAGGTCCACCAGGCCGTCGAAGGCGTCCTGAAGTCGGACGAGATGGCGATGCGGGCCGTACTCGTAGGTGCGGCTCTGTACCGGCCTACCGGCCGCCGTCCAGTGCTGGCCCACGGACCGCCCTGTCGAGTCCCAGACCTGGTCGAGGCGCAGAGCGTCGTCGATCAAACGCGCCGTCTCCTGCCCGGCCGGGTCATGGGCGAAGTCGACGGTGTGGCCGGAACTGCTCAGGCGCCTGGTACGGCCGAGGGCGTCACGGTCGTAGGTTGCGCGAACCCCGGTCGGCGTCACCCGCTCCACGCGGCGGCCCACCGCGTCGTACGCCGACGTCAGTCGGCGTCCGTTGACGTGCTCGCCGACGGTCCGTCCGAGGCTGTCCCGCTCCAGACGGAGGTCGCAGTCGGGGCTTTCGGCACGGATCAGCCGACCCATGGCGTCGTACGCGTACCTGGTGGTCTCGTCGCCGGTCGTCCTGGCGAGGAGCCGTCCCATGCTGTCGTACGCGTAACCGACGCTCTGCCCCGCTTGGTTGACCTTTCGCTCGAGTCGTCCGGCGCGGTCGCGTTCGTACACCGTGCACCGGTCGTCGAAGTCCGTCTCGGCGACGAGGCGGCCTGCGGAGTCGTAGGCGTACCGCCAGCGCAGCCCGAGCGGGTTGGTCACCTGGGTCATGCGCAGTGAGGAGTCGTACGCGAACTCGTACCGGGCGCCGTCGGGTCCTGTCTGTGCCGTCAGCAGGTCGAAGGGCCCGTACTCGAAGGTCGTCCGCGCACCTCCCGAGGCGCTGTGGGACGTGCAGTTGCCCTCGCCGTCATAAGTCCAGGTCTCCTGCGAGCCGTCTGGTGCGACGATGCGGGACACCCGGCCGTCGACGGTCCACAGCAGGCTGGTGGTGTTGCCCAGCGGATCGGTGACCCTGCTGAGCCTTCCGAACGGATCGTAGGAGCGGGTCGCCTGGTCGCCCAGCGCGCTGACCGTGCTGATCCGCAGGCCCGCGGGGTTGCACTTGACGCGTGTGGTCGCACCCAGGGGATCGGTGACGGAGACGAGGGCACCGCGCTCGTCGTAGGCGAACCGGGTGAGGGCGCCGTTCGGATCGGTGGTCGACACCCGGTTGCCGCGCTCGTCGTAGCAGTGCTCCCAGACCCCGCCGTCCGGCTGGACGATGCGGGTCGGCAGGTGGAGCGCGTTGTACTGCGCCGTGGCGGCACCGCCGTCGGGCAGCGAGACGCGGACCGGCCTGCCGAGGTCGTCGTTCTCGTAGCAGGTGGTGTTGCCGAGCGGATCGGTGCGCGAGAGGAGGTGGTGGTGCTCGTCGTACGTGCTGCGGGCGACGCCCCCGAGGGGGTCAATCGTGGCGACGACCTGGCTGTGGTCGTTGACGACGAAGCGGGTGACCTCGCCGTCGGCGGAGGTGTAGGTGGTGATGCTGGCGTCGGACCAGACCGGATCGGCTCCCTCGTAGGCGAAGGTGCCGCCGAGGTAACCGTGTGCACCGGTCTGGGAGACGCATCGGTTCAGGTCGTCGTAGGTGTACTTGTAGCGGACGCCGTTGCGATCGGTCCACGAGGTGAGGCGCAGTCGCTCGTCGTATGTGAACTTCAGGGCAAGACCGGAGGAGTTGACGACCTCAGCGAGATTGCCCTCGGTGTATCCATAGCGCCTGATCGTGACGTCGGAGCCGTCGTCCGCCGCGCCCGCCAGTTTCAGTTCGGTGACGCGACCGTCCTCCGTGGCGACGGTGAGGACGTAGCCACCGGAGTGCCGGACGGCCAGCGGGATGCCCGACTCGTCGTACTCGAAGCTGATGCTGTTGCCGTTGCGGTCGGTGATCTCCGCGATGGCGGCCGTGCCGTCCGACGTGGGCGCGCGGAAGCGACGGGACCTGCCGGTGAACGGGTCTTCGAGCAGGTAGTTGCCGTCGTCCAGTCGCAAGAGCGGCATGCGCGGGCCGTTCACGGGCAACCAAGGGCCCGTCACGGCGTCCGCGTTCCGGTAGACGAGCAGCATTCCGTCTTCCGTGACGAAGACGGTCTCGTCGTCGTCGATCTCGAGACGCTGATCGAGCGTGGAGGCCCAAGTCGGCCCGAACCACCAGCCGCAGCGATAGCCCGACGTCAGACGGCGGGTGAACTCCAGGGGCAGAGTGCCGGGAAGGGAGATGTCGGTCTCCGAGAGGAACACCTCACCGGTCGCCACATCGACGGGGTCGCCACAGCCGGTGATCTTGCTCTTGAGCCGGCTGTACGCGCCCTTCGCGCCGTCGGCCACAGCGGTCTTGGCGCTCTTTCCCAGCCCCTTGACGCCTTGGGCCATGCCCTTGAGCCCCAACTTGCCGAAGGTCTTCATCCCCTTGGCGAGGCCACCGAGTGTGGTCAGGCCCTTCATGCCGGGTATGCAATCCAGCGCGGCCAGGCCTACGTCCCACAAGGAGGCCTGGCCCTTGGAATATTTGTAGAGCGTGTCCGCGAGCACGACGAGGGCCGCGATCAGCACGATCGCCCCGAGGATCGGCCCACCGATGATCATCGCGATCACACCGACGACCGCTACGACGATCTTGCAGACGGCGACGATGTTGTCCCAGTTGTCCGTGAACCAGTCCCCGACCTCCTCCCACCACGACCGGTTCTGAATACCGGCGTCGGACGCCTCGTCGATCTTCGTCTTCGCGGTGTGCGCGGCCTCCTCACGCATCTTGCGCGCGTCCTCGGCCATCTTCTTCGCCGCCGCCAGCGCACCCTGCGCGTTGTTCACGTCCGTCTGCGCGCTGGTCTGCGCGGACTTGGCGTGCTGAGCATCCCGGGTGGCGGCACGGACCTTGCCCTCGTCCGGCTTGTCGCCGCCGGACTTGCTGCCGGTGGGATCGTCCTTGTACTTGTCGGCTTCCTTGTTCGCCCGCGTCACCCATGAATCGGCGGACGCGAGGCGGGAGTTGGCCGAGGACAGATCACTCTGCGCCTCACGCCCCTTAGCGAGAGCCCGGTCGGCCAACGCCTGGGCGCGCTCCAGCTTCGGCCAGAAGTCAGCGAGAGCGTCCCCGCACAACTCGTACGACTTCTTCAGCTTCTTCAGGTTCTTCGGAACGTCCCCGAACTCGTCCTTGAAGACCTCCGCCGACTTGCCCGCCCACTCCAGCAGGGTGTCCTCACCCGCCATGCCATTGACCAGACGGAGTGCATCCGAGACATCGTCGGCGAAGTCGTGCAGCGTCCTGGCCAGAATCTTGATCCGGTCCGGATCACCCGGCGTCGGATCCTTGTCCAGATCCAGGACATGCCAGTCCGTGGGCCGATGCCCCGCCATACCGCAACCCCCGTCACGCGCGCATCACGTTCAACAGCTATGTGCACACGCGAACCTACAGGGAACGGCCGTTCGGTGCGAGAAGCGGCATGCCATCAGGGCCGACGGTGACCGCGCAGCGCCCGCCACGCCTCGCCGACCGCCTCCAACGGCCGTAGCCACCACCACAGCAGCATCCTCCGCACCCTCCCGTACACCCACCGCCGCTTCAGCCATGGCGGCAGGTCCCGGAACGGTACGAACGTCAGCGTGTCGTCGATCGCGTGGTCGGCGGCACCGCCGAGGCCCTCGGCGCGCAGGGCCTCGTACAGCTCCGGGGTCAG
Source organism: Streptomyces aquilus (assembly GCF_003955715.1). Lineage (NCBI taxonomy): Bacteria > Bacillati > Actinomycetota > Actinomycetes > Kitasatosporales > Streptomycetaceae > Streptomyces > Streptomyces aquilus. Next base: position 6,159,606 of record NZ_CP034463.1, on the reverse strand, counting down.
GCGGCCGTCGAGGCGGGCCAGGTGGGCGATCGCGGTGAAGGGGAAGTCCCGGCCCCGGCCCGGCAGCAGCAGCTCCAGGGCGCGGATGATCCGCGGGGCAACCACCTCCGGCGGGCAGTTGAGGGCGAGGCCGATCACCGCGGCGCCCAGACGGTCGTCGTTGCGGTCGAGCGCGGCGTCCACTTCGGCCGGGTCGTCCATGCCGAGCAGGCCTTCGCCGGTTTCCCAGTTCCAGGCGCGTGTCATCGGGTCATCACGTTCGTGGGGAGGTGCGGAAGTGCGGAGAGGAAGGCGTCCACCTCTCGTTGCAGGGAGCGCGGGAGGTTGACCAGCACGGCCGCGGTGTCCCTCATCACGCCGGCCCAGCCAGGGGCCTCCGTCATGTCGGCCCAAGCTTCCGGCCGTCTGGTGACCACCGCGTAGAGCAGATCGTCGTCGTACCATCCGCCGGCCGCCTGGCGGGGTGCGGTGTCCCGGAGGATCTCCACGGCCAGTGGAAGCAGCCAGGGCAGGCCGACGTCCTGACCGATCAGGCGCGCTAGCTCATGCGGTTCGAGCAGACCGACCGGACGGCGGCGCAACTCATGGACGTTCCTGACCATGGCGGTCGTGGCCTGGGGCGGATCGGGCCAGCGTTGCCCATCGAGTTGTTCGAGAGATTGGCTGCGGTCGATGGGCTGAGGCACGGGGCGTGATCCTTTCCTGCTTGCTTGATGCTCGCGCTCCGTTTGGGGCGGCTCGGGATCGGTGGCTGCCAGGTCACCTCGAACCGCGAGGCGTCCAGCTCCGCGCGCAGGCGGTCGTACCACTCACGCAGGTCGTCCAGGTTCATCGAGCAGCACGCCCTCCAGTGCGTGGGCGTACGCCACGGACGCCCCCTGCCGCCGCCCGCCCCATCCCCGTCCCCGTCCCCGTCAACCGGTGAACCGGAACGTAGACGTGATCGCGTCGAAGATGTCGAAGAACGAGTCCGCGAGGTCCAGCACCTGGCTGCTGCCGCCCACCAGGGCGACCTTGCCCTCCTGGCCCGGGACGGGGATGTACGTCTGCATCAGGACCGCGCGGATCGTGCGGTTCAGGGCGTCGCCCGGTACGGCGATGTCCTCGATGCCGTACGTGCGGGCCGCCGGGCCCACGCCGGGGATGTCGACCGTCGTCACCTTGCGCCAGGAGTCGCCCTCCTTCTTCGCCTCCTTCACGGCGAGTTGGCTCGCGATGACGGACGGGTCGGTGGAGAGGGGCTCGCCGCGTTCGTTGCGGCCGCCGACCATCGACACCGTCACCGAGCCCGTGATCGGGGTGTCGCCGCCGAAGTTCTCCGCCATGCAGCCGCAGTACAGGGCGCCCGACTTCCAGGCGTCGGCGGCGGCCTTGCGGAGGAAGTCGTTGTAGACGTCCTTGTACTGCGCCAGTTCCGGGTGCTGGGCGATCCGGTCGTTCACCATGCGGCGGATCGAGTCGTCCCGGGACTCCGGGCGTACGTCGAACTCCCACCACGACTCGGGGACCTTGATCCGGAAACCCCCGCGCTCGACCGTGAGCGCCTCCATGTAGCGGGCCATGACGTCGACCTTCCCCGTTGTTCCGTACTAGTACGCGTTTGCTCGATCGCTCGCTGCAACCGTTGCGTTGTACCGTGCACGTCAGAGTACGAGATCGGGACCGGGACCGGGGGACGGGGACATGGGACAGAACGGCAAGAGTGACCTCTCACTCCCACTGACCGAGCTTGAGGACTACGGGCGCCGACTGCGGTCGATCAAGACCCGCCTCAACCACACCAAGAAGCTCTTCGAGCAGTACAAGGACGACATCGGCGACGGCAGCGTCAACGACGCCCTCGACGACTTCGAGTCCAACTGGGAGGACGGCCGCGAGGACATCACGCAGCAGCTCGACGCGCTGTCGAAGATGTCGGACGCCGTCGTCAGGGAGTTCAAGAAGCTGGACGACGAGCTGGCCAAGCAGGTCAACGACAAGATGAAGACCGAGGACAAGCGGCCGAAGAAGGAGAAGTAGCCGCGCTGTCGGGCTTACACGCCGCCCAGCAGGGCGGACAGACCCTCGTCGAGGACCGGTTCCAGCGGCTCGCCGCCCGGCTCCGTGATCGTGTACGTGCGCAGCAGGAAGCGGTGGAGCGTCGTCGCGTCGAAGAGGACGACCGCCACACCCTCCGGGGCGCGGAACTCCACCGCCGTGCGCTTCGGGTCGTACGGGCGGACGTGTACGTTCCCCACGCCCGCCGGGCCGCCCAGCCCCTCCTCCAGCAGGCTGCGCGCGAACGTCCAGGTCAGTTCCTCGCCGTCGAGCGAGATCCAGGCCGGGAAGAGGAGGTGGACCGCCAGCGGGTCGGCCGAGGTGTAGCGGAGGGTCAGCGTGACCGCCAGCTCCTCGTCGGCCGGGGTGAGCAGGCGGGCTCCGGTGGACTGTTCCAGGGTGAGGGACATGGCGGGCGGTCTCCGTTGCGGGGTGGGGTACGACGGGACGGGCAGGGCGGGCAAGGCGGCGGCGGATTGATGTCCGACGTACTTGTATGAGCACGCAAGTGGTCTGCGCATTACGCCGGTTACGCAAGATGCTGAAGTGATCTGCATCACGTTCCGTGCCGCCGGAGAAAGAACAGCACCACGCCTCATCGCGTATGCCCGCTCCCTCCCGTGGAACTCCTCGGGAGGGCATGCGTCAGCACATACAGGGGCTACGACGGCCCTGACTCACCCGTCGCACCGGCGCCGCGCCCGCCTCAGCCCACCTCGTTCTCCGCGACCGCCTGCCCGTGCACGACCACATCCCCGCCGTAGAACATCCCCGTGAACACCGGCGAGTACGTCAACTGCACCTCGACCTCGACCTGTTCCGCGTCCGCCGCCACGCAGTGCGTCGCGGCGATGTCCGCGCCGGACATGTTCATCTCGCGGGCGAACGCCTTCACGCGGGCGTCGCAGTTGCCGAAGTTGATCGGGGCGGGGCCGTTCTCGTCGTCGTAGAGGGATTCGAGGTCGATGTCCTGGGCCGCGTAACGGGCGGCCTGTTCGGCGATGTCGGCGGCGCGCTCGCGCTTGCTGATGGACAGGCCGCCGTCGATCACGAAGGCGGAGAGGGAGAGGAAGACGAGGGCGAAGATGATGACCGCGCCGGCGCCCGAGCCGCGGTCGTCCAGCGCGGACCGGCGGGCGGACAGCCAGCCGACGACACAGTCCCGCACGCCGTTCACGCCGTCCTCCGGAAGGGGTCCAGGGGTGAGCTGAAGCTGGCTGTCAGGGTCGTCGGGACGTCGAGGCCGAGCATGGCCAACCCCCGTACCTGACAGCTCACTTCCACCGTGAAGAAGGTGGCCGCCTCGAAGCCCGCGCTCGTCTGGTTGACCGTCACCGGGCCCGAGCAGACGTCCGCGAGGTCGGCCTCCGCCGCCTTGCGGGCCTCGGACATCGCCGTGGCGTGGTCCTTCTGGATCGATCCGGCACGCGCCGCGTCCCGCGCGGCGCCGTCGATCGCGCCCCGGCCGTCGACGAGTTGCCCGAAGGCGACCAGCACCAGGATGAACAGGATCATCACGGGGGCGAGAATCACGACCTCGACCGTGGACAACCCCCGGTCACGGCGGTCACGGCGGTCACCGTGGCCGAAGCGGTGGCCGAGCCGGTCGGCCACCCTGCGCAAGGAGGACTTCATCGTCTAGTTCCCGTCCTCCCGGACGAACCTCTCCACCGGCCCCTGCGACTGCGCGTGCACGGTCAGGTCCAGGCCCGGAAACACCGTCGGCACCTTCGCCGTGATCTCCACGCCCACCGTGTTCTGCTCGGGCTGGAGCATCGTCACGCGCGGCGACAGCACCAGCTGCGGGCCGAGTTGGCTGATGTAACTGTCCACGACGTCCTGCGCCTCCCCGCGCCAGCCGCCCGGCTGGGCGTCGGCCGTGGCGCGGGCCTTGCGGGCGCCCGCCTGGGCCGCCGCCTGGGCGACGTGGTCGGCGAAGAAGTACAGCGCGAACTGGACCGTCGCGAAGATCATGAAGAAGAGGACCGGGGTGAGCAGCACGAACTCGATCGCGGTCATACCGGAGTCGCCGCGGGCGGACGCCTCTTCCCGAGCCGTCCGCACCCTGCGGCGCACCCATCTGCCCACGTCCACGCACCGGCCCACGCGCAACCCCGTCAACTCGCCCCCGTCATCCGTGAGATCAGCAGGTCTTGCCCGCGTCGGCACCCTTGATGCAGTCGCCGACCTTGTTGGCGCCGTCGCTCAGGGCGGCGTTGATGATCGCGGCCACGACCCCGACGATCGCCACGACGACCGCGGAGATGATGACCCACTCGACCGCGGAGGCACCGCGGTCCAGTTCGCCGGAGCGGGCGCGCTCGACGCGCGCGCTCAGGAAGGTGACCAGGAAGTCCACCGCCGGGATCCCGGTGCTGAAGTTCCGTCCGTTCATGATGTGTTGTCCTCTCGGTACAGCGGTTGGCAGCAGTTGTGGAGACGGCCCAGAGGGCTTCCGGGGTTTCAGGGGCTCCAAGGGCTTCAGGAGACCTGGAAGACCCGCATGGCCGCCGGGAAGATCAGGAACACCAGGAAGCCGGCGCACAGCAGCAGCTGGGCCACGAGCATCGACTGCGACTTCTCGCCCGCGCTGCCCTCGATCTCGGCGAGTTCGCGGTGCCGCATGGTCTCGGCGCGGGAGGCGAGGGACTCGCGGACCTTGGCGCCGTCGTCCGCCACCAGGGCGAGCGAGGCGGACAGGTCCTTGAGCTCCTCCACGCCCAGCTCCTCACCGAGCGCCCCCAGCGCCTGCCACTGGCTGATGCCGGTGATACGGGCGTCGGCGAGGGCGTTGCGGATGCGCTGGGTGGCCCAGCCGTCGGAGACCTCCGCGGCCGCCATCAGGGCCTCGGGGAGGCCGCGGCCGCCGGCGAGGCTCATCGACACCAGGTCCAGGTACGCCCCGATCACGCGCCGCAGGTCACGACGCTTCTCGGCGGCGTCCCGTCGTACCTCCAGATCGGGCAGGAAGAAGAAGACCGCCGCGAAGGTGAGCGCCAGCCAGACCGGGATGATCGGGCTGCTGCCCAGGCTCAGCGTCCAGGCCACCGCGAACAGGAACGGACCGAAGAACAGGCCCGCGACCCCGAGCAGCACCTTCGTGGCGAGGAACTTCTCCCAGCTGCGGTCCAGGACGGCGAGGTCTGCGCGCAGCGACCGCTGCTCCCAGCCCTGCTGCATGTAGAACTCGGCGACGCGCATGCCGACATCGGCCCGGAGGGAGCCGATTCGGCCCTGGTCGGCGGCGGCGCGGGCGGACTCGTACGACGCCCCGCGCGCCCGCATCGCGTCGATCCGCGCCACCTGCGCGATCGCGCTCCGCTTCGACGGCATCAGGGCGCGGACGAGGACGTAGATGCCCAGGCCGATGACGGCGCCGACGACCAGCGGCATGGTCAGGTTCATCGACGTACCCCCTCTTCCTGCTGGAGCGTCTGGGGCGACTGGGACGACGGGTTGCGCGGCCGTACGAACTGGACCGACGACTCGTCCTTGATCAGGAAGCGTTCGGGCGTCTCGATCGTCGACAGCTTGCGCAGCCACCAGAAGCCGAGCGCGAACAGGCCGCAGACACAGGCGAGTACGAGCTGGCCGACGGCCGTGCCGTACGGCTCCACGAAGTCGCGGTTGAAGATGGACAGGCCCAGCACGAAGGCGATCGAGACGGCGACGACGATCTGCACCGAGCGGCGCGTCGAGGACCGCTGCGCCATCACGCGCTGCCGCATGTCGACCTCTTCACGGGCCGACTTGGCGAGCGCGCCGAGCACCTGTCGCAGACCGGGGCCGCGCAGGCGGGCGTTGAGGATGAGCGCCGCGACGATGATGTCGGCGGACGCGTCGTCGATCTCGTCGGCGAGATGCTGGAGCGCGTCGGGCAGCGGGGTGCGGGCGCGCAGGCGGTCGACCAGGGCGTCGAGGTGCGGACGCAGCACCGGGGCCGCCGCGCGCGCGGACGCCGGGATGGCCTGCTCCAGACCCACCGCGCCGGCGATGGTGTCGCGCAGGGACTCCGTCCAGGAGGCCAGTGCCTCCACCCGGCGCATGGCGGCCCGCTCCTCCGCGGCGCCACCGAACAGCCGGTCCCAGAAGAAGACGAGCACACCGGCCGCGATGCCGGCGACGGCCCAGCGGGTGAGCAGGAGGACGACGAGTCCGACGATGGCGGCGAGCGACCCGCGCTGCCCCGCGAACCGGATCAGTTCACTGGCCCGCTCGGCGGCCTTCTGCTTCTCGTGGTCGGGCTTGGCGGGCAGACCGCGTACGGCGACCAGGAGCAGCGCGAGTCCGCCGCCGACGGCGACACCGCAGGCCAGTGAGAAGAGGACGGTGGTGGAGAAGAGGCCGCCCATGGAGCCGAGCGAGCCCAAAGCCGCCAGATTGATTGCAGGATTCATGATTACCCCCACGTTCCCGTGGGCCGGTAGCCCTGTGCGATCAGGTCTTCCACGCAGGCGATCGGCGCGTGCGGCACGATCCGGCCGTCGTGCGCCTCGGCGAACACCTCGCTGGACAGCACCCGGCCGTCCACGCCGTTGACCTCGCGGACCGAGGTGACCATGCGCTGGAGGCGGCCGCCCGTCTGGTAGTTGTTGCGCCGCTGGATGAAGACGACGAAGTTCACGGCGCCCGCGATGAGCATCTGGCTGGCCTCGATGGGCAGTCGCTCGGAGGCCTGGAGCGCGTACGTGGAAATACGGTTGAAGACCTCGTGCGAGCTGTTGGCGTGGATCGTGGAGAGCGAGCCGTCGTTGCCCTGCGACATCGCGTTGAGCATGGTCACGATCTCGTCGCCGAGCACCTCACCGACGATGACGCGGGAGGGGTTCATGCGCAGCGAACGCCGGACCAGCTCGGCCATCGAGATCATGCCCTGGCCCTCGGAGTTGGGCAGGCGTTCCTCGAAGGCGACGACGTTGGGGTGCAGGTCGGGGAAGGTGTCGAGGCCGAGCTCCAGCGCGCGCTCGACGGTGATCAGTCGCTCGTGCGGCGGGATCTCGTTGGCGAGGGCCCGCAGCAGCGTCGTCTTACCGGCGTTGGTCGCGCCCGCGATCATGATGTTCTTGCGGGCGCGGACGGCACAGGCCAGGAAGTGCGCGACTTCGGGCGACAGGGTCCCGTTGCCGACCAGATCCGAGATGAAGACCTTGCCCATGCGGGCACGCCGGATGGACAGCGCGGGGCGCCGGGTGACGTCCATGACCGCCGACAGACGCGAACCGTCCGGAAGACGGAGGTCGAGCTGCGGGTTGGCGGAGTCGAAGGGGCGGGACGACAGACCCGAGTACGCGCCGAGCACCTGGATGAGCTCGATGAGCTCCTCGTCGGACTCGGCGACCGGGTCGCCCTTGACCTCGCGGCCGTCGGAGTAGCCGACGAAGACCTGGTCGTACCCGTTGATGTCGATGTTCTCGACGTCCGGGTTGTCGAGGAGGGGCTGGAGCCGCCCGACGCCGAACAGCGCGGCGTGCACGGCGGCGGCGTACTGCTCCTCGGTCTCCGCGTCGAGCGGGGTGCGCCCCGCGTTGATCTCGGTCCGCGCGTAGTCCTCGAGGATCTGGGCTATGACCGCGCGGGCGTAGTGCCGTTCGTCCTCGCCCGACATCGGCGTGACCCCGGCGACCTGGTCCTGACGCCGCTGCTCGGCGATCCGGTCGCCGGCGTCCTGCCGGAACCGCTTGACCAGTTGATGGTCGACAGCGGTCATCGCCCGGCCTCCGCATGGCCGTTCATCTGGCCGAGCGGCTGACCGTGCTGGGCCTGGGTGGGTACGGACCAGGCGGCCCCGTACTGCTGGTACAGGTCGGCGGTGACCTTGCGGGCGGAGCGGATGAGCAGCGACTTGTCGAGGCGCCCGCGCTTGCGGCCGGCCAACTGGTCGGCTCCGGCGGGGTCGTCGGCGATGGTGCCGACGACGCGGGCGCCGGTCTGGGCGTGCACGAGCATGTCGTTGACCTGGCCCGCGATCTTCGCCGCGTTGTTGGTGTCCGCGACGAGGACGACACCGATCATCGGGTTGCCCATGGTCGCGACGCCGCGCTGACCGCCGTGCAGCCTGTTGCCGAGGGCGGCGGCACGGTCACGCACGCGCGCGATGGCCTCCGGCTCGGTACGCGAGATGAGCAGCACGAGGGAGGCGTGCGGGAAGAGGTCCACGACGGGGGTCTCACCGGCGATGCGGCCGCAGTCGGCGATGACGTCGGCGGCGGCGTGCGGGGACTCGGCGAGGGCGGCGAAGGAGTGGCCGAGGGTCGGCCAGAGCCCGGCGAGACCGGCGGCCTGCTCGGCGTTGCCGAGACCGACGAGGACTTCGAGTCCGCCGCTCAACGGCTGGACGTGGTCCCAGATCTGGTCGGGGACCAGGCCGCGGCGCGCGGTGGCGGCGATGGACAGCATGCCGGTGTTCGGGTTGAGCGGGCCTCCGTGCGCGGCGGCACTGCGGTACACGAGGTCGCCGCCCGCGGGGTCGGTCTCGGCGAGCAGGACACGCCGCGGCCAGACCGCCGCGAGGGCGACGGCCGCGGTGGTGACGCCGGGGGAACCCTTGTCGGCGGCGAGAGCGATGAGCGCCATGGGACTGGGGCCGCCTTCTAGTTGCCGGAGACGTGCACGACGGCGACCGCACCGGCGGAGGCCGCCTTGGCCACGGCGGCGGCGTCGGACTGGTCGACGAGGAGCGTGAGCGAGAGGTTGCCGGTGCTCACGGTGGCGTCGTCGTCCGCGGCCACGGTGTTGACCTTCGCGCTGTCCACGATGAGCCCGCCGGACGAGGCCGCGGAGGAGGACGAGCTGTTGTCGTCCGAGCTGGAACTGGAGGAGCGGCTGTCCACGTTGTAGACGGCGACGGTGTCACCGGCCTTGATGTCCGACGGGTACTGGCCCTCCTTGAGGGCGACACCGACGGCGGCCTTGCCGGCCGGGAGGCTCTCGCCCTTGGCGAACATGTCGCCGATGACGACGGTGCCGGCGTAGATCGTCGACTTGGCCTTGTACGTCTTGAGGGCGTCCAACTGCGACCACTCGACGTAGTTGATGCTGTCGTCCTTGGCGACCAGCACGGACGTCGCATTGCTGGTGTTGACCGATTCGCCGGCCGGGATCTCCTTCGTCACCTTGACGACCTCGACCCGATCCCCGGCCTGCAACACCAGCATGGTCGCGCCCAGCGCCCCCACCAGAATCAGCAGCACCGCCAACGCGGCCAACGCCGGTTTGCGCTCGCGAGGCGGTGTGGGAAGGCGGTCACCGACCGACGGCTGAGCCGGAGCGGCGGAACGACCCTGACCCGCCCCCGTACGCTCTTGGATCTTCACGCAACCGCTCCCCGTACACCCAAGAAAAAGTCTGCCAAATAAGCTGGAAATTAGGACACTTCACCCAGGTCCACTCGACTCATGCGAATAGCCATCGGTGGGGTGAGTGTCAAGCCATGGCACCGTATCAGCCGCACATAAGCCCCTCAAGGCGCGTTCGAGGTCACGCATCTCACCCCGCACCCCGTTATCCATCTGCAACTTCAGGCGCGTGGTGCCCAGTTATCCGGGTGCCCGAAAGGGCTTGCCACCTGTGCGCGAGCGAACCGCGCACTCCCACCCCGTCCGGCCCGTGACGCGACGTTCGTCACCACCCGCCCATGAGGCCTGCACGATTCACTCACGAAGCCCGACGGGCACCGTGCCATGATCTTTGCTCGGTTTCACGGACACGGGGGCGTTGGACACATGGCAGACGCGGGCGCGGACCTTCTTCCGATCGGCGGGGCGGCACTGGCGTCCGACCCCCGGGTCCTGGCGGCGGCCCACGCGATCGGCGCCCGCACCGGCGTCGACTACACGAACGACGCGGCGGTGTCGGCGCTGCTGGCGGAGCGGCGCAAGGCGGCCCACGACGCCCAGCACCGGCCGTTGGCATGGCTGAGCGGCCTGATGATGGTGGCGGCCGTGGTCTGGGGTGTGGTGGCGCTGGACGTACCCGCACTCGATCGGAGGACGGCACTCGCGGCCGTCCCGGTCCTCCTCGTGGCCATCGCCATGTACACCCGGGTCCACAAGGGCTGGAAGCGCGAGCTGCTGCACCCCGCCCTCGCCGGTTACCGCGAGCTGCTGGGGGTGGCCTTGGCACACGGCCTGCCGTTGGCGCATGTGCCGCCATGGCTGGAGGGGCGGCCGGCTTACGACTCGACGAGCACGGACCAGATGGGGAACCGAAAGGGAGCGACGCCGATCCCGTCGTACCCGAAGGTGGACACGCCTGCCGCGCCCGCTTCAGCCGCCCCGGTACCCGTAGCCGTCCCTCCGAAGCCCGCCGCCGTCGCCGAATACGAGCGCATCGCCGACGCCGGCGGCTGGCACGACGAAGCGGGCTGTCTGCTGATCATCGCGGGCGCCATCGGCGCAGGGTGGGCCTGGTCGGAGACCGAGCCGATCGGCTACGGCGCCCTGGCCCTGATCCCGCTGGCGATCATCGTCTGGCTGGCCGGCAGCAGGCAGGGCGGCGAGAAGGCCCAGCTCCGGGCGGAGGCGACGGAGTACGTCAGGGCCATCGCGGCGGCGCAGGCGGCGGGGGCGCAGGTGCCCGAACTGTCGCCGCAGCTGAAGAAGTTGCTGCACGGAACGTACGCCCCTTAAGCACTCGTACGGACGTGATCACGTCGGAACCACCAAGGAGCCCCCCATGAAGCGAGCCACGCTCGCCCTTACCCTCCTGTCCGCCCTCTCCCTCACCACGCTGACGGCGTGCGGCGGAGATGACGGCTCGGACGCGACGACCGCCGGGAAGCCGAAGGCCACCACCTCGCAGGCGAAGGAGGCGAAGGAGGCAAAGGAGGCGAAGGAGGTGAGTCCGGCGGAGCGGTTGGCGAAGCTGATGGTCACGAAGGCCGAGGTCACGGGGTACAACGTGGAGAAGCCCGACCCCGAGTACGCCTTCGCCACGTCCCCGGACCAGGTCACCATCGACAAAACGGCCTGCGTACCGCTGGCGCTCGCGATGAACCAGCTCCCCCTCGGCGACGCGACAGCCGACCTCACACGCAACCTGACGAAGAACCTCAGCGAAGGGTCCACCTCGATCACGCTCGCCACCTACGCCACCGAAGGCAAGGCCGAAGCGGCCCTGACCGGCCTGGAGAAGGCCCTGGACGCGTGCGGCAAGGGCTTCACGGCCAAGGCGGGCAAGAACTCCAGCACCTACGACTCGGTCACCGCCGAGAAGCCCCGGACGGCAGGGGCACCAGGCTCGGTGGCCTTCGCCTCGACGATGACGTACAAGGGCGTCACCCACACCATGCACACGGAGGCCGTCCGCAACGGCGACACCCTCGCGGTCTACTTCGCCGTCAACGGCATGGCCATCTACCAGCACCAGCAGAGCGACACGAAGCTCCAGGCGGCGGTACTGACAGCGCAGAACGCCAAGTTGGGTTGACCAGGGGTACCAGTCCTTCGCTTTCGCACTAGCGAAGCACCACAGTAGAGTGCCGCCGCACACAACAGGCAGCGGTCACACGGGGGATGCGGTCTTGAAGACAACGGGGACGGTAACGGGGAAAGCAACAACACCGTACGCAGCAAACCGGCCGAGGCCGCGCCTCGGCCACCTGCTCCTCCTCTGCGCCCTGCTCCTCACCGCGTTCGCAACCGCCACCCCGGCACAAGCAGCGGACACCGCAGACACTGCAGACACTGCAGACACTGCGGACACTGCGGACACTGCGGACACTGCGGACACCCAGGCGGCCTATCTCGCGAAGCAACTCCGCACCAACCCGGTCTACGTCACCGACCAACTCCCCCGCGAGATCCCGAAGTCCACCACACCCGCCTTCACCAAACTCGCGAAGCGCACCGGCGTCCCGACCTACGTCCTCGTCCTCCCCATGGAGGCCGCCGACGGCGAGGCCCTCCTCGGCGCGGTCCACGACCGCCTCGGCGAGGACGGCCTGTACGTCCTGATCGACGACTCGTCGGTCACGGACGCCTCGGCGTACGGCGTGACCGCCCCCGCCGACGACGCGGTCACCACGGCCCAGTACGAACTCCCCTTCGACGCGGGCCCGTTGCGCAGCTTCGAGCGCTTCGTCGACGTCATCGCGGAGGGCGGCGAGAAGGCCGCCGCCCGCGCGGAGGCGGCGCGCGAGAAGTACGACTCCGACGGCGAACCGGCCGACCTGTACATCGGCCCGAGCGACCGCGACAACCAGTCGTTCCTCACGGGCATGGCGATCACGGGCGTGCCGCTGGCGATGCTGCTCCTGATTCCGTATGTACGACGCTGGTGGCGCCGCAGGCCGGGCGCGCCGGTCACGTTGAAGAAGCCCCAGCAGAGCAGACGTTGGACCCGCTGGATCCTCCCCGTCGCCGCCCTCGCCACCGCCGCCGCGATCACCGCGTCCGCCCCCCATGTCTTCGACCAGACGACGTCGAGCGCGTCCCCGCGCCCCCGGGCGATCGACCTCAACGCCCGTCTGGACCGGGTCGCCGAGGGCCTCGACCAGGACCCGATCTACCAGGACCCGGAGAGCCCGCGCGCGCTGGACAGGACCCAGCTAGCCCAACTCCACGCCCGTATCGAGAAGTTCCAGTCCTCGAAGGGCGGTGGCCCGGTCTTCATGGCTCTCGTCCCGCAGTTGTACGAGGACGAGTCCGAAAGCGACGAGGAGTACTTCGCGTACGCCGTCCACGACAAGCTGGGCAAGGACGGCCTGTACATCGTCGCCGACCCGCTCGACGGCTACATCAACGTCTTCAACTACGGCCTGGGCCTGGACTCCTACGGCCCCCTCAACGACCTCCCGGAGTCCGTCACCTACGGCGACGAGAAGTCGGACGCCGCCGACGACCACCTCCTCGGCGAGCGTCTCACCTCCGTGATGACCGCCCTCGACAAGACGGAGCGCACGGACGAGCCGACGACGCCGGGCGAGCCGTACCCGCTCACGGACCCGATCACCGAGGACGAGCTCCAGCCGCTCTTCTACGGCGACTTCTGGCCGGGCCTGTTCATCGGCGCCCTCATGGCGGGCGCGGTGCTCGGGCTGGTGGCGGCGGTGCTGGGCATCGTCCGCAAGTCGCTCCTGCGCCGCAACCCGGACCCGTTGCAGACCTCGACCCTGCCCACCGCGTCACCGGCCATGCCGACGCAGGCCTACCTGCGCGACACGGCACGCACCGAACTCCGGGCGATGGCCCGCGAGTTCGACACCGGCGAGACGGCCGACACCCGCGCCCGGAACCGCTACGACGCGACGATGCTCCTGGCGCCGGACGGCGACGCCGTGGACGACCTGCCCCCGGCCACCCTCACCGCGGTGATCATCCTGGCCCGAGCCACCCGCGCCGCCCTCGCCGGCGACGACAGCACCCTGTGCTGTGGCGTGAACCCCTTGCACGGCCCGGCTAAGACCAGCCGTCACGTCCGGACGTCCAGCGTGGAGACCCGCAGGCGGATGCTCCCGTTGTGCGAGGTCTGCCTCGACGACCCGCACAAGATCCCGGCCCGCCTGCTGAAGCTGCCACCCAACGGACGGCCGTACTACGAGGACGAGTTGCTGTCGGAGGCCCCCAAGGGCTTCACCAAGCTGGGCCGAAAGGTAAGGGAGGCGGCACATGTCCAGTAGGAGCGTGAGGCGTGCCTTGGCAGCCACCTTGCTCGTGGCGCTGCTCCCGGCCACCCCCGCCGCGGCAGCCGAGTCCCCCGGCGAACACATCGCGAACGCCCTGCGCAAGTCGCCCGTCTACGTGGCCGATGCGTACGAGGACGCCGTACCGCCTTCCAGACAGCGGCAGTTGAGCAGGCAGATCGCGGCAACCGGCCTCCCCATCAAGGTGGTCCTCACCCCCCTCACCAAGGGCGACGACTTCGACGGCGAAGCGAAGACCCTGGCCTCGGTCGTCCACGACCGCCTGGGCCTCCGCGAGTTCATCCTCATCACCACGGACGGCGACTTCACCGACTCCCTCAACGGCTACGAATGGCCGTCCGACACCCACCAGACGAGGGACGCCGTGGCAGCGGCCGGCTTCCTGGACGAGACGCGGGACGCGGGCTTGGCGGACCTGACGTCGAAGGCGGTGGAGCTGGTGGCGGAGGGGGACGGGACGCAGGTGTACGAGGAGGCGGTGCAGGACTTGGGAGGCTCGGCCGCCTCGCCCACCCCCGAACCAAGCCGGGAGGAGGGGACTCGGGCGACCTGGCCACTACCGGCAATCGTCGCGCTGACGCTGCTGACGCTGGGCGCCCTGCTCCTCGTACGAAGGCGTCGTAGGCCCCCCGGCCCCTCGCCCTCCCCCTTCGCGTACCCCCAGGCGGTCTTCGCGGCGGCCAGGGCAGCAGACGAGAGCGCCCTCCGCCGCCGGGCGGAGGCGGAGGTCATCGCACTCGGCGAATCGGCCCAGGCGGCGGCGCCCGCCGAAACACCGGCCCTGCAACAGGCGTTGGACGCCTACTCCGCCGCCGCCAAGGTCCTGGACTCCGCGCGCGGCCTGCCTGACCTGGCAGGAGTGCTGGCGCTGGTGGCGGAGGGCCGCGACGCCCTGAGCGCCACCGCTGCCCCACTCCCCCTCTGCTTCTTCAACCCCCTGCACGGCCGCGCGACCCGCCGCAGCACCTGGCGCCCCCTGGGCCGCCAAGACCGCGCCCAAGTGGCCACCTGCGCCGCCTGCACCGGGGCCCTGCGCCACCGCCGCGCCCCCGAAGTCCTCACCGACACCACGGCGGACGGCCGCGAGGTCCCGTACTTCGAGGTGCCGGCCGAGTCGAGCGTGTGGGCGGCGACGGGGTACGGATCGCTGGTACGGGACGGGGATTCGCTGTCGGGGAGGGTGACACGGGGCGACTTCACGCGGGTTCAAGGTGACCGCTTGGACCCGCGTTGATCTCGCCTGCCGTGACCCGAAGCCACTGGCCCCCCGACTGCCCTCCTCAGATTTCATGTCTCACAGAAGGTGCGTCCTTGAAGCCCCACCGTTTGCCCTTTGCCGCTGCGCTCGCCGTCACAGCGACCCTGCTCCTCACCGCCTGCGGCAACGGGGACAGCGGTTCCTCCACCCCCGCCCAGGCAGCGGAGACACCGAGGAAGTCGGCAACGCGGGCTGTTGATCCCTCTGAGCCCTCCAAGCCCTCTCAAGACAAGCCGGACGGCGTGGACATCACCCTCCCCGAGGACATCAACCTGGTCTTCGACTGGACCAAGCCGAAGGACAAGAACGAGGCGGCGGCGATGGACGGTGCCGCGAACTTCATCCGTTCCATCTTTCGGGGCGTCGACAAGGGCACTACTGGGGACGCGGCTGTCACCACATACGCCACCAGCGGCGGCCTGAAGTACGCGACCACGCAGATCAACGCCTATATCGACGGTGGCTGGACCGTCACCGGCACCCGGCGCCATTACGACGCCACCACACGCTCCACCTCGAACGGCGAGTCGGTGGAGGTGGCGTTCTGCTCGGACTCGACCAAGTTCTACGGCAAGGAGACCAAGACGGGGAAGGTCCTCAAGACCGAGCCCAGTATCAAGGACTTCAGCCACTTCGACGTCATCATGGTCAAGTACCCCACGGGTAGGGATCTCTGGCAGGCGGCCAAGGTGCATGTCGAGACGGAATCGGCGAGGTGCCGGTGACCGGAGACCGAAGGTCCGGACGCAGCTCACCGGCCGGTCCAGGGCTGTCGCCCGTTCGGGCACGATCAGGACACAGCTCACACCTACAGACGCCCCATATCGCCGGGATTGACCCCGTTCGCAGGGAACTTCGCTCTGGCGAAAGCGGGAACCTCACCGATAGCGTCAGACCTCTTGACTGCACTGATTTCTCACGGGGAGTTCACTGTGAAGCGCCGCACTTTGCCCGTTGCCGCCGCGCTGGTGGCGACGGCTTCACTGCTGTTGACGGCCTGCGGCAGCGGGGACGACGGCTCGAAGGGCAACAACAAGATCGCAGGCGCGGACCAGGGGTCAGAGACACCGAGCGCGTCGGCGTCGGCGTCCGGAGCGCCGGCGGAGGACAAGCCTGACGGCGTGGATGTGTCTCTGCCGAAGGACATGAACCTCGTCTTCGACTGGACCAAGCCGAAGAACAAGAACGAAGCGGCGGCGATGGCGGATGCGGCGAACTTCATGCGCGCCATCTACCACGGCGTCGACAAGCGCACGACCAAGGACGCCGCCTTGGTCACCTACTCCACAGGCAATGGACTGAAGTACGGGCAGACCCAGATCAAGGTCAGGCTCGACGGCGGCTGGACGGCAACGGGTACCCGGCGTCACTACCAAGCCACCACCCGATCCGCGTCGAACGGAAGCACCGTAGAGGTCGCGTTCTGCGTGGACTCGACCAAGTTCTACTCCAAAGAGGTCAAGACCGGGAAAGTCCTGAAGGGCGCGCCCAGCATCTCGGACTTCGACTACTTCAAGATCATCATGGTCAAGCTCCCCACCGGCGACGACCTGTGGCAGGCATCCCACGTGTACGTCGAGCCGAAGGCGGCGAAGTGCCAGTGAACAGGCCACGCCGTACGACCCTCAGCACCGGCGCGACAACCCTGACGTTGGCCTTGAGCCTCGTCGCCCTCGCGGCACCGGCCTACGCGGGAGAGACACCAGGCAACACCCAGGGCTCCGACACAGAGCAGTCGGCCGGCAGCGACAGCACCGGCATCCATGCCGCTGCAAAGATCCAGTACTCCGGCTCCGTCACCAAGGACGGCAGCACCGGCAATGTGACGTCCTCTGACGTCAACTGGACGCCCCCGCCGTGCTGGTACGCCCCCTACCTCGGCGCCAAAGCCTTCAAGGAGAAGATGTCCAAGTCGATCGAGGACGCCAAGAACACCCCGGGCATGGGCGGCACTTCTGGCACAGCGATCGGCGAGTTGCAGCGCCACTACGAGGACGAGTACGGCTGGACCGACACCCCCGGCTACAAGGACTACAACGTCGACAAGGACGGCAAGGGGATGTTCTGGGCCGGTGTCGAGAACCCCAACGAACCTGACCCACTCAAGCGAGGCTCCTGCAGCGACATCCCCTTCTGGGTCGACAACGGCGAGGCCCCGCCGCCTCAGTACGAAGAGGCGATCAAGCCGGAGATCCTCGCGGCCCTGGCGTACCAGCACATGACGCTCCCGGACACCAAGGTCACCCTCGCCCCCGCGGCCACCACCAAGGTGAACCTCCCGACCTGGGCCTGGCTCGACAAGGCCGTCTTCGACGAGGTCCAGGCGACGGCGGCCATCAACGTCCCCGGCTTCAACATCCAGGCGACGACAACGGCCAAGCCGGTGGCCCTGAAGCTGGAGCCGGGCACGGACGACGCCCAGACCTACCCGGCGTCCGGCGAGTGCACGATCAATGCCGACGGTTCGATCGGCGAGCCCTATGCAAAGGGCAAGTCGGACGAGACCCCGCCCTGCGGCCTCAAATACCTGCGCTCTTCGGGCGACGGAACGTACAAACTCCGCGCCACGATCACCTGGGACATCTCCTGGACCGGCACGGGCGGCGCCGGCGGCGACCTGCCCGACGGAACTTTCGGCAACGAACAGGCCGTGACCGTCCAGGAAATCCAGGCCGTCAACCGCTGAAACCCGACGAAAATCACGTCAACCTCGGGGCGCGCGGCAGCCCGGGGTCAGGCACCCCGACGGGATCAGAGGTCGAATAGATAGAGTCTCCACCTCACACAGGTGACTTTAACCAGGAAGAGAGCACCGACACATGGCTGAGCGGCTCGCTGTAGACGGTAGCGAACTCGCGCATTTCATGAAGCTCTTGAAAAAGTCAAGTGAATCCATGAAAGGTCTACGCAAAGCCTTGAGTGACGCAACTGTCACCGGTCTGGGCACCGATGATCTGGACTCGGCCTGTGAAGACTTCCAGGAGGACTGGAAGTACGGCACCGAGGAGATCGGCTCCCAGACCGAAGATCTCGCGAAGATCATCGGCCAGAACAAGAAGAGCTACGAAGAAGTCGACACTGCGTTGGAAAAGGCCTTGGAGAAGGCTAAGAGCGGCAAATCGGGGGCCACGAAATGACGGTAACTCCGGGCCTGGATCAGCCGGCTCTGGACCAGTCCCCCTATGCCAACTCGCCTGCCCGCCGGAACGGCGACCTCCCCCAAGGGCTCAAGTCCTCCCCGTCCATTCCAAATCCCGACTATCCTCACTTGGGCTTCAATCCCACACCGGGCGACACGGACACTGTCCGAAATTTGTACAAAAAGCTTTCCAGTTGCGCCAAGACGCTCGAAGACACTCACGAGATCGTCACCAAGCTCATGGACGGCAGCTACTGGAAGGGCGATGCCGCCGTCGCCTTCCGTGAACAGCTTGAGGACGGTCCTCTTCAACTCAATCTGAAGAACGCCGCGCACTCCATCCGTAAAGCCGCCCGGCAGCTGAACGGCTGGGAGACCGAACTTGACGACTTCCAACGCCGGGCCAAGAAGCTCGAACAGGAAGCCAAGGACGCGCAGGAGGCCGTAGACACGGCAAAGGGGCATGCGGAGAAGGCAAAGAACGACCCCGATCTAGACGGCAAAGGCAATCGTCACGATGAGGCCAAGAAGAGCCTCTCCAGTGCGAACACCGCCGTCGAGGAGGCCCAGGCCGAGCTCGACAAAATCATCGGAAAGGCGAAGGCTCTCGCCGGAGAGCATGAGGAGAAGGCCCGAAGCCGCGCAGGCAAGATCCGAGATGCTACGGAGAAGCTCGCGCCGCACGAACCCGGTTGGCTTGACGAACTGGGCGAGTGGTTCAGCGAGAATCTGCCTGACATCCTGAGTTTCACCGCCGGCGTCATCGGTCTGGTGGCTCTGTTCGTGGCCACGGGTGGTGTGGCCGCAGCCGTCCTGCTGCTCGCGGCGGCCGCGCTGAGCGCCTCCGCGCTCGCCATGCGCCTGTCCGACCCCGAGGTGCTGTCCTCCCTCAAGGACGGCTTCCTCCACGGTGAGCTTGACTCCGACTTCTGGGGCAACCTGGTCAGCGTCGGTGGAGACGTTCTGGGAGTCATCCCGGGCGTGGCTGCTGTGGGGTCGGGTGTCCGAGGAGCGATGAGCGCACTGCGCGCCAGCGAGGAGGCTGTCACCCTCGGGAAGGTTCTGACGACCCTGGGAAGCAAGACGATGAGCCAAGCCAAAGCCATCACCGGCCTCGGCAATCCAGCCTTGGACCTTGTGGTGCGGGGCGCTCGTGACTCTGCCAAAGCCGGAGAAATCGTCGAGATCACATCCGCTTCGCTCGGCGTCGTGACAGCCGGATACGGTCTTGTCTCCAGCGCGGTGGACTCACTGGACAACGACGGCGCTAAGGACGGCAGCACCGGCGTCGACGGTGTGCGGAGCATCCTGGACGGCGGCGCTCTGATCGACCTCGCGCAGCACGTGTTCTGACCCAGCGGACAAGAGAGAGCTCATATGAACCCCGCAGATCATTCCGTTGCATGGGAGCACCCGCCGACCCAGCGTGCCTGGTCCAAGCAACTGGCGGCCAACGTGTTCGCTCTCCTCGGTTGGATCACTCTGTGGGTGGCACTGCTGGCGATTCTGGTGGTGTTCCTGTCACCCGGATACACCCTTCTTTTCGTGCCATTCCTGATCTACAGCTTCTATCGGGCCTTCATCCAGCTCTTCGTCTTCCCTGTTCTCCTCCGCATCCAGCGCGTGCTGCGGGAGTACCCGTGGCGCCTGTACCGGGAGGCCAAGCACGGGCTCGCCGACCGTACCGACGTCGCCGGCAGGCAGTACGGATGGTTCGAATTTCCGAACCCTGCCCGCCCGGACGAAGAACTGCCGATGGTGTTCCCCCGGCACTGGGGAGTGGGCTGGTGGCACCGGCGCATGGCCCCGCGCGCGACAGCGGAGCTGAAGGCCCAGATCGGCGTTGTGTGGCTCTCAGGGGACCCCCGCTTCATCGGCGTGATCGCCGCCCCCACCGCTGACGGTTCGGCGCCACGCCGCTTCCGGTTCCTCAGCCAGCAGATCGACGCCGACGGAGGCCGTCGGTCCCTCGCCGGCTGGGGAGCAACGGCCGAGGACATCGAGCGCGGGCGCCGTGCGGGCGTCCGCCCGGCGGGCTCCTGATTCCCGACTCACTTCGCTTCCGGAAAGCCAATGGACACAACACCCCGCGTCATCGTCGACGACTCCGTCAATGCCCCCGACACCGGCATCTGGTTCGCAGTGCCGGGCGGTTTCACCGAGTTGCCGATCGACGTTCTGCTCGCTCCCCCCGTCTCCGCTGAAGCAGATCGGCTACGGGAAACACTCGGTCCGCTGGTGGCAGCCATTCCGGACGACCTCACCCGGCAGCAGTTCATGGCCCAGTTGGCGTCGGGCCAGCAACTCCTGCGCGCCCTGCGCGAGGTGGGAACGGTCCATTGCTCATTGGGGGTCCATCGCGACGATGTCGAGGGGGGAAACGGTGCCACTCTTCATTCCCTGTTCACCGTGTCCTGGCGAGACATCGCTTGGGCTCCACGGTCCGTGAGCGCGGCACGGGCGGTAGCGACAAGCGACGAGCACTCCCATATCGAGTATCTGGACCTGCCCAGCGGCCCCTCCTCGATGGGGGAGACGGTACGCGTACCGAGGACCGAGTCCGGTCTCCCGCCGACCCCTCTGCTCCAGATCTTCGCTTACCTCCCCCACCCGGACTGCAGGCGCATGGCAGTCCTGATGTTGAGTACGACAGCGGTGGAACGACGCGAGCAGTACCGAGAGATCCTGCGCCAGATCGCCGAACTCACGAGCTTCGAGTCGCCGTTGGCCGCCGACGCCTAGGACTCGTACCTGATCACGTCGTCCCACCCCAACTGGTCGTCAGAAATCCACTGTCAGCGTCCGAACGATACTGTCCGCGGCTTCCTCCAACTCCTCGGCGAGGCCAGGAACGGTCCACGACATGAGAAGCATGACGGCGCTCTCCGCGCCAGCGGGCAGGATTCCGTACGTGACGGTTTCCATCAGGATTCCCGCACCTCCGGCCGGTGGATCGTCGGCGGCGAAATTCTGCCGCAGCCGCACAGCCGGACCGATCGGCAGTTCTGTGTGCGAGATCTGAGGTGGACCGAAGTCGTGCGCGCTGAAGGTCTCGGCCAGCCAGTCGAGGGTGATCTTCGGCACCGTTTGGTCCGGGTGAATCAGGTCGACTTCCAGGATCGCGAGAGCGGTATCGAATCCATCGGGGTAGAAAGCGAAAGCATAAAAGGGCTCGCGGCTACGACTGTCTTCGGCCTTGGCCCGCAGGTCCTTGCGGAGCGTTCGTTTGTCCAGCTCGTAGCCCGCCGCTTTGCCGCGTTCACGCAACTCGTCCGCAGTGCTCTTGGCCCAGCCCTTCACGTCGTCCGCAGGCTCGAGCGGGAGAGGCACCCAGTCAGTGGGGCAGACGATGCCGCAGGCGGTGATGTCACTCATGAGCGCTACCACCTTCCGTCCACCTCAGCGAAGCGGCCACCGCATCGAAGAGCTCGACCATCGCGTCCGCGATCTGTACCAACGGGGTGGAGAAGGTCAGCAGCAGGTGCGCGCCCGTCGCCGGCACGGGCAGTTGGTAATCCAGTGTGACGGACGGGAGTGCTTCGTCGGGGGTTCCTGGAACACCGGGCGGAGCAGATCGATCCGGCTGCCCCATCATCCTTCGGGTTCGAACCGCCGTGCCTGCGGACAGCTCGACGACCGAGACGGCAACGTCACTGTCCGCGGAGAGGCGAGCCGCGATGCTCTCTGCGGTCAGCGCCTTGCCGCCGCTCGTGGGCGGCAGCAGTGTGATCAGGAGGGAGGCCGGGATGGTGAGCGGCCCCGCCTGCTGCAGGCTGAGGTACAGCTCCAGGCCTCCAGCATTGAACGCCGCGGTTGCCTGAGCCAAAAGCTCCTCGCGCAGCTGCCGCTTGATGTGCGGGGCGTTGTCCGTGCCCTCGAACTGGCGGTTGACCAGGGCACTGACCGAAGCCTCACGCTGCTCCGGGTCGATGTTTACGCGAAACCACCCCTCGGGCAGGAGGAGTCGGTAATCAGCGGGCGGTGCGATGCCGCTGTTTGTGGGCAAGGTCACAGTGGCTCCGTTGTCGTCGGCTCGATTCACATCTTGCCCCATGCATTCTCGAACGATCCGCCGCAGGACAAGCGACTGGTCAGCGCCACCTGCTCACCCGTCACTCGTCGTCGTGGCGTCCTTGATCCCGGTAGCCGACCAGACGCCGTCATCCAGCCCCTGAATCCCGACGCGGTCACCGACCCAGCCCGTGATCTCCCCCTTGTCGAGCGCATCCGTGGTCGACGCAATGGCAGTCGAGCCGGCCCAGATCCGAGTCTGAGTCTGGAACACATCGGTCGCTCCCTTGACCGTGCTGTCAGCCCGCAGCGCATCGGACATCCGATCGAGGCCCTTACCTGCGGCGGCAAGGTCGGGGTCAGTCAGTGGTTTGGCCCCTGCCCATGTATCGGCTTGGCCGAGTTTCCGGACATTGCTCCAGGTCAGATCCTTTGCGCCTTTGAGCCCATCTACTGAGTCCTTGAAAATCATCTTCGGATTAAAGGCGTCCGCTACTCGCTGAGCACCTGGGAACCAGCCCTTCGGCGCCTTGGCGATTGCTTCGGCGGCTGCCTTGCCGCGGTAGGCGCCACCGCTGAGCTCGTTGGCTTTCCTGGCTGCCCTGTTGACCGCTCTGTTGTACGCCGCTGTACCGGGTTTCGCCTTGACTCCCTGCATCAGAGCCTTCTTGGCTGCCGAACGGCCAAGGGCCTGAGCAGCTCCCGACGATGCCTTGGCTCCCGCAAGGGCGCCTCGGCCAATGCCGAGCGTGGCGATACCGACGATGTCGAGAGCGACATCGAACCAGCTTCCTTCACCAGCCAGCGCCATAAGGGTGTGGCCAACCAGAGACACCAGGGTCGCGATGAGTGCGATGGTGCCGAGAATTCCTGCTAGCGCCTGCCCGATGACTGGAATCCAGCCCACCAGTAGAGCCAGAGTGCCGCAAACGGTAGCGACCCAACCTGAAATGTCGAGGACAGTCTGTATCCAACCGGCGTTGTCGTGGACCCAGTCCTTGAACTTGTCCCACGTGCCGTCTTTCAAACCATCGTGGTCGATGGCGAACCGGATGGAGTCACGCGCCCTTTGGGCTGCGGCATCTCGCACATCCTTCGCCGCTTCCAGATCCTTCTTGGCGCGCTCCAGCGCCGTAGTCGCCGCCTCCTGACGCTTCTCCAGCCTCTTCCGCTGAGGATCGTCGTCTGCCGTGTCCTTTGGCAGCTTTTCGATGGCACTTCCGCTCGACTGATGCTCGTCGTGGGCTGCCTGTGCATCACGAAGCGC
Source organism: Streptomyces aquilus (assembly GCF_003955715.1). NCBI lineage: Bacteria > Bacillati > Actinomycetota > Actinomycetes > Kitasatosporales > Streptomycetaceae > Streptomyces > Streptomyces aquilus. Next base: position 6,136,253 of record NZ_CP034463.1, on the reverse strand, counting down.
CTTGTCGGCCATTGTCTGAGCGCGATGGAGTTCCGAGGCGTACTCGACGAAGCAGCCGCCGTCGACCACCTTCTCACCGAGGGCGTCCGCGGCGGCGTCATAGCGCTTGAGCGCCTTCCGCAGCTTGCCCTCGGCTTCCTCTGCCTCATCGCGGAACGCGTCTGCCGTCTTGCCCTTCCAGGAATCGACAGACGAGAGGGCCTTGATCTCGTCCGCCTGCTTCCTGATGGTCTCAGCGGTCTTCCGTAACGCTCGGCCGAGGCTGGCGATCTCTTCCGGATCACCCGGAACAGGGTCCGACGACTCGCCGATAACCGCCCATTCGTCTGCCCGAGGCCGTGTCACTGGCCCCCTCCCTTGGCAGCCGACTTCTTGGCATCCGTGCCACGGAGAGCCTCGGCAAGAGCGTGATCGATGTCCTCGTAGGCCTTGGCCGCGGTCGTCAGAAGCTTCGCCAGCTTCTCCAACTCGTCCATCAGGCGCTCTCGGTGAATCTTCCAGTTGTCACCGAAGTCGTCGAAGACGTCGACGAGGCCCTGGTCTCCCAGCGTGGGCACGCCCAGCCCTTCTGCCGGGTTCGCGTTGCCCTTGAACTCCCGGTGAATTTTCGAGATGGACGTCGCGCTGTCCTTGATACGCGCGAGATCGGCTGTCTGATCCGACACGAACCCCCCTGCGAAGTCACACGACCAACGGTGACGCGATGCCCGTAGGGGACGTCGCGCCACCGCGTCACTGTCGAAGCAGCCTACTTACGAGCCGACTTGGCCAGCTCCTCATCGATCTGCTCGAACTTGTCCGCCGCGGTCGTCAGGTAGTCCCCCATACCGTCCAGACCATCCAGCGTGTCCTTCGTCCCGCGGACGAACTCGTCGAAGTTCTCGTCGAAGGCCTTGGACGAGCTCTTCGTCACGTAGCCGGACTGGACGAGGTTGTTGATGTACTTCTTGAGCCCGTCGAGCTTCTCCTGGAGCTTTTCCTTCTCCTTCACGACATGCTTCGCAGCGTCGCGCATGTCCTGATAAGTGACATCAAGGTCCTTGGCCATGTGGCCGCTCCCATCAAAACGCCGCAGGGCCAACCCCCGTGGCTCCCTGTTTGCAGAGCGATCGGCAGCCAGGCCGCCCGGAGAGACCCGTAGGCAGCCGGTGTGATCGTCCGCTCTTGGTGCAGCAGCTTACGGGTGGGGCCCGAGGTGACACATCCCCGGATGTGAACAAGACGTCGTGAAGACGTCACGAACTCGTGCACACCGCCGTTGCCATCGGGAAGTTGCGGGAAGTTGTCGGAGGTTATCCACAGCACCGCACGCACCCTCGCCTCCCCGCTCCCCACTTGTCACACCCACCCGATATCGTCGATCCCTGCCGTGGCCTGCGTTGCAGAAGCAGCCATGGGGGCCACAGTGGCCGTGGGGAGGACATAGCGTGCGCCTGACTCTGACCGTCGTCGACCCGTTCGGCGGCGGCACCGCCGATGTCGTGCTCGATGCCGATCCCGAGTCCGCCGTGGGGGACATCGCGGCTGAGCTGGCCAAACAGGTCGGGGTCCACGGAGGCGCTCAGGTCATTCCGCTCGGGCTTCAGCAGCACCACATCCCCGCCAACAACGCCCCCCTCCTCTACGTCGACGGCTACGGCGTCGATCCCTCCGCCACCGTCGTCAACTCCCCTCTCCGTGACGGCGCGGTCGTCTCCCTCCAGGACCCTGCCGGGTGCCTGCCCGGCGAACCCACCGGTCTCGTCGAGCTCCGTGTCGTCGGCGGACCCGTCGCCGGGTTCGTGCACCGGCTCGGGGTCGGGCGGTACGACATCGGCAGCGGGCCGGCCTCGTACATCCGTATCGACGACCCCGAACTCGACGCCCGCGCCCTCACCTTGTCCGTCACCACCGACGGCACCTGCCAAGTCGCCGTCCACACCAAGGCCGAGAGCGACGACGGGACCGACCGGAAGCCCGCACCCGTCACCCTTGACGGCGAACCCATCGAGGAAGAAGACGGCGGCAAGACCGACTGGCCCCTCGGCGGGCAGATCGCCGTCGGCAACACCCTGCTGGAGCTGGCCCGTTACTCGCCGCCCAACGCCGCCCTCAAGTGGTCCGACGACGGCATCGGTCTCGACTACAACCGGCCCCCGAGGCTCCGGCCACCGGACCGGCAGACCAAGTTCCGGCTGCCGTCGCCTCCCCGCGAGTACGAAGCCCGGCCGCTTCCCTGGCTGATGGCGCTCACGCCCCTCGTCGGCGCCATCGTCTCCGTGCTGATCTTCCAGCGCTGGTACTACCTGATCATGGCGGCCCTCAGCCCCCTCCTCCTCTTCGCCAACTACTTCAACGACAAGAAGCACGGCCGCAAGTCCCACGCCAAGCAGGTCAAGGAATACGAAGAACAAAAACAAAAAGTCGAGAAGGACGCCCAGGACGCCCTCGTCGCCGAGCGGACCGACCGGCGGCACGCCATTCCCGACCCCGCCACCGTCCTCTCCCTCGGCACCGGGCCCCGCACCCGCCTCTGGGAGCGGCGGCGGACGGACCGTGATCATCTCCTCATTCGCGTCGGCACCGGGCAGATGGACTCCGAGGTCGTCCTCGACGATCCCGAGCAGCTCGACCACAAGCGGCAGGTCACCTGGAAGATCGAGGACGCTCCCGTCGCGCTCTCCCTCCGGTCGCTCGGGGTCATCGGCATGGCCGGTCCGGGCGACTCCGCGCGTGCCATGGGGCGTTGGGCCGTCGCGCAGACCGCTGCCCTGCACAGCCCGATGGACGTGCAGTTCTACATCCTCAGTGAGAACACCGCGCAGGACAGCTGGGACTGGACCCGCTGGCTGCCGCACGCCAAGCCCGGCTCCGGGCAGGACGTCAACGTCCTGATCGGCACCGACGCCGAGACCGTCGGCGCCCGTATCGGCGAGCTGACCCAGATCCTCGACGCCCGCAAGAAGGCCGCCGAGCAGAACAAGGGGCAGGGCGTCGGGTTCAGCGACCCGGACATCGTCGTCGTATGGGACGGGTCGCGGCGGCTGCGCTCCCTTCCCGGTGTCGTCCGGATTCTGCGCGAAGGGCCCGCCGTCTCCCTCTACGCCCTCTGCCTCGACGCCGAGGAGCGGTTCCTGCCGGGTGAGTGCCAGGCGTACGTCGTCGCCGAGCCGCCCGCGCAGGAGTACGACTACCTTCAGCAGGCCCAGGCGCAGCAGCAGGTCGCCGGCGGCGGCCTCCCCGCCTTCCCCTCCTTCCAGGCCTGGCATCAGAACACCACCGAGGACCCCGGACAGAACGCCGCCCCCGACAAGCTGCGGCTGCGCGTCGAGGAGGCCGGGGCCGAGCGGATCAAGGACGTGCGGCCCGACTTCGTGTCGCCGGCGTGGTGTCTGCGGCTCGCCCGCGCGCTGTCGCCGTTGCGGGACATCAGCGGGGAGACCGAGGACTCCGCCCTTCCCTCCGCCTCGCGGCTCCTCGACGTGCTCCAACTGGAACCGCCGACCAGCGATGCCATCGTGGCCCGTTGGCGGATGGGCGGGCAGTCGACGATGGCCGTGATCGGTGAGTCGTACGACGGGCCCTTCGGCATCGACATCCGCAGGGACGGTCCGCACGGTCTGATCGCCGGTACCACCGGTTCCGGTAAGTCCGAGCTGCTCCAGACCATCGTGGCCGCGCTCGCCGTCGCGAACACGCCCGAGAACATGACGTTCGTCCTTGTCGACTACAAGGGTGGCGCGGCGTTCAAGGACTGTGTCCATCTGCCGCACACCGTCGGCATGGTGACCGACCTCGACGCCCATCTCGTCGAGCGGGCCCTGGAGTCCCTCGGCGCGGAGCTGCACCGGCGCGAGCACATCCTCGCCGCCGCCGACGCCAAGGACATCGAGGACTATCAGGATCTGGTCCGGCGCGATCCGTCCCACGCGCCCGTGCCCCGACTCCTCATCGTCATCGACGAGTTCGCGTCCATGGTCCGTGACCTGCCCGACTTCGTCACGGGACTGGTGAACATCGCCCAGCGAGGGCGTTCCCTCGGTATTCACCTCCTCCTCGCCACGCAGCGGCCCTCCGGTGTCGTGTCCCCCGAGATCCGCGCCAACACCAACCTCCGTATCGCGCTGCGCGTGACCGACGGCGGTGAGTCGTCGGACGTCATCGACTCCCCCGAGGCCGGGCACATCAGCAAGAGCACGCCGGGTCGGGCGTACGTCCGGCTCGGGCATGCCTCGCTGGTGCCGTTCCAGTCGGGGCGGGTGGGTGGCCGGCGGCCGGGTGCCGCCGATCCCGCCGTGCTCATGCCGTGGGTGGGGCCGCTGGCCTGGGAGGACCTGGGGCGGGCCGCGCTGGTCAAGCCCAAGGCCGAGTCGCGTGAGGACGAGGAGATCACCGACCTCAAGGTCCTCGTCGACACCATCCGGGACGCCAACCGCTCGCTCGGCATCCCGCCGCAGCACAGTCCGTGGCTGCCGGCGCTCGACGAGCAGCTGCTGCTCGACGACATCCAGGTGCCCGCGTTCGCCGGCGGGCCGGGCAAGCTGGCGCCCGCACCGTACGGCGTCGAGGACCTGCCCGCGCAGCAGGCCCGCCGCCCGGTCGTGGTCGACTTCGCCTCCTTCGGGCATCTGATGATCGGCGGTGCGCCGCGCAGCGGTCGTTCGCAGGTGCTGCGCACGCTCGCGGGCTCGATCGCGCGGACGCACTCCGTGGCCGACGTGCACATGTACGGCATCGACTGCGGCAACGGCGCGCTCAACGCGCTGACCCGGCTGCCGCACGTCGGCGCGGTCGTCGGCCGTAACCAGACCGAGCGGGTCGTGCGGCTCGTCAACCGGCTCAAGGCGGAGATGGACCGCCGCCAGAACCTCCTGGCCGACAAGGGGTTCGCGGACATCGGCGAGCAGCGGGCCTCGGTCGCCGGGGACGAGCGGCTGCCGCACATCGTGGTGCTCCTGGACCGGTGGGAGGGCTGGGTGCCCACGCTCGGCGAGGTCGACCACGGCTCGCTGACGGACGAGTTGCAGACGATGATGCGCGAGGGTGCCTCGGTCGGCATCCACCTCGTCCTCACCGGTGACCGCACGCTGCTGGTCGGCCGGATCGCGACGCTCACCGAGGACAAGTACGGCCTGCGGCTCGCCGACCGCAGCGACTTCTCGGCGCTCGGCATCCCGGCCCGCAAGGTGCCGGAGGAGATTCCGCCGGGCCGTGGTTTCCGCAACGAGTTCGGTACGGAGACGCAGTTCGCGCTGCTCTCCGAGGACACCACCGGTCAGGGCCAGGCGGCGGCACTGGCGGCGATCGGCGAGGCGGCCGCCGCGCGTGACGCGGCCGTCCCCCGCACGCACCGCCCCTTCCGCGTCGACAGCCTGCCGAGCCGGGTCTCCTTCCCGGAGGCCTGGGAGATGCGCGACCCGGACGCGTCCCGCGCCCGGCTGTGGGGTCTGGTGGGCATCGGCGGCGACGAGATCGTGGGCTTCGGCCCGGACCTGTCGCAGGGTGTGCCGACGTTCGTGGTCGCGGGCCCGGCCAAGTCCGGTCGCTCGACGGTCCTGATGAACTTCGCGCAGTCGTACCTGACGCAGGGCGTACGCCTGGTCATCGCGGCCCCGCGCCAGTCCCCGCTCCGTCAACTGGACGGCACGGACGGTGTGTTGAAGGTCTTCACCGGTGACGACATCGACGAGGACGAGTTCGAGGAGCTCTTGGACGAGGCGAGCCCGGAGGAGCCGATCGTCGTCCTCGTCGACGACGGCGAGATCCTCGAGGACTGCGACGCCGCGAGCCAGTTCAAGAAGCTCGTCTCACGCGGCGCCGAGCGCGGTCTCGCCATGGTCATCGCCGGTGACGAGGAGGACGTCTGCTCGGGCTTCTCCGGCTGGCAGGTCGACGCCAAGAAGGCCCGCCGCGGCATCCTCCTCTCCCCCCAGGAGACCTCCTCCGGCGACCTCATCGGCGTCCGCCTCAACCGCGGCCTGGTCGGCGGCCAGATCACCCCGGGCAAGGGCATGCTGCATCTCGGCGACGGGGAGCTGCGGACGGTGGTGGTTCCCGGCTGAGCGGAGGCTCCGCGAGGCCGAAGCGACGGAAGGCGGCGGGGCGGCACTGCCGGTAGGACACGACGCCGGCACGCCGTTGGTGACGTACGGCATCAAGGGCTCGGCGAGCCCCGTGAAGTCACCCGGCTCCGCCGCGCCCGCCGCTACTTGACCTTCGACAACCGCGCCTCCGGATTCCCCTCCGCCTCGCTCTCCGAGGCGAACTTCAGGTCGTCGCCGACCGGGGTCAACCGGACCGTGTGGGCGGCGGGGTTGCAGCCCTCGTGGTTGGTCCGTGCGCCGACGGACGTCGCGATGAGCTGCGTCTTCGTGACCTGCTTCAGGGTCAGTACGTCGTTGCAGACGCCGCCGAGGATGTCGGTCTGCTTGAGCTTGCCCAGTTGCCCGCCCACGGCCACCTCCTTGACGGTCAGCCGGAAGGTGCCCATCGGGATGCCGGAGCCGGTGGCCTGGCCTTCCCAGGTGCCGAGGTAGCGATCGGGGACCACCCCGGGGGCCGCGTCGTCCGCTCCGGTGCTGTCGGTCGGCGCCGAACTCGCCGTCGGCTGCGGCGAGTACGCGTCGGAACTCCCCGCGCTGGTGTCCTTGTCGTCCTTGGGCAGCAGGTCGAACAGGAACACCGACCCCACCGTCACCGCCGCCAACGCCCCGGCGACCGCGAGCGCCACGGTGCAGCTGAGCCGTCGGCCGCGCCCGTCCGCGCCCGGGGCGCTGGTGGCCGCCACGGAAACGGACAGCTTCCCGGGAGGAGTGTCAGCGATGCCGGGCGGCGCCGGGACGGCGTCACGCGGCTCGGGCACCGAAACGGCGGGCGCCGCCACCGGCATCACCGGCGGCGGCCCGAACTCCCCCACCGCCAGTGGCACCGCGGGCCCTCCGACCGAGGGACTGCTGAACCCCACAACCCCCGAAGCCTCCCCCGCCGCCTCCAGATTCAGCAGCTGTACGGCACTCCGGCTCACCCTCTCGACCAGCGCCCCCGGCAGCCACCCGCCCGCGACCAGCCGCGCCGCTCCCTCGGGGGCGAGCCGCCGGGACACCTCAGCCGGAGTCGGCCGTTCCCCGGGCGACTTGGCCAGACAAGCCGCCACCAGTCCCCGCAACTCTCCGTCGAGCGAACCGAGTTCGGGCTCCTCGTGGACGACCTTGTAGAGCAGGGCGGCCGAGGAGTCCCCGGGGAACGGTGACGCCCCGTTCGCCGCGTACGCCAGCACCGCCCCGAGCGAGAAGACGTCCGACGCCCCCGAGACGCCCTTGCCGAGGATCTGCTCGGGGGCCATGTATCCGGGCGAGCCGATGGAGACGCCGGTCGAGGTCAGCGAGGCCGTGCCGTCCGTGGCGCGCGCGATGCCGAAGTCGATGAGCAGCGGGCCGTCCAGGGTCAGGAGCACGTTGGACGGCTTGACGTCCCGGTGGACCAGGCCCAGTTCGTGTACGGCCGCCAGCGCCTCGGCGAGCCCCGCCCCCAGCACCCGTACCGAAGGCGCGGGCAGCGGACCGTCGTCGGTCACCGCCGCTGTCAGTGACGGGCCCGCAGCGTAGGCCGTGGCCACCCATGGCACGGCCGCGTCCGGGTCGGCGTCCAGTACGGGCGCCGTCCAGGCGCCGCCCACCCGCCGCGCCGCCTCGACCTCGCGCCGGAAGCGGGCGCGGAACTCCTCGTCGAGCGCGAAGTGCGGGTGCACGATCTTGACGGCGACCGTCCGGCCCCCGGCGCTGCGCCCCAGATAGACCCGGCCCATGCCGCCGGAGCCGAGCCGGCCGAGCAGCCGGTAGGGCCCGACGGCGGTCGGCTCGTCGACTCCGAGTGGCTGCATCACGCCCACCCTCCCCCGTGAGGCCGTCGCGACCCCGTAAGACTCAGATGCAGATTACGGCTGAAGCAGTTCCACCTTCACGTCCGCCGGGAATCCCGTCGTCGGCCCCACCCGGCGGGCGAACTCCGCGACCGCCTCCAGCTGCGGGCCGCCGAAGCGGAAGTCGAGGGTGGTGAAGTACCGCTCCAGGACCCGCTCGTCGAAGGCCTCCCAGCGGGCGGCCTGTTCGGCGACCTTGCCGACCTCGTCGAGGGAGAGGTTCCGGGAGGCGAGGAAGGCCTCGTGGACCCGGCGGGTGATGACGGGCTCGCGCTCCAGGTAGTCCCGGCGGGCGGCCCACACGGCGAAGACGAACGGCAGTCCCGTCCACTCCTTCCACAGCGAGCCGAGGTCGTGGACCTCCAGGCCGTACTTCGGTCCGTCGAGCAGGTTGGCCCGCAGCGCCGCGTCGCCGATGAGCACGGCGGCCTCCGCCTCCTGCATCATCAGGCTGAGGTCGGGCGGGCACGTGTAGTAGTCGGGCTGGACGCCGTACCGCTCGGACAGCAGGAGCTGGGCGAGGCGGACGGACGTGCGGGAGGTCGAGCCGAGGGCCACGCGGGCGCCGTCGAGCTCGTCCAGCGGGACCTGCGAGACGATCACGCAGGACATCACCGGGCCGTCGCACCCGACAGCGATGTCGGGGAAGGCGACCAGGTCGTCGGCGTTGCGCAGGAACTCGACGAGGGTGATGGGACCGATGTCGAGATCACCCTGCACCAGCTTCTCGCTGAGCTTCTCCGGGGTGTCCTTCGTGAGCTCGAAGTCGAGGAGCGTGCCTGTTCTCGCCAGCCCCCAGTACAGGGGCAGACAGTTCAGGAACTGGATGTGGCCGACGCGCGGCCGGGTGCGGTAATTGTCCACATCGTGAGGCTAGACCCTGGGGCCTGACGTACGATGGCCACCCCCGCCGTCAACCCGACACGAGCGAGATCAAACATCCGGGTGACGTGATCTTGGCCTCTATTGCTTTCGGCTGCCCACATGCTAGGCTCGCCGCAAGTTGCAGTTTGGTTTCCCTTGCAGTACAGAGCCTGCGGAGCATGTAACCGCGGGCTCTAGTCGTTTTCAGAAGTATGCAGTTGTGCAGCACTGTTTTCACAATCGCAGGTTCTGGAGCAGGGCAACCCTTTGGGCCCAAGGAGGGCTTATGGCTACCGGAACCGTGAAGTGGTTCAACGCCGAAAAGGGCTTTGGCTTCATTGCCCAGGAGGGCGGCGGCCCGGACGTCTTCGTCCACTACTCCGCCATCAACGCGAGCGGCTTCCGTTCGCTGGAGGAGAACCAGCAGGTCTCCTTCGACGTGACCCAGGGCCCGAAGGGCCCGCAGGCGGAGAACGTCACCCCCGTCTGAGACTTTTCGAGTCTCTGATCCGGACCTGAGAGCAGTACCCAAGGAGCCCCGCGCCGCAAGGCGACGGGGCTCCTGCCTTTCCCCCTACGCGGTCACATGTGCTGCATGACCAGCACGAACGTCGTCCCGGGAGCGAGCGCCTCGTACGAGTGCGGCACATCCCCGCGATACGTCATGTAGTCCCCGGCCGCCAGCTCCACCGTCTCCGCCGCCGGGCCGGCCTTGAGCCTGCCCGTGCTCACGATCAGATGCTCCACGCTCCCCGGAATGTGCGGCTCCGACTCCCGTACGGCCCCCGGTTCGGCCCGCAGGTGGTAGATGTCCCGCCGCGCCCCGGGCGGGCTGGCGGACAGCAGCGTGGCCGCGTACTCGGCCTTCTCGGACGCCACCGTCGGGCCCTGCCCGGCCCTGATGACCTGCACGGAGGGCACCGGCGGCTCCACCAGCGCGCTGAACGGCACGCCCAGCGCCACCCCCAGCGCCCACAGTGTCTCGACGCTCGGGTTCCCGCCGCCGGCCTCCAGCTGGGACAGCGTGGACTTCGCGATCCCGGCCCGCTTGGCCAGCTCCGAGAGCGACAGCCCGGTGCGCGCACGCTCGCGCCGCAGCGAAGCGGCGATCCACTCCAGCGGAAGACGGCTCTCGCTCATGTTCGTTCGCTCCATCGGTACGACTGTTCGCCTTGACGAACACAACACTTCTTGTTCATTGTAGAGAACATGCGTACGGCAGAGCGAACACCCAGGACACCCAGGACACCCAGGACACCCAGGACACCCCGTCTGGAGTTGGTACGGGACGCCTCCCTGGTCTGGCTGGCCAGCGGGGTCGTCGGCGTCTCCTTCGGCGCGATCGCCGTCGCCGGAGGCCTGCCGGTCTGGGTCCCGGTGGTGATGTCCCTGGTCGTCTACGCGGGCTCCGCGCAGTTCAGCGCGGTCGGCGTCCTGCTGGCCGGCGGCGGGCCACTCGCCGCCGCGGCCACCGGCCTGCTCCTGAACACCCGAACGGCCGCCTACAGCCTGGCCGTCGCGGAGACCCTCGGCCGAGGCCGCTGGGCCCGGCTCCTGGGAGCCCACCTCGTCACCGACGAGACGGTCGCCTTCGCCCTGGCCCAGCCCGATCCGGTACGACGCCGTACGGCGTTCTGGGTCTCCGGGCTCGGCCTGTTCGCCGTCTGGAACACCGGCGTCCTGATCGGCGCCCTCGCCGGAGACGCCATCGGCGACACGGCCCGCTACGGCCTGGACGCGGCCTTCCCGGCGGTTCTGGTGGCGCTGGTCCTTCCGGCGCTACGACAGGACGCTCCCGTACGACGATCGGCCCTGCTCGGCGCGTGCCTGGCCCTCGCCCTCACGCCGGTCGCCCCGGCGGGCGTGCCGGTGCTGCTGGCGCTGGCCGGTCTCCTGGCCTTCGGAAAGGGGCGCACGGCATGAGCCCGACGGTGGCCATGATCCTGGCGCTGGCCGTGGGAACGTACGCCTTCCGGCTGGTCGGTCCCGCGCTGCACGGCCGTGTCGAACTCCCCGCCCGTGTCCAGGAGTTGCTGTCGGCGGGCGCGATCGTCCTGCTGACCGCGCTGCTCGCGACCGGGGCGCTGACGGAGGGCGGCGGCTTCGCGGGGTGGGCGCGGCCGACCGGGGTGCTGGTCGGGGCGGTGCTGGCGTGGCGCAGGGCGCCGTTCGTGGTCGTGGTGCTCGGGGCGGCGGGGACGGCGGCGGTGCTGCGGGCGCTGGGGGTGGCGTAGGTCCCGGAACGGAGGGCAGTGTCAGTGGAGGCTTGTAGGGTCGCGCGCCATGACCGACGCCGATTTTCTGAACCCTGACTTCGTGACCAGTACCCGGGTGTTCTACGACGCCATTGCCGAGGACTACGACGAGCGCTTCCGTGACGCGTTGGCGGAGATGCCGCTGGAGCGGGCGATGATCGGGGTGTTCGCCGAACTCGTGGGGCGCGGCGGCGCGGTGGCCGATCTCGGCTGCGGGCCAGGACGGGTCACCGGCCTCCTGGCCTCCCTCGGGCTCGATGTGTTCGGGCTCGACCTCTCGTCGTCGATGCTTCGGATCGCGCGGCGGGAGAACCCGGATCTGCTCTTCGTGCAGGGGTCCATGCTGAAGCTGGACATGGCGGACGAATCGCTCGCGGGCGCGGTCTCCTGGTACTCCTCCATCCACACCCCTGTGGACGAACTCCCCTCGCTCTTCCGTGAGTTCCTGCGGGTCCTGACCCCGGGCGGGCATCTGCTCATGGGCTTCCAGGTCGGCGACGAACCCAAGCGCCACGAACGGCCGTGGGGCCACGATGTCACCCTCGACTTCCAGCGCCGGCAGCCCGACCGGATCGCCGGACTGCTGACGGCCGCCGGATTCGAGATCGTGTCGCAGACGGTGCGGGCGGCACAGAGCGAGGACCAGGTGCCGCAGGCGTTCCTGATCGCACGGAAACCGAGCACCGACTAGAGAGTCCCGGCGATGTCCTTGGCGGCGATGTATCCGAACGTCATCGCCGGTCCGATCGTCGAGCCCGCGCCCGCGTAACTGTGGCCCATGACGGCGGCGCTGGCGTTCCCGGCGGCGTACAGGCCGGGGATCGCCGTGCCGTCGTCGCGCAGGACGCGGGCGCGGGCGTCGGTGACGAGGCCGCCCTTGGTGCCGAGGTCGCCGGGGACGATGCGCAGGGCGTAGTACGGGGGGAGCCAGAGGGGGGCGAGGCAGGAGTTGGGGAGGACCGAGGGGTCCGTGTAGTAGTGGTCGTAGGCGCTGTCGCCGCGGTGGAAGTCGGGGTCCTTGCCTTGCAGGGCAAGGGAGTTGAAGCGGGAGACCGTGGAGCGGAGGGCTGCGGGCGCGACGCCGATCGCGGTGGCGAGGGCGTCGACGGTCCAGGCCTTGTGGGCGGCCCCCGAGCTGTACCAGTCGTCGGGGAGGACGAACGTCGGGCTGACGTCCTTGAAGAGGTACCGGTTGCGGTAGTTCTGGTCGAAGATCAGCCAGGCCGGGATGTCGGGGTCGGTCGGATTGCGGTCGTACATGACGTGCACGACGTCGCTGTAGGGGGCGGCCTCGTTCACGAACCGTCCGCCGGCCGCGTTGACCATCAGCCCGCCCGGGAGCGTGCGTTCGGCGAGGCAGAAGTAGGGCTGGTCGGGGAGCGGGATCGCGGGCCCCCACCAGGCGTCGTCCATCAGGGCGAGGGCGCCGCCGACGCGCTGCCCCGCCCGGATTCCGTCCCCGGTGTTCTCCTTCGCGCCCACGGTCCAGTCGGTCCCGATGGGCTGCCGCTGGTACTGCGTGCGCATGGCGAGGTTGTGCTCGAAGCCGCCGGAGCCGACGACGACGGCACGCCGGGCGCGGTAGAGACCGGCGGGGGTGACGGCACCGCTGACGGTCCCGCTCTCGACGAGGAGGTCGGTGAGAGGGGTGTTGAGCCGGACGGGCACCCCGGCGTCCATCAGCCCTTTCCTCAGCCCGCCCGCGAGGGACTGCCCCATGGTCAGCGGCGCCTGCCCGAGGGTGAGGGCCTTGGTCCCCCGCGCCAGACACTCGGTGGCGACGGCGAGGCCCTTGACGCTGACGGCGGCGAGGGTGAGCCACTTGTAGTCGGCGGAGAACACCACCATGCCGGTCGGGACCGCCATGTACGACGGGTTCAGATGGGCGAGTTCGGCGCCGAGGATGTGGCCGTCGAGGTAGTCGGGCTCGATGGAACGCCCGTTGGGGAGGCCGCCCGGCAGCTCGGGGTAGTAGTCGCTGTACCCCTCCATCCACCGGAAGCGCAACGGGCTGTTGGCCATGACGAAGGAGATCATGGCGGGGCCGTGGGCGAGGAAGGCCTGTTGCCGGGCGACGGGGACGTCGGGGCCGACGACGGCGGCGAGATAGGCGGCGGCCTTCGCCGGGGTGTCCGGGACTCCGGCGGCAAGCAACACCGGGTTGTTGGGAATCCAGATCCCGGCACCGGAACGGGCGGCGGACCCGCCGAAGGTGGGCGCCTTCTCCAGCACGACGACACTCAGCCCCTGCTTGGCGGCGGTGAGCGCGGCGGTCATCCCGGCCGCGCCGGAGCCGATGACGACCACGTCGTAGGTGCCGAGGAGGGGGAGGTCGGCGGCCCGGGCGGTCTGCGGGGCGACGGTGGCGACGGCGAGCCCGGCGGCCACGGAGGTGCCGAGTACCTGTCTGCGCGTCGGTCTTGCGGCGTCCGGGCTGCCTGTCATGGGTCCGTCCCCCTGTCTGATACTCCGTCAGATTCCGTGCCGGAAAGGGGAATGTGGCGCGGGGATGTTGTGAAGTCAAGGGCCGGGGAGGAGGGCCGTGCAGTCCTCCCATGCCGGTCGGCTCAGCAGCGGGCGGAAGCGGGTGAAGAGCGCGAGGAGGGCGGGGCCGTGGCGGTCGCGGAAGCCCGGGTCCTCGGCGGCGAGGTCGAGTTCGTTGGCGGCGGTGAGCTCGGCGAAGTCCCGGCGCAGGGCCGGGGCGGGGGTGTGGGTGCGGCCGGAGAAGCGGTCGCGGAACGGGGCGGTGGGGGTGGTGAGGGTCGGGTAGGTCGCAGCGCGGTCGCAGCTCGCGTAGAGGTGGACGATCGCCTCCGCCTCTACGCCGATCGCTTCCCCGAGTTCGGGGCGCCGGTCGAGCGGGAGCAGGGGGTGGGGGAAGCCGTCGGTGCCGTAGAAGGCGTGGCAGAGGCCGGCGAGCTGGAGGGCGGGGCGGGCGTTCCAGGTGACGAGGCGGGCGCGTACCCGGTGGAGGTGGGTGAGGAGGGTGCCGCCCGGGTGGGGTGCGCGCTCGGCACCCAACTCCCTTAGGAGAGCGTCTGCTTGGGCGAAGGGATCGAACGGGTCGAACGCCATGAGGGCTCCCTTCATGTGGGGTGGGTCGGCACCCGCTCCGTCCCGGGTGGAGCGGGTTGCCGCCCGTTGGGCCCTGAGGAGATCGCCGTACGGGCGGAGAGTGCAGTCAATCCTTGGGATTTATGGGAGGAACCCAAGTGCTAGCTTGGGGCGCATGACCCTCGATGACCTGCGGGTGTTCGTGGCGGTGTGCCGGGCCGGGAGCCTGAGCGCGGTGGCGCGAGAGCTCGGGTGCACGCAGTCCGCGGTGAGCCAGCATGTGAAGCGGCTGGAACGGGAGACCGGCGTCGCGCTGGTGGAACGGCAGCCCCGGGGCGTCGTGCCGACGCAGGCGGGCCGGGTGCTGGAGGCGGCGGCGTCCGAGGGGATCTCCGGACTCGATCTCGCCGTACGACAGTTGCGGGATCTGGTCGACGGGGCGAGCGGGTACGTGCGGGTGGCGACCGGCGCGACGACGGTACGGCACTTCATGGGGGACGCGGTGGTGGAGTTCCGGCGCCGCCATCCACGCGTGAACCTGGAGTTCCGGACGGTGAGTTCGGGCCGCGGCAGCTTCGACGCGCTCGCGGACGGTTCACTCGACCTGGCGTGGATCACGCTCGGCCGACCGGTACGGGGGATCGAGCAGCGGGCGGTGGCGGAGCTGCCGTGGGTGCTGGCGGTACGGGCCGACGATCCGCTGGCGGAGCGGGAGCGGTTGGGGATCGCCGAGCTGGCGGACGTACGGCTGATCCGACTGCCGCCCAACTCGGCGTCGGCCGCGCAACTGGAGGCCGCGGCCGCCGAGTTGGGCCTGCCCCTCACCTACGACACCAACGTGGCCGACTGGGACACCGCCTTGCTGCTCGCCGAGTTGGGGGTGGGTCGGGCGGTCGTACCGGAGCTGTCCGGGCTGGCGGCGACGGGCGACGATCTTCGGCTGATCCCGGTGCCGGAGCTGCGGCCGTTGCCGGTGGGGTGGGCGGTACGGCGGTGGGAGGCGCTCAGTCCGCCGGCGCGGGCGTTCGCGGACACGGTGGAGAGGTTCCGGCGGACGCCCGGGCGTTAGCGGGCGGTGGCGCCGACTGCGGTTCCTTGAGGGGGATTTCGGCCCATACCGTCTTGCCGACGGACCGCTCCGTGACGCCCCACGCCTGTGCGAGCAGCGATACGAGGATGAGGCCGCGGCCGTTGTCGGCGTCCGGGTCGGTGACGTAACGGAGTCGGCGGTCATGGCGGGCGTCGCTCACCTCGACACGGACCGTGTCCTCGGGCGTGAGTCTCAGCCGGAGTTCGAAGTCGCGGCCGGGGACTCTGCCGTGGGTGACGGCGTTGGCGGCGAGCTCGGCGACGACCTGCTGGGCGGTGTGGCTGACCTCGCTGTCGTAGGGGTGGCCCCAGGTGTCCAGCTGGTGCGCGGTGAGACGCCGGGCGAGGCGGGCACCGCGGGGCGTCGCGCTGAGGCGGGTGGAGATTTCGGTGTTCACGTGACTGAGCGTGGTGGGTTGTCTTTACGCTGGCCAGGTGCGACTCGGCGACGGTGGGTAGTTGTACGGGTGCGGTGGGTTGGGTGTACGAGTTGTCGGGTGGGAGGGGTGGGGTTGGTGAGTGAGCGGCGGCCTGAGACGCCTGCGGAGGCGGACGGGACGACTGGGTTGTTCGCCGCGCTGGGCAAGCTGTTGAAGTTCCTGCGCGAGCGGAAAGGGCTGACGCAGAAGGAGTTCGGGGAGCTGGTGGGGTACGGGCCGGACGCGATCTCGGCGATGGAGCGCGGGGTGCGGACGCTGCGGCCCGAGGTGCTCATCAAAGCGGATGAAGTGCTCGATGCCGGTGGGTTGTTGCTGGAGGTGATTCCGGAGGTCGAGTCGGCAATGACGAAGGCTCGGACTCGGCATCCGGAGTGGTATCGGAACTATGCCGGGTTGGAGGCGGAGGCGGTTGAGCTGCACTTCTACGCGAACCACGGTGTGCCGGGCCTCTTGCAGACCGACGACTACGCCCGGGCGGTGTTCACGAGGCGGCGGCCGTTCCTGGACGAGGAGACGATCGAGAGGCGGGTCGCGGACCGGCTCTCAAGGCAGCAGGTCTTCGAGCGGCGGCCGGCGCCGATCGTGAGTTACGTCCTCGAAGAGATCGTGCTGGACCGGCCGATCGGTGGGCGGCGCGTGCACGCGGATCAGCTGCGGCGCCTGCTGAGCGTGGGGCAGATGCAGAACCTCGAAATCCAGGTGATGCCGACCCAGGTGGAGGAACACCCCAACATGGACGGCGCGTTCAACCTACTGACACCCCGGGGGCACGGGCAGGTGGCGTACACGGAGGTCCAGGGGTATCCCCGGTTGATCACTGACTCGGAAGAAGTCCGCAGGATCGTGGACCGCTATGGGATCATGCGGGCCATGGCACTCTCCCCCTCGGAGTCCCGGAAGTTGATCGAGCAGAAGCTGGAGGAGCTATGAACAACGAGCAGCTCACCTGGTTCAAGTCCAGCTACAGCGGCGGCGAGGGCGGCGAATGCCTGGAGGTCGCCGTCAGCCCCGGCACCGTCCACCTCCGCGACTCCAAGCACCCCACCGGCCCTCGCCTCACCCTCTCCCCCACCACCTGGTCGGCGTTCCTCTCAGGGGAGTTGATCGGCGAGCGGCGCTAGCGCCCCCGCCGCCGCCAGCATGCGCGCGGCCTCCGTGCGTACGTCTTCGTCCTCGTCCGCCTCGGCCCGCTCCCGCAGCAGCGGAACCGTGGCCGGGTGGGCGGGCCAGCCGAAGGCCAGGGACTGGAGGGCGGCGATGCGCGGCCAGGGATGAGGGTCGGCGAGGGCCCGGTCCCGTAGGAGCGCGGCGCCGTTCTCCTGCGTCTCGTGCACCGCCCACCATTGCAGGACGTCGGCTCGGATCCTGGGTTCGGGATCGTCCACGGCCCGCGCCCGGAGGATCTCGCGGGTCGTGTCGTCGTCTCCCACGGTCGTGACCAACAGCGCCAGGGCCACTCCCCGCACCGAGGGGTGGGGGTCTTCAGTCACGCGGTCGCGGATCAGGGCGCGGATGTCGACGTCGCCTCGGTAGTACCTCGTCGCCCGCAGCGCGTCCGCCCGGATTCCCTCTTCCGGATCGTTCATCAGCCGCTCGAAGGTCAGCTCCCAGGTGGCTGCCTCGTAGCTCCAATGTCCGCACAGTTCGGTCAGCGCGGATTCCCGCACTTCCGGCTCGGGGTCGTCGAGAAGATGCCCGCGGACGAGCTGCCAGGTCTCCTCTCTGTCCCGCCCCAGCTCCACGAGCCCGCTGAGCGCCGAGTCCCGAACCTCACTCCCGGCATCCTCGGCAAGGCGCTCGCGCAGGAACTCCCAGGTACCGGGGTGGGAGCCCGTCGTCTGCGCCATCACCGTGCATGCCGCCGACCGGACCTGTGGGTGCGGGTCATCGAGCGCCCTCTGACGAAGGAAATCCCAGGTGTCGGCGTCGTCGCGGCCGAGCGTGCGCAAGCCGTACAGGGCGTTCATCCGGACGAACCAGTCGTCGTCCTGGACGGCGGCTCCGCGAGCGAACTCCCAGTCGCCCCGTTCCTCGACCAGCAGCCTCACGGCGGCGTTTCGGACCATGTCGCTCGAATCGTCGGTCGCCCGGCCGCGTACCAGCGTCTCGATGTCCTCGTCGTCGAGCAGGCTCTCCAGACCGTCGACCGCACGCCACCGGACCACGTCCTCGGAATCCACGACCGCCAGCCGGCACAGCAGCGCTCTGACCGCGAGGTCCTGAATCCGGTACTCGGCGAGCAGACCCACCGCCTCAGCGCGCATCTCCGCGTCGCCCTCGGAGCCGGCGAACTCAAGGACGGACTCCCACAGGGCCTCGGCGTCGTCCCTCATCGACAGTGCGAAGGCACGCACGACCAGTGAAGGATCCTCGGTGGACCGGTTCCTGACGAGGTCGCCGACCTCGACACCGTCAAGCCCGGACAGAAGCTTCAGCGCAGCTCTGCGCACGTACTCGTTGGGTTCGGCCACCGCCCCCTCCTGGAGCAGGCCGCGGACACCCCGCTCCGCACCCCAGCGCGCCGCCAACATCTCCAGCAAGGCCCTGCGGGCTGATGTCACATCGGCAAGCACCGCCATCACCTGCGGCACCTGCGGTGCCTGGTAGAGGGCGGCCGCGATCCTCCCTGGCTGTGGCATGTCCCTGAACTGGCCGCGCAGATGGAACCAGCGCAGGAGTCTGGGCCTGCCGCTCCAGTGCGGCGGGAACGTCCTGAGCGCGGAGGCGATGTCCTCGTCCCCGGTGAGCAGGCCGTATCGCGAATCAGCCCCTTCCAAGCCCCCAATGATCGCGTCCACCACGGCCCTGCTCTGCGCCGCCAACGCCCCGATCCTGCGCACCTCGGCCAGGGCTCGCACCGCCAGGGCCAGCAGCTCACCCCTCCAGAGCGCACCGACCCGCCGCCGATGCAACTCCAGCAACCGATCGACCGCCGCCCCCGCCTCCCGCTCCCCCAACTGTCCGACCACCAGCAGCAACACCTCATGCCACGCCGGATCCTCCGCGTGCCCCGCGAAGATCTCCTCGATGAACTGCTCCGGCGTCCACTCCCGCTCCCGCGTGTAGCGGTGGTCGATGTCCACGGCCGCCAGGTACTCCAGGAAGGCCCGGTGGACGAAGCCGTACACCCCGCCCCCGTAGTGGCTGAGGATGAAGTTCCGGTCCCTGAACTGCCGCACCATCACCCGCGCCGCCGACACCGCCTGCGCCAGCGGGAGTTCGTACTGTTCCCTCAAGTAGTCCCGGAACGTCTCCAGCAGGACGTCCTGGTGGATGTGGTTGCCCGCGATGCCGCCCTCGCCCTCCTGCATCCGCCGCGCGACCAGGCGCAGCAACTCGTGCCGGTCCTCGTCGCCCAGGTAGGACAGGGCTTCGACGTCGTCCGGTGCGCGCAGGTGCTTGGCGTGCTGGTCCCAGTGGGCCACCAGGACGGCGACGGCGTGCCGGTAGACGCCCAGGCGGTCCCGAGGCAGTTCGCGGCGTCGGCCGACGATGGCGAGGATCGTCAACAGGAGGGGGTTACCGGCGAGTTCGGCGACCGGACGTGAGTGGCCCACGGCATCAGTCAGCCGTCGGCACAGGCGGGCGGCGCGCTCCTCGTCGTGGGGGTAGGAGCTGGCGTACCACTGGCGGGCGAAGCACTCGATCTGCCGGGTGCTCAGGTCCTGGACCATGTGGTGGGAGAACCCGGCGTGTTCCAGCACGCCTCGCCGGTAGCCGATGACGCGCGAGGTCACGATCACGCGGACGCCGCCGGTACCGCCGTAGCGGCCCGCGAAGTCCGCGATGCGGTGGCTGACCTGTTCCCGGGCGGCGGGGTCGAAGAGTTCGTCGAGGCCGTCGAAGACGACCACGGCTCGCCCCTCCGTCAGGAGCCGGTCCACGACCGCCGGGGGCGGGGCCATGCCCTTCGTGCCGTGCAGGTAGGTGAGGAAGTCCTCGAAGGTCCGCTCCCGCCACTCGCCCACCGCGTACTCGCGGAGTTCCATGACGAGGGGTATCCGGCCGGTGAGCGGTGCCAGCGAATCCCCCGTCGCGGGCGCCTCCCGCGTGAGGGTGAGCGCGAGGTGCCGGGCGAGCGTCGACTTGCCCGCGCCGGGGTCGCCGAGCAGGACGAGACGGCTCTCGGCGGGGTCGGCGAGCACGTCCAGGGCGTCGCGCGCGGGCCGTTCCGCGTACGCCTGCCGGGCGCGGTCCAGGGTGTCCCGCTCCAGGGCGGCGGGCAGGTGGGACGGCCACTCCCCCGCGTCCATCAACCGCTGCCGGATGTCCCGCGGCAGCTCCACCGGCGGCGGATCGGCGCGCAGGGTGGGCGCCACGAACACCTCGTCCAGCCCGACGGGCGGATGCTCCCCCTCCTCGGTGGGGATCAGCACCTCCAGGTCGAGCCGCCCGTAGGTCTCGCGGACGCGGCCCGCGTAGCGCCGTAGCGCCTCGTCGATCTCCGTGTCCGTGAGGTCCGCCGGCCCCGGTGCCTGCTGCACGTACTGCTTCTCGACGATCGTCAGGCTGTTGCCGTCACCGCTCACCGCGGCGGTGACGTCACCGCCGACCCCGATCGACCGCGCCCCACCCGCCGTGACCTGCTCCCCGTCGCGCATGGCAGGACGGTAGCGGGCGGACGGCTGGGAGAAAGGCCTCAACGGTCAAAAGGCGAACAAATCTCGACGACCGCAGGAAGTCGTCGCTACCCTCCACTCCCATGTCCCTCCCCAGCCTTCTCGGCGTCTTCGCCCACCCCGACGACGAATCCCTGTCGGCCGGTGGCGTCCTCGCCCAGCACGCCGCCTCCGGCGCACGGACCGCCGTGGTCACCGCGACGTGGGCCGAAGGCACGCCTCGGGACGGGGAGTTGGCGGAGGCCCTCCGCGTCCTCGGCGCCGGGAAACCACGCCTGCTGGGATACGCCGACGCGCACGTACCGCATTCCGCGCCCGACCAGCCTCGCCTCTGCGACGCGCCCCTCGACGACGTCGTACGCGAACTCGTCGGGCACATACGGGAGTTCCGGCCCGACGTCGTCATCACGCACGACGCCCACGGCGGGCTCACCGGGCACCCCGACCACGTCCACACCCACCGTGTGACCGTCCTCGCGGTCCAGGCGGCCAACTGGCGGCACCTCTACCCCGAGGCGGGCGACCCCTGGCAACCCCGGGATCTCTACCTCGCCACCCACCCCGACTCCGCCGCCCGTGAGCTGGGCGGGCAGCTCATGCGGCCGGGGCTGGCCTCCTACAGCGTCCCCGACGAGTGGATCGGTGCCGCCGTCGACGTAAGCCCCTGGCTCGGCACGAAGCTGCGCGCCATCGCCGCCCACCACACCGAGGTCGCACGCGGCGCCCTGCCCGGGCGGCTCGCCGCTTATCCGTTCGCCGAGCGGGCCCGGCTGCTGTCCACCGAGTGGTTCATCCGCCACGGCGACCCGAGCCCGGCGTCGCCCCGATCGTCGTTGTGAGCCCCGCCCTCAGCGCTCGTACAGCCCCTCGATCTCCCGCGCGAACTCCTGCATCACCGTCTCCCGGCGCAGCTTCATCGACGGCGTCAGGTGCCCTTCCGCCTCCGTGAAGTCCCGTGGCAGGACCTCGAAGCGGCGGATGGATTCCGGACGCGAGACGAGCTTGTTCGCCTCGTCCACCGCGCGTTGGATGATCGCGTGCAACTCGGCGTCGCCCGCGAGGAGTTCGGCGGGGACCGGATGCTTGCCGTTCATCTGGCGCCAGTGGGTGATGCCGTCCATGTCGAGGGTGATCAACGCGGCCACGTACGGGCGGCGGTCGCCCACCACCATGCACTGGGAGATCAGCGGGTGCTGGCGCAGCCAGTTCTCCAGGGGGGCGGGGGCCACCGTCTTGCCGCCCGCCGTGATCAGGAGTTCCTTCTTCCTGCCGGTGATCGTCAGGTACCCCTCGTCGTCCAGGCTGCCGATGTCGCCCGTCGCGAACCAGCCGTCCACCGACGCCGGGGTCACTCCGCCCGCGTTGGGGTCCCAGTAGCCGCGGAACACCGGGCCGCCGGCCAGCAGGATCTCGCCGTCCGCCGCGATGCGGACCTTCATGCCGGGCAGTGGCCAACCCACCGTGCCCAGACGCGGCTTCAGCGGTGGGGTCACCGTCGCCGCGCCCGTCGTCTCCGTCAGGCCGTACCCCTCGTAGATCTCCATGCCCGCCCCGGCGAAGAACGCCGCGATGTTGCGGCCGAGCGGTGAGCCGCCGGAGATGATGTGGCGGACGCGGCCGCCCATGGCGTTGCGGATGCGGCGGTAGACCAGGGGGTCGTAGAAGGTACGGGCCGCCTTCAGCGCCGTACTCGGGCCGGTGCCCGTGCCCGCCGCCCTCTCCTCGATCGCCTCGCCGTAGCGGATCGCCACGTTCGCCGCGCGGTCGAAGGCCGAGGCCCGGCCGCCGGCCTCCGCCTTGGCGCGCGCGTTGTTGAAGACCTTCTCCAGCATGTAGGGGATGGCGAGGAGGAAGGTCGGGCGGAAACTCGACAGGTCCGCCAGCAGGTCGTCGGACTTCAGGCTCGGTGCGTGGCCCAGGCGGACCCTTGCGCGGACGCACGCCACCGCCACCATGCGGCCGAAGACATGGGACATGGGCAGGAAGAGGAGCGTCGCCAGTTCCTCGTCCGAGCGGGACTTGAAGACCGGGTGGAGGATCTCGATCGCGTTGTCGACCTCGGAGAGGAAGTTGCCGTGCGAGATCGCGCAGCCCTTGGGGCGGCCGGTGGTACCGGAGGTGTAGACGACCGTCGCGAGGGTGTCGGGGACCAGCATGCCGCGTCGTACGTCGACTTCGGCGTCGGGGACGTGCGTGCCGAGCTCGGCCAGACGGTCGACGTGGCCCTTCTCGATGACCCACAGGTGGCGCAGGTCCGGCAGGCGGTTCAACTCCGGGCCGAGGGCGGAGGCTTGGGCGACGGTCTCGGTCACCAGGGCCACCGCGCCCGAGTCCTGGAGGATCCAGCGGGTCTGGAAGACCGAGGAGGTGGGGTAGATGGGGACCGTGACCAGACCGGCCGCCCACGCGGCGAAGTCGAGGAGGGTCCACTCGTAGATCGTGCGGGCCATGACGGCGATCCGGTCGCCGGGGACGAGACCCTCCGAGATGAGGCCCTTCGCCAGCGCGAGCACCTGCGCGGCGAAGTCGGCCGACGTCACGTCCGCCCAGCCCCCGTCCGGCGTACGGCGGCTGAGGACCCGGTCGGCCGGGCCCGCCTCCGCGTTCTCGAACGGCAGGTCGGCGAGGGAGCCGTGGGTCACCGGCGGCACGACCGGCGGGACGGACACCTCGCGGACCTCGCCGTCCAGCCGACGTATCTCCGGTGCCACGAGCACGGGCGCGCCGTCGTAGTCGGTGGCAGCGGCGTAGGGCAGGGACGACGACATGGGCAGCTCCTGGGGCACGCAGCTCAAAACCGCTCTGCTGCATAGGTACGCACCGGGCGTACCCGGACGTTCACCGGCGAGTGCGACTTGTGGGGTTACCGGCAGTCAGGTCTGGGGGACCCGGCGATCTTAGGAGGCCTACGTGGCGGGCTTGTGAGGGTTCGGGGAGGCTCCCGGGCCGGGTCTGTGCAACATCTGGCGCAAAGTGAGCCTTTGTCAGTTGTGTGTGAACCAATGTCAGGCGGCTACGGCCGCTCCAGCACCGCCGTCACCCCCTGCCCGCCCGCCGCACACACCGAGATCAGCCCGCGCCCCGAACCCCCTTGCTCCGCAAGGAGTTTGGCCAGCGTCGCCACGATCCGGGCGCCGGTCGCCGCGAAGGGATGCCCGGTGGCGAGGGACGAGCCGGTCACGTTCAGGCGGGCGCGGTCCACGGGGGCCAGCCCCGCCTTCTCCCACGCCGACAGCGTCGCCAGCACCTGGGACGCGAACGCCTCGTGCACCTCGACCAGGTCGAAGTCGGCCATCCCGAGCCCGGCCCGCTCCAGCATGCGCGGCACGGCCCGCGCCGGGGCCATCAGCAGACCGTCCTCGGCGGGGTCCCCGGCGACGAAGTCCACGGCCGCCGTCTCGTACGCCGTCAGATACGCCAGCGGTTCCAGTCCGCGCTGTGCCGCCCACTCCTCCGAGGCGAGCAGGACGACCGCGGCACCGTCGGTGAGCGGGGTCGAATTCCCGGCCGTCATCGTCGGGTTGGCGGCGTCCAGGCCGAACACCGGCTTCAGGGACGCCAGTTTCTCCACCGTCGACCCCGGCCGCAGGTTCTGGTCCCGGTCCAGGCCGCGGAACGGCACCACCAGGTCCGCGAAGAAGCCTCGCTCGTACGCCGCCGCCAGCCGTTGGTGGCTCGTCGCCGCCAGCTCGTCCTGGGCCTCGCGCGTCACGCCCCACGCGCGGGCGGTGACCGCCGCGTGCTCGCCCATCGACAGGCCCGTGCGGGGCTCGGCGTTGCGCGGGATGTCGGGGACGAGGTGGCCGGGGCGGACCCCGGCGAGGGCCTTGAGCCGGCCGCCGAGGGACTTCGCCCTGCGGGCCGCCAGCAGGAGGCGCCGCAGCTCGTCGTTGACGCCGAGCGGCGCGTCGCTCGCGGTGTCCGCGCCGCCCGCGATCGCGGACTCGGTCTGGCCGAGGGCGATCTTGTTGGCGGCGGCGATGACGGCCTGGAGACCGGTGCCGCAGGCCTGCTGGATGTCGTACGCCGGGGTCGTCGGCGCCAGCTTCGAGCCGAGGACCGTCTCGCGGGCCAGGTTGAAGTCACGGGCGTGCTTGAGGACGGCACCGGCGACGAACTCGCCGACCGCGCCCGGCCGTTCCAGCCCGAACCGGCCCACCAGGCCGTCCACGACCGCCGTCAGCATCTCCTGGTTGGAGGCGGTGGCGTAGGGGCCGTCGGAGCGGGCGAAGGGGACGCGGCTGCCGCCGATGATCGCGACCCGGCGTGTCTCGGGTGCCCGAAGAAGGCTCATCTCGACCTGCTCCTCCTGCGTGACATAGGATTACCTCCGGTAACCTTACTCCAGAGTCAGCAAGAGAGCACCGAGTGGGGAGACGGCCATGGCCGACCGCTATCTGCGCTTCACCGGCACCGCGCCGGGCCGTTTCCTGACCCGCGGACTGGGCCTGCCGCAACCGGCGGAACTCCACCGCTGGTCACCCGAGCACCCGGCCCTCAAGGGCGAGGTCCTCCACCTCACCGCCGGCAAACCGGCCCCCGAGCCCGCCGCGCCCCCGGCCGCCGTCGTCCTCGACGCCACCCACGTCCGGGACGTCGAAGGCCTCGCCGACGTCCACGCAGCCCTGCACCCCGTCGTCCGGTCGGTCGCGACCAGCGGCCGGATCGTCGTCCTCGGCGCACCCCTCGACCCCGCCGACCACCACCAGGCCGCCGCCCAGCAGGCCCTGGAGGGCTTCACGCGCTCGCTCGGCAAGGAGATCGGCCGGGGCAGGACGGTCAATCTCGTACGGCTCACCGACCGCGCCGCCGCCGAGTCCACCCTGCGCTTCCTGCTCTCCCCCAAGTCCGCCTATGTCAGCGGCCAGGTGATCGAGGTGGCCGAGGGAACCGGGCCCGCCGACCTCGACTGGGAGCGGCCCCTGGCCGGGCGCACCGCCCTGGTGACGGGCGCCGCACGCGGGATCGGCGCGGCCGTCGCCGAGACGCTCGCCAGGGACGGCGCCCGGGTCGTCGTCCTCGACGTCCCCCCGGCCGAGGCGGACGCCCGGCGGCTCGCCGAACGCCTCGGCGGCGAGGCCCTCGCCCTCGACATCACGGCCGCCGACGCGGGCGAACGCATCGCGGCGGCGCTGCCCGACGGCCTCGACGTCCTGGTCCACAACGCGGGCATCACCCGTGACCGCCGACTGGTCAACATGCCCGCGGAGCGCTGGAGTCCGGTGCTGGAGGTGAACCTGGCGAGCGTGCTGCGCACGACCGACGCGCTGCTGGCGACGGGGACGCTCGGGGAAGGCGGCCGGATCGTCGCCACGGCCTCCATCGCGGGGCTCGCCGGGAACGCGGGGCAGACCAACTACGGCGCCAGCAAGGCGGGCGTGGTCGGACTGGTGCGCTCCCTGGCGCCGCGCGCGCTCGCCGAGCACGGGGTGACGGTCAACGCCGTGGCCCCCGGCTTCATCGAGACGAAGATGACGGCCGCGGTGCCGCTCCTCATCCGGGAGGCGGGGCGCCGGATGAACTCCCTCGCGCAGGGCGGCCTTCCGGTCGACGTGGCCGAGACGACGGCATGGCTCGCGCACCCGGCCTCGGGTGCGGTGAACGGGCAGGTCGTACGGGTCTGCGGCCAGAGCCTGCTGGGGGCATGATGACGGACGTCGTCCTGCGCCGCTCCCCCGCCCTCGCGCCCTTCCTGGCCCGGGGCGCGCTGCTGTCCCCCTTCAAGCGGCCCCGCCCGGACGCCGGCTTCCCCCGCACCCGGCTCGTGCTGCCCGGCCTGCGCGTCGACCTGGCGCGGCTCGCGGCCTACGAGCGGGTGTGCGGGTTCGCCACCGGCGACGACGCGCTGCCGGTGACGTATCCGCATGTGCTCGGCTTCCCGCTGGCGATGCGGCTGATGAGCGCCCGGGACTTCCCGCTGCCGCTGCTCGGTCTCGTCCACACGTCGATCGGGATCACCCAGCACCGGCCGCTGCCCGCCACCGGGGTGTACGAACTGAGCGTGTACGTCGCCGAGTTGGCCCCGCACCGGCGCGGCACGGAGGCGAGGGTCGTCACCGAGGTGCGGGTCGGCTCGGACGTCGTACCGGACGTCGTATCGGGCGTCGTATCCGACGTCCTATGGGAGTCGAGCAGCACGTACCTGGCACGGCACCGCACGTCATCCGGGCCGGCGGCCGAGCGCGCCGAGCAGACCCCCCTCCCGCCGCTCGCCGAGTGGCGGCTGGCCGGGGACATCGGCCGCCGGTACGCCACCGCGTCCGGCGACCGCAACCCCATCCACCTCCACCCGCTCACCGCCCGCCTCTTCGGCTTCCCGCGGGCCATCGCGCACGGCATGTGGACGGTGGCCCGCTGCCTCGCCGCGCACGGCACCCCGCAAGTGGGCGTGGTGCGGGCGGAGTTCAGGGCGCCGGTGCTGCTGCCGGGGACGGTGACGTACGGGTCGGAGGGCGACCGCTTCGAACTGCGGGGCGGGGATCGCCTGCACGTGGCCGGCACGGTGAACGGCTCCCCGGCCTGAACGCCCGTCTCAGCGGCGGACGTTGACCCCACCGATGAGCCCCCAGGCATCGATCCGCACGGTCGGCCCACCGGGGGCGCCGGGGCCCTCGTCCCGCACCCCGCCCAGCCGGATTCCCCTGACCTCCACCCGCACATCCGGCCCCACCCGAAGGCTCACGCCCCCGATCAGGCTCAGCTTGGTGATGCGCAGTTCGGCGCCGTCCGGGATGTCGACGTCCGTGAGGTCGATGTCGGCGCCGCCAATGAGGGAGGCGGTGAGGGTGCGCTCGTGGAGGGTGGCACCGTCGAGGCGGTGACCGCCGATGAGGCTCACCTTGATGTCGGTCCTGCTCGGCCGCTGTTCCCCGCTCGTCTTCGTCATGGGACGACCGTACGGCCGGAGGATCTCCCTCCCCCAGTGTCCGCCGTCCGCCTTACCGCATGACAGGTGTCATGCCGCCGGCGGAGCCCACGGCCGCCCCTCCATCAGGTTTCCCAGCCCGGCCCAGGCGAAGTTCATGAGCGTGGCCGCGGCCTGCCGTGCCGTGACACCGGGCGTGGCGTTGGCCCACGCGGCGAGCGACTCGGCGGCCCCCACCAGCGCCTCGGCGAGCCCGGCGACCTCCCGCTCGGCCAGATCGGGGTCCCGGTGCGCCTCCCGCGCCGCGACGACGATCAGCTGCGTCACGAACGCGACGATCTCCTCCCGCATCGCCGCGACCTCACCGGCGAACGCCTCACCATGGATACGGGCCTGGAGATGCAGCACGGACCAGCCGTCGGGGTTCTGGGCGGTGTGCGTGAAGAACGCCAGCAGCCCGTCCCAGAGTTGCCGGTCGGCGGGCTGGTCGGTGCGGACGCCCACCCTGATGGCCGCGGTGAGCGCCGCGGCCTCGCGGCGGATGCAGGCGGTGAAGAGGTCTTCCTTCGAGTTCAGGTACAGGTACACCAACGGCTTGGAGACACCGGCCAGTTCAGCGATCTCGTCCATCGACGCGGCCATGTACCCACGCTGCCCGAAGGTCCGCACGGCGGCGTCCAGCATTTGCTGCTCACGCACCGCCCGCGGCATCCGCTTGCTCTTCACGGCACCCATGGGGCAAGCCTACGGGCGGATTTCACAGAAACTTCCCGCCGCGGCGGCGGACTCCCGCATCGGCGTCGTATAACCCAGTGAGCACACTGTGCGCCCGGACTTCCGTCCGGTGGACCGGGTCAGCCGGTCCTACTGCCAGGACCCCGATCGAAGGGGTAGGCATGCTCCAGGTCTGCTCTCTTCCCAGCAAGTTATGTACCCCAACGAGCAGTTCGGTTCTGCTGAAGATCGGAGAGGTCCGGTGAGTCCGGACGACACCGAGCGGACTTTCACCGAGTTCGTCAGGTCGTACAGCACCAGGCTGTACGCGATCGCCTACCGCCGCTGCGGCAACAGGCAACTCGCGGACGACATACTTCAGACCGCCTTCGTCAGAGTGTGGAAGGCGTGGCCGAACTTGATGCACCTGATGGATCAGGAAGCGGTTCCTCTCGGATACGTGCACACCGCGATCCGCAACCTTGTGGTGGATCACCACCGTGCGGCCGAACGCCGCCCGGAGTCACCATGGGAGGACGAGAGGGACGGCCAGTCACCGGCTGCGTGCGATGTCGCGGAAGAAGCCGTCTTCCGCGCCATGGGAAACGAGCTGTGGGCTGCCGTGGCGACGCTGGACGAGACCCAGCAGGGCCTGATCGATCTCATCTACGTCGGACAGTCGTCGACCGCCGCCGCGGGCCGTGCACTCGGGCTCACGGAGACGACCGCCCGCAGATATCACGAAGCCGCGTTGTCCCGCCTCCGCGAGATGATCGGCTGTGACACCGAGGAGGACCAGGTTTGATGGACGCCGAGAAGCGTCTGCGCCTGGCCGCCGAATCCCTGAACAGGGAAGCCCTGGGGTTCGATGCCGAAGCCTTCACGCACCGCGTGCTGCGAAGGCTCGGCATCAAACCCTCCGACGAGGGCTGCGCTGGGGATTCCGCGCTCCGGACCGGTCACACACCAGTGGCCGGCCCGGAGAAGGGCGGAAGGCGCAGAAAGAGTGACGCGGACGAGTCGCGTCACACGGAGTTCTTCGAACTGGAGCTGGAAGAACTCCGGAGCAACACCACTCTGCACACGGACCCGCGAGTGCTTCGCCGCATTGCCGAGCTGACCGAGCTCCTTCTCGGGGGAGGAGAAGCTCGGCCCTGGTGGAACCAGGCCGCGCAAGCGGGAGATCGACTCGCGGTTCTCACCGTCGAAGAGTGGACGAGGGATCAGGCGGAGGGAAGGCAGACCCGCCGCCAGTTGGATCACGGCTCCTCCTGAGAGGAAGTCGTACACCGGCACACGCTGTGCGTGAGCCATGAGGGGCGCGGTCCCGGTCCGGGGGTAGCGGGACCGCGCCCATCGTTCACCCACCCATGCCGAAGGGAGTGAAACCTCTGTGTTCGTGGGCCTGTTGAGCGCCGCCGTCGCCATCACCCTCACCGCCGTCGGCTGGGAACTGACCCGCCGGCTGCGCCGCCGCGACCAGGAACGCGCCGATCTCACCGAGGTCGACCGCCTGCTACGCCGCCTCGGCGTACGGATCCGGCTCCTCGACGACCAGGACGATGTCCTCACCACCATCTCCGAGGACTGCCAGACCCTGCGCTCCTTGAAGTACGAACTGAGCGGCGTCGACCTGCCGGCGCTGCCGGAGGTGGGCACGGTCCTCGCGACCGTCGTGGACCGTCTGGACGCCTTCCTCGGTACGGCTCTGCGGCCCCACCCCGCCGGCACCGGCACCCTCACGCAGGCGAGGCAGCAAGGGCGGGCAGCTCAGGAAGTCCTGTCGGCCGTCCGCGACGCCCAGGACGTAGTGGGTCGACTCCGCGTCCGCTGAAGAGAACCGTGAGCGCCGAAGAGACTCAGGAGGCCTGCGCCTGGCCGCCCTGCGCCCGTGCCGCGTCGTCCGCGATGTCCTCCTGGTTGCGGTTGGCCTCCAGGTTGGACTTCATGCGGTCGACGCGCTCGGCGACCTGGATGGAGGCGCGGTCGCGCTCCTTGCGCAGGACGACGAAGCTGATCGGGGCCGAGATCACCAGGGAGAGCAGGACGACCCACATGCCGTTGGAGTCACCGAGGCCGCGCGGGGCGACGCCGGAGTAGACGAGGCCCCAGACGACCACGAGGCAGCCCACGAAGATCCCGAGGCGCATCAGTGTGTAGCGGAGCATCTCAATCCACTCTTCCGTTCCGACTGAAAGTCCCCCTGAACGTTCTCAAAGGGCACCTTCCAGTGAAGCACGCCCGCTCCCCGATCTTGCAGGGGGTCAGCCCAGGGCCTGGGCCGCCACCTTCAGATCGGAGACGAGGCCCTGGTACGCGGCCTCCCGGTCGTCCGACCTCAGTACGGCGGACGGATGCACCGTCGGCACCAGCCGCTCGGCCCGGCCGTGGATCTCCGCCTCCAGCACGGTCCCCCGCACCCGCGTCACCCGGAACGAGGACCCGAGCAACGCCTTCCCGGCGGTGGCCCCGAGCACCACGATCAACTCCGGCTCCACGACGGCCAGTTCCGCCGCCAGCCACGGCCCGCAGGCCGTCATCTCGCGCAGACTCGGCGCCTTGTGAATACGCCGCTTACGAGGCTCGGCCCGGGTGAACTTGAAGTGCTTCACGGCGTTGGTGACGTAGGCGTCCGCCGGATCGATCCCGGCTTCGGCGAGCGCCCGGTCGAGAAGCTTCCCGGCGGGGCCGACGAAGGGTTTCCGCTGCCGGTCCTCCTGGTCACCCGGCTGCTCGCCGACGAGCATGACGCGGGCCCCGGCCTTCCCGTCCCCGAACACGGTCTGAGTGGCGTCCCGGTGCAGCGGGCAACCGCGACAGCCGGCAGCGGCGCGACGGAGCGCGGCCAGACCACCCCGGTCAGGCACGAAGGGCTCTGCGGTGTAGGAATCCTCGGGCGCCTTTGTGATCATGCGCCCCGAGTACCCACCCAAGGGGCGCGGGGAACTGCGCGACAAGCCCCCACGCACCCGCGGCCGAAAGTCACACCCTCATCGGCTGAGGCGACTCCCGACGCCCCGCGTCCGGCCCCTCGTACTCCCGGATCACCTCGTACCGCGTGTTCCGCTCCACCGGCCGGAACCCGGCATCCCGGATCAGATCCAGCAGATCGTCCCGCGTCAGCTTGTTCGGCGTGCCGAAATTGTCCGCGTCGTGGGTGATCTTGTACTCGACGACCGACCCGTCCATGTCATCCGCACCGTGCAGCAACGCCAGCTGCGCGGTCTGCACACCGTGCATGACCCAGAAGACCTTGACGTGCGGGACGTTGTCGAAGAGCAGACGGGAGACGGCGAAGGTCTTCAGGGCCTCCGCACCGGTCGCCATCTGCGTCCGCGCCTGGAGGCGGTTCCTGACCTTGCCGTCCTTCACGTCCACGAAGTCGTGCTGGTAGCGCAGCGGGATGAAGACCTGGAAGCCGCCGGTCTCGTCCTGGAGTTCGCGCAGGCGCAGGACGTGGTCGACGCGGTGCCGCGGCTCCTCGATGTGGCCGTACAGCATGGTGCACGGGGTCTTCAGCCCCTTCTCGTGCGCCAGCCGGTGGATGCGGGACCAGTCCTCCCAGTGGGTCTTGTGGTCCACGATGTGCCGGCGGACCTCCCAGTCGAAGATCTCCGCGCCACCGCCGGTGAGGGACTCCAGACCCGCGTCGATCAGCTCGTCCAGGATCTCGCTCGCGCTCAGCCCGCTGATCGTCTCGAAGTGGTGGATCTCCGTGGCCGTGAAGGCCTTCAGGGACACGTCCGGCAGCGCGGCCTTCAGCTCGCGCAGCGACCGCGGGTAGTAGCGCCACGGCAGGTTCGGGTGCAGTCCGTTGACGATGTGCAGCTCGGTGAGGTTCTCGCCCTCCATCGCCTTCGCGAGCTTCACCGCCTCCTCGATGCGCATCGTGTACGCGTCCTTCTCCCCCGGCTTGCGCTGGAAGGAGCAGTAGGCGCAGGAGGCGGTGCACACGTTGGTCATGTTGAGGTGCCGGTTGACGTTGAAGTGGACCACGTCACCGTTCTTGCGCGTGCGCACCTCGTGCGCGAGACCGCCGAGCCAGGCCAGGTCGTCCGACTCGTAGAGCGCGATGCCGTCCTCGCGGGTCAGGCGCACACCCGCCCGTACCTTCTCCTCCAGCTCGCGCTTGAGCCCGACGTCCATGCGTACACCTCTCTCAGACCGACTGGGGATAAAACCGTACGCCTACGCCTCTTCCGGCAGCTCTCCGACCCGGTTCTCCCACTTCGTGGAGAGCACGATGGTGGTACGGGTCCGGGAGACGCCCTTGGTCCCGCTGAGCCGCCGGATGATCTTCTCCAGGCCGTCGACGTCGCTGGCCCGCACCTTGAGCATGAACGAGTCGTCGCCGGCGATGAACCAGCAGTCCTCGATCTCCGGGAGGTCCTTCATCCGGCGGGCCACGTCCTCGTGGTCGGCGGCGTCGGAGAGGGAGATGCCGATGAGGGCGGTGACACCGAGGCCGAGGGAGGCGGCGTCGACGGTGGCGCGGTAACCGGTGATGACACCGGCCGCCTCCAGCCGGTTGATGCGGTCGGTGACGCTGGGTCCCGACAGACCGACGAGGCGGCCCAGCTCCGCGTAGGAGGCCCGGCCGTTCTCCCTCAGGGCCTGGATGAGCTGCCTGTCCACCGCGTCCATGCGATCGAAGCCTTCCGCTGAAGAGGATCCCGAAAGTTCCCGAAGTGATGAGAGGTACTGCGACTTGCTCAGATGGCGCCTACGTCGTGGGGGTTCCGGACCCGCCGCCGAGTTCGCCCTTCCACCGCCGGTACAGCCGGTGCTCGACCCCCGCCGCGTCGAGGACCCGTCCGGCGACGAAGTCGACGAGGTCCTGGATGTGGGTGGCGCCGGCGTAGAAGGCGGGTGAGGCGGGCACGACGGTGGCGCCGAGGTCGTCGAGGGTGACGAGGTGCCGCAGCGTCTGGCCGTTCAAGGGGGTCTCCCGTACGGCGACGACGAGCTTGCGGCGTTCCTTGAGGGTCACGCTCGCGGCGCGCTGGAGCAGGTCCTTGGAGAGCCCGAGGGCGACTCCGGCGACGCAGGCGGTGGAGGCGGGCACGATCAGCATGCCCTTGACGGGATACGACCCCGAGGACGGCCCCGCGGCGAGGTCACCGGCGTTCCAGTACCGCACGCGCGCGATGTCGGCGTCGAAGCTCCCCGGCTTGCCGTCGGCCCCCCTGGCCAGCCATTCCCGCAGGTCGTCCTGCCAGTGCGCGTCCCGGAAGGCGATCTGCGTCTCGTCGAGCAGCGTCAGCCGCGAGGCCCTGCTGACGACCAGGTCGACGCTCTCCCCCGCCTCCAGCAGCGCCCGCAGCACCGCCGCCGCGTACGGCGTCCCGGAAGCTCCGGACACCCCCACGATCCAAGGCACGCGCTGCGTTTCTCCTGCGTTCACATCTTGAGCGTACCGGTGGACCGGATCCTCAGACGGTCAGGCCCCGCACCAGCAGGTCCAGCAGCGCGCACACGAACAGGGCGATCCCGATGAACCCGTTGACGCTGAAGAACGCCCTGTTCAGGCGGGACAGGTCGTGCGGGCGGACGATGTTGTGCTCGTAGACGAAGGCCGCCGCGACGATCATCAGGCCCACCCAGAAGAACCCGCCCGCGTCCGTCGCCACCGCGTACCAGACCAGCAACCCCATGGTCAGGGCGTGGCACACCCGCGCCCCCCAGATGGCCGCGGGGATGCCGAAGCGGGCCGGGACCGACATGACGCCGATCTCGCGGTCGGTCTCGACGTCCTGGCAGGCGTAGATCAGGTCGAAGCCGCCGATCCAGATGCCGACGGCGAGGCCGAGGAGCACCGCGTCCCAGGACCACTCGCCGGTGATGGCGAGCCAGCCGCCGACCGGGCCCATGGCCTGGGCGAGACCGAGGATGGCCTGCGGGAAGTTCGTGAACCGCTTGCCGTAGGGGTAGACCACCATCGGGATGACGGCGACCGGGGCGAGGGCCAGGCACAGGGGGTTCAGGAGTGCCGCCGAGCCCAGGAAGATCACGACCGCGACGAGCGCGCCCGTCCACGCGTGCTTGACCGACATCGCGCCGGTCACCAGCTCGCGGTGGGCCGTGCGGGGATTACGGGCATCGATCTCGCGGTCGATGATCCGGTTGACGGCCATGGCGAAGGTGCGCAGGCCGACCATGCAGATGGTGACGAGCAGCAGCCTGCCCCAGTGGATGTTCTTGTCCCACTCGAACATCGCGGTGAGCGCCGCGATGTAGGCGAAGGGCAGCGCGAACACCGAGTGCTCGATCATGACCAGGCGCAGGAACGCCTTCGTCCGTCCCGGCTGGGGGATCGCGGCAGACGCGGAACTCACAGGCCGTACTCCTTCCAGCGGCGGTCGACCTTCGCCGCCGTCTCAGGGTCGGACACCACCATGTCCGGCCAGCCGCCGTCGCGGGTGTAGCCCTCCTCGGGCCACTTCCGCGTCGCGTCGATCCCCGCCTTGCCGCCCCAGAACTGCTGGTAGGAGGCGTGGTCGAGGTGGTCGACCGGTCCTTCGACGATCGACAGGTCGCGCGCGTAGTCGGTGTTGCCGAGGGCCCGCCACGCGACCTCGTGGAGGTCGTGGACGTCGCAGTCCGAGTCGACGACCACGATCAGCTTCGTCAGGGACATCATGTGGGCGCCCCACACAGCGTGCATCACCTTTTGGGCGTGCTTGGGGTACTTCTTGTCGATCGAGATGATCGCGCAGTTGTGGAATCCGCCCGCTTCGGGCAGGTGGTAGTCCACGATGTCCGGCACGATGATCTTCAGCAGGGGGAGGAAGAAGCGCTCGGTCGCACGACCCAGCGGACCGTCCTCCGTCGGGGGGCGGCCTACGACGATCGACTGAAGCAGCGGCCGCTTCCGCATGGTCACGCAGTCGATCTTCAGCGCCGGGAACGGCTCCTGCGGGGTGTAGAACCCGGTGTGGTCGCCGAAGGGGCCCTCGGGCAGCATCTCGCCCGGCTCCAGCCAGCCCTCGATGACGACCTCGGCCTGCGCCGGCACCTGGAGCGGCACGGTCTTGCAGTCGACCATCTCGATCCGCTTGCCGGCGATGAACCCGGCGAACAGGTACTCGTCGATGTCACCGGGGAGCGGCGCGGTGGACGCGTAGGTCACGGCCGGCGGGCAGCCGAAGGCGATCGCGACCGGGAGGCGTTCACCCCGGCGGGCCGCCACCTGGTAGTGGTTCCGGCTGTCCTTGTGGATCTGCCAGTGCATGCCGATCGTGCGCTTGTCGTGGCGCTGGAGGCGGTACAGACCGAGGTTGCGGATGCCGGATTCCGGGTCCTTGGTGTGGGTCAGGCCCAGGTTGAAGAAGGAGCCGCCGTCCTGCGGCCAGGTGAACAGCGCCGGGAGCTGGTCGAGGTCGACGTCGTCGCCGGTGAGGACGACCTCCTGGACCGGCGCCTCTTTCACCTTCTTCGGCGGTACGTGCGCCATCGCGCCGAGCTTGCCGAAGGCCTCCCGCACGCCCACGAAGCCGTGCGGCAGTTCGGGGCGCAGCAGCCCGCCGATCTTGTCGGAGATGTCCTCGTACGACTTCAGGCCCAGCGACTTCAGCAGCCGCCGGTCGGTTCCGAAGACGTTCATCGCGAGGGGCATCGAGGAGCCCTTCACGTTCTCGAAGAGGAGCGCGGGGCCGCCTGCCTTGTTGACCCGGTCGACGATCTCCCCGACCTCCAGATACGGGTCGACCTCGGCCTTGACGCGCTTGAGGTCGCCCTCGCGTTCCAGGGCCCTGAGCAGCGAGCGAAGATCGTCGTAAGCCATGCGTCCCAGTATCCGGTACGGGCTACCCTGGCCCTGTACCTGGGGGCTGTGATCGCGGCCCCGACGACCGTCCCGTGGGAGGGCCCATGCTCCGGGTGCTGATGTTCCTCGTGCCGCTGGCGCTGAGCATCTACGCGTTCATCGACTGCATCAGCACGCAGGACGAGGACATCCGCCACATGCCCAAGCCGCTGTGGGCGATCCTCGTGCTGCTGTTCCCGATGGTCGGCTCGATCTCCTGGATGATCGCGGGCAAGAAGCGGAGCCTGGCCGCCGAGGGCTGGGCCGGTGCCCGGGCCGGGCAGTCGCAGCGCTGGGTCGCGCCCGACGACAACCCCGAGTTCCTGAAGTCCCTCGACGAGGACGACGACCGCGACCGGAAGAAGCGGGACGAGCCCTGACGTGGAGCTGCGGCTGCTGGTCACCTTCGAGAAGGTCGCCGGGGTGCTCAGCTTCACCCGGGCGGCGGCCGAGCTGAACTACGCCCAGTCCAGCGTCACCAGCCAGATCCGCGCCCTGGAGGACTCGCTCGGCGTGGAGTTGTTCGACCGGCTCGGCAGCCGCATCCGGCTCACGGAGGCCGGGGAGCGGCTGCTGCCGTACGCCCGCCAGATCATCGAGCTGAGCGAGGAGGCGCGGGCGGCCGTCATCGACGCCGAGGAGCCCTCCGGCACGCTCGCCGTCGGCACCATGGAGTCGCTGACCTCGTACCGGCTGCCGCCGCTCCTCGAACTGTTCCACCACCGCTATCCGAAGGTACGGCTGTCGCTGCGCACGACCCTGGGTGACGAGACCCGGCAGGCGCTGCGGCAGGGCACCTACGACGTGGGCTTCCTGATGGAGGCGGAGACCGCGCACCCCGGGCTGGAGAGCGAGGTGCTGGCGGTGGAGCCGCTGGCGCTGGTGGCGGCGCCGGAACACGCGCTCAAGGGACGGGAGTTGGCGACCGCCGACCTCCTGGGCCAGCCGCTGCTGGCCACCGAACCGGGCTGCGCCTACCGGGACTTGTTCGAGCGGGAGCTCAACTCCGTCGGCGGGCCGGTCGTCTTCATGGAGTTCGGCACGATCGAGGCCACCAAACGCGCGGCGGCGGCCGGTCTCGGCATCGCGCTGCTGCCGGAGATCACGGTCGCCGCCGAACTCGCGGAGGGCTCTCTCGTACGACTGGACTGGGAGCCGCCGTTCACGCTCCGGACGCAGCTCGCGTGGCGGTCCGGGAAGCGGCTTCCGGCGCATGTGCGGCTGTTCGCGGAGCAGGCGCGGAAGCTGGTGTCCGAGCAAGGGTGACCTTGAGGCTCGCCAGCACGATCAGCGGGACGCCCAGCGCCTGGACGAGGCCGATGTGGTGGCCGTACACCGCCCAGTCCATGCCCATCGCGACGGCCGGGTAGACGAAGGCCAGGACGGCGATCTTCGACAGCGGGAGCTGGGCGTAGGCGGCGTACATCAGGACGTACATCAGGCCGGTGTGGATGAAGCCGAGCCCGGCCAGCCAGCCCCAGTCGCCCGCGCTCGTGCCGCTCATCGCGCCGAAGTCGGCGAAGGGCAGCAGCAGCGGGATGCCGACGACGACCTGGACGAGGGCGATGAGGTGCGGGCGGACGCCGGTGATGCGCTTGGTGACGAGGGTGGACAGGCCGTACAGGAGCGCCGCGAGAAGGGCCTGGCCGACGCCCGTCAGGTAGCTGCCGCCGCCGGTGAAGTCGGCCGGGGTCACGCCCGAGACGAGGATCAGGCCCGCGAAGGCCAGGGCGATCCAGCCGGCCTTGGCGGCGGTGAGGCGCTCGCGGAAGAGGAGGGCGCCGAGCAGGACCACGTAGAACGGCTGGGTGTGGTAGACGACCGTGGCGACCGAGATCGAGGTGTTCTCGTACGACTCGAAGAGGAACACCCAGTTGAAGACGATGAACACGCCGCCCAGGACGGCGAGTCCGAGGGTGCGCGGGGTGAAGCCGTGGTCGCGGAGCCAGCCGCGGGCCACCACGTACGCGCCGAGCGCGAGGGCGCCGAAGACCACGCGGAAGAAGACCACGTTGAAGGGGGAGGCGCCCGACTCGACGACGAAGACGCCGAGGGTGCCGGAGAGGATCATGGCGGTCGTGAGTTGGGCGATGCCCTTGCTGTCGCCCTTGCTGTCGGAGGTCATGTCCCTGACGGTAGGAGCGGGCATCGGTGCAGGTCCACGCGCCAGCGAGGGGTCCTGCCGATGGCCCCATCGGCTCCGCCGATGCATGCAGGTCGTACACCGGCCGATGCGTGCAGGTTGTACGCCGGTGAGGGTTCCGAAGCGGACAATGCGCCCCTGTCGGGCGGGCCGCCGGAGCCGGACACTTACCTCGCATGACGACTGCTCCCGCCGACTCCTCCGGCACCCTCACCCCCGCATACGGTGACAAGGTCATCGCCGTCGAGACGGCGGGCTCCGAGCCCATCCCGGACGCCGAGCGCCATGGCTCGCCGCTCCAACTGCTGTGGACCTGGGCCTCCCCGAACATCGAGTTCGCGACCGTCTTCATCGGTGTGATCTCGGTGCTGTTCTTCGGCCTGAGCTTCTGGGAGGCGACCGCGGCCATCGTCCTCGGCACCGCCGTCGGCGCGATCACCCAGGGCTTCCTCTCCCTGGACGGTCCGCGCTTCGGCGTCCCGCAGATGGTGATCGGCCGGTTCTCCTTCGGCTACTTCGGCAACATCCTGCCGTCCGCGGCCAACGGCCTGATCGCGGGCGTGGGCTGGTTCGCGGTGAACAGCGTGAGCGCGGCCTTCGCCCTGAACACGCTGACCGGGCTGCGTCCGCTGCCTTCCCTGCTGCTCGTGGTCGTGGCCGAGATCGTGATCGGCTTCATCGGCCACAACTTCGTCCACACCTTCGAGAAGTACGCGTTCCCCGCACTCGCCGTGATCTTCCTTCTCGCCGGTGTGTGGACCTTCAAGGACGCGGACCTCGGCGGCGGCGGCACGGGCGGCGGCATCGGCGGGTTCCTGCTCGCGTTCAGCGCGGCCTGGGGCTACGCGGCCGGCTGGAACCCGTACGCGTCGGACTACTCGCGCTACCTGCCGCGCTCCGCGGACAAGCTGAAGACGATCGTCTACCCGGCGGTCGGCCTGTTCGTGTCCGTCGCCCTCGTGGCGGTCATCGGCGCGGCCTCGGCGACCATCGTGGCACCGAAGGACGCCACCCCGACGGCGGCCTTCACCGGTCATCTCCCGGGCTGGCTGGGTGACTTGGTGCTCATCGCCATCATCCTCGGCGCCATCTCGGCGAACGCCCTCAACATCTACTCGGGCGCGATCTCCATCGCCTCCTTCGGCCTGAAGCTCCCGACGTGGCTGAGCCGTAGCGTGCTGGTCGTGGTGTCCGGTGTGGCCGGTACGGCGGCGGCGTGGGCCTCGCTCGACGACGCGGGGTCGGCGTACGAGGCGTTCCTGCTGGTGATCGCGTACTGGGTGGCACCGTGGCTGGGTGTCGTCCTGGTGGAGCGGT
Organism: Streptomyces aquilus; assembly: GCF_003955715.1. NCBI lineage: Bacteria > Bacillati > Actinomycetota > Actinomycetes > Kitasatosporales > Streptomycetaceae > Streptomyces > Streptomyces aquilus. Next base: position 6,097,192 of record NZ_CP034463.1, on the reverse strand, counting down.
GGCTCCAGTCCCGTACGGCCACGGACGAGGAGCTGACGGCCCGCCTGAGCGACCGTTCTCTCACCAACTGGCCGGGACTGGCGGCCCTGTTGATCGGCGTCGCGGTGTCCGTGCCGCTCTTCTCCAACCAGGAGAAGTACGTGGGATGGGTGCCGGAGAAGTGGCCGTCGTTCGGGGACATCACCTGCCTGGTCGGGTTCGTGGTGAGCGCGGGGCTGTACGCGGTGCTGCGGCGCGCGAAGGCGCCTCAGCGCTCGGCCGCGTAGGCCTGGTCGACGTACTCCACCTCGATGTACCGGGGGCCGAACTCCTTCTCGACGAGGGGTTCGGCCTTCTTCGGGTCGTCGACGCCGACCCGCACGAACCCGCGCTCGTCGACCCCGACTTCACGCAGCTGGAACGTGCCGTCCCAGCGGGTCATGTCCTCGCTGATCCGTTCGGCGAGGGCGTCGAGGGTCCGGCGATCGACGTCGGCGGGGTGCAGCCGCAGCTTCACGCCCTCCTCGGCGGCGTCGCAGGCGGCCGTGTCGAAGTCGTAGGAGGGGATGCGCCAGACGTCGGCGGCGTCCGCGTCCTCGTCGACGCCCATGCCGGTGTAGACGTCGGCGTATCTGCCGGCGGCGAGCTTGTCGATGCGGGCGAGGGTGCGGTTGAGGGGGCTGTCGTCGGGGGCGTCGCCGTCCGCGGGGCTCGTCCGGGTGCCGACGCACCAGTCCTCGGCCGGGGGCGACGGGGAGATGCTCGCGGCGACGTCCACGTCCGCGTGCCCGGTCTCCGACGCGTCCACGTACAGGGCCGCCCCCACCACCACACCGGCGGTGGCCACGGCCGCCATGATCCAGCTGCGGTTCCTCATGTGACTGTGACGCGGGAGCGGGCGCGGAGGTTCGCCCTCAGTCGCCCCGCAGCACCAGGTCCAGCAGCCCCGGGAACCGGGCGTCGAACTCCTCCCGCCGCAGCCGGTTGACCCGCCGGGGTCCCTCGTCGCGCTGCTCCACGAGCCCGGCCGCGCGCAGCACCGTGAAGTGATGGCTCTTGGCCGCCTTGCCCACGGGCACGTCGAAGGTGCCGCAGCTGCGCGACCAGTCCTCGGAGGCGGCCAACTCCCGCACCAGCTGGGCCCGTACGGGATCGGCGAGGGCGGCGAGCGCGGTGAGCACCGGGACGTCGTCGGGGTGGGTGTGCTCGGGGGCGGCACGGTGACTCGCCATGGTGTCCTCCCGTTCGTGACCACTTGCCGAGTGTTCGATGAAAACCATACAGTGGCGAGTGTTCGCTTCTCATTGAACAGTCTGAGCGGTCCAGAACGGGGTGTGCGGCATGCGCGCGATCGAGTTCCAGGAGTACGGCGGTCCCGAGGTCCTCAAGGTCGTCGAGGCGGAGGCGCCCGAGCCCGGCCCCGGGCAGGTGAGCGTCGACGTGGCGTACGCCGGGATCAACTTCGCCGACCTCAAGGCACGGGAGACGGGGTACCGGGTGCCGCGGCTGCCGTTCGTGCCCGGCCTGGAGGTCTCCGGGCGGGTCCGGGCGCTGGGCGAGGGGGTCACCGGCCTGACCGTCGGCCAGGAGGTCACCGCGCTGACCGAGGGCGGCGCCTACGCGGACGTGGCCGTGGCGGACGCGACGACCGTCTTCCCGGTCCCGGCCGGCGTCGGCCTGCGCACGGCCGCGACCTTGCCGACGGTGCTGCCGACGGCGTACGCGCTGGTCCACTCCGTGGGCCGGCTCCAGCCCGGCGAGACCGTGCTGGTACAGGGCGCGGCGGGCGGTGTCGGCACGGTGCTCGGGCAGCTGGCGAAGGCCGCGGGCGGCACGGTGTACGGCGTGGTGTCGAGCGCCGCGAAGGCCGACTACGCGCGGGAGTACGGGTACGACGAGGTCTTCGTCGGCGACTTCGAGAAGCCGGTGCGGGCGGCGACGGACGGCCGCGGGGTCGACCTCGTCCTGGACCCGGTCGGCGGCGACACCCTGCGCGCCGGCCTCGCCTCGCTCGCCGTCTTCGGGCGCCTGGTCTCCTTCGGCAACGCGAGCGGGGCGAAGGCGTGGAGCGTGGGGCAGCCCGAGCTGTATCCGCACGGCGTCACGGTCGGCGGCTTCTCCATCCTCACCCTGGCCCAGACCGCCCCGGCCGAACTCCGGGCACTGGCCGAGCGGGCGTTCGCGAAGGTCGTCGACGGGACGGTCAGCCTGCCGGTCACGGCCGAGTTCGGCCTGGCGGAGGCGGCGGAGGCCCACCGGCTGATGGGGACGCGGACGAGCACGGGGAAGCTGCTGCTGAGGGTCGGCGGCTGAGCGGGCGGGGCGACGGGGAGGGTGACGGGGACCACTCCAGCACGGGGTTTGCATGACCATGCATCGCCATGCATAATCTTCCTATGTCCAAGGTCCTCACCTCCCTCCCCGTCGGCGAGCGCGTCGGCATCGCCTTCTCGGGCGGCCTCGACACCTCCGTCGCGGTCGCGTGGATGCGCGACAAGGGCAGCGTCCCCTGCACCTACACCGCCGACATCGGCCAGTACGACGAGCCCGACATCGCCTCGGTGCCCGGCCGTGCCAAGACCTACGGCGCCGAGATCGCGCGCCTGGTCGACTGCCGTGCGGCGCTGGTCGAGGAGGGCCTGGCGGCGCTGACGTGCGGCGCGTTCCACATCCGTTCCGGTGGGCGCGCGTACTTCAACACCACGCCGCTGGGCCGTGCCGTCACCGGCACGCTGCTGGTGCGGGCGATGCTGGAGGACGACGTCCAGATCTGGGGCGACGGCTCGACCTTCAAGGGCAACGACATCGAGCGGTTCTACCGCTACGGCCTGCTCGCCAACCCGCACCTGCGCATCTACAAGCCCTGGCTGGACGCGGACTTCGTCACCGAGCTCGGTGGCCGCAAGGAGATGTCGGAGTGGCTGGTCGCCCACGGCCTGCCCTACCGGGACTCGACCGAGAAGGCGTACTCCACCGACGCCAACATCTGGGGCGCCACGCACGAGGCGAAGACCCTGGAGCACCTGAACACCGGTCTTGAGACGGTCGACCCGATCATGGGCGTCAAGTTCTGGGACCCGTCGGTCGAGATCGCCACCGAGGACGTGACGATCGGCTTCGAGCAGGGCCGGCCGGTCACGATCAACGGCAAGGAGTTCGCCACGGCGGTCGACCTCGTCATGGAGGCCAACGCCATCGGCGGCCGCCACGGCCTGGGCATGTCCGACCAGATCGAGAACCGGATCATCGAGGCCAAGAGCCGCGGCATCTACGAGGCCCCGGGCATGGCCCTCCTGCACGCCGCGTACGAGCGTCTCGTCAACGCCGTCCACAACGAGGACACCCTCGCCCAGTACCACATCGAGGGCCGTCGGCTCGGCCGCCTGATGTACGAGGGCCGCTGGCTGGACCCGCAGGCGCTGATGATCCGCGAGTCGCTCCAGCGCTGGGTCGGCGCCGCGATCACCGGCGAGGTCACCCTCCGGCTGCGGCGCGGCGAGGACTACTCGATCCTCGACACCACCGGCCCGGCGTTCTCGTACCACCCGGACAAGCTCTCCATGGAGCGCACCGAGGACTCGGCCTTCGGCCCCGTCGACCGCATCGGCCAGCTGACCATGCGCAACCTCGACATCGCCGACTCCCGCGCCAAGCTGGAGCAGTACGTCGGCCTCGGCCTGATCGGCACCGGCAGCCCCACCATCGGCGCCTCCCAGGCCGCCGCGACCGGCCTCATCGGCACCATGCCGGAGCTCCCCGAGGGCGGCGCCGAGGCCATCGCCTCCCGCGGCGAGGTCTCCGAGGACGAGGCCCTGCTGGACCGCGCGGCGATGGAGTCCGGCACGGACTGACGCACAGCGCTCGAAGGCCTTGAAGGCCTCGAAGGCCTTGAAGGCGTGAAGGCGTGAAGGCCGGTCTCCGAAAGGGGGCCGGCCTTCACGGCGTCTGGACATTTTGTGCCGAATTTTGGCACTGTCCGGTCATGCCTGAGACCCAGGAGGCGCTCGCCTTCTACGCCACCCAGAGCACGTTCTCCGACCCGGGCGAACTGAGCGCCCTGTACACGGACTTACCGGCCGACCCGGCCCGACTCTCCCGCATCTCCCGCGACCTGCTGATCCACCGCGGCGAGGACGCCATGTTCGGCCACCGCCACCCGACCGACCGGCTCCACAACGACGCCGAGACCCGCTACGTCGACGACATCCTGCGGATTCTCGCCGACCGCGACCCGGCCCCGCTCGCCGAACGCCGCGCCCCCGCCGACCGTTTCGTGGGCACCTGCCGGGACTTCGCCCTCCTCCACACCTCCTTCCTGCGCCACCACGGCATCCCGGCCCGCACCCGCTCAGGGTTCGCCGACTACTTCCGCAGCGACGGCTTCCACGTCGACCACGTCGTCACCGAGTACTGGGACGAGGACCGCGGCGCCTGGCTCCTCGCCGATCCCCAACTCGCCGACCCCGCCCACCACCCCGTCGACTTCGACCCGACGGACATCCCGCGCGACCGCTTCCTCGTCGCCGGCGAGGCCTGGCGGCGGATCCGTGAACAGGGCGCCGACGAGCGGCGGTTCGGCCTCCACCCGCCCGCGGAGGGACCCTTCCACGGCGAGCGCTTCGTCGCCGGCAACATCCGTCTGGACCTCGCCGCGCTCAACAAGGTCGAGACCCTGCTGTGGGACGTGTGGGGCGAGGACGAGGGCGAGCCCGGCACCCCGCTGCCGCAGGAGTCGCGGGTGTTCTACGACCGTGTCGCCCCCGTCGTCAGCGGTACCGTCTCGTTCGCCGCCGCCCGTGCGCTGTTCGCCGCGGACGACGTCCTGCGCACCCCGCCGACGGTGACCTGCTACGCCCCCTTCAACGGCCCGAGCGCCGTCACCCTGCGCTGAACCACGGCCACCGGCCGCTCCCCCGCCCGCCCCCGGACCACCCGGTGCGCACACGCCGCCGCCAGCAACTCGCCCAGCAGATCCGGGTCGCCGACCTCCAGCCCCAGCAACGACTCGATCCGCTCCAGACGTTGGTAGAGGGACTGCCGGCCGATGTGCAGCAGGGCCGCGGTGCGGGTCGGGGAGCAGCCGTTGCGGAGGTGGACCTCCAACGTCCGTACCAGGTCGCTGGCATGGACCGCCTCCCACTCCAGGAGCGGGCCCAGGGCGGCCTGGACCATCCCCGCGAGGCGTTCCCGGTTGGCGTCCACACCGCCCCGGGTCAGCTCCCGCTCCAGGGCCAGGGCCCTCGACGATGTGACCGAGGGGCCGTCGGGGGCGGATGGTTCGGCGGGCGGCACGGTCAGGGCCAGCTCCAGCGTCGTACGGGCCGCCCGCAGCGTGTCGCTCCAGCGCAGCCAGCCGCCGCCCGCGGCGACCGCGTGCCCCACGGCGACCGTGGACCCGGGTTCGGCGACGGCCCGGAAGGCGTCCTGGACGGCCCGCACCGGGTCGCCGGACCGGGTGCCGGGCAGCGCGAGCAGCGCCAGGACGTCCGCCGGGAACACCGCGCGCAACACCCCGGCCCCGCCGAGCTGCCGTACCGCCCGGTCCACCACCGCCGTCTCCCGGGCCCCGTGCACCGACACCCCGAGCAGCCGGGCGCCGGGGCCGGGGTGGAAGCCCGCGAGGGCCGCCCGTGCCTCGACCTCGGGCTGGTTCAGCGCCGCCCGGTCGGCGAGGTCGGCGAGCAGGGCGGCCGTGTGGTCGTCGCCCCAGGGCCGGACGACCGTGCGCCCCGACAGTCCACGGGCCACGATGGCCCGGTTGGCGGCCTCCGTGATCCGGACGAAGGGCACCACCCGGCGCAGGGCGAGCAGCGGCAGGCCCAGGCGGCGGGCCTCGTCGGTGACCTCGGCGGGCATGGCGGGCAGCGACCGTCCGACCTCCACCGCGAGCCCGGCCGCGCCCCGCGCCGCGACCTCCCGGACGTACCGGCGGCGCACCTCCTCGTCGGCGTCCATGAGCCCGAAGCCGTTGGTGAGCAGCAGCTCGCCGCCGTCGAGGAAGTTGGCGCCCTCGTAGACCTCGCTGGAGTGCACCCAGCGCACCGGCCGGTCGAGCCCCCCGGCGCCCGCGAGCAGCTCGGGTTCGGTGGCGCGGACGGGGTCGAGGGCGAGGATCTCGCGGAGCGTGAGTGCGGGCATGCGCGCCTCCCGACAGTGGTCCGGCTGTGGGCCGCCCGACAGTTCGTCCGGCCGCGGGCTGCCCGGAGAGTACTTTCCGCACGTTGCCCTCGTGTTTCGGCCACAGCAGAGTGGACGTATGGATCAGGTTCAGGCACATACCTGGCTGGCGACCGCCGTCGCCGAGGCCCGCGCCGGTCTCGCCGAGGGCGGCATCCCGATCGGCGCCGCGCTCTACGGCGCCGACGGCACCCTCCTCGGCCGGGGCCACAACCGGCGCGTCCAGGACGACGACCCGTCGACGCACGCGGAGACGGCGGCGTTCCGCGCGGCGGGCAGACAGCGCACCTACCGGGGCACGACGATGGTCACGACCCTCTCTCCCTGCTGGTACTGCTCCGGCCTGGTCCGGCAGTTCGGCATCTCGCGGGTGGTGGTCGGCGAGGCGGCCACCTTCCACGGCGGACACGACTGGCTGGCCGAGCACGGCGTGGAGATCGTGCTCCTGGACGACCCCGAGTGCATCGCGATGATGCGCGACTTCATCGACAAGAACCCGGCTCTCTGGAACGAGGACATCGGTGTCTGACCCCCGTATCCCCACGATCGACCTCGGGCCCTGGCTCGACGGTGACCCCGAGACCCGCGCCGGAATCGCCCGCACGGTGGACGAGGCCCTCCAGACGGCCGGCTTCCTGCTGGTCACCGGCCATGGCGTCGACCCGGCCCTGCGGGCGGCCATCCGCGAGGCCGCGCGTACCTTCTTCCGGCTGCCCGCCGACGTCAAGCAGGCGTACGAGGCGAAGGTCGGCGGCCGCGGCTGGCTCGGCCCCGGAGCGGAGGCCAACGGTTACTCCGAGGGCACCGAGACCCCGCCGGACCTCAAGGAGTCCCTCACCTTCGCGACCCACGAGCCCTTCGAGGACCCGGTCGTCAACGCGGAGTGGTACGCGCCGAACGTCTGGCCCGAGGAGGTGCCCGAGCTGCGGACGCTGTGCGAGGAGTACCTGGGGAAGATGGCCGACCTGGAGAAGGCGCTGCTCGAACTGCTCGGCGAGGCCCTCGGCCTGGAACCGGACTTCTTCTCCCGGCACATGGACCACCCGACCTACGGCTTCAACATCAACTGGTACCCGGGGACCGAGGTCGTCGGCGAGCCGGAACCCGGCCAGTTCCGCATCGGCCCGCACACCGACTTCGGCACGGTGACGATCCTCGACCGGCAGGCGGGGAAGGGCGGGTTGCAGGTCTGGACGGACGCCGGGGGCTGGGAGGACGCGCCCTTCGACCCGGCCGCCTTCACCATCAACATCGGTGACCTGATGGCCCGCTGGACGGGCGACCGCTGGCGCTCCGGCCGGCACCGCGTCCTCCCGCCGCCCGCGGACGCGCCCGCCGAGGAGCTCATGTCCCTGGTCTACTTCGGCGAGTGCACCCCGGGCACCCGGGTGGAGTCGGTCCCGGCACCGATCGGACGGGTGGCGTACGAGCCGGTGGACTCGCATGTGTATCTGCGGGCCCAGCTGGACTCGATCACGGTCGACTGAGCACCCGGTCCCCGCACCGAGGGCCGGTCCCTATGACCTGAGTCACGGGAACCGGCCCTCGGCTCAAGCGCGTTACACGCCCGCGTACGAGTGCTTGCCGGAGACGAAGATGTTCACCCCGTAGTAGTTGAACAGCCAGCAGCCGAAGGCGAGCAGGGCCAGGTAGGCGGCCTTGCGGCCCTTCCAGCCGGCCGTGGCGCGGGCGTGCAGGTAACAGGCGTAGGCGACCCAGGTGATGAAGGCCCAGGTCTCCTTGGGGTCCCAGCCCCAGTAGCGGCCCCACGCGTCACCGGCCCAGATGGCGCCCGCGATGATCGTGAACGTCCACAGCGGGAAGACCGCCGCGTTGACGCGGTAGGAGAACTTGTCGAGCGAGGACGAGGCGGGCAGGCGCTCCAGGAACGACGTGGCGAACTTGCCGGGCTTGCCACCGGCCGCGAGCTTGCTCTCGTAGGAGTCCTTGAACAGGTACAGGATCGTGGTGACCGCGCCCACGTAGAAGACCGCGCCGCACAGGATCGCCGTGGAGACGTGGATGTACAGCCAGTACGAGTGCAGAGCGGGAACCAACTGGTCGCTGGCGGTGTACAAGACGGTGACGGCGATACCGAGATCGAGGAGGACCGAGGTGATGAGGAACAGGCCCATCCAGCGCACGTTCTTCTTCAGCGCCAGCAGCGAGAGGTACACGCCGACGGCCACCGTGGAGAAGGTGATGTTGAACTCGTACATGTTGCCCCAGGGCGCCCGCTCCACCGAGGCCGCGCGGGCGATGACCCCGCCGAGCTCGATGAGGAACGCGAGCACCGTGAGGGACACGGCGATACGCCCGTAGAGGTCACCCTGCTCGTCCCCACCGTGCGCCCCGGGCCCGTCCGGCACGTCCCGCTGCCCGGCGGCCGCCCGGACGACGACCTTCGGCCGCTCCAGTACGGCGGTGGAGCCGCCCTTCTTCACCGTGACCGCCGGTGCCGTGCGCTCCGCCGGGTCGGCCGTCAGCGCGGCGGCCGTGCGACCGATCTTGCTGCGGCTGCCGAAGATCCATTCGGTGATGTAGGCGAAGAAGGCCAGCGTGTAGACGGCCATCGCGGAGTAGATCAGCGTGTTGCTGAGGTTCGCGAGATGTTCGTTGGTGGCGGCGGCCAGATCCGTCGCGGCGGCGAGAGTCACTTCTCGAGCCTTTCGGCAGGTACGACTTGGGGGTCGGGGGTGTCGGTGGAGTCTTCGTCCGGTTCGGGGGCCCCGGGGGCCTGGTCGTAGAGGGTTTCGGCGAGTGCCCCGAGTTCCTCGGGCACCTTCGCGGACTCGCTGCGGCCGAGGCCGGCCATCTCCACGACCGTGATGCCGTCGTCGCCCTTGACCGCCCGCACCCACACGCGGCGGCGCTGGATGAACAGGGAGCCGGCGAGGCCGAAGATCGCGGCGATGGAACCGGCCAGTGCCCAGCCGCTGCCGGGCTGGCGGGTGACCTGGAAGTTGGCCCACTCCTCGGTGGACTCGTAGGTGATCGAGCCGGCACCGTTCGGGAGCTTCATGGTCTGGCCTGGCCGCAGGTTCTCCCGCTGCTGGCCCTTGCCGTCCTTGAACGCCTTCAGGTGCGTCTTGTCGAGCTGGTAGACGCTCTGCGGGACACCGGAGTCGACGCCGAGGTCGCCGTAGTACCCGGCCAGGTTCAGCACCGGGTTGCCCAGTGCGGGGAAGGTGGAGGACACCTCGTTGCCCGGGGTGTAGGTGGGCAGGAAGAAGGCCTCGAAGCCCAGCTGCTGCCGCGCGCCCTTGGGGTCGCGGTAGCCGTCCATGACCTTGACGACACCGGAGGAGGTGATGTTGGCGTCCAGCGGCAGCAGCGGCACGGCGTCGTGGTAGACGACGTTGCCCTTGCCGTCGCGGACCGTGATGACGGGCGCGTAGCCGTGGGCGGTCAGATAGACCTTCGAGTCACCGATCTCCAGCGGCTCGTTGACCTTGATGATCGTCTTCTTGCTCTTGCCGTACGCGCCCACGCTGTAGGTGACGTCGGCCTGGAAGGTGCGCGCGGTGCCGCGGTTGGGGCCGGACTTCTCGTAGGTGCCCTGGAAGTCCTTCAGGTTGAAGCTGAACGGGTCCAGGTCGTCCGCGGTGAAGAGGCTGCCGGACTTGAAGTCGTCGTACTGGGTGAGGGTGTTGGAGAACCCGCCGCCCTCGACGATCAGCTTGTTGCCCTCCATCTTGAACAGCTGACCCCAGGCGAAGGCGATCAGCATCACGATGAGGGCGATGTGGAAGGCGAGGTTGCCGACCTCACGCAGATAGCCCTTCTCGGCGGCGACGGCGTCACCGGCGAGGTGGGCGCGGAAGCGGCGCTTCTTGAGGAGGGCGAGGGCGGCCTCGCGGACCTGCTCGGGCTCGGTCTCGGTGCGCCAGGTGGTGTAGGCGGGCAGCCGGGTCAGGCGCTTGGGCGCGCCCGGCGGGCGGCCGCGGAGCTGGCCGACGAACTGCCAGGTGCGCGGGATGATGCAGCCGATGAGGGAGACGAACAGCAGGATGTAGATCGCGGAGAACCACACCGAGCTGTAGACGTGGAAGAGGCCGAGCTTGTCGTAGAGGTCGCCGAGCGTCGGGTTGGCCTTGCGGAAGTCGGCGACCTTCGTCTCGTCGGTCCCGGACTGCGGGATCAGCGAGCCGGGGATCGCGCCGAGCGACAGCAGCAGGAGCAGCAGCAGCGCGACCCGCATGGAGGTCAGCTGCCGCCAGAACCAGCGGGCCCAGCCGAGGACGCCCAGGGAGGGCATGTTCAGGGTGTCCTCGGGGGCGGTGGACAGCTGGGAGCCGGCGGCGCCGAGGTCCTCGTCACCGGCGGGCGGGGTCCGGGTCGCGTCGGGTGTCGTCTTGCTCATCGATCAGATCCCCACAGTGAAGCCGTTGGACCAGGCCTGCATCTCCTGCACGATGCTGTCCCACGCGCCGGTCAGCAGCAGGACACCGGTCAGGATCATCATCGTGCCGCCGATGCGCATCACCCAGACGTAGTGCTGCTTGACCCAGGCGAAGGCGCCGAGCGCCTTGCGGAAGGCTACGGCAGCGAGCACGAAGGGAACACCGAGGCCGAGGCAGTAGGCGACGGTCAGTATGGCGCCGCGCAGGGCGCTGCCGTCCTGCATGGCGAGCGTCTGCACCGAGGACAGGGTCGGTCCGATGCAGGGCGTCCAGCCGATGCCGAACAGGGCGCCGAGGAGGGGGGCGCCGGCGAGTCCGGTGGCGGGCCTGGTGTGGAAGCGGAACTCGCGCTGGGTGAGCCAGGGCATCATGCCCATGAAGAACACACCCATGAGGATCATGAGGACGCCCAGCACCTTGGACAGGACGTCCCGCTCCTCCTGGAGGGTCTGTCCGAAGTAGCCGAACAGCGCCCCGCCGGAGACGAACACGACGGTGAAGCCGAGGACGAACAGGGAGGCACCGGCGGCCATCCGTCCGCGCCGGGCCTCGGCGAGATCGGTGCCGCTGACGCCGGTGACGTAGGACAGGTAGCCGGGGACCAGCGGCAGGACGCAGGGGGAGAAGAAGGAGACGAGCCCGCCGAGCAGGGCGATCGGCAGGGCGAGCAGCAGGGCGCCGCTCATCACGGTGTCGTTCTGCCCCACCCCGGCGGCGAGCGTGGTCACTCCGGTGACGGTGACGGCTGCGCTCACGTCACTTCTCCGCGAGGACGGGCTTGATCATGCCGAGCAGGGTGTCCTCGCTCAGCGCCTGGAGCGCGCGGGCGGCGATCTTGCCGTCGCGGTCGATGACGAGCGTGGAGGGGATCAGCTGCGGGTTGAGCGTGCCCTTCTTGAACCGGAGCATCTGCTTGCCGGTCGGGTCGAAGAGGCTCGGGTAGGTGATCCCGAACTCCTTCTCGAAGGACTTCGCGAGGGTGGTGCTGGCGTCGCGGGTGTTGAGGCCGACGAACTCGACGCCCTGGCCCTTGACCTTCTCGTAGACGCTCTGGAGGTTCTTGGCCTCGGCCCGGCAGGGCGAGCACCAGGAGCCCCAGACGTTGACGACGAGGATCTTGCCCTTGTAGTCGGCGGTGGACAGCTGCTTGCCGTCGATGGTCTCGCCGGACAGCACGGGCGCCGCGCTCCGCTTGCCCTCGGCGACGGTGTCGACGCCGTTGTTGCCGGTCACGAAGTTGGTGTCGCCGCCACCCCCCGACACTCCGCCGGAGCTGCACGCGGTGAGGGTCAGCGCGGCGGCCGCGGCTGTCGCGGTCAGCAGGACGGCGCGACGGCGGGTGCGCTCGGTGCGGTTCGGGCGCTGGAAAGCGCTGCTGGCGGCACTCATGTGAAAAGTTTCGCATGCCCGTTCTGGGGATCTTGCGCACCCCCCTTGCGGGCGGAAACCCGCATATCAGGCGGCGTTTACAGAGCTCTTCTCCATGTCCTTCAGGTACGAAGCCCAGCCCCCGGCGGGCGCCTGCCCCACATCCAGCCCGCGCAGCTTCTCCAGCACCTCGGGCTTCTGCACGTCCATCCAGTCGACGAACTGCCGGAAGGAGACGAGGCGTACGTCCTCGCCCTTCTCCTTCTCCGCGGCGATGTGCTTCAGCGCCTGCTCGACGGCGTCCATGTAGATGCCGCCGTTCCAGTGCTCGAAGTGGTTGCCGATGAAGAACGGGGCGCGGTTCGTCTCGTATGCCCGCTTGAAGCCGGATATGTACGCCTCGGCGGACTGCTTGCGCCAGGCCGGGTAGTGGTAGCTGGGCGCGTTGGTGGAGTTGATCGACTGGTTGGCGAGCATGTTGTAGTCCATCGAGAGGACCTCGAAGCTGCGCCCGGGGAACGGGATCTGCTGGAGCGGCAGATCCCACAGCCCGCCCTTCTTCTGCGGCCACACCTGCCGTCCGCCGGGCGAGGAGGCGTCGTAGCGCCAGCCGAGTTCCTTCGCGGTGGGCAGCAGGTTGTCCTGCCCGAGGAGGCACGGCGTACGGCCCCCGACGAGTTCCTTGTCGTAGTCGAAGGGAAGCGCCGGCAGATCGGTCCACCCGGTGTTGGTGCGCCACTCCTTCACGAAGGCCTTCGCCTGGTCGATCTCGCTGCGCCACTGCTTCGGCGTCCAGTTGCCGACGCTGCCGTAGCCGCCGCAGAAGTGGCCGTTGAAGTGGGTGCCGATCTCGTGCCCTTCGAGCCAGGCGCGGCGGACGTTGGTGAGGGTGGCCTTGACGTGCTCGTCGGTGAGGTAGCCGATGTCGGAGGCGCCGACGGGGTTGTTGGGCGGGTCGTAGAGCCGCTTCTTCGACTCGGGCAGCAGATACAGCCCCGAGAGGAAGAAGGTCATGTGCGCGCCGTGTTCCTTGGCGAGGTCGAGGAAGCGCGGGAAGAGGCCGTTGCCGACCTCCCCCGCCCCGTCCCAGGAGAAGACGACGAACTGCGGCGGGGTCTGCCCCGGCTCCAGCGGCTCGGGCTTGGCGGGCTGGCCGGGCTGCTTGCCGGTGTACGAGGTGGAGCCGTCGCCGATGGGACGCGCCTGGTGGGCCGGCTTGCTCGGTTTGCCGCCGGGGGTGGAACCCGATGCCGGACTCGGCCCGTCAGACGACGTGAGAGTGCCGCACCCCGCAAGCCCGACAGCGGCGGCACCCCCGACGCCGAGTCCGATGGCTCCCCTGCGGGTGAGAGTGCGCATGGCATCTCCGTTCGTCACGTTCTCTGGTGGTCACCCATTCAGAGGACGGGACGAACGGAGACGTTCCGTCTGTTATTTCGCGATTGCGTAACAGACGCCCCCAGGTGGAACTCAGGCCCCGAAGGCCTTGTCCTTGCCCTTGACCGGCTTGGCGCCCGCTCGCAGATGCGCGGGGACCAGGTCGATCGCGGGCTCGCTGTACCCCACGGACACGATCTTGTCGCCCTGGTACGTGAAGGTCGTCAGGGACGCGAGCGTGCACTGCCGCTTGCGCGGGTCGTGCCACAGCCGGCGCCGCTCGACGTACGACCGCACGATCCAGATCGGCAGCTGATGGCTGACCAGCACCGCCTCGTGCCCGCGCGCCGCGTCCTTGGCGGCGTCCAGCGCCCCCATCATCCGGACGACCTGGTCGACGTACGGCTCGCCCCACGACGGCTTGAAGGGGTTGACGAGGTGCTTCCAGTTGTCGGGGTTCTTCAGCGCGCCGTCGCCGACGCCGAAGGTCTTGCCCTGGAAGACGTTGTCGGCCTCGATGAGCCGCGCGTCGGTCGCGAGGTCGAGGCCGTGCGCCTTGGCGATCGGCGTCGCGGTCTCCTGCGCCCGCTCCAGCGGGGACGCGCAGACGTACGTCACGTCCCGCGAGGACAGGTGCTCGGCGACCCGGTCGGCCATCTGCCGGCCCAGCTCGGAGAGGTGGTAGCCGGCGAGGCGGCCGTAGAGGACGCCGTCCGGGTTGGCGACCTCGCCGTGCCGCATGACGTGGACGACGGTGATGTCGGTGTTGCTCGTCATGCTGCCGTGGCCTCCGCTGCCGCACGGGCCGCCGCCGGAAGGGCGTCGGCGATCTTCTGAACCGCCTGCTCGTCGTGGGCGGTCGACACGAACCACGACTCGAAGGAGGAGGGCGGAAGGTAGACGCCCTGCGCCAGCATCGAGTGGAAGAACGCGGTGAAGCGGAACGACTCCTGCTTCTTGGCGTCCTCGTAGTCGCGCACCTCACGGTCGGTGAAGAAGACGGAGAACATGTTGGAGGCGGTCTGCAACCGGTGCGCGACGCCCTCCTTGGCGAGCGCCTCGGTGACGAGCGACTGGATCTGCGTGGACACGGCGTTGACCTTGTCGTACGCCGCCTCGTCGAGCAGTCGCAGCTGGGCGAGACCGGCGGCGGTGGCGACCGGGTTCCCGGAGAGGGTGCCGGCCTGGTAGACGGGCCCGGCGGGGGCGAGGTGGGCCATGACGTCGGCGCGGCCTCCGAAGGCGGCGGCGGGGAAGCCACCGCCCATGACCTTGCCGAAGGTCATGAGGTCGGGCCGGACACCGTCGATGCCGAACCAGCCGGCGCGGCTCGTCCGGAAGCCGGTCATGACCTCGTCGGAGATGAAGAGGGCGCCGTTCTTGGCGCAGGCGTCCTTGAGTCCCTGGTTGAAGCCGGGCCGCGGCGGGACGACGCCCATGTTGCCGGGCGAGGCCTCGGTGATGACGCAGGCGATCTCGCCGGGGTGCCGGTGGAAGGCCTCCTGGACGGCTTCGAGGTCGTTGTACGGCAGCACGATGGTGTCACCGGCCTGGGCACCGGTGACGCCGGGGGTGTCGGGCAGCGCGAACGTGGCCACCCCGCTGCCGGCGGCGGCGAGGAGCGAGTCCACGTGACCGTGGTAGCACCCGGCGAACTTGATGACCTTGGTGCGCCGGGTGAACCCGCGGGCGAGGCGGATGGCGGACATGGTCGCCTCGGTCCCACTCGACACGAGCCGCACCTGCTCAAGCGGCTCGATGCGGTCGACCATCTCCTCGGCGAGCGCGACCTCGCCCTCACCGGGCGTGCCGAACGACGTACCGCGCGAGACGGCGTCCTGCACGGCGGCGATCACGTCGGGGTGGGAGTGCCCGAGGATCATCGGCCCCCAGGAGCAGACGAGGTCGACGTACTCGCGTCCGTCGGCGTCGGTCAGCCAGGCACCCTTGCCGGACACCATGAACCGGGGCGTGCCGCCGACGGCGCGGAAGGCGCGCACCGGGGAGTTCACGCCGCCTGGCGTGACGGCGGCCGCACGGTCGAACAGGGCCTGTGAGGCAGGCGCATCGTATGAATAGGGCGTTTCGCTCATGACCTGCGACTTCTCCGACCTCTCGGACTCCGGTTTGCCGACGTTCCTCATCAGGGTAGGCCAGCTCACCCGGCCGACCGTGGGCTGAGGTGTGGTGGTATCTGCGAAACTGGGACCTGATACACACAGCTCGTACGGCCCGTGGTGTTCGACGGACCGCGAAGATCCTTGTGAGGATCCTGCGGACAGGTGTTTCAACGCACGTTTCGGCGGGCGGCCGTGGGGGAGGTCACTGACACGATGATCGGGTTGCGCGGCGGGGGCCACGCGTCCTAGAAAAGCAGTCGGGTGGAGATATGCATCGCGGTGGCGGACTGGGCGAGGGGACTGATGACCTGGGTCCTCGACGTGCCCGGCGGGGAAGGCACCGACGCGACGCGGAGGAAGCCGCGGAAGCGGCACGCGTACCGAGTGAGACAGAGCAGGACGAGCGACGTATCGAACGTCGGATCGACCGGCTGAGGGCGGGGAGCAGGAATGGTGGTCGGGTGGGGGTGACGTACAAGTACTTCGGTGCGCCCGACGGCGCGACCGCGGCCCGCGTCCCGATCTCGATGCGCCCCGAGGAACTCGGCGGCGACGAGCTCGGCATGAACGGCATGTTCACCAAGATCAAGCCGGAGACGATGGCCGCCATGGTCCTCACCGGCATAGAAGGCGTCCCGCTGCACAAGGTGCCCCCGCTGGAACTGGTCGTCCTGCACCCCGACTACGCCGTGGTCAAGCTCCCCATGACGGTCGTCGACCCGCTGCGCGGCATCGGCGAGGAAGCGGTGGGCGCGGCGGCGTTCATCTGGTCGACGGTGCCGGACCGGGGCGGCCCGCGGGACGCGTTCAACGTGTACCAGCTGCTGCACGAGTGGCAGGACTTCAGCCACCGCCTGCACGAGGCGGGGCATCAGCCTTACTGCTTGGTGTGGCCCTGAGCTGGGGTTCCATCAGTAGCGGGCGGGGTCTTCGGGCCTCGCCCTTTTTGGTCAGCAGCCACCGGACGCGCTTGGGGCGCCGATGCCGATCTGCAGGGTGGCCGGGGCCGCGCAGCAGCCTCCGCCTCCGCCGCTCTGGGCGGCGTCGGGGTCGTCGTACAGGCCGGCTCCGCCGCACACCCCGGTCTCGGGCAGGGTCAGTTCGACGCGCTCGGCCGCCTCACGGTCGCCTGCGAGGGCGGCCGCGAGGGAGCGGACCTGCTCGTAGCCGGTCATGGCGAGGAACGTGGGGGCGCGGCCGTAGGACTTCATGCCGACCAGGTAGACGCCCTTCTCCGGGTGGGAGAGCTCGTTGACCCCGTGCGGGTAGACCGTGCCGCAGGAGTGGACGTTCGGGTCGATGAGCGGGGCCAGCGCGGTCGGAGCCTGAAGGCGCTCGTCGAGGCCCAGGCGGACCTCGGAGAGGAAGGACAGGTCGGGGCGGAAGCCGGTGAGCACGATGATCTCGTCGACGGCGTCAAGGCGGCGACCGCCCTCCGCGACGAGGACGAGCCGGTCGCCGCCGGGTTCCACGGCCTGCGTCCGGAAGCCGGTGACCGCGTCGGCATGGCCGGCCTCGACGGCGGCCTTGGCGCGCAGGCCCAGGGCTCCGCGGGCGGGGAGCTGGTCGGCTTCGCCGCCGCCGAAGGTGCTCGCGCCGATGCCGCGACGCAGGATCCAGGTCGCGTGCGTGCCCGGCTCGTCCTCGGCCAGGTCGGCGAGGTAGGCCAGGGCGGTGAAGGCGGAGGCGCCGGAGCCGATGACGGCGGTGCGCTTGCCCGCGTACCGGGCGCGGACCGCCGGGTCCTTCAGGTCGGGGACGCGGTAGGAGACGTGTTCGGCGACCGTCTTCTCGCCGAGGGCGGGCAGGCCGTCGGCGCCCATGGGGCTGGGGATGGTCCAGGTGCCGGAGGCGTCGATGACGGCGCGGGCGGTGATCCGCTCCTCGTGGCCGTCGGCCGTCTGGACGTGCACGGTGAAGGGCTGTTCGTCGCGGTCGGCGTCGACGATGCGGTCGCGGCCGGCGCGGGCGACGCCGGTCACCGTGGCGCCGTAGCGGACCTTGTCGCCCAGGACGTCGGCGAGCGGCTGAAGGTAGTGCGCGGCCCAGTCGCCGCCGGTCGGGTAGGCGGCGCCGTCGGGGCGGACCCAGCCGGTGGGGGCGAGGAGCTTCTCGGCGGCGGGGTCGGTGACCTCGGCCCACGTCGAGAACAGCCGGACGTGCGCCCAGTCGCGTACGGCGGTGCCCGCGGAGGGGCCGGCCTCCAGGACCAGCGGTGCGAGGCCGCGTTCGACGAGGTGGGCGGCGGCGGCCAGGCCGATGGGGCCGGCTCCGATGACCACGACGGGCAGTTGGTCGGTGGTGGGCTCGTTCACGAGGTTCCCCTTTTGTTTCGACGTCTGTCGATGTCCGGCGCGCTCCAGAATGGCACCTGTATCGACAAGCGTCAACATAGACATTCGCCGAATCAGGGAGGGGCGGAGCGTGATGTCCGGTGCCGGTGCCAGCCCCCGGCCCGACTGGTTCGACGTATGTCAACATAGATGCATGTCGAATACGAAGGTGCTGCCGCTGCTTGAGCCCGAGGCATCCGGGGCCGTGGCGCCGTGCTGCCCGCCGCTGACCGAGCGCCCGTTCACCGCGGACGAGGCGGAAACCGCCGCGCGGATGTTCAAGGCGCTGGGCGATCCGGTTCGGCTGCGGCTGTTCTCAGCGGTGGCCTCGCACGAGGGCGGCGAGGCATGCGTGTGCGACATCTCCGATGTCGGGGTCTCCCAGCCGACCGTCTCCCACCACCTGAAGAAGCTCAAGGAGGCCGGCCTGCTCACCTCCGAGCGGCGCGGCACATGGGTCTACTACCGGGTCGAGCCGTCCGTGCTGGCGGCCATGGGGAAGCTGCTCACCATGACGCCGGCCGCCGCCTGACCACCCGTACGGTTCACGTCGGACAGGTCGGGCCGGCCGCCGCCGATCACCGCCACCTGGGACGTCCGCGTCACTCGGCGGTGTCCCGCCCGGGCAGGAAGACGAGCGCCACCAGTGCCAGGCCGACCACGCCGCCGATCAGCTGCATGCCGATGAAGCCCACGAGCGAGCCGGGCGCGATACCCGCGAACGTGTCGCTGAAGGTACGGCCGATGGTCACCGCCGGGTTCGCGAACGACGTCGACGACGTGAACCAGTACGCGGCACCGATGTAGGAGGCGACGGCCACCGGGGCGTAGCGCAGCTGATCGGTGCGGGCCAGGCCGAAGATCAGCAGGACCAGGCCGGCGGTGGCGACGACCTCGCCCAGCAGCAGGTGCCCGGCGGACCGGTCGTGCGTGGACCACTCCACCAAGGGCTCGCCGAACATCGCGTCCGCCAGGACCGCGCCCGCGATGGCCCCCGCGATCTGCGCGGGGACGTAGACGGCCGCCTCGCGGATCGTCACCCCGGGGCCGCCGCGCCTGCCGGTCCACCATTCGGCCAGGGTGACCACGGGGTTGAAGTGCGCGCCGGAGACCGGGCCGAGCAGGAGGATCAGGACCCCGAGACCGAAGACGGTGGCCAGGGAGTTGGCCAGCAACTGCACCCCGACATCCTTGGTCAGCTCGGTGGCCTGGATGCCGGAGCCGATGACCACCGCCACGAGGGCCGCGGTGCCGACGAGTTCGGCGGCGGCCCGGGCCGCCAGCGGCCTGCGGGGAGGGGTGGCGCCCGGCGCGGGCTGCGGCTCGGCGGCGGGTATGTCCGACGCGGCGGCCGACTCGTGCGTGGCGGTCAACAGGACTCCTTGGTGCGGTCGCCGGACGGCGGCGAGGGATCAGGGGCAGGACCGCTTGTTGTCGGCGGCGCCACGAGCGGACTCCGCCAGGTCGGCGAACTGGCTCGCGAGGGAGGCGACGACGTCCGCGCGCAGCTTGTAGTAGGTGAACCGGCCGCACGGCTCCGTCTCCACGACCCCGGCCTCGCGCAGCACTCTCAGGTGGTTGGAGAGGTTGGTCTGCTTGGCACCGGTCTCCTCCACGAGGTGGGTGGTGCACAGCGTCTCCTTGGCGAGGAGGGTCACGATCCGGAGCCTCAGCGGGTCGGCCAGGACCCGGATCAGATCAGTGTCGACTGACGTCAGCATGCGCTGATACTGTCACATCAGTGGTGACTGACACCACCGGGTGCTGATGTCATGCGCGCCTGATGTCGTCATGAGACAAGAGAGACCTCTGATGTCCGACAAGCCCTCCGTGCTCTTCGTCTGTGTCCACAACGCCGGCCGTTCCCAGATGGCCGCCGCGTGGCTGACCCACCTGGCCGGGGACCGCGTCAAGGTCCGCTCCGCCGGCTCCGCCCCGGGCACAGGCGTCAACCCGGCCGCCGTCGAGGCGATGGCCGAGGTCGGCATCGACATCTCCGCCGAGGTCCCGAAGATGCTGACCGTCGACGCGGTCAAGGAGTCCGACGTCTGCATCACCATGGGCTGCGGCGACACCTGCCCCGTCTTCCCCGGCAAGCGGTACCTGGACTGGCAGCTGGCGGACCCGGCGGGGCAGGGCGTCGAGGCCGTCCGCCCGATCCGGGACGAGATCAAGGTGCTCGTCGAGGGTCTGATCAAGGAGATCGCGCCGGAGCCCCGGGCATGAGCGCGAGTGCAGCCGGCACGACGACCGAGGTGGAGGACTTCCCCGGCTTCCGCCACGGCGTCACCCCCGGCGGCACCGCCACCGACATGATCGACGAGTGCGCGATCGTCCCCGTCGACGGCGGCGCCGGCGCATGACGAGGGGCGGCCCTGACTCCGGGCCGCCCCCTCACCGGCACACATCTGAACGGCGGCAGTACTGCGATCACCGCCGCTGCGTGCGGGTCGATTCAGCGCCTGATCACAGCGGCGACATGCCCGGGTCCTCGGGGCGGATCCGGCCGCGCCAGCCGCCGCTCTCGGCGCCGCTCTCGACGTAGTCCTTGAAGCGGCGCAGGTCTCCGGAGACCCGGCGGTCGATCAGGCCGAGCGCGTCCGCGCCCCGTTCGGCCATGCCGGTGGGCTCGACGTCCATGGTCAGCTCCACCTTGGTGTGCATGTCGTCCACCCGCTCGAAGCGGACCGAGCCGCGCTGCGAGGTGTCGCCGCCGACGGTGCGCCAGGTGATCCGGTCGTCGGGCAGCTGGTCGACGATCTCCGTGTCGAACTCGCGCCGGACGCCGCCGATGCTGGTGGTCCAGTGGTTGTGCCGGTCGTCGAGCTGAGTGACCTCGTCGACGCCCTCCATGAACTTCGGGAACTCCTCGAACTGGGTCCACTGGTTGTACGCCCGGTGCAGCGGCACCTCCACCTCGACCGCCTTCTTGACCGTGCTCATGAGTTCCTCCCTGTTCCTCGGGTTCCGTACGTGCACGGCGTCGAGTACCCGGGAGGCGTCGCCTCACCCCGAAGGGGAACCCGGCCGACGACGAAAGAGGTGCCGATCGTGAACGACCGCAGTGACCCCGACGACATCGTGCTCTCCCCGCACGAACGCCTCGCCCTGCGCCGCATGGAGGCGGAACTGAGCGCCGACCGACGCCTCACCCGCCGTATGCGTCACCACATGAACCGCCGGCTGCGCCGCCCCGTCTCCCGCCGCTGGCTGCCGCTGTCGACGGCCGCACTGTTCAGCGCCTCGGTGTTCCTCGTCGTCATGGGCGTCCGCACCTCGGACCCCGCCGTCCTGTGGTGCTTCACCGTGCTGTGGCCCCTCACCCTGCTCCAGGGATTCCGGCTGCTGTGCCGCGCCGGCGGGGAAGGGCCCCGCCGAGCGGAGCGCGGCACACCGTGGCGGTGAACTCGGCGTCAGGACCGGGCGGTTCGCGGCGTACGGCACGACCGCGCACCGGCGACGTTCCACGGCCCCGGCATCTCCGGCTGCCGCGGCACCGCGATCAGCGACAACCACGAGACAGGAGGCGGCCATGAACGCCGACGCAGGACTCCGGGGGTCGTACTGGCTCGAGACCGCCCCGCCCGGCACCCCCGCGCCCCCGCCCACCGGCGACATCACCGTCGACGTCGCCGTGATCGGCGGTGGCATGGCCGGGCTGAGCACGGCCTGGGAGCTGGTCCGGGAGGGCCGCGAGGTGGCCGTGCTGGAGGCCGGCCGGCTCGCCGCCGGGGTGACCGGCCGCACCACGGCCAAGCTGAGCGCCCTGCACACCCTCGTCTACGACCGGCTGCGCCGCACGCGCGGAGCGGAGGGGGCGCGGCTGTACGCCCGTTCGCAGACGGAGGCGATCCGGCACGCCGCGGAGATCGTGGCGGAGCTGGGCGTCGACTGCGACTGGGAGGAGGCGGCCGCGTTCACGTACGCCGAGGACGCGGACGGCGTCGCGGAACTGCGGGCCGAGGCGGAAGCGGCGCGCGAGGCGGGCCTGGCGGCCTCCTTCGTCACCGACACCGAGCTGCCGTTCCCGGTGGCGGGCGCGGTCAAGGTGGTACGGCAGGCCCAGTTCCACCCCCGCAAGTACCTGCTGGCGCTCGCCGACGACCTGCGCAGGCGCGGCGGCACGGTGTACGAGGACACACGGGTCGTCGCCCTGACCGAGGGCGAGCCGTGCGTCCTGACGACCGACGCCGGGGTGAAGGTGCGGGCCAACGACGTGGTCGTCGCCACCCACTACCCCGTCTTCGACCGGGCCCTGCTCTTCACCCGGCTCTCCCCCCGCCGTGAGCTGGTCGTGGCCGGGACCGTCGACGCGAGCCGCGCCCCGCGCGACATGTACATCACGCCGGAGCGGAACACCCGCTCGGTGCGCAGCGCGCCCTACGGCGACGACGACGGCGTACGGCTGCTGATCGTCACCGGCGAGCACTTCACCCCCGGCACCGCGGACGTCGACAAGCGCTTCGCGCGGCTCGCGGAGTGGGCCGGCGACCGCTTCCGCGGGCTGACCCTCACCCACCGCTGGGCGACCCAGGACAACGACTCCACCGACTCCGTGCCCCTCGTCGGGCCGCTCCACCCCGGCAGCGGGCACACCTATGTGGCCACCGGCTTCGGCGGCTGGGGACTGAGCGGCGGCATCATGGCGGGCCGCCTGATCACCGACCTGATGGCCGGCCGCGAGGTCGCGTGGGCCGGCCTGTACGACCCGCGCCGCCTCGGCTCCGTCGTCCGCGAGGGGGTGTCCTTCCTCAAGCACCAGACGCAGGTCGCCCGGCACTTCGTCGGCGACCGGCTGCCGCCCCTGTCGGGCCCGGCGCCGGAGGACCTCGCGCCGGGCGACGGCGCGGTGATGCGGGTGGGCGGCCACCGGTGTGCCGTGCACCGCGACGAGAGCGGACGGCTCCAGGCGGTCTCGGCGAACTGCACCCACCTCGGCTGCGTCGTGGCCTTCAACCGCGCCGAGCAGGCCTGGGAATGCCCGTGCCACGGCTCCCGGTTCGCCCCCGACGGCAGCATCCTCCAGGGGCCCGCGGTACGCCCGCTGGAGCGGCGCGACCTCTGAGGACGGCTCTGAGGACAACCGTTTCCCCACGGCCCGACAGGGAACTCGGCCGACTGCTCATCGAGACGCAGAGAGAAGTTGAACCGCCGTGACCACGCCCACCGTCCAGAACGACCCGACCACCGTCCTCCGTGTGGCGAGGACGGGCTGGCGAAAGGCTCGCACCGTACGCGACAAGGGCGTACGCACCTGCCTCTCCCCCGTCGACGACGGCACCCCTCCGTCCGCCACGGGCACCGGCGGCGAGGACAACATCGTCCGCGGCGACGACTGACCGGAGACCGACCGAGGCCTCCGACCCCACACCCCCCCATCAGCCGCATCTCACCCCCCACCAGGACCCTCATGCCCCTCACCACCGTCGGCTGCCCCACCCCCGCCGACCCGCGCCGCTGCTGGGTCCCCCCGGGCGTGTACGCGCCGCAGGCCGACACCCGGCTCCTGGGGCGGGCCCTGCACCGGGAACCGATCACGGACCGGACGCACGTGCTGGACCTCGGCACCGGCAGCGGGGCGCTCGCGGTCGAGGCGGCCCGGCTCGGCGGCCGGGTCACCGCGGTCGACATCTCCTGGCGGGCGGTCGCGACCACGTGGCTCAACGCCCTGCTGAACGGCCAGAGTCTGCGCGTCCGCCACGGCGACCTCGCCTCCGCGGTCCCCGGCCGCCGCTTCGACCTGGTGCTCGCCAACCCGCCCTATGTCCCCGCCCCCGGCGCGGCCCCGCCCCGCGGCCCCGCCCGCGCCTGGGACGCCGGCCCGGACGGCCGCCTGCTGATCGACAGGGTCTGCGACTCCGCACCGGAGGTTCTGCACCCCACCGGCGCCCTGCTCCTCGTCCACTCCCATCTCTGCGGCGTCGACGCCACCCTGGCCCGCCTCACCGAGGCCGGTCTGCGCGCGGAGGTCGTCGACCGCACCCGGCTGCCGTTCGGCCCGGTGCTGCGCTCCCGGCTCGACTGGCTGCGCGACCGGGGCCTGGCGAACGGCGACACGACGGAGGAACTGGTGGTGATCCGTGGCCGCCCCCGCTGACCGCCCGCGCCGCGTCCGCGTCCAGCGCGACGGGCCCCTGCTGATCGAGGGACCGGTCGAAGTGGTCGACGAACACGGCGAGGTGACGGTCTCCGACCGTTTCGAGGTCGCGGTCTGCACCTGCCGCCGCAGCCGCCTGTACCCGTGGTGCGACACCAGCCACCGCCGCCGCGAGCGCCCCACCGGCACGGCGGCCGACGAAGGCCACCGCACATGACCAGCGCCTCCCGGCACCGGCCCGCACCGCTCCCCACGCCCCGCGGCCCGCTCTCCGCCGCGGTACGCGCCGCCCTCCTGGGCGCGCCCGCCCCGCGGAACGTCCCGGAGGACTCCCCCGCCTACGGCGACGACCTCCAGCTCGCCCTCTACACCCTCTACGAACTGCACTACCGCGGCTTCCGCGACGTCCCCGACACCCTGGAGTGGGACAGCGCCCTGCTCGCCTGCCGCGCCACCCTCGAAGACCGCTTCCTGACGGCCCTGCGCGAGGACGTGCCGACCACCGGCACGACCGCCGGCGCCGCCCTCGACGAGCTCCAGGTCGAACCGACCGCCGACCCCGACGGCACGAGCGTGTCGTTCTTCCTGCGCGACGAGGGCACCTTCGACCAGCTGCGCGAGTACGCGGCCCTGCGCTCGCTCTACCACCTCAAGGAGGCCGACCCGCACGCCTGGGTCATCCCCCGGCTGCACGGGCGGGCCAAGGCGGGGATGGTCGCGGTGGAGTTCGACGAGTTCGGCGCGGGCCGCCCGGACGAGATCCACGCGGAGCTGTTCGCCGACCTGATGACGGACCTGAAGCTGGAGACGGCGTACGGCCACTACCTCGACGCGGCCCCGGCCGAGGCGCTCGCCACCGTCAACCTGATGAGCCTGTTCGGCCTGCACCGGGCGCTGCGCGGCGCGCTGGTCGGCCACTTCGCGTCCGTGGAGGTGACCTCGTCCCCCGGCTCCCGCCGCCTCGCCGAGGCGCTGCGCCGGGTGGGGGCGGGCCCGGCGGCCGTACGGTTCTACGCCGAGCACGTCGAGGCCGACGCCGTGCACGAGCAGGTCGTACGACGGGACGTCGTCGCCGGTCTCCTGGAGAGCGAGCCGGAGCTGGAGGCCGACGTGGTGTTCGGCGTCCGCGCGACGACGTACCTGGAGGAACGCCTGGCCGCCAGGCTGCTGGGAGCCTGGCGGCAGGGGGCGACGGCACTGCGCGGCCCCTGACGGACCGCTGCCGGATCAGTCGGTCATCGCGTCCCGGACGAGCGCCGTGTCGACGAACTGCTCGAAGCGGACGATGAGTCCGCCGCGGACGACGAAGGCGTGGGCGACACGGACGTCGATCGGCTTGCCGGTGGCCTTGTTGACGGCGCTGTAGCGGGCGAGGACGACGACGTTCTCGCCGTCGACGACGTAGGTGTCGTCGTGGGCGGTCCAGCCGTCCCAGTCCTGGCCGAGCTTCTCCATCACGTTGGCGGTGACGCCCTCGGGGGTGCGGTAGGTGCCGGCCAGCGGGAAGCCGGCCATCTCGGTCCACTCCACGTCGGGGGCGAGGGTGGCGCGCAGCGCTTCGAGGTCACCGGCGGCGGAGGCCAGGTACTGGCGGCGGACCACGTCGGCCGGCGCGGTGGAGGTGGCGACATCACTCATGGTCAGCCCCACTTCATCTCGCCCTTGGCGACCTTCGCGCCGATCTGCGCGGCGATCAGCATGCCGTGGTCGGGGTAGCGGGCGACGAGGGCCTCGGTGAGGGCGGCGCCGTCGGCGGCCTTGCCGAGCTCCTCCTCGAAGGCGACCAGGTAGTCACGCGTCGCGGCGATGGCGGAGGCGTCGGCGGCGGTGCCGGGCAGCCGGTGGCCGGGGACGACGAGCTCGGGCTCCAGGGCGGCCATGTCGTCGAGGAGCTTGATCCAGGCGGCGCGGGACTCGGGGGTGGCGGTGTCGGCGACCCAGACGTGCTCCTGCTGGAAGAGCAGGACGCCGCCGAGCAGGGCGCGGTGCTCGGCCTGCCACAGGTAGTGGCGGTCGGACAGCTCGGGCACACCGCCCCTGAGCTCGAACCGGTGGCCTTCCAGGGTGAGGTCGCCGGTCAGCGGCTCCAGGTCGACCAGACGGGTGGGGAGGTTGGGGCCGAGCGCGGCCCAGGCCTTGAGCTTGCCCTCGTAGGAGTGCTGGATGTGCTCGATGACGATCGGCGTGGCGACGAACCTCGCCTCGGGGAAGGCGTCGGCGACGACCTCGGCGCCGAAGTAGAAGTCGGGGTCGCCGTGGGAGACGAACACGGTGGTGAGCGTCTTGCCGGAGTCGAGGATCTCGGCGACGAGGCGATGACCGTCGGCGCGGGTGAAGGCGGCGTCCACCAGCAGCGCCTCGTTCTCACCGGTGACGAGAGTGGCGGTCTTGTTCCTGCTGCCGGCCGGGAAGTCGAGGTCGAGGACCTCGAAGGAGAGCGTGCTCATCGGGAGCTCCTTGCGGGGAGGGGGCAGTGGAGGCGGACGGACGCGAGCAGTTCATCTGACAGAACAGTAACTGACCCGTCAGATATTTCTCGGAAAGGACACCCGGCAATGTGACAGCCGTCACACCCAACCCTCGACAAGTCAGTGCCCCAGCGCCACCCGCAGCCCGTCAGGGCAGCCGCGGCAGCACGTCCCGCGCCGAGTGGCTCAGGATGCGCAGGTCCTCGGCGAACCGGTCGCGGTCCTCGGGCGGCAGCGGCGCCAGGAAGTAGCGCCGGATGTTCTCCACGTGCGCCCGGGAGGCCCGTACCGCCGTCTGCTCCCCCAGCTCGGTCAGCCGGACCAGCCGCCCCCGCCGGTCACCGGGGTCCTCGGCGCGCTCGACGAGCCCGGCCGCCTCCATCCGGTCGACCAGCCGGGTGGCACCCCCGGTCGTCAGTACCTGCTCCTGGGCGACGGCCCGCATGGACAGCCCGGCCCCCTCGGCCCGCCCGAGGATGAGCAGCACCTCGAACATCAGGTGGCTGATCCCGCACTCCTCCTCCAGGGCCCGGCCCAGGATGTACTCCAGCCGGTTGGCCGCCCCCTGGAGCCGCCCGAAGGCCAGCACCAGCGGATTGTCGGCGGCCTCCTTGGCCGAAGAGATCTCCGCCCGCTCGTCCACGTCCCCGCCGCCCTTTCCGTCCGCCGTGCGCAGTCCCCCGATCATGCCGTGCAGGCCGACCGGCCCGCCCACCGGGACCGCGCCCCCTACGCGGGGCCGACGTCCCCCTCCTCCCAGGCGGGGCCGTAGGCACACGGAAAGCCGCCCGGACGGCGAGGCGCACCCCCGCGGACGGCCAGCCGCGTACGGCGGGAAGGGGACGTGTCGGGGGGTGTCCGCCCGCAGCGGTTGGCGCGTCAACACGGGCGCCCTGTCATAGCTGCCCGATTCCGCGCCGTTCCGAGGACGGACACCCCCCGGCGCGGCCCCGACCCACAACGAACCACCCGCGCAAAGGCGAACCCCCACCCAGCGGCACCGGCCCACACCGCACCCCACCGCACCCCACCCCACCCCACCCGCAGCTCAGACCCCGCCCCCCACGCTGAACCCCATGACCATCCCGCCCCCCTCCCGCCGAACGGCGAACGGCGCACCCCCATGCGCCAGCGCAACCTCCCGCACGATCGACAGCCCCAGCCCAGACCCCGGCAACGACCGAGCATCCGCGGCCCGATAGAACCGGTCGAACACCCGCACAAGATCCTCGTCCCCGATCCCGGGCCCCCGATCGAGCACCTCCACCCGCACCACCCCCGCCCGCGCGGGCCCAGCCACCCGAATCTCGACCGGCCCCCGCCCCTCCCGGTCGAACTTCACCGCGTTCTCCACGAGGTTGGACACCGCACGGGTCAACATCCCCGGCCGCCCATCGGTGGACGTGACCCCGCTCGCCCGCACGAGGATCTCCCGCCCGGTACGCCGCCGGGCCACCCCCGCCACGTCCTCCGCGATGTCGGCGAGATCCACCCGCTGCGGCGGCTCGGTGTCGGACTGCCCGGCGGCCAGCTCGACCAACTCGTTGACCAGGTCGGTGAGTTCCCGCGCCTCCTGACCGAGGTCGGCGACCAGCTCCTCCCGAGTCTCCGGAGGGAACTCGTCGATCCGCCGCAGCAGCGAGATATTGGTCCGCAACGAGGTCAACGGCGTCCGCAGCTCATGCCCCGCGTCCTGCACCAGCCGCCGCTGGTCCTCCTCCGACTGCGCGAGCCGCCCGAGCATCCGGTCGAAGGCCCGCCCGAGCCGCCCCACCTCGTCATAGCCGGTGACGGGCACCTGCACACCGAGCCGCCGCGTACGGGCGACGTCCTCCGCGGCGGCGGTGAGGACAACGAGCCGCCGAGTGATCCGCCGAGCCAGCCACCACCCGAACAGCCCGGCCCCGACGACGACGGCCGCCATGAGGATGAGCGTCCGCTGCTGAAGAGCCTGCAACAGATCCTCGGTGTCACTGAACTCCTGGGCGACCTGCACCGCCCCGCGCCCACCGCCGAGCGCCACGGTCGCCACGCGGTACACGTCGCTGCCGACGTCGACGTCCTTGTGCTCGGTCAGCTCCCCGGCCGCCGAGGCCCGCGCGACGATCCGGTCCGCCTGCCGCACGGGCAGCCCAGGGCTACCGGGGTCGACAACGGACCCGTCCGCCCCCAGCACCTGTACGTCCGTACGGGCCGGCCGCACCAGATCGTGCCCCGGCGCCGACGAGGAGAAGTCCTCCGGCGACATCCGGTGCTGCCGCACCTCGTCGCGCAGATCCTGCACGACCTCGTCGAAGACGGACTGCTGGTCGACCCGCACCAGCCGGGCGGCCGCGCTGTAGGAGAGGATGCCGACGACGACGGTGACGGCGGCGGTGACCGCCGCGAAGGAGACGGCGAACGTGGTCCCGAGGGACACCAGCCCGGGCCGCCGCCGACGCAGCAGCCGCGCGAGGCGTCCCACTCAGTCCTCCCGCAGCACGTACCCCACGCCGCGCACGGTGTGGATCAGCTGCGGCGCCCCCGGCTCATCCAGCTTGCGCCGCAGGTAGCCGACGTAGACGGCGAGGTTCTTCGAGCCGGGCCCGAAGTCGTAGCCCCAGATCCGGTCGTAGATCGTCGAGTGGTCGAGCACGATCCCGGCGTTGCGGACGAGCAGCTCCAGCAGCTCGAACTCGGTACGGGTCAGCTCCAGCTCCCGCCCGTCCCGCCAGGCCCGCCGCGCCTGCGGGTCCATGCGCAGCCCGGCGGCTTCCAGATACCGCTCGGCCACGACCTTCTGCGCGAGGTCACCGCTCCCGGAAACCCCACCGTCGGCCGCACCCGAACCGGCACCCGTGCCGACGCCCCCGCCGGCACCCCCGGCTCCGCCTCCGGTCCGCCGCAACAGCGCCCGCAACCGGGCGAAGACCTCTTCGACGTCGAACGGCTTCAGTACGTAGTCGTCGGCGCCCGCGTCCAGCCCGGCGATCCGGTCCTGGGTCTCCACGAGCGCCGTCAGCATCAGGATCGGCGTCCGGTCGCCCTCGGCACGCAGCACCCGGCACACCTGGAGCCCGTCGATGCCGGGCATCATCACGTCGAGGACGAGCACGTCAGGCGGGGTGCGGTGGGCCTGCGCGAGTGCCTCGACCCCGTCGGCGACCGCGGTGACCCGGTAGCCCTCCAGGGTCAGGGCACGCTCCAGCGCATGACGGATGGCGCGGTCGTCTTCGGCGAGCAGCACGGTCTGAGGCACGCCTCCATAGTGCCAAGGCATCCGCCGGTTCAGCCGGGTGAGCGACCCGACGATCAGCCTTTTTACCCGCCTCTCACCGTCACAGAGACAACCGCACCCCGTACCCCTACCGTCCTCTCACCGCTTGGGCGCCAGCGCGGCCAGCTGCTCGGCGAAGGGCACGACCTCGAACCCACCGTCACCCCCGCCCCGCGCGGCCGGCAGATCCACCGCCGCACCCGACGCACCCACCGCGCTCACCACCGGCCTCCCCGACAAACCCGCCATCAGCGCACCCAGCTCCCCCGCGGCCCGCTCGATCCGCCCCTCAAGCCCCTCCGCACCCCAGTCCTCGGAGGCGGCGTAGACCGCGGTCGGCACGACCACGGCCCGCAGGTAGGCGAACAGCGGCCGCAGCGCGTGCTCCAGCACGAGCGAGTGCCGCGCGCTGCCCCCGGTCGCGGCGACGAGCACCGGCTTCCCGACCAGCGCGTCCTTGTCGAGGACGTCGAAGAACGACTTGAACAGCCCGCTGTACGAGGCGGAGAACACCGGCGTGACGGCGATCAGCCCGTCGGCCCCGGCCACCGCCTCCTGCGCGGCGGCCAGTGCCTTGCCGGGGAACCCGTTGGTGAAGAAGTGCGCGATCTCCACGGCGAGCTCACGCAACTCGACGACCTGGACATCCACCGCGGCCGTTCGCCCCACGGCGGCGGCCAGCCGGTCGGCGAGCAACCGCGTGGAGGAGGGCACGCTCAGCCCCGCCGAGACGACGACAAGCTTCATGACGACACAGTCTCCTTCTTCGCAGCGGCCAGCAGCGACGCGTGGGTGGGCGCCTCCGGCACATCATCCGGGCGGCCCTTGGCGAATTCCTCGCGCAGCACCGGAACGACCTCCTCGCCGAGGATGTCGAGCTGTTCGAGGACGGTCTTCAGCGGCAGCCCGGCGTGGTCCAGCAGGAACAGCTGGCGCTGGTAGTCGCCGGCGTACTCGCGGAAGGTCAGCGTCTTCTCGATGACCTCCTGCGGCGAGCCCACGGTCAGCGGCGTCTGGTCGGTGAAGTCCTCCAGGGACGGCCCGTGCCCGTACACCGGCGCGTTGTCGAAGTACGGCCGGAACTCCCGCACCGCGTCCTGCGACCTGGCCCGCATGAACACCTGCCCGCCGAGGCCGACGACGGCCTGCTCGGGGGTGCCGTGGCCGTAGTGCGCGTACCGCGTCCGGTACAGCTCGATCATCCGCTTGGTGTGGTCGGCCGGCCAGAAGATGTTGTTGTGGAAGAAGCCGTCGCCGTAGAAGGCGGCCTGCTCGGCGATCTCGGGCGAGCGGATGGACCCGTGCCAGACGAACGGCGGTACGTCGTCCAGCGGCCGCGGGGTCGAGGTGAACCCCTGGAGCGGCGTACGGAACTTCCCCTCCCAGTCGACGACGTCCTCGCGCCACAGCCGGCGCAGCAGGGCGTAGTTCTCGATGGCGAGGTTGATGCCCTGCCGGATGTCCTGCCCGAACCAGGGGTAGACCGGCCCGGTGTTCCCGCGCCCCATCATCAGGTCGACGCGCCCGTCGGCCAGGTGCTGGAGCATCGCGAAGTCCTCGGCGATCTTCACGGGGTCGTTGGTGGTGATGAGGGTCGTGGAGGTGGACAGCACGAGCCGCTCGGTCTGGGCGGCGATGTAGCCGAGCATGGTGGTCGGCGAGGACGGCACGAACGGCGGGTTGTGGTGCTCGCCGGTCGCGAAGACGTCGAGTCCGACCTCCTCGGCCTTCAGCGCGATGGCGACCATGGCCTTGATGCGCTCGCGCTCGGTCGGCGTCCGGCCCGTGGTGGGGTCCGGAGTGACGTCACCGACGCTGAAGATCCCGAACTGCATGGCCGATCATCCTCCAAGTTGTTGACCGTTCAACCATACCCCTGAACGACCACCACGCCCCGGCTATTCCTCCTCTTCCTCAGCCGCGCTCCCCCTCTCCCTCTCCCCGGGTGGCCGCGCGCGAGCCGACCAGCAGCAGACACAGGACCGCGACACCCGCGACCGCACCGGTCAGGAGCAGCAGCGGGTCCAGGGGCCGGCCCGTGGAGGCCGCCGTGGCCTGCGCATCGATCGAGGCCGGTGACGTGGCCGCGGAGGCGCTGGGGGACGCGGCGGACGGGGCGTTGACCTCGGCCGAGGAGGACTTCTCTGCGTGGCCGTGCTCGGCGTGGCTCTTGTGCGGGGACGGCTCCGCCGAGCCGGCCGGCCGACTGGTGCGGGCCTGCGCCGGGGCGGAGGTCGTCGGGTGCTGGTGCTCGTGCTGGTGCTGGGTCGGCGCGGGCGCCGCGGCCGGCTTCACCACCAGCTGGGCGGTCATGTCCGGGTGGACCGTGCAGACGTAGCCGTAGGTCCCCGCGGTGGTGAAGGTGTGGCTCCAGCTGCCGCCCTTGTTCAGCATCGGGGAGTGGACCGAGGCGGGCCCGGAGGTGGTCTTCACGTCGTGCGGGGCCTGGTCCTGGTTGGTCCAGGTGACGGTGTCCCCGGCCGTGACGGTCAGCGAGCGGGGGCTGAACGCGTAGCCGGACATGAGGACCTGGTGGGTGGTGGCGGCGTGGGCCGGGGCGGCGGGCAGCACGGTGCCGGACGCGGCCACGAGGAAGGCGGCGAGCAGGGTGCGCGGGACGGTCAGGCGGGGCATGTGAACTCCGCGGCGACGAGCAGCCGGATGCGGTCTGCGGGGCGGATGCGGGGCAGGGTGAGGCCGGTCCTGCGGCGCGGCGGCCGGTACGGCAGCCGCAGCGTACCGAGGACCAGCAGCCGGTCGGCGGTGCGCTCGACGACCCGGAAGCCGAACACCACCTCCGCCGGTCCGGTCAGGGCGAGTTCGCCGGGGACGTGCAGCCGGGTGGCCTCGTCGGTGGGCGTGAGGCTGGTACTGACGAAGGTGAGCGTCCTGCCGCCGAGCAGCCGGCCGGCCAGCTCCAGGCTCAGCACGCAGTCGTCGGAGTCGGGCGCCACGGTCAGGGTCGCGTCCAGGGCGGTGAGCCGGCGGCGCAGGGTCGTCAACGGGCCCAGTCGCGCGGTCAGTTCGACGATGCAGCGGTCCGGTGCGGCCCCGTAGGTACCGGGGTCGGGCAGCCAGTCGGGCCCCGGCCGGGGCGGCGGCAGCGTGGCTGTGGGCAGAGTCTCGGTGGTCATCTCGGCACCTCGTGGGAAGAATCAGGAGAGCGGCGGGCCGGCCGACTGCGACTCGGCCGGCCCGTCGCGTCCTGCCGTGGGGACGTCAGCAGGAGTTGGTGACGTAGTCCTCGGTCGGCGCGAGCAGATGCTCGGCCCAGACGGTGTGCATCTTGACGTAGGAGTCCACGTTGAGCAGGTCCGCGACCTGCTGCCCCAGCGACTCCTCCAGGTGCGCCGAGTTGATGTGCTGCAACAGCACGCTCAGGGTGTCGTCCGAGACACTGCCGACGCCGTTCACCGCGGGCGTGAGGATCGACTCCAGCCAGACGGTGTGCATCTTGATGTAGCTGTCCAGTTCGAGCGCGTCCTTCACCTGCTGCCCCGGGGACTCCTCCAGGTGCGCCGAGTTGATGTGCCGCAGGATCGGCAGCAGCACCTGCTGGACGCTGACGCACTGCTCGTCGCCACCGTCACCCCCGCCGCTGCCCCCGCTGCTCGAACCCCCGGTGGAACCACCGGTGGAACCGCCGGTCGACCCCCCGGTGGAGCCACCCGTGCCGCCACCCGTCGACCCGCCGGTCGAACCCCCCGAGCTGCCGCCCGTCGAACCGCCCGTGCTGCCGCCCGTCGCCCCGCCGGTCGACCCGCCGGAGGAGCCCGAGTCGTCGTCGGCGACCACGGTGATCGAGGCCGTCATGTCCGGGTGGACCGCGCAGTAGTAGTCGTAGGTACCGGCCTTGGTGAAGGTGTACGACCAGCTGTCGCCCTTCTGCAGGTTCCCGGAGTCGAACTTGGCCGGGCCACTGGTGGTGGTGACCGTGTGCGGAGCGGTGTCCTCGTTGACCCACTTCACGGTGTCGCCGACCTTCACGGTCAGCTTCGGCTGGGCGTACTTGTAGTCCTTGATCTCGATGGTGTGGTCGGCCGCGGCGGCCTCGCCGGCCGAGTGGTCCATGTCCGCCATCGGTTCGGCCGCCGCGGCGGGTGCCGCCTGCTGCGGGGCCGCGGCCCCGGCGGACGCCTGCAACAGGCCGAGCCCGGCGACGGCCGCGAGGCCCGCGCCCAGACCGGTGGCCAGCAGCACGCGGTTGCCCACCCGGGACCGCCGCTGGTGCGACGCGGGTGCGGTGGTTTCCTCTGTGTGCATGGTGGTGCGTCTCCCTTGTGAGATCCCCGATGCGGGGAGGGGTGGGACAGGTGCCGGTCAGCGGCCGGGAGCGGACGTGACCAGCAGACTCGTCGCGGCGAGGACGACGAGGACGAGCCCCGTCTCGGCCGCGACCGAGTGGACGAAGGGCCGTACGGTGGCGCGGTCGCCGCGCAGCAGTACGGCGATGTCGAGCCGCGTCCGCACCCAGCCGCGGCTGAGCTGCGCGAACGACGACACCAGGAGCAGTACGGCCGTCTTGACCAGCAGCAGCCGCCCGTACCCGGTGTCGACCAGGGCGTCGAACGACCCGACGACCTGCCAGGTGAGCACCACCCCGGCCGCCACGATCGCCGCGACCGAGAGCCCGGCCAGGGTGGAGTAGCCCGGGACCACGGCCGACAGTTCCTCGGGCCGGCGCCGGGGCAGCACCCCGAGCAGCAGCAGGGTCAGCCCGCCGAGCCAGATCGAGACACCGAGCAGATGGACCAGGTCGGCCACCGCGCCCCAACCGGGGTGGTCCCCCTCGGCGTTGTGGCCGGTCATGCCGGTCGTACGGAGCAGTCCGAGCGCCACCGCCAGGGCGCCGACCCGCCAGCCGGGCGAGCGGGCGGCCCGGGCGCCGCCCTGGAGGACGGCGGCCAGCACGACGGCCGCGAGCACCCACATCAGCACCCGGCAGGCGGCGACGACACCGACCTCGGTGGCCGACAGGTCCGCGTAGGTGGAGCGTCGGAACACATCGGCGAACGTGCCCATCGCCCCGTACGCGCTCTGCAACCCCGGCGTGAGCAGGCTCGCCGCGAGACCCGCGGCCCAGGCGAGGGTGAGGATGCGGCGGGTACGCCGGTCGGTGGCGCCCTGCGGCCACAGCAGCGCGAGGAAGGCCAGGCCGCCGACGTAGAGGGCGAGGGCGAGGTAGCCGACCCAGCGGGCGGTGATCCAGGCCGTGTGCACGGTCCCGTTCGGCTGCGGTACCGCCGGCGCGGCGGTGTCGGCCGGGGCGGTGTCGGCCGGGGCCTTCGCGGTGAGCGGGAAGGAGAGCGTGCCGGAGGTGGAGTGCCCGTCCTCCATGTCAAGTACCTGCCAAACCAAAGTGAGTCGGTCCTGGCCGGTGCTCTTGGGGACGGTGACCCGGACGGCATCGCCGCCACTCCCGCCCCGGGACACCGCGAGCCGCTTGCCCGCCACCTCGATGCGGACGTCGCCCGGTTCGACGGGCTCACTGAAGACCAGCTCCACGGTGGCCGGAGTGCGGGTGAGCCGGGCGCCGTCCTTCGGGGTGGACGACTCCAGCTCCGTATGGGCCGAGGCGGCCGGCGCGGCGAGGAGCAGCATCGCGAGGGCGGCCAGGAGACCGCCGAGGAGGGACGCGGTGCGGCGGCTCACGGGAGCAGCTCCGGCAGCAGCGAGGGCGAGGCCGCGACACCGACGCAGGGCGCGTCCGCCGCCGAGGAGGACGAGAGCGAGGAGGACGAGAGCGAGGAGGACGAGAGCGATGAAGCCGAGGGCGAGAGCGAGGGTGAAGGGGAGGGCGACGGGCTTGCCGAAGCCGGGGCGAGCAGACCGTTGAGCAGGCCGGTCACCGGGGTCACCACGCCGTTCAACAGCGGCTGCACGAGCCGGACTTCACCCTCCTCGCAGCCGCCGGAGGTGCTGGGTGACGGGGTCGGCGCGGGAGAGGGCGATCCGGGCCCACCGGTCCCCGTACCCGTACCCGTGCCAGTACCGGTGCCACCCGTGCCGTGATCGTGCCCCCCGCCCCCACCGCCACCCGCGTCCGACGGGACACCGGCCACGGGAATCCCGCCGCTTTCCCCGGCCCAGTAACCGCCCGCCGAACCGGCGCCGGCATTTCCGGCGGAAGCGTCGGACGGGCCGGTCTCGGAGCGGGAAGTGGGCTCGCGGGCGGGGGCTTCCGAGGCCGGCGGCGCCGCGGTGTCGACGGTCGGCGGTGTGGACACGCCGATACCCGAGGCGTATCCGAGTATGACGACGACGGCCGCGACAAGCGTGCCCGCGACTATTTCGTCCCGATGGTCTCCTGGCCAGGATGCCCTGGCGAAGAAGGACATGGTCCCTCCTGACGCTGTGCGTGAACAACGGAGACCAGGAGTGCACTGCCGGGACGATTCCCTTCCGCTACACGTCAGTTAATCGGTCGTTTCGTTGCCTCATTTCCCCCTGGGGGTGGTCTGTGAGAACGGACCTTGCCGCCCCAATGCGCGCATTGCATTTCGTGAAGGAAAAGAAGGGCCCGTGAATTCGAACGGGCGCGGCATTTCATTCTTCACCGAATATCCGTCAACGCATATGCCCGACCCCCCACGCCTCCCCAGCACCCCGTCGAGCGGATCCCGGTTGACACCGACCGGACCGCCCCCCATATTTAGCTGCGTGACACAGACACTGCACAACGCAAACACCAAGCGGGACGACCTCCCCGCCCGCACCCGCTGGGCGATCCTGGCCGTGATCCTCGCGGCCGACATCCTCGACCTCCTCGACGCGACCATCACCAACATCGCCGCCCCGACCATCACCGCCGACCTCGGCGGCGGCCCGGCCCTGGTCCAGTGGCTGGGCGCCGCCTACGCACTCGCCCTCGGCGTGCTACTCGTCCCCGGCGGACGCCTGGGCGACAGGTACGGCCGCCGCAAGCTGTTCCTGATCGGCCTCGCCGGTTTCATCGCCGCCTCCCTGGCCTGCGGCCTCGCCCCCACGCCGGCCACCCTGGTGGCCGCCCGCCTGCTCCAGGGCGCCTTCGGGGCCCTCGTCATCCCGCAGGGCTTCGGCATCCTCGGCGCCACCTGGCCCCGCGACCAGATCGGCAGGGCCTTCGCCCTGTTCGGCCCCGCGATGGGACTCTCCGCCGTCGGCGGCCCGGTCCTGGCCGGCTTCCTCATCGACGCCGACATCGCGGGCCTCGGCTGGCGCCCCATGTTCCTGATCAACCTGCTCCTGGGCGGCGCCGCCCTGCTCGCCGCCGCCCGCCTGCTCCCCCGGGACACCGGCGACAGCGCCGTCTCCGTCGACGTCCCCGGCTCCGCCCTCCTCGCCGGCGCGATGCTCGGCGTCCTGGGCGGCCTGATCGACGGCTCGGGTGGGGGTACCTCCTCCGGGGGAGCCTGGACCGCCCGCCCCCTGACCCTTCTGCTCCTCGGCCTCGTCGCGTTCGCCGCCTTCTGCCACCGCCAGCGCACCGCGGCCCACCCGCTCATCGAGCCGTCTCTCCTGCGCAACCGCGGCTTCGCGGCGGGCCTCGCCCTCGGCGTCGCCGCCTTCGCCGCGACGTCGGGCCTCCTCTACGTCATCTCCCTCTTCCTCCAGCGGGACCTCGGCCGCACCCCCGCCGACACCGCGCTGGGCCTGATCCCGCTGACCCTCGGCATAGTGATCGCCTCGATCGCCTGCCACGGCCTGCTCCACACCTACGGCCGCCGCCTCGCCGTAACCGGCCTGCTGATCCTCCTGGCAGGCTGCGTCTGGCTGACCCTCGTCATCCACAACTCGGGGACCCACACCACCAGTTGGTCCCTGACCCCACCCCTCGTGATCCTCGGCGTGGGCATGGGCACCTGCTTCGGCACGATCTACGACCTCACGATCGGCGACATCGCCCCGTCCGAGGCGGGAAGCGCGAGCGGTTCCCTGAACGCGGTCCAACAACTGGCGAACGCGCTGGGGGCGGCGGCGGTGACGACGGTGTACTTCCACAGCGACGGCACGATGAGCTTGTTGGTGGTGGCAGCGGGGTTGGCGACATGCCTGCCTCTGGCAGCCCTATTGCCGAGCAAGCCCCAGGAAGAAGGGCTCCACTGACGCCCCTGAGGGGCGCGGGGCTGTGTCGATGTGCGGCTCCGCCGCGCGGGCGCGACCAGCCACAATCCACCCGCACCCGCCACACAACCAACCACCCCGAGCTCCTAGGCACCCGGCACCAGCACGACCCGCCCCCGAACCCCACCCCTCGCCAGCACCGCATGCCCCTTCGGCGCGTCCTCCAGCGAGAAGGTCTCGGCAACCCGCAGGCTCAGCACCCCGGAATCCACCAGCCCGGCCAGTTCCGCAAGCCGCCCTCCATCGGCCTGAACCTCGACAGCCGTAGCCCGAACCCCCCGAACCCCCTCAGGAGCGGCCTGCGGAATCACCCCCACATACGCCCCACCATCCCGCACCCACTCAAGCGCCGGCGCCCCGAGAACGGCCGCATCCAGCACCGCATCAAACGCCCCCGCCCGCCCCTCCACCACAAATTCGGCCGCCCCCAGCGACCGCACCAGCTCCTCGTCCCCGGCCCGGGCCAGCCCGGTCACCACAACCCCCCGCTGAGCAGCGAGCTGCACGGCGAACCCCCCAACCGCCCCCGCAGCGCCGGTCACCAGCAACGAAGACCCCTCCGAGAGCGCCAGCAGATCCAGCGCCTGCGCGGCCGTCAGCCCGTTCAACGGCAAGGTCGCCGCCTCCACCACGTCCACCGTCCGAGGCGCGAGCGCCACCGCGTCCGTGGGCACGACGACGTACTCCGCATGGGTCCCGAGCGGCTTCACCATCCCGTAGTCGAGGGCGACCACCTCGTCCCCCACACTCCAGGCACTGGCCACCCCCACCGCGTCCACGGTCCCGGCGACATCCCAGCCCAGCCCGATCCGCTTCCCCGCACCCCCGAAGACGCCCTGCCGTACGCCGGCGTCGACGGGGTTCACCGTGGCCGCCGCCACCTTGATCCGCACCTCGCGGGCGCCCGGCTCGGGCACCTCCGCCTCCACGACCTCGACGACCTCGGGCCCACCGAAAGTGTTCACGACCGCAGCACGCATGACTGCCAACTCCCTTGAGTAAACCGGCTGTTGACGGCCCCCGAAGACCTCGGCGACCGCGTTCCCGCTACCGGCAACCCTAGGAAGAGCTACTATCTCCTGGTAAGTAGTTACCTGAGAGTGCGTATGTCCCCCAGAGGTGAGCCATGGCGACCATGACGGCGGCCCAGCGACGCGAGC
Source organism: Streptomyces aquilus (assembly GCF_003955715.1). Taxonomy (NCBI): domain Bacteria; kingdom Bacillati; phylum Actinomycetota; class Actinomycetes; order Kitasatosporales; family Streptomycetaceae; genus Streptomyces; species Streptomyces aquilus. The sequence goes on along the minus strand of NZ_CP034463.1, from coordinate 6,058,351 downwards.
AGGCCCGCATCGAGTACGACGCGTTCATCAAGGGCTGCCCCACCAACCAGCTCCTGGACCGCCTCAGCGACAAGTGGGTCAGCCTGGTCGTCTCCGCCCTCGCCGGCGGCACCATGCGCTACAGCGACCTCGGCCGCAAGCTCGCCGGAGTGAGCCCCAAGATGCTCACGCAGACCCTGCGTTCACTGGAACGCGACGGCATCCTGGCCCGCACGGTCACCCCGTCCGTCCCGGTCCGCGTCGACTACGAACTCACCCCGCTCGGCCACAGCCTGGCCCTGCTCCTGACGGCCGTGAAGGACTGGGCGGAGACCCACATCGACGAGGTCCACGAGGCCCGCGAGCGCTACGACACCCAGGACGAGCAGGTCGCCTAGGACCGGCCTAGAAGTCCCCGGCCCGAAGCCGGGCGACCTGCGCCGCACTGAACTCCGTCGTCCGCTTCATGTGGTCGACGATCAGCGCGAGTTCCCCGGCATCGAGGTCGTCGAAGAGCGCGACCCAACCGCCCCCCAGCCGGTCCCACACCCGCCCGAACTCGACGATCTTCTCCGGCACGGTGGTCACCAGCACCCGCCGCCGGTCGACCACGTCCCGCTCCCGCACCACGTACCCGGCCCGCTCCAGCCGGTCCACGAGCCGCGTCGCGGACCCGGTGGTCAGCCCCGTCAGCTCGGCGATCCGTCCCGTCGTCACCGGACCGCCCTCCAGGGTGAGCAGGTTCAGACACTGCAAGTCGGTGGGGTGCAGGCCGAGATGGTCGGCGACGGCCTGGTTGAAGAGGGCGTACGAGGCCATGTACCGACGGGAGACGGCCGACAACTCGTCGAGCACCCGCTCCCGCTCCGGCTCCCGAGCCGCTTCGCCCATACCGCCCGCACCTCCATCATCTGCGCCGTGCAGCAATCGTACGACGCACAGAACCGGCGCCCGGCGTCCCGCGCGCGGGGCGGCCGTCGCCGGGCGCCCGGTGTCAGAAGTAGTACGAGTCGCCGGTGTCCAGCACCAGCACCCGCTGCCGGTCGTTCGCCCGGTTCCGGTCCACCACCCCGCCGCTCCACACCGTGTCCATCTCCAGCAGCACCTCCGACGGCTCCCCCCGCAACCGCACCCGCAGGTCGACCTGCTCCCCCAGCCCGTCCGCGTCCAGCGCCCCCACCCGGCACAGCACCACCCGCGCGCCCGACCGCGCACACCCGTCCGGCAGCGCCTGCCGGTTGACGAGCGGCTCCGACCAGCGCAGCCGTACCGTCGCGTCCGGGACCGCCGAGGGCCCGTGGTTGCGCGGTGTGAACCGTACGTCGACCCAGCCGGCCGCCATGCTCGCGGCCCCGTGATAGGCGAGATCGGCCTCGGGGGCGTGAACGCCCCACCTGCCGTAAGGCCCGTCCGCGGGCTCCGCGGCCTCCGCGACCGGAGCCACCCCGCAGACCGCCGCCGCCCCGACCGCCACGCACGCACCCAGCACCCGAACCCGCATACCGCCCACTCCTCAGAGGAGACTCCACCGTGGTCGTACGGATGTATCCCACGCGGAGCGGCGGACAGGCGCCGTCCATCAGGTGAAGCCGGTGTGCCACCCTTCCGGCATGCACGTCCTGCGCTCCGCCGTCCTCTTCGTCGTCGCCGCCCTGTTCGAGATCGGCGGCGCCTGGCTGGTGTGGCAGGGCGTGCGCGAGCACCGCGGCTGGCTCTGGATCGGCGGCGGCGTCCTCGCCCTCGGCGCCTACGGCTTCGTCGCCACGCTCCAGCCGGACGCCCACTTCGGCCGGATCCTCGCCGCGTACGGCGGTGTCTTCGTCGCCGGTTCGATCCTGTGGGGCATGGCCGCGGACGGCTACCGTCCCGACCGCTGGGACGTCACGGGCGCGCTGATCTGCCTCGCGGGCATGGCGGTCATCATGTACGCGCCCCGAGGGCAGTGAGCCTTCCCGGTCGTCAGGGCGTGTCGTCGGGCAGCAGCCCCAGCTGTCCCAGGAACTCCATCTCGTCGAAGTAGAGCCGGTACTCCGTGATCCGGCCGTCCTTCACGGTGGCGAGGTCCACCCCGCGGATGCCGACCTCCTTGCCCGTGGCGGGCAGGGTGCCGCCGTCCGGCAGATGCAGCGGGCCGGTGTTGTGCCCGCGGTAGACGCCCTCGTCGATGGCGGTGTCGCCGATCTCGTAGGAATGCAGCGTCTCGAACCTGCCGTCGGGGACCGACTCCGTCATCTGCCGCCAGTACTCCACGATGTTGTCGCGCCCGTGGATCTCCCCCTCGTCGGGGGTGTAGGCGACGGCGTCCTCCGCATACAGCTCGGCGAGGACCTTCAGGTCCGGGTGCGTGGTCACCGCGTCGGTGAACCGGTCCATGACCTCACGCGCTTCTCCCATGATCCACCTCCGTCTTCCAGCGGACTCCAGGGGATCACCCCCCTCATCGTCTCACCAGGCCCGCGATACGGACCGCCCGGAGGAGATCGCGGGCCCCCGCCTATCCTGAGGAAGACCACAGGAAGACCACCGAAGACCACCGAAGACCACCGAAAGCCGCCGCGGGCCATCCCAAAGCCCCCGAAGGCCCCCTGATCGTCCCTTGATCGCCGACCCGAGGAGCTCCCGCCCATGCCCAGCGCAGCGTCCCGCATCGCCGTCGTCACCGGTGCGAGCAGCGGAATCGGCGCCGCCACGGCCCGCGGGCTGGCCGCCGCCGGCTACCGCGTCGTCCTCACCGCCCGCCGCAAGGACCGTATCGAGGCGCTCGCGGAGGAGATCAACGCGGCGGGCCACCAGGCCACGGCGTACCAGCTGGACGTCACCGACCGGGCCGCGGTCGACGAGTTCGCCACCGCCTTCAAGACGATCGGCGTCCTGGTCAACAACGCGGGCGGCGCGCTCGGCGCCGACCCGGTCGCGACCGGCGACCCGGCCGACTGGCGCACGATGTACGAGACGAACGTCATCGGCACCCTCAACCTCACCCAGGCCCTGCTCCCCAAGCTGGTCGCGAGCGGCGACGGCACGGTGGTCGTCGTCTCCTCCACCGCGGGCCACGGGACGTACGAGGGCGGCGGTGGTTACGTGGCCGCCAAGCACGGCGCCCACGTCCTCGCCGAGACCCTCCGCCTGGAGATCGTCGGCCAGCCGGTCCGGGTGATCGAGATCGCGCCCGGCATGGTGAAGACGGACGAGTTCGCGCTCACCCGCTTCGGCGGCGACGAGGAGAAGGCCGCCAAGGTCTACCAGGGCGTCGCCGAGCCCCTGACGGCCGACGACGTGGCGGACACGATCACCTGGGCGGTCACCCGCCCCGCCCACGTCAACGTCGACCTCCTGGTCCTGCGCCCGCGCGCCCAGGCGTCGAACACGAAGGTGCACAGGGAGCTGTGATGGCCGAGGCCGACGACGACGCGGAGCAGCGCCGGCTGGCACTGGAGAAGAAGCGCGAACGCATCGTCTGGTACTACCTCGGCTACTTCCTCTTCGGCATCCACATCGTCGCGTTCGTGATGATCTACGCGGTCATGCACGCGAAGTAGGGTTCCGGGCCGTGGACAGACACATCTCATTCGACGGCCTGCACAACTTCCGTGACCTGGGCGGCTATACGACGGCCGACGGCCACCGCGTCCGCCCGGGCCGCCTCTACCGCGCGGACTCCCTGGGCAAGTTGACGACCGGCACCACCGACTGGGACCACTTCCTGTCCCTCGGCATCGGAACGGTGATCGACCTGCGTCATGACTGGGAGATCGAGACAAGGGGCCGCGTCCCGGCCGATCCGTCCTTCGACTGGATCAACCTCAGCATCGAGCACCGTCCGTACGACCAGCCGTCGTTGGGCCCCGAGGTCGACCCCGGCCCCTATCTCGCCGAGCGCTACATGGAGGTGGCGGAGGACGGCGCGAAGGAGATCCGCAGGGCCCTGGAACTGATCGCGGAAGCGGACGCCCCGGTGGCCTTCCACTGCGCCTCGGGCAAGGACCGCACCGGCGAGATCGCGGCCCTGGTCCTCGCCCTCCTCGGCGTGGACGAGCCCACGATCATCGAGGACTACAGCCTCACGGAACTGGCGGCCCCGGCCCTCCTGGCCGACTGGAAGGCCCGCAACAACGGCCAGTCCCCCACCTGGCTGGGTTTCGGCAGGGCCCCGGAGTCGGTGATGCGCCTGTTCCTGAAGTCCCTCAAGTCCCGCTACGGCTCGGTAGAGGGCTACGTCACCCAGACCCTCGGCATGGACGCGGACGCCCTGTCGGCGAGACTCCGCGCGAACCTCCTGGAGCCGCCGCCCACCACCTCGCGGCCCCTGACGTACCGCAAGGCAACCCCGGCGGACGCCCAGTCCCTGGTCCGTCTCCGCGACTCGGTGGCCCTGTGGATGCTGGCCCGCGGAATCGACCAGTGGAAGCCGTCGGAAAAGGACGAGGCGCACTTCATCCACCGCATGGCGGAGGGCGAGGTATGGCTGGCGTACACCGGCGGCCACCTGACCGGCGCCTACGAACTCTGGTGGGCCGACGAGGCGGCCTGGGGCCCCCGCCCGGCCGACGCCGGCTACGTCCACCGCCTGATGACCGTCCCCCACCTGTCCCCACCCGGCACGGGCCGAGCCCTCCTGACCCACGCGGAGTCCCGCATCACAGCGGCCGCCCTCCCCTACGCCCGCCTGGACTGCCTGTCCACCAACCCCCGCCTGCGCACGTACTACGAGAAGGCGGGCTACACGGTCGCAGGCGAACAGCCCGCGAAGAAGGACGGCTCGGGCAGCCCGTACGCGGTGACCCTGCTGGAGAAGCGCCTGCCGTGAACGGGGAGCGCACGAGGAAGGCCCCGGCCGGAGCCGGGGCCTTCCCGCGTCAGCCCTTCACGCAGACGACCTGCTTCAGCTTCGCCACGACCTCGACAAGGTCCCGCTGCTGGTCGATGACCTGCTCGATCGGCTTGTAGGCGCCCGGGATCTCGTCCACGACACCGGAGTCCTTACGGCACTCCACGCCCCGTGTCTGCTCCTCCAGGTCCTTGGTCGAGAAGCGCCGCTTGGCCGCGTTGCGGCTCATGCGCCGACCGGCGCCGTGGGACGCCGAGTTGAAGGACAGCGGGTTTCCGAGGCCCTTCACGATGTACGAACCCGTGCCCATCGACCCCGGGATGATCCCGAACTCGCCGGAACCGGCCCGGATCGCGCCCTTGCGGGTCACGAGCAGGTCCATCCCGTCGTAGCGCTCCTCGGCCACGTAGTTGTGGTGCGCGCTGATCTCCGGCTCGAAGGTCGGCTTCGCCTTCTTGAACTCCTTGCGGATCACGTCCTTGAGGAGTGCCATCATGATCGTGCGGTTGTACTTGGCGTACTCCTGCGCCCAGAACAGGTCGTTGCGGTACGCCGCCATCTGCGGGGTGTCCGCCACGAAGACGGCGAGGTCGCGGTCGATCAGGCCCTGGTTGTGCGGGAGCTTCTGGGCGATGCCGATGTGGTGCTCGGCCAGTTCCTTGCCGATGTTCCGGGAACCGGAGTGGAGCATCAGCCAGACAGAACCGGTCGTATCCGTGCAGACCTCGACAAAGTGGTTCCCGGATCCAAGCGTTCCCATCTGCTTCCCGGCCCGCTCCTCCCGGAACTTCACCGCCTCCGCAACCCCGTCGAACCGCCCCCAGAAGTCGTCCCACCCCGCGGTGGGCAGCGCATGGAACCGCCCCGGATCGACGGGATCGTCATGCATCCCCCGCCCCACCGGAATAGCCTGCTCGATCTTCGACCGCAGCCGCGACAGATCCCCCGGCAGGTCATTCGCGGTCAGCGACGTCTTCACCGCCGACATCCCGCAGCCGATGTCGACACCGACCGCGGCCGGGCACACCGCTCCCCGCATCGCGATGACCGACCCGACCGTCGCGCCCTTCCCGTAGTGGACGTCGGGCATGACCGCCAGGCCCTTGATCCAGGGCAGGGTGGCGACGTTGCGCAGCTGCTGGAGCGCGCCCTCCTCCACCGAGGCGGGGTCGGTCCACATACGGATGGGAACCTTCGCGCCCCGCATTTCCACGTACGACATATCGTCCTCATTCCCCCGGAATCACAAACAAAGGCTTAAATCGCAAAACCTGCGCCAGGGTCAACGAAAGGGACAACGGACCGGCGTCCACGGCTGTGCGTGCGATACACATGGTGCGCAGGGGGCACCCCCGCCCGGCAAGCGAATAACCAGCGGCGATCAGCCGTAACGATCAGCAGCGATCAGTAGCGATCAGCACCATCGAGAGGAGCCGACCGTGCAGCGGAAGGCGTACGTACCCGGCGTCGCGGCCCTCCTCGTGGCGCTGCTCGCCGCCGGCTGCACCAGCGGCTCGGACACGGGCGGCACCGAGGACAACTCCAACCCGGGCGACGCCGGCACCGCCTCCCCCGTCGCCGAGCCCGGCCGCTACCGCACGCTCCCCGAACCCTGCGGGGCGGTCAGCCAGGACACCCTCGACACGCTCCTGCCCGGCATCCAGCAGCTCACGGACGAGGACCAGCGGGAGAAGGCGTACGAGGGCACCCCGACGACCACCTTCGACATCGACCGCAAGGTCGGCTGCCAGTGGAAGGTGGAGTCGGCCGATGCCACCGACCACCTCCTCGTCGACCTGGAGCGGGTCGTGTCCTACGACAACTCCGTCAGCGACGACAACCAGGCGCAGGCGCTGTTCGCCCAGGCGCAGACGGCCGCGCATCTCCCGGAGCCGTCCGAGTCGGCGACGTCGGACGTGAGTTCCTCGCCGACCCCGGGCGACGCCGCGTCGGCCTCGGCCACCGCCTCCTCTTCCCCTTCCTCCTCCTCTTCCTCCTCCGCCTCGCCCTCCGACGGGTCCACGCCCGCCGATCTCCAGCCCCGCGTTCTCGACGATCTGGGCGAAGAGGCGTTCCTGAACGACGTGGTGAGCAGTTCGGGTTCGACGGCCCGGCAGCGCACGGTGACTGTGGCGTTCCGCACGTCCAACGTGATCGTGACGGTCGAGTACGAGGAGCAGCCGACGACCATCGGCACCACCCCGGACAGCAAGGAAATGCAGGACAGGGCAAGGAATCTGGCCGCCGAGCTGGCGGAGGCGCTGGCGGGCTGATGCCCGTCGGTGACGTTCCGCAATGCCCGTGAAGCAGAACCGCACAGCTGTCCCACCGCGTACCGTGGCCCCTCGGACCCGATCCGACCGCAGGAGCACGAGCAGCGTCATGAGTGAAGGAACCATGCAGCGAGCAGCACAGAGCGACCAGCGTGACCCGCGAACGAAGCGCGCCCACCGGGTGCTTCTCGGCGCAGCCGCCGTCCCCCTGATGCTGGTGGCCACAGCCTGTTCCTCGGACTCCGGCTCGTCCTCGGACGACAACGCCGCCGGCGCCGGCCAGAGCACCGAGAGCTCCGCGTCGGTCAGCCCGTCGCCGACCGTGCAGGCGGCGGCGTACAAGTCGCTTCCGGATGCGTGCGACACCCTGTCGAAGGGCACGCTCGGCGATCTGGTCCCGAAGGCGTCGAAGTCCGGCAAGCAGGGCAAGTCGGACGACGTGGCGACGCGCGGCAGTTGCTCGTGGTCGAGCCTGGACAACAACGGCGTCAAGGGCTCCCAGTTCCGCTGGCTGAACGTCTCCCTGCTCCGCTTCGACTCCGACGTCACGCGCGGCGAGGGCGACAAGCTGGCGCAGGAGTACTACGCCAAGCAGGTCCAGGACGCGCAGTCGGTGGAGGGCGCGAAGAACGCGAAGACGGAGCCGGTGACGGGTACGGGCGACCAGGCGACGCTGGTCCGTTACGACCTGAAGAAGAAGGAAGGCTCCTTCAAGCAGCAGACGCTGGTCACCCGCGTCGAGAACGTCGTCGTCACCCTCGACTACAACGGCGCGGGCCTGGCCGGCGAGAAGACGCCGAGCGCCGACACCCTCGCGAAGCTGGTGAAGTCGGCGGCGAAGGAGGCGGTGGCGTCGGTGACGAAGGCGAACACGGGCGGCGGCGGCAGCGGCAGCACCGGTGAGACCAGCCCCTCCCCGTCCGCGTCGAAATCGGCGTCGAAGTCGGCGTCGAAGCCGGCCTCTCCCTCCGCGTCTCCGTCCAAGTCGACCGCGAAGAAGAGCTGACAAAGCCCTGATACGGGGCTGACGAGCCCTACCGGCCACCCGTGCGCCGCACACATGTGCCACTCTGTTGCGCGCAACAACACGCAAGGGGAGGGGAGTACGGGTGGCCGCGCCTATGCAGCTGACTCGGATGCACCGCGTTCTCATCGGCGTGGTCGTGTTCGGCGCAGTGATCATCGCCGGCATCGGCTTCGCGGGTTCGTACGCCGCAGTCCGCGAACTCGCCATCAAAAAGGGCTTCGGGAACTTCAGTTACGTCTTCCCGATCGGCATCGACGCGGGCATCTGTGTCCTGCTGGCCCTGGATCTGCTCCTGACCTGGATCCGCATTCCCTTCCCGCTGCTGCGCCAGACGGCGTGGCTGCTGACGGCGGCCACGATCGCCTTCAACGGCGCCGCGGCCTGGCCGGACCCGCTGGGTGTGGGCATGCACGCGGTGATCCCGGTCCTGTTCGTGGTCGCGGTCGAGGCGGCCCGCCACGCGATCGGCCGGATCGCGGACATCACGGCGGACAAGCACATGGAGGGCGTCCGCCTGACGCGCTGGCTGCTCTCCCCGATCCCCACGTTCCTGCTGTGGCGCCGGATGAAGCTGTGGGAGCTGCGCTCCTACGAACAGGTCATCAAGCTCGAACAGGACCGCCTGGTCTACCAGGCCCGGCTCCACTCCCGCTTCGGCCGCGCCTGGCGCCGCAAGGCCCCGGTGGAGTCCCTGATGCCGCTGCGCCTGGCCCGTTACGGCGTCCCCCTGGCGGAGACGGCCCCGGCGGGCCTGGCGGCGGCGGGCATCGAGCCGGTGCTGCTGCCTCCGGCCCCGCAGGTGGAGATGGAGCGCGCCCCGGCGCCGCCGGCGATGCCCGCGGTGGCGGGTGCGGCGGCGCCCGTGCGGGAGCAGCTTCCCGCCCCCGAGGCGCAGGAGCACCCGGCCGAGCCGGTCGACCCCACCGTGGCCGAGCAGCAGAGCCCGTGGCTCCAGGCGAGGGACCCGCACACCGTCACGTACCAGGGCGGCTACGACCCGACGTACGACCCGGACGCGGCGTACTGGCAGCAGTACGCGGAGGAACAGCAGCAGTTCGAGGACCAGCAGCAGTTCGAGGACCGGCAGCGGTTCGAGGGCCAGCAGGGATTCGAGGGTCAGCAGCAGTTCGACGAGCAGCAGCAGCTGTTCGAGGAGCAGCAGGCGCCCGTCCAGGAGCCGTCCATGGAGGACACGGGCAGCTTCCCCATCCCGTCCGGTCCGGGCCGTACCCGGGAGATGGGCGCGGGCGGTGGCACGGAGCTGACCGAGGACGACTACTACATGGTCTTCAAGAAGGCCATAGACGGCAGCTATCCGACCTCTGGCCAGTTCAGGGGCGACGTGGAGGCCACGTACGGCACCACGCTCCCGCAGCGTGAGGCGGAGCGGATGGTCAACCGCTTCACCAACCGCCACACGGCGGAGCTCCAGGAAGACCACATCGCGTAGCGAACAACGAAGGAACAACGAAGAAGGGGCCCTCACCAGAGGGCCCCTTCTCGTCACCGCCTACTCGCCGAGCAGGCTCCGCACCCGCTCCTGGCCGACCGCCAGCAGCAGCGTGGGCAGCCGCGGGCCGGTGTCGCGCCCGACCAGCAGCTGGTACAGCAGCGCGAAGAACGTCCGCTGGGCCGTCTTGATCTCCGGCGGCAGCTCCTTGGGCGTGGCGTCGGCGGAGAAGCCGGCCTGCACCTTCGGCACCCCGTACACAAGGTGCGTCAGCCCGTCCAGCGACCAGTTCGCCTCAAGCCCGTCCAGCAGCAGCCGCAGGGACTCCCGGGACGCCTCGTCGAGGGACTTCAGCAGCTCGGCGTCCGGCTCCTCGCGCACGATGGTCCGCTGGTCGGCGGGGACGTGCGTGTTGATCCAGGCCTCGGCCTTGTCGTACCGGGGACGGGCCTCGTCCAGGGACGTCAGCGGGTCCGTCGGGTCCAGCTCGCTCAGGATCCGCAGCGCCTGGTCCTCGTGCCCGGCGGTGATGTCGGCGACGGAGGCGAGGGTCCGGTACGGCAGCGGACGCGCGGTCCGCGGCAGCTCGCCGCCCGCCGTGCGCACCGCACGCGAGTGCGCGGCGACGTCGGCCGGAAGCGCGGACCCGTCCGCGACCTTGGCGTCCAGCTTGTCCCACTCGTCGTAGAGCCGCTGGATCTCCTGGTCGAAGGCGATCTTGAAGGACTGGTTGGGACGACGGCGGGCATACAGCCAGCGCAGGATCTGCGGCTCCATGATCTGGAGCGCGTCACCGGGGGTCGGGACCCCGCCCCGCGACGACGACATCTTCGCCATCCCGGAGATCCCCACGAACGCGTACATCGGCCCGATGGGCTGCTTGCCCCCGAAGATCCCGACGATCTGCCCACCGACCTGGAAGCTCGACCCCGGAGACGAGTGGTCGACGCCGCTCGGCTCGAAGACGACCCCCTCGTACGCCCACCGCATCGGCCAGTCGACCTTCCAGACCAGCTTGCCGCGGTTGAACTCGTTGAGCCGCACGGTCTCGGCGAAGCCGCACTCGTTGCAGGTGTACGACAGTTCGGTGGTGTCGTCGTCGTACGAGGTGACCGTCGTCAGGTCCTTCTCGCAGTTGCCGCAGAACGGCTTGTACGGGAAGTAGCCGGCCGACCCGGCGGACCCGTCGTCCTCACCGGCCGCGCCGGACCCCTCGGCGGCCTCCAGCTCGGCCTCGTCGAGCGGCTTCTGCTGCTGCTTCTTGGCCGGGGCCTTCTTCGTCCGGTACTGGGCGAGGATGGCGTCGATGTCGGCGCGGTGCTTCATGGCGTGCAGGATCTGCTCGCGGTAGGTGCCCGCGGTGTACTGCGCGGTCTGGCTGATGCCGTCGAACTCCACACCCAGCTCGGCGAGCGCGGCGACCATGGCGGCCTTGAAGTGCTCGGCCCAGTTCGGGTACGACGAACCGGCGGGCGCCGGGACCGAGGTCAGCGGCTTGCCGATGTGCTCGGCCCAGGACTCGTCGACCCCGGCGATACCGGCCGGCACCTTGCGGTACCGGTCGTAGTCGTCCCAGGAGATCAGGTGCCGCACCTGGTACCCGCGGCGGCGGATCTCGTCGGCGACGAGGTGCGGGGTCATGACCTCGCGCAGGTTGCCGAGGTGGATGGGCCCGGACGGGGAGAGCCCGGACGCGACGACGACCGGTTTGCCCGGGGCCCGACGCTCCGACTCCTCGATGACCTCATCCGCGAAACGGGAGACCCAGTCGGTGGTCTCGGTGCTCTGAGCCACGGGGCACGTCCTTCTTTCCAGTTTGTTCTCGTACGCCGCTGTGGACGCCGTGGGGATACGTCGGAGCCATTGTCACCCGTGTCGGTCCCAGTCGGAAAACGTTTAGGTCCGCCGTACAACCCCGAGGGCCCGGCGGCGGTCCTCTTGTCGTGATCACAGAAAGAATCCGGGCCGGGCTGCGCGTGGGGGCGGCCGGACTCGCGGTGACGCTGGCGTCGACCTGCGTCCTCCTCGTGGCGCCCGCCGCCGAGGCTGCCGTGACCTGCGGCGACACCACATTCAAGCGGACGTTCTACACGAACACCTCGTTCTCCGGCACGCCGAAGAAGACGGACTGCGACACCACGATCGACCAGTCCTGGACAGGCGCTCCGCTCTCCGGGATGGCCACGAACAACTTCGGGGTGCGCTGGTCGCTCACCCGTGACTTCGGTTCGGGCGGCTGTTTCGAGTACCGCCTGTCCGGCACGGACGGCCTGCGGCTGTACGTGGACGGCGTGCGGAAGGTGAACAAGTGGAAGAACACCGGTGACAGCTCCGGCAACAGTGTCCCGGGCACGTTCTGCATCGGCTCGGGCAAGCACACCGTGCGCGTCGACCATGCGAACTGGACGGGTCTGTCCCGGGTGAAGTTCACCTGGCCCGCCTCGTCCGACAGCAAGCCGCCGCTGGCCCCGACCGGCATCACCACCACCTACGACGCGGCGACCGGCAAGGCGAAGGCCGGCTGGCGGAAGAACCGGGAACTGGACATCGCCCGCTACGAGGTCCTGGTGAAGACCCCGGCGGGCGGAGTCTCCCAATGGACGACGACCGGCACCACCGCCTCCTACACGCCCGCGAAGGACGGCCAGAAGTACCGATTCTGTATCCAGGCCGTCGACAAGTGGACGAACTACGGCGCCACCGCCTGCGGCCCCTACGTCACCACTCCGGACAAGACGGCACCGCCGGTCCCGGACGTGCGCGCCTCCGACATCTCGGTGTCGGTGTCCGACGGCGGCGAGGCCTCCGACGGCCCGAGGCCTCGCGTCAACGTCTGGCTGGGCCAGGTGCGCCCGGCCGACGGCCCTCTGTTCACCCTGTGGCGCGCCACAGCCGCGGCGGGCCCGTTCACCAAGGTCGCCGTCATGGACCTGCGACAGACGCCGGGTGAGCAGTACCTGTACGACGAGACGGCCGCCGAGAAGCAGACGTACTACTACGCGGCGTCGGCCACCGACACCGCCGGCAACACCTCGGCACGCACCGCTCCGGTCGCGGTGACCATGCCGGATGTGGCGGCGCCGGGCGCGGTGACCGGCCTCGCGGCCGTGGCGGACACCCAGAAGGTGGCGTTGAACTGGACCGCGCCGACGGACGACGCCGTGCGCTGGCAGGTCTACGGCGCGGACGGCAGCGCGCAGCCGGTTCTCCTCGGCACCGCCACGAGCGCCTCGTACGACGACATGACGGCGAAGCCGGGCGTCACCCGCACCTACACGGTGTACGCGGTCGACGCGGCCGGCAACCGCTCCGGCGCCGTGAAGATCACTTCCCGGCGGCAGGTGGCGCCCGCCCTGCCCGTATATCTGCGTCCGGACGCGAACGGCCGGCCCGAGCTGCGGATCCGGGTCGCCGCCGACAACGACCACAGCGGGGGCTTCCGGGTCTACTCCGGCAGCAGTGCCGCCACGGTCCGTACGACCTTGCGCGCCTGCGCGCCCGAGGAGGTCTACCGCGATGCCGCGTGGGTCGAGTACCGCTGTCTGCTCACCGACTTCGGCAGCTCGTCGGACCGCTATGTCACCGCGCTCGCGGTGGCCGCGAACGGCGTGACCTCCAGCACCTACAAGGCCATGCTCTACGAGGACACCGTCGCGCCGCCGCTGCCGACCGGGTTCGCCGCCACCTCCGAGCCGTGGGGCACGGCCCTGCGGTGGGACACCTCCACCGCCGCCGACGTGCGGGCCCACTGGCTGCGCGTGGGCACCCCGAAGACGGTCGACGGGGTGCGCACCTGCGCGTCCGGCACCTCGCACACGCTGGCGGCGGGCGCCACGTCCTTCCAGGACACCGAGGGCCTGCCGGACGGCGAGGAGCGCTGCTTCGAGCTGCGGACGGTGGACGGCGCGAACAACTACACCGACGGCGTCACCGTCTACACGACCGAGCAGGACACCCGGCCGTCCGAGGCGACCGCGCCGGGCTCCCCGGTGACCGGCCTGGACGCCGCGGAGAACGCCGGTGCCGCCGTGCTGAACTGGGACACGCTCGACGGCGCGACCGGCTACCGCGTCTACCGCTGGGACCGCTCCACGGGCTCGTACGAGCGGATCGCGGAGGGAGCGCTGGAGAACCCGTACACGGACTCCTACCGTCATTACCGCGACGAGGACGCCCCGGCGGGCACCGCCGCCTACTACCGCGTGACGGCCGTGTACGCGGACGGCACCGAGTCCGCTCCAGCGCTCGCGGCCGTGGCCCTGGCGCCCACGGGCTGACGTACCGACGTGCCGGCCTTGAGGGGCGGGCGGGAATCCGTGCGACCGCCCGCCCGCCCCCGTGGGAGACTGGTGTCGTTTTCTGCACCCCTACGAGTGGAACGGCACCCACACCCATGGCCTCGGTCACGTCCCTCACCGCCAACGTCAACGCACACCTCGCGTCCGCCCTCTCGGCCACCCTGCCGGAGGCGACCGACGCGGACCCGCTGCTGCGACGTAGCGACCGGGCCGACTACCAGGCCAACGGCATCCTGGCGCTCGCCAAGAAGGCCAAGGCCAACCCCCGGGAGCTGGCGACGCAGGTGGTCGAGAAGATCACCGCCCCCGGCCTGTTCAAGGACGTCGAGGTCTCCGGCCCCGGCTTCCTGAACATCACGGTCACCGACAAGGCGATCATCGACACCCTGGCCGCTCGCGCCGCCGACGGCGACCGTCTCGGCGTCCCCCTCAAGGACCAGCCCGGCATCTCGGTCATCGACTACGCCCAGCCGAACGTGGCGAAGGAGATGCACGTCGGCCACCTGCGGTCGGCCGTGATCGGCGACGCCCTGCGCGGCATGCTCGACTTCACCGGCGAGCGGACGATCGGCCGGCACCACATCGGCGACTGGGGCACCCAGTTCGGCATGCTCATCCAGTACTTGATCGAGAACCCGGACGAACTGTCCGCGGAGACCGACACGGACGGCGAGCAGGCCATGTCGAACCTGAACCGGGTCTACAAGGCGTCCCGCGCGGTCTTCGACGCGGACGAGGCCTTCAAGGAGCGGGCCAGGAAGCGGGTCGTCGCCCTCCAGTCCGGCGACAAGGAGACGCTCGACCTGTGGCAGCGGTTCGTGGACGAGTCGAAGGTCTACTTCTACTCCGTCTTCGAGAAGCTCGACATGGAGATCCGGGACGACGAGATCGTCGGCGAGTCGGCGTACAACGACGGCATGCCGGAGACCGCCCGCCTCCTGGAGGAGATGGGCGTGGCCGTCCGCTCCGAGGGCGCGCTCGTCGTGTTCTTCGACGAGATCCGCGGCAAGGACGACAAGCCGGTCCCGCTGATCGTGCAGAAGGCGGACGGCGGCTTCGGCTACGCGGCCTCCGACCTGACCGCGATCCGCAACCGCGTCCAGGACCTGCACGCCACGTCCCTGATCTACGTCGTGGACGTACGTCAGTCCCTCCACTTCAAGATGGTCTTCGAGGCGGCCCGCCGGGCAGGCTGGCTGACCGACGAGGTCACCGCGCACAACATGGGCTACGGCACGGTGCTGGGCGCGGACGGCAAGCCGTTCAAGACGCGTGAGGGCGAGACGGTACGGCTGGAGGACCTGCTGGACGAGGCGGTGCAGCGGGCCGCCGAGGTCGTCCGGGAGAAGGCGCAGGATCTCACGGAGGACGAGATCCAGGAGCGGGCCGCCCAGGTCGGCATCGGTGCCGTGAAGTACGCGGACCTGTCGACGTCGGCGAACCGTGACTACAAGTTCGACCTGGACCAGATGGTGTCGCTGAACGGCGACACCAGCGTGTACTTGCAATACGCGTACGCCCGTATCAAGTCGATCCTGCGCAAGGCGGAGGGCGCCGAACCGGCCGCCCACCCGAAGCTGGAACTGCACGCGGCGGAGCGGGCGTTGGGCCTGCACCTGGACGCGTTCGGCGACACGGTCTTCGAGGCAGCGGCGGAGTACGCCCCGCACAAGCTGGCGGCGTACCTGTACCAGCTGGCGTCGCTGTACACGTCGTTCTACGACAAGTGCCCGGTGCTGAAGGCGGACACGGAGGAGCAGAAGGAGAACCGCCTCTTCCTCTGCGACTTGACCGCCCGCACCCTCCACCAGGGCATGGCCCTCCTGGGCATCCGCACCCCCGAGCGCCTCTAGCGGCAAGCCGACGAACAGCAGGCCCGCCCTCTCCCACGTGGAGAGGACGGGCCTTTGTCGTGGTGGTGGTCAGATCTGGCTTGCGCGCAGATCAGAGGCTGAGCACCGCCCTCAACGCGATGTCGACACGCTCCATCTGCTCGGCGGGGACATCACCGTGATACTTGCCCTGCTCGAAGCGGGCCAGCCGGAAGTTGTACAGGTCGGGGACCAGCACCACACCGCGAATCGGCACCGTGACACGGACGGTGACCAGCGACTCCCGCCGCTCCCCGGACAGGTCGAGCAGCGCGCACAGCACCGCGCCGGGATGGAGCTCGGCGACGTGATCGTTCTGGACGATGACGACCGTACGATCCCGCCCCACCGTGGGGACGGTCCACACCTGGCCACGTTTCAGTTGTCGCACAGGTCGTCCTCCGCGGCGCTGTAGAGGTCATCCAGATCGTCGCCGAGACGAGCGCTGTCCTCGGCGTACATCGTCATCGCGTCACGGATCAGCTGATCCCTTATGGCTCGGGCCACGAAGGCGGACAGATTGCCGTCCGCAGCCTCACGCGCGGCTTCGAGGAGTTCGTCCGGCACAGTCACCGTGAGCTTACTGGTCGCCATACCATTGGTTATACCAGGCATCAGGCACCCCCGGCAGGGCCGACGAACTCGCACCACACCACCTTGCCGGGGTCCCGCTGTCCCACCCCCCACTTGTCGGCGAGCGCGGCGACAAGAAACAACCCCCGCCCGCCCTCGTCGACAGCACAGTCCCGCACACACGGCTCCCCGCCCCCGCTGTCGTGCACCTCGACCCGCAGCACGTCTCCGTCGTACCGCACCCGCAGCAGGAACCCCCGCCCCGGCGGCGCCCCGTGCAGCAGGGCGTTGGTCGCGAGCTCGCTCACGCACAGCGACACGTCCTCGCCCCGCTCCCAGCCGCCGAGCCCCCAGTAGAACAGTGCCCACTGGACCAACCTCCTGGCAGCGGGCACGGATCGGCGGTCCCGGGCGTAGAACTGATCGCGCTGATAGGGGAGTTGGCTTTCCTCGTTCACGGGACGAATGTCGCGCAGAGTCACTACGGTGGATCACCGAGTGAACCCGTACAGATTTTTTGTACGGGCTCCTACCCGGTGACGTACGTGTGCCCTGGGGGATGGAGACCAGCATGAGCGCGAAGAAGCCGCCGCGGCCGAAGAATCTGACCTCGATGAAGATGCTGGGCAAACAACTCGGCGCGGCGCGCCGGGCAATGGGCCACACCCAGGTCGCCCTGGCCCAGCTGGCGCAGGTCGACGAGGAGACGGTCGCGTCGATCGAACAGGGCAGAAGGGCGCTGAAACCGGACCTGGCGGCGCTGTTGGACGAGGTCCTCCAGACGAAGGGGATGCTGTCGGCCGGGGTGGCGAACCTGCCGGAGATCGACCAGTTCCCGATGTGGGCGGAGCTGTATATGGAGCATGAGCGGGAGGCGATCGCGCTGTCCCTCTATGCCAACCAGGTGTTGCCCGGCCTGCTTCAGACCCGGGCGTACGCGGAGACAGTCCTGCGGGAGCGTGTTCCGGCGTACGCCGAGGAGGAGATCGAGCCGAGGGCGGCGGCCCGTATGGAACGGCAGGAGATCCTGCACCGCAAGAATCCCCCGACCCTCAGCTTCGTCATCTGGGAACCGGTGCTGCACCTGGCGATCGGCGGACCTAAAGTCCGAGCCGAGCAACTCCGCCATCTACGGGAGTGCGCTGAACTCCCATGCGTGTCACTCCAGTTCCTCCCGACGGCCAGCCCTTCTCACGCCGGACTGGCCGGCCCCTTCATCCTCCTGGAGACCTCGGACCACCAGCACCTGGCTTATATCGAAGGCCAACGTGGCAGCCAGTGGGTCTCCGACGCAGATGAGGTGTCCAGGCTCGCGCGCAAGTATGCGATGCTGCGAGCACAGGCCCTGTCCCCCTTGGAGTCGAGGGGCCTGCTGGACCGTCTGCTAGGAGAGCAATGAGCACCGAGGCACTTCAGTGGTTCAAGTCGACCTACAGCAGCGACGAGGGCGGCGAATGCCTCGAAGTCGCCACCACCCCCCACACCATCCACATCCGCGACTCCAAGAACCCGGCAGAAACGGGCCCCACCCTCCAGGTGACCCCCTCCGCCTGGGCGGCCTTCCTCGCAACCGCCTGATGGCAAGCCTCCCCAACCCGCTCCCCGCCCTGGCCGGCCTCGAACTCGGGCTGCCCTCAGGCACGTTGCTCGGCACCACGCTGTGGCTCGCGGACGCCCCCGCGCACCCCGGTGACTGGACGACGTACCAGCAAGCGCCGCGTACCGTCGGCCTCCTCCCCGTCCTCATCGACGTGGGCGCGGGTCACGGCGGGCCGGGGGAATGGGAGTTGGCGCCCGGGGAGATGTCGTATCCCGGGGATCACGACGCCGAGGAGATCCTGTCGGACTTCTGGGAGGAGTGCTGCGCGGGCGAGGCAGGCGACTGGCCGGGCCTCGCGGCGCCGACCGCCGCGCAGGCTGACGCCGACGCCGTGGCCGCCGATGTCGTCGACTCCCTCCTGCGCGGCGGAGGCCCCCTCAAGGACCCCTGCCTCGCCCTGGTCCCCACCCGTCGCAGCGCGGACATCCCGACCGCGATCGGCTGGACGGGCCCGACGAACTACGCCGACGACACCGCCTTGCTCAGTGCGGTGCTCCGCTCCTGGGAGGACCGCTTCGGCGCACGCGTCGTGGCGCTCGGCTTCGACCAACTCATCGTGTCCGTCGCCGCCCCGCCCACGACCCTCGACGAAGCCCTGGCCGTGGCCGCCGAGCACTTCGCCTTCTGCCCGGACAACATCTGGCAGGGCCCCACCGGCACCACCCTCCAGACCTACGCGGAACGCCAGTTGCTCAACCGGCCCGCATGGCACTTCTGGTGGGACTGACCTCAGAGCCTCAGCCCTTCAGCCCCTCCCCCAACCGCCGCAGCCCCTCCGCGATCCGCTCCGGCGTCTCGGTGACGAAGCACAGCCGCAGGGTGGCCCGGTCGGGGGTGCCGGCGTAGAAGGGCGTACCCGGCACATAGGCGACGTCATGGCGCACGACCTCGGGCAACAGCGCCGTCGTGTCGTACGCCGAAGGCAACCGCACCCACAGGAACATCCCGCCCTCCGGCCGTTGCCAGCTCGCCCCCTCCGGCAGCACCTCGGAGAGCCCCGCGAGCATCGCGTCCCGCCGCTCGCCGTAGACGGCCGCGACCCGCGCCACGTGGGCGTCGAGGTCCCGGTCCGCCAAGTACCGTGCGGCGGCGAGCTGGTTGACGGTCGGGGTGTGCAGGTCGGCGGCCTGCTTGGCGACCACACAAGCGCGCCGCACCGCCGCGGGCGCACGCAGCCAGCCGAGCCGCAGCCCCGGGGCCATGACCTTGGAGAAGGAGCCGAGGAGCACGGTCCGGTCGGCGGCCTCCTCGCGCGCGGCGATCCACGGCACCCGCTCCCCCTCGAACCGCAGCTCGCCGTACGGGTCGTCCTCGACGATCCACAGCCCGTGCCGCGCGGCCACGGACGCGACCTCGGCCCGCCGCTCCGCGGAGACGGTACGGCCGGTGGGGTTCTGGAAGGTGGGCACGGTGTAGAGCAGCTTGGGCCGTTCCCGTACGACGAGTTCGGCGAGCGCCTCCGGGTCCGGGCCGTCGGCGTCCCCGGGCACGCCGAGGACCCGCGCCCCGGCGAAGCCGAACACCTGAAGTGCCGCCAGATAGCAGGGCTCTTCGACCAGGACCGTGTCACCGGGTTCGACGAGTGCGGTCGCGAGCAGGGACAGGGCCTGCTGGGAGCCGGTGGTGATCAGGACGTCGTCGGCGGTCGTGGGCAACCCGCGCACGGACATCCGCGCGGCGAGCGCGGCCCGTAGCGTCGGCTCGCCCTCGGTGGTGGAGTACTGGAGCGCTTGCGCGGGCGCCTCTTCCAGTACGGCCCGGAAGGCCGCCGCGACGCCTTCCGCGTCGAAGAGTTCGGGCGCCGGGAGCCCGCCCGCGAAGTTGATGACCTCGGGCCGCGCGGTGACGGCGAGGATGTCCCGTACCGGAGAACCACCGATCGACCGGGCCCGCGCGGCGAGCGGGGGCACGGGGGCGAAGACGTCTGCGGGCGCGCTCGTAAGGGTCATGCGGAGCACCCTAGACAATTACCTGCCCTCTACAAGTAGCTTTCCACGATCCGGTCCCGCGTCCCGGAACGCCCGTCTGGGACGCCCCGAACGCGCAGGTCAGCAGCCGTCCCGCCGTGCTCGCGTCCCGAATCCCCAGGCCGGCCCTGGCGTCCGCCGATCACCACCGCGCAGGCTGGACCCGCCGAACTCCCCCACCTGAGAGGCCCGTGCCATGCCCAGGTCCGCACCCACCGCCCGCCCCGCCCGGCTGTTCGCCGCGCTGACGGTCGTAGTCGCCGTGTTCACGCTCACGGCGTGCGAGGACGGCGAGGGCCTGCGCGACGAGGGCCCGTCGTCCTCGACCTCGACCTCGACTTCGACCTCGACTTCGACCTCGACTTCGACCTCGACCTCGACCTCGCTCTACGACGACCCGCCGGCCGGCTCCCAGGCCTCTCCGCCGAGCGGGAACTCGTAAGCCGGTCGCCCGTTGTTGCCACTGGTGCGGAAGGGCTTCCCCTTGTTGTCGATCCGCAGCGTGCCGCTGCGCGACCCGCTCGACCAGTTCAGCTCCAGAAACCAGCTCACGTCGTAGGCGGAGGCGTCGGCCCGGATGTAGTAGACCTCGGGGTCCGACTCGCTCACCTTGAACGGGAAGTCCCGGTGCCCGGCCTCGGGCACTACTGCGGGCCGCGTCGCGTCGAGGGCGACGGTGAAGGACCGGGTCGGCACATTGCCGCCGCAGCCCACGCCCGGAAACGCCATGGCGTAGTCGTTCCAGGCGAGCGGCGACCGCTTTCCGACCATCTGCACGGTCAGGTCCTTGACGACCACCGTCTCCTCACCCGTGCCCTGCACGGTGAGCGTCACATACTGCTCCCCCGACGACACCGCCCCCGTGGCGGCCACCCACGCCGCCGCACGCTGCTCGATCGGCGGCGGAGGCACCTCGCCGGGCGGCTTGTCGACGAGATACCGCTGGGCGCAAGGACTCTCCCAGGAGTACGGGGCGACAGAGACGGTCAGCGGAACGGCGGGGGCGGAGGCCGACGGAGTGGAGGTCGCCTTCCCGCCGGTGCCCTTTTCCCGAGCCTTGTCCTTCGCGGTGGCCGTGGGCGAGGCGGACGGCGAGCTCTTCGAAGGCGAGGGTGACGCTGCCGTGCTCTCCTCCCCCGCCCTGTCGTCACCGGCGACGGACACGGACCCCCCGGGACGCTCACTGCGGTCGCCGTCCCCGCCCGAGGGCAGCCCCAGGGCAAGCCCGACGGCACCGAGGACACCGGCCACGGCGATGGCGGCGACGAGGGCGGTACGACGACGCCGGGGCGTCGCGACGGCGGCGACATCCGTGACCTCGTCAGCCTCCACAGGAGCCGCGGACTCAGCAGGCTCCACAGGTGCCGCAGCCTCCACAGGCGCCGCGGGCTCCACAGGCGCCGTAGATGGCGAAGCCGCCCCCTTCTTCCCCCGCCCCGCATCCGCCAGCACCCACCGCCGATGCAGCTCGACGAGCTCCTCCGGCGTGGCCTTGCACAGCCGCGCGAGCCGCTCGGCGGGCGCGTAGTCCGCCGGTACGGCATCGCCGTTGCAGTAGCGGTGCAGCGTCGACGTACTCATGTGAAGCCGCTTGGCGAGCACCCCGTAGCTGAGCCCGGAGCGGTCCTTCAACTCCCGCAGAAACTCGGCGAACGCATCCGCGCCGGAGCCGTCGGTCACCGTTCTCCACCCCCATGTCGTCCCGTTCCGGCGTTCCAGGAACGGACTGTTCTAGCAGGTCAAAGCCCCTTTGGGCGTTCCAGCGTCCCGTATGGTCCGGCAGCGCTGGCGGCCGGGACGAGGCGCCCCACAAGCTCTGATCATCCCAACCAGCGCTTCCGAAAGGGAACTTGCCATGCGTACCGTTCGCCACCACCTGCTCGCCGCCGCCGGCCTCACGCTCGCCACCCTCGCACTGACCGCCTGCAATGACGGAACGGGCACGACGGACGAGGGAGCGGCGAAGCCGACCGCCTCCGCGACGGCATCGACCACGGACAAGCCGGCGGCCGAGAAGCCGACGACCGAGAAGCCGGCCGCCACCCCCGCGAGCAACAACACCACGAAGCCCTCGACGGCCGCCCCCTCCGCGAAGGACTCCGCGAAGGACTCCGCGAAGGAGGACAACCCCGCCGCCTACGCCTTCTGCAACGGCTCCAACACCACGACCACCGCCCAACCGGTCTCCCGCCCCCTGAACCACATGCTCCTGACGGTGAAGAACACCGGCTCGAAGCCCTGCAACCTCACCTACTACCCGGTGCTGCGCTTCGACGGCATGCAGTGGGCGCCGCGCCCGATCGAGGCCTCGCACCCGCAGGCGGTCGTCACGCTGAACCCCGGCGAGTCCGGTTACGCGGGCGTGCTGCTGTCGGCCGCCGACGGCAGCGGCGACGGCGGTACGACGGGCAAGAAGCTGACGGTGATGTTCCAGGCGGGCACGCCGAACAGCGACGGGGGAGCGTCGGCGATCCCGGCGCTCCCCGCGAAGGGCGTGTACTACGACAGCACCCTGGCGCCGACGTACTGGCAGACGACGGCGGACGACGCCCTGTCCTACTGACGGCCGTCGTTCAGCAGCTGGGCCGCCTCGACGGCCCAGTAGGTGAGGATGTTCTGGGCCCCGGCCCGCTTGATGCCGGTCAGGGTCTCCAGGATCGCCCGCTCCCGGTCGATCCACCCCTTCTCTGCCGCGGCCTCGACCATCGAGTACTCGCCGGAGATCTGGTAGGCGGCGACGGGGACGTCGACGGCGTCGGCGACCCGGGCCAGGATGTCGAGGTAGGGCCCGGCCGGCTTGACCATCACCATGTCGGCCCCCTCCTCCAGGTCGAGGGCCAGCTCCCGCAGCGCCTCCCGGGCGTTGGCGGGGTCCTGCTGGTAGGTCTTGCGATCGCCCTTGAGCGAGGAGTTGACGGCCTCCCGGAACGGCCCGAAGAAGGCGGACGCGTACTTGGCGGTGTAGGCGAGGATGGCGACATCCTCGCGGCCGATCTGGTCGAGGGCATCGCGGATGACCCCGATCTGCCCGTCCATCATCCCGCTGGGCCCGACGACATGGGCGCCCGCATCGGCCTGCACCTGGGCCATCTCGGCGTAGCGCTCCAGGGTGGCGTCGTTGTCGACGCGCCCTTCGCTGTCGAGCACCCCGCAATGCCCGTGATCAGTGGTCTCGTCGAGACACACGTCGGACATCACCAGCAGGTCGTCACCGACCTCGGCCCGCACATCGCGCAGGGCGACCTGCAAGATCCCGTCAGGATCGGTCCCAGGCGTCCCGAGGGCGTCCTTCTTGCTCTCCTCGGGCACCCCGAACAGCATGATCCCGGACACCCCGGCGGCAACGGCCTCGGCGGCGGCCTTCTTGAGACTGTCCCGCGTGTGCTGCACCACCCCCGGCATGGCAGCGATCGGCACCGGCTCGCTCACGCCCTCCCGCACGAACGCGGGAAGGATGAAGTCGGCGGGGTGCAACCGGGTCTCGGCAACCATCCGCCGCATCACAGGCGAGGTCCGCAACCGCCGCGGCCGACTACCAGGAAACGATCCGTACTTCGACATACCCCTAAGCTACGCCCGCCCGCACCCTGCCTTTACCGACGCCTCGTCGGGCTCCGGCGTCTCACGAGGAGGAGTGCCGCCAGGCCAGGACCGTCGGCTTGGTACCCCGGGACTGGGCGAACTGGTACGGGTCGTAGACGACGTACAGCGTGTCGTCGTAGCCCCTCGGTACCCCGAGCCCGACGGCGTCGGCGGCGAACACGGTCGCCTTCGTGGGCCGGCGGACGTCGTTCAGCGCGTAGCCGCTGCCCGACCAGGTCACCAGGCGGTCCTTGGTGACCCAGGCGACGGTGTAGAAGCCGTTGACCGCCTTGCCGACCTCGATCGGAGCCGTCTCTGCGCCGATCGTGAGGACCTTGATCCTGGCGGTCTCGTCGGCGGAGCGCGGATAGTAGGCGATGCGCCCGCCTCGGACGGCGAAGCCGCCGCTGCCGGTGAACGTCGCCACCTTCACGGCCGCCCTCGGGTGCTGCCCGAGGCCCAGGCGGTAGGTGGTACGGATGCTCGTCCCGCCGTCCTGCGACAGCTTCCCCTCGGTGAGGTACAAGGTGCGGCCGTCCACGTCGAGTTGACCGAATCCGGATCCGGCGCGGGTCAGGACGCGCACGGGCCTGCCCTTGCCCGGTGTCCAGCGGAAGACGCCCGTCTTCCCACCGGGCAGGGCCTCCTCCCAGACGAAGGAGCCCTTGTAAGCCAGCGGATGCGGCACCAGGCTCTGGGGACCGGCGTGCGCCGACCGGGCCAGCAGCACCGGCTTGTGCGAGCTGAGGGGCTGGCTGTACAGCCGCCAGCGGTAGCAGTCCGCGGCCTCCGACTTCTCCTCCCCGCAGGCCGTACCGTCGAGCTGGCGGCTCTCCACGCGCAGCAGCCGGCCGGATGCCAAGGTGACCGTGTTGGACGTCCAGCCGGGGTTCGCCTGCTGGTAGCGCCGCACCGTGCCGGTGCCGGAATCCACGACCCACGTCTCGGACCCCTGGCCGTCGGAGGCCGACTTGGCGGGTGGGACGGCGAGGAAGGCCAGGTTCCTGCCGGAGCGGACCACGCCCGTGCTGTCGATGTTCCAGCCGCTGGGCATGCCGAGGGTGCCGTCGGGCGCGAGATGCGCCAGGGCATGCGGCACCGGCGAGACCGGCTTCAGCCGCAGCGCTGCCGGGGCCCCGGCGGCCGCCGGGTCTGCCTCGGCGGCCGCCGTGCCGCTGTCGCATCCGGAGGACAGCAGTGCCGCCGCCGCACAGAGCAGCGGCAGCACGAACCGCGAACGCAGAGTCACTACCACACCAGCTCGTTGTCGGCCTTGCCGTCGCCGCCGTAATTGGCGTTCATCGCAGCCCAGACGTACTTCCGGTTGACCGCGTGGCGGCCGTACAGGGCGTTGGCATCGACCGGGTCGAAGTACTTGAGCGAGACGCCGTCGCTCCCGTAGCCGTAGAGGGTGATGAAGTGCAGGCCGTGGTAGCCGTTGCTGCTCCAGATCGGCAGGGAGTGGCCCTGCACCAAGGGGATCAGGGGAGCCTTCCAGCCGCCGTCCACGTTGATCTTGACTCGGGCGAAGAGGTCCTTCGCGCTGCTCGTGTTCTTCGAGTCCTTGTAGCCGTTGCGGGACTGATAGGCGTTGAGGGCGGCCGGGATCTTCGAGGCGTACGTACCGTCGCTGTCCGTGTGCATCTTGGTCGCCAGCGTCGACTGCGCCTTGGTCACCGAGAAGGCGGTGAGGGCGGCCCGGCCGGCCGCGGGGCCGCACCAGTAGTGCTTCTGCTGCATCTGCGTGGTGATGCCGATCGTGTTGTACGAGACGGCCGCGGTGGCGCCGGACGCGTCCGTGGTCGTGGCGTCGTCGTCGTCCGGCAGCGAGGCCTCGATGACCGCGAGCTTGATCTGCTTGGCCCACTCCGTGCTGGTTCCGTCGGCCTCGCCGGCGTCGTCCACGCGTGCGCCGTTGATGAAGCTGGACGTGGCCATTTCGGTCGACGCCGGGTCGGTGTCGTCGGGGCCCTCGATGTCGTCGGCTGCGAACGCGGGGCCCGTGACGAGGCCGACCGCGAGCAGGCCGGAGACCAGCGCACAGACAACACCGGGACGATGGCGAACGGGCATGGTGCGATTCCCCCTTGAGAAGGCGCTGTCGGAGCGCTGTTGATCAAGCGGTGCACCAGCCAACCAGGCCGAGATCCGGCCGGACATCGGCCTCTCAGCCAGTTACCGACGAGTAACTCACCCGAGGAATCCGCTGACTTGAGCCAGCACCATCGCGCAGGCGATCTCCACCCGGCTGGTCGCCTCCAAGTGCCGCAGCACATCGGCTACATGGGCCCGCACCGTGCGCGGACTGATGAACAACCGGTCGGCGATCTCCGGATCGCTCAGCCCGCTCGTCACCAGCTCGGCCACCTCGCGCTGGCGCGGGCTGAGCCCGGGCAACAGACGCGCTCTCGCCCGATGCCCGGCGATGATCCCGCCAATCCCGTCGAGCGGTACGCCTCCGCTGCTCACGGCACTCCCCCTCACCCACACCATGCCTGGTCAGAGCATGGACATGACGTAAGGATAGGCGGGGGAAGTTATGGACGGCGCAAAGTATTCGGGCACGCGGTGAGGGCGGTCGCCACGGGCGCCGCCCTCACCGGAAGGGTCACCTCTCCGACCGTCAGGTCGTACGCCGCCGCCGCGCCCCCGGCCGCCGCTCACTCGGCCGTGTCACCGGATCCCCGGCCTCGACCGCCGCCGCCCGCCGCTTCAGCCCGAAGTCGGCCAGCGCCTCCGCGAGCTTGTGCACGGACGGCTCCGGAGCCATCACATCCACCCGCAGCCCGTGCTCCTCGGCCGTCTTCGCCGTCGCCGGCCCGATACACGCGATCACGGTCACGTTGTGCGGCTTGCCGGCGATCCCCACCAGGTTCCGCACGGTCGAGGACGACGTGAAGAGAACGGCGTCGAAGCCACCGCCCTTGATCGCCTCCCGCGTCTCCGCCGGCGGCGGCGAGGCCCGCACGGTCCGGTAGGCGGTGACGTCGTCGACCTCCCACCCGAGCTCGATCAGCCCGGCCACCAGCGTCTCGGTGGCGATGTCGGCACGCGGCAGGAAGACCCGGTCGATCGGGTCGAAGACGGGGTCGTACGGCGGCCAGTCCTCAAGGAGCCCCGCCGCCGACTGCTCACCGCTCGGCACCAGATCCGGCTTCACACCGAACGCGATGAGCGCCTTCGCGGTCTGCTCACCCACCGCGGCCACCTTGATGCCCGCGAAGGCCCGGGCGTCGAGCCCGTACTCCTCGAACTTCTCGCGGACGGCCTTGACCGCGTTGACGGAGGTGAAGGCGATCCACTCGTAGCGTCCGGTCACGAGCCCCTTGACGGCCCGCTCCATCTGCTGGGGCGTGCGCGGCGGCTCGACGGCGATGGTCGGCACCTCGTGCGGCACAGCGCCGTAGGAGCGCAGCTGGTCGGAGAGCGAGGCCGCCTGCTCCTTCGTACGCGGCACGAGAACCCGCCACCCGAAGAGGGGCTTGTTCTCGAACCACGACAGCTGGTCGCGCTGGGCGGCGGCGGAACGCTCACCGACCACGGCTATCACCGGCCGCCCGCCCTCGGGCGAGGGCAGCACCTTGGCCTGCTTGAGCGTCTGGGCGATGGTGCCCAGGGTCGCCGTCCAGGTGCGCTGGCGCGTGGTCGTACCGGCGACCGTGACCGTCATCGGGGTGTCCGGCTTGCGGCCCGCGGCCACCAGCTCGCCGGCCGCCGCCGCGACCGAGTCGAGGGTCGTCGACACCACGACCGTGCCGTCCGAGGCCCCCACCTCCGTCCAGCACCGGTCGGAAGCGGTCCGGGCGTCCACGAACCGCACGTCCGCGCCCTCGGCGTCGCGCAGCGGCACACCGGCGTAGGCGGGCACGCCGACCGCGGCCGCGACACCGGGAACCACCTCGAAGGGCACCCCGGCGCGGGCGCACGCCAGCATCTCCTCGGCGGCGTACGCGTCGAGCCCGGGGTCCCCGGACACCGCACGCACGACCCGCCTGCCGCCCCGCGCGGCCTCCATGACAAGATGTGCGGCATCCCTCACGGCGGGGACACCCGCGGTTGCTGACGAACCGTCAACAACCGTCAGCTGAGGCGCGCCTGTGCCCGGGACCGGGTCCGACGAGGACCCCGGCTCCGTGTTCACGACGGCGACGCCCGAACGGGCGTGGACGCGTACGACGTCGAGCACCTCGTGCTCGGCGACGAGGACGTCCGCGCTCGCCAGCGCCTCCACGGCGCGCAGAGTCAGTAGTCCCGGATCCCCGGGTCCGGCACCCAGGAAGGTGACGTGCCCGTGCTCAGGACCGGCGGCAGGAAGGGTGGTGGGGCTCACTGTGCTCGCTCCCCCATCAGACCGGCCGCGCCCTGGGCAAGCATCTCGGCCGCGAGTTCACGGCCGAGCGCCATTGCTTGGTCGTACGTCTCGGGCACGGGACCGGTGGTGGACAGCTGCACCGTACGGGAGCCGTCGGTGGTACCGACTATCCCCCGCAGGCGCATTTCCTTGACAACGTGCCCGTCGGCCAGCAGGTCGGCCAGCGCGCCCACAGGGGCGCTGCAACCGGCCTCCAGGGCGGCGAGCAGCGACCGCTCGGCGGTCACGGCGACCCGCGTGAACGGGTCGTCGAGCTCTCCGAGCGCGGCGATCAGGTCCGCGTGGTCCGCGGCGCATTCGATCGCGAGTGCTCCCTGGCCGGGAGCGGGCAAAACCGTGTCGACCGACAGGAAGTCGGTCACCTCTTCGATGCGCCCGATGCGGTTCAGTCCGGCCGCGGCCAGCACCACCGCGTCCAGCTCACCGTCGTGGACGTACCGGATGCGCGTGTCCACGTTCCCGCGGATCGGCACGGCCTCGATGTCGAGGCCGTGGGCGCGTGCGTACGCGTTCAGCTGGGCCATGCGCCGCGGCGAGCCGGTACCGATCCGGGCCCCGCGGGGCAGGTCGGTGAACTTCAGCGCGTCCCGGGCGACGATGACGTCCCGCGGGTCCTCGCGCACCGGGATCGCGGCGAGCGCGAGCTCCTCGGGCTGCCCGGTCGGCAGGTCCTTGAGGGAGTGGACGGCGAAGTCCACCTCACCCTTGAGCAGCGCCTCCCGCAGCGCGGTGACGAACACACCCGTGCCACCGATCTGCGCGAGCTGCTCCCTGCTCACATCCCCATACGTGGTGATCTCGACGAGCTCGACGGGCCGCCCGGTCACCTGGCTCACGGCGTCCGCCACCTGCCCGGACTGGGCCATGGCGAGCTTGCTCCGCCTGGTCCCGAGCCGTAGCGCCTTCTCACTCATGCCGGCCCTCGGTCTTCCTCATCGGTGGTGCTGTCCTCGGCGCGGGACACGGCGGCCACCGTCTCCTGGTCGAGGTCGAACAGAGTCCGCAGCGCGTCCGCGTACCCGGCACCGCCGGGCTCGGCCGCGAGCTGCTTGACCCGTACGGTCGGAGCGTGCAGCAGCTTGTCCACCACGCGCTTCACGGTCTGCGTGATCTCGCCGCGCTGCTTGGCGTCGAGCCCCGGGAGGCGCCCCTCCAGCCGGGCCATCTCCATCGCCACGACGTCGGCGGCCATGGTGCGCAGCGCGACGACGGTGGGGGTGATGTGCGCGGCCCGCAGTGCGGCCCCGAACGCGGCCACCTCGTCGGCGACGATCCGCCGCACCTGGTCCACGTCGGCGGCCATGGGCGCGTCGGCGGAAGCCTCCGCCAGCGACTCGATGTCGACGAGCCGCACCCCGGCGATCCGATGCACGGCGGCGTCGATGTCACGGGGCATGGCGAGGTCGAGCAGGAAGAGCACGGGCTCCGGCCCCGCGGCGAGCGGTTCGGGCCGACGCCGCTCGGGAATCCGCCCACCGGCGGCCGCCGCGGCGGCGAGCGCGGCGATGGCCTCCGCCTCGTCGACGACGGACCCGGTGCCCTGCGGCCGGGGCGCGTTGTCGACCCAGGCGGCATGCTGCTCGAGCTCGGCGGCGGCCATCCCGGCGACAGCGGCTTCCCCGAGCACGGAGAAACCGGGGGTGGCCTGGACGGCGTTCAGGTCGAGCGGACAGTTGTCCTCAGCCGACCCCGTCTGGTCCGCGGGCAGTCGTGCCGCTTGGGCGGCACGGGTGGGCGCGGACGGCACCCCGACAGCGCCGGGCCGCGCGACACCCTCGGCCTCAGCCCCCGCCACGGGCACCCGCCCACGAACAGCACCCGAAACGGCCTCACCAGTGAGCACCAGCCCGGTCGCGCCCGTACAAGACACCACAACATCGGCACGTGTCAGCTCGCCCGGCACCGCGTCCATCGGTACCGCGCGGGCCACCACGTCCCCGTCACCGGCGTCGGAAGAGGCACCCTCGTTGAGAATCTCGGCCAGCCGATCGGCCCGCTCCGCGGTCCGGTTGGCGATGACCACCTCGGCCACCCCGGCCCGCACCAGCGTCGCCGCGGCCAGCGAGGACATCGAACCGGCCCCGATGACCAGTGCTTTCTTCCCCCGCGCCCACTCCGCGGCGTCACCGCCGGAGGCACCCGCGGCGAGCTGCTCCAGCCCGAAGGTCACCAGCGACTGCCCGGCCCGGTCGATCCCGGTCTCGGAGTGCGCCCGCTTGCCGACCCGAAGCGCCTGCTGGAAAAGATCGTTGAGCAGCCGCCCGGCGGTGTGCAGCTCCTGCGCCTTGCCCAGCGAGTCCTTGATCTGCCCGAGGATCTGCCCCTCGCCGACGACCATGGAGTCGAGCCCGCAGGCGACGGAGAACAGGTGGTGAACCGCCCGGTCCTCGTAGTGCACGTACAGATAGGGAGTGAGCTCCTCAAGGGCCACCCCGCTGTGCTGGGCGAGCAGCGTGGACAGCTCGGCGACACCGGCGTGGAACTTGTCGACGTCGGCGTACAGCTCGATGCGGTTGCAGGTGGCGAGCACCGCGGCCTCGGCGGCCGGCTCCGCGGCGACCGTGTCCTGGAGCAGCTTGATCTGGGCGTCGGCGTTCAGCGCCGCCCGCTCCAGCACGCTGACCGGGGCGCTGCGGTGGCTCAGCCCCACGACGAGGAGACTCATGCCGGCATCACGGCGGGTACGTCCCCGTCAGGTCCCTTGTCAGCGGAGGCGGACTCGCCGCGCGCGGCGACGGCCGGAGCGCCCCCGTCGGTCCCGGCGGCGGCCTCCTCACCGGCCTTGCGCTGCTCGTGGAAGGCGAGGATCTGGAGTTCGATCGACAGATCCACCTTGCGCACGTCGACCCCGTCCGGAACGGACAGCACGGTCGGCGCGAAGTTCAGGATGGAGGTGACACCGGCGGCGACGAGCCGGTCGCAGACCTGCTGGGCGACGCCCGGCGGGGTGGTGATCACGCCGATGGAGACGCCGTTGTCGGAGATGATCTTCTCCAGGCCGTCGCTGTGCTGCACGGCGATCCCGGCGACCTGCCGTCCGGTCATGGCCGGGTCGGCGTCGATGAGGGCGGCCACCCGGAAACCGCGGGAGGCGAAACCGCCGTAATTGGCGAGGGCGGCACCGAGGTTGCCGATACCGACGATCACGACCGGCCAGTCCTGGGTGAGCCCGAGCTCACGGGAGATCTGGTAGACGAGATACTCGACGTCGTACCCGACACCACGCGTTCCGTAAGAACCCAGGTAAGAGAAATCCTTGCGCAGCTTCGCGGAGTTGACCCCCGCCGCGGCCGCGAGCTCCTCGGAGGAGACCGTGGGCACCGAGCGCTCCGACAGTGCGGTCAGCGCGCGGAGGTACAGCGGAAGCCTGGCGACGGTGGCCTCGGGAATCCCTCGGCTACGGGTCGCCGGTCGGTGAGTTCGGCCAGTTGCCACGGTGCTCCTGCGGGTAGAGCGGGGCTGCAGGCGGTCACACGTACCTAGACCGCCCCGTCGAATGCAGGCTATGTCTTTGTGAACGCGTGCACAAAGATGGTGTCCGATTTGCCCGGCCAACGTGACCGGGGTCACGCACTGCAGTCTCGGGGGCAAAACAGGTCACTCTCCTCACGAATCCCACCCCCAAGGCCAAGCCGCCAACGATCCTAAGCGAGTTTGCGGATCGTTTGGACTACTCGGTCAGTGCCCTGCGCAGTCGATCTTCGTTCACCCGCCAGAACGTGTGCTGTTCACCGTCGACGAGTACGACGGGAATCTGCTCCCAGTACTGGTCGTGCAGCGCCTGATCTGTGGAGATGTCCTTCTGCTCCCACGTCACACCGAGCTCGCCGCACACCTTCTCCACCACCAGCTGTGCGTCATCACACAGATGGCAGCCCGGTTTGCGGATGAGAGTGACCAGCCTGTCCTGGGGCGCCGACGGCTTCCGGCGGAAGAGGGGACTCATACCGGCCATTGTCCCGCGCCCCTCCACTCGCCCGCGAGCAGTCCTTTAACGACGGAGTCGCGGAGAGTTCACACCCTCCAAACCTCTCGACTCCGGAACCACCGAACAAACTGGCTATGCTCACGCCATGGCCGCTCTCGGATGGCTCACTCCCCGTAGGCGCTCCGCCACGGCGCGGAGCGTGTTGGCAGGCGAGGCCTCGGCGGAGGCCGCGCGCAAGTCGTCACAGGAGGTCGAGGAGACCTCAACCCCGGAACCGGAGTTCCCGGTACTCGGCGACGACAAGGCAGCCGCCTTCTTCGACCTCGACAACACCGTCATGCAGGGTGCGTCGCTCTTCCACTTCGGCCGGGGCCTGTACAAGCGGAAGTTCTTCGAGACCCGCGACCTCGCCAAGTTCGCCTGGCAGCAGGCCTGGTTCAGGCTGGCCGGCATCGAGGACCCCGAACACATGCAGGAGGCCCGCGACTCGGCCCTCTCCATCGTCCAGGGCCACCGCGTCTCCGAGCTGATGTCCATCGGCGAGGAGATCTACGACGAGTACATGGCCGAGCGCATCTGGCCGGGCACCCGCGCCCTCGCCCAGGCCCACCTGGACGCGGGCCAGAAGGTGTGGCTCGTCACCGCGGCCCCCGTGGAGATCGCCCAGGTCATCGCCCGCCGCCTCGGCCTGACCGGCGCGCTCGGCACGGTCGCGGAGTCCGTGGACGGCGTCTACACCGGCAAACTCGTCGGCGAACCCCTGCACGGCCCCGCGAAGGCGGAGGCGGTACGCGCGTTGGCCGCCGCGGAGGGCCTGGACCTCTCCCGCTGCGCGGCCTACAGCGACAGCCACAACGACATCCCGATGCTCTCCCTGGTCGGCCACCCCTACGCGATCAACCCGGACACAAAGCTGCGCAAGCACGCCCGCCAACTGGACTGGCGTTTGCGCGATTACCGCACCGGAAGGAAGGCCGCGAAGGTGGGCATCCCGGCGGCGGCAGGGGTGGGCGCGGTGGCGGGCGGCACAGCGGCAGCGATCGCTCTGCATCGCCGGCGCCGGTAACGCACCTGGGGGCGCGGGGCTGTGTCGATTTGCGGCTCCGCCGCGTGGGCGCGACCGGCCGCAGCGGGCCCGCGCCCGAAACACAACCAGTACCCCCCTCCCCCTCCCTCCAGTCCTCTTGTCGGGACACAGCCACAACACGCCCCGCTCCTGACCGAAACCCGATCCAAAACGATCAACAACCGGTCACCCTGCGGTACTTGAGAGGGCATCAATCGGTTACAGAAGCGACGTAATCGATGAATAGAGCAACTGGGTGTAGCAGTGCCTGCACGAAGCGTTATTCTCCTCAGACGCAATCCGGTACCCCTCCGTCGCTACGACGGGTGAACGGTCCCGCACTGCACGTGATGGAAGCTCTGCCTCTGGGAGTCCCGTGTACTCACACGTCGGGGTTGACGCCTCGGGCCTGGCTACGCTGCGCGCGACGGTCAACAACCTCATGCGCTTCGTCCCCACCGCGTACGCCATCCCCGCCCTTGCCGTAGCCACCGCACCAACCGGCCCGTGCTACGCACTGGCCGAGAGCAGCGCGGCCGTCGGCAGAAGGGGACGCTCGGCCGGCGCCGCAACGACCACCCGCCGTCCCGCCGCGGACAGCGACAGCGCCCGGATGATGGATCTCGTGGAGCGCGCCCAGGCCGGCGAGGCCGACGCGTTCGGGCGGCTCTACGACCAGTACAGCGACACCGTCTACCGGTACATCTACTACCGCGTCGGCGGAAAGGCGACCGCCGAGGACCTCACCAGCGAGACGTTCCTGCGGGCGCTCAGAAGGATCGGCACCTTCACCTGGCAGGGCCGCGACTTCGGCGCCTGGCTGGTGACCATCGCCCGCAACCTCGTCGCCGACCACTTCAAGTCGAGCCGCTTCCGCCTGGAGGTGACCACCGGCGAGATGCTCGACGCCAACGAGGTGGAGCGCTCCCCGGAGGACTCCGTCCTGGAGTCCCTCTCCAACGCCGCGCTCCTGGACGCCGTACGCCGCCTCAACCCGCAGCAGCAGGAGTGCGTGACGCTCCGCTTCCTCCAGGGCCTGTCCGTCGCCGAGACCGCGCGCGTGATGGGCAAGAACGAGGGCGCGATCAAGACCCTCCAGTACCGGGCCGTCCGCACCCTCGCCCGGCTCCTGCCGGAAGACGCCCGCTGACGCCGGGCACTCTGAGCCACTCCCAACTCACGGTCGGTTAAAGTCCGTTGACTTCGCGATCCGATCATCCGCAGTCCGTAACCCAAGTGCCGCGCCGCTCGTTGTGCGGGATGCAGGCTCCCTGTGGTCACTCCCTGGCCGACATCGATCACTCGATCGTGTGCATGTGGTCAGGGCGTGCAACCCTCAGGACCCCCTGGGGAGTCGACCGTCATGACGAGAGGAGGTGCCGCCAGTGATCGCGAACGTATCGGCGCACCGGCGGGCGAACGCCTTCGCCCAGGCCCTGGAGGACCAGTCCGACCGGGGCACGGCGGCCCAAGAGGCCGAAGGACCGGCGCCCGACCCGGCCGCCGCCGAACAGACCGAGCAGGGCCGCATGATGGCCCTCGCGGAATGTCTCGGCGAGCTGCCGAGGCCGACGCTGGATCCCGAGGTCAAGGTCGTCCAGCGGGCCCAGCTGGTGGCAGCGTTCGAGGCCATGCTCCAAGAGGGCACCGTCGGAGGCGAGGCAGGCGACGCGTC
Source organism: Streptomyces aquilus (assembly GCF_003955715.1). Lineage (NCBI taxonomy): Bacteria > Bacillati > Actinomycetota > Actinomycetes > Kitasatosporales > Streptomycetaceae > Streptomyces > Streptomyces aquilus. Next base: position 6,023,862 of record NZ_CP034463.1, on the reverse strand, counting down.
GGTGCCCGAGCAACGCTCGCATCGCGCGCGGGGCGCCCACCGGGCGACCGGGCTGGGCAAACTGCGACCGCGTTCCCGGCTCACCAAGGGCCTCGCGGCCGGCGGGCTCAGCGTCGGGGTCGCCGCGGGAGCCTTCGGCGGAGTCGCAGCGGCCAGCTCGGACGCCCTCCCGGGCGACTCGCTCTACGGCCTCAAGCGCGGCATCGAGGACTTCAAGCTCAACTACCTGTCCGACGGGGACGACGAGCGCGGCGTGGCCTACCTCGACCAGGCCTCCACCCGGCTCAACGAGGCCCGCCGGCTGATGGACCGCGACCGCGGCGGCCAGCTGGACCACGAGTCGCTGGGCGAGATCCGCCGCGCCCTGTCCGGCATGCAGCACGACGCGACCGAAGGCCACCGCCTGCTGCACGAGGCCTACGAACGCGACCCGGACTCCCTCGGCCCCATCCAGGCCCTCTCCTCCTTCTCGCGCTCGCACCGCGAGGTCTGGGGTGCGCTCCGCGACCGTCTCCCCGTCCAGCTGGGCGATGTCAGTCAGCAGGTGTCGTCGGTGTTCGACGCCATAGACGAAGAGGTCGCCCCGCTCCAGTCCCTGCTCCCCCAGCCCCCGGCCCAGGACGGCGGCGCGAGCAGCAGGCAGAGCGGTTCCGGTACGGCGTCCAAGGGCACCTCCGGCTCCGACCGCTCGGCCACCCCGAGCAAGGGCAACGGCACCTCGGACGGCTCGGGCACCGACTCCGGCAAGCCCAGCCACTCCGCCTCCTCCGGCAGCGACGACGGCCTGCTCGGCGGCAACACCGGCGGCCTCCTGGACCCCCCGGAGACCGGCACCGGCACGTCCACGCCGACGACCACCCCGTCCACCGAACCGGACGTCACCCTCCCGCCCCTCCTCCCGGGCCTCCTGCCCGGCCTGGGCATCAACGGAGAAGACGCGAGCTAGAGAAACGGCGGTACGACGATGGGGGCGCCCTTCCCGAGGAGGGCGCCCCCATCGTCGTACCACCAACTGCTAGAAGAACACCGACCGGCGCTGCACCAGCAGCTTGTAGAGCGTGTGCTGGATCTGTTCGCGTACCTGGTCCGTGAGGTTGAACATCAGCATCGGGTCCTCCGCCGCCTCCGGCGGATAGCCGTCCGTGTGGATCGGCTCGCCGAACTGGATCGTCCACTTCGTCGGCAGCGGGATCGCGCCGAGCGGGCCGAGCCACGGGAAGGTCGGCGTCAGCGGGAAGTACGGGAAGCCGAGGAGGCGCGCCAGGGTCTTGGCGTTGCCGATCATCGGGTAGATCTCCTCCGCGCCCACGATCGAGCACGGGATGATCGGGGCGCCCCGGCGCAGGGCCGTCGAGACGAAACCGCCCCGGCCGAAGCGCTGGAGCTTGTAGCGCTCGCTGAACGGCTTGCCGATGCCCTTGAAGCCCTCCGGCATGACGCCGACCAACTCGCCCTGGCCGAGGAGCCGTTCCGCGTCCTCCGCGCAGGCCAGGGTGTGGCCGAGCTTGCGGGCCAGCTCGTTGACCACCGGCAGCATGAAGACCAGGTCCGCGGCGAGGAGGCGCAGATGCCGGCCCGCAGGGTGGTTGTCGTGCACCGCGACCTGCATCATCAGGCCGTCCAGCGGCAGCGTCCCGGAGTGGTTGGCGACGATCAGCGCGCCGCCCTCCGCCGGGATGTTCTCGACGCCCTTCACCTCGACCCGGAAGTACTTCTCGTACACCGGCCGTAGCAGCGACATCAGGACCTGGTCGGTCAGCTCCTCGTCGTAACCGAAGTCGTCGACGTCGTAGTCGCCGGTGAGCCGGCGGCGCAGGAACGACAGCCCGCCGGCGATACGCCGCTCGAGACCGCCGGCCCCACCCTCGTCCTGCGGCCCGACCGGCGGCTGTTCCTCACGCGTCACAGGGACATCATCCTGCGCCGACGCCCTGCCGGGCAGGGGTTGAACCTCACGGACCTCACGGACCAGCGACGATTCCTTGCGTCGGCTCCCCGCGCCGCGGCGCCGCGACGGCCGCTGCACGGCGGCCCCGCGGGACCTGTCGTCGTCGAACGGAATGACCTTGGCGTCCGCCATCGTTGATGCGCTCCTCAGTTGGCGCTCTGCGTCGGGGGGTGGCCGCCGCCCAGGGCGGGCAGCGCGGCGATCCGGTCGACGGCCCCCGCGAGGGCCTCCGGCGGCAGCAGCCCGGGGCCGCGGACCCGCGCGAAGTCCGCGAAGGTCTCCGCCGTCGTGTACTTCGGCTGGAAGCCCAGCGTCTCCCGCATCTGGTCCGTCGCCACGACCCGGCCATGGGTGAGCAGCCGGATCTGTTCGGGCGAGAAGTCCGTCATGCCCAGCGTACGGACCAGGGAGCCCGCCCAGGTGACGGCGGGCAGCAACAGCGGCACGGTCGGCCGCCCGAGCCGCCGCGAGCACTGCGAGAGCAGCAGCACGCCGTCGCCGGCGATGTTGAAGGTGCCGCTGTTGAGTGTGCCCCGCTCCGGTTCGTGCGAGGCGATCCGCAGCACCTCGATCACGTCGTCCTCATGGACGAACTGCAACCGCGGGTCGTACCCGAACACGGTCGGCAGCACCGGCAGCGAGAAGTACGAGGCGAGCGGGGTGTCCGCGCTCGGCCCGAGGATGTTCGCGAACCGCAGCACGCACACGGCGACATCGGGCCGCCGCCGCGCGAAGCCGCGCACATACCCCTCGACCTCGACGGCGTCCTTGGCGAACCCGCCGCTGGGCAGGGACTTGGGCGGGGTGGTCTCGGTGAAGACGGCCGGATCACGGGGCGCCGACCCGTACACGTTCGTACTGGACTTCACCACCAGCCGCTTGACCGACGGCGACTTCTGACAGGCCCCGAGCAGCTGCATGGTGCCGATGACGTTGGTCTCCTTGACCGTGGTCCGGCTGCCACCGCCGAGTGCCATCGCCGTCACATCCAGGTGTACGACCGTATCGGCGGCCGTCTCGGCCAGCACCCTCGCTATGGTCGGCTGCCGGATGTCGGCCTGGATGAATTCGGCACCGCCCAGATGGTGCTCCGGCGGCACGGCGTCCACGGCGATCACCCGGTCGACCCGCGGGTCCCGCTGGATGCGCCGGACGAACCGACCGCCCAGTTGACGGGCCACTCCGGTCACGAGCACGACCTTGCCCAAGATCAGCGCCTTCCTTCCAGCACTCGTCCCCCTGCACACCCTGTCGCGTTCCCCGTGTGCGGCCAACCTAGCGGGTCGATGTTGCGCTGTGATGACCACCCAATGCACGAAGTGACGACATCCACAGTCGTACGACCAGACCAGGCCATGTGAAGCGGGCGGGGGACGGTGGATATGCGTGTGGCCCCCCACCGGGTGTGGTGGGGGGCCACATCACGCAGTCTGCGCGGCGCCGTACTACTTCTTGTTACGACGCTGAACGCGCGTGCGCTTGAGCAGCTTGCGGTGCTTCTTCTTCGCCATCCGCTTGCGCCGCTTCTTGATAACAGAGCCCACGACTACCCTCGCTCACTTCTCATCCACTCGGCGTTTGGGCGCCATGGGCCCACACGACCTACGAGGGGCTAGCCTACCCGCCCGAGCGCTGAGGTCGTAATCGAGGGGGAAAGGGGGGTCCGGAACATGCCCTGAAGGATCCCCCCACCCCACAGCCATCAGGCGGTTTCCACCCCCACATAGCTCTCGCGAAGGTACTCGTGAACCGCTTGCTCGGGGACGCGGAAGGACCGCCCCACCCGGATCGCGGGCAGATGACCGCTGTGCACCAACCGGTACACGGTCATCTTCGACACTCGCATCACCGAGGCGACTTCCGCCACGGTAAGGAACTGAACCTCGTTCAGAGGCCTCTCGCCAGCTGCAGCCATGACACACCTGAACCTTCCGCACTCGACGGCCACCGGCTTCCCCTTCCGGTGACTCTTCGTCGTTGCGTGCTCACTCCCCAATGTAGGGGCGGGTGATGCGAGTGGGGAAGAGGTGCACCCATCGGCGGCCTACTGTGACAGACACGCTCGATTGAGTACGTAGCGGGTAAGCGGCCGGTAGTAATCAGACCGCACAGCGTCATCAAGTGGAACGACTACGGACACGACCCCTTCGGCCTCCCCCACGAACAACGCGGGATCATCCGTGTCGGCCAGCCCAATGGCCTCAAACCCCAGCTGACCTGCCCCGCAGACCCATCCGTGATCCCCGATGACAAGCTCGGGCAGCCCCGTGCCCCGCTCCGCGGCGGCCGCCAGCACGGTCCGAACCGGGAGGGGCGAGTGGGTGTGCACGCCGGTCGCACAACCGGAGCTCAACTCGCCCGGTTCCCGTACCAGCGCGACTCCTCGTACGTAGTCAAGGTTGTACGTGCGTAGGCCGAACCGGGTCGTTATGTCGACACAGTGACCCTGCGCTGGGGTGAGGACGGTACATCCCGCCGCCGACAGCGCGTCCGCCAAGGCGGCGTAGAACCCCAGCAGTCGATGGGGGTGCCCGGTCCCGAGCAGCACCGTGGCGCCACGCTCCGCTACAGCGGCGAGCCGAGCAGCGAAGGCGTCAAGCGCGGCGAGCGTCCGGTCGGGATCGATCACATCATGGCCAGTTGTGTGCCCGGGGTCGTCGGAGACCCCACACTTATCGGCCATCAAAGCGATCAAATCCCGCTGCTCCCAAGCCCACTCCGGGTCAAGCCCGATCAGCACCCGAGGATCCCGGGCAGCGAACAGCCGATAACTCCGCAGACTCTCCTCCCGAGAGGTAGCCACGGTCCCGGCCAGCCGAGCGGCCAACAGATGAGCGCGCAGCGCGCCGGTGCTCAACACGGGAGCGATGCTGACGGATCCCCCCACACAACAACACGGGAACAGAAAAACACCGCACAGTTGGCGTAACGCCCCCTGCGCCTCCGCCGAGCCACGGGCGGTCGTGGGGCCCTATGCCCTGGCTACGGACAGCCGCACCGCCGGGACGACACCCACCCAAACAACGCCACCCGCATCCCTGCGTAGCTGCGGGCAGTCGTGCCGCTGGGACGACGCCCACCCAAGCAACGCCACCCGCATCCCTGCGTAGCTGCGGGCAGTCGCACCGCCGGGACGACGCCCACCCAAACAACGCCACCCGCATCCCTGCGTAGCTGCGGGCAGTCGTGCCGCTGGGACGACGCCCACCCAAGCAACGCCACCCGCATCCCTGCGTAGCTGCGGGCAGTCGCACCGCCGGGACGACGCCCACCCAAACAACGCCACCCGCACCCCTGCGCAACTGCGGGCAGTCGTGCCGCTGGGACGACGCCCACCCAAGCAACGCCACCCGCATCCCTGCGTAGCTGCGGGCAGTCGCACCGCCGGGACGACGCCCACCCAAACAACGCCACCCGCACCCCTGCGCAACTGCGGGCAGTCGTGCCGCTGGGACGACGCCCACCCAAGCAACGCCACCCGCATCCCTGCGTAGCTGCGGGCAGTCGCACCGCCGGGACGACGCCCACCCAAACAACGCCACCCGCACCCCTGCGCAACTGCGGGCAGTCGTGCCGCTGGGACGACGCCCACCCAAGCAACGCCACCCGCATCCCTGCGTAGCTGCGGGCAGTCGCACCGCCGGGACGGCACGGGTGGGCGCAGCGGCACCCCGCCAGCGCGGGCGAGCGAAACCCACCCCCGCCCAGCACCGCCCAGCCCCACGCCGGCCAGAGACCCGAGCAGCCCTACGCCAACAACCCCCGCAACGGAAACACCGCCCGCCGAGTAGCCAGCACCGCCTGATCCAGCCGGTCAGCCGGGTCGTACCCCGCCTCCCAGTCGGCCCAAGACACCGGCCACCGCCCATCAGTCATCCGCATCGGCCCCAACTGCCGCGTCCGAGCGAACACTTCCTGCCGCCAACTCTCAGGAATCACACTCTCCGGCGCCAACTCCCGCCCCGCCGCGATCCCCACCAGATGCGTCCACGACCGAGGCACGACGTCCACGACCGCATACCCGCCCCCGCCCAACGCGACCCACCGCCCGTCGGCACAAGAGTGCGCCAGCTCATGACACGCCACCTGCACAGCCCGCTGCGCATCCAACGACACCGCAAGATGAGCCAACGGATCCTCGAAGTGCGTATCCGCCCCGTGCTGCGTCACCAACACCTGCGGCCGAAAATCGGCAAGCAGCTCCGGCACCACCGCATGAAACGCCCGCAACCACCCCGCATCCCCGGTCCCCGCAGGCAACGCGACATTCACCGCGCTCCCCTCCGCGGCCCCGTCCGCCCCGGTCTCCTCAGCCCACCCGGTCTGCGGAAACAACGTCCGAGGATGCTCGTGCAGCGAAATCGTCAGAACCCGCGGATCCTCCCAGAACGCCGCCTGCACCCCGTCCCCGTGATGCACATCGACATCCACGTACGCGACCCGCTCGGCCCCCAGCTCCAGCAGCCGCGCGATCGCCAGCGAAGCATCGTTGTAGATACAGAACCCCGACGCACCCCCGGGCATCGCATGATGCAGCCCACCTGCGAAGTTCACCGCGTGCAGCGCGTCCCCGTGCCACACCGCCTCCGCCGCCCCCACCGACTGCCCGGCGATCATCGCGGACACCTCGTGCATCCCGGCGAAGGCGGGATCATCCAGCGTCCCGATCCCGTACGCCCCGTCCGCCGCCCCGGGATTCTCCGAAGCCGCCTTCACGGCCTCGATGTAGTCCTCCCGGTGCACCAGCCGCAGCGTCGACTCCCCGGCCGGCTTCGCGGCGACGACGTCCACGTCCCGGTCCAGCCCGAAGGCACTCACCAGGCTCCGGGTCAGCGCAAGCCGGACCGGATCCATCGGATGCTCCGGACCGAAGTCATAGCCCGTTACTGCCTCGTCCCACATCAGCTGTGCGCGGCCGCTCATGCCCGCCACCGTATCGGTCCGGTTGAGCGGCGAACGACCGGGCGTACACCAGCGTCACCAGCACCAACACCATCGGCACCAGCATCGCCCCGCGATAACTCCACGCGTCACCGAGCGCCCCCACCAACGGCGAACCGACCAAAAACCCGACATAGTTGAATACATTGAGCCGCGCGACCGCCGCATCGGACGCCGCCGGGAACAGCCGCCCGGCCGCCGCGAAGGTCTGCGGCACCAGCACACACAGCCCCAGCCCCAGCAACGTGAACCCGAGCATCCCGACCCACGCCCCGGGCGCCACAGCCACCACCGCGAACCCGAGCGCGGCCACCACGGCCCCCACCCGCACCACGGTCACCGCCCCGAACCGCCGCACCCCGAAGTCCCCGAGCCCCCGCCCGATCAGGGTGGTGACCATGTAGACGTTGTACGGCACGGTCGCCAACTGCTCACTGCTCCCGAGCACGTCCTCCAGATACTTCGCACTCCAGTTGGAGACCGTCGAGTCCCCGATGTACGCGAAGGTCATCACCAGACACAGCGGCAGCAACGCCTTGAAGACCACACCGTCCCCGCCGCCGCCGGCCTGCGCCTCCACCGGCCCGGGATCATCGCTGTCGACGTACCACCGACTCCCGACGAACGCGGCCGGCAGCAGCACGGCCACGACCGGCAGATACGACACGAACAACGCCAGATCCCAGTGCGCCCCCACCCACGCCAGCGACGCCCCCACGATCCCGCCGAGGCTGAACACGGCATGGAAGCTGAGCATGATGCTGCGCCCGTACGCCCGCTGCAGACTGACCCCGAGCATGTTCATCGAGGCGTCCAGCGCACCGACAGCGAGGCCGAACGCGGCCAGCGCGATCGCCAGCTCGACCGTCGCGTCCCCCGCCCCGACCCCGAGCAGCGCCAGCAGCACGACCGGCTGGGCCCACCGCAGCAGCCGGCTCGGCGGTATGCGCTTCACCAGCTTCTCGGTGGTCACGCTCCCGACCCCGGCCAGCACCGGCACGGCGGCCAGGAAGGCCGGCAGCAGCGCGTCGGAGATCCCGTACCGGTCCTGAATCGCCGGAATCCGCGTCACGAGCAGAGCGAAGGCCACCCCCTGCGCGAAGAAGCTGAACGCCAACGAGGCCCTACCGCGCCGCAGCACATCTGTCATGGCGGCGAGCGTAGGGCCCCGGACTACCCGTGGGTAGATCCAGCCAAAGATGAATTTCCTTCACCTTCGATCGGAGCTGGTCCCGGAAGGTCTTGGCTTACGACGATGAGGTCAGGCGGCGACGGCGACCTGGGCCTTCATGGCCTCCTCGGCCGCCTCGACCTCGGCGGCGAGCATCCGCTCCATGGGCCCGGCGGCCAGCGCCCCACCCACCACGATCCCGAGCCCGATCGCGCCGACCAGGACGACCGAGCCCAGCCACACCATGGTGTCCACGGGCACGGTGTACGCCCCCACCATCCGCACCACGCACTCCCCGAGCAGCACCACACCCCACACCACCGAGAAGACCCGCTCGGCCCGCAGGAAGGCCGCGGACCCGGCCGCGCCGCCACCCAGCAACCGCTCCCAGGCCGCGTGCTTTGCGGCGTCCGCCTTCACCAGGAACGGCTTGAGACCGGCCGTCATCATCGGCCGCCCCAGCACCACCGACGCCAGGATCCCGATCCCGATCGTGCTGCTGACCGCACTGTCCTTGGCGAGCATCAGCCGCGGATCCCCGGAGACGAAGCTGAGCAGCAGCGACACCAGGTTCACGACCAGGATCAGCCCGGCCAGCCCGTTGGCCTTCCGCTCCTTGACGACCGCCCACACGGTCCGCCCGGCCGGCACGACACTGCTCCAGGCGAGCGCCGCGAAGGTGCTCATCCCGAAGGCCTCCCGGAAGAGGTAGTACGACCCGACCGGCACCGCCACGTCCAGGAGCAGGGGGCGGAAGGGGTTCTGCGGCTTGTTCGCACTCGTCGTCGTCATGCCCTCAGCTTCTCGTCCAGCAGGGATCCCCCAGTAGAAACGATCGTCCGGAGCTGGGCGTGACAAATGTCAGGCCGCCGACGATGCCCACGATCACATCAGCAGGTCGGCCAACTCGCCCATGCCGGAGAAGAGTTGAGTGGCACCGGCGAGCCTGTCGGCAGGCGTCATAGCGGTGAACCCATAGACATCCATCCCGGCCGCGACAGCCGCCTGCACCCCCAGCGGACTGTCCTCGACGACCACACACCGCCCCGGCGCCACCCCCATCCGCTCGGCGGCGTACAGGAACAGATCCGGCGCCGGCTTCCCCCGCCCCACATCCTGCGAACTGAAGACCCGCGCCTCCTCGAACCACCGGTCGAGCCCGGTCGTACGATGCCCGACCCGAATCCGCTCATGACTCCCGGACGAGGCCACGCAGTACGGCACCCCGGCACCGGCCAGCCTCTCCAGCACGTCCACCGCACCGCCCACGGGCTTCAACTCCCGCTCGAACGCGTCAAACACCCGCCGATGAAAGACGTCATCGAACTCGGCCGGCAGCCGCTCTCCCGTGCGCTCCAGCACCAGATCATGAATCCGGTGCATCGCGGACCCCATGTAGTCCCGGATGGAGTCCTCGTACGAGGTCGGGTGCCCGAGCTCCGTCAGATAGGCGGCCAGCAACCGATTGGAGATCGGCTCACTGTCCACGAGGACACCGTCATTGTCGAAGATCACCAAGTCGTAGCGCATAAACCAGAGCCTAAACGCAGAAAACCCCGCACCGAACCGATGCGGGGTTTTCTCAAAATTTGTTCGGCGGCGTCCTACTCTCCCACAGGGTCCCCCCTGCAGTACCATCGGCGCTGTAAGGCTTAGCTTCCGGGTTCGGAATGTAACCGGGCGTTTCCCTCACGCTATGACCACCGAAACACTATGAAACTGTCAAACACTGCCACACCACGCCGTGACCAGGCGCGGGGCTGTTCGTGGTTTCAGAACCAACACAGTGGACGCGAGCAACTGAGGACAAGCCCTCGGCCTATTAGTACCGGTCACCTCCACACGTTACCGTGCTTCCAGATCCGGCCTATCAACCCAGTCGTCTACTGGGAGCCTTACCCTCTTATAGAGGTGGGAGTCCTCATCTCGAAGCAGGCTTCCCGCTTAGATGCTTTCAGCGGTTATCCCTCCCGAACGTAGCCAACCAGCCATGCCCTTGGCAGAACAACTGGCACACCAGAGGTTCGTCCGTCCCGGTCCTCTCGTACTAGGGACAGCCCTTCTCAAGACTCCTACGCGCACAGCGGATAGGGACCGAACTGTCTCACGACGTTCTAAACCCAGCTCGCGTACCGCTTTAATGGGCGAACAGCCCAACCCTTGGGACCGACTCCAGCCCCAGGATGCGACGAGCCGACATCGAGGTGCCAAACCATCCCGTCGATATGGACTCTTGGGGAAGATCAGCCTGTTATCCCCGGGGTACCTTTTATCCGTTGAGCGACGGCGCTTCCACAAGCCACCGCCGGATCACTAGTCCCGACTTTCGTCCCTGCTCGACCCGTCGGTCTCACAGTCAAGCTCCCTTGTGCACTTACACTCAACACCTGATTGCCAACCAGGCTGAGGGAACCTTTGGGCGCCTCCGTTACTCTTTAGGAGGCAACCGCCCCAGTTAAACTACCCATCAGACACTGTCCCTGATCCGGATCACGGACCCAGGTTAGACATCCAGCACGACCAGACTGGTATTTCAACGACGACTCCACCCGAACTGGCGTCCGAGCTTCACAGTCTCCCAGCTATCCTACACAAGCCGAACCGAACACCAATATCAAACTGTAGTAAAGGTCCCGGGGTCTTTCCGTCCTGCTGCGCGAAACGAGCATCTTTACTCGTAGTGCAATTTCACCGGGCCTATGGTTGAGACAGTCGAGAAGTCGTTACGCCATTCGTGCAGGTCGGAACTTACCCGACAAGGAATTTCGCTACCTTAGGATGGTTATAGTTACCACCGCCGTTTACTGGCGCTTAAGTTCTCAGCTTCGCAACCCCGAAAGGTCACTAACCGGTCCCCTTAACGTTCCAGCACCGGGCAGGCGTCAGTCCGTATACATCGCCTTACGGCTTCGCACGGACCTGTGTTTTTAGTAAACAGTCGCTTCTCGCTGGTCTCTGCGGCCACCCCCAGCTCGAGGAGCAAGTCCTCTCACCAAGCGTGGCCCCCCTTCTCCCGAAGTTACGGGGGCATTTTGCCGAGTTCCTTAACCATAGTTCACCCGAACGCCTCGGTATTCTCTACCTGACCACCTGAGTCGGTTTAGGGTACGGGCCGCCATGAAACTCGCTAGAGGCTTTTCTCGACAGCATAGGATCATCCACTTCACCACAATCGGCTCGGCATCAGGTCTCAGCCTTATGTGATCCGGATTTGCCTAGATCACGGCCTACACCCTTACCCCGGGACAACCACCGCCCGGGATGGACTACCTTCCTGCGTCACCCCATCACTCACCTACTACCAGATCGGGTCAGCGGCTCCACCACTCCCCTTTGCCCGAAGGCTCCGGGGCGGCTTCACGGCCTTAGCATCACTGGATTCGATGTTTGACGCTTCACAGCGGGTACCGGAATATCAACCGGTTATCCATCGACTACGCCTGTCGGCCTCGCCTTAGGTCCCGACTTACCCTGGGCAGATCAGCTTGACCCAGGAACCCTTAGTCAATCGGCGCACACGTTTCTCACGTGTGAATCGCTACTCATGCCTGCATTCTCACTCGTCAACCGTCCACAACTCGCTTCCGCGGCTGCTTCACCCGGCAGACGACGCTCCCCTACCCATCACAGCAGGCGTTGGCCCTATTGCTGCAATGACACGACTTCGGCGGTACGCTTGAGCCCCGCTACATTGTCGGCGCGGAATCACTAGACCAGTGAGCTATTACGCACTCTTTCAAGGGTGGCTGCTTCTAAGCCAACCTCCTGGTTGTCTGTGCGACTCCACATCCTTTCCCACTTAGCGTACGCTTAGGGGCCTTAGTCGATGCTCTGGGCTGTTTCCCTCTCGACCATGGAGCTTATCCCCCACAGTCTCACTGCCGCGCTCTCACTTACCGGCATTCGGAGTTTGGCTAAGGTCAGTAACCCGGTAGGGCCCATCGCCTATCCAGTGCTCTACCTCCGGCAAGAAACACACGACGCTGCACCTAAATGCATTTCGGGGAGAACCAGCTATCACGGAGTTTGATTGGCCTTTCACCCCTAACCACAGGTCATCCCCCAGGTTTTCAACCCTGGTGGGTTCGGTCCTCCACGAAGTCTTACCTCCGCTTCAACCTGCCCATGGCTAGATCACTCCGCTTCGGGTCTTGAGCGCGCTACTAAACCGCCCTATTCGGACTCGCTTTCGCTACGGCTTCCCCACACGGGTTAACCTCGCAACACACCGCAAACTCGCAGGCTCATTCTTCAAAAGGCACGCAGTCACGACGCATTGAGTAAACTCAATGCGCGACGCTCCCACGGCTTGTAGGCACACGGTTTCAGGTACTATTTCACTCCGCTCCCGCGGTACTTTTCACCATTCCCTCACGGTACTATCCGCTATCGGTCACCAGGGAATATTTAGGCTTAGCGGGTGGTCCCGCCAGATTCACACGGGATTTCTCGGGCCCCGTGCTACTTGGGTGTCTCTCAAACGAGCCGCTGACGTTTCGACTACGGGGGTCTTACCCTCTACGCCGGACCTTTCGCATGTCCTTCGCCTACATCAACGGTTTCTGACTCGTCCTGTCGCCGGCAGACGACAGAAGAGAGATCCCACAACCCCGTATACGCAACCCCTGCCGGGTCTCACACGCATACGGTTTGGCCTCATCCGGTTTCGCTCGCCACTACTCCCGGAATCACGGTTGTTTTCTCTTCCTGCGGGTACTGAGATGTTTCACTTCCCCGCGTTCCCTCCACATACCCTATGTGTTCAGGTATGGGTGACAGCCCATGACGACTGCCGGGTTTCCCCATTCGGAAACCCCCGGATCAAAGCCTGGTTGACGACTCCCCGGGGACTATCGTGGCCTCCCACGTCCTTCATCGGTTCCTGGTGCCAAGGCATCCACCGTGCGCCCTTAAAAACTTGGCCACAGATGCTCGCGTCCACTGTGCAGTTCTCAAACAACGACCAGCCACCCATCACCCCGCCACACTCGGCGAGTTCACTGGGGCCGGCATCGAAGCACAACCTTGCGGCCGTTACTTCAGACACCCAACAGCGTGCCCGACACCCTCGCCACTCGTGATCAGCGTTCCACGCTCCGAAGAGCAGTACTGGCAGCCCGAGATGACTGAGAGTGCCGAATAATCAACGTTCCACCCATGAGCAACCAGCATCGAACGTTCGCCGATGTACTGGCCTCTGACCAACCGGAGTTGGTGAGAAGTGCTCCTTAGAAAGGAGGTGATCCAGCCGCACCTTCCGGTACGGCTACCTTGTTACGACTTCGTCCCAATCGCTGGTCCCACCTTCGACAGCTCCCTCCCACAAGGGGTTGGGCCACCGGCTTCGGGTGTTACCGACTTTCGTGACGTGACGGGCGGTGTGTACAAGGCCCGGGAACGTATTCACCGCAGCAATGCTGATCTGCGATTACTAGCAACTCCGACTTCATGGGGTCGAGTTGCAGACCCCAATCCGAACTGAGACAGGCTTTTTGAGATTCGCTCCACCTCACGGTTTCGCAGCTCATTGTACCTGCCATTGTAGCACGTGTGCAGCCCAAGACATAAGGGGCATGATGACTTGACGTCGTCCCCACCTTCCTCCGAGTTGACCCCGGCGGTCTCCTGTGAGTCCCCATCACCCCGAAGGGCATGCTGGCAACACAGGACAAGGGTTGCGCTCGTTGCGGGACTTAACCCAACATCTCACGACACGAGCTGACGACAGCCATGCACCACCTGTACACCGACCACAAGGGGGCGACCATCTCTGGCCGTTTCCGGTGTATGTCAAGCCTTGGTAAGGTTCTTCGCGTTGCGTCGAATTAAGCCACATGCTCCGCTGCTTGTGCGGGCCCCCGTCAATTCCTTTGAGTTTTAGCCTTGCGGCCGTACTCCCCAGGCGGGGAACTTAATGCGTTAGCTGCGGCACCGACGACGTGGAATGTCGCCAACACCTAGTTCCCACCGTTTACGGCGTGGACTACCAGGGTATCTAATCCTGTTCGCTCCCCACGCTTTCGCTCCTCAGCGTCAGTAATGGCCCAGAGATCCGCCTTCGCCACCGGTGTTCCTCCTGATATCTGCGCATTTCACCGCTACACCAGGAATTCCGATCTCCCCTACCACACTCTAGCTAGCCCGTATCGAATGCAGACCCGGGGTTAAGCCCCGGGCTTTCACACCCGACGTGACAAGCCGCCTACGAGCTCTTTACGCCCAATAATTCCGGACAACGCTTGCGCCCTACGTATTACCGCGGCTGCTGGCACGTAGTTAGCCGGCGCTTCTTCTGCAGGTACCGTCACTTTCGCTTCTTCCCTGCTGAAAGAGGTTTACAACCCGAAGGCCGTCATCCCTCACGCGGCGTCGCTGCATCAGGCTTTCGCCCATTGTGCAATATTCCCCACTGCTGCCTCCCGTAGGAGTCTGGGCCGTGTCTCAGTCCCAGTGTGGCCGGTCGCCCTCTCAGGCCGGCTACCCGTCGTCGCCTTGGTGAGCCGTTACCTCACCAACAAGCTGATAGGCCGCGGGCTCATCCTTCACCGCCGGAGCTTTCAACCCCCACCCATGCGAGTGGAAGTGGTATCCGGTATTAGACCCCGTTTCCAGGGCTTGTCCCAGAGTGAAGGGCAGATTGCCCACGTGTTACTCACCCGTTCGCCACTAATCCCCACCGAAGTGGTTCATCGTTCGACTTGCATGTGTTAAGCACGCCGCCAGCGTTCGTCCTGAGCCAGGATCAAACTCTCCGTGAATGTTTTCCCGTAATCGGGATGAACACCACGAGAGCGGAACCACCGGAGGAATGATCCGATGGTTCACAGCGTCCTCGCTGTGTTGTTTCAAAGGAACCTCGTCCCAACCGGAACCGGTCGGAGACGGGGTATCAACTAATCTGGCGTTGATTTTTGGCACGCTGTTGAGTTCTCAAGGAACGGACGCTTCCTTTGTATTCACCCGAGAGACTCTCTCAGGCTTTCCTCCGGGCTTTTCCCTTCGGTCTTGCGTTTCCGACTCTATCAGATCGTTTCCGGTTCTGATTTCCTCGGTGCTTTCCAGGTTTCCGCTTTCGCGTTTCCCTTTCCGGCGGTTCCGACTCTATCAGATCCTTTCGGGCCTGACTCCCAGTCAGAGGGGCTTGCCTTCCCGGCCGTTGGGCCGTTCCGACGAGTGAGACTTTAGCGGATTCCCGGCCCCCGAGCTAATCGGGGCCCGCGTCCTTTCGAACGTGGATTCCTCATTTCGCAAATACGCATGGCGATACGCACGACGACGGATCATCGATTGTTTGCTGGTACCTGCGGAATGGCTGTCCGGGGACCGACCGGAGTCGACTCTCACGTCGGACAACTCGGAGAACAGTACGGACCAGGTCTGGGTGTGTCAACTCCGCTCCGGAAGGGACCCTCCCGGCGTACTCTGGGACGCATGACGACGCGTACGTACACCCAGCTGTGGTGGGCCGCCTGACGGCGGCCGGACTACGTATGCACTCAACGGCCGCCGCCTCGGCGGCCGTTCTCGTATCTCCCTCCGGAGCTCCAGGGGGACGGCCCGCAGAGGCGGGCGGTCCCGACCAGGAGATGGAGTGGAGTAGAGATGACGCGGGTCTTCAGTGGGGTCAAGCCGACCGGGCATCTGACGCTAGGGAACTACCTGGGAGCCATGCGGCGGTGGGCTGCCGTGGATCAGCACCAGGCCGACGCGCTCTTCTGCGTCGTAGACCTGCACGCGCTGACCGTGGACCACGATCCGGCGCGGGTGCGACGTCTCAGTCGGCAGGCGGCGACGCTGTTGCTTGCGGCGGGGCTGGATCCGGAGCTGTGCACCGTGTTCGTACAGAGTCATGTCGATGAGCACGCGCGGCTGTCGTATCTGCTGGAGTGCGTGGCCACCGACGGCGAGATGCGGCGGATGATCCAGTACAAGGAGAAGGCCGCGCGCGAGCGGGAGCGTGGGGGGAGTGTGCGGCTGTCGCTGCTGACGTATCCCGTATTGATGGCGGCGGACATCCTGGCGTACCGGACGGACGAGGTGCCGGTCGGGGACGACCAGTCGCAGCATGTGGAGCTGGCGCGGGACATCGCGGTGCGGTTCAACCAGCGCTACGGCCATTCCTTCGTGGTGCCTCGGGCCACGCGTCCCGGTGTGGCCGCTCGGGTCATGAATCTTCAGGATCCGGTGTCGAAGATGGGGAAGAGCGACGACGTCGGGCCGGGGATCGTCTATCTGCTGGACGAGCCGGACGTGGTGCGGAAGAAGGTCATGCGGGCGGTGACGGACAGCGGGGCCGAGGTCGTGTACGACCGGGAGGCGCGGCCTGGGGTGGCGAATCTGCTGGAGATTCTGGCTGCCTGCTCGGGCGGGAACCCCGAGGAGCTGGGCGGTGTATATGAGTCGTACGGCGCCTTGAAGAAGGACACCGCAGAGGCCGTGGTGGAGGTTCTCAGGCCCGTGCAGGAGAGGCACAAGGAGTTGTGCGCGGATCCTGGCTATGTGGAGGGGGTGCTGCGGGATGGTGCGGAGAAGGCTCGGGCGATGGCCCGGCCGACCGTGGATGCCGCGTATCGGGCGATCGGGTTGCTGCCGGCGGTCGCTGATATCGGCGTGAGCGTTTAGGGGTGCGCTGGGCCGCCCCTCCCCGAGGTTTCCGGGGGTGGGGCGGCCGGCGGTGTCAGTTGTTGCCGGAGGCCAGTTCGCGGCTGCGGTCGCGGGCGGCTTCGAGGGCGGCGATGAGGGCTGCTCGTACGCCGTGGTTCTCGAGTTCGCGGATGGCGTTGATCGTCGTGCCCGCGGGGGACGTGACGTTCTCGCGGAGCTTGACGGGGTGCTCGCCGCTGTCGCGGAGCATCGTGGCGGCGCCGATCGCGGACTGGACGATGAGGTCGTGGGCCTTGTCGCGGGGCAGGCCGAGCAGGATGCCGGCGTCCGTCATGGCTTCGACCAGGTAGAAGAAGTACGCCGGGCCGGAGCCGGAGAGGGCCGTGCAGGCGTCCTGCTGGGACTCGGGGACGCGGAGCGTCTTGCCGACGGCGCCGAAGATCTCCTCGGCGTGCGCGAGGTGGTCGGCGGTGGCGTGGCTGCCGGCGGAGATGACGGACATGGCCTCGTCGACGAGGGCGGGGGTGTTCGTCATGACGCGGACGACCGGGGTGCCCGCGGCGAGGCGCTCCTCGAAGAAGGAGGTGGGGATGCCTGCCGCGCCGCTGATGATCAGGCGGTCGGCGGGGACGTGGGGGGCGAGCTCGGCGAGGAGGGTGCCCATGTCCTGCGGCTTGACCGTGAGGATCAGGGTGTCGGCGGTCTTGGCGGCCTCGGCGTTGGTGACCGGGGTGACTCCGTAGCGCGCCTGGAGTTCCTCGGCTCGCTCCTGACGGCGGGCGGTGACGAGGAGGTCGGCCGGGGCCCAGCCGCCTCGGATCATTCCGCTGAGCAGGGCTTCGCCGATCTTGCCGGTGCCGAGGACTGCGACTTTCTGGGTCATGGCTGCGGGTGCCCTCCGGGGGTTGCGTCGTCCGGGGTTCATCCTCGCACCGGGGGTCGGGGTGCGGCTCGGTTGTCCGGTGGGCGGGACGTCCGGGCGGACGGCTGGGCGGGGCGTGGGCGCCCGTGCGGCTACTGGGTCCTGCGCCTGAGGGTCGCGGCTCCGAGGGCCAGGACCAGGAGGGCGCAGCCGGCCACGATCAGGATGTCGCGGACGAAGGTGGCGGTCATGTCGGTGTGCTTGAGGACCTCGTTCATGCCGTCGACGGCGTAGGACATGGGGAGGACGTCGGAGATGGCCTCCAGGACGGGGTGCATGTTGTCGCGGGGCGTGAACAGGCCGCAGAGGAGGAGCTGGGGGAAGATCACGGCCGGCATGAACTGGACGGCCTGGAACTCGGAGGAGGCGAAGGCCGAGACGAACAGGCCGAGGGCGGTGCCGAGGAGGGCGTCGAGCAGGGCCACCAGGAGCAGCAGCCAGGGGCTGCCGGTGACGTCGAGGCCGAGGCCCCAGAGGGCGAGGGCGGTGGCGAGGGTGGACTGGATGATCGCGAGGGTGCCGAAGGCGAGGGCGTAGCCGGCGATGAGGTCGCCTTTGCCCAGCGGCATGGCGAGGAGGCGTTCGAGGGTGCCGGAGGTGCGTTCGCGGAGGGTGGCGATGGAGGTGACCAGGAACATCGTGATCAGCGGGAAGATCCCGAGGAGGGAGGCGCCGATGTTGTCGAAGGTCTGCGGGCTGCCGTCGAAGACGTAGCGCAGCAGGAACAGCATCACGCAGGGCACCAGGATCATCAGCGCGATCGAGCGTGGGTCGTGGCGGAGCTGGCGCAGGACGCGGGCGGCGGTGGCGAGGGTGCGGGAGGCGTTGAGGGGGCTGATCGGGGCCGGGGCGATCGGCGGGGTGGTGGTCGTGGTGCTCATCGGGTCGTCTCCTTGTTGCGTCCGGCCGCGACGGCCTCGTCCACGAGGTGCAGGAATGCGTCTTCGACGGTCTCGGAGCCGGTGCGGGTGCGCAGGGCGTCCGGGGTGTCGTCGGCGAGGATCTCGCCCTCGCGCATGAGGAGGAGGCGGTGGCAGCGCTCGGCCTCGTCCATGACGTGGGAGGAGATGAGGAGGGTGGCGCCGCGTTGGGCGGTGATGTCGTGGAAGAGGTTCCACAGGTCGCGGCGCAGGACGGGGTCCAGGCCGACGGTCGGTTCGTCCAGGACGAGGAGTTCGGGTGTGCCGAGGAGGGCCACGGCCAGGGAGACGCGGCTGCGCTGGCCGCCGGAGAGGTTGCCGGCGAGGGAGTCGGCGTGGCTGGTGAGGTCGACGTCCTCGATGACTCGGGTGACGTCGGAGTGGCGGCGTTCGGAGGCGGCGTGGCCGGGGGCGAGGATCGCGGCGAAGTAGTCGAGGTTCTGGCGGACGGTCAGGTCGTCGTAGACGGAGGGGGCTTGGGTGACGTAGCCGATGCGGGTGCGCAGGGTGGGGTGTCCGGCGGGGCGGCCGAGGACGTCGAGGGTGCCGGTGACCTTGGCCTGGGTGCCGACGACGGAGCGCATGAGGGTGGATTTGCCGCAGCCGGAGGGGCCGAGCAGTCCGGTGATCTGGCCGCGGGGGACGGTGAAGTCGAGGCCGCGCAGGACGGTGCGGGGGCCGCGGATGACGGTGAGGCCTGCGGCGTGGACGGCGGGGGTGTCGGCTGAGCCGGGCTCGTTGGGTGGGCCGGGTTCGGTGGGTGAGCCGGACAGATAATTCATCATGCGATGAATAATGCTCTCGCGCCCAGCACCCGTCAAGCGGCGCGCCTGCGGGATGACCGGTGGCGCGGGCGCGTGACGGCAGGTTCGGTGGCGCAGGCGCGTGGTGGAGTGATCGGAGGCGGGTCGTCCGGTTCCTGCGCCTCCGGAGCCCCCGGTGGCTCAGCGGAACGGGCTGCGCGATCAACTCCCGCTCCCGACAATGGGTTTCAGTGCCGCGTACTCCCCCGACGCGGCACGCCCACGCATCTCCCGTGGCTCCCATGGCTTCGTAACCGGAGGTGCTCCTGTCATGCGTGTACTGCGCGCTCGCGTACGCAAGGCCGATCTGTTCGCTTCCCTCGTCGTGTTTCTCGTGGCGCTGCCGCTGTGTGTGGGAGTCGCCATCGCCTCCGGTGTGCCTGCCGAGTTGGGGCTGGTGACCGGGATCGTCGGCGGGCTGGTCGCCGGGGCGCTGCCGGGCAGCAGCCTCCAGGTGAGCGGGCCGGCGGCGGGGCTCACGGTGCTGGTCTACGAGGCCGTGCACCGGTACGGGGTCGGGGCGCTCGGGGTGCTGGTGTTCGGGGCCGGGCTGGTGCAGCTCGGGCTCGGGGTGCTGCGGCTCGGGCGGTGGTTCAGGGCCGTGTCCGTGGCGGTCGTGCAGGGGATGCTCGCCGGGATCGGGCTCGTCCTGGTCGCCGGTCAGGTGTACGCGCTGGGCGATGTGACCGCGCCGGGCGGCGGGTTGGGGAAGCTCACCGGGCTGGTGTCGTTGCCGTCGTTGCTGGACCCGGTGGCGTTGTCAGTGGGGGGTGCCACCATTGCCGTACTGCTGCTGTGGCCGCGATGGAAGCGCGGGGCTCGCCTGGTGCCCGCGCCGCTGGTCGCGGTCGGCCTCGCGGCGGCGGTGACCGGGGTGTTCGGCCTGGAGGTGCGGCGGGTCGAAGTGCGCGGGCTGCTGGATGCCGTACGGCTGCCGGAGGCCGCGGATGTCGGGCGGCTGACGGAAGTGGGCGTGCTGGGGACGGTCGTGGCGTTCGCGTTGATCGCGTCGGCGGAGTCCCTGTTCAGCGCGGCGGCGGTGGACCGGCTGCATGACGGGCGGCGTACGGACTACGACCGTGAGCTGATCGCGCAGGGCGCGGGCAACACGGTGTGCGGGGTGCTCGGGGCGTTGCCGATGACCGCGGTGATCGTGCGGAGCGCGGCGAATGTTCAGGCGGGTGCCGAGACCAAGGCCTCCCGGGTGCTGCACGGGGTGTGGCTGCTGCTGTTCACGGTCGTCGTGCCCGGGGTGCTCGGGGTGATTCCGGTGGCGGCGCTGGCCGCGCTGCTGGTGCACGCCGGGTGCAAGCTCGTGCCGGTGCGGGGGGTGCGGGTGTTGTGGCGCGGGCATCGCGGGGAGGTGGTCGTGCTGGTGGTGACGGCGACGGCGATCGTCGTGGGGAACTTGTTCGAGGGGGTGTTGGTGGGGTTGGCGCTGGCGGTGGCGAAGACCGCGTGGGATGCCAGCCATGTGCATGTGGAGACCGAGGACCGCGGTGAGGCGGGGCTCGTCGTCCGGGTGCTGGGGCATGCGACGTTCCTGCGGCTGCCCAAGCTGCTGGACGCGTTGGAGGCGTTGCCGCGCGACCGGGAGGTGCGGCTGGAGTTGGGCGGGCTGCGGCATCTGGACCATGCGTGCGCGGCGGCCCTGGAGGGGTGGGCCGCCGGGCGGGGTCAGGCGTTGCGGGCGACCAGCAGCTTCACGTCATAGGTGACCTCGGCGATTCCGTCCGGGAAGACCTGAAGCAGATGCCGGCGCTCCTCGGCGAGGAAGGCCGCGGTGTGTTCCTCCTCGGCGACCAGGAAGATCGAGTGGCTGCCAAGGTTGGCGAGGTGGGTGTCGACGGGGACGCGGCGGCTCCAGCGGACCACGCGCTCACTGAAGTCGAGGCGGCCGGAGGGGTCGATGAGCCGGGGGTTGACGTTCCGCTGCTCGGCGGGGACGTCCACGGCGAAGTGGCGCCCCATCCGTCGCGCGGCGTCGGCGAGCCATGGCACATCGAGGGCGTCGGTGTTCCACCACAGCGCGAGCGCGCCGCCCGGCCGCAGCACCCGGAGGGCCTCCGGGACGGCCAGGGCGGGGTCGGTCCAGTGCCAGGCCTGGGCGTAGGTGAGGAGGTCGACGGAGGCGTCCGCCAGGGGAAGGGTGTTGCCGTCGCCCCGCACGATCGGGATGCCGGGGTTGCTGCGACGGAACTGGGCGGCCATACCCTCGCCGGGTTCGACCGCGAGCACGTCCGCGCCGCGGGCGTGCAGCAGGGCGGTGGCGATCCCGGTGCCGGCGCCGACGTCCGCGACGCGGGCGCCGGTGAGGGGCCGGCCCGCGAGGTCCTCGACGGCGTCGAAGAGGGCGGGCGGGTAGGACGGGCGGTTCGCCGCGTACTGGGCAGCGGCAGCGTTGAAGGACTGGGCACGGGCGCTGTGCGAGGAGGCCGTCGTCATACCGCCATGGTGGCGGAGGTGGATGCAGGGTGCAGTGAGTTTTCGGTGAGAGGGAGTGCGGTGGCCGCGGGTGCTCAGGAGCGGCGGCGCTTCTTCGGGTTGCCGGAGCGGCGGGTGGTGCGCTTCTCGTACTGCTTGAGGGCGGCCTCGTACTCCTCGCGGTGGAGCTTCTCGCCGGGGGCCTCGGTGAGGGAGCGGAAGAAGTAGGCGAGGAGCGAGCCGACGAAGCCGATGGCGAGCAGGCCGCGCAGGGAGGCCTGGCGGTCGGGGTCAGGGCGCTTGGTGAAGCCGTCCCAGGTGTGCCGGAAGGCGAGGGCGCTGCAGATCGCGAACATCACGACCATGAGGAGGGTGACGAAGCTGCCGATGTCCGCGATCGCGAGGCCCTCGTATGCGAAGCGCAGGACCAGGCAGGAGGCGACGGCGGCGGCGAGGGAGCCGACGGCCGCGCCGACACGGCGGACCGTGTAGCCGTTGGCGTGGTCGACCCAGGTCGTGCCGAAGAACCGGATGGGTTCCGGCCGGGGGCCGGGCGCGGAGCCCGCGGGGGTTTCCTGGGTGCCGTTGTCGTCGCTCACGCGTCGATTATGGCTCCGGGGCGGGCGCGGGCTCCGCGGGGGCTCAGCAGCGCCGGGTCACATAGCCGTCGCTGCCCGTCTTCACATAGGTGTCCGAGACATAGACGCCGTCGGCGGTCTTGTCCCAGATGTTCGAGGTGCCGAGCGGGCCGGTGATGGTCTCGCCCGGCGTCTGGCAGACGAGCGTGAGGTTCTGGCCCGGCTTGTAGGTCTTGATGATCTGGTAGCTGGTTCCCGGGCCGCTCCGGGCGTTCACGTCCGAGGTGCCGACCACCGGGTAGCCCGCGGCGGAGGCCTGGGAGGCGGCGCCGAGCACGGTGAGGAACGCGGCGGCGGTGCTTGCCAGCAGGAGGGAGCTGCGCTTCAGCAATGTCATGAGGGTTTCTTTGGACCTTCCTGGTGATCAGAGTGCGCAGCGGGGGCGGATGTACCCGTCGCTGCCCGTCTGCACGTAGGTGTCCGACACGTACTCACCGCTGTAGATGCAGTCCCAGATGTTCGACGTGCCGTACGGACCCGTCACCGTCGTCCCCGGCGTCTGGCAGAGGATCGCGACCTGGGCGCCTTCGGCGAGGACTCTGACGATGGGATAGCTGGTGCCGGGGCCACTGCGGACGTTCAGCCGGTACCCCGGGGCGACCGGGTAGTAGCGCACGGCCGCGTCGGCGGTGGCGGCGGCGCTCACCGTGATGAAGGCGCCGGTGGCGCCGGCGAGCAGGACGGATCTGCGGTTCCAGGTCTTCATCGGAGTCCCTTGGACGAGAGCCGGGTTCGGAATGTGCAGCGGAGGCGGACCGGGCCGCCTCCGCGATGTTCACGTACGCGTTCGGGACCAACTCGTCGTCGTGGACGTGGTTCCAGGTGGCGGATGTGCCGTGAGGCTCGGGCGTCGCGGGTCAGCCGCAGCGGTCCGCGACATAGCCGTCGCTGCCGGTCTGGACGTAGGCGTCCGAGACGTACTGGCCGTAGCTGATGTTGTCCCAGATGTTCGACGTGCCGTACGGACCCGTCACCGTCGTCCCCGGCGCCTGGCAGTAGATCGGCACCTTGGAGCCCTCGGTCAGGACCCGCACGATGCTGAATTGGGTGCCGGGGCCGCTGCGGACGTTGAGACGGACACCCGGCGCGATGGAGTAGTAGCGGACCGACGCCGACAGGGTCTCGATCTCCTGGACGCCCTCAGCCTCTTCCACACGGTCGACAGACATGAAAAACCTCCCCCGTTGAACCCCATGACTGCCATGGGGCCCCGTTGATTCCCCCGAATCACGCCATCAAACAGATGTGCGCAACTCGCGCAGGGAGACTAGCAAGCCGCCTCTGTCTCGTACGAGTCATCGACTAGGCTCCGTGCGTCGCGCGCGCGGACGAACAGCACGGGGGTGGTCCCATGGCGCCACAGCGCAATACCGGAGCGGGCGCGGAAGCGGAACTTCCGGAGTACGCCGGTCACTACCGTCTGGAGTCCTGCCTCGGGTCCGGCGGGATGGGTGTCGTGCATCTCGCGCGGAGCACCTCGGGGATGAAGCTCGCGGTGAAGATCGTGCACGCCGAGTTCGCGAAGGACCCCGAGTTCAGGGGACGGTTCCGGCAGGAGGTGGCCGCCGCCCGGAGGGTGAGCGGGGCGTTCACCGCGTCCGTCGTGGATGCCGATCCGGAGGCCGAACGGCCTTGGATGGCCACCCTGTTCATCCCTGGCCCGACGCTGTCCGACCATGTGAAGCGGAACGGTCCCATGGACCCGGCCCAGTTGCGCCGCCTGATGGCCGGGCTGGCGGAGGCGCTGCGGGACATCCACCGTGTCGGCGTGGTGCACCGTGACCTCAAACCGAGCAACGTGCTGCTCGCCGACGACGGTCCGAAGGTCATCGACTTCGGCATTTCCCGGCCAAAGGACAGCGAACTGCGCACCGAGACCGGGAAACTGATCGGCACTCCGCCCTTCATGGCGCCCGAGCAGTTCCGGCGACCCCGAGAGGTGGGGCCCGCAGCCGACGTCTTCGCGCTCGGGTCCGTGATGGTGCACGCGGCGACCGGACGCGGGCCGTTCGACTCCGACAGTCCGTATGTCGTCGCCTACCAGGTCGTACACGACGAGCCGGACCTGACCGGAGTACCGGAGAACCTCGCGCCGCTGGTACTGCGCTGCCTGGCCAAGGAGCCCGAGGACCGGCCCACTCCCGACGAGTTGATGCGTGCGCTGCGGTCGGTCGCGGCCTCGTACGACACGCAGGCCTTCATACCGGCCCAACGGTCCGGGGACGCGCCGAGATCCGAGTCCGCACCGCCGCGGTCCCGGCCTCGGAGACGCCCTGGCCGGAAGACGGCCATCGCCGCCGCAGCATGCGTACTCGTCGTGGCCGGAGTCCTTACCTCGGTCCGGCTGCTCGGCGGCAGCGGCACAACACCGGAGGGTGGCGACACACCCTCGGTCTCCGCCTCCCGGTTCACCGGCTGGGAAGCGAATCCGGTGCCCGACGGAGCGGGCGCCGCTCAATGCTCGTACGGAAGACAGCAGTTGTTCTGCGCTCGCCCTGGCGCGGTCTTCGGCCTCGACCCGTCCGACGGCAGCGTGCTCTGGCGGCACCCGATGGACACGCCGAGCGTGACCAGGCCGCCGGTCCTGGCAGCCGGGCTCGTGCAGCCGATGACGGACGAGGGCCGGCGTCTGGAAGCGCTGGACCCCACCTCGGGCAAGGCCCGATGGCAGCGAAAGATGCCCGCGCACAACGCGATGCAGGCCGCCGGGGGCACGATCCTCCTCACCGGCCTCGACGGGACCGTCAGCGCGGTGGACGCGTCGACGGGCGACCCGAGGTGGAGCCGACGGATTCCGGGGCACCCTCTGCCGTCCTTCGCCTCCTTCGCCGGAGATCCACTGGCGTACGCGACGAACCCCTCGGTCGACGCGTCGAAGACCCGGGTCACGGCCGTGGACCCGGCCACCGGATCAGTGCGCTGGGACGCACGGCTGGACGGGAAACTGACGCTGATCGGTGTGCAGGGCGGATCCCTTTTCTTCCTCGCCACCGACAAGGTCTACGACGACACGGACGCCGTCGTCCGCTACACGCCGTCCACCAAGTCGACGCGCCGGACGGCGCTCCCGGTGCCGCGCGCCGACGCCCTGGCGGCCGTCCACGGAAACGTCGTCTACCTCCTCGGCTCGGGCGGCTCGCTCGATGCCGTGGACATGGCGGCGCGCAAGCGGCTGTGGCACCTCGAGACGGCCGTGAGCAGAGGCTCTGTTCCCGTCTCCGACGGCACCCATGTGTTCTTCGTCGCCGCCGACGGCCGGCTGCTGGCCGTGGACGCTCACAACGGCCGCCTCGTCGGGCAGACCCCGGTACGCCTGGACGCTGCCTCGGGCCGGGTCGCCGGCGCTCTGCCCGGCCCCTTGCTCGCCCACGGCCACCTCTACGCCACCGCCCCCGACGGCACCGTCTTCGCCGTCGACGCGCGTGACCCCGCCGCCTGGTAGCTCGCGTGACCCCGCCGCCTGGTAGCAGCGGAAAGGGCCGCCCCCGAGCAGGAGGCGGCCCCGTGGGTCAGTAGGTTCAGCCCAGCTTCGACACGTCCCGCACCGCGCCCTTGTCCGCGCTCGTCGCCATCGCGGCGTACGCCTTCAGCGCGGCGGAGACCTTGCGCTCGCGGTTCTTGGGGACGTACGCCCCGCCCAGCGCCTGCTCGCGGCGGGCCAGTTCCGCGTCGTCGACCAGGAGGTCGATCGTGCGGCCCGGGATGTCGATGCGGATGCGGTCGCCGTCCTCGACGAGGGCGATCGTGCCGCCCGCGGCGGCCTCCGGGGAGGCGTGGCCGATCGACAGACCCGAGGTGCCGCCGGAGAAGCGGCCGTCGGTGACGAGCGCGCAGGCCTTGCCGAGGCCGCGGCCCTTCAGGTACGAGGTCGGGTAGAGCATCTCCTGCATGCCCGGGCCGCCCTTGGGGCCCTCGTAGCGGATGACCACCACGTCGCCCTCCTTGATCTCCTTCAGGAGGATCTTCTGGACGGCCTCTTCCTGGGACTCGCAGACGACCGCGGGGCCCTCGAACGTCCAGATGGACTCGTCGACGCCGGCCGTCTTCACGACGCAGCCGTCGACCGCCAGGTTGCCCTTGAGGACCGCCAGGCCACCGTCCTTGGAGTACGCGTGCTCGGCGGACCGGATGCAGCCGCCCTCCGCGTCCTCGTCCAGGGCCTCCCAGCGCTCCGACTGGGAGAAGGCCTCGGCGGAGCGGACGCAGCCGGGGGCCGCGTGCCACAGTTCCACCGCGTCCGCCGACGGGGAGCCGCCGCGGACGTCCCACGTCTTCAGCCAGTCCGCGAGCGACGGGCTGTGGACCGAGTGGACGTCCTCGTTGAGCAGACCCGCGCGGTGCAGTTCGCCGAGGAGGGCCGGGATGCCGCCCGCGCGGTGCACGTCCTCCATGTAGTACGTGCGGTTCTTCGCGACGTTCGGCGCGACCTTCGCCAGGCAGGGCACCCGGCGCGAGACCGCGTCGATCTCGGCGAGGCCGAAGGGGACCTCCGCCTCCTGGGCGGCGGCCAGCAGGTGCAGGATCGTGTTGGTCGAGCCGCCCATCGCGATGTCGAGCGCCATCGCGTTCTCGAAGGCCGCGAAGGAGGCGATCGAGCGCGGCAGGACCGTCTCGTCGTCCTGCTCGTAGTAGCGCCGGGTGATGTCCATGACCGTGCGGGCCGCGTCCTCGTACAGGCGGCGGCGGGCCGTGTGCGTGGCCAGGACCGAGCCGTTGCCGGGGAGCGAGAGGCCGATGGCCTCCGTCAGGCAGTTCATCGAGTTGGCGGTGAACATGCCGGAACAGGAGCCGCAGGTCGGGCAGGCGTTCTCCTCGATACGGAGGATGTCCTCGTCCGAGATCTTGTCGTTCACGGCGTCGGAGATCGCGTCGACCAGGTCGAGCGTGCGGACCGTGCCGTCCACGAGGGTGGCGCGGCCGGACTCCATCGGGCCGCCGGAGACGAAGACCGTCGGGATGTTCAGCCGCAGGGCCGCGTTGAGCATGCCCGGCGTGATCTTGTCGCAGTTGGAGATGCAGATCAGCGCGTCGGCGCAGTGGGCCTCGACCATGTACTCGACCGAGTCCGCGATCAGGTCGCGGGACGGGAGGGAGTACAGCATGCCGCCGTGGCCCATCGCGATGCCGTCGTCGACGGCGATCGTGTTGAACTCGCGCGGGATGCCGCCGGCCTCGCGGATCGCCTCGGAGACGATCCGGCCGACCGGCTGGAGGTGGGTGTGGCCCGGCACGAACTCGGTGAAGGAGTTCGCGACGGCGATGATCGGCTTGCGGCCGATGTCCGCGCCGGGTACACCGGAGGCGCGCATAAGGGCGCGGGCGCCCGCCATGTTGCGGCCGTGGGTGACTGTGCGGGACCTCAGCTCGGGCATCGTCGCTCGCTCCTTCTGACAGTTGTGGCTGTTATCGAGCGTACGCCGGTCATCCAGGGGGCGGACACGATGTCCGGAATGCGGGACGACCGTCTCAGCTCACCCGGTACTCACGCCCCGGTCAGATGCCCCTGCACCACCGGCGCCACCCGCGCGATGATCTGCTCCACATCCGCCGACGCCAGCGGCTCCACCTTGATCACGTACCGCAGCATCGCGATCCCGACCAGCTGCGCGGCCGCCAGCTCGGCGCGCAGTTCCGCGTCCGGGGCGTCGAGCTCCCCGGCGATCCGGCGCAGCAGCTGTGCGGAGACGAGGCGGCGGAAGACGCTGGCCGCGGCCTCGTTGTTCACCGCCGAGCGGACGATCGCGAGCAGCGGCGCCCGGGTCACCGGGTTCTCCCAGAGCCCGAAGATCATCCGGGTCATCCGCTCGCCGACGTCCTCCACCGACCCTTCCAGCACCGTGTCCCGCACGACCAGCGCCGGCGCGAAGGCCACCTCCACGGCCGCCTCGAAGACCTGCTCCTTGGTGCCGAAGTAGTGGTGGACCAGGGCCGAGTCGACGCCGGCGGCCTTCGCGATGCCGCGCACCGACGTCTTCTCGTACCCCCGCTCGGAGAACTCCTCGCGGGCGGCGGCCAGGATGCGGTCGCGGGTGTCGGCCGATTCCGTACGAGGAGGCCGGCCCCGCTTGCGCGCGGTGACGCCGTCGGTCACGGCAGCCTCTGCGCCTTCACGGCCGACGCCAGATGCAGCCGGGTGTACGCCAGCGCCTCCGCGAGGTCGGCTTCACGTTCGGCGCTGGACATCGCGCGCCGGGTGTTGACCTCGATGACGACATGGCCGTCGAAGCCGCTCAGGGCGAGACGTTCCAGCAGCTCGGCGCAGGGCTGGTTGCCGCGCCCCGGGACGAGGTGCTCGTCCTTCGCGGAGCCGCGGCCGTCGGCGAGGTGGACGTGGCCGAGGCGGTCGCCCATGCGGTCGACCATCTCCATCGCGTCGACGCGGGCCGTCGCGGAATGGCTGAGGTCGATCGTGAAGTGCCGGTAGTCCTCTTTGGTGACGTCCCAGTCGGGGGCGTACGCGAGCATCTCGCGGTCGCGGTAGCGCCACGGGTACATGTTCTCGACGGCGAACCGTACGTCCGTCTCGTTCGCCATCCGCCAGATGCCCTCGACGAAGTCGCGGGCGTACTGGCGCTGCCAGCGGAACGGGGGATGGACGACGACGGTGCTCGCGCCGAGCTTCTCGGCGGCGGCCTGGGCGCGCTGGAGCTTGACCCAGGGGTCCGTCGACCACACGCGCTGCGTGATGAGCAGGCAGGGGGCGTGCACGGCGAGGATCGGGATCTGGTGGTAGTCGCTCAGTCTGCGCAGGGCTTCCATGTCCTGGCTGACGGGGTCGGTCCACACCATGACCTCGACGCCGTCGTAGCCGAGGCGTGCGGCGATCTCGAAGGCCGTCGCCGTGGACTCCGGGTACACGGAGGCCGTGGAGAGCGCCACCTTCGCGTCCGGGATCCGTACGACTGGTTCTGCCACGTGGGTCAGCCTAAAGGGTTCGGTCGGGTGGATGCGGGGTGCCTATTCGCCGTTGTGGGGTTTGCCACGGGCGGGCGTCACACCGAGCCCATGTGATCAAGTCGCCGTAGGATCACGCCTTCTCGCAGCGCCCACGGACAGATCTCCAGCTTCTCCACCCCGAACAGGTCCATCGCGCCCTCCGCCACCAACGCCCCCGCGAGCAGCTGGCCGGCCCGGCCCTCCGAGACTCCCGGGAGTTCGGACCGCTGTGCCACCGTCATCCCCGCCAGCTGCGGTACCCACGCCTCCAGGGACTCCCGCTTCAGCTCGCGCTGGACGTAGAGGCCCTCGGCGGAGCGGGCGGCGCCGGCCAGACGGGCCAGCTGCTTGAAGGTCTTGGAGGTGGCGACGACGTGGTCGGGGGCGCCGAAGCGGGTGAACTCGCCGACCGTGCGGGCGATCTGGGCGCGGACGTGGCGTCGTAGGGCCCTTATCGCCTCCGGGTCCGGCGGGTCGCCCGGCAGCCAGCCGGCGGTGAGGCGGCCCGCGCCGAGCGGCAGCGAGACGGCCGCGTCGGGCTCCTCGTCGATGCCGTACGCGATCTCCAGGCTGCCGCCGCCGATGTCGAGGACGAGCAGCTTCCCGGCCGACCAGCCGAACCAGCGGCGGGCCGCGAGGAAGGTGAGGCGGGCCTCTTCGGCGCCGGTGAGGACCTGGAGCTCGACGCCGGTCTCGGCCTGCACGCGCGCGAGGACGTCGTCGGCGTTGCTGGCCTCCCGCACGGCGGAGGTGGCAAACGGCAGGAGGTCCTCGACGCCCTTGTCCTCGGCGGCCTGGAGGGCCTCGCGGACGACCGCGATGAGTTTGTCGACCCCTTCGGGGCTGACGGCCCCGGCCTCGTCGAGGAGTTGGGCGAGGCGCAGCTCCACCTTGTGCGAGTGCGCGGGCAGCGGGCGCGCGCCAGGGTGTGCATCCACCACCAGGAGATGCACCGTGTTCGATCCCACGTCGAGGACACCGAGTCTCATGTACGGAACGCTACTGCCAGCCGAGCCGTCCGCCGTCCCCGGAGCCTTCCTGGGCGACTTACCCTGGACGCGTGCCAAAGACCAAAAAGGCGAAGAATGAGCAGGCCGCCACTGCCTCCGGCGCTTCTTCGCAGGCGAAGTCGCAGGTGAAGTCGTCGGCGAAGTCGTCGGCAGCGTCGGCGGACTCCCAGAAGTCACAGCTGATGACCGAGGTGAAGTCTCCGAAGATGTCGAAGAAGGCCCGGGCAGCGGACGAGAAGGGGCTCGACTTCGCGCGCGCGTGGGTGGAGTTCCCTGATCCGGCGGACGACGAGCAGGTCTTCCGGTGCGATCTGACATGGCTGACCTCTCGCTGGAACTGCATCTTCGGCAGCGGCTGCCAGGGCATCCAGGCGGGCCGCGCGGACGACGGGTGCTGCACGCTGGGCGCCCACTTCTCCGACGAGGACGACGAGCAGCGGGTGGCCGGGCATGTGGCCAGGCTCACTCCGGAGATCTGGCAGTTCCACGACGAGGGCCGGGAACACGGCTGGATCTCGGAGGACGAGGACGGCGACCGGCAGACCCGCCCCTACCAGGGCTCCTGCATCTTCCAGAACCGTCCCGGCTTCGCCGGTGGCGCGGGCTGCTCGCTGCACATCCTGGCCATAAAGGAGGGCCGCGAGCCGCTGGAGACCAAGCCGGACGTCTGCTGGCAGCTTCCGGTGCGGCGGACGTACGAGTGGATCGACCGGCCCGACGACACCCGGGTGCTTCAGGTGTCGATCGGTGAGTACGACCGGCGCGGCTGGGGTCCGGGCGGCCATGACCTGCACTGGTGGTGCACGTCGGCCACCTCGGCGCACGGCGCGGGCGACCCGGTGTACGTGTCCTACGGCCCGGAGCTGACCGAGCTGATGGGCAAGGCCGGCTACGACCGGCTGGTCGAGCTGTGCGAGGAGCGGCTGGCCTCGCAGCTGCCCCTGCTGGCACCGCATCCCGCGGATCCGGTGGCCTGACCGGTCCATAGGCGACCGGCCCACGACCCGGTCCACCCGCGACCGGCCCACGACCCGGTCCATCGACGACCGGCTCACGACACGGTCCGTCGACGACCGGCTACGCCCCGGTCCATCGGCGACCGGTCTACGACGTCGACGGGCTCGGGTCGCCGCTGTCGCTGGGCGGCGGCGAGCTCGCCGGGTCCGACGGGGTCGGGTCGGTCGGGTCCGGGTCGGGCGACGAGGGCGGTGGGTCGCTCGGCGTCGGGTCCGTAGGGGCTGACGTGGTGGGTGTCGGGTCGGGGTCGTCGGACGAGGGCGGCGGGTCGACGGGGGTGCCGGGGTCGGTCGGGGTGGGCGCGGTGCCGTAGCCCCCGATGGAGACGACGGCGCCGGCCGGTGACACGGCCACCCGCGCGCTCCAGTAGCCGGACGGCTCGCGCAGATGGTCCACGTACACCTTGATCGTCAACGACTCGCCGGGGCCGAGGGTTCCCGCGGACTGGCTGAGGTAGAGCCAGGAGGCGCCGGTGGTCGCGGACCAGCGGACCGGGGTCTCACCGGTCGCGGTGAGGGTGATCAGCGTGGTGTCGCCGCTGTTGCCGGCCGCCACCTCCAGATGGCCGGCGCCCTTCTTGCCGGCGCCCGCGACGCTGATGACCTCCACGGACACATCGGGTTTGTTGCCCTTGGTGAAGCGGTCGCCGGGCTGGGTGCTGGCGTTGCCCGCGTTCTCGTAGCCGTCGCCGACCGCCTCGCCGTCCAGGCCGCCCGGGCCGCGTGCCTCGCTGGCGGAGGCCGAGCGGCCCTCGCCGCCCTCGGCGGTGGGGGTGCCTCGGTAGGCGGCCCAGAGCGCCAGGACCGGGGCCGCTACGACGGTGGCGACGACGGTCGTGGTGACGGCACGCGCGCGGAGGCGGTCGCGACGGGCCGCGCGGTCCTTGGGGTCCATCGGGAAGCCGCGCCGGTCGAAGCGCGGTGCGGCGGCGCCCCGCGCGCGCGGGAAGTGCGCCATGGCGACGTGCAGGGTCGCGCGGGGCGCCTCCAGGACGGGCAGCTCCGAGGGCGTGACGCTCGCGCCGGGCCAGCGGCCGGTGATCGCGCGCTCGGCGGTACGGCGGCAGCGCGGGCAGTCGTCGACATGCCGGACCAGCTCACGGCGTACGGCCGTGCTGAGCACCAGCTGGTGGTCGCCGGTGAGGCGGGCGACGCCCGGGCAGCTGCCGGTCTCCACGACGGCGAGGGCCGCGCGGGTGCGCTCGACCTCGCAGGCGGCGGCCGAGAGCAGTTCACGGGCGGCGGCGAGGTCCATGCCGAGGACGGCGGCGACCTCGTGGGCGGCGAGGTGGTGGCGCACGGCGAGTTCGAGGGCCTCGCGCTGCTCCGGGGTGGTGCCGGCGGCCTCCGGCCAGGCGAGCAGGGCGAGTTCACGCCGGCGCTCCTCCTGGACCTCCTCGGAGACGGGCGGGGCGGCCTTGCGGTCGACGGTGTTCCGGTCGCCGGTGTGGCGGCCCGCCGCGTGGGTGGCCTGACGTTTCTGCTTGGCCTCGGCCAGCTTGCGCAGACAGGCCCAGCGGGCGAGCGCGTAGAGCCAGGCCCGGCGGTCGCCCGCCGCGTCCGGGCCGCGGCGCTTCTCGGCGAGCGCGAGGACGTCACCGAGCGCGGCGGTGGCCGCGTCGTGGTCGCACAGCACCGACAGGCAGTAGGTGAACAGGCCGTCCAGGTACGGCTCGTAGCGCGCGGGTGGCCGCTGCGCCAGTGTGCGCGCGGCACCGCGATCGCGCGCCTCCCGTTGCGCCCGATGTGCGCCGGTGGTGCGGGTCGAGGTCTGCGGACTGCTGCTCATCACCCGTGGACGGTAGGACGCGGGCGATCGCCCCTTCTTCCACCTTGAGCACTTTTACTCCGTACGGGTGAAACGATCCCTCATAAGGGGACAGGAACCCTTCGTTCCGTGGCTTGTTCCTGACAGCGATGGCCGGTTACCGACGGCGCGCATCGCCCGGCGGCCGGTGCGCCGCACTGAGTGTGATGCACGCCATCTTCTGAGTAGTCGTACTCATGTCCGATCTCTTGCTGGCTCACAGACTTCCGACATGAGACGAACTTCCCTGATTTCCCTGATGCCGATCGCGGCACTGACCGCGCTGTGCGGGCTCGCGCTCGCGGGCTGCGGCACCGAACGGGCGGCGGACCCGACCGCGCGGACCGAGGTCGACCAGGTCCGGGCCGGTTCCTCCGCTTCCGCCACACCCCGGCCCGACCCGGCCGACGACGAGTCCGGCGACTCCGAGTTCCTCGCGTTCATGATGCTCCTCAACACGGTCGTCGAGCCGTGCGCACCGGAGCTTGAGACCGCGGTGCCCCCGGAGGATTCGGAAGCCATGGAAGAGGTTCCTTCCGACGCGCCCCTCCCCGACGAACTGCCCCTCCCCGACGAGCCGCCGCCCACGAGCGAGCCGCGCGACCCCGAGGAGGCCCGGCAGGAGATCGAGCTGAGCCCCGTCGAGAAGTGCGAGGCCCGCCGGCACACGAGCCGCATCACCAAGGCCCTCGCCGCCGGCAGCGCCGACCCGGCGCCGCAGGACGTCGCCGCGGTCCTGCGCAAGCTCGGCTACATCGAGGAGCGCATCGACGGCCCGCAACGCGCGCGTGGGGGCGTCGAGTTCACGCTCGACCTGCGCGTGATGGGCGGCTCGCTGTGCCTGTCCGGCACCACGACCGGCACGAAGACCACGATCGAGCCGTACGGCGCCGACGTGGAGGTCGCCTGCACGCAGGTGCGGAGGTGAGGCGCGGAAACTGAGCCGCGGCGGGCGTTGTCAGTGCGGGCGGCTACGGTTTCGTCCATGGCTGCCCGTACGAAGACCGCCAAGGACCGCCCCGCCTTCCGCTGCACCGAGTGCGGCTGGCAGACGACGAAGTGGCTCGGCCGCTGCCCCGAATGCCAGGCATGGGGGACGGTCGAGGAGTACGGCGCGCCCGCGGTGCGCACGACGGCACCCGGCCGCGTCACCACCTCCGCCCTGCCCATCGGCCAGGTGGACGGCCGGCAGGCCACCGCCCGCTCCACCGGCGTGCCCGAGCTGGACCGCGTCCTGGGCGGCGGCCTCGTCCCCGGCGCGGTCGTGCTGCTGGCGGGCGAGCCCGGCGTGGGCAAGTCCACGCTCCTGCTCGACGTGGCGGCCAAGTCGGCGAGCGACGAGCACCGCACGCTGTACGTCACGGGCGAGGAGTCGGCGAGCCAGGTCCGGCTGCGCGCCGACCGCATCAAGGCCATCGACGACCATCTGTACCTCGCCGCGGAGACCGACCTCGCCGCCGTCCTCGGCCACTTGGACGCGGTGAAGCCGTCGCTGCTGATCCTCGACTCGGTGCAGACGGTCGCCTCCCCGGAGATCGACGGCGCCCCCGGCGGCATGGCCCAGGTCCGCGAGGTCGCGGGCGCGCTCATCCGGGCCTCCAAGGAACGCGGCATGTCCACGCTCCTGGTGGGCCATGTCACCAAGGACGGCGCGATCGCGGGCCCGCGCCTGCTGGAGCACCTCGTGGACGTGGTCCTCTCCTTCGAGGGCGACCGGCACGCGCGCCTCCGTCTCGTCCGGGGCGTCAAGAACCGCTACGGCGCGACGGACGAGGTCGGCTGCTTCGAACTGCACGATGAGGGCATTACGGGCCTTACGGACCCGAGCGGACTTTTCCTGACCCGTCGTGACGAACCGGTCCCCGGCACCTGTCTGACGGTCACCCTGGAGGGCCGCCGCCCGCTGGTGGCCGAGGTCCAGGCCCTGACCGTCGACTCCCAGATCCCCTCCCCCAGGCGCACCACGTCCGGTCTGGAGACCTCCCGCGTCTCGATGATGCTGGCCGTCCTGGAGCAGCGGGGCCGGATCAGCGCCCTCGGCAAGCGGGACATCTACTCCGCGACGGTCGGCGGAGTGAAGCTCTCGGAGCCCGCCGCGGACCTGGCCATCGCCCTCGCGCTGGCCTCCGCGGCGAGCGACACCCCGCTGCCCAAGAACCTCGTCGCGATCGGCGAAGTAGGCCTCGCGGGCGAGGTCAGACGGGTCACGGGCGTCCAGCGCCGACTGTCCGAGGCCCACCGTCTGGGCTTCACCCACGCCCTCGTGCCGGGCGACCCCGGCAAGATCCCTCCCGGGATGAAGGTCCTGGAAGTCGCCGACATAGGGGACGCCCTGAGGGTCCTTCCGCGCTCGCGTCGGCGAGAGGCCCCACGGGACGAGGAGGAGCGCCGGTAGACTTTGCCCTGGTCTCGCCCGTCCGTACGAACCGCGTGTACGAAAGGGGAGCGCCAGAAGAACCTGCGACCGGAGGAGTGCAGTGGCAGCCAACGACCGGGCAGCAGCTCCCGGAAAGTCCGGCGGGAGCTCCGGTGCCGATGGCCTGATGCGCGCCTCACTGAGCGCCGTGGCACCCGGCACGGCCCTGCGCGACGGCCTGGAGCGGATTCTCCGCGGCAACACGGGCGGGCTCATCGTGCTCGGCTTCGACAAGACGGTGGAGCCGATGTGCACGGGCGGTTTCGTCCTGGACGTCGAGTTCACGGCCACGCGCCTGCGTGAGCTGTGCAAGCTCGACGGCGGCATCGTGCTCTCCTCGGACCTGTCGAAGATCCTGCGGGCCGGCGTCCAGCTGGTCCCGGACCCGACGATCCCGACGGAGGAGACCGGCACCCGTCACCGCACCGCGGACCGGGTGTCCAAGCAGGTCGGCTTCCCGGTCGTCTCGGTCTCCCAGTCGATGCGCCTGATCGCCCTCTACGTCGACGGCCAGCGCCGCGTCCTGGAGGACTCGGCGGCGATCCTGTCCCGCGCGAACCAGGCGCTGGCGACCCTGGAGCGGTACAAGCTCCGCCTGGACGAGGTCGCGGGAACGTTGTCAGCGCTGGAGATCGAGGACCTCGTCACGGTCCGGGACGTCTCCGCGGTGGCCCAGCGCCTGGAGATGGTCCGCCGCATCGCGACGGAGATCGCCGAGTACGTGGTCGAGCTCGGCACGGACGGCCGCCTCCTGGCCCTCCAGCTCGACGAGCTGATCGCGGGCGTGGAACCGGAACGCGAGCTGGTGGTCCGGGACTACGTCCCCGAGCCCACGGCCAAGCGCTCCCGCACGGTCGAAGAGGCCCTGTACGAGCTGGACGCCCTCACCCACGCCGAGCTCCTCGAACTCCCCACGGTGGCAAAGGCACTGGGCTACACGGGTTCGCCGGAGGCGTTGGACTCCGCGGTGTCCCCGCGCGGCTTCCGCCTGCTGGCCAAGGTCCCGCGCCTCCCGGGCGCGATCATCGACCGCTTGGTGGAACATTTCGGCGGCCTGCAGAAGCTCCTCGCGGCGAGCGTGGACGACTTGCAGACGGTGGACGGGGTCGGCGAGGCGAGGGCGAGGAGCGTACGGGAGGGCTTGTCGAGGTTGGCGGAGAGCTCAATCCTGGAACGGTACGTGTAGCTCCCCGGGGGCGCGGGGCTGTATCGATGTGCGGCTCCGCCGCGTGGGCGCGACAAGCCCCCACAAAGCCGAAGCCGACACACAACCGACCCCGGCCGCCCCTCAGTCGCTCTCCAGCACGAACGACGTCTGCACCTTCGCGAACCCGGGCGCGGCCAACTCCACCAGATACGTCCCGGCCCCGGCCGCCCCCGCAGCCGGCGTCGCACACCGCGGAGCACTCGGCTTCCGGTCCCACTTCACGGTGTACGTGATGCTGCTGCCCGCAGGCGCCCGGAACACCAGGCTCCCCGCCGTCTTCGGGCAGTCGGCGGACGACCAGAACTCGTCGTCCTCCGCGGCCTGAGTGATCGTCAACACCGCGCTCTTCGGCCCGAGATCGACCTTGCAGTCACTGCCGGAGGAGTTGGCCGCGGTCACCAGCAGCGTGGGCGTCTCACCGGGCCCGTACCCGTTGTGGAGACTGCGCACGGTCAACTTCACCGCGCCGCTGGTGCAGTTGGGCAGTGCGGAACCCGCCGGCACCGTGTCGCCCTGACCGACGCCACTGCCCGCACCGCCACCGGCCGCCCCGCCTTCCGAGCCGCCGGAACCCGCGGACCCCGAGCCTCCGGACCCCGCGGTCGAGCCGGTGCCGTCACCGGACCCGTCGTCGGAGCCCGACCCACCGCCGTCCCCGCCACCGCTCGACTCGTCGCGCCCGCCCGGTGCTTGACTGATCGCGGGCCCTGAACTCGACGGTCCCGGGGTGATGGAGGGCGCGGGATTCTTGCCGTTGGATCCGTCGGCGCCGTTGTTGCCGCCACCGCCGTCCGACGTGACCACCCAGGCGATCAGCAGCGCCAACAGGGCCAATACAGACAGCAGTACGGCCCTCCGTCGCCAGTAGATGGAGGAGGGAAGCGGCCCGACCGGATTGCGCAGAGATCCCACGGCGCAAACTGTACGAGAGATCGGCGCCCGCGCTGTCCCTACCCGCCGCGGAGGATCACAACTTTTCCGGATCATCATTCCGGACGCGGGTGTTCACGCCCCTGTCTTTCGTCGGGTGCGGCCCCTGATGATCGCGGGGTGTGACCGTATCGGCCCGCCGGCTACGGCCCGTGATCATGGAAGAGTTCAACCGGCCGACGTCACAAGTGACCGGAGAAACGGCACTGCTGTCGATCGTCGGGTGCTGCCGTACGCCTCAGGGGTGGCGGTGCCCCCGCGTCCCCTCCCCGGCATGGCAGGATCGGAAGGCCATGACTGCGCCCATCACCAAGTCCCCCGCCCTCTCCGAAGCCGAAGCCGGAGCCGCCGCCCGAGTCGGCGCCCAGCTCGACGCCGACGCTCCCGCCGGAGAGCATCTGCACGCCCCCGTCATCGACTGGTTCGACGAGCACGCCCGCGATCTTCCGTGGCGCCGCCCCGACGCCGGGCCGTGGGGGGTGATGGTCAGTGAGTTCATGCTCCAGCAGACGCCGGTCAGCCGGGTCCTGCCGGTCTACGAACAGTGGCTGGCCCGCTGGCCGCGCCCCGCGGACCTCGCCCAGGAGGCGCCCGGCGAGGCGGTGCGCGCCTGGGGCCGGCTCGGCTACCCGCGCCGCGCGCTGCGGCTGCACGGCGCCGCCGTGGCGATAACGGAACGGCACGGCGGGGACGTACCCACCGACCACGCCCAGCTGCTCGCGCTGCCCGGCATCGGCGAGTACACGGCCGCGGCCGTCGCCTCCTTCGCCTACGGCCAGCGGCACGCGGTCCTCGACACCAATGTCCGGCGGGTCTTCGCGCGGGCCGTCACCGGCGTGCAGTACCCGCCGAACGCCACCACCGCCGCCGAACGCAAGCTGGCCCGCGCCCTGTTGCCCGAGGACGAGTCCACCGCCTCCCGCTGGGCCGCCGCCTCCATGGAGCTCGGCGCGCTGGTGTGCACCGCCAAGAGCGAGTCCTGCCACCGCTGCCCGATCGCCGCGCAGTGCGCCTGGCGGCTCGCGGGCAAGCCGGAGCACGACGGTCCGCCGCGGCGCGGACAGACGTACGCCGGTACCGACCGCCAGGTGCGCGGCAAGCTGCTGGCCGTGCTGCGCGAGGCGCACGCGCCCGTGCCGCAGGCCGTACTCGACCGGGTGTGGCACGAACCGGTGCAGCGCGCGCGAGCCCTGGACGGGCTCGTCGCGGACGGTCTCGTGGAGCCCCTGTCCGGTGGTTTGTATCGGCTGCCGTTGACGTAACGCCGTACGAACACCCTCCCGAATCACCCCGAACCGGCGCGATTCGCTGCGCCGGTTTACCCCTTTCCTCCTTCCGTTACACAACCGACGGACAGCCGAGGGCTAGCCGCGCGCTGCTCCGCACAGCCCCGTGACAACAGCTCCGTAGCTTCATTGGCGTACCGCAAGGACGGCGGCACACAGGCAATGGAGAACCGGCGGCAGGCAAGTCGGAACGGGGATGGAGGCGGTCGATCATGGCGCAGGGCGAGGTGCTCGAGTTCGAGGAGTACGTCCGCACCCGGCAGGACGCGTTGCTGCGCAGCGCCCGTCGCCTGGTCCCGGACCCGGTCGACGCGCAGGACCTGCTCCAGACGGCGCTGGCGCGGACGTACGGCCGCTGGGAGACCATCGAGGACAAGCGGCTCGCGGACGCCTATCTGCGCCGGGTCATGATCAACACCCGGACCGAGTGGTGGCGGGCCCGCAAGCTGGAGGAGGTGCCGACCGAGCAGCTCCCGGACGCCTCGGTCGACGACGCCACCGAGCAGCACGCGGACCGCGCCCTGCTGATGGACATCATGAAGGTGCTCGCCCCCAAGCAGCGCTCCGTGGTCGTGCTGCGACACTGGGAGCAGATGTCCACGGAGGAGACGGCCGCCGCCCTCGGCATGTCGGCCGGTACGGTCAAGAGCACGCTGCACCGGGCCCTCGCCCGGCTCCGCGAGGAGCTGGAGAGCCGCGATCTGGACGCACGCGCGCTGGAGCGTGAGGAGCGGGAGCGTTGCACGGCGGCCTGACCGACAGGGCTCGCGGCGCCGACGGCACACTCGGCGCCGGCCTCGACCCCGCACCGGGGCGGGGCGCTTTCCAGGCGGCGATGACGGCAGTGGCCGTACTCGCCGCCCTCGCCCTTTTCGTCTCCGCCTGCGCCACCGGCGGCACCGGCACCCGTGACGAGGGTCCGGCCCATGTCGAGTCCTCGGCCGGCTCGGAGATGGCCGCGGGCGCCGCGCCCTCGGCGACGGCCTCGTACTCCGGCAAGCTGACCAAGGCCGAGGCCGCCCAGCTGCTCAAGGACGACCCCTCGGTCTCGGCCGAGGTCAAGAACGACCTCCAGCCCTGCACCGGCGACGACCCGCCCGTCGACGTGACCTCCGGCAACCTGACCGGCGGAGCCGCGCGCGACGTCGTGGTCAACGTGCTGACCTGCGGCGACATCATCGGCATAGGGGCGTACGTGTATCGCCTCCAGGACGGCGCGTACGAGAATGTCTTCAAGGCCGAGGAGCCCCCGGTCTACGCACAGATCGACCGGGGTGACCTGGTGGTGGACAAGCAGGTGTACGAGAAGGGCGACGCGGTGGCGGCGCCCTCCGGCGAGTACGTGTTCATCTACCACTGGACGCAGGGCCGGTTCGTCAAGCGCTGGGACCAGTACAGCGAGTACGGCAAGACGTCCGACGGCCCTGCCGAGGACACCCCGACGCCGGTGCCGACGACCTGAATTCCGGGAAGCCCCGGATTTCCGTGAACCGATCGGGCCGTTCGGAACGATCACCTTTCGACAGCAAGACCACGCGAGACCACCACGCAGGACCAAGGACAGAGAGCAGCGGGATGGCAGACCAGACTCACGTTCTGTTCGTCGAGGACGACGACGTCATCCGCGAGGCCACCCAGCTCGCCCTGGAGCGGGACGGCTTCGCGGTCACCGCCATGCCCGACGGCCTGTCGGGCCTGGAGGCGTTCCGGGCCGACCGCCCCGACATCGCCCTGCTGGACGTCATGGTCCCGGGCCTGGACGGCGTCAGCCTGTGCCGGCGCATCCGGGACGAGTCGACCGTTCCGGTGATCATGCTGTCGGCGCGCGCGGACTCCATCGACGTGGTGCTGGGCCTGGAGGCCGGCGCCGACGACTACGTGACGAAGCCGTTCGACGGCGCCGTGCTGGTCGCCCGTATCCGCGCGGTGCTGCGCCGCTTCGGACACGCGGGCGGCGGCGAGCGGGCCGACGACTCCGCGGCCGCGGCGGACGGCGGGGTGCTGACCTTCGGCGAGCTGGAGATCGACACCGAGGGCATGGAGGTGCGCCGGGCCGGCGAGCCGGTGGCGCTCACCCCGACCGAGATGCGCCTGCTCCTGGAGTTCTCCTCCGCGCCGGGTACGGTCCTGTCCCGCGACAAGCTCCTGGAGCGCGTGTGGGACTACGGCTGGGGCGGGGACACGCGCGTGGTGGACGTCCATGTGCAGCGGCTGCGGACGAAGATCGGCCAGGACCGCATCGAGACGGTCCGTGGCTTCGGCTACAAGTTGAAGGCCTGAGCGGGGCGGACATGCGGGGGACAATGCAGCGCCTGGTCCCGGCGCGACTGGAGCGCGCGGGCATCCGTACGGGACTGCGGTGGAAGCTCAGCGCGGCCATCGCCTTCGTCGGCGCGCTGGTCGCGATCGCGCTGAGCCTGGTCGTGCACAACGCGGCCCGGGTCTCGATGCTGGACAACGCCCGCGACCTCGCGGACGAGCGCATCCAGATCGCCCAGCGCAACTACGACCAGTACAAACGGCCGAACCCCTTCCCCAACGTGAAGATCAACGACTCCTCGCTGCCGAGGGAGCTGCGGGAGAAGGTCGAGCAGGGGCGCCGGGCGACGTACGTGACCGACCGGCCGGGCGGCGAGCCGGACATCTGGGCCGCCGTACCGGCGGCGAACGGCAATGTGCTGTCCCTGCACACCTCGTTCACCGACCGCAGCACCGACATCCTCAACGACCTCGACCAGGCCCTGGTGATCGGCTCCATCGCCGTCGTCCTCGGCGGCAGCGCCCTCGGCGTGCTCATAGGCGGCCGCCTGTCGAGCCGGCTGCGCAAGGCGGCGACGGCCGCGGGGCAGGTCGCGAGCGGCGAGACGGACGTACGGGTGCGGGACGCCATCGGCGGCGTGGTACGGGACGAGACCGACGACCTGGCCAGCGCGGTCGACGCGATGACCGAGGCGCTCCAGCAGCGCATCGAGGCCGAGCGCCGGGTCACCGCGGACATCGCGCACGAACTGCGCACCCCGGTGACCGGCCTGCTCACGGCGGCCGAGCTGCTGCCGCCCGGCCGTCCCACGGAACTGGTCCTGGACCGGGCGAAGGCGATGCGCACGCTCGTCGAGGACGTGCTGGAGGTGGCCCGCCTGGACAGCGCGTCGGAACGGGCGGAGTTGCAGGACATCCTGCTGGGCGAGTTCGTCAGCCGGCGGGTGGCGGCCAAGGACCCGGACATCGAGGTCCGCGTGGTGCACGAGTCGATGGTCACGACCGACCCGCGCCGCCTGGAGCGCGTCCTGTTCAACCTGCTCGCCAACGCCGCGCGGCACGGCAAGCAGCCGATCGAGGTCACCGTCGAAGGCCGGGTCATCCGCGTCCGCGACCACGGTCCCGGCTTCCCCGAGGACCTCCTCGCCGAGGGTCCGAGCCGTTTCCGCACGGGTAGCGCGGACCGCGCGGGCCACGGCCACGGCCTCGGCCTGACCATCGCCGCCGGCCAGGCCCGGGTGCTGGGCGCCCGCCTCACCTTCCGCAATGTCCGCCCGGCGGGCGCGCCGGACGGGGTGCGGGCGGAGGGGGCGGTGGCGGTGCTGTGGCTGCCGGAGCACGCGCCGACGAACACGGGGAGCTATCCGATGATGCCGTGAATCCCCTCAGCCCGCGTCCCGTGTGCTCAGAACGGCTTGGAGAAGTCCAGCTCCTCGCTCCGCTCGGTCAGCGAGTACCAGTTGCCGTTGTCGTCACGGAAGATCGCCTCGATGCCGTACGGCCGCTCCTGCGGCTCCTGGATGAACTCGACCCCGCGGGCCCGGAAGGTCTCGTAGTCCCCCCGGCAGTCGTCGGTGCGGAAGGCACCGGCCCCGATGACCCCCTTGCCGACCAGCGTCTTCAGCGCCTGGGACGACTCGGCGTCGAGCCCGGGTCCGTCGAGGCTCATCAGGGCCAGCTCGACCCCCGGCTGGTCCTTGGCGCCCACGGTGACCCAGCGCATGTCGCCCATGGAGAGGTCGTCGCGCACCTCGAAGTCGAGCTTCTCGGTGAAGAAGGCCTTGGTGCGCTGCTGGTCGAAGGTCCACACGGTGGTGATGCCCAGGCCCTTGATCATGGCTCTGCTCTCCTGTCGTCCGGGGTTTCACCGTAGGCAGGACGGCCGTCAGGGCGCTTCTCCGGAATTGCGGTCCCTGCGCGGGAATCCGCCGGCCCAGAACAGGGCGTAGCAGCCGGGGATCAGAGCCGCCCCGCGCCCCACATGCTTGGCCCGGTACTCGCTCGGCGCCAGCCCGGTCCGTGGCTTGAAGCGCGCGGAGAAGGTGCCGAGGCTGCTGAAGCCGACGAGGTGGCAGATCTCGGTGACGGACAGATCGGCGCCGCGCAGACACTCCTCGGCGCGCTCGATCCGCCGGTGGGTCAGATACTGCCCGGGTGTCTCGCCGTAGACCTCCTTGAAGGCCCGGATGAAGTGATACCGCGAGTAGCCGGCACGGGCGGCCACGGCCTCCAGGTCGAGACCGGGGTCGGCCCAGTCCCGGTCCATGGCGTCCTTGGCGAGCCGCAGCTGCCGGGTCCTGTCCCTGCGGTCGATGGTGACACGGGGCGCCGACATCGTCGTAGGACATGAAGAAGGCCCCCGGGGCGGACACCGACCGGGGACCTTCAGCTCATCTGCGGCTCTGCGGACCAGACGGGTCAGACGGCCTCGACCATCGCCGCCGGAGCCGCGGCGGACTCCGCGTCCTGCGCCTTCGGCCCCGCGCCCTTCAGCGGAACCTCCTTCACGAACACGGCCGCCACCAGCGCGATCACCGCGACGACGGACCCGAGCAGGAACGCCGAGTGGGTGCCGGAGGACACCGCGTGCTGGTACGCCTCGCGCAGCGCGTCCGGCAGCTTCGCCAGGCTCGCCGCGTCCAGCTGCGCGGACTGCTCGGTCATCTTGGCGCCGGCCGCTCCGCCGCGCTCGGCCATGACGTCCTGGACCCGGTTGTTGAACAGCGCGCCCATGATGGCGACGCCGAACGACGAGCCCAGCGTCCGGAAGAGGGTGGTGGACGACGAGGCGACGCCCATGTCCTTCATCTCGACGCTGTTCTGCGCGACCAGCATCGTGATCTGCATCAGGCAGCCCATGCCCAGACCGACGACGGCCATGAACACACCGGAGGTGAACCGGGACGTGCCGGTGTCCATGAGCGACAGCAGGTACAGGCCGACGACCATCAGCGCGCTGCCGAGGACCGGGAAGACGTAGTACCGCCCGCTGCTCGTGGTCACCCGCCCGGCCACCATCGAGGTCACCAGCATCGCGCCGAGCAT
This sequence comes from Streptomyces aquilus, assembly GCF_003955715.1. Lineage (NCBI taxonomy): Bacteria > Bacillati > Actinomycetota > Actinomycetes > Kitasatosporales > Streptomycetaceae > Streptomyces > Streptomyces aquilus. Next base: position 5,979,579 of record NZ_CP034463.1, on the reverse strand, counting down.
CGGCAGGAGCAGCAGGCCCGAGTTGGTCGCGGAGGCGCCCTGCACGGACTGCTGGTAGAGCGGCAGGTAGAGGGTCGCGCCGAACATCACGAAGCCGGTGATGAAGCCGATGACCGACATCAGGGTGAAGTTGCGGCTGCGGAAGATGTGCAGCGGCACGACCGGTTCGGCGGCCTTGGTCTGCCAGAACACGAACCCGATCAGCGAGGTCACGCCGATGCCGATGAGCTCCATGATCCGCGTGGACGTCCAGGCGTACTCGGTGCCGCCCCAGGTGGTGACCAGCACGATCGAGGTGATGCCGACGGTCAGCAGGGCGACGCCGAGGTAGTCGATGCGTGCCTTGGACCGCTTCTTCGGCAGGTGCAGTACGGCGCTGATCGCGGTCAGCGCGACGACGCCGAGCGGCAGGTTGATGTAGAAGGACCAGCGCCAGCCCCAGTTGTCGGTGATGGTGCCGCCGACGAGCGGTCCGCCGATCATCGCCAGCGCCATGACGCCGGCCATCATGCCCTGGTACTTGCCGCGCTCCCGCGGCGGGATGAGGTCACCGATGATCGCCATGACGCCGACCATCAGACCACCGGCGCCGAGGCCCTGGACGGCCCGGAAGCCGATGAGCTGCGTCATGTCCTGCGCCATGCCGCTGAGCGCGGAGCCGATCAGGAAGATCACGATCGACGTCATGAAGGCGCCCTTGCGCCCGTACATGTCGCCGAGCTTGCCCCACACGGGCGTGGAGGCCGCGGTCGCGAGGGTGTACGCCGTCACGACCCACGCCAGATGTTCGAGTCCGCCCAGATCGCCGACGATCGTCGGCATCGCGGTGCCCACGATCATGTTGTCGAGCATCGCGAGCATCATCGTGATCATCAGGGCGAGCAGGACGACCCGCACGCTCCTGGGCTGCTTCTCATCTTCTGGCACTGCTGGCTCGGCTGCCTGCGTGTCCGCCATGATTCCCACTCCCCCGGCACTTACTTGCCGCCCGGCTAGTTAACTACGCTGAGGGAAGGTAGACCCGTAACTAGCCGGGCGTCAAGTAAGTTTTGTTCCAAGCAAGTTTCCCCAGTCAAGGAGTGCGCGAGGATGGGCGGCACCATGGACGGCACCAGGCAGCGGCGCCGCGGGAACACCCGCCAGCGCATCCAGGACGTGGCCCTCGAACTCTTCGCCGAGCAGGGCTACGAGAAGACGTCGTTGCGCGAGATCGCGGAGCGGCTGGAGGTCACGAAGGCGGCGCTGTACTACCACTTCAAGACCAAGGAAGAGATCCTGGTCAGCATCTTCGACGATCTGACCCAGCCGATCCTCGACCTGATCGAGTGGGGCAAGGGGCAGCCGCACACGCTGGAGACCAAGCAGGAGATCGTACGGCGCTACAGCGACATCCTCGCCGACGCCGCCCCCCTGTTCCGCTTCATGCAGGAGAACCAGGCGACGGTACGGGAACTGCGCGTCGGCGAGACCTTCAAGGAGCGCATGCAGGGCCTGCGCGACATCATGATCGACCCGGCGGCGGACCTGGTCGACCAGGTCCGCTACATCAGCGCGATCTTCACCCTGCACGCCGGGATGTTCTTCCTCCAAGACCTGCCCGGCGACGCGGAACAGAAGCGCAAGGCGGTCCAGGAAGTGGCGGCGGACCTGGTCACCCAGGCCCACCGGGGCACCACGAAGAGCTAGCTGTATCGCGGCCTCAGACGGTCACACCCTTGGAGCGCAGGAAGGCGACCGGATCGACGGCCGAGCCGTAGTTGGCGGTCGTACGGATCTCGAAGTGCAGGTGCGGACCGCTGGAGTTGCCGGTGTTGCCGGACAGGGCGATGCGCTGGCCGGTCTTGACGACCTGGCCGACCTTGACCTCGATGCGCGAGAGATGGGCGTACTGCGAGTAGAGCCGGTTGCCGTGCTTGATGACGATGGCGTTGCCGTACGCGGGGCCGTCACCGGCACCGTTACCGCCGGCCTTGACGATGGTGCCGCCGTGCGCGGCGAAGACCTTGGTGCCGCTGGACACGGCGAAGTCCTGACCGCTGTGGGTGGACTGCCACATGCCGCCGGCCTGCGCGAAGCTCGCGCTCAGCGTGTACTTCTTCACCGGGTCGACCCAGGAGGCGGCCTTCTTGGCGGCGACGCCGGTCTCGGCAGCCGCCGCGACCCCGGTCCCCAGCACGGCCGAGGCCCCCAGACCGACGGCCACCAGGGCCGCACGGGTGCGGAGCTTGGACATACGGGAAGAACGGGAAGCGATACGCGGGGACATCGGAACCTCATGGGGACGGGGACAGAAAAACCACCCGGCGCACAGGCATCCGCCGGATGGGGCATCCCTTGGTAACCCCGACCTCCCGAAACGCCCAAACCACTGATCTACGACGGAAGCTAGTACTTCATCGGAAAACTTCCGCTTTCTTGACAGAGGACCCACTAGGGATGAATCACCCCAAGACGGCGAAATGCCGCCAAGGGTTCCAGGTCAAAAGTCCTTTTTGCCCGCATCGGGCCACCCACTAAGCGACTTAGTAACGGACAAATCGCCTGTGCGGCATGTCACCGGGTGCGGAGATCCACTGACGGAGAGATGTGACGGGGGCTACGCCACGGGACCTCCGCGACGGCAGACGGGTACGCGGCGGCCCGCAGGAACGCCCGCATCCACATCAAGTAGCGCAAGCCTCTTCCCACTTACCCCCCAGTAACCTTACGGTTCCCCTCGCGCCACCCACGCCAACCACCATGCCCCCGTCAACGGCAGCAGCACCGGACGTGAGAGGACCCCCCACCCATGACGAACCGACGCCCCTTGGTGCGCCGCATGACCGTCACCGCCGTCTCGACGGCGGCCCTCGTCGCACTCGCCGCCCCCGCCGACGCCGCGACCACCGAGGACGTCGACTACGCCACCTGGCAGCAGGACTGCCAGGCGGTCATGAACCAGGCGCTGCCCTACTTGAAGCAGCGGATCGCCGCCGCCAAGCCCGGCGAGAAGCAGGCGATCGTCTTCGACATAGACAACACCACCCTGGAGACCGACTTCGGCTTCAGCTACCCGCAGCCGGCCAACAAGCCGGTCCTGAACGTCGCCGAGTACGCCCAGGACCACGGCGTCTCGCTGTTCTTCGTGACGGCCCGCCCCGGCATCATCCGCTCGGTCACGGACTACAACCTCGACCACGTCGGCTACGACGTCTCCGGCCTCTACGTCCGCGGCTTCCTCGACCTGTTCAAGGACGTCGCCGCCTACAAGACCGCCCAGCGCGTCGACATCGAGAACAAGGGCTACACGATCATCGCGAACGTCGGCAACAGCGCCACCGACCTCTCGGGCGGCCACGCCGAGAAGACGTACAAGCTCCCGGACTACGACGGCCAGCTCTCCTGACCGACCTGGTCAACTGCAGATATCCTCACCCCCGTTGACGCGATCACGGGGGTGAGGCGGATGGACCCGGCGGTCCTCGGCGGCAAGTTGGCATCCAGCCTGATGGCGTCCCTGGTGCGAAAACTCTTCGCGCCGGACGCCCCCGGAGCGGGCCTGGTCGACAGACCCGTACGCCTGAAGTCACTCGTCTCGTTCCGGGGCGAGCAGCGGAGGCTGGGCGAGAAGGAGATCCACGTCCTGGCGTCCCGTCTGGTGGAGGCGGCGACGGACGTCCCGGGCGAGCCACCGTTCCCGCCCGACGAGACGACGGCGGTCATCGAGGCCCTCGTGCTGCGCCTGCTGGCCCTGGGCGAGTGGAACATGGACGACGTCCAGGCGGTGAGCCTGGGCCACCGCGAACTGGCGAGGCGGCTCGCCCACCGGGCGTCCCCGGCCACCGGGCTGTCCGCCGACGCCGACTACTTCCTGGACTCGGCGACCGAGTGGGCCTGTCTGCACATCCTGGAGCACTTCACCCGCCGGTCCGCCTTCGTGGCCCGCACCCTGGTCGAGCAGACCCGCCGTCAGGCCGAACTCATGGCCAAGGTCGATCAGTTGCTGGAGCGCACCCCCCGCCCGGGCAGCCGCGACCACGCCTTCGAACGCCGCTATCTGCGCCACCTGGCCGACCGCCACGACCACATCACCATCTACGGCATCGATCTGCGCGACTCCCCCGACCGCTGGCCCCTCGAAGTGGCGTACCTCAGCCTGGAGGCGACCACGTCCGAGGAGCGGCCACCGGAGGAGGAGCGCCCTCCCGGCGGCCCGGTGAGCGTTCAACTCCCCGCCGAGGAAGCGCTTCTGGCCCACGACCGCGTGTTCCTGCGCGGGGACGCGGGCTCGGGCAAGACCACCCTGGTCCAGTGGCTGACGGTGACGTCGGCGCGCGACGGCCTCGACATCCCGTACGTCCTCCCGTTGCGCACCCTGATCCGCACCGGCATGCTCCCGGCTCCGGCGGAGTTCCTGGCGGCGGTGAGCTGCCCGCACACCCCGCCCGAGGGCTGGACGGAACGCGTCCTGACGGCCGGCCGGGGGCTGATCCTGGTCGACGGCCTCGACGAGATCCCCGCCCCCGACCGCACCCGCACCCGCGACTGGCTCCTCGCCCTCATCCACGCCTTCCCCGGCAACCGCTGGCTCCTGACCTCCCGCCCCACCGCGGTCCGCCCCGACTGGCTGGCGGGCGAGGGCTTCCACGAGCTGGCCATGGCCCCGATGCGCCGCCCGGACATCGCCACTTTCGTCCACCGCTGGCACACGGCCGCCCGGGCCCCGGAGTACGAGGGCCCGCTCCTGGACTCCCTGCACACCCAACGCGACCTGGCCCGCCTCGCCACCAACCCCCTGATGTGCGGCCTGATCTGCGCCCTGCACCGGGAGCGCCGCGGCTATCTCCCCACCGGCCGCAAGGAGTTGTACGACGCCGCCCTCACGATGCTACTCACCCGCCGGGACCTGGAGCGGGGCATGCCGACCACCTCCGACCTGGGCGAGGAGGCCCAGTTGGAGGTGCTCCAACGCCTGGCGTACGCGCTGGTGCTGAGCGGCCGTACGGAGATGGACGCCGAGACGGCCGAGGGCATCGTGGAGCGCTGCCTGCCGTCGATCGCGGTACCGGGCGACGCGCGGACAGTGCTCCAGTCCCTGCTGCTGCGCAGCGGCCTCCTCCGCCAACCGGCCGCGGGCGTCGTGGACTTCGTGCACCGCACGTTCCAGGACTACCTCGGAGCCCGGTACGCGGTCGAGGAGGGCCACCTCGACGTCCTGCTCAGCCACGCGGAGGACACCCAGTGGGAGGACGTGATCCGGTTGGCCGTGGCCCACGCCCGGCCGCGGGAACGGGCACACCTCCTCAAGGCGCTGCTGTCCCACGACGTCCCCCGGCTGACCTTGCTGGCGCTGGCCTGCCTGGAGCACGCCACGGCCCTGGACCCGGCGGTCCGCACGGCGGTCGAGTCCCGGGCGTCCGCGCTGATACCACCGGGCACGAAGGAGGAGGCCAGGGCCCTGGCCGCGGCCGGACCCCTGGTCCTGGAGCTGCTGCCGGGGCCGGCGGGCCTGACGGAGGAGGCCGCGCTGGGCGTCACGGTCACCGCCTCGGTCCTCGGCGGCGAGGAACCGGCGGGGGCCCTGGCCGTGCTCCGGCGGTTCCGCGACCACCCGAGCCTTGAGGTACGACGCCAGCTCGCGGGGACGTGGCAGCGGTTCGACACCGAGGAGTACGCCACGGAGGTGCTGGACCATCTGGAGCGGGAGCATCTCTTCCTCACCTGCAAGACGGCCGAGGAGAGGGCGGCGCTCGCCAGGATGCGCCCTTGGCACAACCTGGCGTTCCAGGGACCGCAGCGAGCCGAGGACATCCTGGCCGCCGTTCCCGCGCCCGAGGCCGTGGAGCTGCTCGATGTGCAGGGCAACCCGCTGCTCACCGACCTGGCCGCGCTGTCGGCGTTCGGCTCGCTCCGCGTACTGCGGCTGGAGACCTGCCCGACCGTGGCGGGCCTGGACCGGCTGTCCGCGCCGCTCACCAGCCTCACCCTCACCGGCGTCGAGGACCTCAGCGGACTCCGGTCCTTCAGCGGCGCCCGGTACCTGTCGTTGTCGCAGGAACTGCCGGGCGCCGATCTCACCGAGTCCCTGCCGGTGGACGCCCCCTTGGAGTTCCTCTTCCTGGGGAGGAACACCACCGACAGCACGGGCCTGCGCGGGCTCCAGCACTGGTCCGGGCTGCGCACGCTCAGCCTCGGTCCGCTGACCACGGAACTGACCGTCGGCGACTGGCAGGCCGTCGTGGCACTGCCCGAACTGACCGAGCTCCACATCAACGCGGAGATCATCCAGAACTTCCCGCACTCCGTCGAGCTGATGCCGGTGCTTCCCGGCGTCGAGACGCTGCGGGTCTCCGCCATGCACGGTGCCGAAGACGTGTCCCCGCTGGTCGACCGGCTGCCGGGCCTGCACTCGGTGACCTTGCAGAGCTACCCCGGCAAGCTCATCCCCGAGGCCCGCTACGCCGGCGTCTTCCCCGGCGTCGAGATCAACCTCGACCAGCGCTGACAAGGCGAAGGGGCCGGCGCCCGAAGGCACCGGCCCCTCTTCCGCGTCATCCCCGAAGGGCTACGCGTCCTTGCTCAGATTCGGCCCAGCCCCACCGGCCGCCTGCTCGATCGGCGGAACGTCCGGCAGTGCCGACTTCTCCTCGCCGCGGAACGTGAAGGTCTGGGCGTCGCCCTCGCCCTCCGTGTCCACGACCACGATGTGACCGGGGCGCAGCTCGCCGAAGAGGATCTTCTCCGAGAGCGTGTCCTCGACCTCGCGCTGGATCGTGCGACGCAGCGGCCGCGCGCCCAGGACGGGGTCGTAACCCTTCTTGGACAGCAGCTCCTTCGCGGACTGGGAGAGCTCGATGCCCATGTCCCGGTCCTTGAGGCGCTCGTCGACCTTGCCGATCATCAGGTCGACGATCGCGAGGATGTCCTCCTGCGTCAGCTGCGGGAAGACGACCACGTCGTCGACGCGGTTGAGGAACTCGGGCCGGAAGTGCTGCTTGAGCTCGTCCGAGACCTTGTTCTTCATGCGCTCGTAGTTGGACTTCGTGTCGCCCTGGGCCGCGAAGCCCAGGTTGAAGCCCTTGGAGATGTCCCGGGTGCCGAGGTTGGTCGTCATGATGATGACCGTGTTCTTGAAGTCCACGACCCGGCCCTGGGAGTCGGTCAGACGACCGTCCTCCAGGATCTGCAGCAGCGAGTTGAAGATGTCCGGGTGGGCCTTCTCGACCTCGTCGAACAGGACGACCGAGAACGGCTTGCGGCGGACCTTCTCCGTCAGCTGACCGCCCTCTTCGTAGCCCACGTAACCGGGGGGCGAACCGAAGAGCCGCGAGACCGTGTGCTTCTCGCTGAACTCCGACATGTCGAGGGAGATCAGCGCGTCCTCGTCACCGAAGAGGAACTCCGCGAGCGCCTTGGACAGCTCGGTCTTACCGACACCGGACGGACCGGCGAAGATGAACGAACCACCGGGACGCTTCGGGTCCTTGAGGCCCGCACGCGTACGACGGATCGCCTTGGAGAGCGCCTTGACGGCGTCCTTCTGGCCGATGACCCGCTTGTGGAGCTCGTCCTCCATGCGCAGCAGACGCGAGGACTCCTCCTCGGTCAGCTTGAAGACCGGGATGCCGGTGGCGGTCGCGAGGACCTCGGCGATCAGCTCGCCGTCGACCTCCGCGACGACGTCCATGTCGCCGGCCTTCCACTCCTTCTCGCGCTTGGCCTTCGCCGCCAGCAGCTGCTTCTCCTTGTCGCGGAGAGAGGCCGCCTTCTCGAAGTCCTGGGAGTCGATCGCCGACTCCTTGTCGCGACGCACGCCCGCGATCTTCTCGTCGAACTCGCGGAGGTCCGGCGGCGCGGTCATCCGGCGGATGCGCATCCGGGAACCGGCCTCGTCGATCAGGTCGATCGCCTTGTCCGGCAGGAAGCGGTCCGAGATGTACCGGTCGGCCAGCGTCGCGGCCTGGACGAGGGCCTCGTCCGTGATGGACACACGGTGGTGGGCCTCGTAGCGGTCGCGCAGACCCTTGAGGATCTCGATGGTGTGCGGGAGCGAGGGCTCGGCGACCTGGATGGGCTGGAAGCGGCGCTCCAGGGCCGCGTCCTTCTCCAGGTGCTTGCGGTACTCGTCCAGCGTGGTGGCGCCGATGGTCTGGAGCTCACCGCGGGCCAGCATCGGCTTCAGGATGGAAGCCGCGTCGATGGCGCCCTCGGCGGCACCCGCACCCACGAGCGTGTGCAGCTCGTCGATGAACAGGATGATGTCGCCGCGGGTGCGGATCTCCTTGAGCACCTTCTTCAGGCGCTCCTCGAAGTCACCGCGGTAGCGGGAGCCGGCGACCAGCGCGCCGAGGTCGAGGGTGTAGAGGTGCTTGTCCTTGAGGGTCTCGGGCACCTCGCCCTTGACGATGGCCTGGGCGAGGCCCTCGACGACGGCGGTCTTGCCGACGCCGGGCTCACCGATCAGGACCGGGTTGTTCTTCGTACGGCGGGACAGCACCTGCATGACCCGCTCGATCTCCTTCTCGCGCCCGATGACCGGGTCGAGCTTGGACTCACGAGCGGCCTGGGTGAGGTTCCGGCCGAACTGGTCGAGGACCAGGGACGTCGAGGGGGTGCCCTCGGCAGGCCCGCCGGCGGTGGCGGTCTCCTTGCCCTGGTAACCGGAGAGCAGCTGGATGACCTGCTGCCGCACCCGGTTGAGATCTGCGCCCAGCTTGACCAGGACCTGGGCGGCGACGCCCTCGCCCTCGCGGATCAGGCCGAGCAGGATGTGCTCCGTGCCGATGTAGTTGTGACCCAGCTGAAGGGCCTCGCGGAGCGACAGCTCCAGGACCTTCTTGGCACGGGGGGTGAAGGGGATGTGCCCGGACGGGGCCTGCTGGCCCTGGCCGATGATCTCCTCCACCTGCTGGCGGACCGCCTCGAGCGAAATCCCGAGGCTCTCAAGGGCCTTGGCGGCGACACCCTCACCCTCGTGGATCAGGCCCAGGAGGATGTGCTCGGTGCCGATGTAGTTGTGGTTGAGCATCCGGGCTTCTTCCTGAGCCAGGACGACAACCCGCCGCGCGCGGTCGGTGAACCTCTCGAACATCGTTAATCGCTCCTCAGAGCGGTCAGGCAGTGGGGGGAACTTCCCCTCCCTGTCCTTCCGCAGCTTAGTCCCGCAAGCGGGGACCGCTCATTCCAACTGCCGACACCGTCGATGGCCTCCTGACCCCGAACGCCGACATCTGCTCCAACCTGATGGTGCGAGACGATGTTCCCGCAGGCCAGGCAGTTACCCCTACTGTCAGTACGCCGATGGCGAACGTGAGACGGCCTGTCCTGCGTGTCGCCCCCTCCCACTAGGGATGTCTTACCCGCTGGGACTGACACTCCATGCCGAGCGCCCCGGTTCCCTCCGCTATGGGCGAACAACCTTGCGTCTCCCCGCACCCCCGGACGCCCCCTCATTCGCCACGCTGCGCATTCACCGGAACACCCAGCGTAACTCGCACGCTCCTCGGACGGTTGCACTTGGCATGGTTGGCACCCTCCCTCCGGCCGCCCCTCCGCTCACGGCGGCCCCCACGGTCCCGCTCCCCCGCCGGCCGCTCGACGCGAGCGATCAGGTCCGCCGGTGGTACGAGAACGATCTGGGGTGGCCGACGGTGCCCGACGGCCCGGGAACTCCGGTACGACTTTGCGTGGGCCCGCTCTTCGACGTCCTGGACGTCCCGGCCGAGGCGGGCCGGGCCGCGCTGCGCCATCTGGCGCCGGGCTCTCCGGTGGCCGTGCAGGACGGACGGATGCGGCTGCTGCTGGCCGCGGGCAGCGCGGAGGAGGTGCCCGGGGTCCTGGACTGGCTGGAGTGGGGGTCGCTGCGGCTCGACCTGAGCACACTGGGAGAGGGCGACACGATGACCGCGCCCCTGCCCTCCGACGGCGGCGTGACGCCGCCCGGCGGTGCCGGCCCGCGCCCGCCGGACGTACTGCCCTGGTCCGGCGGAACCTGCCCGCGCCCGCTGGAGCCGGGCTCCACCGGCCCTCGGCCGTCGCTCAGCCGGAGCGCGTCCGGCGCCCTGCAGGGGGCCGCCGTGTGGCTGCGGCCCCCCGAGGCGGGGTGCGAGGTCGAAGCCTCGCTGCCGACGCTGTCGGCACTGGGGGGCGGTGGGGGCGCCCCCGATCTCGTAAGAGTGCTGGACACGGTGGCCACGCAGTGCCACCGTCTGCGGCTGCGCGCGTGCGCTCAGCCACCTGCCTTTTCCTGAGCGTCGCGCTCAGGCGTTGGCCTTCTCGTACGCCTCGCGAATAGCCGCGGGAACACGACCGCGGTCGTTGACGTCGTGGCCGTTCTCCTTCGCCCACGCGCGGATCAGCGCGGTGTCCTGGCTGCCGCCGCCGGAAGCGGCGCGCGCCTTTCCGCGACCGCCCGCAGCACGGCCTCCGGTACGACGACCGCCCTTCACGTAAGGCTCGAGAAGGCCACGGAGCTTGTCCGCATTGGCAGTCGTGAGATCGATCTCGTACGTCTTGCCGTCCAGCGCGAACGTCACGGTCTCGTCCGCCTCGCCGCCGTCGAGGTCGTCGACAAGAAGGACCTGAACCTTCTGTGCCACCGGATTTCCTTTCATCGATAACTTCAGGACCAGGGTCTGCGGCGTCCGCCGTTTCGCCACCCCTGTTATATGCAGTACTGCAGTACGTCGGAAAGCAAACCGCTTTTGCTGGAAAAACACAAACCCCTGGGAGAGACAGACCGGCCGACCCCGGTCCGGAAACATGCGCGTTTCGGACATAGGGAACCTGGGCATCGTGCCCGGCCGAATACGCCTTGATCACAGATGCAGAAGCATCCGGCTGTTGCCCAAGGTGTTCGGTTTCACTCGTTCGAGCCCCAGGAACTCCGCGACACCCTCGTCATAGGAACGCAAGAGCTCCGCGTAGACATCGGTGTCGACGGGCGTCTCACCGATCTCGACGAAGCCGTGCTTGCCGAAGAAGTCCACTTCGAAGGTCAGACAGAAAACCCGGCGAACACCGAGCCAGCGCGCAGTGTGCAGCAACTTCTCCAGCAACTGATGCCCGACACCGGCACCCTTCAGGCCGCGCTTCACCGCGAGAGTACGGACTTCGGCAAGGTCTTCCCACATCACGTGCAGTGCGCCGCAGCCGACGACCTCGCCGTTGTCGTCCCGTTCGGCGACCCAGAACTCCTGGATGTCCTCGTAAAGCGTCACCGTCGCTTTGTCGAGCAGGATGCGTCGCTGTACGTACTCGTCGAGGAGACTGCGCACCGCCGGCACATCGCTGGTGCGGGCCCGCCGGACGGTGATGGCTTTTGCGGTGACTTCGGGGCTCTGAGGAGACGAGCTCTCTGCTGACATGTGGGGACGCTATCGCCCGTCGCCGCCCGGCGCCGAGGCGGGGTTCTCACGGCCGGTTTCGGCGACGGTATCCGCCGCGGGCGCTTCCGGGGTTTCCGGTCCTTGGACGATCCGTACGGCGTCGCGCAGCGCCTGTCGCTGTTCGTCGCTCATCATGCCGAAGAAGGCGACGAGAGCGGCGGCGGGGTTGTCGCTCTGCGACCAGGCGTCGTTCATCAGGGCGGCGGCGTAGGCGGCGCGAGTGGAGACGGCCTCATATCGATAGGCCCGTCCTTCGGCCTCCCGGCGCACCCAGCCCTTCTGATGGAGATTGTCCAAAACGGTCATCACCGTGGTGTAGGCGATGGACCGTTCCTGCTGCAGATCTTCCAGGACTTCCCGAACGGTCACCGGGCGGTTCCACTTCCACACCCGCGTCATGACCGCGTCTTCGAGTTCTCCCAATGGGCGAGGCACAGCTCAGCACAATAGTGGGAGATCTCGGTATTGGCGTGCCGGACGTGCACTTCACCGGCAAACAAGAACAAAAAGGGCGTACGACTCGGAAAGCAAGGGAGTCGTACGCCGGTGAGGGCGGGCTCGGGCGCGGGTCAGGCGTCCGTCTTCGCGGAGGCCTGCCGGGCACCCTCCGCGCGCGCGAGAGCGGCGTCGACGACCGCGTCCTCCTTGGCCTTGTTCGCCCCGCCCTGGGTCTTCACGATCACCCTGATCACACCGATGAAGAACACCGCCATGACGACGGGGGGCACGAGCGCGGAGACATAGTCCATGCGTCCAGGGTAGCCAGGGCGCCCGCACGCGCGGGGCCGGGGTGGGCGTACCGGTATTTGCCGACACAGGGGCGTGTCGTGACGGACGCCCGGTACGCCCGGTCGCATCAGCCCGCGGCGAGTTGCTGCGGCGGGTTCGCGGGGGACGGTGGGGTCGGCTTGCGGCGGGGGAAGACCTCACCCGGGGTGGGGATGGGGCGGCTCGGCTTCGGGTCGACAGGGACCGGGCCCGGCTTCTCCGCGGGCTTCTTCGCGGGTGACGCGGGCTTCTCCGGCTGCTCGGCGGACGCTTCGCCCAGCGCTCCGACGAGGGCGTCACCGGAGCCGGCGGGCCCGGCCGAGAGGCCCCCTGGGAGGGCCAGGAGGCGGGTGCGGGAGGCCGGGACGGCCGGGGCGGCCCGGCGGGCCGTACCGCGGGCCAGGCGGGCGCGTACGTCCTGCTCCGCGAGCCTCTGGCAGCGGTCCAGCAGCGCTGCCGCCACGGGGTTGCCGCGCAGGGCGCGCAGCGCGGCGAGGTCGTCGGGGTTCGGGCGGTACCCGGCGCCCAGCGCCTCCTCCAGGAGGGCGAGGTAGCCGGCGGCGGTGCCGGGCAGGGCGTCGCGGTACCGGGCGAGGTCGGCCACCAGGAAGGCGCGCAGCCGGGCGCCCTCGCGCATCGCCTCGTCGAGGGAGTCGGCTAGGCGGAGACAGTCCTGGACGTCCTCGGCCGAGGCGGTTCGGGGGTGAAGGGCGAGGGCGAGAGCGCGGCGGAGCACACGCAGCTCCTCCACACCGAACGCCATGCCGCCGCGGGATCCGTATGGCGTGGGCATGCGGCGACGATACGCGCTAATCAGACAAATTCGACATAGCGGACGGGCGTGGCGCGAGCGGCCACCCGGTTGCCCGCCGCCGCCTCACATCCGGGACACGTTCCGCTCGTACACCAGCCGCAGCCCCACCAGCGTCAGCCACGGCTCGTGCTCGTCGATCACCGACGACTCGCCAAGGACCATCGGTGCGAGCCCTCCCGTGGCGATCACCGTCACGTCGTCGGGGTCCTCCGCCAGCTCCCGGGCCATCCGGTTCACGACCCCGTCGACCTGACCGGCGAAGCCGTAGATGATGCCGGACTGCATCGCCTCGACCGTGTTCTTGCCGATCACGCTCCGCGGCCGGGCCACCTCGATCTTCCGCAGTTGCGCGCCCCGGACGCCGAGCGCCTCGACCGAGATCTCGATGCCGGGCGCGATGACCCCGCCGATGTACTCCCCGCGCGCGGACACCGCGTCGAACGTCGTCGCCGTACCGAAGTCGACGACGATCGCGGGGCCGCCGTAGAGCTCGACCGCGGCGACCGCGTTGATGATGCGGTCCGCGCCGACCTCCTTGGGGTTGTCGGTGAGGATCGGCACGCCCGTCTTCACGCCCGGCTCGACCAGGACCGCCGGCACGTCGCCGTAGTAGCGCCGCGTGACCTCACGCAGCTCGTGCAGCACCGAGGGCACCGTCGCGCAGATCGCGATGCCGTCGATGCCGTCGCCCAGTTCGTCACCGAGCAGCGGGTGCATGCCCATCAGGCCCTGGAGCAGCACCGCCAGCTCGTCGGCCGTGCGGCGGGCGTCCGTGGAGATGCGCCAGTGCTCGACGATCTCCTCGCCGTCGAAGAGGCCGAGGACGGTGTGGGTGTTGCCTACGTCGATCGTGAGGAGCATGGCGACTACTCCGCCTCACGCAGGTCGAGGCCGATGTCGAGGATCGGCGAGGAGTGGGTGAGGGCTCCTACGGCGAGGTAGTCGACGCCGGTGTCGGCGTACGCGCGCGCGTTGTCCAGCGTCAGCCGGCCCGAGGCCTCCAGCGCGGCCCGCCCGTGCACGAGCGCCACCGCCTCCTCGCACTCGCCCGGCGTGAAGTTGTCCAGAAGGATCAGGTCGGCGCCCGCGTCCACGACCTCGCGCAGCTGGTGCAGGGTGTCGACCTCGACCTCGATCGGCACGTCCGGGAAGGCCTCCCGTACGGCCTTGAAGGCCTGGGCGACGCCACCGGCGGCGACCACGTGGTTGTCCTTGACCAGCGCGGCGTCGGACAGCGACATGCGGTGGTTCACGCCGCCGCCGCAGCGCACCGCGAACTTCTCCAGCGAGCGCAGGCCCGGCGTCGTCTTGCGCGTGTCCCGCACGCGTGCCTTGGTGCCGTCCAGGGCGTCCGCCCACGCGCGCGTGGCGGTCGCGATGCCGGACAGCCGGCACAGCAGGTTGAGCGCGCTGCGTTCGGCGGTGAGGAGGTCACGCGTGCGCGTGGTGACCGACAGGAGCTTCTGCCCGGCCGCCACGCGGTCGCCGTCCTCCACGTGCCGCTCGACCTCGAACTCGTCCTCGCAGACCACCGAGACGACCGCCTCGGCGACCCTGAGGCCGGCCACGACGCCCGCCTCGCGCGCGACGAAGTCGGCGGTGGCGACGGCGTCCTCGGCGATGGTCGCGACGGTCGTCACGTCCACGCCGTGGTCGAGGTCCTCCTGGATGGCCACGTTGGCGATGTCCTCGACCTCGACGGGGTCGAGCCCGGCGTCGGCCAGGAGCTGGGCGAGCGCGGGGTCGAGCCCGCACTCCAGGTAATCCTCGCCGCCGTCCGCGCCACAGGCGCAGCCGTCGCCGCAACCGCCGGAGGAGGCGAGGGGAAGGTCGTCGGTGCTCACTGCTGTCACTGCTCCTGAAGGGGCTGCCGGGTCGGGGGGAAGTCTGCGGTATCCGTGGTGTGTACGGCGAGGGTGCGGTCCGGATTCAGCCGTACGACGATGTGGCGCCGCCATGCCGTGTCGTCGCGGTCGGGCTCGTCCTCGCGCCAGTGGCAGCCGCGCGTCTCCTCGCGCAGCTGGGCGGCGGTGACCAGGACGCGGGCCACGCACAGGAGGTTGGTGGCCTCCCAGGTGTCGACGCCGGGCTCGGCGGTCTTGCCGTTCTCGTCGAGGGCGTCCCGGGCGTCGGCGTGCAGCCGCTGGAGCTGCTCGGCGGCCTGCGCCAGGGACTCGGCGGAGCGCAGGACGCCCGCGCCGCTCGACATGATCCGCTGGATCGCGAACCGGGCCTCGGGCGACTGGAGGGGATGCGCGGGCCTCTCGGGGTGCTCGACCGGCTCGGGCACACGCGCGTGGAGGCCGTTCGCGGCGTGCTCCGCCGTGATGTCCGCGACGATGCGCTCGGCGTAGACGAGGCCCTCCAGGAGGGAGTTCGACGCGAGCCGGTTCGCGCCGTGCACGCCGGTGCAGGCGACCTCGCCGCACGCGTACAGGCCCGGGACGGTCGTACGGCCGTGGGAGTCGGTGCGCACGCCGCCGGAGGCGTAGTGGGCGGCCGGGGCGATCGGGATGGGCTCGGTGACCGGGTCGATGCCGTGGGCGCGGCAGGCGGCGAGGATCGTCGGGAAGCGGTGCTCCCACATGTCGGCGCCGAAGTGCCGGGCGTCGAGGTACATGTGCTCGGCGTCCCGCTCCAGCATGCGGCGCAGGATGCCCTTGGCGACGATGTCGCGGGGCGCGAGCTCGGCCAGTTCGTGCTGGCCGACCATGAAGCGCACGCCGTCGGCGTCGACCAGGTGGGCGCCCTCGCCGCGGACGGCCTCGGAGACCAGGGGCTGCTGGCCCTCGGCGTCCGGGCCGAGGAAGAGCACGGTGGGGTGGAACTGGACGAACTCCAGGTCGCTGACCTCCGCGCCCGCGCGCAGCGCGAGGGCCACGCCGTCGCCGGTCGACACGGACGGGTTGGTCGTCGCGGCGAAGACCTGGCCCATGCCGCCGGTCGCGAGGACGACCGCGGGGGCGTGCACGGCGCCCACGCCGTCGTGCTGTCCCTCGCCCATGACGTGCAGGGAGACGCCCGCCGTGCGGCCGTCCGCGTCCGTGAGCAGGTCCAGGACGAGCGCGTTCTCGATCGTGCGCAGGCCGCGCGCGCGTACGGCCTCGACGAGCGCGCGGGAGATCTCCGCGCCGGTCGCGTCGCCGCCCGCGTGGGCGATGCGGCGGCGGTGGTGGCCGCCCTCGCGGGTGAGCTCCAGGTCGCCCTCTTCGGACTCGTCGAAGTGGGCGCCGGTCTCGATGAGGCGGCGTACCGCGCCGGGGCCCTCGGTGACGAGGATGCGGACCGCGTTCTCGTCGCACAGGCCCACGCCGGCGACCAGGGTGTCGTCGAGGTGCTGCTCGGGGGTGTCGCCCTCGCCGAGGGCCGCGGCGACGCCGCCCTGCGCCCAGCGGGTCGAGCCGTCGTCGAGGCGGGCCTTGGTGACGACGACGGTCCGCAGGCCCGCGGCCTCGCAGCGCAGGGCCGCGGTCAGGCCGGCGACGCCGGAGCCGACGACGACCACGTCCGCGTCGATGGACCACCCGGGTGCGGGCGCGTGCAGTCGTATGCCTGTGCTGGTCACGAGGCGGCTCCGAGGTTTCCGAAGGTGAGCGGGAGGTTGTCGATCAGCCGGGTCGTCCCCACCCGGGCGGCGACAGCGAGGACGGCCTCGCCGGTGAAGTCGTCCTCGACCTCGGTGAAGTCGGAGGGGTCGACCAGGGCCAGATAGTCGAGCTCCAGCGGCGGCGAGAGGCGCGCGGCGTCGTCGAGGACCAGGCGGGCGGCGGCGCGTACGGCCGAGGGGGCGCCCGGGATCGCCTTGGCGACGGCGTGCGCGTCGGCGGCCGCGCGGGACTCCCCTATGGCGCTCAGCGCCTCGGCACGCGCGTGCGTGGCGGGCACTTCGCGCGCGCGGGCCCGCAGCGCCTCCTGGGCGGCGTGCCGGTCGCGGCCCGCGAACAGCGCCTGGGACAGCGCGAGGGCCGTGCGGCGCTCCTGGGGCGAGAGGTAGCGGTTGCGGCTGGACAGGGCCAGGCCGTCCTCCTCGCGCACGGTCGGTACGCCGACGATCTCGACGCCGAAGTTCAGGTCCCGCACCATGCGCCGGATGAGGGCGAGCTGCTGGGCGTCCTTCTGGCCGTACAGGGCGACGTCGGGACGGGTGAGGTGCAGCAGTTTGGCGACGACCGTGAGCATGCCGTCGAAGTGGCCGGGGCGTGAGGAGCCTTCCAGGCGCTCGCCCATGGGGCCCGCGCTGATGCGGACCTGGGGCTCGCCGCCGGGGTAGACCTCGTCGACGGAGGGCGCGAACACGGCGTCCGCGCCCGCCTCCTCGGCGATCTTGAGGTCGGCGTCGAGGGTGCGCGGGTAGCGGTCGAGGTCCTCACCCTGGCCGAACTGGAGGGGGTTCACGAAGACGGTGACGACGACCTCGCCCTCGGGCCCCGCGATCTCGCGCGCGGTGCGGATCAGGGTGGCGTGGCCCTCGTGCAGGGCGCCCATGGTCATCACGACGGCACGGCGGCCTTCGCGGACGCGCGCGTGGAGCTCGTCGGCGGTGCGCAGCAGGGTGGTGGTCATCCGGCATCTCCCTCGGTGCCGTCGGTGCCAGGGGTCCCGTCGGTGCCGTGGGTCCCGTTGGCGAGTACCCCGAGGAGGTCCTCGGCGAGCTCGGGCTTGAGCAGCCCGTGGGCGAGCGCCCGGTCGGCGGTCGCGCGGGCCATCGCCAGATAGCCGGCGACGGTCTGCGGGGAGTACTTGCGCAGCTCGGAGACGTGCGCCGCGACGGTGCCGGCGTCCCCGCGCGCGACGGGGCCGGTCAGGGCCGCGTCACCGGAGCGCAGGGCGTTGTCGAGGGCGGCGCCGAGGAGCGGGCCGAGCATCCGGTCGGGGGCCGTGACACCGGCCTCCCGCAGCAGCTCCATGGACTGGGCCACCAGCGTGACGAGGTGGTTGGCGCCCAGCGCGAGCGCCGCGTGGTAGAGCGGCCGGCGCTCCTCGGCGATCCACTCGGGCTCACCGCCCATCTCGATGACGAGGGCCTCGGCGGCCATCCTGAGCTCCTCGGGCGCGGTGACCCCGAAGGAGCAGCCGGCCAGCCGCTGGACGTCCACGGGCGTGCCGGTGAAGGTCATCGCCGGGTGCAGGGCCAGCGGCAGCGCGCCCGCGCGCAGGGCGGGGTCGAGGACCTTCGCGCCGTACCGCCCGGAGGTGTGCACCAGCAGCTGTCCCGGCCGTACCGCGCCGGTCTCGGCGAGGCCCTCCACGAGGCCGGGCAGGGTGTCGTCCGGGACGGTCAGCAGGACCAGGTCGGCACGCTGGAGGACCTCGGCGGGCGGCACCAGCGGCACGTCCGGGAGCATCTCGGCGGCCCGCCTGCGGGAGGCGTCGGACACCCCGGACACGGCCACCGGGCGGTGCCCGGCGAGCTGGAGGGACGCGGCCAGCGCGGGCCCCACGCGTCCGGCGCCGACGACGCCGACGGTGAGGCGCGCGGGGCGGTCCCTCGGGTCTGGCTGTTGGCTTGTACTCACGCGACGGAGGCCTTCCCGTTCCAGTCCGCATCTGGGTACCGGACGATTTCTCGTCATGTTAACGCGATTGGTTCGAGGGCCGTCCGGTTGTCCACAGGCTGTGGGTTTCCCCACGTCGCCCGCGAACGGAAATGGGGGTGCCCGCGGGACGGGCCGCGGGGGATGATCACGGGCATGAGCGATGCTGCGGAGCAGGTGGACGAGACGTCGGCGGAGGAACGGTTGCGGGAGCGCCGCAAGAGTGCCGTCCGCGCGGCGCGGCGGGTCCTGTGGCGGGGCGGGCTGAGCCTCACGATCCGGGAGCGGCTCGCGTCACTGGCGGAGGCCGCCCCCGAGGTCCACGACCTGGAAGAGCAACCGGACATCTACGGCAACGGCGTCGTGGCGGCCGTGGAGGAGCGGGTCGCGTCCCTGCTGGGCAAGGAGGCCGCCGCGTTCTTCCCGACGGGCACGATGGCCCAGCAGGTCGCCCTGCGCTGCTGGGCGGCCCGTACCGGGAACGCCACGGTCGCCCTGCATCCGCTGGCCCACCCCGAGGTCCACGAACGCCACGCCTTCACCCAGGTCAGCGGCCTGCGCCCGGTGCGCCTGACCAGCGAGCCCCGGCTGCCCACCGCCGAAGAGGTGCGCGACTTCGACGAGCCCTTCGGCGCGCTGATGCTGGAGCTGCCGCTCCGGGACGCCGGATTCGTCCTGCCGACCTGGGAGGAGCTCACCGAGGTCGTGGAGGCGGCGCGGGAGCGCGACGCGGTGGTGCACTTCGACGGCGCGCGCCTGTGGGAGACCACCGTCCACTTCGGCCGCCCCCTGGACGAGATCGCGGGCCTGGCGGACAGCGTCTACGTGTCGTTCTACAAGTCCCTCGAAGGCCTCGCCGGAGCCGCGCTCGCGGGCCCGAAGACGCTGGTGGACGAGGCGAAGACCTGGCGGCACCGGTACGGCGGGACGCTCTTCCAGCAGTTCCCCACGGCGCTGTCGGCGCTCGTCGGCCTGGAGCGGGAACTGCCCCGGCTGCCGGACTACGTCCGTCACGCGCGCGTGGTGGCCGCCGCGCTGCGGGAGGGGTTCGCCGAGGCGGGCGTGCCGTGGGCGCGCGTGCACCCCGAGGAGCCGCACACCCACCAGTTCCAGGTCTGGCTGCCCTACGACCCCGAGGTCCTGGTCGAGGCGGCGGTGCGGCAGGCGGAGGAGACCGGGACGTATCTGTTCACCGGCTACTGGGAGCGCGGCGGGCCGGGGCTGGCACTCGCCGAGGTCACCGTGGGCGCGGCCGGCCTGGAGTGGACAGCGGACGACGTGAAGGCAGCGGTCGCCGACTTCGTGGCACGGCTGCCCTAGGGCTCGGCAGGGCTCAGGGGTTGGGGTGCAGCCAGCGGCCCAGGAACCGCCGTGTCCGCCCCCGTGCCGACCGTTCGGCGAGCACCGCGCGGAAGAGGCGGTGGTCCCGCCACTCGCGCACGACCTGCCAGTCGTGGGCGCCGGGCGCGGGCGGGGCGGGCTCGCCGTGCCGCCGGGCGCGGTAGGTGTCGAGGAGGTACTGCTGCGTGATGCTCATGGCTGATCGCCTTCTCGGGAGGTGCTCCGATGGGGCGGGGGCCGCGGCTGCCCCGGTCCTCCCAGGTTGCGCCGGTACGGAGGCGGCGTCGCGTCGATTGACGGCCGCCGTCAATCGAGGGCGGCGTTGTCAGTGGCGGGGTGCACCATGAGGGCATGAGCGTGCGCATCGACATCGCGGGGCTGCGGCCGGAGAGGGTCGCCTTCGTGCCCTCACCGCTGGCCGAGCTCGCCATGGCGCTGCACGCGCTGGCCGAGCCGGGACATCATCCGGGCCTGCAGGGCTGGGTGACCGGCGTGACCGCGCGGCTCGACTCGCACCTCGCCGACCGGATGTGCGAGGCGGACTTCCTGTGGCGGACGACGTTCTCCGACCTGTTCATGCCGTTCGCCGGCATTCCGGGCCGGAGCACGCTTCCGGGGGCGACCATCGCCCAGGAGCTGGACCAGCTCGACAAGCTGACGGACGAGCAGTTCGTGGACGCGGCCCTGGAGTTCACCTGCGCGGTGCCCTACTCGTCGTACGGCCCCACCGTGCTCTCCGACCCCGAGTTGCACCGGCGCGCCCTGGAGCTGGCCGCGTCGCGCGGGCCCCAGCAGGTGCGGTTCACCGAGCGGCTGCTGGCCGACCCGGTGCGGATCCGGACCTGGTTCCGCGAGTTCGTCGAGGACTGCGACGCGGCGTTCTTCGCCGACACCTGGTCCCGGCTGCGCCACCAGCTCGCGGCGGACGCCCGCCACAAGACCGACCTGCTGCGCCACAAGGGCCTCGCCGAGGCGCTGACCGCGGTGTCCACGGCGTTGACGCTCGACGAGGACTCCGCGCGGATCACCGTCGACAAGCTGGGCGACGGCCGCACCGCCACGGAGGACGGCGGCCTGCTGCTCGTCCCGACGAGCCTGGGCTGGCCGCACCTGAGCGTTCTGCACCGCTACGGCTGGCAGCCGACGCTGCACTACCCGGTCGGCTCCCCCGAGCTGGCGTCACCGTCCTCGGTGGAACAGCTGGCCCTGCGGATGACCGCGCTCTCCCACCCCGTCCGGATGCGCCTGTGCCGCCATCTGGCGCGCAGCGCGTACACCACAAGCGAGCTGGCCCAGGCGCACGGCATGACCGCCCCCGAGATATCCCGCCACCTGAGCGTCCTGAAGAAGGCGGGCCTGATCACCACCCGCCGCCGCGGGCGGTACGTCCTGCATCAGCTGGACGTGACCGTGGTGGCGCGGCTGGGCAGCGACTTCCTGGAGGGCATCCTGCGCTGAGCGCGCGGGAGTCCGGCTCAGTCGAACCGGATGTGCTTCACCCCGATCCGCAGCTGCCGGAGCCGTGTCCGCAGCGCGCCCTCGTTGTTCGGCCGCAGTCGCAGCCCGGCGAGGACCGCGATCCGGTCCGCCGTCTTCGGCACGGTCGAGTCGTCCGTCCACAGATGCTCGGCGAACTCCGGCTCGCGCAGCCGCTCCAGACAGTGGTCGAGCTGCCGCAGGGCCCAGGTCTCGCGCCCCAGACCGGCGTTCTTGCCGCCCAGGAACTGAAAGAGGTGCCCGAGGCCGCGCTCCCGGAGCCGCTTGACGACGGTCTCGCGCCGCGCGAGGAGCGTGAAGTGGCGTACGTCATGGCCGAGTTCGCCCAGGCGGCCCACGGTCTCGGCGAAGTAGCCGGAGTCCGTCACCGTCATCGGAGCGATGACCACCCCGTCGTGCTTGGTGAGGGCGAGGTCGAGGACCTCGACGACGCCCTGCCGCCAGGACGTCAGGTCCTGGAAGTCGCCGCGCAGTTCGGGCGGCAGCATGCGGCGCAGCCCGAAGCCGGCGTGCTCGGGGTCGCAGACGACGCTGCCGGGCAGGCGGCGCTGGATCTCGTACGCCGTCTGCGTCTTCCCGCCGCCGAAGGGGCCGTTGATCCACAGGAGCATGCGCAGACCCTAGTGGGCGGCGGTCACGCGGGCGTCACGTTCGCGTGACTCAGCCGTGCCCGCCGGCCCGCACCAGCCCCGTCTCGTAGGCGAGGACGACCACCTGCACCCGGTCCCTGAGTCCCAGCTTGGTCAGGATGCGGCCCACATGGGTCTTCACGGTCGCCTCGGACAGGACCAGCCGGGCCGCGATCTCCCCGTTGGACAGGCCCTGGGCGACCAGCACCATGACCTCGCGCTCGCGGTCGGTGAGCCGCTCCAACTCCTTGTGCTGGGGCTCCTTGCCGGTGCTCGGCAGCATCGGCGCGAACCGGTCGAGGAGGCGGCGCGTGGTCGAGGGCGCCACCACCGCGTCCCCGCTGTGCACCGCGCGGATCGCGGCGAGCAGCTCGCCGGGCGGCACGTCCTTGAGCATGAAGCCGGACGCGCCCGCCTTCAGCCCGGAGAAGGCGTACTCGTCGAGGTCGAAGGTGGTCAGGATGAGCACCTTCGGCGGGTTCTCGTCCTGGCAGATGCGGCGGGTGGTCTCCACCCCGTCCAGCTTCGGCATGCGCACGTCCATCAGCACCACGTCGACATTCGTGGCCCGCAGCACTTGGAGCGCCTCGACGCCGTCGCCCGCTTCCGCGACGACCTCCATGTCCGGCTGGGCGGCGAGCACCATCCGGAACCCGGTGCGCAGCAGCACCTGGTCGTCGACGAGCATCACGCGGATCGTCATCGGGGCCTCTTCCGTCTCTCTACGACTGTTCTGGTTGCGTCGGCAGGGGTGTTACAGGTGTCAACAGGGGGCGTGCGTCGGCGTCAGTGCACCGGTTTCAGCGGGAGCAGCGCGCTGATACGGAATCCTCCGCCCGGCCGCGGTCCCGCATCCAGGGTGCCGCCGACCATACCGACGCGCTCGCGCATCCCGATCAGGCCGTGTCCCTGGCCGTCGGCGCCGCCGTCCTCGTACAGCTCGTGCGGCGCGCCCTTGCCGTCGTCCTCGACCAGCAGACCGAGCCCGTCGTCGAAGTACACCAGGCGCACGCTCGCGCCCGCGTTGGGCCCGCCGTGCTTGCGGGTGTTGGTGAGCGCCTCCTGCACGATGCGGTACGCCGTCAGCTCGACGCCGCTGGGCAGCGGGCGCGGGGTGCCCTCCACCTTGAAGTCGACCGGCAGGCCGGAGGTGCGGCACTGCTCGACCAGGTCGTCGATCTGCTCGACGTCGGGCTGCGGGACGTACTCCCCGACCTCCTGGTGCTCGCCGGTGCGCAGCACGCCCAGCAGGCGGCGCATCTCGGCGAGGGCCTGGCGGCCGGTGGAGGAGATCGTCTCCAGGGCCTTCTTCGCCTGGTCGGGCGCGGCGTCGAGGACGTACGCGGCGCCGTCGGCCTGCACGACCATCACCGAGACGTTGTGCGCGACCACGTCGTGGAGCTCGCGCGCGATGCGGGCGCGTTCGGCGGCGACCGCGACCTTCGCCTGCGCCTCGCGCTCCTTCTCGAGCCGGCTCGCGCGCTCCTCCAGCTGCGCGAAGTAGGCGCGACGGGTGCGCATCGAGTCGCCGAGCACCCAGGCCAGCGCGAACGGCACCGTCTGGAACACGATGAGCGCCGCGTTGGCCAGGGCGCTCGCGTCGTGGTTCCACCACCGCAGATGCGCCACGCACGCCGCGCTCAGGCCCATGGCGAGCGCGAGCCGGGACGCCCAGCGGGCGCCGGTCGCGGCGACGGTGTAGACGATGACCAGGAACGCGAAGTCACCCGGCGTCGTGGGCACGTCCGTCAGCAGTTGGGCGACGCCGATGGCGATGGCCAGGAGCAGCATCTTCTCCGGCATGCGCCGGCGCAGCGCGATCACCACGCACAGCAGGAGGACGATGGGGATGACCGCGGCCTCTGCGTCGGTCCCCTCGTCCGACTGCTCGGCGACTTCGAACACGACCGAGATCCCGAACAGGAAGACGGCCCAGAAGCCGTCGACCCATGTCGGGTGCCTGCGGAGGAAGTCATAGAGGCGCTGCACGTAACCCAGCGTAGGGAAGCGTGATAGGTGCAGGGGTCAACCGGAGGGTCGATCCATGCGCCCCCCGCCTACTCCCCAAGGTGGAGGCTCCGCTCCCCTGTGCGCATAGTCTGGCGCCGTGACGGACGGGACTGCGGAGGAGTGGCGCGGCTGGCGGGCGGCCACGGAGGCCGCCCTGTACGGCCCTGACGGCTTCTACCGCCGCCCCGAGGGCCCGGCGGGTCACTTCCGTACGTCCGTCCACGCGTCGCCGCTGTTCGCCGCCGCCGTGGCCCGGCTGCTGTGCCGGGTCGACGAGGCCCTGGGCCGGCCCCCGGTGCTCGACTTCGTCGACGTGGCGGCCGGCCGGGGCGAGCTGGTCACCGGGGTCCTCGCCGCGCTGCCCGCGGACGTCGCGGCCCGCACGCGCGCGTGCGCCGTCGAGCTCGCCGACCGCCCCCCCGGCCTCGACCACCGGATCGAGTGGCGGCCGAAGCCCCCGCGCGGGATCACCGGGCTGCTGTTCGCCAACGAGTGGCTCGACAACGTGCCGGTGGAGATCGCCGAGGTGGACGCCTCGGGGGTCGCGCGCCGGGTGCTCGTCCGGCGTGACGGGACCGAGCGGCTCGGGGAGCCGCTGTCCGGTGCGGAGGCGGAGTGGCTCGCGCGGTGGTGGCCGCTGCCGGCCGAGGAGGGGCTGCGGGCGGAGGTCGGGCTGCCCCGGGACGAGGCGTGGGCCGAGGCGGTCGGGGCGGTGGCGCGGGGGCTCGCGGTGGCGGTCGACTACGCGCACACCGTGGACGCGCGCCCCCTGTTCGGGTCGCTGACCGGGTTCCGCGCGGGGCGCGAGACGGCGCCCGTGCCGGACGGGTCGTGCGACGTCACGGCGCACGTCGCGCTGGACTCCGCTCTGGACGCCGCGCTGGAGGCGTGCGGCGTGCCCGGGGGGCGCGTACTGACGCAGCGCGCCGCCCTGCGCGCCTTGGGGGTCGCAGGCGCACGCCCCCCGCTCTCACTCGCGACCACACAACCCGCGGCCTACGTACGCGCCCTCGCGAGCGCCGGTGAAGCCGCCGAACTCACCGCATCCGGCGGCCTCGGCGACTTCGGCTGGCTGCTGCAACCGGTCGGCATCGAGAGCGCGTCCCTGGGCGACCTACTTGTCGATGTCCCCGACCACGAAGAACAGTGACCCCAGGATCGCCACCATGTCGGCGACCAGCGTCCCCGGCAGCAGTTCCACCAGCGCCTGGATGTTGTTGTACGACGCCGAGCGCAGCTTGAGGCGGTACGGCGTCTTCTCGCCCTTGCTGACGAGGTAGTAGCCGTTGATGCCGAGCGGGTTCTCGGTCCACGCGTAGGTGTGGCCCTCGGGCGCCTTCAGGACCTTCGGGAGCCGCTGGTTGATCGGGCCGGGCTCCAGCCCGGCGAGCCGGTCGAGGCAGGCGTCGGCGAGGTCGAGGGAGTTGTGGGTCTGCTCCAGGAGGACCTCGAAGCGGGCCAGGCAGTCGCCCTCGGTCCGGGTGGCCACCTTCAGGGTGTCCTGGAGCTCGCCGTAGGCGAGATAGGGCTCGTCGCGACGCAGGTCGAAGTCGACGCCGGAGGCGCGCGCGATGGGCCCGCTCACGCCGTACGCGTGCACGGTCTGCGGCGCGAGCGCGCCCACGCCCCGGGTGCGCCCCCGGAAGATCTCGTTGCCGAGCACCAGGTCGTCGTACACGTCCATGCGCGAGCGCACGGCGGCGACAGCGGCACGCGCGCGTCCCGCCCAGCCGGCCGGGAGGTCCTCCTTGAGGCCGCCGACACGGTTGAACATGTAGTGCATGCGCCCGCCGGAGACCTCCTCCATGACGTTCTGAAGGACCTCGCGCTCCCGGAACGCGTAGAAGACCGGCGTGATGCCGCCGAGCTCCAGCGGATACGAGCCGAGGAACATCAGGTGGTTGAGCACCCGGTTGAGCTCGGCGAGGAGCGTGCGCGTCCACACCGCGCGCGTGGGCACCTCCATGCCCAGCATGCGCTCGACGGCGAGGACCACGCCCAGCTCGTTGGAGAAGGCCGACAGCCAGTCGTGGCGGTTGGCGAGCATGATGATCTGGCGGTAGTCGCGCGCCTCGAAGAGCTTCTCCGCGCCGCGGTGCATATAGCCGATCACCGGCTCCGCGTGCTGGATCCGCTCGCCGTCCAGGACGAGCCTGAGGCGCAGCACACCGTGCGTCGACGGGTGCTGGGGCCCGATGTTGAGCACCATGTCGGTGCTCTCCGCGGCGCCGCCGATACCGACCGTGGTCTCCGTCGTGGGAGTCATGGACACAGTCTCTCCTACGTACGCTGGCCCTATGGAGACGGGGAGCGGGCAGGAAACGGAGTCGGCGGCGGGTGAGCCGGTGTGGATCGGGCTGCCCCCGGGGCTGCTGCGGATGCGACGGCTGTTGCTGGTGGTGTGGCTGGGGCTGATCGCCCTCGCGCTGGGTGGGCTGCTCGGGCTGTTCGCCGGGTGGCCGTGGGCCGCGATCGCGCTGCTGCCGGTCGCCGCCATCGCCTGGGGGTGGGTGATGCTCGGGCGCAACTGGGCTTCTTGGCGCTACGCCGAGCGCGCGGACGACCTGCTGATCAGCCGGGGCGTGCTGTGGCGCGAGGAGACGGTCGTGCCGTACGGGCGGATGCAGCTCGTCGAGGTCACCTCCGGCCCCGTGGAGCGCCACTTCGGGCTCGCCAGCGTCCAGCTGCACACGGCCGCCGCCGCGACCGACGCGACCATCCCCGGCCTCGACCCGGCCGAGGCGGAACGGCTGCGCGACCGGCTCACCGAGCTCGGCGAGGCCCGATCGGCGGGCCTGTGACGACGCCGGGCCTCGACGACGGCGTGCCCGAGCTGCGGGCGAAGCCGCCGGTGACCGAACAGCGGCTGCACCCCGTGACGCCGCTCAGGCGGGCGTGGGCGCCCGTCGCGGTACTCATCGGCTGGGCGGTGCACGACCCCGACCAGGCGCAGCGCCAGCTGACCCGGCTGACGACCACGACCCTGCTGATCGCGCTCGCCGTCCTGGTCCCGGCCGCCGCCCTCTACGGCTTCCTCACCTGGTGGTCCACCCACTTCGCGGTCACCGAGTCCGAACTGCGCATCCGTACCGGGCTGGTGTTCCGGCGCACCGTGCACATCCGGCTGGAGCGCATCCAGGCCGTCGACGTCACCCAGCCGCTCCTCGCGCGCGTGGCGGGCGTCGCCAAGCTGAAACTGGACGTCATAGGCGCCGACAAGAAGGACGAACTCGCCTTCCTCGGGGAGCGCGAGGCGCGTGCGCTGCGCGCGGAACTCCTCGCGCGCGCCGCCGGGTTCGCGCCCGAGACCGCGCACGAAGTCGGTGAAGCGCCGGCGCGCGAGCTGCTGCGCACGCCCCCACGTGACCTCGCGATCGCCCTCGCGCTCACCGGCGCCACCTGGGGCGCGCTGGTCGCCGCCCTCGTCGTACCGCCCGTCCTGTGGTTCGCCACCCACAGCCTGTGGACGGTTCTCGCGACCGGCGTGCCCCTGCTCGGCGCGGCGGGCGCCAGCAGCGTGGGGCGGTTCGTCGGCGAGTACGACTGGACCGTGGGCGAGTCGCCGGACGGGCTGCGGATCGACCACGGGCTCCTGGACCGCACGCACGAGACGGTGCCGCCGGGGCGGGTGCAGACCGTGCGGATCGTGCAGCCGCTGCTGTGGCGGCGGCGCGGCTGGGTGCGGGTGGAGCTGGACGTGGCCGGGTCGTCCAACTCGGTGCTGGTGCCGGTCGCTCCGCGCGCGGTCGCCGAGGCGGTCGTCGCGCGCGTGCTGCCCGGGGTGACGGTGCCGCCGCCGGACGCCCTGTCCCGGCCGCCGCGGCGTGCGGGGCGGTGCGTGCCGCTGTGGTGGCGCGGTTACGGACTCGCCGTCACCGACGCGGTGTTCGCGTCCCGGGAGGGACTCCTCAGGCGCAGCCTCGCACTGGTCCCGCACGCCAAGGTGCAGAGCGTACGGCTCGTGCAAGGGCCCTGGCAGCGCCTGTGGCGGCTCGCCGACGTCCATGTGGACACGGGGGCCGGCAAGACCGTCACGGCCCGTCTGCGGGACGCGGAGGAGGCCGCCGAGCTGCTCCGCTCGCAGGCCGAACGCTCCCGCACGGGACGCCGCGACGCGCTGCCGGACCGCTGGATGGCCTGACGGCGGCGGGCGCTGACAGACGAAAGCCGCGCGCGCAGACGAAAACAGCGAGGCCGCGCGTCCCCACCCGGGAACCACGCGGCCTCGCAGTCAGCCAAGTCGCTCAGGACACCGCGCTCCGCAGCCCCTGAAGGTCGATCTGCTCCGTCTCGTCATGGGCCGTCAGGTCGATGACCTGACCGGCGCCGCGCGACTCCTCGTCGGCCGGCTTGAACTCCGACTCGGCCTCGGCCTTGTGGAGGGCCAGCGCCTCCTGGCCCACCACGTCGGCGAGGTCCTCGTTCTGCACCGCCTCGAAGGCGGCGGACGCCTTCTGGGTGCCGAAGAAGTCGAAGCCGCCCTCGACCGCCGGGCGCCGCACGGGCGCGGCCGGTACGACGGCCACCGCGGTCGGCGCGACGAAGTGTCCGGAGGGCTGCTGCACGGGCTGGCCCGGCTTGGCCGCGGTGCTGGTGACGGCGGCCGCGCGCTCATGCCCGTCGGCCGCCGCGGGCTGCCCCTGCGCCTCGTCCTCCTGCGCGGCCTCCGCTGCGGAGTCGCCGGGGGCGGCGACCTCGGCGGCGACCGGGCCGGTCTGGGCCGGCACGCTCCTCGCGGGACCGTCGCCCTTGGGACCGCCGTCGCCGTCCGGCGTGCCGTCCCCCTTCGGGGAACCGGCGTCCTTGGGCGAACCCTCGCCCTGGGGAGCCTCCTTGGAGACGTCCCGGGAGGCCGCCTCAGTGACCTCGGTGACGTCGTTGGCGCCGACGGCGGCGGTGGCCTCCTCGGGAGCCTCGTCGCCCTTCACCGAGTCACCGGCGTCGGCAGCGGCAGCGGCAGCGGCAGCGGCAGCTACATCGGCAGCCGAGTCATCGGCGTCATCGGCGTCGCCGGACACCTCGTCCCCCTTGCCGGCAGCCCCCGCGTCCTCCGCGTCGAGCCGCGCCAGCGCCACCTTCGCCCGCAGGAACAACTGCGAACCCTCCGGCGAGAAGATCGCGGGGGTCTCCGGCTTGTCGTCGGCGGCCTCCGCACTCTCCACGTCCACATCCGCGTCCACGTCCGCGTCCTCGACCGGGGCAGCCACAGCCTCGGTCTCCTCGACGCCGCCGGCGGGAGCCGGCACCGACACGGGCGGCAGCTCGCGTGCCGGAACCGCGGTCTCTATCTCGAGCAGCCGGCGGCCCTCCAGGGCGCTCGCGCGCTCGGTCTCCGCCGTGGCGTACCGGCGCAGCAGTGCCGCGTGCTCGTTGCGCAGGCCCGCCAGTTCGGAGCGCTTGGCCCGCAGCCGCTGCTCCAGCTTGGCGCGCAGCTCGCGCGACTCCTCGAGGTCGGCCTCCAGTTCGGCGACCCGCTCCTCGAACCGCCACTCGTCGCTGGCACGCGCGCGCGTGAGGTCGGCGACCTGCTTGCCGGCCTGCGCGTCCCAGCGGCGCATGACGGCGGCGCCGACCACCGCCGTCGCCGCGGCGCTCGCGGCGATGACACGCAGCACGGCCTGTTGCGAGAACACCCAGGGGCCGAAAGCGCAGACGAGCGAGACGCCCGCGATCGCCGACGGGGGGAGCAGCCTGTGCAAGGGCGGTGAATGGCGGTGACGTCCACGTGGCATGGCCAGAAACTTACCGCGCGTAGGCGAATCGTGGTGCCCCGGCCCGTAAAAACACAGCCATCCCGAGGCCTTCACACGACATCAGGAATCAGACCGGCCACCGAATTCGACAACGGGAACTCCCGCGACCCCCGAACCTCAAGATCATTTCTGGTCTCACCGGTCGCTCAACCGCCCGCTGATCCACTGCAAGGTCGCCGGAATCTCCCGCCGCCAGGTGTTGAAGTTGTGCCCGCCGCTTTCGAGGATGATCGACGAGATACGGGTCCGGTCGGTCGCCTTGACGCGCTCTATGAACTCCAGGGTGTCCTTGTAGTTCGACTCGCCCACCTTGCTGCTGCTGACGAGCAGTGAGGTGTCGGGCGCCGGCTCGTGCTTGAGGTACCACCACAGGTCGGCGCGATTGCGGAGTTCCTCGTTCCCCTGGAAGAGATCGCCCGTGGTGGGGTCGATCGGCGCCTTGTAGTACGGCGAAAGGCCCGCCCCGGCGGCGTACACCTCCGCGTGGTGCATGGCGAGCTTCAGCGCGCAGTACCCGCCCGTGGAGTCGCCGATGACGCCCCAGCTGCCCGGCTTCTTCCCGACCCGGTAGTGCGCGAGTACGGCGTCCGGCAGATCTTTGGCGAAGAACGACTCCGTCTGCGGTCCGTTCGGAATGTCGACGCACTCCGTGTCCCGCGGCGGCGCCACGGTCGGCCGCAGCATCACCAGGATCATCGGCTGCATACGGCCGTCCTTGGCGAGCTCCAACGCCGTGCTCGGGTAGTGCAGTTTGTCGACCAGCGCCTGCGCGGTGCCCGGATATCCGGTGAGGACCACGGCCGCGGGGAACGTGCGCGTGCGGTACTGCGGCTGGAAGTACTCCGGCGGCAGGTACACGAACGCGGACGTCGCGATGTGCGTCGTACGGCCCACGATGTCGACCTTCTGGATCTGGCCGCCGCGCTGTGGCCGCCCGCTGCCGGTCTCCTTGACCCGTCGTACGTCCGTCACCTGGAGCGGGCCGCCCGAGCCGCGGTTCGCCGTGTGGTCTATGACGACGCCCTGCTCGTCCTCCTGCCCGAACAGGTCGGCCCAGCTCGCGTAGAACCCGAAGGACTGGTTGGCGCCGAGGCCGAGCGCCGCGAACAGCGCCAGCTGGGTCGCGAACAGCAGCCCCACGCGCCCGCTGACGGCCCGCCAGCCGCGCCGCGCCAGCCGTGGCCACAGCCATACCGTGCCGACGAACAGAGCCACGGCCGACGCGATCGCCAGTACCAGCACGGTGTTGCTCGTGAGACCCATGGTTTGCTTCCTGCCTGCGCTTTCTCCCCGTGCCGACGCGCCTCCCGCGGATCTTCGCGAGGGCTTGTCCGGCCCTTTTCCCGGCCTTTGAACCGGCTTTGAGGAAGTGAGTGAACCTCTCTCCCCGAGACACCGTCCTAGAGGGCGCAATGTCGCCGGATGCCCGAAACGGGCACCGGATCCAGGTCTCTCGCAGAACTACGGGATGCGATGTCTGTCAGGACAGATGAGGAAATGTCGGGCGGGGTTCCGAGCCGATCACCGCGTGTGCGGCGCGTACCGCGTGGCCCGCGCCCTGAGGCCGTCCCGGTCCTGGTCGCCAGAGCATGCGCGGTGGTGGGGCTTCTGGACATTGCCGCGGGCGTGTTCCCGCGCTTCCGTCACAGCCGTATGCACACCCTGGCCGAGGTGCTGCCGGGCGCGCTCGGCCCGTTCGCCGCGGCGCTCGCGCTGAGCGCGGGCGTACTGCTGCTCCTGCTGGCGCACGGCCTCCGGCGCCGCAAGCGGCGGGCCTGGCGGGCCGCCGTGGTCCTGCTGCCGGTCGGCGCGGTGGCGCAGTTCACGTACCGCCACTCCCCGGTGGGCGTGCTCATCTCGCTCGCGCTGCTCGCGCCGCTGCTGATCCACCGCGACCAGTTCAAGGCGCTGCCCGACCCGCGCAGCCGCTGGCGCGCGCTGGCCAACTTCGTCCTCATGGGCGCCGGTTCCCTCCTCCTCGGACTGGTCATCGTCAGCGTCCACCCCAAGACGCTGGTCGGCGACCCGAGCCTGGCCGATCGCATTACGCACGTCCTGTACGGCCTGTTCGGCTTCGAGGGCCCGGTCGACTACCAGGGCAACACCTCCTGGACGGTCGCCTTCTCCCTGGGCGCCCTGGGGCTGCTCACGGCCATCACGACGATCTACCTGGCCTTCCGCCCCGAACACCCCGCCGCGCGCCTCACCGAGGACGACGAGGCCCGTCTCAGGGCCCTCCTGGAGAAGCACGGCGGCCGCGACTCGCTCGGCCACTTCGCGCTGCGCCGTGACAAGGCCGTCGTCTTCTCCCCCAGCGGCAAGGCCGCGGTGACCTACCGCGTCGTCTCCGGCGTCATGCTCGCCAGCGGCGACCCGATCGGCGACGTAGAGGCCTGGCCGGGCGCCATCGAGCGCTTCATGGACGAGGCCCAGGCCCACTCCTGGACGCCCGCCGTCATGGGCTGCTCGGAGACCGGAGGCGAGGTGTGGACCCGCGAGACCGGCCTGGACGCCCTCGAACTGGGCGACGAGGCGGTGGTGGACGTCGCGGATTTCTCCCTGGCCGGGCGCGCGATGCGCAACGTGCGCCAGATGGTCAAGCGCATCGAGCGCGCGGGTTACGAGACCCGCGTACGGCGCGTCCGTGACCTCGGCGACGCCGAGCTCGAACGCATCCGCCGGGCCGCCGACGACTGGCGCGGCACCGACACCGAGCGCGGCTTCTCCATGGCGCTGGGCCGCATCGGCGACCTCGCCGACGGCGACTGCCTGATCGCCACCGCCCACAAGGCCGACGAACAGCCGGGCGAGTACGGCGACCTGAAGGCGATCCTGCACTTCGTGCCCTGGGGACACGACGGCGCCTCGCTGGACCTGATGCGCCGCGACCGCTCGGCCGACCCCGGCATGAACGAACTGCTCATCGTGGCCGCGCTCCAGGCCGCCCCGAAGTTCGGCATCACGCGCGTGTCCCTCAACTTCGCCATGTTCCGCTCCGCCCTCGCGCGCGGCGAGAAGATCGGCGCGGGACCGGTGCTGCGCGCCTGGCGCGGGCTGCTGGTGTTCCTCTCGCGCTGGTTCCAGATCGAGTCGCTGTACAAGTTCAACGCCAAGTTCCAGCCCCGCTGGGAGCCCCGCTTCGTCGTCTACCGCGCCTCCGGCGACCTGCCCCGCATCGGCTTCGCCGCCATGCAGGCCGAGGGCTTCGTGAACCTCGCCCTCCCCCTGCCGCGCTTCCTGCGCCGCCGCCGGACCGCCCCGCGCGCGTGCGCCCACTCCGTGGCGGAAAGAGACGTCCGCGCGGCGTGACCCCGAGCGGCCCGGAGCCGCCCAAGGACCGGCGTGACCCCGAGCGGCCCGAAGCCGCCCAAGGACCGGCGTGACCCAGAGCGGCCCGGAGCCACCCAAGGACCGGCCTGCCCCGAGCACCCCGGAGCCGCCCGAGGACTGGCCCGAGCGGAAGCCCCACCCCTCCTCCAGCCCGGGGGCTTCCGCTCGGGCCGCACGCCGGTACGGCTCCCCACGGGGCCTACGCTGAACGTATGAGCAAGCAGAGCGGACGCGGGCGCGTCGTCGGTCTACCGGCATGGGACCGCTGCGCGGTCATAGGAGTCGTGAACGTCACGCCCGACTCCTTCTCCGACGGCGGCCGCTGGTTCGACACGGCAGCCGCCGTCAAGCACGGCCTCGCCCTGGTCGCCGAGGGCGCCGACCTGGTCGACGTCGGCGGCGAGTCCACCCGCCCCGGCGCCACCCGCGTCGACGAGGCCGAAGAGCTCAAGCGCGTCATCCCGGTCGTCCGCGGCCTCGCCGCCGAAGGCGTCACCGTCTCCGTCGACACCATGCGCGCCTCCGTCGCCGCCCAGTCCCTCGCCGCCGGCGCCGCCCTCGTCAACGACGTCAGCGGCGGCCTCGCCGACCCCGCGATGATCCCGGTCGTCGCCGAGGCGGGCGCCCCCTTCGTCGTCATGCACTGGCGCGGCTTCCTGGAGGGCGGCAACGTCAAGGGCGTCTACGACGACGTCGTCACCGAGGTCGTCGACGAACTGCACGCGCGCGTGGAGGCCGTCCTCGCGGGCGGCGTCTCCCCCGACCGCATCGTCGTCGACCCCGGCCTCGGCTTCTCCAAGGACGCCGAGCACGACCTCGTCCTGCTCGCCCACCTCGACCGCCTGCTCACCCTCGGCCACCCGCTGCTCGTCGCCGCCTCCCGCAAGCGCTTCCTCGGCCGCGTGCTCGCCGCCGGCCCGGAGGCGGCGCCCCCGCCCGCCCGCGAGCGGGACGCCGCCACGGCCGCCGTCTCCGCGCTCGCGGCGCACGCCGGCGCATGGGCGGTGCGCGTGCACGAGGTCCGCGCGACGGCGGACGCGGTACGGGTCGCACGCGCCGTGGAAGGGGCGCGCGCAGCGGGCAACGGCGCAGAAGGAGCCCGGTGAGCGCCCCCCACACCGACGTCGAGCAGGTGGAAGCCGCCAACACCGCCTACTACGAGGCGATGGAGCGCGGCGACTTCGAGGAGCTCTCCTCGCTCTGGCTCACCCCGGCCGACCTGGGCGTCGACGAGGAGTACCACGACCCCGCCGACGCCGGCGTGATCTCCTGCGTGCACCCCGGCTGGCCCGTGCTCACCGGTCGCGGCGAGGTCCTGCGGTCGTACGCCCTGATCATGGCGAACACCGACTACATCCAGTTCTTCCTGACCGACGTGCATGTCTCCGTCACCGGCGACACCGCCCTGGTGACCTGCACCGAGAACATCCTCAGCGGCGGGCCCGCCCCCGAAGGCGGCGAGGAGCTCGGCCCGCTCGTCGGCCAGCTGGTGGTCGCCACCAACGTGTTCCACCGCACTCCGTCCGGCTGGAAACTCTGGTCCCACCACGCCTCCCCCGTTCTGGCCGAAAACGACGAGGCCGAAGGAGACGACACCCCCTCCTGAGTGGGTAGGCGCACCACAGGCCACCCACCGGAGGCCCACCGCAGACCCACCGCAGACCGACCGGAGACCCAGCGCAGGCCCACCGACGACCCACCGGAACCGCCCACAGGGACCAAGAAGTGGTTGGAATCACCACCCCTTGGGTAGGGGCGGCTATCAACCCGTGAGCCGCCGGGTTCCCCAGGGGAAACACACCGTGAAACCTTCTGGCCCCGGCCCGGCCCCACGCCCCCGTGGCCCGGTGCTGTCAGTGCCCGCAGGTAGATTCGTTCGAGGCCGGGGTGCCGCCCGCACTCGGCACGAACCGGCCATTACCGACGATTGCAGGAGTGATTCGCGTGGATCGTGTCGCGCTGCGCGGCCTGAAGGCCCGCGGGCACCACGGTGTGTTCCCCAAGGAACGCGAAGAGGGCCAGACCTTCATCGTGGACCTCGTCCTGGGCCTGGACACCCGGCCGGCCGCCGCCGACGACGACCTGGCGAAGACCGCGCACTACGGCATCGTGGCGGAGGAGGTCGTGGCCGTCGTCGAGGGCGAGCCGGTGAACCTCATCGAGACCCTCGCCGAGCGCATCGCCCAGACCTGCCTGAAGCACGAGGGGGTGGAGGAGGTCGAGGTCACCGTCCACAAACCGGACGCGCCGATCACGGTCCCCTTCGACGACGTGACGATCACCATCACCCGGAGCCGAGTATGACCGCGTCCTTCGCCACGGGCCCGAGCGACCCGACCGTCCAGCCGGTGCCCGCCTCCGTCGTCCAGCAGGTGGACGCCGCCGACACCACCCTGCACAACCCGAAACGCGCGGTGATCTCCCTCGGCTCCAACCTGGGCAACCGCCTGGAGACCCTCCAGGGCGCCATCGACGCGCTGGAGGACACCCCCGGCGTCCGCGTGAAGGCCGTCTCGCCGGTGTACGAGACCGAGCCGTGGGGCGTCGAGCCGGGCAGCCAGCCGTCGT
This sequence comes from Streptomyces aquilus, assembly GCF_003955715.1. Taxonomy (NCBI): domain Bacteria; kingdom Bacillati; phylum Actinomycetota; class Actinomycetes; order Kitasatosporales; family Streptomycetaceae; genus Streptomyces; species Streptomyces aquilus. The sequence continues at coordinate 5,943,969 of NZ_CP034463.1, read as the reverse complement.
ACTTCAACGCGGTGGTCGTCGTGAAGACGACGCTGCCCCCGTCGTCCCTGCTGGAGCGGGCCCACGCGGTCGAGGAGGCCTTCCACCGCGTCCGGGACGAGCGCTGGGGCGCGCGCACGCTGGACGTCGACATCGTGGCGTACGCCGACGTCGTCTCCGACGACCCGACGCTCACCCTCCCCCACCCGCGCGCCCACGAACGCGCGTTCGTCCTGGCGCCGTGGCACGACGTGGACCCGCAAGCCCAGCTCCCCGGCCGCGGCCCCGTCTCCGGCCTCCTGGCCGAGGTCACCCGGGACGGCGTGGAAGCCCGCAAGGACCTGGAACTCCGGCTGCCCGAATAGTCGTTAAGGTCAAGAGCACGGGCTCGTTAAGGTCAGAGCACGAGCGTCGGGCACAAGGATCAGGGCACCACACCGTCCCTGCCATCCGGGGGAGCTGAAGGGTCACCGTGAGAGAGCTGCGCATCAGGCTGCTGGCCGGCGTGTTCATCGTCGCCGGAGTCCTGTCCTGGGCGGGCGCCCGCCTGTGGGCCTCGATCGGGACCCTCCCCAGCGTCCCCCTGGCCGCCCCCATCGTGCTGGCCCTGATCGCCGTGGTCCTGCTGTCCACGGCGCTGTCGATCCGCTCCCGCCTCAAGGCCCAGCGCGAGCGCCGCCCCGAGGCCAAGGGCGTGGACCCGCTGATGGCGGCCCGTGCCGTCGTCTTCGGGCAGGCCAGCGCCCTGGTCGCCGCCCTGGTCTCCGGCATGTACGGCGGCACCGGCGTCTTCCTGCTGGAGTCCCTCGACATCCCCGCCCGCCGCGACCAGGCCATCTACGCCGGCTTCTCGGTCCTGGCGGGCATCGGGGTGATAGCGGCCGCCATCTTCCTGGAGCGGGTGTGCAAGCTCCCGGAGGACGACGACAACAACACCGGGGCGACCTCGGCGGCGTGACCCGCAGCGGCGTCAGCGCGCCATGATGAGGCTCATCGCCTCGTTGCGGGTCGCCGCGTCCCGCAGCTGGCCCCGCACCGCCGAGGTCAGGGTCTTCGCCCCCGGCTTGCGGATACCGCGCATCGACATGCACATGTGCTCGCACTCCAGGACGACGATCACGCCACGCGGCTCCAGGATCTCCATCAGGGAGTCGGCTATCTGCGTGGTGAGTCGTTCCTGCACCTGCGGACGCCGGGCGTAGACATCCACGAGCCGGGCCAGCTTGGACAGACCGGTGATCTTCCCGGTGGTGGCCGGGATGTATCCGACGTGAGCGACGCCCCTGAACGGCACCAGGTGATGCTCACATGTCGAGTACACCTCGATGTCCTTCACGAGCACCATCTCGTCGTGCCCCAGGTCGAACGTCGTCGTCAGCACGTCCTCGGGCTTCTGCCACAGCCCCGCGAAGATCTCCTTGTACGCCCGGGCCACCCGCCCCGGCGTCTCCTTGAGCCCCTCCCGGTCCGGGTCCTCCCCGACCGCGATCAGCAGTTCGCGGACGGCGTTCTCGGCGCGCTTCTCGTCGAACTCGCCGATGGAGCCTTCGCCGTCCAGCGTCACGGGGTCGGTCATCTGGTGTGCCTCGTTCCTCGGTGTCCCTGCCTGCACGGCCGAAAAACGCCGCGCCCCCCAGGCTAGAACCTGGGGGGCGCGGCATCCATTCCGGGCCTGGTGAGGCCACCGGGGCCCGGAATCTCAGCTCTCCGGACGGTCCTCGGGGGCCGGCTCGGTCACGGGGGCGGACTCCGCCGCCGTGGCCTTGGCGGTCGAGATCGCCGGGGTGGCGCCGTTGGCACCGTTCGTCAGGGCGAGCTCCTTCGGGGAGAGCACCGGCGGACGGGTGGACGGCGTACGGCGGGAGGAGCCGGTCCAGGCGGGCCGGGCCGGACGCTTGACGATCGCGGAGAAGATCTCGGCGATCTCCTCCTTGCCCAGCGTCTCCTTCTCCAGCAGCTGGAGGACGAGGTTGTCGAGGACGTCGCGGTTCTCGACCAGGATCTCCCAGGCCTCGTTGTGCGCGTTCTCGATGAGTTTCTTTACTTCCTCGTCCACCAGGGCGGCGACCTCTTCCGAGTAGTCGCGCTGGTGGGCCATCTCACGGCCGAGGAACGGCTCGGTGTTGTCGCCGCCGAACTTGATGGCGCCGAGACGCTCGGTCATGCCGTACTGGGTGACCATCGCGCGGGCCGTGGCGGTGGCCTTCTCGATGTCGTTCGCGGCGCCCGTGGTCGGGTCGTGGAAGACCAGTTCCTCGGCCGCGCGACCGCCCAGCATGTAGGCGAGCTGGTCGAGCATCTCGTTGCGCGTGGTGGAGTACTTGTCCTCGTCCGGCAGGACCATCGTGTAGCCCAGGGCGCGGCCGCGGGACAGGATGGTGATCTTGTGGACCGGGTCGGAGTTGGGTGAGGCCGCCGCGACCAGGGCGTGTCCGCCCTCGTGGTACGCGGTGATCTTCTTCTCCTTGTCGGACATGATCCGGGTCCGCTTCTGCGGGCCCGCCACGACGCGGTCGATCGCCTCGTCCAGCATCTGGTTGTCGATCAGCTTCTTGTCCGAGCGGGCCGTCAGCAGCGCGGCCTCGTTCAGCACGTTGGACAGATCGGCACCCGTGAAGCCCGGCGTGCGGCGGGCGACCGCCGACAGGTCGACGTCCGGGGCGACCGGCTTGCCCTTCTGGTGAACCTTGAGGATCTCCAGACGGCCCTGCATGTCCGGGCGGTCGACCGCGATCTGGCGGTCGAAGCGGCCGGGGCGCAGGAGGGCCGGGTCGAGGATGTCGGGCCGGTTGGTGGCGGCGATCAGGATGACGCCGCCCTTCACGTCGAAGCCGTCCATCTCGACGAGCAGCTGGTTCAGGGTCTGCTCACGCTCGTCGTGACCACCGCCGAGGCCGGCGCCGCGGTGGCGGCCGACCGCGTCAATCTCGTCGACGAAGACGATCGCCGGAGCGTTCGCCTTGGCCTGCTCGAACAGGTCACGGACTCGGGAGGCACCTACACCGACGAACATCTCGACGAAGTCGGAACCGGAGATCGAGTAGAACGGGACGCCGGCCTCGCCCGCGACGGCACGCGCGAGCAGGGTCTTGCCGGTGCCGGGAGGACCGTAGAGCAGGACGCCCTTCGGGATCTTGGCGCCGACGGCCTGGAACTTGGCCGGCTCCTGGAGGAACTCCTTGATCTCGTGGAGCTCCTCGACGGCCTCGTCGGACCCGGCGACGTCCGCGAAAGTCGTCTTGGGGGTGTCCTTGGTGATGAGCTTCGCCTTGGACTTGCCGAAGTTCATGACCCGGGAGCCGCCGCCCTGCATCTGATTCATCAGGAACAGGAAGACGACGACGATGAGGACGAAGGGAAGCAGGGAGAGCAGGATGCCGACGAACGCGTTCTGCTTGGTCGGCGAGACGGTGTACCCGTCGGGAATCTGCTTCTGCTCGAACTTGGTCTGCAGTGTCGCGGCGAGGTTCTGGCCCTGGTCGCCGATGTAGCTCGCCTGGATCTTCGAGCTGCCGTCGACCTTTTCGCCGTCCTTGAGCTCGACCTTGATGGTCTGCTCGTCGCCTGTGGTCAGCTTGGCCTGCTGGACCTTGTTGTCATTGATCGCCTGGACCACCTGGCCGGTGTCCACCGTCTTGTACCCACCGGACGAGCCGACGACCTGCATCAACACGACCACGGCAAGGACGGCCAGCACGATCCACATGACCGGCCCACGGAAGTATCGCTTCACGTCCATCCATACGGAGCGGTGTCGCCCCGTCCCTCCTGCCATAGTGAGTTTGATAAGACAGTTCTTCTGACGGTACCCCAGCTTCGTCACGCGAAGCCGCACGGGACGGCTGAACGAGCCCGTCTGCATGCTCCAACGGCGCGAAACCCGCCGGGGTTCCCGATCGTCTTACGAAGAAGGCCCGCTCGGCCCTCAGGCCGGCTCAGCCGCCGTAGACGTGAGGCGCGAGCGTACCGACGAACGGGAGGTTGCGGTACTTCTCGGCGTAGTCGAGGCCGTAGCCGACGACGAACTCGTTGGGGATGTCGAAGCCGACCCACTCGACGTCGATGGCGACCTTGGCGGCGTCCGGCTTGCGCAGCAAGGTGCACACCTTCAGCGACTCCGGCTCCCGGGAGCCGAGGTTGGACAGCAGCCACGACAGGGTCAGGCCGGAGTCGATGATGTCCTCGACGATCAGGACGTGCTTGCCCTTGATGTCGGTGTCGAGGTCCTTGAGGATCCGGACGACACCGGAGGACTGGGTGCCCGCGCCGTACGACGACACGGCCATCCAGTCCATGGTGACGGGGGTGGACAGCGCCCGCGCGAGGTCGGCCATGACCATCACCGCGCCCTTCAGGACGCCGACGATGAGCAGGTCCTTGCCCGCGTACTCCGCGTCGATCTTCGCGGCCAGCTCAACCAGCTTGGCGTCGATCTGTTCCTTGGTGATGAGCACCTCTTTGAGGTCGGTGCCCATGTCTTTCGCGTCCACCCGCATCACTTTCGGTCGTCCCACCGGCCTGCCCGTCACCCCTCGCGGAGGGGTAAGGATTCAGCCTTGCCGAATCACCAGTCTGCCACCCTGCCGCTGGGCGACGACCTTGCCGGGGAGATTGATGGCCCCCTGGCCGCGCCAGCCGGTGATCAGCCGGTCGACTTCCTCGATGTGCCGGGCGAACAGCGAGCCTGCCGGGGCGCCCGCCTCGATGGCGGCGCGGCGCAGCACACGGCGGCGTACGGCGGGCGGCAGGGCGTAGAGCTTGGCGCATTCGAGCAGTCCGGCGGCGTCGCGGACGGCGGTCGCGGCCTGGCTCGCCCAGGCGTCGAGGGCGTCGGCGTCGTCGCGGGAGAGCTGGGCCGTCCGGGCGAGTGCCTCGACGACTCCCTTGCCGAGGGCCTTCTCCAGGGCGGGCAGGCCTTCGTGGCGCAGCCGGGAGCGGGTGTAGGCCGGGTCCGCGTTGTGGGGGTCGTCCCAGACGGGGAGCGCCTGGACCATGCAGGCCTTGCGGGCGGTCTGCCGGTCGAGCTGGAGGAAGGGGCGGCGGTAACGGCGGGCGGCCCCCGGACCCCCGGAAACAGCAGCCATTCCGGACAGGGAGCGGATGCCGGAGCCGCGGGCGAGGCCGAGCAGGACGGTCTCGGCCTGGTCGTCGCGGGTGTGGCCGAGCAGGACGGCGGTGGCGCCGTGGCGTGCGGCGGCGGCGTCGAGGGCGGCGTAGCGGGCGTCGCGGGCGGCGGCCTCGGGGCCGCCTTCGCGGCCGACGGTGACGGCGACGGACTCGACGGGGTCGAGGCCGAGCTGGCGCAGCCGCAGGGCGACTTCCTCGGCGCGGAGGTCGGAGCCGGGCTGGAGGCCGTGGTCGACGGTGACGCCGCCGGCGCGGATGCCGAGTTTGGGGGCCTCGAACGCGAGGGCGGAGGCGAGGGCCATGGAGTCGGCGCCGCCGGAGCAGGCCACGAGCACGAGCGGGGACGGCGGGCGCTCGTGCGGGGAGTCGGAGGAGTTGCCAGAGGGGCTGGTGTGTTCGTTGAGGATGTCGTGGAGGACGCGGCGGACCGCCAGGCGTATCGCCGCGACCGCAGGATGGGGACCCATGTCCGGTTCCCTTCATGAAGTTTTCGGGGGGTGAGCCCGAGGTTCGGTCACTCAGAGTGTGTAGATGGTGACAGAACCGGGCCGTTCCCCGAGCATTGCACGCCTACCCAGGGCTCACGGTCCCTCGGACGGGTGATTGGAGGGGCGTTCGCCTGCCGTCGGCCGGTTTTCTTTCACGACCTTTCCGCCCGGTTCACGACTCGGTCCCGGAGTTCCCCGAATCCGCCTTGCGGTGCACCCGCGCGATCCAGTCCGCCGGTTTGGCGATCTCCGTCTTCGTCGGGAGCGTGTTGGGGGAGGTCCACACGCGGTTGAAGCCGTCCATGCCGACCTCGTTGACGACGGCCCGCACGAAGCGTTCGCCGTCGCGGTACTGGCGGAGTTTGGCGTCCAGGCCGAGCAGTTTGCGCAGGGCCATGTCGAGCCGGGAGGCGCCCTTGGCCCGCCGCTGCTGGAACTTCTCGCGGATCTCCTGGACGCTCGGCACGACGTCCGGGCCCACGCCGTCCATCACGAAGTCGGCGTGGCCCTCCAGAAGGGACATCACCGCGGTGAGGCGGCCGAGGATCTCGCGCTGGGCCGGGGTCTGCACGATCTCGACGAGCGAGCGCCCGCCGTCGTCCTCCTCGCCCTCGGGACGCCCGCCGGCGAGCGACTGGGCGGCCTCCCGGATGCGTTCCAGGACGGTCATGGGGTCGACCTCGGTCTCCCCCAAGAACGACTGGATTTCGCCCTCCAGGTGGTCCCGCAGCCAGGGCACCGCGGTGAACTGCGTGCGGTGGGTCTCCTCGTGCAGGCACACCCACAGGCGGAAGTCGTGGGGCTGTACGTCGAGTTCGCGCTCCACCTGCACGATGTTCGGCGCGACCAGCAGCAGCCGTCCGCCGCCGTTCTCCCCGGCCGGGAGTTCGCGGGTGGCCGGGGCGAAGGTCTCGTACTGGCCGAGGACGCGGGAGGCCAGGAAGGACAGCAGCATGCCGAGTTCGACGCCGGTGACCTTGCCGCCGACGGCGCCGAGGACCGCGCCGCCCGGGGTGTTGCCACGCCGTTCCTGCATCTTGTCGAGGAGGGGTTTGAGGATCTCCCGGAAGCCGGCGACGTTGGCCCGGACCCAGCCGGGGCGGTCGACGACGAGGACCGGGGTGTCGTGGATCTCCTCGGTGGCCATCCGGGTGAAGCCGCGGACGTGTCCCTCCGACGCCTTGGCGTGCCGGCGCAGCTCGGCGACGACGGCCCGGGCCTCGTCACGGCTCACCTCCGGCCCCGGCCGCACGAGCCGGGTCGCGGTCGCCACCGCGAGGTTCCAGTCGACCATCTGAGAAGAAGCAGCACCGCCGATGCTCGTCATGCGTCAACCGTACGTGAGCGTCCGCGCTGGGGGCAGGCCGCGACGGCGTCGGCTCCCTGGCGGCCCGTCAGCCGCAGCCGCACGCCGCGAGCGCCGTCGCCGCCCTGTCCAGGGCCGCCTGGGCGGCGTCCTTGTTCGCCGTGTTCGACGCCAGGAACGCGAAGGCGAGGAGGCGGCCGTCCTGGTCGACGACCGTGCCCGCCAGCGTGTTCACGCCGGTGAGGGTGCCGGTTTTGGCGCGTACGACGCCGGCGGCGCCGTCGGGCGTGTAGCGGGTGGTCAGCGTGCCCGTGAAGCCGGCCACGGGGAGGCCGGTGAGGACCGACCGGAGTTCGGGGTGGTCCGGGTCGCCCGCCTTCGCGAGGAGGGCGGTCAGGAGGTCGGCGGTGAGCCTGTCGTCGCGGTTCAGCCCGCTGCCGTCCTTGAAGGAGACGCCGGCCACCGGGAGTTGGAGCTTCTTCAGCTGCGCCCGGATGGCCTTGCCGCCGCCTTCGAAGTCGGCGCGCGTCTTCGTCGCCACCGCCGTCTGGCGGGCCAGGGCCTCGGCGATGTCGTTGTCGCTGTTGGTCAGCATGCGCTCGACCAGGGTGGACAGCGGCGGCGAGGAGACCTCCGCCAGCGTCTCGGCGCGGTCCGTCGCCTTGGAGGGGCCCGGGGACGTCGTCTCGACGCCCTCGTCCGCCAGGAAGGCGGCGAACTTGCGGGCCGCGTCGTCGGCCGGGTCCGGCGCCCGGACGGCCGTGCCGCTCGTGGAGTCGTCCGTCCGGGCCTCGTCGGCCATCAGGGCGCTGACCAGGGCGAGGTTGGCGTCGACGCCGATGGGGTGCAGGGCGGAACCGGCGTACAGGGTGGTGTCGTACGACAGCGTGACCTTGCGGACGCCGTCCTTCTTCAGGGCCTTCGCCGTCTTCGCGGCCAGGTCGCGCAGGCTCGCCCAGCCTTCGGCGTCCTTGCGGGCGGTGAGGGTGGGGTCGCCGCCGCCGACCAGGACCAGTTCGTGGGTGCCGGGTTCCAGGGCCGTGCGGGTGGTGAGGCGGTGGTCGGGGCCCATCGCCGACAGGGCGGCGACCGCGGTGGCGATCTTGGTGGTGGAGGCGGGGGTGAGCGCGGTGTCGGCCCCGACGCCGTACAGATGCTTGCCGGTGGCCACGTCGACGACCGCGGCCGTACGGCGGCTGCCGAGCGCCCCGTCCTTCAGGAGCGGCCCCAGGACGGCGGAGAGGGCCTCGCCGCTCGGCGCGGACTTCACGGTGTTCGTGGCGCCGCCGAGGCCCGCGAGGACCGAGGAGGCGCTCGGGGCGGGCTCGGGAGCCGCTCCCGTCGTACCGGAACCACGGTCGTGATCTGCGCCACCCGTGTGCTCCAGGGCGACCGCCCGGTCCCGCTCGGCCGTACGCTGACCGGTGGAGTCCCAGGGGCCCGCCGCGGTCACCACCACGGCCGTCAGAGCCAGGCCGGCGGTGGCGGCGCCCGCGGTGTACTGCCAGGTCCTCACCGTCGTCAGACGCTTGACCTGCGGTTTCACCGCGTTCGCGGCGCGTGCCAGCTGGGGGCGTGCGGCTGCCAGACGGGGGCGTACGGCGTTCGCGAGCCGCGTCACATGCGGTCTCGCGGCCCGCCAAGGCCTCAGTTCAGGCACGACCACCAGCCCCTTTCGCGATCACACACCTGCGTGAGGGACACTTAACCACCAGAACTATGTGCTGATCATGGAGGAGCCACCGGTGGAGTTCGACGTCACGATCGAGATCCCGAAGGGTTCGCGGAACAAGTACGAGGTGGACCACGAGACCGGTCGGATCCGCCTGGACCGTCGACTCTTCACCTCGACCGCCTACCCGACCGACTACGGATTCGTCGAGAACACCCTCGGCGAGGACGGCGACCCGCTGGACGCGCTGGTCATTCTTGACGAGCCGACCTTCCCGGGTTGCCTCATCAAGTGCCGCGCGATCGGCATGTTCCGCATGACGGACGAGGCCGGCGGCGACGACAAGCTGCTGTGCGTCCCGGCGACGGACCCGCGCGTGGAGCACCTGCGTGACATCCACCACGTGTCGGAGTTCGACCGCCTGGAGATCCAGCACTTCTTCGAGGTCTACAAGGACCTGGAGCCCGGCAAGTCCGTCGAGGGCGCCAACTGGGTCGGCCGCGTCGACGCCGAGACCGAGATCGAGCGGTCCTACAAGCGCTTCAAGGAGTCCGGCGGCCACTGAGCCCCCTGATGTCCACGGGCCGCACGCGCACGCGTGCGGCCCGTTCGCGTATCCGCTCACCTGCGGGGAACGTGTCTGTGCGCATACTGAGGCGACGGATGGTGCTACAGGGAGCGATAGGCAAGTGACGTCGGCGGAGGACCGCAAGCCGCAGTCGGACGAGGCGAGGAGCGTCTACGACCCCGAGATCACGTCCGAGTTCGCCATTCCCGACGGGCTGGCCGTTCCGAAGACGGCCGGCGGCGAGTCGGAGACGTCCTCGGAGTTCGCCGTACCGGAGGGCCTTCAGGCGCCCGAGGGGCCGGCCACCGAGCCGGAGGGGTCGGCGTTCAGTACGCCGCGCACCTACAGCGCCAAGCACGCCCCGGCCGCGTTCACGCCGCCGACCGGCGTTCCCCTGGTCTCGCTGACCAAGGACGCGCCCTGGCAGGACCGGATGCGCACGATGCTGCGGATGCCGGTGGCCGAGCGGCCCGCGCCGGAGCCGCTGCACAAGGAGGACGAGACCGGGCCGGCCGTCCCGCGCGTGCTCGACCTGACGCTGCGTATCGGGGAGCTGCTGCTCGCGGGTGGTGAGAACGCGGAGGACGTGGAGGCGGCGATGTTCGCCGTCTGCCGCTCGTACGGCCTCGACCGGTGCGAGCCGAACGTCACCTTCACACTGCTGTCGATCTCGTACCAGCCGTCCCTCGTCGAGGACCCCGTGACGGCCTCCCGGACCGTGCGGCGGCGCGGCACCGACTACACCCGGCTCGCGGCCGTCTACCAGCTGGTGGACGACCTCAGCCACCCCGAGACGGCGTTCTCGCTGGAGGAGGCGTACCGGCGGCTCGCCGAGATCCGCCGCAACCGGCACCCGTATCCCGGCTGGGTGCTCACCTCGGCGAGCGGGCTGCTCGCGGGCGCCGCGTCCGTGCTCGTCGGCGGTGACGTCATCGTGTTCGTGGCGGCCGCGCTGGGCGCGATGCTCGGCGACCGGCTGGCGTGGCTGTGCGCGGGGCGCGGGCTGCCGGAGTTCTACCAGTTCACGGTCGCCGCGATGCCGCCGGCGGCGATAGGGGTGGCGCTGACGGTGGCCCACGTGGACGTGAAGGCGTCCGCGGTCATCACCGGTGGGCTGTTCGCGCTGCTGCCGGGGCGGGCGCTGGTGGCGGGCGTGCAGGACGGGCTGACCGGGTTCTACATCACCGCGTCGGCGCGGCTCCTTGAGGTGATGTACCTGTTCGTCGGCATCGTCGTGGGCGTGCTGATCGTCCTGTACTTCGGCGTGCAGCTCGGCGCCGACCTCAACCCCGACGTGGCCCTGATCATCGAGGAGCGGCCGCTGTGGCAGATCGGGGCGTCGATGCTGCTGTCGCTGACGTTCGCGGTGCTGTTGCAGCAGGAACGATCCACCGTGCTGATCGTGACGCTCAACGGGGGTGTCGCGTGGTCGGTGTACGGCGCGCTGCACTACGTCGGCGAGATCTCGCCGGTGGCCTCCACGGCGGTGGCGGCGGGGCTGGTGGGGCTGTTCGGGCAGATGCTGTCGCGGTACCGGTTCGCTTCGGCGCTGCCGTACACGACCGCGGCGATCGGGCCTCTGCTGCCGGGTTCCGCGACGTACTTCGGGCTGTTGTCCATCGCGCGGGACGACGTCGACAAGGGGCTGGTGTCGTTGGCCACGGCCGCGTCTTTGGCCATGGCCATCGCCATCGGGGTCAATCTGGGGTCGGAAATCTCGCGGTTGTTCTTGCGCGTTCCCGGTGGGGCGTCTGCCGCGGGGCGCCGGGCGGCGAAGCGGACGCGGGGCTTCTAGCTAGTAACCCTGGTTGTACGGGTACTGCTGGTTCTGCTGGTTGTCGTAGCCCTGCTGCTGCGGGTACTGCTGGGCGTACGGCTGCTGCGGGGCGTAGTACTGGTCGTCGTAGCCGTACTGCTGCTGTTGGCCCTGGTTGCCGTTGCCGTACTGCTGCTGCTCGTCGTTCGACGGGATGCGGCGCAGCTGTGTCGTCGCGTCGTCCATCGGCGGGGGCTGGTACGCCTGGGGCTCGGGGGCCGGAGGCTGTTCGGCTGCCGCCCGCTTCTTCTTTCCGCGCTCGCGGAGGTACTCGATGATGATCGGGACCACCGACACGAGGACGATGAGGACGAGGATCGCCTCGACGTTCTTGTGGATGACGTCGATCTGACCGAGCCAGTACCCCGCGAGGGTGACGCCGGTTCCCCAGGCGACGCCACCGATGACGTTGTACGTCAGGAAGGTGCGGTACTTCATGCGGCCGGCGCCCGCCACGATGGGGGCGAAGGTGCGGACGATCGGCACGAAGCGGGCCAGGACGATCGCCTTGGGGCCGTACTTCTCCATGAACTCGTGCGCTTTCTCCAGGTTCTCCTGTTTGAAGAGCTTGGAGTTGGGGCGGCTGAAGAGCTTGGGGCCGAAGAACTTGCCGATCATGTAGCCCACTTGGTCGCCGAGGACGGCGGCCAGCACGATCAGGAGGCAGACCAGCCACAGCGGCTGGCTGATGTAGTCGCCCTGCGCCACGAACAGGCCCGCCGTGAACAGCAGGGAGTCGCCCGGCAGGAAGGCGAAGAGACCCGACTCGGCGAAGACGATCAGCAGGATTCCGGGAAGGCTGAACGTCTGGATCAGATAGTCGGGGCTGAGCCACTCGGGGCCTAGCGCGAGCGTGGTCACGGGTCTGTGACTCCTGGTGCTGGGGGACGGGCGGGGGCTGGCTGCCCAAAAGTATCAACGCAGGCCCCGGAGCCCAGGTTCCATGGGGCCGCAGAGGATGCGCTGTGGGCTCTCCGGGAGAAAGCTGTGAGCCATGAGTATCGATGATTTCGGCGGCGGCCAGGGCCCCGAGCCCGATGTGCTCGTGGTGACCACCAACGACGTACCCGGCTTCCGGGTGCAGCGGGTACTGGGGGAGGTCTTCGGGTTGACCGTGCGCTCCCGGCATCTGGGGAGCCAGATCGGCGCGGGCCTGAAGTCGATGATCGGCGGTGAGCTCAAGGGGCTCACCAAGACGCTGGTGCAGACCCGCAACCAGGCCATGGAGCGGCTCGTGGAGCAGGCACGCGCGCGTGGGGCGAACGGTGTGCTGGCGTTCCGCTTCGACGTGACGGAGGCGGCCGACGTCGGCACGGAGGTGTGTGCCTACGGGACCGCCGTGGTCCTGGCCCGGGAGTGAGCCCCGGGCCAGGACGGACTACGAGGTGTGCCGGGCGGCGTTCGCCCTGATCGCGTCCCTCAGGTGCTCGGCCAGGCCGTCGCCCATCGCGTCGTAGAACGCCTTGAAGCGCTCGTCGGATACGTACATGTCGCCGAAGCACAGGTGCATCTCGTAGGGGACCTCGAAGTAGTACCGGCTGATGTGCTGCCGGTGTTCCTCGGCGAGGTCCATGGCCGCCTCGGCGGACGGCTGCTCGCCGGCCGTCACCAGGGCGGCGTAGCGCCGGCCCCAGTCGTCGACCTCGGCCTGGATGCGCTTCCAGTCCTCCTTGGTGTACGTCGCGGCGCGGCGCTGGGACTCGGCGTACGCCTCGGTGCCGCCCCAGCGCTGTTCCGCCTCCTCGGCGTACTGCTCCGGATCCTTGTCGCCGAAGACCTCGAAACGTTCCTCCGGCGTGAGGTTGATGCCCATCTTGCGTGCCTCCATGGCCTGCTCCACGGCCGCCGCCATCTTCCGCAGCTTCTCGATCCGGGCGGTCAGCAGCTCGTGCTGGCGGCGCAGGTGGACGCGCGGGTCCGTGGCCGGATCGTCGAGGAGGGCGGCGACCTCGTCGAGCGGGAAGCCGAGCTCCCGGTAGAACAGGATCTGCTGCAACCGGTCGAGGTCGGCGTCGCTGTAGCGCCGGTGGCCCGCACGGCTGCGCTCGCTGGGTGCGAGCAGGCCGATGTCGTCGTAGTGGTGCAGCGTGCGCACCGTCACTCCGGCGAAACCGGCGACCTGTCCCACGGAGTAGCTCACTTCGTCCGCTCCTTCCCTTCTCGGTACGGCGTCCACGGTGCGTCCTCACGCCACGTGAGGTGCAAGCCCCGGGGTCGACTCCGGATGTGGTGCCCGTTTTGCCCGTTTATCGTGAGCCCGTGGCCCAGGACACCGCGCAGCAGGCACCCGCAGCTCCGGCGACCCCGGCCCGTGCGCTGCTGCCCCTGATCCTCCCCGCTCTCGTGGTGGGCGTCGGCGCGAGCCTGATCCTCCTCGGGGTGAGCGCGGCGGCCGAGGCGTTGCAGGACGTGCTGTGGCAGAACCTGCCCGACGCGCTGGGCGTGGGCCGGTACTCGGTGCTCTGGATGCTCGTCATGCTCACCGCGACCGGCGTGGCCGTCGGCCTGGTGGTGTGGAAGGTGCCGGGGCATGCCGGGCCCGACCCGGCCACCATGGGCCTGGACGCCCCCGTGCTGCCGCCCGTCGTGCTGCCGGGGCTGGTCCTCGCGACCGCGCTGATGCTGGCCGGCGGGCCGAGCCTCGGCCCCGAGAACCCGATCATCGCCGTGAACGTCGCGATCGTCTTCTGGCTCGGCCGGCGGTTCCTGCCCCGGGCGCCGGGCGGGCTGTGGCCGGTGCTGGCGGAGGCGGCGACGATCGGCGCGCTGTTCGGTACGCCGGTGGCGGCGGCCCTGGTCATCTCCGAGGCACTGGCCGGACGGCAGGTCACGGGCGCGCTGTGGGACAACGTCTTCGCGCCCCTGATGGCCGCCGCCGCGGGCGCCCTGACGACCACCCTGGTGGCCCATCCGTCCTTCGATCTCCATCTACCCGCGTTCGGGCGGCCCGGCTGGGGCGATCTGCTGGCGGCGCTGGTGATCGCGTCCGCGGCGGCCGTGTTCGGCATGTGTGCCGTGCGCGCCTTCCCGTACGTCCACGGCGCGTTCTCCCGGCTGCGGCACCCGATGCTGATGCTGCCCGTCGGCGGCCTCGTCCTGGGCCTGCTCGCGGCCGTGGGCGGCCATCTCACGCTCTTCAAGGGGCTGGAGGAGGTCGGGGAGATCGCCGCCGACCCGGACGGCTGGTCGGCCGGGGAGTTCGCCACGATGACCGCGGTGAAACTGGCCGCGCTGCTCGTCGCCGCGTCCTGCGGCTTCCGCGGCGGGCGGATCTTCCCGGCGGTGTTCGTCGGCGCCGCCTTCGGCCTGTGCGCCCACGCCCTGGTGTCGGGCGTCCACCCCTCCGTCGGTGTCGCCGCGGGTGTGCTGGGCATGCTCCTCGCCATCACCCGGCAGGGCTGGGTGAGCCTGTTCACCGCCGCCGTCCTGGTGTCCTCGCCGGCGATCATCGCCTTGCTCTGCTTCGCCTCGCTGCCGGCCTGGCTGCTGGTGACCGGGCGGCCCCAGATGCAGTTGCGCGACGACGGAACCCCGGTCCGCTGAACCCACTTCGAGGAGTCCATCGATGCCGCTCCACCAAGGTCCCGAGAAGCGCGACGAGCGCCCGATGTCCGTCAACCCCTTCTACGGGGAGGCCAATCCGGTCGGCGGCATGACCGAGGCGCCGCCCAAGCACCGGCTGCCGGACACCCCGCTGCCGCCGATGACGGCGTACCAGCTGGTGCACGACGAGCTGATGCTGGACGGCAATTCGCGCCTCAACCTGGCCACCTTCGTCACCACCTGGATGGAGCCGCAGGCCGGCGTCCTGATGGCGGAGTGCCGGGACAAGAACATGATCGACAAGGACGAGTACCCGCGCACCGCCGAGCTGGAGCGGCGCTGCGTGGCGATGCTCGCCGACCTGTGGAACGCACCCGATCCGGCCGCCGCCGTGGGCTGTTCGACGACCGGATCGAGCGAGGCGTGCATGCTCGCCGGTATGGCGCTGAAGCGGCGCTGGAGCAAGCGGAACCCGAAGCCGGGCGCCCGCCCCAATCTGGTCATGGGCATCAACGTCCAGGTCTGCTGGGACAAGTTCTGCAACTTCTGGGAGGTGGAACCCCGGCTGATCCCGATGGAGGGCGACCGCTTCCATCTCGATCCGCAGGCCGCCGCCGCAATGTGCGACGAGAACACCATCGGGGTCGTCGCGATCCTCGGCTCCACCTTCGACGGCTCCTACGAGCCCGTCGCCGACCTGTGCGCCGCCCTGGACGCGTTGCAGGAGCGCACCGGCCTCGACATCCCGGTGCACGTCGACGGGGCGTCCGGCGGCATGGTCGCGCCCTTCCTCGACCCGGACCTGGCCTGGGACTTCCGGCTGCCGCGCGTCGCCTCCATCAACACCTCGGGGCACAAGTACGGCCTCGTCTACCCGGGCGTCGGCTGGGCGCTGTGGCGCGACCAGGACGCCCTGCCCGAGGAGCTGGTCTTCCGCGTCAACTACCTGGGCGGCGACATGCCGACCTTCGCGCTCAACTTCTCCCGGCCCGGCGCGCAGGTCGTCGCGCAGTACTACACGTTCCTGCGGCTGGGCCGCGAGGGCTACCGGGCCGTGCAGCAGACCACCCGGGACGTCGCCGGGCGCCTCGCCGAACGCATCGAGGCCCTCGGCGACTTCCGCCTCCTCACCCGGGGCGACCAGCTGCCGGTGTTCGCCTTCACCACCGGGCACGACGTGACGGCGTACGACGTCTTCGACGTGTCCCGGCGGCTGCGCGAGAGCGGCTGGCTGGTGCCGGCGTACACCTTCCCGCCCCACCGCGAGGACCTGAGCGTCCTGCGTGTCGTCTGCCGCAACGGCTTCTCCGCCGACCTGGCCGAGCTGTTCGTGGACGACCTGCGGCGGCTGCTGCCCGAACTGCGCCGCCAGTCGCACCCGTTGACCCAGGACAAGGGCGCGGCGACGGGCTTCCACCACTGAGGACGGCTACCTGCCGAGCCCCGCGAACCGCCGTACCGCCAGCGGGAAGAAGACCGCCAGCAGCGCCAGCGGCCAGGCCACGGCCGCCCACACGTGGTCCGTGCCGAGGCCGCCGAACAGGTCCCGTACGGCTGTCGCCGTGCGGGACATCGGGTTCCACTGGACCACCGTGCCGAGCCAGTCCGGCATGGAGGCGGGCGTGGCGAGCGCGTTGGACAGGAAGCCGACCGGCCAGACCAGGATCTGCACGGCCTGCACCATCTCGGGCTTCCCGGCCACCAGCGCCAGGAAGATGCCGATCCACAGCATGGCGAAGCGGAGGAGCAGCAGCAGTCCGAGGGCGCCCACGAACGCCCCCGGGCCGCCGCCCGGCCGCCAGCCGAGCGCGAACCCGACACCGACGAGGACCCCGAGCCCCACCGTCGACTGGAGCATGTCCGCCACCGAACGCCCCACCAGTACCGCCCCGTTGGCCATGGGCAGCGAGCGGAAGCGGTCGATGACGCCCTTGTCGAGATCCTGGGTGACGGCGATCATCGTGCCCTCCAGGCCGAAGGCCATGGTGAGCGCGAGCATCCCGGGGACCAGATAGTCGACGTACTCCCCCTCGACACCCCGCCCGCCGCCGATGAGGTAGCCGAACATCAGCAGCAGCATCACCGGGAAGACCAGGCCGACGACGACCCGTACCGGCTGCCGTGCCCAGTGGGCGAGTTCGCGCCGGGTCATGGTCCAGGAGTCGGTCAGCGCGTACGTGGTCACGCGGCTCCCTCCGTGAGGTGCAGGAACGCCTCGTCCAGCGTCGGCCGGCGCAGCACCACGTCCTCCGCCTCGACACCCGCGTCCTGAAGCGCCCGTACGACCCCGGCGAGCGCCGCCATCCGGTCGGTGACCGGGGCGCTGAGCAACCGGCGGTCGGGGTCGACGGAGACCCCGGCCGGGTCGACGGGCAGCAGCGCGACCGCCGCCCCCAGTTGCCCCGCGTCGCGCAGCACGACGTCGATGCGGTCGCCGCCGGTCGCCTTCTTCAGCTCCTCCGGTGTGCCGTCCGCGACGACCCGGCCGGCGTCCACAACGGAGACGCGGTCGGCGAGCTGGTCGGCCTCCTCCAGGTACTGCGTGGTGAGCAGGACCGTCGTACCGCCGCCGACCAGGGAGCGGACCGACGCCCACACCTCGGCGCGGCCGCGGGGGTCGAGGCCGGTGGTGGGCTCGTCCAGGAAGAGCACCTCCGGTTCGGTGATCAGGGAGGCCGCGAGGTCCAGGCGGCGGCGCATGCCTCCGCTGTAGTGCCGTACGGCCTTGCGGCCGGTGTCGGTCAGGGCGAACCGCTCCAGGAGTTCGTCGGCACGCGCGCGTGCGCGGCGGGCGCCGAGGTGGTGGAGGCGGCCGAACATCTCCAGGTTCTGCCGGCCGCCGAGCTCCTCGTCGAGCGCCGCGTGCTGGCCGAGCAGGCCGATGCGCAGGCGGACGGCGTAGGCCTGGCGTACGACGTCGTGCCCGGCCACCTCGATGCGGCCGGCGTCCGGGCGCAGCAGGGTGGAGAGGATGCGGACCAGGGTGGTCTTGCCGGCGCCGTTCGGGCCGAGCACTCCGTGCACCGTGCCGCGGGCGACCGTGAGGTCGAGCCCGTCCAGGGCCTGTTTCGCGCCGTACTTCTTGCGTGCTCCGTCGACGGTGATCGCCTCGTCGGTCATGCCGCTCCCTCGTTAGTCAAACTTGACTACCCGATCGAAAGTAACCCGGCGGAGCCCATTGGTCAAACTTGATTAGCCTGCATCCCGCATCAGCTCGCGTCCTCCGGATGCCGCTGGCCCGTCGCGTACGGGTTCTCCTCGCCCTCGGCGAGGACCCCGACGAACGGCTCGCCCTCCCCCGCGAAGGTGTACGCCCCGTCCTCGACGCGCCCGATCAGGCCCTGGATCCAGGCGAGTTCGGCGTCGGCCGTGTGGATCCAGAGGTTCATGATCTCGCCGATGTGACCGAGCTGCTCGGGGCCCTCCTCGGGGACGTAGTGCTCGGTCACGGAGCCGCGCCACTGCTCGATGCGCCGGATGCGCTCCTTGAGCAGGGACACCGCCTCGGCGCGCGGAAGGTCGACCATGAAGCCGATGGCCGCCGACTTCACGTCCATCTTCTGGTCGTACGAGGTCAGCGCCTCGCGCAGCAGCCGCAGGAACTCCTCGGTGCCCGCCTCCGTGATCTCGTACTCGGTACGGGGCGGGCCACCGGCGGTGGACGGCGCGATCTCGTGCGCGTGCAGCAGTCCCTGCTTCGCCATCTGCTTCAGGGCGTGGTAGATCGAGCCGGGCTTGGCGTTGGACCACTCGTGCGCGCCCCAGTACTCCAGGTCGTTGCGCACCTGGTAGCCGTGGGCCCGCCCGTGCTGGCGGACCGCGCCGAGCACGAGGAGACGGATCGCTGACATGGGGCCAGCGTAGGACGCTTGACGTCAGCTCCAGCGGCCTCCCCCGACCCGCTTAGCTCGTGCCCTGCTCTTTCGCCACCAGCTCGAAGGCGGTGGCGCCGTCCAGGGACTCGCGGATGATGTCGGCGTGGCCGGCGTGCCGGGCCATCTCGCGGATCAGGTTGAGCAGCATCCAGCGGACGGAGACCCGGCTGTCCGGCGGGAACCAGGGGTCGTTCGGCAGCGCGAAGGTGTCGTCGAGGCTCGGGACCGAGCGGGCGTACGCCTCCGTCTCGGCGGCGACCTTCTCCCAGTAGGCCAGCTGGGACTCGACCGTCTCGCCGTCCACGAGGGCGAAGCACTCGTGCCAGTTCTCCTCGGTCCGCCGCACCGCCGGCGGCTCACCCTGGGCGCGGGCCACCCAGCCCTGCTCGACCTCGGCCACGTGCTTCAGCAGCCCGGCGAGGGACAGGTCGCTCGCGCTGGGGCGGGAGGACGCCTGCTCGTCCGTGAGCCCCAGCAGCGCCCGCCGGATGGCGCCGCGCTCCGCGGCCAGATAGCCGAGCAGCGCTCCGCGCTCGTCGCCGGGTGCTTCCGCGGGAACGTGGGTGACCATGGCGGCCGCCTTTCATCGAGTGCCTTGCCGACACCGACGAAGCTACGGGCCCTTGCGGTCAGCTTCTGTCCGCAAGGGCCCCGGCGCGCTCAGGAAACGCCTGGAAGCTCAGGAAACGCCTAGAAGGGGAAGCCGCTCCGGCCGTGCTGCACGGAGATCCACTTCAGGGCGGTGAAGGAGTCCAGCATCGTGTCGCCGTTCAGGCGGCCGATGCCCGAGCTCTTCTCGCCGCCGAAGGGCACGATCGGCTCGTCGTGGACGGTGCCGTCGTTGACGTGGAACATGCCGGTGTCGATCTGCTTGGCGAAGTTCACGCCGCGCTCGATGTCGCCGGTGTGGACGGCACCGCTGAGGCCGTACGGGGTGTCGTTGACGATCCGGACCGCCTCTTCCTCGCCGTCGACCGGGATGAGGAAGGCGACCGGGCCGAAGACCTCCTGCCGGAGCAGGGCGGAGTCGGCGGGTACGCCGGTCAGGACCGACGGCGACACCAGGTTCTCGTTGGTCCCGCCGCGCACCAGGGCCGTCGCGCCCTCGGCGAGCGCCTGCTCGACGACGCCCGAGACGGCGTCCGCCTGCGAGGAGTTGATGACCGGGCCGATGACGGTCTGCGGGTCGCGCGGGTCGCCGACCTTGAGGGACTTCACCTTGGCGACGAACTTCTCGGTGAACTCGTCGGCGATCGAGCGGTCGACCAGGACGCGGTTGGCGGCCATGCAGACCTGCCCCTGGTGGACGTACCGGCTGAAGACCGCGGCGTCGACCGCGTAGTCGATGTCGGCGTCGTCGAGGACCACGATGGCGCTGTTGCCGCCGAGTTCGAGGACCGAGCGCTTGAAGTGCGAGGCGCAGACGGTCGCCACATGGCGGCCGACCTTGTCGGAGCCGGTGAAGGAGATGACCTTCGGGACCGGGTGCTCCAGGAAGGCGTCGCCGATCTCCGCGATGTCGGTGATGACGACGTTCAGCAGGCCCTTGGGCAGACCCGCGTCCTCGAAGATCTTCGCGATCAGGGAGCCGCCGGTGATCGGGGTGTTCTGGTGCGGCTTGAGGACCACGCCGTTGCCGAGGGCGAGCGCCGGGGCGACCGACTTGATCGACAGCAGGAACGGGAAGTTGAAGGGGCTGATCACGCCGACGACGCCGACCGGGACGCGGTAGACGCGGTTCTCCTTGCCGTCGACCGGCGAGGGGATGATCCGGCCCTCGGGGCGCAGCGCCAGGTGGATCGCCTCGCGCAGGAACTCCTTGGCGAGGTGCAGCTCGAAGCCGGCCTTCAGATACGTGCCGCCGAGCTCGGCGATGATCACCTCGGTGATCTCCTGCTCGCGCTCCTCGATGAGCCGCAGCGCCTTCTCGAAGACCGCGCGGCGGGCGTACGGGTTGGTCGCGGCCCATTCCTTCTGGGCGCGGGCGGCCGCCCGGTACGCGTCGTCGACCTCGTCGACCGTGGCTATGGTGATCGACGCCAGCTTCTCGCCGTCGTACGGGTTGAAGTCGATGATGTCCCAGGAGCCGGTGCCCGGGCGC
This sequence comes from Streptomyces aquilus, assembly GCF_003955715.1. Classification (NCBI taxonomy): domain Bacteria; kingdom Bacillati; phylum Actinomycetota; class Actinomycetes; order Kitasatosporales; family Streptomycetaceae; genus Streptomyces; species Streptomyces aquilus. Next base: position 5,923,494 of record NZ_CP034463.1, on the reverse strand, counting down.
CACTCACCGTCGATGTACTGCTGGGCCAGGTCAGTGAAGTACGACGACATGTGATCCCCAAATCACTAGCGGACACGCGATCTGCATCACGGTCTGATCACACGTCATCGTACTTGCGGCGCAAGCGAGTTGGGGACGGAGAGCTAACTTATGGGGAGAACCCTAGGAGAGCTGGAGAAGACCCCTCAGCAGGTCCCGGCTCTCGGCCGGACCCGGACTGTCCTGCTGGAGCTCCTTGAGGGCGGTCTCGTACTGGGCGACGTCCTCGCGCTTGTCCAGGTAGAGGGCGCTGGTGAGCTGCTCCAGATAGACCACGTCGGTGAGGTCGGACTCCGAGAAGCTCAGGATCGTGAACGCGCCGCTCTCGCCCGAGTGCCCGCCGAAGCTGAACGGCATGATCTGAAGCCGGACGTTGGGGTGCTCGGAGATCTCGATGAGGTGCTGGAGCTGCTCCCGCATCACCTCGCGGTCGCCGTAGGGGCGGCGCAGGGCGGCCTCGTCGAGGACGATGTGGAACTCGGGGGCGTTCTCGGCGACGAGGTACTTCTGCCGCTCCAGGCGCAGCGCCACCCGCCGCTCGACGTCGGCCTCGCTCGCGCCCTTCATGCCACGCCGTACGACTGCACGTGCATACGCCTCGGTCTGCAACAGACCGTGCACGAACTGCACCTCGTACGCGCGGATGAGGCTCGCGGCGCCCTCCAGCCCCACATAGGTGGGGAACCAACTCGGCAGGACGTCGGAGTAACTGTGCCACCAGCCCGCCACGTTGGCCTCCCGGGCGAGGGAGAGCAGGGACATGCGCTCGGCCTCGTCCGTGATGCCGTACAGCGTCAGGAGGTCCTCGACGTCCCTGGTCTTGAAGCTCACCCGGCCCAACTCCATCCGGCTGATCTTCGACTCGGAGGCGCGGATGGAGTAGCCCGCGGCCTCGCGCGTGATCCCCCGCGCCTCACGCAGTCGCCTGAGTTGTGATCCGAGCAGCATGCGCCGCACCACCGATCCCGGCTCTCCCGCGCTCACGTTCGCCAGCCTCCCCAACCGTCTTCAGGGGCCGAAGTCTGCCACTAAAACACTTCGAGCTGTACTCGTCCGATTACAGAGATGGAAAGAAGCCAAAGATTCCACACAGGAGGTGGCCGCGAGAAGGCAAGAGAGAGGAGGAAGTTGGCGGAAAAAATGCCCAACAAGCGGTACGGCACCATCCAATTCGGTCACGTGCACGTGCATCTGCACCTTGCATCTGCACCACACATCCGAAACCATGGTCCCGCGCAACCGCTGCATCGCAACGACCGCGAGTTCCCGGGAGTGCCTCGCATGGGGATGAATGGATCGACCATGCTCGAGCCGTTACGGCAGGGCCTTCCGCCGCTGGATCCCGCGGCCGTGTCCAACGCCGCCTCCTGTGCGCTGCCCGCCCGCTACGAAGCGGTGCGCGAGGCACGGCAGTTCACCCGCAGAACGCTCGACCAGTGGGACATCGGCGACCGTTTCGACGACGTCTGTCTGGTGGTCTCCGAACTGGTCACCAACGCCCTGCGGCACGGACTGCCGGCCGGCGACGGCCACACCCCCGCACAGATCCCGCCGGTGCGGCTGCATCTGATGCGCTGGACGGACCGGTTGGTGTGCGCGGTGCGCGATCCCAGCCACGACAACCCGGTGGCGCGCGATTCGGACGACTTCTCGGCGGAATCCGGCCGCGGCCTGTTCCTCGTCGACTCCTTCGCCGACAGCTGGGGCTGGCACCCGTTGGCCGGCACCCTCAACGGCAAGGTCGTCTGGGCCCTGTTCCTGCTCCAGCCGCGGGAGTCCGCCGAGTGAGGCTCCGCGGCGTTTTTCGACGCCGCGGTTCTACGCGCGTCACCGCAGGTAGTGAGCCGGTCACCCCGGGTTGACCGGGGCGGCCGCCGCCCTCAACCGGCTATCAGGTGGTCGAACTCGCCGTCCTTGACGCCGAGGAGCATCGCCTCGATCTCCGCGCGCGTGTAGACGAGCGCCGGACCGTCCGGGAAGCGCGAGTTGCGCATGGCCACGCCGCCGTCGGGCAGCCGCGCGAACTCGACACAGGAACCCTGCGAGTTGCTGTGCCTGCTCTTCTGCCAGGCCACCCCGCTCAGGTCCGTGGCCGCCATGCCGTTGTACACGTCCATGCCGTTGTACACGTCGTGGTCCACAGGTCGCTCCCCGGTGCTGCGGTGGCCTTGGGGCCAATTGATGCAAAGGTCAACTGGTCCGGATCATAGCTCTGTTCACGTGCAGATGCATGAGCAGATGCACGTGCACGCGGGGTGTTCCCGTGGTTACAGATGTGACGTACGTGGTGCTACATCCGTTCCAGCGCATCCCCCAGAGCGCGCATCACATGCGATCTCCAGCCCCCGTCCATGATCGTCCGGGCCATCAGCTGTGCGGGGTCGTCCGGGTCGAATCCCTCGTGTACTAGAAAGAGACGCGTTCCACGCCCTTCCTGTTCCAACCTCCACGTGATGGTCCAGTCGGCGGAGTTGGCAGGATCGGTGTCGGTCCAGCGGACGCTCAGCATCCGTTCCGGCTGAAAACCGAGAACCTCCACGTCGACGGTGCCGGAGAAGTTGGTGTTGGGCCGCGGCACGGAGGTCATCGTGTACCGGTGACCGACCTCCAGACGGAACGCCTCGGTTCCTTGCATCTGCCACTGCACGAGCAACTCGGGCTCGGTGAGGGCGCGCCACACCTTGGCGGGCGGGTGCGGGAAGAACTGGTCGACGCGGATGACGGTGAGGTCGTCGTCAGGGGTGGCGTTCATGTCGCGTCATCGTCGGGCATGCGGTCGAGCAGTTCGCCCAACCCCTTCAGCCGGTCGCGCCAGAACCGCTCGTACGGGTGGAGCCAGTCCTGCACCTCGGCGAGCGGGGCCGCCTCCAGGCGGTAGATGCGCTGCCGGCCGGAGCGCTGCTCGGAGACGAGGCCGGCGTCACGCAGCACCTTGAGGTGCTCGGAGAGGCTCGGGCGGGCCATGTCGAAGTGGGCGGCGAGGGCCTGCACGGGCTGCGGGCCGCCGTCGCGCAGGAGCCGCAGCACCTCGCGGCGCACGGAGTTGGCGAGCGCGGCGAAGACGCGGTCGTTCGCGGCGGCGGTACCCGTCCCGTTCATGGCGAGGTCAGAAGCCTTCCTTCTCCGTCAGCAGCATCAGACCGTTGCCGTCGGGGTCCGTGAAGGCGGCCATCCGGCCCCAGGGGAGCTCGTCAGGGCCCTGCACGGACACGCCGGCCTCGGCGAGGCGCGCGCAGTCGGCGTCGACATCGGTCGTCACCAACATGATCCCCCGGGCCGAACCGGGCTCGAAGCCGCCCATCCCGGGGCCGGAGAGCGTGAAGACGGTCTGCGCGCCCTCGGGGGCGACCTGGAGCCAGCGGCCCTGGGGCATGTCCCGGTCGACGGCGACCGTCATGCCGAGGACGTCGGTGTAGAAGCGCAGGGCGCGGTCCTGGTCGGAGACGGGGAGGGTGACGAAGGAGGCGTGGGTGATGGTCATGTGGGCCATGATAGGTAGGCGATTCCCTACGCGTCAAACGTAGGGAATCGCCTACCTATGGGTGCTCACCTGGCGTGGCGTTGGTACACCTGTAGCCGCTCACTTGGCGCTGGAGTACGGCAGCAGCGCCATCTCCCTCGCGTTCTTGACGGCGCGGGCCAGCTGTCGCTGCTGCTGGGCCGTGACGCGGGTGACGCGGCGGCTGCGGATCTTGCCGCGGTCGGAGATGAACTTCCGCAGCAGGTCGGTGTCCTTGTAGTCGATGTAGGTGACCCCGGCGGCGTCCAGCGGGTTGGGCCGGGACTTGAGGGGCTTGCGGTCGCTCTTACGAGGCATCAGACCTCCAGGAGGGTGTCGAAGGCGGGCGGCAACTGCTTCCAGGCGCTGCGGCCCGCGGCGTACTCGGCGTCGGTCAACAGGCAGGACTCCAGCAGCCGTTCGAGTCCGTCGCGGTCGAGGGCGGGGGACGTGAACACGAGGTGCTGGCAGCAGTCGCCGTGCTCGGGGTGCCAGTCCAGCGCGGCGGCGGCGCGACGCACCGGCGGGACCATGTCCCAGGCCGCGTCGGGGAGGGAGGCGAGCCAGGGCCCGACGCTCTCCACGCACAGCGCGCCCCCGGCCGCGTCCCAGTGCAGCAAGGTGTCCGGCCGGTCCGCGAGCCAGAACCGGCCCCGGCTGCGGGCGGCGGCACAGGTGATGTCCTCCAGCGCCTCGTACAGCCGCTCCGGGTGGAAGGGCCGGTCCCGGTGCCATACGAGCGTGGAGACGCCGTGCGCGTCGGCCTCGGCGGGCAACAGGGCGCAGGCGGGGTGCTGGGCCGCGGCGGCGGCCTCGACGTCGAAACCGGCGAGGGCGGCCCGCGCCAGCGGCGATCGCGCGGACGCCGTGGCGTCGGCCGCGCCCGCCGGGTCACCGGGGCCGATCGGGACCTGGCGGGCCGTCGGGTGGAGTTGGGTCAGCAGCTCCCGGTCCTCGTCGTCGGCCTCCTCCGAGTCGGTCACGGCGAGGACGGGGGCGTACTCCAGCTGGCGGGCGAAGGTGTCGGCGACCGTGCGCTGGTCGGTCGCGGCCGCGGCGAGGCCGCGCTCGGCGAGGTCGTCGCCGTTGCCGAGGTAGGGCAGGACCAGCGCCGGGTCGACCGCGGTGATCACACCGGTGACCATGAGGCCGCCGGCGGTCACCACCTCCGCCATGGCCTTGGGCTCGACGGAGTCCCACAGTTCGACGATCGCGAGCCGCGTCGTCCCGTCGTCCGCGAGGCGCCGCAGCTCGGGCACCAGGTCTTCACGCAGCGCACAGCACGCACAGTCGTTGACCAGGGGCGTCTCCCCGGCGGACAGCAGGCCGGAGCCGTCGCGCACGGTCCGCACGACGGTGCCCGCCGCGGCCGTCGCCAGGTCGTGGTGGAGTACGACGCTGCCGGGCACGTCGGCGAGGAGCCGATCGACGGCCGCCTTACGGGCGTCGGCGTGCAGCCCGCCGACGATCACGACCGAGAGCATCAGCCCCGCTCCCCCGACCGGCCGTAGCGCCGCTCGAAGCGCTCCACGCGGCCCGCAGTGTCCAGGACGCGCGCGGTGCCGGTGTAGAAGGGGTGGCTGACGTTCGAGATCTCGACGTCCACGACCGGGTAGGTGTTGCCGTCCTCCCACTCGACCGTCTTCTCGCTCGTCATCGTCGAGCGGGTGAGGAAGGCGTGGTTCGCGGCGCGGTCCCGGAAGACGACGGGACCGTACGCCGGATGGATGTCCTTGCGCATGGTGGCGGTCAGCGCTCCTCTCGGAAGTCGACGTGGCGGCCGACGACCGGGTCGTACTTGCGCAGGGTCATGCGGTCCGGGTCGTTGCGGCGGTTCTTGCGGGTGACATAGGTGAAGCCGGTCCCGGCCGTGGACCGGAGCTTGATGACCGGGCGGAGTTCGTTGCGAGCCATGCCGTGTATCTTACTGAAAATGAATTCCATTTACACAACTGCTTCGAGAGAGGTGCGTCACCCGTGTCCGCCCACTGCATGCTGACCGGCGCCCGGCCCGGCTTCGGCAACCGCATCTCCCACTCCCACCGGCGCACCTCGCGCCGCTTCGACCCCAACATCCAGTCCAAGCGGTACTGGCTGCCCAGCGAGGGCCGCCACGTCCGGCTGCGGCTGAGCGCGAAGGGGATCAAGACCGTCGACACGATCGGCGTCGAGGCGGCCGTGGCGCGCATCCGCGCGCGGGGAGTGAGGATCTGATGGCCAAGAAGAGCAAGATCGCGAAGAACGGGAAGCGGCAGGAGATCGTCGCCCGGTACGCCGAGCGACGTGCCGAGCTGAAGGAGATCATCCGGCGGCCGTCCTCGACGGATGCCGAACGTCTCGCGGCCCAGCGGGAGTTGGGCAGGCAGCCGCGGGACGCCAGCGCCACCCGGGTGCGCAACCGCGACCAGGTGGACGGCCGGCCGCGCGGCTACTTCCGGGCCTTCGGCCTGTCCCGGGTGAGCCTGCGGGAGCAGGCGCATGCCGGGTACCTTCCGGGGGTCCGCAAGTCGTCCTGGTAGCTTGCTGCGGTCGTAGCGTCGCCGGTGTCGGGGCGTCGCCTGCCATCCGCTAGGGAGCTTTCATGGGTTCGGCTTCGGCTTCGGCTTCGGCTTCAGGGAACTTCTCGCGGACCGCGGCGGCCGCGGCTCTGGCGCTGGCGGGCGCCCTCGTGCTGGGTGCGTGCAGCTCGGACGGCGGGTCCGACTCCGACGACGCCACCCCGAGCGTGAGCGCGTCCGTCAGCGGCCCGGCCTCGTCCTCCGGCTCCGCGGCCCCCTCCGGTGACCTCGCCGGCAGCTGGCTCACCACCGCCAAGGGCAAGGCCGTCGTCCTGATGGTCAACGGCACCGAGGCGGGGCTGTTCGCGACCGGCGGGACCGTGTGCAGCGGGACCGCGGGCGAGGAGTCCGGCATGCAGATGATCCACCTCAAGTGCACGGACGGCAGCAAGGACCGGGCGACCGGGATGGTCGACTCCGTCGACAAGACCACCCTCAAGGTGACGTGGGAGGGCGGCCTCGGCGCGGAGACGTACACCAAGTCCGAGGGCGGCAAGCTGCCGTCGGGCCTGCCTACGGCGAGCCTGGGCTGACGTAGAGGCCGTTCGGCGAGCTTGGGCTGACGTAGAGGCTGTTCGACGCGGCTGGACCTAGAGGCTGTTCGGCGGGGGCGGGCAACCGTTGCCCGGGCTCGTGCGTGATGATCCATGCACGAGCCTCAGCGGCACCGCGCCGCCCGGAGCATCCAAGGACCCACCATGCGCGCCCTCCCCCTCGCCGCCGCCACCCTCGCCGCGGCCTTCCTGCTGACCGGCTGTTCCGACGACGACGGCGGCAAGGACACCGGCGCCTCCGCCGCCGCCAAGTCCGGCGGTGCCTGCGCGATCGGCGAGATGGGCGTGCGGGTCGGCCCCGCCAACGCCGCCCCGGCCGCCGGTGACACCGGCAACGTGCCGGTGACGATCACCAACAAGAGCGGCGCCAAGTGCACGCTGGACGGCCTGCCCAGTGTGGGCCTCGCCGCCGGCGGCACCACGGCGAAGGTGGAGTCCGACCCCGCCGCCACGGCCAGGAAGACGAGCCTGGCCAAGGACGCCTCGATCTCCTTCACCATCACCTATGTCCGGGGCGAGAAGGGCGGCGACCGCAGCCTCGCCGTGACGAGCGCGGACTTCACCCTGCCCGGGTCCACCAAGACGCACGCCTTCAAGTGGTCGTACGGCGATGTCGCGCTGAAGAAGAACAGTCAGACTCCGGACGCGACGGTGTCCGGATTCCAGGAGTCCAGCGACTGACCCGGCTCAGCGCAGGGGCCTGCGGGACTTCACCTGCGCCCGGTCGGCCGCCTCGGCGCCCTCCACCCAGCCCGCCTCGTCGGTGACTCCGCGCAGGCGGGTCGTGGTGGTCTGCGGGAACATGCGGTCCACGCGGTCGGTGACGGCGACCTCGCGGGTGGCGAGGACCGGGAGCAGGTCGTCGCCGACCTGGGTCTCGGCGGCGGCGCGCAGCCGGTCGCCGACGCGGTGGGCGTAGGCCGCGAGGAAGGACTGCCGGAAGGTCTTGGTCCGCTTGCGGCCACCGGCCCGCTGGGCGGCCTCCGCCTTCGTCATGGCGGTCGTGGCCTGCACCAGGAGCGAGGTGTAGAGCAGCTCGACGGCGTCGAGGTCGGGGCCGAAGCCGACCACCGTGGAGAACGCGAACGCCTCGTTCCAGACGGCCCGGCAGTGGTTCGCCGTCGCCACCGCGTCCAGCAGCACCGCCTTGGCCTGCTCGTACGGCGGCTCGACCCCGATCCGGCAGGCGCCGGGGGCGTCATGCGTGGGCGCCTGCGCATCCAGCAGCGCCTCGTCGACACTGTGCCGGGCCATCAGTTCCTGCGCCTTGGCGGTGAGCGCCTCCGCCTCGTCCGGGTAGCCGGTCGCCTCCGCCTTGGCGAGCAGCGCGCGGATCCGGGTGAGCATCCGGGGCTCGGCGGAGGCGTGCCGGGTGACGGGCTCGTCCAGGGGTTCGAGGGTGGGCAGCCGCAGCAGCAGGCGGTACAGCTCCAGGACCGCGGTGGCGTGTGAGAAGCGGTCGGTGCGGGGTGCGGGTTCGGCGGGGAGTTCGGCGAGCTGGGCGGCCCAGCGCGGGCCGCGCGCCCGGTCGTCGGGCGCCTGCGCGCGGATCAGCGCCGACAGCAGGCGCAGGTGTACGTCGTCCAGCTCGCGCCGTACCAGTCGTACGACGTCGGCGGGCTGCCAGCCACGGCGCCAGGCGGCCGCGACGAACTCCCGCCCCCGGCGTTCGACTTCGGCGTCGGCCTTCGCGTCGGCGGCGAGGAGGGAGGCGGCCGCGTCGAGGGCGGAGTCGGCGTCGGTGTAGAGGGCGGCCTCGAAGGCGCGGTCGACGGTGCCCGGAGTGCCGGGGGTGTCTCCGCTGGACGTACTGCTGCTGGTCACGGGGCGATCGTCTCACTCCCCGAAAATCGGGTGCCGTGGGCGGTGGGGGCTTCGAGCATGGCCGCATGATGGACATGTCTCTCTACGCGGCCTTCCTCGTGGCCGCCTTCGCGCTCTGTGTGACTCCGGGTCCCGACATGATGTTCATCGTGGCGATGGGTGGCCGGGGCGGGCCGTCGACGGGGGTGATGGCGGCGTTCGGGGTGGCCTGCGCGATGTTCGTGCACACGGTCGCCGCGGCGCTCGGCCTGTCGGCGCTGTTCCTGGCGCTGCCGACGCTGTACCACGTGCTGCGCTGGGCGGGCGCGGCCTATCTGCTGTACCTCGCAGTGAAGGCCTTCCGGGACCGTTCGGTGCCGGGTGAGGGGACGGCGGCCGGGCCGGGGATGCGGCGGGCGTTCTGGCAGGGCGCCGTGACCAATCTGCTGAACCCCAAGGTGATCCTCTTCAACGTGGCGTTCCTGCCCCAGTTCGTGGCGCCCGAGAAGGGTCATGTGTGGGAGCAGTTCCTGGTGCTCGGGCTCTCGATCACGGTGATGGGGTTCGCGGTGGACGGTTCGATCGGGCTGCTCTCCGGGAAGCTGTCGGCGCTGCTGCGGCGGAGCCGGCGGGTGGCGCGCGGGCTCAACGTCTTCAGCGGGACGGTGTTCACGGGGCTGGCGGTGCGGCTGGCCGTCTCGGCGCCGAAGTAGTGTCAACTCCGAGTTGACACTCGATGGGTGTCAACCTACGGTTGACACATGACGACGAACCCCATCATCACGTCATCCGTACGCCTCGACGACCTCATCGCCGCCATCAAGAAGGTCCACGCCGAGCCCCTCGAACAGCTTGAGGACGCGGTGATCGCCGCCGATCACCTCGGTGAGGTCGCCGACCATCTGATCGGCCACTTCGTGGACCAGGCCCGCCGCTCGGGCGCCTCCTGGACGGACATCGGCAAGAGCATGGGGGTGACCCGGCAGGCGGCGCAGAAGCGGTTCGTGCCCAAGGAGGGCGGGGACGCCGGCGCGAACCAGGACTTCAGCCGGTTCACGCCACGCGCGCGGAACGTGGTGATGGCCGCCCACAACGAGGCCGTCGCCGCCCACAACGCCGAGGGCCGCCCCGAGCACCTGGTCCTCGGCCTGCTGGCGGAACCGGAGGGGCTGGCCGCGAAGGCGATCGTCGCGCAGGACGTCCTCCTCGACACCGTCCGCCAGGCCGCCACCGCCGCGCTCCCGCCGGCCGCGGAGAACGCCCCGGAGCTGGTGCCCTACGGCGCCGACGCCAAGAAGGTCCTGGAACTCACCTTCCGCGAGGCCCTGCGCCTGGGCCACAACTACGTCGGCACCGAGCACATGCTGCTGGCGCTGCTGGAGTTCGAGAACGGCGAAGGAGTGCTGTCGGGTCTCGGGATCGGCAAGCCGGCCGCGGAGGAGTACCTCACCGAGGCGCTCGCCAAGATCCAGAAGCCGACGCAGCAGGGCTGACCCTCGTTGCCGGTACGGCGACAGGGCTGACCGTCATAGTCGACGCGACAGGGCTGAGCCTCGTTGTCAGACCCTCCTGCGACACTCGCAACCATGACCGACCGCTGGGCGCTCGCTCCGGCCGAGGGCGGTGGCGCGGAGGTCGCCCCCCTCGGTGACGACGGGCTGCCCGTGGGGCCGGTGGTGCGGGAGCCGGATCTGGCGGCGGCCGTGCGGGGGCGGCCGGAGGTCACGCGGTGGGTGTGGCGGTCCACCGCCGAGGTGTACCCGCGGCTGCTCGCCACGGGGGTGCGGGTAGAGCGGTGCTACGACATCGAGGACGCGGAGACCCTGCTGCTCGGCCATGCCGGGCGGTACGGCGAACCCCGGTCGGCCGCCGCCGCGCTCGCCCGGCTGCGCGGCGGCCCCGTACCGCCCGATCCGCCGCTGCGCTCCGCCGAACCCGGCTCCCAGTCCTCCCTCTTCGAGCCCCAGGCCGTCCACCTCCCCCTCACCGACCTCCTGGAGGTCTACGCCGACCAGCTGCGCCGCCAGGACGCCACCGCGCACCCCGACCGGATGCGGCTGCTGATCACCGCCGAGTCGGCCGGGATGCTGGTGGCCGCCGAGATGAACCGCGCCGGACTGCCGTGGAGCGCCGACGTCCACCGGGCGGTGCTGCACGAGCTGCTGGGCGACCGGTACGCCGGTGGCGGTGAGCCCCGGCGGCTCGCCGAGCTCGCCGACGAGGTGTCCGCCGCGTTCGGCCGCCGGGTCCGGCCCGACCTGCCCGCCGACGTCGTCAAGGCCTTCGCGCAGGCCGGCATCAAGGTCGCCTCGACCCGTCGCTGGGAGCTGGAGACCGTCGACCACCCGGCCGTGAAGCCCCTCATCGAGTACAAGAAGCTGTACCGCATCTGGGTGGCCCACGGCTGGTCCTGGCTCCAGGACTGGGTGCGGGAAGGCCGCTTCCGCCCGGAGTTCCTCTGCCACGGAACCGTCACCGGCCGCTGGGTCACCAACGGCGGCGGCGCCCTCCAGATCCCCAAGGTGATACGCCGTGCGGTCGTCGCCGACCCCGGCTGGCGGCTGGTCGTCGCCGACGCCGACCAGATGGAACCGCGCGTGCTCGCCGCCATCTCCCGCGACCCCGGTCTGATGGAGGTGGCCGGCCGGGAGAGCGACCTCTACCAGTCCGTCTCCGACCGCGCCTTCTCCGGCGACCGCGACCAGGCCAAGATCGCGGTGCTGGGTGCCGTGTACGGCCAGACCTCCGGGGACGGCCTGAAGAACCTCGCCGCGCTGCGCCGCCGCTTCCCCAAGGCGGTGGCGTACGTCGACGAGGCGGCCCGCGCGGGCGAGGAGGGGCGGCTCGTACGGACCTGGCTCGGCCGCACCTGCCCGCCCGCGGCCGGCTCGGGCGAGGACGGCGCCGACGAGGCCGGCATTCCCCAGGAGGACGACGGCTGGGTGCCGGGCTACGCCTCCACCAACGCCCGCGCCCGCGGCCGCTTCGCCCGTAACTTCGTCGTCCAGGGCAGCGCCGCCGACTGGACCCTGCTGCTGCTCGCGGCCCTGCGGCGGACCTGCGCGGACATGGCGGCCGAGCTGGTCTTCTTCCAGCACGACGAGGTGATCGTGCACTGCCCAGAGGAGGAGGCCGAGCAGGTCGTCGCCGCCATTCGGGAGGCCGCGGCGCTGGCCGCCCGGCTGACGTTCGGCGAGACGCCGGTGCGGTTCCCGTTCACGACGTCGGTGGTGGAGTGCTATGCCGACGCCAAGTAGCCGCCCGCCCCGGTCAGCTTGCGAGCAGCTCCCTGAGCTCGGCCAGGACCTCCTTCTTGTCCGTGCCGTCCAGCGCGGCCAGCGCGACGCGCCACTGCTCCCGCGCCTCGGCCGGCCGCCCCGTCTCCCGCAGCAGCAGCCCGTACTGATGGCGGGCGAGCCCGCCGGTGTACCCGTCGGCGCGGGCGTCCGCGCGGCGCAGCAGCTCGGTGCACTCGCTCTCGCACGGCCCGGTCCGGCCGAGCAGCCGCAGCGCGCGCACCAGCCCGAGCCGGGACTGGGACTCCCCGTGCCAGTCGCTGTGCCCGCCGAGCATGCTCAGGCTCTCCTCGAAGTGCGGTACGGCGGCGGCCGGTTCACCGAGGGCGAGATACGCGTAGCCGATGTTGCAGAGCGCGGAGTGGGCCACGATGACGTTGCCGATCTCGTTGCCGATCGCGAGCGAGCGCCGGTGGTACTCGATGGCGGCCCGCGGGTCGGTGTGCTCGTAGAGGTTGCCGAGATGGCCGTACGCCACCGCGTCGCCCCACGGATCGTCCAACTGTGGTGACAGCTCCAGACATTGGAGCAGCGCCTGCTCGCACTCGGCGTACCGGCCGAGGCTCTCCAGCAGCAGGCCCTGGTTGCCGAGGCAGCGCCGGACCCGGGAGATCATGCCGAGCCGCCGCCACAGCACGATGGCCTGTTCCATGAACGCGAGGGACTCGCCGTGCCGGCCGGCGAGGAAGTGCATCCCGGCGAGGTCGCTCAGCGCGTAGGCCTCGGCCACCTCGTCGCCCAGGCGGCGCGCCAGCTGGAGCGCCACCTGGCCGAGCACCTCCATCTCGGAGACCCGGCCGCCGCGTTGGAGGCAGGGGAAGATGAGCCGCAGCAGCGTGGAGACATGGGCGGCGGTGCGCTCGTCGGAGGCGTCCGCGTACCGCTCGGCGAGCGCGACGATGTTCTCCAGCTCCGCCGTGCTCCAGGCGAAGGCCTCCTCGGAGCCGGCGAAGGGCGGCACGGACCGGACGTGCGCCGTGTGCTCGGGGGGTTGCGTCGGGGTCGGGCGACGCCGGTCCTCCTGGTCGAAGCCGGGCACGACGGTCTCGGTGAGGACGCGTTCGGCGACGGCCGTGTACCAGCGCACACCGGTGCGGGCGACGTCGGCGGCCTGTCCGCTGCCGGCGAGTTCGCGGGCGAAGTCGCGGACCAGGTCGTGCGGGGCGTAGCGGCCGTACGCCGTCTCCTCCAGCAGCGCCACCTCGACGAGCCGGTCCAGGGCCTCCTCCGCGCGATCGGTGTCGGTGCCGAGGAGCCGGGCGACGAGCGGGACGCCGTACGTGGGCAGGTCCAGGGCGCCCAGGCGGCGCAGCGCGAGGGCGGCGTCGCGGTCGGAGCGGCGGCCCGAGGCGGCGAGCGCGTCATGGGCGACGGCCAGGGAGCGGCGTACGGACAGGTCGTCGTACTCCAGCCGCTGCAACCTGCTCTCCGTGGCGGCGAGTTGATCGGCGAGCACGTCCGGGGTGAGGGCACGGCGGGCGGCCAGGCGGGCGCCGACGATGCGCAGGGCGAGGGGGAGGCGGCCGGTGAGTTCGACGAGGGGGTGGGTGGCGTCGATGCGGTCGTCGCCGTCGCCGTCACCGGCATCGGGGCCGGGGTCTCGGCCTGACGCCGCCCGCAGCAGTGCCGCGCTTTCCTCCGCCGACAGGGGTTCGAGCGGGAAGCGGCGGGCGCCGTCGAGCGCGGCCAGCGGGGAGCGGCTGGTGACGATCACCGCGCAGCCGGGGCCGGCCGGCAGCAACCGCCGCACTTGCGCGGCGTTCTCGGCGTCGTCCAGCACCATCAGGGTGCGGGTCGGGGCGAGCATCGAGCGCAGCAACGCGGCCGCCGCGTCGGGGTGTTCCGGGATGGAACGGGGGTCGGCACCGAGGTCCCGCAGCAGCGCGGTGAGCGCCTGGGCCGAGGTGAGGGGGGTCATGCCGGGGGTGGCGCCGTGCAGGTTGACGTACAACTGCCCGTCGGGAAAGCGGTCCCGCAGGGCGTGCGCGGTGTGCAGGGCGAGAGCGCTCTTGCCTACACCGGCTGTGCCGCTGATGACGGCGATGGGGGTGTAGGGGGCGGCGGGGGGAGGGGTGTGTGCGGGGTTGTGGGGCGAGTTGTGGGGCGATGTGCGCGGGGAGTTGTAGGGAGAGTTGTGGGGGGTGAGGGTCTGGCGGAGGTCGTCGAGGTGGGTGGTGCGGCCGGTGAAGTGGGGTGGGGGTGGGGGGAGTTGGGCGGGGCGAGGTAGGGGGGTCGGGGGCGCGGGTGCCGGGGGTGGGGTGGCGGACGGGGGCGAGGACGGGGCAGGGGTCGAGGGCGAGGCGGAGGTCAGGGCCGAGGGCGGAGCGGGGGTCGAGGGCAGGACGGGGGTCGGGGCTGCTTCTGTGGCTGCGACTGCTGTGGCGGCAGCGGAACCGGCGGTTGGGGTTACGGCGGCCGAGGTGCCGGCGGTTGGGGTGGCGGCAGCCGGGGGCGGAGCGGTCGGTGCGGCGCCGGGTGCCGCGGACGTGGCGAGCGGGGCCGACGCCCTTCCCGCCGCGCCCACCGAACCGTCGGCCGTGTCCGCAGACCAGCCGACCGTGCCCACCGTCCCGTCGGCCGGATCCGGCGCCCCTTCCACGCTGCCCGGCACCCCAGCCGCGCTGCCCGGCGTCGCGTCGGCCGTGTCCACAGACCAACCGGCCGTGCCCACCGCCCCGTCGGCCGTGCCCACCGCCCCGTCGGCCGTGCCCGGCGCCTCTACCACGCTGCCCGGCGTCCCTGCCGACGTGCCCGACGCCCCAGCCGCCCTGCCCGCCGCCCCAGCCGAGGAACCCGGCGTCCTGGCCCAAGTACCCCCCGCCCCCAACTCCCCCCGCAGCACCTCAACATGCGCCTCCCGCACCCCCGCCCCCGGCTCCACGCCGAGTTCCTCGATGAGGTGGGTGCGCAGGTCGCGGTGGACGGCGAGGGCCTCGGCCTGGCGGCCCGTGCGGTGGAGGGCCAGCATCAGCTGGCGGTGGAAGGCCTCACGCAGCGGATGTTCGGCGGCGAGCGCGGTCAACTCCGGTACGGCGGCGTCGAGCCGGCCGCCACCGACGGCGAGCTCGGCGTCGTACCGCCACTCCAGGAGCAGCAGCCGGGCCTCCCCCAGCCGCTGCACGAAGGCGTATCCGCCCAGCTCGGGCGGGAGCCCGGCGAGCGGGGTGCCGCGCCACAGCGTGAGCGCCGCGGTGCTCGCGCGCAGGGTGCGCTCCCAGTCCCGCCCGGCGTGCGCGGCGCGGGTCTCGGCGGTCAGGGACTCGAAGACATGGACGTCGAGTTCGCCCTGCTCGACCCGGAGCAGATAGCCGGGCGGCACGGCCCGCAGCCGGTCGGGGTCGTCGAGCAGCCGGCGCAGCCGGGTGACGTGGTTGTGCAGGGAGGCCTGCGCGGAGGCGGGCGGCGACCCGCCCCACAGGGCGTCCTTGAGCGCGTCGACGGAGACGGTACGGCCGGCCTCCAGCAGCAGCGCGGCCAGCAGCACCCGCACCTTGGGGCTGCTGACGACACGGGCGGCGGGGTGGTCGGCGCCGCCGTCGACGTCGTACAGGACCGGCGGCCCCAGGAGTCCGAAGCGCAGCTCGCACCGCTTCACACCGACCCACTGCCTTCCGACGCGCTGTACCTGGCGAAATCTCGCCGTTGGCGACATGTTAGCGATCCGTTGGTGACGCCTGATGTGATCATTCCATCGGATCTGGCCCGAGGGTGCGCGCGTCTGACGCGTTACTCGGGGGAGTGTCGCCGTCGCGGCCGGATCCGGGGATGTGACAGGACCCCGGTCGTCGGAGGTGAACGACCGGGGTCCTCGTCCGTTTCCGGGCACCGTCGGCTCAGATGACGGGCGGCCGCCCCAGCCGGGTCAGCCGCCACACCGTCCGCCAGCGCATCGGCCGCCGCTCCCCCGCCGACTCCCGCAGCCCCTCCGCGAACCCGCCGAACCAGGCGCGCAGTCCGGCCCCGGACCGGTTCCGTGCGACGGTCAGCAGCATCCACACGCCGAGGTGGACGGGGATCAGCGGCAGCGGCAGTCGGCGCCGGGCCAGCCACACGCGGTTGCGGGCGTTGACCCGGTAGTAGACGGCGTGCCGGGCGGGCGAGGTCTTCGGGTGCTGGAGCAGCAGCTCGGGGGCGTACAGGATGCGCCAGCCGGCGTCGGCGGCGCGCCACGCCAGGTCGGACTCCTCGTGCGCGAAGAAGAACCGCGCGGGCCAGTCCCCGATCTGGTCGAGCATGGCCATGCGGAAGCCGTGTCCGCCGCCGAGGAAGCCGGTGACGTACCCGCCGCGCAGTGGATCGGCGGAGCCGAGGCGGGGCACGTGCCGCTGCTGGGTCTCGCCGTGCTCGTCGGCGATCCGGAAGCCGACGATGCCGAGCCGGTCGTCGGCCGCGAACAGCTCGCCGACCCGCCGCAGGACGTCGGCGTCGACGAGCAGCCCGTCGTCGTCCAGTTCGACGACGACGTCGACGTCCCCGAACTCCCGCAGCCGGGCCAGCCCGACGTTGCGTCCGCCCGGGCAGCCGAGGTTCTCCTCCAGTTCCACGACGGTGACCTCGCCGGGCAGGGACAGCCGCTCGGCGAACTCCGGCAGCCGGCAGCCGTTGCCGACGATCACGATCCGGGTGGGCGGGACGTCCTGCTTGGCCACGGACTCCAGCAGGGCGTCGACCTCGGCGGGCCGGTTCCCCATGGTCACGACGGCCACGGCGACACGCGGCGCCCGCGCTGCCTCCTCCATGCCCTCACCTCATCCCGGCTCTCAAGTACCGCCGCGATGCTAGTGGTTCACGGTAAGGACTTCTCGACGACTCCTCAGGTACGCGGCCGAGTCCGCCGTTCCGCGCCCCGGTTCTCCTTCCTCCGGACGAATTTCAGCCCCGACCAGTCCTCCCCCAGCGCCGCCACCTTCACATCGACGACGCCGAGCGGGAGGAAGAGCTCCCGCAGGTCGTTCTCGGTGATGTCGCTGACATGCCCGGCTGCCTTGCGGGGCCAGGCGATCCAGAGCATGGCGTCGTCGGCGAGGTCCCGGACCAGCGCCGCCGCCTCGGCCGCGAGCCGGGCACGCTCCCGGTGGAAGGCGACGGTGACGTCCATCCCGCGCGGGCCGCCGACGACAGGGGAACACCCGTCGGGCAGCCCGGGGATGTCCCACCCTTCGGGCGCGTGCCGCAGCCCCACCCGCTGTCCGCCCTTGAGCCCGATCTTCCGGGCGAGCGGGGTACCGGAGTAGCCACTCGTCATGTCTCTCTCCCTCGCACTCCTTCCCCCCCATCATGGCGCGCGTGACCCATGTCACATGGCGGGGGTGCATAGCGGGACCGGGCCCGACGTCCTTATCAAGGGTGTGAGGGAGGGGCGACGCTGATGAGGCAGGGACGGTCCGACGCGTTCGACCGGTTCGTGGCGAACCGGTGGCCGGCCTTGCTGCATCTGGCGCGGCTGCTCACCGGCGGCGACCGGCACCGGGCCGAGGACCTGTTGCAGGAGGCGCTGGTCAAGCTCTGGTTCGCCTGGCCACGGGTGGCCGACCAGGCGCCCGAGGCCTACGTGCGCAAGATCCTGGCCCGCGCCGCGGCCCGCTCGGCGCGGCGCCGCTGGTGGGGCGAGCAGCCCACGGACCCGCTCGACCGGCTGCCCGACGCGCCCGAGCCGGCGGACGAGACCGCCGCCGTGGACGAACGGACCCGTCTGGAGGCCGTGTTGGCGCAGCTCCCGGCACGTCAGCGGGCCGCGGTGGTGCTGCGCTACTACCAGGACCTGCCCGAGCAGCAGGTGGCCGAGGTGCTGGGCTGCCCGGTGGGAACGGCCCGCTCGCTCACGGCACGGGGCGTCGGACGGCTGCGGCGGCTGATGGCGGAGACGGCCGAGCCCGTGTCGTCGTCGACCGAGTGAAGGCCACCGGGTGAAGGCCACTGAGTGAGGGCCACTGAGTGAAGGCCACTGAGTGAAGGCCACTGAGTGAAGGCCACCGAGTGAAGGGCGGGGTGAAGAAGGAGCCATGGACCACTTCGAACAGGAACTGGCGCGCATGATGCGCCACAACGGTGCCCCGGAAGAGGGGTACGAGGACCGGCACCGCCGACGCCTGTACGCCGGCGTCCGCGCCCGGCAGCGCACACGGCGGGCCTGGCTGGCCACCGGTTCGGCGCTGACGATCGCGGCGCTCGGCGCCGTACTGATGACCCTGCCGAACTCCTTCGCCCAGAACGGCCCCGGCCCGCACACCCCACGCCCCGCGACCTCCGCCGAGCCCCTCCCGACCCGCTCGACGGCGGACGGCGCCCCGATACCGGCCCTCACGTCGAGCAGGACAGCCGTCCCTGTGGCGTCACCGCGCGGCGGAACCCGTACGACGTGATCGACGAGAACACGCCCACGGTCGCGGCGCCGCACCACGCAAGACGCGCCCCCTCCCCACCCCCGTGGGAACAACGCCTACGCCGCTTCGGATACACGCCCCGCCCGCACACCCCCCTCCGGGACCGCCTGACCGCCCCCTTCCCCCAGCCCTTCGCACGCTGGTCGGGCTGGGCCGGCCCCCTGCTGGTGGCGACCCTGGCCGGCGTGCTGCGCTTCTGGCGCCTGGGCGACCCGCACACTCTCGTCTTCGACGAGACGTACTACGCCAAGGACGCCTGGTCGCTCCTGCACCTCGGTTACGAGGGCACGTGGCCGGACCGCAAGATCGCCGACCCGCAGATCCTGGCCGACCCGCAGGTGATCCCGCTCTCCGACCCCGGGGTGTTCGTCGCGCATCCGCCCGGGGGCAAGTGGGTGATCGCGCTGGGCGAGTGGATGTTCGGCCTGGACCCGTTCGGCTGGCGCTTCATGACGGCGCTGCTCGGCACGCTGTCGGTGCTGATGCTGTGCCGTATCGGCCGCCGCCTGTTCCGCTCGACCCTGCTGGGCTGTCTGGCCGGGACCCTGATGGCGCTGGACGGCCTGCACTACGTCATGAGCCGCACCGCACTGCTCGACCTGGTCGTCATGTTCTTCGCGCTGGCGGCGTTCGGCTGCCTGCTGATCGACAGGGACCGGGCACGGGCGAGGCTCGCCTCGTCCCTGCCGCCCACCGACCCGACCGGCCCCATACGCCCGCACTCCCCCACCGCGACCCGCGCGGGCACCGGACCGCGCCCCTGGCGCCTCGCGGCCGGCGTCTGCCTCGGCCTGGCGTCCTCGGCCAAGTGGAACGGCCTGTACTTCCTGGCGTTCTTCGTGGCCCTGACCCTGTTGTGGGACGTGGGCGCCCGCCGCATGGCCGGAGCACGCCACCCCTACCGCGCGGTCGTCCGCAAGGACCTCGGCTGGTCGCTGCTCTCCCTGGTCCCGGTGGCCACGGTGACCTACCTGGCCACCTGGACGGGCTGGTTCCGCTCCTCCGACGGCTACGACCGCCACTGGGCCGACGGACGCGGCGGCCCCTGGTCCTGGATACCGGCCCCCTTGCGCAGCCTGTGGCACTACGAGCATGACGTCTACCAGTTCAACGTGAACCTGGACGCGTACCACAAGTACAAGTCGAACCCCTGGAGTTGGCTGGTCCTGGGCCGCCCGGTCCTCTTCCACTACGAGTCCCCGAAGCCGGGCTCGACCGGCTGCCACACCCCGACGAACTGCTCCCAGACGATCCTGGCCCTGGGCACCCCGGCCCTGTGGTGGACGGCCTGCGCCGCCCTCGCCTACCTGCTCTACCGCTGGGCGCTGCGCCGCGACTGGCGAGCCGGCGCGATCCTCTGCGGGGCGGCCGCCGGCTACCTCCCCTGGTTCCTCTACCAGGACCGCACGATCTTCTCCTTCTACGCGGTGGTCCTGGTCCCCTACGTCTGCCTGGCGGTCACGATGCTGCTGGCGGCCCTCCTGGGCCCACCGGACGCGCCGGGCACCCGCCGCGTCCGGGGCGCGGTGGCGGCCGGCGTGATCGTCCTGCTCATCGCCTGGAACTTCATCTACTTCTTCCCGATCTACACGGCCCAGACGATCCCGTACGCGGACTGGCAGGCACGGATGTGGCTGGACTCATGGATCTGACCCGAAACCCCGCCATGCGGGTCGCAGCAGTCCGCCAGAAGTCGATCGCCGAGAACGACACGAGCATGGAGGCCGGTGCGCGAAATACCCTCGGTAACACCAGCCTGCTCCTCCGGCGGCCCGCTCCACGGACGCGATCCGCCCGTCGCCGTCAGCGAAGCGGACGCCGCCGGGCGCGCCGGGACAGCCGCACGGCGACCACGGCCACATCGGCCACGAGCACCAAGATGCCGACGATCAGCAGATAGCCCAGACCTTCGGCCGCCACACCGATGATTCCCAGGACGACGGCGACAAGGACGAACAGGAGAAAGTACGCCACGGCTTGGACACCTCCCTTGGACCGTGCCGTCGCTCAGCGGCGTGCGAGCTTTCGCTCGCCGTTCGCGCCCGGCTGGTACGTCATCCCGTAGTGCCGGAAGATCGCTTCCTCCTGCTCGGCGGGCAGGACGTCGTCCGTGCCGATCGAAGGAGCCTTCCTGACCAGGCTCCTGGTGTAGGCGATCTTCACGTAGCCCGGCCCCAGGAGTGCGTCGTCGACGGGCACGAAGACCAGGCGCCGACGGGTCGGCAGCCCGGTCCGTACGGTGGCCACAGCCGGTTCGTCGGTGGTGGTGTCCACGTAGACCGCTTCGAGCACGCCGATCTTGTGCCCCTTCGGGTCGACGACGTCATGGGTGCGCCACTCGCGGATGTCGACTGCCTGGATCATGCGCTGTCCCTCCTGAGCGGGACACCGGTCGATGCGGGCCGCTCCCCTGGAAGATCGCGGCCCGGCCCGAACCGGAAGAGCGGCTGTGACAACGACTCCGGCGCAACCACGCCGGAGTCGCCCTTCCGGGCGGCTGCACGTGAGAGTGAGCCAACCCACAATCCAGGGTACTGCGGCCGCCACGGCTCGCGCCCTTGACGGGGTGAAGGCGGAGGCTGGAACCCTGGCGGCGGTTCCGATCTCCGGGACATCGCCGGTGCGGCCCGGTCACGTGCTGTCCGGGGGTGCACAGCCCCGGGTCCCGGCCGATCTGCGTGACCCGCCAGCGCGGCGATCCGGTCGAAGGCTCCGTCGGGCGGGGTGTCCAGGCGGCTATCCGGGCCGTTGGGTCCGGTCGTTGTGCGCGAGGCCGTCCGGATGCTGTGGCGTGCGCTCTCCGAGGGACAGAAGCAGGACGCACAGGACGGTCGGGGCGCGGTGGACCTGTCCCGCCTCCTGCCAGCCCCACGCCTCCAAGGCGGCACGGGCCGAGCGGTCGGACCGGTCCAGCAAGGTGACACCGAGCGAAGCCTGGTGGTCGGCGAGCAGGCGCTCCTGGAGCCGGCGGGCGAGCCCGCGGGCGTACTGGTGCGGATGGACGACGGTCTCGAGGATCGCGAAGACGTGTCCGGACGCGGTCAGTTGCTCCAGGTTCTGGGGCAGCGGACCGTCGAACCCCTGCCACCAGGAGCCGTCACGTGGCACGGGGATTCCGAAGACACAGCCGGTCAGGGACCGGGCCTCGGCGACCAGCATGTCGAAGCCCGGCAGTTTCACGCCGTCCGCCAGACGGCGCAGGAACTCCTGCCGGCCATGGAACTCCGCGCCCGGCGGGGTGGTGGTGGACTCCACGTACAGATCCGCCAGGTCCTCTCGCAGGCCCTCGGCCTGCCAGCGGTTCAGCCGGCGCAGCCGCACCGTGTCCATGGCGGACGGCTCCGGGCCTTCGGGTTCGTGGGGTTGCCGCGGAGTGCGCATGGGCGCCTCGGTTCAGGAGACCGGCGGATGGGCGGGAGTGCCATCGTGGCCGATGTGCGGTGCGGCGCCGGGGTCCGGGACGTCTGTTCGCCAGCATAGCCCCGGATCGGCGCCGCTCCGGGGCCAGTTGGGGGCGCGGGGCCACTGTGGCCCGGGCGGCGGGTCGGCCGACCGCCAGGTCGTTCAGGCACGACCGGCGTTGACACGAGACGAGCACCCTTACGTCAGGCCCTGTTCCGCCGCTCCTGAATCTGCTCTAGGCTGCACGCGGGGAACGAAGGACTGCGACCGTTTCAGGTACCAGCAAGTCTCCCCATCCAGGCTCCCAGCCCCCGAGTCGGAAACCAGGCACGGCCGGAGCCGACTCGCCGGACAGCGCGGCTCCAGCCCCGGTCCTCCCGGCATTTTCCAGACGGGGTGTTCCCATCAGTCCCGCCGCCGCGGAGGACAACGCGCGAGGACATGGCGGAGGGGGGCCTCCCGTCCTCGCGCTCCGGACGGCCGCCGCCGTCGTGCGGCGGCGGCTGTCCGGCCCACGGTTCCGGGCGCGGGAGCGGCGTGCCGATGCGCGTCGCCTGCGGCGCGGTGTGCGTCAGGACCCCAGCCCGGCTAGGGGTTCCGAGCCGTCGACGAAAGCGCGGGCCACGTCGGCCAGGCGGCGGTTGTGGGAACGGGCGTAGCTGCGCAGCGCACTGAACGCCTGCTCCATGTCGACGCCCTGGCGTTCGGCGAGCTTCCCCTTGGCCTGTTCGATCAGCACCCGGCTGTTCAGCGCCGTCTGCAACTGCTCGTTCAGCACGGTGCTGCGCTGGGCGGTGCGTTGTTGCAGCAGGCTGATGGTGGCGACGTCGGCCAGCGCCTGGGCGACGAGGGTGGCGGCCGGGTCGAAGGGGCCGGGCGCGGCACGGAAGAGGTTCAGGGCGCCTACGGTCTCCTCGCGCAGGCGCATGGGCAGGGCCTGGACGGCCCCGAATCCACTGCGGTGGGCCGCGGTGACGAAGCGCGGCCAGCGGTCGATCTCCCGGGTCAGGTCGGGGATGATCACCGGTGCGCCGGTGCGGAAGCACGTGAGACAGGGGCCTTGGTCGTTCTGGAGCTGGAAGAGCTCCAGCACACGCACCTGTTCGTCGGAGGCGGCCATGACGCGGAGCTTGCCGTCCCGGTCGGCGAGCAGGACCCCGGCGGCGCTCGCGTCGAGCATGCCGACGCAGCGGTCGGTCAGCAGGCGCAGGAAGTCCATGAGGTCGAAGTCGGCGACCAGGTTGTCGGCCAGCTCGACGAAGGTCTTGGCCAGAAGTTGTTGATCCATCGTGAGCACCCTCGATTGAGACTAGTCCCGGCCTGAAGGGGCGGGAAGTACGGCACGTTCCTCGGCCGGCACCCATGCGTCAGGTTTCCTCCACGGCCTGGTCCGGCTCCGCGTCCGGTGGGAAGCGAAGCCGACAGGCCACGACGTCCGCGGCCACGTCGGCGAGCCGGCGTCCCTGTGCGTAGGCGTAGGCGCGGAGCCGGACGAAGGCTTCCTCGATGCCGACGCCGAGCTGAACCGTGAGCATCCCGCTGGCCTGGTCGATCTCCGCCCGGTAGGCGCCCAGGTCCTCGAGGGGATCCCCGCGCGGCCCGCCCGTCGCGTCGATGCGCGCGTCGAGCAGCACCAGAGTGGCGAGATCGGCGAACGCCAGCGCGTCCGCCAGTTCCTCCGCGCTCAACCGGACCGGGACGTGGGCGTACAGGTCCAGAACTCCCGGGCTGATCGCGCCCATCTGAAGAGGAAGCGCGAAGACCGCGCGGGCCCCGGCTTCCAGGGCCGCCTCGGCGAACACCATCCAGCGGTCCTGCAGGTCACGGGTGAGCAGATCGGGTGTCAGGACGGCCGAGCCGTGCAGGAAGGCGTCCACACAGGGCCCCTCGCCCAGCGTGAGCTGGAGCTCTTCCAGCTGCTCGCTGACGGTGTCGGTGCTGCACAGCGGGTGGCTCGGCGCGGCCCTGGACATCGCCGACAGCCCGGCCCCGCCGACCGGCAGCGCGGCCACGGCCGCGGTGCACACGTCCACCACACCGACCCGGGCACCGCGCCGGGCCGCCTGCTCGGCCACCAGCAGCTGGATGCGTGCCGACCTGCTCTCAGGGCCCACCCGGGCCACCTCCGTCCACCAAGGTGGCGCCGAGCGACGCCTGGTGGTCGGTCAGCAGCCGCTTCTGCACACGACGGGCGAGTTCCCGGTCCTGCGGGTGCGGGCGGATCAGGATGTCACCGAACGCGAAGGCCCTGCCGGACACCGCGAGTTGCCCGACGCCGCGCGGCAGCACGCCGTCGAAGCCGAGCCACCACGAGCCGTCGCCGCGCACCGGGAATCCGAAGGCGCATCCCATCAGGCCGTCCGACTCGGCGTTCAGGAAGTCCTGGCGGCCGGGACGGCGGCAGGCATTACCCGGCGCCGGTACGCGGGACTCCACGTACAACCCCGCCAGATCCTCGCG
This sequence comes from Streptomyces aquilus, assembly GCF_003955715.1. Taxonomy (NCBI): domain Bacteria; kingdom Bacillati; phylum Actinomycetota; class Actinomycetes; order Kitasatosporales; family Streptomycetaceae; genus Streptomyces; species Streptomyces aquilus. The sequence continues at coordinate 5,899,500 of NZ_CP034463.1, read as the reverse complement.
CAGGTCCTCCACCAGCCGACGGTTCAGCCGGCGCAGTCGCGCCGGAGCCACGCCCTCCCCCGGCGTCCGTGACTGTCCCCGCCCGGGTCCGGCCGTCATCACACATCGCCCGAGAGAACAGGCGCAGGCGGGACAGACCCGTGTCCGTGCGGCAGGGCTGGAGCCGGGGCGTCGCCGGAAGGAGGCGGCGGGTCGTACGGAGGACCGAGGAGCAGGAAACCGCACCCGGTGAGGCCGACCACAAGGACGAGCATCGGCGGTGGGTGGTGCAGTCGCAGGGTCCCGCCCGCCACCGTGGTCTGCTGCGCGGCGTGCAGGAAGGCGTTGAGGCCGCTGCAATCGCAGAAACTGACGGGGGTGAGGTCGACGTCGATGGTGCGGATGCCGTCCCGCAAGCACTGTTCCAAGGATGCTCGCACCAACGGCACGGATTCGAGGTCGATCTCACCGGCCAGGGTGATCAGCGCCCGTTTCCTTCGGTCATGGCGATACACGGTGAGCTGTGGAAGGGGCATGACGCCTCGGTTCGGAAAACCGTCCGGCAGCGGCCCGGCCGTGCCGGACATCCGGCACCACCTGGCGCGCTCCCGGTGGGGGCGGACGTTCAGCGGGGTCGGAGCGAACGCGGGTGCGACCACCTGTGCGACAGGAAAGAGGCCCACCCGGTTCCCTCCTGGGGTGCGCCGGGTGACGGACTACGAGTCCGCTCCCCGCGCGCTGTGTGTCGAGCAACGACAAGTCGCCGGGGTCTGGGACGTCCGTACAGGAGCTTAGTCCCCGATGGAGTCCGGTGGGGTCCGCTGAGCCGCCTGGTCTCAGCGCCTGGACCGTGGCCGCGATGTGAACGGCGTACGCAGGCATGTCCGACGCGTAGCGCGGTACTGGACAAGCGGCGCGAAACGCGGCGGCCGACGGCCGCCGGGCACGTCAGTCCGTGCACCACCCGAGGAGGTGGCTTCACATGACGGAGCCGAACGGTTCGACCCTGCCCCAACCCGACCCGGGCGAGCCCGGCACCGACCTGGGCACGACACTGCGCACCACCCGCCCCGGGCTCCAGGAACCGCCGGAGACCCGCGGCCGGACGACCATCGCCGACGGGGTGGTGGAGAAGATCGCCGGCATCGCCGCACGGGAGGTCCCGGGAATCCACGCGCTGGGTGGCGGATTCACCCGCACCATGGGCGCGATGCGCGACCGGGTCCCGGGCGGGCATGCGAGCGCGGGGCGTGGCGTCAAGGTCGAGGTCGGTGAGAAGCAGACCGCCATCGATCTCCAGGTCGTCGTCGCATACGGGGTGAGCATCACCGATCTCGCCGCAGAGGTCCGTGAGAACGTGATCGCGGCGGTGGAACGGATGACGGGCCTGGAGGTCGTCGAGGTGAACATCGCGGTCAACGACGTGCACCTGCCGGACGAGGACACGCAGGAGACCCTTGAGGGCCGGGTGCACTGAGGCATTGCCCGGGCCGTCTCCGGACGCGGTCAGAGGGCGGTCAGCGGCGCGCGAGTTGCCGTTCTCCGGCCGCACCGGGCTGGTAAGGCAGTCCGTAGTGCCTGAAGACCGCTTCCTCCTGCTCGGCGGGAAGCACGTCGTCGGTGCCGATCGATGGAGCCTGCTTCACCAGCGTCTTGACATAGCCGACCTTCAGATAGCCCGGCCCGACGATCGCGTCCTCAAGGGGGACGAAGACCAGGCGGTGCCGGGTGGGCAGCCCGGTCCGTACCGTGGCCATGGCCGGCTCGTCGGTGGTGGTGTCCACATAGACCGCCTCCAGGACACCGATCTTGTGCGACTCGGAGTCGATGACATCCCGGGTGCGCCATTCCCGGACGTCGGCTGCATGGATCATGGTCTCTCCCTACCTGGACGACTCATCGGCCGATGAACAGTCGTGCCCTCGGTCCTCCGCGCCGAACCGCCGCAGTGCACGCCGCAGCGCACGCTGCATCCGCTCCGGCAGCGGCTTGCCCTCCCAGGCGGCGACCACGGCCGCGGCCACCTCCGGAAGTCCGGTGTCGCACTGCCGCGAGACGTCGACCAGCAGGTTCCTGGCCGCCCCGCGACCGCAGGGGGTCAGCACCATCACCATTCCGCGGGCCTGGTCGATGACCGCACGGCCGGCCAGCGCCCGCCGCAGCTGATCGTTCTCGGCGCGCAGGGCGACGAGGTCCTGCCCCGCCGACGCGTTCCCCCACGTGGCCTCGGCCCGCAGTTTCCACCAGTCCTCTTGGAGCACGGTTGTGCGTTGCATGGCATGTACCTCTTCACGAGTTCGACGTCTCCCGTCTGGCGGGAGCCGTCCCGGACCGTGCTTGCCTGCCCACTCCCCGGGTCACCTGTGGTGGTCATGGTCCCGACGGTCCTCGCGCCGCCGGCGCGCCCGGTTCTGGCGGCTGTAGCGGCGGTCCCAGCGGTCCTGGCGATCTCGGCGCTCCTGATAGTCCCGGTAGTCCCGGGGCTGCCGGTAGTCCCCGAGATCGGAACCGCCACGGCTTCGGCCTCCGCCACGATCGCGGCCGTGGCGGGTCGCGCCGTAGACCAGCACCGCCGCCGCCACCCACCAGACGGGGTGAAGGAAGCCGAAGCCGAAGAGAACGGCGATGAGGACGAGGAGCAGGACGAACACGGTGGGCCTCCCCGGGAGCAGAACACGGCATCGATACCGGGGACCGGGGCCTCACCCACAGCGTAGTCCTGCCCAACGGTCGCGGATACCGTGCGACGTCACCGCGTCCTGTCCGGCACGAATGGCTGCTTGACACCTGTCGGGACACTGCGGCGAGGGCTAGCGTGCGACAAGCCGCCCCGGCCCCCGGCAGCGTCGCACCGCCGACGCGCTCCCCAGAGGGCGCACCCTGCGCATCGGTACCGGAACCCGCCGCGTCACGAGCCCGGCCGTTCCCGCACCCGCCCGTCGTCACGAGAACCCGGCGACGTCCCGATGCGCCTCAAGCGGGCAACGATCTGCCGCCCGCCGCGTCGCACGCATCCCCTACCAGGCGGTACACATGTACGCGCTGATCGTTCCCGCTTCGACCCCCTTCGTCCTGCTCATCGTGGTGATGGCCCTTTCGTGGTGGGAGGACCACATCTTGCCGCCGCCGACCGAGCCGGCCGAGTCCCCCGCCGAGGCTCCGCTCACCCCGGTGGCCCCGGCGCAGCTCCCAGAACTCGCCCGTGTCGACACCGCGTTGACAGGGGAGGTTGCCGGGCGTTGACTGACAGCACGGCGTAGGGCCATGCCACTCCGGAACATCGGGGCGCGGCATTCCACCTTCCCACTTCGCCCGGACCCCGCGGACTCAAGGAAATCCCCGCGATCTGGAGGCCCGGCAATGATCTGGATTCTTCTCCTTCTGCTGATCCTGGTGGTCTTCGGGTTCGGCTTCACGATGCAGATCCTGTGGTGGGTCGCCGCCATCCTGCTGGTCGTCTGGATCGCCGGCTTCGCGATGCGCGGGCGCGGCGGTAGCCGCCGCCGGTAGCCCGTTCCGGAGTCCGCCCCTGCCCGCAGGGACACCGGCCCGTACGGCGAGCACCCGCAACAGGCGCCTGCGGCGCGAAGGCAGGACCGATCGGGCTCTCCGGAAACCTGAAGCAGGTCCGGCGACAAGGCCAAGGACGCCTTCAGGCCCTGACCACCGACGCCCCGGGTGGTGCCCACCTCGGGCGGACACCACCCGACAGCCCGAACGCCCGAACGCCCGACAAGCCGACAGGAATCGACGGCAATGAAGCAGACCAGCGTGCGCACCGAGAGCCGGAGAAGGCAGCCATGATGATCGCCGTGATCATCGCCGTGGCCGTCATGGGTCTGGCCATCCTCCTCTACGCAGGACGTGGACGAACCCGAGGCAGCGGCGGGCAGGGACTGAAGCGCCGCTTCGGTCCCGAGTACGTCCGCGCGGTCGCCGAGCACGACGGCGACACCAAGGCCGCCGAACAGGAACTCGGCAAGCGGGTGAAGGAGCACGGCTCCCTCACGCAGCAGGCGCTGTCGCCCGCGGCCCGCGAGCGCTACAGGACGCGATGGGCCGCCGTCCAGGAGCAGTTCGTCGCATCACCGCGGCAGGCCGTCACCGAGGCGGACGCCCTGCTGGCGCGCCTGGCACGGGACCGCGGCTTCCCCGACGGCGAGCGGTTCGAGGACCAGATCGCCGCCCTCTCCGTCCACCACGCCCACTACGTCCAGGGCTACCGCAGCATGCACGCGGCGGCCCACGGGCCGAGCGGTACCGAGGACATGCGGGAGGCGATGGTCGAATCCCGAAGCCTCTTCGAAGCACTGGTCACCGGGGACCCTGCCACCCCGCCCCGCCCCTCCGCCGCCGCCCCCGACGGCCAAGGCAAAGCGCCGCGGCCACTGCCCCGACGCCACGCGAAGGGAAGCAGCACCTGAGGTCCCACGACGCCGAACACGCACCGCACCTCCGGCCGGGCAGACCGGCAGGGCGACCAGGACAAGCCGGCCCTGCGCCTCCAGCAGGCCCTGGCCACTCGGACTGCGACGGCCGTCTTCTGCGATCGGTCATCCGACCGGTACGGCGAAGCGCAGGATGCGTCCCCAGGTGGAGCCGTACTGCCGCCACAACGGTCCCGTGATGTACGGGATGTTGTGCTTCTCGCAGAGTGCACGCACACGCGGCGCGATCTCGGCGTAGCGGTTGCTGGGCAGGTCCGGGAAGGCGTGGTGCTCGATCTGGTGGCCGAGATTGCCACTGAGGATGTGGAAGAGCCGGCCGCCCTCGATGTTGGCGGAGCCCTGGACCTGACGCAGGTACCACTCACCGCGGGTCTCGTTCTCGATGTGCTCCTCGGTGAACGTCTGGACGTCGCCGGGGAAGTGCCCGCAGAAGATGATGGTGTGGGTCCACAGGTTGCGCACCGTGTTGGCGGTGAGGTTCCCGAGCAGACACGGCAGCGCGGAGGGCCCGGCCAGCAGCGGGAAGACCATGTAGTCCTTGGCGATCTGCCGGGTCGCCTTGGCGAGAAACCCCCGCACGTCGTTCAGGAAGGATCGCCACGGCTTGCGGCCGGCGGCGACGACATCCGGTTCCAGGTCGTACAGGGCGATGCCCCACTCGAAGAGCGGCGCGAGCAGGAAGTTGTAGAACGGCTGGGCGAGATGGCGCGGATGCCAGGCCTGGTCGGCGCTCATCCGGAAGGCGACGTACCCGAGGTCGCGGTCGCGGTCTACGACGTTGGTCCAGGTGTGGTGCAGGTGGTTGTGGGTGTGCTTCCAGGCCTCGGCGGGGGTGAGGAAGTCCCACTCCCAGGTCGTCGAGTGGATCGCCGGGTCGCCCATCCAGTCCCACTGGCCGTGCAGGATGTTGTGGCCCAGCTCCATGTTCTCCAGGATCTTGGCGAGGGAGAGCAGGGTGGTGCCCGCCACCCAGGCGGGCGGGAACAGCGAGACGGCGAGGGCGACCCGGCCGCCCGCCTCCAGGCCGCGGTGCACGGCGATCACCGTACGGATGTAGCGCGCGTCGTCGGCACCGCGCGCGGCGATGATCTCGGCACGTATGCGGTCGAGTTCCTTGCCGAACTCGTCGCCGAGGGTGACCTCGGGAAGCTCGGGAGCGGTTGCGGTCACGGGGGACTCCTTGCGTGGCTGGGCGTGAAGTTCGCCGGTACTCGGGTCGCGTGCGCGACCTGCAGGAGGGAACACGTCCACAAGCCGGGGGCCCGGGTTGTCGTCGGCGGATGCGTGGTGGCGCTCACCGCCGGCGCCGAGACCTGCGTGCGCGGCGCGCCTCCCAGGAACAGAGCGATGGAGCTGCTGCCGGGGGCTCGGGCCTCGTCGGCCACCCTAGTGCCGCTTCCGGGGCGGCCAACAGTGCGCCTACGGCCAACCACGGGCAGGAGACCTCGCAACCGGGCTCTCGCATGTACGGCGTCGCCGCGCGGTGCCCGGACGACGCGGCATGAATGACAGAAAACCCCAGGTCATAATCCTGACCTGGGGTTCCGAGTGGAGCCGCCTTCGGGATTCGAACCCGAGACCTACGCATTACGAGTGCGTTGCTCTGGCCATCTGAGCTAAGGCGGCGCGCCGTCCGCACCATGGTGCGATCAGCAACGTCGGTAAGTCTACACAGTTTCCGGGGGTGCTCCGCACCAGCCCCGGAGGGGGTCGTTCCGGGGGCGGGTGGAGGGGCTACGAGCAGCGCTTGCCCTGTGTCGGAGGCGTCCCGCGGAGGAGGTACGTGTCGATCGCGGAGTCGATGCAGGTGCTGCCGCGGCCGTAGGCGGTGTGGCCGTCGCCCTCGTAGGTGAGCAGGCGGGACGACGTGAGCTGGGCGGCCAGGGCGCGGGCCCAGCGGTACGGGGTCGCCGGGTCGCGGGTGGTGCCGACGACGACGATCGGGGCGGCGCCGCGTGCGGCGATGCGGTGCGGCTCGCCCGTGGCCCGCACCGGCCAGTACGCGCAGTTCAGGGAGGCCCAGGCCAGGCCCTCACCGAAGACCGGGGACGCCTTCTCGAACTCGGGGAGCGCCTCGCGCACCTCGTCCGGCGTCGAGAACGCGGGTGGAAGGTCGAGGCAGTTCACGGCGGCGTTGGCGAACATCAGGTTCGAGTAGCGGGCGTCGGCGTCACGCTCGTAGTAGCTGTCCGACAGGAACAGCAGCCCGGCGCCGTCGTTCTCCCTCATCGCCGACGTCAGCGCCTCGCGCAGCTGCGCCCAGGCTCCCTCGTCGTACATCGCCGCGATCACGCCGGTCGTGGCGAGGGCCTCGCCGAGCTTGCGGCCGTCCGCGTCGCCGGTGGGGATCGGGTGCGCGTCGAGCTTGCGGAAGAAGGCCTTCAGCCTGGTCCCCACCTGGTCCGCCCGCTTCCCCAGCGGGCAGTCCGGCTGCTGCACACAGTCCCGCGCGAACGACTGGAACGCCGTCTCGAACCCCGCCGTCTGGTCCAGGTTCATCCGGCGGGCGGGCAGCGACGGGTCCATCGCGCCGTCCAGGACCAGCCGCCCGACCCGGTCCGGGAACAGACCGGCGTACGTCGCCCCGAGGAACGTCCCGTACGACGCCCCGACGTACGTCAGCTTCGCGTCGCCCAGCGCCGCCCGCAGGATGTCCATGTCCCGGGCCGCCTCGGCGGTGGACACATGGCGCAGCAGCTCGGGCGACCGCGCCCCGCAGCCCTCCGCGAACTTCTGGTACGCGGCGACGAGTTCGTCGGTCTCCTCCGAGTCGTCGGGTGTCGTGTCGGTCTGTGTGTACGCGTCCATCTCCCGCCCGCCGAGGCACTCGACGGGCTCGCTGCGGGCGACGCCGCGCGGGTCGACCGCGACCATGTCGTACCGCGCCCGGACCTCGGCCGGGTAGCCGACCCCGGCGTACGCCTGGAGGTAGCCGACCGCCGAGCCGCCCGGCCCGCCCGGGTTCACCAGCAGCGAGCCGAGCGCCTTGCCGGGGCCGGTGGCCTTCTTGCGGGCGACGGCGAGGCGGACGTCACCGGCGTCCGGCTTGTCGTAGTCGAGCGGCGCCCTCATGGTGGCGCACTGGAAGCCGGGGACACCGCAGCCGCGCCAGCTCAGCTTCTGCTCGTAGTACGCCGTGAGCGCGGCCGGCGTGGCCTTCGGCAGCGCGGCCAGCGCCGCCTCCGCGGCCGAGCTCGGGGAGCCGGTCGCGCTCCCGGAGGAGCAGGCGGAGACGAGCAGCGCGGCGACGGCGAGCACGGCACCGCCGGTGCGGGTACGCCGGTGGCGGCGTGGCCGAAGGGGCCGGGCGAGCGGGTCTGCGGAGCGGGGACTGCGCCTGATGTGCATCATGTGAGCGTAACTGTGCGCAGTGACATGAATGCTCTCCGTGCACAATCCGGCTCGTACGAGTTACCTGGTCAACCTCCCGTTGATCGTCGCGTGATGATGCGTGCGGCGGCCGGTCAGCCGGCGCGCAGCGCCATCGTCATCGCCTCCACCGCGAGCAGCGGCGCCACATTGCGGTCCAGGGCGTCGCGGCAGGCGGCGATCGCCTCGATGCGGCGGAGGGTGGCCTCCGGGGAGCTGCCGCGGGCGAGCCGCTCCAGGGCGTCCTCCGCGTCCGCGTTGGCGATGGCCACGCGCGAGCCGAGCTGGAGGGCGAGGACATCGCGGTAGAAGCCGGTGAGGTCGGTCAGCGCGACGTCGAGGCTGTCGCGCTGGGTCCGGGTTCTGCGGCGCTTCTGCTTGTCCTCCAGGTCCTTCATCACGCCCGCCGTGCCGCGCGGCAGCCGCCCGCCCTGGGCCGCGCCCAGCGCCGCCTTCAGCTCCTCGGTCTCCTTGCCGTCCATCTCCTCGGCGAGCAGCTTGGCGTCCTCGGCGGCGGCGTCGACGAGTTCCTGCGCGGCCTTGAGGCAGCCGCCGACGTCGTCCACACGCAGGGGAAGCTTCAGCACGGCGGTCCTGCGCTCCCGCGCGGCCGGGTCCGTGGCCAGTCGGCGGGCCCGGTCGACATGCCCTTGCGTGGCCCGGGCGACGGCCGCCGCCACGGCGGGCTCGATGCCTTCACGTCGTACGAGAAGGTCGGCGACGGCGTCCACGGACGGCGTCCGCAGGTTGAGGTGCCGGCAGCGGGAGCGGATGGTGGGGAGGACGTCCTCGATGGAGGGGGCGCACAGGAGCCAGACCGTGCGGGGCGCGGGCTCCTCGACCGCCTTCAGCACGGCGTTGGCCGACTTCTCGTTCAGCCGCTCGGCGTCCTCGACGAGGATCACCTGCCAGCGGCCGTTCGCCGGGGACGTGAAGGACTTCCGGACGGTGTCCCGCATGTCGTCGGCGAGGATCTGCGTGCCGACGGCGGCGACGGTGGAGACGTCGGCATGCGTGCCCACGAGGGCCGTATGGCATCCGTCGCAGAACCCGCACCCGGGGACCCCGCCCAGCGCCCGGTCCGGGCTCACGCACTGCAACGCCGCGGCGAAGGCGCGCGCGGCCTGCGTACGCCCCGCGCCCGGCGGGCCGGTGAACAGCCACGCGTGCGTCATCTTCGACGCGGCGGGCGGCGGGGTGTCGGAAGCGGCGGCGGTGACGAACGCGTCGGCGTCACGAGCGGCAGCGGTCAGCTGCTCACTCACCTTCTCCTGTCCGACGAGGTCGTCCCAGACGGTCATGCCTCACGCCGCCCTTTCGTGATGGTCGGGGTCGCGGATTCCATACGGTCGGGGTCGCGGATTCCATTGTGCGGTGCGGCACTGACAACGCCGCCCCGCAACCGGCCTCAGCCCCGACGCCCCCGGCCGCGCCGACCACGCCCGTCGCCGAACTCGTCGCCGTCCCGGTCCCGCGGGCCCAGCAACTCGTCCGCCAGCGACGGCAGGTCGTCCAGCGGAGTCTCCTCGGCCCAGTCCGACCGGGCCCGTCGCCGCGGCGCCCCGGTCTCGTCGACCTGAGGCATCTCACGCGTCCGGTCCTCGGCCCCGTCGGGCCGCGACTGCTCCTCCCGGAAGAACCCCGGCGGCACCCGGTCCGCGGGGTCCTCCCCCGGCACAGGCGGCAACACGCCCGTCTCGTCAGCGGCCCCCGGCGCGACGGGCGGCAGCACGGCGGTCTCGTCCGCGGCACCCGGCACGACAGGAGGCAGCACCGCCGTCTCGTCCGCCGCGCCCGGCACGACAGGAGGCAGCACCGCCGTCTCGTCGGTGGCCGAAGCCGGCGGAGGCTTGGGCAGCTCGGCGGTCACCTCGTTGTCAGGAACCCGCCCCTCGGAGCCACGACCCGCGGCGCCACGCCCCTCGGCCGCACGCCCACCGGAGCCACGCCCTTCCGAACCCCGGCCCTCACCGGCGTCCCCATCCGCGTCCGCCCCCTCGGACACCTTCCGCAGGACCGCCGTCTCCTCCACGGGCCCGCCCGACGCGTTCGTCGGCGTCACCACCGGCGTGGGCACGGTCGCCGCGTCCGGGGCCACCGCGGGCGGCGTCGGCTTCTTCGGGCCCGCCTCGGCCGCCGCGTACGCCTGCTCGGCGAGTCGCCGCGCCTCCTCGGCCCGCAGCAACGCCTCCTCGGCCTTGCGCTGCTTCTCCAGGCGCCGCGCCTCGGCCTCGGCGTGCAGCCGCGCCTCCTCCTCGGCCTGCTTGCGCCGCCGCTCCTCCTCGGCCTTGCGGCGCGCCTCTTCCTCCGCGCGGGCCTTCTCCTCGGCGAGCAGCCGCTGCCGCTCCTCCTCGGCCCGCTTACGCGCTTCCTCGGCCCGCAGCCGAGCCTCCTCCGCCTGGCGTTCCGCCTCGCGCCGCTGGGCCTCCTCCAGCTCGCGCCGCTTGCGCTCCTCCTCCTCGGCGCGCAGCCGCTCCAGCTGCTCCTGGCGCTCCCGCTCCAGCCGCTCTTCCTCGGCCTTGCGCGCGGCCTCTTCCTCGGCCTTGCGGCGCGCTTCCTCCTCGGCCTTGCGCCGGGCCTCCTCCTGCTCGCGGATCTCCTGCTCGGAGAGCGGCAGCATCTGGTCGAGCCGGTGGCGTACGACGGTGGTGACGGCCTCGGGCTCCTGGCCCGCGTCCACCACCAGGTACCGGCCGGGGTCGGCCGCGGCGAGCGTCAGGAACCCGGAGCGCACGCGCGCGTGGAACTCCGCCGGCTCCGACTCCAGCCGGTCGGGGGCCTCGGTGAACCGCTCCCGGGCGATCTCCGGGGAGACGTCGAGCAGGACGGTCAGATGCGGGACCAGTCCGTCCGTGGCCCAGCGGTTGATGCGGGCGATCTCGGTCGGGGACAGGTCACGGCCCGCGCCCTGGTAGGCCACCGACGAGTCGATGTACCGGTCGGAGATGACGACCGCGCCGCGCTCCAGGGCGGGCCGGACGACGGTGTCCACGTGCTCCGCGCGGTCCGCCGCGTACAGCAGCGCCTCCGCGCGGTGCGACAGACCGGCCGAGGACACGTCGAGCAGGATCGACCGCAGCCGCTTGCCGACCGGCGTCGCGCCCGGCTCGCGCGTGACCACCACCTCGTGCCCCTTGGCCCTGATCCACTCGGCGAGCGCCTCGGCCTGGGTGGACTTCCCGGCGCCGTCGCCGCCCTCCAGGGCGATGAAGAAGCCGGTCGCCATGGGCGCCGTCACCGGGTCGTCGCCGCCGAGCAGCGCGTCCCGCAGGTCGTGCCGCAGCGGCACTCCGGAGCGGTCGTCGACCTTGGCAAGCACCAGCGCGGCCACCGGCAGCAGCAGCGCGCCGACCAGCATCAGCGTGAACGCGGCCCCGCCGTGCGCGAAGACGAACTTGCCGCTCTCCAGCCGGTGCGGCCCGATCAGCGCCGCGACCAGCGGGGCGATGACCGCGCCGAGCGCCACGAACACCCGTACGACCGCGTGCAGATGCTCGGTCGTGCGGGGGCGGCGGTAGTCCTCGGTCTCCTGGTCGAGCAGCGCGTGCCCGGTGTTGGCGGCCACGCCCGCGCCGATGCCGGCGAGCACGACGATCAGGAGGACGGTGGTGACGTCCGGGACCAGGCCCGCGGCCAGCAGGGCGACGCCGGTGAAGGCGATCGCCAGCGCGAGCAGCCGGCGGCGCGACAGCGAGACCAGCACCTTGGGCGCCGTACGGATGCCGACGACGACCCCACCGGTCAGCGCGAGCACCAGCAGGCCGTACGTCACCGGCCCGCCGCCCAGGTCCTTGGCGTGCAGCACGGACACGGCGACGGCCGCGGCGACCGCGCCCGCGACGGCGGCGGAGGCGAGGACCAGCAGCGGCAGCACACCGGTGCGGCCCTTGTCGACGCCGGCGCCCGTCTTGGGGCGGCGCAGGCCCTCCAGCGGCGAACGCGCGCGCGGGGTGCGCGTGTCGGGCAGTTCCAGGAAGGTCAGCACGGACAGCGACGCGGCGAACAGACCCGCCGCGACATACGAGGCGAGGGCGGCCTGATGCTGGTCGAACCAGTCGATCCCGGCGCCCAGAAGGTTGTTGACGAGCGCTGCGGTGACGAGCGCGGCAGCGGCGAGCGGGATCGCCACGAAGCTCGTACGCAGCGACAGGCGGCGCAGCGCGTCCAGGTGGTCCGGCAGCGGTCGTACCGTCGCGCCCTCCGGCGGCGGGGCCGGGAGCAGGGCGGGCGCCGCGCTCTCGCGGCACACCGACCAGAAGCGCTCGGCGACTCCGGTGACGAAGGCCGTCACCAGGAGCATCGCCAGCGCGTTCTCCGGCGTCCAGTCGATCCACAGGGGCGCGACGATCAGCAGCGCCGCCCGCACCCCGTCCGCGCCGACCATGGTCCAGCGGCGGTCGAGCGGCCCCTCCTGCGCGGTGAGCGACGTCAGCGGGCCGAGGAGCACCGCGCCGAACAGCAGCGTGGCCAGGATGCGCACCCCGAAGACGGTCGCCACTGCGAACGCCACCCCTCGGTACCCACCCCCGAAGGAACCCTCGGCGATCGCCGCCTGGAGGGCGAGGACGACCACGACCAGAAGGGCGAGGGCGTCGCCTACACCGCCCACCAGCTGGGCGCTCCACAGCCTCTTCAGCTGTGGTTGGCGCAGCAGGGCGCGGACGGCGCGCTCGCGGGAGTCCGCGGCAAGGGCGTCGTCGGGGGCCGGGTGGTGGGCCGTTGGCTGCTCGGCTCGCGTCATGCTTTCAGCCTATCGGGCAGCACCGACAGACCGCGGCGCCCGTCCGAACGTGCGCACGCCCCGACACCAAAGTGATGCCGGGGCGTTCGTTTCGCGAAGCCTCAGTGGGGCAACAGGGCCGAAAACAGCCCCTGGTGCCGCCGGTCTCAGTCCTCCGACGCCGTCTTGGAAGCCGCCGCCTTCTTCGCGGTGGTCTTCTTCGCGGCCGTCGTCGTCTTCTTCGCGGCGGTCTTCTTGGCGGCCGTCTTCTTGGCCGGGGTGGCCTTCTTCGCGGCGGTCTTCTTGGCGGGAGCCTTCTTCGCCGTCTTCTTGGCGGGGGCCTTCGCCCGCTTCTCGGCGAGGAGTTCGTAGCCGCGCTCGGGGGTGATGTCCTCGACGCTGTCGCCGGAGCGCAGAGTCGCGTTGGTCTCCCCGTCGGTGACGTACGGGCCGAAGCGGCCGTCCTTGACCACGACCGGCTTCTCGCTGACCGGGTCGGTGCCCAGCTCCTTCAGCGGCGGCTTGGCCGCGGCCCGGCCGCGCTGCTTGGGCTGGGCGTAGATCGCGAGCGCCTCTTCGAGGGTGATCGTGAAGAGCTGCTCCTCGGAGGTGAGCGAGCGCGAGTCCGTGCCCTTCTTCAGGTACGGCCCGTAGCGCCCGTTCTGCGCGGTGATCTCCTGGCCCTCGGCGTCGACGCCGACCACGCGCGGCAGCGACATCAGCTTGAGGGCGTCCTCCAGCGTCACCGTGTCCAGGGACATCGACTTGAACAGCGAGGCCGTCCGCGGCTTCACGGCGTTCTTGCCGGTCTTCGGGGTGCCCTCGGGAAGCACCTCGGTGACGTACGGGCCGTAGCGGCCGGCCCGCGCGATGATCTGGTTGCCGCTGACCGGGTCGGCGCCGAGCTCGAAGTCGCCGCTGGGCTTGGCGAGCAGCTCCTCGGCGTACTCGACGGACAGCTCGTCCGGAGCGAGGTCCTCCGGCACGTCCGCGCGCTGGTGGCCCTCGGCGTCCTTCTCGCCGCGCTCGATGTACGGGCCGTAGCGGCCGACGCGGAGCACGATGCCGTTGCCCACCGGGAACGACGACACCTCGCGCGCGTCGATCGCGCCCAGGTCGGTCACCAGCTCCTTGAGGCCGCCGAGGTGGTCCCCGTCGCCGTTGCCGGCCTCGGCCGCGCCGCCGCTCTCCGGGGTGCCCTCGCCGAAGTAGAACCGCTTCAGCCACGGCACGGACTGGGCCTCACCGCGGGCGATGCGGTCGAGGTCGTCCTCCATCTTGGCGGTGAAGTCGTAGTCGACGAGCCGGCCGAAGTGCTTCTCCAGGAGGTTGACCACGGCGAAGGACAGGAAGGACGGGACGAGTGCCGTGCCCTTCTTGAAGACATAGCCGCGGTCGAGGATGGTGCCGATGATCGACGCGTACGTCGACGGGCGGCCGATCTCGCGCTCTTCGAGCTCCTTGACCAGGCTGGCCTCGGTGTAGCGGGCCGGGGGCTTGGTGGCGTGCCCGTCGACCGTGATCTCCTCGGCGGAGAGCCGGTCGCCCTCGCTGACCTGCGGCAGCCGGCGCTCGCGGTCGTCCAGCTCGGCGTTCGGGTCGTCGGCACCCTCGACGTAGGCCTTCAGGAAGCCGTGGAAGGTGATCGTCTTGCCGGAGGCGCTGAACTCGACGTCCCGGCCGTCGGCGGCGGTGCCACCGATCTTGACCGTGACGGAGTTACCGGTCGCGTCCTTCATCTGGGAGGCGACGGTCCGCTTCCAGATCAGCTCGTAGAGCTTGAACTGGTCGCCGGTCAGACCGGTCTCGGCGGGCGTGCGGAAACGATCACCCGAGGGCCGGATCGCCTCGTGCGCCTCCTGCGCGTTCTTGACCTTCCCGGCGTACGTCCGCGGCGCGGACGGCAGGTAGTCGGCGCCGTACAACTGCGTGACCTGCGCGCGGGCCGCGGCGACAGCGGTGTCGCTGAGCGTCGTGGAGTCCGTACGCATGTAGGTGATGTAGCCGTTCTCGTACAGCTTCTGGGCGACCTGCATGGTCGCCTTCGCGCCGAAGCCGAGCTTGCGGCTGGCCTCCTGCTGGAGGGTCGTCGTACGGAACGGGGCGTACGGCGAGCGGCGGTACGGCTTGGACTCGACGGAGCGGACGGCGAAGTCGGTGTTCTCCAGCGCGGCGGCCAGCGCACGGGCGTTGGCCTCGTCGAGGTGGAGGGTGTTGGCGCCCTTGATCTGGCCCAGGGAGTCGAAGTCACGGCCCTGCGCGACCCGCTTGCCGTCGACCGTCTGGAGACGGGCGACCAGGGTCGACGGGTCACTCGGGTCACCGGCGCGGCCGGTGCCGAAGGTGCCGGTCAGGTCCCAGTACTCGGCGGAGCGGAAGGCGATGCGCTCGCGCTCCCGCTCGACGACGAGCCGCGTGGCGACCGACTGGACACGGCCCGCCGAAAGGCGCGGCATGACCTTCTTCCACAGGACCGGCGAGACCTCGTAGCCGTAGAGACGGTCGAGGATGCGGCGGGTCTCCTGGGCGTCGACCATGCGCTGGTTGAGATCGCGCGGGTTGGCGACGGCGGCCCGGATCGCGTCCTTGGTGATCTCGTGGAACACCATGCGCTTGACCGGGACCTTGGGCTTCAGCACCTCCAGGAGGTGCCACGCGATGGCCTCGCCCTCACGGTCCTCATCGGTGGCGAGGAAGAGCTCGTCGGAGTCCTTCAGCAGATCCTTGAGCTTCTTGACCTGGGCCTTCTTGTCGGCGTTGACGACATAGATCGGCTCGAAGTCGTGCTCGACGTCCACGCCGAGGCGGCGCACCTCGCCGGTGTACTTCTCCGGCACCTCCGCGGCGCCGTTGGGGAGGTCGCGGATGTGCCCGACGCTCGCCTCGACGACGTAACCAGGGCCGAGGTAGCCCTTGATCGTCTTCGCCTTGGCTGGCGACTCGACAATGACGAGTCGGCGGCCGCCGTGTGCGGTCTCGCTGGTCGGGGACAACTTCGCTCTTCTCTCCGGTCGACGCTGGGGCCTCCCCAGGCGGTCCCCGGGGTCGGGTCATGGTGACGCTGCGGAGTGTGACGGTACATCCCGCCCCCGTGTCAAACGGGAAAAGCCCGCAACGGCCACTCGAACGGTAACCCGACTACCGCCATTCCTGCCGCCCGGAGTACCCACCGGTCATTTCGAGCCTTAGTGGAGGACCCCCTCCCAATTACCGGGACCTCGGCCTTTCCATGGTCGTCACAGCTGGGTGAAGCACCATGCGCCGACGACGAGCGCGATCACCGCGGCGGAGCTCGCGATCATCGCCGATGCGACCGGGCTCACACCGTGCGCCACCGGTTCCCGGTGCCGTACGCGGACCGCGGTCCACGCCAGCAGCCCGGCTCCGAACAGCGCGAACACCGCTCCAGCGAAGATCGCCGGTCCGCTCTCCATGGCTCCCCCTGCCCCTTTTCTCCCGACCGCACGTGCCCTCGGGCAGGGAGGTTGACACGCGCGGGCGGCGGCCAGGCGAACCCGAGGTGAACGCGGGACCGACCCGGCTGTGGACTCCCCGGGGCGGCCGGACCCGGCCGGGCTCAGACCGCACCGGGCGCGGGTATCTTTCCGGTCGTCTTCTCGCCGTCGGTCCGGCTCACCGTGCACACGGCCTTCTTGAACCCCTTGTTCCAGTCCTCGTCGTCGGCCACCCAGCCGTAGACGGTGCGCTCCGACCCCGGTGCCCAGGTCGACTCGAATTTGTTGCGGCACAGCTTGGTCGCGTTGTCCCTGCCTTTCTCGTAGGTCATTTCCTCGGGTGCCTGAACCGCGCCTATGACCTGGTCGGTGTGGGGTTTCACGCAGTCGGTGAGCGGGGCGTCGTAGCCGTCGTCCCGCTCCTCGTAGATCCAGCAGTCGCCGGTGCTCATCTGACCGACCCACAGCCGCGTGCCCTCGTCCCGAAGTCGGCCGACCTCACCGCCTATCGCCGCATGGCGGCCGAGTACGAGACATGCCGTACCGCTGTTGGCCGCGGTGAAGCCCGCCTTCGTCGGTACGACGGCGTAGAGCGCCGCGTCCGGAAGGGCGTCGACGACGGCGCGCGTCTGGTTCGCGCAGCGCCGGCCGCCCTCCGCGCGCGCGTCGGCGTAGTCGGTGGCCGTGTCGACGGCGACGACCTGTCCGTCCGGCCAGTCCTCGGCGCAGTCCACCACACCGAGGTTCGGCTCCGACTTGAACGGCGTCCCCGACCAGACCGCCTGCACACAGTCGCCGGTCTCCAACGGCTCGCTGAGGCCGACGACATCGCCGTACGGCAGCACGGGCCCGGTCGGCGGCGGTGAGCTCTTGGGGACGCTGGAGGTGGGCGGCTTGTTCGCCGTGTTGTTCGTGTCTCCGCCGCCGCTGTCCTGGGTCAGCGAGACGGCCAGCCAGGTGCCGCCGGCGACGACGAGGACGGCGGCCACGACGAGAGCGACCAGCGCGAGCCGCTTCTTGCCCCCGGAGGGCGGGCCGGCTCCGGGCATCCCCGGCCCACCCGTGCCCCAGCCGGCCCCGGAAGTGCCGCCCAGGTAGGGCTGGGTGGGGCTTGCGGCGACGGCGGGGTTGCCGGCGTAGGGCGGCGTCGGACCGCCGGCGTGGGGAGGCGTCGAGGCGCCGGCGTAGGGCGGCGTCGCGCTGCTCCCGTACGGCGACGGGGCGCCGCCGCCCGCGTAGGGACCGTAGGGCGCGGGGCCGCCGCTCGCATAGGGCCCTTGCGCATAAGGGTTGCCGGGTTCGGGCGAGGGTGAGGACGGCCGCTGAGGAGCGGCGGCCTGCCGCCACGGGTCGTACGCGGCCCCGGCCGCCCCACCCGGCGTGGCCGCCCCACCGCTGCCGGACGCGGCTCCCGGGGTGTGCGGCGTCTGCGGGGCACCGGGCGTGAAGACCCCGCCCGACGACGGCGGAGCACCCGGCGTGAAGCCCCCACCCGGCGTGCCCGGTGTCTGTGGCGTCCCGGGTGTCTGCGGAGTACCCGGCGTCCGCGGGGCGCCCGGCGTCCCAGGTCCCGCACCGCCGCCACCGCCACCGCCGTCCGCGCCACCGCCCCACCCCGGCGACGTACTCGCGACGTACCCCGGCGGTGGGCCGTCGATCAGCCCGCCCCCCGGAGCGGCACCGGAGCCGACCGGCTGCACGTCCGCCCCCTCGCCCGCACCGAACCCACCGGCCGGCGGCCCGAATCCAGGCGGCGCGCCGAACCCCGCCGCCGACCCGGCGCCGACGCCCGCACCCGCCTCTCCCGCCGCCGCGGGCCACCCCGGCGAAGCCCCTCGCACCACCCGCTCCAGCCCCCGCGCCACCGCCTCCGGCGACGACCTGCGCACCGGGTCCTTGACCAGCAACCCCTGGAGCACGGGCGCCAGTTCACCGGCCCGCACCGGTGGCGTCGGTTCCTCGCCGAGCAAGGCCGTCAGGGTCGCGTACTCGCCGTGTCGGTCGAAGGGGCCGTGGCCCTCCACGGCCCAGTACAGGGTCGCGCCCAGCGAGAACAGATCCGCGGCCGGTGTCGGCGGCTCCCCACGCGCGCGCTCCGGCGCGAGATAGCCGGGCGTGCCGAGGATGCCCGCCGTGGCGGTGAGCCGGGGTTCCCGGGACTCGGGTTGGAGGGCGATGCCGTAGTCGGTGAGCAGCACGCGCGCGTACGGGTCGCCCGAAGCATCCGATCCCAGCAGGATGTTGGCCGGTTTCACATCCCTGTGGAGGATGCCGATCCGGTGCCCCGCGGTCAGCGCGTCGAGCACGGCCAGTCCGACGCGGGCCGCCTGGACGGGCGGCAGCGGCCCCGAACTCCGTACCACCGCCTGGAGGTCGACCGCGTCCGGCACGTACTCCATGACGATCCACGGCAGCCCCTCGTGCACCACCACGTCATGCACCGTCGCCACATGGCGATGCCCGCGCAGCCGCGCCGCGTGCCGCGCCTCGCTGCGGGCCCGCGCGATGCGCTGCGCGGGCTCGCTCGCGTCCATCGGCACGTCCGGCAGCGCGATCTCCTTGAGCGCCACCTCGCACGCCAACTCGTCGTCGTACGCCAGCCAGACCCGGCCCATGCCGCCCGCGCCGAGCGTCCGCAGCAGCCGGTAGCGGCCGCCCACGACCCTGCCTTCACCGTGATCCGGCGTCTCCCCCGACATCGGGCCTCCCCCCGAGGCCCGAGCGGGTGCGCCTCCCCCGAGGACGCGTCGGGCCTGCCCCTCGAAGGTAGCCTCGCACGCCCCACTGACAGGAGACCTTTTCGTCACCAATCAGGCCAGACCGGGCGCACCCGTCTCAGGGGTACGCCCACGCCTCAGCCGCCCCGGCCCCAGTCGGCTCGACCTCAGCCGCCCCGGCCCCAGTCGGATCAGGCCGGCTCCAGGAACCCCTGCTCCACCAGCACCCTGATCTGCGCCGGCGTACGGTCCCGCAGCAACACCGGGTCCTCGCCCACCAGTTGCGCGATGGCGTCCAGGATGCGCCCCGCGCTCAACGAGCCGTCGCACACGCCGGCGAAACCCGCGCCGACCGTGTCCACCTTGGTGGCGCGGCGCATGCCACGGTTCTGGCGCAGCACCACATGCTCCGGGTCCTCGGCGCCGGGCAGCCCGACCTGCTCCTGCACGATCTCCGGCGCCAGCTTGAAGTGCCCTTCCAGCAGCGCCGCGTCGTCGTGCGCCCGCAGATAGTCGAGCCGCTCGAAGTGCGCCGCGACGGTGTCGCCGAGCGGCTGCTCGACGGGGTGCGGCCACTCCTCCGCGACGACCGAGGGCACGGCGGCCGCCGTCCTCCGCAGGGTGATCCAGCCGAACCCGACCGCCTTCACCTTGCGCGCCTCGAACTCGTCCAGCCAGGCGTCGTACAGCGCCTGGTACTCGGCCGGGTCCCCACGGTGGTCACCGGCGTCCCTGAGCCACAGCTCGGCGTACTGCGTGACGTCCTGCACCTCGCGCTGGACGATCCACGCGTCGCACCCGCGCGGCACCCACGACCTGAGCCTGTCCTGCCAGTCCTCCCCTTCCACGTGCTGCCAGTTGGCGAGGAACTGCGCGAACCCGCCCTCGTTCAGCCGTTCCCCCGCCTGCTGAACGAGCGACCGGCACAGATCGTCCCCGCCCATCCCGCCGTCCCGGTACGTCAGCCGGGCGCCCGGCGAGATCACGAAGGGCGGGTTGGAGACGATCAGGTCGTACGTCTCGTCGTCGCGCACCGGCTCGAAGAGCGAGCCCTCCCGCAGCTCGGCCGCCGGGGCGCCGGACAGGGCCAGGGTCAGCGCGGTGATGTGCAGCGCGCGCGGGTTGAGGTCGGTCGCCGTCACGCGCGTGGCGTGCCGCGCGGCGTGCAGCGCCTGAATGCCGGACCCGGTGCCGAGGTCGAGCGCGGAGCCGACGGGCGTGCGGACGGTGATGCCGGCGAGGGTCGTGGAGGCACCGCCCACGCCGAGGACGACACCCTCCGCGCGGCTGCCGATGCCACCGGCGCCGCCCACGGCGCACCCGAGGTCGGACACGATGAACCAGTCCTCGCCGTCGGGCCCGCCGTACGGCCGTACGTCCACCGTCGCGGCCACTTCGTCGGCGCCGGCCCGCACCAGCCACCCGGCCTCCAGACACGCCTCCAGGGGCAGTACGTCCGCCACGCGCGCGTGGCGCACGGGTTGCTGCAACAGGAAGAGCCGTACGAGCACCTCCAGCGCGCTGTCCCCGCGGGTGGCCCGCAGCGCGGGCACGGTCTCGCTGCGGGCGAGCGCCGCGTAGGCGGGGGCGCCGAGCAGTTCGAGCAGGCCGTCGGCGGTGAAGGAGGCGCTCAGGAGGGCGTCGCGCAGGGCGGCGGCGACGTCGGGGCGGTCGGCGGAGGGCAGGGGGGCAAGGCTGGAGTCACTCACGCCCCCATTGTGGACGCAAACCGGCGCCGCAGGCGGTGCCCGCGGCGCCGGGGGCCGCCCGGGGCGGGTGTCAGCCGTTCGTCGCCGACGGCGCGGTGGACGCGCTCTTGCAGCTCTCCTGCTCGGCCATCGCCTTGCCGACGTCACCCTCTTCGAGGTTCTTGAGGGCGTCGCTGCCGGTCGTGCTGAGCTTGTCGAGCTCGGTCGCGACGTCCTTGAGGCCGTCCGCGAACTTGCCCTGGTCCTTCGTGTCGAGCTCGTCGACCTGCTTCTTGAGGGAGGCGTAGGAGGCGGACAGGCTGTTGAGCTCCTTGACCGCGTCCTGCTGCTTCTTCTCGGCGTTCTTGCTGTCGCCGGTGTCGGGCGCCCCGGCCTTCTGCACGGCCGCGCCGATCGCCTTGTAGGCGTCGGACATGTCCTGGAAGGCCTGGGCGTCGGTCTTCTGGACGTCCTCCGGCTTGCTGTTGTCCGAGGTCTGCTGCTGGATCGCGGCGTTCGCGGCCTCGATCTTCTTGGCCTGCGGCTGTACGGCGTCACAGACCTGCTTGGCCCAGGCGTCGAGCTTCTCGCTGTTGTCGTCACCGCTGCTGCATGCCGACAGCGCCATCGCCAGTACCGCACCGCCGGACAGCGCGGCTGCGAGCTTCTTGTTCACCGGATTGGTCCCTTCCATGGCTCCTCGGCCCCGGAACATACACGGCGCCTGGAGGACACCTACAAGCAGGGCGTCCGATAAGTCATGCATTAAAGCCATTTGCACCAAGTGAGAGAAGGGTCACGAAGGGGGCGTGCGCACACAGAGCGGGCGGGCGGCGCGTCCACCGCGCCACCCGCCCGCCCCAGGTGAGGAGGCTGCCGTAAGACCGCCTACGAAACCACCGCGGGATCGGCCGAACCGGCCACCCTCTTGGCACTGTCCTCCTCGTCCCCCACGGCGATCCCGCGCCGCTTGGAGACATAGACCGCGCCGACGATCACGGCGAGCGAGAGCAGGGCGATCCCGATCCGGACGCCGATGCTCTTGTCCTCGCCGTAGCTGAACTTGATGACCGCGGGCGCGATGAGCAGCGCGACGAGGTTCATCACCTTCAGCAGCGGGTTGATCGCGGGCCCGGCGGTGTCCTTGAAGGGGTCGCCGACCGTGTCGCCGATGACGGTCGCGGCGTGGGCCTCGCTGCCCTTGCCGCCGTGATGACCGTCCTCGACGAGCTTCTTGGCGTTGTCCCAGGCACCGCCGGAGTTGGCCAGGAACACCGCCATGAGCGTGCCCGCCCCGATCGCGCCCGCCAGGAACGAGCCGAGCGCGCCGACGCCGAGCGTGAACCCGATGAAGATGGGTGCCAGCACGGCCAGCAGTCCGGGCGTGGCGAGCTCGCGCAGGGCGTCCCGGGTGCAGATGTCCACGACCTTGCCGTACTCCGGCTTCTCGCTGTAGTCCATGATCCCGGGGTGCTCGCGGAACTGCCGCCGCACCTCGTAGACCACGGAACCGGCCGACCGCGACACGGCGTTGATGGCGAGCCCGGAGAACAGGAAGACGACCGCGGCGCCCGCGATGAGGCCGACGAGGTTGTTGGGCTGCGAGATGTCCATCATCAGACTCATCGGAGCCCCGTCGCCGGACAGTTTCTCGCCGACGTCCCGGGCGCCCGTGGTGATGGCGTCACGGTACGACCCGAAGAGCGCCGACGCCGCCAGGACGGCGGTGGCGATGGCGATGCCCTTGGTGATGGCCTTGGTGGTGTTGCCGACGGCGTCCAGGTTGGTGAGCACCTGCGCGCCCGCGCCCTCGACGTCGCCGGACATCTCGGCGATGCCCTGGGCGTTGTCGGAGACCGGCCCGAAGGTGTCCATGGCGACGATCACGCCGACCGTGGTGAGCAGACCGGTGCCGGCCAGCGCCACCGCGAACAGCGCCAGCATGATCGACGTACCGCCGAGCAGGAACGCCCCGTAGACGCCGAGGCCGATCAGCAGGGCGGTGTAGACGGCCGATTCGAGACCGACGGAGATACCGGCGAGGACGACGGTGGCCGGGCCGGTGAGCGAGGACTTCCCGATGTCCATGACGGGACGCCGGTTGGTCTCGGTGAAGTAGCCGGTCAGCTGCTGGATGACGGCGGCGAGCAGGATGCCGATGGCGACCGCGACGAGCGCGAGGATCCGCGGGTCGCCGCCCTTCCCGGCGATCTCCCCCTCGGTGACGCCGTCGAGATCGGCGTACGACGACGGCAGGTACGCGAAGACGGCCGCGGCCACCAGCACGAGCGAGATCACCGCGGAGATGAAGAACCCCCGGTTGATCGCGGACATGCCGCTGCGGTCGGACCGGCGCGGCGCCACCGCGAAGATGCCGATCATGGCCGTCAGCACACCGATCGCGGGCACGATCAGCGGGAAGGCGAGCCCGGCGTCACCGAAGGCCGCCTTGCCGAGGATCAGCGCGGCGACCAGGGTCACGGCGTACGACTCGAAGAGGTCGGCCGCCATGCCGGCGCAGTCGCCGACGTTGTCGCCCACGTTGTCGGCGATGGTCGCGGCATTGCGCGGGTCGTCCTCCGGAATGCCCTGCTCGACCTTGCCGACCAGGTCGGCGCCGACGTCGGCGGCCTTGGTGAAGATGCCGCCACCGACACGCATGAACATGGCGATCAGGGCGGCCCCGAGGCCGAAGCCCTCGAGCACCTTCGGCGCATCGGCCGCGTACACCAGCACGACACAGGAGGCGCCCAGCAGACCGAGCCCCACCGTGAACATGCCGACGACGCCGCCCGTGCGGAAAGCGATCTTCATTGCTTTGTGCGAGACGGCGGTGAGATCCTTTTCCGGTTCACCTTCCGCCGGGGTCGCTTCCCGTGCCGCCGCGGCTACGCGCACATTGCTGCGCACGGCGAGCCACATGCCGATATAACCGGTGGCCGCCGAGAACCCCGCGCCGATCAAGAAGAAGACGGACCGACCGGCGCGCTGATTCCAGTCGTCCGCGGGCAGCAGCATGAGCAGGAAGAACACGACCACGGCGAATACGCCGAGCGTGCGCAACTGCCGGGCCAGATAGGCGTTCGCGCCTTCCTGTACGGCCGATGCGATCTCTTTCATGCTGTCGGTTCCCTCGCCCGCCGCGAGCACCTGGCGCACCAGGACACCCGCGACCACGAGCGCGGCCACCGCGACGGCGGCGATCACCCAGACGATGATCCGGTTGTCGTCGGTCAGGACCGCGGCTGCGAGAGAAGTGGGATGGTCCAACTGAGGGGTAGAAAGCCCCGCCATTCGTCCTCCTTGACGCTTGGGCTGAGCTCAAGATGTGGACGGATTGTAGGTAGCGGAACCTGATCAAAACAGTGGGCGGTAAACGGAATTAGCCTTCACATGCTCTTCAGCAAATGATCGACGTCACGCCACAGAACCCGAAAGAGCTAATGCCCCAAAGGCATTGACTGATCGTGAATTATTTCACGAATTCCGAAAACACAAAGGACCCCGCGGGAGCGGGGCCCTTTGATGTTCTGCTCGTATGTACTCGTATATATGAAGGTCAGGGAAGCGTTGCGGCCGGCGGGGTGGTCGGCCAGGTCATCTTGATCGACCCGCCGTGCTCCCCCGCGGTGACCTCCACGTCGTCGACGAGGCCGCTGATAACCGCGAGGCCCATCTCGTCCTCCTCGGTCTCCACGTCCGGGTCCTCGGCCGCCGCGCCGGGCGCCCGGTCACCCGGGGCCGAACGCGGCGCCTCGTCGCCGACCTCGATGGAGAACTGCTTCTCCTCCTCGATCAGCAGCACCTTCACCGGAGCGGTGATGCCGCCGTTCTGATGCAGTCCGACGGCACGGGTGCAGGCCTCGCCGACGGCGAGCCGCACCTCGTCGAGCACGGCCTCGTCGACTCCGGACCTGCGCGCCACCGCCGCCGCCACCAGGCGGGCGGTCCGGACGTGCTCGGGCAGCGCGCTGAAGCGGAGTTCAACGGTGGCCATGCATCCCCCTCGGAACTACGGGCGTGCTGTCGGGGGACCGGACCGCCGATCGTCCGGACCCCCCAGGTACTACAGCCGTCCCGGGCACGGTTCAGGTCACCGCGCCCGGTCCGCTGGTTCAGTCGGTCGCCGCAACCGCTTCCTCGACCGAGGTGTGGATCGGGAACACCTTGGTGAGACCGGTGATACGGAAGATCTTCAGAATGCGCTCCTGGTTGCAGACCAGGCGCAGCGAGCCCTCATGGGCACGCACCCGCTTCAGGCCGCCGACCAGCACGCCGAGCCCGGTGGAGTCGAGGAAGTCCACGCCCTCCATGTCGACGACGAGGTGGAAACTCCCGTCGTTCACCAGCTCGACCAGCTGCTCGCGCAGCTTGGGCGCGGTATATACGTCGATTTCGCCACCGACCTCGACGACCGTACGATCGCCGACGGTACGGGTCGACAGGGACAGGTCCACGGATCCTCCAGCACCTTGCTATCGAGCGGTCGCCCGTTAGGACACTCGGCAGAGCCCCCAGGACGGTTCGCCAGCCGCGATGGCATTCAATCACTTACCGGCAGGCGTGCACGACGCCTTGGTCCCATTGTCCGTCACGCCGGTGACACACTCGGTGCCGATGGCCAAGAATCACCGATCCGATCGATCCCCGACGGACGCCGTATCCCGGGTGGACCCGGGCACGGTGCTGGGCAGGCTCGCCTCGGGGCCGAGCCGTGCTTCGCGCATCACTCATACGGAGCACTTGCCCCCGCGCGCGGGCCGCCATGCCGTCTGGCCTGACCGGATTCGCCCGGAGGTGCTCGCGGCCGTGCAGGCGGCGGGCATCGAACACCCCTGGGCCCACCAGGCACGCGCCGCGGAGCACGCCCTGGACGGCGAGTCGGTGGTCGTCGCCACCGGCACCGCCTCCGGCAAGTCCCTGGCGTACCTCACGCCCGTCCTGTCGGCCCTCCTGGACGGCTCCGAGGCCCCGAACGGCCGCGGCGCCACCGCGCTCTACCTCGCCCCGACGAAGGCGCTCGCGGCGGATCAGTGCCGTTCTGTGAAGGAACTTTCACAACCGCTGGGCAATTCAGTTCGACCAGCCGTCTACGACGGTGACACCCCGTTCGAGGAACGCGAGTGGATCCGCCAGTACGCCAACTACGTGCTGACCAACCCCGACATGCTGCACCGCGGCATCCTCCCGTCCCACCCCCGCTGGTCCTCCTTCCTGAAGGCGCTCAAGTACGTCGTCATCGACGAGGTCCACACCTACCGCGGCGTCTTCGGCTCCCACGTCGCCCAGGTCCTGCGCCGGCTGCGCCGCCTCTGCGCCCGCTACGGCGCCTCCCCGGTCTTCCTGCTGGCCTCCGCGACCGCCGCCGAGCCCGCGGTCGCCGCCCGCCGCCTCATCGGCCTGCCGGTCGTCGAGGTCGCCGACGACGCCTCCCCGCGCGGCGAGCTGGTCTTCGCCCTCTGGGAGCCCCCGCTCACCGAGATGCAGGGCGAGAAGGGCGCTCCGGTCCGCCGCACGGCCACCGCCGAGACCGCCGACCTCCTGACCGACCTGACGGTCCAGGGCGTCCGCTCGGTCGCCTTCGTCCGCTCCCGGCGCGGCGCCGAGCTCATCTCGGTCATCGCCCAGGAACGGCTGGCCGAGGTCGACCGCTCGCTGTCCCGGCGTGTCGCCGCCTACCGCGGCGGCTACCTCCCGGAGGAGCGCCGCGCCCTGGAGCAGGCCCTCCACTCGGGCGAGTTGCTGGGCCTCGCCGCGACGACGGCCCTGGAACTGGGCATCGACGTCTCCGGCCTGGACGCCGTCGTCATCGCCGGCTACCCGGGCACGCGCGCGTCCCTGTGGCAGCAGGCCGGCCGGGCGGGCCGCTCCGGCCAGGGCGCCCTGGCCGTCCTGGTCGCCCGCGACGACCCCCTGGACACCTTCCTCGTCCACCACCCCGAGGCCCTCTTCGGCCGCCCCGTGGAGACGACGGTCCTCGACCCCGACAACCCCTACGTCCTCGCCCCGCACCTGTGCGCGGCGGCGGCGGAACTCCCGCTGACCGACGAGGACATGGAGCTGTTCGGCCCGGAGACCGAGGGCCTGCTCCCCCAGCTGGAGGCCGCGAAGCTGCTGCGCCGCCGCACGAAGGCCTGGCACTGGACCCGCCGGGAGTCCGCCGCCGACCTCGCCGACATCCGCGGTGGGGGCGGCCGCCCGGTGCAGATCGTCGAGTCCGGCACGGGCCGCCTGCTCGGCACGGTCGACGCGGGCGCGGCCCACACGACCGTCCACGAGGGCGCCGTCCACCTCCACCAGGGCCGCACGTACCTGGTGCGGGCCCTGGACCTGGAGGACTCGGTGGCGCTGGTGGAGGAGGCGAACCCTCCGTACTCGACCGTGGCCCGCGACACCACCGCCATCGCCGTCCTGGAGACGGACGTCGAAGTCCCCTGGGGCCAGGGCCGGTTGTGCTACGGCTCCGTCGAGGTCACCAACCAGGTCGTCTCCTTCCTCCGCAGACGCCTCATCACCGGTGAAGTCCTGGGCGAGACGAAACTCGACCTCCCTCCTCGTACGTTGCGCACACGCGCGGTGTGGTGGACCGTCACCGAGGACCAGTTGGACGAGGCCCGCATCAACCCCGAGATCCTCGGCGGCGCCCTGCACGCCGCCGAACACGCCTCCATCGGTCTGCTCCCCCTGTTCGCGACCTGCGACCGCTGGGACATCGGCGGCGTCTCGATCCCCCTGCATCCCGACACGCTGCTGCCGACGGTCTTCGTCTACGACGGCCACCCCGGCGGCGCGGGCTTCGCGGAGCGCGCCTTCCACACCGCCCGCGCCTGGCTCACCGCCACCCGCGAGGCCATCGCCTCCTGCGAGTGCGACGCCGGCTGCCCGTCCTGCATCCAGTCCCCCAAGTGCGGCAACGGCAACGACCCGCTGCACAAGAGGGGGGCGGTGCGGTTGCTCACGGTGTTGCTGCGGGGGGCGCCGGAGGAGGAACCGGAGGAGACAGGGGAGTCTGCGGTGCCCGTGGTGGATCCGAAGGCTGCGCGGACGCCGGGGCCTTCGGCACCGGAGCCGAGTCCGGAAGCGGCTGTTCCGCCGGGCCCGCCCGGGCCCTGACCTCCGCCGCGAACGGCCCCCGCCCCGCCGCCGCCGTCACGTCCGAGATCTCACCCACCAGTGCGCACCGCACGAGCCGCGTGCCCTGGGCCCGGGCCACCCGGCCGGCCCGGGCGCAGGCCGCCGTACCGCCCTCCGCCCAGTGGTCCGCCGCCGCGAGCGCCGCCAGATCCGCGCCGCCGGCCGCACGATGCCGGGTCACCACGGCCTGCCCCAGGGCGAGTACGACCCCGAACACCACGCACAGCACGGCGATCGCACCGACGCTCCACACGGTGGCGGAGCCACGGTCGGAACCGACACCCCGCCGGCCCACACCCCGCCCGCTCATCTCCCGCCCTCCACCGAGGCCACAGCCTCCTCCCGTACCTCGAACGGCAACCCGCGCAGCACCGGCGGCTTGGCCACGACCACCACCCGGACCTGCGTCTCCTCCCGGCTGACCGTGACCTTCGCACCGCGCGGCGCCGCCCCGCGGGCCACTTCGACGACCGCGTCGGCCGGGTCCTCCCGCGCCGCGGCCCTGGCCCCCGTCCGCGCCGCGTCCACGCACTGGATCTGCGCGGCCACCACGAGCAGCCCCCACACCAGTGCCGCCGCGAACATCACCAGCACGGGCAGCACCACGGCCGACTCCGCCGTCACGAACCCCCGGTCCGCGCGGCCCCGTTCACATCCGCGCATCGAGGGCCTGCTTCACGATTCCCTGGAGCTCCGCGCTGACGGCCCCGCTGGTCACCACCTTGTAGAGGACCACCGCGAACGCCACCGCCGCCACGATCCCCATCGCGTACTCCGAGGTGACCATCCCCGTGTCCTTCCGCGCCGCCCGAAGCCGCGCGAGTACCACCTTGTACATCTCAACCCCCGTAAGGATCCGCTCTGTCGCCTGCTGTTTCTCTGTCGCTCACTGCTTCTCGATCACCGGAACCGCTGCACGCCCGTCCCTGTCATCCACCACCCCCTCCCCTGGCCGCGCCCGCCAGCCCGATCACGATGGGCAGCACCCCCACCGCGATGAACGCGGGCAGAAAACACAGCCCCACCGGCGCGGTCACGAGGACGGCGGCCCGCCGGGCCCGTGCCGTCGCCGTGCGCGCCCAGTCGGCCCGGGCCTCCGCGGCGAGCCGGGCGACGGGGACGGCGGCGGGCAGTCCGGACACGTCGGCCCGTTCCAGCAGCCGCGCCAGGGGCCCGGCACCCGGCATCGAGGCCAGTCGCCGCCAGGCGTCGCCGGGTTCACCGCCCAGCCGCACCTCCGCCGCGCCCCGCGCGAGCCCCTCCCCGACCGGGCCGCCCAGCGCCTCACCCACGGCCTGCGCCGCGACCACCGGTCCGGCACCGGCCGCGATACAGGCCGCCAGCAGATCGGCCGCGAGCGGCAGTTGGCGCGCGGCCTCCCCGACGTCGTACTCCTCCTCGGCGCCCGCGGCCGTCTGTCGCCTGCGCCACCACCACAGCCCCGCGGCCACGCCCAGCCCGACGGCGACCCCGGCGGCACCCCCGACGAGGGCCCACCCGCCGGCCACCACCCCCGCCGAGGGCAGCCACCGCCGTACGGCCTTCCGCGGGTCACCCCGCGGCCCGGCGGACTTCGCCTCCCGCGCCACGAGCCGGGCCAGCCGCCGCCGAACCGCCCGCTCGCGGCGAACCCCCTCGATCCATCTCGCGCCCCACACGAGAACCAGCAGGGTCCCCACAACTGCCCCCAGCCTGTGGACAACTTCCGCACTCACAGCACCCTCCTCCGCACGCCCCGCTGCTCCGAGCCACTACGGCCCCTCACCCGACTCACACCGCCACCGCTCCCCGCACGCCCCCGCCGCTCCTGACTTCCGCCACCCCTCACCGCCTGACACCGCCACCGCTCCCCGCACGCCCCGACCTCCGGGCCTCCGCCACCCCTCGCCCGTCTCACACCGCCTCCGCTCCCCGCACGATCCGCATCGCCCACCACATCCCCAGTCCCTCCAGCACCCCGCCCACGACCAGGCACCCCAGCCCCGGTCCTGTGTGGAGCAGGACGTGGAGCGGGTCGGAGCCGAGGGCCGTGCCGAGGAGCAGGCCCAGGACCGGCAGGCCGGCGAGCATCAGGGCCGTGGAGCGGGCGCCCGCCAACTGGGCTCGAAGATCGGCGCGTTGGTCCCGCTCGGCGCGCAACGCCGCTTCGAGCCGATCGACGCCGGCGGCCAGCCCCGCGCCCCGGTCCACGGCGACCCGCCAGCACGCCGCGAGCCCCAGCAGCCCACCGGCCCCCGGCTGCCGTGCCGCCGCCGCGAGCGCGTCCGGCACGTCACCGCCGAACCGCGCCGCCGCCAGCACCGCCGACTGGGCGTCGCCGAGCCCGTCGCAGTCGCGCGCGGCCCGCAGCAGGGCCTCGCCCGGCTGACGCCCGGCCCGCACCTCCCCGGCGAGCACCCCGCACAGCGCGATGACCGCGTCCCCGCGCCGCTCCCTGGCCCGCCGCTCCCGCCGGGCCAACCGCACCCGCCGCAGCAACGGCACCCCGGCCAGCCCCACGACAAACGGCACCACCGAGGCCCCCAGCACCGCGAGCACCGCCCCGGCCGCCGCCGACCACCACTCGGCCCCCAGCCGCCCCCGCAACCGCCGCATCTCGCCGCCCAGTTGCCCCCACAGGGGCGGCCCGGCCCCGACCGCACCACCGCCGCCCGCGAGCAGCAGCCGCGCTCGTCGAGCCCCGACATGGGGCCCGCCCAGCAACCAGACGACCGCCCCGACACAGGCCACGGCGGCACCGGCCGACATCTCACTCACCCCGGTCATGGCATCCCTCTCCGAGCAGCCCCCGCAGCCGCTCCCACCCCTGCTCGTACGCGAAGCCCTCCGCGCCCCAGCGCAGCGCCGGCACCGTGCGCACCAGCCCCGACGGGTCCCGTTCCAGCACCCGCACCTCGGCGATCCGCCGCCTTCCGGTCCGGTCACGCACCAGGTGCAGCACCACCGACAACGCGGCCGCCACCTGGGAGTGCAGCGCGGCCCGGTCGAGCCCGGCGGCGGTGCCGAGCGCCTCCAGGCGGGCCGGCACATCGCCGGCGGCGTTCGCGTGGACCGTCCCGCAGCCGCCTTCGTGGCCGGTGTTCAACGCGGCCAGCAGATGCACCACTTCGGGCCCCCGCACCTCGCCCACGACCAGCCGGTCCGGCCGCATCCGCAGCGCCTGCCGCACCAGGTCCTGGAGCGTGACCAGGCCCGCGCCCTCCTGGTTGGCCGGTCTGCTCTCCAGCCGGACGACGTGCGGATGGTCGGGGCGCAGTTCCGCCGAGTCCTCGGCGAGCACGATCCGTTCCCCGGGCCCGACCAGCCCCAGCAGCGCGCTCAGCAGCGTCGTCTTGCCGCTGCCGGTCCCGCCGCTGATGAGGAACGACAGCCGTGCGTCGACGAGCGCCCGCAGCACCCGGTCCCCGCCTGGCGGCACGGTGCCCGCCGCCACCAACTCGTCGAGCGTGAACGCGCGCGGCCGCACGACCCGCAGCGACAGGCAGGTGCAGTCGACGGCCACCGGTGGCAGCACCGCATGGAGCCGCGTCCCGTCCGGCAGCCGGGCGTCCGCCCACGGCCGCGCGTCGTCCAGGCGCCGCCCGGCCACCGCGGCCAGCCGCTGCGCGAGGCGCCGTACGGCCGCGGCGTCGGGGAAGCAGACCCCGGTCAGCTCCAGCCCGCCGCCCCGGTCCACCCAGACCCGGTCCGGCGCCGACACCAGGACGTCGGTGACGGACGGGTCGGCCAGCAGCGGCTCCAACGGCCCGCTGCCGACCAGCTCGGACCGCAACCGCGCGGCGGCGCCCAGCACTTCGGCGTCCCCGAGCACCCGCCCCTGCTCACGCAGCGCCTGCGCCACACGCGCGGGCGTCGGTTCGGCCCCACTCTCGGCAAGCCACTGCCGCACACCGTCGAGAAGCTCCGGAGCCATGTCGGCCCCGACCTGCACGCTTCCGAACCGCCCGGGAGCCGGGCCCCCATCACCCCGCACCCCGCCGGACGCCTCCGGAGCCAGGCCCTCGCCACGCCGTGCACCGTCAAAGGCACCCTCGCCACGCCGTGCACCGCCAAAGGCACCCGCACCGCCCCGCACACGGCCGAACACACCCGGCCCCGCGTCCGCGCCACCACGCGCACCCCCGACCACACCCGGCCCCGCCCCCGCGCCACCCAGCCCGCCACGCGCGCGTGCCCCCTCGTCCTCCAGCACCGTGGTCATGCCGCCTCCACCAGTGCCCGCTCCCAGAACTCCTTGCAGAACCGCGTCAGCGGCCCCCTCCCGGCGCCGGGCGGTGTCCTGGTCTCGTGCGGTCGCAGCAGGCCCGCCTCGACCGGTACCTCGCCCACCAGGGGCAGGCCCAGCAGGCGTGCCACCTCGCGGTCGTCGAGTCCGGGCGCGTACGGGCCCCGTACGGCCACCCGCAGGTCGCGTACGACCATCCCGACCGCGGAGGCCACCCGTCCTGCCGCCGCGACGGCCCGCAGCTCGGCGGGGACGACGAGGATGCCGAGGTCGAGCTGGGCCAGCGTCTCGGCCACGCCGCCGTCGATACGGCGGGGCAGGTCGACGACGACGGTGCCGCCCCGGCGTCGGGCCGCGGCCAGCACCGCGCGGACGGCCTGCGGCGGGACGGCGACGCAGTCGCCGCGGTCCCAGCTGAGCACCCGCAGGGAGTGCAGTTCGGGGAGCGACTCCTCCAGGGCGCCGCCGCCGACCCTGCCGCGCGAGGCGGCGAACGCCGGCCAGCGCAGCCCGTCGGCGGTCTCCCCGCCGAGCAGTACGTCGAGTCCGCCGCCCAGCGGATCGGCGTCCACGAGCAGGGTGCGCAGTCCCTCCCGCGCGGAGGTGACGGCGAGCGCACAGGCGAGCGTGGAGGCCCCGGCCCCGCCCCGGCCGCCGATGACGCCGACGGTGAGGGCGGGCCGGCCGACGCCCTCGGCGACGTCGGCGATCCGGTCGACGAGCCACTGCTCGCCGTCGGGCAGCATCAGGACGTGGTCGGCGCCGATCTCGACGGCCCGGCGCCACACCCCGGAGTCGTCCTGGTCCGTGCCGACGAGCACCACCCCGCCTCTGCGCGCGGCGCCCCGCACCCGTCGTACGGCGTCGTCGCCGACCAGGACGAGCGGTGCGGCCTCCCATCGGTCCCTCGGCTCGGGCACCCCAGGGTGCACCTCGGGTGTGGCGCCGGCCGCCGCGCAGAGCCGGAGCAGGTCGTCGAGGAGCCCGGGGTCCTCGGTGATGATCAACGGTCCGCTCTGGCGCCCTCCGGCGCCGGACGGCGGATCGTGTGTGACGGCTGCGGTCACGCTTTCCATCCCCCTTCGCTGCATCCCGCGAGGGCATCAAGGGCCTCGCGATTCCCGAACGTGTGAAGAACCGGCAACCGGCCTCCATATGAACGGCCGATAGGAACCGGCCAAACGCGCCCGACTAACCGGATCCGGCCATCGGATCGGCGTCGGCGGGCCGCGCTGGAATCACGGTGCAACGCAGCGGGAAATGAAGTGGATCTTGGTCGATATCTGTGGACAACTCGACCGTTGTGAATGTGTCCGTCACCCAAACCGGTGAGCTGTGCACCGACTCGTACCGACCTCTGTGCGACTTCCGCAGAGCAGCGCTACAACTACGGACGGTGACGGATCACGGGCATGCGGAAGAGGCGGCCGAAGCCGCCTCGGTGCGGCGGTCCTGCCGCCTGTGAAGAAGAGAAAACCCACCCGGACATGCGACGACCCCCACCGGGGGGGAGAGTGGGGGTCGTCTCCACGGCCGACTCGGGGGGGGAGGAGCCGGGCCGGGTTAGCACGGTCGCGAACGATCCGTGACTTCCATGGTGTACCCGAGAGCCCTCTCAGGCAAACCCACGCGCCACACCTTACGCCGAATGGGCTGCGCCTATGCTCGGGGTCGTGGAAAACCACTCCTTGCCCCGCACAGCGGCCTTCTTTGACCTGGACAAGACGGTCATTGCGAAGTCGAGCACGCTCACGTTCAGCAAGTCGTTCTACCAAGGCGGGCTGATCAACCGCAGGGCCGCGGTGCGTACCGCGTACGCCCAGTTCGTCTTCCTCGTCGGCGGCATGGACCACGACCAGATGGAGCGGACCCGCGAGTACCTCTCCCAGCTCGTGCGCGGCTGGAACGTCCAGCAGGTGAAGGAGATCGTCGCCGAGACCCTGCACGACCTGATCGACCCGATCATCTACGACGAGGCCGCCTCCCTCATCGAGGAGCACCACCGGGCCGGCCGCGACGTCGTGATCGTGTCCACGTCGGGCGCGGAGGTCGTCGAGCCGATCGGTGAACTCCTCGGCGCGGACCGGGTGGTGGCGACCCGGATGGTGGTCGGCGAGGACGGCTGCTTCACCGGCGAGGTGGAGTACTACGCCTACGGCCCGACGAAGGCCGAGGCGATCAAGGAGCTGGCCGAGTCCGAGGGGTACGACCTGGAGCGCTGCTATGCCTACAGCGACTCGGCGACCGATCTGCCGATGCTCCAGTCGGTCGGCCATCCGCACGCCGTGAACCCGGACCGTGCGCTGCGTCGTGAGGCGCTCGCGCGCGGGTGGCCGATTCTCGATTTCCACCGTCCGGTCCGGCTCAAGCAGCGCTTCCCCGCGTTCTCCGTGCCGCCCCGTCCGGCACTGGTCGCGGCGGCCGCCATAGGGGCCGCGGCCGCCACCGCGGGCCTCGTCTGGTACGCGAGCCGGCGCCGGGCGACAGCGCTCTGACATGCGCTTGCCGGTT
Source organism: Streptomyces aquilus (assembly GCF_003955715.1). Lineage (NCBI taxonomy): Bacteria > Bacillati > Actinomycetota > Actinomycetes > Kitasatosporales > Streptomycetaceae > Streptomyces > Streptomyces aquilus. The sequence continues at coordinate 5,865,254 of NZ_CP034463.1, read as the reverse complement.
TAATACCTGTTTGAGAGTAAAAGTAAAGAACCGCAGCCAGGGCTTCCGCTTGCCCGGGTGCTGGAGTACAAAGGGGTTAACGGCCCGCGAGACCAAGGACATCCGAGAGGATCACCTTAATAACGCATTTGGCCCCACGGACCGCGCATGAACACTGGGCACCCACGCGACGTCGACCCGTCGATTACGGGCCAGCCGCACCAGGTGACGGGCAAAGCTCCCGACCTGATGGGCAACATATCGAGGACGCTTGGTAACCCGGTGAGCATGCCAGCGGCGGTACGAGTCCTCGTACCGCCGCAACCCTGTTCCGGGACTTCTTTCCGGACTTCCTACGCCGCCCCGCGCTGCAACGCCTCGCACACCGCCGTCGACTCGCGCACACCGAGTTCGACCGCCTTGCCGCAGTGGGCGATCCAGGCGGCCATCCCCTCCGGAGTGCCGGAGACATAGCCTTCGAGGGCCGCCAGGTAGGCCGCCCGACCCAGTTCCGCGTGGCCGACCTCGGCCGGGCAGACGGACTTGGGGTCGAGACCGCTGCCGATCAGGACGATGCGCTCGGCCGCGCGCGCGACGAGGCCGTTGCGGGAGGTGAAGGGCCGCAGCGCGAGGAGTTCACCGTGCACGACGGCCGCCGTCACCAGCGCAGGGGCGGAACTGCCCGCGATGATGAGCTCGGACAGGCCCTCCAGGCGGCCGTTGACCTCCGCCGCGCTCGGCAGCGGCAGTTCGATCAGCGGCTCGTCGACCGGTTCGCCCTCCCGGCGCGGACGCCCGACCTCGTCGCCGTTGCTCGCCGCGGCCACCAGGTGCAGCCGGGCCAGGACACGGAGCGGTGACTGCCGCCAGATGGACAGGAGTTGGCCCGCCTCGGCGGTCAGCCTGAGCGCGGCGCCCATCACGCGCGCCTCGTCGTCCCCGCTGAAGTCGGAGCGGCGGCGCACCTCTTCGAGCGCCCAGTCGGCGCCGGACAGCGCCGCGGAGCCGCGGGAGCCGCGCAGCGCGGCCTCGCCGGTGACCGTATTGCTGCGGCGCCGCATGATCCGGTGCCCGTAGACCCGGTCCACGGCCTTGCGCACGGACTCCACGGAGTCGGCCACACCGGGCAGCGAGCCCAGGGCCGCGAGCGGGTCGGCGGTCGCGCCTGTCGTACTCATGAGTACGACACTACGCAACGGCGGCCCGGACCCCACGATGGAGTGGTCTTCTTCACGCACACCTGCCACATAAAGCTACTACGCCACTACCCTTCGTGAACATGAAAATTGCTTTCGTCGGGAAGGGCGGCAGCGGCAAGACCACCCTGTCCTCCCTGTTCATCCGGCATCTCGCCACGACCGGGCGGCCGGTGGTCGCGGTCGACGCCGACATCAACCAGCACCTAGGCGCCGCCCTCGGCCTCGACGAGGCGGAGGCCGCCGCACTGCCCGCGATGGGCGAGCGGCTGAAGCTGATCAAGGAGTACCTGCGCGGCGACAACCCGCGCATCGCCTCCGCCGAGACGATGATCAAGACCACACCGCCCGGCGACGGCTCCCGCCTGCTGCGGGTGCGCGAGGACAACCCGGTCTACGACGCCTGCGCCCGGCCGGTGGAACTCGACGGCGACACCGTCCGTTTGATGGTCACCGGGCCCTTCACCGACGCCGACCTCGGAGTGGCCTGCTACCACTCCAAGACGGGAGCGGTGGAGCTGTGCCTGAACCACCTGGTGGACGGGCGTGACGAGTACGTCGTGGTGGACATGACGGCCGGCTCCGACTCCTTCGCCTCCGGCATGTTCACCCGCTTCGACATCACGTTCCTCGTCGCCGAGCCGACCCGGAAGGGGGTCTCCGTCTATCGCCAGTACAAGGAGTACGCCCAGGACTACGGCGTCGTGCTGAAAGTCGTCGGCAACAAGGTGCAGGGCCAGGACGACCTCGACTTCCTGCGCGCCGAGGTCGGGGACGACCTGCTCGTGACGGTCGGGCACTCGGACTGGGTGCGCGCCATGGAGAAGGGCCGGCCACCCCGGTTCGCGCTCCTGGAGGACACCAACCGCCGCGCCCTGCGCCTGCTGCACACGGCCGTCGACGCGACGTACGACCTGCGTGACTGGCAGCGCTACACCCACCAGATGGTGCACTTCCACCTGAAGAACGCCCAGGCCTGGGCCAACGAGCGGACCGGGGCCGACCTGGCGGCGCAGGTCGACCCCGGGTTCGTGCTCGGCGAGAGCCTGGTGGCGAGCGCCTGACGGGCTCCTACCGCCCCGCCGCCGGCGCCCCCGGTACGCCCTTCGGGGCCGGGGCCGGGCGGCTGGAGAGGAAGGACGCCCAGCCCTGCTTCGGGGCCTCGCCGACGCCGAGCGTCCGCATCTTGGCCAGGGTCTCGGGGTCCTGGGCGTCCAGCCAGTCGGCGAGCTGCCGGAAGGAGACACAGCGCACGTCGGGCTTGTTGCAGACCTGCTCGACGGTCTCCTCGACGGCACGCATGTAGGTGCCGCCGTTCCAGGACTCGAAGTGGTTGCCGATGATCAGCGGGGCGCGGTTGCCGTCGTAGGCGCGGTGGAAGCCCTTGAGCAGGCCGTCCCGCATCTGGTCGCCCCAGAACTCGTACTTGTTCGGGTCGCCCTGCGTGTTGGTGCCGGACTGGTTGACCATGAAGTTGTAGTCCATGGTCAGCTGCTCGTAGGAGTGCCCGGGGAACGGCACGAGCTGCATCGACAGGTCCCACAGCCCCTCCTTCTTCCGGGGCCAGAGCTGGTCGTTGACGCCGCTGGTGTCGTAGCGGAAGCCCAGCTCGCGGGCGGCCTTCATGAAGTTCTTCTGGCCCTCCAGGCAGGGCGTGCGGGCGCCGACGAGCTCCTTGTCGTAGTCGAAGGGGAGCGGGGCGGCCTTCTTCATGCCGGTGTTGGTCTTCCAGGACTTCACGAACTGCTTCGCCTGGGCGATCTCGTCCTTCCAGTCCGCGACCGACCACTGGCCGACCCCGCCGCCGCTGCCGCAGAAGTGGCCGTTGAAGTGGGTGCCGATCTCGTTGCCCTCCAGCCACGCCCCGCGCAGCTGCTTCACGGTCGCGGCGATGCCCTCCTCGTCGTTGAAGCCGATGTCGGAGCGGCCCGGGGAGTGCTGCGGCGGCCGGTACAGGTCGCGCTTCTCCTCCGGCAGCATGTACACGCCGCTGAGGAAGTAGGTCATGGTCGCGTTGTTCGCCTTGGCGACCTTGCGGAAGTGGGAGAACAGCTTCTGGCCGTCCTCACCGGCGCCGTCCCAGGAGAACACCACGAACTGCGGCGGCTTCTGACCGGGCTTCATGCGCTCCGGCCGGGGCAGGTGCGGCTGGGCACCGGTGTACGCGGTGGAGCCGTCGCCGATCAGGCGGACCGCGCTCTTCGGCGGTGCCTGGGCGGGCTTCGCCTTCTGCGGGCCGGCGGCCCCTTCCTTGGAACCGTCGGTGCCGATCGCGCAACCGGCGAGCGACGCGGCACAGACCGCGGCGACCACGGCGCCGGCGGCGATCCTCTGGGTGGCGGCCATGTTCCGCCCACCTACTTCCTTCTGTCTCGGGAACTGGGGCCAACGACAGCGCCGCCAAGCTCGCACGAGACCCAGAAGGAATTAGTACGACAAGCCGATCAAATATCTGCATCACTCTGATGGGTGACTTATGAGGCCATTTGCCAGAAAAGTCTATGCCTGGCCTTTACTCTGAATTACGATCCGTTTACCGAGCGTTGATTCATCCCGCCGCTGCACGCCGTGACCCACGGCCGCGACCCGACCCCCGCCATCAGGTGGGGGACCACCTGTTCCGCGACCGCGCTGCCCCGGAGGAGACGGGAACCATGTCCGCCTGCGTCCCCACCCGCGCCACCGACTCGAGTCGGACGAAGCGCATCCACCGACCCCACAGCCCCCCGCCGCCCCGGCCCCGCCGCTTCCGCATCGCGGGCGCCGACGTGTCGGCCTCGATCGCGGTCTTCCTGATCGCCCTGCCCCTGTCCCTGGGCATCGCCCTCGCCACCGGCGCGCCCCTCCAGGCCGGCCTCGTCGCCGCCGCCGTGGGAGGCATCGTCGCCGGACGACTCGGCGGCTCCCCGCTCCAGGTGAGCGGCCCGGCCGCCGGACTCACGGTCGTCACCGCCGACCTCATCCACCGCTACGGCTGGCGCACGACCTGTGCCATCACGGTCCTCGCCGGTCTCGCCCAACTCGGTCTCGGCTGCCTGCGCGTGGCCCGCACCGCACTCGCCGTCAGCCCCGCGATCGTGCACGGCATGCTCGCCGGCATCGGCGTCACCATCGCCGTCGCCCAGCTGCACATCGTGCTCGGCGGCACCCCGCAGAGTTCCGTCCTGGCCAACCTCCGTGCGCTGCCCGCCCAGTTGGCCGGCCTCGCGCCCGCCGCCGTGTCGGTGAGCGTGCTGACGCTGACCCTGCTGCTGCTCTGGCCGCGCATCCCCGGCCGGGTGGGCCGCCTGCTGCGCAAGGTCCCGGCCGCCCTCGTCGCCGTCACCGGCGCCAGCGCGGTCGCGGCCCTCACCGGGCTGTCCGTGCCCAAGGTGGACCTGCCCTCCTGGAGCAGCCATGCCCTGGCCGGACTCCCCGAAGGGCCGGTGCTCGGCATCGCCGCCGCCGTCCTGACGACCACCCTGGTGTGCAGTGTGCAGTCGCTGCTCGGCGCGGTCGCCGTGGACAAGATGGCGGCCGCCCGGCCCGGTCTGACCGCCCGGGTCGGACGCTCCAACCTGGATCGTGAGCTGCTCGGCCAGGGCGCCGCCAACATCGTCTCCGGCACGCTCGGCGGACTCCCGGTCGCCGGGGTCGCCGTGCGCAGTTCGGCGAATGTGCACGCGGGTGCCGTGAGCCGGAACTCCACGATGCTGCACGGCGTTCTCGTAGTGATCGCCGCACTGCTGATGGTCCCCGTCCTGGAGTTCATCCCGCTCGCCTCGCTCGCCGCCCTGGTGATGGCCGTCGGCATCCAGATGGTGTCCCTGCACCACATCCGTACGGTGACCCGCCACCGCGAGGTCCTGGTGTACGCCGTCACGACCGTCGGCGTCGTCGCCCTCGGCGTCCTGGAGGGCGTGACGCTCGGCATCGCCGTGGCCGTCGCCGTCGCCCTGCACCGCCTCACCCGCACCCGCATCACGCACGAGCACGACGAACACGACGAACAGGAAGGAGTCCATCGCGTCCATGTACGAGGCCAGTTGACGTTCCTCGCGGTGCCCCGCCTCAGCCGGGCCCTGCACCTCGTGCCCCACGGCTCCCATGTCGTCGTCGAGTTGGACGGCTCCTTCATGGACCACGCGGCGTTCGAGGCATTGCAGGACTGGCAGAACACGCACACCGCGCAGGGTGGCACCGTCGAACTCACGGGCCGCCGCGCCGGAATCACGATCGCCGAGCCCGGCGAGACGCCCGCGACCGGCGCCGGCACCACTCCCCCGGCGGACGCCGACACGCCGCCGACCGCCGCAGGCTGCCGTTGCCGCCCCTGGACCCCCTGGCGCAACCACCAATGCGAACGCCCACCGTCCGCACCGCCGTCCGAGAAGTCCGAGGCATCCGGCACGTCTGACGCACCCGGCACGACCGGCACGGCCGGCACGGCCGGCACGACCGCTGCGCCCGGTGCCCCCTCCCCCGGCGCCCCCTCCTCCGGTGCCGCCGGCACTGGCGGCCCGAGCGGGCATGAACTGGCCCGTGGCATCAGCGCGTTCCAGCGCCACACCGCTCCCCTGGTGCGGGGCGAGCTGGCCCGGCTGGCCCGTGAAGGTCAGAGTCCTTCCCAGCTCTTCCTCACCTGCGCCGACTCACGGCTGGTCACCTCGATGATCACCTCCAGTGGTCCGGGCGACCTGTTCGTGGTGCGCAACGTCGGCAACCTCGTCCCGCTGCCGGGCGAGGAGAGCGGGGACGACTCGGTCGCGGCCGCGATCGAGTACGCGGTGGACGTGCTGAAGGTGCGGTCCATCACGGTGTGCGGGCACTCCGGGTGCGGAGCCATGCAGGCGCTGCTCAACTCCGAACCCGGAGGCGTCCAGACACCGCTCAAGCGGTGGCTTCGGCACGGGCTGCCGAGTCTGGAGCGCATGGCCGACGACAGCAGGCCGTGGGCCAGACTCGCCGGCCGGGCGCCCGCGGACGCGGTGGAACAGCTCTGTCTGACCAACGTGGTCCAGCAGTTGGAGCATCTGCGGGCCCACGAATCGGTGGCCCGGGCGTTGCACAGACGGGAGCTGGAGCTGCACGGGATGTACTTCCACGTGGGCGAGGCGCAGGCGTATCTGCTCACCGAGGCCTCGGACGCGGGAGTGTTCGACCACGTGACCGACCACGTGACGGATCACATGGATCACATGGTCGACACGGAGGAGCTGCGCAGCCCGGCGTAACCGTCGCGGTCACGCCCTACCCGGATGCCTCGCTCGGCGGAGACCGCACGTCTCCGCCGAGCGGGGCTACGGAGCGGGGACCGGATGGCACGGGGCGACTTCACCTCGGTAGAAGCCGAAGCCGGTGACCGGCATGAAGCTCCCGTCGGGCTGGCGCTGCCCCATCTTCACGACGGCCAGGGAGTCCCCGCGCCGCAGGTCGAACACCTGGCTGGGGCCCCCGTCCGCCTCGGGGCGGCCCCGGACCCACTCCCCCCGGTCCTCGGCGCACTCGTAACCGTTCGGCAGCTTGTCCACGACCACGTGGATGCCGTTCGCCTCCAGCCGGTCGACGAATTCGTCCGGCAGGGTGCCGCCGATGCCGATGTCGTTCAGGGTGACCGTCAGGCTCCCGTCCGAGTGAGACACCACCGCGTAGGCCGGGCTCTCGGCGGGGGAACCCGGCATCAGCACCGCGGCGCCCGCGACGGCGGCGCAGGCCAGGGCGACGAGTCCGAGCCTCGGCGCCGTGAATGCCGTACGGGCCCTGAAGCGGCGGCGTTCCACGGACGTGGATGCCGCCTCGGCCGTGCCGTCGGCCGCGCGCAGGTCGATCTCGCGGCGCAGTTCCGCCAGCAGCCGGTCCTCGAATGTCGTCCTGGTGGTCATGCCTCTCCCCCGTTTCCTCCGGTGACGTATGACAGGGCTGTGCCGCGCGGTCCGGCGGCGGGCTCGTCCGCCGCCCGGCGCAGTGACTTGCGGGCCCGGTGCAGCCGTACGCGGGCCGTGACCTGGGTGATGCCGAGGGCGGCGGCGGTCTCGGGGACCGTCAGCTGGTCGACCACGATCAGCTCCAGAACGGCTCGCTCCCCCGCGGGGAGCCGTTCCAGCGCGGCGAGGGCGCGGCGGCCCGGGGACTCCGCGTCGAGCTTGTCCTCAAGGCGCGCGATGTCGTCCGGCTCCAGCAGCCGCCGCCCGGAGATGCGCCGGTCGCGGGCCGTCTCGCGGGCCACGCGGCGGTGCTCTCCCGCGACGACGTTGCGGGCGATGCCGTAGAGCCAGGCCGTCTCGCTGCCCCGGCCCGGGCGGTAGGTGTGGGCGGAGTCGAGGACCGCGAGGAAGATCTCGGCGGTCAGGTCGGCGACCGTGTGCGGGTCGGCGACACGCCGGGCCACGAAAGATGTCATCGCGTCCACATGGCGCCGGTAGAACTCCTCGAAGAGCTCTGGGTCGCGGACGGCCGCCTGCGGCCCGCCCCGTATCCCTTCCACACGTACCTCCTTCATGTCGGTGGCGCTTCATCAGTACTTGGGCCGGAGTGTGAAAGGCGTTACAGGGACTGAACTCTGCCTGGTCGGCGTCCGTGGGTACGGATGACGTCGGCCGCCGCGAGAGACGTACGAGAAGCCCGCCCACAGGTCTAAACCAATTTCCGGACGACCCTTGTCAGCAGGGGCTTCGGTCTGATGAGCTGTGGCTTGGGACACAACGGACACCCTGGGAAAGGGAGATGTCGTGAGCAACGAATCCTTGGCCAACCTGCTCAAGGAAGAGCGCAGGTTCGCGCCGCCCGCGGACCTGGCAGCCAACGCCAATGTCACCGCGGAGGCGTACGAACAGGCCAAGGCTGACAGGCTCGGCTTCTGGGCCACGCAGGCCCGCAGGCTGACCTGGGCCAAGGAGCCGACCGAGACGCTGGACTGGTCGAACCCGCCGTTCGCCAAGTGGTTCAAGGACGGCGAGCTCAACGTCGCGTACAACTGCGTCGACCGGCATGTCGAGGCGGGCCACGGCGACCGGGTCGCCATCCACTTCGAGGGGGAGCCCGGCGACAGCCGCGCGATCACCTACGCCGAGCTCAAGGACGAGGTCTCCAAGGCCGCGAACGCCCTGCTGGAGCTGGGAGTTCGGAAGGGCGACCGGGTCGCCGTCTACATGCCCATGATCCCGGAGACGGCGATCGCGATGCTGGCCTGCGCCCGCATCGGCGCCGCGCACTCCGTGGTCTTCGGCGGGTTCAGCGCGGACGCGCTCGCGACCCGTATCCAGGACGCGGACGCCAAGGTCGTCATCACCTCCGACGGCGGCTACCGGCGCGGCAAGCCGTCCGCGCTCAAGCCGGCCGTGGACGAGGCGATCGCCAAGGTCGACAACGTCGAGCACGTGCTGGTCGTACGCCGTACCGGACAGGACGTCGCCTGGGACGACAACCACGACGTGTGGTGGCACGAGATCGTCGACCGGCAGTCCGCCGAGCACACGGCCGAGGCCTTCGAGGCCGAGCAGCCGCTCTTCATCCTCTACACCTCGGGTACGACGGGTAAGCCGAAGGGCATCCTGCACACCTCGGGCGGTTACCTCACCCAGGCCGCGTACACCCACCACGCCGTCTTCGACCTCAAGCCCGAGACGGACGTGTACTGGTGCACGGCCGACGTCGGCTGGGTCACCGGGCACTCGTACATCGTGTACGGGCCGCTCGCGAACGGCGCCACCCAGGTCATGTACGAGGGCACGCCCGACACCCCGCACCAGGGCCGCTTCTGGGAGATCGTGCAGAAGTACGGGGTCACGATCCTGTACACGGCGCCGACCGCCATCCGTACGTTCATGAAGTGGGGCGACGACATCCCCGCGAAGTTCGATCTCAGCAGCCTGCGGGTGCTGGGGTCGGTGGGCGAGCCGATCAACCCCGAGGCCTGGATCTGGTACCGCAAGCACATCGGCGCCGACCGGACGCCGATCGTGGACACCTGGTGGCAGACCGAGACCGGCGCGATGATGATCTCGCCGCTTCCGGGTGTCACCGAGACCAAGCCCGGTTCGGCCCAGACCCCGCTGCCCGGTATCTCCGCGACTGTCGTCGACGACGAGGCCAACGAGGTGCCGAACGGCGGTGGCGGCTACCTGGTCCTCACCGAGCCGTGGCCGTCGATGCTGCGCACCATCTGGGGCGACGACCAGCGCTTCCTCGACACGTACTGGTCGCGCTTCGAGGGCAAGTACTTCGCCGGCGACGGGGCGAAGAAGGACGACGACGGCGACGTCTGGCTGCTCGGCCGGGTGGACGACGTGATGCTCGTGTCCGGGCACAACATCTCCACCACCGAGGTCGAGTCCGCGCTCGTCTCCCACCCGTCCGTCGCCGAGGCGGCCGTCGTCGGTGCCGCCGACGAGACCACCGGACAGGCCATCGTCGCCTTCGTGATCCTGCGCGGCACGGCGAACGCCGAGGACGAGAACCTCATCGCCGACCTGCGCAACCACGTCGGCGCCACCCTCGGCCCGATCGCCAAGCCCAAGCGCGTCCTGCCGGTGGCCGAGCTGCCGAAGACCCGCTCCGGCAAGATCATGCGCCGCCTGCTGCGGGACGTCGCCGAGAACCGCCAGCTCGGTGACGTGACGACCCTGACCGACTCCACGGTCATGGACCTCATCCAGGCCAAGCTCCCGGCCGCGCCCAGCGAGGACTAGGAACGTCAAGAAAAGGGGCGTCCGGCGTCAGAACGCGCCGGGCGCCCCTTTTAGGTAAACTAAACAAAACTAGCGTGACCCCACAGGTGTGCCGGGAAGTCTGGTCGGCGAGCAGCTCAGCCCTACCCACCGACCGGAGGTCCCCCTCATGGCCGCGCCCCGCTCCACCACTCCCCGCAAGGTCTTCGGACGGCTCTCGCTGCCCGAACGCACCTTCGTGGCAGACGCGCTGCGCACCGAGACCGTCGGTGGTGTCCTGCTCCTCGCCGCCGCGATCGCCGCGCTGATCTGGGCGAACGTACCCGGGCTGCACGACAGCTACGCGAGCGTCAGCCACTACCACCTGGGCCCCGCGGCCCTCGGCCTGAACCTCTCCGTCGCCCACTGGGCCGCCGACGGACTCCTCGCGATCTTCTTCTTCGTCGCCGGCATCGAACTCAAGCGCGAGCTGGTCGCCGGTGACCTCAGGGACCCCAAGGCGGCCGCACTGCCGGTCGTCGCGGCCCTGTGCGGGATGGCCGTACCGGCGCTCGTCTACACGCTCACCAACCTCAGCGGCGGCGGATCGCTCGACGGCTGGGCGGTCCCGACCGCGACCGACATCGCCTTCGCGCTCGCCGTGCTCGCCGTCATCGGGACGTCCCTGCCCAGCGCCCTGCGCGCCTTCCTGCTCACCCTCGCCGTCGTCGACGACCTCTTCGCGATCCTGATCATCGCGGTCTTCTTCACCGACCGGATCGACTTCGCCGCCCTCGGCGGCGCGGTGGTCGGCCTGGCCGTCTTCTGGCTGCTGCTGCGCAAGGGCGTGCGCGGCTGGTACGTGTACGTCCCGCTCGCCCTGGTGATCTGGGGGCTGATGTACAACAGCGGCGTCCACGCCACCATCGCCGGCGTCGCCATGGGCCTGATGCTGCGCTGCACCACGCGCGAGGGCGAGCAGCACTCCCCCGGCGAGCAGGTCGAACACCTCGTACGCCCCCTGTCGGCGGGCCTGGCCGTGCCGCTGTTCGCGCTGTTCAGCGCCGGTGTCTCGATCTCCGGCGGCGCGCTGGGCGACGTGTTCACCAAGCCGGAGACGCTCGGCGTCGTCCTCGGTCTCGTCGTCGGCAAGGCGATCGGCATCTTCGGCGGGACCTGGCTGACGGCACGCTTCACCCGGGCCTCGCTCAGCGACGACCTGGAATGGGCGGACGTCTTCGCCGTCGCGACCCTCGCCGGCATCGGCTTCACCGTGTCGCTGCTCATCGGCGAGCTGGCCTTCGACGGGGACGCGACCCTCACCGACGAGGTCAAGGCGGCCGTCCTGACGGGCTCGCTCATCGCGGCGACCCTCGCGACCGTGCTGCTGAAGGTGCGCAACGCCAAGTACCGGCGGATGGTCGAGGCCGAGGAGCGCGACGACGACCTCGACGGCATCCCGGACATCTACGAGGAGGACGACCCGGCGTACCACCTGCGCATGGCCGCGATCCACGAGAGCAAGGCCGCCGAGCACCGCCGGATCGCCGAACTCAAGGCCGCCGAACGGGCGGGGCTTGCCGAAGTGGCGGGCGGGGCAGGCGAGGAGGACGACCGTCGGGCATGATCTGACGGGACGGTACAAAAGACCCGCCCCATAGAGTCCCAGTGAATATAGGGAGACCGCGATGAGCGCACCCGACGGCAGCCCGGTCGGCGCCGAACGCAGCATCGGCCAGTTGTTCGCCTCGGCGACGACCGAGATGTCCGCGCTGGTGCACGACGAGATCGCACTGGCCAAGGCGCAGCTCAAGCGGGACGTGAAGCGCGGCGCGACGAGCGGCGGCGCGTTCATGGTGGCCGGCGCGGTGCTGGTGTTCTCGCTGCCGATGCTGAACTTCGCGCTGGCGTACGGCATCCGGACCTGGAGCGACTGGAACCTCGCGGTCTGCTTCCTGCTGTCCTTCGCCGCCAACGTGCTCATCGCGGGCGTCCTCGCGCTGATCGGCGTGGTCTTCGCGAAGAAGGCCAAGCAGAGCGGCGGCGCGCAGAAGACCGCCGCGTCGATGAAGGAGTCGGCGAGCGTCCTGCAGAACGCCAAGCCGCACCCGCGGCCCGAGCTGCCGCAGGACCGTGTCCCGGAGGCCATCGAGGCTGTGGCACGCTCGTCGTCATGAGCGAGCCCGCCACCCCTTCGGCCGAATCCGTCGTACGGCCCGACGTCCTCGGTGACAGACCGCTGACCCACCGGGACGTCGCCGCCAACGGCGCGCGGTTCCACATCGCCGAGATGGGCGACGGACCGCTGGTGCTGCTGCTGCACGGCTTCCCGCAGTTCTGGTGGGCGTGGCGGCATCAGCTGCCCGCCCTCGCGGACGCCGGTTTCCGGGCCGTCGCCATGGACCTGCGGGGCGTCGGCGGCAGCGACCGCACCCCGCGCGGCTACGACCCGGCCAACCTCGCCCTCGACATCACCGGCGTGATCCGCTCGCTCGGCGAGCCGGACGCCGCGCTGGTCGGCCATGACCTGGGCGGATATCTGGCGTGGACGGCGGCGGCGATGCGGCCCAAGCTGGTGCGGCGGCTCGCGGTGTCCTCGATGCCGCATCCGCGGCGCTGGCGCTCGGCGATGCTCTCGGACGTCAAACAGACGCGCGCCGGGTCCTACATCTGGGGGTTCCAGCGCCCCTGGATCCCGGAGCGGCACCTCACCGCGGACGACGGCGCGCTGGTCGCCGAGCTGATCCGGGACTGGTCCGGGCCGGGCCTGCCGGACGACGACGCGGTGGAGACGTACCGCCGCGCGATGTGCATCCCGTCGACCGCGCACTGCTCGATCGAGCCGTACCGCTGGATGGTGCGCTCGATGGCCCGCCCGGACGGCATCCAGTTCAACCGGCGCATGAAGCGGCCGGTGCGCGTCCCGACGCTGCATCTGCACGGCTCGCTCGATCCGGTGATGCGGACCCGGAGCGCGGCCGGTTCCGGGGAGTACGTCGAAGCGCCGTACCGCTGGCGGCTGTTCGACGGACTCGGGCACTTCCCTCACGAGGAGGATCCGGTCGCTTTCTCCACGGAACTGATCAATTGGCTGAAAGACCCCGAACCCGATCGGTGACCGTCCGGACGCGCCCGGTATCCGGATCTGAACATCTGTCCTACGAACAGCCACTTGCCCGGCGCATAGGCCAATTGGGGGCCGTGGGGGCGGTTATCGACCTTGGGGCAGGGGCACACGTCGGGGTATGGGCTGGACGCACGACTACAGTGACGCAGCACGCTCCCGCCGCTCGGGCCACGGTCTGAGCCCCCACCAGCGAGGAGGTGCCCCGCAGGAGCAGGGAGCGGACCTCCGGGTGGGCATCCCGCGCATCCTGCGCCGCCGGGCCCGCTGGGTCTCGGTACGGCTGCGTCATCCCCGAGGCTGACGCACCCTCAAGCCCTCCCCGCGAGTCACAGCGCGCAGCTGTCGCTGTCCACCTGTTGGTTCGCGGTGCGCCCCTTGTCGATGTCCTCCCGGATCTCGTCCGCGGTCAGCGCGTACCCGGTGTCGGCGTTGTCGAGGGATTTGGCGAACACGACCCCGTACACCTCGCCTTCGGGCGTGAGCAGCGGGCCGCCGGAGTTGCCCTGGCGGACGGTCGCGTAGAGGGAGTACACATCGCGGTGCACGGTGCCGCGGTGGTAGATGTCCGGACCGTTGGCCGGGATGCGGCCGCGCACGCGCGCGGCACGGACGTCGTACGAGCCGTTCTCCGGGAAGCCGGCGATGATCGCGTCGTCACCGCTCACGGCGTCCGCGGCCGTGAACTTCAGGGCGGGCGCCTTCAGTTCGGGTACGTCGAGGACGGCGATGTCGCGCTGCCAGTCGTACAGGACGACCGTGGCGTCGTACTTCTGGCCCTCGCCGCCGATCTGGACAGTGGGCTCGTCGACGCCGCCCACGACATGCGCGTTGGTCATGACGCGGCGCTCGCCGAAGACGAAGCCGGTGCCTTCGAGGACCTTGCCGCAGCTCTGGGCGGTGCCCATGACCTTCACGATGGACTGCTTGGCCTTGGCGGCGACCGGGCTGCCCACGAGCGCGGGGTCCGGCGGCTGGACCTCCTTGATCGGCTCGTCGGAGAACGGGCTGAAGACCTGCGGGAAGCCGTTCTGCGCGAGGACCGAGGTGAAGTCCTTGAACCAGGTGTCGGCCGCGTCCGGCAGCGCCTCGGAGACACCGAGGAGCACCTTGGAGCCGCGGACCTCCTTGCCGAGGGTCGGCAGGGTGGTCTGGGCGAGGGCGGAGCCGATGAGCCAGGCCACGAGGAGCATCGCGACCACGTTGACCAGGGCGCCGCCGGTGGCGTCCAGGGCGCGGGCCGGGGACCACGTGATGTAGCGGCGGAGCTTGTTGCCGAGGTGGGTGGTCAGGGCCTGGCCGACGGAGGCGCAGACGATGACGACGACCACGGCGACGACGGCCGCGGTGGTGCTGACCTCCGACTTGTCGGTCAGGGCGTCCCAGATGACGGGGAGCACATAGACGGCGACGAGACCGCCGCCCAGGAAACCGATCACCGACAGGATGCCGACCACGAAGCCCTGGCGATAGCCGACGATCGCGAACCACACGGCGGCGACCAGCAACAGGATGTCCAGCACGTTCACCGGTTCAGGCCTCGCCTCATCACATGACACTGCACGGCAGACACCCTGTCATGACCGCCAGTCGAGCGGGACCTGCCTGTCCCGGTCCCAGGGGCGCTCCCAGCCGGAGTAATGCAGCAGCCGGTCGATGATTCCGGCCGTGAATCCCCAGACCAGGGCCGATTCGACCAGGAATGCCGGACCTCGGTGGCCGCTGGGATGGACGGTGGTGGCCCGGTTGTCCGGGTCCGTGAGATCCGCCACGGGGACGGTGAAGACACGGGCCGTCTCGTTGGGGTCGACGACCCCCACCGGCGTCGGCTCGCGCCACCAGCCCAGCACGGGCGTGACGACGAAGCCGCTGACCGGGATGTACAGCTTGGGCAGCACGCCGAAGAGCTGGACGCCGGACGGATCGAGACCGGTCTCCTCCTCGGCCTCGCGCAGCGCGGCCCGCAGCGGCCCGTCGCCCTGCGGATCGCCGTCCTCCGGGTCGAGGGCGCCGCCCGGGAAGGACGGCTGCCCGGCATGGGAGCGCAGCGAGCTGGCCCGCTCCATGAGCAGCAGCTCGGGCCCGCGCTCGCCCTCTCCGAACAGGATCAGGACGGCGGACTGCCGCCCCGCGCCGTTCGCCGGCGGCAGGAAGCGGCTCAGCTGCACCGGCTCGACCGTCTCCACGGCACGCACCACCGGGTCCAGCCAGTCGGGCAGGCCGTCCTTGCTCAGCGCCACGCTCCCCTGCGCGTTGCTCGCGTGCGTCATCGCCACCCCCGTTCCACCCGCTTCAACGCCCGGGCACCCACTGATCGTTCCGTCATCCGGCCCCCAGCGGCGGTGCCGCCTTGCCGCCCGCGTCCAGGTAGGACTGGGGCGGGTTGAGGCGCTGGCCCGGGAAGCCGCCCTTCTCGTACTTGAGGAGCTTCTTCGCCTTCTCGGGGTCCGTCTCGCCCTCGCCGTACGCCGGGCAGAGCGGGGCGATGGGGCAGGCGCCGCAGGCGGGCTTGCGGGCGTGGCAGATGCGGCGGCCGTGCCAGATGACGTGGTGGGAGAGGTCCGTCCAGTCGCTCTTCGGGAAGAGCGCGCCGATCGCGGCCTCGATCTTGTCGGGGTCGGTCTCGTCCGTCCACTGCCAGCGCCGCACCAGCCGCTGGAAGTGTGTGTCCACGGTGATGCCGGGCCGTCCGAAGGCGTTGCCGAGGACCACGAACGCGGTCTTGCGGCCGACGCCGGGCAGCTTGACGAGGTCCTCCAGCCTGCCGGGCACCTCGCCGCCGAACTGCTCCACCAGGGCCTTCGACAGCCCTATGACCGACTTGGTCTTGGCCCGGAAGAACCCGGTCGGGCGGAGGATCTCCTCGACCTCCTCGGGGTTGGCGGCGGCCAGGTCCTCGGGGGTGGGGTACTTGGCGAAGAGCGCGGGGGTCGTCTGATTGACCCTCAGGTCGGTGGTCTGGGCCGACAGGACCGTGGCGACGACGAGCTGGAAGGGGTTGGTGAAGTCCAACTCCGGGTGGGCGTACGGATAGACCTCGGCCAGTTCGCGGTTGATACGGCGGGCGCGGCGGACCAGGGCGGTGGCGGACTCGGCTCCGGCGGGCTTGACGGCCACCTTCTTCACCGGGGCGGCCTTCTTCACCGGAGCGCCCTTCTTCGCCGGGGCGGCCTTCTTCGCCGGGGCGGCCGTCTTCACAGCGACCTTCTTGGCGGCGGCCTGCTCCACGACCTCCGGGGCCTTCTTCACCGCGGCCTTCCTTGTCGCTTTTACGGCTTTCTTCGCTTTGCTCTTTCCGCCACCGGAGTTCTGTTCGCCCACAGCGGAATCCCGACGTACAACCACCCGCCCAGCCCCCTTGGCCTGTGCTCTCACCGGCGATTTGGACACCCGGCCAGCCTAAAGCCCGGCACCGACAATCGCCCCGGACCCAGGAGATCGGCCCCCGATTGGACCCCTGCCGCTTACCTCAGGACAGGTGTGCGGCATCCTTGTGACAGATCACACTGTTTGGACCGTCCGGCAAAACGGGGAGCACGGTCCCCTGGTACCAAGGGGGAGAAAGATCCCCTGAGCAGGTCGACAAGGAGAGAACTCGTGGACGACGTCCTCCGGCGCAACCCGCTCTTCGCGGCACTCGACGACGAGCAGGCCGCGGAGCTGCGCGCCTCCATGAGTGAGGTGACTCTCGCTCGCGGCGACTCCCTCTTCCACGAGGGCGACCCCGGCGACCGGCTCTACGTCGTCACCGAGGGCAAGGTCAAGCTCCACCGCACCTCCCCCGACGGCCGCGAGAACATGCTCGCCGTCGTCGGCCCCGGTGAGCTGATCGGCGAACTGTCGCTGTTCGACCCGGGTCCGCGCACGGCGACCGCCACCGCGCTGACCGAGGTCAAGCTGCTCGGCCTCGGCCACGGCGACCTCCAGCCCTGGCTGAACGTCCGCCCCGAGGTCGCCGGCGCCCTGCTGCGCGCCGTGGCCCGCCGGCTGCGCAAGACCAACGACCAGATGTCCGACCTGGTCTTCTCGGACGTACCCGGCCGGGTCGCCCGCGCGCTCCTGGACCTGTCCCGCCGCTTCGGCGTGCAGTCCGAGGAGGGCATCCACGTCGTCCACGACCTCACGCAGGAGGAGCTGGCCCAGCTGGTCGGCGCGTCCCGCGAGACGGTCAACAAGGCCCTCGCCGACTTCGCCCAGCGCGGGTGGCTCCGCCTGGAGGCGCGTGCGGTGATCCTGCTGGACGTGGAGCGGCTCGCCAAGCGCTCGCGCTGACCGCCGGGGGCCGGGGCCGGGGGCTGTCGCCCCCAGACCCCCGTTCGGCTCGAACGGCCTCGTCCGCAAACGCCGGACGGGCTGCTGTAGTTGTCCCATGTCTGAAAATGTGCCCTCCCAAGGTCTCGACCCGCAGGGCTACATCGCGCGCGAAGGCTCCCTCGCGCGCGTGCCGCACGCCTTCCGTCCCGTCGTCGCCCTGGCACGGGACCGGCTGCTGGACGTCTTCGGGTCCCGGCTGCACAGCGCCTACCTCTACGGCTCGATCCCGCGCGGCACCGCGCGCGTGGGCCGCAGCGACCTCGATCTGCTGGTCGCCCTGCGCGAGGAGCCCACGGAGGCCGACCGGGACGCCGTACGGGCCCTCGGGGACGCGCTCGACAAGGAGTTCCCGGAGATCGACGGCGTCGGGACGCTGCTCTACAGCCGGGCGCGGCTGCTGAGCGAGCCGGAGACCTACGACCTCGGCTGGTTCGTGGCCTGTCTGTGCACCCCGCTGCTCGGTGACGACCTGGCCGAATACCTGCCGCGCTACCGCCCCGACTCGCTCCTGGCCCGCGAGACCAACGGCGACCTCGCCCTGCTGCTCCCCCGCTGGCGCGCCCGTATCGAGGCCGCGGGCGACTCCGAGGAGGCCCTGCGCCCCCTCGTCCGCTTCATGTCCCGCCACCTCGTCCGCACCGGCTTCACCCTCGTCATGCCCCGCTGGAACGGCTGGACGAGCGACCTGGACGAGATGGCGGCGGCGTTCGGCAGGTACTACCCGGAGCGGGCCGAGCAGCTGCGCGAGGCGGCCGTACGCGGCCACGAGCCGGCCGGGGACCGCGCCGTCCTGATGTCGTACGTCGACGATCTGGGCCCGTGGCTCGCGGACGAGTACGCGCGCGTGCACGGCGTGAAGGCCCCCCGGCCGGACTGATCCGGGGCTAGATGAGCCCGTGCTCCTCCAGGTAGTCCATCTGTGCCCGCACCGACAGCTCCGCCGCCGGCCACAGGGAGCGGTCCACGTCGGCGTAGACGTGGGCGACGACCTGGGACGGGGTCCGGAAGCCGTCCTCCACCGCCGTCTCCACCTGGGCGAGCCGGTGGGCGCGGTGGGCGAGGTAGAACTCGACGGCGCCCTGGGCGTCCTCCAGGACCGGGCCGTGGCCCGGCAGGACCGTGTGGACGCCGTCGTCGACCGTGAGGGACCGCAGGCGGCGCAGGGAGTCCAGATAGTCGCCCAGGCGGCCGTCGGGGTGCGCCACGACCGTCGTGCCGCGGCCCAGGATGGTGTCGCCGGTCAGGACCGCCTGATCGGCCGGGAGATGGAAGCACAGGGAGTCGGAGGTGTGGCCGGGCGTCGGTACGACCCTCAGCTCCAGGCCGCCGACGGTCACGACGTCCCCGGCCGCCAGCCCCTCGTCGCCCAGCCGCAGCGCCGGGTCCAGGGCACGCACGCGCGTGCCGGTCAGCTCGGCGAACCGGGCGGCGCCCTCGGCGTGGTCCGGGTGACCGTGGGTCAGCAGGGTGAGCGCGACGCGCTTGCCGGCCTTCTCGGCGGTGTCGACGACATGGCGCAGGTGGCCCTCGTCGAGCGGTCCGGGGTCGACCACGACGGCCAGTTCGGAGTCGGGCTCGGCGAGGATCCAGGTGTTCGTGCCGTCCAGGGTCATCGCGGACGCGTTGGGCGCCAGCACGTTCACGGCTCGCGGGGTGGCGGGGCCGGAGAGGACCCCGCCCCGTGGCTGGCCGGGAAGGGCTGCTGCGTCGGTCATGCCGTGGCTCCCCCGGTCGGGATGTGCTTGGTGAACTCCTCGTGCCCCGGCCAGGACAGGACAATCTCCTCGCCGTCCAGCCTGGCCCGCGCCAGGACGGGGGTCAGGTCGCGGCCGGGCGCCGCCGCGAGCGCCTCGGCGGCGGCCGCGTACCCGGTCAGCTGGCGCAGTGTCGCGATCGTGGGCGGCATCATCAGCAGCTCGCCCTTGTCGTACGCCGAGGCCGCGTCCGCCGGTGCGATCCACACCGTGCGGTCCGCCTCCGTGGAGGCGTTGCGGGTGCGCTGGCCGGCGGGCAGGGCGGCGACGAAGAACCAGGTGTCGTAGCGGCGGGACTCGAACTCCGGGGTGATCCAGCGCGTCCACGCCCCGAGCAGGTCCGAGCGCAGGACCAGGCCGCGGCGCTCCAGGAACTCGGCGAAGGACAGGTCCCGGGCGACCAGGGCCTCGCGGTCGGCCTCCCAGTCCGCGCCGGTGGTGTCCCCGACCACCGAGTCGGGGGTCTCACCGGCGAGGAGGACGCCTGCCTCCTCGTAGGTCTCGCGGACGGCCGCGCAGACGATCGCCTGGGCCTCGGTCTCCGTGACGGCGAGCCTGCGCGACCACCACGCGCGCGTGGGGCCCGCCCAGCGGATCTGGTGGTCGTCGTCGCGCGGGTCGACGCCGCCGCCCGGATACGCGTACGCGCCTCCGGCGAAGGCCATGGAGGCGCGTCTGCGCAGCATGTGCACGGCGGGGCCGGCGGCGGTGTCCTTCAGGAGCATGACCGTGGCCGCGCGCTTGGGGACGACCGGGGTGAGGGTGCCCTCCGCGAGCGCACGGATGCGTTCCGGCCAGTCCTGCGGAAACCACTGCCCATTCGCCATGGGCGGAGGCTATCCCGTGGTGCGCGAATGTTCGAGAGGGGCCCGGAAGTGCGGCGATGCCGCCGTACGGGCCCGTAGGCGGCGCTCTACGCCTCCGTGAGCTCCACCTGGACCTCGACCTCCACCGGCGCGTCCAGCGGCAGCACGGCCACGCCCACGGCGCTGCGCGCGTGCACGCCCTTGTCGCCGAGGACCTCGCCGAGCAGCTCGCTGGCGCCGTTGATCACGCCGGGCTGGCCGGTGAAGTCCGCGGCCGAGGCCACGAACCCGACGACCCTCACCACGCGCGCGACCCGGTCCAGGTCACCGGCGACGGACTTGACGGCCGCCAGCGCGTTCAGGGCGCAGATGCGGGCCAGGTCCTTGGCCTCCTCCGCGGTGACCTCGGCGCCCACCTTGCCGGTGACCGGGAGCTTGCCCTCGACCATCGGCAGCTGGCCGGAGGTGTAGACGTACACCCCGGACCGCACGGCGGGCTGGTACGCGGCGAGCGGCGGCACCACCTCGGGCAGCGTCAGTCCGAGCTCGGCCAGCCGAGCCTCGACGGCGCTCACGCCTTCTCCCGCTTGAGGTAGGCCACCAGCTGCTCGGGGTTGTTCGGCCCGGGCACGACCTGGACGAGCTCCCAGCCGTCCTCGCCCCAGGTGTCCAGAATCTGCTTCGTCGCGTGCACGAGCAGCGGCACAGTCGCGTATTCCCACTTGGTCATGTGGCCGACTCTAGCCGCTGGCCCGACCCGGCTTCCCGGCCGTCGCCGCCGTCGCCACCCTCGCCGTCGCTGCCCACGGGCTCCGGCCGTCTTCGGCGCTTATCCACAGCCTGCTGCTTGACGCGCACGCCGAGTGGTTACGCTCGAAGACGTGAGCAGGCTCCAGGTCGTCAGCGGCAAGGGCGGAACCGGTAAGACCACGGTGGCCGCAGCCCTCGCGCTGGCCCTGGCCGAGGAGGGGAAGCGCACGCTTCTCGTCGAGGTCGAGGGCCGGCAGGGCATCGCACAGCTCTTCGAGACGGAGGCATTGCCCTATGAGGAACGGAAGATCGCGGTAGCACCCGGCGGCGGGGAGGTGTACGCCCTCGCCATCGACCCCGAACTGGCCCTTCTGGACTACCTCCAGATGTTCTACAAACTCGGCGGCGCGGGCCGCGCCCTGAAGAAGCTCGGCGCCATCGACTTCGCCACCACCATCGCACCCGGCCTCAGGGACGTGCTCCTGACCGGCAAGGCGTGCGAAGCGGTGCGCCGCAAGGAGAAGTCCGGGCGGTTCGCCTACGACTACGTCGTGATGGACGCGCCGCCCACCGGGCGCATCACCCGCTTCCTGAACGTGAACGACGAAGTGGCGGGGCTCGCCAAGATAGGGCCCATACACAATCAGGCGCAGGCCGTGATGCGGGTGCTGAAGTCGCCGGAGACGGCCGTGCACCTGGTGACGCTCCTGGAGGAGATGCCCGTCCAGGAGACCGCGGACGGCATCGCCGAGCTGCGGGCGGCGAAGCTGCCGGTGGGCCGGGTCATCGTGAACATGGTGCGCCCGGAGGTGTTGGACGCGGCCGAGCTGGAACTCGTACGCGGCACGGCTCGTTCTTCCTTCGCGCAGTCGCTGTCCGCCGCGGGACTCGGCGGGGCGCGGCGCGGCGGGCATGCCGAGCGGCTGGTGGACCCCCTCCTGGCCCAGGCCGAGGAGTACGCCGAGCGGTACGCGCTGGAGCACGAACAGCGCGCGGTGCTCGGCGAACTGGGCCTGCCGCTGCATGAGCTGCCGCTGCTCGCCGAGGGCATGGACCTGGCGGGCTTGTACCAACTGGCCAAGGAACTGCGGAAGCAGGGGATGTCATGAGCCCGGACGCCGAGCGGCAGCACCGCCTCTCCCCCGCGCGTGTGCTCGATCTCGACCCCCTGCTCGACGACCCGGCGACCCGCATCGTGGTGTGCTGCGGCTCGGGCGGCGTCGGCAAGACCACGACCGCGGCGGCGCTGGGGCTGCGGGCCGCCGAGCGGGGCCGCAAGGTGGTCGTGCTGACCATCGACCCGGCCCGCCGGCTCGCCCAGTCCATGGGGATCGACTCGTTGGACAACACCCCGCGCCGGGTGAAGGGCGTCGAGGGCGCCGGCGAGCTGCACGCGATGATGCTCGACATGAAGCGCACCTTCGACGAGATCGTCGAGGCGCACGCGGACCCCGCGCGGGCCTCCGTGATCCTGGGCAACCCCTTCTACCAGTCGCTCTCGGCGGGCTTCGCGGGCACGCAGGAGTACATGGCGATGGAGAAGCTGGGGCAGCTTCGCGCGCGGGACGAGTGGGACCTGATCGTCGTCGACACCCCGCCGTCCCGGTCCGCGCTGGACTTCCTGGACGCGCCCAAGCGGCTGGGGTCCTTCCTCGACGGCCGGCTGATCCGGCTGCTCACCGCCCCGGCCAAACTGGGCGGCCGCGCGGGGATGAAGTTCCTCAACGTCGGGATGTCGATGATGACCGGCACCCTCGGCAAGCTGCTGGGGGGCCAGCTGCTCAAGGACGTCCAGACGTTCGTCTCCGCGATGGACACGACCTTCGGCGGCTTCCGTACGCGCGCTGACGCCACGTACAAGCTGCTCCAGGCGCCCGGGACCGCCTTCCTGGTGGTCGCCGCGCCCGAGCGGGACGCCCTGCGCGAGGCCGCCTACTTCGTGGAGCGGCTCGCGGCCGAGGACATGCCGCTGGCGGGACTGGTGCTCAACCGGGTCCACGGCAGCGGCGCCGCCCGGCTGTCGGCCGAGCGGGCACTCGCCGCCGCGGAAGAGCTCGACCTCATGGGCGACCACGCCGCGGAAAATCTTGAGGAGTCCCGCATTGTCGATCAGGAGGACGGGAAAGCTGGTGTTCGTAACTCTCCCGACACAGACGGCAGTTCAGGTTCCCCCACCTCGAACCGCACCGTCCCACAACTCACCGCAGGCCTGCTGAGGCTGCATGCCGAGCGTATGCAGCTGCTCTCCCGCGAGCAGCGCACGCGCGACCGCTTCACCGCGCTCCACCCCGAGGTGGCGGTGGCAGAGGTGGCCGCGCTGCCCGGCGACGTCCATGACCTCGCGGGGCTGCGGGACATCGGGGCACGGCTCGCGGCCGGTCGGCCGGAGCTGCCCGAGACCACCGACGACTGAAGCCGGACCGACGGCGACACCGACGGCTGAGCCGTACTGCGACTGAGCCGGACCGCCGGCCGAGCCGCGGTGGGCTCAGCCCACCGCCGCGAAGTTCTCGTACACCTCGTCGTCGTCGAGGGGCAGGATGCCGACCCCTCGTTCGTACTCCAGGCGCGCTGTCTCCAGAAGCCGGCGCCACGAAGTGACCGTTGGCCGCCTGCGCAGCAGTGCGCGGCGCTCCCGCTCCGTCATGCCTCCCCACACGCCGAACTCGACGCGGTTGTCGAGCGCATCGGCCAGGCACTCGGTCCGCACCGGGCATCCGGTGCACACCGCCTTGGCCCTGTTCTGCGCTGCTCCTTGAACGAACAGTTCATCCGGATCGGTAGTGCGGCAGGCCGCCTGCGCACTCCAGTCGGTTACCCAGCCCATACCGGCGCCGTCCTCTCCCGAATCGAGGCTCCCCCACGGCGGCAGCGGCATATTCACCGCCGCCAGTTGAGGACGTTACGGAAGGTGGGCACAGCGCAACACCCCCTTCGGGCCCAATCTTGAATGGCCCGAACGGACTATGCGTAAGCGGCAGATCACCCGGGGGAGTGAGCCCGCGACATGCGCGACCATCCCGGCAAAGCGGGACAGTTCTGTTGAGTCACAACGGGCACCAGGTGACACACAAGGCGGATTCGGACACGCCCCCACCAGAAAGTCGGGGAACCTCCGGAACGATTCGGGGTCGCCGGACGTATTGATACGTGGCCGCACTGCTGTGACAGTTGAGAGCAGCTTAGGCCAAGGCCTGCGCGCGTGTCCGGCGAATGAGAAGGTAGGCCCTCTCTTTGCCATGCGCTCGAAACGGCCTGTGCACTTCGTCGAACGCTCATGAGTACGGATTAGGCTGCCCCCATGTCGAAGAAGCGCTCCGGTGGCGGTCTCTCCGCCACCCAGCAGGCCGCGAAGTTCCTCGGTGTCAGCGTGCTCTCGGGTGCGGTGCTGGCCGGCATCGCCCTGCCCGCCGTCGGCGCGCTCGGACTCGCGGCCAAGGGGTCGGTCGAGAGCTTCGACGAACTCCCGGCCAATCTGAAGACGCCACCGCTGAGCCAGCGCACCACGATCCTCGACGCCAAGGGCGGCACCATCGCCACGGTCTACTCCCGTGACCGCACGGTGGTGGAGCTCAAGGACATCTCGCCGTACATGCAGAAGGCGATCGTCGCGATCGAGGACTCGCGCTTCTACCAGCACGGCGCGGTGGACCTGAAGGGCGTGCTGCGCGCCCTCAACCAGAACGCCCAGAGCGGCGGGGTGGCCCAGGGCGCGTCCACCCTCACCCAGCAGTACGTGAAGAACGTCTTCGTGGAGGAGGCGGGCGACGACCCCACCAAGGTCGCCCAGGCCACCCAGCAGACCATCGGCCGCAAGATCCGCGAACTGAAGTACGCGATCCAGGTCGAGGAGGAGCTGGGCAAGAAGAAGATCCTCGAGAACTACCTGAACATCACGTTCTTCGGCCAGCAGGCCTACGGCATCGAGGCCGCCGCCCAGCGCTACTTCTCCACGTCCGCCAAGGACCTCACCCTCGCCCAGTCGGCGCTGCTCGCCGGCATCGTCCAGTCGCCGAGCCGGTACGACCCGGTCAACGACGAGGCGGAGGCCACCAAGCGCCGCAATGTGGTGCTCCAGCGCATGGCCGAGGTCGGCGACATCTCGCGGGCCGAGGCCGCCAAGGCGCAGCAGGAGAAGCTGGGCCTGAAGGTCAGCAAGCCGCGCAACGGCTGCATCACCGCGGTCGACGGCGCCGGCTTCTTCTGCGACTACGTGCGTAACGTCTTCCTCACCGACCCGGTCTTCGGCAAGACCAAGGAGGAGCGCGCCAAGATCTGGAACCAGGGCGGTCTGACGATCAGGACCACCCTCGATCCGCAGGCGCAGGACTCGGTCCAGGCCTCGCTCAAGGACCACGTCTACAAGTCGGACAAGGTCGCCGCCGCGGCCACCCTCGTCGAGCCCGGCACCGGCAAGATCGTGGCGATGGGGCAGTCGAAGCCGTACGGCACCAACGCCAAGCAGCACGAGACCGTGATCAACTACTCGGTCAACTACGGCATGGGCGGCTCCAACTTCGGCTTCCCGACGGGTTCGACGTTCAAGCCGTTCGTCGCGGCGGCCGCGCTGGAGGAGGGCCGCCCGGCCGACCAGGAGTACTCGTCGCCGTACCAGATGGAGTACCCGAGCCCCGTCCAGACCTGCGACAGCAAGCCGTGGGTCAACACCAACGGCGAGAAGCTGGAGAACGAGTCGGATTCGGAGCGCGGCCCCTACCGTCTGCGCAAGGCGATGGAGCTGTCGGTCAACACCTACTTCGTGCAGATGATCTCCGACATCGGCCTGTGCCCGGTGGTCAACATGACCAACAAGCTCCAGGTCGTCCAGGGCAACGGCGACAAGCTGCCCGAGGTCCCGGCCATCGCCCTGGGCTCCAAGGGCATCTCCCCGCTGACGATGGCGAGCGCGTACGCCGCCTTCGCCTCCCGCGGCATGTACTGCACGCCGGTCGCCATCGAGTCGATCACCCAGAAGGTCGGCCAGCAGAAGAAGTCGCTGGAGGTCCCCAAGTCGACCTGCTCGCGGGCGATGTCCGAGACGACCGCGGACACCATCAACCAGCTCCTCAAGGGCGTGGTCGACTCCGGCACCGGCAAGACGGCGGGCCTCACCGACCGCCAGAACGCCGGTAAGACGGGTACGACGGACTCCCGCAAGAACGCCTGGTTCGTCGGCTACACGCCGAACCTCTCGGGCGCGGTCTGGGTCGGCAGCGCCACCCAGAAGGTCGAGATGCATCAGATCTCCATCGGCGGCGAGTACTACGACCTCGTCTACGGCGGCAAGGTCCCGGGCCCGATCTGGAAGGACGCCATGACCGGCGCCCTCGCGGGCAAGGACGCCCCCGGGTTCAACTACGTCGAGATCCCGGAGCACAACAACCCGGACCCCGGTGACGGCAACGGGAACGGCGACGGCAACGGCAACGGAGACGGGAACAACGGAGACGGCAACAACGGCGGCACCGGCGACGGCGGCACCGACGGAGGCACGTTCCCGAACCCGACGATCTCGATCCCGGAGAACCTGTTCCAGGGGAACAACGGCAACGGCAACGGCGGCCGACGCGGGTAAGAAGCCCGGCCGAGCAGGCCGGCCGGGACACCGGCGACCGTGGTCCTGAGAAGGACCGTGATCCTGAGAAGGACCGTGATCCTGAGAAGGGGTCCGTCAGTTGGACATGGCGGGCCCCTTCTTCGTGCCTGCCCCGGCCCGTCGGTGCTGGCGTGATTACGACAACTTCGGCCGGTCCGTCGCCGTCTCATGTGGCGCCGACGACGATGGTGCGCATGGCTGGCGATCTTTCCCGACGACTGGTCTCCGACGAGCTGTGGGCCCTGACCGAGCCGTTGCTGCCGGCGTTCGCGTCCCGCAGGCAGGGCGGGGGCACCGCCCCCGTCGACGAGCGCGCGGTGCTCACCGCGGTGGTGTACGTGCTGACCAGCGGATGCGCCTGGCGGCTGCTGCCGCCCTGGCTCGGGGTCTCGCCGGCGACCGCGCACCGCCGCTTCACCGCCTGGACGGGGGCCGAGGTGTGGCGACGGCTGCACCGGGCCGTCACGCGGGGCGGACTCGCGGGCCCGGGTGAGTCCGACTGGGCCGCCGTGATCGTGCGGGCCGCGGCGGTGCGGACCGGGCAGGCACCCCCTCCGGCCGACCGGAGAACACGCGCGGAAAGCGCGCCACGCGAGACGGCCACGAAGGCGCAGAATTACTCAGCAATCCCCCAACTCGGGCACCGTCCATGCCCTTGACTCCGCAATTGCCGCGATGATCCTCTGACCATCACGCGCAGGAGGGGAGGAGTGATTCATGGGATTCCCGGACATCTCCGAGAGGCGAATACGTGGATTCCTGGCCGGTCCGGCGGCCGCGCTGGCGATTCTGGCCGGTGTCACCGCCTGCGGCTCGGGCACGGCCGGTGAAGAACGCGGGAAACCGGTCGCGGCGCATGAGGAAACCGAATCCCCTGTCCATCCGGCCAAGGGCCCGCTCGACATCGCCATGCGGAAAACAGCGGACGACCGCAAAGGGTTCTCGCTCCGCGATGCGACAGGCCTGAACCGATTTGTGAGTCCGGCTCACGCGAAGAAATTCAAGGTCTGCTTCGAGAAGGAGAAACCGAACCTCAGCGCGGTGATCCTCTTCGCGGTCCGGAATTCCGAGACCTGTCCCCGAGAAGTCGGCGCCGAGGCGAAAGCCGACGCAAAAGCCGACGCGACGCCGAACGTCGTGGGCACACAGCTCCGCAAGGCCGCCGACCAGCTCGTGCTGGCGGGCTACGCACCGCGGCACATCCACGTGGACATCAGCGGCAAAGCCGTGTCCAAGGAGCGTAGTTGGTCCTACGAGGTCTGCGGGCAGACCCCCGCGGCCGGCACTCCCTACTCGGCGGACCTGAGGCCACGACTGGTGATCTCGGCCTCCTGCCACCAGGGCTGAACCAGAAACCGACGGAACCACCACGAGAGCACGAAGGGGTATTCCCATGCGCAAGCTCGCACGCGCCGCGGCCGTACTTCCGATCATGGCGGCGCTCACCATCGGCATGACCGCGACCGCCGGGGCCGAGACGGACTGCACCGACTACTCCGACAACGGCGGCGCCAAGGCCACGTTCAAGGCGTACGGCGAACATCTCCTGGTCGACGACGTATTCGCCGACGGGCACTCCGCCATCGGCGGAATCGAGATCTACGGCGACGGTCACTACTTCTACTGGAACCGGATGGGCGCGGACGGCGGCGTCCGCGACGTCGACCTCGACATCGCCGAGGGGACGAGCGTCGTCATCAACGCCTGGCTCGGCAACTGGGACGGCACCACCACGGGCGGAATCGACTTCGGTTCCAATGCCGTCTCGAACTGCCACGGTGTCGCCTGACCTCCGTCATCCCCTGGCCCGACAGAAGAGAAGAAGGGAAGCGTGACGACCATGCGCAGAACTCTCGCGACCACGGCCGCCCTCGCACTGTCGTTCACCGGCCTCAGCATGGCCACGGCCCCCGGCGCCTTCGCCGCCCCGGAGGCAGCCGCCGAGTACGGCTGTCCGGGGACGCTGATCGACACGTACAACACACCCGCGACCGGCGAGGTGTGGGCGCAGCTGCGGCTGTACTACTCCTCGGCGAACGGCGGCACCAACTGTGCCGTGCTGCTGGCGAAGAAGTACTACGGCACGACCCACTACATGGAAGTGGGCATCAACATCTCCGGGAGCAGCAACAACAAGCTCGACTACGGCGCGTACAAGTACTACGCCGGGCCGGTCTCGGTGACCTCGACCAACGGGCACTGCATCGACCTCAGCGGGGCCGAGGACAACGGAGGCGTGTGGGCGGGCCGGAGCCTGAACCGGGTCCACTGCGGATGACGGTGCGACGCTGACATCGAGGAAGGGGCCCGGCGGATGCCGGGCCCCTTCCTCGATGTCGTCGGCTCACCCCTTGCCGCTCGCCGATAACAGCCCCAGTTCCTGGGCGCGAGCCCCCAGCGCGACCCGTCCGCTGACCTGCCAGCGGGTCATCAGATTTCGCATACGGCGCTGAACCGTGCGGTGCCCGAGGCCCACTCGCCGCCCGATGGCGGCCTCCCCCAGGCCTTCACACAACAACCGCAGAATGCGCAACTCGACTTCGTCTATCACCGGCGGGTGATCCATCCGAGGCCCCCCATGAGCACGTAGCCACCAGTTCACCTGTGAACGACCATAGGTCGCCCTGTGCCCTCTCCATAGATGCACAAAGTTGATCAGGTGCACCAACCCGACATTTAGTGCGGCGTAATTGCGCCACGCACAGTCGGGCCTGCGTGTTTGCCGGGACTTTACGCCCCCTTGGTCAGATTTATTCGACTGCCGTTGTCAGTGGCACTTCCTAAACTGGCCACGCAGTCGACCGAGCCGACTCAGGGGAGGGCGAATTGACTATTACGCCGGAATCTGAAGCGAGTGCCGAAACGCCGTACATCGACATCGATGACCGAAGAATTCTGAATCTGCTGTACCTGGGGCTCAACGACGCCTCCATCGGGCGCCGCCTGGGAATGGGCCACCGCACGGTGCAGCGCAGAGTACAGCGCCTCATGGACCGTCTCGACGTCGTCGGACGGGTGGCCCTGGGCGCCCGCGCGCAGGAACTCGGCCTGCTGCCCCCGGCCGCTAGGGAATGAGGAAGGCCACGAAGAGGCCCAGCGGCAGGATCACCGTCGCGGCCGCCATCAGCCAGCCCGCCCTCCATGAGCTGCTGTCGCCCACCTTGACGCAGAACAGCGACATGAGAACCACGTAGACGGTCATCGGCACGAGCAGGATGCCGGCACCCACGGTCCGCTCCTTTCCGCCAGTGCGCCCGGGACCGCCGCCAGAGCGGCCCCGGGCGCATCCGGTCCTACGCCCTACGGCGTGTAGTTGTCGAGGAATCCCGTGGTCGCGGCGTCGCAGTGCACGACACCGGCCGGACGGGCCCCGGGTCCGTCACCGACGATCGGCACGGGCGCGTCGATGGCCCACGGGTTGCCGCCGCTGCCGCGGTCGGTCGCGTCGCACTTCCCGTAGGCGTTGCCGCCGATGCTGTTGACGCCGGGAACGTTGGAGAAGTTCCCCCAGTCTCCCAACCGGATCCGCGTGTTGGACGGCCGGCCGAGGTTGTCGGTCATCCGGTCGTCGACATACAGGTACAGGTCGGGCATGTAGCTCTGCCAGACGATGCCGTTGGCCGGCGTCGCGTCCCGGTTCTCCACGAGGTGGGTCGGCTTGACGCTGCCGTCCGCGCAGAACGCCGCCGCGATGTCCTGCCAGATCGGCGGGGCATTGCCGATCTGGCTGCCGAAGATGTTGTTGTCCCCGCTGTTCTTGAAGAACATCGAGTAGATGTCACCGGCGAAGTTCCGGATCATGATGTTGGTCTCGGGATGGGCCTTCACCTTGTCCACCCACGCCTTGACGTTGTCGTTGATGTACTTGTGGGCGATCATCGGCCGGTAGCCGTGCACACCGCCGCCGACCGCCCGGAAGTCCACGCAGGTGTTGTCCGAGTTCAGCCGCGCTCCCCGGAAGTGCGGGAAGAACACCTGCCCCGGGGTGTCGCCGTCGGTGTACGGATGGGCGGTGATGTCCTTGCCGTACTCGAGGGCGTCCTGCGTGACGTAGTCGATGTCGGGCTTGGTGATGCCGTAGTCCGACTCGATGGCCTGGATGATGTCGGTCACGAAGTGCGGCAGATGCGCGTTGCCGATCCGGACCTGGTAGTCGCCCGACTCGCTCCCCGAGACGATCTTCCCGGTGGAGTCGTCGACGATGAAGCTGACCTCGACATCACTCTTGATCTTGTAGCTGTTGTCGCCCTTGAGGGCCACGCTCGCTGGCAGTGACGCGTCCGGCCGTTCGTTGGACATGGCCATCCACACCGGGATGGACATGGAGGGCGCCGTTCCGTCGGCTCTCGGCGTCCAGCCGCCCGCCTTGATGTCCTTGTACCACTTCTCCGCGGCGTCATAGGTCCGCTGCCCGCTGCACTCGCCCACCGGCACGACCGTGGGGCAGCGCGCGGCGCCGGTGATGCCGACCGTGTCCGCCCCGGGGTTGTCCCAGCGCGGCCCCTGGTAGGCCAGGCCCATGCCCCAGTCGTACAGGGTCTTCATGCTGCGCAGCGGCGTGTAGAACTCCTCCGGCAGGTTCCCGTTGAGGTTCTGGTTGGAGTCGAAGATCGCCGCCGCGGTCAGGGTCCGCTCCACGTACCGCCCGCTGATCGGCTGCACGGCCACGGCGTCGTACGCGAGGTCCTTGTCCCCGGTGCCGTCCTGCGTGATGGTCGACAGCGTGACCTTGGGCTTGTCGTTGAACATGAACGCGCCGAGGGCCACCCAGCGGTTGGAGCTGCCGTTCTGGTTGATGCCCCGGGTCTTGACCCCCTTCGCCGTGTGGATCTTGTACACGGCGTACTTGACCTGCGCCCCGTGGTCGGGCAGGTGCACCCAGATCTTCGCGGGCCCGTTGACCGCCTGGCCCAGCGTCCAGGTGCCGGTGATCTTCAGCCGTTCGCCCTTGGCGCCCTGCGAGCGGTCGTGGCCGAAGTAGAAGTGCCCGCCGAAGCCGGCGCCGAGCTGGTGCAGGTCGACCTTGGCCGGCCAGACGGCGGAGATGGTCTGCCCGTCATGGGCGAGCCCCGCCTCGCCGTCACCGAAGTCGAGCGAGAAGCTGCCCTGGTTCGTCCAGTCGCTGTTGGCGCAACCGGGCCGGACCGACGGGGTACCGCCGGGCAGGTCGTCGATGATCATCGCGTCCGAAGGCAGCCCGGAGCGGCTGCACTTGGGCGGGTAGGCGGTGCCGTCCGCCTGCTCGGCATCGTAGTCGGGCGAGGTGAAGCGGAAGAGCTCGTTGCCGCACGAGTACGAGCAGTCGGTCTTCCAGCTCACGGACTGGTGGTACCAGCACTTGAAGTCGTCACGGGTGCAGGGCCCCGCGCCCGGCTCGTTCGCCGCGCCGTCGCCGATCTTCGACGGCTCGCACCAATTGTACGGGCCGCAGAACAGGTCCTCCGGCGGCTTGACCTTGGCACGGTTGTACTTGGCCGAGCCCTGGACGGTGGCGTCCTCGCCGGTGCCGTTCCACCAGGCGGCGCGGAACGCGGCCACCATCGTGCCCGGTGACTCGATGAAGGACGGCGGGTGGGCGGCGAAGCCCAGCACCTTCTCCGGGTACGGCCAGTTCTGCGGGCGGGCGGCGGCCGAGGCGTCCTCGTTGCCGAGCCGGTCCTCCATGAACGGCATCCGGCCGGCGTCCCATTCGGGGTTGGCGGGGTTGTTGGCCCAGCCCACGCCCCAGGGCTCGTTGCCGTTGACGTTCTCGTAGAAGCCGGAGTTGTACGCCCACAGCGCGAAGAACCAGTTCTCCAGCTTGGTCGGGTCACCGTTGTGGACGACGAGTCCGGCCTTACGCGTCTGGTTCCACTTGTCGACCAGGATCTGCAGGCCGGCGGCTATGTTCGCGGCGTAATCGAGGGCCACGGCGCGCTGCTTGTCGTAGTCCCAGGCGGTGCCGCCCTTGCCGTGTTCCCGGCCGGCGAGGCGCATGTGGTCGGTGACCTGGGTGACGCCGTAGCCGCAGTCGGCCTCGGACCAGTCGACGTCCCAGTCGTTGTCGGTGTTGCCGTCGTAGTAGTCGATGCCGTAGAAGTTCCCGATCAGCGGGCTGCCCGTGACACCGGGCACCGCCGAACGGGCGGCCTGCCACATGTTCGACTCCTGCGTGGTGATGCCGAGCAGCACCTGCGCGGGCACCCGGCCGCCGCCCTCCAGGATCGGGTTCTGGAAGAGGGTCTGCGGCGCGTACGCCGGCATCCCGAGGTTCTTCCAGTTCGCCGGACGGGAGGCGCCGAGGTTCAGCTTCCCGGTGACGGCCTTGTCGACGGCCCACTCCACCTGGCGGGGCTTGGGCTGCATCGCCTGGTTGTGCGGGTCGTTGCGGGGCACGGAACAGGTGCGCTCCGATTCGACGACCTCGGTACGGGTGCCGGTGACGTCGCCGGGGTCGTCGGCGGAGAGGGGTTGTGTGGCGAGGGAGTTGGTGCGCATCCCGTCTTCGTCAGCGGAAAGGGGTTGTGTGGCGCGGGAGTTCGCGCGCATCCCGCTTTCATCGGCGGAAAGGGGTTGTGTGGCAGTGGAGTTCGCGCGCATCCCGCTTTCATCGGCGGAAAGGGGTTGTGTGGCAGTGGAGTTCGCGCGCATCCCGCTTTCATCGGCGGTCCCCTTGGCGGCCCTGCCCAGCAGCGGCGACGGCGTGCGCGAGGTCTCCCACTGCGCCGACCTGGACTTCAGCGGCGTCACCACGAACTCGGCCCGCTCACCGCTGTCCCGGACCGTCGCCGTGACGTTCACCGGCCGGGCGTCGAGCGCCGAGTCGGGCTGGAGGTACTTCGGCGAGCCCTTGCCGTCCGCCCACTCGGTGTGCTGGACGATCGCAGCGCCCTTGGTGGAGAGGGTCGCGTCCTTGTCGGCCCCGGCCAGCCGGGTGACGGTCCGCGGCAGACTCTTCGCCGCCTTCACCCCGCCGGTGAGATAGACCTGGCCACCGCGCCGGGCCAGCCCGGTGTCACCGAGCGGCCCCGCGCCGAGCCGCGTGACCCTGTTGTCGGCCCAACGCCGTACCAGGGCGGTCTCGTTCTCCTTGAGACTGTCGCGCTGCACCCGCTCCAGGAACACATAACCGCCGTCGCCGTCCCGGCTGACGCGGTACGGCACGGTGCCCGTGGTGGCGAGCTTCTTCTTACGCCCCTTGCCGTCGATCTCGACCAGGGCCCGCCCGGACGCGGCGGCGATCTTCCCGTCGCCACCCGGCACGGACGAGGTGATCTGTCCGTCCACCACAACGGGCTTGTCCGTCCCGCCCGTTGCCGCGTCGACCCGGATCAGCCGGGTCTGCTTCTTGTCCTCCCCCGGCGACTGCGTCAGCACCGCGGTCTCGCCGGTGCCGCACCCCGGGTTGTAGTACGACAGCGAGGCATTGACCTTCAGCTTCGTCACCACACCGGTGACCAGGTCGACCACGGCCGTGAAACCGCCGCGCGCCATCAGCTTCGGGTCGTTGGTGAACGTGCGCGGCGCGTACACGACCACCGCGCGCTTCCCCGACCCGGTGACACACACATTGCCGATCCACTGGTCCGCGTCGAAGCCCGGCTCGGCCAGCGACGCCAGCGTCTTCCACGCGTAACCGCTCTTCTCCGTCGCGGTCAGCAGATGGAAGCCCTGCGCGTCACCGGTCGTGGTCCAGGCGATGTCCGCGGACGACTTGTAGTCGTCACCGAGCACTTCGGCACGGTCGCCCGGGGGCACGGAGTCCGGGCCGGGCTCGGTCGGTGAACCGGTCGTGGCGCCGGCTGGGGAGTCGCCTGCGGCGCCGACTGCGGTGCCGGCTGCGGTGCCGAGTGCGGGGTTCTCCTCGGCCGACGCCGTGACCTGGAGCAGCCCGGCCAGGATCCCGCCCGCCGCCATGAGGGCCAGCGGCGCTCTTGCTCGTCTGAGTCCTTGTCTGGGGCTCAACCACTCGTCCTTTCCTGCTTCCTGATACGCGTGCCTGGGCAGCACGGATCGTCCGGCCCGCGAACGTGCGGGGTGGGGCCGGAAGTTGGGGGGAGGGTGCGTATGCGGAGAGGGGTGTGGGCGGTGGCGTACGGCGTGAGCGGCGGCGGGGGTACGGCCTTGGCGTTTGTGGTGCGAAATCCCGCTGATACGGGCCTTGTTGATGCGTTATTCGATCAGAGGCGGAGCGGGCGTCTCAATGGACGCAGGGGAATTGACGTCATTACGCCAGGCCCGGGGAGGAGGGCGGGGGAAACGTGGAAAGCCCCGCTCTCCTCTCCTGGGGAGGGGGAGGGCGGGGCTTTCGGGTGTTCTTGGTTGTTCTCCAGTGCTCCCGGTTGTTCTCAGCCCGCGAGCAGCAGCGTCTCAGCCTGCGAGCACATCCTCAGCCGAGCAGTGCAGGTGGTTTCTCAGCCGAGCAGTGCAGGTGGTTTCTCAGCCGGCCAGTGCAGGTGGTTTCTCAGCCGGCCAGTGCAGGTGGTTTCTCAGCCGGCCAGCAGCTTCTTCACCGTGGCGGCGACGCGGCCGCCCTCCGCGAGACCCGCGACCTTCGGGTTCACGATCTTCATGACCGCGCCCATGGCCCGCGGCCCCTCGGCGCCCGCCGCCTTCGCCTCCTCGACGGCCTGGACGACGATGTCGTTCAGCTCCTCGTCGGACAGCTGCTTGGGCAGGTACTCGGCGAGGACCTCGCCCTCCGCCTTCTCCCGCTCGGCGCTCTCGGCGCGACCACCCTGCGCGAAGGCGTCCGCGGCCTCGCGGCGCTTCTTCGCCTCCTTGGCGATCACCTTGAGGACCTCGTCGTCGGAGAGCTCGCGCTTCTCCTTGCCCGCGACCTCTTCCTTGGTGATCGCGGCGAGCGTCAGCCGGAGCGTCGAGGAGCGGAGCTCGTCGCGCTCCTTGATCGCGGCGTTGAGGTCTTCGTGCAGCTTCGACTTGAGCGTGGTGGTCATGGGTCCGATTCTCGCAGGTGTACGACGCGGGACGCCCGTGCATTTACGGGAACACGGGCGGCTGGTCAAGGGGACGCCCACGGTCTGACACGATGGAGGCATGCGCGCGCGATACGGAGTTCCCTTGGGAATGGCGGCGGTTGGCGCCGCCGGCTTGCTCTACTCGGCGGGATTCGAGGCCCGTTCCTTCCGCCTGCGACGGGTGACGGTCCCCGTCCTCCCCGCCGGCATGCGGCCCCTGCGGGTGCTCCAGGTCTCCGACATCCACATGGTCGGCGGCCAGCGCAAGAAGCAGCGCTGGCTGCGATCGCTGGCGGGGCTGCGCCCGGACTTCGTGATCAACACGGGCGACAACCTGTCGGACCCGGAGGGTGTGCCGGAGGTGCTGGACGCGCTGGGCCCGCTCATGGAGTTCCCGGGGGCGTACGTCTTCGGCTCCAACGACTACTACGGCCCGCGCCCCCGCAACCCCGCCCGCTACCTCCTGGAGAAGGCCAGCGGTCGGCACGGCCTGAACGGCAACCCGCCCGCTGTCGGCGTGGTCCACAACCCGTGGGAGGACCTGCGGGACGGCTTCGACGCGGCGGGCTGGCTCAACCTGACGAACACGCGCGGCACGCTGAAGGTCGAGGGTGTGTCGGTCGAGCTGACGGGACTGGACGACCCGCACATCAAGAGGGACCGGTACGCGGAGGTGGCGGGCGGTCCGTCGTCCGCGGTGGACTTCTCGATGGGCGTGGTGCACGCGCCGTACCTGCGCGTCCTTGACGCGTACGCGGCCGACGCCTACCCCCTGATCCTGGCGGGCCACACGCACGGCGGCCAGCTGTGCATCCCCTTCTACGGCGCCCTGGTCACCAACTGTGACCTCGACACGGACCGGGTGAAGGGCCTGTCGACGCACACGGCGGAGGGCAGGACGTCGTACCTCCACGTCTCGGCGGGCTGCGGCACGAATCGGTACACACCGGTGCGGTTCGCGTGTCCGCCGGAGGCTACGTTGCTGACGCTGGTGGGACGGGAGCAGGGCTGACGCCGGCTGGCGGGTTGAGCGCGGGGGCGTGGGGGCGCGGCCTGTCGCTGACTGCGGCGGGGTGGCGGGCGAGGGTGCGGGTGAGGGCCTGCCGCAGGCTGAGACGGGCTGGCCGGCGAGGGTGAGAATCTGCCGCAGGCCAGGTCGGCTGGCGGGCGAGTGCGAGCGGGACTGCTCCTGACCGGGGCTGAGCGGGTGGTTAACCCGCACGGCCCGCCCGTATCGCCCCTTTTGTCGGCCCTGCTTAGCGTGAGGGCATGACCGCCCCGATACCCAGGGACATCCCGGACCTCCCCGCGGTCCCCGGTGTACCCGCGCTGCTGCCCTCCCCCGTCCCCGCCGCGGCGGTGGTGGCCCCCGTACGCCGCCCGCTGACCGCTACGTATCGCCTGCTGGTCGCTCTCGCGGCCACCGCGGCGGTGACGATCGACCTGCTCCTGGGCAGCCCGACGCGCGTCCTGAGCTACTTCACGATCCAGAGCGCGATTCTGCTGGCGCTGGTCTCCACGGCGTCGGCCCGCAGGGCCTGGACCGCACGCCGCCCGCTGCCGGCCGCGCTGACGGGCGCGACACTCCTCTACGTCCTGCTCACGGGCCTGGTGTACCACCTGCTGCTGGCGGACACGACGACACCGTTCTCGATGACGGACGCGGCCGAGCCGTCGGGCTGGGCGAAGATCACGAACGTGGCCCTGCACACGGCCCTGCCGATCGCGGCGACGCTGGACTGGCTGCTACTGACGGCCCCGGGCCGCATGCGCCTACGCCATGCGGCGACCTGGCTTCTGTTCCCCCTGGCCTACCTGGCCTTCTCCTTCACCCGGGGCGAACTGCTGGTCCCCGGCACGCCGGCCCGCTACCTCTACCCGTTCCTGGACGTCGACCTGCACGGCTACAAGACGGTCCTGGGCAACGCCCTCCTCCTGGGCCTCTCCTTCTACGCCCTCGCCGTCCTCCTCGTGGCCCTCGACCACATCCGCCCGAACCCCCTCCGCCACCGCGCCCACCACCGCGCGAAAACCGGATTTCGTCTCCAGCCACCAGTGGGCTAAAGTAAACGACGTCGCCGCGACAAGCAGGAACAGCAGCGACATCGGGGTGTAGCGCAGCTTGGCAGCGCGCTTCGTTCGGGACGAAGAGGTCGTGGGTTCAAATCCCGCCACCCCGACAGCTAAAACAGCAGGTGAGGCGCCTACCGGTTTCGGTAGGCGCCTCGCCTGTTTCTGCGTGAGCGACGGCGACCGGCGCACAGGCCGCCGTAGCCTTGGGCCGCAGGAATCGCATCCATCCGCCGTTAAGGACGTCCATCCAATGATCATCTTCGGCACCAAGGGATACCTCTACCAGCTCGCCATACTCACGCTGGTCTGCGGTGGCTGTGGCAATCCCGCTGCGCACACCCTCCGGAAGCGCGTCACCAAGTTCACGCTGTTCTTCGTGCCGTTGTTCCCGATCTCGACCAAGTACGCGACGCAGTGCACCTTCTGTGGCACGGAGGTGAAGATCGGGAAGGAACAGGCCGAGCAGCTTCAGGCGCAGGGGGCGGGTGCTGCCGGCCCGTACGGGCAGGGGCAGGGGCAGGGGTACGGGCCGGCTCAGCAGCCGTATCAGTCCTGAGCAATTCGGTGGTGCGGGGCCTCGCGTTTGGGTAAGTTCCCTTAAGGAACTTAGTCGATCGAGAGAGAGGCGACACCGTGTCGCAGCAGCTCACCTGGACCGCCGTCGACGACTACTTCAACGGGCTGCTCGTGGAGGAGGACTCCGCGCTCCTCGACGCCTTGCGGGACAGTGCGGCAGCCGGGTTGCCCGGGCATCAAGTCGCCGCCAACCAGGGGAAGTTGCTGAACCTGATCGCCAGGGCCCGAGGGGCGCGTTCCGTTCTGGAGATCGGCACCCTGGGTGGATACAGCACCATCTGGCTGGGGCGTGCCCTGCCCGAAGGGGGGCGGCTGGTGACCCTGGAGGCTGACGCGCGGTGTGCCGAGGTGGCTCGGGCCAATGTGGCGCGGGCCGGGCTCGCGGACGTCGTCGACCTGCGGCTCGGCAAGGCGCTGGACACGCTGCCGCTACTGGTGGAGGAGGGTGCCGGGCCCTTCGACCTCGTCTTCATCGACGCCGACAAGCCCTCCAACCCCGACTATCTGCGGTGGGCGCTGCGGCTCACCCGGCCCGGCAGTGTCATCGTCGGTGACAACGTGGTCCGGGACGGTGCCGTCACCGACCCCGACAGCGACGACCCGCGCGTCCAGGGTGTCCGGCGGTTCACCGAACTCATCGCCGCGGAGCCCCGGTTGACGGCCACGACCGTGCAGACCGTCGGCTCCAAGGGGTACGACGGCTTCACACTCGCCCTCGTCACCGGCTGACGCCCGAGTGCGGGGCGGGGTCGGGGTACGTGTGCAGGTCCAAGCCTGTTGTGCCCTCCCTCTCCCTGCCCGGCAGCAGCCGCATGTCGTGGTCGTAGTCGCCGCCCGTGAGGGTGCGGTACGGGACCGGCGGGTCGGTGAACAGGGCGTCCAGGCGGCGGGCGTACGCCTCGAGGGCGGGGGCGTAGCGGTCGGCGGGCATGCGGTCCGTGTCGTAGACCGCGAAGGGTTCCAGCGGGGTCATGCCGGTGAACCAGAACAGGCCGTGCTGGAGCGGGTGGAGGACGTCGGTGAGGCGGCCGTGGATGCCCCGGTCGGAGAACGCCGTCTCCCTCGCGCCGAGCGTCACCGAGAGCAGGGCCCGGCGGCCGGCCAGCGCGCCGGCGGTGTCGTCGTACGGCGGCGGGACCTTCGGGCCGTACGCGAAACCGCTCGTGAAGACGCGGTCGATCCAGCCCTTCAGGATCGCGGGGGCCGAGAACCACCACATCGGGAACTGGAAGACGACCGCGTCCGACCAGCGGATCTTCTCCTGTTCCGCGGCGATGTCCGGGGCCAGGCGGCCGGCCAGTGTGGCCTCCTCCGAGTCGCGCATCACGTGGAGGCGGCGGGCGGCCCCTCCTGCCGAGCCGTGGTCCGGGTAGTCGTCCGTGTCGACCGTCGGGTTCCACTTCATCGCGTACAGGTCGGAGAGTTGTACCTCGCGGCCCGCCGCGCTCAGGTGGTCGACGGCGAACTTGGCCAACGCCGCGTTCAAGGACCGGGGTTCGGGGTGGGCGCTGACGACCAGGATCTTCTTCTTCATGCCGTCACGGTCTCCCGGCGGGCGGCGCCGTAGCCAGAACCCTCCTCGACCGGTGGAACGCGAATCCTGGTATTGCGAGGACCAGGACACGCCGATACCGGGACACGTCGATACTGGGACACATGGACGGGATCTACGACAGCCGGCGCGCCCTCGGTGGGTTTCTGCGGGCCCGGCGTGGGCGGGTCGCCCCGGAGCGGGTCGGCGTGGCCGGGGGCGGGCGGCGGCGGGTGCGCGGGCTGCGGCGGGAGGAGCTGGCCCAGCTCGCCGGGATCAGCGTGGACTACTACGTCCGCCTGGAACAGGGGCGGGCCACCGCCCCGTCCGCCGAGGTGCTCGACGCCCTGTCCCGTGCGCTCGGTCTCGACGCGGCGGAGCGGCGGCACCTGGACACCCTGGCCGCCGGGCGGCCCGACCCCGTGCCGCGGCAGCGGATCGGGCCGGGGCTGCGGCGGGCGCTGGACGCGATGGACGGGCTGCCCGTCTTCGTCACCAACCACCGGCTCGACGTCGTCGCCTGGAACCGGCTGGGTGCCGTGCTGATGGGTGGTCTGGACGTGCCGGGGCGGCGCGACCTCAACAACGCCCGGTTCGTGCTTCTGGACCCTGCCGCGCGGGACCTCCATCCCGACTGGGAGGACCGGGCCGCGGAGGCGGTCGGGCAGTTGCGGGTCGCCGCCGGACGGCATCCCGACGACCCCGAACTGACCGGGCTCATCGCCGAACTCGCCGACCGCAGTCCGGAGTTCCGGCGGATCTGGGACTCCGGTGAGGTCACCATGTGCGCGGCCGGACGCAAGCGGCTGCGGCATCCCGTCGTAGGACTGCTGGAACTGGACTTCGAGACGCTGCACGTGCCGGCCGGGCCCGGGGAGTCCGGGCTGGTCCTGCATGTGTTCAGTGCGGCGGAGGGCAGTCCCGAGGCCGCCGCGCTGCAAGAACTACTGGCCTAGTCAGTTGTTCCACGTCTCGTCGTACGGGTCCGCGGGCGTCGCCACCGGGCGGGCCGACGTCACCTTCAGATACGGGATCGGGCCGTTGTTGACCGGGTCCTTGGTGCGCTCGGGCGTGTAGGTGCCGGTGGCCTCCAGCCAGGCGTCCGGTCTCAGCACCGGCGGGATCTTGCCGGTCAGGGCGATCTTCACCGGCTGGGCGTCCGCGGCACAGCAGTTGAGGGCCATGCGGACGAGGTAGGGACGGCCGGACGCGTCCAGGGCGACGAAACCGGTGACCTTGATCTCGCGGCCGCTCAGCTCACGGCCGTGGTCGTAGACCGCGCGGCCCGCGTAGTCGGCCACCCCGAGGCGCAGCGGACCGGTGGCGGGGAGGTCCTCGTAGCCGTACGCCTGCTGGAGTGCCGTACCGGAGCGCATCGCGCTGTAGGAGCCGAGGGCGGGCGGGGCGACCAGGACGAGGGCGAGGAGGGGGAGGACCAGGAGCCAGGAGACGCGGGGTTCACGGTGGTTGTGGTCGTCGTGGTCGTCGTGGCCGGCGGGGGTGGCATGGTCGTCTTGGTCGGCGTGGGCGGGGTGATTCGCGTGGTCGGTGTGGTGGGTGCTTCGGCGTTCGTACCACAGGGTTGCCAGCGCCGCCGCGATCAGGACCGCGCCGGACAGCAGGAGCAGGGGGCGTAGGCCTGCCTTGACGTAGCGCAGGTACAGGTCGGTGGAGCCCGCGTGCAGCAGGGTCGCGCCGAGCAGGAACATGACCGCCGACTGGGCGTGCCGGTTCACAGCAGCACCGCCCCCGTCAGCACCGCCACCAGGACGGCGAGGGTGAAGGTGGCCGGCGCGAAGCGGAGCGCGAAGCCGCGGCCGAAGGTGCCCGCCTGCATCGCGAACAGCTTCAGGTCGATCATCGGGCCGACCGTCAGGAACGCCAGCCGGGCCGTGAGGGAGAACTGCGACAGCGACGCCGCCACGAACGCGTCGGCCTCCGAGCAGATCGACAGCAGTACGGCGAGGACGGCGAGGGCGAGCACGGACACCACCGGGTTGCCGGCCGCCGCCCGCAGCCACTCCTGCGGTACGACCGCCTTCAGCGTCGCCGCCGCCATCGCGCCGACGACCAGGAAGCCGCCGGCGTGCATCACGTCGTGCCGCACCGAACCCCAGAACGCCGCTCCCCTGCCCCGGCCCTCGTACGAGGCACGGGCCGGGGGGCGCAGCCAGTCCGCGCGGCCGAGGCGCAGCCACAGCCAGCCCATCGCGCACGCCACCAGGAGGCCCGCGACCAGGCGGCCGAGCACCATCTCCGGGTTGCGCGGGAAGGCGACGGCCGTCGCCGTCAGCACCACCGGGTTGATCGCCGGGGCGGAGAGGAGGAAGGCGAGGGCCGCGGCCGGGGTGACGCCCCGTCGGACCAGCGCGCCCGCCACCGGCACCGACGCGCACTCGCAGCCCGGCAGCACCGCCCCCGCCACGCCCGCGACCGGCACCGCCAGCGCCGGGTTCTTCGGCAGGGCGCGGGCGAAGAAGGACGCCGGCACGAACACCGCGATCGCCGCCGACAGCAGGACGCCGAGCACGAGGAACGGCAGCGCCTGCACGGTCACCGCCACGAAGACCGTCATCCAGCTCTGCATCACCGGGCCGGCCAGCGCGCCGCGGATGGGGCCCTGGAGGAGGAGGGTCAGGAGCAGGAGCATCGTGAGCAGGAGCGGGGAGTTCAGGTGGCGGGCCTGCTCGTCGTCGCCCTTGGGCGTCCGCTGGTCGGTCTTCGCGGGTGACGTGTGCTCGGACTTCGGGGGTGGCGTCGGTTCCGCCGCCGCGGGCGGGGCTTCTTCGGTGATCGCCACGGGTGAGGTACCTCCGGTGGTGCGCGAGGGCGTGGGGTCCACGTGGATTTCCCTCCCCTTCAGTACGGGGGGCGGGAGGCGGGCGTTCAGCGCGGGCCGGTTCCTTCCGGTTCCTTTCGGTCACTCCTGATCACTTCTGGAACCACCTGTCTCGGTGAGGCAGTCTTCTCCCTCGTGGCGAGCCTTCCGAATCAGAGTCCGCAGGGTCAGCAAGGTCAGCAGAGTCGGCAGGGTGACGCGGCCGCGCACATGGTGGTGTGCGGGGACGACGGGCTCGCCCATCGGCTGGCCGCCGAGTTGCGGGGGGTGTACGGGGAGCAGGTCACGCTCGTCGTACCGGCGTCCGAGCGGACGGTACGGCCGCCCGTGGTCGGGCGGGCCCGGGCCGCGTCGGCGGCGCTGCTCGACCGGGTCGTGAACGCCGCCGCCGGGCGGACCGGCGGGAGTGAACCCGTCGGCGGGGAACGGCTGGTGGAGGCCGCGGAGGCGACGGAGGCCGTGCTCGCCGACGCGGGGGTGGAGCGGGCCGCGGCGCTGGCGCTCGTGTACGACGACGACGAGACCAACATCCGTGCGGCGCTGACCGCCCGTCGTCTCAACCCGCGGCTGCGGCTGGTACTGCGGCTCTACAACCGGCGGTTGGGGCAGCACATCGAGGAACTGCTCGATCAGGCCGCCGCGTTGGCCTCCGGCGAGGGCGGGGGCGGCGGTG
The DNA here is from genome assembly GCF_003955715.1 of Streptomyces aquilus. Lineage (NCBI taxonomy): Bacteria > Bacillati > Actinomycetota > Actinomycetes > Kitasatosporales > Streptomycetaceae > Streptomyces > Streptomyces aquilus. The sequence continues at coordinate 5,822,462 of NZ_CP034463.1, read as the reverse complement.
ACGGCGGTGGTGGTGACGGTGGTTTCGATGCCTCTACGACCGTGCTGTCCGACGCCGATACCGCCGCGCCGGCGCTCGTGGCCTCCGCGGTCGCCGGGACCAGCAAGGTCGTGCAGACGGACGGGTTGTTGCTGCGGGCGGTGGAGCGGCCGCCGGGGCAGGCGGGTGGGGCGGGGCTGGCCACGTTGGCGCTGCTGTCGGCCACCGGTAACGGTACGGCGGGGAGCGACGGCGTCGGTGCCGGTGCCGGTGGGGGCGGCCGTGGTACCGGTGGTGGCAGTGGTGGTTTCGCCGGGGAGCAAGGGCCTGAGCTGCTGCCGGACGCGGGGGCCGTGCGGGACGCGGTGGGGCGCGGGACCTTGGTGCTGGAGCAAGTGTCGTACGCGGGCCCCTCGTTGCCCTCGGGGCGGGGTGGGGTCGTGCTGCCGTTCGCCTCGTTGTTCTCGCGTCGGTTGCGGTGGTCGCTGGCCGGGCTGGTCGGGTGCGTCGGGGCTCTCGCCGTCGCGCTGTCCGTCGTGACGGATGAGCATCCGCTGTTCGCCACGTACGAGACACTTCTCGATCTCTTCGCCATCAACGATCCCGCGCTCGGGGCGCCGATCGGGCGGCAGATCCTGCAACTCCTCGCCGGGCTCGTGGGGTTGTTGCTGCTGCCGGTGCTGCTGGCCGCGGTGCTGGAGGCGCTCGGGACCTTCCGGTCCGCGTCGGCGCTGCGGAAACCTCCTCGGGGGCTGGGTGGGCACGTGGTGCTCCTCGGGCTCGGGAAGATCGGTACGCGTGTGCTCACGCGGTTGCGGGAGCTGGACATTCCTGTGGTGTGTGTCGAGTCGGGGGCCGAGGCGCGGGGGCTTGCCACGGCTCGGCGGTTGCGGGTGCCGGTGGTGCTCGGGGACGTGACGCAGGAAGGGGTGCTGGAGGCGGCGAAGATCCATCGGGCGCATGCGTTGCTGGCGGTGACCAGTTCGGACACGACGAATCTCGAGGCCGCGTTGTATGCGCGGTCCGTGCGGCCGGATCTGCGGGTGGTGTTGCGGCTGTACGACGACGACTTCGCGACGGCGGTGTACCGGACGCTGCGGGCCGCACATCCTCGGGCGTCGACTCGGAGTCGGAGCGTTTCTCATCTGGCCGCGCCCGCGTTCGCCGGGGCGATGATGGGGCGGCAGATTCTCGGGGCGATTCCGGTGGAGCGGCGGGTGTTGTTGTTCGCGGCTGTGGAGGTGGGTGGGCATCCGCAGTTGGAGGGGCGGACTGTGGGGGAGGCGTTTCGGGCGGGGGCGTGGCGGGTGCTGGCGTTGGACACGGCTGCGGGTGGGGAGGGGGCGGAGCCGGCGGCCGAAGGGGCGTATGAGGAGGGGACTGTGCCTTCGGGGTTGGTGTGGGATCTGCCGGACAACTATGTGCTGAAGGGGTCGGACCGGGTGGTGTTGGCGGCTACGCGGCGGGGGTTGGCGGAGTTGCTGGGGCGGCGGGCGCGGGACGGTGCGTTGAGCTGAGGCGGCTTGCCGGTCACCCGGCGTGGGGGCTGGGCGGGGGTGGGTCTCGCTCGCCCGCGCTTGCGGGGTGCCGCTGCGCCCACCCGTGCCGCCCCAGCGGCACGACTGCCCGCAGCTAGGTAGGCAGACAGGTTGGTGCCGCTACCCGCAGCCGCGGCAGATCAACAGCACATGCTGCCTGGGTGGGCGCCGCCCCCAGCGGCACGACTGCCCGCAGCTACGCAGGGATGCGGGTGGCGTTGCTTGGGTGGGCGCCGCCCCCAGCGGCACGACTGCCCGCAGCCAGGTAGGCAGAGGGGCAGGTGTCGCCGCCCGGGTGGGCGCCGCCCCAGCCGCACGGCTGCCCGTAGCCGTGCCGCTGGTAGCGCCCCGGTGTGGGGCTACGCAGGTGCGGTGCCGCTGCTCAAGTGGCGTTCCGCGAAGTCCAGTTCCAGTCTTACCTGCTTGATCCTCTCGTCCACCACCAGCGAACCGTGGCCCGCGTCGTAGCGGTAGACCTCGTGGGTCGCCCCCCTTGCCTCCAGGCGCTTCACGTAGTTGTCGATCTGGCGGATCGGGCAGCGGGGGTCGTTGACGCCGGCCGAGATGTAGACCGGGGCCTTGACCTGGTCGACGTAGGTGAGCGGGGACGAGGCCTCGAAGCGCTCCGGGACCTCTTCCGGGGTGCCGCCCAGGAGCGTGCGGTCCATGGCCTTCAGGGCTTCCATCTCGTCGTGGTACGCCGTGACGTAGTCGGCGACCGGGACCGCCGCGATGCCGAGGGTCCACGCGTCGGGCTGGGTGCCGAGGCCGAGAAGGGTGAGGTAGCCGCCCCACGAGCCGCCGGTGAGGATCAGGCGGGTGGGGTCGGCGAGACCGGACGTCACCGCCCATTCCCGGACCGCCGCGATGTCCTCCAGCTCGATCAGGCCGACGCGGTGCTTGAGGGCGTCCGTCCAGGCTCGGCCGTAGCCCGTCGAGCCTCGGTAGTTGACCCTGACCACCGCGTACCCGTGGTCCACCCAGGCCGCCGGGCCCGCCGCGAACGCGTCGCTGTCGTGCCAGGTCGGGCCGCCGTGGATGTCGAAGACCGTGGGCAGCGGGCCGGTCGCGCCCGCCGGCTTCTGGACCAGGGCGTGGATGCGGCCGCCGGGGCCCTCCACCCACACGTCCTCCACCGGCACCGAACCCGGCGACTTCATGCCGGGCGGGTCGAGGACCACCGCGCCGGTCGTGGAGCGGACCGTCGAGGGCTGTGCCGCCGACGACCAGAGGTACTCCACGCTGCCGTCGGGGCGGGCCGTCGCTCCGGAGACCGAGCCCGCCGGGGTGGGGATCTTCACCAGGTCGCGGGTCGTCAGGTCGTAGCGGAACAACTCGCTGCGCGCCTCGAAGCTGTGGGCGATGAGCAGGCCCGTGCCGTCCGGGTACCACTCCGCGCTGACGTCGCCCGGCAGGTCGAGGGCCAGGTCCGTCTCCTCCCCCGACGCCACGTCCCACACCAGCGGCTCCCAGCGCCCCCGGCGCTGGTGCCCGATGAGCAGGCGGCTGTCCCCGTCGACCGGCGCGAAGCCGAGCACCTCCAGGCCCAGCTCCTCGGTGCCGCCCTTGGTGTCGTCCAGTTCGGCGACCGGCGTGCCGTCGAGGCGGACCACGCGCAGCGCCGAGTGCATCGCGTCGCCGTGCTCGGTGTGTTCCAGGGCGATCAGCGTGCCGTCGTGGGAGAGGTCGCCGACGCCCGCGGACTCGCGGTGCCGGTAGATCTCCACCGGGGGTTCCGAGGGGGACTGCGGCGAGGACTCCGCCGAGGACTTCCCCGTACGGACGACGTAGATCGTCGTACCGTCCTCGTCCGTCGAGCGGCCCACCACCGCCGTGCGGCCGTCGCGGCCGAGAGCCAGGCCCGCCGGGTAGGAGGCGTCGAGGCCGGGGGCGGCCGGTTCGTCCGGGCCGCCCTCGAAGGGCTGGCGGCGCCAGACGCCGAACTCGTCGCCGTCCTTGTCGTCGAACCACCAGATCCACGCGCCGTCCGGGGTCAGCACGCCGTCCGTCGTGCCGTTCGGCCGGTCGGTGACCTGGCGCTGGGCGCCGGTGGCCCGGTCCCAGGCGTACAGCTCGTACGTCCCCGTCGCGTTCGACACGAACAGGGAGCGGTCCGGGGCGTCCTCCGCCCAGTCCGGCAGGGAGACCCGGGGCGCCCGGAAGCGCTTCTCCCACTCCGGCATCGCTTCCTGCCGTGCGCTCGCGGCACCCTGAAGGTCACTCTGTTCGTTCTGTCCGGGCGCGGCGGACCCGTTGCTCTCAGTCATGGGGCCATACTGCCCGCCCGCACAGACAATTCACGGCCGGGGTGCACAGGCTGTGGACAACTCATTGCCTGTGGACAACCTGGCCGGAGCCGTACGAGCCGCCGGCCGGGCGGGACCACCGCAACGAGCGGTACCGAGCCCACCGACCCCGCGGGCCGACGCTTCCGGGCTGCCCCGTACCGTTGAGGTGTGTACCGGTTTCTGCTGACGCCCCGTTGGTGGGGGATCAACGTCTTCGTGCTGCTCGCCATCCCCTTCTGCGTGTTCATGGGGTCCTGGCAGCTGAGCCGCTTCGAGGAGCGGATGCAGGACCACGACCGGGCGACCACGCAGGCCGCGGCCAATGAGCGGGAGGCCGCCGCGCCGCTGGCGGAGCTGCTGCCGGTGGACCAGGAGACGTCCGGTCGGCAGGCCACGGTGAGCGGGCGGTACGGCAAGCAGCTGCTGGTGCCGGGGCGGGAGCTGGACGACAAGCGCGGGTTCTACGTGCTGACGCTGCTGCGCACCGACGGGGGCAAGGCGCTGCCCGTGGTGCGCGGCTGGCTGCCGGGGGACGCCGACCCGGCGAAGGCGCCGGCCGCGCCGAAGGGCGAGGTCACCGTCACGGGCGCCTTGCAGGCGTCCGAGCAGCCCGGTGAGAACGGGGTCAGTGCGCGGGGCGGGCTGCCCGCGGGGCAGACCTCGGCGATCAGCGCGGCCTCGCTGGTGAACCTGGTGTCGTACGACCTGTACGACGCCTGGGTCACCCTGGACAAGGCCGATGCCGGGATGAAGACGGTACCCGCGAGCGCGCCGGCCGACAGCGGGCTGAACCTGAAGGCGTTCCAGAACCTCGGCTACACCGGCGAGTGGTTCGTGTTCGCCGGGTTCGTGGTCTTCATGTGGTTCCGGTTGCTGCGCCGCGAGGTGGAGTTCGCCCGGGACGCGGAGCTGGGTCTCCTCCCGGACGAGACCGCGCCGGCCGCTCAGGAGGCGGCCAGCACGCCCGTCCAGTAGACGGTTCCCGCGCACGCGTTGTTCACCGTCGTCGTGGCGGCCGCCACTCCGCCCTCGGCGGAGTTGGTGATGGTGACGCTGCCGTCCGCCGTGCCGCCGTCCTCCCTGACGAGCTGGGTGGTGACGCCGGTGTCGCCGCCGGTGGAGGTGCCCTCCGTGGTGGTGCCGGTCTCGCTCGGGGACGGGTCCGGAGTCGGGTCCGGGGTCGGGTCCGGGTCGCCGCCCTGGACGGGGCAGGTCTCGCTGGGGACCCAGGCGAACTTCACGTCGTAGGAGGCGCCGGGCTGGAGGACCAGGGAGGCGAGTTCCGTGGACGGGTCCGGGAGGGAGGCCGCGGCGTCACCGGCGGTGTGCCGGAGCTGGCCGACCTTGGAGTAGTCCGCCGCTCCCGCCACCGCGAGGGTGATCGAGCCGGGGCCCGCGATCGTGCAGGCGGCCGTGGCGGTGTTGGTGTAGCGGAAGGTGCCGTAGACCGCGCCGGAGGCGTCGGGGGCGCCGGAGTTGGCCGTCGCCGAGCCGAGGTCCGTGGCCGTACAGGCGGGGACGCCGACGGTGCTGGCCGCGGACGGGTCGCCGGCGCCGGCGCTGCCGCCGCCGGTGGAGGAGCCCTTGCTGTCCTTGTCGCCCTTGTCCTTGCCCTCGACCTTGCCGGAGCCGCCCCCGGAGGTGGACTCGCCGCCGTCGGGATTCTTGCCCTGGCTCGCGCCGCCCTGGGTCTGCGAGGAGTGGCCGGCGTTCAGGGGGTCGGCGTCGGAGCCGGTGGCGCCGGAGACGTGCAGCAGGGCGGGGACGGCGGTGCCGATGAAGAGCGCCGCGGCGGCCATGCCCACGAGGGCCTGCCGCTTGCGGGCCCGGCGGGCGGGCACCGCCTGCCGCAGATGGTCGAGTGTGCCGTCGCGCGGTTCGATCTCCTGGACCGCCTGGTGCAGCATGCGGCGCAGTGCCAGCTCGTCCGAGTCGAACCCTTCGCCGGGGCTCTGGTCGTCGAGGCCGTGGTTCACAGTTCCGTTCCCAGCGTGTGATTGCTTCGGGGTGTCCTGTCCGCCCCCGCCCGGCTCGTGCCAGTCGAAGGGACGGTGCAGGTGGCGCCGCCCGTCCCGGCCTTCGTGGTCCCCGCTCATGCCGGTGCCTCCATGGCGACGCGCAGCGCGGCGATGCCGCGGGAGCCGTACGCCTTCACCGAGCCCAGGGAGATGCCGAGGGTCTCGGCGACCTGTGCCTCGGTCATGTCCGCGAAGTAGCGCAGGACGAGGACCTCGCGCTGGCGGCGCTGGAGTCCCTTCATCGCCTTGATGAGGGAGTCGCGCTCCAGCTGGTCGTACGCCCCCTCCTCGGCGCTCGCCATGTCCGGCATCGGCTTGGACAGCAGCTTCAGTCCGAGGATGCGGCGGCGCAGGGCCGAGCGGGAGAGGTTGACGACCGTCTGGCGCAGGTACGCGAGCGTCTTGTCGCGGTCGCGGACGCGTTTGCGCGCGGAGTGGACGCGGATGAAGGCCTCCTGGACGACGTCCTCGCAGGAGGCGGTGTCGTCGAGGAGGAGGGCGGCGAGACGCAGCAGGGAGCTGTAGTGCGCCCGGTACGTCTCGGTGAGGTGGTCGACGGTCGTGCCGGCCGCCGTGGCGTCCTCGGCGCCGTCGCGCTGGTTCGGAATGCGGGCGGGCCGCGCTGCGGGCATGGGCGCGATCACCGGCATGCCGCCGGGCGTGCCGGGCATGCGGGGTCGTAGGGCTGCGGGGCGGGGCCGAAGGGCCGTACCGCCACGTGCCGCGCTGAAGTCGAGTACCTCTGCCACGCCAGTTGGACACGGCTACCCCCGTAAGGGTTGTACGTGCCGGGCGTCACTTTTGTGTCGGACCGCGCCATGTCACGCGAGACAGCCCCCCGTCTTGTGTCAGGCAGCACTACTGACCGTGCGTCAAGCGCCCTCATGCCTACCCGCTCTTCCCCTATGTCCAGAATGATTCGGGGCGTCCCCACGCCCCTTGCAGCATCCCCGCACCCCCGAGAGGGCGTACGCCCTTCGAAGGGCGTTCGCAAAGACGCTCCCCGCCCTTCACGCGGTTGCGGAGAGCGGGGAGGAAAATCTTCGGACGACAACGACGTCCGCAGCAAGTGGTCCGGACCATCGACCGGCTCACACTTGGTTCACAGATCTTACAAACCGGTCGCGCTCAGCCGCCCGTGAATTCGGCCGCGACCAGCTCGGCGATCTGCGCGGTGTTGAGCGCCGCGCCCTTGCGGAGGTTGTCGCCGCACACGAAGAGTTCGAGGGCGGTCGGGTCGTCGAGCGCCCGGCGCACCCGCCCCACCCAGGTGGGATCGGTGCCGACGACGTCGGCGGGCGTCGGGAACTCCCCGGCCGCCGGGTTGTCGAACAGTACGACGCCCGGGGCGGTGGCGAGGATCTCCCGCGCCTTGGCGACGGTGACCTCGCCCTCGAAGCGGGCGTGGACGGTCAGCGAGTGCGTGGTGACCACCGGGACCCGCACACAGGTGACGGCGACGGGCAGTTCGGGCAGGCCGAGGATCTTGCGGGACTCGTCCCGCACCTTCATCTCCTCCGACGACCAGCCGTCCTCGCGCAGCGACCCGGCCCACGGCACGACGTTCAGCGCGACCGGCTCCGGGAACGGCCCGGTGTTGTCGCCCACGGCCCGGCGTACGTCCCCGGGGTGCGTCCCCAGTTCCGTACCGGCGACCAGGGCGAGCTGCTGCCGCAGTGTCTCCACGCCGGCCCGCCCGGCCCCGCTCACCGCCTGGTACGACGACACCACCAGCTCACGCAGCCCGAACTCAGCGTGCAGCGCGCCCAGGGCGACGATCATCGACAGGGTCGTGCAGTTCGGGTTGGCGATGATGCCGCGCGGCCGCACCCGGGCGGCGTGCGGATTGACCTCGGGGACGACGAGGGGCACTTCCGGGTCCATCCGGAAGGCGCCCGAGTTGTCCACGACGATCGCCCCGCGCGCCGCGGCGATCGGCGCCCACTGCGCGGAGACCTCGTCGGGTACGTCGAACATGGCGACGTCGACCCCGTCGAAGGCCTCCTCGGTGAGGGCCACGACCTCGACCTCCGCGCCGCGCACGGCCAGCTTGCGGCCGGCCGAGCGCGGGGAGGCGATCAGGCGGATCTCGCCCCAGATGTCCGCGTGCTGGGACAGGATCTGGAGCATGACCGTGCCGACGGCTCCGGTCGCTCCCACGACCGCGAGCGTCGGTGGGCTGGTCATCGCCCGGTGCCTCCGTAGACGACGGCCTCGTCACTGTCGGAGTCGAGCCCGAAGGCGGTGTGGACGGCGCGGACGGCCTCGTTGACGTCGTCGGCGCGGGTGACGACCGAGATGCGGATCTCGGAGGTCGAGATCAGCTCGATGTTCACGCCCGCCTCGGACAGCGCCTCGAAGAAGGTCGCGGTCACGCCCGGGTTGGTCTTCATGCCGGCGCCGACGAGGGAGATCTTGCCGATCTGGTCGTCGTAGCGCAGCGACTCGAAGCCGATGCCCTCCTTGTGCTTCTCCAGGGCGTCGATGGCCTTGCGGCCCTCGGCCTTGGGGAGGGTGAAGGAGATGTCCGTCAGACCGGTGGAGGCGGCGGACACGTTCTGCACGATCATGTCGATGTTGATCTCGGCGTCGGAGATCGCCCGGAAGATCGTCGCGGCCTCGCCCGGCTTGTCCGGCACGCCGACGACCGTCACCTTGGCCTCGGAGGTGTCGTGCGCGACACCGGAGATGATGGCCTGCTCCACCGGCTTGTCTCCCTGCTTGATGGGCTCACTGCTGACCCACGTGCCCTGCAACCCGCTGAAGCTGGACCGGACGTGGATCGGGATGTTGTAGCGGCGGGCGTACTCCACACAGCGGTGGAGCAGCACCTTGGAACCGGAGGCCGCGAGCTCCAGCATGTCCTCGAAGGAGATCCAGTCGATCTTCTTCGCCTTCTTCACCACGCGCGGGTCGGCGGTGAACACGCCGTCCACGTCGGTGTAGATCTCGCACACCTCGGCGTCGAGGGCGGCGGCCAGCGCCACGGCCGTGGTGTCGGAACCGCCGCGGCCGAGCGTGGTGATGTCCTTCTTGTCCTGGCTGACGCCCTGGAAGCCCGCGACGATGGCGATGTTGCCCTTGTCGAGGGACTCCCGGATGCGGCCCGGCGTGACGTCGATGATCCGCGCTTTGTTGTGGACCGAGTCGGTGATGACACCCGCCTGGCTGCCGGTGAACGACTGGGCCTCGTGGCCCAGGTTTTTGATCGCCATGGCCAGCAGGGCCATGGAGATACGCTCTCCGGCGGTCAGCAGCATGTCGAACTCACGCCCGGCAGGCATCGGGGATACCTGCTCGGCGAGATCGATCAGCTCGTCCGTCGTGTCGCCCATCGCGGAAACGACGACGACCACCTGGTGGCCGTTCTTCTTCGCTTCCACGATCCGCTTGGCGACGCGCTTGATGCCCTCGGCATCGGCTACGGAGGAGCCTCCGTACTTCTGCACGACAAGGCCCACGTGCGCTCCTCGCTCAGTCAGTCACTATCCGCACATACGCATATGTACTGCGGTCGGCTCAGTCTAACGAGCGTCCGAAATCGACCTTCGTGATGCCACATGGTGAGACCCGGACGCCCAGCACGACCCTGCCCACCCGGACGATGAACACTCGGCAAAGTGGTCCAGGTCACCCGCCACCGGCCGTCTTTAAACTTCAAGCACTAGGGTTCGCCTGTGCGCGTACTGCTGGTGGAAGACGATGAGCCGGTCGCCGAGTCGCTCCGGCGCGGACTGCTGCGTTACGGCTTCGAGGTGGCTTGGGTCACCACGGGCGGGGCGGCCCTGGGGCACGCGGAGCCCTACGACGTCGTACTCCTCGATCTCGGTCTGCCCGACACCGACGGCCTCGACGTGTGCAAGGCGCTGCGCGAGCGCGGGAACGTGCCGATCATCGTGATCAGCGCGCGCAGCGACGAGACGGACCGGGTGGTCGGCCTGGAGCTCGGCGCGGACGACTACGTCTCGAAGCCGTTCGGGGTGCGGGAGGTCATCGCGCGGATAAGGGCGGTGATGCGCCGCGCCCAGCCGCGCACCGAGGTCGCGGCGGCCGGTCCCGACCGCTACGGCAGCCGCCTCACCATCGACCGCAAGGCGGCCCGGGTCCGCTTGGACGGCGCGGAGGTGGCCCTCGCCCCCAAGGAGTACGACCTGCTGGCCTTCCTCACCGAGGAGCCCGGCGCGCTGATGTCGCGCGAGCAGATCATGGAAGCGGTCTGGGACGCGAACTGGTTCGGCCCGACCAAGACCCTCGACGTCCATGTGGCGGCCCTGCGGCGGAAGCTGGCGGGCGCCGTCACCATCGAGGCGGTACGGGGCGTCGGCTTCCGGCTGGAGATCGCAGGGGACGCGTCGCCCTCATGAACCGGCAGCTCATCCAGAGTTACATCCTGCTCGTCGCGGTGGCGATCCTGCTGTTCACGGTGCCGGTGGCGTTCACGCTCACGGATCAGCTCCGGGACGACACCGAGCAGTCCCTCCTGCGCGAGGCGAACACCATGGCGGTGCTGCTGGGCAACGGCACCAGTTCCTCGTGCCAGGCCCTGCACGACGTCGCCAGAGCGTACGGCGACGTCCAGGCGACGCCCACGGCCGCCTGTGACCCGAAGCTGAGGACTCCCGTCGCGGACGCGGCGCTGACCCGGGCCGTGCGGGACGGCAAGCCGACCACCGACTGGGGTTCCGACTTCGTCTGGGGCAGCCATCTGACGGTCACCGTCCCCGTCGAGGGCGAGAAGGCCGCCGTACGGATCGTTTTCTCGACCTCGGACATGACCAGGCGGCTCTGGAGCATCTGGGGCTTCCGGGCCGGGCTCGCCGTGCTGGTCATCGCGGCCGCCGCCGCGATCGGCGCGTACGCCGCCCGCCGGATCACCGCCCCGCTCCGCGAACTCAACGCCATGGCCAGCAAGTTCAGCGACGGCGACCTGACCGCGCGCTCGCCGGTGACGGGCCCGCCGGAGACCCAGACGCTGGCCCGCACCCTGAACCAGGGCGCGGAACGCCTGGACACCCTGGTCGCCTCCCAGCGCATCTTCGTGGCGGACGCCTCCCATCAACTCCGCACGCCCCTGACGGCGTTGCGGCTGTCCCTGGACAACATCGCGGACGGCGTGGACGACGAGTTCGTACGGGAGGACGTGGAGCAGGCGACGGCCGAGGTGGTCCGGATGAGCCGCCTGGTGAACGGGCTGCTGGTGCTGGCGCGGGCGGAGGCGAAGGTGTCGGCCGCGGAGCCGTTGTCGCTCGGGGACATCGTCGCCGAACGCCTCGACGTGTGGAGGCCGGCCGCCGACGAGCGCGGAGTCACCATCGCGCTGGGGGGGAGTACCGCCGACGGCCGGCTGCTGGTGCTGGCCAGCCCCGGTCATCTGGACCAGGTGCTGGACAACGTGCTCTCGAATGCCCTGGAGGTGTCGCCGGACGGCGCCACGATCACGGTCGCCCACGAGGCGCGGGGCGACGAGATCCTGCTGACCGTGCGGGACCAGGGGCCGGGCATGTCCGACGCGGAGAAGTCCCGCGCCTTCGACCGCTTCTGGCGCGGCCAGGGTCTGACCGGGCGCTCCGGGTCGGGACTCGGCCTCGCCGTCGTCAAACAACTGGTGACCGACGACGGCGGGACCGTGACACTGGCGGATGCGCCAGGGGGTGGGCTGGTGGTGCGGATCAGCCTTCGGGCATCGCCGAAGAGTGGTGGTTGACGATCTTCCACTTGCCGTCGCGCTTCTCGTACTCGTAGGTGTAGCGGGCCTTGACGACGCGCTTGGCGCCGGTGTCGGGGTCGGTGAGCGTGAACTCGTACACGCCCGCGTCGAGGGCGGAGTTGGCGTCGAGGACGTTGATGTGCGTCTCGATCTTCTTGCCGACCGGCTTGTTCTTGAGGAAGTGCTCGAAGTAGTCGACGATGCCGGCGTGGTCGGTGCGGACCTTGTTGGAGACGGTCGGCAGCAGCACCGCGTCCTTGGCGTACCGGTCGGCGACGGTCTCGGCGTCGCGGGTTCGCAGGGCGGCGTTCCAGCCGTCGAAGAGGGCGGCGATCTCGGCCTTGGCGGGCTTCTTGGCGTGCTGCTGCTTCTCCGGCCCGGCGACACCGACCCCGGCGGCGAAGGTGCCGACGGCGACGAGGGCACCGGCGGTGACGACGGCTACACGCTTGGTTATCGGGCGAGGGGTCATCTCATCTCCAGTGCGGGCGAGGGGGGTTGGCTCCCGGTGCGGTTTTCGGTGCTCCGCTTCGGAAGTGACTCCAGGTTCGCGTGGCGCTGGTTAGGGGTGGTGCAGGTGAGATGCAGGGGAGAGCCAGGAAGGGGACAAGGTACGGAGGGTGATCAGCCGGTCGCTTCCGGTGGGGAGGCCAGACGGGCGTAGTGCGCTCGGAGCTCTTCGAGATGCGGGGTCTCGCCCAGCAGTCGTTCCCAGTCGGCGATGAGCTGGGCGAGCAGCTCGCGGGCGCGGTCGGAGGCGCCGACCGTACCCCACAGGAACGTGGCGAACGCCCGGCGGGTGTTGAGGGCGGCCCGGCTGGTCTCACCGTAGAGACGCTCCCTGCGCGCGATGCACCGCTCGAAGAGAACCGTGGCCTCCTCGATGTCCCCGGCGGCCGCGCGGACCCAGATGAGCTCCCAGTGGACATGGTCGTAGAACCTGTTGTCCTCGCCCTGGGCCGCCTCGACCCTGGCCAGCCATGTCTCGATCGCGTGGGCGGCTTCGGCCGCGTGGGCGCCGTCGTCCTCCTCGACGCTGTACCGCAGCGCCTTGGCCCACGCCGACCACACCCCGAGAGCGACCTCGTGTTCGCTCCCCAGGACCCGTTCGGCTCGCGTCGCGTTCCTCTTCGCCAGCTTCAGCGCCTCCTGCAACTGTCCCGCGTCCAGGAGAACTTCGGCCAGGTCCGCCCGGATCTCGAACGTCCCCGGGTTTCGCGCGCCGAACACCCGCGCGTGGTCGGCCAGATCCCGCTCCAGCAACTCGATCGCGCGGGCGTGATCACCGGCGTACCCATAGCCTTCGGCACGGTTCCGGCGAAACGAGAAGGTGAACTCGGCACGGGGCCCGAACGCGCGCTCCGCCGCCGCCACCGCCCGCTCGTGCAGTTCCGTCCTGCGGCTGTGCCCGTACTCCTGGGAGGACTTGAGCCCGCCCAGGTTGAACAGCCAGGCTTCGTGCTCGCCGTCGCTCTCCGGATCGGTGTGACCGGCGAGCGCCTCCAGATGCGTGAGCCACCGCACGTCCGCGTCGATGCCGCGGAACCTGTCGGCGTTGCTCAGCAGCACGAGGGCGGCGTCATGCCCCGCCCCGCCCTCCGCCCGCGCCACCGCCTGCACCAGCCGATGCACCGAGATCGTGTCGTCCTCATGCACCTTGACCAGACTGTGCGCGGCCAGCCGCCGCACGGCCTCCGTGACCTCCACCGGCGTCCCCATCGCCTCCAGATAGGCCCGCGGAATCCCCTCCGACGCCCACCACCCCACCACCCCCAGAATCCGCCCCGCCAACGGCGTATCGGCCAGCCGGTCCAAGGAGACCCGCCACACCCGCGCCACCGTACGGTCCTGATCGGTCCCCTCCGCCGACTGCGCGAACACCTCCTCGGGATAGGCGCCCAGCAGCTCCAGATACCGCCCCGCCGAGATCCCCGCCTCCGCGCAGTAGGCGGCTGCCTGCTCGACGGCCAGCGGCAGATACCCCAACTCCCGGCACAGTACGTCGACTTCCTCCCCCGGCCCGTCGATCCGCGCGAACAGCTCGGCCGCCTCCGCAGGTGACAGCACGTCCAGCGCCAGGGGCCGCGCCATCTTGTGCCACCCACTGGCCCGCCGCGTCGTGACCAGGAACCGCCCGCCCGTGGCCCGCCCCAACAGCCCCCGTACATCCGCCGGATCGGCCACGTTGTCCAGCACCAGCAGCCACCCCTCGTGCCGCGCCAGCCACTGCACCGCCCGCTCCCGCAACGCCTCCCGGGAGAGCACGTCCCGCAGCGCCGGCTGCAAGGCGACCGCCAACTCCGCGAGCCCCGTGTCCAGATCGGCCGCCGTCTCCGCGGTGATCCACCAGACCGGGTTGTACGACCCCACGCGCCCCGCCGCCCAGTGCGCCGCCAGCGTCGACTTGCCGATGCCGCCGAGCCCGTGGACGGCCTGGACGACGACCCCGTTCGCCTCCCTGAACGCCTCGTCGAGAAGCGCCAGTTCCCGCGCGCGGCCCACGAACAGCGACGTCCGGTCCGGCAGGTTCACCAGCCCCTCGGGCGCCGTGGCCGGCAGCGCGAACGCCTCCGCCGGAAGGTTCACCGACTTCTCGGCGTACAGCGCGACCGAGCCGTCCCCGGTCAGCGCCTGCCGTACTCCCTGCCCGGCCGCGATGGACCGCCGACCCACCGCCTCGGCCCCCGACTCCCCCGTCATACGGTCATCATGGCGCCCGCGAGCACGCAGACGCACCACGTTCCGGGCGAAGGAGACCGAACCATGACAGGCGACTGGCAGGGCGACGTACTGCTGGGAGGCATCGTTCTGCTCGGCTCCTCCGTCCAGTGGCTCACCGGCATGGGCTTCGCCCTGGTCGCCGTACCCGCCCTGATCCTGCTGCTCGGACCGGCGCAGGGGGTGGTGCTCGCCAACTGTGCCTCGGGGATCATCTGTGTCGTCGGGCTGGTGGGCGGGTGGCGGCGGGTGCGCCCGGCCGCGATGGTGCCGCTGTGCGTGGCGGCGGCCTGCACGGTGCCCGCGGGCGCCTGGATGACACGCCGACTCCCGGAACCTGTGCTCCTGTTGGTCATGGGAGGACTGGTGACCGTCGCCGTCCTCCTGGTCATGCGCGGCGCCCGCCTCCCGGCCCTGCGCGGCACGAAAGGTGCGGTTGTGGCCGGGGCGGCGGGCGGTTTCATGAACTCTGCGGCGGGCGTGGGCGGCCCGCCGGTGTCGTTGTACGCCCTCAACGCCGGTTGGACGGTACGGGAGTTCGTGCCGAACGCGATGTTCTACGGCGTGGTCGTCAACGCCTTCTCGGTCGCGGCGAACGGGGTGCCGGAGCTGAGCGCGCCGAGGTGGATCGCGGTGGTCGCGGCCATGACGGCGGGCGGCGTCATCGGCAGGACGCTCGCCTCGCGCATCCCCGAGCAGCGGGCCCGCCTGCTGGTCCTGCTGCTCGCGCTGACGGGCGGGGTCACGGCGCTGGGCAAGGGGTTGTGGGGGCTGTGATCAGTCCACGAACTCCTTGAGGGGCTCGGTGTCGAGGGTGATGTTCACCGGGTCGGGGAGCTGGACGGTGGCGCCGGCGCCATGCTCCGGAGACCGTGCGGCTGGAGTTCACCCATGGAAAGGTCCAGGTCAAGGCCGTGCCGGATGGCAACCACAGTGAGATTTACATGTGGCTTCTGGAGCAATGCATGCAGTTGCGTCCTGACCTCCGGCCATGGGGTGCGACGGGGACGGCAGGGCAGGGCTAGGCTGGGCGTAAGCCACGATCGAGGTTCCTTCGATCCGTAGGTCAGGCCCCGGAGCCGGTGTTCGTAGCACCGACCGGGGCCGAATTATTTGCTTGTTCGCCGCGAACCTAGAGCGGTAAACCCCACGGGAAGGGCTCGGGGCCCGAGGCTCAAGCTCCGGGCTGAACTGCGGAGATGAACGCCGACCAGGCGGGGGCGGGGATGTGGAGTTCGGGGCTGGAGGGGAGCTTGGAGTCTCGGACGTGGATTGCGGTGGCGAACGCTACTTCGACGCAGGCGCCGCCTTCGGAGTCGCTGTAGCTCGACTTGAACCAGTTCAGCTGCTCACTCATGGCTGATCCACCATCCGCTCGATGAAACGGGTCGACTCGCCTGGGCTGAGGGCCTGGGCGCGGATCATGCTAAGCCGCTCGATCGCACGACTGACAGCTTCTGGATCAGCCGACAGCTCGCTGCCCAACTGACCCTCCGCATACGCGAAGCGCTCGTGATCACGGGTTTCCAGTAGCACCAGAGGGCCCATGAGTGCCGCTGCCACCGCCCGCTCGAAGGGGAGCACCTGCACCACGACGTTCCACGGACGGGACACCTCAAGCAGGTGACGCAGTTCCTCAGCGCCCACCTGGGGAGCACGCAGTACCGCCTCGTAGAGAACGAAGCTCAAAGCCACTGGTGGCTTTCGGCTGTTGAGGATCGCCTGCCGTTCCACGCGGGCCGAGATCCGCTCCTCGACGGTCTCCTCGTCCAGGGGCGGGACGTGGTTCTGGCTGAGCGCCCGTGCGTACGCCTTCGTCTGCAACAACCCAGGGACATGCATGGTCTCGTACCACCAGAGACTGATCGCCTCCTTCTCCCGCTCCATGAAGTCCTGCGCCCGCGCCGGGAACTTCTCCCTCTGCAGGTACTCCTTGGCCGAGCTCAGCAACCCCTCCGCCCCGCACATGTCGTCCGCCACGTCCAGCACACGCGGCGTCGGCATCCGCACGCCCTGCTCCATGGCCTTGATCGTGTCCGGTGAGTAGTTGGACGCGGCGGCGAGTTGCTCACGGCTGACGCTCGCCTTCGTGCGCCAACGCTTGAGCTGGTTGCCGCTGTAGCGCCAGGCCACCGGCGCCGGCGGCGGGGAGTTGTACTGACCTGACACAGGACGCACCTCCGACCGATACACCCCGGCGTGTATCACCTCAGTCACTACCGAGCGTAGCCTCGCCGACGCCACCGTGTGACCATGACGAACGCAATCGACCCCCTTGAGTGGGTCCCCGCATCCGGCCACCAACTCTGTCTCGCCGGGATCCACTTCGACGCCGTACGGATCGAGGGGGTGCGTGGGGAGCGGGTCGCCGCGAGACTCATCGAGGCCACCGACGGCGACGCCGGGCCGATCGTGTGCGAGGTGCTCGGGTTCCGGTGGATGTACTTCCTGCTCGCGCCCGGCGAAGTGCGTGCGTACAGCTGGCCGTTGGGGGTGCAGCGGTTCGGCGGGAGAGGGTCGCGGACCGTCACGTACATCGGGATTCCGGCGCTGGACGGGAACACGTGGCCGCTCAGGTGGTACAGCGAGCCGACGGTTACGGCACCCTTCGTGGAGACGGGGTGCTTGCGGGCGGTGCTGGAGGATGCGGGGCTTTAGGTCAGGATTCCTCGGCATGTGCAACGGCCAGATTGTCGCGCACGAGCCGTGTCGTCGGGTGGTCCTCGCCCAGCACTCGGAGACAGGCGGCGAATGCGTGCTCGTACAACGGAATCGCCCTGTCCGGATCCCCTGCCGCCCGGTACGCGTAAGCCAGGTTGTTCCGCGAGAGCAACGTGTCCGGATGATCCTCACCCAACACCCGCACACGATCCGCCAACGTCCGCTCAAGCAACGGAATCGCCCGCCCCAGGTCCCCCACCGCCTCATACGCGGAACCCAGGTTGTTCTGCGAGGACAACGTGTCCGGATGATCCTCACCCAACACCCGCACACGATCCGCCAACGTCCGCTCATGCAACGGAATGGCCCGCCCCAGATCCCCCACCGCCTCATACGCGCCAGCCAGGTTGTTCCGCGAGGTCAGCGTGCGCGGATGATCCTCACCCAACACCCGCACACGATCCGCCAACGTCCGTTCTAGCAACGGAATGGCCCGCACCAGATCCCCCTCCGATTGATATGCGGCGGCCAGGTTGTTCCGCGAGGTCAGCGTGCTCGGGTCATCCTCACCCTTCAGTCGCGTGGCCGCCGCCAGAGAGCGCTTGAAGTACCCAATGGCCTGGCTCAGCTGCCCTTGCCCTTCAACGAAGCTCCCCGCCAGCGTGAGCATCAGGTCAATCTCGGCAGTGTCCTCCTCCGGGTTCACCACGTCGAGGAGCGCTTCGACGTGAGGGAGCAGGGCCCTCCAGGTTGGCCAACCTGCGACGTTTCGTTTGGGATCGTCCGGTAGCCCGACCAGCATCAGCTCCACGGCCCGATCACACGCAGCCCTGATGCGGTCCGGTTCGCGATGCGGATCACCTCCCGACTCCGACGGCGTTCGCGCCACCGTCTGGACCAAGCGATGCACGCCGATTCCCGCCTCGTCGAGCGTGATCATGTTGTAGTCGGCCAACAGCCCGAGGAGTTGTGCGAGGTCGAGCGCGTCCTCGGCCAGCGGCGCGAGCAGGGTGCGTGGAATGCCCGTCGGGGCGTACCACGCGGCGATCCTCAGGATCTCCACGGCCCGAGGGTCCCGTTCCTGGAGTGCGTCCAGGGTGATGCGCCAGATCCGGGCCACCGTCCGTGCGGGGTCCGAACCACCCGGCGCCGCGTCCGTGGTGCGGTCCGGGTGGCTGCGCAGCATGTCCCGGTACTCGGCGATCGTGATCCCGGTCTGCCCGATGAAGGCTCCCGCCTGTTCCAGGGCGAGGGGGAGATGGCCCAGGTCGTCCGCGAGCGCGCGGGCCTCGTCCTCGTCGTCGGCACCGCCGAGGCGGGAGAGAAGCGCCAGCGAGGCGTCCTCGTCCAGCACGGCCAAGGGGATCGGATCACAGACCCAGCCCCTCTTGTACCGGCTGGTGATCAAGTGGCGGCCCGCAGCCCGGAGTTGGCCTGTCCAGGCATACACGTCCTCCGCCCTCTCCGCGTTGTCGAAGACCAGCAGCCACCCCGGATGCGTCTGCAACCACCCGACCGCCCACTCGGCGGCTTGAGCCGTCGTGAGGTCGCCCTCCGTCTCCCCGCCCCGCAGGCGGAGCGTGAGTGCCGCGAAGCCCGCCTCGATCAGCTCAGGCGTGTCCGCGCGGATCCACCACACCATCCGGTACGCCCCCACGTGGTCGTGGGCGTAGTGCAGGGCCAGTGTCGTCTTCCCGACTCCGCCCAGTCCGTGCACCGTCTGGGTGATCGTCTGCGAATCCGCGGCCAGAGCACGCTCCAGGGCCGCCATCGCCTCCGCCCTGCCGACGAAGATCGGCGACGGCAGTTCCGGCAAGTTGTTCACGCCTCGCCGGACCTCGACGTCGTACGCCGTGCGCGCCCGCTCCTCATCCGCGGCCGTGACCTCCTCCGGGATCAGCTCCGCCCCGGCCGCCCTCACCTCCACGGCGAATCCCGGGCGAGCCGCCAGCGACGCCACCGACACCGCCGTCAACTGGTCGGCTTCATAGTCCCGTTGCCGGTCGGTCGTCACGACTCCGACGAGCCGCCCCCTCGCGAACAACGCCGCCCCCGACGCCCCCGCCCACCGCGACTTCTCGTCCGGCTTGCTGGGAACGGCGACATCGTCGACGTATGCCGTGATCAGCCCCTCGGACTTCAGCCCGGTCAGTGTCTCGATGTGGCCGCGGATCTCCTTGGTGTCCCGGAGACCGTCACGGACCTCCGACCGGGGGAAGCCGACCGCGACGCACCCCAGCCGCTTCTCCCCCACCACCGACCTGTCAATCCTGCCCCATCTGACAGGTTCGACGCCCGACAGCGCTCGCCACCCCGGGTCCGTGATCGCGACCAACGCCGCGTCGGCCTGCGGCTCCCTCTTCAGGTCAGGAAGCGTCTCCGGCCAGCGCACCTCAGCCGCCGCCCACGCCGCCCCCTCGTCACCCAGCCGCCGGACCTCCACCTGGTCGCAGCCCAGCACATTGTGAAGTGCCGTCAGGACCAACCCATCCGCAACCAGGTAGCCCGTCCCCGCACACTTCCCGACCGGATTCCAGACCTCCACGACCCGCCGCACGTCCACAGGCCAACACCCCCGTGCCCCCCGTTATTTGGGGCGTTCCCCCGAGTCGTCCTTGATACGCAGATCCGTCCCCTCGGCGTCGACCGGCTGGAGCGTGATCTTCACTCGGTTCGTCGTGCCCTTGGACCGTGCGAGTTTCGCCTCCGCGCTGAACGGCAGCACCAGGACCTTCGCCCGCGCCTCTCCGTCCAGCTTCACGTCCACCGCGAACTCGATCTCCACCGCGCCCGTCCGGAACTGGATCTCATCCCCCGCCCCGTCCCGCGCCGCCTGCCGCAGCTCGGAGCGGATCGCCCCGATCGCCTCCGCCAGCCCCGCCCACGCCTCGTCCGCCACCGAACGCCCCCGTCCCCGTAAACGCGTTGTGGGGCGCAGCGTACTCGCCGCGCCCCACAACGTACGGAAAAAGGAAAAAGGCGGTTACTTCCCCGGACGTACCCCCAGCGGTTCCCCGATCTCCTCCGCCATCACCTTGCCCGCCTCGAACTCCAGGGTCTCGTCGCCCATGCTCTGGTCGGTGTCCAGGCCGTCCAACTCCTCCAGGGGCTGGTTCAGGCGGACGTGGGCCAGGACCGAGTGCAGGGCGCGGAGGGTCGCCGACGCCGTCGTGCCCCAGTTGGAGAAGTAGGAGAACTGCCACCACCACAGGGCCTCCGTGGTGCGGCCCGCGCGGTAGTGGGCCATGCCGTGGCGGAGGTCGGTGATGACGTCCGTGAGGTCGTCGGAGATGCGGGCCGGGACCGGGGACTTGCGCGGCTCGTAGGGGTCGAAGACCTCCGAGTACACGTCGATCGGCTCCAGCAGGCGGGCCAGGTTCTCGCGGAGTTCGTCCACGTCCGGCTCCGGGCCCAGGTCGGGCTCGTAGCGCTCGTCCGGCACGATGTCCTCGTGCGCGCCCAGGCGGCCGCCGGCCAGCAGGAGCTGGGAGACCTCCAGGAGGAGGAAGGGGACGGCCGAGTCGGGCTCGTCGCCCTTCGCCACCTCGGTCACCGCCACCAGGAAACTCTCCACCTGGTCGGCGATCTGGACCGCGAAGTCGTCGGGGTCCTGCGCAGTGGCGTGCAGTGTGGCGTCAGACATCTAGGAGTCGTCTCCCCTCGAAGGCGCGGCCGAGGGTCACCTCGTCCGCGTATTCCAGGTCGCCACCCACCGGGAGGCCGCTGGCCAGGCGGGTGACCTTGAGGCCCATGGGCTTGATCATGCGGGCGAGGTAGGTGGCGGTCGCCTCGCCCTCCAGGTTCGGGTCCGTGGCCAGGATCAGTTCCGTGACCGTCCCGTCGGCCAACCGCGCGAGAAGTTCTCGTATACGCAGGTCGTCGGGACCCACGCCCTCGATGGGGCTGATGGCGCCGCCCAGGACGTGGTACTTGCCCCGGAACTCCCGGGTGCGCTCGATCGCCACCACGTCCTTCGGCTCCTCCACCACGCAGATGACGGAGGGGTCGCGGCGGGGGTCACGGCAGATGTTGCACAGTTCCTCCTGCGCGACGTTGCCGCAGGTCGCGCAGAAGCGGACCTTCGCCTTGACCTCCATCAACGCCTGCGCGAGCCGCCGTACGTCCGTCGGTTCCGCCTGGAGGATGTGGAAGGCGATCCGCTGGGCGCTCTTGGGACCGACGCCGGGCAGCCGCCCCAGTTCGTCGATGAGGTCCTGCACCACGCCTTCGTACAACGGACTGCCGTCCTTCCTGGGGTTCCTTACACGTACGTACGGTAGTTGGCGGACCGCCCTCTGAGGAAGGCGGGCTCGGTCCTGGGCCTGTCCTAGAACGGCAGGCCGGGGATGCCGCCGCCCAGGCCCTGGGCCAGCGGGCCGAGCTTCTGCTGCTGGAGGGTCTGCGCGTTCTCGTTGGCCGCCTGTACGGCCGCCACGATCAGGTCGGCGAGGGTCTCGGTGTCCTCCGGGTCCACCGCCTTCGGGTCGATCTTCAGGGCGCGCAGCTCACCGGAGCCGGTGACCGTCGCCTTGACCAGGCCGCCGCCGGCCTGGCCGTCGACCTCGGTCCTCGCCAGTTCCTCCTGCGCGTTCGCCAGGTCCTGCTGCATCTTCTGGGCCTGCTGGAGCAGCTGCTGCATATTGGGCTGGCCACCACCGGGGATCACGATCAGCTCCCGCTCTTAGGTCTGTGTCTTGTCCTCTGTCTTGAGCCTACGTGCTCCACGCAGGCATCGCCCCGGCACTCTTTCGAGTGAGATGACGACGAGTCCTATACCTGATCAAGGCCCACTTCCGGGCGGAAAAGAGGTGAAAGCCGTCCCTTCGCCACCCATTGGGAGGTAGGAAAGGTCCGGCACGTCGGCATCATGCGTCACACGTGCATTACGCAGCGTGATCAGTCGTGATCGGTCGTGGAGGGAGTGCCGGGTGGGTCAGCCGGAGATGCAGCCCGAGGGTCCGCCTCAGGACGAGCGGGGCGGGGAGGCGGCCGGGCCGCGGCCGGGCGACCTGACGGGGCGGACGTTCCCCCTCGGGGACTGGGGCGAGCCCGCGCCCCGGCTGGACGAGCTGTACCGGTGGGTGGAGCGCGGGGCGCTCGACACCGCCGCCTGGTATCTCGCGGACCGGGTGTGGAAGCGGCGGGGCGCGCGGGCCCTGCGGGGCGGGGCGGCGGCCGGTGCGCTCGCCGGGGCCTCGCTGCCGCTGCTCGACCTCACCGGGGTGGTCGGCTCCGTCGCGGCCTGGGGGTATCTCGCGCTGCTGCTCGCCGTCGCGTGCGTCGCGGTTGATCGGTTCTTCGGGGTCACGTCCGGGTGGATAAGGGACGTGGCCACCGCGCAGGCCGTACAGCGGCGGCTCCAGGTGCTCCAGTTCGACTGGGCCTCGGAGAGTGTGCGGGAGGTGCTGGGGCCGGCCGAGGGGACCGCCGGGGAGGCCGCCGAGCGGTGTCTCGGGGTGCTGCGCCGGTTCTCGGAGGACATCACCGAGCTGGTGCGTGTGGAGACGACGGACTGGATGGTGGAGTTCCGGACCGGGTCCGCGCCGCTGGGCATCCAGACGGCGGTGGCGGGGGCGCCGCGGGCGGACGCGAACGTGGTGCAGGGGAGGTTTCCGTTGCCTCCGGGGGCGGGGGGCACGCGGCCGAACATGCCTCGGCAGCGGCCGCCTGAGCCCAGGTGACGGGGAGCAGCCGGGTTGTCGTGCGGGTGCGTCGCGGCTGGGCGCGGTTCCCCGCGCCCCCGGGTGGGCGCAGTCACCCCGCGATCAGCAGCTCAGCCCCCACCAACACGTCCACCACCGCGCACCACTCCGCGAAGGTCGGCGCGACCACCCCCTTCAGCCTCTCCAGCGTCAGATGCGCCAGGTCCCACACCCCGTGGCCCAGCCATCCCGCCGCCACCACCCACCGCCCCACCTCCGGGTCCACCACCAGCCCCGTCACCGCCAGCGCCCCGAAGCCCACCACCCCCGCCGCCTGCAAGCCCCACGCGCGCGGCGCGCCCCGCAGCGGCCCCCACAGCAGTACGGCCAGTGCGATGCCGATCATCGCGCCCGCCGGTGAGACCACGTCCAGGGCCTGGAGGCCGAGGACGAGGACCAGGCCCCCGCCCAGCACCGGCCAGGTCGCCCTGGGTGTGCCCAGTTGGTTGATCACCACGTAGAGGAGGGGCAGCAGCGGCAGCACCTGCCCGAACCCCTCGACCGAGTCCGCCAACGTGTCCGACGCGCTCGCCGCCGCCTGGGCCGCCCAGAGCGCGAGCGCCGCGAACGTCGGCCAACGGCGGGTCAGCGGTGCCGTGTTGATGTGCGTCATGCCGTTCAGGGTCGCGGGGGCCGAAAAACGGCAGTAGTGCCGAGCACGCACGTCGTCGTATGACATCTGTCATCTCCCCGCTGCCACAATGACCGCGTGGACGAGGGGGCGGGGCTCGCGGGTTTCCGGCGGTACACGTGGTGGGCCGTGCCGGGGACCGTGCTGTGTGTGCTGGTGGTGGCGTACGGGACCTGGGCGCTGGACGGGGACGTGCCGCTGTGGGCACGGGCGCCGGTCGTGCCGGCGCTGGCCGTGCACGCCGTGGCCGCCGTCGTGCTGCTCGGCGGGTCGATGGCGGAGCGGGCGCCGGGCTCGCGGCCGCGCGCGGGATGGATCGTCACCGCCTGTCTCGCCGCCGCCGTGCTCGCCGTACCGCCGTTGGCGCGGCACAACTACGGGCTGTGGGCGGTCGCCCCGGCCGTGACCGTGGCGATCGTCGCGGCCGGTCTGCCCGCCGTCCCCGGCAGACGGTGGCTGATCGGGGCTGCCGTCGCGTTCGCGCTGCTGCCCGGCGGCGCGGTGAGTCTGGCCGCCGGCGACGGCGAGTTGGCTTACGCGGCCCTCTTCCCGGCCTTTCTGACGGCGTTCACCGTGTGGACCGTGCTCGGGCCGCTGTGGGCGTGGCGGATCGCGGGGCGGCTGGACCGGGCGCGGCGGCTGGAGGCGGAGCTGGCGGTGAAGGACGAGCGGCTGCGGTTCGCCTCCGACCTCCATGACATCCAGGGCCATCACCTGCAAGTCATCGCCCTGAAGGCCGAATTGGCGTCGCGGCTCGCCGAGGCCGATCCGCCCCGCGCCGCCGCCGAGATGCGGGAGATACGGCAGCTGTGCGCGGACGCGCTGCGGGACACGCGGGCCGTCGTGCAGGGCATTCGCCGTACGACGCTCGACGACGAGATCGCCAACGCCACCCGGGTGCTGGCGGCGGCCGGGATCGATGCGCGGATGTCGCTCGAACCTGCCGCGCGGGAGGGGCAGTTGGGTGACCCCGCCCGCGGTCTCCTCGGGCTCGTGATGCGTGAGGCCACCACCAACGTGCTGCGCCACAGCCAGGCCCGCACCGCCGAGGTCGACTACCGACGCGTCGACGACCGGGTCCGGCTGCGGATCGCCAACGACGGGGCCGTCACCCGTCCCGACAGCGCCGACGGCACCGGGCTGCGGGGGCTCGCCGAACGACTGCGGGGCGCGGGAGGGGAGTTGACCTGGGAGCGGGCGGACGGCGACCGTTTCACGGTGACCGCGACACTGCCCGTGCAGGGGGCCGCCGAGTGAACCGGCCCGACACCGCCCACCCAAGGGACCGCCGAGCGACCCCGCCCGACACCGCCCACCCAAACAACCGCCGAGCAACCCCGCCCTACACCGCCCACCCAGGGGCCGCCCAGTGATCCGGCTCCTCCTCGCCGACGACGAGGATCTCCTGCGCGGTGCCCTCGCCGCCCTGCTCTCCCTGGAGGACGACCTCACCGTGGTCGCGGAGGCCACGACCTCCACCGACGCCGTGCGGCTCGCCCTCGAACACCGGCCCGACATCGCCGTACTGGATCTGGAGATGCCGCCCACGGACGGGCTGCGGGCCGCCGAGGAGATCCGGGCCGGGCGGCCGGGCACCCACGTCGTCCTCGTCACCCGGCACGCCCGGCCCGCCGTGCTGCGCCGCGCGCTGGCCGCAGGGGTGCGCGGGTTCGTGCCGAAGACCACCCCCGCCGCCCGGCTGTCCGAGATCCTCCGGGACATCGCCGCGGGGCGCCGCTACGTCGACCCCGACATCGCCGCGTCCGCGCTGACCGAGGACGACTGCCCGCTCAGCGCACGGGAGTTGGAGGTGCTGCGGGCGGCCCGCACCGGGGCGTCGGTGGCGGAGATCGCCCAGCAGGTCCATCTGGCGCAGGGGACCGTGCGCAACTACCTCTCCGCCGCGATGTCCAAGCTGGGGGCCACCACCCGGCACGCGGCGGCCCATCACGCCTGGCAGCAGGGCTGGATCTAGAGGTCAGCCCGGTCAGGCCGGTCAGGCCGGTCAGGCCGGTCAGGCCGGTCAGGCCGGTCAGGCCTGTGGGTCGGGGAAGGCCACCGGGCTTCTGAGCCCCTTCGTGTTCACCGCCCGTACCCCGAAGAAGACGTTGTCCTTCGACAGGTCGACCTCGTACGTCGTCACGTCGCCGACCGGGACGACATGCGTCCACTCGGGCGCCGTCGTCTCCCGCCACACGATCTCGTAGCCGGCGAGGTCCGGTTCCGTGCCCCGCGTCCACACGAGCCGGGTGGAGTTGGTGAGCAGGGTCGTGACGATCTTCGCGCCCCTCGGGGTGCCCGGGGCCTGCGCCAGCGTCCACAGGGCGGCGCCGTTGACCTTGGCGACGCGGGCGGTGAAGTCGAAGTCGCAGAACTCGGGGAGGTCGCCGTACTGCTTGCCGTCCTCGACACGGACGTCCTGGTGCTGGTGGGCGAAGTCCTCGGCGGGCTCGGTGAAGCGGGCGGCGGGGTAGGCGCGTTCGAGGAACGGGATGTGGTCGCCGCCGCGGCGGTAGCGGTCCCGGCGGTAGACGACGCGGATGTGCATGCCGGTGGCGTCGTTGTCGGCCACGTCCCGTACGAAGCGGGCGAGTTGGCGGGTGGCCGAGTCGTTCTCGCCGCCCACCGAGCGGCGGATCGCGGCCTGCTCGGCGGTCTCCGAGGACGGCACGCCTTCCGCGAAGAGCCGGATGGTGTACGGGTCGCGGGTGCCGTCGTCCGCGGTCGGGCTGCCGACGATGTCGTTGGTGAACATGCCCTGGACGTCCGCCCCTGCGGCCTTGAACTGCTGGGCCAGGTAAGCCGATCCGAACAGGCCCTGCTCCTCCCCCGCCACCGCCGCGAACACGATCGTCGCGGCGGGTCGGCGTTTCGCCATCACCCGCGCCAGCTCCAGGACGACCGCCACCCCGGACGCGTCGTCGTCCGCGCCCGGCGCGTCGGAGGTGGCGTCCATGACGTCGGTGACCCGGGAGTCGTAGTGCCCGGAGACGACGTAGATCCGGTCCGGCGTCACCGAGCCGCGCAGGGTGGCGACGACGTTGGTGATCCGGGTCGGCGTCGGGATGCGCGGGCCCGGTTCCTGGACGTACGACTGGAGTTCCGCCGTCATCCGGCCGCCCGAACCGGCGGCGTACGAGCGCAGCTCCGCCAGCAGCCAGTCGCGGGCGGCGCCGATGCCGCGGGCCGGGTCGTCCTGGGTGGAGAGGGTGTGGCGGGTACCGAAGGAGACGAGCTTGCGGACCGTGGCCTCGATGCGGGCGGGGTCGATCTCCCTTAACAGTGCTCGGAGTTCACGGGTCGGGGGCTGGGCGGTGGCCGGTGGCCGGCCGCCGAGCGGTGCCGCCTCGGCTGCCCCGGCTGCCTCGGCCGCGCCGGTACCCGCGGCCAGCGCGGCCCCTCCCGTCACGGTCAGGACCGTTCTTCTGCTGGGACGCATGCACTCTCCCGGGGTCGGTGGGATCAGTGGGCTCAGTGGGTCAGGTGTCGTCACCCACACAACTCCTCTTGCCGCTCGCACGGAAGATGGCCGTACTCGCGGATCACGTCCTGGCTCGTGGCCTCGTCGAGGTAGGCGAGGAAGGCGGCGGCGAGCGAACCGGGCCGCGCGGCGCGGTGGGTGTAGGCGTACTCGACGCCCCGGTAGGGGTAGCGGTCGGTCTTCACGGACGGGGCGATGCCGTCGAGCGGCACGGTCCGCACGCCCTCGTGGCCCGCCGCGACGGTGAGTTCGCTGTAGCCGATGGCGCCGGGCACCTTGCTCACCGCCTCCAACACGTCCTGTGTGGAGTCGAGTTCGCAGCGCACGACGGATGCCGAGCGGTCGTCCTGGTGGACGCAGTCCAGTGACGTGCTCGGCACCCGCTCCCAGGTGCCGAGGACGCGCTGCTGGAAGGTCTGCCGGGTGCCGGAGTCGGCGTTGCGGCTGACGAGGGTGACCGGCAGATCGGGGAGGGCGGGGTCGAGTTGGCGCCAGCGAGTGATCTCGCCGCCGTAGAGCCGTCGTACGTCCTGTTTCGACAGACCCTGGGCGCCGAGGGCGATCCGGTCGTTCACGACGAGGGTGAAGGCCGACAGGGCCACCTTCTCGCCGTGCAGGCCCAGCCGGTCGCCCATGGCTCCGTCCGAGAAGGCGATGACGTCCTTCGTCCCCTCGGCGGCGAGTTCGGCGACCCCGGCCTCGCTGCCGCGCGCCTGGACGGTGATGTCGGCGCCCTCGCAGTCCTTCTCGTACTCCTTCGCGAGCGTCCTGACCACGGGCGCGAAGGCGGTCGAGCCGGTCACCGTGAGGCTGCCCTGTTCGCAGCCGAGCGGGGGTCTGGTGTCGTCGCGGGCGACGATGATGCCGGCGAGGGCGACGACGGAGAGCGTGAGCAGGGCGGTGAACAGCCGCGCCGGGCCGCTGAGCAGGGGCGGGGTCTCGTCCGGGGTCGCGCTGCGGTTGGGGTGCACCTCGCCCTCGCGCAGCCCGCCGGTGAGCCGTATCCCGCGGCCCACGTCGCCGCCGGACAGCAGGACGAGCAGCTTGAAGTGGTCGCCGCGGTTGAGCGGGACGCGGGGGATGCGCAGCCGGTTGCCCTCGTAGCCGAAGCCGCGTTCCGGGGTGAAGTGGTCCATGAGGTGGTCGCGGTCGGTGGGCTGGGTGACCGAGACGCCGCGGATGGTGCGGTCGGTGAAGACCGCGGTCAGGCCGTGCGGGGCGGGGCCCGTGTAGTCGTCGCGGTCGATGCCCTGCGAGCCGTCGTTCTCGACGCGGAGGAGGACGAGCGTGGCGTCGGCCATGTCCGGGGCCTCGTTGAAGAGCCCCAGACGGACGTTGGCCCGCCCCGAACGGACGTCGTCACCGATCGGGTTGTCCATCTGGACGCGGTACCCGATGCGCTTGCGGCGCGGCACCCGGCGCTCGTACCAGACCATGACCCCGGACGCGGCGATGCCGAGGACGGCGGTCCCGACGGCGACCAGGTTCTCTGCGCTCAGCCATTCCACCGACGGGACCGTACGAGCGTGCGACCTCAACGCCCTTACCGCGACGCGTACTCCGCGTTACTGCTTGGTGTACGTCAGCTTCTCGCCGTTGCCGGTGTTGACGCGCTCCAGGGTGCCGTCCGGCTTCAGGGTGATCTCGGTGGCCGCGCCCGGCGAGCAGGAGGTGGCGGGCTCCCCGACCGTGACCGTGGACGGGCCGATCTCCAACGGGCCGTCGCTGCCCGGTGATTCGGTGAGCGCGGCCTGGAACACGCAGTGGTAGTCGGGGCCGTCGGCGACGAGGGAGAGCACCGCGTCGCCCACCTCGCCCTGCTGAATGGTGAGTTGGCGGGTGTGGTGGCCGTCCGCGTTGTCGATGCCCGCGGTCCAGGTGCCGAGGTAGCCGGCGGGGACGGTGCCGTCCGCCGGGGCCGAGGTGGTGGGCGTCGGCGAGGGCTCCGTGGAGGTCGGCGAGGGGCCGGGTGTCGTGGGCGCGCTGGTGGTGGGCGTGGGCTTGGGGTCGGCCTGGTCGTCGCCGCCGCTGCTCATCAGCGCGTAGACCGAGCCACCGGCGCCGAGCGCGACGACCAGGGCGACGGCGACGAGCGCGATCGTGGACCGGCCGTTGCGGCGCGGGGGTTCCGGCTGCGGGTGCGGTTGGTTCGGGTACGGGGTGCCCCCTGGGCCGTAGGGCGGAGTGGCGCCGGGGCCGTACGGCGGGGTGGCGCCTGGGCCGTAGGGCGGGGTGGCGCCGGGGCCGCCGCTGTACGGGTTGAACTGCGCCGGGACGCCGGGCGCCCAGGGCTGCTGGGGGTGACCGTAGGCAGGGGTGGACGGGGGCGGCGGCGCGTACTGCTGAGGCTGCTGCGGCTGCTGCGGCTGCTGCGGCTGCTGCGGGTAGCCGTACGCGGGATGGGCGGGCGGGGCCGGCGGAGGGGTCGCCCCGCCGTACTGCCCGACGGCCGTGGGCAGGTGATTCAAGGGCGCCCCGCCCCCGGGCTGCCCGGGCCCGGGCGGCGCGTCCTCGGCAGCGGCAGAGCCATGCTCGGGCGCCACCTCACCGCCCAGGCCCTGAGCGCCTCCAGCTCCCTCGACGCCTCCGACACGCGCACCGCCCTGAACGGCCCCGGCCTGCCCAGCGGCCCCGGCCTGCCCAGCGGCCCCGGCCTGCCCGGCAGCTCCGAACTGCCCGGCGGCTCCAGCCTGCCCAGCGGCTCCAACCTGCCCAGCCGCCCCAGCCTGCCCGGCAGCTCCGACCTGCCCGGGGGCTCCGGCAGACCCAGCAGCCTTGGCAGACCCCGCAAACCCACCAGCCCCAGCCTGCCCAGCGGCCCCAGCCTGCCCACCAGCCCCAGCCTGCCCAGCGGCCCCAGCAAACCCAGCAGCCCCCGCCCCCGCAGCCCCGGCACCCCCGCCGCCAACACCACCCCCGCCACTCCCGTCCCCCTCCGGATCCTCCGTCTCCAGCAACCGCACCGCATGCCGTCCGAGTTGCGCCACCAGGGCGCTCGGCAGCCACGGGTCGCGGGAGCGGCCGCCGGAGACCGTGTCCTCGGCGCCGGTGCGGTCCAGGACCTGGTCCAGGGTCGGGCGGCCGGCCGGGTCCTTCTTGAGGCAGGCCAGGACGAGATCGGCGAGGCCCTCCGGGACCCCCTCCAGGTCGGGTTCCTCCTGGGCGATCCGGAACATGAGCGCGTGCACGCCACTGCCCCCGGCGCCGAAGGGAAGCTTGCCGGTCGCGGCGTACGCGAGCACGGAGCCCAGGCAGAAGACATCGCACGCGGGCGTGATCCGGTCGCCGCGCACCTGCTCGGGCGCCATGAATCCGGGCGAGCCGACCAGCGCGCCCGTCCTGGTCAGGCCCCCGTCGGTCACCGTCTCCAGGGCGCGCGCGATGCCGAAGTCGATGACCCGCGGCCCGTCGATCGTCACCAGCACGTTGGAGGGCTTCAGGTCACGGTGGATGATCCCGGCGGCGTGGATGTCCTTGAGCGCGTGCGCCAGCCCGGCGGCGAGGATCTTCACCGACCGCTCGGGCAGCGCCCCGTGGTCATGGCCGACGACCTGCTGGAGGCTCGGCCCGGCGACGTACCCGGTGGCGACCCAGGGCACCGCGGCCTCGGTGTCGGCGTCGAGGACGGGTGCCGTCCAGTACCCGCCGACCTGCCGGGCGGCCCGCACCTCCTGCCGGAACCGCGCCCGGAACTCCTCCTGCGCGGCGAGTTCCTCCCGCACCAGCTTCACGGCGACGGTCCGCCCCCGCTCCGACCGCGCGAGATACACCTGCCCCATCCCGCCGGCCCCGAGCCGCGCCAGCAGCCGATACGCCCCGATCCTCTGCGGATCCCCGGCCCCCAGCTTCTCCATCGCAGGCCCTCCCCGTACTCCCCCGACACGTGCCTGTGCGTGGGGCTCACGATAGTGCGGTCGTACGAGGTGACGGACGCCCCGGGTCCGACGGTTCCGTAACGCCGCCCCCACACCATCCGCGACCCCAAGCCCGACAACCTGTCGCGGAAACCCCCCGTCCACAGAACAGGACGCCGATACCGCTTCCGCATCGCGGACATTTACGCTCACCCGCATGACCCCTCAGCCAAACCCCGAGGTCGGCGCCGCCGTGAAGGCCGCGGACCGCGCTCATGTGTTCCACTCCTGGTCCGCGCAGGAGCTCATCGACCCGCTCGCCGTCGCCGGCGCGGAGGGGTCGTACTTCTGGGACTACGACGGCAAGCGGTACCTCGACTTCACGAGCGGCCTCGTCTACACGAACATCGGCTACCAGCACCCGAAGGTCGTCGCCGCGATCCAGGAACAGGCCGCAACCCTGTCCACGTTCGCGCCCGCCTTCGCCATCGAGGCCCGCTCCGAGGCGGCCCGGCTGATCGCCGAGCGGACCCCCGGCGACCTCGACAAGATCTTCTTCACCAACGGTGGCGCGGACGCCGTCGAGCACGCCGTGCGCATGGCGCGGCTGCACACCGGGCGGCCCAAGGTGCTCTCCGCCTACCGCTCGTACCACGGCGGTACGCAGCAGGCGATCAACATCACCGGCGACCCGCGCCGCTGGGCCTCCGACAGCGCCTCCGCCGGCGTCGTGCACTTCTGGGCGCCGTACCTGTACCGCTCCCGCTTCTACGCGGAGACCGAGGAGCAGGAGTGCGCGCGGGCGCTGGAGCACCTGGAGACGACGATCGCCTTCGAGGGGCCGGGAACGGTCGCCGCGATCATCCTGGAGACCATCCCCGGCACCGCCGGGATCATGGTCCCGCCGCCCGGATACCTCTCGGGCGTCCGCGAGATCTGCGACAAGTACGGGATCGTCTTCGTCCTCGACGAGGTCATGGCCGGGTTCGGCCGCACCGGTGAGTGGTTCGCGGCCGACCTGTTCGGGGTGGTGCCCGACCTGATGACCTTCGCCAAGGGCGTCAACAGCGGGTACGTCCCGCTCGGCGGCGTCGCCATCTCCGGCGCGATCGCGGAGACCTTCGGCAAGCGCGCCTACCCGGGCGGTCTGACGTACTCCGGGCATCCGCTGGCCTGTGCGGCCGCCGTCGCCACGATCAACGTGATGGCGGAGGAGGGCGTGGTCGAGAACGCGAAGAACCTCGGTACGGCCGTGGTCGAGCCCGCCCTGCGCGAGCTCGCCGAGCGGCACCCCTCCGTGGGCGAGGTCCGCGGCGTCGGCATGTTCTGGGCGCTGGACCTGGTCAGGAACAAGGAGACCCGCGAACCGCTGGTGCCGTACAACGCGGCCGGCGAGGCGAACGCCCCGATGGCCGCGTTCGGCGCCGCCGCCAAGAAGCACGGCATCTGGCCCTTCATCAACATGAACCGCACCCATGTGGTGCCGCCGTGCAACGTCTCCGAGGCCGAGCTGAAGGAGGGCCTGTCCGCGCTGGACGCGGCGCTCTCCGTGGCGGACGAGTACACGGAGTAGCCGCCGGGCTTTCCCGGCGCTACGCGGGTAAACACCGGGAACCCGAACGCGTAAGGTGGCGTGCTCGTAGACATACACGTGCACGCCACCCGACCGCCATCAGGGAGAGGCCCGACCATGCCCGGCAACGGCGCCGTGACCCGCAACACCCTGCGGCAGCAGATCGCCGACGCGCTCCGCGACGAGGTGCTGGGCGGACGGCTCCAGCCGGGGCAGGAGTTCACGGTCAAGGAGATCGCCGAGCAGTACGGGGTGTCGGCGACGCCGGTCCGCGAGGCGCTGGTCGACCTCGCCGCGCAGGGCCTCCTCGAAGCCGACCAGCATCGCGGCTTCCGGGTCCACGAGTACTCCGTCGCGGACTACCGCGGCATCATCGAGGCCCGCGCCCTCGTCATCGACGGCATGTTCAAGGCGCTCGACGACGGCCATCTGGGCCTGGTCGACGAGCCGGACGCCACCCGTATCCCGGCCCTGCTCGCCGGTGTGCGGCGGCGCGGCGAGGAGGCCCAGCGGGCCGCCGGGGCCGGTGACCTGACCGTCCTGATCGGCTATGACCTGCGGTTCTGGCGCGAGTTGAGCGCCCTGTTCGGCAACCCCTACCTCTCGGACTTCCTGCACCGGCTGCGAGTGCAGTCCTGGGTGTGCGCGGTGCAGCACCTGCGCCGGATGGACGACCTGCGCGGGGAGCTGTGGGCCGACCACACCGGGCTGGTCGACGCGCTGGTCCGCCGGGACACCAAGGTCGCGCGGGAGATCGTCGCCGCGTACAACGCGCAGTCGCTGGCGGTCATCGAGCGCATGGCCGGGGAATGAGCCTCGTGCGATGAGCGGGGTACCCGGGGTGTGGGTATGGGGACTTCACGACTACTCTTCCCTGACCACTCCGCTACACGGAGCTATGTCCGTCGTGCCGCACCGAGCTATCCGAGGAGCCCTCTTTGGCCTGTGACCTGTGGCTGGTACCGCTCGTCGACGTGTTGTGCCACACGCCCGACAACCCGTTCGCCGAGGAACTCGCGCAATACAACAAGGTGCTCGCCGAGGCCGGGCTGCCGCCGGTGCCGGTGTACCAGTACATGCCGGGACTGTCCGGCGAGGTCGCCCCGGTGGCCGGCTTCGACTACGACGCCCTGCACTTCCTGCGCCGCGCGTACCTGCTCCAGGTCTGCGGGCTGCCGGTGACGCCGGTCGACGAACTCGGCGGGGACTACGAGCAGTTGCTGGAGATGTTCGAGGCGACGGCCCAGCAGTCGCATCTGGTCTGGCACTACGACCACGCGGGCGCCTACGTCCCCGTCGACTTCCCGCATCCGCTGGCCAACGACGAACTCCTCGCGGGCGGCGGCCCCTTGGGCTCCGCGCAGACCCTGCTGCGGGAGCTGGCGCTGATCGGCCCGTCGATCGGCATAGACCCCGCCAACCCCCCGGCGGCCCCGCAGCCGCCGCTGGGCCCCACGGAGCTGGAGGAACCGGCCGTCCCCGCCCCGTACGACCCCAGTCCCTTCGCCCGGGAACGGCACGTCTGGCTGGGCCTGCACGCGGCGGCGACCCGGAGCCTGGCGCAGGGCTCGATGATCATCTTCAGTTGAGGTCCGCCGGGCAACGGCTCTACCGCAGCTGGGACAGGCCCTTCTGCAAGTCCTCGGCGTTCATGACCGGCGTCAGTTCCAGCTCGGCGTCGAGGTCCATGAAGAAGGGCTCGCCGGTCGGCGGCATCTGGGAGCTGTCCTGCATGTCGAAGACCAGGTAACAGGTACGGACCCCGTGGTCGAGCGTGAAGTAGGCGGCCTCGGGCTTGAGGTGCTCCATGGTCTCCTGCATCAGCTGGGGCAGTTTGCCGCTGCGGATGAGGTCGTTCGCCTTCTCGGTGTTCAGGGACGCCTTGAGCAGGACGCGCATCGCACTCACCTTCTTCTGTCGGCTGACACGCGCACGTTTACATCGTATGCCCGATATGTCGGTTCCTGTACTCCACGGGAAGGACACCGAACGCCTCCCCCGGTGCGACGCGCCCCGCAGTCGCCCGGCGCACGCTGGAACCCACCCGAAGGGAGACGGCGATGATCCTGGTGACCGGTGCGACAGGGCACGTGGGCAGTGAGCTCGTACGACGACTGGTGGCGTCCGGCGTGCCCGTACGGGCCATGACGCGGCGCCCCGACGAGGCCCGCCTGCCCGCCGGCGCGCGGCCGGTGTACGGCGACGCGGGCGACCCGGCGAGCCTGCCGGCGGCGTTCGCGGGCGTCTCCGCGGCCTTCCTGATGTCGGCCCAGCCGGTCGGCGCGGCCCCGGCCCCGACCCATGACCTGGCGCTCGCGGAGGCGGCCCGGCAGGCGGGCGTACGACGGCTGGTCAAGCTCTCCGTCCTGGACGGCGGCGCGGGCAGCGACCCGATCGCCCGCTGGCACGCGGCGGCGGAGGCCGCGGTCATCGCCACCGCCCCCGTCTGGACCCTGCTGCGCCCCGGTCGCTTCATGTCCAACGCCCTCCAGTGGGCGGGCCAGTTGAGCGCGGGCGACGAGGTGGCGATCCCGTTCGCGGACCGCCCGGCGGCGAGCATCGACCCGGCGGACCTGGCGGAGATCGCGGCCCTCGCCCTGACGACCGACGAACACACCGGCACGACCTACGAGTTGAGCGGCCCCGAGGCCCTGACGCCGACGCAGGAGCTGGCGCTGCTGGGCCAGGTCCTGGGCCGCGACCTGCGGGTACGCCCCGTACCGCCCGAGGCGGCCCGCGCGGGCATGGCGAGGTACGGCTTCCCGCCCGAGGTCGTCGACGCGATCATGCACCGCACCCTGGACGACGACCGCGGCGCGGACGTCCTCCCGACGGCGGCGAAGGTACTGGGCCGCCCGCCGCGGACGTTCGCGCAGTGGGCGCGGACGCACGCGGCGGCCTTCCGGTGAGGCTCAGAACACCGGCGTCCCGGCCTGCGTCAGCTTCCAGTTGGTGACCGCGAAGTCGGCCGGGTCCAACGCCCCCTTGGCCGTCACGTAGTCGATCATCAGCTGCCGGATCTCGTTGGTGGAGCTGTAGGCGATGTCGGCGGTGGCGATGTGCGGATACCCCGAACCGCCGTTGGCCCGGTAGTTGTTGACCGCGACGACGAAGACCTGGTCGTCGGCGACCGGGGCGCCGTTGTACGTGAGGTTCTTGATCCGGGAGCCCTCGGCCTGCGCGATGTCGATCTCGTAGTCGACGCCCGCCGCCGTGTCGTACATGTAGTCCCAGAACTTGTTGGCGTTGGTGAGGGTCGCGGTGTCGACCTTGGTGCCGGCCGGGACCTGGTAGTAGTACTTCGCCGCGAACTCCAGGTAGTCCTTGAGCTGGGCGCCCGTCAGCTTCTTGCCGTACAGGGTGTTGTCGTAGATGTAGAGCCCGGCGATGTCCTTGATGGTGACGCTGCCCTGGGGGATGTCGGCCGTGCGGCTGAAGGGCGCGGCGACGGAGATCAGCGGGAGCGCCGCGTCCGACGCCGAGAGCCCGGCCTTCACCGTCTCCATCTGGACCTTGTGGATGAAGTCCATGATCGGCACGTCCTTCCAGCAGGACTCCGCCGCGGAGAGGTCCTGCGTACAGGTGCCGACCGCCGTGTTCACGTACTTCACGACCAGTTCGTGGTCGGCCTCCAGGACCTTCTTGATCTCCGGGTCCTCGTCCACGTCCTTGGGGTTGAGGGTCTGCGCCGTCTTGCTCGTCACCTTCCACTGGCCGTGGTGGAGTTCGAGCTCGAAGTCGAAGACGCTCAGCCGGTAGCCCCAGCAGTACGGCTCGGACAGCAGCACCTCCTCACCGGTCTCCGCGTTCTTCACCGTGTACGAGGGCACCTCGACGTGCGTGTGGCCCACCAGGATCGCGTCGATGCCCGGCACCTGCTCGGCCACCAGGTTCGAGGCGTTCTCGACGTACGGGAGCGAGTCGCCCCAGGACGTGGAACCGTCGAGCCCGGAGTGATCGGTCAGGAACACCACATCGCATCCGAGCGCCCTCAGCCGCGGCACGTACTTCTTCGCCTGCTCCACCAACCCCGGGAAGACCATCTTCCCGCTCACGTTGTCCTTGTCCCACAGGGCGATACCGGGGTTGGTGAGCCCGAGGATGCCCACCTTGATGTCCGGCGCGCCCGGCACACAGATCCGCTTCACGGTGTACGGCTGGAAGGCGGGCTTCAGCGTCTTGGCGTCCAGCGCGTTGGCACCGAGCAGCGGGAAGTGGCACTGCTGCTCGAACTTGCGGAGCACCTCGATGCCGTAGTTGAACTCGTGGTTGCCGAGGGCGGCGGCGTCGTAGCGCATGTGGTTCATGGCGACGGCCATCGGGTGCTTCGGCGCACCTTTGTCGGTGATGGGCTGCACGCGCGCGAAGTAGTAGGCCAGCGAGGTGCCCTGGATGATGTCACCGGCGTCGACGAGCAGCACCCGGTGCTCGCCCTTGGCCGCCCGCTGCTGCTTGATGAGCGTGGCGACCCGGGCCACCCCGACGGAGTTGCCCTTGGCGTCGCTGTAGGCGGCGTCCTTGTAGTAGTCCCAGTCGAAGACGTGGCTGTGCAGGTCGGTGGTACCGAGGATGGAGAACGACCAGGTCTTCGGGGACTTGGCGGGCCTGTGCTCGGCGGCCTGGGCGGGCGTCGCGGCCACGGTGCCCGCGGCGGCGACGGCGGCACCGGTGACGGCCGACTTCTTCACGAACGCACGGCGGTTCATGGGGCTGACGGGCATGCGGTCTCCTGAGACGGGAGGAAAGGGGGCGGAGCGAGGAGTGAGCCATGCGGGGACTACACGCGTAGATGCTGGTCGTACGGCGGGTGCGCCGGGAACCAGGAACGACCCATGACCAGGTCAATTTCGGTGCAGGTCAAGGGAAAGGAGCGGTCAATGAGAGACCGCCGGGCAGGCGGCACGGCTTTGTGAAGACGTCGGTGAACGGGCCGCCCGCCCAACCGCCCCTGTGGCAGGATCCCGGCCCATGCAGCCTCTGGTGTCCGACGATCCGTCGTACATAGGCCCCTACCGTCTGATCGCCCGGCTCGGTTCGGGTGGAATGGGCCGGGTCTATCTGGCGAGGTCCGAGGGCGGACGTACCGTCGCGGTCAAGCTGGTGCACGCGGGCTTCGCCCAGCACCCGGGATTCCGCCGCCGCTTCGCCCGCGAGGTCGCGGCCGCACGGAAGGTCGGCGGCGAGTGGACGGCAACCGTACTGGACGCCGACACCGAGGCCGAGAAGCCCTGGGTGGCCACCGTCTATGTGCCCGGCCCGCCTCTCAACGCCGTGGTGGAGGGCGGTTTCGGCCCGCTGCCATCGGCCTCCGTGCACGTTCTCGCGCACCGCCTCGGCCTCGCCCTCCAGGCCATCCACGAGGCTGGGCTCGTACACCGTGACCTCAAACCGGCGAACATCCTGCTGACCGTCGACGGTCCCCGCATCATCGACTTCGGACTCGCCCGCGGCTACACGGCGAGCCTGGGCGGGAGCCTGACGGAACCGGGGGCGGTACTGGGAACGCCGGCCTTCATGTCACCGGAACAGGTGCGGGGCGAGACGGTGTCCCAGGCGAGCGACGTGTTCTCGCTGGGCTCGGTCCTGACGTACGCGGCAACCGGACGACTGCCCTTCAAGGGCCAGGACGCCGGGCTGCACAGCATGATGTTCCACATCGCCTACGAGGATCCGGACCTGGACGGTGTGCCGGAAGGCCTCGTCGACCTGGTCCGGCAGTGTCTGACCAAGCAACCCGAACGACGCCCTTCCGTAAGGGAGTTACTCGACCGCACCCGCAATGCCGTGGCCCGCGCCTGGCTGCCGAACGAACTCCTCGTCCGCCTCGGCCGCGACGTGGCCTGGTTGCTGGACGCGGAAGTGCACCTCGCGGACGACGACCCGGTGACGGCGGTGACGGTGCCGCCGCACGCGATGACGTTCCCGGACGTGTGGGGCGTCGAGGAGGACGGGGAACCGGGTCGGCGCCGGGACCCGCTGGACATGCCGGAGGCGGGGATCAGGCCGCCGAGCGTGCGGGCGACAGAGCCGGAACCACGACCGCGGCGTCGTCGCCGGGCACGCATCGGGCTCGCGGCCTGCGCTCTGGGGGTGGCCGGCACGTTGTCGTCACTGCCGTGGCTGGTCGGTCAGGTCAGCGCCGAGGGCCGGGACAACACGTTCGACGGTGTGTTCGGCGGCGGCGGTTGGGTCACCGAGGCAGGTGCGGAGGGACACGCCCGGATCGAGTCCCGGACCACCGTCGGCAAGGGGAGTCCCCTCGACTTCGTCGTCTCCGGCGGCAGGGTGACGTGCTGGGGGCGGAGCACGGTCCTCGCCCGCGAGGGCGACACCCTCACTCTGGGCACGGCGAAGGTGACGGCCGTGCTGCCCACGGGCGGCAACGCGAAGTCCTGCACCCCGAAAGGGCAGCAGACGCTGCGGGCGGACGACGACGGCACCGTGTCGTGGGTGTGGGCGGAGTCCGAGGCGGGTCCGACCCGGACGGAGTTCAGACTGAGCGACGAGGAAGCGCGGGACTACCTGCCCACCGCCTACGTCGGCACCTGGGACTCGGGCCGGGGGCTGCACCTCACGATCGAGCAGGGCGACTGGATCAGCGGGAGGGTCCTCGCACTGGACGACCGCTCCGGAAGGCACTGTGTGTGGTCCGCGGACGTGAACTCGTTCGCCGCCGGTGCGCAGAACGTCCTCATCCACCACGGAGCCCGTCTGGACCGGTCCGTCTCCGCGAAGTCCTGCGAGGCGCCGGAGACCTCTCGTCTGACACTCTCCTCCGACGGCCGGGAACTCTCCCTCGTCCCGTACACGAGGCACGGCCAGGAGCCCGCTGCCGCGGACATCGGCGAGCGTCTGCGCCGGGTGATGTGAGAACGCCCCGGCGGCCTCGCAGCCGCCGGGGCGTTCCCACCTCGCCTACAGGAACGAGTTGATCTCGATCGTCTCGTCGCGGCCCGGGCCCACGCCGATCGCGGAGATCGGGGCGCCGGACATCTCCTCCAGCGCCTTGACGTAGTTCTGGGCGTTCTTCGGGAGGTCCGCGAAGGTCTTCGCCTTGGTGATGTCCTCGGACCAGCCGGGGAGGGTCTCGTAGATCGGCTTCGCGTGGTGGAAGTCGGTCTGGGAGTAGGGGAGCTCCTCGACTCGCTTGCCGTCGATCTCGTACGCCACGCAGACCGGGATCTGCTCCCAGCCCGTCAGGACGTCGAGCTTGGTGAGGAAGAAGTCGGTCAGGCCGTTGACGCGGGTCGCGTAGCGGGCGATGACCGCGTCGAACCAGCCGCAGCGGCGGTCCCGGCCGGTGGTGACACCCCGCTCGCCGCCGATGCGGCGCAGCGCCTCGCCGTCCTCGTCGAACAGCTCGGTCGGGAACGGTCCCGAGCCGACGCGGGTCGTGTAGGCCTTGAGGATGCCGATGACCCGGCTGATCTTCGTGGGGCCGACGCCGGCGCCGGTGCAGGCGCCGCCCGCGGTCGGGTTCGACGAGGTCACGAAGGGGTACGTGCCGTGGTCGATGTCCAGGAGGGTGCCCTGGCCGCCCTCGAACAGCACGACCTTGTCCTGCTCCAGTGCCTGGTTCAGCACCAGGACCGTGTCGGCGACGTACGGCTTCAGGCGGTCCGCGTAGGACAGCAGCTCCTCGACTACCTGCCCGGCCTCGATGGCGCGGCGGTTGAAGACCTTGGTCAGGAGCTGGTTCTTGCCGTCCAGCGCCGCCTCGACCTTCTGCGTCAGGATCGACTCGTCGTAGAGGTCCTGGATGCGGATGCCGACGCGGTTGATCTTGTCGGCGTAGGTCGGGCCGATGCCCCGCCCGGTGGTGCCGATCTTCCGCTTGCCGAGGAAGCGTTCCGTCACCTTGTCGACGGTGACGTTGTACGGCGTGATGATGTGAGCGTTACCGCTGATCAGGAGCTTGGACGTGTCGACGCCTCGCTCGTTCAGCCCGTTCAGCTCGGAGAACAGGACCGACGGGTCGACGACGACACCGTTGCCGATGACCGGAGTGCACTCCGGGGAGAGGATTCCGGAAGGGAGCAGGTGCAGGGCATACTTCTGATCGCCCACGACCACCGTGTGGCCGGCGTTGTTGCCGCCCTGGTAGCGCACCACATAGTCGACAGACCCGCCTAGCAGGTCCGTCGCCTTTCCCTTGCCTTCGTCACCCCACTGAGCACCGAGCAGCACAAGTGCGGGCACGCGCGTACACCCCTTCCGGGCGGGGCATGTCCAAGGTCAGGGGCGTACGCGGCACAGCCCTGTGCCGCATACACCGGCGACCTTCTTCGGCCACCGTCGGCCGTGGTCGGCCGCGAACCCGTCGGACCCGGATGCCCCGGAATAGACGAAGCCCCTGGCGCAATAGCGCAAGGGGCTCTTGCACAAAGATGCTACCCGAGGAAGCGAGGCAGGACCGAGGTGGCGACTTCAGCGACTTCCGATCAGCTGCTGGTGGTCATCGATCCGGTCGCCCGGAGGACCGACGGCGAGTCGGTCCGGATCGCGAAAGACGTGCTCAGCGCGGGTGCGACCACGAAGGTCTGCATGCCGGAGGGGCCCGAGGAGTTCGCCCGGGTGCTGGCTCGCCGGGGTGCGCGGCGGCCGGTGGTGGTCGGCGACGACCGTGCGCTGCTGCGCGCGGTGTCCCTGCTGCACCGGCAGCGGGAGCTGGCCGGATGTGCCCTGTCCTTCGTGCCGGTGGGCGGCGCGCTGTCGGTCGCCCGTTCCCTCGGGGTGCCGACGGGCGCGGTGGCCGCCGCGCGGGCGGTCCTGGACGGCGTGGAGCGCCGCCTCGACCTGCTCGTCGACGACAGCGACGGGGTGGTGCTGGGCGCGCTGCGCATCCCCGCGCCGGCTCCGCGGCCGTCGGAACCGGCGGTGGAGGCGGCGGTGGCGGCGGCCGGGCGCCCCTGGCTGCGGACCTGCCAGACGCTCGTACGGACCCTCGTCCCGGCCCGCCCCGTCCGGGAGCCCGCGCCGCCCGCGCCCGGGCCCTCCCGGCTCCGGGTGGAGGTGGACGGGGTGACGCTGGTCGACCTGGGCCAGCCGGTGGAGGCGGTGTCGGTGACGCCGGGCGCGGCGGGGCTGGCCGAGGTGGAGGTGCGGCCGGTGTCGGTGGGCGCGGAGGCCTCCCTGCTGCGCGCCTCGGGCAGAACGGTGACGGTCACGGGCGCGGACTTCCGCTACGGCGCGGACGCGGGCGTGGCGGGCCCGGTACGACGCCGGACGTGGACGGTGTGGGAGGGGGCGCTGGGCCTGACGCTGCCGGGGCGGTGACGGCCCCGCATGGGGTTGTTACCGTTCCGGGCCGGCGATCACACCAGGAGGACGCGTGAGCCAGTACTTCGACGTGGGCGACGAGACCCTCTGGAACCCCTCCAACGGAGCCGCCCGCCTCTTCCTGCGCCATGTGCGGCTCTACGAGGAGGAGCTGGGCGTTCCCTCGGGGTTCGGTCCGATGGAGAACGACGAGTGCGAGATCGACCCGGCCGCCTTCGCGACGTACGTCGACGCCCTCCTCGACCTGCACGACCGCACCCGGCACTCGATCATCGACGCGCTCTCCGAGGGCTTCGTCGCGACGGTGCTGGTGCTCGCCGGGCGGGCCGGCATCGAGCCGCGGCGCCCGGCGCCCACCGACCGGCTCACGGGACTCACCGACGTCCAGGTGCCCGTGCCCGACGCCCAGGACAGGGCCGTACGCCTGCGTGAGCGGGCGGATCTGCTGCGGCGCGGGATGCCGGTCTAGCGCCGGCGCCGCTACTACGCCGGCAGCTCCAGGCCTGCCCCGGCCCTACGCCGGCAGCGCGTCCGACTCGTCCTTCAGGCCCACCCCGGTCGCCCCCAGCTCCCGCGCGCGTCCCATCAGCGCCGCCAACTTGCCCGCCGCGCCCTCGTACGACAGGCCCAGGGGCGGTCGGATGTTGGACAGGCAGTTGCGGTCGGCGTCGGTCGTCGCGCCCGGCACCGGCCGGTACGTCAGATACGCGCCCAGCGAGTCCGCCGCCGACATGCCCGGCCGTTCGCCGATCAGGACGACCACCATCGCCGCCCCCATGGCCGCCGCCACCGCGTCCCCCAGCGCCACCCGCGCCTGCTCGGCCAGCACGACCGGCGCGATCCGCCAACCGGGCAGCCGGGTCACCGTCTCCGTGACCACCGTCGCCGCGTGCTCGTGCACGGCCCGGCTGGACAGCCCGTCCGCGACGACGAACACCACGTCCCACTCCCCCGCCGGCAGATGCGCCCGGTCGGTCGCGTCCAACCGGCGTCCCAGATCCGGGCGTTGGAGATACGTCAGCCGGTCACCGGCCGCGCTGCGCACCCGTACCGTCGGAAGGCCCGGCAGCCCCGCCGCGACCCGGTCCGGCTCGAACGGCGAGTGCACCGCGTCCCGCGCGGCGGCGTGCGCGGCCTGGAGTTCCAGCCGGTGCCGGGTCGGGAGGGCGGAACCCGCCCGCCCGAGGCCGATCCGGGCCTGCGTACGGCCGCGCAGCGACCGCCACAACTCGCCTTGCCCCAGGGCCAGTTCACTCATGCCGCGAGCTCCCTTCCGGCGATCTCCGTCAGTGCGTGCGCGTCGACCTCGCGGATGCCGCCGG
Organism: Streptomyces aquilus; assembly: GCF_003955715.1. Lineage (NCBI taxonomy): Bacteria > Bacillati > Actinomycetota > Actinomycetes > Kitasatosporales > Streptomycetaceae > Streptomyces > Streptomyces aquilus. Next base: position 5,779,711 of record NZ_CP034463.1, on the reverse strand, counting down.
CTTCGTCGAGCAGCCCCATCGTCGCCAGCCACGCCTCGAACTCCGGTGCCGGGCGCAGCCCGAGGACCTCACGGAGGTACAACGCGTCGTGGTACGAGGCGGATTGGTAGTTGAGCATGATGTCGTCGCCGCCCGGCGTGCAGATCACGAAGGACGCGCCCGCCACGCCGAGCATGGTGAGCATGGTGGCCACGTCGTCGTCATCGGCGTCCGCGTGGTTCGTGTAGCAGATGTCCAGGCCCATGGGCAGGCCGAGCAGCTTGCCGCAGAAGTGGTCCTCCAGGGCGGCGCGCAGGATCTGGCGGCCGTCGTAGAGGTACTCCGGGCCGATGAAGCCGACGACCGTGTTCACGAGCAGGGGGTCGTAGCGCCGCGCCACCGCGTACGCCCGTGCCTCCACCGTCTGCTGGTCCACCCCGTGGTGCGCGTCGGCCGACAGGGCGCTGCCCTGCCCGGTCTCGAAGTACATGACGTTCCGCCCGACCGTGCCGCGCTCCAGCTTCAGGGCCGCCTCGTACGCCTCGTCGAGCAGCCCGAGCGTGACGCCGAAGGAGGCGTTGGCGGCCTGGGTGCCGGCGATCGACTGGAAGACCAGGTCGACGGGGGCGCCGCGTTCCATCAGGTCCACGCTGGTCGTGACGTGGCACAGGACGCAGGACTGGGTGGGGATGGCGTACCGCTGGATGACCCCGTCGAGGAGGTCCAGCAGGTCCCGTACCGCCTTCGGGCTGTCCGTGGCCGGGTTGATGCCGATCACGGCGTCTCCCGACCCCAGCAGCAGCCCGTCCAGCAGGGCGGCCGCGACACCCGCCGGGTCGTCGGTGGGGTGGTTGGGCTGGAGGCGGGTGGCGAGGCGTCCCGGCAGGCCGATCGTCGAGCGGAACGCGGTGACGACCCGGACCTTGCGCGCGACGGCCACCAGGTCGGCGTTCCCCATGAGCTTGGAGACGGCCGCCACCATCTCCGGGGTGAGCCCGGGGGCCACGGCGGTCAGCGCCGGACCGTCCGCCGCGAGCAGCCACTCCCGGAACTCCCCGACCGTCATCCCCGCCACCGGCGCGAACGCGGCCGCGTCATGCGTGTCCAGGATCAGCCGGGTGACGTCGTCGCTCTCGTACGGGATCAGCGGCTCGGTCAGGAAGGTCGTGAGCGGCACCTCCGCCAACGCCCAGCGCGCCGCGACCCGTTGCCGGGCCGACTCGGCCGCGAGCCCGGCGAGGCGGTCGCCGGAACGTTCCGGGCTCGCGGCGGCCAGCAACTGGGCGAGGGACGTGAAGCGGTGCCGCTCGCCGCCGAGGGTGGAGGTGTGGACGCTCATGGCGGCGACCGTACGAGCCGCGTGTTGCGAGCAGATTTCCGCAGATTTCCTCGGACTTCTAAAGGTCTGGTTGACAAACATTTAACGCCCCGAGACCCTTGGCCGACTCATTCGGCCGACAGAGTCCAGCCCGGTACACCAGCGCGTCAGCAGGAGAGGGGCCTAGCCCGATGGCAGTGGACGAGGGAGTCGCCCCAGCGGCGAAGACAGACGAGACAGGCACGGTTCACCGGCTCAAGCCCAACGCCGTGGGCCTGCTGGGCGTGGTCTTCATGGCCGTCGCGACGGCCGCGCCGATCACCGCGATGACGGGCAACGTGCCCTTCATGGTGTCGGCGGGCAACGGCATCGGTGCCCCGGCGAGCTACCTCGTCGCAATGGTCGTACTGGCAATCTTTTCCGTCGGCTTCACCTCGATGGCGAAGCACATCACCTCCACCGGAGCCTTCTACGGCTTCATCTCCTACGGCCTCGGACGCACCGTCGGACTCGCCTCCGGGCTGCTCGCCACGTTCGCTTACGTCGTCTTCGAGCCGGCCCTGATCGGCATCTTCTCGACCTTCGCGACCGAGACGCTGAAGGACCAGACGGGCGCGGACATCCCCTGGTGGGCGTTCGCGCTCCTGATGCTGGCGGTCAACGCCATGGGCACCTGGTTCGGCGTCTCGGTCGCCGAGAAGCTGCTCGTCGTACTGCTCGCCACCGAGGTCACGATCCTCGCCGCGATGGCGATCTCGGTCGCCTTCCACGGCGGTGGCCCGGACGGCTTCAGCATCGACCCGGTCAACCCGGTCAACGCCTTCAAGGGGACCAGCGCGGGGCTCGGGCTCTTCTTCGCCTTCTGGTCGTGGGTCGGCTTCGAGTCGACGGCGATGTACGGCGAGGAGTCCCGCAACCCGAAGAAGATCATCCCCAAGGCGACGATGATCTCGGTGCTCGGCGTCGGCGTCTTCTACGTCTTCGTGTCCTGGATGGCGATCACCGGCACCGGCCAGTCGAAGGCGGTCGAGGTCTCCACCGCCAACCCCCTCCAGCTGTTCTTCGGCCCCACCGAGCAGTACGTGGGCCACTGGGCGGTGAACGTCATGCAGTGGCTGATGATCACCGGCTCGCTGGCCTGCGGCATGGCCTTCCACAACTGCGCCGCCCGCTACATGTACGCGCTGGGCCGCGAGGGCGTCCTGCCCTCCCTGAAGAACACCGTCGGCCGCACCCACGCCCGGCACGGCTCCCCGCACATCGCGGGCCTGGTCCAGACGATCGTGACCGCGCTGCTCCTGCTGGCCTTCGCGGCCGCCGGCAAGGACCCGTACACCGGCACGTACGTCCTGCTCGCGATCCTCGGCACCATGGCGATCCTGGTCGTGCAGGCCGTCTGCTCCTTCGCGGTGCTGGTCTACTTCCGCCGCAACCACCCCGAGAGCCGGCACTGGTTCAGGACCCTCACCGCCCCGCTCGTCGGCGGCGTCGCGATGCTCGCGGTGGTGGCGCTGCTGGTGTCCAACATGGGCGCGGCGGCCGGTACGGAGTCCGGCTCGCTGGTGCTGAAGGCGACCCCGTGGCTGGTGGCGCTGGTCGCGGGAACGGGCATCGGATACGCCCAGTACCTCAAGCGCCGGGACCCGGCCCGCTACCAGCTCCTCGGCCGGACGGTCCTGGAGGAGACCAAGGAACGCTAACCGTCCGGGAACAGCTCCGCGCGGCGGACCTGCCAGCGCTCCATCATCTCGGCGAGGTCCTTCTCGATGAACTCGAAGAAGGCGAGCGTCTCGGCCAGCCTGCGGCCTGCCGGAGTCCCGGCCCCCAGGCTGGCCACACCTTCGCGCAGGGCGTCCTCCCAGCGCTTGATGACCGCCTCGCGGTTGGTGATGGCCTGGTACCACTGGTCGCTGTGCACCCGGTACCGCTCACGGCGTGAGCCGGGCTCGCGCTCCCGCGACAGCATGTGCACCTGGGACAGATAGCGCACGGCGCCCGAGACCCCGGCCGGGCTGATCTGGAGCCGTTCGCCCAGCTCGGCGGAGGTGAGGGCGCCGCTGTCGGAGGCGAGCAGCGCGGCGAAGACCCGGGCCGGCATGCGCGCCATCCCCGCCTCGACGAGCTGCGCGGCGAACCGCTCCACGAATCTGGACACCGCTTCGGGGTCCCGACCTGCCACGTCACTCATCCCCTCACCCTAACCGGCGTTCATACGCTTCCTTAACTTCACAAATTTCTGAAAGAAGCGTACGTTCTGAAGAATGACGAAGGCAATCACCGTCTCCGGCCTGCACAAGTCGTTCGGCCGGACCCACGCGCTCGACGGCCTGGACCTGGAGGTCGAGACCGGCGAGGTGCACGGCTTCCTGGGCCCCAACGGCGCCGGCAAGTCCACCACCATCCGTGTCCTGCTGGGCCTGCTGCGCGCCGACGCGGGCGCCGCGCAGGTGCTCGGCCGCGACCCGTGGGCGGACGCGGTCGAGGTGCACCGCAGGATCGCCTACGTCCCCGGCGACGTGACGCTGTGGCGCAACCTGTCGGGCGGCGAGGTCATCGACCTGTTCGGCAGGCTGCGCGGCGGCCTGGACCCGGCCCGCCGCGCCGAGCTGATCGACCGCTTCGAACTCGACCCCACCAAGAAGGGCCGCACATACTCCAAGGGCAACCGCCAGAAGGTCGCCCTGGTCGCCGCGTTCGCCTCGGACGTCGACCTGCTCATCCTGGACGAGCCGACCTCGGGCCTTGACCCGCTGATGGAGGAGGTCTTCCAGCGCTGTGTGGAGGAGGAGCGCGACCGGGGCCGGACGATCCTGCTGTCGTCGCACATCTTGAGCGAGGTCGAGGAGCTCTGCGACCGCGTGAGCATCATCCGCAACGGCCGTACGGTCGAGACGGGTTCGCTGGCCGACCTGCGCCATCTGACCCGGACGAGTGTGTCCGCCGAACTGGCGGGCGCCCCCAACGGGTTGGCCTCGCTGCCCGGCGTCCACGACCTCGACATCCAGGGCCACCGCGTCCGGCTCCAGGTCGACACCGACAAACTCGACGCCGTGCTGCGGCAGTTGTCCGAGTCGGGAGTGCGCTCGCTGACCTCGACGCCCCCGACCCTGGAGGAGCTGTTCCTGCGCCACTACCAGGAGGACGCGTCGTGACGACCTCCCTCGCGGGCACCGGCGTCCTGCTCCGCTTCTCGCTGCGCCGCGACCGGCTGACGATCCCGGTCTGGGTCGCGGTGAACGCGCTGATGATCCTCTCCATGCCCGCCTCCCTGAAGGGCCTGTACGGCACGGACGCCGAGCGGGCCGACCTGATCCACCAGGTGGCGACCAACGCGTCCTTCCGCGCCCTGATCGGCCCGGTCTTCGACACCGATCTCGGCGCGCTGACGGCCTGGCGCGTCGGTGTCTACGCCGGGCTGGTCGCGGCGGCGATGAGCCTGCTGATCGTCGTACGGCACACCCGCGACGAGGAGGAGAGCGGCCGCCAGGAGCTGGTGGCGTCCGGGATGGTGGGCCGCAGGGCGTCGCTGACGGCGGCGCTGCTGGCGGCGGCCGTCGCGAACGCGGTCCTCGCCCTCCTGGTGACGGCGGGCCTGGCGGGCCAGGGCGCCGTGGGTGCGCTCGCCCTCGGCCTGGGACTGGCCGCGGTGGGCATGGTCTTCGCCACGATGGCGGCGATCGTCGCGCAGCTGACGGAGAGCGCGCGGCTGGCCCGCGGGCTGACCTCCGGCATCCTCGGTGCGGCGTTCGTGCTGCGCGCGGCGGGCGACTCGGCCTCGGACGACGGCAGTTCGGTCTTGACCTGGCTCTCCCCACTGGGCTGGCTGGAGAACCTGCGTCCGTACGCGGACGAACGCTGGTGGGTGCTGCTGCTGTTCGCGGCGGCGGTACTGCTACAGGCCTGGCTGGCCTACGCGTTGGCGGGCCGCAGGGACGTCGGCATGAGCTTCTTCCCGACCCGCCCGGGCCCGGCGAGAGGACGGCTCGGCACGGCGGGGGCACTGGCCTGGCGGTTGCAGCGGGGCAGTGTGTACGGCTGGAGCCTCGCCTTCTTCGTCGTGGGTGTGGTCTACGGCGGCCTCACCGACGGCGTCGCGGACCTGGTCGGCGACAACAAGAACGCGCGCGAGATCTTCGAGCGGATGGGCGGCCAGAGCGGCCTGGAGGACGCGTTCCTGGCGTCGATGGTCGGGATGATGGGCCTGATCGCGGCGCTGTACGTCGTCCAGAGCGTGCTGCGCCTGCACGGCGAGGAGACGTCGGGCCGCGCGGAGCCGGTGCTGGCGAACGCGGTGAGCCGCCTGGGCTGGGCCGCCGGTCATCTGGTCATCGCCTTCGGCGGGGCGGTGCTGCTCATGCTGCTCACCGGTCTGGGCTTCGCCGTGGGCTACGGCAAGGAGATCGGCCCGATCCTGGGCGCGTGCCTGGTGCAGGTGGCCGGGGTCTGGGTCATCGGCGGCCTGGCGGTGCTGCTGTACGGGCTGCTGCCGCGGGCTGCGATGGCGGCGTGGGGTGTCGCCGGGGCCGTCCTGCTCATCGGCTGGGTGGGCCCGGCGCTGGATGCTCCGCAGGCGGTACTGGACCTGTCGCCGTTCGGGCATCTGCCGAAGTTGCCGGGTGGGGGGATGGAGTGGGGGCCGGTGGTGGTGCTGCTGGGGCTGGCTGCGGTGCTGGTGGCTGCCGGTCTGACGGGGCTGCGGCGGCGGGACATGACGGCGTGACGGGGTTCAGTCGACGTACTGCTTGAGCTTCTCGGTGTCGAGTTCGATGCCGAGAGGGTCGGGGAGCAGAATCGTGGCGCCGAAAGGCTCTCTGAGGCGACTGCGGTATCCGACCTCTGGATCAGGATCGCTGTACAGGGCGACGGTGCAGTTGTCACGGTCGACCAGCAGATAGAACGGGATGCCCGCGGCGCCGTAGGCAACGGGCTTCTCCCGGCGGTCACGCCTGTCCGTGTCCGAGTCGTACGAGGTCACCTCAAGTACCAGGAAGACACCGCTGGGGTCGGCCCACTCGCCATGACCGGCAAAGTGCTCCTCGGGCACGAGAACGGCGTCCGGACGGACACGCCCCTCGCGGTACTGCTCCACCTTCAGCCCTTGGCCTTGGTACAGGTCCAAGTCAGGCCTCGCTTGCATGCACCGCCGCATCAGCCACAGCACGATGGTGTTGTGGTCGCCGTCAGGCACCTTCTTGACCCCGATCCGTCCGTTGATGAACTCGAACCTGACGGCGTCGTCGGTCTCCTTGGCCGCGAAGGCGGCGATCCTCTCGAACTCCTCCACCGACATCTGGGGCGACTGCATTGCGCGCTCTGCCATAACGGTCATGGTGCACCCCCTCTCAGGCCGTGGCCAGTGTGGCGAGGCGCGTACGCCCCAGGCGCCGGATCGCTCGATGATCAGCCGAACGAGTGATCACCCCACCTCAACGGCCAGCCCCTCCACCCCCCTGATCACGAAGTTCGGCTTCCGCACCGGCTCAGCCGCCAGGCTCAGGGTCGGAGCCTTCTCCAGCAGGGCCGTCATGGATGCCCCCAGCTCGATACGGGCCAAGGGCGCGCCGATGCAGTAGTGGATGCCGGCGCTGAAGGAGATGTGCGGGTTGTCGGCGCGGGCGAGGTCGAGGCGCTCGGGGTTCTGGAACACCGCCGGGTCGTGGTTGGCGGAACCGAAGAGCATGGCGATCTCCGCACCCCTCGGGACGACCGTCCCGTCGACCTCGATGTCGTCCAGCACCCAGCGTTCGAAGAGCTGGAGCGGGGTGTCGTAGCGCATCAGCTCTTCGATGGCGGTGGGGACGAGGGAGTGGTCGGCGCGGAGGGCCGCGAGCTGGTCGGGGTTGCGGAACAGCGCGTACCAGCCGTTGACCGTGGCGTTGACCGTCGCCTCGTGCCCTGCGTTCAGCAGCAGCACGCAGGTCGAGATCATCTCCTGCTCGGTGAGCCGGTCGCCCTCGTCGTGGGCGGCGATGAGGCCGGAGACGAGGTCGTCGCCGGGGTGCTTGCGCCGCTCGGCGATGAGCTCCCGCAGATAGTCGGAGAACTCCACGGAGGCGCGTACGGCCTTTGCGGCGGCCTCCTCGGACGGGTTCAGCTCGTACATCCCGCAGATGTCCGCCGACCAGGGCCGCAGGGGGCCACGGTCGGCCTCCGGGATGCCCAGCATCTCGGCGATGACGGCGACGGGCAGCGGTTCGGCGACGTCGGCGAGCAGATCGCCGCCGCCCTTCTCGACGAGCGCGTCCACCAGTTCTCCGGCGAGCCGGGCCACGTACGGCTTCAGGCCCTCCACCGTCCGCGGCGTGAACGCCTTCGACACCAGGCGGCGGATGCGGGTGTGGTCCGGCGGCTCCAGGTCGAGCATGCCGTGGTCGTTGAGGGTGTGGAACGGCTCGTGCTCGGGGGGCGGCGGGGTGCGGTTGAAGTCCTCGTGGGTGAAGCGGTGCTGATAGGTGCGGCCGAGGCGCCGGTCCCGCAGCAGAGCCGACACGTCGGCGTGCTGCGGGACCAGCCACTGGTTCGTGGGCTCGTAGTACTGGACACGGCCCCTTGCGCGCAGGTCGGCGTAGGCGGGGTAGGGGTCGGCGAGGAAGTCCGGGTCCCACGGGTCGAAGGCTGCCATGACGGGACGCTAGCCCGACCCTCCCCCTCCTGACCAGGGGTGTCTGGACGTCAGACCCAGACCGGAGTGTGATCCGCGGCGTAGCGGGCACCGAAACCGCCGTGCGGAAGGATCTCGGCGATCGCTTCGAGGTCGGCGTCGGTCAGGGTGAGGTCCGCGGCGGCCGCGTTCTCCTCGATGCGCCGCACGCTGCGGGTGCCGGGGATGGGCACGACGTGCTCGCCGCGGGTCAGCAGCCAGGCCAGGGCCAGCTGGGAGACGGTGGCGCCCTTGGCCGCGGCGAGGGCGGCGAGGCGCTCGACGGCCTCGACGTTCTTCTCGAAGTTGCCGGGCTGCCAGCGCGGGTCGCCGCGGCGCATGTCGGTCGCGTCGTACTCGTCGGCGGGCTTGGCCGTGCCGGTGATGAAGCCGCGGCCGAGCGGGGAGTACGCGACGAAGCCGATGCCGAGTTCGTCGAGGACCGGGAAGAGCCGCTCGACATCCCGCTCGAAGAGGCTGTACTCGGTCTGGAGCACCGACACCGGCTGTACGGCGTGAGCGCGGCGGATGGTCTGCGGGCCCGCCTCGCTGAGCCCGAAGTACTTGACCTTGCCCGCGTCGATCAGCTCCTTGACCGTCCCGGCGACCTCCTCGATCGGCACGTCCGGGTCGACGCGGTGCTGGTAGAAGACGTCGATGTGGTCGACGCCGAGGTAGCGCAGGCTGTTGTCGGCGACCTTGCGGATGTTGTCGGGGCGGCTGTTCAGACCGAAGCCCTTGGACACGTCGGACAGGTCGAAGCCGAACTTCGTGGCCAGCACGACCTCGTCCCGGAAGCCCTTGACCGCCTTGCCGACCAGGATCTCGTTGGAGCCGGTGCCCCAGCCGTAGAGCTCGGCGGTGTCGATGAAGGTGACGCCGAGCTCATGGGCACGCTGGATGGCGGCGACGCCCTCCTGCTCGTCGCCGGGTCCGTAGGCCATGGTCAGGCCCATCGAGCCGTAGCCGAGCGCCGAGACGGTGAGGCCCTGGCCGCCGAGTGTCCTCTGCTGCATGACGTACTCCTGCCCATCAAGTCAAACCAAAATGTTTGCTTTGGTCGACTGTACGCCCGCACGGCAGCCTTCGCCAAACAGAACGTTTTGGCTGGGTAACCTCAAGGCATGACCTCTTCGACGACCGCGGACTCGACCCGCGACCGCATCGTCGCCGCGGCGCGGGCCGAGTTCGCCCGGTACGGGATCGCCGGCGCCCGCATCACCCGTATCGCCAAGGCCGCGAAGACCAGCACGGAACGCCTCTACGCGTACTTCCGCAGCAAGGAGGAGCTCTACGGCTTCATCGCCGAACGGGAGCTGGCCGCGGTCACGGAGGCGACCCGCCTGGACCCGACCAACCTGCCCGAGTACGCCGGCCGCGTGCACGACTACTTCATACGGCACCCCGACCGCTACCGGCTCATGAGCTGGGGCCGACTGGAACTGGCCGGCGACACCGCCGACACCGCGACCAGGGAGACGATCCGCCGCAAGGCCGAGCAGATCCGGAAGGCGCAGGAGGCGGGCCATCTGGACCCCTCCTGGGAGCCCATCGACATCCTCATCTTCCTCAACCAGCTCGCCTCGGCCTGGGCGGGCCAGCTCGATCTGGTGGACGCGGCGGCGGACCAGACCCACGACCGCTCCCTGGCGGCACGCCGGGCGGCCGTGGTGCGGGCGGTGGAACGCCTGTTCCCGGCGACGGGGTCGTAGCGGTCAGGGTCGGCCGAAGTCGGGCAGCGTGACCGTGCCGTCCTCCGCGAGGGGGAAGCCGGGGTTGTGGGCGACCTCCCAGGCGTGACCGTCGGGGTCGGTGAAGGCGCCGGAGTAGAAGCCGATGTCGTTACGGGCGGCGGGCTTGGTGACGGTGCCTCCGGCGGCGCGGGCGGTGTCGAGGAGGGCGTCGACCTCGCTGTCGTCACGGACGTTGTGCGCGAGGACGATGCCGCCGAAGGCGGGCGGTTCCTTGCCGGCGTCCAGACCGCAGTCGGCGGCGAGCTTCTCCCGGCTCCAGAGGACCAGTCCGAGACCGCCGGCCTGGAAGAAGACGGTCTCCTGAACCTCCTGGCCACGCCAGCCGAGGGCTTCGTAGAAGGCTTTGCTGCGGGCCAGATCGGATACGCCGAGGGTGATCAGGGTGACTCGCTGTTCCATGACGAGGGGCCCTTCAAGTGGTTGATGAGGGCGGTGAAGGCGGGGGCGGGGACGGTGAGGGTGGCTCGGGTGGGGTTTTTCGAGTCGCGGAGGGATATGTGGGTGGGGAGGATGGCGATCTCGACGCAGGTGTTGCCGTCACCGCCGTCGGAGTACGTCGACTTCCGCCAGTTCATCAGAGTTCCTTGGTCAGTCGATGGATGAAGTCCCGTGACGCCACCGGGTCCAGCGACGCCTTCTCCACCCTACGAAGCAAGGTGCGGAGGTGCTCCAGCTGCGGTTCGGCGTCGATGAACGCGGTGCCGGTGGGTGAATCGCGCAGGCCGGTGTCCAGCTTGGGCACCGGGCCGCCGAGGTACATCATCGACGCACCTGTACCGCCGAAGCCGTCCTGGTCGATGGGGATGACCCGCACTACGGAGTGGCCGCTTTCGATCTCTCCGAGGATGAACCGGAGTTGGGCCTGCGCGGCCTGACGATCAGCCACCCGGACCCGCAGAGCGAACTCGTGCACAACGGTCTCGTACGGCGTCGGGGTATCGCCCTCGATGACGGCTCGCCGTCGCATCCTGTGCTCCACACGAGGTGCCACTTCGCTCTCGGGCAGCTCGGGGCGCATGTACCGGAACACCGCGCGCGCGTAGTCGGGGGTCTGCAACAGCCCCGGGACGTGCGTGATCACGACCTCGCGAATGAAGGTGGCGTGGTGCTCGACCTCGGCCATGTCCAGGAACGCCGGCGGCAGTACACCGCGGTAGTCCTCCCACCACCCCTGCGTACGGTCGACCGCCATGGCGACCAGCGCCTCGATCAGGGCCTCGTCCATACAGCCGTAGTTGGCGGCCAGACGCCGGACCCGCTCGGCGCTCACGCCCGCGACGGCGGACTCGATCTGGCTCATCTGAACCGAGTCGACTCCGAGCAACGCCGCGGCCTCCCGCGCTTTCATGCCCGTGGCCTCACGGAGTTTGCGCAGCTCAGCACCCAGACGAACCCTGCGGGCCGTGAGATGCCTCTTCGGCGGCACTGACGCCTCCCCGCCCCAACTTCCCTGCGAACGTCCCTCGTTCGGAGACCGAGAATACGGCAACGGCTTGCACTGTCCTAAATTTAGGAGATACCGTCAGTGACGCATCGCTCACTCTGCGGAAGTGCACCGCTACATCCCTGCGGCACCGCCACCGCACACCCCCACCCCGAAACGGAGTTACCGCATGCCCGAAACAGCCTCGCCCCCCGACCCCTGGGAGTACTCCCTCTACATCCCCAACGACCCCAGAGCCGTCACCGTAAGTCGCCGCACCCTCCGCCTCATCCTGACCATGCACGGCCTCATCACCCTCGTCGACGCAGCGGAGCTGCTCGCCGCCGAGTTGATCTCCAACGCCGTTCTCCACACGGACGGCCCCGCCGCCCTGCGCATCCGCTGGCGGGACGGCGTGCTGCGGATTGGCGCGTGGGACGCCGATCCCGAACCCCCGGACCCTCCCCAGAAGTTGACCGGCGACCTGGACGCCGAATCCAGCCGCGGCCTCGCCCTCGTCGCCGCCACCTCCGACCTCTGGGGCTGACAGCCGCTCTCCAGGTTCGGCAACCGCGGCAAGTACGTGTGGTGCGAACTGGCGACGACGGCGTAACCGCGACGCGCAACCGATGGTTGCACGTCACCGCCTCCCGGGCTTACAGTGATACGCAACCAAAGGTTGCGAAAGGGCCGGGTGAGAGCCATGGAGTACGGCAGCATCGAGCGGGAGATCCACATCGACGCCACACCCGAGGTGGTCTACGAGGTCGTCAGCAGACCCGAGCATCTGCGGGAGTGGTGGCCCGACGAGGCCGAGCTCAAGCCCGTGCCCGGCGGCACCGGCGTCATCTCGTTCGGAGACAGGAGCACGCCGGACGCGAAGGTCGAAGCGCTGACCGTCGTGGACGCCGATCCGCCCCGGCGGTTCTCGTTCCGGTGGGTGTACGACGAGGGCGAGACCCCCACACCGGTCAACTCCCTCCTCGTGACCTTTGATCTGACCCCCTCCGGCTCGGGCACGCTGCTGCGCTTCAGCGAGGCGGGATTCCGGGAACGCGGCTGGGAGGCCGCCGTACTGGAGAACGCCTACCGCGAGCACTCCACCGGCTGGGACCACTTCCTGCCGCGCCTGGTCGCCTACGTGAACCGGCTGGAGTCCACGCCGTGAGCGTCACCGTCGACGACGAGCTGTGGTCCGCCGTAGGAGACCCGACCCGGCGCCGGATGCTCGACCTGATGCTGGCCGACGGCTTCGGCACGGCGACCTCGCTCAGCGACCGACTGCCGGTCACGCGCCAGGCGGTCGCCAAACACCTCGGCGTGCTCCACCGGGTCGGGCTGGTCCACGCGACCCCGTCCGGCCGCGAGCGCCGATACGAGGTGGACGAGGAGCAACTCGCCCGTGCCATAGCCCAGTTGGCGTCGGTCGGGGCGAGCTGGGACGCCCGACTGCACCGCATCAAGCGCATCGCCGAGGCGATCCAGCAAGACCGGGAGAACCCGCCCCAGGTCCAACCGGAGAACATGACATCAGAGAGAGGTACCGAAAATGCCTGACATCCTGCACCGGATCGGAATCACCTCATCCCCCGACGCCGTCTACACGGCCCTGACCACCGTCGACGGACTCGCGAACTGGTGGACGCGGGACACGGAGGGCGACCCCCGGGTCGGAGGCGTCATCAAGTTCCGCTTCGTACCCGGCGGGTTCGACATGAAGGTCCTGGAGGCCCAGCCCGCCGAACGCCTGGTCTGGGAGGTCGTCGACGGGCCCGAGGAATGGATCGGCACCCACGTCCGCTTCGAGCTGAAGCAGGAGGGCGACTTCACCATCGTGCTGTTCCGGCACGAAGGCTGGCAGGAGCCGGTGGAGTTCATGTACCACTGCTCCACCAAGTGGGCGACCTATCTGATGAGCCTCAAGAGGCTGATCGAGACCGGCAAGGGCGAACCCGCGCCGGACGACGTCCAGATCAGCGACTGGCACTGAACGTCCCGCCGAAAGCGCCGTCAGCGGAGCACGTCGAAGACGTTCTTCTGCAGGCCGTTCGCGTACGCCTCGTGCTCGACCAGCTTCAGGCGCTGCTTGTCCTTGTCCGTCGTCGAGAAGAGGCGCTTGCCGGCGCCGAGGAGGACCGGGAAGACCAGCAGGTGGTAGCGGTCGATCAGGTCGGCGTCGGCGAGGGAACGGGTCAGGGAAGCGCTGCCGTGGATGATGATCGGCCCGCCCTCGGTCTTCTTCAGCTCGGCGACCTCGTCGAGGGAGCGCAGGATCGTCGTGTCGCCCCAGTTCGAGACGAGGTCCTCGTCCTTGAGGGTCGTCGACACCACGTACTTCGGCATCACCTTGTACTCGGCGAACTCCTCCATGCCGGGCCACACCGGGCTGAACGCCTCGTAGCTGGTCCGGCCCAGCAGCATGGCACTCGCTTCCTGCTGCTCGCGTCCCTTGATCTCGAACGCCTCGGGGAGGAACTCGATGTCCTGGAACGTCCACCCGGCGTTCCGGTAACCGGCCTCGCCGCCCGGCGCCTCCACGACGCCGTCGAGCGAGATGAAAGCGGTGCTGATGAGGGTGCGCATGTCGGTTCCTCCGTTGTTTCTCTGTCTGCCCGGTGCTGTCTCGTGTCCAGCTGTGATCTACGACCGCTGATCATGGAGAAACTCATCGGCTGACGCCCACCCTATTTTTCAAACCCTCCTACGGCCCCTATCCCGGCGTCACGAGCCGCGCCTCGTACGCGAACACCGCCGCCTGCGTCCGGTCCCTGAGCCCCAGCTTCACCAGCACCCGGCTGACGTGGGTCTTGATCGTCGACTCCGCCACCACCAGCCGTTCGGCGATCTCCGCGTTCGACAAACCCTGCGCGATCAGGACCAGCACCTCCGTCTCCCGTTCGGTGAGGTCGCCGTAGGCCTCATGGGCGGAGACCATCAGCCGGGGGCCGTCGGAGAGCCGCGAGAACTCGGTGATCAGGCGCCGGGTCACGGAGGGGGCCAACAGGGCCTCCCCGGACGCCACCACCCGTACACCGTCCGCGAGCTGACGGGCCGAGGCGTCCTTCAGCAGGAAGCCCGAGGCGCCCGCCTTCAGCGCCTGGTAGACGTACTCGTCGAGGTCGAACGTCGTCAGCACCAGCACCTTCGCCGCGCCGTCCGCCGCCACGATCTCGCGCGTCGCCTCGATGCCGTTCAGCTCCGGCATCCGGATGTCCATCAGGACCACGTCCGGGCTCAGCTCACGGACCTTCGCCACCGCCTCACGGCCGTTGACCGCCTCACCGACGACCTCGATGTCCGGCATCGCGTTGAGGAGCACCGAGAAGCCCTCGCGCACCATCATCTGGTCGTCCGCGATCAGCACGCGGATCGTCATGCGTCACCCTCGCTCACACTCGGCACCGGCAGGTACACCGCCACCTCGTAACCCCCCTCGTCCGTCGCGCCCGCCGTCATCTCGCCGTTCAGCATCGAGACGCGCTCCCGCATCCCCGTGATGCCGTGGCCGGCGCCGGGAGACGGCTTCAGCAGCGCCCCGGCCGGTGGCGGACCGTTGACGATCCGCAGGCCCAGCCCGCCCAGGACGTAACCGATCTCCACCTGCGCGGTCGCGCCCGGAGCGTGCCGCAGCGTGTTGCTCAGCGCCTCCTGGACTATGCGGTACGCCGACAGCTCCACCCCCTGCGGCAGCTCACGCACCGCGCCCGTCACCGTCTTCTGCACGCTCAGCCCCGTGTCCCGCACGTTGGCCAGCAGCCCGTCGAGGTCGGCGAGCGTGGGCTGCGGGGCGTCCGGGGCCTCGTAGTCCTCGGCACGGACCACGCCCAGCACACGGCGGAGTTCCGTGAGCGCCGCCACCGCGTTCTCCCGGATCGTCGCGAACGCCCGCTCCAGCTCCGGCGGCGGGTTCTCCACCCGGTAGGGCGCCGCCTCCGCCTGGATGGCGACCACCGACATGTGGTGCGCGACCACGTCGTGCAGCTCGCGGGCGATCGTGGAGCGCTCCTCCAGCAGGGTGCGCCTGGACCTCTCGTGCGCCGTGACCGTCTGCTGGGCGGTCACCTCCTGGCGGGCCTCGCGGCGGGTGTGCCAGACGGCGACGACGAGCAAGACCAGCGCGGAGAGGAACAGCATGGGCGCGGTGTCGTCGCCGTAGTAGTAGTCCGGGCCGAGGATCACGTCCGCCACGAAGCCGTAAGCCGCGGTGACCGCCCACATGTACGCGGCCGTGCGCGCCTTGGTGCGTATCGCCACGACGGTCAGCACGGTGAGATGAGAGGCGAAGGTCGCGGGCAGCCAGGGATAGCCGTCCATGTAGCTGCCGAAGACCTGGCTGACCGGCGTGGCCGCCATGGACAGCCAGAACGCTCCGACCGGCCGGAGCATGGTCAGCAGGATCGGGAGCACGGTGAGCGGCACGAGCAGCCCGGCCACGCTGGTGTCGACCGCGGCCATGAGCATCGCGATCACGGCCGCCGCGGAGATCACGGCGTGCGGAGTCCAGGCCGCGTACGGGCGCAGGGGGCCCGGCAGCCGGCGGGCCAGCGGGCCGTCGAGCCGCATCCGGGACAGCGGGCGATAGGCGAAGGCGTCGTGGAACAGGTCCTGCCGCAGCCCGCGCAGGGCTTCCGCTGCCAGCCGGTACTCCGGGCTGCGCGGGCCTGCCCCGTCCCCCGGCGGCGGTGTCTGCATGTGGGTCGTCTCGGTCACGTACAGAACGGTAGGCGTCGGCCGGGGATCGGTCGTCACCAGTGAGAGGGGTCCTTCGGGGTCCGTCTCAGGTACTACGGGTGGCACGGACCGGGCATCTGCCGGTCAGTACCCCGACGGTCGCACCAGCCCCGACTCGTACGCGAACACCGCCGCCGGCGTCCGGTCCCTGAGCCCCAGCTTCACCAGGATCCGGCCCACGTGCGTCTTCACCGTCTGCTCGGCCACCACCAGCCGCTGGGCGATCTCCGCGTTCGACAAGCCCTGCGCGATCAGCGTCAGCACCTCCGTCTCGCGCTCGGTCAGATCGCCCACGCGTTCCTTCAGCGGGGGCTTCGGGCGGTTGTCGAGGCGGGAGAACTCGGTGATCAGCCGCCGGGTGATGCCGGGCGCGAGCAGCGCGTCACCGGCCGCCACCACCCGCACCGCCTCCGCGAGCTGGTCGGCGGAGGCGTCCTTCAGCAGGAAGCCCGAGGCACCCGCGCGCAGCGCCTCGTACACGTACTCGTCGAGGTCGAAGGTCGTCAGCACCAGCACTCTGATCTGCGGGGTCGCCTCGGTGATCCGGCGGGTGGCCTCGATCCCGCCGAGCTCCGGCATGCGGATGTCCATCAGCACGACGTCCGGGTCCAGCTCCGCGACCTGCTTCACCGCGTCCAGACCGTCGACCGCCTGTCCGACCACGTCGATGTCGGGCTGGGTGTTGAGCAGCACGGTGAAGCCCTGCCGGACCATCTGCTGGTCGTCGGCGATGAGGACGCGGATGGGGCTGCTGCTCGTCATGCGGTGCCTTCCTCGGGGTCGGCGGAGGGATCGGGGGCGGAGGCGGAACCGACGGCCGGGGCCTCGGCCCACGGGGGTGACGTCGGCAGGTACGCGGCGACCTCGAAGCCGCCGTCGGGTGCCGGGCCCGCGCGCAGCGTGCCGCCGAGCATCGCGGACCGCTCCCGCATGCCGAGCAGGCCGTGGCCGGCGCCGCGGGAGGGCGGGACCCGGCCGGTGGGCGGCGAGTTGGTGACCCGCACGTCCACGCCGTGCCTGTGGTGGACGAGCCGCACGGTGGCCGTGGCACCGGGGGCGTGGCGCAGGACGTTGCTCAGCGCCTCCTGCACGATCCGGTACGCCGACAGCTCCACGCCCTGCGGCAGCTGCCCGCGGGTGCCCCGGACCTCGACCCGGACGGTCAGCCCGGCCGCCCGGGTGTTCTCCACCAGGGCGTCGAGCCGGTCGAGGGTGGGCTGCGGGGTGTGCGGGGCGGTGCCGGTGTCGGTGCCGGGCGCGCCGACCGGATCCGGGGTGTCGGGGTGCTCGGAGCGCAGCACGCCCAGCACCCGCCGGAGTTCGGTCAGCGCCTCCAGCGCGTTCTCCCGGATGCCCTCCAGGTTCTCCTTGAGCTCGTCGGACGGGTTCTCGACCAGGTGCGGGGCGACCTGGGCCTGGATGGAGATCACCGACATGTGATGGGCCACCACGTCGTGCAGCTCGCGGGCGATCCGGCTGCGCTCCTCCAGCACCGTGCGCCGGGCGCGCTCCTCGGCGGTGAGCGACGTCTGCTCGACGAGCTGCGCGCGGGCCTCGCGGCGACCGCGCAGGGCGGCGCCGAGAAGTACGACGATCCCGGAGAGGATGACCGCGATCACACCGGTGGGCGTGTAGTCCGGACCACCCCACAGGCCTTGCAGGACATAGGTGGCGAGCACGGTCAGCGCCAGCGCCTCCATGGCGACCCGGGTGCGGACGCGCAGGGTCAGCAGCAGGAGCACCAGCAGATGGGCGATGATCCCGGCCGGCGTCCAAGGCCAGGTGAAGCCCCCCGCCGGGCCGCCGAGCTTGCCGTGCACGGCCACGGCACCCACCACGGTGGCCGCCAGAGACAACCACCACGCCGGTATCGGGCGCCACATCGCGAGGGCGACGGCGCCGCCCTGGGCGAGCCCGATGACGAACGCCCCGGTGGACTGCAACGAGCCCTGGTCCCCGAGCTGGGCGACGGCGCCGAGCGTGATGCCGAACGCGGCCAGCCACAGCAGCCCGTGCGGCAGCCAGCGCACCCAGACCGATGGGGGCAGCGGATCCGCGCCGGTGGTCCGCAGGTCGTCGCGCAGCACACGCAACCAGCGCCCTACGCGCCCCACCACCACGTGCTGGATCCCCGTTTCCGTCACACGGCTCAGCCTAGACATGCCGCTTCTCCCTCGCCGTACCCCGTTCGGACGGGCGGCTGCTCCGCACCACCCGAGTTCTCCCACCCCGCCGACGCCCCTGCTCGTAGCCTCGGAACGCCGTCCAGCAGACGGCGAGGACGGCGGCGAACACCGGCAGCCAGGCCACCCGCGCCGCGACCCAGCCGAGGCCGTCCGGGACGGTGTGCAGTCCTGGCAGGCGCCCGACGAGGAGCCCGGTGGCCGTGGTGGCCATCAGCGCCGTCTGATGCCACAGGAAGATCGTCATCGCGGAGAGGTTCACGAGGGCGACCGCCGCCCAGGCGAGCGGCCGACGCATCGCCCCGTGCAACCGGTCGCGCAGCAGCAGGGCCAGCCCGCACTGGGCCAGGCCGAAGGTGACGGCGACCAGCGTCGGCGGGTTCAGGTTGGACACCGCGGCACCGGGGACGCCGACCATCGACGCCGGATAGCCGCCCCACGCCACGAGTGCCGTCGTCGCCGCCGCGCCGCCCGTCAGCAGGATCCAGCCCGCCCGGCGGCGCTCCAGCTCACCGCGCGTCCAGGCCGCGCCCAGCGTGAACGGCACCAGCCAGCCCGCGGCCTCGTTGACCCAGCCGAGCCAGGACGGACCGCCGAGGCCGAAGCGGATCAGGTCGACGTGGAGGACGACGGCGAGCGGCCACAGCGGGCTCAGCCGGGTGAGCAACGGGGTCGCCGCCGTCAGCGCGGCGAACACCACGAGGAACCACAGGGGCGACAGCGCCAGTTTGACGAGCGTGTGGACCGTGCCGAACTCCGCACCGGTCAGGAGCAGTCCGGCCGCCGTCACCGTCCACAGGGTGAGGACGGCCGCGACCGGTCTGAACAGCCGGGACAGCCGCGCGGTCAGCCAGGCGCCGTACGTCGTCCCGCGCGCTCTGGCGGTGGCGTAACTCCTGGTCGCCACATGGCCGCCGACCAGGAAGAACACCGCCAGCGTCTGGAACGCCCAGGAGATCGGGGCCAGCCATGGCATGTGCTGCAACGGGCTCGCCGTGCGCAGGCTCCGGCCGTCCGCCACCAGGGCGGTCACCAACCAGTGGCCGAGGACCACGCCGAGGATCGCGAAGGCCCGCAGGGTGTCCACGGCCCTGTCCCGGTCGGCGGGCGTCGCCGCGTCCACGCGGACGGCACCGGCATGCAGGCCCTCGCGTATGCCCTTCCGGGCCGGGCTCTGAGGCAGGTCACGCACGGGTCACCTCCGAGGTGTCGCCCAGGACGATCCGGGCCAGGTTGGTCAGAGAGACCGAGCCGGGGTCGAAGTAGTCGCTGTGGCCGCCGTCCCCGGCCGCGAAGCGGTTCGCGCCGAAGGACGGGGACATGGGGTCGGTGCCGAAGCCGATGGTCGTGCCGAAGAGGTCCGTCTTGATGTGCGGTACGTCCGCCACCCAGTCGTCGGTGCCGCGCGCTGCCCAGACGCGGGCGCGGGTGTGCAGGGCGGCGGCGGTGTCGGCGCCGGTGCCGGGGCTGCCGAGGAGGACGAGGTCGGTGGCGTCCAGGTCGGTGGCGGCGCGGGCGCAGACGACCGAGCCGTAGGAGTGGCAGAGGAGGGAGACGGTGGCCTCGTCCTGGTCGGCGATGCCTTTGAGCCGGCGTATGAACTCCCGGAGTTGCGGAGCGGCTTGGTCTGCTCTTCCGGTGGTCGTGACCGTCGTGCTGATGGTGTCCGGGGTCTGGTAGCCGAGCCAGGCGATGACGGCTGTACGGGGGTCGGTGCGGGTCAGCTCGTGGTGGAGGGCGGTCGCTTCGGCGCGGAAGCGGGCGTAGGTGTCGAGGGAGGTGTCGGAGCCGGGGACCAGGACGGCGATGTGG
The DNA here is from genome assembly GCF_003955715.1 of Streptomyces aquilus. Lineage (NCBI taxonomy): Bacteria > Bacillati > Actinomycetota > Actinomycetes > Kitasatosporales > Streptomycetaceae > Streptomyces > Streptomyces aquilus. Next base: position 5,759,871 of record NZ_CP034463.1, on the reverse strand, counting down.
TCTGCGTGGGCCAAGTCGCCGAAGACCTCGGTTACTTGGCCTTCGCCTCGGCCGTCGAAGCGGAGAAGGTGGTGGGTGGGGGTGGCCAAGGATCGGTCGGCTGCGGCGCGGTGCTTGTCGCCGTGGGCGGCGGCCATGCGGGCGGCTTCGGCGGCGTTGGCTCTGTTGGCCGCGTAGGCCTTGTCCAGGGTGGCTGCGCTCAGGTGGGGCAGAGTTGCCGGCGGTGGGGCGGGGATCGCCGGGCGGGCCGCGGCGGAGAGAGGCAGTACTACGGCGGCGGTGATGAGGGTCGCGAGGATGGCTCGGCGCCATGTGTGCCTGCGGCGGGGTGGGGGTGCGGGTAGGGGCGTTGCGCTCGCCCGCGCTGGCGGGGCGCCTCCCCCGGAGGGGGGACCCCCAGCGCCCACCCGTGCCGGCCCAGCGGCACGACTGCCCGCAGACGGCGTGGACTTACGAGCAATGAACCCCACGTCCGTTCCCCCTCCCAGTCCGCCCGTCCGTCGGGCCTCTCTGACTGGGAAATTACGGATCCGGACGCCTCGTCCGCGTCCCGCCGCGGAGCTCACCTCCGGCGTAGCTCTCAGGTACTACGGGTATGAAAGGGGCCCATGAAAGGAGCCCTCCCCGACTCTCCCCAAAGGCACCCTCACCGCCCCGTCACCACGCCAACTGCGCGATCTCCTCCGCCACCACCGCACACGCGTCCGCCGCCGGATCGATCAGCGGGAAGTGACCCACGTCCTCCAGCAGCGTCACCCCCACCACCTCCCCCGCCTTCGCCGCCGCGTCCGCGTACGCCTCGGCCACCGCCTGCGGCACCACGTCGTCCGTGCGGCCCTGGACCAGCGTCGTCGCGATGCCCGTCGGCAGCAGCAGCGCCGGGTCGGCGTACGGCCGACGGGACGCGAAATGGTCCTCGCCGCCCAGGAGTTGCAGTGAGGCCCCACCGCACACGCCCAGCTTCTCCGCCACCGTGAAGTCCGCGATCGGGGCCAGGGCGACCACACCGCGCAGCGGCGGGGGCCGGTCCACGCGCCACCCGGAGTCGGGCGGCAGGACGTGCCGGGCCGCTGCCCACAGCGCGAGGTGGCCGCCTGCCGAGTGCCCGGTGATCACCGTGCGGCGCGAGTCGGCCTGCGGGAGGGCGGCCCGTACGAGCGCGGGAAGGGCGTCCAGCGCCGCGGCCACGTCGTCGAACGTGTCCGGCCATCGCCCGGCCACCGGACCGCCGGCAGTGTCCTGCCCCGGCAGCAACGCCCCCCGCCGGTACTCGACGTTCGCCACGGCGAACCCCCGCCGCGCCAGATAGTCCGCGAACGGGGTGACGTGCCGCCGGTCGTACGGCGCCCGCCACGCGCCCCCGTGCAGCACGACGACCAGGGGGGCCAGGACACCGGCCGGGAGCTCGCTCCTCGGGGCGTAGAAGTCGATCACCTGGTCGGGGTGGTCGCCGTACGCGGAGCTGACGTCGGGGTCGACCGGCGGGTGGGAGAACGCCGACTCCTCCTCGGCGGCGGCCCGGGCTGCTGCGGAGTCGTCGGGCATGCTCCAACCTCTCAGCGATGAAACGCAATTGGACGAGAATTCGACTGTTGGCGGGGACGGTATCAGGCCCGTGACGTGCGCGGACACACGGATGTCACGCTAGGTGAGGGTTAAACGGTTCTGCTGTTTCGTTACGCTGACGCACAGAACGCAGCTCGCGCACCAAGGAGACCCATATGTCCGCCGAACCCGGCACCGTACGTCCCGGAGGGCGTACCGCCCGTGTCCGCGCGGCCGTGCTGCGGGCGGCCGGCGACGTCCTCGCCGAGCACGGGTTCGCGCATCTCGACCTCGCCGACGTGGCCCGCCGTGCCGAGGTCGGCAAGACGACCGTGTACCGGCGCTGGGGCTCGGTGACCGGCCTGGTCGCCGACCTGCTCGCCGACATGGCCGAACAGTCGCTGCCCCGCGAGGAGACCGGCACGGTACTGGGCGACCTGCGCGCCAACGCCCGCCTCGTCCAGCGCACCCTCGCCGACCCGCGCCAAGGTGCCCTGTTCCGCGCGGTCATCGCCGCGGCCACCTGCGACGAACGAACCGCCCACGCCCTCCGGCGGTTCTACGAGATCCGGGTCGCCGAGTGGGCCCCCTGCGTCGAACAGGGCGTCGCACGCGGGGAGTTGCCCCCTGGGACGGACGCCGGGGAAGTCGTACGGGCCGTGTCCGCCCCGCTCTACTATGCCCTCCTCACCACCGGCACGCCCCCGGCCCCGGCCGCCGCGGACCGCGCGGCACGCGCCGCGTTCGCAGCTGCCGTGGCCGGCGTCTACGCCACCCCCTAGGGCCCCCGAACAGCCACCCCGCGCAACCCCCAATTTTGTGGATTGCGGGGCACATCGGCGCACGAGGAACATGGCGCGCATCGCAGATGCATCCGGGCGTATGTGGCGCATGCGCACGTCGTGCCGGAGCGGGGGCTGCGGGACGGGGGATGTGCAGCATGGCCGGGAACGGGGGACGGAAGCCCTATCTCGTCGTCAAGGCGCCGGGTCATCTCGCGGGAACCCGCTGGGAGTTGATCCAGGATGCCCATGTCCTCGGCCGGTACGGCGACATCCGCCTCTCCTCCCCCGACGTCAGCAAACGCCACGCCGAACTGCGCCTCGGCAGCGACGGGGTCTGGCTGAACGACCTGCACTCCAGCAACGGCGTCCTGCACAACGGGGTACGGCTCGCGCCGGACCGCCCGGTGCGGCTGACCGAGGGGGACCTTCTCCAATTCGGGTCCGTGCAGCTCGTGTTCCACCGCAACGGCTACGGCGTCACCGACCTGCGCGACCACCAGCGCCGCCGCGCCCCCGACCCCGATCTGCCGACCGGCCCGCTGCATCACGCGGATCCTCCGCCGGTCGACGACGACGCCCGCTCGTCGTCCACCCGTTGTCTGGCCGCCGCCACCCAACTCGACCCGTGGTTCGCCGACGTGGTCGTACAGCAGGTCGTGAACGAGCCCTACCGCGCGCTCGCGCCCGTGTTCGGCGCGGACCTGGGGATCGTCACGCGGTGGGCGCTGGCGGCACGCAGGCGCCGACTCGCCCGCGACCTCGTCCTCCTCGCCCTGCTGCTCTGCGTGATCGCGCTGATCGGGGTCGGCGTCCGCACCCACGTGGGGGAATTCGCATCCGACCAGCCACGGATCGACTGGCAGCCGTACGCCCTCGGCACCGCGCCCGCCCTGCTCCTCGGCTGGCTCGCCGTCGCCGTCGACATCTGGGTGACCGACCACCTGGTGCTGCGCCGAAGACTGACCGCTCACCGCTACCAACCCGCCCAGGCGCCCGACCCGTTGAGCTCCCGCGCCCGCGAACGCCTCACCGCCGTGGCCCAGCGGCCCGCCGGCAATCTGATCGTCTGCTCCCACTACTACCCCTTCGCGGGCAGCGGCTTCCAGGTCGACGAGTGGGACATGCCGATCGACATCCGCAAGGGCACCGTCCGCCCGGAAGGCGGCCGCCGCGCGCCCCAGCCGTTCACCACCGGCGAGTTGTACGACGTCCTCGTCGCCGCGGCCCGTGGCATCGGCCTGAACAACCTGCGCGTGGAGGAGCGCCTCTTCGTCGACGGACTGAACGTCGCCCTGGACCGCAGGCTGCTGCCGATCCGCGACCAGCCGCCGCTCACCCGGGTCGACCCGCGCGTCATGCGCGCCATGCCGGACGGCCTGGGCGCGACCCGGCGCTCCTATGTGAGCATCGAGATCCCCGCCTGGAGCGGGCAGTTGGTGGTCACGATGTACCTGCGGGCGGTGCAGGTGCACGGCACGCTGTACCTGGAGTGGTCGGCGTACGCCCTGCTGCCGATGCTCCCGGAGTACTACGCGGTCGACCGCCTCCCCCACCGCACGGCCGCGGGATCCGCCGTACGCGCCGGGGCGCAGGCACTGTCACGGCTGCTGCCCGCGCTGCTGGGCGCACCCAGGGCGCTGGCACGGCGCGCCTCCTCCGCCCGCGCGGCGGCCGCCCACCGGCGCCGGCAGCGGCGGCTCATCCGGGGCGGCTACCAGTTCGACTACGGCGCCCAGCACAGCATCCGGGAGTTCGCCTGCGGTCTGGACGAGGGCACGTACTTCCTCGGCAGGGACCTCAGCCGCGCTCTCGCCACGACACAGCAGCACCTGCTGAACACGGTCGGCGATTTCCTGGAGTCCCACGGCATCGACTCGGAGAGCTTCCAGCGGCTCCAGCAGAACGTCGTCCAGAACTTCACCACGAACAACGACTACAGCGTAAGGAACGACAACCGCGTGAAGGCCAAGTACTTCCACAACTCCGGCAACTACGCCCCCGGCGGCAGAGCCGGTTCGGGCGGAGGCGGCGGGGCCCGTCAGGCCGCGCCGCGCTGACACGGACCGACCCACCGACCCACCGACCCACCGACCCACCACAGGAGACAGGGAATGCCCCAGGAATCCCAGGGAAACGACAACCGCGTGAAGGCGAAGTACTTCACCAACTCCGGCGCCTATGCCCCCGGTGGCACGGCGAACTACACCGCGGCCCCCGTGTCGAGCGAAGCCGCCGAACTCCGGCAGCGTCTCGACGACCTGCGAGGGCTGCTCGTGCAGTACGCCGCCGCCCTCCCCGACCCCGACCAACTACGCGACGACACCGATCAGTTGGACGCCCAGCTGCAACGGGAACGACCCAATCGGACCGTCGTGCGGGGACTGCTCGACTCGCTGACGGCGGGAGCGGGCGGCGTCAGCGCCGTCGCCTCCGCCGTCAGCACGGTCGTCCAGCTCGTCAGCCGTTTCCTGCCCTGACCCGCAGCGTCTCCCCGAGCACCCGCGCCGCCCGCTCCACATCCCCGAACCCGACATACAACGGCGTGAACCCGAACCGCAGCACGTCCGGGTGCCGGAAGTCGCCGACCACGCCCCGCGCGATCAGCTCCTTCATCACGTCCCCGGCGTCGTCGCACCGCAACGCCACCTGGCTGCCGCGCTCCGCATGCGCCTCCGGCGTCACCGACTCCACCCGGCCCGCGGGCGCGTACGCGGCCACGCACTCGAGGAAGAAGTCCGTCAGGGCAAGGGACTTGGCCCGTACCGCCTCGATCGACACCCCGTCCCAGACGTCAAGTGCCGCCTCCAGGGCCAGCATCGAGAGGATGTCCGGCGTACCGACGCGCCCGCGCAGCGCGCCCGCCGCCGGTTCGTACGCGGCCCGCATACCGAAGGGCTCCGCGTGCGAGTTCCAGCCGGGCAGCGGGGAGTCGAAGCGGTCCTGCACCTCCCGGCGCACATACAGGTACGCCGGTGCACCCGGGCCGCCGTTCAGGTACTTGTACGTGCAGCCCACCGCCAGGTCGACCCCGTGCTCGTCGAGCCCGACCGGCAGCGCGCCCGCGCTGTGGCACAGGTCCCAGACCGCCACGGCCCCCGCCGCGTGCACGGCGGCCGTGAGCGACGGCAGGTCGTGCAGCCGGCCGGTGCGGTAGTCGACGTGGTTCAGCAGCACGGCCGCCGTACGCCCGCCCAGCACGCCCGGCACCTCGGCCGGCGTCACCGGACGCAGCGTGCACCCGGTCAGCCTTGCCGCCGACTCGGCGATGTACCCGTCCGTCGGAAACGTCGTCGCGTCGACGACGATCTCGTCCCGGCCAGGGCCACTGAGCCTTACCGCCCCCACAAGTGCCTTGAAGACATTGACACTTGTCGAGTCGCCGACCACGATCTGCCCGGCCGCCGCGCCCACCAGCGGAGCGATCCGGTCGCCGATCCGCTCGGGCGCCGTCCACCAGCCGCTCTCGTCCCAGGACCGGATGCGCAGCTCGCCCCACTGCCGCCGGACCACGTCCTCGACGCGCCCGGGGACGGCGGCGGGCAGCGCGCCCAGCGAGTTGCCGTCGAGGTAGACGCCCGCGGCGTCAGCCGCATGATCAGACACGGTGTCGAGTACGAACTTCCCGCGTACGCCCGCCAGTTCGTCACCGGCGTCCAGCTTCTCGGCCCTTGCCGCCAGCTCAGACATGCGACCGCGCCGTCCACAGCTCGGGGAACACGTTCTTCTGCGCCCGCTTCTCCAGCCAGGCCACCCCGGCGGAGCCGCCCGTGCCCGCCTTGGCGCCCATCGCGCGGCGCGTGGCCACCAGATGGTCGTTGCGCCAGCGCCACACCAGCTCGGCGACATCGGTCAACGCCTCGCCGAGCCGGGCCAGTTCATCGGACTCCGGACCGGAGTAGACGGCCGTCCACACCGCCTCCACCTCGGGCGACGGCTCGTACCGCCGCGACACGTCACGCGCCAGCACCACGTCCGGGATCGCGTGCCCACGCCGGGCCAGCAGCCGCAGCACCTCGTCGTACAGGCTCGGCTCGTGCAGTGCCTTCTCCAGCTCTGCGTGCACCCGCGGGGCGCCCCGGTGCGGGACGAGCATGGACGCCGACTTCTCGCCGAGCAGGAACTCCATCCGCCGGTACATCGCCGACTGGAAGCCGGAGCCCTCGCCCAGAGCGGCCCGGTAGGAGTTGAACTGCGCCGGGGTCAGCTGGCCGAGCGGCCGCCAGGAGGCGTTCAGCGCCTCCAGCTCCCGTACGGAACGCTTCAGCGCGTCGACCGCGACCGGCACGTCGTCGGAGCGCAGCGCGCGGGCCGCGGTCTCCCACTCATGGACGATGACCGTGAACCACAGCTCCATCACCTGGGTCGTGACCAGGAAGACCATCTCTCCGGGATCGTCGGAGAGGGTGTGCTGGAGGTGGGTGAGCACGTCCGCCTTGACGTAGTCCTCGTACGGCGTCGTGCCCTCGAAGTCGAGATGCGGGGTCTCGGGCTCCGGATTCTCGTGAGCCTCGTGGGACATCGCTGTCTCCTGTTGTGTACTCCGGGTAGCGGTCCGCCCCTGCCGTTACCGACACGGGGGCCCCGGTCCCCACCCGAATCCTCAGTCGTCACCCCCGGCATGCGCAAGGCCCGACTGCGTCACAGCCGGGCCCGCACACGTCTCACCAGGTCCAGGTCCTAGCCCAGCGTCTGGGCCGCCGTCGGCGAGGAGTCCTTCAGGAACTGGCTGCACCGCTCGTACTCCTCCTGCTCGCCGATCGACCCGGCGGCGCGGGCGAGGGCGTGCAGGGCGCGCAGGAAGCCGCGGTTCGGCTCGTGCTCCCAGGGGACCGGGCCGTGCCCCTTCCAGCCGTTGCGGCGCAGCGCGTCCAGGCCGCGGTGGTAGCCCGTACGGGCATAGGCGTACGACTCCACGACGCTGCCCCGCTCGAACGCCTCGTCGGCCAGCTGGGCCCAGGCCAGGGAGGAGGTGGGGTACTTCGCGGCCACGTCCGCGGGGGCCGTGCCGTTCGCCAGGAGCTCGCGGGGCTCCGGGTCGTCGGGGAGGTGGGTCGGGGGCGGGCCCCCGAGGAGGTTCTCGTGAATCGACATGAGGACAGTGTCTCTCGGTTGTCGGGTGCGGGTCCGTCGCGGCTGGTCGCGCCCCGGCGGCGGAGCCGCATAGCGACACAGCCCCGCGCCCCTCAGGAGCCTTCGCCCAGCCGTCCGCTCGAACGCTTGCCCTCCAACGGGGGCGCGGTGATCGACCCGTGTGTGATGCACTCCGGCCGGGTGCAGTCCGGCGGCAGCGCCCGTACCGTCGTGAACGCCACCGCCGCCCCCACCACCAACGCCCCCGCGCACATCACCATCGCCCGCCCGAACGCGTCGTCGAAGGCGCTCGGCGTGCGGTACGCCTCCTCGCCCATCCCGGCGATCATCGGGAGCGCGGCGACCGCGATGAGGCCGGCCGCGCGGGCCGCCGCGTTGTTGATGCCGCTGGCCAGGCCCGCCCGGGCCACGTCCACCGAGGCCAGCACGGTCGCGGTCAGCGGGGCGACCAGGGTGACCAGGCCGAGGCCCAGCACCAGCAGCGCCGGCAGGACGTCGGCGAAGTAGTTCGCGTCCGGGCCGACCCGCAGCATCAGCAGCATCCCGGCCGCGCACAGCAGGGGCCCGACCGTGAGCGGGATCCGCGGGCCGATCCGGTCCGCCAGCTCACCCGACCGAGCCGAGAACAGCAGCATCATCACGGTCGTCGGCAGCAGGGCCGTCCCGGCGCCGAGGGCCGAGTAACCGGCGACGACCTGGAGCTGGAGCGCGGCGAGGAAGAAGAAGCCGCCGAAGGCCGCGTAGACGCAGAGCGTGACCAGGTTGACGGCCGTGAACTGCCGGGACGCGAAGATCCCGAGCGGCATCATCGGGTCGGGCCGCCGCTTCTCGACGTACACGAAGGCGACGCCGACGCCCACGCCGAGCACCGCCGTGATCCAGTCCGCCTCGATCAGCGCGTACGTCACCAGCGCCAGCGCGAGCGCCCCCAGCAGCGCGCCCAGGACGTCGAAGCTCGTGTGCTTGCCACCGTCCCCCGACTCGGGGACGTGCCGTACGGCGATGGGGGCGCACACCAGGGCCAGCGGGACGTTCAGCAGGAACACCCAGCGCCAGCCGGGCCCGTCCACCAGCCAGCCGCCCAGGAACGGCCCGACGGCCGCGCCGATCCCCCCGAAGCCGGACCACAGCCCGACCGCCTTCCCCCGGTCGTCGGGATGGAAGGAGGCCTGGATGAGCGCCAGCGAGCCGGGGGTGAGGAGCGCGCCGCCCACGCCCTGCAACGCCCGCGCCCCGATCAGCACCCCGGCGTTCGGCGCGAGCCCGCACAGCAGGGAGGCGGCGGCGAACCACACCACACCCACGACGAAGACCTTGCGCCGCCCGTACCGGTCCCCGAGCGAGCCGCCGAGCAGGATCAGCCCGGCCAGCGTCAGCATGTACGCGTTGACGGTCCACTGGAGCGCGCCGAGATCGGCGTCGAGATCGCGCCCGATACGCGGGAGCGCCACGTTGACGACGGTCGAGTCCAGCATCGCCATGCTGGAGCCGAGGACAGTGGTGAGCAGGATCCATTTGCCCTGCGGTGAGGCCAGCCGGACGTCAGCCATGCCCCCAGTAAACAGTGAGCCCGGCGCCTTTGGGGGGCACCGGGCACACTGAACAGGACCGAACAAGAACGGGTTACTTGATCTTCGTGCCCGTCGAACGCAGGTTGGCGCAGGCCTCCGTCACGCGCGCGGCCATGCTGGCCTCGGCGAGCTTGCCCCAGGTGCGCGGGTCGTAGGTCTTCTTGTTGCCGACCTCGCCGTCGACCTTCAGGACGCCGTCGTAGTTCTGGAACATGTGGGCCGCCACCGGACGCGTGAAGGCGTACTGGGTGTCGGTGTCGATGTTCATCTTGACGACGCCGTTGTCCAGCGCGGTCGCGATCTCCTCGGCGGTGGAGCCGGAGCCGCCGTGGAAGACGAAGTCGAACGGGGCGGTCTTGCCGTACTTGGCGCCGACGCCCTCGTTGAGGTCCTTCAGCAGCTCGGGACGGAGGACGACGTTGCCCGGCTTGTAGACGCCGTGCACGTTGCCGAAGGAGGCGGCCAGCAGGTAGCGGCCCTTCTCACCGAGCCCGAGGGCCTCGGCCGTCCGCAGGGCGTCGTCGACGGTCGTGTACAGCGAGTCGTTGATCTCGTGCGAGACACCGTCCTCCTCGCCGCCGGTCGGGGTGATCTCGACCTCAAGGATGATCTTGGCGGCGTGGGCGCGCGCCAGCAGCTCCTGCGCGATGGAGAGGTTGTCGGCGAGGGTCTCGGCCGAGCCGTCCCACATGTGCGACTGGAAGAGCGGGTTCTCGCCACGGGCGACGCGCTCCTCGGAGACCGCGAGCAGCGGACGTACGTACCCGTCGAGCTTGTCCTTCGGGCAGTGGTCCGTGTGCAGCGCGACGGTGATGTCGTACTTCTTGGCGACGATGTGCGCGAACTCGGCCAGGGCGACGGCGCCGGTGACCATGTCCTTGTTGTACTGACCGCCCAGGAACTCGGCACCACCGGTCGAGATCTGGACGATGCCGTCACTCTCGGCCTCGGCGAAGCCGCGCAGTGCCGCGTGCAGGGTCTGCGTCGAGGTGACGTTGATGGCCGGGTAGGCGAACTTGCCTGCCTTCGCCCGGTCGAGCATCTCGTTGTAGACCTCGGGGGTTGCGATGGGCATCTGTCCGCTCCTTGGAGTGTGCGGGTTGGCGTACTACGTGCTGACGGCCCTGACCTAGACCTTGGTGTGGGGGTGCGACGTCGTCGTCGGGCCCCATCTTTCCAGACGTACCGGGATGCTCCGAGAGGCCATAAGCCCCGGTTGCCGGAGGTTTCCGGCGTCCTGGTCGGTCCTGGGTCAGTCCAGGCCCAACTCGTCCTTGGAGAAGGCGAAGCGGTACGGCACACCGGCGCCCTCTTCGATCTTCTCCGCGGCGCCGGTGGCCCGGTCGACGATGGTGGCGACGGCGACGACCTCGGCCCCCGCCTCCCGCACGGCCTCCACGGCGGTCAGCGGAGAACCGCCGGTGGTGGAGGTGTCCTCGACGACGAGCACGCGCCGGCCCGCGATGTCCGGACCCTCGACGCGGCGCTGGAGCCCGTGCGCCTTGGCGGCCTTGCGCACGACGAAGGCGTCGAGCTTCCGCCCCCGCGCGGCGGCCGCGTGCAGCAGGGCGGCGGCGACCGGGTCGGCGCCCATGGTCAGCCCGCCGACCGCGTCGAACTCCAGGTCGGCGGTCAGGTCGAGCAGCACCTGGCCGACCAGCGGGGCGGCTTCCCCGTCCAGGGTGATGCGCCGCAGGTCGACGTAGTAGTCCGCCTCCAGACCCGACGACAGGGTCACCTTGCCGTGCACCACGGCCTTGTCCTTGATCTGCTGCAGCAGCGCGCCGCGTACGTCCGTCATGCCAGTCAGCTTAAAGCCGACGCCAGGACCAGGTCGTCGAGGCCTCCAGCGGCTCCAGCAGCGTGACCAGGCGCGGCAGTGTGTTGAGCCCGTTGGGCGGCCCGGTCTGCGGCTCCACGCAGACCGCCTCGGCCTGCTCGTCGTAGACCACGACCCACTCCTCGCGGGAGCCGACCTTCAGCTCCAGCTGCCCCGGCCAGGTCAGCGTCACGTCGACGCCGCCGGGCATCCCGAAGCAGTCGTCCCAGGGCCCGGGCTTCGGGTCGATCCGCCGCCCGGTGGGCAGATGATCGTCCCCGCGCTCCTCCTGCCAGGCCGCCTCGAAGGCGACCCGCACGTCCTCGGCGCCCGCGCCGCCGAGGTTGCGGCGGAACCACGGGTGCCAGCCGATCTGGGCCGGGAAGGAGGAGTCGTACGTCTCGACGGACATGGTCAACGTCAGGGCGTCCGGGGTGAGGGCGACGGCCTGGGTGACGCGGCCGGGGTAGGGCCACGGGTCGACCAGGTCGTACGTGATGACGGCCTCGTCGGCCGTGGCGCGGGCGATGCGCCAGGCGCCGTCCCGGGCGGTGCCGTGGATGGCGTGCGGCGGGGAGTTGAGCGGCATCTGCTGCACGCTGCCCCCGTCCCGGAACCGCCCGTCCCTGATCCGCCCGCACCAGGGCACCATGGGGAAGCAGCCGAAACGCTCGCCCTGCCGCAGCAGCTCGACGCCACCGACGCGCAGCCCGCCGATCCGCCCGCCGTTCCCCGGCAGCACGGTCACCTCCGCGTCACCCGCGGTCAGCGTGATGGGTTCGTTACTCACGGGACGACCCTACTGGGGCGATCAAGAGGGCATCGGGTGCGGCCGGGGTTCGGGAGGCCGCCGGGGCGTGGGTCAGCGGCGCTTGCGCAGCGCCCGGGTCACCACGATCGCCGACGCCAGGGCCACCGCCGCCGCGGGAGCCGCCCACCGCAGTGCCGGGTTCGGGGCGATGGTCTGCGGTGCGGGGACGGGGGCGTAGCGGCCGCGCGGGGGCGCGTGGTCGACCTCCTCGGCGCTGCGGCCGATCATCGTACGGCGGGCGTGCGCGGCTTCGGCGGGGAGGTCGCGGGGGGTGGTGTGGTCCTCGGCCTCGGCCTCGGCTTGATCCTCGTCCTCGGCCAGGTCCGGGTCGGCGGAGGGGGCCTCGGGCTCGGGTTCCTCTGCGGCTTCCGGGACCTCACCGGCCTCCGGTACGTCTGCGGCTTCCGGGACCTCGGTGGCCTCGGGTTCCGTGGTCCCGGTGGTCCCGGTGGTTCCAGCGGCCTCGCCCGTCCCAACGGTCCCGGCCGTCCCGCCCGTCTCCTGGCTCCCCAAGTTCTCCGCGAAACGGTTCAGCAGCCGCGTCACCGCCGACGTCACCGACTCCCCCGGCAGCTCCGTGATGCGCCCGTCCGCCGCGGCCGTCCCTCCGAAGGTGAGGGTCGTTCCGCCCTCGGCCGCCGTGAGCCGCAGGGTCAGCGTCAGCTTCACCGTGCCGCTGCCCCGGGCCTCCGCCGCCTCGCCCTCGACGGCGTAGGTGCCGTCGTCCCGGGCGGAGAGGCGGGCCGTGCCGCGGTAGGTGACGGAGTGACTGCCGACGCGCACCTTGAGCCGCCCGGTGACGGGCTCGGCGCCGGCGTCCTGCTGGAGCCCGGGAACGGCCCGGGCGACCCGAAGGGGATCGGCCAGCGCCTCCCTGAGTCGCTCGGCCGGAACCGGAACGAACACCTCATGCTCCATGGTCCGCGAGCCTACCCAGAGGACCGACGACTGCACCCCCGTTGGTCGAAAGTGACCGCGCCCTCGTGTCGGCAGGCCCCGGCGCCGGTGCCCTCAGTCCGCCGAGCCTCCCGGCGTCACCAGTCCCGTCTCGTACGCGACGACCACCACCTGCGCCCGGCTCGCCAGCCCCAGCTTCGTCATCGTGCGGTTGAGATGCGTCTTCACGGTCGCCTCGCTGATGAACAGCCGGTCCGCGGCCTCCGCGTTGGTCAGACCGCGGGCCACCAGCCGGACGACCTCCACCTCGCGGCTGGTGAGCGCGGCCAGGTCGGCCGGGGGCTCGGCGCCGGACGCCGTGCCGTCGGCCGTACGGGTGTAGGCCTCCACCAGGCGCCGGGTGACCGCCGGTGCGAACAGGGCGTCGCCGCGGTGGACGGCGGTCACCGCGGCGAGCAGGCGTTCGGGGCCGGCGTCCTTGAGGAGGAAGCCGGACGCGCCCGCGCGCAGGGCGCCGTACACGTACTCGTCGAGGTCGAAGGTGGTCAGGACCAGGATGCGGGGCGGTGGGTCGGCCGCCGCCGCGAGGATGCGTTCCGTCGCCTCGATGCCCGTGATGCCGGGCATGCGGATGTCCATGAGGACGACGTCGGGGTGGGTCTTGGCGGCCAGCGCGACGGCCTCCGCCCCGTCCGCGGCCTCGCCGGCCACCTCCATGCCGGGCGCGGCCCGCAGCAGCGCGACCAGTCCGCCGCGGACGAGGAACTGGTCGTCGACGACCAGCACCCTGATCGCCCGTTGATCGTTGCCGGTGTCGGTCATTCCGCGACGGCGTCCCCCCGGCGTGCGCTCTGTGCCGACGTCGGCAGGGTGAGGTGCACGCCGAAACCCCCCTCGCTGCGCGGGCCGACGACGATCGACCCGCCGTAGAGCTTGGCCCGCTCCCGCATCCCGATCAAGCCGTGTCCGCCCCGGTCCTGCTTTCTGGCCGGATCCACCCCCGTTCCGCGGTCCGTTCCGTCGTCCGTGACGGACACCGTCATCTCGCCTGCCCTGTAGGCGAGTTCGACCTGCGCCTGGGCTCCGGGAGCATGTTTGAGGACGTTGGTCAGGGCCTCTTGGACCACGCGGTAGAGGCAGAGCTGGACGCCGGGCGGCAGCGGGCGGGGTTCGCCGGTGATGCGGAGGTCGACGGGGACGCCGCCCGCGCGGACCCGGTCGACCATGTCGGCTAGCTGGTCGAGGCCGGGCGCGGGCGCCCCGTCGGCCGCGCCCTGGACGCCGTCGGCGCGCAACAGGCCCAGCATGCGCCGGAGTTCGGCGAGCGCCTCGCCGCTGGAACCGGCGATGGTGTCGAGCGCCTCGCGCGCGGTGCGGGCGTCGGAGGTGAAGACGAAGCGGGCGAGGCCGGCCTGGACGTTGATGACGGCCATGTGGTGGGCGACCACGTCGTGCAGTTCGCGGGCGATGCGGACGCGTTCCTCGGCGACCTCGCGGCGGGCCCGTTCGGCCTGTTCGGCCTTGAGCTGCCGGGTGAGTTCGGCGGTGCGGTGGGCGGAGTGGCCGAACCACCACAGGACGAGGGCGTAGGCGAGGGACTGCGCGATCACCGAGGCCATGGAAGATCCCTCGGTGACCAGGCCGGCGTAGATCCAGACCCCGGCGAGCAGGGCGGCGCAGACCGCGGTGGTGCGGGTCGGGCGCAGGGCGGCGACGGTGTAGAACGCGAGCATCGGGCCGAGGGAGTTGACCACCGGCCAGTAGCCGAGGGTGACGTAGGCGGCGGAGACCGCGAGGACGCCGACGCAGACCGGGACGGGCGCCCGGTTGCGCAGGACGGTCGGCAGGTTGGCGAGGGCGACGAGGGTCCAGCCGAGGGCGTCGGGTGCGGGCCACCCCTGGGCGGTGGACTCCCGGCCGAGCAGGACGGCCACGGTCGTCTGCGCCGCGGTGATCAGGCCGTCGACGACGAGGGGGTGGATCCGCATCGCCGCAGCGTAACCGCCGTGCCCGGACGGGGGCGTCAACCTCCGGCGGTACCGCGGAAGTTGCAGGAACCGCGCGGTTACCGCCGAGGTTGCGCCGAAGGTCCAACCAGCGCGGGATTCGGGGCGGGCGGGCCGCGCCCTAGCTTTTCGGTGCGGGCCGGAACGGGGGCTCGACGGGGGACCCCCGGCCCGCGGCAACCGAAGGAGAACCACGCATGTCTCTGCGTAAGAAGGCACTCGCGCTCGCCGTCGTCACGGCCGTCGGCGGCGGACTCGCGCTCACCGCGACGCCGGCCTCGGCGAGCATCTCCCAGGGGTACGTCTCCGGGGCGGGCGACCCGACGAACGACTGGGGCGACGAGGGCACCCTGTCGTCCGGCAGCCACGCGAACAGCAACGCGACCGCGCTGGTGCAGCTGCTGCTGTGGGCGGACGGCGCCAAGGAGAAGAACGGCACGACGTTCGACTACGCCGACATCGACGGCCGGTACGGGTCCAACACCACGGCCGCGGTCAAGTCCTGGCAGAAGCTGTACAACAGCCGGGAGGGCGCCGGTCTGGTGGTCGACGGCAAGGCCGGCCCGAAGACCCTGGGCGCCGCGGACGTCTCGCTCGCGGACAACGGCGACGGCACGGTCACGTTCTGGGGCTGGAAGCACGACGTCACGTTCAAGCGGTCCGGCGGCAAGTACTACGTGAAGGTCAACAACACCCGCGGCTGGAAGCTCGCCTCGTACAACACGCTGAACGTCGTCTGAGTCCGAGCCGCGGCGGGGGCAACGGGGGAAGCAACGGCGGTCCGTCCCTCCCGGGGAGGGGGCGGGCCGCCGTTCACGCGCGTGTGCTCGTCAGTTCGCGTACTCGGGGTGCACCAGCGTCGACGGCGGCATGCCGGTGATCCGGGTGGGGGCGACCGTGCGGGCGTCCGCCGCGAGGGACGCGCCGGTCAGGGTGCGGGGCGGCGGGGCGTGCGGGTCGAGGCCGAGGGAGGGCGTCGTATCGGCGGCGGCCAGCACGAAGCCCCAGTCCCGGGGCGCGAGGGAGGCGCCGGTCACCCGGTCGGGGCCGGCCGCGAACCCTTCGTCGCGCCCGCCGACGCGGTAGGGCACGGTACGCAGTCCCGCCGCGCGCATCGTGGTGTCGACCGTCCAGAAGACGCGGGGGCGGGAGGAGACCGGCCCGGCGTGCACCACGAGGCGGCCGCCCGGGGCCAGGGCGCGGTGGGCGAGGCCGTAGAACTCCTGGGAGTACAGCTTGGTGCTGGCGGTGATGCCCGGGTCGGGCAGGTCGGCGATCACCACGTCGTAGGCGGCGGGCCGGGCCTGCCGCAGCCAGCCGAAGGCGTCGGCCGTGGCGACATGGACGCGCGGGTCGGCGTACGCGTGGCCGTTGAGGGCGGCGAGGGCGGGGTCCGTGCGGGCCAGCCGCACCACCCCGGCGTCGAGTTCGACGACGTCGACGCGGCGGACGTCCGGATGGCGCAGGACCTCGCGCGCCGCCAGTCCGTCGCCGCCGCCGAGGATCAGCACGCGCGTGTGCGGGCCGTTCATCGCGGGATGGACCAGCGCCTCGTGGTACCGGCGTTCGTCGCGGCCGCTGACCCGGAGGCGGCCGTCGAGGAAGAGGTCGAGGGGGCGGCCGCGGGTGCCGCCGGTGAGGACGACCTCCTGGACGTCGGTCTGGAGGGCCACGCGCACGTCGTCGCCGTACACCGCCTGTCGCGCCGCGCGTTCGAAGTCGTCGACGAGTACGGCCGCCGCGGCGAGGACGCCGAGCACGGCGAGGTTGGCGATCACCAGCAGCCAGCGCGCCCGGCGGCTCAGGTCGCGGCGGAACAGGCCGAGGACGAGGGCGCCGCCCACGATCGCGTTGACGGTGCCGGTGATCAGGGCGCCGGTCAGCTGGCCCAGCATCGGCAGCAGGAGGAAGGGGAAGGCGAGGCCGCCCACCAGACCGCCGACGTAGTCCGCGGCGAAGAGGTCGGCGACCGCGCCGCCCGCGTCCTGGCGGCGGATGCGCTGGATCAGCTCCATCAGCAGGGGGACTTCGGCGCCGATGAGCAGCCCGATCGCGAGGGAGAACGCGACCAGCAGGCAGCGCGGTCCGTTGGCCCACAGGCCGCCCCAGTCGCCGGTCCAGGCGAAGACGGCGTACAGCGCCATCGCGCTGCATCCGCCGACGAGGGCGAGCGCGGCCTCGATCGCGCCGAACCCGGCCGCCGCGTGCCGGCGCAGCCGTTTGGCGAGCAGCGAGCCGACGCCCATCGCGAAGACCATCACGGACAGCACGACGGAGGCCTGGGTGACCGAGTCGCCGATCAAGTACGAGGCGAGGGCGACGAGTTCGAGTTCGTACACCAGTCCGCACGCGGCGCAGACGAACACCCCCGCGAGGACCAGGAACCGCCCGACCCCGGGCCGCACCGGAAGCCGCACAGGACCCGGCCAGGGCGGCGCTGTGCCGGGCGGGGCGGGCGCGTGCGGTTCGATCACGTTGCGACGGTACGTCACTGCAACGGCACGCTTCGTCACCCACACGTGTGGAACTCACCGCCGAGGGGCGGGCCGGGGTTTGCGCGACCGATGCGGTGGCTCGGCCTCTAGAGCGCGGCAGGAACCTTGACGCCGACCTTCGTCCGCGTCGCCACCAACTGGCCGTCCTGCGGGTACGCGTGCCAGGTCCGCCACAGCACCTGGCCCTCGTGGCGCTGGGCGAGCAGGGCCGTGAAGGCGTGCGGGCTGCCGGGGAAGACGCCCGCGAGGCCGTGCGGGTGGTCGGAGACGAGGGCCAGCAACTCCTGGGCGCGGCCCGCGAACTGGCCCGGGGAGAGGACCTCCACGCGCGCCGCGAACTCGTACTCCCAGTCGCCGACCCGTTTGGCGACGCCGAGCGGCAGCGGGGTGCTGCTGCCGGGGATGCAGGCCACCGTCTCCGAACAGGTGCCGCGCTCCTCCTCCAGGAGGACCTGGTGGGACGCGCCGAGGAGTCTCAGCTGGAGGGTCGACCCGGCCAGTTCGAGGTCGAGCGTGGCCAGCGCCGGAAGCGGCTCGCGTCCCAGCGCCCAGGCGAGGTCGGCCGCGCGCGTGTCGGTGTAGGAGGTGTTCAGGGTCGTGAGCATGGATCGGCTCCGCTAGCACGCAAAGAAAGGGCGGTGTGGGGGGGCGCCGGCGCGCCCGGGTCGACACCGGCGGGGATTCGGCCCGGTCGGCCCGGTCGGGATGTCACAGCTGGAGTGTCCGGAGGACGGCCGAGGGCCCGCTTTGGTGATTTAGAGGGAATCATGAACTGTGGCGCCGCCACAGCGTTTTTACCCAACTTCGTGGCGTTTCCATCCCTCAGAGGGCCCCACAGTTCAACTGTTCAACCACGGCGCACGCCGGGCCCGCCAGGGCGTACGCCGGGGCATCCGCACGCCGGGCGCGAAAAGCCGGGCCCCACCCCCGTGCGGGCCCGGCTCACGGCGACATCGCCGCCACCTCGTGTCAGCCGCCTCCTCCGCAGCCGCCCCCACCGCCTCCTCCACAGGACGACCCGCCGCCACACGACGAGCCGCCGCTGTCCCCGCCCCCGTCCGCCCAGCTGTTGCCGCTGGTGTCGACGCCGCCCCCGGAACCCCCGAAGAGGTACCCGCGCCGCCGAGCCGGCTTCCGCCGGACGGACCATCTGATCAGCCACGCGATCAGGCCCCAGTACAGGGCCACCAGGACGATGACGAGAGCCGTGATCACGGCGTCACCCCCCTTCCGCCCCCCGGCCGCGGGTCAGCTGCCGCCGCCGCAACCGCCCCCGCCGCCGCAGGACGACCCGCCGCCGCACGACGAGCCACCCCCGCAGGACGAGGAGGAACCACAGGACGAAGACGAGGACGAGCCGCACGACGACCCGCTGCTGCTGGACCCCCCGTCGGCCCACCAGCTGTTGCCGCTGCGGCTGCCGCCGCGCCGACCCGCCCGCGCCCGGTGCGAGCTCCCCCTGCTCGCCTTCGCGATGACCGTGACCACGAACCCGATGAAAGCGAATGCCAGGATGATGCCGAAGACCATGGCGTCACCCTCCTTCCGTGTCACCCGAGACGACCCCCCGTGGGCGCCTCGGGTCCTGCGTGCGAGGGAGATGCCCCGGCGTCTCATCAGCCAAAGCAGAGTTGAGCGAATCCAGAGCTTGGGCGCAGGATGACCGGCATGACCTCCACCGCACGCCCGCACCTCAACCGCCGGCTCGCCGAGTTCGGGACGACGATCTTCGCCGAGATGTCCGCCCTCGCCGTGCAGACCGGCTCGATCAACCTCGGCCAGGGCTTTCCCGACACGGACGGCCCCGAGGAGATCCGGGAGGCGGCGGTGCGGGCGCTGCGCGACGGACGCGGCAACCAGTACCCGCCGGGCCCGGGCGTCCCCGAGCTGCGCACCGCGATCGCCGCGCACCAGCAGCGGCGGTACGCACTGACGTACGACCCCGACACCGAGGTCCTGGTGACGGCGGGCGCGACCGAGGCCATCGCCGCCGCCCTGCTCGCCCTCCTGGAGCCCAGCGACGAGGTCATCGCCTTCGAGCCGTACTACGACTCCTACGCGGCGTGCATCGCGATGGCGGGCGGCACCCGGGTCCCGGTCACCCTGCGCCCGGACGGGGACAGCTTCCGTCTCGACCTCGACGAGCTGCGCGCCGCGGTGACGGACAGGACCCGGCTGCTGCTGATCAACACCCCCCACAACCCCACCGGCACGGTCCTCACCCGCGAGGAGCTCACCGCGATCGCCGAGCTGGCGGTCGAGCGGGATCTGCTGGTCGTCACCGACGAGGTGTACGAGCACCTGGTCTTCGACGACGCCGAGCACATCCCGCTCGCGACCTTCCCCGGCATGCGGGACCGCACGGTCACGATCGGCTCGGCCGGCAAGACCTTCTCCTTCACCGGCTGGAAGGTCGGCTGGGTCACGGCCACGCCCGCGCTGACCACCGCTGTCCGCTCGGCGAAGCAGTTCCTGACGTACGTCGCCTCGGGGCCCTTCCAGTACGCGGTCGCCGAGGCCCTCGCGCTGCCGGACAGCTACTTCGAGGCCTTCCGCGCGGACCTGCGCGCCAAGCGCGACCTGCTCGCGAGCGGTCTGGCGGAGGCGGGCTTCGGGGTGTTCCGGACCGCCGGCACCTACTTCATCACCACCGACATCCGCCCTCTGGGCGAGAGCGACGGCTTCGCCTTCTGCCGCGCGCTGCCGGAGCGGGCCGGGGTCGTCGCCATCCCCAACGCGGTCTTCTACGACCACCGGGAGGCGGGCGCGCCCTTCGTACGGTTCGCGTTCTGCAAGCAGACGGGGGTGCTGGAGGCGGCGGTCAAGCGCCTGAAGGCGCTGGCGGGCTGACGCGACCCGGGCGGTCGGACACTGGGGCATGATGCTCGCTTATGCCTGAGTTCTTATGCAATGTGCTGATGTGACCCCTGTCAGCACGCTCGCGCCGCCCGCCGTCGCACAGCCCGGCACCACCGAACGCATCCGACCACGCCACCCCGTGGCGGTGGCGCTCGGCCTGTTCGCCGCCGCCCGGCTCACCGGGCTGGCCGTGCTCGCCGCGACCGCCTGGGCCACCGGCCACCACCCGCTCACCCTGCTGGGCCGGTCCTGGGACTCCCGCTGGTACCTGGGCATCGCCGCGCACGGCTACGGCCGCACCCTCCACATCCGCCCCGGCGTCGTCTTCAGCGA
The DNA here is from genome assembly GCF_003955715.1 of Streptomyces aquilus. Taxonomy (NCBI): domain Bacteria; kingdom Bacillati; phylum Actinomycetota; class Actinomycetes; order Kitasatosporales; family Streptomycetaceae; genus Streptomyces; species Streptomyces aquilus. The sequence goes on along the minus strand of NZ_CP034463.1, from coordinate 5,739,659 downwards.
CCTCGCCTTCTTCCCGCTCTACCCGGCACTGGTGCGCGCGGTGACCGCGGTCAGCCCGCTGGGCGGCGGCGCGGCGGGCCTGCTGGTCTCCTGGACGGCGGCCGCGGTGGCGGCGTGCGGCATCTACGCGATCGGCGTCCGCCTGCACGGCCGGGCCGTGGGCACCACCCTCGTCCTCCTGTGGGCCCTGCTGCCGCACTCGGTCGTGCTGTCGATGGCGTACACGGAACCCGTCCTGACCGCGTTCGCCGCCTGGTCGCTGTACGCCGTGCTCACCGGCCGCTGGCTGTGGGCGGGCACGCTGGCCGCGCTGGCGGGGCTGGCCCGGCCGAACGGGTTCGCGGTGGCGGCGGCGGTGCTGGCGACGGCGGCGTACGAGATCTTCCGGACCCTGCGGCGGGGCGGAAAAGTTACCCACAGCCTGTGGACGGGCGCGGCGCTCGCCCCGCTCGGCTGGTCGGCGTACGTCCTCTGGGTCGGCCACCGCGAGGGCGATCTGCTCGGCGGCTACTTCGCGGTGCAGCGCGGCTGGGGCTCCAGCTTCGACTTCGGCCGGGGCTCCCTGCGCTTCGCCCGCCACCTCGTCCTCCAGGGCGACCGCCTGGTCTTCCCGATGACGCTGCTGATCGTCGCCGTCGCGGTCCTCCTGTACGCCCTGCTCCTGCTGGACCGCCCACCGCTCCCGCTGGCCGTCTACACCGCCGTACTCCTGCTCATCACCCTCGGCGGCTCGGGCTTCTTCGAGTCCAAGCCGCGCTTCCTGCTCCCCGCGTTCCCACTGCTGCTCCCGCCGGCCCGGGCCCTGGTCCGCACGGCGAGAGCCCGGCCCTGGCACGCGGTCGTGGTGACCGGTGCCCTGGCCGGGCTCTCTTTCGCCTACGGGGCGTATCTGGTCGTACTGGCGGACACGCCGCTGTAGAGACGGCTACGTCTTACGCGTCGTCGCCGTCGCCGTCGCTGTCCGGCTGGTCGGCGTCGTTGATCTCCTGCTCCAGGCCGAGCTGCTCCACGAGCCACTTGTCGAACTCGATCGCGGCCCGCACCCAGCTGACCGTCGACGACACGAAGTGCTCCAGGCTCACCCCGGTGCCGATCAGCATCTGCGCCTCGCCGATGAGGCGGACGGTGCCGTCGTCGTGGGTGTGCGTGTAGAGCTTGGGCCACAGGGTGCGGCGGTTCCAGTCGTCGATGGACTCCAGCAGCAGGGGCTTCTCGTCGATCTTGTGGGGCCGGTCGTAGAACGTCCGGACCGAGAAGACCTGCTGGTCACCCTCACCCCGGAACATGAAATACGTACGGAACTGCTCCCACGGCGCCGCGAGGTCACCCTCTTCGTCAACGACGTACTTCAGCTCCATCTGCTCCAGGAGCTGCTTCACGAGGTCCTGATCCGGGACGACGGGGCCCGCCGGTCCTTGGGGCTGCGGCTCGGGCTGGCCCCCGAAGTTCGGAATCGAGGACGGGTCGATGGTCACCGTGAATTTCCCTTCGTACGGATTCCGCCATCCTCCCCCATGCGGGGAGGGGGGTGGCAACCCCCGGCGGGGTCTGTCAGCCGAGGGCTGACTTGAACCGGTCGCCGGGGGTCCGGGTACCCGGGGTCAGAGCGTCTTGCCCGTCGCCGGGCCCACGAGCAGGCCGTCGCCGAAAGTGTCCACCCGGACCGTGTCGCCGTCCTTGATCTCGCCGGACAGGATCTCCTTGGCTAGGCGGTCGCCGATGGCGGTCTGGACCAGGCGGCGCAGCGGGCGGGCGCCGTAGGCCGGGTCCATGCCCTCGGTCGCGAGCCAGGCCAGGGCCTCGTCCGTGATCTCCAGGGTGAGGCGGCGTTCCGCGAGGCGCTTGGCCAGGCGGTCGATCTGGAGGCGGGCGATACGGCTCAGCTCGTCCTTGGTCAGGGCCGAGAAGACGACCAGGTCGTCCAGACGGTTCAGGAACTCCGGCTTGAAGGCGGTGCGGACCACCTCCAGGACCTGCTCCCGCTTCTCCTGCTCGGTGGTGAGCGGGTCGACCAGGAACTGGCTGCCCAGGTTCGAGGTCAGCACCAGGATCGTGTTGCGGAAGTCGACCGTACGGCCCTGGCCGTCGGTGAGCCGACCGTCGTCCAGCACCTGGAGCAGGACGTCGAAGACCTCCGGGTGGGCCTTCTCCACCTCGTCCAGCAGCACCACGCTGTACGGGCGCCTGCGCACCGCCTCCGTCAGCTGGCCGCCCTCCTCGTAGCCGACGTAGCCGGGAGGCGCGCCGACCAGGCGGGCGACGCTGTGCTTCTCGCCGTACTCCGACATGTCGATGCGGACCATCGCCCGCTCGTCGTCGAAGAGGAAGTCGGCTAGCGCCTTCGCCAGCTCCGTCTTGCCCACGCCCGTCGGACCGAGGAAGAGGAAGGAGCCGGTCGGGCGGTCGGGGTCGGCGATGCCGGCGCGGGTGCGGCGTACGGCGTCCGAGACGGCCTGCACCGCCTCCGTCTGGCCGATCAGCCTGCGGCCCAACTCCTCCTCCATGCGCAGGAGTTTCTGGGTCTCGCCCTCCAGGAGGCGCCCGGCCGGGATGCCGGTCCACGCGGCGACGACGTCGGCGATGTCGTCGGGGCCGACCTCCTCCTTGACCATGGTGCCCTTGGCGGCCTCTTCCTCCGCCTGCGAGGCTTCCTCCAAGTCCCGTTCCAGGGTGGGGATCTCGCCGTACAGCAGCTTGCTGGCGGTGTCGAAGTCGCCGTCGCGCTGGGCGCGTTCGGCCTGCCCGCGCAGTTCGTCGAGCTTCTCCTTCAGCTCACCCACCCGGTTGAGGGACTGCTTCTCCTTCTCCCAGCGGGCGGTGAGGCCCCGCAGCTCCTCCTCCTTGTCGGCGAGGTCGCGGCGCAGCTTCTCCAGGCGTTCGCGGGAGGCCGGGTCGGTCTCCTTCTCCAGGGCCAGTTCCTCCATCTTCAACCGGTCGACGGAGCGCTGGAGTTCATCGATCTCGACGGGGGACGAGTCGATCTCCATGCGGAGCCGGGAGGCGGACTCGTCGACGAGGTCGATGGCCTTGTCGGGCAGGAAGCGGGAGGTGATGTACCGGTCGGAGAGGGTGGCGGCGGCCACCAGCGCGCTGTCGGCGATCTGGACCTTGTGGTGGGCCTCGTAGCGCCCCTTCAGTCCGCGCAGGATGGCGATGGTGTCCTCGACGGTCGGCTCGGCGACCAGGACCTGCTGGAAGCGGCGCTCCAGGGCCGGGTCCTTCTCGATCCGCTCGCGGTACTCGTCGAGGGTCGTGGCGCCGACCATGCGCAGCTCACCGCGCGCGAGCATGGGCTTGAGCATGTTGCCCGCGTCCATGGCGGAGTCGCCGCCGGCGCCGGCCCCGACGACGGTGTGCAGCTCGTCGATGAAGGTGATGATCTGCCCGTCGGAGTCCTTGATCTCGGCGAGGACCGTCTTCAGCCGCTCCTCGAACTCACCGCGGTACTTGGCCCCGGCGACCATGGCCCCCAGATCCAGGGCGACGAGCCGCTTGTTCTTCAGCGACTCCGGCACGTCCCCCTTGACGATCCGCTGGGCGAGGCCCTCGACGACGGCGGTCTTGCCGACGCCGGGCTCGCCGATGAGGACGGGATTGTTCTTGGTACGGCGGCTGAGCACCTGCACCACGCGCCGGATCTCCTGGTCCCGTCCGATGACGGGGTCGAGCTTCCCCTCGCGCGCGGCGGCGGTGAAGTCGGTACCGAACTTCTCCAGGGCCTTGTAGGAGCCCTCGGGATCGGCGGTGGTCACCCTTCTTCCTCCCCTCGCCTTCTGGAAGGCGTCCTGCAACTTCCTGGCGTCGGCCCCCTGCGAGGAGAGTACGTCCCCGGCCTGGCCGCCCTTGGCGGCGATGCCGATGAGGAGGTGCTCGGTGGAGAGGTACTCGTCACCGAGGTCCTTGGCACGGGTCGCGGCGTCGTTGACGACGGCGAGCAGTTCGCGGCTGGGCTGCGGGGGCGCGACGGTGGAGCCGGTCACGCTGGGCAGACCGGCGAGGATCTTCTCGGCTCCGGCGCGGACGGCGGCGAGGTCGGCCTCGACGGCGGCCAGCAGATCCACGATGTTCTCGTTGTCCTGCCCCTGGAGCAGAGCCAGGAGCAGGTGAGCGGGGGTCAGGTCGGGGTGCCCCTCGGCGGCGGCGCGCTTCTCGGCCGCGTTGATCGCGTCCCGGCTCCGGTTGGTCAGCTCGGCGTCCACGTGTCCGTACTCCTCCTCGATGTCGGCGGCTCTCCTGAGTCTGACTCAGTCAACGTACACAAAGTTGAGTCTATTCCACTCAAGGTGCGGCCCGGGAGGGGTCGGGGACCGGGTTCCCCTTCTGCCGGGGTTAAGTTCCGGGGCATGGCGACGACGTACACCCAGGACCCCGGCGCACCGGACCCGCTCTACCTCAGCTTCTGGCGGGAACGGCACCTGTGCACCCTGACGACCCTGCGCCCGGACGGCAGTCCGCACGTGGTGCCGGTCGGAGTGACATACGACCCGGAGGCGCGGCTCGCTCGGGTGATCACGAACAAGTCGAGCGCGAAGGTGGGGCACGTGCGGGCGGCGGGCCCTTCCGGGGCGCTGGTCGCGGTGTGCCAGGTGGCCGGGAGACGGTGGGCGACGCTGGAGGGGCGGGCGTACGTCCGGACCGATCCGGAGCGGGTGGCGGAGGCCGAGCGGCGGTACGCGGAGCGCTATGAGCGCACGCCGTCGCCGAACCCGTCCCGGGTGGTGATCGAGATCGAACTGACGCGGGCGCTGGGGCGCGGCTGAGCGGCGGCCCCGCGAGCACCGCAGGCGTCGCTGGCGATTTTCAGCCAACGGCCAGAAAGGGCCGATACCCGGAAATGTCCCTCAAAACTGCAGCGGCGTCACCGTGTTCAGGTCACGGTGACGCCGCTGCGGGGGGAAGCGCCTGAGCGATCTGTTACGACGGGGGAATCGCGTCAGGCACTGCGGGGGGTGGCTGAGATGGTCCGTGGGGTGGGGGATTCCGGTTCCACCAGCCGATGGTCTCGTTGGTCGAGGTTCACAAAGATCATTCCGTACCGAATGGCACACCGCACAGGCTGCGGCGCCCCCCGAGGCCGCCGCAGACACCGGTACGCCCGGACGTCCTCGTCGTCGTCGCGGGTGACGACGACCGGCTCGCCGAAGACGGTCACCATCAACGAGTCACCGGAGTGGGGGATCGCGGTGACCAGGTCGATGAAGTGCCAGCCGGAGCGATAGGCGGTGGCCATTTCACGACGGAAGGAGCGGTCGTCGGGGGGAGTGGTCATGACTCCACGGCCCAGGTGCTGTCATCCGTCTGCCATGTGCTGTCGAGCGGCTTCTCAGCCGCCACGACGACCCATGTACTGTCCGCGGCCACGATCTTCTGACGCCAGGTGCTGTCCGCCTGAACATCGCCCTTCGTCCCCGCAAGGCCGCTCAGCGCCCCGATGGCCACAACGGTGGAGAAGGCGGCGGCAAGCACCGAGCGAAGCATTCTCTTATGCATAGTCGGCTTCGTCCTCATTTGAAGGTCACCTCTCCCCCGCTGAATACGACGATGGCCCATTCCGGCACGTCATGGCCACACAATCGGTGCATCATGTTCCTGCATGTTCAGGACCCTGGGGGGTGGAGATTTGGCAATAAATGAGACTAAGCAGACACATCCTCACGCGGTGACCGAACTGTGCGAGGAGGGTCGCCGTCTCTATGGGAACGCTCTTCGCACTGGTCGTATCGCCCGTGCGGACGTCGAGCCTGCCCCGTGCCTGATGGAGTTCGCCCTCCTCCATCCCGACCCTGACGACGCGAACTGGCTGCGCCCGGTGCCCCCGTCGATCGCGCTGGCGCAGCGGCTCAATCCGATCGAGGACGAGATCACCCAGCGGCGCCGGCAGTCGATCGAGCTCGCCGAAGCTTTCGAGCCGTTCATGACGCTCAGCGCCCAGTCGACGGGAACCACTCACTCGATCACGGTGCTCGAGGGCCTCGACCGCATCAACGCGGCACTCGATCTGGCCACCGCCCAGTGCCAGAACGAGATGCTGACCGTCCAGCCGATGCGCCGCCGACTGGAACACACCCTCTCCCAGGGGCTGGAACGCGACCGGCCGCTCGTCGAGCGGGGCTGCCGCATCCGCACCCTCTACCAGCACCCGGCCCGCTACAGCCCGGAAACCCTGGCGTACGTCGCCCAGTTCACCGACGGCAAGGTCGAGTACCGCACCATCGACGAACTCGTGGAGCGGCTGATCATCTGCGACGAGACCGTGGCCTTCATCCCGACGCGGGACGACGGGGAGGTCGCCCTCGAACTCCGTCACCCGGGGCTCGTCCGCTATCTGATCAAGGTCTTCGAGTTCATGTGGGGCCGCGCGGTGCCGCTGAGCGCCGGCGCCCCCTACGAGACCGCCCCCGACGGCATCACCGACATCCAGCACTCCATCGCCAAGCTCCTCGTCGAGGGCCACGTCGACGAGGCGATCGCGCGGCGCCTCGGGATGAACGTCCGCACCTGCCGGGCCCACATCGCCAAGCTCGCCTCGGCGCTGGGCAGCGGCAGCCGGGCCCAACTCGGCTACCTCATCGCGGAGTCGGGCATCCTGAAGCAGGAGGGAGTGGGCGAGTGACGCGGGCGCCGCACCCGGAGCACGGTGTGGAGGAGCTGTGCGCGGCGGGAACGGAGCTCTACGCACGCGCCCTGCGGGAGGGCCAGGTGGACGGCGCCGCCGCCGAGGCCGCCCCGTGTCTCGTCGAGTTCGGGCTGCTGCACCCGGCCGTGGGGAATCCCGGCCGGCTGGAGCCCGTCGCGCCGGCCGTCGCGCTCCAGCGGCTGCTGCGTGCCTCGGCGGACCGCGTCGCCGGTGAACGGCTGCGCGAGCAACGGCTGGCCGAGACGTTCGAACCGCTCCTGCGCATCGAGGGACCGCGCACGGCATCGGCGGACACCCCGGCGCTCAGCGTCATCAGCGGCATCGACCGGATCAACGAGGCGATCGCCGCCGCGATGGCCGAAGCCTCCCGCGAACTGCTCGCCGTCCAGCCCTACGACGGCCACAACCCCGCCGGCCGACTGGCCAGGAGCCTGGACCGCGACCAGGCCCTGCTCGACCGCGGCGGCCGCATCCGCACCCTCTACCAGCACACCCAGCGGCACTCCCCCGCCGTGACGGCCCGCTACGAACAGCTGCGCGGGAACGCCGAGGCACGCACCCTCGACCAGGTCACCGAACGCCTCGTCGTGATCGACGACACCGTCGCCTTCATCCCGGCCAACGAGAGCCGCACCCTCGCCCTGGAGATCCGCCACCCGGTCCTGATCGGCCACTTCGCCGTCACCTTCGACCGCCTGTGGCACCTGGCCACGCCCATGCACCGGGCCGTCCAGCCGCCCTCCCGCGACGGCGTCACCGCCCGCCAGCGCACCATCGCCGCCCTCCTCGTCGAGGGCCACACCGACGCCGTCATCGCCGACCGGCTCGGCATGAACGTGCGCACCGCCCGCGAGCACATCGCCAAACTCGCCGCGACGCTGGGCAGCGAAAGCCGCGCCCAACTCGGCTACCTCATCGGACGCTCCGGGATTCTTGATCAGGGAGCGTGAGGGCGCCCCCGACACTGCCCACTCCCCCGGCACCCCCGCCACCCGTGGGCCGCGGCGGACCGTCCAGCCCCACCTGCGCGATACGCACCCCGAGTTGCGTGCGGCTCGCCGCGCCCAGCGTCTCCGACAGGCGGGCGATGTGGGCCCGGCAGGTACGCACGCTTATGCCGAGCCGTTCCGCGATCACCGCGTCCTGGTGCCCCTCCGCGAGCAGCGCCGCGATGGACTGCTCCCGGTTGGAGATGCCCTCGATGCCGGTGTCGGGCAGCGGGGCGGTCAGCGGGATCGCCAGCCGCCACAGCCGTTCGAAGACCGTCGCCAGGAAGCCCACCAGCGCCGGGTGCCGCAGCTCCAGCGCCAGCGTGCGGTCCGCGTTCGCCGGGATGAACGCCACCGTGCGGTCGAAGAGGATCAGCCGGTCGATGACCTCGTCGAGGGTGCGGGCCTGGACCGCGTCGCCCATCAGTTCCAGGTAGTTGAGCAGGCCCTGGCCGTGCCGCGCCACGTGCGTGTAGAGGTCGCGCATGCGCACGCCCCGCCCCCGCAGCGCCAGCGCCCGGTGCAGGCCCTCGGTCAGTTCGTGCTCGGGACGGATGCCGCCGGGCTGGACCGTCAGCACCTCCGTCGTGCACGCCTGCGTCGCCTCGTCCATGGCCGCCTGGATGCGGGACAGCCCGTCGAGGACCCGGATCGCGGAGCGGTCCGCCATCGCCGACGACGCCAGCTGCGAGTCAAGGCCCGCGTACCACTCGAACGCCGCCACCGCCGAGCCCATCCGCCGCTGACTCGCGCTGACCTCGTCGTAGACCCCGCGCAGCAGGCGGGTCATGACCTCCTGCGGGGAGGTGGGGACCAGCCAGTCCATGTCGTCCGGGTCGGGGTGCAGCAGGGCCAGCTCCAGCAGGCACGGCACCGGCTCCGCGTCCTCGCGCGGCACCCGGCCCCGCCGTACGGCCCGGGAATACACGCGATCCCCGGCCTCGCACAGCCGGTCAGCACCGTGTGGATGCTCGTCCGCCGCGTGCCCGGCCATCGCCCAGCCCACCCCCGGTTCCCGCCTCATGTGCCCGGCGTGCGCGCGCTCGTGGCACGGACACACCCCTACGGCTCCGCAACTATGCGCGGACCAGACCAGCTCCGCAACACGGCTCGTCCCGGTGTGACCGAGGGAAACCACTGATTTACCCCACAATCGTCCGGCCTCCGGCCGCCGCTCTGCAACAAGCTGATGGTCCCCGTCCGCGCCCGCCGCACGCCCCGCGGAACCCGTTTCTCCGCGTGAGCTGCCGGAAATCCGCCGGTGATCGCCGCGTTACGCACCGCATCTAACGTCCCCTCATGGCGGACATATTTGACGCGTACGCGTTGGCCGACGCGTGGGACGAGATGTTTGTGCGGCCGGGTGAGGTCAGGACCGCCTATGAGCCGGTGCTGGCGGCACTTCAGCCGATCGAGCCGAGTGAACTGCGCTTCCGGGCCGACCAGATGGCCCGGGCGTTCACCGACCGGGGCGTGACCTACGCCTTCGCGGGCGAGGAGCGGCCCTGGCCGCTGGACCTCGTGCCGAGGATCCTCGACGCCCTGGAGTGGGATCTCATACAACGGGGGGTCGCGCAGCGCGTGCGGGCCCTGGAGGCCTATCTCGGCGACGCCTACGGGCACTGCCGGGCCTTCGAGGACGGTGTCGTGCCCTGGCGGCTGCTCCTCAACTCCCCGCACTTCCACCGGGTGGCGCACGGGGTCGAACCACCCGGCGGGGTGCGCATCCACGTCGCCGGCATCGACCTCGTGCGGGACGAGGCCGGTGACTTCCGGGTGCTGGAGGACAACGTCCGGGTGCCCAGCGGTGTCTCGTACGTCATCGAGAACCGGCGGGCCATGACCCGGATCTTCCCCTCCCTCTTCGCCGAGCAGCACGTCGTGCCGGTCGACGGGTACGCGCAGAAGCTGCTCGCCGCGCTGCGCAAGGCCGCTCCGGACGGGGCCGACGACCCGCGCGTCGTCGTCCTCACCCCCGGCCCCAGCAACGCGGCCTACTTCGAACACGCCCTGCTGGCCCGGCTGATGGGCGTGCAGCTGGTCGAGGGCCACGACCTGGTCTGCCGGGGCAACCGCGTCTGGATGCGGACCACGCGCGGCGAGGTGCCGGTGCATGTCGTATACCGGCGTCTCGACGACGACTTCCTCGACCCGCTGCACTTCCGGCCCGACTCCGTCATCGGCTGCCCCGGCATCATGAGCGCCGCGATGGCCGGGAACGTCACCCTCGCCAACGCCGTCGGCAACGGCATCGCCGACGACAAACTGCTCTACACCTACGTCCCCGACCTGATCCGCTACTACCTCGGCGAAGAACCGATTCTCCCCAACGTCGAGTCCTTCCGCCCCGACGAACCGGGCCAGCTCGACGCCGTCCTCGACCAGATCGACCAGCTCGTCATCAAGCCGGTGGACGGAGCCGGCGGCCAGGGCATCGTCATCGGACCCAAGGCCGACGCCGAGACCCTGCGCAGGACCCGGGAAGCCGTCCTCGCCGACCCGCGCGGCTTCATCGCCCAGCGGCCCGTCGCGCTGTCCACCTCCCCCACTCTCGCCGGAGAACGGATGGCACCGCGCCACATCGACCTCAGGCCGTTCGCCGTCAACGACGGCAACGATGTCTGGGTGCTGCCCGGCGGCCTCACCCGTGTCGCCCTCCAGGAGGGCAACCTGATCGTCAACTCCAGCCAGGGCGGCGGCTCCAAGGACACCTGGGTACTCGCCGAGGGCCCCGCCGAGCCACTCGACGAGGTGCCGAGCACCGAGGGGCTCCCCGAGGTCGCACCCCGCCAGCTCGGTCCCGACGGCAACCCCACCTTCGTGGAGGAAGGGGCGCAGCAGCAGTGAGCGACGTGATCCTCTCCCGGATAGCCGAGGCGCTGACCTGGACCGGCCGCTATGTCGAACGGGCGGACGCCACCGGGCGCATCCTCGACGCCTATCTCCACCGCATGCTGGAGGACCCCTGGCGCGACGAGGACGCGGCCTGCCGCTCGCTGTACGCGATCCTCGGCGTCGACGCGGGCGCCGAGCGCGTCGACATGCAGCAGGTCCTCGACCAGCTGGCCTTCGACTCCCGCTCCACCTGCTCCATCGAGGGCGCGCTCGGCGCCGCCCGGCTCAACGCCCGCAGCGCCCGGGAGGCCGTCTCCTCGGAGATGTGGGAGTGCCTCAACTCCACCTGGCACGCCCTCGCCGACCAGCGCCGCGCGGCCCGCCGTACCGGCCCCTACGCCTATCTGGAACTCGTACGGGCCCGTGCCGCGCTGTTCTTCGGGCTCGCCGACTCCACCATGAGCCGGGACGACAGCTGGCGGTTCGTGGTCCTCGGGCGGAGCCTGGAGCGGGTGGACATGACCGTACGGCTGCTGTCGGTGCGCGTGCTGGACGCCGCCCACGCGCCGGACTGGACGACGCTGCTGAGCGCGTCCGGCGCCGACGAGGCGTACGCGCGCGTGCACAGCGGTTTCGGCGACAACGCGCGGGTGGCCGAATTCCTGCTCCTGGACCGGGACTTCCCGCGCTCCGCGCTGCACGCCCTGACCACCGCCGAGGAGTGCCTCAGCGCCCTCGGCCGCCCCCGCCAGGACCCGGCCCGCCGCCCGATCGGACGCCTGCGCACCCGCCTCGAATACCTCGACCTGACCGCCCTCCAGGACCAGCTCCCCGCCCTCCTCGGCGACCTGCAACAGGCCTGCATGGCCTCGGCGGAGGCGGTCGCGGAGCGGTTCTTCCCGTACCAGGGGCCCGTGATCTGGGCCCAGGAAGGGGCGTGAGCAGATGGCGCGCCGCCTGAGGATCAAGCACGTCACACGGGTGTCGTACGCCCAGCCCGCGGCCTCCTCCCACAACGAGGTCCGCATGACCCCGCTGACCCTGCCGGGCCAGACCACCCTGGACTCCCGGGTCACCGTCAGCCCGGCCACCTCGACCTGGTCGTACTGGGACTACTGGGGCACCCAGGTCACCGGCTTCGACCTCCTCGACCCGCACGGCGACCTCACCATCACGGCCTCCAGCCTGGTGGAGACGGCCCCGCCGGACGCCCTTCCCGAGCCGCCGACTTGGGCGGACCTGTCGGAAAGTACGGCGAGTTCCCGCCTGTTGGAGTTCACGGGCCCCACCGCCCGTACGACCGTCCCCGCGAAGCTCCTCAAGAAGGCCCGGAAGGCCTCCGCCGGCCTCGACCCGCACGAGACGGCCGTCGCGGTCTCCGCCCTGGTCGCCGACCGGGTCACCTACCTCCCCGGCGCCACGGGCGTGACCACCTCCGCGGCCGAGGCCTGGGAACAGGGCGCCGGCGTCTGCCAGGACATCGCCCACGTCACCATCGCCCTGCTGCGGGGCCTCGGCCTGCCGACCCGGTACGTCTCCGGCTACCTCCACCCCGAGCGGGACGCGGAGCTGCACCGCCCGGTCGCGGGACAGAGCCACGCCTGGATCGAGTACTGGGCGGGCGACTGGTGCGGCTACGACCCGACGAACCGGACCCGCGCCGACGAGTCGCACGTCGTCGTCGGCCGCGGCCGGGACTACGACGACGTGACCCCGCACAAGGGCATCTACCGGGGCGTGCCCGGCGGGCCGCCGGAGGTGACGGTGGAGTTCACGCGGGTGGCGTGAGCCCCCGGAAGCGACAGCGACCCGTGTCGCCCTTCTCCCCTTTCCGGGGCGGAGGGCGCACAATCGCCGTCATGCCGACAGCGCGCCCGATCAGGCTCCTGGCACTGTCCCTGACCGCCCTGCTGCTCGTCGCCGGCTGCGGCGACGACGGCGACGACCCCGGCAGCACGGCTGCGAAGCCGCACAAGGACGGGCACCTCACCTTCACCCTGCTGACCCTGCACTGCGGGATCACGGGCGTGACCGGCTCCCACGCGGACGCCCCGCCGGAGGGACAGTTCTGCTCCGCACGGCTGCGGGTGGAGAACAACGACCCGAACTACCACACCTACGAGTCGGCCCGGCAGCGCATCGCGGGCGTCACCGGCGACCGCTCCCGGCCCGACGCCTTCGCGATGGCGGTGCGCCGCCAGTCGGAGAAGGTGCGGCTCGGCGGCCACACCCTCATGGAGGTCGAGCTCTGGTACGACGTCCCGAAGGGCGCGAAGGTCACCGGCCTGCGGGTGTCCGGCGACAACGACCCGACCAGCTTCACCAGCACCAAGCCCATCGGACGGGCGCCGAACGGGCTGTTCATCCCGCTGACGCCCACCCCGCCGACCGCTAGTTCAACTTGATCTGGGCGCAGGCGGAAGCGATCTTCGCGGTGCAGATCTGCTTCACGCTGTAGATGCCGTCGGCGACGACCGTGCTCTTGATGTTGGCCTTCGTCAGCGCGGACACCGACACCAGCTGGGCCGGGATCTCCTTGTCGGTGGGGCTGTCGACACGGTCCTGGGTGAGCGAGTCGAACAGGATGTCCTTGCCCTGGATCTTCGCCACGGCCATCTCGGCGGCGGCCTCGGCCTCCAGCGGGTAGGACTTGTAGACGCTCATGTACTGCTCGCCGGTGACGATCCGCTGCACGGCGTCGAGTTCGGCGTCCTGGCCGGTGATGGGCGGCAGGTCGGTCATGCCCGCCTCCTCCATCGCCTCGATGGCGGCACCGGCCATGGCGTCGTTGGCGGAGTAGACGGCGGCGATGTTGTCCTTGCCGAGCGCCGAGATCGCTTCGGCCATGTCCTTCTTCGCGATGGCCGGCTTCCAGCCGTCGACGTCGTACGTCTTGGCGATCGACACCTTGCCGGTGATCTCGGAGAGCGCGCCCGCCTTGAACTGTCCGGCGTTCGGGTCGGAGGGCGAGCCGTTGAGCATGACGATCTTGTCGGAGGTGTCGATGTCCGAGCCCAGCGACTCGATGAGGGTGCGGCCCTGCACCTCGCCGACGAGTTCGTTGTCGAAGGAGACGTACGCGTCGATGGGGCCCTCGGCGAGCCGGTCGTAGGCGATGACCGGGATGCCGGCGGACTTGGCCTTCTTCACCATGGGGGCGATGGCGTGCGAGTCCACGGCGTCCAGCAGGATGACGTCGACCTTGTCGTCGATCATCTTCTGCATCTGGCCCGCCTGCTTCTTGGCGTCCGCCTCGCCGTTGGCGTAGACGGTCCGGCCTTCCTTCTTGGTGAGCTCCGCGACCTTCTTCTGGATGATCGGGTAGTCGAAGTTCTCGTAGCGCGTGTTCGTCGTCTCCGGCATCAGCACGCCGACGGTGACGTCGTTGCCCTTGGTCGGGCTCGCGTCGGCACTGTCCCCCGTCACACCCAGGGCCCCGCAGGCGGTCAGCGACAGGGCCATCGAGGACACGGCCATGCATATGGCGGTACGACGCATTGGGGAGCTCACTTCTGGTGCCTTCCGGACGCGGGCGCAGCTTTGCGACCCAGATGACTGAAAAGCCAACGCGGCGACGCCCCCCAGCGTCAAGCGGAACCACTTAACGAGTGCGCAACGCCACGCTCCGCTTGTTATGTGAAGAGATGACGGAACCCCCTCCAAACGCCCTTTACGGACCCTCCATTCAAACGGAGGCACAGCGGAGGCAAAGATCCGTACAACCAACTCCATTCCTCACGAGTCGTGATCACGACGGCTTCCGCCGACCGTTCCCCATCCGCTCAGAGGATCGAATGAACCCAGCCAGACGCACGACGATCACGTCCGCCGCCGTGCTCGCCGTGACCGGCGGTCTGCTCACCACGACCGCCGCCCCCGCCTCCGCCGCGACGACCTGCGCCTCGCCGGTCTTCAAGCGGCAGTTCTTCGCGAACACCACCTTCTCCGGCACCCCGAAGAAGACGGACTGCGACAGCGCCGTCGACCAGAGCTGGAGCGGTTCCCCCGTCTCCGGTCTGCCGTCGAACGACTTCGGCGTGCGGTGGTCGGTGACGCGGGACTTCGGCTCCGGGGGCCCGTTCGCGTTGAACGCCTCCGGCCTCGACGGGATACGGGTGTACGTCGACGGCGTGCGCAAGATCGACCTGTGGAAGAACACGTCGACGACCGTCTCCAAGACGGTCAACGTGACGATCCCCTCCGGCAGCCACACCCTCCGCGTCGACTACGTCAACTGGACCGGCAGCGCCAAGGTCAAGTTCGCCTACACGCCCCGTACCTCCGCCACCGTCGACCAGGTCAAGCCCCTGACGCCGACGGGCACGTCGGTGTCGTACGACGCGGCGACCGGCAAGGCCAAGCTCACCTGGGCGAAGAACAAGGAGATGGACCTCGCCGGGTACCGGGTCTACCGCCGCCTCAAGGGCGCCTCCTTCGGCAGCACCCCGCTCACCACGACCACCTCCACCTCGTACACCGACACCCCGCCCGCCACCGGCGAGACCTACTACTACGAGGTCCGCGCCTACGACACCGCCGGCAACGTCTCCGGTGGCACCGCCGACCAGGGGGTGACGACGCCGGACCGTACGGGGCCCGCCGCGCCCACCGGGCTCAGTGCGCACGGGGATCTCCACGGGATGGTGCTGGGCTGGGACGCCGTGCCGGGGGCGGTCGGGTACGAGGTGTTCGAGAAGGACGCGGCGACCGGCTCGTACACCCTGCTCAAGTCGCTCGCCGGCACCTCCTACCTGCACTACGTGGGCCACGACGAGACGCTGCACACCTATGTCGTGCGCTCCCTCGACGCGCTGGGGAACCCCGGCCCGTACTCGGCGCCGGTCACCTCCGACGGCATCGACCGGACCGCACCGCCCGCGCCGATCGGACTGGACGTGGTCCCCAACCGCGGTGACGTGCACGTGAGTTGGAAGACGCCCGAGGCGCACACCCGCGACGAGCTGGACAACGACGGCCGCTTCACCGTGTACCGCTCCGTGGGCACCACCCTCGGCGCCGACGCCGAGCGCCTCGACTGCGACTACCTCACCACGCTCGACAGCGCGGGCGGCGTCTACGTGTTCGACTGCGACGACCCCACCTGGGCGTACGCCACGACCTACACCTACGCCGTCACCTTCACCGACTGGCAGGGCAACGAGTCCACCCCCTCCGCGCCCGTCACGGTGACGACCGCCGACCGTGTCCCGCCCGCGCCCGTCACCGGCCTGACCGCGACGCCCCGCGCCGACGGCATGCTGCTGCGCTGGAACGCGTCCACGGACGAGGACATCGACCACTACTGGGCCGCGCGAGGCGTACGCCAGGCCGACGGCTCGTTCAAGGCGACGGACCCCTGCACGCGGAGCACCACCGAGCCGCTGACCGCCCTGTGCATCGGCGTCCCGGACGGCGAGAGCGCCGCCTACGCGGTCTACGCCGTCGGCAAGTGGGGCAACGTCTCGCCCTGGACCGTCGTCGACGCCACCGAGCTGACCATCACCCCGGGCGAGCCCATCGGCGCCGACTCCGGCGCGCTGTGGGGCAGCGGGGGCTGGACCATGCCCGAGCAGGGCAAGAACGTCCTGTGGCACTGCTCGGGCGACGTCTGCGCGGACGTCACCGAGTACCGCGTCAGCCGCTGGAACGCCGAGACGCAGACCTACGACCTGCTGGCCACCGTGGCCCCGAAGGACGGCGTCTTCTACCAGTCCTACACCGACGCCACGATGCCGCTCGGCTCGATCTCGTACTACCGGGTCGTCGGCGTCCTGTCCGACGGCACCGAGACCGCCGCCGCACACCCCTGGCAGATCCGTCCGGACCTCGTCTGACCCCGAAGCCCCCGAAGAACCCGAGGAACACGACTCGATGAACCACCCTCGCTTCACGACGGCCGCCGCCGCGAGCGCGGTCGTCCTGGCCACGGCGGGCACCCTGCTCACCGTCACGCCCGCCTCCGCCGCCACCACCTGCACCTCACCCGTCTTCAAGCGGCAGTTCTTCGCCAACACCACCTTCTCCGGCACCCCGAAGAAGACCGACTGCGACAACGCCATCGACCAGAGCTGGAGCGGTTCCCCCGTCTCCGGCCTGCCGTCGAACAACTTCGGCGTGCGGTGGTCGGTGACACGGGACTTCGGCTCCGGTGGCCCGTTCGCGTTGGCGGCCAGCGGCCTGGACGGCATCCGCGTCTACGTCGACGGCACCCGCAAGGTCGACCTGTGGAAGAACACCTCCACCACCGTGTCGAAGACCGTGAACGTCACCATCCCCTCCGGCAAGCACACCCTCCGCGTGGACTACGTCAACTGGACCGGCAGCGCCAAGGTCAAGTTCGCCTACACGCCCCGCACCTCGGCGACGGTCGACAAGGTCAAGCCTCTTGTCCCCACCGGGGCTTCGGTGTCGTACGACCAGGCCACCGGCAAGGCCAAGCTCACCTGGGCGAAGAACAAGGAGATGGACCTCGCCGGGTACCGCGTCTACCGCCGCCTGAAGGGCGCCTCCTTCGGGAGCACCCCGCTCGCGACGACGACCTCGACGTCGTACACCGACGTTCCCGCGGCGACCGGCGAGACGTACTACTACGAGGTCCGCGCCTACGACAAGGCGGGCAACACCTCCACCGGTACGACCGACCAGGGCGTCACCACCGTCGACCGCACCCCGCCCAAGGGGATCACCGGTCTCACGGCGGACGGCACCACGGCCGGGGTCTCCCTGACCTGGCAGGCCTCCGTGTCGACGGACATCGACCACTACGAGGTGTGGACCTACCGCAAGGGCGAACCGGACCCGGACGGGCCGGACTTCGTGGTGGGGACCTCGTTCAACGCCCCGGTGCCGGCCGACGACGCGGGCGTGCCCTACGCCTTCTCCGTGGTGGCTGTCGACACCGCGGCCAACGTCTCGCCCGAC
Organism: Streptomyces aquilus; assembly: GCF_003955715.1. Lineage (NCBI taxonomy): Bacteria > Bacillati > Actinomycetota > Actinomycetes > Kitasatosporales > Streptomycetaceae > Streptomyces > Streptomyces aquilus. Next base: position 5,722,277 of record NZ_CP034463.1, on the reverse strand, counting down.
TCGGACGGAGTGTCCGCGAGCCGGGACGTGGCCTCCACGGCCGCCGCGCCGACCGGCCTCGCGACGCAGCCGCCCGCCGACGACCTCACGATGGTCACGTGGACGGCGTCGCCCGACGAGGTCGGCGGCTACCACGTCTACCGCCGGACCAGCCCCACCGGTGCCTGGACGGCCATCGGCGCCACCAACGGCACCGGATGGGAGGACCGGACCGCTCCCGCGGGCAAGGCGTACTACTACGTCGCCACCGTGGCCGCGGACGGCCTGGAGTCGCTGCCCTCCGAGCAGGTCTCGGCCGAGCGCGTCACCAAGGCCACGGCCGTCGGCCCGAAGGCGCCGCAGCTGACGCTGGTCACCAACGGCATACCCGGCCGTTCCGCGATCCAGGTGACCGCCGCGCCGGGCGCGGGGGACGAGGCTCGGCTGCTGAAGGGGTACTCCTGGGAGATCTCCGGGGCGTGCGGTGACAGCGGCACGCAGTTGTCGACCACGGGGTCGATCTCCTGGGTCGCGCCCTACAACGGGCCCTGCATGGTGACCGTGTACGCCGTCGACCACTACGGCCGGGTCGGGTCCCAGTCCGCCTCGCTGGAGTTCTTCAGCGGGCGGTGACATACGCGAGCGGGGCCCGGAGGACGAACCTCCGGGCCCCGCTCTCGTGCGTCTGCCTAGTCCTTGGCCTTCTTCGGCCGCCAGACCACCAGCGCGCTGGTCTGCTGCACCTCCTGGTACGGCACCAGGTCACGCCGGTACGACGCGTGCACCGCCGCCTCCCGCTGCCGCATCGCGGCGGCGGCACCTTCCAGTGCCGCCTCCATCTCCGCGACGCGGGACTGTAGCGCCGCGACCTGGTTCTCCAGCTCGATGATGCGCTTGATGCCGGCCAGGTTGATGCCCTCGTCCTGCGACAACTGCTGCACGGTGCGCAGCAGTTCGATGTCGCGGGCCGAGTAGCGGCGGCCCCGGCCGGCGGTGCGGTCCGGGGAGACCAGGCCGAGGCGGTCGTACTGGCGAAGGGTCTGCGGGTGCAGGCCGGAGAGCTGGGCCGCCACCGAGATGACGTAGACCGGGGTCTCCTCGGTCAGTTCGTACGGGTTGCGTCGACGGCCGTCCATCACTCTCATGCTCCCTTCGCGGCCTGGAACAGCTCCGCCCGCGGATCCTCGTCCGCGGTCGCCTCGCGATACGCCTCAAGCGCTTCACGAGCCTTCCCCGTCACGTCCTTGGGGACACTCACCTCGACGGTGACCAGGAGGTCGCCGCGGGTGCCGTCCTTGCGGACCGCCCCCTTGCCGCGGGCGCGCATGGTGCGGCCGTTGGGGGTGCCGGGCGGCAGCTTGAGGGTGACGGGCGGGCCGCCCAGGGTGGGGACCCGGACCTCGCCGCCGAGGGCCGCCTCCGCGAACGTCACCGGGACGGTCACCGTGAGGTTGTCGTCCTTGCGGCCGAAGACCGGGTGGGCGTCCACATGGACGGTGACGTACAAGTCGCCCGCGGGGCCGCCCCGTTCACCCGGCGCGCCCTTGCCGCGCAGGCGGATGCGCTGGTTGTCCGTCACCCCGGCGGGGATGCGGACCTGCATCGTGCGCGAGGACTTGGCGCGGCCGCTGCCCTTGCACTCCATGCAGGGGTGCTCGGCGATGAGGCCGCGGCCCTTGCAGTCGGGGCAGGGGTCGGTCAGCGAGAAGCCGCCGCCCGAACCCCGGGCCACCTGGCCGGTGCCGACGCAGGTCGGGCACACGCGGGGGGTGCCGTTCTTGTCGCCGGTGCCCGAACACGCCTTGCAGGGGGACTGCGAGGACATCCGCAGCGGGACCGTGGCCCCTTCGATGGCCTCCGTGAAGCTCAGCGTGACCTCGGTGTCGATGTCCTGACCGCGCCGCGGCTGGACCCGGGTGCCCCCGGTGCCGCCGCGGTTGAACAGGCCGCCGAACACGTCGCCGATGCCGCCGCCGAAGCCGCCGGAACCCTGGCCGCCCTGGGCGCCACCGCCTCCGAAGAGGTCACCGAGATCGAAGTTGAAGGAGCCGCCCGCGCCCGGCCCCGGGCGGAAGCCGCCGTTGCCGAACAGTGCGCGGGCTTCGTCGTACTCCTTGCGCTTCTTGGGGTCGCCGAGGATGTCGTTCGCCTCGGAGATCTCCTTGAAGCGCTCCTCCGCCTTGGTGTTGCCCTTGTTGGCGTCCGGGTGGAACTCGCGGGCGAGCTTCCGGTACGCCTTCTTGATCTCGGCCTCGGTGGCGTCCTTGGGGACGCCGAGGACCTTGTAGTAGTCCTTCTCGATGAAGTCCTTGGTGCTCATCCCCGACGCCCCTCCTCTCGGTCAGTCCCGTTGACGTCAGCCCTCTTCAGAGCTGTTGTCCTTCTCCTCGGTCTCGGCGTCCTCGGCCTTGACCGTCTGCGCACCCGGCTGCGGTTCGGCGACGGCCACCCGGGCGGGGCGGATGGTGCGCTCGCCGATGCGATACCCCGGCTGGAGGATCGCCACGCAGGTCGTCTCGGTGACGTCCGGTGCGTAACTGTGCATCAGGGCCTCGTGGATCGTCGGGTCGAAGGGCTCGCCCTCCTTGCCGAACTGTTGCAGACCCATCTTCGCCGCGACGGTCTCCAGCGACTCCCCGACGGACTTGAATCCGCCGACGAACTCGCCGTGGTCCCGCGCGCGGCCGATGTCGTCGAGCACGGGCAGGAGCTCGGTCAGGAGGTTCGCGATGGCGATCTCCTTGACCGTGATCCGGTCCCGCTCCACGCGGCGGCGGTAGTTCTGGAACTCGGCCTGGAGCCGCTGGAGGTCCGTGGTGCGCTCCTCGAGCGCCTTGCGGACCTGGTCCAGCTGGGCCGTCAGGCCGGCGATCTGTGCGTTTGCGTCCCCGGCCGGGGCCGCCCCCTCACCCTCGGGCGAGGCGGCGGTCTTCGGCTCGGCGTCGTCGGGGGTCGCGCCGGAGGGGACGTCGGGCTTCTCCTCGAAGCCCGGGGTCTCCTCCGTCACGCGGCACCGTCCTTACGGTCCTCGTCGACGATCTCGGCGTCGACGACGTCGTCGTCGGCCTTCGGGGCCTCGGTGCCCGCGCCACCGGCGGCCTGGGAGGCCTGGGCGTCGGCGTACATGGCCTGGCCGACCTTCTGGGAGACCGCGGCGACCTTCTCGGTGGCCGTGCGGATCTCGGCGGTGTCCTCGCCCTTGAGCGCGGTCTTCAGCTCCTCGACGGCGGCCTCGACCTCGGTCTTGACCTCGCCGGGGACCTTGTCCTCGTTGTCCTTGAGGAACTTCTCCGTCTGGTAGACGAGCTGCTCGCCCTGGTTGCGGGTCTCGGCGGCCTCGCGGCGGCGGTGGTCCTCGTCCGCGTACTGCTCGGCCTCCTGGCGCATCCGGTCGACCTCGTCCTTCGGCAGCGAGGAGCCGCCGGTGACGGTCATCTTCTGCTCCTTGCCCGTGCCCAGGTCCTTGGCGGTCACGTGCATGATGCCGTTGGCGTCGATGTCGAAGGACACCTCGATCTGCGGGACGCCGCGGGGCGCCGGCGGCAGACCGGTCAGCTCGAACATCCCGAGCTTCTTGTTGTACGCCGCGATCTCGCGCTCGCCCTGGTAGACCTGGATCTGCACGGACGGCTGGTTGTCCTCGGCCGTGGTGAAGATCTCGGACCGCTTGGTCGGGATCGTGGTGTTGCGCTCGATGAGCTTGGTCATGATGCCGCCCTTGGTCTCGATACCGAGGGACAGCGGGGTCACGTCGAGGAGCAGGACGTCCTTGACCTCACCCTTGAGGACACCGGCCTGGAGGGACGCGCCGATGGCGACGACCTCGTCCGGGTTGACGCCCTTGTTGGCGTCCTTGCCGCCGGTCAGCTCCTTGACGAGCTCGGCGACGGCGGGCATGCGGGTGGAGCCGCCGACGAGGACGACGTGGTCGATCTCGTTGATGGAGATGCCGGCGTCCTTGATGACGTTGTGGAACGGCGTCTTGCAGCGCTCCAGGAGGTCCGCGGTCAGCTGCTGGAACTGGGCGCGGGTGAGCTTCTCGTCGAGGTGCAGGGGGCCCTCGGCGGAGGCGGTGATGTAGGGCAGGTTGATCGAGGTCTCGGTGGACGAGGACAGCTCGATCTTCGCCTTCTCGGCGGCCTCGCGCAGACGCTGGAGCGCCATCTTGTCCTTGGCGAGGTCCACGCCGTGACCCGACTTGAACTGCTGGACGAGGTAGTCGACGACGCGCTGGTCCCAGTCGTCACCACCGAGGTGGTTGTCACCGTTGGTGGCCTTGACCTCGACGACGCCGTCGCCGATCTCCAGGAGGGACACGTCGAAGGTGCCGCCACCGAGGTCGAAGACGAGGATCGTCTGGTCGTCCTTGTCGAGGCCGTAGGCGAGCGCGGCCGCGGTCGGCTCGTTGACGATGCGCAGGACGTTCAGGCCCGCGATCTCGCCGGCCTCCTTCGTCGCCTGGCGCTCGGAGTCGTTGAAGTACGCCGGGACGGTGATGACCGCGTCGGTCACCTTCTCGCCCAGGTAGGCCTCGGCGTCCCGCTTCAGCTTCTGGAGGATGAACGCCGAGATCTGCTGCGGGTTGAAGGGCTTCCCGTCGAGCTCGATCTTCCAGTCGGTGCCCATGTGGCGCTTCACGGACCGGATGGTCCGGTCCACGTTGGTGACCGCCTGGCGCTTGGCCACCTCGCCGACGAGCACTTCGCCGTTCTTCGCGAAGGCGACGACGGACGGCGTGGTCCTGGCACCCTCGGCGTTGGTGATGACGGTGGGCTCGCCGCCTTCGAGAACGCTGACGACGGAGTTAGTCGTGCCCAGGTCGATGCCGACCGCACGTGCCATGGTTGATTCCTCCAGCTGACTTGAGTGGAACGGACTCAAGTGTGCATGACGCCCGCGAATGGGTCAACAGACCTGAGCCTGTGAGGCTCAACTCTTATCCGTTCCTTACACGCAACTGCGCCCTGACCTGCGACGATGCCGGTCGAGGAGCCCCGGAGGACTTCACTCGCAGCAGGGCGAGTACGACGACCAGGGCGCCCGAGGCCACCCACAGCGCCCCCGTTCCGCCCACCCACCCGAGGTGCTCCAGCACCCCGACGAGCACCCCGGCGAAGGCCCCGAGCCCGAGCAGCACCACCGTCCCCTGCGGGGTCAGCCCGAGCCTGCGCAGCCGGTGCCCGAGATGGTCGGGCCCGCGCCGCCCGGCCAGCCGCCGGGAGACGACGACCAGAAGGACGTCGGCGACGGCGACGGCGTTGAGCGCGAACAGCACACCCGCGCTGGAGACCGCCTCGTGCCCGGTCCGCGCCACCACGCCCGCCGCCGCGAGCACGAACCCGGCGAACAGCGCCCCACCGGAACCGAGCCCCACGCGCGCGGGCGGCCAGTTGTGCATGAGGAACCCGGTCAGCGCGGCGGCCAGCACGCTCAGCAGCACCGCGAGCCCGTCCATCACCTCGGCCGCCGCGCAGGCGCCCACCCCGAAGGCGGCGACGACCCCGACGGTCCCGGCGAGCCCGTCGGCATGGTCGAGTGCCCGGAACCCGAGGGCCACGAACACGATCCAGCCCACGGCGAGCGCCCCGCCGGCGACGCCGGTCTCCTCGTACGGCACCACACAGGCCGCCGCCACGGCCGTACCGACGCAGAGCACGCGCGCGCGGACGCGCCAGAGGTCGGCGGCGAGTCCGAGGGCGGCGACGGCGCCGGCGGCGACGAGGAGTTCCCCGCCGCCCAGGGGCGCGACGTGCGTCCACTCTCCCGTGGCGACGACGGCGCAGGTCGCGAGGACGACGGCCACACCTCCGGAGAGCGGCACCTTGCGCTGCTGCCTGCGGCGGTCGACGAGACCGAGGCGCAGGGCGGGGGCGCGGAGTACGGCCGCCAGGACGGCGGTCAGCAGCAGGGCGGTCGTGGCGGCGGCGATCCCATAGAGCACGCGTCTTAAAGTAGTCACGAATGTACCAATTTGGTACGAATAACACGTTCGGATTGCCACACGCCTTTAAGGGAACCCTCAGCGATCCAGATCACTCCGCCGCTGGCTACAGTGCGATGGAAGATACGGGTAGTCTCAGACGGACTGCATAAGTTACCGCTTAGTAATCTCCCTCGCAGGCCCGAGGAGCCCCCAAATGCAACTCGCCGCGATCATCGTGTCGATGGTCACCATGGCAGTCGGCATCGCCCTGTTCGGGCGAGCCACCCTGCAGATCGTCCGCTTCATGATGCTCGGCCAGCCGCTCCCGGCCGGTACCCGGACCAACGACCCGGTCACGCGCACCATCACCGTGGTCAAGGAGTTCCTCGGCCACACCCGGATGAACCGCTGGGGCATCGTCGGCTTCGCCCACTGGTTCGTGGCGATCGGCTTCTACACGCTGCTGCTGACCATCGTGAACGCCACCGGCCAGCTGTTCCAGGCCGACTGGCTGCTGCCGATCATCGGCGACTGGGCGCCGTACAACCTCTTCGTCGAGGTCATCGGCACCATGACGGTCCTCGGCATCGTGACGCTGATCGTCATCCGGCAGCTGAACCGGCCGGGCGGCGCGGGCCGCAAGTCCCGGTTCGCCGGCTCCAACACGGGCCAGGCGTACTTCGTCGAGACGGTCATCCTGATCGTCGGCGTCTGCATCTTCATGCTGCACGCGCTCGAGGGCGCGATGCACCACGTCGACGGCTACGAGGCCTCGTTCCTGATCTCGTACCCGGTGGTCGACGCGCTGGAGAAGCTGGACCTCTCCACCCTCCAGAACCTCACCTACTTCTTCGCCGCCGTGAAGATCGTGACCTCCTTCGTCTGGATGATCACGGTCTCGCTGAAGACCGACATGGGTGTGGCCTGGCACCGCTTCCTCGGCTTCCCGAACATCTGGTTCAAGCGCAACGCCGACGGCGCCACCTCGCTGGGCGCGCTGCTCCCGATGACCTCCGGCGGCAAGCCGATCGACTTCACCGACCCCGGTGACGACGACGTCTTCGGCGTCAGCCAGGTCGAGCAGTTCTCCTGGAAGGGCCTGCTCGACTTCTCCACCTGCACCGAGTGCGGCCGCTGCCAGTCGCAGTGCCCCGCCTGGAACACCGGCAAGCCGCTCTCCCCCAAGCTCCTGATCATGTCCCTGCGGGACCACGCCCACGCCAAGGCGCCCTACCTGCTCGCGGGTGGCGGCAAGACCATGGAGGGCGAGGAGAAGGCGTCCGAGGAGCAGCTGAAGGACGTCCCCGCCGCCGCACTCGCGGAGGCCGAGCGCCCGCTGATCGGCACCCTGGAGGAGAACGGCGTCATCGACCCGGACGTCCTGTGGTCCTGCACCACCTGCGGCGCCTGTGTCGAGCAGTGCCCGGTCGACATCGAGCACGTCGACCACATCGTCGACATGCGCCGCTACCAGGTGATGATCGAGTCCGCGTTCCCGTCCGAGGCGGGCACGATGCTCAAGAACCTGGAGAAGAAGGGCAACCCCTGGGGCCTGGCCAAGAAGCAGCGCCTGGAGTGGACGAAGGAAGTCGACTTCGAGGTGCCGGTCGTCGGCAAGGACATCGAGGACCTCTCCGAGGTCGAGTACCTGTACTGGGTCGGCTGCGCCGGCGCCCTGGAGGACCGCGCCAAGAAGACCACGAAGGCCTTCGCGGAGCTGCTGCACATGGCGGGCGTCAAGTTCGCGATCATGGGCGGCGACGAGAAGTGCACCGGTGACTCCGCCCGCCGCCTCGGCAACGAGCCCCTGTTCCAGGAGCTCGGCATGGAGAACGTGGCCGCGCTGAACATGGCGTTCGGCGAGGACGACGAGGACGAGAGCACCAAGAAGCCGAAGTCCTCGAAGAAGATCGTCGCCACCTGCCCGCACTGCCTCAACACGCTCGGCAACGAGTACCCGCAGCTCGGCGGCGACTACGAGGTCATCCACCACACCCAGCTGCTCCAGCACCTGGTGGACGAGGGCAAGCTGACCCCGGTCACCCCGGTCGAGGGCATCATCACCTACCACGACCCCTGCTACCTGGGCCGCCACAACAAGATCTACACGCCCCCGCGCGAGATCATGACGGCCGTCCCGGGCCTGCGTCAGCAGGAGATGCACCGCCACAAGGAGCGAGGCTTCTGCTGTGGCGCCGGTGGCGCGCGGATGTGGATGGAGGAGCGGATCGGCAAGCGCATCAACAACGAGCGCGTCGACGAGGCCCTCTCCCTCAACCCCGACATCGTCTCCACCGCCTGCCCGTTCTGCCTGGTCATGCTCACCGACTCGGTGAACGGCAAGAAGAACGAGGGCAAGGCCAAGGAGTCCATCACCGTCGTCGACGTCGCCCAGCTGCTGCTGGAGTCGGTCAAGACGCCGGTGGACCCCGAGGACGCCGCGGAGACCGAGAGCGAGCCGGAGCCCGAGCCGGTCAAGTGACGCTGGTGGCCGATACGGCCGTACGACGCCCCCCGTCCGAGGAATCGGCGGGGGGCGTCGTCGTAGGCCGGCGCGCGCCGCAGATGACGAAGGTGACGCTGATGAGCAGCGCCCAGGAGACCCACTTGCCGATCGCGACCGGCTGCCAGCCGTCGAGCTGGTCCGGATAGGTCCAGGCGCCGAGATACGTCGCCACGTTCTCCGCCAGCCACAGGAAGAACCCGATCAGCGCGAAGGACAGCGCCAGCGGCATCCGGTACCGGCGGGCGCCGATCGTGTAGTGCACCCAGGTGCCCCAGGTCGCCGCCAGCAGCAGCGCGGCGAGGGGCCGGCGCAGGTCGGGTATCCAGTGGTGGGTGAGGAAGTTGGCGTACAGCAGCACGGCGACCGCGGCGGTGGCACGGGGCCGGTAGCCGCTCAGCGACAGCCGCAGCAGCCGCCAGGCCCGGCACACGTAACTGCCGACCGCCGCGTACATGAACCCGCCGTACAGCGGCACCCCGCCCAGCTTCGCGACCCCCGGCTCGGGATAACTCCAGGAGCCGACGCGCACCTTCACCATCTCGAAGGCGAGGCCGAGCAGATGGCAGAACGCCACGACCGCCACCTCGCGCCGCGTCTCCCAGCCCAGCAGGAACCCCACGCCGGTCAGCAGGACGCCGTACGCCAGCAGCAGGTCGTAGCGTGCGACCGGCAGCGGCGGCAGCAGGGTCGACGCCGCCATGCCGGCGAACAGGGCGACGGCGAAGGCGCAGCAGCGGGCCTGGAGCCAGGTGAAGCGGGCGAGTTGGCGGAGGGCATGCATGGTGCTGTAGATCGCCCGCGGGCCGGGGACGGTTCCCGCGGCGTCCGTCCTACATGGGCAGCGAATGCAGGCGCGCCCGCCCCGCCGGCCATACGGCGCCCTCGGCCAGCGGCAACCACATGGTGTGCAGCGGGTGGTCGACGACGGCCTCCCCCGGCTGCTCCACCCGCATGCCGTCCGGCGACTCCCGCCAGCCCAGCCGCCGGTACAGCGGCATCCGGTCCGGCAGGCAGAACAGCAGCCCGAACTCCGCGCCGGTGCCCCGCGCGTGGGCGACGGCGGCCTCCACCACCAGCCGCGCCAGCCCCTGGCCCCGCAGGTCCGGCGCGACGACCACCCCGCCGAGTCCCGCCACCGGGAACCGCCTCGCGCCGACCGACACCGTGGCGTCCACCAGGCCGGCGTGCGCCACCAGCCGCCCCTGGTGCCGGACGCCGAAGTGCACGTCCTTGTCCCGGGACCGCACCCCGAACGCGGCCACCTCGAACGGGTCGTCGAGGCCGCCGGTGATCTCGTCGAGGTCGGCTTTCGTGTAGTGCGGGAGTCGGTTGACCGAGTACGTCATGACGATCATCGTGTCACCGCGGGTGCTCCTCGGTGCACAGCCCCCTCAGCCACTCCGCGCATGCCGCGTCCGCCGCCGGGAGGCTCGTGCCGGGGAAGAGGCGGGTCCAGGCCCGGGTGGGGGCGAGGGCGCCCAGGCGGGTCGCCAGGGTCAGGGCGCGGCGCAGTTCCGGCAGCGTACGGCCGTCCCCGGTCCAGGGTTCGAGGTACGCGTCGCGGAGCCGGGGCAGCGCCTCGGGGCCGTACCGTTCGCGGACCCGGCGGGCGGGGACGGTGAAGCTGCAGAAGGGGTGGGAGATGTTGGCGTCGCCCCAGTCGAAGAAGGTGAAGCGGCCGGGCCCGGGGTGGAAGAGCTGACCGTCGTGCAGGTCGCAGTGGTCGAGGGAGTCGGGGACGCCGGTCCCGGCGAGTTCCGCGCACCAGTCGAGGAGGCGGGGGCGGAGGGCGGTCAGGCGGGCCCGGTCGGCCGGCTCCAGTGCGGTGTTCGCCGCCAGCGCGCTGTCGAAGATCGAGGGAAGGGCCGCGGCGCGGGCGTCCGGCACCCCGAGACGGCTCATCTCGTCGACGTACGGGACCAGAGCGCGCTGCATCCGCGCGTACTGCCCCGTGGCCCCCTCCCACGCCCGCACGTCGGCGGCGCCGCGCTCCAGCGCGTCCCGGAAGACCTCACCGCCGGAGGGCAGCAGCGCCCAGCCGCGTCCGGCGTCGACGGCGAGCGGCTCCAGCACATGTTCCGGCACCCAGCCGGCCAGCGCGGCGGTGAGCGCGCCCTCGAAGGCGCTCGCGGGCGGGTTGGCCTTGAACCAGACGTCGGCCCCGTCCCGCACGCCGATGCGCACCAGCACCGACCACGGCCGCAGCCGCACCCGCCAGTGCCCCGCCGGCCACAGCCCGCGCGCGGCGAGCCGGTCCTCCGCCCAGCCGAGCGCGGCCTCCCGCCACTCCGGCCGCTCCCAGGGGGTCACGGTGTCCTGGTAGTTCCCTCGGTCCACGCTCATCGACGCCTCGTGCTGCATCGGCCCATCCGAACATCACGGGCCCCCGCCTCACCAGCGGTTTTCGTGTCCCGACGGGCCACTGGGAGGATCATCGGACCGTAGGCGTGGATGAGGTGGGGAAGCATGGGGTTCGTGGTGCTGCTGGGCGTGCTCGCGTTCGTGATCTTCGGGTGCGTGTGCGTGGTGTGGGCCGCGCGCGGCGGGCCGCGGTGGGTGCGGGGCGTGGCCGCGGTGACGACCGGGCTGGGCGAGGTCGTACAGATGCTGGCGAAGAGCGGCAAAGGGAGCAACCGCTCCAACTCCGGCTCCAGCGACGACGGGAGTGACTGAACCGACGAGTGACTGAACCGACGAGTGACTGAGCCGCCGAGTGACTGAGCCGACCCGTCCCACCCCTTAACCCCGCCGTCGAACACGTGCATCATTGCGAGGTCGTTGTCGATGATGCTGACGAGGTGAGCGGTGCGCGTGCGAAGAGCCGGGACGGGGACGGCGGTTCTCTGCGCTGTGCTGCTGGTCGCCTCCTGCGGCCCCACCCAGCACGCCGAGAGCTCCGCAGACACCACCGGCGGCCCCGTACGGGCCAACAGCGCGCCCGGCGTCCTGCCCGTGCCGCGCGGCGACGGCAGCAAGGTCGCCGACGACTTCAACGGCGACGGCCACCGCGACCTCGTCCTCAACGACCTCGTCAAGGCGGAGAGCCACACCGACGACCCCGGCATCGGCATCGTCTACGGCAGCGCGCGTGGACTGCGGCCGGGGGCACGGCAGTTGGTGAGCGCGAAGAGGCAGGCGGTGGCCACCAAGGGCCAACTCCCCGCCGTCTTCGACGCGGAGGCGAGCTGTGATCTCGACAAGGACGGGTTCACCGACCTCGTCGTCTCCACCGACCCGCCCTTCGACGGGCAGGGGCAGCCGCCCGTCCCGCTCCAAGTCCTGTTCGGCTCCCCCACCGGACTGACCGGCAAGGCCGTCAAGCTCGCCGTCCCCGCCAAGTCCCGCGCGGGCAACGACTGGGCGGACCAGCCGGTGTGCGGCGACTTCGACGGCGACGGCGACGCGGATCTGGTCCTGCACGCCTCGGGCGGCCAACTGAGCTTCCTCCAGGGCCCGTTCAGCCGGAAGGGCGCCCCGCGCAAGGCCGGTGCGCCGATCCGGTCGCCGGGACAGGTGCCGGTCGGCCCGGCCGTGGACGTGAACCTCGACGGCTACGACGACCTCGTCGTCCGTACCGCCGAAGGCACCGCCGCCTCCGCCGTCGTCCTCGGCGGGCCCGCCGGTCCGACCCGTACCGGCGCCACCCTCCCGGCCGGCATCGACGTCGCCCTCGGCCGCTTCGGCGCGGGCAAGGCCTGGGACGCGGCGGTCGGCGCGATGGGCGGCACCGCCCTGCGCTACGACCTGCCCACCGCCGTCCGCGGCACCCTCGCCTCCCCCGGCTCGGTGCTCGACGCCGCGGACTTCGACGGGGACGGGCTGAGCGAACTCGTCTCCAGCGGCTCGCGGGTGAAGGTCTTCCGGGGCCGTACGAAGGGACTGTCCGCGTCGGCCATGGTCACCGTCGTACCGAAAGCCGTCGGGACGACACGGGTCGTCGGGGTCGGCGACTTCGACGGGGACGGCCGGGCGGACCTCGCGGTCCGCACCTACCGGGGCGAGACGAAGGACAGCGTCGCGGTGTTCTCCGGGACGAAGCAGGGCCTGGTGACGGCGGAGCCGACGGTCACCTTCTCGACGGCGGTGTTCCTCGGCTCGTGACGGCCCGCACGCCCCACGCGCCTCAGCTCGCACAAATATTTACCGAACTCACGTACAACCCTTGCCTCGCGCCGGCGGTCTCCTGATCGCCGACCGCGCTGTGTGCCCGAGGTGAGCCGAGAACCGCTCCCGGAGAACGCGTGCGGTCCCCCCACCCCAGCCACGGGAGGACCCCTCCATGCGCAGAAGCACCGCCGCCGCCCTCACCACCACCCTTCTGGCGACCGGCCTCACCCCGCTGTTCCTCGCCGCCCCGGCCTCCGCCGCCGTCGCCAAGCACTACGACGACTTCAACGGCGACGGCTACCGCGACCTGGCCTACAGCAACTACTCCAGCGGCATCTCCGGCCCCGGCGGCTGGCTGGGCGGTGCCGTCACCGTCGTCTACGGCAAGGCGAGCGGCCTCGACACCGGGCACACCCAGGTCGTCCACCAGGACAGCCCCGGCATCCCCGGCACCGGCGAGGAGGACGACTACTTCGGCGAGTCGCTCAGCAGCGCCGACCTGAACAAGGACGGCTACGCGGACCTGATCGTCGGCAACGGCACCGAGCACGTGGGCAGCGCGAAGTACCGCGGCACGGTCACCATCGTCTGGGGCTCCCGCACCGGCCTGTCCGGCGGCACCAGCCTCGCCCCGAGGTCCGGCGCGAACGGCTCCCAGTCCCACTTCGGCAGCGAGCTCGCCACCGGCGACTTCAACGGCGACGGCTCACCCGACCTCACGGTGATCGGCGGCGGCGAGGCGTGGCTGTACCGGGGCCCGTTCACCAAGTCCGGTACGACGGGCAGCGTCACCAAGATCGACAAGGAGGGCGCGGGCTGGTACTCGTACGGCCTGGCCGCCGGCAAGGTCAACGGCGACGGCAAGACCGACCTCGTGATCCTCGGCACCCAGTTCACCGGCCAGACCGACGCCAACCGCGTCTGGTACCTCAAGGGCGCCTCGTCCGGCCTGACCTCGGGCGCCTCGAAGACGTACGCGAGCGAGCCGTTCGCCGCCACGATCGGCGACTTCGACAAGAACGGCTACGGCGACATCGCGGTGGGCCTGCCCTGGAACAACGACGGCAAGGGCATCGTCAGCGTCTGGCGCGGCACGTCGTCGGGGCCGAGCGGCTCGATGACGTACAACCAGGCCTCCTCCGGCGTCTCCGGCAGCCCCGAGGCGGACGACAACTTCGGCTACTCGGTCTCGGCCGGCGACACCAACGGCGACGGCTACGCGGACCTCGCGGTCGGCGTCCCGCAGGAGGACGTCGACGGCAAGGAGGACCAGGGCGGCGTCACCGTCTTCCGCGGCGGCTCCGGCGGCCTGACCGGCACCCGCTCCACCTGGATCCCGCAGTCGGTCCTCGGCCCGGCCGACTCCTACGCCTCCTTCGGCTCCGCGGTCCGCCTGCGCGACCTCGACCGCGACGGCAAGGCGGACCTGACGGTGGGCGCGAACGGCGACGGCCTGCTGATGCGCGGCACCGGCACCACCCCGACCGCGACGGGCTCCGCCCACCTGCCGGAGTACGGCGGCGGCTTCCTCGACTGACCCTTCTTCACCTTCCTTCACTGGAGCACCTCTATGCGCCCCCTCAGAACCGCCCTCGCGGCCGCCACCGCCGCCGCCCTGACCGGCGGTCTGCTCACCCTCGCGTCCGCCACGACCGCCGCCGCGGCCCCCTCCGGCCTCGCCGGTGACTTCAACGGCGACGGCTACCGGGACGTGGCCATCGCCGCCCCCATCGCCAAGGTGAGCGGCAAGACCGGCGCGGGCTACGTCGCCGTCGTCTACGGCACCAAGAGCGGCCTCGACACGAGCAAGCGCCAGATCATCAGCCAGGCCACGGACGGCATCCCGGGCAGCCCGGAGGCGTCCGACTACTTCGGTGACCGCCTCACCTCGGGCGACTTCGACGGCGACGGCTACACCGACCTCGTCGTCGGCGTGCACGGCGAGCGGATCGGCTCCACCGACTCCTTCGGCGCGCTGACCGTGCTGTGGGGCGGCGCGACCGGCATCAAGTCCGGCACCGACATCTCCTCCCCGCTGCCGGAGTACCGCAACGAGCTGGGCTGGGTCATCGCGGCCGGCGACTTCGACGGCGACGGCCACACCGACCTCGCCGCCGGCAACAACTCCACGCCCGCCCTGAACATCTTCAAGGGCCCCATCTCCCGCACGGGCAAGGCGAGTTCGCTGGTCGGCGTCGACACCGTCGACCAGACCACGATCTACCCCGACGGCCTGATCGCGGGCGAGGTCAACGGCGACGGGAAGACGGACCTGCTGGTCATGGGCCAGGAGGAGACCAGCGGCGGGGAGTACCGCACCCGCAGCGTCCTCTACACCGGCAACGCCACCACCACCGTCAAGGCCGGCAAGAAGCTCGCGGGCGGCTACGCGGGCGTCATCGCCGACGTCGACAAGGACGGCTACGGCGACATCGTCACCGGCAACTTCATGGAGAAGTCGACGACCGAGCCGAACGGCGGCCCGGGCGGCGCGGTGACGGTGACGTACGGCGCGGCCACCGGCCTGTCCACCCGCACCCCGGTGAAGTTCACCCAGGACTCGGCGGGCGTCCCGGGCACGGCCGAGAAGAACGACTTCTTCGGCTGGAGCCTGTCGGCCGGTGACGTCAACGGCGACGGTTTCCCCGACATCGCGGTCGGCGCCGCCCAGGAGACCATCGGCTCGGCGAAGAACGCGGGCACGGTCACGATCCTGCGCGGCTCGGCCACGGGCCTGACCGGCACGGGTGCGAAGTCCTACTCCCAGAACACCGCGAACGTCCCCGGCACGGCCGAGTCCTACGACCAGTTCGGCTACGCGGTCCAGCTCACGGACGTCGACGACAACGGCCGCACCGAACTGGTCGCCTCCGCCTCCGGCGAGAACACGAGCGACGGCGCGGTCTGGTTCCTGAAGTCCACGACGTCCGGCCTCACGGCCACCGGCTCGAAGTCCTTCACCGGAACGACGCTGGGCGGCCCGTCGGGCGACGCGTACTTCGGCGACGTACTGGAAGGCTGAGCAGCGCGGAGCCGGACCGGCTGACGAACCGGGAACCCTCGTGACCTTCAGGGATTCCCCGTAAGGGATGTCACAGCTCGGCAGCAAAGCCGGGCCCGAACGCCCGGGCCCGGCACGCCGCTCTCCGGGACCAGGTACGTTCGAAGGCGTGGCTGGATTCAGGATCGGACGCGGCCGGGACAACGGCGCTCCTCACACGCGACCGCAACAACCTCCGTACGGGCAGCAGGCCCCGCAGGGACCGTCGTACGGCGGCTACCCCGCGCCGCCGCAGCAGCCGTACCCCGGGCAGCAGCAGGGGTACGGCGGCGGTCACCAGGGCGGCGGCTACGACGAGCCGGAGTACTTCGGCGACGGCGGCTACGGCCAACCGCCCGCCGGCCCGGACCCGTACGCGGCGAACCAGCCGGGCCACACCCAGGCGTTCTCGGTCGGCGAGGACCCGTACAACCAGGGCGGCACCTACCGCGCCGGCTCCACACCCCCCGCGGGCCCGGTCGGCCCCCGTCTGCACTGGAAGGACCTGCTGAGGGGCATCGTCACGGCCCCCAACCAGACCTTCCTCCAGATGCGCGACTACACGATGTGGGTCCCGGCCCTCATCGTGACCTTCCTCTACGGCCTGCTCGCCGTCTTCGGCTTCGACGGCGCGAGGGAGGAAGCGATCAACGCGACCCTCTCCAACGCCGTACCCATCGTCCTGACGACGGCCGTCGCCATGGTCCTGTCCTCCTTCATCCTCGGCGTGGTCACCCACACCCTGGCCCGCCAGCTCGGCGGCGACGGCGCCTGGCAGCCCACGGTCGGCCTCTCCATGCTGATCATGTCCCTGACCGACGCACCCCGTCTGGTCTTCGCCATGTTCTTCGGCGGCGACGCGACCTTCGTCCAGGCCCTCGGCTGGGCGACCTGGGTGGCCGCGGGCGCCCTCCTGACCCTGATGGTCTCCAGGTCCCACGACCTGCCGTGGCCGAAGGCGCTGGGCGCGTCGGCGATCCAGCTGATCGCGCTGCTGTCGATCGTGAAGCTGGGGACGTTCTAGAGGTTGCCACGGCTCACCACCGCAGGTTGATACGGCTCATCACCGCGGCGTGGACCTCCGAGAAGGCCGCGTCGCGGTGCAGGTCCACGGTCAGGGCGTTCATGTCACGCAGGATGTCGGCCAGCCCCGGGAGCTGGGCGCGGATCTCCGTGTAGAGGTCCATGTCCTCCCGGAACCCCTGGAGGTTGGCCGCCGACACGGACTTGAGCGCCTCGTCCAGCTCGGCGATCTGCTCCTCCCAGTAGCGCACGTACGCGACCCGGTCCTGCGGCCGGTGGATCCGCGCGTCGGGGAGCACCACCGGGAACACCCGCTCCCGGAAGTCCCCGTGCCTGGCGACCTGCAACAGCTCGAACAGACAGCTCTGCGACTTGAGGTAGGCGTCACTGATCACGAGGATCACGCACTTGCCCTGACCGATGCGCTCCATGAACCGCCCGATGGACGCCTTGTACCCGGCGTCCCGCCGGTCGCGCACCATGACGAGGCCGCGCTCCTGGAAGGCGGCGTCCAGTTCGTCGGCGAGGGCGTCGCTCTCCTCGCTCCAGGAGTACGACAGATAGACGTCCGCGGGCTGCTCCCGCGACGGGGACTGAAGTACCGCGACCCGGGATCTCAGCGCCTCCAGCTGCATGTCCGCCCGCAGCCCTCCGAACGCCGGATGGTCGAAGGGGATGGCGTACAACGTCAGTACCAGGTCGAACAGCGCGACGACATACCTGTCGTACCAGACGTCGTCCTGGAACTCGCCGGGCACCAGGCCACGCAACTCGTCGGGAAGGCTCCCCTCGGCGGCACCGGTGCGCAACAGCGGGGCGACACGCGGCGACCGGCCCGGGCGCGTCCGACGCCGCGCCCGGATCAGCGCGGCGTCGGCACCGAGCCGCGCGAACGCCCGTGCGTACGCACGTGTCACGACCGCCAGCACGAAGTCGTCCTCCTGGACGTCGCCCGCCTCCTCGACGACCAGCACCCCGGCATCACGCAGATCGCGGGCGAGTTGAGCGGCCCACTCCGCGTCCTCGGGCAGATGGCTGACGTAGCACCGGGGCACGGCACGGTCGGCGCGGAAGCTCTTCACCCGTACCAGGCGGGTCTCGTACGCGCCGCGCAGCCGCGCCGCCGCCCGGTCCGTCCCGACGAGCCGCCTGTCCTCCTCGCCCAGCGCCACCGGCCCGTCGAGATCCGGCAGCGCGACGCGCTCCCCGCACCGGGAGCAGAACATCGTCCGCAGCCCGTCCCGCAGGGCGCCGATCACCACCGTACGGTCCTGCCGGTGGCCGTTCCCACAGGCCACCGGCGGGAAGGGGGTCACGGTGACGTCGCGGCGCTCGTAGAGGAAGCCTTCGAGGAGCCCCTGGAAGGCGTTCCGGCCGTACGGCGGCACCGCGTCGCTGTAGTGGAGCACGAGCTCGATCTCGCCCTCCCGCTCCTGGAGGAGGCGCAGACCGCAGATCTCACCGCTGCCCATCTCGAACTGCGCCTGGTTCTGCCAGTAGTTGACGCGGGTGAACCGGCGGGTGTGGCCGAGCAGCACCACGAGCGCCGCATAGACGTTCTCCACCCGGCCGCGGACGACGTAGGTCATGTCGTCCACGGTCTCGACGGCGTCGTACAGGGGCCTCTTCTGCTTGATGAGACCGGGGAAGATCAGCAGGGTCTCCGCGCCGAGGGTCTCCCGGAAGCAGAGGTTGTGCTCCAGGAACCGCGCCACCGCGGCGTCGACGAGGACCTGTTTCTCGTCGGGTGCCAGCGTCTCCAGCTCCGGGAAGCGGTACTCACCGGCCAGCAGGGAGGCCTCGCTCATCGCACCGAGTTCCTGCGGGTGCTTGTCGGCCTGGAGGAAGATCGAGGAGGCCAGGTCGACCAGCAGCTCGGGGGCCAGCAGGATCGCCTCCGCGCCGGCCGAGGTGCGCAGCACCGACACATAGCCGTGGTTCTCCAGGTGTCCGACGGCGGTCATCATCTCGTCGTCGGTGAACCGCCAGCCGGCGTCCGTGGCCTGGAGCTGCTCCCTCAGCTCCGGCGGCCGGACCAGGACCTCGCTGCGGTCGGGCCGTTCCTTCAGCGCCAGGACGTACTCCTTGATGCGCTTGAAGGTGACGGTGGTGACCGTGGTCGTCATCCGCTCCCACTGGATCTGACCGCGTAACAGCTCCATCAGCTCGCCGACCCCGGCGCCGGTCGCGGCGCTGGTGCTGACGTATCCGCCGCTGATCCCCCGGCTCTGGCAGAACTGCTGAAGGTCCGACGACGGCAGGGCCGAGGTGCCCCGGTCGTCGCGCGCGCCGACCAGGACGGTCGGCGGGAGACTGCCTCCGCCGGACAGCTGCTGGAGCCAGAACTCGACGCCCTTCAACGGTTCCTGACGGTTGGTCGGGTCGAAGAGCACGAGCGCGAGGTCGACGTTGTCGAGGAAGATCGCGTGCACGGGCCGGTACACGTGCTGCCCCGCGAGGTCCCACAGCACGGCCTCGCAGTCGGTGCCGTCCGCGCGCTGTGTCCGTACGTCGTCGACGACCCAGAACTGCTGCCCGTGCGTCGACGCGTGCTCCCGGAACTCGTCGTGCGCCAGCCGCCATCCGAGCCCGGTCTTGCCGACTCCCGAGTCGCCGACGAGGACGACCTTGGCGGTCATGTAGCGGACGGACTCGACGGGGGCCGGCTGGCCGAGGAGCTGATCGAGGTCGTATTCCCAGATGGAGAGGCCTGAGTGGGCGGTCCATACGGCGAGGCGGGGGAGGGTGGGGTGGAAGGCGAGGGCGGCACCCCAGGCGATGTAGGCCGCTTCGGCTCCGTCGAGGTCGACGCCGCGCTGGACGACGTCATCGGCATCGTCGTCAGGGAGCCGCAGCGTAGCGACGCTGGTCCAGCGGTCCGCGTGCCACAACCGGATCGTGCCGTCGGCCGAGACCGTCGCCACGAGTCTCCCGTCCGCTGAGACCCCCGTGTCCCAGATGCTGTCGGTGTGGCCCTCGATGACCAGGGCGGGTTCTGCTCCGGAGTCGGGGCGGACCACACCCCGGAGGCTTCCGCCGGTGGTACCGGCCACGAGCACATCGCCGTCGGCTGACCAGGCGAGACAGTTCACGATGTCGTCGTGGGTCCACTGGAATTCCGGCCCGGCGCCAGTGTCCGCGTTCCAGGCCCGGACGCGTTGATCGGCCGAGCCGGTGGCCAGCGTGCGGTCGTCCGGCGACCAGGCGAGACAGTTCACGTAGTCGCGGTGCGCCTGGATGGTCCGCAGCAACAGTCCCGTACGGGCGTCCCAGATCCTGGCCGTATGGTCCTGGGCACCCGACGCGAGCCGGTGGCCGGCGTGTGCCCAGGCGACCTGGCCGACCCAGCCGGTGTGCTCCGTCAGGTGCACGGAGTGCCGGGGCTTGTCCAGATCCCATATCCGCACACCGTCGTGCCCGCAGGCCCCCGCCAGCCGCAGACCGTCCGGCGACCAGGAGACCCGGTTGACAAAGCTCCTGTCGCCGGTCGCCCACAGCTCAGCGATCTCGACGTCACCCTCCACGTCCCGGATGCTGACCCGGCCCGTGCCGCTCGGGACGGCGATCAGCCGCCCGTCCGGCGACCAGGCCACATACCGCCCGCACCCCACAGCCGACGGGTGTCCCAGCCCCTGCCTGAGCCACACACCGGTGCTGGACGACTCCCCGTACTCCGCCATGATCCCCCGCACGTGCCCCGAGCCCGTCCCCTGCTGTGGAGAACCAGGTTAGAACCAACGGCACGTGCGGGCAGGCAAGTTCATCCTGGCTACCGCTACTGGACGTCGACGAAGTCACCCGCGGCGTTGACGGCCGGGGTGGTCGAGGTGCCCGCGAAGGAGTAGCGGAAGTAGCCGTCGGTGGCGGCGGTGACGGTCGTCTTGAGGTTGCCCGTCGAGTCGGTCTTGATGGTCTTGACGGTCGTGTAGGTGCTGGAGCCCTTCTTGCGGAACTGAAGCTTGACCGACTGGCCCGCGTACCCGTGGTACAGGTTGTCCTCCCAGTTGGCCCGGGAGAGCTTGCCGGTGACCGTGACGGCCTTGCCCTTCTTCACCGGTTCCGGCGAGGCGTTGACCGTCAGCTTCGAGGCGCGCTGCACCTTGAAGGTGCCGGCCGCGTCACGGTGGATGTAGTCGAAGTCGTTGGCGGAGACGAGCGCACCGAGGTTCCAGGTGCCCGCCGCGGCGTTGTCGGCGAAGCCGGTCGACGCCTGCGGGTCGAAGGTCAGCGTGCCCGAGCAGGTCGACGTGGTGGCGCCGGCCTTGACGCAGGTGATGTCGCCGTCGTCGTACCAGATCGTCGCGAAGTTCGGGCCCGGCCCGTCGCCGCTGATGTACGACGTCTTGGCGATGCCCGAGTTGTCGGTCGCGGTCACGGACACCTTGGCGGACACCACGTTGGTGGTGCCCACCACGACCGGCTTGCCGCCGTTGACGACGACCTTGTCGATCGTGATGTCCCCGGCACCGCCGTCGTCCGCCTGGGCACTGGTGGCGCCGACCGCGGTGACGGCCAGCGCGACGCTGGTGCCGAGCAGGGCAAGGCGCGTGGTTGCGCGCATGAACGTCCCCCCATGGAGTCCCTGACCGGTCAGAAGTGAGCTGACCGGATGTGATCAGAGGGGAGCGTACGACGTTGGCCAAGGCCTAACCACGCGGTTATGTCAACGGCTTCGCCACAGCACTGTCACGAAGCCGGCAAGCAGCCGAGACGACCAGGCCTCAGGCGTCGAGAACCTGCCCGGCCCGCTTGACCACTGGCGGTTCCACGCTCCACGGGAAGTTGATCCACTCATCGGTCCGCTTCCACACGTACTCGCACTTCACCAGCGACTGCGACTTCTCGTAGATCACGGCGGAACGCACCTCGGCGACATGGTCGAGGCAGAAGTCGTGCACCAGCTTGAGCGTCTTGCCGGTGTCGGCGACGTCGTCGGTGATCAGGATCTTCTTGTCGGAGAAGTCGATGGCGTTGGGGACGGGGGCGAGCATGACGGGCATTTCCAGGGTGGTCCCCACGCCCGTGTAGAACTCCACGTTGACCAGGTGGATGTTCTTGCAGTCCAGGGCATACGCGAGGCCTCCGGCGACGAAGACACCACCCCGCGCGATGCTGAGCACGATGTCCGGCTCGTACCCGTCGTCGGCGATG
Source organism: Streptomyces aquilus (assembly GCF_003955715.1). Taxonomy (NCBI): domain Bacteria; kingdom Bacillati; phylum Actinomycetota; class Actinomycetes; order Kitasatosporales; family Streptomycetaceae; genus Streptomyces; species Streptomyces aquilus. The sequence goes on along the minus strand of NZ_CP034463.1, from coordinate 5,700,548 downwards.
GTCTGCGCGAGCTCGCGGACGGCGGTGCCGAAGCGCTCGTAGGTGAGGTTCTCCCGTACGGCTGCGTCGCTCATGCTCACACCTGCGTCCGATGGAAGTTGAGGAAGGAACGGGAGGCGGTGGGCCCGCGCTGCCCCTGGTACCGGGAGCCGTACCGCTCACTGCCGTACGGGAACTCGGCCGGCGACGACAGCCGGAACATGCACAGCTGGCCGATCTTCATGCCGGGCCACAGCTTGATGGGGAGGGTGGCGAGGTTGGACAGCTCAAGGGTGACGTGCCCGCTGAAGCCGGGGTCGATGAACCCGGCGGTGGAGTGGGTGACGAGCCCGAGCCGCCCGAGGGAGGACTTCCCCTCAAGGCGGGAGGCAAGATCATCGGGGAGAGTGATGACCTCATACGTGCTGGCGAGCACGAACTCGCCGGGGTGCAGGATGAACGGCTCGTCGCCCTCCGGCTCCACGAGCCGCGTCAGATCGGCCTGCTCGATGGAGGGGTCGATGTGCGGGTACCGGTGGTTCTCGAACACCCGGAAGTAGCGATCGAGGCGCACGTCGATGCTGGACGGCTGCACCATGGATTCGTCGTAGGGATCGATCCGTACCCGCCCGGCGTCGATCTCGGCCCGGATGTCCTTGTCTGAGAGAAGCACGTCCCGAGGATACGCAAGGCGCGCGGACCGATTCGAATCGGACGCCGCGCGCCTGTGTCACTGCCGGGTGATCGCTGCCGTGGCTAGTGCTTCTCCAAGGTCACCGGTACGACGCTACGGAGCCGCGCACACCGTGGACATCGGACCAGCCGACCGGGGCCGAGCCGCTCGGCCTGCTGCATCGGGAACGAAGCGGTGCTGAACACGTGCCCATCGGCACAGCGGACGACGGTGCGTTCCATCAAGTCCCAGAGTCCCTTCCCCAAGAGCCCCGTCCGGCTGTTGCTCGCCGGACGACAAATGCCACATTACGGGATGGAAGGAACGACTCTCCAGGCGGCACTCCGACCACTCCCGGACCCTCTCCCACCTCTCCACCGTACGCCCCAACTCCGGCCCCCCGCAGCCCTGTCACACCCCGTTAACGCACTCAGACCCCACGGCTTCAGCGCCGGGGGTCTGACATGAGGTAGAGTGACGAGGCATTACGACACCGGTCGAACCGGCGTCTTACGCGGGTGTAGTTTAATGGTAGAACATCAGCTTCCCAAGCTGAGAGCGCGAGTTCGATTCTCGTCACCCGCTCCATGTGAAACCCCCAGGTCGATGACCCGGGGGTTCTTTGTTGTCTAGACCGGTGGGTGGGTCGCGCACCACAACCGCACCATTAGCTATCGGCGACCTCCTCGCTGTGGTGCGCGGGGCGGTTCTTGTGGTGCTTCGCACGCTCGGCGCGGACCAGGTCATCGAGGCCCGCGGCCACCTCTCGCTGCCGCGCCTCGTCGGAGTGCTGATAGATCAGCGCGGCTTTCTCAGAGGACTGTCCGGCGCGAACCATCGTGTCTTTGAGGGTCGCCCCGGAGCGGGTCGAAAGGGTGTGCCCGGTGTGACGAAGGTCGTAGAAACGGAAGCCGTCCGGGAGGCCGGCGGCAGGACGGGCGCGCCGCCACTTCCGGCCGAACGACGTGCGCCGGAAGGGCGCTCCCTTCTCCCCTACGAAGACGAGCCCGTCGGGCCCCTTCTCGGCGAACCAGGCGAGGTGCTGCTTCACCTCCTTGTGGAGGAACGGCGGGAGGACAACGACACGCACGCCCGCCTCTGACTTGGTCTCGCCGGGAGCCCTCTTGCCGTTGGTCCGCTCAGGCTCAGCGACGCGGACTCGGATCACGAGGTGGTCGACGTCGACGTCCCGGCGGCGGAGGCCGGCCAGTTCCTCGGGACGCATCGGACCGTAGGCGCCGAGGTAGACCATGAGGCGCCAGCGGATGCCGATCGCCTCGGCGAGAGCGTCGACCTGGGCGACGGTGGCGATACGACGTTCGGCGGCTGACTCCTTGCCCGCTCCCTTGATTCGGCACGGATTGCGGCTGATCAGGTCGTCGTCGACCGCTGTCTCCAGGATGCCCTTGAGAAGGCGGTACGCCTTGGCGATGGTCGTCTTGGCTTTGGTGGTGCGGAGCCTCTCGGCACGCCATTCGCGGACGCGTGGCGCAGTAATCTCATCCAGGTCGAGGTCACCGAAGGTCGGGAGGATGTGGAGCCGTAGGAGATCCTCGTAGAGGTCTACGGTGCGCACTGACAACTCTCGTTCCTCGACCCACTTCTCGGCGTAGACGCGGAAGTTGACCGATCCGGCGTCCGGAGCGCGCCAGTCTCCCCGGGTGAGATCCGCCTCTACCTGAGACAGCCAGACCTCCGCGTCCTTCTTGGTCTCGAACGTCTCCTCCGCGCGGATGCGCTCACCGTCAGGGCCGAGGTAGGAAGCAGTCCAGCGGCCGGACCTGTACCGCCTCACCGCGCCGAAGCGGCGTCTCCTGCCCTTCTTGTTGGCCATCAGGCAGCCCTCCGAAGGCTGGTGCGCCGGAGCCTGATCGGCTCGACGGTGCGGGACCGGATGAACTCCTCGACCACGCTCTCGGGGATACGCACATGCCGGCCGAGCTTCACGTACCGAATGCGTCGCTCCTCGATCAGCCGCCGAGGGAATCGGACGCTCGTACCGAGCAGCTCGGCGACCTGGTCGACGGACAGGTAGCGGTCGGTCATGCGGTGGGCTCACCTTCCGTTCCGGGGGCAGGGTCGAGGGATGCGGACAGCCAGGCCTCGGTGTCGGAGAGGCCGGTTCCGGCGAACACCCAGTGCGCGAGGACGTACGTGGTGTTGGTGATGGGGCCGTTGGGGGGTGCGGCTTGTGCGCGGTGCCATTCGGCGCGGGCGTCGCGGAGGGCGCCGAGGGTGGTGGAGTAGCGGCGGGACTTGGTGGAGAAATGGCCGCGGAAGCCGAGCATGTGGGCCCAGGCGCGGAGACGGAGGTGTTCGAGGCTCTTGCGGGCGCCGAGGGTCCAGGCGGTCCGGATGAGGCGGCGGGCGTGATCGCTGATGTCGAGCTGGGCCAGTTCGGCGGCGAACTTCAGCGGGCGGTCTAGAGCTCCCATCGCCGTCTCGGCACCTTTGGTGGCGTATTTGGCGATGTAGGCGGCGACGGCTCGCTCGGTCAGTTCCTGGCCGTCGTTGAAGTCGGCGGATCGGATGGTGCGGACGTCGAGTTGGCGGCCGAACGTGAAGGTGTGGGCCCGGCCGTCGATGGTCGGGCCGTCCACGCGGACCTTGGTCGCGGCGGCTTCGATGGCGTCGGTGAGGAGTTCGGCGGTGGCCCAGGCCGGGGGTGGGGTGTCTCCTCCGCCGGGGCCGTCGAGGCGTATGACCGCGTGGAAGTGGACGGCTCCGCGTTTCTGGTATTCGGCGACCTTGGCGAAGGAGACGCGGGCGTGGTCGCCAAGCCTGCGCTGGGAGAGGCCCGCGCGCTTGGCGACCTCCCGGCGCAGGTACGTCGAGAAGCGCCGCCAGAGCTGTCCGGCGTGGGCGTTCCAGAGGACGGCTGCTTCGTAGTCGTAGGTGTCCGAGTTGAGCGGGGTGCCGAGTGTCTCGTCGTCCTGGTCGTGGTGGATGCCGCAGCGGCAGGGGCGGCCGTCGGTGCGGCGGTTGTGGACCGGGCCGAAGCCGGGGGCCGTGAAGGTGGCGAAGACGCGCGGGTGGGCGCCGACTTGTTCCGGGGTGCCCTTGCCTCCGCGCAGTCCGGCCGTGATCAGTTGGAAGGTGTCGCGGCGGTAGACCTCCGCGCAGGCCGGGCAGCGGGTGGTGCGGCGGTTGTTGCAGCGGACGAGGAGCTGGCCGGCAGGGAGGTCTGTGGAGTCGAGGTGGTGGAGGACGGCGCCGATCTCGCCGGTGGTGGTGTCGACGTCGTACTCGGTGCGGTGGCCGTCGAGACGGATCGGGTGGGTGCAGCCGCCGAGGGTGGAGAGTTGGCGGAGGAAACCGGGGAGCGTGCCCTGTGCGGCCAGGTTCGCAAGTTCCGGGAGTGGGGCCGGAGTGGTGCGGGTGAAGATGGCGTTTCTCCTTCTGGCTGACTCGGTCGGGAGGAACAGGCCCCGGGGCGGCGTGATGCTTAGTCGAGCGACGCCGCCCCGGCGGTCTGGCGGGGTTCAGCGCCGCTGGTCGCGGAGCATCGAGCGAAGGACGACGGCGGCCACGGCTACCGAGATGGCCGTGACGGCGACGGCGGCCAGGAGCGCGGTGAGGACGACACCGCCGACGACCAGGGCCGCGATCGTCTTGTGGTCGATGGAGACCGACGGGAGCGAGCGCTGGACGGGTGCCGGGTCGGTGGGGGCGTGGGTGTGTGCGGGCGGCGGTGTCGGGTTGTCGGGGTACTTGGGCAGCAGCACGGTCGATCTCTCCTCATCTACTCGTCTAGGTATGTGAGCTGTTTATGACGTCCACGCCGGTGCGCGTGCCGGACTCGATGGCGGGGGCGAAGAAGGTCTGCGGGAGCCAGAAGCCGAAGAGGGCGATCAGTACGACGACCCAGGTACGGACGCCGAGGAACTTGACCGCTCCCCAGGCGAAGAAGCCGAGGACGACGACGAGCGGCAGGCTGACGGTCACGGTGTGCAGGTCCTTTCAGCGGACGGGGCAGCGGTGAGTGCGGGCGGCGAGTTCGGCGGCGGCACGGCTGTCGTAGTCGGCGGAGAAGCCGCAGCGCGGAGCGGTACAGGCGGCGGTGTGCTTCTCCCGGCCCCGGTCGTCGTACGACGTGGCGACCTGGACGGGGCCGGTCCGGGTGACGTTGCGGAAGCGGCGGTTGGCGGGCATGTGGCCTCTCCTTTCAGAGCTGGGCTGCGATGGCTTCGGCCATGGGCTCGGGGACGCCGAGGCGGGCGCGGAGGGTTGGGGTGTCGATCGGGATGCCGGTGCGGGTGTGGTGTTCGGTGGCGACCTTGCGGGCGTGGTCGACCAGGGCGGCCGGGACGGGTACGGCGGGGCGCTTGGGCGGCCCTTCGATGGCTGGTTGGGCGGGTGGCTCGGGGGTGGGTTCGGGCGCGTCCTCCTGGTCCTCGATGACCTCGGTGTCGTTGGCCGGTTTCGTCGTCGTGGTGGAGTGGGCGAGGAGCGTTCCGCCGAGGAAGGCGACCGCGGGCCAGCCCGCGACGAGGATGCGCAGCCACGCCGGCACCTGGTCCAGGTCGAGCAATCCGGCGGTGGCGACGTTCGCGCCGAGAGAGGCGGCGAGTGCGATGACGAACCAGCACCACCCGGACGATTTCGCCTCACCGGACCGGAGTCGACGCCAGGCGGCGACGAGCAGCAGGTCGACGGAGACGGGGTAGGCCCACGCTTTCCATCCGTCCTGTCCTGCCGCAGAGGCGATGTCGTGGATGTGAGCGAAGGACAGCGCGGCGGCGATCAGCGCCTGGACGAGCACCGCGTCGACGCGGGCCAGTTGGGCGCGCATGAGCGGCTCCTTCCGGGTTCAGGCATGGGAGGGGTAGGGACGTGGCGCGAGAAGGTCACGCCGACCGGGGAGGGGTGGAGGTCAGTCGGGCATCTGGTACGGCCGGATGACGACGGTCGGTGCTTCGACCGGTCGTACCGGCACGTGGGGCCGGAACGGCTTGAGTGCCGACAGGTCGGGCACCAGGTGCGCGGTGTCCTGGCAGATGTCGGCGGCGTCGCCGAGGGATAGGTACGGCGTGCGGATGCGGGACCAGCCGCCGGAGGTGTCACCGGCGACGGCCAGGCCGGGGCGTTCGGGGGCGATGGCGCAGGGGGCCATGACCGCTTCCGGGGCGATGTCGCCGAGGGCCATCTTGGCGGAGGCTTCGTCGTTGACTCGGTGGCAGACGCGGCCGGTCAGCTGGGCGCGCAGCATGGTGGCGCCCTTGCCAAGTTCGGCGCCGAAGCGCTGTCCGCAGACTTCGAGGTAGATGCCGGCGGCGCGGCCGAGTTGGGCGAGGCGGATGAGTTGGGTGACCATCTCGTCGCGGCGTTCCTCGTCCTTCTTGGTGGCGACGAGGAAGAGTTCGGCGACCTCGTCGACGAACAGCATGATGGGGGTGGGGCGTTCGTGCTCCGGCAGGCCCCAGATGTCGGAGGTGATCTCCTCGTCGGGGATGCCGGGGGCGATGCCCTGGCGGGCCTTGATCAGGTCGTAGCGGTCCTCCATTTCCTGGACGAGTGCGGGCAGCAGCTCGGCGGCCTGTTCCGGGTCGGTGGCGAGTGCGGAGAGCCGGGGTGCGAAGGGCGCCAGTTCGACGCCGCGCTTGCAGTCGATGCCGACGAGGGCAACTGGCTGCGGGGCGAGTCCGGTGATCAGGTGGCGCAGGTACATGGACTTGCCGGACAGGGTGGCGCCGAGGGTGAGTTGGTGGGGAATGGTGCGGTAGTCGCGTACGAAGGGGATGGCGTCCTCGCGGAGCGCGACCGGGATGCGCAGGTGCCCGCTGTCAACCTTGCGGGGCATCCGTACGCGGCGCAGAACGTCGTACCCGACGAGCCGGAGTTCGACAACGCCGGGCTTGACGGTGGTGACGTAGACGGCGTGAACGCCCCAGGCGTGCCGCAGCCGTTCGGCGGAGGCCGCGACGTCGGCGGGTTCCTGCCCGGGGGCGAGCCGGAGCCGTATCCGCAGTCCGGTCGCGGTGGGCCGGATGAGGCCCCGACGGGGCGGGACGGGTCGTATCTCTCGGTTGGTGGTGGCCTTGACCGCGAGGACCCGCAGCCGGGACGGGGCAACGGTCAGGCCGCATGCCTCCATGACGGAGGCGTACGAGCCGAGCAGCCGGGCGGTGGAGACCGGCAGGCCCACGGCGGACCAGTAGACGGCCGGGTGCCTGGCCCGGGCGTAGGCGGCCCCGCCGCTGAGCGCGGCGACAGGACCACCCACCTCCAGGAACGTCGCTATGTCGGTCATCAGGCAGCGGCCCCGCTCGCGGCAGCCGGGAAGGCGGCCGGGGTGATGGCGGCGGCGCGGTAGGCGATGCCGTGGCGCTGCTGGCCGTTGAAGACGCTTTCCCACGGCCGGGCGATGAGCCCCGGCAGCGAGACGGGCGAGCCGAGGGCCAGCCCGTCAGCGATGCCGCCCTCGGGGATGGTGACCTTGATCAGCGACGATTCGCCGTCCTCGATGTAGACGACGCCGACGGTCATCAGCGGCTCACCGCTGACAGTGTCGGTGGCCCGCTCGCCGGTCTGACGGTCGCGGACCTTCGGCTCAGGGGCCTCGGTCAGCAGGATCGTCGCAGCGGAGGTTTCAACGCGGATGGTACGCAAGGGAGTTGTCCTATCTACTCGTCTATACATGATGCGTCCTGCGAACCCGATCTCCGAGTTCGCGTGGACCACTCTGCCACTCAACTTGCCCACTCGTCTATACGAGTATGCCTGTTGAGGTGTACGAGTCCGAGAACCGACCCCGCGCACCACCGCAAACCATGACGATCAGGTCGCCGGAAGCTGGTACGACAGCACGTATGCGTCAGCCGCCATCACGGTGTCGCAGACCTCCACGGCTCGCCCCTCGGTGTCGAAGGCGGTCCGGACGAGGTGGATGACGGGCACGCCGGAGGCCAGGCGGAGCGTCTTCACTTCGGCCGGCGAGGGCATCCGGGCGCGGATCTCCTCCTCGAAGTGGTCGAGGCGGTGGCCGAGTTCTTCGAGGCGGGCGTAGATGCCACCGGGTCCCGGGTTGGGTTCGGCGATCTGCGTCCCGCGGGCGATGTCGAGGGGCAGGTAGGAGGTGGCGAACTCGACCGGGCGCCCGTCGAGGAGATACCGGCGCCGCCGGGCGAGGACGCGCCGTACGGAGCCGAGCCGGGTGGAGATGTCCTGGCTGGCCTTCTCTTCCTTGACCTCAAGGCTGTCGACCTGGGGGTGACTGCCGACCGTGTCGGCTTCGACGATGAAGGCAGACTTGCCCTGCTCGCGGTGTCGCCGCGCGAACCGGTCGGAGGCGAGTCGCCGCACGGGCGGCCGGGGCCGCACGAAGACGCCCTTGCCGTGCTCGGCGTGCACGAGCCCTTCCCCCTGGAGGATAGAGAAGGAGTTTCGGACCGTCATACGGGATACCCCGTAATGATCGACAAGCTCTGCTTCCGAGGGCAGCTTCTCGCCCTCCCTGAATCGCCCACGGTCGATGGCCTCACGCAGTTGGTCGGCGATCTGGCGGAAGACCGCACGATCACTCGTGGGGTCGAGATCACCGAGAAGGCCCGAAGAAAGAGGGCTCACGTGTACTCCTTTAGGTATCTAGACGAGTGGGCGAGTCTTGTTGCTACGGTGGAGAGCCTAGCCAGCCGAGAGGGCCGAGGAACGTGAGCATGGACCGTCCGCACTCCGTGAGCGTCGCCGGAGTGGTCGTCGACGCCCAGGGCCGGGCCCTTCTGATCCAGCGGCGCGACAACGGCAAGTGGGAACCCCCGGGCGGCGTCCTCGAACGCGAGGAGACCATCCCCGAGGCCCTCCAGCGTGAAGTCCTCGAAGAGACCGGCATCAAGATCGCACTTCCGGCGACCCTGACCGGCGTCTACAAGAACATGACGGGCCTGATCGTCTCCCTGGTCTTCCGCTGCCAGGCCGCCGACGGCACGCCCACCACCGGCGACGAAACCCGCGCACTGCGCTGGGCCACCCGCGAAGAAGTCTCCGAACTCTCCGACGAGGCGTATGCCATCCGCGTCCTGGACGCACTCGACGCAACGTCCCCGCCGGCCATCCGCGCCCACGACGGCGTGAAACTCGTCTAGCCCGAACCCGCTGCACATGGCGGCCTACCAGCACGAAGGAACTTGTATGCACGAGTATACGAGTACAGCCCGGGTCTGGGGGCTCACTTGCCCAGGATTTCCGGAAGAGGTGAGCCGGGCCCGCCGCTGGACCCGCGACATCCTGCGCGGATCGCCACTCGCGGAAGACGCGGAACTGATCGTGAGCGAACTGAGCGCCAACGCGATCCTGCACACCGCCAGCGGCCGGGAGGCAGGCAGCTTCCATCTGGCTGTGGCGGTGTCGGCGCAAGTGGTCGCGGTGTCGGTCACGGACGACGGCGGCACCGGGACGGCCCCGAAGGTCGAGCACCAGGACCAGGAGGCCGAGCACGGCCGGGGCTTGGGCATGGTCAGCGTCATCGCTCACCGGGTCGTGGTCCACGACAGCGACGGCGGCCACACCGTCACCGCGGAACTCTTCACCCACGCCCGCATGGGAGGCCACCCGTGCTGACGAACGGACCCCGCCGCGGCTACTGGTGCGAATGCTGGACCCAGGACCTGGCCGGGGAGGAGCGGCCAGCGCTCCGGGCATCCTTCGACGCCTACTCGGCTCCCCAGGCGGACAGATGGGTAGCAGTCACGCTCCGCACGATCTCCCCCGTGCTGGACTCAGACGCCTCGGACGTTGCGTGGGCCTGGCTCTCCCAGGGCCGCATCGCAACCCGGCAAGCCCTCTTACGCTCCGAGCCCTGCACGGTCACGATCACCCAGGACCACACCCGCATCACATGGACGATCCGACCAGCGATCTTCCTACCACTCGCCCACCGCCAAGGCGCCGAACTCCCAGCCTGCGCAAACGACTTCAAGCCCCACACGCCCGACTGAGTTACAACTTTCTCTACTAGTTCAAGGCGGCTCGCTCCGCTCCCCGCGCGCGGCCCGGCCCCCGGCCGGGCCTGCGCTCCTGTCTCCGCCCCGCTCCAGCCCGGCCGGCGCCCGTGCCGCGCTCAAAGCATGCAGCCGCCTGATGCCAGAGAAGGGGTACGTCGTGGCTGGGGCGGTCGGCTCCACGGCTTTAGGCAGCCACTTTGGCGCGAGCCTCGAAGATCATGGCCCCAACGTCGTGCTTTACCGGGCAGGTCCACAGACTGCCCGACGCGCCGGAAGCTTACGGGGCCATGATCACTCGCGCCAAAGCAGCTCCAGCCCAAAGCCGCTCCGCCGACCTTTTCGAGCTATCTGTTCAGGAAATCGAAGACAATCCGTGCCGAATCACTTGTCGCTCGATGACTCCGAATTGCACACATAGCCACGGCCGAATACTCTCTAGTCCGCTTCAACGATCGCGCCAGGTCATTCATAGCTTCTCGATAACGGTCACGCGCCGACGACTGTTTCGATGCATTCCATCGCCTTTGCGCCTTGTCAGCATCGTCGCAAAGCTTCAGGATTTGGGCGTAAACCGCGCGACGCGCCTCCACTAGGGGCACGTGATCCAAATGATAATACTTGGTGGAAGTAGTCACCTTTTCGTCACCAGCATTGTCGAGATCAACCCTAAGAGGATTGGCGGATACCTGGCCCGTTTCATCGAACCACAGCAGGGCAACATCAGTCGCGGAGCAGGGGTCAATCAGGAGTGGAATCTCCTCGGACAGGATGTCATCAGGACCCTTAGCCCGCTCGGATCCAGCTAGGACAGGGAAATAATCTGATTTACCCCCAGCAGTGCCGTCAGGCCCATTACGCCACGAGTTACAGAAAGTGCAAGCGAAACGGAAGTTCTCATAGTCAAATGCCAGCCACCAATAGCCCGGATGGTCGGTTCCTTTAACTGAGGACTTCGGGCGGTAATGGTCAACCGCGTTGTCTGAGCGATGATCTCGCGTTTCGCAGTACCAACACTTACCGTGACTCACGGCCGCAAGGTCAGCCTTTAGCTCACGCCAGAGCTTACTATTCTCATCGATAATGCGTGCCCTGTCTTTTGCGCTTTTTGCCGCCGCAAGGTCCTTCTTCAGTTTCCTGGCAGACGCAAGCCAGGATGCACTGAGACGGAGTCCCACTTCTTCGATGTCAACGAATATCAAATTCGCCCCCCTCAATCGTCAACATCAAATAGATCACGCACGAGTTCAGCAGCCTCCCGCCTATTCTGCTCAATCTCCTCGCGTGACAGGACGACCTCGTCTTGCGGCTGACTCTGTGTGCGAAGCTTGGCCCGCAAGAACTCCTGAAACTCCGGGTCTCGGTTTTCGAACAATAGGCCGAGGTCCCTCAGTTCATGACCTAGGGAAGAAAGCTCCTGTTCCTCTTCAACAGTCAGGTCAGTCTCTTGTGCTGCGAGCTCCCGCTTACGGTCCAGCTTCCTCAGAGTCTCCAAGTCCAGCTGTGAGCGGAGGCCGTAAACATCACTCGTGAGCAAAGCTCCAACACCCATGCCTCGGGGATCTTCCAACGGCTCAAGAGCAAGAATCTGACCGCCTTCCCGGCGCTGTAGGATTCTGACCTCATCCTTGGTAAGGCTGGCTACAACCAAGGGGTCGTGAGTTGCCATGAGGACCTGAGACCCAGCATCCAACCCCCCGAAATCATGCAGGAACTGTTTGTATTGAACACTCCAAGCCGGATTGAGATGAGTATCCGGTTCGTCGAGGAGGAACAATGACTCCTCTTCTTTGGTGAACCGCATGAGACCAAGAACCAGCAACAGTTGCTGCTCACCCTCGCTGAGCTCTCTGAAAGTCAGTGGTGCATCAGCTTTATTAATGGAGACCCGGATACGCACGTCGTTGATCAGCTCGGAGATATACGTGCTCTCCAGGGCCTTGAAGAACTCCTGGTTAGTTTCGTAGCTGCTGGCCAATTCTCTAACTCTGTCGAGGCTAGGCAAGTAGAGGAACAGATGTTCGGATCGAACGTGACTATTAAATCCAGTCCTAACGCGGGTTTTCATACGTAGCGGAGCGAGGGCAAGCCGATAGAGGCTGTCAAGCAACCCCCGTACGGTACCGCGCGCATTCCAAAACCGCGGATCGCCGTCATGACTGTTCCAGGATGGTTTCTGCATAACAAACAATGCAGAATCAAGTCCTTGAATCCCCAGATGGTCCTTAAGCAGAGACTGCACTGCAGGATCATCATCCAGAAAAAAGGCGAGGAGCACGAAGTTTGAATGAACATTACGTGCATAGAATAGCGGCCTAATGGGCTTGTCGTTACCACCAACCAGGTCCTTATAAAATCGCTCTTGGTGAGCCACGAAGTGGTCTTCCAGGCGATTACTTGGACCTGAGTAGTAACCGAATACATGCTGCGGACGGTATCGTGCTCCGGCCGCCCCGGTGAAGCGGCTAGCCGGGACGGGCTCGCCTCCGACCAAACAGTTAAGGCGGTAGCGTCCATCCTGTTCTGTGGCCGACACGTCGACGTCGTACTGGCGTACTAGATATCGGATTCGGTAGGCGAAAGATGGTGCCACACCCAGATCCAAATCACGGAAGATGAGTGTTATCGCCTCTAGCAGGTTGGACTTTCCAGCGCCGTTCCTCCCGACAAGTACCGATACACCTGAGGCGCCGGCGAACTCTACGCGGAAATCTCGAAGATTCTTGAACCTTGGGATTTCTACCTCAAGGAGACGCATCAGGACGACACCTCAAGGAAGACCGAAGTGTCATCCGGTCGGTGCACCTGCACGAGGCCATTTGTCTCGAGCTCCCGCAGCAACGAGTAGAACTCATCGATGTCCTGTTCGGTCAAGGCCAAGGAAGCGTAAAGCTCTTCGGGAGTAGCCCTTGTTCCTGCAGCCCGCAGAGCCTCAATAAGCCGGTCCCTGCTGGGTGTCACCTTAATGTTCGCCTTAGCCGGTGTCCGCTTCTTTGCAACCACTGCCTTCTTCCTGCTTTCTCGAGACTCATTTCCGGCTTTTGCCCGTAGGCTGGATACCAGGTTAGCGGAGGTGCCTCTGCCGGGTTGCTCTCTGGAAATCTCTTCTGCCAGTGCCCCATATGCCAGCGAGACAATCAGAGCACGCTCAATCATGTTAGATCGATTGAGGCCTGTTTCAATCTTCTCTCGCAGTAGGTCCAACTCCGCGATTGCATCGTCCAACAGTGTTACTAGTTCACGCTGTTTCTCGACGCTGAAAAGCGGCACTGGGAGCTGCCTCACGTCAGCGAGGTTTAGGCCAGGCATATTGATACCTCGCATACGACCACGTAGCCAAGCCTGGGCAGCACCACTTGCCAACCAATGAGCCAAGAATGAACTATCGATTTCGGCGGCCGGCCTGAGTCGCGCGGTCCCTTGAGTGATCTGCGCACCGTCAAGCTCCTGAGGAACGATGGCTACACGCGTGTGACGAATGATCCCCAGCAGTACATCGCCCGGCCGCAATGCCGACCGCTCATACTTTTGCGCAATCTCGGGACTGGTGCGCCTTAGCTGCTGCTCTAGAATTTCTCCTTCTCGAAGATCCTGTCCCCGGATGTAAGGCACCCCATCTTCACCAGAAATGTCCGGTCCAGGTTGGAGAATCCCATAGACGATTGGCGACGATTCACCAACTACCTCGCTGGCCTTCCTCCATTCCCCTTCATTCAGCTCCGGGGTAGTGTCTAGATCCAAACAAGTATCACCTAGGATTATCCGATCACGCACTTTCTGCGGCAGGTCGGAAACCATAGGGGAGGTTTTCTGCAACGCATCCGTTGTCAGATCAAGAAGGTCCTGTACCTGTCGGGACCGTTCAGAAATTTCCCGCTGAACCTCAAGGGGTGGTACCGGAAAGGGAAGGCCACGGAAACGCTTGAGACCGAGATTGACGATGTTGGTCGTCCCCCGGGCTAGAGCAGAGAAAATACCACTATATTGGTAGGCGCGAAAAACCAGAAGGGCAAAGTCTGGGTGAATTTCTTCATGTGGCCTGAATCGAATAACATGATTCTGGAAGTAAAGCTCCTCAACCTCTCCATTGAACAATGCGCAACGGCCAACTAGCTCTCTGCTTTGCCCCTCACACAGAAGTACATCGCCAGCCTGAAGTCGGTAGCGTAGCCGGGCTTCGGGCGAGAAGGACATGGTCGCAAGTTCTTCCAAGTCCAAGCAGTCATCGAAGACGTTCGCCACCCGCAGATAAGGCCGGTTGTCGGGACCGTTTGCTGCAGCAGGGGTACGCTGCTGACCCACAATTGCTTCGCCAGCCTCGCCCACTAGGCACGTGGACCAGCCTTGTGGAAAGTTGAGATGGTCAATCATTCGCTGGCCCCTTAAGAAGTCTCGGCCGAAGTGCGGGAGAGACCGTAGGCCTCCAAGATTCGTTCCAGTGATTCGATAGCAGACCTAGCAGTTTCCAGTTCCTTGCTGAGCAAATTCGTCAAGTCCAGCAGGTTGCCGGGCTGAGTCGAACTCTCATTCGTGAACTTTTCTGCCTTGTCGAGACGTTCACTGTCTGAAGCAATATCTTCACGAGAAAGGTAATGAAATCTTTCAGTCGGATTGCGCGGGCTCCTGCCGTTCGGGTCCTCTCCATAAGCTGTGACGAAGTCGTCGAGGTCGCTGTCTGTTAGCTGCCGCCGTTTCCCATAAGTGGTCCCTTCGCTGCGCAGGTTATAGAACCACGTCCCATCGCTCCTACCGTCATTTGAGACGAAAAGCACTGAAGTTCTAATTCCGGTTGCATAGAAGATTCCAGTGGGCAAGCTCAGCACCGTGTGCAGACGGAAGTTATCTAGCAGAACCCTCCTGATCGAGCAGGCAACGCCAGACTCGAAAAGAACGTTGTCGGGGACGACAATGGCTGCCCGACCGTTCTTCGCAAGCGATTTATAGCAATGTTGGATGAAGGCAAGCTGCTTATTGGACGTGGGGAAATCCAGTTGCTTCTTCTGCTCCGAACTCAGCGAACCCTTCAGTCCGAAGGGGGGATTGGTGAGGATTACGTCGACCGCCGGTTTTCTAGGGGGCTGACTCAAAGTGTCGACGTTCGTAATCTCACCCCGTAGCTCGTGCAATAGAAGGTTCATGAGAGCCATGCGTTGCACGTCATGGACCAACTCGTTCCCGACCAGCCGGAGGTCACCGCTGCCCATCGAGCGGGCAAATAGACCTGCGGCAACTAGGAAGCCAGCAGTTCCCGTAGCCGGGTCATAGACAGCCTCGCCCCCCGTCGGTTTGAGTACCTTCACTAGCGCGTCCACCACTGGTCGAGGAGTGAAGTATTGCCCTGCGCCATACCGTGACTCTTGTGCGTTCTTCTCGATCAATCCTTCATAGACATCACCTAGACCATTCTGCTTTGCCCGATACCAGTCGATGTTGTCAATTTCGCTGATCAGTTTGTACAACGATGCACTATTACGCACCTGAGTAGATGAATCAGCGTAAATCTCGCGAACGATCTGAGACTTGGCCGTGGAGAGGTTAACCAGGGTGCGTTCGTAAGTCGCGAGGGCTTCTGACGAAGGTGCCGATCGCAGAGCTTGCCAGCGACTTTCGCGCGGGATGAGTTGCTCAATCTTAAGCTCATCGGCCAACTTAAGAAATAGCAAGTATGACAATTCATTCAGGTACTCGTGATAGGTGACGCCCTCGTCGCGAAGTACAGAACAGAGGGACCAAAGCCGGCGAGTAACGTCTGAAGTGTCTTGCATGTTGGCCATCTCCGCAGCTAGTTACCGACCTGCCTGGGAGGCTTGCGCGCTCCCACAACATCACCATCCGCCCCTCTTCGCCCGTTTTTCCCCGTTTTTGCGGCGTTCTGGATGATGCATTCTGTCAAATCCTATGCTCCTACGCCGGCGACCTAGCATGGGCCCGGCAGCTGGCTCCCAAAAGACGCGTCGTCCGGGGTTGGATCGCCAGCTACACGAGTCGACGTGCCACCTCCATGCAGCACGACCCCGCTCGCACGAAGTGTTTGCGGTCATCCGGTAGGCGGGCTCTTGAACGGTAGCCACCAAGACGTCAGCTGTCTTCGACTTCACTCGGGATGGTCATGGACCGGGGTCGCCACGGTCAGCACGGTGCCCCGTGGTCGGACACCTGCCCCTTTCCCTCGACTGGTGAATCGCGGTTCAAATGTGAGGTCATTCAGCCTCTCTCTTTCAAAGCGGTGGTGGGTGGCAAACCCATGGGGTTCGTCGTACTTACCGACGTGCGCCCGGATCGCCCGATGCCAACAGCCATGCACCCTGCCCGGCATGGGCAGAGCGCCCGACGCTGGATGTCCGAACTCAAGGCGAACCAGTGAGGGTTTTCAGCGGTGCCGCTCCAGGGTGAGGACGGCCTTGGCGATTGACGTCATGCGGTTCGGGCTGCATCGGGCTCTGCGGAAGATTCGCCAGGATTTGAGGCGGGCGATTCCTCGTTCGACGGGTACGCGAGCGGCGGACAGCGCCCGGTTGACCGTCCGCTCGGTCGGGGTGAGTTCACCTTGCGGCGGCCGGCGTTTGGGGGTGGTGACCCACTCGCCCGCGCCGATGTAGGCCATGTCGGCGAGGACGGGAACGCCCTGGCGCTCACATATCCTGATGATCTTGTTGGTGCGGGCGGCGGTCAGATCGTGCGTGCGGCCGGGCAGGGCGGGCGAGAGCCGCAGCGTGCGACCCGCCGGGTCCGTGATGACCTGCACGTTCACACCGTGCCGCTTGTGCTTGGTCGAATAGTCGGCGCGTCCGTCGCCGACCCGGTCGCACTCGGCGAGCGTGCCGTCCACGAGAACGTAGTCGGGGTCTGTCTCGCGCAGGACCTTCAGCAGGCCCGGCGCCTTGTCGGCCAGGTGCTCGACGACGGTGGTGACGTACGCGTGGGCGGTGCCGACGGAGATACGGAAACCCGCGGCGAGCTGAGCCAGGGGGTCGTGCCGACGCAGGTATGCCAGAGCGATCACCGCACGTTCGGACGGCCGGAGTTTGCAGCGCCGGTCACCCTCGCGGGTGACGATCAGCATCGTCAGCCACTCCACGAGTGCGTGCGGCAGGTCGAGTGCGGCAGGATGCGGGACCAACAGGGTTCCTGAGCTGGAGAGTTGAGACCTAGACACCTCTCTCAACGGCACGGGGACCCTGTCCGTTGCTTACGGTCCCGCCGTCACCCGTCCGAGGGCCACTCTGAAAACCCTCAGTGGGAGGGGGAAGGACCGTGGGTGAGAGGAAGCAGGGCAAATGTGGTTGGCCGACGGATCGAGGCAGTTGCCGCACAAGACGATGAAGGGCACGTCGCGTTGCAACCTCCACCAAGGTGACTGGACGAAGCGTGCCCAAACCGAGCTGAAGAAGAGGGGCGAGCAAGCCCCGCAAGAAGTGAGTCGGAGTCGTGGGGTGAGTGTCTAACTGCGTGACAACGCCGACGAACAGCGGCGGACGAGCGCGGACGTCTGCGGACCATCAGCGCAGGTGAGAGCCGGGCGGGCCCAAGGCAGCGCCCCCACCCAAGTTGCTTCGGGACGAAGCAGTCGTCGGCTATCCGCACGAATCGCAAACGCCCGTCGAAGGCAGTTGGACGAAGCAGCGCTCACATATCCGGGCGGGCTTATCGGTGCGCTCGCGACGGCGTTCGACGGCGGCTTGCAGTCTGGGGGCGAGGGCCGGCACACCGCCGCCAGGCGGCAAGGTCGCCCCAAAATGGCGGTAGCAATCAAGGCGGGCGTCGGCAGCGTGGTGCTCACGTTCCAGCTCGTCATCTACCGGCGGCTCTCCGGCGACCACCAGAACTTCCTTGTAGCCGCTGCCTACCTTGCCGTCGTCTGTATGGACCACCAGAGCTGTCAGTGGTGGGTCGCCGCGACGGTGGGCTTCACGCACCACCCAGCCCAAGATCGGACCGATCCAGTTGTGCAGGAGAGTCTTGGTCCGAATACCAGTGCGACTCTGGATCTCTTCCGCCAACTCCTTGTAAGTGATCACTGCGTGGTATGTCTGCGCTACGCCTACGAGGATCAAGTACGCCTCTGACCCCCAGGCGTCGCGTGCCCCCTGGCCCGTCGGCTTGACAACTCCGACCGCAGGCTCAGATTCTCCCTGGCTCATCCCTGCCCCGTCGTGCTCTCGATCGTTGGCACTCTCTTGCATCCTCCCCTACGAAACGACGACAGCACCATGGTTCTCTGCGTACCCACCGCGGCACGCCAACGAGACGCGACCACAATGTCCCCTGCCGAGAGTCCGGGGCGAAGAAGTCGTGCCAGACGCGTGCCAGGTTGTACGGGGAACCACAAGGAATACCGGGGAATCGAGAGGCAGCTCACCTGGGGCGCCAGCTCCGTTGGCCGCAGGTCAACACAGTAATCCGCCACCAGGAGACACGAGCTTCCCAAGCTCAGGTCGCATCGTCTCGCTTGGGTCTCGGAGCAAGACCAGCATCATGGTCCGGGTTGAGAGAGTATTGATCGCGTTCTCATCGTCCCCAGACAACACATCAATTCAAGGCTCCGCACAAATTCCTCAATCGTTCCACAGCGCGATCAATGACTCGACTGGACGGAATATTGATTCAGTGACACGCTGACGGCATGAGCAGGCGGACAGCGCAGCGAACATCAGGGTTGGGGAAACTGGCAGTCGCTCTGGGCGTGTTGGCCCTTGCTTCAGCCGCAACAGGCATCGCTCTACTGAATATCGGACAACCGAGCGACACTCCTACTGAATTAGGTAAGTGGTTACTGCAGCTCGCTTCAGTATTCGCCGGGACAGGCGTGGTTAGTTCCGTACTTCGGCAAGCCGACCTCGCTCGCGCTCAGCGGGAAGCCTGGACAGAACTATTGCAAGATTTGATTTCCGCACACGACAAAGTTCAGCTAGCTGTCCGCATGTTATCGGCACACGCCACAGCAAAGACGTATTCTGACCAGGTTCAGCAGGTCAGTGGGGTGCGAGAAGTGATACGGCGCATCATGTCTTCCCCTCAGGTCCATGAAGAAATACCCCTGAGGGAAGCCCTGGGGCGCATGCGCAAGGATTTGAAGCATCTGGTTAAAGAGTACGAGGGTAACTATTTGCCCGTGGCCCGACAGCAACGGCTCGACGAGGAATACTTATCACACAAACTAAAGGCTTTGATTCGGGAAGGCGCAGATGCACCGCCAGAGATACCAGATATCCTGACCTGCCCACTACCTGCTTGGCGAAAATTGAAAAACAGCTCAGATTTTCCGCATCTCAATTCTTTCCTGAACGGCTACAAAGTGAGCGATTTCCGGAGAGCATACGAGATCGCCAAGTCAATCCTGGAACGGAACGCAGGAATTCGACGCCGCCCGAAGGACGAGGCTCTTGAGGATTCTTCTGCAGATGACGAAAAGATTCTAGCCCATGCACGTATAACAATCAGGCTTCCTGCTCAGAATCTGGTCCGGGCGCAGCGTTTCTACTCGGAGCAACTTGGTCTTGAGGCAGTCGAGACACGACCCGATGGGTTGTTGTATCGGTGCGGTGGCGTGGAATTCCTACTAGACCAGTCTGAAGCAGTCTTCCGCAGCACGTTCCCGCTAATGGCGTGGGAAGTCGACGACATCGAGCCCGTCGTTGCACACCTAAAGGAGCGCGGCGTGGTGTTCGAAGCAGTTGAGCTGTCGGCTCCGCTCGATGGAACGCGGACGACCAGCGAGATCTTCGATGTCGGCAAGAACTACCCAGGCGCGGGTGCACGGGGGGCTCGCGGGGCCTGCTTCCGTGATAGCGAGGGGAACATGGTCGCCCTGCACTCACCGGTCGGGTGAGACGAGCCGATGGTCTGCTGGCCAAGGGACAGCCAGCACCGGACGACATGAACAGCCTGAACAGTCGTCACCCATCCGTCTCATTCAGCTACGTTCACTGCCGTTCAGGCCGGTCCCGATGCTGTCCCGACGCTGACGGTTGGCCGCCCATGAACCCAGGTGGACGCCCCCGAACACATCCCGCCATCCCGCCACCACAGTTGGAAAGCGTGCGCCCAGCGCCGAGAGCGCATCAGTGACACGGGCCTCAGTACCGGTGTCAGTCCTGGCCTGTACGGTCCTGCCCATGGCTGAGAGACCGACTACGAACTGGCGGCACGGCATAGCCGAAGAAGCCGAGGAACTCGCCGCCGGCACCCTGGACCCCGAGTGTGCGTGCATGGCAGCGCTGTATCCCGAGGAGCTGCTTGCGACGACCGACGCAGCCCTCGACGCCTTTGAGCACGAACTTCCGGGACTTGGCGAGGCCAGCGATGAACAGGTCTTTGCGGTGGTGGAACGCTTCGTCTTGGCCCTCAACGAGGTGAACGACGCCAACAACGGCGGCGCCTTCGAAACCGACGAACGAGAAGAGCTGTGCGACTTCATCGACGAGTCGCTCACCGAGCACGGCGTCGATGTGGTCGCCTTGACCGCCCGCCACGGCCTCGGTCGGTACCAGCTCACAAACAAGTGGCGGAAGTGGTAAGGCGACTCAGCCGCACGATCCGCTGAACATCGCACGACTCCGCACCACAAGCGCACCAGGTCGGGCGGGGAACAGCGGGGAATCACGGTGAAGGCAACCAAGCTCGACCGGAGCGCCCACCATCCGCCCGCCCAGGTCAGCGCCCGGACCGGTCGCATGTGATCGCAGCTTCCCAAGCTGACAGCGCGAGTTCGATTCTCGTCACCCGCTCCATGTGAAACCCCCAGGCCGGCCCGGGGGTTCTTTGTCGTCCAGGCCGATGGGCGGGGGCCGCAATTTCTGCGTGACATTTCTGCGGTGAGGCGGCGTTGGTCTGTCGGCCGGTGGGCCGGGGTGTCCGTGCATGTACGCGTCACCCTCGCCATGGCCGGCGTCTTCCGCTGGGGCAGAGGAACGGGGAGCGCTGGCTTGGCCGAACTGTTCGTCGATGATGAGGAGTTGATGAGGAGGTGCGGCACGTCCGGCAGCGGGCGGTGGCCGGGCGGGCACGAGGGTCTCCCGTCATGAGTCCATCGGCCGACTCGCCGTATCGTCGGCCGTCCCCCAGAAGGGGAGCGGCCGTCCGATCTCGTCGACAAGGTTCCGCCGCTTCGCGGCAGCATGGAGCCACTGCGTGCCAAGGGCTGAGTGCGGGGTCAGCAGCCGCGTGCGTCCTTCGTCAGCACCCCTTGCTCGGTCGCGAGCGTGTGGTCGTAGCACGCGCCGGGAGCCCGGAGCCGGTAGCGCTCGCTGGTCGTGGCCACCGCGTGCCGGTCCTCGCGGGCGACGCCGAGGGTGAAGGTGGCGTCTCCCTGGTAGGTGTCGTCGATGCGGGTGGCGCCGAGGTGGGCTCGGTCGGTGACGGACATGATGACGCGCAGGCGGTTGGTCGCGTCGATGGTGGCGCGGCCGTCGAGCGTGTAGGTGCGGTCGGTGCGGGAGACGTGCCCGTTGGTGGTCACGGTCTGGTCGTCGGTCCACGTGCCGGTCTGGTCGTCGGTGTTCTCGTCCGGCGTCCACTGGTGGTCGATCGCGCTCGTGACTGTTCGCTCGACCGTCGTCGTGACCCGGCCGTGGGAGGTGTCCAGGTAGCCGGTGACCTTCAACCGGTCCTTGCCGGCGGTCACCAGGTGGCGCAGCGAACCGTCGGTGTAGGTGTTGTTCACCTCCGGATCCGCCTTCCTGTACGACGTCACGGCGCCCGTCACCACCGACTTGTGCGCGTCCTGCCACACCAGGATGTTCGTCGGCGCGCTCCACCCCGTCTGGCCGCTCGGCACCCCGGCCACCGACACGTCGACCTTGTGCGCTCTGCCGTCGTTGAGCAGGCCGGCGAACGGAGTCAGGTCGAACTCCAGCGGCCGTACGTCGAAGGCGTGTGGGGCGGGGATCACCGACCACAGATAGGGCGACCAGCCGCCGGTCCACACGTTCGGATACGGCGAGGCGATTCCGGCGACCTTCCCGTCGATGCTCACTCGCACCTCGCGGTACGGACCGTCGTCCCCGCCCTCGCAGGAGTACGACGCGGACGGCGTGACCACCGAGTACCAGAACTCCTCACAGCCGCCGCCCGAGCCGGTGGCGTACACCTCGGCGAGAATCCGCGTGGAGTTGCGTGGGGTGGTCAGCGAGGCGCCGGTCGTCACGCTGTCGCCGTCGCTGAGGGGGATGACCCGGTCGGGGGCGGAGGGTGTGCGGCCGGGCTCGGGGGCGTAGAAGGTGAGGGTCACCTTGACGTCGAGCACGCCGGTGTAGGTGTCGTTGACAACGTTGCCTATGAGCATGTCGACCGACTGTGCGCTGCTCAGCGTCTTCTCGTACTCGGTCACGTCCTTCTCGACGGACCAGTTGATCCCGTCCTGCGAGGGCTCGGGCGTCGACGTACGGAAGACCTGTACGCCTCCGATGTCCAGATAGCCGAGCCGGTCGTATTGCCGTCCCTTCACGCTTCCGTCCATCCGCAGCACGACCTTGGACCAGCGGCCGGGGGTGCCGCAGCCGGTGGGCGGCGTGTAGGTGCCGGTGTAGGGGGTGAAGTCCTTGAACTGCGCCTGGGCGATCGTGACCGAACACGACTTGGTGTGCGGCGTCGAGATGGCCGGGGCGGCGGTCACCGGGTCGTGGTAGTCGGTCCCGAACTCCGCCGGCACCGTGTCCGCGGCGGCTGTTCCCAGGGACAGGCCGAGTGCGGTAAGCGCGCCGGTCAGCACGGTGGCCGTCCGTCTCGGGCGGATCAGGGATCTCATGGGTTTCCTGTGTCGCATACGGCGCAGTGAACAGGCCTGTGCCGGCCCCGGCCAAGAGGAGATGGAAAGGTGTTGACCGATTCCTGTCCGTTCACCGACCAAGCAGCCACACACCCGTAACTCAGTCACCGGCGAAGCCCGGCTCCCGAGTGTCACCTCGTGGGTCCCCTCCCGACGGAGTTCTGATCATCGCGTCCTGTTCCCGACCCCGCGCCGAACAGCCGATGGCAGTCCGGACGCACCGCACCACACCGAAGCGGCACTCGACTCGAAAAAGATCGCGGATCAAGGCAACCCCATGAGGAGTCTGTGACCACAAGAGAGCGGATCCGGCCGGTCCCGGCGGCCGTGATCCGGCTTTCCTCAGGTGACAGCACACAAGGAGAACACCCCCTTATGGACAACCCCACGAACGGCGGGCGCCGCGGGCGCCGCGGGCGCCACCGCCGTCGCTGGACCGCCACCGCCCTGCTGGTCGGCGCGCCCGCCGTCGTCGTGCCGTATCTCCTGTTCGTGCAGGAGGACTCGCAGGCCGCGACGGTCGACGCCGGCGCCTACTACCGGCTGGTCTCCGTGCGCAGCGGCAAGGTGCTGGACGTCAGTTCCTTCTCCACCGCCGACGGCACCCGTATCCAGCAATACACCGACCAGAGCACCGCCAACCAGCAGTGGAAGCTGAAGGCCACCGGCGACGGCTACTACGAGCTGGTGAACCGCAACAGCGGCAAGGTGCTTGGCATAGCGGGCAATTCGACCGCCAAGGCGGCCGCCGCCGAGCAGCAGACCGACAGTTCGGCCACCTCGCAGGAGTGGCGGATCGACCAGGTGAGCGGTTCCGACGCCGTCACCCTCACCTCCCGCAGGAGCGGCCAGGTCCTGGACGTCTCCGGGGGCTCCACGGCCCAGGGCGCGGCCGTCATCCAGTATCCCGGCCACGGCAGCACCAACCAGCAGTGGAAGCTGGTGAAGATGGCCGAGGCCCCGGCGACCGGCAGCGGTACCGGGACCGGGACCGGGACCGGGACCGGTGGGGAGCAGACCACGGCCGCGTCCGGACCGTACCGGTGGAAGAACGCCCAGGTCGTGGGCGGCGGTTACGTCACCGGGCTGGTGTTCAACCAGAAGGAGAAGGGGCTGCTGTACGCCCGTACCGACATGGGTGGCGCCTACCGCTGGGACGCCGCGGCCGAGCAGTGGATCCCGCTGACCGACTGGGTCAGTGAGAAGGACTGGAACCTGCTGGGCATCGACTCGGTGGCCACCGACCCCGTCGACCCCAACCGGCTCTACCTCTCCGCGGGCACCTACACCAACGACTGGGCGGGCAACGGCGCGATCCTGCGCTCCACCGACAAGGGCCGCACCTTCAAGCGCACCGACCTGCCCTTCAAGCTGGGCGCCAACGAGGACGGCCGCGGGGCGGGCGAGCGGCTGGTGATCGACCCCGCGAACAACGCCAACCTTCTCCTCGGCACCCGCAAGAACGGCCTGTGGCGCAGCACCGACCACGGCGTGACATGGAGTCAGGTCTCCTCGTTCCCCGTCAAGGACGGGGCGGGCAGCGGCGGCGGCATCGCCTTCGTGACGTACGGCCCGGCCGGCAGCAAGACGGTCTACGTCGGTGTCGGTGACAAGTCCACCTCCCTGTACCGCTCCACCGACGGCGGCGCCAGCTGGCAGGCCGTCTCCGGGCAGCCCACCGGCCAGCTGCCGCAGCACGGCGTGCTCTCCGGTGACGGTTCGCTGTACCTGACGTACACCGACAAGCTGGGGCCCAACGGCGTGACGGCCGGTTCGGTGTGGAAGTACACGCCGGGCAGCGGGGCGTGGAAGAACATCTCCCCGTCCCAGGGCGGTTACGGGTTCTCCGGTCTGGCCGTCGACCCGCGCAAGCCGTCCACGGTGATGGTCACCACCCTCGACCGCTGGTATCCCGAGGACGAGATCTACCGGAGCACCGACGGCGGCAACACCTGGAAGGCCCTGGCCGACAAGTCGCAGCGCAGCGCCGCCGCCGCCCCGTACGTCGGCACCCACACCGGGCACTGGATGACCGCCCTGGCCATCGACCCGTTCGACTCCGGGCACGTGCTGTACGGCACCGGCAACGGCATCCTGCGCAGCACCGACGCCAACGCCTCCGACAGCGGCGGCACCAGCCACTGGAGCACCGGCGCCCGAGGACTGGAGGAGACCGCGCTGATGGACGCGATCGCCCCGCCCGGTGGCGCCACCGTCATCACCTCCATGGGCGACCAGGGCGGCTTCCGGCACGACGACCTGACCAAGGTGCCCTCCGGACGGCTGAGCAACCCGATGATGGCCAACAGCACCGACATCGACTTCGCCCAGGCCAAGCCCTCGATGATGGTCCGCGTCGGCCGTGGCGGCGCGCAGGACGGCGCCTACTCCACCGACGGCGGCAGCACCTGGACCGGCTTCAAGGCGGAGCCGGTGGCCAGTGCCCAGGACGGCCGTATCGCGCTCGCGGCGGACGGTTCCACCATCGTGTGGACCGAGGCCGGGCAGGCCCCGTACCGCTCGACCGACAAGGGGGCGAGCTGGTCGCGGGTCGGCGGTCTGGGCAACGACGCCGTGGTGGTCGCCGACCGCTCCTCGGCCAACACCTTCTACTCCCTGTCCGGCGGCACGCTCTACGCCAGCACCGACGGCGGGGCGACCTTCGCCGCGCGGGCCGGCAACCTGCCCTCCGGCCGGCTCACCGCCGTTCCCGGTGTCGCCGGGGACCTGTGGATCTCCGGCGGTGACAAGGGTCTGCTGCACTCCACCGACGGCGGCCGCAGCTTCACCACGCTCAACTCGGTGAAGTCCGCCTCCGCCCTCGGCTTCGGCAAGGCCAAGCCGGGCACCAGTTACCAGGCCCTGTACATGATCGGCACCGTCAAGGACGTCACCGGCGTCTTCCGCTCCACCGACAAGGGCGCCACCTGGCTCCGCGTCAACGACGACGCCCACCAGTGGGGCAACATCAGCGGCAGCGGCGTGATCACCGGCGACCCCGACACCTACGGCCGGGTGTACGTCGGCACCAACGGACGCGGTCTCCAGTACGGCGACCCGTCCTGACGCACCACCCCGGCGGGGCCGCGGGCACAACCGCCTGCGGCCCCGCCGTCATCGAGGGCCTCCCTTGCCGATGTGGGTGGTCGGACTATTGGTCGGGCTATTGGTCGGGCTATTCGGAGAACGAGAAGTACAGGGTGCGGGCGTAGTCGCCCGTCGCCGTGGTGGGGGCGCCGCTGGGGCCGAGGGCGGCCGGCGGGTCGAACTTGGTGCCGATCGCCGGGATGGCGTCGAGGAAGGAGAGATCGCCCTTCGGGAAGGGCGGCGCGGTGTGGCGGGGGTCGGGGCCGAACCGGGGGGTGAAGAGGCGCAGGTAGAGGCTGTCGTCCTCGCCGACCACGGTCAGTCGTCCGGCGGTGGTGTGCAGGGACGCCCAGCGCACGCCCGCGTGGTAGCCCTTGAACTCCGGGTACACCCAGCCGTCGGCACCGGTCGCGGTGTCGTTGTACTGCTTCGTCCAGACGTCCGTCGCGACGCCGCGCAGGCGGTTCTTCCACACCCTGTGGGGTCCGTGGCCGAGCCATGTCACGCCGGTGACCTGTGATTCGGGATGGTCGAAGCCGACGCCGAAGAGGTCGTGCTCGCCGGTGAGGTGGTAGCGGTAGTCCAACTGAAGCCAGCCGCTGGGGTGCAGACGCCACCGGACGTGGCGCAGCACGCCGGAGTACTCGGCCTCCACCGTGTAACCGTTGCTGTCGGGCCCGTGCGTCAGGCGGGTGAGATCGGCCGTTCCGGTGGTGGGCAGCGGGCCGCGGGACAGCGCGAAGTCACTCTCCCGATGGGTGACGCCGGCCAGCAGGCCCGTCGTGGCGTCGAGCCTGACCGTGGTGTGGCGGGCTACGAGGGTGAGCGTGCTGTCCGCGAGCCGGCCGCGTACGGCTGGTCCCGGGCCCGTCCGTACCAGCCGTCGGGCCTGGTCGGCGGCGGAGGTGACGGTCCAGGTCCAGCCGCGGATCTCGCGGCCGTCGGCGTCCGTGACGGTGAGCGCGACGGCGTCGGCGCGTCGCCAGCCGGACGGCAGGGGCAGGCGCAGCATTCCTTGCGCGCCGGGCCCGATGTCCGGCGCGGAGGCGGTGCCCTCGGCGCGCACCGTGTGGCCGTCCCGCCGCTGCGACGGGGTGCGGAAGTCCAGGAGCCGCCAAGTGAACCGGCACGTGCGGGTGTTGGTGAAGGCGTAGTGGTTGGCGAGGCCGATCCGCCCGTCGAAGTCGTCCGGCAGGCCGGAGGTGAACCGCTCCGGCTCGGCGAGTTGTACGGGAGACCAGATGTCCTTGATCGTGTAGAAGCTGGCCTCCTTCTCACGGAAGGGGCCGAGGATGCCGTCGGGTGCGGCGTTGCCCGCCACGTCGACGGTGCCGCCGAGGTCGTCGCGCACGATGCCCTCGTCGATCAGTGACCACAGGAAGCCGCCGGCGGAGAGCCGTTCACGGCCCATCAGCTTCCAGTAGTCGTCGAGGCCCGCGCCGGCGCCGCCGTCGTAGAGGCCGTGGAGGAACTCGGTGGGCATGAAGACGTCGCCTTGTTCCTGGAGGATGCGGCGCGTGCTGTCGTACGTCTCGTAGTGGTCGGTGTTGATGCCGCCGAAGTTCGCCCAGGGGTGGAGGACGGCGCGCCGCTGGGGGTCGTGGCGGGCGTAGTCGCCGTCGAGGGCGGTGTTCCAGCCGCCTTCGTTGCCGTTGTCCCAGAACAGGATCGACGGATGGTTGACGTCACGGGTGACCATCTCGGCGACGAGGGGCCTGCCCGCCGCCTCGTCGTAGGACTTCTGCCAGCCGGCCAGTTCGTCGAGCACGTACAGCCCGAGTTCGTCGGCGAGGTCGAGGAAGTGCGCGTCCGGCGGGTAGTGGGACATCCGGACCGCGTTCATGTTCATCTCCCGCATCAGGAGGATGTCCTTGCGGCTGATGCGCGCGCTGGTCGCCCGGCCGGACGTGGGCCAGATGGTGTGCCGGTTGGCTCCCTTGAGTAGGATCTTGACGCCGTTGACGTACACGCCGTCGCCGGGGCGCACCTCGACGGTGCGGAAGCCGAATCTCTCCTCGACGCGGTGGACGATGCGGTCGTCGCCGGCGCGGAGCGCGACCTCGACGCGGTAGAGGTGCGGGGTCTCCGCCGTCCACTGCCGGGGCGAGTCGACAGCGGTGGTGAGGGTCACCGTCGTGTCGCCGGGAGCGACGGCCGCGGTGAACGGGGCGCCGACCGGGCGCCCGGAGAGGTCGGTGACCTGCCCGACGAGCCGGTCGGCGGTACCGGTACCCGACAGATGGGCGTCGATCCGCAGGGTGCCGTCGGCGCGGGCGTCGACGGCGATGCGCTCGACGTGCTGGAGCGGGAACGCCTCCACGTGGACGGGGCGGTAGATGCCGCCGAAGTTCCAGTAGTCGCCCAGGCGTTCGGCCCGGTTGACGGAGTCGTCGGTGGACTCCTTGCTGACCGTCACCTCCAGGAGGTTGTCCTGGCCCGGAAGCAGCTTTCCGGTCACCTCGTGGCGGAACCGGTAGAAGCCGCCACGGTGGACGGGCCCGGCCGGCTCGCCGTTGAGCCACGCCTCGGTCTCGGTCATCGACCCTTCGAAGACGAGGAAGACGCGTCTGTCACGCCAGTGGGCGGGGGGCGTGAAGGTGTGCCGGTAGCGGCCCTTCTCCTCCGGGCGCAGATTCCACCCGTAGTTGTAGGTGCCGTATCCGTGGAACTCCCAGTTGGACGGAACCGGGATGCTGCCCCAACTGCCGCTGCGCCGCCCGCTGGTGCACAGGAAGTCCCAGTCGACCGGGTGGTCGGCGTCCTCTCCGGACAGATACAGGCGCTCGGTGCGGGTGGACGCGTCCGTTCCGCCGGCCGTCCCGGCGGCCCGGGCCGAGCCCGTGGGAAGGCCCCCGACGGCGGCGCCGGCGGCGGCGCCCAGGATCAGAACGCCACGGCGTGACAAATGCATGACATCTCCAGCCTTCAAGGAACCGACGAGTGGGGGATGGCAGGGACGTGCGAGGTGGCCGACGAGTGGGGGATGGCAGGGACGTGCGAGGTGGCCGACGGGCCCGGTCGGCACGCCGAAGTCGCTTACGGCGGTGGTGTCAGCCGAGGCCCCATCGCTGGTTGCCGGCGCCGTTGCAGTTCCACAGCTGTACCGCTGTGCCGTTGGCCGTGGCGCCGCCGCTGACGTCCAGGCACAACCCCGACTGGACGCCGGTGACGGTGCCGTCGGAGTTGATGTTCCACTGCTGGTTGGTGCCGCCGTTGCAGTCCCAGATCACGACTTCGGTGCCGGCCGCGGTGCCGGTCGCGTCGAGGCACTTCGCACCGCCGTAGACGGTGAGCTGCTTGGTCGACGTGCGGGTCCAGGTCTGGTTCGTGCCGCCGTTGCAGTCCCAGATCTGCGTCTGGGTGCCGTTGGTCTGCGAAAAGCCGGGCACGTCAAGGCACTTGCCGGAACCGGTGGTGTGGAGCGGACCCGTCGTGGTCCCGCCGGTCCCGCCGTCGAGTCCGAAGAAGGTGATGGCCCGGGCCGCCATACCGCTTCCGGGCAGGGAATGCCCGACACCCTGGAAGCTGTTCGCCTCGACCGGTGGCTGCGCGCCGGTGGAGCCGTAGCGGGTGCGGGTCCAGTTGGACTGCGGGGAGTCGGTGAGGACCGGGGTCTGGCTCACCCCGAGCACATTGGTCCACTGCTTGATCTCTTCACCGAGGTTCGGGTAGTACAGCGCTTCGTCCTCGGTACCGTGCCACAGCTGCATCCGCGGCCGGGGGCCGGTGTACCCGGGGTAGGCGCCCCGGACGAGGTCGCCCCACTCCTGCGGGGTCTTGGTGATCTTGCCGGTGGCGCAGTCGGTGTTCCAGCCGGAGCCGTCGGTGGTGGCGAAGCAGCCGAACGGCACACCCATGAACGCCGAGCCGGCCTTGAACAGGTCGGGGTAGTCGCCGAGCAGGACGTTGGTCGTCATCGCGCCGGACGAGACGCCGGTGACGTAGACCCGGCCGGGGTCGGCGTTCATGTTCCGCAGGGTGTACCGGACCATCTGGGCGATGCTCGTGGGGTCACTGCCCCCGTCATGCCTGAGCGCCTGGGGCGAGGAGACGTCGAAGCACTGTCCGCTGACGTTCGCGTCCGGGTAGACGACGATGAACCCGTACTGGTCGGCCAAACCGGCGAACTCCGAGTTGGCGTAGAACGTGGGCCCCGTGCCGGTGCAGTAGTGCACTGCCACCACCACCGCCGGACGTGCCGGAGCGCTGTCGGGCCTGTAGACGTACATCCGCAGGTTTCCGGGGTTGCTGCCGAAGCCGGTGACCTCGGTCAGTGACGCGGCCGATGCGGTGGTGGCCGAGGCACCGGTCAGTACGAGCGCCGCGATCAGCGGCGCAATCCCCGTCAGCAGGGCTACGAGTACATCCCTGACGCTTCTCTTCCTGGACTTCCGGGACATGACGCTGTCCTTTCTGGAATCCGGCGCGGAGGGGCAGGCACAGTCCTCAAGAGGAGGCAGCGGCACCCGAGTTGGTGGAGCGCTTCGACGCTCCCATCGCTCTGGATGCGGTGTCAATGCCCGGGAGAAGCAAGGCGGTGCTGCCTTCACGCCTCTTGTTTCGCCACAGAGTTCCCATTAGCGTGAGTTGTCTGGTGAAGCGCTTCGACAGTTCGACACGGGGCCACCGGTCATCGGGACGGCCAGACCGACGGCACCGGCGTGCGGATGTGGGACGCGCTGTTCACCGGCAGCCTCTACCGTCGACCCCCGCAACGCCGACCCGCCCGTGCGAGGGCTTCGCCCAGGGTGGTTGCCGGGGCGAATGCCGCGGTGAGTCCCACGATCCCGAGGATCTTCCTGATGCCGGGCTGGGGGCAGACGAGCGACAGGCGTCCGCCCCGCTCCCGGACCCTTCGACGAGCCCGGCACAGCAGCGTCAGGCCGAAGCAGTCCAGGAACTCGACGGGGCCGAGATCGATCACGACCAGGGGGGCCGGGCCGTCCGTCACCGCGTCCAGTACCGGAGTGATGTGCACGGCGGCGGCTATGTCGATCTCCCCGTGGAGTTCGACAACCGTGTGTCCACGCGTTCGATAGACGCGGACGGGGCGGAGTGGCGGCGGAGCGGTGGCGGGTGTGGTGTCCCGGGGCATGACGGCATCACCGTGCGTTCGGTGGGTTGCCCGCCTCGGACTTCAGTGGCGGGCGACGACAGAGGTCCACGGCCACCGGGAGCAAGGGCGACGAAGTTAGTAAGACGATCCTATGCAGGGGGGTGCCGCCCACGAAGCGAGGAACGGTTCCGGCAGGACACCGTCCACTCCTTCGGGTTGTCCCCGTCGAAAGAGCTTGACATTCCCGGCCGGGAGCTGACGGGTACGGTCTCGCCGCCCGTCCACCCGAGGCCGCGCGCCCTCACCACACGGCCCCGGTTCCGCTAGGCTCGCCATGTGACGGCTGACCCGTCCCCCGAGGACCAATACGCCATCGTCGCTGTCGCATCGTCCGCCGGCGGCGTCCAGGGACTGATCGCGCTGTTGGGGGCCCTGGGCCCGGATCTGCCGGTGCCGGTGCTGGTCGTCCAGCACCTCGACCCCCGGCACCGGACCGTGATCGCCGAGGTCCTCTCCCGCCGCACCGACCTGATGGTCAAGCTCGCCGAGGACGGAGAGCGGGCGCTGCCCGGGACGGTGTACATCGCCCCTCCGGACCGGCACCTCCTCGTCGGCTCCGACGGCGTCCTGGCACTGTCCCGCACCGAGCTCGTCCACTTCGTACGTCCCTCCGCCGACCTCCTCTTCGAATCGGTCGCCGCCGCCTACGGACCGCGGGCGATCGCCTGCGTGCTCACCGGCACCGGCAGAGACGGCGCGATGGGGCTGGACGCGGTCAAGTCGCGCGGCGGCACCGTACTCGCCCAGGACCCGTTGACGGCCGAGTTCAAAGGAATGCCGCAGGCGGCGGTGGACACGGGAGCCGTCGACTACGTGCTACCCCTTGAGGAGATCCCCGCGGTCATCCGGGGACTCGTCGAGGCCAGAGGACAGTGATGGGCGAACCGCAGGACGCCGAGACCGACGAGGCGCTGGAGGAACTGCTCGTCTTCCTCAGGGATGCCCGCGGCTTCGACTTCACGGGGTACAAGCGCTCCACCCTGGGCCGGCGCATCCACAAACGCATGACCGACATGGGTGTGCGTTCCTATGCGGACTACCAGGACCTCCTGGAGACCAGCGCTGACGAATTCGGCGCTCTCTTCAACACGATCCTGATCAATGTCACGTCCTTCTTCCGCGACCCGGACGCCTGGACGCTCCTCCAGCGGGAGGTCATCCCCGAACTCATCGCGGATCTCGCGCCGGAGCAGGAGATCAGAGTGTGGAGCGCGGGCTGCTCCACCGGCGAGGAGCCGTACTCGCTGGCCATCATGTTCGCGGAAGCGCTCGGCACCGAGGAGTGCCTGCGCCGCGTGAAGATCTACGCCACGGACATCGACGAGGAGGCCCTGCGCCAGGCGCGGTCGGGACTGTACACGGCGAAGTCCCTGGAACCGCTCCCCGCCGAGCTGCGCGACAAGTACTTCGAGCAGAGCGGTCAGAACGGCGCGCAGTTCGGCTTCCGCCCCGACCTGCGCCGCCGGGTGATCTTCGGCCGGCACGACATCACCCAGGACGCCCCGATCTCCCGGCTCGACCTGCTCGTGTGCCGCAACACTCTGATGTACTTCAACGTCGAAGCCCAGACCAAGATCGTCGACCGCTTCCACTTCGCCCTGCACAAGGGCGCTTTCCTCTTCCTCGGCAAGGCCGAGATGCTGCTGAACGACGCCGAACGCTTCGATGTGCTGAGCATGCGGCAGCGGATCTTCCGGCGCCGCGCGGGCGACGCGGAACTGCCCTACCACCCGGCTCCCGTGAAGCTCAGGACCGGTCCGGGTGTCGAACTGCACTCGGTCGCCCGTACCCGGCAGCTGCGTGACCTCACCCTCGACGCCGGGCCCACCCCGTCGATCGCCGTCGACGGCGACGGGACCGTCGTGGTGGTCAACAGCCAGGCGCGGATGCAGTTCGGTCTGACCGCCACCGACATCGGCCGCCCTTTCCAGGATCTGGAGATCTCCTACCGGCCGGTCGAGCTCCGCTCGCTGATCGACCAGTCCACGCACGAGCGCCGGACCCTCAGGGTGCCCAGAGCCGAGCGGAGGACGGGCGAGGAGATCCAGTACTTCGACATCCTCATCCAGCCGCTCGCCGCCCCCACCGGCCTGCATGTCGCCACCCTGATCTCCTTCAGCGACGTCACGGTGTCCACCCATTTGCAGGCCGAGGTCAAACGGGTGCGCGAGGACCTGGAGACGGCGTACGAGGAACTCCAGTCCACCAACGAGGAACTGGAGACCACCAACGAGGAACTCCAGTCCAGCATCGAGGAGTTGGAGACCACCAACGAGGAACTCCAGTCGACGAACGAGGAGTTGGAGACCACCAACGAAGAACTCCAGTCCGGCAACGAGGAACTGGAGACCATGAACGACGAACTGCGCATCCGCGGTGAGGAACTGGACGAGGCCAAGGCGTTCCTGGAAGCCGTGCTGACCAGCATCGCGGCGGGCGTGGTGGTACTGGACAGCAGTCTGAAGGTCCGTAGCTGGAACCGGGGCGCCGTCGACATGTGGGGGCTGCGCGCGGACGAGGTGATCGACAAGCGGTTCTTCGACCTGGACTTCGGCCTGCCCACCGAGGTACTGCAACCCGTGGTGCAGACGTGCCTGGAAACCCGCAAGCGCTCCGGGCCGGTCGGCGTCGAGGCCCTCAGCCGCATCGGCCGGCCCCTCACCTGCGACGTGTTCTGCTCGCCGTTCGACGGCCACAACGGAGGCGTCGTGCTGATGATGGAGGAAAGCCGCGACAACGACTCCGGCTGACCCCGCTGCCGCGTACGCTTCGAGCATGAACCGGCAGGGGCGTGAGGACCCCCGCGACCTGGCCGCGGTCGCACGCGGTCGCGCCGCCCGGGCGCGGGAGCGCGCAGACCGCGCCGACACGTCCGCCGAGCGTCATGAACGTCTGGCGGAGGAAACGGGCCGCGAGTTCCACTCGCACATCGCCGCGGCACACCGCCGGTCGGCCGCGTGCCATCGCTCCTCGGCACGGCTCCAGGAGGCGTTCGCCCGCCGTACCGCCGAGTGGGCCGAGGCGCAGGGCACCCCGCCCCGGTTCATGACCGGCGTCGCGGAAGCGTGCGGGACGGGCAGCGCGGCGCTCACCCTGGTCGACTCCGCCCGCGACCAGCTCGCGGTCGCCGTGTCGGACGAGCGGTCCCGCGCCGCCCAGGACCTGGAGTACGTGCTCGGCGAGGGCCCGGCCCGGGACGCGGTGTCGGGCCACTGCCTGATCCTCGCGTCGGGGCCGGTGATCAGAAAGCGCTGGCCCGCCTACGGCCCCGCCCTGACTCATCTGGGCATCGCCTCGGTGGCCGCCGTCCCCCTGGACACCGAAGGCGGCTGCATCGGGGCGCTGACGGTGTTCGGCCCGGAGCCCGGCCTCGTGGGCTCCGGCGTCCTCGGCGAGGTCGCCGGAGCCCTGGCCCGGATCGTGCTCCTGGGCCCGGACGCCGACCCGGAACTCTACGGCGGAACCGACCACCGGGACCTTGTGCACCAGGCGGCAGGGGTGCTCTCCGTCCGGGAAGGCTGCACCGTCGGCGACGCCCTGGCCCTCATCAAGGCCCGGGCGTTCGCGGAGGAGGTGTCCACCGAGGTGATCGCCCGGCGGATCGTGCACGGACATCCGAGAACCAGCTGAGGAAGAGAGATCATGACGTCGCAGCAGCGACTGGCCGACGCATTCGTCGCACTGGCCGGCGGCACGAGGGACGGTCCCCTGGACGTCTCCGGCACCCTCGCGGTCCTCGCGACCCGCAGCCCGTCCCTGCTCGGCGTCCGTGCCGCGGGCGTGGTGTTCGCCCCCGGCGAGCGCGCGGAGGTCGAGGTCGCCGGCTCCGACCCCAAGGTCTCGCGCATGGAACACGACGCGTCCGAACGGCGCGAAGGGCCTGGCCACGACTGCCACCGTGGCCGCCGGCCTCCGGTCCAGGCCGCCCTCGACGGCCGCCCGGCCAGACAGCGCTGGCCGCACTACGCCCCTCGGGCTCTGGAACTGGGTTACGCACGCGTGGCGGCCCTCCCGCTGCGGGGCCCCGCCGGGACGACCGGTGCGCTGGTCCTGCTGTCCGGTCGACAAGGTCCGTTCTCGCCGGACGCACTGGCGCTCGGCCAGTCGATGGCCGAC
Source organism: Streptomyces aquilus (assembly GCF_003955715.1). Lineage (NCBI taxonomy): Bacteria > Bacillati > Actinomycetota > Actinomycetes > Kitasatosporales > Streptomycetaceae > Streptomyces > Streptomyces aquilus. The sequence goes on along the minus strand of NZ_CP034463.1, from coordinate 5,665,875 downwards.
TTCACCGCCATAGCCCTGGAGCGGGCGGGGGAGGCCGACCGCAGCCGGACCCTGAACGCACAGCTCGAGCTGGCCCTGACCAGCCGCGTCGTCATCGAGCAGGCGAAGGGCATCCTGGCGACCCGTCTGTCCCTGACCATGGACGACGCCTTCACGCTGCTGCGCGGCCACGCCCGCTCACACCAGCGGCCGGTGCACGACGTGGCACGCGAGATCGTCGAGGGACGCGCCGATCCCGCGCTGCTGGATCCCCGGCTGTGACGAGACAGAAGACGCGCACGTCCACAGCTCACCGCCCGCCGGTGTGAGCGTGCGCCGGTGCTGTCAGTTCGGGCGGTGGGCGCCGTCGTCGCGGCGGTTACGGCGACCTGCGGCGCCGCTCACTCTCGCCCAGCCGTGGGCCTTCCGCCGGGCCGCGGCCGGGCCTGGGACGGGCATCCCGGAGCGGCCGTAGTGGAAGGCGGCCATGCGGTCGCTGTGCTGCGAGTTGAGCAGGTGGATGAGCAGCACGCCGAGGGCGATCATCGCGAGGATCACGATCACGGTCACGAACGTCTCCACGGTCCTCACCTTCCCATCGGCTGACGCGGCATCGCGGCGGTCACGGTCGGGACCGGGGGACGTACGGCCGGATCGCGGGCCTCATGGCCTCCTTCGGAGTCCCAGACCTCTTCCACGGACCGCTCGGCCTCGTACACCGTCCGCCGGCGCGCCGCCTCCTCCATCAACCGGCTCGCGGTCGATGTGCCCAGTGGGTCGCTCGCGGCGGCCATCAGCCAGGCGGCCGAGACGGGGGTCGTCTGGGGCGGGACCACCAGGAGGTTCCAGCGGCCTGTGCGGTACGAGAGCAACATCAGTTCGTGCGGGTCCTGCTCGGCCAGGAACCAGCCCACCTTCACCACGTGCCCGGCGACCGGCACCTTGCGCGGAACGACCGGCCAGTGGGTGGGATTCACCGTGACGCGGGTGATCCGCCCCCACAGCGGGTCCAGTACGGCGGCCAGGGAGGGGAGTTCGGCCCCGAGGTCGCGGGAGCGGGGCCACCATGCGCCGTCCAGCAGAGCCGGTGCGGGACCGGCGGGAGCCAGCGACAGACGGAGAGAGGACGCTGAGGACGAACGGTCGTCGGCTTCGGCTTCGGCTGTCGGCGGGAGGGAAATGGTCGCAGTCATGACGCGAACCCTGCCCCGGGCCGACCGCAACCGGCCCGGCGTATTCAATCGCCGAAAACGACACGAGCCTGGAAGCCGGTGCGCGAAGAATCCTCGGTGGTTCCAGCCTACTCCTCGGACAGGCCCAACGGATCGTACGGCCAAGGGAGAAGCGGCCCCACGCGCCTGCGCCCGGGACCTTCGGGGAGTAGCGTGAACTCACCGGGAGCATTTCGCACCTCGGCCCCGATGCCGGTGTCGTTCCCGGTGAGCGACGACGCCGGGCCACTGCCCCGCACGGCAGTCCGGAGACAGGTTTCGCACCATGTCCGCGACCACCTCTCATCCCCCGCTACGAGCCGTTCCCTTCAGGGCCCCGACGGCGCGCCTCGCGCTGAGGTCCGAGGGGTCCGAGAGCCCGTCCGCGGGGCGCGCCGAACTGGACGGCGCCTGGTGGCCCCGCTCCCGCGACCTGGCGGGCGAGCTCTCCGCCTTGGCGGACGTGCTGGACCCGCTGTGGGGGCGGATCACCCGGGTCGCGCTCAACCCCCGCCACTGGCCGAACCTCCCGCCCAGGCTCGTCGTCAACGGCCATGTGGTGAAGGTCGGTTGGCTCACCTCTGAGCTGGATCGGCACCGGATCGTTCTGCTGTCCTACTCCGCGGGCCGCTGGAACCTCCTGGTGATTCCCCCGGAGACCGACGCCCCCTCGGCCGCACGGCTGATGACCACCGCGAGCGCCGACGCCGGCCCGTCGATGCCCGCGACCGCGATTCGGCCCCGTGCTCTTCGTCGCCGACCTGGCCTGCTTCGCGATGCGGTTGCCTGCGCGCCCTGACGACCAGGTCCTCGTGCCGACCGTGCGAGCGGGTTCCTCACAGGGGACCATGGGTGACAGAGGTGTCGGTTCCCCTGATGCTGATGCGCCCGCGGCCTTCGGAGGGAGGCCGCCGTCACTGGAGGGCGGCGTAGTGCAGAACGCGGTGCCCGGTGCGGGAGGTGAGGAGCCGTCGCGGCCGGCCGCAGCCGCGTCGGGTTTCTGGCGCCAGGTCGTCGAGCAGCTGAGCACGGCCCTGATGGTGGTCGACCCGGCCGGACGGATCCTCGCCGTCAACCCGGCCGCCGAACGGCTGCTGGGCCGGGCCGCCGCCGCGATGCACGGCAAGGACGCGCACGAGTTGCTGCACCGGGACACGGACGGCGGCGCGCTCCTGCGGGAGCGGTGCCCGCTCCTGCACGCGCTGGCCACGGGAGCCGCCGCGCGCGGTGAGGGCGACAACCATCTGCGCGGTGACGGGCGCCTGGTCACGATCTCCTGGTCCGCTTCCCCTCTCACGGTCGGCGGCTCCTACCAGGGCATGGCCGTGCTGTTCACCGACATCACGGGCGACCGCACCGCGGGCCGGGAACGCGCGGCCTACACGAGTGCCCTGGAGGACCTCACCGAGCGGCTGACGCTGGTCGCGGAGATCACCGACGTACTGGGCCAGACCCTGGAGACCGACGAGGCCCTCGCCCGGCTGGGCCGCCTGCTGGTTCCCCGCCTCGCCGACTGGGCGGCGGTGGACCTCCGGACCGGTTCCGGGAAGGTCCACCGGGTGGCGGTGACCGGTCCCGCGGGCCGGGCCGCCGGGCTGGAAGGCGGGCGGGAGCGCCTCCCCGAGACGGGGGCGGCCGACCGCTCACCTCTTGTCCAGGTGCTGCGGGGAGGCGATCCCGTGCTGCACAGCGAGCGGGACGCGGCGGAGACGGCGGAGACGGCGGCACCGCCCGGCTCGCCCCTGGCCGCCGTCCACAGCCACTTCCTGCGGACAGTGCGCGCGACGTCCGCCATCACGGTCCCGCTCGGCTCGAAGCGGCAGATCACCGGCGCCCTGACGCTGGTGCGCACCGACCCGGCGCACCCCTTCGACGCCGAGGACCTGGAGGTGGTGAGCGACATCGGCCGCCGGGTCGGCCTGGTCATCGACAACGCACGGCGGTTCGGCCGCCAGCGCGCCGTCGCCGAGGCCATGCAGCACAACCTGCTCGCCCCGCTGCCCCAGCCCGGCCGTCTGCGGCTGGCCGCCCGCTACCAGCCCGCCCCGGCCGGTTCCCAGGTCGGCGGCGACTGGTACGACGCGTTCGAGCTGAAGGACGGCACCCTGATGCTGGTCATCGGCGACGTCGTGGGCCACGACCTGACCGCGGCGGCCGGGATGGCGCAACTGCACGGCATCCTGCGCGCCCTGGCCTGGGACCACACCGGGCCTCCCGGCGCCGTCGTCGACCGTCTCGACGACGCCATGCCCGCCATCACCACCGTCCCCATGGCCACCCTCGTCCTCGCCCGGGTCGAAGGCCCCTCGCAGGCCGGACCGTGGACACTGCGGTGGACCAGCGCCGGACATCCGCCGCCCCTCCTCCTGACCCCCGGAGGACACGCGCAGTACCTCGAAGCCGGACAGGGACTGGTCCTCGGCGCCCCCGTGGGCACCGGCGAGAGCCGGCCGAACGCCACCCACCCCCTGCCACCGGGCTCCACCCTGCTGCTCTACACCGACGGCCTGATCGAGATCCCCGGCAGCGACCTCGGCACCGGCCTGGACCGGCTGCGCCGCCATGCCCTGGCGCTCGCCCACGCGCCACTGGACACACTGTGCGACCAGCTGCTCGCCCGTATGCCGCCCGGCAGCACCGACGACGTGGCCCTCCTCGCCCTGCGTCTGCCGACGCCGTGACCGGGGACCCCCAGGACCGCAGCGCTTCGGTGGTCCCGCTGTCCAAGCGGCTCACCGGCAGGACGCCGAGCGCGGCGCCATGGTCGGTGATCCGACCTCTGGTGGTGCCCGGACCGGTGGGGCGGTCGCGGCGGGGCCGGCTGCCGCCGGCGGCCGGGACAGCACCGCGCGACGGAGTACGGTGGAGGCACTGAGGGCATGTCGCACACCGGCTCCCGCGCCGGTCTCGTCCTCGGCGAGACACACTCGCCGGTAGACCCGCCGAACCCCGGGGTCTCCCGAGACAGGTCGGCATGATGGCCTCGGCCCCCGAACCCTTCACGGCTCTCCCCCAGCGCTCCTCGGCGCCTGTTTCCACCCCTCCCTCCCGGCCTTCCCGCTCCTCCCGCCTCCGCCCGAGCGGGCAGCCCGGCGCCGCGCGGGGCCTTTCCGCCACCGGCTCGCGGCCGGAGCCCGACCCGTGCAGGACCGTCCTGCTGTTCTTCACCACCGGCGCCGTCGCCCCATGGCACAGCGGTCCGCGGTACCCGGCCGACTGACCGTCAGGGTTGCGACCACGTGGCCGGCACCGGGCCACGCGCAAGAGGCCGGCCGCCGCGAGGCGTTGAGGCGGCGTCGCCCGGCTCACGGCACTGGCACTGGCACGCGCACAGGGGACGGAGACGACATCCCTGCCGGAGTCGACCGCCACGCCTGACCGAACCAGCCACTCCACCAGTACCTGAAGGAACCCTCATGACCACACCTGAAGGAACCCTCATGACCGCCACAGTGCCACCGCTCCCGCCCGCCAGCCCTCACCTCCGTCTGCGCCTGGCACCCCACAGCCCCCTGCCGCGCCGCTTCGACGGCGTGTGGTGGCCCCGTTCCTACGACCTCCTGGCGGAGCTTCCCGAGTTGCTCGCCGGGCTGCCGCCCGCCTGGGGGCACATCGCCGGCATCACCGTGAACGGAGCGGCCTGGTCCGCGGCACCGGGGCGGATGCTCGTGTGCAACAAGGTCGTACGACTGCGCAAGGCCGCCGCGCGGCATGCCCTGGACACCGTGGTCCTGCTCGCCCCCGGCCACGGCCGCTGGGACCTTCTGGTCGTGCCGCCCGACACCACCGAGGAGGATGCCGCGCCGCTCATGACCGGTGCGCTGAGCTCCCCCGCCTGACGTCGACGGGCTCACCCGGCGCCCGCGCGACCGTCCCTCAGGGCGCCGCGCTCCCGGTCCCGGTGTCGATGAGGATCTGTTCCGCCCGGGTGACGTTGTCGGGCCGCACGGCCTGGGCCATGGCGGCGTGCGCGGCCTCGGGCGTCGCGTTCGGCGGAATCACCAGCAGCGAGAAGATGTCCTCTTCCCCCCGGGTGATCAGGACGGTGTCGTCACCGACGGCGAAGGAGTCGATGTGCACCACACGGTCGTCGACGACGATCCGCGTCGGGAGCCCTTCCCAGCCCACGGCGTCCAGCCCTACCCGGGTGACGGGACCGAGGTGTTCGGCGAGGGCCGTCACGAGGGCGGGCAGCTCGGCACCGATGTCCCGGGACCGCGGCCACCACGCCCCGTCGAGGATGCCCTCGTGCGATGTCGTCGTCTCCAGTCGGAGCAGTGCGCTCCCGGGCCGCAGGTCGGAGAGATCAACACTGGGCAGATGCTGTGAACCCGGGGGCGTGTCGGAGTCGACCATGAGGAACCTGCCCGTCTTCGGGGTTCGGCGTCTGCGGCGAACACGGGATCGGAAGGTGCCTTCACCACGTTACTCCGCGTGGTGCGGTGAAGCCGCTCGCGGCCGCGCGGTCCCTTGAAGGCACGATTCTGCCGTCCGCTGTCGCAGCCGGACGGCAGGAGCGGGCGGACGAATGGAACGCCGGCTCACTGCCGAACCGGCACGCGATACGACCTCCGCCCACCGTGTCCCCGAACACCTCCGGCCGAAACGCCCACGCGGAGCTTCGGGCGCGGGCACCGCGCATCACCACCGCGAGGAGGGGCGGAGCGCCGGAGTACAGTCGAAGATCCGCTCCACTGATCCGTGACGAGACGACGAGGTCGCCATGCAGCAGCCCACGGAACCACCCCGGGAAGGGCATGCCGACGTACGCATCGTCGCGGCCTCCCCCGAGGTCGCCCGGCGCGTCGCGGAGGTGCTCCGTCGTTGCTTCGCGGCCACCGAGCAGCGCAGCTATCCCGCCGGCGCGGGGGGAGGAACGCGCCTCGAACTCGTCGTCGACACGACGCGGGCGGCGGAACCGGCGCGGTCCTGGCTGGAGACCAGCCGGTCCCCGGAGAAGGATCACGGGAGCGAGTGAGGCGCCGGCCGGGAGCGGTCCGTTCGGCCTGTTCGGGGAGTAGCGTGAGGTCATCGGGAGCATTTCGCGCACCGGCCCCGATACCGGTGTCGTTCCTGGTGAGCAAAGACGCCGGACAACTGCTCACGCGCAGGGGGTCCGGAGACGGGTCCGCACGATGTCCGCGACCGACGACCGTTCTCCGCTGAGCGCCATACCTTTCACGACCCCGACCGCACGACTCGCCCTCAGACCTGTGAGCTGCCCTCCTGCCGGGCACGTCGAACTGGACGGCGCCTGGTGGCCCCGCTCACGCGACCTGACGCAGGAACTCCCCCCACTGGCGGGCGTACTGGAGCCGCTGTGGGGCCGGATCACCCGGATCGCCGTCAATCCCCGCTACTGGCCGATCCTTCCGCACAGGATCTTCGTCAACGGCCATGTGGTGAAGGTCGGTTGGTTCACCTCTGAGCTGGATCCGCACAAGATCCTGCTGCTGTCCGGAACGGCGGGGCCCTGGGACCTCCTGGTGATTCCCCCGGAGACCGCCGACCCCTCGGCCGCCCGGCTGCTGACCGCCGCGAGCGCGGGCACCGGCCCGCATTCGACCGCGTCCGCCCTCATGGCGGCGGAACAGCCCGACGGCACCCCCTCGTCGTACGAGGCCGGGCCGCTCCGGCGGGCAGATGACGCCGCCGCGCTCCCCGCTGCGGCCGTCAGCGCCGCGGTGGCCTGGTGAGCCTCCGGGCAGAAGACGGGCCGGCCGGGTTCCCGGCAGCCTGAAGCAGGCCGCCGGGAAGGCCGGAAGTGCCTTCGGGCGGCGAACCCATCACCACTCATCACCACTCATCACCACGGAAACGGTGCATACGACGATGTACGACCAGACACGCGCCCAGCAGCCCGCCGACCGGCCCGCCGACCCCGGCGGGCACCGCTCCCTGGGCCCCGACCCGCTGATCCCGTCCGATGGACGGGACAAGGTCGTCCGGCGTCTCGGACACGCCGTGAACGCCTTCGCGGACGCACCGCGCGAGGCCCTGAAGGAGGCCGAGAGCGCCTTCGACGAAGCCACCGACGCGCTGCTCAAGGCCCTCGCGGAACGGCGACGTGTGCTGCGCGCGGGCTGGCAGGACCAGGACCCCGAGACGCAGAACACCGAACTCCGGCTCGCACTGCGGGAGTACCGGGAGATCACCGGGCGGCTGCTGCGGGCGTGAACCGGGCGGCTGCCGCGCGCACGAGCGGCCACAGCGCCGCCGGCGCGTCGGCGCCCCGCCGGGTGGTGCGGCCGGCCAACGGACCGGAACGCGCGGGCCACGCCCGGGACTTGGGCAGGCGGGGCTCCCGGCGCCCGGCCGGGGCACCTCGCGGGACGCGACCGCCGGTGCGCGCGTCTTCCGACGGCCGCCGCCGGTCATCCGAGCCTCGGCGGCGGCCGTCCGAGACTCCCCACGCGGCCGAATCCCCCTTCACGGGCGCGCGATACGGGAGCCGTGTGCCCCGCATCGGACCGTGCGACGGCACGCGGGAGGCACCGCGCCGGTCTCGCGACGAGGGGAAGCAGGACGGGGTGAGCAGGAGCCGGCCCACAACGGGCTACGGAAAGCCGACTGCTCTACAGAGGCCGCGAATTTGTCCTTGCCCGAGGACTGGGGGCACAGGCAGCCGCCGGGCTGCCGAACCGCGTGCGTTCCGACGGAATCCTGTGCACGGCGGGGTACCGCAAGCCTAGGCGGACTCCCCCGAGGTGAGAACCCCCGCGAGCGATCGAGAATCCCTCGGACGGCCCGGCCGCCGAGGCACCGGGGCGGAGTAGCGTGGACGAACCGGGAGTTGCCCGTACGCCGGCTCCCCGTCGGCGTCCTTCTCGGCGCACCACGACACCGGTCCGCCGCACGGCGGCCCGGGGACAGGGACCGCGACATGAACGCGCCCATCGGTCAACGCGCCTCGCCCGACCGGACACCGCCCGCCCCGCTTCGGCCCGCCCGCCTCACCCTGCGCCCGCCGGCCTTCCCGCCCGGCCCCGTGAGCGGCGCCTGGTGGCCCCGTTCCGACGACTTGCGGGCCGAACTGCCCGCGCTCATCGCAGCGTTCGACAGGTCGTGGGGGCGGGTGAGCCGTGTGGCCGCTCACCGCGACGCCTGGCCCCAGGCACCGTGCGAGCTGCCGGTCGCCGGCCACACGGTGCGGGCGGCGTGGTTCACGTCCGGGTTCGACCCGCACGCCATCCGGCTCTTCGCCTATGGCGTCGGACGCCGGGACCTGTTGGTCGTCCCGCCCGGCACCGGGACGGCCACGGCCGGGCGGCTGATGACGGCCGCCGCCGATCCCGCGCTCCGCCTCACCGCGAGCGCGCTCCTTCAGGACGCGGGAGGAAGTCGCCCGGCGCGTGACCGGTGACCTGCGCGATGCCGCGCCGCCGACGCCCGGTCCATCCGCTTCCGGTTGGCGATCACCCGCACGGGGCATCAGCACCGGGCAGGCCCGGCGGGGGAGAACATGCCGCGGACCGGAGAGCGGCCACGGCCATGGTGGTCGGGTGGCCCAGGAGGGGAAGTGATTCGCCATGCGTACGCATCGGCGTACCCATCGGCGTTCCGCAGGAGTTGAGTACCTGCTGCCCGACGAGGCCGAATCGGCGGGCAGGGCACGCAAGTTGACCTCGGAGTTCCTCGCCCGGAGCGACCACCGAAGGGCGGGGCTCGACGCCGAGCACATCGACGACGCGACGCTCATCGTCTCCGAGTTGGTCACCAACGCCACTCGGCACGGCGGCAGCTGCCGTCTGCGCCTGCACGTGTCGGACACCCAGGTGACCGTCGAGGTCTACGACGGCAGCACCGGCCGACCGGGCGTGCGGCCGTTGACGACCTGGGGTGAGAGCGGGCGGGGCCTCGCCATGGTGCGGTGCCTGGCGCAGCACTTCGACATCGATCCGGTCGACGGGGGCGGCAACAGAGTGCGCGCGGTGCTGGCCCTGTGACCGGCCCGGACATCGTTCCTCGGCCCGCCGGCACCCGCCCGGGCGTAGGCTGGACGTACCGAGGGCTCTTCGCGCAGCGCGACCGGCGGTGCCGTTCCCGGACGAGTGACGAAACGGGCAGCCGTCCTCGGCTCCCGGGACGGGACCGCACGATGGAACCCAGCACGACGCCGGCCGAAGGCCCACTCGCGGACCCCGGGCACACCTACCGCATGCCCCTGCCCCGCCTGGCCCTCACCCCGGAAGTCAGCCACGGCCCGCTGGACGGCGCGTGGTGGCCACGCTGTGACTCCCTGGAACTGGAACTGCCCTCGCTCGTCGCCGCGTTGGAACCGGACCGGGGCAGCACGGTGCGCATCACCGTGGACGCCGCCCAATGGCCCGACCCACCGCACACGATCATGGCGCCCGGTCAGGTGATCGCCGTGGACGTGACCGGATCCGCGGACGAAGCGCACGTCATCACCCTGGACTGCGACACCGTCGGACGCTGGGTGCTCCTGGTGGTCCCGCCGCAGGAGCCCGCCGACACAGCAGCCCGGCTGATGGCCGCCGCGGCCGACCCCGAGCTCCACCTCGGGGCGAGCACGCTCCTGACCCGCTGACGGGGAAATATCTGTCGGCGCAAAGGGAGAATTAGGCACGCGGCACCGAGAATATTCCCCGCGCCAGCCGATTGAGCGGAATTATTCGCGGCACATCGTCGAGCATTACGTGCTACTGTCTAATCAGGTTGCAGTTGTGGTTGCCAAAAGGTTTATTTTCCGACGGGCAGATCATCACGGCGACACGAAGCGCGCACAGGGCGGGCTTCGAGCACCGTTTCCGAAGGAGAATTGACATGGTTACCGGCACTGTGAAGTGGTTCAACGCCGAAAAGGGCTTCGGCTTCATCGCGCAGGACGGCGGCGGCGCCGACGTCTTCGCCCACTACTCGAACATCGCCACCCAGGGCTTCCGCGAGCTCCAGGAAGGCCAGAAGGTGTCGTTCGAGATCGCGCAGGGCCAGAAGGGCCCGACCGCCGAGAACATCGTTCCGGCCTGACCACGGCACCGAAGCATACTTCGCAGCTGGGGCCCGCACCTTGGGGTGCGGGCCCCAGCTCGCTGCATTTTCAGGGAAAATCTCCCCTGTTATCCCCTGCTCGTTCTCGCAATTCTCTGCGCCGTTCATCGTGCTGCGGGAATTCCTTGACACGCGCCCGCATCGAGGAAGGCTCCGCATGAACCGAGCACGCGCTCAACACCCCCGTCGAACCACACACGCCACCCGCCGCTCCAAGGGCAGCGCAGGCCGCCAGGCCGCGCCCCGCGGCGAGTTCACGCTGCCGAAGACGGTCGTGCCCGCACTGCCCGCGGTCGAGTCGTTCACCGAACTCGCCCTGCCGGCGCCGCTGCTGGCCGCGCTCGGCCACGAGGGCGTGACCGTGCCGTTCCCGATCCAGGCGGCGACCCTGCCGAACTCCCTGGCCGGCCGTGACGTACTCGGCCGTGGCCGCACCGGTTCGGGCAAGACGCTCGCCTTCGGCCTCCCGGTACTGGCCCGTACGGCGGGACGGCGAGCCGAGCCGCGGCGGCCACTGGCCCTGATTCTCGTCCCCACCCGGGAACTCGCCCAGCAGGTCACCGACGCGCTCACCCCGTACGCCCGCGCCGTACGGCTGCGACTGGCCACCGTGGTCGGCGGGATGTCGCTCGGCAGGCAGGCGAACGCGCTGCGGACCGGGGCGGAGGTCGTCGTCGCGACACCGGGGCGGCTGAAGGACCTCATCGACCGGGGCGACTGCCTGCTGGGCGAGGTCGCCGTGACCGTCCTGGACGAGGCGGACCAGATGACCGACATGGGGTTCATGCCCCAGGTCACCGCGCTGCTCGACCAGGTGCGTCCCGGGGGCCAGCGGATGCTCTTCTCGGCCACCCTGGACCGCAACGTCGACAAGCTGGTACGCCGCTATCTGACCGACCCGGTGGTCCACTCCGTCGACCCGTCGGCGGGTGCCGTCACCACGATGGAACACCACGTGCTCCATGTGCACGAGACGGACAAGCACCGCACGACCACCGAGATCGCGGCCCGGGACGGCCGGGTCATCATGTTCCTGGACACCAAGCACGCGGTGGACCGGCTGACCAGGCACCTCCTCGGCAGCGGTGTCCGCGCCGCCGCCCTGCACGGCGGCCGGTCCCAGCCGCAGCGCACCCGGACCCTCGCGCAGTTCAAGAGCGGGCAGGTGACGGCGCTGGTGGCGACCAATGTCGCGGCGCGCGGCATCCACGTCGAGGGCCTCGATCTGGTCGTCAACGTGGATCCGCCCGGCGACCACAAGGACTACCTGCACCGCGGCGGCCGTACGGCGCGCGCCGGTGAGTCCGGCAGCGTCGTCACCCTGGTGACGCCGGGCCAGCGCCGCGAGGTGAGCCGGTTGATGGCCTCGGCCGGCATCGCCCCGACGATCACCGCGGTGCGCTCGGGAGAGGCGGAACTCAGCCGCATCACCGGCGCCAAAGCCCCGACCGGCGTCCCGGTCGTCATCACCGCACCGCCCGCGGAGCCGTCCCGGCGAGCCACGGCCCGTACGTCGGCCTCGGCCCGAGGCCGTCGAGGGCGCGCCGCTCGGGGCGGGCCGGCCGGACAGCGCCGCGCAGCATGACAGGTCGCCGGTCCGTCGCCGACCGGCGACGGCGGACGGCCCGCGCACAGCCGTCGCGATCAGAACACATCCGCCCGTACCGCAGGAGGCAGCTGTGACACCGCTTCAGATGCACCGAAACCCGACCGCCCTCGACGTCATGGCCCGCATCGACCACCTGGACGCGATCGAACTGCGCGTGTTCGACGACATGACCGTCGAGGTGGCCCTGTCCATCATGGCCGGTGCCGGTGTGGAGCACCTGCTCCTGTGCGACGGGGACGACGAACGCACCGGCTCGGTGACCCGGGCCGAACTCGCCGTCCACCGCGGCAGTTCCGGCTACACGGACAGCGTCCGGCTGCGGGACGTCCTCGGCGCACCGCGCCCGACGCGGTAGCCCTTGGCCCCGGCCCTCTCCGTGCAGTCCGTTCCGCGCGACAGAGGCTCGGCGCACGCCGAAGCTCCACCTGACAGAGGAGATGGGGCGCATGTGCGCTCGTCCCGACCCGCCCGAGCCTTTCCCGACGCCCGAACTGTTCGACGAATGCCGGATGGTGCACGCCCACGGCGAGCTGGACCTGAGCTCGGTGGCACCCCTGGTGCACGCTCTGGAGGGTGCCCGCAGCGGACGCGGGCGCGTCTTCCTCATAGTGGACCTCCGCGAGGTGACCTTCGCGGACGGAAGCATCCTGCGTCCGCTGTGCGAGGCGTGGGACGACTGCCGGGCCCGGCGGGGCTGGGTCCGCGTCGTCCACAACAGCCTGGGCATCGACCTCGTCCTGCTCGGCGGCGGCGTACTCGGCCGTTTCCCGGCCTATGCCAGCGCCCAGGACGCCTGGCGCGGAACGCCTACGGCAGCGCGTGGCGCAGCACCCGCCCCCGCATCGACGTGTACTGCCGACGGAGCGGCCCGGTGACGTACGGCAGTCCGTGCCGCCGGGCGCAGACCTCCCGCAGGTCCTAGGCGTCGAGGACGAGCGGACCTGCCGCTGCGTTGACGCAGGTCTGGATCAACTCGCCGGGTTCTCCGTGCACTTCACCGGTCCGCAGATCCCGGATCCGGCTGTTCGGGATCGGGTGCGCTGTGCGGGAGTACGACGGTGTCCCGGGCGGCGGGTGGTCGGCGGCGGCGGGCGAGGGTGCGCAGGATTCCCATCACCGGGGTGATGCCGCTGCCCGCCGTCACGAACAGCATCCGTTCCGGCGGCGGCTCGGGCAGTACGAACTCCCCCTGGGCGGGCCCGAGTCGCAACACCGTGCCGGGCGGGGAGCACCCGGTCGCCGGGCCGTGCGGTGATCGAGTACGTCCGCCAGTGCCGTACACCGTCGATCTCCACCCCCCACCGGCAGATACTGCCCGGCACGGTGCCCGGACCAGCCACGCCCCGGCCGGATCGTCAGGGTGGCCGCCATGGGACTCGGGAGGGTTCAGCCGAGTGACCGGTCGACGGACCCGTACGACAGGCCCGGCATCGGCGAGGGCCGCTGCGGAGCGGTCCGGCAGGTGAAGCCCAGACGGACCAGCTCGGCGGCGGTGAAGTCGCGCGGGTCCTGGCCGGTGATCACCACTCCCACCTGCTTGACGGGGTACACCCGTTCCCCGATCACGACACCCTCCCTCGTCACGGGCTCGGGCCTGATGTTCTCCATCGACATCTCCACCCCGGCCTTGGACAGGTCGAAGGGGTAACGGGCGATCACACAGCGCATGGTGCCTCACCAGGGTCGGGAGGGATCCGGGACGGATCCGGGACGGATGGAACGTGAGCGGGCGGCAGAGCGGCGGGGGGTCCGGCCGCCGGTCAGTGGAGTACAAGCAGTCGGCCGGGAGCGAGGTGTGAAGCCTCGCGGGCCTCGGCCGACGGACGGCGCCAGCCCCAGGACAGCAGCGCTTCGAGCGTGTCCGCGTTGGCACGGTCGACCAGCGTGACACCGAGCGCGGCAGCGTGATCGATCAGCAGCCGCTTCTGGAGGCGCCGGGCGAGGTTCCAGTCACGGCTCTGGTCCTGGGTGCGTACCCGTCGCTCGACGAGAATGTCGACGATCGCGAAGAGCCCTCCGGAGGCGGCGACGCGCAGCAGGCTCTCCGGGAGGTACCCGTCGAGGCCGTCCCACCAGGGCCCGTCGCCGCGCACGGGGAAGCCGTAAGCGCACGCCGTGAGGACGACGGCGCCCAAGGGGCCGTCGCTCTCCGCCACGAGCAGTTCGAAACCCGGCCGCCGCATATGGCCCGCGAGCCGTCGCCGGAACGCGGCGGACCGGTCCTGGTCCGACGGGTCCGAGGCCCGCACCTGGCCACACGAGGTGCGCGTGTACAGCTCGCCGAGCTCTCGCATGCGGTCGTCGATCTGACACCGCGTCAGCGCACGGACGAGCTCGCCCTTCTCGGGTGAGGGCCCCTGCCGACGCCGCTGCGGCGGCGCCTTGGGAAGCGTCGGCCACCGGCCCGTTGTCCCGGGGTGGGCGGTCTCCGGGCGCTCCGGCGTGTTCACGGTCATGGGCGAACCCTGCTCCGGTCCGGACAGGTCCGGCCCGGTGTCGTCGTTCGCCGAGAACGGCACCGGCGTGGGAGTCGGCACACGGAGAGCCCTCGGTACCTCCGAGCCTACGCCGCCGGTGCGGCGGACGAGCGCATCCACACCATCCAACCCGGGGAGAGCAATATCTGTACCCGCGAAATGAGAAATAGGAGTGGCGTGCGGCGAGTATTCCTCGACCGGCTGGCGGAGGGGAATTACCCACCACGCAAGGCCGATCGCACCGTGCTACTGTCGATCTCAGTTGCAGGTGTGGTTGCCAGAAGGTTTTTCCGACGGCTGATCACCACGGCGACACGGGAATACGCGCAGGGCGCACTCCCGTACACCGCCTCCGAAGGAGAAACAACATGGCTACTGGCACCGTGAAGTGGTTCAACGCGGAAAAGGGCTTCGGCTTCATCGAGCAGGACGGCGGCGGCGCCGACGTCTTCGCCCACTACTCGAACATCGCCACCCAGGGCTTCCGTGAGCTGCTGGAGGGCCAGAAGGTGTCGTTCGACATCGCGCAGGGCCAGAAGGGCCCGACGGCCGAGAACATCGTTCCCGCCTGACGCACCGGCACTGACGCATACTTCGCGGCTGGGGCCCGCACCTTGGGGTGCGGGCCCCAGCTCGCTGCATTTTCAGGGAAAATCGCCCCTGCTGTCTCCTGCTCGTTCTGGCGATTCTCTGCGCCGCTCATTCTGCTGCGGGAATTCCTTGATACGACCGCTCCAACGGTTATGGAAACCGACAGCCCGGTCGGCCCGCTCTCCTTCTCCCCGCGACTTCTTCCCTGTGAGGCATCATGCGCTGTGTCATCGCCAGGTACCCGTTCGAGCTGACCAAGGCCGGGGTGCTGGCCTCGATGAAGGGCGTCAGGCCCGAGCTCGTCACGGGGGCGTCCGTGACCATCGGCCGCCGCCGCTACCCCGTCAAGCAGGTGGGCCGGGTCATCACTCGACAGGACCCCCGTGATTTCACGGCCGGCGAAGTAGTGCGCGCCATGACGGGTCTCGGCTTCACCTGCCACGACCGCCCGGAGGGCGCGCCCGTGGGCGTGGGCGGACCCGCTCTCGTCCACACCACGTCCGCGCTGCTCGGCGGCGCCGGCGCCGTGGCCGTGTGAGAACGGGCGGGAGACCGCCCTCAGGAGCCCGGTGGGGGCCCTGCCGACGCGCGTCGGCAGGGCCCCCACCGTCGCGTCGCCGCCCGCCCGGAAAGCGCCGGCGGGCGAGATGCAGGACCTCTCACCGGGACCGATCGCCGCAACAATCTTCCTCCCCCAGAAGGGTGAAACCTTCTCTTGCCGGAGTAGATTTTTGTTCCTGGCGTGGGTATTCTTCTTCTCGTAGACACGGTCGACGAGATCCGCCAGACACGAACTGGCGGGTGTTCCATCAGTGGTTGGTTCAGAGAGGAACGGAGGAGCAGACGCCATCAGGATCGCCCGGCCCGAGGAGCACTCGGCCCGGGTACCGCAAGACCCCGGAATGGATGGTGGTCCCCGGTCAAGCAGCTGCGATCCCCCGCACCCCCCGCTGTCGGGCCGGGTAGCGGAAACAGAAGGTCGGCACAGCAGTAGGGCCGACAGATGGTGTTCAATTTCCTTCGGGGCCCTGGTGCCGTACGGCACCAGGGCCCCTCGACGCGTTGCACAGTGAGGTGGCATGACATCGGACAACCCCCTGAATGATCGTCTGGACGACGACGACTACCCCGCGTACTCGATGGGCCGGGCAGCCGAGATGCTCGGCGCCACCCCGGCCTTCCTGCGGGCCATCGGCGAGGCGCGTCTGATCACTCCGCTCCGCTCGGAGGGAGGACACCGCCGGTACTCCCGCTACCAACTGCGGATCGCCGCGCGCGCCCGGGAGCTCGTCGACAAGGGGACTCCGATCGAGGCCGCGTGCCGCATCGTCATCCTCGAGGACCAGCTCGAGGAAGCGCAGCGCATCAACACCGAGTACCGTCGTGCCGCCGACGAATCGGCGGACCGTGCCGGCTCCAGCTCCGCCTGAACCCACGGGCACGCCGTGCCCGACGGTTCTCAGGACCGTGGACGGATCGACGTTCCCGAAGCGTCGAGTGCGCCCACGGCCGCGTGGACATGAGCCGGGCCGCGACGCAGCCGTTCCCCCGCGCACCACCAGGACAGTCGCCCTTCCGCGTCCTCCCTCGGATGCATGCCCAGGTCATGCTCGGGGCACAGAGGCCACGCCTGCCACAGAAGCTCCACGACGGTCTCCTGCGCGGCATCGGCGACGCTCGCCAGTGCAGAGGCAGGGCTGTCCTGGGAGTTCGGGTCCAGGGGGTTGCCGTGCCACTCGCCGGTGGCCGTGGCGACGTAGACGTTCTCCGGCTCACCCGCGTCGTACGGCGGAAGGGCCAGCAGTTGCAGGGGTTCCAGCCGGGGAAGCGTCACCGCGAGGTCCCGGTTCAGAAGGGCGAGGGCCTGCTCCCACACGGGGTATTCGCCCGGCGTGACGCGGCGAGGCGAAGGGGGGTCGAAGAGGGCACACATGGACACCATCCTCCGCCACGGCCCCAACCGCTCAACAAGGAAGCGGAGGAGGCGCCCTGGCGGGGTGGACGGGGGGCTGAGTAAGAAAAAAGCCCTGCGCATCTTCACGGCAACCTTTCCGGTCTCTCTGGCCACTCAGTGGTGTCCGGCCAAGTGGTCCGGTCACGTGCGACAGGTGAAAGAGAGCACAGGCATGCCCCTGGAACGAGAGCGCAGACATGTCGGCGGACACCGTGCCGACGACGGTGCGCACAGTGGTCGTCCGAAGCATCGTGGTCGTCGGTTGCTCGCGCGGCGGGGGCTCTGGGGAGGGCTCGCCATGGTGGTCGTGGCCGGCTCGGCTGTCGTGGTCAGCCAGGCTTCGGCGGACCAGAAGCAGAACACCCTGGATCTGAAGAAGTGGTACGTGCTGGTCAACCACAACAGCGGCAAGGTGCTGGACGACCGCGGCTCCGCCAAGAGCGACGGCGCGGCGGTGGTGCAGTGGGCGCGCCACGGCGGGGCCAACCAGCAGTGGCGGTTCATCGACTCGGGTGACGGTTACTACCGGCTGAAGAACCGGACCTCCGGCAAGGTGCTGGACGACCTCGGCTGGTCGAAGGCCGCCGGCTCCGCCCTCGTGCAGTGGAAGGACCTGAACGGCAGCAACCAGCAGTTCAAGCTGGCCAAGTCGTCCGACGGCTACGTGCGTCTGGTCAATCGCTTCAGCGGCATGGCCGTCGGTGTCCACAAGGCCGTCAAGGCCAACGGGGGCAACGTTGTCCAGAACCGCGACCGGAGCAGCGCCGATCAGCAGTGGAAGCTCGTCGCGGTCGGGAACGTCAGCGGCGGCGGTACGCCCACCACGCCGGGCAGCACCGCTCCCGTGAGCCCGGCTCCGAGCAACCCGCGCCCCTCGTCCTCGCCTTCGTCCGCGTCTCCGTCGCCCACGAGCGGTGGCGGCAGCTCGGCGAAGCGGTTCCTGGGCAGTGACAAGGTGGTCATCGGCGGCTCGATGACCGACGCCTCGGCGAACGCCGCGCCGTTCGACGCGCGCTACGCCTATGTGCACAGCCAGCCCGCGCCCTCGTCTGACTACTACACGGCAGCGAAGTGCAAGGACGGCTGGTCGAACTGGTGGGGCTGCTGGAACGGCAGCACCACGGCGCCCGGCACGTACGTGACCTGGCGGGACCAGGTGGCGTCCCAGGCGACGTACAAGGGCAAGTCCCGTCCGCAGAAGATGCTGTGGACCTGGTACTCGTTGCGCGACCTCGGCGATGCGGCGGGCGAGGGTGACGGTCCGGGTGAGGTCAAGGCCATCAACCGGGTCGACCTGCTCACCCGGTACCTGAACGACTACCGTTTCTTCCTCCAGAAGATCGGCACGTCGCACGACGCGATCGATCTTGAGCCCGACTTCTGGGGATTCGCCCGGTCGCTCGGCAATCTCCACCAGGTTCCCGCGCAGGTCTCGGCCGCCAATCCGAAGGATTGCGGGTCGCAGGAGAACAGCGCCGCCGGACTCGCCCAGTGCTTGATACAGATGACGCGCAAGTACGCGCCGAACGCCGGCGTGGGGCTGCACCTCTCCTGCTTCGACTGGGAGAGCAACCTCCAGAAGTGCGTCAAGGACTACGCGGACCTCGGGGCGAAGAACGCCGACTTCCTGGTCAGCGATGTGTCGGACCGCGACGCCGGCTGGTACGCACAGTCGGCCCACGGCGGCCTTGACAAGTTCTGGACCGACCAGAAGGCCGCCGCCTCGCTGAAGTTCTACAAGACGATGGCCGAGTCCGTGGGCAAGCCGGTGGTCCTGTGGCAGATCCCCGTGGGCAACATGGCGCAGAACAACACCCTCAACCACTACAAGGACGACAAGGTGGACTGGTTCTTCGGACACATGGACCAGGTGGCGAACGCCCATGTCGCCGGCCTGTTCTTCGGTCCGGGGCAGCAGGAACAGACCACGGTCGAGTCCGACGGCGGAAACCTGATCAACAAGACGATCGCCTATCACAACTCGGGTGGTACAGCGATTAAGTAGCGGTGCAGCACTCAGGTAGGTGAAGACGACGAAAGGCGCCCCCCTCTCTTCGAGGGGGGCGCCTTTCGTCGTCTTCGTCGGCCTGAGGGTCCTCGGGCTGAGGGTCCTCGGCCTGAGGGTCAGCGCTTCAGGGTGAGGACACCCGGCCGGTACGGCAGCTTCGCGTAGTCGGTGCCGTCCGATGCGGGGTTCCTGCCCTGGTAGAGGAACTGCAGGTTGCAGGGGTCGATGGTCATGGTCTGGTCGGGGTTGTCGCGGACCAGGTCACCGTGGCTGATGTCGTTGGTCCAGGTGGCACCGCTGTTGGCCTTGCCCGCGAAGGGGCTGCTCTCGCTGCCGGCCTGCACGGCCCACGGGCCGTTGAGGCTGGAGGCCGTGAACGAGCGGAAGTAGCGCCCGTTCGCACCCATCGCCTCGACGATCATGAGGTACTGGTTCTGGCCCTGGACCTTGTAGACCTCCGGCGCCTCGAACAGCTTCGCCTTCGTGTCGCTCATGACCGTCGTGTAGGACGAGCCGAAGCTGCCCGGGAAGTTCCCGAGCGGCATGGACGACTTGTAGATCTTGCCGTTGTCATCGGCGAAGAACAGGTACATGTTCTTGTCGTCGGCGATCACGGTCGGGTCGATCGGGGTGCCTCCCGAGCCTGCGGGAAGGCTGCCGGTGAACAGCTCCTTCGGCGCGGACCAGCCGTTGGGGTCGGTGGGGTCGCTGGACGTGCGGTAGCTGAAGGGCCAGGAGGTACCCCACCCGTTCGAGACCAGCACCCAGATCTTCTTGGGCGCGAAGTAGAACAGCTTCGGCGCCACCGCGGAACCGCTGATCTTGGTCTGGGTGGCCGTCGCCATGTCCGACCAGTTCGTGAACGGACGGAAGGTCATCGCGCCCCACTGCGATCCGGTGGAGGTGGTCGCGTAGACCAGGTGCTTGCCGTTGTACGTCACGGTGGTGAAGTCCTTCAGCGCGACCGACCCGTTCGCCGGCTCCGCCAGCGGGCCCGTCGAGGTCCACTTGTACGTCGACGGAAGAGCACACGTGTCGCTCTTCGGCGCCGCGGTCGTGTCGCTCGTCGGCGCCGCGGCCGGCTGGAAGGTCCAGCGCTGGTTGGCACCGCCGTTGGTGTCCCAGATCTGGACGGGCGTGCCGTTGGCGGTCTTGCCGCCGGGGAGGTCCAGCGCCCGGCCGCTCGCGACGTTGGTCAGCGTGTAGGTGCCGTCGCTGTTCCGGCTCGCCTTCCAGTGCTGGTGGGCGCCGCCGTTGGCGTCCCAGAGCGTCGGCTTCGTCCCGTTGGCCTTCTGGTTCAACGGCTCGTCCAGGACCCGGCCGCTGGCGACGTTGGTCAGGGTGTAGGAGCCGTCGCTGTTCTGGGTGGCCTTCCACTGCTGGTTGGCGGCGCCGCTGGCGTCCCACACCTGGAGCGGGGTGCCGTTGGCCTTCTGCCCGGCGGGCACGTCGAGAACGCGTCCGGCGGCCGCGTTGGAGAGCGTGTAGACGGTGCCGGACGTGATGCCCCCGGCCTGCGTGCCGCTGCCGCTGCCGCTGCCGCTGCTGCCGCCCAGGGCGGTGCGCACCGCGTCGTAGGCGGGCTTCTTGTTGCCGCTGTTGTCGAACAGCAGCGCGTTCTCACCGGTGCGCCAGGAGTCGCTGTCGCGGATGCCCCAGACCGTGATGCCCGTGCAGCGCGCCACGTTGGTGCACGCCTTGACGGCGTTGGTGTAGGCGGTGGCCGACGCCTGGGCGATGTCGAGCTCGGTGATCTGTACGTCCACGCCGAGCGCGGCGAAGTTGGACAGCGTGGTCTGGAAGCTGGCCGGCGGGCCGCTCGCGCCGAAGTGGCTCTGGAAGCCGACGCAGTCGATCGGCACACCGCGGGACTTGAAGTCCTTGACCATCTTGTAGACGCCCTGGGTCTTGGCGTCGGTCCAGTTCTCGATGTTGTAGTCGTTGTAGCAGAGCTTGGCGGCGGGGTCGGCGGTCCGGGCGGTGCGGAAGGCCTCCTCGATGAAGCCGTTGCCCAGGACGTCCTGGAACACGGAGCTGCGGTGCTGCCCGCTGCCGCCGTCGGCGAAGGCCTCGTTGACCACGTCCCAGGCGTAGATCTTGCCCTTGTAGTGGGTCATCTCCTGGGTGATGTGGTTCTTCATCACCGAGCGCAGGGTGCCGGCGTCGCTGATGGACTTGACCCAGGCGGGCAGTTGGGAGTGCCACACCAGGGTGTGGCCGCGCAGGCGCTGGCCGTGCGCGGAGGCGTGGTCGACGATCCGGTCGGCGGCCCCGAAGGTGAAGTTGCCGCGGGAGGGCTCGATGGCGTCCCACTTCATCTCGTTCTCCGGGGTGATCATCTTGAATTCCCGGTCGAGAAGAGTGGAGTACGTCGAGTCCCCGAGCCTGCCCGCGGCCACTGCCGTGCCGAAGTAACGGCCGCTGCCGGCCGCCGCCTCGGCGGCCGTGGCCGGTGCGGCGGCCTCCGGCGAGCGTGCGGCCAGGGCGACCAGTGGTACGGCGGCGCCCGCGGCGGCGAGAACCACGGAGGCGGCGATCACGCGGCGGGTCGCCGGTCGGCGACGATGAGAGCGGTTCTGATCTGACAACGGTATGTCCTTCTGGCGCGGCGGGACTTGATCCGGTCCCGGTCACCCGCCAGTTGCCGCCACGCGCAGCAATGGTTGCCGCGATCAAGGGAGGCATTCGCACGGCCGCCGTCGTCGCCCTGCCGCCCGGCCGCGTTCACCCCGTCGGGGCGAACCCTCCCCGGCCGCGTTCACCGCGTCGGGGCGAACCCTCCCCGGACCGACGCGGAGCCGCCCGTACCCTGCGCGTCGACGCGGTAGCCGTCACCCGCGGCACTGCGCTTGCCCGCGCCGCCGTTGTTGAACTGTACGGCGAACTCATGGGTCCCGGCCGGCACGGTCTGGCCCGGCTTGAGGACCCAGCGGTAGACCAGCGCGCCGCCGGCGTCCTGGACGGTGAGGGTGAAGTCGTCCCCCGGCAGGGTCTGCCAGGTGCCGGTGTTCTTCGCCCCGCCGGTCTGCACGATCCGGATCTCGACCGTGAGCGCGGTGAGCGGCTGCGTCGTCTTGAGGACGAGGTCGCTCTGCGTCCAGTAGACGGTGCTCTTCGCATCCACCGACCCGGCCGACCGCAGCGGACCGTCCTGGCTCTCGCCGACGGTCGGCGAGGGACTGGTGGTCGTGGCCGACGGAGTCGGACGCGAGCTGCCCGGGGCGGTGGCCGGGGGCGGCGTGACCGGGGTGGGGCGGGCCGAGGTCGGGGGCGGGGAGCTGACGGCCGGGGGCAGGTCGGCGGGCGTGGTCACGGTGGGCTTCGGCGAGGGCGGCGGGGTCGCGACCATGGCGGCGACGGCGAGGCCGCCGGTCGTCAGGATGCCGCCGGCGGCGAGCCCGGCGAGGGCGACCCTGGTGCCGGACCGCGCGAACGGTCGCGCGCGGTGCCGGACGGCGGGGCCGGCCATGCCGCGTTCCACCCGGGCCAGCATCCGCGCGCGGTCGGGCTGGTGGGCCTCCGCGGCCTCGCGCAGCCGACGGTCGATGTCCTCGTTCACCGGTTCCTCCTCCTCCCAGGCACCAGGTCCCCGGCCGCGTGTGCGCCCAGGAGCTTCTGCAGCTCGGCCATTCCCTTCGAGGTCTGGCTCTTCACCGTTCCGACCGATATGCCCAGCGCCGCCGCCGTGTCCTTCTCCGACAGGTCGAGGGCGTGTCTCAGCACCACGCAGGCACGCTTGCGGTACGGCAGCCGGGCGAGCGCCGCGCGGACGTCCAGCACGGCCGCCGCGTCCGGCCCCTCCACCTTCTCGGGGCTGCGGGACCAGAACAGCGTGATCCGGCGTCGCTCCCGGACCGTGCTGCGGATCCGTCCCCGCGCCAGGTTGGCCACCACACCGCGGGCGTAGGCGAGCGGGTGATCGGCCTGCTGCAACCGGTCCCAGCGCTGCCACAGGGCGACCAGGGCATCCGCCGCGAGGTCGTCCGCCGCGTCGGCCTCGCCGGTCAGGAGGTGTGCCAGACGGGCGAGTTCGGCGTAGTGGCGTTCGAAGAACTCGTGGAACTCCGCGGACGCGTCATCGAGGACCATCCCCCGGTCGCCCTCTCCTTGCCGTGAAGTGTGCGTTAGTTGCGCGTTTAACAACAACGGGGGGCGCAGCCTAACAGGGCCCATCCCGGGATTCGAACGGCGGTCGTGCACGGGTGCGGGGCGGCGCAGGCCGGCCGGTGGGCTGGTCAAGGCCGGGCGAACCGGACGCCGGTCGGCCGCACGACGTCCGGCGGTACGGCGGTGCCGTCGACGACCGGTCGCGCCAAGGGAATGCCCCTGACCGTTCCGCGCCTGCGCCACGGTTGCGGCGCGGCGTGCTGTGTTGCCCTCATGCCCGTCCATCCGGTAGTTCGACTCGGCCTTCCGGCTCCCAGTTGTCGCAGCGGACGAGAAGGTTGCCGCGCCGACGCAGTTTTTTTCGCCCGGCGGCCCGGCGCGCGGTGGCTCAGGGGCCCCGAGGGTGCAACCGGGACGGCCGGTCGAACCGAAGGGTGGAGTGGGCCGGACGCCGGGCGCGGGTGCCGTGCGGTACCGCCGCGCACCCACCTGCGGTTTCGGTGGTACCGGAACCAATCCGTCCGCGCGTCCGGCCCGGATTACGTCTGTAAACGCCCGACCTCGGAGGCCACCCTGTGAAAGAAGCCGTGCACATCGGCACGAACCCCTCGTCGGAGCCAGGTCTCCAGGAGTTGGTGGGCCGGGTGGCGCTGGGCGACGAGGAGGCGTTCGCCGCCGTATACGACGCCGTCGCGGGGCCTGTTCTCGGGGTCGTCCGGGCTGTCCTGCGGGACCAGGCGCAGTCGGAGGAGGTCGCCCAGGAGGTCCTGGTGGAGGTGTGGCGTACCGCCCCGCGGTACCGGCCGGACCGCGGGACGGCCATGAACTGGATCCTCACGCTGTCGCACCGGCGGGCCATCGACCGGGTGCGGTCGGTGGAGGCCGCGGCGGCGCGGGATCACAAGGCCGCCCTGCTGGACCGGACGCCCGAGTTCGACGAGGTGACCGAGCAGGTCGAGGCCCGGCTGGAGCGGGAACAGGTGCGGCGCTGTGTGCGCACGCTGACCGAGATCCAGCGCCAGGCCGTCACGCTCGCCTACTACCGCGGGCTCACCTACCGTCAGGTCGCGGAGGCGCTGTCGCTTCCGCTGGGCACCGTGAAGACCCGGCTGCGGGACGGACTCATCCGGCTGCGCGACTGCTTGGGGGTGACCGCGTGACGACCACCGATCTGCACCGGCTGACGGGCGCCTACGCCCTGCACGCGCTGTCCGGCGAGGAGACGGCCGCGTTCGAGCGGCACCTCGCGGGCTGCGAGGCGTGTGCGCAGGAGGCCGCCGAACTGTCCGCCACCGCGGCCCGGCTGGGGCTGGCCGTCGCGGTGTCGCCCCCCGGCGCCCTGCGTGAGCGGGTGCTGCGCCGGATCGGCAGCGTCCGGCAGCAGCCACCGGACGGGGCCGATCCGGCCCGCCCGGGCAGGGTCCGGCCGCGCGGCCGGATGCTGTCCCGGTGGGCGCTGGCCGCCTGCCTCGCGGCCGCCGCCGCGTTCGGCGGTACGGCGGTCTGGCAGCACCAGCGGGCCGAGGACGCGACCCGTGAGGCCCGCCGGGCCCGGCAGGCGACGGACGAGATCGCCGCCGTGCTGGCCGCGCCGGACGCCAGGGCACGGGCCGCCTCGTTCGGTGACGGGTCCACCGGCACGGTGGTCGTCTCCCGGAGCAGGGACCAGGCCGTGTTCGTCGTCGCGGGCATGCCGCATCCGGCGCGCGGCAAGGTCTACCAGTTGTGGTTCGACGAGGACGGCGCCATGCGGTCGGCGGGTCTGATGGACCCCGGCCGGACCGACCAGGCCGTCCTGCTGCGGGGCGCGGTCGACGGGGCCTCGGGCATGGGGGTCACGGTCGAACCGGCGGGCGGCAGTGAGCGTCCCACCTCCGCCCCGCTCGCCCTGCTGTCCTTCCCGGCCTGACCGGGGAAGCGGACCGCGAAAAACCGCCCGGCCACCGCGCCGGGCGGTTTTTCGCGCTCTCTTCCCGAATATCCACCGAATCCGCTGAATACCCCCGAACCCTTTGATCCGTAGCCGGACAGGCCTCGGATTGGTCCGGAAAAAGATTTCATCCGATCGCGCGACGCACCAAGCCGCCGCTTATGCGGAATCGGATTCCCCACGTGACGGACGACAAGAAGGAAGCACGCGACCTCCGCTACCGGACACGGCCGGTGGCCGGTGCGGCGAGCGGTCTCGTGGCCGGTTTCGCGGCGCTCGCCGTGGCCGAGCTGGTGTCGGCGGCCGTGCGTCCGCAGGCCGGGCCCGTCATCGCGGTGGGGGGTGCGGCGATCGACCGTACGCCCACCGCCGTGAAGGACTGGGCGATCCGGAATTTCGGCACCAACGACAAACTGGTCCTGGAACTCGGAATTCTCGCCGTGCTGGCGCTTTTCGCGCTGGTACTGGGAATGGTCGCCCTGCGGTTCCGGCGCACGGGCGCGGCCGGTGTTCTGCTGTTCGGGGCGGTCGGCGCGGCGGCGGCACTCAGCAGGCCCGATTCCAGCGGTCCGGGGGACGCCCTGCCCTCCCTGGTGGGCGCGTGCGCCGGTGCCGCGGTGCTGTATCTCCTCGCGGGCCTGTCGGCGCCGCGGGGCGTGCGGGCCGGCGCACCGGCCGGTCCGGGCGATACCGGCGGTCCGGGCGATACCGGCGGTCCGGGCGATACCGGCGGGACGGGCTGGGACCGCCGCCGGTTCGTGATCGCGGCGTCGGCCGCCGCCGCCGCGTCCGCCGGGGCCGGTGCCCTGGGCCGGGGCCTGAACGGGGCGCGCGGGCGGGGCGCGGTCGCTTCCCGCGACCGGCTGGTCCTGCCGATGCCCGCGTCACCGGCGCCCGCCGTCCCCGAGGGGGCCGGGCTGCGGCTGCCCGGGGTCGGTCCCTTCCTCACCCCGAACGGGTCCTTCTACCGGGTCGACACCGCGCTGGTGGTGCCGAAGGTGGACGCCACGACCTGGGAACTGCGCATCCACGGCAAGGGGGTGCGCCGCCCGCGCACGCTGTCCTTCGACGACCTGCTGCGGCGCGAGCCGATCGAGCGGGACATCACGCTGACCTGTGTCTCGAACGAGGTCGGCGGGTCCTACGTCGGTACCGCCCGCTGGATCGGCGTGCGGCTGGCCGACCTGCTGGCCGAGTGCGGGGTCGTACCGCCGTCGAAGGGCGGCCCGGCCGACCAGCTGGTGGCCCGCTCGGTCGACGGCATGACCCTCGGCACCCCCGTCGAGGACGTCATGGACGGCCGGGACGCACTGCTCGCGATCGGGATGAACGGCCAGCCGCTGCCCTTCGCGCACGGCTTCCCGGTCCGCATGGTCGTGCCCGGCCTCTACGGGTTCGTGTCCGCCTGCAAGTGGATCGAGGACATCGAACTGACCACGTTCGACTCCTACGACCCCTACTGGGTCAAGCGCGGCTGGGCGCGGCGGGCGCCGGTCAAGACGCAGTCGCGCATCGACACCCCCAGGCCCTTCGCCCGCCCGAAGGCCGGCCCGGTCACGGTCGCCGGGGTGGCCTGGGCCCAGCACCGCGGCATCGACAAGGTCGAGGTGCGGGTCGACGACGGCCCTTGGCAGGAGGCCCGCCTCGCCGCCGAGGACAGCCGTGACACCTGGCGTCAGTGGTCCTTCCCCTGGGAGGCCACCCGGGGCGGTCACACCCTGACCGTCCGCGCCACCGACCGCACCGGCCGGGTGCAGACCGAGAAACGCACCCGGACCGTCCCCGACGGCGCGAGCGGATGGCACTCCGTGGTCGTGACCGTCGACTGATCCCCCTTCCCTGACCAACTGTCAGCCCCTACCCAACTGTCAACAAGGAGAAAGAACATGACCACTCGTATCCGCCGTACCGCCGCCACCCTGGCCGCCGCGGCCGTCCTGCCGCTCGCCCTGAGCGCCTGCTCCGACAGCGGCAGCGATTCCGCCGGGTCGGACGGCTCGTCGTCGAAGGCGTCCGCGTCCGCTCCGGCCGCCGACGGGAGCGTGTCCGGTTCCGACGGCACCGCCACCGCGGACGAGCCCTTCGGTCCGGCCTGCTCGTCGGTGCCCACGTCGGGTGCGGGCTCCTTCGACGGCATGGCCCAGGACCCGGTCGCCACCGCCGCCTCCAACAACCCGGCCCTGTCCACGCTCGTGGCCGCGGTGAAGAAGGCCGGACTGGTCGACACCCTCAACAACGCCCAGAACATCACCGTGTTCGCGCCGACCAACGACGCCTTCGCCAAGATCCCGAAGGCCACGCTGGACAAGGTCCTGAACGACAAGGCCCAGCTGACGAAGATCCTCACCTACCACGTCGTCGGCCGGCAGCTCACGCCCAAGGACCTGGAGAACGGCTCCTTCGACACCTTGGAGAAGTCGAAGCTGACCACCTCCGGCTCCGGTGAGTCCTACACCGTCAACGACTCCGCCAAGGTGGTCTGCGGCAACGTGAAGACCGCCAACGCCACCGTCTACATCATCGACACGGTGCTCATGCCGAGCGCCTGACGCCGAAAGGCTCAGAGCAGCGGTCCGTCCCCCGGCCCGTAGCACTCCGCCGGCAGCGGGTCGGGGCGGGTGGCCGGGTCGAGGAAGTGGGCGACGACCGCGGCGGCGGTGCGGTGCCACAAGCGGTGGCGCCGCACCATCGCGTGGTCGCCGCCGCGGATCGTCGCCATCGCCGCACGGGCGGCCGTGCCCCGGGCCCGCCGCACGCAGTCGGCCGATTCGACGGGTGAGGTGACACGGTCGTGTTCGCCGTGGAGTACGACGACATGACGGCCCGCCAGCTGCCGCACGGGCTCCCCCGCCGGCCACCACGGCGCCAGCGCCAGCACCGCGCACACCTGCGGGTGACCGGCGGCGTGCAGCGCGGCCCTGGCCCCCATGGAGTGGCCGACCAGCACCGTGGGCACCGGCCCCGCCAGTTCGGCGAGCCGGTTCAGCGCGTCGAGGGTGTCCGGTACGGGGTCGGCCCGGTCGTTGTTCCAGCCGCGCAGCCGGTAGCGCACCCGGGCGAGGGCGACGTCCCCGTGGGGCAGCGCGGCCTCGATGGCCCGGTGGAAGGGGCGCATGCGCAGCGCCGCCGGGTGCCAGGGGCGGGACGGGGTGAGGCCGGCCTCCCGTCCGCCGTGGAGCAACAGCACCGCGGCCCGGGGCCGGGCCGGGAGGAGGTGGGGCACCAGAGGACTGCCGGGCGCGATCAGTGAGGCCTCCTGGTCATTTCCGTTCCGCCGCACAGTGACGCTCCTTGCTCCGACGGTCGACAAGGGGGCGGCGGGTCGCCGCCGCCCCCCTCTCCCCCAGTTCACCGCGACTTGGGCGGACGGGGGAAGAAGCCACTCGTACGGGCCACGTACGCGCCGTAGCCCGGGCGGTCGCGCAGGTGACGTTCCAGCAGGCGTTTCCCGCTGCCCTTCGTCAGCAGCAGGCTCATCACCACGGGGGAGACGAGGGACACGGCCGCCGCCGCGAGCTCGTCGCAGGTCAGCAGGTACAGGCCCCACCAGACGCAGAAGTCGCCGAAGTAGTTGGGGTGCCGCGTCCACGCCCACAGGCCCCGGTCCATGATCCGGCCCCGGTGGGCGGGATCCGCCTTGAACCGGGCGAGCTGGGCGTCGCCGACCGCCTCGAAGCACAACCCCACCGCCCACAGCGCCGTACCGGCGAGGGCGAGCGGGGACAGGGCGCCGGGCACGTACTGCGCGGCCTGGACCGGCAGGGACACCAGCCACACCAGGCCGCCCTGAAGCAAGTAGACCCACCGCAGGGCGTACGCGTTCCGGCTGCCGCGAGCCTTGGCCAGCATCGCCTCGTAGCGCGGGTCCTCGCCGTGGCCGCGGCCGCGCCGGGCGATGTGCACGGCCAGCCGCAGACCCCACACGGCGGTCAGGACGGTGACCAGGGTCCGGCGGGCCGGGTCGCCGTGCCCGGCGGAGGCGGCGAAGGTGACGACGGCGACGGCCGTGAAGGCGGCGCCCCAGGCGATGTCCACGATCCGGTGCACGCCCACCCGGACGGCCACCGCGAACGTGCCGAGCATGACGGCGAGCGCCGCGGCGGCGGCGAGGGCGAGGTTGAGGGCGAAGGCGCCCCACGGGAAGCCGTTCACGGCTGCACCGGCCCCTCGTACCGCGGGCGGCTGCTCGGAGTTGTGCGGCTGCCGCCCGCCTTGGTGAGCAGGTACTGGTGGACGTCGAGATAGCCGGAGCGGAACCCGGCCTCGGAGTAGGCGAGGTAGAAGGTCCACAGGCGGCGGAAGGTCTCGTCGAAGCCCAGCGCCTCCACCTCGGCGGTCCGCTCGGTGAACCGCTCCCGCCACAGCCGCAGCGTCTCGGCGTAGTGCGCGCCGTACGCGTCACGACGGACGACGGTCAGCGCGGTGTGGTCGCGGGCGCACTCCTCGACGGCCCGCGTGGACGGGATCTGCCCGCCGGGGAAGACGTACTTGTGGATCCAGGTGAAGCCGCCCCGGGTGGCCAGCATCCGCTCGTGCGGCATGGTGATGGCCTGGAGCGCCGCCCGGCCGCCGGGGGCCAGCCGCTCGTCCAGGGCGCGGAAGTACACCGGCCAGAACTCGGCGCCGACCGCCTCGATCATCTCCACGCTGACGACCGCGTCGTACTCCCCGCGGGCCTCGCGGTAGTCGCACAGCTCGATCGAGACGCGGTCGGTGAGGCCCGCCGCGCGCACCCGTTCCCGCGCGAGGGCCTGCTGTTCGCGGGAGAGGGTGAGCGAGGTGACCCGGGCGCCGCGTGCCGCCGCGCGCAGGGCCAGTTCGCCCCAGCCGGTGCCGATCTCCAGCAGCCGGGTGCCCTCGCCCACGGCGGCCAGGTCCAGCAGCCGGTCGATCTTGCGGTGCTGGGCCGCCGCGAGCAGGTCCCAGCTCGCCGGGAAGCCCCGGAAGAGGGCGGCGGAGTAGGTGAGGGTGTCGTCGAGGAACAGGGCGAACAGGTCGTTGGACAGGTCGTAGTGACGGCCGATGTTGGCGCGGGAACCGTCCGGGGTGTTGCGCTCGCCCTCCGGCTGCCGCAGCGCCCACAGTCCGCGCAGGCGTTGCAGCGGGGCCGGGACGAGGTCGGCCGCGTGGGCGGCGAGCACGGTCAGCACGCCCACCAGGTCGGGGGCGTCCCACTCGCGTGCCATGTACGACTCGCCGAAGCCGACCAGGCCCTGTGCGCCGACCCGGGTGTGGAAGGCCTTCGCGTCGCGCACGTCCAGCAGCGGGCCGCCCCGGCCGAGGGTGGGCCCGTCGGCGAACCTGGCCCGCAACGGCAGTCCCCGCAGCGCCCGGCGGACGACGGCCTCGGTCACCGCGACGCGGGGCCACGAGACACGCGGGACGTGTGCGACGTCCGGCCAGCGGCCGGGGTCGACGGCGACGGCGGGCCACTGGGGGACCGTGCGGGGTTGTGCTGCTCTCATGTGGCGTTCTCCGGTGTGCGGTGGTCGTCGGGGCGCGGCTGGACGGGCAGCCCCCGCAGGTAGAGGCGTATGCCGTGGACGCGGATGGCGGCGGAGGCGAGGAGCGGGGACCAGGGGTGACGCAGCGCCAGCCGCAGCAGCGCCGCGCCGCTGACCGTTCGCCGGGTGCCGCGCACCGTCGCGGTCAGGGCCCGGCCGCCCTCGCGGTCCAGGTGCACGGTCAGGTCGAGGCGGTGGTCCGGCGGCGGGACGCGCATGCGGTAGCCGCCGTCGACCGGGAAGAACGGCGAGACGTAGAAGCGCTTGTCGGCGCGGGCGGTCCCGGCCGCGTCCGGGCGCAGCAGGTAGCAGTGCCGACCGCCGTAGGTGTTGTGGACCTCGGCGACCACACAGCGCAGGCGGCCGTCGGGGCCGTGGCACCAGTAGAGGGTGAGCGGGTTGAAGACGTACCCGAACACCCGGGCCTGGGTCAGCATCAGCACCCGGCCGCCGTCCAGGCCGACGCCGTGCCCGGCGAGAAAGGCGTCGAGCCCGGCGCGGACGGAGGACTGGTCGCCGGTGAAGTGATCCCGTGGATCGAACCGCGCGAGCGAACGCAGCGGACGGGGCAGCCGGGGCGGCCGGTCGGGGTCGATGAGCCACAGATAGGTGCGGTGTCGCAGCGCGTAGCGCCGGGGGGTGGTGCGCACGTGGGTGATCGTGCACGGGTACAGCGCGGGTACCGGGCTGGTGGGTACGGCGGATGCGGGGGCGGTGTTCACCACGGCACCCCCAGGGCCGCGGCCGCCTCGGCGCCGGAGCGGCAGCCGTCCTCGTGGAACCCCCAGCCGTGGTAGGCGCCCGCGAACGCGCAGACGGGGGTGTTCAGTTCGGGCAGTCGTCGCTGGGCGGCCACCGACTCCGGGGTGTAGACGGGGTGTTCGTACACCATCCGGGCCAGCACCCGCCCGGGGTCGACGCGGTCGTCGCCGCCCAGGGTGACCACGTACGTCTCGGCGGCGTCGAGGCGTTGCAGCCGGTTCATGTCGTAGCTGACCCGCACCCGGTCGGCGCCCGCCTCGCACGCCGGCATCAGGTAGTTCCACGAGGCCCGGGCCCCGCGGGCGCGCGGCAGCAGGGTGGTGTCGGTGTGCAGGAGCGTGGAGTTGCGGGAGTAGCGGAAGACGCCGAGGACCTCCTTCTCCTGCGGGGTGGCGTCGGCGAGCAGCCGCAGCGCCTGGTCGGGGTGGACCGCGATCACCACGGAGTCGTAGGACGCGGTCGTCCCGTCGTCGGCCGTCACCTCCGCCCCGTCGGCGTGGCGGCGCACGGCCCGTACGGGGGTGCCGGTGCGGATCTCGGGGAGGCGTGCGGCGATCCGGTCGACGTACGTGCGCGAGCCGCCGCGTACGGTGCGCCACACCGGTGAGCCGCCGACCGACAGCAGGCCGTGGTGCTCCAGGAACCGGAACAGGTAGGCCGCCGGGTAGCGCTGCGCGGTCGCGGCGTCGCAGGACCACACGGCCGACACGAGCGGGGTCGTGAAGTGGGCGCGGAAGTAGGCGGAGAAGCCGTGCCGGTCGAGGAACCCGCCCAGGGTCAGGGTCTCGTCGCCGCCCTCGGCCAGCAGTCGCCGGGCCGCCCGGTGGAAGGCCGGTACCTCCGACAGGAGCCGCAGATAGGGGCCGCGCAGCAGGTTGCGGGGCTGCGCGAACAGCCCGGCCGGGCCGCGGGCGCCGGCGTACTCCAGCCCGCACCCCTCGCACCGCACGGACATGCTCATCTCCGACTCCTGCGTGGCGACGCCGAGTTCGTCGAACAGTCGCAGCAGGTGCGGGTAGGTGCGCCGGTTGTGGACGATGAACCCGGAGTCGACGCGGCGCACCCGTCCGTCGTGCGCCGAGGTCAGCTCGTGGGTGTGGGCGTGTCCGCCGAGCCGGTCGTCCGCCTCGTAGAGGGTGACGTGGTGGGTGCGGGCCAGGAGATGGGCGGCGGTCAGTCCCGCCACCCCGGCGCCCAGCACGGCGGTGCGCCGCCGCACCCCGCTCGCCCTCTCCGGCGCAGGCGACACCGTCGGGGATGTACGCGTCATCTCTGTCCTCCGCGAGCCGTGATCAGGGCTGTCACCTGTGATCCGGAGCCGGTCGGGGGATGGATTGGCCCGACCGGCGGTCATCGCGGTACCTCGCTCCGGACAGGCGCGGGTGCTGTCCTGCCCTGCCGGTTGTCCGTGAACCTCCCCGGAATTGTCCGTGATCGGTAACGGACGGATCCCGGGGCCGCCGTTGCCCGTCCTGCCATGCGAAGGTCGGGCGAGCAACTGCGGGGAACTGCGGGGGAATGGGGCGGACATGGCGCGGCACGGTGCTGGGCGGGGCTGGTACGGCAAGGTCGTCGGGGCGGCGCTCGGCGTGACGATCCTGGCCACCGGCGCGTCCATGTGGACCGCGCAGGCCGGTGCCGTCGGCTCCTCACCGAAGGCGAGCGCGCCCGCGAAGCCGGCCGTGAAGCCCGTGGACGTGACCATCGTGCACGCCTCCGACAAGGGGCCGCGCGGCGTCAACATCACCATCGACGACGGGCCCGACCCGGAGTGGACCCCGCAGGTGCTGGACGTGCTCGCGCAGTACGGGGTGAAGGCCACGTTCTGCATGGTGGGGACGCAGGCGCAGGCCCACCCCGACCTGGTGAAGAAGGTCGTGGCGGCCGGGCACCGGCTGTGCGACCACTCGGTGTCGCACGACACCACCATGGACAAGAAGTCCCAGGCCTACCAGTCCCAGCAGATCCTCGACGCCGAACGCATGATCACCGAGGCGTCCGGCGGCGTACGCCCCATGTACTACCGCGCCCCCGGCGGCGCGTTCACCCCGTACAGCCGCAAGCTCGCCGCCTCCCACGGCATGCGCCCCCTCGGCTGGAACGTGGACACCAAGGACTTCGAACGCCCCGGCACGGCGGCCATCGTCACCACGGTCCAGCAGGAGATCGCCAACGGCCCGACCCTCCTCTTCCACGACGCCGGCGGCGACCGCTCCCAGACCGTGGCGGCCCTGCGTCAGGTGCTGCCCTGGCTGAAGGAGCAGGGGTACAGCTTCGGTTTTCCGGTGCGCTGAACCCCTTACGGAGTCATGACGTACCCGCGCGCTCCCCTGGCCGTGCGCCGGTGCGGACCTAGCGTGGCGGTATGCGTGTACTGGTCACCGGCGGTGCCGGGTTCATCGGGTCCCAGGTTGTCGCGGCGCTGAGCGCGCGCGGGCACGAGGCGGTTGTGTACGACGTCCGGGACGATCCGGGTGCCGATGTGCGGGACGCCGAAGGCGTCCGGCGGGCGTTGCGCGGGGTCGACGCCGTCTGTCATCAGGCCGCCATGGTGGGGCTCGGCAACGGGGTCGCCGATGCCGCGGACTACGTCTCCCACAACGACCTCGGTACCGCCGTACTGGTCGCCGCCATGGCGGAGGCGGGGGTGCGGCGGCTGGTGCTGGCCGGGTCGATGGTCGTGTACGGGGAGGGGCGGTACGAGTGTGTGCGGCACGGGGTGGTGCGGCCCGGGCCGCGGGCCGTCGAGGATCTTGACGCGGGGCGGTTCGAGCCGCCCTGTCCCGTGTGCGGGGCCGACCTCGTGCCCGGGCTCGTCGGTGAGGACGCGCCCGTAGATCCGCGGAACGTGTACGCCACCACGAAGCTCGCGCAGGAGCATCTGGCTGCCGCGTGGGCCCGTTGTACCGGTGGTTCGGCGGTGGCGTTGCGCTATCACAACGTGTACGGGCCGGGGATGCCGCGCGATACGCCGTACGCCGGGGTCGCCTCCTTCTTCCGGTCCGCGCTCGCCCGCGGTGAGGCGCCTCGGGTGTTCGAGGACGGGCGGCAGCGGCGGGACTTCGTGCATGTGCGGGACGTGGCCTCGGCCAACCTCGCCGCCCTGGAAACCGGTTCGGTCCCCGGCACGCTCGTCTCCTACAACACCGGCAGCGGGGAGCCGCACACCGTGGGGGAGATGGCCCGCGCGCTCGCCGACGCCTACGGCGGGCCCGCGCCGGTCGTCACCGGGGAGTACCGGCTGGGGGACGTACGGCACATCACCGCCGACTCGGCGCGGCTGCGCGGCGAGTTGGGGTGGAAGGCCGAGGTCGGCTTCGAGGAGGGCATGGCGGAGTTCGCGCGGGCCGGCATGCGGGACGTACAGGGATAGGCCCAAGGACCGGTGGTGCTGCCCGTGTTCAGGAAGCGGCGACGGGCAGCACCACCTCGAAACGGCAGCCGCCGGGAATGTTTTGTACCGTCGCCCGGCCCTGGTGGGCCTCCACGATCCCCCGGACGATCGCCAGGCCCAGGCCCGCCCCCGCCGGAGGGGTGCGGGCGTGGCTGCCGCGCCAGCCGGTGTCGAAGACGCGGGGCAGGTCCTCCTCGGGGATTCCGCCGCAGCCGTCCGTGACCGACAGGACCACGGCCCCGTCGGCGGCGCGCTCGGCGGCCACCGCGACCGTGCCGTCGGCCGGGGTCCGGCGGATGGCGTTGACCAGGAGGTTTCCGAGGACCCGGCTCATCTCCTTGCCGTCCACCTCCACCGGCACCGGCTCGATGCGGTCGCCCACCAGCCGTACGCCCAGCTCCCGGGCCAGCGGGTCGGCGCCCGCGAGGGCGTCGCCGACCAGGTCGTAGAGGGAGATCCGGGCGTACGACAGCGGCAGCGTGCCCGCGTGGATGCGGGAGAGCTCGAAGAGGTCGCCGACCATGTCGTTGAGGCGTTCGACCTCGGTGCGGATCTGGCGGAGGTAGCGGCCGGGGTCGGCGGCGACGCCGTCCTCCAGCGCCTCCGACATCGCGCGCAGTCCGGCCAGCGGGGTGCGCAGGTCGTGCGAGATCCAGGCGACCAGTTCACGCCGGGAGGTCTCCAACGCCCGTTCACGCTCCCGGGATTCGGCCAGGCGAGCGCTGGTGGCGGCCAATTCGCGGCTCAGCGACTCCAGTTCGGCCGTCGCCGGGACGGAGGGTGCGGCGAAGCTGCCGCCGTCCCCGAAGGAGCGGGCCGCGACCGCGAGTTCACGGCTGCGGGCGACGACCCAGCGGCCCAGCAGGAACGCGGTGGCGAGGGAGACCACGGCCGCCATCGCCACGACCGTCGTGACCACGGTCAGGTCGTGCGGGGACAGGAACATCGCCCAGGCGACGGCGAGGGTCCCGGCCAGCATCGCCACCACGCCGACGGCCGCCACCACCGCCATGGACACGGTCAGCGAGCGGTGCCGGACCACCCGCAGCACGACGGCGCCGGCCAGCCCGGTGCCCGCGGCGCCGAGGAAGGCGTACAGGGCGATGAGGAGGGTGTCGTTCACGAGGCCTCCTCGGTGCCCGTGGGGTCGAAGCGGTAGCCCACGCCCCACACCGTCTGGATCAGCCGGGGGCGGGCCGGGTCGTCCTCGATCTTGCCGCGCAGGCGGCGGACGTGGACGGTGACGGTCGACAGGTCGCCGAAGTCCCAGCCCCACACCTCCCGCATCAGGTCCTCGCGGGCGAACGCCCGCCCCGGGTTCCGCAGGAAGAAGGCGAGGAGGTCGAACTCGCGGAGGGTGAGGGCGAGTTCGGTGTCGTTCTTGGTCGCCCGGCGGGCCTCGGGGTCCACGGCGAGACCGGCCGCGCCCAGCCGCTGCCCCGAGGGCGCGGGCCTGCTGCGGCGCAGCACCGACTCGACCCTGAGCACCAGCTCACGGGGGCTGAAGGGCTTGGTGACGTAGTCGTCGGCGCCGACCTCCAGGCCCAGGATGCGGTCGTCCTCGTCGCCCCGGGCGGTGAGCATGATGACCGGGACCGGGCCGTGACCGCGCATCCGGCGGCACACCTCCAGGCCGTCCATGCCGGGCAGCATCAGGTCCAGGACGACCAGGTCGGGCCGGTGGGCGGCGGCGCGGGCGAGGGCCGTGGGCCCGTCGTCTGCCCGGTCGACCACGTATCCCGCGCGGTCCAGGTACCCGGCGACGACCTCGGCGACGGTGGGATCGTCGTCCACGACGAGGATCCGGGAGGGACCGCCGTCCACATTCGGCTGCTGCTGCATACCTCCAGCCTGGCACCGGGCACCCTCCGATGCCGTACTCGAGCGGGGCCTGGCCGCCGACGTCCGCGTTTCGTAAGGAGCAGGAGTCCGGTATGACCGATTCGCGTTCGTAGGGTGAAACCGTGACGACGACATTTTCCGACGTCGACGTGGTGCTGCCCTGCCTGGACGAGGCCGAGGCCCTGCCCTGGGTGCTGAGCCGGATTCCGGCGGGCTGGCGCGCCCTCGTCGTCGACAACGGTTCCACCGACGGTTCCGCCGACCTCGCCCGCAGTCTCGGCGCGACCGTCGTGCACGAGCCGCGCCGCGGCTTCGGCGCCGCCTGCCACGCCGGCCTGACCGCCGCCACCGCCGAGGTGGTCTGCTTCTGCGACTGCGACGCCTCCCTCGACCCCGGGCTCCTCATCCCCTTCGTCCGCGAAGTCCAGGAGAAGGAGGCCGACTTGGTCCTCGGCCGGCGCCGCCCCCAGGCCCGCGGCGCCTGGCCCGCCCACGCCCGCGCCGGCAACCTCGCCCTCGCCCGCATGCTGCGCCGCCGCACCGGCCTGCGCCTGCACGACCTCGGCCCCCTGCGCGCCGCCCGCCGCGAGCAGCTGCTCGCCCTCGACCTCACGGACCGGCGCAGCGGCTACCCCCTCCAGATGGTCGTCCGCGCGGCCGACGCCGGCTGGCGGATCACCGAGCACGACGTGCCCTACCTGCCGCGCACCGGCGCCTCGAAGGTGACGGGCACCTGGCGCGGCACCTGGCAGGCGGTACGCGACATGAGCCGCGTGCTCGGCGAGGCTCCGACCGCGGGGAGGGCCGTACGGTGACCACGCTGCTCGTCATCGCCAAGGAACCGGTGCCGGGCCGGGTGAAGACCCGGCTGACCCCACCGTTCACCCCCGAGGAGGCGGCCGCCCTCGCGGAGGCGTCCCTCGCGGACACCCTGGACACCGTGGCGGCGACCCCGGCCGACCGCAGGGTCCTGGTCCTCGCCGGCGAGCCCGGCCCCTGGCTGCCGCCCGGCTTCGAGGTCGTACGCCAGTGCGCGGGCGGCCTGGACGAACGGCTGGCGGCCGCCTTCGCCCACTGCACGGGCCCGGCCCTGCTGATCGGCATGGACACCCCACAGGTGACGCCGGAACTGCTGACGGTGGACTTCGCGGATTGCGACGCCTATTTCGGTCCGGCGGAGGACGGGGGTTTCTGGGCACTGGGATTGGCGGCCCCCGATCCGAGGCTGCTCCTGGGGGTGCCGATGTCGACGCCGGTGACGGGGGCGGTGCAGCGGGAGCGGCTGGTGGCGGCGGGGTTGCGGGTACGGGAGCTGCCGAGGCTGCGGGATGTGGATACGGCTGAGGATGCGGGGGTGGTGGCGGCTTTGGTCCCTGGCGGACGGTTCGCTTCAACACTCGCCAGGTACAAGGCTTTTAGGGGCGCGGGGAACTGCGCTACCAGCCCCCACCGGCCCGCGGCCAAACGATGACCACAGCCTGGGCCACAGCAGACCCCTACGCAAAAGCCCTCCGCACCGGCCAAGGCCCCCTCTTCCTCCGCCGCACGGACGGCTGGCTCCTGCCCCTGGAAGTGGAACGCTGGTGCGCCCGCGCCGACGAGGTGGACCGCCAGGTCCTGGACCACTGCGAAGGCACCGTCCTGGACGTCGGCTGCGGCCCGGGCCGCCTCGTCGCCGAACTCGCCGCACAAGCCCGCGCAGCACTCGGCATCGACGTCAGCGAGGCCGCCGTGGCCCACACCATCCGCCTGGGCGGTCAGGCCCTGCACCGCTCGGTCTTCGACCCCCTCCCCGGCGAGGCCCGCTGGGACACGGTGCTCCTCATGGACGGCAACGTGGGCATCGGCGGCGACCCCAGCGCCCTGCTCGACCGGGTGGCCCAACTCCTCAAGCCCCAAGGCCTGTTGATCGCCGAAACGGCACCGGTGGACGTCGACGAACGCGTCCACGTCCACCTCACCGACGCCCGCACCACTTCCGGCGCCCCCTTCCCCTGGGCGCGCCTGGGCACCCCGGCGTTGCTGCGCTACGCACGCGGCTGGGAGCGGGAACGTCAGTGGTCGGCCGGCGGACGCAGTTTCGTCGCCCTGCGCACCCGCACCCGCACCCGCACCGCCAGCAACAGCGCCGACCCGCCGAACAGGACCGCGGTGATCAGCAGCCAGCGCGCGAGGAAGCCGTCCGGGGAGAGCCCCGTCGCGGACCGGTAGCGCCGGTCCACCATGCCGCTGATCAGCGGGAACCAGACGAGCAGGAGCAGCCCGGACAGGGCGGCCGGTACACGGACGTACATCGCCCACTCCCGGCGCCCGGCCGCTCCCAGGCCCCGTACGACCACCCGGTCCGCGACCGCGTACACCGGCAGCAGCACGAGGTCGTGCAGCAGGGCCGCGCCCACCAGCCACAGCGCCACCCCGAACCAGTCGTCGGCGAGCAGCCGTACCCCCGCGTAGGCGGCGAGGGCGAACGAGCAGCCGAGCAGCAGGATGTGGAGCGGGCTGCCGACAACCACCTTGCGCATCACAGGTCTCCGAACGTCAGCCGGGCCACCCACTTGGTGTTCAGCACACCGGGTGCCGCGGGCACGATGACGCGTGCCGGGTGGCCGTGGTCGGGGGACAGTTCCTCGCCGTTGACGAAGAGGGCGAGGAGGGAACGCGGGTCGGCGACCTGGTTGGCGCGCAGGGCGGCGCGACGGAAGGCGCCGTGGCGCTGGAGGGACTCCACGAACACGTCCGGCGGATCGTCACGGTCATAGCCGACCAGGGCCGCGAGGTCGCGCAGCCGCACCCCGCGCCACCACTGGTCCGAGGTCGACCAGCCCTCCACGCAGGCGATGGGCAACGCGGAGCTGTGCAGCGGGAGTTGGAGCAGGTCGGTGCGGCTCAGCCGGACGGTGCCGGTGCGGCCGGTCACGACGAGGCGCCACGCCTCCGCGCTGGTCTCGCTCGCGGAGATCCCGGCGTAGGCGGCCGTCTTGTTGATCTGGAAGCCGTTCGGGCCGCTGCCGGGGTCGCGGCCGCCGTGCGGGGCGAGGAGCGCGGTGCGGCGCAGGGGGCCGCCGAGGCTCTGGCCGACGGTCGTGACGAAGAGCAGCAGGGAGCCGCCTCCGACGAACCACAGCGCGCCCCGGCGGGAGACGGTCGGGGCGGCGGGACGCGGCGAGACGAGGTCGCTGCCGGGCTCATCTCGCAGGTGTCCGCCGCCGGGCTCCTCCCGCAGGTGTCTCAAGGCCCTGAGCGCCGCCGGGAGTTTGAGGCAGGCGTGCGCGACGAAGGCGGCGAAGAAGACCCAGGCGCCGTAGAAGTGCAGGGGGTAGAAGGAGCCGGGGAAGACGTAGTCGAGCTGGACGTTGAGGACGCCCGTGACGAACTCGAACAGGCCGCCGCCGACCAGGAGGAGCAGCGAGATCCGCTCCAGCGCGTGGGCGAGCGAGCGGGCCGGGGGCAGCGTGAACAGCCTCGGCACCACCGACCACAGCTTGGCCAGCAGCACCGGGATGAGCGTGATCCCGAGCGTGACGTGGACGCCCTGGTTGAGCCGGTACAGCCAGTGCGGGTGGGTCGGCCAGGCGAAGAGGTAGAAGCCGAGCAGGCCCTTGTCCGGGGTCTTGTCGTTCACCGGCGACAGGTCCGGGTTGTAGGCGGCGTACGAGACCAGTCCCGTCACGAACAGCACGGTGATGCCGACGAGCAGGACGAGTCCCAGCACCGAGGTGAACCAGGGACCGCGCAGCGGGCTGCGCCAGAAACCGGGGGTGGAAGGAAGCCGTGGATCGTCTCGCATGGGGCGACCGTAGGCCCGGACCACCCCAAGAAAGGGTGCGCGACCCATGACGAAACGCTGACGTCCGGCCCGGGAGACGGGTCACGGGCCGCCACCCGGCCTAGCGTCTCCGGCGTGACCCGCTCGCCTTCCCGCGCCCTCCGCCGAGATCTGTACGCCGCCGGTGCCGCGGCCCTGCTGGTGACGGCCGCCGTCCTGGTCG
This sequence comes from Streptomyces aquilus, assembly GCF_003955715.1. Lineage (NCBI taxonomy): Bacteria > Bacillati > Actinomycetota > Actinomycetes > Kitasatosporales > Streptomycetaceae > Streptomyces > Streptomyces aquilus. Next base: position 5,625,506 of record NZ_CP034463.1, on the reverse strand, counting down.
GCCGCCACATCCAGGACACCCGCCACACGCTCTTCGTGTCCTGGCCCCCGCTCCTGGCCAACTGGGACCCGCACCTCGGGCCCGGCACCCCGGCGGCCGTCCTCGTCGCCGCCGCGACCATCGTCTACGGCCCCGCCCTCGCCGCCCGTCTCCCCTGGCGGGCCCTGCTGCCGGCGGCCTGGGGCACGGCCACGGCATGGATCTTCTCCCTCGCCCTCATCGACGGCTGGCACCGCGGCATCGCCCGCCGCCTGACCACCCGCTACGAATACCTCCAGGTCATCGACCGCTTCGACGACATCCACGGCACCCTGCGCACCTTCACCGACCACATCCTGCTCGGCTCCCCCGACCACTGGCCCGCGCACATCGCCGGCCACCCGCCCGCCGCGACCCTCACCTTCGTCCTCCTCGACCGCGTCGGGCTGCGGGGCGGCGGCTGGGCCGGGGTGTGGTGCATCGTGGTCGGCGCGACGGCGTGCGTGGCCGTACTCGTCACGATCCGCGCCCTGGCCGACGAGACCCTCGCCCGCCGGGCGGCCCCCTTCCTGGTCCTGGCCCCGGCGGCGGTGTGGATGGGCACGTCGGCGGACGCGTACTTCGCCGCGGTCGCGGCTTGGGCGGTGGCGCTGCTGGCGCTGGCGGTCACGCGGGGGTCACTGTGGTGCGCGGGAGCGTCCGGCCTGCTCTTCGGCCTGACCTGCTACCTCTCCTACGGCCTCACACTCGTCGCCCTGATCGCGGCGGCGGTCCTCGTCCTGGCCCGCCCGCGCCCCGTCCTCCTGGTACCGCTGCTCGCCGGACTGGCCGTCGTCCCGACCGTGTTCACGCTCGCCGGGTTCGACTGGTGGGAGGCGTACCGCCTACTGGTGACCCGCTACAACCAGGGCGCGGGCGGCATCCGCCCGTACGGCTACTGGGTGTGGGCGAACCTGGCCTGCACGGTCCTGATCACCGGCCTGGCGACGGCGGCGGGTCTGCGCCGCACGGGCGCGGTGCTGCTACGCCGGGAGCGCGGCGACCGCTCCGACGCGAGGCGCCTCGCGCTGCTGGTGGCCGCCGCGCTGCTGGCCCTCTTGGTCGCCGACCTGTCCGGCATGAGCAAGGCGGAGACGGAGCGTATCTGGCTGCCGTTCGCGGTGTGGCTGCTCCCCGCGTGCGCGTTCCTGACCCGGCCGCGGGGGTGGCTGCTGGCGCAGGCGTTGCTGGCGTTGCTCCTCAATCACCTGCTGCGTACGGGGTGGTGATCACTTGAGCCAGTGCACGAACGCGGTGAAGGTGGCGGGGGTGACGCGGAGGTGGCCCAGGGTGGGGTGCTTGGAGTCGCGGACGGCTATGTGGGTGGTGGGGGTGGGGGCGACTTCCACGCAGTCGCCGCCCGTGTTGCCGCTGTAACTGGACTTACGCCACGGAGAGTTGGTCAGGTCCGGAGTGCTGCCCATAACGTTCCTCCAGTACGCGCTTGATCAGTTCCGCCGAATCCTCCACGGAGAGCGCGGCTGCCTGCAAGCTAGCGTAACGAAGCGTGGCCTCTCGAACCGTTTCCGGGCTGGCGGTCATGTGCCCCGAGATCACGTCCTCGGTGTAGACGAGATCGGGGTCCTTGTCGAAACGGAGCAGGTTGAACGAGCCGACCAGGTTGGCGTGTTCACCGATTCCGAACGGCAGCACCTGGATCCGCAGCCACCGCCTCTCGCCGAGGTCCAGCAGGTGGCGGAGTTGTTCGCGCATGACCTCCACGCCGCCGATCTCACGACGCAGCACTGCCTCGTCGAGCACCACCAGAAGCAGCGGCGGCTGTTCGCGCTCAAGGATGCGCTGCCGCTCGATCCGGGCCGCGACCTGCTCATCGAGCTTTCCCGGATTGCCGGTGGCGAGCACGGCGCGTGCATACGCCTCCGTCTGCAACAACCCGTACACCACCTGACACTGGTACGTGGAGATGTACGTCGCCTTCGCCTCCATCGCCGCGTACGGCTGGAACCAACTCGGCAACTGGCTCTGCAACACCAGCCCCACCAACCCCGAGAAGAACCCCTCCGTCCCCAGCGCCGCATCCACCCGCTCACTGAACTCCCGCGTCGGCACCTTCTGCGCGCACTCGATCTGGCCCACCAGCGACCCCGTGCAGAAGATGATCGACCCCAGCTCACCCAGGGTCAGCCCCGCGCTGTCGCGGCGCCGCCGCAACTCGTAGCCGTAGTAGTCCAGCGGGGACGCGCTGGGATCAAGGTCTCGGCGGACGTGTGCCATGGGCGGTCACCCCTCGCATGCTCGACTCATAGCCGAGAGTAACCATCCGACAGCGCTCTGGTGGTACGAATGTGAAACCTCACGGGCTTCTCGTGAAAGATCAGAGCTCCCGGCCGGTACGCCAACTCCCGCTGATCATGGCCCGGTTACGATCGAGCCCGCTGCATGACGACGCGCGCAGGGCGGTCACGCCCGAGGTACTCCCCCACACCTCCCGTGCAGCGAGTGAACCCCACATGCACCGAGAAAGGCCCTCCATCATGCGCAAGTTGAAGCGCGCCACGTCCGCCGCGGTTGTCGTCGCCGCGCTCGCGGGCACCACGGCGATCACGGCCGCGACCCCGGCCGCCGCCGCCGACTACAAGTGCACCACCAGCACGAAGTCCGTCGACGACCCCTCGTACTCGGGTCCGTGGGCCGACAACTGGGACTTCACCGTCAAGGTGTGCGCGAAGCGCTCCGGCTCCACCGTCTACAGCTACGCCAAGATCAGCTGGGACGGCCCGGCGTACGGTCAGGTCGACGACTACACGATCTTCGACTCCGCCTATTTCAAGGTCCAGATCAAGAAGTCGCAGTCCGGCACGGACCCGGTGAAGAAGTCCAAGAACTTCTACGGCATCGAGGACAAGCTGGAGGACAGCGACTCCAACGGCAACTACAACAACTCGTACACCACGGGCACGATCAGCTACAAGATCGGCTCCGGCAAGGGGCTGGGCGACGGCGAGCTGCACCTCGACTGGGACAGCGACGGCGGCGGCGACCAGAAGCACCTGTTCAGCGCCTCGCCGACGGTCTGACCCGACCGCCTGGCACCTTGCCATGCCCATGCTGTTAGTCTCCCCCCACCCGCGTGGGGGGAGCGGCCGGGGGGCCGGGGAAGCGATCAGTGGGTCGCCGTATGTCCCGCCATGCTTCTTCTTGCCTTCCGGAGGAACCGTGGCCCGACCTGGCCGACACAGACCCTCTGCCCGTACGGCGGCCGTCCTGGCGGCGGCGCTGACGCTGAGCGTCCCGCTCGCCGCGCTGCCGTCACCGTCCGTCGCCGCCACGGCCGGGGAGGTCGTCGTACCGGCCGCCGCGCGGGCCGTGCCCCGGGCCACGCAGATCCTCAACGCGGGGACCAGCGGGTTCCTCTGGACGCAGGAGGGCGACGACCGGTTCCTGTGGACGGACTACGCCTCCGGCACCACCACGGAACTGGGGCAACGGCTGGACGTGCCGGTCCAGTACGACATCGACCACGGCACCTACCTGTCGTCCCCGTCCTTCCAGACCGGTTACTACGGGCGAGGTTCCGACACCGTGGCCCTCTACTCCGAGGAGGACGACCAGGTCACCCTCCTCAAGGGCGGCGGCTCGACGGTCGTACCGGTGTCGGAGTACGACGAGTACCGGGGCACCTTCGGAGACACGGTCCTCACCGCGAACAGGAGCACCGGCGCGTTGCGGTTGCTGCGCGCCCAGGACGGTGGCGGGGTCGCCGAGACTCCGGTGACCGGACTGCCGGAGGGAAGGAAGTACCTCCCGGTCGAGGACGGCGACGCGCGGTCCGTCATCCTCCGTTACGAGAACGGCGACGAACGCCACTGGGGCATCATCGACCTCACCACCGGCGTGTTCAGCGCGCTGCCCGACCGGGTGAACGACACGGACCACTGGGAAGTGACCGGCTTCCGGCTGTCCGAGGGCTCGGTGCTGCGGCTCCGGCCCGGGCGCGGCAAGGCCGACCTGTACGACCGTGACGACCTGTCGGCCCCGCCGCGGATCTTCGACACGGCGTCCCTGAGCTCCGACGCGTCGTACCAGGTCGTCGGCGACAAGCTGATCGGCCGGGAACCGACCGCCCCCGGCGACGACAAGTACCGGGGCCAGCCGCTGTTCGCCTTCAGCACCGACGGCACGGACACCGACATGGCCAAGGTCATGAACCCGTCCGCGCACAACATGGTCCAAGCGCCCGACGGCTCCCTCCTCGTCGCGGGCGCCGCGCAGTATCTCGAGCGCGGCGACCTCGACTGGGGCATCTACCGCATCGCGCAGGGCGCCGACGGCGCTCTCACCCGTACCCGCGTGACGGCCGTCGACCCGATGCCCGCGCAGATCCACGGCCTCTCCCTCGGCAGCGGCGTCCTCACCACGGCCGACAACAGCACGCTGTACGAGCCGGACACGATCATCGGCGCCTACCGCAGCACCTGGCTCACCGGCAGCGGGATCGCCAAGTCCACGGTGGACGGCCTGGTCAGCGGCTGGGACGGCAGCTGCTCCCTGTACCAGCCCCGCTGCATCCAGATGTTCGCCGACGGCACCGGCTTCCACGGCCGCAGGGACTCCACCGAGTCCGGTCTGACCATGCTGCGCGCCAACGGCGACGCCGATGGGGGCCCGACCGTCGACACCGGCGACAGCACTCCGTGGTTGCGGGACCTCTCCGGGCGGTACGGCGTCGTCGACGGTGCCTCCTCGGGCAAGCAGTACGTCGTCGAGTTCACCGGCGCGGGCAAGGTACTCCTCAAGCGCGACCGGGTCGCCGCGGCCGTCTGGGGCGACACCCTGTGGAGCGGCGCGGCGAGCGGCGGCAAGGTGACGGCGACGACGCTTCCCGCCGGCACCGCCGGGGAGTCCTTCACCACCCGCAACGGCTGCACCCCGTCCCGCCTCCAGGCCGTGGGCCGCTTTGTGTACTGGGTGTGCGAGGACTACTGGGGTGACGTCCAGGGCTCGGGCGTGTACGACCGTACGACCAAGAAGACGGCCACCGCCCCGGAGGGCCTGGTCCTGCTCGGCGACGGCTACCTCGTAGAGGCCTTCGGCGGTATCCAGTCGGTCAGCGGCCTGACCCTCTTCGACCTCCACAACGGTCTTCCGTCGAGCGGGAATTACACCGACCTGCCGAAGCACAAGCTCGCCGACTGGACCGACATCGGCCCGGACGACGTCGGACCGGGCACGAGCTGGACCGTGGACCGCTTCGGCGGCAGCGTCGCCTACGCCGACCGGGAGCAGCGCGTCCACATCGTCCCGACCGGCGTCCCCACCTCCGCCCTCACCGCGATCGACGCGACCGTCACCCCCAAGCCGGCCGGCTGGTCCGGGACCTGGTGGCTGTCCAAGCCCGCCGCCTCCTGGAAGGTCACCATCCGCTCGGCGTCCGGCGCCACCGTCCGCACCCTGACCGGAGCGGCGGCCCGAGGCCTCCTGTCGGCCGCCTGGGACGGCAAGGACGCCACCGGCCGCCTCGTCCCGAACGGCACGTACGCCTGGACCCTCACCGCCGCCCCCGCCGACGGCACCGGCGCGGCCCTCACCCGCTCCGGGGCGACCAAGGTGACGGACGGCTCGGCGGCGCCGCGCGACCACGCCGGCAACGACGGCATCGGCGACCTGCTGACCCTCAACTCCTCCGGCGCGCTCACCGTCCAACGGGGCACCGGCACGGGCACCTTCTCCGGCAAGGTCACCGGCAGCGGCTGGCCGACGAGCGCCAGGTTCGTGTCCTACGGCGACCTGAACGGCGACCGCTGCAACGACGTGCTGGTGCGGCTGAGCTCCGGGGCGCTGCGGCGGTACACGCCGGGCTGCGGCAAGGCGGTCACCCCGTCGACGCCGTACACGACCCTTGGCACCAGCGGCTGGACCCAGTACGACGTCCTGACGTCACCCGGTGACGTGACCAAGGACGGCCGCCCGGACCTGCTCGCCCGCGACTCCGCCACCGGCGCCGTGTACCTCTACAAGGGGACCGGCACGGGCAAGCTGTCGGCGCGGGTGAAGCTCTACGCCAACTGGAAGACGTACAAGAAGGTCGTCGGCACCGGTGACCTCAACGGCGACGGCGTCGGGGATCTGCTCGCCCAGGACAAGGCCAACACCCTTTACCGGTACGACGGCAAGGGCGACGGCACCTTCAAGGCGCCGGTGAAGCTGTTCACCGGCTGGGGCGGCTCGTACGACGTGATCGTCGGCGTCGGGGACATCACCGGTGACGGCAAGGCCGACCTCGTGTCCCGGGACACCAGCGGCTACCTCTGGCGCAACAACGGCAACGGCACGGGCTCCTTCGGCGGCCGCACGAAGATCGCCACCGGGTGGGGTGGATACAAGTCCGTGAGCTGAGCCCGGAGTTGTCGGTCCGGCGGTAGGCGCCTGCTACCGGCGCGCGGTCACCTGCGTGCGCCACACCTCCAGCGCCTCCGCCGCCACCCCCGGCGCCGCCAGCAGCAACGGATCGCCGTAGGAGGGGAGTTCGGGTACCGCCACCGCGCCCGCCTCGCGGGCGATCAGGAGGGCCGGGAGGCCGTCGACGTGGTGGAAGGAGCCGATCGCCGCCGCCGTGGCCCGGCCCGCCGCCACCTGGGCCAGGGAGAGTGCCGTCGAACCCATCACGCGGGCCGTGCAGTGGCGGTCGGCGAGGTCGGACAGGAGAGCGTCCAGGCCGGGCCAGTGGGCGTGGGCCGCCCACTCGGTGAGGAAGACGTGGCCGGTGAGGGTGGTGTGGGGGGCCGCGTGGACCGGGGTGCCGTTGAGGCGGGCGCCGCGCCCCCTGACCGCGGTGAACGTCTCGCGGCGCCAGGGGTCCGCGACCACGCCGAGCAGCGGGGTGCCGTCGGGGGCGGCGAGGCCCAGGGAGAAGGAGCACCAGCCGATGCCGTGGGCGTAGTTGGTGGTGCCGTCGACCGGGTCGACGACCCAGTGCGGGGCGTCCGGGGCGCCCGCCGTGACGCCGTACTCCTCGCCGACGATCCCGTGGCCGGGGAAGGCCGCCGCGAGCGTCTCGCGGACGTGGCGCTCCACGGCCTCGTCGGTGTCGGTGACGATGTCGGCGGGGCCGTCCTTCTCCCGGACCGCCTCGGGGCGCGGGCGACGGATCAACTCCGCCGCCTCGTCGGCCAGTCGGGTCGCGACCTCCAGGGCGCGGTCCAGGTCCACGCGGGTCGTCATCTCACTCCGCGTTCCGGGTCGCCATCGGGACCACCGCCGTCAGGATCTCCCGCACCCGGTCCGCGATGTCCGCGCGGTCGTTGAGGACCCAGGAGATGTGCTGGGCGCCGAAGAAGGCGGAGACGAGGACGCGGGCCGTGGCCTCGGGCGAGGTGCCCGCGGGGAGCTGGCCCGCCTCCTGGGCCTGGCGCAGCCAGGCCGTGAGGGACTCGGTGTAGCCGAGGTAGGGCATGGGCATCTCGGCGCCGATCAGGGACCGTTCGATCTGGAGGCGGGCGCCGGCCTGGACCATCGTCTCGTCCCGGAACGCCCTCGCGGTGCGCTCCAGCAGCTCGGTCACCGCCCGCAGCGGGGAGAGGTCGGACTCCTCGACCTCCTGCCCGATGACGCCGATCCGGTGGTAGAACTCCTCGGCGCAGGCCTGCGCGAGGGCCTCCTTGTTGGCGTAGTGGAAGTAGACCGCGCCCTTGGTCACTCCGGCGAGGGCGGCCACGTCCTGCACGGTCACCGCGGGGAACCCCTGGGTGGCGAAGGCCTCCGCCGCCGCGTCGAGGACCTGGGCGCGGGTGCGCACGGCCCGCTCCTGCTTCAGGCCCGTGTCCCGGTGGCGGGGGGCGGTGTCCCGGGCGGGCCGGGACCTGGCTGCGCTGCGTTCCACGGCCATGCTGTCCATCCTCTGGCGTTCCTTGAAATATACCTTCGGGAATGTATTGTAAGTCTCGGCTCGACCGGCGGACGTCCTGTGCCGGTGTTGTGCCGGTGTTGCTGTCTGCGTGAATCGTTCACTGGGGGTACAGACCATGCATCAGCCTGTCGTCACACCTGTTCACAAGCCTGTCGTGACACCCGTCTCCACGCCCATACGCGCCACGGCCGGCTCGACCGCCGTACGAGCGGAAGTGCACGCTCCGCAGCTCAGCTACCTCCAGCCGGTCCCGCGCCACATGGTGCACCGCGCCGCCATCGCCGAGGTCTTCCTCACCGACGCCGTCCGCACCGACGAGCACTCCTTCCTGGTCGCCGCCCAGTGGCCGCGCGACCACGCCCTCTACTCGCCGGGCAGCGACGGCACCAGTGACCCGCTGCTGTTCATGGAGACCATCCGCCAGGCCCTGGTCTACCTCGCGCACGCCTACTACGACGTGCCGCTCACCCACCGCTTCATCGGCTTCGGCTCGGAGTTCGAGATCACCGACCCGGCCGCCCTGCGCATCGGCGGCGAACCGGTCCCGGTGGTCCTGGAGGCCGAGTGGGCGTGGGTCGGCAACCGTCCGCCGCACCGCTTCGGCATGCGCCTCGACGTCGTCCTCACCGTGGCAGGCCGGGCCTGCGGACGCGGCGCTCTGCACGTCGTCGCCGTCGACGACAAGCGGTACGCCATGCTGCGCGGCCGGGGCGCCAAGCCGCGCGGCGTCGCCGTCACCGGCCCGGCGCCGCGCGCGCTGGAGCGGGTGCACCCGGCCGCGGTGGGCCGGCTGCGCGCCAAGGACAGCGTGCTGGTGCGCGAACGCACCGACACCCCCTGGCAGTTGCTCATCGACGTCGAGCACCCGATCTTCTTCGACCACCCCAGCGACCACGTCCCGCTGATGGTCACCCTGGAGGGCTTCCGCCAGCTCGGCCACCTCCTGCTGCACCCCGGCGACATGGCCCGCGGCGCCGGGCACGGCCTGCTCGGCATGGAGGTCGACTGCCAGGCCTTCGGCGAACTGGACGCCCCCATCGACCTGGTGGTGCGCGAGCGGCAGCCCGACACCGGCTCCGGCACCACCCGGATGACCCTGGACGCCGTGCAGAACGGCACCTCGGTGGCCACCTGCCGCACCCTGTGGGGCGCCCAGGCGGCGGACGGCACCGCTCACCCGGCTCACCGGGCGCCCGTTTCCTCTACGGCCTGACGCCCGTCCACCGCGTCCCACAGCCCCCGCACCCGCTCGGCCAGTCCGCGCCGCTCCGGATCGGGGGCCGTGTAGTACGCGCCCACCAGGATCACCACGGCGAGATCGGCCAGCGACTCCGCGGACAACGCCCTCAAGTCCGCCGGGAGCCGCGGGGGTTCGGGCGCCGACTGGGCGTCGTCCATCACCAGGCGCAGCGCCGCGTTGAACCGTACGTCCGACTCCACACGCTCCGCGAGGGCGCAGCACAGGGCACGCAACCGCTCGTTCGCCGGGAGGTCCGCGTCCTTGTGCCGGGCGAGGAGTTCGTCGACGACCCGGTCGAGGTGGTCGGTGAGCGCCCGCGCCAGCTTCTCCTTGGAGGCGAAGTGGGCGTACAGGGCGCCCTTGGTCAGCCCGGTGCGGGCGGCCACGTGCTGGAGGTTGGCGCGCGGATAACCATGGCGGACGAACTCGGCCGCTGCGGCGTCGAGGACCAGTTCATGGGTGCGCAGTGAGCGCGCCTGTTTCGCCATCACGGTCCCCTTCGGCCGATTGCCTCGAACAATACCTTCTTGAACGCACTTTTTTTACCTGATCCTGACAGAGATGACTAGGAGCAGTCACATGCCCCCCACCACCGCGACAGCCACCGCCGCCGAACACGCCCAAGACGCCGACCGTGAGGGCCGGTTGGCACCCGAGGTCGTCGCCGCACTCGCCGCCACCGGGCTGGCCCGGCACTTCGTGCCCCGCCGGTGGGGCGGTACGGAAGGGACGTTCACCGACCTGCTGCACGAGGTCGCCGGGGTCGGCGAGGCCTGTACGTCGGCCGCCTGGGTCGGCATGCTGTGGGCCGCGCACGGCCGGTTCGCCGCGCTGCTGCCCGAGGAGGGGCAGCGCAGACTGTGGGGCGCCCACCCCGACGTACGGATAGCGGCGGCGCTGATGCCACCGTCCGGGCGTGCCGAACCTGCGCCGGGGGGCTGCCGGTTGACCGGCACCTGGGGGTGCGTCAGCGGTGTGGACAGCGCGGAGTGGGTGCTGGTCGCCGCGCCCGTGGCGGACGACGGGGAGACGCGGGTGTTCGCGGTGCCGGGCGCCGCCGTCGACGTACTCGACACCTGGGACGCCACCGGACTGCGCGGCACCGGCAGCCACACCGCGGTCGTACGGGACGCCTTTGTCCCGCACGAACTCAGTTTCCCGATGGCGGAGTTGATGCGTGGGGCCGGCGCCCCGGACCTCCCCCGCTGTCACACCGCGCCCGCCCAGCTGGCCGGCGGACTGATGTTCTGCGCGCCCGCGCTGGGCGCGGCCCGCCGGGCGCTGGCGGTGTGGTCGCGATGGGCGGCCTCCAAGGCGCCCGGCAGCGGGCGCCCGCAGCACGACAGCGCGGCGGTGCGCGAGACGCTCACCGTGGCCTCGGCCCACATCGACGCGGCCGGTCTGCTCCTGGAGCGGGCCGCGCACCGCGCCGACACCGCGCCGGTCACCCCGGCCCTCGTCACCGGCAACCAGCGGGACGCGGCCGTGGCCGCCGGCCTCCTCGCCGACGCCGTGGACCGCCTCTTCCGCACCGGCGGCGCCCACATCCGCGACGCCTCCGGCGAACTCACCCGCCTGTGGCGGGACGTCCACACGGTCGCCTCGCACGGTGTGCTCCGCCTGGAGCCGGTCGCCGCCGCCTACGCCTCCACCGCGCTCGCCGCGGCGGACCGGGCGAGCACGGCCTCCCGCTCCGCGTAGAACCCGATCTTCCAGTCCAGGTAGCGCAGCGTGGCGGCGAACTCGGCCGCCCGCGGCCGCAGCAACTCCCGGTGCGCTTCGAGCAGTTCACGGCGGGCGGCGATGGTCGAGTCGCCCGCCCGGTACAGCTCGACGTAGTGGTTCATGTCGGCGGGGGACATCCCGGTGCTGCGCAGGTGGTTGAGGAACTCCAGCCAGCGCAGATGGATCGGGCTGTAGGCGCGCACTCCGTACGGGTCCTCCTCGGCGCCCTCGATCAGCCCCTGCCGCTCGTACCAGCCGAGGGTGTCGGCGTCGAGGCCGCTGATGCGGACGACCTCCTCCAGGGAGTAGGTCTCGGCGTGGGTGGTGACGTACGCGGTGGGCCGCTTGCGGTCGTAGCCCGCGTACTCGGTCGTGGTGTCGCTCACGGACATGGTGATCCTTCGGTCGGGAGGGTCGGGAAGGTCGGGCTTCAGTGGCGCCAGGACGCGGCGGCGCGGTGCGCGGTCAGGGCGGGCCGGTGCCAGGTGGGTGCGGCGGTCCGGGCGGGCGCGGGCTCCTCCGCGGCAGGCGCCCGCCGGGCCAGCTCCAGCAGTACGGCGGTGGCGGCGGCGAGCTCCTCGGGCGACGGGTCGCCGCGCTCCACCCTGAGCAGGGGCCCCTCGGTGCCGCTCATACCGGCTGGTTCCCGTGCTTGCGGGAGGGCAGGTCGGCGTGCTTCGCCCGGAGCATCGCGAGCGAACGGACGAGCACGGCCCGGGTGTCCCGAGGGTCGATGACGTCGTCGACCAACCCGCGCTCGGCCGCGTAATAGGGGTGCATGAGCTCGGACTTGTACTCCTTGATACGACGTTCGCGCACCGCCGCCGGATCGTCCGCGGCGGCGATCTCGCGCCGGAAGACGACGTTCGCGGCCCCCTCGGCGCCCATCACGGCGATCTCGTTGGTGGGCCAGGCGAGCGCGAGATCGGCGCCGATGGAGCGCGAGTCCATGACGATGTAGGCGCCGCCGTAGGCCTTGCGCAGCACCAGCGAGATGCGCGGCACGGTGGCGTTGCAGTACGCGTACAGCAGCTTGGCCCCGTGCCGGATGATCCCGGCGTGCTCCTGGCCGACCCCCGGCAGGAACCCGGGCACGTCCACGAGCGTGACCAGCGGGATGTTGAAGGCGTCGCAGAACTGCACGAACCGCGCGCCCTTTTCGGAGGCGGCGATGTCCAACACCCCCGCGGTGGCGGACGGTTGGTTGGCGACGACGCCGACGACATGCCCGTCGAGCCGGGCGAGCGCGCACACCAGGTTGGTCGCCCAGGTGGGCTGCACCTCGAAGAAGTCGCCGTCGTCGACGATCTCCTCGATCACGCGGTGGATGTCGTACGCCTGGTTCGGCTCGGCCGGCACCAGGTCGAGCAGGGCCTCGCAGCGCCGCTCGGGGTCGTCCGACGGCGGTTCGTAGGGCGGCAGTTCGCGATTGTTGTTCGGCAGCAGGGACAGCAGATGCCGTACGTCCTCCAGGCAGCTCGCCTCGTCGTCGTACGCTGCGGCGGCGACGCCGGAGACATCGGCGTGCACGTCGGCACCGCCGAGCCCGTCCTGGCTGACCTGCTCGCCGGTGACGGTCCGCACGACGTCGGGGCCGGTGATGAACATCTGGGAGATGCCGCGCACCATGAAGACGAAGTCGGTGAGCGCGGGCGAGTAGGCGGCACCGCCGGCGCAGGGGCCGAGCATCACGCTGATCTGCGGGAGGACGCCGGAGGCGGCGACGTTGCGGGTGAAGATCCCGCCGTATCCCGCGAGGGCGGAGACCCCCTCCTGAATCCGGGCCCCCGCCCCGTCGTTGAGGCTGACCAGCGGCGCCCCGGCGGCCAGCGCGAGGTCCATCACCTTGTGGATCTTCGTGGCGTGAGCCTCGCCGAGGGCGCCGCCGAAGATGCGGAAGTCATGGGCGTAGACGAAGACGGTCCGGCCGTGCACGGTGCCCCAGCCGGTGACGACACCGTCGGTGTAGGGGCGGCGGGCCTCCAGGCCGAACCCGGTGGCGCGGTGCCGGCGCAACGCCTCGACCTCGGTGAACGAGCCCGGGTCCAGGAGGAGTTCGATGCGCTCCCGGGCGGTGAGCTTGCCGCGCGCGTGCTGCTGGTCGGTCGCGCCGGGGGCGGGGCCCTCGTGGGCGAGCTCGCGGATGAGCTCCAGTCCGGCGAGGCGGGTGCGGGTGGTGTCCGGTGGGGGCTGGGGAAGGGTGCGTTCTTCCATCACGGTCATGAGTCCATCCTGCCCTCTTTAAATTCCTTCGTGAAGGTATTTTAACGGCTGTTTGCGAAACTGGTCCCTGTCCGGTGCGCCGAAAACGCCGGTTCCCCGCACCCACCCGAGGGGCGCGGGGAACTGCGCGACCAGCCACGACGAACCCGCGGCCGAATCTCTACGCATCGGCCTTCTTGGTGACCCGAGGCAGCAGCACCGCCGTACCCACGGCCGTGACCAGCAGCATCACCACGCACGCCACGAAGCTCGTGTCGAAGCCCCGCTGGAAGTGCCCCGTGTCCGCGATCAGCGCGCCGAACGCCGCCACCGCGATGCAACTGCCCACCTGCCGGAAGGTGTTGAGCACCGCCGCCGCCGTACCGGCCCGCTCGCCGTCCACGTTCTCCAGGATCGCCGCCGTCAGCGACGGCACCGCGAACCCGCCGCCCAGGCCGATCGGGACCAGCAGCAGCACCGGGATCCAGTACGAGGTGGAGGAGGTGACCGTCAGCATCAGCAGCGAGCCCGCCGTCATCACCAGCTGCCCGATCGTCATCGGCACCCACGCGCCCTTGCGGGCCGCGAGCTTCACGCCCGCCATGTTGACGATGGAGATCAGCGCGCACATCGGGATGAACATCGCGCCGGTGCTGACCGGGGAGGCGCCGCGCACCTGCTGGAAGTACATGCCGAGCAGGAAGATGGCGCCGTAGAAGACCGCGTTGATGGTGAAGCCGGCCGCGAGGCAGACGAGGACCGTGCGGTTCTTGAAGATGCTCAGCGGCACCATCGGCTGCTCGCGCCGGGACTGCGTCACCACGAACACCGCGATCGCGACCGCGGCGAGCGCCAGCGTGCCCAGCACGTCCCCGCTCGTCCAGCCCGCGCGGCCGCCCTCGATCACGGCGTACGTCAGACCGGCCAGGGACGCCACCACCGACAGCTGGCCGACCAGGTCGACCGGCGCCGACCGGCGCGGCGAGGGGGTGATGCGGGTCAGCAGGGCGAGACCGAGGGCGCCGACCGGGAGGTTCAGGTAGAACACCGCGCGCCAGCTCAGGCCACTGGTGAGCATGCCGCCGATGACCGGCCCGACCGCCACGGCCACGGAACCGGCGGCCGTCCAGATCGCGATGGCCCGCGCCCGCTTGCCGGGGTCGGTGTAGGTCTGCCGGATCAGCGCGAGCGAGGCCGGGACCATGAGGGCCGCCGCACCGCCCTGCACCATGCGGGCGCCGATCAGCGTCCCGAGGTTGGGGGCGATTCCGCAGGCCAGGGAGGCGACGGTGAAGGAGGCGAGGCCCCAGGCGTAGGCGCGGCTGGCGCCGATCCGGTCCGAGAAGGTACCGGCCGACAGCATGAACGCGGCGAACATCAGGGTGTAGCCGTCGACGATCCACTGGAGGTCGGCCATCGTGCCGCCCAGCGAGTGGGAGATGGCCGGGAGGGCCACGTTGACGACCGAGCCGTCGAGGGAGATGACGAAGAAGGCGAGCAGGGCGGCGGCGAGGACGGTGGTGGGGGACGTGGACCGTGCGGCGGACGGTCCACCGGACGGGTCGGTTGCCGGTCCGTCCGGGGTCCGGGTCCGGTCGGTCCGCGCGGGCCGGGTCAGGATGGCCATGGGAACTCTCCTTGGAGGAAGGGGTGGGGGGAGGCGAGGGTCGGGGAGCCGGTCAGGCGTCCACCGGCGCGGCGCGGCGGCGGCTGAGTTCGGCGAACTCCGGGTTCGTGCCGAGCACTCCGCCCTCGCCCCAGCGGTTCTGCGGGATCTCCTGGATGTAGACGGTGATCTTGTCGAGGGGCGCCCCGATGACGCGGTGCACGGTGGCGGTGAGCTCCTCGATGAGCTCCTGGCACTTCTCGTCGGTCTGGTTGGGCCAGGTGGTCATGGAGAGGATGGGCATGGCGAAGCTCCTTGTGGCGTACGGGGGTTGAGGGTCGAGCGGGATGAGGGGGCGGCGGGCTACAGGCCGGCCGAGGCTCCGCCGTCGAGGGTGAGGGCGGCGCCCGTGATGTGGCGGGCGGCGGGCGAGAGGAGGAAGGCCGCCACGCGGGCCACGTCCACCGGGTCGGCCAGCCTGCCGAGCGGGGTCTGGGCGGCGACCTGGGCGGTGACCTCCACCGCGGTGGCACCGGTGCGGTCGCCGATCGCCTTGGCGATCTCGTCCCAGAGGGGCGTGCGGACGGCACCGGGGTCGAGGACGTTGACCCGGACGCCCTTGCGCCCGAGATCCTTGGAGACGGCCTTGGCGAAGGCGGCGAGGGCGGCGTTGACCGCGCTGTTCACCGGGAAGAGCGGGTCGGGGTCCTTGCGGAAGACGCCGCTGACCAGCACGACCGAGCCGCCGTCGCCCTCGGCCAGCGGCCCGGCGAGCGCCCGGGTGAGCCGTACGGCGCCCATCAGCTTGCCGTTGAACGTGGCCTGCCACATCGCGTCGTCGGTTTCGGCGAGCGGGGCGAGCGGGCCGTCGCCGGCGGTGTGCACCAGGCCGTCCACCCGGCCGAGCTCGGCGAACAGGGCGGTGACGCAGGCGTCGACCGAGGCGGCGGAGTTGATGTCGGTCTCGTAGGTCACGAGCCGGCCCGCGCCGCCCGTGCGGGCGTCGATCTCCTGCCGGGTCCGCTCCAGGCGGCCCGCGTCCCGGCCGAGGAGGACGACGGTGGCGTCCGAGCGGGCGAGCTCCTCGACGACGGCCGAGCCCATGCCGCCGGTGGCGCCGGTGACGACGATGACGGGCGTACTGCTGTTCACAGGGACCTCAGTTTCCGGGGCCGCGCCCCTGATTGACGTTGCGTCAGATCACACCGGCGACTCCCGAACGAAGCGGGTCCGGCCTGGTGATGAAGAAGGTAGCCCGGTTCGGGAGCGGGCGCAACCATCTAGTTGGTTTTTCAGAACCAACCAGATGGTTACGCCTTCCTGACCAGCAGAAAGGGAGCCCGGGGAAATCCCGAACTCCCTTGCCGTACGCCCGACTTACGAGGCGGAGATGCTCAGACCGCCCCCTGTAGCACGTTGTCGATGATCGAGTGCCCGTGCGCCACCACGCTCGCCCGCAGCAGCGCCCACCCGCTCTCCGTCTCCCCGTCCGGGCCCAGCATCAGCCGGCGCTGCTGCGGCACGATGAACGGCCAGGACGCGATGCCGATCAGGGCGATGAGCACGCGGGCGGCCGTCGCGGGGTCGTCGACGCCGAGCGCGAGGCTGAGCGCGGCCGTCTTGTGGACGTAGTACGCCTCGCGCTCCTTCTCGTCCGGGATCGGCTTGTCGCGGTAGTGCAGACCCTCCCAGGCCAGCAGCCGCACGAGGTCGGACTGGCGGTGATAGTCGAAGACCTCGCCGACGTACGAGCGCAGCCCCTCCTCCGTGACGGGGATGGGCACCGCGTCCGACATATGGGCGTAGACCTTGGTCATCACGGCCGCGAACAGGGCTTCCTTGTTGCCGAAGTAGGCGTAGATCCGCTGCTTGTTGACGCCGGAGCGCTCGGCGATGCGGTCCACGCGCGCACCCGCGAGCCCGTGCTCGGAGAACTCCGCCTCGGCGGCTTCCAGAAGCTTGGCGCGGGTCGCCTGCGCCTTGGGTGTCTCAGCCATGGGAACAGCGTAGTCCACCGCACAACCAACTGGATGGTTCAGAAAAACCAACTAGATGGTTGCACTCCCGCCGCGACTCCTCTACGGTCTTTCACATCGGCCCCGCCACCCCGGAAAACCCGGTGCGGAAGAGGCGGCAGGCCCCTCATGTCAGCTGAGGAGAAACGCATGTCAGCCACAGCCACCCTCCGGACCCTGCTGCTCGTCGGTGACCGTTTCGCCGGATTCGCCGCCCAGCAGGACGTCCTCACCGTCAGCCAGTTCATCGAGGAGATGCGCCTCGGGGTGTACTCCTGGGACAGCCGCCCGGTCCGGGTCCGCGCAGGTCAGGGCGTCACCGCCGAGGACGCGGAGATCGTCAGGGACGCGGCCCTGCTGCTCGGCCTCGGTGACCGTCTCGACCTCGACTTCCGGGCGCCGGCCCTGGCCGGCCGCGGCGAGGCCCACAAACACCGAAGCTGCAACACCCTGATAGCCGACCTCCGGCGGGACGGGGCGGACCTCTTCTCCGCCACCCTCCGGGTCCACAACGACAACGAGCTGCTCATCGACCACCAGACCGGCGAGCACGTCCAGGGCATGGTCGCCGTCGAGGCGGCCCGGCAGATGTTCCTCGCGGTCAGCGAGCGCTACCACGCCTGCCGCTACCTCGACCGTTCGTACTACTACGTCATCGAGTCGATGAACACCGACTTCGAGAACTTCCTCTTCCCCGTCGACGCCACGATCGTCTACCACTCGCTGCGCGCCGAACTCGACGACCCCGACCGGCTGTCCTTCGCCGCGGAGATCTCCCTCCACCAGGCCGGCCGCCGCGCCTCCATCACCACCGTCACCTACACGGCCTTCGACGCCCCGGTCATCGAGGCCAAGGAGCACCGCCGGGCGCAGTTCGCCGTCGAGCACACGGTGCGCAACGCACGCGTGACGATCACGCCCGCCGAGCCGGTGCCGGCCGCCGTCTGAGCACCACCCACTCGCGCAACTACCCCCGTAACCAAGCACGTCACTCACTCAAGGAGACCGTCATGTCCGCTTCCGCCGCCCTCATCACCGCCACCGAGCTGTTCGCCAAGCCCGAGCAGATCGACGCCGTCGCCGAGGCCTGGCAGGCCCACAACGACGCGTCCGGCTTCGACGGCCGCATCCTCTACCGCGGTCTGGAGAGCAACTCCGTCCTCGAACTCGCCCCGCTGCACCGCGGTTTCGAGCAGATGGAGGAGCTGCGCGCCGACTGGTGGAAGCTGTGGGAGGCCGTCGGCCCGCTGGGCGAGGGCGACTTCCGCCGCCAGTTCCTCCAGTTCGTCGAGGCGCCCAAGCCGGCCGCGGGCGCCCTGCCCGACACCCACTACGTGCAGATGCGGCACGTCGAGGTCGTGCCGCGGGTCTACCGGCAGTACCGCGCCTGGCGCGAGGAGACCATCTTCGACGTCGTGCGCACCACCGACGAGGTCAAGAGCTTCCAGGCGTTCCACTCGCTGGCCAGCACCGAGCCCGGCGTGATGTTCGTGTCCGGCTTCGACGCCGACCCCGCGAAGTACATGGAGGCCTTCACCTCCCCGCGCTACCAGCAGATCGTCCGCGAGGCGGGCGACACCTACATCACCGGAGGCGACAACGGCCTGTACACCCGCATCTACGAGCGCGTCACCGCCTGACGCCGTCCGCTCCTCCCCGCCCACGGCCGGCCGCGGAACCCCTGTGCACTGAGCGCGGCGTTGCGCGGCCGGCCGTATCCGGCTCCCCCCGTCCGTCCACCTCTCCACCTCGCGTCCGCGAAGGAGTACCGACATGACCCTCTCCCCCGTGGCCCCCGCGCCCGTCGCGGCCGCGCCCATGACCCGGACCTACGACCTGAGCGTCACCACCCAGGGCCCGCTCTACCCGCCGAGCGAGATCGTCGACGAGAACGGCGACTTCGTCGTCATCGGCCGCGTCAACCGGCCCGGCCCCGACGGCGGCACCGTCTCCGCGTGGGGCGGCGCGGTGGTCTCCCCGGACAGCCCGCTGCCGCCGCTCGGCCAGAACCTGCCCTACGACATCGTCCGCGAGCTCGACCTCACCGACCCGACCGGCCCGGACGCCCAGGTCCAGCTGTTCACGCTGCCCCTGCCGCTGCCCTGCAACAACTACCCGATGCTGTTCGCCCCGGAGCAGCGCCCCGACGCGCACGACGTGCGCCGCCCGAGCTATCCGCTGCACGGCGCACCCATCCCGGACCTGCGCGAGGAGGACGGCCCCAAGGTGCGGGAGCCGATCACGCTCGGCCAATGGACCAAGGCACGCGGCCAGTTGGAGGTGCATGTGCCGGCGACCCGGCGCAGCGCCGACTTCTCGTTCGCCTTCACCGGCCTGATCCCGGACAGCCTCTACACGGTCATGTCGCTGCGCGAGCACGACCTCGACCCGGCCGGCCCGACCCGCCCCGGCCCGCTCGGTGTGCCGAACGCCTTCATCAGCGACAGCAACGGCATGGCCCACTACCGGGCGACCCTCCCCAACCCCTTCCCGGCGCCGGGCACCCCCGGCTCCAACCGGGTGATCAACGTGGTCGTGCTGTGGATGAGCTACCAGCAGAACTACGGCGGCGCCATCGGCCACTTCGGCCTCGGCGGCGACATCCACGCCCAGCTGAAGCTCCAGGGCCCGAGCTTCGGCGAGTTCACGACCGAACCCGCCAACTGACCGCCCCGATGAGCCACTTGCTCCCTGAGGAGAGACCATGGACCACCACCCGATCGGCATCATCGCCACCGGCTCCTACCTGCCCGCGACCGTCGCCCACAACGACGAGGTCGGCGCCGCGGCGGGGGTGACCGCCGAATGGATCGAACGCAAGACCGGCATACGACGACGACACCGCGCCGCCCCGCACGAGGCCACGTCGGACCTGGCGGCACACGCGGCCCGACAGGCCTTGCTCCAGGCGGGCCTGACGGCCGACCAGATCACCTACGTCGTCGTCGCCACCTCCACCCCCGACCATCCCCAGCCCGCCACCGCCGCCCTCGTCACCGACCTCATCGGGGCGCGCCGGGCCGCCGCCTTCGACGTCAACTCGGTGTGCAGCGGCTTCATGTTCGCGCTGACGGCCGCCGACCGCATGCTGCGCGCCGAGCCGCGCACGGCGTCGGGGCAGGGACCGTACGCCCTGGTCATCGGCGCGGACATCTACTCCCGCATCCTGGACCCGGCCGACCGCAAGACGGCCATCCTGTTCGGCGACGGGGCGGGGGCCGTCGTCCTCGGGCCGGTGCCGGCCGGCACCGGCGGCATCACCACCAGCCTGACGACCCGCGGCGACCAGCACCGCCTGATCAGCGTCCCGGCCGGCGGCAGCAGGCGTCCCGCGTCGGCGGACACGGTCGCGGAGGGCGCGCACTGGTTCACCATGGACGGCCGCGGGGTGCGCGGCTTCGTGCACGACAACCTGCCCGGCGCCATCGGCGAGTTGCTCGCCAAGGCACGCGTACCGGGCCGTGCGGTACGGCACTTCGTCCCGCACCAGGCGAACGGCGTGATGCTCGCCGAGGTGTGGCCCGCGCTCGGCCTCGACACGGCCCGCATGCATCTGGCCCTCGCCCACCACGGCAACACCGGTGCCGCGTCCGTCCCGATCACCCTCGACGTGGCGCACCGCCGGGGCCTGTTCACCGAGGGGGACCTGACGGTGCTGTCGGCCTTCGGGGGCGGCATGTCGGTCGGCTCGGCCCTGTTCCGCTGGGCCCCGACGGCCCACGCCCGCCCGGCACGAGCCCAGGCGCCGACGGAGGCGACCACGGGCGTACGGGAGCCGGTGCTGGCCGGGGCGAGGTAGCGGACGGCGACCATCCCCCGCGCCGGCACCGAACGCACTCCCACGGAGAACCACCCCGCGTGCACAGACCACTGACGCCACCGACGCCCCTCAGGAGCAGCCATGATCACCATGCAGAAGACAGAGAGCGCCCCACGCCCCCAGGTCCCCCGTCTGCACGTCCTGGCCAACGGCACCCTGGCCTCGGTGCAGCACGGCGGCACCTGGTACCTGCTGAACACCGGCCCCGAGGCACGGCGGCCCGTCCTCCACCTCGCGGGGGACGCGGACGACGCGGAGCTGGAGCCCCACATCTGCCGGAGCATCGACTGACCCCGCACACAAGTGGAGGGGCGGAGGACCCTGACGGCCTCCGCCCCTCCCCTCACGCATGCTCAGCAGAGCGGCAGGGCGCAGCCCCCGGTGCAGCCCTCGGAGTGCTCGTCGCGGCCCATGGACCAGCAGGCGAGCGCGCACCCGGAGACGGCGGCCGCGGCCCGGTCCGCGCGCCGGGCGAGATAGCCGCGTACGACGGGGTCGTCGCCGACGCCACGGGGGTGGCCGACGCAGTCGAGCAGGGGGAAGTCGGAGGGGTGGTCGCCGTAGGCGAAGCAGTCGCGCGGGTTGACGCCGGGGTGCTCGGCGAGCATCCGCAGGGCCGCCGCCCGCTTGCCCTCGCCGATCACGGGCTCGGCCAGCTCACCGGTGTAGCGGCCCTCGCGCACGAGGGGGGAGGAGCACAGGACGTGCCGGGCGCCGACGCGCTCGGCGACCGGGTCGAGGCAGGGCGGGAAGGACCCGGAGACCAGCACGATCTCGGCGCCGGCGGCGCGATGGCGGTTGAGCTCGTCGACGGTGGAGGCGATGAAGAAGCCGGGGTCGGCGGCGGCGAGGGCGAACCACTCCCGCCCGAGCGCGGCCATCTCCTCGACGCTCTCCCCGGCGTAGGAGCGGTAGTAGGCCCGGTTCACGTCCTCCCGGGGCACCCCGGCGCCGGAGCGGCCCTTGAGGTCGGCCTCGACGAGCCGGTACCGGTGCTCTCCCTCCTCGCCGAACCGCCGTACGAGCTGGAAGCGCAGGAACTCGAACATGCTCTTGCAGTTGATGAGCGTCTCGTCGACGTCGCAGAAGACCAGGTAGGCCGGCCGATGGGCCGTGTCGACCCGCACCCCGCCGGATATCTCCGCTACCACCGTCATTCCCAGAACCTCCCCCTCGGGGCCCGGCACGGTACCGGGCACTAAAAAATTCCTTCGTGAAGGTATCACTCACCGGATGCTGTTGTCAGTGGCCCCGGCTAGCCTCCGAAGGAGCACCGGCACCCCTTTTCGGGAGGTTTCCATGGCCTCGCGCCTGAACCCGTATCTCAGCTTCGACGGCACCGCTCGACAAGCGATGGAGTTCTACCAGGAGGTGTTCGGCGGCACCCTGGCGCTGAACACGTACGGCGACTTCGGCCAGGCGGACACCCCCCTGGCGGACAAGATCATGCACGGCATGCTGGAGACCCCGTCCGGCTTCACCCTCATGGCCGCCGACGCCCACCCGGACATGCCGAACACCGTCGGCACCAACTACTCGATCAGCCTCAGCGGCGACGACGACACCGAGCTGCGCGGCTACTGGGAGAAACTGTCGGCCGACGGCACGGTGTCGGTCCCCCTCGACAAACAGATGTGGGGCGACGTCTTCGGCATGTGCACGGACCGGTTCGGGGTGCCGTGGATGGTGAACATCGCGGCGGCGGCACAGGGCTGAGCGGGTCCGGACGCCGGGTGAAAGGCACCTTGGGCGCCCCCGGCGCCTGACCGACCGCCCGGGCCCGTGGGCGCCCCGATGTCTTACCCGAGCCCCCGCACCCGCTCCACCGCCTCCGTCAGGTACTCCCGGGTCCAGGCGACATGCCCGGCGTCGTCCGTGGCCCGGGGGCCGTCCTCGATGACCAGGATGAGGCCCAGGTAGAGCTGGTAGAGGGCGAGGCGGTGGTGGAGGGCGGGGGTGAAGTCCAGGGCGCCGCCGGCTTCGACATAGCCGGTGACGACGTCGCTGTCCGGGCCCGCGTCGCCGCCGAAGGCCAGCGAGATCAGCTCGGCCGCCGGGTCGCCCCAGAAGGCGCGTTCATGGTCGATGAGGCCGGTGACACGAGGGTGATCGCCGCCGTCGACGAAGACGTTGCCCGGCCAGAGGTCGAAGTGGACCAGGCGGGGTTCGGTGACCTCGTCGAGCGCGTAGCCCCCCTCGGCCACCAACTTCCGGATGGTGTCCGGCTCTTCGGGGAGATCCGAGTTCCAGTGGGCCGCGTCCTCCAGCAGCGCGTCCACCATCGTCGTGAACGCCGTCCGCCAGTCCGGCGCCGACAGCCCCGACGCGGCCGCCGGGTAGCCGAACCGGCCGTCCTCGGACACCAGGGTGTTCAAGCGGGCGGTGACCGCGCCCAGTTCGCGGCGCAGGGTGCCGGTGGCGGCCGGGGACAGGGTCTTGGCGACCTTGTCCCAGGGCGTGCCGTCCAGGAGGGAGACCATGAGGAACTCGTCGTCGGCGTAGAGGAGTTCGGGGCCCGGCACCTGTCCCTCCGGCAGCTCCGTGAGCCGGCGGTAGACCATCGCCTCCGTCGCCATGATGCCCCGCTCGTACCGCAGCACCGGCACGTCCGGCGGCGGAGCGAGCTTCACGATCGCGGGGCGGCCGTCGTCGAGGCGGACGCGGTAGGCCGTGTTGTAGCAGCCGTCGGTCAGTTCGGCCTCCAGCCGGCCCCCGATCCCGGCCGAGGACCGCAGCAGGGCGTCGAGATCGGCGGGGGACATACGGCGTTTGGTCTGACTCTGCATGGGCCACGCTTCCAATCCGGGGTGCCGTCGGACAGCGGAGGGGCCAGCCGTCTGGGAGCGCTCCCAAGATGCCCACCGGCCACCCCGGCGTCAAGGGTGACCGAGCGGATCGCAGCAACTTCCCTCCCCACTACGGCAGTTCGACCGTCACATGCCCCGCCAACGCCCGCAGGAAGTCCGCCGCGTCGAACATCTCCCCGGCCGACACCACACCCGACCCCACCTCGGTCCGCCCCGTCAGCACCCGCTCCGCCGCCTCCACCACCAGCGGCGCCGTGACGGCGTAGATGTCCCGGCCCCGCGCCACCGCCCGCCGCTCCGCCCCGCCCGACCGCACCACCACGTCCACGACGAACGTCTGCGCCGACCGCCCCGCCCCGCCCCCGTCCGCCGCGACCGGCGCCGGGGTCTCCGGCGCCGACAGGTCCCTCGCCGCCGCCACCGTCATGTACGTCCGCACCTCGGGGATCGACAGATGGCTCGGTACCGTCACCACGTCGGCCATCGTGAACTCCCCGATGACCTCCCGCGCCCCCATCGGCTCCGGGAACACCCACTCCAGCACCGGCGCCGCGTCGTCCCGGTACTCCAGCCGCCCGCCGCTGAACCGCACCCGCCGCCCGTCCCGCCGCCCCCGCGACACCTCGCCCGCGATCCGGGTGCCCGGCGTCGGGTGCCAGCTGTTCAGGCCGTACGCGACATGCGCCTCGTCGGCCGCCGTCCACTCCCCCATCGCGGCCGTGGTGAGCAGGTCGCCGAGTCCGCCGTAGAACGCCATCGCGGGCACCACCGGCACGCCCGCCGCCCGGGCGCGGTCCGCGAAGTGGGCGAAGGTGTCGGCGTTGGCCTCGATCTCCGCCGCCACGTCCAGGTAGGGAATCCGGGCCCGCAGCGCCGCCTCGATCACCGGCGCCGCGGTCGTCGCGAACGGCCCGGCGCAGTTGATCACGGCCGCCGCGCCGGCCAGCGCACGGTCCAGCGAGACCGGGTCGTCGACCGACGCCGGACGCGCCTGCACGTCGTACTCGACGGCCATCGCCTTCAGGCGCACCGCGTCGCGGCCGGAGAGCAGCGGCACGAAGCCGCGCGCGATCAGTTCCTCCACCACGAAGCGCCCGGTGTGCCCGTACGCGCCGAACACCGCGACCGTCCGTCCCGCTTCCGCTCCCATGGCGTCCCCCAACTCCCGTGTTCCCGACCGGCTGATCCGTCGACGACCATCCTGCGCGGCCCGGAGATCACGGTGTGAGTGTCCGGAACGACATGCCCCATACAATTACGGACATGACCACGGTCGCCCTCGCCGTCACCGACGGCATGCTGCACTTCGAACTGTCCCTGGCGTACGAGGTGTTCGGCGCCGTGCCGGACGGGGTGACCGTCCCCTGGTACGAGGTCACCGTCTGCGGCTCGGCGCCGGTGCGGGTCGGCCGGTTCCGGCTCGAACCCGATCACGGTCTCGACCGGCTGTGCGAGGCGGACACCGTGATCGTGCCGGGCTGGGCGGACGTCGACGTGGAACCGCCCGCCGAGCTGGTCGAGGCGGTGCGCGCGGCGCATGCGGCGGGGGCACGGGTGGCCTCGCTGTGCACGGGCGCGTTCGTGCTGGCCGCCGCCGGTCTGCTGGACGGCAGGCGCGCGACCACGCACTGGGCGCACACCGAGGAGCTCGCGGCCCGCCATCCCGAGGTGGAGGTCGACCCGGACGTCCTCTACGTCGACAACGGCAGCGTCCTCACCTCCGCCGGGAAGGCCGCGGCGATGGACCTGTGCCTGCATCTCGTACGGCTCGACCACGGGTCGTCGGTCGCCAACGCCGCCGCCCGCCGTCTCGTCGTACCCCCGCACCGGGCCGGAGGCCAGGCGCAGTTCGTCGCCGCGCCCGTGCCCGCCCGCGACGACCACCCGCTCGGCGCGCTGCTGCCCTGGGTGATCGAACGCCTGGACAAGCCGCTGACCGTGACGGACCTGGCCCGCCGGGCCGGGATGAGCTCGCGCCACCTCACCCGCCGCTTCCGGGCGGCCACCGGCACCACCCCGTTGCAGTGGCTGCTGACCCAACGCATCCGCCGCGCCCAGGAGTTGCTGGAGTCCACCGACGACGGCGTCGACACGATCGCGACCGCGACGGGCATGGGCACGGCCACGACGCTGCGCCGCCACTTCCACCGCACGGTCGGCGTCCCCCCGGACACCTACCGCCGCACCTTTCGCACCCGGCCCGCCACCGCCCAGAAGTCACCTACGGGGACAATGGGCGCATGAGCATCGTCAAGATCAACGTTCTCACCGTTCCGGAAGAGCAGCGCGAGGTCCTGGAGAGGCGGTTCGCCGCCCGGGCCGGTGCGGTGGAGGGCTCGGACGGGTTCGAGTGGTTCGAGCTGCTGCGCCCGGTGGAGGGCACCGACACCTACCTCGTGTACACGCGCTGGCGCAGTGAGGAGGACTTCGAGAAGTGGATGGCGGGGACGGGGCGCGCCTCGCACGGCGGTGGTGGCGGCGCCGCGGAGGGCGGCGAGCGGCCGAAGCCGGCGTCCACCGGGGCGACGCTGTGGTCCTTCGAGGTGGTGCAGCAGGCGGCGCCCAAGGCCGAGGACAGCTGACCCCTGTCACCGCCCCTGCGTTCATGGTCATGAACGGTAATCACGTACACGTCTATTGACGCGTACAGAGCAGGCCCTTACGGTCCGGAGAAAGCGCTTTCCCCTCTCTGGAAGAGGTGCTGCGCAACGTGGCGTGTTCCTGCACGCGAACCGCCACGTTGCCACCACACCCAACCCGCGACAGAAAGGGCACGGCTCCTCCCCATGACCAAGTTCTCCACTCCTCGCACGAGACCTCTGGCCGCCGCGTCATCCGCGGTCGCCACCGTCGGCCTCCTCGCCGGCACCCTGGTCGCCCTGTCCGGCACCACCGCGCACGCCGCCACCACCCGCTACGAAGCCGAGACCGCACCCGCGGTCTGCACCGGCGCCGTCGAGACGGAATGGACCGGCTACTCCGGCAGCGGCTACTGCAACGGCACCAACGCCTCCGGCGCCTACAACCAGTTCACCGTCTCCGCCGCCACCGCGGGCACCGCGACCGTCAGCGTCCGCTTCGCCAACGGCACCACCACGGCCCGCGCCACGGACGTCGTCGTCAACGGCACGACCGCCGCCTCGGCCTCCTTCGAGGGCACGGGGGCGTGGACGACCTGGGCGACGAAGACGTTCACCGTGCCGGTGACGGCGGGCAGCAACACCATCCGCCTCAACCCGACCGGCGCGGGCGGCCTGGCCAACATCGACTACATCGACGTGGCGACGTCCGGCACCACCACCCCGCCCTCCGCCACGGCCCTGTACGTCTCGCCCACCGGCACGGACAGCGCGGCCGGCACGGCGTCCGCGCCGACGACGCTGACGTCGGCGATCAGCCGTATCGCGGCGGGCGGCACGATCTACATGCGCGGCGGGACATACACCTACTCGTCCACCATCACGATCCCGGCCGGCAACAACGGCACCTCCACCGCCCGCACCCTCCTCTCGGCGTACCCCGGCGAGACGCCGGTCCTCAACTTCGCGGCCCAGAGCGAGAGTTCGACGAACCGCGGGCTCCAGCTGTTCGCCAACTACTGGAAGATCTACGGCCTCGTCGTCGAGCGCGCGGGCGACAACGGCATCTACGTCGGCGGCAGCAACAACGTCATCGAACGCACGGTGACCCGCTACAACCGCGACACCGGACTCCAGTTGGGCCGCATCGCCTCCTCCACGCCGAGCAGCCAGTGGCCGTCCAACAACCTCGTCCTCAGCGCCGAGTCGCACGACAACGCCGACTCCGACGGCGAGGACGCGGACGGCTTCGCCGCGAAGCTGACGACGGGTACCGGCAACGTCTTCCGCTACGCGGTGTCCCACAACAACATCGACGACGGCTGGGACCTCTACACCAAGACGGACACCGGCGCGATCGGCCCGGTGACCATCGAGTACTCCCTCTCCTACGACAACGGCAAGCTCACCGACGGCTCCCAGTCCGGCAACGGCGACCGCAACGGCTACAAGCTCGGCGGCGACTCCATCGCGGTCAACCACGTCGTCCAGCACAGCATCGCCTACGGCAACGGCCACCACGGGTTCACGTACAACAGCAACCCGGGCTCGATGACCATCACGAGCAACGTGGCCGTCGCCAACACCGAACGCAACTTCAACTTCGAGACCGGCACCTCGGTCTTCCGCTCCAACACGTCCTGCGACAGCGGCGCCAACGACCGCTACGCCGGCGACGCCGACAGCTCCAACCAGTTCTGGTCCGGCACGAACGGCTCCCGCTGCGCCTCGTACACGGGCGCCCTGGGCTGGTCCTTCGCGTCGAACGGGAGCTTGGTGGTGACGTTCGGCGGCAAGCAGGTCACGCTGTAGGACTGTCCGTACCCCGGGGCAGGAAGGTCAGGACGTGTCCGGCCTTCCTGCCCTAGATTTGGCGCCGTGCGGCACGCCGGAGGGGGCACGGTGGACTACGACTACGACGTCTTCATCAGTTACAGCCACAGAGGGCATGTGCGGGACTGGGTGAAGAACCACTTCAGCCGCGAACTCCAGCTGTACCTGGAGGACTTGCTGCCCACCGACCCGCGCATCTTCGTCGACTTCGAGATACCCGCGGGCTCGCCCTGGCCCGACCGCCTCGAACAGGCGCTGCTGCGCAGCCGCTGTCTGGTGGCCATCTGGTCGCCGCCGTACTTCCGTTCGGACTGGTGCATGGCGGAGTGGAAGAGCATGCAGCTGCGCCAGGAGGCGCTGTCGCAGGTCAACGGTCAGGCGCCGACGCTCGTCTACCCGATCAACTTCATGGACGGCGAGCACTTCCCGGAGGAGGCCCAGAAGATCCAGCAGTACAAGGAACTCACCAAGTACGGCTACGACGGACCCCAGTTCCGGGACACCCCCGCCTATCTCGCCTTCCAGGACCGGATGCGCACCGTCGCCGAGGAGGTCGCGGCCTGTCTGGCCTGCGCCCCCGAGTGGCAGGAGGGCTGGCCGGTCGTCCGCCCCGCAGCGCACGCGGAGTCCCCCCAGCGTTCCGTCCCGAGGCTGTGATGACGATGAGCCAGGGCCGGATCGCGACCTTCTACTCCTACAAAGGCGGCGTGGGACGAAGCTTCCTGCTCTCCAACTCCGCCGTCCTGCTGGCTCAATGGGGCTACCGGGTCCTCTGTATCGACTGGGACCTGGAAGCCCCCGGCCTGCACTACTACTTCCGCCCGTACATGGACGTCCCCGCCACCGGCCTGACCGACATGGCGCTCGCCGTACGCGAGGGGGAACGCGTCGGCGCGCTCGACCACATCACACCGGTCACCCTGGATGACGGGGCGAGGCTCGACCTGATCGCCGCCGGAGGCGTCGGCAACGACTACGTCCCCAAGCTCCAGAGCATCGACTGGGAACAGCTGTACCTGGAGCACGACTTCGGCAATGTGCTGGAGGGCTGGCGGGAGCGCTGGCTCGACTCCTACGACGTGATCCTCGTCGACAGCCGCACCGGGATCTCGGACTCCGGCGGCATCTGCACCGCCCAGCTGCCGCACATCCTGGCCTACGTGTTCACGGCGAACCAGCAGAACCTCGACGGTGTCCTGGACGTAGTACGCCGAGCCTCCGTCACCCGAAACACCCTCCCGTACGACCGCTCACGCCTCCTCACCCTGCCCCTCCTCTGCCGCTTCGACATGAGCGAGGAGTACGAACGGGCCGCCGAATGGCGCGAGAAGCTGCGCGGCGAACTCAGGTCCAGCTACGACGCCTGGGTCCCCGACGGCTCCCCCGTCGAACGGGTCCTCGACAACTGCACGGTCCCCTACTCCGCGTACTGGTCCTTCGGCGAGGACCTCCCGGTCGTCACCGAGGACTTCCGCAACCCCCAGCTGATCAGCCACAGCATCGCGTCGATCGCCGCGCTGATCGCCCGCAACCTGGAAGACGCGCGGCTGTTCACGGAGAGCCGCGACGCGTATGTGGACGCGGCGATCCGGACGGGACGGCGGGGTGGGCACTACGCGTACGACTTCTTCATCAGCGCTACGCCGAAGACGGAGAACGAGGCCGCCAGGCTCGGGGCACTGCTGGCGGAGTCGGGCCTGTCCAGCTTCTCGGCACTACAGCCGGACGCCGGCCCACGCGAGGGCCTTCGGTCGGTCATCGACAAAAGCCGCCATCTCGTCCTGCTGGCCCGCGACTCGGTGGATTCCTGGCACCGGGACGAGCTGAACTACTTCCTGCGGCAGACGCTGGACGAGCAGTCGGACCGCACGGTGTTCCCGGTGGTCGGCTCGACGCGGGTGCTGCGTGAACTGCCGTCCCTGGTGCAGGCGCTGCCGTCGTACGGCCTTGCGGAGGATCAGTTGGCGGAGGTCGCGCGGGGAATCTCGGCGCGGGTTCGGTCGGACTCTCTTTCCGCGGGTTTGGACGGTGCGTCTTCATCGGGTCGAGGGCGCGTGTTCGTGGTCCGTTCGACAGCGGACAGCGCGTGGGGGGAGTGGGTTGCCTGGACCCTGCGGGAGGCTGGGTACGAAGTCGACCAGGAGTGGCCGGGCCGGCAGGAGGACAGCCTCCTCGCGACTCTCATGAGGCTGCCGCCCGAGGACCGGGTCGTGGTCTTGTACTCCGCTGCGCTCGCCAACGAGGGCGCGGTGTTCGGCGAATGGTCGTCGGCGCTGCTGGCGGCTCCGGACAAGTTCGTTCCGGTGCGCCTCGACGAGATCGAGATGTCGGCATCTCTGCAACGGCACGGGTACACCGACCTGTTCGGCGTGGACGAGCGGGAAGCGCGGGAGGCGCTGCTCCGGGCGGTCGCCAACCCGAGCGGCATGCCCAGGACTCCGCCCGTGTTCCCGGCGTCAGGCACGGCGGTGACACGGGCGGGCCAGCCGACCGTGTGGAACGTCCCCACGCGCAACGCCGGCTTCATCGGGCGGGATGACCTGCTGCCGCAGATCAAGGCCAGGCTGGTGGACGCCGCGGCGCCGTTGGCGCTGACCGGGCCGTGCGGGGTGGGCAAGACCCAGTCGGCCTTCGAGTACGCGCACCGGTTCAGCGGTGAGTACGACCTGGTCTGGCATGTACCGGCGGGCGAGAACCGGGACCGCAGTCTGGCGGATCTCGCGGTGGCCCTCGGCTGCGCGCGGTCCGACACCTCACCTCCCGCAGCCGTGCGCGCCCTCCATCAGGAGTTGCGCAGGCTGTCGCGATGGCTGTTGATCTTCGATGACGTCAAGAAGCCGACCGACCTGACCAGACATCTGCCGAGCGGTGAGGGACACGTGCTGATCACTTCTCGCAATCCGCGCTGGCATCAGGTCGCCACGACGCTCGACGTCCCTGTCCTGCCCAGCGCGGACGCGGTCACCCTGTTGACCTCCCGCAGTCCCGACCTGACCCCTCAGGACGCGGCAGCCCTGGCCGATGCGCTGGACTGCCTGCCGCTCGCGCTGGCCCAGGCCACGGAGGCTCTGTACCTCTTCCCTCCGAACGAATACCTGGGCCTGCTCAGGCACCGCGTCGCGGAAACACTCCAGGACGGCGGGCCACCCGACTACAAGGGATCCCTGGCCGCCGAGCTGGCGAAGAGCACGACCAAACTGGCCGAGGAGAGCCCCGGAGCCGCCCTCCTGGTGCGGGCGTGCTCGCTGCTCGCCCCCGAGGCGCTTCCTCTGACGCCGTCCGCCCTGGGGTCCACCCCATACGACTTCCGACAGCTTCTGATGACGGTCGAGCGGGTGGGGCTGGCTCGGGTCTCCGGAGGCAGTACCCAGATGGCCCGGCTGACCCAGGCCGTCCTGCGCGACCAGCTCACCGACGCGACACGGGGCCCGGCGGCCACATTCGCCAGCCAGCTGCTGGCCAACATGGCCCCCGACGACGACTCCCCGGACGCCGGGCAGCGCTGGCGTGACCTGTTGCCCCATTACCTGGCCATCGCCCCGAGCGACGTCGTCACCGATCGCGCGCGGCTCGCGACGCTCGAGGCCTGCTGGTACCTGATGAACCTCGGCGATTTCGCCGAGGCACTGCCCAGGCTGGAGGACCTGTACGAGACCTGGAAACGGGAGCTGGGCGTCGAGGACGCGGACACCCTGGCGGCTGCCGGCTATCTGGCGCACGCCTATTCCGCCATGGGTGCCCACGAGGACGCGTACGTCGTGGACGCGGAGCTCCACGACCGGCAGCGGAGCGAGTTCGGCGTGGAGCACCCCGACACGCTGCGTACCGCCACCAATCTCGCCTTCGACCTGGCGGCCCTCGGCCGGTACCAAGAGGCGGCTGACCTCGGGGAGAAGAACCTGATCATCCAGCGGGGGGTGCTCGGCCGTGACCACCCCGACACCCTGCACTCCGCCAACAACCTCGCCGTGGACTTCGCGGCCCTCGGCCGGCAGGCGGAGGCGGAAGACCTCCGCGTGGACACCCTCGACCGCCAATTCCAGGTACTCGGAGAGAACCATCCGGCCACCCAGCACACCCTCGACAACCGCAGGTGGCGCCGTCCCCCCAAGGGCGCGCCGAAGCTGACTCGGCCGTGAGCCGCACACCCACCCGTACAACTCGTTTGTACGGGTGGGCAATGGTGAACGTACGGGGATCAGTGGGGAGTTCTCACCCATGGGGACGACGACAGGGCCACGGTCACGGCAGGCACGCAGGAACGCGTCGGCGATGCGGATGGTGGGCGCGCTGCTCGCCGTGTTCCGTACGGCCGCCGGATATACGCAGAGGTCGCTGGGGGACGAGTTCGTCATCGGCGAGGAGACGATCGCGTCGATCGAGCAGGGCAGACGGCGGTTGAAGCCGGATCTCGCCGAGCAGTTGGATGACTTCCTCGACACCAAGGGGCGTTGGCGGCGGCGCTCAGGCATTTGCCGGAGGTGGATCTCGTACCGCAGTGGGCGGAGGAGTACCTGGACCGGGAGCAGGAGGCCATTGCCATCTCGTGGTACGAGAGCCTGGTGGTGCCCGGCCTGTTGCAGACGGAGGGGTACGCGCGGGCGGTGTTCCGCAACCGCGTGCCGCTCTATGACGAGGACGAGATCGAGCAGTTGGTCGCCAAGCGCATCGAGCGGCGGGACATCCTGCACCGCAAGGCGCCGCCGATGGCGAGCTTCGTCATCTGGGAAGCGGTGCTCCGGGACCGGTTGGGCGGCGAGGACGTGTATGTGGACCAGGTGCGGCACCTGCTGGAGTACTCCGAACTGCCGGGCCTCACCGTGCAGATCCTTCCGCTGGGCCGCACTTCACACGCGGGTCTCGAAGGCCCCCTCGTCCTGCTGGAAACCCCCGAGCACCAGCGGCTCGCGTACAGCGAGACCCAGCGTGGCAGCACCTTGATCGCCGATCCCGACGAGGTGGGGATCGTGGCCCAGAAGTATGCGATGCTGCGGACGCAGGCCCTCAACGAGGAAGACACCAGGGACCTGTTGGACAGTCTTCTGGGAGAGCGATGAGCGACACCGAACTCACGTGGTTCAAGTCCAGCTACAGCAGTGGTGAAGGCGGCGCCTGCGTGGAGGTGGCCGTCCAGCCGGCCACCGTCCACATCCGCGACTCCAAGACCCCCACCACCCCCCACCTCAAGGTCACCCCCGCCGCCTGGGCCGCCTTCGTCACGCAGAGGTAGCGTCAAACGCGCGCCCCCCGACCCGCTGCCCCACAACCTTCCGCCGCCGCACCGGATACATCACCGGCTTCGCCACCGACCAGTACGCCCCCTTGCAGATGAGTTCCTTGTAGCGGGCGGCGCCGCGGCCCGTCCAGGCGCGGTCCTTCACCGTGTCGTCGGGGGTCACCATCTGGATGAGGCCCTGGTTGCGGCCCAGGCTGATGCACTGGTGGGTATAGCCGATCACGGTGTGGGGCACCTTCGTGCCGGTGAGGCGGGCGGCGATCACATCCGCCGCGTGCCAGGCGGCCGGGATGCCCGAGGCGCAGGACATGCGCAGGGGCTTGTCGTTGTGGCCCAGGGCGTACGCGGCGTCGCCGATGGCGTACACGTCGGGGTGCGAGACCGAGCGCATGGTGGCGTCGACGATGATGCGGCCGGTGTCGGTGACCTTCAACGACGTCGCCGCGGCCAGCGGGTGGACCGCGAAGCCCGCCGTCCAGATCGTCACCGCGGCCGGGAGCTCGCCGGCGTCCGTCCGCACCGCGTCCGCCTCCACCGCGGTCACCGTCGTGTGCTCGTGGACCGTGATGCCGAGGTCCTCGGCGACCTTGCGGACGTGGGCCCGGCCCTTCGGGGACAGCCAGGCGCCGAGGCCGTCGCGGGCGACGAGCGCGATGTCCAGGTCGGGCCGCGACTCGGCGAGCTCCGTGGCGAGTTCCAGGCCGGTGAGGCCGCCGCCGACGACGACCACGGGGGCGCCGGCGGTGAGTTCGGTGAGGCGTTCGCGCAGCCGGAGCGCGCCGGGGCGGCTCGCGATCTGGTGGGCGTGGTCGGTGACGCCGGGGACGCCCTGGTCGGTCCAGCCGCTGCCGAGGGCGTAGACGAGGGTGTCGTACTCGTACTCCAGGCGGTCTTCGGTGCCGGCGGCGGTGACCGTGACCGTCTTGGCGTCGGTGTCGACCGATGTCACGCGGGCGATGCGGACTTCGACGCCCGTGCCCTTGAACACGTCCGCCAGCGGACGCGGCTTCAGCTCCTGTCCGGTGGCCAGCTGGTGCATGCGGACGCGTTCGACGAAGTCGGGCTCGGCGTTGACGAGGGTGATCCGGACGTCCTCGCGGCGCAGGCGGCGGGCGATGCGCCCGGCGGCGGTCGCTCCGGCGTAGCCGGCGCCCAGGACGACGATGCGGTGCTTCATGGTTCGGGCTCCTGTCCGGTTCAAAACGGCGTTCCTGTTCGGTTCCGCACCTTGAACCGGACAGCCCGTGGATTCCTGACAGATTCCGGAAGTGACCTGCGTCACCCCAGGCGAAGAGGTCTGTCAGAAGGCCGTGAACAGGGGTTTCCCGTGGTCCAGCGTCGCCCACCACTCGGTCGCCCGCGTCAGCTTGTCGGGGTTGATCTGGTTGCGGACCGCGACGATGCCCTCGGCGGTGACCTCCAGGCACATCACCCCCACGACCCGGCCGTCCACGACCGCCACCGCGGCGGGCTCGCCGTTCGCCGTCCAGGCGTACATCTCGGGCCGGCCGCCCGCGTAGTCCCGCTTGACCCGGGCGGGCCTGAACAGGCCCCACAGGAACTTCGCGACCGCCACGGCACCGCTGAACGGCGTGGCGCGGGCCGGGATCTTCCCGCCCCCGTCACCGACGCTGGTCGCGTCGTCGGTGAGCAGCCGGATCAGGGAGGCCGTCTCGCCGCTGGTCGCGGCCGCGAGGAACTCCTCGACGAGCTGCCGGGCGGCGGCCTCGTCGATCTCCCGGCGGGCCTTGCGGGCCCTGCCGTCGGCCACGTGCTTCTTCGCCCGGTGGTGGATCTGCTGGCTGGCGGCCTCGGTGAGGTCGAGGATCTCGGCGATCTCGCGGTGCGGGTAGTCGAAGGCCTCGCGCAGCACGTACACCGCGCGCTCGTTGGGGGTCAGCCGTTCCATGAGGGTGAGGACGGCGTACGACACCGACTCGCGCTGTTCGACGGTGTCGGCGGGGCCGAGCATGGGGTCGCCGCCGAGGAGGGGCTCGGGAAGCCACTGGCCGACGTAGGTCTCGCGGCGGGCGCGGGCCGAGGTCAGTTCGTTGAGGCACAGGTTGGTGAGGACCTTGGTCAGCCAGGCCTCCGGCACCTCGATCCGTTCGGTGTCCGCCGCCTGCCAGCGCAGGAACGTCTCCTGCACGAGGTCCTCGGCCTCGCCGACGGAGCCGAGCAGACGGTAGGCCAGCGCCTGAAGGCGATACCTGGAGGCCTCGAAACGGTCGACGTCCGTCAGGGTCGGAGACATGTCCCCGACCCTAGGCGGCGGTTGTGGATCAGACCAGGCCGCTTGCTCCGCGCCGTTATGCCTTCCCAGTCCCGTTCGTCGGCTGTCGGGCCGCCCTATTCGAGGCCGATCGCCGCGCACCTCGCCGCATAAGCCGGCGTGCAGATGTCCTTGACCGTGTAGACGCCGTCCTTGATCACCGTCTCCTTGATGTTGGCCTGGGTCAGGGCCACCACCGGGACCAGCATCGACGGGATGTCCTTCTCGGTCGGGCTGTCCACGGTGTCCTGGGTGAGGGCGTCGAACATGATGTCCTGGCCCTGGATCTTGGCGACGGCCATGTCCGCGGCGCTGTTCGCCTCCTCCAGGAACGACTTGTAGACGGACATGTACTGCTCACCGGAGACGATCCGCTGGACCGCCGCCAGGTCGGCGTCCTGGCCGGTCACCGGTGGGATCTTCGTCGCGCCCGCCTTCTTCAGGGCGTCGATCGCCGCGCCCGCCATGCCGTCGTTGGCGGAGTAGACCGCGGCGATGTTGTCGAGGCCGATGGCCGCGATGGCCTGCTTCATGTCCGCCTCGGCGATCTTCGGCAGCCACTCCTCGACGTCGTACGACTTGGCGATGGCGACCTTGTTCTGGAGCACGCCGAGAGCGCCCTGCTTGAAGCGGGCGGTGTTGGGGTCGGCCGGTGAGCCGTTCAGCATGACGATCTTGCTGCTCTCGGCCTTGTCGCCGAGCGCCTCCATGATCGCGCGGCCCTGCACCTCGCCGACGAGTTCGTTGTCGTGGGATATGTACGCGTCGATCGGGCCCTGGGCGAGACGGTCGTACGCGATGACGGGGATGCCCGCGTCCTTGGCCTTCTCGACGTCCGGCTCGATGGCCTTGGCGTCGACCGCGTCCACGAGGACGGCGTCCACGCGCGCGGAGATCATCTGCTCGAACTGCCGGCTCTGCCGCTTGGCGCTCGCCCCGGCGTTGGCGTAGCGCACCGTGCCCTTGCCGTGCGTGAGGCTGGCGACGCGGGCCTTGATGAGGGGGTGGTCGAACTTCTCGAAACGCGTCGTCTCCTTGTCCGGCAGGAGCAGCCCCACCGTGAGGTCGTCGCCCTTCGCGGGGCTCCGTGTGCTGCCGCCGCCCTCCGCGGCGTCGACGACACCGCAGGCGGTGAGCAGGAGGGCGGAGCCGACGGCGAGGGCAAGACGAAGGGCGGTGCTGTGGGGGGTACGAGCGTTCACGTTCCAGGGCCTTCCGGGCGATTGCGCGGCAGGGCGGCCGGGTCACGTCACGGCGACATCAGCCCTGCGGGATCCGAGCCTCTCGCGCGCGGGCCGCTCCCAGGAGTGGGGTGCGGAATCTCCCCCAGCCGTCACGCCATGTTTCACAATTCCCGTGCATGGCAAGGGTGCGGGCCCCCCGAGGGAGGCCCGCACCGTCGCTCACGTCGGCGTCAGGGCGCGTTGACCAGGTCGACCGGCGGGACCTGGACCGTGCGCTTGCCCGGCTCGCCGCCCAGGATCACCTTGCGCAGGGCGACGTTGTTCTTCAGGTTCGTCTCCTGGAGGCGCTTCTCCGGGTTGGCGATGACCTGGATGTAGTACGTGCCGTTCGGCAGGTCCGTCACGTCGAAGGACTGGCCGGGGCGGTACTGGGTGTAGGTGTCGCCGGAACCGACGTCGAGGACCTCACGGACCGAGATGGAGTTCTGCTGGCCGCAGGCCGTCGACAGATCGGTGTTGTACGGCTTGAAGTTGGCGTTCTTCACCGTGTAGTCGATCGCGTCGGTGTTGGCGAGGCAGAACGCCTCCTTGCCGCTCTTCACGATCTCGTGCTGGTCGGCGGCGAGCAGCCGGTAGCTGGCGAAGTCGGTGAAGTGCCAGTGCTCGTGGCCGACGCGCGGGTCCCACTCCATGGTGCCGGTGGGCGCGTAGCCGACCTGCTTGCCCTTGGCGTCGTAGAAGTACTGGTAGGCGTCCATCAGGTCGGCGCCCGGCTTGCGGAAGCCGTCGACGACGAGCGGCGCCGGTCCCGCGTTCCAGACGTTGGCGCTGAAGGCGAGGTAGTCCTTGCCCGGCGCGTCGCCGTCCTCGCCGTCGGTGATGGCGATGTCCCAGGCGGGCAGCGACCGCAGGTCGGGCTTGGGCACGCCCGCGGGGGCGCCCGCCCGGCCGGTGGGCCGCTGGCTCGCCGGCTTCAGCGCGGGCGCGATACGGGAGCCGTCGGTGTGGCCGGTGCCGTCGCCCAGGTGGTGGGCCAGGCCGCGGTCCTCCAGCGCGTGCGAGAGGGCGCCCGGGGTGGGCTCGTCGGCGCCGCGCGGGCCGTAGTGGTGGGCCATGGAGTGACCCGCCATCCCGCTCATGCCGCTCATGCCGCTCATGGAGTGGCCGCCGTGCATGCCGGACATGCCGCGGCCCTCGCCGCCGCCGTTGGAGATCTGGCGGACGGTCACCTTGATGGTCCGCTGGTCGTTCGGGATGCCGAAGAGCTCGCGGTACTTCTTGGCGACGCCCACCTTGGCGGTGTACTCACCGGCCGGCAGGTCGACCGGCTTGTCGTAGTCGACGGTCGAGGAGTTGGCCGCCCAGCCCTTCTCGACACCCCACACCGAACCGAGGGTGAACGGGTTGGTGGGGCAGCTCTCCGGGTAGTGCGAGGTCGCCGGGGCGTCCGGGCGGAGCCGGCCGGAGGCGTTGTTCGGGCAGAACGTGCCCTTGGGCTTGGCCACCTCCTGGCCCTGCGCGTTCTTGATGGACACCTCCAGGAAGTCGGGCAGCCCGGAGAAGTCCTTCACCAGCCCCGCGGGCAGGGCCTTGCTCCCGATCTTCTTGCCCTTCGCGTCACGCAGGATCTGCTGCGCGACGACCGGGTCCTTGTACGACTTGCGCTTCACCTGGAACTCCAGCGGCGCGTTGTCGACGGTGACGTACGTCCCGAGGTCGAGGTAGACCCCGGGTTCCCCCTCCCACCGGTCGAGCGTCACGGCGTTCGACGCGGCGATCAGCTTCAGCTTCGGCTTGCCGGGTGTGCCGGCCTGCGCCGCGCCGGCGCCGGGAGCGGCCCCGGCGCCGGTGACGACGACGGTGAGTGCCGCCGAGGCGGCGAGCGCCACGCGTCGGGCGCGGCTGCGATGGTGCTGACTGGTCATCGGTTCCTCGTCTGCGAGTGCCATGGTCAGTGGCATCGGACTGGACAGCTCACCGGACGGCCGCTGGTACGGGCGCGCCCCAACGCGCCTGGGCCGGTTCTGTGAGCAACCTGTGAGACTGGTAAACGATGTGTCGAGGTTGCCTGTTGAACCGAAAGTCCCGCTGGAGTTCCTCCGAAGGAGGGACGGTTACGTTTTGCTCAACCCCTGGTTGCCAGGCGGTGATCAGGCGACCATGGGCGCATGACGCTGGCCGAGCGCGCCCTGGAGCGCCTGCGAGTCTGGCCCGACCTCCGTACGGGACAGGCCAGTTGCGGTACCGGAAGCGCGCTGCGCGCCGGTCGCAGCGAGATCGTGCACTTCCACTCCGCCCACGACGTGGACCTGCATCTCACCGACCGGGCGCTCGACCGCTTCGGCGTCGACCTCGCGGAGTCGACGGCGATCCGGCTGGTCCCCGGCTCCCGCTGGGTCACCGTCCACCTGGACTGCGACACCGACATCGACCTGCTGATGAGCCTGGTCAGCATGGCCCTCAAGGCCCATCAGGCGCCGCAGTCCGAAGCCCCGGACGTGTGCAACTTCCGTCGGGTGACGGTCATCCCGTCGGCGTCCGCCAGGCCCGGTGGTGGTCGAGGATCGTCTCCTCGAACGGGCGGTAGGTGACACCGAGTTCGGTGCGGCTGCGGCTGTTGTCGACGCGGAAGCGGATGCCGAGGTGCTTGCGGATGTAGTCCTGGGTGAGCCCGAAGGCGGGCCCCAGGAGCCGAACCGGCCAGTGCGGCAGGCGGGTTCGGGGCAGGCGCAGGTCGCGGGGGTGGGCGGTGCGCAGGACGCGGGCCATGTCGTGGAAGGAGCTCATGGTCTCGGCCGCCAGGATGTAACGGCCGTGCGCGTCCTCGTTCTCGGCGGCCGCGATGTGCGCGTCGGCGACGTCCCGTACGTCGACCGTGGTGAAGCTGAAGTCCGGGGCGCCGTAGAAGAAGTAGCCCTTGAACAGCTCCTCCAGGAGGAAGAGGCTGCCCGACTCGGAGGCGGGGGTGAGGGAAGGGCCCAGGACCAGGCCGGGGTTGAGGGCCACCATCCGCCAGCGGTCCTGCGCCTTCGCCGCCTCCCAGGCCGCCTGCTCGGCGACCGTCTTGGCGTAGTGGTACGGGTTGTTCGCCACCGTGCTGGTGGTGTTGACGTACTCCTCGGTGAGGACCTGGTCCGTCATCGTCTCCAGTACGTCGACGTAGTCGCCGAAGATCGCGCCGACGGTGGAGGTGAAGACCAGGCGGCGGACGGTCGGGGTGCGTTCGATCGACCCGAGGACGTTGCGGGTGCCGAGCAGCGCCGGTTCGACGACGTCCCGCCGGCCGTCCTTGATCTTCTCCGGCATGAGGAACGGGGAGGCGACGTGGAAGACGGTCGCGCAGCCCCGAGCCGCCTCGTCGAAGGAGCCCTCGACGAGCAGGTCCGCCGCGAACAGGTCGAGCCTGCCCGGGAACCGGTCCCGCATCGCCGACAGCGGCCTGGTCTTCGGTGAGTCGGCGGTCGAACGGACCGTCGCATGGACGCGGTAGCCGCGTTCCAGCAGGCGTAGCACCAGATGGCTGCCGACGAAGCCGCTGCCGCCGGTCACCAGGACCGGCGCCGTTCTGTCCACGTCGCCCACCCGCGCTCCTCCTGCCGGTCGCCGTCGTCGGCGTCCAGTATGGCGAGCAGGCGCGTGGTGCGGGTGCGGGTGGATAATTGCGATATGAGTACGGCAGCGTTCGTAGTCGCGGCCGCCGGGAGCGATGTGCTCAACGTGGTCGCCGCATTCGTCGGTGGCGCGGTCATCGCCGGGGCACTGATCTGGGCCGTACAGTTCGGCATGCGGGTCCGGGACCGGGAACTTCCCCGGCCGCGTCCCGAGGAACAGCCCAGACTTCCCAGCACCGGCGCGATCCGCGAGATCAGAGAGATGCGGGAACCGGACGAGCTCCCGCTCACCGAGCAGGAACGGCTCATGCCGCACCAGCTCCATCACTCGGGCAGCAAACGCGGAAAGGACCAGAACCGCAGACGCTGGCTCCCAGGCTCCAGCGGTGGCTTCGGCAGCGGCGGCCTCGGCCACGTCTGACAGACACCACCAGGGGCTGCGCCCGCCGCACCGGCGGGGCAGCCCCTCTTCACGCGGCCCGGCTCGGGCCGCTCAGGTCGTGCCGCGCCGGGCGCCGGAGGTGTCGGGCGCCGTCGCGAGGGCCCAGATCACGAAGAAGTCGACGCCGATCATGAGCCCGGACCAGACCGGCGAGTACGGCAGGAACAGGAAGTGCAGCACCATCGCCGCCGACGCCAGGAAGATGCCGGTCATCCGGGCCCACCAGGCGCCCTTGAGGACGCCGTAGCCGACGCCCACCAGGACCGCGCCCAGGACCAGCATGATCCAGCCCCAGCCGGTGAGGTTGATCTTGTAGACGTAGTCGCCGATCCGGTCGTACACGTCGTCCTTGGCCAGCGCCGAGATGCCCTGGAGGATCGCCAGCACACCGTTGACCAGCATCAGCACACCGGCGAAGACGACTCCGCCGGTGGCCCAGCCGCTGCCGGGGCGGTCGGGCGGCGGGGCGGGTTCGGCCTGCTGCCGGCCCTGGTCCCACCCCGGGGACGTGCTGGGAGGTGTCGTGTGCGGCTGCTGGGTCATGTCCGTACCCCGTCTCTCGCGCGGGTCCGCGCGTCGGTGTCGGTGATGCTTCGACCATCCGCGCGGTACGGGGGCGGCGCCCGAGGGGCTGCGCCGTTCGGGTGACGGCCCGAGTGCGGCGGCGAGTGCGAGGACCTTCACTGGAGGGCATGACCGGTAACCGGACGCACCGCGCCCCGATCACGTTCGTCACGATCGCCGCGCTGACGGCCCTGACCGCCCTCACCGGCTGCTCGGACGACGACACACCGTCCTCGGTGGCGAGCAAGGCGGCCTCCGTCGCCTCCCGGGCCACGGAGGTGTTCGCGTCGGCCACGGCGGCGGCGGGGAAGAAGTTCGACGACGTCAAGAACGGTGTCGACGTCAAGGGCGACGTGACCCTGGGCACCCCGCGGGCCGGCTCCGACGGTCGCACCACGGTCGAGATCACCGTCAGGAACACCGCCGGCTCGCAGAAGTCGTTCCTGGTGCAGGTGAACTTCAGGGACGGCGGCGGCGACCTGGCCGACGCGGCCGCGGTCACCGTCTCCGACGTGCCGGCGGGCGGCACCGGGAAGGCCACCGCCCGCAGCAACCGCGACCTGTCCGGCACCGTGAAGACCGAGGTCGCGCGGGCGGTCCGCTACTGAGCCCGCCGCCGAGGACGGCTCAGGCCATCCAGAAGAACACCGCCGTCATCCGCTTCTCCTCCAGCGTCGTACCGCAGTAGCCGGTCGCGCTGTGCACGAGGTTGGCGTTGTAGAGCAGCAGCCGGTTGAAGCGGTGCGGGACGCGTACGTCCTCCTCGAAGGCGTCCGGCGCCACGAACCGGGTGCCGAGCGCCTCGACGAGGTTGTTGTGCGGGGCCTGCACGACATTGCCGCCGAGCCGGCCGCCGGGCAGGGACTGGCGGTAGAAGCTGGTCCCGCAGTCCTTGGGGACGTCCGGGTTGAGGTAGAGCACCGCCGCGTACCGGCACAGGGCGCGTGAGTCGGTGTGCGGGCGGGGTGTGCTCTCGCCCTCGCCGACGACCTGGACGCAGTTGTGGTTGAGGGTGCCGCCGCCGGGCGCCGACTGCACCCACAGCTCCTTGGCGCCGGTGGCCTGCCGCACCAGCCGCTCGACCCGGGCCAGCTCCCCCGGCTCCAGACCGGGCATGGCGCGCAGCCCCGGCCAGGTCTCCGGCCGGTGCGGGTATCCCTCCACCCAGTCGTCCTTGGCCAGACACCGTTCCCGTACGGCGTGCGCGTCGGGCAGGACATCGTCCAGGACCCAGTAGTCGCGGCCCTTGGTGGGCTTGCGGTACGGGAGAACGGGCAGCGTTCCGGAGGGGTGTGGGGGCATGCGCCGAATCTAGGGCCGGGCCGGTTCTGGACTCGCCCGCGAACCGGTCTGGAATCCCCCGGGAACCGGTCAATGAACGGTCAACATGCGTACGGAATACGGGTACTCACGCACCGAATCGTCCGCATTACGGACCCCAAGACTCAGTAATTCGCCAGTAACGGTCGCTGCCTAAGGTCGTCCCCCTCGGCCCTGTTCCGAACATTGGCCAGCAGCAGGGCAGGGTCATGCCCCTCGGGACGGGAGCCGCCGTATCCCTCCTGTGGGGGGTAGGGATACACCCGGGGGTCCCGCGCGCCGATGAGGTTGCTCCCAGAGCATGCAGTGCGGGGCCCCCACACCCCGGCCGGGACAGGCAGCCGGGCTAGAGTGCCGCCCTCATGAGCAGCGGAAATGCACAGGCGGCGAACAGCGGCGGACGGCGTACGACGCCGCCCGTGCTACGGCTGTACCTGCTCGGCGGCTTCCGTGCCGAACGCTCCGGCGGCGCCCCCGTGGCCGGCCACTGGCCCCGGCCCAGCGCCCGGCGGCTCGTCGAACTGCTCGCCGTCTCCCCGGGCCGCGTCCGGCACCGCGAGGAGATCATCGAGATGTGCTGGCCCGACACCGCCGGCACCCCCGCCGCCCTCGGCAGCCTCC
Organism: Streptomyces aquilus; assembly: GCF_003955715.1. Taxonomy (NCBI): domain Bacteria; kingdom Bacillati; phylum Actinomycetota; class Actinomycetes; order Kitasatosporales; family Streptomycetaceae; genus Streptomyces; species Streptomyces aquilus. The sequence goes on along the minus strand of NZ_CP034463.1, from coordinate 5,582,544 downwards.
GTGTCGCCCTGCACGCCGCCCGCCGCGCCCTGCAACCCGAACTGCCCCCACGCCACCCCTCCGCCTACCTGGTCAGCGAGGGCGCGCTGCTGCGCCTGCCGACGGAGACGGTGTGGATCGACGCGGATCATGCGGAGCGGTGGGCGCAGCGGGCACTGCGGGTGGAGGGTGCGGTGGACGCCGAGGGCCTCGGCGAGCGGGCACCCCACGGCCGGCGCACCGGGGAGCTGGCGCGTGCGCTGAAGGCGTTCACCGGCGAGTTGTTGCCCGAGCATCGCTACACCCCCTGGGTGCAGGCGCGGCGTGAGGGGCTGGACGCGTTGCGGGACTCGGTGCGGCTCGCGCTCGCCGAGGCCTGTCTGGCCGACGGCGAGATCGAGCGGGCCGCGGCCACCGCGCGTGCCGTCCTGGCCGAGAGCGCCGCCGAGGAACGCGCCCACCGGGTGCTCATCGCCGCCTGCCTCCGCCAGGGCATGCGCCGACGCGCCCTCGCCCAGTACCACCAGTGCCGGCGCGCGCTGGACGCCGAGTGGGGTGTCCTGCCCGGCCCGGAGACGGAGGCCCTGCACCGGGCCGCCCTCGGCACGGAGACGTCCGCGGTACGACGCCCGGCCCCCGCGCGCCCTGCCCCGCCACCCCCTGCCGTCCTGCGCACCCTCTCCGAGACGCCGTTCGTGGGGCGCCGGGCGGAGCTGGAACGCCTCCTGAACCCCGCCCGCCCCGCCCTGTCGGTGGTCGGCGGCGAGGCCGGCATCGGCAAGACCCGGCTGGCCGCGGAGGCGGCACGGCGGGCGGCGGCGAACGGGGCGGCGGTGCTGTGGGGTGCGGGCCATGACGAGGAGCCGCAGGCGCCGTACGGGTTGTTCGTGGAGGCGCTGGAGGGCTGGCTGGCGGGGCGGGCCACGGCGGACCGGGCGCGGATCGCGGCGGAGTATCCCGAGCTGGCGGCTCTGCTGCCGTCGCTGGGGCAGGTCGGTCCGGGGCCGGGTCCGGGGCGGCGGCCGGAGTACGAGAGGGAACGTATCTTCTCGGCGGTTTCGGGGGTGCTGGGGTGGGCGGCGCTGCCGGAGGCGCCCGGCTCCGGCGGCGGTGTTCTGGTCGTCCTCGATGACGTCCACGCGGCGGACCTGGCGTCGTTGCGGTTGCTGGCGCGGCTGGCGCGTCGTACGCCTCCGCCGTCGGTTCCCCGTCCGCGCTTCCTGGCGACGTACCGTCCCGAGGATCTGCCGGAGACCGATCCCCGGCGGGCGGTCCTCGACACGCTCGTGCGTCAGGGCACGGCTGATCGGTTGCGGCTCCAGCGCCTGGCTCGCCGGGAGTGTCTGACGCTGGCGGCGGAGGTGATGCCGGGCGAGGGTACGCCGGCCGCGCTGCACCGGGTGTGGGAGCTGTCGCTGGGGCATCCGTTGTTCGCGCTGGAGCTGGCGCGGGCCGGTCAGCGGCTGACCGGTACGCATGAGGAACTGACGCCGCCGGAGGGCATCCGGCTCCTGGTCGACGAGCGTCTGTCCCGGCTGAGCCCCGCGGCTCGACGGGTGATCGAGGTGGTCGCGGTGGCGTCGGGCGGGGTGGCGACGCTGACGGAGCTGGAGGAACTGACCACCTCGGCTTCGCCACCCTCCCCGCTGTCTCCTCTTTCTCCCCTCTCCCCTCTCTCCCCCTCCTCCGTCGTCGACGGCATCGACATGGCGCTTGCCGCCGGGGTGTTGGAGGAGCGGAGTGTGACTGTCGGTGGGGTGGTCGTGGGTGGGCTGGGGTTTCGGCATCCGTTGATACGGGTGGTGTGCCAGGGCGGGCTTTCGCGGGCCCGGCGGCGTCACCTGCATGCCGCGTACGCCGAGTTGCTGTTGCGTCGGCGTCCGGGCGCCGTCGACGCCGTAGCCGTGCATCTCGCGGGCGCCGACGATCCGCGGGCCGCCGACCATCTGCACCGGGCGGCACGCCGCGCCGCGGCGGTCGGGGCCGATGACACCGCCGACCACTACTACGGCGAACTGACCGCCCGTCTCGACGCGGTGGCCGTCGAGGCCGCCCGTGTCCGCCTCGACCACGCGACGGTACTGCGCCGCATGGCCCGCCACGAGGACGCCGTACGCGTACTCCGCGAGGCCCTGGCCGACCTCCACCGCCACGGCGACCCCGCCGAACGGGCGCGAGTGGCAGCCCAGTTGGCGGAGTCCCTGGCCCGGACGGGCGCCCCGCGGGAGGGGTTCCGCCTCCTGGAAACCCACCGTCCGCCGCAGGACGCACCTCCACAGCTCCACGCCACCCACCACCTGGCCCGAGGCTTCCTCTGCTTCGTCACCGGCGACTACGAGGGTTCCCTGACAGCTGCGAGAAGGGCGGAACAGGCAGCCGCAGCCTCTGTGGTGGACGATCCCGCAGCCGCCGACGGCGAATCCGCCCTCCTCGCCCGTGCCCTCGCCCAGCAGTCCACCTCCCTCGCGCTCACCGGCCGGCTCCCCGAGGCCCGGGCCACCGCCGACGCCGCCCTCCCGCACGCCGAGGCTCACGGCGACCCGCGCCTCCTCGCCGCCGTCCTCTCCATCCGCCGGGAGCACGAACGCCGTTCCGGCCGGCTTCGAGAGGCCGTCGTGACCGGGCGCCGTGCCCTGGCTCTCGCCGAGCGCTGCGGTGACCCCGAGGCCGCCGCCTTCGAGCGGGCCAACCTCGCCGAACTCCACCTCCTCCTCGGCGAGTTCACCGAGGCCGCCGCGCTCGCCACGGAAGCCGTCGACGAGGCGCAGGCGCACGCCGGCTGGTGTCTGCCGTACGCCCTGACCGCCCTCGCCCGCGTCCGGCTGCGCGGCGGGCCCCGCCGGCCCGGACTCCCCGGCACCCGCGAGCTGCTGGCCCGCGCCGCCGACTGTCTGACCCGCCGCCCCGACCGGCAGGCCGAGTACGAAGTACGGACCGCTCAGGCCGAGCTGGCGCTGAAGGACGTACGACCCGACCGCGCCCTCTCCCTGCTGTCCGACGTCTCCGGTACCGGCGTCCCCGTCCTCGCCGCCTGGGCCCATCTCACCGCCGGTGACCCGGCCCGGGCCGCCGACGTCGCCGCGGCGGAGGCCGTACGGGCCGCCGGCGCGGGCGAGGCGGTCACCGAGTGCGAGGCCCGTACCGCCCAGGCGGCGGCGCTGGCGGTCCTGGGCCGCGCCGAGGAGGCCGCCACCTGCGCGGGCCGGGTCCGCGAACTCGCCGAGACGCTGCCCTACCCGACCGTGCTGCGCAGAGTGGCCTACGCCAGGCCCTGACGACCCCCGTGCCGCCCGGCGCCGCCGACCGCGACATAGATCTGCTCGCTCACCGCCGCCACCCCGTTGAAGGTCGCCGTCGCCTGCAACCGACCCGGCCCGGCCGGCAGCGCGGTGGCCGGGACGCACGCCCAGCTGCCGTCCCGGCCCGCCGTCGCCGTGCACACCTCGGTGCCCGGCTCCGGGCCCTGCCCGGTCACGCCCGCGTCCTTCGTGTCCTCGTACCGGACGGTGATCTGTGCCCCCGGATACGCCGTACCGCCCGTCACCGGCCGCGCGGCGAGCGCGACCCCGGACGCCGGCCGGGTGAGGGTCGGTTCGGGCAGGCCGACGGTGACCGCGCAGGTCCCGCGGTCCTTGCGGGTGCCGCGCGCGTCCGTGAGGCGCACCGCGCAGCCGGCGAGCCGGGTGCCGGGCACCGCGTCGGCGGGCACGGCCAGCACGAACGGGAAGGAACGGCCCTGCCAGGGACGTGCGCCCGCCGACCCGGACCAGGTGTACGACGCGCTGTCGCCGTCGGCGTCGACCCGGCCCCGGTAGTCCTGGGCCCGCAGGGGCGTCTCCGTCACCTCGGCACCCTCCGGCGCGGTCAGGGTCAGCCGGGACCCGGCGCCGAGCGCGTCCCCCTCGTACCCGGCGATCTCGACGATGCCCTCCCGGCCGGGCAGGACCGTGACGTCCCCCCACAGTTCGCGCCCGTGGGCGGAAGCGGGCGCCATCACGCCGAGCGCGGCGAGGGCGGTAGCGGCGATTCCGAGGGCGGCGGTGTTCCTGGACCTGCTCATCGTGTGCGGGCTCCCTGTGCGGACGACGTCGGTCGGCCCCACCCCTGCTTGCGATTCTCGCGGGGTGCCGTCCCCGGGGACGTGCGCTGTGCGGCCGTATGGCGCAAGCCGTCGCCTGATGGGGGCGCATCCCGTGCACCGCTTCGGCGAACCCCGCGTGGCTCCTGTCACAGCATGAACAACCCTGGCCCGTCGTCCGTACAGAGGGTCGTACGACCCCCGACCGGACAGGAGCCATGGTGCGCTTTTCGCGGAACGCGACGGGAACGCTCTTCGTGGGCGGTGCGCTCAGCCTGACGATCGTCGCGCTCGCCTACCCCACGATGCTCGGATTCAACAAGGTGTCCACGGCCCAGGACCGCGTCATCGCGCAGACGCAGTGGGGACCGTTGACCGAGCAGGACCGCGACTTCGTGGTCAAGGTGCGGGCGGCGGGGCTGTGGGAGTACCCCTTGGGGAAGGTCGCCCTGGAGAAGGGGACGACCCCCGAGGTCAAGGAGGCGGGCCGGCATCTCATCGACGGTCACGCGGCCCTGGACGCGGCCTGCCGCAAGATCGCCCCGATGCTCAACGTCACGCTGCCGAACGTGGCGAGCCCTCAGCAGCAGGGCTTCGTGAACACCATCGAGACCAGCGACGGCAAGCAGTTCGACTCGAACTTCGCCAACATCCTGCGCACGACGCACGGTTCGATCTTCAACACCATCGCGAAGATCCGCTCCACCACCAAGAACTCGCTGGTGCGCTCGCTGGCCGACATGGCCAACAACACGGTCCTCGACCACATCACGGTCATGGAGAAGACCGGCTTCGTCAACTTCGACCAGGCCCTCTTCCAGCAGACCACCCCGCCGAAGCTGCCCGACACCGACCTGACGCCGCCCGCCCCGCAGCCCGGCGCCCCCATGGTCGTGCTGACCCCGCCGCCGAGCCCGACGTCCACCCCGATCGCCATCCCGGGCGAGCAGGCGGGCGCGGGCGCCACCCCGAGCCCGACCATCGGCTGACCGCTCGCTACGCCAGCCACACCGTGGTGTCCGGTCCCAGCAGCCCGCTCTCCAACGGGCCGCTGGCGACCAGCACTTCACCCTCCGGCAGCGCGACGTCCGAGTCCGACAGGTTCGTCACACAGCGCCAGCCGTCGTGCCGGGCGAACTCCAGCACGCCCGGCGGGCCGTCCGCCGCCCAGGTCAGCGTCTCGCCCTGAAGCAGCTTGCGGCGCAGCTTCAGGGCCGTGCGGTACAGCTCCAGGGTCGAGCCGTCGACGCCCTCCTGCGCCTCGACGGCGTACGCCGCGAAGGTCTCCGGCTGCGGCAGCCAGGCGCCGCCCGCCCCGAAGCCGTACGACGGGCCGGTCCGCGTCCACGGCAGCGGCACCCGGCAGCCGTCCCGGCCCTTGCGGACACGCCCCGTCTGCTCCCAGACGGGGTCCTGGAGCACCTCGACGGGCAGATCGGCGACCTCGGGCAGTCCGAGTTCCTCGCCCTGGTAGACGTACGACGAACCCGGCAGCGCCAGCATGAGGAGGGTCGCGGCACGGGCCCGGCGCAGCCCCTGGGCGGTGTCGATCCCGGGGGCGTGGCCGGCGGACAGCAGCCAGGCGTTCTCGTCGGTGCCCGGCGGGAGCATCAGGCGTGAGGTGTGGCGTACGACGTCGTGGTTGGAGAGCACCCAGGTGGCCGAGGCACCGGCCGCGCAGGCACCCGCGAGGGAGTCGGTGATGACCTGGCGCAGTGCGTCGGCGTCCCAGGGCGCTTGCAGGTAGGCGAAGTTGAAGGCCTGGCCGAGTTCCTCCGGGCGGGCGTACAGCGCCCGCCGCTCGGCGCTCGGGACCCAGGCCTCGGCGACGGCCATCCGGGGCGGGCGGTAGGAGTCGAGGACCGTGCGCCAGTCACGGTAGATCTCGTGGACCTCGTCGCGGTCGAAGAACGGGTGGGTGCCGGGGGCGAACTCGGTGAGCGCGTCCTCGCCGCTGAGGGCGGGTGCGCCCAGGTCGCGCAGGGGGTCGGCGAGGTCCTTGGCGAGGGCGTGGGCGACATCGACACGGAAGCCGTCGACGCCCCGGTCGGACCAGAAGCGCAGGGTGGTGCGGAAGTCGGCGCGGACCTCCTCGTTGCCCCAGTCGAAGTCGGGCTGCTCGGGGGTGAACAGGTGCAGGTACCACTGTCCGTCCGGGACGCGTTGCCACGCGCTGCCGCCGAAGACGGACTGCCAGTCGGTGGGCGGGAGTTCGCCGCGGGCGCCGCGGCCGTCGCGGAAGACGTACCGGGCGCGGGCGGCCGAGCCGGGTCCCGCGGCGAGCGCCTCCTGGAACCAGGCGTGCCGGTGGGAGCTGTGGTTGGGGACGAGGTCGACGATGACCTTGAGGCCGAGGCGGTGGGCCTCGGCGGCCAGGGCGTCGAAGTCGTCGAGAGTGCCGAGGCGGGGGTCGACGTCGCGGTAGTCGGCGACGTCGTAGCCGCCGTCGGCGAGCTCGGAGGGGTAGAAGGGGCTCAGCCACAGGGCGTCGACGCCGAGGGCGGCCAGGTGGGTGAGGCGTGCGGTGATGCCCTTCAGGTCCCCGAGGCCGTCACCGTCGGCGTCGGCGAAGCTGCGGGGGTAGATCTGGTAGATGACGGCCTGTCGCCACCAGTTGGGGTCCTTGGACGAGAGGTCGTGGGTCACGCGGCGCTCCTGGCTGATCCGTGCGGACGGAAAAGACATACAAAGGGGAATCTGTCCCCAGCTGTGCACGGGCGAACCCCGTGCATTTCGTGGAGCAGCACGTTCCCTGTGTGGCGGAATTGTGATGACGGCGGAACAGACCTTGTATTCCCGCAGGTTGACAGGGTTCCGGCGGGAGATCCACGATGTCCGCACGCTGTTGTGCGTGTGACTCGTGTGACCAATGGGTCCAATGTTTCCGAGCGCCCTTTTTTGCGCTCTGCAGCGTTCCACAGCGCCTTTAAGTTCACTCCACCCTGATGGGATACGCATGTCCATAGCGAGACGTGTCACCGTGCGCCGCCTGCTGGGGACGGGCGCCGCGACGCTCGCCATCTGCGCCTTCACCGCTTCCGTCGCCTCGGCCACCGACTGCCCCGGCGGCAAGGGCTGGGACGACGGTGGCAGCTACAAGCCCGGCACGGGCGCCGGCACCGAGACCGGCACCGAGCTGTGCGAGTTCTCCCTCGACGGCAAGAACTTCTTCCCCTCCGTCAAGGTCGACGACCAGAACCTCAAGCCGACCGACGACGGCAAGGTCCACGTCACGGTCCGCACCGCCGGCAACGCGTCCACCTGCACGGCCTCGCTCGCCTCCTACCGGGCGCACGGTCCGACCTTCGCCACCTCCGGCGAGCAGGTCTTCCACGACTTCGACACCGTGACCGTCAAGGCCGGCGGGACCGACACCCTCGACATCGCCATCCCGGACCAGGGCTGCTACGCGCAGATCGACCTGTACCGGGGCAACACCAAGTTCGACGGCAAGCTCGACGCCAACGACGGCTTCCAGCACGGCGACCTGCCCAAGGGCCCGGACCACCCGGTCATCAAGGACAAGCTGATCGCGGCCTGGAACGGCGGCACGAAGGACTGCACGGCCCAGCCGTCGCCGACCCCGACGCCCACCCCGTCGGCCTCGGAGTCCACCCCGGCCGAGGAGACCACCCCGCCGGCGTCCGAGTCCGAGACCCCGACCCCGTCCGCCTCGGAGTCCACCCCGGCCGAGGAGCCGACCCCGTCGGCCTCCGAGTCCACGACCGCCCCGGCGGCCACCCCGAACGGCGGCGGCGACGACCTCGCCGAGACCGGCGCCAGCAGCAACACCCCGATCATCGCGGGCGGCGCGGCCGTGCTGCTGGCCGGCGGCGCGGGCATCGTCCTGGCGACGCGTCGGCGCAAGGCGACGCGCGCGTAAGACATGCGCCGGTCATGTCGACCGGCATCTGGACGCCGGGCAAGGGGACCTGCCCGGCGTCCAGTGCGTTGGGGGCTGCACCGGCTCTAGCCCTCGACGGCGCCCAGCCACAGCTTCACGTACCGCTCGACGTCGACGTCCAACGCCACGTCCACCATGCGCAGTTCGCGCTCGCCCTCGTGGATCTCGGCCTCGCCGGGCCGCGGACGGCGGTCGACGATGGTCTGGCCGCGGGTCGGGCCCGGGGCGAGGGAGACCTCGACGGGCAGGAGGCTGGTGGTGATGCCGCCGGGGTCGGCGACCGCGCACACCGCGCCCGCGTCCCCGAGCCCGCCGGTGGGCGTGGGGTCGCCGGAGGTGGCCGGGTCGCGGTGGGCGAGCAGCTCGCCGGCCAGCCGCAGCCGGGGGTCGGAACTGCCGCGCAGCCGCTGCACGTCGGCGGCGGGCACGATGACCCGCCGGAAGACGTCCAGGCCGTACATGGTGATCGGCACCCCGGCGGTGAGCAGGATCGCGGCGGCCTCCGGGTCGTGCCACACGTTGAACTCGGCGACCGGCGTGGCGTTGCCGACCTCCACCGCGCCGCCCATGAACACGATCCGCTCGATGTTGCGGGTCACCTCGGGGTGGGTCCGCAGCAGCAGCGCGATGTTCGTCAGCGGGGCGGTGGGGATCAGGGTCACCGGGCGCGGCGAGGCGAGGATCTCGCGCCGCAGCAGGGCCACCGCGTCGAGGTCCACCGGGCGCCGGGTCGGCGCGGGCAGCCCGAGGTCGCCCATGCCGTCCTGCCCGTGCACGTGCGAGGCCGTGCGCACCGGCTCGATCAACGGCCGCTCGGCGCCGCGCGCGACGGGGATGTCCCCGGCCCCGGCCGTCTCCAGCACGGTCAGCGTGTTGCGTACGACCCCGTCGACGTCGGTGTTCCCGGCCACGCAGGTGATCGCGCGGACGTCGAGACCGGGGTGCCGTACGGCGAACAGCAGGGCGAGCGCGTCGTCGACGCCGGTGTCGCAGTCGATGATCACGGGGATGGGCTGGGCGGTCACGGGGACTCCTTCCGTCGTGGGGTCGACCTTACGCAGCCTGGTGCGGCGCGGCCGCCCACAGTTCGCCGCCACGGGTCCGCACGACGCCCTCGACCCTCGCGAGCAGTTCCGCCACCGACACGGCTCCGGGCCGCCGCCCGTCCCTGAGCCGTACGGCGGCCAGATCGCCGTCGGCCGCCTCCCGCTCCCCGATGACGGCGACGTACGGCACGAGCCGCGCGTGCCGGACCCGGGCGCCGAGGGTGCCGTGCTCGGGGCCGGCGAGTTCGGCCCGCAGCCCGAGGTCGAGAGCACGCCGTACGACCTTCTCCGCCTGCCCGTACTGCTCCTCCGCCACCGGCAGCACGACCAGCTGCACCGGCGCGAGCCAGGCCGGGAACGCCCCGCCGTGCTCCTCGATGAGATGCGCGACGGCCCGCTCGACGCTGCCGATGATGCTGCGGTGCACCATGACCGGGCGGTGTTTCGCCCCGTCGGGGCCGATGTAGTGCAGGTCGAAGCGTTCGGGCTGGTGGAAGTCGATCTGGACGGTGGAGAGGGTGGACTCGCGTCCCGCGCGGTCGACGATCTGCACGTCGATCTTCGGCCCGTAGAAGGCGGCCTCGCCCTCGACGGCCTCGTACTCGACGCCGTCCAGGACCTGTTCGAGCAGTGCGGTGGCCCGGCGCCACAGCTCCGGGTCGGCCACGTACTTGTTGCCCTCCCCGGGCAGGGACAGCCGGTACCTGGCGGCGCGGATGCCGAGGTCGGCGTAGGCGCGGCGGATGAGCGCGAGGGCGGCGCGGGCCTCCTCGACGGCCTGGTCCAGGGTGCAGAAGATATGGGCGTCGTTGAGCTGGATGGACCGCACGCGGGTCAGCCCGCCGAGCACACCGGACAGCTCCGAGCGGTACATGCCGCCCAACTCGGCCATACGGAGGGGAAGTTCGCGGTACGAATGGGACCGCGACCGGTAGATGAGGGCGTGGTGCGGACAGAGGCTGGGGCGCAGCACGACCTCCTCGCCGCCCAGTTTCATGGGCGGGAACATGTCCTCGCTGTAGTGGTCCCAGTGCCCCGAGATCTCGTACAGCTCCCGCTTCCCGAGCACCGGCGAGTACACGTGCCGGTACCCGGCGCCGCGCTCCGCCTCCCTGACGTACTCCTCCAGGGTGTGCCGTACGACGGCCCCGTCCGGCAGCCAGTACGGCAGCCCGGCGCCCATGAGGGGGTCGGTGTCGAACAGGTCGAGTTCACGGCCGAGTCGGCGGTGGTCGTGCTGGGGGTGGTCGGCGTGGTCGGCGTTCATGGCGTTCTCCTCCACATCGGGAGACGAGCGCCGCCGCACAGCAGAAACCCCGGGGCACTCGCCCCGGGGTTCGCGTCAGCTCAGGTGTCAGCGCGCCGGGACCATGTCCGGCGTCGTCGTGGGAGACGGGTTGGCGCGCTTCATGCGGGGACCGTACCAGGGGGGTGGGCCCGGGGGCGACGACTTTTCCGTCCCGGGAACCGGCCGCCGCCGTCTCACCGCCCCAGGGTGATGACGTGACCGTCCGGCCCCGTGAGGGTGAGGATGTGAGCGGTCACCCGCGCCTCGTAGGTGCCGGCCGAGGGTATGAGGTCGACGTGGTCGGGCGGGTAGCAGGCGATCATCGTCGACGCGTACTCGCTGCCGAAGGTGACCGTGGACCGTTCGGCATCCACGACCGCCTCACCCGAGAAGCCGTTGCAGCCGTCGTGGCCGGCGACGGTGCGCCGGTCGGCGCCGAACGTCAGCCCTGCGCGGGAACCCTCCGGCACGGTGTGAGTGACGCCGTTCTCGGTGATGGTGCGGGCGTGCCATGCCACACCGGTGAGGACGGGCGGCGGGGTGCGCGGGCCGGCGTTGTCGGCCTGAGCGACGGATGTGGTGGAGAGGGCGGCTGTCGCAAGGGCCGTGGAGGCGAGGAGGAGGGTTCGCTTCATGGCCGTGTGACGTGGCCGCAGGAAGGACGGTTCCGGGGTGGGAGTCGCGTAACCCATACAGCCCGGACCGGTGGTGTCCCCTCGGCCGCGGTGATCCCTTGGGAGCATGACCCGTCGCGTCCTTCTCGCCGTCGCGCTCGTGCTGCCTCTCGCGACCACCGCCTGCTCCGCCATCCGGACGGAGAAGGCGGCCCCGGCCACCGCCACCCCGTCCGCCGCCAGGACCTCGGCGCCTCCCGCCTCCGCCCGCCCCACCCCCGCGTCCGTCCCCGCCCTCACCCCCGCCCAGGCGCAGGCCGCGCTCGTCACCTACACCGACCTCGGTGAACCCTGGGCGCCCACCGAGGGAGCCGCCACCTGGCGGGACGGGCTGCTCAAGGCCACCGCCAACGCACCCGACTGCCAGAAGCTGCTCGACGCCCTCTACTCCGAGCGGCTCTTCGGCGCGGGCGCCCAGGTGCGGGCCGCGACCGGGCTCGACGACACCTGGAACGACGCCCAGTTGCACCACCAGGTCGTCGCCGTACGGCCCGCCGACGTGGACCGGACGCTGGCCTGGCTGAAGACCCTGCCGAAGAAGTGCGGGACCTTCACCGCGGCGACCGCCACCGGCGCCGTCCAGAACGCGGCCGTCAGCGACCCGCGGCTGCCGGGGATCGGGGACGCCCGGCAGGCGCTGCGGCTCACCCTCACCGGGGAGAACGCGGACGGCGACGAGAGGGTGCTCACCCTCGACGTGGCCGCCGTACGCGTCGGCGACGACGCGCTGATCCTCACCAACGGCGGCCTGGGCGACGTCTACCCCGAGGTCACCCAGGCGATCGCCGAGCTGGCCGCGCAGCGACTGGCGGACGTACGCAAACAGGCTCGCGTGGAGGTCTGACCCTCCGCGGCAGGTGGTCGGCCGCCTTGCGCCGCACGGCATTCGCGAAAGGGCTTTCACGAAGGGGGCTTCCCACGGCCGGGTCGGCTCGCTACCGTCGGTCGTGGTGCGCGTCAGGAAGCGGCCGCCCACGACGTCCATCCCGTGCCGGAGCCGCTCATACCGCTGCCCCCGTGCCGCCTCACCCCCACGCCCGGGCGATCCGGCCCGGCCCGGACCTTTGAGAGACCTGTCCCCGACCCCGCGACGCCGACCGGGGCGTCTCCCGCCGCTCCGTGCGGGGCCGGGGATGTCGGGCGAGGACCGCGCGGGCAGCCGCGCGTCCTCGCAAGGGGCGGCCACCCCCGGCCACCTGGGCGGTGGCCGCCTCGCCAGGGCAGCGCGTGCGTGGCGCGCGGGCTCGGCTCATCGCCTTTCCGGTACGAGCTCGCTCAGCTCATCGCCCTTTCCGGTACGAGCCCGCTCAGCTCATCGCCTTTTCCCGTACGAGCCCGCTCAGCTCATCGCCCTTTCCGGTACGAGCCCGCTCGGCCGCACCGCACGGGCGTAGGACCGGCGCCGGTCATAGAGGGGGCTGGGCCGGGGCCGGGCCCAAGGTGGTGGTGCCCGGGGCCGTGCGGTGGCCCAGGCCGGTGCGGTAGGCGTCCAGGGCCGCTTCGACCCGGCCCTCCCTGCGGAGCAGGTCGCCCAGCAGGCGGCACAGGTCGGCCAGGTCGCCGGCGGCGCCCGCGCGTTCCAGGAGGCTCAGGGCGCGGACGTAGTGCTCCTCGGCGGTCTCCGGGTCGCGGGCGTCCTCCGCGATGATGCCGAGCAGGCGGTGCGCGGCGGCGGAGTGGACGGCGCCGCGTTCGGAGGAGAGGTCGCCGAGGACGTCGTGGAGGAGGGCCGCCGCCTCCTCGGACTTGCCGCGGCGGTGCAGTACGTCGGCCAGCTCGACCGCGGCCTGGCTGGAGTAGAGGGCGGCGCGCTTCGCGGACAGCATGGCGAGCGCCTGCCTCAACTCCGCCTCCGCGCGCTCCAGTTCGCCGTTCTGGGCACACACGTACCCGCGCATCCAGTGGCAGTTGGCCAGTTCCGTACGGAGTTGCAGCCCGCGGTAGAGCTCGGCGGCCTTGGCGAGGGAGGCGTCGGCCTCGGCGACGCGGCCCTCGGCGATGAGGGTGCGGGCGACCGAGCGGTGCATGCGGGCGACGAGGGCCGGGTCGCCGGCCTGCGGGGCGAGCGCGAGGGCGAGTTCGGCGGCCTGGGCGGCGCGGGCGTGGGCGCCCATGTCCATGTACGGGCCGATGATGCTGGCGTAGAGGAGGAGCAGCGCGTCGGGGTCGTGGAGGCCGCCGCGGTTGAGCTCGTCGAGCGTGGACTCCAGCAGATAGACGGCGTACCGGAGTTCGCCGGCGAGGTAGTGCGCGAGGGCGCGGCCGCGCAGGGCGGGCACCCGGGCGGGCAACGGCGCGTCGGCGAGGACGAGTTCGGCCCGCTCGAAGTACCGCCGCCCCTCGACGAGTTCACCGCTCTCCACGGCCGCCTCGCCGAGCCCGATCAGCGCGTCGTACTGCGCCTCGGCGAGCTGGAGTTCCTCGGCCTCGGCGAGGAGAAGGGCGTAGCTGTGGGCGGCTTCCTCGGTGTCCCCGGTGGCGAGGGTGCGCTGGGCCTCGATGAGCCGCAGCCGCAGATCGGTGACGAGCCGGGCGGGGCGGCCGGTGGCCAGCTCGTCGAAGGCGACGCCGAGGCGGCCGGCGAGATGGCGCAGCGCCTGGTCGGAGGGGCGGACCCGGCCCGACTCCAGGGTGGAGATGTAGGCGGCGGTGTACGCGGGCTCGGCCAGCTGCCGCTGGGTCAGGCCGCGTTCGACCCGGAGTTGCTGCACCCTGCGCCCGATGATCTCCGGGTCGTCACGGTCGGACATGGGCCAACTCCCCTTGCACCTCTTGCCGTTAGGCTGCGCCGGGCTCTAGGTTAAACGGCGTGTTAAGCCTGCTTAATAGGCAGTACGTAAATAGGCGGGGAAACGCCGTCACCGCATTCGTCACCGTCGTCACTGCGAGGTCGTCGTGCTCGAACGCACCAGCACCACCGAGCGTTACGCAAGGGGCGTCATAGCCGCCGTGGTCGCCGTGGCGGCCCTGGTCCTGGCGGCGAACGCGGGGCCCTCGCGAGCGGCGGAGATCGGACCGAACCGGCAGGCCGGGCAGGTGCAACAGGTCGAGGACGTCCAGCGCAGCTGAGCTCGCATCAGTCGCCACACACCTCGCGGTACGGCACGTCACGCAGGTACGTCCGCCACTGCGCCCGCGTCAGCTCGCGCGCTCCGGCCCGCGCGCACACCGTTGCGACCGCCCGGGCCGGGTCGATGACATAGCGCTGGAGCGGCACGTGCGCGCTGCCCGCGTACACCGTGCCGCTGTCCGGGCCGAACGCGACCGTGTCGATCGGGTCGCCGGGGGTGGACAGAAGACCGCCGAGCGGCCGCTGGGTGGCGATGTCCCACAGCTGGAGGCTGCCCGCCTCGCCGCCCACCGCGAGCGTGCGGCCGTCGGGGCTGACGGCGAGGGCGCTGACGGCCTCCGAGGTGTCGTCGCTGATCGGGTCGGGGCCGCCGTCCGGCCAGCCGGTCTCGCCCCCGGAGAGCTCGGGGAAGACGTTCGGCAGGATGCCCTCCCGCTGCCGGACCGCCGCGTCCCACAGCGCCACCCGGCCCGTCTGGTCCCCCGCCGCGAACCGCGAGCCGTCCGGGGAGAACGCGAGGGCACCGATCTCGTCGCCCTGGACCAGGTCGCGTCCGATGGTCCTGCCGCCCGGCAGGCTCGCCGTCCGGTTGTCGCCGGCCAGGAGGCGGCCGTCGGGGCGGACGGCCAGGTGGCTGCTGGACAGGCCGGTGAGGACGGCGGTCCGGCGGTGCCGGGCGAGGTCCCAGGTCTCGTTGGTCAGCTCGCCGATGGCCGTGGTGCGGGTGAGGTGGAGCGTGCGGGCGTCCGGGCCGGGGGCGAGGGCGATCACCGCCCCGGCCGACGTCTGCTCCGCCAGGTCCAGCGTCGTGCGGACCCGGCCCCGGGTGACGTCCCAGACGGTGAGGCGCTGCGGGGAGGCCTCGTAACCGGGCGCCGCGACGGCATACGCGAGCGCCTTGCCGTCGGGGGTGAAGGCCAGCAGCGGGAGGGTGTACTCCGGACGTACCGGGCGGGAGGGGTCGCGCGAGACGCCGGGCGGCGTGGGCGGCAGGGTGGCGAGCAGTCGTCCGTCGGCCGTGGCGCGCAGCTCGAAGCGGTAGGTGTCACCGGTGCGTCGCGCGGTGGCGAGCGTCCGGCCGTCCGGGCTGATCAGCGCCTGGTCCACCGGCCGGTCCCGCCAGGCGGGCGTCACGGCCGTCGCCACGTCCAGGGTGTGGACCGTGCCGGCCTCCAGATAGCGCAGTACCGGGCGGGCGGGGTCCCAGGCCAGACCGCCGAGGTGCTGGTTGTTGAGGGAGTACCGGAACACCGGGGAGCCGTACCCCAGCCGCCACAGCGTGATCTCCTCCCCGTCGGCGAGCGCCAGGAACGTCCCGTCCTCGCTGAAGGCGGCGTACCTGACTCCGGTGCGGGCGAGGTCGGGCAGCCGTTTCCCCGACCGGACGTCCCAGACCCGCACGCCGCTCGGGAGCACCGCGGCGAGCCGCCGTCCCCCACCGCCGAGCACCAGCTGCCCGCGCTCCTGGCCGCAGATGTCGCCCTCGCGTTCCCAGGGCCCGTGCACCGTGCGCCGGTCCGTGAGGTCCCGCACCTGCGGCGCGCCGCCCTTCCCGAGGGCGCAGACCGCGATCAGCCGGCCGTCCTCGCTCGGCGTCACGGTGTCCGCCGCCTCGAACAGCAGCTTCCCGTCCGCGGCCGAGTGCACCGCCGCCCGGGAGTCGTCCAGACCGCGCACGGTGTACGTGCGCGCGCCGAAGTCCACGACGGACGCCGCCGGCAGCCGGTCCCCGGTCCAGCGTCCGCCGGCCGTGTCCCACAGCCGCACCCCGTCGCCCGGGCCCCGTCCGAGGACGGCCAGCAGCCGCCCGTCCGGGCTCGCCTCGACCGCGAGGCCGGCCTGCGGCAGCCGCCCCTCGGCGATCCGCCGGTGCCGTGCCACGTCCCAGGTCCGCCAGGTGCGCCCCTCGACGCTGAGCAGGGTCCGACCGGAGTCGGTCAGCCGGCGGAAGGGGCCGTCGCCCGGTGCCCGGTCGCTGAACGCGTCCACTTCCGGCTGGTCGAGCGCGCCCAGCAACGCCTGCCGGGTCTCCGGCAGCCGGGACACCCGCCAGGCGGCGACGGCCAGCAACCGGGCGGTGTGCGGGTCGGTGGTGCTCAGCCCTTCCGCGACGGCGGAGATACGGCGGGCCACGTCGTCGATGCGATGGCGCTCGTTGTCCCGGCCCTGCGTCCACGCGGAGAGACCGGCGATCAGCGCCACCGCGAGGACGGCCGACAGGACGCCCAGCGCGGCCCGCGACCGGCGTGTGGCGCGGGCGGCCGCCCGGCGTTCCGCCTCGCGGGCGGCCAGCGCGGCGGTGAGGAACTCGCGCTCCGGCGCGGTCAGGAAGGCGTCGTGCTCGTGGTCGGGGAACAGCTCCGCCACCCGGTCCAGGCGGGTGCCCCGGTACAGGGCGCCGGAGTCACGGTCGTGTTCCAGCCAGACGCGGGCGGCCTCGGTCAGCCGCCGGTGGTGCCGCAGCCGCTCCCGGTTCTCCTCGATCCAGCCGCGCAGCCGCGGCCAGCTGGTGATCAGCGCCTCGTGGGCGAGCTGCACGGTGTCCTCGTCGACCGTCAGCAGCCGGGCGCGGGCCAGCCGCTCCACCACCACGGGCACATGGGGGCACGCCCACTCCTGGCGCTCCGCCCGGGTCAGCGGGCGCCGGGTGTCGGGGGTGCCCTGGCCGGGCTCGACCATCCGCAGCAGCAGCCGCCGCGCGGCGTCCGCCTGTTCCTCGGTCAGCTGCCCGTACGCCTCCTCGGCGCTCGCCGCGATGGCGCCGCGCACCCCGCCGGCCGCCTGGTACGCGGTCAGGGTGAGCACCCGGCCCTTGCGCCGCCGCCAGGTCTCCAGCAGGGCGTGCGAGAGCATCGGCAGCCCGCCGGGCTCGTCGAGGACCTCCTCCACGATCCGCGCGGTCAGCTCCCGCTCCACCAGGAGCCCGACTTCCTGCGCGGGCTTGACGACCGCCTCCCGCAGCTCCTGCGCGGTCATCGGTCCGACCAGCAGTCCGGCACCGCACAGCGTGTCCGCCAGGCCGCGGTGCTCGCCGCAGCGGGCGTAGAAGTCGGCCCGTACGGCGATGAGCACGCGCAGCCGGCTGTCCGGGTCCCGGGCGGCGAGCAGCAGGTCGATGAACCGGGCCCGCTCGGCCCGGTCCCGGCACAGGGTGAAGACCTCCTCGAACTGGTCCACCACCACCCAGCTCTCCGGCTCGTCCGCGGCCGGGGTCAGCAGATGACCGTAGGTGGTGGCGGGCCGGTCGCCGGGCGTGAGCACGCGCAGCACCGCCGGACGCCCCCGGCCGGCGATCTCCTTCTGGAGCCGGGGGATGAGCCCGGCCCGCAGCAGCGAGGACTTCCCGCTGCCGGAGGCGCCGAACACCGCGGCGAAGCGGTGCCCGCACACCAGCTGGAGCAGGTCCTCCGTCAGCCGGGCCCGCCCGAAGAACAGCCCCTGGTCGGCCGGCTCGAACCGGGCGAGACCCCGGTACGGCACCACGTCCGCGTCGTCGTCGCGGACCTCCCCCGCCGCCTCCGCCTCGGCGTCCTTCCACCGCGGCTCCCAGGCGTCCGGGTCGCCGCCGCAGGCCCGCACATAGCCCCGGACGACGGCGAGGGACGGCAGCCGTTCGCCGGCCGCGGCCTGTGACAGCGTTGTCGCGGAGAAGCCCGCCGTCTCGGTCATCGTCCGGTACGAGGGGCTCCCCGCGGCCTTGCGCAGCTCGCGCAGCTCGTGCGCGAGCCGCGCGACGGGACCGGCCGTCGGGTCCAGGGATCTTTCCGGGCGCCCCATGCGCTGACCTCCGTACAGCTCGCGAAAGGGACATCGAGCGCGACGAACGTACAAGTCGCTCGGTGACGCCGTAGTTGCCGACGGATTAAGTGCAGGCGAAGGGGCAGGTGACGCCGGACATCGGCCTGGTCCAGGGCAGCGGTGCGGGGATTGGTCCCCCTGATCGGACGGGGATTGATTGCCCTGATCGGACGGGCTGCCGATCAACCCTCCGGCTGCCAGTCTGGACCCGTGCCGCTCATCCCCCCGAGGGGCACCCCCGCCGGCAACCTCGTCAGCATCCTGACCGAGCGCCGGCCCGCCGCCGGTGGACGCCCCCCGTCCGCCGGCGGCTTCTTTCGTATGCACGGGCCCCGTTGTCCACAGCTGTGGACGAACTCGCCGGCGAAGAAACGCCAAAGCGAATTGATCGAGCTGTTCAGAGCATGTAGCCGATCAACTCCCCGCCCTCCAGTCTCGATCTCGTCCCGCCGGAATCCCGGCAGAACGAACCACTGGAGCACCCACCATGCCGCAGACAGCCACGCCCCGCCGACGGTCCCGCCTCGCCCGAGCCGCCCTCGTCCTGGGCAGCGCCGCCGCCCTGACCGTCGGTCTGACGGGAAGCGCGAGCGCCGGGATCCTGAACCCGCTGCCGTGGAACGCGAGCACCTTCCAGAACAAGTACATGCCGCTGTTCGACTACGACACCGACGGCTGCTTCCCCGCGGCCGCGGTGGACGCGGGCGGGCACCTCAACGGCGGCCTCAACCCCAGCGGCTCGATCACCGGCGGCTGCCGGACCGACCACCTCGGCAGGGCCAACACCTACGCGCAGTCCCGGTGCGAGAACGGCTGGTGCGCCTACGTCTACGCTCTGTACTTCGAGAAGGACCAGACGCTCAACGGCGCCGACGCCTTCGGGCACCGCCACGACTGGGAGTCCGTCGTGGTCTTCCAGAAGCAGGGCGAGGAACGCCCCCGGTACCTGGCCGCCTCCCGGCACGGCGGCTACAGCACCCACCCGATCAACGAGGTGCCGATGGACGGCAACCGCGTCAAGATCGTCTACCACAAGGACGGCGCGAGCACCCACGCCTTCCGCTTCGCCAAGTGGGGCGAGGACACGGAGGCCTGGGGCCCGGGCAACCACTGGGACACCCCGGCCCTGGTCACCATGGAGCAGATGGACAAGGCGCCGCGCGACGCCCTGTGGAACTCCACCTGGGGCAGGGCCAACTTCCCGCTGACCAACAACCTCGTCAGCAACATCAACAAGGCCCGGCCCTCGGAGGTCCCGGCCTTCTGACCCGGACCGCGGCCGGCGACGCCCGCTCTCCACTTCGCGTCGTCGTCGGCCGCTCCGGCGTCAGGGCTTCATAACTTGAGAGCTTCAGAGCTTCAGAGCTGGAACTCCGCCGGGTTCAGGTTCAGCGCCGCGCAGGCCTCGCGCAGGACCATCTGCTCGGCCTGCGAGAAGTGGCCGTCGGCGCCCGCGATGACGATGCCGGTCTGGACGACCGCGCGGGCCTCCGTCGGCTTCTTCGCGGCCTTGGCGATGTCCTGGAGCGCCTCGGCCTTGCCCTGCGCGAAGTTGCGGGTGAGCTGCTCCACATGCTTGTGGAAACGCGTGCGCAGCTGCTCCGGCGGGAAGTTCTGGAGCACCTCGTTGGTGAGGATCATC
The DNA here is from genome assembly GCF_003955715.1 of Streptomyces aquilus. Lineage (NCBI taxonomy): Bacteria > Bacillati > Actinomycetota > Actinomycetes > Kitasatosporales > Streptomycetaceae > Streptomyces > Streptomyces aquilus. Next base: position 5,563,065 of record NZ_CP034463.1, on the reverse strand, counting down.
GACTCCATCTGCTGCATCTCGGACGCGTCCACCTGGCCGTCCGCCGCCGCGACCAGCGCACACATCGCCATGCTCGCGTCCCGGTAGGCGCCGCTCTTCAGCTCGGTCTTGATGGAGCCGAGCTGCGTCTTGAACAGACCGACGAGCTGGGAGCGCGAACCGCCGCCGCCGTGCGAGCCGCCACGCGAACCGCTGCCGTGTCCACCGCCCTGCACCTGCTGCTGCAAACCCTTGGCCTGGTCCTTGAGCCGGTCGAACAGTGCCATTGACGTCACCTCGGTGCTCGTACTCGTCTGACTGATCTCATCCCCACAACGCCCGCGCTCCGGTAAAGGTTCCATCAAGCCGGAAGGGGAACAGCGTGCCCGGGGCCACCGCTCGGGCACCTCGGGCGTCGATCACTCAAGCCACGGCGGCCGGACGAGCGGGAGCCGGTGGTGCTGCACCCAGGTCGCCAACGGCCGCTCCATGCGGCTCGCGGCGAGGCTGGGGTTTGTCGAGGTGGAGCGGTTCACGGCCTGGGAGGCCGAGCAATGGCTCGGTATACGGTCCCAGGACGGACCCTCGGGACCTCCCCTCGGCATACGCTGCCCCGCATGACCTCCGCCGCCGCCCGTACCGCGCTGGATCTGACCGCTGAGCTCGGGCTCCCCGATCTGGAGGAGTTCTACCGGGATCTGCATCGCCACCCCGAGCTGTCCAGGCAGGAGCACCGGACGGCCGGGCTGCTCGCCGGGCGGCTGAAGGCGGTCGGGTGCGACACCGTCGAGGGCATCGGCGGCACCGGTGTCGCGGGCGTCCTGCGCAACGGGGACGGGCCCGTCGTGCTCCTGCGGGCCGACATGGACGCGCTGCCGGTGACGGAGGAGACCGGGCTGCCGTACGCCTCCCGGACGCCCGGCGTGATGCACGCGTGCGGGCACGATCTGCACGTGACCTGGCTGGCGGGCGCGGCCCGGGCGCTGGCCGCCGGGCGGGACGCCTGGAACGGGACCCTGGTCGTCGTCGGGCAGCCCGCCGAGGAGACCGGCAGCGGGGCGGCGGCGATGGTCGCGGACGGGCTGTACGCGCGCGTGCCCCGCCCCGATGTACTGCTCGGCCAGCACGCGGCCCCGGGTCCCGTCGGCCTCTATCCGCACGTGCCCGGGCTCATCCTGTCCGCCACCACCGACGTCGAGATCATCGTGCACGGGCGCGGCGGGCACGGGTCGCGGCCGGAGACCACCGTGGACCCGGTGCTCACGGCCGCGTATCTCGTCACCCGGCTCCAGAGCGTCGTCAGCCGTGAGATCGCGCCGCGCGAGTCGGCCGTCCTGACCGTCGGCCGTATCGAGGCGGGCACCGCGCCGAACATCATCCCGTCCACCGCGCGGATCTCCCTCAACCTGCGCACCCAGTCCGAGGCCGTCCGGGACCGGATGGTCGCCGCGATCCGCCGGATCGCCGAGGGCGAGTGCCATGCCGCGGGCTGCCCGCGCGAGCCCGAGGTGACCGTCGGCGCGTCCTTCCCGGCGACCGTCAACGACGCCGAGGCCGACCGGCGGGTGGCCGCCGTGCACCGCGAGGTCTTCGGCGACGGCACGGTCTTCGACCCCGGCCCGGCGATGGGCAGCGAGGACTTCTCCCTGCTGGCCGCGGACGGGCAGCCGTACGCCTACTGGTTCGTGACCACGACCCCGGCCGCGACCTGGGACGCGGCGCCGGGCGGCGACGACCTGTTCGCGAAGCTCGACGCGATCCCCAGCAACCACAGCCCACACTTCGCACCGGACCTGTCGGCGGTGGGACCGGGGGTCCGCGCCCTGGTGGCGGCCGCCCTGACCCACCTGTGCTGACCCGCGCACGCCCCGTGCTTCAGCTTCACGAGCCGAGCGTCTGCAACTGACTGAGGTGCTTGTGCACATGGTCCAGTGCGCCCTCCCGGCGCCCTGGCACCCGGGCCCTCAACTCCGCCAGCGCGGGCCCCAGTTCGCGGGCCCGCGCCGGGTCGTCGATGCGGCCCCACTGGTGGTGGGCGCGGTCGACGGCGGCCTCCACGGCGGGCGCGTCCGGGGCCTGCCCGGCCGTCAGGCGCGTGGTCGCCACCGCCAGCCAGGCCCGGCAGCTGCGCACCGGGTCCCCGGCGAACATCGCGAGATCGGCCCGGACCTCACTCCAGTGCAGCGCCTCCTCGGAGGCGGGGCCGTGCGCCCGTACGGCGTTCAGCTCGTGGTGCGCGGCGAGCGCGTCCGCGTCACCGTGGCGCCGGGCGGCGACGGCGGCCGAGATCAGGGCGTGCGGATCGCCGGCCTCGGGGCCCTGCGCGCTCAGCACGTAGCCGACGCTCTCCTGCGGGAGGCGGCCGAGCGCCTGCTGGTGCAACTGGTCGAGAGGCGGCCGGTGTCCGCTGCGCAGGATCGTCGCGACCGTCTTCATGTACGCGGGCGTACCGAGGCTGCGCCGGGACGGCGGCGCCGCGATCCGCCCGTACACCGCGTTGTTGCGGCCGGTGTCCAGGGGGTTGGCGCGCAGCCACTCCCAGGTCTCGGTGTCGGCGTGCAGGTCGAGGACGAAGGCCGTCGCGCCCGCCGGGCGCAGCCGCAGTTCGTCCTTGAACCAGTGCCAGGGGAACCCGGTGTAGCGGACCGTGGCCGGGGTCGTGCGGGCCAGCGCGAGGTGCGGCAGGCGTTGGCGGCGGTCGAGTTGGAGCTGGCCGGTGACGAAGACGGTGAGCGGTCCGGGGGCGGCCGCGGCGGCGCGCAGCCGGGTCAGCACGGCCTGCGGCTCCAACGGGTCCGCCAGCTCCACCACGTTGGCGGTGTCCGCTCCGGACAGCACGGCGGGCGGCACGGCCGCGAGGACGGGCAGGACGGACGCGGCGTCGACCAGACATCCCCTGCCCGCCGGTGCGGCGGCCAGCAGCAGCACGGTTCCGGGCATCGGTCCCTCCCCATCCCCCGTCGATCACGTACGCCAGCACCGTAACCGCTGCGGCTGCAAAGGTGGACCTCAGGACGGCGAACGTCCCTTTCGGCCGGTTCCGGGGAGTGAACGCCGGACCGCGAACACCGTGGTGTCGTCGGCGAGCCGGCCGCCGCTGTGCCGGAGCGTGCCGTCGCGCACGTGGGCGACCAGGCGGCGGGGTTCGGCGGTGAGCGGGTCGGCGGCGACGGCCGCGGCGACCTCGTCGGCGAGCGGGTAGAACCTCCCCTCGGCGTCGCGGGCCTCGGTGACCCCGTCCGTGGTGATCAGCAGGGTCTCGGTGAGGGCGAGGGGGACGCGGCGCACGGGTGGCGGCCCGTCGTCGGAGAGTTCACCGAGGCCGAGCGGGAGCCCGTCACCGGCCGGGAGGTGCCGTACGCCGCCGGGTCCGACGACCAGGGGCGGGTCGTGGCCGAAGACGACGACGTCCACCACGTCCTGCTCGTCGTCGGCGTCGGGGAAGCCGATCAGGACGGCGGTGGCGAATCGGTCGCCGTCGTCGCGGCCGAGGGCGGCGAGGTGCCGGCTGTGGCGCAGCATGCGCAGCTCCAGGCGCTCGGCCACGGTGCCGAGTTCCTCGTGGTACGCCGCCTCACGGAACGTGCCCAGCAGCGCGGCCGCCGCCTCCACCGCGTCGAGGCCCTTGCCCTGCACGTCGCCGACGAGGACGCGGGTGCCGTGCAGGCCCTGCTGGACGTCGTAGAAGTCGCCGCCGACCCGGGCCTCGACGTCGGAGGCGAGATGGACGGCGGCGTGGTCGAGGCCGCCCCAGTCCGGCGGCAGCGGGCGCAGCACCGTGCGGCGGGTGGTCTCGGCGACGTCCCGCATGTGCAGCATGTGCCGCTCGCCGCGGACCCGGACCGCGCAGGCGAGGACGGCGAGGATGCCGCCGAGGGCGACCAGGATGAAGTCGGGCAGGGCGCTCGCGTACCGGCTGGGATAGGACGTGTCCGCGACGAAGTAGGTCACGAGCGCCAGCACGGCGAAGGCCGCGGTGCCCCACACCCCGCAGATCGCGGCGGCGATCCCGGGCACGAGGACCACCCAGGAGATCATCCGGAACTCGCCGGCCGTGTTGAAGTCGATCACCGCGATCGCGACGAGCATCACCAGCGGCGGCACCCAGGCGACACTGCGCCCCCGGACGCGCAGCATCTGGTGGCGGCGCAGGACGTCGTACTCCCGGGCGGGCCGGGCGGGCCGGGACAGCCGGTCGAGCGGGCCGCGTCGCCGACCGCCCATCGGCCTCAGCCCGTGCTTCATGCGGTTCAGCGAAACACGGGGAGAGCGGGGCCGCACTCCGACTTGCCAGGCCCCTCTCCCAGGTGTGCTCTGGTAGGCGGGGGCGAGGAGAGAGGAGTCCTCTCATGGCTCATGCGGCACCCGCGTCCGGCGCCAGGTCCGGAATGGCCGGACGGTCGCCCGACGTCTTCAGCCCGCAGGTCCACACGGCGGCCCGGTACGGGATTCCCGTCGTGCTGGGGCTGGTCTACGGCTACTGGGCCGCCGCCAACCGGCGCGGCGGCGGCGAGATCACCGGCTGGAACATCCTGTTCGGCTTCGTGACCGCGCTGGCGTTCATCGTGCTGTGCCTCGCGGTGGCGACGTTCGCGCCGATGCTCAAGCGCGAACTGCACTCGCTGGTGAAGTCCGCGTTCGCGGGCGCGGCGATCGGCTTCCTCTACAGCCAGACCGGCGAGAGCGTGCTCAGGTCCGCGGCGCTCGGGGTGGCGGTCGCGGCGGGCATCTTCGGCGTGTTCTTCTACCGCTACTACACGCGCGAGGACGGCGAGGGCAACCGCATCCGCTGACCCGTGGACGTGGTCGGCAGAAGGGCCCGGCAGCAGCTGCCGGGCCCTTCTGTCTCCCTCTCTCACCAGCCGGCCGAGGAACCGGTCACGCTGAAGCTCCACGTACCGGAGAAGCTCCACGTACCGGAACTCGACACGCTCCAGGAGTCGTTCATGTACGGGTCGTCCCAGTTGCTCCAGGAGCCGTCCTTCCACTCGGGACACGGATCGGAGCAGGTCGGCACCCCGCGCCCGCCGGTGTCGACGAACGCGGCGCTCGCCCAGCCCTGGGCGCCGACGAGCCAGTACCAGTAGGGGTTGCCGTTGACGCTCTGCCCCAGGACCTTGCAGTCCACGCGATCCTGGCTCCACGGCGAGAGCTGGTCGACGACGGGCGAGTGTGTGGTGGGCGCGGCCCTCACGTTGAGGTCGACGCCGGAGACGATGGTGCCCCAGATCGGACCGCCGGAACCGCCGGATCCGCCGCCGCCACCGTGTCCGTCGGCGTAGGTCGGCGGGGTGGCGGCCGCGGCCGTGGTGCCCGCTGCCGCGGCGACGAGGGTGCCGCCGGTGAGCAGGGCCGCGGCCAGGGTCCGCAGGGCCGGAGTGGTGCGCATGGATCGGCCTCCTTCTCCCCAGAACCAGGAAACACCCGTTCGGGTGAACCCTCCACCGGAGAGCGGGAGGCCTTGCGGCTACTGGGGTGCGGGGCCGTACACCCGAATGCAGTGCCCCCGCTCGCGCCCCCGCCCGTCACCGCCTTGCCTGGAAGGGTGCGCCCACGCCTTCGCAACGCCCTCTCGGCCACCCTCATCGGCCTGGCCTGTCTGCTCGTGCCGTTCAGTGTGCTGGCGTCCTGGGCGGCGTACTGGACGACCGTCGAGCTCGCCCAGGTCAGACGCCAACTCACGGACGCCTATGTGCCGTTCGACCTCGCCGGTTTCTGGCTGCCCGTCAGCGCCCTGGTGCTGGCCGCCGCCGGGATCGCGGTCGCCGCCTGCCGCCGCCGCGCGGTGACGGCCACCTCGCTGGGCACGGCGCTCGGCGGCGGACTGCTGGGCCTCGCGGTCGCCGTCGGCCGCCGGATGACCCTCGCCGACCTGCCCGACGCCGACCACCGCAGCGCCGCCGGTGTCATCTACGACGCCCTCACCGGCACCTTGCGCACGGTCTCCTGGCTGCTGGTCGCCCTCGGCCTCACCGTGGCCTGCGCGACCTGGCTCACGGCCCGGTACGCGCGACGCCGGCAAGGGTCCGCAGTGCCCGTCGCAGATCCGGCACCGCGGCCGACGCGAGCCCGAGCCTGACCGCGTCCGGCGTGCGGCTGGGGTCGACGGCGAAGGCGGGGCCCGGCGTGACCGCGATCCCGTGGGCCGCGGCGGCGGCCGTGAAGGTGTCGGCCCGCCACGGCGCGGGCAGCTCCCACCAGGCGTAGTACACCTGCGGATGAGCCCGTACGGCGAACCCGTCGAGCTCCTCGGCGACGAGCCGCTGGCGCAGCGCGGCGTCCGCCCGCTTGGCCTCGACGAGCCGCTCCACCACCCCGTCCCCGATGACCCGCACCGCCGCCTCCAGCGCGAACCGCCCCGCGCTCCACCCCCCGGACCGGATCGCGGCGGCGACCGCGTCGGCCCGGTGCTCCGGTACGACGGCGAAGCCGGCCGTCAGCCCCGGCGCGACCCGCTTGGAGAGGCTGTCGACGACGTGGGTGAGGGCCGGAGCGTGGGCGGCGAAGGGGGCGGGGGCGTCGGGGTGCAGGAAGGACCAGATGCGGTCCTCCACGACGGCCACGTCCAAGTCGCCTACCACCTGAGCGAGTTGACGCCGACGCTCGTCGCTCATGGTCCGGGACGTCGGGTTGTGGAGCGTCGGCTGGAGGTAGAGCGCGGACAGCGGGGCCGTGCGATGGGCGGCGAGGACCGACTCGGGCAACGGCCCGTCCTCGTCGGCGGCCAGCGGCACGAGGACGAGACCGAGACGGGCGGCGATCTCCTTGACCAGCGGGTACGTCAGCGGCTCGACGCCGACCCGGCCGCCCGGGCGCACGAGGGAGGCGAGGGTGGCGGCGATGGCCTGACGGGCGTTGCCGGCGAACAGGACCCTGCCGGGTTCGGGACGCCAGCCCGGGGTCGCTAGCAGGGCCGCCGCGGCCTGTCGCGCGGGCGCCGTGCCGGTGGCGGCGGCCGGGAGGAGTGCCTCGGTGAGGACGTCGGGGCGCAGCAGGGGCGTCAGGAGCGGGGCGAGGAGCTCGGACTGGCCTGCCACGGCCGGGTAGTTGAGCTCCATGTTCACCGGCGCGGCGCTCGCCTGCTCGATGAGGGCCCGGCCGGTGGCGTCGTGTGCGGCGGCGCGTACGAAGGTGCCGCGGCCGACCTCGCCCACGACCAGCCCCCGCCGTACGAGTTCGGCGTACACCCGTCCCGCCGTCGACCCGGCGATCCCGCGCCTTCGTGCGAACTGGCGTTGTGGCATGAGCCGTTGGCCGGGTTTGAGGCGCCCGGCCGTGATGTCGTCGGCCAGCCGGTCGGCGATGGCCCGATAGTCGTCCACAGTCCCCGTCCCCCACTTGCGTCTTGCGATTGCACCGAGGGCAAAGATCTTATTGCACCGAGGAGTGCGGGCGGCCTAGGGTCGTGATCATGACCGATCCCGCGCCCCTGGTGCTGATCCACGGCCACCCCTTCGACCACACGATGTGGACCCCGCAGATCGAGGCGTTCGCCGGCGGGCGCCGGGTGATCGCCCCCGACCTGCGCGGCTACGGTGCCTCCCCGGTGCTCCCCGGCGTCACGGAGTTCGCCGACTTCGCCCGGGACATCGCGGCGCTGCTGGACGACCTGGGGATGGGGGCCGCCGTCCTTGCGGGCCTGTCGATGGGCGGGCAGATCGTCATGGACTTCCACCGCCAGTACCCCGACCGGGTCCGCGGCCTCGTCCTCGCCGACACCTTCCCGGCCCCGGACACCCCCGAGGGCGCCCGGGCCCGCAACGCGACGGCGGACCGGCTGCTGCGCGAGGGCATGCGCGGGTACGCCGACGAGGTGCTGGAGAAGATGGTCGCGCCGTACGCCGACGCCCGGGTCAAGGCGCACGTGCACGGCATGATGACGGCGACCTCCCCCGAGGGTGCCGCGGCGGCCCTGCGCGCCCGCGCGCTGCGGCCCGACTACCGCGACCTGCTGACCCGGGTGCGGGTCCCCGCGCTGGTGGTGGTCGGCACGGACGACGAGTACACCCCGGTCTCCGACGCGGAGGCGATGCACGCGGCGCTCCCCGACGCGGAGCTGCTGGTGGTCCCCGGGGCCGCCCACATGCCGAACCTGGAGCGACCGCAGGAGTTCAACGCGGCGCTGGCGGCGTTCCTGACACGGGTGGACGGCCACTCGTAGGGTCGGTCCCGTGACGCACCAGTCCATCACGGGGGACACGGATGTACGCGCTGTGCCGGGAAAGCGAGGAGGCAGACGGGCCGGGGTCTGGCTCGGGGGGCTGCTGTTCGCCGTCGTGAGCGTCGTCGTCGGCTGCCGTACGGCCGACACGGACGGCATCACGCCCGTGCCCCAGCTGCTGGCCTTCCTGCCCTGGCTGCTGGTGCCGACGGGGGCGGGGCTGCTGCTCGCGCTGCTGTCCCGGTGGTGGGTGGGCCTGGTCTGGGGCGTGGCGCTGCTCGGCCTGCTGGCGTGGTTCATCGAGCCGTACGGGAAGAGCAGCGAGCCCGGTGGCAAGGTCCTCGCCTCGCTCCGCGTCCTGACCTCGAACGTCGAGTTCGGGCACGGTACGGGGGCGCTGGTGGACGTGGTGCGCCGGGAGAAGCCCGATCTCGTGTTCGTCCAGGAGTGCGAGTACACCTGCGAGGCGGAGCTGAGGCGGACCCTCGGCGTCGCCTATCCGAACCGGCGGACCGTGCCGGGCGCCGGCTCCGAGGGCTCGGTGATCCTCAGCCGTTACCGCCTCACGGCCGCCGACCCCGTCGCGGGCACGATGGGGATGCCGGGCGCGGTGGCGGACGTCGACGGCCGGGCCGTACGCCTCCAGCTCGCGCACCCCATGCCGCCCCTGCCCGGCCAGGTGGGCGTGTGGAAGCGGGAACTGGGCACACTCCGGGACTTCGCGGCCCGGCACCGGGGCGCACCGCTGCTCGTGGCCGGAGACTTCAACGCCTCCCAGGACCACGCGGCCTTCCGGCGCCTCCTGGACGCCGGCCTGCGGGACGCCGCCCGGCTGGCCGGTTCCGACCGCACCCCGAGCTGGCCGGCCCGCACCGCGCCCACGCTCGGCGCCCAGATCGACCACGTGCTCGTGTCGCCGGACTTCTCCTGCGAGCGGGCCCGGTTCCTGGACGTGGCCGACACGGACCACCGGGCGCTGCTGGTCGAGCTGGACCTGCACCAGGGCGGATGACGTGTAATAGGCGCATGTCCCGAGAGTTCCCCATCGGCCTCACCCCTCCCGACTGGCTGGTCAGGAACCTCCAATCCCAGCCCGCCCCGGTCAACTGGGCGGCCGTGGCCCGCGCGGCGATCGCGATGACCCTGCCGCTGGCGATCGGTCTCGCCGTCGGCAAGGTGGAGTACGGCGCCCTGGCCTCGATGGGCGCCCTGTCCGGCGTCATCGGCGACACCGCGGACGCGTACCGCATGCGCATCCTCAACATCGCGATCCCGCAGCTGTTCGGGGCGGTGGGCGTCACGGTCGGGTCGCTGGTGTTCGGCCACGGCTGGCTGGCGGTGGCCGTGGTCACGGCGGTCGCCCTGGTGTCGGGCATGATCTCGACGATCGGCGCGGTGGCGTCGGTGTCCGGACTGCTGCTCCTCCTCAACTCCGTGGTGGGAGCCGGGCTGCCGATGCCGGGCGAGTGGTGGCTGGCGCCGCTGCTGATGAGCGGCGGCGGGCTGCTGGTGCTGGTCCTGGCCCTGCTGGCCTGGCCGTTGCGCTCCGGCGTCCCCGAAAGGTCGGCCGTCGCGGACGCGTACCGCACGGTCGCGACCCTGATGTCGGCCTGCGGCAACGAGGCCTACGACCAGGCCCGCCACACGGTCACCCAGTCCCTGAACCAGTCGTACGACCTCATCCTGGCCCGCCGCACCCGCCACCACGGCCGCAGCCCCGACCTCACCCGCCTCCTCGCCCAGTTGAACGCCATCACCCCGGTCGTCGAGGCGGCTCCCGCGGCCCACCTCACCGGCGAGCCGCTGCCGCCGGAGGTCACCGAGGCGGTGCGCCACCTCGCGGAGGCGGTGGAGACGGGCTACACCGGCCCGATAGCCCTGAACCTGCCCGTCCCCACCTCGGAGACGACCCGGGCGGTGGACCACGCCCTGCGCCACGCGGCGGAGGTGGTCCGCACCCCGGACCTCGACCCCGGCGGCATCGACGACCGCCTGGGCCGCCCGGCCGCACCGCGCATCCGCGCCGCGCGGGCGACCCGCAACGTGGCGCTGTCGGCGGCCTCCTGGCGCTACGGCCTGCGGCTGGCCCTGTGCATCGGAGTGGCCCAGGTCCTCGTCTCGATCCTCCCGGTCCCGCGCTCCTACTGGGTGGCCCTGACCATCACCTTCGTTCTGAAGCCGGACTTCGGCTCGGTGTTCTCCCGCGCCCTGCTCCGCGCGCTCGGCACGGTGGCGGGCCTGGTGATCGCGGCTGCGGTCCTGGCGGAGGTGCCGCGCGGCTGGTGGGACGTCCCGGTGATGCTGGTCCTGGCCCCCCTGATCCCGGCGCTGACCCCGCGGGGCTACGGCTACCAGACGGCGGCGATCACCCCGGTCATCCTGCTGCTGTCGGACATCCTCAACCACCAGGGCACCGCCCTCCTCATGCCCCGCCTCCTGGACTCCCTGATGGGCTGCGGCATCGCGCTGGTCGCGGGCTATCTGCTCTGGCCGGAGAGCTGGCACACGCGCGTCGGCGACCGCCTGGCGAAGGCGGTGGACGACACGGCGGCGTACGTGGAGTCGGCGTTCGGCCGCGACCGCACCGACCCCCCGGCCCGCGCCCGTATGCGCCGCCGCCTCTACCGCGACCTGTCGGTGATCCGCACGGAGTTCCAGCGCGCCCTCACCGAGCCCCCGCCCACCGGCCGCCGGGCGGCGGCCTGGTGGCCCTTGGTGGTGGCGGTGGAGCGGATCGTCGACGCGACGACGGCGGCCCGCGTCCGCACCAAGCACGGCGCCCCGCTGCCCTCGGAGGCGGAGGTCGCCCAAGTGGTCATGCAACTGCGCGAGTTGGCGGACGGCGTACGCGAGGCGGAGACCCTGTACGCGGTCCGCACCGACCTCACGGGACCGGCGGGGAGCGTCCTGGAGCCGCTGCGGCAGGAGGTCGCGGCGGCCCGGGCGATCGCCTCACCCCAGTGACACGGGAGGCACCGGGGTGAAGTGAGCAGCGGCTCAGACGCCGATGTCCGAGCCGTCCTTGCGCCACACGGCCACGACCGCCGGGCGCACGATCTTGCCCGGGCCGTCGGGCCAGGTGCTGGCCGGGTTCTCCACGGTCGCGCCGGTGATCTCGCCCGGGTGCTGGACGGCGACCAGGACGCGGCGGTCCTGGATGACCGGTCCGCAGGTCTCCGCACCGGTCGGCATGGTGAGGAACTGCTTCAGCTCACCGCGCCGGTCACCCTTGGTGGCGACGCCGAACAGGCCGTCGTGGGAGCCGAGCTGGTTGCCGTCGGTGGAGATCCAGAGGTTGCCGTACGGGTCGAAGGCCACGTTGTCCGGGCAGGAGATCGGGCTGACCCTGTCCTTCGGGAACCCGGCGAAGTAGGTGGCCGGGTCGGTCGGGTCGCCCGCGACCAGGAACAGGGACCAGGCGAACTTCTTGCTCTCCGGCCGGTTCCAGCGCTCGGTCAGCTCCAGGATGTGCCCGTGCTTGTTGGCGTTGCGCGGGTTGGCCTCGTCGGCGGGGGCGTTGCCGCCGACACCGCGGTTGGTGTTGTTGGTGAGGGCGACGTAGACCTTGCCGGAGACCGGGTTGGGCTGGATGTCCTCGGGCCGGTCCATCTTGGTGGCGCCGACCTTGTCCCCGGCCAGCCGCGTGAAGACGAAGACCTCCTCGGCCGTCATCCCGTCGACGTGCGAGACGGCACCCTCGCTGGTCGCGGTGGCCAGCGGGATCCACTGACCACTGCCGTCGAACTCGCCGTCGGCCGGGAGCTTGCCGGTGCCGTCGACCTCGATGGCGGGGGAGTCACCGCTGAGCTTGGCGACGTAGAGCGTCCCCTCGTCGAGAAGCGACAGATTGTGCTCGCGAACGGCCCTGCTCGACCCCTTCTTCATCCTCTTGCTGCCGACGAACTTGTAGAAGTAGTCGAAGCGCTCGTCGTCACCGGAGTAGACGACCGGACGCCCGTCCGAGGTCAGCCGGACGGTCGCGGCCTCGTGCTTGAAGCGGCCGAGGGCGGTGTGCTTGCGGGGCGTGGACGTCGGGTCGTACGGGTCGAACTCCACGACATACCCGAAGCGGTGCACCTCGTTGGGCTCCTGGGCGACGTCGAAGCGCCGGTCGAACCGCTCCCACTTGCGCTCGCTCGCGCCGGTGCCGATGCCGTACCGCTTGTCGGTGGCGCGGCTGCTGTTGGCGAAGTACTGGTTGAAGTTCTCCTCGCCGTGCAGCGTGGTGCCCCACGGGGTGGTGCCGCCGGAGCAGTTGTTGAGCGTGCCGAGGACCTTGGTGCCGGTCGGATCGGCGGAGGTCTTGAGGAGGTCCGACCCGGCGGCGGGCCCGGTGAGCCGGAACTCGGTCGTGGCGGTGACGCGCCGGTTGAGGGGGTGGCGGGACACGGCGGTGAGCTTCCCGCTCTTGCGGTCCTCCTCCACCACGACAGCCGAAAGACCATGCGCGGCCCAGGCGATCTCGACCTGCTCGCGGGTGGGGTTGGCGGCGTCGTAGCCACGGAACATGAGCACTTCGTCGGTGTACTCGTGGTTGGCGACGAGGAGCTGCCTGCCGTGACCGAGCGGGAGCAGGGCCAGGAAGTCGTTGTTGTACCCGAACTGTCCGGCCTGCGCGGCGGCCGTCTGCTTCTCCGGGTCGAAGGCGGGCGCGCCGCGCAGGATGGGCTCGCCCCAGCGGATGACGACGTTCTGCGCGTAGCCGTCGGGGACGGTCACGGCGTCGGTGGTGTTGGGGGCGACGGGGGTGTACCGCAGTCCGCGGGCGGCCTTGCCGTTCTTCGCGGGCTGGTACGAGGTGGCCGGCGCCGTGCCGGTCGCGGCGTGGGCCTGCGGGGCGCCGACGACGGTGGCGCCGGCCGCGGCGGCCACGGTGACGACGGCGGCGGTCCGCATCAGGGAACGGCGGCTGAGGGCAGCGGCGATGACGTCACCGACGTACTCGTTGCCGCTGGTGTTCGGCACCTCGTGGAAACAGGCGTTGCCGCACCGGTAGAGGCAGGTCATGGCGGAACGCCCGCCCTGGTGTCCGTCCGACGACGGCGTACTGATCAACGGCAGCGGTATGCGCACTTTGTCATCCCCTTGCTTCCCCTTGGACTCCCCTTGAATCCGCGCCATGGACGCTAGGGGCCGGTCGGTGCGGGAGCGGGGACTGGCGATGAACGCGCGGTGAATGCGGAGTAGCGGGGTGGGAGTTGGGGTCGGGTTGCGCGGTAAGACCGAATACGACCCTTGACGGGAGCGGCTTCCGATGCCCTCCCCGGCCCAAGATCCCCCTCCAGGGCCGCTAACCTTACGTGTCCGTCCTGGCCAGGGATTGACGGGCATCAACTCATGCGAAGGGTTGCGCACATGGGCATTCTCACTCTCCTGCGGAACGCGTTCGGCCGCTCACGCAAGGGGCGTACCGCCGAGGCAGAGGGTGCGGAGGGGACGCAGCCGACCGCTCAGGCGACGGTGCCGGCGCCCGCGGCGCCCGAGCCGGAGACCAAGGCCGAGGTCCCGGAGCAGCGCCCGTCGGCAGCGACTTCCGCGTCCTCGTCTGCGTCGACGTCCCTGTCGACCAAGGACGAGCACGATCTGGTGGCGGCGGCCTTCGACAACGTGACGGTGCCTCGCCAGACGTCGGCGGACGAGGGGCTGACGGTTGGGGTGGCCGGGGCCGAGGAGCGGGCGGTTGAGGAGCCGGTCGCCGAGACTGAACCTGCCGCCGAGGCTGAGGTTGAGCCGGTGGCTGAGGTTGAGCCGGTGGCTGAGGTTGAGCCGGTGGTCAAGGCTGAGGTTGAGCCTGTCGCCGAGGAGCCTGTGGCCGAGGCTGAGGTTGAGCCCGTGGCTGAGGTTGAGCCGGTGGTCAAGGCTGAGGTTGAGACGGTGGCTGAGGAGCCGGTCGCCGAGACTGGCGCTGAGCCGGTGGCTGAGGTTGAGGCTGAGTCCGTCGCTGAGGTTGAGGCTGAGCCTGCGGTAGAGGGTGCCGAGCCCGAGAAGGGGGCCGCTGCCGAGGTTGAGGCTGCCCCCGCGGCGGCTGCTTCCGAGGCTGAGCCTGTCGTCGAGGCGGAGCCCGTTGCCGAGGAGGCGGCTACGCCCGCGCCCGCGCCGGAGGCCGCCGAGGAGACCGCCCCCGTCGAGGAGCCGGTTGCGGAGGAGTCCACTCCGGAGCCGGTCACGGAGACCAAGCCGGAGCCCGAGCCCAAGGCTGAGCCGGTGGCCGAGGCTGCCGCTGCCGAAGCGCCGGCGGCCGTAGAGGAGCCCACCGCGGAAGAGACGCCCGCCGTCGAGGAGCCGAAGCCAACCGCCGAGGCCACCTCCGAACCGACCGCCGAGGCCACTCCACTGCCCGAGGCCGACGCCGAGCCCGAGCCGGAGCCGGAGACCAAGCCCGAACCCGCCACCGCGACCGCCGAGGCCGAGGCCGAGCCCACTCCGGAGCCGGAGGCCGAGCCCGAGGCCGCCACCGACACCACCCCCGAACCCGCTGCCGCCACCGACACCACCCCGGAACCCGCAGCCACCCCCGAGGCCGAGCCCACCCCCGAATCCACCCCCACCCCCCTCGCCGCGGCCGCCGACGGCGAGTCCGCCCCTCAGGGGCCACCCGCGGACGACATCGAAACCGTCACGGGTGGTGCGGGTGGGAACACCATCGGCGCCGAAGGCGAAGCCGAGGCGACGTTCGGTGACGGCGCCGCCGCCCTCGCCCTCGCCAAGGCCGGCCTCACCACCGCCCGCGCCAAGACCTACCTCGTCCTCGACCGCTCCGCGAGCATGCGCCCGTACTACAAGGACGGCTCCGCCCAGGCCCTCGCCGACCAGACCCTCGCCCTCGCCACGCACCTCACCCCGGACACCGAGGACACCGAGGACACCCCCTCCGTCCACGTCGTCTTCTTCTCCACCGAGGTCGACGGCACCCTCGACCTGACCCCCGCCTCCCCCAAGGACGCCATCGACGAGGCGCACGCCGGCCTCGGCCGCATGGGCCGTACCAGCTACCACGCCGCCGTGGAAGCCGTACTCGCCCACTACGACAAGACGACCACCCCCGGCGAGAACACCCCCGCCCTCGTCGTCTTCCAGACCGACGGCGCCCCCGACGCGAAGACCCCCGCGACCCAGGCCCTGACCGAGGCGGCGAAGACCCACCCGTCCGTCTTCTTCTCCTTCGTCGCGTTCGGCGAGCACGAGAACAAGGCCTTCGACTACCTCCGCAAGCTGAAGACCGACAACACGGCCTTCTTCCACGCGGGCCCCACCCCGAAGGAGCTCACGGACGCGGAGCTCTACGACGGCGTACTGATCGACTGGCGCCCGTAGCCCCCAGCCCGCACCACCTCCGCACCACCCCCGCACCACCCCAGGGCCGCCCCCTTTCCACCCCTCAGAACGGAGAGCGGGCGGTCCCCCCATGTCGGCTACGATTTCTTGGTTCGTAAAGCATCACGAAATCCGACCTGGGAGCAGCCCCCGATGGCTCGACACCTCATCACCAGCGCCCTTCCCTACATCAACGGGATCAAGCACCTGGGCAACATGGTGGGGTCCATGCTCCCGGCGGACGTGTACTCCCGGTACCTCCGCCAGCGCGGCCACGACGTCCTCTACATCTGCGCCACCGACGAGCACGGCACCCCGGCGGAGCTGGCCGCGAAGGAGGCCGGCCTCAGCGTCGCCGCCTTCTGCGCCCAGGCCCACGACGCCCAGAAGGCGGTCTACGACGGCTTCGCGCTGGCCTTCGACTACTTCGGCCGCAGCTCCTCGCAGCAGAACGTCGAGATCACCCAGCACTTCGCCCGCCGCCTCAACGAGAACGGGTTCATCGAGGAGCGAGCCATCCGGCAGGTGTACTCCCCCACCGACGGCCGCTTCCTCCCGGACCGCTATGTCGAGGGCACCTGCCCCCACTGCGGCTACGACAAGGCCCGCGGCGACCAGTGCGAGAACTGCACCCGGGTCCTGGACCCGACCGACCTGATCAACCCGCGCTCGGCGATCTCCGGCTCCACCGACCTCGAGGTGCGCGAGACCAAGCACCTCTTCCTCCTCCAGTCCAAGCTCCAGCACGAGGTCGAGGAGTGGGTGGCCCGGCACGAGGCGGAGTGGCCGCAGCTCGCCTCCTCCATCGCCCGCAAGTGGCTGACCGAGGGCCTGCACGACCGCGCGATCACCCGGGACCTGGACTGGGGCGTCCCCGTCCCCGCCGACACCTGGCCGGAGCTCGCGGCCGAGGGCAAGGTCTTCTACGTCTGGTTCGACGCCCCGATCGAGTACATCGGCGCGACGAAGGAGTGGGCCGACGAGGACCCGTCGACGCGCGACTGGAAGTCGTGGTGGTACGAGGCGGACAAGGGCGAGAACCCGGTCCGCTACACGGAGTTCATGGCGAAGGACAACGTCCCGTTCCACACGGTGATGTTCCCGGCGACCGAGCTGGGTGTCCGTGAGCCGTGGAAGAAGGTCGACTACGTCAAGGCCTTCAACTGGCTGACGTACTACGGCGGAAAGTTCTCCACCAGCCAGAAGCGGGGCGTCTTCACCGACCAGGCCCTGGAGATCCTCCCGGCGGACTACTGGCGCTACTTCCTGATCGCCAACGCGCCCGAGTCCGACGACTCGTCCTTCACCTGGGAGCACTTCACCGCCACGGTCAACAAGGACCTCGCCGACACCCTCGGCAACTTCGTCAACCGCGTCCTGTCCTTCTCCCGCAAGCGCTTCGGCGACGACGTCCCCGAGGGCGGCACCCCGGGCGAGGCGGAGGCGAAGCTGGGCGAGGAGATCGCCCGCCTCCTCGCCGAGTACGAGACCCAGATGGAGGCCCTCCAGTTCCGCAAGGCGGCGGCCGCCCTGCGCGCCCTGTGGTCGGCCGGCAACTCCTACCTGGAGGAGAAGGCCCCCTGGCTGGAGATCAAGACCGACAAGGACGGCGCGGCCCTCACCCTCCGCACGGCGATGAACCTGATCCACCTCTACTCGGTGGTCTCGGAGCCCTTCATCCCCGCGACCTCGGCCGCGATGCGCCAGGCCTTCTCCCTCGCCGACGACACCGCGACCTGGGTCACCGAGGCCGAGGCGAAGGCGCTCACCGCGGTCCCGGCCGGCACCCCCTTCACCGTCCCGCCGGTCCTGTTCGCCAAGCTCACGGACGAGGACCTGGAGACGTACAAGGAGCGCTTCGGCGGCACGGCGGAGTAGGCGAGGGGCGGGGGCGTGCTGAAGATCTTCCTCTGCCATTCGTCGGGGGACAAAGAAGACGTACGGCGCCTGCGGACACAGCTGCTGTCCGCGGGCTTCCAGCCCTGGCTCGACGAGGAGGACATCCTCCCGGGCCAGGACTGGGACCGTGAGATCCGCCGTGCGATCCGCGCCTGCGACCTCGTCCTGGTCTGCCTGTCACGGGCTTCGGTCACCAAGACCGGATACGTGCAGAAGGAGATCCGCATCGTCCTCGACGAGGCCGACCACCAGCCCGAGGGCGCGGTCTACGTCATCCCGGCCCGCCTGGAGGACTGCGAGGTCCCGGAGCGGTTGCAGAGGTGGCACCGGGTGGATCTGTTCACGCAGGGCGGTTACGACAGGCTCCTGAAGTCGCTGGCGGCGGTGGCAGCGGCCCGCGTCGGCGTCCGGTACGACGGGTTCTACGCGAAGCCGTCGTCGAAGGAAGGGTTCACGGAGTTCCTCCGGTTCTACCCGGACGGCACCGTACTGGACGTGACGACCAGCGGGTCCGTCGAGCAGGTCGCCAGATGGTTCAACCGGGACCATCCGGACCTCGGGACGGGGACGTACGACATCGTCGGCGACCGCATCACGTTCGCGCCCTCGGACTCCTACGGCACCATCGAATACGACGGCACCCTCCGCGAAGAGGGCGGGGAACTCCACCTCCACACCCTCAGCCGCATCAACGGCCATCAGTCCGACGGCGTCTGGCGGTTCGTACCGGTCCAGCTCAGGCGGTCGTAAAACTTTACGCCTGACGGTGATCAAGTTGTGGGCAGGGGGCGGAACTTGCCAGGAAACCTACGTATGGTTTGCGCCATGGCAGTACCTGGGATCATCCCGATCGCCTACGAGCCGCACGGCCGTACCGAGGCCATCGGGCTTTACGCGGAAGGGCAGTTCCTGGGGTCGGTCACCTACGCCTTCCCCAAGGGCTTCCGGCCCGACGACGGCTGGGAGGCGCAGAAGCGCCTCTACTCCGTGCTGCACACCTTCGACGCGGAGGGCAACTACCGCGACTCGGAGATCTGGTGTGCCGGGACCTGGGCCGAGCAGCAGCGGGACGCCTCCGTGCTCGCGCGCGCCCGCGCGCATCTGGCGACCCGGCTGCGCAGCCTGCCCCGGCGGACGTACACCGACATCGCGGTACGGCCCTTCGAACTCGTCGTGGACGGCGTGCTGTTCGGGCTCGTCACCGGGGAGGAGGACGGCGAGGCGTGGGCGGAGCTGTATCCGGACCGGCTGGGCTTCGGGCCGCCCTGGGACGGGAGTTACGACGCCTGACGATCACAGTTCCTTCACGTGATCTAGGCAGCGGCCCCGACAAGGCGCTATACATGCCCGAAGATCACTAGTGGGGGGTTTCATCCATGGCACTTTTCGGCAACGCGCACACCATCGACCCGGGCCAGGCGGCCTCGGACTTCGCCAGGCTGCTGGGCTCCGGCGAGGGCGTGCAGGCGGCGTACCAGCTGGTGCGTGACGTCATCATGTTCACCGACCGGCGGCTGATCCTGGTCGACAAGCAGGGCATCACCGGCAAGAAGGTCGAGTACCACTCCATCCCGTACCGCAGCATCACGCACTTCGCGGTGGAGACGGCCGGCACCTTCGACCTCGACGCCGAGCTGAAGGTCTGGGTCTCGGGCCAGTCGCTGCCGTTCCAGAAGACGTTCACCAAGGGCGTCGACATCTACGAGGTACAGGCGATCCTCACGCAGCACGTGGCCCGCTGACCCAGGCGGAGATGAACAAAATATGAAGGGGCCCGGAACCGTGTGGCGGTTCCGGGCCCCTTCTCGGGGGTGGGGGTGCGGACTAGGACCAGCCCGGGTCGGTGACCTTCGCCGTCGCCACGGTGGTCGTCGGGGCGTCGGCACCGGAGTCGCTCGCGCCGAGGACGGCGATCAGGGCGGCGGCGGTGACGGCGACGAGCGTGGCGAGCATGCGGCGCATTTGGTTCCCCCAAGTAGCGGTGATTTAGCGTGAGTTGGGCCGTTCCGGGCGGTTCGGCGTGACTCCATACTGGGGTTCGAGTGATCCTCGAGTCGCGTGTTTTCCGTGGCACGAAACGATCTGGCACATGTGTGCCAGCGCGCGGCCCGGAGGGCCGGGTGGGCGTGCACGGGATCTTCACAGCCGTTCGGGGTGATCTTGGGAAGTCGCCACGAGCATGATCACGTCACGCTGCTGACCTGCGCGTCCGCTCCCCGGACAGGCTTGTGGTGAGACCCCGTCGGGCGGCACAATCCCTCCGCATGACTTGACCCACGGAGTGGCCGCGCCGGGGCTGGGACGGGCCCGTCCCCCATGTGCCGCCAGCGTTGTCGGGACCCGCCGTCGCTCCGTGACACGAAGCTGGGGGGCTTGCGTGCTGGTTTCTCTCGGACTGACCGAACAGTCCGACCGTCTGTACCGGGCCATTCTCAGACGGCCGGATCTGGCCGTCGCGGAGGCCGCGAAAGAGCTCGGTGTCACCGAGGAGAAGGTGCGCGAGGAGCTGGAGGAACTCACCCGTCTCTCCCTTCTCACCCCCACCTGGCGCCGGGACGGCCGGCTGCGCGTGGTCGCCCCCAAGGCGGCGCTCGACTCCCTGCTCGCCCACCAGCAGGCCGAGATCGTCGAACGGCAGCGCGCCCTCGCCGAGAGCCAGGCCGCCGCCGACGCCCTGCTCACCCAGTACGCCGAGCTGCACCCGGAGGAGCCCGAGCAGGGGGCGGAACGATTCCTCGGGGTCGAGGCGGTGCGCGCCAAGATCACCGAGCTGACCGCCGACGTCCGCACCGAGATCATCAGCTTCCACCCCGGCGGCCCCCAGCCCGCGGCCCAGTTCGAGGCCAGCGAGCCGCTCACCACCGGCCTCCTCGACCGCGGGGTCAAGGTCAAGGGCGTCTATCAGGACTCCCTCCGCAACGACCCGGTCAGCGTCGAACACGCCCGCTGGCTCACCGAGCACAGCGGCGAGCTGCGCACCGTCCCCTCCCTCCCGATGCGGATGATCATCCTGGACCGGCAGAAGGCCCTGGTCCCGATCGACCCGGCCGACAGCTCCCTGGGCGCGGTCCTGCTGCGCGAACCGGGTGCCGTGGCCGCCTTCTGCGCCCTCTTCGACGCCGTGTGGGCGACGGCCACCCCCTTCGGCGAACCGGCCCGCCGCAGCCTCGACGACCCCGGCTCCCAGCCCCGCGAACTGCTCCGCCTGCTCGCCCAGGGCTACACCGACGAGGCCGCCGCCCGCCGCCTCGGCATCTCGCTGCGCAGCGAACGGCGCCTGATCTCGGAGCTGATGGAGAAACTGGACGCGCAAAGTCGCTTCCAACTGGGGCAGCGAGCCGTCGAACACGGGCTGCTGTAACGGGACTTCAGCAGGCGCAGGCGATTCCGCTGACCGGCGCCGTCAGCGGGTCGACCGCCTGCTGGCGCAGGCCGGCCGCGTCCTCGACCTCGAACCCCTCGCGGGACCAGTACTCGAAGCCGCCCAGCATCTCCTTGACGGGATAGCCGAGCCCGGCGAAGGCGTACGCGGCCCGGGTGGCCCCGTTGCAGCCGGGCCCCCAGCAGTAGGTGACGACCAGCGACCCGGCCGGCACCAACTCGGCTGCGCGCTCCGCGATTTCATCCGTCGGCAGATGCACGGCCCCCGGGATGTGCCCCTGCTCCCACGCCTCGGTGCTGCGCGTGTCGATCAGCACGAACCCCTTGGCGCCCGACTCGATGTCGGCGTGCACGTCGGAGGCGTCGGCCTCGAAGGACAGCCGCCCGCGGAAGTGGGCGAGCGCCTCGGCGGGGTCAGCGGCGGGGACGCGCAGCACCTTCGAGGGGGCGGTGGTGGTCGTGGTGGTCATGGGGCTTCTCCTTGGATCGGTTCGTGAGGGTCGTGAGGGTCGTGGGGGTGCGTACGGCGGCTACGGCGACGACCGCGAGGATCGCCGCGGTCGCGCTGCCCGGCAGCAGGAGCAGGGCGGCGGTGCCGCCCGTGAGATGGGCGAGCGTGAGGGTGACGAGGGCGAGGGTGGCGGCGGTGGCGGTTCCTTCGGCCCGCGGGCGGCCGGTCAGTTCGTGCCAGCGGGTGCCGGTGGCCTGGAGGTTGGTGCGGCAGTAGAGAGCGAGGACGAGGGCGCTCAGCAGGGCGAGGGGGGCGAGGGGGAGGTCGGCGAGGGGAGCGGGCGGTCGCAGGAGTACGGCGTACAGGGCGGCGGCGGCCGTGACGCCGAGGAGCGTTCCGGTGAGGGCAGTCCGCCCCGGCACCGAGCCCTCGATGCCGACCCAGCCGAAGAGCAGCGGGAGCAGCACCCACCAGGAGGCGGTGGCGTCGGGGGCCCCGCCCAGCGCCCACCATCCCCCGGCCGCCGTCAGCACGGCCGCCAGCCGCAGCCGCCGTACCGGCGTCGGCAGCGGGCGGGGGCGGTAGGTGGCCCAGGTGGCGGCGGCCAGCAGGACCGCGACCGACCAGCCGTACGCGTCGCCCCCCAGCCGGGCCGCGAACTCCCCGGCCGTCAGCGCGACCGCGGCCTGCCCGGTGGCGAACCCGGCGAAGTACAGCCCGGTGACGGTCCGGGCGGCCCGGAACCCCAGCCGCCGCCGCACGAACCCGACCGCCCCGCCCCGGGCGGTGCCGCCCGCACGCGCGACGAGCAGACACCAGACGGCCACCACGAGCGCGACCGCCGCGGAGTACCCGACCGGCACGGGAGCGAGCGCGGCGGGCAGCAGCAGGGCGCCCGCGCCGAGGACGGCGGCGAGGGTGCGGACCGCCGCCGCCGTCACGTCCCTCATGACAGCTCGTGGAAGAACAGCGGCGCCGCGTCCGGCAGTTGGGTGCCCGCCGGGACCAAACGGCCCTCCAGCGCCGCCCACTGGGGCATCTGCGTCGTCATGTCCACCGCGACGCCCAGCTGTCCGGCGAGGTGGGCGGACCAGCCCGGCATCAGGGGGGCCGAGGTGACCGCGACCGCCGCGAGGAGTTCGAGGTGGGCGACGAGGCGGGCGGCGTACTCCTCGCGCGGGCCGGCGGCCCGGACCAGGGACAGCTGGCGCAGGTCGTCGACGGCGCGGTCGACGATCACGGCCAGTTCGGCGGCGGCCTTCTGCGGGGAGAAGGTCTCCGCGCCGAGGGCGGCGGCGATGCGGGCGGGCAGTTCGGCGCGGTCCTCGTCGAGGAAGGTGACGGACAGGGTCGCCTCCGGGACCACCGACTGGAAGTCCTGCGCGAGCAGGTCCAGGACGGTGTCGGTCCAGCGCTCGATGCCGCCGGCGAGGACCGTGCTGACGGTGTCGGCGAACTCCTTCATGGAGAAGTTGTTCTGCTCCCGTTCGGGGCCGGTCAGCGCGAGGTGGAAGCGGAGCGCGTCGGCGTTGACCCGGCGCAGGAACTCGCCGCCCCAGATGGCGTGGCCGCGGCTGGTGGAGAACTTGTCGCCCTCCAGGCGGTAGAACTCGTTGATCACGACCTGGGACGGGAGCGTCAGCGTGCCCTGGGCGAGCAGGAGGGCCGGCCACAGCACCGCGTGCGAGAACGAGCAGTCGAAGCCGATGAAGTTGACGATCTTCGTGTCGGGGTTCGTCCACAGGCGCTCCCACTCCGCCTTGTCGCCCTTGGCCTCGGAGAGGCGGGCCGTGGCGGCGGCGTAGCCGAAGATGCCGCTGAACCAGGTGTCGAGGATGTGCCCCTCCCAGCCCTCCAGCGGGACCGGGATGCCGTAGTCGGCCTCGCGGGAGATCGGGGTGTCGGGGAGCGCCCGCTCGAACAGGCCGTCCAGGTAGGAGATCAGGCGCGGGCGCCATTCCGCCTTCGCCTGGGCCTCGGCGTAGTACGCCTGGAGCCGGTCGCGGTAGTCGTCGAGGGGGAACACGATCCGGCGCAGGGTGGTCAGGCCCGGTTCCTGCCAGCAGGACGTGCACTTGGGGTTGGCCAGGCCCGCGGGGTCCTGGGCGAGACCGCAGGCCTCGCAGTAGACGCCGTCGGAGGGGTCGGCGCAGAACTGGCACTCGCCGCGCACCTCGGCCTCGTAGAGGTAGCGGTCGCAGGGCTCGCAGCGGAAGACGGGCAGCTCCTCGACCTTCAGCGCGCCCGCGTTCCACAGCTCCAGGAAGAAGCGCTGCACGAACTCGGTGTGTGTGGTGTCGGTCAGCGGGCGGGTGAACCAGTCGTGGTGCATGGCGCCCAGCGACAGTGTGTTCTCCATGCGGTCGCCGAACAGCTTCGCGGTCGGGTACGCGGTGGAGCCGATCTCGGCGGCGCGGCGCGGGACGTAGCAGGAGTGCTCGTCGGAGTAGCCGACGTACCTCACGTCGTGGCCGCGCTGGCGGAGGTGCCGGCTGAGGATGTCGGCGCCGAGGAACGGGCCGGAGAGGTGGCCGAGGTGGAGGTCGCCGTTGGGGTTGGGCGGGGCGCTGGTGACGACGTACGAGGTCATGATGTTCAAAGTCCTTACGATGCGAGCTGGTTGAGGGCGGGCTCCGGCACGGCGCCGGTGTCGAGCGCCGGGAGCACCTCGCAGGTCGGTGCCACCACGCGGCTGTGCGGCGGGAGGTCGTCCAGGACGATGGCGTGGGCGCCGACCCGGGAGTCGGAGCCGACGGTGACCGGGCCGAGGACGCTGGCACCGGTGCCGATGATCACGCGGTCGCCGACGACGGGGTGGCGGCGGGAGCCGGCCGGGCGGCGCAGGTCCTTCCACCAGCCGACCGAGCCGAGCGTGACCTGGTGATAGAGCATCACGTCGTCGCCGATGCGGACGGTCTCGCCGATGACGACGGCGGTGCCGTGGTCGACGAAGAAGCGGCGGCCGATCCGCGCGCCCGGGTGGATCTCGATGCCGCTGACCGCGCGGGCCAGCAGTGACAGGGCGCGGGCGGTGAAGCGGTGCCCGCGCCGCCACAGGTGGTGCGCGACCCGGTACGTCCACAGGGCGTGGATGTGCGGGTAGAGCAGCACCTCGGCGCGGGAGGAGGCGGCGGGGTCCTTGGCGAGGACGGTGGCGATGTCCTCGGCGAGCAGCGCCCGCAGCCGCGGTCCCTTCTCACATGTGGTCATAGGGCGCCTCCGGTCTGACCGGCCGGCCCGCGAGGAACCGCTGCGGGCGGTAGGGCTCCAGGAGTTCCTGGACGGCCTTGCCGGGGACGGCACCGCCGTCGATGATCTCCCGTGCCGCGAGCTCCGCGACGGCGGGCGCCATCTTGAAGCCGCCGCCGCTGAAGCCGAGGGCGAGGTAGAGCCCGTCGGGTCCGGCGGCCCCGACGACGGGCCGCTTGTCCGGGGTGTAGCCGTCGAGGCCCGAGCGGGTGCCGGCCAGCGGAGCCGTGGCGGCCTGCGGGACGCGGACCGCGATCGCGGTGATCGCCGCCTCCAGCTCGGCCTGCGTGAGCGGCTCCACGTCCCGGCCCAGCTCGGTGTCCGGCTTGCTGGGCACACCGAAGTAGAAGCGGTCCAGGCCGTCGGGCCGGAAGTAGGAGCCGGTGGTGTCGTCGATGCAGGTGGGCACCGAGGCCCGGGAGCCGCGCCGCCCCGCGCCCGGCAGCTCGGCCTGCGCGAGGCCGATGCGGCGGGCGGTCACCGGGATGTGGACGCCGAGGTACTCGGCGGGGGCCGAGCCCCAGGCGCCGCCGGCGAGGACGACCAGCGGCGCGTCGATCCGCCCGATGGAGGTGAGGACCCCGGTGACGACACCGGCGTGCTCCAGGACCTTCATCGCCCGGATGCCCTCGGACGGGGACACCCCGAGCCGGTAGGCGGCGGCCAGCAGCGCCCCCGAGGCGGCCATCGGGTCGGCGTAGCCGCCCTCGGGCTCGTAGGCGGCCAGCGCGATGTTCTCGGTGCTGAGCCCGGGATAGATCTCCTTCAGCTCGTCCGGGTCGACGATCTCGACCCGCCGGTGCCCGGCCGCGTCGGTGGTGGCGGCGGCGTTCTGCCGCAGGTCCTCGGCGTGGTTGTCGCCGACGATCATCACGAACCCGGTGCGCCGGTAGCCGCAGTCGCCGCCGATGACGTCGGCCCACTGCTCGAACACCGGCAGGGAGCGCGCGGCGAGCCGCGTGTCGGCGACGGCGGTGTGGTGCAGCCGCAGCAGCCCGCCCGAACGGGACGTGGCGCCCTGGGCGTTGACGCGGCCCTGGTCGCACAGCACGATCCGGCCGAGCCCGGCCAGCGCGAGCTGGTGCGCGATGGCCGCGCCGATCACGCCGCCGCCGACGACCACCGCGTCGGCGTGCGCGTGCACGATGGGACTCATCAGACGGACACCCCAGACGCCAGGCGGGAGTTGAGCGGCCCGGACGGGTCGTCGATCTCGAACACCGAAGCCCACTTGGCGCGTTCGCGCGCCACGGCCTCCGCGCCGCCCCACCAGATGGTGACGAACCGCAGCCGGGTCTCGCCGTCGTTGGTGAGGTCGTGGTCCTGGTACGGCGTGATGAACACCGTCTCCCCGGCCCGCACCCGGCGCGTCTCGTCGCCGATGCGCATGACACCGCTGCCCTCGGTGATGAAGAACATCTCGTTCTCGTCGTGGTGGTGGGCGGTGGACGTCTCGCCGGGCGCCACGTCCACCCAGGCGCCGCCCCAGAAGGGCTCCTCGACCGCGCCGGGCCAGGGGAAGATGCGCCGGCCACTGACGTTGTACGGCTCCTCGAAGACCATGTCCTCCTCGTGCGCGGTGAACACGTGCATCAGGCTCTTCTTCTCGGGCTGTTGCTTGCTCATGGGGTCCCCCGTTTCACGCGGCGACGGGCTGCCGCAGTCGGCTGCGCAGGTCGCGGTGGATGGTGTCGGCCTTGGCGGCCATCTGGCTGAAGGAGGTGGCGGAGCCGATGCCGTGCCGCCACTCGGTGAGGCCGTCGAGGTAGAGGCCCACCTCGCAGTCGTCGGTGGTCTCGGCGCGGTAGGACCGGGTGACGTCGGGGCGGCCCTTGGCGTCGAAGGTCAAGTAGGGCTTGAACGCCTCCAGCTGGCGGGGGAAGGCGGCCTCGCGGTAGCCGGTGCAGACGATGACGGCGTCGGCCTCGATGACGCTACGCTCGCCGGTGAAGACCTCCTCGGTGTGCAGCCGGACGACGTCGCCGAGCTGCTGGACCTCGCGCACATCGGTGCGGCGGTGCATGTGCAGCCGCTGCCGTCCGGTGAGCCGGTCCTGGTAGACGGCCTGGTAGAGCCCGGTGGAGACGTCCGGGTCGACGGCGGCGTAGTTGGTGGCGCGGGCCTGGTCCAGGGCGCGCTCGCGCTCCTCGTCGCCGAGCGCGTAGAAGTAGTCGGTCTCGTCGGGGAAGTACACCTCGTTGCTGAAGTGGCCCAGCTCGTACATCCGGAAGCCGGCGTGCCGGACCAGGGAGTGGATGCGGGCGTCGGGGTGGAGCCCGGCGAGGTGCAGCACGATCTCACCGGCGGTCTGCCCGGCGCCGATGACGGCGACCCGGTCCAGGGAGCCGAGGGCGGCGAGCTTCGGCAGCAACTGCGAGGCGTGGAAGACGCGTTCGCCCATCGCGGGCCGGAACACCTCGGGGACGTAGGCCTCGTGACCGGTGGCGAGGGCGATGTTGCGGCCCTCGACGGTGTGCAGGGACCCGTCCCGGGGATCACGGGAGACGACCCGGGCACTGCGCACCCGCCCGCCGTCGCCGATCACCGGCTCCACCGACAGCACCTCGCGGTGGTAGTCGACCCGGCCGCGCACCTGCCCGGCCGCCCACTGCACGTAGTCCGACCACTCCAGGCGGCTCGGGTAGCCGCCCATCAGCGTGAACGGGTAGAAGCGGCCGGTCTGGTGCAGATAGCTCGGGAACCCGAACCGGGAGCGCGGGTCGCGGGGCGTCGCGAAGTCGCGCAGGAAGTGGTGCTGGATGTCGGTGCCGGGCAGGACGAGGTTGGGCTGCCAGGCGGAGTCGGCGGCCTTCTCCAGGTAGCGGGCGCTGAGCACCCCGCCGTGGGCGTCGTCGTGGTCCTCGACGGCGGCGGCGAGCGCGATCCCGGAGGGCCCGAACCCGGCGACGACGAGGTCGTGGACGTCGTGCGGGCTCATCGGAGGGCCTCCTCGGCGGCGGTGAGGGCCTCGCGCAGGATGCGTCCGGCGATGTCGATCTCCTGCTCGGAGCAGTTCAGGGGCGGCAGCATGCGCACGACGCAGTCGTCACGGCCGCCGAGTTCGAGGATCAGCCCGCGGCTGACGGCCTCCCACTGCACGCGCTTGGCCAGCTGGGTGGCGGGCCGCCCGGTGACGGGGTCGTTGAGCTCGACGCCGGTCATCAGCCCGAGTCCGCGCACGTCGGCGACGTACGGGCTGAGGCCCCGCAGCCCCTGGAGGTGCACCATCAGCTGCTCGGCCCGTGCCCGGACGTTCTCCAGCACCCGGTCCCGCTCGACGACCTTCATCGTGGCGACGGCGGCGGCGAAGGCGGGCTGGTTGCCGCGGAAGGTGCCGGTGTGGGCGCCCGGCGCCCAGGCGTCCAGCTTCTCGTCGTAGAGGATGACGGCGGCCGGCAGCCCCATGCCGCTCAGCGCCTTGGACGCGCACACCACGTCGGGCTCGATGCCGTACTGCTCGAAGGCGAACCAGGTGCCGGTGCGGCCGCAGCCGCTCTGCACCTCGTCGACGATCATCGGGATGCCGAGCCGCTTGGTGACCTCCCGCACCCGCCGCACGAACTCCACGTCGGCCGGGATGACACCGCCCTCGCCCTGGACCAGCTCCATGATCACGGCGGCGGGGAGCGTGATGCCGCCGTTGACGTCGGTGAGGGCGCGCTCCAGGAAGGTGGCGCAGTTGACCTCGCAGTTCTCGCGCTTGAGGCCGAGAGGGCAGCTGTGGCAGTTGGAGTACGGGAAGAAGTGCACGCCCGGCATCCGGCCCCGCACCGGCTCCTTCTGCTCGACGAGCCCGGTGACGCTCATCGCGGCCATCGTGGCGCCGTGGAAGCCGCCCTGGAAGGTGATGATCTCCTCGCGGCCGGTGGCGGTCTTGCACAGCTTCAGCGCGGCGTCGACGGCGTTGGCCCCGGTCGGCCCGCAGAAGTGGATGCGGGTCCGCTCCCGCATCGGCGCCGGCAGCATCCCGATGGTCAGCTCGGTGAACTCGTCCTTGATGGGGGTCGGGAAGTCCAGCCCGTGCACGAACTCGTCGAGCTGCCGGTGCGCGGCGGCGAGCGGCTCGGGGTGGTTGTGCCCGAGGGAGAGCACCCCGGCCCCGGAGAGGAAGTCGAGGAAGACGTTCCCGTCGAGGTCCTCCACATAGCTGCCCTTGCCGCGTCGTATGGCTATGGGAAGTTTCCGTGGATAGGAGCGCGAGTTGGACTCACGGGCGGCCTGCCGGTCGAGCAGCTCGGCGCTGCGGGGGCCGGGGAGGGTGCCGGAGACGTAGGGCCCGGGGTACCCGGACGAAGTAGGGGCAGCGTGATCGATGGTTGCAGTCATCTCGGTTCCGTTGGTCAGGCGGCAGCCAGGACGGCGCTGCGGTCGGTGGTGGCGCGGGTGGACAGGCGCTCGGTGAGGGCGTCGGTGAGGGTGGAGGCGCGCAGGGACAGGAGGCTGAACGACCCGGCGTCACCGATGCCGTGGCTGGACTCGCACAGGCCGTTGAGGAACAGCGGCGGCGTCCCGTCGACGACCGGCTTGAGCGCGTAGTCGCCGGAGACCTCCAGCCGCCCGTCGCTCTCCTTCGCGAACCGGTCCGCCAGCCCGGCCATCAAGGGCGGGCACAGCTCCTCGTGCGCGCCCGGCCCCATGTTGCGGAAGCCGGTCGCGAGGACCGCGAAGTCCACGGAGTCGGTCACCGTCTCCCCGGTGTGCCGCTCGCGGAAGTCGATGTCCACCCGCCCGCCGGCCTCGGCCACCGACACGGCCTCCAGGTTGCCGCGGACGAACAGCCGCTGGTCGCCGTCGAGTTCCTGCTCGTAGATCTCCAGGTACAGCTCGCGCAGCACGTCGATGTCGGCGGACGAGTAGTTCGTCGGGTGCATGTACGCGTCGAGCGCCTTCTTGCCGTCCCGGGAGGCCCTGAAGTAGTAGTCGGTGAACTCGGGGAAGTACCCCTCCTCGCTGAACGGGCTGGTGTCCTTCTGCCGCAGCGAGTGGGAGCGGGTGTACGTCGTCACCCGCGTCCGCGGGAAGCGCCGGCCCAGGTCGAGGGCGAGCTCCACCGCGCTCTGGCTGCCGCCGATGACCGCGACCGAGGCCGGCTCACCGGACGCGGTGAGCGAGGCCAGCTTCGGCAGGTACTGGGTGAGGTGGAACACCCGGTCACCGCGCAGGGTGTCGTACGGCGCCGGGATGTACGGCGTCCGCCCGGGGCCCATGACCAGCGTGCGGCCGAGGTAGCGGTTGCCCGCCATGGTCGTCACCTCGTACAGCCGCTCCCCGTTCTCCTCCACGACCTGAAGGCCCTCGGCCCGCTGGTTGCAGTCGACGAGGTGGGAGAAGAAGCCGGCGGCCCAGCGGATGTACCCGGCGTACTCCTTGCGCAGCGGGAACTCCGCGGGCAGGTTCAGGTGGCGCAGCAGCCGCCCCTGCTCGTGCAGGTAGTTGAGGAAGCTGTAGCGCGAGCGCGGGTTGCGCAGGGTCACCAGGTCGCGGCTGGGGTGGTTCTGGATGTCGGAGCCGTCGAGCAGCATCCCGGGCTGCCACTCCGGACTCGGCCGGGCCTCCAGGAAGCGTGCCGTCAGCGGTGAGTTCCGCTCCTCCAGGGCGATGGCGAGGGCGAGGTTGGCGGGCCCGAAGCCGATGCCGAGGATGTCGTAGACAGGAGTGGACGTGCGGCTGGTCATCGCTGAGTGCTCCTTGAAGTGACAGTCGTGAAGGTCGGGTTACCGTCGAAGTCGATGCGCAGACCGCCGAGCCGGTCGGCCGCGTACACGCGTTGGTCGGTGCGGTACCAGAGGGGGATCAGGGCGAGGTCGCGGATCGCGATCCGGTCGGCGCGCCGCCAGGCGTCGACGCGTTCGGCGGGGTCGCCGGCGGCGCGGGCGCGGGCCACCAGGGCGTCGAACTCGGCGTCGACGTACCGCCCTTCGTTGTCGCCGTGGGCGGTGCCCTCGGCGTCGGGGGCGGTGCAGGAGGAGTGCAGCAGCGGGAAGAGCATGTTGTCGGGGGTGGGGTAGTCGCAGGCCCACCCGGCCCGGCACAGACCTGCCGCCGCGATCGAGGTGCGGTGGTCGACGAGACCGCGTGCGTCGGTGCGCAGCAACTCGACCCGCCAGCCGTGGACTTCCTCAAGCCCCTTGGCGAGGGCGATGACCCAGTCGTCGTGCCCGGCACCGGTGTTGTAGGCGAGGTCGACGCGGGTACCGGGCCCGAGCCCGGCCCGCCGGGCCGCCTCCCTGGCCCTTGAGGGGTCGTACGCCGTCCAGTCGTCGTCGATCTCGGCGCGCGGGGTGTGCGCCTTGCCGAACCACGGCGACAGCAGCGAGTGCGCGGCCGTACGGCTGCCGTGGAAGTGGGTGTCGATGAGCCCCTGCCGGTCGATGGCGGCGGAGACCGCCCGGCGGGCGTCCACCGAGTCCATGGGAGCCTGGTGGCAGAAGGGGATGAGGTAGAAGAGCCCGGCGCCCTCCTGCTCCAGGTAACCGCCCTGCCGAGTCGCCTCCTTGGTCCGGGCGGGCGGGATGCGGGCGTAGTCGTAGGTGCCGTCGACGAACCGGGCGTACTCGTCGTCGAGGGCGGTGACCGGGTCGAGGATGTCGAGGTGGATCTCCTCGATCTCGGGCCGCGGCCCGAACCACCGCTCGTTGCGCCGCAGCCGGATCGCCTCGCCGTGCCGCCAGGGCCCGTCCATCACGAACGGGCCGTTGCCGACCGGGAGATCGTTGTACGACGCCTCCAGCGCGGGCGGCGTCCAGGACGGCACCGGGAAGAAGATCGGCTGGAGCGTCTTGAGGTCGAACTGGACGTCCGGCTCGGCGAGTTCGACGACCAGCGTGGCCTCGTCCACGGCCGTGAAGTCCCGTACGCCCGCCAGGTGGTAGGCGGTCTCGGTGTTGGCCTCGGGGTCCAGCGCCCGCCGCCAGCCCCGTACGAAGCTGTGCGCGGTGACCGGTTCGCCGTCGCTGAACACGGTGTCGGTGCGCAGCCGGAACGTCCAGGTCGTCGCGGTCGGGTCGGACGCCCATTCCCGGGCCGTCGCCGGGATCAGCTCGCCGTCCTCGTCGAGCGCGAGCAGCCCGGTGAACAGTGCCTTGCAGACGAGGATGCCCTCGCCCTCCTGGGCCTTGTACGGGTCGATGGCGGTGGGCTCGGTGATGCCCATGCGGAAGATCACGCGGCGCCCCTGACCGCCGGCGGCACGGCCACGGGCGGGACCATGACGACGTCGAGCCGCTCGTCCAGTTCGGCGGCGATCCGCTCCACCCGGTCGACGTCCTCGACGCCCCGGTAGGGCGCGGCGACGGCGAGCGAGCCGGCGATCTCGTACCAGCCCTCGGGGGCGCGGCGCAGCCGGTCGCCGGGCTTGGAGGCGGGGATGTAGGAGCGGAAGTAGGGGGAGTGGTAGGCGTCTCCGGGGTTGTTGCGGACCAGCGTGCCGGTCCGGTAGGCGAACTTGATGCAGGTCGCCGCGCGCGGGGTGGCGGCCCGGCGGACCTCGCCGTCGAGGACGGCGGCCCGCCGGCCGGCGTCGTCCCCGGCGAGCACGGCCTTGGCGTACAGCCGTACCGCGTCGATGCCGTGCACCTCGCGCAGGTTGCGGTAGTTCTGGCCGCCGCTCATCCGGGTGGCGAACTCCACGACCCGGTACCGGCCTTGGGCGTCCTGCCGGAACTCGGCGTTGAACAGGCAGTGCTCGACCCCGAGTCCGGCGACGATGCCCTCGGCGACCGCGACCAGCTCCGGCTCCTCCTCCGGGGTGCGGAAGGGCAGGGTGTAGAAGTCCTCCTCGAAGTAGGGGCCCGGCATCTGCATCTTGTTGGTGACGCCGACGAGGTGGAACTCGCCGCTCACGACGACCCCGTCGAGGGTGACCTCCTTGCCCGGCAGGAACTCCTCGATCAGCGCGATCTCGGGGCCGTCGCTCGGGAAGTAGCCGCCCCACTCCTCGGCGAGCCGCGCCACGTCGGTCAGCGCCCGCTCCAGCTCGTCCCGGTCGCGGACCAGGCTCACCCCGATGCTCGCGGCGAGCGCGCTGGGCTTGACGATGAAGGGGTACGAGAAGTCCTCGGCCGCCTTCAGACCCGCCTCGACGCCGGTCACCCCGGCGAACCGCGGTGCGGGCAGGGCGTGTTCGGTGAGGAAGGTGCGCTGGAGCTTCTTGTCCCGGGAGATCGCGTCGGCCTGCGGGCGCGGCCAGGTGTGGCCGAGCAGCTGGTTGGCGCGGGAGGTGACGGCGATGTCGCTGTCGTAGAAGGTGATCGCGGTGGTGATGCCCAGCCTGCGGGCCTCGTCGGCGCAGAAGGCGGCCATCGACTCGCCCTCCAGCTCCTCCGGGACCGGGATCACGGAGGCGAAGCGGCCGTCCGCGGCGGCCTGCTTCACGCCGGTCGCCAGGTGGATCTCCAGGCCCATCCGCTCCAGCGTCTCGATGTGCTCGCGGTGCCAGGCGTAGGTGTTCCGCATGATCAGCAGGATCTTGTTGCTCAGAGGCTTGTTGCTCAGAGGCTTGTTGCTCAGAGGCTTGTTGCTCAGAGGCTTGTTGCTCAGAGGCTTGTTGCTCATGCCGCGACCTTCTGCTCCAGCTCGACGGTGACCACCGTGATCTGCTCGGTGAGTGCCTCGGCGGTCTCGATCGCCGCCGTGGTGTCCGGACCGGTGGTCAGCACCTGGCCCGCGCGGTCCCAGTTGCCGCGCAGTTCGCCCAGGACGTCGCCCGGCTTGACGGTGGTCTCGACGTCGATGACATCGGCCAGCTGCTTGGCCTCCTCGACGCCCTGCACCTCGACGACCGTGCCGGGGCGGGCGGACAGGAAGCGGGTGGCGGCGGAGCGCTCCGGCACCGGGCGGGCGTCCAGGGCCGGGATCAGCCCGAACTGCCAGGCCACGATCCACTCCTCGACGTCGATGCCGTAGGCGGCGTTCAGCAGGTCGAAGATGCGGTCGCCGCCCATGCGGTTGTGGCTCTCGATGATCTTCGGGCCGGTCGGGGTGAGCCGCAGCTCGGTGTGGGCGGCGCCGTCCGTGAGTCCGAGGGCGTCCAGGAAGCGGGCCACCGTGTCCTCGACGCTCCGCTCCTGCTCGGCGGTGAGCCGGGCCGGCAGCGCGTGCCCGAACTCGATGAACCCGTTGTCGCCGCCGGTCAGCTTCTCCGTGATCGCGAGGACCACGTGCCGGCCCGCGAAGGAGAACGACTCCACGCTGAACTCCGGGCCGGCGATGTACTGCTCGACGAGGAAGCGCTCGATGTGGAAGAAGTTGCCCCATTGCAGGTCGGTGCGCGCCCGCAGCGCCTCCACGCCGGCCCACGCGGCCGCCGCCTGCTCGGGCCCGTCGATGCGCTCGACACCGAGGCTCGCGGTGGCGTCGGCGGGCTTGAGCACGAACGGGTAGCCGTGCGCGGCGCCGAAGGCCACCAGGTCCTGCGCGTTCGTCACCTCGGCGGCGGCGACCGACAGGTCCCGGGTCTCCTCCGCGGCGGCCAGCAGATCACGCATCGCCCGCTTGTCCCGCAGGAGTTCGGCCGTACGCTCGGTGGTCCCGCCGAGTCCCAGGTGGTCGCTGATCCGCGCGGCCGGCACCAGCCCGGGCTCGGTGATCGACACCACCCGGGTGAAGCCGTACGCGGTGTGCGCGGCCTCGATCAGCGGGCGGGTGGTCTCCCAGTCGGTGTAGTCCGCGATGATCACGGCCTCGGCGAGCTTCGCCGCCTCCGGCACGAAGTGGTCCTGGTGCTGGATCAGCACGAAACGGATCCCGAGGGCGGCCGCCTTGCGCAGGGTCTGGATCCGGCCGCCCACGACGAGCAGCGTGTGGTCACCGGTTGATCGCGAGGTCGCTGATTGCTGGGTCATGGCGAAAACTCTGGGCCATGAATTCCGGCGGGAAAATACTTTCCGGCTGGCACAAGAATGCCCGGCACAAAAGACGCAGCGGGCCTTCGAAAAAACGCCCTGGCACGTTTGTGCCACGCACTTTGGTGCCCGCTCGTTCCTCTTCCCGGGCGGCTCGCGCACCAGGAACATCGAGGTCATGCCAAGGATCGCCATGACTACGTTCGCCGTGCTCAAGCAGCCGTATCCACACCTGTCGAACGACGACTTCAACGCACTCGAACCACTGGTTTTCGGCGCCTCGGAAACCAGCCCCGGCTTCATCGCCCGCGCCACCGCGATCGACGTCGTCGACACCAAGTGGACGAATTTCGGCCGGGACTACGGCGCCTGGGGGTTCTTCGACGCGCCCGCCTTCTACACCGGCGGCCGCACCGACGACACCGACACCCGCGCCTCCACCCTCTCGCTGTGGACCGACCTCGCCTCCGTGAAGGCGTACGCGTACGGCGGTCTGCACCGGCAGGCGCTGCGCGACCGCCGCCGCTGGTTCGCCCAGATCCCCCACAAGCTGTACGCGGCCTGGTGGGTGGGCGACACCGAGATCCCCACCTGGACCGAGGCCTGCCGGCGCCTTGAGCACCTGGACACGCACGGTCCCAGCGCGCACGCCTTCGACTTCAGGCAGCCCTTCGACCCCGAGGGCCGCCCCGTGTCCCCCTCCTCCGCCCCCGAGGTGACCCATGTCTAAGCCCAACGTCCGGGCTCTGCTGCTGGTGCTGAGCGCCGCGGCCTTCCTGCTGACCCTCGCCGGTTCGGCGCTGAAGAACACCGTCCAGGTCTACTTCGTGCCGATGGCCGACACCTTCGGCGGCTCGCGCGGCGCCCTCGCCTGGGCGACCACGCTCTTCGCCGTCACCGTCGCCGTGGCCTCGCCGCTGGTCGGCGCGATCGCCGACCGCATCGGCGGCGCCGCCACCCTCGCCGTCGGCACCGCCCTGTCGGGCGCGGCCCTGGTCGGCTGCGCGCTCGCCGGCCGGCTGTGGCTGTTCGTCGCGGTGTACGCCGTCGTCGCCGCGCTCGCCTCCACGATGCTGTCGTACGTCCCCCTCGGCGTCCTCGTCGACGAGCTCTTCCGCGACGGCCGCAAGGGCCTGATGTACGCGCTGCTCACCAACGGCGCGGCCGTCGGCTTCGTCGTCCTGGTCCCGCTGTGGTCCTGGCTCGGCACCTGGGCGAGCTGGGAGAACGTGCTGCTCGTGGTCGGCCTGCTCTTCCTGTTCGTGCTGGCGCCGGTCGCGCTGCTGGTGGCACGGGCGTCGGGCAAGGTGACGTCGGCGACGTCCTCGGCCGAGGAGGCCGCCTCCGAGGAGCCCGCCGTCCGGCTCTCGTTCGCCGAGCGGTTCCGGCTCACCACCCGCAACGCCGACCTGCGCCGGCTCGCGCTCGCCATGTTCGCCTGCGGCGCCACGATGGCCTTCATCGACGTGCACTTCATCCCGCTGATGCACGACCACGGCCTGGGCCACACCGTCTCCTCCACCGCCGTCGCCCTGCTCGGCGTCTTCGAGATCGCCGGCGGACTGCTCGCGGGCTGGCTGTGCGACCGGGGCCGCATCAAGGCCGTACTGCTGAGCGCGTACGCGGTACGCGGCGTGGCGATGCTGCTGGTCGCCCTCACGCCGACCGGCACGGTCGCGATCGCCTTCGGCATCGTCTTCGGCATCAGCTACCTGGCCACGGTCATCGCCACCACCATGTGGGCGGCCCGGGTCCTGCCCGTCGAGGTGCGCGGCTTCGGCATGGGCCTGGTGTGGACGGTCCACGCCCTCGGCACCGCCCTCACCAGCGAGGTCGGCGCCCTGATGGCCGACTCGACGCACAGCTACACCCCGGTGACCCTCGGCTGCGCGGCCCTCGCCGCGGCGGCCTGCGTCCTGGTCCTGGCCAGCCGGGTGCCTCCGGCGGACACCCCTGCGGTGCCCGAAGCCCCCGTGGAGGAGAAGGAGCTGGCCCCGGCAGCGGGCTGACCCACCGCACTCCTCCCGTCCCCACCTCTTCCGTCCCCACCTCTTCCGTCCCCTCGTCTCCCGTCCCCTCACCTCCCGTCCCCGAAAAGAACCGGCGCCCCCGCCCCGCCCAAGGAACGCCCCTGTCATGTATGAGCCCCGCACTCGTCAGTTCCTCCTGGTGATGACCACCGCCGCCTTCCTGCTCACCTTCGTCGGAGCGGGGCTGAAGATCACCCTGGAGGCCTATTTCGTGCCCATGGGCGAGACCACCGAAGGCACCGGTGCCTTCCTCGACGGCGCGGCCACGTTCCTCGCCGTCACCACCGCCGCCGCCTACGCCCTGGTGGTCTGCGTGCTGGTGGCGGCGCGGCGGGTACCGGCGGCCGACGCCCCTTCCGACCTCCCCTCCTGAAGGAGCCCCACCCATGGCGGACACCGCCCCCCTGCACCAGCGCCTGCGCCAACTGCCGCGCAGCGCCTGGGTGATCTTCGCGGGGATGTTCCTGATCAAGTTCGGGAACTTCCTCAACGTCTTCCTCGTGCTCTTCCTCGTCTCCCGCGGCTACTCCACCGCCCAGGCGGGCCTCGCGGTCGCCGCGGTCGGCCTCGGCACCTTCGTCGGCAACATGATCGGCGGCACGGTCGCCGACAAGTTCGGCCGCCGCAGCGCCATCGCGGTGTCGATGTTCGGGTCGGCGGCGGCCACCGCCGCGGTCCCCTTCACCGACGGCCTGGTCACCACGACCGCCCTGGTCTGCCTGGTCGGCGTCTTCGCCCAGCTGTACCGCCCGGCGGCGGGCGCGCTGCTCGTCGACGTCGTCGACGGGGAGCAGCGGGTCATGGCGTTCGCCGTGCTCCGCCTCGCCGTCAACGTCGGCATGGCGGTCGGCCCGCTGGTCGGCGGTCTGCTCAGCGGCCACTCCTACACGTACGTCTTCGCGGGCGACGCCCTGTTCTCCCTCGCCTTCGGCACCCTGGCCCTGCTGCTCCTGCCGGCCGGCCGCCCGGTCCAGGCCCCGGTCACCGCCTCCGAGGCGGCGGGCAAGGGCGGCTACCGCGAGGTCTTCACCGACCGCCCGTACGTGCTCTTCCTGCTGTCGATGGTCGCGGCGACCTTCGTCTACGGCCAGACCACCGCGACCCTCCCGCTGCACGTCACCGACGCCGGCTTCTCCAACACCGTCTACGGCCTGCTCCTCGGGCTCAACGCCCTGCTGTGCGTGGTCATCGAGCTGCCCCTGACCCGGCACACCGAGCGCCGCGACCCGCGCCGCGTCATCGCCCTGGGCCTGCTGCTGCTCGGCGCCGGCATGGGTCTGACGGGCGCGATGAACGCGGTGTGGCTGCTGGCCCTGACGGTCGTCCTGTGGACGGTCGCCGAGACCATCTACACCCCGATCGCCAACGCCTACCCGGCCGAGTTCTCCCCGGCCCACCTCCGCGGCCGCTACCAGGGCGCCGAGGGCCTCGCCCACACCCTCGGCGGCACCCTCGGCCCGGCCGTCGGCGGCCTCCTCTACGGCATCAACGCCCCGCTGCACTGGACCGTCTGCGCCGCCGTCGCCGCCCTCGGCGCGGTCCTGGTGCTGGGCGCGAAGCCCGGCGTACGGCAGACCGAGACCCCGGCGGCGGAGACGCCGGAGCCCGTGTCCGCCGCCTCCAACTGACCCTCGTCACCCGTCACTTCACACCTGAGAGATCCCGATGACCCTCGCCTCCACCGAAGTCCCCCGCATCGACATCCCGTCGGCCACCGAGGACCCCGCCGCCTACGTCACCGCGCTCCTCGAAGTCGCCGCCGAGCGCGACCCGTTCGACGTCCTCGCCAAGACGCCGGTGTGGGCCGCGCGGCTCTTCGCGGACCTGCCGACCGAGCTCGCCGAGACGGTCCCGGAGGAGGGGGAGTGGCCGGCCGCGTTCACCGTCGGGCACCTCTTCGACGTCGACATCGTCTACGGCTTCCGCTGGCGCCTGGTCGCCACCGAGGACGCCCCGGTCTACCCCGGGTACGACGAGGAGAAGTGGGCCCCGCTGCCGCGCCTCCCGTTCCGCCAGATGCTCGACGCCTGGACCGGCCTGCGCGCCTCCAACGTGGCCCTGCTGGCGGCCCTGCCGCCCGAGGACTGGCAGCGCACCGGCCACCACGGCGAACAGGGCGGCGAGACCATGGAGGTCATGATCAAGAAGGTCGTCGGCCACGACATCGCCCACATCAACCAGATCTACCGGGCGATCCGCCTGGTCCGTCAGGCGGCGGGCCTGGACGTGGCGGAGCTGGACGCGACGTACCTGTCGCTGGGGCTGTAACACCCTTGAAGCGCCCGGGACTTGACCGTCCCGGGCGCCTTTGCGCGGATTCGTGACTACAGAGAGGTGCCGTCGTTCGTGGAGTCCGGTTCGACGCCCATGGTGATCGAACCGACGACCCCCTTGGCGATGTTCTTCTTGTCGTACTTCAGCTTGAGGAGACCGCCCGTGGTGCCGCTCTGGTCGTAGATGGTGTCCTCGGTGAGCGTGGTGCGCTCGGTGGTGCTGGTGGAGTACGGCTCGACCTCGGCGGAGGCGAGCACGGCCTCCTCGGAGAAGAAGAACTGGCCGGTGTGGCAGGTGTGCCCGCCCTCGTAGCCGGTGTCGGTCCACTTGCCGTCCACATGCACCTTGGTGTGGATGTGGACGGTACGGCCCCGGTACCAGCCCGGGAAGATCGTCTTGAAGGCGACCCGGCCCTGTTTGTCCGTCTTCCACGTGCCGCGCAGATAGCGCTCGTCGTCGGTGGGCTCCTCGTGGCCGCCGCCACCGGTGCCGCCGGAGGGCGCTCCGGACGGCGGTTCACCGGTGGGCGTGCCGCTCGGCGTGCCCGAGGGGGCGTCGGTCGGAGCCGTGCCACCACCACCGGTCGACAGACTTTCGTACCCCGAGTAGACGCCCAGCGCGTCGCAGTGCCAGATGTCCACGGCCGCGTTCGCGATCGGCTTGCACGTCTCGGCGTCGATCACCTTGAGGTTCAGGACGAGCGGGATGCCCTCCTTGTCCTCGGTGATGTCCCGGCGGATCTTGTCGGCGTCGATGTAGTACGGCCCCTCGGTGGTCTCCGAGGTCAGCTTGTAGCAGGTCTCGGCGGAGGAGCTGGTGCTGCTCGCGGACGCCGAGGCGCTGTCCGTGGTCTCGTCGGCGAACGCCCCCGAGGCGAGAGCCGCGCCCGCCCCCACCGCGACGGCGGCACCCGCGCCCGCCACGACGACCTTGCGCCGCGTCAGATCCCGCTTGTGCTTCGGCCCGTTGTTCTGCTGGTTTCCCGTCATGGACACGGAAGGTAGGGAAGAAGCCTGAGAAGGCCACCGGTAGGAGCTGTGGCCCTCCCACAGGAACATCCCGCCCGAAAAGAGGAAGGGCTCGAAACCGACGCCGGTTCCGAGCCCTTCCTGTCCGCTTGCTACTTCGGCTGCGGCTTGCGCACCGTCAGGTGCAGCTCCTTCAGCCGCGCCTCCTCCAGCTCCGTCGGCGCGCCCATCATCAGGTCCTGGGCGTTGCCGTTGAGCGGGAAGGCGATGGTCTCGCGGATGTTCGGCTCGTCCGCGAGGAGCATCACGATGCGGTCGACGCCGGGGGCGATGCCGCCGTGCGGCGGGGCGCCGAAGCGGAACGCGCGGAGCATGCCGGCGAACTTCTCCTCGACGGTCTCGCGGTCGTAGCCCGCGATCTCGAAGGCCTTCAGCATGATCTCGGGCTCGTGGTTCCGGATCGCGCCGGAGGACAGCTCGACACCGTTGCAGACGATGTCGTACTGCCAGCCCAGGATGTCCAGCGGGTCCTGGGTCTCCAGGGCCTCAAGACCGCCCTGCGGCATCGAGAACGGGTTGTGCGAGAAGTCGATCGCGCCGGTGTCCTCGTCCTTCTCGTACATCGGGAAGTCGACGATCCAGCAGAACCGGAAGACGTTCTCCTCGAAGTGCCCGGCACGCTTGGCGGCCTCGACCCGCACCGCGCCCATGATCTTCGAGACCTCGTCGAACTCGCCCGCGCCGAAGAACACCGCGTGCCCGGCGGCCAGCGACAGCCGCTTGGTCAGCTCGGCGACGTTCTCCTCGGTGAGGAACTTGGCGATCGGGCCGGACAGCGAACCGTCCTCGGCCACCCGCACCCAGGCCAGGCCCTTGGCGCCCAGCGTGACGGCGAAGTCGCCGAGCTGGTCGAAGAACTTCCGCGGCTGGGCGGAGACGTCCGGCACCGGCAGCGCGCGCACGTGCTTGCCGGCGAACGCCTTGAACTCCGAGCCCTCGAAGATGTCGGTGATGTCGACGAGCTCCAGCTGGGCGCGCAGGTCCGGCTTGTCGGAGCCGTACTTCAGCATCGCCTCACGGAACGGGATCCGCGGGAACGGCGAGGTCACATGACGCCCGTTGCCGAACTCCTCGAACAGCTCGGTCATGAGCTTCTCGATCGGCTGGAAGACGTCCTCCTGCTCGACGAAGCTCATCTCGACGTCGAGCTGGTAGAACTCGCCCGGCGAGCGGTCCGCGCGGGCGTCCTCGTCACGGAAGCAGGGCGCGATCTGGAAGTAGCGGTCGAAGCCGGAGATCATCAGCAGCTGCTTGAACTGCTGCGGCGCCTGGGGGAGGGCGTAGAACTTGCCCGGGTTCAGGCGCGACGGCACCACGAAGTCACGCGCGCCCTCGGGAGAGGTGGCCGACAGGATCGGCGTCGCCATCTCGTTGAACCCGAGCGCCACCATCTTGGAGCGGATCGAGGCGATGACCGACGACCGCAGCATGATGTTCTTGTGCATGCGCTCGCGGCGCAGGTCGAGGAAGCGGTACTCCAGACGCCGCTCCTCGTTGACCCCGTCCTCGGCGTTGATCGTGAACGGCAGCGGGGCGGCGGCGCCGAGCAGCTCGACCTCGCTCACCTCGACCTCGATCTCACCGGTCGGCAGGTCCGGGTTCACGTTCTCGGTTCCACGTGAAACAACGCGGCCGTCGATGCGGACCGTGGACTCCTTGGAGACCTTGTCCAGCGCCTCGTAGGCCTCGGTGCCCGGCCGGGCGACGAGCTGCGTGATGCCGTAGTGATCGCGCAGATCGATGAAGAGGATGCCGCCCAGGTCGCGCCGATTGTGCAGCCAGCCACTCAGCCGGACGTCGGTGCCGACGTCAGAGGAGCGGAGCTCGCCGCAGGTGTGGGACCTGTACCGATGCATCGTCGTTCATCGTCCTTACAGTGTGGGCGTGTGCCGAGGGTCACTCCCCGACAGGAACGGGCCATGGTGCCCGGACCTCCCAAGGGTACCGGCCACCCCAAGATCGCCTCTCCACCATTTCCGACGCATGCATGCATGGGCCATCAGTGGCACGGTGCGATCACCTCTTCTTACAGTGGGGCAATGCGCACTGGTGAGCCCTTGCCCGCCGTGGGGGAGGTACTCTCCGCCCTCGCTACCGGCCTGTGGCACTGGGACACCGCGACAGGCCTGGTCACCGTGGATGCCGAGGCCGCCCGACTGCTCGGGCTGCGGGCCGAGGCCACCACCCTCACCGAGGTCCAGGCACGCGCGCGCATGCACCCCGTGGACTGGAACGAGATCACGGGCGTGGTCCAGCTCGCCGTCGCCGAGGGCACCCTCGCAGAAGTCCGCATCCGGATCATGGACGAGCAGAACCGGGTGATCCGCGTCGTCCGCAGCCGCTCCAAGCCGTCCTACGACCCCGAGCGCCGCGCCTTCGTCCTGATCGGCGCGATGCAGGAGGTCACCGAGCCCTCGCCGACCACCGCCGCGGCCCGCAGCAGCACCGCCGTCACCGGCGACTGGCGCCGCTCCCGCGAGGCGTTCCTGCTGGACGCCGGGCGCGCCCTGGCCGAAGCCCGCTCCACGGAGGAGGTCCTGCGCGTCGCGGCGGGCCTCTCCATGCCCGGCTTCTCCCCCGACGGCCTCGCCGTGTTCGGCGTCGAGGGCGACCGCCTGAAGATCATCGGCCACCACGGCCAGCAGCCCGGCGACGAGGGCCCCTTCTCCCACATGTCCCTGGAGACGGACTACCCGGCGGCGGAGGTCGTCCGCACCGGCCGCGCGGTGTACCTGTCGAGCCCCGAGCACTACCGCGACCGCTACCCGGTCACCTGGCCGCTGGCCGCCCACTTCGGCCGCCAGTCCTGGGCGTTCCTGCCGCTGACGGTCGCCGGCCGCACCATGGGCGCCTGGATGGCGGCCTTCACCTACCCGGTGGCCTTCACCCCCGACGAGCGCTCGGTCCTCACCACCGTCGCCCGCATGCTCGCCCAGGCCCTCTCCCGCGCCGAGGCCGCGGAATCCGCCCGCGAGCTGACCGACGGCCTCCAGCGCTCCATGCTCCCCAAGCTCGGCCCCGAGATACCCGGCATGAGCGTCGCCGCCCGCTACGTCCCCACCGGCGGCGGCCTCCAGGTCGGCGGCGACTGGTACGACATGATCCCGCTGCCCAACGGCCGCCTCGCCCTCGTCATCGGCGACGTCCAGGGCCACGACGTCCGGGCCGCCGGCCTCATGGGACAGCTCCGCATCGCCCTGCGCGCCTACGCCTCCGAGGGCCACCGCCCCGACGCCGTCCTCTCCCGCGCCTCCCGCTTCCTGCACGGCATGACGTACGACGACGACCAGGACCCCGGCGACCTGCGCTTCGCGACCTGCCTCTACGCCGAGGTCGACCCCAGGACCGGCGCCCTCGACATCGCCCGCGCCGGCCACCCCGACCCGGCGATCCGCATGGCCGACGGCACGGTCCTGGCCCGCCGCACCGACGGCGGCCTCCCCCTCGGCATCGACCCGGACGCCGACTACCCCACCACCCGGCTCACCCTCGAACCCGGCGAGACCATGATGGTCTGCACGGACGGCCTCCTGGAGACCGGCGGCCACGACCTCGACACCGGCTGGCAGCGGGTCCGCACCATCCTGGAGGAACACAAGGGCGACGACCTGGAGGAACTCGCCGACGCCCTGGTCCAGGCGGTCCACGGCCCCTCCTCCCACCACACCCCCGGCCCCCTGACCGACCGCCGCGAGGACGACATAGCGGTCCTGCTCCTGCACCGCGAGGGAGACGGCTGCGGCTGCGGTGACACCGTCACCCCGCCCCAGGTCCGCCGCACGATGCTCACGGTGGCCCAGGCGGAACCGGAACGCGTCGGAGTGGCCCGCGCCCAGCTCAGGGAACTCCTCCACGACTGGCCCTCCCAGGACCAGATCGACTCCGCCGTCCTGCTCCTGTCGGAGACGCTGACGAACGTCCTCGTCCACACGGACGCCGACGCGCTGCTCCTCGCCGAGATCCACGGCGACGGCCCCGGCACCCGCCGGATGCGCATCGAGGTCACCGACACCAGCGACGACCTCCCCCACAAACGCCGCCCCGGCGAACTCGCCTCCTCCGGCCGCGGCCTGATGCTCATCGAACTCCTCGCCGACGCCTGGGGAGTCGACCCGCGCGGCGAGGGCAAGAGCATCTGGTTCGAGCTCTACGAGTCGACGACCGACGAGTCCTCGGCGCCCGCGTAACGCTCCCTCAGCTCGTGCGCGATCCCGAACGCGGCGGCGGTCAGCGGCACGGCGAGCAGCATCCCGAGAATCCCGGAGACGGACGCCCCCGCCGTGATGGCGAGCATCACCACCGCCGGATGCATCTGCACGGTGCGGCTCTGGATGACGGGCTGGAGCACGTGCCCCTCCAGCACCTGCACGGCGAGCACGACGCCCAACGCCCACAAGGCGATGACGAACCCCCGGTCGGCCAGCGCGACGAGCACCGCGACGGCCCCCGAGATGAACGCCCCGAGATAGGGAATGTAGGCCCCGACGAACACGAGCGCCCCCAGCCCCACGGCCCCCGGGACGTCGAGGATCAGCAGCCCCACGCCGATACAGGTGGCGTCGATGAGGGCGATGAGAGTGGTCCCCCGCATGAACCCCTCCATCGCCTCGAAGGCCCGCCGCGCCACGGCCTCCGCGAGATCACCCGACGAGGAGGGGACCACCGACCGCAGCGCGTCGACGGCCCGGTGGGAGTCCCGTAGAAAAAAGAAGACGAGAAAAAGCGCCAGCACGGCCATGGCAATGGTCTCCCCGACCACACTGACCCCACTGATGACTCCGGACGCCGCCGTACCCCCGAACTTGGTGAGCAACTCCCTGGCATTGGAGGCGAGATCATCGAGCGAGGTCCCGGCGGCCCCGAAGTGATCGGCGATCCCCTGAGCCGCGTCCTTGAGCGAGGCGACGATCTCGTCCCCGGTGTCGATGAGCGCGGCGACGACGATGTAGACGGCCCCACCCACCACGGCGACCACGGCCACACAGGTCAGCCCGGCAGCGAGCGACCGCCCGACCCCGGCCTTGATGAGCCACCGGTGCAACGGCCCCAGCAGCGCGGTCCCGAGCAGGGCCAGCAGCACAGGAACAACAGCGGTCCTGAACTCCGCACACAGCCGAATCCCGACGTAGACGACCCCGGCGACGAGAAGCGCGACGACACACCAGGCGGCGATGCGGCGGATGGGCGCGGGAAGGAGGAGCTGCATCCCGCCAGCGGACTACAGGCCGACCTCGGCGAGAGCCCGACACCAGCAG
Source organism: Streptomyces aquilus (assembly GCF_003955715.1). NCBI lineage: Bacteria > Bacillati > Actinomycetota > Actinomycetes > Kitasatosporales > Streptomycetaceae > Streptomyces > Streptomyces aquilus. The sequence continues at coordinate 5,518,202 of NZ_CP034463.1, read as the reverse complement.
TATCGATGCTTCTCTCAGCCTTTCGGATGAACATCTTTGCTATATACGCATGTTGCCGTTTTGCCTCCCTAGCTTCCGAGGCGGAGGTGATGCTCGATGAACGAGCAGAACGACACGCACAAGGATGCGATCGACATCAACGACTTCGTGTTCGCGGCCACGGGGGCGCGGATGCGGAGGCTGACGACACCGGAGGGGGAGCACTGGTTCGTGGCGGCGGACGTAGCCACGGATCTCGGGTACGCAAACACGCGGCAAGCACTCATCTGGCACGTAGCGCCAGATTGCACCAAGTCCCTCAACGAGCTTGCACAAGGCGTCTATACAGTAGACACCTCGCGCAAACTTGCAGGTCACAGGTTGCAAAAGTCAATGAAGATGGTGAACCTCCGGGGGCTCGTCGCGCTCGTGCAAGGATCCACCAAGCCCGAATGCCAGCCGTTCAAGGCCTGGGTCTCGGAGGTCATCGAGACGATCCAGCAGAACGGCTCCTACTCCCTGGAGCCGTCGCCCGCCCAGACCCCCGCCGTCGGTCCGCCCGCTTACGTCATGCCCCAGCAGGTCGCCGACGCGATCGTCCGGCTCGAAATGAGGAACATCCGGGCCGACGAAATGCTGGCGGCCGCCCAGCGGGAACAAACCGAGCTCCTCCGGGAGATGTCCCGCAGCCAGAACACGATCGCCGAGGCACTCCAAGACATCGCCGAGACCCTCAGGTTCCGCCACCCGCAGCCGAAGCTGACACCCCGGCAACTCCTCGCCACCTGGAGGACGAAGAACCTCGTGTTCACCGAGGACATCCATGCGGTGGCCGCCTACCTGGCACCCGCGCTCGTTCGCGGCGAGGCCAGTTACCGCATCGAGGAGATCGCCACCCGCACGGGCCTCTCCCTCGCCCGCGTCCACGACTGCATCCGCACCCTGCTCAAGCGCGGCTGCATGCGGCAGACGGGATGCGCCGCCGACGGAGCGCCGATCTACGTACTGCCGTAGCCCAGTTGCAAGACAGGCCCGAAGCCGCAAAACCAAGTTGCGGCTTCGGGCCTGCTCGTACCGTACCCGTCTGCTCGGCCTTTTACAGGCCGCCCTCCGACATTCCATGCACGGCGGGGATCGTCCCCAGCCGGCCCTTCTGGAAGTCGTCGAACGCCTGCTGGAGTTCCTCGCGGGTGTTCATGACGAACGGGCCGTAGTGGGCCATGGGCTCACGGATCGGCTGGCCGCCGAGGAGGACGACCTCGAGGTCCGGGGTGTGGGAGTCCTGCTTCTCGTCCGCGCGGACCGTCAGGGAACCGCCGGCACCGAAGACGGCCGTCTGCCCCATCTGGACCGGGCGCCGCTCGGCACCCACGGAACCACGCCCCGCCAGCACGTACGCGAGGCCGTTGAAGTCCTCACGCCACGGCAGCGTGATCTCCGCGCCCGGCGCCAGCGTCGCGTGGATCATCGTGATCGGGGTGTGGGTGATACCGGGGCCCTGGTGGCCGTCCAGTTCACCGGCGATGACCCGGAGCAGCGCACCGCCGTCGGGCGTCGTCAGCAGCTGGACGTTGCCGCCGCGGATGTCCTGGTACCGAGGCGCCATCATCTTGTCCTTGGCCGGGAGGTTGACCCACAGCTGGAGGCCGTGGAAGAGCCCTCCGGACATGACCAGCGACTCCGGCGGCGCCTCGATGTGGAGGAGGCCCGAGCCGGCGGTCATCCACTGGGTGTCGCCGTTGGTGATCGTGCCGCCACCGCCCTGGCTGTCCTGGTGGTCGAAGATCCCGTCGATGATGTAGGTGACGGTCTCGAAGCCGCGGTGCGGGTGCCAGGGGGTCCCCTTCGGCTCGCCCGGCGCGTACTCCACCTCCCCCATCTGATCCATCATGATGAACGGATCCAGATGGCGGTAGTTGATCCCGGCGAACGCGCGGCGCACCGGGAAGCCCTCGCCCTCGAAACCGCTCGGCGCGGTCGTGACGGCGAGTACGGGACGGGCCACGGCGTCCGCGGGGGCGGCGACGCGGGGAAGCGTCAGTGGGTTCTCGACGGTCACTGCAGGCATGTCGGTACCTCCTTGGTGCGACCAGTTTAGTTGAGCATTGAACTTTCTGCCACCCCTAACGGCAGAAGCCCGGAAGGCATTCCCTCCGGGCTCCACCGCACGGGTCCGACCCGCGTCAGTTGCTGAAGTACAGGTACTTCCACGACCCGTACGTCGTCGAGTTCACGCTGTCGCCGGACGAGCCGTTGACGTACACCGACCGCATCCGCGCCCGGATGCCCGACTCACCGGGCGCCCCGAGGGAGACGGCCGACTTGCCGTTCGAGCCGAGCGGGAAGTACTCCGAGTCCGCCGAGTACCAGTCGCCCTGGTAGTAGACCTGCAGGTCGAAGCGCTGCTGACGGCCCGGGTAGTACGACATCGTCGTCGTGAGCAGCGGGTCCGTGCTCTTGTGGAACCAGTAGTACGTCGTCGAGCCGATCTTCGCCGTCTTGTAGTGCTTGGAGACGGCGGTGGAGATCTTGACCTTGGCGTAGGCCGTGGACTTGACGGTCTTCGGCTTGTAGCGGGAGTCGCCCGCGAAGACCGCGGTGACGGCCGTGTCCCGGGTCATGTCCACCCAGGCGCTGATGTTGCCGTCGGAGTTGACCGTGCCGGTCTTGATCAGCTTCTTGCCCTTGTCGCTGCCGAAGGGGTCGGCGTAGATCGAGACCGAGCGGCTCTTGTACGTCTTGCCGAGGTGCGCGGTGAACTTCACGTCGGCGCCGTACGAGTACAGCTTGCCGTTGTTGTTCAGGCTGAGGGAGGTCGAGGCGCGGGAGACGTCGACGGTGTCCGAGGCGCTGACGGCCGTGTGGGCGGCGTCGCCCGCGTACTTCACCGTGTACTTGACCTTGCCGCCGGCCGGCGGGGTGTTGGTGAAGGAGTACGTGCCGTCCGCCTTGACCGTCACCGCCGGCAGCGCCTTGCCGTTCGGGCTGTCCAGGTCGGTGCGGGTGACGGTGAGCTGGGTGCCGGCGGCGAACGGGACCGATGCCGTGATCTTGCCCTTGACGGTGAGCTGCTGGGCGCGGGCGGCCGTGGCGGGGGCGCTGACCGTGAGGGTCGGGACGCTCAGCGTGGGCTGGGTCAGCGCCTTGAGCGTGTAGCCGTTGCTGAAGTTGACCAGGGCGAAGACGCGCGAGCCGTCCGGGGCCCAGGCCACGTCGTTGACGGGTCCGGTGCCGGGACTGTAGGTGCGGACCGGCCGGGTGGCGTCGGGTCGGTAGATCGCGACCTGGGTGCCCGAGGTCTGGGCGATCAGGCCGCTCGGCCCGATGTCCGCGCCCTGCCCCGCGGGGTAGGCGCCGGCCTTGGTGAAGGTGCCGTTCGCGAAGGCGTCCCGGTCGGTGCCGTTGACGAGCACCTGGTCGCCGCCGGGGACGAGGTCGACGTCGTAGACGCCGTTCGTCAGGGCGTACGAGGTGTCGTGCCAGGCGGTGACCTTGGGGGTGGCGCCCGATACGTCGAGGACGGCGAGGGTGCCCGAGGAGTCACCGGTCTCGCCGACGGCCAGCAGGCCGGGGCGCTGCGGGTCGGTGTCGAGGAGGGCCTGGCCCCACAGTCCGGAGCCGGTGCCCTCGGTCGGGAGCTGGGCGAGCGCCACCGGGTCGGTGCCGCTCGCGGGGTCCACGGTGGGGTCCACGGAGCCCAGGTCGCCGTCCCACTGGTCGCCGTAGGAGAACCAGACCTTGCCGCCGGCGAACGCGATGTGCGCGGGGCCCGTGCCGGTGGCGACGGGGTAGCGGGTCTTGATGTCCAGGGTGGCCGGGTCGAGCGCCACGATCTCGTGCGTGCCGCGCAGGGCGGCGTACAGGGTGCTGCCGTCGTCGGAGAGCACCAGTTCGGAGACGCCTTCGACGCCGGTCACGGAGTCGACCTGGTTGCCGTTGTAGTCGGCGGCGAAGATCCGGCCGTTGGCGCTGTCGCCGACGAAGACCCGCTTGAGCGAGTCGCTGACGGCGAGGCCGCCGGGCGAGCCGACCGTGGTGGTGACGGCCGAGGCCGTCCCGGCCGTCACGGCCGTCAGCGCGACGGAGCTGAAGAGGACCGCGAGTGCCGTCGCGGTGGATGTGCTGCGCATGCGCACAGGTGTGAACCCCCACAAGAGATCCCGGGCTGGCCGGGAGACTGAGAGCGCCGCGCGGCACCCGGACGCGGACCGCCCGAAGGCGGTGTGACGTGCGGGGCGCGGCTGCCAGGGGGCACTCTATGGCATGCCTGTGACAATCGCGTGGAGGTTTTTCCTCCGCCGGGCAGCGGTCAGCCGTACATCCGCCGCATCGCGAACTCGACCATCTGCTCGACCGCCTTCGCGTCGAACACCATCCGGTGCTCGCCCTCCATGTCGAGGACGAAGCCGTACCCGGTCGGCAGGAGGTCGATCACCTCGGCGCCGGTGATCACGAAGTACTTGGACTCCTTGCCCGCGTACCGGCGCAGTTCCTTCAGCGAGGTGAACATCGGGATCACCGGCTGCTGGGTGTTGTGCAGGGCGAGGAAGCCGGGGTTGTCGCCGCGCGGGCAGTACACCTTGGACGTGGCGAAGACCTGCTGGAAGTCCTCGGCGGCGAGCTGCCCGGTGGTGAAGGCGCGCACCGCGTCCGCGAGGGACGGCGGGGACGGCTCGGGGTACAGCGGCGGCTGCTGGCCGTACCCGCCCGGCATCTGCTGCTGTGGCGTGGCGTACTGCTGCTGCGTACCCGCGCTCTGGTCGTAGCCGTACATGGGCGCAAGCGTACCGAGCGGGGTGGAGTGGCGGAGGCTCGCAGGGGGCCGGAAACCGACAGCGACTCGACAGCCGTCGGCTCTGGGTTCCGGGGGCCGCCGCTCCTAGCGTCGTTCCCATGCACCGACACGAGCACGACGAGGCCCATGACGAGGTCCACGAGCACGACCGGGGGCTCTCCTACGACCTTCCCGTCCTTGCCCGCCGCCGGATGATCCGGCTGCTGGCGGGGGCGGGCCTCGTGTCGCTGGCCGGCTGTTCCGCGGACGACGACGCCGTCACCTCCGCCGCGACCCCGGGCTGCGCGCCGATCCCCGAGGAGACGGCCGGTCCGTACCCCGGTGACGGTTCGAACGGGGTGAACGTCCTCAAGGAGAGCGGTGTCGTGCGCGGCGACATCAGGAAGAGCTTCGGCGACTCCGCGGGCGGCACGGCGGAGGGTGTTCCGCTGACCGTGACGCTCACCGTCGTGGACGCGGACTCCGGCTGCGGTACGCCGAGGAAGGGCGCCGCCGTGTATGTGTGGCACTGCGACCGGGAGGGCCGCTACTCCCTTTATACGGAGGGCGTCGCGGACGAGAACTATCTGCGGGGCGTGCAGGAGACCGACGAGTCGGGGCGGGTCACCTTCACCAGCGTCTTCCCCGGCTGTTACACGGGCCGCTGGCCGCACGTTCATTTCGAGGTCTACGACAGCCTCGCGGACGCCACCGCCGCGACGGCGATCACCAGCACCTCGCAGCTGGCCCTCCCCGAGGACGTCTGCGACACGGTGTACGCCACCGAGGGCTACGAGGCGAGCGTGGCCAACCTCGGCAGCCTCTCCCTGGAGAGCGACGGCGTCTTCCGGGACGGGTACGAGCGGCAGCTGGCGGTCGTGGAGGGGAGCACGGACGCCGGATACACCGCCAACCTCACCGTTGCGGTGTGAACCGTCACAGATGGCCGGATCGGGGTTGCGGCTTATTACCGGCGGGTAGCATCATCGTATCGAAGCTACTTGTCGGTACGTGAACTAGCGCGAGGATCCAGTGCCTCGCCCGTCTCTCCAGGGAGCCGTCGCCATGGGGCACTACAAGTCGAATCTCCGTGACATCGAGTTCAACCTCTTCGAAGTGCTCGGCCGCGACAAGCTGTACGGCACGGGTCCCTTCGAGGAGATGGACGTCGAGACCGCGAAGAGCATCCTCGACGAGATGACCCGTCTCGCCGAGAACGACCTGGCGGAGTCCTTCGCGGACGCCGACCGCAACCCGCCGGTCTTCGACCCGGAGACCAACACCGCGCCGGTCCCGGCCTCCTTCAAGAAGAGCTACAAGGCCTTCATGGACTCCGAGTACTGGCGGCTCGGCCTGCCCGAGGAGATCGGCGGCACCACCTCGCCCCGCTCCCTGATCTGGGCCTTCGCCGAGCTGATCCTGGGCGCCAACCCGGCCGTCTGGATGTACTCCTCGGGCCCCGCGTTCGCCGGCATCCTCTTCGAGGAGGGCAACGAGGTCCAGAAGCACATCGCCAAGGTCGCCGTGGAGAAGCAGTGGGGCTCCACGATGGTCCTCACCGAGCCCGACGCGGGCTCCGACGTCGGCGCCGGCCGCACCAAGGCGATCCAGCAGGAGGACGGCTCCTGGCACATCGAGGGCGTGAAGCGCTTCATCACGTCCGGTGAGCACGACATGGAGGAGAACATCCTCCACTACGTCCTCGCGCGTCCCGAGGGCGCCGGCCCGGGCACCAAGGGCCTGTCCCTCTTCCTCGTCCCCAAGTACCTCTTCGACTTCGAGACCGGCGAGCTGGGCGAGCGCAACGGCGTCTACGCGACCAACGTCGAGCACAAGATGGGCCTGAAGGCCTCCAACACCTGCGAGATGACCTTCGGCGACCAGCACCCCGCCAAGGGCTGGCTGATCGGCGACAAGCACGACGGCATCCGCCAGATGTTCCGCATCATCGAGTTCGCCCGCATGATGGTCGGCACGAAGGCGATCTCGACGCTGTCGACCGGTTACCTGAACGCGCTGGAGTACGCCAAGGAGCGCGTCCAGGGCACCGACCTGGCCGCCTTCGGCGACAAGACCGCGCCCAAGGTCACCATCACGCACCACCCGGACGTGCGCCGCTCGCTGATGACGCAGAAGGCGTACGCGGAGGGCATGCGCGCCCTGGTGCTGTACACCGCGTCGATCCAGGACGCGATCGCCGTGAAGGAGGCCGCGGGCGAGGACGCCAAGGCCGAGCACGCGCTCAACGACCTGCTGCTGCCGATCGTGAAGGGCTACGGCTCCGAGAAGGGCTACGAGCAGCTCGCCCAGTCGCTCCAGACCTTCGGGGGCTCCGGGTTCCTCCAGGAGTACCCGATCGAGCAGTACATCCGGGACGCCAAGATCGACACCCTGTACGAGGGCACCACCGCGATCCAGGGCCAGGACTTCTTCTTCCGGAAGATCGTCCGCAACCAGGGCGCGGCCCTGAACTCCCTCGCCGAGGACATCAAGAAGTTCCTGGCGCTCGGCACCGGCGGCGAGGAGCTGGCCGGCGCCCGCGAGCACCTCGCGAAGGCGGCCGTCGAGCTGGAGGCCATCGTCGGTCTGATGCTGACCGACCTCGCGGCCACCGAGCAGGACGTCAAGAACATCTACAAGGTCGGGCTCAACACGACCCGCCTGCTGATGGCCTCCGGTGACGTCGTCGTCGGCTACCTGCTCCTCAAGGGCGCCGCTGTCGCGGCCGAGAAGCTGGAGACCGCCTCCGCCAAGGACAAGGCGTTCTACACCGGCAAGATCGCGGCGGCGAAGTTCTTCGCGGCCAACGTCCTGCCGGGTGTCACGGGTGCGCGCAAGCTCGCCCAGAACGTCGAGCTGGACCTGATGGAGCTGGACGAGGCCGCGTTCTAGGACACATCAGCACAGCTCTCCTGAGGGCCCGCTTCCTTCACCGGGAGCGGGCCCTCGTACGTCGTCTAGGTGAACCCCTTCGTCGTTAAGGTGAACCCCATGAGCGAACCCTCCCGCTTCGACCGCGGCCACACCGACGACCTCATGTCCTTCCTGGCGGCGAGCCCGTCGCCGTACCACGCCGTGGCGAACGCCGCCGAGCGCCTGGAGAAGGCCGGCTTCCGGCAGGTCGCCGAGACGGACGCCTGGGACGCGGAGACATCAGCGGCTTCCGCCGCGGGAAGCGGCGGCAGGTACGTGCTGCGCGGTGGCGCGATCGTGGCCTGGTACGTCCCCGAGGGCGCCGCGCCGCACACGCCGTTCCGGATCGTCGGCGCGCACACCGACTCCCCCAACCTGCGGGTCAAGCCGCTGCCGGACGCCGGGGCGCACGGCTGGCGGCAGGTGGCGGTGGAGATCTACGGCGGGCCGCTGCTGAACTCCTGGCTCGACCGTGACCTGGGGCTGTCCGGCCGGCTGACCCTGCGGGACGGCTCGACGCGGCTCGTGAACGTGGGCCGGCCGCTGCTGCGGGTGCCGCAGCTCGCCATCCACCTGGACCGCTCGGTGTCGGCGGAGGGGCTCAAGCTCGACAAGCAGCGGCATCTTCAGCCCATCTGGGGGCTCGGCGACGACGTCCGCGAGGGCGATCTGATCGCGTTCCTGGAGGCGGAGGAAGGGCTCGGCGCGGGCGAGGTCACCGGCTGGGACCTGATGGTCCACTCCGTCGAGCCGCCCGCCTACCTGGGCCGCGACCAGGAGCTGGTGGCCGGGCCGCGCATGGACAACCTGCTGTCCGTGCACGCCGGGGTGGCCGCGCTGACCGCGGTCGCGGCCGGCTCGGACCTCGGCTACATCCCCGTACTCGCCGCCTTCGACCACGAGGAGAACGGCTCGCAGTCCGACACGGGTGCGGACGGGCCGCTGCTCGGCAGTGTGCTGGAGCGTTCGGTGTTCGCGCGCGGCGGGTCGTACGAGGACCGGGCCAGAGCGTTCGCGGGCACCGTCTGTCTGTCCTCCGACACGGGCCACGCGGTCCACCCCAACTACGCCGAGCGGCACGACCCGACGCACCACCCGCGGGTCAACGGCGGCCCGATCCTCAAGGTCAACGTCAACAACCGCTATGCGACGGACGGTTCGGGGCGCGCGGTGTTCGCCGCCGCCTGCGCGAAGGCGGACGTGCCCTTCCAGACCTTCGTCTCCAACAACTCCATGCCCTGCGGCACCACCATCGGCCCGATCACCGCGGCCCGGCACGGCATCAAGACGGTCGACATCGGTGTCGCCATCCTGTCCATGCACAGCGCCCGCGAACTGTGCGGCGCGGACGACCCGCATCTGCTGGCCAACGCGCTGGTGGCGTTCCTGGAGGGATAGCCGTCAGGAACGGGAGGGATAGCTTTCCCCGGTTGGGTACCCGCCCCTGACGGAAACGTCATGCAGGGGAGGCGACACACATGGGCCTCGGCGGATGCATCATCCTCATCGCCGCGGGAGCCATCCTCACGTTCGCGACGGACTGGGACATGCAGGGGGTCAACCTCGATCTGGTCGGGATCATCCTGATGATCGTCGGACTGATCGGGGTCAGCACCTTCAGCAGCATCGCGCGGCGCAGGCGGGTCGTGGTGCCGCCCGCCACGCCGGTCGTCGACGAAGAGGCACGGCATCGCAGGGAGTACTGACAGCGGGGTGTTCCTGACAGCTCGTCATCAATTGGGCTCACAGGAAATATCCAGACAACCGTGAGCAGTCCGTTACCCCGGACTGCTTGTCGGCTTGTATGGATTTCGTGAAGACTTGCGAGGACTCAGGGGCTCGGGGGGTGAGTGGTACCGAGCCCCGTCCTCGCAAGACTTCGCACCAGGGGGCCCGGCGTGCTCGACCTCGCGGCGCCGAGCGGTCCGAGACCGCACCAGGTGCCCCGGCATGCGGCCCGCCGCGCCCACGCGGCCCCCGAGGAGCCGCCCACCCGCCCCCGGCTCGCCGTCCTGATCCCGGCGCACAACGAGGCGGACCGCATCGGCGCCGCCATCGACGGCCTGCGCGACCAGACCCGGCGCCCCGACCTCGTCGTGGTGGTCTGCGACAACTGCACGGACGACACCGCCGAGATCGCCGTCGCGCACGGCGCCCAGGTGTTCCACACCCAGGGCAACACCCACAAGAAGGCCGGCGCCCTCAACCAGGCCATCGCCTGGATGCTGCCCCACCTCGACGACCGCGACCTGCTGCTGGTCCAGGACGCCGACACCGTCCTCGACCCGACCTTCGCCGAGACCGCGCTCGCCACCTTCAACCGCAAGGTCGGCGCCGTCGGCGGGGTCTTCTACGGCGAGGACGGCGGCGGCCTCCTCGGTCTGCTCCAGCGCATGGAGTTCCACCGCTACGCCTGGGAACTGGAGCGCACCGGCGGCAAGGCCCAGGTCCTCACCGGCACCGGCACCATGTTCCGCGCCCGGGTGCTGCGCGAGGTGCGGGCGGCCCGCCGCGCCGGGGTGATCGGCGGCGGCAGCGGCTACTACAGCCTCGCCTCGCTCACCGAGGACGACGAGATGACCAAGGCGGTCAAGACCCTCGGCTACCGGGCCATGTCCCCGGCCGGCTGCGCGGTCACCACCGAGGTCATGCCGACGCTGGGCAAGCTGTGGCACCAGCGGCTGCGCTGGCAGCGCGGCGCCCTGGAGAACCTGCGCGACTACGGCTGGACCAAGGTCACCGCCCGCTACTTCGCCCAGCAGGTCCTGATGGGCTTCGGCGCGCTGTCGTTCCTGGTCTACCTCGTCTACATGACCACGTTCACCACGCTGTACGGCTGGCCGGGCTTCTCCCCGTTCTGGACGGGGATCGGCCTGATCTTCGTCGTCGAGAAGACGGTCTCCGTACGGCGGGCCGGCCCCAAGGCCGTCCTGGTCGCGGCGCTGATGGTCCCGGAGATGCTCTACGACCTCTTCCAGCACGCCGTCTACTTCACCTCGCTGTGGGGGATGGTGCGCCGCAGCGAGGAGAAGTGGGTCGCAACCTAATCCTCACCTTCCCTAGGAGAAGCACGATGTACGGACGAGTGATCGGCGCGGGCACCACCGGTGCCGGAGGCGCCACCCTGGCCGCGACCGGCCTGTGGATGAACAGCATGGCCCTGGTCGTCACGGCGACCACCCTGGCGGCCGCGGGCGTGGCCCTCTACAAGCTGGCCCCGCGCCCGCGCCGCCGCTGACCCCTTACTGAGCGGGCTGGTCGGGGTCCATCCCGGCCAGCACCAGGGGCAGTCGGTCCGCGGCGCCCTCGACGACGAGCAGCGGCTCGGGAGGCTGACCCGCATGAGCTCACCCAGCCGTGTTCGCAGCTGCCGGTCTCGCCCATTGGATGTGGACGCGCTGCTCAGGGATGATCCTCTGGCCTCGAACTCCCTTGGTCACCTCCACCCGATCGATGGCGAGAGACAACCGATCGCGCCGGTCTTCGTTTGTTGCCCCCGTCCACGCTTCGCGCAAGGTGCGGCCGTCGAGCATCGGAGACACGTCCACGGACGGCACCGGCAGCTTGTAGAGCTCTCCACGCAGACCGTCGATGCGCATGCTCAGCCGCTCTACAAGTCGGTTGTATCGTTCAACAGCCCCAGGGCCCTTGAACTCACCACGCACGTAGCGTGCGTCTTCAAGGTCCGCCAACCGGGCTTCCTCATCCTGGATCTCAGCGTTGAGAGCATCACGCTTGGCGAATGTCTCCGGATCGATCCGGCGAACCCAGCGGTCGGCGATCGCGACAAGCAACGGGGCTTCCGGTTCGAGCGCCGGAAGCTTGGTGAGGAACTGTCCAGTCACGTACTGGTCAACCGCTTTAGCCAACGCTGACGCTCCGATGCACTGGTTGCCCGCGCGGCGAGCCATGCACTGATAGCTGCCGCCCACACGATGCATCCGGCGACCGCAGCCAGGAACCGCGCAATAGACGAGCCCCGTCAGCAGAGCCGTCCCCTCGGGCTTCGGCCGCCGCTTTCCCGCGTGCACGAACGTTCTGGATTCCAGGGTGCGGATGATCTGATCACGCTCGCCGACCGTGATGATCCCCTCGCCGATCTCGACGGTGTCCAGCGTCTCGGGATCGCGGTACGGGAAGACCCTGCCCGTGTATTTCCGCTCGCCGTCATCCGTCTCGACGCTCTCGGTTTCCGGCATCAGGCCGGCGAACGCAGGGGACCGGAGGAGCTGCATGATGCTGGCCGCGTTCCATTGCCCGCCTCTCGGCGAGAGGATCTCGTACTCATTGAGGAGCCGGGCGATCTTGACCAGCGATGTTCCGGCGAGCGCTTCATCCGCAATCAGGCGGGCGTAATCGGCGTGCTCCGGGTCGTGGACGAGCTTCTTTGTCATCGGGTCGATGAGCAGTCCGTACGGAGGCTGGCCCCCGATCCACTGGCCCTTGCTGCGCAGGTAGCGCTTGGCATGGCCGACACGCGTACCGAGATTCTCGGACTCGGACCGAGCGAGCTCAGCGAGCATGGCGACGACCATGCGCGCCGAGTCGTTCGAGGTGTCGAGACCGTCCACGACTGACACGAGACGGCCGCCCGCCTTCTCGATGGCGTCCAGCACCTTGCCCACCTGGCCGATGCCCTTGCGGGACAGGCGGTCGAGTTTCCAGACGACCAGCGTGCCGACGACGCCTGCCGTGACGGCCGCCAGCGCGGCGTCGAAGCCCCTGCGCTCAACGGTCTTGTAGCCCGAGCGCCCTCTGTCTATGTGGACCTTCCGGACGGTCAGCCCGTTGCGTTCGGCCCAGGCACGACAGTCGGCTTCCTGCCCTGTCTATTTCAGGAAATCGAGAAGGGCGATGCATCCTCGCAGGTCGACAGTCACCCCAGCGCATGCCCGGTCGTCGCGTCCACATGGTCCGGTACGTCGTCATGGCGGTCGCCGACGGTGAGGGTGCCGGTGGGTTCGAAGAGGAGGATCGCGGTGGGGACGGGGGCGTAGGGCTTGTGCTCGGTGCCGCGCGGGACGGTGAGGACCGAGCCCTTCGGCAGCACCACCGTGCGCTCACCGGCCGGCTCCCGCAGGGAGATGTGCAGTTCGCCGTCGAGGACCAGGAAGAACTCGTCGGTGTGGTCGTGGACGTGCCAGACGTGGTCGCCCTCGACCTTGGCGACGCGGACGTCGTAGTCGTTGACGGCCGTGACGATGCGGGGGCTCCACTGGTCGGTGAAGGAGGCGAGGGCGGCGGAGAGTGCGAGGGGTTCGGGTTCCATGACGTCATCGTGCGGGGTGCCGTCGGCGGTTCACGAGTGCTAGGAATCGCATATGCCGCAACGATCCTCTCAGTCGCCGCACCGGGTCGCCGTGATCGTCGACGAGGGCACCAACCCCTTCGAAGTGGGCGTCGCCACCGAGCTGTTCGGGCTGCCGCGGCCCGAGCTGGGGCTGCCCGGGCCGCTGTACGAGGTGACCCTGTGCACGCCCACGCGGGCGGTGGACATGAACCACGGCTTCTTCGCGATGACCGGCACGGCGGGCCTGGACGCCGTGGACAGCGCCGACACCCTCGTCGTGCCGGGCCGCCCCGACAACGTCGTACCGCGTGGCCCGGCCGTCCTGGACGCCATCCGCCGCACCCACGCGCGCGGGGCACGCGTGCTGAGCTTCTGCACGGGCAGCTTCGCCCTCGCCGAGGCCGGGCTGCTCGACGGCCGCCGGGCCACCACGCACTGGATGTGGGCCGAGAGGTTCCGCGCGCTGCACCCGCGCGTGCGGCTGGAGCCCGACGTGCTCTTCGTGGACGAGGGCGGGATCCTCACCGCCGCGGGCAGCGCCGCCGCCCTCGACCTCGGCCTGTACGTCATCCGCCGCGACCACGGCGCCGAGATCGCGGGCGCCGTCTCCCGCCGCCTCGTCTTCGCCGCCCACCGCGACGGCGGGCAGCGTCAGTTCGTGGAGCGGCCGATCCCCGAGGTGGCCGACGCGTCGCTGGGGCCGCTGCTGGCGTGGGCGCAGGAGCGGCTGGGCGAACCGCTGACCGTGGCCGATCTGGCGGCCCGCGCCGCCGTCTCCCCCGCCACGCTGCACCGCCGCTTCCAGGCCCAGCTGGGGACGACCCCGCTCGCCTGGCTGACGGGGGAACGGGTGGCGCTGGCCTGCCGGCTGATCGAGCGCGGCGAGGAGCGTCTCGACGTCGTGGCCGCGCGGAGCGGACTCGGCACGGCGGCCAACCTCCGCGCGCGCGTGCGGCGCGAGACCGGGCTCAGCCCGTCGGAGTACCGGCGGCGTTTCGGCCCGGCGTCCGGGGAACCGGTCATGGCATGAGATTCCTCGTACGCGACCGGCTGCTCGGCTTCGGCGACGACTACTGGATCGAGGACGACCAGGGCAACAAGGTCTTCCTCGTCGACGGCAAGGCCATGCGGCTGCGCGACACCTTCGAGCTGAAGGACACGCGCGGGCGCGTCCTCATCGACATCCACCAGAAGATGTTCGCCCTGCGCGACACGATGGTGATCGAACGGGACGGCGAGCCCCTGGCCCGCATCAAGCGCAAACGCCTGTCCCTGCTCCGCAACCACTACCGGGTCTCCCTGGCCGACGGCAGCACCGAACTCGATGTCAGCGGCAAGATCCTCGACCGCGAGTTCGCCATCGAGTACGACGAGGAGCTCCTCGCCGTCGTCTCGCGCCGCTGGCTGCACGTCCGGGAGACGTACGGCGTGGACGTCGTACGGGAGGACGCGGACCCGGCGCTGCTGATCGCGGTGGCGGTGTGTGTGATCCACCTGGCGGAGAAGGAACGCGAGGAGGACTGAGCCGCCGTCAGGGGGTCTGCCGGCGCGGGGTCTCCAGGCCCAGGACGCGGTCCTTGAGGGCCGGGAACTGTTCACGGGTCGTGGCGACCTTCCCGGGGTCGAACTCGACCGTGAGGATCTCCTCGCCGGCCCCCGCCTCGGCCAGCACCTCGCCCCAGGGATCGACCACGATCGAGTGACCGGCCTGTGGAACTCCCGCGTGCGTCCCGGCCGTTCCACACGCGAGCACGAACGCCTGGTTCTCCACCGCCCGCGCCTGAGCCAGCAGCGTCCAGTGCGCCCGGCGGCGCTCCGGCCAGCCCGCGGGGAGGACCAGGGTCTCGGCGCCGGCGTCGACGAGACCGCGGAAGAGTTCGGGGAATCGGAGGTCGTAGCAGGTGCCCAGGCCCAGGGTCGTCTCGGGCAGCCGGACCGTCACCAGCTCCCGGCCCGCGCCCATCAGCACGGCCTCGCCCTTGTCGAAGCCGAAGCGGTGGATCTTGCGATAGGCGGCGATGAGATCACCGGAGGGGGAGAAGACGAGCGAGGTGTTGTAGAGCGTCCCGTCGTCGGCGCGCTCGGGGATCGAGCCCGCGTGCAGCCACACGCCGGCGTCGCTCGCGGCCTTCGCCATCGCCTCGTGCGTCGGGCCGTCCAGCGGCTCCGCGTCGCTGTCGAACCCCTCGTAGGCGAAGGCGCCGGTGGTCCACAGTTCGGGGAGGACGACGAGATCGGCGCCCGCCTGCCCGCGCACCAGAGAACCCACCCGCCGTCGACGCGACTCGACCGATTCGTCCTCGTTCACGTCGATCTGGATCAGAGAGGCGCGCACACTACCACCGTCCTGGCATTCGAGCCGTTCACACGGGCCTACGATCGTCACACGAAAGCACTGCCGGGGTGCCTCACAGCAGCGTAACTTGGGGGTCCCCCCGGTTCGAGCGCAGTCGAGAACTGGGGGAGTTTCAAGACACCCGCTCAGTGCAGCCACCTCCCGCTGGCAACGCCGCCACCACCTGCCCGTGTACCGACCGCCGAGGGGTCCCGTTCCGTGAGTCTGCATCCCACCCTCCAGCCCTACGCCGACGCCTGGACCCACTCCATCGAAGCGATATCCGAGCTGGTGAGCCCGCTCGTGGAAGGAGAGTGGAACCGGCGCACCCCGTGCCCGGCCTGGTCGGTCCGTGACGTGGTCTCCCATGTCATCGGTCTGGACTGCGAGATGCTCGGCGACCCGCGCCCGATCCACACCCTGCCCCGCGACCTCTACCACGTGACGAACGAACAGCAGCGGTACACGGAGATGCAGGTCGACGTCCGCCGCCACCACACGGCGCCGGAGATGACGTCCGAGCTGGAGTACGTGATCATCCGCCGCAACCGCCAGCTCCGCAACGAGTCGCGTGACCCCGGGACCAAGGTGCGCGGCCCCTACGGCAGCGAACTGACGCTCGAGGAGTCCATGCGGCGGCACGCCTTCGACGTCTGGGTCCACGAGCAGGACCTGCGCGCCGCCCTCGGCCGGCCGGGCAACCTCGACTCGCCCGGCGCGCACATCGCGCGGGACTACCTGCTCGCCGAACTCCCCGCCGTGGTCGCGGAGAAGTCGGACGCGCCGCGCAGTTCGGCGGTCGTCTTCGACGTGCACGGACCCATCGAGTTCCTGCGCACGATCCGCGTCGACATCCAGGGCCGCGGCACCCTCGAAACGGCCCCCGCCCTCGGCCCCGCCGCCGCCTTCACCCTCGACTGGGAGACCTATGTCCGCCTGGCCTGCGGCCGGGTGACCCCGGAGCAGGTGGCGGACCGGGTGAAGGCGGAGGGCGAACCCCAGCTGACGGCGGCGATCCTGCGGAACTTCGCGGTGACGCCGTAGCGGGCGGACGCGGTACTGGGGGCGAAAGCCCCCAGCCCCCAGGCCCCAGTCCTACGCCGGTACGTGCACCGCCTCCACCCGACTGGCCACCAGCCGCTCCCGCTCCCGGCGGATCGCCCGCTTGCGCAGCCGCAGGATCTGACTGACTCCCAGCGCCTGGAGCACGAACACCACGGAGAACGCGATCCGGTAGTTGTCCCCGGTCGCGTCCAGCAGCACGCCCACCGCGAACAACGTCGTCATCGAGGCGACGAACCCGCCCATGTTGGTGATCCCGGACGCCGTCCCCTGCCGCTCCGGCGGATTCGCCGGCCGCGCGAAGTCGAAGCCCAGCATCGACGCCGGCCCACAGGCCCCCAGCACCGTGCACAGCACCACCAGCAGCCACATCGGCGCGTGCTCACCGGGATACGCCAGCGTCACTGCCCACAGCAGCGCGGTCGCCCCCACGGTCCCGAGCGCCAGCGGCAGCCGCGCCTCGTGGTGCCGGGCGACGACCTGGCCGTAGACGAGCCCTATGACCATGTTGGACAGCACGACGAGGGTCAGCAGCTCACCGGCGGTCGCCCGGGACAGCCCCTGCGCCTCGACCAGGAACGGCAGGCCCCACAGCAGCAGGAACACCATCGCCGGGAACTGGGTCGTGAAGTGCACCCACAGCCCGAGCCGGGTCCCCGGCTCCCGCCAGGACGCGGCGATCTGACGGCGTACGTAGGCCGCGCCCTGGTGCGGGACGGGCTCGGGCTCGTGGCCCTCGGGGTGGTCCTTGAGGAAGAGGAGCAGCAGCATCAGCACCACCACGCCGGCGAGCGCGCTGCCCGCGAAGGCGGCCGTCCAGCCGATGCCGTGCAGCAGCCGGGCCAGCACCAGGGTGGAGACGAGGTTGCCGGCCATGCCGACCAGTCCCGCGAGCTGGGCGACCAGCGGGCCGCGCCGGGCGGGGAACCAGCGGCTGCCGAGCCGCAGCACGCTGATGAACGTCATCGCGTCACCGCAGCCGAGCAGCGCGCGCGAGGCGAGGGCCATGCCGTACGAGGGGGAGAAGGCGAAGCCCAGCTGCCCCGCCGTGAACAGCACGACCCCGATGGTCAGCACCTTCTTGGTGCCGAGCCGGTCGACGAGCAGGCCGACGGGTATCTGCATGCCCGCGTAGACCAGCAGTTGGAGGATCGAGAAGGTCGACAGCGCGGAGGCGTTCACATGGAAGCGGTCGGCGGCGTCGAGGCCGGCCACTCCCAGCGAGGTACGGAAGATGACGGCGACGAAGTAGACGGAGACGCCGATGCCCCAGACGGCCATGGCACGGCGGCCGCCCGGAGGATCACCGGGAAGGGTCTCGGACCTCATCGGACCTCACCCCGGGCCAGGTGCGAGAACCACTCCACGTGCCCGTGGACGATCCCGACGACCGCCTCCGCGTCGCCGGAGCGCAGCGCGTCGAGGATCTGCTCGTGCTCGGTGAGCGTCTTGGTGATGCGGTCGGGGTGGGCGTGCATGACCGCGACGCCCATCCTCAGCTGCCGGTCGCGCAGTTGGTCGTAGAGGCGGGAGAGGATCTCGTTGCCCCCGCTGCGGACGATCTCGGCGTGGAAGCAACGGTCGGTGACCGCGGCGCCCGCCAGGTCCCCGGCGGCGGCCTGCTCCTTCTGCCGCGCGAGCAGCTCCTCCAGGCGCGCGATGAGCTGCGGGGACGCCGGTACGGCCTTCCGCGCGGTGTGCTCCTCGACCAGCTGGCGGGTCTCGACCACGTCCGCGATCTCCTGCGCGGAGACCGGCAGGACCAGTGCGCCCTTCTTCGGGTAGAGCTTGATCAGCCCTTCCACCTGGAGCCGCAGCAGCGCTTCCCGCACCGGGGTGCGGGACACCCCGACGGCCTCGGCGAGCTCGCCCTCGGTGAGGAGCGTCCCGCCTTCGTAGCGGCGCTCCAGGACGCCCTGCTTGACGTGGGTGTAGACGCGGTCGGCGGCGGGTGGTTGCTTGGCGGGGGCGGCGGGCTGGTCGGTGGCTGCGGGTGGAGCGGAAGGCATGCGCACAGCATAGATACAACACGTACGCATGAGGGATCCGTTTCACCATGCGGACCGCCACATTGGTCCCATCCGCCGCACAACCTTCTGTGCTACTTACGTGTCACACAGATGCGGCCCCTTCGTCACCCCTTCCAACTCGGCCGCATAACAGGCGAATTCGACGTATTCGGGGTATTTCAGTTGACAACCGCTACCAAGGGCCTCCGTGTCCGCAGAGCCGCTGCCGTCGCCCTCACGACCGGCGCGATGCTCGCCACCGGAGCTCTCACCGCGGCACCGGCGCAGGCCGTGACCACGCCCACCATCACCGCCAAGGGCGGCTACCTGATGAACGGCGCCACGGGCAAGACGCTCTTCACCAAGTCCGCCGACACCAAGCGGCTCACCGCGTCCACCACCAAGGTCATGACGGCGAAGGTCGTGCTGTCGCAGTCGAACCTGAACCTGGACGCCAAGGTCACGATCAAGAAGGCGTACAGCGACTACATCGTGGCCAACGGCGCCTCGTCCGCCGGTCTGATCGTCGGCGACAAGGTCACCGTCCGTCAGCTCCTCTACGGGATGATGCTGAAGTCCGGCTGCGACGCCGCGATGGCGCTGGCCGACAAGTACGGCTCCGGCACCACGGTCGCGGCCCGCACCAAGAACTTCATCGGCAAGATGAACACCATGGCCAAGAACCTGGGCATGACGAACACGCACTTCGACTCGTTCGACGGCATCAGCAAGGGTTCCAACGCCTCGACGCCGCGTGACCTGACGAAGGTCGCCCGCAGCGCGCTGAAGAGCTCCACCTTCAAGACCGTCGTCAAGACCAAGTCGTACACGGCCAAGACGATCACGAAGACCGGTTCCACCCGCACCATGGCGGCGTG
Source organism: Streptomyces aquilus (assembly GCF_003955715.1). NCBI lineage: Bacteria > Bacillati > Actinomycetota > Actinomycetes > Kitasatosporales > Streptomycetaceae > Streptomyces > Streptomyces aquilus. The sequence continues at coordinate 5,498,962 of NZ_CP034463.1, read as the reverse complement.
GAAGAACACCAACACCCTGCTCGGCTGGAACGGCACGCTCGGCGTGAAGACCGGCTCCGGCACCGAGGCCAAGTACTGCCTCGTCTTCGCCGCCACGCTCAACGGCGAGTCGGTGATCGGCGCGGTCCTCACCGCGCCCTCCGAGGCCGACCGCACGGCCGACGTGAAGAAGCTCATCAACTACGGCTACGCGAAGATCAGCTGACGCGCAGGCGCATCGTGAGGGGGCTCGCGGCGGCGGGCCCCCTCACGCATGTCCGTCACCGCACCGGCAGGAAGAACCGCCGCTTGTCCTTGGACGTGGCCCCGATCCGCCGGTAGAACCGAATGGCCCCGTCGTTCCACACGGGCGTCTGCCACTGCACATGCCCGAGCCCCAGCCGCCGCGCCTCCGCGCGCACGGCGTCCATGAGCGACTCCCCGATGCCGAGCCCCCGATGCCCGTCCCGCAGGAACAGGCAGTCCATGTGCAGGTACTCGGCCCCGTCCCAGGTGGACACCTCGGCGGAACAGGTGGCGTACCCGACGACGGGCCCGCCCTCCCCCAACTCGGCGACGAGCGCGATCAGTCGGGGCTCGGGACTCCCGAACAACAGCGGCTCCAGCCGCCCGGCGAGCCCGTCGGCGGGCGGTTCGGCCTTCTCGTAGACGGCGTGCTCGGCGATGAGGGCGACGAGATCCGGAAGATCCCCGACCCGCGCCCGCCTGACCCTGGTCACGCCGGGTTGCCGGACGACACGTCGAACTGCATCTCCGGCGGGTTCTTCGGATCGAAGTCCGTACCCGCCTTGGGGTACTGCTTCATCACGGTGCCCTGGCCCCAGGTGTTCTCGTCCACGGGAGTCGGGTCGTAGTGCCAGCCGGCGGCCTTCAGGCACTCGAGCACCGAGTCCCAGTTCTTGTACTGGAAGTCCGGCATCTGGACCTTGTCAGGGTCGTTGTACGACTCCTGCGGCTCGGTGCACTCGGTCTTCTCGATCGTCTTGGTCGCGTCACCCGTCCGGTATCCCGTCGGGTGGGAAGAAGCCGACGTGCTCGCCCCGTCGCTGCCCTTCGCGTCGTCGTCCGAGCCGCCGCCGTTCATCAGCAGGGCCGCGATGAGGCCGCCGACCGCGATGACCGAGACGACGATCGAGCCGAGGATCACCGGCTTGTTGCTCTTGCCGCCGCCCGACGAGGCGGGGGCCTGCTGCGGCGAGATGGTGTACGGCGGCGGAGTCGACGCGTACCCGTTCGGCGCCGGCGTCTGGTAGCCGCCCTGCTGCGGGTAGCCGTACGCGGGGGCGGGCGCCGGGGTCGGGGTGCCGTACGGGTTCGGCGTCGGGGCCGGCTGGTACGGGGTCTGGACGTTGTTCGTGGGCGGCGGGGGCGTCTGTCCGACCGGCGGGAACACGGCCGAGCCGACACCCGCGCCGCTGGCGGTCTGCGCGCCCGGCACGATGCTCGGCGGCGCCGCCTGGAAGGAAGCCGCCACCCGCAGGCACTCGTCGCGCATGGCCTCGGCGCTCGGGAACCGTTCGTTCGGGTTCTTCTTCAGGGCGCGGGCGACCAGCGCGTCCACGGCCGGCGGGAGCGATCTGTTGATCGAGGAGGGCGCCACCGGCTCCTCCTGCACGTGCGCGTACGCGATCGCCAGCGGCGAGTCCGCCTCGAACGGCAGCCGCCCGGTGACCAGTTGGAACAGCATGATGCCGACCGAGTAGAGGTCGGAACGGGCGTCCACGCCACGGCCGAGGGCCTGCTCGGGGGAGAGGTACTGCGGGGTGCCGACCACCATGCCGGTCTGCGTCATCGACGTCACGCCCGACTGCATGGCGCGCGCGATGCCGAAGTCCATCACCTTGACCACGCCACGCTTGGTCATCATCACGTTGCCGGGCTTGATGTCGCGGTGCACCAGCCCCATCTCGTGGCTGATCTCCAGCGCCGCCAGCACGTCCGCGGTGATCTTCAGCGCCTTGTCGGCGGGCATCGCGCCGAACTGCCGTACGTCCTCGTCGAGCACCGAGCCCAGCGGCCGGCCCTCGACGTACTCCATGACGATGTACGGCATCGTCGACCCGTCGAGGGTGTCCTCGCCGGTGTCGAAGACCGAGACGATGTTGGTGTGGGTGAGCTTGGCCACGGCCTGGGCCTCGCGGCGGAACCGCTCGCGGAAGGCCTGTTCCCGGCCCAGTTCGGTGTGCAGCGTCTTGATCGCGACGGGGCGGTCCAGCATGGTGTCGTGCGCCAGGTGCACCGAGGCCATGCCGCCCTCACCGAGCAAGTCGCGCAGCTGATAGCGGTTGTTGGCGAGCGCCCGCCCCGCGTACCGGCCCTGTGCGCCGTCCTGGCTCATCTTCCGCGTCCCCCATCGGCCATCAGGCGCCGGCCCGACTGTCGTTGATCGAATGGCTCATTCCCGGCCAAGTCTGCCCCACGGCACTGACAGGTCAAGCCGGGTGCCCGTTCCGTGACCGTACGCGAAAGAAGCGTCGCGGAAGCGTTACAGGGGCCGTACGGCCGGTACACAGAATTTGCACGACAGCGCGTGCTACCGCTTTGATGGCCGGTCCGTCTCGGACCGGTCCCCGGGGTCTTCCCGGACCGGAGGCTTGCGCGGAGGCTGTAGCGTGGCCGACGGAGACCGTAACAACACCGCGCGCACCGCGGGCAGAAACGACGGCGAGGACCGATGGCACAGCAGCAGCGCGCTCAGGGCCCGTCCGACCCCGAGGCGACTGGCGGCGGAATGTCAGATGCGCCGGAGCTGTGGGGTAACGGCGGACTGGTCGGCGACGGCCGATATCGACTGACACACAGACTCGGCCGCGGCGGCATGGCCGAGGTGTTCGCCGCCGAGGACGTACGGCTGGGCCGCACCGTCGCGGTCAAGCTGCTGCGCGCCGACCTCGCCGAGGACCCGGTCTCCAAGGCCCGCTTCACGCGCGAGGCCCAGTCGGTCGCCGGTCTCAACCACCACGCGATCGTCGCCGTGTACGACTCCGGCGAGGACCATGTGAACGGCCAGTCCGTTCCGTACATCGTCATGGAGATCGTCGAGGGGCGGACGATCCGCGATCTGCTGATCAACGCCGAGGCGCCGGGCCCGGAGCAGGCCCTGATCATCGTCTCCGGTGTCCTGGAGGCGCTGGCCTACTCGCACCAGCACGGCATCGTGCACCGCGACATCAAGCCGGCCAACGTCATCATCACCCACAACGGCGCCGTCAAGGTGATGGACTTCGGCATCGCCCGCGCCCTGCACGGCGCGCAGTCGACGATGACGCAGACCGGCATGGTCATGGGCACGCCCCAGTACCTGTCGCCGGAACAGGCCCTCGGCAAGGCCGTCGACCACCGCTCCGACCTGTACGCGACGGGCTGTCTGCTCTACGAACTCCTGGCCCTGCGCCCGCCGTTCACGGGTGAGACTCCGCTGTCCGTCGTCTACCAGCACGTCCAGGACATCCCGACGCCGCCCTCCGAGGTCTCCGACGCCACGCCTCCGGAGCTCGACGGCCTGGTCATGCGCTCGCTCGCCAAGGAGCCGGACGACCGGTTCCAGACGGCCGAGGAGATGCGCGGGCTCGTCCAGTACGCGCTGCAGATGCTCTACGAGCAGGGCGGCCACACCGGCACCTGGAACACCGGGCCGGTCGCGATGCACGAGGGCCGGCACACCCCGGCCGCGGGTTTCGCGAACACCACGGTCATGGGGCACCCGGACGCCGGCGCCTCCGGTACCACCCAGATCCCGCAGCCGATCCTGCCCCACCAGGGCTACGGCGGCGGGGACGACGGCGGCTTCGAGGGGCACGGCAACCGGGGCAGCGGCCGCGGCAAGCTGTGGATCCTCGCCGTCCTCGCGGTGATCGCCATCGCGGCCGGCGTCGCACTGGCGCTGAACGGCGGCGGCGGGAACGGCGGCGGGGGCGGCACCACGCAGTCGCCGACCACCTCGCAGACCAAGGACGACGAGACGGCCAGCGAGTCGCCGAGCGACGAGCCGACGGACGAGCCCACCGAGGAGCAGACCGACGACGGCACGAGCAACGGCGGCACCTCCTGGACCCCGTCGTCGCAGCCCTCGTACACGCCCTCGCAGACGCCTTCGGAGACGGCGACGGAACCCACGGGCGAGCCGACGACCGAGGAGCCGACGGACGAGCCGACGGACACCGCCGAGCCGACCGACACGGCGGAGCCCACGGACACGAGCGGTGGCGACACGGGCAACCCCGACGGCACTTGAAGGCCGGGCCTGCCGACCGGGGGACTGTGACCTCGACGGGGGCCTGTGACCTCGGCAGGGGACCTGCGACCTGACCTCCACGCGCGCGTGCGGACCGGAAACGGACCGTACGCGCGCGTTCTGCTTCCCGAGCCCCGTGGCCCCCGTGCCCCGTGCCCCGTGGTCCTCATCCCGCGAACGCGTCGCACACCGTCTCGTACTCCCGCGTCCACCACACCGCCAGCGCCGACGCGGCCGGGAACTGGGGGTCCGCGCGGGTGTCGCCGCGCTCGTAGTGCCAGCGCAGCATCCAGAAGTCGTTGAGCCGCTCCCACCACACCCGGTGCACGGCCGCCGCCAGCTCCGAGGGCGTGGCCCCGGCCGCGCGCCGGTACGCGCGCGCGTACGCCCGCACCTTCGGCAGGTCGAGCGCCCCCGCGGGCCGTACGAAGAAGATCGCGGCGGCGCGTACGGCCTCCTCCGCGCGGGGCTGCACGCCGAGCCGGTCCCAGTCGACGATCGCGGCGGGGGCGTCCCCCTGGTAGAGCAGGTTGAACGGGTGGAAGTCGCCGTGCACCCAGCCCACGCGGGCCCCGTTCGGCGGCCGCCGGTGCGCGTGCTGCTCCAGCAGGGCGCGGCGCTCCAGGAGGCGGTGGCGGGCCAGCTCGTCGAAGGAGTCGGCGGGGCGGTGGCGGCGCACGCGCGTGAGGAGCTCGTCGATGAGGGCGAAGGTGGCGGTGGGGTCGGCGCTGCGGACGGGGTGGGGGCTCGTGGCGGGGCGGGTGCGCCCCTTGGGCGGCATGACCCGCTCCAGGGCGGCGTGCACGGCCCCCAGCAGCGCCCCGAGCCGTGCGCACTGCTCCGGGGTGAGCTGCCCACCGTGGCGGTGCCTGCCCTCGATCCAGGGGTGCAGGGCGTAGGCGTGGCCGCCGACGACCGCGACCGTACGGCCGTCGCGGCCGGCCAGCGGAGGGGCCACGGGGACGCCGAGGTCGGCCAGGCGCTGGGTGGCGCGGTGCCGGCGCTCGATGGCGGCCGGGTCGGCGGTGTCGGGGTCGAAGTGGTGCTTGAGGAAGTAGCGGCCGCGGGTCGTGCGGAGCCGGTAGCCGCGGTTCAGCAGCCCTTGTTCGACGGGTTCGCAGGCGACGGCGGAGCCGGCGGCGTACTGGCTCAACAGGGCGCTCAGCGGGGGCGCGTGGGGCATGAGGGGTGGTACACAAGGGCGCGGCACGCGCCAGATGCTAGGGCACGCGACGGGGCCGTGAGCTGGGCGTTGTCACAGACAGTCGCATTCGATCACGGCAGGTGTGCGAAGTGACTTTCCAGGGCGCCGTCGGTGGAGTGCACCGTCCCGAACTGCGGCTCGACGCGCAGATAGACGGGTTCGTACGGCTCGCCGTCGACGACGCGGGGCCCGGGGCCGAACCGTTCGAGTTCGGCGGGCGTCGGCTCGTGCCGCGTGCACGCGCCGACCACCTGCACCGACCAGAGCCCCTCGCCCGGCCGGGCCGAACTCAGGTTGTCCGCGCCGTAGGCGACGACATGGCCGACGCATGCCCGGTGGTAGCCGACGTTCCCCGGCAGCCGCAGCAGGACCCGGCCGTCGGCCACGATGTGCCGGGCGAAGGCGAGGAAGGGCAGCGCGCGCATGCTGGTGGCCACCCGGCCGTAGTCGGTGCGGGCGAGCAGGTCGACGGCGAGCTGATCGTCAGAGAGCTGATCGTCGGAGAGCTGTTCGTCGGAGAGCTGTTCGTCGGAGGGCATGTAACCAATGTCGGACCTCGGCGCCCCGGAGGGCAGAGGTCTTTGGTCCTCAATGCCGCTGCCGCTCCGCCTGCATGCGCGCCACGTACGCCGCCGCCTGCGAGCGTCGCTCCATCCCGAGCTTGGACAGCAGACTTGACACGTAATTCTTGATCGTCTTCTCGGCCAGGTGCAGCCGCTCACCGATCACCCTGTTGGTGAGCCCCTCCCCGATCAGATCGAGGATCTTGCGTTCCTGGTCGGTGAGGTGCGCGAGCCGGTCGTCGCCCTTGGCAGTGCCGCCGTCCCGCAGCCGCTCCAGCACGCGCGCGGTGGCCACCGGGTCGAGCAGGGACTTGCCGGCCGCGACGTCCCGTACCGCCGACAGCAGCTCGTTGCCACGGATGGCCTTCAGGACGTATCCGGCGGCGCCCGCCATGATCGCGTCGAAGAGGGCCTCGTCGTCGGCGAAGGAGGTCAGCATGAGGCACTTGACATCCTCGTCCCGCGACCGGATCTCCCGGCAGACCTCCACGCCGCTGCCGTCCGGCAGCCGTACGTCGAGGACCGCGACGTCGGGCCGGGTGGCCGGGATCCGCACCAGCGCGTCGGCCGCCGTGCCGGCCTCGCCCACCACCTCGATGTCGTCCTCGACCGAGAGCAGCTCATGGACGCCCCGACGGACTACCTCATGGTCGTCGAGTAGAAATACGGTGATTTTTCCGTTCTCGCGCACGCGGCAAGTCAAACACAGAAAGTCTTCCGGTGACCTGGGTAGCCGGGATAACGTGCCGTTGCTCCGGCCTCCTGCAAGGCTGTGACCAGCGGCTGTTCCCGATTGCGCGACCTACTAGGAAATCCAAGCATCGGAATACTTGGAAATCCAAGCAAAATCGCAGGTCAGGAGGGGTTTCACAGAATTGTGCAGCACTGGGTAACGTGCCTTTTGCAGGGCGCTCGCCGGGGCACCTTGTCACGCCTGATCCCGACCGGTCCGCACCCACCCCGTGCGTCGGCAGGGCTCAGGTGAGCCGCACTGGCACCCGGCGAACCCGGATGCCGGACCGACGGAGGAGCACACGTGACCGTGGAGAGCACTGCCGCGCGCAAGCCGCGACGCAGCGCCGGGACGAAAAAGTCCCCGAGCACCGAGCCCGAGCTGGTTCAGCTGCTGACGCCCGAGGGCGAGCGCGTCAAGAACGCCGCATACGACAAGTACGTCGCCGGCATCACCCCCGATGAGCTGCGCGGTCTGTACCGCGACATGGTGCTCACCCGCCGTTTCGACGCCGAGGCCACCTCCCTGCAACGCCAGGGCGAGCTGGGGCTGTGGGCGTCGCTGCTCGGCCAGGAAGCCGCCCAGATCGGCTCGGGCCGGGCCACCCGCGAGGACGACTACGTCTTCCCGACCTACCGCGAGCACGGCGTCGCCTGGTGCCGCGGCGTCCCGCCGGAGAACCTGCTGGGCATGTTCCGCGGCGTGAACAACGGCGGCTGGGACCCCAACAGCAACAACTTCCAGCTCTACACGATCGTCATCGGCTCCCAGACGCTGCACGCCACCGGCTACGCGATGGGCATCACCAAGGACGGCGCGGACAGCGCGGTCATCGCCTACTTCGGCGACGGTGCCTCCAGCCAGGGCGACGTGGCCGAGTCGTTCACCTTCTCCGCGGTCTACAACGCGCCGGTGGTGTTCTTCTGCCAGAACAACCAGTGGGCGATCTCCGAGCCGACCGAGAAGCAGACCCGCGTCCCCCTCTACCAGCGCGCCCAGGGCTTCGGCTTCCCGGGCGTCCGCGTCGACGGCAACGACGTGCTGGCCTGCCTCGCGGTGACGAAGTGGGCGCTGGAGCGCGCCCGGGCCGGCGAGGGCCCCACCCTGGTCGAGGCGTTCACCTACCGGATGGGCGCCCACACCACCTCCGACGACCCGACCCGCTACCGCGGTGACGAGGAGCGCCAGTCCTGGGAGGCCAAGGACCCGATCCTGCGCCTTCGCCGGTACCTGGAGGCCTCAAACCACGCGGACGAGGGATTTTTCGCGGAACTCGAGGCCGAGAGCGAGGCGTTGGGCAGGCGAGTGCGCGAAGCGGTCCGCGCCATGCCGGACCCGGACCACTTCGCCCTCTTCGAGCACGCGTATGCGGACGGCCATGCGCTGGTCGACGAGGAGCGAGCCCAGTTCGCCGCCTACCAGGCGTCGTTCGCCGACGAGGGGGATCACTGACATGGCAGAGAAGATGGCTCTCGCCAAGGCGATCAACGAATCGCTGCGCCGTGCTCTCGAATCCGACCCCAAGGTGCTGGTCATGGGCGAGGACGTCGGCAAGCTCGGCGGCGTCTTCCGCGTGACGGACGGCCTCCAGAAGGACTTCGGCGAAAGCCGCGTCATCGACACCCCGCTCGCGGAGTCCGGCATCGTCGGCACCGCGATCGGCCTCGCCCTGCGCGGCTACCGCCCGGTGGTGGAGATCCAGTTCGACGGCTTCGTCTTCCCGGCCTACGACCAGATCGTCACCCAGCTCGCGAAGATGCACGCCCGCTCGCTGGGCAAGGTCAAGCTCCCCGTCGTCATCCGCATCCCCTACGGCGGCGGCATCGGCGCGGTCGAGCACCACTCGGAGTCGCCCGAGGCGCTCTTCGCGCACGTGGCGGGCCTGAAGATCGTCTCGCCCTCCAACCCCTCCGACGCGTACTGGATGATGCAGCAGGCCATCCAGAGCGACGACCCGGTGATCTTCTTCGAGCCCAAGCGCCGCTACTGGGACAAGGGCGAGGTCAACACCGAGGCCATCCCGGGCCCGCTGCACAAGGCCCAGGTGGTCCGTGCGGGCACCGACCTGACCCTGGTGGCCTACGGCCCGATGGTGAAGACCTGCCTGGAGGTCGCGGACGCCGCGGCCGAGGAGGGCCGCTCGCTGGAGATCCTGGACCTGCGCTCGGTGTCCCCGCTGGACTTCGACGCGATCCAGGCCTCGGTCGAGAAGACCCGCCGCCTGGTCGTGGTCCACGAGGCGCCGGTGTTCTTCGGCTCGGGCGCCGAGATCGCCGCCCGCATCACGGAGCGCTGCTTCTACCACCTGGAGGCCCCGGTGCTCAGGGTCGGCGGCTACCACGCCCCGTACCCGCCGGCCCGCCTGGAGGAGGAGTACCTGCCGGGCCTGGACCGGGTGCTCGACGCCGTCGACCGTGCCCTGGCGTACTGAGGAGAGGGTCGTGACGACGATGACGGAAGCGTCCGTACGCGAGTTCAAGATGCCCGACGTGGGCGAGGGCCTCACCGAGGCCGAGATCCTCAAGTGGTACGTGCAGCCCGGTGACCAGGTCACCGACGGCCAGGTGGTGTGCGAGGTCGAGACCGCCAAGGCGGCCGTCGAACTGCCCATCCCCTACGACGGTGTCGTGCGGGCACTCCACTTCCCCGAGGGCACCACGGTCGACGTGGGCACGTCGATCATCGCCGTGGACGTGTCCGGCGGGGCGGGCGCCGCCGAGGCACCGGCACCCGCGGCCGCACCCGCAGCCGAGACCACCGCCCAGCCCGCCGCCGAGACCGAGAAGAAGCCCGAGGGCCGCCAGCCCGTCCTCGTCGGCTACGGCGTCGCCGCGTCCTCGACCAAGCGCCGCCCCCGCAAGGGCCCGCAGATCCCGGTCCAGGAGGCCTCGACGGCGATCCAGACCGAGCTGAACGGCCACGGTCCCGCCGTACCGGCGGCGCCCGCCCCGCCGGCGGCCCAGGAACGCCCGCTGGCCAAGCCGCCGGTGCGCAAGCTGGCCAAGGACCTCGGCGTCGACCTGGCGACGGTCACCCCGACCGGCCCGGACGGCATCATCACGCGCGAGGACGTCCACGCGGCGGCGGCCCCGGCACCGGAGGTCGTCGCGGCACCGGCCCCCGCCCGGACGCCCGCCCCCGCGCCCGTGCCGACGTACGACACCGCGCGCGAGACCCGCGTCCCGGTCAAGGGCGTCCGCAAGGCGACGGCGACGGCCATGGTCGGCTCGGCGTTCACGGCGCCGCATGTCACGGAGTTCGTGACGGTCGACGTGACCCGGACCATGAAGCTGGTCGAGGAGCTCAAGCAGGACAAGGACATGCAGGGGCTGCGGGTCAACCCGCTGCTGCTCATCGCCAAGGCCCTGCTGGTCGCGATCAAGCGCAACCCCGAGGTCAACGCGTCCTGGGACGAGGCCAACCAGGAGATCGTGCTCAAGCACTATGTGAACCTGGGCATCGCCGCGGCCACCCCGCGCGGCCTGATCGTCCCGAACATCAAGGACGCGCACACCAAGACGCTGCCGCAACTGGCCGAGTCGCTCGGCGAGTTGGTGGCGACCGCGCGCGAGGGCAAGACCTCCCCGGCCGCGATGCAGGGCGGCACGGTCACGATCACCAACGTCGGCGTCTTCGGCGTCGACACCGGCACCCCCATCCTCAACCCCGGCGAGTCCGCGATCCTCGCGGTCGGTGCGATCAAGCTCCAGCCGTGGGTCCACAAGGGCAAGGTGAAGCCGCGTCAGGTCACCACGCTGGCGCTCAGCTTCGACCACCGCCTGGTGGACGGGGAGCTGGGCTCCAAGGTGCTCGCGGACGTGGCCGCGATCCTGGAGCAGCCCAAGCGGCTGATCACCTGGGCGTGAGACACGAGTGAGGGGCCGGCGTCCGCTGACGCCGGCCCCTTGTCGTTCTCGCGGGATCTACGGGATCTACGGGATCTACGGGATCTACGGGATCTACGGGATCTACGGGATCTACAGGTACGGTCCGCCGGAGCGCCCGCCCGGGTGCCCGTCCTCGCCGTCGTGGCCCACGCCCGGCGGCAGCGCCCGGCGCATCTGCTCCAACTGGGCCCGCGCGGCCATCTGCTGGGCGAACAGCGTGGTCTGGATGCCGTGGAAGAGGCCCTCCAGCCAGCCGACCAACTGGGCCTGCGCGATCCGCAGTTCGGCGTCGCTCGGGGTCGCCCCTTCCGTGAAGGGCAGGGAGAGCCGTTCCAGCTCCTCGACCAGTTCCGGCGCCAGACCGTCCTCCAGCTCCTTGACCGAGCTGCGGTGGATCTCCTTCAGCCGGACCCGGCTGGCCTCGTCCAGAGGAGCCGCGCGCACCTCCTCCAGCAGCTGCTTGATCATGCTGCCGATCCGCATGACCTTGGCGGGCTGCTCCACCATGTCCGTCACCGGAAGCTCGCGGGAGTCCTCGTCCCCGGTGCCGCCGAGCGCCATCCCGTCCTGGCCCACGACCAGGATCTGCGGCTGCTCGGACGACCGTTCGTTCCTCGGCATCTCCATGCCGCCATTCTCTCGCACCCGTACACCTCATCACTGGGGTGCCCCCGGTGGAGGGTGATCCACCGTTTACGGGTCGCAGGATTCCGTCAGCCACCGGGTCCGATGGCGCGGCCGGTTCGGCCCGGCGGCGGTACCCGGAATGCCGGAATCGCGGGGTGGTGTGACGCTGGTGCTGTGACGGGATGGCTGCGCACAGTGCGCACGACGGGACTGCTGGTCGCCCTCGCGGCGGGCGCGGCGATGCTGCCGTACGACGTGATGGCGGCGCCCGCCGGGCCGACGCCGGGCGGGCACCCGTCCGTCGTGGCGAGCTCAACGGAACGCCCCACAGAACGTCCCGCCGATGGTGCCGCTACCCCCGTACCCGACGCCCCCCGGAAAACCGCCTCACCGCGGCCCTCCGCCGCACCGCCGCGCCATAGGCAGCCGGTCGTCCCGCGCACCGGGCCGTCCCGGGCCGGGAGCAGCGCGGGCGAGGGGCGGGAGCGTCCGGGGCGGCACGAGGACGCCGGGGCCGCGGAGACAGCGGAGAGTGCCGACGCCGGTGCGGATGAGGACGGTGAGCTTCAGGACTCCGGGGCGCCGGACGAGGGCGGCGTGACGGACGAAGGGGCCGGCCAGCCGACCGGCGGTGCCGCCACCGCCGTACCGGAGGCCTCGCGGCAGCCGGCCGGGCAGGCCGTCGGCCGGGAAGGGCCGAGCACCGAGCCCGTCCTGCGCATCCTGCCGCTCGGCAGCGGACTGGTGCTGATCGGGCTCGGCCTGGGACTCGCCCTGCTCGGGGTGCGGCTGCGCCGCGGCTGACGACCGGGCTACTCCACGACCAGCAGGACCTTCCCCACGTGCCCGCTCTCCTCCACCACCCGGTGGGCCGCCGCCGCGTCGCTGATCGGGAGTTCGCGGTCGACGACCGGGCGGATGTGACCGCCTTCGAGCAGGGGCCAGACATGTTCGCGTACGGCCGCCACGATCGCCGTCTTCTCGCTGAGCGGGCGGGCGCGCAGGGTGGTCGCGCTGATGGCCGCGCGCTTGCCGAGCAGCGCGCCGATGTTCAGCTCGCCCTTGGTGCCGCCCTGGAGGCCGATGATCGCGAGGCGGCCGTTGACCGCGAGCGCCCGGACGTTGCGGTCCAGGTACTTCGCGCCCATGTTGTCGAGGATGACGTCGGCCCCCGCGCCGTCCGTGGCCGCCTTGAGCTCGGCCACGAAGTCCTGCTCCTTGTAGTTGATCAGGATGTCGGCGCCGAGCCGCGCGCAGTGGTCCAGCTTCTCCTTCGTGCCCGCCGTGACGGCGACCTTGGCGCCCACGGCCTTCGCGAGCTGGATGGCCATCGTGCCGATGCCGCTGGAGCCGCCGTGCACGAGCAGGGTCTCCCCGGGGCGCAGGTGGGCGATCATGAACACGTTCGACCAGACCGTGCAGGCCACCTCCGGCAGCGCGGCGGCGTGCTTCAGGTCGACCCCCTTGGGCACGGGCAGCAGCTGGCCCGCCGGGACGACGACCTTCTCGGCGTAGCCGCCGCCGGAGAGCAGCCCGCACACCTCGTCGCCGACGGCCCAGCCGGACACCCCGGTGCCGAGCTCGGCGATCCGGCCGGAGCACTCCAGACCGGGGTAGGGGGAGGCGCCGGGCGGCGGGTCGTAGAAGCCCTGCCGTTGCACGATGTCGGCCCGGTTGACGGCGCTGGCCACCACCTCGACCAGCACCTCGCCCTCGCCGGGCACCGGGTCGGGAACCTCGTCCCACGACAGCACCTCGGGCCCACCAGATTCGGGAATCGTGATCGCACGCATGGGGGCGACGCTACTCCTCGGTCTCCGGTCCCATGCCGCTCGGCCTTTTGACGGGGCCACCCGGAAGTCCCTGTGCGGCACCGATGAGTTTGCGCGACCGTAAAGGTCTCCCCATGCGTAGCCCAAGCACGCTCCAGCCCACAGCGCCTGTACGGCCCACAGCACGCGGAAGGACACCCCGCCATGAGCCCCACCCTCAGCCGGCACAGCTCCGGCCTGGCCATCGAGACCGCGGGACTGGTGAAGACGTTCGGTGAGACCCGGGCCGTCGACGGAGTCGACCTCGCCGTCCCGGCCGGCACGGTCTACGGCGTCCTCGGTCCGAACGGCGCCGGCAAGACGACCACCGTGAAGATGCTCGCCACCCTGCTCCGTCCCGACGGCGGCGAGGCCCATGTCTTCGGCCACGACGTGGTCCGCGAGGCCGACGAGGTGCGCGCCCGGGTGAGCCTCACCGGCCAGTACGCCTCGGTCGACGAGGACCTCACCGGCCTGGAGAACCTGGTCCTGCTCGGCCGCCTCCTCGGCCACCACAAGAAGGCCGCCCGGGTGCGGGCCGGGCAGCTGCTGGAGGCCTTCGGGCTGACGGACGCGGCCGCGAAGCAGGTCAAGCACTACTCGGGCGGCATGCGGCGCCGGATCGACATCGCCGCCTCCATCCTCAACACCCCCGACCTGCTGTTCCTCGACGAGCCGACGACCGGTCTCGACCCGCGCAGCCGCAACCAGGTGTGGGACATCGTGCGCGCGGTCGTCGCCCAGGGCACCACCGTGCTGCTGACCACGCAGTACCTGGACGAGGCCGACCAGCTGGCGTCCCGGATCGCCGTCATCGACCGCGGCCGGGTGATCGCCGAGGGCAGCAAGGGCGAGCTGAAGGCGTCCGTCGGCGCCGGGTCCGTGCATCTGCGGCTGCGCGACCCGGGGCAGCGGCCGGAGGCGGAGCGGGTGCTGAGGCTCGCGCTCGACACCGACGTACAGCCGGAGCCGGACCCCGTGGCGCTCACGGCGCGGCTGTCCGGGGCGGGCGACTCCGCGGCCGAGCAGGCCTCCCGCGCGCTCGCCGAACTCGCCCGTACCGGCATCACCGTCGACAACTTCTCGCTGGGCCAGCCCAGCCTGGACGAGGTCTTCCTCGCCCTCACCGGCCACGACACCCACGAAACCCCCGACGCGAAGGAAGAGGCGGCGGCATGAGCACCGCGACCACCACCGAGGCCAAGGACCTCGCCCCCGTCAGCGCCGAGTCGCTGGCCGCCCTGCTGGTCGCCGGGGAGCGGCCGCCGCGCCCCAGCGCGCTCTCGGCCTCCCTCACCTTCGGCTGGCGGGCGATCCTCAAGATCAAGCACGTCCCCGAGCAGCTCTTCGACGTGACCGCGTTCCCGATCATGATGGTGCTGATGTACACGTACCTGTTCGGGGGCGCCCTGGCCGGCTCCCCGAAGGAGTACATCCAGTTCCTGCTGCCGGGCATCCTGGTGATGTCGGTCGTGATGATCACGATGTACACGGGCGTCTCCGTGAACACCGACATCGAGAAGGGTGTCTTCGACCGGTTCCGTTCGCTGCCGATCTGGCGGCCGTCGACGATGGTCGGCTATCTGCTGGGCGACGCCCTGCGCTACACGATCGCGTCGGTCGTGATGCTCGTCGTCGGCATGATCATCGGCTACCGCCCGGACGGCGGCGTCGGCGGTGTCCTCGCGGGGATCGCGCTGCTGGTCGCGTTCTCGTTCGCGTTCTCGTGGATCTGGACCATGTTCGGGCTGCTGCTGCGCACCGAGAAGTCGGTGATGGGCGTCAGCATGATGGTGATCTTCCCGCTGACCTTCTTGTCCAACGTGTTCGTCGACCCGAAGACCATGCCGGGCTGGCTCCAGGCCTTCGTCAACAACAGCCCGATCACGCATCTGTCCTCGGCCGTACGAGGGCTGATGGCGGGCGACTGGCCCGCCGACGAGATCGCCTGGTCGCTGGGGTGGGCGGGCCTGTTCGTCGCCGTCTTCGGCCCGGTCACCATGCGGCTCTACAACCGCAAGTGATCACTCCTGTACGAGGGGTCGGACGTCGGGTGCGATCTGCGAACCCGGCGTCGCCCGCACGATCGTGATCAGCCGGTCGGTCAGCTCCAGCGTCCCGACGGCCGGATCGTCGTAGCCGAGCACCCGATGACCT
The DNA here is from genome assembly GCF_003955715.1 of Streptomyces aquilus. Lineage (NCBI taxonomy): Bacteria > Bacillati > Actinomycetota > Actinomycetes > Kitasatosporales > Streptomycetaceae > Streptomyces > Streptomyces aquilus. The sequence continues at coordinate 5,483,746 of NZ_CP034463.1, read as the reverse complement.
CGTACGACACTCACCACCAGGTCGTCGGTCTCCCGCGGCCTGCGGCCCACCTCGGCCTTTATGACCGGCCGTTCGATGATGTCGAGCCCGCTGCCCTGCTGGATGAGGTCCTCCATCACCATGCCGGCGGCCGGGCTCAGCACGGACAGCCCGAGCAGCCGTCCGGCCGCGCTCGCGCTCGTGATGACGGCGTCCGCGCCGGACTGCTTGAGCAGGGGCGCGTTCTCCTCCTCCCGCACCGCGGCCACGATCTTGGCGCCCTTGTTGAGCTGCCGGGCGGTGAGCGTGACGAGGACGGCGGTGTCGTCCCGCTGTGTCGCGATGATGATCTTCCGGGCCCTGTGCACCTCGGCCCGCTTCAGCACCTCGCTGCGCGTCGCGTCCCCTATGACCCCCGCGTACCCCTCGGCGGTCGCGGCGTCGATCACCTTGGAGCTGGGGTCGACCACGACCACCTGCTCTTTCTTCAGCCCCGTCGCACAGACGGTCTGGATCGCCGACCGGCCCTTGGTCCCGAAGCCGACGACGACGGTGTGGTCACGCAAGGTGGACCTCCAGCGGTTGAGCCGCCATTCCTCCCGGGTGCGTTCGGTGAGGACTTCGAGCGTGGTGCCGACCAGGATGATCAGGAACAGCACGCGCAGGGGCGTGATGACGAAGATGTTGGTGAGCCGGGCCGCGTCACTGACCGGGGTGATGTCGCCGTATCCGGTGGTGGAGAGGGTGACGGTCGCGTAGTACCAGGCGTCGAGGAAGTCGACGGAGCCGTCGGAGTTGTCGTTGTAGCCGTCGTGGTCGAACCAGACGAGCAGCGCGGTCACCGACAGCACCAGCAGCGCCATCAGAACCCGCTTGGCGACCTGCCGGAACGGGTGCTCCACCACTTTGCGCGGCAGCTTCACCCGGTGGGTCACGAGATGTTCGTCCGCCTGGCGGGCGATCGCGTCATGGCCCGGAAGTTTCACGTGAAACACACCCCGATTCCGGCGGACGCCCAGGGCAGGTCGTGGAGTTCCAGCTCCTGACCCGCACGGGCACCGCCGGGCGGTACGACGGCCAGGGCGTCGGCCGCCGCGATGCCGCGCAGCATGGCCGGGCCGTTGTAGTGCAGCGGGACGGCGCTGTCACCGCGCAGGACGACGGGAATGAGCCGGGTGTCGTACGGATGGCCGTGGACCTCGTCCCGCAGGGGCAGCACGTACGGCTCCGGGGCGGGGTGCGCGGCAAGGGTCCGCAACAGCGGCTCGGCGAGCGTGAGCAGCCCGGAGACGGCGGCGAGGGGGTTGCCGGGCAGGCCGACGAGGTGCTGGTTCTCCTTGATGCGGGCCAGCAGCATCGGGTGCCCGGGGCGCACCTTGACGCCGTTGACCAGGAGTTCGGCGCCGATCCGCTGGAGCGTGGGGTGGACGTGGTCGACGGGGCCGGCGGCGGTGCCGCCCGTGGTGACGACGAGGTCGGCGTCGGAGGCGGTGATCGCCTTGCGCAGGGCCTCGGCGTCGTCGCCGAGCCGGCGTACGGCGATGACCTCGGCGCCGAGTGCGCGCAGCCAGGGCGGCAGCATCGGGCCGAGCGCGTCCCGGATCAGGCCCTCACGCGGGAGGCCCTCGGTGAGCAACTCGTCGCCCAGGACGAGGACTTCGGCGCGGGGGCGGGGGACCACGGTGAGGGTGTCGTACCCGGCGGCCGCGGCGAGCCCGAGGACGGCCGGGGTCACGAGGGTGCCGACGGGCAGGAGTTGGTCGCCGTTGCGGCACTCCTGGCCGCGCGGGCGGATGTCCTGGCCGTGCTTGGTCTCGCGGAGGGCGTGCAGCCGGCCCTGGGTGTCGGTACGGCCGTGCTCGCTGCGCAGGACCGCGGTGGTGTCCGGGGGGATGCGGGCGCCGGTGGCGATCCGGACGGCCTCGCCGTCGCTGAGCGGCTGCGGCTCGGCGTGCCCGGCCAGCACGCCCTCGTCCCGCACGTCCCACGGGCCCGGCCCGGCGACCGCCCAGCCGTCCATCGCGGAGGTGTCGAAGGAGGGGAGGTCGGTGAGGGCGGTGAGGGGGGCGGCCAGGGTGAGGCCGAGGGCGGCGTCGAGGGGGACGGGGGCGGGGGCACGGCGGCCGGCCGGGGTGCCGGAACGGGCGGCTCGCGCGGCTCGGGCCGCGATGTCCCGGGCCTGGGGCCAGGGGGTGGCGCGGTGGTGGGCGTCGGACTTGAGGGAGGCCGCGCTCTGCGCCGGGCCGGGGGGCTGGGGTACTTGCTCGCCCGAGGCACGGTCCGAGGTACGGCCGGTGTCGCGGGCACGGCCGGTGTCGCGGGTACGGCCTGTGTCGCGGCGGTCGTTCACGAGGGCGAGCACCTCCTCGACGTCCAGGTCCTCGGCGTCGGCCTGCGCGCCGGTCGGGGTGGAGCGGGCGGTCATCCGGCGTCCGTACCGGGCTGGGCGCCGGAGGTGTCGCCCGGCTTGGGGTCGGAGGCGTCCTCGTCGGGCCAGGCGAGGGCGAGGGCGGTGGCCTTGCGGGCGGCCTCGGCGACCGCCTCGGGGCCGCCCCCGGCCTGCGCGGCCGCGTAGCCGACGAGGAACGTGGTCAGCGGCGCCCCGGGCCTGGCCACGTTGTGGGCGGCGTCGCGGGCGAGGTCGAGCAGGACGCCGGTGTCGACGTCGAGTTCGATGCCCAGCTCGTCCTTGACTGCGGAGATCCATTCATCCAGCACGGGTCCATGCTCCCTGATACGTGCCCTGGCGGCGGCGATGTCGTCCCAGGTGTCGCAGTCGAAGGAGGCGACGGGGTCCGGGACACGGGTGAGGTGGAGTCCGGCGGTGAGCCGGCGCAGCGGCAGCCCGGTGAGGCCGTCGTGCGCTGTGGTGAGCGTGGTGAGCTCACGGCGCAGTGCGGAGGCGCGGTAGGCGGCGACGAGGGGTTGGTCGCGGCCGTCGGCGTCGGTGAGCAGCGCTCCGTCGGTGCCGGCCGCGCGCAGGGCGGTCAGCAGCCGGCGGACGGTGCCCGCGGTGAGGAAGGGCAGGTCGGCGGAGAGTACGACGACGTCCCGCGCGGTGGTGGGGCGCAGTCCGGCGCCGAGCGCGGCGAGCGGACCGCCGCCGGGCGGGTCCTCGCGGGCCCAGGTCACGGGCCGGGCGGTGGGCCGGGGGTCGGCGACCACGACGGTGGTACGGGCGTCGGCGCAGGCGGCCAGCACCCGCTCCAGCAGCGCCCGCCCGCCCACGCGCACGCCGGGCTTGTCCGCGCCACCGAGCCGCCGGGCGGCTCCCCCGGCGAGCACGACGGCGTCGTACGCCAGGTCGGCACCGGGGGCCGCGAGGTCCGCACCGGCGGCGCCCGCGGGCTCGTACGAGGTCACCCTCCGAGTATGCGGGCCGCCGCGATCACAGGGAACGCGTGGGGGGGCGCCGCAATCACAGAGCGCGCGTAGGGTCCGCGATCGCAGAGCGCGCGTGGGCTCCGCGATCGCAGGGTGCGGGTGAGGGGCCCCACAAGCGCAGGGTGCGGGTGGGTGCCTCCGCAATCGCAGGGTGCGGGGTGGCCGCGCCCTGCGATCACGGCGTGCGCGGCAGCACTGACCTCATCGCAAGGCCCGCGGCGCCACCACTCGGCCGGCAGAGGGTGCGCGGCGGGGCCGCGACCCTCACCAGCGCCCGGTTGCACCGCGGTGTTCACAGCGTGCGCAGCAGCACCGCGGCCCTCACAACGTGCGCAGCAGCACCGCCGGTTGTTCGACGCAGTCCGCCACGTACCGCAGGAAGCCGCCCGCCGTGCCGCCGTCGCAGACGCGGTGGTCGAAGGTGAGCGACAGCTGGACGACCTGCCGGACCGCCAGCTCGCCCTCATGCACCCACGGCTTGGGGACGATGCGGCCGACGCCGAGCATCGCGGCCTCGGGGTGGTTGATGATCGGCGTGGAGCCGTCGACGCCGAAGACGCCGTAGTTGTTCAACGTGAAGGTCCCGCCGGTGAGTTCGCCGGGGGTGAGGGTGCCGGTGCGGGCCGCCTCGGTCAGCCGGGCGAACTCCGCGGTCAGCGACTCCGCGTCCCGCGCGTGGGCGTCCCGGACGACCGGCACAACGAGCCCGCGCTCGGTCTGCGCCGCGAAGCCGATGTGGACCTGGTCGAGCTGGACGACCTCCCTCGCCGCCATGTCGACGGTGGAGTTGAGCTCAGGGTAGCGGGCCAGGGCCGCCGTGCAGATGCGGGCCAGCAGGGCGAGCAGGGAGATCTTCGGTCCCCCGGCGGCGTTCATCGCCGCACGCGCACGCATGAGTTCGGTCGCGTCGGCGTCGACCCAGCAGGTGGCGTCGGGGATCTCGCGCCGACTGCGGGAGAGCTTGTCGGCGACGGCACCCCGGATGCCCTTGAGGGGGGTGCGGATGCCTCCGGCGACGGGACCGGTGGAGGCGGTCGGGGTGGGCGTCGGTTCCGGAGCGGGCGTGACGGCCGGCGTGGTCGCCGGCCGGGGAGCGACGCCGTGGGACGTGGCCGCCGACTGGGCGGCGGGGCGCCCCTGGGCCGTGGCCGCCCGCAGCGCGTACTCCACGTCCGCCCGAAGGATCAGCCCCTCGGGGCCGGAGCCGGTCAACTCCCTCAGATCCAGGCCGTTCTCGCGGGCGAGGCGGCGCACGAGGGGCGAGATGACCGGCACGGGCCCTTCCGGCACCTCGCGCGCGGCAGGCACTTCACGCGTGGCGGGCACCTCACGCGCGGCAGGCACCTCGTCCGCGGCAGGGGCCTTGGGCGCGCCCGTGCCGTTCGCCGCGCCCCCGGCCGGTGGCTGCGCCGGACGCACCCTTCTGCGCCGTGCCGGTGCCTCCGAAGTGCCGTATCCCACCAGCACGTTCCCGGAGCCCTCGGTCTTCGCGCCCGTGTCCTCGGCGGGAGCGGCGTCGGCGGGCGCCCCCACCGCGACGGTGATCAGCGGCGCGCCCACGGGCAGTTCCGTGCCCTCCTCGCCGAAGCGGGCCGTGACGACACCGCCGTAGGGGCAGGGCACGTCGACCAGCGCCTTGGCGGTCTCGACCTCGACGACCGGCTGGTCGACGGCGACGACGTCACCGACCTCCACCAGCCAGCGGACGATCTCCGCCTCGGTGAGTCCCTCCCCGAGGTCGGGGAGCTTGAACTCCAGCACCTGTGCCATCAGCTCTCGGCCTCCCACTGAAGACGCCCCACGGCGTCCAGGATCCGGTCCACGCCGGGCAGGTGGTGACGCTCCAGCATCGGCGGCGGGTAGGGGATGTCGAACCCGGCCACGCGCAGGACCGGTGCCTCCAGATGATGGAAGCAGCGCTCCGTGACACGGGCCGCGATCTCCCCGCCCGGGCCGCCGAACCCGCCCGACTCGTGTACGACGACCGCGCGTCCGGTCCGCCGTACCGAGGCGCAGACCGTCTCGTCGTCGAACGGCACCAGGGAGCGCAGGTCGACGACTTCGAGGTCCCACCCCTCGGCCCGGGCCGCCTCGGCGGCTTCGAGGCAGACGGGTACGGACGGCCCGTACGTGATGAGCGTGGCGCTCCGGCCCGAGCGCCGCACCACCGCGCGGCCTATCGGTTCAACGCTCTGCGGCTCGTCGGGGTTCCAGGAGTCCTTCGACCAGTACAGGCGCTTGGGTTCGAGGAAGACGACCGGGTCGTCGGAGGCGATCGCGGCCCGCAGCAGGCCGTAGGCGTCGGCGACGGTGGCGGGAGTGACGACATGGAGTCCCGGGGTCGCCAGGTAGTACGCCTCGGAGGAGTCGCTGTGGTGCTCGACGCCGCCGATGCCGCCGCCGTAGGGGACGCGGACGGTGATCGGGAGCGGCATGGTGCCGCGCGTGCGGTTGCGCATGCGGGCCACATGGCTGATCAGCTGCTCGAACGCCGGGTAGGCGAAGGCGTCGAACTGCATCTCCACGACCGGGCGCAGCCCGTACATCGCCATGCCCACGGCGGTGCCGAGGATGCCGGCCTCGGCGAGCGGGGTGTCGGTGACGCGGTCCTCGCCGAACTCCTTGGCGAGGCCGTCGGTGACGCGGAAGACGCCGCCGAGGGTGCCGACGTCCTCGCCCATGACGTGGACGGTGGGGTCGGCGGCCATCGCGTCGCGCATCGCGCGCGTGAGGGCCTGCGCCATGGTGGCGGGCTTCACCGCGACGGTGGTCATGGAGTCTCCCCCTCGGCTTCCAGCTCGGCCTGCAACTGGGCGCGCTGCTCCAGCAGTTGCGGGGTGGGTTCGGCGTAGACGTGGGCGAACAGGTCCATGGGGTCGAGGACCGGGTCCTGGTTCATGCGCTCGCGCAGGTCGGCGGCCATGGTCTCGGCGGCATCGCGGGCGGCCTGGATGCCGGCGTCGTCGAGGAGTCCGCGCGTGGTGAGTTCGTGTTCGAGGAGCTTGATCGGGTCGTGGTCGCGCCAGGCGTCGACCTCGGCGTCGCCGCGGTAGCGGGTCGCGTCGTCGGCGTTGGTGTGGGCCTCCACGCGGTACGTGATGGCCTCGACGAGGGTGGGGCCGCCGCCCGCGCGCGCGTGCCGCACGGCGTCGGCGAGGACCTCGTGCACGGCCGCCGCGTCGTTGCCGTCCACCAGCCGGCCGGGCATGCCGTAGCCGACGGCCTTGTGGGCCAGCGACGGGGCCGCGGTCTGCTTGGCGAGCGGAACGGAGATGGCGAAGCCGTTGTTCTGGACGAGGAAGACGACCGGCGCCTGCCAGACGGCGGCGAAGTTCAGGGCCTCGTGGAAGTCGCCCTCGCTGGTGCCGCCGTCGCCGACCATGGCGAGCGCGACCACGTCGTCGCCCTTGAGGCGGGCGGCGTGGGCGAGGCCCACGGCGTGCGGGAGCTGGGTGGCCAGCGGGGTGCACAGGGGGGCGATCCGGTGCTCGTGCGGGTCGTAGCCGGTGTGCCAGTCGCCGCGCAGCAGCGTCAGTGCCTCGACGGGGTCGAGGCCCCGGGCGACGGCGGCGAGGGTGTCGCGGTAGCTGGGGAAGAGCCAGTCACGGTCCTGGAGGACCAGTGCGGCGGCGACCTCGCAGGCCTCCTGGCCGGTGCTGGAGGGGTAGACGGCGAGGCGGCCCTGCTTGGTGAGGGCGGTCGCCTGCGCGTTGTACCGACGGCCGCGCACCAGTTCGGCGTAGAGGCGGCGCAGCAGGCCGGGGTCGGCCTTGGCGGCGGCCTCGGTGCCGAGGACGCGGTACGGCTCCGCGTCCGGCAGCAGCGGCGCGGGGTCGGTGCGGGGCTGCCAGGCGGGCGGCGGCGATGGCCGGTACGCGCCCCGCTGCTCCATGACCGTCATGACGGCACCTCCTCGTGGGAGCGGCTTCAGACGCGTCACGGCTTGTGATGCGCCTCACCTACCGATTGTTCGGTCGTCGGCACATTTTGGCTACAGGCACCCTCAGGCTGTGGACAAACGGTTCTCCACAGCCTGCAATGAACGCAGTACGTCCATGGTAGGGAGGCGGGGGGACATGGCACCTGAACAAATGGCCGAAGGACCGGAGGGCGGCGTCCCGCTGCCACCCCCGCGTCCTCTCGACGCCATCGATCAGGACATCCTCCAGATGCTCCAGGTCGACGGCCGCGCCTCGATAAGGTCCGTCGCCGAGCGCGTCCACGTCTCCCGCGCCAACGCCTACGCGCGGATCAACCGCCTCATCGAGGACGGCGTCATCCGCGGCTTCGGGGCCCGCGTCGACCACGAACGGGCAGGCCAGGGCACCTCGGCGTACATCACCCTGAAGATCGTCCAGAACACCTGGCGCACGGTCCGCGAACAACTCCGCCAGCTCCCCGGCGCCTCCCACATCGCCCTGGTCGGCGGCGACTTCGACGTCCTGCTGCTGGTGCACACGCCGGACAACAGATCCCTGCGCGAGCTGGTCCTCACCCGCCTCCAGGCCATCCCGGAGGTACTGAGCACGCGCACGCTCCTGGTCTTCGAGGAGGAGGACCTGGAGCCGCAGGGCTGAGCGTCAGCCGGACCTGCGCAGTCCCCCGAACACCAGCTGCGCCACCGCGTCCGCCACCTCGCGCTCGTTCATCCCGCGCCCGTCCGGCCGGTACCACTCCACGATGGAGTTGATCATCCCGAAGACGAGCCGGGTCGCGAGGCGTACCTCCACGTCGCCGCGTACGTCCCCCTCGGCGGCCGCGGCCTTCAGCAGTTCGGCGACGCGGTGGTCGAAGTCGCGGCGGCGTTCCAGGGCCCAGCGCTCGGTGCCGGTGTTGCCGCGGACGCGCAGCAGCAGGGTGACGTAGGGGAGTTCGGCGATGAGGACCTCGACCATGCGCCGGACCACGTACTCCAGGCGCTCGGCGGCGTGCCCCACGCGCGCGTGCTCCTCGTCGAGGATGCCGAACAGGCCGTCCAGCGCACGGCTGACGGCCCGCCGCAGCAGCTCCTCCTTGCCCGCCACGTGGTGGTAGATCGAGGACTTGGAGATCCCGGCGGCCTTGGAGAGGTGCTCCATGGAGGTGCCGTCGTAGCCGCGCTCGTTGAAGACCTGCACGGCGACGGACAGCAGCGTCTCGGGGGTGTACGTGTCCCGCTTGGCGGTGGTCATGACGTACTGCCCTCCCTCTTGTCGGTGGCGTACGCGTGGCGGTACAGCGCGAGGGACGGGGCGTACCGCCCGGAGGGGTCGCGCAGGTGCAGGTCGTCGAGGAGCGCGTAGGCCCAGTTGCGGCCCAGCCGGCGGCTCCATTCGAAGGGGCCCAGGGGGTAGTTGACCCCGAGCCGCATCGCCGTGTCGATGTCCTCCTCCGTGGCCACGCCCTTGGCCACGGCGTCGTGCGCGAGGTCGACGATCCGGGCGACCGTGCGGGCGACGATCATGCCGGGGACGTCGCCGATGACGCTGACGTCCTTGCCGAGCGCCTGGAAGAGGCCGATGGCCTCGGCGAGGGTCTGCGGGGCGGTGTCCTGGGAGGCGGACAGGGCGATGCGGGTGGCGCGGCGGTAGTCGAGGGCGAGGTCGAAATAGACCACGTCCCGGAACTCCACCGACGTCTGCCCGTCCGCGAGCGCCAGCTGGCCGCCGCTCGGCAGCACCAGCCGCGTGCCGTGGTCCTCCTCGTCCTCGCGGACCTGGATGCCCGCCTCGCGGATCAGGGCGAGCAGCTCGGACGCGGGGCCCAGGTCGCCCTCGGCGGTGACGTGGGCGGGCGGCTGGGAGGGTTCCGCGGTGTGCGGCTCGGCGGGCTCGGCGTCGGGGCCGTGGTCGTACCAGCCGTGTCCGCTCTTGCGGCCGAGGCGGCCCGACTCGACCAGGCGGCGCTGGGCGAGCGAGGGCGTGAAGCGGACGTCCCGGAAGAAGGACTCCCAGACCGAGTGCGTGACGGACTCGTTGACGTCCTGCCCGATGAGGTCCGTCAGCTCGAACGCGCCCATCTTGAAGCCGCCGGACTCGCGCAGGACCGCGTCGATGGTGGCGGGGTCGGCGCCCTGGGCCTCGTAGACCGCGAACGCCTCGGCGTAGAAGGGCCGGGCGATGCGGTTGACGATGAAGCCGGGGGTGTCGGCGCAGGCGACCGGCGTCTTGCCCCACGCGCGTGCCGTCTCGTACGCGCGCGTGGCCGAGGTGACGTCGGTGGCGAACCCGGAGACGACCTCGACGAGCGGCAGCAGCGGGGCCGGGTTGAAGAAGTGCAGGCCCACCAGGCGGCCGGGGTTGCGCAGGGCGCCGCCGATCGCGGTGACCGACAGGGACGAGGTGTTGGTGGCGAGCAGACAGTCCTCGCCGACCACGTCCTCCAGCTCCCGGAACAGCTCCTGCTTGACGTCCAGCCGCTCCAGGACGGCCTCGACCACCAGGGAGCAGTCGGCGAGGTCGGCGAGCGTGCCGGCGGCCGTCAGACGCGCGCGTGCCGTGTCCCGGTCGGCGCCGGTGAGGCGGTCCTTCTCGACGAGCCGGTCGAGGCGGGCGCCGATCGCGTCGGCCGCGTCCTGGGCACGCCCGGGGGCGGTGTCGTACAGCCGTACGGGGTGGCCGGCGACCAACGCGACCTGGGCGATGCCCTGGCCCATGGTGCCGGCGCCGACGACGGCCACGGGGCTGCTGAGGTCGAGTGCTGTCATGTGCGCGATCCTCCCGCACGGGGTTTTCCACAGATGCGGCGGACCCCCTTGTCCCGACCGATCGTTCGGTTACTCTAACTCTGACTGGCCGTTCCTGCCCATGGTTCCGACCATGGTTGTGCCCAGGTCATGAGCTCGACGCAGAGTTCTCCAGACGAGGAGTTGGTCCCGCATGGCCGCCGAACTGACCGCCCACGAGCTGATCGCCCAGCACCGGCCCACTCTCGACCAGGCGCTGGAAGCGATCCGCACGCGCGCGTACTGGTCCCCGCACCCCGAGCACCCGAAGGCCTACGGCGAGAACGGCAGCCTGGACGCGGCGGCGGGCAAGGCGGCCTTCGACGCCCTCCTCGGCACCCGCCTCGACCTCGGCCAGCCCGGCACGGACGGCTGGGTCTCCGGCGAAGTGTCGCCGTACGGCCCGGAGTTGGGCGTCGAGTACCCGCACGCGGACGTGGACGTGCTGCTGCCCGCCATGAAGGCGGGCCAGAAGGCCTGGCGGGAGGCCGGCGCGGAGATCCGCGCGGTGGTCTGCCTGGAGATCCTCAAGCGCATCAGCGACCGGACGCACGAGTTCGCGCACGCGGTCATGCACACCTCCGGCCAGGCCTTCATGATGGCGTTCCAGGCGGGCGGCCCGCACGCGCAGGACCGCGGCCTGGAGGCGGTGGCGTACGCGTACGTGGAGCAGGTCCGCACCCCCGACACCGCGGAGTGGTCCAAGCCCCAGGGCAAGCGCGACCCCCTCGCCCTGACCAAGCAGTTCACGCCGGTCCCGCGCGGGATCGCCCTGATGATCGGCTGCAACACCTTCCCGACGTGGAACGGCTACCCGGGCCTGTTCGCCTCCCTGGCCACCGGCAACGCGGTCCTGGTCAAGCCCCACCCGCGCGCGGTGCTGCCGCTCGCGCTCACGGTCCAGGTGGCCCGCGAGGTGCTGGCCGGGGCCGGCTTCAACCCGAACCTGGTGGCGCTGGCCGCCGAGCAGCCGGGTGAGGGCATCGCCAAGACCCTCGCCACGCGCCCGGAGATCCGGATCATCGACTACACCGGCTCGACGTCGTTCGGCGACTGGCTGGAGGCCAACGCCCGCCAGGCGCAGGTCTACACGGAGAAGGCCGGCGTCAACACCGTGCTGATCGACTCCACGGCGAACTACAAGGGCATGCTCTCCAACCTGGCGTTCTCGCTGTCCCTGTACAGCGGCCAGATGTGCACCACCCCGCAGAACTTCCTCGTCCCGCGCGACGGCATCCGCACCGACGAGGGCCCCAAGACCTTCGACGAGGTCGCCGCCGACCTGGCCCGCTCGGTCGACGGCCTGCTCGGCGACGACGCCCGGGCGAACGCCCTGCTGGGCGCGATCGTCAACCCGGACGTCAAGGCCCGCCTGGAGGCCGCGGCCGGGCTCGGCGAGGTCGCCCTGGCCTCCCGGGAGATCACCAACCCGGAGTTCCCGGACGCGGTCGTGCGCACGCCGGTCATCGTCAAGCTGGACGGCGCCAAGCCGGACGACGAGGCCGCCTACATGAGCGAGTGCTTCGGCCCGGTCTCCTTCGCCGTGGCGGTCGACTCGTCGGCGGACGCGGTGAAGCTGCTGCGGCGCACGATCCGCGAGAAGGGCGCGATGACGGTCGGCGCGTACACGACCGACGACGAGGTCGAGCGCGCGGTCCAGGAAGTCTGCTTCGACGAGGCGGCGCAGCTGTCGCTGAACCTCACGGGCGGGGTGTACGTCAACCAGACGGCCGCGTTCTCCGACTTCCACGGCTCGGGCGGCAACCCGGCGGCCAACGCGGCCCTCACGGACGGCGCGTTCGTCGCCAACCGCTTCCGGGTCGTCGAAGTACGCCGGGAGGCGTAGAGCCGCCCTAGAAGTCCGCCGTGAGGCTCCAGTGGTACAGCGTCATCCCCACGCTCGTCGCGAGGTTGTAGCTGGAGACCTGGGGCCTCATCGGCAGCGCCACCAGATGGTCGGCACGCGCGCGTAGCTCGGCGGACAGCCCGCTGCGCTCGGAGCCGAACGCGAGGACGGCGTCGTCCGGGAGCTTCACGCCCCGGATGTCGTCGCCCTCCGGGTCGAGGGCGTACAGCGGCCCCGCGGGCAGCTCCTCGACCGTCACCCGCTCCACCGCGGTCGCGAAGTGCAGCCCCGCGCCCCCGCGCACGACGGTCGGGTGCCAGGGGTCGAGCGTGCCCGTGGTGACGACACCGGTCGCCCCGAATCCCGCCGCCAGCCGGATCACGGCCCCCGCGTTGCCGAGGTTGCGCGGGTTGTCGAGGACCACCACGGGGGCGGGGCGGGGCACGCGCGCCAGCACCTCCAGGTTCGCCGCGCGGGGCGGTCGTACCGCCAGGGCGGCCACCCCCGTCGGATGCGGGCGCGGCACGAGCTTCTCGTACGTCCCCGGCGCGACCTCCGTCAGCAGGGCGTCCAGCGTCTCGCGCACGTCGGGGGCCAGCTCGTCGGCGAGGGCGAGCGTGGCCGCGCGGTCGGTGGTGACCGCCACCGGGACCTCGGCTCCGAAGCGCAGCGCGTGCTTGAGGGCGTGGAAGCCGTCGAGCAGGACGGCGAAGTCGGCGAGCCGGTGCCAGACGGCCACCGGACCGGCGGGGGCGGCGGGATCGGCGGGGTCGGTCATGCCGTGAAGCCTACGTGCGTCTCCTCGGCGCTCTCGGGGGCGCGGGGCTGCGGCAGCGTCGTACGGCCCCGCCCGGCCGTGAGCCGCCCACGCGCGCGTGCCGCCCAGCCGCCCAGCCGGCGCAGGAACGGCGTCGGCAGGAACACCGCGTCGGCGGCGATCATCGCCAGCGAGAAGAACGGCAGCCCGAGGACGACGGCGATCACGGCGTGCTCGGTCATCATGGCCGCCAGCAGGACGTTCTTGACCCGCCGGTTGAACAGCGTGAACGGGAAGGCGACCTGCACGGCGACGGTGCCGTAGGTGATGAGCAGCACCATGGTGGAGCTGGCGGACAGCGTGTCGGCGAGGCCGGGCCAGGGGGAGAAGTAGTCGAGGTGCAGCGGGTAGTAGACGGCGGTGCCGTCCTGCCAGCGCGAGCCCTGGATCTTGTACCAGCCGGCCGTCGCGTAGATCAGACAGGCCTCGGCCATGATCACGAGCAGGGCGCCGTTGTGCACGATGTTGGTGACGACGTCCAGCAGGATGCGCGGCTGGTCGGTGCGCGCCGGCCGTCCGACCGCCCACCACACGCCCAGGGACAGCCACACCGCCCACAGCAGTGTGGGCACGAACGGGTCGCCCTCGAAGAGCCGGCCCGCGCCCGTCGCCGCGATCAGCACCAGTCCGAGCACCACCCACAGCACGGGCCCGACCCGGTCCGGAACCCGCTCCCCACGCGCGCGTGCCCTGCGCGCGTCCAGCGACCACACCTGGCCGCACCGCGTGAACACCAGGTAGATGCACATCAGGTGCAGGACGTTGTCGCCGCCGTCGCCCATGAAGATGCTGCGGTTCTGCAGCGAGAGCACCCCGACCATGAAGAGCACGGACATCGTGCGGGTGCGCCAGCCCAGCAGCAGCAAGGCGCTGGACAGGACGGCGAGGCCGTAGACGAGCTCGAACCAGAATCGTCCGTCGGACCACATCAGCGCGGTGAACGCGCCGTTGCCCGCGATCAGCTGTTCGGCGAGGTCCCAGCTCCACGGGCCGTCGGGACCGTACAGCTCCTGGCGGTGCGGCAGCTCGCGCAGCAGGAAGAGCAGCCAGGTCGCGCTGAAGCCGATACGGACCACGGCGGCCTGGTACGGGCCGAGCGCCGACTCGGTGATGCGGGCGATGGCCCGGGAGACCGCGAGGGAGAACCGGTTCACCGTGCGCCTCCCACGCGGTCGGCCGGGCTGACCGCCCACCAGGGCAGCTCCCGGTAGGCGGGCTTGTCGGAGACCTGCTCCTGGCTCCAGTCGGGCGGCCGTACGTTGGTGGACACGGACCGCACCTGCACCCGTTCGACGCTCCCGCCGGACCCCGCCGCGTCGTCCCGGTCGAGCCGCATCACCACGATCCGGCGCAGATACGTCTCCGACAGCGCGCCGCGCAGCCCGACCGGCCGGTTGTCGGTGCCGTGCGTGGCGGTGAAGAAGTCCCAGGCCCGGCGCAGCTCGTTCTGCTGGGTGTGGCTGGGCAGCAGATTGCCGTCGATGGCCCGGCCGTCCTCGGCCGACAGGTCGTACCAGCCCGTGGTGCGGACGGTCCCGTCCGCGGTCAGGACCTGGGCACGCACCTGTACGGCGATGTTCTGCTGGAGCGGGTTGGGCGCGAACAGCTTCCAGTTCTGCTCGAACTCCGGGTAGACCCAGTCCTCGATCGCCCTGCCGTGCTGCTTGGTGACCGCGTTCGCGGGCGCGACGTGCAGGAAGGTCATCCCGAGGTGCACACAGACGGTGACCGCGACGATCGCGAGGGCCAGCGCGGCCCCGATCTGGTACCGCAGGGACAGCGCGGCGACGCCCGTGCGGGGGTCGGCGGGTGCGGGCGGGGCGGGCGGCGGCAGCGGGGGAGCAGGCTCGGGGGCACGCGGCTCGTCGGCCCCGCGCCGGGCCTCCGCGCCTGTGTCGTACGCGTCCATTCCGCCCCGTTTCCCGATGTCCGGACCGTGTCTGCGGCCTGTCACTCGGCCCCTGTCGTGCACAGGGACCCCGGCAGGTTATCCACAGCGGTTGACACCTTACGGCGCCCCGGCACACCATGGATGCGACGAACCGAACGATCGGTCGGGAGCTTGCTCCGGACAGGGCCGGGGTCGAGGGGGCCACATGGCAACAGCAGCACAGGCGTACGACAGGACGGACACCGCCGGTCAGGACGCGTACGAGCGTGCCTTCGACGCCGCCGTGGCCGCCGACGAGCGCATCGAGCCGCGCGACTGGATGCCGGACGCCTACCGCGCCACGCTCGTCCGCCAGATCGCCCAGCACGCCCATTCCGAGATCATCGGCATGCAGCCGGAGGCGAACTGGATCACGCGGGCGCCCAGCCTGCGCCGCAAGGCCATCCTGATGGCCAAGGTCCAGGACGAGGCGGGCCACGGCCTGTACCTCTACAGCGCCGCCGAAACCCTCGGCACCGGCCGCGACGAGCTCCTCGACAAGCTCCACTCCGGCCGCCAGAAGTACTCCTCGATCTTCAACTACCCGACCCTGACCTGGGCGGACGTCGGCGCGATCGGCTGGCTGGTGGACGGCGCCGCGATCACCAACCAGGTCCCCCTGTGCCGCTGCTCCTACGGCCCGTACGCGCGCGCGATGGTGCGTATCTGCAAGGAGGAGTCCTTCCACCAGCGCCAGGGGTACGAGCTGCTGCTGGCCCTCAGCAAGGGCACCCCCGAGCAGCACGCGATGGCGCAGGACGCGGTGGACCGCTGGTGGTGGCCGTCGCTGATGATGTTCGGCCCGCCCGACGACGAGTCCTCGCACTCCGCGCAGTCGATGGCCTGGAAGATCAAGCGGCACTCCAACGACGAGCTGCGCCAGCGCTTCGTCGACATCTGCGTCCCGCAGGCCGAGTCCCTCGGCCTGACCCTCCCCGACCCGGACCTGAAGTGGAACGAGGAACGGGGACAGCACGACTTCGGCCCGATCGACTGGACCGAGTTCTGGGACGTCCTCAAGGGCAACGGCCCCTGCAACGAACAGCGGATCACCCAGCGCAGGCGCGCTCACGAGGAGGGCGCCTGGGTGCGGGAGGCGGCAGCGGCCCACGCGGCCAAGCACGGCAACGGGACAGGAGAGCAGCAGGCATGACGAACACCGACTGGCCCCTGTGGGAGGTCTTCGTGCGCTCGCGCCGGGGCCTCTCCCACACCCACGCCGGCAGCCTGCACGCCCCGGACGCGGAACTCGCCCTGCGCAACGCCCGCGACCTGTACACGCGGCGCGGTGAGGGCGTCTCGATCTGGGTCGTCCCGTCGGCCGCGATCACCGCGTCCTCCCCGGACGAGAAGGACCCGTTCTTCGAACCGGCCGGCGACAAGCCGTACCGCCATCCCACGTTCTACGAGATCCCGGAGGGGGTGAAGCACCTGTGACCGCCGACGTGACCCTCGACGCGACCGCGCACGCCGCCGCCCTGGCCCTCGGCGACGACGCCCTGGTGCTCTCCCACCGCCTCGGCGAATGGGCCGGCCACGCGCCCGTGCTGGAGGAGGAGGTCGCCCTCGCCAACATCGCCCTGGACCTGCTCGGCCAGGCCCGGGTGCTGCTGTCGATGGTCGGCGACGAGGACGAGCTGGCGTATCTGCGCGAGGAGCGCGCCTTCCGCAACCTCCAGCTGGTCGAGCAGCCGAACGGCGACTTCGCCCACACCATCGCCCGCCAGCTGTACTTCTCCACCTACCAGCACCTGCTCTACGCCGAACTGGCCGCCGGACAGGGCCCGTTCGCGCCGCTCGCCGCGAAGGCCGTCAAGGAGGTCGCCTACCACCGCGACCACGCCGAGCAGTGGACCCTGCGGCTGGGCGACGGCACCGACGAGAGCCGGGAGCGGATGCGGCGGGCGTGCGGGGCGCTGTGGCGGTTCACCGGGGAGATGTTCCAGCCGGTGGCGGGCCTCGACGTGGACGGGACGGCCCTGGAGGCGGCCTGGCTGGCGTCCGTGACGGCCGTCCTCGACCGTGCCACGCTCACGGTCCCCGAAGGGCCGCGCACGGGCGCGTGGACGGCCGGAGCGGGCCGACAGGGCCTGCACACCGAGCCGTTCGGACGCATGCTCGCCGAGATGCAGCATCTGCACCGCAGCCACCCGGGGGCGTCATGGTGACCACGACCCCGCTGGAGGCGGAACTCCTGGAGATCGCCGGTGCGGTCCCCGACCCCGAACTGCCCGTGCTCACCCTCCAGGAGCTCGGCGTCGTCCGCGCGGTGCGCGCCCACGGCACCGACACCGTCGAGGTCGAACTGACCCCGACGTACACCGGCTGCCCCGCCATCGAGGCGATGTCCCTCGACATAGAGCGGGCCCTGCACGCCCACGGCGTCCGGGACGTCACCGTCCGCACGGTGCTCACGCCCGCCTGGTCGACGGACGACATCACGCCCGAAGGCCGCCGCAAACTCCAGGAGTTCGGCATAGCACCCCCGCGCGTGCAGCGGACCACGGGGCCGGTCCCCCTGGCCCTGGGCGCCACCCGCACCCTCAGCGCGCCCCCCGTGCACTGCCCGCACTGCGGCTCCGCCGACACCGAACTGCTCAGCCGTTTCTCCTCCACCGCGTGCAAGGCGCTGCGCCGCTGCCTGGCCTGCCGTGAACCGTTCGACCACTTCAAGGAGTTGTGATGGCCCGCTTCCACGCGCTCCCGGTGGCGGCGGTCGACCGGCTGACCGACGACTCCGTGGCCCTCACCTTCACCGTGCCGCCGGAACTCGCCGAGGAGTACCGCCACGCCCCGGGCCAGCACCTCGCCCTGCGCCGCAGAGCCGACGGCACGGAGATCCGCCGCACGTACTCCATCTGCTCCCCCGCCCCGCACGGCGAGGCTCCCCGTCAACTCCGGGTCGGCGTACGGCTGGTGGAGGGCGGGGCGTTCTCGACGTACGCGCTGAAGGAGATCAACGTCGGCGACGAGGTGGAGGTGATGACCCCGGCGGGCCGCTTCACCCTGGCCCCCGCGCCCGGGCTCTACGCGGCGATCGTCGGCGGCAGCGGCATCACGCCGGTGCTGTCGATCGTCTCGACGCTGCTGGCCCGTGAACCGGCCGCCCGCTTCTGCCTGATCCGCAGCGACCGTACGGCCGCCTCGACGATGTTCCTGGACGAGGTCGCCGACCTGAAGGACCGCTACCCCGAGCGGCTGCACCTGGTGACCGTGCTGTCCCGGGAGGAGCAGCAGGCGGGCCTGCCGTCCGGGCGGCTCGACCGGGAGCGGCTGACCGGGCTGCTGCCCGCGCTGCTGCCGGTGGCGGAGGTGGCGGGCTGGTTCCTGTGCGGGCCGTTCGGCCTGGTGCAGGGCGCGGAGCGGGCCCTCAAGGAGCTCGGCGTCGCCCGCACCCGTATCCACGAGGAGATCTTCCACGTCGACGCGGGCACCCCCACCGCCCCGACGGCCCCGGCGCCCGCGCACAGCACGGTCACCGCCCGGCTCGACGGCCGCGGCGGCACCTGGCCCGTCCAGGACGGCGAGTCCCTCCTGGAGACGGTCCTGCGCAACCGCCCCGACGCCCCCTACGCCTGCAAGGGCGGGGTCTGCGGCACCTGCCGCGCCTTCCTCGTCTCCGGCGAGGTCCGCATGGACCGCAACTTCGCCCTGGAGCCGGAAGAGACGGAGGCCGGCTATGTGCTGGCATGCCAGTCGCACCCGGCGACGGAGAAGGTGGAACTGGACTTCGACCGGTAGCCGTCAGGCGAGCGGCCCCACGCCGTTCCCTTCTTCTAGAACCTGTTCTATCTTGACGGTCCGTCAGATCAGCTCGGCGGCCCGGTCCACGCTGTCCACGGGTCGCCTCGTCGATCGGCCACCCGTCGGGAGGACAGGACCGTGGACTTCAGCTTCACCGAGGAGCAGCAGGCGGCGGCCGAGGCGGCACGCGGGGTCTTCGCCGGGGTCGCACCGGACGCGGTCCCCAGCCCCGCGCTCGCCGTGGGCGCCGTCGCCGACACCTTCGACCGCGCGCTGTGGCGCAAGCTCGCCGACGCGGACCTGCTCAGTCTGCTGCTGGACGGCGCGTACGGCGGGGCCGGCCTGGACGCCGTCGCCCTGTGCCTGGTGCTGAGCGAGTCGGCGAAGGTGCTGGCCCGGGTGCCGCTGCTGGAGAGCAGCGCCGCCATGGCCGCCGTACAGGCGTACGGCGGCGCGGAGTTGAAGTCCGCCCTGCTGGAGCGGGCGGGCCGCGGTGAGCTGGTCCTCACGGTCGCCGCGAGCGGCCGCACCGGCCACGACCCGGCCGAACTCGCCGTGACCGCACGGCAGGAGGACGCCGAGTGGGTACTGGACGGGATGCAGACGGCGGTGCCGTGGGCGTACGACGCCGACCTCGTCGTCGTACCCGCACACACGGCCGCCGGTCACGCGGTGCTCGCGCTGGTGGCGCCGGACCGTGCCGGGGTGGTCCTCGCCGAGCAGTTCTCCACGACGGGGGAGCGGCTGGGCGAGCTGCGCCTGGAGTCGGCGCGGATCGCGGCGCGGGACGTGCTCGACGCGGAGGGCGCCTGGGAGTGGCTGCGTCATCTGCTGACTGTCGGGACCTGTGCGCAGGCGCTCGGGCTCGGTCTCCAAGTGCTGCGCATGACCAGCGAGTACACCGGCAAGCGGGAGCAGTTCGGGTTCCCGGTCGCCACGTTCCAGGCGGTCGCCGTGCAGGCCGCCGACCGCTACATCGACCTCAAGGCCATGGAGGCCACCCTGTGGCAGGCCGCCTGGCGGCTCGGTTCCGGGACGCACGGGACGCTGCCGGTCTCCGGTGACGTCGCCGTGGCCAAGATCTGGGCCTCGGAGGGCGTCCGGCGGATCGTGCAGACGGCACAGCATCTGCACGGCGGCTTCGGCGCCGACGTCGACTACCCCCTGCACCGGTACCACGCCTGGGCCAAGCACCTGGAGCTGTCGCTCGGCCCGGCGGCGGCCCACGAGGACGCCCTCGGCGACCTGCTGGCGACCCACCCGCTGGGCTGACGCCGACCCGGTCCGGTCCGCTAGAGGACGAAGGCGGGAGAGCCGTTGTCCGTCACCATCGGGCGTCCGGCGCCTTCCCAGGCCAGCATGCCGCCGTCGATGTTCACCGCGTCGATGCCCTGCTGCACCAGATACTGGGTGACCTGCGCGGAACGGCCGCCGACGCGACACATCACATAGGCGCGCCGCCCCTCCGCCACCGCCTCGGTCACCTCACCGAACCGGGCCACGAAGTCACTCATCGGGACGTGCAGGGCACCCTCGACATGCCCGGCGGCCCACTCCTCGGCCTCACGGACGTCCAGCACGAGAGCGTCGGAGGGAACGCCGGCGACGTCCACCGAAGGCAAAGCAGCACCAAAACTCATGTCCCGAGGCTACCTGAGCCCCGCCGGAGCCCTTCTGCCCGGCGTACACGCACCCCCGGCCACTGCCCCGCCTACTGGCTCAGCAGCTCCGCCAGCTCCCGCTCCCGCTCCGCGACCTGCGCGAGGAGCTGCTCGGCGATCTCCTCCAGGAGGCGGTCGGGGTCGTCGGGGGCGAGGCGGAGCATCGCGCCGATCGCGCTCTCCTCCAGCTCCCGCGCCACGACGGTCAGCAGTTCCTTGCGCTGGGCGAGCCATTCGAGGCGGGCGTAGAGCTCCTCGCTCTCCGACGGCCGCTGCTCGGGCGGCTTGGGCCCGGCCGCCCACTCCTCGGCGAGTTCCCGCAGCAGCGGTTCGTCGCCGCGGCTGTAGGCGGCGTTGACACGGGTGATGAACTCCTCGCGCCGGGCCCGCTCGGTCTCGTCCTGGGCCAGGTCGGGGTGGGCCTTGCGGGCCAGCTCGCGGTAGAGCTTGCGGGCCTCGTCACTGGGCCGCACCCGCTGCGGGGGCCGCACCGGCTGGTCCGTGAGCATCGCGGCGGCCTCCGGGAACAGCCCGTCGCCGTCCATCCAGCCGTGGAACAGCTCCTCCACGGCCGGCATCGGCATCACCCGGGCCCGGGCCTCGTCCGCCTTGCGCCGGTCCTCGGGGTCACCGCTGCGGGCAGCCCTGGCCTCGGCGATCTGCGCGTCCAGCTCGTCGAGGCGGGTGTACATCGGGCCGAGCCTCTGATGATGCAGCCGCGAGAAGTTCTCGACCTCGACCCGGAAGGTCTCCACCGCGATCTCGTACTCGATCAGCGCCTGCTCGGCGGCCCGCACGGCCCGCTCAAGCCGCTCCTCGGGCCTGGGCTCACCGCCCTCCGGCCGGAGCACACCCTCCTCGGGCACCGCCCGCGTCCCGCCGGCGACACCACCCTGCTCAGCTTCCGGGGTCGTCACCCGACCAGCGTAGGCCACGACCGGGGCGCCACCCCCGGCACGGCATACGCCGCCCCGCCCGCCACAGCGCACGTCAGCCCCACATCACCCCGGCACCGCGCAGGTCAGCCCCACACCGGCCCGGCACCGCGCAGGTCAGCCCCACACCGGCCCGGCACCGCGCAGGTCAGCCCCACACCGGCCCGGCACCGCGCAGGTCAGCCCCCACCACCGTCCTCTACCACCCGGCACCCATCCCCCCTCCCCCCCTCAGACCCCCATCTCCCCCGCGATCCGCCCCGCTCGCACCGCCGCCACCAGTTCCGCGTGGTCCGCCTCCGTGCGGTCGGCGTAGGTGACGGCGAACGTCGCGATCGCCTCGTCGAGTTCCTCGCTCTTGCCGCAGTACCCGGCGACCAGGCGCGGGTCGGTGCTGTGGGAGTGGGCGCGGGCCAGGAGGGCCCCGGTCATGCGGCCGTAGTCGTCTATCTGGTCGGCGGCGAGCGCGGCGGGGTCGACGCTGCCCTTGCGGTTGCGGAACTGCCGTACCTGGAAGGGCCGGCCGTCGACGGTCGTCCAGCCCAGCAGGATGTCGCTGACGACCTGCATGCGCTTCTGCCCGAGCACCACCCGGCGGCCCTCGTGCCCGGCGGCGGGCGCCTCGAAGCCGGCGGTCACCAGGTGCGGCAGCAGCACCGAGGGGCGGGCCTCCTTGACCTGGAGGACCAGCGGTTCGCCGCGGTGGTCGAGGAGCAGGACGACGTACGAGCGGGTGCCCACGCTGCCCGTGCCGACGACCCGGAACGCGACGTCGTGGACCGCGTGCCGGGACAGGAGCGGCAGGCGGTCCTCGGAGAGCGTGTCCAGATACTCCTCCAGGGAGCCGGCGACGGCCGCGGCCTCCGCGTCCGGCACCCGGCGCAGCACCGGCGCCGCGTCGACGAAGCGGCGCCCGCCGTCCCCGGTCGGCTCGGTCGACTTCGCGGCGAACCGGCCGCTGGTGTTGGCCCGCGCCTTCTCCGAGACCCGTTGCAGAGTGCCGACCAGGTCATGGGCGTCGGTGTGGGAGACGAGCTCCTCGTCCGCGATGGCGTTCCACGCGTCCAGCACCGGGAGCTTGGCGAGCAGGCGCATGGTGCGGCGGTAGGCGCCCACCGCGCCGTGCGCCGCCTGGCGGCAGGTGTCCTCGTCCGCGCCCGCCTCCCGGCCCGCGAGCACCAGCGAGGCCGCGAGCCGCTTGAGGTCCCACTCCCAGGGGCCCGGCACCGTCTCGTCGAAGTCGTTGAGGTCCATGACGAGGTCGCCGCGCGCGTCGCCGTAGAGACCGAAGTTGGCCGCGTGGGCGTCGCCGCAGAGCTGGGCGACGATCCGGGTCATGGGGGTGCGCGCCAGGTCGTACGCCATGAGTCCGGCGGAGCCGCGCAGGAACGCGAAGGGTGTGGCCGCCATCCGGCCGACGCGGATCGGGGTGAGGTGAGGAAGGCGTCCGCTGCTGGACTCCTCGACCGCGCCGACCGCGTCCGGACGGGAGCCGTCCAGGTCGAGCGCGGCGTGCGCACTGCGCGGGACCGTGCCCCGCAGCGACTTGCCCTCTTCTTTGGGCGACCCCTGCACGGGCCATGCGGCGAAGCCGCGCACCCGGGGCAGCCTGCGCCCCGCCTCCGCGGAAACCCGCACGACAGCTTCTGCACCGACCTCGGTCATCCCGACCGCCTCCCCCGACCACGCACGCGCCCGAACATCAACTCGTCCAGACCGTACAGCCGGTGGCCGAAACGCGTCAGACCCTGTGGACAACTCCACCGCTGTGGAAAACGCACCGCCTGGGCGTGCGGCTCAGCATCCGCCCCCCGGCAGGTACTGCTCCGCCCACCGTCCCAGCTCCGCGAACGCCGGCTCCAGCGCGGCCCCCGCCTCCGTGAGCCGGTACGACACCCGCAGCGGCGGCCCCTCGTCGACCTCGCGCACGACGAGTCCCGCGGCGGCGAGCTCGGTGAGGCGGTCGGACAGCATCCGTTCGCTGATGCCGGGGACCGCCCGGCGCAGATCGACGAAGTACGCCGGTCCCGGGGTGAGGACGGCCACGATCGGCCCGGTCCAGCGCTTCCCCAGCAGCTGGAAGACGCGGCTGATCCCGTCGTCGACCCGCTTGCACGCTTCGGTGCCGTGAATCAGCTCGCCCGCCATGCCTCCAGGGTACTGCCCTGTCCGTAGGGGGATGAAAAAAAGTAAGCCCCTGTGTTATTCATAGTCGAGTACGAATTATTAGCCGCTCACGCGAGCCCCTGCCCTTGGCTGCTCACAGCGAGCCTCTTCCCTGGAGACCCTCATGGCCACGCTGCTCCACATCGACTCCTCCGTCTTCCCGCACGGCGCCTCCGCCTCCCGCCCCGTCACGGACGCCTTCCGCAGGACCTGGGAGGAGCAGCACCCGCAGGGCACGGTGATCTACCGCGACCTCGCCACCGACCCCGTGCCGCACCTCACCGCCGACGCCCACCTCGCCGGCTTCTCCGATCCGGCGACCCACACCCCCGAGCAGGCCGCCGCCTTCGCCGCGCGCGTGGCGCTGATCGAGGAGCTGGAAGGGGCGGACGCGGTGCTGATCGGCGCCCCCATGTACAACTACTCGATCCCCTCGACCCTGAAGGCCTGGCTGGACAACGTGATCCTCGCGGGCCGCACCTTCATGGCGGAGGACTCCAAGATCAAGGGGACCCCGGTCACCATCGTCGCCAGCCGCGGCGGCTCGTACGCACCGGGCACCCCGCGCGAGGACTACGAGTACGTGCAGACCTACCTGCGGGCGGTCCTCGCCGACACCCTCGGCCTGGACGTCGACTTCATCGTCCCGGAGCTGACCATGGCCCCGCAGAACCCGGCGATGACCGAACTGGTCCCCCTCTACGAGGCCTCCCGCGAGCGCGCCCTCGAGGACGCGACGACCAAGGCGAAGGAACTCACCGAACGCCTGGCCGCATAGCCGCGTAGCCTCCGCCACCGGCCGCCACATCTCATGTGATTGTCCTCACCACCGGCACTCGCAGGATGTGCGGCCGGACAACGCGAAAGCCCCCAGGTCTGAGACCTGGGGGCTTTCAGCTGGTGCGCGAGGGGGGAGTTGAACCCCCACGCCCTTGCGGGCACTGGAACCTGAATCCAGCGCGTCTGCCTATTCCGCCACCCGCGCATTGGGTGTGTCCTCGGGCCCTGCTCCCTTTCGGGCCTGGCGCCTTCCGACACCCAGAACATTAGCACGCTGGCCGGGGTGGGTTCACATCCCTTTCCCCGGGGCAGCAGCCGACCAGGACGTTCCTCCGACGGCACCGAACCCCCGCCCCTCCGGCTACGTATCAACGTCGACCGGTTCACGTATCAACCTCGTACCGGTCCCGTCCGTCTCCCCAGGAGCCGGTCGGGGTCCACAGTCAGGTGCGGGACACTGGTCTGCGGCCGCCTCTACGATCCTTGACAAGGAGGAGTCGGCCACGGGAGTTCGAAGACGAGCTCCACAGGGAACTTCGGAGGCGTCGACACCCGTCGACGAGGCCGACAGGGGGAACCAGCCGATCCACCCGCGCGTGGATACGATCAGTAAGCAGTACCAGGTGCAGTACCAGGTAAGGCAGTACCCGCTCTGCGGGGTGCAGGACGGCAGCAGCTACGGAGGAGGTGCCCCATGGGAGTCCTGAAGAAGTTCGAGCAGCGTCTCGAAGGTCTGGTCAACGGCACCTTCGCCAAGGTGTTCAAGTCCGAGGTCCAGCCCGTGGAGATCGCCGGCGCACTCCAGCGCGAGTGCGACAACAACGCGACGATCTGGAACCGCGACCGGACCGTCGTACCCAACGACTTCATCGTGGAGCTGAGCACACCGGACTTCGAGCGGCTCAGCCCCTACTCCGGCCAGCTCGGCGACGAGCTCGCCGGCATGGTCCGCGACTACGCCAAGCAGCAGCGCTACACCTTCATGGGCCCGATCAAGGTCCACCTGGAGAAGGCCGACGACCTCGACACCGGCCTGTACCGGGTGCGCAGCCGTACGCTCGCCTCCTCCACCGACCAGCAGGGCCCCGGCGCCCCGGCAGCACCCGCCGCCCCGGCCGGCCGGCCCACGGCGCCGAGCGGCTACGGCTACCCTCAGGCCGCCGCGCCCGCCAGCGCCCCTCCCATGCCGGCCGCGCCGCCCCCCGGCGGACGCCCCGGCGGCTACGGCTACCCGCAGCCCGCCCAGGCACCGCGCGCCGGCGGACCCGTCGGCGCCCCGGCGCCCGGCGGCCGCACCCGCCACTGGATCGAGATCAACGGCGCCCGCCACCAGATCTCCCGCGCGACACTCGTGCTGGGCCGCAGCACCGAGGCCGACGTGCGGATCGACGACCCCGGCGTCTCCCGCCGGCACTGCGAGATCCGGACCGGTTCGCCCTCGACGATCCAGGATCTCGGGTCCACCAACGGCATCGTGGTGGACGGACAGCACACCACCCGCGCTACGCTCCGCGACGGCTCGCGGATCGTCGTGGGCAGCACCACCGTTATCTATAGGCAAGCCGAAGGGTGAAGCGGGGGCAATGTCAGAGCTGACCCTCACGGTCATGCGGCTGGGTTTCCTGGCCGTACTGTGGCTGTTCGTGATCGTGGCCGTGCAGGTCATCCGCAGCGACCTGTTCGGTACGCGCGTCACCCAGCGCGGCTCCCGGCGTGAGGCCGCCCGGCCTCAGCAGGCCCAGCGGCAGCAGGCGCCCCCGCAGCAGCGCCAGCAGAGCGCCGGCGGCCGCCGCGGCCGCAACGCCCCCACCAAGCTGGTCGTCTCCGAGGGCACCCTCACCGGCACCACCGTCGCGCTCCAGGGCCAGACCATCACGCTCGGCCGGGCGCACGACAGCACCATCGTGCTGGACGACGACTACGCCTCCAGCCGCCACGCGCGGATCTACCCGGACCGGGACGGCCAGTGGATCGTCGAGGACCTCGGCTCCACCAACGGCACGTACCTGGACCGAAACCGGCTGACGACCCCCACACCGATTCCGCTGGGCGCGCCGATCCGCATCGGCAAGACCGTCATCGAGCTGCGGAAGTAGTGCTACATCATGAATAGGCGCGAGCGGAGCGAGCACGCAGCGGCCCCCACCCCGGGCCCCGGCGCGCTCCCGACCGGAGGGTGGGCACCGTGCGGATGTATCCGGAGCCGACGGGCGAGGTGCGCATGAGTCTGTCACTGCGCTTCGCCGCCGGATCGCACAAAGGCATGATCCGGGAGGGCAACGAGGACTCCGGATACGCCGGTCCCCGACTGCTCGCGATCGCCGACGGCATGGGCGGCGCCGCCGCCGGTGAGGTCGCCTCCTCCGAGGCCATCTCCACCATCGTCGCCCTCGACGACGACGTCCCCGGCTCCGACGTCCTCACCTCCCTCGGCATCGCCGTGCAGCGCGCCAACGACCAGCTGCGCTCCATGGTCGAGGAGGACCCGCAGCTCGAAGGCATGGGCACGACGCTCACCGCCCTCCTCTGGACGGGCCAGCGCCTCGGCCTCGTCCACGTCGGCGACTCCCGCGCATACCTGCTGCGCGACGGCGTCCTGACCCAGATCACCCAGGACCACACCTGGGTGCAGCGTCTGGTCGACGAGGGCCGCATCACCGAGGAAGAAGCCACCACCCACCCGCAGCGCTCCCTGCTGATGCGCGCGCTGGGCAGCGGCGAGCACGTCGAGCCCGACCTCTCCATCCGCGAGGTCCGCGCCGGCGACCGCTACCTGATCTGCTCCGACGGCCTCTCCGGCGTCGTCTCCCACCAGACCCTGGAAGAGACCCTCGCCAGCTACCAGGGCCCGCAGGAGACCGTCCAGCAGCTCATCGAGCTCGCACTGCGCGGCGGCGGCCCCGACAACATCACCGTCATCGTCGCCGACGTCCTCGACCTCGACACCGGCGACACCCTCGCCGGGCAGCTGCACGACACCCCGGTCGTGGTCGGCGCCGTCGCCGAGAACCAGAACCACCTGCACGACAACGGCATCATGCAGACCCCCGCCGGACGCGCCTCCGGGCTCGGCCGCCAGGTCCCCGGACAGGGCGGCGGGGGCGGCGAGTTCGGCCCGCCCGGCTCCGGCGACGTGACCGGTTTCATCTCCACCGACGGCTTCGGCGGCTACTCCGACGACGACTTCGTCAAGCCCCGCAAGGGCCGTAAGTGGCTGAAGAGATCCCTCTACATCGCGCTCGCCCTCGGCGTCATCGGCGGCGGGCTCTACGGCGGCTACCGCTGGACCCAGACCCAGTACTACGTCGCCGCCAACGGCGACCACGTCGCCCTCTACCGCGGCATCAGCCAGGACCTCGCCTGGGTCTCGCTGTCGAAGGTGGAGAAGGACTACCCGAAGATCGAACTCAAGTACCTGCAGCCGTACCAGCAGGAGCTCGTCGAGAACACCATCGCGGAAGGCGGCCTGAAGACCGCCCAGAAGAAGATCGACGAACTCTCCGTGCAGGCCTCCGCGTGCCGCAAGGTGGCCGAGGCGCAGGCGACCGAGAGCGAGAAGAACTCCAAGACCGGTGAAGGCGAGGCAGGAGGGACCACGGGAACCACCCGCTCCTCCCTGACGTCCAAGGCATCGCCCAGCCCGAACACCTCGACCTCACCGACCCCGAACGCGTCCGCAACCCCGACCGCGCCCACTCCCACCCCCGGCCCCACGCTCTCGGACGAAGAGAAGCAGGTCGCGGGCAAGTGCGGTACGTGAGAGGCCCCGTCACACGATGAGCAGTACCACCAACTCGCCGACGCACCACACGTCCACGATCGGCTCGATCGGCACGCCGAGCCGACGCAACACCGAGCTCGCACTGCTCGTGTTCGCCGTCGTCATCCCGGTGTTCGCCTACGCCAACGTGGGCCTCGCCATCAACGACGAGCTGCCCGCCGGTCTGCTGGGCTATGGCCTGGGGCTCGGGCTCCTGGCGGGCGTCGGCCATCTCGCCGTACGAAAGTTCGCACCGTACGCCGACCCGCTGCTGCTGCCGCTGGCGACCCTGCTGAACGGGCTCGGACTGGTGGCCATCTGGCGGCTGGACCAGTCGAAACTGCTGCAGCAGATCGGACAGGCCGGTGGCAAGGCCACCAACCAGCTGATCTACACCGCGATGGGCATCACCCTCTTCATCGCCGTGCTGATCTTCCTCAAGGACCACCGCACCCTGCAGCGCTACACATACATCTCGATGGCCGGCGCGCTGTTCCTGCTGCTGCTCCCACTCGTCCCGGGCCTCGGCGCCAACATCACCTACGGCGCCAAGATCTGGATCCAGGTCGGCAGCTTCACCATCCAGCCCGGTGAGTTCGCCAAGATCGTGCTGGCGATCTTCTTCGCCGGCTACCTCATGGTCAAGCGCGACGCGCTCGCTCTGGCCAGCCGCCGCTTCATGGGCCTGTACCTGCCCCGCGGCCGCGACCTGGGACCCATCGTCGTCGTCTGGATGATCTCGATCCTCATCCTCGTCTTCGAGACCGACCTCGGTACGTCCCTGCTGTTCTTCGGGATGTTCGTCATCATGCTGTACGTCGCCACGGAGCGGACCAGCTGGATCGTCTTCGGTCTGCTGATGTCTGCGGCCGGCGCCGTCGGCGTCGCCAGCTTCGAACCGCACGTCCAGACCCGCGTCCAGGCCTGGCTCGACCCGATGCATGAGTACCTGCTCAGCCGCAACGGCAGCAACGACGGCATCGTCCACTCCGAGCAGGCCATGCAGGCCCTGTGGGCCTTCGGCTCCGGCGGCACCCTCGGCACCGGCTGGGGCCAGGGTCACTCCGAGCTCATCCGCTTCGCCGCCAACTCCGACTTCATCCTCGCCACCTTCGGCGAGGAACTCGGCCTGGCCGGCGTCATGGCCATCCTGCTGATCTACGGCCTGATCGTGGAACGCGGCGTACGAACCGCCCTCGCCGCCCGCGACCCCTTC
Organism: Streptomyces aquilus; assembly: GCF_003955715.1. NCBI lineage: Bacteria > Bacillati > Actinomycetota > Actinomycetes > Kitasatosporales > Streptomycetaceae > Streptomyces > Streptomyces aquilus. The sequence goes on along the minus strand of NZ_CP034463.1, from coordinate 5,454,825 downwards.
GGCAAGCTGCTGGCGGTCGGCCTGTCCGGCGCCTTCGCACTCCAGGTCTTCGTCGTGGCCGGCGGTGTCATGGGCCTCATCCCGCTGACCGGTATGACGATGCCCTTCCTGGCGTACGGCGGATCCTCCGTCATCGCCAACTGGGCCCTCATCGGCATCCTGATCCGCATCAGCGACACCGCACGCCGCCCGGCCCCCGCCCCCGCCCCGAACCCCGACGCCGAGATGACCCAGGTGGTCCGCCCGTCATGAACAAGCCCCTGCGCCGGATCGCGATCTTCTGCGGGCTGCTCGTCCTCGCCCTGCTCATCCGCGACAACTGGCTCCAGTACGTCAAGGCCGACGAGCTCAGGACCGACACCGACAACCGCCGCGTCGCCATTGAGCGCTACGCCACCCCGCGCGGCGACATCATCGTCGACGGCAAGGCCATCACCGGGCACAAGGAAACGACCACCGGCGACTTCAAGTTCAAGCGCACCTACAAGAACGGCGCCATGTGGGCGCCGGTCACCGGGTTCGTCTCGCAGTCCTACGGCGCCAACCAGCTGGAGTCCATCGAGGACGGCATCCTCACCGGCAACGACGACCGGCTCTTCTTCCGCAACACCCTCGACATGATCACGGGCAAGGCGAAGGAGGGCGGCAACGTCGTGACCACCCTCAACGCCGCCGCCCAGAAGGCCGCCTACGAGGGCCTCGCCAAGCGCGGCAAGGGCGCCGTCGTCGCCCTGGAGCCGTCCACCGGCAAGATCCTGGCGCTGGCCTCCTACCCGTCGTACGACCCCGGAACGATCGCCGGCGGCGGCGACTCCGACGCCGAGGCCTGGAAGAAGCTCGACAAGAAGAACAACCCCGACGACCCGATGCTCAACCGGGCCCTGCGCGAGGTCTACCCGCCCGGTTCCACCTTCAAGGTCGTCACCGCGGCGGCGGCCCTGGAGAACGGCCTGTACTCCAGCGCCGACGAGAAGACGAAGTCGCCACTGCCCTGGACCATGCCGGGCACCACGACCCCGCTGAAGAACGAGGGCAACATCCCCTGCGAGAACGCCACCCTGCGCGTCGCCCTGCAGTGGTCCTGCAACACCGTCTTCGGCAAGGCCGGCTACGACCTCGGCAACGACAAGATGCTGGACGAGGCCAAGAAGTTCGGCTTCACCGAGGAGCAGTTCACCCCGGTCCGCTCCAGCGCCTCCGTCTTCTCCGAGGGCATGAACGACTCCCAGGTCGCCCTGTCCTCCATCGGCCAGTACAACACCGCCGCCACCCCGCTCCAGATGGCCATGGTCGCCTCCGCGGTCGCCAACGACGGCAAGCTCATGAAGCCGTACATGGTCGACGAGCTCCAGGCCCCGAACCTGGACACCATCGCGAAGAACGACCCGGCGGAACTGAGCCAGCCGCTGTCGCCGGACAACGCGCAGATCCTCCAGTCGATGATGGAGACCGTGGTCGAGAAGGGCACCGGTACCACTGCCAAGATCGGGGGCGGCGTCACGGTCGGCGGCAAGACCGGTACCGCCCAGCACGGCGAGAACAACAGCAAGAACCCGTACGCCTGGTTCATCTCGTACGCCAAGCTCGCCGACGGCAGCAAGCCGGTCGCCGTGGCCGTGGTCGTCGAGGACGAGACCGCCGTCCGCGAGAACATCTCCGGCAGCGGCCTCGCGGCACCGATCGCCAAGAGCGTCATGGAGGCGGTCATCAACTCCAAGAAGTGACCCCCATCACGCCCCCTTCACATCCGTGCACGTTGGGATACCGGTCCTGTATCGGGTGACGGGCTTGGCCAGGTCACACAAAGCCAGCCGGGTACGGTAGGCCCGGACGGCAGCCCCCGACCGCACACCAGTGCCGGTCGGGACCGACGGAGAGGGCTGGTAGGGAACTATGGAAGAGCCGCGTCGCCTCGGCGGCCGGTACGAACTGGGCCAGGTGCTCGGTCGTGGTGGCATGGCGGAGGTCTACCTCGCGCATGACACCCGCCTCGGCCGCACCGTGGCGGTGAAGACGCTGCGCGCCGACCTCGCGCGCGACCCGTCCTTCCAGGCCCGGTTCCGCCGGGAGGCCCAGTCGGCCGCCTCGCTCAACCATCCCGCGATCGTCGCGGTCTACGACACGGGCGAGGACTACATCGACGGGGTCTCGATCCCGTACATCGTCATGGAGTACGTCGACGGCTCCACGCTCCGTGAGCTGCTCCACTCCGGCCGCAAGCTCCTGCCGGAGCGGGCGATGGAGATGACGATCGGCATCCTCCAGGCCCTGGAGTACTCCCACCGCAACCAGATCGTCCACCGCGACATCAAGCCAGCCAACGTCATGCTGACGCGCAACGGCCAGGTCAAGGTCATGGACTTCGGCATCGCCCGCGCCATGGGCGACTCCGGCATGACGATGACCCAGACGTCCGCGGTGATCGGCACGGCGCAGTACCTGTCACCGGAGCAGGCGAAGGGCGAGCAGGTCGACGCGCGCTCGGACCTCTACTCCACGGGCTGCCTGCTGTACGAACTGCTGACGGTCAGGCCTCCCTTCGTGGGCGACTCTCCGGTCGCGGTGGCCTACCAACACGTCCGCGAGGAAGCACAGCCCCCGTCGGTCTTCGACCCCGAGATCACGCCCGAGATGGACGCGATCGTCCTGAAGGCCCTGGTCAAGGACCCGAACTACCGCTACCAGTCCGCCGACGAGATGCGCATCGACATCGAGGCGTGCCTCGACGGCCAGCCGGTCGCGGCCACGGCGGCGATGGGTTCGGTCGGCTACGGCGGCTACCCCGACGACCAGCCGACCACCGCGCTCCGCTCGACGGACGCCGGCGCCACGTCGATGCTCCCGCCGATGAACCCGGACGACCCGGGCTACGGCGGTTACGACGACCGCCCTGACCGCCGCCGCCAGAAGAAGAACAACACCTCCACGATCCTGCTGGTCGTGGCGGCGGTCCTGGTCCTGATCGGCGCGATCCTGATCGGGAAGTGGGCGTTCAGCGGCAACAACGCGGCCGATGACAAGGTGGCGGTGCCGACGTTTGTCGGCGAGACGCAAGAGAACGCCAAGACCATGGCGACGAACAGCGATCTACAGCTGACCTTCACCAAGAAGGAGTGCGAGGACCAGCCCAAGGGCAACATCTGCGACCAGAACCCCGAAGCGGGCACCAAGGTCGACAAGAAGTCCACCGTCGAGCTGGTGGTCTCGACGGGCGCCCCGAAGGTCACCGTGCCGAGCGTGATCGGCGACCAGTACGACGACGCCAAGGCGAGGCTCGAAGGCCCGGACTTCGGTCTGGTCGTCAAGAAGAAGGAGAAGGAGTCCACGGAGGAAGCGGGCTCCGTCCTCGACCAGGATCCGGTCTTCAATAAGCAGGTGGAGAAGGGCTCGACGATCACCCTCACGGTCGCCGTCGAGGTCAAGAAGTCCACAGTTCCGGACGTCGCCGGCAAGACCTGCGACGAAGCCAAGGCCCTGATGACACAGAACGACCTCACCGGCAACTGCGTCACCGACTCGGAGACCGACGACCCCAACCTGGTCGACAAGGTCATCAGCACCGACCCGGGCATCGGCAACTCGGTCGACAAGGGCTCGACCGTGACGATCCACATCGGTAAGGCCAAGGAGAACCAGCAGGTCCAGATCCCCCAGGACATCGCTGGCAAGAAGCTGAACGACGTCAGGAACACGCTCCAGGGCCTCGGCCTCCAGGTACAGGTCCAGGGCTCCCAGGACGGCAACGCCACGGTCGTCACCTCCAACCCGCAACCGGGCAGCACGATCAACAAGGGCGAGACCGTCACCCTGTTCACCACCGACCAGGGCGGCGGCGGCAACAACGGCGGCACCAACTTCTTCGGCGGTACGACCGGATAGGCGTCCCGACGAAGGACTGACGCCGACATACGGCAACGACTGAGCCCCGGCTCCCTGAATCTCAGGGGGCCGGGGCTCAGTCGCACTCGTGTCCTTACATACGACAACTCGTTGATCAGTCCAAACACCGAACAGAAGGGCGAACCATGATCAACGAATCCGCGCTGCTGGAATCGAAGAGCCTGCGCGACAGCGTGCTGGAACGGACCGACGTACTCGACAGAGTCAAGGCGCTGTCGCTGCTGCCGGACGGGATGCATGTGACCACGGCGATGGTCGCAACCACCCGAGTTTTGACAGGTTCAGAACTGAGCTCCTTTAAGGAGCTCAGTGGGATTCAGTCGCGCACCGCATCCCTCGCGCTCTTCTCCCGCCGAGCCGTCCTCAACGTCGCCATGCTCCTCCGCGACAGCGAAGTCGCACGTCAGGTGCGTGTGTACCTCCTCGACATGGAGTACCTGGCCCGCACCCAGCCTGTGGATAACTCCGCGCCCGCCCCGTCCACAGCCTCCGACAACCTCGACGACCGCATCGACCAACGCATCACCCACATCCTCGGCAAGACCGTCGTCCCCATGTTCAACGCCCTGATCGAGACCTCGGGCGAACACCGAAGGGAACTCATCGCCCTGCGCACCGGCGTCCAGCGCATCGAGCGGCGGCTTCGTCGGCACCACGAGCGACTGAAAAGGCTCGAAGGGGTACGGGACGACCGACCCGCCATCGGCGTCATGGCCGCCATGGACGCCATGAACGGCAGCGCGTTCGAGCGTCACATCGCCAAGCTGCTGGTGCGGGACGGCTGCACCAACGTCGTCGTACAGGGCGGTCACGGAGACAGAGGCGTCGACCTCATCGGGCTCACGGCCGACGGACGACGCATGGTCGTCCAGTGCAAGAGGCGCGCCCCCTACCTCACCATCGCAAGCTCCGACATCCAGAAGTTCATCGGATCGGCGAAGGTGCTGTACAGCGCGGAAGTGGCCCTCTTCGTCGCGACGTGTCCCTTCACCCCCGAGGCCCTCGCCCTCGCCGCCGAAACGGGGATCACCGCCGTACACCGCGGCGTGCTGGAGGAATGGAGCACCGGGGAGCCGCTGAAGGTCCTGGAGTAGATACGGCATGACGCAAAGGGCCCGAAGCCGCAAAGGGTAGTTGCGGCTTCGGGCCCCGCTCATACCGAGAGTGACGGCATGTCACTCTCGAAACCTACTGAAGTTCCTTAGGCAACGTCCGCTCCCCATCCACCTTCTCCACCCGCACCAGCTCCCCCCACACCACATACCGATACCGAGACGTGTACACCGGCGTGCAGGTGGTCAGCGTGATGTACTTGCCGGCGTTCTTCTTCCCCGACTCCTTCGGGATCGCGCCCAGCACCTTCACGTTGTACTTCGACGTCTCCGGAAGGATCGCGTACGCCTTGTAGACGTACCACTTGTCCTTCGTCTCGAAGACGATCGGGTCGCCCTTCTCGATCTTGTCGATGTTGTGGAACTTGGCGCCGTGGCCGTCCCGGTGGGCGGCCAGGGAGAAGTTGCCGTCCTTGTCGGACATCGGCAGCGTCGCCTTCACCGGGTCCGTGTAGTAGCCGGCCACACCGTCGTTCAGGATCTTCGTCGACGTGCCCTTCTCGACCAGGACCTCGCCGTTCCTCATCGCGGGCACGTGCAGGAAGCCGATGCCCGCACCGGTGTCCAGTGCACCAGGGCCCGTGTCCTGGGCCCAGTTGTCACGGACCTTGTCGGCCTGCTTGTCCGCCGCGCGGTCGGCGATGACGTTCGTCCACCACAAGGAGTAGACGACGAACAGGCCCAGAATCAGGCCCGCCGTGATGAGGAGTTCACCGAAGACACTGACCGCCGTCGCGATCGGGCCCATGCCGCGGCGGCGGCGCGGAGCGGAAGGCATGTCGGTGTGCTCTTGGTGGTCGGTGGTGGCTGCCACTTGGTCATCTGCCCTTAATTGACGAGCGCATCCGGCTTGCCCTTGCTGCGCGGCCGTTCCTCGACCATCTTGCCCCAGACGATCAACCGGTACTTGCTGGTGAACTCCGGCGTGCAGGTGGTGAGCGTGATGTAGCGGCCCGGCTCCTTGAACCCGGACTGCGGCGGCACCGGGTTCAGCACGCTCGTGTTGCTCGGCGACGTCACCGGGAGCGACGACGTCATCTTGTACACGTAATAGTCGTCCTGCGTCTCTACGACTATCTCGTCGCCCTTGGACAGGCGGTTGATGTACCGGAACGGCTCGCCGTGCGTGTTGCGGTGGCCCGCCAGCCCGAAGTTGCCGGTCTTCGCGCCCGGCATCGCCGTCTTCAGCGGGCCCTCCGAGTAGTGGCCCACCATGCCCCGGTCGAGCACCTTCTTGTTGCTGACGCCCTCGGCTATCGGCACGACCACGTCCAGCTTGGGAATGTGGAGCAGGGCGAAACCCTGCCCGGGCGCGAACTCACCCGGCGCCCGCTTCCCGCTCTCCCACTCCTCCTGGAGGTTGCTCGCCTCCTTGCCGGCCTGCGCATGCGCCCGCACGTTCGTCCACCACAACTGGTACGTGACGAACAGCAGCATCAGCACACCGGTGGTGATGAACACCTCACCGATCGCCCGGCTGACGAGCACCCCTGGGCTGGGCTTACGGGCCTTCGCCCGCCGACGGGCCTCGACACGGGAGAGGGGAGCAGAGGACTCATCCGGGGAATCCGCAGCCTCCGCCGACTCCGTGGAGGGGCTCGCTCCCGCCCCATGACGCCCACCACGCCGCTTGGCGGCCTTCCTGCGGGCCGCACGGCCACCTGTGGGACTCCCAGTGGCTCCTGTGACGGACGAGGCGCCAGAGGGCGACGTAGCCCCAGACGTAGCCCCACCTATTCGCTCCGACAGGTCGGAGAGCCTGAGCGCCACCGTCTCGTCATCCAGAGGCGGCACATAAGGCTCGTAGGGCTCGTACGGCTGCTGCTCCCCGTACGAGGCCTCCGACTCGCGCTCGGGGCGCAGTGCGGTCACGCCGTGGCCCTGCCCACCACCGGGGCCAGCCCCGCAGATCGTGCCACCGCACCCTGGTCGCCGCACTCCACCAGCCAGTTGGCCAGCATCCGGTGACCGTGCTCGGTGAGCACCGACTCGGGGTGGAACTGGACACCCTCGACGGGCAGTTCACGGTGCCGCAGCCCCATGATGATGCCGTCGCGCGTCCGGGCAGTCACCTCCAACTCGGCAGGGACTGTCCCTGGCTCCGCCGCCAACGAGTGGTAGCGCGTCGCCGTGAACGGGCTCGGCAGGCCCGCGAACACACCCTTGCCCTCGTGCTCCACCAACGACGTCTTGCCGTGCAGCAGCTCCGGCGCGCGGTCCACGACCCCGCCGTACGCCACCTGCATCGACTGCATGCCGAGGCAGACACCGAAGACCGGCACCCCGGTCGCCGCGCAGTGGCGGACCATCTCGATGCAGACGCCCGCCTCCTCCGGCGTCCCCGGCCCCGGCGACAGCAGGACGCCGTCGAAGCCGTCCTGGGCATGCGCCGTCGACACCTCGTCGTTGCGCAGCACCTCGCACTCGGCGCCCAGCTGGTACAGGTACTGCACCAGGTTGAAGACGAAGCTGTCGTAGTTGTCCACGACGAGAATCCGCGCACTCACTGGTTGTCCACCGTCACATCGTTGAAGGGCAGCAGCGGTTCGGCCCACGGGAAGACGTACTGGAAGAGGACGTAGACCACAGCAAGCGCCAGCACGAGTGAGAGCAGCGCCTTCACCCACGCGTTCCCCGGCAGATGCCGCCAGATCCAGCCGTACATGCCGTCCCTTCCGTCGCACCACGGCACCAGACTCACGCCGTACAGCCACCAGACTAACGGCGCAGCGCCTCCGGTTTCCCTGCCTCCACAGGCTGTGTGGAGTCCAGATGCGCCCACACGATCAACCGGTCGCTGTGACCCCACTCCGGATCGCACGTGGTCAGGGTGAGATAGCGCCCCGACCGCGTATACCCGGAGTTACGTGGCACAGGATCGATCACCTCAACGTCCGTGGGTACGGTTTTGTAGGGCCCTTTGTCGATCCGATACGTGAACCAGGTCGCCCCGTCCGTCAGCACCACCGCGTCCCCGCGCCGCAGCTTCGGGAAGTCCTTGAACGGGTCGCCGTACGTCCGCCGGTGCCCCGCCACCGAGAAGTTGCCCTCCTGGCCCAGCTGCGCGGTCCGCGCGTAGTGGCCCAGGCCCTTTTTCAGGGTGCCGACCGCCGTCCCCTCCAGCACCGGCTTGTTCCACGTGAAACCAAGACGCGGGATGTACATGATCGCGAAGGGCTTGTCCTTCTTGTACGGCGCCGGAGCGGACGGGCTCGCGGAAGCCTCGGCGCCCCCGGTGGCCTTCGGCTGCTCCACCTTCCCCCTCGACCACTGCTCCTGGAGCTGGTCGATCTGCTCACCCATGACGTTGTCGGCCTTCACGCCGGTCCAGAAGAGCACGTACACGACGAACAGGACTATGACGGCGCCGACGGTGATGCAGAGTTCGCTGAGGGTCCTGACGACGAGACGTACTCGCACCGGCGGCTCCCGGAGAGACCTACTCCACAGGCTTGGCGTACTGCAGATCCACTGTGCCCGAGTAGCCGGGCAGAGTCACCGCTCCGTCGTCCTCGACTTTCCATCCGAGGCCGTAGACGTTGACGTAGACCATGTAGTTCTGGATCGCCTTGCTGGCGGCCAGCGACTGCTTCAGCCTGTCCGGGTCCCCGACCGCCGTGATCTTGTACGGCGGCGAGTAGACCCGGCCCTGGAGGATCAGCGTGTTGCCCACACAGCGCACGGCGCTGGTGGAGATCAGCCGCTGGTCCATGACCTTGATGCCCTGCGCGCCGCCCTGCCACAGCGCGTTGACCACGGCCTGGAGGTCCTGCTGGTGGATGACGAGGTAGTCGGGCTGCGGCTCGGGATAGCCGGGGAGCTTGGCCGTCGCGTCCGGCGGGGCGTCGTTGAGCGTGACGCTGATCGCCTCGCCCTTCAGCTGCTGGGTGCCCGCCTTCTTCTCCAGCCCCGCCAGCTTCTCGTCCTCGGCCTTGGTCGAACCGTCGTCCCGCTCGGCCAGCGCCTCGACGTCGTCGCGCAGGGCGCCGTTGGACTCGTCGAGCTGACCGTTCTTGTGGCTGCGCTCCAGGATCAGGTCGGAAAGCTTCAGCAGCGAGGCATCCGTGCGGATGTTGGTGCCCTTGGCCGTGTTGAAACTGGTGAAGAAGATGAGCCCCGCGAGTGCGAAGACGGCCACCGTGAGCAGCCGCACGGGCCGGAAACGTCGGCCGCGGGCAGGGGTGGATCCCATCCCCTGGGGGTTGGCAGAATTGCTCAACGTACCCTTATCTCCTTCGGCGCCGCGGAAGCACTACGCTAACGGACGCCCGGGGGAGCACTCAGTGTCCCCTTGTACGCTGCCCCGAGCCCGACCCAGCTACCTGCGCGGCCACGCAGCGCATCGACAGGAGAGACCCTCGTGCCGAAGTCACGTATCCGCAAGAAGGCCGATTACACGCCGCCGCCGGCGAAGCAGGCGACCAGCATCAAGCTGAACAGCCGCGCCTGGGTCGCGCCCGTGATGCTGGCCCTGTTCGTCATCGGGCTGGCCTGGATCGTCGTCTTCTATGTGACGGACGGCTCGCTGCCCATCGACGCGTTGGACAACTGGAACATCGTGGTGGGCTTCGGCTTCATCGCCGCCGGATTCGGCGTTTCCACCCAGTGGAAGTAGCTCTGCCCCGAGCTGTTCGCTGAGTTATCCACAGATCGAAGAAGTATCCACAGGCTGCCTGGGGACAATAGAACGACGATCTGTGGATAACTCACAGAGGGTTGACGCCGGTACGACTGGATTGACGCCGGTACGACTGCCACACCGGCTCCCGCAAATCTGTTCGCCCCCTGCCTGACCTGCGGAAACACGGGTCAGCGACAGGGGGCACAGTTGTTCGCGCACACTATGCACAAGATTCGCAACCCGCTGTGGACAACGGGGCTTTTCGAGCTCAGGTGAGCTGGGCCGTGCGCAGCAGAGTCAGGGCGACGATCACGACGAGGACGACCGCGCAGGTCCCGTACTGGACGAGGGCGCGGCGCTCGCGCGGGGCGTGGATCATGGCGTAGCCGATGACGAGGCCGCCGACGAGGCCGCCGATGTGGGCCTGCCAGGAGATGTTGAAGCTCGGGTTGAAGGTGAAGATCAGGTTGATCACCAGCAGGGCGATGATCGGCCGCAGGTCGTAGTTGCGGTGGCGCATGAGGACGCCGGTGGCGCCGAAGAGGCCGAAGATCGCGCCGGAGGCGCCGAGGGTGGCGGTGGTCGGGGAGGCCAGAAGGTAGGCCAGGACGCTGCCGCAGAGGCCGGAGACCAGGTAGAGCGTGAGGTAGCGGGCGCGGCCGAGGGCGGCTTCGAGGGGGCCGCCGAGGAACCAGAGGCTCAGCATGTTGAAGCCGATGTGCCAGGGCTCCTGGTGGGTGAACATCGAGGTCAGCAGGCGGTACCACTGGCCGTCGGCGACGCCTTCGGTGGGGGTGAAGGGGGCCGGTGGCCAGGAGCCGATGAGGACGAGGTCGTTGAGGAGCGAGTCCGAGTACTGGACGGCGATGAAGACGGCGAGGTTGATGGCGACGAGGAGCGTGGTGATGAGGCGGGCGTTGGTGGTGACCGTGCCTCCGGCGAGCGTGCGGGGTGTCGCCGCGTCCGGGGCGTGGCCGGTGCCGGAGCCGGTGCGGACGCAGTGGGGGCACTGGAAGCCGACGGAGGCGCTGATCATGCACTCGGGGCAGATGGGGCGTTCGCAGCGGGTGCAGCGGATGCCGGTCTCGCGGTCGGGGTGGCGGTAGCAGCCGGGCAGGCCCTGTTCCTGCTGTGGGCTGCCTGGCGCCTGGTCCATGAGGTCGTCCCCTACGTCGTCGTATGCAATGAAACCGCCCCGTCCATCCTTACGGACGGGCGGGGCGTTTTGTTCCCTGCGGGTGCTGGTGTCAGTGTGCGCGGGTCTCGACGGCGACGGTTTCGATGACGACGTCGTTGAGGGGGCGGTTGGTGTTGGGGTTGGTGGGGGTGGCGGCGATGGTGTCGACGACCTTCTGGCTGCCGGCGTCGGTGACTTCGCCGAAGATGGTGTGCTTGCGGTTCAGCCACGTCGTGGGGCCGAGGGTGATGAAGAACTGCGAGCCGTTGGTGGCGGGGCCGGCGTTGGCCATGGCCAGGAGGTAGGGCCGGTCGAAGCGGAGGTCGGGGTGGAATTCGTCCTCGAACTGGTAGCCGGGGCCGCCGGTGCCGTTGCCCAGGGGGTCGCCGCCCTGGATCATGAATCCGCTGATCACGCGGTGGAAGACCGTGCCGTCGTAGAGCTTGTCGGTGGATTTCTCGCCGGTGGCGGGGTGGGTCCACTCACGCTCGCCCTGGGCGAGCTCGACGAAGTTCCGGACTGTCTTGGGGGCGTGGTTCGGCAGCAGCCGGACTTCGATGTCGCCTTGGTTGGTCCTGATGGTGGCGTAGAGCTGCTCTGCCACGGTGTGCCTTCCGTTGTCTTTCTGTGACCCTGCGATCCTCGCACGGCCCGGGTGGTTCGGCGCCCGTCGCCTCGGTGGAGGTCTCGTTCAGACGCTGTTCGGAGAAAAAGGGGCGAGTCCTCCCGGGTCGGGCGCGCTCTTCGACGATCCGTGGCATTGTCGACGGCAAGCTCCCGTTGCCCCGTATGCCCGCCCTCGCATGCCTCTCCTGCTGTTGGCATGCATGATCCGTAAAAGGGTGGAAAGTCGAATTACCGTACGCCACCGAGGAGGAGGATTCCCGTGACCCGCATTGACAGCGTGCGCGCCGCGACCGGTTCGGCGAAGGACAGCGTGCTGCACGCCGCGGAAGTGGTGGCGCCCTACGCCGACACGGCCAAGGACAGGGCCTCGCACTACGCACAGGAGGCGCGTGTACGGCTCGCGCCGAGGGTGTCGCTGGCGGCCGAGCAAGCCCGCGTCCAGTACGGCGCGCATGTGGCGCCGCGTCTGGAACAGGCCCGTACGCATGTGCCGCCGAAGGTCGACCAGGCCGCCCATGAGGCCGCCGAGCGCACCCGTAAGGCTGCCCGGCAGGCCGCTGATTATTCACGGCCGAGGATCGAGCAGGCCGTGGCTGCGGCCGGTCCTGTGAGGGACGAGGCTGCTGCGCGTGGGGTGGCCGCTCTGGCCGCGTTGCGTGGCCAGGTTTCGCCGAAGGAGATCGAGAAGCTGGCGCGTAAGCATGCGCGGCGGGCGAGGGCCGGCCGGGTTGCGAAGGCGTTGGCGGTTGCCGGGCTGCTGGCGGGCGGCGCTTTCGCGGCGTGGAAGTGGTGGGACAAGCAGGCCAACCCGGACTGGTTGGTCGAGCCGCCCGCCGCGACGGAGGTGCCCGAGTCGGGTCGGCTGACGTCGGTGGACGGTAGCGGTCAGTCCGTTCTCGACCCCGAGGTGCAGGCCAAGCAGGCTGAGGAGGAGGCGGCGCACCGCGACGAACGGCGGTGACAGCTGATTCCTTGAGCTGGTGGGGCCGATGGGTCCGATGGGTCCGTTCGGCTCTGTGAGTGGTGCTGTGGGGCGGGAGGTGTGAAGGTGCCTTCCGCCCCACAGCGATGTTTCACGTGAAACGTCGGCCGAAGAGGCTCCCGGCCGTTGCCGTGTCCGGGGTGCTGTCGGGTGCGGTGAGCTGGAGGCCGTACCAGAGCACCGCCTGGTTCGAGGTGATGACCGGGACGCCGAGTTCCTGTTCCAGGGGGGCGACCGCGCCCAGGGAGGGGAAGCCGCTGCCGGGTATCAGGACGCTGTCGGGGCGTGGGGCGTCCGGGGTGTGGAACGCCTTGGCGACCTGCTGGTGCACCTCGGCGGGGTCGATCGTCCAGTGGGCGCCCTCGTCGAAGGCGTTGTAGCGGGGGATGCCGTCCCACTCCGGGCCGAGTTGGAACTGGACGAGGCTGGTCTCGTCGATGCCGAGTTTCCCGAGGTACTCCTCCGTGGCCCGGAAGGTGGGCTCGGTGAACCAGGGCGGCATGACGAGCAGCGGGTGGCGCACACCGGTCGTCTGGAGGGCGGCGGTGATGGCGGTGGCCGCGGTGTAGACCCGGACGCCGTGGGCGTGGGCGCCGGCCGCCTCGATGAACTCGGTGTCGAAGGCGGGTCCGCCGAAGAAGCTGCTCGATCCGAAGCAGAGAGCGATGCTGTGTGCGCCCAGCCGGCCCAGCTGGTCCAGGCCCCGGATGACGTCGGGGGCGTTGGCGAGGGCCGCGGCCGGGCTGCCGACGTACTCGGTGTCGGCGGGGCGGGGGCACTCGAAACGGGCGGTGTGGACCGAGGCGGAGTCAGGGGCCATGCGCCAGATCTCGGTCTCGGGCACGGGGTCGTTGTGGATGACGAGGATGCCGAGGCGGGCGGCGGGGGTGGTCATCAGTGCTCACCCACCGGGGTGGGGGTGGCTTCCGTGATCCGGTCGGTGGCTTCCGTGGTCGTTCCGAAGCCGATCCACGCGATCACCGCGCCGGCCAGGGCGACGCCTCCGGCGAGCAGGAACGCCGTACGGAAGGCCTCGTCGCCGGGGTCGGTGCCGAGGACGAGGACCAGGGCGGCGACTCCGAAGGCGCCGCCCGCGTACTGCGTGGTGGTCATCAGGGCACCGGCGACGCCTTGGTTGCGGTCGTCCACGTCGCGGGTGCCGCCGACGAACATCGAGGTGTAGATCATGCCGTGGCCGAGTCCGCTGATGACGAGGCCGGGCAGCATCGCGGCGAGGTAGCCGTGGTGGGTGGCGGAGACGCCGAGCAGGGCGAGGCCGAGCGCGCCGACGGTGAAGGCCAGGGTCAGCGAGCGGCGTACGCCGAAGGGGCCGATGATCTTTCCGGCGATCATGTTGCCGAAGGTGATGCAGGCGGCGAGCGGCAGGAAGGCGATGCCGGCGGCGAGTGGGGCGTAGTCGCGGCCGTCCTGGAGGAGCAGCGTCACCAGGTAGAACTCGACGCCCGCGACGCTGGCCATGTAGAGCGCGGAGGAGGAGCAGCCCATGACGAGGCTGCGGGTGCGGCGCAGTACGGGGTCGACCAGGGGCTGGGTGCTGACCCGCTCGCGTCCGGCGAAGAGCACCAGCAGGACGGCTGCGGCGAGGAAACTGCCGAGGGTGAGGGGGTCGGTCCAGCCGGCGTCGGCGGCGAGGGTGAGGCCGAAGACGGAGACGAGGACCATGGCGGTGCACAGGACGGCGTTGAGGACGTTGAGTGCGGTGGTGCGGCCGTGCTCGGCCTTGCCCGGCAGGAACTTGGGGGCGGCGAGCACGCACAGCACGGCGAAGGGCAGGTTGACGAAGAACGTCCAGCGCCAGGAGAGGCTGGTCAGCAGGCCGCCGATGACGACACCGGCGGCGAGGCCGCTGGCGCCGACGGTGCCCCAGACGGCGAGCGCCCGGGTGCGTTCCTTTCCGGCGGGGAACGTGGTGTTCACCAGGGCGAGGATCGAGGGCTGGAGGCAGGCCGCGGCGATGCCCTGGAGGGCGCGGGTGATCAGCAGCAGGGCGGCGTTGGCGGCGAGGCCGCCCAGTAGCGAGGCGATGCCGAAGAGGACCAGCGCGGCCATGAACAGCTTGCGTGCGCCGAGCCGGTCGCCGATCCGCCCGCCGACGATCAGGAAGCCGGCGAAGAACACGGAGTAGGCGCTGACGACCCACTGCTTGGCGGTGCCGGACAGGTCCAGGTCGGCGCTGATGTCGGGCAGGGCGACGAAGATGACGGAGAAGTCGAGCGCGATGAGGAACTGGGCCGCGGAGAGGGTGATGAGCCCGCCGAGGAGTCCGCGGGACGCCGCCGGCGCGGGGGGTGTGGTGGGTAGGGGCATGGTGGGGTGACCGCCTGGTTCTGTAGTCGTGCCGTCGGGTGTGCTGTCAGCGGCGTCGTCTGTCGTGCCGTCAGAGGTGAGGTGCCTGGGGGGCTCGGGCGGGGGTGAGCGCCTGGGCCAGTTCCTCGACCGTGTCGGCCACCGCCCGGGCTCCTGCCTCGGTCAGTTGGTGGCGTGTGGCGACGCCGTAGGTGACGCCGATCGCGGGGATGCCGGCCGCGGCGGCCATCCGCATGTCGTCGACGGCGTCGCCGACGACCACGCATCGGCCGGGCGGCACGTCGACCGAGCGGGCGGCGAGCAGGGCCAGGTCGGGGTGGGGTTTGCCGCGTGGGGCCATGCCGTGGCAGACGACGGCGTCGAAGGCGTCGAGGAGGCCGGCGGGTTCGAGGAGTTCGAGGGCGCTGGTCCGGATCTTGCTGGTGCAGATCGCGGTTCTGCGGCCTTCGGCCCGTAGTCGGCCCAGGAGTTCGGGGACGCCGGGGAAGACCAGGTCGGCGGCCTTGGGGACGACTTCCTCGCGGAAGAGCTCCCGGAACAGGGCGACCGCGGTGGTCACGTCCGGGTGTTCCTCGGGGAGGGCGGTGAGTTCGGCGAAGACGGCTCCGAGCGGCTTGCCGACGGTGGCGCGGATCCGGTCGTCGGCCACGTCGGGGCGGCCGGTGCGCTCCAGTACCCGGGCGAGGACACCTGCGATGGCGCCGGGGGTGTCGAGGAGGGTGCCGTCGAGGTCGAAGAGGACGGCGTCGGGTCCCTGGGCGGCTGTCACGAGTCCGCTCCCGCCGCCAGTTCGAGGGCGAACTGGGCGGCGAACCGCCCGGCGAGGCTCGCGGTGGACAGCAGGACCGACCGGTTGGCGGCCGAGGTGCGGCCCGCGGTCGCCTGGGAGATCGCCTTGAGGAGGTACGGGGTGATGGCGGGGCCGGTGACGCCGGCGGCCTTGGCCTCGGCGGTGGCGTCGGCGAGGGCGGTCTCGATGTCGGCGGACGGGATGCCGTCCTCCTCGCGGATCGGGTGCGTGATCAGCGGGGAGGTGGCGTTGCCGGCCCGCCAGTGGGCGAGGACGACCGAGGCGATCTCGCGCAGGTCGTCCAGGCGGTGCGGGTTGGGGATGCCGCTGCTGACGCTCAGGTAGGCGGGGAAGTCGTCGCAGCGGTAGCCGAGGACGGGGATGCCGGCCGTCTCCAGCCACTCCAGGGTCCACGCCGGGTGGAGCATCGACTTGGCGCCCGCGCAGACCACGGCCACCTTGCTGCGGGTGAACTGCACGAGGTCGGCGGAGATGTCGAAGGTGTCCGGGGCGTCCCGGTGCACCCCGCCGATGCCGGCCACGGCGAACACCCTGATGCCGGCCAGCTCCGCCGCGACCAGGGAGGAGGACACGGTGGTGGCGCCGGAGCCGCCGCGGGCCAGCGTGATGCCCATGTCGCGGGTGCTGACCTTGGGTACGGCGGGGTCGGCGGCGAAGAGTTCGAGCTGCTCCTTGGTCATGCCGATGCGTATCCGGCCGTCGAGCAGGGCGACCCGGGCGGGGACGGCGCCCTCGGCGCGGACGGCGGCGTCGATGTCGAGGGCGAGGTCGAGGTTGGCGGGGTAGGGCAGGCCGTGCGGGATGGCCGAGGACTCCAGGGCGACGACCGGGCGGCCTTCGTGCAGGGCCTCGCGGACCTCCTCGTCGATGTCGAGGAGGGTGGGGTCGGGGGCGGTGACGGTGACGGTCATGCGGGTGCTCCTCAGCTGTGGGGGGTGGGCGACAAGGCGGAGTCGGCGTCGGTGTCGGTGTCGGTGTCGGTGTCGGTGTCGGTGTCGGCCGCAGCGTCGGCTTCGAGGACGAGCGAGCCGCCCGAGACCGTGCCGGTTCCGGCGCCGTCCAGGAACCGCGGGTGTGCGGTGCGCATGGACGCCATCACGAACTCGTAGGGCACGTCGTCGAAGGCGCCGTGGTCCTTGAGGAACTCCATGGGGGCGCCGCTGCCGTGCGGGTGGTAGAGGCTGTCGGTGCGCCCGTCGAACTCCAGGGCCTGCATGCCGTAGAGCTTGCAGAGCAGCTTGTTGAAGACGGGGGTGGCCTTCACCCAGCGGCCGTCGAGGTGGATCTGGGTGAGGCCGTGGAAGAAGACGTCGCCGCCGATGTGCTCGATCAGACGGGGCGAGGCGAGGTGGTTGCGGACGTCGCCGTAGACCACTTTCGAGGGGATGCCGAGGGAGCGTACGGCGGCGGCGAACAGGGCCGACTTGTGCAGGCAGAAGCCGGACTTGGTGGTGGCGGTGCGGGATGCCTTGAGGCCCTCGCGGGACAGGTCGGCGCCGTAGACCTCGTAGTGGACGGAGTCGCGGACCGCGTAGTACAGCTTCACGGCGTTCTCGCGGCGGTCGGCCAAGCGGTCGGCGATGACGTCGTCGATGAAGGTCTGGACGGCGTCGGACTCGTAGTCCAGGAACTCGGTGGGCGCGGTGAGGCTGCTGGGCACGTCGGTGATGGTCATGACTGGTTCCCTGGTCAGAGGCCGAGGAGGCTGGCGATCCGGGTGCGCTGGATCTCGCTGGTGCCGGAGTAGATGGTCCCGGCGACGGAGTCGCGCAGTCCGCGTTCGACGCCGTGGGAGGTGAGGACCCCGCGGCCGCCGTGGATGCGGACCGCGTCGAGGGCGTTCTGCACGTTCGCCTCCGATACGACGGTCTTGGTGGCGGCGAGGTCGAGGGCGGCGTCCTTGCGGGCCTCCACTTTCGCGCCGGTGTCCCGCAGCCACTTGCGGGCGGTCTCGGTCCGGATCTTCATGGTGGCGATCTTGTGGGAGATCGCCTGGTACTTCCCGATGGACTGGCCGAACTGGGTGCGGTCCTTGGCGAAGCGGACCGTCTCCTCCAGGCGGCGGGTCATCTCGCCGAGCGTGATGGAGAAGGAGTAGAGCACCTCGCGCTTCATCACGTGGTCCAGGACGAGGAACCCGGCGCCTTCCCCGCCGACCCGCTGGGCGACCGGCACCCGCAGTCCGTCGAAGGCGAGGGTGCCGAGCGGGCTGGTGCGCAGCCCGATCTTGTCCATGGCCGGCCCGACCTCCAGGCCGGGCGTCCCGGCCTCGACGAGGAGGCAGGTCAGGCCGAACGGGCCGGGGGCGCCGGTGCGGACGTAGAGGAGGAAGACGTCGGCGACGGGGGCGTTGGTGATGAACATCTTTGCGCCGCTGACGACGTAGTGGTCGCCGTCGCGGACGGCGGTGGTGGAGATGTTCATCGCGTCGGAGCCGCCGGACTCCTCGGTGATGGCGTGGGCGGTGATCAGATCGCCGGAGACGATCTTCGGGAGGTAGCGCTCCTTCAGGTCGTCGTCGCCGAACCGCTGGAGCGGTGTGCCCACGGACACGATCTGGGTGGAGGCGGAGAAGGACAGGCCGGAGTCGTGGGAGACGCGGCCCAGTCCTTCCAGGGCCCGCATGGTCTCGGTGAGGGACCGGCCGTGGCCGCCGTACGCGGGGGCGAAGGGGGTGCGCAGCAGGCCGGAGTCCTGGACGGCCGCCCACTTGTCCCGGGGGAACTCGGCCCGGTGGTCGAGGCCTTCGAGATCGGCGTTGAGGCGGTCGGCCCAGGGGGCCATCAGGTGGAGGAGGTCGGAGGGGGGTGGCTGATCGGACATGGCTGCTCCTTGAACGGTCGAACCGTGACGCCGTAGGGCTGTCGGGCCGTCAGTACTGGGAGAAGCCGTCCTCGGACAGGGTGTGCCGTTCGTTGCCGACGATCGGCGGGTTGAAGACCGAGACCAGGTGCAGGTCCTCGTAGTCGGAGGCTATGAGGTAGTGCGGGTCGTGCTCGTCGAGGACGTAGATCGTGCCCGGCATGATCTTGTGCCGGGTGCCGTCCTTCTCGACGACCTCGCCGGAGCCCGCGACGCAGTAGCAGGCCTCCAGGTGGTTGCGGTACTGAAGCGCGCTCGTGGTGCCCTGGCGGACCAGGGTCACGGCGAAGGCGAAGCCCATCCGGTCGGCCTCGACGAGCAGCCGGTGGCTGGTGCCGTTGCCCCACTCGACGGGGGCGACTTCGTCAACGGTGCGCGTGAACACAGGGATTCTCCTCGGATTCTCGGTGGGGGGTGGTGCGGGGTCAGGCCGCGGCGGGCGCGGAGTGCCGGACGATCAGCTCGGTGATCGCGGCGATGTTCCGGAAGTGCTCCGGCTTGATCTCGAGGTCGTCGACCGGGACCTGATAGGCGGTCACGATGTGGGACACCAGCCGGACGAGGCCGAGGCTGTCGATGACGCCGGAGGCGACGAGGTCGAAGTCGTCGGTGAGGTCGGAGGCGTCCTCGCCGGCCAGGTACTCGGCGGCGATGTGGGTGCGCAGTTCGTCGGCTATGGCGTGGGGGGTCGGTGTGGTCGTCATGCGGTCGCGGTCTCCTTCATGCGGTCGTCTCTGATCCGGTTGCGGTCGGGTTTGCCCGTGGAGGTGCGGGGCAGCGGCTGGTCGGTGAGTTGGACCGAGGACGGGATGGCATGCCGGGGCAGCCGTGCGCCCACGTGGCTGCGCAGGCCGAGGCCGGTCAGCGCGGCGGTCGGGCGCAGGGTCACCCTGGCGTGCAGGCGGGCGCCCGCCTGGTCGTCGGGCAGGGCGACGACGACCGCCTCGGCGACATCGGGATGGGTGGTGATGACGGCCTCGACCTCCTGGAGGTTGGTGCGGATGCCGCGCACCTTGACCTGCCAGTCGGCGCGTCCTTCGAGGTGGACGAGGCCGTCCGCGGCGCGGGTGACGATGTCGCCGGTGCGGTAGTGGGCGTGGCCGTCGATCTCGGTGAACGCCTGCTCGTTCAGGGCGGTGCGGAGGTAGCCGTCGGTCTGGAAGGGCGTGGCGACGACGAGTTCGCCGGTGCCGGGGCCGTCCAGCGGGGTTCCGTCGGGGGCGAGCACGAGAGCGCGTACGCCGGGGAGGGGGCGGCCGATCGGCATCCTGGCCTGCGGGTCCGGGGTGCGGGGGACCTCGTGCACGAAGGAGTCGTTGGTCTC
The DNA here is from genome assembly GCF_003955715.1 of Streptomyces aquilus. Taxonomy (NCBI): domain Bacteria; kingdom Bacillati; phylum Actinomycetota; class Actinomycetes; order Kitasatosporales; family Streptomycetaceae; genus Streptomyces; species Streptomyces aquilus. The sequence goes on along the minus strand of NZ_CP034463.1, from coordinate 5,435,081 downwards.
GGTGCAGCCGAAGACGTTGTGGCAGCGCGCGGCGGGGTACGTCTCGAACACCGCCGGCAGCAGGTCGGCCGGCATCGCCTCGCCGGTGAACACGGCCTGCCGGACGGTGGGTTGGGCGGGGCCCTGCGCGAGCAGCCGGTGCAGCATCGGCACGCCCTGGACGAAGGTCACCCCCCGCCCGCTCACGAGCTCGGCGAGCCGGCCCGCGTCGGCGGCCTGCTCCTTGCCGACGAGGACGACCTGGGCGCCGAGCCGCAGGAAGGTCCATACGTCGAGCAGCGCGAGGTCGAAGTTGAGGGGGGCGTAGGAGAGGGCGACGTCGTCGCCGGTGAGGCCGAAGGCGTGGGTCGCCCAGTCGGCGAAGGCGGTGAAGCCGTCGGCGGGGATGGGCACGATCTTCGGGGTTCCGGTGGAACCGGAGGTGGTGAGCAGCAGCCGGGTGCGGCCGGGGTCGGGGATCGCGAACCCGGCCGCCTCGGTCTCGTCGGGCGGTATCGGCTCGGCCGACAGCGTGCCCCGCTCGTCCGCGCCGAGCAGCTGAACGGCACGTGCCTGCCGGCTCAGCCGGGCCAGCGCCTCGGCCCCGAGGTCGGGCGAGGGGACGAGGGCGACCAGGCCCTTGCGGAACACGGCCAGCAGCAGGGCGACGGTCTGCGGCGACTTGTGGGCCGGGACGCAGACGACGGCACCCGGCGTGAGGCCGAGGCGGTCCAGTTGGTCGGCGAACGCCGAGGTCAGGTCGTCGAGTTGCCGGTAGGTGACGCTCTGGTGGCAGCAGGACAGGGCGACGCGGTCGGCACGTCTTTCGCGATGGGCGCCGACGGCGTCGGCTAGGTGTGGTGACGGCATGAACGGCCCCCGGACGGTGGTGAAGGGAACCCGGCGCGTTCCGGTCGCCCTGCGGTCGGGCCCCGGTGCCGGGCGTTGATCACGACCCTCACTGTGTGGAGCGGGCCGGGGGTGTCACAAGCACGGTCCGTGATCCTCATCAGGTCCACAGGAATCCGTCAGGTCGCCCCCCGGGCACAGGGAGCGCCGGGCCGCGGATGGTGGCCGGACCACCTCCCGGAGTCCGTGCGGAGCGCTTTCGTCCGCCGGTCGGCGACCCGGTGTGGTGGTCCGGTCACCATCTGCCGGGCGGACGGGGTTCCCCGGGCACCTCCTGCGGACGCCCGGCCGCTCGGCAGGGTGGGACGCGTCAGAAGTCAGCGGGCGAGAGAGGCAGGCGTCACCGTGAGCAGAGCCGTCTTCAGCGAAGCCGTGTTCGGCGAGGCCGACTTCAGCGAAGCCGACTTCAGCGAGGCCGACTTCAGCGAGGCCGACTTCAGCGAGGCCGACTTCGGTGAAGCCGTCTTCGACCGCCCCGGCGCGGACCTCGGCTGGGCCGGCTTCCACCAGCCGCCGGACGTCGTGGCCGAGCTGTCCGCCGCGCTCTTCCCGCAGGTGCTGCGCCGCAAGGACCAGCGCTGGTGGGCCGAGCAGTACGTGCGCGGACTGCTCGCCGCGGACGGCCGCAAGTCAGTGCGCCGGATCGCCTCCGCGGTCGGCGGCGGGGCGGCCGAGCAGAGCCTGCACCACCTCATCGCCGCCTCCACCTGGGACTGGTCGCCGCTGCGAGCGGCCCTGGCCCAGCGGCTCCAGGACGCCGTCGCCCCGGCGGCCTGGGTGGTGCAGCCGATGGCCATCCCCAAGGTCGGCGAGCACTCGGTGGGCGTCGGCCGGCAGTTCGTGCCGCGCGCGGGCCGTCCGGACAGCGGGCAGCAGGCGTTCGGCCTCTGGTTCGCCTCCGAGCAGGCGAGCGCGCCGGTCAACTGGCGGCTGCATCTGCCCGGCGGCTGGATCCGCGACGCGGAACGGCGCCGCCGGGCGGAGATCCCCGAGGCCGCGGGCGAGGAGACGCTGGAGGAGTGCGCGGCCGCTGTCGTGCGGTCCACGCTCAAGTGGGGGCTGCCGCGCCGGCCCGTGGTCCTCGGGGCGGCGGGCCCGGACCTGGGTACGGCGATGCGGCGCTACCGGGAGGCCGGGGTACCGCTGCTGGTGCGGGTGCCCGGCGGCACCGCGCTGACCGTGGCCGAGCCGTCGCTGCCCGGCTTCGGTGCGGGACCGCTCGCCGCGCAGCGGATCGCCGACTCGGTCCGGGCCCTGCGCCGCCCCGTCCAGTGGGCCGATCCGCTGGCCGGCCCGACGACCGTACGCAGCTCGCTGGTGGTGGGCGTCCCGGTGACGCTGCCGGACGACGGGCGGCCGGGGCTGCTGCTCGGCGAGTGGCCCGACCCCCGGTCCGGCCCTCGAACCGGACCCCGGCCCGGGCTCCGCTCCGGCCCGCAGGCCGACCCGTGCCGCCCGCCGACGGATTTCTGGCTGACCGACCTGGACCGGATGCCGGTCCCCGCCCTGCTGAGGCTGGCCAAGCTGGCCCGCCGGGTGGCCCGGGACTGCGCCACGACCGGGGAGCAGGTCGGGCTACGGGACTTCGTCGGCCGCTCCTTCAAGGGCTGGCACCGGCACACCACCCTGGCCTCCGTCGCCTACGCGGCCCGCACGCTGGACACCTCCGGCGCCATCACAACACCGGCACGCAGCGCCTGACCCCGCCGTACGCCCTACTGCCCACAGCGAGCGCCTGACCCCCGCCGTACGCCCTATTACTGCCCACAGCGAGCGCCTGACCCCGCCGTACCCCCTACTGCTGCCCGCCGCCCAGCAGATGCCGTGTCCGATGCAGCCGCAGCGCCAACTGCACCTCCAGCGCCTGCGCGGGCTCCTGCCAGTCGGAGCCGAGGAGGTCGGTGATCCGCTCCAGGCGGCGCGAGACGGTGTTGGGGTGGACGTGCAGCAGCTCCGCCGCCCGCGTGGGGCTGCTGCCGGAGGTGAAGTACGACTCCAGGGTCCGCAGCAGCTCCGTCGACTGCTGGTGGTCGTAGTCCAGTACGGGCCCGACAGCCGACCGTACGAACCGTTCGACGTCCTGCTTCTCCGACAGCAGCAGCCCCAGGAACCCCAGTTCCTTCGGCGACGCCGTACCGCCGACGCCCTCCAGCACGGTCAGGGCCTCCAGGCACCGGCGGGCCTCCTGGTGGACGCGTCGGACGTCGTCCGGCGCGGTGGTCGGCCCGGCCGCGCCACCGGTCACCGGATGCCCGAGGACGACGGACAGTTCGCGCTGTACGGATCTGGCGGCACCCGACGGGTCGTCGCCGGGCAGCAGTAACACGATGTGGCCGCCGTCGACGTACTTGAGCCCCGACAGCCGGTGCGCGCACGCCGAGGCCCAGGCGTTGGCCCGGCTCTGCGAACCGCCTTCCGGGCGGACCACCACGACCACGTGCGGTTCGGCGAGGTCGACGCCGAGCCGGCGGCCGCGGGCCGCGAGCTGGGTGGGCGGCAGTTGGGAGACGTGCAGCAGGTCGTGCAGCAGCTCGTCCCTGACCTGGCCCTCGGCCACCGCCGTACTGCGCTGCATCAGCAGCTGCACCGCGACGGCCTGCGCGACCAGGCCCAGCAGTTGCTCCTGCGTCTCGGACGGGGGCCGGGCGCCGTGCAGCAGCAGGGTGCCGAGGCTCTCCGTGCCGCCGGTGACCGGGCATGCCGAGAGCACGCCGCCGGTGCCGTCGTCGCAGCGTACGGGCTCGTCGGCGGCCTGCGCGTCCAGGCACAGGCGGTCGAGCGGGGAGCCGTCCGTGCGGTTGTCTATGCGGGTAGATTCGGTGCCCGACAAAAAATCCGGGAAGCCTTCCGTACACGCGAGATCTTTGCCGATGGCGCCCCGCACCAGCAGCGGGCCGCCCAGTTCGGCGGCGGCCCGCTCCAGCAGGGCGGGCAGTTCGCTGCCGCCGAGGGCGAGGTCGATCAGACCGCGATGGACGCTGTGCAGGCGGCGCACGGCGGCCGAGGAGTCCATGGCCTGCGAGACGTCACCCGCCAGCTCGGCGACCTCGGTGCGGGTCCGCTCCAGCAGCCGGGTCCGTTCGATGGCGACGGCCGCGAGGTCGGCCAGCGAGGCCATCAGGGAGATCTCGTTGGGCAGGAAGTGCCGGATGTTGCGGTCGGCGACATAGAGCACGCCGAGCGTGGAGTGCTCGTGGCGCAGCGGGACGGCCATGATGGCCCGCAGTCCCTCGGAGCGGACCACGTGGTCGATGGTCTCGTTGTGGACGAAGGTGTCGTCGTGCAGGTAGTCCGGCGTCCAGAAGGGAGCGGACCGTTTCTGCGCGTGCGCTCCGACCCCGCCGGCGAACGGCACCTCGAACCCGACGGTGATCGCCGAGGCGTGCCCGTCCGCGGCTCTGACCTCGGACACCCCGTCGTCGCCGTGCAGGCTCACCCAGGACATGTCGAGGCCCATCAGCAGCCGGGCCCGACGGGTGATCACCGCCAGCAGGGTGTCCAGGCTGTACGGGTGCGTCAGATCGCGGGCCGTGTCGACCAGCGCGGACAGTCCGGCCTCGCGCTGCTGGCGCCGCGCGAACAGCTGTCTGACCTCCAGCGAGCGGTCCTTGGCCGTGGTCAGCTGCGCCAGGTCCGTCCCGTCGACACCGGCCTCGGCCGCCTGTCGCAACAGTTCCTCGAAGCGCTCGGCGGGCGCCTCTCTGGCCAGCAGGTCGAGCATCGCCAGCACATACGCGTCCAGCAGGCCCCCACCGGTCTGCAACCCGCGGCCCTCCCCCAGAGCATGGACCAGATCGTTCCGGAAAACCTAGTTCAGGTTTTTACCGAGGGTCAACCAGTCCTTGACCGGGTCACTTCAAAATCGCAGGTCAGCGGTGTCGACGGTGGTGCGGTCACCAAACCGGCGGGCCCGCGCTGTTGCCGGAGCACCTTCCGCCACGTCCGTCCCGCCCGTCACGCTCGGCAGCACAGGCAACGCACAGTGCGACGCCGCGCATCGACCGGAACGGGTGGGGACTCATGACGTACACGCCGCAGGTGCAGGACTATCAGCGCTCCCTGGAACGCAGTCGGCAGTCCCTCAACCGGGCCGACCGGCCGGACGTGTTCACCCTCGCCGGACGGCAATGGGACCTGCTCGACGAGGTGTTCGCGCCGGTGTACTCGCCGTCGACCGGCGTGGCCCTGGACTTCCTCGGCCTCACCGGCCCCGGCGCCGCCGAGGTGCGCGGCGGCTCGTTCCTGGAGATCGGCTGCGGTACGGGGGCCATCGCGGTGACCGCCGCCCTGGCCGGCCACACCCCGGTCGTCGCCTCGGACATCAACGTACGGGCGGTGGAGAACGCGGCCCTCAACGCCCGCCGCCACGCCGTGACGGACCGGGTCAGGACCGTGCACGGCGACCTGTTCTCCGGCCTCGACACCGACGAACGCTTCGACACCGTCTTCTGGAGCTCCAACTACGTGCTCGGACCCGACCATTACGAGTACCGCTCCGCCCACGAACGCGCCTACGTCGACGCCGGCTACCGCACCCACCGCCGCTACCTGGAGCAGGCCCCGCTGTACACCACGCCCGGCGGCCGGGCCCTGCTGCACTTCAGCAGCCGCGGCGACCACCCCTGCCTGACCCGCATCGCCGAGGAGACCGGCCGCGAGCTGCGGGTCCTGAAGAGCTGCCAGGTCCGGGAGGGGGAGTACGGCAACGACATCGTCGAGCACCTGCTCCTCCAGATCGTGCCGGTCGGCTGACCGTCGAGCACCTGCTCCTCCAGATCCTGCCGGTCGGCCGACCGGCGCGGATCGTGCTGGCCCGCTGACCGCACCCCACGGATCCGACCTGCGGAGAGACCGGATTTCCATGCGCACCCTGCTCGTCGACAACCACGACTCGTTCACCTACAACCTCGTCCACCAGCTCGCGCGCGTCACCGGCGCCGAGCCGACGGTCGTCCGCAACGACGACCCGGACTGGCACCCCGCCCTGCTGACGGAGTTCGACGCCGTCGTCATCTCACCCGGCCCCGGAACCCCGCAGCGCGCCGCGGACTTCGGCATCAGCCGGGAGATCGTCGAGCGCACGGACCTTCCGCTGCTCGGTGTGTGTCTGGGCCACCAGGGCATCGGGCTGCTGAACGGGGCGAGCGTCGGCCGCGCCCCGGAGCCCCGGCACGGCCGCACCTCGCCGGTGCTGCACGAGGGCGAGGGCCTGTTCGCCGGCCTGCCCTCGCCGTTCGAGGCGGTGCGCTACCACTCCCTCGCCGTCACCGGCCTCCCCGACCGCCTTGAGGTCACCGCGTGGACGCCGGACGGCGTGGTCATGGGCCTGCGGCACCGGGAACGGCCGCTGTGGGGCGTGCAGTTCCACCCCGAGTCGATCTGTTCGCAGTACGGCGACGAGCTGCTGGCCAACTTCCACCGCCTGGCCCGGACCGGCGTCGGCCGCCGCCGCGAGACGGTGACGCTCCGGCCCCCGGCGCCGCTGGCGCCTCCCCACACCCGCTCCGCGCACGAGACGGCGATGCCCCAGCCGCCGGCGCCCCTTCCCCGTACCCCCGCCCGTTCGCTGCGGGTGCTCACCGCCCAAGTCCCCACGCCCTGCGACGACGAGACGCTCCACGACCGTCTCTTCCACGCCGCCGACCACGCGTTCTGGCTGGACAGCAGCCGCCGCGACGGCCAGGGCCGCTTCTCCGTCATGGGCGACGCCTCGGGACCGCTGGCCCGGGTGGCCACGGCGGACGTGGCGACCAACACCGTCACCGTGCGGTCGGCGACGTCCGAGGAGACCGTGGAGGGCCCGTTCCTGGACTGGCTCGACCGGGACCTGGCCGCCCTCGACGTCGAAGTGCCGCCGCTCCCCTGCGACTTCGCCCTCGGCTGGACCGGCTACCTCGGCTACGGCCTCAAGGCGGAGTGCGGCGCCCCGCCCGGCCCGCGCGCGGAGGAACCCGACGCCGTGATGGTCTTCGCGGACCGCGCCCTCGTCCTCGACCACGAGACGGGTACGACCCACCTCCTGGCCCTCGCCGAGCCCGACGACCCGGAGCCCGCCCGCGCCTGGCTCGACGCCACCGCCCGCCGCCTCACCGCCCTCACCGGCGCCCTCCCGGCTCCGCCGCCCGAACCCCTGGCCCCCTTCGGGGAGGTGCGGCTGCGCCACGACCGCGACACCTACCTCCGGCTCATCGACGCCTGCCAGGAGGAGATCGCCGCAGGGGAGAGCTACGAGATCTGCCTGACCAACATGGCCGAGGCGAAGACGGGCGTGCACCCCTGGCAGGCCTACCGCTTCCTGCGGCGCACCAGCCCGGCACCTTTCGGCGCCCTGCTCCGCTTCGGCGAACTGTCGGTGCTCTCCACCTCTCCCGAACGGTTCCTGCGCGTCTCGGCCGACGGTGTCGTGGAGTCCAAGCCCATCAAGGGCACCCGCCCGCGCGGCGCCACCCCCGAGGAGGACGCCGCTCTCGTCGCCGACCTGCGCACACACGAGAAGGACCGCGCCGAGAACCTGATGATCGTCGACCTGGTCCGCAACGACCTGGGCCGCTGCGCCGAGACCGGCAGCGTCCGCGCCGACCCCGTGTTCGCCGTCGAGAGCTACGCCACCGTCCACCAGCTCGTCAGCACCGTGACCGCACGGCTGCGCCCCGACAGCAGCCCGGTGCGCTGTCTGCGCGCGGCCTTCCCGCCGGGGTCGATGACCGGCGCGCCCAAGCCCCGCACCATGGAGATCATCGACCGCCTGGAGGACGGCCCGCGCGGCATCTACTCCGGCGCCATCGGCTACCTCTCCCTGACCGGCGCCGCCGACTTCAGCGTCGTCATCCGCACCGCCGTCGTCACCCCGGGCCGGCTGCGGTACGGCGTCGGCGGCGCGATCGTCGCCCTGTCCGACCCGGCCGCCGAGTTCGAGGAGACGGTCGTCAAGGCGGCCCCGCTGCTAGCGCTGGCCGGCACCGGCTTCGCCGACCTCCGGCAGCCGCTGCCGACGGCCGCCCACTGACACCGCGGGCCCGGCTCCCCAAGGGGACCGGGCCCGCAGCAGTTCCTCTCCTACGACGTCGACGTCGACGTCACACTCGGCCAGACAGCGCAGCTCGCGCAGGGACTGCTCATGACAGCCCAGCAGCGTGTCGCCCTCCAGCGCCCGGCCACGCGCCGCCGCCTCCACCGTCTGCGTCGTCATCACATGCCCGGTGTTCCAGCTGACCAGGGTCCGCACCTGCTCGGCCCGCGTCCCCGACCACAGCAGCATCGGCGGCCGGGCACCGCAGGCCCGCAGACTCTGCCAGTGCTCACCGCCCAGCGCGGTCTCCCGCGCCCGGTACAGCAGCCGGGCGGTGGCCAGGGCGGCCGTGCCGCGCAGCCCGCTCGCCGCGGTGCCGGGCCGACGGTCGAGACGGGCGTCCACCTCGTCCTCCAGCGCCCCCAGCTCGCACGAAGCGGCCGTGCCCAGGCCCGCCAGCTCCACACCGCGCTCCCGGGCCCGCTCCAGTCCCGCCTCCTGGGCGGCGAGGACGGCACGGTACTGACGCACCGAGAAGACCAGAGTGGACTCGACGCCGATCCCCTCGGCCAGGCAGTCGGCCACGGTGTCGATGCCGGCCGCTGTCGCCGGCACGCTCACCAGCACGTTCGGCCGGTCCACCGCGCTGCGCAGCACCCGGGCCGCCGCCACCCACGCCTCCGGGTCGTCGGCCCCGTCGAAGGCGGCCGCGGCGACCGACACGAAGCCGCCGCGCACCCGCACCGCGTCACACGCCGCCCGGACCGCGCCCAGCGGCGTCCCGGACGCCATCCGGACCCCGCGGAATCCGCACCGCACGGCATCGAGCACCGCCGGGCCCTCCTGCGGGCCCGCCTCCCACCACGGCGCGACCCCTTCGGCGACGAGCTCCTCGAGGAGCCCCATAGCTTCAGACGTCATCACCCCCCAAACCTAGGGGGATTGGCTGGAACACGTCACTGTCGTCATCCAGACGTTGTCAGGTCTCCGCGCACTCCGTCAGGTGAGTTCACCGACGCGCTCACCGCTGTGCTCGCGGAAAACGGACACAAGAACCCCCTGACCGCGTTCCCGCAGGTCAGGGGGTTCTTTGTTGTGGAGCCTAGGGGAGTCGAACCCCTGACATCTGCCATGCAAAGACAGCGCTCTACCAACTGAGCTAAGGCCCCGGAAAAGGAACGTCCGTCCGGCGGAGTCACACCACCGGCGGGCGCCGCAGACCAGAGTACCGGGTCGCCAGGGGTATCTCGCAAAAAGATTGGGGGTCCCGATGAATGACCACTCTCCGTAAGATGCTCGGCGTGGTTCGCTACAGCGAACCGCCGTATTTGGGGAAGCGATGGGGAGACGCAATGGACGCCGCACAGCAGGAAGCCACCGCAAGAGCGCGGGAACTGCAGCGGAACTGGTACGGGGAGCCGCTGGGGGCGCTCTTCCGTAAGCTCATAGACGATCTTGGCCTCAACCAGGCTCGTCTCGCGGGGGTACTGGGACTGTCCGCACCGATGCTGTCGCAGCTGATGAGCGGACAGCGGGCGAAGATCGGCAACCCGGCCGTGGTGCAGCGCGTGCAGCTGCTTCAGGACCTGGCGGGGCAGGTCGCGGACGGCAGCGTCAGCGCCGCCGAGGCGACGGAACGGATGGACGAGATCAAGAAGTCCCAGGGGGGCTCGGTGCTCAGCAACACCACGACCACGACGAACAGTTCGGGAGCGCCGACGGTCAAGCGGGTCGTCCGCGAGATCCAGTCGCTGCTGCGCTCGGTCGCGGCCGCCGGCGACATCATCGACGCCGCCGACACCCTCGCCCCGACCCACCCGGAACTGGCAGAGTTCCTCCGGGTCTACGGCGCCGGCCGCACTTCCGACGCCGTCACGCACTACCAGTCCCACCAGAGCTGACGCGGTGAGGCGCGAGGGGGTCACGCCTCACCACAGAGGGACCGGAGAACGACACGTGGGGGCGTGTCCTTCCACCGGACCCGCACCACCCGGGCCCACACCGTCCGGACCGCACCACCGGGCCTGCACACCGGGCCTGCACCACCGGACCCGCACCACCCGGCGTTCTCATCCGCCGGTCTCGCATCGCACGGGCTCTCATCTCCCGGGCGGACGAGGTGCGGGAGGGGCATGAGGGGTGTCACTCATCTCCGAGGGACACGACGGGAGTCGTATCCCTCGCAGTGGGGGAAGCAAGGGGGGAGACCGAAGGGGGAGGAGCGACGCACAGCCATGGGTGAGGTCTTCGCCGGCCGGTACGAACTCGTCGACCCGATCGGGCGCGGTGGCGTCGGCGCGGTCTGGCGTGCCTGGGACCACCGGCGTCGGCGCTATGTCGCCGCCAAGGTGCTCCAGCAGAGCGACGCGCACTCCCTGCTGCGGTTCGTCCGTGAGCAGGCGCTGCGGATCGACCACCCCCATGTGCTCGCGCCCGCCAGCTGGGCCGCCGACGACGACAAGGTCCTGTTCACCATGGACCTGGTCGGCGGCGGTTCGCTGGTCCACCTGGTCGGGGACTACGGCCCGCTGCCGCCGTTCTTCGTCTGCACACTGCTGGACCAGTTGCTGTCCGGGCTGGCCGCGGTGCACGCGGAGGACGTCGTCCACCGGGACATCAAGCCGGCCAACCTGCTCCTGGAAGCCACCGGCGCGGGCCGCCCCCGGCTGCGGCTGTCCGACTTCGGGATCGCCATGCGGCTGGGCGAGCCGCGCCTGACGGAGACCGACCTCGTGGTGGGGACGCCGGGATACATCTCGCCCGAGCAGATGATGGGCTCCGAACCGGACTTCCCCGCCGACCTGTTCGCCGTGGGACTGGTCGCCCTCTATCTCCTGGAGGGCGCGCGGCCCGACACCAAGGCACTCGTGCAGTACTTCGCGGCGCACGGCACACCGGGGGCGCCCAAGGGCATACCCGAGCCGCTCTGGCAGGTGGTGGCCACCCTGCTCCAGCCCGATCCACAGGCGCGGTTCCGCACGGCCACGGGGGCGCGCAAAGCACTCGCCTCGGCCATGGAACTCCTGCCCGAGCCGGGCCCCGACGACGAGCTGATCGAGATCTTCGACCAACTCGGTCCCCTGCCACCGGGGTTCAGCCCCGAGGGACCACTCAAGCCGGCACCGGGTGTGGAGACGACCCGGGGGGCGAGGGCAGCGCGGGAGGCGCGGGAAGCGACGGGGACGCAGGGCATCAGCGGGCCAAAGACTCCACGAGGCGCGCCCGCTGAGCCGACGGACTCTTCCTGGCCGGACAGCTCCTCCGACTCCGTATGGCCGGGCACGGGTTCGGTGACGACCGATCCCCGTCGCGCCGCCGCCAGTTCGAGGCCGACTGATCCGCCTCGCGCCGCCGCGAATTCGAGGACGGCCGATCCGCCTCGCGCCGCCGCGAATTCGAGGACGACCGGCCCACATCACACCGACGCCCCCGGAGTCGTACCGCCCGACCCCCGACAAGGCACCGCCACCGGCCCCACGCCGGACATCACGCCACCCCGCCCTCAGCACCCGCCCGCCACGGACCCGTCGACCGGAGCGCAGCCGCCCTCCATGTCGGACACCGGCAGCTTCCACCTGCCGCCGCCACAGACGACCGCCCCAGAACCACAGCACAGCGGCGCACCACAGCAGCCCACGCACCCAGCCTCGATCGCCCCCCACGACCCCACGCACGTCCTGCCCACCCCCCGTCCCGAAGCGCCCCACCAGCCCAACCAGCGCAATCAGCCCGGCCAGCCGCACCAACCGCACCAGTCGCCCCACCCGGCACCGCCCCTGGCCCCACCGCTCCCGCGGCAGCCCGCCGATGCCTCTACCGCTTCATACACCGCTCAGGTCCCGCAGGTTCCACCTCCGGCTCAGGCAATCCCCCGCCGCCGCGGCTCAAGGGCCCGACGCCGCCCGGGCCCCCCGGCCAAGGTGGCGCTCCCCCTCCTGCTCCTGGCGCTGACCTGCTACGCCGTGGGCTTCTGGGCACTGACCCGCATCTGATCACCCCCCCCCCACGAACAAGCGGAAGACGACGGCCCGGCCGCTCCACTTGGCCAAGCACCCCTACACGGCACCCCTGGCCCGCCGCCGAGCCACCACCGTCCACACCCCGAGCACCCCCAGCAGCACAGTCCCGCCCCCGATCCCGGCGACAGCGACCACCGTCATCACCGCATCGCCCCCCGCGGCCCCGCCACCGCCGCCGTCACCTCCCCCTGCGACCCCGGCCCCCGGCCCCTGCCCCTGCCCCTGAGCCGCCACCTCGAAGGGCCCCGGAGGCTGGAACCGCCCGTCATACGCGGGCCCCGCCTCGGCCGAGCCGTCGACCCGCACGCGCAATGTCACTCCGAAGGGCCCGGCACCGTACTCCTCGCCCATCTGCTCGGAGAGATGGAGGACGAGGTAGTACGACCCGGCGAACCGCGTGCCGCGCACCGCGTCGGAGGAGTCGTAGCGGTTGGCGTAGTCGACCGGCGGGACCGGGCGGAGCGCGACCGTCTTCTGGCCGCCGCTGTAGCCGAAGCCCACGTCGGCGACGGGACCGCGCGCGGGGTTGTAGAGGGACATGGTCAGGGCGCCGCCCACATAAGCGCCGCGGATCGTGCTGCCCAGTTCGGCGGTGGCGCCGAGTCGTTGCCCCCAGCCGACCGGTACCGCGTAGAAGAGCGTCTGGCCGGGGGAGATGTCGGCGCGCCAGACCCCCTGCTCGACCGGCGCGGCCGAGCCGAAGCCCGCGCCTCCGGAGCGGGGTGTGGCCGCGCCCGTGACGCCGCCGGGGGAGGCGGAGTCGGAGTCCTGGTCCGGGCTCCCCGGCGGAGTGGTGCCCACGGCCTTCTCAAGCCGCGGTTCCAGGAACGGCGCCAGCTCAAGATCCCAGTCGTCCGGGGTCCCGCCCGTCCCGGCGATACGGTGCACGATCACGTAGTAGGAGCCGTCGTCCTGGCACGCCGTCCGCCGGGGGGAGATCTCCCGTGTCCCCGACACCACGAGCGGCCGCGGACTGCGCCCCGCACGCACCAGATCGCTCTCGATGGAGCAGTTACGGCTGTCGGCATCCTGCACGGTCACCCTGATGCCGTCCGACGCGGTCACCGTCGCGCCCGCGCGCGGGACCGCGGTGACGGAGACGTACGCGTCGGAGGTGTCGTCGAGATCGAGGCGGTAGTAGACGTCGCCGTCCGCCGGCAGGGAGCTCTTGTAGGTCTTGCCGGGGACGAGGAGCTCGGCGTCCCCGGTGCCCGCGGCACCGTCGACCGGCTGATCATCGGGCGAGAAGCCGTACGACTCGGCAGCTGACCGGTCGGAGAGGCCGTACGACCCGACAGCTGACCGGTCGGAGAGGCCGTACGACCCGGCAGCTGACGAGTCGGCGTCGAGGCCGTACGACCCGGCAGCCCTCGCCCCCTCGGCCGCGAGTGACGCCGTCTGCCCCATCAGGGTGACGGCCGCCACGACCGTTCCCACGAGCGCCGGGCGCAGAGCGGTCCACGGCCGAGAACGCCACCGCACGGTACGCCGCCCCACCGCAACCCGCCACCTCTCCTCGTCGCCGGACCGTGGCCCATCCTGCCCAGCCGGGGCGGCGCTCACCCCCGTATTCAGGCCACCCCGTATTCCAGGCGCCTTTCAGGCGACGCAAAACCCTTCAGGCAACGCAAAACCCCGACCGCAAGGCGGCCGGGGTCTGTTCAGTATCGGGTGTCAGTGCTCACGAACCCGTGGGCACGGAGTCAGTCGCCTCCGTCCACAGATCCTGCTCGGCGCGATCCGCCTGGATCTGGCGGTACACGAGGAGCCCGCCGATGGCGGCCAGTGCGACCAGGAGAAGCTTCTTCACCGCGCGACCTCGTCTTTCCTTGACGTAGGGGACCTCTGGCGCCCGACTATACACACCGTCCGATACCGATCGGTGACCTGCGTCAGCCCCCCAACTTCCGCCTTCCGCACCGCAATAGAAGCGGATGATCCCGCTCCGATCAGTGGGTGATCACACCTCCACACACAGTGACTTTTGAGGCGGTCTCTCCGCTCTCCTCCGGATTTCTGACCCCCTGCGCCCATCCGGGTGGTGTTCATCTGAAGATCGACGCGCCATGGGCGTCGGTCCGTGCTTTCGCGGCCCTCATACACATCATGAGGAAAGTACGCAAATCGCCCAACCCGAAAGTAGAGGGACCATGGACCGGAACAAGGTCATGAAGCTGTGGACCGCGATCGTCACCGCCTTCCTGGCGCTGTGCACGACGCTCGGACTCGTCACCACCACCGCCGCGGCGGCCGTACCGCAGGCCGACACCACGCGCACCAGCACCGCGCCGGTCACGACGCAGGAGCCGGCCCCGTGGGCCGCGGCCTGGTCCTGGTCCTGGTCCTGGTCCCTGACCCATGCCAGGTCCCTGCCGCCCACGATGAAGCAGCGCATCCGCGCCGAGGCCCACGGCAAGACCCCGAGCTGCCGCCACCGCTCCCCGTCGGACACCGAGTCCACCGAGTCCACCGAGTCCACCGACGAGGCGACCGCCCTCTGCGACGACACGGCCGCCGCCCCGCAGGCCGAGCCGGCTGCCCCGCACGGCCGCTGAACACCCGGCACGCGCGCACGACCCCGACGTAACGGCACGACGTAACGGCACGACGTAACGGCACGAAGTAGCAGCACGGCGTAACAGCACGGCGTAACAGCACGGACGCACCAGCACGGACGCAACAGCAGGACGCAACGGCACGGATGTAACAGCAGACCCACGTACCGCTCGTACACGCCCCCTCTGCCGGCTACCTGCCGGAGGCCTACCGCTCCCATCGCGAGCAGCGGTTGCCCCACGGCCGGGAAGGGCAGTGGGTGATCCAGGAAGACGGCCCGATCGAACACGGAGCAGCCCTCCACCACTGAAGGACCAACGACTTCCGCACACATGGATCCGGTCGAGCGTGAGGCCCGGATGTCCGTCATGGAGGAAAGGGCGCGTGCACTCGCCGCCTCTCACTGACGTACGACTCCGAAGGCCCCGCAGCCGGAACCGCCCCATCGTCCGGCACCGGTCCCTCCCCTCGTGGGGACCGGTGCCGAACCCTGGGGCAGCGTCGGCCCGCGCCAGGGCGGCGTGGGCCGGGCAATGGCCGGAACATGGCAGTCCGGATGCGGCCGGTGATTACTCCGGCGGAAGCTCAGGCAACACACAGTCAACGCGTTGCGGTGGCTTGATCCTGCCCTTTGGTGTCGCCGCCGGGGAGGTTCCGGACTCAGGGGATCGACTTTTCCGCAGGTCAGCCCTATAGAGTGAGTTTTCCGGTCCGGATGTCCAGCGGCGAGGGAAGTAAGGGGTGGAGGCCTTGAGTTCCGACTCAGGGGCACGCACGGCCTTCGCCGAACGCCTCGCGCTGCTGTACCGGGAGGCCGGAAACCCTCCCCTCAAGAGCGTGTCCGAGGCGGTCGGCCGACTCCAGCGGGTCGACGAACGGGGGCGTCCCGTACGGGTGTCCGCGCAGCGGATCAGCGACTGGCGCCGGGCGCGGAACGTACCCGCACAGTTCACCGCGCTCGCGGCCGTCCTGCACATCCTGATACCCCAGGCGCGCCGCGCCCAGCCCACCCCGGTCTCCACCGGGCTCTACGACCTCACCCACTGGCAGCACCTGTGGGAGCGGGCGATCACCGGCGCCGCCGACGAGGAGCGCCCTCCGTCCGAGGCCCCGCCTCCGCCCGCGGCCGGCGTCTGCCCCTACCGCGGTCTCGCCTCGTACCGTCGCGAGGACGCCCGCTGGTTCTTCGGCCGCGAACGCAGCACCGACGCCCTCGTCGCCCAGCTGCTGTGCGCGGAGCGGACCGGGGGCCTGGTCATGCTGGTGGGCGCCTCGGGAGCGGGGAAGTCCTCCCTGCTCAACGCCGGTCTGGTGCCCGCGCTGGCCGGCGCCGGCCGGGAGGTGGTCCAGCTTGTGCCGGGCACCGATCCGCTCGCCGAGCTGACCCGCCGTATCCCCGCACTCGCCGCGGCCCCGGAACCGCCCGATCCCACACTCACCGCGGTCCCGGACCCGTCCGGTCCCCCACTCGCCGCGGTCCCGGACCCGGCCGACCCCCCACTCGCCGCGGTCCCGGACCCGGCCGATCCCGCGTTCGCCCGGACCGTACGGGACTCCGTGCGCGCGTGGGCCGGCGAGGGCTCGTCCGGTGGGCTCCGGCCGGTCCTGATCGTCGACCAGTTCGAAGAGACGTTCACTCTCTGCGCCGACGAGGCGGACCGCCGTACGTTCGTCCGACTCCTGCACGCCGTGTCCACACCCGGCGACGGCCCGGACGATCCGAATGATCCGAACGATCTGGACGATCCGGATGATCCGGCCCCGATGCTGGTCGTCCTCGGTATCCGCGCCGATTTCTACGAGCAGTGCCTCTCCTATCCCGAGCTCGCCGACGCGCTCCAGCACCGGCACATGGTGCTCGGTCCGCTGACCGCCACGGAGCTGCGTGAGGCCGTGACCGCCCCGGCCAAGGCCGTGGGTCTTGAGCTGGAGCCCGGTCTCGCGGAGCTGATCGTGCGTGAGGTGAGCGCCGACGGGCCGCGCGGGGAGCACGACGCCGGGGTGCTGCCGCTGCTCTCCCACGCCCTGCTCGCCACCTGGCAGCGCCGCAAGTCGGGGCGGCTGACGCTGGCCGGATACAGAGCCGCGGGCGGCATCCAGGGCGCCGTCGCGGCGACGGCGGAGCGTGCCTGGTCGGGCCTGGACCCGGCCGCCCGTACCGCCGCGCGACTGCTTCTGCTGCGGCTGGTCCGGCTCAGCGAGGACACCCAGGCCACCCGCAGGCGCGGCACCCGGCGTCAGCTGGCGGCGGAGTCGGCGGACCCCGACAAGACCGAGGAGTCCCTGGAGGCGCTGGTCCGGGCCCGGTTGGTGACCCTGGACGCGGAGACCGTGGAGATCACCCACGAGGCGCTCCTGCACGCCTGGCCGCGGCTGCGCGAGTGGATCGACGAGGACCGGAGCGGCAACCTGCTGCGCCAGCGCCTGGAGGAGGACGGCAGGTCCTGGGAGGCCGCCGAGCGCGACTCCGCGCTCCTGTACCGCGGCTCGCGCCTCGAACAGGCGCGCACCTGGGCCAAGTCGGCCGGCGACACCTTCCTGACCCGCAGCGCGGTGGAGTTCCTGGCGGCCTCGGTACGGCTGCGCCGGCGCACGGTGTGGATCAGCCGGGCCGCGATCTCCGCACTGCTCGCGCTCACGCTCGTCGCCGTCTGCGCGGCGGTGATCGCGTGGAAGCAGCGGGACGACGCCGTCTTCGAGCAGGTCGTCGCCGAGGCGGACCGCTTCCAGGACACCGACCCCTCTTTGTCCGCCCAGTTGGCTCTGGTGGCGCACCGGCTGCGCGGGGACGACGAGGGCGCGCGCAGCCGCGTGCTGTCGACGGCGAACGCCCCGCTGGCCACCCCACTGCTCGGCCACACCGGCGCCGTCTACCTCACCTCGTTCAGCCCCGACGGCCGCACGCTGGCCACCGCCAGCTACGACCGCACGGTCCGGCTGTGGGACGTCTCCGACCCCGCCCGCCCCGAGCCGCTCGGCAGGCCCCTGACCGGCCACACGAGCTGGGTCAGCAGCGCGGTCTTCAGCCCGGACGGCCACACCCTCGCCAGCGCCTCGGACGACGGAACGATTCGCCTGTGGGACGTACGGCGGCCGGGCCACCCGCGTTCCCTCGGCACCCCGTTGACCGGCCACGGCGGCACGATCTACCTGGTCGCGTTCAGCCCGGACGGCCGCACCCTGGCCTCCGCCGGCGACGACCACACCGTCCGCCTGTGGAACGTGACCGACCCCACCCGCCCCGAGCCGCTCGGCAGACCGCTCACCGGCTCCACCGCGGCCGTGCGTTCCGTCGCGTTCAGCCCGGACGGACGGACCCTGGCGGCCGGGGGCGACGACGACACGATCCGGTTGTGGGACACGACCGACCCGCGCGAACCCGAGCCGCTGGGCAGCCCGTTGACCGGGCACACCGGAATCATCCACTCCGTGGCGTTCAGCCCGGACGGCCGCACCCTCGCCAGCGGCAGCACGGACGACACCGTACGGCTGTGGAACGTGGCCGATCCGCAGGCGCCCGAGCCGCTGGGCACCCCGCTGACCGGGCACACCGGCCCCGTCTGGTCGGTGGCGTTCAGTCCCGACGGCACGCGTCTCGCCGCCGCGAGCGCGGACAGCACGGCCAGCCTGTGGAACGTCGCCAACCCCGCGTCCCCGTCCCAGATCGGGGAGCCGCTGTCCGGCGCGAGCGGGGAGATGTACGCACTCGGCTTCAGCCCTGACGGCCGTACGCTCGCCACCGGCAACGGCGACAACAAGGTCCGTCTGTGGTCGATCCCCACCTCGGACATGACCGGCAGGCTCGGCGCGTTCCGCCCCGACGGCCGCGTCCTCGCCACGGCGGCCCGCGACGAGAACATCCGCCTGTGGAGCATCACCGACCCCGACCGGCCCCGGCGGCTGGCCGCGCCCTTCAGGCCGGGGGAGGGCGACATCCGCGCACTGGCGTTCGCCCCGGACGGCCGGACCCTCGCGGTGCTGACGGGCAGCCACGCGGTGCAGCTGTGGAACGTCGCCGATCCCCGCCACCCGGTCCCCTACGGCCGCCCGGTCCGCCTCCAGACCCGCTTCCCGGGGCCCGAGGCGCTGGCGTTCAGCCCGGACGGCCGCCTCCTGGCAACGGCCCACGACGACCGCACGATCCAGCTGTGGAACGTCACCGACCCGGCCCACCTCACCCGGCTCGGCGCCCCGCTGGCCGGACACAAGGGGTACGTCAACTCCCTGCTGTTCAGCCCGGACAGCCACACCCTGGCCAGCGGCAGCGCCGACGACACGGTCCGCCTGTGGAACGTCGCCGACCCCGGGCACGCGACCCCGCTCGGCGCCCCGCTCACCGGCCACTCGGGCCCCGTCGACACCCTCGCCTACAGCCCCGACGGCCGCATCCTTGCCTCCGCCGGCGACGACGACACGGTCCGCCTGTGGAACGTCGCCGACCCCGGCGAGGCCTCCCGGGTCGGCCCCGTCCTCACCGGCCACACCGAGGCGATCGTGTCCCTCACCTTCAGCAAGGACGGCGACACCCTCGCCAGCGGCGGCAACGACAACACGATCCGCGCCTGGGACGTCACCGACCCGGCGCTCGCGACGCCCATCGGCCAGGCGATGAGCCCGGGCGGCAAGACGGGCAGCTTCCTGTCCTTCAGCCCGCGCGCCGACCTGCTCGGCATCTCCAGCGGCGTCGACACCGTACGGCTGTGGAACCTCGACACCGACACGGCGGTCCGCCGCATCTGCTCGGCCACGCACGGCGTCCTGACGCCCGGGAAATGGCACGAGTACCTGCCGCGACTCTCCTATGAACCCCCGTGCGAGGACTGACGGGATCACGTGATCCCCGTCACAACCCCTCACCGGTCCCGAGCAGCCGCCTCCCCCAGCACCGTCACCGTTGTTAGCCTTGGCCATAGCCCGGTCGCTGGTGCATCCCCCGTCGCCAGCGACCGGGCGTTCGCGTACCCGGGCCCGGTCACCATGGACGTCGTACACGAGAAAGACCCCCAGCCGATTCGACTGGGGGTCTTCGTTCTGTGGGGCTAACAGGATTTGAACCTGTGGCCTCATCCTTATCAGGGATGCGCTCTAACCAACTGAGCTATAGCCCCGCCGCGCTCTGCGGTGTGTGTCCCGCGCGCTGACTCCTGAAGATTAGCGCACGACCGGGGCAGTCCCAAAATCGATAGTCGGGGCCCCTCACTCGTCCTCGGCGAGCGTCAGCTCGACGCCGCCGACGAAGCCGGCGGAGAGGTTGTAGATGAACGCGCCGAGCGTCGCGAGGGCCGTCGCGAGGACGACGTCGATGACCGCGATGATCGTCGTGAACATCAGGACGTTGGGCAGGGAGAGGAACGACTGCAGGTCGAAGCCGTTGGACTCGTTCGAGCCGGTCGCCTCCGAGATGGTGCCGCCGACGGTCGAGAAGACGCCCATCGCGTCCATGACCATCCACAGCACGGCGGCCGCGACGATCGTGCAGATGCCGAGCGCGATGGAGAGCAGGAAGCTGACCTTCATCACCGACCACGGGTCGGCCTTGGCCACCCGCAGCCGCGCCTTGCGGGTGCGCGGCGTGGTGCGCGCGCCGGTGCGCGGCCGGCGGACGGCGCCGGTCGCGGCGGCCTGCGCGGGGTAGGCCTGCGGCGGGTGGTAGGGGCCCGCGGCCTGTTCCGGCCGGCGGTCCCCCGGCAGCGGCGACGGCGGCTGCTGGGCCGGCGGCTGCGGCTGTGGGCCCGGAGCAGCCGGGCCCGCGCCGGCCGCGTACTGCTGGGTCTGCGGGCCTCGGGTGTCCGTCACAGTTCCCCCCTGTGATCCAGATGCGTCGGGCGAGGGAGAGTCCTTGGCGGGCACCTTGATCGCCTTGAGCTGGGTCGTGTGCGAATCTGTCGCCCGCCCGTCCGTGCCCCGCCCGTCCGTGGCGCGCGCGTCGGTCGTACGCGCGGCGTCCGTACGCGCGGCGGAGCCACGACCGCCGTCGTCCGTGTCCGTACCGGAAGGGGTACTGGACGGTCCGGCGCCCGTGGCTCCGCTCACGTGACTCACTCCTCGTGCTACTCGGCCGAGGGCGCCTCACCCTCGTCCGTGCCGGTGGTCGCGGCACCTTCGGCGGTCTCGTCGACGGCGTCCTCGCCGTCGACCTCCTCCGCCTCGCGCCCCGCCTCGGCGTTACGTGCGATACCGACGACGGCATCGCGCTTGCCCAGGTTGATCAGTTGGACGCCCATGGTGTCACGGCCCGTCTCCCTGACCTCGTTGACTCGCGTACGAATCACACCGCCGCCCAGTGTGATGGCGAGGATCTCGTCGGTCTCCTCGACCACCAGCGCGCCGACGAGAGAACCCCGGTCCTCCACGATCTTGGCGGCCTTGATGCCGAGGCCGCCGCGACCCTGGACGCGGTACTCGTCGACGGCGGTCCGCTTCGCGTACCCACCGTCGGTGGCAGTGAACACGAACGTACCGGGTCGAACAACATTCATCGAGAGCAGCTCGTCTCCCTCACGGAAACTCATGCCCTTCACACCCGAGGTCGCCCGGCCCATGGGACGGAGTGCCTCGTCCGTGGCCGTGAACCTGATCGACTGTGCCTTCTTGCTGATCAGAAGCAGATCGTCCTCGGCCGAAACGAGTTCGGCGCCGATCAGTTCGTCGTCAGAACCGTCGTCCGTTTCCCTGAGGTTGATCGCGATGACACCTCCGGAACGGGGCGAATCGTAATCCTTCAGAGCCGTCTTCTTCACCAGACCGCCCTTGGTGGCCAGGATCAGATACGGCGCCACCTCGTAGTTGCGGATGGCGAGGATCTCCGCGATCGCCTCGTCCGGCTGGAAGGCCAGCAGGTTGGCGACGTGCTGTCCACGCGCGTCACGCCCGGCGTCCGGCAGCTCGTACGCCTTCGCCCGGTAGACGCGGCCCTTGTTGGTGAAGAACAGCAGCCAGTGGTGGGTGGTGGAGACGAAGAAGTGGTCGACGATGTCGTCTTCCTTGAGCTTCGTGCCCCGCACGCCCTTGCCGCCGCGCTTCTGCGCCCGGTAGTCGTCCGTCTTGGTGCGCTTGACGTAGCCGCCGCGCGTGACGGTGACGACGATGTCCTCCTCGGCGATGAGGTCCTCGATGGACATGTCACCGTCGTAGGGCACCAGCATGGTCTTGCGGTCGTCGCCGTACTTCTCGACGATCGCGGCGAGTTCCTCGCTGACGATGCCGCGCTGGCGGACCGGCGAGGCCAGGATCGCGTTGTACTCGGCGATCTTCGCCTGGAGTTCGTCGTGCTCCTGGATGATCTTCTGGCGCTCCAGGGCGGCCAGTCGGCGCAGCTGCATCTCGAGGATGGCGTTGGCCTGGATCTCGTCGATCTCCAGGAGCCGCATCAGGCCCGTGCGCGCGATGTCGACCGTCTCGCTCGCCCGGATCAGCGCGATGACCTCGTCGATGGCGTCCAGGGCCTTGAGCAGGCCGCGCAGGATGTGCGCCCGCTCCTCGGCCTTGCGCAGCCGGAACTTCGTCCGGCGGACGATGACCTCGATCTGGTGCGTCACCCAGTGGCGGATGAACGCGTCCAGCGAGAGGGTGCGCGGCACGCCGTCGACCAGGGCCAGCATGTTGGCGCTGAAGTTCGACTGAAGGTCCGTGTGCTTGTACAGGTTGTTCAGGACGACCTTGGCGACCGCGTCCCGCTTCAGGACGATGACGAGGCGCTGGCCGGTGCGCGAGCTGGACTCGTCGCGGACGTCCGCGATGCCGCCGACCTTGCCGTCCTTCACCAGGTCGGCGATCTTCTGCGCGAGGTTGTCGGGGTTGGTCTGGTACGGCAGTTCCGTGACCACCAGGCACTGGCGGTTCTGGATCTCCTCGACCGCGACGACCGCCCGCATGGTGATCGAGCCACGGCCCGTGCGGTACGCCTCCTCGATGCCCTTGCGGCCCACGACCAGCGCGCCGGTCGGGAAGTCCGGGCCCTTGATGCGCTCGATGAGGGCGTCCAGGAGCTCCTCGTGCGAGGCCTCCGGGTTCTCCAGGTACCACTGGGCACCGGCCGCGACCTCGCGCAGGTTGTGCGGCGGGATGTTGGTCGCCATGCCGACCGCGATACCGGCCGAGCCGTTGATCAGCAGGTTCGGGAAGCGGGCCGGCAGGACGGTCGGCTCCTGGGAGCGGCCGTCGTAGTTGTCCGTGAAGTCGACGGTCTCCTCGTCGATGTCACGGACCATCTCCATCGACAGCGGCGCCATCTTGCACTCGGTGTAGCGCATGGCGGCCGCCGGGTCGTTGCCCGGGGAGCCGAAGTTGCCGTTGGAGTCGACGAGCGGCATGCGCATCGACCACGGCTGGGCGAGGCGGACCAGGGCGTCGTAGATCGAACTGTCGCCGTGGGGGTGGTAGTTGCCCATGACGTCGCCGACCACGCGCGCGCACTTGTAGAAGCCGCGCTCGGGGCGGTAGCCGCCGTCGTACATCGCGTACAGGACGCGGCGGTGGACGGGCTTGAGACCGTCCCGGACGTCCGGCAGGGCGCGGGCCACGATGACGGACATCGCGTAGTCGAGGTACGAGCGCTGCATCTCGGTCTCGAGCCCGACGGGCTCGATCCGCATGACGACGTCGCCGCCCTCTTCAGGGGTGACAGGAGTGTTCTCGTCGGCCATTGCTGGTGAAGATCCTTCCTGGTGCGGTCAGCTGAGACCGACTCAGATGTCGAGGAAGCGGACGTCCTTGGCGTTGCGCTGGATGAACGCGCGGCGGGCCTCGACGTCCTCGCCCATGAGGACCGAGAACAGGTCGTCGGCCTGGGCGGCGTCGTCGAGGGTGACCTGGCCGAGGACGCGGTGCTCGACGTCCATGGTCGTCACGCGCAGCTCCTCGGCGTTCATCTCGCCGAGACCCTTGAAGCGCTGGATCGAGTCCTCACGGACCCGCTTGCCGCGCTGGCGGCCCATCTCCAGCAGCGCGTCGCGCTCGCGGTCCGAGTAGGCGTACTCGATGTCGTCCCGGCCCCACTTGATCTTGTAGAGCGGCGGACGGGAGAGGTACACGTGCCCGGCCTCGACCAGCGGCCGCATGAAGCGGAACAGAAAGGTGAGCAGCAGGGTGGAGATGTGCTGACCGTCGACGTCGGCGTCCGCCATCAGGATGATCTTGTGATAGCGGAGCTTCTCGATGTCGAAGTCCTCGTGCACACCCGTGCCGAAGGCCGAGATCAGCGCCTGGATCTCCTGGTTCTGCAGGATCTTGTCGATCCGCGCCTTCTCGACGTTGAGGATCTTGCCTCGGATCGGGAGGATCGCCTGGTACTGCGGGTTGCGGCCGGACTTGGCCGAGCCGCCGGCGGAGTCACCCTCGACGATGAAGATCTCGCACTTGGTCGGGTCGTTGGACTGGCAGTCGGAGAGCTTGCCCGGCAGCGACGCCGACTCAAGGAGGCCCTTGCGCCTGGTGAGGTCCCGCGCCTTGCGGGCCGCCACGCGCGCGGTGGCCGCCTGAATGCCCTTGCGGATGATGTCCGCGGCCTCGACCGGGTTGCGGTCCAGCCAGTCGTTGAGGTGCTCGTAGACGGCCTTCTGCACGAAGGTCTTCGCCTCCGTGTTGCCCAGCTTGGTCTTCGTCTGGCCCTCGAACTGCGGCTCGCTCAGCTTCACCGAGATGATCGCCGTCAGGCCCTCGCGGATGTCGTCACCCGTGAGGTTGTCGTCCTTCTCGCGGAGCAGCTTCTTGTCGCGCGCGTACTTGTTGATGAGCGAGGTCAGCGCCGCACGGAAGCCCTCCTCGTGCGTACCGCCCTCGTGGGTGTGGATGATGTTGGCGAAGGAGTACACGCCCTCGCTGTAGCCGGTGTTCCACTGCATCGCGACCTCGAGGGACAGGCTCTTGTCCTTGTCCTCGGCCTCCAGGTCGATGACCGTGGGGTGCACCAGGTCGCCCTTGCGGGAGTTCAGGTACTTCACGAAGTCGACGATGCCGCCCTCGTAGTGGTACGTGACGTGCTTGACCTCGGCCTTCTCGTCGGCGCCGGCCTCGTCCGCACCGGAGGTGGCCTTCGCCGACTCGCGCTCGTCAGTGAGTTTGATCGTCAAACCCTTGTTGAGGAACGCCATCTCCTGGAAACGCCGCGACAGCGTCTCGAAGGAGTACTCCGTGGTCTCGAAGATGTCGCCGTCGGCCCAGAAGGTGACCGACGTCCCGGTCTCGTCCGTGGCCTCGTGCTTGGCGAGGGCCGCCGTCGGGACGCCCATCTTGTAGTCCTGCGTCCAGCGGTGGCCGTCCGTCCTGACCTCGACGGCGACCTTCGACGACAGCGCGTTCACGACGGACACACCCACGCCGTGCAGACCACCGGAGACGGCGTAACCGCCGCCGCCGAACTTGCCGCCCGCGTGCAGCACGGTCAGCACGACCTCGACGGCGGGCTTGCCCTCGGACGGGACGATGCCCACCGGGATGCCACGGCCGTTGTCCACGACGCGCACGCCGCCGTCGGCCAGGATCGTCACGTCGATCGTGTCCGCGTGCCCGGCCAGCGCCTCGTCGACGGAGTTGTCGACGACCTCGTACACGAGGTGGTGCAGACCGCGCTCACCGGTGGAGCCGATGTACATACCGGGTCGCTTGCGGACCGCGTCCAGACCCTCGAGGACGGTGATGGCGCTGGCGTCGTACGAAGCGGTGACCTCGCCGTTCGCGCCGGCGTCGGTGGACGGGATGTTCTCGTTGGGGTTGCCGGAATCGGCCACGAAGCGCCCTTTCTGGCACAGCACGAGCCAAGCTCGGCGGCGGGTTGCCGGAGCGGCTGCGGCATGTTGCGTTGGTAAGCCTTGATCAGCGTTGCTCAGCGTGTCCCGGCGGTCCCCACGAATGGGGCGGGATTGGCTTCCAGTCTACCGGTAGCGCCGACAGTGATGGGGGTTTGCCGGTACCTGAGTCCTCATGTGCCGCCCGAAATACCGCTCCGCCGGGTCCCCATATACGGAGCGGGGCTCCAAGAGGCTCACGGAGGCACTCAGCGCTTCCGGCTGTCAACCCTTGGCTACTTGGGAGTCAGGTCGCAATTCGCAACCGCGTGCGGGTGTACGACACGACGGCCGCCGAAGGTCCCGGAGGACCGCCGACGGCCGTCGATGTGATGTCTGTCACCCACAGGTTTGCGGGCTCACCCGTAGGTGTCACCAGGGCCTGTGCTGCCCGGGGCACGCAAGGGGCCGTAGCGCCGCGGGGGACCACCAGGGTTGAGCACTTTGATCATCCGCACGCTGCCCTGGCCCAGGTCCTCATTGAGGCGGGCCACCAGAGCGGGCGCGAGGTGACGCAGTTGGGTCGCCCACGCCGTGGAGTCGCACTGCACGACCAGCACCCGCTCGTCCTCGTCGTACTTCTGCGGCACACAGTGCTTGGCGAGGTTCTCCCCGACGATCTCCGGCCAGCGCCCCATCACCCCGCCGACCGCCGCCGGCGCCTCCCAGCCCCGCTCACTGATCAGCCGGTTGATAGCCGAACCCAGCGCCATCGGGTCGCGCCCGTCGGCGCGCGCGCCGGAGCGCAGACCGCCCCGCCGCGCCTGCTTCTTCTGCTGCGCCGCGTCCCCCCGCGCGCGTGCCTGCTCCTTGGCCGCCCTGAGGGCCACCCGCGCGAGGTCGACACCGGAGGGCTCGGGCGTCTTCTGAGGCTCCTCGGCGGTCATACGCGCTCCACCACCCCATCCGAAACCGAGTACCGCGCCCCCACCAGCAGATGCGGTACGTCGTCGTCGACCGCCGCCGTCACCAGCACCTGCTCCCCGGGCGCCACCAGCTCCGCCAGCCGCTCCCGGCGCCGGGTGTCCAGCTCGGCGAACACGTCGTCGAGGATCAGCACCGGCTCGTTGCCCTCCGCGCGCAGCAGGTCGTACGACGCCAGCCGCAACGCCAGCGCGTACGACCAGGACTCCCCGTGCGAGGCGTAGCCCTTGGCGGGCAGCTGACCGAGTTTGAGAAGCAGATCGTCCCTATGCGGGCCCACGAGGGTGACGCCCCGCTCGATCTCCTGCTTGCGGGCCTCCGCGAGCGCCGCCATCAGCTGCTCGTAGAGATCATCGCGCGTGTGCGCCTCGCCCGGCGCCGACGGCTTGTACTCCAGGGCGATCGGGCCGCCGCCGGGCGCCAGCTGTTCGTACGCCTTGTCGGCCAGCGGCTGGATCGCGGCGATCAGATCGAGCCGCTGGGCGAGCAACTCGGCACCCACGCGCGCGAGGTGCTGGTCCCACACGTCGAGCGTGGACAGGTCCATCGAGCGGCCGCCATGCCGACGCGCGAGCGCCGCCGACTTCAACAGGGTGTTGCGCTGCTTGAGAACCCGCTCGTAGTCGGAGCGCACGCCCGCCATGCGCGGGGAGCGGGCGGTGATCAGCTCGTCGAGGAAACGGCGCCGCTCCCCGGGGTCACCCTTCACCAGGGCGAGGTCCTCGGGGGCGAAGAGCACCGTCCTGAGGATGCCGAGCACATCACGCGGCCTGACCTGCGACGACCTGTTGATCCGGGCGCGGTTCGCCTTGCCCGGGTTCAGCTCCAGCTCGACCAGCTGCTGCCGGTCGCCCTGCCGGACCTGCGCCCGGACGATCGCACGGTCGGCGCCCATGCGGACCAGGGGGGCGTCGGAGGAGACGCGGTGGCTGCCGAGGGTGGCGAGATAGCCGACCGCCTCGACCAGGTTCGTCTTGCCCTGCCCGTTGGGGCCGACGAAGGCCGTGACGCCCGGGTCGAGCGGAACTTCGACCCGGGCGTACGAGCGGAAGTCGGCCAGCGACAGATGCGTGACGTGCATGGTCGGGCGCCGACCTCCCCCAGCTTGTGGGCCGTTCTCAACAGCCCTGTGGATTACTTCTTCTCGACCGCGTGGCCGCCGAACTGGTTGCGCAGCGCCGCGATCATCTTCATCTGCGGCGAGTCGTCCTGCCGGGACGCGAACCGCGCGAACAGGGACGCGGTGATCGCCGGCAGCGGCACCGCGTTGTCGATGGCGGCCTCCACAGTCCAGCGGCCTTCGCCGGAGTCCTGTGCGTAACCGCGCAGCTTGTCCAGGTGCTCGTCCTCGTCGAGGGCGTTGACGGCCAGGTCGAGCAGCCAGGAACGGATGACCGTCCCCTCCTGCCACGACCGGAAGACCTCGCGCACGTCGGTGACGGAGTCGACCTTCTCCAGCAGCTCCCAGCCCTCGGCGTAAGCCTGCATCATCGCGTACTCGATGCCGTTGTGGACCATCTTCGCGAAGTGCCCGGCGCCCACCTTGCCGGCGTGCACCGAGCCGAAGTCGCCCTCGGGCTTGAGGGCGTCGAAGACCGGCTGCACCTTGGCGACGTTCTCCGCGTCGCCGCCGTACATCAGCGCGTAGCCGTTCTCCAGGCCCCACACACCGCCGGAGACACCGCAGTCCACGAAGCCGATGCCCTTGGCCGCGAGCTCCTCGGCGTGCTTCTCGTCGTCCGTCCAGCGGGAGTTGCCGCCGTCCACGACGACGTCACCCGGCTCCAGGAGCTCGGCCAGCTCGTCGACCGTCGACTGGGTCGGGGCACCGGCCGGGACCATCACCCAGACCACGCGCGGTCCCTTGAGCTTGCCCACAAGCTCTTCCAGGCTGTGGACATCGGCGAGGTCCGGGTTGCGGTCGTATCCGATGACGGTGTGGCCTGCGCGGCGGATCCGCTCGCGCATGTTGCCGCCCATCTTGCCGAGGCCGACGAGACCGAGCTCCATCAGTTGTTCCTTAGGTTGCTGTGGCGTGTGTGGCACCTTCGTACCTACGTCCGAGCCTAAACCCGGACGCTCACGCACACCTGTGGGCATACGCGCTCATACGTACGCCCCCACCTGCGGGTTCTCCCCAGGCCCGGGTCCTCGCGCCCACAGCCTGGGGATAACTTCCGCTGCCTCAGCCGCTCAGCCGCACCGGCATGATCAGGTACTTGTAGGCCTCGTCCGCCTCCGCGTCCAGGGCCGGCTTGCCGCTGAGCAGCGCGGGCTTCGTGGACGTCGTGAAGGACAGCTGGGCGACCGGGGAGTCGATGGCGCTCAGGCCGTCCAGCAGGAAGGTCGGGTTGAAGGCGATCGAGATGTCGTCGCCGTCGAGGTTGGCGTCGACGCGCTCCACAGCCTGTGCGTCGTCGCTGGAACCGGCCTCCAGGATCAGCACGCCCTGCTCGAAGCTCAGCCGCACCGGGGTGTTGCGCTCGGCGACCAGGGCCACGCGCTTGACGGCCTCCACGAAGGGGGCGGTCTCGATCACGGCGACGGAGTTGAACTCGGTCGGGAACAGCGTGCGGTACTTCGGGAGGTCGCCTTCGAGCAGACGCGTGGTCGTACGCCGACCCGCACCCTCGAAACCGATCAGGCCCTCGCCCGCGCCCGAGCCCGAGAGCGCCAGGGTGACGCTGTCGCCGCTCGTGAGCGCCTTGGCGGTGTCCAGGAGCGTCTTGGCGGGCACCAGGGCCACTGCGGACGCCTCGGGGTTCTCCGGCTTCCACAGGAACTCGCGGACCGCGAAGCGGTAGCGGTCGGTGGAGGCCAGCGTGACGGTGTCGCCCTCGATCTCGATGCGCACACCGGTCAGCACCGGCAGCGTGTCGTCGCGTCCGGCCGCGATGGCGACCTGGGCGGCGGCGGAGGCGAAGACCTCACCGGGGACGGTGCCGGTCGCGGTCGGCATCTGCGGCAGCGCCGGGTACTCCTCCACGGGCAGGGTGTGGAGGGTGAACCGCGAGGAGCCGCAGACCACGGTCGCCCGTACACCGTCTGTGGAAATCTCCACCGGGCGGTTGGGGAGAGCGCGGCAGATGTCGGCGAGCAGGCGGCCGGAGACCAGGACCGTGCCCTCCTCCTCGACCTCGGCCTCGACGCTCACCCGCGCGGAGACCTCGTAGTCGAAGCTGGACAGGCTCAGCTGGCCGTCCTCGGCCTTCAGCAGAAGGCCGGCGAGGACAGGCGCCGGCGGACGGGCCGGGAGGCTGCGTGCCGCCCAGGCCACTGCCTCCGCGAGTACGTCGCGTTCCACCCGGATCTTCACTGTTGCCGCCTCCTGCTGTTGCCGGCGCTTCGCTCTGCCTGGCCTCGTCGTCTGTCTCGGTGTTGTCGGCCCCTGTGAGGGGAAGGACACCGGGGAACAGTCTGACGCACCCCACTGACAGTAGGTGCCTCTCGGGGTCAAGTCGTGACGAGGGGCAGTCGGGAGCCGGACAGCGAGTTGTGCACAGGACCCCCTTCGAAACGGATTCCCAGCTCTCTCTAGTTGGGAGTAGTAGTAGGGGCTGTGGATACCGTGGATAACTGCGTTTGCGCAGGTCAGACCGGAAATTTTGTCCACGGGCCCTGTGGGCGGAGGCGGTGGACAACTCGGGGTGTCTGTGGAGAACAGAAAGTTCTGCACATCCCGTGCACAGGCTGAGCCGAGTTCTCCCCAGCTGCGTCCCCAGCTTTACCCACGTTTCCCACACCCCAACCCGGCACCTTCGTGTGACGCCTTTCACTCGACACGGTGAGCAGCCGCGTCGCGTTGCCGAACAGTGGACAGGCATGTGGAGAAGCTGGGGATCGCTGGGGACAACCTGGCTCAGCCTGTGGGTTGCCAGTGGACAACTTGATGCACAGCCTGTGGATCTTTTCGTCGTCCACAGTCTGTGGAGATCGTTCATCCACGAATCCACAACCACTTGACCTGGCCTGATGGTCTTTCAACAGACGCCCTGTGGACGGCGATCTGGACAACTTCACGGTCCCCAGGATGTGGACGGCAGAAAGTCACCGAATCTGTGGAGGAAGGCCGTAACCCGGCAGGTAATCGAACATGCGGCTACGAGGACATGACGGCACGGACGGCGTCCCGGGCCGTGGCGGCATGACGAAGGGCGCCCCGGGACCGTGTCCCGGAGCGCCCTGAACGCCGTGAGCGCCGTGAGCGCGCCTGTGTCAGCCGTTCTTGATGCGGTTCGTCAGCTCCGTCACCTGGTTGTAGATGGAGCGCCGCTCGGCCATCAGATTGCGGATCTTGCGGTCCGCGTGCATGACGGTCGTGTGGTCGCGGCCGCCGAACAGCGCGCCGATCTTGGGCAGCGAGAGGTCCGTCAGCTCGCGGCACAGGTACATGGCGATCTGTCGGGCGGTCACCAGCGCGCGTCCGCGCGAGGTGCCGCACAGGTCCTCGACGGTCAGGCCGAAGTAGTCCGCCGTCGCCCCCATGATCGCCGTGGAGGTGATCTCGGGTGCCGAGTCCTCGCCGCCGGGGATCAGGTCCTTGAGGACGATCTCGGTCAGGCCCAGGTCCACCGGCTGCCGGTTGAGCGACGCGAACGCCGTCACCCGGATCAGCGCGCCCTCCAGCTCACGGATGTTCCGCGAGATCCGGGAGGCGATGAACTCCAGTACCTCCGGCGGGGCGTTGAGCTGCTCCTGGACCGCCTTCTTGCGGAGGATCGCGATCCGCGTCTCCAGCTCGGGCGGCTGGACGTCGGTGATCAGTCCCCACTCGAAACGGTTCCGCAGCCGGTCCTCCAGCGTCACCAGCTGCTTCGGCGGCCGGTCGCTGGAGAGCACGATCTGCTTGTTCGCGTTGTGGAGCGTGTTGAACGTGTGGAAGAACTCCTCCTGCGTCGACTCCTTGTCCGCGAGGAACTGGATGTCGTCGACGAGCAGGATGTCCATCTCCCGGTATCGCTTGCGGAAGCTGTCGCCCTTGCCGTCGCGGATGGAGTTGATGAACTCGTTGGTGAACTCCTCCGAGCTCACGTAGCGCACACGCGTGCCGGGATACAGACTCCGCGCGTAGTGCCCGATCGCGTGCAGCAGGTGCGTCTTGCCGAGCCCCGACTCCCCGTAGATGAAGAGGGGGTTGTACGCCTTCGCGGGCGCCTCGGCGACGGCCACCGCGGCCGCGTGCGCGAAGCGGTTGGAGGCGCCGATGACGAACGTGTCGAAGAGGTACTTCGGGTTCAGGCGCGCGGTGGGCTCACCGGGTCCGGCCGCCGGCGCGGGCTTCGCGGCCAGCGGGCCGGGGGCGCCACCGGCAGAGGGGAGCGTCGAGCTGCCGGGCCCGCCGCGGTGCGCGTGCCCGCCGCCGGAGGGCGGCTCGGGCAGGTCACGGCGGGGTCCGGGCTGGTCGTAGTCGTCCCGGCGCGGACCCGGCTGGTCGTAGCCGTCCCGCCTCGGGCCGGGCTGGTCGTAGTCGTCCCGCCGGGGCTGGTCGTAGTCCGCGCGCTGCTGGTCGTAGTCGGGGCGCTGGCCGTCGTAGGGCGGGCGGTCCATCGGCTGCGGGCGGTAGTCCTGCGAGGGCGAGGCGTAGGAGTCCTTGGGGTAGGGCTCCTGGCCGTACGACTCCTGCGCGGGCGGGGTCGCGTACGGGTCGCGCTCCGGGAAGCCGAGCCGCGGCTGCTGCCAGGTGTACTCGTCCTGCTGCGGCCGGGGCCAGGCGCCGGGCTCGGGGCGCTGGTACTCGCCGGGGTAGGCGGGGCGGGCGCTGGGCAGCTGGTCGCCGGGGCCGCCGGGGAGCTGTTCGGGGCGGCCCGGCTGGCGGTCATCGCCTCGGTGGCGGTCGTCCGCGCGGTGGCGGCCGTAGCCCTCGTACTGGTTGGCGTTGTCGTACTGGTTGTCGTACGAGCCGCTCTGGCCGTCGTACTGGCCGGCGGGGAGCTCGGGCTCCTCGTAGCGCTGCTGCTGGGGGCGCGCGGACTGGGGTGCCGGCGGGGCCGGGGGCTCGCCGGCGGAGTCGTCGACGGTGATCGCGATACGGATCGGACGGCCGCACTCGCGGCTCAGGGTCTCGCTGACGATCGGGGCGAGGCGGCCTTCGAGGACGCCCTTCGCGAACTCGTTCGGTACGGCGAGCAGGGCGGTGTCCGCGACCAGTGCCAGCGGCTGGCAGCGGCGGATCCAGTGCTCGTCCTTGACCTCCACGCCCTGCCCGCGGCCGTCGCCGAGGAGTTGCTCCAGTACTCGTGGCCACACTGCGGCAAGATCGGCAGGTACGTCAGCCACAGGGCACGCTCTCTCACAGGTCCCACGAACGTGTGATGGTGGGACGGGTCGGGATCTACACCGCGGGGCGCGGGGGGACAAAGGAACGAATCGGAGTTCAGCCACGGTAGTCAGGGCGACGGGTGCGGTTCAAGTTGTTGTCCCCAGCCTGTGGATAGTGTCTCCCGGAGGCGGCTGGTTTGACCGGATGGCGTAGCCGCGCGTACCGTAACCAGGTCGAGTTGTCGATGGCTGCTGCCGCCTGCCTCCGATGGGCACAGATCGCGTCAGGTGATCGGGAAGCGGTGCACTCGGGCGTAAGCGAGAGCTACTCGTGGGCGCACGGTGACAGCCAGGACGGCACCCGCCACCACCGATTTGATTTCTGGAGCCCCCGAGTGAGCAAGCGCACCTTCCAGCCGAACAACCGTCGTCGTGCCAAGACCCACGGCTTCCGCCTGCGGATGCGCACCCGTGCCGGTCGCGCGATTCTCGCGAACCGCCGTGCCAAGGGTCGCGCCAGCCTGTCCGCCTGATTCCGGTCAGGTCATGCCGTCGTGCTGCCCACCGAGAACCGGCTGAGGCGGCGCGAGGACTTCGCGACCGCGGTACGACGAGGACGCCGGGCAGGCCGCCCGCACCTCGTAGTCCATCTTCGTAGCGGTGCAACGGACCCGCACGCGCCTGGGGAGAGCGCTCCCCCGACGCGTGCGGGTTTCGTCGTGAGCAAGGCTGTGGGCGGTGCGGTGGTGCGCAACAAGGTGAAGCGCAGGCTTCGCCATCTGATGCGCGACCGGGTCGACCTGCTGCCCCCCGGTAGCCTGGTAGTCGTACGAGCGCTGCCCGGTGCGGGTGACGCCGACCATGCACAACTGGCCCGAGACCTGGATGCCGCCATCGAACGGCTACTGGGAGGGGGCGCGCGATGAAGTACCCGCTGCTGGCTCTGATCAAGCTGTACCAGTGGACGATCAGTCCGCTGCTGGGGCCTGTGTGCAAGTACTACCCGTCGTGCTCCCACTACGGCTACACGGCCATCGACCGGCACGGTGCGATCAAGGGCACGGCGCTCACCGCCTGGCGCATCCTGCGCTGCAATCCGTGGTCGCTGGGAGGCGTGGACCATGTCCCGCCGCGCAAGCGTCCGCGGTGGCACGAAATGCTGCGTGACGCCTGGCGTACACGCAGGGGCGGGCACTCCGCCGCCGAAACGGCCACCGAGGAGAATCCCTCTTCGACCACCGAAGAGATTCCTCCTTCGAGCCCGGCCGCAGAGACTCCGTCCCATGCCCAAGGAGCATGATTAGTGGACACGATTGCCAGCCTGTTCAGCTTCATCACGACACCCGTCTCCTGGGTCATCGTCCAGTTCCACAAGGTGTACGGCGCCATCTTCGGCCCTGACACCGGCTGGGCCTGGGGCCTGTCGATCGTGTCTCTGGTGATCCTGATCCGTATCTGCCTGATCCCGCTCTTCGTGAAGCAGATCAAGTCGACGCGGGCCATGCAGACGCTCCAGCCCGAGATGAAGAAGATCCAGGAGCGCTACAAGAACGACAAGCAGCGTCAGTCCGAAGAGATGATGAAGCTGTACAAGGAGACGGGTACCAACCCGCTCTCCTCGTGCCTTCCCATCCTCGCGCAGTCGCCGTTCTTCTTCGCCCTGTACCACGTGCTCAACGGCATCGCGAACAACGACACCATCGGTGTCATCAACGAGAGCCTGCTGGCGAGCGCCCAGAAGGCGCACATCTTCGGTGCTCCGCTGGCCGCGAAGTTCACGGACAGCGCCTCGGACGTCGCCGCCCTCGACGCCTCGCTGACCACGGTCCGCATCGTCACCGCGGTCATGATCGTCATGATGTCGGCCTCGCAGTTCTTCACCCAGCGCCAGCTGATGACGAAGAACGTCGACACCACGGTGAAGACGCCGTTCATGCAGCAGCAGAAGATGCTGATGTACGTCTTCCCGGTCATGTTCGCCGTCTTCGGCATCAACTTCCCGGTCGGTGTCCTCGTCTACTGGCTGACCACCAACGTGTGGACCATGGGCCAGCAGATGTACGTCATCCACAACAACCCGACCCCGGGTTCCAAGGCTCAGGCCGCCTACCTGGAGCGTCTGACCAAGCACGTCACGCACCACGGCAAGGTCCGCCGCCGCAGCGAGAAGACCATCGTCAAGGCGATCGTCGCCAAGGGCCGTGACCGCAACGAGTTCGAGCGCAAGTTCATCAACGCCCTGAGCAAGGCGGGCCTCGCCGCCCAGGCCGACGGCGCCGTGATCAAGAGCGAGAGCCAGGCCGCCGCCCAGGCCGAGGACGGTACGCCCACCACCGGCGGCACCGGCACGCCGAAGCGTCAGCAGCCCAAGCGGCAGAGCAAGTCGCAACGGCAGTCGGGCGCCGCCGGCGCCGGTGCGGCGAAGCCTGCCGACGAGCCCACCTCGCTGAGCAAGTCCGACGACGAGCCCGAAGACGCCAAGCCCGCCCCCGCCAAGAAGGCCGCTCAGAAGCAGCAGCCCGGCGCCGGTACCCGCAGCAAGGCCCAGTCCGGACAGCGCAAGGGTCCGCAGCGACCCAAGTCCCCGTCCAAGAAGTAAGAAGGAGTCCAACCCGTGACGGAAGGCACCACCTCCGCCGCTGCCGAGGGTGCAGACACCCTGACCCGCCTGGAGCAGGAGGGCGAGATCGCGGCGGACTACCTCGAGGGTCTGCTGGACATCGCCGATCTCGACGGCGACATCGACATGGACGTCGAGGCCGACCGCGCCGCTGTCTCGATCATCAGCGACGCCGGCAGCCGCGATCTGCAGAAGCTGGTCGGCCGGGACGGCGAGGTGCTCGAGGCCCTCCAGGAGCTCACGCGCCTGGCCGTGCACCGGGAGACCGGCGACCGCAGCCGCCTGATGCTGGACATCGCGGGCTACCGGGCCAAGAAGCGTGCCGAGCTCTCCGAGCTGGGCGCCAAGGCCGCCGCCGAGGTCAAGAGCAGTGGCGAGTCCGTGAAGCTCAAGCCGATGACGCCGTTCGAGCGCAAGGTCGTCCACGACGCCGTCAAGGCCGCCGGTCTGCGCAGCGAGTCCGAGGGCGAGGAGCCGCAGCGCTTCGTCGTCGTACTGCCCGCCTGATCGGACCGTAGGTTCCTCCGGCCCCGTCTGCCCGGCAGACGGGGCCGAACTTTGTCAGCCTGATAGTTCTGGTGGTTGTGGTGATCGGCGCCGTGAGCGCCCATCGCGGTACGGAAGGACGGTCCCCGTGACGGAGGCAGCTGAGCTTCCCCCTGCGCCCGAGCAGGCGCGCACGGTGTTTGGTGATCGCTACGCGGACGCGGTCCGGTACGCGGAGCTGCTCGCTGAGGCGGGCGTGCAGCGCGGTCTGATCGGCCCGCGTGAGGTGCCCCGGCTGTGGGAGCGGCATCTGTTGAACTGCGCGGTGCTCTCTGAGGTCGTCCCCGAGGGCGTGACCGTCTGCGACGTCGGCTCCGGTGCGGGCCTGCCGGGCATCCCCCTGGCGCTCGTCCGACCCGACCTGAAGATCACGCTCCTGGAGCCCCTGCTGCGGCGCACGACCTTCCTGACCGAGGTCGTGGAACTGCTCGGCTTGGACCATGTGACCGTCATGCGGGGCCGTGCCGAGGAGGTCATGGGCAAGCTGCCGCCGGTGCACGTGGTGACGGCACGGGCCGTGGCCCCGTTGGACCGGTTGGCCACCTGGGGCATTCCGCTGCTGCGCCCGTACGGCGAGATGCTCGCCCTCAAGGGCGACACCGCCGAGGAGGAGCTCAAGGCGGCGTCCACGGCGCTCAGCAAGCTCGGTGCCGTGGAGACCTCTGTCCTGCAAGTGGGTGAGGGGGTCGTGGATCCTCTCTCCACAGTTGTCCGGGTCGAGGTCGGGGAGAGCCCCGGCGGGGTGCGCTTTGCGGCCAAGCGGGCGAAGGCGGCCCGTACGGGACGGGCACGCCGCCGTCGCGGATAGGCGAGGTCTCGTCGTGGATCGGTTGCGCACCCTCGTCGCTGATCCGTCCTGACGACGAGACGTACTCCACACAAGCTGCCAAACCTACGCATGCCGGAGTGTCGCGACAGTTCGGCTCCGACTGCTGTGCATCGTGTTTCACGTGAAACGTCGCTCATTGCTGCACGGCATCATCAGCCGTGGCCGCGCCGCGGCCGAACCTCGCGAACGTAAACCTCTAGGTTCTCTTGGAGAAGGTCGCTCTGATGACACTCCGCCCCCCTCAAGGGGCGCGGAGTTGTCCACAGAGGTGGATTTCTCCACAGAACACCAGGCCTCACTGGTTCACGACCCCGAAGACATGGGAGGCTCTGTTCATTGCGAGCCTGAAGTCGAGGAGAGTGAATCCTTGCGGTCCGACGCCAACATCGCGGGACCGATGACCGATCCGGTCCCCGGTCCCCGTACCGAGTCGATCGGGGACGATGTTTCACGTGAAACACCGCCCCCGATGGACGACACTCCCATCGGTCGCGCTGCCCAGCTGGCGGTCGAGGCTCTAGGCCGCGCCGGCGAGGGCCTGCCGCGGCCTGAGCAGACGCGTGTCATCGTTGTCGCCAACCAGAAGGGCGGCGTGGGCAAGACGACGACAACCGTCAACCTCGCTGCTTCGCTGGCTG
Organism: Streptomyces aquilus; assembly: GCF_003955715.1. NCBI lineage: Bacteria > Bacillati > Actinomycetota > Actinomycetes > Kitasatosporales > Streptomycetaceae > Streptomyces > Streptomyces aquilus. The sequence continues at coordinate 5,398,010 of NZ_CP034463.1, read as the reverse complement.
TGCACGGAGGCCGGGTCCTTGTGATCGACCTGGACCCGCAGGGCAATGCGTCCACGGCCCTCGGGATCGATCATCACGCCGAAGTGCCGTCCATCTACGACGTGTTGATCGACAGCAAGCCGCTGGCCGAGGTCGTTCAGCCGGTCCCGGACGTCGAGGGGCTTTTCTGCGCGCCCGCCACCATCGATCTCGCCGGTGCGGAGATCGAGTTGGTGTCGCTGGTGGCGCGTGAGAGCCGTCTTCAGCGCGCGATCCAGGCGTACGAGCACCCCCTGGACTACATCCTCATCGACTGCCCGCCGTCGCTCGGCCTGCTGACGGTCAACGCTCTGGTCGCCGGAGCCGAGGTCCTCATCCCGATCCAGTGCGAGTACTACGCGCTGGAGGGGCTGGGGCAGCTGCTGCGCAACGTCGACCTGGTGCGGGGGCACCTCAACCCCGCCCTGCATGTCTCGACGATCCTGCTCACCATGTACGACGGCCGGACGCGGCTCGCGTCCCAGGTCGCGGAAGAGGTGCGCACCCACTTCGGTGACGAGGTGCTGCGGACGAGCATCCCCCGCTCGGTCCGTATTTCGGAGGCACCGAGCTATGGGCAGACGGTGCTGACTTACGATCCAGGATCGAGCGGTGCCCTCTCCTATCTTGAGGCGGCACGTGAAATCGCGCTGAAGGGCGTGGGCGTCAGCTATGACCCGACCCAGGCCCACATCGGCGCCCAGAGCAACCCGAGCATGGTGGAGGGCATTCAGTGAGCGAGCGACGGAGGGGTTTGGGCCGTGGTCTCGGCGCACTGATCCCCGCTGCCCCGACGGAGAAGACGCCGACTCCGGCCGCGATGGGTGGCGCGGGTTCCGCGTCCCCGGCAGCTGTCCCGGTGCTGACGACCGACCGTGGGGTGGCCGCGGCGAAGGTGGCCACGCTGCCGCCTGTTTCACATGAAACGGAGGAGCCGTCGCTGAACGGTGCCGTGGAGACGTTCGCGTCTCCGGTCGGTGCCCACTTCGCGGAGCTCCCCCTCGACTCCATCACGCCGAACCCGCGCCAGCCGCGTGAGGTCTTCGACGAGGACGCCCTGCAGGAACTGGTCACCTCCATCAGGGAGGTCGGTCTCCTCCAGCCGGTCGTCGTACGCCAGGTGGGCCCCGCCCGCTACGAGCTCATCATGGGCGAGCGGCGCTGGCGGGCCAGCCGTGAGGCGGGCCTGGAGGCGATCCCCGCGATCGTCCGGGCGACGGAGGACGACAAGCTCCTTCTGGACGCCCTTCTGGAGAACCTGCACCGGGCGCAGCTGAACCCGCTGGAAGAGGCAGCCGCCTACGACCAGCTCCTGAAGGACTTCAACTGCACGCACGACCAGCTGGCGGACCGCATCGGCCGGTCTCGCCCGCAGGTCTCCAACACCCTGCGTCTGCTGAAGCTCTCCCCGGCCGTCCAGCGCCGGGTGGCCGCCGGGGTTCTCTCCGCCGGGCACGCGCGGGCGCTGCTCTCCGTCGAGGACTCGGAGGAGCAGGACCGCCTCGCCCACCGGATCGTGGCCGAGGGACTCTCGGTGCGTGCCGTCGAGGAGATCGTGACCCTCATGGGGTCGCGTCCGCAGACGGCTCAGCGCGCCAAGGGGCCGCGCGCCGGCACCCGGGTCTCCCCGGCGCTGAGCGATCTGGCGGGCCGCCTCTCGGACCGTTTCGAGACGCGGGTGAAGGTCGACCTGGGGCAGAAGAAGGGCAAGATCACGGTCGAGTTCGCCTCCATGGAGGACCTCGAGCGGATCCTCGGCACGCTCGCCCCGGGCGAGGGGCCGGTTCTTCAGAAGAGCCTTCTGGACGGCGACTCCGAGGACACGGACGACTGATCGTCCGACCGGTGGCGTGAGAGCGTCCGCCGGCCGGGAGAGCGGGCCGTGTGCAACGGCAGAGCGGGCTGAGTTCGGCAGGGACCGGACACGGCCCGCTCTTTGCTTTCATGCGGTGTCGATGCCATCCCATCGTGGATACGATGCGATCGGGTACGGCGCATCCACCCGGCAGCACCTCTCAGGGGAGGCAGGTGTCATGCGAACGGTGAGCCGCAGCGGACTGGTGAGCGCGGGTCTGGGACTGGGCGCGGTCGGTGGCTTCGTCGGCAGCCTGCTCCGGGAACGGAGCGCTCTGACAGCCGCCCGCGATGCCGCGGGCGAGGGAAGCGAGGAACAGCCTTCATGGGGCGTCGGCTCGTACCGCTCACGCTGGACAACCTTCAAGACATTCCCCAGCGCTGTCGCTCGTGCGTCTTCTGGGAGCTGGACCCAGTCAGCGGTGAGGCCGCGGTAAGAGGGGGCACAGCCGCCCTGGAGAAGGAAGCCTGGATCTCCGCCGTCCTCTTGGACTGGGGATCGTGTGGCCGGGTCGTCTACGTCGATGACGTGCCGGTGGGCTTCGTGCTGTACGCCCCTCCGGCCTATGTCCCGCGGTCGACGGCGTTCCCGACGAGCCCCGTCTCACCCGACGCGGTGCAGCTGATGACGGCGCTCATCATGCCGGGGTACCAGGGGCAGGGGCTGGGCCGGGTGATGGTTCAGACGGTGGCCAAGGACCTGCTGCGACGCGGCTTCAAGGCCATCGAGGCCTTCGGGGACGCTCGTTGGAAGGAACCGGCCTGTGTGCTGCCCGCCGACCATCTGCTGGCGGTGGGCTTCAAGACGGTGCGTCCCCACCCCGTGCACCCACGACTCAGGCTGGAGCTGCGCACGACGCTCTCCTGGAAGGAAGACGTGGAGATGGCACTGGACCGCCTTCTGGGTGCGGTGCAGAAGGAACCCGCTCTCCGTCCCCTCTGACGACGATGGGCCGGCCCTCTTGGGCCGGCCCAGTCGTGTTTCACGTGAAACATGTGCCATCGGCTCGATGGCTCGGTGCGTCACTCGGCGATGAAGTCCTCAAGGTCGCGCACGATGGCGGCCTTCGGCTTCGCACCGACGATGGTCTTGGCGACCTCGCCACCCTGGTAGACGTTCAGGGTCGGGATGGACATGACGCCGTACTTGGCGGCCGTACCCGGGTTCTCGTCGATGTTGAGCTTCACGATCTCGATCTTGTCGCCGTACTCGGCGGCGATCGCCTCAAGGGACGGAGCGATCTGGCGGCACGGGCCGCACCAGGCAGCCCAGAAGTCCACCAGGACGGGCTTGTCGCTCTTGAGGACGTCCTGCTCGAAGGAGTCGTCGGTCACGTTCTTCAGGGTGCCGGCCACGGCGGGCTCCTTAACTCTTGTTGCGTGGGGTGGTGGGTGGGAGGGGATCAGACAGAGGTCTTCTCGGGCTCGGCCTGCTCCTCGTCCGCTAGGGCGGCGAGGTAGCGCTCGGCGTCGAGGGCGGAGGAACAGCCGGTGCCGGCCGCGGTGATCGCCTGGCGGTAGGTGTGGTCGACCACGTCGCCGGCCGCGAACACACCGGTGACGTTCGTCCGCGTGGAGGGCGCGGCGACCTTCAGGTAGCCCTCCTCGTCGAGGTCGAGCTGGCCCTTGAAGAGCTCGGTGCGCGGGTCGTGGCCGATCGCGATGAACAGGCCGGTCACCGCCAGGTCCGACAGCTCGCCGGTCTTGAGGTTGCGCAGCTTCAGGCCGGCCAGCTTCGGGTCACCCTGGATCTCGGCGACCTCGCTGTCCCACACGAACTTGATCTTCGGGTCGGCGAAGGCACGCTCCTGCATGGCCTTGGAGGCGCGCAGGGTGTCGCGGCGGTGGACGATCGTCACGGACTTGGCGAAGCGCGAGAGGAAGGTAGCCTCCTCCATCGCGGTGTCACCGCCACCGATCACGGCGATGTCCTGGTCCTTGAAGAAGAAGCCGTCACAGGTGGCACACCACGAGACACCGCGGCCGGAGAGCGCGTCCTCGTTCGGCAGGCCGAGCTTGCGGTGCTGCGAGCCGGTGGCGACGATGACGGCCTTCGCCTTGTGGACGGTGCCCGCCGTGTCCGTGACGGTCTTGATCTCACCCGTGAGGTCGACGCTGACGATGTCGTCCGGGACGAGCTCGGCGCCGAAGCGCTCCGCCTGGCCGCGCATGTTGTCCATGAGCTCGGGACCCATGATGCCGTCCTGGAAGCCGGGGAAGTTCTCCACCTCGGTGGTGTTCATCAGCGCACCACCCGCGGTGACGGCGCCCTCGAACACCAGCGGCTTCAGCGACGCGCGCGCGGTGTAGAGCGCCGCCGTGTAGCCGGCGGGCCCGGAGCCGATGATGATCACGTTACGGACGTCGCTCACGGCTTGGTTCCTCGTCTCTGGACTGCGTCAGTACGACCGGTGGGAGCCCCTTTCAGAACTCTCACCCCACCCAACGGATCCTACGGGGCGCGCATTCCCGGTGTGTCCGGGCACACGGAGAGGCGTCACCGTACGGGATACCACGACGGAGAGAGACGAAGCGTCAGTGCTCGGAACGCGCGTAGGAGTGCGTCAGCAGAACCTTCGCGGAGGAGGACGGGTCCTTCTCACAGCCGGCGTCGACCACATAGGCGTCGACACGGTCGCTGTCGTTCGTGTGGGGCATCACCACGAGGTAGGCCGGGACATCGTCGTAGGTGCCCTTCTTGGCGGCCAGAGCCGTGTCGTCGCGGCCGATGCCTTTCAACACACACGAAGGAACCTGTGGCGCGGGCTGGTTCTTGACGTGGTTCTCGGGCACGTTGTTCGCCCCGAAACTGCGAGGCGACCGGGAGGCAACGGAAGAACCTTGGGTCAGAAGCTCGGAGACCTGGGTCTCGACCTTCTTGCCGGAGAAGGCGTCGGCCTGCGCGGTCGGGTCGGACGGCTTGCCGTCGTTGAACGAGGACAGCAGCACAGAACCGAGTCCGAGGGCGGCGACCGTGAACACGGTGCCCAGCACGGCGATCCTGCGTCGCCCGCCACGGGAACGACCCTTGCGGCCGGGGCCGGTGCTGGAGGCACGGGCGTGACCGGCGGGACGGTCCGCCGACACCGATGTTTCACGTGAAACATGCGTACCGACCAGTGCGGGGGTCGCAACAAGATCGGCGGTGTGATCGGAGCGGCCCGGAGTGGCAGCGGGCTCGGGAGCTGTCGCGCTGAGCAGAGCCTCGGCAGCCAGAGCGGCGTCGATACGGCCCGCGACATCGTCGGGCATGCGCGGCGGACCCGGCAGCGAGCCGAGCAGGCCCCGGATCTCCTCCAGCGAGGCGTGCACGTCGGCGCAGAGCTCGCACTCGTCCAGATGTCGTCGCACGTCCGCGCTGCGGGTCTGCGTGAGCAGTCCCTCGGTGAGCTCGGAGAGCTCCGCGACGTCCGGGTGCCCGGCCGTGTCTGTCCTGGATGTCACGCTCGCCCACCTCCGCCCTTCACAGCAGCTGAATCGCCTGGACCTGTCTCATGGGGACCCGGGTCAGGGGATCCCGCTGCCGGTGGGACGGATGTCCCGTGCACCCGGTTCCGTCCCCCGCCCGGTTCTCTGCTGTCACCGGTGTTTTCCGGCCGTAGATGAGTGAGGAGGGGGAGGAGTCTGGCCCGGCCACGGGCGCAGCGGCTCTTCACCGTCCCGGTCGGCACGTCGAGCATGCGGGCGGCCTCGGCGACCGGATAGCCCTGCATGTCCACCAGGACGAGAGCGGCCCGCTGGTCGTGCGGCAGCGTGCCGAGGGCCTCCAGCAGCTGGCGGTGCAGGTCGTTGCGCTCCGCCGGCGCCGAGGCCGATTCGTGCGGCTCCAGGAGCTGTTCCAGGCGCTCCGTGTCGTCGACCGGAGAGGTCTTGCGGGAGGCGGCCTTGCGGGCACGGTCGAGGCAGGCGTTCACCGTGATGCGGTGCAGCCATGTCGTGACCGCCGACTGGCCGCGGAAGGTGTGTGCGGCACGGTAGGCGGAGACCAAGGCGTCCTGGACGGCGTCAGCGGCCTCCTCACGGTCCCCGAGCGTGCGGAGGGCCACGGCCCAGAGCCGATCACGGTGACGTCTTACGAGCTCGCCGAACGCGTCGGGATCGCCGTCCACGTGGGCGGCGAGGAGGTCCTGATCGCTTGCGTCGCCGTATGCGGTGCCATCTGCCATCGGACCCCCTCCCCTGGGATGCGGTGCGCTCAGCCCTTGAACGTCACGTCGGTGACCGCCTGCTTGTAGCCGGCCCCGCTGTAGCCGTCCGTCGGTGCGTACGGCACCGCCGTGATCCACAGCAGCACGTACCGCGACTTGACCGACTTCGACGCCTTCACCGTAAGAGACTTGCCGCTCGTGGTGGCGGTTCCGATCTCCGTCATTCCGTCGATCCCCGTGGAGGGGGACAGGGAGTCGGTGGCGTAGAGCTTCACGGTCGTGTTGTTGCCGTCGTACCGGAGCCCTATCGACGCGGTCGAGATCTTCTGCGCCGAGCCGAGGTCGTAGACGATACCCACGCCGGGCTTGTACGGGGCGAGCGTCGGGCCCTCGTTGTACCGTTTGGTGCGCCAGTACGTCGAGCTGTTGCCGTCGTACGTCAGCTGCACGTCGTCCGGAGCTTGTGCGTCACCGCTGGCCACGTACTCCCGGGCGCCTGCGATGCTCAGCGGCTTGACCGGCTTGGTCTTGTCGCCGCTCTTGTCGTTGTCGTCCGTCGTCTGGGTCTGGTTGGTGTCGTCGGACTTGTTGTTCCGCTCCATGAGAGCGTCGGCGAGCTGCCAACTGCCGAGGCCCAGCGCGGCGATGAGCAGCGCGGACACAGCCCACTTGAGCACCTTGCCGGTTCGGCTCTGGAGCGGCGGCGGAGGGGGCGGCAGCGGCTGGGTGACGCCGGGGTGCGGCGCCGGGCGGCCGTACGTGCCCTGCTGGTACGTCGTGCGCTGGTACTCCGGGGGCGCGGTGAACGCCGGCTCCGGCGGGCGGATGCGGGGCATCTCGCCGATCGCCTTCACCAGTTCCTCCGGCGTGGTGCACGCGGATTCGTGGCGTGAGGCGGTGGCTCCGTCGTTGACGAGCGCGCGCATCGACAGCTCGGACAGGCCGCGGTGGACGCCCGCGCGTACCTGGTCGGGTGCGATGAGCCCGATGTCCTTGGGCAGCCCGGACAGACCGTAGGCGTCGTTGTCGTACGGCCAGCGCTGGGTCAGGCCCGCGTACAGCAGGGCACCGATGGCCTCGGTGTCCGTGCGCTGCGGGGTCTCGGACGTGATGCCGCGCAGCGCGGCGTTCACGGCGAGGCCGCGGATGCGCCACTGGCCGCTGGAGGTGCGCAGGACCGCGTTCGGGTTCAGGCGCAGATGCGCGAGCCCTTCGCGGTGGGCGGCGGCCATGGCGGAGGCGACCTGGCTGACCATCTGGTAGGCGTCGTGCGGCTCCAGCGGGCCGGGGGCCAGGAGGGCGGTCAGCTCGGTGGCGTCGGGCAGCCATTCGTGGACGACGTAGACGAGGTCGTTCTCCTCGACGGCGTCCAGGACCTGGACGAAGCGCGGGTCACCGAGCAGCGCGGACGACCTGGCCGCGGCCAGGACGGAGCGGGCTCGCGTGTGGTCCGCGGGCAGGATGTGCACACCGACGGCGCGACGGAGCTTCTCGTCGACCGCACGCCAGCTGCTGAACCCGTCCAGCCGGGTGACGCACTCCTCGAGCCGGTAGCGTCTGGCGAGCTTGTGGCCGCTGTGCAGCTCGGGCGGTGAGGCCTTCCCGGGACCCTCGGTCCCGCCACTCCCCTGTGCCTCGTCGATGTCCGTGTCCCGCTCCCGGTTAGTGGCCACCCCGTCGGCCGTGGCCTGGTCCGCCTGTGCGGTCAGCGGCTCGTCGCCGCTGTTGTCTGCCACGTCGACGGCAGCCGTGCTCCGTTCCGCCACCGTCGTCCCTGCCTCCCCATTCGTTGCGCGCCGACCGACATCCGTGCGCGCCGTCCGACGCCGAACCAATTGTGCCCACAGTCCGCCGCTATGCACGACACACGGTGGCGGACGATGGTTGTGCGCGTACCCCCTTATCAGCGCCCCAGCCGTCCGCGCACCATGCCGACCAGGGAGTTCAGCTCCTCGATACGCATCTTGCGCGCGGCCACGAAGAAGATCCCGAGCAGGACCGCTCCGCCGACGACCAGGGCGGCGAAGGAGCCGATGACGCCTTGGCCGAGGACGTGCGCGATGCCGTAGCAGGCCGCGCCGCTGAGGATCGCGGCCGGTACGGAGGCGATGCAGAGCCTGGCGTACGTCCGCATGACGCGAGCGCCGTCCAGGTCGCCGCCCAGCTTCTTACGCAGGCGGCTCCAGGCGACGCCGACGCCAACCGCGTAGGCGAGGCCGTACGAAGCTGCCATGCCGACGACCGCCCAGCGCGCCGGGATGACGAAGTAGCAGACGGCCGAGGCGGCGGCGTTGACGGCCGCCACGATGACCGTGTTGTAGAAGGGGGTCCTCGTGTCCTCGTAGGCGTAGAACGCGCGAAGGACGACGTACTGCACGGAGAACGGGATCAGGCCGAGGCCGAAGGCCATCAGCATGTAGCCCATGTTCGTGGCCTGGTCGGCGCCCGAGGAACCGAAGATCAGGGTGCACATCGGGATGCCCAGGGAGAGGAACCCGAAGGCGATGGGGACGATCGCGACGGCCGTGGTGCGCAGGCCTTGCGAGATGTCGTCGCGCACGGCACCGCTGTCGTCCTCCGCGGCCGAGCGGGAGATGCGCGGCAGCAGGGCTGCCATCAGGGAGACCGTGATGATGGCCTGCGGCAGGCCCCAGATCAGCTGGGCGTTCGCGTAGGCGGCGAAACCGGTGCCCTTGACACCGGAGTCGAAGCCGGCGGCGGTGGACAGCTGGGTGACCACGAGCGCACCCGCCTGGTTGGCGAGGACGAAGAGGATCGTCCACTTGGCCAGCATCGCGGCCTTGCCGAGGCCGTGGCCCCTCCAGTCGAAGCGGAGTCGCAGGCGGAAGCCGGTCTCGCGCAGGTAAGGGATCATCGCCAGGGACTGGACGACAAGGCCGAGCAGAACACCGACGCCGAGGAGCCGCTGGCCCTCCGGCGGGATGCTCGTGACCTCCATGCCGGACCGCTCCGAGGTGCCGTAGACCCACAGGAACATGCCGAGCGTCACGATGATGACGATGTTGTTCAGGACCGGGGTCCACATCATCGCGCCGAAGCGACCGCGGGCGTTGAGGATCTGGCCCATCACCACGTGGACGCCCATGAAGAAGATCGAGGGCAGGAAGTAACGGGTGAAGGTGATGGCCACCTCGTTGGCGGCCGGGTCATTGGCGACCTTCGCGGACAGCGCGCGGACCAGGAGAGGTGCCGCGAACATCGCCAGGGCCGTGAGTGCGGCCAGCGCGACCATCACCAGGGTCAGCAGACGGTTCGCGTATGCCTCGCCGCCGTCCTCGTCGTCCTTCATGGCCCGCACGAGTTGCGGCACGAAAACGGAGTTCAGACCGCCACCGACGGTCAGGATGTAGATCATCGTCGGCAGCTGGTAGGCGACCTGGAAGGAGTCACCAAGAAGGCCGAGACCCAGCGCGGAGACGATCATGGCGGAGCGCACGAACCCGGTGAGCCGGGACACCATCGTGCCCGCCGCCATCACCGCACTGGACTTCAGCAGCCCCCCGGCCTTCCCGCCCTTCTTCGCGGAAGCCGCAGCAGCCGCCGGAGCGGGCGATGACGGAGGCGGTACGGGCGCGGTGCCCAGGTTCATGGTCCTGTCCGCGGACGGCGGCATGGGCGGCTCGGCGCCCGGTACCGGGGCCGGAGACGGAGCCGGTACCGACGGGGGCTGGTACGGCTGCTGGCCGCCGCCCTGCTGCTGGTCCCGGAAGAGGTGGGCGAACGCGTCCGGCTCGTGGCGCTCCTCGGCGGAGTGCGTGACGAGGTCGTCGACGCCCACGTACTGCGTGGTACGCGGGTCGTCGCCGTACGGCAGGTACTGGGTCGCGCCGTCCGGCTCGGGCGCCGGGGTCTGGGCCCACACGTGCGGGTCCGGGGCGTACGGGGACTGCGGGGGCTGCGCGTACAGCGGCTGCTGCGGCTGGTACGTGCCCGGAGGCGGCGGGGGGTGCGCGGCGCGGTCGTAGAGCGCCTCGGCTACCGGGTCCTGGGCGGAGATGTCCTGGGCCCGGTAGGGGTCCTGGGCGTAGGCGTCCTGGAGGTACATGTCCGCGGGTGGCTGCGGCGGTACCTGGCCGTGCTCGGGCGGCGGGCCCTCGGGGTGGCCCGAGCTGCCCGCGGCCTGGCCGCGGTCACCGTCGTACGGCGCGTTCATGGTTACCCCACCTCATCGTCCCGGGCCCACCGGCCACGACATCCTCAACGGTCCACTCTCTCACCCGTGCCGGAAGGGTCGGTGCTTTCCGCTGCGGTGTCCGGTGTCAGGTCACTCGGCTGCTCCGGGTCGTCTGCCCCGGGCCGCGTACCGGACTCCTGCGTGAGACGGTCTTCGGGCCCCTCGGGGTTCTCCGGGCGGTCCGCCGCCTGCCCGGCCTCGTCCGGACCGTCCGAGCCGCCCTCCTCGGCCTCCCGCTGGGCGGCGCGCTTGCGCTGCTTGTACATGCGGAAACCGGCGAGGACGAGAAGGAGGAAACCGCCGCCGATGACCAGCATCACGGTGGCCGTGAACTCGGTGACCTTCACGTCGAACCGGACGGGATCGCCGTACGCCTGACCGTCCTCGGTGAACAGCTGGGCGACCACCGTCGCCTGACCGTTGGCCTGTGCCGAGGTGGTGAACTTCACCGTCTGGCTGTGGCCCCCGTTGACCGTGATCCGCTGCTCCTCGTAGTCGCCGTCGCCGATCTTCAGACGGGTCGGGCTTGTGGAGCGGAGGCGCAGGACGAGGTGGTCGACGCCCTGCACCAGGTTGTTCTGCACAGTCACGGGAATCGTGGCGCTGCGCCCGGAGAGCTTGGTCTCGGACTTGTCGATCAGCTTGACCTGGCCGGTCAGGCCGTCGAGGTAGTTCCGTACGCCGTCGCGGTAGCTCTGCGCCTCGGCGGGGCGGCCGCGCCACGACGTCGACATCTCCCGGTTCATGGCCCGCCCGAAGGGGGTCACCACGCGGGACTGGTCGGTGAGGATCACCTTGAACTTGTCGAGCTTGTGCTGCACGGCCGCGATCTGCTCGAAGGCCGGCTTCGACAGCTCCCGCTTGCGCAGCTTGGCGGGGTAGGCGGAGGCCGACGGGACCTTGGTCGTGGCGCTCGCGTCCGGCTTGGCGGCGGCCGCCGATGTCAGGGTCTGGGTCTGCGTCCAGTCCCCGCCCTGGAGGGCGGCCACTGCCGCGGCCATCGCCTGCGCCTGGCTCGCCGTCGGCGTGCGCTGCGGGGCGACGACGATGCTGCGCTGCTTGTCCACCTGCTGGTTCAGCGCCAGGCTCGAGGCGAGGAACTTCTGCACGGCGAGGGTGGACGCGGAGGCCGAGGTCAGGTCGCCCTCGAACGCCGTGGACAGCCGCGCGTCCGCGACCACCGCGGTGGTGCCGCCGCCGATGGGGCGGGCCGCGGAGGGCGTGTACGGCAGCCCGGCGGTCTCTTCGAGGCTGTCGCTGCGCGCGATCACCGTGTCGGCGCCCGCGGAGGTGGCGACCTTGACGATCGACGGGTCGACGGCGCCGTTCACGGGCCAGGCGAAGTCGGTGTTCGGCGTGACGTGGAGCACCGTCTCCACCGTGGTGGTGGCGGCGTCGGTGGCTTCCTTGAGGTGGCTCAGGGAGCCGCTGACAGTCGTGCCGTTGTGGGCGAGGGAGGCGAGGTCCGGGTCGGCGAACGGAAGGGCGACGACCTCCTTGTCGGTCACCGCGTCCTGAAGATCGTCCAGCCACTGCTTGGCGACCGCCTGGTGCGTGCCCGCCACCGTGCCGGTGCCCGACTCGATGCGATAGGCGCCTGCCATCGCGTCGACGGAGGCCAGCAGGTCCGGGTCGATCACCCAGGTGACGTCCAGGGTCTTGCCCAACGACAGCATCTGCTCCAGCCGGCCGCCCGGCGAGATCTCCTTGGCCAGGTCGTCGTTGAGGAAGACCGGGGTCTGCTCCGCGTTCGATCCCGTCTCGGCGGTCATGTGGGCGGTGGAGATCAGCGGCCACAGGACCGTCGTCTTCGTCTTGTTGTCGGCGTCTTCGGGCTGCCAGGGCAGATACGTCCTCTGGATGCCGAGGACCTGCTGCCACTGCTGCACGGAGGTCTGACCGGTCAGGGAGACACCGAGCTGGTACACGCCGTCCGAGCCGAGGTCCAGCTCGTCGACCGGGACGGGGATGCTGAAGCTCTGGGCGACACCGGGCGCCAGCTTGGCGAACTTCTCGACGTACTTGCCGCCGACGATCGTCCCGTCCAGGCCCGGCTGGAACTCGCCGCGCTGCGCGACGCTGTCGACGTCCGAGCGCGTGCTGAGCTCGGGGCCGACGCGCAGATCCACCTGGGCGTCCGTGACCGTCTGCTTGCTGTCGTTGGTCACGGTGCCGGACACGGTCACCGTGTCGCCGTCCGTGGGGACGCTGGGCGTGAGCGTGTTGATGTCCACGGACACGGTGCTGGAGCCGGACGCGGCGCTCGCGGGCGCGGCGGCAGGCAGCTGGAGCAGTCCGGCCAGCAGAGGCGCGCCGGCGAGCAGTGCTCCCGTGCGCCGGAGCCACCGGCGGGCAGGTGAGGGACTCATCCCCTGGAAGTCTGCCGCCTCGGCCACGCGCTCGCCCGTCCCTCGTCGTCAGTGGTCGTCAGTGGTCGTCGCAATGTGCGTCCACGCATGGTAACGATGCGCGCTGAGGGGAAGTGCCGCGGTCTGCTCCACAAGATCGGGAAGCAGGGTCGGGCCGTCCTGTATGTGTGCGTATAAAGGGGAGCGAATCCGTACGTCCGACGGGCGCTTCTTCCGCGGCGGCCTGCGTACGGGGCTGTGCAGATTTGATGGAGGTGCCTGTCGGAGATGCCCGCGATTAATCGGGGCGCTCCGGGTCGCCGGGGCCACGTACCCTTTTCTGTTGTGCCGAACGCCAACGAAGACAAGCCCAGCGCCCTGAGCCAGGTACAGCACCGCGCGGTCAGCGAACTGCTGCGGGTCGCCCCTGTCGCCGACGACCTTGCCCGCCGTTTCCAGGAGGCCGGGTTCTCTCTCGCCCTGGTCGGCGGCTCGGTCAGGGACGCGCTGCTGGGCCGACTCGGCAACGACCTGGACTTCACGACCGACGCCCGCCCTCATGACGTGCTGAAGATCGTGCGTCCGTGGGCGGACGCCGTGTGGGAGGTCGGGATCGCCTTCGGCACGGTGGGCGCGCAGAAGGACGGCTACCAGATCGAGGTGACGACCTACCGGTCGGAGGCGTACGACCGGACCTCGCGCAAGCCCGAGGTGTCGTACGGCGACTCCATCGAGGAGGACCTCGTCCGCCGTGACTTCACGGTGAACGCGATGGCCGTGGCTCTGCCGGAGAAGGAGTTCATCGACCCGCACGGCGGCCTGGAGGACCTGGCGGCCCGAGTGCTGCGCACGCCGGGCACGCCTGAGGCGTCTTTCTCAGACGACCCGCTGCGGATGATGCGCGCGGCCCGCTTCGCGGCGCAGCTGGACTTCGAAGTGGCCTCCGAGGTCGTAGAGGCCATGAAGGAGATGTCCGGGCGCATCGACATCGTCTCGGCCGAGCGGGTCCGGGACGAGCTGAACAAGCTGATCCTGTCCGCGCACCCCCGCAAGGGTCTGACCCTGCTGGTCGACACGGGCCTCGCGGACCACGTCCTGCCCGAGCTGCCGGCCTTGCGCCTGGAGCGCGACGAGCACCACCGCCACAAGGACGTCTACGACCACACTCTGATCGTCCTGGAGCAGGTGATGGCACTGGAGGAGGACGGCCCCGACCTGGTCCTCCGCCTCTCCGCGCTCCTCCACGACATCGGCAAGCCGCGTACGCGGAGGTTCGAGAAGGACGGCCGGGTCTCGTTCCATCACCACGAGGTGGTCGGCGCGAAGATGACCAAGAAGCGCATGACGGCGTTGAAGTACTCCAACGACCTGGTGAAGGACGTCTCGCGCCTGGTCGAACTCCACCTGCGCTTCCACGGCTACGGCACGGGTGAGTGGACGGACTCCGCGGTCCGCCGCTACGTCCGTGACGCCGGCCCGCTCCTTGACCGCCTCCACAAGCTGACCCGCTCGGACTGCACGACCCGCAACAAGCGCAAGGCGACGGCGCTCTCTCGTGCCTACGACGGCCTGGAGGAGCGCATCGCCCAACTCCAGGAGCAGGAGGAACTGGACGCCATCCGCCCGGACCTGGACGGCAACCAGATCATGAAGATCCTCGACGTCGGCCCGGGCCCGGCGGTCGGCCGTGCGTACAAGCACCTGCTGGAACTGCGCCTGGAGAACGGGCCTATGGGCGAGGAGGCTGCGGCCGCGGCACTCAAGGAGTGGTGGGCCGAGCAGAACTGAGGCCGCGCAACGGGGTCATGTTTCACGTGAAACATGACCCCGGAAAGCATCGAGGGGCGACGTTTCACGTGAAACGTCGCCCCTCGTGATGTCTGCGGTTCGCAGGACCTACTACTTGTCCTTCAGGCAGAGCAGGAAGTCGGTGCCGTCACCGGACTCGGTGTAGACGTACTGGAAGTCCTTGGCCTCGGCCGCGCACTTGGTGTCGGCAAGGGTGCCGCTGAACGTGCCCTCGATCTTGGCCAGCACCGTGTACTGGGCCTTCGAGGAGCTGCAGTCGACGACCTCAAGGTCAGGATTGTTGTCGTCAGTGCTGCCGCGGTGCATGCAGTCGCCGACCGCAGCGGTGTTGGCGTCGTCACGGCTGGATATGTAGCCGCCGATGGCGATACCGACAGCAGCCACCACGATGACGATGTTCTTGATCGCCTTGAAGCTGAGCTTGCGCTTCGGCTGCGCCGGCGGGACCGGCGCATAGGGGACGCCGCCCTGCTGCTGCGGGAAGCCCGGCTGCTGACCCTGGGCGAAGGGGTTGCCGCCCTGCGGCGGGTACGGGGCCTGGGCCTGCGGCTGGCCGTAGGGCTGCTGGCCCTGGGCGTACGGGTTCGGGCCCTGGGGCGGCGGAGTAGACATGCGGGGGTCCCCCTAGAACATGGGAATGTGGCGCACCTAAGGAGCGCGTAAGACGCACGTAAGTTACCGGGCCCCACTGACACTCCTGTAGCCGAGGGGGACTCTGTGGCATTGATGTGACACTTACTGGCGTTCAAAGCGGGCCATAGCCGCCGCAACTGCCCCGTAGATAACGGCCACTGTTATCACCAACACCGCAGAGCGCCCGTCCGGCGGCAGCATCAACGCGGCGACCGCCGCCGCGCCCACGAAGGCGATGTTGAACAGCACGTCGTAGACGGAGAAGATCCGGCCCCGGAAGCCGTCGTCGACCGAGGACTGGATGAGGGTGTCCGTCGCGATCTTCGCGCCTTGGGTGGTCAGGCCCAGGACGAACGACGCCACCAGCATCGGTGCGACGGCGAAGGGGAGGCCCAGGGCGGGTTCCAGGACCGCTGCGGCTGCCGCGCACACGACGATCCAGCGGCCCGGGCCTAGACGCCCTGCCGCCCACGGTGTCACCACAGCCGCCACGAAGAAGCCCGCGCCCGAGATGCCCAACGCCAGCCCCAGCAGGGCGAGTCCGTCGTCGGTCGTCGAGGAGAACTCGTAGCGGCAGAGCATCAGGAGCATCACCAGAAGGGCGCCGTAGCAGAAGCGCATCAGTGTCATCGCGGCTAGTGCCCAGGTAGCTTCCCGGCGGGGCTTTCCGGCGAGGTGGCGGACGCCCGCGGTCAGGTCGCGGGCGCTGTCGGCGAGGGCGGCGGCGAGGCCGGGGCGTACCAACGCGCGGTCGGGGCCCAGTAGTTCCTTAGAGATGCGCAGCGCTGCCAGCGCCGCGCACAGGTACAGAGCCGCCCCCAGGAGCACGACGGCCGCGTCGGAGTCGGCCACGACCAGGCGTACGACGAAGGCGAGACCGCCGCCCGCGGTCGCCGCGAGGGTGCCGGCGGTCGGGGAGAGGGAGTTGGCGACGACCAGTCGTTCGTCGTCGACCACGCGTGGCAGCGCGGCGGACAGGCCGGACAGGACGAAGCGGTTGACGGCGGTGACGCACAGGGCGGAGACGTAGAAGAGCCAGACCGGGGCGTGGGTGACCATGAGGAGGGCCGTCGCGGAGGCCATCGCCGCGCGCACCAAGTTGCCGTAGAGGAAGACCTGGCGGCGGCGCCAGCGGTCCAGCAGGACGCCGGCGAAGGGGCCCACCAGGGAGTAGGGGAGCAGCAGGACGGCCATGGCGGAGGCGATGGCGGCGGCCGAGGTCTGTTTCTCCGGGGAGAAGACGACGTACGCGGCGAGGGCGACCTGGAAGACGCCGTCGGCGCCCTGGGAGAGCAGGCGTACGGCGAGAAGGCGTCTGAAGCCCTGGAAGCGGAGCAGGACGCGCAGGTCACGTACGACGGCCATGGGGCACAGCCTCACACAAGGGAAGGGCCCCCGGGCGGTTCAACCCGGGGACCCTCGACACAGCCCTGGCAGGAGCGTTTTTGAGCGGTGGTGAGCTTTAGCGCTCGACCTCGCCCTTGATGAACTTCTCGACGTTGGCGAAGGCCTCGTCGTCGAAGTACTGGACCGGCGGGGACTTCATGAAGTACGAGGACGCCGACAGGATCGGGCCGCCGATGCCGCGGTCCTTGGCGATCTTCGCGGCGCGCAGGGCGTCGATGATGACACCCGCCGAGTTCGGGGAGTCCCAGACCTCGAGCTTGTACTCCAGGTTCAGCGGGACGTCACCGAAGGCACGGCCCTCGAGGCGGACGTAGGCCCACTTGCGGTCGTCGAGCCAGGCCACGTAGTCCGAGGGACCGATGTGGACGTTCTTCTCGCCCAGCTCGCGGTCGGGGATCTGCGAGGTGACGGCCTGCGTCTTCGAGATCTTCTTGGACTCGAGGCGGTCGCGCTCCAGCATGTTCTTGAAGTCCATGTTGCCGCCGACGTTGAGCTGCATCGTGCGCTCAAGGCGGACACCGCGGTCCTCGAACAGCTTCGCCATCACACGGTGCGTGATGGTGGCGCCGACCTGCGACTTGATGTCGTCACCGACGATCGGGACACCGGCCTCGGTGAACTTGTCGGCCCACTCCTTGGTGCCGGCGATGAAGACCGGGAGGGCGTTGACGAAGGCGACCTTGGCGTCGATGGCGCACTGGGCGTAGAACTTCGCCGCGTCCTCGGAGCCGACGGGCAGGTAGCAGACGAGAACGTCGACCTGCTTGTCCTTGAGGACCTGGACGACGTCGACCGGCTCCTCGGCGGACTCCTCGATGGTCATGCGGTAGTACTTGCCGAGACCGTCGAGCGTGTGACCGCGCTGGACCGTGACGCCCTTGTTCGGGACGTCGCAGATCTTGATGGTGTTGTTCTCGCTGGCACCGATGGCGTCCGAGAGGTCGAGGCCGACCTTCTTCGCGTCGACGTCGAAGGCGGCGACGAACTCGACGTCACCGACGTGGTAGTCGCCGAACTGGACGTGCATCAGTCCAGGCACCTTGGACGCCGGGTCGGCGTCCTTGTAGTACTCGACTCCCTGCACCAGCGACGCGGCGCAGTTGCCCACGCCGACGATGGCTACGCGAACCGAACCCATTCCGGTTGCTCCCTGTGTGTACGAGTGAGGCCCTGACTGGGCGCTCACGTGGCGGTGTCGTCGGGCAGATCGGTCCGGGGGGTGTCCCCGGGCCGTGGCAGGTTGCCCGTCGCTCCAGTTGTGTTGTTCTGCTGAGAGGACTGAGCGGGCCCCCCGGTGGAACCACGAAGGTCCCGTCCGGCCCGCTCGCTCTCGATGAGCTCGTTCAGCCAGCGCACTTCGCGCTCCACGGACTCCATTCCGTGGCGCTGGAGCTCAAGCGTGTAGTCGTCGAGGCGCTCCCGGGTGCGCGCGAACGAGACGCGCATCTTGTCCAGGCGCTCCTCCAGCCGGCTGCGGCGGCCTTCCAGCACCCGCACGCGCACATCGCGCGACGTCTGCCCGAAGAAGGCGAAACGCGCGGCGAAGTGCTCGTCCTCGTACGCGTCGGGGCCGGTCTGGGAGAGCAGCTCCTCGAAGTGCTCCTTACCTTCCGCCGTCAACCGATAGACGATCTTGGCGCGACGCCCCGCCAGTGATGCGGCGAGGGCGTCCTCGGGAGCGTTCCCCGATTCCTCGATCAACCAGCCGTTGGCGACCAGCGTCTTGAGGCAGGGGTAGAGCGTGCCGTAGCTGAACGCACGGAACACACCCAGTGACGTATTGAGTCGTTTGCGCAGCTCATAGCCGTGCATCGGGGACTCGCGCAGGAGACCGAGTACGGCGAACTCCAGGATCCCGGAACGCCGGCTCATGGTCGCCTCCTCTCGGCCTTCCGCTCGCTTATGTCGCTCTGATGTATCGACTCGATACATCACGACGATAGAACGGCCTTCCGGATGCGACAAGTGCGGGGATGGTGAACGGGATCACATCACCGATTCGTTGGAGGCAAGTTGCCTGATTTGGGGTGAACTTCGGGGCTAGACGGGTTTTGACGGTGCGTAGTCTGTGCGGCATGCACACCACCGGGAACCGAGTGACGTCTGGGGGCGTCGTCGTCCCCGGTGCAGTACGGGTGAATGCGCAAGCGACCACATCCGTACTTCGGGGGGACCGGAAACCAGCAGCCGCCGTTTCCAGGCGCGCAAAGGTGCGCCTGCCCTAGGAGTAGTCGTTCGATGAGCGAGCACCGTCGCAAACCGCCGCAGCCGCAGGGAGGCGGACGTGCCGCGGCCCGACGCGGCCAGTCCGGCTCGTCCTCCGGCCGCCGTGCGGCACCGCGTGGCGCCACCGGATCTCCTTCCGACGCGTACGGGTCGGGTTCCCACGAGTCGGGTGCGGAGGAGCGGCCGTACAGCGGCCGCGCCGACGCCCGCCGTGCGGCGCAGAGAGGCGGGGGCAGCCGACGCAGAGCGCCCGAGCCCACGGGGCGCGGCGCACGTCGCGGCTCCACCGGCCCTGGACGCGGCCGAGTCGCCACCTCCACCAAGAACCGCTTCATCGACTACCCACGTGCCGGCAAGTACGGCTGGCAGCGCTGGGTTCCCTCCTGGCGCCTCGTCTCCGGACTCAGCCTCGCCTTCCTCGGCAGCCTGGTGGCCATCGCGGGCATCGGCTACGCCATGGTGAGCATCCCCAGCGAGAACGCCGCGGCGAAGTCCGAGAACAACGTCTACTACTGGGCTGACGGCAGCCGGATGGTCGCCACCGGCAGCGGTGTGAACCGTCAGAACGTCTCCATCGCCAAGATCCCCAAGGCGATGCAGTGGGCCGTGATCTCCGCGGAGAACAAGAGCTTCTACACCGACTCGGGCGTCGATCCCATGGGTATCGCGCGAGCGCTCGCCAACATGGCGCGCGGCGGTGACACCCAGGGTGGTTCCACCATCACCCAGCAGTACGTGAAGAACACCTACCTGAGCCAGGAACAGACCATCTCCCGGAAGTTCAAGGAGATGTTCATTTCCATAAAGGTGGGCACGAAGCTCTCGAAGGACGACATCCTCCAGGGCTACCTGAACACCTCGTACTACGGCCGTGGTGCCTACGGCATCCAGGCCGCGGCGCAGACCTACTACGGCGAGGATGCCGAGGACCTCACCGATTCCCAGTGCGCCTTCCTCGCCGCGCTGCTCAAGGGCCCGACGTACTACGACCCCATCGACAACACGAGCATCGACCCCTCGGCGACCAAGGACGCCAACCTCAAGCGCTCCCAGGAACGCTGGAGCTGGATCCTGGAGCAGATGCACAACGACAAGCATCTGACGGACGCCAAGTACCAGACGGCCATCAAGAAGTACCCCATGCCTCAGGGCCTCAAGGCGACCAAGGGCATGACCGGCCAGATCAGCTACCTCGTCGACACGGCCAAGAAGTACGTGCTGGCCCACTCGAACATCTCGCGGGCCGACTTCGACAAGGGCGGCTACCAGATCTACACGACCTTCGAGAAGGACAAGGTCAACGATCTGGCCAAGGCCGTAAAGAAGGTCGAGGACCAGAACATCGACCCCGACAAGCGCGAGAAGGACAAGCACGTCCAGTTCGGTGCGGCGTCGGTGCGGCCCAAGGACGGCGCGATCGTCGCGATCTACGGCGGCGCGGGCTACGAGAACGGCCACTTCAACAACAACGCCGACACTTCGGGTGTGCCGGTCGGTTCGACGTGGAAGCCGTTCGTTCTTGCCGCGGCCATGGAGTACGGCACATACAAGGATCCGGACAACGGCGTCTCGCCGCTGAGCAAGTACAACGGCAACGACCATCTGAAGGTCCAGAAACCGGACGGCACTTACTACCTGCGCAAGGACAACTCGATCTTCTACCAGGAGAACGAGAGCGACTATCCCTGGGGCTACATCAGCCTGCGCAAGGCGATGGAGCAGTCCATCAACACCCCGTTCGTGCAGCTCGCCGTGGACGTGGGGTTGGACAACGTCGCGAACGTAGCTGAGAAGTCCGGCATTCTGAAGAGCACCTTCGCAGGCCTCAATCCCTCCTTCGCCCTCGGTACGTCCACACCCAGCGCCATCCGGATGGCCGACGCCTACGCGACGTTCGCCGCTTCCGGCAAGCACGCCGACCCGTACTCGGTGACCGGCGTCAAGCACAACGGCACGGACGTCCAGGGCTTCAGCAAGCCAAAGCTCACCTTGGCGATGCCCGAGAACGTGGCGAACAACGTCACGGACACCCTCGAGAACGTCATCAAGAACGGTACGGGTAAGAACGCACTGGCCCTGGGCCGTACAGCCGCCGGCAAGACCGGTACCACCGACAGCAACAAGTCGGCCTGGTTCGTCGGCTACACCCAGCAGCTCGCCACGTCGGTCGCGATGTTCCGCGAGGACCCGAAGGAGGGCGAGCTGCTCTCCATGAACGGCACGGCGGGTGTGGAGTCCATCCACGGTGGTGACATCCCGACGTCCATCTGGACCGAGTACATGAAGGCCGCTCTGAAGGGCGACAACGACCCCGGCTTCCCGGAGGCCGAGAAGATCGGTGAGATTCAGGACGAGGCGGGTGCGCCGTCCCCGACGCCGTCCGTCACCGCGACGCCGAGTGAGACGCCGAGCGCGACGCCGAGCCCGACGCCCAGCGAGACCGAGGTCCTTCCCTCGCCGTCGGCCAGCGAGTCCTGCAAGTTCAGCTGGCAGTGCTCGGACAGCGGGGGCACGGACACCGGCGGTACGGACGGTGGCGTGACCTCCTCACCGACAGCCACGGAGACGGACACCACCAGAGGAAACGGCAATGGAGGCGGCATCTTCGGAGGATCGACCGGTTAGCCGCCATATCGCCCGCCGAGGGTGTTTCACGTGAAACATGGGCCGTCGCACTCACCAGGTGCGGCGGCCCTCGGCGTATTCCTAGGCAGGTACGGCAGGATGTGCCCCATGCCCAGTGCAGAATCCACGCGAGCGAGCGTGCACGAGCAGGACCCGGTGCGGCCTACCAGGGACGACGAGATCGCCGCGAGCGGCAGTGAGCTGATCGGTGGTCCCATCGGGCGGCGTGCCCTGCTCGGGACGTCCTGGTGGACTCCCGTGCGGGTCATCGCGCTCGTGGCCATCGGCATGTTCGCCCTCGGCCTGATCCAGAAGGCGCCCTGCTACAACGGCGGCTGGTTCTTCGGCGCCAGCTCGCAGTACACACACGCCTGCTACTCGGACATCCCGCACCTCTACGCGGGGCGCGGCTTCGCCGACGGCCTCGTGCCGTACTTCGACAAGCTCAACGGCGACATGGAGTACCTCGAATACCCGGTGCTGACCGGTGTGTTCATGGAGGTGGCCGCCTGGCTCACGCCGGGCAGCGGCAGCATCCAGGACCAGGAACAGTGGTACTGGATGGTCAACGCCGGGATGCTGATGGCCTGCGCGGCCGTCATCGCCGTCTGCGTGACCCGTACGCACGCCCGGCGCCCCTGGGACGGTCTGCTGGTCGCCCTGGCGCCCGCTTTCGCGCTGACGGCCACCATCAACTGGGACCTCCTGGCGGTCTCCCTGACGGCCGCCGCGATGCTCATGTGGTCCCGGGGCCGTTCCCTCGCGTTCGGTGTCCTGCTGGGCCTCGCCACGGCCGCCAAGCTCTACCCCGTCTTCCTGCTCGGCCCCCTCTTCGTGCTGTGCTGGCGCGCCGGCAAGTGGCGGGACTTCGGGAAGGCGTTCGGTGGTGCCGCGGTCGCCTGGCTCGTCGTGAACCTTCCGGTGATGCTGCTCGCCTGGGACGGCTGGGCGAAGTTCTACGAGTTCAGCCAGGAGCGGGGCGTCGACTTCGGGTCCTTCTGGCTGATCCTCGCCCAGAACTCGTCCGATCCGCTGAGCACCGACACCGTCAACACGCTTGCCACGCTGCTGGTCCTGCTGTGCTGCGTCGGCATCGCCGCGCTCACCCTGACCGCCCCGCGCCGGCCGCGCTTCGCCCAGCTGGCCTTCCTGATCGTCGCCGCCTTCATCCTGACCAACAAGGTCTACTCGCCGCAGTACGTCCTGTGGCTGGTCCCGCTGGCGGTGCTGGCCCGGCCCAAGTGGCGGGACTTCCTGATCTGGCAGGCGTGCGAGGTGGCGTACTTCCTGGGCATCTGGATGTACCTCGCGTACACGACCAGCGCGGACGCCCACAAGGGCCTGCCCCAGGAGGGCTACCACTGGGCCATCGGCCTGCATCTGCTGGGCACGCTGTACCTGTGCGTCGTCGTCGTGCGCGACATCCTCATGCCGGAGCGGGACGTCGTACGACGAGCGGGCGACGACGACCCCTCGGGCGGTGTGCTCGACGGGGCGGAGGACGTGTTCGTGCTCGGCCCCGCCGCTCATCCCCCGCGGCACGCGGCCCACTTCGCCGGCCCGCAGGTCGAGTGGGGCGAGCGCGGAGACTCCCCTACCGGGGATAGTTCGCTCTGAGCGAACGGGGGTTGATGGTCCCCCGTAAAGCCAGAAGGCCCCCGTAAAGCCAAGCGAAAGGCCGTACACGGGCAGTCCGTGTACGGCCTTTCGGCTGTCTGCTTACGGCTTCTCAGGCGGCCGTACGACCCTCAGCGGTCGACGATCCGGTCGAACTGCGTGGTGGTGTGCCGCAGATGGGCCACCAGCTCCTCGCCGACCTTCGGCTCGGGGGCGTCGGAGGGCACGAACAGGATCGACACCTGCATGTGCGGCGGCTCGGCGAACCAGCGCTGCTTGCCGCCCCAGACGAACGGAGAAAGGTTCCGGTTCACCGTGGCAAGGCCCGCGCGGGCGACGCCCTTGGCGCGCGGCATGACGCCGTGCAGGGCCTTCGGGGCCTCCAGGCCCACCCCGTGCGACGTACCGCCCGCCACGACGACCAGGAAGCCGTCCGAGGCCGCCTTCTGCTGCCGGTAGCCGAAGCGGTCGCCCTTGGCCACGCGCGTGACGTCCAGGACGGCCCCGCGGTACTCGGTGGCCTCGTGGTCGCCCAACCACAGCCGCGTGCCGATCCGCGCGCGGAAGCGGGTCTGCGGGAACTGCTGCTGGAGCCGGGCGAGATCCTCGGCCTTGAGGTGGCTGACGAACATCGTGTGCAGCGGCAGGCGTGCCGCGCGCAGGCGGTCCATCCAGCCGATGACCTCCTCGACGGCGTCCGACCCGTCGGTGCGGTCCAGCGGCAGGTGGATGGCGAAGCCCTCCAGGCGGACGTTCTCTATGGCGGCGTGCAGCTGCGGCAGGTCCTGCTCGCTGATGCCGTGCCGCTTCATCGAGGACATCACCTCGATGACCACCCGGGCGCCCACCAGGCCGTAGACCCCGTCGATCGACGACACCGAGCGGATGACGCGGTCGGGCAGTGGGACGGGCTCCTCGCCGCGCCGGTACGGCGTCAGCACCAGCAGGTCACCGCCGAACCAGTCCTTGATGCGCGCGGCCTCGTACGTGGTGCCGACGGCGAGGACGTCCGAGCCGAGCCGCGTGGCCTCCTCGGCGAGCCGCTCGTGTCCGAAGCCGTAGCCGTTGCCCTTGCAGACCGGGACGAGCCCTGGGAACTGGTCCTGCACGTGCTTGTGGTGCGCACGCCAGCGCGCGGTGTCGACGTAGAGCGTGAGCGCCATGGCCGGACCTGGAACCTTTCTCGTGGCTGCGGTGTATCAGAGGTATGAAAGCGAATTGTGGTGGCTCAGCGGCGCGACATGTAGATGTCGAGCGCCTTGTGGAGCAGCTTGTTGAGCGGGAAGTCCCACTCGCCGAGGTACTCGGCGGCCTGCCCGCCGGTGCCGACCTTGAACTGGATCAGACCGAAGAGGTGGTCGGTCTCGTCCAGCGAGTCGGAGATGCCGCGCAGGTCGTAGACGGTGGCGCCGAGCGCGTAGGCGTCGCGCAGCATCCGCCACTGCATCGCGTTCGAGGGCCGGACCTCACGGCCGATGTTGTCGGAGGCGCCGTAGGAGTACCAGACGTGCCCGCCGACGATCAGCATCGTCGCCGCCGACAGGTTCACGCCGTTGTGGCGGGCGAAGTACAGCCGCATGCGGTTGGGGTCCTCGGTGTTGAGGGCCGTCCACATGCGCTGGAAGTACGACAGCGGGCGGGGCCGGAAGTGGTCGCGCACGGCCGTGATCTCGTAGAGCCGCTGCCATTCCTCGAGGTCGTGGTAGCCGCCCTGGACGACCTCGACGCCGGCCTTCTCGGCCTTCTTGATGTTGCGGCGCCACAGCTGGTTGAAGTTCTTGTGGACCTCTTCCAGGGACCGGTTCGCCAGCGGCACCTGGTAGACGTACCGCGGCTGGACGTCACCGAAGCCGGCGCCGCCGTCCTCACCCTGCTGCCAGCCCATCCGACGGAGCTTGTCGGCGACCTCGAAGGCGCGCGGCTCGATGAAGTCGGCCTCGATGTCGCGCAGTCGCTTCACGTCAGGGTTCTGGATGCCCGCCTTGATGGAGGGGGCCTCCCAGCGCCGGATGATCACCGGCGGGCCCATCTTCACGGAGAAGGCGCCCTGGTGCTTGAGGTGGGCGAGCATCGGTTCCAGCCAGTCGGTCAGATTCGGCGCGAACCAGTTGATGACCGGGCCCTCGGGCAGATAGGCGAGATAGCGCTTGATCTTGGGCAGCTGGCGGTAGAGCACGAGGCCCGCACCGACCATCTCGCCGGTCTTGTCGTCGAACCAGCCGAGGTTCTCCGAGCGCCATTCCGCCTTGACGTCTGCCCAGGCCGGAACCTGCATGTGGCTCGCCGACGGCAGGCTCTGGATGTAGGCCAGATGCTGCTCGCGGCTGATCGTCCTCAGGGTCAGGCTCATTCGGGGCGCTCCTCGGGCTGGTGTGTCCCCATGGGTACAGGGGCTCCGGCTCTCGCGCCGAAGCCTACTGCGCCTTGCGAGCGCCCCGACTGGGCGTACGGAACCTGCGCCCCGGCTCACAGGGGTGCCGAGGTGTTCCGTGGTGCTTTGGGTGATGTGAAGAGGACGGTGTCCCTGGCGTCAGCTGATCACTCCGCCGAAGAGGCCGCCGTGGGCCATGCCGAGGAAGAAGCCGACCGCCGAGGCGCCGAGACCGAGGATCAGTCCGAAGCGCTCACGGGTCGTCTCCGAGATCCACTGACCGTACGCGCCGGTGCAGATCCCGACCAGGCCGGCCCAGGAGCTGAGCAGGTGCAGGTTGTGGAACATCGCCGTGACGAACGCCGTGATGCCCAGCACCAGGGTCACCGCGAGCAGCGTGTCCTGGAGGGGGTGGGGCTTTCCGTCCGTGGCGAAGAGGCCTCCGACGGTGTTGGGTCGCATTGCTTGTGCCATAGGGCACCTCCTGCGGAAGGCGGCGCATCGTAGCGCCATACACACCCGATGTGTACAGATTGTCGGCGTCGGCGGCCGGATTTCAACCGGAAGCCGGTGTGCGGGTAGTCTGTACCGTCTGCACTGGTGTCTGCCCATGCCCCGACCGGGACTACCGCGAGGAAGCCCCGATTGTCAGTGGCGGCCGATACCGTTGCGTACGCATCACAACCCTCCTGCCACGGAACGACCGTGGCCGCTGAGTCCAAAGGAGGTGGGTTCCACATGCGTCACTACGAGGTGATGGTCATCCTCGACCCCGATCTGGAGGAGCGCGCTGTCGCCCCCCTGATCGAGAACTTCCTCTCCGTCGTCCGTGAGGGCAACGGAAAGGTCGAGAAGGTCGACACCTGGGGCCGTCGTCGTCTCTCGTACGAGATCAAGAAGAAGCCCGAGGGCATCTACTCGGTCATCGACCTGCAGGCCGAGCCTGCGGTCGTCAAGGAGCTCGACCGCCAGATGAACCTGAACGAGTCGGTCCTCCGGACCAAGGTCCTCCGCCCCGAGACCCACTGAGCTCTCCCGCTCAGCTGATCTCGGGATTCGAGTAGCAGCACCACAAAGCAGCCAGCAGCAAACCCGCCGAGAGGTTCCCCCATGGCAGGCGAGACCGTCATCACGGTCGTCGGCAATCTTGTCGACGACCCCGAGCTGCGCTTCACCCCGTCCGGTGCGGCGGTCGCGAAGTTCCGTGTCGCGTCCACCCCCCGCACCTTCGACCGTCAGACCAACGAGTGGAAGGACGGCGAGAGCCTGTTCCTGACCTGCTCGGTCTGGCGTCAGGCGGCGGAGAACGTCGCCGAGTCGCTCCAGCGAGGCATGCGCGTCATCGTGCAGGGCCGGCTGAAGCAGCGGTCCTACGAGGACCGTGAGGGCGTCAAGCGCACGGTCTACGAGCTGGACGTCGAGGAAGTCGGCGCCAGCCTGCGGAACGCCACGGCCAAGGTCACCAAGACCGCCGGCGGTGCCGGCCGCGGTGGCCAGGGCGGTTACGGCGGCGGTGGCGCCCAGGGTGGCGGTGGCTGGGGTGGAAACTCCGGCGGCGGCCAGCAGGGCGGCGGCGCTCCTGCCGACGACCCGTGGGCGACCGGCGCTCCCGCCGGTGGCCAGCAGGCAGGCGGCGGTGGCGGCTGGGGTGGAAACTCCGGCGGCGGCGGTGGCGGCGGCTACTCGGACGAGCCCCCCTTCTAGACCTTCGGGCCCGGTTCCCGGGCTTGATCGGTCGAGGGCGGGTCGTACCCAAACTTCTTGATCACACAGGAGAAACACCATGGCGAAGCCGCCTGTGCGCAAGCCTAAGAAGAAGGTCTGCGCTTTCTGCAAGGACAAGGTCACGTACGTGGACTACAAGGACACGAACATGCTGCGGAAGTTCATTTCCGACCGCGGCAAGATCCGTGCCCGCCGCGTGACCGGCAACTGCACGCAGCACCAGCGTGACGTCGCCACGGCCGTCAAGAACAGCCGTGAGATGGCGCTGCTGCCCTACACGTCCACCGCGCGCTAAGGGAGGGGTGACCGACTAATGAAGATCATCCTCACCCACGAGGTCTCTGGCCTCGGTGCCGCCGGCGACGTCGTTGACGTCAAGGACGGCTACGCTCGCAACTACCTGATCCCGCGGAAGTTCGCTATCCGCTGGACCAAGGGTGGCGAGAAGGACGTCGAGCAGATCCGTCGCGCTCGCAAGATCCACGAGATCCAGACCATCGAGCAGGCCAACCAGATCAAGGGCCAGCTCGAGGCCGTCAAGGTCCGTCTGGCCGTTCGCTCCGGCGACGCCGGTCGTCTCTTCGGTTCCGTCACCCCGGCCGACATCGCCTCCGCGATCAAGGCTTCCGGTGGCCCCGAGGTCGACAAGCGCCGTATCGAGCTGGGCTCGCCCATCAAGACCCTGGGCGCCCACGAGACGTCCGTGCGTCTGCACCCCGAGGTTGCCGCCAAGGTCAACATCGAGGTCGTCGCGGCCTGATCGCTGCGCTCGGTTTGAGCAGTTGTGAGAGGGGCCGTACCCACGTCGGGTACGGCCCCTCTTGCATGCGTGGGTCGTTCTCGGTGGCTGCGCGTACTCAAGGGCGGGTGACATGGCCTGCGGTGTTTCACGTGAAACGTCGCGGGCGGACGTGTTTCACGTGAAACGGCCAAGCAGAGGGCGATGTTTCATGTGAAACGTCAGCGGGTGGCTCCCGTGACGATCCAGCGTCCCGACCGGGCACGCATCCACAGCGTCAGCATGCGGACCGCCATCATCAGCGTCATGGCTCCCCACAGAGCGGTGAGACCTCCGCCGAGTGTCGGGACGAGCAGCGCCACGGGGGTGAAGACCGCCAGGGTCAGCACCATCGCCCAGGCCAGGTACGGGCCGTCGCCCGCACCCATCAGCACACCGTCCAGGACGAAGACGATCCCGCAGATCGGTTGGGAGAGTGCCACGACGAGCAGCGTCGGCAGGGCGGCGTCCTTCACAGTGGAGTCGCTGGTGAACAGCGGCAGGAACGCGGGCCGGCTCAGCACCACCGCCAGGCCGAGGACGACTCCGACCGCGATGCCCCACTGCACCATGCGTCGGCATGCCTCGCGGGCGCCCTGGGCATCGCCCGCACCGAGATAGCGGCCGATGATGGCCTGCCCCGCGATGGCGATCGCGTCCAGGGCGAAGGCGAGCAGGCTCCACAGCGACAGGATGATCTGATGCGCCGCGATGTCCGCGTCGCCGAGACGGGCCGCCACCGCTGTGGCGATCATCAGGATCGCGCGGAGGGAGAGGGTGCGGACGAGCAGGGGGACACCGGCCTGGGCCGAGGCCCTGATGCCCACCACGTCAGGACGCAGGGAGGCCCCATGGGCACGAGCCCCGCGCACGACCACCACCAGATAGACGGCGGCCATCCCGCACTGGGCGATCACGGTGCCCCAGGCGGAGCCGGCGATGCCGAGGTCGGCTCCGTAGACGAGGACTGCGTTGAGGGCCGCGTTGGCGATGAAACCACCGATGGCGACGTACAGGGGCGTCTTCGTGTCCTGGAGGCCGCGTAGGACGCCGGTCGCGGCGAGGACGATGAGCATTGCCGGGATGCCGAGGGACGAGATCCGCAGATAAGTCGTCGCGTACGGGGCGGCGGTGTCCGAGGCGCCGAAGAGCTCCACCAGGCCGGGCGCCGTGGGCAGCACGACGGCGATGACCGCAGCGCCGAGCAGGAGGGCGAGCCAGATGCCGTCCATGCCCTGACGGATGGCGGCCTGAAGGTCGTCGGCGCCGACCCGCCGGGCGACGGCCGCGGTGGTGGCGTAGGCGAGGAAGACGAACACGCTGACCGCGGTCGTCAGGAGGGCCGAGGCGACGCCCAGACCGGCGAGTTGTGCGGTGCCGAGGTGGCCCACGATCGCGCTGTCCGCCATGACGAAGAGAGGCTCGGCGACGAGCGCGCCGAAGGCCGGGACGGCCAGTGCGACGATCTCTCGGTCGTGCTGTCGCCGTGCGGCGCGCGAGGTCGCGGGAGCGTGTGTCATGAGCACCAATCTAATCGTCCACAGGTAATAGATGCAATTGATTAGTGACCCTTACTCGAAGTCTTGTGCCGTGCGCTTGCGGACGCCGTGCGGCCTGATCTTGGTCCGACTGGGAAAGTTTTTCTTCTGCACAGCCGGTGGACGGGAAGTGTGCAGGTCAGAGCGGTTCCTCCGAGAGAAGGGCGAGCTTGTTCACAGGGCTGTCCACCGGGTCGTGCACAGGTTTCGCCGAGTTCTCCACAGCATCCGGGCCGTCGTCCACATGGCCTGTGGATAACCAGATTGGCTGACGGTGCCGACAGGCCTACCGTGGTCCGGCGCCCGCTCCGTCCGTCGGCCCGAAAACCATCACAAAACCGACGCGCCGCAAACGGAGTTGGGCCTCTTATTTGTCAGTGCCGTGCCGTAGAAAGAGAGGCACGGCGAGGTCCGCTCGGCGGACGGGAGGAGGTGGCTCGGTGAGCATTTCCGAGCCCTTGGACGATCCGTGGGCCGACAGCGGTCCCAGTGATCGCCTGCCTGCCTCGCGCCGACGCGGCGACGGGGGCCGGGGCCGCGACGAACAGCACGACCGCGGCCGGGAGAACGGCGAATGGGAGGGCGGGGGCGCGTCCTTCGAACGCGTGCCACCGCAGGATCTCGACGCGGAGCAGTCCGTGCTCGGCGGCATGCTCCTGTCGAAGGACGCCATCGCCGATGTCGTCGAGGTCATCAAGGGCCATGACTTCTACAAGCCGGCCCACGAGACGATCTTCCAGGCGATCCTCGACGTCTACGCCAAGGGCGAGCCGGCCGACCCCATCACGATCGCTGCCGAGCTGACCAAGCGCGGCGAGATCAACAAGGTCGGCGGCGCATCGTATCTGCACACCCTCGTACAGACGGTCCCGACAGCGGCGAACGCCGAGTACTACGCGGAGATCGTCCATGAACGAGCGGTGCTGCGACGGCTGGTGGAGGCCGGCACACGCATCACCCAGATGGGATACGCGGCCGACGACGACGTCGACGAGATCGTCAACCGCGCCCAGGCCGAGATCTACGCGGTCACCGAGCAGCGCACCAGCGAGGACTATCTGCCGCTCGGCGACATCATGGAGGGCGCGCTCGACGAGATCGAGGCGATCGGCTCCCGCACCGGTGAGATGACCGGTGTGCCGACCGGCTTCACGGACCTCGACTCCCTCACCAACGGCCTGCACCCCGGCCAGATGATCGTCATCGCGGCCCGTCCCGCCATGGGTAAGTCCACGCTCGCCTTGGACTTCGCCCGGGCGGCGTCCATCAAGAACAACCTGCCGAGCGTCATCTTCTCCCTCGAAATGGGGCGCAACGAGATCGCGATGCGCCTGCTGTCCGCCGAGGCGCGGGTGGCCCTGCACCACATGCGGTCCGGCACGATGACGGACGAGGACTGGACGCGCCTGGCGCGCCGGATGCCCGAGGTCTCGGCGGCGCCGCTCTACATCGACGACTCCCCGAACCTGTCGATGATGGAGATCCGCGCGAAGTGCCGCCGGCTCAAACAGCGCAACGACATCAAGCTCGTGATCATCGACTATCTCCAGCTGATGCAGTCCGGCAAGCGCTCCGAGAGCCGTCAGCAGGAGGTCTCGGACATGTCGCGAAACCTCAAGCTGCTGGCCAAGGAGCTGGAGCTCCCGGTGATCGCGCTCTCGCAGCTGAACCGTGGTCCCGAGCAGCGCACGGACAAGAAGCCTCAGGTGTCCGACCTGCGTGAGTCCGGCTCCATCGAGCAGGACGCCGACATGGTCATCCTCCTGCACCGCGAGGACGCCTACGAGAAGGAGTCACCACGCGCCGGCGAGGCGGACATCATCGTGGGCAAGCACCGTAACGGCCCGACGGCGACGATCACGGTCGCCTTCCAGGGCCACTACTCACGCTTCGTGGACATGGCCCAGACCTGAGCCGCCCGGCCCGGGCCGAATGAACTCGACGTCCGGGCACCTGCCGGGGTGGACTGGGGCCATGACGACATCTCAGGAACTGCTGCTTCCCGGCACGCGTCGTGCCCTGGTGCACCGGATCGCCGTGGCTCAGGCCGAAGGGCGGGCGCCGTCGTTGGTTGCAGCGGTCGTGCGGGACGGCCGGGCCGTCTGGCACGGCTCACGGACCTCGGTGGACGGCCATGGCCCGGACGAGAACGTCCAGTACCGGATCGGCTCGATCACCAAGACCTTCACCGCCGTGCTCGTACTGAGGCTGCGTGACGAGGGACTGCTCGACCTCGGCGACCCCTTGGAGAAGCACCTTCCCGGAACCGACGCGGGGGAGGCGACCATCGCCGAACTCCTCGCGCACACGGCCGGGTTGGCCGCCGAGTCACCCGGTCCATGGTGGGAACGGACCTCAGGGGCTCTGCGTCCCGAGCTGTCCGACGTTCTCGGTGAGCAGCCCTTCCTGCATCCGGCCGGTCGCCGCCACCACTACTCGAACCCCGGCTACACCCTGCTGGGCGCCCTGGTGGAGAGGGTGCGCGGGGCCTCATGGGAGGAGGTCCTGCGGCGTGAAGTGCTCGAACCCCTGGGCCTGGACCGCACGAGCGCTCATCCGTCGGCCCCGCACGCGGGCGGCTGGGCCGTGCATCCGTGGGCCGATGTGATGCTGCCAGAACCCACAGAGGACCTCGGAAGAATGGCGCCGGCGGGTCAACTATGGTCCACCACCGGTGACTTGGCCAAGTTCGCGGCCTTCCTGGCGAAGGGGGACGACCGGGTGCTGAGCGCGGAGACGGTGCGGGAGATGCGCACGCCCGCTGCGCCGGCCGAGGCCGCGGACGTGGTCGACGGTGCCACCTACGGTCTCGGGATGCAGATCCAACACCGGGACGGCCGTCTGCTCGTGGGGCACTCCGGTTCCCTGCCCGGGTTCCTGGCGAATCTCACCATCAGCGTGGCGGACGATGTCGCGGCGGTGGTGCTGGCCAACTGCACGTCCGGGCCTGTGCTGTCCGCCGTGGGCGCCGACCTGGTCCGGATCGTCGCGGAGGCCGAGCCGCGCATTCCCGAGCCGTGGCGTCCGCTCACCGAAGTCGACGCGGGCGTCCTGGAGCTGGCGGGTCAGTGGTACTGGGGCACGCATGTCTTCGCCCTACGGCTCACCTCCGACGGGGGCGTCTCGTTGGGGCCGCTGTCCGGCGGTGGCCGACGCTCACGCTTCCGCATCAACGGCGACGGCACCTGGACAGGGCTGGAGGGCTACTACGCCGGAGAGCTTCTGCGGGCCGTACGGCGGCCTGACGGCAGTGTGAGCCATCTGGACCTCGGGTCATTCGTGTTCACGCGTGAGCCGTACGACGAGGGGGCTTCTGTGCCTGGTGGGGTGGACCCGGAAGGGTGGCGCGGCATCGGTTGAGCGGTGCGGGGGCTTGTTTCACGTGAAACAAGCCCTCGCCGCTGCGTGGGACGTCAGAGCGGCAGTTTGAAGCCCACGTGCGAGGCCTCGAAGCCCAGCCGCTCGTAGAAGCGGTGGGCGTCGGTGCGGGTGGCATCAGAGGTCAGCTGCACCAACTGGCAGTTCCGGCGCCGGGATTCC
The DNA here is from genome assembly GCF_003955715.1 of Streptomyces aquilus. Taxonomy (NCBI): domain Bacteria; kingdom Bacillati; phylum Actinomycetota; class Actinomycetes; order Kitasatosporales; family Streptomycetaceae; genus Streptomyces; species Streptomyces aquilus. The sequence continues at coordinate 5,365,178 of NZ_CP034463.1, read as the reverse complement.
TCGATCGCCCACTCGATGAGCTGGGTCCCCAGACCGCTGCCGCGCTCATCGGCATGCACACGGACGCCTTCGATGATCGACCTGGTGGAGCCGCGCCGGGACAGCCCGGGAATGATCGTGAGCTGAAGGGTGCCGACGACACGGCCCTCGCGGACGGCGACGACCAGGTGCTGGTTGGGGTCGGCGCTGAGCCGTTCCAGCGCGGTCAGATAGGGCGCGAGGTCGTCTGGCGACTCGCGCTGCGCGCCCAGCGGATCGTCGGCGAGCATGGCGACGATCGGGGCGACGTCGTCGGAGTCGGCGGCGCGTATTTCAAGATCTCCCATGCCGTCAGCCTATGCGGGCACCTTCAGCGACTCGACGACCTTCACCAGGGGTTCCAGCTCAGGGTTCTGGGCCGCTTCGTCCAGCGCCTCGCGCAGGGCGGAGTCGTTGGTCGGCCGTGCCTCCTCCAGCAGGGCGAGGCCTTCCGCGGTGACGTTGGTGTAGATGCCGCGGCGGTCGGTGGGGCACAGGTACCGGGTCAGCAGGCCGCGGTCCTCCAGGCGGGTCACCAGTCGGGTGGTGGCGCTCTGGCTCAGTACGACCGCGTCGGCGACCTGCTTCATCTGGAGGTGGCCGCCATCGCCGTCGTGCTGTCGGCTGAGGACGTCGAGCAGGGAGTACTCGCGCACGCTGAGGTCGTGCCGGGCCTGGAGGGCCCGCTCGATGTGGGCCTCGATCCTCCCGTGCAGCAGGGAGAGGGCGCACCAGCCCTGGGCGAGGGCGGTGAGTGCGGGGTCCGTCGCTGTCATTGGCGCTTCCTTCGTCCCGGAACGGCTGAATCCAGGATAGGGCAGGCCCGCAATAGCCTGCGCTTGCAATTAACGCGCGTCTGCAAGTATTGTCATCGAACGTAAAGCGCTCATGCAATCAATCGGGAAGGTGCAGACCTCCATGCCTCTCGCGCTCCTGGCCCTCGCGATCGGGGCCTTCGGCATCGGAACCACCGAGTTCGTGATCATGGGCTTGCTGCCCGAGGTCGCGGGCGACTTCGGTGTCTCGATCCCCACGGCCGGCTTCCTGGTGACGGGCTACGCGCTCGGCGTCATGTTCGGTGCCCCGCTCATGACGGTGCTCGGCACCAAGGTCTCCCGCAAGCGCATGCTGATGGCGCTGATGGGTCTGTTCATCGTCGGCAACCTGCTCTCCGCCCTGGCCCCCGCCTTCGGCATCATGCTCCTCGGCCGGATCGTCGCCTCGCTCGCCCACGGCGCCTTCTTCGGTATCGGGTCGGTCGTCGCCGCCGACCTGGTCGCCCCGGACAAGAAGGCCGGCGCCATCGCGATGATGTTCACCGGCCTCACCGTCGCCAACGTGGTCGGCGTGCCGCTGGGCACCCTCGTCGGACAGACCGTCGGCTGGCGGGTCACCTTCGCCATCGTGGCTGCCCTCGGCGTCCTCGGCCTGGCCGGCATCGCCAAGCTCGTCCCCGACATGCCCAAGCCCGAGGGCGTGCACCTGCGCCACGAGCTGGCCGCCTTCAAGAACGCCCAGGTCCTGCTCGCCATGGCGATGACCGTGCTCGGCTTCGGCGGCGTCTTCGCGGCGATCACCTACATCGCGCCGATGATGACCCATGTCGCCGGTTTCGCCGACGGCTCCGTCACCTGGCTGCTCGTCCTCTTCGGCCTCGGCATGGTCGGCGGCAACCTCGTCGGCGGCAAGTACGCGGACCGCGCCCTGATGCCCATGCTGTACGTCTCCCTGGGCGCCCTCGCGATCGTCCTCGCGCTTTTCACCGTCACCGCGCACAACAAGGTGCTCGCGGCCGTCACGATCGCGCTCATCGGCGCCCTCGGCTTCGCCACGGTCCCGCCGCTCCAGAAGCGTGTCCTGGACCAGGCGCACGGCGCCCCGACGCTTGCCTCGGCGGTGAACATCGGCGCCTTCAACCTCGGCAACGCGCTCTCCGCCTGGCTCGGTGGCCTGGTCATCAGCGCGGGCCTCGGCTACACCGCCCCCAACTGGGTGGGCGCCGCCCTCGCCGCGGGCGCCCTGGGGCTCGCCGTCCTCTCGGCAGCCCTGGAGCGTCGGGACGTCAGGTCCGGCACGCCCAGCGCGGTTGTCGCCGGAGCCGTGCCAACGACCGAACAGCGAGCCGCCGCCCACCACTGAGCCGTGACGACTGCGCCGGTCCCCCGAACTCCTCGGGGGACCGGCGCAGTCATATGTGAGGCCCTCAGCCCGCCGCCACCGTCACCGGCGCGAACCGCCGACTCCAGTCACCGGGCAGCTCCGGGATGCCGTAGGTCATGACCGCGTTGAAGGCGACGGACTCCAGGCCATGCTCCCGCGCCCACGCCAGCAGCTCTTCGTGCCGCACGTCGATGTCGGTGCGCAGCGGTCGGTCGGTGTGGGCGGCCAGGGAGGCGAGGAGAGCCTTCGCCGTCTCGGTGTCCCGGGCGACGAGCGGCCCCACCACATGAGTGTCCATATTGGGCCACGCGGCCGCGTAGCCGATGATCCGGCCGTTCTCTTCCGCGACCCGCAGCTGGTCGGCGAAAGCGGGCAGCCGCGTGACGATGTGGGTGCGGTCGGCGCCGAACACCTCTTCGTCGAGCCGGAGAATGGCGGAGAGATCCCCACCGGTGGCCGCCCGTGTCGCGACGGTGGGCCGGTAGCCGTCGGCCCTGAAATGCCCACGCACCATTTCCGCTCGACCGGTGGTCTTGAAGCCGAGTTCCTCGTAGAGAGGGCGGCCGTTGGGAGTCGCATGCAGAGTCAGGGGGGTGGTGCCCATGGCCGCGAGCACATGGCGCATCAACCGGCGGCCGATCCCCTGGCGGGCGTGCCGCTCGGCGACCAGGACCATGCCGATGGCCCCCAGATCCGGGCGCTGCTGTGGCCCGTACTCGGTGACGACGCAGGCGCTGACGAGACCACCTTCGGGGTCGTCGATGCCGTATCCCGTCCCGGCGGCGAGGAGGAAGCCCCACTTGTGCTCCTCACGCGGCCACCCCCGGTCCTCGGACAAGTCGGCGCAGGCGGTGAGATCGCGATGCGTCAGTCGGCGGATGGGCAGAGCGGCGGGGGAAGGTGTCGACACGCAGGTCAGGCTGTCTGACGGGCACCCCTGACGTCCACCCGTTTCCAAGGAGAAGTACGAGCTTTTGGCCATGTCGTAGCCGCCCGCACAGTCCGGCGACAGCTGCCCGTTGTTTCACGTGAAACATGGGCGAACCTCAGGCAGCCGCCCCTTCGCGACGATGCACGAAAGCCGACCGGCAAATCCCGGCCTTCAGCCAACCCCGTTAGCCTCAGGCTCCATGGCCAGACTTCATCTCTTCGATCTCGACGGCACGTTGTTGCACGGCACCTCCGCCCCGATCGAGATATCCCGGCAACTCGGCGTGGAAGCCGAGACCGTCGCTCTTGATCAGGCGATTTCGGCGGGGCTCATCGAGCCGCCCGAGTATGCGACGCGGGTGCACACCCTGTGGGCGGATCTCACGGACGCCCATGTGGCGGCCGCATTCGAGGGCGCACCGTGGCTGGCCCGTATTCGTGAGGTCTGGGAGGAGATCCGGAGCAATGGGGACTACTGCGCCGTTGTGTCGCTTTCCCCTTCCTTCTTCGTTGAGCGGCTCATCGCCTGGGGTGCGCATGCGGCGTACGGATCGCGTTTTCCGGCCGTGCCGTTCACCGAGCCCGTGGATCCGGCCGGAGTGCTCACCGCCGCGGCCAAGGTGCTGATCGCCGATCGGCTGTGCGAGGAGTTCGGGGTCACCCGGGCCGAGTGTGTCGCTTATGGAGACTCGTCGTCGGACAAGGACCTGTTCGGTGTGGTTCCGGTCTCCGTCGCGGTCAATGCCGACCGTCATCTGGCCGGTCTCGCGACCCACTCCTACGCGGGGAAGGATCTGTGGGAAGCCTATGAATTGGTGTGTCGCGACCGGTAATTGGGCGAATACATGGTGCGCACCCCTGCCTGATTCATGGGGGACCAAGGGGGGACTTGTGTGCGCGACGGCGACCGGTAGGGTCGACTCCGGTTCTTGTCCGACGAGGGGAGCGTCCTGTGCGTATCCTCCTGCGCCGGGCCCAGAGCGAGGCGACGCAGCCTAACGGGACGGAGAGATCGAAGACCCGCATTTTCGGTTACGCGGCCGGAGTATCCGCACACGATGCGATGCTGCGCTGAGCGCGCTGCGGCCAATGTCGCACTCTCGCCTTACTTGTCCGTATAGGGCGTGAATACGGGTTGAACCGGGCCGCATCGGCCGTGGCCATGAACGGGGAAAGCAAGCCGTCTGCGGGGGAAGCAGGCACATTCCGATCGGGGAAGTGCGCAGACCGACCGAAAGATGTTCGAGGCGAGGCACACCATGGACGCTCCGACCACCACATCGGCCGACAACGGCACTTCCGGCGGCGGGGGCGGCTGGTTCACGCCGCACCAGCAGCCGGCGACGCCACCGGGCGGCGAGTCGGCGTCTCCCGAACCGGCTCCCATGGCACCGGAAACAACCCCGCCCGCCGAACAGCACGTGCTTTCTCAGCGGACCGCCCCCGCGAGGGCCCAGGAGGCCTCCCCGGACGCGGTTCTCATCCGCAGGACCATGGCGGAGGTCGGCCCGGTCGCCGACAAGGTCACCTCGTACTTCTACGCCCTCCTCTTCGTACGCCACCCCGAGCTGCGCTCGCTCTTCCCCGCGGCGATGGACACCCAGCGGGACCGGCTGCTCAAGGCGCTGCTCACCGCGGCGGAGCACATCGACAACACCCCCGTCCTCGTCGACTACCTCCAGAACCTGGGCCGCGGCCACCGCAAGTACGGCACGCGCCCCGAGCACTACCCGGCCGTCGGCGAGTGCCTCATCGGCGCCCTGAAGAAGTACGCCGAGCACATCTGGGGTCCGGCGTTCGAGGCGGCCTGGGTACGGGCGTACACGACGATCTCCCAGGTGATGATCGACGCGGCGGCCGTGGACGAACTGCGCGCGCCCGCCTGGTGGTACGCGGAGGTCGTGGCGCACGATCTGAGGACGCGGGACGTCGCCGTCGTCACCGTCCGCCCGGACCAGCCCTACCCCTTCCTCGCCGGGCAGTACACGAGCCTGGAGACGCCTTGGTGGCCGCGGATCTGGCGGCACTACTCCTTCGCCTCGGCGCCCCGCTCCGACGGCCTGCTGTCGTTCCATGTGAAGGCCGTGCCGGCGGGCTGGGTCTCCGGCGCCCTGGTGCACCGCGCCCGGCCCGGTGACGTCCTCCGCCTCGGCCCGCCGTCCGGTTCGATGACCGTGGACCACACGACCGACAGGGGTCTTCTCTGTCTGGGCGGCGGCACCGGCATAGCGCCCATCAAGGCGCTGGTCGAGGACGTGGCCGAACACGGCGAGCGGCGACCGGTCGAGGTGTTCTACGGCGCCCGCACCGACATCGACCTGTACGACATCGACACGATGCTCCGCCTTCAGCAGTCCCACCCATGGCTCTCCGTGCGCGCCGTCATCGACGAGCAGGCGCGCCTCCAACTTCCCGACGCGATCCGCCGTTACGGCCCCTGGAACGAGTACGACGCCTATGTCTCGGGCCCGCCCGGAATGATCCGCAAGGGTGTGGATGCGCTGAGGGACAGCGGCATCCCCTCGGAGCGCATCCGCCACGACTCGCTGGAGGAGCTCGTCGTCATCGGCGACTGAGCACCCGCCCCTGCCTCATCCCAAGTCCGGCGCGTGCATGGCACGTACGCCCTCGATGTTGCCGTCCAGGTAGTGCCGCAGCGACAGCGGCACCAGGTGGACGGAGGCGATCCCGACCCGGGTGAACGGCACTCGCACGATCTCGTACTCCCCGATGGGCTCGTCCACCTCGGGGCCGTGCCGCAGCGAGGTGTCCATGGACTCCAGTCGGCAGACGAAGAAGTGCTGGACCTTCACCCCGGTCGCGCCGCCGTCCTCGCCGATGTGCTCGACGGTGTCGACGAAGCAGGGCACCACATCGGTGATCTTGGCGCCGAGTTCCTCGTACACCTCGCGGTGCAGGGCGTCGACGACGGTCGTGTCGCTTGGCTCCACGCCCCCGCCGGGGGTGAGCCAGTAGGGATCCATGCCGGGCTTGGTGCGCTTGATCAGGATCAGATCGTCGCCGTCCAGGAGAACGGCGCGTGCGGTGCGCTTGACCACGGGTCGGACGGTCATGGGTGAAATGTGGCCCGCTTGGTTCCACGTGAAACATCGCATGCGGTCATTGATCGAGTGCACCGGGTGACCCCGGAAGAACCGCAGGTCAGCCCCAGTCGTCTGCCGCCCTCAGCAGCCAGTCGTGGGCGCGTGCGACATGCGGCATGGCCAGGGTGCCGGTGCGGACCACCAAGAAGTACGTGCGCAGCGGTGGTACCGCGGGATGGTGCAGCGCCACCACGTCACCCCGCTCCAGGGCCTCGGCGCAGAGATATCTGGGCAGCACCGCCAGCCCGGCCCCCGCTGCCGCGCAGGCCAGTACCGCACGCAGATCGGGGACGATGACCGTGCCCGGGGTGGCCGGACGGGAGTCGAAGACGGAAGCCCAGTAGCGGGAGACGAACGGCAGCGACTCGTGCACCTCGACCACCGGAACGTCCTCCAGGGCGTGCGCTCCCTTGCGGCGCAGCAGGCCCGAGCCGATGATCTGCTCCGCCCGGTGCGGGGAGGCGACCAGGACGTGCACTTCGTCGCAGAGCGGAGTCGCGGTGAGCAGGGCGCCGCGTGGACGGGCCGTGCTGATGGCCAGATCGTGATGACCGGCGGCCAGCCCTTCCAGCGTCTCCTCGGCGTTTCCGAAGGAAGCGCGCAGTGCGAAGCCCTGGCCGTCCTCGCCGGTCAGCTCGGTGAGCGCGGGCAGGGCGCGTTCCGCGGTGAACTCGGGTGGCCCGGCGAGGTGCAGGGTCCGTAAGGAGGACTCGTCGTCGAGTCCGGTCTCGGCGATCTCCACGAGGGCGTCCAGGTGAGGCGCGGCCTTGTGGGCGAGCTCGTCGCCGATGGTCGTCGGGGTCACGCCGCGGGCCTGTCGCAGGAACAGGGGCCGGCCCAACTGCCGTTCCAGGGTGCGGATCTGCGAGGTCACGGCCGGCTGCGACAGACCGAGCAGCGCGGCGGCGCGGGTGAAGGAGCCGGCCCGGTGCACGGTCACGAAGGTCCGCAACAAGGCCAGATCCATGCCACGCCCTCCCCTTCCGCGCCCTGTCCCAGTCCCCGGCAGGGGCCCAACTATAAATATGTCGATAGGTCTCTGTCGCTACTGTGATTGGACACTGACACAGAGTCAACTAGCCTTGTTCGCGCGGTTCTTCGCGCGCGGAACCGAGGACGGTCCGAGCCACGAGGGGGGAGGCTCGGACCGTCCGTTGTACGTAGCCGGACACCGACCGACGGGTACGTGTACGGCTCAGCCGGCCGACTCCCGCAGCGCCCGCCGCACATCCGCGACCAGGTCCTCGGTGTCCTCGGCACCGGCCGAGAAGCGGACGAAGCCGTCCGGCACCGCGTCGCCGCCCCAGCGCCCCCGCCGCTCGGCCGTCGAGCGCACCCCGCCGAAGCTGGTCGCGTCGTCCACGAGCCGCAGCGCGTCGAGGAAACGCTCGGCACGCGCGCGCGTGGGCAGCGTGAAGGAGACCACGCACCCGAAGCGGCGCATCTGCTGCGAGGCGGTCTTGTGCGACGGGTCACCGGGCAGCCCCGGGTAGCGCACCCCGAGCTCCTCGGGCCAGTCGCGCAGCGCCTCGGCGACGGCCAGCGCGTTGGCGCTCTGCCGCTCGACGCGCAGCTGGAGCGTGGCGATGGACCGGTGCGCGAGCCAGGCCTCCATGGGGCCGGGGATCGCCCCTACGAGCTTGCGCCAGCGTCGTACGGCCGCCATCGCCTCGGCGTCGCGGCCGCTGACGTATCCCAGGAGGACGTCTCCGTGCCCCGTGAGCTGCTTGGTGCCGCTCGCCACGGAGAAGTCGGCCCCGAGCTCCAGCGGGCGCTGTCCGAGCGGCGTGGCGAGCGTGTTGTCGACCGCGACGAGGGCACCACGCGCGTGTGCCGCGTCCGCGAGCCGCCGGATGTCGCACACGTCGAGCCCGGGATTCGACGGTGTCTCGATCCACAGCAGCCGCGCGCCCTCCAGCACGGCCAGCTGCGCGTCCCCGCCCGTCGGCGCGGTCCGCACCTGGATGCCGTACGCCCGCAGCTGCTCATGGACCAGGGGGAGCGCCTGGTAGCCGTCGTCCGGCATGACGACCGTGTCCCCGGCGCGCAGCTGCGAGAAGAGCACCGACGAGATGGCGGCCATGCCGGAGGCGAACACGAGCGTCTGGACGTCGTCCTGCCCGGGCGCCTCCAACTCGCCGACGGCCCGTTCCAGCAGGGTCCAGGTCGGGTTCTCGTCGCGGCCGTAGGTGTACGGCCCCTCGACGTCGCCCGGCAGATGGAAGTGGGCGGCGAAGACCGGGCCGGGAAGGGTGGGCTCGTTCTTGACGGGCTCGGGCAGTCCGGCCCGCACCGCACGCGTGCCCTCCCCGGTGGCCCCGGTCGTCTCCCTCATGCCGCCTGTCCTCCCACGTCCTCACATACGGCGTCGAGCAGTCCCACGCTCGCCGCCTCCACCATCTCAAGGCACTCCTCGAAACCGTCCATGCCCCCGTAGTACGGGTCCGGGACGTCGAGGTCGTCGGCCGCCGACGCGTCGTACGAGCGCAGCAGACGCACCTTCGCCGCGTCCTCCGGCGTCGGCGCGAGGCGCCGCAGGGCCCTGAGATGGCCGTGGTCGAGGGCGATGACGAGGTCGAGGCGGGCGAACCACGACGGCTGGAACTGACGGGCCGTGTGGGCGCTGTCGTACCCGTGCTCCTCCAGGACGGAGACGGTGCGCGGGTCGGCGCCGTCGCCCTCGTGCCAGCCGCCCGTGCCGGCGCTGTCGACCTCGACCCGGTCGTCGAGCCCGGCCTCCGAAACGCGGGCGCGGAAGACGGACTCGGCCATCGGCGAGCGGCAGATGTTGCCGGTGCAGACGAAGCAGACGCGGTAGGTCATCCTCGGGCTCAGTCCCCGTCGGGGAGGATGACGTTGAGCGCCCAGGACACGATCGAGATGATCAGGCCACCGACGACGGCGGTCCAGAAGCCGTCGACGTGGAAGCTCAGGTCTAGCTTGTCGGCCAGCCACGACGTCAGCAGCAGCATCAGCGCGTTGACGACCAGGGTGAACAGACCGAGCGTGAGGATGAGCAGCGGGAGGCTGAGCAGCTTCACGATCGGCTTGACCAGGAAGTTCACCACGCCGAAGAGCAGCGCGACCAGGATCAGGGTGCCGATCTTCTTGCCCGTGCTGTCACCGGTCAGAGTGATCTTGTCGAGCAGCCATACGGCGACCGCCAGGGCGCCCGCGTTGGCGATCGTCTTGACTACGAAATTCTTCATGTGTCTGATCGTGGCAGAAGAGATCGGTTACCAGCAGTGTGACGAGGGCGGACAACGGCGATGAAGGCATTCCGGCTGGACGAACTGGAGGCGGAGCGCGCCTCCAACGAGGGCGCCTACCTGCAGTTTCTGCGGGAACGGAACATGTCCGTCGGCCTGTACGCGCTCGACGCCGGTGAGCATGATCCACAGAAGCCGCACAACCAGGACGAGGTCTACTTCGTTGTGAGCGGACGTGCCGCGATCACGGTGGGTCTGGAGACGACCCAGGTGGCCCGGGGCAGCGTCGTGTACGTGCCGGCCGGTGTCGCCCACAAGTTCCACCACATCAGCGAGGATCTGCGGGTTCTGGTGGTCTTCTCTCCCCCGGAGAGCTGAGCCGCTGCCTCGGGGTTCCCTAGGGGATCGATCAGGGGACGACGAGGGGTGCGAGGCCCCCGTTCGGGCCCCTGCCCGCCCTAGCATCGAAGCAGGACATCGGAAGGATCCGGCGACAAGAGATGCCGGGGACGAGAGAGGTTGGGGCGATGCGTGAGATCTTCGCGGGACTGCCGTGGTGGGTGAAGTGGATCGCGGTGCCCGTCATCGCCCTGGTCGTGTTCGGCGGGCTGATAGCCAGCGTCCTGCACTTCGTCGTCTGGCTGCTGTTCAAGGCACTCGTCTTCGTGGCGCTGGTCGGCGGGCTCATCTACGTCGTACGGAAGTTCACGACGAGCTCCTCGTCGCGCAGCGATTGGTGAGGGTGGGCAAGGGGCAGCGGTGACGGGTATCGGTGATCGGTAACAGGAATCACCGGTTCCCTCGCGCGAGGGAAGTTTCGGCGCAGGCCGTCTGTGAGCGGTGGCGGGCAGTTAAAGTCCGGAATTCGACGCGGGGACGATCCCCCGTGAGCGGCGCACACCCCCTCCCGTGTCCCCCCGCACGGGCAGCCCCCTCGCGCTTCGGGAGTGACCCTTGGCCACGGTTGACACCGCACCGGCAGAACTCCACGTACCAGTACAGACGGCGCCTCCGCCACGACCGGCAACCCCCGTAGGGCGGCGCCCGGCGACGCCAGCCGAGCGGTCGGAGCGGTCGGACCATGCCGACCAGCAGGAGCAGACCCCCTCCACGACCCTCATCGGCTCCGTCCAGCGCGCGATGCGTCTGCTGGAGTCCGTCGCCGGACATGAACACGGCGCCCCCGCCAAGCAACTGGCCCGCGAGACCGGCCTGGCCCTGCCGACCGCCTATCACCTGCTGCGCACCCTCGTGCACGAGGGCTATCTGCGCCGGGACAAGGGTCTGTTCTTCCTCGGCGAGGCGGCCGAGAGGCTGAGCAGCAGCGGAGCCAAGCAGAAACGTCGCAGCACGGTCGTCGAGGCGCTGGCCCACTGGCGGGACGTGATCGGCGTACCCGTGTACTACGCGATGTACCGCGAGGGCGAGATCGAGGTCATGTGCGTCTCCGACACCCCGGGCAACCCCGCGGTGGAGGAGTGGGCCGACTTCCGCGAGACCGCGCACGCGCACGCCATCGGTCAGTGTCTGCTGTCCCAACTCGACGAGAGCGTCCGCCGCGACCACCTCGAGCGCTACCCGGTGCAGGCGATCACCCCGTACACCGTGCACGACAACCACACCCTGCTCCGGCGCCTGGACCGGGTGGGGCGGATGGAGCCGGTCTTCGAACACCAGGAGTACGCGCTCGGCACGGTGTGCGCGGCGATCCCGATCACGATCGGACCGACCGCCGCGACCCTGGCCATTTCTCTCCCATCCCATCAGGCGGATCGTCTGATGGATGCCACACGTCAGCTACAGAGCGAGATCGGACAGCTTCTGGGGTCGCTCGCGATCTCTATCAGTATCTGAAAACTCACTCCTTGTGATCTCCCGTATACGTTCAGCAAGATTCCATCAGAGTCAGAGGGATCATTCCCGGCCAGTCGACCGCAGATGACGGGGTAGACGATGGACGAGTCCGTACAGGCAGAGGTCATGATGAGCTTTCTCGTGTCCGAGGAGCTCTCGTTCCGTATCCCGGTGGAGCTGCGCTACGAGACCTGTGATCCCTACGCGGTGCGACTGACCTTCCACCTGCCCGGGGACGCCCCCGTGACCTGGGCCTTCGGGCGTGAGTTGCTGATCGACGGCGTGGGGCGGCCGAGCGGCGACGGGGATGTGCGCATCGCGCCGGCGGAGCACGAAACGCTCGGTGAGGTGCTGATCCGGCTTCAGGTCGGCGCCGACCAGGCGCTGTTCCGCTCGTCGACGGCGCCGCTCATCGCCTTCCTCGACCGCACCGACAAGCTGGTGCCGCTGGGACAGGAAGGGGCGCTCGCGGACTTCGACGCCCATCTCGACGAGGCGCTGGACCGCATTCTGGCGGAGGAGCAGAGCGCGGGCTGAAGCGTCACGCCGGTGGGGAGGCGGAACGCTTCAGCGCGGGTGTGGAGGAGTGCAGGAACGCTTCTTCTGGGGAGGGGTGGCCTTCTGGGCGTCGTTCTGGGTGTTTTGGGTGCTCTGGGTGTTCTTGGCGGGCTGGGGCGTGAGGCGGCTCTGGAGCCTGTACGGCGTTGTGGCTGGCCGGCTGGGTGGGTGGCCGTGGCCGAGTGGCTGGGCCGGTTGGGGCGTGGCCGGGTGGAGCGTGGCCGGTTCGGGCCGGCTCGGCGTCAGTGCTTGCGGCGACGCCCGCGGCCACCCCGTGCGGCGGCAGGCTGCGGAGCCTGGGCGCCCTGTGAGCCGTACGACCCGGCCTGTGCATGTGCTTGCGTGCCCGCCGGAGTCGGCTCGCCGCCCGTCGGAACCGTGCCGGAGCCAGGCCTGTCGGCCGACACCACCAGCGCGGCGAGGGCCGTCGTGACCGGGACGGATGCCACCAGGCCGATCGAGCCGACCAGCGTCCGCACGATCTCCTCCGCGACCAACTCGCTGTTGGCGACCGTCCCCACGCTGCTCTGCGCGATCGAGAAGAGCAGCAGCAGGGGCAACGCCGCGCCCGCATAGGCGAGGACGAGCGTGTTGACGACCGAGGCGATGTGGTCGCGCCCGATGCGGATGCCCGCCCGGTACAGCCCGCGCCAGCCCATCGAGGGGTTGGCCTCGTGCAGCTCCCAGACCGCCGAGGTCTGTGTCACCGTCACGTCGTCGAGGACACCGAGCGAGCCGATGATGACGCCGGCGAGCAGCAGACCGCTCATGTCGATCGACGGATACAGGCCGTGGATCAGACCGGTGTTGTCGTCGGTGTTGCCGGTGAGCGCCGCCCAGTCGATGAACAGCGAGCCGAGGATGCCGATCAGCAGCAGCGAGATCAGCGTGCCGAGCACCGCGACGGAGGTTCTCGCCGACAGCCCGTGACACAGATACAGCGCGATCAGCATGATGGCGCTCGACCCGATCACGGCCACGACCAGCGGGTTCGAGCCCTGGAGGATCGCGGGCAGGATGAAGAAGTTCAGGATCATGAAGCTGATCGCCAGCGCGACCAGTGCCATGACCCCGCGCAACCGCCCCACGACCACGACGGCCAGCGCGAAGATGCCGGCGAGCAAGGCCATGGGAAGCCGGCGGTTCACGTCGGTGACCGAGTACTGCAGGTCCTTCGGGGCGGAGGGCTCGTAGGCGACCACGACCTTCTGGCCCTCGTGCAGCTGCCGCGACTGGTCCGGCTGCACGATCTCGGTGAACGTACGGCCCTTGTCCTTGCCGGTGTCGACGCGGATGGTGGCCTTTTTGCAGGTGCCACCGGCCTGTTGCTGGGCGGAGGAGCCCTCGGCGGTGGAGGTGTCGCCGGTCGGTGTCTCGCCCGAGGCGTTGACGGACTTGCAGCTCACCTCGTCGACCTTGGTGACGGTGGCCTGCTGGGTCTGCCGGTCGAAGCCGACGCCGGTGCGCTCGTGCGCGGGGGCGCCGCCGGGCCACAGCACGACGAGGCCCACCAGAACGGCGGCGCCGAACGGGATGAGGATCGCCGCGATGACCTTGCGCAGGTGCTTGGAGACGGGGGCCGCGGGGCCGTGGCTGTGACTGTGGCCGTGTGAGTGGCCGTGGCCACCGCCACCTCCGGTGCCACCCGCATCTCCTGTGTCGCCGCCGCTGCCTTCCCTCGGGAAGGCGCCGTGCCCGCCACCGGTGTCGTGCGCGTGCTCGTGGCTGTGGCTGGGGGCGCCGGCAGAGTTGTGGCCGGGGTCGTGACCGTGGTGGTGACCGCCGCCGCTTGCCGACCCGCGTTCGACCCGGCCGCCGGGTCGGGGACCGTGCTCGGACCCTCCGCCGGGTCGGGGACCACGCTCGAACCCTTCGCTGGGGCCGGATCCGTTCCAGTTGCCCGCCCCAGGCCCGTTCCAGCCGCCTGCCTCAGGCCCGTGCCGTTCATCCGACCCGGGCCCGTTCCAGTCGTCCGGCCCGGGCTGAGCGCCGCCTCTGCGGCCGGGGCCACGGGGTGGCTCGGGCGGATACGGGGGCTGCGGTGTCGTGGTCACCGACCGATCATCGCAAGAACGGCAGGGGCCCTCTGTTCACCGCGCCCGAATTGACGCTAGCGTGGAGCCACCTTTGTACACGCGGGAGCTCGGAGCACCGGGCTGAGAGGGCGCTGACCTCCGTCCCAGCGATGTTTCACGTGGAACGTCGTCACCAGTGAGTGACGTTCCCCACGGAACATCGGCAGACGGAAGCCGCTGCGTCGACCGCCGAACCTGTTACCGGGTAATGCCGGCGTAGGGAGTAGGTCTCATGACCATCAAGGACGCACGCACGCCTGCCTCCAGCCAGGACGAACAGCCCATCCAGGGCCAAAAGTCCACGGAGAGCGGGAAGTCCATCGGCTGGCACAAGGGGTACGTCGAGGGCTCGCGCCCCGACCTTCGAGTGCCGGTCCGTCAGGTGCACCTCACCAACGGGCAGTCGGTCACGCTGTACGACACATCGGGCCCGTACACCGATCCCCTGGTCGATACCGATGTCCGCCGGGGCTTGGCCCCGCTGCGGGAGAACTGGATCATCGCCCGCGGCGACACCGAGGAGTACGCGGGTCGTCCCGTCCGTCCCGAGGACGACGGCATCAAGCACACCTCGCCGCGGGGCGGCAACCTGCGCAACCTCGACGCGGTCTTCCCGGGGCGGCCCCGACTGCCGCGCCGGAGCCGTGACGGCGGAGCGGTGACGCAGCTGGCGTATGCGCGCCGCGGCGAGATCACGCCCGAGATGGAGTACGTGGCCATCCGGGAGAACGTGGCGCCCGAAGTCGTCCGGGACGAGATCGCGGCGGGGCGCGCGGTGCTCCCGGCCAACGTCAACCACCCGGAGATCGAGCCGATGATCATCGGCAAGCGGTTCCTGGTGAAGGTCAACGCGAACATCGGCAACTCCGCGGTCACCTCCTCCATCGAGGAGGAGGTCGAGAAGATGACCTGGGCGACCCGTTGGGGCGCCGACACGGTCATGGACCTGTCCACCGGCCGCAACATCCACACCACCCGCGAGTGGGTGCTGCGCAACTCCCCCGTCCCCATCGGCACGGTGCCGCTCTACCAGGCGCTGGAGAAGGTCGACGGCAAGGCCGAGGAATTGACCTGGGAGATCTACAAGGACACGGTCATCGAGCAGGCCGAGCAGGGCGTGGACTACATGACGGTCCACGCGGGCGTCCGCCTGCCGTATGTCCCGCTGACCGCGAACCGCAAGACGGGCATCGTCTCGCGCGGCGGCTCGATCATGGCGGCGTGGTGCCTGGCGCACCACAAGGAGAGCTTCCTCTACGAGAACTTCGAGGAACTCTGCGAGATCCTCGCCGCCTACGACGTCACGTACTCGCTCGGCGACGGCCTCCGGCCCGGTTCGATCGCGGACGCCAACGACGAGGCGCAGTTCGCGGAGTTGAGGACGCTCGGGGAACTCAACACGATCGCCAAGCGTTTCAACGTTCAGACCATGATCGAGGGCCCGGGCCATGTCCCGATGCACAAGATCAAGGAGAACATCGACCTTCAGCAGGAGATCTGCGAGGAGGCTCCGTTCTACACGCTCGGCCCGCTGACCACGGACGTCGCCCCGGCGTACGACCACATCACGTCGGGCATAGGCGCCGCGATGATCGCGTGGTGGGGCACGGCGATGCTCTGCTACGTCACGCCCAAGGAGCACTTGGGCCTGCCCAACCGTGACGACGTGAAGACCGGCGTCATCACCTACAAGATCGCGGCCCATGCGGCGGACCTCGCCAAGGGACACCCTGGCGCACAGGAGTGGGACGACGCCCTGTCGGACGCCCGCTTCGAGTTCCGCTGGGAGGACCAGTTCAACCTGGCCCTCGACCCCGACACGGCCCGAGAGTTCCACGACGAGACCCTCCCGGCGGAGCCGGCCAAGACGGCCCACTTCTGCTCGATGTGCGGTCCGAAGTTCTGCTCGATGAAGATCTCCCAGGACATCCGCCGCCAACACGGCAGCAGCCAGGGTGAGATCGAGGAAGGGATGGCGCAGAAGTCGAAGGAGTTCGCGGCGGCGGGGAACCGGGTGTATCTGCCGATCGCGGACTGACGTCCGTTCGTCGGCGCTGCTCCGGAGGGGGGCCGGGTGCCTTCGGGGCAGCGCCGACGTGCTTTCAGGGATGAGGGGTGGGTGGAGTCTTGATCGTTGTCGAAGTGACGGAAGAGGCGCAGTCGCTGGTGTGGGACGGCGATGATCTGGTCGACGTGGTGGGTGGGGGTCGCCGTTGGGGTCCTGACGGCGTGGAGCATCCTGGCCCCGTCAACCATGGGTTTCCCTTCGACCGGAGCATCGTCTCCCCGTCCGGTCGCTACTCCGTCGTCTATGCCGAGCGCGGCACCAAGGCACTGCTGCTCGATGGTGATGGGCTCGTCCGTGAGCTGAACCGGAGCTACTACCAGGCTGATGTCTTCGACTACCCGGTGGCGCTCGGGGCGTTGCAGGACGGGCGCGAGGTTCTGGTCCACTGCCCGGAGGAATACAACGTCCTGGAGATCGAGGATGCGGAGTCGGGAGAGCGGCTCACCGTCGGCGAACGTCGTCCCAAGGACGTCTTCCATTCGCGGCTGGCGGTGAGCCCGGGTGGGACCCACCTGTTGTCGGCGGGCTGGTTCTGGCATCCGTACGGGGTGGTCGAAGTCTTCGACCTGACCAGTGCGTTGACCGACCCTGCCGTGCTCGACGGTCAGGGCGTGCTGCCCGAGGACCCGGGCATCGATGCGGAGGTCGCCTCGGCCTGCTGGCTTGATGGCGACCGCCTGGCTGTGGCGACCGGGGAGGAGCCTCACGACGAGGAGGAGACCACCCCTGCCTTGGGCCGACGGCAGTTGGGCGTCTGGTCGCTCTCCGGACGACGGTGGATCCATCGCAGCAAGGTCGATTTCGCCCTCGGCACTCTGATCGCGCGGGGCGACACGGTCGTCTCGCTGTACGGGCATCCGCGGCTGATCGATGTCACGACGGGCGGCGTGGTGGCGGAATGGCCCACCGTGGAGGTGCCCCGGAGAGACGGCAGCTACGGCGTCACTCATATCCCGTCGCCCGTGGTCGCCCTGCACCCGGACGGCATCCGCCTGGCCGTGGCCCAGCCGGACAGCATCGCGATCATCACCCTTCCGATGAGGGAAGAATCGCGGCTGCCCTTTCAGGGCTGAAGACGCCGGAGAGGTCACGTGCGGAGCTGAAGACGTCGAAAGGGTTCGCGTCGGCCGGACATCCGGCTTGCGCTCCCCCGAAGGCGGTTGCCCGCGGCGAGGGGCGCAAGCCGGGGGTTACTCCGGTTGGTGTTCGGGGCCGCCGAAGTCCGGGCTGGTGTAGTCCGGGCTGGTGAAGCTGGGGCGGGACCCCGTGGTGCCGTCGTCCGGGCTGCTGAAGCCCGGCCGGCCGTAGCCGAGGTTGGGCATGCGGCTGGGCGCCTGCGGTGGCGTGCGGTGCAGGGCGGCCGCGGTGCCGGGGTCGGCCAGGGCGTCCCGCAGGAAGGGCAGGACACCCCGCTCCAGCAGGGCGTCGTGCCAGGCTTCCCTGGCGCGGGCGACCTCCCCGGTCAACTCGGCGTACGGCCCGGTGTCGACGAGCGAGGGGCGGTTGCGCAGGGCGGTGAGCAGCAACCCCACCGCGGCGACCAGGATCGCCACCGCGGTCATCGCGCCGAAGACCCAGCCGGTGGTCAGCATCGTCTTGGCGAACGCCTGTTCTGGGTCGAGCATCTTCAGGATGTAGCCGACCAGCAGGAATATCGCCGCGGCGGTTCCGGCGAGGACGGGAGCCAGCACCGCGACGACGGCGACGGCGCCCGCGCCGGCGGTCTCGGCGACCTCTCCCATGGTGGCGGCGAGCCCCGCCGCGCTCGAACCGGACTCCGCGGAGCCGGTCTCGCGCACGGACGTCGGGGTGGACGGCGCCGGCTGGCGCAGTTCCTCGCGGACCTTCACGTAGTGCTGGTACTCGGTCGCCGCGGCCGCCGTGATGATCGCGGTGGCGTTCAGCGCCATGGTGCGCAGCTGTTCGGGATTGAGCCGCTGTCCCACAGCGGCCAGTTCCGGGCGGTGTGGGGCGGAGCGCAGCGCCTCATCGAGGATCCGCTCGTATTCCTGGCGGTCCTCGCTCAGCAGGTGCTGCGGAACGCTGTTCATGTGCATCCCCCGATGCTCCGTAGGGCTTGGGGCTCGCATGACTGTGAGCCGTCGGGCAGAAACGGAGGGGAGCCTGCTACGGATAAGCCGATGGTAGAGCGGTCACCGCACAGGGTGACAGGGGGTTTCCAGAAATTGCGCCCTGGCCTGCGCCGTCTCCACTCGGTCCGTCATGGGGGATCGTCTGCCCGGTGAATCTTCAGATATCCAGCGGAAGTTGCTGGACCAGCAGCTTTCCGGCCATGGTCACCCCGCCGTCCATCGCGATGGCCAGCCCGTCGGCGTAGACGTGCGGTCCCTCGACCACGGGGCCTCCTTCGTCCTCGCCGTCCTCGGAGCCGACTTCGCCCAGGAGGTAGGGAATCGGGCTGTGCCCGTGAACGATCCGGGTGCCGCCGTACGTATCGAGCAGGGAGCGCACATGGTCGGCGCCGCCCTCGTCGCGGAAGGAGAAGCGCTTGGTGAACTTGCGGAACAGGTCCCACACCTCGTCCGCGTCGTTGCGCGTGAGGGTCTCGCGGACCGTGTCGTTGACCGCCTCGATCGAGTCGCCGTAGTCGAGGTAGGCGGTGGTGTCCGAGTGGACGAGCAGATGACCGTCGACGGCCTCCATGGCGTCGAGGCGGGCCATCCACTGCAGGTGGTGGTCCTGGAGGCGGTCCATGTCCGTTTTCTGCCCGCCGTTGAGCAGCCAGGCCGCCTGGAAGGTGGCGGTGCCCGCGCCGGAGTTGACGGGGGTGTCGCCGAACCGCTTCGCGCCGAGCAGCAGCAGTTCGTGGTTGCCCATGAGGGCCTTGCAGTAGCCGCCGGCCGCGGCGGCCTCGGCGGACAGCCGCATCACGAGGTCGATGACGCCGATGCCGTCCGGTCCGCGGTCGGTGAAGTCGCCGAGGAACCACAGCCGGGCGGTGCCCGCGCACCAGTTGCCCGCGGAGTCGATGAGGCCCTTCTCCTGGAGGGCCGCCATCAGCTCGTCGAGATAACCGTGCACATCCCCTACGACGAACAGGGCGCCCGGCCCGTCCACGGGCTGCGGGACCACGGCCGGGTCGACGGTCACCTGGAGCGTGTCACCGCGGTTGACGACCGGAAGGTTCCGCTCCGTGGGGGTGTACCCCTCCGGGTAGGCCTCGGGGTACGCCTCCTCGTGGGGCGGCGCGACGTCGCCGGGGTGCGTGCTGTGGCCGTACGGACCGGTCTCGTGGACGTACGCGGGCACCCGGAAGTCGCGCAACGTCGCCGTCCGCTCCGCCTCGGGTCCCTGACCGGCCCCCTGAGTCATCAGACCCCTCCACCATCGCGCCGCATCTGCACCGCTTCGGACTGCCTGGTCGCAGCGGCCCGCGGTGTCGTGGGCCCATCATAGGAATGCGGATCGCGCCATGTGATGACCCAGGGGTGGTGAATCGGCGCAAGAGTCCAGTTCACCGCGGCTTTCGCCCCGATTGGGCCGGGGTTCGGCCACCTGCTGACGACCCGGTGACGGCCGTACGGCGTCGACGTCCGCGCTCTACTTCTCCTCCGGTGACCGGGGCGGGCTGACGGTCGTCCGCGGCGGGCGGCGCTGGGACGAGGTGCGCACGATCAGCTCGGTCGGTATCACCTGCTCGACCGGCTGGTCCGATTCGACGCCCTCGATGGCGTCGATGAGGAGCTGGACGACCGCCGTGCCGATGCGCCGCGGTTTCAGCGAGAGCGTGGTGATGGGCGGCTCGGTGCTGGCGTACACGGTGGATTCGCTGCAGCAGACCAGAAGCAGGTCCTCCGGTACGCGCAGTCCGTAGCGGCGTGCGGCGGCCAGCAGGTCGGTGCCGTTGGGGTCGAACAGCCCGTAGACGGCGTCGGGCCGGTCGGGCCGGGCCAGCAGCCGGTCGGCGGCGACGGCGCCGGCGCACGGGTCGTGCGCCGGATAGGCCTCGTACACCGGGTCCTGGCCGACGCGCTCGCACCAGCGCAGGTACGCCGTCGTCGACAGATGGGTGTACGTGTCGGTCGACGTCCCCGTGAGCAGGCCGATGCGGCGGGCGCCGGCGTCGGCCAGGTGGTCGAGGATGCCGAGCACGGCGGCCTCGTGGTCGTTGTCGACCCACGCGGTCACCGGCAGCTCGCCGGCCGGGCGGCCGTCGGAGACCACCGGCAGTCCTTGCCGGACCAGTTCGCTGACGACCGGGTCCTGGTCGGACGGATCGATGACGACCGTGCCGTCCAGGGCGACGTTCGACCACACGTCGTGGCGCGAGGTCGCCGGGAGGATGACGAGCGCGTAGCCGCGGGCGAGCGCGGCCGAGGTGGCGGCCCGGGCCATCTCGGCGAAGTACGCGAACTCGGTGAAGGTGAAAGGTTCATCCCCGTACGTCGTCACGGTCAGGCCGATGAGTCCCGACTTGCCGGTACGGAGGGTCCGGGCCGCCGCCGAGGGGCGATAACCCAGTCGGTCGGCGACTTCTCGGACATGGCGCCGGGTGGCGTCCGGGAGCCGGCCCTTGCCGTTGAGGGCATCGGAGACGGTCGTGATGGAGACTCCGGCGGCGGCGGCCACATCTCTGATGCCCGCCCGGCCCGGCCGGCTGCCTCGACGTGAGGTTTCCGCGCGGCTCACCTGGTGCTTCCCTGCTGCTGTCATGGCGAGCCGATAGTAGGGCTCATGCGGTGGGGTAGTGCGGACGCATATGCACGCGTTGACAGGCACGTTTCTGCATGGTCATACCATGTCAATTCCCTTCGAATGAAAGGGAGTTGAGCGATTCAATGCCACTACGTGACTTGTCGGCACGCATGAGCCTGCCAAGTCCTCGATGTTTCGAAGAGGTCTCAACTCACCTTCACGAGGGATGCGCGCCACGGCGCGCACCACCGGCGCATAGATATATGTGAGAGCGCCCTGCGATTCGTCTGCCTTCGGGCGGTGATGCCCCTGATGCCTGTGAGGCTGATGGGGTTTGCGATCTCCTGCGTCCCACCAGTACGCACCGGCGCCGAATCCTCATAAGGTATGGAGTATTGGAAGCCGGCGGCGGCGACGGGGCCGCCGGCGGTCGCGAGGAGGACTGCGGTGAGCGAGACGAGCCCCAAGCTGCGCGCCGAGCTGGAGGGTATCCCCACCTACAAGCCGGGCAAGCCCGCCGCGGCCGACGGCCCGGTCGCCTACAAACTCTCCTCCAACGAGAACCCCTATCCGCCCCTTCCGGGTGTGATGGAGAGCGTCACGGCGGCGGCCTCGTCCTTCAACCGCTACCCGGACATGGCCTGCACGGGCCTGATGAACGAGCTGTCCGAGCGCTTCGGCGTCCCGCTCGCGCACCTGGCCACCGGCACGGGTTCGGTCGGCGTCGCCCAGCAGCTGATCCAGGCGACCTCGGGACCCGGCGACGAGGTCATCTACGCCTGGCGGTCCTTCGAGGCGTACCCGATCATCACGCAGATCAGCGGCGCGACCTCGGTGAAGGTGCCGCTGACGCCCGGTGATGTGCACGACCTGGACGCGATGGCCGCGGCCATCACCGACCGGACGCGGCTGATCTTCGTCTGCAACCCCAATAACCCGACGGGCACGGTCGTGCGGCGGGCGGAGCTGGAGCGATTCCTCGACCGGGTGCCGAGCGATGTGCTCGTCGTCCTAGACGAGGCGTACCGCGAGTTCATCCGCGACACCGAGGTGCCGGACGGGGTGGAGCTCTACCGCGACCGGCCGAACGTCTGCGTCCTGCGGACCTTCTCCAAGGCGTACGGTCTCGCCGGCCTCCGGGTCGGATTCGCCATCGCCCATGAGCCGGTGGCGGCGGCGCTGCGCAAGACCGCGGTGCCCTTCGGCGTCAGCCAGCTCGCGCAGGAAGCGGCGATCGCGTCGCTGCGTGCGGAGGACGAACTGCTCGGCCGGGTGGGCTCCCTGGTGTGTGAGCGCAACCGTGTGGTCGAGGGGCTGCGCGCTCAGGGCTGGACGGTGCCCGAGACCCAGGCCAACTTCGTGTGGTTGCGGCTGGGGGAGCGCACGGTCGACTTCGCGGCGGCGTGCGACCGGCACGGCGTGGTGGTCCGGCCGTTCCCCGGCGAGGGTGTGCGGGTGACGGTCGGAGAGGTCGAGGCGAACGACATCTTCCTGAAGGTGGCGGAAGGCTTCCGTAAGGAGCTCTAGTTCGGCCCTGGTTCTCGATAAGGAGCTCTAGTTCTCGACGAGTTCCACCCGGACCGGGTCACCGTCGCGCACGGTCGCGAGGTGGCCCGGTTCGTCGTCGAGGCGGCCGAGCACGTTGCACGGACTCGCGAGGCGGCACTCGTCGCCCCGCGAGATCGGCGTGGGCCCGTAGGGGAGCGCGAGAGCGTCGCCGTCGGTCCAGAAGGCCACGGTGCCGGGCTCGACGACCTGCCGGGCGCTTGTTTCACGTGGAACCGAGACGCCCGTGTCGAAGTAGACCTCCTGGCCCCAGGTGTGGGCGGTGGAGACGAGCGGCAGTGCCTTGGCGAGAGCCTGGGCCGTTGGGGTGTCGTCGAGGGTCGCGGTGAGATGGCCCGAGGGCCAGGAGATCCGTATCTGCATGGGCGGTAATTCAACAAGATGTTGAAGTCGCTGCCAAGGGGTGCCGCACGCCCCTTGTGTGCAGTGCCACATGGCCCAAGCGGGCCCCCCTGTTCGGCGTCGAAAATCAGTGCGTCATAATTGCTTGTGAATGTGAACGCGTTCACAAGCGTGTCCCGGTTGCTCCAGTGATGTGTGTGACATAAGGGGCAAACTGCCGCTGTATCACGGCGACGTAAGGAGACTGACGACGTGGACCTGGCTCTGGCGCCGGAGACACTGGCGCGCTGGCAGTTCGGCATCACCACCGTCTACCACTTCCTGTTCGTCCCCCTGACGATCTCGCTCGCGGCTCTCACGGCCGGCCTGCAGACCGCGTGGGTGCGCACGGAGAAGGAGAAGTACCTCAGAGCGACGAAGTTCTGGGGCAAGCTCTTCCTGATCAACATCGCGATGGGTGTGGTCACCGGCATCGTGCAGGAGTTCCAGTTCGGCATGAACTGGTCCGACTACTCGCGCTTCGTCGGCGACATCTTCGGTGCCCCGCTCGCCTTCGAGGCCCTGATCGCCTTCTTCTTCGAGTCGACGTTCATCGGGCTGTGGATCTTCGGCTGGGACAAGCTGCCGAAGAAGATCCACCTGGCCTGCATCTGGATGGTCTCGATCGGCACGATCCTGTCGGCGTACTTCATCCTCGCGGCCAACTCGTGGATGCAGCACCCCGTCGGCTACAAGATCAACGAGGCGAAGGGGAGGGCCGAGCTCACCGACTTCTGGCACGTCCTGACCCAGAACACCGCGCTCGCGCAGGCCTTCCACACCCTGTCCGCCGCGTTCCTGACCGGTGGCGCCTTCATGGTCGGCATCTCCGCCTTCCACCTGCTGCGCAAGAAGCACATCAGCGACATGAAGACCTCGCTGCGGCTCGGCCTGGTCACCGTCATCGTCGGCGGTCTGCTCACCGCGATCAGCGGCGACACCCTCGGCAAGATCATGTTCGAGCAGCAGCCGATGAAGATGGCCGCCGCCGAGGCCCTGTGGGACGGCGAGAAGCCGGCGCCCTTCTCGGTCTTCGCCTACGGCGACGTCGACGCCGGTCACAACAAGGTCGCCATAGAGATTCCGGGACTGCTGTCCTTCCTGGCCAACGACGACTTCAACTCGTACGTCCCGGGCATCAACGACGTCAACAAGTCCGAGCAGGAGAAGTTCGGACCGGGCGACTACCGGCCCAACATCCCCGTCGCCTACTGGGGTTTCCGGTGGATGATCGGCTTCGGCATGACGTCCTTCGCGATCGGCCTGCTCGGACTCTGGCTGACCCGCAAGAAGTTCTTGTTGCCGCAGCACCTGCGGGTGGCCGACGACGAGGTGCCGCATCTCGTGCTGCTGCCCCGCGGCAAGAAGGCCCTCGGCCCGACGCTCACCAAGTGGTACTGGCGCATCGCCGTCCTGACCATGGGCTTCCCGCTGATCGCCAACTCCTGGGGCTGGATCTTCACCGAGATGGGCCGCCAGCCGTGGGTCGTCTACGGCGTCCTGCAGACCCGCCACGCGGTCTCCCCCGGTGTCTCCCAGGGCGAGGTCCTCACCTCGATGATCGTCTTCACCACGCTGTACGCCATCCTGGCCGTCGTCGAGGTCAAGCTGCTCGCGAAGTACGTCAAGGCCGGCCCGCCCGAGCTCACCGAGGCCGACCTCAACCCGCCCACGAAGATCGGCGGCGACACCCGTGACGCCGACAAGCCGATGGCCTTCTCGTACTAGGCCGAGGGAGAGCGAGTCATGGAACTTCACGACGTCTGGTTCGTGCTCATCGCCGTCCTGTGGACCGGCTACTTCTTCCTGGAGGGCTTCGACTTCGGGGTCGGCATCCTCACCAAGCTGCTGGCCCGCGACCGGCCCGAGAAGCGGGTGCTGATCAACACGATCGGCCCCGTCTGGGACGGCAACGAGGTGTGGCTCCTCACCGCGGGCGGCGCGACCTTCGCCGCCTTCCCCGAGTGGTACGCCACGCTCTTCTCCGGCTTCTATCTGCCGCTGCTGATCATCCTGGTCTGTCTGATCGTTCGCGGGGTCGCCTTCGAGTACCGGGCGAAGCGGCCCGAGGAGAACTGGCAGCGCAACTGGGAGACCGCGATCTTCTGGACCTCCCTCATCCCCGCGTTCCTGTGGGGCGTCGCCTTCGGCAACATCGTGCGAGGCGTGAAGATCGACAAGAACTTCGAGTACGTCGGCACCTTCTGGGACCTGCTCAACCCCTACGCCCTCCTCGGCGGCCTGGTGACGCTCACGCTGTTCACCTTCCACGGGGCGGTGTTCACGGCGCTCAAGACCGTCGGGGACATCCGGGAGCGGGCGCGGAAGCTGGCGCTTCAGGTCGGGCTCGTCACGGCCGTGTTCGCGGCGATCTTCCTGCTGTGGACGCAGGTCGACAGCGGTGACGCCAAGAGCCTGGTCGCCCTGGTCGTGGCCGTCGCCGCCCTGATCGCCGCCCTGGTGGCCAATCAGGCCGGGCGTGAGGGCTGGTCGTTCGCGCTGTCCGGCGTCACCATCGTGGCCGCCGTGGCGATGCTCTTCCTGTCGCTCTTCCCGAACGTCATGCCGTCCTCGCTCCACGAGGACTGGAGCCTGACGGTCACCAACGCCTCGTCGAGCCCGTACACCCTGAAGATCATGACCTGGTGTGCGGCGATCGCCACGCCGGTCGTCCTGCTCTATCAGAGCTGGACCTACTGGGTGTTCCGCAAGCGCATCGGAACGCAGCACATCGCCGAAGCCACGCATTGAGGTGTGTTTCACGTGAAACCAATCGATCCGCGTCTGCTCCGCTACGCTCGCGCCACTCGCCTCTTCATGGCGGCCGTCGTCGGTCTGGGCGTCGTCGGAGCGGCGCTGGTCATCGCCCAGGCGATGCTCATCGCCGAGGTGGTGGTGGGCGCCTTCCGGCACGGGACGTCGGCCGCTGAACTCCGCACTCCCCTGCTGCTGTTGGTCGCGGTGGCCGGCGGTCGCGCCCTGGTGTCCTGGCTCACCGAGCTCGCCGCCCATCGGGCGAGTGCGGCGGTGAAGTCCGAACTGCGGGGGCGGTTGCTGGAGCGGGCCGCGGCGCTCGGGCCGGGGTGGCTGAGCGGGCAGCGGACCGGTTCGCTGGTCGCCCTCGCCACCCGGGGCGTCGACGCCCTGGACGACTACTTCTCGCGCTATCTCCCGCAGTTGGGGCTGGCGGTGGTCGTGCCGGTGGCGGTGCTGGCGCGGGTGGTCACCGAGGACTGGGTCTCGGCCGCCATCATCGTGGGCACGCTCCCGCTCATCCCGATCTTCATGATGCTGATCGGCTGGGCCACCCAGTCGCAGATGGACCGGCAGTGGCAGCTGCTGTCCCGGCTGTCCGGGCACTTCCTGGACGTCGTCGCCGGTCTGCCGACCCTGAAGGTGTTCGGCCGGGCCAAGGCACAGGCCGAGTCGATCAAGCGCATCACCGGCGAGTACCGGCAGGCGACCATGCGGACGCTGCGGATCGCCTTCATCTCCTCCTTCGCGCTGGAACTGCTCGCCACGCTGTCGGTGGCCCTCGTCGCCGTGACGATCGGCATGCGGCTGGTGCACGGCGAGATGGACCTGTACGACGGGCTGGTCATCCTCGTGCTGGCACCCGAGGCGTATCTGCCGCTGCGGCAGGTCGGGGCGCAGTACCACGCGGCGGCGGAGGGGCTGGCCGCCGCCGAGGAGATCTTCGAGGTGCTGGAGACGCCTGTGCCGGTGGCGGGCACGGCCGCCGTGCCGGCCGGCGCGTTGACCTTCGATGGCGTCACCGTTCGTTACCCGGGGCGGTCCGGTGATGCCGTCCAGGACGTCTCCTTCGCCGTCGAGCCCGGTGAGACGGTCGCGCTGGTCGGGCCGAGCGGGGCGGGCAAGTCCACGCTGCTGAATGTGTTGCTGGGTTTCGTGCGGCCCGCCGAGGGGCGGGTGCTGGCCGGGGGAGTCGATCTCGCCGACGCCGACCTCGACCAGTGGCGGTCACAGGTCGCGTGGGTGCCGCAGCGGCCGCAGCTGTTCGCCGGGACGATCGCGGAGAACGTGCGGCTGGCACGGCCCGACGCGGACGACGCCGCCGTACGGCAGGCGCTCTCGGACGCGGGGGCCCTGGAGTTCGTCGACGCGCTGCCGCAGGGCGCCGAGACCGGGCTCGGCGAGGACGGGGCCGGGCTGTCCGCCGGTCAGCGGCAGCGGCTCGCGCTGGCACGGGCGTTCCTCGCGGACCGGCCCGTGCTGCTGCTCGACGAGCCGACCGCCGCGCTCGACGGGGCCACCGAGGCCGAGGTCGTGGCGGCGGTGCGGAGGCTGGCGGTGGGGCGCACGGTGCTCCTCGTCGTGCACCGGCCGGCGTTGCTGGGGATTGCGGACCGGGTGGTGCGGATGGCCGAGCCCGCGAACGCGGCACCCGCCGAGGCCGGCACGGTTCAGGCCTCTGGTGAGGGCCGTCAGGTCGAAGCGGCGACGCATCCCACCGCGGACACCGCAGACATCGCCGACGCCGCCGACATCGCAGGCACCTGGAACGCCGCCGACGCCGCGAAGACCGCCGACGCCGCGAAGACCGCCGTACCCGCAGCGGAAAGCCGCGGTGTCCTCGCCCGCGTGCGCGCCATGTCCGGTCCCCGGCGCGGCCGGCTCGCGCTCGCCCTGCTGCTCGGGAGCCTCGCGCTCGGCAGTGCCGTCGGGCTCATGGCGACCTCCGGGTGGCTGATCTCGCGGGCCTCGCAGCAGCCACCCGTGCTCTATCTGATGGTGGCCGTCACGGCGACGCGCGCCTTCGGGATCGGGCGGGCCGTCTTCCGCTACGCCGAGCGCCTCGTGTCGCACGACGCCGTGCTGCGGATGCTGGCCGACACCCGGGTCGCCGTGTACCGGCGCCTGGAGCGGCTGGCGCCCGCCGGGCTGCGGCGGACCCGCCGGGGCGACCTGCTGTCGCGGCTCGTCGCGGATGTCGACGCCCTCCAGGACTACTGGCTGCGCTGGCTGCTGCCCGCGGGCGCGGCGCTGACCGTGTCCGCCGCGTCCGTCGGCTTCACGGCCTGGCTGCTGCCCGAGGCCGGTGCCGCACTCGCCGTGGGGCTGCTGGCGGCCGGGGTCGGCGTGCCGCTGGTCACCGGTGCGGTGGCCCGGCGCGCGGAGCGGAGGCTGGCGCCGGCACGCGGTGTGCTGGCGACGCGAGTGACCGACCTGCTGACGGGGACCGCCGAACTGACCGTCGCCGGCGCCCTGCCCGCACGTACCGCCGAAGCGCGCGAGGCCGACGGAGTGCTCACCCGGATCGCAGCGCGCGGCGCCACCGCCACCGCCCTCGGTGACGGCCTCACCGCGCTCGTCTCCGGCCTCACCGTCGCCGCCACCGCGCTCGCGGGCGCCCAGGCGGTCGCCGCCGGACGGCTCGGCGGCGTCGCCATGGCCGTCGTCGTCCTCACCCCGCTGGCCGCCTTCGAGGCCGTCCTCGGCCTCCCGCTCGCCGTGCAGTACCGCCAGCGGGTCCGCAAGAGCGCGGAGCGGGTGTACGAGGTGCTGGACGCCCCCGAACCCGTACGGGAACCGGAGCGGCCCTGCGAGGCGCCCGCGTCGCCGTTCCCGGTCGTCGTGAGGGGGCTGTCCGCCCGGTACGCCGGGCAGCGGCGGGACGCCCTCACGGGGCTCGACCTGACCGTCACGGAAGGCCGCCGGATCGCCGTCGTAGGCCCCTCCGGGTCCGGCAAGACGACCCTCGCGCAGGTGCTGCTGCGATTCCTGGACGCGCGGGCCGGTTCGTACACGCTCGGCGGCGTGGACGCGTACGGCCTGGACGGGGACGCCGTACGGCGGTTCGTCGGGCTGTGTGCGCAGGACGCGCACCTCTTCGACAGCTCGCTGCGGGAGAACCTGCTGCTCGCGAAGAAGGACGCCACCGAGGCGGACCTCCGTGACGCCCTGCGGCGGGCCCGGCTGCTCGACTGGGCCGACGGACTGCCCGACGGGCTGGACACCCTGGTCGGCGAGCACGGGGCGCGGCTGTCCGGAGGACAGCGGCAGCGGCTGGCGCTGGCCCGGGCGCTGCTCGCCGACTTCCCCGTCCTGGTCCTGGACGAGCCCGCCGAGCATCTCGACCTGCCCACCGCCGACGCGCTCACCGCCGACCTGCTGGCCGCCACCGAAGGCCGTACGACGTTGCTCATCACCCACCGGCTCGCCGGGCTGGAGGCGGTGGACGAGATCGTCGTGCTCGACGGGGGACGCGTCGTGCAGCGGGGCTCCTACGCGCAGCTGGCAGCCGAGGAGGGGCCGTTGCGGGAGATGGCGGAGCGGGAGTCGGATGCCGAGGCGCCGGCGCTGACGGCGTAGACAGCGGGCGAACTCCACGCGATCTTCAGCGCGCTCTTCAACGCGACCCGTTCCCGACTTTCTGTATCAAATGGGACTAATTACGCTCAGCTCATGTCCGACACCCCGCGCCCCGGCCCCGGTTCGCTGCCTTCCGCGCTGTCGGCCGAGCTGACCGCGCGGGTGCCGCAGCTGCTGGAGGCCATGCGGTCCGTCGGCAGCGGACTCGAACTGCACTCCACGCTGGACCGGATCTGCGAGACCGCGGCCGAGTTGACGGGCGCCCGATACGCGGCCATCGGAGTCATCGACGAGAACGGGCGGGGCCTGGCGGACTTCGTCCACCACGGGGTCGACGAGGCGACCGCGCGCCGTATCGGACGCCGGCCGGACGGGCACCGCGGCCTGCTCGGCGCCCTCATCCGCGACCCCGGGCCGGTACGGCTCGCGGACCTGACCACCGACCCGCGCTCCTGCGGCTTCCCCGAGCACCACCCGCCGATGCGCGGCTTCCTCGGCCTCCCGATCCGCGTCCAGGGGGAGATCTTCGGGAACCTGTACCTGACGGAGAAGCACGGCGGGCAGCCGTTCAACGACTACGACCTCACCATGGTCCGGGTGCTGGCGACCGAGGCCGGGATCGCGATCGGCAACGCCCGGCTGTACGAGGCGGCCAAGCAGCGCGAGCACTGGATCGACGGGTCGGTCGCCGTCACCACCGCCCTGCTGTCGGGCGGCGACGCGGACGACGCCCTTCAGGTCGTCGCCGAGCAGGCCCGCAAGCTGTCGGGTTCGGCCGCCGGGATCGTCCTGCTGCCCGCGGACGAGGGGGGCCTGGAGATCGCGGCCGTGGCCGCGGACCGCCCGTCGGCCATGCTGGGCACGATCGTGCCGCCGGAGAGCGGGATCGTCGCCGAACTCCTCGACGGACAGGCGGTGTTCCTGGAGGACGCGGCCGGCGACCCCCGCGTGATCACCACGCTGGCGCACGGCTACGGGCCCACCATGATGGTGCCCCTGCACAGCGACGGCCGGATCCTGGGCGCCCTGGTCACCCCGCGGGCACGGGGGGAGCGGCCGTTCACGGAGACCGAGCGCACGCTGGCCGTCCAGTTCGCCTCGCAGGCCGCGCTCGCGCTGATGATGGCCGACGCGCAGCGCGACCGGGAGCGGCTCGCCGTCTACGAGGACCGTGACCGTATCGCCCGTGACCTGCACGACCTCGTCATCCAGCGGCTGTTCGCCACCGGGATGCTGCTGGAGAGCGCGCAGCGCGGATCGGTCGTGCCGGAGGTGCGCGAGGGCGTCGGCAACGCCGTCGACGAACTCGACGTCACCATCCAGGAGATCCGCACCGCGATCTTCGCGCTCCAGCAGGGGCCGGCCGAGGCGCCCTCGGGGCTGCGCACACGCGTGCTGCGGGAGATCAACACGGCCGCGGTGCCGCTCGGCTTCAAGCCCTCGCACCGTTTCGTCGGACCCGTGGACGCCCTGGTCGGCGACCTCACCGGCAAGAACCTCATCGCGGCTCTGCGCGAGGCCCTCTCCAACGCCTTCCGGCACGCCCGGGCCTCCCGTATCGAGGTCGTCGTGGACGCCGACGCGATCCTGCCGGACGGCCGGAAGGGCGTCCGCCTGACCGTCGCGGACGACGGCGTGGGCATCCCGGACGGCGGGCGGCGCAGCGGCCTGAAGAACCTCAAGCGACGCGCGGAGTCCCTCGGCGGCGACAGCCGGCACGGACCGGGCATCGGCGAGGACGGAGGCGGTACGACGGTGGTGTGGGAGGCACCCCTCGAATGACCGCCGAACATGACGGACCGCCCCGGCCCGCATGACCGACTGCTCCGGCCCGCATAACCGGTCGCTCCGGCCGCATGGCCGACCGCCCCGGCCCGCGTGACGCACCGCCCCGGCCCGCGTGACGCACCGCCCCGGCCCGCATGACGGATCGTCACCCGCATCCCGGCGGCGGCCGTTCAGTCGTACGACTGACCCGTCCGAGGCCCCCTGTCCCCCGGCCGTACGACTCCAACAGGACCGCCGCGAGGACCCGGGTCAGGATCGCTGGCATGCGACCGTCCCGCCGTCATCCGCTGCTCGTCCCGGCCCTGTTGTGCGCGCTCGCCGTCCTGGCGGCCCGTCCGACCGACGCCGCGGAGAAGAAGGCGCCCGCCGACGGCGGTACGGACGCCGGGATCA
The DNA here is from genome assembly GCF_003955715.1 of Streptomyces aquilus. Classification (NCBI taxonomy): domain Bacteria; kingdom Bacillati; phylum Actinomycetota; class Actinomycetes; order Kitasatosporales; family Streptomycetaceae; genus Streptomyces; species Streptomyces aquilus. The sequence continues at coordinate 5,334,085 of NZ_CP034463.1, read as the reverse complement.
GCGCGCAGGTGGCGCGGCTGTACGAGGACGCGGCGGTGGCGACGCAGCAGTACGAGACGGGGCGGCTGGAGGCGGAGGCGCAACGGGCGAAGGCGCAGCGGCTGGAGGCGCTGCTCGACCGGGAACGGCGGGACATCTCCGTCCTGCACGAGGACCTGGGCCGGATCGCGCGCGCCCAGTACCGCAACGGCGGCGACCTTCCGCTCACCGCGCAGATCATCCTCGCCGGCAGCCCTGATCAGCTGATGCGCGGTCAGCAGGTGTTCTCCCAGACGAACCTGGCCGTGAACAACGCCATCGAGAAGAGCCGGCGGGCCGAGGCGAAGCTCGCCGCGGACGAGGCGGAGGCCGCGACCGCGTGGCAGTCGCTGGAGAAGCGGAACGTCGAACTCGCCGATCTGAAGACGGGGATCGAGCAGAAGCTCGAAGAGGCGCGCAGCCAGTTGCAGGGCCAGGCGGACGCCTCGGTCGCGGCGGGGTCCTGCCGCGGTGCCGTCCGGCTGGATCAGCCGGCGATCCAGGTCACCAGTCCCTGGGTCACCCCGGTGGAGACGTACGAGCTGTCCGCGGGCTTCGGCAGCGGCGGCTCGCGGTGGGCGAACCGGCACACCGGGCAGGACTTCGCGGTACCGATCGGCACGCCGGTGCGCTCGGTGGGCGCGGGCCGGGTGGTGACGGTGTCCTGCGGGGGCGCCTTCGGGATCGAGATCGTGATCGAGCACGCGGGCGGCTACTACACGCAGTACGCCCATCTCGCCGCCGTCACCGTCGACCAGGGCGACCAGGTGGCGGCGGGGCAGTGGATCGGCCAGTCGGGCACCACCGGCAACTCCACCGGTCCGCACCTGCACTTCGAGGTACGGGTCACCCCGGAACTGGGCTCGGGAGTGGACCCGGTGCCGTGGCTGGCGGCGCGGGGCGTGCCGCTCGGCTAGGACAGGCCCTCGCGCTGGGCCAGCAACTGCTCGATGACGACCGCGACGCCGTCCTCGTTGTTGTCGACCGTCCGGCCGGAGGCCGCGGCGAGCACATCGGGGTGCGCGTTGCCCATCGCGTACGACCGGCCCGCCCAGGTCAGCATCTCGACGTCGTTGGGCATGTCGCCGAAGGCGACCACCTCCTCGTGCGAGATGCCGCGCTCGGCGCAGCACAGGGCGAGGGTGCTGGCCTTGGAGACGCCCGGGCCGCTGATCTCCAGCAGGGCGCTGGGACTGGAGCGGGTGACGTTGGCGATGTCGCCGATGGCGAGACGGGCCAGGGTGAGGAAGGCGTCCGGGTCGAGCGTGGGGTGGAAGGCGAGGATCTTCAGGACCGGCTCAGCGGCGCCGGGGCCGTCCGCCGCCAGCAGCTTCTCGGCGGGCTGGAGCTCGTCCGGGATCTCCATGTGCAGCTTCGGATAGTCCGGCTCCTGGTGGAAGCCGTACGTCTGCTCCACCGCGTACACCGTGCCGGGCGCCGCGTCCCGCAGCAGGCGTACGGCGTCCAGCGCGTTCTCCCGGGCCAGCTCGCGCACCTTCACGAACCGGTGGGCGCCGGGACCGCCGTGCAGGTCGACGACCGCGGCGCCGTTGCCGCAGATGGCGAGGCCGTGGCCGTGGACGTGGTCGCTGACGACGTTCATCCAGCGAGCGGGGCGGCCGGTGACGAAGAAGACCTCGATCCCCGCGTCCTCGGCGGCGGCGAGCGCCGCGACCGTGCGGGGCGAGACGGACTTGTCGTCGCGCAGCAGAGTGCCGTCGAGGTCGGTGGCTATCAGGCGCGGCGGGACGGCGGCGGCCGGGGTCTCGGGCTGTCGAGTCGCTGAAGTCACCCGGCCATTCTCCCGCATATGCGTGCACGGCCGTGCGGGAGGCTGCACAGGTGAGTGATTACAGCCTCCCACCTGCACCCTCACCCACAGTGGTCTCAGCGCAGCTGCGCCGGGGCCTCCATGGCGATCTGCTCGAAGACCTTCTCGTCGGCGGCGAAGTCCGAGTCGGGGATGGGCCAGTGGATCACGATCTCGGTGACGCCCAGTTCCCGGTGGCGGCCCGCGAAGTCCACGAACGCGTCGAGCGACTCCAGCGGCCGGCCGCGGTCCGGGGTGAATCCGGTGAGGAGGATCTTGTCGAGCTCGTTCGTGTCCCGCCCGATCTCGGCGCACGCGTCGGCCAGCTTCTCGGCCTGTCCGCGAATGGCTTGAACCGACTGTTCAGGGGTGCCGTTCTCGTACAGCTTGGGGTCGCCGGTGGTCACCCACGCCTGTCCGTACCGTGCGGCGAGCCGCAGCCCGCGCGGGCCGGTGGCGGCGACGGCGAAGGGCAGCCGGGGCCGCTGCACACAGCCCGGGATGTTGCGGGCCTCGTGCGCCGAGTAGAAGTCGCCCTCGTACGACACCGAGTCCTCCGTCAGCAGCCGGTCCAGCAGCGGCACGAACTCCGCCAGCCGGTCGGCACGCTCGCGGGGCGTCCACGGCTCCTGGCCGAGGACGGTGGCGTCGAAGCCGGTACCGCCCGCGCCGATGCCGAGCGTGACACGGCCGCCGGAGATGTCGTCGAGGGAGATCAGTTCCTTGGCGAGGGTCACCGGGTGCCGGAAGTTCGGCGAGGTCACCAGCGTGCCCAGGCGCAGCCGGTCGGTGACGGCCGCGGCGGCGGTCAGCGTCGGCACCGCACCGAACCAGGGTCCATCGCGGAAGGTCCGCCAGGACAGGTGGTCGTAGGTGTACGCGGTGTGGAAGCCGAGCTCCTCCGCCCGCTGCCATGCCGCACGGCCCCCCTCGGACCAGCGGCGGTACGGGAGGATCACGGTGCTCAGACGCAGACTCATGGTTCGAGCGTATGCGGCCGACCGGGTTTCACGTGAAACAGTGACCCACGGTCATGATCCGACCGCCCTCGGGTCACCGCGTGCGGCCGCTCAGCCACGGAGTCAGGCCGACCAGGATGAACTCCTTGTGCACCCGGTCGCCCGGCAGCGGGACCATCAGGAAGTTGCCCGGCGGGAAGCGGCGCGTCTTGACCCAGGCGTGTCCTTCGTAGAGGGCACGCAGGAACGCGGGCACGTCGTCGCGGGCGATGTCGGGGCATTCGACGCCGTCGACGGTGATCAGAGCGTCGTCGTCGGCGTAGAGCCGCACGTCCACCCGGGGCCGGCCGCCGAGCTCGACGTAGGCCTCGTGGGGCAGGGAGCCGTCGGGGTCCGCGGTGACGCCGACGCCCGCGGCCGTGCGGCGCGAGGTCTGGTCGGCGCCGATGTCATGGGTCACCTCGATCGCGAGCGCGTACTCGGCGGCGAGCGTGCGGAGGGCGGTGACAGCGGCCTCGGTGGTCGGGAGGTGGTCCATGGCGCCGATCATGCCGGGTCTGTGCCGGGCCACGCGGGGAATTACGGCGCCCTCGTCGGTCGTGCCCGGCGACGAGGGGTCAGTGCGGGTCGGGAAACCGCAGGTACTGCGGCGGTACCGCCTCGGTCAGCCACACGCCGTTGGCGCTGACGTGGAAGACATGTCCGTCGCGGTGCATGGCGCCGGCGTCCACCGAGAGCACGACGGGGCGGCCACGCCGGGCGCCCACCCGGGTCGCGGTCTCGCGGTCCGCCGAGAGGTGCACGGCGTGCCGGTTCATGGGCCGCAGCCCCTCGGCGCGGATCGCGTCCAGGCTGCGGGCCACGGTGCCGTGGTAGAGGTACGGCGGTGGCGTCGCCGGGGGCAGTCCCAGGTCCACGTCGATGCTGTGGCCCTGGCTGGCGCGGATGCGGGTGCCTTCCACGGCGAAGCGCTTCTTGTCGTTGGCGGCGACCACGTGGTCCATCTCTTCCCGGGTGAAGCGGAAGCCGTGCGCTGCCGCCGCCGCGATCAGCGTGTCGATCTCGACCCAGCCGCCCTCGTCGAGCGTGAGCCCGATGCGCTCCGGCTGATGGCGCAGGTGCTTCGAGAGGTACTTCGACACCTTTACGGTGCGTCGTTCGTCCATGCCCTTCAGCGTGACGGGCGAGACGTGAATCACGCGAATGATTTTGCTTCGGATGTTTGATCCACAACCAAGTCCAGTTATCCACAGGCTAGTTGGCGGTTCTGTGGACAACTACTCGACCTGTCAGTCCCTTTCGTCAAGATCGCTTGGGGGCACTCCCCTTGACGTGAGCGCGTCCAACCCCCGCGCCCGCACCTCCCGTTCAGCCGCCAACGCCACGAACTCCGCCGCCCGCTCCTCGCCAACCAGCCCTTCCACGGCCCGCATCGTCTCCTCGGGCAGAACCACGGTTCGGGTCGCGGAACGCTCCGGCGCGCGCTCCTCCGTGCCGAGGTGCTGTCTCAGGTGCCGCACCGCCAACAGGCGCATCGCGCGCGCGAGTTCCGCGTCCACCGTCTGCTGTGCGAGCGGCCTCAGTCGTCGTACGAGCGAGGCCGCCTCGGCCGCCTCCGCGTCGGTCGGACGGTGCGGTCCGTCGAGGTAGCGGGCGAAGACATGCTCGGTGGTGAACTCCAGGAAACGGGCCGCGATGTGCTCGACCTGCCCCCTCAACTCCCGTAGATGCCCGGCGATCGCGGACAGCGGCACCCCCGCAGCGTGCAACTCGACCGCTACGGCAAGCTCTTGAGGGCTCGGGACATGGAAGGAGTCCTCGTCGCCGGGCACCGGCTCCAGCACGCCGAGCTCCACGGCGTCGGCGACCGCCGCGGCGTCCGGGCTGCCGCCGAACCGCTCGTCCAGCTCCGCGCGCGAGATCCGCACCGCCTCCTCGTCGCTCCACGGCCCGTCGACCTCGGCGACCAGCCCGAGCACCCCGCCGAGCCCGCGCCCGGCGTCCCAGGCCTCCAACAACTCCTTGATGGAGGCCAGGGTGTAGCCGCGGTCGAGAAGGCCGGCGATCTGGTGGAGGCGGGCGAGATGGGCGTCCGAGTAGACGTTGGCACGGCCACGCCGCTCCGGGCGGGGGAGCAGGCCCCGGTCCTGGTAGGCGCGGATGGTGCGGACGGTGGCGCCACTGCGGTGCGCGAGGTCCTCGATCCGGTACGCGGGGGCGGTGCTCACGGGATGGCCCGTGCCGCCGGGGACCTCCGCGAAGTCCGGCGCAGCGGCATGAGCCACCCGTCGACGAGGACCCCGCGCGAGCCAACCCCCGGCCTCACAGCGGTGGTTCCAGCCGTGCGATCGCCCGGAGCGCCCGTGGCGTGAAGCGGGACATCAGGTGCGCGCCGCGCGCCTCCGGTGTCACCGGCACGACCGCCTCGTCGCGCACCACCGCCCGCAGGATCGCGTCCGCGACCTTCTCCGGCGGGTAGTTCCGCAGCCCGTACAGCCGCGCGGTCCTTTTCTGGCGCCGCTTCTCCTCCTCGCCGTCGACGCCGGCGAAGCGCGCGGTCGAGGTGATGTTGGTGTTGACGAAGCCGGGGCAGATCGCGCTCACGCCGATGCCCTGGCCGGCGAGTTCCGCGCGCAGGCACTCGCTGAGCATCAGCACCGCCGCCTTGGAGGTGCTGTAGGCGGGCAGCGCCTTGGAGGGCTGGTACGCCGCCGCCGACGCGGTGTTGACGATGTGGCCGCCCTGTCCGCGCTCGGCCATCTGCCTGCCGAACAGCCGGCAGCCGTGGATGACGCCCCAGAGGTTGACGTCGAGGACCTTCTTCCAGTCCTCCGGGGTGGTGTCGAAGAAGGACCCGGACAGACCGATCCCGGCGTTGTTGACCAGGACGTCCACCACCCCGTACGCGGTGGCGACCTTGTCGGCGAGCTTCTCCATGGCCTGCTCGTCGGAGACGTCGACCGTCTCGGCCCAGGCGTCGGGCGCCCCCAGCAGCCGGGACATCTCGGCCGTGCGGGCGGCACCCTCCGCGTCCCGGTCGACGGCGATCACGCGCGCGCCGGACTCGGCGAACGCGTACGCCGTCGCCCGCCCGATGCCGCTGCCCGCGCCGGTGACCAGCACCAACTGGCCGCCGAACCGGTCGGCGTACTTGCCGCTCGGCGCGGTGACCGTCCTGCCGCTCTCGTTGGCTGTCACGAACTCTCCGATCCAGGCGGCCAGTTGGTCGGGCCGGGACCGGGGTATCCAGTGCCGGGCCGGGAGGGTGCGTCGCGTCAACTGCGGCACCCACTGCTCCAGGTTGTCGTAGAGCCGCTCCGACAGGAACGCGTCGCCGAGCGGCGTGATGAGCTGCACGGGCGCGTGCGCGTAGGCGTCCGGGCGGGGGCGGCGCAGTCGGGCCCGTACGTTGTCCCGGTACAGCCAGGCTCCGTGGGCCGCGTCCGTGGGGAGGGACGAGGTGGGGTAGCCGTCGCCGGGGACCCGTTCGAACCGCTCCAGGACGCGCGGCCACGCCTTGCCGAGCGGGCCGCGCCAGGCCAGTTCGGGCAGCACGGGCGTGTGCAGCGCGTACACGTACCAGGACTTGGCGCCCTGGCCGAGGAGTTGGCCGACGCGGCGCGGGGTGGGGCGCCTGAGGCGGGTGTTGATCCAGTGTCCGAAGTGGTCGAGGGACGGCCCGGACATCGAGGTGAAGGACGCGATGCGGCCCTCGGTGCGCGCCACGGTGGCGAACTCCCAGGCCTGCACCGAGCCCCAGTCGTGCCCGACCAGGTGCACCGGGCGGTCGGGGCTGACCGCGTCCACCACGGCCAGGAAGTCGTCCGTCAGCTTCTCCAGGGTGAAACCGCCTCGCAGCGGCCGCGGTGCTGTGGAGCGGCCGTGGCCCCGGACGTCGTAGAGCACGACGTGGAAGCGGTCGGCGAGCCGGGCGGCGACCTGCGCCCACACCTCCTTGCTGTCCGGATAGCCGTGCACGAGGACCACGGTCGGCTGCCCGGCCTCCCCCAGTTCGGCCACGCACAGCTCGACACCGCCGGTGCGCACCCGGCGCTCACGCGCGTTCTCGAGAGTCATCCCGGTCACTTCCCCTCCGCCCAGCGCCGCACATGCGGCAGGTCGTCGTCGAGCCAGAAGGCGCTCTCCTCGGGGTCCCTGGAGTCGGTGACCACGAGGATCTCCTCGAACTTCGCGCCCGTGCCGCGGAAGCCGAGGTGCGGTTCGACCGCCCACAGGCCCGGCTGCGGCGGGTGATCGGAGAAGCGGTACGGCGACCACAGCGGGGACCAGCCCTCGCGGTGGCCGTGCAGCGCGTCGGCCGCGAGGCCCTTCAGTGACTGGGTGCCGAACCCGAAGATCTTCGGTGACCAGCGGCGTTCCTTCACCCGGTCCACCTTGTGGGCGATCACCCCGAACGGGTAGGCGCGGTGCCGGTTCGCGTAGCCCTGGCGGACCATCAAGCGGTCCACGTCCTCGTAGATCGCGCGCAGCGGACGCCGCTCGCGCACCTCGCGCAGGATCAGCTCGCGGTGCGCCTCCAGGTCGTCCATCAGCTTGTCCTGCACGGGGTTCACGCCGAGGGAGCCCGAGTAGCCGATGTCCGCGGTGAAACCGTCGTGGACCGGGGCCATGTCCAGGATGAACGGCATCCCGGGCTCCAGACGCCGGTCGGTGGGAAAGAACTGGAGCGGCACGCGGAAGTTCACGAACGCCGTGCGGTCCCCGAACCAGGCGAAGGGGAGGTGGAACCAGTCCCGCACCCCGCGCTCGCGCAGCCACGCGCGCTGCATCCGCGCCGCCTCGCGCTCGGTCACTCCGGGTTCCAGCCGTGCCGCCACGGCCTCGGCGCACTCGTACGCCAGCCGCTGGACCTTCCTGAATCCCCGCAGCTCCGCGGCCCGTTCGCCTGCCACTGCCGTCGTCATGCCACCCCGTCCCACCCAGTCCACGCCGACTGCGCTACGTGCCCGTAACTTGACACCGCCGAATGTGACAGTTGTTAGAGGCTGCGTCAATAGGCCGGGTCGGCCTGTGGAAAACCCTCGCCCGGGCTCCGCCGCGCGACCCCTCCGTAGCTCTCAGGCATGGCATCCCCTACGGGCCCGTACGTCTGGAGGCTGACCCGAAGACAGCTCTGCGGTGTGACGCCCGCAGTGGCGCGGGTCACTACTGTCGAAGACGTGACTGTGATCGCGACCGAAAGCCTGAGCAAGCGGTTCCCCCGGGTGACCGCGCTTGACCGGCTCTCCGTGGACGTCGGACCCGGTGTGACGGGACTCGTCGGAGCCAACGGAGCCGGCAAGTCCACACTGATCAAGATCCTGCTGGGTCTGTCCCCCGCCACCGAGGGCCGCGCCGAGGTGCTCGGCCTCGACGTCGCCACCAAGGGCGGCGCCATCCGCGAGCGCGTCGGATACATGCCGGAGCACGACTGCCTGCCGCCCGACGTCTCGGCCACCGAGTTCGTCGTCCACATGGCGCGCATGTCCGGCCTGCCGCCCGCCGCCGCGCGCGAGCGCACCGCGGACACCCTGCGCCACGTCGGGCTGTACGAGGAGCGCTACCGCCCCATCGGCGGCTACTCGACCGGCATGAAGCAGCGCGTGAAGCTCGCCCAGGCCCTCGTCCACGACCCCCAGCTGGTCTTCCTGGACGAGCCGACCAACGGCCTCGACCCGGTCGGCCGCGACGAGATGCTCGCCCTCATCCGGCGCATCCACACCGACTTCGGCATCTCGGTCCTGGTCACCTCCCACCTCCTGGGCGAACTGGAGCGCACCTGCGACCACGTGGTCGTCGTCGACGGCGGCAAGCTCCTGCGCTCCAGCTCCACCACCGACTTCACCCAGACCACCACCACCCTCGCGATCGAGGTCACCGACACCGACGAGCACCCGGACGGCACCCGCGCGGTCCGCGAAGCGCTCCACGCGCGCGGGGTGAGCGTCGAGGCGGGCAGCGGCCTGCCCGGCGCCGGCCACATCCTGCTGCTCACCGCGCAGGGCGAGGAGACGTACGACGTTGTCCGGGACGTCGTCGCCGACCTCGGCCTCGGCCTGATCCGCATGGAACAGCGCCGCCACCACATCTCGGAGGTCTTCACGGACGACCGGGAGACCGAGGAACAGCAGCGGAAGGAGGCCGTCGGCCATGGCAGCTGAACACCCGGTCGCCACCCCCGCGGGCGACCAGACCCGCATCCACAACATCGGCTACCGCGCCTACGACGGCCCCCGCCTCGGCCGCTCCTACGCGACCCGGTCCCTGTACTCGCAGTCCCTGCGCGGCGCCTACGGCCTCGGCCGCTCGGTCAAGTCCAAGGTGCTGCCGATGCTGCTGTTCGTCGTGATGTGCGTCCCGGCGCTCATCATGGTGGCCGTCGCGGTCGCCACCAAGGCCAACGACCTGCCGGTCGACTACACGCGCTACGCGATCATCATGCAGTCCGTGATCTGCCTGTACGTCGCCTCGCAGGCCCCCCAGTCCGTCTCCCGCGACCTGCGCTTCAAGACCGTGCCGCTGTACTTCTCGCGGCCCATCGAGACCGCCGACTACGTCCGCGCCAAGTACGCGGCGCTGGCCTCGGCGATGTTCATCCTGACCGCGGCTCCCCTGCTCGTCCTCTACGTGGGCGCGCTGCTGGCCAAGCTCGACTTCACCGACCAGACCAAGGGATTCGCACAGGGACTCGTCTCCGTGGCACTGCTCTCGCTGCTGTTCGCCGGCATCGGCCTGGTCATCGCGGCGGTCACCCCCAGGCGCGGCTTCGGCATCGCGGCCGTCATCGCCGTCTTCACCATCTCCTACGGCGCCGTCACCACCCTCCAGGCCATCGCCGACACCCAGGGCAGCACCTCCGCCATCCCGTGGATGGGTCTCTTCTCGCCGGTCACCCTCATCGACGGCGTGCAGTCCGCCTTCCTCGGCGCGACCCCGTCGCTCCCGGGCGGGCACGGGCCTTCGACCGGCCAAGGCGTGGTGTACGTCCTCGTCGTCCTCGGCCTGATCGCCGCCAGTTACGGCCTCATGATGCGCCGCTACAAGAAGGTGGGACTGTGACCACGCTCTCCATCGACCACGTCTCGCGCTGGTTCGGCAACGTGGTCGCCGTCAACGACGTCACCATGACGATCGGCCCCGGCGTCACCGGCCTCCTCGGCCCCAACGGCGCCGGAAAGTCCACGCTCATCAACATGATGGGCGGCTTCCTCGCCCCCTCCACCGGCACCGTCACCCTCGACGGCCGGCCCACCTGGCGCAACGAGGCCATCTACAAGCACATCGGCATCGTCCCCGAGCGCGAGGCGATGTACGACTTCCTCACCGGCCGCGAATTCGTCGTCGCCAACGCCGAGTTGCACGGCCTGGGCGCCAAGGCCGCCCAGAAGGCGCTGGCCACGGTCGAGATGGAGTACGCGCAGGACCGCAAGATCCAGACGTACTCCAAGGGCATGCGCCAGCGCGTGAAGATGGCGTCCGCCCTGGTCCACGACCCGTCCCTGCTGCTCCTGGACGAGCCCTTCAACGGCATGGACCCGCGCCAGCGCATGCAGCTCATGGACCTGCTGCGCCGCATGGGCGACGAGGGCCGCACGGTCCTGTTCTCGTCCCACATCCTCGAAGAGGTCGAGCAACTCGCCTGGCACATCGAGGTCGTGGTCGCCGGACGGCACGCGGCCAGCGGCGACTTCCGCAAGATCCGCCGCCTGATGACCGACCGCCCGCACCGCTACCTGGTGCGCTCCAGTGACGACCGCGCCCTCGCGGCCGCGCTGATCGCCGACCCGTCGACGTCCGGCATCGAAGTCGACCTGGCGGAGGGCGCGTTGCGCATCCAGGCCGTCGACTTCGGCCGTTTCACCGCCCTGTTGCCGAAGGTCGCCCGCGACCACGGCATCCGGCTGCTGACGGTCTCGCCGTCCGACGAGTCCCTCGAGTCCGTGTTCTCTTACCTGGTCGCGGCGTAGGAGGCCGAAGATGTACGACCCCACAGTCGCCCGACTCACCTACCGGGCCCTGCTCGGCCGGCGCAGGGCCCTCATCCTGGGCGCCCTGCCCCTGCTGCTCATCGTGATCTCGGTGATCGTGCGCGCCCTGGTCGGCGCCGACGACCAGACCGCGTCCGACCTGCTCGGCGGCCTCGCCCTCGCCACCATGGTGCCGATCATCGGCGTCATCGCCGGCACCGGCGCGATCGGCCCGGAGATCGACGACGGCTCGGTGGTGTACCTGCTGTCCAAGCCGATCAAACGGCCCACGATCATCTTCACCAAGCTGATCGTCGCGATCGCGGTCACCATGGTCTTCTCAGCCCTGCCGACCCTGGTCGCAGGCCTCATCCTCAACGGCAACGGCCAGCAGATCGCCGTCGCCTACACGGTCGCCGCGCTGGTCTCCTCCATCGCCTACGCCGCGCTCTTCCTGCTCCTGGGCACCGTGTCCCGGCACGCGGTCGTCTTCGGCCTCGTCTACGCCCTCGTCTGGGAAGCCCTGTTCGGCTCCCTGGTCTCGGGTGCGCGCACCCTCAGCGTCCAGCAGTGGTCGCTGGCGGTGGCCCACAAGGTCGCCGGCGGAGACCTGGTCACCTCGGACGTGGGCATCGTCACCGCGACGGTCCTGCTGGTCGCGGTGACCGTGCTGGCCACCTGGTACGCCGGGCAGAAGCTGCGGACGCTGACGCTGGCGGGCGAGGAGTAGGCGACGCGGAGTCGGCACCGCGGGAGCAGACGCCGTGGGAGATAGACGCCGCCCTTATTGACAGGGGCTTCACCCCTGCCTCGGCACACTGGATCGACGGGGATGCACTGCTAGGAGGAACGGGGATGGCGGACGCGCACCACGACGAACGGGACCGGTCCGGGGACGACACCTGGGACGGTCTCGTCCTGGACGAGGACTTCATACGTTCCGCGGAGACCTCGGAGCCGTCCGCCCGGGCCCGCATGCTCGCCGCCCGCTGGCGCGACGAGGCCCCCGAGCCGCAGCCCTGGCGCTCCGACGAGCCGCCGGCGGGGTGGTTCTTCAGCAAGGGGCGGCGTCGCAGGTGGCGACGGTAGGCGAACAGACGGCCGATTAAATCAGTGGCGGCCAACTCGGCGTACAGGCACGATGGTTGTGTTCATGCCGCCGGGTCCCACCGGCGCCACCGACCGGGGAGGTGTTCGACGATGTCCATGCACGGCAGTCCGTCGAGCACCCTTCAGGGCAGTCCGCGGAGGACTCCGGTGTAGTTACCCCACCGTCGAGTCCACCGCACCGGAACTGCCCGGGGCGGCCGCTTCGAGCACGCGACGTCGCTCTCGCGTGGGCCGCCCACCCGGAGGATTGGCCGAGAGGCAAGGCACCGGCTTGCTAAGCCGAGGTCGGGGGAAACTCCGCGCACGTTCGATCCGTGCATCCTCCGCAAGACACGAATAGGTTCAGGCGCCATGACGAAAGTGGCGGAATCGGCTGAACCCATCTACTACATCGACCGCTCGGACATCCGTGAAGGCAGACTCGCCGAGGTCAGGGACGGCATGCGAGACCTCGCCGACTTCGTCGAGGCCCGCGAGCCGCAGCTGATCGCCTACCGCTTCTACGTCGACGAGTCCGGGTCCACGATGACGACGGTCGCCGTCCACCCCGACCCGGCCTCGCTGGAGCTCCACATGGAGCTCGGCGGACCGAAGTTCCGCGCGTTCCGCGAGCTCATCCGCATGAACTCCATCGACGTCTACGGCCGACCGAGCCCGGCGGCGGCGGAGCAGCTGCGCCACAAGGCCGAGATGCTGGGCGGCGGCACCGTCACCTTCCACGCCCTGCAAGCAGGCTTCAGCCGCTTCACCAGGGGCTCCTAGCCCAGCAACCGCTCCAGCACCACCGCGATCCCGTCCTCCTCGTTGGAGGACGTCACCTCGTCGGCCACCGCCTTGAGCTCCTCGTGCGCGTTGGCCATCGCCACGCCCCGAGCCGCCCACCCGAACATGGGAATGTCATTGGGCATGTCACCGAAGGCGATCGTCTCCGCGGCCTTCAGACCGAGCCGACGCGCCGCCAGCGACAGCCCCGTCGCCTTCGACAGCCCCAGCGGCAGCAGCTCCACGATGCCCGCGCCCGCCATGGCGACGTTCACGAACCCGCCCGCGGCCTGCCGCGCGGCCTCCGCCAGCTCGTCGTCGGACAGCTCCGGATGCTGTATGTAGATCTTGTTCAGCGGCGCGGTCCACAGATCGGCCGCGTCGGTGAAGGGGGTGGCCGGCAGATCGCCGGTGAGCGCGTAGCCCTGCCCGACCAGCACCTCCCCGTCCAGCCCGTCCCGGCTGGCCGCCAGGTACAGCGGACCGACCTCCGCCTCGATCTTCGCGAGCGCGACCCCGGCCAGCTGCCGGTCCAGCGTCACGGACGTCAGCAGCCGGTGCGCCCCGGCGTCGTACACCTGCGCGCCCTGCCCGCACACCGCGAGGCCCTCGTAGCCGAGGTCGTCGAGGATGTGCCGGGTCCAGGGAACCGCGCGGCCGGTCACCACGATGTGCGCGGCACCGGCCGCCGTGGCCGCGGCGAGCGCGGCACGGGTGCGGTCCGAGACCGACTCGTCGGAGCGCAGCAGCGTGCCGTCGAGGTCGGTCGCGATCAGCCGGTACGGGAAGCCCCCGGCCGCGGTCGAAGTCGCGTCGCTCACTTGGCGACCGGCTCCAGCACCTCACGGCCGCCCAGGTACGGGCGCAGCACCGCGGGGACGTGGACGGAGCCGTCGGCCTGCTGGTGGTTCTCCAGGATCGCCACGATCGTGCGCGGTACGGCGCACAGCGTGCCGTTGAGCGTGGCCAGCGGCTGGACCTTCTTGCCGTCGCGCATGCGGACGGCGAGGCGGCGGGCCTGGAAGCTGTCGCAGTTGGACGCCGAGGTCAGCTCGCGGTACTTGCCCTGGGTCGGGATCCACGCCTCGCAGTCGTACTTACGGGACGCGGAGGCGCCCAGGTCGCCCGAGGCGACGTCGATGACCTGGAACGGCAGCTCCAGGCCGGTCAGCCACTGCTTCTCCCAGTCCAGGAGCCGCTTGTGCTCGTTCTCGGCGTCTTCGGGGGCGACGTACGAGAACATCTCGACCTTGTCGAACTGGTGCACGCGGAAGATGCCCCGGGTGTCCTTGCCGTAGGTGCCGGCCTCGCGGCGGAAGCACGGCGAGAAGCCGGCGTAGCGCATCGGCAGCTGGTCGGCCTCCAGGATCTCGTCCATGTGGTACGCGGCGAGCGGGACCTCGGAGGTGCCGACCAGGTAGTAGTCGTCCTTCTCCAGGTGGTACACGTTCTCCGCGGCCTGGCCGAGGAAGCCGGTGCCCTCCATCGCGCGCGGGCGGACCAGCGCGGGGGTGAGCATCGGGACGAAGCCGGCCTCGGTGGCCTGGGCGATCGCCGCGTTGACGAGCGCCAGCTCCAGGAGGGCGCCGACGCCGGTCAGGTAGTAGAAGCGCGAGCCGGAGACCTTGGCGCCGCGCTCGACGTCGATGGCGCCCAGGGCCTCGCCGAGCTCCAGGTGGTCCTTGGGCTCGAAGCCCTCGGCACCGAAGTCGCGGATGGTGCCGTGCGTCTCCAGGACGACGAAGTCCTCCTCGCCGCCGACGGGCACGTCGGGATGGACGAGGTTGCCGAGCTGGAGGGCGAGGCGCTTGGTCTCCTCGTCGGCCTCGTGCTGCTCGGCGTCGGCCGCCTTGACGTCGGCGGCCAGCTGGCTCGCCTTCTTCAGCAGCTCGGCCTTCTCGTCCCCGGAGGCCTTGGGAATGAGCTTGCCGAGCGACTTCTGCTCGGAACGCAGCTCGTCGAAGCGGACGCCGGACGACCTGCGCCGCTCGTCGGCGGACAGGAGAGCGTCGACGAGCGCGACGTCCTCTCCACGGGCGCGCTGCGACGCGCGCACTCGGTCGGGGTCCTCACGGAGCAGGCGAAGGTCAATCACGCGCTCAAGGCTACCGGTGCCGGGTGAGCGCCCACGACTCGCTATTCCGCACCAACCCCTTACATACCGTTATGGGTGAATTGCCCTATGTAGGGGGGCGTGTCAATAAAAGGCGTCTCACTCCCTGAAACGAAGCAGGAGGTTAACGGCGGGTTGACTCGATTCCCTTGTGCGGAACGGGACTTGAGGGCGGCTTCGTCCACAGGAATCCACAGCGCCGCAGAGTTATCCACAGGGTGTGCGAAAGATCTGTGGACTTCGGAAGTGATCATTCCTAATCGGCTCCCACGGGCTGAGAATTCCCGATCCAAACGCCCTTCACGCCCACTTTCGGGTGGAAAAGGGTCGCCCCAAAGGATTGATCAATGGAAACGGGTGGACGAAGAGTGACCTGTGGGGCTGTGGACGAAGTTGGGCACTGTAGGCCGATTTGTCGACTAGGTGGCGCTTCCGTGTCGACTTGTCCCCAGGTCGAGATGACGGCCTGTGGATAACTCCTGTGGATAACGAAAATATGCAGGTAGGGATGGACGTAAACGCTCCCCGAACACCCAGGAAACGCGCCGGAAACCCGGCTCGGTGCCCTAGAAGCGTCCGTCCTGGCAGCGCGCCACCCAGTCCGACGCCGCCACGAACTCGTCGTCCGAGGTCCCGCGCAGCGGCGGCCGCACCTCGTCCTCGGTCGCGTCCGCGCGCGGGTACGAGCCGAGGAACCGCACCTCCAGGCAGATCCGCTTCAGCCCCATCAGCGCCTCGGCGACCCGGCGGTCGGAGATGTGGCCTTCGGCGTCGATGCAGAAGCAGTAGTTGCCGATGCCGGCGCCGGTGGGCCGGGACTGGAGCAGCATCAGGTTGATGCCGCGGGTGGCGAACTCGCCGAGCAGGTCGCGCAGGCCGCCGGGATGGTCGTCGCGCTGCCACAGCACGACGGAGGTCTTGTCGGCGCCGGTCGGGGCGGCGGGCCGGGCGGGGCGGCCGACCAGTACGAACCGGGTCTGCGCGTTCTCCGCGTCGTGGATGCCGGTCTCCAGGGCTTCCAAGCCGTACAGGGCCGCGGCGAACTCACCGGCGAAGGCGGCGTCGTACTGTCCCTCCTGGACGAGCCGTGCGGCGTCCGCGTTGGAGGCGGCGGACTCCCAGTGGGCGTCCGGGAGGTTCTTCTTCAGCCAGTTGCGGACCTGCGGCTGGGCGGCCGGGTGCGCGGAGACGGTCTTGATCTCCGAGAGCTTCGTACCGGGACGGACCAGCAGCGCGAAGGTGATCGACAGCAGCACCTCGCGGTAGATCATCAGCGGCGCGCCCGCGACCAGCTCGTCGAGGGTGGTGGTGATGCCGCCCTCGACGGAGTTCTCGATCGGCACGAACGCGGCCTCGGCCTCGCCGCCGCGCACCGCGTCCAGGGCGGACTGCACGGACACGTACGGGATCAGCTCCCGGGTGGCCGCCTCCGGAAGCGTGCGCAGGGCGGCTTCGGTGAAGGTGCCCTCGGGTCCGAGGTACGCATAGCTGGCTGGCATGACCTCACCCTAATGGGCCTTGCGGAACGCCGGGTGCTCGTCCCTTCACAGGCCCTCCGCGGAGTGAACCGGCGTGACCGAACGCCGCCGACGCCGTTGGCGCGCGCTCAGCCCTCCAACAGCCCCTGCCCCACGTAGTCCCCCTCCGCCGCCCCGCCCGGCACCGCGAACAGGCCGCTGGACTCGTGGCGGATGTACCGCGACAGCGCGTCCCCGCGGTCGAGCTTGCGCTGGACGGGGACGAAGCCGCGCAGGGGGTCGGCCTGCCAGCAGACGAAGAGGAGGCCCGCGTCCGGGACGCCGTCCGTGTCGATGCCGTCGTGGAAGGACCAGGGGCGGCGGAGCATCGCCGCGCCGCCGTTCTGGTCGGGCCGGGTGATTCTGGCGTGGGCGTTGAGGGGGACCACCAGATCGCCCTTGGCGTCGGTCTTCTCCAGGTCCATCGCGGTCGTCTCGGATCCGCCGGTCAGCGGTGCCCCGTCCGCCTTGCGGCGCCCGATGACCTGTTCCTGTGCCTTCACCGTGAGCTGCTCCCAGTCGTCGAGGAGCATGCGGATACGGCGTACGACGGCGTAGGAGCCGTTGGCCATCCATGCGGGGTCCCCGGGGGAGGGGACGAAGATCCGTCGGTCGAAGTCGGATTCCGTCGGCTTGGGATTGCGGGTGCCGTCGATCTGGCCCATCAGGTTGCGGGCCGTCATGGGGTGGGCGGTGGCGCCCGGCGAGCGGTTGAAGCCGTTCATCTGCCAGCGGACCTTCGCCGCGCCGCCCGCGTCCTTCTGGATCGCGCGCAGGGCGTGGAAGGCGACCAGGGCGTCGTCGGCGCCGATCTGCACCCACAGGTCGCCGTTGCTGCGCGCCTTGTCGATCCGGTCGGAGGAGAAGTCGGGCAGCGGGTCGAGGGCGAGCGGCCGCTGTTTCTCCAGTCCGGTCCGGGCGAAGAAGCTGTGTCCGAAGCCGAAGGTGATCGTCAGTGAGGACGGGCCGGCGTCGCGGGCGACGTCCGTGTCGTCGCTTGTCATGGTCTCGCCCGCCATCAGCCGCCGTGCCGTCTCCGACCAGCGGCGCAGCAGTGCGGCCGCTCCCTTGCGGCCCGCGCCCGCCGCCAGGTCGAAGGCGACGAGGTGGCCGCGGGCCTGGAGGCCCTGGAGGATGCCGGGCTGGTGTTTCCCGTGAAACATCACCTCTTCGGAGCCGAGCGAGGTCAGCGGGGTGGCCTCGGCGGGCCGGGCGGCGTATCCCACGGCTCCGCCGGCCGCGCCGAGGACGAGCCCGGTGGCGCCGGCCGTGCCGAGCAGGCGGCGTCGCGAAAGGCCCTCCTTGGGGGCGCTTTCGGAAACGCCGTCATTAACTGCCTTCTCGGGCGTCCGCGTCTGCGGAAGGGACTGGTCAGCCACGGTGGTTCAGCCGATCTGCGCGTTCTTGGAGACGGTGGTCTGGTCGATGTCGGAGGTCCGCACGGTCACGGCGATCTTCCAGTCGCCGGCCATGGGGAGCTGCACACCGGCGGCGGACCAGTGGCCGGTGGTGATGCGGTCGGGGGTGACGGGCAGTGGCCCGATGTTCTTGGCCTCCAGGGTGAAGGACACCTTCACCTCGGGGACGTCGAAGGCCCGGCCGTTGGGCCGCTCCACGTAGACGTGCATCTCGTTGGCGCCCACGCGCGCGGGGTTGAGGTCGACCCGGACGACGCCCTTGCCGTCCTCGCCACCGGTGTCGAAGGGCATGTCCAGGGTGACCGCGGCGGACGAGTCGGCGGAGGAGGACGAGGAGGAGGCGGACGAGGACGTGGCTGCCTTGGCCTCTTGTTCGGTGCGCCCGGGCTCGGTCTGGGTGAGCACGGTGGTGACGGCGAGCAGGACCACGGCGACGCCCGCCTCGGCGAGCACCGAGCGGCGCAGCCCGAACCGGTCGGGGTCGGCGTCCCGTTGCCGCTTGCGCCGGGCGGCGTCGACGGCGGCTTGCTGCCGGGCGAGCTGGGCGGCGCGTGCGGAATCGGCGCCGGCCGCCTTGGCCCCGACGTGCTCCTTCTCCCGTACGGCGGACCCTACGGCGGTCCCCTCCGCGTCAGCCTCTTCGGACTTCTCGGTGGTCAGTACTCCCGCGTCCCCCATTCGTGCCGTCCACCGTCGCGAGATCCAGGCGATGCCGACGAGCAGGGCCACGAGTCCGATCTTGACGAGCAGCAGCTGGCCGTATCTGGTCTCGGTGAAGGCGGACCAGGAGCCGAGCTGCCGCCACGACTGGTAGATGCCGGTCGCGACGAGGGTGAGGACGCTGCCGAAGGCGAGCGTGGAGAAGCGGCTCACGGCGGAGCGCTCGATGGGCGTGTCCGCGCGGTAGAGGGTGACGAGGAGGGTGCACAGGCCGCCCAGCCAGGCCGCGACGGCCAGCAGGTGGATCACGTCGACCGGCATCGCGATGCCGGTCTGGAGGCCGGTGGAGGCGTGCTCGGCCATGGCCCAGCTCGCGGCGAGCCCGGCGGCGACGACGGTGCCGCCGATGGCGAGCCCGAAGGTGAGGTCGCGCTTCTCCTCGTCCTCGCGTTTGTCGTAGGCGCCGAAGAGCACGGCGATGAACAGTGCCGCCGCGGCGAGCAGCAGCAGTCGGGAGACGAGCGCGGCGCCGGTCTTGGTCTGCAGGACCTGGCCGAGCAGGTTCAGGTCGAAGATGTCGCCGACGGAGCCGGTGCTGGTGTAGGAGCCGCGCAGGAGCAGCAGCAGGAGCGTGGCGGCGGTGAGCGCGAGCCATCCGGAGACGACGGTGCGCTGTACGGCCCGTACTCCGGAGCCGCGCTGCCAGCAGGCGAGGACGAAGGCGGCGCCGCCGATCATGACGGCGAAGCCGGCGTAGGAGACGTAGCGGCCGAAGCCGTAGAGCCAGCCGACGACCCCGCCTCCGGCGGTCTGGTCGGAGACCGAGACGCTGGTCCGGGAGGGGGCGCCGATGGAGAAGGTGTAGGCCCCGGCGACGGGGTGGCTGTCCTCGGAGACGACCTGGTAGGTGACGGTGTACGTGCCGTCGGGCAGGCCGCTGTGGAGTTGTACGGCGTAGGTGGTGCCGCTGACGTTGGACGCCTTGCCCTGGTCGACGCGCTTGCCCTTGGGGTCGAGGACCCGCAGTGAGCCGTCGGACATGGCGACCTTCTCGGAGAAGGTGAGCGAGATCTGGTCCGGGGCCTTGTCGACCACCGTCCCCTGCTGGGGGTCGCTGCCGGTCAGCGTGGCGTGCGCGGAGGCCGGCCCGGCACCGGCGAGGAGCAGTCCGGTGGCTGCGAGGAGCAGCAGCACCAGGACCCGTACGCGGGGGGCGATGGTCTGCGTCAAGGTGGGTCCCTCCCTCAGTGACCGGTCTTGGGGGTGTACGTCGCGGACTTCACCGGCATCTCGACGGTGACCGGATCGGAGTCGGCGAAGTGCAGTTCGACGGTGACGGTCTGGCCCTGCTTCGGCTGGTGCTTCAGCTTCTCGAACATCAGATGGGTGCCGCCGCTTTTGAACACGAGTTGACCGTGTGCGGGTACGTCGAGGCGCTTGGCCTCCTGCATGGCGGCGTCGACCGTCTCGTGCATGGTGACCTCGCCGAGGTCGCTGGTGACGGACGTCAGCTCGTCGTTCGTACCGCCCTTGTTGGTGACGGTGAGGAAGCCGGCGGCCATCGTGTCGGAGACCGGCTGCGGCATGTAGGCGCCGGAGACGGACAGGTCGGCCGCGTCGTCGTCGGAGGAGCCGCAGCCCGCGAGCAGCAGGGTCCCGGTCAGTGCGACGCCGAGGAGCGCGGTGCGCCTCACGGAGTCGCTCCCTTGACGAGCTTGGGGAGGTCCTTGATGTAGTCGTCGACGGTGGCGTCCTCGGTGTAGAGGACGTATCCGCCGTCGGTCTTCGGGGAGAAGGCGACGACCTGGGTGCCGTGCGTGGAGACGATCTTGCCGTTCTTGTCCTTGTGCGGTGCCTCGATGGTGATGCCGAGGGTGCGGGCGCCGGCCTGGATGGTGGGGAAGTCGCCCGTGAGGCCGACGACCTGGGGGTCGATGCCCTTGAGCCACTTGCCGAGTGCCTTCGGGGTGTCCCGGTCGGGGTCGGTGGTGACGAAGACGACCCGCAGCTCGTCCTGCTGGGCCTTGGGCAGCTTGCTCTTGGCCACGGCGATGTTGCTCATGGTCGTCGGGCAGACGTCGGGGCAGTTGGTGTAGCCGAAGTAGATCAGCGTCGGCCGGCCCTTGGTCTGCTCGCGCAGGTCGTACTTCTTGCCGTTGGTGTCCGTGAGGACGAGGTCCGGCTTCTCGAACGGCTTGTCGAGGACGATGGCGGCCTTGGTGTTGGCGGAGTCCTCGGAGACCACGGAGACGGGCGAGCCGGTGTCGTCACCGCTGCCGCAGGCGGTCAGGGTCAGGGAGGCGGCGGCGAGCAGGGCGGCCGCGGCGAACGTCTTCTTGCGCATAGAGAAATGTCCCAGATGTGATGGCTCCGGCGTGCACCGGGGGCGGTACGGGCGGCCGTACCGCCTCCGATGCGGCGCGCGGACGGTCGGACTCAGGCGTCGGCGCCCGTGCGCCTGCGCCCGGCGAGCACGCCGTAGGCGACGCCCAGGGCGCCGACGACGATGCCGACGACACCGAGCACCCGGGCGGTGGTGTCACTGCTGTCGGCGGGGGCGGCGGTCTCGGCGGCGGTGTTCTCGGCCGCCTTGGAGTCGTCGGAGGCCTTCTCGGCGTCCGCCGAGCCGTGCGAGTGGCCGTCCTCGGTGGCCTCGGACAGCGTCAGCACGGGCGCCGGGTTCTCGGGCTCCTCCTGGCCGTCCTGCTGGACCTCGATCCAGCGGACGACCTCCTTGTTGGAGTACGTCTGGATGGCCTTGAAGGTCAGTTCGTCGGCGTCCTCGGGGAGGGCGCCGACGGAGACCGGGAACTTCTGGAAGAAGCCCGGCTGGATGCCCTTGCCGGTGGCGGTCCAGGTGATCTTGGAGACGGCCTGGTCGATCTTCTCGCCGTGCATCTCGATGGGCTTGTCGAGCTTGGCCTTGGTGACCTTGACGTCCCAGCCGTCGATCGGCTCCGGCATCGCGGAGGCGAGCGGGTGGTCGGTCGGGAAGGTGACCTCCAGCTTGGTGGTCGACGCCTTGTCGCGCTCGTTCGGCACCTTGAAGTCGACGACCGCGTAGCCGCCCTTGGCGGCGGCGCCCTCGGGCTGGACGCTGACGTGCGCGAACGCGGGGGAGGACAGGACGACGACGGCCGAGGCGGTGAGGGCGCCGACGGCGGCGACACGAGAGGTCTTCATGAAAAGGGGCACTCCACTTCGAGAGGTGATTCCGGTGATGAAGAGGGGTACGCGCGCGTGGAGGTGCCCGACGGCTGTCGGACACGGGCACGCGTACGGGGGCCGCACGACGGCGGCCTCCCCTTCCCGGGAAGTGGCGCGTCGTGTCAGGCGGCGAGTGCGAGAACGCCGGCGGCCGGCGGGCCGCGCCTGATCACCGTGTGCTGGAGTGCGGTGGTACGGGGGGTGGGTGGCGCGAGCAGCGCGGTGCGCGGCAGCGCCGGGCCGGTCAGCGGTGCGCCGGGCAGCCCGGCACGCAGGGCGCGGACCAGGGCGAGCGCCCCGCGCAGGGATCGTACGAGCGCCCCCTCGGCGACCCCGTGGGCCGACAGTTCGGCCAGCCGCAGCAGCGCCAGGTCGCCGTGGCGCAGCAGCCAGCCGGCGGCCAGGGCCGCGAGGACGTGACCGAGCAGCATCGGCAGGGAGGGCAGCAGCGGGACGGAGGAGCCGCCGGCCATGGCGTCCGCGGACATGTCCATGGACGCGTGCGTGTGGGTGCCCGGGTAGAGGCGGGCCTCGGTGAGGAGATGGGCCGCCTGGGCCGGGCTGATCGCCGCCGCGGTGGTCCCGCAGACCAGGCGCGCGGCCTGCTCCACGAGTGAGGTGTCGGACATGGAGGCCATCGACGGCTTGGCCGCGGCGGTGTGCTGGCCCAGCCCGAACAGCGTGTGCAGCACGACCTGTCCGGCCGTGAGCAGCGCCGCGATGCCCGGCAGTGACCGCACGCGCCCGGCGAGCGGCGCGGCCACCAGGGCGACCCCGAGGAATCCCGCGCCGAGGGTCCACAGCGGGACCGTGGCGCAGGAGGCGAGGGTGTGCCCGCCCGCGGCCAGCACGACGCAGACCGCGGCGAACACCGCGGCCCGCAGGACCCGGAGGCCGGTTCCGGTGCGCGCCGTGCGTGGGTGGGGGGCAGTCATGGCGGGCTCATCATCGCACTGGCTTTACGGCCGCCGTACGGCAGGTCCACAAGATGACGTACGAGTCGTACGACCGGAAGATCACCTTCTGGTGCGAACCCGCCCCACATACCCCATCCAACGCCCCCTACGCATCCCCCATATGGGCGGCATCACGTCGACAGTGTGCTTACACCCGGGCACGGGCGGCAATACGTAACGGTATGTCGAGCCGCGGCCGGGAGGCTGGAGCATGAGCATCTGGTGGTCACTCCATCTGCGGCGCGAGGCTGCGAGCGTTCCGCTCGCCCGGCGCCTGCTGCTCGGCACCATGGAGACCGCGGGCGTCGATCCCGACGTCTGCTACGACCTCTCGGTCGCCCTCAGCGAGGCCTGCGCCAACGCCGTCGAGCACGGCGGGGACACCGGGCAGGGCGGCACCTCCGAGGCGTACCGCGTCACCGCGTACCTGGACGGCGAGAAGTGCCGTATCGAGGTCGCCGACTCCGGCCCCGGTTTCCTCCGCTCCGCACCGGTCGTCCGCCGCGCGCCCGGCGAGGCGGAGCACGGCCGCGGCCTGTGTCTGATCCAGGAACTCGCCGACCACGTCCACATCGGCAACAAGCCGGGCCGGGGCGGTGCGGTGGTCAGCTTCGACAAGATCCTCAAGTGGAAGAAGGACGCTCCGCTCATGGCGGTCTAGGGCTGTGCCGGAGAGCGGTCTAGGGCTGTGCCGGAGAAGCGCGGCTTCCTCGGCATTCACAGTCCGTTCTCAGCCTCCTGAGAACCCCCTGACGGACAGCGCCCCTACCTTCCCGGTCATGACGGCTCCGAAAGCGCCACTGCCTGTGCCCCGGCGTCCTCGTAAGGTACGGCCATGAGCAGCCGCGAGGACGAAGCGCTGGCGCATGCCGCCGTGACCGCGCTGACCGGGCAACTGGCCCTGGCCCCCAAGCCCGGGCTGCCCGACCCGCGCGACCTGGACGCCCGCACCACGCGCGTGGACCACTGCGCTCTGCGCTGGTCGGCGAAGGCGCTCGTACCCGGCCTCGCCGCGATGGCCGCCGCGGCCCGCCGCACCGGCGAGCCGACTCCCGGGCTCCGTACGGAACTCGGCGCGATCGGCCGCTGCACCGAGCACTCGGTGGGCCTCGCCGGCGGCGGCCACCGGGGTGCCCTGTGGGCGCTCGGCCTGCTGGTCGCCGCGGCCGCCCTGAATCCGGGGACGACGGGCTGGGAGGTCGCCGCGACCGCCAAGCGCATCGCCCGGCATCCCGACAAGCGGGCCCCGCGGCGGCCGTCGCGCGGCTCGTCGGTGTCGGCGAAGTACGGTGCCGCCGGGGCGCGTGGCGAGGCGCGGGCCGGATTCCCGCACGTACGGCGGGCGTTGGACGCGCTCGCCGCCGCGCGCAAGGCCGGCGCCACGGAGGCGCAGGCCCGGCTGGACGCCCTGCTCACCGTGATGTCCACCCTCCAGGACACCGAACTCCTCTACACCGCGGGCCCGCTCGGCCTGCGCCACGTCCAGGCGGGCGCCCGCGGGGTCCTGGAAGCGGGCGGCACGTCCACGACGGCGGGCGCCACGGCCCTCGCCCGCTTCGACGAGGACCTGCGCACCCGCGCGTGGAGCCCCCGCGGCAGCGCGGGGCTGCTGGCGGGGGCGCTGTTCCTGGACTCGTTGCCGCTACGGGCCGGTGACTCGCTGCCGCTACAGGCCGGTTCGCCGGCCCGGACGGCCTGACACCGGGCGGCCGCTCGGACTCGCGCCGGGCGACCCGTCAGTTCACGAGCACCGGCCGCGGACCTGCCTGCGGCTCCGGGCCGCCGTCCGGCTGCTCGTCGGCCCCCAACTGCTCGTCGGCCCCCGGCTGCCGGTCGGCCTCCGGCCGGGAGGCGGCGCCCCCGCGGCCCGCCACTGGTCCCATGGCGTACGACGCCACGAGCGTCGCCCCTCCCAGCAGCAGCCACCCGGCGGTGCCCCACCCGAGCAGCAGCGTCGTCAGCACGAGCGGCCCCAGTGTCCGTGCCACCGTCACCCCGGTGCCGAAGAAGCCCTGGTACTCGCCGACCCGGTCGGCCGGCGCCAGGTCGAAGGAGAGCTGCCAGGACCCGGCGGACTGCCCCATCTCCGCGACGACCTGCAACACCGCCCCGACGACCAGCGCCCCGGCGGCCGGCCACGCCGAGCCGCCCGCCGAGAGCGCGAACACCCCGCACGCCGCCAGCATGACCCACCCCGACCGCCGCACCGCGCGCGTGGCCGACGCCGGCCCCGTGACCCCGCGTGCCATGCGCACCTGGAACAGCATCACGGCCCCGGTGTTGAGCACGAACAGCGCGGAGACCAGCCACGCCGGTGCGTCGGTCCGCTCGGCGATCCACAGCGGCAGCGCGAGGCTCAGCAGCGGCATCCGCAGCAGCAGAACGGTGTTGAGGAGCGTGACGGCGACATAGCGCCGGTCGCGCACGACACCGAGCCCGCCGTGCTGCCGCTTCCGCGAACCGGCACGAGGCGCCGGCGTCCGCGCCACCGAAGGCAGCCGCAGCAGCACCCCCGCACACACCGCGAAGCTCACCACGTCCAGCGCGAACACCCCGAGATACGCCCCCCGCGTCCCCGCCTGCAACGCCAGCCCGCCCAGCCCGGCCCCCACCGCCAGACCGGCGTTGAAAGCCGACTGCAGATGCGCCAGCAGCCCCGTCCGCTCCCCGGCGGGCACCAGCCCCGCCAGCAGCGTCTGCCGGGCCGCCGCCAGCCCCGACTGCGCGGCGGCGTAGACGCACGCGGCCATGACGAACGGCACGAACCCGCGCACGAACAGGAACGCCGCGACCGCGAGCCCCGCCACCACCGCCAGCAGCACCGCCGTCCCGCGCGCCCCGCGCCGGTCCGCGAGCCGCCCCAGCGGCACGCCCGCCACCGCCCCGAGGGCCCACGCGAGGGTCAGCCCGAGCCCCACGCGCGCGGGGGCGAGTCCGACGACGTACGTGAAGTAGAGCGCCGAGGTCACGAGGAAGGCGCCGTCACCGACGGCGTTGGTCAACTGGGCGACGGCGAGGACGCGTTGCGGACCCCTGGGCGGGACGAGTGAGTTCGTCATGTGACCGACGTTAGAAGCCGACTGGACCGACAGACAGGCCCAATCGACGCCCCTTTCAGTGGCCCAATCCGTCGAGCGCCTGCCCCAGCGCCTCCAGGGCCTGCGGGTAGACCCGCTCGCGAGGCGTCCCGTACCCGACGACCAGGCCCTGAGTCCGCCCTTCCCCGCCGTCCGGCGTGTGCCAGTGATCGCCCAGCCGCCCCACCGCGACCCCGGCCGCCTCCGCCCGCGCCAGGGCCTCCTTCTCGTCGGCGACCTCCACCAGCGCGTGCAGCCCGGCCGCGATCCCGCGCACCGCCCGCCGCGTCCCGAGCCGGTGCAGCAGCTGGTCCCGGCGCCGCCGGTACCGCAGCCGGCAGGCGCGCACATGACGGTCGTAGGCGTGACTGTCGATGAGCTCGGCGAGCGCCAACTGGCCGAGGGTCTCGGTGTGGTGGTCGCTGTGCAGCTTGGCGTCGGCGACCGCGTCGACCAGACGCGGCGGCAGCACCATCCACCCGAGCCGCAGCGCGGGCCCCAGGGTCTTCGACGCGGTGCCCAGATACACCACCTGACCGGGAGCCATCCCCTGGAGCGCCCCGACGGGCTGCCGGTCGTACCGGAACTCCCCGTCGTAGTCGTCCTCGACGATCAGTCCGCCACGCGCGCGTGCCCAGTCGGTGACCGCCCGCCGCCGCGAGGGATGGAGCGTCACCCCGGTCGGATACTGATGCGCCGGCGTCAGCACGACCGCCCGCGCATCCCCCAGCTCCCCCGCGCAGGCACCCTGCTCGTCCACCCGCACTGGCACGACCCGGCCACCGCCCCGGCGCACCACCTCCCGGTGGAAGGCCAGCCCGGGGTCCTCCATGGCGATCTCGCCCCCGTCGAGCACGCGCGTGAGCAGAGCGAGCCCCTGGACGTACCCCGAGGTGATCACGATCCGCTCCGGCGGCGCGACGACCCCGCGGGCCCGCCCCAGATATCCCGACAAGGCAGTTCGCAGCTCGATCCGCCCGCGTGGATCGCCGTAGTCGTACGCGAGCGAGGGTGCCGTGGCGATGGCCCGCCGCAAGGCTCGCAACCAGGCGGCGGCGGGAAAGGTCCCGACATCAGGACTCCCGGGCCGCAGATCAAAACGAGGCGCACGCGCGCGTGAGGCGACGCCCGGCACCTCCGTCTCGACAGCGGGCAGTGCGGCAACCTGCGTCCCCGACCCCTGCCGAGCGGTCAGATACCCCTCGGCGACCAGTTGGTCGTAGGCAGCCTTGACGGTCCCCCGAGACACCCCGAGCTCCTCGGCCAGCCGCCGGGTGGCAGGCAACCGGGCCCCGGGCGCGAGCCGCCCGTCCCGCACCGCATCGCGAAGGGCACGCTCAATCCCGTTACGCCGCCCTTCGGAAGCGATGAGCTCAACATGCAGGTCCACTGCAACCCCCTGCTTCTAGGGGCGCGGGGAACTGCGCGACCAGCCCCCACAACCCGCAGACCGCAACAAAAGGCCGGGCACCCCACTGGTACCCGGCCTTCAAAACACCCGTCAGCCCTTCAGTGAAGCCATCCAGCTCTCGACCTCATCAGACCGCCGCGGCAGCCCATCGGACATGTTCCGGTTGCCGTCCGCGGTCACCAGAATGTCGTCCTCGATCCGCACACCAATGCCTCGGTACTCCTCGGGCACGGTCAGATCGTCGGCCTGGAAGTACAGCCCGGGCTCGACGGTCAGCACCATCCCCGGCTCCAGCGTGCCGTCGACGTACGACTCCACGCGCGCGGCAGCGCAGTCGTGGACGTCCATGCCGAGCATGTGCCCGGTCCCGTGCAGCGTCCAGCGCCGCTGGAGGCCGAGCTCCAGCACCCGCTCCACCGGCCCCTCGACAAGCCCCCACTCGACGAGCCGCTCGGTCAGCACCCGCTGCGCGGCATCGTGGAAGTCCCGGTACTTCGCGCCCGGCTTCACGGCCGCGATACCGGCCTCCTGGGCGTCGTACACGGCGTCGTAGATCTTCTTCTGGATCTCGCTGTAGCGGCCGTTGATCGGCAGCGTGCGCGTGACGTCGGCGGTGTAGTACGTGTGCGTCTCGACGCCCGCGTCCAGCAGCAGCAGGTCACCGGAGCGCACCGGTCCGTCGTTGCGCACCCAGTGCAGCGTGCAGGCGTGCGGACCGGCGGCGCAGATGGAGCCGTAGCCGATGTCGTTGCCCTCGACCCGCGCGCGGAGGAAGAACGTGCCCTCGATGTAGCGCTCGGAGGTCGCCTCGGCCTTGTCGAGGACCTTCACGACGTCCTCGAAACCGCGGACCGTCGAGTCGACGGCCTTCTGCAGCTCGCCGATCTCGAACTCGTCCTTGATCAGCCGCGCCTCGGAGAGGAAGACCCGCAGCTCCTCGTCGCGCTCGGCGGTGACCTTGTCGGTCAGCGCGGCCTCGATGCCGGCGTCGTAGCCGCGGACGACGCGGACCGGGCCGGTCGCCTCGCGCAGCGCGTCGGCCAGCTCGCGGACGTCGGAGGCGGGGATGCCGTACAGCTTCTCCGCCTCGGTGAGGGAGTGCCGGCGGCCCACCCACAGCTCGCCGTGGCCGGAGAGCCAGAACTCGCCGTTCTCGCGGTCGGAGCGCGGCAGCAGGTAGATCGTCGCCTTGTGCCCGTCGGCGACCGGCTCCAGGACGAGGACGCCGTCCTCGGTCTGGTTGCCGGTGAGGTAGGCGTACTCCACGGAGGCCCGGAAGGCGTACTCGGTGTCGTTGGAGCGGGTCTTCAGGTTGCCCGCGGGGATTACCAGCCGCTCGCCCGGGAAACGGGCGGAGAGCGCCGCACGGCGGGCCGCGGTCTCGGCGGCCTGGGCGATGGGCTCCAGGTCGTGCAGCTCGGTGTCGGCCCAGCCCGACTTCATGTTCTCGGCGAGCTCGTCGGAGACGCCCGGGTACAGGCCGTTCTTCCGCTGCTTGATGGGCTCTTCCGACTCAGTCTCCGGGGTCTCCGGTGTGAGCTCGTCGGCCACGGTCATCCTCCTCGATACGGCACTGGACCCCGTCCATCGTACGGTCGTACGGAAGGGGGCCCAGGGCCGGAAGACCTGTTACACGCCGCTGTCCGGTGTTACACGGGGCGCTACTCGAACCGGGCGGCGAGCAGGACGACGTCCTCGTCGGAGTCCGCCGCGTCCAGCCCGTCCGCCAGCACCGTGCGCAGCACGTGGTCGGCGATCGCGTCCGGGTCGTGCCGCAGCGCCTTCGGTACGCCGGCGGCGGCCGCGTGCAGCCGCGCGAAGGCGCGGTCGGTGGCGTCGCCGGTACGGTGCAGCAGCCCGTCGGTGTAGAGCAGAACCGTCTCTCCGGGTTCGGCCACCAGCTCCACGCTGGGCGCCTCCCAGCAGGCGAGCATGCCGAGCGGTGCCGACACGGACGTCTCCACGAACTCCGTGCGCCGCTCACCGACCAGCAGCGGCGGGCAGTGCCCGGCACCGGCCAGCGTGATCTTGCGCAGCGCGGGCTCGCAGTAGGCGAACAGGGCGGTGGCCGAACGGGCGGGCTCGGTCAGGCGCAGCAGCAGCTCCAGGTCGGACAGGACCGCGACCGGGTCCTCGCCCTCCATGACGGCGTAGGCCCGCAGCGACGCTCTGAGCCGGCCCATCGCGGCGACCGCGCTGGGGCCCGAGCCGGTCACCGAGCCGACCGCGAGGCCGAGTGCGGCATCCGGCAGCGGCAGCGCGTCGTACCAGTCGCCGCCGCCGCGCGGGCCGGTGCGGTGCCGGGCGGCGAGCTGGACGCCGGCGACGCGGGGGAGCCGGGACGGCAGCAGCTCCTCGGCCATCGTCGCCATGCACGCGCGCGTGCGCTCGACCTCGACGACGCGCGCCAGGTGCTCGGTGGCGTAGCGGGCGTACAGGCCGACGAGGTGGCGCTGGCGCTCGTTCGGCTCGGCCGGTTCGTCGTACAGCCACACGGCCGCGCCGAGGCGGCCCGCGGTGTCGGACGACAGGGGCAGCGCGTAGCTCGCGGCGTAGCCGAGGCGGGCGGCCACCTCGCGGTGGCGGGGGTCGAGGCCGTCCCCGGCGAACAGGTCGGGTTCGGCGATCTCGCCGTCGGCGTCGGGGAGTCCGTCGAGGATGCGGCCGTAGGACAGGGCGCTGCGCGGCACGGTCTCGATGTGACCGAGGTCGGCGCGGGCGAGGCCGAGGCCGATGGTGGTGTCGGGGCCGAGTCCGTCGCCGGGTTCCAGTACGACGAGACCGCGCCGGGCGCCCACCAGGGCGGCTCCGGCGCGCAGCAGTTCGGTCAGTGCCTCCGCGAGGGAATCCGTGCGGGTCAGCCGCTCGGTGAGCTCGTGGAGGGTCGTGAGGTCGGAGACCCAGCCGGCGAGCCGGTCCTGGAGCAGGGCTCCGGGAGCGCCCGGTGGAGAGGCCGGTGAGGTGTCCGGGGCTACGGGCGCGGGCGCGACAGTGTGTGCGGGCGAGGGAACCGTTGAATCGATTCCGGCCACTTTCGGAGGGTGAGGGGCGTTCATGGCGTCCGGCTTTCCGACCGGTGCGTATTGCTCAAAAGCATCGCAAACCCCCATGTCATTCTGCGCCGCTAGCAGTGTCTCCACATGTACACGCACTCGTGAGGGGATGTCCAGCATTGTCCTGCCGGGATTCCTGGTGTCCGTGAGTCACCGGGGTACCCCTTGCCGAAAAGCGAAGTTGGCTTGAAACTGACTCAGGTAACGCCTTATTGCGGTCGACTGGCCTTGCTCCACAGAGCGTCACAGCGGTCGTGATGGGTACGTACTCGGAGAAGGCCAGGGGTGGTTGACAGCCACCCGGAACCTGGTGACGGACCCGGGCGTCTTAGCCACCGACGACCGAGCCCCATCCTCCCGTGGCGGAGGCGAAGAGAAATACGCGGGACGGCAAAACGCCAGACTTCGCCACCCCCACGCCACGCCCATGCTTTTGATAGATGCAGTGTGGGCCCGGCTGCCGCGGACGCAGCCGACGTTCGGCCCATAGGGGTTCCCCTTGTCTCGGACAGGGGTGTGATGCGCCAACAGGTACGCACAGTGCAGTGATCGACACATGGTGTGATGTGGCCCACGGTGTTGCCAGCGGTGCAACGGAAAGGAACGAGCGCTCATGCGCGAGATCCTCGGAAAGGCACGCAGGCTCCTGTCCAAGCGGAACGACGGGGGGCCTGAGTTGATCAGCGCGGCCCTGACCTTCGCGACGGAATGGCAGTGGCCCGTACTCCCGGGCGCGGCGCCGGACCCACAGGGCCGGGCCCGCTGCTCCTGTCCCGACCCCGAGTGCACGGTGCCCGGGGCGCACCCCTTCGATCCCGGCCTCCTCGCGGCCACCACCGACGAGCGCATGGTGCGCTGGTGGTGGACCAACCGGCCCGCCGCGCCGATCGTCCTCGCCACGGGAGGCACGGCTCCCTGCGCGGTCTCCTTGCCGGCCCTCGCGGCTGCCCGCGCGCTCACCGCCCTGGACCGTCAGGGCATGCGCCTCGGACCGGTGGTCGCCGCGCCCAATCGCTGGGCGATCCTCGTCAAGCCGTACTCCATGGAGCAGTTGGGCGAACTGCTGTACGCCAAGGACTTCGTCCCCGGCTCGCTGCGGTTCCACGGCGAGGGCGGCTACCTCGCCCTGCCCCCGTCCGAGACCGGCCACGGCGTCATCCGCTGGGAGCGCGCCCCGCTGCCCGGCTCGGCCTCCCCGTGGGTGCCCGACGTGGAGGCCGTGGTCGACGCGGTCGTCGACGCCCTCACTCGTACGGGTGTGAGCGCGCCCGAGTTGTAGGGGTGTCGGGCGCGCACGGAACCAGCCGTGCGCGCCCGGTCGTTATCGTCCCCTTTCATGAACCTTCGTCTCCTCGCCCTCTCGGGCGTCGTGGCATGCGCGGTCGCGCTGCCGCTGGCCGTGGCGTCCGCGGGGCAGGTGGGGGACGAGGTGACGCGCGCGGCGTCGCGCACCTCCCCGCGCGAGGATGCCAAGGCGCCGTCCGCCGCACCCGGCCGCGCCCCCCTCCTCGGCCTCGGTCTGGCCACCGCCGCGCGCTGCGGTCCCGAACTGACCTCCCCCGACGGCATCGAGGCGCAGACCTGTGTCCTGACCCAGGGCGAGGAGACCTGGGCGCGGACCTACTACCGCAATGTCACCGGCGGCGCGCTCGACTCCGTGCTGAGCCTCATGGGCCCGGACGACCGGACCGTGCAGATGCGCTGTGCCGTGGGCGCGGGAGACGAACCGGGAACCTGCGAGACGCCCAGGGAGCGCAGCCGGGGCGGTCCGGACGCCTACACGGCGGTCGCGGAGTTCGCGGGCGAGGCCGGGAGCGGGCCGCTGCTGCTGCGAAGCGGAAGCAACTCGTCGACGCCTTCCGGCAGTTGACACGCGTCAGCGTGCCGTGAGCGGAAGCGGACGTACAAAGACCCGGTTGCTGGCGACGGGGGATGCACCAGCAACCGGGCTACTCGAACGGTAACAAGAGATCGGCTGTTCGCAAATTCGATCTCGTAAGTTCGTCGGCTTTCCGGACACCGACTCACTTGCCGCGGGCGGCAGTTGTGATCCCTTCCGGCCGCAAGGCGAGACCGGTTCCGGCTGAACGACCGGTCAGCCGAACCCTGTCTCGAACCTGTGTCTCAGCTGAGGGTCACCTGTCGGTTGGTCAGGCCGCCCCGCGCGCGGCGCTCGTCCGCGGTGAGCGGTGCGTCCGAGGCCAGGGCCGCGGTGAGCCGCTCGGCGAACTCGGCCGCCGGCTTCTCCACGTCCTCCGCGGAGACGCCGCTCGGCAGGTCCCAGACGGGCACGGTGAGGCCGTGGGCGCGGAAGGAGCCCACCAGCCGGGTGCCCTCGCCGAGGCCGGACCTCCCCGCCGCGTGCAGCCGCGCGAGCGCGTCCAGAAGCTGCTCCTCGCCGTACGGCATGACCCAGCGCAGGTGGTTCTTCTCCGGCGTCTCGCACCAGTAGGCGGCGTCCACACCCTGGAGCTTCACGGTCGGGATGGCCGCGGCGTTGGCCCGCTCCAGGGAGGCGGTCACCTCCGGGGTGGCGTTCTCCGCGTCCGGGACCCAGAACTCGAAGCCCTCGTGCACGACTGGCTCGAACGTGCCTTCGGGGTCGAGCAGATCCTGCAGCCGCGGACCCTCGGCGGGCGCGCGGCGGCCCTGGACGGGTGTGCCCGGCTCGGCGGTGAGCGCGCGCTGGAGCGTGTCGGCCAGGTCGCGGCTGATGTCGCCCGACGCCGTGTCGTTCTGCAGACCGAGCAGCACCGAGCCGTCGTCGCGGCGCAGCGCCGGCCACGCCATCGGCAGGACCGTCGCCAGCGTGACCGACGGGACGCCCTCGGGGAGGCCGCCCTTCAGGGACAGCTCGGCCGTGGCGGCCGGCACCAGCTCACGCAGCGCCACCCAGTCGCCCTCGCCCGCCAGGCCTTCGAACGGGCGCTGCACCAGCTCGGTCACCGCGTGCGCGGCGGCCCGGCCATGGCAGGCCTTGTAGCGGCGGCCGCTGCCGCAGGGGCAGGGTTCACGGGCACCGACGACCGGGACCTCCCCGTCGGCGATCTGAGGGCGCTGGGCCTTCGTCTGGGGTCGCTTCTTGGCCATCGTGGGGTCTCCCGGTTACGGCTCGTCTCGTATGGGCGGGAGCCTAGTCGTTCACGCCATGCGCGACGGGAGCGTGTGGACAACGCGGGGCGGTGTGCCGAGCTGTGGACGACGCGGGGCGGTGTGCCGAGCTGTGGACAACGCCCGTGGCGCCTCAGTCCATGTCGGTGAAGGCGTCCGCGAAGTCCAGGTCACCGATCGACGACACCGACGGCGCCGTGACGCGCGTAGCGAAGTCGTCCCGGCGGTGGCCGGCATCCGGATCATGAACGTCGTCGTGCACCACGACCCACACCGTGACCTCGCCGCGGGCGTCGTCCCGGACGCCCCAGTCGTCGGACAGTGCGGTGATGATGTTCAGCCCACGGCCGCCGTGCGCGGTGACCGAGGGCGTGGCCGGAGCAGGGCGGGTGGGCCCGCCGCCGTCCGTCACCTCGACCGTGAGTCTGCCGGTCGGCTCCACGCGCCACGCGGCGCGGACGTCGCCGTCCCCGGCCAGGGCGTCGCCCAGGGGCCGACCGTGCTTGCACGCATTGCTCAAGAGTTCGGAAAGAATCAGTACGGCGTCGTCGATGACCGCTTCCGACACACCGCCCCTGCGCAACTGAGAACGCATCCGGTGTCTTGCTTCCCCCACGCCCGCAGGGCCATGGGGTACGGCCATGCTCGACGACGTGGGCACCTCCTGTGCCACCACCAACGCCACCCCCGAGACCTCCTTTGCCCCACGCCACGGTGTGGATGCCCCATTGGCCTGTACCGGAAACCGGCCAACGTAGGTCCGCTGACGCATTCGTAACGATCGAACACGGACCGAACGCGCCGGAGCACTCCCTGTAATCGTGTGGCCGGATTTCGACGATTTGGCCGTGACCGAAGATGCTTCAGTCGACTCGTGGGGTCAAGGTTTCTTCACAGGTCTTTACCAGTGACTCACCGTCAGGCGCCGCGAAGGTCATCGGCCCAGCTGGCGCAGGACCGCGCGGGGCCGGTTGGTGATGATGGCGTCGATGCCGAGTTCCACGCAGAGGTCGACGTCCTCGGGCTCGTTCACCGTCCACACGTGCACCTGGTGGCCGGCTCGTTTCAGCCGCTCGATGTACGCCGGGTGATTGCGCACGATCCGGATCGAGGGCCCCGCGATCCGCACGCCCGCCGGAAGCCGACCGTCCCTCAGCCGGGGCGAGACGAACTGCATCAGATACACCGTCGGCAGCATCGGCGAGGCGGCACGCACGCGTGCCAGCGAACGGGCCGAGAAGCTCATGATCCGCACCGGGGAGTCGGCGGCCGTGGCGGGCGCCTCCAGGCCGAACCGCTTCAGCAGCACCAGCAGCCGCTCCTCCACCTGCCCCGCCCACCGTGTGGGGTGCTTGGTCTCGATGGCCAGTTCCACTCGCCGTCCCGCGTCCGCGACCAGCTCCAGGAGTCGCTCCAGGGTCAGTACGGAGGTCTCCTCGCGGTCCTCGGGGCGGTGCTCCCAGTCGGGCTCCTCGTCCCGGTTCTTCCAGGAGCCGAAGTCCAGGGCGGCGAGCTCGGCCAGCTCCAGGGCGGAGACCGCACCGCGCCCGTTGGACGTACGGTTGACGCGTCGGTCGTGGACGCAGACGAGATGGCCGTCGGCCGTCAGGCGCACATCGCACTCCAGGGCGTCGGCGCCGTCCTCGATCGCCTTCTTGTACGCGGCCAGAGTGTGCTCGGGGGCCTCTTCGGAGGCTCCGCGGTGGGCGACGACCTGAATGCTGTGCTGCCGTGCGTGAGTCACCGCGTCATGGTGCCATCGTGGCGGGGTACGCGTCGCACGTGGTGGGCGATGACAGGACGAGATGCGGGCGTCGAGATGCGGCCGTTCCGTCCGAAAGGTCCCATATAAAGGATGGTCGCAGACCCACAGGCACCGCTTATGGTGCTCTGACGGCCTGTGGGAAAAGCTGACGGCATACAAAAGCACATGCACAGCTGCATCGCGCCGGACCGTCGGCAAGCGTGAACGAGCGTGACCGAGTGCGACCTTAGGAAAAACAGCCGTGGATCGAGGAGACAAGCTGTGAGCACCGAGAACGAGGGCACTGCGGTACCCCCGGCCCCGTCCGCACCTCCCGTGCCGGTGGATTCCCCCGCAGCCTCCCCGGCCTCCCCGCAGGCGAGCGCGCCCGACAGCGGCGCCCCGACGACCCCGCTCCCCACGACGCCTCCGCACGCCCCCGGCGCACCGGAGCAGGAACTGGTGCACGCGGGCCAGGCGCCGGCCTACGCGTCGGCGGGTGCGGGCGGCACGCAGGGGCCACAGGGTGCGCAGGGCTCGTACGGGCCGCAGGGCTCTCAGGCCTCGCAGGGTGAGGGCACCCCGGGTCAGGCCCCGGCCCAGGGCGTGCCCGGCTACGGCACCCCGGCCCAGACCCCCCAGGCCCCGGACGCCTCCTGGCCGCCTCCGCCGCCCGCGACCCCGGCGTACGCCGACAGCGGCTCGGGCGGTGCGGGTGCCGGTGGCTGGGGCGCCTCGTACCAGCAGCCCGCCCCCAAGTCGGGGCGCGGGCGCGGCGGCCTGATGGCGGCGGTCCTGATCGCGGCCCTGGTCGCGGGCGGCCTGGGCGGTGGTCTCGGCTACACCCTGGCCAAGAACGACGACAACGGCTCCTCGACGACCGTCTCCGCCTCCGACAGCGGCGGCGACGTCAAGCGTGACGCGGGCACCGTCGCGGGCGTGGCCGCCGCGGCCCTGCCGAGCACGGTGACCATCGAGGCCGAGTCGAGCAGCGGCGAGGGCGGCACCGGCACCGGCTTCGTCTTCGACCGCGAGGGCCACATCCTCACCAACAACCACGTGGTGGCGGACGCGGTGGACGGCGGCAAGCTGACCGCGACCTTCCCGAACGGCAAGAAGTACGACGCCGAGGTCGTCGGCCACGCACAGGGCTACGACGTGGCGGTGATCAAGCTCAAGAACGCGCCGGGCGACCTCAAGCCGTTGACGCTCGGCAACTCCGACCAGGTGGCGGTCGGCGACTCGACCATCGCCATCGGCGCCCCCTTCGGCCTGTCCAACACGGTCACCACGGGCATCATCAGCGCCAAGAACCGCCCGGTGGCCTCCAGCGACGGCACGGGTTCGAACGCCTCCTACATGAGCGCCCTCCAGACCGACGCCTCGATCAACCCGGGCAACTCCGGCGGCCCGCTGCTGGACGCCAAGGGCAACGTGATCGGCATCAACTCTGCGATCCAGTCCACGAGCAGCGGCGGCCTCGGCGGCGGCAGCCAGTCCGGCTCCATCGGCCTCGGCTTCGCCATCCCGATCAACCAGGCCAAGTACGTCGCCCAGCAGCTCATCAAGACCGGCAAGCCCGTCTACGCCAAGATCGGCGCGTCCGTCTCCCTGGAGGACTCCACGGGCGGCGCGAAGATCACCGATCAGGGCGCCAGCGGCTCCGACCCCGTCGAGTCCGGCGGCCCGGCCGACAAGGCGGGCCTGAAGCCGGGCGACGTCATCACCAAGCTCGACGACTCGGTGATCGACTCCGGCCCGACCCTCATCGGCGAGATCTGGACCCACCAGCCCGGCGACAAGGTCAAGATCACCTACGAGCGTGACGGCAAGACCAACACGGTGGAGCTCACCCTGGGCTCCCGCGAGGGCGACAGCTGACCCCACACGCGGGCCGCACCACCGCCCCCACGCGCGCGTGGGCACCGGTTACTCTTGTCCCCGCGCCGCCGGTCGACGAGCGGCGGCGCGGGGTGGGTTGCCCGAGCGGCCTAAGGGAACGGTCTTGAAAACCGTCGTGGCAGCGATGTCACCGTGGGTTCAAATCCCACACCCACCGCGTGAGTTCGAAGGGGTGTCTCTCCAGGAGAGGCACCCCTTCGGCCGTTTCCGGCGCACCGCCGACCTGCGGGTCGCAACTCCTTGCCCGGCGTGAGCGCATGTGCACGCGCGCACGGCCCGTCTCGACCTCGGTGCCGAGGGGATGGTCGGCGACGTCACGGGGCGCTACGAGACCCGCGAGCCCTTCCCGTTCACCCCGGCGTGAACGGCAGCGCCTGGAGCGCGTAGTCCCGGGCCAGCTCGTCCCAGGCCACGTCGCGCAGGGCGGCCGTCGTGTCGCAGTCCGAGGGCACGTCGGTGGTCGGCTGGAACCAGACGATCGTGAGCCGGGAGCGGTACAGGTCCGGGTCGTGGGACGGGGCGAGGGCCGCGGAGTGGAAGGTGCCGACGCAGGCCACGGAGGGGAGCACCTCGACGGGACCGAAGCCGCCGGCGTACTGGTGGGGGTACTCGCGCGGCGGCGGGACGAGGTGGACGGGCGCGGCCGGGAGGGTGTGTTCGGCCGCGTTCACCAGGGCCCTGATCCGTGACTCGTTCAGTGGCTTGCAGGGATAGCCCTCCGGCATGTCGCCGTACGTCGAGGAGAGCCGCAGTTCGGAGAGGACGACGCTGCGGCCCGAGGCGAGGGTGAGGCGTGCCAGGGCCATAGTCGGCACTCTGGGACGGTGGCGCATCGTGCTCCCGGGGGTGGTGCGTGCTGTGGTGCCGTGACATCCGCCCTCACGGCCGGTGTCCCGTCATGCGCGCCGCCGAGGCGATCGTGGCGCGGGCCTCGCGTTCGGTCAGGCCGGTGTTGAGGGCCGCCTCGACGAGGGGGTCCACGAGGGCGGGGCCGATGCCGTCCTCGTAGGCGCGGCAGGCCGCCCAGAACAGGCGGGTGTTGCGCTGGCCCTCGTGCGCGGCCAGCACGAACTGGACGAGGCCCTGTCCGTGGTCGCCGGTCGACGTGGGCGTGGGGTGGTGGGGGGTGCGGGGCGGCGGGAGCAGGAGGCGCAGCAGGGCCGGCGGGCAGGCCGCCGGGGCGAGGCGGGCCGTGCCGGGGGCCGTCGCGTACACGCCGTGGTCGGTGCGGGAGCCGGGGCCGACGAGATAGCCGCCGGCGCCGCGGATGTCGATGCCGGGCGCCAGCCGGCCGGCCGAGTTGGGGACGACCACGTCCGGCGGGCCGCTCAGCCACAGATGGCGGCCGCCGCTCGGGGTCAGGACGACCACGGTGGCCGGGATCGTGAAGAGGTGGCGCAGGGCCAGCTCGCGCAGTGCCGCGGAGGAGTCCGTACCGGACTTGGTGTCGAGGTCGACGCCGATCAGATGGTGGGGCGGGAGACCGCACGCGATGCCGTAGCCAGTCGCCCAGGGGGCCGCGGCGAACATCTCGCGGATACGCGCCGGGTCGGTGGCGGCGTCGTAGACCCCGTGCCCGAAGCGGCCGCACTCGCCGTGGCAGGGCGGGCCCGGCGCGGGCTCGGGAGCCCCGGAGGCCTCGGAGATCTTGGTTTCGTCGCGGTGCGGGGAGCGCAGCGCCGGGAGCTTCGTCCGGGACAGGGGAATGACGGCCAGTCCGCGTTCGGCGGCGGACAGGGCGTGTGCGAGGGCCAGCGTCGTGGCCTGCCGGTCTGTGGTGGCCATACCTTCATTTTCGTACGGGTGTTCGAAAAAGGGAAGGGAGTTCGGAGGCGACTCGCCAGGCGGAGCGGATTGGCCGGAAAACCGCCGGAACGCTTCACCTGTTGCGGCGCTTGGGGTGGAGATGCCCTGACCATGCCGGTCTGACGCCGTAGATCGCGAAAGGGGTTTATCGACTTGTCCTCACGCTTCAGGGGGAATAGCCGCTTCCGGGCTGGTTCGCCGGGGATTCGGTGGGCAACTCTGGTCTCGCGACGTCGTGAACGACACCGAGGTGGTCGGCCAACTGCCTTGGAATCAGCCTTACTTGACGTACTTCCGGCTCAAGAGGCCGGGTTCTGGAGGAAGAAACATGGCAAGCATCCGTACCGCCCGCGTCATCGCCGCCGTCTCCGCCCTTCCGCTCGCCGCGGCTCTGTTCACCGGCGTCGCGGCGGCGGACAACGGCGGCTTCGCGGACGACGGATCGAACGCGGGTGTCGCGAGCATCGTCGGCAGCGGGGTCGGCGGCACCAACAACGGCAACTCGTCCACCACGCAGCAGAACGCGGTCGGCTCCGGCGCCTCGAACCAGAGCAACACCGCCCAGGTCAACGGCTCCGCGTTCACGGCCATCAATCAGGGCAACGACAACACGTCCGTCAATTTCACCCCGCTGTGGTGGTGAGCCGGAGGGCTGCACCGAGGACGTGAACTGAGGGGAGGGTCGGCCGACCGGGGGGTCGGCCGGCCTGGTTCAACGGGACGGCCGGCCTGGTCCAACGGGTCGGCCGGCCTGGTTCAACGGGCGTGCTCCGAGGGGTGGTCGTACGGCTGCGCGGTGGTGCTTCGGCGCCACCGCGCAGCCGCTTTCGCATGACCTTGACGGGGCCCGCTGACCTTGACAGCTTCCGCCGACCTTGACAGGTCCCGCTGACCTTGACAGCTTCCGCTATCTGACGGACAGTCAGAAATCTTCGCGGAGTTCGCGGCCGGTTCGTGGAACCCGGGCGGCGGCAGCGGTGTACCAGAAATGACAGAACGCGACGGGCGGGACGGCGGGGACAAGGAAGACAAAGGGGGCTGAGATCCATGGCGCACGAGCTGCGGCCGAGCGACGAGTTGGGCTGGCGACTGAAGGCGTACGAGGGACAGGCCGCCGCCGTCTCCGCCGCCGGCAAGGACCCCGTCAACGCGCCCATGATCCGGCACTGGTGCGAGGCCATGGGCGACACCAACCCGGCGTACACCGGCCCGGACGCCATAGCGCCCCCCACCATGCTCCAGGCATGGACCATGGGCGGCCTCTCCGGTCATACGGGCCGCTCGTCGGCGTACGACGAACTGCTCACCCTCCTCGACGAGTCGGGCTGCACCTCGGTCGTCGCCACCGACTGCGAGCAGGAGTACGTCCGCCCCCTGCGCCCGGGCGACGAGATCACGTTCGACGCGGTCATCGAGTCCGTGTCCGACCGCAAGACGACCAAACTCGGCACGGGTTACTTCGTCACCACCCGTATGGACATCCGCGTCGGCCCCGACCTGGCGGGCACCCATCGCTTCCGCATCCTCAAGTACGCACCTGCGCACAGGAGGGAGGAGCCCGCGCGGAAGGAGCCTCAGCCGGAGAAGCTCCGGCGCGAGGAGCCCCCGCAGGGCGAGCCCGCACAGGGAAAGCCCGGGCAGGGAAAGCCCCCGCGTCCCCGCCCCGTCGTCAACCGCGACAACGCCGGCTTCTGGGAGGGCGTCCGCGAGCGCCGTCTCCTGATCCAGCGCTGCACGGCCTGCTCCACCCTGCGTCACCCCTGGCTCCCCGGCTGCGCCACCTGCGGACACCCGGAGTGGGACACGGTCGAGGCGAGCGGGACGGGCGAGGTCTATTCGTACGTCGTCATGCACCACCCGCCCTTCCCGGCCTTCGACCCTCCCTACGCGGTCGCCCTGATAGAGCTCACGGAAGGCGTGCGCATGATCAGCAACGTGATCGGGGTGCCGTACGACGAGGTGCGGATCGGTATGCCGGTGCGGCTCGAATTCGAGCAGTACGACGAGGAGTTGGTGCTCCCTGTCTTCCGTGCCGAGAAGAGCCGCGTCGAGAAGAGCCGCGTCGCCGTCGAGGGGAGGCCCGTATGAAGCCGGGTGAGCAGCTCCCGCCGCTGGAGATCCCGGTGACCCGGACCCTGGTGGTCGCCGGGGCCATCGCCTCCCGCGACTACCAGGACGTGCACCACGACGCCGAGACGGCCCGGCGGAAGGGCTCTCCCGACATCTTCATGAACATCCTGACCACCAACGGCCTGGTCGGCCGCTACATCACCGACCACTTCGGCCCGACGGCCGTCCTCCGCCGCGTGGCCATCCGGCTGGGGGCGCCCAACTACCCGGGCGACACGATGGTGTTGAGAGGCACGGTCGAGGAGGTCACCGAGGCCCCCGGCGGCGCCACGGCGACGGTCCGTGTGGTCGGGGAGAACGGCATCGGCAGACATGTCACGGGCACGGTGACGGTGACGGTCCCTTCGGGAGCCGACGCGCTCTCGGCAGCCGACGCCCCTTCGAGAGCCGGGGTGCCTTCAACGGCCGACGCGCCTTCAACAGCCGACGCGCCCCCGGCACCCGACCTCCCCCCGGCACCCGACCTCCCCCCGGAGCCCGCCGCCCCCGTCGGAGGTGCCGCATGAGTGTGCGGGCGCGGGACTCCCTCGGTGGGCGTGCTGCCGTCGTCGGGATCGGGGCCACGGAGTTCTCCAAGGAGTCCGGCCGCAGTGAGCTGAAGCTGGCCGTCGAGGCGGTGCGGGCCGCGCTGGACGACGCTGGGCTTACGCCGGCCGACGTGGACGGGATGGTGACGTTCACGATGGACACCAGCCCGGAGATCACCGTCGCCCAGGCCTGCGGGATCGGCGAGCTGTCGTTCTTCTCCCGCGTCCACTACGGCGGCGGCGCGGCCTGTGCGACCGTCCAGCAGGCGGCGCTCGCCGTGGCGACCGGCGTGGCCGAGGTGGTGGTCTGCTACCGCGCCTTCAACGAACGCTCGGGGCGTCGCTTCGGCTCCGGCGTGCAGCACCGGGAACCCTCCGCGGAGGGCGTCGCGCTCGGCTGGTCGCTGCCGTTCGGGCTGCTCACCCCGGCGTCCTGGGTGGCGATGGCGGCCCGGCGCTATCTGCACACGTACGGCCTGACACCGGAGGCCTTCGGACAGGTGGCCGTCACCGCACGCAGACACGCGGCGACCAACCCGGCGGCGTACTTCCACGGCCGCCCCATCACCCTCGCCGACCACGCCGCCTCGCGCTGGATCGTCGAGCCGCTGCGCCTCCTCGACTGCTGCCAGGAGACGGACGGCGGCCAGGCCCTGGTCGTCACCTCGCTGGAGCGGGCGCGGGACCTGCCGAACCCGCCCGCCGTCGTGGCCGCCGCCGCGCAGGGAGCGGGCCGGGCCCAGGAGCAGATGACCAGCTTCTACCGGGACGACCTGACCGGCCTGCCGGAGATGGGAGTGGTGGCCCGGCAGCTGTGGCGGACCTCGGGGCTCACGCCGGCCGACATCGACGTGGGGATCCTGTACGACCACTTCACGCCGTTCGTGCTGATGCAGCTGGAGGAGTTCGGGTTCTGCGGGAAGGGGGAGGCGGCGGAGTTCGTGGCGGAGGGGAGGCTGCCGCTGAACACACACGGAGGACAGCTCGGGGAGGCGTATCTGCACGGGATGAACGGCATGGCGGAGGCGGTGCGACAGATCAGGGGGACGGCCGTGAACCCCATACCCTCGGCCCGCCGGGTCCTGGTGACGGCGGGGACGGGAGTGCCGACGTCGGGGCTGGTGCTCACGGCGGACGGATGACCTCGGTCCGGTGCCTCCGTGGGACGAGCCCCCAGGGGTCATCCCGCAGTAGTCCCCACCCCCTCGTCCACCCTCAGGAGGTGGAGCCACCCCCACCCCTACAACCTGAGGCGGAGTCGTCTTCGGGACCTGCGGCCGATGAGCCGGAGGCCCCCTCGCTCCTAGCGTTGAGCCATGACCACACCCGTCTGCACCAGCGCTTCGGACGCCGCAGTACCGGCGAGGCAGACCCGCCCGTATGCGACGTACCCCTCCTTCTCGTCGTACGTGAAGGCGCGCCAACCGGTGCTGCTGCGTACCGCCCGGTCGCTGACCGCGAACCCGAGCGACGCCGAGGACCTGCTGCAGACCGCGCTCACCAAGACGTATGTCGCCTGGGAGCGGATCGAGGACCACCGCGCGCTCGACGGCTATGTGCGCCGCGCGCTGCTGAACACGCGCACGTCGCAGTGGCGCAAGCGCAAGGTGGACGAGTTCGCGACCGACGAGATCCCGGAGCCCGAGCCGCTGCCCGGCGGCGAAGACCCGGCGGAGCAGCAGGCGCTGCACGACGCGATGTGGCGCGCGATCCTGAAGCTGCCGGCGCGGCAGCGGGCGATGGTCGTCCTGCGGTACTACGAGGATCTGAGCGAGGTGCAGACGGCGGAGGTGCTCGGGGTGTCGGTGGGGACCGTGAAGTCGGCGGTGTCGAGGGCACTGGGCAAGCTGCGCGAGGACCCGGAACTGGGCCTGGTCCGCTAGCGGGCCCCAGACGGGCTCTTCCCGGTAGCGCCGCCACGCTGTGAACACAACGTGACGTGATCGATCACCGTCCACTAGTGACATACCGCGCGGTATGTGAGCAGAATCAGCCCAACCCTTACTACCGCGTAGGCAATGTCGCCCCGGGAGGACGCCGTGCTGAGCACCATGCAGGACGTACCGCTGCTGATCTCGAGGATCCTGACCCACGGGTCCACGATCCACGGCACATCGCAGGTGACCACCTGGACCGGTGAGGGCGAGCCGCACCGCCGCTCCTTCGCCGAGATCGGCGCCCGGGCGGCCCAGCTGGCGCACGCGCTCCGTGACGACCTGGGGGTGGCCGACGACGAGCGCGTCGCGACCCTCGCCTGGAACAACGCCGAGCACGTCGAGGCCTACTTCGCGATCCCCTCCATGGGCGCGATCCTGCACACGCTGAACCTGCGGCTCCCGGCCGAGCAACTGGTGTGGATCGTCAACCACGCGGCGGACCGGGTGGTGATCGCCAACGGATCGCTGCTGCCGCTGCTCGCCCCGCTGCTCCCGCACCTGAAGACGGTGGAGCACGTGGTGGTGACCGGCCCCGGTGACCGTTCGCTCCTCGAGGGCTCCCACGCGAGCGTGCACGAGTACGAGGAACTGCTCGCGGGCAAGCCGACGACCTACGACTGGCCGGAGCTGGACGAGCGCCAGGCAGCCGCCATGTGCTACACCTCCGGCACCACGGGCGACCCCAAGGGCGTGGTCTACAGCCACCGTTCGATCTACCTGCACTCCATGCAGGTCAACATGGCCCAGTCGATGGGCCTGACCGACCAGGACACCTCCCTCGTCGTGGTCCCCCAGTTCCACGTCAACGCCTGGGGCCTGCCGCACGCCACCTTCATGACCGGCGTGAACATGCTGATGCCGGACCGCTTCCTGCAGCCCGCGCCGCTCGCCGAGATGATCGAGCGCGAGAAGCCGACGCACGCGGCGGCCGTGCCCACCATCTGGCAGGGCCTGCTCGCCGAGCTGACCGCCAGGCCGCGGGACGTCTCCTCCCTCGGCCAGGTCACCATCGGTGGCTCGGCCTGCCCGCCCTCCCTCATGGAGGCCTTCGACAAGCTCGGCATGCGGGTCTGTCACGCCTGGGGCATGACGGAGACCTCCCCGCTCGGCACCATCGCCCGCCCGCCGGCCCATGCGGTCGGCACGGACGCGGAGTTCGCGTACCGGCTCACCCAGGGCCGTTTCCCGGCCGGCGTCGAGGCCCGCC
The DNA here is from genome assembly GCF_003955715.1 of Streptomyces aquilus. Classification (NCBI taxonomy): domain Bacteria; kingdom Bacillati; phylum Actinomycetota; class Actinomycetes; order Kitasatosporales; family Streptomycetaceae; genus Streptomyces; species Streptomyces aquilus. The sequence goes on along the minus strand of NZ_CP034463.1, from coordinate 5,289,683 downwards.
TCACCGGCCCCGGCGGCGAACGCCTGCCCTGGGACGGCGAGTCGGCCGGCGAGCTGGAGGTCCGCGGCACCTGGATCGCGGGCGCGTACTACAACGGCCCGGACGCCGAACCCCTGCGCCCCGCCGACAAGTTCAGCGAGGACGGCTGGCTGAAGACCGGCGACGTCGGCACCATCTCCCCCGACGGCTTCCTCACCCTCACCGACCGCGCCAAGGACGTCATCAAGTCCGGCGGCGAGTGGATCTCCTCGGTGGAGCTGGAGAACGCGCTGATGTCCCACCCGGACGTCGCCGAGGCCGCCGTGGTCGCCGTACCCGACGAGAAGTGGGGCGAGCGCCCGCTGGCCACCGTCGTCCTGCGCGAGGGCTCCGCCGCGACCTTCGAGACCCTGCGCGCCTTCCTCGCCGACGAGGGCCACATCGCCAAGTGGCAGCTCCCGGAGCGCTGGACGGTCATCGAGTCGGTGCCGAAGACGAGCGTGGGCAAGTTCGACAAGAAGGTGATCCGCAAGCAGTACGCGGAGGGCACCCTGGACGTCACGAAGCTCTAGAAGGCGCCTGTCGGCACCAACTGAACCTCATCAGGGCTCAGTTGGTGCCGATGCGTGCCAGCAGGTCCACGATCCGCGCCTGCACCTCGGCGCTGGTCGACCGCTCCGCCAGGAACAGCACCGTCTCCCCGGACGCCAGTCGCGGCAGGTCGGCCTGGTCGACGGCGGCGGTGTAGACGACGAGCGGGGTGCGGTTGAGCTGCCCGTTCGCGCGCAGCCAGTCCACGATCCCGGCCTGCCGCCGATGCACCTGCAGCAGGTCCATCACCACCAGGTTCGGCCGGAACTGCCCCGCCAGCGCCACCGCGTCGGCATCGCTCGCGGCCCGCGCCACCTGCATCCCGCGCCGCTCCAGCGTCGCCGTCAGCGCCAGCGCGATCTCCGCGTGCTCCTCGATCAGCAGCACCCGCGGCGGATGCTGCTCACTGTCCCGCGGCGCGAGCGCCTTCAGGAGTACGGCGGGGTCGGCGCCGTACGCCGCCTCGCGCGTCGCCTGTCCGAGCCCCGCGGTCACCATCACCGGCACCTGCGCGGTGACGGCGGCCTCCCGCAGCGACTGGAGCGCGGTCCGCGTGATCGGCCCGGTCAGCGGGTCCACGAACAGCGCGGCCGGGAAGGCGGCGATCTGCGCGTCGACCTCCTCGCGCGAGTGCACGATGACGGGCCGGTACCCGCGGTCGCTCAGCGCCTGCTGGGTCGTCACGTCCGGCGCGGGCCACACCAGCAGCCGGCGCGGGTTGTCCAGCGGCTCCGGCGGCAGCTCGTCGTCCATCGGCTGCGGCCGCGGCGGATCGGCGACCTCCACCGCGCCGCCCGGGCCGTCCAGCGGCTCAGGGCCCTCGGCGGCGTTCTCGTCCGGCGCCCCTATGGCGTACGACCGTCCGGTGCCCTCGGTCATCTGCGCGAGCCGCGACTGCCCGGCGAGCGACGGCTGCGGCGCCGCGGGCGCGGGGGCCTCCGCGGTGGGGTGCGGTCGGCCGGCGGCCGGGTCGGGCGGCGTACCGAGCTTGCGGCGGCGTCCGGAACCCCCTGGCTGATGCGGCGCGGGCGTGGCGGTCTGCGGCTGCTGCACCTGGGCGGCCTGCCGTGTGAACGGCACCCCCTGCCCCAGCGTCCGCACACTGATCGCCCGCCCCTGCGTGGAGTTCGGGTCGACGGGAGCGGCGGGAACCGCGCCCGCCCCGGCCTCGGCGGGCAGCGGCTGAGCGCCACGCGCCTGCGCCGCACCGGCCGCGGGCGGCAACGGCGTGCCGGGCGCGGACTGCGGGGCATGCGGCGGTACGGCGACGCCCTCGCCGTTCGCCGGTACGGCAACTCCGGCGCCCTCGCTGCCGGCCGCCCAGGCCTGCGGCGCGGCGGCCTCCGCCGGAAGCGGCTGTGCGGGAGCGGCGGCCGGAGCCGGCTGCGGAGCCGGCGCCTGCGCGGGCAACGCGGTCTGACCGGTGGCGTTCTGCGGGGGCACGGGAGCGACAGCCTGCGCCGGCACCGACTGAGCGGGCACCGGCTGCCCCGGAGCCGCGGCCGCCGGAACGCCCGCCGCCTGAGCGCCCTGCCCCGCGGTCGCCTGCTGCTGCGCCGGAACCCCCGGCGCGGGCGTCGCCCCGGTGGCCTCCGCGGGCTGACCCACGGCCCGCCGGCGCCGACCGGTCGGCGCGCTCGCGGGGTGCGGCTGCGGCGGAGTGTGATCCTTGGACTGATCGTGTGGCACCGCGTCGTGCCGCCCGTCGTCGACCAGCCCGCCGACGGGCCCGGCCTGGCCGGGAACGTGTACGGCGACCTGGGCGCCGGGCACCTGCGGAGGCACCGCGGCCGAAGCCTGCGCCTGAACCGGCATCTGAGCCGGCATCTGAACCGGAACCGGAACCGGCGCGGCCCCCGCCACCTGAGCCGGAACCGGCACGGCCCCCGGCACCTGAGGCTGCCCGGGAACCGGAGCCGCCCCGGGAACGTGAGGTTGCCCGGAAACTTGAGGCACCCCGGCAACCTGAGACTGCCCGGCAAGGTCAGGAGCCCCGGGAACCTGGGGCTGCCCCGCGACCTGGGCCGCCCCGGCAACCTGAGACTGCCCGGCAACCTGAGTCGCCCCAGGAACCTGAGGCTGCCCGGCACCGGCAACCGGCGAAGGCACCTCGGCCACCTGCCCTGGCCTCTCGGCCACCTGCCCCGGCACCCCGGCCACCTGCCCCGGCACCGCGCCCCCGGCCACCTCGGGCCCCCGGTCCGCCTCCGCCGGCGGCAGGGCGAACACCGCACGCGGCCCCGCCTCCTGCGCGGCCGCACGCTCGTTCGCCGCGGCCAGGGCACGGCGCCGACGCCCGGTCGGCTGAGCCTCCCCACCGGCCGCGTCCCCGGACGCCACCGCGGGCAAGGCCGGCGGCAACGCGTGCTGCGCGGCCGCGGGCACCGCTTGCGGGGACACTCCCTGCGGCGGCACCCCCTGCGACGGCACTCCTTGCGGCGGTACGGTCCCGCCCAGTCCACTGCCCACGGCCGCGGTCCCCGCGGCATGCTCGGCGGCGGTCATGACGGCACCCTCGGAGACACCCACGCCCCCGCCGACGCCCGCGTCCGCCCCCGCGGCCACCTCACCACCGGCAACCTCGGCAGGCCGCCCCCGCCGCCGCCCGGTACCCCCGGACGCGGGCGCGGACTCCTCGGCAGCCGGACCCGTCTGAGCCGCCGCAACCGGCGCCACCTGGGCCGCCGGAACCTGCGCCGCCTCCTCCGCCGTACGCCTCCTGCGTCGCCCGGTCGGCGCGGTGCCCCCGGCGCCACCGCCCTCACCCGAGCCCTCGGCGGAGCCGTCCGCGTCGGCCAGGTCCTCGCTCTCCAGGAACGCGTCCGTCGTCGCTCGCCGAGCCCGGCGTCGCCCGCCCGCCTCGGTGGCCTCCGGGGCCGCCTCGAGCGCGGCCGGAACAGCGGCGGGTGCGGCCGGAACGGCCCCCGCGCCACCCCCGATCGGCACTTCGAGGACGTACGCGCTCCCGCTCATCCCCGGCACTTCATGGGTCTGGAGCACACCGCCGTGGGCCCGCACGATCCCGCGCACGATCGGCTCGTGCACCGGGTCTCCTCCGGCGTACGGCCCGCGCACCTCGATGCGGACGACCTCGCCGCGCTGGGCGGCGGCCACCACGACCGTGTTGTCCATGTAACCGCCCGCCGACACGGGCGCGTTGCCGGTGGCGTCGACGCCGGCGACGTCGGCGACGAGGTGGGCGAGGGCGCGGGCCAGCAGCGCGTGGTCGACCTCGGCCTCGATGGGCGGCGCGTGCACGGCGAACTGCACACGGCCGGGCCCGATGAGCTCGACGGCCCCTTCGACGCCCGCCGCGACGACGGCGTCGAGCATCACCTTGGTCCGTGTGATGCCGTCGGTGCCCGCGTCGAGCCGCTGGTAGGCGAGGACGTTGTCGATGAGCTGGGTGATCCGGGAGTACCCGGCGGACAGGTGGTGCAGGACCTGGTTGGCCTCGGGCCACAACTGCCCGGCGTCGTCGGCGGCGAGGGCGGCCAGCTCGCGGCGGAGTTCGTCGAGCGGCCCGCGCAGAGAGGTGCCGAGCAGCGTCAGCAGCTGCTCGTGCCGCCCGGCGAGAGCCTCGTAACGGTCCTTCTCACGCTCACCCAGCGCCGCGTACCGCTCCTCGCCGGCGGCGAGTTCCTCCGCGTGCCGCTCCTGGAGTTCCTCGACCTCGGTGACGTGCTTCTGGCGCAGCGCGGTGAGTTCGGAGGCGTGCTCCTCCGAGAGCCGTTCGAGCTCGTCCGCGTGCTGCTTCTCGACGGCGGCCTTCTCCTCGGCGAGCGCGTCGTACGGCCGCCGGTCGGTGAAGGTCATGACGGCGCCGACGAGCTGGTCGCCGTCGCGTACCGGTGCGGTCGTCAGGTCGACGGAGACCTTCTCGCCCTTCTTCGACCACACCACCTGCCCGCGCACCCGGTGCTTGCGCCCGGAGCGCAGGGTGTCGGCGAGCGGGGACTCCTCGTACGGGAAGGGCGTGCCGTCGGCGCGCGAGTGCAGCATCAGCTCGTGCAGCTCGCGTCCGCCGAGGTCGCTGGCCCGGTAGCCCAGTATCTGGGCGGCGGCCGGGTTGACGAGGACGATCCGCCCGTCGGTGTCGGTCCCGACGACTCCCTCCGCGGCCGCGCGCAGGATCATCTCGGTCTGCCGCTGCGAGCGGGCCAGCTCGGCCTCGGTGTCGACGGTGCCGGTGAGGTCGCGTACGACGAGCATCAGCAGTTCGTCGCCGCCGTAGCCGTAGCTGTCGTAGGCCTGCTGGCTGTTCTCGAGGTTGGCGCTGGTGACCTCGACCGGGAACTGGCTTCCGTCGGTCCGGCGCGCGAGCATCCGGGTCGGCTTGGTCCGGCCGCGCGGGTCCATGTGGTCCGGGCGTCGCATGGAACCCGGGATCAGCTTGGAGTCGAACTCGGGCAGCAGATCGAGCAGCCCGCGCCCCACGAGCGCGGTGCCGGGGGCCTCGAAGGCCTCCAGCGCGATCGTGTTGGCGTTGACGACGGTCCCATTGGCGTTGACCAGCACCAACGCATCGGGCAGCGCGTCGAGTATGGCTGCGAGGCGAGCAGCGCCTCGGGATGGCCTGCTGCTCACGAGACGCTTCCTCCCTGTTACCGCACCTTGCCGACCGCTCGGGCCATCTTGCCAACCGGTCCGCAGCGTGTCACGCGAGGGAGTCTAAGGGCTGCGGTTGCGCGCGCGGCCCCGGATGAGAGGGAGGTCGCACGACGAAGTGACGCAGAACGTGTGACCGACTCCCGCGACCTCTTGCTTCGTCTCCGGGGGACCTGCGCGCCGCTTTCACGTCCCCGCTGATTCCGCCATGAAATGCCTGTGCGAACACGACGGGTGTACGCGACCTCCCGCCATGGCCTCACCCCCGCAGGTCGGGCAGCAGCGGCACCATCCGGTCCCACCGCCCGATCTCGCACCCGTTGCTGCGGTCGTACGTCGCCTCGACGGGCCGCCCGGCCCAGGTCCCGGTGACATGCGCGGTGGCGGGGCCGCCGTACTGCCTGGTGCAGAGGCTGTCGTCGGGTACGGGGGCGAAGGTGTCCTTGCCCCACTGGGTGCCGCGGTCGAGCGCGGCGCAGGCGCGGCCGGCGTCGGGGTGGGTGCCGCCTCCGGGGTGGCAGTACAGCTCGAAGGTGCCGTCCTTTCCGCCGCCCGCGTTCCGGACGGTGACGGTGAGGTGGTCGCCGGTGCCGAGGTCGTCGCGGGCGGGCGGCGGCATGCGGTCCAGGGCGGTGGCGGGCGAGGCGGCCAGGGAGCCGACGGCGACGAGGGAGGAGGCGCCGGCGACGAGCAGCCGGGCGAACGGGGCGCGGGACTTCCGGAACAGGGACATGACCTGACTAACGCCGCCCGCCCCGGCCGGTTGCGGCGCGGCCCGGTGACGGCGAGAAGGGCTTTGCCCTGCGGCCCGCCTGCCTAGTACCGTGGGAGGCGATTGGTGACACCGCGCTCGACTGTGTCATCATCTGCACGCACCACTCGCGCTCGCGCGGGCGGCTGTGCTGGAGGCGTCGCCTAGTCCGGTCTATGGCGCCGCACTGCTAATGCGGTTTGGGACTTAAATCCCATCGAGGGTTCAAATCCCTCCGCCTCCGCGCTTGATCACGAAGCCCCGGTCCTCGGACCGGGGCTTCGTCGTTGTCCGGCATCGGCCGCGCATGCCGCCGACAGGGCGTTTCCGCAGGTCACAAGGGGTAAGGCAAACGGATTTCACATGGCGGCGGCAGTCATGTAATGTTCTTCCTGTCGCCGCGAGCGGCCCGGAAGGGCAAGGAACGGCGGGAAAACAAAACAAGCACTCGTAGCTTAACGGATAGAGCATCTGACTACGGATCAGAAGGTTGCAGGTTCGAATCCTGCCGAGTGCACACCGACGAAAGGCCCCGGAGAGATCCGGGGCCTTTCGCGTTTCATGGTGATGTTCCGGGGAGGGAGAGCGCGATGAGGGTCAGGGGCGGCGGCAGAGCGGGGCTCGTGGGGATGGGACTCGCGGCCGTGCTGGTGGGATGCGGCGGCGGGGGCGACACGGAGGGCGCGGGGGCCGGGGAGGCGTCGGAGCGGGCGTCCACGGCTTCCGCGTCCGCATCCTCGTCCCCTGCCTCGTCCGCGTCCTCGTCGTCCTCGTCGGAGCAGGGGCGGCTCGCTCCCGATGTGTTGCAGAGCCGCTGGTGGTCCTGGGCGGCCTCCGAGCCCGAGTCGACGAACCCGGTCGCGGACGAGGACGGCGGCGACTGTGCGCGGAACCAGCCGAAGGACGTGTGGTTCCTGGCCGGCACCTTCGGGACGCGGGCCGCGCGCAGCTGCCCGGTCCCGGCCGGGGTGCCGCTGGCCTTTCCCCTGGTGAACCGGATCGGCGGCCCCGCCGACTGCGCGCTGTTCATGGACGGTGTGGAGGGCACGGCGGTCCTGGACGGCAAGAAGGCCGAGGCGGACGTCTACCGGGGCCAGGCCGTCACCGTGGAGAGCGTCGCCGGCAATCCCGTCACCGGCACGGACGAGACGTTCGAGGGCACCGGGTGCGGGCTGTGGGTCCAACTGCCCGGTCTGGACAGCGGTCTGCACACGCTGAAGATCCGGGGCCGGGCCGGCGACTTCGCGACGGGCGTCGACTACACGCTGACGGTGGCCGCCAGCTCGTAGGGGTCGTACGGCAGTTCAGGCCGCCGCCCCGGCCAGCCGGTGGAAGGCCTCGATGGTGCGCGGGTGGGCGAGCTCGTCCAGGAGGTGGCGCCACTCGGGGTCGGCGGCGGCCGGGTGGGTCAGGTCCCAGGCGGTGAGCAGCGGAGCGAGTTCGCTGTCGTCGGTCGGGGACGAGGGGTTCGCCGGTGTGTTCATGAGAGCTTCCTTCCTGCGAGGGGTCTGAGCCCCTGGGACGGGATGCGTTCCTCCGAAGGCCCTTGAGAACCTCTGCCTTCCACCATGCCGTGACCCCACTCGCGGAACCATGGAGTCGCCCACCGGAGCGGGGGTGTGGTCAGCCCCACCCACCGGACGCGGGGTGGCCGGTGTCGGCTCAAGTGTCGCGCCACTCCCGCCCGTTGAGGCGAACATTCGCGCTTGTGTCGCATGTTCGAATGCGCCTAGCTTCTCGCGTCATGACCATGACGAGAAGAACGATCCTGCGTGGCATGGCCGCCGGCCCCTTCGCCGGTGCCGCCGCGAACGTCCTGTCCGCCACCCCCGCCCAGGCCGCGACCGTCGACGCGAACCAGTACTCCCTGACCGGCCGCTCCTCCAACGAGCACGGCGAATTCGCCGCACTGGCGGCCGGGTTGGCGTCCCGGCTGACCAAGGTGGACGCCACCACCGTCATCGCCACCACCAACCGCGACGCCAAACCGCTGACCAGCGCACCCAGCACCGCCGAGGCCTTCCAGACCGGCTTCGCCTGGGACCCCGCCGACCAGGACGTCCTGTACTGGATACCCCAGGGCGTCACCACCAGCGCCGACGCCTACGGCAACGGCCGCTACCCGGACAGCGGCGGTGACAAGGTCGTCCTCGTCTCCTGGTACTTCGAGACCGACACCGACCCCGACACCCCGGGCGACGAGCAACCCATCGACAAGGGCATGCGCCTGACCTTCGTCGACTACAACGCCGCCGCCGCGCCCACCTATCGCCACGTCCTGCTGGTCGAGCCGGTACGGACGGCCACCGGCGCGTACTCCTTCGCACCCGTGCAGAAGCACGCCGGCGGCATCATGTGGTACGGCAACCTGCTGTACGTCGTCGACACGTACAAAGGGCTGCGGATCTTCGATCTCAACACCCTGTTCACGGTCGACACCGCCGAGAAGGACGTCTGCGGTCTGCACACCGACGGCAGTTACTACGGGTACGGCTACCAGTACGTCCTCCCGCAGAGCCACGCCTACGACAACGCGGGAACGTATCTGCGCTACTCGACCATCGGCCTCGACCGCGCCAGCACCCCCGACAGCCTGGTGATAGGCGAGTACTCGTTGGACGGAGTGGTCTCCTACAACGACCCCGGCCACACCTTCAACGGCACCGGCGCGCCCGCCGAGACGACACCCCATGTGGTGCGCTGGCCGCTCGACTACACGGACCGGCATCCGGGCTCGCTCACCGCGACCGAGGCCGTCACCGTCGCGCAGAAGAAGATCCAGGGCATCGTCTCCCGCAAGGACAAGCACTACCTCTCGGTGAGCGCGGGTCCGTCCACCAAGGGCGCCCTGCGCACCTTCACCTCCGGCTCGTCCACCGCCACCACCGTCGCCGACCTCGCCATCGGCTGCGAGGACCTGAGCTTCCACAGCAGCGGCGCCTCCGGGTGGGCGTACGGCGAGTCCGTGATCTGGAACGTCAGTGAGTACGACGGACTGCGGTACGTGTACGCGGTGCGGGCGGACGGTTCGTGAGCGTCTTGTCCTGAGCCTGTTGTCCTGAGCCTCTTGCTCCAGCTTGCTCTAACGGGCGAGCAGGAGGTCGTCGTGGCGGAGGCGGACGGCGGTCGGCAGGGGGCGTACCGGCACCGCCTTCTCCGCGCGGCCGCCCGCGAAGACGCACAGCCGCAGCACCAGGAACCGTCCGATCCCGGCGAGACCGGAGGCGCCCAGGTAGACGGCCTGCTCCCGGACGAGGCCCGGCGAGGCCACCACGGCGTGCAGCACGACCATCGCGGCGCAGGTCACCCCGTAGGCCACCGTCGCCGAACCCGCCGACTGAAGATGGCGGCGCAGTCCGGCGCGGCGGCCGGTGCCGAAGGTGACCAGGGCGTGCAGCTCGGTGCAGAGCAGGGTGGACGAGACCGTGATCACCGCGTTCGCCAACGCCCAGGGCATCAGCGTCGCCAGCAGCGGGACCGCCGCGCCGGCCAGCAGCCCCACGCCTCCGCCGCACACCACGAACCGGACGAAGGAGGCGAACGCGCCCACCCCCTGCCGCACGTCCGGGCGCTCCGTGCGCTGGGTCTCCATGGCGGTGTCCTTCCGGGGCGGTCGGGGAGCTGCTGACGTGCTCCACGATCTCCCGGCGGGCCTCGCGAAACGATGGTGCGCCCTCCCGGAACGGGGGTAGGGCCAGCTCCACCATCTCCCTTCGGCCACGCCCGACTTGGCCGCCCTTCGGCCACGCCCGACTTGGCCTTCCTTCGGCCACATCCGACTTGGCTTCTCTTCGGCTACGCCCTACTTGGAGCGCCCGGCGGCCTGCGCGTCCTGGCCGCGCAACTCCTCGATGTACTCCAGTGCGAGGCCTGTCGTCCGCGTGAACCAGTCGTTCAGTACGGCGATCTCGGCGGCGGAGTAGTCGGCGAAGAGGGTGTCGAGGCGGGCGTAGTAGGGGCCGTACAGGGCCGTGACCCGGGCGACCGCGGCCGGGACGGCGGCGACCCGGACGCGGCGTCGGTCGGCGGGGTCGGGGCGGCGGGTGATGAAGCCGCCGCGCTCCAGACGGTTGAGGATGCCGGTCATCGCGCCCGTGGTGACGTGGGCGTGCTCCGCGAGGTCGCCCGCGGTGAGCAGGTTCTCGCCGGCCTTCAGGACGCAGGCGAAGCAGAGCAGGTCGGTGACGTTCAGGCCCAGCCGCTGGGCCATTTCCTGCTGGCCGAGCAGGTGCGTCGCGATGAGGGAGTCCATCGACGACAGCGCCTCGGCCGGGGTCGTGGCGGGGCGGGGCTTGGCTGGCATCTTCCCTATTACCTTAGATTGTGAGAGGTTTAGTGTCTGAACTTCTTAGATCGTGAGAGATCGGGGGTGGGTACGTGAGCCAGTATGACGAGGGGCACACGATCGCGGGGTGGACCGGATGCGCCGTGGCCACGGTCGGTTGTGTCGTCCTGGGCCTCGGGGTGGTCATGGTGTCGGTCCCGGTGCTGGCGGGCGGGGGTGCCGTGGTGCTGCTGGGGCTTCTGGTCACCTGGGCCCTCCATCTCGCCGGCTGGGGCAAGCCGCCGGGGCGCCGGCCGCGGGAGGAGTGGGGGCTGCGGACGCGCGACCTGTCGGCGCGGGACGGGCATCCGGGGTGTGTGGGGTGCCGGCTGGCGGGGCGGGGGCGGCGGGCCGCGGTACCGGTGGTCGCCGCCGCCGAGCCGGAGGTCGTCACGGCGGACGCGGGTGGCTGATCGGGGCGTTGTCAGTGGCGCCCCCTACTCTCGTCAGAGATGGCACAGGCATGGAAGTGCTCGGGGCTGCGATGGTCGGCGGACGGTCCCGTGCTGGCGTGGGACGGCGGTCGGCGCAGTGCGCTGACCTGGGGGAAAAGGGTGGCCTTCGGGGTCGCGGACGGGGGTGTGCGGACATGCGTGGGAGCGCGGGGGCATGCGTGTCCGGTGCGGGCGGCCGTGCCGGGGCGGAGCACGGGGGCGCGGTGCGAGGAGTGTGCGCGGCTGGACCGGGCGCACTCCGTGGCCGCCGACACGATCGCGGACGACCCACGCCCGTACCACGTATATCTGGCGTGGTTCGGCCCCGGCATGACCAAGGTCGGGATCACCGCTGAGGAGCGGGGTTCCGCGCGGCTGCTGGAGCAGGGGGCAGTCTGCTTCAGCTGGCTCGGCCTCGGCCCGCTGATGGCCGCCCGGCGGACGGAGGAGCTGCTGCGGGCCGCCCTCCGGGTGCCGGACCGGATTCCGTACGCCGACAAGCGCGCCGTGCGGTCCGCGTTGCCGGGGACGGCGGCGGAGCGGGCGGCCGAGATCGCGGAACTGCACGGGCGGGCGCTGGCGTTGGGCGGCTGGCCCGAGTCGCTGCGGGCCGAGCCGTTCCGGCCCGTGGACCACATAGAGGTGTTCGGCCTCGCGGGGGTGCCGGCCGCTGTCGGTGCGGTGTCCGAGCTCGTCGCGGGTGGCGTGGTGGGTGGGCGGCTGGTCGCCGCCGCCGGGCCGGATCTGCATCTGGACACGGGGGACGGGGTGATCGTGCTGGACACGAGGCTGATGACGGGGTGGGGCCTGGTGCCGGTGGAGGGGGCGGAAGTGTCGGTGCCGGTGCGGGAGTTCAGGCGGGAGGCGGGGGTGCAGGACGGGTTGTTCTGAGGGGCCGGGCGACGGCCCGGACGCGGAAGGTGAGAGGGGCCGGGCGCCCGCCCGGGCCTGGAAGGTAAAGAGACGGATCCCTCCGGGATCCCTTTCGGCAAGGTCCCTGGACGCGGCGCCGCACCGGGGGCGACCGTGGACGACATGAGTGATCAACACATTGCACCTGTCGCGCCCGTTCTCCCCGTCGCCGCCCATGAACCGCCGTACTACGCGGTCGTCTTCACCTCCGTCCGTACGGAGGAGGCGGAGCGGGACGGCGGATACGGCTCCACCGCGGAGCGCCTGGGCGAACTGGTCCAGGAGATCCCCGGGTTCCTCGGCGAGGACTCGGCGCACACGCCGGGCGGACTCGCGGTCACCGTGGCCTACTTCCGGGACCTGGCCGGCATCGAGGCGTGGCGGCAGCACGCGGCGCACCGCGAGGCCAAGGAGCACGGTCAGGCGCACTGGTACGAGCGCTACGCGCTGCACATCGCCAAGGTCGAGCACAGTCACGGCTTCCAGCGGGCCCGCGGCTGACCTCGGGCGACCGGTGCCGCCTGGGTGTTCCCTGTGCGTTTCTCAGGGAAATCACAGGAAGACGAAAGCCGGTTCTCAGAGCGTCCCGACAGTGTGTCCACCATGACCACGACCTCGCCCCAGGGGCGCACCGAACTGCTGAGGCCGGACGGGAGCCCCGTCCGAGTGCTTGTGGTGGACGACGAGCAGTCGATCACCGAACTGCTGTCCATGGCCCTGCGCTATGAGGGATGGCAGATCCGGAGCGCGGGGGACGGCACGGGTGCCGTCCAGACCGCGCGGGAGTTCCGGCCCGACGCCGTCGTACTCGACATGATGCTGCCCGACATGGACGGGCTGACCGTCCTCGGGCGGCTGCGGCGTGAGCTGCCGGACGTCCCCGTCCTGTTCCTCACCGCGAAGGACGCCGTCGAGGACCGTATCGCCGGGCTCACCGCCGGTGGGGACGACTACGTCACCAAGCCGTTCAGCCTCGAAGAGGTCGTCGCCCGGCTGCGCGGCCTCATCCGGCGTTCCGGCGCCGCCGACCGCCGCTCCGACTCCGTCCTGGTCGTCGGCGACCTCACGCTGGACGAGGACAGCCACGAGGTCTCGCGGGCCGGGGTGTCCATCCACCTCACCGCCACCGAGTTCGAGCTGCTGCGCTTCCTGATGCGCAACCCGCGGCGGGTGCTCAGCAAGGCGCAGATCCTGGACCGCGTGTGGTCCTACGACTTCGGCGGCCAGGCCAATGTCGTCGAGCTGTACATCTCCTACCTGCGCCGCAAGATCGACGCCGGTCGCGAGCCGATGATCCACACCCGGCGCGGCGCCGGTTACCTGATCAAACCCGCGGCGTCATGAGCGGACGGCGACGGCCGCGTCCGCAGAGGAAGCGACTGGGCAAGCCGCGTACCCTGCGGGCGCGGCTCGTCGTCGCGTCCGTGGTGCTGATCGCCGTGGTGTGTGCGGTGATCGGGACCGTGACGACGTTGGTGTTGCGGTCGCATCTGTATGAGCAGCTGGGCACCAAGGTCGGAGAGGCCGCGATGCGGGCCTCCGGCATGGGCGCGCCGCCCGGCCTGCAGACCAAGGGCACGGGCGGCCCCGGGAGCACCCCGGCCACCTTGACCGATCTGGTCACCAAGGGACCGCAGCAGAGCAGCATCGCGGCCACGGTGCAGAAGGGCGTCATCACTGATGCCCTGGTGGGGAACGACGACGCCTACACCCGGTCTGCGGAGTCGCTGAGCGACGCGGCGATCGAGGCGCTGAACGAGGTCTCCCAGGACCAGAAGCTGCACACCGTGGACCTTCCCGGCCTCGGTGAGTACCTCGTCCGGTACGCCTCCGGTGACAGGGGCGACTACTACGTGGGCCTGCCCACCAAGGAAGTCAACAACACGCTCAACACCCTCATCGCCGTGGAGGCCAGCGTCACCGCCGCCGGCCTGGTGGCCGCCGGTATCGCCGGTGCTGTCATCGTCGGCGTAGCCACCCGCCCCCTCCGTCGCGTCGCCGGGACGGCCACCCGGGTCTCCGAACTCCCCCTCCACACCGGCGAGGTGAACCTCAGCGAGCGAGTCGCCGAGTCGGAGTGCGACCCGAGCACCGAGGTCGGCAAGGTCGGCGTCGCGCTCAACCGGATGCTGGACCACGTCCACGCGGCCCTGCACTCCCGTCAGCAGAGCGAGATGCGCGTCCGCCAGTTCGTCGCCGACGCCAGTCATGAGCTCAGGACGCCGCTGGCCTCCATCCGTGGGTACGCCGAACTCACCAGACGCGGCCGGGAGCAGATCGGCCCCGACACCCGCCACGCGCTCGGACGCATCGAGTCCGAGGCGGGGCGTATGACGTTGCTGGTGGAGGACCTGCTGCTGCTCGCGCGGCTCGACGCCGGGCGCCCGCTCCAGTTCGAGCAGACCGACCTGATCCCCCTCGTCGTCGACACCGTCAGCGACACCCGCGCGGCAGGCATGGAGCACAACTGGCGGCTCGACCTGCCCGATGAACCCGCCCTCGTCTCCGGCGACGCCGCACGCCTCCAGCAGATCCTCATCAACCTCCTCGGCAACGCCCGCAAGCACACCGCCCCCGGCACCACCATCACCGCCCGCGTCCAGCGGCGCGGCCCCTGGATGTGCGTGGACGTCGAGGACAACGGCCAGGGCATCCCACCGGATCTGCTGCCGCATGTCTTCGAGAGGTTCGCGCGCGGTGACTCGTCCCGTTCCAGGGCCTCCGGGTCCACCGGGCTGGGGCTGGCCATCGTGCAGGCCGTGGCGACCGCGCACGGCGGTGCCGTGACCGTGGACAGCGTGCCGGGCCGGACCGTGTTCACGGTCCACCTGCCCGCGCTCGCCCCCGCGACGCCCCGCCCGGCGCCCGAAACGAACTGGCAATCGCACTCACAGGCACAGCACAGTGCCGGCACATGGGTGCAACAGGGCACTTGACGACAGTCGGTGCATGCGAACCGACTCTTCTCCCGGCACTCTGCCGGCGCGGGAGCACCTCCCGGCCGCAGCCGCCGGTACGCCTGTCCTGGACGTAGTGATCCCCGTCTACAACGAGGAGAAGGACCTCCAGCCGTGTGTGCGCAGACTGCACGAGCACCTCACGCGCACCTTCCCGTACGCGTTCCGCATCACGATCGCGGACAACGCGTCGACGGACACCACCCCGCAGGTGTCCCGGCGGCTGGAGGCGGAGATCGCCGAGGTCCGGGCCTTCCGACTGGAGCAGAAGGGCCGCGGCCGCGCCCTGCGTGCCGTGTGGTCCGCCTCGGACGCGCCGATCCTCGCCTACATGGACGTGGACCTGTCCACCGACCTCAACGCCCTGCTCCCGCTGGTGGCCCCGCTGATCTCGGGCCACTCCGACCTGGCGATCGGATCCCGCCTCGCCCGCTCGTCCCGAGTGGTGCGCGGCCCCAAGCGGGAGTTCATCAGCCGCTCGTACAACCTCATCCTGCGCGGCTCGCTCCAGGCCCGCTTCTCGGACGCGCAGTGCGGCTTCAAGGCCATCCGGCGTGATGTGGCGCAGGCGCTGCTGCCGATGGTCGAGGACACCGGCTGGTTCTTCGACACCGAGATGCTCGTCATCGCCGAGCGCGCGGGGCTCCGTATCCACGAAGTGCCCGTCGACTGGGTCGACGACCCCGACTCCACTGTTCATATCGTCAAGACGGCGACCGAGGACCTGAAGGGGGTGTGGCGGGTCGGCAAGGCGCTGGCCTCCGGCTCGCTGCCGCTGGACCGGATCGCGCGTCCCTTCGGCGACGACCCGCGCGACCGCGAGATCAAGGACGTACCGAAGGGGCTGGCCCGCCAGCTCGTCGGGTTCTGTGTCGTGGGCGGTCTGTCGACCCTCTTCTATCTCCTCCTCTACAGCGGCTTCCGGACCTTCTCCGGCTCGCAGGTCGCCAACGCGCTCGCGCTGCTGGTCTCCGCCGTCGCCAACACGGCGGCCAACCGCCGGCTCACCTTCGGGGTGCGCGGCAGCGGCGGCGCCGTCCGGCACCAGGCGCAGGGCCTCGTCGTCTTCGGTATCGGCCTCGCCCTGACCAGCGGCTCGCTCGCCGCCCTCGACGCGGCCGGCGGCGACCCCGCGCACTCCACCGAACTGGCGGTCCTGATCGTCGCCAACCTCGCCGCCACCGTGCTGCGCTTCCTGCTCTTCCGTGCCTGGGTGTTCCCCGAGCGCCGCGAGTCGACGCTGGTCGCGAGCCACACACCCGGCCGGCCACCGCACCCGCCGCTGCCGATGCGCGCGGGCGGCCACCACTTCACGTACGACGACCAGTTCCGCGCCGGTGAAGCCGCGGACCGCACCTGGGGGGACGCCACCATGCAGTTGCAGCCGGTGCGCCCGACCGACACCGACCCGAGGGACGCCCGATGACCATCACCAGTACGGCCGTGCCGGAGCCCTCGGCTCCGCCGGCCCCGCCCGCCCCCGAGGCCGGTGAGCCCAAGCAGCCGTTCGTGCGCGGACTGTGGCGCGGCCGGCCCGAGGACCCCCGCTGGGCGCGCCCGGCCTTCTGGGGCCTGCTGCTCGCCACCGCGGTCCTGTACTTCTACGACCTGAGCTCCTCCGGCTACGCCAACTCCTTCTACTCCGCGGCCGTCCAGGCCGGCAGCCAGTCCTGGAAGGCGTTCTTCTTCGGCTCGCTCGACGCGTCCAACGCCATCACCGTCGACAAGCCCCCGGCCTCGCTGTGGCCGATGGCGCTGTCGGTGCGGATCTTCGGGCTCAGCTCCTGGGCGATCCTGATGCCCGAGGTGCTGATGGGCATCGGCACGGTCGCCGTCGTGTACGCCTCCGTGCGTCGCCGTTTCAGCCCCGCGGCCGGTCTGATCGCGGGCACCGTGCTCGCGCTCACCCCCGTCGCGGCGCTGATGTTCCGGTTCAACAACCCGGACGCGATGCTGGCCCTGCTGATGGCGGTCGCCTGCCATCTCGTCGTGCGCGCCCTGGAGGACGGGCGGACGAAGTGGCTGGTGTGGGCGGGCGTGGCGATCGGCTTCGCCTTCCTCGCCAAGACGCTCCAGGCCTTCCTGATCCTGCCGCCGCTCGCGATCGTGTACGCGGTCTGCGCACCGGTGTCGCTGAGGAAGCGCTTCGGCCAACTGGCCGCCGCGACCGCCGCGTTGATCGTCTCCGGCGGCTGGTGGGTCGCGATCGTCGAACTGTGGCCCGCCTCCTCACGCCCCTACATCGGCGGCTCCCAGAACAACTCGTTCCTTGAACTGACCTTCGGCTACAACGGCCTTGGCCGTCTCAACGGCGAGGAGACCGGCAGCGTCGGCGGCGGTGGCGGCAACAGCGGCGGCCAGTGGGGCGAGACCGGCTGGGACCGGATGTTCAACTCCGAGATCGGCGGCCAGATCTCCTGGCTGCTCCCGGCGGCCCTGATCCTGTTGGTCGCGGGCCTGTGGGCCACGCGCAGGGCGCGCAGGGCGTCCGTCACCCGCGGCGCGTTCCTGGTCTGGGGCGGCTCGCTGGTCATCACCATGGTCGTCTTCAGCTACATGGCGGGCATCTTCCACCAGTACTACACGGTGGCCCTCGCCCCCTACCTGGCGGCCGTGATCGGCATGGGCGCCGGGCTGCTGTGGGAGAAGCGCGCCGAACTGTGGGCGTCGATCACGCTCGCGGCGTCGGTCGTGGCGGCGGCCGCCTGGAGCTACGTCCTCCTCAACCGCACCTCCGACTACCTGCCCTGGCTGAAGTGGCTGGTCCTGATCGGCGGTCTGGTCGCCGCGCTCGGCCTGATCTTCGCGGGCCGGATCAGCCGCCGACTGGCCCTCGCGGCGGCGTCCCTGGGCCTGGTGGCCTCCCTCGCCGGCCCGACCGCGTACACCATCAGCACCCTCCAGGAGGGCCACACCGGCTCCATCGTGACGGCCGGCCCGGCCGGCGCGAGCATGGGCATGGGCGGCGGGGGCGGCCGGGGCGGTGGTCCCGGTGGCGGTGGCGGTGGCTTCCCGGGCGGCGGGATGCCGGGCCAGAACCAGCAGAACGGCAACGGCAACACCCAGAACCAGCAGGGCAACGGTTTCCCCGGGGGCACTCGGACGGGCGACGGCGGCGGCATGGCCGGTGGCGGCGGTGGCGTCGGCGGCCTGCTGAACGGCGCGACCGTCTCCGACGAGGCCAAGAAGCTGCTGGAGACCGACGCCGACGACTACACGTGGGCCGCGGCGGCCATCGGCGCCCAGAACGCGGCGAGCTACCAACTCTCCACGGGCGAACCGGTGATGGCGATCGGCGGCTTCAACGGCACCGACCCGTCCCCGACGCTGGCCCAGTTCAAGCAGTACGTCGAGGACGGCAAGATCCACTACTTCATCTCGTCCGGCTCCGGCGGCGGCATGGGCGGCAGCGGCACGTCCTCGCAGATCACCTCCTGGGTCGAGGCCAACTTCAAGAAGGTGACGGTGGGTTCGTCGACCTTCTACGACCTGACGCAGAAGGCGAGCAGCTGACGTGACGCGGTGAAGGGCGGCGACCGGTGGAGGTCGCCGCCCTTCTCGTCGTACGGCGAGAAACAGCGGGACGGCGAGAAATCGCGGGACGGCGAGAAATCGCGTTGTACGGTGTATAGCGACCGCTCTACGGTGTACAACATGTCTGCTCCCGCTCCCGCTCCCGCACCCGCCGCCGTCGCCCAGAGCCACCCCCAACGCTGGCTCATCCTCGGTGTCATCTGCCTCGCCCAGCTCACCGTCGTCCTCGACAACACCGTGCTGAACGTCGCGATCCCCTCGCTCACCCGTGAACTGGGCGCGGCCACCTCGGACATCCAGTGGATGATCAACGCGTACTCCCTGGTGCAGTCCGGGCTGCTGCTCACCGCGGGCAGCGCCGCCGACCGCTACGGCCGCAAGAAGATGCTGATCGCCGGCCTGAGCCTGTTCGGCATCGGCTCGCTGGTCGCCGGACTGGCCGACAGCACCGGCCAGTTGATCGCGGCGCGGGCCGGGATGGGCGTCGGCGGCGCGCTGCTGCTGACCACCACCCTCGCCGTCGTGATGCAGATCTTCGCGCCCGAGGAGCACGCCAAGGCCATCGGCATCTGGGCGGCCGTCAACGCCCTCGGGTTCGCGTGCGGTCCGCTGCTCGGCGGGTTCATGCTGGACCATTTCTGGTGGGGCGCGATCTTCCTGATCAACCTGCCGGTCGCGGCGGTGGGGTTGGTGGCCGCGGTGACGCTGGTGCCGGAGTCGAAGAGCCCGCGAGGAGACCGTCCCGACCTGCTGGGCGCGCTGCTGTCGACGATCGGTATGGCGGCGCTCGTCTTCGCGATCATCTCCGGTCCGGAGCACGGCTGGACGTCGGGCCGGGTGCTGCTGACGGCGGCCGTCGCGGTGGCCGTCCTGGGCGGGTTCGGGTACTGGGAGACCCGGATCGAACACCCCATGCTCGACCTGCACTTCTTCAGGAACCGCCGCTTCACGGGCGCCATCGCGGGCGCGGTGCTGATCACCTTCGGCATGGGCGGCTCGCTCTTCCTGCTCACCCAGCACATGCAGTTCGTCCTCGGCTACGGCCCCCTGGAGGCCGGTCTGCGCACCGCGCCGCTCGCCCTGACGATCGTCGCCCTCAACTTCTCGGGCCTGGCGGCGAAAGCGGCGACGAAGCTGGGCACCCCGACCGCCATCGGAGTGGGCATGGCGCTGATGGCGGCCGGGCTGGCGTCCATCGCGACGCTCGCCTCCGGCGGTTACGCCGGGACGCTGATCGGGCTGCTGCTCATCGGGGCGGGGGCGGCGATCGCCAGCCCGGCGATGGCGCACGCCATCATGAGCTCCATTCCGCGGGAGAAGGCGGGGATCGGAGCGGGTATCAACGGGACGGTGGCGGAGTTCGGGCAGGGGCTCGGGGTGGCGGTGCTCGGCGCGGTGCTGACTTCGCGGTTCGCGGCGGAGTCCTTGCCGGCGGCGTTGGCCGAGGCGCGGTCGGCTGCGGAGCGGGTGCGTCTCACGGAGGCGTTCTCTTCTGGGCTGGAGAGCAGTTTGCTGGTGGGGGCCGTTGCGGTGTTGGCCGGTGGGCTGGTTGCCGCCGCGTTGTTGAGGCGGGCTGAGCGGGGAGAAAGTGCCTAGGCCGCTGAGAGGGCGCTTAAGGTGATCGTTGATCGCAAAGCTAGGAAGGTGCGCCATGGAGAAGGCCGGTCAGCGGGCTGCGCGTACCAGTGTGTGGCTGGAAGGGAAGGCGCGGCGGAGTGCCCGGGGTGGCGGTCAGCCCACCGGGCTCGACCGTGAGCGCATCACCTCGGCCACCGTCCGGCTCCTCGACAGTGAAGGGCTGGCCAAGTTCTCCATGCGGCGGCTGGCCGCCGAGTTGAACGTCACCGCGATGTCCGTCTACTGGTACGTCGACACCAAGGACGACCTCCTCGAACTCGCCCTCGACGCCACCTACGGCGAACTGGACCTCCCCGACCCGGAGGCGGACGGCGAGGACTGGCGCGACCAACTCCGCGTGCTGGCCCGGGGCTACCGTTCCCTGCTGGTCCGGCACCCCTGGATGTCCTCGCTGGTCGGCACGTTTCTCAACATCGGGCCGAACAGCCTGGTCTTCTCCCGGTTCATCCACGGCGTCATCCGCCGCACCGGCCTGCCCGCGCACGGCCTGGCGGCGGCCATCTCCGCGGTCTTCCAGTTCGTGTACGGCTTCGGCACCATCGAGGGCCAGTTCAACGCCCGTTCCGTCCAGGTCGGCATGACCCCCGACGAGTACTTCCGCGACGCGATGAGCGCGGTGAGCCAGGCCCCGCAGACCGCCGACCTCGTCAAGGAGGCGGAGGACATCATGGCGGCGCGGGGCGGCGACACGGTCGAGGAGATGTGGGAGCGGGACTTCGACTTCGCCCTCGATCTGCTGATCGCGGGGATCGAGGCGATGGTCAGGCGTCCGGCGTGACGAGTCGGGCCGGAAAGCCCCCCGTCGCCACCGGACCCCACTTCTCCGGTGTGATCCGGATGATCGACTTGCCCTGCTTGAGCATCGCGGCCCGGTACTCGTCCCAGTCCGGGTGCTCCCCGGCGATGTTCCGGTAGTACTCCACGAGCGGCTCGACGGAGTCGGGCGAGTCGATGACCTCGGCGGTGCCGTCGATCTGGACCCACGGCCCGTTCCAGTCGTCGCTCAGCACGACGAGGCTGACCCGCTCGTCGCGCTTGGCGTTGCGCGTCTTGGCCCGCTCCGGGTAGGTGGAGACGACGATCCGCCCGGAGTCGTCGACCCCGCACGTCAGCGGGGACGCCTGCGGGCTGCCGTCCGCCCGGCGGGTCAGCAGCAGGGCCTTGTGCCGGGGCCGTACGAAGTCCAGCAACTCGTCGAGGGAAACACGGGTGTTGGTAGCGATGCTCGGTGCCATGGCCCCACCCTAGGCCTGCGGAGGCAGGGACTCCCCTTGTACCGCCTGAATGTCGAGCTCCACCTTCAGCGTCGTGCCGATCGCCGCGATCCCCGCCTGCACGACCTGGTTGTAGTTCATCGCGAAGTCGTCCCGCCGCAGTTCGGTCGTCGCCCGGAACGCCGCCCGCGTCCCGCCCCACGGGTCGGCGCCGGTGCCGAGGTAGGCGAGGTCCAGGTCGACGGGGCGTACGACACCGTGCATGCCCAGCTCCCCGTGGACCGTCCAGCGGTCGGTGCCCGCGAGCGAGATGCCCGTCGACCGGTAGGTGATCTCGGGGTGCACCTCGACGTCCAGGAAGTCGGCGGACTTCAGATGGCCGTCGCGCATCGCGTTCCCCGTGTCGATGGACGCGGCCCGGATCACCGCCGCCACCCGGGACTTGGTGACGTCGTCCGGCGCGATCTCGATCGTGCCGGCGAAGTCCGTGAAGCGGCCGTGCACGCTGGAGATGCCCAGGTGCTGGGCGACCGCGCCGACGCTGGAGTGCACCGGGTCGATGGTCCACGGTCCCGGCGGCGGGAGTTCGGTGCCGCCCTGGCGGGCCAGGGTGACCGTGCCGACCTCGGCCCGGCCGCTCGCCGTGACGATCGCGCTCGACGCGGCGGGCGCGTAGCCGACGGCGGTGACGATGACGGTGTACGCGCCGGGCGCCAGCGGCTCGGGGTCGCGTACCGCGCCCTCCTCGTCGGCCTCGGCCCGCAGCACCTGCGTGCCGGTCATGTCCGTCACCGTGACGACCGCGTGCGACACGGCCCATCCGTCCCGGGTACGGATCCTCGCGGTCAGTCCCATCTCAGCTCTTCTCTCCTCACACGGGTCCGGCCCGTGGGGCGCGCCTCCGCTCGGGACGCGCTCCACGGGCCGGGGTTCTCAGTGACTCACTCGCCGGGGTGCGCGAGCTCGATGTCGTGACCGTCGGTCCCCTGCCCGGTCACCGTCAGGGCCGTCGCGACCGGCGGGTAGCCCGTCGCGATGACCGTGTACTCGCCGCCGCCCAGGTCGGTGAAGGCGTACGCCCCGTCCGACCCGGTGGTGGCGGTGCCGACCACGTTGCCGGCCGCGTCCACGAGGGTCACCCGTGCGTCGGCCAGCGGACCGTGCGGCGCGCGTACGACGCCCTGGACCTGGGCGCCGGAGTCCAGCTCCACCTCGATCCGGGTGACCCCCGTGCCGCCGACCTCGACGGGCAGTGCGCGCGGCCGGTACCCGGCGGCGTTCACCGCGACGGTCACGGCACCCGGCACCAGCTCGGCGAAGCCGAACTCGCCCTGCTCACCGGTGGTCCCGGTGGCCAGCAGATCACCGCGGACGTCGGTCACGATGACCATGGCGTCCTTCACCGGCAGCGCGCCGTCCGAGGCCCGCACGACCCCGCTCAGCCCGCTCGTGCCGCTGAGTAGGATGTCGTACGCCACCGGCTCGCCGTTGACCACGACGGTGGACGCCTGCGGCTGGAAGCCGTCCGCGGAGGCGATCAGGACGTACGAGCCGACGCTGGGCGCCTCCACCCCGTAGGAACCGTCCGCCTGCGTCACCGACCGGCCCAGCTGCCGTCCCGCGAGCGAGATCAGCGTGACCGCGGCCTGCGGGACGGGCGCGCTCTCGGCGCCGCGGACGTGACCGCGGACCGGGATGCCGCCGGACGGTGCGACCGGGGCCTCGACGGTCGCCACGGCGGCGAGCCGCTGGGTGCCGTCGGCGACCGGCTCGGCGGTGGCCCAGCTGGGCACCCGCTCCTCGGCGACCGGCGCCTCCGTAACAGCCTCCACCGGAGCCTTCTCGGCCTCGGACTCGGACGCCGCCTGGGCCAGCGCACCCTTGGTCTTCAGCGGGACCTCCTTGATGAACAGCGTGATCAGGAAGGCCGCCGCGGCCAGGCACGCGGCGATCAGGAACACGTCCGCGATGCCGTGGCCGTACGCGCTCTCCATGACCGTGCGCAGCGGCGCGGGCAGCTTGTCCATGTCCGGGATCTCGCTGGAGCCGTTCGAACCGGAGGCGAGGGAGGCGTACTTGGGGCCGAGGTCGGTCAGGCCGTCCCTGACGTAGTCGGTGATCTTGTCGGCCATCACGGCACCGAGCACCGAGACGCCCATCGCACCGCCGAGGGACCGGAAGAAGGTGACCGTGGAGGACGCCGAACCGAGGTCCTTGGGCTCGACCTGGTTCTGCGTGCACAGCACCAGGTTCTGCATCATCATGCCGATGCCGAGACCCAGCAGGGCCATGAAGATCGCGGTCTTCCAGTAGTCCGTGTCGTAGCGGATGGTGCCGAGCAGGCCGAGGCCCGCCGTGATGAGCACGCCACCGCTGACCAGCCAGGCCTTCCAGCGGCCGGTGCGGGTGATGAACTGCCCGGAGACGGTGGAGGAGACGAACAGACCGCCGATCATCGGGATGGTCAGCACGCCGGACATGGTCGGGGACTTGTCGCGGGCCAGCTGGAAGTACTGGGCGAAGAAGACCGTGCCGGAGAACATCGCGGTGCCGACGAACATCGACGCGATCGACGACAGAGTGATGGTCGGGTTGCGGAACAGCCGCAGCGGGATGAGGGGTTCGGAGGCCTTGGACTCCACCAGCACGAAGATCAGGGCGAGCGCGATCGAGCCGCCGACCATGGCGTAGGTCTGCCAGGACACCCAGTCGTACTTGTCACCGGCGAAGGTGACCCAGATCAGCAGCAGCGACACCGCCGCCGCGACGAAGAACGCGCCGGCCCAGTCGACCTTCACGTCCCGCTTCACGACCGGCAGGTGCAGGGTCTTCTGCAGCACGATCAGCGCGATCACGGCGAAGGGCACACCGACGTAGAAGCACCAGCGCCAGCCGAGCCACGAGGTGTCGGTGATGACACCGCCGAGCAGCGGGCCGCCGACGGTGGCGACGGCGAAGGTCGCGCCGAGGTAGCCGGAGTACCGGCCGCGCTCGCGCGGGGAGATCATCGCCGCCATCACGATCTGCGCGAGGGCGGAGAGCCCGCCGACGCCGATGCCCTGGACCACGCGGAAGGTGATCAGCATGCCGGCGTTCTGGGAGAGTCCGGCCGCGGCCGATCCCAGCACGTAGATGACGAGCGCTATCTGGACGAGCGCCTTCTTGCTGTAGAGGTCGGCGAGCTTGCCCCACAGGGGAGTGGAGGCCGTCATCGACAGCAGGGCGGCGGTGACGACCCAGGTGTAGGCGGACTGGCCGCCGCCGAGGTCACCGATGATCTCCGGGAGGGCGTTCGAGACGATCGTGGACGACAGGATCGCCACGAACATCCCGAGCAGCAGCCCGGAGAGCGCCTCCATGATCTGCCGGTGCGTCATCGGGGCATGCTCGGCGCCTCCCCCGTGCTTGGCATGAGCCCGCACACCGGCTGGTGTGGTCGTTGCCATGGGCTTCCTTCTCTTAAGTGGTCGCGGGTGTACGGGTGGTCTCTTCGAACACAGGAGGGGCGGCGGGGGCGCGGCCGTCGTCGAAGCTCGCCCGGAGCCGGGCCATGAGCCGGCTCAACTGGGCCACCTCGTCGTCGCTCCAGTCACTGAGCCGCTCGGCGAGCATCCGGCAGGTCCGCTCCGACAGTTCGTCGAGCCGGGCCAGGCCCGCCGGGGTGAGGTGCAGGATGCGACCGCGCTTGTCCGCCGGGTCGGGGGAGCGCCGTATCCAGCCGCGCTCGGCGAGGTGCGCCGCATGGCGGCTGGTCACCGACATGTCCACGGCGAGCAGCTCCGAGAGCTTGCTCATGCGCATGTCCCCGTGGCGGGCGAGCAGCGTCAGCACGGCGGCGGAACCGCTCGGGCAGTCGGACGGCAGGATCCGCCCCATCTCCCGCTTCACGGCACCGAAGGCACTGAACTGGCGCATCAGCTCCTCGTACTGCGGCTGACCGGCCATGCCACCTCCCGTATTCGTTGCTTGGGGCAACCATAGGAGAGGTTGGTTGCTACAGGCAAATAAAACGGGTGAGGGCCGCATAAAAACTTGGCAAAGGCAAGTATTGCGAGCGTAAACGCGCATGTGAGAGGCGTTGGAGCAGGTCCCTGCCCCGCACTTGGGCCGACACGGCGGATTCGCTAGTGTCTCGGGGCATGGCTAACACCCAGGACCCCCAGGGCAACTACGACCCCGCCGGCAGCACCCAGATGTTCCGCGCGTTCGTCGACGAGGGCCCGCAGGGCCGCCAGCAGGCGGCCGCCGCCCCCACCTCCTCCGGCCCGCGCATCGGCCTGATCGTCGGTGTCGTCGTCGCCGTGGCGATCGTCGCGGCGGTGGCCTGGCTGGCGCTCAAGTAGTTCCCGGGGTCACTCCCAGCGGACGTCGACGTCCCGCGTCTCGATGTGCATGCCGAGCGGCACGCGCCACGCCTCGACGCACACCGTCCACGTCCGCTCCTTCCGCGCGCCGCCCCCGACCGGCGCCGGAAGCGCCACCTCCGACTCGACGGTCCCCCAGTCGACCCCGAGCGCCCCGATGACGTGCGTCCCGAACCGCGCGGTCCCCGAACGGACCGCCGCGTCCCCGGAGTTGCGGAACACGAGCGTCACGTCCTCGCACCACCGCCGGTCGGTGGCCGTCCGCACGGGAGCGTCCCAGGTGAGCGCGGCGGGCGCGGTCGTACGACGGGAGGACGCCGTCGGGGACGGTGAACCGGACGCCGTAGGACCGGACTTGGCGCCGCTCGTCGGGTGGGCACCCGACGCGCGGGCCCTGGACGGGTGGGCGCTCGGCGCCGGGAGGTCCGGATCCGGTGAACCGTCCGTGTGGTCACGGGAGTTGCCGACGCCGGTGCTTGCCGCACCGCTCTCGAGCGGCACCACCCGCACGTCCCCCGTCGGCTGCACGGACGAGGGCGGGCCGGCCGGCGGCCCGACGGCCGTGTAGCCCTCACCCGTGCTGCCGCACGAGGTCAGCGCCACGCCCAGACAGACGACGGCCGCCGATGCGCCGATCAGGGCGCCTCGACGGCCATACGTCCATGTCGTACTCGGTGTCGTGCCCGGTGTCGTACGGAGCATCGGGCCATGGTGGCTGACACTCCGTCAATTATGAAGACCTCAGTCGGAGATGAGGCCTTCCCGCAGCTGCGCCAGGGTCCGGGTCAGCAGCCGGGAGACGTGCATCTGGGAGATGCCGACCTCCTCGCCGATCTGCGACTGGGTCATGTTGGCGAAGAACCGCAGCATGATGATCTGCCGCTCGCGGGGCGGCAGTTTGGCGAGCAGCGGCTTCAGGGACTCGCGGTACTCGACGCCCTCCAGGGCGGTGTCCTCGTAGCCGAGGCGGTCCGCGAGGGAGCCCTCGCCGCCGTCGTCCTCCGGGGCCGGGGAGTCCAGCGAGGAGGCGGTGTAGGCGTTGCCGACCGCGAGGCCGTCGACGACGTCCTCCTCCGACACCCCGAGAACCGCGGCGAGTTCGGCGACGGTCGGGGAGCGGTCGAGCTTCTGCGAGAGCTCGTCGCTGGCCTTGGTGAGGGCGAGCCGCAGCTCCTGGAGGCGGCGCGGGACCCGCACCGACCACGAGGTGTCGCGGAAGAACCGCTTGATCTCACCGACGACCGTCGGCATCGCGAACGTCGGGAACTCCACGCCCCGTTCGCAGTCGAAGCGGTCGATCGCCTTGATCAGGCCGATGGTGCCGACCTGGACGATGTCCTCCATCGGCTCGTTGCGCGAGCGGAACCGGGCGGCGGCGTACCGCACCAGCGGGAGGTTGAGCTCGATCAGGGTGTCCCGGACGTAGGCACGCTCGGGGCTGTTCTCGTCGAGTGCGGCGAGCCGCAGGAAGAGGGAGCGGGACAGGGTGCGGGTGTCGATGGCTCCCGAGGCCGCGGGGGCCGGGAGAGCCGGGGCCGGCGCGGCCTCGACAGCGGTTACGGCGTCGAGCGCGGGCGCGGACTCGCTCTTCGTGAGCGTGAGCACCTTCGAGCTGCCCTGGTCTGCGGACATGCCACCCCCTCTGGGTCGCGGGACGGTCGCGGCCGGCGTTCCGTCGAGGAACGTCAGCCTTCACCTGAATACCGGCGCCGAAGCCCCGGCAAACGCGCTTCCGGCAGAATGTCACATGTCGGCAACACGCTGTAGTGACATGTCGACATGCGAGACGTGAATACGCCCTGGATAAAGGGGGTCTGACGGTTTTTCGGCGCAGAACCGTGGGGATCCGTGCTGGTGAGCGATTCGCTCGCGAAGGTGATCTATCGCTTGTGCATTCGGTTGGGCCTCGTCCGATTCCCGACCGGAGCTCCAGTCTCAGGCCTCGATGCGATTCGCGGACCGCAGCCGCTGGAAGCTACGCGCGAGTAGCCGCGAGACATGCATCTGGGAGACGCCGAGTTCCGCGCTGATCTGTGACTGGGTGAGATTGCTGTAGTAGCGCAGAAGAAGGATGCGCTGTTCCCGCTCGGGCAGTTGCACCAGCAGATGCCGTACGAGATCCCGGTGCTCCACGCCGTCCAGGGCGGGGTCCTCGTAGCCGAGCCGGTCGAGGAGGCCCGGCAGTCCGTCGCCCTCCTGGGCGGCCTCCAGTGAGGTCGCGTGGTACGACCGCCCGGCCTCGATGCAGGACAGCACCTCGTCCTCGCCGATGCGCAGCCGCTCGGCGATCTCGGCGGTGGTGGGGGTGCGTCCGAAGGCCGTGGTCAGGTCCTCCGTCGCGCTGTTGACCTGCACCCACAGCTCGTGCAGCCGGCGCGGCACGTGCACGGTCCGTACGTTGTCCCGGAAGTACCGCTTGATCTCGCCGACGACCGTCGGCATCGCGAACGTCGGGAACTGCACACCGCGGTCCGGGTCGAAGCGGTCGATGGCGTTGATGAGCCCGATGGTGCCGACCTGGACGACGTCCTCCATCGGCTCGTTGCGGGAGCGGAAACGGGCGGCCGCGTACCGCACGAGCGGGAGGTTGGCCTCGATGAGCGCCCCGCGCACCCGGTTGTGCTCCGGCGTGCCCGGCTGGAGCCCCTTGAGCTGGCCGAAGAGCACCTGGGTGAGCGCCCGGGTGTCCGCTCCGCGGCTGCGCTGGGGGGTGGCGGGCGCCGGGGGCTGGAGGGACACCGGAGCCTGGACGGGCGCGGGGGTCTGAACGGGCGCCTCTTCCTGGGGCGGCGCAGTACTGGCCGACACGGTCAACGCCACCTCTTCATCGGTCTACATCGGTCAACTCATCCGTCAAAAGCGGTCATAGCATCACAAGACATGTGCACTGTGTGCAAGCACCTCATAACCCCGTGTTGAGGGAAGAGTTGAGGCGGAAGACGCACGAAAGCCCCCCGCCGTTCCGACGAGGGGCCGAACGAGGTGGGCCTTGGACTCAGTAGGCGTAGTCCGCGATCACCCAGGTGGCGAACTCCTTCCAGAGCCCCACCCCCGCCTGGTGCTCCGGGTGCTCGACGTAACGGCGCAGCGCATCCACGTCCTCGAACCCCGAGTTGATGGCGAAGTCGTAGGCGATGGGCCGGTCGCTGAGGTTCCACCCCAGCTCCCAGAACCGGATCTCGTCGATCTTCCCCTCCAGCGTCCGGAAGGCCTCGACACCCGCCTCGACGCGCGGGTCGTCGCGCTCGACACCGTCGTTGAGCTTGAACAGGACGAGATGGCGGATCATGAGCACTCCTGGTGACTGCTTACTGCGCCCCGTCGGCGAGCCAGGTGAAGAAGTCGCCGATCGCCTTGGCGGCGTCCGATATGCCCTCGAACCCTATCTGGACGTAGTCGGCGGCCTTGGCCGGGTCCGTGATGATCACGTACAGCACGAAGACCACGAGCAGATAGACGGCGGCCTTCTTCGAATTCACCGCCATCGCGGCCTCCCCCGTGACTGAGGTGCTCTTTGGGACTGGTGTGCCAGCGGCGAGTGTAACTTCACGTCGTATTTAAGGACCAACGGCCCGCAGGCTCAGGCCTTCTCGCCTCTCTCACGCCTCGGCACGCACGAAGGGCCCCGTCTTTCGACGGGGCCCTTCTCAAGCGGTAGCGGAGGGATTTGAACCCTCGGTGACTTGCGCCACACTCGCTTTCGAGGCGAGCTCCTTCGGCCGCTCGGACACGCTACCGAGGGAGACCTTACAGCAAGGTGGGGCATGCTCTGAAATCGGTATCCGGGGCCCCTCAGCGGGCGCGGAAGAACTCGGTGAGCAGCGCCGCGCACTCCTCGGTGAGGACGCCCTCGATCACCTCGGGGCGGTGGTTGAGGCGGCGGTCGCGGACGACGTCCCAGAGGGAGCCGGCCGCGCCGGCCTTCTCGTCGCGGGCGCCGTAGACGACCCGGTCCACCCGGGACTGCACGAGGGCGCCCGCGCACATCGTGCAGGGTTCGAGGGTGACGACCAGCGTGCAGCCGGTCAGCCGCCACTCGCCGAGCTCGGCCGCCGCCCGGCGGATCGCCAGGACCTCCGCGTGGGCGGTCGGATCACCGACCGCCTCGCGTTCGTTGTGGCCGGCGCCGAGGACGGTGGTGCCGTCCGGGGCCAGTACGACGGCCCCCACGGGCACGTCCGCACCGGCCTTCCCGGCCTCGTCCAGGGCGAGCCGCATCGCGGCCCGCCAGCGGTCGCGTACCGGGTCCGGGGACCCCACGGGGACGCCCCCGGTCAGCGGACGGTCTCCAGGACCTCCGAGGCGCCCAGGGCCTCGGCGATCTCGGTGAGCGCGTCCTCCGACAGGGCCTTCAGTTCCTTCTGGCTGACACCCAGGTCGTCGAGGATCTCGGGGTCGCCGACCGGGCCGTGCGGCACGGCCTCGGCGGAGCCGCCGCCCTCGCTGTCGTCGTCGTCCTCGTCCTCGCCGTCCTCGGTGCCGTCGAGGTCGAGGGATTCCAGGTCGGCGTCGTCCTCGCCGGGCTCCCTTCCGAGCAGTTCGTCGGTGAGCAGGATCTCGCCGTAACTGCTGCGGGCAGCGGCGGCGGCGTCCGAGACGTAGATACGGGGGTCGTCCTCGCCGTCGATCCGGACGACGCCGAACCAGGCGTCCTCCTGCTCGATGAGCACCAGCACCGTGTCGTCCTCGGGCGAGGCTTCACGGGCCAGTTCGGCCAGATCCGACAGGGTCTCCACATCGTCGAGCTCTGTGTCGCTCGCTTCCCACCCGTCTTCGGTGCGCGCGAGCAGTGCGGCGAAGTACACCGTGACTCTCCCACTGGTCATAGGCGTGCCGGTTGGGGGTCCCCCCGGCGGAGGTCTGCGGGCGGGGAGGCTTTGGCTCCGAGCCCCACCCACTCGGAATCGTGGCAGAAACGAAGCGATCAGGGGACGTCTTCGGCTCCCTGTGTCCGCCCGTTTTGATCGTCCACCAGCGGGATCGTACGCGGCTCCCGCCGTGGCACACGCATCAGGCGGTCCAAGAACGCCTCAAGGCCTACCAGCGGAAGGTGCGCATGCGCATGGCGTGGCGCAGCCGCGCGACCTTGGCGCGCCGGGGCTGGACACGGTCCCGCAGCTCCCGGGCCTCGGCGAGATCGCGCAGGAACTGGGCGCGCCGCCGACGGCGCTCGGCGTCGGTCTCCTGTTGTGGTTCCGGCCCCGGCTCCTGCTCGGGCACAGGCACTGGCATAGGCACACCACCCCGGTCACGTCCCTCCCACTTTCCCTCCGACGGGGGGTTTGATGCCAGCGGGCGGGTGACTGGTGTTCCCCAGGGGTTTGGGGATCGCCGGGACGACGGGCCCAGCGGGCCCGGTTACTGTTGTGGACATGCGTCTCCACGTCGTCGACCACCCCCTGGTCGCCCACAAGCTCACCACGCTGCGCGACCAGCGCACCGACTCCGCGACCTTCCGCCGTCTCGCCGACGAGCTGGTCACCCTCCTCGCCTACGAGGCCACGCGCGACGTGCGCACCGAGCAGGTCGACATCAACACGCCGGTCGCCCGGACCACCGGCGTGAAGCTGTCCTACCCGCGCCCCCTGGTCGTGCCGATCCTCCGCGCCGGCCTCGGCATGCTCGACGGCATGGTCCGCCTGCTGCCGACCGCCGAGGTGGGCTTCCTCGGCATGATCCGCAACGAGGAGACGCTGGAGGCGTCCACGTACGCCACGCGCATGCCGGAGGACCTCTCCGGGCGTCAGGTGTACGTCCTCGACCCGATGCTGGCGACGGGCGGCACGCTGGTCGCGGCGATCCGTGAGCTCATCAAGCGCGGCGCGGACGATGTGACGGCCGTGGTGCTGCTGGCGGCCCCCGAGGGCGTGGAGCTCATGGAGCGCGAGCTGGCGGGGACGCCGGTGACGGTGGTGACGGCAGCGGTCGACGACCACCTGAACGAGCACGGGTACATCGTGCCGGGCCTGGGAGACGCGGGCGACCGCCTCTACGGCGCCGCTGAGTAAAACGCCCTCAAGGGGCGCGGGGCCGTATCAACATGCGGCTCCGCCGCGGGGCGCGACAAGCCACAACAGGCCCGCAGCCGCACAACAACCGCACCCCTACGGCGAGAAGGCGCGAACCTCAACAGCTCTTCTTCGACGACGTCGGCGCAGGCTGCGGCTTCCCCAGCGCGGCCAGCGCCTTGTCCGCGTCCGCCTTCTTCGCCAGCGACTTGAACCCCGTGCCGATGATCAGGTCCACGTCGGCACCCTTGCGCCCGTCCGCCCGCGCCTCGGCCCCCGCCACCTGCGTGCCCAGCACCTCCAGCGACGTGCTCATGGCCGACGTACGCCCCAGCAACAGCCCCGCGCCCTTGACCTTCTTGTCGAACTCCTTGGTCGCGTTGCCCACGTCGCCGATCTTGAAGCCGCGCTTCTTGAGCACGTCGGCCGTCTCCTTGGCGAGCCCGGCGCGGGGCGTGGCGTTGAAGACGTTGACGATGATCTGCGACGGCTTCGGATACGCGGAGGCGGACGCCGAGGCCGAAGGGGACGCCTTCGTCGCGCAGTCCGCCTTGGGACCCGCCGCCGACGCCTTCTCGTCGTTGCCGGTGAAGATGCCGATGAGCTGCAACGTGCCCCAGCCGACCAGACCGAGCGCGGCGACGGACGCCACCAGCGCGACCACGAGCCTGCCGCGCCGCCGGGGGCGGCGCATGCGTGGGTATTTGTCCCCCGTGATCCGGTACTTGCCGCCCATGCCTGGGGGAGTCAGCATGCTCATGGGCGCAGCGTAGTGCGCCGCGGCGGCGATTCCTACTAAATGATCATTGGATACCGGGCAGGAGAACCCGAAAGGGCCAACCCTTCACCGGGTGGTCACTCAATCCAGTTCCAGCACACGCGCGTGCAGCACCTGGCGCTGCTGGAGCGCCGCCCGCACCGCGCGGTGCAGCCCGTCCTCGAGGTACAGGTCGCCCTGCCACTTCACGACGTGCGCGAAGAGGTCGCCGTAGAACGTGGAGTCCTCGGCGAGCAGGGTTTCCAGGTCGAGCTGCCCCTTGGTCGTCACCAACTGATCGAGGCGGACCGGGCGCGGCGCGACGTCCGCCCACTGCCGGGTGCTTTCCCGGCCGTGGTCGGGGTACGGCCGGCCGTTTCCGATGCGCTTGAAGATCACACGGAAAGCCTACCGGTCAAGACCTTCCGGGCGCAGCCATGGCGACGGAGTGTGATGCTGGAAAAGATGCCGTAAACGGGGGCAAACCGGAACAGGTGCCTGAGATGAGTGACAGCGAGACCATGCCGCCGGCCACCGCTCCCGAGGCGCCGGGCAGTGCCCCCGCGCTCCCGAAGGAGGCCCTGGAGATCGCCTCCGGGTACGCCTTCGCCGGGCCGGCCCTCGATCTCGGCGCGCTGCTGTGGGACGGGGCGTGTCTGCCGGACGCGCAGGTCAGGATTCCGCTGCCGATGCTGAACCGGCACGGACTCGTCGCGGGCGCCACCGGCACCGGCAAGACCAAGACGCTCCAGCTGATCGCCGAGCAGCTCTCCGCGCAGGGCGTGCCGGTGTTCCTCGCGGACATCAAGGGGGACGTGTCCGGGATCTCGGCGCCGGGCCGGCCGAACGAGAAAGTCCAGGAACGTGCGCGGGACGTCCATCAGCAGTGGGCGGCGACCGGCTTCCCGGCCGAGTTCTACGCCCTCGGCGGCATCGGCCACGGCATCCCCGTACGGGCCACGATCACCGACTTCGGCCCGCTGCTGCTCTCCAAGGTCCTCCAGCTCAACCAGACCCAGGAGCAGTCCCTCGGCCTGATCTTCCACTACGCCGACCAGAAGGGGCTCGAACTCGTCGATCTCAAGGACCTCAGGGCCGTCGTGACCTTCCTGACCTCCGACGAGGGCAAGCCCGAGCTGAGGAACATCGGAGGCCTCTCCACCGCCACGGCCGGCGTGATCCTGCGCTCGCTCACCGCCTTCGAGGCGCAGGGCATGGCCGACTTCTTCGGTGAGCCGGAGTTCGACACCGCGGACCTGATGCGCACGGCGTCCGACGGGCGCGGCATCGTCTCCGTCCTCGAACTGCCCGCCGTGCAGGACAAACCGGCGTTGTTCTCGACGTTCCTGATGTGGCTCCTCGCCGACCTCTTCCACGATCTGCCGGAGGTCGGGGACGCGGACAAGCCGAAGCTCGTCTTCTTCTTCGACGAGGCGCATCTGCTCTTCCACGACGCCTCGAAGGCGTTCCTTGACTCCATCACGCAGACCGTCCGGCTGATTCGCTCGAAGGGGGTCGGCGTCTTCTTCGTGACGCAGACCCCGAAGGACGTACCGTCCGATGTCCTCGCCCAGTTGGGCAATCGCGTGCAGCACGCGCTGCGGGCCTTCACTCCGGACGACCAGAAGGCGTTGAAGGCGACGGTGAAGACGTTCCCCGACTCGGCGTACGACCTGGAGGAGCTGCTCACCGGGCTCGGCACGGGTGAGGCCGTGGTGACGGTCCTCAGTGAGAAGGGCGCCCCCACCCCCGTCGCCGCGACCCGGCTGCGCGCCCCCGAGTCCCTGATGGGCCCGATCGAGCCCACCGCCCTCGACGAGGCCGTCGGGGCCTCGCCGCTGCACGGACGTTACGCACAGGCTGTGGACAGAGAATCGGCGTACGAGAGGCTGACCGCGTCCCGCGGGGCGAAGGGCCCGGACGAGATGAAGACGGCCCCGCCCCAGAAGACCGCCGCCAAGAAGGCCGCCCCGAAGGAGGAGCCCTCCGTCGTCGAACAGGTCGTCGGCAGCGGCATGTTCAAGTCCCTCGCGCGTTCCCTCGGCACCCAGATCGGCCGTGAGATCACCCGCTCGATCTTCGGCACGGCCAAGCGGAGGCGGTAACCCCGGTCACCCGGAGGCCCCGCCTCCGCCACTGGCTCAGCCGCGCTTCCCTTCCTTCACCGGCGGCTTCTGTGCCTGCGGGACCTGCGGGACCTGCGGCTTGGGCGCGCTGCGGGCGGCTTCCGCGCGCAGGAGGGCGCGCAGGACGGCGTACGGGTCGACGGGCATGGTGGTCGTGCTCCTTGCGTTCGCTGCTGAAACGGCCTCGGTCGCGAGGGCCGGTCAGCAGCGCAGGACCACCGTGCGGAGGGCGAGCAGGCGAGACGAGGGGTGCGGCGGCGCAGGGAGCGGTGTGCCCTCCGAGGCGACGGGGGAGGCCGGCTCGACGCGGGGCGCGGGACGCGGCGGGGCGACGGGTTGCCGGTCGGCCGGTCGCAGGACGGTGTCGAGCACGTCGTACTCGGCGACCTCACCGGCCGCGACCGGCACGGCGGCGGCGGGCGCCCCGGCGGGTGCGACCGGCACGAGCAGCGCGAGCAGCAGGACGAAGGCGCGGAGCCAGGTTCGGGTGCTGCTCATGATTGCTGGTCTGCCCCGGGGAGTACGGGGTCCATCGCGTCGTCCGTCAGATCCGCCCGCACGGGTTACCCGCTCACACCTCGCGCGGCACCCGGCGTGCCCGCCCCCGCATCCGTACCGCCGTGACGATCTCGACGACGCCCACGACGACCAGCCAGATCCCGCCGACCACGGTGAGGACGGCGACCGACTCGAAGGGGGAGTCGATGAGGACGATGCCGGCGACGAACGTGATGATCCCGAGGAAGACCTGCCAGCCGCGGGCGGGCATCGACGGGTCGGAGGCGGCGGCCAGGGTCTGGGTGATGCCGCGGATCAGCCAGCCGATGCCGATCCACAGGGCGAGCAGCAGGATCGACTGCATGGGGCCGCGGAAGCAGAACAGGCCCAGCAGGATCGACAGGGCGCCGCTGATGAAGGCGAGGACGCGCAGGCCGGTCGTTCTGTGCGTGCCGAAGGCGGAGACCAGTTGGAAGACGCCGCTGACGACGAGGTAGACGCCGAAGAGGATGCCGGTGGCGAGGAGTGTGGAGCCCGGCCAGACCAGCACGAGGACGCCGAGGACGAGGGAGGCGAGGCCGGTGATCAGGACCACCTGCCAGGCCGCCTTGGACAGGGCGTGGAGGGGGCCCTCGAAGGGGGGTTCCGGCTCGGCGGTCCGCCGCTGGGCGTGGACCTTGCGGTCGTCGTACTCCGGGCTCCAGGAGGAGCCGCTCGGTGCCTCGGTCATGGTCCATGCTGGGACCGCGGGCGGCCGCCGTGCGAGGCGGGCTGAGCCGACCGGGTTACTGCTTGGCGGCCTTCGCCGCCTTGGCCGCGGCCTTCATCTCCTGCTTGTGCGCCCGCACTTTGGTCAGGGACTCGGGGCCCTTGATGTCGGCGACGGACCGGAAGGACCCGGCCTCGCCGTACGCGCCCGCGGCCTCCCGCCAGCCCTTCGGGGTGACGCCCAGTTGCTTGCCCAGCAGCGCCAGGAAGATCTGGGCCTTCTGCTTGCCGAAGCCGGGGAGTTCCTCCAGGCGGCGGAGGAGTTCGCGGCCGTCCGGCACGCCCTTCCAGATCAGCTCGGCGTTCCCGTCGTAGTGCTCGACGAGGTACTGGCACAGCTGCTGGACGCGTTTGGCCATGGAGCCCGGGTAGCGGTGGACCGCCGGCTTCTCGGAGAGCAGGGCCGCGAAGGCCTCCGGGTCCTGGGCGGCGATCTCGTGGGCGTCGAGGTCGTCGCCGCCGAGGCGGTCCGCGATCGTCCGCGGCCCCTTGAACGCCCACTCCATCGGGACCTGCTGGTCCAGCAGCATCCCGACGAGCGCGGCGAGCGGGGAACGTCCGAGGAGTGCGTCGGCCTCGGGGTCCTGGGCGAGGTGCAGGGTGACGTCCATGACCCCGATCATGCCGCGTACCGGGTCAGGCCGCCCGCCAGTAGCCGAGCGCGTGCATCCGGTCCTTCGGCACGCCCAGTTCCTTGCGGACGTAGGCGGAGAGGGTGCGGGTGGTGCGGGTGTCGCAGGCGATCCAGACGTACGCGTCCGGGTGGGCCTTGAGGAGGTCGGGCAGGTCCCTCTTCACCTCGTCGACGAGCGCGGAGGAGGCCCGGACGTCGTGGCGGGACGCGTCCGTGCGGAACGGGAGGCCGTCGCGGGCGCCCTCGAACCAGATCGTCGCCGGGGACGAGTCCAGGGCGGCCAGGAGGGAGTTGATCGCGGGCAGGGAGGCCGGGTCGCCGATCGCGACGACATGGGTCGGGGCCGGGTCGGGGTGTTCGAAGGCCGTGCCGTGGACCGTGGCCTCGATCGTGTCGCCGGGCTTCGCCGCGCGCGCCCAGTCGCTGGCCACGCCCTCGTGCAGCGCGAACTCCAGGCTGAAGGTGCCGGCCGCCGGGTCCGGGTCGACGAGGGTGTACGCCCGCTGGTGCGGCTTGCCCGCGTCGGAGAACCAGAGGCGGACCCACATCGTCGGGTGCACGCCGGTCGCGGCGAGCAGGCCGCCGTCGCTCAAGTGGAGCCGCCGGTAGTGCGGGGTGACGTCCTCGGCGCCGGTCACCGTCAGGACGAAGTCCTTCGCGCGCAGCAGTCTGAGGACCGCGCCCTCCCAGCCGTGCCCCTGCCCCATCGCCTCTTCACCCCTCGCGTACGATTCCACCCGACATACTTAGGTGAGCCTAACCTAAAGCACGGGAGAGCCGCAGAGTGAGCGCCGAGATCTACCGAGATGCCTGGGGCATCCCGCATCTGCGGGCGGACGGCGTGCGCGCACTCGCCCGTGCCCAGGGTCTGGTCACCGCCCGCGACCGCGCCTGGCAGCTGGAGGTCGAACGGCACCGCGCCCGCGGCACCTCGGCCGCCGTCCTCGGCGTCGACGCCCTCCCCTGGGACCGCTTCGTCAGACGCGCCCGCCTCGACGACACCGCGAGACGCTGCTTCGCCGACCTCTCCGTGAAAGACCCCGAGACGGCCGACTGGGTACGGGCGTACGTCGACGGCGTCAACGAAGGCCTCACCGGCGCCGAACTCCCGCTCGGCGCCCCCGGCCGCTGGGAGCCCTGGACCCCGCTCGGCGTCTGGCTCGCCACCCACGTCCTCTTCGCGGGCTTCCCGGCGAAGCTCTGGCGCGAGCAGGCCGTCCGGCACCTCGGGGAGGAGGCCGTAGGACTGTTCGCCACCGACGGCCCCGGCACGTCCGGCAGCAACGGCTGGCTGGTGAGCGGCGAGCGGACCGCGACCGGCCGGGCCGTCATCGCCGGCGACCCGCACCGCTTCATCGAGGACCCCGGCGTCTACCAGCAGATCCACCTGTCCTGCCCGGAGTTCGACGTCATCGGACTCGCCGTGCCCGGCGTCCCCGGCATCGCCCACTTCGGTCACACCGGCACGGTCGCCTGGGCCATCACCAACGCCATGGCCGACTACCAGGACCTCTACCGCGAGAAGCTGCGCCGCACCGGGGCCGGGGTGGAAGCCCTCGACCCGGACGGGACATGGCGGCGCGCCTCCCGGCACACCGAGACCATCGCGATCGCGGGCGAGGAACCGGTGGAGGTCGAGGTCATCGAGACCGCGCGCGGCCCGGTGATCGCCGGCGGCCCGGAAGGCCTCGACGACGGCACCCCGCTCGCCCTCAGCCTGCGCACCCCGCCCCGGGTCACCGGCGACCTGGGCTTCAGCACCCTCCTCCCCCTGCTGCGCGCCCGCCGGATCGCGGACGTCGACCGGGCCTTCGACCAGTGGGCCGAGCCGGTCAACGTCGTGCAGGCCGCCGACACCGAGGGCGGGCTGCTGCACCGCGTCGCGGGCCGGGTGCCGGTACGGTCCACCGCCAACCGCACCCGGGTGGTGCCCGCCTGGGAGGCCGGGCACGAGTGGACCGGCTGGCACGACATGCCCCGCGCCGGCCTCACCGACGGCGTCGCCGTGATGGCCAACCAGCGCGGCCCGGCCGCACCGCTCGGCGTCGAGTTCGCGCCGCCGCACCGCGCCGACCGCATCGCCGAACTGCTCGCCGGGAAGGAGAAGTGGACGGCCGCCGACATGCCGGCCATCCACATGGACACCCATCTCGCCTCCGCCGGGCCCCTGTTGGACCACCTGGCGGCCCTCACGGACCTGAGCCCGGCGGCCACCGAGCTCAGGGCGACCCTCCTCGCCTGGAACCGCCGTATGGACGCGGACAGTTCGGCCGCGGCGCTGTTCGCGGCGGTGCGCACCGCACTCGTACGACGGCTCGCCGCGCACCCCGCCTTCGCCGCGCTCACCACCCCGCCCGCCTACCCGGAGGTCCTCCTGCCCTGGCTCGCGCTCACCCCGCGCATCGGCTACGCGCTCGAACACCTGCTGCGGGCCGAGGAGTTGTACGGCATCGACCGGCCGGCCGAGGTGCGTGCGGCCGTCGAGGAGGTGGCCCTGGCGGGGTCGGCCACGACGTGGGGCGAGACGCACCGCCTGGTGCCGTGGCGGGCGCTGCCGGACCCGTCGTACGACGCACCGGGGCTCTCCGGTGACCACGACTGCGTGCTGTGCACCTCGGCGCTCCCGGGGCTGACCGACCTGGCCGCGCGCGGACCCGCCGCGCGGTACGTCTGGGACCTGGCCCGGCGTGCGGACAGCCGCTGGGTGGTGCCGTTCGGCGCCTGCGGGGTGCCCGGCTCGCCCCACCACCGTGATCAACAGCCCCTGTGGCTCGGCGGCGACCTGGTCCCGGTCGTCACCGACTTCGAACAGCTCAGCAAGGAGAGCGATGTCTGACCTCTATGTGCACCAGCAGGACGTCGACGGCTTCGGCACCGTCGCCGTCCGCCGGCTCGACGCCGAGGCCGACGCCGGGCTGGTGCACGGCTGGGTCCGTGAGGAACGCGCCGCCTTCTGGGGCATGAACGGGCTCACCCAGGACCAAGTGGCCGACATCTACGCCCACATGGACACCCTCGACACCCACCACGCCTACCTCCTGGAGAAGGACGGCGAACCGGTCGGCCTGCTCCAGACCTACGAGCCCGAGGCCGACCGGGTCAGCGAGTGCTACGCCGTGCAGGCCGGCGACATCGGCGTCCACCTGCTCCTCGGGCCCGCCGACCCCACCTCGGGCGCCCGCTCCGGCTGGTCGGCGGCGCTGCTGGGCGCCGTCGCGCATTACGTCCTGGTGGTCCTCGACCGTCGCCGGGTCGTCGTCGATCCCGACGTGCGCAACGAGAAGGCGATCGCCCGCTTCCTGCGGCAGGGGTTCGTGGCGGGGGAGCGGGTCGTGCTGCCGGAGATCGACCTCCCGGACGTGTATCTGCCCGAGAAGCATGCCCAACTGGCCTTCCTGCACCGGGAGGTAGTGTTCCCCGGGTGACCCCGGATGACCTCGTCGCCCACTACGGACTGGAACCGATCCCGCGCGAAGGAGGCCTGTTCCGCCGCACCTGGGAGGGGCCCGAGCGCGCGGACGGCGGCCCGGAGGGCACGGCCATCGTCGCCCTCCTCACCGCGGACGACTACTCGGCCCTGCACCGCCTGCCCGCCGACGAGATCTGGCACCACTACCTCGGCGACCCCCTGGAACTGCTCCTGCTCGCCCCCGACGGCACGTCCCGCACGGCGGTCCTCGGCCCGGACGTCCTCGCCGGACAGTCGGTGCAGCTGACCGTCCCCGCCGGCACCTGGATGGGCGGCCGCAGCCTCGGCGCCTGGACGTTCTTCGGGTGCACGATGGCTCCGGGGTTCACCTACGGGGGGTACGAGCACGGCGACCCGGAGACGCTGCTGGCGCGTTATCCCGCCCAGGCCGACCGGATCGCGGGACTGTGCCGTCCATGAGACTCCTCGAAGGACAGGTCGCCCTGGTTACCGGCGCGGGCGGCGGCATCGGCCGGGGCATCGCCCTGCGGTTCGCCGAACGGGGCGCGGCGGCGGTCGCGGTCCACTGCCGTACGTCGGTGACGGCGGCGGAGGAAGTGGCGGCGCGGGTACGGGAGACGGGGGCCCGGGCCGTCGTGCTGCGGGCCGAGCTGCGGGACGAGGAGGAGTGCCGGCGGCTGGTCCGGGAGGCCGCCGAGTGGGGTGGCGGGCGGTTGGACGCGCTGGTCAACAACGCGGGTGTGCAACCGGTCCAGGGGCTGCCCGGGATGACCGCCGAGGAGTGGCGGGAGGTCGTGGACGCCAACCTGTCGAGCGTGTTCGCGTGCACGCAGGCGGCGGCCGAGGCGATGGAGGGGGGCGGGTCCGTCACGCACATCGCCTCGATCGAGGCCCACGCCCCCGCCGCCGGGCACGCCCACTACTCCGCCGCGAAGGCCGCCGTCGTCATGCACGCACGGTCCGCCGCCCTGGAGTACGGGCCGCGCGGCATCCGCGTCAACAGCGTCTCCCCGGGCCTGATCGACCGGGACGGGCTGGCCGAGGCCTGGCCGGAGGGCGTGCGGCGCTGGGAACAGGCCGCTCCCCTGGGCCGGTTGGGCCGCCCCGAGGACATCGGCGACGCCTGCGCCTTCCTCGCCTCCCCGCTCGCCTCCTGGATCACCGGGCAGGACCTGGTCGTCGACGGCGGGGTGTCGGCGCGCCCGACCTGGTGAGTGTTCCGCGGCTCGCGTACGTACATGTCCCGGAGCGGCGGCACGGAGCGGAGTACTGACGTGGAGCGTGACGGTGGCCGAGGACGGCGGCGATTTCAAGGGCTGGTGCTGCTGGGCACCGTGCTGGTCCTGCTCCTCTTCGGCGGTGCGGGACCCGCGTCCGCCCACGCCGCCCTCCGCGCCTGCGACCCCGAGGACGGAAGCGTCCTCAAGTCCGCGCCCCGCCATCTCACCCTGACCTTCACCGAGTCCGTCGGCCTGCTCGACGACTCCTTCCGCGTCCTGGACCCGGACAACCGGCGGGTCCGCACCGGCGAACCCGAGCATGTGCCGGGCCGCTCCGACACGGCCCGCGTGACGCTGCCCGCGAAGGGTCTCGGCGAGGGCACCTTCACCGTGGCCTGGCGGGTCGTCTCGGCGGACAGCCACCCGGTGTCGGGCGCGTTCACGTTCTCGGTGGGCAAGCCCTCGGTCACCTCGGCGGTCGTGGACCCCGGCCCGGTGGAGAACCCGACGACGGCCACGCTCTACAACATCGCCCGCTATCTCGCCTATCTCGCCGCCGCCCTCCTCATCGGCACGGCCGTCTTCCTCGCCGCCTGCCGCCCCGCGGACGCGACCGTGCTGCCCCGGCTGCTGTGGGCGGGCTGGGGGATCCTGGCCGCCGCGACCGTCGCCCAGCTGCTGCTGCGGGCCTCGTACGAGACGGGCACGGCCCCGGCCCTCGACGGCTTCGACCGGACGCTGACGACCCGTCCCGGGCAGGTCCTCCTCGCCCGGCTGGCGCTGCTCGCGCTCACCGCGCTGTACCTGCGCTGGGTGCGCAAGGCGTGGAGCGCCAAGGGCACCCGGATCGCCGGCGGTGTCCTCGCCGTCGCCCTCGCCCTCACCTGGGCCGCCGGTGAGCACGCCTCCGCCGGGATCCAGGTGCCGGTGGCGATGACCGCCTCCGTGCTGCACGTCCTCGCGATGGCGGCCTGGCTGGGCGGCCTCACCGCCCTGGTCACCACCCTGTACCGGGCCCCCGTCGTCGAGGCCGCCACGGTCGCCCGCTTCTCCCGCCTCGCCTTCGCCTGTGTGACCGTCCTGGTCGTGACCGGCGTCTACCAGTCCTGGCGCGGCCTCGGCTCCTGGGCGGCGCTGACGGGGACGTCGTACGGCCGTCTCCTGCTCTTCAAGCTCGCGGCGGTGCTCGTGCTGCTCGGCGCGGCCGGGCTGTCACGGCAGTGGACGGCACGGCTGGTCACGGTGGACGCCGAGAGCGTCGTAAAGGAGCGGGAGCGGGTGCCCGAGCCGGTGGGCGGGCCGCCGCTGCCCGCGCCCGAGAAGACCGCGGACGCCCCCGGCGACGACGGGTACCGGCGCGGGCTGCGGCGGTCCGTGGCCGTCGAGATCACCGTGGGTGTCGTGGTGCTGGTCCTCACGACCGTGCTGACCGGCACGCTGCCCGGGCGGGCGGCGGAGGATGCGGCCACGGCGACCCCGGGCGGCGGACTGCCCGTCGCCTCGGTCACGAACGTGCCCTTCGACATGGGCCCCGCCGGACGCGGCACCGTGCAGATCACCCTCGACCCGGGCCGGGTCGGCCAGAACCAGGTGCAGGCGATCGTCTACGGCGCCGACGGCGGTTTCGCGACCGTCCCCGAGCTGCGGCTGACCTTCACCCTGCCGTCCCAGGACATCGGCCCCCTCGACGCCCGGCTCACCGACCAGGGCGGCTACTGGGGCACCAGCGACTTCACCCTGCCCATCGCCGGGACCTGGACGATGCGGACGACCGTGCGGATCTCCGAGACCGACCAGGTCAGCGAGACGAACAAGGTCGAGATCGGGTAGCCGGTCACCGGCAGGGCGTCCGACGGCCGGACCTGCCGACCTGCCGCACTGCTTCGGGAACACGCTGGGCCATCGTCCTCATCTCCACCGGTGAGAACATGCCGATCATCTCGGCCCTGCACAACCGAAAGAGAACCACCGTGTCCCACGCCTTCACCCCGGTCGCCTCCGTGCCCGTGGACCCGGCCGGCGCCCGTGTCCACGAGGAGGGCTGGCAGTCCTGGAGCCCCAGCGGCAGCTACGCCCTCGGCGACAAGCCGTACCGCCCGGCCAACGCCAACTGGGCGACCGTCTGCTACCGCCCCGGCGTCACCGTCCCGGAGGGCACCTTCCAGGGCGAGGGGCTGCTGGCCCTGGACCCCGGCGACGGCACCCCGGTCCGCCTCTGGGCGGCCCCCGACCCGGTCCGCGAGGTCCCGTCCATCAGGCTCGTCGTGGACGGAGCCGTCGCCCAGGTGAGCGCCGACGGCCCGGTGAAGGAGTGGACGGGGACCGGCATCCAGGCGGTACTGGAGGAGTGGGCCGCGTCCCTCGCCGTCCGGCCGCCCCGCCCGGCGCCCACCGTCTGGTGCTCCTGGTACGAGTACTTCACCGAGGTCACCGAGGACGACATCCACGAGAACCTGCGCGCGATGGACACCCTCGACCTGCCCATCGAGGTCGTCCAGATCGACGACGGCTACCAGAAGGCCCTCGGCGACTGGCTCACCCTCTCCGGCCGCTTCCGCTCCCGCGCGGGCATCGCCGACACCATCCGCGCCCGGGGACGCCGGGCCGGCATCTGGACGGCCCCCTTCCTGGTCGACCCGGCGAGCGACCTGGCCGCCGAACACCCCGACTGGCTGGTGAAGGACCCCGCCGGCGGCTTCCTGCACGCCGGCCGCAACTGGGGCCACGACCTGAGCGTCCTGGACACGACCCACCCCGAGGCGGCGGAGTACCTGACGTCGGTGTTCCGGACCTTGCGCGCCGAGGGCTACGA
This sequence comes from Streptomyces aquilus, assembly GCF_003955715.1. NCBI lineage: Bacteria > Bacillati > Actinomycetota > Actinomycetes > Kitasatosporales > Streptomycetaceae > Streptomyces > Streptomyces aquilus. Next base: position 5,246,124 of record NZ_CP034463.1, on the reverse strand, counting down.
CTACTTCAAGGTCGACTTCCTGTATGCGGGGGCGCTGGAGGGCGTGCGGCACGCGTCGGTGGACGCGCGGGAGGGCGGGCACTCCGAGGTGGACGCGCTGGAGGGCGTGCGGCACTCCGGCACGGACGCGCTCACGGCGTACCGGGACGGCATACGCCTCATCCGTGCGGCGATCGGCGAGGACGCCTACCTCCTGGGCTGCGGCGCCCCGATCCTCCCCTCCATCGGCCTCTTCGACGCCATGCGGGTCAGCCCGGACACGGCCCCGCACCGCCGCCCCGAGGCCGACGACTACAGCCAACCCGGCCAGGACCCGGCCGAGTTCACCGGCACCGGACGCCAGTGGCAGCACGGCCGCCTCTGGGTCAACGACCCCGACTGCCTGATGGCCCGCCCGGCCGTGGAGACCCGCGAACGCTGGGCGGCACACGTCGAGGCGACCGGCGGCCTGATGGCGTCGAGCGACCGGCTGCTGTCGCTGGACCAGTGGGGCGTGGCGACAACCCGCCGACTGCTGGGCGGAGACGACCGGTGACCCACCGATGAGTTCCGCCGTCGGCCACGGTCATGGAAGGCGACACCGACGGCACGAAAGGACGTGAGTCACATGACCGAGCCGGTGAAGGGCCCCGCCAGCTACTTCCCCTCCATCGAGAAGAAGTACGGCCGCCCGATCGAGGAATGGGTGGAACTGATCCGCAGCTCCCCGCTGACCCGGCACATGCAGCTCGTCACCTGGCTCAAGACGGAGCACGGCCTGGGCCACGGCCACGCGAACGCGCTGGTGGCGCACACCCTGGCCGAGGGCAAGTGACGGACCCGCCGGACCCCGGCGGCGGTCCACCGGCCCGAGCAGCCGCCCGGCGCCGATGGCAGGATCCACCCGCATGGGAACAGCAGCAGCACAGGACTGCCCCGTGGCCCTGGTCACCGGCTCCACGTCCGGCATCGGCGAGGCCGTGGCCCGGCGGCTGGCCGGGGACGGGATGCGGGTCGTCGTGCACTCGCGGCGCAGCACCGACGCCGGCGAGGCCCTGGCGGCGGAGCTCGGCGGGACGTACGTACGGGCGGACCTGGAGGTCGAGGACGAGACGCGGGCCCTGGTGGGGACCGCCCTCGACCGCCTCGGCCGCCTCGACGTCCTGGTGAACAACGCGGGCATCAGCTGGCCCGTCCCGCACGCCGACCTGGCCGCCGCGACCCCGGCGGACTGGCGCCGGCTGCTGGAGGTCAACCTGATCGCCCCCTGGGTGCTGTGCACGGAGGCGCTCCCGGCGCTCCGCGAGGCACCCGGCGGCGGCAGCGTGGTGAACATCACCAGCCACGCCGGGGTGCGCCCCAAGGGCTCGTCCGTCCCGTACGCGGCGAGCAAGGCCGCGCTGAACCACGTCACCCGCCTCCTCGCCGCCGCGCTCGGGCCGGAGGTCCGGGTCAACGCGGTGGCGCCCGGTCTGGTGGACACCCCGATGACGAGGGACTGGGCCGAGGCCCACCAACTCTGGCGCGAACGCGCCCCGATGCACCGCCCCGCCCGGCCCGCCGACGTGGCCGACCTGGTGGCCGCCCTGATCGCCGGCAGCTACCTCACCGGCGAGGTGATCGTGCTGGACGGTGGCCTGAATCTGACGTGAGCGACCGCACGGACGCGGCGGAATCGAACCGGTTTCCGGGCTGGGCCCTCTGAAGGGTGGGGGTCTTTGAACTTACGATGAGCGGCGGCCCAACACCGCACGACGCCCGTCCGACGTCCGCCCGCACCCCCGTCCGCCCGCACCACGTCCAAGAAATCGGCCGGCCCATTGATACCTGGAGAGCCGCGGGACCACCCGCTCCCGCGAATACGACGAAGAACCACGTCCGCCGCGTGGCGCCGTCCACAGACGATCCTGTGGACCGCGGCCGGTGCGGTGACCCTCGGTTTCCTCATCGCGATGGAGCTCACGGCACGCCACTACGGCCTGCCGGGACCGCTGACGACCCAGGTCAAGGAGGTGATCCTGCCGCCCAAGTCGGGCTTCCTGCTGTACGGCGCCATGGCGCTGATGATGGTGGTGCTCACCCGGCGGGAGCGCTTCCGCGCACTCGGTGTCGCCCTCGGTATCGACGCCGTTCTGCTGCTGGTGCGCTGGGCGACGGGCACCGGCCTGCACGGCGGCCACCCGTTCGGCAACGGCGCGCTGTGGGTCGTCCTGGGCTACGGGGTCATCGCGCTGACCCGCCGTACCGGCGCCGAACGCGTCCTGCTGCTGAAGGGCGTGGGCCTCGCGCTGCTCCTGGTGGCCGGCCGTAAGACGGGCGACACCTGGCTGCTCATCACCGCCAAGGCCCGCCCGACGGTCCTCGACCCGTACCTCGCGGTCGCCGACCGCGCGCTGGGCGACCCGTCCTGGGTGGCGGGCCGCATGCTCAAGGCCACCGGCCCGCTCGGCGCCCACGTCCTCGACCTGGTCTACGGCCAGCTCGCCGTGGCCGCCGTCGTCGTCTCCCTGTACGGGCTGCGCAACGTGGCGGCCGAGCGGCGCTTCCCGCGCCACCACCTGGTGCGCACGTTCCTGGTCATCGGCCTGCTCGGACCGGGCATCTACATGATCTTCCCGGTGGTCGGCCCGATCTTCGCCTACGGCACGGGCATCGAGCACTGGCAGCCGGTCGGCCTGTGGACCCACACGCCCGCCACCGCGCAGTGGTCGGTGGGCGACTTCTGGCCGAACACACCACCCCCGCTCACGGACCCGCACGCGATCCCGTTCGACGAGCTCACCCCGCGCAACTGCATGCCGAGCCTGCACACGGCCTGGGCCACCGCGATCTTCATCCACTCCCGCCGGGGCCCGCGCGTGCTGCGCTGGGCGGGCACGTTCTGGCTGATCGCCACCCTCGCGGCGACCCTCGGCTTCGGCTGGCACTACGGCACCGACCTCGTCGCCGGCGTGGTCTTCACGCTCACGATCGAGGCGGCCCTGCGCGCCCAGGCCCGCGGCTGGGACCGCTCGGCGACCCACCTGGTCACCTACGGCACGATCATCTTCACGGCCCTCCTCCTGTCGTACCGCTACCTCCCGACAGAACTGGCCCGCCTTCCGTGGCTGTACGGCCCGCTGATCCTGCTGGCGATGGGTTCCGTCATCTACGGCTACCTCCGCACCACCAGGGCCTGGGAGCGCCAGGACATCTCCCTGCCGACCCAACGCCGCCCAGAACAGGGACAGGGTCAGGAACAGGAACAGGAACAGGGTCAGGTTCAGGGACAGGGACAGGAATCAGCACCGGCACCGGCATCGGCGACCTGACCCGGCCGAGCCCCACAGCCGTCGGCGAGCCGGACCGCTTTAACGGTCCGGCCCCGAGTCCTACGCGGGCACCACGCCGTGGACGCGGGACGAGTACGCGTGCCAGCTGAACGCCAGAGGGCCGGACCACTTTCATGGTCCGGCCCTCTTGGCTGGCGGAGGATACGAGATTCGAACTCGTGAGGGGTTGCCCCCAACACGCTTTCCAAGCGTGCGCCCTAGGCCTCTAGGCGAATCCTCCGCCGCAAACAATACAAGACGTTGAGGAGTGCTCGCGAACTCGTTCCCACCCCCGGCCATCGGGTACTGTTTGGGCAGCCCCTCACGCGGCGCTATCTGACTGAACTCCCCCAGGGCCGGAAGGCAGCAAGGGTAGGTCGGCTCTGGCGGGTGCGTGGGGGGCGCTTGCGTTTCCGGGGCGGGTGGAGCCTCCGCGGGGCCCGGGTTGTCAGTGGGCGCCTATAACCTCGTATGCGTGTCGTCTCTCGCGCTGTACCGCCGCTATCGCCCGGAGTCGTTCGCCGAGGTCATCGGGCAGGAGCATGTCACCGACCCGTTGCAGCAGGCGCTGCGGAACAACCGGGTCAATCACGCGTACCTGTTCAGCGGTCCGCGCGGTTGCGGCAAGACGACGAGCGCGCGCATCCTGGCCCGCTGTCTGAACTGTGAGCAAGGTCCCACGCCGACCCCGTGCGGCGAGTGCCAGTCCTGCCGGGACCTGGCCAGGAACGGCCCGGGTTCCATCGACGTCATCGAGATCGACGCCGCGTCCCACGGTGGTGTGGACGACGCCCGTGACCTGCGTGAGAAGGCCTTCTTCGGCCCCGCCGGCAGCCGGTACAAGATCTACATCATCGACGAGGCCCACATGGTCACGTCGGCGGGCTTCAACGCGCTGCTGAAGGTCGTCGAGGAGCCCCCGGAGCACCTCAAGTTCATCTTCGCCACCACCGAGCCCGAGAAGGTCATCGGGACGATCCGGTCCCGGACCCATCACTACCCCTTCCGGCTCGTGCCGCCGGGGACGCTGCGCGAGTACCTCGGTGAGGTGTGCGGCAAGGAGGGCATCCCGGTCGAGGAGGGCGTGCTCCCGCTCGTCGTCCGTGCCGGCCAGGGTTCCGTGCGTGACTCCATGTCCGTCATGGACCAGCTCCTCGCCGGCGCCCGGGAGGAGGGTGTGACCTACGCCATGGCCACCTCCCTCCTCGGCTACACGGACGCCTCGCTCCTGGACTCCGTAGTCGAGGCCTTCGCCACCGGTGACGGCGCCGCCGCCTTCGAGGTCGTGGACCGGGTCATCGAGGGCGGCAACGACCCGCGTCGCTTCGTCGCGGACCTGCTGGAGCGCCTCCGTGACCTCGTGATCCTCGCCGCCGTCCCGGACGCCACCGAGACGGGGCTCATCGACGCCCCCGCCGACGTCCTGGAACGGATGCAGGCCCAGGCAGGCACCTTCGGACCGGCGGAGCTCAGCCGCGCCGCCGACCTCGTCAACGAGGGCCTCACCGAGATGCGGGGCGCCACGTCTCCCCGGCTGCAACTCGAGCTGATCTGCGCCCGCGTACTGCTGCCCGCCGCCTACGGCGACGAACGGTCCGTGATGGCCCGCCTCGACCGCCTGGAGCGAGGCGTCAACTTCTCCGGCGGCAACGCCTCCGGTGGCCTGGGCGCACCCGCGATGGGCTACGTCCCCGGCCCCGACGCCCACGCCCAAGCCCCCGCCCCCGCGGCTGCCGCACCGATCCCGCCCGGCGGCGGCGCGGCGGCGGCGCGAGCGGCGGTACGAGGCGGTGGGGGAGGCGTAGGCGCTGGGCCCGTGGGAGCGGGAGCAGCGGGAACGGGAGCCGGAGCGGGAGGGCCCGCGGGCCAGCCGGTGCAGCAGGGGCACCCCGTGCAGCAGGGCCAACATGGGCAGCCGGGCCACCCGGGCCACCCGGGCCACCCGGGTCAGCCCGTCCCGGCAGCTCAGCCCGCCCCCTCCGCACCATCGGCGCCGCCGGTCCAGCCACCGGCTCAAGAGCCCCCGGCCGCTTCCGCGCCCACCGCCCAGCCCACCGCCCCTGCCTCCACCGGCACGTCCGCCCCCGGCGCCTGGCCCACCGCCACCCCCGCCGGTGGCGGCCGGCGCCCCGGCGGCTGGCCCACGGCCACCCCGGCGGGCGGCGGCGGCCAGCCCCCCGCGGCCGCGCCCGGCGCCGGCGCCCCCGCGGCACCCCAGCCCACCGCCGCTCCGGCACCCGCCCCGCAGTCCGCACCCCCCGCGGCCGCGGCGGCCTACGCACCCCCGGCCGGCGGCCTCGACCCCCGCATGCTCTGGCCGAACATCCTGGAGGCCGTCAAGAACCGCCGCCGTTTCACCTGGATCCTGCTCAGTCAGAACGCCCAGGTGGCCGGCTTCGACGGCACCACCCTCCAACTCGGCTTCGTCAACGCCGGCGCCCGTGACAACTTCGTCAGCAGCGGCAGCGAGGACGTCCTGAAGCAGGCGCTGGGCGAACAGTTCGGCGTCCAGTGGAAGATCGAGGCGATCGTCGACGCGTCGGGCGGCTCGGCACCGGCGCCGACCGGCGGCGCACAGAACTTCAACGGCGGCTACGGCGGTGGCGGCGCCCCCAGCACGTACGGCACCCCGGCCGCCCCCGCGCAACGCCCGCAGTCCCCCCAGCCCACCCCCGCGGCCCCCGCCGCCCCGACCCCGTCGACACCTCCTCCGTCGGCATCCCCCACCCCGGCACCCCGGCCCTCCGCCCCGGAACCGCCCCCGGTCGCCCCCGAGGACGACATCCCGGAGGACGACGACCCCGACCTCAACGAGTCGGCCCTCTCCGGCCGTGAACTGATCGTGCGGGAGCTGGGGGCGACGGTGGTGGAGGAGTTCACGAACGAGTAGGGCCGCGAACGGCAAGTCGGCAGCACGCACCTAGGGCCGCCGACCTCGACGCCGGGCAAGAAGGGGTCGGGCAAGAAGGGACCGGGCAAGAATTCAGAGGAACGTACAGGCCCCTCACGCCCCTCCCCTCGGCAACCCGCACAAAGCCGCACCCTCTGCGCCGGTTACCCTGAACCCCGTGAAGGTCCTCGTCATCGGCAGCGGCGCCCGCGAACACGCCCTGTGCCGCTCCCTGTCCCTCGACCCCGACGTCACCGCGCTGTACTGCGCCCCCGGCAACGCCGGCATCGCCGAGGTCGCCGAGCTGCACCAGGTCGACGCCCTGGACGGCAAGGCCGTCGCCGCGCTGGCCGGTGAGCTCGACGCCGAGCTGGTCGTCGTAGGCCCGGAGGCACCGCTCGTCGCCGGTGTCGCCGACGCCGTGCGCGAGCTGGGCATCCCGGTCTTCGGCCCCTCCAAGGAGGCCGCGCAGCTCGAGGGCTCCAAGGCCTTCGCCAAGGACGTGATGGCCGGCGCCGGAGTGCCGACCGCCCGCTCCTACGTCTGCACGACACCCGAGGAGGTCGACGAGGCCCTCGACGCCTTCGGCGCTCCGTACGTGGTCAAGGACGACGGCCTCGCCGCCGGCAAGGGCGTCGTCGTCACCCCGGACCTGGCGGCCGCCAAGGCGCACGCCAACGCCTGCGACCGCGTCGTCATCGAGGAGTTCCTCGACGGCCCCGAGGTCTCCCTCTTCGCCGTCACCGACGGCGAGACCGTCGTCCCCCTCCAGCCCGCCCAGGACTTCAAGCGCGCGCTGGACGGCGACGAGGGTCCCAACACCGGCGGCATGGGCGCGTACTCCCCGCTGCCGTGGGCGGACCCGAAGCTGGTCGAGGAGGTCCTCGACACCGTCCTCCAGCCGACCGTCGACGAGATGCGCCGGCGCGGCACCCCCTTCTCCGGGCTCCTCTACGCCGGTCTCGCGATCACCTCGCGCGGTGTCCGCGTCATCGAGTTCAACGCCCGCTTCGGCGACCCCGAGACCCAGGTGGTCCTGGCCCGTCTGAAGACCCCCCTCGCCGGCCTGCTGCTGGCCGCCGCCAAGGGCGACCTCGCCGACCTGCCGCCGCTGCGCTGGAGCGAGGACGCCGCGGTCACCGTGGTCATCGCCTCGCACAACTACCCCGGCACCCCGCGCACCGGCGACCCGATCACGGGCCTGGACGCGGTGGCCGCCGAGGACGCCCCGCACGCCTACGTCCTGCACGCGGGCACCCGGCACGACGGCGACGCCGTGGTCAGCGCGGGCGGCCGCGTCCTGTCCGTCACCGCGACCGGCAAGGACCTCCACGAGGCCCGCGACCGCGCGTACACCGCCGTCGGCCGCATCCACCTCGACGGCTCCCAGCACCGCACGGACATCGCCGCGAAGGCCGCGTCCGGCGCCTGAACCGGCGCAGCCCGGCCCGGGACCCGATGAACCGAGCAGGCCCCGAATCCGTCTCTGGATTCGGGGCCTGCGGCTTTCGCTCGCCTCGAAGATGACTGAATCCAAGTCAAGATCCAAGGCCTGATCATCGCTGTCCGTCATCCACCTTTCCCCAAAGCCATTCCATCGAGTGACCGGTGTCTTTAACGGCTGACGGGGACCGAGGGCCCAACTAGGGTGCGGCGCAAGCGTTCCGGCACTTGGCCCACCGGCATTGCGATGTCGGTGGCGGGTGCCACAGTGGGGGAATGAGCAACGCACGGACAGCAGGGAGGGGGCGACTCCGGTCGTGACCGGTATGGGTGTGGAGGCAGGAGCACAGGCCGCTCGTTCCCGGGCTCTCGCCGTGCTGCGCATCCGCAGCCGCGCGCTGGCCGTCGCACTGCTGCCCGCCGCGGTCGCCGTGGTGCTGTACGCGGGCGACACCACCGGCCATCTGGTGGGCCCCGGCTGGCATGCCGCCCGCTGGACCGTCGCCCCGCTCGCCGCCCTCGTCCTGCTCGCGGCCGCCGGCATCGCCCTGGTCGTGGCGCGCGCCCGCCCCGCGGTGAGCCCGACGGTCCCGATCGCCGAGGAGTCCGCCCCGGACCTGTACCGCATGGTCCGCGACCTGGCCGACCGCCTCGACGTCCCCGCCCCCTCCGCGATAGCGCTCACCCCGGACTGCGACAGCTGGCTGGAGGACCGCACCCACCCGGCCCACGGGCCGCCCCCGCGGACCGACCGTGACGAGCTCACCGGCGCCCCCGGCGCGCACCGCCGTACGACAGCGGCCCCCGTCCTCGTCATCGGCTCCCCGTTCCTGTGGTGGATGCGCGTGGGCGAGCTCCGCGCCGTCCTCGCCCCGGTCGTCGCCGGTACGGGCCCCTCGGCCCACCCGGACATAGCCGCGGCCCGCCGTTTCGTGCGCGGTCTGGACGCCGCGGTGGCCGTCTCCTCGACGTCCGGCCGCTGCCCGCTGACCCGCGGGGTGTGCGCGGCCGTCGGCTGGGTGGCGCGGCTGCTGCTGCGCAGCTGCCGGGAGCACGCGGCGCTGATGGAGCGCGGGGTGGCCGCCGCGGCCGCCGAGCGCGCACAGGCGGTGGACTACGGACTGCGGATCGTCGCGCAGGAACAGGTGGGCCTGGCGTACGCGGGCTGGGACCGGCTCCTGACCCGCGTCGCGCTGCCCGCCTGGCGCATGGGCCGCTGGCCCTCCCGACTGGACGCCGGCGTGGTGGCCGCCCTCACGGAGCTGTCCCGCCGCGACCGACTGGCCGAGGGCTTCGCCTCCCGCCTGGGCGAGCGCCCGGCCTGCGACCTCCTGGAGGAACCCGGCGCGATCGACGAGGCGGCCTCTCTCCTCGCCGCCCGCCTCTTCCACGGCGGCCCCGCCGAACCGGGCCCGGACTGGGCCCCGGTCACCTGGCAGGAGTACCCGGAAGAGGTCGTGGACCGAAAGTGGCGCCTGGACGCGGCCCGCCTCCACCGAGTCCTGGACGCCCAGGGCATCCACCACACCCCGGACCCCACCACCCCGGCCACAGCGGGCCCCACCTTGTCGAGGGTCCTGGACTACTTGGCCACTCCGCCGAACACCGCAGCCGCCCCGGCCCCCGCCCCCGCCGATGTCGATGTCGATGCCGAAGCCGACGGCGAGTCCGAACCCGGCAGCGAACGCACCCACACCCTCGCCGCAGCCCTCACCACCGAGCTCGCCCGCGAGGAGTCCACGGCCCCCGAGGCAAAGGCTCCCGACACCCAGCCCCCACCCCTGCCCTGGGACGACGCCACCCTCCCCCTCTTCCCGCTCCAACCCCCTCGCACCGCCCGCGAACTCCTCACCGACCACGTCACGGCGATGGTCTGCTGCGCCGCGATGGACACCGCCGGCGCCACCCCCGGCCTGGACTGGCTGGACGGCCCGACCCTCCTCATCAACGGAGAGCGGACCCCGGACCTCGCTCCGGGCGTCCTCAGCCTCATCGAGGACGGCGACCCCGTCCCCCTGCGCCACTGGCTGACCCAGGCAGGCATACGCCCGGAGAAGCCGCTCCGCCTGGTCTGAGGCAGCCGTGTCGGAACACCTGATTCCACTTTCGGCGAATTCGCAACGAATAGTGACAGCCTGCGCGCGTTATGTGATGTGCTGGGACCGATCGCGCACATGGCAAGGGCTTGCGACATAAGACACGCCGACCACACGGGGGTACGAGGGAGGGGAGCAGCCATGGCTTCGGAGCCGATCCGCCGCTGGGAGTCGGGAGCCCTGGCGCACGCCGTGACGGACCCCTTCGGCCAGGGCCCTCTCCCCTGGCTCCGGGGCAGCGAGACCTACTTCGACGACACGGGCCAGGTCGTCCCCTGGTATGTGGACGGCACCCCGCCACCACCCCCGGCCGGCGCCACCGGCGCCCGTATCCCCACCCCCCGCTCCTCCTCCGGCGGCCCCCGCGCGGCCGACGACGTGCGCCGCCAGATCAAGGGCTTCGCCTCCACCGGCGCGGTCGCCCCCGGCGAGGCCGTCGACTTCCACATCACGGTCGACCCGCCCCAGGAATTCAGCGTCGACGTCTACCGCATCGGCCACTACGGCGGCGACGGCGCCGCGAAGATCACCACCAGCCCCCGTCTCTCCGGCATCGTCCAGCCCCCGCCCCTCACCGCGGACCGCACGGTCTCCTGCCATCACTGGTGGCTGAGCTGGCGCCTCCAGATCCCCTCGTACTGGAGCATCGGCGCGTACGTGGCCGTCCTCACCACCGCCGACGGCTACCGCTCCCACGTCCCGTTCACGGTCCGCCACGACCAGCCGGCCGACCTGCTCCTGCTCCTGCCGGACGTGACGTGGCAGGCGTACAACCTCTACCCGGAGGACGGCCACACCGGCGCGAGCCTCTACCACGCGTGGGACGAGGACGGCCGTCTCCTCGGCGAGTCCGACGCCGCGACGACGGTCTCCTTCGACCGCCCGTACGCGGGCGCGGGCCTGCCCCTGCACGTGGGCCACGCCTACGACTTCATCCGCTGGGCCGAGCGCTACGGCTACGACCTCGCCTACGCCGACGCCCGCGATCTGAACTCCGGCCGCGTCGACCCCACCCGGTACCGCGGTCTGGTCTTCCCGGGCCACGACGAGTACTGGTCGGCGAACATGCGCCGCACCGTGGAGCGCGCCCGCGACCACGGCACCTCCCTCGTCTTCCTCTCCGCCAACACCATGTACTGGCAGGTGGAGTTGGGCCCGTCCCCGTCCGGCGTCCCCGACCGCCTCCTGACCTGCCGCAAGCGCCGGGGCCCCGGCCGCCCGGTGCTGTGGCGCGAGATCGACCGCCCCGAGCAGGAGCTGATCGGCATCCAGTACGCGGGCCAGGTCCCCGAGCCCCATCCGCTGATCGTGCGCAACGCCGACCACTGGCTGTGGGAGGCGACCGGCGCCCATGAGGGCGACGCCATCGAGGGCCTGGTCGCCGGTGAGGCCGACCGCTACTTCCCGCGCACCCCGCTGCCCGCCCACGACGACCGCATCCTGCTCGCACACTCCCCGTACACCGACACCGAGGGCGCCCTCCGCCACCAGGAGACGTCCCTCTACCGTGCCCCCTCGGGCGCCCTGGTCTTCGCGTCGGGGACGTTCGCCTGGTCCCCGTCCCTGGACCGCCCGGGCCATGTGGACCCCCGCGTCCAGCGCGCCACCGCCAACCTCCTGGACCGCATCTGCAAGCGTGACTGACCCGAGGTCCGAGGTCAGCCGCCTATAAGGGACAATCAACCCGTTGGACAGAACCACGGGGAGGAACCGTGTCCGGATTCGTAGAAAAGCCCGAGCCGATCCAGGTGCCGGGCTTGGTGCATCTCCACACCGGCAAGGTGCGCGAGCTGTACCAGAACGAGGCGGGCGACCTCGTGATGGTCGCCAGCGACCGCATCTCCGCGTACGACTGGGTGCTGCCCACCGAGATCCCGGACAAGGGCCGGGTCCTCACGCAGCTCTCCCTGTGGTGGTTCGACCAGCTCGCCGACCTGATCCCGAACCACATCATCAGCACCGATGTCCCCGAGGGCGCCCCCGCCGACTGGGCGGGCCGCACGGTGGTCTGCAAGTCGCTCCAGATGGTCCCGGTCGAGTGCGTGGCCCGCGGCTACCTCACCGGCTCCGGCCTCGTGGAGTACAACGAGTCGCGTACGGTCTGCGGCCTCGCCCTCCCCGAGGGCCTGTCCGACGGCAGCGAGCTGCCCGCCCCGATCTTCACCCCGGCCACCAAGGCCGCGGTCGGCGAGCACGACGAGAACGTGTCGTACGAGGAGGTCGCCCGCCAGGTCGGCGCCGACACCGCCGCCCAGCTGCGCCAGGCCACCCTCGCCGTCTACACCCGCGGCCGGGACATCGCCCGCGACCGGGGCATCCTGCTCGCGGACACCAAGTTCGAGTTCGGCTTCGACGGCGACACCCTCGTCATCGGCGACGAGGTCCTCACCCCGGACTCCTCCCGCTTCTGGCCGGCCGAGTCGTGGGAGCCGGGGCACGCGCAGCCGTCGTACGACAAGCAGTTCGTGCGGGACTGGCTGACCTCGGCGGCCTCCGGCTGGGACCGCAAGAGCGAGCAGCCGCCGCCCGCGCTGCCGCAGGAGGTCGTGGACCGCACGCGCGCCAAGTACATCGAGGCATACGAGCGCCTGACGGGCACGAGCTGGAGCTGACGGCACGACAAAGGCCCCGGTCGATGACCGGGGCCTTTCAAGTGGAGCGAACGACGAGGTTCGAACTCGCGACCTCAACCTTGGCAAGGTTGCGCTCTACCAACTGAGCTACGTTCGCACTGCGCCGAAGCGCGATGCCTACTATACCCAACCTCGCTCGCGCGCGAGACGTACTGCGGTGTGCCGGTTCTCCGCCCCGAGCTTCGAGACGGCCGACGACAGATAGTTCCGCACGGTCCCCTGGGACAGCGCGGCCCGCTCGGCGATCTCCGCGACGGGCGCCCCGTCGGCGGCGAGTTCCAGCACCTCGGCCTCGCGCGCGGTCAGCGGCGAGTCCCCGGCGGAGATCGCGTCGGCGGCCAACTCGGGGTCGACGTAACGGTTTCCGGCGTACACCGTGCGGATGATCTCGGCGAGCTTCTGCGCGCTCACCGTCTTGGGGACGAACCCGCGCACACCCGCCTCAAGGGCCCGCTTCAGATGGCCGGGCCGGCCGTGACTGGTCACGATCAGCACCCGGCAGCCGGGCAGTTCGGCCCGCAGCGATGTGGCGACCTTCACACCGTCGGCCCCCGGCATCTGCAGATCGAGCACCGCCACATCCGGCTCGTGCGCCCGGGCCATCGCCAGCGCCTCGGGCCCGGACGCGGCCTCGGCGACGACCGCCAGATCGTCCTCCAACGAGAGCAGCGCGGCCAGCGCCCCGCGGATCAGATGCTCGTCGTCGGCCAGCAACAGCCGCACGGTCACGGAGTCACCTCTGTCACCATCGGCACCTGTGCCACCAAACGGAACACACCCTCCCGCACGGTCCCCGCCTCCAACGTCCCGTCCACCGCCGCCAGCCGCTCCCGCAGCCCGGCGAGCCCGGACCCGCCCGGCCCGGACGGACCGGCGGCCCCGTCGTTCTCCACCGTCAGCACCACATCGTCCTCCGACCTCCGCACGGCCACCGTGCACCGCTTGGCGTCCCCGTGCCGCAGGACGTTCGTCGTCGCCTCCCGGACCACCCAGCCGAGCGCCGACTGCACGTCCAGCGGCAGCCCGGCCGCCTCCCCGCTGACCGTGCACTCGATCCCGGCCGCCGCCAACACGCCCTGGGCGCCGCCGAGTTCGACCCCCAGGTCGGCCTCCCGATAGCCGCGTACGACCTCCCGCACCTCGCGCTGCGACTCCTGCGCGATGCGCTGCACCTCGATCATCTGCTCCTCGGCCTCGGGCCGCCCGCGCCTGGCCAGCTGCACGGCGAGCTCGCTCTTCAGCGAGATCACCGCGAGGTTGCGGCCCATGACGTCGTGCAGATCGCGCCCGAACCGTAGCCGTTCCTCGGCGACGGCGAGCCGCGCCCGGGTCTCGCGGGCCTCGTCGAGTTCGTACACGGCGTTGAGGAGCCAGACGGAGAAGGCGGAGGTGAAGGCGATGAACCCGCCGCCGAGCAGCACGACCAGCATCGTCACCAGGGTGGCGGGCGCGGGCAGCCCCAGCGGGAGGGCCACGATCCCCGCCCCGGCCGCGAACCCGGCGACGACGCCGTACACCCGGCGCCGCTCGCGCACGCCCATCGCGATGACGCCGGCACCGAAGATCAGGATGACCCCGAAGACGCTGCCGGCCGCGGTCTGGACGTCGTCCCCGCCCGGCCCGCGCTCCGCGACGCCGAGGGCCGTGACGGCGACGACGGCGGTCACCGTGCCGAGTGTCCACAGCATGGGGACGGGCCGCTCGCGCCGCCCGCGCGTCCAGTCGAGCACCCGGGAAGCGGTCACGGCACAGGTGACGGCGTGCACGGTCACCAGCGTCAGCAGCGGAGCGGCGAGCCAGGGCGTCATCGCACCGAGGAGCGGCAGCCCGACCGTGACCGCCTCGATCACCGCGAAGAAGTGGAACGACCATCGGGTGTACGTCTCGACCTTGGCCGGCGTGCTCTTCCGCCCCCACCAGCTCCCCGGCTTGCGCATGCTCTCCCCGTACCTCAGCGCCTCGGCTCCCACCGGAACCACCGCCCTACAGCAAACACCCCCGCCGCCGCCCAGGCCAGCGCGGTCAGCACCGGCCCGATCGTCTCGTACACGCTGAGCTCGCCGGTCCAGCCGCCGCGGATCAGGGTGATCACCGGGGTCAGCGGCAGCAGCTCGCACACCGAGGCCATCCGGTCCGGCAGCAGCTCCAGCGGGACGGCGATCCCCGACCCCACCATGGCGACCATCACCAGCGGCAACGCCGTGACCTGAGCGCTCTCCACGGTCCGGGTGAACGCCGCGGTGACGGCGGCCAGCAGGGCACTCACCGCGAGCCCGAGCAGCAGGCCCAGGACGGCGAGGTGCGGTGCCCTCGGGGCCGGGATGTCGAGCAGGGCGGTGCAGGCCGCGGCCAGCACCAGGGACTGCACGAGCCCCGTCGTCACGGCCGGCAGCGCGGTCCCGGCGAGGATCTCGCCGTCCCGCAGCTCTCCCGTCCGCAGGCGCTTGAGGACGAGTTCCTCGCGCCGCCCGACGAAGACGCCGACCAGCGCCGAGTACACCGCGAACAGCAGCGAGAACCCGATCGCCCCCGGCAGCAGCACCGTCCCGACGCTGAGCCCGGTGCCCTTCAGATCCATGTCCTCGGCCACGGTCCGCACACTCAACGGCAGCACCAGCGGCACGAACACCGCGGTGACGATCATTCCCTTGCTGCGCCCGAAGAGCGTCAGCTCGGCCCGCGCGAGGGCCTTCACCCGACCCACCGCCATCCGGTCGACCACGGCGCTCATGCCCTGACCTCCTGAGCCGCGATCCCCAGGAACGCCTCCTCCAGCGAGGCCGACCGCACATCGAGCCCCCGCAGCTCGACCCCCGCCGTGGACGCCCACACCAGCACTTCGGTGGCCACCCGCTGCAACTCCCGCGTCCGCAGCCGTACGACCCGTCCGTCGACCTCGTGGGAGAGCACCCCCAGCTCCCCGAGCGGTGGCAGATCGCCCACGAAGTACCCCTGGGGCAGCTCGAAGGAGATCCGCGAGGGCTGCCCGGCCGTCACCTCGGCGGGCGTCCCGGTGACCGCGATCCGCCCCTCGTGCAGGATGGCGAGCCGGTCGGCGAGGCCCTCGGCCTCCTCCAGATAGTGCGTGGTCAGCAGCACCGTGGTGCCGCCGTCGCGCAGCGCCCGCACCAACTCCCAGGTGTCCCGGCGCCCCTCGGCGTCGAGCCCGGTCGTCGGCTCGTCCAGGAACAGCACCTCGGGCCGCCCGAGCAGCGCGAGCGCGAGATCCAGCCGCCGCCGCTCACCCCCGGACAACTGCTTCACGCGTACGTCGCTCCGGCGCGCGAGCCCGACGAGCTCCAGCGCCTCGACGGGCGGCCTGGCCCCGCTCACGCACCCCGCCCACATCCGGGCGGTCTCGGCGACGGTCAGCTCGGACGGGAACCCGCCCTCCTGGAGCATCACGCCGGTCCGCGGCCGTACGGCGGCCCGCTCGGCGTAGGGATCGTGCCCGAGTACCCGCACCCGGCCCCCGGCCGGTGGCGCGAGCCCTTCCAGCAGCTCGACCGTGGACGTCTTGCCGGCCCCGTTGGTGCCGAGCAGAGCGAAGACCTCGCCGCGGGCCACGGAGAAGCTGATTCCGCGGACCGCCTCGAACCCGCCCCCGTAGACGCGTCGCAGGTCGGTGACCTCAATCACGTTCGTGTTCGTGTCCATGGTGCAAGCGTCCCGGCGCCGGGGACCCGGAAGGAGTGCGCGCTGTCATCACTCGGCATGACAAATGTCAGAGGCACCCCGCAACCACTCCGCACACGAAGAAGCCCCCCGGCAGAAGCCGGGGGGCTTTCATCAAGAGCGAACGACGAGGTTCGAACTCGCGACCTCAACCTTGGCAAGGTTGCGCTCTACCAACTGAGCTACGTTCGCATTGCCTCCGGTCAGCTCTCACCGACCGGCGCGAGCACCATCCTACCTGATCCACAAGAGGGACCAGACCGGTGATGCAGAGCGGGTGACAGGAATTGCACACTGCGCCTTCCCCCTGGAAGGGGGATGTTCTGCTACTGAACTACACCCGCATGTACTCCGTGAGCTGGGCCTTCCGGCCTCGCCCCTCGGCGTGCTCCAGACTCTAGCCGACCAGGAGGGGTGCAGCGCAAGTCGGTTGTCCCGAGGGGCGGGTGACCGGGCGTCGACGGGGCTACTGCGCCTCGGCGAACGCCTCGTAGACCTTCTTGGGGATGCGGCCGCGGGCCGGCACGTCCATCTTGTTCGCCTGGGCCCAGGCGCGGACCGCCGCCGGGTCGGGAGCGACCTCGGTCTGCTTGTACGCCTTGCCGGACCGGGAGCGCTTCCGGCCGGCTTCCACGTAGGGCTCGAGGGCCTTACGCAGTTTCTCGGCATTCACCTGATTCAGGTCGATCTCGTACGACTTGCCGTCGAGTCCGAAGGCGATGGTTTCCGCCGCTTCCGAGCCGTCGATGTCGTCAAAGAGAGTGACCACGACCTTCTGCGCCACGAATATCGGTCCCTTCGTACGGCACTTTGTCAATTCATTTGTACAGTGCCCGACAATGCATTGTGAAGCCCGACTAAATCCTTTGGCGTGTCCGAGCGCAATAGGTATCGGGTGTCGATCGCGGATCTTTCCTGGAAATTTTGGTGAACGCCGCCCCTGATGCCGGATCGTGACTGGGGTCACGTAGCTTCCTACAAGTCAACGCGCGTAGAAATTTTGTGCGGGTAGTCTGAAGGTGCCTGTTGGAGGACACCCGCAGGAACCTTGCTCAGCACCACACACCGGGAGTGCCAGTGGCACGCGTCGTAGTCGACGTCATGCTCAAGCCGGAGATCCTCGACCCCCAGGGCCAGGCGGTGCAGCGCGCACTGCCGCGTCTGGGTTTCGAAGGCATCTCGGACGTCCGTCAGGGAAAGCGTTTCGAACTGGAAGTTGACGGGCCGGTCGACGAGGCCGCGCTCGCCCGCATCCATGATCTTGCGGAATCCTTCCTCGCCAACACCGTGATCGAGGACTTCACGGTGAAGGTGGAAGAAGTCGCGGAGGCCGCGAAGTGACCGCTCGTATTGGCGTCGTCACTTTCCCGGGGAGTCTCGACGACCGGGACACCCAGCGCGCGATCCGCCTCGCGGGCGCCGAACCGGTCGCCCTCTGGCACAAGGACAAGGACCTCCACCAGGTGGACGCGGTCGTCCTCCCGGGTGGTTTCTCCTACGGCGACTATCTGCGGGCCGGCGCCATCTCCCGCTTCTCGCCGGTGATGGAGACGGTCATCGAGCAGGCGAAGGCCGGCCTCCCGGTCCTCGGTATCTGCAACGGCTTCCAGATCCTCACGGAGGCCCACCTCCTCCCGGGCGGGATGCTCGGCAACGACCACCTGCACTTCATCTGCCGCGACCAGAAGCTGCGGGTGGAGAACACCTCCAGTGCGTGGACGGTCGACTACAGCGCGGGCCAGGAGATCCACATCCCGCTGAAGAACATGGACGGCCGGTACGTCGCCGACGAGTACACCCTCGACAAGCTCGAGGCCGAGGGCCGCGTCGCCTTCCGGTACGTGGACTTCAACCCCAACGGCTCGCTGCGCGACATCGCCGGCATCACCAACGAGGCCGGCAACGTCGTGGGCCTCATGCCGCACCCGGAGCACGCCGTCGAGCCGCTCATCGGGTCGGGCCGCACCGACGGCCTCCCCTTCTTCACCTCGATCCTCAAGAAGCTGGTCAACGCATGAGCCGGACGCCTCTGGACACGGTCGAGCACGCGGCCGCGACCCCCGACGTCGAGCTGCCCTGGGCCGAACTCGGTCTCAAGAAGGACGAGTACGAGAGGGTCGTCGAGATCCTCGGCCGCCGCCCCACCGGCGCGGAACTGGCCATGTACTCGGTCATGTGGTCCGAGCACTGCTCCTACAAGTCCTCCAAGGTCCACCTCCGCCAGTTCGGCGAGAAGGCCCCGCAGAGCGACGCCCTCCTCGTCGGCATCGGCGAGAACGCGGGCGTCGTGGACGTCGGCCAGGGTTACGCCGTGACCTTCAAGGTCGAGTCGCACAACCACCCCTCCTACGTCGAGCCCTACCAGGGCGCGGCCACGGGTGTCGGCGGCATCGTCCGCGACATCATCGCGATGGGTGCCCGCCCGGTGGCCGTGGTCGACCCGCTGCGCTTCGGCGCCGCCGACCACCCCGACACCAAGCGCGTCCTGCCGGGTGTCGTCGCCGGCATCGGCGGCTACGGCAACTGCCTCGGCCTGCCCAACATCGGCGGCGAGGTCGTCTTCGACGCCTGCTACCAGGGCAACCCGCTGGTCAACGCCGGTGCCATCGGCGTCATGCGGCACGAGGACATCCACCTCGCCAAGGCGTCCGGCGCGGGCAACAAGGTCATCCTGTACGGGGCCCGGACCGGCGGCGACGGCATCGGCGGCGCCTCGATCCTGGCCTCCGAGACCTTCGACGACGCCAAGCCCTCGAAGCGTCCGGCCGTCCAGGTCGGCGACCCCTTCCAGGAGAAGCTCCTCATCGAGTGCACCCTGGAGGCCTTCAAGGAGAAGCTGGTCGTCGGCATCCAGGACCTCGGCGCGGCCGGTCTGTCCTGTGCCACGTCCGAGCTGGCCTCCAACGGTTCCGGCGGCATGCGCGTCACCCTCGACGACGTCCCCCTGCGTGACTCGACGCTCTCTCCCGAGGAAATCCTCATGAGCGAGTCGCAGGAACGGATGTGTGCGGTCGTGGAGCCGGAGAAGGTCGACCGGTTCCTGGAGATCTGCGACAAGTGGGACGTCATCGCCACCGTCATCGGTGAGGTGACCGACGGCGACCGGCTGGAGATCTACTGGCACGGCGGCAAGATCGTCGACGTCGACCCGCGCACGGTCGCGCACGACGGCCCGGTCTACGAGCGCCCGTACGCCCGCCCGTCCTGGCAGGACGAGCTCCAGGCCGATGACGCCAACAAGCTTCCTCGGCCCGCGACTTCGGACGAGCTGAAGCAGCAGGTCCTGAAGCTCGTGTCGTCCCCGAACCAGGCCTCCAAGAAGTGGATCACGTCCCAGTACGACCACTTCGTGCAGGGCAACACGGTGCTGGCCCAGCCCGAGGACTCGGGCATGATCCGCATCGACGAGGAGACCGGCCTCGGCGTCGCCATCGCGACGGACGGCAACGGCCGCTACGCCAAGCTGGACCCGTACCACGGCGCCCAGTTGGCGCTGGCGGAGGCGTACCGCAACGTCGCCACCACCGGTGCCAAGCCGCTCGCCGTCTCCGACTGCCTCAACTTCGGTTCGCCCGAGGACCCGGCCGTGATGTGGCAGTTCGCGGAGGCCATCCGTGGACTCGCCGACGCCTGCCAGCAGTTGGGCACCCCGGTGACCGGCGGCAATGTCTCGCTCTACAACCAGACCGGCGAGGTCGCCATCCACCCGACCCCCGTGGTCGCGGTGCTCGGCGTCATCGACGACGTCGCCCGCCGCACGCCCGTCGCCTTCCAGGAGGAGGGCCAGCTGCTCTACCTCCTCGGCGACACGCGTGAGGAGTTCGGCGGCTCGGCCTGGTCCCAGGTCGTCCACGACCACCTGGGCGGTCTGCCCCCGAAGGTGGACCTGGAGCGTGAGCGCCTCCTCGCGGAGATCCTGATCTCGGCCTCCCGCGACGGCATGATCGACTCGGCGCACGACCTGTCCGACGGCGGCCTGATCCAGGCGGTCGTGGAGTCGGCGCTGCTCGGCGGCAAGGGCGCGCGTCTGGTCGTCCCGGACGGGCTCGACGCCTTCACCTTCCTCTTCTCCGAGTCGGCGGGCCGCGCGGTCGTCGCCGTGCCGCGTTCCGAGGAGGTCCGCTTTAACGACATGTGCGGTGCGCGGGGCCTGCCGGTCACCCGCATCGGTGTCGTCGACGGCGAAACCGTGGAGATCCAGGGCGAGTTCGCGCTCTCCCTGGAGGAGCTGAAGAAGGCCCACGAGGAGACGATCCCGGCGCTGCTCGCGTAGTCGGTGACACGCCTGTGAAGGCCCCGGCCGTTGCGACGGCCGGGGCCTTCATGCGTGGCCGAGTCGCTCTCAGTTCCCGACCGAGTCGCTCTCAGTTCCCGACCGGCACGGGAGCGGGGACGCGCTCCGAGGACGCGGGCCCCGCCTTCGGCAGCCGCAGCGCCAGCACCACCCCGAGCCCCATCAGCGCGGCCCCGCACAGGAACACCGCGTCCATGGCGGAGACGTACGACGGCATGTCCGTGCCGTCGCTCAGCCTGCTGATCAGGGTGCCGAACAGAGCGGCGCCCAGGGCCGTGCCGAGGGTCTGGAAGAAGCGGATGCCGGTGGTGGCGACCCCGAGCTGGTGGCGGGGTGCCGCGTACTGGACGAGCTGGATGAGCTGGCCGATCAGCTGGCCGAACCCGGCGCCGACGAGGAGCAGTTCGGCGCGCAGCCACCACAGTGAGGTGTGGGTGCCGGTGGTGGCCAGCAGCAGGAAGGCGACCGCGGTGACGGCGGACCCGGTGATCACGAACGTCCGCTCGGACCAGCCGCGTTCGGTGAGCTTGCCGGTGACGACGCCGACCACGGTCATGCCGATCGCCATGGGGATGAGGTACAGGCCCGCCGAGGAGCTCGCGATGGAGCGGACGACCTGGAGATAGACCATCACGTAGTACATCGAGCCGACCATGGCCGCGCCGACGAGCCCCTGGATGGCGAAGCCCCAGCGCAGCTCCGGGACCCGGAACATGGACAGCGGCAGGATCGGCTCGGCGGCGGTCTTCTGCCGGCGCAGGAACAGCGCGAGCGAGGCGGCTGAAGCCAGCGCCACTCCGATGACCTGCGGGGACGTCCAGTCGTACGCCTTGCCGCCCCACTCGGTGACCAGCAGCAGCGTGGTGGAGAAGCCGGCGGCGAGGGCCGCGCCGGGGAAGTCGATGCGGTGCCGCTCGGTGTGCCGGGGGAGTTTCAGGACCAGCGCGGACACGGCGAGGACCGTGATGCCGATGGGCAGGTTGACGTAGAAGATCCAGCGCCAGCTCGCGTGGTCGGAGAGCACTCCGCCGATCCACGGACCGAGCGCCATGCCGCCGCCCGCGACGATGCCGCCCATGCCGGCGCCCTTGCTGTCCTTCTCCTTGCCGGGCCCCTTGAGCTGGGCGATCACCACCATCGTCACGCTCATCAGCCCGCCGGCGCCGATGCCCTGCACCGCCCGGGCGGCGATCAGCTGGCCGATCGACTGGGCGGCCCCGCACAGCGCCGAGCCGAACAGGAAGGTGCCGACGGCCCCGAGGAAGACCTGCTTGGCGCCGAGGGTGTCGCAGAGCTTGCCGTAGAGCGGGAGCACCGCGGCCGAGGCCAGCGAGAAGGCGCTGACCAGCCACGGGATCTTGTCGATGCCGTGCGCGGGGTCGAGGTCCCGGACGATCGGGACGGTCGCCGCGGACACGATCTGCATGTCCAGGACGGCCAGCACGATCGTGGCGAGGCAGACGAGGAAGCCGATCTTGCGCTGGGTTTCGGTCATGGCAGCACCATGCCCGAGAATCATGTACTGAGTCAATGTTTCATCTGGGATCAAGTTTCATCTTGGTACAGTGACGGCATGGCTTTTGCTGAGGGCATGGGGCTGCGCGAGCGCAAGAAGCTCCAGACGGCGATGCGGATCTACCGGACCGCGGTGGCGCTGTTCGACGAGAAGGGCTTCGACGCCGTCTCCGTGCAGGAGATCGCCGACGCCTCCGAGGTCTCCAAGATGACCGTCTTCAACTACTTCGGCACGAAAGAGGACTTGGTCTTCAAGCCCATGGAGAACCATTTCTCCGATCCGGCCCGCGCGGTGCGCGACCGGAAGCCGGGCGAGTCCGCCGTGGACGCCGTACGCCGGCAGTTCCTGGAGATGATCGACGGCCGTGACCCCTCGATCGGCTTGAACGCCGAGCCCTTCGCGCGCCGGATCCGCTCGGTGATCATGGCGACGCCGGTGCTGCGGGACCGGGCCTACGTCTCGGCCGAGAAGGGCGCCCTCGAACTCGCCGGCCTGCTCACCGAGGAGACCGGCGACCGCACCCTGGCCCTGATCGCCGCCTCCACCCTCACCCACGTCCGCCAGGCCCTGGTCGAGGAGCACCACCTGCGCATCGACGCCGGCGAGAGCGTGGACGAGGTCGCCGCCGACGCCGCCGAACGAGCCGAGCGGGCCTTCGCGTTGGTGGCCGGGGGCCTCTCCGGCTACGCCGTCCGACAGGCCTAGGCTGACCCCCATGCCACCGGCCAAGAAGCGCGCTCGCAGCTACGACCCCGCCAAGATCCGCACCGCGGTGCTCACCCAGTTCGGGACCGTACGACAGGCCGTACGCACCCTCACCCCCGAGCAGTTGGCCGGCCCCACCCGCCTCGGCGACTGGACCGTCCGCGACCTGGCCGCGCACCTCACCATGGCCGTCGGCGCCATCAGCAACGCCCTGGAGGCCGAGGAGCCGCCGAAGCGCGCCCTCGCTCTCCTGGACTGGCCCGCCACCACCGCGTCCCGAGGCGCCGACATCGACGACGGCACCCGGCGGCTGGCCCAGGACAACCCCGACCTCGACGCCCTCTACGCCCGCACCGAGGAACGCTTCATCCAGAGCCTCGACCAGGCACCCGACGACCGCCTCATCGGCAGCCGCACCGGCGCCATGACCCTCGCCGACTACCTGGTCACCCGGACCGTCGAACTCGTCGTCCACACCGACGACCTGAACGCCGCCGTCCCCGGCCTCGACATCCCGTACGACCGCCAGGCCCTGGCCGCCTGCACCCGGCTGCTCGCCGACGCGCTCGCCGTGAAGGCCCCCGGCGGCTCGACCGAGGTGCGGATCCCGCCGTACGCCGTGGTGCAGTGCGTCGAGGGCCTCCGGCACACCCGCGGCACCCCGCCCAACGTCGTCGAGACCGACCCGCTGACCTGGATCAGGCTCGCGACCGGGCGGCTGACCTGGAAGGACGCGGTCGAGGACGCCAAGGTGAGTGCGAGCGGGGAGCGGGCGGATCTGGGCAGTCTGCTGCCCCTGATGGGCTGATCCGCACACGGTTGAGGAACCGGTCCTCCGCCCCACCCGTCCCACCGCCATGGACAAACAGCGAATGACCCTCGCCGTCCTGACCGTCCTCCCGCTCGCCGCGGCCTGCGGAACCGAGCAGGCCGACGGCGGTTCGGTGGCTGCCGAGCGATCCGTCACCGGCATCCACTGGAGCGTCGACAGCGTCACCGTGGACGGCACCACCCACCGGGCCCCCGCCGGGGCGAACGTCACGATCGAGGACGGCAAGGCGGCCGGCGACTACGGCTGCAACCACTTCAACGCCAAGGTCGCCTTCGAGGACGGCGCCCTCCGGCTCAGCGACACCACGACGACCGAGATGGCCTGCGGGGAACGCCCCATGGCCTTCGAACGGACCCTCGCCCGCACCCTCACCGCCGGCGCCCTGAAGACCGACGTCACCGACCACCGGCTCACCCTCACCACCGACGACGGCGACACCGTCCGCCTCACCGAGGAACCGGACGCCCCGCTGTACGGCACGAAATGGGACATCACCTCACCGAGTCCCACCGGCGACGCCCACCTCGTCTTCGACCGGAGGACCGGCAAGGTCACCGGCAGCCTCGGCTGCAACAAGGTCACGGCGACCGCCACGGTCCGCGACGGACATATCACCCTGGGCGCCCCCGCCACCACCCGAATGGTGTGCGACACCTCACTCATGAAGACGGAGAAGACCCTCCTGGGCCTCTTCGACGGCACGGTGAAGTACGCACTGGATCATCGAGCCCTCACGCTGACCAGCGAAAACGGAAAAACCACCAACGCGGTCGCGGCCGAGTGATCCCGTAAAGGTCCGTATCCCCAATTCGGACCAGTGGACGACCTCGCCTACACTCGGGGACGTGCCACGTGGTGACGGTCGACTCAATCATGATCTGCTCCCCGGCGAGAAAGGCCCCCAGGACGCGTGTGGCGTCTTCGGTGTCTGGGCTCCGGGTGAAGAGGTCGCCAAGCTCACTTACTTCGGGCTCTACGCCCTCCAGCATCGGGGCCAGGAATCCGCGGGTATCGCGGTCAGCAACGGCTCCCAGATCCTCGTCTTCAAGGACATGGGCCTCGTGTCCCAGGTCTTCGACGAGACCTCTCTCGGTTCGCTCCAGGGTCACATCGCGGTCGGACACGCCCGCTACTCGACCACCGGTGCCTCCGTGTGGGAGAACGCCCAGCCGACGTTCCGTGCCACCGCGCACGGCTCGATCGCGCTCGGCCACAACGGCAACCTGGTCAACACGGCGCAGCTCGCCGAGATGGTCGCCGACCTCCCGAAGGACACCAACGGCCGCTCGACCCGCGTCGCGGCCACCAACGACACCGACCTGCTCACCGCGCTCCTCGCGGCCCAGGTCGACGAGGACGGCAAGCCGCTGACCATCGAGGAGGCCGCTCACACGGTCCTTCCGCAGGTGCGCGGCGCGTTCTCCCTCGTCTTCATGGACGAGCACACGCTCTACGCCGCCCGCGACCCGCAGGGCATCCGCCCGCTGGTCCTCGGCCGCCTGGAGCGCGGCTGGGTCGTCGCCTCGGAGTCCGCCGCCCTCGACATCTGCGGCGCGTCCTACGTCCGCGAGATCGAGCCGGGCGAGTTCGTCGCCATCGACGAGAACGGCCTGCGCACCTCCCGATTCGCGGAAGCGAAGCCCAAGGGCTGTGTCTTCGAGTACGTCTACCTCGCGCGCCCCGACACCGACATCGCCGGCCGCAACGTGTACCTCTCCCGCGTGGAGATGGGCCGCAAGCTGGCGAAGGAAGCCCCGGTCGAGGCGGACCTGGTCATAGCGACTCCGGAGTCGGGCACCCCGGCCGCCATCGGCTACGCGGAGGCCTCCGGCATCCCGTTCGGCGCGGGCCTGGTGAAGAACGCGTACGTCGGTCGTACGTTCATCCAGCCCTCCCAGACGATCCGGCAGCTCGGCATCCGTCTGAAGCTGAACCCGCTGAAGGAAGTCATCAAGGGCAAGCGCCTGGTCGTCGTCGACGACTCGATCGTGCGCGGCAACACCCAGCGCGCCCTGGTCCGCATGCTCCGCGAGGCGGGCGCCGCCGAGGTCCACATCCGGATCTCCTCGCCGCCGGTCAAGTGGCCCTGCTTCTTCGGCATCGACTTCGCCACCCGCGCGGAGCTCATCGCCAACGGCATGACGATCGACGAGATCGGCACCAGCCTGGGCGCCGACTCCCTCGCCTACATCTCCATCGACGGCATGATCGAGGCGACCACCATCGCCAAGCCGAACCTCTGCCGCGCCTGCTTCGACGGCGAGTACCCGATGGAGCTCCCGGACCCCGAGCTGCTCGGCAAGCAGCTCCTGGAGACCGAACTGGCCGCGGGTCCCGCGGCCACGGCGGCGGCCGACGCGATCCGTCGCCCGTAAGCCCCGTAGTACGACACGAAAGTTCTCACCCCATGTCTGAGACAACTGGTGCCAGCTATGCGAGCGCGGGCGTCGACATCGAGGCGGGCGACCGCGCCGTAGAACTCATGAAGGAGTGGGTCAAGAAGACCCAGCGCCCCGAGGTCCTCGGCGGCCTCGGCGGTTTCGCCGGCCTCTTCGACGCCTCCGCCCTCAAGAACTACGAGCGTCCCCTCCTCGCCTCCGCCACCGACGGCGTGGGCACCAAGGTGGACATCGCGCGCCAGCTGGGCGTCTACGACACGATCGGCCACGACCTGGTCGCGATGGTCATGGACGACATCGTGGTGTGCGGCGCCGAGCCGCTGTTCATGACCGACTACATCTGCGTCGGCAAGGTCCACCCCGAGCGGGTCGCCGCGATCGTCAAGGGCATCGCCGAGGGCTGTGTCCTCGCCGGCTGCGCCCTGGTCGGCGGCGAGACGGCCGAGCACCCCGGCCTGCTGGGCCCGGACGACTTCGACGTCGCCGGCGCCGGTACGGGCGTCGTGGAGGCCGACCGGCTGCTCGGCCCCGATCGCATCCGTACGGGTGACGCGGTCATCGCCATGGCGGCCTCCGGTCTTCACTCGAACGGGTACTCGCTCGTCCGGCACGTCCTGCTGAACCAGGCGGGCCTGTCCCTGGACGCACGGATCGAGGAGCTGGGCCGCACGCTCGGCGAGGAGCTCCTGGAGCCCACCAAGATCTACTCGCTGGACTGCCTGGCGCTGATGCGCACCACCGACGTGCACGCCTACTCGCATGTCACCGGTGGTGGCCTCGCCGCCAACCTGGCCCGCGTGATCCCCGACGACCTGCACGCGATCGTCGACCGCTCCACCTGGACCCCGGCCCCGATCTTCGACCTCGTCGGCAGGACCGGCTCGGTCGAGCGTCTGGAGCTGGAGAAGACCCTGAACATGGGCGTCGGCATGATCGCGATCGTCCCCGAAGAGTCGGCGGACGTGGCACTCGCGACGCTGGCCGACCGCGGGGTCGAGGCCTGGGTAGCCGGCGAGATCACCGACCGCGGCGACCACGCCACGGGCGCGGAGCTGGTCGGGGACTACGCCTGAGCAGGCCGCCGCTGACTGGCAGCGCAAAACCCGGTCCGGTGGTGTGGACCACTACCGGACCGGGTTGCGCACTGCTGGAGCGTCAAGCGCCGCGGCGTTGCTGCGACGACGGACCGGACTCGTCGTCCTCGTCCTCATCGTCGTCGTTATAGAGATCCGCGTACTGGGCGTACGGGTCGTCTTCATCGTCGTCTTCGAACGGCTCGCCATTCGGCGGCTGTTGCGAAGTCGAAGCGCCCAGCTCATTGGCCAGACGCGACAGGTCAGTCCCGCCGCTGCTGTACTTCAGCTGGCGGGCGACCTTCGTCTGCTTGGCCTTTGCCCGGCCGCGCCCCATGGCTCGACCCCCTCGGTGACGGGGCTCGATGGCCCCAGAGTCTTGACACGCGTTCATGATCTGGAACGGGCTCTCCGCAGAGAGACCGGCCCGTAGGGCTTCCACGGTACCTGAGCCCACGCCCATACGGTACGTCGCCCGCAGGACGGGCCTGGCCCCAGAACCCGCGAGGCGCCCTGTCCCCGCTGGTCAACCGCGATTTTAACCACTTCTTGGCGGCCGACCCGCCGACGAACGTGAGAGTTCTCTCTAAGTGCCCGCCGACGGGTACCGGCCATGCGCCGCTACGACGGTCAGCGCGCCCGGTGCGCCACCGCCGCCTCATGCATCCGCTGCTCGGCGATCCGGTCGGCCGCGGCGGCCGGCGGGATACCGTCCGCCTTCGCACGTGCGAATATGGCGAGCGTGGTGTCGTAGATCTTCGCCGCCTTCGCCTTGCACCGGTCGAAGTCGAAGCCGTGCAGCTCGTCGGCGACCTGGATGACCCCGCCCGCGTTCACCACGTAGTCCGGCGCGTAGAGGATGCCGCGGTCGGCGAGATCCTTCTCCACACCCGGGTGGGCGAGCTGGTTGTTGGCCGCGCCGCAGACGATCCTCGCGGTCAGCGCGGGCACGGTGTCGTCGTTCAGGGCGCCGCCCAGCGCGCAGGGGGCGTAGATGTCGAGGCCCTCGGCGCGGATCAGGGTGGCGGTGTCGGCGACGGCCGTGACGCCGGTCGGGTGGGCGGCCAGGATGCGGCCCACGGCCTCCTCGCGGACGTCCGTGATGACGACCTCGGCGCCCTCCTCGCGCAGGTGGGTCACCAGGTGGTGGCCGACCTTGCCGACGCCCGCGATGCCGACCTTCCGGCCGGCCAGCGAGGGGTCGCCCCACAGGTGCTCGGCGGAGGCCCGCATGCCCTGGTAGACGCCGAACGCGGTGAGCACGGAGGAGTCGCCGGCGCCGCCGTTCTCGGGCGAACGCCCGGTCGTCCACCGGCACTCACGGGCGACGACGTCCATGTCGGCGACGTACGTACCGACGTCGCAGGCCGTGACGTAGCGCCCGCCGAGCGAGGCCACGAACCGGCCGTAGGCGAGCAGCAGCTCCTCGCTCTTGACCGTGTCCGGGTCGCCGATGATCACGGCCTTGCCGCCGCCGTGGTCCAGGCCGGCCATGGCGTTCTTGTACGACATCCCGCGTGCGAGGTTCAGGGCGTCGGCGACGGCCTCCTCCTCGGTCGCGTACGGGTAGAAGCGGGTGCCGCCGAGGGCGGGGCCCAGCGCGGTGGAGTGGATGGCGATGACGGCCTTCAGGCCACTGGCACGGTCCTGGCAGAGCACGACTTGCTCATGACCGCCCTGGTCCGAGTGGAACAGGGTGTGCAGGACGCCGGCTGATACTTCGGTCACGGTGGTGACTCCTGGATGCGTAGCGGCGGTTGGGACCAGCTCCCGTAAGGGTGGCGGGCGCTGTGGGCACGAGATTAGAGCCTGACCGGACCCGCCCACCTCGCCGTGCTCAGGATCACCTACGCACGGAGTACCCCCGTGCGACGATTTGCATAGATTTCGCGCCCGTTTGTGAGCGGGTTCCGAAGGTTTTCCTGGCAGCGGGCGGGGGAGGGAGCAGGCGTGCCCAAGGTGTCCTCGGTGGTCGTCCCGTATCCGACCTATCTCCGCGTGTACGAGCCGCTGGCCGCCTTCCCGGAGCCGGAGCGCGGCCACTGGGCGCGCTACGCCCGCCGCCCCGACCGCCCCTCGTACCAGGACGAACTGCGCCGCTCCCTGGCCGACTTGCTGCCCACCCCGCCGGTGGCGGTGCCGGTGCACGAGAGCAGCGACGCCTTCGTGCTGGACGTGGACGGCGTGGTCTGCGTCTGCCCCTGGCGGACCCGGCTGCGCGGCTGGCAGGCCCTGGGGGAGCTGGGCGAGGAGCTGCCGAAGCCGGTCCTGGACGCGGTGCTGCCGGAGGTCGTACGGCGGCAGGCGGCGCAGGACTACGAGCGGTGGCTGATCCGGAACCCGGACGCCCGCCCCTGGATCCGCTCCTCGACCTGGCAGGTGCCGCTGCACTGGTTCGTGCTGGTCGGCGACGAGGAGCGGTCCTTCGACAAGGGGTCCGGGGAGATCCCGGCGATGCTGCGCTACCGGACGCCGATGGTGCAGGCGCGGCGGCGGGTGGCGCGGGCCCTCAGGACGCTGAAGGACACCCTCGACGAGGGGCCGCTCATCGACGGCCTGGTGGACGTGGGGCGTTGGCTGGAGGAGTTCCACCCGCGCTCGCTCGTCGAGCTGGACTACGGCGGCCTGGTGCACACGCTGCCGGCCGGCGAGCTGGAGGACGACCACTCGGCGGCGGACGTGGCCGAGGGCATCGAGGCGCTGCGCCGGGGTGACGGGGCGGCCGCGGGGGAGGCCTACGGGCGGCTCGTGGAGCGCTGGCGGTCGGTCAGGGACCGGCGCTCGGCGAACTGAGTGAGGCTTAGGTCACGAACGGGTGTTTGACGTGACGCTCGTTTTGGGGTTTTGTCCTCGCACTGAGTTGCCTGCGGAGCTTGAGGTTCCCCCGACATGGGACGTACGTCACGATCCGGGCTTTCATCTCAACTGAGGCTCAAGTGCGGTCAAGCGTGATGGACCGCACGTACCTGGCCCTTGCGTCTCTTCCCCCTCCTCATGCCAAAATAGGACAAGGGGCCCGGGGGAGGTTCCGCTTTGGGGGGTCTGGTGACTCCTGATCGTCCTGTGACTGATCGTCACAGTGGCGTGACTGTCCGCTATGGCATGGTCCATCGGCCTCTGTCGCCGATGAACACCTGGGGGGCAATTCCATCGGTTTGGCCGACGAGGCTGGACAGATGGTGTAGTTGTAGTGCCGAGGACAAGCCGTTCGTCCTATAACCGACTCGACTCGCGTCCGCCATTTCGGGCAACGCGGGTCAAGGTGCAGAATTTAGAGGAAAGAACCGAGAAGGTTCGGTTCTCCCGAGGAGGCCGCTCATGACCGCTCGCACCCCTGATGCCGAGCCGCTGCTGACCCCGGCTGAGGTCGCCACCATGTTCCGTGTGGACCCGAAGACGGTCACGCGGTGGGCGAAGGCCGGGAAGCTTACTTCCATCCGTACGCTCGGCGGGCACCGCCGCTACCGCGAGGCGGAGGTCCGTGCACTGCTCGCGGGCATCCCGCAGCAGCGCAGCGAGGCCTGAACCAACTGAATAACGGGCAAACCGGCAGGTCCCCCAACGTGCCGATACGCCCGTGACACCGCTTCACAAGCTCCAAGCGACGCGGGTTCCGCCCCAACGGGGCCCACGCCCAAGCTCATCCCAAGAACATCGCAGGGTGCGTCGTCGATCGCGCTGGACTCCGCCGGGTCCAGCGCGATCTTTTTTGTGCGCGCGGGGAGTCTCGCTCCCGGCTCTGTGAGCGGGCTTGTCGGAGTCTGGGGAGGGGTGTCGGATCTCCTGTGGACGCCCCCTCCGGGCTGGTGCAATTGCACATATTAAATTGACCAGTTGTAGGTGAGGCGTAAGTACCGCGGTTTCAGAAACTCATGCGGTGACACCCGTCACATGCCAGAGTCCTTGTTGCCTCTGACTCATGTGCGCTAGAGGAGCCACGCGTCCCACCGTCCCACGCCGGTACGGGTGTTGGGGCCGCCGTTGGTCACGCGCCGGCGGGACTTTCGTCCTCCGCGGGCTCTCCGGTGTCCTGTGGGCCTCTCGGGGCGGAGTCCATGGCCAGCCGCAGCAGCTGATGGCAGATCGGGCAGTGGCGCGTCAGATGGCGATATGAGGAGGCGGCCGACAGATGCGCACGGAGCAGCGCCCGCGTCTCGTGCCTGACCGAAGCCGCCATACGCCACCTCCAGGGGCCACGCAGGGAAGGGGCCCTGGTTTCTGGGTACCGACCGAAGGGGGCGCCGTCAAGACGGCACTGTGCACAACAAGAAGCCCGGATCCGAAGATCCGGGCTTCTGTAACTGCGGTCCTGACGGGATTTGAACCCGCGGCCTCCACCTTGACAGGGTGGCGAGCACTCCAAACTGCTCCACAGGACCAGGTTTCGCGGCGCTTATTGCTGCGTTGCGCTGCGAGAAGGACTCTACAGGAGGGTGTGCCTCCTGCGCGAACTCACCCAGTGTGCAGGGGCGGTTACGGTACGGCCGCGTCGATCGCCTTCACGATCCGCTTGTCCGAGATGGGGTACGCCGTGCCCAGCGCGTGGGCGAAGTAGCTGACCCGGAGCTCCTCGATCATCCAGCGGATGTCCAGGACGGCGGTCGGCACCGGGCGGCCCTGCGGCATCTGCTCCAGGAGCCAGGCGTACTCGTCCTGCATCTCGTGGACCTTCTCCATGCGCGTGGTGTCCCGCTGCACGGCCGTCGGCATCTGCTGGAGGCGACGGTCGGCGGCGACCAGGTAGCGCATCAGGTCCGGCAGCCGGCGCAGCCCCGTCGCCGTCACGAAGCCCGGCTTCACGAGGGCGTCCAGCTGCTTGCGCACGTCCGTCAGGTTCGCGAGGAGCGCGGGGCTGCGTACGCCCTTCAGACGCCGCTCACAGGCCTGCCAGGCGGCCAGCACCTGCTGCACCTGTCCGACCGTACGCACCGTCGTGTCGACGATCTCCGCGCGGACCTTGTCGTACAGCTTCCGGTACGACTCCTCGTCCCACGCCGGCCCCCCGAAGTCGCCGATCAGCTTGTCCGCCGCCGCCATCGCGCAGTCGTCGAACAGGGCCTGGATCGTGCCGTGGGGGTTGGCCGAGAGCGCCAGCTTCTGGGCGTTCGTCAGGTGATCGCTGGCGAACTTCGCCGGGTTCACCGGGATGTTGCGGAGCACCAGCCTGCGCGTGCCCTTCCACATCGCCTCCGCCTGTTCCGCCTCCGTGTCGAAGAGGCGGACCGAGACGGTGTCGCCGTCGTCCACGAGGGCCGGGTACGCCTTCACCGGCTGACCCGCCCGGCGCGTCTCGAAGACCCGCGTCAGCGTGCCGATCGTCCAGTCCGTGAGGCCCTTGCGCTCCAGGGACTCGCCCCCCTGGCGCTCGGCGGTGGCCGCCGCGGCCTGCGAGAGGGCCTTGCGCGCCTTCGGCTTCAGCTGGAGCTTCAGCGCCTCCAGATCCTTGTCCTCGGCCAGCTTGCGGCGCCGCTCGTCGACGATCCGGAAGGTGATGCGCAGGTGGTCCGGGATCTTCGACCAGTCGAAGTCCTCGGCCTCGAAGGGCACCCCGACCATGCGCTTGAGCTCGCGGGCCATGGTGGTCGTCAGCGGCTCCTGGAGGGGGACCGCCGTGTCCAGGAAGCGTTTGGCGAAGTTCGGCGCCGGGACGTAGTTGCGGCGGATCGGCTTGGGGAGGGAGCGGATCAGCTCCGTCACGACCTCCTCGCGCAGGCCCGGGATCTGCCAGTCGAAGCCCTCGTCCGTGACCTGGTTGAGGACCTGGAGCGGGATGTGGACGGTGACACCGTCGGCGTCCGCGCCCGGCTCGAACTGGTAGGTGACCCGGAACTTCAGCTGCCCCTGCCGCCAGGAGTCCGGATAGTCGGCCTTGGTGACCGCCTCCGCCGACTCCCGGATGAGCATCTCCCGCTCGAAGTCGAGGAAGTCGGGCTGCTCGTGCCGCTTGCGCTTCCACCAGGAGTCGAAGTGGGCGCCGGAGACGACGTGTTCGGGCACCCGCTGGTCGTAGAAGTCGAAGAGGGTGTCGTCGTCCACGACGATGTCCCGGCGGCGGGCCCGGTGTTCGAGCTCCTCGACCTCGCTCAGCAGCCTGCGGTTGTCGGCGTAGAACTTGTGGTGCGTGCGCCAGTCACCCTCGACCAGGGCGTTGCGGATGAAAAGCTCGCGGGATGTCTCCGGGTCGATCCGGCCGTAGTTGACCTTGCGCTGGGCGACGATCGGTACGCCGTACAGCGTGACCTTCTCGTACGCCATCACGGCCGCCTGGTCCTTCTCCCAGTGCGGTTCGGAGTACGTCCGCTTCAGCAGGTGCTCGGCGAGCGGCTCGACCCACTCCGGCTCGATCTTGGCGTTGACGCGGGCCCAGAGGCGTGAAGTCTCCACCAGTTCCGCCGACATGACGAAACGGGGCTGCTTCTTGAAGAGCGACGAGCCCGGGAAGATCGCGAACTTGGCGCTGCGGGCGCCCAGGTACTCGTTCTTGTTGCCGTCCTTCACGTCCTTCATCCCGATGTGGGAGAGAAGGCCGGCGAGGAGGGAGACGTGGACGGACTGGTCCGGCGCGTCCTCCTCGTTCAGATGGATGCCCATCTGCTTGGCGACGGTACGCAGTTGCGTATAGATGTCCTGCCACTCGCGGATGCGCAGGAAGTTGAGGTACTCCTGCTTGCACATCCGGCGGAAGGAACTCGAACCCCGCTCCTTCTGCTGCTCGCGGACGTACCGCCACAGGTTCAGATAGGCGAGGAAGTCACTGGTCTCGTCGCGGAAGCGGGCGTGCTGCTGGTCGGCCTGGGTCTGCTTGTCGGCGGGGCGCTCACGCGGGTCCTGGATGGACAGCGCCGCCGCTATGACCATGACCTCGCGGACACAGCCGTTCTTGTCGGCCTCCAGGACCATGCGGGCCAGCCGCGGGTCGACGGGCAGCTGGGCGAGCTTGCGGCCGGTGTCGGTGAGCCGCTTGCGCGGGTCCTTCTCGGCCGGGTTCAGCGCGCCGAGCTCCTGGAGGAGCTGCACGCCGTCGCGGATGTTGCGGTGGTCCGGCGGGTCGATGAAGGGGAACTTCTCGATGTCGCCGAGGCCGGCCGCGGTCATCTGGAGGATGACGGAGGCGAGGTTCGTGCGGAGGATCTCCGCGTCGGTGAACTCCGGGCGGGCGAGGAAGTCGTCCTCGCTGTACAGCCGGATGCAGACACCGTCGGACGTACGGCCGCAGCGGCCCTTGCGCTGGTTGGCGCTGGCCTGCGAGATCGCCTCGATGGGGAGCCGCTGGACCTTGGTGCGGTGGCTGTAGCGGGAGATACGGGCGAAGCCCGGGTCGATGACGTACTTGATGCCCGGGACGGTCAGCGAGGTCTCGGCGACGTTCGTCGCCAGAACGATCCTGCGGCCGGTGTGCGGCTGGAAGACGCGGTGCTGCTCGGCGTGCGAGAGCCGGGCGTAGAGGGGGAGGACTTCCGTGCCCTGCCCATTGGCGCCTCCGGCGCGGGGGTAGTTCCTCTTGTTGAGCGCGTCCGCGGTGTCGCGGATCTCCCGCTCGCCGGAGAGGAAGACCAGGATGTCGCCCTTGCCCTCGGCCTGGAGCTCCTCGACGGCGTCGCAGATCGCGGTGATCTGGTCGCGGTCGGCGTCGTCGGAGTCCTCTTCGAGCAGCGGGCGGTAGCGCACCTCCACCGGGTAGGTCCGGCCGCTGACCTCGACGATCGGGGCGTCCCCGAAGTGCCGGGAGAAGCGCTCGGGGTCGATGGTCGCGGAGGTGATCACGACCTTGAGGTCCGGGCGCTTCGGCAGCAGCTGGGCGAGGTAGCCGAGCAGGAAGTCGATGTTGAGGGACCGCTCGTGGGCCTCGTCGATGATGATCGTGTCGTAGGCGCGCAGCTCGCGGTCGGTCTGGATCTCGGCGAGCAGGATGCCGTCCGTCATCAGCTTGATGAAGGTGGCGTCCGGGTTCACCTGGTCGGTGAACCGCACCTTCCAGCCGACGGCCTCGCCGAGGGGGGTGTTCAGCTCCTCGGCCACGCGCTCGGCGACGGTCCGGGCGGCGATACGACGGGGCTGCGTGTGCCCGATCATGCCGCGGACGCCACGCCCCAGCTCCATGCAGATCTTCGGGATCTGCGTCGTCTTGCCGGACCCGGTCTCACCGGCCACGATCACGACCTGGTGATCACGGATGGCGTCCGCGATCTCGTCCTTCTTCTGGCTGACCGGGAGCTGCTCGGGATAGCTGACGGCGGGCACGCGGGAGCGCCGCCCGGCCATGCGTTCCTCGGCCTTCGCGACCTCGCCCTCGATCTCGGCGAGCACGGCGGCACGGGCCTCCGGCTTGCGGATCTTGCGCGCACCTTCGAGCCGGCGGCCGATCCGGTGCGCGTCGCGCAGGGACAGCTCGCTCAGGCGGGGGGCGAGGGCGCCGAGGCTCGGGGCGTCGGAGGCGCCGGGGGCGGGGGCAGGATGCGTAGACATACGCGATCCAGGATCTCATCCCCGGGAAATTCGTGGCTAACGCTTTTGCCGCGGTGTCCCGGGCGGCCGCGCGGCGCCGTCCGGGTCCCGGCGGGTGGGGGACGTCGGGCGTGCCGTCGCCCCCCACCCCTGCGGTGCGTGCGTCAGCGCACGTCCACGTAGTCCTCTCGGCCGCTTCCCACGAAGTGCCTGCTGTCCGGGTACAGGTGGACCGGGACCCAGGTGCCGTCCTGCTTGGCGGTGAAGCCCTTGCTGAAGGAACCGTTGGTCTTGGTGGTGACGGTGGCCATCAGGTACCAGGTGGTCTGGCCCTTGGGCCGGAAGAGGATCTGCACCTTCTTGCCGCCGTAGGCCTTCCACGTGGACGAGCCGGGCTGGCGGTCCTGGAGGATGCCCTTCACCGTGATCGTCCGGCCCTTGTATACGGGCTCGGGGGAGGCGTTGGCGTCCTTGACGCGGGTGACGGCCCGGTTCTTGCGCAGGCTCTTGGAGACCGTGCCCTTGATGTCCTTGGTGGTGGACCCGGCGTACCGCAGGCGCCAGTAGCCGTCCGTGTAGCCGGGCAGCTTCTCGACGACGAACTGGGAGCCGAAGCGGGTCTTCACGGTCTTCTGCGTGGTCCAGCCGCTGGTGCCGTTGGCCGAGTACTGGATGTCGACGCTGACCTGGTCGCTGGTGTCCCGCCCGATGGCGTCGAGGCTGCCGGTGATCTCCAGCTGCGCGTACTTGTCCATCGCCGCCGTGAACTCGGTGAACTTGGTCGTGGCCGTGACCGCCACGCTGACGTCCGCGGTGGTGGTGCGCTGGATGAACGGGTTGTACGGGTACGGCGTGAAGGCCACCTCGAACGTGGACTTGCTGCCCCACGGGTACTTCTCGAGCGAGAAGCGGCCGTCGGCGTCGGTGGTCGCCTCGGCCGGGTTGCAGGTGGTGCAGTCCTTGTAGTCCATCTCCAGCGGGATGCCGGGCAAGGGCTTCCACGACGAGTCGCCGCTCTGGTACTGGAGGGTGCCGGTGACCGCGACCTTCTCGTTCGCGACGACGTGGAAGCTGCTCCGGTCCAGGACGAAGCGGGTCGGCGCCGCCTTGGGCCGGACGTCGATCCAAGGGCTCATCGCGAAGCCGAGATCGCCCTCATACTGGGCGAAGGTCCAGCCACCCGCCGTCGTCTCGTGGGAGGCGGAGAAGTGGCCGGCGTCGTCCGTGACGGTGGTCGCGTCCTGGTTCTGGTCGAACGTGAGGTCCACGGTGGCGCCGGGCAGCGGCACCGTCTCGCGGGTGCGCGGGTCGCGGACCACCATGTCGCCGGTGGCGGTGACGGTCTTGTGCTCGATGTCCGGCTGTTCCGGCGTGACGGCGAAGCCGCTGATCACGGGCTGCTTCTGGTAGTGCAGCTTGCCCGCGTCCTGCTGGACGGTGGTCTCACCGGCGGTGTTCGTGGCCTCGATGTCGACCGTGTAGTCGCCGAGGGTGTCCAGGTGGATGGGCTGGGAGGACCAGACACCTTCCCAGGGACTCACGTAGTACGTCAGCTTGAAGTCGGTGACGGTCGCGACCGGAGCGTCCGACGCGTCGCTGCCGACGGGCCGCAGCGACGCGGTGATCTTGTCGATCTCACCGCTGTAGTTGAGCCGTACGTCGAGCACCGACCAGTCGGCCTGGTCGCCGTACGCCTCTTTGACGTTGGGTCCGGCGGCGTGTGCGGTGCCGGGAATCGCGAATGTGGAGAACATGACAGCCGCAGCGGTCACGATTCCCCTGGTGATGCGTCTCAAGAACCCCCCTCAGGCTCTCTGTGAGCGACGAAAACCCCCACCGGTTGTCCGGTGGGGGTTTTCGTACTGAGTGGCTGGGGCCGGGGTCGAACCGGCGACCTATCGCTTTTCAGGCGATCGCTCGTACCAACTGAGCTACCCAGCCACGAGGCTTCAAGGAAACCTCAGCGGTCCTGACGGGATTTGAACCCGCGGCCTCCACCTTGACAGGGTGGCGAGCACTCCAAACTGCTCCACAGGACCAAGCTGTTGCGTACGACAGTGTCGCACACGGTGTTGCGTGCCCCCAACGGGATTCGAACCCGTGCTACCGCCTTGAAAGGGCGGCGTCCTAGGCCGCTAGACGATGAGGGCTATCGGCCCGCCTTGCGCTTCGCAGCGCGTCGGGGACGTGAGAAGCATATGGGATGCCGGGAGGTATCGCCAAAACGGTTTAGGGAGCCCGGCCGGAAGGGGTGGAGGGCGGGGTCGGGGAGGGGGTCGGCGTGCGGGTCGCGCCCGGCAGGTTCTCCTCCGGGAGATGGCGGCTGACCTCGGCGGTCGTCAGGCCGAGGCCGCCCAGTTCGATCGAGTCCCAGGCCTGGAGGCGGCGGGTGTCGCGGTCGAAGTAGAGGATCGAGGCCTCGATCGGGTCCGGGTACTTGCCCTCGACCGCGCGCAGCCCGCTGCCGCCGGTGGAGCCCTCGACGCGCAGCCGGGTGCCGTTGCTCATGACCTCCGTCTCCTCGTGGTGCAGATGCCCGGAGAGGACCAGCGGGACCGAGCCGTCGACCTCGCGGGCGGCGGAGGGCTCGTGGATCACGGCGACGTCGACGGGCTTCCCGGCGGTCGTCCAGTCCCGCAGCGACGCCGCGAGCCGGGCGCCGGCCGCCTCCTGGGTCTCCTGGGCGCCGGACTTCTCGCTGCGGTCGGGCGTGAACTGGGGATCGCCCAGCCCCGCGAAGCGCAGCCCGGCGACGGTCTCGGCGCGGCCGTCGTCGAGGACGTGGACGTTCTTCATGCGTTCCAGGTAGCGCTGGGTGACCCGGGAGTCGTGGTTGCCGCGGACCCAGACGTACGGCGCCCCGAGGTCGGCGACCGGGTCGAGGAAGCCGTTCTCGGCGGCGGTGCCGTGGTCCATGGTGTCGCCGGAGTCGACGATGACGTTGACCTGGTACTGCTCCACCAGCGAGGCGATGATCTTCCAGCTCGCCGGGTTCAGATGGATGTCGGAGACGTGCAGGACGCGGATGGTCGTGGGGTCCGGCTGGTAGGCGGGGAGCGTGGACGTGACGTCGTACAGCTTGGTCACGTTCGTCACCAGGCGGGCCAACTCCTGCTGGTAGACGTCGAACTCGGTGACGATGCTGCGGGCGTTGCCGACCAGGGACGGGGCCGAGGAGAGCAGGCCGGAGAACTTCGGCTGGAGGACCGAGTCGGGGTTCCAGGTGGCGTACGCCGTCCCGCCGCACGCGGCCAGCAGGGTCAGGGCGAGGCCGCCGGCGGCGAGGGCGCGGCGCGGGCGGCGGTAGACGGCGAGGCCGAGGGCGGTGGCGCCGGCGACGACGGCGACGCAGGAGCGCAGCGCCAGGTCGAGGGTGCCGTGTTCGACGTCCTTCGCGACCTCGTCCTGGAGGCCGGAGAGGCGTTCGGGGTGGTCGACCAGGGCCTGGGAGCGGACCGGGTCGAGCTGGTCGACGTTGACGTCGAGGCGGACCGGGGCGTGGTGGCTGTCCAGTTGCAGGGCGCCGAGCGGGGAGACGTTGATCTTCGTGCCGCCGGTGAGGGACGGACGCAGGGTCATCGTGGTGTTCATGGGCCCGACGGGGGTGCGGACGTTGCCGACGATCAGCAGGCCCAGCCAGGCGCCGAGCAGCACGACCGCGACCAGGCCGAGGGCGCGGCCCCACGGGTGCGGCTGGGGCACGAGCTCGACGGCCGGGTGCGGTCGGCGGGTGCGGTAGTGCCGGGCGAGGGCGCGCGGCGAGCGGCGGAGACGGATCAGGGCGTTCAGGACTGCGGCGGGGACGCGGGCCATTGGTCCCGTATGCCCAAGTGCGGGGGCGGGTATGCGGCGGACTTCGCCCGCGGTGATCAGCCCCAGCCGAGTTCGTGCAGGCGCTCGTCGTCGATGCCGAAGTGGTGGGCGATCTCGTGGACGACGGTGACGGCGACCTCGTGGACGACGTCGTCGCGGGTCTCGCAGTGGCGCAGGGTCGGGCCCATGTAGATCGAGATGCGGTCGGGGAGGACGCCCGCGTACCACTCGCCGCGCTCGGTGAGCGGGGTGCCCTCGTAGAGGCCGAGCAGGTCGGGGTCGTCCGCCGGGGGTTCGTCCTCGACGAACACCGCCACGTTGTCCATGACCCGGGTCAGCTCGGGCGGGATCCGGTCCAGGGCCTCGGCCACCAGCTCTTCGAAGGTGTCGCGCGTCATCTCCAGCACAGGGCCATTGTCGGGGACGGGGGCGTGATCCGCGGGGTCGGGCGCGGCTCGGGTGCGGTCGGGGCCGCACCGGGGGCCGGCGCGTGTCCTCTTGCGGGCGGCGGGAGTTGAACAGGTTGACTCCCTCACCCGCCCTCGGAGGTGGCTGCCCGTGCGCCCCAAGTACGTACCCGTCCGTCTGGCCGCCACGGTCATGGCCGTCGCCGCTGCCGCCGGCTGTATGAGCGTCGGTGACGACGAAGGGGGAAAGAGCGCCAAGCCCTCGCACTCCGCGGGCGAGCGGGGCGGTGAGGCGCCGGACGGCGGGGCGGCGGTGTCCGGCGGCGGCTCCGGGTACGGGGCGGCGGGCGTCGACGGCAAGCACGGGAAGAAGGAGAAGGGCAAGGGGAAGGACGGGGCGTCGGCGTCCCCCTCCGCCTCGGCGTCCGCCGCGGACGAGGCGTCCCCCTCGGCGAAGCCCAAGCCGGGGAAGCCCGACAAGCCGGGGCAGGCGACCCCGACCAAGGCGCAGCCGACGCCGACGAGGCCGGCCGACCCGGACCCGGTGACGCCGACGCCGGAGCCCCCGTCGCCGGAGCCGCCGACGCCGACCGCCGAGCCGTCCTCCTCCGCGCACCCGGACACCGAGGCGCAACTCGTCCAGCGGGAGCCGGCGCCGACGGCGGGTTCACCGGCGTGAGGGAGTGACAGGTCCGTGAGGGCGTGGCGGTGTGACGTACGTCTAGTCCGGGTGGATTGGTTTGCCTTCGGGGGTGGAGGGTGCGTATGGTGGTAGATCGTTTGATCCCATTGCCCGGCGCCATTGCAGAGAGCGCCGTGTGGCGCGTTCTCTCCCTTGCCGTGGCTGACCGCATAGAGGCGGTCGTATTGCGAAATCACGGAGTTGACGGGCGCGTGCCGACGAGACTCCGGAAGGTTTCGCTTACGCATGTCCATTTCCAGTTCTGATCACATCGTCATGCCCGAGAACGACGAGAACGAGGCCGTCGAGGCGCTCGCGACCGTCGACTCGGTCGAGACCGTCGACTCGGCCGACTCGGTCGACGAGACCCCCGAGGTCACCTTCGCCGACCTCGGTCTCCCCGAGGGCGTCGTGCGCAAGCTCGCGCAGAACGGTGTGACCACCCCCTTCCCGATCCAGGCCGCGACCATCCC
Organism: Streptomyces aquilus; assembly: GCF_003955715.1. NCBI lineage: Bacteria > Bacillati > Actinomycetota > Actinomycetes > Kitasatosporales > Streptomycetaceae > Streptomyces > Streptomyces aquilus. Next base: position 5,205,458 of record NZ_CP034463.1, on the reverse strand, counting down.
GGACGCCCTGGCCGGCAAGGACATCCTCGGCCGTGGCCGCACCGGCTCCGGCAAGACCCTCTCCTTCGGTCTGCCGACCCTGGCGCGTCTCGCCGGCGGCCGCACCGAGAAGCACAAGCCCCGCGCGATCATCCTCACCCCGACCCGTGAGCTCGCCATGCAGGTGGCGGACGCCCTCCAGCCGTACGGCGACGTCGTCGGCCTGAAGATGAAGGTCGTCTGCGGCGGCACGTCCATGGGCAACCAGATCTACGCCCTGGAGCGCGGCGTCGACATCCTCGTCGCCACCCCGGGCCGCCTGCGCGACATCATCAACCGCGGCGCTTGCTCCCTGGAGAACGTCGAGGTCGCCGTCCTCGACGAGGCCGACCAGATGTCCGACCTGGGCTTCCTGCCCGAGGTCACCGAGCTGCTCGACCAGGTCCCGGCCGGCGGCCAGCGGATGCTGTTCTCGGCCACGATGGAGAACGAGATCTCCACCCTGGTCAAGCGCTACCTGAGCAACCCCGTCACGCACGAGGTCGACAGCGCCCAGGGCAACGTCACGACCATGTCGCACCACATCCTGATCGTGAAGCCCAAGGACAAGGCGCCGGTCACCGCGGCCATCGCCTCCCGCAAGGGCCGCACCATCATCTTCGTCCGCACCCAGCTGGGCGCCGACCGCATCGCCGAGCAGCTGCGCGAGGCGGGCGTGAAGGCCGACGCGCTGCACGGCGGCATGACCCAGGGCGCGCGCACCCGCACGCTGGCCGACTTCAAGGACGGTTACGTCAACGCGCTCGTCGCCACCGACGTCGCCGCCCGCGGCATCCACGTGGACGGCATCGACCTGGTCCTCAACGTGGACCCGGCCGGCGACCACAAGGACTACCTGCACCGCGCGGGCCGCACGGCGCGTGCCGGTCGCACGGGTACGGTCGTCTCCCTCTCCCTGCCGCACCAGCGCCGCCAGATCTTCCGCCTCATGGAGGACGCGGGCGTCGACGCCGGCCGGCACATCATCCAGGGCGCCGGCGCCTTCGACCCCGAGGTCGCCGAGATCACCGGAGCCCGGTCGATGACCGAGGTCCAGGCCGAGTCCGCGGGCAACGCCGCGCAGCAGGCCGAGCGTGAGGTCGCCTCCCTGACCAAGCAGCTGGAGCGGGCGCAGCGCCGTGCCGCCGAGCTGCGCGAGGAGGCCGACCGCCTCGTCGCCCGGGCCGCCCGCGACCGCGGTGAGGACCCGGAGGCCGCGGTGGCCGAGGCGCAGGCGGAGGCCGTGGCCGCCGCCGAGGTGGCCGTGCCCGAGCAGCCCGCGGCGCAGGACGTCGACCGGACCGAGAGCGCGGCGCCGTACGAGCGTCGTGAGCGTCGGGACAACGACCGTGGCGGCTTCCGCCGTGACGACCGTCCGGCCGGCCGTTCCTTCGAGCGTCGTGACGACCGCGGTGGCCGTGGCTTCGAGCGTCGGGACAACGACCGTGGCGGCTTCCGTCGCGACGACCGCCGCGATGACCGTGGTGGCCGTTCCTTCGAGCGTCGTGACGACCGCGGTGGCTTCAACCGCGACAACCGTGACCGTGGCGAGCGTGGCTTCGAGCGCCGGGACAACGACCGTGGCGGCTTCCGCCGTGACGACCGCCGCGATGACCGTGGTGGCCGTTCCTTCGAGCGCCGTGACGACCGGGGTGGCTTCAACCGCGACAACCGCGACAACCGTGACCGTGGCGAGCGTGGCTTCGAGCGCCGGGACAACGACCGTGGCGGCTTCCGCCGTGACGACCGTCCGGCCGGCCGTTCCTTCGAGCGCCGTGACGACCGCGGTGGGCACCGTGGCAGCGACCGTCCCTTCAACCGCGACCGCCGCGACGACCGTCCGGGCTTCCGCTCCGGTGGCCACGAGCGCCCGTACGGCCGCCGTGACGACCACCGTGGCACCGGCTCCGGTTCCGGCTCGTCCTTCGGCCGCCGCGACGACAAGCCGCGCTGGAAGCGCAACGGCTGACGGTAAGTGAGCAGACAGGCGCCGTGATCCCCCGTGCCGGGAGGGTCGCGGCGCTTCGTCGTTCACGCGGCCGGAAAACGCTCTCTCCGCACTGTGTGAAAGCTGTAGGATCAGCCGACTTCTGAGGGGGATGCGACGGCCGGGGCCGGGGAGTCTGACGCAGTGCCCGCTTCCTCTCGTGCTTCTGGGGAGGGTTCGCCTTGGCGCGTCATGCCGTCGTACGACTCGTGGGTGCCGCCGCGATGCTCGCGGCCGGCCTCAGCCCGCTGCTGCCGGTGGCCTCGGCCGCGGAGGAGGTGCCGCAGGAGACGGTCGTACCGGCGACGCTGAACAGCAGTCACACGCGGACGAGCCTCTTCTACTCCGACGAGACCTACGGCGGGGACGGAGCGGGCGGCCAGGGAGCCTTCCACCGGCTCTACGACCCCTCCCGACTGGTGTGGACGCGATACTCGGACGGCAGGTCCTTCGAGGTGCCGGCGGCCTCCCCGGGCCTGGCCACCGATGACGGGACGGGCGATGACATCGCGTCGTTCCGCTACCAGGACGGCCACGTCGACCTGTGGAACGCCGTCGACCGGACGATGAGCACCTTGCGGATCCCCGAGGGGCGCAGTGTGTGGTCCGGGGTGTTCGGCGGCATCGTCGCCACTTTCGAGACGGTCACCGCGGAGGACGGGACGAACAGGCGGGTCAACCACCTGCTGAGCGCGGGCCCCGACGGGACCACCCGTGACGTGGTCGTCTCCGGAGTCCCCGAGGAGCTGACCCTCGGAGCGCCGCTGCGCGGTGACGCCACCGGGCTCGTCTTCAGCGGCCTCGTCGACGGCACGCGCCGATCGGTGGCCGTCGACCCGCAGACCGGCCAGGTCAAGAGCTGGACGCAGACCCTGCCCAGCAGCAACGTCTACACCGAGCTGTCGCCCGACTACCTGGTCCAGTACGCCGGCCGGTCCGCCTCGAAGGTGTACGTCTACTCCCGCGCCGATCTCTCGGCGGCCCCCGTCGAGGTGACCTTGGACAGGGCGGACGGTGCGTATCCCGCCGACGACCTCTCGGTGGTCGGCGACTGGCTCGTCCACCGGCCCGCCGGCGGTACCGAGGTGACCGCCGTTCCGATCAAGGGCGGCGCTCCGATCACCCTGCTCACCTCCTCCAACGACGGCATCTCCGCCTCCCCCTCCGGCAACGCCGTCGCCGTCGGACGCACCGGCACCGACGTCGACGACTGGGGCGTCCAGCGCATCCACCCCGACGAGAACGGCAGACCCGCCGTCACCCTCGTCAAGGCGTTGCCGCGACCGCCGTACGAGATCCAGGGGCTCGCCCTGGAGCAGGGGCGCCTCCTGGTCGCCGACGAGAGTCGGGACGGCCAGTACCGCGACACGTACCTCCGGACCGTCGCCGTGACCGGAACGCCCACGTACGGGGAGCGCTCCTCGTACGACGGCACCGACATGAAGCTGTACAGCTGCCCGGCGACGGAGGGCGGCTGCGCGGTGTTCGGTACGGCCGACGACCGCGCGGTCTGGCTGATGCGGGACACCGCGAGCCGCGACCGGCTCCGGGCCAACGGGCCCAAGGAGTACGACTGGGACGAGCACTACGTCCCCGCGGGCGGTCGGATCACCGACGTCTCCGGGGAGTACGTGATCCACACGACCGCGACCCAGCAGATCGTCCTCAGACTCGGCGACAGCTCCGGCCCCAAGGTGACCCGTGCCCCCGGCGCCGCGGCTCTCGACGGTGACGTCCTGTGGACGGCGGGCGCGACTCCCGGCACGGTGACGGCGTACGACCTGAGCACGAAGAAGACCACCGAGACGCTGACGACCGACGCCGGCTGCACCCCCACCGAACTCCAGGCGCTGGGCCGCTATCTGTACTGGACCTGCGACGGCAGGGCCGGCGTCTACGACCGTACGGCGAAGAAGTCCGTGGCCGTGCCCGCCGACGAGGCCAAGCTCGGCGACGGGTATGTCGTCACGCATGACAAGGCCGCCGGAAAGCTGGTGCTGACGACGGTCGTCGGCGGGACCGCCGCCGGCCGGGTCATCGGCGACCTCCCCGACACCGGGGTCTCGCAGCGTGACGTGCGCTGGACGGTCGACGAGGCGGGCGCCAACGCGGCCTACGTCGACGACCAGGAGCAGGTGCACCTCGTGCCCTCCGGGGTGCCGCAGCAGCCGTTGCGGCTCCTCGCGCCGGTCACGGCGTACCCGTTCGTCGAGGCGAGTGAGGTCGACACGGTCCCGGGCACCCTGGCCACCGTCCTGCTGTCGAAGCCGTCCTCCAACTGGACCCTGAGCGCGCGCAACCGCGTGACCGGGAAGACCTACACGGACGGCCGGGACGGCACGGCCGCGCGCGGTGAACTGACCGTCGGCTGGCACGGTGCCGACTCGACGAGGACCGGGGACGCGTTCGCGCCGAACGGCACCTACGACTGGACCCTCACCGTCACCCCCGCGGACGGCGTCGGCGATCCGCTGACCGTCAAGGGCACGGCCCGGCTGACCAAGGCCGAGCCCGTACGCCACGACCACATCGGCGACGACGGCGTCGGCGACCTGCTCACCCTCAACTCCTCCGGTGGTCTGACCTTCCAGCACGGCACCGGCAAGGGCACGTTCGCGGGGAAGACCACCGGGGCCGGTTGGCCGACGAGCGCGAAGTTCGTCCCGGTCGGCGACCTGAGCCGGGACCGCTGCAACGACGTCCTGGTCCGCTACAGCTCGGGCGCCCTGCGGCTCTACAAGCCGCGCTGCGGAGCGGAGCTGACGCCGTCCACGGCGTACACGACGCTCGGCACTTCCGGCTGGACGCAGTACGACGTGCTGACCGCGCCGGGCGACGTGAACGGCGACAGCCTCCCCGACCTGATCGCCCGCAACGCCTCCACCGGCACCGTCTACCTCTACAAGGGCACCGGCACCGGCAAGCTCTCCGCCCGCGTGAAGCTCTACGACAACTGGAAGACGTACAAGAAGATCGTGGGCGCCGGGGACCTCAACGGTGACGGTGTCGGGGATCTCCTCGCCCAGGACAAGTCGAACAACCTGTACCGCTACGACGGGAAGGGCGACGGCACCTTCAAGGCGCGCGTGAAGGTGTTCAGCGCGTGGGGCGGCTCCTACGACGCGGTCGTCGGCGTCGGTGACATCACCGGCGACGGCAAGGCCGACCTCGTCTCCAGGGACACCTCCGGCAATCTCTGGCGCAATAACGGCGACGGCAAGGGGTCGTTCGGGGCGCGGACGAAGATCGCCGGCGGGTGGCAGGGCTACAAGGGTATTTTTTAGCCATGCTGTGACGTGTGTCACGCCCCTGGTGAGGGAATCGCTGGGGGCATGACAGATGACGCGATAGCGAGCGGGCCGTCCAAGGGGCCATCCGGCCTGTCGGACGAGGAACGGCTGGCCCAGCTCGGTTACACGCAGGTCCTGGCCCGCCGTATGTCGGCGTTCTCCAACTACGCGGTCTCCTTCACGATCATCTCGGTCCTGTCCGGCTGTCTGACGCTGTATCTGTTCGGCATGAACACCGGCGGCCCCGCCGTGATCACCTGGGGCTGGGTGGCGGTCGGGCTGATGACGTTGTTCGTCGGGCTGTCGATGGCCGAGATCTGTTCGGCGTACCCGACCTCCGCGGGCCTGTACTTCTGGGCCCACCGGCTGGCCCCGCCCCGGACCGCCGCCGCCTGGGCGTGGTTCACGGGCTGGTTCAACGTGCTCGGGCAGGTCGCCGTGACGGCCGGCATCGACTTCGGGGCCGCGTCCTTCCTGGGCGCCTACCTGAACCTCCAGTTCGACTTCGAGGTGACACCGGGGCGGACGATCCTGCTCTTCGCCGCGATCCTCGTCCTGCACGGCCTCCTCAACACCTTCGGCGTGCGGATCGTGGCCCTGCTGAACAGCGTGAGCGTGTGGTGGCACGTGATCGGCGTCGCGCTCATCGTCGGCGCGCTGACCTTCGCCCCCGACCACCACCAGTCGGCGTCCTTCGTGTTCGGCGAGTTCGTGAACAACACGGGCTGGGGGAGCGGCGTGTACGTGGTCGCGCTCGGCCTGCTCATGGCCCAGTACACCTTCACCGGCTACGACGCCTCCGCCCACATGACCGAGGAGACGCACGACGCCTCGACGGCCGGCCCGAAGGGGATCGTGCGGTCGATCTGGACGTCGTGGATCGCCGGTTTCGTGCTGCTGCTCGGCTTCACCTTCGCCATCCAGTCCTACGACGGTGCCCTGACCTCCGCGACGGGGGCGCCGCCGGCCCAGATCCTGCTGGACGCGCTCGGCGCGACGAGCGGAAAACTGCTGCTCCTCGTCGTCATCGGGGCGCAGCTGTTCTGCGGGATGGCGTCCGTGACCGCCAACAGCCGCATGATCTACGCGTTCTCGCGCGACGGGGCCCTCCCGTACTCGCGCCTCTGGCACACCGTCAGCCCGCGCACCCGCACGCCCGTGGCGGCCGTGTGGCTGGCGGCGGGCGGGGCGCTGCTGCTGGGACTGCCGTACCTGATCAACTACACGGCCTACGCGGCGGTGACCTCGGTGGCGGTGATCGGCCTCTACATCGCGTACGTCATCCCGACGCTGCTGCGGCTGCGCAAGGGCGAGGAGTTCGAGCGCGGACCCTGGCATCTGGGCCGCTGGTCCCGGGCGATCGGCGTGGTGTCGGTGGTGTGGGTCGGCGTGATCACGGTCCTGTTCATGCTGCCGCAGGTCTCGCCGGTCACCTGGGAGACCTTCAACTACGCGCCGGTGGCCGTCCTCGCGGTCCTCGGCTTCGCGGCGGCCTGGTGGCTGGCCTCGGCCCGGCACTGGTTCCTCAACCCCGACCACGAGCGGACGCGGGCACGGGAAGCGGCCCGCAAGGGCGCCCCCGAACCGGTCGATCCGTGACCTTTGCGGCCGGTACCCGACCCCGGCGCGGCCGTGTCCCCGATACCCGATCGGAGAGACGGCCGCGTCCGGCTATGCTCGGGGAGGCAACATCGCCTGGGGCCCTTAGCTCAATTGGCAGAGCAGTGGACTTTTAATCCATTGGTTGTGGGTTCGAGTCCCACAGGGCCTACGGTTCGCGGCGCCCGAGTCGGCTTCGGTCGGTTCGGGCGCCGGGTTGTTTTCCGGGTCAGCGCGTCCGGGGCCACAGGGCGCCGAGGATCAGCCGCACCTGGTCGACCAGGTGCGCGGGGTCGAAGGTGCCGGGGGCCGTGAGGGCCAGGCGGCCGAAGTGTTCGGCGCAGGCGACCAGGGCGTGGGCGAGGACGCGCGGGTCGAGGGCGTCGTGGTCCGGGCCGGTCAGGGCATGGGAGAGCCACGCCTCCACCCGGAGCCGGAAGCGTTGCCGGTCCGCCTCGATGCGGTCGCGGACGACGGCGGGCATGTTGCCGGGCGGCGACAGGATCAGCCGCCAGGTGTCCGGGTCCTGACGGAGCATCGCGGACATGCGGCGCACGGTCTCCGCGGCGAACGCGGCAGACTCGGGCGACTCGGGCGACTCGGGCGACTCGGTGGAGTCGGGCAGTGTGGCGAGCAGACGCTCGAAGGCGCGGGCCTGCTGCCGGTCGAGCAGCGCGGTCAGCAGGGTGTCGAGGTTGTCGTAGGCGCCGTAGACCACGGACCGGGCGACGCCGGCCCGCTTGGCGACGGCGTCGATGGAGATCCGGTCGTAGCCGTCGCTCACGATCACGGCGAGGGCGGCGTCCAGCAACTGTTCGCGGCGCTGTTCGATCGGGACGCGGGGGGCGTAGGGGCGTCGTTTGCGGGGCCGGTCCCCGGAAGTCGTGTGGGTCGACACCTTGGCAGTTTACGACAGGCGTGTCTTAATTTAAGACACCAGTGTCGTAAGTGAGGGGCGGCTTCATGGCGAAGCTCAGGAGGTTCGGGCGCGGCGAGGTGCAGCCTCACGAGGACTACGGCTTCTTCGGGCCCGGTTCGGTCGTGTGGAAGGTCTGGAGCTATCCGACCGCCCCGACCGTGGGGTTCCAGCGCGCCGTCGTCGTCGAGGAACTCGACCCGCCGCTCGTCGCCGCCGTCCACGCGACCCAGGGCATCTACCGGCGCGCCCGCACCCGTTACGACCGCACGCTGCGGTACTTCGCGATGGTGGCGTTCGCCGGCACCCGTGAGGTCTGCAAGGCCGCGGACGTCCTGGTCAAGGTCCACTCCAAGGCGATCGGCGAGCTGCCGTACGGCGGCGGCACCTACGACGCCAACGACCCCGCCTCCCAGCTGTGGATCCAGCTCACCGGCTGGCACTCGATCCTCTACGCGTACGAGAAGTACGGCCCCGGCAAGCTCAGCGAGCGGGAGGAGACGGAGTACTGGGAGGCCTGCGCGCTCGCCGCGGAGTTGCAGACCTGCTCGCCGGACGACGTACCGCGCACCCGGGAGGGCATCCGGGCGTACTTCGCCGAGATGCGCCCGCGACTGTCCGCCAGCCCGATCGCCAAGCAGGCCATGAACCACCTGCTCAGGACCGAGCTCGTGCTGCCGCCGACGCCGTGGTGGGCGAAGCCCGCGAGCCTCGCGGTCGCGCGGGCCCAGCGGATCGCCACGGTCGCCACCCTGCCGCGCTGGATGCGCGAACTGGCCGGCATCCGGCAGTCACGCCTCCTCGACACGCTCATCGTGCCCGTCATGAAGACGGCCTTCGCGCTCGCCCATCTCAGCCCCCGGCTCGAACTGCTCCTGATCGGACGGCTCTCGCCCTCCACGGTCCCGGTGATCGCGCCGATGAAGCTCGGCATCCCGCCCCGCACGCAGGAGGTGCTGACGCCCGCCGAGGCCCGCGCCCGCCACGGCTACCCCAGGCCCGCCGAGGCCCACCTCGACCTCCGCGCCCGGCAGGCCGCCCGCGTCTTCGAGGACGGCAAGGCCCCCAGCGACCAGGGCCTCATCGAGTCCCAGGAGATCCTCGGACCGCTCGCATAACAGGAGGCCACCTCCTGTGCCGGCGACATGGGTCGGCCCCATGCCGATGTCGCCGGCGCCGGGCGGTGCGGTACGCAGGAACGCCGACATCGCTCCCCACGTCCGTGGGTCATGCGTGTCGCTGGGCACTGCTCTGCTGGGCGCGCTGATCGAGGCGGCTGCCCGGGCAGTTGTCCGGCGCCGGCCGTTATCCGACGCTCAACTCGCCCAGCGGCAGCGTGTGCTGGGTCTGGAGCACCTTGGCCCGCAGATAGCGGACGTTGTGGGCGGTGGTGAAGACGCCGGTGGGGACGCGGTCGCGGACGTCGATGCCGAGGTCGCGCAACTGGCCCGCCTTGTCGGGGTTGTTGGACAGCAGGTCCAGCGACTCGATCCCCAGGGCCTTCAGCATCTGCGCGGCCGCCGTGTAGTCACGGTCGTCCTCGGGCAGGCCCAGCGCGGTGTTCGCGGCGTAGGTGTCGAGGCCCTCGTCCTGGAGGGCGTACGCGTCGAGCTTGTTGTAGAGACCGATGCCGCGGCCCTCCTGGCGGAGGTACAGCAGCACGCCGCCGCGTTCGGCGATGCGCTCGACCGCCTCGCGCAGCTGCGGGCCGCAGTCGCAGCGGGCGGAGCCGAAGACGTCGCCGGTGAGGCACTCGGAGTGCAGCCGGACCAGGGGGTTGGGGCCCGGCTCCCCGAGGACGACCGCCAGGTGTTCCTGGCCGTCGACCAGTCCGTGGAAGGTGACCAGCTCGGAGTCGACGCGGTAGCCGTCACCGAAGCGCAGGGGCACGCGGACACGGGAGCGCTGGGTTGCGGCGGGGATGTCGGTCATGCGGGTACTCCGGTCCGTAGACATGTCTGCTTCAGATTTGAAGCAGATCTACGGTTCGAGACCCTACCTCATGCTTTAAATTTGAAGCAATGGATGTATGGCGCTTGTCACGAACCGTTCGTCGCGAACCTCGTGACGAACCCCGTCACGAACAGGACGGCGACGACCGCCGCCGCCACGGAACCTCGTCCCCCGTGTCCTCCTGGAGCCCGTCCGCGATCGCCCGGGAGATCTCCTCCAGTTGCCCCACCTGCTCCGGGCTGAGCCGGTCGAAGATCGCGGAGCGGACCGCCTCGACATGTCCCGGAGCCGCCCGCTCCACCTCCGCCATGCCCGCGTCGGTGAGTGCGGCGATGCTGCCGCGCTTGTCCCACCGACAGCTCTCCCGCCCGACCAGCCCGTCCTTCTCCAGCCGGGTCACGGCGTACGTGAGCCGCGGCCGCGTGATCTTCAGCCCCTCGGCGAGATCGGTCATCCGCAGCCTCCGCTCCGGCGCCTCGGAGAGAGTGGAGAGGATGGAGTAGTACAGGTGCGGCATGCCGGCGTCCTGCTGGAGCTGCCGGTCGATCGCGTCCTCCAGGAGGTGCGTCGCGGCGATGTACGCGCGCCAGGCGCGCTGCTCCTCGGGGGTGAGCCAGCGAGTCGTCATGCCCCCAGTGTAGGTTTGCTTCAAACTTGAACCAAGAGTGCCACGTCACAGCACGCCACCGCGCGCCGCAGCACGCCACCGCACATCTCAGCGAGAGGGACCGCGCCGATGCCCCACCCGTACGTCCTCCTCTCCGCCGCCGTCTCCCTCGACGGCTATCTCGACGACACCGGCCCCGACCGGCTCCTGCTCTCCTCCCCGGCCGACTTCGACCGCGTCGACGAGGTCCGCGCCTCCGTCGACGCGATCCTGATCGGCGCCGGCACCATCCGCGCCGACAACCCGCGCCTGCTGGTGAACTCCGCGGAGCGCCGCGCGGCCCGGGTGGCGGCGGGCAAGCCGGAGTACCCCCTGAAGGTCACGGTCAGCGGCTCGGGCGACCTGGACCCGCAGGCGCGGTTCTGGCACACGGGCGGCGACAAGGTCGTCTACACGACGGACAAGGGCGCCGAGCGTGCCGAGGCGCACGGCCTCGCCGCCGACGTCGTCTCCCTCGGCGCCGACCTCGACTGGCACCGGCTCCTGGCCGACCTCACCGCCCGGGGCGTGGACCGCCTCATGGTCGAGGGCGGCGGCCGCATCCACACCCAGCTCCTCCAGCTGGGCCTCGCCGACGAACTCCAGCTGGTGCTGGCCCCGTTGTTCGTCGGCACCCCGGAGGCGCCCCGCCTCTTCGGGCCCGGCGGCTACCAGGGCGGCCGGCTGCGGCTGGTGGAGACCCGGCGGATCGAGGACGTGGTCCTCATGCGCTACGAACCCACGGCCCCCGGCACCGGCCCGCGCGCCACGCCCGCCGACCACCACTGGCTCCGCCTGGCCTGCGAACTGGCGACGCTCTGCCCGCCCTCCCGGACCGCGTTCAGCGTCGGCGCGGTCGTGGTCGCCGCCGACGGCACGGAACTCGCCCGCGGGTACTCGAGGGAGGGCGACGACCCCGTCGTCCACGCGGAGGAGGCGGCCCTGGCGAAGATCGACGCGCACGACCCCCGGCTGGCGTCGGCGACCGTCTACAGCAGCCTGGAGCCCTGCGCCCGCCGTGCCTCCCGCCCCGCGCCGTGCGCCCGGCTGATCCTCGACGCCGGGGTACGGCGGGTGGTGACGGCCTGGCGGGAGCCGGACACGTTCGTGACGGCGGCGGACGGGAACGGGCTGCTGGTGGCGCACGGGGTCGACGTCGTCGTACTGCCGGAGTACGAGGAGCGGGCGAAGGCGCCGAACGAGCACCTGCTGTCGTAACGTCAGCCGGCCGCGACCACGGCGGCCGTGGCCTCGGCCGACCGATCGGACCAACAGATCCTGCGCCCCGGCAACCCCCGGTCCACGCTTCCCCTATGAGGCCCCGACTCACCGCCGCTCTCCTGCTGGCCCCGCTCCTCGCCACCGCCTGCGCGGGGACCGGCGCCGACACCCGCACCATGGCCCGCGCCCTCCCCCCGGACACCGCCTTCACCCACCCCGGCGTGCTCGTCAGCGAGGCGCAGCTGGAGGCCGTGAAGAAGAACGTCACCGCGGGCAAGCAGCCGTGGCTCAAGGCCTACCTCGACATGCGGGACAGCAAGTACGGGGCGTACAAGTACCGGCCCGAGCCGTACGCCAGCGTCGACTGCCCCGGTGGCGACCACGCCGACCGGCCCGCGCACGGCTGTGTCGAGGAGCGCGAGGACGCCATCGCCGCCTACACCCAGGCCCTGCTGTTCCGGATCACCGGCAAGCAGCAGCACGCCGTGAAGGCCAGGGAGATCATGGACGCCTGGTCGGCGACGATGCGGCGGCACACCGAGGAGGACGCCGGGTTGCAGACCGGGTGGGCCGGGTCGACGTGGGCGCGGGCCGCCGAGATCGTCCGGCACAGTCCCGGCGCGGGCTGGCCGGCGGACCGGGTCGCCCGGTTCGAGACCATGCTGCGCACGGCGTATCTGCCGACCGTCACCCGCAAGGTCCCCGACTACAACGGCAACTGGGACCTCGTGATGACCGACGCGGCCATCGGGATCGCCGTCTTCCTGGAGGACCGCAAGGCCTTCGAGCACGCCCTGGAACGGTTCCGCGAGCGCGTGCCCGCCTACTTCTACCTGGCGAAGGACGGCAAGCTGCCGCTCACGCCCAAGGGGTCGACCGTCAACACCCCGCAGAAGCTCACGACGTACTGGTTCGGGCAGCGGACGTACAAGGACGGCATGTCCCAGGAGACCTGCCGCAACTTCAAGCACGTCGGCTACTCCGTCGCCGCCACCGCCCACATCGCCGAGACCGCCTGGCACCAGGGCATCGACCTGTACGGCGAGGTGAAGGACCGGCTCAAGAGCGCCCTCGCCTTCCACGCCCGGTACCAGGCCGGGGAGTCCGCCCCCGTGTGGCTGTGCGGCGGCAAGGTGGACCGGAACATGGGGCCGGACCTGGAGGTCGCCCTCAACCACCTGGAGAACCGCCTCGGCATGGCCGTCCCGGCCGCCCACAAGCTCGCCGAGGAGACCCGCCCGGCCGGTACCGACAACCTCTTCGTCTCCTGGGAGACCCTGACCCACGCGGGCAATCCCGGCAGCTGAGAACCGCTCGTGAGCTGGGGCGACGTAAAGGTGGCGCGAGGGGTCCCGCGGATGGCGTATGCTGGTTTCACCGACGCGGGGTGGAGCAGCTCGGTAGCTCGCTGGGCTCATAACCCAGAGGTCGCAGGTTCAAATCCTGTCCCCGCTACTGAAGGCCCAGGGCCGGAATCCAGATCAATGGATTCCGGCCCTGAGTCGTTGTCCGGGCCCTTTCCGGCCGTCGGAGACATGGGCGATGTCACGGCCGGTGATCAGGCGAGCGCCCTCCGCATAACAACTGACATACCGTCAATACCTGTGAGTCTCCTGTGGGTCTCCGGGGGCGGGGTCAACTCGCCCGTTTTTCACCGGCCATGACCCCTACGTCCTGCCGAAAAAGGTTAATGATCAAGCAGAACAGCTTGGAATCCGTACCCCGGGTCTATTAACGTTCGATAACGCAGCGCGGTCGTCCCAGCCGTCACAAGAGTCGGCTCCGTGCGCACGCGCCGAATCCCGCAAGGGAACCGGGGAACCACCAACTTGGGGTGAATCACGCGGAAGTCGCCGTGGCAGCACGGCGGTTATACGCGCGTAGGAGACCTTCCTGCTCCGAACCCGTCAGCTAACCCGGTAGGCGAGAAGGAAGGAAAGGAGCACGCCCACGTGGCGTCAAACCGGCCTGCCCCCGAGGCCCCGTACGTGCCGAGCCAGCGCAGCACCGATGCCTTCGGCTACGGCAGCTACCACCACGACGAGGGCCCGCAGGACGTCTGGAATCCCACCGAGGACTCCCTCCGCCCGCCGCGTGGCAAGCACCGGGTGGCCAAGCAGCGCGGCGGGGGACTCGCCCGCAGCTCCACGGTCCTGGGCGTCGGTGTCATAGCCGCCGTCGGCGCGGGCGGCATGGCCAGCGCCAACACCGGCAAGCCGCCGGTCTCCATCTCGATCCCCGACCTGCCCAACGTGGGCGGCGTCTTCGGCGGTGACGACGAGGCCCCCAAGGGTTCCGCCACCGCCCTCAGCAGCCTGGCCACCAGCGCCACGCGGACCGCCGAGAGCGGCTCGGACGCCGGTGAGGCGCTGCGCAACCGGATCATGGCGCAGGCCGAGAGCCAGCAGAACCAGGTCGACAACAAGGCGCAGCTGGCCGCCGAGGCCGAGGTCGCCACGCAGACCGCGAAGGCCGAGGCCGCCGCGCTCAAGCAGGCCGCCGACGACGCCGCCGCGGCGAAGAAGGCCGCCGAGGAGAAGGCCGCGAAGGAGGCCGAGGCCAAGCGCCTCGCCGAGCTCGCCAAGCAGTTCACGCTGCCGACCTCCTCGTACACGATCACCTCGACCTTCGGTCAGGCCGGCTCGCTGTGGTCCTCCGGCTACCACACCGGGCTCGACTTCGCGGCCCCCACGGGCACGCTGATCAAGGCGATCCACAGCGGCACCATCACGGAGGCCGGCTGGGCCGGCTCCTACGGCTACCGCACGATCCTCACCCTCGACGACGGCACCGAGCTGTGGTTCTGCCACCAGTCCTCGATCAGCGTCAGCGTCGGCCAGAAGGTCAGCACCGGCGACGTCATCGGACGCGTCGGCGCGACCGGCAACGTGACCGGCGCCCACCTGCACCTGGAGGTCCACCCGGGCGGTGCGGACACCGGCATCGACCCGATGGCGTGGCTGCGGAGCAAGGGCCTGAACCCCTGACCTCTCAGAGGCGCGCCTCTCTCTGAACCCCGGCGGTCCTGACGCTCACCCCCCGACGTCAGGGCTGCCGGTCCGCTGTGTACGGAATACCGGCTTCCGGCGCAGGTGTTGATCCCGTACATGACTTCTCTTCGCAAGCTGGGCACGTCCGATCTCGAGGTCTTCCCGCTCTCCCTGGGCGGCAACGTCTTCGGCTGGACCGCCGACGAGGCGCAGTCCTTCGCCGTCCTCGACGCCTACGCCGCCGCGGGCGGCAACTTCCTCGACACCGCCGACTCCTACTCGAACTGGGTGGAGGGGAACTCGGGCGGCGAGTCCGAGACCATCATCGGCAAGTGGACCAAGGCGCGCGGCAACCGCGACGACGTCGTGATCGCCACGAAGGTCAGCCAGCACCCGGAGTTCCAGGGCCTGCGGGCCGCCAACATCAAGGCCGCCGCGGACGCCTCCCTGCGCCGCCTGGGCACCGACCACATCGACCTCTACTACACCCACTTCGACAAGCCCGAGGTGCCGGTCGAGGAGATCATCGGCGCGCTGGACGAGCTGGTGACGGCGGGCAAGGTGCGGCACATCGCCGCGTCCAACATCTCGGCCGAGCGGCTGGAGAAGTCGCTGGCCTTCTCCGAGCGCGAGGGCCTGGCCCGGTACGTGGCGCTCCAGCCGCACTACAACCTGGTCTCGCGCGAGACGTACGAGGGCGAGCTCCAGGACCTGGCGGAGCGCACCGGCCTCGCCGCCGTCCCCTACTTCGCGCTCGCCTCCGGGTTCCTCACCGGCAAGTACCGCGACGGCGAGGTGGTGGAGGGCGCCCGGGCCGCCGGAGCCGGCAAGCACCTGGAGACCGAGCGGGGCCGCAAGGTCCTCGCCGCCCTCGACGACGTCGCCGAGGCCCACCGCGTGCCGGTCGCCACGATCGCCCTGGCCTGGCTCGCCGCCCAGCCGACGGTGACGGCCCCGATCGCCTCGGCGCGGGTGGTGGACCAGCTGCCGGCGCTGCTCAAGGTCGCGGAGGTGACCCTCACGGAGGCCGAGGTGGAGCGGCTGACGGAGGCGTCCGCGTAGCTTTCGTCAGGTCTGGTAGGGGTTGTACGCGGGGTACGGCGCCGACTGCTGGCCGTACCCGTACACCCCGTACATCGGCCACGGTGCCGCCACCACCGGGACCGGCGGTGCCGTCGTCCGGGCCGCGTGGTCGAGCGCCGGGCGGGCGACGTCCCGCCGGGCCCACAGCTCGTGCAACAACTCCCTCTCCCGTACGACGAAGTCGGCGCCGGCGCGGCCGCGGCGCCCCCGGTGCCGCAGGAACGCCAGCGACGTCGCGTACGCCTCGTACTGCGCCACCGCCCGCGCGGCGGGCCGTCCGGCGTGCCGGCGGGCGTACTGGCGGGCGATGCGCCGGGCCCGCATCGAACTGAGCGCGAAGGGCTCGGCGGGGGTGAGCCAGCCGGCCACGGCGTAGGCGGGCAGTTCCTCGCGGACGGTCCTCAGCTCGCGCTGCCGGGTCCAGATGACCAGCCAGGTCAGCAGCCCGAACGCGGGGACCATGAAGGCCGCGTACACGGCGAAGAAGCCGTACTCCCCGAAGGTGGACGAGCCGTTCCAGACGGCGTGCATGCCCATCGCGAGCAGCAGGCCGGAGAGGGGGACGAGGACGCGGCGGAGGTGGTGGCGGTCGGCGGAGAGGGCGGCGATGCCGAAGCCGATGCCGGTGAGGACCGTGAACAGGGGGTGCGCGAACGGGGACATGATCACGCGCACGAAGAACGTCGCCGCGGTCACGGACGCGATGCCGCGGTCGCCGGTGAGCTGGTCGGTGCCGAAGGCGGTGCCGAGGTAGAGGATGTTCTCGGTGAACGCGAAGCCGGTGGCGGTGACCCCGGCTATCACCACGCCGTCGACGATCCCGGTGAAGTCCCGTCTGCGGAAGAGGAAGACCAGCAGGACGGCGGCGGCCTTCGCGGACTCCTCCACGATGGGCGCTATGACCGTGGCACCCAGGGTGTCCGCGCTGGACGGGTCGGCTGTCGCCGTGGCTATCCATCTCGTGGCGAAGCTGTTGGCGACGATCGCTATCAGCGCGGCCGCGCAGGCGCCCCAGGCGAAGCAGAACAGCAGATTGCGCCAGGGGCCCGGTTCGACGCGGTCCAGCCAGCGGAACGCGGCTATCAGCAGCGGCACGGGCAGGATCGCGAGGCCGAGGCCGACCAGGAAGCCCTCGGTGCCGGTCTGCTCGCGCACCAGGGCCAGGATGACGAGCCCGGACAGGGCCAGCAGGGTGGTGAGGGCGCCGTAGCGCACCGACTTCCGCTGCCACCAGTGCGCGTGCCGCAGTGCACCGCCGGCGGGGCCGGTGGGAGGGTGCGCGGGGTACGGGGGAAAGGTGGCCACGGCATTGACCTTAACGAGGGGGGTGGCTGCGGTGCTTGTCTCTGCTCGGTTCTCTGTCGCCTTCTCTTGCCTGCTCTATCGGTTCCTGTCGCTGCCCTGTCGCTGCCTATCGCTGCCTATCGCTGTACGCGACGGAACAACAGGTCGTTCACGACATGTCCCTTGTCCAGTCCCTGGCCCTCGAAACGGGTCAGCGGCCGGTAGTCGGGACGCGGCGCAAAACCGCCGTCGGCCTGGGTGTTCTCGAAGTCCGGGTGCGCCGTGAGCACCTCGAGCATCTGTTCGGCGTACGGCTCCCAGTCGGTCGCGCAGTGCACGATCGCGCCCGGCTTGAGGCGGGTCGCGGCGAGGCTGAGGAACTCCGGCTGGATCAGCCGCCGCTTGTGGTGCCGCTTCTTCGGCCAGGGGTCGGGGAAGTAGACGCGCAGCCCGTCGAGGGAGTCGGGGGCGAGCATCTCGCGCAGCAGGATGATGGCGTCGCCGTTGCCGACGCGGACGTTCGGCAGGCCGTTCTGGTCGGCCAGGTTGAGCAGGTTTCCCTGGCCGGGGGTGTGCACGTCGACGGCGAGGACGTTGGTGCCGAGGTCGGCGGCAGCCATCTGCGCGGTGGCCTCACCCATGCCGAACCCGATCTCCAGGACGACGGGGTGGGCGTTGCCGAACAGCTCCTCCAGGTCGATGACCCCCCGCCCGTCGATGTCCAGCCCCCATTTGGGCCACAGCCGCTGCAACGCGTCGGCCTGCCCGGCGGTCACCCGGCTCCGCCGCGGCTGGAAACTCCGGATCCGCCGCTCGAAGTGCGACCCGGCGGGGTCCGGCTTGGGCCCGTCGGGGAACCGGGGCTCACCTTTGGACCGGCTGTGCCGGACGGAGACACCGGGGGCGTGCTCGGACGCTTCGCCGGAGGCGTGCGGGGCCGGCTCACCGGGGGTGGCGGCGGGCCGGGGGGCTTCGGGGGTGTTGGGGGAGTCAGACACAGTGGGGTCGATTTTACGGGCGTGGCCGCGCCGCGTCGCTCAGCTGCCGACCAGCGCCTCCAGCGCCCTCCTCGCCACCTCCCGCCCGATCGGCAGCGAAGCCGTCGCCGCCGGGGACGGTGCGTTCAGTACGTGGACCGTCCGCGCGCCCTCCTTGATCAGGAAGTCGTCCACCAGCGTCCCGTCCCGCAGCACGGCCTGCGCCCGCACCCCCGCCGCCGTGGGCACCAGGTCGTCCTCCCGGACCGCGGGCAGCAGCCGCCGCACCGCCCGCGTGAACGCCGCCTTGGACACCGACCGGCGCAGCTCCCCGGCCCCGTACCGCCAGTGCTGCCGCGCTATGTGCCACGACCCGGGCCACGCGAGCGTCGCGCCCAGCTCCCGAGGCCGTACGACACCCCACCCGTACCCCTCGCGGGCGAGCGCCGGCACCGCGTTGGGCCCGATGTGCACGCCTCCGTCGATCCCGCGCGTGAGATGCACGCCGAGGAACGGGAACGCCGGGTCCGGCACCGGATACACCAGCCCCCGCACCAGCTCGGGCCGCGCCAGCTCGTAGTACTCGCCACGGAACGGCACGATCCGCATCTCCGGGTCGTCCCCGGCCAGCCGCGCCACCTCGTCGCAGTGCAGCCCCGCGCAGTTCACCAGCACACGCGCGCGGAGCACGTCCCCGGCGGTGGTGCGCACGGCGACGCCCAGCGCCGGGCGCCGGTCGATCCGCTCGACCCGCGCGCCGTACCGGATCTCCGCCCCGGACGCCGCCGCGAGCTGGCGGGCGACGCCGACGAAGTCGCACACGCCGGTCGTGCCGACGTGTATGGCGGCGAGGCCCTCGACCTCCGGCTCGTACTCGGAGATCTGGGCGGGGCCCAGCTCGCGCACCGGAATGCCGTTCTCCCGGCCGCGCTGCACCAGGCCGTGCAGCCGCGGCAGCTCGTCCCGCTCGGTGGCGACGATCAGCTTGCCGGTGACGGCGTGCGCGATGCCGTACTCCGCGCAGAACTTCACCATCTCCGTGGCGCCCTTGACGGCGTACCGCGCCTTGAGCGACCCGGGGCGGTAGTAGATCCCGCTGTGGATGACCCCGCTGTTCCGCCCCGTCTGATGCCGGGCCGGGCCGGCCTCCTTCTCCAGGACGGTCACCCGCGTCCCGGGCGCGGCACGCGTGATCGCGTACGCCGTGGACAAGCCGACGATGCCCCCACCGATCACGAGCACGTCACAGTCGTAAGCGACGGCCGAGCGCACGTGCACCACCTCCCACCTCGATAGTGCACTGCGCCACTGACAGTCCCTTCAAACGCGGGACACGACAGCTGCCTAGGCGGGAGCCATCAGCAGCGGCCTCGCCCGCTCTCGCAGCTCCACCACCCGCGGCTCGTCGCCGTACGGCTCCAGGCGGTGCAGCAGGTCCTTCACGTACTCGGTGGTGCGGGCCGACGAGATGCGCCCCGCGACCTCCACCGCCCGCACGCCCTGCTCGCATGCCGCATCCAGATTGCCCGACTCGAGCTCGGCGACCGCCGAGACGACGAGCCGCAGTCCGTGCGAGCGCACGAACTCCTCCGTCGGCTTCGACAGCGCCTGCTCCGTGAAGCGGCGCACCTGGCGCGGTGCCTTGAGGTCGCGGTAGCACTCGGCCGCGTCGGCGGCGAACCGGTCGTAGGAGTAGAAGCCGAGCCAGGACGGGTCCTGGTCGCCGTCCCGCGCCCGCTCCAGCCAGCCCTCGGCGGCCCGCAGCGCCGCGCCCGCCGCGTGCGCGTCACCCGCGCGTGCGTGGGCGCGTGCCTCGACGAGGCGGAAGAAGCTCATGGTCCGGGCGGTCGCCAGGCCCCGGTTGCGTTCCAGGGCGGCCTGGGCGAGGTCGACGCCCTCGTCGCCGAAGCCCCGGTAGGTCGCCTGGAGGGACATGGAGGCCAGGACGTAGCCCCCGAGGGGGACGTCGGCCGCCGCGCGGGCCAGGCGCAGGGCCTGGATGTAGTAGCGCTGCGCCGCTTCCTGCTGGCCGGTGTCGAAGGCCATCCACCCGGCGAGCCGGGTGAGTTCGGCGCTGGCACCGAAGAGTGCCCGGCCCACCTCGTCGGAGTAGGAGCCGAGCAGCAGCGGAGCCGCCTCCACCCGTAAACACTCCGGCACCATGGACGAACGCCAGTCGCCGCCTCCGTACTTGGAGTCCCAGCGCCTGGCGTCCTCGGCGGCCTCCCGCAGTTTCTGCACGTCGCTGTGGCCGACTTTGAGCGGTGCGCCGGAGTCCTCGGAAGTGTTCACCTCGCGCGCGACCGAGCTGTCGGCCGGGGTTATCAGCCACCGTGAGGCAGGCGTTGCGTACGCGCTTACTGCGAACGATCCGGCCAGCGACTGCCAGATGCCGCCGGAGCCGGCCCGGCGGCCCGCGAGGTCGAGCCGGTACAGCTCCGTCGCGCTGCGGACGGCCTGTCCGACGTCCCTGGGGAAGGCGAGGCCCACTTCGGGTGCGGGATCCGCGTCCGCCAGACCGATCTCGTGGAGCGGCACCGGGCGGCCGAGCTTCTGGCCGATCGCGGCGGCGATGAGGTGCGGCGCAGCGCCTTGCGGCACCATGCCCTTCGACACCCAGCGCGCCACCGAGGTCTTGTCGTAGCGAAGAGTCAACCCGCGTTGAGCGCCAAGATCGTTGACGCGACGCGCGAGTCCTGCGTTGCTGATTCCCGCGAGGGCGAGAACGGCGCCGAGTTTTTCGTTCGGCCCGCGTTGCTCCCTGGACATGCGCCACCCCTCGACACAGACGGCTGCCGCGCTGGCATAACCACGCGGCATTCGTAAACCCAGCGTAGTTCGCCGCATCCCAAGCGTTAAGGGGCATTCTTCCGGATGGCGGGATTGTGGCCCGTACGCGCGTACGGGCCCCCCACGCAGCGTCGCGGCGTGCCCCCGCTGTGTGGCCGTGCGCCTGTGCGTGCGCTCTTCTCCGGCCATCGGGGGAGCGGTTCCATGGATCGTGCGTGGGTCGGCCCGCTGTACTGGATCCAGTGGGCTGGGGGATTCCGCCGCCTCCATCCCCGCGGGCGGCGGAACGGTCCGGGGGGCGAACTCCGTTCCCCGGACTGCGCGTTGCCCAGGCGGTGCGCAGAGCCTGTACGGAGCGTGCGCGAGCCTGTCCCCGCCGCGCCAATTTGGCTGAAAACAGCCCCCGCTTTCCGCGGGCAATTACCGCTCCCACCATGGAAGTTGGCGGCGCGAAGGGCGTTCTGGGGGAGCGTATCGGGGGCGCATTCAGGTCGCAGCCCCCCTCCTCAGTACGGGTGTTCGCTTCTTCACGGGCACGCGCGCGGGGGCGCAGGCGGCGGAGCTCAAGCGGCTCCACCGCCCCTCCGGCGCGCCTCCTTCATGGCAGCATGGTGAACCGATTCGTACGGTGCACTGGTTGTCCACAGCCTGTGGAGGCGTCCATGCGGTGGTTGGTGGGGTGGAGCAGCACCGCAGCGGGAGCGGCCGAGATCGGCTCCGCCGGGGCCACCGGCGCGGACGGCGAGACCGTGCACCCGGTGGGGTCCCAACTCCTGTGGGGAGATCCCGATCCGCTGTGGGCGGTCGGCGACTGGCGCCCCGACGAGGTACGGGTGGTGAAGGCCGACGCCCAGAACCGCATCGCCGTCCTCGGCACCTGTGGCGCGAGCGACGAGCAGCTGCGCGTCGGTCTGTTCGCCGCGCGCGGAGGGGCACTTCGCCATCTGACGAACTGGCCCGGCAGCTACACCGCGGTCGTCCAGGTGGGCCGCCGCGTCACGGTGTGCGGCGATCTCGCGGGCGCCCGCCCGGTGTTCTACACCCCCTGGGCCGGCGGCACGGCGTACGCGACGGCCGCCCTCCCGCTCGCCGACCTCATCGAGGCCAACCTTGACTTCGGCCATCTGGCGGCGCTGCTGGCCGCTCCCGACGTACCGGCGGCCCTGCACGACTCCACGCCCTACGACGGCGTACGGCGCATTCCGCCGGGGCACGCGCTGATCCTGCGCGCCGGGGCGCGTGAGATCGCCGGGTACGAGCCGGTGGCCTCCCTCGCGGTGGCGGCGCCCACGGCCGATGCCGACAGTGCGGTGGACGCCGTACGGGACGCGCTGGTGGAGGCGGTACGCGCGCGCTTGTCGGCTCCCCGGCATGTGCCCGGCGCCGACATCGACCCGGGTCCCGTGCCCGGCATGGGGCCCGCCGAACGCCGTGCCGCGCGCGGGATGCCGGTACCGGGAATCGGCGCCGACCTCTCCGGCGGTCCCGCGTCCGGCACCCTCGCCCTGCTGGCGGCGGGCCTCCCGGGGATGCCGGGCACGGTGCTGGGACACGGCACGGGCGCGGGCGAACGTCTGCTGGCGGTCACCTTCAACGACCTCGCGGTGGGCGGCCGTGAGGCCGAGCTCGAACGCGCCGGGAACCTCGCCGCCAACCCGCGCCTGCACCACGTGGTGGTGACCGGCGGCGAGGAGACCCTGCCGTACGCCGACCTGGACGGCCCGCTCACCGACGAGCCCGGCGCGAGCCTGGTGACGGCCGCCCGCCATCGCGCCCGCCTGGCCTCCGGCAGCGCCGACCACTTCACGGGCTACGGCGCCCGCCAGGTCCTGGACGCCCACCCGGCCCGCCTCGCCGACCTCCTGATGGACCGCAAACGCCGCCATCTGGTGCGCCCGGTCGCCGCGCTGGCCAAGGCGGACGGCTCGGTGATGGTCCCCGCGCGCGTGTACAGCGCGGCGCGCCGGCTGGCCCGCACGCCGTACCGGGCAGGCCTCGAGGTCCTGTCCGACCGCCTGATGGACCGCCGCTTCGACGAGCCCGGAGGCGCGGTCGGCGCCTCCCTGGCCGCCCTCACGTGGGCCAGACCGGGCCCCGCGGCCCGTTGGCTGACCGGCGAGGCCCTCGCTGAAGTATCGGTTCGCCTCCAGGGCGCGACGAGCCGCTCGGCGGTGGGTCCGGGCCAGCGCCCGGGCGACTACCGCGCGCGTGCGGCGCTGGCGAGGCACGCGGCGGACGTGAGGGTGCTGGAGCAGGCAGCCGAGATCCGCTTCCAGCGCCTGCACACCCCGTTCCTCGACAACCAGGTCGTCCGCGCCTGCCGAGCCCTCCCCGAGGCCCTCCGCGTCCAGCCGGGAGCCCGGGCCGCGATCCTGCGCACGGTCCTCCAGGGCGCCGGCGTGGCCGACCTCCCCCCGGGCTGGGGCGCCCCGTCCCACGCCTCGGCGGCGGTGGCGGCCCGCACGGGCCTGCGCGTGGCCGCGGACTCCCTGATGGCCCTCTTCGGCACGCCCTTGCTCGCGGAGGCGGGCCTGGTGGAAGCACGGGTGGTCCGCAAGGCCCTGAGAGCGGCGGCGGAGGGCGAACCACTTCCCCTGGACGGCCTGGCCGACCTGGTCTCCCTGGAACTCTGGCTGCGCCGCCTCCTGGCCCGCCGGGGAACCTGCTGGACCGGCACCCCGGCCCGCGCGCGTGCGGTACCGGCGGGGATCACGCCGCAGCGGGGGGCGTTGGGGGCGGGGGCCACGGCGAGGAGGGGGTAGGGACGGTCCTTCCGGGCAACGGCCACCCCCGCCCGTCCGCCCCGAGACACCCCACCGCCGACAAACCCCGTGCCCCTCGCGGCCTCCCCGGCGACAATGACCCGGTGCGGTACAGAATTCTGGGTGTCACCCAGGCAGAGGACGACCACGGCACCGTCGTACCCCTGGGCGGCCCCCGAGTCCGAGCCCTGCTCACCGCCCTCGCCCTCCGTCCGGGCCACACCCTCACGCCCGACACCCTCATCGACGACATCTGGGCCGCCGACCCGCCCCAGGACGCCAACGCGGCGCTCCAGGCGCTCGTGGGCCGGCTGCGCCGCGCCATCGGGAAGACGACGGTCGTCTCGACCCCCGGCGGCTACCGCCTCGCCGCGGCCAGGACGGACGTCGACCTCTTCGTCTTCGAACGCCTCGTGCAGCAGGGCATCCAAGCCCTCCACACCGGCGACCCCGGCGCCGCCGCCCGGGCCCTGGACGAGGCCCTCGCCCTGTGGCACGGCCCGGCCCTCGCCGACCTCCCCGACCGCACCGCCGCGACCCGCCCCGAGACGCTCCGCCTGGAGGCGACCAGGACCCGCGCGGAGGCGTCCCTGCGGCTCGGCCGCGCCCAGGACGTCGTACCGGAACTGACAGAGCTGACCACGGCCCGTCCGTACGACGAGAAGCTGCACGCCCTCCTCGTCCGCGCCCTGCGCGACACCGGCCGCCCGGCCGACGCCCTGGCCGCGTACGAGACGGCCCGCCGCGCCCTGTCCGAGGGCCTGGGCACCGACCCGGGCCCGGAACTCCGCGCCCTGCACGCCGAACTCCTGGCCCCGGCGCCGCCCTCACCACCGTCCGCCGGGCCCAAGCCCCCCACGGCCACGGCCGAACGCCTCACCCGAACCGGCAACCTCCGTCCCCGCCTGAACTCCTTCGTGGGCCGGGAACCCGAACTCGACGCCATCCGTTCCGAATTGCACAGGGCCCGGCTCGTCACCCTCACCGGACCGGGAGGCTCTGGAAAGACCCGCCTCGCCGAGGAAGCCGCCGCCGGGCTGTCCCAGGCGTGGCTGGTCGAACTGGCACCGCTGGACCGCCCGGAGGCGGTGCCCGGCGCGGTGGTCAGCGCCCTCGGTCTGCGGCAGACCGTGCTGATGGCCACCGAGCTGTCCACCCCGCAGGAGGACCCGCTCGCCCTGCTCGTCGAGTACTGCGCCCCGCGCAGCCAACTCCTGATCCTTGACAACTGCGAACACGTGATCGAGGCGACGGCCCACCTCGCCGAAACCCTCCTCACCCACTGCCCGGGGCTCACGATCCTCGCGACCAGCCGTGAACCCCTGGGCGTCCCCGGCGAGTCCGTGCGCCCGGTCGAGCCCCTCCTCCCCGACCAGGCCCACCGGCTCTTCACGGAGCGCGCGACGGCCGTCCGCCCGGACACGGCGGACCTCGTCCTCCGCGACTCCGACGCCGTGGCGGAGATCTGCCGCCGCCTCGACGGACTGCCGCTCGCCATCGAGCTGGCGGCGGCCCGCCTGCGGCTGCTCACGCCCCGGCAGATCGCCGACCGCCTCGACGACCGCTTCCGCCTCCTCACCTCCGGAAGTCGCACGGTCCTGCCCCGCCAGCAGACCCTGCGCGCGGTCGTCGACTGGTCCTGGGACCTGCTCGACGAGCGGGAGCGGACGGTGCTGCGCGAGGTGTCGGTGTTCGCGGGCGGCTGGGACCTCGCCGCCGCGGAGGCCGTGTGCACCGGCCCCGCCGCCGAGCTGATCGGGGCGCTCGTCGACAAGTCCCTGATCGTGGCGGCCCCGGGCGAGGACACGACCGTCTGCGGCGCCATGCGCTACCGCATGCTGGAGACGATCCACGAGTACGCCGTGGAGCGCGCAGCCGAGGCCCCGGACCAGCGCGCCGGCGCCGAGCGGCGGCACCGCGCGTGGGCGGGCGCCCTGGTCGCGGAGGCCGAGCCGGTGCTGCGCTCGGTCGGCCAGCTTCCGTGGATCTCCCGCCTGGAGACCGAGCTGGACAACATCCGCGCCGCCCTGCACCGAGCCGTCGAGGACGGGGACGAGGCGGCGGCGGGCGCCCTCGCCCTGAACATGGGCTGGTTCTGGTGGCTGCGCAACTACCGACGCGAGGGCGCGGACTGGGTCGACCGGATCCTCCGGCTGGGCGCCGCGCTGGACGCGGGCCCGCTCCCCACGGACCCCCGGGCCCGCTGCTCCCTCATGGAGACCGTGGACCCGAGGGAAGCCCTGCTCTCCGCGCCGGACGGCGAGGCCGGGCACCCGCTGCAAGCGCTCCGTATGGAGCTGCGGATGCTGCACATCCTCCTCGTCTCGGAGATCGAGGCGCGCAACCGGGTGCCGGACGAGCGGATGGGCGCGTACATCTCGCGGGTGCGTGCGTACTTCGAGAAGGGCGGCCCGCAGGCGTCCCGGATGCCCGGTCTGGTCTGGCCGCTGACCTCGTTCTTCATGGGCGACCGGACGGACGCCCGGGACATTCTGGACACCGCGGTCACCAACTGCCGCGAGCACGGCGGCGACTGGGAGCTGGGCGTCTCCCTGATGTTCCGCACGCACATGGTGGTCGACTCGCCGGGCGGCATGCAGGGTGTGGACGACGACCTCGCGGAGCTGCGGGTCCTCAGCCACCGCGTCGGCGACCGCTGGCTGCTGGCCCAGGTGTACAGCGCGGCGGGGGAGACGGCCATGGCCCGCGGCCGGCTCGAGGAGGCGAAGGGGGAGTACGAGGAGGCGCTGCAACTCGCCTACGAGGTGGGGGCGTACACGGAGACGCCGTTCCTCATCGCCCGCCTCGCCGAGATCGCCTACCGCGCGGGCGACCGCTCGGCCGCGATCACGGCCCTGGACGAGGCGAGCGAGGCCTCCGACCGGTACGGCGTCGGGGACAGCAGGGCGTTCGTCCTGCTGCTGCGGGCGCATGTCGCGCTGGACGACAAGGACACCGCCACCGCGCGCGAGATGCTGGAGGAGGCCCGCGTGGAGACCGCGCGGGGCACCCCGCCCCCGCAGTTCATCGTGATGCTGAAGGCGGTCGAGGCCATGGTGACGGTCGCCGAGTCGGGTCCGGGGCACGGACTGCCGAAGCTGGTCGCCACGGTTCGGGAGGCCGTGGACAAGCAGTGCGCCGACCTGATCGTGGCGACGCTCGTGGACGCCGCGGCGACCCTGCTCGCCGACCTCGGCGACCTTCCCCGCGCCACCAGGCTGCTGGCCGCCGCCGGGCACTGGCGGGGCGACGACGCGCGCTCCATGCCGGAGGCGGCCCGCGCCGAGCGCGCGGAGTCGACGGCCCGCACCGAGCTGGGACCGGCGCGGTACGACGAGGAGCACGCGCGGGGCGTCACCCTCACCTCGGCCGACGTCCTCGACGAACTCGACGAGGCACTGCGCGCGGGCGTCACCGGCCTCTGAAGGCGACGGGGCCAGGACAGGCGCTACGAGCAGCGGAACTTCGACTCGGCCCAGTCCGCCAGCAGCAGGTCGTCGTACTTGCTGTGCGGCTCGACGACCAGCCGCACGGTCTTGCGCCCGGTGAGGTCGACATGGACCGGGATCGCCGCGTCCCCGCCCTGGACCATGCCGGACTTCCACAGCTGGACGCCGTCGGCGTAGACGGAGAAGTACATCTTGCCGAGCCCGAGGGTCATGTCGTCGACGCCGGCATAGGCGTCGTAGGAGGTGCAGGAGCGGTTGAGGTCGATGGTGACGGAGGACCGGCCGTGCACGGTCACGCCGTGCGTGTAGCTCTTGTCCGCGATCGAGACGCCGTACCGCTGCCACACCCAGCTGCTCTCGGCGATCCGCATCTCGGGCTTGGTGCCGTCGCCGTTGACGTTGTACGCCAGCTCGCTCCACTGGTAGACGGCCGGGGCGGGGGTGGGCGTGGGCGTCGGAGTGGGGGTCGGGGTCGGGGTCGGCTTGGGCTTCGGCTTCGGTGTGGGGGTCGGCGTCGGTGTGGGCTTCGGGGTGGGCTTGGGCGTCGGGGTCGGTGTCGGCGTCGGCGTCGGGGCGATGACCGCGGGCGCGGGCGCCGGCTGCTTCTTGGGCGGCTTGGGCGTCTCCTCCGCGGGCTCGGCCACCGGCGTGGAGGCGGGCGGTCTGGCCTCGGGCTTGTTGTCGACCGGCTTGTCGTTGCCGGACAGGGCCAGTGCCGCGGCCACGCCCGCCGCGACCAGCACACTGGCCGCGATCCCGACCTTGACCGGCGCGCCCAGCCCCTCGGAGGCCGCCGCGCCGCCGGCCGCGCCCGCCCCGCCCGACGAGCCGCCGCTCGCCGCCGCGGCGCCCGCGACACCGGCCGCGCCCACCCCGGTGCCACCGGCGATGAGCGCGGCGACCTTGGCGTACCCGGCGGCACCGAACCAGCCGATGACGGCGACCGGTACGACGGCGGGGATGCTGCTCGCGACCTCGGAGATCTGGGCGGCCGCGAGGCGGCACTTGGCGCACTCCTCCAGGTGCTTGCGCAGGCCGCGTTCGGCGCGGGTGCGCAGTCGGCCGCGGGCGTACGTGCCGAGCTGGTCGGCGTAGCGGGCGCACTCCTCGTCGTCGGCGAGGGTCGCGCTCACGTGGGCCTGGAGGTAGGCCTGCTTGAGGCCCTCGCGGGCGCGGGAGGCCAGCACGCGCGTGCCGTTGGCGTCGAGTCCGAAGAGCGTGGCGACATCGCTCGGCGACTCGTCCTCGACCTCGGTGTGCCACAGCACGGCCTGCCAGCGCTCGGGCAGCGACCGGAAGGCCTGCATGGCCATGGACTGCTCGGCCTCGTGCATCGCGCGGACGTCGGCACCGAGGTCCAGGGTGTCGTCGTCGGAGACCTCGCTGACGCGCGCGGACTGTGCGGCGAACAGCGCGAAGTCGTCGACCAGTTGCTCCCGCTTCGCGGACTTCGTCCAGTTCGCGGCGACCCGACGGACGGTGGTCAGGAGATACGCGCGTACGGCGTGCTCGGGCCCCGAGCCGCCGCGCACCGCCTGGAGCATGCGGGCGAAGACCTCGGCGGTGAGGTCGTCGGCGGTGTGGGCGTCCCGGCAGCAGGTGCGGGCGTACCGGCGCACCGCGTCCGCGTGGCGCCGGTACAGCTCCTCGTAGGCCGTGTCGTCGCCCGAGCGCATCCGGCCGATCAGGTCGGCGTCGGAGGGCGGCAGGTCCCGGGGCGGCGGCAGGACGCTGTCGTCACGCCGGTCGCGCTGCGTCGGGACGCTGCCCTCGACCGGGTCGCCGCCGCCGTGCGGGCGGCCCGCCCGTCCGCCCTGGCTCGGCACCTGGGGCGACGCGAGGCCGTCCGGCTCACCGTCACCGTGTGACTCGTCCCGCCCGTCAACGCTCATCGCGGAAAGCCCCCGCCGCCTGCCCTGCCCGTCCCGAACACCGGGTCAGAGTGCCATATCGGCTTTTGACCGAGCCCCGGCAGTACGGGGCATCCACTCGTCCGTGGGGACCTTTGGCAAGGCAGTACTAGCCGTCACCCATCCGGGGAAGGCTCAACTGACGTCGCCCACACGGAAGTTGGGGGACGTATCCGAAAAGGCCGGAATGTGACCGGGGTGTGAGCGGCGCACCGCTCACACCCCGTCGTCACCTCTTCGAGTCACCGGGTCGCGCCGGTGTTCACGACGGCCGTGACCGCAGACCCTCCAGCAGGATGTCCAGCAGTCGCGCCGACGCCGCCGCCTGCTGCGCCGCGTCCGGCAGCGAGGGCGCCGCCGTCGCGATCACCAGCAGCACGTCCGACACCGACACGTCCGCCCGCAGCTCACCCGCCGCCCGCGCCCGCTCCACGAGCTGGCCCACCACGTCGAGCAGCGCCGCCGCCCCCGTGTCGTCGGCCGGCAGCGACTCCTCCGACACCAGCCGCAACTCACCGGAGCCGGGCTGGGACCGCTGCTGCGGCACCCGCGCCTCGTCGAAGACGGCCCCGTCGGCCTGCCCGGCGTGCTCCTCGGGGACGCCGACCCGCAGCACCTGCGGCGGCAGCAGCCGCCCGGCACCCGAGGCCACCGACGTCCGCAGGAAGCGCGACAGCGCCGACCACGGCTCGTCCTCCTGCCCGAGCGCCGCACGCGCCTGGTCGGTCAGCCGGGAGGTCTCCTCCTCGGCTATCCGGCGCACCAGGACGTCCTTGCTCGGGAAGCGCCGGTACACGGTGCCCACACCGACCCGCGCGCGGCGCGCCACGTCCTCCATCGGCGCGCCGTACCCCAGCTCGCCGAAGACCTCGCGCGCGGCACGCAGTACGTGCTCCAGATTGCGCTGTGCGTCCACGCGCAGCGGTGTCGAGCGCGACGCGTCCCCGCGTCCGTTGCCCGCCGCCGCGCTCATCGCTCCGCCACCAGGTGCGATGGCGGACGCGGAAGACCAATGAGAGTCCTGAACATGCATAAGCGTTCCCCCGGTAATGACGTCTCCCCCCGGAGACTCTCCCCGCCACTGAAAGGCCGGGGCGACACAGGGAACGAACCCGGTTCACGGGCCGCCCGTCGCGGACCCGATGAGCGCATCCCCCTACACCCCGTCGACACACGAACATAGTTGAGAGGGAGTCAATTCAGAAGGGGCAGGTTCCGCACAGAGCGCCCCCCGAAAGGAGTACGGGTCGTATACGTCCCGATTGCACCCCTCAAAGCCCCCCGGCGCACACCTGCTGACCTGCAATCCTTCCCCGCACGCCGTCGATTCGGCCAACCCCGCCCACACGAAGTCACCGGTCACACAAATTGTCGGGGCTGTGGACAAACTCAAGCGCCGGGTGCGTCATGGGGTGGTGAAGGAACGCGCGCGCATTCTCGTTGTCGGCGGCGGCTACGTCGGGATGTACACGGCCCTGCGTCTCCAGCGGAAGCTGAAACAGGAACTCAGGCGCGGAGACGTCGAGATCACGGTGGTCACTCCCGACCCCTACATGACCTACCAGCCGTTCCTTCCCGAGGCGGCCGCCGGCTCCATCTCCCCACGCCATGTCGTCGTCCCGCTGCGCCGCGTCCTCGATCACTGCACCGTGATCATCGGCGAGGCCACCGCCATCGACCACGCCAAACGTACCGCCACCCTCACCACCCTCGCCACCGAGGAGGAGGGCACGGGCGGCCGGCAGCTGACGTACGACGAACTCGTGCTCGCCCCCGGCTCCGTCTCGCGCACCCTGCCCATCCCCGGTCTCGCCGACCACGCCATCGGCTTCAAGACCGTCGAGGAGGCCATCGGGCTGCGCAACCACGTCATCGAGCAGATGGACATCGCCTCCTCCACCCGCGACCCCGCGATCCGCGACGCCGCCCTCACCTTCGTCTTCGTCGGCGGCGGCTACGCGGGCGTGGAGGCCCTCGGCGAACTGGAGGACATGGCCCGCTACACCGCGCGGTACTACCACAACGTCCAGCCCGAGGACATGAAGTGGATCCTCGTGGAGGCCTCCGAGCGCATCCTCCCCGAGGTCGGCGCGGAGCTGGGCCGCTACACCGTCACCGAACTGCGCCGCCGCAACATCGACGTACGCCTGAACACCCGCCTCGAATCCTGCGCCGACCGGATCGCCGTCCTCAGCGACGGCGCCCGCTTCCCGACCCGTACGGTCGTCTGGACGGCCGGCGTCAAACCGCACCCGGTCCTCGCCGCCAGCGACCTTCCGCTCACGGACCGAGGCCGGCTGAAATGCACCGCCCAGCTCACGATCGAGGGCGTCACGCACGCGTGGGCGGCCGGAGACGCCGCCGCCGTCCCCGACGTCACGGCCGAGGAACCCGGCAAGGAGACCGCCCCCAACGCCCAGCACGCGGTGCGCCAGGCCAAGGTCCTCGGCGACAACATCGCCCACGCCCTCAAGGGCGAGCCCTTGGAGACGTACTCCCACAAGTACGTCGGATCAGTGGCCTCCCTCGGCCTCCACAAAGGCGTCGCACACGTCTACGGACGCAAGCTGAAGGGCTACCCTGCCTGGTTCATGCACCGCGTCTACCACCTCAGCAGGGTCCCCACCTTCAACCGCAAGGCTCGTGTCCTGGCCGAATGGACCCTGTCCGGGCTCTTCAAGAGGGAGATCGTCTCGCTGGGTTCGCTCGAACATCCCCGAGCGGAGTTCGAACTCGCGGCCGGTGGAAAGCCTCCTCAGGACCCCACGAACGACCCGAAGGGGTCGTCCTGACCGGACCCAGGAACTCCACCGGCGGGGCAGGCGTCTGACGGATGTCGGCCCGGTCGGTCACACTGCCACACTGATCCCCGACCCAGGACGGGTGGACGCCCGCCCACCGAACCCGCGAGGACCCAGGCCGGGTCCGGAGCCGGCCGAAGACGACGACACGAGGCAAGGATTCGTGAACTTCACGCGCTGGAGCGCCCGGCTCCCCGGAACGCAGCGCCGCGCAGCCGCGCGGACCGACCACGAGCTCACCCCGGACCGACTCGGGGAGGGCGCCGTACCCGCGGCCCGCGCCGAACAGCTCACCGACGACGCACCCCCCGTCCCCGCCGTCGACGAACTCCCCGTGCGCGAGGTCCTCGACCGCGTCCCGGCCCTCGTCGCCCTGGTCCACGGCCCCGACCACCGCCTCGCCTACGTCAACGACGCCTATGTGACCGCCTTCGGCCCACGCTCCCCGGGCGCCCCCGCGAGCGAAGCCCTCCCCGAGTTCCACGAGACGGGCCTCCTCCCCCTCCTCGACCAGGTCCTGCGCAGCGGCAAGCCGCGCACGATCAAGTCCCGCAAGGCCCCCGACGGCCGCTGCTACACCTTCACCTGCACCCCGGTGTCGGAAGGCGACGGCGGCGTCCTCGTCTTCGCCACCGACGTCACCGACCACGCCGAAGCCGCCGAGCGCCTCAGAGCGAGCGAACGCCGCCAGCGCGAAACCGCGGTCACCCTCCAGCGCTCCCTGCTCCCGCAGGTCCTGGAGGAACCCGACGACCTCCGCATCGCCGCCACCTACCAGCCCGGCGGCACCGAGGCCGCCGTCGGCGGCGACTGGTACGACGTCATCACCCTCGGCGGCGGCCGCACAGCCCTCGTCATCGGCGACGTCATGGGCCGAGGCGTCCGCGCCGCAGCGGTCATGGGCCAACTCCGTACGGCGGTCCGCGCGTACGCCCGCCTCGACCTGCCCCCGCACGAGGTCCTCCAGCTCCTCGACGGCCTCGCCACGGAGATCGACGCCAACCAGATCGCCACCTGCGTGTACGCCATCCACGACCCCAACGAGGGCAAGCTGGTGTACGCCTCCGCGGGCCACCTCCCGATCCTCGTCCGCGACGAGAGCGGCGCGGTGCTCCGCGCGGACGAGCCGACCGGCCCGCCCCTCGGCACCGGCGGCTGGATTCACACCTCCGGCTCGATCCCGCTGGGTCCCGGCGCCACGGCGGTCCTCTACACCGACGGCCTCGTCGAACGCCGGGACGAGGACCTGGACGAGGGAATCGCGTCGCTGGAGCGTGCGCTGTCCGGCGCGACCGGCACGCCCCAGGTCGTCTGCGACCGCCTCGTCCGCTCCGCCGGCGTCACCGCCGACC
Source organism: Streptomyces aquilus (assembly GCF_003955715.1). NCBI lineage: Bacteria > Bacillati > Actinomycetota > Actinomycetes > Kitasatosporales > Streptomycetaceae > Streptomyces > Streptomyces aquilus. The sequence continues at coordinate 5,172,430 of NZ_CP034463.1, read as the reverse complement.
ACGACGACGACGTCGCCGTCCTCGTCCTCCAGCACCCGTCCCGCACGGGCCCCGACAGCGACCTCTTCCGCAACGCCGCGCTCGAACTCCTCGGCGGGGTGGAGGCGGCCCCACGCGCGCGTGCGTTCGCCTCCGGCGTGCTGACCAGCTGGCGGTTCCCGGCGGAGCTGCATGACCTGGGAGTGCTGGCGGCAAGCGAACTGGTCGCCAACTCGCTCCAGCACGGGACGCCGCCTATGCGGTTGAGGCTTCGCCGGACCGACCGTCGCTTGATCATCGAGGTGACTGATGGCGACGACCATCTGCCTCGGCGTCGTAAGGCGGAACCCGGGGATGAGTCGGGGCGGGGGATCGCGATTGTGGCGACCATTGCTTCGAACTGGGGGTCGCGGAGGACGCCTGGGGGTGGGAAGGCGGTTTGGTGCGAGTTCGTGCTGCCTAAGGGGTAGAGCGCGGGGGTGGTGTGGCGGCTGCGGGTGCGTTGTGGCTGGTCGCGCAGTTCCCCGCGCCCCTTAGGTATCTCCAGTTACGCGGCGACAGATTCTTGCTGTGTGCCGCCCTGGGCCACCACGCGGCTCCTTGCTCGCCACGGGTGGTCCTGCGCCGGCGTCAGTTGGCGGCCCAGCCGCAGCGCCAGGTACGTGATGCCCACCGAGAACAGCAGGAACGTCACGATGTACGGGGCGTGCAGGGACGCGCCCATCGGGCCGCCGATCGCCGGGCCCACCGCCAGGGCGAGCTGCTTCACCAGGGCGAAGGCCGAGTTGTACTGGCCCGCCATGCCCGTCGGGGCGAGGTCGGCCACCAGCGGGGCGACCGTCGGGGACAGCATCGCCTCGCCCAGACCGAAGAGGGCGTACGTCGAGACGAACGCGGCCGTCGCCATGGCCTGGCTGCCGTGGCCGAGCCCGGCGTACCCCGCCACGACCCACGCCACCGACCAGATGATCCCGACCGCGGCGATCACACGCGAGCGCCGGCGCCGCTCGACGAACTTCAGGACCGCGAACTGCGCCACGACGATCATCGCCGTGTTGGCGGCCAGCGCCGTCCCCAGCGCGGACGTGGAGATCCCGGCCGCCTCGACGCCGTACGCGCTCAGGCCCGACTCGAACTGGCCGTAGCAGGCGAAGAACAGCACGAAGCCCAGCACGCACAGCTGCACCATCGCCCGGTTCCCCAGCAGCTGCTTCCAGCTGCCCTTGGCGGAAGCGGACGGCGCACCCTCGACCCGCGGCGCGCGCGGCATCCGCACCGTCGCCATCACCACGGCGAGCAGCAGGAACATCGCCGCCTCGATCGCGAAGAGGAGGGTGAACGAGGAGACGTCCGTGGTGTCGACGAGGTGACCGCCGATGAGTCCGCCGACGCCGAGCCCGAGGTTCTGGAGGAAGAACTGCATCGCGAAGGCCCGGGAGCGGGTCTCCGACGTGGAGCAGTCCACGATCATCGTCGCCAGGGCGGGCTGCATCACGGCCTGCCCGGCGCCCAGCGCGGCCGCCGACAGCAGGACGGTGGTCGCGTTGCTCGCGAGCCCCAGGCTCAGCGCGCCCAGCGCGGCAGTGACCAGGGCGACGAGCAACACCGGAAGCGGGCCACGCCGCACGATCGCCCGGCCGGCGAACGGCAGCACGATCAGCGCGGCCACGGCGAAGACGGCGAGGACGAGCCCCGCCGTCATGGCTCCAAGGCCCCGCACCTGCGCCACATAGACGTACAGGTAGGGGACGGTGAAGCCGAGCCCGAACGCGCTGAGTGCGTTACCCACGTGAATCCGGCGCATCGCTGCGCCCATCGCCCTGGTCACGTTCACCTCTCTCAGGTAGTTGGAGTCCCTCAGTACTTAGAACCGAAGACTTCGAAGCTAAAGTTCAGACCTAAAGAGTACACAGAGAAGGACTTCAACGCCAAGCGACCGCGTGCCATACTGCGACCATGGCTGACACCCCCGGCGGTCCCGGCAGTCTCCACATCGGCGGCGAGCCGACACTCGAGGAACAGATCGCCGCCTACCAGCGCGAGTTCCAGGACCTCGACCCCCAGGTCGAGCAGATCGTCTCGGCACTGTCGCGACTGAACCGCCGGATGAACGTCGCCTACGGCCGCCAGACCTCCGCCCTCGGCATCAGCAACACGGACTGGGAGGTCCTCAAGGCTCTCGTCCTCTCCGGTGCCCCTTACCGGATGGGGCCCGGCGAGCTCGCCAAGCGCCTCGGCCTGACGCCGGCCGCCATGACCCATCGCATCGACCGGATGGTCACGGAGGGACTGGTCACCCGGGAGCGCGACGAGTCCAACCGGGTCCGCGTCATCGTGGAGCTGACCGCGGAGGGCCGCGAGAAGTGGCTGGAGGCCATGCGCATGGCGACGGTCTTCGAGGAGGACCTCCTCCAGGACCTGTCCTCCGAGGAGCGGACGGCCCTCGGCGATGTCCTCACCCGCCTTCTGCGCAGGGTGGAGCACGCCCAGCCGGACGCGGGCGGCCGCCTCACCGACCTGGACTGACGTCACCGTCTGACCGCCCCCCGACGTCACCCGAAAAGATCTTGACAGGGGGTGCTTGACAGCCCCCTCGTGGATCCGTAGAGTTCTTCGGGTTGCCGCGGAGCCGTAACGGTTCTTCGACAACACCTCCCGCCGCATCAGCGGCACACAAACCATCAGCACGATCTCCCAGCCGGGATGAATTCGGCGTGCCCGAATTCAATTCGATTTGGGCGCGGCAGCTCGATTAGCAACTGCCGGGAGGATCCGCTAAGGTTTGAGACGTCGGAACGGCCCAACGGCCGGGAAGGCAAGCCCCTCTGACTGGGAGTCAGGCCCGAAAGGATCTGATAGAGTCGGAACCGCCGGAAAGGGAAACGCGAAAGCGGAAACCTGGAAAGCACCGAGGAAATCAGAACCGGAAACGATCTGATAGAGTCGGAAACGCAAGACCGAAGGGAAAAGCCCGGAGGAAAGCCTGAGAGAGTCTCTCGGGTGAGTACAAAGGAAGCGTCCGTTCCTTGAGAACTCAACAGCGTGCCAAAAATCAACGCCAGATTAGTTGATACCCCGTCTCCGGCCGGTCATCGGTTGGGGCGAGGTTCCTTTGAAACAACACAGCGAGGACGCTGTGAACCATCGGATCATTCCTCCGGTGGTTCCGCTCTCGTGGTGTTCATCCCGATTACGGGAAAACATTCACGGAGAGTTTGATCCTGGCTCAGGACGAACGCTGGCGGCGTGCTTAACACATGCAAGTCGAACGATGAACCACTTCGGTGGGGATTAGTGGCGAACGGGTGAGTAACACGTGGGCAATCTGCCCTTCACTCTGGGACAAGCCCTGGAAACGGGGTCTAATACCGGATACCACTTCCACTCGCATGGGTGGGGGTTGAAAGCTCCGGCGGTGAAGGATGAGCCCGCGGCCTATCAGCTTGTTGGTGAGGTAACGGCTCACCAAGGCGACGACGGGTAGCCGGCCTGAGAGGGCGACCGGCCACACTGGGACTGAGACACGGCCCAGACTCCTACGGGAGGCAGCAGTGGGGAATATTGCACAATGGGCGAAAGCCTGATGCAGCGACGCCGCGTGAGGGATGACGGCCTTCGGGTTGTAAACCTCTTTCAGCAGGGAAGAAGCGAAAGTGACGGTACCTGCAGAAGAAGCGCCGGCTAACTACGTGCCAGCAGCCGCGGTAATACGTAGGGCGCAAGCGTTGTCCGGAATTATTGGGCGTAAAGAGCTCGTAGGCGGCTTGTCACGTCGGGTGTGAAAGCCCGGGGCTTAACCCCGGGTCTGCATTCGATACGGGCTAGCTAGAGTGTGGTAGGGGAGATCGGAATTCCTGGTGTAGCGGTGAAATGCGCAGATATCAGGAGGAACACCGGTGGCGAAGGCGGATCTCTGGGCCATTACTGACGCTGAGGAGCGAAAGCGTGGGGAGCGAACAGGATTAGATACCCTGGTAGTCCACGCCGTAAACGGTGGGAACTAGGTGTTGGCGACATTCCACGTCGTCGGTGCCGCAGCTAACGCATTAAGTTCCCCGCCTGGGGAGTACGGCCGCAAGGCTAAAACTCAAAGGAATTGACGGGGGCCCGCACAAGCAGCGGAGCATGTGGCTTAATTCGACGCAACGCGAAGAACCTTACCAAGGCTTGACATACACCGGAAACGGCCAGAGATGGTCGCCCCCTTGTGGTCGGTGTACAGGTGGTGCATGGCTGTCGTCAGCTCGTGTCGTGAGATGTTGGGTTAAGTCCCGCAACGAGCGCAACCCTTGTCCTGTGTTGCCAGCATGCCCTTCGGGGTGATGGGGACTCACAGGAGACCGCCGGGGTCAACTCGGAGGAAGGTGGGGACGACGTCAAGTCATCATGCCCCTTATGTCTTGGGCTGCACACGTGCTACAATGGCAGGTACAATGAGCTGCGAAACCGTGAGGTGGAGCGAATCTCAAAAAGCCTGTCTCAGTTCGGATTGGGGTCTGCAACTCGACCCCATGAAGTCGGAGTTGCTAGTAATCGCAGATCAGCATTGCTGCGGTGAATACGTTCCCGGGCCTTGTACACACCGCCCGTCACGTCACGAAAGTCGGTAACACCCGAAGCCGGTGGCCCAACCCCTTGTGGGAGGGAGCTGTCGAAGGTGGGACCAGCGATTGGGACGAAGTCGTAACAAGGTAGCCGTACCGGAAGGTGCGGCTGGATCACCTCCTTTCTAAGGAGCACTTCTAGGCAGCCGCAAGGCTGTCCAGAGGCCAGTACATCGGCGAACGTTCGATGCTGGTTGCTCATGGGTGGAACGTTGATTATTCGGCACTCTCAGTCATCTCGGGCTGCCAGTACTGCTCTTCGGAGCGTGGAACGCTGATCACGAGTGGCGAGGGTGTCGGGCACGCTGTTGGGTGTCTGAAGTAACGGCCGCAAGGTTGTGCTTCGATGCCGGCCCCAGTGAACTCGCCGAGTGTGGCGGGGTGATGGGTGGCTGGTCGTTGTTTGAGAACTGCACAGTGGACGCGAGCATCTGTGGCCAAGTTTTTAAGGGCGCACGGTGGATGCCTTGGCACCAGGAACCGATGAAGGACGTGGGAGGCCACGATAGTCCCCGGGGAGTCGTCAACCAGGCTTTGATCCGGGGGTTTCCGAATGGGGAAACCCGGCAGTCGTCATGGGCTGTCACCCATACCTGAACACATAGGGTATGTGGAGGGAACGCGGGGAAGTGAAACATCTCAGTACCCGCAGGAAGAGAAAACAACCGTGATTCCGGGAGTAGTGGCGAGCGAAACCGGATGAGGCCAAACCGTATGCGTGTGAGACCCGGCAGGGGTTGCGTATACGGGGTTGTGGGATCTCTCTTCCACGGTCTGCCGGCCGTGGGACGAGTCAGAAACCGTTGATGTAGGCGAAGGACATGCGAAAGGTCCGGCGTAGAGGGTAAGACCCCCGTAGTCGAAACGTCAGCGGCTCGTTTGAGAGACACCCAAGTAGCACGGGGCCCGAGAAATCCCGTGTGAATCTGGCGGGACCACCCGCTAAGCCTAAATATTCCCTGGTGACCGATAGCGGATAGTACCGTGAGGGAATGGTGAAAAGTACCGCGGGAGCGGAGTGAAATAGTACCTGAAACCGTGTGCCTACAAGCCGTGGGAGCGTCGCGCATTGAGTTTACTCAATGCGTCGTGACTGCGTGCCTTTTGAAGAATGAGCCTGCGAGTTTGCGGTGTGTTGCGAGGTTAACCCGTGTGGGGAAGCCGTAGCGAAAGCGAGTCCGAATAGGGCGGTTTAGTAGCGCGCTCAAGACCCGAAGCGGAGTGATCTAGCCATGGGCAGGTTGAAGCGGAGGTAAGACTTCGTGGAGGACCGAACCCACCAGGGTTGAAAACCTGGGGGATGACCTGTGGTTAGGGGTGAAAGGCCAATCAAACTCCGTGATAGCTGGTTCTCCCCGAAATGCATTTAGGTGCAGCGTCGTGTGTTTCTTGCCGGAGGTAGAGCACTGGATAGGCGATGGGCCCTACCGGGTTACTGACCTTAGCCAAACTCCGAATGCCGGTAAGTGAGAGCGCGGCAGTGAGACTGTGGGGGATAAGCTCCATGGTCGAGAGGGAAACAGCCCAGAGCATCGACTAAGGCCCCTAAGCGTACGCTAAGTGGGAAAGGATGTGGAGTCGCACAGACAACCAGGAGGTTGGCTTAGAAGCAGCCACCCTTGAAAGAGTGCGTAATAGCTCACTGGTCTAGTGATTCCGCGCCGACAATGTAGCGGGGCTCAAGCGTACCGCCGAAGTCGTGTCATTGCAGCAATAGGGCCAACGCCTGCTGTGATGGGTAGGGGAGCGTCGTCTGCCGGGTGAAGCAGCCGCGGAAGCGAGTTGTGGACGGTTGACGAGTGAGAATGCAGGCATGAGTAGCGATTCACACGTGAGAAACGTGTGCGCCGATTGACTAAGGGTTCCTGGGTCAAGCTGATCTGCCCAGGGTAAGTCGGGACCTAAGGCGAGGCCGACAGGCGTAGTCGATGGATAACCGGTTGATATTCCGGTACCCGCTGTGAAGCGTCAAACATCGAATCCAGTGATGCTAAGGCCGTGAAGCCGCCCCGGAGCCTTCGGGCAAAGGGGAGTGGTGGAGCCGCTGACCCGATCTGGTAGTAGGTGAGTGATGGGGTGACGCAGGAAGGTAGTCCATCCCGGGCGGTGGTTGTCCCGGGGTAAGGGTGTAGGCCGTGATCTAGGCAAATCCGGATCACATAAGGCTGAGACCTGATGCCGAGCCGATTGTGGTGAAGTGGATGATCCTATGCTGTCGAGAAAAGCCTCTAGCGAGTTTCATGGCGGCCCGTACCCTAAACCGACTCAGGTGGTCAGGTAGAGAATACCGAGGCGTTCGGGTGAACTATGGTTAAGGAACTCGGCAAAATGCCCCCGTAACTTCGGGAGAAGGGGGGCCACGCTTGGTGAGAGGACTTGCTCCTCGAGCTGGGGGTGGCCGCAGAGACCAGCGAGAAGCGACTGTTTACTAAAAACACAGGTCCGTGCGAAGCCGTAAGGCGATGTATACGGACTGACGCCTGCCCGGTGCTGGAACGTTAAGGGGACCGGTTAGTGACCTTTCGGGGTTGCGAAGCTGAGAACTTAAGCGCCAGTAAACGGCGGTGGTAACTATAACCATCCTAAGGTAGCGAAATTCCTTGTCGGGTAAGTTCCGACCTGCACGAATGGCGTAACGACTTCTCGACTGTCTCAACCATAGGCCCGGTGAAATTGCACTACGAGTAAAGATGCTCGTTTCGCGCAGCAGGACGGAAAGACCCCGGGACCTTTACTACAGTTTGATATTGGTGTTCGGTTCGGCTTGTGTAGGATAGCTGGGAGACTGTGAAGCTCGGACGCCAGTTCGGGTGGAGTCGTCGTTGAAATACCAGTCTGGTCGTGCTGGATGTCTAACCTGGGTCCGTGATCCGGATCAGGGACAGTGTCTGATGGGTAGTTTAACTGGGGCGGTTGCCTCCTAAAGAGTAACGGAGGCGCCCAAAGGTTCCCTCAGCCTGGTTGGCAATCAGGTGTTGAGTGTAAGTGCACAAGGGAGCTTGACTGTGAGACCGACGGGTCGAGCAGGGACGAAAGTCGGGACTAGTGATCCGGCGGTGGCTTGTGGAAGCGCCGTCGCTCAACGGATAAAAGGTACCCCGGGGATAACAGGCTGATCTTCCCCAAGAGTCCATATCGACGGGATGGTTTGGCACCTCGATGTCGGCTCGTCGCATCCTGGGGCTGGAGTCGGTCCCAAGGGTTGGGCTGTTCGCCCATTAAAGCGGTACGCGAGCTGGGTTTAGAACGTCGTGAGACAGTTCGGTCCCTATCCGCTGTGCGCGTAGGAGTCTTGAGAAGGGCTGTCCCTAGTACGAGAGGACCGGGACGGACGAACCTCTGGTGTGCCAGTTGTTCTGCCAAGGGCATGGCTGGTTGGCTACGTTCGGGAGGGATAACCGCTGAAAGCATCTAAGCGGGAAGCCTGCTTCGAGATGAGGACTCCCACCTCTATAAGAGGGTAAGGCTCCCAGTAGACGACTGGGTTGATAGGCCGGATCTGGAAGCACGGTAACGTGTGGAGGTGACCGGTACTAATAGGCCGAGGGCTTGTCCTCAGTTGCTCGCGTCCACTGTGTTGGTTCTGAAACCACGAACAGCCCCGCGCCTGGTCACGGCGTGGTGTGGCAGTGTTTGACAGTTTCATAGTGTTTCGGTGGTCATAGCGTGAGGGAAACGCCCGGTTACATTCCGAACCCGGAAGCTAAGCCTTACAGCGCCGATGGTACTGCAGGGGGGACCCTGTGGGAGAGTAGGACGCCGCCGAACAAATTTTGAGAAAACCCCCGTACCGTTAATTCGGTACGGGGGTTTTCTGCGTTTCGGCTACCGTTACCGACATGAGCAGCACTGATGTCGAGATCCGTTCCATACGCGCCGACGAGTGGCCCGCCGTGAAGGAGTTGCGGCTGGTCTCGTTGCAGGACCCCGCCGCACCCGTCGCCTTCCTGGAGACGTATGAGGAGGCTGTCGGCCGCCCTGACTCCTTCTGGCAGGAGCGGGCAGCGGGGGGATCGGATCCCGAGGGTGGGGTTCTTCAGTTCGTCGCCGAGGCCTCTGACGGGACCTGGGTCGGGTCCGTCGTCATGTTGATCGAGGATGCCGGTACGACGGACTGGGCCGGCTTCCCTGTGGAGCGGCGGCAGGGGCATGTCGTCGGCGTCTTCGTGCGGCCCGAGTGGCGTGGCGGCGGAGTGACCAGGGCGCTGTTCGACGCCGCTCTGGAATGGGCCTGGGGGCGTGGGGTGGAGGCCGTACGGCTCATCGTGCACGAGGACAATCCGCGGGCCCAGGCGTTCTACCGCAAGGCAGGGTTCGTGCCGAGCGGGAAGGTCGTGCCGTTGGCCGGGCACGAAGGGGAGAACGAGCTGGAGTTCGTGCTGGAGAAGACCGGCTGACCTTCGGTCTCAGACCGGTAGTTCCCTTCGGCCTCAGACCGGTAGTTCTCGGCCTCAGACCGGTAGTTCGTCGTGCGGCCAGCGGGCCCTTGCCTGCTCCCTCGACCGGAGCAGGGCCAGGGTCGGCAGGCCCCGGTCCGCTCCGGTGGCCAGCAGCTCCGGGAGCTGGGGAAGCGGAGCCACCGCGGCGACGTCGTCCAGGACGAGCGTCAGTGGTGGGTCGAGGCGACCGGAGGATGACCGTTCGGCCATGTGCCGGCCGCGCTCGACCACGCTGGAGACGAGGGCCGTCAGGAGTGGCATCGCGCCCGGGTTGGTCCTGGGGTCCTCGATGGACTCCCCCACTACGTAAAGCGTGCCCCCTTCGTCGACGAAGGAATCCAAGGCGAGCGCATCAGTTCGGTTTGGAGTGCAGGCCTCGCGGATGTTGACCGTGAAGAGCGCGGAGAGGGCTCGGCCGGTCAACTCCTGGGCGATGTCCCGGCGTTCCGGGTGAGCGGTGAGGGTGGCTTCCAGCTCGCCCGCCGCGCCGGGGGCCGCCTTCGGGTTGGTACGGAGGATGCGTACCGCGTCCTGGATCTGGGTGCCCTGGGACCAGCGGTGGACGTGGCGGATGGTGCGGCCGTCTATGGCGGCGGCGTGCAGATAGCTCCGCAGGAGCGTTTCCGCGGTGTCGCTGACCGCCTGGTCGAGGCGGGCTGTCGGGCGGACCGGGGTGAGGAGGGCCGCGGCTCTCGCCTTCGCCGTCTGCTTGTCCTCGCAGCCTGCCGTGGGGGACCAGTGCAGCCGGGCCGGGGTGTCACAGAGGTGGGTGGGGTCGTAGAGGTGGACCGGGCCCAGTTTGGCGCGGGCGTCCTTGGTGTCCGACCAGATGGCGGGGTTGGACGTGACCACCAGGGTGGGGCCCTCCGCGTCGCGTACCGCCTGGGTCGCCGTGCCCTGGCGGGTCTCCCTCGGAGCGACCAGCACCTTCTCCACTGGCTGGGGGACCGTCGTCGCGGGGACAGGCACCGGTTCCGCCCTCGGTGTGGGCACCTCGTGGTGCGTGGCCCTCTCGACAACGGGCTCCTCGAAGGCGGGAGCCATCGGCGGCTGCTCCACTGCCACGGACCGCGGCGCCACCGGTGGAGCCGCCTTCCGCGTCCGTCGTAGCGCCCGCCACCGGGCCACCGTCCCCAGCACGAACACGGTGAGCACGACCAGGACCATCAGCTGGCCGATGAACAGGCCCCAGAAGAGGCCGTAGCCGGAGAGCTGGGCCGCCGGGGTCTTGGGCCAGGCGCCCGGCATGTCGTGGGGCTGGCCGATGAGTTGGCGCATGGCCAGGGGAGTGCGGGTGAAGGTGACGCCGTCGGGCCAGTGGCCGTGGGCGAACCAGCCGGCCAGGCCGGTGGCCGACCAGACCATCAGCGTCATGCCGATGAGGAAGGCGAGTATGCCGACCAGCAGCCCGTCCGGGATGCCGCCCTGGCCCTCCTGCCGGCGGTCGTCAGGTCTCACCACAGCCCGCCCCTCCTGCCTACGCCACCGTCGACTCGGAGCCGCCCAGGTGCTGCTGCTCCATGTGGGCTTCCACGAAGGCCGCCGCTCGCTCCTCCGCCTCCAGCTCGGCCGCGCGCAGGGCGTCGTCCGTCAGGTCGCGGTCGGCGGAGGACTCGGTCATCGCGCGGTCCGTGAAGACGAGCGGGCGTTCCGTCTCGGTGATCAGGTGTTTGACCACCTGGACATTGCCGTTGACGTCCCACACCGCGATGCCGGGGGTGAGCGAGGGGATGATCTCCACCGCCCAGCGGGGCAGGCCCAGGACCCGTCCCGTGGACCTCGCCTCGTCCGCCTTCTGGGCGTAGATCGTCCTGGTCGACGCCATCTTCAGGATCGCCGCGGCCTCCTTCGCCGCCGCCCCGTCGACGACGTCGGAGAGGTGGTGGACCACCGCCACGAACGACAGACCCAGCCGTCGGCCGAACTTCAGCAGGCGCTGGAAGAGCTGGGCCACGAAGGGGCTGTTGATGATGTGCCAGGCCTCCTCGACCAGGAAGATGCGCTTCTTCCGGTCGGGGCGGATCCAGGTGTGCTCCAGCCACACGCCGACGATCGCCATGAGGATGGGCATGGCGATGGAGTTGCGGTCGATGTGGGACAGGTCGAAGACGATCAGCGGGGCGTCCAGGTCGATGCCGACCGTCGTCGGGCCGTCGAACATGCCCCGCAGGTCACCGTCGACCAGACGGTCCAGGACCAGGGCGACGTCCAGGCCCCACGCCCGTACATCGTCTATGTCGACGTTCATCGCCTCGGCCGACTCCGGCTCGGGATGCCGTAGCTGCTCGACGATGTCCGTGAGGACCGGCTGGCGTTCGACGATCGTCTCGTTGACGTAGGCGTGCGCGACCTTCAGGGCGAAGCCCGAGCGCTCGTCCAGGCCGTGGCCCATCGCGACCTCGATGATGGTCCGGAGCAGCGCGAGCTGGCCCGTCGTCGTGATCGCGGGGTCGAGCGGGTTGAGGCGGATCCCCATGTCCAGGGCGGCCATCGGGTCCAGGCGGATGGGGGTTATCCCCAACTCCTGCGCGATGAGGTTCCATTCACCGACGCCGTCCTCGCCCTGGGCGTCCAGGACGACGACCTGCCGGTCCCGGAAGCGCAACTGCCGTAGGACGTACGTCTTCTCCAGCGCCGACTTGCCGTTGCCGGACTCGCCGAGGACCAGCCAGTGCGGGGCCGGGAGTTGCTGGCCGTACAGCTGGAAGGGGTCGTAGATGTAGCCCTTGCCGGAGTAGACCTCGCGGCCGATGATGACGCCCGAGTCGCCCAGCCCCGGTGCCGCCGTGGGCAGGTAGACCGCCTGGGCCTGGCCCGTGGAGGTGCGGACGGGCAGGCGGGTCGTCTCGACCTTCCCGAAGAGGAAGGACGTGAAGGCGTCGGTGAGGACGGAGAGCGGGTCCCGCATCAGCGCATCAGCCTCTACCTTCGGATTCCGGTGGCGAACGGGAGGGTGTTCACGAAGGCGCGGTGGTGCTCGCGGTCGCACCACTCCAGCTTCAGGTACGACTTTCCGGCCGAGGCCCGGATGGTCCGCTTGTCGCGGGCCAGCGCCTCGGGGGAGCGGGAGGAGACGGTGATGTAGCCGACCAGGTTGACGCCGGCCGCGCCGCTCGCCAGGTCCTCGCCGCGCTGGTCGAGGCGGTTGTGGGCGGCGATGTCACGGGGGTCGACGGTCCGGTTCATCTTCGCGGCGCGGGACGCCTCCGCCTCGTCGTTCGTCTTCTCCGTCAGCATGCGCTCGATGGCGACCTCGGTGGGTTCGAGGTCCATCGTCACGGCGACCGTGCGGATGACGTCCGGGGTGTGGACGAGGAGGGGCGCCAGGAAGTTCACGCCCACCGGGGTCATCGGCCACTCTTTCACCCAGGCGGTGGCGTGGCACCAGGGCGCGCGGGTGGAGGACTCGCGGGTCTTGGCCTGGAGGAAGGTGGGCTCCATGGCGTCCAGCTCGGCCGGCCAGGCGTTCCGTTTCGTCATCGCCTGGATGTGGTCGATGGGGTGGTCCGGGTCGTACATGGAGTGGATGAGCGAGGCGAGACGCCCCTGGCCGAGGGGCTGCCGTACGCGGATGTCCGCTTCCTGGAGGCGGGAGCAGATGTCGGTCAGCTCGCGCGCCATGACCACCGCCAGACCCGCGTCGCGGTCCAGCTTGCGGCCCGACTGGGGGCGGGCCGCGCGGGCCATCGCGTGGGCCTCGGCGGAGAGTTCGCGGGTGTAGTGCATACAGGCGACGAGGTACGCGCGGTGCTGCTCGCTGCTGGTGGAGACCATCGACTGGAGCTGGTCGTACGACTGCTGCAACCATCCCGGTGCCTTGTCGTCGCCGCGGACGGCCACGTCCTTGGCGTGGGCGTCCGGGTCGGCGGGGAGGGTGCGGGCGAGCATCTGGAGGCGGGTGACGAAGCCGTCGCCGTTGGCCACGTGCTTGAGCAGCGTGCCGAAGCGGTCGACCAGCGCCTCCTGGTCCTCGGAGTCGCGCAGGCCGACGCCGGGGCCCTCGATCTCGATGGCGGCCGTCACCGTGCGGCGGTCCGCGTGCAGGAGTACGGCGATCTCGTCGGGGCCGAAGGGGGCGGCGAGCCAGGTGATGCGGCCGATGCCGGGGGGCGGGCCGATCTCGATCTCGCGGCCGTCGACGCGGGTGCCGGCCTCCATGACGCCGGAGCGGTAGACGGTGCCCTGCTTGAGGGTGCGCTTGTAACTGCGGTTGATCTCGAACCACTTGTAGAACGTGCGGTGCTTGTACGGGACGTAGACCGCCGCCAGTGCGAGCAGCGGGAAGCCCATCAGCAGCACGATGCGCAGGGACAGCACCGGGACGAGGAGCCCGCACATCATGCCGAGGAACGCGCCGCCGATGATGAGCGCGATCTCGCCGGTCTCACGGTTCCTGCCGACGATCGCGTTCGGCCGGGCGCGGCCGATCAGATATGTACGGCGGGGCGTGACCGGATGGGACACGTGGGACTCGGTCGTCAACGCCCTTCACCTCCCGAGCGGTTGTTACTGCTGTTGCGGGTGTTGCTGGCATGGGGTGTGTTCACCGGGCTGCTCGAGCGGGGCGAGGGGGCGGCGGAGGGGACAGATCCGCCGCCGGCGCCGCCGCCGTTCGAGCCGCGCGTGCTGTGGGCGGCCACGCCGCCGGAGGCCGGGTTGGAGGGGCGGGCGCCGCCGCCGGAGGCTTGTCCGCCGCCGTTGTTGTCGGCCCGGGTGCTGTGGGTCTTGATGCCCTGGGCGACGAGGGTGGCCGGGGAACTGATGACGGCCGCGGCCTTCCCCTCCGCGCCCTGCATGATGCGGTTGTTGCGGGAGCCGGCGATCTCGTCGCCGAAGCCGGGGACGAAGCGGTAGATCATCGCCGACGCGAAGATCGCCAGCAGGATGATGGCGAGGCCGGAGACGACCGCGGAGAAGGCGTCGGGGCCGTCGTCGGTGGACAGTGCGCCGGCGAGGCCGAGGACGATGACGATCACCGGTTTGACCAGGATGACCGCGATCATGATGCCCGCCCAGCGGCGGACGTGGCCCCAGAGGTTCTTGTCGACGAGGCCGGCGTAGACGACGGTGCCGAGGAGGGCGCCGACGTAGAGCAGGGCGGCCCTGATGACGAGCTCCAGCCAGAGGACTCCGGCGGCGAGGATGCTGACCAGTGACACGACGATCAGCATGATCGGGCCGCCGCCGATGTCCTCGCCCTTGTTGAGGGCGCCGGAGAAGGTGCCAAAGAACGTGTCGGTCTGGTCGCCGGTCGTCTTCGCGAGGACCTCTGTGATGCCGTCGGTCGCCGATACGACGGTGTAGAGGATCAGCGGGGTGAAGGCCGAGGCCAGGACGGTGAGCCAGAGGAACCCGATCGCTTCGCCGATGGCGGTGGAGAGGGGGACGCCTCGTACCGCGCGCTTGGCTACCGCGAGCAGCCACAGGAGCAGGGTCAGCACGGTCGACGCCGCGAAGACGACCGCGTACTGCTGGAGGAACTTGGGGTTCGTGAAGTCGACGTTGGCGGTGTCCTTCACGGCCTCGCTGAGCTTGTCGACGGTCCAGGAGGCGGCGTCGGCACAGCCCTTGGCGAGGGAGGAGAGGGGGTCGAGGGAGGAGGTGGGGTCGATGGAGCCGCCGGAGCCGGAGCCGGTGCCGTGGCCTTGTTCGCAGTAGTCCTTGGCGGGGCCGTGGATCAGGTCGCAGGGGTCATTGCTGGGCGTAGCTGTAGGCGTGGGCGACGGTGTGGGTGCGGCGAAGGCGCGTGTCGCCAGGAGGACGACTGTGGTCTGTACGGCCGTGACGACAGTGGCGACCTTGAGTACGCGTCGGCTACCGGGCATAGGTGAACCCTCCGTACTCTTCGACGGCCTTCGCCATCTCGTCGGCGCTGGAGGCCCTGTCGTCGCCGGGAACGGGCGAGGGGCCGTCTTTCTGGGAGTGCGTCACGATCTTCCAGTCGCCCCCGGTCCACTGGAGTTGCATGGTGATGGTGAACCACGTGCTGGTGACCGGGTTGGTGGAGTTCTCGCCGGCCAGGCCGAGGAGACCGCTGCACCAGACCTCGACAGTCGCGTTGTCGGCGGATGCCTGGGTGGCCTTGGTGCCGATCGGGGTGGTGCGAGATACGAACGTGTAGCCCTGCGGTGTGGAGCCGTCCTCGTTCAAGCCGACGTTCTTGTTGAACTCCGGGGTGTAGGCCTTGTCCAGCGTTCCTTCGAACTGCGAGATCCGGGAAGGCGTGATGATGGCCTGCAGGATGGCGTCACGCTTGCTCTTGTTGAACATCTCGGCTGACCCCAGCGCCACGGAGTAGTTCGCCGCCGCACTCTGCGCCCCCTGCGAGTCACGCGCGAACCCCGACCCCACCGGCGTCTTCCCGCTCGCCGCCGTAGGTGATGTCACCGGCTTGTCGCCGCTCGTCGATTTCGATGGGGAGTCGTCTCCTCCGCGGTTCGCGAAGGCGATCGCGGCGATGAGGACCACCACCACGCCGACCACCGTGACGAGGCTTCGGGACGATGAGCGGCCGCCTCTCCGGGCGCCGCCGTACACGTCACCGCCGCTGTCCGGCAGGCGCGTGCGGGTCTGGCCCGTGCCTCCGTAACCGCCGGAGCCCTCGCGTTCGTCCCCGAGACTCATGCCGCGTACGCCCCCTCGACGTCGTGCGGAAACTCGTAGGCATACGACGGTAGCCGTGCTGGTTCCCGCGCGGGCGCGGTGTGGTGACTGGACATCAGGGAAACGCAACCTCAGCCGGTGGGCACGACGGGCGGGTGGGTGGTGGGGGACAGCCGGGCGTGCCCGGAGGGACTGGAGGGATGGGCTGACCGACCCGCTAGACCGCCATGCCGTACACGATGGTGAACAGCGTGCCGAGTGAGCCGATGATGAAGACTCCGGTGAGGCCGGCGATGATGAGGCCCTTGCCCTGTTCGGCGCTGAAGGTGTCGCGGAGCGCGGTCGCGCCGATGCGCTGCTTCGCGGCGCCCCAGATGGCGATGCCGAGGCAGAGCAGGATGGCCACCGCCATCACGACCTCGATCATCACCTTCGCCTCGTTGCCCAGGCTGCCGAAGGGGCCCCAGTCCGGAGCGATCCCGCCGATGATGGTGTTGATGTCTCCCTTGTCGGCCGCAAAGAGCATGTAAGTCACCGCCCCTGGTGGGTAGTTCCGCTTCCCCTGCGGGTGCGCAGAGGTCAGGCCTCATTGTCGCCGACAAATCCGCCGTCGTATGTCGACTTGGCGTCATTGATGGGCGAGTTTCGTACGAATGCTTGTCTGGTACTCGTTTGGTTACTCTGTGTATCACGGCAGGTCACGCCGGGCAATGAGGCCTGAGCGGAACCTTCGTGTGGTTCCGTCGTTGACCTCTTCTTGCACCCGTGTTCTGTGGGTGAAGGCTAACCCCCGTACGGCCACCGCTAGCGCGTCGTGCACTTCGGGTAGGTCGTGCCCTCGGCGCAGTTGTCGTAGCTGCTCTCGCTGACGTCGACCTCCTCCTCGTCGCCGCTCTTCGTACGGACCGTCAGTTCGTACTCGGTGTGGCAGCTTCGGGTCTTCTTGCCGTTCTTCTTCTTCGTCTTGCACTCGTAGTCCGAGTCCTTGCCGGTGACCGTGCCGGTGACGGGCTTCGAGTCGCTGCCGCAGGCGGTCAGCAGCGGTGCGGTGAGGACGGCGACCGTGGCAAGGGCCGCGAGTGTGCGCTTCATGTGACTTCCCCCGTGGGCATCGGCATGACGAACGGACGGGCCGCGGCTCGTCGCCACAGCCCGTCCCTCAGTATCCGTGCCGGCGTCAAGACCGGTGCCGGTGCGGCTCAGCCGGTGAAGGCGCCCACTCCCTCCGGGGTTCCCCAGCCTGTCGGGCCGTCATATCCCGACCTGGCCGTGCAGTAGTAGCTCGTGGTGCAGGTGCCGTTGTTGCCCGAGGTCACGTCGTTCAGGGCGGAGGTGTGCGCGTAGGGGTAGGAGGCGGGGTAGTCGCTGCTCCCCGGCGTGCCCGCCAGGGCGTAGACGCCCGCGATGATCGGCGCGGACGCGCTCGTGCCGCCGAAGGTGTACCAGCCCGCGGTGATGCCGTAGGAGTCGTAGACCGAGACGCCCGTCGCCGGGTCGGCCACCGCCGAGACGTCCGCGATCATGCGCTTGGTGCAGCTGGTGTCGGTCTGCCAGGAGGGCTTCGCGTCGTACGACGAGCAGCCGGAGCCCGTGCCCTCCGTGCTGCTGGTCTTCCAGACCGTCTCCGACCAGCCTCGGGTCGTCGAGGAGGCCCTCGACAGGGCTGTGCCGCCCACCGACGTCACGTACTTCGACGCCGCCGGGTATTCCGCGCCGTAGCCGCTGTCGCCGGCGCTGACCGTGATGGCGACGCCGGGGTGGTTGAAGTAGGAGGAGTCGTACGTCGTGTCGCTCGACGACTCGCTGCCGCCGTAGCTGTTCGAGACGTACTTCGCGCCGAGCTTGACCGCCTCGTTCACGGCCGTGCCCAGGTTGGCCATGGTGGCCGACTTGGCCTCGACCAGGAGGATGTTGCAGTTCGGGCAGACGGCCGACGCCATGTCGAGGTCGAGGGAGATCTCCTCCGACCAGCCGGTGTCGCTGGTGGGGAGGGAGGTCGTGGAGCCGGTCTGGCTGACCTTCTTGAAGCAGCCGTTGGCGGTGGTGCAGGCCGGGAGGCCGTAGTACGAGCGGTAGGTGGCCAGGTCGGCCGCCGCGTTGGGGTCGTTGTACGCGTCGACGATGGCGATCGTCTCGCCGGAGCCGTTGGAGGCGGCGGCGGACGTGAGGCCGTAGGCGTCCTGGAGGTCGCTCGGGCCGTAGCCGGAGGGGGTGGTGGCGTCGGCGGCCTTGGGGGTCACGCCGTTCGCCCGCTGGAAGGCCGTGGTGCCGCCCGTGACGCGGAGGGAGTCGCAGGCCAGCTCGCCCGTCCTGTGGGGAGTGGAGCAGGGGGTCGCGGCCCAGGTGACCTTGGCCGGGACGGCCGCGTTCGCCTCGCCGGCCGCGGTGCCGAGACCGGTGAGCAGCAGCGTCACGGCGGCGGCCGCGGTGCCGATCCGGCGCCATCTCGTCAGCGGGGAGGGTCTGTCGGTGGGGGTCGTGCGCATCGTGCAGCCTCCTGAAGGTGGTGGAACAGGAGCGGTGCGGGTGCGGGTCGCCGGAGCGGTGGACCCGGCGGCGGGCGGCGGCCCGGAACGACGGTCTCTTGTTGAGTACGTGACAACAAGGAGGGTGGTGGAATCCTGACTTCCGCCATACCGAACGGGGGTCGGGGCTTACTTCCTGATGGCCGCTCAATGGGCGGCGCACGGCGGTTGCTTGACCCGATGCACAGGTGGACGGCGAACGGGCCGCGACCGGATGGCGCGGCCCGTTGCCGTGTGTGCCGCCGAAGGGGACCCCACGTCCCCCCTCTCAGGGCGGCTCCCCGTGACCCGACGGGGAGTTTCTTCCTGGCGCGGGTCAGCCGGTGAAGGCGTCCAGCCCGGCCGGGGTTCCCCAGCCCGTCGGGCCGTCGTAGCCCGACCTGGCCGTGCAGAAGTAGCTCGTGGTGCAGGAGCCGTTGCTGCCGCTCGTCACGTCGTTCAGGGCGGAGGTGTCCGCGTAGGGGTAGGAGGCCGGGTAGTCGCTGCTGCCCGGGGTGCCCGCGAGGGCGTACACCGACGCGATGATCGGGGCCGAGGCGCTGGTGCCGCCGTAGGTGTTCCAGCCGGTGCCGTCGGAGCCGTAGGAGTCGTAGACGGACACACCCGTCGCCGGGTCGGCGACCGCGGAGACGTCGGCGATCATGCGCTTCGAGCAGCTCGTGTCGGTCTGCCAGGACGGCTTGGCGTCGTACGCGGAGCAGCCGGAGCCGGTGCCCTCGGTGCTGCTGGTGTTCCAGACGGACTCCGTCCAGCCGCGGCTGGTGGAGGACGTGGAGAGCTTCGTGCCGCCGACCGCGGTCACGTACTTCGACGCGGCCGGGTACTCGGCGCCGTAGCCCTCGTCGCCCGCGGAGACGGTGATGGCGACGCCGGGGTGGTTGAAGTAGGAGGAGTCGTAGGAGGAGTCGCTCGACGACTCGCCGCCGCCGTAGGAGTTGGAGACGAACTTCGCGCCGAGCTTGACCGCCTCGTTCACGGCCGTGCCCAGGTTGGCCATGCTCGACGACTTCGCCTCGACCAGGAGGATGTTGGCGTTGGGGGCGATGGCGGAGACCATGTCGAGGTCGAGGGAGATCTCGCCGGCCCAGCCGCTGTCGGCGGTGGGGAGGGAGGTCGTGGAGCCGGTCTGGCTGACCTTCTTGAAGCAGCCGTTGGCCGTCGTGCAGGCCGGGAGGCCGTAGTACGAGCGGTAGGTGGCCAGGTCGGCCGCCGCGTTGGGGTCGTCGTACGCGTCGACGATCGCGATCGTCTCGCCCGAGCCGTTCGAGGCGGCGGCGTCGGTCAGGCCGTAGGCGTCCTGGAGGTCGCTCGGGCCGTAGCCGGTGGGGGTGGCGGAAGTGGCGTTCGGCTTGAGGGACTTGGGAGTCGTGCCCTTCAGCGCGGCCTGCTTCTCCATGAATGCGGTGGTGCCCGCGGTGACGCGGAGCGCGTTGCAGGCGGCGTAGCCCTTCTTGGGGGCCGCGGCGCAGGAACTCTCGTACTGCACATGGGCCTTGGCGACCTGCGCCGCGATGGCCTTCGCGCTCGCCTTGTGCGGCGTGGGGGTGTCGGCGTGTGCCTGGGCGGCGGTGCCGAGGCCGGCGAGGAGGAGTGCGGTGGTGGCCGCGGCGGCGGAGCCCGCCTTGCGCCATCTGCCGGGTATGTGGGGGGAGTTGGGCGTACGCAACGTACAGCCTCCTGTGAGTGGGGTTGCAGAGGCCTGCGGTGGGGGACCACCGGTGAGGTTCCCGGTGGGGGCGGCGACCCGCGTAGACCATCCCCTTGTTGAGTACGTGACAACAAGACGCGTTGCGGAACTCTGACTTCCGCATGACTCAGGGGCGTGGGGGCTTACTGATCAATGGCGGGCCGATGGCCATGGGTTGGCTGTGGCTTGACTGTGCGCACAGCCGGCTCACAGCGAGCGGGCCGCGGGGGTCATCGGGGCAACAGGCCGTGCAACAGGAGATGGACGAGGGTGTCGACGCTGTCGACGGCCGCCTGGGCGTCGGTGTGGCCGTTGGCCGCGAACGTGGCGATGCCGTGCAGCGCGGCGCCCACGGTGAGGGTGAGCACGGCCGGGTCGCCCTCGACGATCTCGCCGCGCTGCTGGGCCTCCGCGACGATCGCGGCCAGGGACTGCACCGTGCGCTCGGCCGCGGCGGCCATCTGCCCGGAGGCGTCCGGGTCGTGCTTGAGGGAGTACATGAGCTCCAGCAGTGCCGCGTTGTCGGTGGCGAACCGCAGATAGGCGCGGGTGAGGCCGGTGAGGCGGGGCTGGAGCGGAAGGGTGGGGTCGTCGGCGGTGGCGAGGGTCTGCATCAGGCGGTCGTAGCCGTCGAGCGCGAGTGCGTCGAGCAGGGCCTGCTTGTCCTTGAAGTGCCGGCCGGGGGCGGCGTGGCTGACGCCGATGTCCCGGGCCAGCTCGCGCAGTGACAGCGCTGCGGCGCCCTTGTCGCGCAGGGTGCGTTCGGCGGAGGTGAGCAGCGCCGAGCGCAGGTCTCCGTGGTGGTAGGGGCGGCTCGCGGACATGGACACCATCGTATCCGTATGTTGGCGTCGCCATCATTGTTGTCATTGACAGCATTGTTGGCGACGCCTACATTGAGGCCATGGCCGACAAGCAGAACGCATGGAATCCGAACGACCTCCCTGACCTCGCGGGCCGCACGGCCGTCGTCACGGGAGCCAACAGCGGCATCGGGCTGCGCGCCGCGGAAGGGCTGGCCCGGGCGGGCGCGCATGTCGTGTTCGCCGTACGGGACGTGGAGCGGGGGCGGGCCGCGGCGGCGGGCGTGAACGGCAGCACCGAGGTGCGGCGGCTCGATCTGGCGGACCTGTCGTCGGTGCGGGAGTTCGCGGACGGCTGGGAGGGGCGGCCGCTGAGCCTGCTGATCAACAACGCGGGCGTGATGATGCTGCCCCAGCAGCGGACGCGGGACGGCTTCGAGATGCAGTTCGGCACAAACCACCTGGGGCACTTCGCGCTGACGAACCTGCTCCTGCCGCACGTCACGGACCGGGTGGTCACGGTGGCGTCGGGCGCCCACCGCTTCGGCGACCAGAAGATCCACTTCGACGATCTGAATCTCACCTCGAACTACAGCCCGACCCGCGCCTACGCCCAGTCCAAGCTCGCCAACCTGCTCTTCGTGCTGGAACTCCAGCGCAGGCTGACGGAGGCGGGCTCGCCGGTCCGCGCCACCGCCGCGCACCCCGGCTGGGCGGCCACCAACCTCCAGAGCCATCACGCCAACCCCCTGATGCGCCTCGGCATGGCGATCGGCAACAGGCTCCTCGCCCAGGACGACCGCGCGGGCGCCCGGCCCACCCTGTTCGCGGCGACCGAGGACATCCCCGGCGCGAGCTACGCCGGCCCGGACGGGCTGGGCGAGTGGCGCGGCGCCCCGACGCTGGTCAGCCGCTCCCGCGCGGCGAGCGACACGGTGGCCGCACGACGCCTGTGGAGCGCGTCGGAGGAACTGACCGGGGTGAGGTTCCCCCTGGAGGCCGCTGTGCGGGGCTAGGCCGACGGCGTGGTGGGCGACGGGTCGGCGTCCGCCGCGAAGGCGGTCGCCGGAACGGCGAGCGCCATGGAGGCGGCGACGGCGAGGGCCGAGACGGTGAGTGACGTAAGGACCCGTTCCCCCGGACGGCGCAGCCGTCTGACCCCTCTCTCACCTTCGGCGGCCACACTGACTTCGATGAAGCACACGCCCCTCTGTGTCGCCCTCGTGCTGCTCGCCGTCACCTCTGCCTCCGAGGCGGCCGCCGACGACGGGCCAGGACCGTTCGGTGTCACCGCCGTCGCGCAGGCAAACGCGGAGACGGCGAGAGTCGGGGCGCTGTTCGACGACGGAGAGCACTTCTGCACGGCGTCCGTCGTGCACAGCCCGGGCCGGGACCTCGTCGTGACCGCCGCCCACTGTCTCGACGGCACCGAGGACGCTCTCGAGTTCGTGCCGGGCTACCGCAACGGTCGGGCGCCGTACGGGAAGTGGCGGGTGACGCGGCGCTTCCTGCCCGACGGGTGGGACGAGGACAGCGACGTGGCCTTCGCGGAGGTGGCCGAGCGGCACGGCGAGGGCGTCGAGGACGTCGTCGGCGCGAACCGCTTCACCACCGGCACCGCCACCGGCGCCACCGCCGTGACCGTCACCGGGTACCCCAACTCCCGTGAGGTCCCGCTGCGGTGCACCAACAAGCCGATCGCGCACAGCCGTACGCAGCAGCGCATCGACTGTCCCGACCTCAGCGGCGGGACCAGCGGCAGCCCCTGGGTGAACGGGGACGGTCAGGTCGTCGGCGTGCTCGGCGGGCACGAGCAGGGCGGGGAGACCGACGACATCTCGTACAGCGTCGTCCTCGGCTCCGAGGCCGCCGCGTTGTACCGCCGGGCGGTCGGCTGATCTCTGTGGCGTCCCCCGGTTGCCGCGGATTCCGCCGGGGAAGCTCCTAGACTGACGCGGGCGGAATCTCCGGGCACGTCCCGGTGGACTCCCTGGCAGCGAGGGGCGGTTGACGGTGCGTAAGGCGTGGATCGTGGCGGGTGCCGCTCTCGGGGCGGGGCTGAGCTTCGTGATGCTGCTCGTCGTGGGGGTCTACGTCGTCGCCGGGAACCTCGCCAACGGGGTCGGCGGGGCCACCAAGGCGCTCGCCAAGGGCGCTGTGCCGGCCGCCTATTCGGGGCTGGTGCAGAAGTGGGGCAACCTGTGCCCGGCCATCAACCCGGCACTGCTCGCCGCCCAGCTGTACCAGGAGAGCGGGTTCAACCCGAGGGCGCAGAGCGCGGCGGCCGCGCAGGGCATAGCGCAGTTCATCCCCGGCACCTGGGCCACGCACGGGATCGACGGCGACGGCGACGGCGACCGCGACGTATGGGATCCGAATGACGCGATTCCGTCGGCCGCGTCGTACGACTGCAAGCTCGCCTCGTACGTGAAGGACGTCCCCGGCGACCCCACGAGGAACATGCTCGCGTCCTACAACGCGGGCGCGTACGCGGTCATCAAGTACGGCGGCGTACCGCCGTACCAGGAGACCCAGAACTACGTGAAGACGATCACGACGCTGGAGGAGAGCTTCGCCGCTCCCGTCACCCGCGTCGACCCGTCCAAGCAGGCCGCCGCCGCGATCACCTACGCGCAGAACAAACTCGGCACGCCCTACCTCTGGGGCGGTGACGGTACTGCTCAGGACGGTGGGCGGTTCGACTGCTCGGGGCTGACGAAGGCCGCGTACGAGAGCGTCGGGGTCACGCTGCCGCGCGTCGCCAACGACCAGTGGAACGCGGGACCGCATCCGGCCAGGGACGAGCTGCTGCCGGGCGATCTGGTCTTCTTCTCCGACGACCTCACCAACTCCCGCGCCATCCGGCATGTGGGGATTTATGTCGGCGGCGGATACATGATCGACGCCCCGAGAACGGGTGCTGTGATCCGGTTCGACCCGATCGACACCCCCGACTACTTCGGTGCGACCCGGGTCACCGAAGATGGCGCGAAAGCGCTCCCCACGACGGTCTGAACGGGCTGTGAACCTACCCCCTGAGCTGCAGAGATGTGTCTCTCTTCGATAACGTCTGCGTGATCATTCAGTGGAGTGTGGAACGTATTAACGGGGACCATGCGTTCCTGTTGTCGTAGCCGAACGCATATCGGATCTACATCCACGGGGGCCGAGAACAACGACGAAGGGGCCACAGCACCATGGCTGGACTCGCCGCATCCGGGTCGAACCCCGACGTCGAGCTGCTCTACGACATCAACGGCCTGGCCAAGGACGCGCCGCACTGGTTCGACCGGGTCATGGAGTTCGTCGGCGAGTACGGCATCCTGCTCGCCACCGTGCTGCTCGTGCTGTGGTGCTGGCTGTCCGTGCGCAGGCGCGGCGGCGAGGAGGCCGCCCCCTCGGTCGCGGCCCTCGTCTGGGCGCCGCTCGCCGCCGGTGTCGCCGTGCTGATCAACGTGCCGATACGAGGTTTCGTGGAGCGGCCCAGGCCGTTCGTCGACCACGACGGCCTGGAGGTCCTGGTCAGCGGCAAGACCGACTATTCGTTCGTCAGTGATCACGCCACGATCACCATGGCGCTGGCCGTCGGACTGTTCCTCGCCAACCGGAAGTTCGGCGTCGTCGGCATCCTGCTCGCCCTGTTCGAAGGCTTCTGCCGGGTCTACATGGGCGTCCACTACCCGACCGACGTCCTCGGCGGCCTCGCCCTCGGCACCGCCGTCGCCCTCCTGCTCTCCCCGCTGGCCATGGCCCTGCTCACGCCGCTGACGAAGGCGATCGAGCGGTCGCCGCGTGCGGGGTGGCTGATCCGCTCGCGGAAGGCCTCGGCGTACGACGGACAGGGCGCCGTCGTGCCCGGGGCGCGCCAGGAAGCGGGCGCGGAGGAGCGGGACCTCGCGGCCTGACCGGGCTGCTCGGCCCGGCTACCGGGGGCTGCTCGGCCCGGCAGGGCTGCCGGCCTGACCGGGCTGCTCAGAGCGCCTGCGGGAACGTGAAGAAGCCGTTCGGGTCGTACTGCTTCTTCAGCGTCGCCAGACGGTTCGCCGCGTCCCCGTAGTAGGCCTTCCGCCAGTTCGTCAGCGTCGGGTCCGTGTAGTTCTGGTACGCCGCCCCCGACGCGTACGGCTTCATCGCGTCGTGCGCCGCGGTCAGCCAGGACTGGCCGGTGGCGCCGGAGGTGCCCGCCCGCCAGGACACGATGTACTGGGCCAGCATGCGGGAGCGGCGGTGGACGAACGCCGTCGCCGTGGGGGAGACGCGGTTGACCGCGCCGCCGAGCGCGGTCAGGGCGATGCTGCCGGAGCCGCCGCGCACCGTCTCCATCTGCTTCAGCAGGGCCTTGATGCCGGCCGTGGACAGGGAGCGGTCGAAGAAGTCCGACTTCGCCGCGTACGTCTCCCGGTTCAGCGCGCCCTGCGGGGAGCGGCCAGGGGTCTTGCCGGGGAGATGGCACTGGGCGTCGGTGGCGAAGGAGGAGCAGCCGGCGTAGATCTCCATCGCCTCCTCGTAGGAGCGGCGGCGCAGGGAGACGCTGCTCGCGGGGGCGCCCACCTTGTCGGCGAGGCGGTCCACCGCGTTCTGGAGCTCGCCGTAGGTGCCGAGGGAGAAGGCGGCGACGTTGATGGTGGTGTAGCCGCCGGTGGTGCCCGCCAGGTGCAGGGACGACCAGATCTCGTCCGGCTGGTCCGGCCCCCACTCCTGCCAGGCCTTTATCACGGCGGCGGCCTTCGACCAGGGCCAGGAGAGATAGCCGGTCACCGCCTGTGGGGCCGGGTGCGTCTTGAACTGGAGTTCCGTGACGACGCCGAAGTTGCCGTTGCCCGCGCCGCGCAGGGCCCAGAAGAGGTCCGTGTTGGTGGTGGCGTTGGCGGTGAGCTGCTTGCCGTCGGCGGTGATGATCGTGGCCTGGGTGAGGCTGTCGCAGGTCAGGCCGTAGGCGCGGGAGACGACTCCGTGGCCGCCGCCGAGGGTGAGACCGGAGACGCCGACGGTGGGGCAGGAGCCGGCGGGGATGGTGACGCCCTTCGCGGTGAGGGCGCGGTAGACGTCGATGAGCTTGGAACCGGCGCCGACGACCGCGGTGCCGCCGCTCGCCCGGACCTTGTTGAGCTTGGAGACGTCGATGATCAGCCGGCCGTTGCCGGAGGACCAACCGGCGTAGGAGTGGCCGCCGTTGCGGATCGCGACCTTGAGGTGGTGGGCGCGGGCGTAGGCGAGGGTGGTGCGGATGTCGTCGGCGTGGGCGACGTAGGCGACGGCGGTGGGCTTCAGGTTGTCGAAGCGGGTGTTGTAGAGCTGGTGGGCGGCCGGCCAGTTGGTGTCGCCGGGGCGGAGGAGGGGGCCGTCGAGGTCGTGGGCGAGGGCGGTCCAGTTGGCCGGGGCGGCGGGCAGGGCGGCGGACTTGCCGGTGACGGAGGGCGATGTGCCGGCGGGGGTGGTGGTCTGGGCCGCGGTGGCGGTGTCGTCGCCGGTGCAGGCCGCGGTGGTGGCGGCGGCCAGGGCGGCGACGGTGCCTCCGATGAACGTACGGCGTTCCATGGTGCGTGCCCTCCGTGGCCTTGGGTCGGCTTCGTGGCTTTCGTGGCTCTCGTGGAACGAGACGGGGTGGGGGTGGCCGGGGTTCCATGGTGCACGGAGTCGGGGCGGAGGTGCCGGGGTGTCGCTCACCCGCGCTGGCGGGGTGCCGCTGCGCCCACCCGTGCCGCCCAGCGGCACGACTGCCCGCAGCTAGGCAGCTACGTCGGCATGTGGTTCTGGGCGTCTGTTCTTGCTTGGCTTCTTGCTCTTCTTGCTGGGCCTCGCCAGCCGCAGGTGCAGCGGGCTGTGCAGAAGCGGCCCTGGTCGACCGTCGTCGTCAGGTGTTCGGGGGATTCATGGGGTGGGGGGACCCTGTCCTGCTGCGCCACGGCGACAACGTTACCGAGCCTCGGTAAAGGGGCGGTATGCGTGACGGGCCCAACGAGCCGTCGTTAAGCGGAGCGACAGGGGGTCCGTGACGGAGGCAGGCGATGGCGGAGCGGCAGCACAGGGTCGGCGGGGCGATCGTCGCGGGGGTCGTCGTCCTGTGTGGGAGCAGTGGGTGTGCCGGGGGCGGCGGAGGCGGTGGGGACGAGCGTGGGGGCGATCCTGTTGTCGTGCTGCATGCCGCCGCTGAGAGGCTGGTGGAGGCCGGGAGTTCCAAGGCCCGTACCTCCATGGAGATGGCCACCGGCGGGACCCGGGTCACCATCCGCGGCGAGGGTGTCTACGACTACCGGCGGCAGCTCGGGCAGTTGAAGGTGCTCCTGCCTCAGGACCCGGCCGGCCAGAGCGAGCACCGGCCGATTACCGAACTGCTCGCCCCGGGTGCCCTGTTCATGAAGAACCGGGGGGCCGGAGTGCCCGCCGACAAGTGGGTGCGCGTCGACACCGCCACCCTCTCCGACGGGAACCTGGTCACCGGCGGTGCCACCGATCCGTTCGCCGCCGCCGAGTTGCTGCGCGGGGCGCGGACGGCGACGTACGTGGGGAAGACGGACGTCGCCGGGATCGCCGTACGGCACTATCGCGGTACCGCCGATCTCGCCGTGGCCGCGCGGGACGCGACCGACGGGAACAAGGCATCGCTGGGCGCGGCGGCGAAAGGGTTCGCCACGGCGCGCGTCCCCTTCGACGTGTACCTCGACGACGACGGGCGCATCCGCAAGATCCGGCACCGGTTCAGCTTCGTCAACGGGCAGCAGAAGGGCACCGTGGCCGTCGCGTCGACGACCTTGCTGTTCGACTTCGGCGCCGCCGTCGACGTACGCCTGCCGAACGGCGACGACATCTACGCCGGGAAGATCGCGGAGGGGTGAGCGGTCGTGACGGGCGTCAAGAACTAGCCCGTCCGTGCCATGCGCGGTGCGTAGACCGCTCCCTACTCTAGGAAGCGGTGACGGCAGAGAAGAGGTGATGCACGTGGCTCCGGTCGGCGGTACGGCAGTTCAGGACCACGTGGCCCTCGCCGAGATCGAGCTGTGCGGAGAGCTGATCATCGCGGCGTCGGCCGCGCACGAGGACCGGCTCAGCCTTGGACGCATCGACGAGGTGCTGAAAGTGGCCCAGGAACGCGAGGACGCCTCCGGCGAATGAGCCGGAGGCGCTCCTGTGGCCACGATCACCCGCGATCAGGTCACGTCCGCAGCATGCGGGCGATCGCCTGCGTGGCCTCCGCCACCTTCGCGTCGATCTCGTCGCCGCCCTTGACGGCCGCGTCGGCCACGCAGTGCCGCAGGTGTTCCTCCAGGAGTTGCAGGGCGAAGGACTGAAGCGCCTTGGTGGAGGCGGACACCTGCGTGAGTATGTCGATGCAGTAGACGTCCTCGTCGACCATCCGCTGCAGGCCACGGATCTGGCCCTCGATGCGGCGCAGGCGCTTGAGGTGTTCGTCCTTCTGCTTGTGGTAGCCGTGCGTGGCGTGCTCGGAGGGCGCTGCCGCGCCGGCCTCGGTGGTCGTCATCGCGTCCTCCATGTCACTTGGGCATGACCTAGACGGTTACATACCCCTACTGGGTATATCGTACCGAACTCTGGCGGGTATAGGGCCTGCGGAAGGCCCCCGTGCTGACCACTCTGCCTGATGGGCGACACTGGGGGACGGCCCATTAGCCGTGGCCGGATGATGCACTTAGCATCAGCCTGACCGAAACCGATGCACCCCGAGGACCCCTTGTGCGCTTCCGTCTGACCCCCAGGGAGACGAGCTTCTACGACATGTTCGCCGCATCCGCGGACAACATCGTCACGGGCTCGAAGCTCCTCATGGAACTGCTCGGGGCGGACACCGCCGGCCGGGCCGAGATCGCAGAGCGTATGCGGGCCGCGGAACATGCGGGTGACGACGCCACACACGCGATCTTCCATCAGCTGAACTCCTCGTTCATCACGCCGTTCGACCGTGAGGACATCTACTCCCTGGCGTCCTCCCTCGACGACATCATGGACTTCATGGAGGAGGCCGTCGACCTCGTCGTCCTCTACAACGTCGAGGAACTGCCGAAGGGCGTCGAGCAGCAGATCGAGGTGCTGGCGCGGGCCGCGGAGCTCACGGCGGAAGCCATGCCGAACCTGCGGACCATGGACAACCTCACCGAGTACTGGATCGAGGTCAACCGGCTGGAGAACCAGGCCGACCAGATCCACCGCAAGCTGCTCGCCCACCTCTTCAACGGCAAGTACGACGCCATCGAGGTGCTGAAGCTGAAGCAGATCGTGGATGTGCTGGAGGAGGCGGCGGACGCCTTCGAGCACGTGGCCAACACGGTGGAGACCATCGCGGTCAAGGAGTCCTGAGCCCTTCATGGACACCTTCGCGTTGATCGTGACCATTGGCGTCGCGCTCGGATTCACCTACACCAACGGCTTTCACGATTCGGCGAACGCGATCGCCACGTCGGTCTCGACACGGGCGCTGACGCCGCGTGCGGCACTGGCGATGGCCGCCGTGATGAACCTCGCCGGCGCGTTCCTCGGTTCCGGGGTCGCCAAGACCGTCAGCGAGGGGCTGATCGAGACGCCCGAGGGGTCGAAGGGGATGGGCATCCTCTTCGCCGCGCTGGTCGGGGCGATCACCTGGAACCTCATCACCTGGTACTTCGGGCTGCCCTCGTCGTCGTCCCATGCGCTGTTCGGCGGCATGGTGGGCGCGGCGCTCGCGGGCGGTACGACGGTCTACTGGCACGGCGTGCTGGAGAAGGTCGTCATCCCGATGTTCGTGTCACCGTTCGTCGGTCTCATCGCCGGTTACCTGGTGATGACCGCGATCATGTGGATCTTCCGGCGGGCCAACCCGCACAAGGCCAAGCGCGGATTCCGGATCGCGCAGACCGTCTCGGCGGCCGGGATGGCGCTCGGGCACGGCCTCCAGGACGCGCAGAAGACCATGGGCATCGTGGTGATGGCGCTGGTCATCGCCGACGTCGAGGACTACGGCGATCCGATCCCGGTGTGGGTGAAGATCGTGTGCGCCGTGATGCTGTCGCTGGGCACGTACGCCGGTGGCTGGCGGATCATGCGGACGCTGGGGCGGAAGATCATCGAGCTGGATCCGCCGCAGGGGTTCGCCGCGGAGACGACCGGCGCGTCGATCATGTTCACCACGGCGTTCCTCTTCAAGGCGCCGATCTCCACGACCCATGTCATCACCTCCGCGATCATGGGCGTCGGCGCGACCAAGCGCGTGAACGCCGTGCGCTGGGGTGTCGCCAAGAACATCGTGCTCGGCTGGTTCATCACCATGCCGGCGGCGGCGCTGGTGGCGGCGGCGTCGTTCGGGATCGTGAATCTGGCGTTCCTGTAGAACAGGAAAGAGCCCGCCCCGACCACGAAAGAGCCCGCCCCACATACGAAAGAGCCCGCCCCCTGATGAGTCAGGGGGCGGGCCCTTTTTCGTCCTCGCGGTGGCACCGCCATGCAGCACCGCGAGGGGATCTGGGGATCAGCCGAAGCGGCCCGAGATGTAGTCCTCCGTCGCCTGGACCGACGGGTTGGAGAAGATGCGCTCCGTCTCGTCGATCTCGATCAGCTTGCCGGGCTGGCCGACGGCGGCCAGGTTGAAGAAGGCGGTGCGGTCCGAGACACGGGCCGCCTGCTGCATGTTGTGCGTCACGATGACGATCGTGAAGAGCTCCTTCAGCTCGCCGATCAGGTCCTCGATCGCGAGCGTGGAGATCGGGTCCAGGGCCGAGCAGGGCTCGTCCATGAGCAGCACCTTGGGCTCCACCGCGATCGCGCGGGCGATGCACAGGCGCTGCTGCTGACCGCCGGAGAGGCCCGAGCCCGGCTTGTTCAGGCGGTCCTTGACCTCGTTCCAGAGGTTCGCACCCTTGAGGGACTTCTCGACGACGTCCGCGAGCTCGGACTTCTTGTACGAGCCGTTCAGCCGCAGGCCCGCCGCCACGTTGTCGAAGATCGACATCGTGGGGAACGGGTTCGGACGCTGGAAGACCATGCCGACCTCGCGGCGGACGGAGACCGGGTCGATCCCGGCGCCGTACAGGTCCTCGTCGTCCAGCATCACCTTGCCCTCGACGCGACCGCCGGGGGTGACCTCGTGCATCCGGTTCAGGGTGCGCAGGAACGTCGACTTGCCGCAGCCGGAGGGGCCGATGAAGGCCGTCACCGAGCGGGGCTCGACGGTCATCGAGATGTCTTCGATCGCCTTGTGGGACCCGTAGTAGGCGGTCAGTCCGCTTACGTCGATTCGCTTGGCCATGACTACTTCACTTCCAGAGATTCGTCGGTCGCTGTATGGCCGCGTCAGCGACCGGTCTTCGGGGCCTTCCAGCGGGCGATGCCGCGGGCCACCAGGTTCAGGATCATCACGAAGGCGATCAGCGTCAGCGACGCCGCCCAGGCGCGGTCGTACGCCGCTCCGGACCCCGCGCTGTTCGCGTACTGCTGGTAGATGTACAGCGGCAGCGACGACTGCGCCCCTTCGAAGGGGTTGGTGTTGATGAACGGGTTCCCGAACACGAGGAGCAGTACCGGAGCCGTCTCGCCCGCGATACGGGCGACCGCCAGCATGATGCCGGTCGTGATGCCGCCGATCGAGGTCGGCAGGACCACCTTCAGGATCGTGCGCCACTTCGGGACGCCCAGGGCGAGGGAGGCCTCGCGCAGCTCGTTCGGGACGAGCTTGAGCATCTCCTCGGTGGAGCGGACGACCACCGGCATCATCAGGATGGCCAGGGCCAGCGAGCCGGCGAAGCCGAAGGGCTGCATGTCGAACTGGAGCATGAGGCTGAGGATGAACAGACCCGCGACGATCGACGGGATACCGGTCATGACGTCCACGAAGAACGTGATGGCCTTGGAGAGCTTGCCCCGCCCGTACTCGACCAGGTAGATCGCGGTGAGCACACCGACCGGCGCGGCGATCAGGGTGGCGAGGCCGACCTGCTCCAGGCTGCCGATGATGGCGTGGTAGATACCGCCGCCGGGCTCGGTGTCGGCGACCACACCCATGGAGTGGGTCAGGAAGTAGAGGTCGAGGACCTTCACACCGCGTACGACGGTCACCCAGACCAGGGAGACCAGCGGGACCACGGCGAGCAGGAAGGCGACCCAGACCAGCGAGGTGGCGATCCGGTCCTTGGCCTGGCGCTTGCCCTCGACGCGGGCGGCGATGCCGTAGGTCCCGACGACGAAGAGGATCGCGGCGATCAGGCCCCACTGCACGTGGCTGTCGAGGCCGGCGCCCAGGCCGATGGCGATCGCGAGGCCGACCGAGCCGCCCGCGATGGCGTACGGGGACCACTTGGGCAGGCGGGCGCCCTTGAGGGTGCTGACGGTTGCGGTGCTCATGCGTTGGCCCCCGAGTACTCCGCGCGGCGGGCGATGATCGCCCGGGCCGCGCCGTTGACCAGCAGCGTGATGACGAACAGGACCAGACCGGAGGCGATCAGCGCGTCCCGGCCGAACTCGGTGGCCTCGCCGAACTTGCTGGCGATGTTCTGCGCGAAGGTGCCGCCGCCCGGGTCGAGCAGGCTGGCCTGGATGTCGAAGGTCGGGGAGAGCACGGTGGCCACGGCCATCGTCTCGCCGAGCGCGCGGCCGAGGCCGAGCATCGAGGCGGAGATCACGCCGGAGCGGCCGAAGGGGATCACCGCCATGCGGATGACCTCCCAGCGGGTGGCGCCGAGCGCCAGGGCCGCCTCCTCGTTCATCCGCGGCGTCTGCCGGAAGACCTCACGGCTGACGTTGGTGATGATCGGCAGGATCATGATCGCGAGCAGGATGCCGACGGTCAGCATCGAGCGGGGCGCGCCGCCCTGCCAGGAGAAGATGCCGGTCCAGCCGAGGTAGTCGTCCAGCCAGCCGAACAGGCCGTTCATGTGCGGTACGAGGACCAGGGCGCCCCACAGGCCGTACACGATGGACGGCACGGCGGCGAGCAGGTCGATCACATAGGCGATGGGACCGCTCAGCTTGCGCGGGGCGTAGTGCGTGAGGAACAGGGCGATGGCGACGGCGATCGGGACCGCGATGGCCATGGCGACGATCGAGGAGACGATCGTGCCGAACGCCAGGACCGCGATGCCGAAGACCGGCTCCTGGAGGCCCGTGTTCCATTCGAACGTGGTCAGGAAGTTGCCGTGGTCCTTGCTGATGGCGAGGGACGCGCGGTAGGTGAGGAAGACCGCGATCGCGGCCATGATCACCAGCAGGAAGATGCCCGAGCCGCGGGAGAAGCCGAGGAAGATCCGGTCTCCGGGGCGGGTGGCGCCGCGGGCGGCGCGCTTCTGCTCGGTCTCGGTGGGCTGGGCTGCGGGGGGAGGTGTGTCGGTTATCTGTGTGGTGTCCATCGGGTTCTCCGGTCTGCGGAGACGCACGGTGTGTGCGGCTCCTGGCGGCGGTGCACCGGACGGTGCGGCCCGGCCCCGGCGAGGGGACGGGCCGCACGCTCAGATCAGCTCAGGCCCTCGATGGTGGTGCGGACCTTGGCGATGATGTCGTCGGGGATCGGGGCGTAGCCGGCCGCGGAGAGCTGGCCCTGGCCGTCCTCGGAGGCGATGTACCGCAGGAACGCCTTCGTGGCGGGCAGGGTGTCGGCCTTGTTGCCCTTGTCGCAGACGATCTCGTACGTGACCAGGGTGATCGGGTAGGCGCCCTCGGCCTTGGTCGCGCGGTCCAGCTCCAGCGAGAGGTCCTTGCCCGTGCCGACGACCTTGGCGGCGGCGATGGCCTTGGTGGCGTTCTCGACGGTGGCCTCGACCGGGGCGGAGGCGCCGGTGTCGACGGTGACCGGGACGATGCCGTCCTTGGCGTACGACAGCTCCATGTAGGAGATGGCGCCGGAGGTCTGCTTGACCTGCTGGGCGACACCGGAGGAGCCGGACGCCGACTGGCCGCCCTTGGCCTGCCAGGCCTTGCCGCCCGAGTACTTCCAGTTCGCCGGGGAGGCGGCGATCAGGTACTTGGTGAAGTTGTCCGTGGTGCCGGACTCGTCCGAGCGGTGGAACGCCTGGATCTTCAGGTCGGGGAGCTTGGCGTCGGGGTTCAGCTTCTTGATCGCCGCGTCGTTCCAGTTGGTGATCTTGCTGTCGAAGATCTTGGCGATGGTCTCGGCGTTGAGGACGAGCTTGTCGACGCCGGGGACGTTGAAGCCGACCGCGATCGGGCCGCCGACCATCGGCAGGTCGATGCCCTGGCCGCCCTTGCAGACGGACTTGGAGGCGGTGACCTCTTCGGGCTTCAGCGCCGAGTCGGAACCGGCGAAGGCCACCTGGCCCTGCGTGAAGGCGGTGACACCGGCGCCGGAGCCGGAGCCCTTGTAGTTGATCTGCACACCGGAGCAGGCCGCGGTGAACGACTTCACCCAGGTGTCGATCGCGTTCTTCTGCGCGGAGGAGCCGTCGGCGAGCAGCTGACCCTTGGCGTCGTCGCACTTGATGTTGCCGGCCTGAGCGCTGGCGGAGGAGTCGCCGCCGTTGCTGTTGCCGGTGTCGTCCGAGCCGCACGCCGTGAGGGCCAGGGCGCCGGAGACGGCGAACGCGCCGAGAGCGAGAGCCCGCCGGTTCTTGCGCTGAAGCTTCACTGAGGGAGTTCCTTCCGAGAGCCGCCGTCCTGAATTCGGCGGCGTGCGAAGACTGGGTGGCGCGGATGCGTCGTCGAGGTGTTCCCGCGAGGCGCGGTCCGCACCGCGTAAGGCCGAAATTAGGCAGATCAGGTGAAGGCGCCGACTGGCGGAAATGAACGGAGAGTGAACCCCTGCGAAAGGTGCGGTTAGGTCACGGAACGGTTGCATTCCACGGGGCGCACCGGCCTCATGCGAGATGCAGTGCCGCCAGGAGCTCGTCGATCAGCGCGCGGTCCCGCTGCTGGGTCAGACGGTTGCGGGCCGCCGTCGGAGGAAGCCAGAGGATGCGGTCCACCTCGGTGTTCGGGGTGAACGCCCCGGCCGTGGCCTCCGCCGCCCAGTACTGGACCTGCTTGGGGCGGCCGTTCGCCAGATAGCGGACGGTGGACAGCCTGGTGCCCGGGGTCGCCTCGTAACCGGTCTCCTCCGCCACCTCGCGCAGCGCGCCGGCGAGCGCGTCCTCGCCGCGCTTCAGCTTGCCCTTCGGGTGCGACCAGTCGTCGTATTTCGGCCGGTGGACGAGGCAGATCTCCAGCTCGCCGTCGATGGGGGAGCGGCGCCACAGAACGCAGCCGGCCGCGTGGACGGTGGTCGTGTCGGGAGAGCTCACGGGGCGCTCACCGTTCCTTCTCGGCTGTCTCGGTCGTCTCGGCTAGGGGGTGCTGACTGTTTCCTTCTGCCAGGCCCGCTGGAAGGCGAATCTCGCGGCCTCCACCTCGTGGCGCTGGTCGGCGTGGAGCACGCCGAGGGCGTACGCGGTGGCCGGGGCGATACGCGGGGTGCGCGCCGCCTGTGCCGCGGCGGCCGCCGCCTCGGACGCGTCGCGGTGGCGGTCCAGCGCTTCGCCGGCCGCGAGCAGGCGTACGTCGACGATCTCGGCGTTGTGGAGGACCTCGCGGGCGTAACGGTGCAGGCGCAGCAGCAGGCGGACCTGGTGCCAGGGGGCGTCCTGGGGGTGGGGGGACGGGTCCGGGGAGAGGCCGTGAACGAGGGCCTCGGCGTTGTAGGGGTGGCCCGCGGTGACCAGGGGGAGGGCGGTGACGGCGTCGTTGAGGCGGTCCTCGGCTGCGGCGGCGAGGGGAAGGAGCGGGGTGGTGGCGGCGGTCTGGGACAGGGGGACTTCGCTGGCCAGGACGGCGATGTTGTCGGCGACCGCGTGGAAGCGGCTGGAACCCAGGGCCTGGAGGGCGGTGCTGTGGGCCCGAGTGCGGGCGAGGGTGAGCTGGCGGTCCAGGAGGGCGCCTGCCTTCGCCGCGCCCACGGTCAGGTTGCCGCGGTCCGGGGTGGGCGTACCGGGGTTTCCGCTCGCAGCGCCGGCTGGTGCCGCCCCAGCGGCACGACTGGCCGCGGCGGCTCCGCCGGACTGAACCGGCAGCATCGCGCCCGACAGCCTGTGCAGGGCCAGCAACAGGCGTTCCAGTCTTGCCTCGTACGCGTGTTCCAGCGCCAACGTGCCGGACAGCCAGGCCAGTTCGGGGCGGATGCGCTCCGACCAGTCCGGGTCCAGGAGGGGGCGGAAGGTGTGGAGGCTGGCGCTGATGCGGCGGGCCGAGCGGCGCAGGGCCCGGGCCGCGTCGACGGACGCCTCCGAGCCGCCCGCCGCCGCACCGCCGTTCTCGCGGTGCTGGCGCAGGGCT
The DNA here is from genome assembly GCF_003955715.1 of Streptomyces aquilus. NCBI lineage: Bacteria > Bacillati > Actinomycetota > Actinomycetes > Kitasatosporales > Streptomycetaceae > Streptomyces > Streptomyces aquilus. The sequence continues at coordinate 5,136,553 of NZ_CP034463.1, read as the reverse complement.
CGGAGGAACTCCGTGGCCTGGGCGCGGAGGTAGCCCGCGAGGGCGTCCGCCGTGGCCGCCCCGGCCGTGGCGTCCGTCGGTTCAAGGTGTTGCTGTGCCACGCCGGCGCCTCCGGGCGTCTATGAGCATCTCCTGGATGTTGCGCAGGGGCTGGCCGTCCGCGTCGGTGGCGTGCCGCTCCCAGTCGCCGTCCGGGCCCAGGTGCCAGGAGGAGGTGGTGTCGGACATGCCCGTTTCCAGAAGGCGGTTGAGGGATGCGCGGTGGGCCGGGTCGGTGACCCGGACCAGCGCCTCGATACGGCGGTCGAGATTGCGGTGCATCATGTCGGCGCTGCCGATCCACACCTCGGGCTCGCCGCCGTTGCCGAAGGCGAAGACCCGGGAGTGTTCGAGGAAGCGGCCGAGGATCGAGCGGACCCTGATGTTGTCCGACAGGCCTTCCACGCCCGGGCGGATCGCGCAGATGCCGCGCACCCAGACGTCGACCGGCACGCCCGCCTGGGAGGCCCGGTAGAGCGAGTCGATGAGCGCCTCGTCGACCATCGAGTTGACCTTGATGCGGATGAACGCCGGGCGGCCCGCGCGGTGGTGCTGGACCTCCTTGTTCACCCGGGAGATCAGGCCGTCGCGCAGGGACTTGGGGGCGACCAGGAGGCGGCGGTACGTCTCGCGGCGGGAGTAGCCGGAGAGGCGGTTGAAGAGGTCGGAGAGGTCCGCGCCGACCTGGGGGTCGGCGGTGAGCAGGCCGAGGTCTTCGTACAGGCGGGCCGTCTTCGGGTGGTAGTTGCCGGTGCCGACGTGGCTGTACCGCCGGAGCGTGTCGCCCTCCTGACGGACCACCAGGGACAGCTTGCAGTGGGTCTTCAGACCGACGAGGCCGTACACCACATGGCAGCCCGCCTCCTCCAGCTTGCGCGCCCACTTGATGTTGGCGTGCTCGTCGAAGCGGGCCTTGATCTCGACCAGGACGAGGACCTGCTTGCCGGCCTCGGCGGCGTCGATGAGGGCGTCGACTATGGGGGAGTCGCCCGAGGTCCGGTACAGGGTCTGCTTGATGGCGAGGACGTCCGGGTCGTCGGCCGCCTGCTGGAGGAAGGCCTGCACGGAGGTGGAGAAGCTGTCGTACGGGTGGTGCAGGAGGACGTCGCGGGCGCGCAGGGCCGCGAAGATGTCCGGCGCGGACGCCGACTCGACCTCGGCCAGGTCGCGGTGGACGCCGGCGATGAACTTCTTGTACTTGAGCTCGGGGCGGTCGAGCGAGGCGATGCGGAAGAGGCCGGTGAGGTCCAGGGGGCCGGGGAGGGGATACACCTCGGCCTCGGAGATCTTCAGCTCGCGCACGAGCAGGTCGAGCACCTCGCGGTCGATGGACTCCTCGACCTCCAGGCGCACCGGCGGGCCGAAGCGGCGCCGCATGAGCTCCTTCTCCAGGGCCTGGAGCAGGTTCTCGGCGTCGTCCTCCTCGACCTCCAGGTCCTCGTTCCTGGTGAGGCGGAAGGCGTGGTGCTCCAGCACCTCCATGCCCGGGAACAGCTCCTCCAGGTGGGCCGCGATGACGTCCTCGATGGGGACGTAACGGCCGGGGGAGCTCTCCAGGAAGCGGGACAGCAGCGGCGGGACCTTGACGCGGGCGAAGTGGCGGTGGCCGGTGACGGGGTTGCGTACGACGACCGCGAGGTTCAGGGAGAGACCCGAGATGTACGGGAAGGGGTGCGCCGGGTCGACCGCCAGCGGGGTCAGGACCGGGAAGATCTGGTGCCGGAACAGGGTGAAGAGGCGAGCCTGCTCCTTCTCCTGGAGCTCGTTCCAGCGGACCAGGTGGATGCCCTCCTCCGCGAGTGCGGGGGCGACGTCCTCGTGGTAGCAGGCGGCGTGCCGGGCCATCAGCTCGCGGGAGCGGGCCCAGATCATCTCCAGCACCTCGCGCGGCTGGAGACCGGAGGCCGAACGGGTGGCGACGCCGGTGGCGATACGGCGCTTGAGTCCGGCCACCCGGACCATGAAGAACTCGTCCAGGTTGCTGGCGAAGATGGCGAGGAAGTTCGCCCGTTCGAGCAGCGGGGTGTTCGGGTCCTCGGCGAGTTCCAGGACGCGCTCGTTGAACGCGAGCCAGCTGCGTTCCCGGTCGAGGAAACGACCCTGCGGAAGCTCGACGCCGTCGTACGGGGCCTCCTCGTACGCGTCGAGGTCGGCGTCGATGTCGGGTTCCAGATCCGAGACGACCGCCGCGACGGTGTGCGGGCGGTGTGCGGCTATGGAGCCCACGGAGGGCTGCGCGTGCTGGACCTGTGCGGACGCCTGGGCGTTGGGCTGGCTCATGGACCCATTGTTCCGCGCCATGGGCGATACGGGCGCGTCGGACAGCGCGGGCGGGAGCGCGGCGGCGAGGCGGAGGTCCCCGTTCCCCGCGGACCCCCCGGAGGGCGGCGAAGGCTCTGGCACGGCGGGCTTCATTCGCCGAGCGTCGCAAGCCCGTCTGAACCAATGGTTACGGAGACATGGCGTGCGGGATATCGCGGGACGGCTCCCGGGCGTCCACGGGTCCGGGCCGCACGTCCCCCACCCCCGTGGGAGGACGTGCGGCCCGGAAGTCGTGGCCCGTGGCCCGTCCCGGCCCGGATGTCAGGCGGTACGGCGGCGCAGCAGCCAGAACGCGGTGGCGACGGCCGCGGCGGCGACGCCCAGGAGGATGCCGGTCTCGACGAGCTGGAGGGGCCAGAAGTGGGAGGCGGGGTGGTAGTCGGCGTAGAAGGCGACCGCGTGGTGGTCGGCCATGCACTGCTCGAAGTCGTCGCCGCAGTTCGGGTAGGGGATGCGGGCTCCCGTGTCGGTCAGCATGCCCTGGTCGCCGAACGGGACGTCGCCGGCCGTGGCGGGCCACTCGGACTCCAGGGACGCGGTGGCGGTCTTCCACGGCCACAGGTCGGGGGTCACCAGGGCGGTGAGGCGGACGACGCCCCAGGTGACCGCGGTGCCGAGGGCGAGCGCGGGCAGGGTGCGGCGCAGCAGCAGGCCGGTGAGCGCGCCGAGGGCGAGGGCGCACAGGGGCAGGGCGAGGGCGACGGAGCCGTTGGCGACGAAGACCTCCCGCTCCGACCAGGTCAGGTACACCGGGAACGGGTTCGCCTCGAAGGTCAGGCGGTGCACCAGCACCAGCACGGTCGTGCCCGCAGTGAGGACGGCGGCCGGCACGGCGAGCTTGCCGACCAGCCAGCGGGCCGGGCTCACGGACTGCGTCCAGGCCAGCTTCGCGGTGCCGTTCTCCATCTCGCGGCCGGTCAGCGCGGCCCCGGCCCAGGCGGCGACGGGCAGGCACAGCCAGGAGAGCGCCAGCTCGGGAAGGCGTACGGCCCGGTAGTAGCCGTTGATCGTGGTGTCCCACGTGCAGGCGTCGATGTCGTCGGGGCACCCCCGCCGCCAGTTGGCATAGATCTCGGTGGCGCCGGGACCGTACGCCCACAGCAGGCTGCCCGCGGCGGCGGCCACGACGACCAGCCAGACGATCAGCGCGCCGCGGTGCAGGCGCAGCACCGTGCGCCCGGTGGGGGCGGGTCTTACCGTGGCGGGCGCCGGGGCGGCGGCCGGTGTGGTCGCGGTCATGCGGAGGACTCCTGGCGGGGCGTGCGGGCGGGGACGGTGCGGCGGGCTAGGAGCAGGAACGCGGCGGTGGTGGCCAGGGCTGTGACGCCGAGGACGATGGCGGTCTCGACCAGGTGCAGGGGCCAGTAGTGGGACTGCGGATGGTACGAGGCCGAGTCGACCTGCATGACCGGCGCGCCGTGCGGGGTGCCGGTGGCCGGGGGCCAGTAGTCCTCGCGGTGCTTCTCGACGTACCGGTTGAGCACGATCATCACGGCGACCGCGAGGGCGGCCGCGGGCAGCGTGCGGCGTACGGCGAGCGCGGTGAGCGTTCCCACGGCCAGCGCGCACAGGCCGTACGCCACCACGAGCGGGCCGCGGGCGGCGAAGACGTCGGCGAACGTCCAGTCGTCGCCCATCAGGGCGCGGTGCGCCGACCAGGCCCAGCGGTAGACGGGGACGAACACCACGCCGCCGGCGATCAGGACCAGGGCCGGCGCGGTGAGCTTCGCGGCCAGCCAGCGGGCCGGGGTGACGCCCTGCGTCCACGCCAACCGGGCGGTGCCGGACTCCAGTTCGCGGCCGACGAGCGCGGCGGCCGACCAGGCGGCGACGGCCCAGAAGCCGTAGTACATGAACGTGCTGACCCAGCCCATCGGGCTGCTGTACTCCAGCTGGTCCAGGCCGCGCGGGTCGTGGAGCGCGTCGGCGGTGACCTCCGTCAGCCACACCAGGTAGCCCACGCAGCCGGCGACGAAGACCGTCCACACGATCAGGGCCGCGCGGTGCAGGCGCAGCACCGTGGCGAGCTGTGCCGGGAAGGCGCTCATGCGGACCTGCCTTTGCGGAGGCCGGTCTCCCGGTGCAGCAGCCGGAAGGCCAGCAGGGTCAGCAGGGCGGTGAGGGCGAGGACCAGGGCGGTCGCGGTGAGCTGGAGGGGCCAGTAGTGGGAGGCGGGGTGGTAGTCGCGGTACCAGCCGACGGCGTCGAACTTGTCGTAGAACGCGAGGCATTCGACGTTCTCGGAGTTGGCGCAGGTCGGGTTGGAGACGTGGGCGCCGGTGGCGGTCACGATGCCCTCGTCGACGCCGAGGCCGCCGCCGGCCGGGGCGAAGCGGCGCAGGCCGACCACGGCGGTGGACGTGGTCCACAGGTGGGGTATGGCCAGCTGGACGCCGTACCAGAGCAGGCCGGTGAAGCCCAGGCCCGCGACCAGGGCCGGCAGGGAACCGCGCCGGAGCAGGCCCGCGAGGGCGCCCGCGACCAGACCGGCCAGGGCCAGGGCGACGACGACCGGGCCGTTGGCGTAGAAGGTCGGCAGGTCGTACCAGCTCTTGAGGCTGTCGATGCGGCCCTTGCCCGCCGACCACGCCAGGTGGTGCAGCAGGACCAGCAGGCCGGTCCCCGCGGTGACCACGGCCGCCGGGAGCGCCAGCCGGGAGGCGAACCAGCGCAGCGGGGAGGTGCTCTGCGTCCACGCCAGCCGCGCGGTGCCGGTCTCCACCTCGCGGCCGGTGAGGGCGGCGCCGGCCCAGGCGGCGACCAGGAAGGGCGCGGCGAGGACGGCATAGGTCGTGTACGTGTAGACGTCCTTGTAGTGGAGGATCGCGGCCTGGTCGTATGCGCAGGTCGCCGTCCGGCAGGCGTTGTAGGCCCGCCAGGCCGCCGCGGACGCGTCGGCGAGCGGACCGCCCAGCCACAGCAGGACGCCGGAGACGGTGACGACCACGGCCGTCCAGAACAGCAGGGCCGGGCGGTGCAGGCGGATCAGCCAGCGGGTGAGGTGCGGGGTGCCCGCGGCCGGCGGGGTGAGGGTGGTCATGCGACGGACTCCTCGGGGGACTTCGCCGGGGTGGCCGTCGCCGTCGCCTTCGCCTCGGGGTTGCGCAGGTAGGACAGGACCAGCTCCTCCAGGGACGGCGTGCCGGTGCGCCAGTCGGCGGGGAGCGGGGCGGCCGGGCGGATCAGGGCGGTGAGCCGGCGGCCCGTGGTGCGGGACTCGACGACGGTGTGCGGGGCGAGGTCGGTGTCGGCGGCGGCCGACACACGCGCGTGCGTCTCCAGGATCTCGTCGATCTCCCCGGCGAGCCGGACCCGTCCGCCGCCGATCAGCAGCAGGTGGTCGCACGAGTCCTCCAGCTCCGCCACGACGTGCGAGGACATGGCGATCGTGGTGCCGTGCTGGGCCGCCTGGGACATCAGGACGCCCATCAGCTCGTGCCGGGCCAGCGGGTCGAGGTCGGCCATCGGCTCGTCCAGGAGTAGCAGTTCGGGCCGCTTGCCGAGGGCGAGGGCGAGCGCGACCCGGGTGCGCTGACCGCCGGACAGGGAGCGGATACGGGCCTTCGGGTCGAGGTCGCCGTCGGCCGCGATCCGCTCGGCGGCGCGCGCGTCCCAGTGGCCGGGGTTGAGGTCGCCGCCCATGCGGAGCGTCTCGGCGACGGTGAGCTGGGGGTAGAGCGGCTTGTCCTGTGCGACGAAGCCCACCCGCGCGCGGGCCTGGCCGGCGGGCGCCCCGAGCACGGTGAGCGTGCCCTCGGTCGGGGCCAGCAGGCCCGCGGCGAGGGCCAGCAGGGTGGACTTGCCCGCGCCGTTGGGGCCGACGACGGCGCACACGCGTCCGGCGGGCAGCGCGAAGGAGCAGTCCCGCAGGGCCCATCCGGCGCTCCGCCGCAGCCGCCCGAAACGCTTGCCCAGCGCGGCTGCCTCAAGGGCGGTGTCGGTCATGAAGGGTCTCCCTGGCTGTGCTGGGGCGCGGCGGTCTGTGCGGGGAACTGCGTCGGGAAGTGCTTGTCGAGTACGGCGGTGAAGAGGGCGGCCACGTCGTCCCGGTCCAGGCCGGCCACGCGGGCCTTGGCCGTCCAGCCGTCCAGCTCGGCGTGGAGCGGCGAGTCGGCCGGGGCGGCGCCGAGACCGCGGCGCACGAAGGTGCCGAGTCCGCGGCGGGCCTCGACCAGTCCCTCGCGCTCCAGCTCGCGATAGGCCTTGAGAACGGTGTTGGGGTTGATGGCGGTGGCCTCCACTACCTCGCGAGCCGTGGGCAGCTTGTCGCCCGGCTCCAGGTGGCCCAGTCGGAGGGCCTGCTTGGTCTGCTGGACGATCTGGACGTATGTGGCGACCCCGGAGTGCCGGTCGATGCGGTACTCGAGCACCCGTGAACCACCCTTTCACTAATTGAGTAGTGAAAGGGTGGTGGAAGGGGGGTGGCAAAGTCAAGCGGAGCCCCGTCGGAAAATCGGTCGCCGTTTCGTGAACCGATCGGCGGGGCTCGTGCGATGAGGGGGTGTGAGCGAGACGAGAAGCGACGGCGAGCTGCTGCGGGCCGCGGCAGACGGGGACCGGCGCGCCTTCGAGGAGCTGTACCGGCGGTTCGCGCCCTGGCTGACCGCGCGACTGCGGGGCCGGTGCGCCGACGCCGGGATAGTCGACGACGTCGTGCAAGAGACGTTCCTCGCGATCTGGCGCGGCAAGGCCCGCTATAGGGAGGACGGCGACGTGGCCGGGTGGCTGTGGCGGATCGGCTCGCGGCGGCTGGTCGACGCGCTGCGCGGTGACGGGGCGCGGGGGCGGCTGCGGCAGGCACTGGCCAGGCTGCGGCACCGGGACGAGGCGTCCGCGGAGGAACGCGTGCTCGCGGGGGTGGAGCACGGAGACCTCGCGGGCGCCCTGGTCCGGCTCTCACCCGAACTCCGCGCGGTCCTCCAGGCGACGGTCATCGACGGACTGACCACCCGTGAAGCCGCCGTCGTCCTGGGGATTCCGCCGGGGACGGTCAAGACGCGGGCCTCGCGCGCCCGCAAGCAACTGCGGGAGGCGCTGGCATGACATGGCATGTGGACGAACAGGACCTGCGGGCCTACGCCCGGGGCGAGTTGGCGCCGCCCATGCTCTGGTCCGCCGACACCCATCTGATGGCCTGCGCGGACTGCCGGGAGACACTCGCCTCGGTGAGCGACCCGGTGGCCCTCGACGCCGGCTGGGAGCGGCTCGACGCCGAACTCGACGTACCCCGCAGGGGGTTGCTGGAGGGGCTCCTCGTGCGGCTCGGCGTCGCCGACCATGTCGCCCGGCTGCTCACGGCGACACCCGTACTGCGCCGCTCATGGCTCGCGGCGGTGGTGTTCCTGCTGATGACGACCGTGGGCGTGGTCTACACGGCGGACTCGCCGACCCTCTTCCTCGCCCTCGCACCGCTGCTCCCGCTCGCCGGAGTCGCGCTCTCGTACGGCCCCGCGCTGGACCCGACGTACGAGATGGCGGTCGTCAGCCCGGTGCACGGCTTCCGGCTGCTGATGATCCGCACGGTGGCGGTGCTCGCCGCGGGCCTGGGTCTCAACGGCCTGGCGACCCTCGCGCTGCCCTCGTACGGCCTGCGGGCGCTGGCCTGGCTGCTGCCAGCGCTGGCCCTGACCGCGACCGGACTCGCGCTCACCCCGCGGCTGGGGCCGGTGCTCGCGCCGTCGCTGGTCGGCGGCGCGTGGGTCGCCCTGCTCGTCGCCACCGACCGGGCCGGGGACGGCCCGCTCGTGCCGTTCACCGCGGCCGGCCAGGGCGCCGCCGCGGCGGTCGCCGCCCTCGCGGTCGGCCTGCTCTTCCTCGTACGTGACCGTTTCGACGTCTTCCACAGGAGTGCCGTATGACACCCACCGTCTCCGCCGAGGGGCTCAGCCTCCATTACGGCGGCACCCGCGCCCTCGACGATGTGTCGCTGCGGCTGACCCGAGGCGTCACCGGGCTGCTCGGCCCCAACGGGGCGGGAAAGACCACCCTGTTGCGGGTGCTGGCCACGGCCGTCCCCGCCGACCGCGGCGCCTTCACGGTCCTCGGGAACGACCCGGGCACCGCGCGCGGCCGGCAGGAGGTGCGGCGCCGGCTCGGCTATCTGCCGCAGACCCCCGGCTTCCACCCGGACTTCACGGCCTTCGAGTTCGTCGACTACGTGGCGATCCTGAAGGAGCTCACCGACCGCGGCGCCCGCCATCGCGAAGTGCGGCGCGTGCTGGACGAGGTCGACCTGGGCGACGTCCGCGGCAAGCGCATCAAGAAGCTGTCCGGCGGCATGCGGCAGCGGGTGGCGCTGGCGGCGGCGCTCGTCGGCGACCCTGGCTTCCTCGTCCTCGACGAGCCGACGGTCGGCCTGGACCCCGAACAGCGCATGCGCTTCCGGGAGTTGATCGCCCGGGCGGGCGAGGGCCGGACCGTGCTCCTGTCCACCCACCAGACCGAGGACGTGGCGATGCTCTGCCACCGGGTCGTGGTGATGGCCGGCGGCCGGATCCGCTTCGACGGCACCCCGGCCGAGCTGACCGCGGTGGCCGCGGGGCGCGTGTGGAACAGCACGGACCGCGACCCGGGCGCGAAGGCGGGCTGGCGCACCGGCACCGGCTCCTTCCGCAACGTGGGCCACCCGCCCGCCGGCGCGGACCTCACCGACCCCACCCTGGAGGACGGCTACCTCCTCACTCTGGACGACGCGGGCGTGGAGGTGGCGGCGGCATGAGCGCGGTCATGGAGGCGGCCCCGACCGCCACACAGACGCCATCGCGGAACTCCTGGGCGGCCGTGTTCGCCCTGGCCCGCTTCGAGGCGCGCAGGCTCCTCACGACCATCCCGGTGCTCCTCGGCTTCCTCGTCTACGCGGCCTGGACCGTCTGGCGCGCCCAGGACTACGCGGACGGCTACCCGGCCCTCCAGGACGCCGACCGCGCCACCCAGGGAGGCCCGCTCCTCGTCGGCCTCGCGGTACTGCTGGCCGTGAACCAGGCCGTACTGAGATCCCTCCGCCGCGACACCGAACGGCACTTCACCGTGCTGGTGATGAGCAGGGCACACCGGACGGCCGCACATCTGCTCTCCGTGGTCCCCGCCGCCCTGCTCACCGCGGTGTGCGTGGCCGGACAGTTCGGCTGGCAGGCGCTCAAGCCGGGCGCGCTCGGACACGGTTCGCCGGGCGAGCTGCTGGTCGGGCCGCTGACGGTGCTGGCGTTCGGGGCGACCGGGGTGCTGATCGCCCGCGTGATCAGAACGGCCTTCACGGCACCGCTGGTCGTGGTCTTCTTCCTGTTCCTCTTCCTGCTCAGCACCGGCGCCGGCGTCGACGAGGGCTGGACGCGCTGGCTGACCCCGGTCATAGGCGTCGCCAGCAGCAACACCCTGCCCTCCGACCTGATCGGCCGCCCCGCCGCCTGGCACGCGCTCTATCTCGCCGCGCTCGGTCTGACGGTGGCGCTGCTCGCGGTGCTGTTCGGCGGCGGGCTGCGCGCGCGGTCCGTGCAGGCCGGGTTCGTCGGAGCGCTGGCGCTGACGGTCCTTGGCGCGGTCGCGCAGGGCCAGGGCGTGTCCTCCGAGGTGACGGCGGCGCGGGAGCGGGCCACGCTCCACCCCGAGCAGGTGCAGACGTGCGTGGAGCGGGACGGGTCGCGCTACTGCGCCTTCCCCGAGTGGCGGGGCCGGACCGCGGACTGGGCACGGACCGTGGCCGAGGTCCAGTCCCTCGCCGGCGGCACCGCCCACGACCAGAGCCTCCTCGTCCGACAGCGGCTCGACGCGCGCTACGGCCTCGACGGGGACTCCGCCCTCGACCCCGCGACGACTCCGTACCAGGTGACAGTGGGCACCGCCTGGGGCGGCAACCGCGTTCCGGAGTTCTCGGCCGCCGTCGCGGGGGTGCTGGTCACCGGCGACGAGAAGACGGCCGGTGAGCTGTGCGACGGCCGCATGGTCACCGTCATGTGGCTGGCCCTGGCCGGCCAGTCCGACCCGATCGGCAGCCTCAAGAACGTCCGCCTCGACGACAGCGTGAGCGGCTCGGCGATCGTCCTGTCCCAGACGAACCCGCTGTCGATGACGGCCGGTCAGACGACGGTCGTCCGCACGCTGCTGGAGCAGCCGCGGGACGAGGTGGCGGCGAAGGTGAAGCAGAACTGGGCCGAGCTGGTGTCCCCGAAGGTGACGACGGCTCGGGTGGCGGAGCTGCTGGGGGTCAAGACGAAGGTGGGGGCGGACAAGTGCGACTGAGGGGCGGGCCGATGTCGCTGGCTCTGTTGGCGCTGGGGGTGGGCAAGTGGAGCTGATCGGAGCGTTGTTGGTGCCCGTCCTGCGGACCCTGCCCTGGCGGGCGCTCGGAGCCGCCGGTGCCGTGGGGCTGCTGATCGTCTCCATGGCGCGACTGTCGGACACGGCAGACGAACCGCTGGCGCTGAACCTGCTGCGCGCCGCAATCCTCGCCTTCACCCTGGGCCTGGCGTTCGTGCTGGACGACCCGGCCCGGCACACCACGACCCCGGTGCCGACCCGCCGGCCTGCCCGCCACGCCCTGCGGGTGGCGCTCGTCGCGCCGGTCACCGCGGCGTGGTGGACGGCGGCGGTGCTGCTCGTGCCGGACGGGATACGTCCGCCCGTGGGCGACGTGACCCTGGAGGCGGGCACGGCGTTCACGCTGGCGCTCGCGGCGTCGGCGGCAGCGGTCCGCTTCACTCAGGCGGCGGAGCCGGGGCAGGCGGTGGCCGGCGCGGTGCTGACGACGGCCGTGCTGGGGCTGCTGCTGTGGCCGGGGCGGTGGGCGCTGTTCGTGGGGCCGCAGGACCCGAGGTGGGCGCAGGCACATGACCGGTGGGGGATGGTCCTGGCCGGCGCGGTGCTGGTGTGGGCGGCGTGCGGGCCGGAGCCGTTGAGACGCCGGGTGGCCTTGAAGCCGAGCAGGGCCTGAGCGGCCGGGTTTGAGCGGCCTGGCCTTGAGTTCCTGGGCTTCAGCGTCCGGCCTGAGCCCCGGCCTTGAGTCCCCGAGCCCCCGGACCCCGAGGCCCCCGGTGTCACATCACGTCTCCGTGCGGTACATCAGGTCCGTCTCATGCGTCACGAACCCCAGCCGCTCGTACACCGACACCGCCGCCTTGTTGTCCGCGTCGACATAGAGCATCGCGGTCGGCAGGCCCTGCTCGGCGAGGTGCCGCAGGCCGATGGTCGTGAGGGACTTGCCGAGCCCTCCGCCCTGGACGCCCGGCTTCACACCGAGGACGTACACCTCGCCCAGCCCCTCCGCCGCATGGACCTTGGTCCAGTGGAAGCCGACGAGTTCGTCGCCGCGGAAGGCGAGGAAGAAGCCGGCGGGGTCGAACCAGGGCTCGGCCATCCGGTCGTCGAGGTCACGCTGGACGAGGGAGCCCTGCTCGGGATGGTGGGCGAACGCGGCGGCGTTCACGGCGAGCCAGGCGGCGTCGTCGGTGCCGGGGACGAAGGACCGTACCGTCACACCGTCCGGCAGGACCGGGTCGGGCAGGTCGAGGTCGGTCAACGGCCGCCGCATCTGCCGTAGCTCACGGAACAGGGTCAGGCCGAGGACCTGGGCGAGATGGCGGGCGGCGGCGTGACCGCCGTGGGCCCACACCCGCAGCCGTTTGCCGGAGGCGGCGAGGAGCGCGGAGCCGAGGGCCCGGCCGTGGCCGCGACCGCGGTGCGCGGGGTGGACGACCAGCTCGGCGGCCGGGGCCTCCACGGGGTCGGTGTCCTCCAGCTGGGCGTAGCCGACGAGTTCGTCGTCCACGGTCAGCAGCAGATGGGCCACCCCCTCGCGGGCGCCCCCGCGCAGTTGCAACCGGCCCTGTTCCGAGACGGCTTGCTGGCCGTCGCTGCGGGCGGCCGCCGCGAGGAGCGCGAGAACGGCGTCCGTCTGGTCCGGGGAGAGTGCCGAGCAGGTCTGGATGGAGCGAGTGCTGCCGGGCCGCACGGTGTCGTCGCTGGTCATGCGTATGAGGGTACGGGGGAGAACCCGCAAAGCGGCGGCACTGTAAACCCTGCAAAGCGTCAGCAAAGGTGAGGGCAAAGGGAAACCAGGATGTAACCAAGAAACCCCTGTCGCGCTACGCGCGTTGACTTTAGGCTGCGCCGGACGGGGCCCACTTGCTCAGACGACCCACAGGGGGGCGTATGCCAGCCATATCCCAGCCGCACCGCCGCAGACGGACCGTCCGGCTGCTCGCCGCAGCCGCCGGTCTCGCGACCGCCGGTGCCCTCGCCGCCGCGCTGCCCTCGTCGGCCGCCCCGGTCGAATCAGGCAAACCGGGCAAGCTGCCCAGCCGTTACCAGGACGTGCAGCTGCTGTCCTTCAACGACCTGCACGGCAACCTGGAGCCCCCGTCCGGTTCCTCCGGCCGCGTCACCGAGCTCCAGGCGGACGGCACCACCAAGACGATCGACGCCGGTGGTGTCGAGTACCTCGCCACGCATCTGCGCGACGCGCGCGCGGGCCACAAGTACTCCATCACCGCGGCCGGCGGTGACATGGTCGGCGCCTCGCCCCTCATCTCGGGTCTCTTCCACGACGAGCCCACCATCGAGGCGCTCAACAAGCTGGACCTGGACGTCACCTCCGTCGGCAACCACGAGTTCGACGAGGGTGCCAAGGAACTGGCCCGCCTCCAGAAGGGCGGCTGCCACCCGACGGCCGGCTGCTACACGGACGAGGAGTTCGAGGGCGCCGACTTCCCGTACCTGGCCGCCAACGTCCTGAACGAGAAGACCGGCAAGCCGATCCTCAAGCCCTACTGGGTGTGGAAGAAGGACGGCATCAAGGTCGGCTTCATCGGCGTCACCCTGGAGGACACCCCCGGTGTCGTCTCCGCCGACGGCGTCAAGGGCCTGAAGTTCAAGGACGAGGTCGAGACGATCAACAAGTACGCGCGGGTGCTCCAGGCCCAGGGCGTGAAGTCGATCGTGGCCCTCATCCACGAGGGCGGCGCCCCGGCGTCGGGCGCGTACAACTACAACTGCGACTCCCCGGGCGCGGGCGACGGCATCTCCGGCCCGATCGTGGACATCGCCAAGAACATCACCCCGCAGGTCGACGCGCTGGTGACGGGTCACACCCACGCCGCCTACGCCTGCACCATCAACGACCCGGCGGGCAACCCGCGCACGGTCACCTCGGCGGCCTCCTTCGGCCGGCTCTACACGGACACGACGCTGACGTACGACCGTTGGACGGGTGACATCGCCCGTACGTCGGTGAAGTCGGCGAACCACGTGGTCACCCGGACCGTCGCCAAGGCGCCGGACATGACCGACCTGATCAGCCGGTGGAACACCCTCGCCGCGCCCATCGGCAACCGCCCGATCGGTTACATCTCCGCGGACATCCCCAGCACCGGCACCGAGTCCCCGATGGGCGACCTGATCGCGGACGCGCAACTGGCGTACGGCAAGCAGCTCGACCCGGAGACCGACCTCGCGCTGATGAACCCGGGCGGTGTGCGGGCGGGCCTGACCTACGCGCAGAAGGGCACGGAAGGCGACGGAGTCGTCACCTACGCCGAGGGCTTCACCGTCCAGCCGTTCTCCAACACCGTGAACCTCCAGGACTTCACCGGCGCCCAGCTGATCCAGGTCCTCAAGGAGCAGGTCAGCGGCAGCAACGCGGCCTCCCCGAAGATCCTCCAGCCGTCCTCGGGCCTCACCTACACCCTGGACCTGACGAAGACCGGCGCCGACCGGATCGTCGTCGACTCCATCAAGCTCAACGGCACGGCCCTCGACCCGACGGCCACCTACCGCGTCGCCACCAACAGCTTCCTCGCGGGCGGCGGCGACGGCATCACCACGCTCGGCCAGGGCACCAACGACCTCGTCGGCACGGACGACCTGGCGGCGCTGGAGCAGTACCTCACGGCCAACTCCTCGGCCACCAACCCGATCGCACCCCCGGCGACGAACCGGATCACGATCGTGCAGTAACCCGTCTGGACCCGTCTGGACCCGTCTGGAACCTTCTGGGCCTTTCGGGGCAGGCAGGAAGAGGCGGCCGCGTCATCGACACGGCCGCCTCTTGGCGTCTCGCTCAGGAAGGCCGCAGGGCGAGGAGGTCCGGCAGGTGGGACTCGGCGACGTACGGCAGGGTGGTCTTCCGTCCCCGGGTGTCGTGCAGGCGTATGAGCCGCCTCGGGGTGGTGGAGGACGGCGTCTCCACGACGAGGTCCTGGATCTCGTGCCACGCCCACTTCCGGGACCGCACGACCCCCACGACGACCACCCCGTCCGCCCGCACCACCGTGCGCGACCGCCACAGGGACAGGGCCCACACCCCGTCGACGATCGCCAGGACCGAGATCAGGATCGCCCCGACCCACCCCGGTACGTCATTGATGACGACCTCGAGCACCCCGCACGCCAGCATCACCGAGATGAGCCCGATCACCTTCAACCGCGAACGCCGGTCGGCGCGGTACTCCCGCAAGGTCACGTCCATCCCCCCACTCCCTGACGGCTACTTGGCAGCCCACAGGCCCAAGGTGTTCCGGTTGCCTTCGGCCGCCCGGCGCAGCGCGTCCGTCGACCCCAGCAGCCCGTACGGCAGATACCCGGACCGGACGCCGAGCTCCCACCCGTGCACCTGCACCGCGAGGCAGGCCAGGGTGAGGGCGCCGAGGGGGAGGAGGGTGCGCGGCGCGGGATCGTCCGCGACGACACTCTCCCGGTACCGGACGAGGTGGGCGACGAGGGCGGCCTCGAAGGCTTCCTGGTCGTCGTCCAGGAGTACGCGCAGCAGCCGCTGGTCCGCGGTCAGGGCGCCGGCCTCGTCGAGCCCCCTGGCGGCCTCGGCCAGCTCCCCGGCGTCGGGCTTGCGCAGCGGAACGGTCGGCCAGTCGCGCGGGAGATGTCCGGCCGCCTCGGTGAGGTAGCGGCACAGCGCGTCCATGGCGGCGAGGTCGGCGGGCGTGGAGACGGAGGGGTACGAGTTGTACGGCACGCCGTCACGGATGGCGGGCGCGTAGTCGCCCCGCAGCAGCAGTCCGGTGACCTGCTCCCAGTCCCACACGTGCCCGCTGACGACGCACATCTCGAACATGTCGAGCCACGTCCGCGCGGTGGGCGCCTCCTGGACGACGTCCCGGAAGGTGATCGGCCCGTCCCCGAACTCGTCGTCGTCGGGGTCCGTGCTGATCACCTCCCCGACAAGGGGGAACCGGATCTTCTGGTCCCCGCCCGGGAAGCACATGACGCTCAGCACTCCGTGCACACACTCCGCGGCGGTGACGGCGACCGCAGCGGCCGTGGCGTCGAGCCCCGGCTCCGTGACGGCACGCGCGGCGACATGGTCGAGCAGCTCGTCCGCCATCGCCCGTATCAGGGCCGGCGAGATGTTGCCGTACCGCAGCGAGTGCCAGCGTGTGTAGGCCCGCCCGCGGATGTCGTCGAGCGCCTCGGCCAACCGCTGCTCACTGACCTGATGGCATGTCACTTCCCGCACGCGCCCCGTCCCTTCATGCAGGTGATCACTGGACGAGGCACGTTATCAACGAGTACCGACAGTGTCGGGGGGAGGCGTGGGCGCCCCCGGCAGGCGTACGGTCGCGATCGTGCCGCCGCCGTCCGCGTGACCGAGGGTGACCTGGCCGCCGGACTGCTCCACGGTGCGGGCGACGATGGACAGGCCGAGGCCGGAGCCGGGGAGGGCGCGGGCGCTGGGGGAGCGCCAGAAGCGGTCGAAGACGTGCGGGAGTTCGTCGGCGGGGATGCCGGGGCCGTGGTCGCGGACGGTGAGGACGCCGTCCTCCAGCCGTACGTCGATCGTGCCGCCGTCCGGGCTGAACTTCACGGCGTTGTCGAGGATGTTGACGACGGCACGCTCCAGTGCGGCCGGCTCCGCGCGCGAGAACCAGGGCTCCAGGTGCGCGTTGATCGTCAACTCCGGCCCCCGGAGCCGGGCCCGGCGCAGCGCCGACTCGACGGTGTCCTCCAACGACACGACCTGAACGCGCTCGCCTCGCTGTCCCTCGGACCGGGACAGCTCCTGCAAGTCGCCGATGAGCGCCGCCAGTTCGGTCATCTGCGCCTTCACCGAGGCGAGCAGCGCCTTGCGGTCGGCCTCCGGGATGGGCCGGCCCGTCTCCTCACTCCGGGTGAGGAGCTCGATGTTGGTCCGCAATGAGGTCAGGGGAGTGCGGAGCTCGTGACCGGCGTCCGCGATCAACTGCTGCTGGAGGTCGCGGGAGCTGGCGAGGGAGGAGGTCATCGAGTTGAAGGAACGGGAGAGCCGGGCCACCTCGTCCTCGGCGTCGTCCTCGACGGGGATGCGCACGCTCAGATCCTCGGTACGGGCCACGTGTTCGACGGCCTCGGTGAGCTTGTCGACGGGGCGCAGGCCTGCGCGGGCCACGGCGAGCCCGGCGGCGCCTGCGCCGAGGACGCCGATGCCGGAGACGAGGAGGAGGATGAGGGAGAGGTCGTTGAGGGTGTTCTGGGTGCCCTTGAGGGGGACGGCGACGATGATCCCGATGTTGGGACCGGCCTCTCCGGTGGTGGGGTTCGTGGTGCCGCTCAGATAGCGCGTCATCACCCGCACTCCGGTGCCGTCCTCGGCGCTGCCGTTCCGGAAGTAGACGTGGTTGGGTTCGGCCTTCGCGATCACGTTCTTGTCGGCCTGGGTCACCTCGATCGCGCCCGCCGAGTCGTTGACGACGCAGACCTTGCCGCTCGCCGTGACCACCTGGGTGTAGTCGCCGCGCGGGAAGGGGGTGCTCTGCGGAGTCTTGGAGCAGTTGTCGAGGGCGGACTGGGCCTGGCTGATCTGCCTGAGCTGCGCGGGGCCGCCCATGCCCTGCTGGAGGTCGTTGTCCAGCTGCTCGTACAACTTCCCCTGCACGATGAACCAGCACGTCACCGAAACCGCCGCCACCGCAAACGCCACCGCCGCAGCCACCAGCAACGACAGCCGTGCCCGAATGGGCAGCGTCTGGAACCGGCGCAGAAGCCTTCTCACTCCGCGCCGCCCTGTCGCAGCACATACCCCACGCCCCGCACGGTGTGCACGAGCCGAGGCTCGCCACCGGCCTCGGTCTTGCGGCGCAGGTACATCACGTACACGTCCAGCGAGTTCGACGACGGCTCGAAGTCGAAGCCCCACACCGCCTTCAGGATCTGCTCGCGGGTCAGCACCTGGCGCGGATGTGCCATGAACATCTCCAGCAGCGTGAACTCGGTGCGTGTCAGCTCCACCGGCCGCCCCGCACGGGTGACTTCCCGCGTCGCCAGGTCCATGCGCAGGTCCGCGAAGGTCAGCGCCTCGTCCTCCACCACGGCACCCGCACCGGCCGCGGCCGCCGCGTACGAGCTGCGCCGCAGCAGCGCACGGACGCGCGCGAACAGCTCGTCCAGCTCGAACGGCTTGACCAGGTAGTCGTCGGCGCCCGCGTCGAGGCCGGTCACCCGGTCGCCGACCGTGTCCCGTGCCGTCAGCATCAGGATCGGCGTGGTCGTGCCCGCACCCCGCATCCGGCGGGCGGCGGTGAGGCCGTCCATGCGGGGCATCTGGATGTCGAGGACCACCAGGTCGGGCTGGTACGCGGTCGCCTTCTCCAGCGCGTCCGCGCCGTCGACCGCGACCTCCGTGTCGTAGCCCTCGAACGCGAGGCTGCGCTGGAGCGCTTCGCGCACCGCCGGCTCGTCGTCGACGATCAGGATGCGCTGGGGGTCACGGTCGCCATCGGCGGGGCTCATCGCTCGAGGTTCCTCGGGGTGCGGTGGGACGTGGGCGCCTTCAGCCTCGCATGTTTGCGGGCTTCTGGGTCAAGCACAGGGAGGACGGTCAGGCGCGCACCTTGCGTCGCCGGGCGGTACGGCGGGCGGCCGCCGTCGAGATCTCCGGGGCCCGGACCGCCGGTGCCGTCGGCGCGTGCAGCTCGTACGCCACCTCAAGGGCCAGGGCCAGGGCGAGGCCGGCCGGGTCGGTGGCGGCCACGGTGTGGGAAACCTGCTTGATCACGACGTACTCCTTACACACAGAACAGGCACGGTTCCGGGGATCAGTTGTCGCTGCCGCCGGCCCGCAGCGTCGCGAGGTCGGACTTGACGGTGTTGATCGGGATGGCGAAGCCGAGGCCGACGCTGCCGGCGCTGGAGGAGGACGTGGAGTCCGCCGCCGAGTACATCGCCGAGTTGATCCCGATGATGTTGCCGTTCATGTCGATCAGCGCGCCGCCGGAGTTGCCGGGGTTCAGCGAGGCGTCCGTCTGGAGCGCCTTGTACGTCGTCGTCGACGACCCCGTGTCGCCGTTGAACTGCTGGCCGCCGAACTCGAACGGCCATCCGCCGCCGCCCTGCTGCTGTTGCTGCTGGCCCTGGCTCTCGTCCGTCGAGACGGTCACGTCACGGTTCAGGGCGGAGACGATGCCGCTGGTCACCGTGCCGGTCAGGCCCTCGGGGGAGCCGATCGCCACGACCTCGTCGCCGACCTGGACGCCGTCGGAGTTGCCGAGGGTCGCGGGGGTGAGGCCGGAGGCGTTCTCCAGCTTGATCAGGGCGAGGTCCTTCTTGCTGTCGGTGCCGACGACCTTCGCCGTGTACTCCTTGCCGTCGCTCGTCGAGACCTTGATCGAGGAGGCGCCGGCGATGACGTGGTTGTTGGTGATGATCTCGCCGTCGCCGGTGATGATCACGCCGGAGCCGGTGGAGGAGCCGTTGCTGAGCGTCGCGTTGATCTCGACGATGCTCGGGCTGACCGCCTTGGCGACCCCGGAGACCGTGCCCCTGGCGGAGGACGGCACCACGTTGGTGCTGGTGCTGCTGGAGGCGACCGTGTCGTTGCCGGTCAGCTCCTGGATGCCGTAGGCCGTACCGCCACCGATCGCCGCGGCGACGATCGCGACGGCGGCGAGGAGGGCGAAGGGACCGCGGGCGCGCTTCTTGGGAGCGGGCGCGGGGCCGGCCGGGACCGCCGTCATCACGGCCGTGCCGCCGTCACCGCCGCCGTTGCCGTCACCGCCGGCGACCTGAGTCTGCGCCGGCCACACCGTGGTCCCCGGCTCCACCGTCACCGGCTGCGGCGCGGGCGGCTGCGCCGGCGGGGGCGGCCACTCCGGGTTCACCGGGGAGGAGTGCGCGGGAGTGGCGGAGGCGTGCTGCTGGGCGCCCTGATACGGGTTCGTGTACTGCTCGTACTCGCCGTCGCGGCGGAAGCTCTCGGTCATGACACTGAGCTTGTCGCCCGACCATGAGAGCTTCCTGAGTGCTCCCTGAGAACGCCGCCAAAACCTCGTTTGCCCGATATAAAGCCGGTACTGGGGCCGGGCCGGGCTCTCTCAGACAAGCCTCATAAAGGCCCGCGGAGCCTCATTCACAGCCGCAGGACCGGCGTACGACCAGCCGCGACGGGAACACCTTGAGCCGCTCCCGGCGCGAGCCGGCCACCCGCAGCCCGTCGTCGAGCACGAGGTCCACCGCGGCCCGCGCCATCGCCGAGCGGTCCGATGCGATCGTTGTCATCGGCGGATCGGCGAGCGCCGCTTCCTTGATGTCGTCGAAGCCGATGACGGCCAGCTCGCCCGGCACGTCGATGCGCAGCTCGCGGGCCGCCCGCAGCAGGCCGATGGCCTGGTCGTCGGTCGAGCAGAAGATCGCGGGCGGACGGTCCGGGCCCGACAGCAGTTGCAACGCCACCTGGTAGGCGTCGTAGCGGTTGTACGGCGCCTCGAAGAGCCGTCCCTCGGTGGGGATGCCGGCCTCCTCCATCGCGCGCCGCCAGCCCTCGACGTGGTCGGAGACCGGGTCGCCGACGGCGGGGGTGTCCGCCGTACCGCCCATACAGGCGACGTAGGGGTAGCCGTGGCCCAGCAGGTGTTCCACGGCGGTCTTCGCGCCGGCGAGGTCGTCGAGGACGACGGCGACGTCGTCGATCGCCTCCGGACGCTCGTGCAGCAGCACCACGCGCGCGTCCCAGGCCTCGATCTCGGCGGCGGCCAGGTCGCTCAGCGCGTGGCTGACGAGGATCAGGCCGGAGACCCGCATCCCGAGGAAGGCGCGCAGATAGTGGGTCTCGCGCTCGGCGACGTAGTCGGTGTTGCCGACCAGGACCATTTTTCCGCGCTCGGCCGCGGCCTGTTCCACCGCGTGCGCCATCTCGCCGAAGAACGGCTGACGGGCGTCCGGGATGATCAGGCCTATGAGATCCGTGCGCCGGGACGCCATGGCCTGGGCGACCCGGTCGGGCCGGTACCCCAGCTCCTTGATCGCGGCGAGAACGCGCTCGCGCGTGGCCGGGGCGACCGGCCGGGGTCCGTTGTTGATGACGTAGCTGACGACGGCAGTGGACGTCCCTGCCAGCCGCGCCACGTCATCTCGAGTCACCTTGGCCACGCGCGGAGTCTACGCGGATGGACCCGCTCTGGGCAGGGCGTAAGCCGTCTTCCCTGTGCTCCGCCCGAGCGACCCCTGTGCCCGCCGGGCCCCGTCAGACCTCGGCGCTGATCTCGGCGGCGTCCAGAGCGACCGTCTCGTCCGTCTCCTCCGCCTTTGGCAGCTCGCTCCTGCCCTTGGCGTCGTCCGTCGCGCGCTCGCCCTTCTCCGGGGTAACGAATCGATAACCGACGTTCCGGACGGTACCGATCAGCGACTCGTGCTCGGGGCCGAGCTTGGCGCGCAGCCGTCGTACGTGCACGTCCACGGTCCGGGTGCCACCGAAGTAGTCGTAGCCCCAGACCTCCTGGAGCAGCTGGGCGCGCGTGAAGACGCGGCCCGGGTGCTGGGCCAGGTATTTGAGGAGCTCGAACTCCTTGAAGGTCAGGTCCAGGACCCGGCCCTTGAGCTTGGCGGAGTACGTCGCCTCGTCGACCGACAGGTCGCCGTTGCGGATCTCCATCGGGGAGTCGTCGTTGACGATCTGCTGGCGGCCCATCGCGAGCCGCAGGCGGGCCTCGACCTCGGCAGGTCCCGCGGTGTCCAGGAGGACGTCGTCGATGCCCCAGTCGGCGGTGACGGCGGCGAGGCCGCCCTCGGTGACGACGAGGATGAGCGGACAGCCCGGCCCCGTGGAGCGCAGGAGCTGGCACAGGCTGCGGACCTGCGGCAGGTCGCGGCGCCCGTCGATCAGGATGATGTCGGCACCCGGGGTGTCGACGAGGGCGGGGCCCTCCGCCGGAGCCACTCGCACGTTGTGCAGGAGCAGGCCGAGAGCGGGGAGCACCTCCGTCGACGGCTGGAGGGCGTTGGTCAGGAGCAGCAGAGAACTCATACGGCTGGTTCCTCCTCGGTCCCGGCGAGGTTTTCGCTCTCGGATCTTTCGTATACAGACGATCCGAAAGCACAAAAGGACCCGGGGGCTGCATTGCCCGAGTCCTCTGTTCAGGAGAATAGCCCACATGCACATTGATCCGGCAGGTCGTGTGGCGCGATCCACCGCAATTCCGCACTCTGAGACGAACAGAGGCACACCTATACGGACGTTTCTGCACACTGTCGACGGGGTGACGATCGATTCCGTATACGATCCGCCGGCCTCCGTATACGACGCCTCCCCGTCACCTTCCCGTTCTCCCGTGTTCGTCATCGCGCACGGTTTCACCGGCGACGCGGATCGTCCTCATGTTCGCCGGGTGGCGGAGACGTTCACGCAGTACGGCGGCGTGGTCACGTTCTCCTTCCGCGGCCACGGGGCCTCCGGCGGGGCCTCGACCGTGGGGGACCGCGAGGTGCTCGATCTGGCCGCCGCGGTGGGGTGGGCGCGCTCGCTCGGGCACGCGCGCGTGGTGACGGTGGGGTTCTCGATGGGCGGTTCCGTGGTGCTGCGGCACGCGGCGCTGTTCCGGGCGGACGAGCCGGGGCGCGAGGGGCGCACGGATGCGCACTCGGACGCGGTGGTTTCGGTGAGTGCACCGGCCCGGTGGTACTACCGGGGTACGGCACCTATGCGGAAGCTCCACTGGCTGGTAACGCGGCCCGCGGGACGGCTGGTGGGCCGCTACGGATTCCGTACCCGCATCCACCACAAGGAGTGGGACCCGGTCCCGCTGTCTCCCGTGGAGGCCGTGCCGAGGATCGCGCCGACCCCGCTCCTCATCGTGCACGGCGACCGCGACGGCTACTTCCCCCTCGACCACCCCCGCATGCTCGCCGACGCCGCCCCCGGCCACGCCGAACTCTGGCTGGAGCACGGCATGGGCCATGCCGAGAACGCGGCCCCGGACGAGCTGCTGCGGCGCATCGGGGACTGGGCCGTCTCACGGGACAGCTAGCCTGACGGTGTTCAACACGGTCGAGTGAGGAAGCAGCGGAAGCAGATGCCAAAGGTCACGGTGCGCTACTGGGCCGCCGCGAAGGCCGCGGCCGGGGTCGCCGAGGAGGCGTACGACGCCGACACCCTCGCCGAGGCGCTGGACGCGGTGCGCGAGCGACACCCCGGTGAACTCACGCGCGTGCTGCAACGATGCTCGTTCCTCATCGACGGTGACCCCGTGGGCACCCGCGGACATGAGACGGTACGGCTGGCCGACGGCGGCACGGTCGAGGTGCTCCCGCCGTTCGCAGGAGGGTGAGCGATGACGAACCAGCCGTACGAGCCGTACGAGGGCCAGCAGGGCCAGCAGGGACAGCAGGGGTACGACCCCTACTGGCAGCAGGCCTACGACGATCAGCACGCCGCTCAGCAGTACACCCAGCAGTGGCAGGGGCAGACCTGGGAGACGCAGATGCAGTCGCCGGTCGCCCCCGCGGCGCCCGCCGCGGCGGACACGGCGTATCTGCCGCCGCAGGGGTACGAGGCCCCGCAGGGCTACGAGCCGCCGGCGTACCAGGCGCCCGGGTATCAGGAGCCGGTGTACCAGGCGCCGGGGTATCAGGAGCCCGCTCCGGCTCCGGAACCGGTCGCGGCCCCTTCCTCTTCCGGTGACTACGGTCCCGCCACCCTCGGCGGCAACGCCCGGGTGACCGACGCCCAGCGCGCCCGGCTCGAAGGGCGTTCGCCGATCATCGAGCCCGGGATGCAGCCCGCCGCGCTCACGGCGGTGCTGGGACTGCTGCTGGCGGGTGCGGCGGCCGTCGGGTCGTACGCGCTGCTCGTGCCGCTCGTTCTTCTCCAGGCCGTCACCGCCGCCGGCTGGTTCCGGCTGAACGGCATGTGGCCCGCCCGGCAGGGCATCGCGCTGGCGTTCCTCGGGGCGGTCGTCGCGGACGTCGCGCTGCTGGCCGCGGACCGGTCGCCGTCGGCGATCCTCGGCACGCTGGGCGTGTGGGTGCTGCTGTGCCTGGTGCTGCAACTGCGCTCGCACGCCGACCCCGACGAGCGGATGTACGGCCTGATGGCGACCGTCACCTCGTCGGCGCTGGCGATCGTCGCGGCGGGGTACCTCGCGGCGTCGGCGGACGCGGTGTCGGTGGGCGCGGTGTCGGTCGCGGTGGCGGTGCTGGCGCGGGCGTTGCCGTTGCCGACGCCCGCGTCGGTGGTCGTGTCGCTGCTGGCCGCGGCGGGTGCCGGTATCGCCGTGGGCGGGATGACCGGGCTGGGCGCGGAGGGTGCGCTGCTCGGGGCTGGTGCGGGGGTGTGCGCGCTGATCGGACACCGGGTGGCCAGCTACGACTATCCCTCGCGGTTCGTGCACTTCACGGCGGGGGTCGCGCTGCCGCTGGCCGCTGCTGCTCCGGCTGTGTACGTGCTGGGGCGGGCGCTCGGGTAGTGCGCTGACGGTCCGTGGGGGCACCTGTCACAGGTGATCAACAATTCCCCGGGGTGTCTTGGTCGCGGCGCTACGGTGGCAAGGGACGTAGACCGCCGAGGTGGGGGAACACCAAAGAATGCGCGCACTGCGAATACTGCTGATTGTTGTTGTCGTGCTGGGCGGGCTCTTCGTCATCGCCGACCGGGTTGCCGTGCACTTCGCCGAGGGGGAGGTCGCCGACAAGCTGAAGAGCAGCGAGAACCTTGCCAGTACTCCCGATGTGTCGATCAAGGGCTTTCCGTTTCTGACCCAGGTGGCGTCCGGGGAGCTGGACGACGCCGAGGTGGGGATCAAGGACTACGAGGCCGCTGCCGGGGCGGCGGGCGAGAAGATCCGTATCGACGACATCACGGCCAACTTCAAGGGTGTCTCGTTCTCGGGCGACTACAGCTCCGCCACTGCCGCCACGGCCAGTGGTACGGCGTCCATCTCCTACGACGAGCTGCTCAAGGCCGCCCAGTCCGAGCCGACGGAGATCTTCCCCGGCGTGACCGCCGAGGTCGTCGGGCTCTCCGACGGGGGCAACGGGAAGATCAAGGTGAACGTCAAGGTCACCGCCCTGGGCCGGTCGCAGACCTACCCCGTGCTCAGCACGGTCACCGTCGACGGCGACACCGTGAAGGTGCACGCCGACAACCTGCCGAACCTGGTCGTCGAGGTCGCCGAGGGCAAGGTGCGGTCGATCACCGACTTCGAGCAGAAGATCGACGACCTGCCCGGCGGCATCCAGCTCGACAAGGTCGAGGCCGCGCAGGACGGTGTGGAGGTCACGGTGAAGGGTTCGAACGTCGAGCTGGCCGGGTAGGACCGCGTTCGGCGGACAGCGAGTGTCCGAGGGGCGAGACGGGTCGTCCGTGGATATCGGGTGGTGACGGCCGCCGGCGTCCGGAACCCGTGCGAACACGGCCCGGACGCTGATCCTTTCCCACATCGCGGACGATCGCGTCTCAAAATACGACACACCGGTGACATGGCCGGTAGTCCGTCCCTACGATCGACGGCATGAAGCGACAGGCGGATCTCACAAAGCGGCGGGCAGTCGACCTGTGCCGCGTTGCCGCCATGCTCTGTCGCACTTTCTGAGCGGAAGCGCCGAGCGCCGTCCGCATCCCCCCGCCCTGACCTTGGGCACCCGTGCGCCGCGGCCCCGTCGGCCCGCGCACCCGCACAGTCGTATGCCCCGCCGTAACTGCCCCGGAGGAGAAAGAGCATGAGCCGCAGCGACGTCCTGGTCGACGCCGACTGGGTCGAGGCCAACCTCGACAACCCGAACATCGCGATCGTGGAGGTGGACGAAGACACGTCCGCCTACGAGAAGAACCACATCCGCAACGCGATCCGCATCGACTGGACGAAGGACCTTCAGGACCCGGTCCGCCGTGACTTCATCGACCAGGAGGGCTTCGAGAAGCTCCTGTCGGCGAAGGGCATCGCCAACGACACACTGGTGATCCTCTACGGCGGCAACAACAACTGGTTCGCCTCCTACGCCTACTGGTACTTCAAGCTCTACGGCCACGAGAGCGTCAAGCTCCTCGACGGCGGCCGCAAGAAGTGGGAGCTCGACGCCCGCGAGCTGGTCGAGGAGGTGCCCGAGCGCCCGACGACCGAGTACAAGGCCAAGGCCCAGGACACCTCCATCCGCGCCTTCCGCGACGACGTCGTCGCCGCGATCGGCTCGCAGAACCTGGTCGACGTGCGCTCGCCCGACGAGTTCTCCGGCAAGCTGCTCGCCCCGGCCCACCTGCCGCAGGAGCAGTCGCAGCGTCCGGGCCACGTCCCGTCCGCCCGCAACATCCCGTGGTCCAAGAACGCCAACGACGACGGCACCTTCAAGTCGGACGAGGAGCTCAAGGAGCTCTACGCCGAGGAGCAGGTCGACCTGGCCAAGGACACCATCGCCTACTGCCGTATCGGTGAGCGCTCCGCGCTGACCTGGTTCGTCCTGCACGAGCTGCTCGGTGTCGAGAACGTCAAGAACTACGACGGCTCCTGGACCGAGTACGGCAGCCTCGTCGGCGTCCCGATCGAGCTCGGCGCCAACAAGTAAGCAGACCCCAGTCCCACCCCCGACCGGCCTTCCTTCCGGTCAGACCCCTCTGAATCTGGAGAAAGACATGTGTGGAGCGAAGGCCGGCGGCCCCGACGCCTCGACGATCAAGCCCGGTGAGACCACCATCCAGGGCCAGGTGACGCGTGACGGCGAGCCTGTGGTGGGCTACGTCCGCCTCCTGGACTCGACCGGCGAGTTCACCGCCGAGGTCCCGACCTCCGCGACGGGCCAGTTCCGCTTCTACGCGGCCGAGGGCACCTGGACCGTCCGCGCGCTGGTGCCGGGCGGCACCGCCGACCGTACCGTCGTCGCCCAGCAGGGTGGCCTCGCCGAGGTAGCGATCGCCGTCTGACGGACCTGTGTCGCACGAAGGGGCTGTACCTCTCCAGGTACAGCCCCTTCGCCCTGTCCAGGCCTACCCTGGACACATGCTGGCGCGTCGACGGCACGTCTATTTCGCCATGATGGGCACCTGCGTCGGGCTCTTCGTCCTGGCGTGGGGTGTCGTGCGGCTGTGGTCGATCCCGGTCGCGGTCGGGATGTGCGTGGTCGCCATGCTGATCCCGCCCGTCGCCGCGATGGTGGCCAACCGGCGCGGGCCCGACGACCGGTGGTGGGACGACCCCTCCGGCGATCCCAAGTCCGACGAGTGGTGGGACGAGCTGGACGGGAAGAAGCGGCGGCAGTAGGAGGGGGCCCATGTCGCCCATGAGGTTGTCGTCCGTCGTACTCGACGCACCGGACGCCCGTCAGCTCGCCGCCTTCTATCAGCGCCTGCTCGGATTCGTGGTGCGCGAGGAGGAACCCGACTGGGTGCTCATCGGGCCGCCCGGGGGAGGCGTGGGGCTCGCCTTCCAGACCGAGCCCGCGTACGTGCCGCCGCTCTGGCCCGACCGCGAGCCCGGCGAGCAGCAGATGATGCTGCACCTCGACATCGAGGTCGACGACCTGGCGGCCGAGACCGCGCGGGCGCTGGCCGAGGGGGCGCGGCTCGCCGAGTACCAGCCGCAGGACGACGTACGGGTGCTCTTCGACCCTGCGGGACATCCGTTCTGCCTGTGGACGCCCGAGTCCTAGTAGACGAGCGCCTGCGTCTCGTCGCCCAGGGCCTCCTGGACGAACACCTGCGCGCCCGCGATCCGTACGCCCTCGATGACGTCCTTCTCCGTGATCTCCCGGCGGGCCGCGCACTGCGTGCACAGGGTCAGCGTGCCGCCGGCCAGGATCGACTCGATCAGGTCGGGGAGGGGGGCCGCGTGCGGCAGCTCGAACTCGGCGGCCCGGCCCGGCAGCGCGAACCACGCGGACTCGCCGGTCAGCCAGAGGGAGACCTCGACACCACTGGCCACGGCCACCGCCGCCACCGTGAACGCCTGCGAGCAGCGCTCGGGGGCATCGGCCCCCGCCGTCACCTTGATCACGAGCTTCTTCGCCATGGCTGAATCGTAATCAACGCGGCCACAACCCAGGTCGCAGGCCATGAGTCTCCTGTGCGCACATATGGAATGTGCACTTCACGTTCTGTGGGGGGACGTCTTGGAAGTACCCGAAGTTCAGGAAAACCCGGTACCTGACGAGGTGCCGGAAGCGTCAGAAGCGCCAGAAGCGTCAGATACGCCGGAAGTGCTCCGCCCGGCGCGCCGACGCGGGCGCACCACGCTGCTCGTCGCTGTCGCCGCCGTCCTCGGTGTCGTCGCCGGCACCTGCACCGGGTTCGTCGTCCAGGCGAACCGGGAGCCCACCGCGCTGCCGCCGCTGTCGCAGCCGGTCGTCAAGCAGGCCAAGGGCGAGGTCGAGCCGCTGTCGGCCGCGCAGGACCGGCACGTCAAGGTGAACGGCGATCTGCGCAAGCTGCTGCTGAAGCGGCCCAAGGGGGCGCGGGAGCCGCGGTTCGAGGTGGGCACCGACGGCTGGCTGGACCTCACCGACTACGCGGAGCTCTACGACAAGCCGAAGAACGCCTTCGGTAACCTTGCGAACGACGAGTTCCGCCGCGACGCCGCCACCAACTGGCTGGTCGGCAGGACGTACAGCGTCGAGATCCACCTCGCCCAGTTCCGCCAGGAGCAGGACCTGACGGCCGCCGACTACACCGCGAACGAGCAGAGCTTCGCGGACAAGGAGTCCGACACCGACAGCTGGGAGATTCCCGGGACGGGCGACGGCTGGGCCTACGTCCACCACACCCCCGACACGAAGCCCGGATATCTGCCGCTGTACATGGCTGAGGCGATGGCCACGCGCGGCGACATCGCGATGACGATCTGGGTCTACGACACCAAGCCCATTCCCAAGAAGAAGATCATGGACCTGGCCGAGCGGCAGATGGGGCGGCTGTGAGCATCGACAACCCCGAACTCCTCGAGAGCCCTGTGCCGGACGAGGCCACTCCCGAACCCGCGCCCGCCAAGAAGCGCGTGCCCCGGCGCCGGGTCGCCGCCGTCGCCGGTTCCGTGCTCCTCCTCGGTGCCGTCGTCGGCGGTTCCGGCTACACCGTGGTGACCGTCCAGGACGCCGACCGCGATCCGGGCCGGCCGACCTGGCAGTTCCCGAGGGCGGCCGAGGACACGGACACGGCCGAGGAGGCGAAGGGGCTGCGGGGTCTGCTGGTGCCGTACGCGCGGCAGGGCTTCGGCCGCGGTCCCGACCTCGCCGAGTTCGGCACGGACGCCGAGCTCAGCGGCAAGCAGGCCACCGCGCTCCGCAAGGAGTCGATCAAGGGTCTGCCGCCCACTCAGCGGCGGCAGATGGAGAAGCAGATCGACCGGCAGCGCATCAAGGGCGTCGCCATGCGCAGCTACCTGAACAGCCAGTACTACCAGGACAAGGCGACCGTGATCGGCGTCGTCCTGACCCGGATGGAGAGCCGCGCCGCCGTGCGGAACATCGCCACGGCGCAGAGCGAGTTCTTCGACGCCGTGGACCTCTTCCGCAAGGGGCCGAAGGTCGAGGGTCACAAGGAGGCCAAGTGCTTCCTGACGCCCAAGGACGACGACATCAAGATCGACCGGATGTTCTGCTCCGCGTACGTGGGCGAGGTGCTGGTCGAGCTCAACGCCTCCGGAGGGGCTCCCATGGACCAGCGGAGCATCGCGAGGTTCCTCGCCGACCAGCTCGGCCGCATCGACGACCCGGGGAAGGCCGTATGACCACCGAACAGCAGCCGCAGCCGATCGGGGAGATCACGGAGGTCACGGAGGTCACCGAGGTCACCGAAGTCACCGAGGTCACGGAAGGCGCCCAGCCCGTCCCGCCCGTCCCGCCCGTCAAGAAGGACCGCCGCGTCCTGCGCGCCGTCCTGCGCTGGACCGCTGCCGTCGTGGTGTTCGCCGCGGCCGGGGCCGGGACGGCGTACGGGATCACGCGGATGGAGCGGACGGACGTACCGGGACTCGCGACCGAGCCGGACGGGCGCTGGGAGTACCCGGCGATCGTCAAGCCGCCCCTGCCCTCCGGCAGCCCGGCGCCCTTCGACCAGGCGAACGCGGCCAACTCCCACTACGCCGACCTGCGCGAGCTGCTCCTGCCCGCGCCCGAGGGCGCCAAGGCCGACAAGGCGCTCGACGGCGAGGACGGCTGGCTGGCGAAGAAGGACTTCCTCGCGGTCTACGAGGACAAGGACGACCGGGGTGTCATCGACCAGCTCCTGACCGACCAGGGGCTGCGGCACGTGGCCGCCCGCGGCTGGACCACGGCCGACGGCACCCACACCCGGATCTATCTGATGCAGTTCGAGACGGCGAGGGTGGTCGACTCCCTCCAGGAGAACGACTTCACCGGCTACGACGCCCCCCAGTACGCCCTGAAGGGCGCCTCCGAGGTGCACCTCGACGAGGCGTTCCCGGAGAAGGCCGAGGTGGAGAACGTACGGCACTACGCGTACGGCGAGGCCAAGCCGTACGGGGCGGAGCACGTGCGGGAGGCGTACCTGGTCTCCGGGGACGTGCTCGGTCTCGTCGTGCAGTCGCGGAAGGGCGAGGCGGCCGCCGTGCCGTTCCAGCAGACGGTCGTGCTCCAGAGCCAGCTGCTGGGCTGAGGCGTACCTCGCAGAGAAGGGCGGGCCCCGGCCGACTAAGCTGGGGCCCGGCTCTAGTACCGCCCATAACCGCTCAGCAAGGAGCACCCCGTGCTTGAGGCATTCTTCGAAGCCCTGCTCGTCCTGGTCTGCGTCGGCGTCCTCGCCTTCGCCGGGCTGACGGTGAAGAAGCTGTACCAGGGCCAGCGCTGACCCGAAGCTAGGAACTGTAGAAGCTCATGATCGAGATCCCGTCCGACCTCCACAAGGACCTCGTCCCCCTCGTCTTCCTGCTCGGCAACTGGGCGGGCGCGGGTGTGCACGACTTCCCCGGCTCCGAGAAGTGCAACTTCGGGCAGGAGGTCACCTTCAGCCACGACGGCCGGAACTTCCTGGAGTACCAGTCCCACACCTGGGTCCTGGACAACGACGGGAACAAGGTCCGTCCGCTGGAGTCCGAGCACGGCTTCTGGCGCGTCGACGCCGACCGCAAGGTCGAGGTCACGATGGTCCGCGACGACGGTGTCGTCGAGATCTGGTACGGCGAGCTGGCCAAGCAGAAGCCGCAGATCGACCTGGTCACGGACGCGGTCGCGCGTACGGCGGCCTCCGGCCCGTACAGCGGCGGCAAGCGCCTGTACGGCTATGTCAACAGCGACCTGATGTGGGTCGGCGAGAAGCAGACCCCCGAGGTCGAGCTGCGCCCCTACATGTCGGCGCACCTGAAGAAGGTCGTCACCCCGGAGGACGTCGAGCGCTGGGCGAAGGCCCTGCCGGACGACATGCCGGACGACGGAATCGCGTTCTTCAAGTAGGGCTTCCGCCGACTGCACGTAGGCCTTCCGCCGAGTGGTCATAGACTTTCCGGTGTGGTGAGCATCGACTGGAAGAGCGACCTAAGGCAGCGCGGCTACCGACTGACGCCGCAGCGCCAGCTTGTCCTCGAAGCCGTGGACACCCTGGAGCACGCGACCCCCGACGACATCCTCACGGAAGTGAAGAAGACGGCGTCGGGGGTCAACATTTCCACCGTGTACCGCACGCTGGAGCTTCTGGAGGAGCTGGGCCTGGTCAGCCACGCCCATCTCGGGCACGGCGCGCCGACGTACCACCTCGCCGACCGCCACCACCACATCCACCTGGTCTGCCGCGACTGCCAGAACGTCATCGAGGCGGACATCGAGGTGGCGGAGGAGTTCACCGCGAAGCTGCGCTCGATCTTCGGCTTCGAGACGGACATGAAGCACTTCGCGATCTTCGGCCGCTGCAAGGACTGCTCCCTCAAGGCCACCAAGGCCCTCAAGGCTTCAACTACCGAGTCGTAGGCTTGTGCATATGAAGAGCCCTCTGCTGTCCCTGCCCGGTGCCGTCCCCGGCGAAGGCGTGGACGAAGACGTCGCCGCCCACTACGGCGACCTGTTCCGCGAGCAGCGTGCCCTCGCCGAGGGCACCGGATTCGTCGACCTCTCGCACCGCGGGGTCCTCGCCGTCACCGGCGAGGACCGGCTGAGCTGGCTGCATCTGCTGCTCACCCAGCACGTCAGCGAGCTGCCGGCGGGCGAGGCCACCGAGGCGCTGATCCTCTCCGCGAACGGCCACATCGAGCACGCCCTGTACCTGGTCGACGACGGCACCACGGTCTGGGCCCACATCGAGCCCGGCACCCAGGAGGCGCTGCTGGCGTACCTGGAGTCGATGAAGTTCTTCTACCGCGTCGAGGTCACGGACCGCACCGCGGACATCGCGGTCGTCCACCTCCCGGCGGGTTCGATCGCCGAGGTCCCCGAGGGCGTGGTGGTCCGCGAGACGGCGTACGGCCGCGACCTGTTCCTGCCCCGCGAGGACCTGGAGTCGTACGCGGCGAAGACGGGCCCGGCAGCCGGCCTCCTCGCCTACGAAGCCCTCCGCGTCGAGCAGCACCGCCCCCGCCTCGGCTTCGAGACCGACCACCGCACCATCCCGCACGAACTGGGCTGGATCGGCACCGCGGTCCACCTCCAGAAGGGCTGCTACCGAGGCCAGGAGACGGTCGCCCGCGTCCAGAACCTGGGCAAGCCCCCGCGCCGCCTGGTCTTCCTGCACCTGGACGGCAGCGAGGTCCACCTCCCGCCCCCCGGCACGGACCTCCGCCTCGCCTCCGACGGCCCGGACGGCCGCAAGATCGGCTTCATCACGACCTCGGTACGCCACCACGAACTGGGCCCGGTGGCGCTGGCCCTGGTGAAACGCAACGTGTCCGTGGACGCCCCCCTGGTGGCGGGGGAGACGGCGGCGGCACAGGAGGTCGTGGTCGAGCCGTAGGCGGGGGACCGTGCGGAGCCGGCGCGGGTTCAGCGCGGCACGGCGATCTTCGCCGCGAGCGTGAAGCCGCCGCCGGTGATCGTCACCGCGCTGCCCAGACCCTCCAGCACTCCCGGCGTCAGCATCAGCACCGTGATGCCGGCGGCCAGCGCAGCGACCGCGATGATCACCGCCGTGATCGCGTTCGACATCGGAATCCGTGCGATGCCGGTGCCGCCCGGGTCCTGTCCTGTGGGCGGGTGGTGTTCCATGCCGCTTCCCCCTTCGTCGAGCACGTCAGCCCAGGTGATTGGCGGACCACGGACGACGCGGTGACAGCCGCATATTCCGTGATGTTCCGTGCTCCGAGAGATTCCCGGCCGCCGGGTGGCCCAACACACCCCGGATATACGGGATTTGGGGCAGGAAGGCGCAGGGGGCGCGGCTCCTGCGTCTGCGGTAGGGAAAGTACGACGGGGGCCCCGCCGAGGTTTTCGCCCGGCGGGGTCAACCGCTGTCGAGGGGGCCCGCTGTCACGAGCCCCACGAGTCGGTGTCCGCTGCCCCGAGAACCAGGCTCACCTGGGCTGACAGGGAGAAGGATGTTCGGGTGGTTGAGCGGTCACACAGACCAATTGGACTGCCAACTCTCCCAAGTTGTGCCCACTTGGTCCCGGCCCGTAAACAACGAACGGACACTTGCCCTCAACCCGCCAGCGGCAGTCAGGCGGTGCTGGACTGGTTGGCGGCTCAGATCTCCAACAGGACCGTGAACGGGCCGTCGTTGGTCAGGGAGACCCTCATCTGGGCGCCGAAGCGGCCTGTCGCCACCGTGGCGCCGAGGGCGCGGAGTTGGGCGACGACCTCCTCCACCAGGGGCTCGGCGATGTCGCCGGGGGCGGCGGCGTTCCAGGTGGGGCGGCGGCCCTTGCGGGCGTCCCCGTACAGGGTGAACTGGCTGATGACCAGCAGGGGGGCGTCGATGTCGCTGCACGACCGTTCGTCGTGCAGCATGCGGATCGACCAGAGTTTGCGGGCGAGTTGGGCCGCCTTCTCCTTGGTGTCCTCGTGCGTCACCCCGACGAGGACACAGAGCCCTTCGCCGCTGATCTCCCCGACCGTCTCGCCGTCGACCACGACGCTCGCGCCGTCGACCCGCTGTACCACTGCACGCATGGCCCCCATGATGCCGTGCGCGGAAAGGGCGACGGACCGGGGGCTGACCGGGGGTTTGCGGGGGCTTCCTAATGATCCTTAACCCCCCATCTGGGCCGTTCGGGGGCACTCGGTCACATAGCGGCCACTTGGGGTGGCACGATGCTCACACACGCCGGTCGAGGGGACGGTAGAGGCACATGAGCACACCGAGTACCGAGCAGCCACCCGGGTCCGCGTTCCGGCCACCCACGCAGCGGACGGAGGGGCCGGAAGCGTCACCAGCACCGGCCCCGGTGGCCGCAGCCCGGCTGCCCGCGGACCCGCCCGACCCCGACCTGGCCGTCCTGAGCCTGCCCGAGCTGCGCACGGTGCGCCGGGACGCCCAGCGCGACGAGGCGGACCTCAGTTACGTACGGCGCCTGTTGCAGGGCCGGATCGACATCCTGCGCGCGGAGCTGGCCCGCAGGTCGCCCGCGGGGGAGGGCTCGGTGGTGGAGCGCCTCTCGGAGATCCTGACCGACGCCCCGGCCCGCCAGCGCTCCTCCGCCCGCCACGTCACCCTGGGCACCCCGCACAACGAGGAGTACCGCCGGCTGGCCGCCGACATGCTCGCCGAGGTCGAACTGTCCGACCTCGCGGCCCGCACGGACGCCGAGCTGCACGCCGCGATGGGCCGCCTCGTCCGCTACGAACAGCAGGTCTCCCGCCGCCGCCAACGCCTCCAGCACACGACGGACGAGTGCAGCGGGGAGATCGCGCGCCGGTACCGGGAGGGCGAGGCCCAGGTCGACGACCTGCTGATGTGAGGGGAGGAGCCCTCGGGGGAGAGGGAGGCGGAGGGAGGGGGAGTGCATGGGTGGCGGGGGGGGCGAAGAACGTGAGGGCACGAAAAACGTTGGGGGCTGCACCCATCACCCCCCTACCGTGACCCCATGACCACCCGCCCCGCCATCGACGTCCGCCCCATCACCGAGGCCGACATCCCCGACTGGACCCGCGCCCTCCACACCGGCTTCCTCCGCAGCCCGGCCCCCACCCAGGAGGAGATCGACTCCCGCACCGGCTACCTCCTCGCCCACCGCACCCAGGGCGCCTTCGACGCGGGCCGCTGCGTGGCGACGTACCGCTCCTTCGACCAGGAGCTCACCGTCCCCGGCGGCCATCAGGTCCCCGCCGACGCCATCTCGAACGTCGCCGTCACCGCCACCCACCGCCGCCGCGGCCTCCTGACCCGCATGATGACCCAGGACCTCACCGCCGCGAAGGAGCGCGGAGACGTCGCCGCCACCCTCATCGCCGCCGAGTACCAGATCTACGGCCGCTACGGCTTCGGCCCCGCCACCTCGATGACGGAGTGGACGGTCGACGTCCTCCGCACCGGCCTCGACGCCCGCCGGCTCACCCCGGACGACGGCGGCCGTATCGACCTCGTCGACGGCGAGGACGTCCGCAAGCTCGGCCCCGACCTGCACGAGCGCCTGCGCCGCGCCCAGCCCGGCGCCGTCAGCCGCGACGACCGCTGGTGGCAGGTCAACACGGGCGTCGTCCACCTGGACCGCACCCCCTGGGTCGAGCCCTTCTACGCCCTGTACCGCTCCCCGTCCGGCGAGCCCGAGGGCCTGGTGTCGTACGTCTGCGACGACACCTGGCACGACAAGCAGCCGCACGACACGGCCCAGGTGAACTGGCTGATCGCGACGACCCCCGCCGCCGAGCGCGCCCTGTGGCACTACCTCTGCTCCATCGACTGGGTCACCCAGGTGAAGAGCGGCTGGCGCGCCCCCGACGACCTGCTCCCCCTCCACCTCCCCAACCCGCGCGCCGCGAAGGCCACGACCTCACAGGCGGACTGGTTGTGGGTGCGGCTGCTGGACGTCGTACGGGCTCTGGAGGCGCGTGCGTACGACGGGGTGGGCGCCCTCGTCCTGGAGGTGGCCGACGCGGCCGGGCTGGCCGGCGGGCGTTACCGGCTGGAGGCGGCGCCGGACGGCGCGTCCTGCACGCCGACCGGCGCGAGTCCCGAACTCACCCTGGACATCGCCGACTTGGCGGCCCTGTGGCTGGGTGACGAGTCCGCCGTACGGCTCGCGGCGCTCGGCCGGGTCCGGGAAGAACGAGCGGGCGCCGCCCAAGTGGCCGACGCCCTGCTGCGTACGTCCAGGCGACCGTGGTGCCCGGACATGTTCTGAGTGCTCCTTCCGCTGGACGACGAGGACGAATCCGTAGCTGTGCCTCTTCAGTTGTGACTGTTCACTGGTGCCTGTTCAGTTGTGGCTGTGCTTTGGGCGCTGCTGTTCGGTTGTCGGTGTTCAGTTGTGGCTGTGCTGTCTTCTGCTGACCGATCAGGCTCCCGGCTCCCCTCCGGAAGGGAGCCCGATCGGCCGGACTGACCTCGGACGTGGGCGGTCCGGTCAGCCGGACTGGGCGAGCAGCATCACGAGGATCGCCGCTCCTAGGCCGCCGACCATGGTGTTCTTGGCCTTGACGCCGACCGTGAGCAGGAGGAAGGCGATGATGCCCATCGGCCCCCATTTCCACTGGACGAGCTGCTCGAATCCGAGGGCGACGGCGGCGACGGCGATGGCGAACGGCATGACGATCCCCCCTGGGCGAAGCGTTGGGCGAAGCATGGTGTCGTGCTCGGCCTGCTGGCGCCAACCCCCTTGAAGCTTGACCATGTTCTGAAAGTTGGCGACCAACTTCACTGTAGTTATCTCCGCTTGGATGCGGCTCATAACCACCTTTCTTCGAACTGCCAAAAGATGGCGGGAAGTTGTAGTGTTTGGTCGTGGACCCGAAACCCGCCTCCGTCAATGGGCTGGAGAAGGCGCAGCGGTCACAGAAGTCTCCTCGTGAGGTGGCCGACGAGCTGCGTTCCCGTATCCGGTCCGGTGAGCTGCGGCCGGGTCAGCGCATGCCCACCCAGGCCCGGCTGGCGGACGAGTTCGGCGTGGAGCGGGGCGCCGTACGGCAGGCCCTGCGCATCCTGCAGTCGGAGCGACTGCTCACCAACGTGTCCAAGGGCAGCCCCGCGACGGTCGCCCCCGACCTCGGCAGGGCGCTGACCGGGCCCGGAGCGCCGCCGCTGCCGACGATGGTCGCCCTCGCGCCGCGCATCGCCGCCGCCTTCGCCGCCCCGCACGTGGAGATCGACGCCCTGTGTCTGACGTCGGTCTCCTTCAACCTCGCCCTCGGCGAACCGCTGCGCCAGATCCACGCCGGACGACTGAAACCGGCCAAGGTCGACGTCCGCGTCCTGCTGCCGTCCCGGGACATCGACCTCGCCTTCCCGATCCCCGTGGATCCCTCGGCGGACGGCAGGGTGCAGCGCCGCTGGCTGTCCCAGCGCAACGCCCAGGGCCAGGTGCTCCAGCACAACCTCCTCGCCCTGCGCGCCACCCACGGCATCGACGTCAAGGTCACCTTCCGCGCCCTGCCCTTCACCCCGCCCGTGAAGCTGTACCTGCTCAACAACACGGAAGCGCTCTTCGCCTACTACACGCTCACCAAGCGCGAGGAGGAGATCGACCACGAGCACCTGTTGATGTACGACGCGGAGGGCACCCAGTCGATGCTGTTCGCCTTCGACCAGGGGGCGGGGCTGCGGGACACCACCTTCGTCGAGCAGTCCCACCTGTGGTTCAACGCACTGTGGGAGACGATCAGTTCGGAGCTGACGCTCACGAGCTGAGGTCTCCCACAGAGGTGGATCCGGGCTGTTCCTCTTCATAGGGCCTGCCCCGAGACGAGGAGCGCGAGCACCACGGCACCGACGGAGCTCAGTGCCGGGCTCTTGGCCTTGAGGCCGACGCTGAGCAGCAGCAGTCCGAGGATGCCGGCAGCGCCGTACCTCCACTGGATGGTCTGCTCGATGCCGACCACGAAGATGGCGGAGAGAAGATAGATGGCAGGCACGGTGATTCCCCCTTAGGGCGTGAGGCGGGCATCCGGGGCGAGCGGATGTGGGGGGTTGTGCGGGATGGTGGCGAACAAGGAAGCAAAACTTCCGCCAACTTGGAGAAGTTGGCAACCATCTCTGCTGTAGTTGTCCCCACTTGGTACCTACTTTGAAACAACTCCCAGGCAACTCCCCAAAGATGGGCGAGAGTTGTAGCGTTTGGTCGTGACCCAGGAGAACGTGGCAGTGAACGGCAGCAGAAAGCTCTCGCCCCAGGAGATCGCCGACATCCTCCGGGACCGAATCCGCTCCGGCGACCTCAAGGCGGGCGACCGCCTGCCCACCCAGGCCGAACTGGCCGAGGAGTTCAATGTCGAACGCGGCACCGTCCGCCAGGCCCTGCGCGCGCTCCAGGAGGACGGCCTCCTCAGCAACGTGAGCAAGGGCAGCCCACCGAGGATCGCCGAGCCGGCCCCGGTGCGCGGGGCGCCGCAGCCGACGATGGTCGGACTGGCCCCCCGGCTGACGGAGGCGTTCGCGGCGCCGCACGTGCGCGTGGACGTGGTCAGCCACACCTCCGAGACCCTGATGCTGGCGCTCGGCGAGTCCCTGCGCCGCATCCACGAGGGCAGGATCCGCCCCGAGTCCATCGAGTTCCGGGTCCTGCTGCCGTCCCGGGACATCAACCTCGCCTTCCCGGTGCTGGTCGACCGCGACGGCCAGGAGGACCCGGTCCACCAGCGCTGGCTGGAGATGCGCAACGCCCAGGCCCACGTCCTGAAGTACAACCTCAACGCCGTCCGCTCCACCCACGGCATCGACGTCCGCATCACCTTCCGCGCGCTGCCCTTCACTCCGCCGGTGAAGATGTACCTGGTCAACGGCGAGGAAGTGCTGCTCGGCTACTACATGCTCGAAAAGCGCGAGGAGGAGTACGAGAGCCAGACCCTGGAGATGTACGACGCCCTGGGCTCCCAGTCCGTCCTGTTCTCCTTCGTCAAGGCGGCGAGCCAGCGGGACGCGGCGTTCGTGGAGGAATCCCAGAAGTGGTTCGACGCCCTCTGGGAAACCATCACGACGGACCTGACACTCTCCTAGTGACTCCTGATACAGCGCAGACTGATTCGGTGACAGCAGAGACAGAGAACGATCCTGAAGCACTGGAAGACCTCCGGGAGCTGATCAGGCACGCCCGAGTCGTGCTGTGGGACTTCGACGGCCCGATCTGCCGCCTGTTCGCCGGGCACTCGGCGGAACGGGTGGCCGCGGAACTGGTCGAGTGGCTGGAGAGCCGCGGACTGCACGGCCTGGTGACGGAGGAGGAACGGAAGTCCCTCGACCCCCATGTCGTGCTGCGCGCCGTCGACCTCCGGCACCCCGGCAGCGACCTGGTCGCGGAGCTGGAGGAACGTCTCACCCAGGAAGAACTGCACGCCGCGACGTCGGCCATGCCGACCGCCTACGCCGACCCGCTCATACAGACGTGGGCCGCGATGGGCGCTCGGTTGGCGATCGCGACGAACAACTCCCCGCGGGTGGTGCGCAAGTACTTGGCCGGCCGCGGCCTGACGTCCTGCTTCCACCCCCACATCTACGGCCGCACCCAGAACCTCCACCACCTCAAACCCCACCCGCACTGCCTCAACCACGCCCTGAACGCGATGGGCGCGGCCCCTTCGGCAGCCCTGATGATCGGCGACACCCCGTCCGACTACGTGGCCGCGCGAAGCGCCGGTGTTCCGTTCCTGGGCTACGCGCGTAACGGGCGCAAGGAGGGGTTGTTGCGGGAGGCGGGAGCCTCGGTGGTGGTCAACTCGCTTGATGTGGTGCGGGATGTGCTGCTGGGGCGGGTCTGAGCCGGTGATGCCGCAGCAGGGGCATTCTGGACCACCTCCCTTCCACTCCACCGCCAAGGCGTCAACTCTCCGACCAATTGGACTGGTTGACTTGTGGGTGGTCTGCCCGGCCTGACTGATCCCTTAACCAACTGGCCAGTCCACTGGTGGAATTGACTGGAGATTGGTTTGCCGGTGGACGGCAGGCGGTACGGTCGAGGCGTGGACGCACGGGGAAACGGCGACAGCGGAGGCAAGGAGTTCCAGCGGGTCGCCGAAACGCTGCGCACCCGGATGACCGACGGCACCTACTCGGTGGGGTCCTTCCTGCCGCCGCAACGGGAGCTCGCCGACGAGTTCGGGGTTTCGCGGGACACCGTTCAGCGAGCTCTGCGGGAGCTGGCCGACGAGCACTGGATCGTCTCGCGGCAGGGAAGCGGTTCCCGGGTGATCAAGACCCAGCTGATCAAGTCGTCGGCACCCAAGGCGGTCAAGTCGCGGCACGGGGCGACGCTGAGCCACATCATCGGATCGGCGTTCGAAGCGCCCGAAGTCACCCTGGACGTCTACACGCTGACCGCGGAATCGCTGGACGCCCACATCCGCGTCCAGGCCGAGCGCATCCATGCCGGCGAGATCTCACCCGAGCGCATCGCTCTGCGGCTGCTGTTGCCGGACACCACGCAGCCGCTGCCGTATCCACGGGTGAAGGGTAAAAAGGAGGACATGCGCCTCCAAGAGCGGCTGGTGGGCATCAGTCATCGGCATACCGAGTCGTTGCTCGGGTCCCTGAAAGATCTGCGGACCGAGGGGCTGGTGCCGTCCGTCGGCGTCGAGATCCAGCACACGCCACTGGTCCCGCCGTTCAAGCTCTACCTCATCAACCGCGCCGAAGCTCTCCACGGCATGTACGACGTGATCGAGCGTCAGATCGAGCTGGACGACGGCGATGTGGTCACCGCGCTGGACGTCCTGGGGCTGGGTGCGACCCTCACCCATCAGGTGAAGGACGAGGACACGAACTCGCCGGGATCGGTTTTCGTGGACAACATGCAGGCGTGGTTCGACTCGGTCTGGGCCCGGCTCTCCGAATAGCGGCCAAACGGTGACCGGGGGACATGGTTCGGTGCGCTAACATTCCCGCACCGCTGAGCAATCGCTCTGCTGCGCGCGTATGGACGTGGCAAAGAGCCAATCTCGCACGGCCTGACGAACGAAGAGTGGCAAAACCACTCGTTATGGCTACTCCAGCCGGGCTCTGGTCGTGCTTGCTAAAACCGAGACTTAGTGTTGCCGTGCCTGTCGTCTGTCGCGCGAACGATCCGGAGTGTGGCCTGTGGGCGCACCGCCTCTTCCAGAGACCCCGCCCGGGGCACGCACGGTCGAGGAGTTCGTGAGTCTGGCCGAGCAGTTAGGGCAGGCGACCAGCGGGCATCACAACAAGAACTTCGTCCTGCCTCTCACGGAACCCGCGGCACGGCTGGCCGGGCGGGACGCCGGGACGACGGTGACCGTGCGTATCCGGCGCGAAGAGGCGCTTCCGGTCGTCATCAGAACCTGGGCGGACGAGGCGGAGATCCTCGACGCCATTCAGGGCGTGCTGCCCCACGTTCCGCAGTGTCTCTACAAGGGCGACACCTTCGCGATCCACAGCTATGTGGAGGGCGTGCCGCTGTCCAAGGTGTGCAGCAACGGCAAGCCGGTCGACACCATGATCATCCGCGCGCTGGCGGGTCTGCTCGCCCAGATGACCCAGGTGCGCAGCGGGGCCTTGCCGGAGCTGCCGTCCGACTGGCCCGGCAATCACACGGACAGCCAAGCGTTCTTGCAGGCGTTGGCCTTGATGGCGGACCGGCAGATCCGGCAGCCCAATTGGGCTGGCTTCGGCGGCCTGTTCGCGGCCCTGGGCATCCCCGAGGACGCCATGCTGCGGTTCGCCGAGCGGGTGCCGATCATGTCCCGTCGACCGTTCAGTCTGCTCCACGCCGATCTGCACCGCGACAACCTCATCATGTCGTACGCCGGCGATCCGCCTCTCATCTGCGTCGACTGGGAACTGGCGACCTACGGCGACCCCCTGCACGATCTCGCCACGCACCTGGTTCGCATGCAATACCCGCCCTATCAGTGGGACGAGGTCATCGACGCCTGGGTGGCCGCCATGCGCCGAGTGCGGCCCGCAGCGGTGAAGGGCCTGACCAGGGACCTGCCCATCTACATCGCCTTCGAACGGGCCCAGTCGGTCTACCCGGATGTGATGCGGGCGGCGCAGGCCCTGCAGAACTCGCCCGACCAGAAGACCCTCGATGAGGCCAAGGGGGCGGTGGCCCGGGCTCTGACGGCGGCCGCGGGCCCGCTCAGACTCGGCAGTGTTCCGGACGAGCAGGAGATCGAGCGGATCCTCTTCAGATGGCTGGCAGCCAGGAACGGGGGGCGCGGCCTGACTGTCGAGATCGACAAGTGGTCGTGGGACCCACGCTTCCCGGAGCGTCCCGACTTCCCGCATACGGCCGTGGTCAAGGCGCTGCACGCGGAAGGGGCGGCGCCGGCCAGTCGTGTACTCAAGGGGACCGGTCACCTGAACACGATCGTGCACGTACCCGGCGTCGACTTCCCCGTGGTGGTGCGGCGCAAGGTGCCGAACGTCGATCGGCGTGAGCGTGGCTTCCTCAGCGAACATGCTGTCCTGCGCACCATCGAGGAATCCAAGGCCATGGTGGCAGCGCCAAGGTTCCTGGCCCTGGGGACGAGCTACCAGGGGGAACCATTCGCCATCCACACCTATGAGGGTTCACCCGACCCGGACCAGCCGCCCCGCCACCCTGAACAGGGCCTGCTGCCGCATGAGGCGAACGCCCTCGTCGACCAACTGTGCGCACTCACGGCGGTGGACTACAGAGCGCTGGACCCGGCCGCGGGGGAGGGGTCCTTCTACACCACGCTGAGCGAGCAACTCGTCCTGCTGGTCGCCGAGTTGCCGAGGGAATCCCAGCAGTTGGCCCGTCACCTCGGACTGCCGGATGCCGTGCGGCTGCGGGAAATCCTCTCCCGGCATCAGGTGGGCCACCGCGAGCCCGCCCTGCTGCACGGCGACCTCAACCCGTGGAACCTGGTGCGCCGCCCCGACCGGCAGGCCCTGACCATCATCGACTGGGAGATGGCAGTCGTCGGCGACCCCCTCTACGACCTGGTCCGGCACCTGCATCTCACTCCCACCCGGCCGGAGATCCGCGAGCGCATGTTCAACCGCTGGGCTCTCCGGCTGGCCCCGGAATACACCAAGGGCTGGCGACGGGACTGGGGTATCTACCGCTGGATCGAGATCGTGCGCTCCGCATACATCGACCTGGACCGCCTGGTCACCGGCGCCAGCCTGGACGCTCCCAACGTGCGCAGGGCCCTCGACTCTTATTCGACGACCCTGAGGGCGGCGACGGCGTCACTCGGTCTGCGCGAACGTCGTATGCACAACCCCTATCTCGCACTGACGCTCGTGGAACGCGAACCCCGTACCCTCGCCCAATGACCACCCCCGGCCTGCGCGCCCGCAAAAAGCAGCGGATGTACGAGACCGTCTCCGAGACCGCGATCCGCCTCTTCCTCGAAAAGGGCTACGACGCGGTCTCGGTGGCCGAGATCGCCGCCGCGGCCGACATCTCCAAGCCCACCCTCTTCCGCTACTTCCCCGCGAAGGAGGACCTGGTCTTCCACCGCATCGCCGACCACGAGGACGAGGCCGCGCGGGTGGTGCGGGAGGGACGGGGGGCGCCCTTGGAGTCGTTGCGGCGGAACTTCCTGGACGGGATCGAGCAGGGCGACCCCATCACCGGCGTCAGTGACCACCCCGCCGTCCGCGCCTTCTACGACCTCCTCTACGGCACCCCCGCCCTCGTCGCCCGCCTCCACCTCCACCTCGAACGTTCCGAGGAGGCCCTCGCCGCAGCCCTCGGCGGTGACCTGGACGCGCGGCTGGCCGCCGGGCAGATCGTCGCCGTACGCCGCATCCTCGCTCAGGAGAACTGGCGGCGGATCGGAGCCGGGGAACCCGTCGCCGAGGTGAGGGCCACGGCTCTCGGTGATGCCGAGCGTGCCTTCGATCTGCTGGAGGCGGCTCTGCCGCGCTACTCATGACGACTGAGGCTCGGTAAAAAATTTAACCCGGTTACGTTATGCCGGTACGCTCGGTTTCATGACGTCACCCGACCCCACCCCCCTCACCCACGCCCTCCACCTCGAACGCGCCCACCACGACACCTGCCGCGCCGCCCTCGCCGCCATGGTCGACGGCGCCCAGGAGCAGGTCGTCGTCGGTGAAGACGTCTCCGCCTCCGGGGCCGACGCCGAAGTCCTCGGCTATCAGCTGCGCAGCAAGGCCAAGGAGATGCGGGAGCTGCCCGAGGGGCCGTTGTTCTTCGGCCGTCTGGATTTCGACGGCGGTGAACATGCCGGGCAGGGCTATCACGTCGGGCGGCTCCGGATCAGCGAGCACCCCGCCGCCCCACCCCTCGTCGTCGACTGGCGCGCCCCCGTCTCCCGCGCCTTCTACCAGGCGAGCGCCCACGACCCGCAGGGCGTCGCCGTGCGGCGGCGGTTCGGGTGGGCGCCCGGGAGCACGGGCGCGTCGGAAGACCTCACCAGCCTTGAGGACGAGCATCTGAGCCGGGGCGAGGACCGCGCCAGCGACATCCTCGTCCGCGAGATCGAACGTCCCCGCGTCGGCCCCATGCGCGACATCGCCGCGACCATCCAGCCCGAGCAGGACGATCTCGTACGAGGTGATCTCGGCGTCTCCGTGTGCGTGCAGGGCGCTCCCGGGACGGGGAAGACCGCCGTGGGCCTGCACCGGGCCGCCTATCTCCTCTACACCCACCCCCAGCGCATCCAGCGCGGCGGCATGCTGATCCTCGGCCCCAACCGCACCTTCCTTTCTTACATCGCGCAGGTCCTGCCCGCCCTCGGCGAGACCGGCGTACGGCAGTCCACGCTGTCGG
Source organism: Streptomyces aquilus (assembly GCF_003955715.1). Lineage (NCBI taxonomy): Bacteria > Bacillati > Actinomycetota > Actinomycetes > Kitasatosporales > Streptomycetaceae > Streptomyces > Streptomyces aquilus. Next base: position 5,092,268 of record NZ_CP034463.1, on the reverse strand, counting down.
AGGAGATCGGCCGGCACCCGGTCACCGGTCGCGACGATCCACCCACCGCCGTGCTCAAGCACGACGTGCGCATGGCCGAGGTGCTGCGGCGGGCGCTGTACGCGCGCGTGTCGGCGGAGCGGGCCGAGGAGATCGCGATTCCCGAGGGGGCCTATCGGTGGCGGGTGCCGAGGGAGGCGTTCGCGCGGATCGTGGACGGGGTGCGGGCGGAGCAGCCGCCGTACGCCGTCGGGCGCGAACGGGTGCGGACGCGGGTCGTCGCCCATGTCCAGGCGCTCGCCGAGCGGCGGGCGGGGCCGCCGCCGAACGCGTGGGTGCGGAAGATGGCGACGGCGGTCCGGCCGTACGTCGATGCCGTGTGGCCGCGGGTGCGGGCGGAAGAGGTCGTCGCTGAACTGCTCTCGGACGGCGGGGTGTTGGAGGCCGCGGGCCGCGGCCTGCTCGACGGAGATGAGCAGAAGGCGTTGCTGTGGGGCAAGCCGCCGCGGTCGTGGAAGTCGGCGCGCTGGTCGGCCGCCGACCTCGTACTGCTCGACGAGGTCGGCGGGCTGATCGAGCACCCCGAGGGCTACGGCCATGTCGTCGTCGACGAGGCGCAGGACCTCTCCCCGATGGAGTGCCGGGCCATCGCGCGGCGGGCCGTGTTCGGTTCGCTGACCGTGCTCGGGGATCTGGCGCAGGGGACCACGCCGTGGGCCGCGCGGACCTGGGCCGAGCAGCTCACGCACCTCGGGCGGCCGGACGCGGCCGTCGTGCCGCTGACCACCGGGTTCCGGGTGCCGGAGGCCGTCGTAGGGCTCGCCAACCGGCTGCTGCGGCGCCTGGACGTCGACGTACCGGAGGCCCGATCCCTGCGCGGGGACGGGGAGTTGAGGGTGCGGGAGGCAGAGGACGAGCTGCTCGGTGCGGTCGTGGGCGCGGTGCGTGACGCCCTCGGGCGGGAGGGGTCGGTGGGGGTGATCGCGGCCGACGCGGACCTTCCCCGGGTGCGGGCCGCCCTCGACGCGGCCGGTGTCCCGGTGGCCGGGCCGGACGACCTGGCCGCCCGCGTGACCCTCGTCCCGGCCTCGCTGGTCAAGGGGCTCGAGTACGACCATGTCGTCGCCGTCGAGCCCGCGGCGATCGCCGAGGCGGAGGAACGAGGGCTGCACCGGCTGTACGTGGTGCTCACGCGGGCGGTGTCGGGGCTTGAGGTGGTGCACCGGCGGCCGTTGCCGTTCTGAGTCGGCGACCGGTGCCGTTCCGCTCAGCCTCCGAGCAGGGGGATCAACTGCTCCTCCTCGTAAGTGAGATGGGCCTCCAGCTCGGTGGCCAGTCGCTCGAACTCGGCCAGGGCCGTGCCGGGTTCGCCGGCCGTCCACACCACCTGCCGCATCTCCAGCACGAGTTCGGCGATCCGCTCGTGCTCCTCGCGCAGCCGGGCCAGTGCGGGGGCGGCGGCGGGATGCCGGTCGGCGAGGAACGGGAACAGGGCCGTGTCCTCGCCGGTGTGGTGGTTGTGCAGGCCCTGGCAGAAGGTGAGGCAGTTGACGCGGAGCTGGGCGCCGAGCGGGGCACCGTCGTCGCTCTTCCTCATCTCGTCGCGGATCCGGGCGAGTTCGTGGCGGAAGTTGTCGTGGACGAGCTTGATCGCCTCGCCCATGGAGTCGGCCCGGATGTTCGGCGGGCCGGGTGCGGCGACCTCGTACAAGGCGACCACGGGGAGCAGCCGGTCCCCGGCCTTCTCCTGGTACTCCGCCCAGCCGTGGTCGGCCTCCACGGCCCGCGCGAACGACCGGTCGCGTTCCTCGCCCTCCAGCACGACGGCCTGCGCCTCGTAGGTGAACGCGCCTGCTTCGACCGTCACTTGGGGATGCGCGAGGACGTTGCGGTACCAGTCCGGATGCCGGGGCGAGCCGCCGGCCGAGGCGATGACCAGGACGCGGTCGCCGCCGTCGGGGAGGTAGCCGAGGGGAGTGGTGTGGCGGGTGCCGGTGCGGGCGCCGGTAGTGGTGAGCAGGAGCAGCCGGCCACCCTCGAACCAGCCACCGACGCGTCCGTTGTTGGCACGGAACTCGTCGATGACCTGTTGATTGAAGTCGTTGGGCATTCTCGTCTTTTCTCTTCGTCGTCGATCTCGTCGATCTCGTCGGTCTCTTGGAGGGGAGTCGATGGCGAAGAGAAGCGGCGGGCTTCTGGCCCGCACGGGCCTCACGCGGAGGCCGGGTACCCAACTGTCGCGCGGCGCGTGGCCGCAAACCCGGCAGTCATGGGAAGGACGGTAGTCGCGGCGCCGGGCAGGCCGCCACCGGTTTTCCGCGACGGCGGAACCACTGGCCGGGCCCGCCTCCGCCTCCCTACCTTGGCCCCATGGCTGACGAGTCCTTCGGACACCCGCGACTGGCCGCGCTCTACGACCCCCTCGACCCCGACCGCGGCGACCTCGACGCCTACGTCCGCATCGCGGCGGAGTTCGGGGCGCGCCGGGTCCTGGACATCGGCTGCGGCACCGGTGTCTTCGCCCTCCGGCTGGCGGACCGTGGCATCGAGGTCGTGGCCGTCGATCCCGCCGGTGCGTCGGTGGACGTGGCCCGCGCCAAGCCCGGTGCCGACCGCGTCCGTTGGATCCGCGGTGACGCGACGGACCTCCCGCCGCTCACCGTGGACCTCGCCACCATGACGGCGAACGTCGCCCAGGCCGTCGTAGACCCGAAGGACTGGCGCGAGACCCTGCGCGGGGCGTACGCGGCACTGCGTCCCGGCGGCCGCCTGGTCTTCGAGACCAGGAACCCGGCCCGGCGCGCGTGGGAGGAGTGGAACCGCGAGACGTCGTACGCCGTGACGGAGGTACCAGGCACCGGAAGGGTCGAGAGCTGGGTCGAACTCCTCGACGTGACCGGACCGTTGGTGACGTTCCGGTGGACCTACGTGTTCACCGCGGACGGGCAGGTGCTGACATCGGACTCGACGCTGCGGTTCCGGGAACGGGGGGAAGTGGAAGCGGAGTTGGCCGCCGAGGGCTACACCCTGGACGACGTCCGCGACGCCCCCGACCGCCCGGGCCGGGAATTCGTCTTCGTGGCGCGGCGCCCGCGGTGACGAGGGGCGGGAGGCCCGCGGAAGAGCCCGTTCCCACGGGCATCGCCGTCACTCACCCGGACCTACCCGTACGTGGCGTGGCGCACTTTTGCAAGCGGGTGCTTGCAATAGTTAGCGGGGGTGGGGCACAGTAGAGGCATGGCATCGCTCAACGTCGGCAATCTCGGTGAGTACCTGCGCGAGCAGCGGCGAAACGCCCAGCTCTCGCTCAGGCAGCTCGCCGACGCCGCCGGGGTGTCCAATCCGTATCTGAGCCAGATCGAGCGCGGGCTGCGCAAGCCGAGCGCGGAGGTGCTCCAGCAGGTCGCCAAGGCACTGCGGATCTCCGCCGAGACGCTGTACGTCCGGGCCGGCATCCTCGACGCGGACCGGGACCGGGACGAGGTGGAGACGCGCGCCGTCATCCTCGCCGACCCCACGTTGAACGAGCAGCAGAAGCAGGTGCTGCTCCAGATCTACGAGTCCTTCCGCAAGGAGAACGGATTCGGGACCGACGCCGGGGAGCGGGAGCGGGACGGCTCCGAGGAGCCGGAGCCCTCCATAGCCGAGGACGCGCTGAGCGCGCGGAGCGACCAGGGCAGCACCACCAAGCGCCGTACCCGCAAAAAGGGCACGGCACCCGAGACCACGGCCCCCCGCACGGCCGACGGCAGCGACGCCGACCCGCAGCAGACGGCCAGTTGACGCCCATGCACCACAGACGTCAGAGCCGACCGACCGCGGGACCCAAAACCCTCACCTGAAAGCGACCCGGGAGGACCATCACCATGGCCATCACCGACGACATCCGCAAGGCCGTCACCGACCCGACCCCGCTCTACTTCCTCGCCGGCGCCGGCGACCTGGCCTTCCAGGAGGCCAAGAAGGTGCCCGGCATCGTCGAGCAGCTGCGCGCCGAGGCCCCGGCCCGGATCGAGGCCGTCCGCGGCACCGACCCCAAGGCCGTGCAGGAGAAGGCCGCCGCCCGCGCCAAGGAGGCCGGTGCCCGGGCCAAGGAGGCCCAGGAGAGCATCCAGGCCAAGGTCGGCGAGTTCATCGCGACCCTCGACGGCGACATCAAGAAGCTCGGCAGCACGATCGACGCCGACCTGAAGAAGTTCGGCGAGAGCGCCCAGGACTTCGCCCTGCGCAGCGTCGGCGTCGCCGCCGAGTACGCCGTGAAGGCGCGTGAGACCTACGAGAAGGTCGCCGAGCACGGCGAGCAGGCCGTCAAGACCTGGCGTGGCGAGGCCGCCGAGGAGATCGAGGAGCTGGCCATCGCCGTCGAGCCGAAGGCCGAGCCCGTCGAGGTCAAGGAGGAGCCGAAGCCGGCCGCCGCCGCTCCGGCCCCCGCGAAGAAGACCGCCACCGCCGCGAAGAAGGCCCCGGCGAAGAAGACCACCGCCAAGAAGACGACGCCGCCCGCGAAGTAGTCGGCGGACGGCTGGAACAGGCGGACAGCCGGAACAGGCAGTGGGCCGGGCACCTCGGGGGTGCCCGGCCCGTTGTACGGGTACGGTGACCGCGTAATGACGAGCCGAGTCAGGTGGTGGACGTTGTGCTGATGCAGGGTTTCGCGGGATTGATGTGGCTGCTCTACCTCGCGATGCTGGCCTTCGCGGTGGTGGCCTTCGTGATGGCCGCCTTCTTCCGCGAGGACGCGTACCGCGCGGCCGACAAGCAGGGCAAGGGCTTCTGGCTGATCATCCTCGGTATCGCGGTGGCCGTGAACCTCCTGGTCCCGATGCTGTTCCTCCAGCTCGCCGGCCTGGTCGCGTCGATCGTCTTCTTCGTCGACGTCCGCCCGGCCCTGCGCCAGGTGTCCGGCGGCGGCAGGGGCCGCAGGGGCGGCGGTTCGAGCAGCGACGGCCCGTACGGCCCTTGGAACGGCGGCCGGTAAAGGGCTTTTAGGGGCGCGAGGCTGTCTCGATGTGCGGCTCCGCCGCGTGGGCGCGACCAGCCACGGCGGACCGGCACCCGGCACTCAACCGGCCCCATGACGGCGGCACCCCGCGTCACGCCGCCCGATCCAACAGCACAACCGCCACGTCGTCCGCCAACTCGCCCCCGTTGAGCTCCCGCACCTCATTCACGGCAGCCCGCAACAACGCCTCCCCGCGCAGCCCTTCACCCAGCTGCCGCCGGACCATCTCCACCATGCCGTCCTGCCCGAGCCGCTCCCGCCCCGCACCGACGCGCCCCTCGATGAGCCCGTCGGTGTAGAGCATCAGGCTCCACTCCCGCCCCAGCTCCACCTGCATCCGCGGCCACCGGGCCCCGGGCAGCAGCCCGAGGGCGGGCCCGTTGTTGTCGTACGGCAGCAGCCGCGCCGGCCGTCCAGGGCGGGCCACCAGCGGCGCCGGATGTCCGGCGAGGCACAGCCCCGCGCGGCGCCCGTCCGGCGCGATGTCGACCGTGCACAGGGTCGCGAAGATCTCGTCGTCGGCCCGCTCGTGCTCCAGGACCTGTTGGAGCGTCCCCAGCAGCTCGTCCCCGCACAGCCCGGCCAGCGTCAGCGCCCGCCAGGCGATCCGCAGCTCCACGCCGAGCGCCGCCTCGTCGGGCCCGTGCCCGCAGACGTCGCCGATCATGGCGTGCACGGTGCCGTCGGAGGTCCGTACGACGTCGTAGAAGTCACCGCCGAGCAGCGCGCGCGAGCGTCCCGGCCGGTAGCGGGCGGCGAAACGGAGAGCCGAGCCCTCCAGCAGTGGCGTGGGCAGCAGGCCGCGCTCCAGGCGCCGGTTCTCCTGCGCCCGTACACGGCCCTCCGCGAGCCGCCGCTCGGCGGTGTCGGAACGTTTCCGCTCTACGGCGTAACGGATCGCGCGGCTCAGCAGCCGGCTGTCCAGCTCGTCCCGGAAGAGATAGTCCTGGGCGCCCACGCGCACGGCCTCGGCACCGCGCTCGGCGTCGCCGGAGGCGGTGAGGGCGAGCACGGCGTGCCGCGGGGCGAGCTCCAGCACGTGCTTGAGCACGGCGAGCTCGTCGTCGTCCCCGGCGCGCACCGGTGCGGGCAGCGCCAGGTCGAGCAGGATGCAGTGGACGTCGTCGGTGAGCAGGCGCTCGGCCTCGGTGAGATTGCGGGCCGTGCGGACGCGGATCGGGTTGCCGGCGGCGTCCAGGAGCTCGGGCACGATCGTGGAGCCGCCGGGATCGTCCTCGATCACCAGCAGCGTCAGATGGGTGCCGTGGTGCTTCTCGACCGTGCTGTCCTTACGCGGGGCCTCCTCCTTCGGAGGGCCGCCGACCGGGCCGCCGAGTGCTGTCGCGGCCTGCGCCTGACCACCTTCCACGGCCGGGATCGCTCTCTGCCGCGGTACGGGTACGGGCATCGTCTTGGGTTCCTTCCCTCCCCCCGAGGGCATGGTGGGGCGAGGGACCTCGACCCACCGACGGGGACCATAGCGGTAGTCGGCGCCGCAACGGAATGGCGCACGGCACGCGGTTCGGCGGGCGGCCGCTGTCATATGCCGCGTTCCCTACCGCAGTTGGACACCCCGCCCGAGGTGCGGGAATGACGAACGTCACGTCCGCACCGGGTTTGTACGACGCCCGACGTGCCCTGCGTCACGTGACCCCGGTCTCAACCGCCCGCGGCCGTCTCAGGCGTCGGGCCGCACGACCGCCAGGATCGGCATCGACCCCGCCCCCGCGATCGTCACCGTCCGCCCCGGGCGCGGGGCGTGGACGATCGCGCCGTCCCCTATGTACATCGCGACATGGCTGGCATCGGAGTTGTAGATGATGAGGTCGCCGGGCCGCATGTCCTTGACGTCGATCTTCTTCAGCTGCTTCCACTGCTCCTGTGAGGTCCGCGGAATGGGCTGCCCGGCGCTGGCCCAGGCCTGCGAGGTGAGCCCCGAGCAGTCGTAGGACCCCGGTCCCTCGGCGCCCCACTCGTACGGCTTGCCGATCTGCGAGGTCGCGTACTCCACGGCCTTCTTGCCCTGTGCGGACGCCTTGCCGTTGATCTCGTCGAGGATGCCGGAGTCGAGCCAGGTGCTCTGCGCCTTGTAGGCGGCCTCCTGCTCCAGCCGCGCCAGCCGCTCCTTCTCCTTCTTCTCGAGCTTGGACTCGAGTTCCTCGGCGGCGGCGATCTGCTTCTTGACCTTCTTCTTGGCGGCGGCCTTGGCCTTCCGGTTGGCCTCCAGCTTCTCCCACTGCGCGGAGGCGTCGTCGGCGTACTGCTCCAAGTCCTCCTGGGTGCGGGTCAGTTCCTCCAGCAGCCCCTTGGTGGCACGCTGCCCCTGGAGCACCCGCCCGGCCCCGTTGAGGAAGTCTTCCGGGTCGTCGCTGAGCATCAGCTGCGCCTCGTCGGGCAGTCCGCCGCTGCGGTACTGGGCGGCGGCCGCCGCACCCGCCCGCTTCTTCAACTCGGCGAGCCGCTCCTGCCCCTTGACGATCTTCTTCGCCAACGCCACGAGCGCGGCCGACTGCTGGTCGGCGGCCTCCTCCGCGGCGTTGTACCGGTCCGTGGCCACGGCTGCGTCGTGATAGAGGTCGTCCAGCTTCTCGCGTACGGCCTCAAGGTCCTTGTCGGGCGCGGCAGCGGGCGCGGCGGAGGGCGAAGCGCTGGGGGTCGGTGTCGGTGTGGGAGTCGGCGCCGCGAACGCCGTACCCGGAGCCGCCAGCACGGTCACCGCACAGACCACGGTCACGGCCGCCGTCAACAGCCCGCGCTTGCCCGCACCCATACCTCTTCCCCCACATCTGATTTACCGTCAGTAACTTACGGACGCTTGGGGGATCGTGCCATGTGCCACCGAAAAGCGACAGAGGTCGTGCGTCAGCGGTACTTCGCTCCTCCTGCCCCCGTTCCCGCCCCCGAAGACGATCTCCCCGCCTTTGTGACGAACGACTCACGGAGATCGTTCCCCGCAGCTCAGCGGCCCCGAGGCGCCAACGCCTCCCACGCCACGGTCACTTCACCCTGCCGCCATCGTGCGGGCCCGTCCACCACCGGCCAGTCGGTCCGCAACTCCCGCACGGCCCGCATCCACCGCTGCCGGGCGCCGTACGACGCATAGGGCGCGGCGGCGGCCCAGGCCCGGTCGAAGTCCCGTAGGAAGGCATGCACGGGTTCCCCCGGCACATTGCGGTGGATGAGCGCCTTGGGCAGCCGCTCGGCAAGATCGGACGGCCGTTCCAGCGACCCCAGCCGGGTGGCGAACGTGACCGTCCGCGCCCCCTCCACCCCGAGCGCGACCCACACATGCCGTCGCCCGACCTCGTCACAGGTCCCCTCGACCAGCAGCCCCCCGGGCGCGAGCCGCGCGCGGATCCGCGCCCAGACCTCCGCGACCTCGCCCTCGTCGTACTGCCGCAGCACATTCGCCGCCCGCACCAGCACCGGCCGCTGCGCCACAGGGATCTCGAACCCTCCGTGCCGGAAGACGAGCCCCTCCCGCTCGTACGGCTTGGCGGCGGCAACCCGGGCGGGCTCGATCTCCACCCCGACCACCCGCACCCGCGGCGCGACGGTCCGCAGCCGGGCGAGCAACTCGACGGCGGTCCAGGGGGCGGCCCCGTACCCGAGGTCGACGGCCACCGGATCGCCGGCCCGCCGCAGCTCGGCGCCATGGACGGCGGCGATCCAGCGGTCCATGCGCCGCAGCCGGTTGGGGTTGGTGGTCCCGCGCGTGACCGTGCCCACGGGACGGGTACGGGCGCGAGATGTCATACGTACGAGGTTATGCGGCGGGCGCACCTCCACCGCCATCGACCGCCGCGCGACGGACGCGCCCCGCCACCGAACAGTTGAGCGACCCCCAGTAATGCCTAGGCAAAAACCCCCACCGCCGGAATGGGAACCAGCCCCTCCGACGTTGCACCCCCTTGGAGGGCGCCCCACACCCTCCGTCCGGCATGCCCGCAGCAAGGAGGAAACGCCACGTGAGCCAGTACGTCAGCAGGCTCGGGCGTCGTTCCCCGGCCACGCCCGCGAGGCTGAGGCTGCACCGTCGCCCCCGCCGCGTGGCGATGCTCTCCGTGCACACCTCCCCCCTCCACCAGCCCGGCACCGGCGACGCGGGCGGCATGAACGTCTACATCGTCGAGCTCGCGCAGCGCCTCGCCGCGATCAACATCGAGGTCGAGATCTTCACGCGCGCGACCACCGCCTCGCTCCCGCCCACGGTCGAGCTGTCCCCCGGCGTCCTGGTCCGCCACGTCGACGCCGGCCCCTACGAGGGCCTCGCCAAGGAGGACCTCCCCGCCCAGCTGTGCGCCTTCACGCACGGCGTGATGCAGGCGTGGGCCGGCCACCGCCCCGGCTACTACGACCTCGTCCACACCCACTACTGGCTCTCCGGCCACGTCGGCTGGCTCGCCGCGCAGCGCTGGGGCGTCCCCCTGGTGCACGCCATGCACACCATGGCCAAGGTCAAGAACGCCAACCTCGCCGACGGCGACACCCCCGAGCCCGCCGCGCGTGTCATCGGCGAGACCCAGATCGTCCAGGCGGCGGACCGGCTCATCGCGAACACCACCGAGGAACGCGACGAACTCGTCCACCACTACGACGCCGACCCCACCAAGGTCGCCGTCGTCCACCCCGGCGTGAACCTGGACCGGTTCTGTCCCGCCGACGGCCGCGCGGCGGCCCGCGCCCGCCTCGGCCTCCCCCAGGACGCCCTCATCCCTCTCTTCGCGGGCCGCATCCAGCCCCTGAAGGCCCCGGACATCCTCCTCCGCGCCGTCGCCGTCCTCCTCGACGAACGCCCGGAACTCCGCTCCCGCCTGGTCGTCCCCGTGGTCGGCGGCCCCAGCGGCAGCGGCCTGGCCAAGCCGGAGGGCCTTCAGAAGCTGGCCGCCCGCCTCGGCATCGCGGACGTCGTACGCTTCCGCCCGCCCGTCGGCCAGGACCAGCTCGCCGACTGGTTCCGGGCGGCGTCCCTGCTGGTCATGCCGTCGTACAGCGAGTCCTTCGGCCTGGTGGCCATAGAGGCGCAGGCGACCGGCACCCCGGTCCTCGCGGCCGCGGTCGGCGGCCTGCCGGTGGCGGTCCGCGACGGCGAGACCGGTTTCCTCGTACGGGGCCACAACCCCGCCGACTACGCGCGCGTGCTCGCGCGTTTCGCCGACGACCCGCAGCTCGCCCCCCGCGCGGGCGCCGCGGCCGCCCGGCACGCGCAGTCCTTCGGCTGGGACACCGCGGCGGCGGCGACCGCCGACGTCTACACGGCCGCGCTACAGGCCCACCGCCGTCGCGTACGCTCCCACCATGGCTGACGCACAGGCTGACGCGCAGAAGGTCATCGAGGCGGTCCTCAAGGACAACGAGCTCGACTGGGAGAGCCCGACCCCCGGCAGCTACGTCGTCCAGCTCCCCGGCACCCGCAAGCTGAAGACGACGGTCTCCCTCCTCGTCGGCCGGCACTCCCTCTCCCTGAACGCCTTCGTCATCCGCCACCCCGACGAGAACGAGTCCGGCGTCCACCGCTGGCTCCTGGAGCGCAATCTCAAGCTGTACGGCGTGAGTTACGCCGTCGACCAGCTCGGCGACGTCTACGTCACCGCCAAGCTCCCCCTCGCCGCGGTCACGCCGGACGAGATCGACCGGCTCCTCGGCCAGACCCTGGAAGCGGCGGACGACAGCTTCAACACCCTCCTGGAACTCGGCTTCGCGACCGCGATCCGCAAGGAGTACGAGTGGCGCGTCTCCCGAGGCGAGTCCACCCGCAACCTGGACGCCTTCACCCACCTCACCCAACGCCCGACGGCCTGACCTCGGACCGTCCGCGTCACCTGCCGCCCCGCAGGGCGTCGTATCCGACGAAGTCGAACATCCGCACCCCGGGCGCGAGCGGCCGCGGCTCGCCGCCGTACCGATGGGCGCCCACCCCGAAGTCCAGCCCCGGGTCGGACACCCACACCCGCTCGAATCCGCGTTCCTCCAGCCAGGCGCAGACCTGCGGCACGAGGTCGACGAGGCCGAGCCGCCGGTTCCGTGTCCACACGACCGTGCCGCCCGTACGGCACAGCCGGGTGCAGTGATCAAGGAGCCGCTCGGCGTCGGCGTCGGTGACGTTGCCGAGGATCCCGCAGATCAGGACGAGGTCGGCGGGGACGAGACCGACGTAGCGGTCGGTCAGCGAGGCGTCCCCGGCGACGACCTCGACGCCCGCGAGCCCGGCGGCCTCGGCCGCGGCCCGGGCGGCCGCCACGTTCCGCTCGTCCAGCTCGACGAGCCGGGCCCGTACGTCGTCCCGCCGAGGGTGGTCGGCGAGCACACCGATCAGGTCGTGCCCCTGCCCGGCACAGAGACTGACGGCGGTGAGCAGACCGGGCGGGGCACCGGCGAGGGCGTCACGGATACGGTCCTGGACGACGACCAGGCGCTGCCGGAGAGGGGAGTTGGGGGAGGCGTACCGGTCGTGCCACGCGTGCCAGTCCATACGGCGGACGATAGATCGCGGCGCGCGCGACCCACCCTTGTATTACGCGGACTTGGCGTACCGCCCCCGATCCAGCCGGGCTTGGCGTACCGCCCCCGATCCAGCCGGACTTGGCGTACCGCCCCCGATTCACCCGGACTTGGCGTACCGCCCCCGATCCACCCGGACTTGGCGTACCGCCCCCGATTCACCCGGACTTGGCGTACCGCCCCGGCGTGACCCCCACCAGCTTCCGGAAGTGCCGGGTGAGATGGGACTGGTCGAAGAAGCCGGTGGCCGTGGCGACCTCGCCGGGACGCCGGCCCTCCAGGAGCAGCCGGCGGGCGCGGTCGACGCGGCGGGAGTTGAGGTACTGGTGCGGGGCGATGCCGTAGGCGGTGCTGAACGCCCGTACGAGATGGGCGGGATGGGCGTGCAGCAGCGCGGCCGCCTCCTCCAGGGCGACGCCCTCGACGATCCGCGCGTCCAGCAACTCCCGCAGCCGGCGCGCGAGTCCGGGGTCGGCGCGCGGCACGTCCGTGACCAGGCGCGGCCGTAGATGGGCCGTGAGCCGCTCCCCGATGAACGTCAGCCTGCTGGCCGCCTCCAGCTCGTCACCGGGATGGTCGAGGGCGTGGTGCAGCTGCCCGACGCGCCGCCGCAGCACCGGGTCCCGCAGGTCGGGGGTGTCGACGGCGGACCCCACGAGGTCCGCGCCGAGCAGCGAGGTGTCGAGATAGACGACCCGCTTGCGGAAGCCGCCCGGCGTGGCGGGGGAGCCGTTGTGCGGGACGTGCGGCGGCAGCAGCGACACGGTGTCGTGCGGGGTGCCGTGCTCGTGCCGGTCGAGGTCGTACCGTACGGCCCCGTCGTCCACGATCAGCAGCGTCCACGCCTCGTGGACGTGCATCGGGTAGGCGTACCCCGTGAAGTGGGCGTGGAAGACCTCCACGACACCCGGGACGGCCGGGCGCCAGGCGGTGACTTCCTGCCGGGCGGCCATGCAAAGAACGTACAAGACGAAACCGTACGGCCGCCCGCAGGCTTCCGGCATGAGCACTGAACCGATCCGTTTCGACACCAAGATCGCCGTCCTGCTGCGCGAGGACCTGGAGTCCTGGCAGCGGCTGAACGTCACCGCGTTCCTCGTCAGCGGCCTCGGCACCGAGGCCCCCGAGGTGGTCGGGGAGCCGTACGAGGACGCGGACGGGGTGCGGTGTCTGCCGATGTTCCGGCAGCCGGTGCTGGTCTTCGAGGGCACCAAGGAGACGCTGAAGGCCGCCCACGCGCGCGTGCTGTCCCGTGCGCTCCCGCGCGCGGTGTTCACCAGCGACCTGTTCGCCACCGGCAACGACCGCGACAACCGGGCGGCGGTACGGGCCGTGCGGACGGCCGACCTCGACCTCGTCGGGATCGCGGTGTACGGCCCCCGCAATGCCGTCGACAAGGTCGTGAAAGGCGCCCGGATGCATCCGTGACGGAATCTGCACAGCCCGCCCGCAACCGGGCCGTGAGCGGGCGCTGTTGAGGCGGGGTTGTCCCGTTCGCGTGCGCAAGCGCCGGGGCTGTCGGCCGCCTGTGGGGTGCCGGTGTGGAGAACCTGGCTCCAATTCGTGGACGGGCCCCCATGGTTGGGTCACCGATGCGCTCACCTGCACGGCGACGAGCGGGAACGCACTGGATGCCGGGCGCGCTCCGTGGTTTGATCCTGCGCACCGCGCCCCGCCCGCTGTCCCCCCGCGGGGCCATCCCCCATGTGCACCCATGCGAAGGGCTGTTTCCTCATGAACTCCGCTCCCCAGGTTCAGACCGCCGAGCTCTCCGACGCCGACCTCGACACCGTCTCCGGTGGCCTGGCCCCCCAGATCACCGTCGCCGTCGGCGACACGACGCTCAGCAGCGCGGACGTCCTCGCCCAGCTCGACTCGGTGAAGGCGACGGCCCTGGGCACCGTCGGTGGCGCGCTGGGCGCGCTGCCGCACGAGGTCGGCGTGACGGCGAGCTTCTGACCTCGTTCTCTGCGCGCGTGCTGACGAGCCCCTTGCCATCCGGGCAAGGGGCTCGTCGCCATGTTGCTGTTGCTGTTGCTGTTGCTGTGGCTGTTGCTGTGGCTGTGGCTGTGGCTGTCCGGTCAGGCGGCGCTGACCTCGGGCTTCGCTAGGGAGGGCGGTTCCGCGAGGACCGGCTCCTCGGCCGGCAGCCGCCGCATCACGGCCGCGTACCCGACCCCGGCCACCGTCCCGACGACCGCGCACAGTCCCCACAGCCACTCGGCGCCGTAGTGGTCGATGACGATGCCTGACATCAGCGGGGCGATGAGGGAGGCGGCGGCCCAGGACAGGGTGTACATGCCCTGGTAGCGGCCACGGCCGTGGACGGGCGAGAGGCGGACGACGAGGCTCGTCTGTGTCGGGGCGTTGACGATCTCGGCGAGCGTCCACACGCAGACGGTCAGGGCGAAGACGCCGATGGACCCGGCGAAGGCGGTCAGCCCGAAGCCGTAGCCGGCGAGGAGGGACGAGACGACGAGCAGCCGGCGCGGATCGCGGTGCTGGATGAACCGGGTGACGGGGATCTGGAGCGCGACGATCAGCACGCCGTTGACGGCGATGGCCATGCCGTAGTCGGCGGGCGTGAACCCGGCCTCGCCCATGGCCACCGGAAGCCCGACCGCGCCCTGCTGGAAGACGAGGGCGACGAGGAAGGACAGTCCGACGACACCCATGTACCGCCCGTCGCGCAGCACGGTCCGGAGGCCGACCTCGGTGTCCGCCTTCTCCTCGCTCGGCGTGCGCTCGGGCCGCGACTCGGGCAGCTTCAGGAAGACCACGATCGCGCACACGGCGGTCATGCCTGCCTCGATGAGGAAACCGGCGAGGTAGCTGAACTCGGCGATGAACCCGGCGCCCATGGAGGAGACGGCGAAGCCGAGGTTGATCGCCCAGTAGTTGAGCGAGAAGGCCCGCACCCGGTCCTCGGGCCGCACGATGTCGGCCATCATCGCCTGCACGGCCGGTCGTGAGGCGTTCGAGGTCAGGCCGACGAGGAAGGCGACGGCGGCGATGGCGGCGGGGTGGTGCATGAACCCGAGCAGGGCGACGGACAGGGCGGTCGAGCCCTGCGCGACGAGCAGGGTGGGCCGCCGCCCGAGCCGGTCGGTCATGACCCCGGCCCCCACGGAGGAGACGACACCGCCCAGCCCGTGCAGCGAGGCGACGAGGCCGGCGTAGGCGGCGCTGTACCCCCGGTCGAGCGTCAGATAGAGCGCCATGAAGGTGGCGACGAAGGCGCCGAGGCGGTTGACGAGGGTGCTGGTCCACAGCCACCAGAACTCGCGGGGGAGCCCGGAGACGGTCTCTCGCAGAGCGCGTCTCATGGTGACGAGTGGCATGGCGGATCCCCCGGTGATGTAAGTGTCCCAAGCGGCGATGAGAACTTACAAGGAGAGGGTCCGGCAAGACCACTCAATTAACAGATCCCGTCAAGCGTCCGCCCATCGAGCGCGGGCGCGAGCGGCGGACCCCTTGGATTACGCTCATACGCATGGCCGACGCACCGTACAAGCTGATCCTCCTCCGCCACGGCGAGAGCGAGTGGAACGCGAAGAACCTGTTCACCGGCTGGGTGGACGTCAACCTCAACGAGAAGGGCGAGAAGGAGGCGGTCCGCGGTGGCGAGCTCCTGAAGGACGCCGATCTCCTGCCCGACGTGGTCCACACGTCCCTCCAGAAGCGAGCGATCCGCACGGCGCAGCTGGCCCTGGAGGCCGCCGACCGCCACTGGATCCCGGTCCACCGCAGCTGGCGCCTGAACGAGCGCCACTACGGCGCCCTCCAGGGCAAGGACAAGGCGCAGACCCTCGCGGAGTTCGGCGAGGAGCAGTTCATGCTCTGGCGCCGCTCGTACGACACCCCGCCCCCGCCCCTCGAGGACGGCACGGAGTTCTCCCAGTCCGCGGACCCCCGCTACTCCTCCATCCCCCCGGAGCTGCGCCCGCGCACGGAGTGCCTGAAGGACGTCGTCGTCCGCATGCTCCCCTACTGGTACGACGGCATCGTCCCCGACCTCCTGGCCGGCCGCACGGTCCTCGTCGCCGCCCACGGCAACAGCCTCCGCGCCCTGGTCAAGCACCTGGACGGCATCTCGGACGCCGACATCGCGGGCCTGAACATCCCGACGGGCATCCCCCTGTACTACGAACTCGACGCCGACTTCACCCCGGTCACCCCGGGCGGCCGCTACCTCGACCCGGAGGCGGCAGCGGCGGCGATCGAGGCGGTCAAGAACCAGGGCAAGAAGAAGTAAGCCGAGCTGAAGAAGCCCCCTACCTGCGGGTTCTCCGCTGGAAGGGGGCTTTTCGGTGCCTCTGGGCCGTCTCCGGGCCGTCAGGGCGATGGGACCGCGCGCTCTCCAGGCTCCGCCTCCTGTCTCCACTCCGCTCTGGCACCGGCGCTCTGGAGTACCGCGACAGAGGACTGGGCCCTGTACGCAGACAGACCCCCAAGGAGGGTGACGGGCGCTTGGCGTGCCAGCTCCCGGCTGTGCCACAAGCTCTGCCCGGTCACCTTGCGCACTGCCAGAACCACATCCATTTCGCGGGCTCCGCAGTCGACGAGCACCACCTCGTGGGACGGGTCGTCGCAGATCAGCGTGTAGTACTCCGTGCCCTCTTCGTCGGACATCTCGCCCTCCTGCCTCAGCGAACGGGAGCGTATGCGCCCTCGAAGACGGCAGCCACGGCTTTTCGAGTGCGCTCCTGGCTGGACGGCATCAGGTGCGCGTACACGCGAAGGGTCAGACCCGGGTCCGAGGGGCCCTGAAGAGCCGATTCCGAACCTGCCCGCGGATCTCAGGTCGTTGGCCGTGGAAGTCCTGGACCGGGTCCTCGCAGACGAATCCGAGCTCTTCGAGTGTTGGAAGGAGTCTGAGGGCGGCAGAGCCTGGGAACGAAGCATCGGCGAGCTGCGCCAGGTGCTCGATCCGGCGCCTCAGACACAAGGAGATGCGCTGTTCGAGATCTGAGTCGCGCCCGTCTCCGTAAGGAGCCTGGGCCGTCCCTGGGCCGTCCGATGCCGCTCGACAGTGGCCAACGTCGACCAACGTTGACTCTTCAGAACCCCAAGCGCACCGCCCTGAGCTGCAAAGTCCCAGTTCCCCAAGATCCCCGACAACACCCAGCGCAAGAAGAAGTAGAGAACGTGATCCTGCCTCCCATCTGCGCGAACGGCGCGGACGGGGGGCATTTTCACGCAGCGGTGGCTCAGACCGACAACGGCACTGCGTGGATCTCGTCCGCCTTGTGGCCCGCGCGTTCGTGGACGCGCTGGACCGCCTCGGCCGACGGGGCCTCCGAGAGGCAGTACACCGTGCCGGACTCGGGGTCCGCCCAGGCCCGTTCGAAGTGGACCTTCTCGTCCTTCTCTATCGCGAGGTCGGCCTCGTGGGCCTCGCGCAGCTGGTCGGCCGTGATGCCTTCCATGCCGTGGTGTACGTCCATGAAGCGGGTCATGGTCCTACACCCCCTTCCCGTTCCGTCGTCCTCCTCTCCATGCTGCGCCCCGCGCCCCACCCCTGCACCCGGGCGACCGCACAGCGAAGGGCCCCGGCGCGCGCACGCGTGCGCACACCGGGGCCCTTCAAGCCGTACGAGAGACAGTCGCCCTACGTCAGCCGCACTGGCACGGATTGCCCGACTGGCAGCCGCAGCCGCAGCCCGAGCCGCAGCCGCACGCGCCGATCAGGAGCAGGTTCCTGGCCTCGGTGGGCTGGTCGGTCTGGCGTTCCTGGGTGGGGTCGGGTGTCTTGCTCGGGGTGTCGGCCATGGGTCCTCCTCGAGGCAGGGGTCTGAACTCTCGGCCCTCGGATCAGACCCTGTGCCCATTGCATGCCCGCCCAGCAGGTCGCATCAACGGCGCACTGAGGCTTGCGCGCGCCCCGAACAGGCGC
Source organism: Streptomyces aquilus (assembly GCF_003955715.1). Taxonomy (NCBI): domain Bacteria; kingdom Bacillati; phylum Actinomycetota; class Actinomycetes; order Kitasatosporales; family Streptomycetaceae; genus Streptomyces; species Streptomyces aquilus. The sequence continues at coordinate 5,074,890 of NZ_CP034463.1, read as the reverse complement.
CCACGCGCCCGACGTCAGGTCCCCGACGTGCCCCGAAGAGGCCCCGCGCCCGACGTCAGATCCCCGACGTGCCCCGAAGAGGCCCCGCGCCCGACGTCAGGCCCCCTCCACCCCGGTCACCGGCTGGATGTCCGCCGTCAGCTCGTCCGCGTGCTCGCCCGTCACCAGGTACACCACCCGCTTCGCCACCGACACCGCGTGGTCGGCGAACCGCTCGTAGTAGCGGCCCAGCAGGGTCACGTCGACGGCCGTCTCGATGCCGTGCTTCCACTTGTCGTCCAGCAGGTGCTGGAAGAGCGTGCGGTGCAGCAGGTCCATCTCGTCGTCGTCCTGCTCCAGCTGGAGCGCCAGGTCGACGTCCTTGGTGATGATGACCTCCGCCGCCTTGGCCATCAGGCGCTGCGCGAGCTGGCCCATCTCCAGGATGGTCGCGTGCAGGTCGTGGGGGATCGCGCGCTCGGGGAAGCGCAGGCGGGCGAGCTTCGCGACGTGCTGGGCCAGGTCGCCCGAGCGCTCCAGGTCCGCCGACATCCGCAGCGACGTGACGACGATCCGCAGATCCGTCGCCACCGGCTGCTGCCGCGCCAGCAGGGCTATGGCCCGTGCCTCCAGGTCGTGCTGGAGGTCGTCCACCTTCTGGTCGGCCTCGATCACGCTCTCGGCCAGCTTCAGGTCGGAGTCGAGGATGGCCGTCGTGGCGCGCCCGATCGCCGACCCCACCAGCCGGGCCATCTCCACCAGACCGTCGCCGATCGAGTCCAGTTCCTCGTGGTACGCGTCCCGCATCAGGGGTCCCTCTCTTACGTCTGCCTCGGGGGTTCCGGGGGCCAGAACCAGCCTCCGGGAAGCCCGGAAGGGCTCCGGACGGAGCCTGGGAAGGCTCCGGTCGACCGGCGCTGTGAACCCCACGCTCCCACGTTCGGCCCTGTACGCGTCGTTTTCCGCCACCCCAAATGAACCATCCCTGGCTCCAAGGTGAACTCTGGGCGACGAGTGTTCGAGGTCGCACCCCGATGGCTGTGGCCAGGACCGATCCCGTGCCTAACCTGGATGCATGGACGTGAACGCGGCGGTCGCCGCAGCGGCAGCGATCGCCGGAGTGCTCACCGGCGTGATCGCCATGCTGGCGTTCCGCTTCAGCGAGCGGGAGCAGAAACGCCCCACACGTACCTCCCTGCACACCGACCCGGTGCTTCCGCCGGGCGTGGACACCGTCCTGTCCGTCCTGCGCTCCTCGGCGGTCGTCCTCGACGAGGCCGACTCCGTCGTCAAGGCCAGCTCCGCCGCGTACGCGCTCGGCCTGGTCCGGGGCGGGAAGCTGGCCGTCGAGCCGATGCTCCTGATGGCCCGCGACACCAGACGGGACGGGGAGATACGACAGGTCGAACTGGACCTCCCCAGGCGCGGCACCGGGCGCGGGGAGGCCCTCGCCGTCTCGGCCCGCGTCGCGCCCCTGGGATCGCGGCTGGTGCTGCTCCTCGTCGAGGACCTCACCGAGGCCCGGCGTATCGAGGCGGTACGACGCGACTTCGTCGCGAACGTCAGCCATGAGCTCAAGACGCCGGTCGGCGCGCTCTCCCTGCTCTCCGAGGCCGTCATGGACGCGTCCGACGACCCGGAGGCCGTGACGCGCTTCGCCGGGCGGATGCAGATAGAGGCGACCCGGCTCACCAACCTGGTGCAGGAGCTCATCGATCTGTCGCGGGTCCAGAACGACGACCCGCTGGAGGACGCCGAGCCGGTCCGGGTCGACGAACTCGTCGCCGAGGCCATCGACCGCTGCCGCCACCAGGCCGGCACCAAGCAGATCACGATGGCTGCGAGTGTGGCGGTGCCCGAAGGGCTCGAACAGGGTGATGGCGGGCGACGGGCGGGCGGCACCGCCGACCTGAGGATCTGGGGCAACCGCGGCCAGCTCGCCGCCGCCCTCGGCAACCTCGTCGAGAACGCCGTGAACTACTCCCCGGCCCGCACCCGGGTGGGCATAGCCGCCCGCCGGGTGACCGCGCCCGGCGGAGAGCTCATCGAGATCGCCGTGACCGACCAGGGCATCGGCATCTCCGACAAGGACAAGGAGCGCATCTTCGAGCGCTTCTACCGCGTCGACCCGGCCCGCTCCCGCCAGACGGGCGGCACCGGCCTGGGTCTCGCGATCGTCAAACACGTGGCCGCCTCGCACGGCGGGGAGGTCACGGTGTGGAGCTCCGAGGGTCAGGGCTCCACCTTCACCCTGCGACTGCCGGAGGCGGGGGCCGCCCGCGACCGCGCACCACACCAGTCCGGCCTCGACGACGAGACCGGCGGGCCCACCGACTCATCCCCGTACGAACCGCTTCCCGCCCCGGAGGTCCTTCCGTGACCCGAGTGCTTGTCGTCGAGGACGAGGAGTCCTTCTCCGACGCCCTGTCGTACATGCTCCGCAAGGAGGGCTTCGAGGTCGCAGTGGCGACCACGGGCCCCGACGGACTCGACGAGTTCGAGCGCAACGGCGCCGACCTCGTCCTCCTCGACCTGATGCTGCCCGGCCTGCCGGGCACCGAGGTCTGCCGCCAGCTGCGCGGCCGTTCCAACGTCCCGGTCATCATGGTGACCGCCAAGGACAGCGAGATCGACAAGGTCGTAGGCCTGGAGATAGGAGCCGACGACTATGTCACCAAGCCGTTCTCCTCGCGCGAGCTGGTCGCCCGGATCCGCGCCGTACTGCGTCGCCGCGGCGAGCCCGAGGAGGTCACCCCGGCCGCCCTGGAGGCGGGCCCGGTCCGCATGGACGTGGACCGTCACGTGGTCACGGTCTCCGGCTCGAAGGTCGATCTCCCTCTCAAGGAGTTCGACCTCCTCGAGATGCTCCTGCGCAACGCGGGACGCGTCCTGACCCGCATGCAGCTCATCGACCGCGTGTGGGGCGCCGACTACGTGGGCGACACCAAGACCCTCGACGTCCACGTCAAGCGCCTGCGCGCGAAGATCGAGCCGGACCCGGGGGCGCCGCGGTACCTGGTGACGGTCCGGGGCCTGGGCTACAAGTTCGAGCCGTAAACCGTCGTACGACGAACGAAGGGCGGGACCTCCTGGGTGAGGTCCCGCCCTTCGTCGTACGACTTGCTCAGTGGGCCGCGCTCTCGCTCGCCGACACCGACGCCGTCGCCTCGCCCGACGGGGTCGCCGAGCCGGTGGCGGACTCGGACCCGGTCGGGGACGGGGACGTCTCCGCGGGGGTCGACGGCAGCTCGGTCGGGCCCCACTTCTCGAAGTAGCTCTTGGCCGGGACGATGAAGGCCTGCAGGCTCACGTCGCCGGTCTTGCTGAAGGAGAAGGTGACCTTCTGCGCGGCACCGTCCTTCAGGCCCTCACGGCTGCCGGACAGGACCGCGGAGGCGTTGCCCTCGCCGCCGAGGACGAGGGAGCCGCCCGCCGGGACGGTCAGCTTGCCCTTGCCCTTGGCGGGGGAGAGCTCGGCGGGTCCGCTGACGCCGGCCACGGTGATCGCGTCCAGCGTCTGCGCGCTGGTGCCGCTGTTGAACAGGGTCGCGGAGATCACGGCCGGGCCGGTGGACTGCGCGTCGGGCTGGGTGATGACGAGGGCGTTCTGCACCTTGATCACGCCGACGGTGGTGGCCGCGTTGTCCGGCTTGATCTCCAGTGTCTGGGCGTTGTTGCCGGCGCCGCACGCGGCGAGCGAGGCGATCGAGAACGCGATGGCGGCGGCGGCGAGGGCGCCGCGTCGAAGGCTGCTGCTCACGGCGGCGGCAACTCCTTGACTCGAACGGGCGGGCACTGCATAAAGCCGCCCTAAGTGTCTGTCAGCGGCCTTAGGTTACCGAGCCGTTCCCGCGTCGCCGCACCCGACCCTCCCCTCAAGCGGTCGGCTTCCCTCAGCAGGGGTAGCCGGCGCGCGAAGGAGGGCGCCGAGTCACGGCCTTCACCAGTGACTCCCGAGTCACTTTGGCGCCGTTCTCGTCCGGCATTCACATAAGAGGTCGGCCCCAAAGAGCCGCGCACCACCGCTCGCAAATCTTCAGTGAAGGATTCCGTGATCGCCCACGGAATTGATCACGGGGTGATCCGGTGGGCGCTCGTGATTGCGCGGGATTGCGAGTGATCAATTCCGGATTCGGCGCGGAAGCGACTCCGGGTACCGAACGGAGTAGCGGAAGTCGCACACATGGAACCAGACATATGGGGACGTTCGTCCTTCCTGGAGGCCCTCCGGATGCGTGTAACGTACGGGTTTCACCTCCCCCGGACAGCCGCTCCGACCTGCGAATACCTTCTTCCGCTCGCCCTCCGCAGCACGTTCCTGTTGCTGTTGTCAAGCCCCGAGATATGCCCTGACCTGCGAAAACGCCATTCAGAACGCACAGTTTCCGTGTTACCCTGGATAGCCACGGAAGGGGTACCTGTCACATGACGTTCAAGGTTGGCGACACCGTGGTCTATCCCCATCACGGGGCCGCGCTGATCGAGGCCATCGAAACTCGCCAGATCAAAGGCGTGGACAAGACCTACTTGGTGCTGAAGGTCGCCCAGGGTGACCTGACGGTACGTGTGCCAGCGGACAATGCGGAGTTCGTCGGCGTGCGTGATGTGGTCGGTCAGGACGGGCTGGACCGGGTCTTCGAGGTGCTGCGCGCGCCGTACGCCGAGGAGCCCACGAACTGGTCCCGTCGCTACAAGGCAAATCTGGAGAAGCTCGCCTCCGGCGATGTCATCAAGGTCGCGGAAGTAGTGCGTGACCTGTGGCGTCGTGAGCGCGAGCGTGGACTCTCCGCCGGTGAGAAGCGCATGCTCGCCAAGGCCCGCCAGATCCTGGTGAGCGAGCTCGCCCTCGCGGAGAACACGAACGAGGACAAGGCCGAGGCCCTGCTCGACGAGGTCCTCGCGTCCTGACGACGCCCGCTGCCGCCAGGCCAGCACTCTGAAAATGCCGCGGTGCCCGATGACATTCCACAGTCGCCGGGCGCTGCGGCATGTCCATGCCCGGACACCGTACGTTCGCACGCAACCGTCCGGTGCGACCACTGGGATGGGGACCCCCGACACCTGGAGCCCCCGATACTTGGCGTGCCGGGCCCGGGCAGCTGGCTCGACCGGCGCGTCACGGAAGGGTCCGGTCAAGGCGTCGCGCCCGGCACGCTGTCTGTCGTACCCACGTTGGCCGAGCACACAAACCTGACAGGAACCGATGTCTGACGATTCGCGCCCTTCGCCCACGACGGCCCGTGCCGAAGCCCGCACAGCGGTCGTGATCCCGGCCGCCGGCCGGGGCGTACGCCTTGGTCCAGGCGCCCCCAAAGCACTCCGCGCGCTGAACGGCACCCCGATGCTGATCCACGCGGTCCGCGCGATGGCCGCCTCCCGCGCGGTCTCCCTGGTCGTCGTCGTGGCCCCGCCCGACGGCGCCGCCGAGGTCAAGAGCCTCCTCGACGCGCACGCCCTGCCCGAGCGCACCGACTTCCTCATCGTCCCGGGCGGCGCCGAGCGCCAGGACTCCGTGAAGCTCGGCCTGGACGCCCTGCCGCCGGAGTACGACATCGTCCTCGTCCATGACGCGGCCCGCCCGCTGGTCCCGGTGGACACCGTCGACGCCGTCATCGAGGCCGTACGGGACGGCGCGCCGGCCGTCGTGCCCGCGCTGCCGCTCGCCGACACCGTCAAGGAGGTCGAGCCCGCCTCGGCCGCGGGCGACCCCGAGCCGGTCGTCGCCACCCCCGAGCGCGCCCGGCTGCGTGCGGTGCAGACCCCGCAGGGCTTCGACCGGGCCACCCTGGTCCGCGCCCACGAGACGGTCACCGACAACGTCACCGACGACGCCAGCATGGTCGAGCAGCTCGGCCTGACCGTCGTGGTCGTGCCCGGGCATGAAGAGGCCTTCAAGGTGACCCGCCCCCTCGACCTCGTGCTCGCCGAGGCGGTCCTGGCCCGCAGGAGGCTCAACGATGGCTTCTGAGACACCCATGGTCCTCCCCCAGGTCGGCATCGGTACCGACATCCACGCCTTCGAAGAGGGTCGCGAGCTGTGGTGCGCCGGGCTGAAATGGGAGGGCGAGGGCCCGGGCCTGGCCGGTCACTCCGACGCCGACGTCGTCGCGCACGCCGCCTGCAACGCGCTGTTCTCCGCGGCGGGCCTCGGCGACCTCGGTCAGCACTTCGGCACCGGTCGGCCCGAGTGGTCGGGTGCTTCCGGGATCACCTTGTTGACGGAGGCCGCGCGGATCGTGCGGGACGCCGGATTCCGGATCGGGAACATCGCCGTACAGGTCGTGGGACCGCGCCCGAAGATCGGCAAGCGGCGGGACGAGGCGCAGAAGATCCTGTCCGAGGCGGCCGGGGCACCGGTGTCGGTGTCGGGCGCGACCACGGACGGACTGGGCTTCCCCGGCAGGGACGAAGGACTGATGGCGGTGGCGACCGCACTGGTCGTCCGAACCCGAGGATGAACCCTCTTATGAATCCTCGGACGAACCCGAGGATGACTGTTATCCACATCCGTCCGATGCACTAGGCATCGCCTACTACCCTGGTCTCGTGACTATTCGCCTGTACGACACCAACGCCCGGCAGATCCGTGACTTCACCCCGCTCACGCCGGGCTGCGTCTCGATCTACCTCTGTGGTGCCACCGTGCAGGCCGCACCGCACATCGGGCACATCCGGTCGGGGCTCAACTTCGACATCATGCGCCGGTGGTTCGAGTACCGCGGCTATGACGTGACGTTCATCAGGAACGTCACGGACATCGACGACAAGATCATCGCCAAGGCGGCCGAACAGGGCCGCCCCTGGTGGTCCATCGGGTACGAGAACGAACGCGCCTTCAACGAGGGCTACGCCGCCCTCGGCTGCCTCCCGCCCACCTACGAGCCGCGGGCCACCGGCCATGTGACCGAGATGGTCGAGATGATGCAGGGCCTCATCGAGCGCGGCCACGCCTACGAGGCCGACGGCAACGTCTACTTCGACGTGCGCTCCTTCCCCGGCTACCTGGAGCTGTCCCGGCAGGAGCTGGACAACCTGCTCCAGCCGTCCGGCGAGGGCGAGACCGGCAAGCGGGACCCGCGCGACTTCGCCATGTGGAAGTCCGCCAAGCCCGGCGAGCCCACCTGGGGCACGCCGTGGGGCCGCGGGCGCCCCGGCTGGCACCTGGAGTGCTCGGCCATGGCGCACAAATACCTCGGCACCGCCTTCGACATCCACGGCGGCGGCCTCGACCTGATCTTCCCGCACCACGAGAACGAGATCGCCCAGGCCAAGGCCTTCGGCGACGACTTCGCGCAGTACTGGGTGCACAACGCCTGGGTCACCATGGCGGGCGACAAGATGTCCAAGTCGCTGGGCAACAGCGTGCTGGTCAGCGAGATGGTCAAGGCCTGGCGCCCGATCGTGCTGCGCTACTACCTCGGCACCCCGCACTACCGCTCGATGATCGAGTACAGCGAGGAGTCGCTGCGCGAGGCCGAGTCGGCGTTCGCGCGCATCGAGGGCTTCATCCAGCGCGTCGTGGAGAAGGCCGGGGGGACGGTCGAGCCCGCCGCCGACGTCCCGCCCGCCTTCGCCGAGGCCATGGACGACGACCTGGGCGTCCCACAGGCGCTCGCCATCGTCCACACCACGGTCCGCCAGGGCAACTCCGCCCTGGCCGCCGACGACAAGGAAGCCGCCGTGGCCCGGCTCGCCGAGGTCCGCGCCATGCTCGGCGTCCTCGGCCTGGACCCGCTCGACCCGCACTGGGCCGGCGAGACCGACCGCGGCGAGGACCTGCACGGCGTGGTCGACAGCCTCGTCCGCCTCGTCCTCGACCAGCGCGAGGCCGCCCGCGGACGCAAGGACTGGGCCACCGCGGACGCCATCCGCGACCAGCTCAACCAGTCCGGACTGGCCATCGAGGACAGCCCCCAGGGACCGCGCTGGAGCCTCGGCCCCCGCTGAGCCCCACCCCGGTCACGAAGATCGATTGTGCCGTCCGGCTCTCCGGGCGGCACACTTCATAGAGCACACTTCACAGACGTACGAACATTTCGACGACGTAGGACAGGTAGGTCATGGCAGCCAACAACCGCCGCATGTCCGGCAAGAAGGGCGCGCAGGTCGGCAGTGGCGGCCAGCGACGCAAGGGTCTCGAGGGCAAGGGCCCGACCCCGCCCGCCGAGATGCGCAAGAAGCACAAGAAGAACCGCATCGCCACCGCCAAGGCCAAGCAGGCGGCGCGTCGTCCCGTGCCGCGCGGCCGGGGCGGCAAGGGCACCTCCGAGATGGTCGTCGGGCGCAACCCCGTCGTCGAGGCGCTGCGTGAGGGCGTGCCGGCGACGACGCTCTACGTCCAGCAGTTCATCGACAACGACGAGCGGGTGCGCGAGGCGCTCCAGCTCGCGGCCGAGCGCGGCGGGATCAACCTCATGGAGGCCCCCCGCCCCGAGCTCGACCGCATGACCAACGGCCTCAACCACCAGGGCCTCGTCCTCCAGGTCCCGCCGTACGAGTACGCGCACCCCGAGGACCTCGCCAGCGCCGCCTACGACGACGGCGAGGACCCGCTGATCGTCGCGCTGGACGGCGTGACCGACCCGCGCAACCTGGGCGCCGTCGTCCGCTCCGTCTCCGCCTTCGGCGGCCACGGTGTCGTCGTGCCCGAGCGGCGCGCGGCCGGCATGACCGCCGGTGCCTGGAAGACGTCCGCCGGTACGGCCGCCCGGACGCCGGTCGCCCGCGCCACCAACCTCACGCGCGCCCTGGAGGGCTACAAGAAGGCCGGCATCGTCGTCGTCGGCCTCGCCGCCGACGGTGAGCACGAGGTCGGCGAACTGGACGCCCTCGACGGCCCGGTCGTCATCGTGGTCGGCAGCGAGGGCAAGGGCCTGTCCCGACTCGTCGGCGAGACCTGCGACTTCCGCGTCCGCATCCCGATGCCGGGCGGCGCCGAGTCCCTCAACGCCGGTGTGGCGGCGGGGATCGTGCTGTACGAGGCGGCGCGTCGGCGCGGCTGATGGCGGGGCGCTTCCGCGGCGCCCGCCGCACCTGAACGCGCGTGCCCGTCCTCACCCGTACGGGGTAATCGGGGTGTTCTGTGCAAGCTTGACGGGGTCCGGACACATCCGGGCGGTCAAAGCAGTGTCCTAAACACACGTCACTCGGTTAGATGAGTGTGGACACCAGAACACCCCGCACACCCACGGGGGACCGCTCGTCGGGCTTCAACTCCGGATTCGCCTCCGGACTCGACGACGCTCCCGCGCTGAGCATGGTGAAGGTGCCGAGCGATCCGGCGCAGATCATCGTCAATCACGCCAGCTTCCGCGTGCAGTTGGGCGCGACGACGAGACGCGCGGCCCAATCCCCGCGGATCGCCCGGCACTTGAGCGCCACCGAGGACACCGCCCGGATGCCCGCCGTCGGTGCCACGGGCACCGGTGCGGCGCGCCGCCGGCCCGTCGTCTGGAGCGGCAAGTCCGCCCCCGACGACACCGGCGCCCACCGCCTGCTCCAGGCCGTGCGAGGCGGCGTCCGCCCCGTCGAGGAGCCGGCCGCCGACGCCGGAGCCACTCAGGTCATCCCCCGTGTCGGCGTCGACGGCGGCTACGACCCCGGCTACGACGACGCGTTGACCCAGACCGTCGAGACCCCCGTCGTCGGCGCCCAGCGCACCCACGAGCCGCTGCTGCCCGGCATGCGCACGGTGGGCAGTGCCTACGACGAGGAACTCGCCTACGCGGACGAGCAGTTCGCCGAAGCGGTCGACGCGGAGACCGGCACCCCCGGCAGGCGCCACGGCGACGACCCCGCCCGGCACGCCTACTACCCGGGCCGCCGCATGAACCTCGGCGTCGTCCTCCTCCCGCTGCGCATCTTCCTCGGCTTCATCTCCATCTACGCCGGCATGGGCAAGCTGTGCGACCCCGTCTACTTCGACGGCGGCAAGCGCGGCTCCATGGTCAAGTGGCTCAACACCCTGCACCCCTGGGAAGTCGCCGAGCCGCTGCGCCAGTTCGCGCTGCACCACCCCGTCGGCTCCGGCCTGGTCATCGCCTTCCTCCAGGTCATCGTCGGCGTCCTCACCATCCTCGGCTGCTGGCAGCGCGTCGCCGCCGCCTTCGGCGCGCTGCTCTCCGCCGCGCTGCTCCTCACGGTCAGCTGGAAGAGCGTCCCCGCCTACGACGCGCCCGACATCATCTACCTCGCCGCCTGGTCCCCGCTGATCATCGCCGGCGCCCCCGTCTACTCCATCGACGGGCGGCTCGCGGGCAGTGCCTGGCGTCGCCTCGGACCCCGCTCCGACATCTGGGACCTGCGCCGCTACGTCCTGCGCCGCGGCGCCCTCGTGACGGCCATCGTCATCGGCCTCACGCTGCTGATCGGCTCCCTCCTCGGCGGTGCCGTCCGGGACGCCGACCGGGTCGTCGTCCCCGGGCCCGGCGAGGCCCCGCGCAACGAGCTTCCGGGCTCCCCGCTCCCGCAGGACCCGGCCAAGCACAAGAAGCGCCCCAAGGCCTCCACGTCGCCCACCCAGGGCGCCACGGCCGGTTCCACCCCCTCCGGCGCCGCGACCACCCCGGGCGCCACCCGCGACACCGGCACGGCCGGCACGCCCAGCCAGACCCAGGGCACCGGCCAGGCGCCGCCCCAGCAGTCCTCCCCGGCCCAGCAGGCCCCCAGCACCAGCTCAGGACCGACCGGCTCCACCGGCGGCACCGGCTCCAGCGGAGGAACGGACACGGGAGGCACGTCCTCCGGTGAACCGGGCCTGGTAGGCGGCCTGTTGGGGTAGACGGGCCGGTGGGAGGCATCCTCGGGCAACCCACCGGCTGAACCGCAGGCCCGACGACGAAGGGCCCCGCAGCCGCGGGGCCCTTCGTGATGTTCAGTATGTTCGTGATGTTCCGTACTGCTGGGGACTATTGGGGCTGCTACCGGCCCAGCGCCGCCAGTTCCTTCGCCGCCTCCGTCAGGTCCTTCGCCGTGTCGATCGCCCGCCAGTACGCCCCCTGCGGGATCGGGAACCCGGCCAGCCGCAGCTCGCGCGCCAGATGCGGGAACGTCGTCCGCTCGTGGTCCCCGCGCTCGGGGAGCATCTCGGCGAACTCCGGCGAGAAGACGTACACACCGGCATTGATCTCGTACGTCGTCGGCGGCGACTCGATGAAGTCGGTGACGTGACCGAACCCGTCGGTCTGCACGGCACCCCACGGAATCCGCGGGCGCGCCAGCGCCAGCGTCGCCACCGCGTCGCGCTCGGTGTGGAAGTCCGCCATCTCGCGCAGCGAGAAGCGGGTCCAGATGTCACCGTTGGTCGCGTACCAGGGCTTGTCGGGGTGTGGGAGATGCGCCGCCGCGTACTTGAGGCCGCCACCGCGGCCCAGCGGCTCCGTCTCGACGACGGTCGTCACGTTCACCGGCAGATCGGCGGAGTCCAGCCACTTCTGCAGGACGTCGGCGAGGTGGCCGCAGCTGACCACCACATCGGTCACGCCCTCCTCGGCGAGCCAGGCAAGCTGATGGCCGATGATCGGCGTCCCCGTGCCGGGGATCTCGACCATCGGCTTGGGCCGGTCGTCGGTGTAGGGGCGCAGCCGTGAACCCTGGCCACCTGCCAGGACGACGGCTTGAACGGGGCGGGACGCGGCGTTCGGATCGGTCATGACCGAACTGTACGTGGCGTCCCGCTCGCGGCTTCTGCCGGTAACCGTTTCTTATTCAGCCGTAACGCTCCACAAGTGGAACAGCGAATTCCAGTGAGCCTCGGCAGGCTCTAGGTGTGCGAGGCCGCCACACCCGTGGCGAAGGAGGTGTCGCAGACAGGCCGGGCGTACGACTGCGCCCGCGTCGGGCCGTACACCCGCACCGCCGCGCGGCCCAGCGCACGGGCGATGGACGCGCAGTGCTTCGCGAGCGACGGGCGGTCGTTGACGGCCTCCTGGAGGTGGGTCAGCGCGATGCCAGGGTTCTCCTCCTGGAGCTCCGTCAGGAGCTTGTCGCGCAGCACGTCCTGCGGGGCACGGGCCTTCGCACGCGCCGCCGAGATGTCGGAGGCGGTGAGCACCGAGTCCGAGGGGCTCCCCGTCCAGTTGACCCGGGTGACCGCGAGGGTCCCGGAGAGCACCAGGAAGACGGGCAGGACAAGGGCGAGCGTGCGGCCGATACGGCGGGCGGGGCCCCGGCCGCGTCGCGTCTGTGGGTTAGTGGAGTGCTTCACGCGTGTGAGGGTAGCGCGGGGTGATGATTTGGCGACATTTAGTCACCGGTTCGGGGGATGAACTGGTGCCTCGAATTGGGTAAGGCGTTGACGCACACGGCTCGAAATGCCCGGTCTGCCGGGGTATTTGGATGCGGTCCCGGGGGCGCGAGAAGGGCCCCGCAGCGGTCTACGGGGCCCTTCTCGTCAACCTGGGTGATTTACCCCGGGTTGTTCTGTTGTTGGTTGTGTCGCGTCAGTCCGACAGACGGGCGCCCGTCGACGTCGAGAACACGTGGGTCTCGCCCGCGCGCGGGACGACGTGCAGCGTGCTGCCCTTCTCCGGGACGTCACGGCCGCTGACGCGGACGACGAGGTCCTTGGCGTCGTCGCCGACCTTCGCGGTGCCGTAGACGTACGCGTCGGCGCCGAGCTCCTCGACGACGTTCACGGTGATCGCGAGACCCTTCTCCGCGTCCGAGCCGGCCACGTCGAAGTGCTCCGGGCGGACACCGACGGTCACGGTCTTGTCCGTGGCGGCGGAAAGCGCGTCACGGTCCACCGGCACGACCGACTTGCCGAACTTCACGCCGCCGTCGGCGATCGGGACCTCGACCAGGTTCATCGCGGGGGAGCCGATGAAGCCGGCGACGAAGAGGTTCGCCGGGCGGTCGTACATGTTGCGCGGGGTGTCGATCTGCTGGAGCAGACCGTCCTTGAGGACCGCCACGCGGTCGCCCATCGTCATGGCCTCGACCTGGTCGTGGGTGACGTAGACGGTGGTGATGCCGAGGCGGCGCTGGAGCGACGCGATCTGCGTACGGGTCGAGACACGGAGCTTGGCGTCGAGGTTCGACAGCGGCTCGTCCATGAGGAAGACCTGCGGCTCACGCACGATGGCGCGACCCATGGCGACACGCTGGCGCTGACCGCCGGAGAGCGCTTTCGGCTTGCGGCCCAGGTACTCGGTGAGGTCGAGGATCTTCGCCGCGTCCTCGACCTTCTGCTTGATCTCGGCCTTCGGCACGCCGGCGATCTTGAGCGCGAAGCCCATGTTGTCGGCGACCGTCATGTGCGGGTACAGCGCGTAGTTCTGGAACACCATGGCGATGTCCCGGTCCTTCGGCGGCAGGTGCGTGACGTCGCGGTCACCGATGCGGATGGCGCCGGCGTTGACGTCCTCGAGCCCCGCCAGCATGCGGAGCGAGGTGGACTTGCCGCAGCCGGACGGGCCGACCAGGACGAGGAACTCCCCGTCCTCGATCTGGATGTCGAGCGCGTCTACGGCGGGCTTCTCGGAACCCGGGTAGATCCGGGTCGCCTTGTCGAACGAGACAGTGGCCATGGTGAAGGGCCCCCTTCTACCGGCAGGAACGTGCCGGACGATCCGTTGTAGGAAGGTGGTGGTGTAGTCCACACAGGTGAACTTGAGGGGACGCTACCTGGCGTTCGCCGGATCTGTCAGTAGTCCGGGGCATGTGAACTTCGTCGAAATTTTCGAGAAGGCTCCGCCGGGACCTGGGTACACTGCACGGGCGCGTACGCGACAGCCGTACGTCTGCCTCCTTAGCTCAGATGGCCAGAGCAACGCACTTGTAATGCGTAGGTCGTCGGTTCGAATCCGACAGGGGGCTCCGAGAGCAGGCGCGGTCGTGCCTGCCGTGTCTGCTTGTTACCCCTGGGTGACCTTCCGGGTGTCAGGGTGGGGACATGCGCGTACTGATCGTGGAGGACCACAAGGATCTCGCGGAGAGTGTCGCGAGGGGGCTGCGGCGGCATGCCATGGAGGTCGAGCTCGCGCACGACGGCGAGCAGGGGCTGAGCCGGGCCGCCACCGGGGCCTACGACGTCGTCGTACTCGACCGTGACCTGCCGCTCGTGCACGGGGACGACATCTGCCGGGCGCTGGTGCGGCAGGGCTGTCCGTCGCGGGTGCTGATGCTCACCGCCGCCGGGACGCTCGCCGACCGGGTCGACGGGCTGGATCTCGGCGCCGACGACTACCTCGCCAAGCCCTTCTCCTTCGCCGAGCTCATCGCCCGCGTCCAGGCCCTGGACAGACGCGACCAGCCCGCCGTGCCGCCCGTCCTCGTCCGCGGTGACATCGAGCTCGACCCGGCCCGCCGCACCGTGCTGCGCGGCGGGCGCAGGCTGGAGCTGTCGCCGAAGGAGATGGCCGTCCTGGAGGTGCTGCTCGCCGCCGGCGGTGCCGTCGTCTCCGCCGAGGAGCTGCTGGAGCGGGCCTGGGACCGGGACGCCGACCCGTTCAGCAACGCGGTCAAGGTCACCGTGAGCCGGCTGCGCCGCAAGCTCGGCGACCCGCCGGTCATCGAGACGCTCCCGCACGTCGGCTACCGGATCTGACGCCCGGCCGAGGAGCGTTGTTGCGGCGCGGGGGGCCGTGCGCCAGCCTGTGAAGGTGGTAACCCGGCTGTGACCGGGGGTGGGGCAGCCTGGGGTCCGTGGCGCGTGTCTCGTAGGGGGAATGATGAGGGTACTGGTGGTCGAGGATCACACGGAGCTCGCGGACTCGATCACCAGAGTCTTCCGCCGCCAGGGCCTCGCGGTCGACACGGCCTACGACGGCTCGACCGCGCTCGACCTCGTCGAGGAGGTCGACTACGACGTCGTCGTCCTCGACCGTGACCTCCCCGGCGTGCACGGCGACGACGTCTGCGGCGAGCTCGCCGCCAAGGGTGTGCGCACCAAGGTGCTCATGCTCACCGCGGCCGCCTCCATCGCCGACCGCGTCGAGGGCCTCGGTCTCGGCGCCGACGACTACCTCGCCAAACCCTTCGCCTGGCCCGAACTCCTCGCCCGCACCCGCGCCCTCGGCCGCCGCGCCCACCCGGAGCGCCAGCCCGAACTGGTCCGCGGCGCCCTGCGCCTGGACCCCGCGCGCCGCACCGCCAGCCACTCCGGCACCCAACTGCCGCTCACGACCAAGGAGTTCGGCGTGCTCGCCTATCTGCTCGGCGCCGAGGGACGGACCGTCCCCGCCGACGAGCTGCTCGCCAAGGTGTGGGACGAGGTCGCCGACCCCGGCACCACCACCGTCAAGGCGACCGTCAACCGGCTCCGCGCCAAGCTCCTCGACGCCTCGGTGATCCAGACCGTGCCCGGCCGGGGCTACCGGGTCTGACATGGCGCCGCCCGTCCTCGTCCGGCTCGCCCGAGCCCGCGACCGCGTCCTGCGCTCCGCCCCCGCGTCCTGGCTGCGCGCCGTCGCCCGGCGCCTGACACCGCGCCGGGTGCGGGTCCGGTTCGCGGTCCTCTTCGGCCTGCTGTTCATCGCGTCCGGCGCCGTCCTGCTCGGCATGACCTATCTGCTGGTCAACCGGCCCACCCACAGCAGCGTCGTCAAGTACGAGATCAACGGGGACGCCGGCCGGCAGCCCACGATCCACATCCAGCCCGGCGGCCAGGGCGGCGACGCCCCGCCACCCGAGTTCGCGCTCGACGCCCAGCTCCGCGACCAGGCCGCCCGGATGCACGAAGCGCAGATGCACGACCTGCTCGTGCAGTCCTGTATCGCCCTCGCCATCATGGCCGGTCTCTCCGTCGTGCTCAGCTGGCTGCTGGCCCGCCGGGTGCTGCGCCCCATGCGCACCGTCACCGCCGGCATCCGCAGCATCTCCGCCCGCAACGTCCACGAGCGGCTCGCCGTCGAGGGCCCCGGCGACGAGATCAGCGACCTCGCCGACAGCGTCGACGGCCTCCTCGACCGGCTGGAAGCCGCCCTGGAGTCCCACAAACGGTTCGTCGCCAACGCCGCCCACGAACTGCGCACCCCGCTCACCGTGGAACGCGCCCTGCTGGAGGAGTGTCTCCTCGACCCCGACGCCACCGCCGAGTCGTTCCGCGAGAACTTCGAACGCCTGCTGCGGATCAGCACCCACCAGGGCGCCCTGCTGGAGTCCCTGCTCACCCTGGCCGTCAGCGAGCGGGGCATGGACCGCACCGAGCCCGTCGACCTCGCCGAGGTCGTCGAGTCCGTCCTGCTCACCCAGCTGCCCCACAACCAGCGGCACGGCGTACGGATCGTGGACCGCACCGAGCCCGCCCAGGTCGCCGGTGACACCGCGCTGCTGGAACGCCTGGTGGCCAACCTCGTCCACAACGCCGCCTACTACAACGTGCCCGACGGGACCGTCGACGTCACCGTGCGCTGCCACGGCCGGCACGCCGTCCTCACCGTCACCAACACCGGGCCCGCCGTCCCCGAGGAGCGCGTCGACGAACTCTTCGAGCCGTTCCAGCGCATGAGCCGCACCGCGGGCGACGGCCACCACGGCCTCGGCCTGTCGATCGTCCGGGCCATCGCCGCCGCCCACGACGCCGCCCTCTCCGCCCGCCCCGGACCGCACGGCGGACTCGTCGTCGAACTCTCCTTCCCGCTCCTTGTCAAGGACGCCGAGCGATACGAGATCTGGCCGCAGCCCCGCGCGGCGACCGCGTCCAAGTGAGCAGAACGGCCGGTTGGACGACGCCCTTCGCTAGGTATTGTTCTTATTGACCGGCCCCGGTCGTGAACGGGTTATGGCGACGTTTCACCGGGCCTTTCGGTCCACGGGGTGATATTCCCAGGAGCTTCCCGAGCGGAAGCTCTTTTCCTTGCGTTTCCCATGGAATGGCGCGCCGGGCAGTCCACTGCCCATGGAGAGGGAATGAGGGGTGAGGGGCGGACATGAACGAGCGAATCGGCGACGGCATTTCCCTGTCCGACAGCCAGGAGGGCATCTGGCGCGCACAGCGCCTGGCGGGCCCCCGCGCGGGCTACAGCGTCGGGCAGGCCGTCGAGATCACGGGCGCGCTCGACGTGGCCGCCTTCGAGGCCGCGCTGCACCGGACGGTCGAGGAGACCGAGATCCTGGGCGTGCGCTTCACCGAGGACACGGCGGGCACGGTACGGGCCGTACCGCTGGACGCGGGGCGGCCGGCCCTGCGCGTCGAGGAGTGGGACGGGGCCGGCGGTGACCGGCGGGCATGGCTCGAAACCCGCATGCGCGAGGAACTCGCCGCGGTGGAGAACCCGCTCACGGCGCGGCTCTGCTCGTTCGTGCTCTTCAGACTCGATGCCGATCGGTACTGCTGGTTCCAGGGCTACAACCACCTGCTCCTCGACGGATATGCGTGCACCCTCATGGCCCGCCGGGTCGCCGAGATCTATTCAGCGATCGTCACGGACAGGGAATTTCCGCATTCCGATCGCATCTCACTGCGCGCGGCATTCGACGAGGAGACGGCATACCGCGACTCGATCGAATTCACAGAAGACCGACGCCATCTGTGCGACCGTTTTTCGGACCGCCCGGAATTGGCGGAGGTCGCGCGCCTTTCCGCGATCTCCGGAGGCGATGCCGGTACGGGGTCGGTGCTCCGGGCGACGGGCACCCTCGCTCCCGACGCCGCCGCCGCACTGCGGACCGCCGCCGACGGCGCCGGCCTTCCCGCCTCCCGGCTGCTCCTCGCCGCCACCGGCGCCTTCGTGAGCGGCATGGCCGGAGCGTCCGAGGCGCTCCTCAGCCTGCCCATGACCGGCCGCGTCAGCGAGACCGACCTCCTCGCACGCGTCACCCGGGCGAACATGCTGCCCCTGCGGTTCCCGGTCCCCACCGGAGCCAACCTGATCGACCTCGCCCACACCGCCCACCAGGCCGTCACCGAACTGCTCCGGCACCAGCGGTACCGGGGAGAACGGCTGCGCCGGGAACTGGGCTGGCCGGAAGGCGACCGCTGGCACTTCGGCCCCTACGTGAACATCCTGCCGCGCGCCGGAGAACTGGCCTTCGGCGACTGCCGGGGCGTGGCACGGGACGTGTCGACCCGGCTCGTCGAGGACTTCGGGGTGCTCATCGACCGGACCGCCACGGGGATCGAGATCACCGTCGAGGCGAACGCGGCGCGCTACGACCAGGCGTGGACGCGGGCCGTCCATCGCTCCCTCGTCGGCTTCGTCGAGCGAGCGGTCCGGGAGCCCGCGACGCCGGTGCGGCGGATCGGCGTGGCGGGGGAGGGTGAGCGGGG
Source organism: Streptomyces aquilus (assembly GCF_003955715.1). Lineage (NCBI taxonomy): Bacteria > Bacillati > Actinomycetota > Actinomycetes > Kitasatosporales > Streptomycetaceae > Streptomyces > Streptomyces aquilus. The sequence continues at coordinate 5,056,700 of NZ_CP034463.1, read as the reverse complement.
CCTGGTGACGGGTGCGTGGAATGCCACGGCTGAGGTGACTGAGCCCGGTTTGGTGGTGGAGCGGTTCCGGGGGTGGGTGGCTGAGGCTCCGGGGGCGGTGGCGGTGTGGTCGGGTGGGCGTGCGTTGTCGTATGCCGAGGTGGATGCGTGGTCGGATGCGGTGGCGCGAGGGCTTGTGGCGCGGGGGGTGGGGGCGGAGTCGCGGGTGGGGCTGTGCCTGCCGCGTGGGGCCGAGATGGTCGTGGCGATGCTGGGGGTGTGGAAGGCCGGTGGCGCGTATGTGCCACTGGATCCTGAGTATCCGTCTGAGCGGCTTGAGTTCATGGTGGCGGACAGTGGGGCCGGGGTGGTGGTTGTCGCGGAGGAGACCGCCGGGCGGGTGGCTTCGGGTGTGCTGCTGGATGAGTTGGTGAGTGATGCCGGTGTGCTGCCGGAGGTTGGTGGCGATCAACTGGCCTATGTGATCTATACGTCGGGGTCGACGGGGCGTCCGAAGGGTGTGGCCGTGGCGCATGCCTCGGTGGCGAATCTGGCCTCCGTGATGCGTCCGGTGCTTGGGGTTGGGCCGGGTGTTACGGCGTTGCAGTTCGCGTCGTTCAGTTTTGACGCGGCGGTGCTGGATGTGGCGGTGACGCTGGCTGCGGGTGGTGCGTTGGCGGTCGCTTCGGCAGAGGAGCGTCGGGATGCGTCTGCTTTGGCGGCCATGGTTGAGGCGGCGGGTGTCGACGTGGCGAGTGTGGTGCCGTCGTTGTTGGGGGTGTTGGAGCCGGACGCGGTTGGCGGGATAGGCAACTGGGTGTTGGGCGCTGAGCGCTTGGAGTCCGGTCTGGCGGCCAAGTGGCGGACGGGTGCGCGGGTTTGGAATACCTACGGGCCTACTGAGGCGACCGTTATCACTACCGCCGTTCTGCTGGACGAGGGCATTACGGGCGACGACGCCGCGCCCGCCATCGGTCGGCCCCTCGGGAACGTCCACACCTACGTGCTGGATGCCTTCCTGCGGCCTGTTCCTGTGGGTGTCCCCGGTGAGCTGTACATCGCTGGGTCCGGTCTCGCGCGTGGGTACGTCAATCGCCCGGACCTGACGGCGGAACGGTTTGTCGCTTGTCCGTTCGGTGAGGGTGGCGGGCGGATGTATCGCTCGGGTGATCTGGCGCGGTGGGCGGCGGATGGTCGGTTGGAGTTTGTGGGGCGTGCGGATGCGCAGGTGAAGCTGCGTGGTTTCCGGGTGGAGTTGGGTGAGGTGGAGGCCGTTCTCGCTGCGCATCCGGGGGTCGAGCGGGCGGTGGCTGTCGTACGGGATGGGCGGCTGGTCGGGTACGTCGTCGGCGCGGGCGCGGATGGTGACGACGTACGGGCGAGCGCGGGTGTGCGGTTGCCGGAGTACATGGTGCCGTCGGTGGTGGTCGTGCTGGACGCGTTCCCGTTGACCGTGAACGGGAAGGTCGACCGGGCTGCTCTGCCGGTGCCGGAGGCCGCGGCGGGGGCCGGGCGGGCGCCGGTTACTGCGGGCGAGGAGGTGCTGTGCGGGCTGTTCGCGGAGTTGCTCGGGGTGGAGCGGGTCGGGGCGGAGGAGAGCTTCTTCGAGCTGGGCGGTGACTCGATCACGGCGATGCTGCTGGTGTCGCGGGCTCGCCGGGCGGGGTTGGTCGTCGGCGCTCGGCAGGTGCATGAGTTGCGGACGCCGGCGCGGCTGGCCGCGGTGGTGGGGGTGGTCGGCGGGGCCGTGGACGGCGTTCGGCCGGTGGACTCGGCCGTGGGGGAGGTGCCGCTGACGCCGGTGATGCGGGAGGTGCTGGGCCGGGTCGGCGCCGACGGTGTGCGCGGGGTCGTGCAGTCGATGGTGGTGGAGGCGCCGGCGGGGCTGGACGAGGTGGCGCTGCGGGGTGCGGTGGCGGCCCTGGTGGAGCGGCATGAGGTGTTGCGGGCGCGGCTGATGGCGGAGTCCGGGGTGCTGGTGGTTCCTGAGCGGGCGGCGGCGGTGCCGGTCGACGGGATGGTGGTGCGGGTTCCGGTCGTGGGTGCGGATTCGTTGGCGTCGGCGTCAGGGCAGGCGTCGGTTTCGGATTCGGAGTCGGCTTTGGCGTCGGGGGAGGCGTCGGTTTCGGCTTCGGCTTTGGCGTCGGGGCAGGCGTCGGAGTCGGCTTTGGGCTCGGCTTCGGTTTCGGCTTTGGTTTCGGCTTTGGTCGAGGCGGAGGTTGCGGCCGCGGTGCGGCGGTTGGACCCCGTGGCCGGGGTGATGGTGCAGGTGGTGTGGCTGGACGCGGGGGTCGAGGTGGCGGGGCGGCTGGTCGTCGTCGCCTGTCATCTGGTCGTCGACGCGGTGTCCTGGCAGGTGCTGCTGCCGGATCTGTGGTCCGCGTACGAGAGCCTCGCCGAGGGGCGGGCCGTGGAGTGGGAGCCGGTTCCGGTGTCGTTCCGGGCGTGGGCGCGGGAGTTGGCGGCGGAGGCGGGGCGGCCGGAGCGGGTGGCCGAGTTGGGGGCGTGGCGGGCGGTGCTGGAGGGGCCGCATCCGTCGCTCACGGACGTGCCGCTGGACCCGGTCTTGGACGTCGGCGCGACGGTGCGTGAGGTGTCGGTGTCGGTCCCGGCGGAGGTGACGGCCGCGCTGCTGACGGCGGTGCCGGCGGCGTTCCATGCCGGGGTGGACGAGGTGCTGCTCGCGGGCCTCGCCGGGGCGGTCGGTGCGTGGGCCGGGGTGGACGAGTTCCTGGTGGACGTCGAGGGACACGGCCGTGAGCCGCTGTCGGACGGCGTCCAGGACCTGTCGCGGACGGTCGGGTGGTTCACGTCCTCGCGTCCGGTGCGGTTGAGCGCCGGTGTCGGGGTGTCGGTGCCGGCGGCGAAGGAGCGGGTGCGGGCGGTTCCGGGGGACGGGCTCGGTTACGGGCTGCTGCGCTACGTCCGTCCGGACACGGCGGGGGTGTTGGCGGGCCTGCCCTCGGCGCAGGTCGGCTTCAACTACCTCGGGCGGGTCGGCGCGGGCGAGGGCTTCGGGGCGGGGAGCGCTCCGGACGCCCCGGTGATGCACGCCGTAGAGCTGCTGGCAGCGGTACGCGACACGGCGGACGGTCCGGTGCTGGAGCTGCGGCTGGCCCATCCGGAGCGACTGCTGGGCGAGGGGCGGGCGCGCGCCCTGCTGGAGGCGTGGGCCGAGGGGCTCACCGGGCTGGTCGCGGACGTCGTCCGGGACGGGGCGGGCGGACACTCGCCGTCCGACTTCCCGCTGGTGGCGCTGGACCAGGCGGGCGTCGAGGAGATCGAGGCGGCGGTTCCGGGGCTGGTGGACGTGCTTCCCGTGGCGCCGCTTCAGGAGGGGCTGCTGTTCCACTCCCTCTTCGACGAGGAGGGCGTGGACGTCTATGTCGAGCAGCTGGTCCTGAAGCTGGACGGTGCTGTGGACGGGGCTCGGCTGCGGGCCTCGTGGCAGGCGCTGCTCGATCGGCACACGGCGTTGCGGGCCGGGTTCGTGCAGGTCGCGGGCGCGGCGGGCCCCGTGCAGATCGTGGTCGAGCGGGCCGAACTGCCGTGGCGGGACGTGGATGTGACGGGCCTGGACGCGGGCGCCGCGGACCGGGTGGGGGTCGAGGAGCGGGCCGCGCGGTTCGACCTCGCGGCACCGCCGCTGCTGCGGGTGGCGCTTGTCCGGGAGGGCGGGCGGCGGTCACGGATGGTGGTCACGCTGCACCATCTGCTGCTGGACGGCTGGTCGTTGCCGCTGGTGCTGCGGGAGCTGTGGACGCTCTACGCGGCCGGCGGCCGGGCGGACGGGCTCGATGCGCCGGTGTCGTCGCGGCCGTACTGGGCGTGGCTCGCCGGGCGGGACACGTCGGCGGCGCTGGAGGCGTGGCGGGCCGAACTGGCGCCGGTCGAGGAGTCGGTGCTCGTCGCGCCGGCCGAGCCGAGCGCGACGACGTCCGTCGTCCTGGACCGGGTCACCGAGCGCGCGAGTGTCGAACTGGTGCGCGATCTTGAGCGGCTCGCCCGGAGTGCCGGCGTCACCCTGAACACCGTGGTGCAGCTGGCCTGGGGGCTGGTGCTGGGGCAGCTCACGGGCCGGCCCGCGGTCGTGTTCGGGGCGACGGTGGCCGGGCGTCCGGCGGAGCTCGCGGGCATGGAGTCGATGCTCGGCCTGTTCATCAACACATTGCCGGTGCGTGTGGATCTGGACCCGGCCCGGACGGTCGGCGAGGTCCTGGCGGAGTTGCAGACACGGCAGTCGGCGCTCCTCGACCACCAGCATGTGGGGCTCAGCGCGGTGCAGCGGGCCGCGGGTCCCGGCGCGACCTTCGACACGCTGCTGGCCTTCGAGAACTATCCCGGCGACCTCGACGCCCAGCCCCTCGGCGCCGACCTCACCCTCACGGCCACGGAGCTGCGCGAGTCGACCAACTTCGCACTGGCCCTGGGCGTCACCCCGGCCGACGGCCTGGAGATCCGCCTCGACCACCGCGCCGATCTCTTCGACCGGCGGGACGCGTCGCGGATGGCTCGCCGCTTGGTGCGGGTGCTGGAGCAGATGGCCGCCGGTCCGGGGCTGCGGCTGAGTGGCGTGGACCTGCTGGATGCCTCCGAGCGGGACGCGGTGGTGGGGGAGTGGAACGCGACGGCGCGGGAGGTGGATGCGTCGTCGGTGGTGGAGCGGTTCCGGGGGTGGGTGGCTGAGGCTCCGGGGGCGGTGGCGGTGTGGGCGGGTGGGCGTGCGTTGTCGTATGCCGAGGTGGATGCGTGGTCGGATGCGTTGGCGCGTGGGTTGGTGGCGCGTGGTGTGGGGCGGGAGTCGCGGGTGGGGCTGTGCTTGCCGCGTGGGGTCGAGATGGTCGTGGCGATGCTGGGGGTGTGGAAGGCCGGTGGGGCGTATGTGCCACTGGATCCTGAGTATCCGTCTGAGCGGCTTGAGTTCATGGTTGCGGACAGTGGGGCCGGGGTGGTGGTTGTCGCGGAGGAGACTGCCGGGCGGGTGGCTTCGGGTGTGCTGCTGGATGAGTTGGTGAGTGATTCCGGTGTGCTGCCGGAGGTCGGCCCCGACCAACTGGCCTATGTCATCTATACGTCGGGGTCGACGGGGCGTCCGAAGGGTGTGGCCGTGGCGCATGCCTCGGTGGCCAACCTGGCGTCGGTGATGCGCCCGGTCCTCGGTGTCGAACCTGGCGTCACAGCCCTGCAATTCGCGTCGTTCAGCTTCGACGCGGCCGTGCTGGACGTGGCCGTCACGCTGGCTGCCGGGGGCACGTTGGCGATCGCCTCGGCCGAAGAGCGCCAGGATTCATCGGCGTTGGCGGCCATGGTCAAGGCGGCCGGCGTCGACGTGGCGAGTGTGGTGCCGTCGTTGTTGGGGGTGTTGGAGCCGGGCGCGGTTGGCGGGATAGGCAACTGGGTGTTGGGCGCGGAGCGCTTGGAGGCCGGTCTGGCGGCCAAGTGGCGTGAAGCAGCCCGGGTTTGGAATACCTACGGGCCTACTGAGGCGACCGTGATCACGACCGCGGTGTTGCTGGAGGCGGGCATCACGGGTGAGGACGCTCCGCCTGCGATCGGCCGGCCTCTGGGGAATGTCCGGACCTACGTGCTGGATGCGTCGCTGCGGCCTGTTCCTGTGGGTGTCCCCGGTGAGCTGTATATCGCCGGCGACGGTCTGGCGCGTGGGTATGTCAATCGTCCTGGTCTGACGGCGGAACGGTTTGTCGCTTGTCCGTTCGGTGAGGGTGGCGGGCGGATGTATCGGTCCGGTGATCTGGCGCGGTGGGCGGCGGATGGTCGGTTGGAGTTTGTGGGGCGTGCGGATGCGCAGGTGAAGCTGCGTGGTTTCCGCGTCGAGCTGGGTGAGGTGGAGGCCGTTCTCGCTGCTCATCCGGGGGTCGAGCGGGCGGTGGCTGTCGTACGGGATGGGCGGCTGGTCGGGTACGTCGTCGGGGATGTGGATGCCGAGGAGGTGCGGGCGAGCGCGGGTGTGCGGTTGCCGGAGTACATGGTGCCGTCGGTGGTGGTCGTGCTGGACGCGTTCCCGTTGACCGTGAACGGGAAGGTCGATCGGGCTGCTCTGCCGGTACCGGAGGCCGCGGCGGGGGCCGGGCGGGCGCCGGGGACCCTCGCCGAGGAGGCGTTCTGTGCGCTGTTCGCCGAGGTGTTGGGGCTGGAGAAGGTCGGGGTCGGGGACGGGTTCTTCGAGTTGGGCGGGGACTCGATCATGTCGATGCTGCTTGCCTCCCGGGCGCGGCGGGCCGGGTGGGTGGTGACGCCTCGGCAGGTCTTCGAGGAGCGGACGCCGGAGCGGCTGGCGCTGGTGGCGGTCGAGACCGGGGACCGGTCGGCGGCGATCGAGGACGGCGGGGTCGGTGAGGTGCCGTGGACGCCGGTGATGCGGGCGCTGGGCGCGGATGCGTTGCGGGCGGGGTTCGCGCAGTGGATGGCTGTGGGGGCGCCTGCGGGGCTGGGGACCGGGGTGTTGGAGGCGGGGCTGGGGGCGGTGTTGGGCGTGCACGCCATGCTTCGAGCTGGGGTGCGGGGTGCGGTCGAAGGGCCGCCAGTGCTGGGTGGGCCCGAGGGAGCGCCGGTGCTGGTGGTGCCGGAGGCCGGCGAGGTGGATGCCTCCGGTCGGGTAGTGCGGGTGGATGCCGTGGGTGTGCCCGACGACGGTCTCGACGACGTGGCCGCGCGTGCCGCCCAGGACGCGGTCGCGGGACTGGATCCGCTGGCGGGCGTGATGGTGTGTGCGGCGTGGGTGGACGCGGGTCCGGACCGGGTGGGCCGCGTGGTCGTCGTAGCGCATCACCTGGTCGTCGATGGCGTGTCGTGGCGGGTTCTGATGCCGGATCTGCGGGCGGCCTGCGAGGCCGTGGCCGAGGGGCGGAACCCGGCGGACGTGTTGGAGCGGGGTGGCGTCTCCTTCCGTTCCTGGGCGCGGCAACTGGAGCGCGCGGCGCGGAGTGCTGAGCGCACGGCGGAGTTGGACGGCTGGGTGGAGTTGCTGGCCAGCGCCGACGGGCGGCCCGTGGTCGGCGCTGGTGGGCGGGCCGTCGTCGGGGGCGGCGGCCGGCGAGCTGGCGGGGCTGATGTGCGGTGGGTTGTCGGGGGTCGGGAGCTGGATCCCGGGCGGGACACCGTACGCGTCCTCTCCCGGCGGGAGTGGGCCGTGTCCGCCGGGGTCAGTGCCGTTCTCGTGGGGCGTACCCCGGCGCTCTTCCACTGCGGTGTGCACGAGGTGTTGTTGGCGACGCTGGCCGGGGCCGTGGCGCGGTGGCGGCCCGAGGTCGGTGTCGACGGGCTGTTGGTGGACGTGGAGGCGCACGGCCGGGAACCGTTGGCGGAGGGCATGGACGTGTCCCGGACGGTGGGCTGGTTCACCGCCGTGCACCCGATGCGGCTGGAGGTGTCGGGCCTGGACCTGGACGATGCCGCGGTCGGCGGCGCCTCGGCCGGTGCGCTGGTCAAGCGGGTGAAGGAGCAGGTGCAGGCGGTGCCCGGGGACGGGCTGGGCCACGGCCTGTTGCGCTGGGCGAACCCGGACACGGCACGGGTGCTGGCGGGGCTTCCCGTGCCCGAGATCGGCTTCAACTACCTGGGCCGGTTCACCGCCGCCGGACCGGACGCTGGCCCGGTCCGTCCCTGGCAGACGGCCGGCGACGCCGCGATGGTCGGTACGGCGGATCCGGACATGCCGGTGGCGCACGCGCTGGAAGCCGGTGCCCTGGTGGCCGACACCCCGGACGGTCCGCTGCTCACCCTCACTCTGAGCTGGCCCCGGACGCTGCTCGACGAGCGCCGGGCGGAATGTCTGGGCGAGGCCTGGCTGGAGCTGCTGGAAGGGCTCGCCACCCATACCGCCGATCCGACGGCGGGTGGTCACACGCCCTCCGACTTCGCGCTGCTCGATCTCGACCAGGACGAGATCGAGGCCTTCGAGTCCGAGTTCGCCGACGACCACCACTGATCGTCGGCCGCTCAACTCACCAGGACCGTCGTCCGTCCGACTCACCTGGACCGTCCTCCGTCCACCTCTTGTCCCTCTTGTCCCTCTCGTCTCTGCTGCCTTCTCTCTGCTGCCTTCCTTGCCTTACTTGCGCCCGTTCTGGGCCATCCCATTTGTGAGGAGATCTACGCGATGACCCGGACTCGGAACGCCATCGAAGACATCTGGCCGCTCTCGCCCCTGCAAGAGGGACTGCTGTTCCACGCGGCCTTCGGGGACGGGGCGTCCGACGTGTACGCGGGACAGCGGGCCCTCGCTCTCGACGGGCCGCTGGACATCGCACGGCTGCGTCGCTCCTGGGAGGCCCTGGTCGCCCGGCACGGCGCCCTGCGGGCGGGCTTCCGCCGGCGCAGGTCGGGGCAGGCCGTCCAGGTCGTCGCCCGGCAGGTCGAACTCCCGTGGCAGGAAGCCGACTTGAGGGAGCTCCCGCAGGCCGAGGCGGAGGCGGAGGCGGCCCGGCTGTCCGAGGCGGAACTGTCGGCCGGCTTCGATCTGGAGCGGGGCCCGCTGCTGCGGCTGCTGCTGATCCGCCTCGGCGAGCGACGGCACCGTCTGGTGATGACGACCCATCACATCGTGCTGGACGGCTGGTCGTTGCCGATCCTGGTGGATGAGCTTTCGACGCTGTACCGGGCCGGGGGTGAGGTCCGGGCGCTGCCCCCGGTCCGCTCCTACAAGGACTACCTGGCCTGGCTGGGCCGCCAGGACCGGGAAGCGGCACGGGCCGCGTGGCGCGCGGAGCTGGCCGGGGCGGACGAGCCCACCCTGGTCGCCCCGGCCGACCCCGCCCGGGCACCGCTGCGCCCCGAGGCGCTGGTCACCGAGTGCAGCGCGGAACTGACCCGGGCACTGGAGACGCTGGCCCGCGACCACGGGGTCACCATGGCCACGGTGATGCAGGGCGCGTGGGCCCTGGTCCTCGCCCGGCTGGCCGGACGCCAGGACGTCGTGTTCGGCACCACGGTCGCGGGCCGCCCCACGGACCTGCCGGGCGCCGACTCGCTCATCGGCCTGTTCATCAACACCCTGCCGGTCCGGGTCGAGCTGACCGGCGCCCTCACCGTCGCCGACCTGCTGCGCACCTTGCAGGCCCGCCAGATCGCCCTTCTGGGCCACCAGCACCTCGGCCTCACCGAGATACGGCAACTCGCCGGACCGGGCGCCGAGTTCGACACGCTCGTGGTGTACGAGAACTACCCGCGCCCGGCGGACACCGCGACGGCCGACCCCGACGCCCTCAGCATCCGCTTCGACGGCCGCACGAGGGACGCCAGCCACTACCCGCTCGGTCTGATCGTCGGCCCCGGCGAGCGGCTGGAGCTGCAACTCGACCACCGCACGGACCTGTTCGACCGGGCCCGCGCCGAACAGGTGCTGGCCGCGCTCCACCAGGTACTCGAAGGCTTCGCGGCCGACCCGCGCACCCCGCTGGCCCGCCTCGGACTGCTGACCGGTGCCGAGCTGGCCCGTGTCACCCGGGACTGGCAGGACATCCAGCCCGAGGTGCCCACCGGGACGCTGCCCGAACTGCTCGCCGGACAGGTGCGGCGGACACCGGACGCGCCGGCCCTGGACTCGGACGAGCGGACGTACGGCTACGCCGAACTGCAGGACGAAGCGGGCCGCCTGGCACGGCACCTGATCACCCTGGGAGTGGGACCCGAGTGCCGCGTCGCCGTCGTCGCCGAACGCTCCGCGGACACCGTGGTCGCGCTCCTCGCCGTCTCGATGGCGGGCGGGGCCTTCGTCCCCCTCGACCCCGGGCACCCCGCCGACCGGCTCGCCCTCGTCCTGGAGGACGCCGACCCGGTCGCGGTGCTGTGCACCGAGGCCGGACGCGCCGTGCTGCCCGAGGCCGCCCGGGACCGCGCGATCGCCCTCGACGACCCGCAGGTCAGGGCAGCGGTGGCCCGCCAGGCCCCGGGCCGGGTGACCGACGCCGAACGCACGGCACCCCTGCGTCCCGCCAACGCCGCGTACGTCATCCACACGTCGGGTTCGACGGGGCGGCCGAAGGGTGTGGTGGTGTCGCATGCGGGGTTGGTGAATTTGGCGGGTGCGCAGATTGAGCGGTTTGCGGTGGGTGTGGGTGCTCGGGTGTTGCAGTTTGCGTCGTTGAGTTTTGACGCGGCGGTGTCTGAGTTGTGCATGGCGTGGGGTGCGGGTGCGGTGTTGGTGGTGGCGGGGTCGGATGGGTTGCCGCCGCGGGTGTCGTTGGGTGAGGCGTTGGTGCGGTCGGGGGCGTCGCATGTGACGGTGCCGCCGGGTGTGTTGGCGGTGGAGGAGGGGGTGTTGCCGGCGGGGTTGGAGACGTTGGTGGTGGCGGGGGAGGTGTGTGCTGCGGGGTTGGTGGAGCGGTGGTCGTCTGGTCGGCGGATGGTGAATGCGTATGGGCCGACTGAGGTGACGGTGTGTGCGGCGATGAGTGGGCCGTTGGAGTCGGGTGTGGTGGGTGGGTCGGGGGTGGTGCCGATTGGGCGTCCGTTGCGGAATGCCGGGGTGTTTGTGCTGGATGCGTTTTTGCAGCCGGTGCCGGTGGGGGTGCGTGGTGAGTTGTATGTGTCCGGTATTGGGTTGGCGCGTGGGTATGCGGGGCGTGCTGGTCTGACGGCGGGGCGGTTTGTGGCGTGTCCGTTCGGTGAGGGCGGGGGCCGGATGTATCGCACGGGGGATGTGGTGCGGTGGTTGGCGGATGGGCAGTTGGAGTTTTTGGGGCGTGCGGATGAGCAGGTGAAGATCCGTGGGTTCCGGGTGGAGCTGGGCGAGGTCGAGGCGGTTCTGTCGGCTCATGCGGGGGTTGAGCAGGCCGTGGCCGTCGTACGGGACGGACGGTTGATCGGCTACGTCGTCGGCGACGTGGACAGTGGAGAGCTGCGGACGCACGCCGCCGCCCGGCTGCCCGAGTACATGGTGCCTTCGGCTGTGGTGGTGCTGGACGCGTTCCCCCTGACGGTGAACGGGAAGGTGGACCGGGCTGCTCTGCCGGTGCCGGATCTGGGCGCGGGTGCGTCTCGTGGGCCTGCGACTCCGACGGAGGAGGTGCTGTGCGGGCTGTTCGCCGAGGTGCTGGGCCTGGAGCGGGTCGGTGCGGAGGAGAGCTTCATTGAGCTGGGTGGTGATTCGCTGCTGGTGATGCGGCTGATCGCCCGTGTGCGGTCGGTGCTGGAGGTGTCGGTCGGCGTTCGTGAGGTCTTCGCGGACCCGACGGTCGCCGGGATCGCGCGGCTGGTCGACACAGCCGGGGCGTCGGCAGGTGTGGTGCTGGGGCGGCGGGAGCGGCCGGAGCGGGTGCCGTTGTCCTTCGCGCAGCAGCGGATGTGGTTCCTGAACCGGATGGACGAGGCGGGGGCGGCCGCCTACAACATGCCGTTCGCCCTACGGCTGTCCGGCCGGCTGGACTCGGCGGCACTGGCGGCGGCATTGGGCGACATCGCCGATCGGCACGAGAGCCTGCGGACGGTGTTCCCCGACGTGGAGGGCGTGCCGTACCAGGAGATCCGTCAGGGCGCCGAGGGGCGTCCGGAGCTGATGGTCGTGGAGGCCGGCGAGCAGTGGCGTGACGTCATGCAGGACGAGGCGGGGCGTGGATTCGACCTGGCGGCTGAACTGCCATGGCGGACGACCCTGTTGAAGGTCTCCGACGCGGAGTGGGTGCTGCTCCTGGTCGCCCATCACATCGCGACCGACGCCTGGTCGATGGGCGTACTCGCGAACGACCTCCAGAACGCCTATCGCGCACGGCTTGCCGGGGAGGCTCCAGGGTGGACGCCGTTGCCGGTGCAGTACGCGGATTACGCGCTGTGGCAGCGTGAGGTGCTGGGCGAGTTGGAGGACCCGTCGAGTGCGGCGGCGGGGCAGATCGCTTACTGGCGGGGGGCGTTGGAGGGGGCTCCGCAGGAGACGGTGTTGCCCTTCGATCGTTCGCGTCCGGCGGTGCCGACGTTCCGTAGTGGGTCGGTGCCGGTCGGGGTGGACGCGGAGACGCATGCCCGGTTGGTGGAACTGGCCGCGCGGGGCGGCGCGACGATGTTCATGGTCGTGCACGCGGCCCTGGCGGTGCTGCTGGCGAGGATGGGCGCGGGTGAGGACGTCTGTGTCGGGACGCCGGTCGCGGGCCGTTCGGACGCTCAGTTGGAGGATCTGGCGGGGTTCTTCGTCAATACGCTCGTTCTGCGGTCGGACGCTTCCGGGAATCCGACGTTCGGTGAGCTGTTGGCGCGGGTGCGGGAGTCTGACCTTTCGGCGTACGCGCATCAGGACGTGCCGTTCGAGCGGCTGGTGGATGAGCTGAACCCGGAGCGCTCCGCTGCCCGCAACCCGCTGTTCCAGGTGATGCTGGCCCTCCAGAACGCGCCCGAGGCGCGGTGGGAGCTGCAAGGGCTGTGGGTGGAGCAGGTGCCGCCGGTGGAGGACCCCGCGGCACGGTTCGATCTGTCGGTGGACCTCAGCGAGCGGTGGGCCGAGGGTGGCGCCCCGGCTGGGCTGGGCGGTGGGCTTCTTTATGCCGCGGATCTGTTCGATGAGGCGACGGTGCGTGGGCTGGCCGGGCGGCTGGTGCGGGTGCTGGAGCAGGTCGCGGCCGATCCGGAGCTGCGGCTGAGCGACCTCGACCTGCTGGAGGAGGCCGAGCGGGCGGCGGTCGTCGAGGAGTGGAACGCGACGGCTGAGGTGACTGAGCCCGGTTTGGTGGTGGAGCGGTTCCGGGGGTGGGTGGCTGAGGCTCCGGGGGCGGTCGCGCTGTGGTCGGGTGGGCAGGGGCTGTCCTACGCCGAGGTGGATGCGCGCTCGGATGCGCTGGCGCGAGGGCTTGTGGCGCGGGGGGTGGGGGCGGAGTCGCGGGTGGGGCTGTGCCTGCCGCGTGGGGCCGAGATGGTCGTGGCGATGCTGGCGGTGTGGAAGGCCGGTGGCGCGTACGTCCCGCTGGACCCCGAATACCCGTCTGAGCGACTTGAGTTCATGGTCGCGGACAGTGGGGCCGGGGTGGTGCTGGTCACGGAGGAGACTGTCGACCGGCTGTCCGCGGGTGTGCTGCTGGATGAGTTGGTGAGTGACGTCGGTGCGCTGCCGGAGGTTGGTGGCGATCAACTGGCCTATGTCATCTATACGTCGGGGTCGACGGGGCGTCCGAAGGGTGTGGCCGTCGCGCATGCCTCGGTGGCCAACCTGGCCTCCGTGATGCGCCCCGTGCTCGGCGTCGAGCCGGGCGTCACAGCCCTGCAATTCGCGTCGTTCAGCTTCGACGCGGCGGTGCTGGACGTGGCCGTCACGCTGGCCGCCGGGGGCACGCTGGCGATCGCCTCGGCCGAAGAGCGGCTGGACTCTGCTGCCCTGGCCGGGATGGTGGAGGCGGCGGGTGTTGACGTCGCGAGTGTGGTGCCCTCGCTGCTGGGTGTGCTGGAGCCGGACGCGGTGCCGGGGATCGGGAACTGGGTGCTGGGTGCCGAGCGGCTGGAGGCCGGTCTGGCCGCCAAGTGGCGTGAAGAAGCACGGGTTTGGAACACCTACGGGCCCACCGAGGCGACCGTCATCACTACCGCCGTACTGCTGGACGAGGGCATCACGGGCCACGACCCCGCGCCCGCCATCGGCCGGCCCCTCGGGAACGTCCACACCTACGTGCTGGACGGCTTCCTCCGCCCTGTGCCCGTGGGCGTCCCCGGCGAGCTCTACATCGCCGGGGACGGTCTGGCCCGGGGTTACGTCAACCGCCCCGACCTGACAGCGGAACGCTTCATCGCCTGCCCGTTCGACGCGGACGGCGGCCGGATGTACCGCACCGGCGACCTGGCCCGCTGGACGCCGGACGGGCAGCTTGAGTTCGTGGGCCGTGCCGACGAGCAGGTCAAGATCCGTGGCTTCCGCGTCGAGCTGGGTGAGGTCGAGGCCGTCCTCGCCGCTCACCCGCAGGTCGAGCAGGCCGTGGCTGTCGTACGGGATGCGCGGCTGATCGGCTATGTCGTCGGCGATGTGGACGAGGACGCGGTGCGGGCGCATGCGGCGACGCGGCTGCCGGACTACATGGTGCCGTCGGCTGTGGTGGTGCTGGACGCGCTGCCGTTGACGGTGAACGGGAAGGTGGACCGGGCTGCTCTGCCGGTGCCGGATCTGGGTGCGGGTGCTTCCCGTGGGCCCGAGACGGAGGTCGAGGAGGCGCTCTGCGGGCTGTTCGCGGATCTGCTCGGGCTGGAGAGCGTGGGTGCGGAGGAGAGTTTCTTCGAGCTGGGTGGTGATTCGCTGCTGGTGATGCGGCTGATCGCCCGTGTGCGGTCGGTGCTGGAGGTGTCGGTCGGGGTCCGTGAGGTCTTCGCGGAGCCGACGGTCGCGGGGATCGCGCGGCTGGTCGACACGGCCGGGGCGTCGACCGGCGTCGTGCTTTCGCGTCGGGAACGTCCCGACCGCGTACCGCTGTCCTTCGCGCAGCAGCGGATGTGGTTCCTCAACCGGATGGACGAGACCGGGGCGTCCGTCTACAACCTGCCGTTGGTGCTGCGGCTGAGCGGCACCCTTGACACCGAGGCCTTGCAGGCGGCGCTGGGGGACATCGCCGACCGGCACGAGACGCTGCGCACGGTCTTCCCGGACATCGAGGGTGTGCCGTACCAGCGGGTGCTGGTGGGTGCGGACAGCCGTCCGGAGCTGGTGGTGGTCGAGGCCGGCGAGCGGTGGCGTGAGCTGATGCGGGACGAGATCGGCCGTGGTTTCGACGTCGGGATCGACCTGCCATGGCGTACCACGCTGCTGAAGGTCTCGGAGGCGGAGTGGGTGCTGCTCCTGGTGGCCCACCACATCGCGACCGACGCCTGGTCGATGGGCGTGATAGCAGGCGATCTCCGGGACGCCTATCGCGCCCGTCTCGCAGGAGAGGGCACCCCGGGGTGGACGCCGTTGCCGGTGCAGTACGCGGATTACGCGCTGTGGCAGCGTGAGGTGCTGGGCGAGTTGGAGGACCCGTCGAGTGCGGTGGCGGGACAGATCGCCTTCTGGCGGGGGGCGTTGGAGGGTGCGCCGCAGGAGACGGTGCTGCCCTTCGATCGTTCGCGTCCGGCGGTGCCGACGTTCCGGAGTGGGTCGGTGCCGGTCGAGGTGGATGCGGAGACGCATGCCCGGTTGGTGGAGCTGGCCGGGCAGGGCGGGGCGACCATGTTCATGGTCGTGCATGCCGCGTTGGCGGTGCTGATGGCGAGGATGGGGGCCGGGGCGGACGTCTGTGTCGGCACACCCGTTGCCGGGCGCTCGGACGCGCAGCTGGAGGATCTGGCCGGGTTCTTCGTCAACACGCTCGTTCTGCGGTCCGATGCTTCCGGGAATCCGACGTTCGGTGAGCTGTTGGCGCGGGTGCGGGAGGCCGATCTGTCGGCGTACGCGCATCAGGACGTGCCGTTCGAGCGGCTCGTCGACGAGCTGAACCCGGAGCGTTCCGCGGCCCGCAACCCGCTGTTCCAGGTGATGCTGGCCCTCCAGAACGTGCCCGAGGCGCAGTGGGGGCTTGAGGGGCTGACCGTCGAGCAGATACCGCCGGCGATGGCACCCGCCCGCTTCGATCTGTCGGTGGGCCTCGGTGAGCGGTGGACCGAGGGTGGCGCCCCGGCCGGGCTGGAGGGCGGGCTGCTGTATGCCGCGGATCTGTTCGACGAGGCAACGGTGCGTGGGCTCGCCGTGCGACTGGAGCGAGTGCTGGAGCAGGTCGCGGCCGATCCGGAGCTGCGGCTGAGCGACCTCGATCTGCTGGACGCCTCCGAGCGGGACGCGGTGGTGGGGGAGTGGAACGCGACGGCGCGGGAGGTGGATGCGTCGTCGGTGGTGGAGCGGTTCCGTACCAGCGTGGACAGGGCGCCGGAGACGGTCGCGGTGTGGTCGGGCGGCCGGGGCCTGTCGTATGCCGAGGTGGATGCGCGCTCGGATGCGTTGGCGCGTGGGTTGGTGGCGCGTGGTGTGGGGCGGGAGTCGCGGGTGGGGCTGTGCCTGCCGCGTGGGGCCGAGATGGTTGTGGCGATTCTGGCGGTGTGGAAGGCCGGTGGCGCGTACGTGCCCCTGGACTCCGAATACCCGTCTGAGCGGCTTGAGTTCATGGTCGCGGACAGCGGGGCCGGGGTGGTGCTGGTGACAGCCGAGACCGCCGGGCGGGTGGCCTCCGGTGTGCTGCTGGATGAGTTGGTGAGTGATTCCGGTGTGCTGCCGGAGGTCGGCCCCGACCAACTGGCCTATGTCATCTATACGTCGGGGTCGACGGGGCGTCCGAAGGGCGTGGCCGTGGCGCATGCCTCGGTGGCCAACCTGGCGTCGGTGATGCGTCCGGTCCTCGGGGTCGAACCGGGCGTCACAGCCCTGCAATTCGCGTCGTTCAGTTTCGACGCGGCCGTGCTGGACGTGGCGGTCACCCTCGCTGCCGGGGGCACGTTGGCGATCGCCTCGTCCGACGAACGGCTGGACGCGGCGGCGCTGGCGCGCATGATCGAGGCGGCCGGAGTGACCACGGCCAGCGTCGTGCCTTCCCTCCTCGGCGCGCTGGAGCCGGACACGGTCTCCGGGATCGGGAACTGGGTGCTGGGCGCTGAGCGCCTGGAGGCCGGCCTGGCGACCAAGTGGCGCGAAGGGGCCCGGGTTTGGAACACCTACGGGCCCACCGAGGCGACCGTCATCACCACCGCCGTCCTCCTGGAGGCCGGCATCACGGGCGAGGACGCCCCGCCCGCCATCGGCCGCCCTCTCGGGAACGTCCGCACCTACGTGCTGGATGCCTTCCTCCGCCCTGTGCCCGTGGGTGTGACAGGTGAGCTGTACATCGCCGGGGACGGCCTGGCGCGCGGCTACGTCAACCGCCCCGACCTGACCGCGGAACGCTTCATCGCCTGCCCGTTCGATGCGGACGGCGGGCGGATGTACCGTACCGGCGACCTGGCCCGCTGGATGCCAGACGGGCAGCTGGCCTTCGTGGGCCGTGCCGACGAGCAGGTCAAGATCCGTGGCTTCCGCGTCGAGCTCGGCGAGGTCGAGGCCGTACTCGCCGCCCACCCGCAGGTCGAGCGGGCCCTGGCTGTCGCACGCGACGGCCGTCTGGTCGGCTATGTCGTGGGGGATGTGGACGCCGAGGACGTACGGGCGTATGCCGCGACCCGGCTGCCGGAGTACATGGTCCCGTCGGCGGTCGTCGCCCTGGACGCCTTCCCGCTCACCGTGAACGGCAAGATCGACCGCACCGCCCTGCCGGTGCCGGATCTGGGCGCCGGTGCATCGCGTGAGCCTGCGACTCCGACCGAGGAGGTGCTGGCCGCTCTGTTCGCCGAGGTGCTGGACCTGGAGCGGGTCGGTGCGGAGGAGAGTTTCTTCGAGCTCGGCGGTGATTCGCTGCTGGTCATGCGGCTGATCGCCCGTATTCGCTCGGTGCTGGAGGTGTCGGTCGGAGTCCGGGAGGTCTTCGCGGACCCGACCGTGGCCGGTGTCGCACGGTTGGTCGAGGGCGCCGGGGCCACGGCGGGTGTGGTGCTGGCCCGTCGGGAGCGCCCCGAGCGCGTACCGCTGTCCTTCGCCCAGCAGCGGATGTGGTTCCTCAACCGGATGGACGGAGAGGGCGCGGAGGGAGCCGCTGCCTACAACCTTCCCTTCGCTCTGCGGCTGACCGGCAGCCTCGATGTCGAGGTGCTGGAGTCGGCGCTGTGGGACATCGCCGATCGGCACGAGAGTCTGCGCACGGTCTTCCCGGACGTGGACGGGGTGCCTTACCAGGAGATCCGCGAGGGCGCCGAGGGGCGTCCCCGGCTCCGGATCGTCGACGCCGGTGAGCGGTGGCGTGAGCTGGTGGCGGACGAGGCCGGGCGTGGCTTCGATCTGGCGGTTGAACTGCCGTGGCGTACCACGCTGTTGAGGGTCTCGGAGGCGGAGTGGGTGCTGCTGCTGGTCGCCCATCACATCGCGACTGACGCCTGGTCGATGGGCGTACTCGCCCGCGACCTTCAGGGCGCCTATCGCGCCCGCCTTGCCGGGGCGGCGCAGGCGCGGGAGCCGCTCCCCGTCCAGTACGCGGATTACGCGCTGTGGCAGCGCGAGGTGCTCGGCGAGTTGGACGACCCCGACAGTCAGGTGTCCGCCCAGGTCGCGTACTGGAAGCGGGAGTTGGCGGAGGCGCCGCAGGAGACCGTGCTGCCCTTCGACCGGCCGCGTCCGGCGGTGCCGTCGTTCCGTAGTGGGTCGGTGCCGGTGGACGTCGATGCGGTGACGCATGCCCGGTTGGCCGATCTGGCCGCGCGGAGCGGGGCGACCATGTTCATGGTCGTGCACGCGGCGCTGGTGATGCTGCTGGCGAGGATGGGGGCCGGGGAGGACGTCTGCGTCGGGACGCCGGTCGCGGGCCGTTCGGACTCGCAACTGGAGGATCTGGCCGGGTTCTTCGTCAATACGCTCGTTCTGCGGTCGGACGCCTCGGGGAATCCCACGTTCGGCGAGCTGTTGGCGCGGGTGCGGGCGGCCGACTTGTCGGCGTACGCGCATCAGGACGTGCCGTTCGAGCGGCTGGTGGACGAGGTGAATCCGGAGCGTTCCGCCGCACGCAACCCGCTGTTCCAGGTGCTGCTCGCGCTCCAGAACGTGCCCGAGGCCCTCTGGGACCTCGAAGGGCTGGTCGTCGAGCAGATCCCGCCGCTGGCGGATCCGCCGGCCCGCTTCGATCTGTCCCTCTCGCTGAGCGAGCGCCGCTCTGACAACGGCTCGGTCGATGGTCTGCGGGGCGGGATTCTCTACGCGGCCGACCTGTTCGACGAGGGGACGGTGCGTGGGCTGGCCGGGCGACTGGTGCGGGTGCTGGAGCAGGTCGCGACCGATCCGGAGCTGCGGCTGGGCGCCGTGGAGGTGCTGGAGGAGGGCGAGCGGGCGACGGTCGTAGAGCGGTGGAACGCCACCGCGAGTGACGACGCCGAAGCCGCGACCGTGATGGAGCTGTTCCAGGGGTGGGTGGCGCGCACGCCGGATGCGGACGCCCTGTGCTCCGAGGATCAGACCCTGTCCTACGCCGAACTCGACGCCCGAGCCGACGTGTTGGCGCGCGGGCTGGCGGCGCGCGGTGTGGGACGGGAGTCCCGGGTCGGCCTGTGCTTCCCGCGCGGGATCGATGCGGTCATCGCGATCCTGGCCGTGTGGAAGGCCGGCGGGGCGTATGTCCCGCTCGATCCCGCGTACCCCTCCGACCGGCTGGCCTACATGGTCGCCGACAGCGACGCCGAACTGGTCCTGGTCGCGCCCGAAACCGCCGACCGGCTGTCCGGTGAGGTGGAGACGGTCCTGCTCGACGAGCTGGACGGCGACCAGGCCGTGCGCGAACTGCCGGCTATCTCCCCTGACCAGCTCGCCTACGTCATCTACACGTCGGGTTCGACGGGGCGGCCGAAGGGTGTGGTGGTGTCGCATGCGGGGTTGGTGAATTTGGCGGGTGCGCAGATTGAGCGGTTTGCGGTGGGTGTGGGTGCTCGGGTGTTGCAGTTTGCGTCGTTGAGTTTTGACGCGGCGGTGTCTGAGTTGTGCATGGCGTGGGGTGCGGGTGCGGTGTTGGTGGTGGCGGGGTCGGATGGGTTGCCGCCGCGGGTGTCGTTGGGTGAGGCGTTGGTGCGGTCGGGGGCGTCGCATGTGACGGTGCCGCCGGGTGTGTTGGCGGTGGAGGAGGGGGTGTTGCCGGCGGGGTTGGAGACGTTGGTGGTGGCGGGGGAGGCGTGTGCTGCGGGGTTGGTGGAGCGGTGGTCGTCTGGTCGGCGGATGGTGAATGCGTATGGGCCGACTGAGGTGACGGTGTGTGCGGCGATGAGTGGGCCGTTGGAGTCGGGTGTGGTGGGTGGGTCGGGGGTGGTGCCGATTGGGCGTCCGTTGCGGAATGCCGGGGTGTTTGTGCTGGATGCGTTTTTGCAGCCGGTGCCGGTGGGGGTGCGTGGTGAGTTGTATGTGTCCGGTATTGGGTTGGCGCGTGGGTATGCGGGGCGTGCTGGTCTGACGGCGGGGCGGTTTGTGGCGTGTCCGTTCGGTGGTGATGGTGGCCGGATGTATCGCACGGGGGATGTGGTGCGGTGGTTGGCGGATGGGCAGTTGGAGTTTTTGGGGCGTGCGGATGAGCAGGTGAAGATCCGTGGGTTCCGGGTGGAGCTGGGCGAGGTCGAGGCGGTTCTGTCGGCTCATGCGGGGGTTGAGCAGGCGGTTGCGCTGGTCCGCGACGGACGGCTGATCGCATACGTCGTCGGCGACACGGATGCCACCGCTCTGCGCGCATTCGCTGCCGCTCGCGTACCGGATTACCTGGTGCCGTCGGCGGTCGTCGTCCTGGACGCCTTCCCGCTGACCGTGAATGGCAAGGTCGACCGGGCTGCTCTGCCGGTGCCGGATCTGGGCGCCGGGGTATCTCGTGGGCCTGCGACTCCGACGGAGGAGGCGCTGTGCGGGCTGTTCGCCGAGGTGCTGGGCCTGGAGCGGGTCGGCGCGGAGGAGAGCTTCTTCGAGCTGGGTGGTGATTCGCTGCTGGTGATGCGGCTGATCGCCCGTGTGCGGTCGGCGCTGGAGGTGTCGGTCGGCGTTCGTGAGGTCTTCGCGGAGCCGACGGTCGCGGGGATCGCGCGGCTGGTCGACACAGCCGGGGCGTCGGCAGGCCCGATGCTTTCGCGCCGGGAGCGCCCCGACCGCGTACCGCTGTCCTTCGCCCAGCAGCGGATGTGGTTCCTCAACCGGATGGACGAGACCGGGGCGTCCGCCTACAACATGCCCTTCGCCCTCCGCCTGACCGGCAGCCTCGACGTCGACGTGCTGGAGTCGGCACTGGGTGATGTGGCGGACCGGCACGAGAGCCTGCGGACGGTCTTCCCGGACGTGGAGGGCGTGCCGTATCAGGAGATCCGTGAAGGCGCCGAGGGGCGTCCGGAGCTGGTGGTCGTGGAGGCCGGCGAGCAGTGGCGCGCCGCCATGGAGAACGAGGCGGGACGTGGATTCGACCTGGCGGCTGAACTGCCGTGGCGGACGTCCCTGTTGAAGGTCTCGGAGGCGGAGTGGGTGCTGCTCCTGGTCGCCCATCACATCGCGACCGACGCCTGGTCGATGGGCGTACTCGCGAACGACCTCCAGAACGCCTATCGCGCACGGCTGTCAGGTGCCGAACCGGGATGGGAACCGCTTCCCGTCCAGTACGCGGACTACGCGCTGTGGCAGCGCGAGGTGCTGGGCGAGCTGGACGACCCGGAGAGCCCCGGTGCCGGACAGATCGCCTACTGGCGTGGCGCGTTGGAGGGTGCGCCCCAGGAGACGGCCCTGCCGTTCGACCGGCCGCGTCCGGCGGCACCTTCGTTCCGCGGTGCTCAGGTGCCGGTCGGGGTGGATGCGGAGACGCATGCCCAGCTGACGGAGCTGGCCGCGCGGGGCGGGGCGACGATGTTCATGGTCGTGCACGCGGCGCTGTCGGTACTGCTGTCGCGGATGGGAGCGGGGGAGGACATCTGCGTCGGCACCCCGGTTGCCGGCCGCTCCGACGCACAACTGGAGGAACTGGCAGGCCTCTTCGTCAACACCCTCGTCCTGCGCTCCGACTTGGCGGGGAATCCGTCCTTCCGGGATCTGCTGGCCCGAGTGCGGGAGTCCGACCTTTCGGCGTACGCGCATCAGGACGTGCCGTTCGAGCGGCTGGTGGACGAGCTGAACCCGGAGCGGTCGGCGGCCCGCAACCCGCTGTTCCAGGTGATGCTGGCCCTCCAGAACGTGCCCGAGCCGCACTGGGACCTCGAAGGACTGGCGGTCGAGCAGGTTCCTCACGCAGAGGACCTCGCGGCCCGCTTCGATCTGTCCCTCTCGCTGAGCGAGCGCCGGTCGGAGGGCGGCACGGCCGATGGTCTGCGGGGCGGCATCCTCTACGCGGCCGACCTGTTCGACGAGGCCACGGTCCGTGCGCTGGCCCGGCGGCTGGTGCGGGTGCTGGAGCAGGTCGCGGCTGATCCGGAGCTGCGACTGAGCGACCTCGATCTGCTGGAGGAGTCCGAGCGGGCGGCGGTCGTGGACGAGTGGAACGCCACGGCGAGCGAGGTCGACACCTCGACTGTGCTGGAGCGGTTCCGCGCCGGTGCGGCCAGGGCGCCGGAGACGGTCGCGCTGTGGTCTGGCGGCCGGGGGCTGTCGTACGCCGAGGTCGACGCCCGCTCCGATGCGTTGGCGCGAGGGCTCGTGGCGCGCGGTGTGGGCCGGGAGTCCCGGGTAGGCCTGTGCCTGCCGCGCGGGGCGGAGGCGGTCGTGGCGATGCTCGCGGTGTGGAAGGCCGGTGGCGCGTACGTCCCGCTGGACCCGGAGTACCCCTCCGACCGGCTGGCCTACATGGTGACCGACAGCGCGGCGCAGCTGGTGCTGGTCACGGAGGAGACTGCCGGGCGGGTGGCCTCGGGTGTGCTGCTGGATGAGTTGGTGAGTGATGCCGGCGTGCTGCCGGAGGTCACCGACGATCAACTGGCCTATGTCGTCTATACGTCGGGGTCGACGGGGCGTCCGAAGGGTGTGGCTGTCGCGCATGCCTCGGTGGCGAATCTGGCCTCCGTGATGCGTCCGGTCCTCGGCGTCGAGCCGGGTGTCACGGCGTTGCAGTTCGCGTCGTTCAGCTTCGACGCGGCGGTGCTGGACGTGGCCGTCACGCTGGCCGCCGGGGGCACGTTGGCGATCGCCTCGGCCGAGGAGCGGCTGGACCCCGCCGCCCTGGCCGAGATGCTCCAGGCGGCCGGCGTGACCACGGCCAGTGTGGTGCCGTCGCTGCTGGGGGTGCTGGACCCGGGGGCGGTTCCCGGGGTCGGGAACTGGGTGCTGGGCGCTGAGCGGCTGGAGGCTGGCCTGGCGGCCAAGTGGCGTGAAGGTGGCCGGGTTTGGAACACCTACGGGCCCACCGAGGCGACCGTCATCACCACCGCCGTACTGCTGGACGAGGGCATCACGGGCGAGGACGCCCCGCCCGCCATCGGCCGCCCCCTGGGGAATGTCCGCACCTACGTCCTCGACGCTTTCCTCCGTCCCGTCCCGGTGGGCGTGACGGGTGAGCTGTACATCGCCGGGGACGGCCTGGCCCGCGGTTACGTCAACCGCCCGGACCTGACGGCGGAACGCTTCATCGCCTGCCCGTTCGATGCGGACGGCGGCCGGATGTACCGCACCGGCGACCTGGCCCGCTGGGAAGCGGACGGGCAGTTGGCCTTCGTGGGCCGTGCCGACGAGCAGGTCAAGATCCGTGGCTTCCGGGTCGAACTCGGCGAGGTCGAAGCCGTACTCGCCGCCCACCCGCACGTCGACCAATCCGCGGCACAGATCCGCGACGGCCGTCTGATCGGCTACGCCGTCGGCGCCACCGACGCGGACGACCTCCGTGCCTTCGCCGCCACCCGGCTGCCGGACTACATGGTCCCGTCGACGGTCATCGTGCTCGACGCCCTGCCGCTGACCGTCAACGGCAAGGTCGACCGCGCTGCCCTGCCGGTACCGGATGTGCACGTCAGTGCATCTCGCGGGCCCGCGACTCCGACCGAGGAGGCGCTGGCCGCTCTGTTCGCCGAGGTGCTGGACTTGGAGCGGGTCGGTGCGGAGGAGAGTTTCTTCGAGCTGGGCGGTGACTCGCTGAAGGTGATGCGGCTGATCGCCCGCATCCGCTCGGTGCTGGAGGTGTCGGTCGGGGTCCGGGAGGTGTTCGCCGAGCCCACGGTCGCCGGGATCGCATGGCTGGTCGACACCGCCGCCGCGTCGACCGGCGTCGTGCTGGCCCGCCGGGAGCGCCCCGAGCGTGTACCGCTGTCCTTTGCCCAGCAGCGGATGTGGTTCCTCAACCGCATGGACGAGACCGGGGCCTCCGCCTACAACATGCCCTTCGCCCTCCGCCTGACCGGCACCCTCGACACCGAGGCCCTCCAAGCGGCGCTGTGGGACATCGCCGACCGGCACGAGAGCCTGCGCACGGTCTTCCCGGACATCGAGGGCGTGCCGTACCAGGAGATCCGCGAGGGAGCCGCAGGCCGCCCCCAGCTCCAGGTCATCGAAGCCGGCGAGCAGTGGCGGGACGCCATGCGGGGCGAGGCCGAGCGCTGCTTCGATCTGGCGGTCGAGCTGCCGTGGCGGACCACGCTGCTGAAGGTCTCCGACTCGGACTGGGTGCTGCTGCTGGTGGCTCACCACATCGCCTCCGACGCCTGGTCGATGGGCGTCCTCGCCCGCGACGTCCAGGGCGCCTATCGCGCCCGCCTTGCCGGGGCGGCCCCGGAGTGGGAGCCGCTCCCCGTGCAGTACGCGGACTACGCGCTGTGGCAGCGCGAGGTGCTCGGCGAGCTGGACGACCCCGACAGCGCGGGGGCGGGACAGATCGCCCACTGGCGACGGGCGTTGGAGGGGGCGCCGCAGGAGACGGTGCTGCCGTTCGACCGGCCGCGTCCGGCGGTGCCGTCGTTCCGTAGTGGGTCGGTTCCGCTGGACGTCGACACGCAGACGCACGCCCGACTTGCCGACCTGGCCGCGCAGGGCGGCGCGACGATGTTCATGGTCGTGCACGCCGCGCTGGTGGTGCTGCTGGCCCGGATGGGCGCCGGAGAGGACATCTGCGTCGGCACCCCGGTCGCCGGGCGCTCCGACTCCCAACTGGAGGACCTGGCTGGCTTCTTCGTCAACACCCTTGTCCTCCGCTCCGACGCGTCCGGTGACCCCACCTTCGGGGATCTGCTGGCGCGGATCAGGGAGACCGACCTCTCCGCGTACGCGCACCAGGACGTGCCGTTCGAGCGGCTCGTCGACGAGCTGAACCCGGCCCGTTCCGCCGCCCGCAATCCGCTGTTCCAGGTGATGCTGGCCCTCCAGAACGTGCCCGAGGCGCACTGGGAACTGGAAGGGCTGAGCGTCGAGCAGATCCCGCCGGCGGAGGACCCCCCGGCCCGCTTCGACCTCTCCCTGACGCTGAGCGAGCGCCGCTCGGACAACGGCTCGGTCGATGGTCTGCGGGGCGCGATCCTCTACGCCGCCGATCTGTTCGACGAGCAGACGGTCGGCCGGCTCGCGGAACGGCTGGTGCGGGTGCTGGAGCAGGTCGCGGCCGATCCGGAGCTGCGGCTGAGCGCCGTAGAGGTGCTGGAGGAGTCCGAGCGGGCGGCGGTCGTGGAGCAGTGGAACGCCACGGCGAGCGAGGTCGACACCTCGACTGTGCTGGAGCGTTTCCGTGCCGGTGCGGCCAGGACACCCGAGGCAGCCGCACTGTGGGCGGAAGGCCGGGCCTGGTCGTACGCCGAGGTCGACGCCCGCTCCGATGCGCTGGCGCGTGGGCTGGTGGCGCGCGGTGTGGGGCGGGAGTCCCGGGTGGGGCTGTGCTTGCCGCGCGGGGCGGAGGCGGTCGTGGGGATGCTTGCGGTGTGGAAGGCCGGTGGGGCGTACGTCCCGCTGGACCCCGAATACCCGTCTGAGCGGCTGGTGTTCATGGCCGCGGACAGTGACGCCGAGCTGGTGCTGGTGACGGCCGAGACCGCGGACCGCCTGTCCGCGGAGGTCGACACCGTTCTGCTGGACGAGTTGGGCAGTGACGTCGGCGATCTGCCGAAGGTCACTGCCGACCAACTGGCCTATGTCATCTATACGTCGGGGTCGACGGGGCGTCCAAAGGGTGTGGCCGTGGCGCACGCTTCCGTGGCCAACCTGGCGTCGGTGATGCGTCCCGTGCTCGGCGTCGAGCCGGGTGTCACGGCGTTGCAGTTCGCGTCGTTCAGCTTCGACGCGGCGGTGCTGGACGTGGCCGTCACGCTGGCCGCCGGGGGCACGTTGGCGATTGCCTCGGCCGAAGAGCGGCTGGACGCGGCGGCGCTGGCACGCATGATCGAGGCGGCCGGAGTGAACACGGCCAGCGTCGTGCCTTCCCTCCTCGGCGCGCTGGAGCCGGACACGGTCTCCGGGATCGGCAACTGGGTGCTGGGCGCTGAGCGGCTGGAGGCCGGCCTGGCGGCCAAGTGGCGTGAGGGTGCCCGGGTTTGGAACACCTACGGGCCCACCGAGGCGACCGTCATCACCACCGCCGTACTGCTGGAGGCGGGCATCACGGGCGAGGACGCCCCGCCCGCCATCGGCCGCCCTCTCGGGAACGTCCGCACCTACGTGCTGGATGCCTTCCTCCGCCCTGTGCCCGTGGGTGTGACGGGTGAGCTGTACATCGCGGGGGACGGTCTGGCCCGGGGTTATGTCAACCGCCCGGACTTGACGGCGGAACGCTTCATCGCCTGCCCGTTCGATGCGGACGGTGGCCGGATGTACCGTACCGGCGACCTGGCCCGCTGGACGCCAGACGGGCAGCTGGCCTTCGTCGGTCGTGCCGACGAGCAGGTCAAGATCCGTGGCTTCCGGGTCGAACTCGGCGAGGTCGAGGCCGTACTCGCCGCCCACCCACAGGTCGAGCGAGCCGTGGCACTGGTCCGGGACGGCCGTCTGGTCGGCTATGTCGTCGGGGACGCGGACGCCGAGAACGTACGGGCGAGCGCGGCCATCCGGCTGCCGGAGTACATGGTCCCGTCGACGGTCGTCGTCCTGGACGCCTTCCCGCTCACTGCCAACGGCAAGATCAACCGTGCCGCCCTCCCCGCCCCCGACCTCGGCGCGAGCGGCGGTCGTGCGCCTGCGACTCCGACCGAGGAGGCGCTGGCCGCTCTGTTCGCCGAGGTGCTGGACCTGGAGAGCGTCGGTGCGGAGGAGAGCTTCTTCGAGCTCGGCGGCGACTCGCTGAAGGTGATGCGGCTGATCGCCCGTGTCCGTTCCGTGCTGGAGGTGTCGGTCGGAGTCCGGGAGGTCTTCGCGGACCCGACCGTGGCCGGTGTCGCGCGGCTGGTCGACACCGCCGCCGCGTCGACCGGCGTCGTGCTGGCCCGCCGGGAACGCCCCGAGCGCGTACCGCTGTCCTTCGCCCAGCAGCGGATGTGGTTCCTGAACCGGATGGACGAGACCGGGGCGTCCGCCTACAACATGCCCTTCGCGCTGCGCCTGACCGGCACCCTCGACACCGAGGCCCTGCGGGCGGCGCTGGGAGACATCGCCGACCGGCACGAGACCCTGCGCACCGTCTTCCCGGACATCGAGGGCGTGCCGTACCAGGAGATCCGCGAGGGAGCCGCAGGCCGCCCCCAGCTCCAGGTCATCGAAGCCGGCGAACGCTGGCGCGCGCTCATGCGGGAGGAGGCCGAGCGTGGCTTCGACGTCCGGGCTGATCTGCCGTGGCGGACCACTCTGCTGAAGGTCTCCGACGCGGACTGGGTGCTGCTGCTGGTCGCGCATCACATCGCGACCGACGCCTGGTCGATGGGCGTCCTCGCCCGCGACCTTCAGGGCGCCTATCGCGCCCGTCTTGGCGGGGCGGCGCCGGAGTGGGAGCCGCTCCCCGTGCAGTACGCCGATTACGCGCTGTGGCAGCGGGAGGTGCTGGGCGACTTGGACGACGACGGGACGGGTGCGGGGTCCGCGCAGATCGAGTACTGGCGGGGGGTGCTGGAGGGGGCGCCGCAGGAGACGGTGCTGCCCTTCGACCGGCCGCGTCCGGCGGCGCCGTCGATCCGCAGTGGGTCGGTGCCGGTCGGGGTGGACGCGGAGACGCATGCCCGGCTGACGGAGCTGGCCGCGCGGGGCGGGACGACGATGTTCATGGTCGTGCACGCCGCGCTGGTGGTGCTGCTGGCCCGGATGGGCGCGGGGGAGGACGTCTGCGTCGGTACGCCGGTCGCGGGGCGGTCCGATGTGCAGTTGGAGGGGCTGGCCGGGTTCTTCGTCAACACCCTTGTCCTGCGCTCCGACGCGTCCGGTGACCCCACCTTCGGGGATCTGCTGGCGCGGATCAGGGAGACCGACCTCTCGGCGTACGCGCACCAGGACGTGCCGTTCGAGCGGCTGGTCGACGAGCTGGGCGTGGCGCGTTCCGCCGCCCGCAACCCGCTGTTCCAGGTGATGCTGGCGCTCCAGAACGTGCCGAAGGCGCAGTGGGATCTCCAGGGGCTGGCGGTCGAGGAGATACCGCCCGCGTCCGATCCGGCCGCACGCTTCGACCTGTCGGTGGCGCTGAACGAGTTCCACACCGCCGCGGGCGAGCCGGAGGGCATGCGTGGCGGCATCCTGTTCGCGGCCGACCTGTTCGACGAGGAGACCGTGCGCCGGCTGGCCGAGCGGCTCGCCCGGGTGCTGGAGCAGGTCGCGGCCGATCCGGAACTGCGGCTGAGCGCCGTGGAGGTGCTGGACGAGGCCGAGCGGGCCACGGTCGTGGCGGAGTGGAACGCCACGGCCCGCGACGCGGACGACGTCAGCACGGTCGTGGAACGGTTCCGCGAGTGGGCCGCGCTGACGCCGACGGCGGTGGCGCTGCGCTCCCTCGACCGGTCGCTGACCTACGCGGACGTGGAAGCGCGGTCGGATGCGCTGGCGCGTGGGCTGGTGGCGCGGGGCGTGGGCGCGGAGTCCCGGGTTGGCCTGTGCCTGCCGCGCGGGGCCGAGATGGTCGTGGCGATCCTGGCGGTGTGGAAGGCCGGTGGCGCGTACGTGCCGCTGGACCCGGAGTACCCCTCCGACCGGCTGGCCTACATGGTGACCGACAGCGCGGCGCAGCTGGTGCTGGTCTCGGACGAGACCGCCGACCGGCTGCCGGAGGACATCGCCACCGTCCGCCTCGACGAACTCGCGGACGGCTCCGGTGACTTGCCGGAGGTCGGTGCCGACCAGCTGGCGTACGTCATCTATACGTCGGGTTCGACGGGCCGCCCGAAGGGTGTCGCCGTGGCGCACGCCCCGGTGGCGAACCTGGCCACCGCCATGCGTCCGGTGCTGGGCGTCGAACCGGGGGTGACGGCCTTGCAGTTCGCGTCGTTCAGCTTCGACGCGTCCGTCCTGGACGTCGCAGTCACGCTCGCCGCCGGCGGTACGTTGACCATCGCGTCGGCCGAGGAGCGGCTGGACCCCGCCGCCCTGGCCGAACTGGTGGAGACCTGCGGGGTCGAGGTCGCGAGCGTCGTCCCGTCGCTGCTCGGGGTGCTGGAGCCGGAGGCGGTCGCCGGGATCGGCACCTGGGTGCTGGGCGCCGAGCGGCTGGAGGCCGGTCTGGCCGCCAAGTGGCGGGCGCGGTCCAGGGTGTGGAACACCTACGGCCCGACCGAGGCCACCGTCATCACCACGGCGACGCTGCTGCCGAAGGGCCTCACCGCCCAGGACGCGCCGCCGCCCATCGGACGCCCCCTGGAGAACGTCCGGACCCATGTCCTGGACGCCTATCTGCGGCCGGTGCCGGTAGGGGTCGCCGGCGAGCTGTACATCGCCGGCGACGGACTGGCCCGCGGTTACATCGGACGCCCCGACCTGACGGCGGAGCGGTTCGTGGCGTGCCCGTTCGATGCGGACGGCGGCCGGATGTACCGCACCGGCGACCTGGCGCGCTGGATGGCCGACGGGCGACTGGAGTTCGTGGGCCGCGTCGACGAGCAGGTGAAGATCCGTGGCTTCCGGGTCGAACTCGGCGAGGTGGAGGCCGCGTTGGCCGCCCACCCGGAGGTGAGGACGGCCATCGCGGTCGTACGCGACGAACGGCTGATCGGGTACGTGCTGCCCGCGGCCGGGCGTGAGCCGCGGACGGACGCGGTACGGGAGTTCGCCGCCGGCCGGCTGCCCGACTACATGGTGCCGTCCGCCCTCGTGCTGCTCGACGCCCTGCCGCTGACCGTCAACGGCAAGATCGACCGTGCCGCGCTGCCCGAGCCGGAGCGCGCGGTGGACGGTGGCCGTGCGCCTGCGACTCCGACCGAGGAGGCGCTGGCCGCTCTGTTCGCCGAGGTGCTGGAATTGGAGAGCGTCGGTGCGGAGGAGAGTTTCTTCGAGCTGGGCGGTGACTCGCTGAAGGTGATGCGGCTGATCGCCCGCATCCGCTCGGTGCTGGAGGCGTCGGTCGGGGTCCGTGAGGTGTTCGCCGAGCCGACCGTGGCCGGTGTCGCGCGGCTGGTCGACACCGCCGGGGCGTCGGCGGGCGTGATGCTTTCGCGCCGGGAACGCCCCGAGCGCGTACCCCTGTCCTTCGCCCAGCAGCGGATGTGGTTCCTCAACCGCATCGAGGGCGCCGAGACCGACGGGGCCGGGGCATCCGCCTACAACCTCCCCTTCGCGCTGCGCCTGACCGGCACCGTCGACACCGAGGCCCTGCGGGCGGCGCTGTGGGACATCGCCGACCGGCACGAGAGCCTGCGCACGGTCTTCCCGGACGTGGAGGGGGTGCCGTACCAGGAGATCCGCGAGGGCGCCGAAGGGCGTCCCGAGCTGGTGGTGGTCGAGGCCGGCGAACGCTGGCACGAGCTGATGCAGGAGGAGATCGGGCGCGGCTTCGACGTACGGGTCGACCTGCCGTGGCGGGCCTCCCTCCTGAGGATCTCCGAGACCGAATGGGGCCTGCTGCTGGTGGCCCACCACATCGCCTCCGACGGCTGGTCGATGGGCGTGCTGGCGAACGACCTCCAGGCCGCCTATCGCGCACGGCTTTCGGGTGCCGAACCGGGATGGGAGCCGCTCCCCGTCCAGTACGCGGACTACGCGCTGTGGCAGCGCGAGGTGCTCGGCGAGCTGGACGACCCGGAGAGCGCCGGAGCGGGGCAGATCGCTTACTGGCGCCGGGTGTTGGAGGGCGCGCCGCAGGAGACGGTGCTGCCGTTCGACCGGCCGCGTCCGGCGATGCCGTCGTTCCGCAGCGGTCAGGTGCCGGTGCGGGTGGACGCGGAGACGCATGCCCGGCTGACGGAGCTGGCCGCGCGGGGCGGGGCGACGATGTTCATGGTCGTGCACGCGGCGCTGGTGGTGCTGCTGGCCCGGATGGGTGCCGGGGAGGACGTCTGCGTCGGCACCCCGGTCGCGGGGCGCTCGGATCTGCAACTGGAGGGGCTGGCCGGGTTCTTCGTCAACACCCTTGTCCTGCGCTCCGACGCGTCCGGTGACCCCACCTTCGGGGATCTGCTGGCGCGCGTCCGGGAGACCGACCTCTCGGCGTACGCCTATCAGGACGTGCCGTTCGACAAGCTCGTCGACGAGCTGAACCCGACCCGCTCGGCGGCCCGCAGCCCGCTGTTCCAGGTGATGCTGGCCCTCCAGAACGTGCCCGAGGCGCAGTGGGACCTCGAAGGGCTGACGGTCGAGCAGATCCCGCCGGCGGAGGACCCCGCGGCCCGCTTCGACCTCTCCTTCTCTCTGGGAGAGCGGTGGTCCGAGCAGGGAGTCCCGGCCGGTATGGGCGGCGGGATCCTGTACGCGGCCGATCTGTTCGACGAGGCGACGGTCCGTGCGCTGGCCGGGCGGCTGGTGCGGGTGCTGGAGCAGGTCGCGGCCGATCCGCAGCTGCGGCTGAGCGCCGTGGAGGTACTGGAGGAGGGTGAGCGCTCCGCGGTCGTCGAGGGCTGGAACGCCTCTGACCAGCAGGTGGACACGTCGACCGTGCTGGAGCGGTTCCGCGCCGGTGCGGCCAGGGCGCCGGAGACGGTCGCGCTGTGGTCTGGCGGGCAGGGGCTGTCCTACGCCGAGGTGGATGCGCGCTCGGATGCGCTGGCGCGTGGGCTGGTGGCGCGCGGTGTGGGCCGGGAGTCCCGGGTCGGCCTGTGCCTGCCGCGTGGGGCGGAGGCGGTCGTGGCGATGCTGGCGGTGTGGAAGGCCGGTGGCGCGTACGTCCCGCTGGACCCCGAATACCCGTCTGAGCGGCTGGTGTTCATGGCCGCCGACAGCGACGCCGAGCTGGTGCTGGTGACGGCCGAGACCGCGGACCGTCTGTCCGCGGAGGTCGACACCGTTCTGCTGGACGAGTTGGGCAGTGACGTCGGTGTGCTGCCGGAGGTCGGTGGCGATCAACTGGCCTATGTCATCTATACGTCGGGGTCGACGGGGCGTCCGAAGGGCGTGGCCGTGGCGCATGCCTCGGTGGCCAACCTGGCGTCGGTGATGCGTTCGGTCCTCGGGGTCGAACCGGGCGTCACAGCCCTGCAATTCGCGTCGTTCAGCTTCGACGCGGCCGTGCTGGACGTGGCGGTCACCCTCGCTGCCGGGGGCACGTTGGCGATCGCCTCGGCCGACGAACGGCTGGACGCGGCGGCGCTGGCGCGCATGATCGAGGCGGCCGGAGTGAGCACCGCGAGTGTGGTGCCCTCTCTCCTCGGCGCGCTGGAGCCGGAGATGGTGTCCGGGATCGGTAACTGGGTGTTGGGCGCTGAGCGGTTGGAGGCCGGTCTGGCGGCCAAGTGGCGTGAGGGTGCGCGGGTTTGGAACACCTACGGCCCCACTGAAGCGACCGTCATCACCACCGCCGTACTGCTGGAGGCCGGCATCACGGGCGAGGACGCCCCGCCCGCCATCGGCCGCCCCCTGGGGAATGTCCGCACCTACGTCCTCGATGCCTCTCTCCGTCCCGTCCCGGTGGGTGTGACAGGCGAGCTCTATATCGCGGGAGACGGCCTGGCGCGCGGTTATGTCAACCGTCCCGATCTGACGGCGGAGCGGTTCGTGGCCTGCCCCTTCGGTGACGGTGGCCGGATGTACCGCTCCGGTGACCTGGCCCGTTGGACGGCTGACGGGCAGCTGGCCTTCGTCGGTCGTGCCGACGAGCAGGTCAAGATCCGTGGCTTCCGGGTCGAACTCGGCGAGGTCGAGGCCGCGTTGGCCGCGCATCCGGAGGTGAAGACGGCCATCGCGGTCGTGCGTGAGGACCGCCCGGGCCGGCCGCGCATCGTCGGGTACGTCCTCCCGGAGGACCCCGCGACCGCGGCCCCTGAGCCCGCGAGGTTGCGGGAGTTCGCGGCGACGCGGCTCCCGGACTACATGGTCCCCTCGGCCGTGGTCGTCCTCGACGCGCTGCCGCTGACGGTCAACGGCAAGGTCGACCGGGCCGCGCTGCCCGTCCCCGACCCGGAGAGCGACGGCTCGGGTCTCCTGCCCCGGAACGCGACCGAGGCGCTGCTGTGCACCCTGTTCGCCGGGGTGCTGGGCGTCGACCGGGTGGCCGCCGACGGCAACTTCTTCGATCTGGGCGGCAATTCGGCGCTGGCGATGCACCTCGCGGGCCGGGTGCGGTCGGAGATCGGGGCGGAGCTGAACCTGAAGCAGTTCTTCGGTGATCCGACGCCGATTGGCGCGGCACGCATCCTGGGCACCAAGTCGCGTCCCTCGCTGCTGCCGGCCGACCACGAGGGGGGCGAGGCGCCGGCGACGGCCGGACAGCGGTTCGTCTGGCGGCGGGCCGCGGCCGATCCGGGGACGCGGGCCCTTCAGTCGTCCGTCGCCCTGCGGCTGCGCGGGGAACTCGACCGGGACGCGCTGCGGGCGGCGCTGGCGGACGTGGCCGCACGGCACGCCATCCTGCGGACGGTGTTCGCCGAGACCGCGGACGGGGAGCTGGTCCAGCGGATCCTGGACGCCGACGACCCCGCGGCCCGCCCGGAACTCCCGGTCGTCACGGCGACCGAGCGGGAGCTGCCGGCCGTACTGGCCGCCGGTGCCGCCCGCCGGTTCGACCTCGCGAGCGAAACCCCCTGGGCCGCCACGCTGGTCCAGCTCTCCGACACCGACCATGCCCTGCTTCTCGTACTGCACCGGATCGGTGGCGACGACGCGTCCCGTGACGCTCTCGTGCGCGATGTCTCCGTGGCGTACGGCGCACGCTGGGAGGGCCGCGCTCCGGAACGGGCACCCCTGCCACTCCAGTTCGCCGACTACGCGGTCTGGGAGAGCCGGCTGCTCGCGGACGCGGACGCGGACTCCGACGCGGAGACGGCGGAGAGCGTGGCCGGTGATCAGCTCGCGTACTGGAAGGAGGCGCTGGCGGACGCGCCGGCCGCGATCACGCTTCCCGTGGACCGGCCGCGATCCGCGCGGCCCGCCCGGCGGACCGGCGCGGTGCCGCTGCGGGTGCCGGCCCCGGTGCACGTCCGGCTGATGGAGACGGCCCAGACGCTCGGCGTGACCTCGGTCGCCGTGGTGCACGCCGGGCTGGCGATGCTGCTCGCCCGGATGGGCGCCGGCACCGACCTGGTGGTCGGCGCGGTGGCGCCGCGGCCCACGGGCGAGGGCGAACTCGAGGCCGTCATGGGCCCGTTCGCCGGGCTGCTGCCGCTGCGCACCGATGTCTCGGGCGACCCGACGTTCCGGGAGATGCTCGGCCGGGTCCGGGAGACCACCGAGGAGGCGGAGCGGTCCCGGGACGTGCCGTTCGCGCGGATCGCCGAGGCCCTGGGGGTCGCGGACGCCGCACCCGGTGACCCGCATCCGCTGGTCCAGGTGGTCCTGGACGTCCGGGACGACACCGCGGCGAAGTGGGACGTCCCGGCGGTCCCGGGGCTGGACGCCTCGCTCGTCGGCCTCGGCACCCCGGCGTCCGGGTTCGATCTGACGGTACGGCTGACCGACCGGCACCGGGACGACGGCGGGCCCGACGGCCTCGACGGCAGCCTGGACTACGCCGAGGAGCTGTTCGACCGGGCCACCGCCGTCGCTCTCGTACGGCGCCTGCTCCGGCTCCTCGGACAGGTGGCGGCCGAGCCGGAACTGCGGCTGAGCCAGCTCGACATCCTGCTCGGCGAGTCGGAGCGGCGGCAGCTGACCGAGGACTGGAACCGCGGCGCGGCCAGGGTCCCGGACGGCACCGTGCTCCCGGCGCTCGCCGAGGCCGCGGCCCGCGAGCCGGGCGCGCCGGCCGTCCAGGACCGGTACGGCTCCCTCAGCCGCCGCGCCCTGGACCGGGCCGCCGCGTGGCTCGCCGCGGGGCTGGACCGGCGCGGGGTGGGCGCGGGCGACACCGTGGTGGTGGCGGTACGGCCCGGCACCGACTGGGCGGTCGCCGTGCTCGGTGTGCTGCGGTCGGGCGCCCTGTGCGTGATCGCCGCCCCCGACGCCGCCGAGGGGCCGTTGGCGGCGGCGGCCGGACTGGGCTGCGTGGGGCCGGCCGCGCTCGTCGTGTCGTCGGGTGGCGCCGGGGGCGGCGGCCGGGCGGAGGTCTCCGGGGTGGAGGCGGTGCCCGTGCTGCGGGTGGCGGACGCGATCCGGGCCGCGGGCAGGCGGTTGCGCCGTCCTGCCGTACTCCCGGATCCGCGGCCGTCCCAGCCGGCCGTACTGCTTCCCGCGGAGGCGCCGGACGGCACGTCGGTGGGCGAGCTGGTGGACCACCGGTCCCTGCTCGGCCGGGTGATCGACCGTCAGGCGGCGTCGCCGTCGTCCGAGTCGGCCGCCGCGACGATCCACTTGGACGCGACCGCACCGGTCACCGAGCTGCTCGTCGGGCTGCTGGCCGCGTTGAGCGGGGGGCGTACGGCAGTTGTGGGGAGCGCGGTTGTGGGAACCGCGGTCGTGGAAACCGTAGCCGAGGGTTCCGCGCTGGTCCCCGCCCTCGCCCTGCCCCGTACCGCCCGCGCCTACGTGCTCGACGAGTGGCTGCGGCCGGTGCCCGTCGGTGTGGCCGGTGATCTGTACGTCGCCGGGCCGTCGCTGGCCCGTGCCTTCGCCGGGGCCCCGGCCCGCACCGCGGGCAGTCTGGTCGCCGATCCCTTCGGGCCCGGCGGTGACCTGATGCTGCGTACCGGGCGGCGTGCCGCGTGGACCTCGGACGGGCTGGTGCAGCCGCGCGCGGCGCAGGACGGCGCGGCCGGGCTGACGGCGCCGCGGCGGGCCGGGCGGCGGCGGGACGACCTCGACGCGCTGCTGGCGTTGCAGCGCGGCGGGTCCCGGACGCCGTTGTTCTGCCTGCACCACAGCACGGGCCTGGCCTGGTCCTACGCCGCGCTGCTGCGCCACCTGCCGCAGGATCTGCCGGTCTACGGCCTCCAGACGCCCGGGTTCACCGACCGCAGGGCGATGCCGGGCAGCGTGCCGGAGCTGGTGGCCGACTACGTCGAGCGGATCCGCTCGGTGCAGCCCGAGGGGCCGTACCAGCTTCTCGGCTGGTCCTTCGGCGCGGTGCTGGCCCAGGCCATCGCCGCGGAGCTGGAGGAGCAGGGGCAGGAGGTCGCGCTGCTGGCGCTGCTGGACGGCTACCCCGGCGGACACCACCGCAGGGACGAGGACGGCCCGCGCCAGGACGGCGACGATGGCGGTGGCGGCGGCGCCGCGGCCGGCGTGGACGGCACGCTCGTCCGGATCGACGGCGCCGCGGACCAGGAGGGGCGGGCCCTGCTCGACGGGCCCGGGGCGATGAGCCCGCCGGCCGACTCGTTCACGGTCAACGTGGAGGAGACGAAGGAGCACATGATCCGGCTGGCGCAGGGTCACACCCCCCGGCGCTTCGGCGGTGGCGCGGTGCTGTTCCTGGCCACCCAGGGCGACCTGGCCCAGGTGTCGCTCGCGGCGGCCCGCTCCACCTGGGAGCAGTACATCGCCGAGCCCATCGAGGGGATCGAGATCGCCGCCGACCACGTCGGGATGCTGCGGGGCACGCACGCCGAGACCATCGGCCGGGAGGTCGCCCGGCGCCTCGTGACCCCGGAACCCACGTCGGACCACAAGCCCGTGTCAGAAAGGTAGGACTCGCATGACGCAGTCGTTCGAGCTTCCGGTGGACAAGCGCCGGGACGTCCTGGACCCGGTGCCGGAGCTCCTGGAACTCAACGCGCGGGCGCCGCTGTTCCGGCCGCCCGGCGGGATGCCCCACTGGATCGTGACCGATCGTGAGGTGGTGCGGCAGATCCTCGCCGACGCCGAGCGGTTCTCCAGCATGCCGCCGCCCGAGCCGGACGGCCGCAAGCCCGATCCGCATCCGGGGAGTTTGTTGCAGACCGACGGGGCCGAGCACAGCCGGCTGCGGCGGCTGGTGGCGCCGATGTTCACGGTGCGGCAGATGAAGGCAATGGAGCCGATGATGGCGCGGATCGTGGAGCAGCGGCTGGAGGTGCTGGAACGGGCCGGCCGCCCCGCCGACTTGATGCGCCACTTCGCCCGGCCGGTGTCGGGCCTGATCCTCGCCGAGCTGATCGGCCTGCCCCGCGACGACCTGTCCGAGCTGTCCCGGCTCGGCGACCACCGGGCGTCCGGGCACAGCCCGCGCAGACACCCGGCGACGTCGGAGTACGTGGGGCACTTCCGGAAGCTGGCCGCGGCCCAGCGCCGCGATCCGGGCGAGGGCCTGGCCGGGATGCTGATCCGGGAGCACGGGGACGCGGTGTCGGACGAGGAGGTCGCCGGCATCTGCGAGAGCGTCGCCAACGGCTCGATCGAGAACACGGCGGAGACCATCGGCCTCGGGGTCCTGGCGCTGTTGTGCCATCCGGACCAGCTGGCCCTGCTGCGGGAGCGGCCCGCGCTGATGGACCGGGCGGTGGAGGAGCTGCTGCGCTATGTGTCGGTGGTGGCGTCCGTGTCGCCGCGGACCGCGCTGGTGGACGTGGAGATCGGCGGGGAGCTGATCAAGGCCGGCGAGGTCGTGTCGTGCTCGGTGTTCGCCGCGAACCGCTGCCCGTACGGCGGCGACGACGGCACCGCGGACCGGCTGGACATCGCCCGGGAGCCCGGCAACCACCTGGCGCTGGGCTTCGGCGTGCACTTCTGCCTCGGCGCGGCGCTGGCGCGGCTCCAGCTGCGGATCGCGCTGACGGGGCTGCTGGAACGCTTCCCCGGCCTGCGGCTCGGCGCCGGGGTGGAGGAGCTGCGGTTCCGGTCGCTGGCGCCGCAGTTCGGCGTCGAGACGCTGCCGGTCCTGTGGTGAGGCCGGTGGCGGACACGGCACACACGGCTGATACGGCACACACAGCGGACACCGCAGGCACCGCGGACACCGCCCGGGTGGGCATCCGCGTGGACCGCGACAGCTGTGTGGGCTCGGGCGCCTGCGCGCTGTTCGAGCCGGAGTTCTTCGACCAGTCGGAGGACGACGGCCTGGTCGTGCCGCGGGCCCGGGAGGCGGGCCCTGAGGCCCTGCCGGCGCTGCGCAGGGCCGCGTCCCGCTGTCCCGCCCGCGCCATCGCGCTGGTGCCGTCGGACGGACAGGGAAGTGCCGGGTGGGACCGGTCTGACTGAACGGCCCCGCGGGGCGCCCGTTGCAACCCTGGTGTGACCGGGCGCCCCGTAGAACTTCTGGTATGCCGAATAACCATCAGAAGCGCATGACCGGGCCCCTCCTGGCGGTGCTGTCCGTGATGACAGCAGGAGCACTTCTCGCCGGCTGTTCGTCGGGCGACAAGGACGCGACCGTGACCAGCGAGGGCGGCGCGGACTCCTCCTCTTCCAGCGCGGGCGGCACGGAAAGCGCGGGCGTGGCCTACGCGAAGTGCATGCGCGAGCACGGTGTCTCGGAGTTCCCCGACCCGGAGAAGGACAGCGGGGGCGGCGTGAAGCTCGTCATCCCGCAGGGCGTCGACCAGAACTCGCCGACCTTCAAGTCGGCCCAGTCCGCCTGCCAGGGCCTGCTGTACCAGGGCGACACCGGTGATGCCGCCGGCAGCCGGGCCTTCGACGCGACGAAGGTCGCCGCCTGGGCGAAGTGCATCCGTGAGAACGGCGTACCCAACTTCCCCGACCCGCAGGTGAACGGGAACACGATCGTCATCGACGCCAACGCCTCCGGCCTGACCGGGCGGGACGACCCGAAGTTCTCGAAGGCGGCCGAGGCCTGCTACAGCATCCGGCCCGGCGGCACGCTCGCCTTCATGGGAGGACCGCAGGGATGACCAGTCAGGAGGAGGGGACCGTCGCGCGGGCCCCCGAGGAAGCGCCGGGCGTCGACGGCGGGGAGCTGGAGCTGCGGCCCGAGGCCATCCCCTCCCCTTCCTACGAGGGGAGCGGCGGCGCCGTGGACGAGGCGCCGGTGGACCGCCGCCGTCGCCGCCGCGGGGTGCGGATCGCCCTGGTCGTCGCGTGCGCGGCGGTGGTCGCCGCGGCCGCGGCCGGTGCCGCCCTCGGGGTGTTCGGCGGCGGGGACGACGGGACGGAGGCGACGGCGCCGTCCGGGCCGCCCGCCACGACGCAGGTGAAGCGGACGACGCTGACCAGCTCGCAGGCCCTGGACGGGCAGCTCGGGTACGGCGACACGGTGGCCGTGCAGGCCCCGGCCGCGTCCGGCTCGGCCGGGTCCGGGCAGGCGCAGGGCGGGGGCGGGGCGGCCGCCGGGATCGTCACCTGGATGCCCTCCGACGGCGACACCATCACCCGCGGCAAGCCGGTCTACAAGGTCAACCAGGAGTCGGTGCCGCTGCTGTACGGCTCGGTGCCGTTGTACCGGACGCTGAAGCCGGGCGTCAGCGGCAGCGACGTCAGGATGCTGGAGAAGAACCTGAAGGCGCTCGGCTACGACGGCTTCACGGTGGACTCCGACTACACCTCGGACACGGCCGCCGCCGTCGAGGAGTGGCAGGACGACCTCGGCCGTACGGAGACCGGGGAGGTCGCGCCCGGCGACGCGGTGGTGGCGTCCGGCGCGCGGCGGGTCGCCAAGGCGGGCCTCGCCGTCGGCGACAGCCTCACCGGTGACGTGCTCACCTGGACGGGCACCGACCGGGTCATCTCCGTCGACCTGCCCGTGCAGTACGCGGACCTGGCGAAGAAGGGCGGGAAGTCGACCGTCACGCTGCCGGACAACACCACGGTGACCGCCGTGGTGACGGACATCGGTACGCCGACCTCGTCGGGCGACTCCGGGGGCGAGGGCGGGGACCAGCAGAAGTCCTCGGGCTCGGGTTCCTCGAACGCCACCGTGCCGGTGGAGCTGAAGGTCGAGGACGCCAAGAAGCTCGGCGCCTACCAGGCGGCCTCCGTCAGTGTCGAGTTCGCGGCCGAAGCCCGCTCGAACGTGCTCGCGGTGCCGATCAGCGCCCTGTTCGCGCGGCCGGGCGGCGGCTACGCGGTCGAGGTGGTGACCGGGACGAAGACCGAGTACCGCGACGTGAAGCTCGGCATGTTCGGCAACGGCATGGTCGAGGTCTCCGGCACCGGCATCACCGAGGGCACCGTCGTGGGGGTCCCGAAGTGACCGTCACCGCCCACCCGGTGATCGAGCTGGCCGGGGTCGGCAAGTCGTACGGGGACGTGGCCGCCCTGGTCGAGGCGGACCTGGTGGTCCACCGCGGCGAGATGCTCGCGGTCGTCGGCCCCTCGGGCTCGGGCAAGTCCACCATGCTCAACATCATGGGCACCCTGGACCGGCCCACCTCCGGGACGGTGGCGATCGCCGGGCACGAGGTGGACTCCCTCAACGACCGTGAACTGTCGGCGCTGCGGGCCGGCACCATCGGCTTCGTCTTCCAGCAGTTCCATCTCGCCTCCGGGGTGTCCGCGCTGGACAGCGTGGCGGACGGCCTGCTGTACAGCGGACGGCCGCGCCGGGAGCGGCGCCGGGTCGCCGAGGTGGCACTGCGCCGGGTGGGCCTGGGGCACCGGCTCTTCCACGAGCCGCAGCAGCTGTCCGGCGGTGAGAAGCAGCGCGTGGCGATCGCCCGGGCGGTGGTCGGCGATCCGCCGCTGCTGCTGGCCGACGAGCCGACCGGCGCGCTGGACTCCCGCTCGGGGACAGTGGTGATGGAGCTGCTCCACGAACTGCACGAGGCCGGCACGACGGTCGTCGTCATCACCCACGACCGGGACATCGCGGCGTCCCTGCCGCGCGAGGTCAGGGTGCGGGACGGCCGGATCGAGCACGACTCGGGATCACCGGGGCCGCGGGCCCTGACGTACACGGGGGTGGGGCGATGAGCACGGCGTATCCGGCGCTGCCGGCCGAACGGCAGCGGCCCTGGGCCGATCTGCCCCCGCCGCCGCGCCCCAAGGCGGCCCGGCTGAGCCTGTCGGACGTGGCCCGGGTGGGCGGCTGGGGTCTGCGCTCGCGCCCCATGCGGGTCTTCCTGTCGGCCCTCGGCATCGCGATCGGCATCGCCGCGATGATCGGCGTGGTGGGCATCTCCACCTCGTCGACCAACGACCTCAACAAGCAGTTGGAGGCGCTCGGCACCAATCTGCTCACCGTCGCCCCCGGCACCACCATGACCGGCGACAACGCCCATCTGTCGGAGGACGCCGTCGCCATGATCGCGAACCGGCCCGAGGTGCTCTCGGCCTCCGCGACGGGCACCACGGACGCGAAGCTCTACCGCAACGACCGGGTGCCGGCGGTGGAGTCGGGCGGTCTGACGGTCAGCGCGGCCCGTACGGACCTGCTGCGCTCCATCGGCGGGAAGATCGTCGACGGCCGCTGGCTCAACAACGCCAACAGCCGCTACCCGGCCGTGGTGCTGGGCGCGGAGACGGCACGCAGCCTGGGCATCCACCGGGCCGGGACGGACGTCCAGGTGTGGCTCGGCAACCGCTGGTTCACCGTGGTGGGGCTGCTGGCCCCCAACGAACTGCTGCCCGCCCTTGACACCCAGGCCTTCGTCGGTTGGACGGTCGCGGAGAAGGAACTGTCCTTCGACGGCTACCCGACGACCGTCTACACCCGGGCGAAGGACGCTGAAGTCGAGACGGTGCACAGCGTGCTGGGCCCGACGGTCTCCCCGGAGGACCCCAACGAGGTCAACGTCTCCCGCCCCTCCGACGCGCTGGCCGCCAAGCACGCCGCGGACAAGTCGCTGAGCGGGCTGCTCCTCGGCCTGGGCGGGGTCGCGCTGCTGGTCGGCGGGGTCGGGGTGGCCAACACCATGGTCATCTCGGTGCTGGAACGCCGCTCGGAGATCGGACTGCGCCGCTCACTCGGCGCCACCCGGGGCCAGATCAGGGTCCAGTTCCTCGCCGAGGCGCTGCTGCTGTCCGGGCTCGGTGGCCTCGGCGGTGTCCTGCTGGGCATCGGGGTGACCGACGGCTACGCCGCCTATCAGGGGTGGGCGGCCCTGGTGCCGCTGTGGGCGATGGCCGGGGGCCTGGCCGCCACCCTCGCCATCGGCGGACTGGCCGGCTTCTACCCCGCGGTCCGCGCGGCCCGGCTCCCTCCGACGGAGGCCCTCGCGACCAACTAGCCGCCCTGGACGGTGGCTTGACATTCCGGACCGCGGCGCCTCCGTCGCCATCCCCCGCCGGCGGAGGCGCCGCACCCTGGTCGTCCGGTGTCCAACTGCCCGGGTCGGCCGGTTGGACGAGCTGTCGCGCCGGGCGCCCGCAGGTCAGACTGTGAGCCGGCTCCGCCCGGCCCCCGTGAAAAGTGAATATCTATTGCCGCGGATTGTTTCCCCGAATTGGTGAACCTTGTTCGGCCCATATGGCTCGGGCTAAGGTTTTCCTATCCATCGAGGAATTAATCCGATCCGCGGGAGTGACTAATGGCGAACCCGTTCGATGATGAAGACGGGACCTTTCTGGTGCTCGTGAACAGGGAAAATCAGCACTCGTTGTGGCCTGCATTCGCTGAAATTCCGAATGGCTGGCGGCTCGTTTTCGGAGAGGCCTCGCGCAAGGAATGCCTCGCCTATGTGGAGGAGAGCTGGACGGATCTCCGTCCGCAGAGCCTCATCGACGCCATGAAGGAGACCGAGGCGGCCCGCTAGTGGCCCGCCCGACCGCAGCGACGCTACCCAGGGAGTACCCGTGGCCATGATGGGCGG
Source organism: Streptomyces aquilus (assembly GCF_003955715.1). Lineage (NCBI taxonomy): Bacteria > Bacillati > Actinomycetota > Actinomycetes > Kitasatosporales > Streptomycetaceae > Streptomyces > Streptomyces aquilus. The sequence continues at coordinate 5,014,247 of NZ_CP034463.1, read as the reverse complement.
ACCCGTCATGATCCGGTCCGACGGGCCGGATTCCTCGAACAACACCCAGCGGGCGAAGCCCGGAACGACGAGAAGGATCATCCCGTACACCCGCGGGCACCGCCGCTCCATCGGCTTCCTCGTGGTCTGCACCACGCTGAACGCCCTGTGCGCGGTGGCCCCGCCCCTGCTCCTGAAGTACCTGATCGACGACGGCATCATGGCCGGCGACAACCGGACCGTGGCCTGGCTCGCGGGCGCGGTCGCCGCGGTCTCCGTCCTGGCAGCCGTGGTGGGCTTCGGGGAGAGCTGGTTCTCCGCCAAGGTCAGCGAGGGGCTCGTCTACGACCTGCGGGTGCAGGTCTTCGACCATGTGCAGCGCCAGTCGCTGGCCTTCTTCACCCGCGCCCAGACCGGCGCGCTGGTGAGCCGGCTGAACACCGACGTGATCGGCGCCCAGCAGGCGGTCACCCAGATGCTCTCCACGGTGGTCTCCGCCGGGCTGACCGTCCTGTTCGTGCTCGGCACGATGTTCTACCTGTCCTGGACGATCACCCTGATCTCCCTGGTCCTGGTCCCGTTCTTCATCCTCCCCGGCCGGCTCGTCGGCCGCCGGCTCCAGGGCCTGGCCCGACGGCACATGCAGGTCAACGCCGAGATGGGCTCGCTCATGCACGAGCGGTTCAACGTCGCCGGCGCGCTGCTGGCCAAGCTGTACAGCCGCCCGGACCGGGAGACCGCCGGCTATGCGCGGCTCGCCGCCCGCGGCCGGGACATCGGCGTGCGCAACTCGGTGTCGATGAAACTGCTGTTCCTGTCGAGCATGTTCATCGGCTCGATCGCCACCGCCGTCGTCTACGGCGTCGGCGGCACCCTCTCCGTGAACGGCGTCTTCGAGGTCGGCACCCTGGTCGCCCTCGCCACGCTGCTCACCCGGCTGATGGCACCGGTCGGCCAGCTGTCGAACGCCCAGGCCGACGCGATGACGGCGCTCGTCAGCTTCGACCGGCTCTTCGAGATCCTCGACCTGAAGCCGCTGGTCACCGAGAAGCCCGACGCGGTGGCGCTGCCCCCCGCGAGCGCCCGCGAGACGGCCCCGGGCGTCGAGTTCCGCGGGGTCTCGTTCCGGCACCCGAGGCCCGCCGACGTCTCGCTGGCCTCCCTGGAGGACTTCGCCACGCCGACGCGCGAGCAGGCCGGCGACAGCTGGGCGCTGCGCGACCTCAGCTTCACCGTGCCGGCCGGCAAGCTCACCGCGCTGGTCGGCCCGTCCGGGGCGGGCAAGACCACCGTCACGCATCTGGTCCCGCGGTTGTACGACCCGGAGGAGGGCACCGTCCTCATCGACGGCCGCGACGTGCGCGACCTGACCCTTCAGTCGCTGACCGACACGGTCGGCATGGTCACCCAGGACGGGCACCTGCTGCACACCACCATCCGGGAGAACCTGCTCTACGCCCGCCCGGACGCCACCGAGGAGGAGCTGGTCGCGGCCTGCCGGGCCGCCCAGATCTGGCGGCTGGTCGCCTCCCTGCCGGACGGCCTCGACACCATGGTCGGCGACCGCGGCTACCGGCTCTCCGGCGGCGAGAAGCAGCGCATCGCCATGGCCCGGCTGCTGCTCAAGGCCCCGCCGGTGGTGGTGCTCGACGAGGCGACCGCGCACCTGGACTCCGAGTCCGAGGCCGCCCTGCAACTGGCCCTGAAGACCGCGCTCGCGGGCCGCACCTCCCTGGTCATCGCGCACCGGCTGTCCACCATCCGGGACGCGGACCAGATCATCGTCCTGGACCAGGGACGGATCGCGGAGCGCGGCACCCATGACGAACTGCTCGCGCTCGGCGGGCTCTACGCCGAGCTGTACCGCACCCAGTTCGCCACGCCGGCCCTCATCGACGAGGAGGTGGCCGAGGTCGAGGAGGCGCCGCAGCAGCGGGTCCCGGAACCGGTCGGCCACGGCCACGGGGGGCCGGTCTTCTTCGGCCCCGGCGGCCCCGAGGGCCCGGGCGGTCCCGGCGGCCCGGGGATGGCGGGGGGCCCGGGGATGCCCGGACCAGGCCCCGGGCCCGGACCGCGGCCGGTCGTCTTCGGCCCCGGCCCCCAGGGCCCCGGCGGACCGGGAGGCCCCCGGCCCCACTGAGTACGACCCGGAAGACCGGTGCCCGCGACGCTCCCACGGCGTCGCGGGCACCTCTTTGCCCAGCTCACACCCACACCCCCTAGAGGTAGGGGGGAGGACCGCTCGAACCGCAGGGGTTTCGCCCAGGATGTCAGGCTGTTAATTTCGGTCACATCTGAAGCATGCAAATGTCGACCTTGTGAAATCGCTCCCCCCACATTCGGACCACCGGCGATGGATTTTCGGCAGAAAGCGTGCTCGGACGAGAAATTCTTCTTCGTGGACGGCAACCGCCTTTCGCAGCAGCGTGGGGATGTAAGGAGCTGGGGTGGAGTCCGAGGGAGCAATAAGTCAGCAGCCCGTCGTGGAGGTCGAGATCGGCTCGTTGAGCCTGTCCGGATCGCCACGGTTGGCCGGAGAGAGAACGGAGCACATTCAGGTACTCGCGGCGGCGCAGAATCCGCTGCCGCCGATCACGGTGCACCGGCAGACGATGCGGGTCATCGACGGCTACCACCGGCTGAAGGCCGCCCGGTTGCGCGGCGAGAGCAGGATCGCCGCCCGGTTCTTCGACGGCGACGAAGCCGCGGCCTTCGTCCTGGCGGTCCAACTCAATGTCCATCACGGCCTTCCGCTGGCGCTCGCCGACCGCAAGCGCGCCGCCGAGCGCATCGTCGTCTCCCATCCGCAGTGGTCGGACCGCAGGGTCGCCTCGGTCACCGGGATCGCCCCCGGGACCGTCGGCGAGATCCGCAAGCGGGTCGTCCAGCTGCCGGGACCGGAGGGGCGGCGGCTCGGCCAGGACGGCAGACTGCGGCCGGTCGACGGCAGTACCGGCCGCATCCTGGCGGGTGAACTGCTCACGGAGAACCCGGAGCTGTCGCTTCGTCAGGTCGCGCGGGCGGCGGGGATCTCCCCCGAGACCGCCCGGGACGTCCGCAACCGGCTGCGCAACGGCGAGGACCCGCTGCCCCGGCAGCGCCGGCGCAAGCAGGAGCGGCCCGAACCCGGGGAGCCGCCCGGCCGCGGGGAGTTCGGGGCGCTGCGACTCGCCCGGCCGGCTCCCCGGACCCGTCCGGACATGACGCAGGCGCCGGACCGCGCCGTGCTCATCAAGCGGCTGAAGGCCGACCCGGCACTGCGCTTCACCGAGACCGGCCGCAACCTGCTGCGCCTGCTCGTCCTGCACTCGCTGCGCAAGGAGGAGTGGGAGGCGATCGTCAGCAACGTCCCGCCGCACTGCAGCGACATCGTGGCCGATCTCGCCCGGCAGTTCGCCGACCTGTGGTCGGATTTCGCCGAGCGGGTCAGGGACGACGTCGCCCAGATCGGCTGAGACCGCATTTCGGAATGTCGACCGTCGCGAAAGTTGCCGCTTTCGCGACGGTTTTCCTGTTCGGTGCTCCACGGCTGATGGCGCGAATCCTTCGCCCGTTATTCGCCGATGGGTTCGGTGTCTTCCTTTTGAGTTCCCTATGAATTATCGGCCGTCGGCTGTCCGAAAATCGCCCCCTTTCGTCTCGCCGAGTGGCCGAAATCTTGCCGTGCTGGCGCTAATGAGCCGCTATCCTGGCGATGTAGTTGCAGGTCAGAGACGGTTTGGTTCTGACCTCAAATACTCACGGGTCGGCGTAGGTACGGGGGGTACCTGTGAAGCTCCATGAAAGGGACGGAGAACTCGGTCTGCTGCGAGAGCTCTACGAGGGGTGCGTGGCCGGAAAGGGAGCCCTGGTCATCGTCAACGGCCCCGTGGGCTGCGGCAAGACCACCCTGGTCCGGGCGTTGGCCCAGCAGGTCACGGCAAGACAAGGAACCTTCCTGTCGGTGACCGGCGCCGCGAGCGAGAGCCTCGACAGACTGGGACTGATCGACCAACTGGTCACCGCGATGCGGGCGACGGGCCCCGTCGACGGACCACCGGCCGCCACCGAACTCGCCAAGGCGGCGGAAGCGAGCGGACGCGTGCCGCGCGCCCTCATGCAGCGCATCCACCGCTCCGTCGCCGAACTCGCCGGCCGCGGACCGCTCGTCCTGCACGCCGACGACGTGCACTTCGCCGACGAGGCGTCACTTCAGTGCCTGCGCTATCTCGTACGACGCATCGACGCGCTGCCCGTCCTGGTCGTCCTGACCGAGACCGCCGGCCACGACCGGACCCTCGCGGCGCTGCACGCCGAGACCCTGCACCTGCCGTACTGCCGGCGGCTGCGGATCGGACCGCTCGGCGTCGACGGGGTCGCCGCCCTGCTGGCCGGGCATCCGGCGGCGCGCGCCGCGGCGCCGGAGGCCGTCGAGCTGTGGGCCAGGACCAGCGGCGGGAACCCGCTGCTGCTGGAGGCCCTGATCGAGGACACCGCGACGTGCGGCACCCCGGAAGCCGTCGGACGCGGCGCCCCGACGCCCCACGAGGCGTTCCGCAACGCCTTCCTGCGCTGTCTCCACCGCGGTGAGCCGACCCTGCTCGCCGTCGCCCGGGCCGCCGCGGTCCTCGGCGAGTCGGTCACCCCGGCGCTGATCGGCACCCTCCTGGGGGCGGACGCGACCTCCGTGCGCTGGAGCATCACCGAGCTGCGCGCGGCCGGACTGTTCTCGGGCGCCTGGTTCGGCCACGAACGCGCCCGGCTGACCGTCCTGGCGGACATCCCCGGACCGGACCTCCACGCCCTGCGCACCCGGGCCGCCGAGGTGCTCCGGGAGAGCGGCGCCCCGGCCGCGGTGGTGGCCCGGCAGCTCCTCGCGGCCCACGACCCGGCCGGAGCCGCCTGGCAGCTCGACATCCTGCGGGAGGCCGCGCGCGAGGCCCTGGCCGCCGGTGACCTCGCCGCCGCCGTCGACCATCTGCGGCACGCCTCCGGCCTGTGCACCGACGCCGACCAGGAAGCGGAGGTGATCGCCGCCCTCGCGGAGGCCCAGTGGTCCATGGACCCCGCGAAGGCGTCCCGGTACCTCCCGCAGCTCGGCCGGATGGTGCGCGCCGGGCAGCTGACCGGCTCCGACGCCCTGGTCGTCGTCAAGCAGAAGGTGTGGCGGGGCGAGTTCGCGCAGGCCGACGACCTGCTGCGGATCATCGAGGCGCGCGAGGGCGCCGGCCCCGAGCAGGCCTGGGACACCGCGGGCTACCCGCCCGCCCTCAACCGCTCGGACCCCGCCCTGGTCCGGCTCTGGCTCTCCTTCTGCTGCCCCGGCCTGCGGCGCGGCACCAGAGCGGCGACCCGTACGGCGGCCCACGCGCGGACGGCGGGGACGGGGGAACCGGCGGGCCGGGCGGCCACCATGTCGCCGCGTACGTTCCTCACCCTCGCGGCCGACCTCGTCGAGTTCGAGAAGGGCCGCGCCGCCGGCCGGCTGCTGCCCGGCCCCGGCAGCGTGACCCCGTTCGCGGACCCGCTGGTGGCACTGATCTTCCTGATCGGGGCCCAGCGGCTGGACAGGGCGGTGCTCCAGGCGGAGCGGCTGCTGGACGAGCCCCGCACCCGGCGGATCCCCCTGGGACACGCCCTGCTGGAGACGATCCGGGCGGCCGCCGCCCTGGGCCGCGGTGACGTCGAGGGCGCGGGCGAGGCCACCAGGACCGCGCTCGACCTCGTCACCCCCGAGGCCTGGGGCATCGCGATCGGCCTGCCGCTGGCCCTGGCGATCCGCGCGGCGACCGAGGCCGGCGACATCGAGACCGCGCGGGCCTTTCTCAACGTGCCCGTTCCCATGGTCATGTTCGGCACGCCCTTCGCCCTGCCCTACCTCCATGCCCTGGGCCGTTTCCGGCTCGCCCTGCACCGGCCGCGCGCGGCCCTGCGGGACTTCGAGTCGTGCGGCGAGCTGATGGCGAAGTGGGAACTCGACTCCCCGGAACTCGTGGACTGGCGCAACGACGCGGCCGCCGCCCTCATCGCCCTCGGCGACCGCCGGCACGCCCGCGAGCGGATCGAGGAACACCTCACCCGGCTCGGCACGCGGCCCAGCCGGGCCCGCGGCACCGCCCTGCGCCATCTCGCGGCGGTGAGCACGCCCCGGCACCGGCTGCGCCTGCTCCAGGAGGCCGAGCGCGTCCTCGACGCCTGCGGTGACGGTCTGGAACTGCGGCGGGCCCGCGCCGACGCGCAGGCCGCCCGGCACGCGGCCCAGGTCGACGCGCCGGTGGGGCCGCCGGTCGCGCTGTGGGACGCGCCGCCCCCGCTCGACCGGGAGGCGCTGCCCGCGCCGCTGGCCGAACTCACCGACGCCGAACTCCGCGTCGGGGCGCTCGCCGCCGCCGGCCGCACCAACCGGGATATCGCCGACCGGCTCTCCATCACGGTCAGCACCGTGGAACAGCACCTGACAAAAATATACCGGAAATTGAAGGTACGCGGCAGGGCCGATCTTCCGGCGGCAATCACCGGTCTTTCCGAGGCCTCCTGCTCGCCGAATGTCAGATGAATAACCCCCCGTCCAAGTGACGGTTTCGGGCTGTTGGACAGAGTTGTGACCAGGATTGCGATCGTGTGATTCTGGTCGAGGAAATCAACCTGCCAAATCCGAATCCGCCGGGGGGAATTCATGGGCCTGGATCTCGTGCTGGAAGAATCCCCGGAAACCGCGGTCCAGGCGCTGCGCAAGGACGACCTGCACCCCAGCCTCTCGGACCCCGTCCTGGACACGATGACCTTCCTCAACGAGGTCACCCACCACTTCCCGGACGCGATCTCCTTCGCGCCCGGCAGGCCCTACGACGGGTTCTTCGACACCGAGCAGATCTTCACCTACCTGCGCCGCTACCTGGACCACCTGGCGGCGCAGGGCGCCACCGAGCAGGACATCCGCACCGCGATGTACCAGTACGGGCCCACCGCGGGCCAGATCCGGGAGATCGTCGCCGACTCGCTGCGCAAGGACGAGGACATCGACGTACCGCCCGAGTCGATCGTGATCACGGTCGGCGCCCAGGAGGCCATGCTGCTGGTGGTGCGGGCCCTGACCGCCGGGCCCGAGGACACGCTCCTGGTGGCGAGCCCCTGCTATGTGGGCATCACCGGCGTGGCCCGGCTGCTGGGCGTGCCGGTGACCGCCGTGGAGGAGCGGGAGGACGGGTTCTCCCGCGCCGACCTGGAGGCCGCGATCCTGCGGGAGCGCGCCCGGGGACGGCGGCCCCGCGCCCTCTACGTGATCCCCGACCACTCCAACCCGTCCGGCACCACGATGGACCTGCCGACGCGCCACGCGCTGCTGGAGGCGGCCGAGCGGCACGGCATCCTCCTCATCGAGGACAGCCCGTACCGCCGGGTGAGCCCCGGCACACCGCTGCCGACGCTCAAGTCCCTGGACCGGGCCCGCCGCGTCGTCCACCTCGGCTCGTTCGCCAAGACGGTCTTCCCGGGCGCCCGGGTCGGCTTCGCCGTCGCCGACCAGCAGGTCGTCGACGCCGAGGGCCGGACCGGCCTGCTGGCCGCCGAACTCGCCAAGATCAAGAGCATGGTGACGGTCAACACCTCGTCGCTGAGCCAGGCCGCCGTCGCGGGCGCCCTGCTGGCCGGCGACGGCCGGCTGTCCGAGCTCAACGCGGAACCGGCCGCCTACTACGGCGACGCGATGCGCACCACGCTGCGGGCCCTGGACGCCCGGCTGCCCGAGGCCCGGCGGACCGCCCTGGGCGTGCGCTGGAACGAACCCACCGGCGGCTTCTTCCTCACGGTCCACGTTCCCTTCCGGGCGGACAACGCGGCCCTGACCCGGTCGGCAGAGGAATTCGGCGTCATCTGGACGCCGATGAACTACTTCTATCCGCAAGGCGGCGGCCACCAGGCCCTCCGTCTCTCCACCAGCTATCTGACGACCGCCGATATCGAAGAAGGCACCGAGCGGCTCGCGCGGTTCATCGAGTCACAGGCTTCGGCGTCGTGAACTCTCCGGAAAGGCGAGGCAAGTGAGCGGGAACAGCCATGCACAGCGATCGCGGTCCAAGCCGCGCATGTGGGGGTGGACTTTTCGATGACAGTCATTCTGGACCGGCCGCCGGTCACCCTGACCGGTGACGGCGCCCTGAAGACGCCGTACCGGCCGCGGATCCTCGGAGTGGGGACGGCCACCTCGGCCGCCGTCTACTCCCAGCAGGAGGTGCTCGACGCCTTCGCCATCACCGACCCGAAGATCCGGTCCGTCTTCGCCAACAGCGCCATCGACCGGCGCCACCTCACCCTGCCGGAACCGGGCACCGACGGTGTCCGCGCCCCCGAACCGCAGGGCGACCTCCTCGACAAGCACAAGGCCATGGCGGTCGAGATGGGCGCCGAGGCACTGCGCGCCTGTCTGAAGCGGGCCGGCGCCGAGCTCTCCGACCTGCGGCACCTGTGCTGCGTGTCGTCGACCGGCTTCCTCACCCCCGGCCTCAGCGCCCTGATGATCCGTGAGCTGGGCATCGACCGGCACTGCAGCCGCAGCGACATCGTCGGCATGGGCTGCAACGCGGGCCTCAACGCGCTCAACGTGGTCGCCGGCTGGTCCGCCGCGCACCCCGGCGAACTCGCCGTCGTGCTCTGCACGGAGGCCTGCTCGGCGGCGTACGCGATGGACTCCTCGATGCGCACCGCGGTCGTCAACAGCCTCTTCGGCGACGGCGCCGGGGCGATCGCCCTGATGAGCGGGCCCGGTGACGAGGCGTCCGGGACCACCGAGGGCCCGACCGTCCTGAAGTTCGCCAGCTGCATCATCCCCGAGGCGATCGGCGCGATGCGCTACGACTGGGACCGCGAGCTGGACCGCTTCAGCTTCTATCTCGACCCCCAGATCCCGTACGTCGTCGGCGCGCACGCCGAGATCGTGGTCGACCGCCTGCTCGGGGACACCGGTCTGCGGCGCAGCGACATCGGCCACTGGCTCGTGCACTCCGGCGGCAAGAAGGTGATCGACGCGGTCGTGGTCAACCTCGGGCTGACCCGCCACGACCTGCGGCACACCGTCGGCGTCCTGCGGGACTACGGAAACGTGTCGAGCGGGTCGTTCCTCTTCTCGTACGAACGACTCCTCGACGAGCAGGTGACCCGGCCCGGCGACTACGGAGTGCTCATGACCATGGGCCCGGGCTCCACGCTCGAGACGGCGCTGGTGCAGTGGTGACAACAGGAGAGAGTGCAGTGAGCGAGCTGAGCGACGTGACGACACTGACCATCGACGGCTCCCAGCCGCTGTCGATCAAGGCCATCAAGGACGTCACCGTCCTGTGCGACGAGGTGGAGGACCGGGGCGGGGCCGTGGTCCTGCGCGTCACCGGCGCCCCCGCGCCGGGCTGGACCGCCGGGCTGGACGTCGCCCTCGTCACCAAGTGGGAGCGGGTGCTGCGGCGGCTGGAGCGGCTGCCCGCGGTGACCGTCGCGGTCGCGACCGGCGACAGCGGCGGAACGGCCCTCGACGCGTTCCTCACCGCCGACATCCGGATCGCGACCCGCAGCAGCCGGCTGCTCCTGCCCTTCGAGGGGGAGGCCACCTGGCCCGGCATGGCCGTCTTCCGGCTCGCCCGCCTGGCCGGTGCCGCGCGCGCCCGCCGCGCCGTCCTGTTCGGCCAGCCGATCCAGGCCCCCGAGGCGCTGATGCTGGGCATCGCCGACGAGCTGACCGAGACGCCCGACACCGCGGCGGCCACCGCCGTGCAGCGCCTGGAGGGCCTGTCCGGCAAGGAGATCGCCCTGCGCCGCCAGCTGCTCTTCGACGCGGCCACCATCAGCTTCGAGGACGCCCTCGGCCCCCACCTGGCCGCCTGCGACCGGGCCCTGCGGCGCACCGCCGAGGAGGCGGCCTGATGGGGGCGGCCGACGACGGGACACCGGAGTGGCCGGCCCTGACGGAGGCCGCCGAGCAGGTGGACAAGACGCTCGCGGCCCTGCCGGAGCCCACCCGCCGCACCCCGGAGCAGCGCGAGGAGGCCGAGGCGGCGAAGAACCGGGCCCGCGCCCTGCGCGCCCGCTTCCTCGACGCGCACGCCGACACCGTGTACGACCGGCTCACCGAGGGACGCACCCGCCATCTGCGCCTCGACGAACTCGTCGAGGCCGCCGCGACCGCCTACCCCGGACTGGTCCCGGACGCCGACCGTCTCGCCCAGGAGCGCAGCCGCCCGCAGGCCGACAAGGAAGGCCACGAGATAGACCAGGGCATCTTCCTGCGGGCCGTCCTGCGGTCGCCCACGGCCGGCCCGCACCTTCTCGACGCCATGCTCCGGCCCACGGCCCGCGCCGAACGGCTCCTCCCGGAGTTCCGGCGCACCGGCGTCGTGGAGCTGGAAGCCGTACGGCTGGAACGCCGGGACGGTGTCGCACGGCTGACGATGTGCCGGCACGACCGGCTCAACGCCGAGGACAACCAGCAGGTCGACGACATGGAGACGGCCGTCGACCTGGCCCTCCTCGACCCGGACGTGCGGGTCGGGCTGCTGCGCGGCGGGGAGATGAGCCACCCCCGCTACCGCGGCAAGCGGGTCTTCAGCGCCGGCATCAACCTCAAGAACCTCAGCTCCGGCGACATCTCCCTGGTCGACTTCCTGCTCCGCCGCGAACTCGGCTACCTCCACAAGCTCGTCAGGGGCCTGCGCGTCGAGGGCGCCGACGCGCCCTGGCACTCGCCCCACGTCGAGAAACCCTGGGTCGCGGCCGTCGACGGCTTCGCGATCGGCGGCGGCGCCCAGCTGCTGCTGGTGTTCGACCACGTCCTCGCCGCGTCCGACGCCTACCTCAGCCTCCCGGCGGCCAAGGAGGGGATCATCCCCGGCGTGGCCAACTTCCGCTTCAGCCGGTACGTCGGGCCGCGCCTGTCCCGCCAGGTGATCCTGGAGGGCCGTCGCATCTGGGCCACCGAGCCCGCGGCACGGCTGCTGGTCGACGAGGTCGTGGACCCGCAGGAGCTGGACGACGCCGTCGAGCGGAGCCTGGCCCGCTTCGACGGGGACGCGGTGCTCGCCAACCGGCGGATGCTCAACCTCGCCGAGGAACCCGCCGACGCGTTCCGCGCGTACATGGCGGAGTTCGCCCTCCAGCAGGCGCTGCGGCTCTACGGGGAGGACGTCATCCACAAGGTCGGCAGGTTCGCGGCGAGGTCCGCGTGAGCGCCGCCGACCGCCCCCGGGTGCGGTACGAGAAGAAGGACCACGTCGCCCACGTCACCCTCGACCGGCCCGAGGTCCTGAACGCGATGGACCTGCGGATGCACGAGGAACTCGCCGGCGTCTGGGACGACGTGGAGGCCGACGACGACCTCCGCGCGGTCGTCCTGACCGGCGCGGGCGAGCGGGCCTTCTCCGTCGGACAGGACCTGAAGGAACGCAGCCGCCTCGACGACGCCGGCATCCCGCGCACCACCTTCGGCAGCCGGGGCCTGCCCGGCTGGCCCCGGCTCACCGAGCGGTTCACCCTGTCCAAACCGGTGGTGGCGCGGGTCAACGGCTACGCCCTCGGCGGCGGCTTCGAGCTGGCGCTCGCCTGCGACCTCGTCATCGCCTCGCACGACGCGGTGTTCGCCCTGCCCGAGGCCAGGCTCGGCCTGGTCCCGGGCGCGGGCGGGGCGTTCCGGCTCGCCCGCCAGCTGCCCCTGAAGACCGCGATGGGGTACCTGCTCACCGGCCGCACCATGGACGCGGCGACCGCCCTGCACTTCGGACTGGTCAACGAGGTCGCCGACGCCGAGGAGGGCGACCTGGACCGCCGGGTGGCCGCCTGGACGGACGACCTGGTGCGCAGCGCGCCCCTGTCGGTGCGGGCCATCAAGGAGTCCGTGATGCGCTCGCTCGACCAGCCGCTGGAGGAGGCCTTCGCCACCCGCTACGTGTGGGAGGAACGGCGCATGCACAGCGAGGACGCCGTGGAAGGCCCCCGGGCCTTCGCGGAGAAACGCGCTCCCGTGTGGTCCGGCCGCTGAGCCGGAAGAGCCGCTTCGGCCCTCACCGCTCTCCGCCCCGATAGCCCCCGAACTTCTGAACTCCTGATTTCCGACGGCGGAAGGACACGCCGATGCCGATCGCGCACGTCAACGGGATCAACCTCAATTACGAAGACCACGGCCCCGCCGACCGGGAGGAGCCCGTCGTGATGCTCGCCGGCACCGGCGGCCCGGGCCGGATCTGGCGGAGCCACCAGGTCCCCGCCCTCCGGGCGGCCGGCCACCGGGTGATCACGCTCGACAACCGGGGCATCCCGCCGACCGGCCCGTCCGTCGTCGGATTCACCCTCGCCGACATGACCGCGGACGTCGCCGCGCTGATCGAGCGCCTGGGGGCGGGCCCCTGCCGGGTCGTGGGCCACTCGCTGGGCGGCCTCATCGCGCAGGAACTCGTCCTCGCCCGCCCCGACCTCGTCAGCCGAGCCGTGCTGATGGCCAGCTGCGGACGGGCGGACGCGCTGATCGCCGCCATGTCGGCCGCCGACATCGAACTGGCCGACAGCGGCGTCAAGATGCCGCCCTCGGTGACCGCGTACCAGCAGGCCCTCCAGAACCTCTCGCCCCGCACCCTCAACTACGAGGACGGGCTGCGGGACTGGCTCGGCATCTTCGAGCTCTCGGCCCCCGACCCGTCGACGATCCGCGCGCAACTCGGCCTGGAGGTCATCCCGAACCGCCTGCCGTACTACCGCCGGATCAGCCGCCCCTGCCTCGTCATCGGTTTCCAGGACGACCTGGTCGTGCGCCCGCATCTGTCGCGCGAACTCGCCCGGGCCATCCCGGGCGCCCGCTACACCGAGATCCCCGGCTGCGGACACTACGGCTATCTGGAGCGGCCCGACGCCGTGAACGACGCGCTCATCGACTTCCTCGCCGCCTGAGCGCGCCCGGGCGGACGGCTCAGGCGTCCCGCAACCGCCGGGCGATCTCCAGTTGTTGCGCGTCCATCGGACGGCCGTCCTCGATCTCCCACAGGGAGGTCTGGAGCACCCGCCCCAGCGTCCACGCACGCGCGCGTGCCCGGTCGAGCCCCAGGACTTCCGTCATGGCGTCGAACCGGCGGCGGATGTCGTCGGCGTCGAAGCGGTTCCACAGGGCGGGCAGCAGGTCGAAGGCGGGGTCGCCGGCGAGGGGCTTGGGGTCGATGGCGAGCCAGTCCGCGCGGTCGGCGCCGAGGACGTTGTCGTAGTGCAGGTCCCAGTGGAGGAGGCGGTCGCCGGGTTCGTCCGCGACCTCGTTCACGGCGGCCGCGCAGTCGGCGACGAGCGCCCGCTCCTGCGGGTCCGGGATGCGCTCCAGCGCCCGGGGTGTCCGCTCCAGCATGGCCCGCGCGATGTCGCCGAGCCGGCGCATGCCCGGCGGGGCCGGAAAGGCCGTCAGGTGGGCCAGGAGGCGGGCGATGACGAGGACGGCCTCGCGGGTGTCGGGGACGTGGGACAGCATGCGGGCCGGGTCGAGGCGTTCCAGCAGCATGGTGCCGGTGGGTTCGTCGTGGTCGAGGAGGCGTACCGCGCCGTCGCCGTCCCAGACGCGCAGGGCGACGGGCTCGCCCGCGCTCTCGTCGTCGAGGAGTTGCAGCTTCAGGACGGCTCCGCTGCCGTCGGCCCGCAGGACGGGCAGGACGAGGGCCGCGACGCCGTGCATGGCGGCGCCGTCCGGCCGCAACTCCCAGCGCTCCAGGAAGCTCGCCGCCCGCTCCGGCAGCCCGGCGATGAACGCCCGCCCCGCCGCTCCGTTGAACTTCTCCTGCGCCGCCGCGAGTCCCTCCGGGATGTCGATCACGCGTCGAGCGTATCGACGTGGGTAAATCGGCTCATGGGAATTACCGGGGGCCTGCGCGGGGTGTGGACGTACGTGGGCGGTGCGCCCGGCACGTACATCTGGCTGGCGGTCCTGTTCGTGACGACGGTGGCCTTCCATCACATGTCACCGGACTTCGAGGCGGAGTTCCTGCGGCAGCGCTCGACGAACATCCGTGAGCTGTCCAGCAACCCGGTGCGGGTGCTGGTGTCCAGCGCGATGTGGATCGACGGCGGGCGGTGGCTGCCCTACGCCGTCCTGTACTCCGTCGTCCACGCACCGGCCGAGCGCTGGCTGGGGACGGCGCGCTGGCTGGCGGTGTGCGCGGCGGCGCATGTGCTGGCGACGCTGATCAGCGAGGGCGCGCTGCTGTGGGGCATCCGGCACGGGATGGCGCCCGAGGCGGCGGTCAACACCCTCGACATCGGGGTGAGTTACGCGCTGGCGGGGGTGGTGGCAGTGCTGGCGTACCGGATTCCGGTGCCCTGGCGGGCGCCCTACGCCGCCGCCGTGCTGATCGTGTACGGGGTGCCGCTGGTGACCGGGCGGACCTTCACCGACCTGGGGCACTTCACTTCCGTGTTGATCGGGTTCGCGTGCTATCCGCTGGTCAGGAGCCGTGTGAAACCACGGAATCCGAAGGAGACAGCGGCGGCCGTGCGGGGTTAACGTCCCGGCATGAGCAGCTCGGCCACCGCTGTCGTGAACGGCGGCATCTCGTTCTGGTTCGCCGACGACGGTCTCCCGGCGGTGCGGGAGCCGCTGACCGGGGACGCCACGGCGGACGTGGTGATCGTCGGAGGCGGATACACCGGCCTGTGGACGGCGTACTACCTGAAGAAGGCCGCCCCCTTCCTCCGCGTCACCGTCCTGGAGCAGAAGTTCTGCGGCTACGGCGCCTCCGGCCGCAACGGCGGCTGGCTCTACAACGGCATCGCCGGCCGCGACCGCTACGCAGGGCTGCACGGCCACGAGGCGGCGGTGCGCCTCCAACGGGCGATGAACGACACCGTCGACGAGGTCGTCCGGGCCGCGGCGGCAGAGGGCATCGAGGCGGACATCCACCAGGGCGGGGTCCTGGAAGTCGCCCGCACGCCCGCCCAGTTGGCCCGCCTCAAGGACTTCCACGCGCACGAGCTGTCGTACGGCGAGAAGGACCGCGAGCTGTACGGCGCGGGGGAGACGGCCGAGCGGATCCGGGTGGCCGACGCGGTCGGTTCGACGTGGACGCCGCACGGGGCGCGGCTGCACCCGGTGAAGCTGGTGAAGGGGCTGGCCGCGGCCGTCGAGGCGCTGGGCGTGGTCCTTCACGAGCGGACGCCGGTGACGGAGATCCGGCCGAAGCACGCGGTGACGCCGTACGGCACGGTCCGCGCCCCCTACGTCCTGCGCTGCACCGAGGGGTTCACGGCGAGCCTGAAGGGGCAGCGGCGGACCTGGCTGCCGATGAACTCGTCGATGGTGGTGACCGAGCCGCTGACGGCCGAGCAGTGGGCGTCGGTCGGCTGGGACGGGCGGGAGGCGCTCGGGGACATGGCGCACGCGTACATGTACGCGCAGCGCACCGCCGACGGGCGGATCGCGCTGGGCGGGCGCGGGGTGCCGTACCGCTTCGGGTCGCGGACGGACAACGACGGACGGACGCAGGCGGCGACGGTCGAGGCGCTGCGGGAGATCCTGGTCGGCTTCTTCCCGTCGCTGGCCGGGGTCGCCGTCGAGCACGCCTGGTCGGGGGTGCTGGGGGTGCCGCGCGACTGGTGCGCGACCGTCACCCTGGACCGGGCGACGGGCCTCGGCTGGGCCGGGGGGTACGTCGGTTCGGGTGTCGCCACGACGAACCTCGCCGCCCGGACCCTGCGCGACCTCGTGCAACTCGACTCCGGGCAGGGCGGCCGGACCGAGCTGACCGATCTGCCGTGGGTCGGGCACAAGGTCCGCAAGTGGGAGCCGGAGCCGTTGCGGTGGCTGGGGGTGCAGGGCATGTACGCGACGTATCGGGCGGCCGACCGGCGGGAGGCCCTGTCGCACGCGGTCCGGTCCTCGAAGCTGGCCCGGATCGCGGACCGGGTCGCGGGGCGGCACTGAGGACCGCCGGTCGGCTCATGCCACCGATTCCGGCACGGGAGCCTGCGCCGACGCCCGGTGCCCGGACGGTTTCGTCGTCACCATCAAAGCCGCCACCACCCCCGCCAGCAGCATGATCCCCGCCGCCCACCAGATCGCGACCGTGTACCCGTGCACGACCGCCTCCTTCGCGACCAGGTCCCGGTCGGCGCCGCCGGTCAGATGGGCCGTGAGATAGGCCGTGCTGCTGGTCGTGGCGATCGTGTTGAGCAGGGCCGTACCGATCGAACCGCCCACCTGCTGGGAGGTGTTGACGGTGGCCGAGGTGACGCCGGAGTCCTGCGGGGCGACGCCCGCCGTCGCGGTGGCGAACACCGGCATGAAGGTCAGGCCCATGCCGAGGCCCATGAGGATCAGCGCGGGCAGGATCTGCGTCGCGTAGTCGGAGTGGATCGTCATCCGGGTCAGGATCAGCATGCCGCCCGCGGCCAGGACCATGCCGGGAGCCATCAGCCACCGGGGCGGCACCCGGTCCATCAGACGGGCCGAGATCTGGGTGGAGCCGATGATGATCGCGGCCGTGAGGGGCAGGAAGGCCAGGCCGGTCTTGACGGGCGAGTAGGCGAGGATGACCTGGAGGTAGTAGGTCATGAACAGGAACAGGCCGAACATGCCGATGACGGCCAGGCCCATCGTCAGGAAGCAGCCCGCGCGGTTGCGGTCCTTCACGATGTGCAGGGGCAGCAGCGGCATGGGGGCCCTGCTCTGCCACCACACGAAGGCCGCCAGCAGGACCACACCCCCCGCGAGGAGCCCCAGGACCAGCGGGTCGCTCCAGCCGCGCGGCTCCGCCTCACTGAAGCCGTAGACGATGGCGACGAGACCGCCGCAGCCCAGCAGCACGCCGGGCACGTCGAGACGGGCGCCGGCGTGGCCGGGCCGGTCGTGCAGGAGGGCGAGGGCGCCGAAGACGGCGATGACGGCGATGGGGACGTTGACGTACAGGCACCAGCGCCAGTCGAGGTACTCGGTGAGCAGTCCGCCGACGATGAAGCCGATGGCGGAGCCGGACCCGGCGAGCGCGCCGTAGATGCCGAAGGCCTTGCCGCGTTCCTTCGGGTCCGTGAAGGTCGTCGTCAGCAGGCTCAGCGCGGACGGGGCCAGGACCGCGGCGAAGACGCCCTGGAGGGCGCGGGCGCCGAAGAGCATGCCGGAGGTCTGCGCGGCGCCGCCGAGCGCGGAGGCGGCGGCGAAGCCGACGAGGCCGATGACGAAGGTGCGTTTGCGGCCGACGAGGTCGGCGATCCGGCCGCCGAGCAGGAGGAGGCCGCCGAAGGCGAGGGTGTAGGCGGTGATCACCCTCCCCCACTGCCTTAAGGGCGTGGGAGGTGCCCCCACCGGTCGCCGTCGGAGATGCCCAGGTCCTCCTGTGCGGAGGGGAGGGCGATGTTCACGATGGTGGCGTCGAGGACGACCATCAGCTGGGCGAGAGCGATGATCACCAGACCCCACCAGCGGCGCGGGTCGGCCTGATCTGGTTCACCTGTTCGGGTGACACTCATTCCGTCAGAAGACCATGAATCGGGACGTATCGCATCTGCGACGGGTGCCTTGCGGTTGCTCATGGTTCGAGAACGACCTTTCCGGTGGTGCCGCGGGTCTCCAGCGCCCGGTGCGCGGCGGCGGCCTCGGCCAGCGGGAAGCGCTGCACGGCCGGGGTGAGCCGGCCCGCGGCGGCCTCGGCGAGGGCACGGAGTTCCAGGGTCTGCACGGGGTGGGGGCCGCCGGCCTTCCGCATCATCACGGGGCCGAGGACCTGCTCGGAGACGCCGTCGACCAGGTAGGGCTCGCCGCCCTGGATGCCTTCGGCGGACCAGCCGAACACGAGGTGTCTGCCGCCGGGGGCGAGCAGGGCGACGGCCTCCCGGGCGACGTCGCCGCCGACACCGTCGAAGACGACGGTGACCTTGTCGCCGCCCAGGTGGGCGCGGACCTTGTCGGGCCAGGCCGGGTCCTTGTAGTCGACGGCGAGGTCGGCGCCGTTGGCCTCGACGCGGGCGGTCTTCGCGGGGCCGCCGGCGAGGCCGACGACGGTGGCGCCGGCGTTCTTCGCGTACTGCACGAGCAGGGTGCCGATGCCGCCGGCGGCGGCCGGGACGAGGGCCACGGAGTCGGGGCCGAGCTCGGCGAACTGGAGGATGCCCATCGTCGTACGGCCCGTCCCGATCATGGCGACGGCCTCGGCGAAGTCCAGGTTGCCGGGGATCTCGTGGACACGGTCGACATCGGCGACGGCGAGCTCGGCGTAACCGCCGGGCGCGAACCCCAGGTGGGCGACGACGCGCTTGCCGAGCCAGAGGGGGGCCACGCCCTCGCCGAGGGACTCGACCACGCCGGCGACCTCGCGGCCGGGGATCGTGGGCAGGCCGGGACGTTCGGGCAGCGGGCCCTGGGCGCCCTCGCGCAGGGCGGTGTCCAGGAGGTGGACACCGGCGGCTCGTACGGCGACACGGACCTGGCCCGGGCCCGGGCGGGGGTCCTCGGTCTCCTCGTAGGTGAGGTTCTCGGCCGGGCCGAAGGCGTGCAGGCGGATGGCGTGCATGGAAGCTCCCTGGACGATTGCTGCGGAGACCCCCAGCCTTCAACCTCAAGCATGCTTCAGGTCAAGGGCGTCGCGGCCGGGCCCCAGGGCCAGCGACACGGCGGTGAGGGCGCTGTTGAAGGAGACCTCGGACAGCACGCCGGGGGCGGCCACCTGGTCGCCGACGAGGTAGACGCCGTCGCCGCGGTCGATGGCGGGACGGTCCCGCCAGCTGGTGCCGGGCAGGTCGACGGCGCCGGTACGGCCGTTCGCCAGGGCTTCGCTGCGCCAGGTGACGCGGTCCCGCCAGCCGTCGAAGCCGAGGTCGAGAAGCTGCTCGGCGCGGGCGACACCGTCCGCCTTGGACTCGTGCGGGGCGACGGGGATCTGCCCCTGGATCAGCTGCTCGCCGGCCGGGGCGAGGGTGCGGTCCTGGGCCGTGAAGCGTTCGATCCAGCCGGGGGAGTCCAGGTCGGAGACGGCGAAGGCGTCACCGCGCCGGGTGCGCACGCCGAGGTCGATGAGGGCGGTACGGCCGCTGGGCCACGTCAGCGTGGGGTCGTCGAGGAGTCGGCGGGCGGCGTCGAGTGAGGTGGCGACGACGACGGGGGTGTCGGTGGGGAGGGTGTCGACGCGGGACAGGGTCTCCATCCGCACCCCCAGATTCCAGGCGCGGGCGGCCATGCGGTCGACGACGGTCGCCCAGCCGCCGACGGGGTAGTGGGCCTCGGGCGGCAGCTTGGTGGCGCGGCGGAGCCGCTCCTGCACGAAGGCCGCGGACAGGGCGCCCGGGTCGTGGTGGAAGAGGGCGACGGCGGAGTAGTGGGCGGCGGCGCGGGCGCCCTCCTCACCGGCGATGCCGGTGGCCCAGGTCAGGAAGTCGCCGTCGACGGGGGCCTGCTCCAGCCCGGGCCGCAGCAGCTTCAGCATCGCGAAGGGCGGGGTGCGGCGCAGGACGCCCTTGTGCCGCAGCCGCAGCCGGGCCGCCTCCAGGGGCGGTATCGGGGCGAGCGGTCCGATGAGGTCGCGCTGCTTGAGCCAGGCCCAGTGCGGACCGCCGTTGTAGAGCGCGTGCGGGCCCTCATTGGTCCGGTACGGCCCCTCGGCGGTCCGCGCCCGCCCGCCGAGGGTGTGATGGGCCTCGTGGACGGTGACCTTGGCGCCCGCTTCGGCGGCCGTGATGGCGGCGGTGAGTCCGGCCAGGCCGCCGCCGATGACGGTGATGCGGTGCATGGGGTGTCCTCACGGTGGGGTGGGCTGACGGTGGTGTGGGCTGACGGTGGTGTGGGCTGACGGTGGTGGGGGATGTCGCGAATATGACGTCCGCGCGGGCCGAAATGTGACGTGAGGGGCGTCTTTCCAGGTCAGGGCGTAGATCCCGGGGCGTTGTCAGTGGTGCGGTGCAGCATGGGGGGATGGCGAGCAGAGCGGTGGGCGGAACGGGCGTGAAGAGTGCGCGGCGGCCGGAGGTGCGGTTGCCGGCGTTGGAGGCGTTCGACGGGGGTGCGCTGGAACCGGACGGGGACTACGACGGGCTGGGGTTCCGGGAGCTGGACCTCGCCGGGCAGGACGGCGGGGGCGCCCGCTTCATGGACTGCGCGCTGACGGGCTGCGCGCTGGACGAGACGCGGCTGCGCCACGCGCGCGTCCTGGACTCGGTGCTCACCGGCGTACGGGGCGTCGGCACCGACCTGTCCGAGGCGACCCTGCGAGACGTCGAGCTGGTGGACGCCCGGCTGGGCGGCGTGCAGATGCACGGGGCGGTGCTGGAGCGGGTGGTGATCCGCGGCGGCAAGATCGACTACCTGAACCTGCGCACGGCCCGGCTCAGAGACGTCGTCTTCGAAGGCTGCGTCCTGGTGGAACCCGACTTCGGGGGCGCCCACCTGGCACGCGTCGAGTTCATCGACTGCGCCCTCAAACGCGCGGACCTGACCGCGGCGACCCTGACGGACGTCGACCTGCGGGGTGCGGTCGAACTGGACATCGCGCGGGGCGTGGAGCGGCTGGCGGGGTCGGTGATCAGCACGGCCCAACTGATGGACCTGGCACCGGTGCTGGCGGCCCAGATGGGCATCCGGGTGGAGGGCTGACGGGGGGAGTGTCCGAGGCCCCCCGACTCCCTGAGCCGCCGGGCAGGGCAGGCCTGGCTCAGCTCACCCGGGGGAACGTCGCCTGCAGACTCCAGATCGCCGGGTTCTCGCCCAGGCCCTCGTGGAGGTCGACCAGGTCGGCGATGAGGTCGTGGAGGAAGTCGCGGGACTCGCGGCGCAGTTCGGCGTGGGAGAAGGTCAGCGGGGGTTCCTCGGCCGGCATCCAGTCCGACTCGATGTCCACCCAGCCGAAGCGGCGCTCGAAGAGCATGCGGTCGGTGGACTCGGTGAAGTCGAGTTCGGCGTGCTGGGGGCGGGACGCACGGGAGCCGGCCGGGTCGCGGTCGAGGCGTTCCACGATGTCGCACAGCGCCCACGCGAAGTCGAGCACCGGCACCCATCCCCAGGCTGTGGACAGCTCCCGGTCCGCCTTGGTGTCGGCGAGGTAGACGTCCCCGCAGAACAGGTCGTGCCGCAGCGTGCGGACGTCCACGCGGCGGTAGTCCGTCTGGGGCGGGTCGGGGAAGCGGTTGGAGAGGGCGTAGCCGATGTCGAGCACGTACGTGATGGTGTCACGCCGCCGGAACCGGGACCTCGGCGCGCCATAGGATCGCTGACATGTCCAGATCCGTGCGCCTTGTCCCGGCCTGTGTGGCCGCCCTCACCGCCCTCGCCCTGACGGCCACGGCGTGCGGCGGCGACGGCGGTGTGCAGGGCACTCCGGGCGGGGCAGGGGTCCGGGACCCGTACTTCCCCAAGGCGGGCAACGGCGGCTACGACGTCGGCCACTACGACCTGCGGCTGTCCTACGACCCCGACACGCACCGGCTCACCGGCACCGCCGCCCTCACCGCCCGGGCCACCCAGGACCTGTCCGCCTTCGACCTGGACCTGAAGGGCCTGGACGTCGAGAAGGTCACCGTCGAGGGCAAGCCCGCGCGCTGGAACCGCACCGGGCAGGAACTGACCGTCCGCCCCCACGACGACCTCGACGACGGCGAGACCTTCGAGGCCGAGGTCCGCTACTCCGGCACCCCGCGCACCCTCACCGACGCCGACGGCTCCCACGAGGGCTGGCTGCGCACCGCCGACGGGGCCCTCGCCCTGGGCGAGCCGGTCGGCTCGATGACCTGGTTCCCCGGCAACCACCACCCCTCGGACAAGGCGTCGTACGACATCACGGTCACCGTCCCGGAGGGACTGGAGGCCGCTTCCAACGGGGAGCTGCGCGGCAAGGAGACCCGCGACGGGCGCACCACCTTCGCCTGGCACGCCGCCGAGCCCATGGCGAGCTATGTCGCCACCCTCGCCATCGGCGACTACGACATCCACCGGTCCACCGCCGGGGGCGTGCCCGTCCACAGCGCCGTCCAGGAAGGGGAGAACGCGAAGGTGCTGGACCGGCTGCCCGAGGTCATGGACTGGGCGGAGACCAACTTCGGGCCGTACCCCTTCTCCTCCGCCGGCGCGATCGTCGGCGGCGAGGACGACGCCGAGTACGCGCTGGAGACCCAGAACCGGCCGTTCTTCCCGGGCGCCCCCGACACCGGGCTCCTCGTCCACGAACTCGCCCACCAGTGGTTCGGCGACTCCGTCACGCCGAAGAGCTGGCGGGACATGTGGCTCAACGAGGGGTTCGCGACCTACGCGGAGTGGCTGTGGGAGGAGGACGAGGGCGGCGACAGCGCCCAGGACACCTTCGACGAGCTGTACGAGGAGGGCGAGGACGAGTACCCGGACCTGTGGGCCTTCCCGCCGGCCGAGCCCACGAGCGGCGCGCACATCTCCGACGACCCCGTCTACCAGCGCGGCGCGATGGTCGTCCACAAGATCCGGCAGCAGGTCGGGGACGACACCTTCTACGACATCGTCCAGGGCTGGACGGCCGAACACCGGCACGGCAACGCCGGCACCGACGACTTCACGGCCTACGTCGAACAGCAGGCGCCCGACGAGGACTTCGACGCGATCTGGGACGAGTGGCTGTACGGAGAGGGCAAGCCGGCACACCCATAGCGGTCGCCGGTGATCACAAGCCGACCTCAGGCGGTCGTATGCGGGCACCTTGCGCAGGGCCGCCCCGCGCGCGCATCGGTATACCTAGGGTGAGCGCCCCGGGTAGGTATCCGGTCCCGCTGCCGAAGGGGCGCCATGGACAGCTTCGTACAGCCCGCGCTGCCGGCCCATGACACGGACGACGTCGGACTGCCCGCCGAACTCACCCGGTTCATCGGCCGCGAGGCCGAACTCGCCGAGATCCAGGACGTGGTGCAGCGGGAGCGGCTGGTGACGCTGATGGGCGCGGGCGGGGTCGGCAAGACCCGGCTGGCGCTGCGCACGGCCCGGCGGATGCGGGAACGCTGCCCGGACGGCGTGTACTTCGTGGAGCTGTCCGAGCTGCGCGACCCGGAGCTGCTGGCCAACGCGGTCGCGGCGGTCGTGGAGCTGCCCGAGCAGTCCGAGCGGGCGGCCCGCACCCCGCTGGAGGCGCTCATCGCCTACTTCGGGGCCCGCAGGCTGCTGCTCGTCCTCGACACCTGCGAGCATCTCGTCGACGCCTGCGCGGTGTTCGCCCAGTCCGTGCTGCGCCATTGCCCGCAGGCGCGCATCCTGGCGACCAGCAGGCAGCCGTTGGACGCGCCCGGCGAACGGGTGCTCCAGGTGCTGCCGCTGCCCGTCATCGACCCGGACGACGACGCCCGGCCCGGCGCCGAACCCGGCGACGCCATGCTGCTGTTCGCCGAACGCGCGGCGGCCGTGGTGCGCGGCTTCGCGCTCACCGACGCCAACCGCGGCCCGGTGGCCCGCCTGTGCCACCGCCTGGACGGCATCCCGCTGGCCATCGAACTGGCCGCCGTACGCCTGCGCGCCCTCTCCCTGGAACAGCTCCTCGCCCGTCTCGACCGCCGCTTCCGCCTCCTGTCCGGCGGCAGCCGCGGAGTGCTGCCCCGGCACCAGACGCTGCGCACGGCCATCGACTGGAGCCATGGACTGTGCACCGAGCAGGAGCAGGTGCTGTGGGTGCGGCTGTCGGTGTTCGCGGGGGAGTTCGAGCTGACCGCCGCCGAGGAGGTCTGCGCCGGGCCCGGGCTGCCGCCCGAGGAGATCCTGGAGTGCCTGATCGGGCTGGTCGACAAGGCGATCGTGCTGCGGCTCGACGACGAGGGCGACGGCGGCGACGCCCGCTACCGCATGCTCGACACCATCCGCGAGTACGGCCGCGAGCGCCTCGCCGAGAGCGGCGCCGAGCTGGAGTACCGCACCCGCCACCGCGACCACTGCCTCGCCCTGGCCGAGGAGTTCGACGCCCGCTGGCTCACCCGTGACCAGGTGGGGTGGATGCGCAGGGCCTGGCGGGAGCGGGCCAGTCTGCGCTCGGCCCTGGAGTTCTGCTGCACCGAACCCGGCGAGGCCACCGCGGGCCTCCGGCTCGCCGCCGCCCTGTGGGGCCTGTGGCTCGGCACCGGACGCACCGTCGAGGGCCTGTACTGGCTGGAGCGGCTGCTGCCGCTGTGTCCCGAACCGCACCCCGCCCGGGTGACCGCCCTGCGCGTCGCCGGCCACCTCAGCCTCATGTCCGGCGCCCACGGCCGCGGCCTGGAGCTGACCGGACGCGCCGAGGACGCCGCGCACGAGGACGGCGGCAGCGTCGACGCCGCCTACGTCGTCTTCAACCGCGGCCTCGCCCACACCCTGGTCGGCGAGGTCGACTGGGCGCTGGAACGGCTCACGGACGCCCGCGAGCGGTTCGCCGGCCTCGGTGAACGGGGCGGCGAGGCATGGATGCTGGGCACGATGTGCGGGGCGTACGTCTGCGCCGGCGAGTACGACAAGACCCTCGCCACCTGCGAGGAGACCCGCCCGGTCCTGGAGCCGCTGGGGGAGCGCTGGGTGCAGGGCTGGGTCGGCTGGATCCAGGGCTGCGCCCTGTGGGGGCTCGGCCGGCACGAGGAGTCGGCGACCGTGCTGCGCTCCGCGCTCACCATGTGCCTGGAGATCAACCACGCCCAGGGCATCGCCTTCTGCATCGACACCCTCGGCTGGATCGCCGCCGCCGAGGGCCGCCACGAGCGGGCGGCCGCGCTGCTGGGCGCCGCCGACCGGCTGTGGGAGAGGTTCCACGACCCGCGGCTCGGCATCCCCGCCATGCACCGGGCCCACGCCGAGGCGACGGCCGCCACCCGCGGCGCCCTCGGCGAGCGCCGCCACGAGGAGTCGTACGCCGCCGGAGCCGCGCTGTCGCTCCAGGAGGCCGTCGACCGGGCCGTCGCCGAGCGCCATCCGGCCGGCACGGAAGCCGGCGCCAAGGGAGCCCGGGGAAACGGCGGTTGGGCCGCACTCACCGCCCGGGAGCGGGAGATCGCGACCCTGGTCGCGGAGGGCCTGTCGAACCGGCGTATCGCGGAACGGCTCAGCATCTCCAAGCGCACCGTGGACTCGCACATGGAGCACATCATGGGCAAGCTCGGCTATGCGTCCCGCACCCAGATCGCCACTCTCGCGGTGGCCGCCGACCGCTGAGGTTCGGCCGCCCGGGGAGCCGCCCGGCGCGTACTGATGATCCGCCGACAGACCACCGTACGCACCGGACGGCCTCGGGACCCGCCGACGGCGCCGCCGGACAGGCCGATGCCGCCGTCGCCGATCACCAGGACGAGCGGGCTCTGTGGTCGCACCCCGCACAGTCTGCGCCGGCCCGGCGGCCGCCCGCATCGGCAACAACACCCACATCCGGATGCGCGAGATGCCGAGGCGGACGGCCTGGGTATGCCCACAAGGGCCGTACGGCTACTGCACGTTGACGGCCTTCCAGGCCGCCGCCACCGCGTTGTACTCGGCGCTGCCCGCGCCGTACAGGTCGCTCGCCGCCTTGAGGGTGCCGGTGCGGGCGCCCGCGTAGTCGGTCGAGGAGGTGAAGTACGTCGTCAGGGCCTTGTACCAGATCTGGTAGGCCTTGGCGCGGCCGATGCCGGCGACCGTGGAGCCGTCGTACGTGGGCGAGTTGTAGCTCACCCCGTTGATCGTCTTCGCGCCGCTGCCCTCGCTCAGCAGATAGAAGAAGTGGTTGGCGACACCGGACGAGTAGTGCACGTCGAGCCGGCCCACGTTGCGCGACCAGTAGTCGGCCGAGCCGCCGTCCTTGCTGGGCTTGTCCATGTAGCGCAGCGGAGTGCCGTCACCGTTGATGTCGATCTTCTCGCCGATGAGGTAGTCACCGACGTCGGCGGAGTTGTTGGCGAAGAACTCCACGGACGTGCCGAAGATGTCGGAGGTGGCCTCGTTGAGCCCGCCCGACTCCCGGCTGTACTTCAGCCCCGCGGTGGCCGCCGTCAGCCCGTGGCTCATCTCGTGGCCCGCGACGTCGAGCGAGGTCAGCGGGTGGGAGTTGCCCGAGCCGTCGCCGTACGTCATGCAGAAGCAGCTGTCGTTCCAGAAGGCGTTGACGTACGCGTTGCCGTAGTGCACCCGGGAGTAGGCGGCCTTGCCGTCGCCGGCGATGCCGTTGCGGTTGAAGGCGGACTTGTAGAAGTCCCAGGTGACGGCCGCGCCGTAGGCCGCGTCGACGGCGGCGGTCTGCCGGTTGGCCGGGGTGCCGTCGCCCCAGGCGTCGTCGGCGTCGTGGAAGAGGGTCCCGGTCCCGGACGTACCCCCGTTGAGGTCGTACGTCTTGTGCCCGCCGCGCCCGGAGTCGAGAAGGTCGAAGCCCCCGGAGGCGGCGGCGGTGGTGCCCAGCGTCACGGTCCCGCTGTACTCGCTGGTGCCCGTGCCGGTGTCGATGCCCTGGTACTCGTAGATCTTCTTGCCGGTGGTGGCGTCGGTGATGACGTGCAGCTCGCTGGGAGTGCCGTCGGCCTGCACGCCCTTGACGACGGACTCGTAGGCGAGGACGGACTTGGCCCCGGCGGCCCAGACCACCTTGCGGGCGGAGGCGTTCCCGGAACCGGCGTCGGCGAGGGCGGCCTTCTTGGCCGTGGCGGCGGATATCCGCGCGTCCGTCGACGCGACGGCTATGCGCGCGCCGGTCGCCTTGCTGACGCCCTTGAGCGCGCCGCTCTTCGCCACGTGGGTGACCAGATCGCCGCCCAGGACGGGCAGACCGGCGTAGGTGCGCTCGTAGCGGGTGTGCACGGTGCCGTCGGCGTCCTTGACGACGTCCCGGACGACGAGCGCCTCCTGGGCGCCGAGCCCGAGCTCGGCGGCGGTCGAACCGGCCGCGTCCTGCGCCGACTTGAGCGCGGCGGCCCGGGCCGAGGCGCTGAGCGGGAGGGCGCTCGCCCCGTTGACGGACTCGGGGGCCGCGGTGGCGGCACCGTTCTGCAGCGCGAGCACGACCATCGCCGCCGAGCCGATGAGGGCGGCGGCACGCAGGGTGGTCGTACGGGGAGTGCGGGAGGCGCTGGGGGTGCGGGACTGCAGTCTCACTCGGTCTCCTTCGGGCCGGCCTCAAGGGTGTCGAGGCACTGGCGAGGCACAGGACTGGCACAGGTGGGGCACAGAGTTGCGGCGAGCGAGGAGAGGGTGACACCCGAACCGGCCTGTTTGACAGGCCGCCGTCAAGACTTTACGTGTTCTTGTCCGAAAGTCAGGAGCCGAGATCCGCTATACGGACACTTGACCCATGGTCAACTCTCCGCTCCTCCAGCGCAGTCGGCACCGAAAACGTCACTCCTGGCGGGCACCGCCCAGCACCTTGCGCAGCACGGCACAGGGACGACCGAGCTGAAGGTCGGCCCGGTGCCCGATGACCTCGAAGCCGAGGGCGGTCCAGAAGGCGAGCCCCTTGGGGTTGTTGTCGAGAACGGCGAGCCGTACGGCGGTACGACCGCCCGCGCGGAACCGCTCCTCCACAAGACCCGCGACCCGCGTGCCGACCCCCTTGCGATGTGCCGCGGCGTCCACCATCAGCAGCCCGATCCACGGGTCGGGATCGGACGGATCGGGATGGTGGGCGAGAGTGATCACCACCCCCACCACCCTGCCCTCGCTCCGGGCGAGCAGCACCTCCACCTCCGGGTTGGCCAACTCGTCGGCCAGTGCGGCGGCCACCTGCTCGGGACGGATGTCGTCCGGGTCGGGGAAGTCGCCGCTGAGGGCGTGGAACTCACGGTTGGAGGCGTAGAGCGCGGTGAGTTCGGTGAGCACGGGGGCCGGAATGTCGTGATCGGCCGTCAGGGGAAGCGATTCGAGACGCACGCGCCGACGCTACCCCCGGACAAACCGGAACCCCCGGCCGAAGCCGGGGGTTCCGGGACAACCACGCAACCGTCAGACGTTGACGCCGAAGTCCTGCGCGATACCGACCAGGCCGGAGGCGTAGCCCTGGCCGACGGCGCGGAACTTCCACTCCGCGCCGTTGCGGTACAGCTCGCCGAAGACCATGGCGGTCTCGGTGGCCGCGTCCTCGGACAGGTCGTAGCGCGCGATCTCGGCGCCGCCGGCCTGGTTGACGATGCGGATGTAGGCGTTGCGGACCTGGCCGAAGTTCTGCGAGCGGTTCTCCGCGTCGTAGATCGAGACCGGGAAGACGATCTTGTCGATGTCGGCCGGCAGACCGGCCAGGTTGACGTTGATCGCCTCGTCGTCGCCCGCGCCCTCGCCGGTGCGGTTGTCACCGGTGTGGACGATGGTGTTGTCCGGGGTCTGCTTGTTGTTGAAGAACACGAAGTGGGCGTCGGAGTAGACCTTGCCCTGCGTGTTGACCGCGATCGCGGAGGCGTCGAGGTCGAAGTCCGTACCGGTGGTCGTGCGGACGTCCCAGCCGAGGCCCACGGTGACGGCGGTCAGGCCCGGAGCCTCCTTGGTGAGCGAGACGTTGCCACCCTTGGACAGGCTTACAGCCATGGTTGGGAGTCCTTTCCCTCGTTTATGTACGGCTCGAAGCTACATCTACCCCTATGAACGCCGAGAGGGGTAGCGAAGGTTCCAGCTGTCTTTACTTTCTTTACCGAACAGACAGTGAACGATATTCGCGTGACGTGTGCCGGTCAGCCGGGGGACGATGGGCGGCATGTCCGGTCCTTACGTCATCCGCGGCTCCGTCTCACTCCCCGAGGCCGAGCTCCAGTGGCGTTTCTCGCGCTCCTCCGGACCCGGCGGCCAGCACGTCAACACCAGCGACTCCCAGGTGGAGCTCCGCTTCGACCTGGCCAACACGGACGCGCTCCCCGACGTCTGGAAGACCCGGGCCCTGGAACGGCTGGCGTCCCGCCTGGTGGACGGCGTCATCACCGTCCGCTCCTCCGAACACCGCTCCCAGTGGCGCAACCGCGAGACCGCGGCGGTGCGCCTGGCGGCGCTCCTGGCCGAGGCGACGGCTCCGCCGCCGAAGCCCCGGAAGCCGACGCGCATTCCGAGGGGCATCAACGAACGCCGGCTGAGGGAGAAGAAGCAGCGCTCGGAGACGAAGCGAGGCAGGACGGGCAGGGACTGGGGGTGACCGCCGTCGCCCGACTGCGGGAGTGTCGTGGCCGGTCGCGTAGTTCCCCGCGCCCCTGGGGCGTCGGCCCCCACGGAGTCGCAGTCGGCAACGGCGGGAAGGGGACGTGTCGGGGGGTGTCCGCCCGCAGCGGTTGGCGCGTCAACACGAGCTCCCTGTTATAGCTGCCCGATTCCGCGCCGTTCCGAGGACGGACACCCCCCGGCGCGGCCCCGACCCGCAACGCACCGAACCCGCCCCCCGGTCACAACCCGCACCCGACATCCGTCAACACCACGACGGAAAGGTGTGACAGATGACCGACAACGGCAACGGCGACAGCAACGGCAACGACTTCCTGGCCCGCCGCTTCGAGACCCACCGCCCCCACCTCAGCGCCGTGGCCCACCGCATGCTCGGCTCGGCCGCGGAGGCGGAGGACGCGGTGCAGGAGGCCTGGTTCCGCCTCAACCGCACCGGCGACAAGGACATAGACAACCTCGGCGGCTGGCTGACGACCGTAGTGGGCCGGGTCTGCCTGGACATGCTCCGCACCCGCACCTCCCGGGCCGAACAGCCCCTGGAGCCCGACGCCCCCGTCCCCGACACCACCGCCGACCCTGAACAGGACGCGCTGCTCGCCGATTCCGTAGGCGTCGCCCTCCTCGTCGTACTCGACACCCTCACCCCCGCCGAACGCCTGGCCTTCGTGCTGCACGACCTGTTCGCCGTCCCCTTCGAGGAGGTCGGCGAGATCGTGGGCCGCACCCCGGCCGCCGCCCGCCAGCTGGCCAGCCGCGCCCGCCGCCGCGTACAAGGCGCCCCCGCCCCCGACGCCGGCGAGGCACGGCGGCGTCAGAGGGAGGTCGCCGACGCCTTCCTCGCCGCCACGCGCGAGGGCGACTTCGAGGCCCTCGTAGGCGTCCTGGACCCGGACGTCGTGGCCCGCAGCGAGGCCGGCGTGACATCCGGCGCGCTCGCGGTGGCAAAGGGTGCGACGAGCTTCGCCGCCCTGGCCGGTTTCGCGCACCCCGCCCTGGTCGACGGCAGGATCGGCATCGCGGCCGTCGTCGACGGACGCGTGGATCGCACGCTGGCGTTCACGTTCGTACGGAACCGGATCGCGGTGATCGACATAGTGACGGACGCCGCACACGTGGCCGAAAGCACGGTGGAGCTCCTCTAGGGCCTGTCCGGCTCCAGCGCCAGCACCCCCACCACCTCGCCCTCCACCATCTCCCCGTTGGGCCGGAACCCCAGCCCGAGATAGAAGTTCTCGGGTCCGTGCTCCCCGGGGTGCCAGGTGACGTACAGCTCATCGCCGCCCCGTCGCCGGATCTCCGCCGCCACCGACTCCACGGCGAACCGGCCGTACCCGCGCCCCTGCGCGCCCGCGTCGATGTTCAGCCGCCACAGCCCGGACCGGACGACGGTGCCGTCGTCGCCCCAGTCGATGTCGAGGAAGGCCATGAGGAAGCCGACCGGACGGGCGTCGTCACCGTCGACGATGAGGCGCGGCCAGGCGGTGCCGGGATGGACGTACGCCTCGGCGAGGGACTTCACCACCGGGGAGACCGCGAATTCCTGCTCGGGGCGGACGCGAATAGCGAGGGCGGCGTCGATATTGCGGGGGGTTATTTCCTCAAGGCGAGGTCCGGACGTGATCATGCGCGCACCTTAGACCGCCCCGTCCACCCGGCACCCGCGAATTACCCGTCACCCCAACTGCCGGTACCGCCCCCGGAAGTACGCCAGCGGCCCCCCGTCCGCACTCGGCACATGCGCCGTCAGCACGCGCCCGATCACCAGCGTGTGGTCGCCGGCCGTGACGCGCTGCTCGGTGCGGCACTCCAGCGTCGCCAGGGCGCCGCCGACGAGCGCGGCGCCGGTCGCCGCGCCGCGGACGTACGGGATGTCCTCGAAGAGCAGACGGTCGCTGAGCCGGCCCTTCATCGCGAAGCGCCCCGCGATGTGCCGCTGGCTCTCGGCGAGGACGGAGACGGCCCACAGGGGCTGTTCGTCGAGGAGGTCGTCCATGCGGGAGCCCTCGCGCAGGCTGACCAGCACCAGCGGCGGATCCAGGGACACCGACATGAACGAGGTCGCCGTCATGCCGACGTCCTCGCCCTTGGGCCCCTCCGCGTCCAGCGGTGGCTCGAAGGCGGTCACCAGGACCACACCCGCGGCCAGCCGGGACATGGCGGCGCGGAACTCGTCGTTGCTCACCCCCTCAGGATGCCCGGAGGGGACGACGGTGGCGGTGGGGGCTGTGTTCGGCACGTCGGGAACGCTAGTGTCCGCCCGGTGGCCGCCGCATCGGACCTCAGCCCGAACCCGGACCTAGGACCCCCGACCTACCGCTCATAGGCACGCCGCACATGCCGACAAAGTTTGCGTTCAGTAAACGCACAGCGAAAACGCAGAAACACCACTCAATTGTTCATCTTTAGCTGTGACTTGAGTCACAAGGGGCATTAATTGTTGACCCTGTGTACCGAGTGGGCAGCGCGCTGTGATTCAGTGGCGGGGAAGCTGCCAGAACGATACGCCGATGAGAACCCTTGATTCGCTGCGAGGTCTCGGGGGGAGGGCGAGCATGGAGACCGAGTCGGAGCCCTACGTCCGCCTTGCCTCTCTGCGGCAACTGCATCAGGTCATGGCGGACATGAACACCGCCCGGTCTCTTGCGGACACCCTGCAGACAGTCGCCGACGGCGTCGTCAACGGCCTCGGTTACGAACTGGCGTGCGTCAACCTCGTCCGCCCCGACGGCGACCTCGTCGTCGCCGCCTTCGCCGGCAACCCCGCCGCCGAGGCGCTGATCACCGGCCGGGTCGGCTCCCGCGAGTCCTGGGAGCGCCGGCTGGGCATGGGCGAGAACTGGGGCGACCTGGTCTTCATCCCGCACACCGAGGGCTGGGTCCTCGACGACGACGACGTACCGCAGTGGTACACCGACGGCCCCGCCCCCCGCTTCGAGGACGAGTGGCACCCCTCCGACCGGCTCTTCGCGCCGATGTTCACGCCGGGCGTGCAGGGCGGCTCGTGCGGCGAGCTGATCGGCGTGCTGTCGGTGGACCGGCCGCGCAACGGACGACGGCCGGGCGCATGGGGTCGCGAGGCGCTCCAGATGTACGCGTTCCAGGCCGCGATCGCGATCAGCAACGCGCGCCTGCGCGCCAACATGCAGCGCGCACTGGTCAGGCTCGAAAGGGAACAGCAGGCGCTCAGGGCGAGTGAAGAGAGCTTTCGGCAGGCATTCGAGTACGCCCCCTCCGGCATGGCCATCGCCGAGATGGGCGGCGACCAGCACGGCCGGATCCTCCGGACCAACGACGCGCTGTGCCGGCTCCTCGGCCGCCCCGCGTCCGCGATGCGCCGCTACTCCTTCTCCGACCTCGTGCACCCCGAGGACATAGGCACCCTGCTGCGCACCTCGGCGGAGGGCGGCCGCGCGGAACTCCGCCTGGGCCGGCGCGACGGCACGTACGTCTGGGTCTCCCTCCGCAACTCGGTCGTCGCCGACGCGGCCGACGGCCCGCGCTTCCTCCTCACCCACGTCGAGGACATAGAGGACCGCAAGCGCCGCGAGCTCCAGCTCGCCCACCGCGCCTCCCACGACTCCCTCACCGGCCTGCCGAACTCCGCCGAGCTGCGCGCCCGCCTCTCCTCGCGCCTGTGCCAGCGCCCCGCGCACCCCGGCGCCCTGGAGTCCCTGGACGCGGCCTACGGCCACCCCGCCTTCGACGCCCACGGCCACGGCTTCGACTTCCGGCCCGGCGCCGAGTCCTTCGACGCCTACGACCACCACGTGCACACCGTCGCCCCCGAGGGCGACCGCGACGACGGCACCAAGGGGCTCGCGGTCCTCTTCTGCGACCTCGACGGCTTCAAGTCGATCAACGACCGGTTCGGGCACAACGCCGGTGACGCGGTCCTCATCGAGGTCGCCCGCCGGCTGACCCGCCAGGTCCGCGACGGCGACACCGTCGCCCGGCTCGGCGGTGACGAGTTCGTCATCCTCGCCGACGGCCTCGGCCGCGCCGACGCCGCCGACCTCGCCGTACGCCTGCGCAACGAGATCATCCAGCCCATCCGTGCCGAGGGCCGGGCCGTCCGGGTGGGCGCCAGCTTCGGCATCGGCTGGGCGCACTGCGGCATGACCGCCGACGAAGTGCTGAAGTCCGCCGACGAGCGGATGTACGTAGAGAAACGATCTCGTCCCAAACAGCACAGGCGCGCGGGATGATCCCCAGGTCAGAGAGCTGATGCGATCCGAGTCACCCGTTTGGGTCAGCTGGAGCGGGTAGGCTCGCCATTCTGACCCCTCGTATCGCATCCGCCCGCACCTGGTGAGGAGTACCAAGGGATGACGTCCGGCAACAACGGCGCCAGCACGCCCGAGGACGACGACCCGTTCGGCTACCTCTACGCCGACGGGCAGGCCAACGGAGCCCAGCCGCCGTCCGGTGGCTACGGCTACCCGAACACCGTCAACCGGGTGCGCCCCGTCGGACAGCGCCAGTACGGCCAGCAGCAGCCGGCCGCGCCGTACGGACAGGTCCCGCAGCAGCAGGCAGCGCAGCAGGGCGCCTACGGCCAGCCGACCAACGCGCACTACGCCGCGCCGGAGACGTTCCCGGGCGGCGCCCCCACCACGCAGCAGCCGTACGGCGGCCATGGCGGCAACGGCGGCGGCCGGGGCCGCGGCCCCAACACCAAGGGCCTCCTCATCGGCGCCATCGCGGTGGTCGCCGCGGTCGTCATCGGCATCGGCGTGGCCATGCTCGGCGGCGACGACGACAAGGACGCGGGCGGCGGCGACGCGTCCGCCACCCCGTCCGCCCAGCAGAGCAGCGAGCCCAGCCCCTCGGACACCTCCACCGAGGTGACCGAGGAGGACCTGCCGAAGATCGACGCGAAGGCGCTCTCGCTGAGCCCCGGCATCACCACCGCGACCGACGTCAAGGGCGCCAAGGCCGACGGCGGGATCTACCTCAACGGCTTCAACCAGGTCGGCGCCTCGGTCACGTGGAACGTGAGCGGCATCCCGAAGAGCGGCAAGTACACGCTGTACACGGGCTACAGCGTCCCCGGCAAGGACGCCACCGCGACCCTCTCGATCAACGGCACGGCCTCCACCACCCCGGTCGGCATGGACAACTACGCCAAGGCCGCCGAGGGCGACTACGCCAAGGGCTGGACGCAGACCTACAACTACGTCCAGCTCAACAAGGGCAGCAACACCATCAAGATCTCCTGCGAGCAGGGCAACCAGTGCGACGCCCTCCTCGACCAGCTGTGGCTGGTGAAGGGCTGGGTCAAGTAGGAGTCGGCTAGGCCGCGTTGACCCCGCTGGTCACCGCGACCCGCTCCAGCAGTTCCTCGTAGACCCGTCGGTCGAACTCGCCCGCCACCGGCGCCGCGACCGTCGCCGCCGACAGGGCGACCGCGCGGGTCAGCCGGTCGGGCCACGGCAGGTGTTCCACCAGACCCGACAGCAGGCCCGCGACCGCCGAGTCGCCGGCGCCGGTCGGGTTGCCGTGGACGCGGGCCGGCGGGGCGGCGCGCCAGCGGCCCTCGGGGGCGGCGGCGAGCAGGCCGTCGGTGCCGAGGGAGGCGACGACCGCGCGGGCACCCCGGCGAAGGGCGTCCTGCGTGGCCCGCAGCGGCTCGTGGGAGCCGGTCAGCTCGGCCAGCTCGTCGGCGTTCGGCTTGATGAGGTCGGGGCGGGCGGCCACGCCCCGGCGCAGCGGCTCCCCGCTGGTGTCCAGCACCACAGGTACTCCGGCCGCCCTCGCGGTCCGGACCAGCCCGGCGTACGCGCCCACCGGCACACCCGGCGGCAGGCTGCCGCACAGGGCCACCGCGTCCGCCGACGCGAGGAGATCCTCGTACGCCTCCTGGAAGGCCGACCACTCCGGCGGGGTGATCGCGGGGCCGGGCTCGTTGAGCTGGGTCGTGTCGCCGGTCCGCTCGTCGACGACGGCGATGGTGCGGCGGGTGGCGCCGGAGACCGGGAGCAGCGCGTCGATCACGCCGGGGGTCGAGGTGAGCCGGTCCTGGATGACGCGGCCGGTGGCGCCGCCCGCGAAGCCGGTGACCGTCACCTCGTGCCCGAGGGCCGCCAGCACGCGGGCCACGTTCAGGCCCTTGCCGCCGGGGCGTTCCGTGACCTCGGAGACCCGGTGGGAGGCGTGCGGCCGGAGGGCTTGTACCCGGTAGGTGATGTCGAGAGCGGTGTTCAGTGTGACCGTGAGGATCACCTGGGCCGACCTCCCCCGAAGACGTTGCTGAGCCGTTTGGTGGGGTGATCATGCCAAACGGACGGCGGTCGGCCCAGTCTCCCAGGACAACCGCCGCCCTCAACAGATGGACAGATCAGCCCAGTTGGGGATCGACCACCCATTCACCCCGGCGCATCACGCCCTTGAGCTCGAAGTCGGCGTCGAGAAGGACGAGGTCGGCGTACCTGCCGGGCTCCAGGGAGCCGACGCGGTCGGACATGCCAAGGAGCCGGGCCGGGTTGGCGGACAGCGCCGCGACGGCGTCCTCGACGGGCAGCTGGTCGATGGTCACCGCCCGCTTGAAGGCACGGTCGAGGGTGAGGGTGGAGCCCGCGATCGAGCCGCCCTCCACGAGACGGGCGACGCCGTCGCTCACCTCCACCTCCAGCGGGCCGAGCATGTAACGGCCGTCGCCGAAGCCGGCCGCGTCCATCGCGTCCGTGATGAACGCGACCCGGTCCGCGCCCTTGTGATGGAACGCCAGCTGGAGGGCGGCCGGGTGCAGATGCGTACCGTCGTTGATCAGCTCGACCGTGATCCGCTCGTCCTCCAGGAGCGCGGCGATCGGGCCGGGGGTGCGGTGGCCGAGGGCGGGCATCGCGTTGAAGAGGTGGGTGGCGACGGTGGCGCCCGCGTCGATGGCCTCCACCGTCTGCTCGTACGTCGCGTCCGTGTGCCCGATCGCCGCGATGACGCCGTGCTCGGCGAGCAGCCGTACGGAGTCGACGCCACCGGGGAGTTCGGTGGCGAGCGTGACCATCCGGGCCTGGCCGCGCGCCGCGTCGATCAGCTTGCGGACCTCGGCCGGGTCGGGGTCGCGCAGCAGCTCCTCCGAGTGCGCGCCCTTGCGGCACGGGGAGATGAACGGGCCCTCGAAGTGGATACCGGCGATGTCGCCCTGCTCGGCGAGTTCGGAGAGCAGGCCGGCGCGCTGGGCGAGGAAGTCCATGTCGCCGGTGACGGTGGAGGCGACGAGGGTGGTGGTGCCGTGGAGGCGGTGGGTGTGGATGCCGGTGAGTACGTCGTCGGTGGTGCCGGAGGTGAAGGAGGCTCCGCCGCCGCCGTGGTTGTGGATGTCGACGAACCCTGGGATGAGCCAGTGGCCGGTTACGTCGGTGACCTGGGCGTTTTCTGGTGCGGCGCCGATGATTCTGTCGCCGTCGATGATCACTCGGCCGTTGTGGACGGTTCCTGTGGGGAGGACGACCGTTGCGCCGGACAGGATGAGGGGCGCGCTGTCCGATGCGGGCTGCGGGCTCGTCGTGGCTTGTCGCGCAGTTCCCCGCGCCCCTGGGTCGGCTGCCATCAGGGAGTTACCTCCATACCGTTCGTCGTGTCGAGGAGATCCCAGGCCAAGAGCCCGGCACCCAGGCAACCCGCCGTGTCGCCCAGCGCCGCCGGGACCACCGACGGCAGCTTCTGGAAAGTGATCCGTTGCCGGATCGCGTCCCGCAGTGGTGTGAACAAGGTTTCCCCCGCCTCCGCCAGGCCGCCACCGATGATCACGATCCGCGGGTCCAGGAGGGTGAGGGCGGTGACCAGGCCGTCGGCGAGGGCGTCGACGGCGTTCTGCCAGACGGTCCGGGCCCGGGGGTCGCCGGACTCGACCGCTTTCGCGCAGTCGGCCGCGTCCGCCTCCGGGTCACCGGTCACCGCGGCCCACGCCTCACTGACCGCCGCCGCCGAGGCGTACCGCTCCAGGCAGCCGACCTGTCCGCACGGACACGGGGTCCCTCCCGGTCGTACGACGATGTGGCCGATCTCGCCCGCGAAGCCGTGGGCGCCCGCCTCCACCCGGCCGCCGATGCCGATGGCGCCCGCGATGCCGGTGCCGAGGGGGACGAAGAAGAAGCGGTCGGCGCCCTGGCCGGCGCCGATCCGGCCCTCGGCGAGGCCGCCAGTGCGGACGTCGTGGCCGAGGGCGACGGGGATGCCGCCGAGCTTCTCGGTGAGCAGGTCGCGCAGCGGGATGTCGCGCCAGCCGAGGTTGGCCGCGTAGACGGCGACACCCCGCTCCGCGTCGACGATGCCGGGGACGGCGACGCCGGCGGCGGACGCGGGCTCGCCGAGGTGCTCGGCGCCGTACGCGTGCAGCTCGGCGGCGAAGTCGAGGATGCCGTCGACGACCGCGTCCGGACCGCGGTCACGGCCGGTCGCGCGGCGGGCCTGGTGCAGCAGCTCGCCGCCGGTGCCGACCAGGGCGGCCTTCATTCCGGTGCCGCCCACGTCGAGGGCGATGACATGTCTCACGGGGGTAGTGTGGCCCGCCGACCCGCGAGAGGTCTAGTCCACTCACGTGGTGTAGACCTTATGTCTGACCTTTCGAAACTTTCGATGTGAGTGAGGCCTGGCAGTGCAGCGGCGTAGGACAGGAACGATCGCGGTGGTGTCCGCACTGGGCATGACGGCGGTTCTCGGCGGCTGCGGCCTCGGCGGGGAGTCCGGGGACGTGACCTTGAAGCTGGTCGCCGCCGACTACGGGGACAGCAAGGCGAACAGCTCGCAGAAGTACTGGGACAAGCTGGTGGCGGACTACGAGTCCGAGCACCCGGGCGTCAAGGTCGACGTCAGCGTCTACTCCTGGAACGACGTCGACCGCAAGGTCAAGGAGATGGTCGCGGACGGCGAGGCGCCCGACATGGCCCAGATCGGCGCGTACGCCGACTACGCCCACGACGACCTCCTGTACTCGGCGGACGAACTGCTCTCCATCCCCACGCAGGCCGACTTCGTCTCGCAGCTCGCCACGGCGGGCGAGGTGGACTCGACGCAGTACGGGATGCCGTTCGCCTCCTCCACCCGGCTGCTCTTCTACAACAAGACCCTCTTCGCCAAGGCCGGGCTGACCCCGCCGAAGACCTGGGACGAACTCGCCGAGGACGCCGCCGCGCTGAAGGCGGAAGGCGTGAAGTACCCGTACGCCCTGCCGCTCGGCCCCGAGGAAGCGCAGGCCGAGACCATGCAGTGGCTGCTCAGCGGCGGGGGCGGCTACACCGAGGACACCGGCACCTACGGCATCAACTCCCCGGCGAACGTCGACACCCTCACCTGGCTCAAGGACGACCTGGTCGGCAAGGGGCTGACCGGACCGGTCGCGCCGGGCAAGCTGAACCGGGCGGACGCGTTCGCCGCGTTCGCGAACGGCCAGGTCGGCATGCTCAACGGGCATCCCACGCTGATGAAGACGGCCGCGGCGAAGGGCGTGAAGTTCGGCATGGTCCCGATGCCCGGCGTCGACGGGCCGACCAAGTACTCCATGGGCGTCGCCGACTGGATGACGGCGTTCAAGCACAACGGGCACGCCGAGCAGATCGGGGACTTCCTCGACTTCGTCTACGACGAGAAGAACGTGCTCGCGTTCTCCCGCGAGTACGACCTGCTGCCGGTGACGATGTCGGCGTCCGACGTGATGAGCACGGCGAAGCAGGACCATGACCTCAAGCCCTTCCTGACCGAACTCAGCGGCTCCGAGCTCTACCCCGTCGGCAAGGTCTCCTGGGCGGAGGTCAGCGCGGCGGTCAAGCGGCGGATCGGCGAGGCGGTGACGGCCGGGGGCAGCCCGGCGGGGATCCTCAACGGCCTCCAGTCGAAGGCGCTGATGGCGGAGAGCGCGGAGTAGGGCGTGTCAGTGGTGGGGGCTACGGTCGTCGACATGAACGACCTGGCCCCCCGAGAACAGGCCATCCTCGCGTTGGAACGCCGCGGCTTCGCCGGCCCCGGCGCGAAGGAACGCGCGATACGCGAGGAACTGGGCCTGGCCCCGGTCCGCTACTACCAGCTGCTGAACGCCCTGCTGGACGACCCACGCGCCCTGGCCCACGACCCGGTGACGGTGAACCGCCTACGCCGGGTACGAGAGGCGCGCAGGTCGGAGAGGTGAGGGGCGTCGCCTCGCAACGCCGGTCCAGGCCATCTCAGCCCGTCCGGAAAGGCGTGCGATCCGCCCACGTGGATATGGTCCCCCTATGGGCAGCCACAAGGACTTCACCGACGACTCCCTGCCGACCCCGGTGACCCCGGCCGGGCGGGACGGGCTCGCCGCAATCCTCGCGCACCCCGCGAAAACCATCGTCGCGCTCGACTTCGACGGCACCCTCGCCCCGATCGTCGCCGACCCGGAGCAGGCGCGGGCCCACCCCGACGCCGTGCCCGCGCTCGCCGCCCTCGCGCCGAAGATCGCCGCGGTCGCCGTCGTCACCGGCAGGCCCCCCGGAGTCGCCGTACGCCTCGGCGGCTTCGCCGGTGTCCCCGGCCTCGAACATCTCGTCGTCCTCGGCCACTACGGCGCCGAGCGCTGGGACGCGGTCACCGGCGAGGTCACCGCGCCCGCCCCGCACCCCGGTGTCGCCGCGGTCCGCGCGGAGCTGCCCGGCTTCCTCGACGGCATCGGTGCCTGGCAGGGCACCTGGATCGAGGAGAAGGGGCGGGCCGTCGCGGTCCACACGCGCAGGGCCGAGGACCCGCAGGCCGCCTTCGACGCACTGCGCGCCCCGCTCACCGACCTCGCCACCCGGCACGGCCTGATCGTCGAACCCGGCCGCCTCGTCCTGGAACTCCGCCCGCCCGGCATGGACAAGGGCCGGGCCCTGACGGACTACGTCCGCGAACTGGGCGCCGAGGCCGTCCTGTACGCCGGCGACGACCTCGGGGACCTCCCGGCCTTCGCCGCGGTGGAGAAACTCCGCTCCGACGGCGTTCCGGGCCTCCTCGTGTGCAGCACGGGCAGCGAGGAGGTGGCCGACCTGAAGGAACGGGCGGATCTGGTGGTGAACGGCCCGGCGGGATTGGTACGGCTGCTGGGGCAACTGGCGGGGACGCTTCCTCAGCCCCCCAACGCCGCCAGCTGATCAAGGAACCATTGCGCGGGCGGCAACGCGGTAGCGGCGGCAGCCAGCCGCTTCGTGCGTTCCGCCCGCTCGCCCGGCGCCATCGTCAGCGCCTCGTGCAGCGCGTCGGCGGTGCCGATCACGTCGTACGGGTTCACCACGATCGCGTCGTCGCCCAGCTCCTCGTACGCCCCCGCCTCCCGCGACAGCACCAGCGCGCACCCCTCGTCGGAGACGACCGGCACCTCCTTCGCGACGAGGTTCATGCCGTCGCGGATGGGGTTGACGAGCGCCACGTCGGCGAGCCGGTAGGCGGCGAGGGAGCGGGCGAAGTCGTCCTTGACGTGCAGCACCACCGGGGTCCAGCCCGGCGTGCCGTACGTCGAGTTGATCTCGTCGGCCAGGCGCTGCACCTCGGCGGTGTAGTCCCGGTAGACGGCCAGGTCCTGCCGGGACGGGTAGGCGAACGCCACGTGCACGACCCGCTCCCGCCACTCGGGCCGGGTCTGAAGCAGATGCTCGTAGGCGCGCAGCCCCCGCACGATGTTCTTCGACAGCTCGGTCCGGTCGACCCGGACGATCGCCCGGCGCCCCTCGCCGATCTCCGCCTTCAGCGCGGTCATCCGCTCGGCCACGTCCGCCTCGTGCGAGCGCTCGCGCAGGAAGTCCGCGTCCGCGCCGAGCCCGTGCACCCCGATCCGGGTG
Organism: Streptomyces aquilus; assembly: GCF_003955715.1. Taxonomy (NCBI): domain Bacteria; kingdom Bacillati; phylum Actinomycetota; class Actinomycetes; order Kitasatosporales; family Streptomycetaceae; genus Streptomyces; species Streptomyces aquilus. Next base: position 4,973,480 of record NZ_CP034463.1, on the reverse strand, counting down.
TCGCCGAGCCCGCCGGTGATCTCCGCCGCGCACGCCTCGAACGCCGACGCCCAGCGCCGGGTCAGGAACCCCAGCCGGTCGGCGCCCAGCATGCCCCGCAGCACCTGCTCGGCCACGTCGTCCGGCAGCATCCGGAAGTACTCCGGCGGCGCCCACGGCGTGTGCGAGAAGTGCCCGATCCGCAGGTCGGGGCGGAGCGCGCGGAGCATGCCCGGCACCAGGGTGAGGTGGTAGTCCTGCACGACGACCGCCGCACCCCGCGCCGCCTCCTGCGCGAGCGCCTCGGCGAAGGCGCGGTTGTACGTCTCGTACGACGCCCACTGGCGCCGGAACTCCGCGTCGAAGACCGGCTCCAGCGGGGTCTGGTACAGCATGTGGTGGACGAACCACAGGACCGAGTTGGCGATGCCGTTGTACGCGTCCGCGTGCACGTCGGCCGGGATGTCGAGCATCCGCACCCCGGCCTCGCCCACCCCGCGCCGCACGGCCTCGCGGTCGCCGTCGCTCAGCGCCGAGCACACCCACAGCGCGTCCGCGTCCGACCCGATCGCCGACAGCCCCGAGACCAGCCCACCGCCGCCGCGCCGCGCGGACAGCGTGCCGTCCGCCTGGACGTCGTACGAGACCGGTCCCCGGTTGGAGGCCACCAGGACCCGCGCAGCACCGAACGTTGAAGCGATACGAGCCATACGGATCAACCTAGCCCGGCCACGGATTGCTCAAACGTTCGTCCGGTTCCCCGGGGTACCGGTCCGGCGGGGTCAGGCCACCTTTCGTTCCGCGTACTCCGCGATGTCCGCCATCGGCGGGCGTTCCTCCGTGTCCACGGAGTAGGTGCGCGGTTCGAAACCGGTCTCGCCCCGCTCGAACTGGGTGAGGGCGGGGCGGATCAGATGGCCGCGGGCCAGGCGGAGCTGGGCCGTGCGGTAGATCGCGGCGGACATCCGGCCGAGGGCCTGGCCGTCCTGGTGGCGGTGCTTGCGGACGCCCACGTCGACCTGGGCGAGCGCGTCGAGGCCGACCAGGTGCAGGGCGTCGACCAGCATGCCGAGCTCGACGCCGTAGCCGACGGGGAACGGCAGCTGTTCCAGCAGCGAGCGGCGGGCCGCGTACTCGCCGCCCAGGGGCTGCACGAAGCCCGCCAGCTGCGGCCAGTGCATGTTGAGCAGCGGGCGGGCCATCAGCTCGGTCACCCGGCCGCCCTGGCCCGCCGCGCCGCCCAGCGGGCGGTCGTACATGGCCTTGACCAGGTCGACCTCGGGCTCGGTCAGCAGCGGGCCGACGATCCCGGTGACGAAGTCGGAGGAGAACTCCTTCAGGTCGGCGTCGATGAAACAGACGATGTCACCGCTGGTCACCAGCAGCGACCGCCACAGCACCTCGCCCTTGCCGGGCACGGTGGGGATACGGGGCAGGATCTCGTCGCGGTGCACCACCGTGGCCCCGGCCGCGGCCGCCACCTGCGACGTCCGGTCGGTCGACCCGGAGTCGACGACGACGATCTCGTCGACGAGCGGGACCTGCTGCATCAAGTCGTGGCGGATGATCGCGACGATGTCGCCGACCGTCTCCTCCTCGTTGAGCGCGGGCAGCACGACGCTCACCGACTGTTTCGTGCGTTGCTTGGCAGCCAGGATCTGGTGGAGCGGGCGATCGGTCACCGACCAGGAGCGGGTGGTCAGCCAGCGCTCGACTTCGTTCAGCACAGTGCGCGGCTCCTCTGCGTTCTTTCGGCGAGCTGGACCCCGTCTGTGATCCATCTCGCGGTTCGGACGACTATCTCAACTGTCCTGGTCGTCGGTTACAGTCTTGAACAACGCGGATGACCATCGCATGTCCTGGCTCGTCCGATGTTCACAACTTCATACCGCTCATCCAGAGGGGCAGAGGGATACGGCCCGATGAAGCCCCGGCAACCCTCCAGCCGGTCTCGTAGCGATCAGTATCGATCGCACCGCGAGGCTCCCGGCTAGGGAAGGTGCCAAATCCGTCTCACGGCGAGATGCGTCGTGAGGAAGATGAGGAGAAAGGGCCTCGCCTCTCATGGCTGCGCAGACTGTTGCAAGCACCACCGATTCCGCCTCCACCAGCGTAGACCTCGGTCCCGCCGCGGCGCTCAGCTGCCGTGAATGCGGCCACCGGGTGCCGCTCGGCCCGGTCTTCGCGTGCGAGGAGTGTTTCGGCCCGCTCGAGATCGCCTACGACTTCTCCGCCTACGACGCCGAGGAGCTCCGCAAGCAGATCGAGGCGGGACCCGCGAACATCTGGCGCTACGCACCGCTGCTGCCCGTCCCCGCGGACGTGGCCGGCAAGCCCAACATCAACCCCGGCTGGACCAAGCTCGTCCAGGCCGACAACCTCGCCCGCGAACTGGGTGTCGAGGCCGGCAAGCTCTTCGTGAAGGACGACTCCGGCAACCCGACGCACTCCTTCAAGGACCGGGTCGTCGCCCAGGCCATCGAGGCCGCCCGCGTCTTCGGCTTCACCACGCTCTCCTGCTCCTCCACCGGCAACCTCGCGGGTGCCGTCGGCGCCGCCGCCGCCCGCGCCGGCTTCCGCTCCTGCGTGTTCATCCCGCACGACCTGGAGCAGGGCAAGGTCGTCATGGCCGCTGTATACGGCGGTGAGCTCGTCGGCATCGAGGGCAATTACGACGACGTGAACCGCTTCTGCTCCGAGCTGATCGGCGACCCGGCCGGCGAGGGCTGGGGCTTCGTCAACGTCAACCTGCGGCCGTACTACGCGGAGGGGTCCAAGACCCTGGCGTACGAGATCTGCGAGCAGCTCGGCTGGCGGCTCCCGGACCAGCTGGTCGTCCCGATCGCCTCCGGCTCGCAGCTCACGAAGATCGACAAGGGGCTCCAGGAGCTGATCAAGCTCGGGCTGGTCGAGGACAAGCCGTACAAGATCTTCGGCGCCCAGGCGGAGGGCTGCTCGCCGGTGTCCGTCGCCTACAAGGCGGGCCACGACGTCGTCCGTCCCCAGAAGCCGAACACCATCGCCAAGTCCCTCGCCATCGGCAACCCGGCCGACGGCCCCTACGTCCTCGACATCGCGCGCCGCACGGGCGGTGCCGTGGAGGACGTCAACGACGAGCAGATCGTCGACGCGATCAAGCTGCTGGCCCGCACGGAGGGCATCTTCGCGGAGACCGCCGGTGGTGTGACCGTGGGCGTGACTCGAAAGCTGATCGAGAACGGGTTGCTGGATCCGACGTTGACGACCGTTGTGCTGAACACGGGCGATGGGCTGAAGACGCTGGATGCGGTGGCGGGTACGGGGCTTACCGCGACCATCCGCCCCAACCTCGATTCGTTCCGTGAGGCCGGCCTCGCATAACCGTTTTCGTCTGCGGGCCGGTGGGGGCTGGTCGCGCAGTTCCCCCCGCCCCTAGGTGTGTCACCCTGACCGGAGGTTCCAACGTGAGCGTCACCGTCCGCATCCCCACCATCCTGCGCACCTACACCGGCGGGCAGGCCGAGGTCGCCGCCGAGGGTGCCACCCTCGCCGACGTCATCGCCGACCTGGAGAAGAACCACACGGGCATCGCCGCCCGCGTCCTCGACGACCAGGGCAAGCTGCGCCGCTTCGTCAACGTGTACGTCAACGACGACGACGTCCGCTTCGAGCAGGGCCTGGAGACCGCCACCCCGGACGGCGCGGGCGTCTCGATCATCCCGGCCGTCGCCGGCGGCTGACCGAATGACCGAACATTACCTTCGGTAACGCTCATTACCGAGAGTTCATTGAATTGCCCCCTCCGTGAGAGAAGCGGAGGGGGCAATTCTCTATGGTTGAGCGCGGTACAGTTGGGGAACCTGCTGCGCCTTCCATGCCACACGCATATGAGTACCTGCTCCACTTGCGTCGAGAAGTAGCCAAAGTGTGCGGTTCTTTTGCGAGTTTTGTGCCTTTTATGGGGCCCGACTTGCCCTGAGTTCGGGTGAATTCTCACTACATTCCGGACCCCGCACGTCCAGAATTCTCGTCCGATTGACCTGTTGCAGACGGCAGTTGGACAGATACATTCAGCCGCGGTCGACGCGTTCCGGCGCACGCCCCCAATCCGTGGGGGGTGAGGTCTGACCCGGATCCGCGAAGTGTGGATCTGTGCAAGGGCCAGTAATAGGGGAGTTAGGCATGGCTCAGGGCACCGTCAAGTGGTTCAACGCGGAGAAGGGGTACGGCTTCATCGCGGTCGACGGTGGTGCGGATGTTTTCGTCCACTACAGCGCGATCCAGATGGACGGGTACCGCACCCTGGAAGAGGGCCAGCGGGTGGAGTTCGAGATCTCGCAGGGCCAGAAGGGCCCGCAGGCCGACATGGTTCGCGTCACCGCCTGATCGCGCGACCGACCAAACCGCAAGCGACGTCTTCTGTTGAAGGGCTCGTACCTCGCGAGGGGTACGGGCCCTTCGGCCTGTCCGGGGCGGGTCGAGGGCTGGTGGCGGGGCCGCCCGATCCCCGGGAGGCGCTTGCACTCGCAGGGGCCGAGTGCTAATCATTGGCGTTAGCACTCTGAAGGTGAGAGTGACAAAGAAGGACCGGGTCGGTGAGGCCCGCAGGCCAGGTGGGGCAAGGAACCACGAGGTGTGCGAGCCGTCCGTCGCGGGCGCGGGCGCGGTCCGAAGGAATCACCCCCAGTCCTGGAGGGACCACTTCACATGGCCAAGATCATCGCGTTCGACGAGGAGGCGCGGCGCGGCCTCGAGCGCGGCATGAACCAGCTCGCGGACGCCGTCAAGGTGACGCTCGGCCCCAAGGGTCGCAACGTCGTCCTCGAGAAGAAGTGGGGCGCCCCCACGATCACCAACGATGGTGTGTCCATCGCCAAGGAGATCGAGCTCGAGGACCCGTACGAGAAGATCGGCGCCGAGCTGGTCAAGGAAGTCGCGAAGAAGACCGACGACGTAGCCGGTGACGGCACGACGACCGCGACCGTCCTGGCCCAGGCCCTGGTGCGCGAGGGTCTGCGCAACGTGGCCGCCGGTGCCAACCCGATGGCTCTCAAGCGCGGTATCGAGAAGGCCGTCGAGGCCGTCTCCGGTGCCCTCCTTGAGCAGGCGAAGGATGTCGAGACCAAGGAGCAGATCGCTTCCACGGCCTCCATCTCCGCCGCCGACACCCAGATCGGCGAGCTCATCGCCGAGGCGATGGACAAGGTCGGCAAGGAAGGCGTCATCACCGTCGAGGAGTCCCAGACCTTCGGTCTGGAGCTGGAGCTGACGGAGGGTATGCGCTTCGACAAGGGCTACATCTCCGCCTACTTCGCCACCGACATGGAGCGTATGGAGGCGTCGCTCGACGACCCGTACATCCTGATCGCCAACTCCAAGATCGGCTCCGTCAAGGACCTGCTCCCGCTCCTGGAGAAGGTCATGCAGTCGGGCAAGCCGCTGCTGATCATCGCCGAGGACGTCGAGGGCGAGGCCCTGTCGACCCTGGTCGTCAACAAGATCCGCGGCACCTTCAAGTCCGTCGCCGTCAAGGCCCCGGGCTTCGGTGACCGCCGCAAGGCCATGCTCGGCGACATCGCCATCCTCACGGGCGGCGAGGTCATCTCCGAGGAGGTCGGCCTCAAGCTGGAGAACGCGACCCTGGACCTCCTGGGCCGCGCCCGCAAGGTCGTCATCACCAAGGACGAGACCACCATCGTCGACGGTGCCGGCTCCGCCGACCAGGTCGCCGGTCGCGTGAACCAGATCCGCGCCGAGATCGAGAACAGCGACTCCGACTACGACCGCGAGAAGCTCCAGGAGCGCCTGGCGAAGCTCGCCGGTGGCGTCGCCGTCATCAAGGCCGGTGCCGCGACCGAGGTCGAGCTCAAGGAGCGCAAGCACCGCATCGAGGACGCCGTGCGCAACGCCAAGGCGGCCGTCGAGGAGGGCATCGTCGCCGGTGGTGGCGTGGCCCTGCTCCAGGCCTCCGGTGTCTTCGAGAAGCTGGAGCTGGAGGGTGACGAGGCGACCGGCGCCGCCGCCGTCAAGCTCGCCCTTGAGGCCCCGCTGAAGCAGATCGCCGTCAACGCCGGCCTCGAGGGTGGCGTCGTGGTGGAGAAGGTCCGCAACCTCACCCCGGGTCACGGCCTCAACGCCGCGACCGGTGAGTACGTCGACCTGGTCAAGGAAGGCATCATCGACCCGGCGAAGGTCACGCGCTCCGCGCTCCAGAACGCCGCGTCGATCGCCGCGCTCTTCCTCACCACCGAGGCCGTCATCGCCGACAAGCCGGAGAAGGCCGCCGCGCCCGCCGGTGGCGGCATGCCGGGCGGTGACATGGACTTCTGATCCCCGGCGGATCGGACTCGTCCTAACCGAGGGCGGCACCCCCTGTTCCGACAGGGGGTGCCGCCCTCGGGCGTTTCCGGAGGTGGGCGGGATCACAGGGGCCGGAGGAAATGGAGGGGTGTCCTGAGCGGTTGCTCAGTGCGTAGTGTCCATGCGTATGCACATACCCGCTGGTACCCCACCGCTAGGAGCCCCCGCGTGACCGCCTCCCCCACCCGCGCCGCCGAGATCCTCGCCCGGCCGATCGCGATCAACGGTCTGACCGTCCCGAACCGCATCGTGATGGCGCCGATGACCCGGATGTTCTCCCCGGGCGGTATCCCGGGCGCCGACGTGGCCTCGTACTACGCGCGGCGCGCCGCGGCGGGCGTCGGCCTGGTCGTCACCGAGGGGACGTACGTCGGTCACGACTCGGCCGGCAACAGCAGCCGCGTCCCGCGCTTCCACGGCGCGGAGCAGCTCGCGGGCTGGCAGCAGGTGGCCGCGGACGTGCACGCGGCGGGCGGCACCATCGTCCCGCAGCTGTGGCACATCGGCATGGTCCGCAAGGAGGGCCAGAACCCCGTCCCCGAGGCCCCCGCGGTCGGCCCCTCCGGCCTGCGCATCGGCGAGACCGAGCCCACCGGCACGGCCATGACCCAGCGCGACCTCGACGACGTCATCGGCGCCTTCGCCGAGGCCGCGGCCGCCGCGGAGCGCATCGGCATGGACGGCGTGGAGATCCACGGCGCGCACGGCTACCTGGTCGACCAGTTCCTGTGGGCGGGCACCAACCGCCGTACCGACGCCTACGGCGGTGACGCGGTCGCCCGCACCAAGTTCGCCGCCGAGATCGTCGCCGCCGTCCGCGAGACCGTCTCCGCCGACTTCCCGGTCATCTTCCGCTACTCGCAGTGGAAGCAGGAGGCCTACGACGCCCGGCTCGCCGAGACCCCGGAGGAGCTGGAGGCCATCCTGACCCCGCTCGCCGCGGCCGGCGTCGACGCCTTCCACGCCTCCACCCGCCGCTACTGGCTCCCGGAGTTCGACGGCGCCGACCTCAACCTCGCGGGCTGGACCAAGAAGCTCACCGGCAAGCCCACCATCACCGTCGGCTCGGTCGGCCTCGACGGCGACTTCATCAACGCGTTCGTCGGCGAGGGCTCCCCGCTCAAGGGCCTGGACGACCTCCTCGACCGGCTGGAGCGCGACGAGTTCGACCTCGTCGCCGTCGGCCGCGCGCTGCTCCAGGACCCGGAGTGGGCGGCGAAGGTCCTCGCGGGCCGCCTCGACGAGCTGAAGCCGTACGACGCGGCGGCCCTCCAGTCGCTGAGCTGACCGTCAACTCCTGTGTAGTGTCCGGGAGATGAGGATTCTCCAGCTCTCGGACACGCACCTGGAGCGCACCGACGCCGTCAACCGGCACGGCGTCAACGCGCATGACTCCCTGCGGCTTCTCCTCGACGAACTCCGGCATCTGCGGGGCATCGACGCCGTCGTCGTCACCGGCGATCTCGCCGACGACGGTTCCCCGGAGGCGTACACGGCCGTGCGGGCACTGGTGGGCGGGTTCGCGCGGGACGTGCTGGGCGGGGTGCCGGTGTTCTGCACGACCGGCAACCACGACGAGCGCGAGGCCTTCGGGAAGGTGCTCGGCAGCGGGCATGACGAGCCGGAGGCGGTGTTCGCGTCGGAGGCCGGTGAGCGGGCCGCGGTGAGCACCGTCGCCGGGTGGCGGTTCGTCACGCTCGACTCGCTGGTGCCCGGCAAGGTGCACGGCCACCTCTCCGCCGGGCAGCTCGCCTGGCTGCGGCAGGTGGTGAGCACCCCGGCCGGGCACGGCACCGTCCTCGCCTTCCACCACCCGCCCATCGCCCTCGACAACCCCCTCCAGCAGGTCTTCGGCCTGCGCAACCCCGCCGACCTCGCCGACGCCCTGCGCGGCAGCGATGTCCGGGTCGTCCTCACCGGGCACTTCCATCTCCAGCTCTTCGGGCTGCTGGAGTCGGTGCCGGTGTGGGTGACGCCCGGCGTGGTCAACCGCATCGACCTGACGGCGGCGCCGGGCACCGAGCGGGCGGTGCGCGGGGCGTCCGCCTCCCTCGTGGTGCTCGGCGGGCCCTCCGGCCCGCTCTTCCACACGCTCCACGCGCGGGATCCCCGGGCGCACGAAACGGTCTACGAGCTGGACGCGGACAGGGTGCGCTCCCTCGTGGAGCAGTACGGCTGACCTGGACCTCTTCATTAAGTCAATCAACTGACTTAATGTTGCGTAGGTCAAGTACTACGCCGATGGAGGCCCCGCCATGTCCGACGCTCCTTCCGCAGTACCACGGTCGAACGCCGTGGTGGTGGTGCTGGCCTTCGCCGGAATCGTGGTCTCGCTGATGCAGACCCTGGTGATCCCGATCGTCCCCGAGCTGCCGAGGCTCCTGGACGCGCCCGCCTCCGACACCGCCTGGGCCGTCACCGCCACGCTGCTCGCCGCCGCCGTGGCCACGCCGGTCGTCGGACGCCTCGGCGACATGTTCGGCAAGCGCCGCATGCTGCTGATCAGCGGCGTCATGCTGATCGTCGGCTCGGTCGTCTGCGCGCTGGCCGACTCCCTCCTGCCGATGATCATCGGCCGTGCCCTCCAGGGCCTCGCCTCCGGTGTCATCCCGCTCGGCATCAGCATCATGCGCGACGAACTGCCCGCCGAGCGGCTGGCCTCCGCGACCGCCCTGATGAGCGCCTCCCTCGGCATCGGCGGCGCCCTCGGGCTGCCCGCCGCCGCGCTCATCGCCGACAACTTCAGCTGGCACGTGCTGTTCTGGACCTCGGCTGCGCTCGGCGCCGTGGCCATCGGCCTGGTCACCGTCTTCGTACCGGAGTCCAAGGTGCGCACCGGCGGCCGTTTCGACCTCGTGGGTGCCCTGGGCATGGCGGCAGGGCTCGTCTGCCTGCTCCTCGCCATCTCCAAGGGCGCCGACTGGGGCTGGGGCAGCGGCACCACGATCGGACTCTTCCTCGCGGCCGTCGTGATCCTGCTGGCCTGGGGCTTCTTCGAACTGCGCACCGACCAGCCGCTGGTGGACCTGCGCACCACCGCCCGCCGTCAGGTACTGGTCACCAACCTCGCCTCGATCGCGGTCGGCTTCGCCATGTTCGCGATGAGCCTGGTCATCCCGCAGCTTCTCCAGCTCCCGGCCCAGACCGGTTACGGCCTCGGCAAGTCGATGCTGGCCGCCGGTCTGGTCATGGCCCCCTCCGGCCTGGTCATGATGGCCACGGCACCGATCTCCGCCGCCGTCTCCAAGGCCCGCGGCCCGAAGGCCACGCTGATGATCGGCGCCCTGATCGTCGCCGCCGGGTACGGCCTCAACATCGTCCTGATGAGCGAGGTCTGGCACTTCGTGCTCGTCTCCTGCGTCATCGGCGCCGGCATCGGCTTCACGTACGGCTCGATGCCCGCGCTCATCATGGGCGCGGTGCCCGCGTCGGAGACGGCCGCGGCGAACAGCCTCAACACCCTGATGCGCTCCATCGGCACCTCGTCGGCCAGCGCCATCGCCGGCGTCATCCTGGCCCAGCTGACCACCGACTTCGGCGGTTACGCGCTGCCGTCCGAGAACGGCTTCAAGGCGGTCCTGGCGGTCGGCGCCGGAGCGGCGCTGCTGGCCTTCGCGGTCGCGTCGTTCATCCCGCGGCAGCGGGTGGCGGGGGACGGGACGCTGGTGGCGGAGGGGGCGACGGAGTCAGCGGAGGCCGCCGCCAAGTCGTAGGCGCGGTCTGTCGCTTTACAGGTTCCCCAGCGGCTCGATGTCGACCTTCACCGGGGTGCCCCACACCCGCAGCACCTCGTAGTCGGTGAACTCGTGCACCAGCCGGTACGCCATCGCCGCGCGCGGCCCCCGGCGGGCCGCCGCGAGATACAGCTCGGCCTCGCGGCGGTCGCGGCGCGGGGTGCCGCACAGCTGCCACTCCTGGCCGTTCCACAGCTCGGGCAGCCAGCGCTGCTGCGGCTGCGGCCGGTCGTCGCGGACGCCGTAGCGGGACGGGGCGGTGGCGGACGGGCCGGTCTGGGCGGGGCCGTTGATGGAGGCGCGGCGTGCGGCGCGGCGCCGGGTCTCGCACAGCAGGCACAAGTCGGGGGCGTTCTCGTCGACCGGGCCGTTCGGGTGTTCGGCACAACGGGTGCTGGGCGCGGCGCTGGTGACGCTCTCGTCGAGCAGCTCCAGGGCGCGCTTGAGGTCGGCCTTGACCTCGTGCAGCTTGGCGTCCGGGGTATCGGCGGAGAGGGCCTCGCCGTGCTCGCCGAGGAGGCGGAGGGCTCGGCCTAGGGCGGTGAGCTGGGCGTGGTTCATGAAGGCCAGTGTCTCAGTCGGCGTAGTCCTTGAGTTCCTCGGTGTCCAGGGTGAAGCCGAGGGGGTCGGGCAGTTCGACCGGAGATCCCCACGGGTGGGAGACGGTCTCCTGGTAGCGGCTGTCCTTGGGGTCGCTGTATACGACGACGGTGTTGTTGTCACGGTCGATCAACAAGTAGACGGGGATGTCGACCGCCGCGTAACCGACGGGCTTGTCGATGCCGTCGCCCTGGTTGGTGTCATGGTCGTGGGAGGTGATCTCTATGGCCATGAGGATGCCGTTGGCGGCGGACCACTCGCCATGTCCCTTGAAGTGGCCCTTCAGCGCGACGGCTCCGTCTGTGCGGGCGCGCCCTTTGCGGTAGGCCTCGGACATGACACCTGATTCTCCGTAGACGCGGAGGTCGGGGCGGTATTGCATGCACTGCTCCTGGAGCCAGACGAAGATCTCCCGATGGTTGCCGTCCGGCATGGCCTTTACGACTACCTTTCCGTTGATGTACTCAAGTCGCACGGTTTCCGGAGCCGCGGCGGCCAGCTCCTCGAATTCGTCGACGTCGAGCGGGCCGTGCCGGATGCAGAGCCTTCCGCCGAGGAACTCCAGCCTGTTCTTCAGCTCCCTAGGGGCCCTGCGGACGAGTTCATCGAAGTCCTCGACGGACATCTGGGGCCGCTCAGCGGTGTCAGGGGTCATGCCATCGCCTCCTTCCTCCCATCGTGCCCCGGAGCGGTGACGTCGGACCGTCGGCGCTGTCATACGGGTGTCCCTTCTCGTCGTCTCTGTGACATTGCGGCACGGATCTCCGCCGCACGAGCGTGGATCTCAGGGGCGGGCGGGAGCGCGGCGGGGCGTTCGGAGGTGCGTCCTCCGCCCCGGCAGCCGCCGCACTGTGGACCGGGACGGGCAGACCGCTGGTCAGGGCATGGCGTACGACCTCGTCGGTGGCGCCCCGCTCGAACCACGGCGTCAGCAACGGGGCGAGGCGCGCACTCGGCGCCGGAGAGGGAGAGCGCGGGGGCGGTGCGGCCGAGGGCGGCGAGGAGGACGTGAGCGCGGGAAAGCGTACGGCGAGGCCGGTCCGGCGGCTCCTGCGGTACGTCTCCCCGCGTGAACGCCGCCCACCAGTCATCGTCCCGCGCGGTACGGGAGAACCACGATCGGGTGATCCAGTGGGAGGTGCCGGATTCCGAGGCCAGTTGTTCGCGTCCGCGTCGCAAGTGCCCTTCCCTTTGCAGGCGGTTGAGGGCGGTACGGAGGGCGCACTGTCCGTACGGCAACTGCTTGGCCAGCGTCTTTACGGAGATGTCGGCGCCGTCGGGAAGGCGGTCGAGGTAGCCGGCGATGGCGGCTTCGCGGGGTGGGAGGTGGGCGAAGTCGTGGTGGGAGCGGGGGCGTTGGTCGGGGGCGGTGCGCTTGCCGTAACCCGGCTTGGACATCGGGTGCGGGGCAGCGTGCGCGGGCAGGGAGGCAGCACTAAACTGGGCGTCAGCCACGGATCGACTCCATTTCGATCTCGTCGGTCAAGCCCCCGCAGGTGTTGGCGCACCTGGCGGGGGCTGTTCGTTATCCGGACCGCAGACGATCGTGACTCTGCGTGGCAAGCCGGACGCGTGCGGTCAACTCGCGGGGTGGGAGGGTGGGTTGAGGTCCTCTCCCATTCCAAGCAAAGAGGGCTCGGAGCTGGCCGCTTGAGCTTCGGGAGCAGTCAGCTCATGCTCTTCGCGCCGTCCAGGGACTCCCGGATGATGTCGGCGTGCCCGGCGTGCTGGGCCGTCTCCCCGACGATGTGCAGCAGCACCCTGCGGGCCGACCATCGAGCCCCGGGCTTGAACCAAGGAGCCTCGGGCAGCGGGTGGTCGGCGTTCAGGTCGGGCAGGGACGTGACGATCTCGTCGGTCCGGCGGGCCGCCTCCTCGTAGGCGGCCAGCACACCGGCCAGGGTGTCGCCGGGCAGCATCCGGAATTCGTCGGCGCGCCGGGCGAAGTCGGCCTCGGTCTTGTTCTTGAAGTCGTCGGCCGGCGACGGGCCGTTGAGGATGAAGGCCGCCCAGTTCCGCTCCACCGACGTGACGTGCTTGATCAGGCCGCCCAGACACAGCTCACTGGCCGTGGTCCGCTGCCCGGCCTGTTCGTCGGTGAGGTCACGGGTCGTGAAGCGCAGGAAGTGCCGCTGGTGGGCCAGCACTTCCAGCAGGTCGGGGCGTTCGGTGGCGGTGACAGTGTCCTGCGTGGTGTTGGTCATGGGGGCACGCTAGGAGCCGTATAGGTCAGATCCTGACCGCTCAGCCCTCGGGGCAAGCGTGCGTCGGTGCGGAGGCGAGGTCGCCCAGGACCGGGGTGACGGCGTGTTCCGCGGTGCACACCACCGGGGCGGCCGAGCCCCAGTGGTTGCCATCATGGGGGTCGGCGTGTGCGGGGGTGGCGAGGACTACGGCGGAGGAGGCCAGGGCGGCGGCCATCAGCATGTTCTTCATGGTCGGGGAACGACCGGCCGCCGCCGGAGTCACCTCTCCTTCGGCAGCCCGAAGGCGTACGTCGCCCCGAACCCGACCGCGTACCCCGTCAGCAGCCCGCCCGCGTAGATCGCCGCCGCCGTTCCCAGCCCCAGCCCTCCGTCCCCTGCCAGCAGCGGGAACAAGGCCCAGCCCGACGGGCCGATCGCGGTCGCGCCCACCCGTTCACCCAGCATCGCGAACAGGCCGACGAAGGCACCCCCGGCCGCCCCGCCCGCGCAGGCGGTGACGAAGGGGCGGCCCAACGGCAGCGACACCCCGTAGATCAGCGGCTCGCCCACGCCCAACAACCCGGCGGGCAGGGCCGACTTGATCGTCGTGCGCATTGCGGTGTCGTGGCGGAGGCGGACGTACACCGCGGCCGCCGCGCCCACTTGGCCCGCGCCCGCCATCGCCAGCAGGGGGAGCAGGGTCGTGGAGCCCTGCTGTTCGATGAGGGTGGCGTGGATCGGGATCAGGGCCTGGTGCAGGCCCAGCATCACCAGGGGGAGGAACAGGCCGCCGAGGACCGCGCCCGCGAAGGCGCCCGTCGTCGACAGCAGCCAGTTCGCCGCCGTGCCGATCGCCGAGGAGACCGTGCCGGCGGCGTACATGAGGACGTACAGGGTCGCCAGGCCGGACACCAGGACCGTCAGGGCCGGGGTGAGCAGGACGTCCAGCGTCGCGGGCACGTGGCCGCGGCACCATTTCTCCACGTACGTCCCGAGCAACGCCGCCGCCAGCGCGCCCAGGACACCGCCCTGCCCGGGGGCCAGCGCCACGCCGAAGGCCGTCACCTTCGCGACCCCCGGGTACACGACGACGGCCGCGATCGCCCCGCCCAGCACCGGGGTGCCGCCGAACTCCTTGGCGGTGTTGTAGCCGACGAAGACCGCGATGAGGGACATGAAGGCGGACGCGACGGCCGCCAGGGCCGGGGTCAGACCGGGCAGCCAACCGGCGTTCGTCAGCAGCCCGTTGAGGCCCGCGAGGATGCCGCAGCCGATGAGCGCGGGGATGAGCGGGACGAAGACGTTCGCCACCCGGCGCAGCGCCAGCTTCAGCGGGGTCGCGTTCTCAGCCTTCCGCGTCTCCTTCCGCAGCAGTGCCTCGAAGTCGGCCGTCACCCGCGCGACCGCCCCCGGCCCGAGCACGATCTGGTACGTGTCGTCGTCCTCGACCACCCCCAGCACCCCCGGCAGCGCCCGCAACGCCTCCCCGTCCACCAGCGACGGGTCGGCCAGGCGCAGCCGCAGCCGGGTCATGCAGTGGGCGACGGAGGCGACGTTGGCGGGGCCGCCGACCAGAGGGAGGAGCGCTGTCGCGGTGTCGTACGAGGTGGTCATCCGCCGAGCGTGCTGGTCAGCCGCCCGCCGCCGCCAGCGCGGCACGCAGATGGCCGCCGGACTCCTCCAGAAGGCGGGTGGCCGCGGGGCCGTCCACGCCGGTGAGGATCACCAGGATGGCGTTCTTCACCTCGCCGTCCGTCTCCGCCAGCGCCCGCTCGATCTCGTCGTCCCCGGCGCCCGTGGCGAGGGCGACGATCCGCCGGGAGCGCGCCCGGAGCTTCTCGTTGGAGGCGCGGACGTCGACCATCAGGTTCCCGTACGTCTTGCCCAGCCGGATCATCGTGATCGTCGACAGCATGTTCAGCACCAGCTTCTGGGCGGTGCCCGCCTTGAGCCGGGTGGAGCCGGTGACCAGTTCGGGGCCGACGACCACCTCGATGCCGTGCTCCGCCGCGGCGGCCAGCGCGCTGTGCCTGTTGCAGGACAGCCCGATCGTCAACGCGCCCTGCGCGCGGGCGTGTTCGACGGCACCGATGGCATAAGGGGTACGACCGGACGCGGAGACGCCGACCACCGTGTCCAGGGGCGTCAGCTTCAGCGCGTCCAGGTCGGCTCTCGCCAGTTCCCTGGAGTCCTCGGCGCCTTCGACGGAGGTCACCATGGCCTCCGGGCCGCCCGCGATCAGGCCGACGACCTGCGCGGGGTCGGTGTTGAAGGTCGGCGGGCACTCGGAGGCGTCCAGCACACCGAGGCGCCCGGCGGTCCCGGCACCGGCGTAGACGAGCCGACCGCCCTGGGCCATCCGGGTGGCGACGGCGTCGATGGCGGCACCGATCTCGGGCAACCGCTCGGCGACGGCGGCGGGCACGGTGACGTCCTCACCGTTCATGAGCCGGGCGATGTCGAGGGTGGGCAACTGGTCGATGTCGGCGAGCTCGGGCCGGAAGGCCTCGGT
This sequence comes from Streptomyces aquilus, assembly GCF_003955715.1. Lineage (NCBI taxonomy): Bacteria > Bacillati > Actinomycetota > Actinomycetes > Kitasatosporales > Streptomycetaceae > Streptomyces > Streptomyces aquilus. The sequence continues at coordinate 4,958,130 of NZ_CP034463.1, read as the reverse complement.
GGTGAGGGCTTCCAACTCGGCACGCAGAACACGGGGATCGGAGGTGGAGGTCATGGGGGGCGGCTCTTTCACGTGGTTCTTTCACGTAACGGAGTGGGGGCGGGCGCTTTTCTACGTTCTGCCGCGATGCCGGTGTGCCAAGGCCTCGTACGACGAGGCCAGGGCGGGCGCCGCGCTCTCGTATGTCCTTTGCGCCACCCCTACGAACAGACAGTCCACGACCAGCAGCTGGCTGGTCCGCGACGACATCGCCGCCGGCCGCAGCTCGCTCTCCCGGGCCGTGGACGTCGTCAGCACATGGTCCGCGTACTGCGTCACCGAACTGTCCGGCCGTCCGGTGATCGCGACCGTCGTGGCCCCGCGCTCGAACGCGACCCGCAGCGGCTCGATGACGTCCCCCGTCGCCCCGGAGTGCGTGATCGCGATGGCGACGTCCCCCGCCTTCAGCTGCACCGCGTTGGTGACGGCGAGATGCGGATCGCTGTGGGCGTGGGCTATCAGCCCTATCCGCAGCAGCTTCTGCACCAGGTCCTGGGCGACCAGCCCGGACGCCCCGACTCCGTACACGTCGATGCGGCGGGCGGTCGCCGCCGCGGCGACGGCCGCCGCCAGCTGCACGGTGTCCAGACCGGCGGCCGTGTCGGCGAGCGTCTGCTGCTCGTCGTAGGCGAGTTTCGCGACGACGTCGGCGATGGGGTCGTCCACCGCGATGTCCGTCGTGATCGCCGGCGCCCGCCCCGACTGCTGCTGCGCGGCGAGGCCGGCGAGGGCGAGGCGCAGGTCGCGGTAGCCGGGGTAGCCGAGGATGCGGGCGGTGCGGACGACGGTCGCCTCGCTGGTGCCGGTCAGTTCCGCGAGGCCGGTGACCGTCAGGGCCGCGCAGCCGGCCGGGTCACCGGCGACGGCCTCGGCGACCCGCTGCATGGAGCGGGTCATGGAAGGGGTGAGGGTGCGCACCTTGGCGGCGAGCGCGGCGGGGGCGGGCGGTGTGCCGGGACCACCCGGACCACCCGGACCACTCGGGCCGCCCGAGGCGCCGCCGAAAATTTCCTTCACTTCCTGGGTCACGTATGAAAGATATTTTCGGCTCGGTCCCGTGGTCAAGAGTGCGCACAATAGGGGGCATGGATCCCTCCGGCCTCCCCGTAAGCCCTTTGGAGCAGGCGTTGCATGCGGCACGCGCCCTGGTGCTCGCCGACCTGGTCGCGGGCGAGGTCGCCGACGCGGACGTGGTGTCCCTCGTCGAGGAGTCCGTCGTCCAGCGCCGCTGGTGGGTGGAGCAGTGGCCGGACGGCGCGGAGTTCGTGGCCGGGCTGGTCGCGCAGGACGTCCAGGACGCGCTCCTGGAGCGTTACGGCCGCTGGCCGCTGTGCCCGGTGTGCGGGGCCGGCGACCCGCACGCGCTGGAGGTCGAGCCGGAACTCGGGCCCGACCCGCACTGGGTGTGCCACAAGGCGGGCGTGAAGGTCGCGTCCGTCGGCGCGCTGGGCTCGGCGGCCGGCGGGACGCCCTCCTCGTGACCGTCTACATAGACCCGCCCGCCTGGCCGGGACACGGCCGGATGTGGTCCCACCTGGTGAGCGACGTGTCGTACGACGAACTCCACGCGTTCGCCGACGGGTTGGGCGTGCCGCGCCGGGCCTTCGAACGCGACCACTACGACATCCCCGCGCACCGGTACGCGGACGTGGTCGCGGCCGGCGCGGTGGAGGTCAGCAGCCGCGAGGTGGTGCGCCTGCTGACGGAGTCGGGGCTGCGGCGCCCCAAGGGGCGTCCGGCCTAGGGACTGTCCGCCGGACCGGCCCTACGGCCGCTCGCGCAGGTACAGCCGGAGGTCGGTGTCCTCCTCGTGCGGCGCGTGCTGCTCGTGCGTGAGCACTTCGTGCTGTTCCCCGACCGTCGCCCGGGTGTATCCGGCGCGGGTGACGACGGCCTGGGAGGCGCGGTTCGTCTCCTCGATCGTCGCCATCAGCAGCCGTACGCCGTCCCGCGCAAGCGCCCACTCGCTCAGCGCGCGCAGCGCCTCCGTGGCGTAGCCCCGGCCGCGGGCGGAGGGGGCGAGGTCGTAGCCGACCTCGGCGCGGCCGTCCTCGTCCGGGGCGCCGTGGAAGCCCATGCCGCCGACCGCCTTGCCGTCCTCGCGCCGGACGAGGACGAAGACACCCCACTCCGGGCGGTGCACGCCCGCCTCGTACGCCTTGACCAGCATCCCGGCGGCCTCGCGGGTGCCGTCGAAGGGGCCGTCGGCGACCCAGTCGTAGCCGCCGTCGCCGCCCAGGCGCAGGTCGGCGGCGGCCGCGGGGGTGAGGCCCTCCAGGGTGAGGCGGTCGGTGGGCAGGACGAGGTTGTTGTACCAGTCCCACTCGGTGACCGGGGCGCGGCCGGGCAGCTCGCCGCGGCCGGTGGCCCACAGCAGGGTGGGCCAGTGCTCGGGTCCTGGCTGGATGTGCGGGAACATGCGGGTGAGCACGAACTCGGCGAGGTCGGCCGGGGGTTCGTAGGGCAGACCGAGGCCCTCGGCGATGTCGTGGGTGTGCAGCAGCACCTCGCCGACGGCGAGCGCGGCGAAGCCCTCGGGGTTGGCGGAGTAGTACGGCCGCGGGTGATAGGCGCGGGCCCTGGGTGGCGTCACCCGGATCGTCGCGGTGAGCAACACCCCGCCGCCCTCGATGAGTTGGAGGACACGAGCGTTGTCCGTGCTGTCGTCGACGACGACGTCGAAGGGGCGGTAGGTGTCCTGCACCCGCCCGGCCAGCCGCCCCGCGTACACGATCAGGTCCTGCGCGATGTGCTGGGCCGTCTCCCGGCAACTCCACTCGCACCGCCCGGCCCGCACGCCGTCCCAGTCCCGCTCGACCGCGCCCCGCAGCACCCCCACGGCCCCCGCGACGGCCTCTTCCACCCGCTCCGCACCCCTGTTTCCCATGAGGGGCAGGCTATGAGGCCGCCGCCCTCAGGGCGACAGCATTTCCAGCTCGGCGGCGAGGTTGTAGCGGGCGGTCGCCTCCCACTCGGCCGCCCCGTACGGCGTCCGGAACAGCCTCGGCAGCTCGAGCAGCTGCCGCAGGATCGCCGAACGCCCCTCCCGGAAGGCCTCGTTGGGGACGAAGTGGTACTCCTCCCGCACGGCGGCCGTGTACGCGGCGTACGCGGAGGGTGGGGCGGCGAGGATCGCGAGGTCGGCGTCGCAGAGCACCTGTCCGTTGCGGTCGTCGGGGGTGGGGGCGTGGGTGACGGTGAGCCGCACGAGCCGCGCGACCTCCGCGGTCTTCCCCGCCGCCACCCCGGCCTCGGGAAGGGCCCGCTCGGCGATCCGTGCCGACCGCTCCTCGTTCTCCGACCGCTCGGGCAGGTACACGGCGTCATGGAACCAGGCCGCGAGCCGTACGACGTCCGGGTCGTCCGCGTACTTCTCCAGTGCGTCGACATGGTCCAGGACCGCGGTGAGGTGCGCGAGCGTGTGATAGCGCCGCTGCGGCTCCTGCCAGCGGGCGAGGAGGTCGTCGGCGTAGGGGGTGGGGTCGGGGCCGTCACCGCTACCCCTGACCGACCGGAGCGCGTGGGAGAAACGGACGCGGAGGGCATCGAGATCGACCATGTACCGATTGTCGCGCGCCCCCTAGCGTGTGGGGGCATGACGACGACTGACGACGTACGCGACCCCGAACTGCCCGGCCTCCTCCTGACCACCGAGCGCGACGGTCTGATCCCGCTCCTGCGGTCCCGCCCGGACGCCGACTTCGCTCTGCCCACGGCCGGGTGTCCCGGCTGGACCGTCCGGGACGTGGTGGCGCACTGTTCGTCCGCGCTGATGCGGATCGTGGAGAGCCGCTTCGAGAAGGGCGTCTTCTCGCCGGAGTCGAACGACCGGGACATCGCCGAGCGGGCCGATTGGACGAACGCGCAGGTCGTGGACGAGCTGGAGCGCGGCATGACCGAAGCCGGCCCGATGATCGCCAAGGCGGGCGGGGTGCTGGACCTGGCCGCGGTGGGGTGGGGGTCCCCCCACGCCTTTAAGGCAGTGGGGGAGGGTGCACGGCGGCGACGTACGTGACGCCCTCGGCGAACCGGGCGCCTACGCGGGCCCCGGCCTGCCGCACGCCCTCCTGCTGCTGTCCCGGATCACCCGGCACAAGGGCACGCTGCCCCTGCACGCCGACCTCGACGACGTCGACGAGCCGCTCACGCTGGGCGCGGTGTCGGGGGAGCGGACGCCGGCCCGGTACATCGGCGACGCCGCCACCCTCGTAAGGCTGTACGCGGGGCGTCCGGTGGAGGGGCGGGCCTTCGAGCTGGCGGGGGCGGAAGCGGAGGAGTTGAACATCTTCTTCTGAGAGGCTGGCGTACCCTGAGATTGGACTAGACCTGTCGCCTACGCCTACGAACGGGGTCCCATGAGCAAGCGTGCAGTCCTCGAGGTCATCGCCCTCGACGCCGAGGACGCGATCGCGGCGCAGGCCGGTGGCGCGGACCGGCTGGAGCTGGTGACCGACATGGCGGCCGACGGTCTGACCCCGTCCGTGGCGACCTTCGCCGCGATCCGGGCCGCCGTCGACATCGACCTGCGCGTGATGCTCCGGCTGACGGACGGCTTCGCGGCGGGGGATGTCGACCGGCTGGTCCGTACCGCCGGCGAGCTGCGGGCGGCCGGTGCGGACCAGTTCGTGCTCGGGTTCCTCGACGCGGAGGGCGGCGTGGACCTGACGGCCGTGGAGCGACTGGTCGCGGAGCTGGACGGCTGCCCCTGGACCTTCCACCGCGCCATCGACCACACCGCCGACCGGGACGCCCTGCGCAAGCAGCTGGCGGACCTGCCGGGCCTGGACACGTACCTCACGGCCGGGTCGGCGGAGGGCGTCGAGACGGGGCTCCCCACACTGCTCGCCGAGGCGGCGAGGGCGGGGGAGCCGGGGTACGAGCAGCAGGTGCTGGTGGGCGGGGGCCTGGCGCTGGAGCATGTCCCGCAGCTGCTGGCGGCGGGGATCGACGCCTTCCACATCGGGGGCGCGGCGAGGCCGAGGGGCTGGGAACACCCGGTGTCGGCGAGGGCGGTAGAAGAATGGCGCCGCGCACTGCAAGGCTTTTAGGGGCGCGGGGCTGTATCAATGTGCGGCTCCGCCGCGCGGGCGCGACAAGCCACGACCCACCCGCACCCGGCCCCCGGCCTCAAGCGGCACCCCCTTAGCCGCAACCCGTCTGACTAGCCGAGCTGAACCGGCAACGGCGCCGCATGGGTCACGATCAACCCCGACACCGCACGGGTGAGCGCCACATACAACCGACGCAACCCCGTCCGCTCATCCGGCTCACCGTCGACCACCGCCTGCGGCTCGTCCAGGACCACGTAGTCGTACTCCAGACCCTTCGCCAGCGACGCCGGCACCAGCGTCAGCCGCGTCTCCTCGGTCGTCTCCTCGCCGGGTGCGAGGTAGCCGATGCCGGCCGCGTCGAGGGCCTCCGCCAGGGCCGGGACGCGGGCGTCCGCCGCGATCAGGCCCGTCGAGCCCTCGTTGCGCAGCAACTCCTCGCAAGCGGCGACCACTTCGGCCGCGCCGGTGATCGCGCGGAGGTCGAAGAAGCCGGGGTTCTCACGGACCGACGCCACCGGCGTCAGACCCGGCGCGATGTGCGGGAGCAGCCGGGAGGCGTACGTGATGACGTCCGTCGGCACACGGAAACCCGCCGTCAGCTCCTCGATCACGCCGTCCGCCTTGCCGAGGTGGGCGAGCGCCTCGTCCCAACTCCGGGTCGCCCAGGGCGTGGTGCCCTGCGCCAGGTCGCCGAGGACGGTCGCCGAGCCGGTGGTGCAGCGGCGGCCGACCGCCCGGTACTGCATGGGGGAGAGGTCCTGCGCCTCGTCGAGCACCACATGCCCGAGCGAGTGCGTGCGCTCGACGACGTCCGTCGCCTCGTCGATCAACACCGCGTCCGCGGCCGACCACTTGGCCGACTTCACCGACCGCACGGGCTTCGCCCACAGGATCGTCTTCTGCTCGTCCTCGTCGAGGATCCCGTCCGCGTGCGCGGCGAGGAAGTCCGCGTCCGTGAGCAGACGCAGGACGAGTTTCGCCGGGTCGACCGGCGGCCAGATCTGCTTCACCGCCGCCTTCACCGCCGTGTTGCGCGCCACCGAGTCCTGCACCCGGTCGTCCGGCGCCTCGCCCGAGCGCTCCATCTGCACCAGCACCGCGTGCGCGATGCGCTGCGGGAGGGCGTCGCGGGCGGCGCCGTAGCGGATGTCGCGGTCGAGCAACTCGCGGACGATGTCCTCCAGTTCGTACGCCGGGACCCGCCACCGGCGCGAGCCGCGCACGACCACGACCGGCTCGGTCGGCATCGTCACGTGCGCGTAGACGGCCCGCCGCAGGACCTCCGCCATCCGCGCGTCACCCTTGATGACCGCGGCGGCCGCGTCGTCGCTGCCGCGCACCTCGATGCCCTTCGCCACCAGGTCGTCGACCGTGGCCTGCTGCACGCTCAACTCGCCCAGCGCGGGCAGCACTTGCTCGATGTAGTGCAGGAAGGACCGGTTCGGCCCGATGACGAGGGTGCCGGTGCGGGCGAGCCGGTCGCGGTGGGCGTAGAGCAGATACGCGACCCGGTGCAGACCGACGGCCGTCTTCCCGGTCCCCGGCCCGCCCTGCACGCACACCGTGCCGCCCAGCCCGGACCGCACGATCTCGTCCTGCTCGGGCTGGATGGTCGCGACGATGTCCCGCATCGGACCCACACGCGGCCGCTCGATCTCCTGCTGGAGGAGCTTGCTGGTGGTGGCCGCCTCGGCGGGGTCGGAGAGGTGCTCGTCCTCGTACGCCGTGATGTCACCGCGCGTGTACCCGAAGCGGCGGCGCAGGCCCACGTCCATCGGGTCCTTCTTGGAGGCCCGGTAGAACGGCTGCGAGACCGGCGCACGCCAGTCGATGACCATCGGGTCGCCGTCGTGGTCGTGGACGTGCCGCCGCCCGATGTAGAAGCGCTCGCCGTCCGCGCCCTCGGCCAGGTCCGTGCCGGGTGCGTGCAGATAGTCGAGGCGGCCGAAGAAGAGCGGGGTGTCGCTGAGGTCGGCGAGGGCCGCGATCCGCTCGTTGATCTGGCGTTCCAGGATCTGGGCGTTGACCCAGTTCGCGGTGACGTCCTTGATGTCGAGGGACTCGGCGTCCTCCCGCATGGCGCGCAGGGCGGCACGGGACGCGGCGAGATGGCCGCGCTCGCGGCCGAGCGGGTCGTCCAGGGGCGCGGGGTCGTCGACGGGCGTGGACAAGGGGGTGCCTCCGAAGGTGCTGCGGGCTGGGTGGCTGCTGCTGCGAGGTACCGACCGGTTTCCGTCCGGACGGCGGCGCTCCGTCGAGGGAGGCGGGCAAGAGCGGAGATTCTAGGTGAGCGCGCGCGGGGGCCGCCAATGCATTTCCGCGGGCCGGGCTCCGGGAGGCACGGGCGGGGCCCCTAGGGGACGGCCCCCCGGGGCCCCTACGACTCAGGTATCACAGCAAGTCGGGACCTTGGGCCGATGCCCTCCTTATGCCTCGAAAGCCACCATGGAGACATGAGTGCAGCGACCATCACCCCAGCCCCAGGTCGCCCTTCCGGAGCGACCCCCGTCACCGACACCCACCCCACCCACCGCCTCGGCGACACCCTCCGTGCGATACGCGTCTTCGTCGGCGCCGCGTTCGAGGTGATCATCCTCGGCGAGTACGGCGAGGAGTCCGGAGTCCGCCGCAGGCGCTAGCCCTCCGCCCTCAGCCCTCCGTCAGCAGCTCGTCGGCGTCCACGATCCGGTAGGCGTACCCCTGCTCCGCCAGGAACCGCTGCCGGTGCGCGGCGAAGTCCTGGTCGATCGTGTCCCGGGCGACGACCGAGTAGAAGTGCGCCTGGTGCCCGTCCGCCTTGGGCCGCAGCACCCGCCCCAGCCGCTGCGCCTCCTCCTGCCGTGATCCGAAGGTGCCCGACACCTGGATGGCGACCGTCGCCTCCGGCAGGTCGATGGAGAAGTTCGCGACCTTCGACACCACGAGGACGCTGATCTCGCCCTCCCGGAAGGCGTCGAAGAGCCTCTCGCGCTGGGCGTTGGGCGTCTCGCCCTTGATGACCGGCGCCCCGAGGTGCTCGCCGAGCTCGTCGAGCTGGTCGATGTACTGCCCGATCACCAGGATCTGCTGCCCGGCGAACCGTCGTACCAGCGCCTCCGTGACCTTCCGCTTCGTCGCGGTCGTCGCACAGAAGCGGTACTTCTCCTCCTGCTCGGCGGTGGCGTACGCGAGCCGCTCGGAGTCGGTCAGGTTGACCCGGACCTCGACACAGTCGGCGGGCGCGATGTAGCCCTGCGCCTCGATCTCCTTCCAGGGCGCGTCGAACCGCTTGGGCCCGATGAGCGAGAAGACGTCCGACTCCCGCCCGTCCTCCCGGACGAGGGTGGCCGTCAGGCCCAGCCGCCGCCGCGCCTGGAGATCGGCCGTGAACTTGAAGACGGGCGCGGGCAGCAGATGCACCTCGTCGTAGACGATCAGCCCCCAGTCCCGGGAGTCGAACAGCTCCAGGTGCGGATAGACGCCCTTCCGCCGGGTCGTCAGCACCTGGTAGGTGGCGATGGTGACGGGCCGGATCTCCTTCTTCGTCCCGCTGTACTCGCCGATCTCGTCCTCGGTCAGCGAGGTCCGCTTCACCAGCTCGTGCTTCCACTGCCGGGCGGAGACGGTGTTGGTGACGAGGATGAGCGTGGTCGACTTGGCCTGCGCCATGGACCCGGCCCCGACGAGGGTCTTCCCGGCACCGCAGGGCAGCACGACCACGCCACTCCCGCCGTGCCAGAAGTTCTCCACGGCCTGCTTCTGGTACGGCCGCAGGGCCCACCCGTCCTCGGCCAGCTCGATCGGGTGCGCCTCGCCGTCGACGTACCCGGCGAGGTCCTCGGCGGGCCAGCCCAGCTTCAGCAGCGTCTGCTTGATCTGTCCCCGCTCGGACGGATGCACGAGGACGGTGTCCGGGTCGATCCGCGCCCCCACCAGCGGCGCGACCTTCTTCGACCGCAGGATCTCCTCCAGCACCGGCCGGTCGGTGGTCGTCAGCACCAGCCCGTGCACCGGGTGCTTGGAGAGCGTCAGCCGTCCGTACCGGTCCATGGTCTCGGCGACGTCGACGAGCAGCGCGTGCGGCACCGGGTACCGGCTGTACTGCACGAGCGCGTCGACCACCTGCTCGGCGTCGTGCCCGGCGGCCCGGGCGTTCCACAGCCCGAGCGGCGTCACCCGGTAGGTGTGGATGTGCTCCGGCGCCCGCTCCAGTTCCGCGAACGGCGCGATGGCCCGACGGCACTCGTCGGCCTGCTCGTGGTCGACTTCCAGGAGCAGGGTCTTGTCCGACTGGACGATCAGCGGTCCGTTCACGTACGCACTTCCCTTCCGCACGGGCCAAACCTCCAGTGTGCCGCATACCGGCGGGAACCGATCGGGGCGCCCGCGCAACCTCTGCCCCGGGTTGTCTGTCTAGTCGGGCGGGGACCCGGCGGAGTGAGGAGCACACGGTGTCGGTGGTCAGGTGGGGGGTCGGGCTCGGCGCCACGGCGGTGCTGGTGGCCACGGGGGCATGGGTGGTGTGGCCGCAGGACGTCGACAGCGACCTGTGGCACGAGATACGCCCCGCGATCGAGGCCCGCCTCGTGGCCGACGCGCATGGCACCGGGTACGGCGAAACCGCCCCGGAACTCGACGCGCGGTGGTTCTGCCACGCGGAGGCACTGGAGCTGGACGAGCGCGACGGGGTCGTGCGGGCGGGCGTCGACACGCTCTGCATGGAGTACGGCGTCCAGGCGCACGCCCTGGTCGAGTGCTCCGGCGCCCACGTCCCGCAGGTGCTGCGCCTGGAGCGGGACGCGGACGCGGTCGGCGGCTACCGGATCGTGTCGCAGGAGGCGGCCCCCGAAGGGGCGGGCTACGCGGAGTGGACGCACACCCACTTCGGCCACTTCACCCGCACCGAACTCGACGACCCCCTGTCGACCACGCCCCTGGAGACCGCCGCCCGCACCCACTTCGGCCTGGCGGCGGACGCCCCTGTGAGCGACTGTTAGCCACCGACCCACCGACCCACCGACCCACCGAGCCGCCTAGTCGTCGGCGAGCTCCGCGACCCCCGTGATCCGGTGCAGCGGGTACGTCCGTACCTCGTCCGCCGTGTGGTCGTACGCCGTCACGAAGCCGCCCTCCACCCGGACCGGGGCGATGACGCGCTGGCTGGCGGCGCCCTCGGCGTTGACGTAGCCGATCCACAGGGCCTCGCCGGTGAGGACGGCGGCCTGCATGGTGGCGAGGGTCTCGGCGGAGCTGGTGCGCGGGAGCTCACCGGTCGGGCCCGCCGAGGGGGCCTGCTTGCGCGGGGTCGTGGAGGCCAGGTCACCGGCCCGGATCGCGCGGATCGCCGCCGCCAGCAGCGTGGCGTCCGGCACCGGCGGGCCGTCCGGGACCGGTTCGGGGGCGGTGCGCGGCGGGGTGCGGTGGGCGTGGGCGCGGGCGATCAGGACGTCGCCCTCGGCGGACTCGGCGGCCGGTGCGAACCCCATCGAGCGCAGCCCGTCCAGCAGGGCGGACGGGTCGGCCTGCGAGGCGAGGACCGTGGGCGCCAGCCGCCGTAGCCTCAGCCCCGCGGCCCGCTTGTCGGCGAGGATCTCGTTCAGCACGGCGTCGTCGTCGCAGCGGACGTACGCGGAGGCCGCGCCGACCCGGAGATGCCCGTGCTTGCGGGCCACGTCGTCGATCAGATAGGCGAGCGGCTGCGGCACCGGCGTACGGGAGTGCGCGGTCAGGAAGGCGTGCAGGTCGGAGGCGGACTGCCCGGCGTCCAGCGCCCGCCGCACCGAGCCCGGCGTGAACCGGTACACGGTCGCCCCGCCCTTCGACTCCACGTCCGCGAGCACGCCCAGCATGTCGGCGAGCGGCCGCCGCAACGGCCCGGGCGCCACCGCCGTCAGGTCGGCCTGGAGCAGCACATGGTCGAGCGGCTCGGGCAGCAACGGCGCGAGCAACCGCCCGGCGGCCGCGACGGCGACGGCCTGCTCGGCGGCGGAGAGGGGTTCGGCGGGCCCGGGGACGTGATGGTGCACGGGGAGTTTGTCACCGGCTCCGGCCGGGTCGTGGGCGACACCGGCACCGGCACCGGCGACACCGCCCGCCGCGGCTCCGGGAGAGGCGGAGCCTGCGCCGACCCGGCCGGGTGCGCCCACCCCCAGCAACGCCCGCCCGTGCGCCGCCAGCGCCCCGCGCCCCGTCACGCCCAGCAGCTCGGCCTCGCTGAGGGTCCACTGGGCGAGTCGCGCGCGCAGGTCGTCCTCGCGGCGCTGCGGCCGTTCCCACCGCAGCCGCGCCAGCACGGACTCCGCCGTCGGTGCCGCGCCCTCGGGGAGGCCCGCCAGCAGGGTCAGCACCCGGTGTCGTACCTCCGACGCGGCGCTGCGGTCGAGGCCGGGGCCCAGGGCCGACAGGGTCCGCTCCTTGGCGTCCCGGCCGCCGACCAGCCCCGGCGTCCGGGTCGCCGCCAGCCACGCCTCCGCGAGCCGCGCCCAGCGCTCCGCGGGGGGCTGCTCCAGCCACTCGTCGTACGCCGGGGTCGCCGCGTACCGCTCGTCGGCCTCGCCGTCGGAGGCCAGCAGCCCGGCCGCGTAGGCCAGTTCGACCCAGAACGCGGCGACCGGCTCGGGCACGTCGAGGGCGACCGCGGTCCGCTTCAGGTCCCGCACGCTCAGCCCGCCGGCCCGCAGCACCGCGGGCCCGCCCTCGTCCCAGTCCTTCAGCAGCTCCTCGACGGTCGCCAGCGCGGTGTACGCCTGCCCGGCCGCCGTCGCGTCCACAACCTGTGGACGGTACGAGGCGGCCGCCTCCACGACCGGCGGCACCGGCTCGGTCGCCCGGTGCGCGAGGCCGCCCCGCAGATGCAGCGCGACCTCACGCGGCAGGACGACCGTCCCCGGCGCCGTCGGCAGCAGCAGCCCGAGGTCCAGCAGCCGCCGCAGCCGGGGCGCCGGATCGGCGGTGACCTGCCCGTACGGCGGCCCCCACATCAGCCGCCGCAGCACGTCGAGGGACTCCTCCGGCAGCCCGCCGAGCAGCTTCGCCATCCGCCTGCGGTCGGTGAACAGCCCGGTCAACGCGGCCACCGCCGACACCGAATCGTGCGTGGACGGCAGCCCGGCCGCGGTCACGATCTCCTGGATCCGCCCCGGCGACATCCCCGCGGACGCCTCCTGCACGGTCGGCCCGAGGCCGGTCGGCGACGGATGCTGCGGCGAGGGCGCGAGCAGCTCCCGCGCGGTGCGCACCAGCCGCAGCCGCGTGTCCTCGCCCCACACCAGCGCCTGCTCGCGCAGTGTGCCCACCGCGCGGGGCAGCGCGGCGGCGACGGCGTGGTCCCCGGCGTCCCCGCCCATCAGCCCGAGCAGTTCCTCGTACGACGCCGGGTCCCCGGCCACGGCGAGCGCCTCCGCGGTCTGCAACGCGAACCGGTCCAGGCGTTCGAGGGCACGCACGACCGAGGCACGCGTCCCGGCGCGGGTGGCGAGCTGGGTGAGATCGGTGGGAACGGGGGTGATGAGGTCGGGGCGGGCCCGCAGCAGCAGGGCCAGGGAGGCGTCGTCCCTGGACCGGAGGGCTTCGGCGAGGGAGCGGGGCGGGGTGGCCGGGGTGCTCATCCGACCCACGGTATCCGGTCGGTACGACGGTGCGGCGCGGCTCGGTGGGTCACGACCCACCCCGGCGGCACGACCGTACGCGGCTACGTCGGCCGCCCCGCGCGCGATACCGTCACTCCGGGGTTTCAACGCGCCGCCCCCCGGAGGGACTTCGTGGATATCGAGAGCGATCAGGTCGTCTACGAGTATCTGAGCCGTGTCGGCGACGTCGCGCAGCAGCGGCAGTTGCCGTCCGGCACCCGCATGCGCCTCGTCTCCGAGCTGCGCAACGAGATCGACCGGCGCCGCGCCAAGGCCCCCGTGGACAGCCCCGCGGCCGTGCGCCGCATCATCGACCGGCTCGGCAGCCCCGACGAGGTCGTCACCGCGGCCGGCGGCGCCCCGCAGGCCGCGTCGGTGCCCGCGCCCACCCCCACCGCCGTCCCCGTGCAGCGGGACCGGGACGTGGCGGAGCCCCGCCCCAAGGGGCTGCGCCGGATCATCCCCAAGCCCCGCCCCGCCGAGACCCCGGACGAGGCCCCGGCCCCGCCGCACCTCGCCGGCGCGGCCGAGCTCGGGAACAGCACGCTCCCGCCGGACTGGTGGCGGGTGGAGGACTCCCCGTTCGGCGCCGGCGAGAGCGTCCCCGGCTTCGTCGGCGGCGTGGAGATCCCCGAGCTGCTCAAGCCCCCGCCGCCGAAGGAGACGCCGAAACCGCCGGTCGAGAAGGCGGCGGAGGAGACGGCGGCGGAAGAGGAGGCCGCGGTGCCGCGCCGGCGGCGGCTCTTCGCCCTGCCGAAGGGCAAGTGGACCAACCCCCTGCTGCTGCTCGCCGCCGGCTGCCTGGTCGTCGGCGCCGTGATCGGCAATCTCGTCGTGCTCCTCGTCGGCTGGCTCATCGCCTACGCCTCCCGGCGGCTGACCGACACCGAGACCAAGTGGGCGGTGATGTACCTGCCCGGCCTGGCGCTCACCGCCGGGATCGTGTGGCTGTGGGGCAGGAACGAGGGCCGCTGGGGCGAGCCCGTCGCCGAGGGGCAGATGAACGCCGCGGTCGCCGACACCTGGCCCTGGGTGGTGCGGGGCGCGGCGGTGGCGTCGGCGCTGTTCGTGGTGTGGCGGTCCCAGCGGCGGAAATAGCGGGAAGCCGGTCGCCGCGACTGGGCACAATGGTCCATATGGCATCTGCACCCATCTCCGCCCCGACCGTCGGCTTCGACCTCGACATGACCCTCATCGACTCCCGCCCCGGCATCCACGCCTGCTACGTGGCGCTCGCCGAGCGGACGGGGACGTACATCGACGCCGACCTCGCGGTGACGCGGCTCGGGCCGCCGCTGACGGAGGAGATGGCCCACTGGTTCCCCGCGGAGCGGGTCGCGGCCGTCGCCGATCTCTACCGCGAGCTCTACCCGACGTACGCCATCACCGGCACCCTCGCGATGCCGGGCGCCCGGGAGGCGATAGCGGCCGTGCAGGCGGCAGGCGGCCGGGCCGTCGTCGTGACGGCCAAGTGGGAGCCCAACGCCAAGCTGCACATGGAGCACCTGGGCATGGCGCCCGACGCGGTCATCGGCAACCTCTGGGCCGAGCAGAAGGCGGTGGCCCTGCGCGAGCACGGCGCGCGCGTGTACGTCGGCGACCACGTCGGTGACGTGCGCGGCGCCCGCACCGCCGAGGCCCTGTCGGTGGCGGTGCCGACCGGCCCGTGCAGCGCGGCGGAGCTCACCGAGGCCGGTGCGGACGTGGTCCTGGCCGACCTCACGGAGTTCCCGGCCTGGTTCGCCGGCTACCTCCCGGCCGCCCGCGCCTGACGCCGCCCCGCCGCGACCGACCGCAGCACCCCGGCAGCGGCGATCAGGAAGCCGACGCCCATGAGCATGCTCAGTCCGAACATGTACGTCGGAAAGGGCGTCGTACCGAGAAACAGCGGGGCCACGGTGACGAGTGTGGCCACCGTACCGACGAAGAAGACGATGGCACCGGTACGGATCAGTCGGTCACCGGGCCCGGCGGAATTCGCTTGGGTTTTGTCACGCACCGGACCAGGGTAGTTCCCTGCCCGAAGGAACAACCGGGCGACGTCTTGTCACCGGCCCTAAGACCATTAGCCTTGGTACCGGCGGGTCCGACGACCCGCCCCAGTGCTATCAAGAGCCGTTTTCAGAAGCAGTTTTCCGACGAGTACGAGGACGAGGAACAGACGTGCCTACCGGCAAGGTCAAGTGGTTCAACAGCGAGAAGGGCTTCGGCTTTCTCTCCCGCGACGACGGCGGTGACGTCTTCGTCCATTCCTCGGTCCTCCCCGCCGGAGTCGAGACACTGAAGCCGGGCCAGCGAGTCGAGTTCGGCGTCGTCGCCGGACAACGCGGTGACCAGGCCCTTTCGGTCGTCATCCTGGATCCGACCCCGTCGGTCGCGGCCGCCACCCGAAAGAAGCCGGACGAACTGGCCTCCATCGTCCAGGATTTGACGACCCTCCTGGAGAACATCACGCCGATGCTGGAGCGCGGCCGCTACCCCGACAAGGTCGCCGGAAAGAAGATCGCCGGCCTGCTGCGCGCGGTCGCCGACCAACTCGACGTATAGAAGGCGTACGGAACTGGTGGATTTCTAGGGGAATTCCAGTGCGTTCGGGCCGAGGGGCGGTACCAGCCCCTCGGCCGCCGCACGCGTCAGCAGACCCCTGACGGCGGCGTACCCGTCCGCACCGAGATCCGCCGTGAACTCGTTGACGTACAGCCCGATGTGCTGGTCGGCGACGGCCGGGTCCATCTCCTGCGCGTGTTCCATGACATACGGCCGGGACACCTCGGGCTCGTCCCAGGCGGCACGCACGGATGTGCGGATGGAGTCGGCGAGCAGCGTCAGCGTCTCGGCGCCCAGCGACCGCTTCGCGATGATGGCGCCGAGCGGGATGGGCAGTCCGGTGGTGTCCTCCCAGTGCTCGCCCATGTCGGCGAGCTTGTGCAGCCCGTAGTTCCGGTACGTGAAGCGCGCCTCGTGGATGACGAGTCCGGCGTCGACCTTCCCGTCCCGCACGGCCGGCATGATCTCGTGGAACGGCATGACGACGATCTCGCCGACCCCGCCCGGCAGCGTGTCCGCCGCCCACAGCCGGAACAGCAGATACGCCGTCGACCGCTCGCTCGGCACCGCGACCGTCCGCCCGGTCAGGTCGGCCCCCGCCTCCCGGGTCAGCACCAGCGGCCCGCAGCCCCGCCCCAGCGCCCCGCCGCAGGGCAGCAGCGCGTACTCGTCGAGGACGTACGGCAGCACGGCGTACGACACCTTCAGCACGTCGAACTCACCGCGCTCGGCCATGCCGTTGGTGATGTCGATGTCGGCGAACGTGACGTCCAGCGCGGGCGCGTCCGGCACCCGGCCGTGCGCCAGGGCGTCGAAGACGAAGGTGTCGTTCGGGCAGGGGGAGTAGGCGATGTCGAGGCTCATACCGTCTTCCAACTCTCCAGTACGGGTGCGAGCTTCCCGAAGCCCTCCGTCAGGGCCTCCAGGGCGTCGCCGATCCGCCAGGCGGCGCGGTCGCGCGGGCCGACGGGGTTGGAGACGGCCCGGATCTCCAGCACGGGCACGCCGTGCAGCGCGGCGGCCTCGGCGACCCCGAATCCCTCCATCGCCTCGGCGAGCGCGGTGGGGTGACGGTCCTTCAGGAGGGCCGCGCGGGTGGCGGTGCCGGTCACGGTGGAGACGGTGAGGACGGCTCCGGCGCGGGCGCCGGTGGCGGCGACGGCATCTCGTACGAGTGGTCCCGGCGGACGATGGGTGACGGTCCCGAAGCCGAGTTCGGTGACCGGCAGGAACCCCTCGGCCGTCTCGGCGCCCAGATCGGCCGCGGTGATCTCGTCGGCGACGACGAGCGACCCGACGGGCGCGTCCGGCTGGAAGCCACCGGCGATCCCCGCCGAGACGACGAGGCCGTACGGGGCCGCGGCGAGGGCGGTGGCCGTGGCCGCGGCGGCGCGGGCGGGACCCACCCCGGCGGCGATCACCTCGGCCTCGACGTCCGTCCCCGCCAACGCGCGAGCCACCGCGTCCCGTTCGACCGGGACCGCGGTGGCTACGAGGATGCGCATGGCGTACGGCGGATCAGGCGTCGCCGTTGACGAGCTTGAAGTTCCAGACGCCCTTGAACTCCTTGCTGGTGCCGGCGCTCTTGGGCTTGTCCTGCTCGACGATGCTGATGTACAGCGTCTTCGGCGCGGCCTGGCCCTGCTGGTCGGCGAAGAGGTCGACGCCCTGGAAGGAGTAGTACGTCTTCTTGTAGACGTTCGTGACCTGCTGGCCGTTGATCCACAGCGCCCAGCCGGTGTCCGCGATCTTCGGGTCGACGCCGATGCGGAGGGTCTCGCTCTGGGCGACCTCGATCGAGTCGGACGCCTTCTTCAGGGCGCACTTGGTGGCCTTCTCCTGGCCGAGGTCGTCGCCGTCCTCGTAGCAGGTGGCCTCGGCGCTGATGGAGTTCTTGCCGACCGTCACGGTCGCGCGGGGCGTCGGCTTGTCACAGGCCGCCAGGACGAGCAGTCCGGCGGAAACGGCGCCGGCGACGGCGACGGCGCGGCGGCGTCGCACAGCGGCTTGCATCGTGGTCATGGCCGAAGGCTATCGGGCGGGTGCGACAGTCTCTTTATGCGGGGTACGGCGTGCCCTGTTCGTTACGCCACGCGCGTGCGCGGAGCGCCCCCGTGGCGGGCCGAGCCGAGCAGCCCCTTCACCGTCGTCAGCCAGCCCAGGGCGATGACCGCGGCGGCCACCGCCAGGCCCAGCGTGCCGTTGAGGGGCATCACGATGCCGACCGCGCCGCCGAACACCCAGGCCATCTGGAGCATCGTCTCCGAGCGGGCGAACGCCGAGGTGCGCACCTGTTCGGGCACGTCCCGCTGGATCAGCGCGTCCAGGGACAGCTTGGCGAGGGCCAGCGTGAAGCCGGTGACCGCGGTGAGGACGGCGACGAGGAACGCGCCGAAGAAGATCGCCGCCGTGATCGCGGTACCGAGGACGACCGCGAGGACGGTCACGATGATGATCTCCGGCGCGCGGGAGCGCAGCCCGGCGCCGACCGCCGTGCCGAGCGCGTTGCCCACACCGGCCGAGACGGCGACGATACCGAGGGAGACGGCCGCGCTCTCGCCGGTGAGGGGGTGCTCGCGCAGCAGGAACGCGAGGAAGAAGGTCAGGAAGCCGGACAGCCAGCGCAGGGCGGCGTTGGCGCCGAGGGCGTGGGTGACGGCGAGGCCGACGGTCCGCAGGCCCGGGCGCTTGACCGGCTGCCGGTGGGGTCCGTGCAGATGCTTCTCGTCGGCGGCGAGCAGGGCGACGTCCTCGCCCTTGGCGGAGTCGACCTTCGGCGGCAGCGTGAAGGACAGGAAGGTCCCCGCCACGAAGATCACGAAGGCGCCGTAGAGCGGCCAGCGCGGCCCGATCGCCTGCAACCCGGCGCCGATCGGCGCGGCGATGCCGGTGGCGAGGAGCCCGCCGAGCGTGACGCGGGAGTTGGCCTTGACGAGGGAGAACTTCGGCGGCAGCAGCCGGGGCACCACGGCGCTTCTGACCACCCCGTACGCCTTGGAGGAGACGAGCACCCCGAGCGCCGCCGGATACAGCTCCAGGCTGCCGCTGACGACGGCCCCGGACAGCACGAGCGCGAGCAGCGCCCGGGCGAGCATGGCACCGGCCATCGCGGCGCGGCGGCCGTGCGGGAGCCGGTCGAGGAGCGGGCCGATCACCGGGGCGAGGACCGTGAAGGGCGCCATCGTGATGGCGAGGTAGAGGGCGACACGCCCGCGGGCCTCGTCGGTGGGGACGGAGAAGAACACGGTCGACGCGAGCGCGACCGTGATCATCACATCGCCCGCGCCGTTCACACCGTGCAGCTCGATCAGCTTGCCGAGGCCGGATTCCCCCGCCCCGTGGGCGTGCGTGGCCTTGCGGATGCCGCGGGCGGGCCCGGACACCGGGAAGTGCAGGGCACGCCCGACGGAACGCAGAGAACCTCGCGTCCTGCCGTTGCCCTTGATCCCGGTGGCCCCTTGGGGCGTCTTCGCGGTTGCCACGACGTTCATAGTGCCCCGAGTCAGGCGTTCGTAGTGCGGTTACCGCGCGTATGTCCGTGCTTTCGTGGCGGTCGGAAGGGCGGTAAACGTCCCGTCGGTGTAGGCCGTACGCACGCGAGCAGGTAGCGTGCGTATCTCAGCCATCCCGCAGAATGGATGGACAGGTGCGCCCGAGTGCGAGCGGGCGCGGACGTCGACGCGGCCCTCCGGTCCGCTCCGTCCGCCCCACCGCGCTTTCAGGCAGGCGCACCAGAGAGACGGCGTAGGAGAGAAGCGATACCTGTGAGCGCAGCGACCACGCGAAGCCGCACCCCCGACCGCCTGTGCGCCGAGGCCGTCGACCTCGCCCGTGCCGCAGCCGAGGAGGCGGCGGCTCCCGGTGTGGTCGGGGAGCACGCGGGTGCGGTCTCCGAAGGCGACCGTGTCGTCACGCACTTCTTCGAGTGCAAGGAACTCGGCTACCGCGGCTGGCGCTGGGCGGTGACGGTGGCGAGGGCGTCGCGCGCGAAGGTCGTGACGCTGGACGAGGTCGTCCTGCTCCCCGGCCCGGACGCCCTCCTCGCCCCCGAATGGGTCCCGTGGAGCGAGCGGCTGCGCCCCGGCGACATGGGCCCCGGCGATCTCCTGCCCACCGAGGCCGACGACCTCCGCCTGGAGCCCGGCTACTCCGGCGAGGACGAGCCGTTCCCGAACTCGGCGGTCTCGGAGGACATGGCCGAGCTGGTGGAGGCGGAGGACGCGGAAGTGACCGCGGGCACGCCCTCCAACCTCCCGGTGGCCCCCATCCGGGGCACGATCGCCGCGGTCGCCGAGGAACTCGGCATGCGCCGGGCCCGCGTCCTGTCCCGCTACGGCCTGCACAGCGCCGCGGACCGCTGGGAGGAGGCGTTCGGCTCCAAGACCCCCATGGCCCAGGCGGCCCCCGCCACCTGCGTCAGCTGCGGCTTCCTCACCCCGATCGGCGGCTCCCTCGGCCAGGCCTTCGGCATCTGCGCCAACGAGTTCGCCCCGGCGGACGGCAGGGTGGTGTCCCTGGCGTACGGCTGCGGCGGCCACTCGGAGGCGGCGATCATGCCGAAGCCGCCCCGCCCGGCGCCCCCGGTGATCGACGAGACGAAGGTCGATGCCTTCCCACTCCGCCCGGCGGCGGACTCGGGTTCGGTACCGACGACGACGGACGAGGACTCGGCGGAACTGGGGCACTCGTAGCCGGGGCGGCTCAGCTCTCGTAGCGGGGCGGGTCCTGCGTCGAGATCGTCCAGTCGCCTGCCGGTGCGGGGGGCGAAGATCGCGTAGACGGGGATGCCGATCTCCGCCTCGGCGATCACCATCACGTCAGGTCGCCGCATGATCCCCTCGGGTTCGTCTGTGTGCTCATGGTGGTTCCCTGGGTTCGGCAGTCGCGGCAGCGGTCTGGTACGGCGGTGGTGGGGGCGGTAGCTGGGCCGTGAGGCGGTGGGCCAGCAGCGCTGCCGGGCGGTGCAGCGGTTCGTCGGGCAGGTCGCGGGTCAGCGCTTCGCGTACGAGCGTGGCGGGGACCTCACGTTCCAGCCAGGCGGCGACCCCCGGAGCCAGGTGGGCCGCGTCGCAGGCCGACAGGAGGAGGCGGGGGTCGTCCCGGTGGACGCGGGCGAGGAGGTCGGTGGCCCGCTGGAGGAGCTGGGGCGCGGGGTAGACCGGCCGCGGGACCGCGGGGAGGGGCTTCTTGCGGGGCGGGTGCGGCTTCTTCGGCTGTTTCGGTGGGGCTGCGGGTCGGTCGGCCTCGCGTGGGCTGCGGCCGGCGCCCGGCTGGTTGCAGGAGATCGTGCGGGTGATGACCCGGCCGCCGGAGGCGCGTTCCACCTCGCGGCGCAGAGAGCCGTGGTCCGCCAATTCCCGCATCGCGGCGGCGATTCGGGTCGAACCCTCCTTGAAACGGGCCGTGAGGCTCTTGATGCACACCTGCGCGCCCTTGGGCAGCGACTGGATGCGGGTGGCGAGACCGGTCGCGACCAGCGACAGGTCCGGGTGCTGGTGGGGGTCTTTCACCGTCGTGGTCCTTTGGAAAGGGCGAGCAACACGAACGCCGGCCCCGGATGGCTTCCGGGACCGGCGTACGGAGACGGTGCTTGGTGGGACTTACTGCACGTCGACGAAGTCACCCGCGGCGGAGACCGCCGGGGTGGTCGAGGTGCCCGCGAAGGAGTAGCGGAAGTAGCCGTCGGTGGCGGCGGTGACGGTCGTCTTGAGGTCGCCCGTCGAGTTGGACTTGATCGTCTTCACCGTGGTGTAGGTGCTGGTGCCCTTCTTGCGGAACTGAAGCTTCACCGGCTGGTTGGTGTACCCGTGGTACTTGTTGTCCTCCCAGTTGGCGCGGGAGAGCTTGCCGGTGACGGTGATGGTCTTGCCCTTGCGGACCGGCTCGGGCGAGGCGTTGACCGTCAGCTTGGAGTTGCGCTGGACGAGGGTGGCGCCCAGGTCGCCCTGGAGGGCGGTGTCCTCGGTGCTGTAGTTCAGGGCCAGCGCCCCGGCCTTCCACGAACCGGCGTCGGAGTTCAGCAGGTCGCCGTCGCCGGGGTAGATGTCGATCAGGCCGGCGCAGTTGGCGGTGGTCGCCGAGGTGGCCGTGCAGGTGGCCGCGTCGTAGCCGAGGAGGACGTTGACCGGCTCTTCGAGGGTGCCCTTGTAGATGAGCGGGCCGTTGGCGAAGTCCGGGGAGTCGATGTCCACGTCGGCGCCGTGGGTCAGCGTGTAGGTGACCTTGGTGGAGACATGGTTGGTGGTGCCGACCTTGACCGCCTTGGCGATCTTCAGGTTGGAGAAGGAGACGTCCAGCTGGGCGGCGGCGGACGCGGCGAAGGCGGACTTGCCGGACAAGGCCTGGGCGGCGGCGTCACGGTACGAGGTGCTGTCGGCCTGCGCGGCCGGGACGGCCAGCGCGGAGAGGGCCAGGGCGCCGGAGACGGCGGCCACGGTGGCGCGAATACGCATGTGTTTCCCCAGATGAGAAAGAGAGTGTGCGGGTGCGGGGCTGACTACTGCACGTCGATGTAGTCACCCGTGGCGGAGACCGCCGGGGTGGTCGAGGTGCCCGCGAAGCTGTAGCGGTAGTAGCCGTCGGCCGACGCGGTGACCGTGGTGCTCAGACCGCCCGTGGAGGTGGTCTTGATGGTCTTCACGGTCGTGTAGGTGCTGGTGCCCTTCTTGCGGAACTGAAGCTTCACCGACTGGCCGGAGTAGCCGGAGTACGTCGCCGCGTCCCAGTTGGCGCGGGTCAGCTTGCCGGTGACCGTGATGGTCTTGCCCTTCTTCACGGGCTCCGGGGAGGCGTTGGCCGTCAGCTTGGACAGACGCTGGACCTTGAAGGTCTTCACGTTGTCCTTCTGGACGTAGTCGGCGTCCTTGCCCGAGGCGATGCCCCAGACCTTCCAGGTGCCGGCGACCGCGTTGACGGCGTTGTACTGCGGCTCGATCTCGTAGCTGGCCTTGCAGTTCGCGGTGGTGGAGCTCGTCGCGGTGCAGCTGGCGTAGCCGTCGTTGCCGGTGGCCACGGCGCCGCTGTCGGAGTTGTCGAAGTCCGAGCCGTGCCACAGGATGGCCATGGCGTCCTTGACACCCGAATCGTCCGTGACCTTGAAGGTCACGGAGATGGTCTTGGTGGCGGTCGCGCCGACGACGACAGCCTTGCCGCCGTTCACGACGACGTTCGAGATCGTGGTGTCGCCTTCGACGGTGTCGGCCTGGGCGGCCGGCACGGCGAGGGCGGACAGGGCCAGGGCGCCGGTGACGGCAGCCCCGAGGACTCGAATGCGCATGCGTTCCCCACGTGAAGAGGGGCCCGGCGGAGATCGTCCCCCACGGTCGTGTCAGCACGCCTGGGCCCAAAGTGATCGGTGAGTCTGTTGACTCAGCTGATCAGATTCGTGACGCATGGGAATGGTTGTACGGCCGATCAGAAATTTATTCGAGAGATTTCTGACCGGTCGTACCGTGCCCTGCCCCTCAGTCGAACCAGCGGTCCCGCGCCAGCTCCTCCGTCCGCGAAGGATCCTCCAGCAGCGCCGCCACCTCGAACCGCCGCGGCCACTGCCCCGCCGCCCAGGCGAGTCCCGCCGCGACCCCTTCCAGCGTCGCCGCGTGCAGCACGCCGTCGCCGGTCAGGCGCCAGTCGATCTCCACGCCGTCCACGACGAGCTCCTCGTGTTCCACATACGACTCAGGCGTTCGCGACCCCAGCAGCACCCGCACCGGGTCCGGTACGTCGTGCTCGGTGCCCTCGGAGTCCACCGACCCCGTCACGGACTCGCTCAGCCGCCGCACCTGGAACAGCTCGGCCAGTTCCGCGGCCCGCGCCGGCCGTACCGGCAGCAGCGGC
Organism: Streptomyces aquilus; assembly: GCF_003955715.1. NCBI lineage: Bacteria > Bacillati > Actinomycetota > Actinomycetes > Kitasatosporales > Streptomycetaceae > Streptomyces > Streptomyces aquilus. The sequence goes on along the minus strand of NZ_CP034463.1, from coordinate 4,935,050 downwards.
ACGCCCTCGGTGAAGGGCAGCAGGTCCGGGGAGTCGACGACCACCGCGTCCGCCGCGTCCACGACCTCCACCCGCCCGTCCACGACGGCCCGCAGTTCGTCGGGGAGGGTGACCTGTTCCGGGTCGAGGTCGGCCAACGCCCCGTAGAGGGCGTGCAGTTGCGCCCCGCTGACCTCCCGCTCGGGGTCCGCGAGGCGGTCGAGGAGTTCCGCCGCGCCGCCCGGCTCGTCGAGGAGCGCGGCGACGGACGTGCGGACGCCCAGCGCCCGCAGCACCTGCTCGTCGTCGAACCCGGTCGCGTCGGCCTCGTCGTACAGGCCGCGGAGGAGGGGGTCGCCGCCGGCCGCCAGCAGGCCCGCGGGGCGCCGGCCGTCCAGCACCGGGTGGCCGCGCAGCCACCATGCCGTGTAGGGCCGTACGACCTCGTGCGTGCCGTCCGGGAGCAGGATGCGCACCTGCTGGGTGAGCGCGTCCCGCAGGGGCGGCTGGGCGAGGAGCGCGAGGGCCTGGGGCCAGCGTTCCTCGTCGACGAGTTCGAGGTCCCGTACGGCGACCAGCTCGGTGGCGACCGGCGGCACCGGCGAGTCCGGGAAGCGGTCGAGGACGTCCTCGCTCCACACGTCGACGGCGTCCAGCAGTCCGGCGTCGTCGGGCTCGGCGAAGTCCCCGTCGCGCGGCTCCAGTTCGTCCGGGTCGAGGACGACGTCGGTGGCGCGGACGAGCGCGAAGGTGGCGAGCACGCCACAGGCGGCGAGCGGCTGTTCGCCCCAGCGGTCGGCCAACTCCGCGTCCACCGTCGCCAGTTCGCCTTCTCGCATCACCTGGTGGAAGGGGCTGCCGGGGAAGACCAGTTCACCGGCGGGGGCGGGCTCGCCGTCCTCGTCGGGGAGGGCGAGCGCGCCGAGCCACGGCTCGTCACCGGGTTCGAGGCCCGCGTCCCGCACCAACGCCAGCACGGTGTCGGCGAGTTCGTCGGCGTCGAGGGTGTCCTGCTCCCAGTCGAGGCCGCCCTCGTCGTCCAGCGAGGCGGCGACGGCGGCCCTCACCTGGGGGGTCGTGAGGACGGCTCGCGGGGACGCGGGCAGCGCGCCGAGCTTCTCCAGCAGCGGGTGGGCGCCGTCGGGATGCGCGACCTTCAGCCCGAGCCGGGCGAGCGTCTCCGGCTCGACCGAGGCACCCTCGGACGTGGGCAGCAGCACCTGTCGCGGCCCGATGGTGGTCCGCCCGTCGGCGAGCGGCACGGGCAGTCCGGACAGCCGGTCCGGGTCGACCCCGGCGAGGCTGTCGTAGAGCCGCCGCCACCAGCCGGGCTCCTTCTCCAGCCCGGCGAGCCGGTCGATCGCGTCGGTGAGCGGGACGCGGGCGACGCCCAACGTCCGCAGTTCCACGCGCCGTTCGAGCCCGGCGGGGAGGAGGGTCGGCAGCACTTCCGCCAGTACGCGTACGGTGTCCGCCCCCGCGCCCTCGACGACCTCCGCATCCCTCGGCCGCAGCGCCTCGGGCAGCTCGTCCGTGGGCTCCAGGACGGGCGGCAGGAAGGCGGTACGCGGCAGCCGCTCCAGGACGGCGTGGCGCAGCGCGCCGTCCAGCTCGCCCTTGCCCAGCGGGCCGGGCACGAGGTCGATGATCCCGACGCCCACCGGCCGCCAGGCGGCGAGCAGTTCGGCGTACGCGTCCGCCGCCCGCTGCACGAGGAAGTCCGTCAGCGGACCGGGGGCCGCGTGCCGCCGGGTGGGGTCGAGGGGGAAGGAGGCGATGAGCAGGGCGGGGACGCCGAGGGGCTCGTCGCTGGGGGTCGGGGCGTGCACGACGGGGTTGGTGCGGGGCCGGACGGGCGCGCCGTCCGCGTCCACCGGCACGGCCCAGGTGACCGACCAGTGGGGCCGCAGCCGCTCCTCGACGGGCCGGTCGGCGAGCAGGTCGGCGGTGAGCGGCCCGTGCCCGGAGACGACCCGCCACGTGGTGGCGCCGGTCTCCCCGTCCCGTACGTCCTCCACGACGACGAAGGCGCCGTCGGTGCGGCGGCGCAGGGTGCGGGCGTCGGTGCCCGCCTCGATCACGACCTCCTCCAGGCCGGGCAGGGCAAGGAGCAGGGCGTCGTCGACGGCCCGCAGCAGCCGTTCGGCGAGGTCGGCGGCGGCCGTGTCGCGCAGCGGGAGGATGACGGCGGTGTCATAGCCGTCGGGGGCGGTGCCCTCGGCGGCGAAGGGAAGCCGGAGCAGCGGGACGTGCCCGTCGCGCCGCCGGATCTCGTCACCGAGGCCGGGGCTGTGCCGGGCGGTCTCGGCGGCATGGTCACGGGCCTCGGCGAGGGACCAGCGGACACCACCGTGCCGGCCGACGACGGCGGGCTCGTCGGTGACGGCGAGGACGGCCGCGAACCCGACGCCGAACCGCCCTACGGAGGGCGTGCCGGCAGCGGTGTCCCGTTTGGCGGAAGCACGGAGGGTGGAGAGCGACTCGACACCGGCGGCGTCCAGCGGGGCGCCGGTGTTGGCGGCGACGAGGACGCCGTCGCGCAGGGTCAGCCGCAGCCGCCCGGCGACTCCCGCCCGCGCCGCCGCGTCGGCGGCGTTCTGGGCGAGCTCGACGACGAGCCGGTCCCGGTAGCCGCCGAGGACGAGGTCCTCCTCGGCGTTGGCGTCCTCGCGGAACCGGGCGGGGCTGGTCGCCCAGGCGTCGAGCACGCCCCGCCTGAGACGGGCGGTCCCGAACGGGTCGGCTCCCTCGGCTGCGGGCCGCACGAACTTGCTCACGATGACTCTCCTCGTCTGCGTGCGACGAAGGTACCGCGAGTTGGTCTTGGCGCCCTGACGGGATCTCCCGGCGAGGAACCCCTCGTTTCGTCATGCACGTCCCATACGATGATCAAGCAACCCGCATGTAACGACAAAGTCGGCAAATTCGCCGTAGGGCCCTACAACCCCCTCCTCGGGCCAAGGATCTGATCCCACGAGTCAACAGACTCCTAGATCAACTCTCCCCCTGGGGAACGCACATGCGCATCAGAGCCACCGCGGCCGCCGTCTCCGCCGTCACCGGCGCCCTGGCCCTCACCGGCCTCGCCGTCCCGGCCGCCCAGGCCGCCGACTCCGGCACCCCCTACACGCTGGACGTCAGCTTCTCCAACTTCAAGATCGCCTCGTCGATCAAGGTCGGCACCACCGCCGCCGTCAGCACGAAGGTCAGCTACACGCTGACCCACGGCTCCGACGTCGACCCCACCGCGTCGGACTTCTACACCGACGCGCTGCTCTACCGGGGCACGCTCGACGGCACCGAGGACAGCTCCGACGGCGTCAGCGGCGGCCCGGCCACCTGCACCGTCACCTCGGCCACCACGGCCACCTGCACCGGCACCCTCGACATCTACCCGGCCGACGGCGACCTCCGCAACGCCGACGCCGGTACCTGGAAGGCTGCCGCCGAGGCCGTCGACTTCAACGGCCAGGACCCGAACAGCAACAACCTCGACCTCAGCAAGGTCGGCTACAAGGACCAGGGCGACCTCGCCACCACCAAGGTGCTGCGCCTCGGCAAGCTCACCGCCAACGCCTCGCCCGAGCCGGTCCGCAAGGGCCGGACCATCACCGTCACCGGCAAGCTGACCCGCGCCAACTGGGAGACCGGCAAGTACGCCGGCTACTCCGGCCAGTCGGTGAAGCTTCAGTTCCGCAAGAAGGGCACCAGCACCTACACCACGGTCAAGACCATCAAGTCCAGCTCCACGGGCGGCCTGAGCACCACGGTCACGGCTTCCGTCGACGGCTACTACCGGTACAGCTTCGCGGGCACCGCGACCACGTCGGCGGTGAGCGCCACGGGCGACTTCATCGACGTGCAGTAAGCAGTAAGCAGTAAGCAGTAACCCCCGTCATGCGGGGAAGCGGCGGTCGACCCATTTCCACGTCACCTCAAGGGCGGCCGCCGCCACCACCGAGATCCCCACCGCCATCCACGGCATGGTCACACCCACCAGCTTCAGCGCGAAGAAGTCCTGCAACCACGGCACGGCCAGGACCAGCAGGAACCCCGCGCCCATCGACGCCACCAGCACCACCCGCCACCACGTGTACGGCCGGGCGATGATGGCCAGCACCCACATCGAGATCAGGAACAGGGTCAGGGTCGCGACGCTCGTCTCCGCGTCCAAGGAGCCTTCGCCCGTGTAGTGGTGACGGGCGATCAGGTAGGTCACGAAGGTCGCCACCCCCGCCACCAGCCCGCCGGGGATCGAGTACCGCATCACCCGGCGTACGAAGTGCGGCTTGGCCCGTTCCTTGTTGGGCGCCAGCGCCAGGAAGAACGCCGGTACGCCGATCGTCAGCGTCGACAGCAGGGTCAAGTGCCGGGGCAGGAACGGGTATTCCACCTGCCAGCACACCACCAGCACCGCCAGCAGCACCGAGTACACCGTCTTCACCAGGAACAGCGTCGCCACCCGCGTGATGTTCCCGATGACCCGGCGCCCCTCCGCCACCACGTCCGGCAGCGTGGCGAAGCTGTTGTTGAGGAGGACGATCTGGGCGACCGCGCGCGTGGCCTCCGACCCCGAGCCCATCGAGACGCCGATGTCCGCGTCCTTGAGCGCCAGCACGTCGTTCACGCCGTCGCCGGTCATCGCGACCGTGTGCCCGTGGGACTGCAACGCCCCCACCATGTCCCGCTTCTGCTGCGGGGTGACCCGTCCGAACACCGTGCCCTCGTCGAGCGCGTCCGCCATCCCGTCCTGGTCCGAGGGGAGCGTACGGGCGTCGACCGCCGTACCCGTCAGGCCCAGCTTCCCGGCCACCGCGCCCACCGACACCGCGTTGTCACCGGAGATGACCTTGGCGCGGACGTCCTGCTCGGCGAAGTAGCGCAGGGTGTCGGCCGCGTCGGGCCGCAGCCGCTGCTCCAGTACGACGAGAGCGGCGGCGGACGCACCGCGCGCGACCTCCGGATCGTCGAGGTCGCCCGTCACCCGGGCCAGCAGCAGCACCCGCAGGCCCTGCTCGTTGAGCCGCTCGGTCTCGGCCAGCGCAGGGTCGTCGGCGCCCAGCAGCACGTCCGGCGCGCCAAGGAGCCAGGTGCTGGACTCGCCGTTCCCCTCACTGAAGCGTGCCCCGCTGTACTTGCGGGCGGAGGAAAAGGGGAGCGACTCGGTGCAGCGCCAGTCCTCGGCGTCCGGGTAGGCGTCGATGATGGCCTGGAGGGAGGCGTTCGGGCGCGGGTCCGATTCCCCCAGGGCACCCAGCACCTTGCGTACGTACGTCTCGTCGCTGCCGCCCAGCGCGCGCAGCTCCGTGACGTCCATGCCGCCCTCGGTCAGCGTGCCCGTCTTGTCGAGGCAGACCGTGTCGATGCGGGCGAGGCCCTCGATGGCCGGCAGCTCCTGAACCAGGCACTGTTTTCGGCCAAGCCGGATCACGCCGATCGCGAAGGCGACGGAGGTCAGCAGGACCAGCCCCTCCGGGACCATCGGGACGATGCCGCCGACCGTGCGGGCGATGGACTCCTTCACGTCGTGGCTCTTGACGACCAGTTGCGTGATCACCAGGCCGATCGCCGCCGGGATCATCATCCAGGTCACGTACTTGAGGATCGTGGAGATGCCGGTCCGCAGCTCGGAGTGGACCAGCGTGAAGCGGGAGGCCTCCTCGGCGAGTTGGGCGGCGTACGCCTCCCGCCCCACCTTGGTGGCCTGGAACGCGCCCCCGCCCGCGACGACGAAACTCCCGGACATGACCGGGTCGCCGGGCTGTTTGACGACCGGGTCGGCCTCACCGGTGAGCAGCGACTCGTCGATCTCCAGACCGTCCGCCTCGACGCACACCCCGTCGACGACGACCTTGTCGCCGGGCCCGATCTCGATCAGGTCGTCGAGCACGATCTCCGACGTACTGACTTCGAGCGCCTCGCCGTCCCGCCGTACCGTCGGCTTCGCCTCGCCGATCACGGCCAGCGAGTCCAGGGTCTTCTTCGCCCGCCACTCCTGGATGATGCCGATGCCCGTGTTGGCGATGATCACGTACCCGAACAGGCTGTCCTGGAACGGCGCGACGAACAGCATGACCAGCCAGAGCACACCGATGATCGCGTTGAACCGGGTGAAGACGTTCGCGCGGACGATCTCGCCGAACGACCGGCTGCTGCGCACCGGTACGTCGTTGACCGCCCCCCGCGCCACCCGCTCGGCGACCTCGGCGGCGCTCAGCCCGCCGTTCGCCACGGGGGCGCGCACGGGTACGGGATGCACAGGATCGAGTTCGGCGCCCGCGTCGATGTGCGTCATGCATTCGACGGTACGTGCGGTTTTGCGGCTTCACCCGCCGAGTGGACGGAAGTTCCGACCTGGGGAGGAGAGGCGGCCGGGCCGAGTGGTGCCCAGGTAGTACGGGCCTACTCGGCTTCCCGTAGGGTCCCGGCGGCCTCGGCGCGCTTGATGGCCGCGTCGCGGCGGCGGACGTAGTAGATGCCGATCAGGCCGAGCCCCGCGCCGGCCAGGCAGGTCCACACCCACCAGGCGTGTCCGCGGTCGTCGAACCAGCCGTAGAAGGGGAGCTGGACGAGGAAGAGGACGAACCAGAGGATCGTGCCGCCGATGATGGTCGGCACGATGGGGCCCTCCAGGGGCTCCGGTGCCTCGTGCTGAGGGGTCCACTTCGCCATGGGCACAGCTTACGAGGCGGTACCCGGTGCTTCGTCGGCGATCAGTTCTACGCGCGGAGATAGCTAACTCCGGGTTTATATGTTCATACTGAAACGGTTTACGTCTGTCCACTTCTGCTCGTAGGAACATCCAATGTCGACCTCGGCCACCGCCAAGGCTCCCGCGCCCGAACAGCCGGGCGGCACGCCCGCGTACGGCGCCCTCGACCGCTACTTCAAGATCTCCGAGCGGGGCAGCAGCTTCGCCCGCGAGGTCCGCGGCGGTTTCGCCACCTTCTTCGCGATGGCCTACATCATCGTGCTGAACCCGATCATCCTGGGCAGCGCGAAGGACATGTACGGGCACCAGCTCGACAACGGCCAGCTCGTCACCGCCACCTGTGTCACCGCGGCCTTCACCACGCTCCTCATGGGCGTCATCGGCAATGTGCCGATCGCGCTGGCCGCCGGTCTCGGCGTGAACTCGGTCGTCGCCCTCCAGCTGGCGCCCCGGATGTCGTGGCCGGACGCCATGGGCATGGTGGTCCTGGCGGGCTTCATCGTGATGCTGCTGGTGGCGACCGGTCTGCGCGAGCGCGTGATGAACGCGGTGCCCTTCGGTCTGCGCAAGGCGATCAGCATCGGTATCGGCCTGTTCATCATGCTGATCGGGCTGGTGGACTCCGGCTTCGTCTCCCGCATCCCGGACGCCGCCCACACCACCGTCCCGCTCCAGCTCGGCGCCGACGGTCACCTCAACGGCTGGCCGGTCCTGGTCTTCATCCTCGGCGCGCTGCTCACGCTCGCGCTGATCGTCCGCAAGGTGTCCGGCGCGATCCTGATCTCGATCGTCGCCATGACCGTCCTGGCGGTGATCATCGACGCGGTCGCCACGATCCCGTCCTGGGGTCTGACGACGCCGAAGTGGCCCGGCAACCCGGTCGCCAGTCCCGACTTCGGTCTGATCGGTGACGTCAGCCTGTTCGGCGGCTTCGACAAGGTCGGTGTGCTGACCGGCATCCTCTTCGTCTTCACCGTGCTGCTGTCGTGCTTCTTCGACGCGATGGGCACGATCATGGGCGTCAGCGACGAGGCCAAGCTGACCGACGCGCAGGGCCAGATGCCCGGCATCAACAAGGTCCTCTTCGTCGACGGCCTCGCCGTCGCGGCGGGTGGCGCGAGCTCCTCGTCCGCCACCACCGCCTTCGTCGAGTCGACGGCCGGCGTCGGTGAGGGCGCCCGCACCGGCTTCGCCAACCTCGTCACCGGCGGCCTCTTCACGGTGGCGCTGTTCCTCACGCCGGTCGCCACGATGGTCCCGTCCCAGGCGGCCACCCCGGCGCTGCTCGCGGTCGGCTTCATGATCCTTGCGGGCTCGGTCAAGGAGATCGACTGGGCCGACTACACGATCGCGATCCCGGCCTTCATCACGATGGTGATGATGCCGTTCACCTACTCCATCACCAACGGCATCGGCATGGGCTTCATCACCTTCGTGGTGCTGCGCCTGGCGGCCGGGCGGGCCAAGGAGATCCCGGTCGCGATGTACGTGGTCTCCGCCGTGTTCGCCTTCTACTACCTGATGCCGGCCCTGGGTCTGACCTGATCGACAGGCCTCACGTGAGGCCGTAGAACTTCTCCGTCTCCTCGACGGCGGTCTGGAACCGCTCGTCGAAGTCGTCCCGAATGAGCGTCCGGATCACATAGTCCTGGACGCTCATTCCCCTTTTGGCCGCATGGTCCCGGAGCCGGTCGAGCAGCTCCCCGTCTATCCGCAGGCTGAGCACGCTGGTCCCCATGAACACGAGGGTCGCGGGCCGATCCGGACGCCGTTCACTTTCCGCTGCCGTCTCACTCGTACGGGTGAAGGTCCGGTTTCAGTGGCCAGGCTCACGGGAATCCTCGCGCGCGCCAGCTTGTTTAGCGAGAGTAATGAGTTACGCTAAGGAGATGCCGGACCTTACGCATGGCGACGACGCTGCCGCCGTGAACTCCCTACGCTCCGCCGTGATGCGACTGTCGCGCCGCCTGAAGCACCAGCGGGTCGACGAGTCGCTGAGCCCGACCGAGATGTCGGTCCTGGGCACCCTCTCCCTCTGCGGCAAGGCCACCCCCGGTGAGCTCGCCCGTAAGGAGCACGTACAGCCGCCGTCGATGACCCGCATCGTGGCGCTGCTGGAGGCCAAGGGACTCGTCCGGCTGGAGCCGCACCCCGAGGACCGCCGCCAGAAGGTCGTCACGAAGACGGAGCAGGCGGAGGCGATGCTCGCCGAGAGCCGCGCCAAGCGCAACGCCTTCCTGGCCACCCTGGTCGACGGACTCGACGAGGACGAGTGGGCGAAACTGCGCGCCGCCGCCCCCGTGCTGGAGAAGCTCGCACACCTGTAAGCCACACCGAGGAGGCGAACCCTTTTGAGTACGGGACCCGGAGCAGACTCCGCCCCCGCACCGTCCACCCCGATCCTTGAGGACCCTGGCAAGTCCTCGATGTTCGGCTCACTCAGGAACCGCAACTACCGCCTGTTCTTCCTGGGGCAGGTCGTCTCCAACACCGGCACCTGGATGCAGCGCATCGCCCAGGACTGGCTCGTCCTCAGCCTCACCGGCTCCGCGACCGCCGTCGGGGTCACGACGGCACTCCAGTTCCTGCCGATGCTCCTGTTCGGCCTCTACGGCGGCGTCCTCGTCGACCGGCTGCCCAAGCGCCCCACCCTCCTGGTCACCCAGTCCGCGATGGCCCTCACCGGCCTGGCACTCGCCTTCCTGACCCTGACCGGCCACGTCGAGGTCTGGCACGTCTACCTGGCGGCCTTCGCCGTCGGCCTCGCCACGGTCGTCGACAACCCGGCCCGGCAGACCTTCGTCTCCGAGATGGTCGGCCCCGACCAGCTCCAGAACGCCGTCAGCCTCAACTCCGCGAACTTCCAGTCGGCCCGCCTGATCGGCCCCGCCGTCGCGGGCCTGATGATCACCGGCGTCGGCACGGGCTGGGCGTTCCTGGCGAACGGCCTGAGCTTCATCGCCCCGATCACCGGCCTGCTCCTGATGCGCGCCCGCGAGCTGCACGTCGTGCGGCGCGCCCCGCGCGGCAAGGGCCAGCTGCGGGAAGGGCTCCAGTACGTCGCGGGCCGCCCGGACCTGATCTGGACGATCGTGCTGGTCGGCTTCGTGTCGACCTTCGGCTTCAACTTCCCCGTGTACCTGTCGGCCTTCGCCGACGACGTCTTCCACGCGGGCGCCGGCTCCTACAGCCTCTTCAACACCGTCATGGCGGTCGGCTCCCTCGCGGGCGCCCTGCTCGCCGCCCGCCGCGGCACCGCCCGGATGCGGGTGCTGGTGGTGGGCGCGGTGGCCTTCGGCACGCTGGAGATGGTGGCGTCCCTCGCCCCGTCCCTGTGGCTGTTCGCCCTGCTGATGATGCCGATCGGCATGTTCGGCATGACGGTCAACGTCACCGCCAACAGCAGCGTCCAGCTGGGCACCGACCCGGCCATGCGCGGCCGGGTGATGTCCCTCTACATGATGGTGTTCATGGGCGGCGCCCCGCTCGGCGCACCGATCGCCGGCTGGATCACCGACGCGTACGGCGTCCGGGCGGGCCTGGCGGCCGGCGGCGCGATCGCCGCGGGCGCCGCGGTCGTCATCGGGCTGGTCCTCGCCAGGGTCGGCAACCTGCGGCTGTCGGTCGGCTGGCACCGCGGCCACCCGCAGGTCCGCTTCGTGCCGCGCCAGGCACAGGAGCAGCTGGCGCCGGCGGCGTAGGTGTCGTACCGGCCCGGGGGGTGTCAGACCCTCCGGGCCAGCAGCTGCCCGGGCCACCGCTGCTCCCCGACCGTGAAGGCCTCGACGCGGCGGAAGCCGTTGTCCTCGTAGTAGCGGACGAGCTTGCCGTCGTCGCCCGCGTAGCAGTCCACCCGCAGGAGCCCGACCCCGGCCCGCCGGGTCTCCTCGGCCGCGTGCTCGATGAGGGCGCTGCCCACCCCCTGGCCCTTGAAGCGCCGCTCCGAGGCCAGCCAGTGGATGTACCGCTCGGGCTCGCCGGGGGCGGGGAGGTGGGCCAGATAGGCGCCGGGCGCGTCGGTGAGGCTGAGGGTGGCGGCCGGGACGCCGTCGACCTCGGCGATGTAGGTGATGCCGTCGTCCATGTACCGGGTGACGGACTCGACGGTCTTCGGGCTCTCCGACAGCGGCTTCGACCCCCACTGCCCGGTCCGCCCCTGCGCGGCCAGCCACTCCACACAGCTGTCCAGCATGCCGAGTATCGCCGGGATGTCGTCGTGGTCGCCGTTCCTGATGGTGATCGCCATGACGGCAGCGTAGATCTTTGCCAAGGTGACGGACATGAGACTTTTCGCCGCGGTGCTGCCGCCGGAGGACGTGGCCGAGGAACTGGCCACCGAGCTGCACGGGTTGCAGCGGCTGCCGGGGGCGGACGCGCTGCGCTGGACCGGACGGCCCGGCTGGCACTTCACGCTGGCCTTCTACGGCGAGGTCGACGACGACGTCGTACCGGACCTGTCGGCGAGGCTGGAGCGCGCGGCGGGGCGTACGGAGGCTTTCGAGCTGGCCCTGCATCGAGGCGGGCAGTTCGGCAGAGGACGGGCCCTGTGGATCGGGGCGGACGGGGACATGGCGGCGCTGCGGCTGCTCGCGGAACGGGCGGAGGCGGCGGGGCGCAAGGCGGGCGTCGACATGGGGGAGCACCGGCGGTACAAGGCGCATCTGACCGTGGCCCGGAGCCGGTCGGAGGTGGACGTGCGGCCGTACGTGGTGGCGCTGGACGGTTTTACCGGGCGGGCGTGGACGGTGGGCGAGCTGGCGCTCGTGCGGAGCAGCCTGCCGCGGTCGGGGGTGCCGGGGGAGCAGCCCCGGTACGAGGTGGTCGGGCGGTGGGGGTTCGGAGGGGCCGGTTAGGCTCTGGGACGTGGACCCGAAGACCCGGAACCGGATCATGGCCGTTGTGCTGGTGCTGATGTTCGGCGTTGTCGCGCTGGCGGCGGCGCTCGGCAAGTGAGGGGCGGGAGGCCCCTCACTCACCCGTGACTACCAGGCGAAGGCCTCCGGGGACGGCCCCGGACCCGGGAAGATCTCGTCGAGGCCGGTCAGGAGTTCCTCGCTCAGGTCCAGTTCCGAGGCCCGGATCGCTGATTCCAGCTGCTCCGCCGTGCGCGGGCCGACGATCGGGCCGGTGACACCGGGGCGGGTCAGGAGCCAGGCCAGGGCCGTCTCGCCGGGTTCCAGACCGTGCTTGTCGAGGAGATCCTCGTACGACTGGATCTGCGCGCGTACGGCCGGATTGGTGAGCGCCTCCGCCGTACGGCCGGAAGAGCGTCGGCCGCCCTCGACCTCCTTCTTGATGACCCCGCCCAGCATGCCGCCGTGCAGCGGCGACCAGGGGATCACGCCGAGGCCGTACTCCTGGGCGGCCGGGATGACCTCCATCTCGGCGCGGCGCTCGAAGAGGTTGTAGAGGCACTGCTCGCTGACGAGGCCGATGGTGCCGCCGCGGCGGGCGGCGATCTCGTTGGCCTGGGCGATCTTGTAGCCGGGGAAGTTGGAGGAACCGGCGTACAGGATCTTGCCCTGCTGGACCAGGACGTCGATCGCCTGCCAGATCTCCTCGAAGGGGGTGGCGCGGTCGATGTGGTGGAACTGGTAGACGTCGATGTGGTCGGTCTGGAGGCGCTTGAGCGACGCGTCGACGGCCCGCCGGATGTTCACGGCGGAGAGCTTGTCGTGGTTGGGCCAGGCCTCGCCGTCGGCGCCCATGTTGCCGTAGACCTTGGTGGCGAGGACGACCTTGTCGCGATGGGCGGGGTTCTTCGCGAACCAGGTGCCGATGATCTCCTCGGTACGGCCCTTGTTCTCGCCCCAGCCGTAGACGTTGGCGGTGTCGAAGAAGTTGATGCCCGCGTCCAGCGCCGCGTCCATGATCGCGTGGCTGTCGGCTTCGTCCGTCTGCGGGCCGAAGTTCATGGTGCCGAGGACGAGCCGGCTGACCTTGAGTCCCGTGCGTCCGAGCTGCGTGTACTTCATGACTTCTTAGCCAACGACGTGGAGTGCGCTCTAGGCAAGGGCAGTTGGGGTGCGTTGGGTGCGTTGGGCACGTGTGGCCCTTGGGGGTTGACGCTAACTGTTGGTTAGTGCTTTCCTGTGGGAAGTGTCAGCTTGAACTTTCAATATCTATTCCCGGAGTGTCGTATGCCCCCCACCTCCGTCCGCCGGGCCGTTGTCGCCTTCGTCGCCTCCACCGCCATGCTGGGTGCCGCAGCTGTTCCGGCCCTCGCGGCGCCGCACGTCGCGTCGGCGGGTCACGCCGGTTACGGCGCCCCTGGCGATCCCGCCCGCCTCGGCTACCAGAAGGACGTTGCCGTCCGTGTCCTCAAGGGCGTGTTCGAGCGCGGGGACACCGCGATCGTCGACCGTTTCGTACGGCCGGACTACATCCAGCACAACCCGCTCGCGCCGGACGGTGCGGAGACGCTGAAGGGGCTGGCGGTTTCGGTCCACCAGCAGTTCCCCGACGCCGAGTACGACATCAAGCGGGTGATCTCCGAGGGCGACCTCGTCCTGGTGCACTCGAACGTCGTCCTGACGCCGGGCGCGCGGGGCTCCGCCGTCTTCGACATCTTCCGCTTCCAGGGCGGGAAGATCGCCGAGCACTGGGATGTGGGACAGGCGGTGCCGGAGTCCTCGGTGAACGGCAACGACATGTTCTCGACGGTGAGTTGGCCGCGGACGGAATGGCCGGGGCCGGGGTTCCTCACGGGGTACAACAAGAAGCTGGTGACTGCCGCCTTTGACCAACTGCTGGTGAAGAAGGACCTGTCGGCGATCGACCGATACTGGGGCACCGAGTACCACCAGCACAACCCCGGGATCGCGGATGGTGTGGCGGGCGTCAAGTCAGGCCTGGGCGCGTACTTCAAGGCGTTCCCGCAGCTGAAGGTGGAGCCCAAGCGGGTCATCGCCGAGGGGGACCTGGTCGCCGTCCACAGTCACTACGTGCCGGCGCCGGGGGAGCGGGGGCAGGCGATCGTGGATCTGTTCCGGGTGCGGGGCGGGAAGATCGTGGAGCACTGGGATGTGATCCAGGATGTTCCGGAGAGCTCCGCGAACGACAACGGGATGTTCTAGAGCAGGGTGTTGAGGAAGGCCTTCCAGGTGGCGGGGGTCACCTGGAGGGTCGGGGTGGTGGGGGTGGCGGGGGTTTTTGAGTCGCGGATGTGGATGGTGGTGGGGGCTACGGCTATTTCGAGGCACTCGCCTTCGCTGCCGCTGTAGCTGCTCTTGAACCAGACGAGGTCCGTGCTCATAGCTTCCCTGCCACCTCTTCGATCAGCGTTGCCGACTCCTCGGGGTTGAGAGCCTGCGCTCGCAGCGTGCCATATTTCCCGAGCAGGTCTCCCAGGTCAGGCTGTTCGCTGACGAAGTAGCCGCCTCGATGTCCCTCAACGTAGGCGAGTTGGCGGCGTTCTTCCGTCTCCAGAAGGATCATGCTGCCGTTCAGACCGGCGTGTACTTGCCGGTCGTGTGGCATCACCTGGATCTCGACATGGCGGAGTTGGCCGATGGCGAGGATGTGGTGGAGCTGCTCCTTGAGGGCCGCCGGGCCGCCCAAGGGGCGTGTCAGCGTGCTTTCTTCGAGCACGTAGCTGACGTTGGGCGGGGGCTTCCGGGCGAAGAGTTGCTGCCGCTGAAGCCGGGTCGTCACCTGCTTCTCGATCTCCTTGTCCTCCAGGGTCGGGTAGCAGTTGCAGGTGATGACCGCCCGCGCGTATGCCTCCGTCTGTAGCGAACCCGGAATCAGATGGGTCTGGTACACATGCAGCGCGGCGGCCTTCTTCTCCTCCGCCAGATAGTCCTCGGTCCACGGGCGGAGCCCGCCCTTCCCGAACTCCTTCTCGGCCAGTACCGCCAGTGCACCTTGTGCACCGAGCACTTGGTCGGCGATCTCCACCAACTGCCCCTTGGGCGACCGCTCCCCGCGCTCCACCATCGCCACCTGTGACTTGGAGTACCCGACGTGCTTTCCGAGGGCCTCCTGAGTCATCCCCGCCCGCTCGCGGAAGAACCTCAACAGCGCCCCGAACGTCTCCGACCCGCGATCACCGGAGTGCACAACCGCCTCCCCAAGTGCACAGCCCTGCACCACCCTTGCCAACCCCTGGTCACAGTATGTGAGCGCCCGCAACGATTTGCGGCATGAACGAGAGAATCGACGCCCCCTGGATCCCGCTCTGGATTCCCGACGCCGGTCACGCCCTGCGGCTCGCCGGCGTGCACTTCGACGCCGTACGCATGCGCGGGCCGCTGGCCGAGCGCGTCGCCTCCGAGCTGCTGCGCTGTACCGACTTCGAGGCGGGGCCGATCGTCACCGAGGCCACGGGCGACCGGAACATGTACTTCCTGTTGCCCCCGCAAACCGGCGGAGCCTATGCATGGCCGCCGGGCGTACGGGTGTTGACGCGCAGTCACGGTGCCATGGCCTACGTGGGCGTACCCGCGCTGACCGGGGTCACCTGGCCACTGGGGTGGCGGTCGGTGCCGTCGGCAGGGGTGCCGTTCGTGGACGGGGAACTGCTGTGGGAGGTCGGGTGCGGGCTCAGTCCCGAGGGAACTCGTCGGTCTTGAGAACGAGGTCGACGACGGTGCCGGTCAGGTCGAGGTCGGTGCCGAAGTCGACCTTCGTGGGCTCGGCGTAGTCGCCCTGCTTAGGGTCGGTGTAGACGTGGCACCGTCCCTGGTAGGGATCGGCGATCACGTACAGGGGGACCTCCGCCTCCGCGTAGGCCAACCTCTTCGGACCGTAATCGTTGGCGGCCGTGCCCTTGGAGATGACCTCGGCGACGAACACGACGTCCTGCCAGCGCCAGTGACCCGTGTCGTCCTGTTTCGCGGAGTCCTTGAGCAGGGCGATATCCGGGCAGAAGCCGTTCTCGTGGCCCGGGAAGTCGATGCGGACGTCCGAGAACACCTTGACCCCCCTGCCGAACCGGTCCTCAAGAGCCCAAAGGAACCCGCGAATGATCTCCCAGTGAGCGCTCCGCTGCGGCGTCATATGGACGTTGCCCCCGACGATCTCGACCTTGTATCCCTCGGGGACGGGCATCCGCTCCAGCCGCTCGAACCACTCGTCCAAGCGCGCTGTGTTGGCGTCGGCGTCGGCCATCTCGATCCTGTCTTCAAGGACGGTCATCGTGGCGCTCCTCCCCGGCCGCCCCACGGACAGGTGCAGCCGCGCGGTACAACGATACGCACGGTGATCGGGGTGCGCCGATATTCAGTCAGTCTGTTCCGGCCTCGTACGTCTGTCCCCAGCCCCACGCCTGGTACATCGCCTCCGCGAACGCCTCCGCGATCTTGTGCTCACCGCTCGCGTTCGGATGCGTCCCGTCGTACGTGTCGATCGTGAAGTCGTACGACTCCGGCGGCGACGCCAGCAACAGCGGCGAGCGCGGCTCGTCGAGGTCGGCCACCACCTTCGCGAGCAGCTCATTGAAGCGGGTGACCTGCGCGGCGAAGTCGGTGTCCTCCTCGACGCGGACGTTGCGGAGCACGGGAAGCACGACCATGCGAACGCGCGGGTTCGCCTCCCGCGCCGCCGCGATGAAGTCACGCGCGTTCTCCGCCGTCTGCTCCGCGTTCGTGTAGAAGCCCAGGTCGATCAGGCCGAGCGAGACGAGCAGCACATTGGCCCGGCAGGTCCGCACCGCCTCGCCGATCAGCGGGGCCATGTGCAGCCAGCCCTCGCCCCAGCCCGCCAGGTGCGCGCTGGGGAAGTCCGGGTCGGCGTACTCGTACGACGTCGGCGCGTCCGTCGCCTTGTCGTGCAGGGTCTCGCGCGGGCCCACCACGGCGAACGGGCCGCCGTACGTGTCGCGCAGGTGCTGCCACATCCGGTAACGCCATGTGTGTTCGCCCGCGCTTCCGATCGTCATGGAGTCGCCGACGGGCATGAACCTGAGCATCCGATCATGATGAACGATCCCGGGGAGAGGTGGGGTGTGAGAGTCGCCACCTGGTCGCCCGCGCCTCCCCTTCCTGGGATGGCAAGCTTGACCGCATGCGTGCGCTACTGGGTGTCGTCGGAGCCTGTGCCCTGCTCGTTCTCACGGGCGCGGCCCCCGCCGCCGTCGCCGCCGACGGGGACGGCAAGGGGGACCAGGACTTCACCATCGAGGACTCCCGCATCACCGAGTCCAGCGGCCTCGCCGCCTCCCACCAGCACCCCGGCATCTACTGGACGCACAACGACCAGGACACCGGCAGTTACCTCTACGCCGTCGACAGCGGCACCGGGAAGACCGTCGCCCGCATCACCCTCGCCGGGGTCGGGCAGCAGCGGGACGTCGAGGCGATCTCCATCGGGCCCGACAACCAGATCTACGTCGGCGACATCGGCGACAATGATGGTGTGAGCTGGCCGTACGTCTGGATCTACCAGCTTCCCGAGCCCAAGGAGCTCAAGGACCAGACGATCCGCGCCAAGCAGTACGTCGTGAAGTACACGGACGGTTCGCGGGACGCCGAGTCGATGATCGTCCACCCCAAGACCGGGCGCGTCTACATCATCGACAAGCAGGAGGACGGCGGGCATCTCTACGAAGGGCCCGCCAAGCTCTCCACCTCCGGCACCAACGTCTTCAGGCCCGTCAAGCCCGTCGACCTCTGGGCCACCGACGCCGCCTTCTCACCGGATGGCCGACGCCTCGCCGTACGCGGGTACTTCGGCGGCATCTGGTACGACTGGAACGGCGGCGACCTGAAGAAGGAGGGGCGGCTGAGCGTGCCCCTCGGCCAGGGCGAGTCCGTCAGCTACTCCGCCGACGGCACCAAGCTCATGCTCGGCAGCGAGGGCGAGGGCAGCGAAGTGGTGGCGCAGGACGCGCCGGGGGGCGGTGGCGGGTCCTCCGGTTCGGCTTCCGGGGGCGGGAGTTCCGCCCAGGGGGGCGGCGGGGACGGCGGCGGCAACGGCACCGTCAAGGTCGGCGCCCTCGCCGTCGCGGCCGTCGTCGCCGTCGTCTTCGGGTTCCGGAGGCTGCTGCGGCCCCGGCGCTGACCTGCCCGCCGGCCTTGAAGTTCAGCCGGTGACGTCATGTGTCTTGACGTGTTCATGTGACCTGACTTCCATGGGGGGAGCGGGTGATGGGAGCGCTCCCATCACGTTCCGGGCCCGCGCCCCCCTAGAGAAGGCAGCGACATGTTCCGCACCTTGCGAAGAGCGTTGTGCGCGGCGGCGCTTCTGATCCCGCTCCTGGTCGGCGTCAGCCCCTCGGCGCAGGCGGCCGAGGCCGCCGCCGGTGCCGGGTACTGGCACACCAGCGGGCGCCAGATCCTGGACGCCAACGGCCAGGCGGTCCGGGTCGCCGGGATCAACTGGTTCGGCTTCGAGACCAGCAACCACGTCGTCCACGGTCTCTGGTCCCGCGACTACAAGTCCATGATCGACCAGATGAAATCGCTGGGCTACAACACCCTCCGCATCCCGTTCAGCGACGACATCTTCAAGTCCGGGACCGTCCCCAACAGCATCGACTTCAGCAGCGGCAAGAACGCCGACCTCCAGGGGCTCAGCTCTCTGGGCGTGCTGGACAAGATCGTGGCGTACGCCGGACAGGACGGCCTCAAGGTCATCCTCGACCGGCACCGCCCGGACTCCGCGGGGCAGTCGGCGCTCTGGTACACCGCCGCGGTCCCCGAGTCGACGTGGATCGCCAACCTGAAGGCGCTGGCGACCCGTTACCTCGGCCAGGACACCGTCGTAGGCATCGACCTGCACAACGAGCCGCACGACCCCGCCTGCTGGGGCTGCGGCGACACGGCGACCGACTGGCGGCTGGCCGCCCAGCGGGCCGGCAACGCGGTCCTCTCCGTCAACCCGGACCTGCTGATCTTCGTCGAGGGCGTGCAGACCTTCAACGGCGTCTCCGGCTGGTGGGGCGGCAACCTGATGGGCGTCGCCCAGTACCCGGTGAACCTGAGCGTCGCCAACCGGGTCGTCTACTCCGCCCACGACTACGCCACGAGCGTGGCCCAGCAGAGCTGGTTCAGCGACCCGTCCTTCCCCGCGAACATGCCGGGGATCTGGGACAAGTACTGGGGTTACATCTTCAAGCAGAACATCGCGCCCGTGTGGGTGGGCGAGTTCGGCACGACGCTCCAGTCGACCGTCGACCAGAAGTGGCTGGCGGCGCTCGTGGACTATCTGCGGCCGACGTCGACGTACGGCTCGGACTCCTTCCACTGGACCTTCTGGTCCTGGAACCCCAACTCCGGTGACACCGGCGGGATCCTGAAGGACGACTGGCAGTCGGTGGACGCGGTGAAGGACGGCTACCTGGCGAGCATCAAGGCGCCGGGCTTCCCGTCGAACGGCGGCGGTCCGGGCGGCCCCGGCGGTCCGGGCGGGCCCGGAGCCGCCTGCACCGCCGCCTACACCGTCACCAGCGACTGGGGCGGCGGCTTCAACGCCGAGGTGAAGGTGACCAACACCGGGACGACCGCGATCAGTTCATGGAAGGTGACCTGGACCTGGAGCGGGTCGCAGAAGGTCACGAACATGTGGAACGCGTCGTACACGCAGTCCGGGGCGACCGTGACCGCCACGAACGCCGCGCACAACGGGGCGGTGGCCGCGGGCGGTTCGGCGACCCTCGGGTTCGGCGGGGCGCCGGGAGGCGGGAGCGTGCCGACGGTGAGCTGCACGGCGACCTGAGCGAGGGGGCGCCCGGCACCCGGCCGGGCGCCCCTCCGTGTCGTCCACGGGGCGGGGCCGCCGGATCACAGCTGGTTCAAATTTTCGGTCGGGATGTTCTCCGTCGGCACGCTTTTCCGAAAAGATCGCGCCTGGACCGCCATCCTTCCGATCTCTGCCCAGCCCCCCATGCTCTGAAGGACCTTCATGAGAAGAAGTACAGCCGTGCTGTGCGGTGCGACCGTCGTCCTCGCCGGCTCGCTCACCGCCGTCCCGGCCCAGGCCGACGCCTCGCAGTCCTCGCGCTCCGCGCAGGCGTCCGGCCTCACCTGGAAGAAGTGCGGCACGGACGACTACCCGACCCTCCAGTGCGCGTCGGTGAAGGTGCCCCTGAACTACGCCAAGCCGGCGGGGCGGAAGATAACCCTCGCCCTGTCCCGCGTGCCGCACACCGCGCAGCACTACCAGGGCCCCCTTCTGGTCAACCCCGGCGGCCCCGGCGGCAGCGGCCTGACCCTCGCCGGCTTCGTCGCCTCCGCGCTCCCCAAGCAGGTCGCGAGCCAGTACGACGTCATCGGCTTCGACCCGCGCGGCGTCGGCAAGAGCAAGCCCGCCCTGGACTGCGCGCCGGGCTACTTCAACCCGGTCCGCCCGGACTCCGTGCCCGGCACGGCCGCGATCGAGAAGGCCAACCTCACGCGCGCCAAGTCCTTCGCCAAGGCCTGCGGCACCAAGTACAAGGACGTGTTGCCGTACATCAACACGATCAGCGCCGTGAAGGACATGGACTCGATCCGCAAGGCGCTCGGCGCGTCGAAGATCAACTACTTCGGCTACTCGTACGGCACCTACCTGGGCCAGGTCTACGGCAAGCTCTTCCCGAACCGGGTGCGCCGCCTGGTGCTGGACTCCATCGTCGACCCCGACGGGGTCTGGTACGACGCCAACATCTCGCAGGACTACGCCTTCGACGCCCGGCACAAGGCGCTCATGGCGTGGATCGCCAAGTACGACTCCACGTACAAGCTCGGCACCGACCCGGCCAAGATCGAGGCCAAGTGGTACGCGATGCGGGCGGAACTCGCCAAGACGCCGGCCGGCGGCAAGGTGGGCGCCTCCGAGCTGGAGGACATCTTCATCCCGGGCGGGTACTACAACGGCTACTGGCCCACGCTGGCCAAGGCGTTCGCGTCCTACGTGAACGACAAGAAGACCGCCCCGCTGGTCAACGCGTACGAGAACATCGCGGCCATCGACGCCTCCGGTGACAACGGCTACAGCGTCTACACCGCCGTGCAGTGCCGTGACGTCTCCTGGCCGCGCGACTGGAAGCAGTGGCAGAAGGACAACTGGAAGGTGTACGCCAAGGCCCCGTTCATGGCCTGGAACAACGCCTGGTACAACGCGCCGTGCGCGTTCTGGCCCACGAAGACCCTGAAGCCGGTGAACGTCGCCAACAGCAAGCTGCCTCCGGTGCTGCTGTTCCAGGCGACGGACGACGCGGCCACCCCCTACCAGGGCGGTGTCAACGTCCACCGTCTGCTCAAGCACTCCAGCCTGGTCGTGGAGCAGGGCGGCGGCAACCACGGCATCTCGCTGAGCGGCAACGCCTGCCTCGACAAGTACCTGGTGAAGTACCTCACCGACGGCACGGTGCCGCGTGGCAGCGGTGTGGCCGACGCGGTCTGCAAGAAGACCCCCGACCCCAAGCCGGAGGCCCCGGCCTCGGCGATGTCCGCGGCGACCGCCGGCCAGCCGGCCACGGCGCCGAGCGGGGCCGGCCTGCACGATCTCCTCGGCTTCCGCGGCTGAACCGACAAGCGCCGAAGCAGCACTGAAGCAGGACGGAACGAACAGGGCGCCCGGTGCACACCGGGCGCCCTCACCGTCGTACGGGACCGGGGTCCTGGCTCTCCGCGGCGCGTTCGTCGAACTGGCGGCGGGCGGCCCGGATGGTGTCGATGTTGGCCTGCGACCAGTCGGTGATGTGCTGGATCAGGGCCCCCACCTCCCTTCCCAGGACGGTGAGTCGGTACTCCACGCGGGGCGGCACCGTCGGGTACACCTCGCGGGCCAGCAGGCCCTCGCGTTCCAGGGAGCGCAGGGTCGCGGTCAGCACCTTCTGGGTCACGCCGTCGAGGCGGCGGCGCAGTTCGGTGAAGCGCATCGGGCGGCCGTCCTCCAGGGCCACCAGCACCAGCATGGTCCACTTGCTCGCGATCACCTCCAGCACGGCGCGGGTCGGGCAGTCGCGCAGGAAGACGTCCACGCCGCCGTGTTCTCTGAGGTCGAAGCCGGTATCCATGAGGAACCTCGATATCAGACAAGTGCCGTCTTCCGCGCGGGGATTGCGGCGGCCGAGGATGAGCGCATGAACCGTATGCATGCCATCGTCCAGTCCGCGTTCGGCGGCCCCGAGGTGCTCACCTACGCCGAGACCGACGTGCCCGAGCCCGGGCCCGGGGAGGTGCTGGTGCGGGTCGGGGGTGCCGGGGTGAACCCCGGGGACACGGTGCTGCGGTCCGGGCGGGTGCCGGAGCTGGTGAGCCTGCCGTGGACGCCGGGGAACGACGTCGCCGGGGTCGTGGCGGGCGTCGGCCCCGGGGTGAGCCGGTTCGCGGTGGGGGACGAGGTGTACGGGCTGCTGCCGCTCTCGCCGCGCGGGGCGTACGCCGAGTACACCGCCGTACCGGCCGCCGTGCTGGCGCCGAAGCCCAAGAACCTGGAGCTGGCGCAGGCGGCCGCCGTGCCGCTGGTCTCCGTGACCGCCTGGACGGCCCTGTCCGTGCTGGCCGGTGTGCGGCCCGGCGACCGGGTGCTGATCCATGCGGCGGCGGGCGGGGTCGGGCACGTCGCGGTGCAGCTGGCCAAGGAACTGGGCGCGTACGTCATCGGCACGGCGCGGGAGGCCAAGCACGCGTGGCTGCGGGAGCTCGGCGCCGACGAGGTGATCGACTACACGGCCGTGGACTTCCGGGACGCGGTCGCGCCGGTGGAGGTGGTGCTGGACCTGGTCGGGGGTGCGTACGGGGCGCGGTCGCTGGAGGTGCTGCGGCCGGGCGGGCTGCTCGTGGGGGCGGCGATCGACCCGGGGGTCGACGAACAGCGGGCGGCCGAGCGCGGGTTGCGTTATGTGTGGGTGACGGCCGACCCCTCGGGCGAGCTGCTGTCGGAGATCACCGAGCGGATCGAGGCGGGGCGGCTGCGGGTGACGGTCGAGCGGAGCTACCCGCTGGCGGAGGCCGCGGCGGCACACCGGGCGATCGAGGAGAAGCGGACGACCGGGAAGCTCGTGCTGGTGCCGTGAGCAGGGATGAGAGCGCCCGGGTCCACACCGGACGCCCGGGGCGGGGGTGTGCCGGCGGTCAGTTGCGCACCGGCATGATGCCGTGGAGCTTGGGGGCGTCGAGCTTGCTGACGCCGGTGTAGCGGAGGCTCGTGACGAAGAACATGGGTGCGGCGAAGATCGCGAGGGCGATCGCGATGATGCTGATGGGGAACAGGACCGGTAGCGACTGGCCCTCGGGCAGCGTCTTGCCGCCTTCGTGGACGGCGTAACCGAAGGCCATGACGAGGACGAGCACGGACAGTGCGGCAAGGGTCCGCAGGATGCCGGTGGTCCGGCGGGTGGCGGCCTCGTCGCGGACCTCGGCCCGGACGGCCGCGTCGCACGCGGAGCAGGTCAGTTCCACGGTGTGCTTGCCCGATGCCGGCCGGCGGACCCGGTACGGGGTGTCCTGCCAGGTGATCCTGCGGGTCCTGGTCATCACGCCGGTCGTGTGGTCGCTGAGGATGTGGCGCACCGCGATCTGCACGGTGCCCGGTATCGGTCTGTTCATGCCCCAGCCGTACCCGGTGAACAGGGCCCTGTCACCGACAGGGCCCTGCAACAAGTTACGCAACTACGGGATTTTACCCGTGAGTTACAGCTTCTCGATCACGTAGTCGATGCACTTCGTCAGCGCCTCGACGTCCGCCGGGTCGATCGCCGGGAACATCGCGACGCGCAGCTGGTTGCGGCCGAGCTTGCGGTAGGGCTCGGTGTCGACGATGCCGTTGGCGCGCAGAACCTTGGCGATCGCGGCCGCGTCGATGTCGTCGGAGAAGTCGATCGTGCCGATGACCTGCGAGCGCTTGGCGGCGTCGGCGACGAACGGGGTCGCGTGCTTGCTCTCCTCCGCCCAGCTGTACAGGCGCGTGGAGGAGTCCTTCGTGCGGGCCGTCGACCATGCCAGGCCGCCCTGGCCGTTGATCCACTCCAGCTGCTGGTTCAGCAGGAACAGGGTGGCGAGGGCCGGGGTGTTGTACGTCTGGTTCTTGCGGGAGTTGTCGATCGCCGTGGGCAGCGAGAAGAACTCGGGCACATGGCGGCCGGACGCGTGGATGCGCTCGGCGCGCTCGATCGCGGCCGGGGAGAAGACGCCGATCCACAGGCCGCCGTCGGAGGCGAAGGACTTCTGCGGGGCGAAGTAGTAGACGTCGGTCTCGGCGATGTCGACCGGGAGGCCGCCGGCGCCGGAGGTGGCGTCCACGAGGACGAGCGCGCCCTCGTCGGCACCGGCCACGCGCTGGATCGGGGCGGCGACACCGGTGGAGGTCTCGTTGTGCGTGAACGCGTACACGTCGACGCCCGCCTCGGCCTGCGGCTCCGGGTGCGTGCCCGGGTCGGAGGCGATGACGGTCGGCTCGGCCAGCCAGGGAGCGAGCTTGGCCGCCTTGGCGAACTTCGAGCTGAACTCGCCGAAGTTCAGGTGCTGCGACTTGTTCTCGATCAGACCGTGGGTCGCGACGTCCCAGAACGCGGTGGAGCCGCCGTTGCCGAGGATCACCTCGTAGCCCTCGGGGAGGGAGAACAGCTCGGAGATCCCCTCGCGCACCTTGCCGACCAGGTTCTTGACCGGAGCCTGGCGGTGGGAGGTGCCGAGCAGGGAGGTACCGGTCGCGGCGAGGGCGTCCAGCGCCTCGACACGCACCTTGGAGGGGCCCGCGCCGAAACGTCCGTCGGCGGGCTTGATGTCAGCGGGAATCTGGATCTCAGCCACGAGCCGGAGCGTATCGCCTCGGAGAAACCGCACGGAAACGTGTCCGTTCGATGAGACGACGGCACCGGCTCGTGGAACGGTGCGTATCGACGAAGGGTTACGGGGTCAGCCGGACCGGCAGCTCGAACAGGTCGTTCTGCGTCACCACCGGCTTGTTGCGCAGCTCCGTCGCCGGGACCGCCAGGTCGAGGGCCGGGAAGCGGGCGTACAGGGCCGGCAGGGCCACGCCCGCCTCCAGCCGGGACAGCGCCGCTCCCGGGCAGACGTGCGGGCCGTGGCCGAAGCTGATGTGGCGGTTGGGGGAGGTGCGGGTGATGTCGAACTCGCCCGCCGTGGGGCCGTGGGCCTGCTCGTCGCGGCCGATCGCGGCGTACGACACGATCAGCGCGTCGCCCGCCGGGAGGACCTTGTCGCCGACCTGGACGTCCTCCGTCGCGAAGCGGATCAGGACGTGGGAGGTGGGAGTGGAGTGGCGAAGCGTTTCCTCGACCACCGAGGACCAGTCGACCTCACCCGCCAGGACCAGGGCGCGCTGGACCGGGTGGAGTGAGAGCTGGACCACCGCGTTGACGATGAGGGAGATCGTCGTCTCGTGGCCCGCCGCGACCATCAGCTGGAGCGTGGAGACGATCTCCTCGTCGGTGAGGTGGTCGCCGTTCTCGGAGGCCTGGATGAGGGCCGAGGTGAGGTCGTCGCCGGGCTCGGCGCGCTTGGCGGCCACCGTCTCCGCCATGATGCCCGCCAGCTCCATCAGCGTGGCGACGACCTCCTCCGGCGGCGTCTGCGTCGAGAAGAACTTCTCGAACAGCTCCTTCAGACGGGGCAGCTTCTCCTCGGCCAGGCCCATGAGGTCGGCGATGACGTACATGGGGAGG
The DNA here is from genome assembly GCF_003955715.1 of Streptomyces aquilus. Taxonomy (NCBI): domain Bacteria; kingdom Bacillati; phylum Actinomycetota; class Actinomycetes; order Kitasatosporales; family Streptomycetaceae; genus Streptomyces; species Streptomyces aquilus. Next base: position 4,909,806 of record NZ_CP034463.1, on the reverse strand, counting down.
GGGTAGGCGAAGGCCGCCTTGAGGTCGACGGTGTCGCCCTCCAGGCCGTCGAGCAGCTTCTCGGTCAGCGCCGTGATCCGCTCCCGCATCTCCTCCACCCGGCGCGGCGTCAGCGCCTGCGCGACCAGCGTGCGCATCCGGCGGTGGTCGGCGCCGTCGACGGTCAGCATGGAGCGGCCCGGGTTGGCCAGGCCGATCAGCGGCCAGTCCGCGGGGATCTCCCCGCGCTGCCAGGCGCCCCACACGTTGATGTCCTTCACCAGCCGCGGGTCGGTCAGCAGCGCCTTCGCCTCGGCGTGGTGCGTGACCGCCCAGACGGGCACCCCGCCGGGCAGCTCCACGGCGGCCAGCGGACCGGCCTCCCGCAGCCGCGCGCTCTCGCCGTCCAGGTCGGTGACGAACGGGTCGAGGGCTATGCGCGTCTGTTCCAGGTCAGTGGTCATAGGGGTCTCCAAAGAGAAAGAGGACGTAGGTGTCAGAGCGCGGGCACCGGCGTGCGGCGGACCGGCGTGGGGCTCAGCGGGCCGGCACCGGCGTGAAGCGGACCGGCAGTGCGGTCAGCCCCCGCAGCCACGGTGAGGGGCGGCGCGTCAGGGAGTCGGCGGGGACCGCGAGGTCGATGTCGGGCAGGCGGTCCAGGACGACCTCGATGCCGGTCCGCGCGATGACCTCGGCGACCTCCTGCGCGGGGAACGGGCACCGGTGCTCGCCGTGTCCGAAGGAGAAGTGGGCGCTGTTGCCGCCGGTGAGCGTGGAGCCGTCGGTGCGCACCTGCGGATCGGAGTTGGCGCCCTGGAGGCCGAGCAGCAGCAGGTCGCCGGCGCGGACCCGGCGCCCGCCGAGCTGGGTGTCGCGGGACGCCCAGCGACCGGCCACGTTCTGGGTCGGCGTGTCCTCCCACAGGACCTCGTTCATGGCGTCGGCGACACTGTTGCGGCCGCCGAACAGGGAGGCCGCGAACCGTTCGTCGGTCAGCATCAGCCGCAGCGAGTTGCCGATCCAGTCGGCGGTCGGCTGGTGTCCCGCCGCCATCATCACCATCAGGTCCTGGGCGATCTCCTCGTCCGTGAACCCGCCGCGGTGGGCGAGCATCCGGGAGACCACGTCGTCGGCCGGTTCGGCGCGCCGGTCGGCGAGGAGCTGGAACATGGAGCCGGCGAGGTGCGTCTGGCCCGCGAGGGCCCGCTCCCGCCCGTCGATCATGTCGTTGAGGGCGGTGACCAGGCCCGGACCCTGCTCGTCGGAGAAGCCGTACAGCCGGGCCAGGACCCGTACCGGCAGCAGCATCGCGTAGTTGCCGACGATGTCCGTCTCGCCCTCGGCGCACACCGCGTCGATCAGCTCGTCGGCGAACGTCTCGGCGTAGGCCCGCAGTTCGGACGGGCTCACCGCCTCCAGCGCCTCGCTGATCATCGCCGCCCGCTCGCGGTGCCGTTCGCCGACCGTGTAGAGGATCGACGGCTGCTTGCGGCCGATCATCGGCAGCAGCGGCCAGTCGTCGGGGATGCGGTCCCACTGGTTCCACAGCTCGGAGTCCCGGCTGAACAGCACCGGATCGCCGGTGACCTGGTGCAGCTCGCGGTAGCCGAGCACCAGCCACGCCGGGATGTCGCCGTCGAGCACGACCGGGGTGACGGCACCGTGGTCGCGCCGCATCTCCCGGTACAGCCGCGCCGGTTCGGTCTGGAACCTGGGGCCGCTGAGGGGTACGGGGGCGGTCACCGCGTCAACTCCTGTTCGGGTACGGGGGAGTGGGGAGTGTGGGGGTGGCCGGCGTACGTGTCCCGGACGTGCTCGACCAGGGTGATCAGGACCTGCTTGCCCGAGGCCCGGGAGCGGGCGTCGCAGTCGAGCAGCGGGACCTGCGGATCGAGGTCGAGGGCGTCGCGGATCCGGCCCGGGGCGTAGGCCGGGCCGCCGAAGTCGTTGCAGGCCACGACGAACGGCGTGCCGTGGTGTTCGAGCCGGTCGATGGCGTACCAACTGTCGTCGATACGGCGGGTGTCGACGAGTACGACCGCGCCGAGCGTCCCGGAGAACAGCCGGTCCCACAGGAACCAGAACCGTTCCTGGCCGGGCGCGCCGAACAGGTACAGCACATTGCGGGCGTCGAGCGTGATGCGGCCGAAGTCGAAGGCGACGGTGGTCGCCGACTTGCCCCGGACCTCGCTGATGTCGTCGATGTGCTCGCCGGTCCGGGTCATCGTCTCCTCGGTGTTGAGGGGACGTATCTCGCTGACCGAGCGGACGAGGGTGGTCTTGCCGACGCCGAAACCGCCGACGACGACGATCTTGAGGCCGTTGTCGGCGGTGGCACCCAGCGGGGTGCGGGCGGCTGCCTCCACGGCTGCCTCAGAGGTTGCGGAGTCCAACGAGCACCTGTTCCAGGACGTCGGGGTCGGGGACAGCGGCCTTGCGGGGGTGGCGGGCGCTGACGCGGCCCGACGTGAGCAGGTCGCCGAGCAGGATCTTGGTGATGCTCACCGGCAGCTTCAGCTCGGCCGCCAACTCGACGACAGCCGTCGGCAGTTGGGTCAGCTTCAGGATCGCCGCGTGCTCCGACTGCATGCCGGGGGTCGGATCGCACTCGGCGACCACGAGCGTCACCAGGTCGAAGGGGCTGTCCGGAGTGGCGTGCGCGCGGCCACCGGTGAGGGTGTACAGACGGTCGGGTGAGTCGTCCCTGCCGGGGCGGCTCATGACGTCCGGGGCTGCGCGGTCAGATGGGCGCCGAGCTGCTCGACGAGCTCGCTCATGTTGTGCCCGACGAGACCGGCGTCGGCGTCCTCGGTGGTGACGACGGCCAGATGAGCGCCCTCGCCGGCCTCCACGATGAACAGGACACCGCCGTAGAACTCGGTCATCGCCGACCGTACGCCGCCGGTGCCGTCCCCGAACTCCACGGACGCGCCCTGCGACAGGGCCTGGATGCCGGCGGCGATCGCGGCGAGCTGGTCGGCCTGGTCGACGGTGAGCTCCGGCGTGCGGCACAACTTCAGCCCGTCCCGAGAGAGGACGAGCGCGTGCCGCGCGCCCGGGGTGCGCTCCAGCAGGCCCTCGATGAGCCAGGTGAGCTTCTCGTCGGCGGTGGTCGTGCCGGTCATGACGTGGGGTCGCCTTCCGGGGTGGGGTGGGTGTGGGCCGGGGTGGCCGGTTCGGGGGTCTCCGCGGGCGCCGGAGTGGCGGGGTCGCTCTGGTCGGTGAGGGTGCCGCGTACGGCTTGCCGGAAGCTGCTGAAGCGGATGGCTCGGGCGGGGGTGTCGTCGGCGGGACCGGTGGAACGGGTGGGCCTGGTGTGGCCGGCGGATTCGGTGGGCCTGGCGTGGCCGGTGGGTGCGCCGGCGCCGAGTGCGCCAGGGGCACCGGTGGCACCGGAGGCGTTGGTGGAACCGCCGGTTCCGATGGTGCCGGTGGTCCTCGCGGTCCCGGCGGTCCTGGCCGTTTCGGCGGCACGCGCGCGTACCCGCTCCCGCTGCTCCCGCTCGGCCGCGGCGAGGGCGCGGCCCCGGCGGCGCTTGGGAAGGCCGTCGGGAAGCCCTTCGGGGCGGCCTTCCGGCCGTCCTTCCGGCCAGCCTTCGGACCGGCCCGTGGGCAGGTCGTCGGGAAGGGTGGCGGCGCTGTGGTCGGGGGACTCGTGGGTGGGAACGGGGTCGGGGGCCGGGGTGGACGGCGCGTCCGGGGCCGGGTCCGCCTCCGTGCCCGGGGCCGGCCCGGCCGGCGTGGTGTCGGCCCGTACGGCCGTACCCGCCCCCGCACCTTCGGCCGCCGCACTCTCCACCTGCGGAAGCGTCCGCGCCCCGTGCGGGCGCGGGGCCGGCTGCTCCGGTACGAGGATGTCCTGGGGTACGAGCATCAGGACGCCGGTGCCGCCGCGGGCCGAGGGGCGGAAGGAGACCGTGAGGCCGTACTTGCGGGACAGGCGGCCCACGACCGCGAGGCCGAGACGGGTGCCGGTGAGGCCGCCGAGTTCGGCGTCGTCGCCCGACACCGCCCGTTCGGCGCGCCGGAGTTGGGTCTCGCCCATGACGAGGCCGCTGTCCTCGACGGAGACGATGACCCCGGCCGGGACCTCCTCGACGTACACGTGGACCTCGGCGGTCGGCGGGGAGAAGTTCGCCGCGTTGTCGAGGAGTTCGGCGAGCGCGTGCATCACGCCTTCGGCGGCGTGCCCGGCGACGGCGGCCTCGCAGGCGGAGTGCACCCGCACCCGCCGGTAGCCGCTGATGCGGCCCATCGCGCCGCGCAGGATCGACTCCATGGCGATGGGGCGGGCCCAACGGCGGCCGGAGCGGGCGCCGGTGAGGACGGCGACGGAGTCGGCGAGGCGGCCCGCCTGGGCGGTGCGGTGGTCGAGGTGGAGGAGGTCGGCGAGGACGTCCTCGTCGTCGTGCCGTTCCTCCATGGCGCGCAGGTCGGCGAGCATGCCGGTGGCCAGGGCCTGCATGCGGCCGGCCGCGTTGGCGGTGGCCGACAGGGCGGTGGACCGCTCCTGCTCGGCGCGGCGGGCGCGCTCGGTGAGGCGGGCGTTCGCGGCGGTGAGGCGGGCCCGCTGCTCCTCCAACTCGGCGGTGAGCCGGGCGCGTTCCCGGGTGAGTTCGGTGGCGTGCCGGGCCCGCTCGTGGGTCAGCTCCTCGGTCAGCTGCACGCGCTCCTGGTCGAACTCCGCGCTCTGCCGGGCCCGGTCCTGGAGCAGCCGCCCGGCGTCGAGGGTGACGGCTTCGAGGCGGCGGCGGGTGATCCGGGCGTTCTGCGTGGCGTGGGCGGCCACGGCGACGGCCGCGGTCAGCAGCAGCGCGCCCGCACCGGCACCGAGGGCGAGCGGGATGCGTACCGACTCCGGCGCCCGGGCCACCGCGCCGGTGACCGCGAGCGCGGCGAGCACGGCGGTGAGCAGCGGGGCGGTCAGGAGGGCGCGGGCGGTGGGGCGTTCGCCGGGCAGGTTTGGGGCGGTCATGAGTCGGGTCCTCGGTAGGGGGCCGCTGTGCATTCCTGGGCGAGAAGCGACGCCTGTCGCTCAATAAGCGGTCACTATATGGGAGTTGGTGATCAAACTGGGTAGGTTCTGGAGGCGTTCACAGATTCCGGCGGCGCGCGGTGGGTTCGTCGCCGTCGGTGTTTCGTCACTGTCAGTGGTCGGATGCATGCTGGAGCCATGACGGATCTCGAGTCGGCGCTGCGGGCGGCCGTCCGGGGTGAGGTCGGGTTCGACGTCACGTCCCGGGCGCTGATGACCATGGACGCGTCCAACTACCGGCGGGTCCCGCTGGGGGTGGTGGCGCCGAGAGACGCCGACGACGTGGCGGCGGTCCTCGCGGTGTGCCGGGAGCGCGGCGTGCCCGTGGTGCCGCGCGGCGGCGGGACGTCGATCGCCGGTCAGGCCACCGGCACCGGTGTCGTGCTGGACTTCACCCGCCACATGAACCGCCTGGTCGCCCTCGACCCGGAGTCCCGTACGGCCGTCGTCCAGCCCGGATTGGTCCTGGACCGCCTTCAGGACGCCGCCGCCCCGTACGGCCTGCGTTTCGGCCCCGACCCCTCCACCCACAGCCGCTGCACGCTCGGCGGCATGATCGGCAACAACTCCTGCGGCTCGCACTCGGTGGCCTGGGGGACGACCGCCGACAGCGTCCGCGCACTCGACGTGATCACCGCGCGTGGCCGGCGGCTGCGGCTCGGGCAGGACTGGGCCGGCGCCCCGGACGGCCTGCGCGACCTGGTGGCGGGCGACCTCGCCCGGCTGCGCACCGGCTTCCCGGAGCTGCCCCGCCGCATCTCCGGGTACGCGCTGGACGCGCTGCTGCCGGAGAAGGGCGCCGACGTCGCCCGCGCCTTCTGCGGCAGCGAGGGCACCCTCGGCGTGCTGACCGAGGCGGTCGTACGGCTGGTGGCGGCGCCCCGCGCGCGTGCGCTGGCCGTGCTGGGGTACGCGGACGAGGGCGCGGCCGCCGAGGCCGCCGCCGGGCTGCTGCTCCACCACCCCCTGACCGTGGAGGGCATGGCGGCCGACCTGGTGCCCTCGGCGGCCGCCCTCCCGCGCGGCGGGGCCTGGCTGTTCGTGGAGACCGGCGGCGACACCGAGGCCGAGGCACGCGCGCGTGCGGAGACGGTCGTGCGGGCCGCGGACGTCGTGGACGCGCTGGTGGTGACCGACCCGGCCGGACAGCGGGCCCTGTGGCGCATCAGGGAGGACGCCTCCGGGACCGCGACCCGGATGCCGGACGGCTCCGAGGCCTGGCCCGGCTGGGAGGACTGCGCGGTGCCGCCGCCCCGACTGGGCGCGTACCTACGGGACTTCAGGCGCCTCCTCACCGACCACGGGCTGCGCGGGACGCCGTACGGCCACTTCGGTGACGGCTGCATCCACGTCCGCATCGACTTCGACCTGCTCACCGACAAGGGCGTCGCCCGCTTCCGCCGGTTCTCCGAGGAACTCGCCGACCTGGTCGTGGCGCACGGCGGTTCGCTGTCCGGGGAGCACGGCGACGGGCAGGCGCGGGCGGAGCTGCTGCCGCGGATGTACGGCGCGGAGCTGGTGTCCCTCTTCGAGCGCGCCAAGGGCGTCTGGGACCCGGACGACCTCCTCAACCCCGGCATGCTGGTCCGCCCGGCCCCGCTGGACACCAACCTCCGCTTCTCGGCCCTCCCCCGCGAACCGGTCGACGTGGCCTTCGGCTACCCCGGCGACGGCGGCGACTTCTCGGCCGCGGTCCGCCGCTGCGTGGGCGTCGCGAAGTGCCGTACGACGTCGGTGGCCGGGTCTGCCGTGATGTGCCCGTCGTTCCGGGCGACCGGCGAGGAGGCGCACTCCACGCGCGGGCGCGCCCGGCTGCTGCACGAGATGCTCGCGGGCGAGGTGGTGACCGACGGCTGGCGCTCGGAGGAGGTGCGGGAGGCGCTTGACCTGTGCCTGTCCTGCAAGGGCTGCCGCTCGGACTGCCCGGTCGGGGTGGACATGGCCACGTACAAGGCGGAGTTCCTGCACCACCACTACGCCGGGCGCCGCAGGCCGGCCGCCCACTACGTGATGGGCCGGCTGCCGGTGTGGCTGCGGGCGGTGGCACGTACGCGCACGGCGGCGGTGGTCAACGCGCTGGCCGCGGTGGGGCCGTTGGCGTGGGCGGCGAAACGGCTGGGCGGGATCGCGCCCGAGCGGCGGCTTCCGCGGGTGGCGGGGGAGACGTTCACGCGGTGGTGGGGGAGGCGGCCGACTCCGGCAGGTACCGGCCCGAAGGTGGTGCTGTGGCCGGACACCTTCACCGAGCACCTGTCGCCCGAGGTGGGCCGCGCGGCGGTCCGGGTCCTGGAAGCGGCGGGCCTCTCGCTGGTCCTCCCGCCCACCCTTCACACCTCCTCACCCACCTTCGCCCCGCTCACGGCCCGCCGCGGCCGGGTCTGCTGCGGGCTGACGTACGTCTCGACGGGCCAGCTCGACCGCGCCCGTACGGTCATGCGCCGCACCCTCGACCTGATGGCACCGGTGCTGGCGACGGACCTCCCGGTCGTCGTCCTGGAACCGAGCTGCGCGGCGGCCCTGCGCACGGACCTGCCGGAACTCCTCCGCGACGACCCGCGCGCGGCCGCGCTGTCATCCCGCGTCCTCACCTTCGCGGAGGCGCTGCAACGCCTGGCCCCCGACTGGACCCCACCGCGCGTGAACCGCCCGGCGGCCGGCCAGACCCACTGCCACCAGCACGCGGTCCTGGGCGACATGGCCGACCGCCGCCTGCGCGAAGCGGCGGGCCTGGACGGGGAGTTGACCGGCGGCTGCTGCGGCCTGGCGGGCAACTTCGGCTTCGAGGCAGGGCACTTCGAGGTGTCACGGGCCTGCGCGGAGGAGCAGCTGCTGCCGGCCGTGCGCGAGGCGACCGCCGGGACGGTGATCCTGGCGGACGGCTACTCCTGCCGGACACAGTTGGAACAGCTGGCGGGGGTGCGGGGGAGGCATCTGGCGGAGGTGCTGGCGGAGGGGCTGGAGGCGTGACCGGACGTCCGGTGGGAAGGGCGGGAGGCGTGATCGTTGGGGTGGGGGGAGGGCGGCCGGACAGTTCGTAGAGTGACGGGATCCGGGTAGCCGGGGTAGCCGCAGCCGATCCACAGGAGCACTGTCCATGTCCCTCCGTCTCCGTCCCATCTCCCGCCCCGACCACCTCGCCTTCATCGCCGCCCGTCCCTCCGCCAGCCACACCCAGATCCCCGCCTGGGGCGAGGTGAAGCCGGACTGGCGGGCGGAGAGTCTCGGGTGGTTCGACGAGGGGGAGCGGCTGGTGGGGGTGGGGCTGGTGCTGTACCGGCCGGTGCCGAAGCTGAAGAAGTACCTCGCGTATCTGCCCGAGGGGCCGCTCATCGACTGGTACGACGCCGAGCTCGCCGAGCGCTGGCTGGAGCCGATGCTCGTCCATCTCAGGCAGCAGGGCGCGTTCTCGGTGAAGATGGGGCCGCCCGTCGTCGTGCGCCGCTGGAGCGCCGACGCCGTGAAGGCAGCGATCGCCGACCCGGCCGCCCGGCGGCTGCGGGACGCCGAGGCGACGTCGTACGAACCCCGTGCCTTCGACGTCGCCGACCGGCTGCGGCGGGCGGGCTGGCAGCAGACGGAGCCGGGCGGCGAGGACGGCTTCGCCGCCGGACAGCCCCGTTACGTGTTCCAAGTCCCGTTCGCCGGGCGGTCGTTGGACGAGATCCACCGCGGCCTCAACCAGCAGTGGCGGCGCAACATCAAGAAGGCCGAGAAGGCGGGAGTCGAGGTCGTGCGGGGCGGCCCCGAGGATCTCCCGGCGTTCTACGCCCTCTACACCGAGACCGCCGAACGCGACCGCTTCATCCCGCGCCCGCTCGCCTACTTCCAGCGCATGTGGACCGTCCTCAACGCCGAACACCCCGACCGCATGCGCCTGTACCTCGCCCGCCACGACGGCGACGTCCTCGCCGCGGCCACGATGCTCACGGTCGGCGAGCACGTCTGGTACTCGTACGGCGCCTCCACCGCCCACAAGCGCGAGGTCCAGCCGAACAACGCGATGCAGTGGCGGATGATGGCCGACGCCCACGAGCTGGGCGCCGCCGTCTACGACCTGCGCGGCATCACCGACACCCTGGAGGACTCCAACCACCTCCTCGGCCTGCTCCGCTTCAAGGTCGGCACGGGCGGTCAGGCCATCGAGTACCTGGGGGAGTGGGACTTCCCGATCAACCGGCTGCTGCACAAGGCGCTGGACCTGTACATGGCGCGGCGGTAGAGAGGCTCGCTCCGGACAGCGGCAAAAGGGGTTCACGTTCCTGACGTAGTCCATTACTCTGGACTGGACAGTACATCGAGATGAACGTCCCGCGTGCCGAACCCCTGGAAGGCCCCGTGAGCACCCCCAGCACCGCCGCCGACTCGCTTTCGGCACCCCTGGTTGCCGAGACCTCCACCGCCCAGCCGTCGGCGGGCACCCCGCGCCGACGCTCCCTCGGCTCCATCGGCCTGGTGCTGTCCGCGGGCATCTCCGTGCAGTTCGGCGGGGCCCTCGCGGCGAGCCTGATGCCGCGCGCCGGGGCGCTCGGCGTGGTGACGCTGCGGCTGGTGGCGGCGGCGCTCGTGCTGCTGGTGGTGTGCCGGCCGCGGGTACGCGGACACGGCCGCGCCGACTGGGCCACGGTGATCGTCTTCGGCCTCACGATGGCCGGGATGAACGGCCTCTTCTACCAGTCGATCGCCCGCATCCCGCTCGGTCCGGCGGTCGCCCTGGAGGTCCTCGGCCCCCTCGCCCTGTCGGTCCTCGCCTCCCGCCGCGCGATCAACCTCGTCTGGGCCGGCCTGGCCCTCGCCGGTGTCGTGCTGCTCAGCGGCGGCGGCTTCGGCAGCCTCGACGTCGTGGGCGTCCTCTTCGCCCTGGGCGCGGGCGCCATGTGGGCGGCGTACATCGTCTTCAGCGCCCGCACCGGCCGCCGCTTCCCGCAGGCGGACGGGCTCGCCCTCGCCATGGCGGTCGCGGCGGTGGTGTTCCTGCCGCTCGGCATCGTCGAGTCCGGCACCAGGCTCCTCGACCCCACGACCATCGCCCTGGGCTCGGCGGTGGCCGTCCTCTCCTCGGTCCTGCCCTACACCCTGGAACTCATCGCCCTGCGCCGCCTGCCCGCCTCCACCTTCGCCATCCTCATGAGCCTGGAACCGGCCATCGCCGCGACGGCCGGCTTCCTGGTCCTGAGCCAGGCCCTGTCCGCGACGGAGGCCGCCGCGATCGCCCTGGTCATCGCGGCCAGCATGGGCGTGGTGCTGACGCAGACGGGGCGGGGGAAGGCGGAGGTGCCCGAGGGGCACTGAACCCAGGTCACCCCGCTCAGCCTGGGGGGTACAGCAGCCCGGTCAGCCCGGTCAGCCCGGTCGGCCCGAGGGGAACAGCACCCCGCTCAGCCCGACGCCGCCGCATCCCCCGGCAGCTCCGGTGCGCGCACCATCCGCAGGAACGCCTTCACCCCCGCGATGATCTCCTGGTTGTCGGTGAGGCGGTTCACCGTGGACTCGAACTCCCGGCCCAGCGCGGCGATCCTGCGGTCCGCCTCCTCGGCCCGTTCGTACGCGCTCATCGCCAGCGCGTCCACGGTCCGGCGCAGCTCGGCGAGGGCCCGGTACTGTTCCTCCGCCTTCTCCTCCAGCACCCGCGTCCCGGTCTCGGCGCGGTCGAGGCGGGCGTTCAGCTCGACCACGTCGTCCCGGGGATACGTGACGTCCTTGAGCAGCGTCCCGAGCCGCCGCCGGAGCTGGCCGAACCAGGCGCCGGCCGGGCGGAAGAACGTACTCAGCAGGAAGAACGCGGCGAACCAGTAGCCCGTCAACGCGCCCGTCGCCCAGGTGACCGCGACGACGACCGCCGCCGTCACCACATGCCCCGCGACCGCCGTCCGCAGCATCGCGCGGGCGATCCGCCGGGCCTCGGCGTCCCGGGACGAGGAGATCTTGAGGCCCTTCTCCCGGCTCACCGCGATCTCCGCGAGCACGGCGTGCGCCCGGAAGTAGAGGTTCCACGGCACGGTCAGCAGAAGCAGCAGCCACAGCAGGCTCAGCACCCCCGCCCCGGCCCCGAACACCACATCCGCCGGCGCCCCCGCCAGATACGCCACGATCAGCGCCACCCCGGCCGCGACCACGGCCCCGACCCCCGCCAGAAACCTGCCCATGCCCCACCTTCCAGGTCGGATGCCCACCCTCCTCGCCCATCGTTCCCGCGCCGCCCGGCGACGGCATGAGTAGCCGTACTCACTCGGCGGGACCGAACTCGACGGGACCGAACTCGACGGGACGGGGCTCGGCGGGACGGGGCTCGGCGGGACGGAAAAAAGAATGCAAGCGCGCTTGCTTGTTTATGAGCCGGCTGCCATCCTCGCTGCCATGGCAGACCCCACGCCCGTCATCGACGACCTGTGCGCGGAGAGCGAGGAACTCGACCAGCTCGTGGCCGGGTTGAGCAAGGAGCAGTGGTCGTTGCCGACCCCCGCCCCCGGCTGGACCGTCGCCCACCAGATCGCCCACCTCGCCTGGACGGACCACTCCTCCCTGCTCGCCGTGACCGATCAGGCGGCCTTCTCCCGTGAGGTCGAGAAGGCGCTGGCCGCACCCGGGGACTTCGTGGACAACGGTGCCGAGGAGGGGGCGGCGAAGCCTCCGGAGCGGCTGCTCGCCTACTGGCGGGCGGGGCGCGAGGACCTGGCCGACGCCCTGCGTGCCGCTCCGCCCGGCGCCCGTTTCCCCTGGTACGGCCCGCCCATGTCCACCGCCTCCATGGCCACCGCCCGCCTCATGGAGACCTGGGCGCACGCCGGGGACGTGGCGGACGCGCTGGGCGTGACCCGCACCCCCACCGACCGGCTCCGGCACATCGCCCGACTCGGCGTCCGCACCCGCGACTTCGCCTTCGGCGTGCACGGACTGACCCCGCCGTTCGAGGAGTTCCGGGTCGAACTCGTCGCTCCGTCCGGTGCGTTGTGGATCCACGGTCCCGAGAACGCCACCGACCGCGTCACCGGCCCCGCCCTCGACTTCTGCCTCCTGGTCACCCAGCGCGCCCATCGCACCGATCTCGCCCTGACCGCCGTGGGCGAGTACGCCGACCGGTGGCTGGACATCGCCCAGGCCTTCGCGGGCCCGCCGGGCGACGGGCGCGCACCCAAAGGGGCCGGAGAATGACCCTGCGCATCGGCAACGCCTCCGGCTTCTACGGCGACCGCTTCGACGCCCTCCGCGAGATGCTCACCGGCGGTGAACTCGACGTCCTCACCGGCGACTACCTCGCCGAGCTGACCATGCTCATCCTCGGTCGCGACCGGCTGAAGGACCCCGGCGCCGGGTACGCCCGCACGTTCCTGCGGCAGTTGGAGGAGTGCCTCGGCCTCGCGCAGGAGCGGGGCGTACGGATCGTCGCCAACGCCGGTGGCCTGAACCCGGCCGGACTCGCCGACCGAGTAAGGGAGTTGGCCGACCGTCTCGGTATCGCCGTCCGCGTCGCCCACGTCGAGGGCGACAACCTGACCTCCGCCCACCCCGGCAGCCTCGCCGCCCACGCCTACCTCGGCGGCTTCGGCATCGCGGAGTGCCTGCGCGCGGGCGCCGACGTGGTCGTCACCGGGCGGGTGACGGACGCCGCCCTGGTCACCGGGCCCGCCGCGGCCCACTTCGGCTGGGGGCCGGCGGACTTCGACCGGCTCGCGGGCGCGGTCGTCGCCGGGCACGTCCTGGAGTGCGGCACCCAGACGACGGGCGGCAACTACGCCTTCTTCGCCGACGGCTCCCACGACCTCCGCCGCCCCGGCTTCCCCCTCGCCGAACTCCACGAGGACGGCGCCGCCGTCATCACCAAACACCCCGGCACCGGCGGCTTCGTCGACGTCGGCACGGTCACCGCCCAGCTGTTGTACGAGACCCAGGGCGCCCGGTACGCCGGCCCCGACGTCACCGCCCGCCTCGACACCGTCCGCCTCACCCAGGACGGCCCCGACCGCGTCCGCGTCTCCGGCGTCCGCGGCGAGGCCCCGCCGCCCACCCTCAAGGTCGGCCTGAACAAGCTCGGCGGCTTCCGCAACGAGGTCGTCTTCGTCCTCACCGGCCTCGACATCGAGGCGAAGGCGGCGCTGGTGCGGGCGCAGATGGAACCGGTCGTCGGCAAAGTCGCCTCCGCCCGCTGGGAGTTGGCCCGCACCGATCGCGTGGACGCCGACACCGAGGAGACTGCCAGCGCCCTGCTGCGGCTCGTCGTACGGGACCCCGACCAGGACGCGGTCGGGCGGGCCCTGAGCGGCGCCGCGGTCGAACTCGCCCTCGCCAGCTACCCCGGCTTCCATGTGCTCGCGCCACCTGGAAAAGGCGCGCCTTATGGGGTCTTCGAGGATGTGTACGTCCCCCATGGCGCCGTCGACCATGTGGCCGTCCTCCATGACGGCCGCCGCATCCCTGTGGCGCCGGCCCGCGACACCCTCGTACTCGAAGATCCCGCCGAACCCGAGCCGCCCGCCCCCCTTCCGCAGGGCCCCACCCGACGCGCCCCGCTCGGCCTCGTCGCCGGGGCCCGCAGCGGGGACAAGGGCGGCAACGCCAACGTGGGCGTGTGGGTCCGGACCGACGAGGCCTGGCGCTGGCTCGCGCACACCCTCACCGTCGACCGCTTCCGTGAACTCCTGCCGGAGACAGCGGACTTGAAGGTCATCCGGCACCAACTCCCCAATCTGCGGGCCCTCAACTTCGTCGTCGAGGGCATCCTCGGCGCCGGTGTCGCCGCCCAGCACCGCTTCGATCCGCAGGCCAAGGCGCTCGGCGAATGGCTGCGCTCCCGCCACCTGGACATCCCGGAGGCCCTCCTGTGACCGTCCTGTCGTCCGCGCTGGACGTGAAAGGCGCCGACTACCTCGCCCACCGCGAGACCATGCTCGCCAAGCTGGACGAGCTGACCGCCGAGCACGCCAAGGCGCTGGCCGGGGGCGGTCCGAAATATGTGGAGCGCCACCGCACGCGCGGAAAGTTGCTGGCCCGCGAGCGCATCGAACTGCTCCTCGACCCGGACACGCCCTTCCTGGAACTGTCCCCGCTGGCCGCGTGGGGCAGCGAGTACCCGGTCGGTGCCTCGCTCGTCACCGGTATCGGGGTGGTCGAGGGCGTGGAGTGCCTGATCACCGCCAACGACCCGACCGTGCGCGGCGGTGCGAGCAACCCGTGGAGCCTGAAGAAGGCGCTCCGGGCGAACGACATCGCCCTCGCCAACCGGCTGCCCTGCATCAGCCTGGTGGAGTCCGGTGGCGCCGACCTGCCGTCCCAGAAGGAGATCTTCATCCCGGGGGGCGCCATCTTCCGGGATCTGACGCGGCTCTCCGCCGCCGGCATCCCCACGGTCGCGGTCGTCTTCGGCAACTCCACGGCGGGCGGGGCCTACATCCCCGGCATGTCCGACCACGTGATCATGGTCAAGGAGCGCGCCAAGGTGTTCCTCGGCGGTCCGCCCCTCGTCAAGATGGCCACCGGCGAGGAGAGCGACGACGAGTCGCTGGGCGGCGCGGAGATGCACGCGCGCGTGTCGGGCCTCGCCGACTACTTCGCCGTCGACGAGCAGGACGCCCTGCGGCAGGCGCGCCGCGTGGTCGCCCGCCTCAACCACCGCAAGGCGTACGCCGATCCGCCCCTCGCCGAGCCGCCCAAGTACGCGGCCGACGAACTCCTCGGCATCGTCCCGGGCGACCTCAAGACCCCCTTCGACCCGCGCGAGGTCATCGCCCGGATCGTCGACGCCTCCGACTTCGACGAGTTCAAACCGCTGTACGGCACGAGCCTGACGACCGGCTGGGCGGCCCTGCACGGCTACCCGGTCGGCATCCTGGCCAACGCCCAGGGGGTGCTCTTCTCCGAGGAGTCGCAGAAGGCCGCCCAGTTCATCCAGCTCGCCAACCAGCGCGACATCCCCCTCCTCTTCCTCCACAACACCACCGGCTACATGGTCGGCAAGGAGTACGAGCAGGGCGGCATCATCAAGCACGGCGCGATGATGATCAACGCGGTGAGCAACAGCAGGGTGCCCCACCTCTCGGTCCTCATGGGTGCCTCCTACGGCGCCGGCCACTACGGCATGTGCGGCCGCGCCTACGACCCCCGCTTCCTCTTCGCCTGGCCCAGCGCCAAGTCCGCCGTGATGGGACCGCAGCAGCTGGCGGGCGTCCTCTCCATCGTCGCCCGGCAGTCGGCGGCGGCGAAGGGGCAGCCGTACGACGACGAGGCCGACGCGGCCCTGCGGGCCATGGTGGAGCAGCAGATCGAGTCCGAGTCGCTGCCGATGTTCCTCTCCGGCCGCCTCTACGACGACGGCGTCATCGACCCGCGCGACACCCGCACGGTCCTCGGCCTGTGCCTGTCGGCCATCCACACGGCGCCGTACGAGGGTGCGCGCGGCGGCTTCGGCGTCTTCCGGATGTGAGGGATGTGAGGGATCACTTGATAGGGACTGTGCTCGTCGCCAACCGGGGCGAGATCGCCTGCCGGATCTTCCGCACCTGCGGTGAGTGGGGAATCCGAACCGTCGCCGTGCACTCGGACCCGGACGCGAACGCGCTCCACGCGCGCGTGGCCGACGCGGCGGTACGACTTCCGGGGGCGACGCCTGCCGAGACGTATCTGCGCGGCGACCTGATCGTGAAGGCGGCCGTCGCCGCCGGCGCGGACGCCGTGCACCCCGGTTACGGCTTCCTCTCCGAGAACGCGGACTTCGCCCGCGCCGTCCTGGACGCGGGGCTGGTGTGGATCGGCCCGCCGCCCGAGGCGATCGAGGCGATGGCGTCCAAGACGCGCGCGAAGGAGCTGATGGGGCTCCGGCCGCTGGGGGAGGTGAGCGCGTCCGACCTGCCGGTGCTCGTGAAAGCGGCCGCCGGCGGCGGGGGGCGCGGGATGAGGATCGTGCGCCGCCTGGAGGAGCTGAGCGCCGCACTGGAGGGCGCGCGCGCCGAGGCCGCGAGCGCCTTCGGGGACGGTGAGGTGTTCGTCGAGCCGTACATCGAGAACGGCCGCCATGTCGAGGTGCAGATCCTCGCCGACACCCACGGCACGGTCTGGGCGCTCGGCACCCGCGACTGCTCCCTCCAGCGCCGCCACCAGAAGGTCATCGAGGAGGCACCGGCGCCCGGGCTCTCCCCGGGGCTCGAAGAGGAGCTGCGCACGCTGGCCGTGCGCGCCGCGCGCGCCGTCTCCTACGTCGGCGCGGGCACCGTCGAGTTCCTCGTCGCCGACGACAAGGCGCACTTCCTGGAGATGAACACCCGCCTCCAGGTCGAGCACCCGGTGACGGAGGCGGTGTTCGACGTGGACCTGGTCGCACTCCAGATCGCCGTTGCGGAAGGACAGCCCCTCCCCGAATCACCGCCACGCGCGCGAGGCCACGCCGTCGAAGCCCGCCTCTACGCCGAGGACCCGGCCCAGGACTGGGCCCCCCAGACCGGCACCCTGCACCGCCTCACGATCCCCGGCGTCCGCCTGGACACCGGCTACGAGGACGGCGACGAGATCGGCGTCCACTACGACCCGATGCTCGCCAAGGCCGTCGCCCACGCCCCCACGCGCGCGGAGGCGATCCGCAAACTGGCCGGCGCGTTGGAACAGGCCCGGCTCCACGGCCCGACGACCAACAGAACCCTCCTGGTGAACTCCCTGCGCCACGACGAGTTCACGACAGCGGCCATGAACACGGCGTTCTACGACCGCCACCTCACGTCGTTGACCTCAACGCCCCCCGACCCGCACGCCCCGCTGGCCGCCGCCCTCGCCGCCGCCCACGGCCGCTCCCGCTTCGGCGGCTGGCGCAACGTCCCTTCACAGCCACAGGTGAAGCGGTACGAGGTGGCGGGCGAGGAGATCGAGGTCCGGTACCGGCACACACGGGAGGGCTGGGAGCCGGACGACGCCGCCGGGGTGCGGGTGGTGCACGTGGACGCACGTCTGGTCGTACTCGAAGTGGACGGCGTGCGGCGCCGGTACGAGGTGTCGAGGTACGGCGACGAGGTGTACGTCGGCGCGACCGCGCTGAGGGCCCTGCCCCGCTTCCCCGACCCGAAGGCACAGCTGGCCCCGGGCTCCTTGGTGGCCCCCATGCCGGGAACGGTGGTCAGGATCGCCGAGGGCCTGGAGGCCGGGGCGAAGGTCGAGGCCGGTGAACCGATCGTCTGGCTCGAAGCGATGAAGATGCAACACCGCATTTCGGCCCCGGTCACGGGGACGCTCAGCGTTCTGCACGCGGTCGTCGGCGGTCAGGTCGCCGTCGGTGCCCTGCTCGCCGTCGTAGAGGAGGACCAGTGAGCATCACCCTGGAGTCAGAGGAACACACCGCCCTGCGCGCCGCCGTCGCCCAGCTGGGCAAGCGCCACGGCCGCGGCTTCGACCGAGAGACCCTCTGGTCCGAGGCCGCCAAACTCGGCTACCTCGGCGTCAACCTCCCCGAGGAGTACGGCGGCGGAGGCGGCGGCATCTCCGAACTCTCCATCGTCCTCGAAGAGCTCGGCGCCGCGGGCTGCCCCCTGCTGATGATGGTCGTCTCACCCGCCATCTGCGGCACGGTCATCGCCCGCTTCGGCACCGAGACCCAGAAGCAGGAATGGCTCCCGGCCCTGGCCGACGGCACCCGCACCATGGCCTTCGGCATCACCGAACCCGACGCCGGCTCCAACTCCCACCGCATCACCACCACGGCCCGCCGCGACCCGGAGACAGGGGACTGGCTGCTCACCGGCCGCAAGGTCTTCATCTCCGGCGTCGACATCGCCGACGCCACCCTCATCGTCGGCCGCACGGAAGATTCCCGCACCGGCCGCCTCAAGCCCTGCCTCTTCATCGTCCCGAGGGACGCCGAAGGGTTCCACCGCCGCCGGATCGACATGGAACTCCAGGCTGCGGAGAAGCAGTTCGAGCTGACGCTCGACGAGGTACGGCTCCCCGCGGACGCGCTCGTCGGCGACGAGGACGCCGGTCTCCTCCAGCTCTTCGCCGGCCTCAACCCCGAGCGCATCATGACGGCCGCGTTCGCGATCGGCATGGGCCGGTACGCACTCGCGCAGGCCGTCACCTACGCCCGCGACCGCACCGTGTGGAACACCCCCATCGGCGCCCACCAGGCCATCGCCCACCCCCTCGCCCAGGCCCACATCGACCTGGAACTGGCCCGCCTGATGATGCAGAAGGCGGCCCACCTCTACGACGCCGGGGACGACGCCGGCGCGGGCGAGGCGGCGAACATGGCGAAGTACGCGGCGGGGGAGGCCTGCGTGAAGGCGGTGGACCAGGCCGTGCACACCTTGGGCGGCAACGGCCTCACGCGCGAGTTCGGGCTCGCCTCGTTGATAACCGCCGCGCGCGTGGCTCGTATTGCCCCGGTGAGCCGGGAGATGATTCTCAACTACGTCTCCCACCAGACCCTGGGCCTGCCCAAGTCGTACTGAGAGCCTGACCCGGCACAGCGTTGTGCGAGGAGGAACCATGTTCCGCAGCGAGTACGCAGACGTCCCGCCCGTCGAACTCCCCATCCACGAGGCCGTACTGGGCCGCGCCGCCGAGTTCGGCGACGTACCCGCCCTGATCGACGGCACCGACGGCACCACCCTCACGTACGCCCAACTGGACGCCTTCCACCGGCGGGTGGCCGCCGGGCTCGCCGAGGCAGGGGTGCGCAAGGGGGACGTGCTCGCCCTGCACAGCCCCAACACGATCGCCTTCCCGACCGCGTTCTACGCGGCCACGCGCGCGGGCGCCTCCGTCACCACCGTCCACCCGCTCGCCACGGCGGAGGAGTTCGCCAAGCAGCTCACCGACTCGGCGGCCCGCTGGATCGTCACCGTCTCCCCCCTCCTCGAAACGGCCCGCAGGGCGGCCGAACTCTCCGGCGGAGTCGAGGAGATCTTCGTCTGCGACAGCGCGCCCGGACACCGCTCGCTCATCGACATGCTGGGCACCACGGCCCCCGAGCCGCAGGTCGACATCGACCCGGTCGAGGACGTGGCGGCGCTGCCGTACTCCTCCGGCACCACCGGCATCCCCAAGGGCGTGATGCTCACCCACTCCCAGATCGCCACCAACCTCGCCCAGCTGGAGCCGCTGATCCCGGCGAAACCCGGCGACCGCATCCTCGCCGTCCTGCCCTTCTTCCACATCTACGGCCTGACCGCCCTGATGAACGCGCCGCTGCGGCAGGGCGCCACCGTCGTCGTCCTGCCCCGCTTCGACCTGGAGACCTACCTCGCGGCCATCCAGAACCACCGCATCACCGACCTGTTCGTGGCCCCGCCGATCGTCCTCGCGCTCGCCAAGCACCCGCTGGTCGCGCAGTACGACCTGTCGTCCCTGCGGCACATCATCAGCGCCGCCGCCCCGCTGGACGCCCAGCTCGCCGCCGCCTGCTCGCGGCGCCTGAACCTGCCGCCGGTCGGCCAGGCGTACGGCATGACCGAACTGTCGCCCGGCACCCATATCGTCCCCCTGGACGGCATGCGCGAGGCCCCCGCCGGCACCGTCGGCAAGCTCATCGCCGGCACCGAGATGCGCATCGTCTCCCTCGACGACCCCGACAAGGACCTCGGCGTCGGCGAGGCCGGCGAGATCCTCATCCGCGGCCCCCAGGTCATGAAGGGCTACCTCGGCCGCCCCGACGCCACCGCCGCGATGATCGACACCGACGGCTGGCTGCACACCGGCGACGTCGGCCGTGTCGACGCCGACGGCTGGCTGTTCGTCGTCGACCGCGTCAAGGAACTCATCAAGTACAAGGGCTTCCAGGTCGCCCCGGCCGAACTCGAAGCCCTGCTCCTCACCCACCCGGGCATCGCCGACGCCGCCGTCATCGGCGTCTACAACGACGAGGGCAACGAGGTCCCGCACGCCTACGTCGTCCGCCAGCCCACCGCCACCGACCTCTCCGAAGGAGAGGTCATGATGCACGTCGCCGAACGCGTCGCCCCCTACAAACGCGTCCGCCAGGTCACCTTCATCGACGACGTCCCGCGCGCCGCCTCCGGCAAGATCCTGCGCCGCCGACTGAGGGAGCTCGCATGACAGCGCACCCGGCCCTGATCGGCCGCACCCGCACGCGGGGCGTCGAGACCCTCACCCTCGACTCCCCGCACAACCGCAACGCCCTGTCGGCCGCCCTGGTCGGCGAGTTGGCGGACGCACTGACCGACTGCGCCAAGGACGGCGACGTCCGCGCGGTCGTCCTCACCCACACCGGCACCACCTTCAGCGCCGGCGCCGACCTCAAGAACCCACCCGACCCCGACGCGCTGGTGGGCCTCCTCCGCCAGATCGTCGCCGCACCGAAACCCGTCCTGGCCCGCGTCACCGGCCACGTCCGCGCGGGCGGCCTCGGCCTGCTCGCCGCCTGCGACATCGGCGCGGCGTCCACCGCGGCGACCTTCGCCTTCACGGAGGTACGGATCGGGGTCGCCCCCGCCGTCATCTCCCTCCCCCTGCTGCCCCGCACCGACCCGCGAGCCCTCGCCCGCTACTACCTCACCGGCGAGCGCTTCGACGCCGCCGAGGCCGCCCGCATCGGCCTGCTGACGGCGACCGGCGACGACGTGGACGCCGTACTCGAACCCGTCCTGGAAGGACTGCGCAAAGCCGCCCCCGAAGCCCTGGCCGAGACGAAACGGCTGCTCACGGTTAGGGTGCTGGAAGCCTTCGACCGGGACGCGGCGGACCTCACCGCGCTCTCGGCCCGCCTGTTCGCCTCCGCGCAGGCCCGCGAGGGCATGACAGCCTTTCTAGAACGACGGGACCCCGCATGGGCGCTGTGAGCACGGTCGGCGACCGTATGGACCGTTCCCCCGGCGAACGCACGGACCGTTCCGCCGGCGAACGCACGCCGAAGCAGGACCGCAGCCGGGCCACCCGCCGGCGGCTCCTCGAAGCCGCCGTGGCCTGCCTCGCCGAACGCGGCTGGGCGGGCTCCACGGTCTCCGTCGTCGCCGAACGCGCGGGCGTCTCCCGCGGCGCCGCCCAGCACCACTTCCCCACCCGCGAGGACCTGTTCACGGCGGCCGTGGAGTACGTCGCCGAGGAGCGCTCCGGTGCGATCCGCGCCTTGTTCCCGCAGGGCGCGGCGGGCGACCGCCGGGCGGTCGTGGCCGCCCTGGTCGACCTCTACACCGGCCCGCTCTTCCGCGCCGCCCTCCACCTGTGGGTCGCCGCGTCCAACGAGGAACAACTCCGCCCGCGAGTGACGGAGTTGGAGGCCCGCGTCGGCCGCGAGACCCACCGGATAGCGGTCGACCTGCTGGGCGCGGACGAATCGAGACCGGGCGCACGGGAGACGGTCCAGGGCCTGCTGGACATGGCCCGCGGCCTGGGCCTGGCCAACCTGCTCACCGACGACCAGGGCCGCCGGGAGAAGGTGGTCGCACAGTGGACGGCGCTGGTGGAGTCGGCGCTCAGGGACTGAGCCGCTCCACCCGCCAGCTCCCGTCCGCCTCCGCCACGTACCGCAGTCGGTCGTGCAGCCGGTTCTCCCGGCCCTGCCAGAACTCCACCGTCCGCGGAGCCACCCTGAAGCCACCCCAGTGCGGCGGCACCGGCACCTGCTCGCCCTCCGGATAGCGGGCCGCCAACTCGGCGTACGACGCCTCCAGATCGGCCCGGGTCCCGATCACCGAGGACTGCTCACTGGCCCACGCCCCCAGCTGCGAACCGTGCGGCCGGGTACGGAAGTACGCGGCGGTCTCGTCCCGTCCCGTACGACGCGCGACGCCACTGACGATCACCTGGCGGGCCATCGGATGCCACGGGAAGAGCAGCGAGACGTACGGGTTCTCGCCGAGGTCGCGCGCCTTGCGGGAGTCGTAGTTCGTGTAGAAGACGAACCCCTGCTCGTCGAACTGCTTCAACAGCACCGTCCGCGAACTCGGCCGGCCCTCCGCGTCCGCCGTCGACACCACCATCGCGTTCGGTTCGAACAGATGGGCCTCCGTCGCCGCCTGCTTGAACCAGCGCGCGAACTGCTCCACCGGGGTGGCGGCGAGCTCGGTCTCGGAGAGCCCCTCGGCCCGGTACTGCTTGCGCATGGAGGCGGGGTCGGGAAAGACGGCATCGGTCACGTGGTCATCTTGCCGTATCGAACGTCACTCCACGGAAGGTGGCACTGAGTGCCGCGAACCCTGCCCAAGGGTGACACTCAGGGATATGGTGCAGATGCCACCCCCGTGGGGTGACCGCCGACCGAACGGGGCATCAACGGGGCAGCACCGGGTTGACCGCCCAGGACCGCGAGCCCCCGCACAGGCCGTGGATCCGTCGGCGTCATCCGTCGTACACATCATGAGGAGCCGCCTGATGTCCGACTTCGTACCTGGCCTCGAAGGAGTCGTCGCGTTCGAGACGGAGATCGCCGAACCGGACAAGGAGGGCGGCGCCCTCCGCTACCGCGGCGTCGACATCGAGGACCTCGTCGGCCACGTCTCGTTCGGCAACGTCTGGGGCCTGCTCGTCGACGGCGCCTTCCGCCCCGGCCTGCCGCCCGCCGAGCCCTTCCCGATCCCCGTCCACTCCGGCGACATCCGCGTCGACGTCCAGTCGGCCCTGGCCATGCTCGCCCCCGTCTGGGGCCTGAAACCCCTCCTCGACATCGACGAGGCCCAGGCCCGCGACGACCTCGCCCGCGCCGCCGTCATGGCCCTGTCCTACGTCGCCCAGTCCGCCCGCGGCCAGGGCCGCCCCATGGTCCCGCAGCGCGAGATCGACAAGGCCCAGTCCGTCGTCGAACGCTTCATGATCCGCTGGC
The DNA here is from genome assembly GCF_003955715.1 of Streptomyces aquilus. Classification (NCBI taxonomy): domain Bacteria; kingdom Bacillati; phylum Actinomycetota; class Actinomycetes; order Kitasatosporales; family Streptomycetaceae; genus Streptomyces; species Streptomyces aquilus. The sequence goes on along the minus strand of NZ_CP034463.1, from coordinate 4,887,046 downwards.
GCGGCGAACCCGACCCCAAGCACGTCGCGGCGGTCGACGCGTACTGGACCTCCGCCGCCGAGCACGGCATGAACGCGTCCACCTTCACGGCCCGGGTCATCGCCTCGACCGGCGCGGACGTCGCGGCGGCGCTCTCGGGTGCCGTAGGAGCGATGTCCGGCCCGCTGCACGGCGGCGCCCCCTCCCGCGTCCTGTACATGATCGAGGAGATCGAGCGCACCGGGGACGCGGAGGCGTACGTCAAGCAGGCCCTCGACAAGGGCGAACGGCTGATGGGCTTCGGCCACCGGGTGTACCGGGCCGAGGACCCCCGCGCGCGCGTGCTGCGCCGCACGGCACGCGAACTGGGCGCGCCGCGCTTCGAGGTCGCCGAGGCGCTGGAGAAGGCGGCCCTGGCGGAACTCCACGCCCGCCGCCCGGACCGCGTCCTGGCCACGAACGTGGAGTTCTGGGCGGCGATCGTCCTCGACTTCGCCGAGGTCCCGGCGCACATGTTCACGTCCATGTTCACGTGCGCCCGTACGGCCGGGTGGTCGGCGCACATCCTGGAGCAGAAGCGCACGGGCCGCTTGGTACGGCCCTCCGCCCGCTATGTGGGACCGGGTGTGCGCAGCCCGCAGGAGATCGAGGGATACGGCAACATCGCCGACCACTGAGGTGGGTGGATGAGGAGCGCGGGCGACTGCGGGCCGGTGCGAAGGGCGCTCCTCACGCCGGAGTCAAGAGGCTCCCGTGATGCCGCTCCGCCACCAGCGGATGCGCCCGCAGCTTGCCCTTGAGCTCGTTGTAGCCGTACTCGGCGAAGAGCGGGTTGGCCGGGTCGTCGGTGATACCGCGCGCGGTATCGGCGTACGGGAAGGGCAGCGGCTCCACCCGCGCGTCCAGGCGGGGGTTGTAGAAGAACGGCACGGAGAACCGCTCGGTGGCGCCGGGCGGGGAGACGACCCGGTGGTTGGTGGCCACGAGATACCCGTTCGTGGCCACCTCCAACAGCTCCCCGAGATTCACGACGAAGGCCCCCTCCAGCGGCGGCACGTCATGGAAGAGCCCGTCCTCCCGCTGCACCTGGAGGCCACCGACCTGGTCCTGGAGGAGCAGGGTGAGGAACCCGTAGTCCTTGTGGGCGCCGACGCCCTGATCGGCGCCGTCACCGGCGCTCCCCGGGTAGCGCACGAGCTTGAGGTGCGGGTGGGCCCGGTCGCCGAAGATCGGGTCGTAGAAGTCGGCGGGCGCCCCGATGGAGACGAGCAGCTCGTGCAGCAGCCGCTCGGCGACGGAGCTGAGCCGCTCGACCCAGGCGAGCGAGGCGGTACGCAGCTCGGGCAGCGAGTCGGGCCACTGGTTGGGCCCCTCCAGCCACCAGTACGCCGGCTCACCGGCCCCGGGTATCCGCGCGGGCCGCTCGGCCCCGATGTCGAGCTGGTCCCGCCAGTCCCGGCTGCCACCGGTGCGCTCGTCACCGGTGCGGGTGTATCCGCGGAAGTGCGGCGACCGTACGTTGTCGAGGGCGAGCCGCTCGTCCTCGGGCAGCGCGAAGAACCTCCGCATGGCGGACAGGAGGGCGCGCGTCTCCGCTTCCGGGACCCCATGCCCGACGAGCTGGAAGAACCCCACGTCATGAGCGGCGCTGTGCAGCTGGGCACGGAGCAGCGCACGGGCCTGGGGACCGCGATCGGCGGCCGAGAGATCGATGATCGGGAGCTGCTGGTACGACGGAGTCGTCGACACGTGGGTCATGGTGCGTCCGCAAAGGGTGAGAGGGAGAAAAGGCGGCAGCGGATGGCTGCGCGGAAGGGCTGGAGGCTCAGATGGAGCGTCGACAGCCCATGCTCGTGACGCGGACGTAGTCCACGTGGCGGCGTCGAACGAGCGAAAGCATACGGTCAGAGTACTGCGCACCGAAGAAAACGCGGGTGTCGCAGATCATGCCCGTAAAACTTCTCCGCATCCCTGCGGAGACGCAGACGACCCGCGAGCTCGGGTCCCCCCGCCTCGGCGGGGGAGCCGGCCGGACGTACCGGCGAGCTCACGGGTCGGGTGACTGCTTGGGATTGGGCCGGCTGCACGCTTCTGTCGCGCACTGGTCCGGCACCGCACTGAATGTGGTGACGGGCCGCTAGCCCGCAGCCACCTCTTCCGTCCGGTAGGAATACATCTGCCGAACCACCTCCCTTCTGAAGTAGCAGCAGCCTAAAAACCCCTCGGCGCTCGATCAACCGCTTTTTCGAGATGTTGACGGAGCGGGGAGGAACAGGGCCGCCAGCCGAGGCAGCCGTCGGCGCATCTCGTCCTCGTCGTCGAAGTCGAAGTCCTCGCCCAGTGGATCGGCGGGGGAATCGACAGAGGGACGGTCGGCCACGTACTGCTTCCAGTCGGCCCAGAAGGTCTCGCCCTCGCCGGTGATCCGCTCGTAGGCGTCGGAGGCGCAGTAGTTGGCGTCCTCGTCGAAGAGGGCGCGGTCCCCGACATCGGTGGCTGCCGCGATGACGTCGGGGTGCTCGGCGAGGGAGTCGGGGGAGGCGGCCGCGCGTTCGTACCAGTGGCGGCCCTGGGCTATCAGGCCCGCGCGGAAGTCCATGAAGCTGTCGTCGGAGCAGCCGCCGCCGATGAGGTAGGCGGCGGCCCAGACGTCCCAGCGGTAGAGGGCGTCGTGGAGGGTGTCGAAGTGGTCCTGGTACTCCAGGATCTGTTGCTTGGGGCGGGCTGCCAGGAGGGCGGCCAGTGCCTCGTGGAAGGGGGCTTCGTCCGTCGTGGCGAAGCGGGCCTTGTTGATGAGGTGCCAGAACTCTTTCGTGTCCACGGCACGCACTGTGCCAGCCGGGTCTGACAGTCGCCCCGCTGCCGAGCCCTCAGAGGATGCTCCGGCGCCCCTCCTCGAAGTAGTGCCCCTCCGCCAGGTCCGCGAGCAGGTCGGGCTGCTCCGGCTTCCAGGACAGGCGTTGCCGGGTCAGGGTGCTGGAGGCGCGGAGGTCGAGGGCGATGAAGTGGGCGAACCAGCCGAAGTGGGCGGCGGCCTCGGCGCCGGCCACCTGTACCACCGGTACGCCCAGGCCCTGGCCTATCGCGGTCGCGATGGCGTGGAAGGGGACGCCCTCGTCGTCGATCGCGTGGACGCGGGTGCCCGCGTCGGCCTTCTCCAGGGCCAGGCGGTAGAGGCGGGCCGCGTCGAGGCGGTGGACGGCGGGCCAGTGGTTGGTGCCGGCGTCGATCGTCGCGGAGACGCCCTTGTCGCGGGCGATGTCGATGAGCTTGGGGACGAAGGCGCCGTCGTCGCGGCCGTGCACGGACGGAGGCAGGCGGACGACCGAGGCGCGTACGCCGCGGTCGGCGAGGGCGAGGGTGGCCTCCTCGGAGGCGACGCGGAAGGGCGCCACGGAATCCGGGTGGGCCGCGTCCTCCTCCGTGCCGAAGACGCCGCGCTCGACCAGGAACGCCGACGTCGTCACGAAGGGCTTGCCGGTGCCTTCCAGCACCGACCCCATCGCCTCGATGGCGTGCAGGTCGATGACGCCCGAGGCGGCGATGTTCGAGAAGTCGTGCTTGAAGGCGGTGTGGATGACACCGTCGGCCGCCTCCGCTCCCCGGCGCAGGCTGTCGAGGTCGTCCAGGTCGCCGCGGTGCACCTGCGCGCCCGCGGCCCGCAGCGCCGCCGCGGAGTTGTCGGAGCGGGCCAGGCCGACCACTTCGTGGCCGGCGCCCATGAGTTCACGTACGACGGCGCTGCCCACGAAGCCGCTGGCGCCGGTGACGAACACACGCATGCTGATGACCCCCAGAGGGATGGAAACCGGGATTTCGGGATGCCTCCAGCCTCGGGAACGGTGGGCTCCCGCGTCCAAAGCCTCTTTCGTATACGGCAATGCGATCTGGGCATCACCGCAGCTAGGCTCGTTGTATGGCCGACTCCCAGCCGAACCCCGGCACCGTGGACCTCGATCTCCGTCTCGTCCGCTACTTCACCGTCGTCGCCGAGCATCGCCACTTCGGCCGGGCCGCCGACGCCCTGCACATCACCCAGCCCTCGCTGAGCCGCCAGGTGCAGCGGCTGGAGCGGGAGTTGGGGGCGCGGCTGCTGGACCGGACGCCGCAGGGGACGCGGCTGACGGAGGCGGGGGAGGTCTTCCTCACGGAGGCGAAGGCGTTGCTGCGGGCGGCGGCTCAGGCGTCCGTACGCGCGCGTGCCGCCGCTCAGCCGCATCGGATGACGGTCGGTTTCACCCCGGGCATCATCGTCACCCCGGCGGTCCGGGCGGTACGGCACCGGCACCCGGACGCCGAGGTGGTGACCGCCCACCTGGCCTGGGACGACGTACACCACGCCCTGCTCGACCACCGGGTCGACGCGGTGGTGACGCGGTTGCCGTTCCGCACCGAGGGGCTGCGGGTGACGGTCCTCTACGACGAGCCGCGCGTGCTGATCGTGCCGCTGGACCACCGGCTGGCCGGCAAGGAGGCCGTCACGCTGGACGACATCGCCGACGAGCGGCTGCCGCGCACGGCGGACCCGGTGCGCAGCGCGTTCTGGCGGTTCGAGCCGCGCCCGGACGGGCGCCCGGCGCCGGACGGGCCGCTCATCGAGGCGGTCGAGGACAAGTTCGAACTCGTCGCCTCCGGCGAGTCGTTGGCGGTCGCCGCGCAGTCCGTGGGGCGGGTCCTGCGGCCCGACCTCACCATGGTCCCGCTGGAGGGCGTCGAGCCCAGCCACGTCGTCGTCGCCACCCGCGCGGACGACCGCAACCGCCTGGTGACGGCCTTCCGCAAGGCCGCGCGGGAGCATCTCACCCCTGGTGCGTGACCGTCTCCAGGAGGTTCGCGACGAGCGGGCTGTCGTCGTCCCGGCGCCAGGCCACCGCGACCACGGTCCGCGCGCCCGGCGCGGCGAGGGGCCGGAAGGCGACGCCCTTGAGCCGGACACGGCGGATGCTCGCCGGTGCGAGCGACACCCCGAGGCCGGTCTCGACGAGGGCGCAGACGGTCTGCCACTCGGTGGCGTGCTGGGCGACGCGCGGGGCGCACAGGCCGGTGATGCGGTCATGGAGGCCGGGACCCGCCTCGCGCGGCAGGAGGACGAAGGGGTGGGCGCCCAACTCGTCGGGGGTCACCGTGCGTTGGGCCGCCAGGGGATGGGCGCGCGGCAGCACCGCCACGAACGGCTCCGTCAGGACCGTACGGAAGGACAAGTCCGGGTCGGCGGACGGTGGTTCGCGCAGGAGGCCGACATCGAGACCGCCCTCGCGCAGGGCGGTCAGCTGGGGTGCGGTGGTCATCTCGCGGATGTCCAGGCGTACGTGCGGATAGCGGTCCACGTAGCTGCGCAGCAGCCCCGGCAGCAGCGTCAGGGCGAGCGACGCGGCGAAGCCGAGGCGCAGGGTGCCGGTCCGGCCGGCGGCCGCCGCGCGGGCCGCCGCGAGGCCGTCGGTGAGCGCGGCAAGGGCCTGGCGGGCGGCAGGGAGGAGTTCCCGTCCAGCCGGTGTGAGGGTGACCGGGCCCGGCGGCCGTACGAGGAGCGGGGCGCCGACCTTGTCCTCCAGGCGCCGGATCTGCTGGCTCAGCGGCGGCTGAGCGATACCGAGCCGCGCGGCGGCCCGCCCGAAGTGCAGTTCCTCGGCGAGGACGACGAAGGCGTGAAGTTGAGGGAGGGGGACTTCCGGCCGCTGCTCCATATCTCCATGCATATCACTTCATCCACCGCTGGATGTGCGACGTATGACCGCAGCTCCTGTGAAGATCGAGATTGAGGTGTCCGCGCGGCGGGGAGGTGGAGGACGTGTCTGATCTTCCGATAGTCCGGCTGGAGCGTGCGGTCGGCGACGCCCTGCTCGAACAGTGGCGGTACGTCCACAACGTGATCATCCCGGCCGACCCGCTGAGCCTCGACGCGGTGCGGGAGCGCAGTACGCGCTACCGCCTGGAGAACGCGTACGTGGATGACGTCCTCGTCGGCTGTTCCACCGTGCGCCCGCCGGAGGGCGCGGACGCGGTGGCGACCGTCATCGCGCGCGTGCTGCCCGCGCACCGGCGGCGGGGATACGGGACGGCCCTGTACGAGAACGGGCTCGCCCACGCGCGCGTGCTGGGCGCGAAGGTGATCGAGACGTGTGTGCTGGCCGTCAACGAGGACGGTCTGCGCTTCGCCGGGAAACAGGGCTTCGTCGAGGTCGAGCGGTATGTGCTCGACGGCGAGAGCGACGAATGGGTCGATCTCCGGCTCGCCTAGGCGCACCGGGACACCCGCAGAGACAGGAGCGGCGTACAACGATTCCCCCAACTTGTGGGAACTCGGTGTGTGCTGCGTCACGTTCCAGTTAGATGATTGCAAGTGAGCGAACCGACGTGCCGTACGTACGGACGCAGCCTGCAGGGGGTCCGGGTGAGTGCTTCCAGGCGTAGTGGGACCACCGACGAGCTGGGGCCGGACGAGCCGGAGCAGCCCGACCAGCCCGACCGGGACGGCGCCGACCTGCTCGCCGCCCTGCTCGACGGCATGGACGCGGCGCTGTGCGCCTTCGACGCGGACGGCGTCGTCACCCACTGGAACCGCGAGGCGGAGCGGATTCTGGGCTGGACCGCGGCCGAGGCCGTGGGCCGGCACGGCTTCGCCGGATGGGCCGTACGGGAGGCCGACGCCGAGGAGGTCGAGGGGCGGCTGATGTCCGCCATGCAGGCCCCGGGACGGCAGGTGCACGAGTTCGCGCTGCTGACCAAGGACGGCGGACGGGTCCTCGTACGGACGCAGTCGGCCGCCGTGCACGGCCCGGACGGCAAGCCCGCCGGGGTGTACTGCGCGTTCAGCGAGGTGCACGCGCAGATCGACCTGGAGCGGTCGATCGCGCTGAGCGAGGCGCTCTTCGAGGACGCCAGCTGGGGCGTCGTGCTGGTCGACGCGGACCTGCGGCCCGCGGTGGTGAACGCGCACGCGGCGCGGGCGCTGGGCATCGGCCGTACGGCCGTGCTGGGACGGCCCCTGGGCGAGCTGCTCGCGCAGGGCGTGGAGGAACTGGAGAGCGCCCTCACGCATGTGCTCGCGGAGGGCGCGCCGCCCGCGCCGGCCGAGATCTGGGTGAGCGTACGGACGCCGGAGGGCGAGCAGCGGCGCTGCTGGCGGTGCGGGTTCGTGCGGCTGGCCTCGCCGCTCGCCGAGGAGCCGGTGCCGCTGGGCGTGGGCTGGCTGTTCAACGACGTCACCGTGGCCAAGCAGGCCGAGCAGGAGGCGTCCCTGCTGCGCTTCCGGGGCAACCAGCTGCACCGCGCGGCCCGCGCGGCCGCCGAGTGCGAGGACCCGGCGGAGGCGGCGACGATCCACCTGGACTTCGCGCTCGCCGGCTTCGCCGACCACGCGCTGATCGACCGGGTGGCGGGGGACGGCTCACTGGCCGACGGGGACTCGGACGTTCCGGTACGACTGGTCCGGGTCGCCGCGACTCCCTCGGGGGCACCGGGGCCGAGCCTGCTGACCGGGCAGGCCGGGTTGCCGGTGCGGTACGCGGAGGGGCATCCGGCGTTGCAGTGCGTGGAGCGCGTCGGGTCGGTACGGGCCAGCGTGGGCTCGGTGCCGGCGGAGCGGGCGCGCGAGTGGGCGCTGTCCCGGCAGTGGCCGCCGGACGCGGTGCACGCGCTGTGCGCGGTGCTGCGGAGCCGGGGGCGGACGCTGGGGGCGGTGACGTTTCTGCGGGGTGCCGGACGGAGTCCGTTCGAACGGTCCGACGCGGCTTATGCGGAGGACGTGGCGCTGCGGATCGCCGCGGCGCTGGATCTGGCGGGGGCGTTGCGGGGGTGAGCGGAGGCAGGTGAAGGGTCAGCGCCGGTAGAAGATCCGGTCCCCGTACTCATCGAACACCCGCTCGTTCCACTCCAGCCCCCCGTCCACGTTCCCCGACCGCAGCATCGGCGGCTCCACGCCCCGTTCCGCCAGGGATGTCGCCGCCGTTGCCACCATGGCCTGCATCAGGGCGGACGTCACCACCGTCGAGGCGGGGGCGAAGGGGGCCGGGACCGTGTCGAGGGTGAGCTCCGCGTCGCCGATGGCGATCTTGGAGTCGAGGACGACGTCGCAGTGGTCCTTGAGATAGGTGCCGGAGGAGTGCCGGGAGCGGGTCTCCGTGGCGTACGCCACCGACGTCACGCCGATGACCTTCACCCCGCGCGCGCGGGCGGTCATCGCCATCTCCACCGGCATCGCGTTGCGGCCGGAGAGGGAGATGATCACCAGGGCGTCGCCCGCGCGGAGCGGGGAGCAGTCCAGGATGGTGCTCGCGAGGCCGTCGACGCGCTCCAGGGCGGAGCCGAGCGTGGCCGGCATGACGTCCACGCCCACCATCCCGGGCGCGGCGAGGAGGTTCATCAGGGCGAGGCCACCGGCCCGGTAGACGACGTCCTGGGCGGCGAGCGAGGAGTGCCCGGCGCCGAAGGCGAACAGCCGGCCCCCGGCGGCGACGGTGTCGGCGAGGAGCGTGCCGGCCGTGGCGATGGGCTCGGCCTCCTCGTCGCGGACCCGCTGAAGCAGGCCGATGGCGGCGTCGAGGAACCGGTCGGCGGGCGTGCCGTCGCTCATACGAACCCCTTCGGGTTGGCTGTGTCGCGGATCACCGTGCGGTCTGGACCAGTGCGGTGTCAATACGGCCTGCCGAAGCTCCGCGGGGGGCGTCCCGCGCTGGACCGCGCGCCCGCGAAACCAGCTCGTTTCACCGGCGCGGCACGGTTGTCAGTGCCATGCGTCAGAATTGGGGTCAGGGCCAGCGCACGCGCCGCGGAGTGGTCGCGCTTCCGGCAGAGCTAATCGAGGGGCACGTATGTCCGGACTGATCGACACCACGGAGATGTATCTCCGCACCATCCTCGAGCTGGAAGAGGAAGGTGTGGTCCCCATGCGCGCCCGGATCGCCGAGCGGCTCGACCAGAGCGGGCCGACCGTCTCCCAGACGGTGGCGCGGATGGAGCGGGACGGCCTGGTGTCCGTGGCGAGCGACCGGCATCTGGAGCTGACCGACGAGGGCCGCCGGCTGGCGACGCGCGTGATGCGCAAGCACCGCCTCGCGGAGTGTCTCCTGGTCGACGTGATCGGCCTGGAGTGGGAGCAGGTCCACGCCGAGGCCTGTCGCTGGGAGCACGTGATGAGCGAGGCCGTCGAGCGCCGCGTCCTGGAGCTGCTGCGCCACCCCACCGAGTCGCCGTACGGCAACCCGATCCCCGGTCTGGAGGAGCTCGGCGAGAAGGACGGTGCCGACCCCTTCCTCGACGAGGGCATGGTGTCGCTGGCCGACCTGGACCCGGGCGGCGAGGGCAAGACGGTCGTGGTGCGCCGCATCGGCGAGCCGATCCAGACGGACGCACAGCTGATGTACACGCTGCGGCGCGCGGGGGTGCAGCCCGGCTCGGTGGTGAGCGTGACGGAGTCGGCCGGCGGGGTGCTGGTGGGCAGCGGCGGCGAGGCGGCCGAGCTGGCGGCGGACGTCGCCTCGCATGTGTTCGTCGCCAAGCGCTGACCGGCCGGTCGTCCTGGGGTTTTTCCAACTGCGGTGGCCGTAGGGACAGTTGTGGCGTCCCGGGGGAGGCCGCCGATGTGGCGACGCGGTGTGGCCGATTCGAAGATTCAGTGCGCCGAATCGCAGCGCTCCGACGCCCCGCGTGCAAGGCTGTCGCGTGAGGCATATGACCTGAGGGGGCCGGGATGATGTGCCGCAGACGCGTGGAGGGCCCCGGCGCCATGTGGCGCCGGGGCCTGTCCTCCCCTGTGCTGACCCGGAGCCCCGAGCTCTCAGGGTCATTCCCCTCGGACCGATTTCCCCGAGCGGTCCGCCTCCCGCAGAAGATCTCCCCTCGGTCGCGACGATCAATCCTTGAGTGAGGTCACTCGAATGAGGGGTGTTGGCGGCGGAGGACGCATTTTCGAATGGGCATTCGATAGCCTTGGGGTGACACGCGGGGCGGAACATGCGCTTCAGGGAGGGGCGGCGGCGCGACAGCGAGCGCGTCGGGCAGGGCAAGGCAGACATGGTTCACAGGACCGGCCGGCTGAGCGGGAGCAAGCGGTCCGAGCGGAGCTAGGGGGGTGCCAGGACCAATGGCGCGGCGCATCGACGTGACCGGAGCGGGCGGCGTACGCCTTGCCGCCTGGGAGTTCGGCGACCCTCCCAAGCCCGACCAGGCGGCGGGGCCGACGGAGCGGGGCCTGGAGCAGGGCGGCGCCGCCGGCCGGCGGGCGGGGCGGCGGACCGTCCAAGGCGCCCTCGACCGCTCACCCGGCGTGCTGTTACTGCACGGCCTCATGGGCCGCGCCTCCCACTGGGCCCCCACCGCCCGCTGGCTGTCCGAACGCCACCGGGCCGTCGCCCTCGACCAGCGCGGCCACGGCCGCAGCGACAAGCCCCCGCAGGCCTCCTTCACCCGCGAGGCCTACGTCGAGGACGCCGAGGCGGCCCTCGAACAGCTCGGCCTCGGCCCGGCCGTCCTCATCGGCCATGCCATGGGCGCCCTGACCGCCTGGCAGCTCGCCGCGAAACGGCCCGACCTGGTCTCCGGTGTGATCATCTGCGACATGCGGGCCTCAGCACTCGGAGCGGCCTCGCAGCGGGAGTGGGCGGACTGGTTCAAGTCCTGGCCCCTCCCCTTCGCCACCCTGGCCGACGTACGCAAGTGGTTCGGCGAGGACGACCCCTGGGTGGAGCGCCCGAACCCCGCCCGCGGCGAGTTCTACGCCGAGGTGATGGCCGAGTCGCCGGACGGCTGGCGGCCCGTCTTCGAACCCGAGCAGATGCTGAAGTCCCGGGAGACCTGGGTGCTCGACGCGCACTGGGAGGAGCTGGCGCAGGTCCAGTGCCCCGCGCTGGTCGTCCGCGGTCTCGACGGCGAGCTGGGGCGGGCGGAGGCGCAGGAGATGGTGCGGGTACTGCCGCGGGGGGAGTACGCCGAGGTCGCCGACGCCGGCCACCTGGTGCACTACGACCAGCCGGACGCCTGGCGGGCAGCCGTGCAGCCCTTCATCGAGAGCCTGTTCGGAGAACGGTAGCGGTCAGCTTTCTCCGACCGCCGCAAGGATCGCTGGCGGCCACCAGCCCCTGCTTGACCGGCGCAAGGGCCACTGGCGGACTCAGCCCTCGTTTGACTGCCGCGAGGGCCACTGGCGGCCGTCAAGCCCTTGATCGACCGCCGCAAGATCGTTGGCGGCCGTCAGCCCTTGCGTGGCCGCCGCCAGGATTGCCGGCGTCCGTCAGCCCTCGCTTGACCGGCCCAGGGGGCACTGGCGGACTCAGCCCTCGTTTGACCCCCGCAAGCGTCACCGCCGGTCGTCAGCCCTTGCTGACCGCCGTCAGAATCTCCGGTAGCCGGGCTGCCGTCCTCGGTGCCGCCAGTCGCAGCCCCGCCAGCGTGATCGCCGCCCCGTACAGCGCCCCCACCGGCAGCAGCACCCAGCTCCACCGGTCGCCGTCGCGTACCACGTTCAGCCAGATCGTCAGCGTGATGACCGGGGCGCACAGCAGCGCGGCGGCGATCATGCCGCCGAAGATGGAGATCCAGGCGAGCCCGGCCTGGCCGGGGGCCACGTTCTTGTAGCCCTCCTGCGGGATGGAGTACGGGAAGCGGGCCGAGGTCCAGGCGCCCGTCGCCAGCATCGCGCCCAGCAGGGCGAAGGACAGGCCGAGCGCCTCCGGCAGCCTGGCCCAGTCACCGAGCATCGCCGTCGTCACGACGGTCACGAGCGTCGCGTACGGCAGGGTGATCACCAGCAGCGCCAGGGCGCGGCCGCGCAGCTCGACGTACGCGTCCCGGGACGAGGAGATGGTCGTCGCGACCATCCAGAACGCGGAGGTGTCCTGCCCGAACTGGTTGTACATCTGGATGCCGAGCATTCCGGCGGCGAAGCACGCGAAGTAGATCGAGCCGGTGCCCTGAAGGGCGTTGAACACGGGGACGATCAGCCCGATCGCCAGCGAGGTGACCCACGCGGCCTTCGTCTTCGGGTCGCGCCAGATGTAGCGCAGGCTGCGCTCGACCACCGTGCCCGTGCGCCCGCCCGGCAGCAGCCGTCCCAGCCCCGTCGACGTCCGCTCGCGGGCGGCCGAATCGGTGGCGGCGGCCTGGAGCGTGGAGCCGTCCGGCGAGATCATCAGCCGCGTCAGATGCCGCGACCAGAGCGCGACCAGGGCGACCAACGCACCGGCGCTCAGCGCGAGTTGGGTGACCGCGACGCCGTACGACCCCGAACTCGCCGAGTCCACCGCCCCGATCGCGGACGCCGGCGGCACCCAGCGCAGCACGTCCCCGGCCGGGTCCAGCTGCGCCAGACCGCTCGAACCCAGGCGTTGCACACCGAAGTTGGCCAGCTGCGCCCCGATCGCGATCACGAGGCCGCTCAGCACCGCCAGGTCCCGCCCCTTGCGGCTGGTCAGCAGCCGGATGTTGGCGACGGCCACGGCCCGCGCGAGCGCCACGCACACCAGCAGCGCCAGCACCACCCCGACGACGGCGACGACGTACGCCACCGAGCCGTGCGCCACCGACACCGCGGAACCGACCAGCAGGCACAGCGTGAACACCGGCCCGATCCCCACCAGCGAGGCCACGAGCAGCGCCCGCACCAGCGGCCGGGGCCGCAGCGGCAGCATCACCAGGCGCGTCGGATCAAGGGTTTCGTCGCCACCCGGGAAGAACAGCGGCATCACCGCCCACCCGACGGCCAGCACCGCCACCAGCAGCACGGCCACGGACACGGCGTGCGCATTGCCGCGCAACGCGATCAGCCCGAGCAGTTGCAGCGCCGCGAACAGCAGCGTGACGACGGCCGACACGATGTACGCGGCCCGCCGCCCACCGGACTGCCGCAGCCCGTTCCTGAGCAGCGACAGCTTCAGCCGTACGACGACGGCGGTGACGTCGGCACTCATCGGGCCGCCCCGCCGCCCAGCCAGTCCAGATCGGACCCGGCGTCCCGCCCGTGCGCCCCGACCAGCTCCAGGAACGCCTGCTGGAGCGAGGGCGCCTCGCCGCGCACCTCGGCGAGCGTGCCCTGGGCCCGGATGCGTCCGGCGGCCATCACCGCGACCCAGTCGCACAGCGACTCGACGAGCTCCATGACGTGCGAGGAGAAGACGACGGTGGCGCCGGAGGCGGTGTAGCGCTCCAGCACCCCGCGGATGGTCTGCGCGGACACCGGGTCGACGCCCTCGAACGGCTCGTCCAGGAAGAGGACTTCGGGGTTGTGGAGGAGCGCGGCCGCGAGTCCGATCTTCTTCCGCATGCCGGTCGAGTAGTCGACCACCAGCTTGTGCTGTGCCCCGGCGAGGTCGAGGACGTCGAGCAGTTGCGCGGCGCGCTTGTCGACCTCGGCCCCGGGCAGCCCCCGCAACCGCCCGGAGTAGCCGAGGAGTTCGCGCCCCGAGAGCCGCTCGAAGAGCCGCAGCCCCTCCGGGAGGACCCCGATCCGGGCCTTGACCTCGACGGGGTCCCGCCAGACGTCGTGCCCGACGACGGACACCGACCCCTGGTCGGGCCGCAAAAGGCCGGTGATCATGGAGAGGGTGGTGGTCTTCCCGGCTCCGTTGGGCCCCACGAGCCCGATGAACTTCCCGGCGGGCAGTTCGAGATCAATCCCGGCAACGGCAATCTGCTGCCCGAACCGCTTCCAGAGCCCACGCACACTTACAGCCGACGTCATGCATGCCAACCTAAGGGCTGGCTACCTGTCGCGACCGCACGCGTAGGCGAGCGGCGAGATCAACTCCTCGGCATCCGGCAACCACCGATTGGCGGGAGTGGGCCGACAAGCCCACTGCACAGCCCCGCGCGAGCCATACCGCGTAGGCGGAGCGGCAACGTAAGCACCCTCACCCAACGCCACCAGGTCCAGGGAAGACGGCGTCCACCCCAGCTTCCGCACCAGTTCCGGCACCTTCACGGACGCCCCCGGCAACACGAAGAAGTGCATCCGGCGGTCGGGCGACAAGGTCACCGGCCCGAGCGTCAACTCCATCCGCTCCATCCGGGCCAACGCGAGAAACCCGGCCGTCTCCGGCACGGACACCGCGTCGAAGGTCCGCCCCGTCGGCAGCAGGATCGCCGCGAGCGGCTGCTTCTGCCACAACCGGCGCGCGACCGTCGCACTGCCGGTCGCCTGCGTCGCCCAGTCGTCGCGCGCGGGGTGCGCGCCGGGTGCGGCGCACGCCGCGTCGCCGCAGGAGCAGCGCTGCACCCCGTCGACGGCTTCCAGCCAGGTGCCGGGGAAGACGTCCCAGTGGCGCTCCTCGGCGTAGCGTACGGCTGTCTCCAGCAGCGATTCGCCGCGCTGCTTCGGAATCTGAGCGGCTTCGGTGCCCGCGATCGTCTCTTCCACGATGAACACAACTCCCGCACCCACCTGGAGTTACGGGGGTAACGCGCGCGGGGGAGGGGCATCGATTCCGCATCTGGGGCGCATGGATGCACGTGTGGGGGCGCGCGGGAGGAACGACGGCGCGATCGGGGTAGCCAGCTGTGGGGGCGGCAACCGCCTTTACCCCGGCAATCCTCGCAAGCCTCGCATTTTCGGTTCGATCGCGGGGCATCGATCTTCACGGCCGGATTTTTTCGGTGGAAGACACGTCAACTCGGTGCGTGGGCAGGCACCGCAGCCACAGGGGGTTACGCCATGGCCGCAAGGCCTCTCGTCGCGCGGCAGCCGAACGAACGGTTGCAGGCGCTCATCCAGGAAGCGGGCTGCTCGAACGCCGGGCTGGCCCGCCGCGTCAACATGTGCGGTGCGGAGCACGGCCTCGATCTGCGCTACGACAAGACGTCCGTGGCGCGTTGGCTGCGCGGCCAGCAGCCGCGGGGCCGGGCGCCGGCGATCATCGCGGAGGCCCTGGGCCGCAAGCTCGGCCGTACGGTCACGATCGACGAGATCGGCATGGCCAACGGCAAGAACCTCGCCTCGGGCGTGGGTCTCCAGTTCTCGCCGACCGTACTGGGGGCCATCGAGCAGGTCTGCGAGCTGTGGCGCAGTGACGTGGGCCGGCGGGACTTCCTGTCCGGCTCGTCCATGGCCGCCTCCGCGCTCGTCGAACCGAGCCGCGACTGGCTGATCTCCTCGCCGGACTCCCAGGTGGCGCGCTCGGCAGGACCCCGGGTGGGGCAGTCGGACGTGGCGGCCGTGAAGGCGATGACCCAGGCCCTCGTCGACCTCGACCACCAGTACGGCAGCGGGCATGTGCGGCCGGTCGTCGTGCACTACCTCAACAGCGTCGTCTCCGGGCTGCTCGCCGGGTCGTACCGGGAGGCCGTGGGGCGGGAACTGTTCGCCGCCGTCGCGCGGTTGACGGAACTCGCCGGGTACATGGCCATCGACACCGGCCAACCGGGCCTGGCCCAGCGGTACTACATCCAGGCGCTGCGCCTCGCGCAGGCCGCCGGGGACCGCGGCTACGGCGGGTACGTCCTCGCCGCCTCCATGAGCCATCTCGCCGCGCAGCTCGGAAACCCGCGCGAGATCGCGCAGTTGGCGCGCGCGGCGCAGGAAGGAGCGCGGGGGCGCGTGACACCGCGCGCGGAGGCGATGTTCTACGCGGCCGAGGCACGCGGGCACGCCCTGCTGGGCGACGCGCGGGCGGCGCAGGCGGCCTCCGGGCGGGCGGTGAGCGCGCTGGAGTCGGCGGACGCGAGCTCCGGGGACGACCCGGCGTGGATCGCGCACTTCGACGAGGCCTATCTGGCCGACGAGTTGGCGCACTGCCACCGCGACCTCGGCCAGGCCGAGGCGGCGGCGCGACGGGCGCAGGAGTCGCTGGACGGCCTGCCGGAGACCAAGGCGCGGCGCCGGGCCATCGGATACGTCCTGCTGGCCACCGCACAGGTGCAGCAGCGCGAGATCGAACAGGCCTGCCACACCGGCCTGAAGGCCGTGGAGCTGCTGGAGACGGTCCGGTCCAACCGGGGCGCCGAGTATCTCGACGACTTCCAGCAGCGTCTCGAACCCTTCCGGGACGAGCCCGTGGTACGGGAGTTCGGGGCCCGGCTGGAGTTGCAGGCCGCCGCATGAAATCCGTGGGTACGAGGGCGTGAACTCCCGGGAAACGAAGGCACTTGAGCGGAAAGGAGGGCTTATAGAGCGGATGCGGGCCCGGTTCTGTTACCGCGGTCACAGGGACGCAGGTCACGTCCCGTGCTGCGTGGCACCGGGCTCGGGGGACCCGGTAGCGTGAGCCGACGATTCACAAGGTCCCCCATTAGTAGGAGTCCCGGTGACGCAGAGTGGACAGGGCGAGGAGCCCTCGCCGCGCGTGGCGCGCGAAGGCATCGTGCTGCCCTCGGACGGTGGCGAACCGCTGCTGCCGGGTATGACCGGCGTCCCCGCGGGCGGCAGCCACGTACCGGCGCCCGCCCCGTCGGCACCGCCCGCCGCGCCGCCGGGCGCTCAGGCCTGGGGCACCCCGTGGGGACCCGACCAGCAGGCACCGGCTCCGCAGCAGCCCGCCCCGGGTGACGGCTGGGGGGCGTCGCAGGGCCGGCCGTGGGGAGCCCCGGACCCGTACCAGACGCAGACCCCGAACCCGTACCAGGCTCAGACCCCGGACCCGTACCAGGGGGAGGCCCCGGGCTCGTACCAGGGGGAGAGCCAGGGCTCGTACCAGGCACATGCCCCGGGCTCGGGCCCCTACCAGGGTCAGGCGCAGGCACCCGACCCGTACCAGGCGCAGCCGCCGGGCTACCAGACCGACCAGCCCACCTCCTACTACCTGCCGCCGGTCGGGCAGACGCCGCCGGCGCCCCAGCCGCTGCCGCAGGAGAACGCCCCGGCACCGCAGCCGTCCGGCTACGACGCCGACCAGGCGACCTCCTACTACCTGCCGCCGGTCGCCCAGACGCCCCCCGCCTCCCAGCCGCTGCCGCAGGAGAACGCCCCGGCACCGCAGCCGTCCGGCTACGACGCCGACCAGGCCACGTCCTATTACCTGCCGCCCGTGGGGCAGCCCCTGCCGACGCCGCCGGGCGCCGACCCGTACGGCGCCCCCGCCGGACCCGGCGCCGCCACCGGCGCACCCCTGCCGCCCGCCGACGAGGGCGCCACGCAGTACATCCCGCCGGTCACGCCGGGCGCGCTGCCGCCCGAGGTGCCGGGCGAGCGGACGCAGTTCCTGGGGCAGCCGCCGCAGGGGCCCGCGGCGCACGGACAGGGGGCGCAGGCCGGACCGGGTGGCGTGCCGCACGGTCAGGGGGCGCAGGCCGGTCCGGGTGCCGGGCCGCTGCCGCCCGTGTCGGGGCCGGACGCGGAGGCGACGCAGTACATCCCGCCCGTGACCGGGCAGCACGGCGGGGAGCGCCAGCCGCCCGCCGAGTTCGACAACCTCTTCCGCAGCGGGACCGGCGGGGAGGGCCCGGCCGGGGCCACGCAGGTGCTGCCGCGGTTCGAGCCGGAGCCGGCCCAGCCGCAGCAGTCGTACGTCCCGCCCACCGGTGCCGGACGGCGGGCCGCGCAGGCGGACGAGCGGGACCACAGCGGCCCCACCCGGTCGCGGGTACCCGCCATCGCCGCCGTGGGCATCGGTATCGCCGTTCTCGGCATCGGCGCGGGGGCGCTGCTGGCGAGCGGCGGCGGGGACGACAAGGGCGACGACAACAAGCCCGTCTCCGCGACCGCCCCGGCGTCCGAAGGTTCCGCCTCGCCGTCCACGGACGCGGCGAAGGAGCAGGCGGTCGCGCTGGACAAGCTGCTCGCCGACAGCGGTGACAGCCGGGCGTCCGTGATCAGCGCGGTCGGCAATGTGAAGGCCTGCAAGGATCTCGGGCAGGCGGCCACCGACCTGCGCGACGCCGCGGGTCAGCGGAACGACCTGGTCACCAGCCTGTCCGGGCTGTCCGTCGGCCAGCTGCCGAACCACTCCGAGCTGACCACCGCCCTGACCAAGGCGTGGAAGGCGTCCGCGTCGGCCGACAACCACTACGCGGCCTGGGCGGACCAGGTCGCCGGCAACAAGAAGGCCTGCAAGAAGGGCCAGGCCCGCTCCACCCCGCAGACCCTGGCCGGCAACCAGGCGAGCGGCGAGGCGACCATCCAGAAGAAGACGGCCGCCCGGCTGTGGAACGCGATCGCGAGGAAGTACGGCCTGACCGAGCGCACCTACACCCAGCTGTAGCGGGGTCCTAGCCGACCTCGGCGTTCGCCAGCGTCTTGCGGACGTCGGTGAAGCCGGGGTGGGCGGCCACGAGCCGGCCCTCGCGGACGACCTGGAGCGTCACGTCGGTGTTGACCAGGCGGGTCAGGCCGATGGCGGCGAGGCCGTTCTCGTACTCCCAGTTGAGGGTCGGGGTGAGCCCGCCGGTGTTGACCTTCAGGCCGCCGTCGAGGGCCTTGCGGATCGCGGTGCCGGTCACCTCGCCGTCGCCGAGCGACTCCAGGACGGCCTTGAGCACGGTGTAGGCGATCCACGTGGTCTGCACTCCGGCGTCCGCGGGGTCGATGCGGTTGTCGCCGAACGCCTCCTTCTTGATCACCTGCTTCATGGGGTCCCAGCGCTTGTCGCTCGCGACCGGGTACCAGCTGGTGATGTACGACCCCTCGTACGGCCCCGACTGCCCGCCGGAGGCGTTGATCACCGTCTGGTCGACGCTGCCGAGCACGGTGGCCGTGCGCACGGCCGGGTAGTTCTCGCGGGCGCGGCGGAAGGAGTCCATGAAGGTGCCGGTGTGGTCGCCGAGGGCGGGCACCACACAGCCCTTCTTCGCCGGGTCGGTGGTGGTGTGCTTCAGGGCGCGCTCGGACTGGGCGGAGTACTCGGTGGCGTCCTCGTCGGCCAGCTGGTCCGCCGCGGTGGGATGGCCGCCCGCCTTGAGACCGGAGTCGATCATGGCGTGCAGCTCGTCGCCCGCGATGGAGTCGGGCCGGACCAGGGCGACGGGCCCGCAGGCACCGGCGAGTTCCTTGCCGAGACCGGCGAGCAGGCTGGGCTGGCCGCCGTTGACGGGGAAGGAGAGCGGGCTCTCCAGCTCGGCGTTGGTGATGCCGTAGCCGCCCAGGTAGGGGATGTCGGCGCTCTCCAGGGTCGGGAGGAACGCGTCGCCGTGCTGGCTGTAGGAGCCGACGACCGCGACGACGCCCTCGTCGGCGGCGCGCTGGGCGCACTTGGCGGCGGTGACGGTGTCGTTCTGGTCGTTGCAGACCAGGATGGAGAGCTTGCGGCCGTTGATGCCGCCCTGGGCGTTGATCCAGCGCGCGTAGGCCTGCGCGAGGGCGGGCATGCCGGGCTTGTTGGTGGCGTTCGTGTTCATCGGCGCCCAGGTCATGATCTTGATCGGGTCGTCCCCGGCGCCCCCCGTGACACCGGGGACGACCCCGCAGCCGGCTATGAGTGACGCACATCCCACCAGCGCCCCCGCCGCGAGGGCGGTGGCTCTGACGGGCCGCGTGAAGGTGGGGAGGAAGGTGCTGCGGGTGCGTCGCCTGCCAGTCATGGGCACACACGCTTCCGCCACATCGCCAACCTGGGAGTGACGCACGGTCAACGAACGGTGACGTGCGGGTGAATTGCGGGGGCCGGTGAGACCGGTGTGACGGGGAACGTACGATCGATGACCGTGCAAGGTTCGGAGAACTCTTCCCGTCGCGGCCGTCGCTCATCCACCATGGGCGCTATGCCACTGAACGACATGCCGTGGTGGCGCTGGCGCAGCAATGTGCGCTCCGCGCTGCACATGCTCTCCGACCCCGGGTTCCAGCGGGACGTCTGGCTGGCCGGCGTCGAGGGGTACGGGGACGTCACCGACGCCGTGTACCGCCTCGTCGAGGACACCTGGCTCGACAACTGGTCCGCCGAGAAATACGTCGGCACGATCTTCCGGGACTCCCAGGAAGCCGCCCTCGTCGACACCGCCGTCCTGCGCGTGCTGCGGATCATGCACCAGGTCGGCCCGGACGCCCCGGTCTCCGTGTACATGGAGAACCCCGGCTGGCCGGAGGCGGTGCGGGCGGCGCGGGACGCGCATGTGCGCATGGCGACGGCCGACGGGGAGGACCCGGACGCCCCGCCGCGCACGCTGCACGTCCTGCAGATCATGACCCGGTCCGCGTGACGGACGCGTTCCCTGCGGAACCGGCGGTCGTGAGACCCTGTCCTGCATGAACGAGCAGTCCACCCGAGCCGCGGCCCCGGCCGAGCAGTACGTCCTCACCCTGTCCTGCCCCGACAAGCAGGGCATCGTGCACGCCGTGTCGAGCTACCTCTTCATGACCGGTTGCAACATCGAGGACAGCCAGCAGTTCGGTGACCACGACACGGGTCTGTTCTTCATGCGCGTCCACTTCTCGGCGGAGGCGCCGGTGACGGTGGACAAGCTGCGGGCGAGTTTCGCGGCGATCGGTGACGCCTTCCACATGGACTGGCAGATCAACCGGGCCGAGGACAGGATGCGGGTCGTGCTGATGGTCAGCAAGTTCGGGCACTGCCTGAACGACCTGCTGTTCCGCGCGCGGATCGGGGCGCTGCCCGTGGAGATCGCGGCCGTGGTGTCCAACCACACGGACTTCGCCGAGCTCGTGGGGTCGTACGACATTCCCTTCCACCACATTCCGGTGACGAAGGAGAACAAGGCGCAGGCCGAGGCGGAGCTGCTGGAGCTGGTGCGGGAGCAGGACGTCGAGCTGGTCGTGCTCGCCCGGTACATGCAGGTGCTCTCCGACGACCTGTGCAAGCAGCTCAGCGGGCGGATCATCAACATCCACCACTCGTTCCTGCCGAGCTTCAAGGGTGCGAAGCCGTATCACCAGGCGCATGCGCGGGGTGTGAAGCTGATCGGCGCCACCGCGCACTATGTGACGGCCGACCTCGACGAGGGGCCGATCATCGAGCAGGAGGTCGAGCGGGTCGGGCACGACGTCACGCCGGACCAGCTGGTCGCGATCGGGCGGGACGTGGAGTGCCAGGCGCTGGCGCGGGCCGTGAAGTGGCATGCGGAGCGGCGGATTCTGCTGAATGGACGGCGGACGGTGGTGTTCGCCTAGGAGCTCGGGGGGTTCGGGTCGTCGGCGGGTGCGGGTGAGTGGGGGCTGGTCGCGCAGTTCCCCGCGCCCCCAGAAGTCGTCCACCTCACGTACCTCAGCAGGGCCCCCTCACATCCTGCTCAGGCTCGCCGCCGCGAACAGGACGTCCCTGATCGCCTCCCGATCTCCCACCTGCCCGCCGCCGCTTCCTCCGGCGACACATGGCCCGCGGCCAGCTGGCAGAACTCCACGCCGTCCAGCGCCACATGCGCCACCTCGTGCTCCGCTGAGCCCACCGCCGCCGGGGAGTCCAGGGGGATCAGCCACTCGCCGCCGCCCAGGCCCTCGATCTCCAGGCGGAGGGTGCGGCCGGGTTCGCCCGCGGTGACCAGATGGCGGCCGTGCACGGGAGACGCCAGACCGTGTTGCCGCCGCATGGCCACCGCCGTGGGCAGCATGCGGGCCGCGAGGTCGATCATGCGGTTGAGGTGGCGTGGGGACGGGGGTTCGTACGGGTAGTCGACGGCCTCCGCGATGTCCTCCGCGTGGACCCAGCATTCGAAGGCGCGGTCCAGCATCGCGTCGTGCAGGGGGAGATCGAAGTCGCCGTAGGGGACGGACAGCTTTCCGGCGCCGCCGCCCGTGAACGACACCGTGCGCACCAGGTCGTGGCTCTGCTCGCGCCACGGGGCGCGCACGGAGCGGGTGGGCGGGAAGCGCGAGCCCTGCCAGTACGCCTCGGTGCGGGCCGACGGGGTGGGCGCCTGCGCGGTGACCTCGCCCAGCGGGTCGTCGAGCCCCAGGGCCAGTGCCACCAGGCCGTCGACGGTGAGCAGATGCGCGATCACGCCGGCGACGGTCGTACGACGGCTCGTCGCCGCGTCGGCCTCGAACCAGCGCAGCCGCACGGGCGCGTGCCACTCCGCGTCGCCCATGTCACGGAGCAGGGCGTCCAGGCGGGCGGTCTCGGCGTCGTACGGCGCCGCCCACTCGGGGACCGGGATGCGGGGCGGGCGCCGGTCCAGGCAGCTCTCCAGGACGCGGGTGCGCAGGCCCGGGTCGAGGTCGAGGCTCTCGGGCGGGTGGAGCAGGCCGACCGCCTCGCGCAGCCGCAGCGCCTCGTCCGCGCACGCGCCGCACACGCCCAGGTGGTCCTCCACGGCGGCCGTCTCCTCCGGTGAGCAGGCGGCCAGCGCCCAGGCCCCGAGCAGCGACTTCAGCACCGGGTGCTCCAGGACGAGCGGCGGCGGCTTCGGCAGCTCGTCCAGCGGGGGGAGCGGCTGTCCCGTGTCCTCGACGGAGGCACGGGGCAGCGGTATGCGGGGCGGCCGGCCGGGGTTCTGGGCGGGCCCGGGCGAGCCGCCGTCGGTCGGTCCACCGGGGCCGGCAGGGCCGGTCGGCGTGTTGGCGTGCGGCTCGCGGGGGTCGTGTCCCCCGGGGGCCTCGGAGTCCTTCCAGGCTTCCCGGGACTCGTCCTTCTCGGGGTCCTTCCCGTCGTCCCGGCCCTCGGGCTCGTCATGCTCGTCGTACGCCTCGAAGCGGTCCGCCTCGTTCATGCCGCACCCCCGTATTCCGGAGGGGCTCCGGGGGCGCCGGTGTCATGGGCCGTGGACAGCAGTTGCAGGCCCAGGCGGAGGCGGCGGCGGGCCTCGTCCTCGGTGACGCCGAGGTCGGCGGCGGTCTGGCGGTAGTCGCGCCGCTGGAAGTAGGCCAGCTCCAGGGCGGCGCGCAGCGGGGCGGGCATGGAGGTGACGATGTAGTCGGCGCGGGCGGCGACGGAGGCGTGGCGGACCTTGCGCTCCAGTTCCTCCGTGGAGCCGCCGCCGCCCTGGGCGAGGGCGGCGGTCTCGGTGGCGCGCAGGCGCTGCACGGCGAGGCGGTGGGTCAGCCCCGCCACCCAGGTGCGCAGCGGGCCCTGCTTGGGGTCGTAGGCGTCGGGGTGCTGCCAGACGTGGGCGAAGACCTCGCGGGTGATGCCGTCGGCGGCGCGCTCGTCGCCGAGGACGCGGTGCGCGAGGCCGTGCACGAGGGAGGCGAAGCGGTCGTAGAGCTCGCCGAGGGCGGCCGCCTCACCGCGTGCGAGTCGCTGCTGCATCTTGCGGTCCCAGCGGGGCGGTGCGTCCTTCTTCGCCATGCGGCCCCCTCACCCTGTTCGCCTGCCCGTCGAGCCGGGCGCCGTGCCCGTCAAGCCTGAACCCACCGTCTCCTCGAATGTAGTCGGCACGTCTGACAGCGCACGCCCCTTTGTCGCAATGCGCGCCCCCGGTGAGCGGAGGGTGATAGTGAACCTTCGCCTACCCCACCGGTTTCGTGCTCATCCCCGATCGAACAGGATCGAAGGCGACTAAAACAAGCCTCTTTTGATCGGTTTCCGTTTCCTGGCACGTGTTTCAGGGCACCGCCGCTGGGCAGCCGCGCTGCAAGGAAGCGTAGGAATCGCTTCCGTTTCCGGCGAGCGAAGGGCGTGGTGGTGGCGTTCAACGTGACCGGCGACAAGCACGGTGACTGGGCCGTGCTGCGGGTGTCGGGCGAGCTGGACCTGGTGACGTCGCCGATGCTGCGCCAGCGGGTGCACGACGCGGTGGCCGAGGGCCGCCACAGTCTCGTCCTGGACCTCTCGGAGGTCTTCTTCTGCGACTCCAGCGGCGTCGGCGTCCTCATCGCCTCCCGCCGCCTCATCCGCTCCTGCCAGGGCCGGCTCCGCCTGATACTGCCGGCCCAGGGAGCGACGGAGGGGTCGCACGTCAACAGGGTGCTGGGCGCGCTGGGCGTACGGCGGCTCTTCGACGTCCACCTCGACCTGGACTCGGCGACGGACGACGAGGCGGGCCCGCTGTCGGCGTAGGGGCCCCGTTTCCACAAGGGTCTCGGCTGTGCCACACCGTTGTTCCAGAATTCCCTCGGTCTTGGCACAACCGTCGCTTTCCGCAGCCTGGAACGGGCCGCGCGTCGTACGCTCCGAGCGAGATGCACCAGATGCACCCCCACGTGACGTAAGGCGGCTGGAAGAGACATGGTCAGCAGCGAGTACGAGCGCAGGATCGCCGCCCGGTTCGCCACCTTCGACCAGGACGGCAACGGGTACATCGACCGGGAGGACTTCAGCGCGGCGGCCAAGGCGCTGCTCGCGGAGTTCGGCACTGCCGCCCGGTCGGACAAGGGACAGGCCCTGTACATCGGCGCGGAGGCGTTCTGGCAGGGCATGGCCGGGATAGCGGACCGGGACGGCGACCAGCGCATCAACCGGGACGAGTTCGTCAACGGCGCCGTCAAGCGGCTGCGGGACAACCCCGACCGGTTCGCCGAGATCGCCCGCCCCTTCCTGCACGCGGCCCTCGCCGTGGCCGACCGGGACGACGACGGCACGGCGACGGTCGAGGACACCGCGCGCGTGCTCAGGGCCCTCGGCGCGGCGCCGGACGTGGCCCTGGCCGCCGCCACCGCCCTGGACGCCGACGGCGACGGGAAGATCGCCGAATCCGAGATCGTCCCCGCCTTCGCCCGCTACTTCACCGTGCCGGAATAGCGGACCTTCGCTCCCTACCGCACCGTTCCGGAGTAGCGGACTTTCGCTCCCTACCGCACCGTTCCGGAATAGCGCTCGCGCAGCTTGTACTTGAGCACCTTGCGCAGCGTCTCGTTCCGCGGAAGGGCGTCCACCACCTCCAGCCGCTCCGGCAGCTTGTGGACCGACAGCCCTTCCGCGCGGAGGTACGACACGGCGTCGGCCAGCGTCAACTCCGCTGCCCCGGGCGCCGGTTCCAGCACCGCGCACACCAGCTCGCCCCGCTCCGCGTCCGGCAGCCCGACGACCGCCACGTCCCCCACGGCCGGGTGCGCGGCCAGCAGGTCCTCGATCTCCTTCGCCGAGATGTTCTCGCCCTTGCGGATGATCACGTCCTTGGCGCGGCCGGTGAGGACCAGATGCCCGGTCTCCGTGCGGAACCCCAGGTCGCCGGTGCGCAGGAAGCCGTCCTCGTCGAAGGCCTCCGCCGTCTGCGCCGGGTCCAGATAGCCCTGGCAGACCGCCTCGCCGCGCAGCCGCACCTCGCCGTCCACGATCCGGATCTCCATGCCCTCCGGCGGCCGCCCCTCGGTCGTCGCGAGGTTCTCCGTCGTGTCGTCCGGCGAGCCCATCGTGATCATCGGCACCTCGGTCATGCCGTACCCGTGGGTGAGCTGGACGCCCATCTCGCGCACGACCGCGTGATAGACCTCCGGCGGCTTCGGCGCCCCACCGCCGGCGAGCAGCCGCAGGGTGGGGATGACGGGCGTGCCCGGCTGCTTGCGCTGTTCCGCCAGGAACATCGAGTAGAACGCCGTCGAGCCGCCCGCCACCGTCACCCCGTGCTTGCGGTACCCCTCCAGCGCGTCCGGCAGCGCGAACTGCTCGAACATCACCGCCGGGAAGCCGTACAGCAGCAGCATCACCGTGTAGTCGGGGCCCGCTATGTGGGCGTACGGGAAGGCCATCGAGCCCACGTCGGCGGCGGTCAGGCGCAGCGCGTGGGCGAGGCAGGAGCCGCCCGCGATCAGTGAACGGTCCGTGTGGAGGACGCCCTTGGGGTCGGAGGTCGTGCCCGAGGTCCAGTAGATCCAGCGCACCGAGGTGCCCTCGGCGGGCGGGGCGGGGAGAACGTCCGGATCGCCGTCGGGTAGGTCGTCGTACGCCGTGAAGACGCCCTTGGCGCCCAGTCGCCGTGCCATCGCCGGGTAGTCGAAGCCCCGCCACTCTCCCGGTACGGCGAAGTACTCGGCCCTGGACTCGCGAAGGGCGAAGCCGACCTCGCGGTCGCGGTAGAAGGGGATGACCGGGGACTGGACGGCCCCGAGACGGGCCAGGGCGAAGGAGAGCAGGGCCGTCTCGATACGGGTGGGCAGCTGCCAGGCGACGACCGTGCCGGGGCGGACCCCCATGCCGTACAGACCGGCCGCCACCCGCTCGGCACGCGCGCGTAGGTCGCCGAAGGTCAGGGTGCGGTCGTCCTGGAGGAGGACCGGACGGTCGGGGGTGAGGTCGGCGCGGCGGACGACCAGGTCCCAGAGGGTGCGGGCGGAACTCAGGGAGTGCGGGGTCTCGTTCACATGTGCCCCCTGCTTGGCTGACGACTCGTCAGGTGACATGCTATCTGACGATCCATCAGATAGTGCCTGTCAGGTGAACACCGTCCGGCGGAGGGGATCATGCCGACCGAACTGCCCCGCATCATCAGCGTCGACGACCATGTGATCGAGCCCGCGCACCTCTTCGAGACCTGGCTGCCCGCCAAGTACCGCGACCGCGGCCCGCAGCCGCTCACCGCCGGGATCGGCGAACTCGCCTACGTGGGCGGCAAGTACCAGATCACGATGGACCCGGACGGTCCGCCCACCGACTGGTGGATCTATGAGGACCTGAAGTTCCCGTACAAACGCAACATCGCCGCCGTCGGCTTCGACCGGGACGAGATGACCCTGGAGGGCATCACCCGGGAGGAGATGCGGCGCGGCTGCTGGGACCCCAAGGCACGCCTGGCCGACATGGACCTCAACCATGTCGAGGCCAGCCTCTGCTTCCCCTCCTTCCCCCGCTTCTGCGGGCAGACCTTCGCCGAGGCGCACGACAAGGAGGTCGCACTGGCCTGCGTGCGCGCCTACAACGACTGGATGGTCGAGGAGTGGTGCGGCGACAGCGGCGGACGGCTCATCCCGCTGTGCCTGATCCCCCTGTGGGACGTGGAGCTGGCGGTCGCGGAGATCCGGCGCAACGCCGCGCGGGGGGTGCGCGCCGTGACCTTCTCCGAGATCCCGACCTACCTCGGGCTGCCCTCCATCCACTCCGGCTACTGGGACCCGTTCTTCGCGGCCTGCCAGGAGACCGGCACGGTCGTCAACATGCACATCGGCAGCAGCTCCCAGATGCCGGCCGCCTCACCCGACGCACCCCCCGCCGTCCAGGCCGCCCTCAGCTTCAACAACGCCATGGCCTCGATGATGGACTTCCTGTTCAGCGGCGTCCTGGTCAAGTTCCCGACGCTCAAACTGGCCTACAGCGAGGGCCAGATGGGCTGGATCCCGTACGCCCTGGAACGCGCCGACGACGTCTGGGAGGAGCACCGCGCGTGGGGCGGGGTGCGCGGCACGATCCCCGAGCCGCCGTCGACGTACTACTACCGGCAGATCTACTGCTGCTTCTTCCGCGACAAGCACGGCGTCGCGTCCCTGGACGTCGTCGGCCGCGACAACGCCACCTTCGAGACCGACTACCCGCACGTCGACTCGACCTTCCCGCACACCAAGGAGGTCGCCCTCGACCATGTGAAGGGCCTCGACGACGAGACCGTCTACAAGCTGATGCGCGGCAACGCCATCCGCATGCTCGAACTCGACTTCGACCAGGACCGCGCCCAGTAATGGACCTGTCGTACACCGCCGAAGAGGAGGAGTTCCGGGCGGAGTTGAGGCACTGGCTGGGTGACGTCCTGCCCTCGCTGCCGTCCAGGCCGTCCCCCGACGACTGGCCGGGGCGCCGCGCGTACGACATGGGCTGGCAGCGGATGCTGTACGACGCCGGGTACGCGGACGTGCACTGGGACGCCTCACCGACCCTGCGGCTCATCTTCCTGGAGGAGACCGAGAAGGCCGGCGCGCCCTATGTGGGCGCCGGTTTCGTCGGGCTGCTGCACGCCGGGCCGACCATAGCCGCCGAGGGCACGCCGGAGCAGCGGGCGCGCTGGCTGCCGCCGATCCTGCGCGGGGACGAGGTGTGGTGCCAGGGGTTCAGCGAGCCCGACGCCGGTTCCGACCTCGCGGCGCTGCGCACGCGCGCGTGGCGCGACGGGGACGACTACGTGGTGAGCGGCTCCAAGATCTGGACCTCGCACGCCGAAGTCGCCGACTGGTGCGAGCTGTTGGTGCGGACGGATGCGGCGGCGCCGAAGCATCGCGGGATCACGTGGCTCGCGATGCCCATGGACGCGCCGGGGATCACCGTACGGCCGCTCAAAACCCTTGTCGGGTCCGCCGAGTTCGCCGAGGTGTTCCTCGACGAGGTGCGGGTGCCGGTCGGCAACCGGGTCGGGGACGAGAACGACGGCTGGCGCGTGACCATGGTGACGCTGTCCTTCGAACGCGGCACGGCCTTCGTGGGCGAGGTCGTCGCCTGTCGCCGTGTGCTGCGCGAACTCGCCGCGGAGGCCCGGAAGAACGGGCGCTGGGACGATCCGGCGCTCAGGCGGCGCCTGGGGGGCCTCAACGCCGAGTTCCGGGCGTTGTGGCGGCTCACGCAGTGGAATGTGAGCGAGGCGGAGGCGCGGGGCGGGGGGCCGGGGGTCGGGGGGTCCGTCTTCAAGTTGCGGTATTCGCAGGCGCGGCAGGAGTTGTACGACGCGGCGGCGGAGGTGCTGGGGGAGGGGGCGTTGGACTTGGGGGCGCCCTGGGTGGTCGATCGGTTGTCGTCGTTGTCGTACACCATCGCGGCGGGGACGTCGCAGATTCAGCGGAACATCGTGGCTGAGCGAATTCTTGGGTTGCCGAAGGGGAGGTGAGGGGGTGCGGTTTCAACTGACGGAAGATCAAAGGGCATTGCGGGCTGCCGTGCGGGGTGTTGTGGGACGGTGGTCTGGTGCGGGTTCGTGGGGGCTGGTCGCGCAGTTCCCCGCGCCCCTTAACGGCACTGCGCAGACCGGCGATTCACAGTTCCGGCTTGATCGGGGGTTGTGGCGGGCGCTCGGGGAGCTTGGGTTCTTTTCTCTGCGGTTGGCCGAAGCGGATGGTGGGGCTGGACTTGGGCTGCCCGAAGCCGTGTTGGCTTTTGAGGAGGCCGGGCGGGCGCTTGTGCCCGGGCCGCTTGTCGCCACGCACCTTGCCGCCGGTGTGGTGCTCGGTGCGGATACCGGTGAGGTGGTCGTGGCCGCCGCGGACGGGCGGCTCGTGGAGTGGATGGACGAGGCCGATGTCGTGCTGCCGGGGGCCGAGGGGGCCGTGCCGTTGCGGTCCGTGGACCCGTTGACGCCGCTGCACCGGGTGCCCGCGCCGGCGCCCACCGATACCGTCGCCGTCCTCCTCACCGCCGCCGAGCAGCTCGGGACCGCCACGCGCGCGTGCGAGCTGGCGGTGCAACACGCCCGGGCCCGTGAGCAGTTCGGGCAGCCGATCGGGGCGTTCCAGGCCGTCAAGCATCTGTGCGCGGAGCAGCTGGTGCGGGTCGAAGTGGCCCGGGCGGCGGTGTACGCGGCGGCCGTGACCGAGGACCCGGCCGACATCGCGGCGGCCCGGCTGCTCGCCGACGAGGCCGCCGTGCGCGGCGCCCGCGACTGCCTCCAGGTGCACGGCGGCATGGGCTTCACCTGGGAGTCCGAGGTGCATCTGCTGCTGAAGCGGGCGTGGGTGCGGGCGCAGCGTGGTGGCGGTCGTACGGAGAGTGAGGAGCTGCTCGCCGCTGAGCTGACGGCCTGACAGGGGCTGGTCTGCGGAGCGTCCGAGACCCGCCCGGGAAATGTCGCGGACTGTGGCATACCGGAATCACGGAGCGTTGATATCGGGTTGTGTCCTAGGCGTGACCCGTCACGGCCTGGAGTCGGTGTCCCGCTCCGGTACCTTCTGTGGGATGCGAGTGGTTCCGAGCACTAGCCGTGCCGGTGTTGCCTCCGAGGCGGCTCCGGACGAGGCGGTGCGCGCCGCTTCTCGCCGGGTGGGAGGGCTGTCGGCCCCCGCCTGTTCGACTCCCCGCGGCGAGCGTCGCACAGTATGGCGCACGCGTACTCCTTCGCGCTGGAATATGCCCGAAGCGCTTGTTGGGGTGACTGTACGTCAACCATGCTGTCTCGTAAGGGACTCACGTTCTGTGACCCCGGCTTTGGCCATTGTTCTGGCCATGCAAAAAATGGCTACGATCGTGGCCCTCGTGAGGCGCGAGGCTATGTGTCTGCCGGTTCGGATGGTGTGAGCGGTGCAGGTGCTTCAAGTGCAGCTGGAGATCCGGCCCGACCCCGCTGAGGTGGGACGAGCCCGCAGGTGGGCGCGGTCGCGGCTCGCCGGGTCCGGCGTGGGGGCCGACGAGCCGCTCGCCGAGACCCTGATCCTGCTCGTGTCCGAGCTGGTCACCAACGCCGTGGTGCACACCGGCTGTCCGGCCGTGCTCCGGCTGTCGCTGCCCGGTGCCGCGACCGGGGAGGCCACCGTCCGTCTGGAGGTGGCCGACACCAGCAGCTGTGCGCCGGTGCCGCGTTGCGTCGACGGGGACGCCACGGGCGGCCGGGGGCTCGCCCTGGTCGACGGCCTCGCCGACCGCTGGGGCTGGAGTCCCGAGGGTGTCGGCAAGCGCATCTGGTGCGAACTCGACCGGTCCGCGCAGGACGACCGCGCCGCCACGCCCGCCTTCACGGGCGGGGCTTCGGCGTTCGAGGGCTACGAAGGCTTCGCGTACGAGGCGGTGTAGGGGCCGCGCGGTCGGTGCACGGCTGCACAGCGGCCTGGTCGCCTCCGTCGGGTGAGGGGCGGTGCGCCGGGACGTGCTTCCGTGCGCGCCCGTGGCAAATAGGGCGTAAGTAACAAAACCCCTGGCAGGTGTTGACGCCGCGTGTTCGTCTGCTCACGCTTGTGGTCAGCGATTCGCCGCGAGGGGACGACGAGGGTTCCGGTGACGGGAGCCCTTGCCGAGTGTGGGTCGTTGATTCGGCGTCGGTTCCCTCGGGGCCTGGGAATCGACGGGGGTCCCCCCGCTCGAGCGCAGTCGAGAGTGGGGGAGGGTACGCCGAGTCGGACGGCGGTGCTCGGTGCCGCCGTCCGACCACCTCACAGAACGGCGACCGGTGCCACGGGTGTTCCCGTCGCGCCGGTGAACGGCTCGGGCATCGCCGACAGCAGGAACGCGTAGCGGCCTTCTTCTCCACAGGCTGTGGACAACTCTTCGAGGTTCCAGTTCTGGCCTTGCAGCATCCCCATCTCCACCAGGTCGAGCGCGTGTACGGGCAGCCACAGGTCCTCGATCTCGGGCGGGAAGATCTCGAACGTCAGGGTGTCGTTCGCGACGGCCGCGACATCGCGCGCGTGGAACCACTCCGGCGTGCGGAAGGACAAGCCGGGCGACGGATATCCGTACCCGTGCTTGTCGCCCGCGAGCAGGACCTGCATCTGCCCCGTCCGTACGAGCACGATGTCGCCGGCCCGCACCCGCGTGCCCGCGAGTTCCTCGGCCGCCTCCAGGTCCTCCGGGGTGACCGCGTGGCCGCCGTCGAGCCGGGCGACGCCACGCGCGCGTGCCACGTCCAGGAGCACCCCGCGCGAGACGATGTGCCGCGCCTTGTCGATGCCGCTGAACTGCGCGCCGCCGTGCGCGGTGACGGTGTCGGCCGGGCGGCCGTTGTAGAGCCTCCCCGAGTGCGAGACGTGCGGGAGCGCGTCCCAGTGGGTGGCGGCCTGGAGACCCATCGTCACGGCGTCGTCGCTGCACGCCACCGTGCCCGGGCCGAAGATCTCCTGGTTGATCTGCACCATGGCGTGCAGCGGGTTGACCCGGCCCGGGATCATGCCGGTCTGCACCCCGTCCTGGTGGAGCGGCAGCGCGAGGGGGACACGGCGACCTGTCCTGACCTCGGCGGCGGCCTGCCGCACCACCTCGTCGGTGATCAGGTTGAGGGTGCCGATCTCGTCGTCGGCGCCCCAACGCCCCCAGTTGTTCACGCGCTTGGCGATCTCGTGGAACTCGGCCGGCAATGTCATCGGCGCTCCCAGGGGCTTGTCTCCAGCTATCTGACGGGTCATAAAATCTAACGGTCCGTCAGAAACCGCGGGAAGGGGCCGGTCGTGGGGAACTTCTTGGCAGGCAAGGTCGTCGCCGTGACGGGGGCGGGGCGCGGGATCGGGCGGGCGGTGGCGATCGCGGCCGCGGCCGAGGGGGCGCGGGTCGTCGTCAACGACTACGGGGTGTCCGTGGACGGGTCCTCACCGACGAGCGAGGTCGCCGAAGCGGTCGTCAAGGAGATCGTCGCGGCGGGGGGCGAGGCCGTCGCGGTGGCCGACGACGTGTCCACGATGACGGGCGGGCAGCGGATCGTCGACGTGGCCCTGTCGTCGTACGGGCGGCTCGACGGGGTCGTGTGCGTCGCCGGGATCCTGCGCGAGCGGATGCTGTTCAACATGACCGAGGAGGAGTGGGACTCGGTCGTCGCCACGCATCTGAAGGGGACGTTCACCCTGTTCCGCGCGGCGTCGGCGGTGATGCGGAGGCAGCGGGGCGGGACGCTGATCGGGTTCACCAGCGGCAACCACCAGGGCTCCGTGTCGCAGGCGAACTACAGCGCGGCGAAGGGCGGGATCATCTCGCTGGTCCGGAGCGCGGCGTTGGGGTTGCACAAGTACGGGGTGACGGCGAACGCGGTGGCGCCTGTCGCCCGTACGCGGATGTCCGCCGGGGTTCCCATGGAGCTGGCGGAGATCGGGGAGCCGGAGGATGTCGCCGCGCTGGTGGTGTACCTGCTGTCGGACCGGGCCCGGGAAGGCGGGGTCACGGGGCAGGTGTACACGATCGCGGGGGCGAAGTTGGCGGTTTGGGCTCAGCCGCGGGAGCTGCGCGCCGCGTATGCCGGGGGTGGGTCCTGGACGCCGGAGGCGATTGCGGAGTTTCTGCCGGGGTCGGTTGGGACGGACCCGATGCCGATGCTTGCGCGGGTGGCGGAGATGGAGGCGGCGGCGCGGGGAGGAGAGCGGCCTAACGCCTAGTAGCTCGGGGGGATTTGTCGTTCGGCGGCTACGGGTGGGCTGTGGCTGGTCGCGCCCACGCGGCGGAGCCGCAAATTGACACAGCCCCGCGCCCCGGAGGGGCGTTGACCCCGCCCGGCGATCAAGAGGAGGGTCCGTGGACTACGGGTTCAGTGCGGATGACGAGGTGTTCCGTGGCGAGGCGCGCGCCTGGCTCGGTGCGCATGCCCGGGCCGGTGTCGATCGCCGTGCGTGGGAGCGGGAGCTCGGTTCCGCCGGGTGGATCGGGATCGGGTGGGGGGAGGCGGGGTACGGGAACCGG
Source organism: Streptomyces aquilus (assembly GCF_003955715.1). Classification (NCBI taxonomy): domain Bacteria; kingdom Bacillati; phylum Actinomycetota; class Actinomycetes; order Kitasatosporales; family Streptomycetaceae; genus Streptomyces; species Streptomyces aquilus. The sequence goes on along the minus strand of NZ_CP034463.1, from coordinate 4,854,104 downwards.
ACCCTTGGGCTTACACGGCAGGTCGTGTGGGCCGAGGAGTATGCGCGGTCCTCGGCTCCTCCCCGGTCCGGGCACATCGGGGAGAACCTGCTGGCGCCCACCCTCATCGCCCACGGCAGCCCGGAGCAGAAGGCCCGCTTCCTGCCGGCCATCGCCGCCGGGGACGAGCTCTGGTGCCAGGGGTACAGCGAGCCCGGGGCCGGCTCGGATCTGGCCGGGGTGCGGACCGGTGCCGTGCGGGACGGGGAGTGGTACCGGGTCAGCGGGCAGAAGATCTGGACCTCGCTCGCGCAGGACGCCGACTGGTGTTTCGTGCTGGCCCGGACCGAGGCCGGGTCGCGGCGGCATCAGGGGTTGTCCCTGCTCCTCGTGCCCATGGACCAGCCGGGGCGGATCGAGGTGCGGCCCATTCGGCAGCTGACCGGGACCAGCGACTTCAACGAGGTCTTCTTCGACGGGGCACGCGCGCGTGCGGAGCATGTCGTCGGGGGTGAGGGGAACGGCTGGCAGGTCGCCATGAGCTTGCTCGGGTTCGAGCGAGGGGTGTCCACGCTGGCCCAGCAGATCGGGTTCGCCGAGGAGTTGGGGCGGGTGGTGCGGGCCGCCGTCGACTCGGGGGCGGTGGACGATCCCGTCGTACGGGACCGGCTCGTCCGGCAGTGGGCCGAGCTGCGGGTGATGCGGTGGAACGCGCTGCGCACGCTCGGGCGGGCCGGGGACGCGGGGGCGCCCAGCGTGGCCAAACTGCTGTGGGGCGGCTGGCATCAGCGGCTCGGGGAGCTGGCCATGGCCGTGCGGGGGGTCGGTGGGGGTGTGGGGCCGCGGGAGTGGGACGTCTCCTCGCCGTACGAACTCGACGCGTTCCAGCATCTGTTCCTGTTCTCCCGGGCCGACACCGTCTACGGCGGCTCGGACCAGATCCAGCGCACGATCATCGCCGAGCGGGTGCTCGGGCTGCCCAGGGAACCCAAGGGGGTTGTGTGATGCGCGGTGTCCTGTTCGACGGGAAGCGGGTCGAGGTCGTGGCCGACCTGGAGGTGCGGGAACCGGGGCCCGGGGAGGTGGCCGTCGCCATCGCGGCCGCCGGGCTGTGCCACAGCGATCTGTCCGTGGTGGACGGGACCATCCCGTTCCCGGTGCCGGTGGTGCTGGGGCACGAAGGGGCGGGCGTGGTGGCGGCCGTGGGGGCGGGCGTGACCCATGTCGCGGCCGGTGATCACGTCGCGCTGTCCACTCTCGCCAACTGCGGGACCTGCGCGGAGTGCGACCGGGGGCGGCCCACCATGTGCCGTCAGGCCATCGGGCGGCCGGGGCAGCCGTTCGCGCGGGGTGGGCGGCCGGTGTTCCAGTTCGCCGCCAACTCGGCGTTCGCCGAGCGGACCGTGGTGAAGGCCGTGCAGGCGGTGCGGATCCCGAAGGACATTCCGCTGTCCTCGGCCGCGCTCATCGGGTGCGGGGTGCTGACCGGGGTGGGGGCCGTGCTCAACCGGGCCAAGGTGGACCGGGGGGACAGCGTGGTCGTGATCGGTACCGGGGGCATCGGGCTCAACGTCCTCCAGGGGGCCCGGATCGCGGGGGCGCTGCGGATCGTCGCCGTGGACGCCAATCCGGCCAAGGAGGCGGTGGCCCGGCAGTTCGGGGCGACCGACTTCCTGACGTCGACCGAGGGCGTGCGGGAGCTGCTGCCGACGGGGGCCGACCACGTCTTCGAGTGCGTCGGGCGCGTGGAACTCGTCAGGCAGGCCGTCGATCTGCTGGACCGGCACGGTCAGGCGGTGCTGCTCGGGACGCCGCCGGCCGGGGCGGAGGCGTCCTTCGTCGTGGCGTCCATGTTCCTGGACAAGTCGATCCTGGGCTGCCGTTACGGCTCCTCGCGGCCGCAGCGGGACATCCCGCTGTACACCGAGCTGTACCGGGAGGGGCGGCTGCTGCTCGACGAGTTGGTGACGCAGACGTATCCCGTGGAGGAGTTCGAGCGGGCCGTGGCGGACGCGGAGGCGGGGAAGGTGGCTCGCGGGGTGCTGACCTTCTGAGGGGCTGCGGCGGGGTTTTCCACAGGCCCGGAAAATCGCTGCCGTGTTGTCGGTGGCGACGCCTACGGTCGTTCGCATGACCTACCGCGACGTCGTCTCCAAGTCGGTGCTGATCTGGGCCGGTACGGCCGTCGGCGCCCGTATGCCGGTCGCGATGGCCCCGTTGGCGCTGGTCTTCCTGGTGCGGGAGCGGCCCGGTGGGTACACGCTGGGGGCGGCGCTCGCGGCGGCCTATGTGATCGGCGAGATCATCGGCGCACCGGTGCTCGGGATGCGGCTGGATCCCGCGCGCGGGCGCCGGCATCTGGCCGTCGGGCTCTCGGGCGGGGCGGTGGGGTTCGCGGCGCTGGGGGTGTGGCCCGGTGCGCCGAGCGGGGTGCTGGGGGTGTGCGCCTTCGTGGCCGGGTTCACGCCGGGGGCGGTCACCGGCGGCTTGCGGACGCTGCTGACCTCGCTGGTTCCGGAACGCGCCGTGGCGCAGGCGCTGTCCACCGAGTCGATGCTGATGTCCGGGGTGTGGGCCGTGTCGCCGGTGGCGGTCGCCGGACTCGCCCTCGGCGCCGCGCCCCGCGCCCCGCTGCTCCTCGCCGCCGCGCTGATGGCGGCGTCGGTCGCGGGGCTGTGGCTGCTTCCCGCCCGCTGGGACGAGGAGACGCACCAGGGGGCGGGCGGCGCGTCTTCGGCCTTCCGGGTGCTGATACGTGCGTGGCCGGTGTACGTCACGGGCGCGGCCAGCCTCACCCTGCTGGGCCTCGCCGAGCTCACCCTGCCCGCCCTCCTGGAACAGCGCGGCATCGGCGTCGGCTGGACCGGCCCGATGCTGGCCGGCATGGCCGTGGCGGCGGGACTGGGCGCGTTCCTGTACGGGCTGCGGGCGTGGCCGGGGCGGCTGCGCACCCGCAGTGTGGTGCTGATGAGTGGCATGTCGGCGTTCGTGGCCCTCGCCGCGCTGATACCGGGCGCGGCCGGGATCGCGGTCGCCCTGGCGCTCGCGGGCACGCTCCAGTCGGGTGCGCTGATCACGCGCAACCTGTCCCTGCGGGAGGCCGTCCCGCCGGGTGCCGCGGCCGCCGGGTACTCGGTGATGTACGCGGCGGCGGGGGCGGGTTACGCGGCGACCGGGTCCCTCGCCGGTGGGCTGCTCCGGGTCGTGGCCCCGTCCACGGCGATCCTGGCGGGCGTGGCCCTGGGGCTCCTGCTCACCGCGCTCGGCTGGTGGGGAGAGGCCCGCGGCGAGGGGCGGGCGGAAGAGTCACATGCGGCCGCCGGCAGCGGCGCCCGCCTCGGCGCCCGCGCGGAAGGTGCGCCGGTAGCTCGTCGGGGTGACGCCTAGCGCCGCCTGGAGGTGCTGCCGCATCGACTGCGCCGTGCCGAAACCGGCGTCCCGGGCCACCTGGTCCACGGACAGGTCGGAGGACTCCAGCAGCTGCCGGGCGCGCTCCACCCGCTGCTGGGTGAGCCACTGGCCGGGGCTGACGCCGACCTCCTCGCGGAAGCGGCGCGTGAAGGTCCGTACGGACATCGACTCCTGCTCGGCCATGTCCCGCAGCTGGATCGGCTCGTGCAGCCGGGCGAGGGCCCAGGCGCGGGCCGCGGTCGTGGTGGCCAGCTGCGGCTCGGGCACCGGACGCTGGATGTACTGCGCCTGCCCGCCCTCGCGGTGCGGCGGTACGACGGTGCGGCGGGCCACGGCGTTGGCGACCGCGGTGCCGTGGTCGCGGCGCAGTATGTGCAGGCACAGGTCGACCCCGGCGGCGACGCCGGCGGAGGTCAGGACGTCCCCGTCGTCGACGTACAGGACGTCCGGGTCGACCTTGATCTTCGGGAAGAGCCGTTGGAGGCGCTCGGCGTCGATCCAGTGCGTGGTGGCCGGGCGGCCGTCGAGATAGCCGGCGGCGGCGAGGACGTAGACGCCCGTGCAGATGGAGGCGAGCCGGGTGCCGGGGCGGATGTGGGCGAGCGCGGCGGCCAGTTCGGGGGTGAGGACGCCCTCGTCGTAGACCGGGCCGAACTCGTAGGAGGCGGGGACGATCACGGTGTCGGCGGTGGCCAGGATCTCCGGGCCGTTCGGCACCAGGACGTCGAAGTCGGAGTCCGTGCTGACCGGGCCCGGTGGCCGGACCGAGCAGGTGACGACCTCGTACAGCGGCCGCCCCTCGGCGTCCCTGGGGCGGCCGAAGATGCGGTGCGGGATGCCCAGCTCGAAGGGGAGCAGGCCGTCCATGGCGAGGACGACGACGCGGTGCGGACGGAACCCCGGCCGGCTGCTCGGTTCACTACTCATGGCCCGATCCTAACGAATACTGTCCTTCGGGCCACTCGATGCGGCGGGATCCGGCCGCGATGCTCAAGGGCGTGACTCAGACGACCCCGGCCGCAACCGCCGTACAGGAGACCCCGAGCCCCCGGAAGCCGCGCATCCACCGGGCGTGGTTCGTCGCCGCCGTCACCTTCGTGACGATCATCGGCGCGGCCGCCTTCCGGTCCCTGCCCGGGCTGCTCATCGACCCGCTGCACCAGGACTTCGGCTGGTCGCGCGGCACGATCAGCGCGGCGGTCTCGATCAACCTCGCCCTGTACGGGCTCACCGCCCCCTTCGCCGCCGCGCTGATGGACCGTTTCGGCATCCGCCGGGTCGTCGCCGTCGCGCTGACCGTGATCGCGGTCGGGTCCGGGCTGACCGTGTGGATGACGGCGGCCTGGCAGCTGATGCTGTGCTGGGGTCTGCTGGTCGGGCTGGGGTCCGGGTCGATGGCCCTGGCCTTCGCGGCGACCGTCACCAACCGCTGGTTCACCGAGCGGCGCGGCCTGGTCACCGGCATCCTGACCGCCGCCTCCGCCTCCGGCCAGCTGATCTTCCTGCCGGTGCTGTCCTGGATGGTGGAGAAGCACGACTGGCGCCCGGCCGCCGTCACCGTCGCCCTCGCCGCCCTCGCGGTCGTCCCCTTCGTGTGGCTGCTGCTGCGCGACCACCCGGCCGACGTGGGCCTGAAGCCGTACGGCGCCGAGGAGTTCGTGCCCAAGCCGGAGCCGGTGCCGGGCGCCGCGCGGCGTGCCGTGGGCGTCCTCTTCAAGGCCGCCCGCACCGGCCCCTTCTGGCTGCTCGCCGGGACCTTCGCGATCTGCGGCGCCTCCACCAACGGCCTGATCCAGACCCACTTCGTGCCCGCCGCCCACGACGCGCACATGCCGGTCCAGGCGGCGGCCTCGCTGCTCGCGGTCATCGGTGTCTTCGACGTCGTCGGCACGATCGCCTCCGGCTGGTTCACCGACCGCTACGACGCCCGCCGGCTGCTCGCGATGTACTACGCGCTGCGCGGCGTCTCACTGCTGTTCCTGCCGATGCTGCTGGCGCCGAGCGTCCACCCGCCCATGCTGTTCTTCATCGTCTTCTACGGCCTCGACTGGGTCGCCACGGTGCCGCCGACGGTGGCGCTGTGCCGGGAGCAGTACGGCGAGGACAGCGCGATCGTCTTCGGCTGGGTGCTCGCCTCGCACCAGGTCGGGGCGGCGCTGGTGGCCTTCCTCGGCGGTGTGGCGCGGGACGTGTTCGGGTCGTACGACATGGTCTGGTACTTCTCCGGGGCGCTGTGCGCGGCGGCGGCGCTGATGGCGCTGGTGATCCGGCGGAAGCAGACGCCGCTGCCGTCGGTGGCGGCGGTGGCCTGAGCCACGGGCTAGAGGAACCGCCCCTTGTGGAACAGCAACGGCGCCGCGTCCTCGTCGCCCGTGCCCAGTGCGTTCACCCGGCCGACCACGATCAGATGGTCGCCGCCCGTGTGCACGGCGTGGATCGTGCAGTCGACCCATGCCAGCGTGTCCGCGAGGCGCGGGGAGCCCGAGCAGGGCGCCGCGTCGTAGGTCACGCCCGCGAACTTGTCCGCGCCACTGACCGCGAAGCCGCGGCACAGGGCGCCCTGGTGGGCGGCGAGGACGTTGACGCAGAAGACGCCGGCGCGGGCGATGCGCGGCCAGGTCGTCGACGTACGGCCCACCATGAACGTGACCAGGGGCGGGTCGAGGGAGAGGGAGGAGAAGGACTGGCAGGCGAAGCCGGCGGGGCCCGACTCGCCGTCGGCGGCGGGTGCCGTGACCACGGCCACGCCCGTCGCGAAGCTCCCCAGCACCCGCCGGAACTCGCCCTGCCCGACCGGCGCCCGCTCGTCCTCGCCGACACAGCGCAGGTCGGGGCGGGGCAGCGGGTCGAGGGGGGCGGTGGAGCCTTCGCGCGCTGTGGATCGCCCCGCCGCCGCTTTACCGGACCGCAGATAGCGGACGGCGGCCTCGGCCGTGCCTGCTTGTCCCATCACCCCTCCATTGAAGCTGACGGAGCGTCAGATAGGAAGGGGCGGTGAGAGGCGGCCGAAGGCGCTTCGTACCCTGCGTGCATGGGGTGGGGAGAGACAAGACGGCAGCTCGCGGACGCCTGGAAGTGGTCCGAGCTGCACACCGCGGCGGCGACGGCCGCGCTTCAGGTGCCGGTGCTCTGGGTGCTCGCGTGGCTGACGACCGTCAACGACGACGACTACGGCAGCGGCCTCGGCGGCGCGCTCGCCGGGTTCTTCTTCCTGGCGGTGCTCGTCGTGCTGCCGTTCCTGGCGACCCTGTACGCGGTCCTGTTCACCATGCCGGCGCTCGTCCTCGCGCGCCTGGCCGCGCGTCGGACGCGCGGGCCGGAGTGGCTGTGGCAGTTCGGGGTCGTGGTGCTGGTGAGCGTCTTCTGGGTGCTCGTGCTGGGCGGGTGGTCCGCGTCCGTGCCGGCGTTGGCGGCCGCGGCCGGAATGCTCGCCGCCTTCGGACTCCTCCCGCTCCTGGCCGTCGCCCACGCCCGCCGCCGCGCCCGGATCAACGGGCGCTCCTGGGGGTTCTTCGGCGCCTGGCTCCGCTCGACGGTCGCCACCTTCGGGCTGTGCGTGCTGATCATCGGCGGCGCGATCGCCGCCACCTTCGCCGGACTGCTCAAGGACTACGAGCCCCCGACGCTCTCCACCGCCCAGCTCACCGGAGCCTGGCACGGCGACGGCGGCGCGGTCCTGGACCTGCGTGCGGGCGGCCGGGTCGAGTTCACCGACCTCCCGCTCCAGGACCCCGACGGCTGGGATGCCGTCCGCTGCACCGGCACCGGTACCTGGACCGTCGACCGGGACGGCCGCGACGACGCCTACGCCGGGGAGGGGCCGGAGGAACGGGACGGGGTCGTCGTACGGCTCGACGGCGGCTGCGGTGAGCAGACGTACTGGACGATCGGCGGCACGGCGGACGCGCCCGAGCTGTTCGTGCTGTTCGGCGACCCGGACGCGGGTGACCTGCGGATCCTCAAGAAGAAGTGACGCCGGTCAGCGCCCCTTGAACTCCGCGCCGCGCCGCTCCACGAAGCTCGCCACCCCCTCCCGCGCGTCCGCGGTCGTCATGTTGATCTCCTGCGCGGCGGCCTCCGCGGCGAACGCGGTGGCGCGGTCGGTGTCGAGGGAGGCGTTGACGAGCTGCTTGGTGAGGGCGAGGGCGCGGGTCGGACCGGCGGCGAGACGGGAGGCCCACTCCGCGGCGGTCTTCGCCAGCTCGCCCTCCGGGACGACCCGGTTGACCAGACCCAGCCGCTCGGCGTCGGCCGCGGTGAGCGCGTCGCCGAAGAACATCAGCTCCTTCGCGCGCTGCGGCCCGATCAGGCGGGGGAGGAGATACGCGCCGCCGCCGTCGGGGACGAGTCCGCGGCGTACGAACACCTCGATGAACTTGGCCGATTCCGCGGCCAGTACGAGGTCGCAGGCGAGCGCGAGATGCGCGCCGATGCCGGCCGCGGTGCCGTTGACCGCCGCGATCACCGGCTTCTCGCAGTCGAGGACCGCGGCGACCAGGCGTTGGGCGCCCGAGCGGAGCATGCGCGCGACATCGCCCGCGACCCGCTCACCGGACTCCGTGCCGCCCCGCAGGTCCGCGCCCGCGCAGAAGCCGCGTCCGGTCCCGGTGATGACCACCGCCCGCACCCCGGGGTCGGCGGAGGCGTCGCCCAGCAGCCGGATCAGCAGGTCCCGCCCCTCGGGGGTGAGGGCGTTGAGGGCCTCGGGCCGGTTGAGGGTGAGGGACGCGACCTGGTCCGTCACGGTGTGCAGCACCTCGGCGCTCACCGGCACACCACCAGCGCGTCCAGCGCCACCGCGCCCTGCCCCCGTGGCAGGACCATCAGCGGGTTGATGTCCAACTCGGCCAGTTCGTCCCCGAGTTCCAGGGCCATGCGCTGCACCCGCAGGATCACCTCGACGAGCGCGTCGACATCGGCCGGCGGCCGCCCCCGCACCCCGTCCAGCAGGGGCCGCCCGCGCAGGTCGCCCAGCATGTCCAGGGCCTGCTCCTCGGTGAAGGGCGGCACGCGCACGGCCGCGTCGCGCAGGACCTCCACCAGCACGCCGCCGAGCCCGACCGTCACCGTGGGCCCGAAGAGCTCGTCGTGGGTGACGCCGACGACCATCTCGACGCCCCGCTCGACCATCTGGCAGACCAGCACGCCGTCCAGGGAGACGCCCTCGTAGCGGGCGATGTCGGTCAGCTCCCGGTAGGCGTCGCGGACCTGGCTCGCGGAGGTGAGCCCGATCTTCACCAGGCCCAGCTCGGTCTTGTGAGCGATCTGCGCGCCGGAGGCCTTCATCACCACCGGGTAGCCCACCAGGCCCGCCGCGCGCACGGCCGCCGCCGCGCTGGTCACCAACTGCTCGCGCGGCACGCGGATGCCGTACGCCCGCAGCAGCTGCTTCGCCGCGTGCTCGCTCAGCTGCTGACCCGGGCGCATCAGGGCCTGCGCCTTGCGGAAGGAGGGGGAAGTGGTGCGCGGCGCCTCGTCCAGGGGGGATCGGTAGCTCGCCGTGAAGCGGTGGTGGTCGAGGTAGGCGCGGACCGCGGTGATGCAGTTGCCGACCGTGCGGAAGGTGGCCACCCGGGAGGAGCCCAACAGGACCTCGCGGTACGCCGGTTCGGTGCCGACCGGCGAGCCCCACACCACGCAGACCAGCTTGTCCGTCTCCTCGGCCGCGTCCACCAGGTCCTGGACCAGCCGGTCGCTGAGCGGCGGGAAGGGGCCGGTGACCGGGCAGATCAGCACCCCGACCGACGGGTCGTCGAGGATCGCGTCGATGATCTTCCGGCCGCGCCAGTCGCCCACGGGATGCCCGCCGTTGTCGACCGGGTTGGCCACGGTCAGGTACTCCGGTATCCACTGGTGCAGTTCGGCCTGCTTGGTGTCGGACAGCGTGGGCAGCCGCAGCCCCGCCTCCGTCGCCAGGTCGGCGAAGTGGGCGCCCGTGCCGCCCGAGATCGAGTAGACGACGACCCCGTCGGCGCGCGGCGGCCGGGCGCGCGCCAACAGGGCGGCGGTGTCCTGGAGTTCGTCGAGACCGTCGACCCGGATCACGCCGTACTGCCGCATCGCCGCGTCCACCACCGCGTCCGCGCCGGTCAGCTTGCCGGTGTGGGAGGCGGCGGTGCGGGCGCCGGTCTCGGTGCGGCCCACCTTGACCGCGACCACCGGCACCTTGCGGCGGGCGGCCCGGTCGGCGGCCAGCAGGAAGGAGCGGCCGTCCTTGAGGCCCTCGACGTAACAGGCGATGGCACCGACGTCCGGCTGCTCGGCGAACCAGGAGAGGAAGTCGGCGGTCTCCAGGTCGGCCTCGTTGCCGGTCGGCGCCCAGTGGGTCAGGCGGATGCCCAGCTCCTGGAGGGCGAAGACGGGGCGTCCCTGGTGCCCGGACTGGGTGATGAGGGCGATCGCCGGACCGTCGAGGTCGTCGCGGAACCGCTCGAAGGCGTTGAGGTTGGTGTTCGGTCCGAGCAGCCGCATCCCGGACCGCCGTACGGCGGCGGCCAGCCGGTCCTGGGCGGCGGCGCCCTCCTCGCCGGTCTCCGCGAAACCGGAGGCGAAGACGACCGCGAACTTGACCTTGGCCTCGGCCAGTTCCTCGATCACCGGCAGCGGGTCGGCGACCAGCAGGACGGCGAGGTCGACCTGCTCGGGCAGCTCGGCGACGGACGCCACGCAGGGGATGCCGAACACGGCCGGACGGCTGGGATGCACCGGGTGCAGCCGGGCCCCGACGCGCTCGGCCCAGCCGAGGAGCTGCCGGGTGACGCCGGTGTTGGGCCGGCCCTCGGCGTCCGAGGCGCCGATCACGGCGACGGACTCCGGCCGGAAGAAGCGGTCCAGATCGGGGACGTCGCCGTACAGCGGGCGGCCGCTGACGTCGAGGTCGTCGACGTCGGCGGGCCGGCCGTGGACGGCGGGCCCGGGCTGCTCGCCGCAGGCGACGACCCGGGCCCGGCGGGAGTCGGTGGTGAGGGTGCCGTGGGTTGATCCAAGCATCGGTCCGCCCGCTCCTGTGTGACAGCGATTAACTGACGCAGTGTCAGATTAAAGGAACTGACGCTGTGTCAGGAATGGCCGTGCACGCAAAGTTGGGCGAGGATCGCGCAGGCACAGGTGGGCGTGGGCCGCGCACGCACAGGTGGGCCTGGCCGGTCACAGGACGTCCAGCACCTCCTTCGCCACCCGCTCGCCCGACCGCACCGCGCCGTCCATGTAGCCCATCCAGTACGTGGACGTCTCCGTCCCGGCCCAGTGGATGCCGCCGACCGGCCGGCGCAGGGCGGGACCGTACTGGGTCAGCACGCCGGGCGCGGCGATGGAGACGGGGCCGCCTCGGGTGTAGGGCTCGTTGTTCCAGCGTTGCAGGACGAAGGCGGAAGGGGAGGCGGCTTTCTCGCCGAAGTACGTCGCGTAGTCCTTCAGCACGGCGGCCCTGACCTCGGCCTCGCTCGCCGCGTCGAACGCGCGGGCCTCGTCGGCCTCGATGAAGCCCATGAGCGCGCCGTAGGAGGCGTCGGGCGGGGAGTTGTCGAAGGTGGAGCTGACCACGCCGGAGTCGCTGACGACCTGGCCGTTGAGGCCGTCGGCGCGCCAGAAGGGGGTGTCGTAGATCGCGATGGCCTTGCCGACGGAGGCCATCGGCAGGCGCTGGGTGAGCTGGTCGCGGGCGGCGGGCAGGACCGGGTCGTAGGTGATGCGGGCGGCGATCGGCGGGGGGACGGCGACGACGACCCGGCGGGCGGTGACCGTGGTGCCGTCGGCCGTCACGACGTACTGGGAGCCGGACTTGGTGATCGAGCGCACCGGCGAGTTCAGCACGACCCGGTCGCCGAGGGTGGCGGCGAGCTTGATCGGGACCCGTTGGGAGCCGCCGACGAAGCGGAGCTCCTGGGCGCCGCCCGCCGTCTCGGTGAGGCGTTCCAGGGTGCCGGGGTTGGAGGCGTTGCCCGCGGCGGCGATGTAGAAGAGCACGAACAGGAAGGAGAGTTCACGGGGCTCGGCCGAGAAGATCGACGTACAGGCCACGTCGAAGAGGAACTTGGCCGAGGGGATCACGGCGTTGGCGCGCAGCCAGGTCTCGAAGGTCTGCCGGTCCCATTCGTCGGCCTTGGCCGCGGTCCAGGGGGCGTCGACCGGGATCTGTTTCGCCAGGTCGTCGAGGGTGGCCTGGACGATCGCGGCGTTGGCGAGGCCGGCCGCGTCGATCGGCGGGACCGAGCCGAGGAGGCCGTCGGTGGCGTACGGGGTTTTCCTGCCGTCCTTGTAGAGGAGGTTCTTGCCGGTGTCGTAGGTGGCGAAGGTGGCGACGCCGAGGGAGTCGGCGAGCGCCTTGATGCGGTCCTGGGTGGGGCCGATGAACTCGCCGCCGGCCTCGGTGACCCCGCCGCCTGCGAGGGGGAGGTTCAGCACCCGGCCGCCGACGCGGTCGCGGGCCTCCAGGACGACCACCGTCCGGCCGGCCGCCACCAGATCGCGGGCCGCGGTGAGTCCGGCCAGCCCGGCACCGACGACACACACGTCGGCGGTGCGGGTGACGGCGGCGGCCGTCCCGGCGGTGGCGGCGGTGAGGCCGACGGCACCGGCGCCGGCGGCACCGAGCAGGGAACGGCGGGAGAGCTGTCTTTCGGTTGCCACGTGCGTCCTCCGAGGAGAGGGGTGGGGTGGGGCCGGAAAGATGAGCAGTGCTCGCATTCTGGCCCCGCGCGGTGGCGTAAAACAGCTCTCCTTGCTGACCCGTGAGTCACCTAGGACACATGGGCAACAGCCGTCGTACTGAAGGAGGTTGAGATCCTCTACGTACGAGCCACGGCTACGTGCGCACGGCGTCCAGGCGGGTCGCCGAGCCCGTCCGGGCGATCGCCTTCGCGATCTTCTCCGCGTCGATCGCGAGTTCCCGGAACATGCCGCTGATCGGGTTGGTGTAGCCGGTGAAGTAGAGGCCGGGGGCGTTCGACGGGGTGCGGGCGCCGTGCACCAGCGGCCTGCCGCGGGCGTCGAGGACCTCCAGGTGGCCGACCAGGCCCTCCAGGGCGCGGACGTAGCCGGTCGCCGCGATCACCGCGTCCGGGGCGATGCGGTCGCCGTCGGCGAGGGCGACCTTGCCGTCCTCGAAGCCGTCGACGGCGGCGACGATCTCCACCTTGCCCGCCTTGACGGCGTCGATGAGGCCGACGTCCTGGACCGGGATGGAGCCCTCGTTGACGCGGCTGTAGAGGCCGGTGTCGGGGCGGGGCAGGCCGTGGGCGGACAGGTCGGGCACGCTCAGCTTGCCCATCGGGCCGGCGAGCCGGTCGACGAGCCCGACCGGCAGGCGCCGTACGAGGACGCCGGTGTACTGGGCGGCCCAGCCGGCCGTCGAGCGGCGGACGATGTGCGGGGTGGTGCGCACCGACAGGCGTACCCGGGAGGCGCCGCCCTCCACCAGGTCGACGGCGATCTCGGCGCCGGTGTTGCCGACACCGACGACGAGGACGTCACGGCCGGCGTAGGGCTCGGGGTTGCGGTACTCCGAGGCGTGCACCAGGTCGCCGGTGTAGCCGTCGCGGCCGGGCCAGTCGGGCAGGTGCGGGGTGTGGTTGTAGCCGGTGGCGACGACGACGGCGGCGCCGGTCAGTTCGCGGCCGCCGGTGGCGTGCAGCAGCCAGCCGGTGCCGTCGGCGGAGCGCTCGACCCGGGAGACCTCGACCCCGGTGACGATCTCCAGCTCGTGGTACTCGGCGTACTTCTCCAGATAGCGCACCACGTTGTCGCGGGACACCCAGCGCCCGAACTTGCGCGGCATCGCCAGGCCCGGCAGGCCGGACAGGCGGCGGGTGGTGTGCAGATGCAGACGGTCGTAGTGGCGCCGCCAGGAGGCGCCGACGCGGTCGGACTTCTCCAGGACGACGGCGCGCACGCCCTGGGCCCGCAGCGCGTACGCCGCGGCGAGTCCGCCCGGGCCGCCGCCGATGACGTAGACGGGGCGGGCTGCGGTGTTCGGCTCCGCGCCGGAGGGCGCGGAGGACGCTGTGGAGTCGGCCATGTGCGCGAGCGTAATCACGCACCGGGTTGATGGGTCTCGGTCAAGACCGGAATTGGTTGCGGATTGATCACGCCTGTAGGAGGAGTGGGTGGGGCTCGTGGCGTAGGGCGCGTGGTTGTGGCGGTCCCATGACCGCTTCTGCCGGAAACCGAAGGCTTCCGGCGACCTCGTATCTGACGTACCGTCAGATCCCATGGACACGATCTGGCTCACCGGTGCGGAATGGCTGGCCGTCCTGCGCATAGGTCTCGGGCTGTGGTGGCTGGAGAGCTGGCGGCACAAGGACAAGAAGACGTGGTTCGAGGGCGGCGGGATCACCTGGGCCGCGGACATCGCCGCCAAGCACCGGTGGACCCCGGTCCGCAGCGGCTTCGAGGTGGTCGTGCGGCCGCGCCCGAAGACGATGGCGTACGTCGTCGCCTACGCGGAACTGGCCCTCGGCCTCGGCCTGATCCTCGGCCTGCTGACTCCTATCGCCCTGGTCGGCGGACTGCTGCTCAACGCGCTCTACTTCACGCTCATGATCCACGACTGGGCCGAGCAGGGGCAGAACTCGATGATGGCGCTGATCTCCGTGGTCGGCCTGTTCGGGATGTCCTGGCAGACGTGGTCGCTGGACAGCGCGCTGGGCTGGTTCTGATGAGCGCGGCGCGACACGACGTCCCCGAGGCGGACGCCTTCACCCGCGCGTACTGGGACGCGGCGGCGGCCGGCACGCTCCTGATCCGCCACTGCCGCGCCTGCGACCGCCCGCACCACTACCCCCGCGAGTTCTGCCCGCACTGCTGGAGCGAGGACGTGGAGTGGCGGCCGGCGAGCGGCCGCGCCGAGCTCTACACCTGGTCCGTCGTCCATCGCAACGACCTGCCGCCGTTCGGCGAGCGCGTCCCGTACGTCGCCGCGGTCGTCCAACTGGCCGAGGGCCCGCGGATGATGACGGAAGTCGTGGACGCCCCGCCCGAGGCGCTGCGCGCGGGCATGGCACTCCAGGTCGGCTTCCGGGACGGGATCCCGGTGTTCCGGCCCGCGGAATGATCGACGGCCCCCACTCCCGGCGCCGCCGGTATTCAATGGCCCGATGGCCCATACAAGCGAACGGACCCCGAGTCACCAGCCCGCCCCCGAACTGCTCGGTCACGGGCTCCGGTTGAGCCCCTGGGACCCGGACTCCGCCGCCGACGCCGCGACCTGGCTGCGCGCCCGCGCCGACCCCGAGTTCCGCCGCTGGAACACCCCGCTGGTGCAGGTCACCGACCTCGACGAGGCCCACGCCTCGCTGCGCGCGGTGACGGAGCGCATGGCGGACGGCGAGAGCGTGTCCTTCCGGGTCGCGGACGCGGCGAGCGGTACGACCCTCGGGCACATCGGCGTCAACGCGATCGACCAGGTCATGAGCGTCGCCCGCGTCGGCTACTGGGTGCTGCCCGAGGCCCGCGGCCACCGCGTCGCCACCCGCGCCCTCGTGCTCGCCGCCCGCTGGGCCTTCACCGACCTCGGCCTGTACCGCCTCGAACTGGGCCACGCCCTCGGCCACGAGGCCTCGTGCCGGGTGGCCGAGCGATCCGGGTTCCGGTACGAGGGAACCCTGCGGGGGGCGATGTTCGAGTCGGGCACGCTGGACGCCTTCCGGGACGTCCACCTGCACGCCCGCCTGTCGACCGACCCGGAACCGGCGGGCCCACGATGACCTGGCACCTCGCCGAGGATCCCGCCCCTCAGGGCCAGAGCAGCTCCCGAGCCCAGCCGTCCTCCGTACGGCGGTAGTGGAGCCGTACGTGCTGCCGCCGGGCGTCCCCCTGGAAGAACTCCACCTCCTCGGGGACGAGCCGGTACAGCGTCCAGGACGCCACGGGCGCGTCCGGCTCCCGCTGCGCCCGCTCCCAGGCCGCCGCCGACGCCCGTGCCAGCTCCTCGACCGAGCCCAGCACCTCGCTCTGCCGGCCGGTCAGCGCGGCGGCGAGCGCGCCGGTCGACCGGGCGTGCAGGTCGGCCTGCCCCGCCGCGGAGGGCGCGGCGGTCACCGGCCCGCGCACCCGCACCTGCCGGCCCAGCACCGGCCAGTAGAAACCGAGGGCGGCGTACGGCCGTGCCGCCAGGTGTCCGCCCTTGCGGCTGTGGGAGTGGCTCGCGAAGGCCCAGCCGTCCGCGTCGGCGCCGTGCAGCATCACGGTCCGTACGTCCGGCAGACCGGCCGCGTCCGAGGTCGCGAGGGACATGGTGTGCGGCTCGGTCTGCCCGGCCGCGACCGCCTCGGCGAACCAGCCGGTGAACAGGGCCAGGGGCGCCGGGGGTGCGGTCGCCGGGTCGAAGGCGGGCAGCGTGGTGACCTCCGGGTCCCACACCCGCAACGACCTCAGTGACTCGTGAAGATCCGGGGTTTCCATGCCCCGATTCTCGCGTGCGCGGCGATGCGGGAGTGTTTCCTGGGGGCTTGAACCACAAGGGCGGGGGAGACGATGGTGAAACGCATGTCCGGTACGGCGCTCGGCGCCGCGTCCGTCCTCCTCGCGTCCCTCACCGCCTGCACCGTGACCGGGGAGACCGCGTCCCCCTCCCTCACCGCACCCGCGGTCTTCTACCTCCGCCCACCGGGCGACCGGACGGGCCCGCACGACAAGATGCCCTACTCCCTGGTGGCCGAGGACACCGGCGGCCCCGGTGCGCGCACGCTCACCGCGGACGTGCCGAAGGAGGCGCGGGGCACGGTGGTGATCCGCGGGTACGGGGGCTGCGAGGGCAGTGCGGCGCACGTCACCTGCGCGGTCGACGGCGACTACAGCAACTGGTCCGACGCGCCGCGCGCCAAGGTGGTGGCGGCGAAGGGGGCGAAGGCCGGCGACTCGGCCGTGGTGACGTACACCTACACGACGAAGGGCGGGAAGAAGCTCACGGCGCGGACCCGGTTCGTCGTCGGCGAGCCCGTCGTCGAGGCGGTGGCGCCGGAGTCGGTGGACGACGTCCGTCCTGGCTCCCGTCTTGGCGAGCCGCTCGTGGTCCGCAACACGGGCGAGGTGCCGGCGCATGGCCTGGGCGTGGAACTGAGCGTCAGCGGAACGGAGTTCGAGACCCGGTACGCCAACTGCCGCTACCCCGAACTCCAGAAGGGGACCGTCGCCGTCTGTGAGTTCCCGGACCTGACCCTGGACCCGGGCGAGACGGTCGCCCTCGCCCCCGCCCTGGGCATCCGCACCCCGCGGACGCAGATGTACAGCTCCTACGCCAGGCACGTCTGGGCCCTGGACATGGGCCCCGGCCATTACGCGACGGTCCACAAGGGCGGTGATCGCGGGGACGGTCCCGCGCTGGAGCCGCGGCCCACCGGCAAGCACACCGGCGACGCCTTCGTGGCGGGTGGCGGCGCCACGAACGTCGTCCTCGACACCTACGCCGACTACGAGGTCTCCGCCGTCCGCCTGAAGGGCGCGCCCGGCGACAAGAGGACCTTCACGCTCGAGGTCCGCAACAACGGCCCCGCCGACGTCGGCGCCCCGGTCCGGCTCGTCTTCGAACCGCCGCTCGGCACCTCGATGGTGAAACAGCCCATGACGGAGTACGACGACGGCGTGTACGAGCCGTACTGCGAGAGCAACGGCTTCACCCACACCTGTGACGTGAAGGCCCTCAAGCCGGGGGAGAGCCAGAGCCTGGAGTTCACGATGGCCCTCGGTGAGCCGGGCGAGGGCACCCTGACCCTGGAGAACAAGAAGCCGTTCAGCTCCTGGGACGTGGGCCGCCGTGATCCGGACGCGGGCAACGACACGGCCGTCATCAGGGTGTCGCGATGACGGTTCATGCCCGCCCCAGCACCACCGTCCCCGACGAGCAGAACCAGCCCCCGGTGCCGGACGCCACCGCCAGTTCGGGCAAGGTCCCGTCCTTCCGGAGCACTTGCCTCGCGCCCGCCTCGCCCCGTAGCTGCCGTACCGCCTCCACCAGCAGGAACAGGCCGCGCATGCCGGGGTGTTGGGCCGACAGCCCGCCCCCGTCCGTGTTCACGGGAAGCTCCCGCGCCTGGACGTACGCCCCGCCCTCGCCCTTCTTGCAGAAGCCGAGGTCCTCCAGGGTCACCAGGGTCATGTAGGTGAAGGCGTCGTAGATCTCCGCCAGTTCGATGTCGGCCGGTCGTACCCCCGCCCGTTCGAAGGCCAGGCGTCCGCTCACGGCCGCCGGGGAGACCGTGAAGTCCGGCCACTCGGACATCGTGGCGTGGGAGACGTGTTCGCCGGTGCCGAGGATCCGGACGGGGGCGGGGCGGCTGTCCTGGACGTACTCCTCCGCCGCCAGCAGGACCGCCGCCCCGCCGTCGGAGCGGATGCAGCAGTGCAGCTTGGTGAAGGGGTCCGCGATCATCGGGGCGGACAGGACGTCGTCCACCGTGAGGGGGTCGCGGTACATCGCCTCCGGGTTGCGGGCCGCGTTCTCCCGCGCCTGTACCGCCACCTCCGCCAACTGCTCCAGTGTCGTGCCGTGTTCGAGCATGTGGCGGCGGGCCGCCATCGCGTACTTGGCGATCAGCGTGTGGCCGTAGGGGACCTCGAACTGGAGCGGGCCCCGGGCGCCGAACGAGAGGTTGCCGGTGCGGCGGCCCGCCCTGATGTCCGCCCGTGCCGTCGAGCCGTACACCAGGAGGACGGCGTCGGCGTGGCCCGCCGCTATCGCGTCCGCCGCGTGCGCCGCCATGACCTCCCACGTCGAGCCGCCGACCGACGTGGAGTCGACCCAGGTGGGGCGCAGGCCCAGGTACTCGGCCACCTCCACCGGCGCCAGTACGCCCGTGCCCGCCGACGCGAACCCGTCCACCACGGACCGGTCGAGCCCCGAGTCCGCGAGCGCGCGCCGGGCCGCCTGGGCGTGCAGCGTGTACGGCGTCGCGTCGTCCGCCCGGCCGCAGTCGGCGAGGGCGGCACCGACCACGGCGACCTTCCGGCCGCCGGACCTCGTCAATGAGGCAGCCATGAATGACCTCTCCCTCGCTCTGTGCTTATCGACCCACCCCTCCTAATATGACGGACCGTCAGATCCGGAGGGAAGGGGTCGCCATGGACGCCGGCTTCACCGCCGAGCAGGACGAGATCCGCCGCACCCTGCGCGAACTGCTCCACAAGAGGTGCGGTCCCGAGGAACTGCGGGCCGCCGTCGACACCCCCGCCGGCCACGACCCGGCCCTGTGGACCGCCCTGGCCGAACAGCTCGGCCTGCCCGGACTGGCCCTCCCGGAGGCGTACGGCGGTGTCGGCTGCTCCGCCACCGAACTCGCCCTCGCGGCGGAGGAGACGGGACGGGTGCTGGCGCCCTCCCCGCTGCTCGCCACCGCCGTCCTCGTCGCCCCGCTGGTCCTGGCCCTCGGCACCGACGCCCAGCGCGCCCGCCTGCTGCCCCGGATCGCGTCCGGCGCTCTCACCGCCGCCCTCGCGGCCCCCGCCGCGGGCCTCGCCCTCACCGGCGACAACCGCGGGGACTGGGCGGGCGGCGGGCGTGCCGGGGGTGTACAGGCGCGGCGGGCGGGGGCGGGGTGGACGCTGTACGGGGAGGTCGGGCCGGTGCCGGACGGGCACAGCGCGCGGCTGCTGCTGGTCGCCGCGCACACCGGCGGGTTCGCCCGCTCCCGGACACTGCTCTTCCTGGTCGCCGGGGACGCCGACGGAGTCGTCCGCACCCGGCACACCGCTCTCGACGCGACCCGGCCGCTGGGGCACCTGCAACTGAGGGATGCCGAGGCCGAGTTGCTGGGCGGCGACGAGGGCACGGACGTCCCGGCCGCCCTCGCCCGCACCGGCGACGGCGCGGCCGCCGTGCTCGCCTGCGAGGCGGTCGGGGCCGCCGACCGGGTGCTGGAGCGGACCGTCGAGTACGTGAAGCAGCGCGAGCAGTTCGGGCGGGCGATCGGGTCCTTCCAGGCGGTCAAGCACCGGCTGGCCGACGTGTACGTCCAGGTGCAGGCGGCACGCTCGGCCGCGTACTACGCGGCGTGGGCCACCGCTCATGGCGAACGGGTCAGCGGGCTCGCCCTCGCACAGGGACTGGAGGCGCTCAGAAGCTCCGCCGGAGAGGCGGTCCAGCTGCACGGCGGCATCGGGTTCACCTGGGAGCACGACGTCCAGCTGTACTTCAAGCGGGCCGCCGGCGACGAACTGCTGTTCGGGCCGGTGCACCGGCTGCGGGCCCACGCGGCCGACGCGGCGTCCCTGTTCACGGTGACGGAGGTGCCGGTGTGATCGGCGAGAAGACGGTGCAGCGCATTTCGTCCACGCGGGGCTTCGCCAAGGTCGCCCCGCATGTCATCCCCGCCCTCGACCGGGCCGTGCACCGGCTGACCCGGGGCAAGGTCATCCTCAGCGCCCAGATGCTGCCGGGCGTCATCCTCACCTCGACGGGCGCCCGCAGCGGACAGGCCCGCCGCTCACCGCTCGCCTGCATGCCGGAGGCGGACGGCACCTGGATCCTCATCGGCTCCAACTTCGGCCGCCCCGGCCACCCCGCCTGGACCGCCAACCTCCTCGCCCACCCCGACGCCGAGATCAGCTGGAAGGGCACCGACATCCCCGTCACCGCCCACCTCCTGACGGGGGAGGAGCGGGCGGCCGTATGGAAGCGGCTGCTGGTCTTCTGGCCGCCGTACGCGACGTACCAGGCGCGGGTGGAGCGGGAGATCCGGGTGTTCAGGATCGAGCGGCGGTAGTCACAGGGCGTGCTGCGCCAGCAGGAGCGCGCCGATGCCCAGCATCGCCGCCCCGGAGGTGCGGGTGACCGCGCGGGCGGCTCGGGGGCGGGCGGTCAGCAGGGTGCGGGCCGCGCTGCCGACGGCGAGGTAGACGGCGGCGCAGCACGCCATGTGCAGGACACCGAGCACGGCCGTCTGCGCGGCCACCGGCGGATGGCCGCCCCGGGTGACGAGGAACTGGGGGAGCACCGAGAGGTAGAGCAGCAGGCCCTTGGGGTTGAGGCCGCTGATCGCCGCCCCGCGCAGGAACAGGGCCCCGCCCTCGTCGCCGCCCGCCTCCGGGACCGCCGGACGGCGCAGCACGCCCCAGCCCAGCCACACCAGGTAGGCGGCGCCCGCCACCGTCAGGGCGGTCAGCAGCGCGGGCGAGCGCGCGACCAGCACCGCGAGTCCGGCCACCGCGAGCGCGGTGTGCACCGCGTACCCGGCCACCAGCCCCGCCACCGCCCGCGCCACCGACCGCCCGCGCACGCCGGCCGCGATGACGTACGCCCAGTCGGCGCCCGGCACGCACACCAGCAGGAGGTCGAGGGCGAGGAAGGAGAAGAGCAGTCCGGTGTCCATGCGGGGGACATTAGGCGTGAATGACCCGAAAGTGTTGCCGAAGTTTGCCCGCGATCGCGAGTTCTGAGCAAATATCTTCTTCATGGACGACGTGGACAGAAAGATTCTTGCCGAGCTCCAGCAGGACGGGCGGCTGACCGTGACCGAGCTGGCCGCGCGGGTGCGCCTGAGCGTCTCGCCCTGCCATCGGCGGCTGCGCGAGCTGGAGCGGTCGGGGGCGATCAGCGGTTACCGGGCCGTGGTGGACCCGGGGGCCGTGGGGCTGACCTTCGAGGCGCTGGTCTTCGTCTCCATGCGGCAGGAGGACCGGGACACCGTCGCCGAGTTCGAGAAGGCGCTCGCCGGGATTCCCCATGTGATCGACGCCCAGCGGCTGTTCGGGGAGCCCGACTATCTGCTGCGGGTGGCCACCGCCGACCTCGCCGCCTTCCAGCGGCTCTACGACGAACGGCTGGCGACCCTGCCGGGTGTGCAGCGGCTGACCTCGACGCTGGTGATGAAGCACGTCGTACGGGACCGTCCGCTGCCCGCATAGCGAGGCAGGCGGTGGCCCGTCCGGGACGTGCCGGACGAACCACCGCCTGCCGGACAGGACTTGGGGCCTGGTAAAGGAACCGCGCTGCTACTTCGTGGGCTTCTTGCCGGTCACGCCCAGGTGCACCAACAGCGCCAGGTTCGGCTTCAGTTCGGCCTGTTTGACGCCCCAGGTCTGGAAGCCCTTCTGGTGCGAGGCGACCGCCGCGAGCATCGCGACCAGCGAACCGGCGACCGCCGCCGGGTTCACGTCCTTGTCGACCTTGCCCTTGGACTGCAACTCGGCCACCGAATCGGCCAGGGAGTTGTTCACCGAGTTCAGGATCTTCATGCGGAGCTTGTAGAACCGCTTGTCGCCCTCGGCGGCACCGAGATCGACGACCCTGAGGATGGCGTCGTTCTTGCGCCAGAACTCCAGGAACCCGTCGACGAGTTCCTGCGCGGTCGTCCAGCCGGCCTTGCCGACCCACGACCGGCCCTCCAGCAGAGCGGTCAACTGCCCGCCCTCGGTGGCCATTTGCTCGGCGATCTCCAGGACGGCGCCCTCGACGTCCGGGAAGTACTGGTAGAAGGTGGCGGGCGAAGTACCCGCCTTCCGGGCGACATCGATGACTTTGACGTCCCGGTAAGGGGAGGAGCTGAGCATCTCGCTGAGGCAGTCGAGCAGCTTCTGCCGGGTCGCCTGCCCACGCCGGCCGGCCACGCGGCCGTCGACGGTACGCACTTGTCCTGTCATGCCGTCAGCTTACCGAGGGGTGATCGGAGCGCGATTCGGCCGACTGCAAATGGGGTGCACGGGCTTCGCGAGACGGGTGTGCCTGGTCCTGCGGGGTGCGTGAGTCGCCGTTAGTTTGGCGGTATGGCCGAAAACAGGGCATACGGCGAGGGCGTCCCCTGCTGGGTGGACGCGCAGCTTCCCGACGTCGAGGCGGGCAAGCGGTTCTACGGTGAGCTCTTCGGGTGGAGCTTCGAGGAACAGCGGTACGGCGGGGCCGCCTGGGCCCTCCGGGACGGCGAGCCGGTCGCCGCGCTCATCCGCAAGACGGACGGGCGGATGCCCACCGTGTGGACGGTGTACTTCGCCACCCCCGACATCGAGGGCCTGGCCGACCGGATCTGGGCGGCCGGCGGCCAGGTCGTCACCGCCCCCATGCCGGTCGGCGACCTGGGCACCTCCGCCCTGGTCACCGACCCGGACGGCGCCGTCTTCGGCCTGTGGGAGCCGGACACCCACCCCGGCTTCGGCGCCCGGCACCAGGCCGGCGCCTTCGCCTGGGCCGAGCTGTACGCCCGCGACACGGAGGCCGCCAACACCTTCTACGGCGGGCTCTTCCACGACGCCCTGTTCGGTCCTGACGCCGTCCCCGACTTCGGCCGCGCCCCCGTCTCCGACGTCTTCCCGGCCGAGATGCCGCCGCACTTCCTCGTCCATTTCGGGGTCGAGGACTGCGAGGCCGCGCTCGGGGCGGTGCAGCGGCTCGGGGGGCGGGTGCAGGCGCCACCCTTCGAGACGTCCTACGGAAAGGTCGCCGTCGTCACCGACAATCAGGGGGCGTCGTTCGCCGTACTGGAGCGGGAACAGCCGTGATTCCGGGTGTTTTGGTGTGAGACATCCCGGTTTGCGGCCGGGTTCGCAACCTGCGCCTCGGCCAGGAAGAATCGGGGTGCGTGCCGCCATGGCGGTGCGGTGGTGAGACGCTGCACGGGGTCGCGTACATAAGGATGTGACGTGGCCCGTACGGGGAGGTGGCAGGCAAGTGGTGGATCAGCTGACGCAGCACGATCCGCGGCGGATCGGGCCGTTCGAGGTGCTGGGACGGCTGGGCGCCGGCGGCATGGGGCTGGTCTATCTCGCGCGCTCGGCGTCCGGCCGGCGCGTGGCGATCAAGACGGTCCGGACGGAGCTCGCCGAGGACCAGTTGTTCCGCGTCCGCTTCACGCGCGAGGTCGAGGCGGCCCGGGCCGTCTCCGGCTTCTACACGGCGGCCGTGGTCGACGCCGACCCGCGCGCCGCCGTGCCGTGGCTGGCCACCGCGTATGTTCCCGCGCCCTCCCTCGAGGAGATAGTGAACGAGTGCGGGCCGATGCCGGCCCAGGCGGTGCGCTGGCTCGCGGCGGGCGTCGCCGAGGCGCTCCAGTCGATCCACGGCGCCGGGCTGGTCCACCGTGACCTCAAGCCCTCCAATGTCCTCGTCGTCGAGGACGGCCCCCGGGTGATCGACTTCGGCATCGCCTCCGGTGTGTCCAACACGCGTCTGACGATGACGAACGTCGCCGTCGGCACCCCCGCCTACATGTCACCCGAGCAGGCCAAGGACTCGCGCTCCGTCACCGGCGCGAGCGACGTCTTCTCGCTCGGCTCGATGCTGGTCTTCGCCGCCACCGGCCACCCGCCCTTCCACGGTGCCAACCCGGTCGAGACGGTCTTCATGCTGCTGCGCGAGGGCCCGGACCTGGAAGGCCTCCCGGACGAGCTGCGCCCGCTCATCGAGGCCTGCATGCAGATGGAGGCCGCCGGCCGCCCCAACCCGGCCGACCTCCAGGCCCAGCTGGCCCCCCATCTCTTCGGCTCCGGCACCGACGACAGCGGTACGGCGTCGGCCTGGCTGCCCGAGCGGGCCGTGAGCCTGATCGAGGCCCGCCGCAACGGCCGCCCGGCCGTGAAGCCGGGCCAGGGCGGACGCAGCGGCGGCGGCCGGCCGGCCCCCGTGCCCCCGCCGCCCTCGCACGACCCGGTCGTCCCGGCCCGCGTCCCCGCCGGCGCCCCCGACACCGGCCCCGTCCGCCTCGCGGGCGCCCAGGTGCCCATCGGCCCGGGCCCGCGCGTCGCCGACGCCCGCGCCGCCGCCGTGAAGGCGCCGCCGCCCGAGGCGGGCCTGGTCGCCAGCTGGTCCAAGCCCCGCCCCGGCGTCAACGGAACGGACGGTGCCGTAGGCCCTGCCGTACCCGCCCCGCCTCCCCTGGCCCCCGAGACGGCCTCCGGCTGGCGCCCCTGGCGTTTCCGCATGTCCAACGACGTGTGGGGCACCCCGTCCGTCGCCGGTGACCTCGTCTACGTCACCTCCTTCGAGGTGCACGCCCTGGACGTGGCGACCGGCAGGCGCAGCTTCAAGACGCGGGACGTCGCCTGGTCGATGGCGGTCGCGGACGGCCGTATCCACGCCTCCGACGGCCCCACCCTGTTCGCCCTGGAGGCCCGCGAGGGCGGCGACCTGTGGCGGCTCCAGACGGACGCCTGGGTGTACGCGCTCAAGGCCGACCGGGGCACGGTCGTCACCGGCACCCGCGGCGGTGGCGTGCAGGCCTGGGAGGCCGCCAACGGCCGCAAACTCTGGGAGATCTCCGGCGCCCAGACCGACTTCGAGTCCCCCGAGGCGGGCCCGGCCCTCCACGAGGGCACGGTGTACGTCTGGCAGGACGCCCGGCTGCGCGCGCTCGACGCCCGCACCGGTGACGAGCGCTGGTCGTACCCGATCGGCGACGCGGCCTCCTGCGGCGGGGTGCCGGTCCGGGTCACGCAGGCGTCGGACGGCTATGTGTACGTCTCCGCCGGCACCCGCGTCCTCGCGCTGGACGTGGCGAGCGGCCGGGTGAAGTGGCACTTCGAGGCGCCGGCCGTGTTCCTGTGCCCGCCCACCTTCGTGCCGGGCCCCGCGGTCACCGGCGGCGGGGTCTACCTGGCCGACTACCTCGGCACGGTGTACGCCCTCGACGCCGCCGACGGCCGCGACCGCTGGCGCATCGCCACCGAGGCGCGGTCCTCCATCGAGCCGGTGCTGGTGGCCGCCGGGCACGTCCACGTGGGCAGCGGCAAGGGCCTGTACACGCTGGACGCGGTCACCGGTACGCCCAAGTGGCGCTTCCAGGCGGGCGGCGACATCGTGGGCGCCCCCGCGGTCGCCGAGGGCCGGATCCACTTCGGCTCCACCGACCACCTGCTGTACACCCTGAAGGCCGACGACGGCCGGCTGCGCTGGAAGCTGGCGACCGGCGGCGAGATCACCGGCGCCCCGGTCGTGAAGGACGGCGTCGTGTACGCGTGCAGCAAGGACCGCTGTGTGTACGCGCTGGACGCGGAGAAGGGCACCGGAACGGCCCGCACGGCCTGATCCGGCCCGCCGTCCCGGGACGGCCGTCGCACCGAGCGCTTGGAAGGGGTTCCGGACGGCGGCCGTCGACTCGGCGAGAGCGTGCGGGTCATGCTTTCCTCCCGGCTCTCACACCCGACGCTACGCCCGGGGCGGGAGGGGCGCCATGCGACAGCACCGTCTCCGGCTCGGGCGTGACCGCACCGGCGAGCCGGCCGAGGCGCAGGCCGTCAGCGCGTCCTGAACCCCGGCCGGCGGGCGGAGAACAGCTCGGCCTGCCGGTCGTCCGGCAGGTTGCCCAGCGAGATCAGATGCGGCGCCTGTGCGAACCCGGCGGCGAGCGCGGCCTCCCGCGCCGCCCACAGCGCCCGCACGGTGCCCTGCACCCCGGCGGCCGGCTGCGCGGCGATGACGGCGGCGGCTTCGGTCGCCCGGGCCAACGCCTCGCCCGGCGCGGTGAGTTCGGAGACCAGCCCGACCTCGTAGGCCCGCCGCGCGGACATCCGCTCCGCCGTCCCCATCAGCATCATCCGGGCGACCTCCCCGTACGGCATCCGCTGCGCCATGAGCACCGACTCGTAGGCGCTCACCATGCCGTAGGTGGTGTGCGGGTCGAAGAAGGTGGCGTCCGGATCGGCGACGACGAACTCGCTCTCGCCGAGCAGATAGAAGGCACCCCCGCAGGCCATGCCCCGCACCGCGGCGATGACGGGCTTCCACAGGTCGTTGGACTTGGGCCCCACGCGGAGGAGCGGATCGTCGGCCATGTAGGGGGAGTTGGGCTGCGGTACCTCGGTGTCCCGGTCGATTCCGGTGCAGAAGGCGCGCTCGCCGCTGCCGGTGAGGACGACGGCCCGCACGGAGTCGTCGAACCGCAACGCCCGCCAGGCGGCGACGAGTTGGTCCCGCAGCTCCAGGTCGATGGCGTTGAGGCGGTGCGGCCGGTCGAGGGTGACGACGGCGACGCCGGTGTCGTGGTCGGCGCTGACCCGAAGACTCATGGCCGCTCCGGCACCCACTGCGGCAGCCCGCTCGCCGGGTCGGCCACGAACCGCACCCGGGCGCCGATGCGGATGCGCTCGGCGGGCAGGGAATCGATCGGCGCCCCGGCCTCGGCGACGAGGTTCCCGACCAGCCGGATGTGCGGCGCCTCGACGAGCTCGACGACGATCACGTTGTACGGCGCCCGCTCGGCGTAGTCCGGCAGGAGCGGCGGGTGGGGGACGACGTACGACCAGACGCGGCCGTGCCCCGAGAGGGGCCGCCACTCGACGCCGAAGGACCGGCAGTGGGGACAGCAGGGCCGGGGCGGGAAGCGGAGCGCGCCGCAGTCGGCGCAGGCCTGGACACGTAGTTCGCCCTGGGCGGCGTACCGCCAGAAGGGGGCGCCTTCGGGGTCGATGACGGGGGAGAGCACGGTCAGCTCCTGTTCGTCAGCAGCAGCGCGGACGTGGGGACACCCTCACCGGCGGTGACCAGGCAGGTGGCGGCACCGGGCACCTGGGCGGTGCTGTTGCCTCTGAGCTGCTTCACCCCTTCGTTGATGAGGTTGAAGCCATGGACGTAGGCCTCGCTGAGCCCGCCGCCCCCGGTGTTGATCGGCAGCCGCCCGCCGCTCTCCAGCGCCCCCTGCTCGGTGAAGGCGGCGCCCTCCCCGCGTCCGCAGAACCCGTACCCCTCCAGGGAGAGCGGGATGAGGGCGGTGAAGGCGTCGTAGATCTGGGCGACGTCGACGTCCTCGGGCGTGAAGTCGGCGTGTTTCCACAGGTGTCGGGCGGTGGCCCAGGACGGCCCGGTGAGGGGGTCGTCGTTCCAGTAGTTGACCATGCCGTGGTGCTGGGCGGGCAGCCCCTGGGCGGCGGAGTGGACGTACACGGGCGGCCTGCGGCAGTCCCGCGCCCGCTCCCTGCTGACCACGACACACGCCAACGCCCCGTCCGTCTCCAGGCAGTTGTCGAAGAGGCAGAGGGGCTCGCTGATCCAGCGGGAGGTCATGTACATCTCGCGGGTGAGGGGGCGGTCGTACATGACGGCGGCCGGGTTCTGGTTGGCGCGGTTGCGGCAGGCGAGGGCGACGTTGAACAGATGGTCCCGGGTCGCGCCGTACTCGTGCAGGTACCGGCGGGTCAGCATGGCGATCTCGTCGACGGGCCGCAGCAGGCCGTAGGGCCGGGTCCACTGGGCGGGGGTGGGGAGTTGGGTGACGGTGTCGCGCCACGGCCGGGGCCCGCTGCCCCGCTTCCGCGACCGCCAGGCGACGCCGACGGACGCCTGCCCGGTGGCGATGGCGGCGGCGAGGTGCGCGACGGTGGCGCAGGAGCCGCCACCCCCGTACCCCACCCGGCTGAAGAAGGTGAGATCCCCGAACCCCACGGCCTTCGCGAGTTCCACCTCGTCCGTCTCCTCCATGGTGAAGGAGGCGAGGGCGTCGACCTCGCCGGGGTCGATCCCGGCGTCGTCGAGGGCGGCGATGACGGCACGGCAGGCGAGCGTCCGCTCGTTCTCGGGGAGTTGCTTGGCGAAGGCGGTCTGTCCTATTCCGACGATCGCGGTGGCGTCCTTGATCCCGGCCATGCGCGCACACCTCCACGCTGCTGAAGGGCTGCTGACAGGCCGTCAGGGTACAGCTAATCTGACGGGTAGTCAGCTCCGGGGTTGGGAGGCGTGCTGTGCGCGGTGATCTGGAGTGGGGCAGCGTTCCGGGACTCGTCCGGTCCGCGGTCGAGCGGTACCCGGAGGCCGAGGCGGTGGTGGAGGGCCGTACGCGGGTGACGTACGCCGAGTTGGGCGCGCGGGTGGAGCGCGCGGCGGCTGCCTGCATCGCGAACGGCGTCGAACCCGGTGACCGGGTGGCGATCTGGGCCCCGAACACCCTCGACTGGATCGTGGCGGCGCTCGGCGCGGTGTCCGCGGGGGCCGTTCTCGTCCCCCTCAACACCCGCTTCAAGGGCGCCGAGGCGGCGGACGTGCTGCGCCGCAGCGGGGCGCGGCTGCTGTTCGTGACGGGGACGTTCCTGGGGACGTCGTACGTGGCGTCGCTGCGGCGCGCGGTGGGGGAGGGGCTGCCGGCGCTGGAACAGGTGGTGGTGCTCGCGGACGACGCCCCGGCGGACTACCGGACGCTGAAGGACTTCCTGGCGAGCGGGGAGGGGGTGGGGACGGCGGAGGTGCGGCAGCGCGCGGCGGCGGTGGACGGCTCGTCTCCCTCGGACATCGTCTTCACCTCCGGTACGACGGGCCGTCCGAAGGGTGCGGTGATCACGCACGCGCAGACGCTGCGGGGGTACGAGATCTGGAGCGACCTGGCCGGTCTTCGCCAGGGCGACCGCTACCTCATCGTGAACCCCTTCTTCCACACCTTCGGCTACAAGGCGGGCGTGATCGCCTGCCTCATGCGGGGCGCGACGATGATCCCGCAGCCGGTGTTCAACGTGGACACGGTGCTGGCGAACCTCGCCTCGGAGGCGGTGTCGGTCCTGCCGGGCCCGCCGACGCTCCTCCAGTCCCTCCTGGACCACCCGGCGCGGATGTCGTACGACCTCTCGGCGCTGCGCCTGGTGGTGACGGGGGCCGCCGTCGTCCCCCTGACCCTGGTCGAACGGCTGCGGGACGAACTCGGCGTGTCGACGGTCCTGACGGCGTACGGCCTCTCGGAGGCGAGCGGCATCGTCACGATGTGCCGCCGCGGCGACGCCCTGCCGGTCATCGCCTCGACGTCCGGCCGGGCGATCCCGGGCACGGAGGTCCGCGTCGAGGCACCGGTGGGCGAACCCGGCGAGGTCCTGGTGCGCGGCTTCAACGTCATGCGGGGCTATTTCGAGGACGCGGCGGCGACGGCGGAGGTGCTGACCCCGGACGGCTGGCTGCGCACGGGCGACGTGGGCGTCCTGGACGCCTCCGGGAACCTGCGGATCACGGACCGCCTGAAGGACATGTTCATCGTCGGCGGCTTCAACGCCTACCCGGCGGAGATAGAGCAGCTGCTGTCCCTGCACCCGGACGTGACGGACGTGGCGGTGATCGGCGTACCGGACACCCGCCTGGGCGAGGTCGGGAAGGCCTACGTGGTGCGACGCGAGGGCGCGGTCCTGACGTCCGACGACCTGATCGCGTGGGCACGCCGGGAGATGGCGAACTACAAGGTGCCGCGGGCGGTGGAGTTCGTGCGGCAGCTGCCGCGGAACGCGAGCGGGAAGGTGGTGAAGGGGGAGCTGCGGCGGACCGCGGCCGGCTGACGGGGCCGCCCCCGGACATGCCTCGGCCGCGGCGGCTCCCCCTCCGCGCCGCCGCGGCCGATCCCCGTGCGGGAAAAGGTTCGTGTGGGTCAGGCCGGGTTGTCCGTGGCGTGCACGTTGTCCGTCGTGTCCTCGCCCGTGCCCTCGCTCAGCTTGAGCGGGTCGCTGGTGGCGTGCACGTTCTTGACGGTGACGGGCTCGGTGGTGGCGTGGACGTTGTCGGTCGTCGCGTCGCCGGTCGGCTCGCCCGTGGCGTGCACGTTGTCCGTGGTGGTCTCGTCGCTCATGTCGCTGGCTCCCCTGACAGTGTGGTGCGATGGATGGGCTGGATCCGCCCGGCAACTCCCCCGAGGGTTGCCGGGCGGATCAGCTGGGCCGGTTCACCCTAGAGGCCCGGCCCGTCGTCGCTCCGTCTGCCCCCCGACGCGACGGCTCGACACAGCAGAGCGTGCCGGGTGGCGATAAACGAATGATGAACGCGTGTTCTCGCCGGTCAGGGCGGGCCGGGTGGTCAGGACCGGTCGGCTCAGGCGACCGCGCTCGGGTGCAGCAGGCTCCGGACCTCGTCCGCCTCCGCGGACCCCAACGCGTCGAAGATCTCCAGGGCCTCCCGCCAGCACACCTGGGCCCGGCCGAGCTGCCCGATCCCGGCGAGGGCCCGGCCGAGCACCGTCAGGACGTTGCCGTGCCGCCAGTCGCCGCCGATGCCGCGCAGCAGGCTGAGCGCCGTCTCCGCGTGGGCCGCCGCCTGCGCGGGGCGCCGGGCCGCGAGGTCGAGCTCGGCGAGCCGGAACAGGGTCATGCCCTCCCACAGGCGCTGGCGGCTGTCGCGGAACACCCGCAGGGCCTGCTGGAGGCACTCGGTCGCCTCGGCGAGCCTGCCGCTCTGGGTGAGGGCGAGGCCCAGGGCGTACCGGCCGTTGGCGCCCTTGAAGGCGTGGTCCATGTCGTCGTACATCGCCGTGCCCTGCTGCGCGAGTTCGACCGCGCTCTCCGTCCGCCCGGTGGCCAGATGGATGCGGGAGAGGTTGCACAGGGCGCTGGCCTCGCCGGGGCGGTCGCCGAGGGCCCGGAAGCTCTCGATGGCATGGGTGAAGTACGCCATGCCCTCTTCGTTG
Organism: Streptomyces aquilus; assembly: GCF_003955715.1. Classification (NCBI taxonomy): domain Bacteria; kingdom Bacillati; phylum Actinomycetota; class Actinomycetes; order Kitasatosporales; family Streptomycetaceae; genus Streptomyces; species Streptomyces aquilus. The sequence goes on along the minus strand of NZ_CP034463.1, from coordinate 4,823,439 downwards.
CGGTTCTGGTAGAGGGCGATGACGCCGCCGATGTTCGCGGCCCAGCAGCCGGTGAGCGGGTCCTCGGCCTCGCGTGCCAGCTCGGCGGCGCGCTCCGCCTCCCGGGAGGCGAGGTCGAACCTGCTGTCCGAGTGCTGGTGGACGAAGGCGAGCGCCACCGAGGCGCGGGCCTCGGTCCGGGTGTCGCCGGATTCCTGGGCGACCTCCCGCAGCAGGGCCGCGACCGCCTCGTACTCCTTGGAGTTGGTCCCGGACTCGGCCAGGTCGACGGCGGCCCACAGGACGTCGACGGCCCGCCGCAGCGAACCGGCCTGCGCGGACTGCCGTATGCAGGCGAGCAGGGGCACCGCCTCCGCGTACAGCCAGTCCTGCGCCGTGTGCCGGTCCGAGAACACCAGCCCCGGATACGCCGCCTGCTCCAGGTGAGCCACCAGCCGGTCCCCGGGCCGCTCGATCAGGTACACCCCGCCGACCGTCGCCAGATAGAAGTCCAGCAACCGGGAGAGCGCCGCTCCCCGCTCCTCCGGCGGCCACTCGTCCCGTTCCGCGCACGCACGCGCGTAGAGGCGTACCAGGTCGTGGAAGCGGTAGCGGCCGGGGGCCGCTGATTCCAGGAGGGACGTGTCCACCAGGGACTCCAGGACGTCCTCGGTGTCCTCGATGTCCAGGTTCAGCATCGCCGCCGCCGCCGCGAGGGAGATGTCCGGGCCGTCCGCCAGGCCCAGGAGGCGGAACGCGCGGGCCTGGGCCGGTTCCAGTTGGCCGTAGCCGAGTTCGAAGGTGGCCTTGACCGCCAGGTCGCCGGCCTGGAGTTCGTCCAGGCGGCGGCGTTCGTCCGCGAGCTTCGCCGCCAGGACCGAGACCGTCCAGGTGCGCCGGGCGGCCAGGCGCGAGGCCGCGATGCGGATCGCCAGGGGGAGGAAGCCGCAGGCCGCCACCACGTCCAGGGCCGCCTCGCGCTCGGAGGCCACGCGTTCCTCGCCCACGATCCGCGTGAAGAGCTGGAGCGCCTCGTCGGGGGACATCACGTCCAGGTCCACCAGGTGCGCGCCGGCCAGGTCCACCATCCGGACCCGCGACGTCACCAGCGCCGCGCAGCCCTCCGTGCCGGGCAGCAGGGGGCGGACCTGCGCCGCGTCCCGCGCGTTGTCCAGCAGGACCAGCACCCGTCGGCCGTCCAGCACCGAGCGGTACAGCGCCGCCCGCTCCTCCAGCGAGTCCGGGATCGCCGAGTCCGCGGTGCCGAGCGCCCGCAGGAACGCGCCCAGGACCGTCTCCGGTTCGGCCGCCCGCTGCCCCGCGCCCTGGAGGTCGACGTACAACTGGCCGTCGGGGAAGGCCGAGCGGGCCTGGTGGGCGACATGGACGGCGAGGGTCGTCTTGCCCACGCCGCCGATGCCCGCCAGCGCCGACACCGCCATCACCCGGCCCTCGGAGGAGGCCAGGACCTCGCCCAGCTCGGCCACGAAGGACGCGCGGCCCGTGAAGTCCGGGACCGTCGCCGGGAGCTGGGCGGGACGGACCGGGGTCGCGGCGGGCTCCGAGCGCGGCGACGAGGGTTCCGCGAGGCCCGGGTCCGCTTGGAGGATGCGCTGCTGGAGCTCCTTCAGGCCCGGCCGCGGGTCGACGCCCAGCTCGTCCGCGAGCAGGCGCCGCGTGTCCGCGTACACGGCGAGGGCCTCGGCCTGGCGGCCGGAGCGGTACAGCGCCAGCATCAGCAGCTCGCGCAGGCGTTCCCGCAGCGGGTGGGCGGCCGTCAGGGCGGTGAGTTCCGAGACCGCCTCCGCGTGGCAGCCCTGCTCCAGGTCCATGTCGAGGCGGGATTCGAGGAGTTGGAGACGCCATTCCTCCAGGCGGACCCGTTGCGACGCCGCGTACGGGCCCGGCACCCCCGCCAGCACCTCGCCGTCCCACAGCGCCAGGGCGCGGGCGAGCACGTCACGGGCGTGGCACAGGTCGCCCGCGCTGCGTGCCTTCTCCGCCTCCGTCGCCCACTCCTGCGCCACCGTCACGTCCAGCGCACCCTCGCCGAGCGAACGGATCGCGTAGCCGCCCGCGTCGCTGACCAGCACGCCGGGGTCGAGGACCTTGCGCAGCCGGGAGGCGTACGTCCGGACCGCGGCGAGGGCCTGCGACGGGGGCTCCTCCCCCCACAGGGCGTCGATCAACTCCGCCGCGGTGGCCGTACGGCCCTCCCGCAGCAGCAGGGCCGCGAGCAGGGCCCGTTGCTGGGGCGAGCCCATCGCCAGGGTCTCCTCGCCGCGCCAGGCGCGCACCGGTCCGAGCACGCTGAAGCGCAGCGGCGGCCCGGGCTCCGCCGAGGAGCCTGGACGCCGCTGCTCAGGCACCCGCGGTAGACCGTCCATCGAGTCCCCCTAAACACTGTGAGCAACCCCGCCAGTTTGCCTTGTTCATGGCAGATGCGTCAGCCGTGGAGGGGGCGATCACAGACAGGCGCGCGGTAAATCACAAGCCCCTCACGCGTCCTCCGCACAATTCCGCGCACAAACCATCATGACCAGGCGCTGTCACCGTAGCTGACGGGTCGTCAGATCAGCGCTACCGTGGCCCCCATGGAGACCGCCACCGGAAACACCTTCCCGTTGATCATCTCCGTCGACGACCACACCGTTGAGCCCGCCGACGTCTGGCAGAACCGGCTTCCGAAGAAGTACCTGGACGTCGGTCCCCGCGTGGTCCGCGCCCCGCTGAAGGAAATGACCTTCCTGGGAGGCCGGTTCAAGCCGGTCATGGGCACCCCCGGCCGGACCGACGGCCCGGTCGGCGACTGGTGGGTGTACGAGGACCTGCACCGCCCGCTCACCCGCCTCGACACCGCCGTCGGCTACAGCAGGGACGAGATCAAGCTGGAGATCATCACGTACGAGCAGATGCGGCAGGGGTCGTACGACGTCCCGTCCCGCCTCGCCGACATGGACGTCAACCACGTCCAGTCCGCCCTCTGCTTCCCCACCTTCCCGCGCTTCTGCGGCCAGACCTTCACCGAGGCCGCGGACCACGAGCTGGGGCTGCTGTGCGTCCAGGCGTACAACGACTGGATGGTGGAGGAGTGGTGCGGGCCGGCTGCCCAGGGGCGGCTCATCCCCCTCACCCTCATCCCCCTCTGGGACGCCGAACTCGCCGCCGCCGAGGTCCGCCGCATGGCGGCGAAGGGCGTCCGCGCCGTCGCCTTCTCCGAGATACCCCCGCACCTCGGCCTGCCCTCCGTCCACACCGACGCCTGGGACCCCTTCCTCGCCGCGTGCGACGAGACCGGCACCGTCATCGCCATGCACATCGGCTCCTCCAGCCGGATGCCCTCCACCTCCGCCGACGCCCCGCCCGCCGTCGGCTCCACCATCACCTTCGCCAACTGCTGTTTCTCGATGGTCGACTGGCTGATGAGCGGCAAGTTCGAACGCTTCCCGGGCCTGAAGGTGATGTACGCGGAAGGGCAGATCGGCTGGATCCCCTACATCCTCGAACGCGCCGACGTCGTCTGGGAGGAGAACCGCGGCTGGGGCGGGGTCGCCGACAAGGTCCACCGGCCGCCCTCCGAACTCTTCGCCGAGCATGTCTACGGCTGCTTCTTCGACGACGCCTTCGGCCTCCGGAACCTCGACGCGATCGGCCTCGCCAACGTCCTCTACGAGACCGACTACCCCCACTCCGACTCCACCTGGCCGAAGTCGAGGGAGGTCGGCGAGGCCCAGATGGGCCACCTGGAGCCGGACGCGATCGAACGCATCGTCCGCGGCAACGCCATCGACCTGCTCGGGCTCACCCCCGACGGACTGTGGGACGGCCCCCGGTGATCGAGTACGGCATCCAGCTCCCGGTCCAGTCCCAGAGCACGATCTACACCGAGCCCTGGGAGGCCGGGGCGGGCCCGGAGGATCTCGTCGCCGTGGCCCGGGCCGCGGAGGGCGCCGGGTTCGCGTACGTCGCCGGTTGCGACCACGTCGCCATCCCGCGCCGGCTCGCCTCCGCGATGAGCACCGTCTGGTACGACCCCGTCGCCACCCTCGCCCACCTCGCCGCCGTGACCGAGCGGATCCGGCTGCTGAGCCATGTCGCCGTCGTCGGGCTGCGGCATCCGCTGCTCAGTGCCAAGCAGTACGCCACCCTCGATCACCTCAGCGGCGGGCGGCTGATTCTCGGGGTCGGGGCCGGGCACGTGGCGGAGGAGTTCGAGGTGCTGGGGCTGGACTTCCGGCAGCGGGGGGCGCTGCTCGACGAGTGCGTGGACGCGCTGCGGGCCGCGCTGGGACCCGAGGAGTTTCCCGAGCATCACGGCAAGTTCTACGACTTCCAGGGGCTGGGGCAGCGGCCACGGCCCGCCCAGCCGCGCGTTCCGCTCTGGGTCGGCGGGTCCTCGCCCGCCGCCGTCCGGCGGGCCGCGCTCAAGGGGGACGGCTGGCTGCCGCAGGGGGATCCGCGGGACCGGCTGCCCGCGCAGATCGCCGAACTGACGCGGATCCGCGAGGAGGCGGGCATCGAGACGCCGCTGACCGTCGGCGCCATCGTCGAGCCCCTCTACCTCGGACGGCCCGGGTGGGACGTCGGACGCCGTACCCTCACCGGCTCTCCGGAGGCGCTCGCCGAGTCCCTGCGGGCCTATCGCGCGATGGGCGTGCACCAGATCCAGGTGCGGTTCCGCAGCCGCGGCCGTACCGAACTCACCGACCAGATGGCGGCCTTCGGCAGCGAAGTGGCGCCCCACCTCTGAGGAGATGCCGGATGGGCAAGCTGGACGGACGCGTCGTCATCGTCACCGGCGCGGCACGCGGACAGGGCGAGCAGGAGGCGCGGCTGTTCCGGGAGGAGGGGGCGGAGGTCGTCCTCGCCGACGTCCTCGACGAACCGGGGGAGGCGCTCGCGCGGGACATCGGGGCGCGGTACGTCCATCTCGACGTCGGCGACGAGGAGCAGTGGCGGGACGCCGTGAGCGTCGTCAAGAACGCCTTCGGCCGCGTCGACGGCCTCGTCAACAACGCCGGCATCCTGCGCTTCAACTCCCTCGTCGACACGCCCCTCGACGAGTTCATGCAGGTCGTGAGGGTCAACCAGGTCGGCTGCTTCCTCGGCATCAAGACCGTCGCGCCGGTGATGGAGGACGGCGGCACCATCGTCAACACCGCCTCCTACACGGGCGTGACCGGCATGGCCGCCGTCGGCAGCTACGCCGCCAGCAAGCACGCCGTCCTCGGCCTCACCCGGGTCGCCGCCCTGGAACTCGCCGGCCGGGGCATCCGCGTCAACGCCCTGTGCCCCGGCGCCATCGACACCGCCATGTCCAACCCGGCCCAACTGGACCCCGGGGCCGACGTGGAGGGGATGAGCCGGGCCCTCGACCAGCTGTACCGCAAGCTCGTGCCGCTCGGGCGGATCGGCCGGCCGGAGGAGGTGGCGCGGCTCGCGCTGTTCCTGACCTGCGAGGACTCGTCGTACATCACCGGGCAGCCGTTCGTGATCGACGGCGGCTGGCTGGCAGGGGTCAGCATCGTCTGACTGGTCGTCAGGTATTGACCTTTCTGACGGTACGTCAGAAAGTCGTAGCACTCAGCAGACCCACCTGTCTTGGGATGGTGAACCGCCGTGGAATTCGGGCTCTTTGTACAGGGATACGTGGGCAAACGCGCCGAGACCGATCCGCTCGCCGAGCACAAGGCGCTGATGGAGGAGACCGAGTACGTCATCCAGGCGGACCAGTCCGGCTTCAAGTACGCCTGGGCCTCCGAGCACCACTTCCTGGAGGAGTACTCGCACCTCTCCGCGAACGATGTCTTCCTCGGGTATCTGGCGCACGCCACCGAGCGGATTCACCTCGGGTCGGGGATCTTCAACCCCCTCGCCCAGGTCAACCACCCCGTGAAGGTCGCCGAGAAGGTCGCCATGCTCGACCATCTCTCCGAGGGGCGCTTCGAGTTCGGGTCCGGCCGCGGGGCCGGCTCGCACGAGATCCTCGGGTTCATACCGGGGGTGACCGACATGAACTACACCAAGGAGATCTGGGAAGAGACCATCGCCGAGTTCCCCAAGATGTGGCTCCAGGACGAGTACGTCGGCTTCCAGGGCAAGCACTGGCAGCTGCCGCCGCGCAAGGTCCTGCCGAAGCCGTACGGGAAGTCGCACCCGGCGATGTGGTACGCGGCCGGGTCGCCGCCGTCGTACGCCATGGCCGCGAAGAAGGGGCTCGGGGTGCTGGGGTTCAGCATCCAGAAGGTGTCCGACATGGAGTGGGTCCTGGAGCAGTACAAGAACTCCGTCGTGAACGCCGAGCCGGTCGGGGACTTCGTCAACGACAACGTGATGGTGACGACGACCGCGATCTGTGCGCCCACGCATGACGAGGCGATCGAGATCGCGGTGAACGGCGGGCTGCACTATCTGCCCTCGCTGGTGTTCCGGTACCACGACACGTTTCCGCGGCCCGAGGGGTTCCCGGTGTGGCCCGAGACGCTGCCCGAGTACACCCCCGAGTTCGTGGAGCTGCTGATCGAGGAGGAGTTGCTGATCTGCGGGGATCCGGACGAGGTGCTCACGCAGTGCAAGCGGTGGGAGCAGGCCGGGGCGGACCAGTTGAGCTTCGGGTTGCCGGTGGGGGTGCCGAAGGAGGAGACGTTGCAGACGATTCGGCTGATCGGGGAGCACGTGATTCCGAAGATCGATACGGATCCTGTGCATCGGACGACGCGATTCCGAGGGGCTGTCTGAGGTTGTACGGCGGCTGCGGGTGTGTGGGGGCTGGTCGCGCAGTTCCCCGCGCCCCTGAAGGCCTTCCACCTGCCCGGAGTTGAAGGGGGCAACCATGCTTGATCACCTCATCAGAAGCGCGACCGTTGTCGACGGGACCGGCGCTCCCGCCCGTGTCGCCGACGTGGGTATCCGAGACGGGCGGGTCGCCGTCATCGGCCGGGTCGACGAGGCATCGCACACCAGCGAAGACGCATCCGGTCTCGTCCTCGCCCCCGGGTTCGTCGACCCCCACACCCACTACGACGCCCAGCTGTTCTGGGACCCGTACGCCACTCCCTCCCTCAACCACGGGGTGACGACGGTCGCCGCCGGCAACTGTGGGTTCACGCTGGCCCCGTTGAAGCCCGGGGACGCCGACTACACGCGGCGCATGATGTCCAAGGTCGAGGGCATGTCGCTGGTCGCGCTGGAGGAGGGAGCGCCCTGGAGCTGGCAGTCGTTCGGGGAGTATCTCGACGCGCTCGAAGGGCGGATCGCCGTCAACGCCGGGTTCATGGTCGGGCATTGTGCGCTGCGGCGGTATGTCATGGGGGCGGACGCCATTGGCGGGCAGCCCAGTGACGAGCAACTCGACGCCATGCTGCGACTGTTCCACGAGGCCATGGACGCCGGGGCGTGGGGGCTCTCCACCACCCAGTCGACCACCCACTCCGACGGGGACGGGAAGCCCGTCGCCTCCCGGCATGCCCTGCCCGCCGAACTCGTCGCGCTCTCCAAAGCGGTGGGGGAGCACGAAGGGACGCAGATCGAGGCCATCGTCGCCGGGTGTCTCGACCAGTTCAGCGACGCCGAGATCGAGCTGTTCGTGGAGATGAGCGCGGCGGCGGGGCGGCCGCTGAACTGGAACGTGCTCACCATCGACGCCACCGTCCCCGAACGCGTCCCGCGCCAGCTGTTCGCGAGCGAACAGGCACGCAAGGCCGGCGGCCGGATCGTCGCCCTCACCATGCCGATCCTGACGCCGATGAACATGTCCCTGGGCACCTTCTGCGCGCTCAACCTCATCCCCGGCTGGGGGCCGATCCTCGGCCTGCCCGTGCCCGAGCGGATCGAGAAACTCCGCGCCCCGGACGTACGGGCCGGGATGCTGGAGCGCGCCCAGTCCAAGGAGGCCGGTGTCTTCCGGCGGCTGGCGAACTTCGGGCGGTACGTCATCGGCGACACCTACAGCGAGGCGAACCGCGGGCTCAGCGGGCGGGTCGTGCGGGACATCGCCGAGGAGCGGGGGCAGGACCCCTTCCACTGCCTCGTCGAGATCTGCGCCGCCGACGAGCTCCGTACTGTCCTGTGGCCCATGCCCACCGACAACGACCCCGCCTCCTGGGCGCTGCGCGCCGAGACCTGGCAGCACGAGGACGTGCTGCTCGGCGGCTCGGACGCGGGGGCGCACCTGGACCGGATGTGCGGGGCGCCGTACACCACCCGGTTCCTCGGGGACTGTCTGCGCGGGCGGAAGCTCGCCACCCTGGAGCAGGCGGTGAAGATGCTGACCGACGACCCGGCGCGGCTGTTCGGGCTGCGCGAGCGGGGGCAGGTACGGGAGGGCTTCCATGCCGACCTGGTGCTCTTCGACCCGGAGCGGATCGGCGCGGGCACGGCCACCCTGGTGCACGACCTGCCGGGTGACAGCCCGCGGCTGGACTCCAAGGCACTCGGGGTACGGGCCGTGTGGGTCAACGGGGTCGAGGCGATCCGCGACGACACGGTGAGCGGGGCCGTGCCCGGGAAGGTGCTGCGCTCGGGGCGGGACACCCGGACGGTGAGCACCCGGTGAAGGAGCGGCTGTTCATCGGGGGCGAGTGGACCCAGCCGGACGGCGGACATTACGCCGTGGTCGATCCGGCCACCGAGGAGACCGTCGGGTGGGCGCCGGAGGCCTCGCGGGATCAGGTGCACGCGGCCTGCGCCGCGGCCCGCGAGGCCTTCGGGTCATGGTCGCGTACGGCGCCCGAGGAGCGGGCGGCGATCCTCGCCCGGGCTGCCGACGTGATCGCGGGCCGCTTCGTGCCGTACGCCGAACTCGCCCAGGCGGAGACCGGGGCGACGACCGGCACCGCGCGGGCGATGCAGGTCGGGGTCGGGGTCGCCCGGTTCCGGCGGTACGCGCGCGTGGAGAGCGCCGAGTGGGCGATCCCGCCGCAGATCAACGAGGCCGGGCCGATGGGGAAGGCCGGGGTGATGGGGGCGCTGGCGGTCCGCCAGCCCGTCGGGGTGGTCACCTGCATCACCTCGTACAACAACCCCTGGGCCAACCCGGCCGGCAAGATCGCCCCCGCCCTCGCGATGGGCAACACCGTCGTCGTGAAGCCCGCCCCGCAGGACCCCCTGTCCGTCTACCGGATGGCGGAGGCGCTGGAGGCGGCCGGGCTGCCGCGGGGCGTGCTCAGTGTGGTGTCGGGACGGTCGGTCGAGGTCGGTGAGGCCGCCGTCGACTCGCCCGACGTCGACATGGTCTCCTTCACCGGCTCCACCGCCGTCGGACAGCGCATCGCCGAGGTGTGCGGGCGCGGCATGAAACGGCAGCTGATGGAGCTGGGAGGGAAAGGCGCGGCGGTCGTCCTCGACGATGCCGACATCGGCTCGGCGGTGGCCGGGATCGGCACCACCTTCTCCTTCTACAGCGGGCAGATCTGCACCGCGCCCACGCGCGTGCTGGCCCAACGGGGCGTGTACGACCGGCTGGTGGACGGGCTCGCCGGCTACGCCGGGCGGCTGAAGGTCGGGAACCCGCGGGAGGCGGACACGGTCGTGGGGCCGGTGATCTCCGCCCCGCACCGGGAACGCGTCGAGTCGTACGTGGAGTTGGGCCGCAAGGAAGGCGCGACGGTCGTCGCGGGCGGCGAACGGCCGCCGTACGAGCGCGGCTTCTACGTCGCCCCGACCCTCCTCGCGGACTGCACCAACGCGATGCGGGTCGCCCGCGAGGAGATCTTCGGGCCGGTCGTGGCCGTCGTCCCCTTCGACGACGAGGAGGAGGGCATCGCCCTCGCCAACGACTCCGACTACGGCCTCATCGACTACGTCTGGTCCGGCGACGTCGCCCGCGCCTTCCGGGTGGCCCGGCGGCTGCGGGCGGGCGGGGTCGGCGTGAACACGGTCGGGCGGAACATGGAGGCGCCGTTCGGCGGGTTCAAGAAGAGCGGGGTGGGCCGGGACGTCGGGTCGTACGCGCTGCACGCCTACAGCGAGGTGCAGGCGATCGTCTGGCCGGGGTGAACCGTCCTCTGCCCTACGGCAGCCGTATCGACTGGGAGTGGCGGAAGAAGTCCGTCGGGTCCCAGCGGGCCTTGACCTGCTGGAGACGGGCGTAGTTCGCCCGCCAGTACAGGGTGTGCCAGGGCACGCCCGAGGTGTTCCAGGCGGGGTCCGAGAGGTCGGGGTCGGGGTCGTTGATGTAGCAGCCGCCGGTCAGGTCGTTCGGGACGGGGACGCCGCCCGTGTCCTGGAACGACTCCCGGTACAGGTCCCGGAGCCAGGCTAGGTGCTTGTCGTCCTCGCGCCGGTCGATCCAGAAGTTCTCGTACAGGGCGATCAGGGCCGCGTCCCGGTGCGGGACGGCCGTGGCGTCGGGGGCGGTGTCGTTCGTGCGGCCGCCGCCGCCGTTGAGGGAGATCACGGCGTTCGGGTTCGAGTAGTCCGTACGGGTCAAGTGGCGGTACATGACGGCCAGTTGGGCGTCGGTGAAACTCCCCTTCAGCCACGCCGTCTTCACCGCGCTGCGCAGCGTGTGGTCGTACAGCAGGACCGGGCTGCTGGTGCCGAGCAGCTTCGTCGAGGCCAGCCACGGGACGCGGCGGGACGGGAAGGAGGCGGTGAGGCCGGTGCCGGCCGTGAGGGCCGCGGCGTAGTCGGCGAGCAGCCGGTCGGCGTCCGGGTCCGTGCCGTCGACCTGGGTGAACAGGGCCGCGCCGCCCGTCGCGCCCTGGCGCATCAGCAGATAGCCGGAGAGGGAGATGAACGGGGAGGAGGTGGCGCCGTTGTCCACGTGCCAGGCGCAGAAGTTGCGGACCAGGCGGGCCATCGACGGGGCGTCCAGCCGGCTCCACGGGATCTCCGTCAGGCTGACCAGCACCTCGCGGGGCGGTGCGGGCAACTGGAGGCCGGGCGTGGTTCCGGTCGCGGCGGGGGAGCGGAACCAGTAGCGGGTGATGACGCCGAAGCTCCCGCCGCCGCCACCCGCGGTGGCCCACCACAGGTCGCGGTGCGGGTCCGAGGGCGCGCGCGAGGCGACGACCGTACGCACCCTCCCCGAGGCGTCGACCACCACCATCTCCACGGCCTCGATGTGATCCGCCACCAGCCCGAACCGCCGCGTCAGCGGCCCGAACCCACCGCCGCTCGCATGACCGCCGATCCCCACGGTCAGACACGCGCCGCCCGGGATCGTCACCCCCCATTCCTTGTACAACGCCTCGTAGATCTGCCCCAGTTGGGCCCCGGCGCCGATGGCGAAGGCGTTGCGGGCGGGGTCGTAGGCGATCCCGTTCAGCGCGGACGTGTCGATGATGACGTCGGTGTCGGGGTGGTGGACGAAGTCGGCGTAGCAGTGGCCGCCGCTGCGCACCGAGACGCGCTTCCTGGCCCGCACGGCCTCCGTCACCGCCTGCACCACCTGTTCCGTGGAGGCGACGAGGCGGATGGCTTCGGGCGTGGCCGCCCACCGCTTGTTCACGCCGGTGGCGAGCTCCGCGTACCGCGCGTCACCGGGGCCGACGGACACGGAGGGTGCGGCGGGCGCCGCGCTCGCGTCGGTCGGGCTGAGGACGCCCTCGGCGACGGCCAGGGCGGACACCCCGGTCATCAGGGCCCGTCTGCTGATCTCGCTGCTGGGTCTGGGCATGGCAGGGTCGCTCTCCTCGCAGGGTGGAAGACAGGCCGGGGCCCGGACGGTCGGGGGACGTGACCGCCCGGGCCCCGGGGTTTGTGGTGGGGGGCGTAAGTCCGGTTCAGGGGACCGTGGCGCGGTGGGCGCGGTACCAGTCGGCCTGGTCTCGCAGGGTGCGTTCCAACGGGCGGAACTCCACGCCGAGTTCGCGTTCGGCGCGGGCGGAGGTCACCCGGCGGCGGTCTCCCTCCAGCAGGGCCCGCACGCCCTCCCGGGTGGCGGTCGGTGCGGCGCCTCGCAGCCGGCCGCCGGTCTCCAGCAGGGCGGCCATGAGCAGCGCCAGCCGGGCCGGCACCTCGCGCGGGGGCGTGACCCCGAGGGCCCTTGCCGCGATCCGGCAGACCTCGGGGAGCGGGACCCAGTCGCCGGCCACGATGTAGCGGCGGGCGTGCTCCCCCTTGGCGGCGGCCCGGACACAGGCGTCCGCCACGTCACGGGCGTCCACCACGTGGTTGCCCGCCCGGGGGACACCGCCGAGCCGTCCCTCGGCCACCGAGGCGAACAGCCGCCCGGCGGAGGTCGGCCCGGCGTCGCCCGGCCCCCACATCCAGCCCGGGAGCACGATCGGCACCCGTACCCCGCGCTCGGCGCCGAAGGCGCGGACCGCCTCCTCCGAGCGCAGCTTGCTCGCGTAGTAGCCGTTGGCGCGGGTGCCGCGCCCCTCCGGGGTGTCCTCGTCCGAGGGCCGGCCGTCGGGGCGGGTGCCGAGCGTGCCGATGGAGCTGGTGTGCACCACGACCGGCACGCCGGCCGCGGCGGCCGCGTCGAGCAGTCCGGTGACGGCGTCGACGTTCGTGGCCGTCAGCAGCGCCGGGTCGTGCCCTCCCGGCGCGTAGTACTCCCGGAAGTACGCGGCCGTGTGGATCACCGCGGTGTGCCCCGGGAGGGCCGGGGCGAGGGCGCCCGGTTCGCGTACGTCCCCCTGGAGGACGGTGAGTTGATCGTGCCCGGGGAGCAGGGCGCGGGCCCGCTGCGGGTCCCGGACCACGGCCGTCACCGCGCTGCCGCCGTCGAGCAGCTGCCGTACGACATGGCCCCCGAGCAGACCGGTGGCACCGGTGACGAGCACCCGCTGCAACGGCGGACCGGTCACGTCCATTGCACCACTTCCAGCCGGATCGTCGTCGTCACCGCCCCTTCCTGCCGGACGTCGATCACCACGGGCACGGCGAGCGTGCGCAGGTCGTCCTGGCGGCGGAATCCCTGCACGGTGGCCCGCAGTTCGGTCACCTGGTCCAGTTCCGCGTAGTCGGTGAACTCGGTCTCGATGGCGGAGATGGTCAGCGTCTGCGGGGACAGCCCGTGCAGCTGGGCGACGGCGGCGATCGCGAGCTGGCGGGCCGCCTCCATCTGGAGATGGCCGGGGACGTGGTCGAGCGGGTGGTCGAACATGTGCGGGTGGCTGGCGTCGAGGACCAGCTGTGCCGACACCCGGGCCTCGCTCGCCACCACCGGGGCGGTGATCACGACGTTGCGGGCCTCGCTGCGGCCCACGGCGGACGGTGCCGCCGGGGTGAAGCGCGGCAGGGCCAGGTCCGTCGCGGCCGTGCGGCGCTTCGCCCGCAGGGTGCGGTAGGCGCGCTGGGACACGATCAGCAGGGCGCCGTTGCCGGCCATCGCCACATGGCCGTCCAGGGCGACGTTGCCGCTGAAGGTGAACCCCTGGACGCGGCCGGCCTTGTTGCGCCGGGGATGGACGGTCATCGTGACGAGGACGTGCGCGGGCGTCGCCCCGATCCGCAGCTGGGTCAGGCCCACCGTACGGAGGTTGAGGCTGCGGAAGATGAACGCGGAGCCCAGTTCCACGTCCAGGTGCTCGTGGGCCACCAGGACGCCTGCCTGCCGGACCACCTCGATGAGCAGGGTGTAGTCGTACATCGGCGCGTTCTCGCCGATGAGGTGGCCGCGGGGCAGCTGGGCGGCGACGAGGAAGGTCTCCTCGCCGATCGCCGCGGAGTCGGTGACGAAGACCTCGGCGACGGAGGTGCGGTGCACCAGCGTGCGGGAGACGGTCGCGTCGTAGCGCAGCCGGGCGGCGGCCTCGGCGACGGGGTCCGGCACGGCGTCGGCGGTTTCCTCGGTGGTCTCGAGGTCGGTGGGCTGAGTCTCGGGCATGGTCATGATCGGCTGGGGGTCCTTTCCGACCTGGAGTGGGTGTCGGTCCACGGATCAGGCCGCCTCGGCGGCGCCGGCCCGCTGCGAGGGCAGCCGGTCGAGCAGTTCGAGGACGCCCGGGATGCCGGCCCGGGCCCCGACCGTTCCGTCGGGGCGTACGTAGGCGAGCCAGGGCGTGCCGTCCTCCTTGCCGAACCCGGGGCCGGACACGCGTGCGGTGTCGCAGCGGGCATAGGCGGCGCCGCCGGCGCGCCCGGCCCCGGAGCTGTCGCCCGCAGGCCTGACCCAGAGCACGTCCGTGATGTCGTCCACACCACGCCCCCGCAGCGCGGCCACGGCCCGGACGGCCATGTCGCCGGCGGCCTGGTCCCCGTACGCGAGAACCGTGTGCCGTCCGGCCGTCAGGTACTGGTGGAGCGAGTCGGCCTTCGTGCCGTTCAGCGGGATCAGCGCGGTGTCCGGGACGCGGCGTCCCAGTTTCACGCCGCGGGGCACGGCCGCGGCGCCCGGCAGGTCGGCGACCGCGGGGCTCGCCGAGTGGTCGAGGTCGAGCTGGGCGAGCTGCGGCAGCATCTGCTTCTCCAGCAGGCCCCGCCGGGAGAAGGACTGCATGGTGGCGTCCCGCATGGCCCGGGCCATGGGGTTGCGCAGCAGCCACATCCGGGTCTGCTGGTCGGCGTTGCGCACCGCCTGCACGGAGGCCGGACGGCGCTCCGGCTCATAGCTGTCGAGCAGCTCGGGAGCGGCGCCGCGCAGCACGGAGGCGAGCTTCCAGCCGATGTCGTAGCCGTCCTGGACACCGGTGTTGAGGCCCTGGCCGCCCGCGGGGCTGTGCGCGTGGGCGGCGTCCCCGGCGATGAAGACCGGGCCCGCGCGGAACGCGGGGGCGACCTTGGCGTGCACCTGGAACCGGTTGGACCACCAGGTCTCGCGCAGCCGCAGCCCGCCGGGACCGCGCTCGTCCAGCAGGGCTTGCAGCTCCTCGTCGGACGGCGGCCGGGTGTTCCCGTCGGCCGCGATGTCGAAGAAGACCCGGTGCCCGCCGTCCGGCAGGGGGACGAGCACCAGCACGCCCTCGGGGGTGATGTGGTACTGCGCCTCGTCCTCGGGCGCGGGCCCCTCCAGCCTGCCGTCGCCCAGCAGGAACACCCGGTCGTAGGTGTGCCCCTCGAAGGGGATGGAGACGGCGTCCCGGACCCGGCTGTGGGTGCCGTCCGCGCCGATCACATAGCGGTACGTGCCCCGCTCCACCCGGCCCTGCACGGTCCGCAGCGCCACCGTGACCTTGTCGCCGGCGACGGTGAGGCCCACGGCCTCCGTCTCCCACTCGACCTCGCCGCCCAGCGCGTGCAGCCGCTCGTACAGGGCGGCCTCGGTGACGGGCTGCGGGGCGCACAGCGGATGGCGGAAGGCGGTGCCGTCGAGGCCGCCGAACCGCATGCCGCCGACCTGCTTCTTCCGCGACCAGTAGGTGGCGCGGGCGAGCGGCAGCGCCGCCTCGACGATGGGCCCGACGGCACCGACGCGGCTCAGGCACTCCAGCGCACCGCTCCACAGCACCAGCGCCTTGGGCGCCCCGCCCGGCCCGTCGCGCCGGTCGACGATCCGACACGGCACGCCGAGCCCCAGCAGGGTGCAGGCGGCGGTCAGACCGGTGGGGCCCGCTCCGACGATCAGGATGTCCTCGGTCATGGCGGTCATGGTGAAGTCCCTTCGGAGTCCGGTGCGTTGCCTTCCAGGTGGGTGAGCACCTCGCGTACGGCGGTGTCTGTGTCCGTGAACAGCACGGAAGGGATGCCGAGTGCGCGGGCGGCGGCGCAGTTCTCCTCGGTGTCGTCGACGAACAGGCACTGGTGCGGTGCGACGTCGAGCCGCTCCAGCAGAATCCGGTAGATCTTGGGGTCCGGCTTGCGCACGCCCTCCTTGTGCGAGTCGACGACGACCTCGAAGAGCTCGTTGACGGGGAGCTGGGCGCGCCAGCGCGGCTCCCACTCGCGGACGTTGTTGGTGAGCAGCGCGAGCCGCTTGCCGTTCGCGCGCAGTTCGCGCAGGAAGTCGACGAAGGGCTGGTTGGGGCGCCGGCCGCGGAACCACAGCTCCCCGAACTCGTGGTCGTCCAGGATCTTCTCGGACCCGGGCGGCAGTTCGGCGAGGATGCGGTCGGCCATCTGGCGTTCGCTGATCGCGCCGATCTCCAGCGCGGCCATGGGGGTTTCGCCGTGCCTCTCGGTGGCGGCGAGGAACGCCTCGGCGAGGGCGGTGGTGTCGAGGCCGGCCAGGGCGGCGAACTCGCAGAAGGTCTCGGCCAGCGGGTTGGTGAGCACGCCGCCGTAGTCGACGACGACTACCTCGACGCATTCGCCGCTCATGACGCCTCCGGTTCCGGCGTGCTCGCCGGGCCGCTCTCCCACTGCAACCCGACCATGATCAGTTCGGTGTCGCCGATGTTGTGCATCTGGTGGCACAGGGGTTCGTCCGCCGGGTTGAACAGGACGACGCCGTCCGGGAGTTCACCCTCGCGCAGGACCTCGCCCTCGGGGCCGAGGGAGCGGACCTTGGCGCCGCTGAGCACCACGGTCGCCCAGGGCTTGCGGTGGGTGTGCAGGGGGCGGGTGCCGCCCGGCGGGACCTGCTCGACCCAGGCCTTCACCCAGGGGGTGTCCAGGCACAGGGGTGCGCCGAGTTCTTCCCAGGGGCCTTGCGCGGTGACGGGACTGTGGGTCACGACATGCCTCCTTGCAAGGTCGGTGTCAGTAGGGGGCGTTGGCGGCGAAGAAGCGGCGCGGATTGTCGACGAGCATGGTGCGCAGGTCCTCGTCGCTCACCCCGGCCTTGCGCAGCGCGGGCAGCACGTCGTCGTGGATGTGCGTGTACTCCCAGGAGGGGGCGACGAGTTCGCGCTGGTCGGTGGTGAGGTAGTCCAGGAAGCACGGGCAGTCGTGGGACAGGACGAGCTGTGTGGCGTAGCCCAGGCGGACCAGTTGGGCGACGGTGTCCACGCGCTGCTCCAGCGGGGCGATGAACTCCATGCCGAAGCGGTCCATGCCGAGGAACGAGCCGGCGTCGAGCAGTTCGCGCAGATAGCCGAGGTCGTCGCTGTCGCCGGAGTGCCCGATGACGACCCGGCTGAGGTCGACGCCCTCCTCGCGGAACACCTTCTGCTGCAACAGGCCGTTGCGCACCAGGGCGTTGCTGTGGGTCTGGATCGGCGCCCCGGTCTCGCGGTGGGCCTGGGCGGTGGCGCGCAGGACGCGTTCCACGCCCTCCGGTAACTGCTCGGTCTCGGTGGCGCACTTGAGGACGGCCGCCTTGACGCCGGTGTCGCCGATGCCCTCGGTGATGTCGCGCACGAACAGCTCGACCATCGGGTCCGGGCCCTCGAAGACCCGGCCGGGGCCGCGGAAGGCGAAGTACATGGGCTCGTCGTTGTAGGTGTAGACGCCGGTCGCCACGACGATGTTGAGCGCCACGCGCTCGGCCACCTTCTTGATGCGGGGCAGGTAGCGGCCCTGGCCGAGGACGGTGAGGTCGACGATGGTGTCGACCCCGCGCTCGGCGGCCGCGTTCAGCTTCGCGACGGCGCTGTCGATCTGCTCCTGCTCATTCCAGAGCTGAGGATTGTTCTCCTGTATTTCGGTACTGAGAACAAAGACGTGCTCATGCATCAATGTGACGCCGAGCCGGTCCAGCGGAATGCCGCCTTTAGCGGTCTCGACTATGACGGGTTCAATGGAATTTGCTGCCATTATCGCCTCCCCTGGGCGTGGCTTTCACTCCTGCAGCAACAATCCACACCCGGTGGTGGCGTTGTCAACGAATACTTGGCCGGATGGTGGTGCCATTGGCACTAGTGGTTTCAGTAATCTTGTCCGACGGCCGCGCGAGGGGGAGTGTGAGGATCGGAGAAAACCCATTGTGCGAATGCGCGTGAGGATTCGGCCGTGAAGGAGCAGGACGTGACCAGCACCGAACGGGTCGCTCTGGTGACCGGCAGCACGAGCGGTCTCGGGGAGGCGACCGCACGACTCCTGGCGGAGGAGGGCTGGCACGTGGTGGTGCACGGCCGTGATCCGCGCAAGGTGGCCAAGGCCCTCGCCGGGGTACGGTCGGCGGGCCGGGGCCAGGGGAGTTCCCTCGTCGCCGATCTGTCGCGGCGCGACGGGGTGCACGCGCTGGCCGACGAGGTGCTGGCCACGTACGGCCGGCTGGACGCCCTGATCAACAACGCCGGTGTGGCCACGCCCAACCGCAGCGCCCGCACCCGCCGGGTCACGGCGGACGGGCTGCAACTGGAGTGGCAGGTCAACTTCCTCGCGCCGTTCGCCCTGACCCTGCGCCTGTCGGGCCTGCTCGCCCGCTCCGCGCCCGCCCTGGTCGTCAACGTCAGCTCGGTCGCCCAGGGGTGGGGGCAACTGCGCTGGGACGATCTCCAGATGGCGGGGCGCTGGGACCGTATGGCCGCGTACGCGCAGTCCAAGCTGGCGCTGACCGCCTTCACCAACGAGTACGCGCAGCGCCTGCGGGCCGACGGGGTGCGGGCCAACAGTCTCCATCCGGGCATGTGCGCCACGAAGATGGTGCGCAGTACGTTCGTGCTGGCCCCGCATCGGACGGGGTACGGCGCCCGGAACATCGTGCGGCTGGTCACCGATCCGCGGCTGGAGAACGCCAGCGGCGTCTACTTCCACGAGCGGCGGCGCATCGAACCGAACCCGTTCGCGCAGGACGTGGTGGGCCGGCGGCGGTTGTGGGAGGTGGCCCTCGACCAGTCGGGCGTCATCGGCCGACCGGACGAGGTCCCCGCGGAACTGCTGACCGCGTGACGGCCGGAGTGTCAGTCGACGAGCGTGCTCAGCCGGCGTGCCGTCTCCGAGCCCGGGGTCGCGAAGTGGGAGACGATGCTGAGCCCGCGGCCGCCCTCCACCGAGAGCTTGACGTAGTTGAGCTCCAGCTCTCCCACGACCGGGTGCCGGAAACGGCGGACGGAGGGGGCGAACGCCTGGACGTCGTGCGAGGTCCACCACTCGCTGAACAACTCGCTGGACTTCTGAAGGCTGCTGACCACCTCGATGAAGCGCGGGCTGCCCAGTTCGTGCGCCGACTCGGCCCGCAGCAGCCCCACCAGCCAGCGCGCCTCGCGCTCCCAGTCGGGCAGCAGGTCGCGGGCCTCGGGGGCGTTGAACATGAGCCACAGCGCGTTGCGTTCGTGGACCGGCAGATGCTCGAACCCGCCCATGAGCGCCGCCTCCGCGCGGTTCCACGCGACCACGTCGAAGCACCGGGTGATCACATACGCGGGGTTCGGGTCGAGCAGGTCGAGGAAGGTCTGCATCTCGGGTCCGGCGACCTGCTCGTCGCCGGCGGCCGCGGTGTCCGGCGGCACCTCGCCGGCGAGCCGGAACAGATGGCTGCGCTCCACGGCGTCCAGCGTCAGGGCCCGCGCGATCCCGCCGAGGACCTGGCGCGAGACGTTGATGTCCCGCCCCTGCTCCAGCCACGTGTACCAGGTGAGGCTCACGCCCGAGAGCTGGGCGACCTCCTCCCTGCGCAGCCCCTGAATTCGGCGGCGGCTGACCTCGTTTCCGGAATTAATCAGTCCGCTCTTTTTCGGGTCCGCTTTCCTGCGCCGGGACCTCAGGAAGTCCCCGAGTTCCCTCCGGCTCTGTTCGTCCTTCAAATTTCCCATTAAAGCCCCCGTGGGATCGGATTCGTGGTGCGGAAACCACTAGCAGTGACTCTACTCTCCCTCATCCCGGAATCGTGCTCAATCATGAAGGGAAGTCAGTGAGTACACAGAAAGGACACCTCATGGAAATGGACGCGGACGAGCTGCTCGCCCAGCTCTTCCTCACGCCCGAGGGCCTGCGCGAACCCTATGCGCTGTATGAGCGGGTCAGGGATCTGACCCCAGTACATCGCACCGCGCTCGGCCACTGGGTGGTCACGGGTTACGACGACGTGAACACTTTCCTCCGCAGCCAGCACGCGCTCAAGGACCCGTACCGGGTCTTCGCGCCCTGGGTCGGCAAGGACGAGTGGCAGGAGCACGCCGCCCTGCGCCGGCTGCCGAACATCATGCTGTGGGCCAACCCGCCGGACCACACCCGGCTGCGCAAGCTGGCCGGCTTCGCCTTCACCAACCGGGCCGTGCAGGCCATGCGCCCGCAGATCACCGCCATGGTCGAGGGCCTCGCCGACAAGCTCGAACGCGACGGCGTCATCGACTACATGAAGGACTTCGCCTTCCCGCTCCCGGCGATGGCCACCGGCCGCATGCTCGGCATCCCCGACGCCGACCTGCCCTCGCTCCAGGAGCCCATGCGGGCCTTCCAGGACATCTACGAACTGGGCCTGACCCCCGACGACCTGGCCGCCTGCGACAAGGGCGCGCAGTTCACCGACGACTACTTCAGCGAGCTCGTCGAGGAGCGCCGCAAGAACCCCGGCGACGACCTGCTGTCCGCCCTGATCGCCGCCAAGGACGGCGCCGACCAGCTCAGCCAGGGCGAACTCATCGGCATGTGCAACCTGTTGTTCGGCGCCGGCTTCGAGACCACCACCAACCTCCTCGGCAACGGCATGCTCGCCCTGCTGCGCCACCCCGAGCAGATGGACCGGCTGCGCGCCCAGCCCGAGCTGATACCGAACGCGGTGGAGGAGATGCTCCGCTACGACAGCCCGACCCAGCTCGGCAACCGGGTCACCGACTCGCCCGTCGAGATCGCCGGCACCGTGATCCCCGAGGGCTCCTCCGTGGTCGCCCTGGTCGGCGCCGCCCACCGCGACCCCCGCCGCTTCCCCGACCCCGACCGCTTCGACGTGGGCCGCGGTGACGCCCCGGTGCTGTCGTTCAGCTCCGGCATCCACTACTGCCTGGGCGCCTCCCTCGCCCGCATGGAGGCCCAGATCGCGTTCTCCACCCTGCTGCGCCGCTTCCCCGGACTGCACTGCCCGGGCGGCGCGGACGCGGTCGTCTTCCGGCCCCGGCTGACCCTGCGCGGTGTGGAGTCCCTGCCGCTCGCGACCGGTTGACGGCACGGACGCCTCCCATGGCCTCGTCCGTACGCCCCGACTCGCCCCGGCGGCACGCCGCCGCCCCCGCCCCCCGCGCCCCGGTCCGGCTGCTCGCCCTCGCCAGCGGCCTCACCGTCGGCAACCTCTACCTCGCCCTGCCGCTCCTGGACACCATCGCCGCCGACCTCGACCGCTCGCATCTCGCCGCGAGCCTGCTGGTGGTGGCGACGCAGGCCGCGTACGCGCTCGGCCTGGTCCTCGTCGTCCCGCTCGGCGACCTCCTCGACCGGCGCCGGCTCATCCTCACGCTCCTCACCGCGGAGACGGCCGCGCTGCTGCTCGCCGCCACCGCACCGGGCATCGGCGTCCTGTACGCGGCGGCCGCCCTGATCGGCCTCGCCTCGGTCGCGGTGATGGTGATGGTCCCGTTCGCCGCGTCCCTGGCCCCCGAGGACCAGCGCGGCCGGGTGGTCGCCGCCGTGATGAGCGGGGTCCTCGTCGGCTCGCTGCTGATCCGCTTCCTGTCCGGCGTCGTCGGCGACCGCACCGGCTGGCGGCCCGTGTACTACGGTGCCGCGACCTGCGCCGGCCTCCTGGTGCTGGTCCTGCGCGGCCGGCTGCCCCGGGCCGGCGCGGCCCCGCCCACGGCCACCGGCCTCGGCTACGGGGCGCTGCTGCGCTCCCTCCCCGGCCTGGTCGCCGCCCACCGCACGCTGCGCCGCCGCACCCTGTACGGCGCCCTGTGCTTCGCCGCGTTCACCGCGTTCTGGACCCCGCTGCCGTTCCTGCTCGCCGGACCCGAGTACGGGTACGGCGCCGGCGCGGTGGGGCTGCTCAGCCTCGTCGGCATCGGCGGGGTCGTCGCCGCGGGGCTGGCCGGCCGGGCCACCGACCGCGGCCGCGGCACGCCTCTCACCGGAATCCTGCTCGCCGGGGTGTGCCTGTCCTTTCTCCCGGCCGCCCTCGGGAAAACGTCCTTGGTATTTCTCGTCCTTGCCACATTCACTCTGGACTTCGCTGTCCAGGGCGCGCACATCGCCAATCAGGGCGCGATCTACCAGGTTCCCCCGGAAATTCGTGGCCGAGTCACGTCGGTCTATATGACCGGATATTTTCTGGGCGGCGCCGTGGGCGCCTCGGGAGCCGCTCTCGCCTATTCCGCTTCGGGCTGGACCGCGGTGTGCGTACTGGGTGCCGCACTGTCCGGTGCAGCCGCTCTGACCTGGCTCTTTCATCTGGTCAGGCGCTGACGGGCCAGCTGGTGGCGGTACTGCTATTAGTTTTTCCACCCTTGTGCCCGCACGTTCTCGCTCATACGCTGAAAAGCCGGGGCCCATGTGCTGAAAAGCCGGGAATTCGGCTTCTTCCGAGACGACTGGAGTAGCAAATGGATGTGCCGCGTCGCGAACTCGCGAAGGGCCTCGAAGTGTCCGCACTCGGGCTCGGCTGCATGGGAATGGCCGAATTCTACGGCGACCGGAACGACCCGGAATCCGTCGCCACGATCCACCGCGCCGTGGAACTCGGCGTCGACTTCATCGACACCGCCGACATGTACGGCGACGGCGTGTCCGAGCAGATCGTCGGCAAGGCGCTGCGCGGCGCCGGCGGCCTGCGGGACAAGGTCGTCCTGGCCACCAAGGGCGGCATGATCCGCACCCCGACCGGCGTGGAGCTCGACGGCTCACCGGCCCACCTGCACAAGGCGATCGACGCGAGCCTGGCCCGCCTCGGCACGGACCACGTCGACCTCTACTACCTGCACCGCATCGACCCGCGCGTGCCCGTCGAGGAGTCGGTGGGCGCGCTGTCGGAGATCGTGCGGTCCGGCAAGGCGCGCTTCATCGGCCTCTCGGAGGCCGGCGCCGAGACCGTCCGCCGGGCCCACGCGGTCCACCCCGTCTCCGTCCTCCAGACCGAGTACTCGCTGGCCAGCCGTGGCGTGGAGGACAAGATCCTGCCCACCTGCCGGGAGCTCGGCATCGGCTTCGTCGCCTGGGGCCCGCTCAGCCGGGGGCTGCTCGGCGGCCAGATCCTCACCGACGAGGACCTGGCCACCGACGACCTGCGCCGCTTCCTGCCGCGCTTCGAGCCGGACAACCTCGCGGTCAACGGCGCGATCGTCGCCCGGCTCGGCGAGATCGCCCTGGAGAAGGGGTGCAGCACCGCCCAGCTGGCCCTGGCCTGGCTGCTCGCCCAGGGCGTCGTCCCCATCCCCGGCAGCCAGACCCGCCGCGACTTCGAGGAGAACACCGCGGCCCTGCACGTCGACCTCACCCCGGCCGACCTCGCCCGCATCGAGACGGTCGCGCCGCCCGGCGCGTTCGCGGGGGAGCGGTTCCCGGCCGGCCTGATGCACCTGGTGGAGGACGAGTGAACGACCCCACCGCCACCCCCTCACGAACCCGGAGGCACTCATGAGCCCCACCTCGTCCGCCCCCGTCGCCCTCGTCACCGGCGCCGCCGGTGGTCTCGGCAGCGCGACGATCAAGAAGCTCTCGGACGCCGGCTGGCAGGTGATCGCCGCCGTACGCACCCCCGAGGCGCTGAGCGCACTGCCCCTCGGTCTCGGCTCGGTCACCCCCGTCGTCCTCGACGTCACCGACCCCGACTCGATCCACGCGGCCGCGACCACCGTGGCCCCCGTCCTCGCCGACCACGGCCTCGACGCGCTGGTCAACAACGCCGGCGTCATCGTGCAGGGCCCCGTGGAACTCGTACCGCCGCACGCGCTGCGCCGCCAGTTCGAGATCAACGTGCTCGGCCAGATCGCCGTCACCCAGGCGTTCCTGCCCGCACTGCGCCGGGCGGGCGGCCGCGTGGTCAACGTCGGCGCGGTCACCGCGCGGACCGCCGTGCCGTTCTTCGGCCCGGTCGCCGCGTCGAAGGCGGCCCTCGCCTCCCTCAACGACACCCTCCGCCTGGAGCTGAAGTTCCTCGGCGTGGACGTCGTCCTCGTCGAACCCGGCGCGCTGGAGACGGAGATCTTCAACAAGGCGGACAAGGCCGCCGCCGACGACGGCTGGGCCGGCGAGACCGAGGCCCGGCAGCGCTATGTGAAGGCCCTCGGCGACGCCCAGGCGGCCGCGGCGAAGCAGAAGGCCACGCCGGTGGAGAAGGCGGCCGGGACGCTGACGAAGGCGATCACCACCCGCCGCCCGGCGACCCGCTACCTCATCGGCCAGGACGCCCGCGCCCTGTCGTTCCTGCGCATCCTGCCGGACCGCTTCCGCGACGGACTGCTCCTGCGCACCCTCGGGCTGAGCCGCGCGAGCTACCCGAAGCCCGCGGAGTCCGCCCACGCCCGCTGACCGGCCGCACGGGCGCCGCATCACCCGCGGGCCTGCGTGCCGCCCTGGGGCGGGGCCCGACGGGAGGGAGGAGGACCGGGCGTGCTGGTGGCTCCGGTCGGGCCGCTCGCGCCCGTGGCACCGGCGGCTCCCGTGGCGTCGACCGCGCCTGTGGCGTCGACCGCGCCTATGGCCCCGATCGCCTCCAGCCCCCCGCACCCGTCGGCGTGGACGACGGACGCCCACCCGGGTTCAGCCCGAACCCCCGCCGCACCACCCCCGTCGGCGCCGAGCCCCCGCGCCCCGCTGATCACCCCCGCACCACACCGCGTCACCACCGGAGGGACCCACCACCATGTTCGAGCGTCTGGCCAGGCTGACCACGGCGCGGCCACGTCTCATCCTGTTCCTGGCGCTGCTCTTCGCCGCGGGCGCCGTCGTCCTCGGCGGCGGGGTGGCCGACCGGCTCCAGGGCGGCGGCACCACCGATCCGGCCGCCGAGTCCTCGCAGGCCGCCCGTCTCCTCGACCGGGAGTTCGCCGCGGGCCGCCCCAATCTGGCGCTCCTCGTGAAGGCGGACGCCGGCGTCGACGACCCGGCGGTGACCGCGGAGGCCAAGCGGCTGACCGAACGGCTGGCCGCCGAGCACGACGTCCAGGGCGTCACCTCGTACTGGCAGGCCAAGTCACCCGCGCTGCGCAGCGAGAACGGCCGCTACGGCCTCGTCGTCGCCCGCGTCACCGGCACCGAGACCGAGGCCGACGACACCCTCAAGGCCCTCGCCCCGCACTACCGCGGCAGCCACGGCCCGGTCGACGTCTCCATCGGCGGCGCCGCCCAGATCCGCGCCGAGGTGCAGGACACCAGCCGGGAGGACCTGGCCCGCGCCGAGGTCATCGCGCTGCCGCTGACCCTGCTCATCCTGGTCCTGGTGTTCCGCAGTGCCGTCGCCGCCCTGCTGCCCGTGATCATCGGCCTGATCGCCATCGTGGGCACCAACGCGAGCCTGCGCGTGATCACCGGCTTCACCGACGTGTCCGTCTTCGCGCTCAACCTGACCACCGCGCTGGGCCTCGGACTCGCCGTGGACTACGGCCTGTTCATCGTCCGCCGCTACCGCGAGGAACTGCACGGCGGCGCCCCGCCCCAGGCCGCCGTACGCACCACGCTCGGCACCGCCGGCCGCACGGTCGCCTTCTCCGCGCTCACCGTCGCCGTGGCGCTCTCGGCGATGCTCCTGTTCCCCATGTACTACCTGCGCTCCTTCGCCTACGCCGGCATCTCTGTGGTCCTCATCGCCGCCGCGGCGGCGCTCGTCGTCCTGCCCGCCCTGCTGCTGGTCCTGGGCCGGCGGATCGACGCGCTCGACCTGACCCGGATCTTCCGGCGCCGTACGGCCGAGGGCACCGCACCGGACGCCTCGGGCCGCCGCTGGCGGCGGATCGGGGAGGCCGTGGTGAAGCGCCCGGTCGTCTTCGCCGTCACCGCGGTCGCGTTCCTCGTCGCGCTCGGCGCCCCCTTCCTCGGCGTGACCTTCGGCAACATCGACGACCGCCAACTGCCCAAGGACGCCGAGGCGCACCAGGTCCACCAGGTGATCCGCGACGGCTTCACGTCCCGCCCCACCGGCGAACTCGACGTGGTGGCACAGGGGGTGGACGGCAGGAGTCGTGCCACGGACATCGCCTCGTACGCGACGACGCTGTCCCGCCTCGACGGGGTCGTACGGGTCAACTCCTCGGCCGGCACGTACGCCGAGGGCCGCCTGGTGCAGCAGCCGGGCCCGGCGAACGCCCGCTACACCACGACCGGCGCCTCCTACCTGGCCGTCGAGCCGTCCCTGGAGGACGTCTCCCCGGAGAGCCAGGACCTGGTCCGCGCCATCCGTGACGTGCCGTCCCCGTTCCCGGTCCTGGTGGGCGGCGGTGCGGCCGAACTCGTCGACACCCAGGACACGTTGGCCGACCGGCTGCCGTACGCGCTGCTCGCGATGGTCGGCGTCACGATGATCCTGCTGTTCCTGATGACGGGCAGCGTGGTGGTCCCGCTGAAGGCGGTGGTCCTCAACGTCCTCAGCCTGTCCGCCACGTTCGGCGCCCTGGTCTGGGTCTTCCAGGACGGCCATCTCAGCGGCCTGCTCGGCGACTTCACGGTCACCGGCTTCATCCCGGCCACCCTGCCCGTGCTGATGTTCTGCGTCGCCTTCGGACTCTCCATGGACTACGAGGTGTTCGTCCTGTCCCGCATCAAGGAGGAGTACGACCGCACCGGCGACACCACCCGCGCCATCGTCTTCGGCCTCCAGCGCAGCGGCGGCGTCGTCACCGCGGCCGCCGCCGTCCTGTCGGTCGTCCTGGTGGCCATCGGCACGTCCCAGATCACCAACATGAAGATGCTCGGCCTGGGACTGGCGCTGGCCGTCCTGATGGACGCGATCGTGGTCCGCGGTGTCCTGGTGCCGTCGGTGATGCAGCTGCTGGGCCGCGCCAACTGGTGGGCGCCCGGCCCGCTGCGGCGCCTGCACGGCCGGTTCGGCATCAGCGAGGGCGGCCCGTCCGAGACCGTGGTGACCGTACCGAGCCCGTCGAAGGCGGGGGAGCGGGTATGACAACGGAACAGACGGAACAGACGGAACAGACGGAACAGACGGAACAGACGGAACAGACAGGCCAGACGGAACAGACGGAGCACTGGACCATCGAGATCGACTCCGCGGTCTGCGTCGGCTCGGGCCTGTGCGCGGGCAGTGCCGCACGGGCCTTCACCCTCGACACCGCCGGCCGCGCGACGGCACCGGAGTCCCCCGTCCCGGCCGGTTCCGACCTCCTCGAAGCCGCCGAGAACTGCCCCGCGGCGGCCATCACGCTCCGCACGGCGGAGGAGGGCAAGGAGATCTTCGCGCCCTGAACCCCCACAGCGACGCGAACCTCCTGCCCGACCCCGATGCCCGGACCGCCCCTGGTCCGGGCATCGGCCATGCCGGCGGCCCGGCACGAGGTGGCTAGACGAGGACCTCGCGCTCCCACTCCGCCCGCGGCTGCGCGTGCAACCGCCAGTACTGCTCGGCGATCTCGTCGGGATCCCAGGCGGTCCCGGGTGCGACCGGGCCGCTCACCGTGACGGTGGCGACGTGCACGCCGGACGGCCCGTACCGCCGGTCCAGCAGATCGACGAGCGAGCGTACGCCAGCTTTCCCCAGCGACAGGCTGACGTACTCCGGCTTCGGCTCGGGCATCCCGCCGGTGACGACGAAGGTGCCCCGGCCGCGCTCGGCCATGCCCGGCGCGGTGTGCGCGGCGGCGGTGAGGGCACCGAGGACGTTGACGGCGTAGGTGTCGAGGTGGGCGCGCAGCGGGAGTTCACCGACGGTGTCGGGGCGGATGACGGCCGCGTTGTAGACGACGACGTCCGGGGCGCCGAGTTCGGCGGCGGCGGTGTCGAGGGCGGCGCGGAGGGCGACCTCGTCGCTGCTGTCGGCGACGAGCGGCAGGGCCCGGACGCCCTCCAGGCTCTCGGCCACGCCGGTCACCGTCTCCTTGCTCCGGGCGACCAGCGCGAGATCGAACCCTTCCCGCGCGAACCGCCGGGCCACCGCGAGCCCGATTCCCGGCCCCGCCCCGATGACCACCGCTGACGTCATGAAAGCCCCCTTGTCCCGATGCCGACCTGACCTCTGCGAAGGTCAACTCGGGCCGGGGGAGGGCTTGTTCCCGGGGATGACTGCCGGGGACGGTGTCGAACCGGGTCAGAGCACGGCGAGCCGGTCGACCAGCAGCTCGACTCTCCGCTCGGTGTCCTCCGGCGGCAGCCGCCGTGTGCGGGTCAGGGTCGCGATGCCGTGCAGGGACGCCCAGAACAGCTCGGTGAACAGCCCCGGTTCGACGCCGTCCCCGGCGACCTCGGCGAGGGTCTCCAGCAGTGCGGCGAAGGCGTCCTTCAGCGGCTCCGGGGTGTCGTCCTGCGCGTAGGGCAGACCGCCGTCGAGCTGGAACAGGGCGTCGTAGACCGCCGGGTTGCGCTCGGCGAAGTCGAGGTAGCCGCGGGCGAGGGCGGTGACCCGGGCCCGCGGCCCGTCCGCGGCGGCGGTCGCGGCCCGCATCGCGACGGCCAGTTCGGTGGCGCCCTGGAGGGCGACGGCGCCGATGATCTCCCGTTTGCCGCGGAAGTGGCTGTAGAGGACGGGCTGGCTGTATTCGATGCGCTCGGCGAGCCGACGGGTGGTGACCGCGTCCCAGCCCTGCTGCTCGGCGAGTTCGCGGGCTGTCGCCACGATGAGGCGCTCACGCTCCGCCCGTTCGCGCTGCTTGCGTTCCTGTACCGACATGATTCGATCCTAGCACCGCTAGACAATCGAGCGGCAGTAGGTCTAGCGTTGCCTCAACAGCTAGCAACGCTAGATTTCAGTAGGGGGTCATCATGCTCAGCACACTCGAGGTCGTCACGGTCGTGGTCGTCGGCGTCATGGTGGGGGTGGAGTTCGCCGTCGCCTTCGTCATGAACCCGATCCTCAACGCCCTCCCCGAGGAGAGCGGCCAGCTCGGTCACGCCCACGGGGGCCGGATGCTCGGCGCGGTGATGCCGGTCTGGTACATCGGCTCGCTGGCCCTGGTGGCGGTCTGGGCCGTCGCCGGCCGCGATCACGACGGCACCGGCCTCGTCATCACCGCCGGCGCACTGCTGCTCCTCAGCGTGATCATGTCGATCCTGCTGCTGGTCCCGATCAACAACCGCAACAAGACATGGACCCCGGAGAACCGCCCCGCCGACTGGAAGCAGCAGCTGAACCGCTGGCTGCGCTGGCACTACGTCCGCGTCGCGGTCATCGTCGCCGCCTTCGCCCTGCTGGCCGCGTCTCTCGTCTGAACAGGGACGACAAGGACGACAAGGCCAACGAGAACAGCAAAGGCAAGGAGAAGCACCATGTCACTGAAGAAGATCAACACCGTCGTGGCCGCCGCCTTCATCCTCTTCATCCTCTGGTTCGGGACGGGGTTCATCCTGGACCCGGAGACGTCGGTGCAGGGCTTCGGCCTGCCGCACCCGGCGTCCGGCGACGGCGGGGGTTTCCTGATCGTGAAGGGAATCCGGGACGTCGTCCTGGCCCTGGTCCTGGCCGTCCTGCTGCTGACGGGCCACCGCCGGGCGCTGGGCTGGGCGCTGCTGGTGGAGTCCCTCGCCGCGTACGGCGACATGACCACCGTGCTGGCCCACCACGGCTCCGTGGCCACCGCGCTCGGCGTCCACTGCCTGACCGCGACCCTCATGGCGGCCAACGGCCTGCTGATCCTGTGGGAGACCCGAAAGGCTCCGGTCGCACCGCCCGCCCTGCGGACCGCCTGACGCCACCGGTGCGCGGGTCAGTCGGTCAGATCCACCCGCACGGTCAACAAGCCCGCCCCCATGGCCCGTACCCCCACACTGTTCACCCGGGGCAGGCCGCGCAGCCGCGCGATCGGGTCGTCGTCGGGCAGCAGATGGGCGACGCCGTGGTGCCAGCGCCCGCGCAGCCGGACCCGCACCCGGGGGTCGGCCTTGATGTTCCGGACGTACTGCGACCGTTCCCCGAACTCCGACACCAGCCAGAACGAGTCCCCGACCCGCCGCCCGCCGAGCGGGGTGCGGCGGGGCAGGCCGGAGGTGCGGCCGGTGGTCTCCAGGAGGGTCTGGGTCGGCAGCCGGCGCATGACGGCGTTGAACGGGCGCTGGAAGGCGGTGACGATCGGATACTTGCGTTCGTTGTGGCGGGGCATGGTTACCAAGTCTCGTGGAGGGGCTGGTGAGGTGTCCGTGCGGGTGGTGACGTGGAACCTGTGGTGGCGGTTCGGTCCGTGGGCCGAGCGTCAGAAGGCGATTCTCGCCGTACTGAGTGAACTACGGCCGGACGTCGTCGGCTTGCAGGAGGTCTGGGCCGACCGCCGCACCGGCGAGAACCTCGCGGAATGGCTGGCCGCCGAGCTGGACCTGCACTGCGCCTGGGCCCCGTCCCCCGCCCCCGAACGCTGGCGGCGCCGCATAGCCGACGACTCGGTGGACATCGGCAACGCGGTCCTGAGCCGCTGGCCGGTGACGGACCGGGCGACCCTGCGCCTCCCGGCGCCACCGGACCTGGACGACGGCAGACAGGCCCTGTACGCCCGCGTCGAACCGCCGGGCGGCGCCCCGATCCCCTTCTTCACCACCCATCTCACCTCCCCCCTCCACGCGTCGGCGGTCCGCGTCCAACAGGTCAGGGCCCTGGCCGAGTTCGTAGCCGAGCGCAGAGCCGGCACCCCCTTCCCGCCCGTCGTCACCGGCGACTTCAACGCCTGGCCCGACTCCGACGAGATCCGCGTCCTCGCCGGCATCCGCACGGCCCCGGCCGTCCCCGGCCAGGTGTTCTTCGACGCGTGGGAGTACGCCGTCCAGGGCACCGCCGGGTCGACCTGGACCCCGGAGAACCCGTACGTCCATCCGGGCCTCGGCCCGGGCGGCCGTATCGACTACATCCACGTGGGAGGCCCGGCGGGCCCGGACGGCGAGGGCACGGTGCGAGGGGTACGGCGGGCCGGGCACGGGCCGGTGGACGGGGTGTGGCCGTCGGACCACGCGGCGGTCGTCGCCGACCTCCACGGCTGAGCCGGCGCCCAGGTCATTGCGTGAAGAGCGACGCCGGATGCCGAGGGTCGGCGCCGCAGACGTACAGCCCCGCGTGCCCGCCCCGCCCGACCGTCATCCCGGTCGGCTCACGCGCCGCCCGCCCCGCCTCGCTCCTCGGGTCCAACCCCCGCTCCTGCAAGGGCCGGAAGCGGTCCTCCGCCGCCATGTCGTACTCGTACGTGTCGAGTTGGAGGAACAGCTCCAGCGGCGCCCGGCACTCCCCGCACTCCATCGACCCCGGCAGATCCGTCACACCCCAGCGCATGCTGCCGCCGAGTTTGCAGCCGGGGATCGTCGAGACGTCGTCGTCCAGCCCGTGTTCCGCCAGCCAGGCCTCGTGGCGGTCCGCGAGACCGGGCGGGAGCTCCTCGTGCCAGGGGTACTCCGTGAGCCGCTCGGGGTGCAGTACGCACGCCCGCGGGACCATGTCCTCGTCCTCGCCGGGGTCCGGCTGGTCGCCGAGCGGATCGGTCACGTCGTCCGCCCGGCGCCAGAAGAGCCGGCACGCCTGCCCCCACCCCTCCGGATGCGGCTGGTCGTGCCAGTCCGTGCACCACAGCAGCTGCACCAGATCGGTACGGTCCGGGAACCGGATCTCCGGGAAGTCCGCCGCCGTCAGCTGGGCCACCGCCACCAGCGGATACGGGCCCGACGGCCGCCCGTTGACGTCCCGGTGCCCGGCGCACACCGGCCAGGGTTCGGCCGCCGGCCACCACAGCGGCCCGCCGAGGTGACTGTCCCGCGCTCCCGGGACGCCCCGGCGCGGGTGCAGCCGTACCGTCGTGCGGGCGTACGGCGCCAACTCCGGGACGTCACGGGCGGGATCGTGGGAGGCGGGGCCGGTGGTGAGGATCATGCCGCGACCCTAGTAGCGCTTCGGTAGGTCCGGCCCCGCCCTCCTCACCGCCCCAGGAAGATCGGGTTCGTCAACGCCGCCAACGCCCCCGGCAGCGGGCCCGCCGCCGTCTCGTGCCGCAACTCCGCCCGCACGTAAGCCGCGTAGGCCGGAGTGGTCCGCCACTCCAGCACCCCCGACCCCGCCACCGGCAACGGCGCGCTCGTGAACAGCACCCCCTGGTCGGTGACGAACCGGACGGTGCAGCGCGGCGCTCCCGTCACCTCCAGCCGTACGGTCACCGGGGTGTCCGCCGCCGCCCTCAACCGGCCGCCGATTCCGGCGTGTTCGCCCTTGGCGCCGACCGCGGTGAAGTCCAGGGTGACCTTCGCGGACTCGGCGATGTACGACCGCCCCGCCCGGATGCCCTCCTGGATCGCCTCCCGGGTCAGGTCGTCGGCCAGGACCACCGTCTGCGGTGAGCCCACCACGTCCGGGTCCCGGTGGGCGTCACTGTTCCCCATCGCCGGAATCCAGTCCCGCCCCTCCCGCGCGGACGCGACCAGCGTGCTGTCCCAGTCGGCCAGCGCCACCTCGTCGTCGGGCGTGTAGGGGCCGTTCCAGACCTCCACCGCGTCCGCCTCGCCGAAGCCGAACCGCCATCCGCACCCCACGCAGGTCGCGTGCGGATGGGCCGGGACGACCAGACCCCCGGCCTGGCGGATGCGGCGGGCGAACCGGCCGAAGCGGTTGTCGCGGGCCCGGTAACGCCAGTCCACGAAGGTGCCGGGGTCGGTGCCGAGCGCGACGACGTGGCCGTTCCTCGTCGTGACCTCCTCGCCCAGCATCACCAGCAGGTCGTCCCCGGCCACGTCCGCCCAATGGGCGTGCGCCGCATGGGTGTTGTGCTCGGAGGTGTTGATGAAGTCCAGCCCCGCGGCCCGCGCCAGCGCGCCGATCTCGGCGGGGGTGCGGCGCCCGTCCGAGTACCAGGAGTGCAGATGGCAGTCACCGCGGTACCAGGCCCGCCCGCGCCCCTTGGCCCGCCCGGGCGGATAGACCGGCTCGACCGCCTCGCCCGGCTCGCCGTACGTCAGCGTGATCGTGATCTCGTACGACAGCCCCTGCGGTGCCACCGTGTACGGGCCGAGCGCGATCGACCAGGTGCCTTCGCGCACCGGCCCCGGGACGTACCCCGGCGTCGCGTCGTCGGCCCGGATGAAGAACTCGGTCCGAGCCCCTCCCGACCAGCCCCGGAAACCCTTGCCGCCCAGCTCGGTGCCCCGCTCGTCGAAGATGCCGATGTCGAGGGCGTTGCCGGGGGTGCCCGCCGGGACGGCCGGGCGGTCGTAGGTGTAGGCGACCTTGATCTCCCGTACGCCGGACGGGACTTCGACCGGCACGTACACGAAATCGGGGGACCCGGTGGGCAGCGTGCCCCGGATCGTCCTCGTCTCCGTCTCGCCGTCCGCCGCAGCAGCGAAGGTCACGCTTCCCAACGTAAGCGCGGCGGCGGCTCCCGTCACGACGAGTGTGCGTCTTCCGATGTGGCGCTCGTCCTCACACATGCGTCCCACTGTCGGGGACGACAGTGAACTCCCGTGGAAGAAAAGGGAATCAGAGGCAGCCGTCATGCGGCGTGAGGCGATGCCGACCAGTCGGTATGGACATATCGCCCTCGGCGCGGTACAGATGCGGCTATGCGTATCTCCGTCACGATCTTCCTCACCGACGAGACCATCACCCCGACCCGGCTCGCCCGTGAGCTGGAGGAGCGGGGGTTCGCGGGCCTGTACCTGCCCGAGCACACCCACATCCCCGCCGAGCGGACCACTCCGTACCCGGCGGGCGGCGACCTGCCCCCCGAGTACGGCCGCACCCTCGACCCCTTCGTCGCCCTCGGCCAGGCGGCGGCGGTCACCGAGACGCTCGGCCTCGGCACCGGCATCACCCTGGTCGCCCAGCATGACCCCATCGGCCTCGCGAAGCAGATCGCGACCCTCGACCACCTCTCCGGCGGCCGCTTCACGCTCGGTCTCGGCTTCGGCTGGAACGTGGAGGAGGCCGCCGACCACGGCGTCGAGTGGCGCACCCGACGCGAACTGGTCCGGGACCGGATGGCACTGATGCGGGCCCTGTGGTCCGAGGAACCGACCGCCTACAAGGGCGAGTTCGGCAGCGTGCGCGCCAGTCACGCCCACCCCAAGCCGGTGCGCGGCCACCTCGGTCCCTGCACGCTCATCGGCGGCGCCGCAGGGCCGAAGCTCTTCGCCCACATCTGCGAGTACGCGGACGGCTGGATGCCGATCGGGGGGCGAGGGCTGACGGAGACGCTGCCGGTACTGAGGGCGGCATGGGCGGAGGCGGGGCGCGAGGAGGCCGGGTTGCAGGTGGTGCCGTACGCGGTCTTCCCGTCTCCCGGCAAGCTCGCGCATTACGCGGAGCTGGGCATCGAGGAGGTGGTGGTGCAGTTGCCGCCGGCGGGGGAGGCGGAGGTGCTGGGGGTCTTGGACGGATATGCCGAGTACTTGTAATCGAGCGAGGGTCGACGTCCCAGGGGCGCGGGGCTGTGTCGATGTGCGGCTCCGCCGCGTGGGCGCGCCCAGCCCCCACGCACCCGCACCCGACAACGCACCACACCGAACCACCCCTGATCACCCCGAACGTATGCTCAAGAGATGACGACTTCCGCCACCGGAACCGGCCCCACCGAAAACTCCCTGCGCCGCGCCCTCAAACGCGCCCGCACCGGCGTGGCCCTCGACGTCACCGAAGCCGCGGTCCTCCTCCAGGCCCGCGGCGAGGCCCTGGACGACCTCACCGCGACCGCGGCCCGCATCCGTGACGCGGGCCTCGCGCAGGCAGGCCGGCCCGGCGTCATCACGTACTCCAAGAGCGTCTTCATCCCCCTGACCCGGCTGTGCCGGGACAAGTGCCACTACTGCACCTTCGTGACCGTCCCCGGCAAGCTCCGCCGCGCCGGCCACGGCATGTTCATGTCCCCGGACGAGGTCCTGGACATCGCCCGCAAGGGCGCGGCCCTCGGCTGCAAGGAAGCCCTCATCACCCTCGGCGACAAGCCCGAGGACCGCTGGCCGGAGGCGCGCGAGTGGCTCGACGCGCACGGCTACGACGACACGATCGCGTACGTCCGCGCGATATCGATCCGCATCCTGGAGGAGACGGGCCTGCTGCCCCACCTCAACCCCGGGGTGATGTCCTGGACGGACTTCCAGCGCCTCAAGCCGGTCGCGCCCAGCATGGGCATGATGCTGGAGACGACCGCCACCCGCCTCTGGTCGGAGCCCGGCGGCCCCCACTACGGCTCCCCGGACAAGGAGCCCGCCGTACGCCTGCGCGTACTGGAGGACGCGGGCCGGTCCTCCGTCCCCTTCACGTCCGGCATCCTCATCGGGATCGGTGAGACGTACGAGGAGCGGGCCGAGTCCCTCTTCGCCCTGCGCAGGATCGCCCGCGCCTACCACGGCGTCCAGGAACTGATCATCCAGAACTTCCGCGCCAAGCCGGACACCGCGATGCGCGGCATGCCGGACGCGGAGCTGGACGAGCTGGTCGCGGCCGTGGCGGTGGCCCGGATCGTCATGGGCCCGGCCGGGAACATCCAGGCCCCGCCGAACCTGGTGGACAGCGAGTACGAGCGGCTCATCGCGGCCGGCATCGACGACTGGGGCGGGGTCAGCCCGCTCACCATCGACCACGTCAACCCCGAGCGCCCCTGGCCGCAGATCGAGGAGCTGGCGGCGAAGTCCGCGGCGGCCGGCTTCGAGCTCCGCGAACGCCTCTGCGTGTACCCGGAGTTCGTCCAGCGCGGCGAACCCTGGCTGGACCCGCGGCTGCTGCCGCACGTACGCGCACTGGCGGACGGGGAGACCGGCCTCGCGCGCGAGGACGCGGTGGTCGAGGGCCACCCGTGGCAGGAGCCGGAGGAGGTCTTCGTCCCGTCCGGCCGCACCGACCTGCACACCACCATCGACACCGAGGGCCGTACGACCGACCGCCGGGACGACTTCGACGTCGTCTACGGCGACTGGGGCGCCCTGCGGGAGGCGGCGGCGCCGGGGATGGTCCCGGAGCGCATCGACACCGACGTACGCCAGGCGCTGGCCACGGCGGCTGACGACCCCACCAAGCTCACGGACGCCGAGGCCCTCGCCCTGCTGCACGCGGACGGCCCGGCCCTGGACGCTCTCACCCGTATCGCGGACGACGTCCGCAAGGCGGCGGTCGGCGACGACGTGACGTACATCGTCACGCGGAACATCAACTTCACCAACGTCTGCTACACCGGCTGCCGCTTCTGCGCCTTCGCCCAGCGCCGCACGGACGCCGACGCCTACACCCTCTCCCTGGACCAGGTCGCCGACCGCGCCCAGCAGGCGTGGGACGTGGGCGCGGTCGAGGTCTGCATGCAGGGTGGCATCCACCCGGACCTGCCCGGCACGGCGTACTTCGACATCGCGAAGGCGGTGAAGGAACGCGTCCCCGGCATGCATGTGCACGCCTTCTCGCCCATGGAGGTCGTGAACGGCGCGACCCGCACCGGCCTGTCCATCCGCGAGTGGCTGACGGCGGCGAAGGAGGCGGGCCTGGACTCCATCCCCGGCACGGCCGCCGAGATCCTCGACGACGAGGTCCGCTGGGTCCTCACCAAGGGCAAGCTGCCGACGGCCACCTGGATCGAGGTGATCACGACGGCCCACGAGGTGGGCATCCCGTCGACCTCGACCATGATGTACGGCCATGTCGACCAGCCCCGCCACTGGCTGGGCCACCTGCGCACCCTGGCCCGCATCCAGCAGCAGACCGGGGGCATCACCGAGTTCGTGACGCTGCCGTTCATCCACACCAACGCCCCGGTCTACCTGGCCGGCATCGCCCGCCCCGGCCCGACGATGCGCGACAACCGGGCGGTGACGGCGATGGCCCGTCTCCTCCTGCACCCGCACATCCCCAACATCCAGACCAGCTGGGTGAAGCTGGGCACGGAGGGCGCGGCGGAGATGTTGAAGTCGGGCGCCAACGACCTCGGCGGCACGCTCATGGAGGAGACCATCTCGCGCATGGCCGGCTCTTCCTACGGCTCCTACAAGTCGGTGCGGGACCTGATCGCGGTGGCGGAGGCGGCGGGCCGCCCGGCGAAGCCCCGCACCACGCTGTACGGCGAGGTCCCGGAGGAACGGCAGAAGGCGGCGGCGGCCTCCGACGGGCACCTGCCGGAGCTGCTGCCGGTGCTGGACTGAGACTGCTGGAATGAGGCTGCCGGACTGAGACTGCTGGAATGAGGCTGCTGGACTGGGACGAAGAGGGCGGGCGCACGGCAGTACGATGATCCGACCCTGTCGGTGAGCTGAGGAGATACGTGCCGTGCCTGCCTCGAAGGTCTGGGTGACCGGTCTGACGGTGGGAGCGATAGCCGTGGTCGCCGCTCTCGCCGTACAGGCGGACAAGGGCGCCAAGCCCGAGGCCACGAGCGTCCGCCCGACCGCGACGGCGTCCGCGTCCCCCTCGGCCGGGGCGAAGAAGCCGGCGGCGACCGCCGTGCCCGACGACTCGGGCACCGGCCGCCGCATCGTCTACTCGCTCGGCGAGAAGCGGGTGTGGCTGGTCGACGCGAGCGACGCGGCCCGCCGCACCTTCGCCGTCTGGCCCGGGACGGTCGCCCCCGACCCGGGGAACTACACGGTCGGGACGCGCTCCGGGGACCCGATCACCGGCTCCGACGGCGTCAAGATCGAGCACGTCGTCTACTTCGCGGCGAAGTCCGGCAAGAACATCGCCTTCTCCAACGCCGTCGACGGCTCCTCCCCGCCCCCGCCCGCCGCGGGCATTCAGACCGGCGGCATCCGCATGAAGAAGGCGGACGGATCGGCACTGTGGACGTTCGGCGAGACGGGCACGACGGTCGTGGTGGTCAACTAGTCTCCTCGGTAGTGCAGTTGGTACTGCGCTTGGGTGCCGGTCTCCGTACGGTGACCGGATGGACAGCTCTGTCGTCTTCAACATCGTGACCACGGCCATCGCGGTCGTCGCCGTGGTGACCTCCGTCGTGTTCAGCGCCCGGCAGACCCGCACCGCGAAGCACGCCAACCACATATCCGTGATGATCGACCTGCTCGCGGAGTTCCGGTCGGTGGAGTTCCACGGGCACCACGACTACGTCACGCTGCGGCTGGGGGCCGAGAACGACCCGGCGGCCGGGGTGCGCGGGTTGCCCGACGAGGCCAGGACCTCTTTCTACAGCGTCGTGTACTACTACCAGTCCTTCGCCAACCTGGCGGTCTTCGGACTGCTCGACGAAACCCTGCTGGTCACGGTCCTGCGCACCCGGATTCTCTCGGTGTGGGAGGCGATCCGGCCGTTCGTGGCCCGCGAGCGGGAGCTACGCGGGCCGGGCGGCGGAAACTATCTGTCGAGCTTCGAGGAACTGGCGAGGCTGGCTGCACAACTGCCGCCGGACCACGTCCGCGAGCGGATCGCCGAGATCCGGCGCAGACGCGAGCGCGGACTGACCTGACTCAGGCGTCCCGCGCCCCGGCGGGCAGCTGCACGACGATCAGCACGACCCCGCTCAGCACGAACACCCGCAGCGCGGCGTCCAGCCCGTTCCAGTCCTCCGACTGCCACATCGAGAACCACTCCCCGCCGATCGCCATGAACCCGGCGCCGAAGAGGAGCAGGACCATGAGCAGGCCGTAGGTGGCGAACCGGCGCCCGCGGAGATCATCCCGCCGGGCGTAGAGCCAGGTGCCGTAGACCAGCACCAGCGCGGCCACCGTCTCCCAGACGATGATCGCGACGTACGCGGCGTCCTGAAGTCCCTTGCTGGTGACGGCCCGCCACATCAGGTCGTCGTCCTTGAAGGTCGTGTCCATCGCGAGGACATGCCGCACGAACTGCTGATTCGTCCCGAAGTCCGTGATGTTCCCGAAGGCCACGAGGGCCATGTAGAGAGCGACGGTGGCGGTGAGGAGGGTTGCGGTGAGGTGGAGTGCGGTGCGTGGGGGTGTGGTGGCCATGGCGATCATCCTTCCCGCCCTGGGCGGCGAGGACCGCATGCCATTGAGCCAGAATCCGGCCACGGGATTGCTTGCAGCGCTACTCGGTGTCCTTGGGGTGGCGAGAGGACGCGTACACCAGATGAACGGTGTGGCGCGCTTCGTCGACGAGGTAACGTACACGGCCTCCCGCTGTCACCTCGTACTCCCACTGCGGGTATTCGCGACCGCCGAGGTTGCCTGTTGACAGACGCCCCCGCAGGCGGTGCTGGCGGTCGGGATCCGCGCGGGACAGAGATCGCTCCGCAGCGCCTCGAAGCAGCGCCGCGTGTTCCCAGGAGCCTCCGCTCCCAGTTCACCCCACCCCTTCGCCGCTTCGTTCGTCGCGAATCGCAAGCGCCACTCCCCGTCGACCGGCGGTGGGGCGACATCGTCGCCTCGCTTGGGGCTCACGGGGCGGTCACCTCGCCGTGGTCCTCGTCGGGGAGCCGGCGGGTGAGCTGTGCGGTGAGCTCGGGATCGGCGAGGACCCGTGCTGTGGCGCGCCATTCGACGACGACGCGGTGGAGGTTGGTGTGGACGTCCAGGAGGGCCGCGTCGAACGTGGCGTCGATGAGCTCCGCCACGAACTCCTTCAGTTCCTCTGCCGAAAGGTGACGTACCCATGGAAAGACCGAGGGGAGTGCGCGCAGTATCGCCTGCTCGCCGGCGTCGCTACGCACGAGGGCGGCGAGGAGCCGGGCGGTGATGTCAGCCGTCTCCTCGCGCTGCTGGTCGTGGCGCGCGGTGGTCAGGTAGAGGTCCTCGCCGTCCCGGCGTGTGATGTGTACGCGCTGAGCCCGGTCGAGTGTCTCGGCGACACGCTTCGAGTTCTTCGAGAGCTCGGAGAAGGCGACCGTGGGAGTGGACATGATCCGAAGGTACTTCGGAATGTATTCCGAAGTCAATCGTGAGGTGCTGACGCGGCACCCGAGCCTCTGCCAGACTTCCCCGCGGACCGGTTACGGGGGTGACGTGGATGGGGGCGACGCGGCCGTCGATGCAGGACCTGATCAAGCAGCGCAGGCGGGCCGTCGGGCGGAGTGACGAGCGGGCCGCCTTCCGTACGAATCTCGACCTTGTGCCGGAAGACGAGCGGCATCGCTTCCTGTTCCATGTGCACGGGAACGCGGGTGTCGGAAAGACCTTCTTGGCTCGCGAACTTGAGCAGCTGGCCCGGGAGAAAGGCGCCCTGACCGCATACATCGACGAGGGTGTCGGCAGCGTGCCGGAAGCCATGGCGGCGATCAGCCGTGAATTCGCTGGACAGGGCCGGAAGTTCAAGGAGCTCGATCGACTCCTCGCTGCTCATCGGGAGCGACGGCACGAGGCCGAGATGCTGGCATCACCTGAACCCTGACGTGCCTCAACGTGCCGATCTCAAACAGGTGTTCGAGCTGGCGTCGCAGGACCATTCTGCCTCCGATGGGCCGCCTTAACGTCACCTCTTCCTGGACGAAGGTGAGCAGCGGCGCGGGCAGCCGCTCGAAGATCCGCTGGCGTGCCATACGTGCGGAGACCTGGTGCTCGATCTCGTCCTCGGAGTAAGCGGGCTGCCTGATCGTGAACAACGCCCGTGTGTACTCGGGTGTTTGGAGCAGGCCGTGCATGTTGTGGTTGCCGTAGGCCCCGAGCTCGACGGCCTCGTCCTCCAGCTTCGCAAGATCCCGCACCTTCTTCGGGTAACGGGCCTCCTCCACGTCCTTCTTCATCGCGGAGATCCTGCCGCCCGCGCCAAGCACCTCATCGGCCCTGTCGAGAGAAATCCGGCTTGGAGCTCCGCCGCCCCCGCTCCACCGACGAGACCATCTCCCCGCCGTACCCGATCGCTTCGCCGAGTTCGGGCTGCGTCAGCCCGGCGGCCTCCCGCCACATCTTGATCTGCCGCCCGACCGCCTTGAGTACCGCGGCTGCCTCCTCATCCTCCATACCACTCCTCCCCCTGAGTACGAGCCGTACGGCTACGCCCCGCACCCGGACAGTTCCACTCCGTACCGAAGTCGCTGGCCGCGTCGCCGGGCGGGACTTCCGGCTGAGACTGAAGCTGTACGCCGATGCCGGCACCCTTCGCATCGAGGTGACCGACGCCCGGGGCGACCGCGTCCCGCAGCTCCACGACCCGGTGGCGGGTGACGCGGAATCTGGCCGGGGGCTGCGCATCGTCGAGGCGTACGCGGAGCGTTGGGGCGTGGAGGAGGCGCCGGCGGGCGGGAAGACGGTGTGGGCCGAGGTGGTACCGGATCGTGGGGGCACGTGACTCGGTGGGGCGCGACGCAAAAGACCAAAGAACCGGGGCAAGAATCAAACCCGCCCCCACCACCCCCGTCGATCACCCGCGGGAGTGAACATCCCCAACTCGGCTGGCGCGGCGCGGGAGTTGTGGTGCAGCGTCTGCCTCACACAACCGCACACATGCATCGGCCCCCGCCGGGACGGCAATCCCAGTGCGAGGGCCTGATCACCGAGAAGAGAGCGTCTTCCCGATGACTTCCCAGCAGCCTAGCGCGCCCGCGCGCGCCAAGTCCGGCGCTTTCACCCGTGGTGTCGAGCACGTCAACGAACCCCACACCGACAACTTCGTCGTGGTCGGGAACCACCTGGCCCAGCACCCCGAGCTGTCCCTGATGGCCATCGGCCTGGCGGTTCACATCCAGTCGCTTCCCGCTGGTGCGCCCGTGGGCATCAAGGCGCTGGCGGCGAAGTTCCCCGAGGGCGAGATCAGGATCGCCGCGGCACTGCGGGAGCTGGAAGAGCACGGGTACCTGGCACGACCCAAGGAGCGTCTTCAATCGGGCCGATGCGTGACCCGGACGGTGTCGTACAACAAGCCGAGGACGGCGGTGCTCCACGCAGCGGCAGAGCCGGAGCCGGAGCCGCAACCCTCGAAGCCCCTGCAGTCCCCGCAGCCCCCGGCCGCCTCCCGCCTCCTCGCCGAGCTGCGCACGTACGACTCCCGCCTCCTCCTCACTGAACGGGACGTGCGACGCCTGACCCCGGCGGTCGACACCTGGCTGGAACGCGGAGTCCCGGTCACCGCCGTACAGCGAACCCTGACGAGCGACCTCCCCACCACCCCGATCAAGCACCCGGCGGCTCTCCTGGCCCACCGCCTCAGGGAGCTGCTGCCTCCACCGCTCCCCGCCCCTGGACCTGTCCCG
This sequence comes from Streptomyces aquilus, assembly GCF_003955715.1. Classification (NCBI taxonomy): domain Bacteria; kingdom Bacillati; phylum Actinomycetota; class Actinomycetes; order Kitasatosporales; family Streptomycetaceae; genus Streptomyces; species Streptomyces aquilus. The sequence goes on along the minus strand of NZ_CP034463.1, from coordinate 4,781,692 downwards.
GCCCCAGCCTGCCGCCCGGACCCCCTGCAGGACTGCGACGGCTGCGACCGCGTCTTCCGGTCACCGGAACCGGGACGGTGCCGGGACTGCCGTACGGCGACGACCGCGGCGTAGTGAACAACCGACCACCCAAGCCCAATAACGACCACTCCGGGCACACCCCACATACTGTTCCGCCCCATGAACTGACCGTTCCCGGTCGATTACAGTGCTGAGCTGTCGTGCGTCCGGGCGGTGCCGTTGAGGAGGGCTTGGTGGGTGTGACAGCCGGGGCCGTCTGGGGGCGGGCCGAACAGCAGGACTTCCGCAGCCGGGTGCGCGGCACGCTGCTCGGGGCCGCCGTCGGGGACGCGCTCGGGGCGCCCGTCGACCGGCTCGACCTCGCCGCCATCCAGGAGACCCACGGCGCCGAAGGCGTCGTCGACCTCGCGCCCGCGTACGGGCGGCGCGGTGCCGTCTCGCACCTCACCCAGCTCACCCTCTTCTCCGTCGACGGGCTCATACGCGCCCAGGTCCGCCGCGACACCGGCGCCTGGCATCCGCCGACCGACCTGCACCGCGCCTACCTGCGGTGGGCCGCCACCCAACGGGACTGGGGACCCGACGAGCGGCGCAAGGACGACGGCTGGCTGGCGAGGGAGGAGTGGCTCTACGCCCGGCGTGATCCCACCCGCGCGCTGCTCATCGGGCTCGGCGACGACACCATGGGCACCCTCGACGCCCCCAAGAGCCCCGGCGAGGCCGGGCCCGAGGCGGCCGCCCGCTCCGCGCCCTTCGGACTGCTCGTCGGCTGGGAGCCGCAGCTCGTCGTGCAGCTCGCCGTGGAGTGCGCGGCACAGACCCACGGGCATCCCGTCGCCTACCTCGCGGCGGGCGCGTACGCCGCGATCGTGCACGGGCTCGCCCGCGGCGAGAGTCTGGACGCCGCGGTCCAGCAGACCCTCGCCCTCGTCGCCGTCCGGCCCGGACACCAGCCGGTGGCAGATGCGTTGCAGCACGCACTGGGTGCCGTACGGCAGGGGATGCCGACCCCTGCGCGGGTCGGGGAGCTCATCGGGGCCGGCACTGCCGAGGGGCTGCTGGCCGCCGCCGTCTACTGCGCCCTGGTGAGTGAGGACGTACGGCACGGCCTCTGCCTCGCCGTCAACCACGACGGCCCCTCCGCCGCGGCCGGCGCCCTCACCGGCGGCCTGCTGGGCGCCCTGAACGGCGAAACGGCCCTCCCGCCGGCCTGGCTGGCCGAGCTGGAGGGCCGTCCCACGTTGCTGGAACTCGCCGACGACTTCGCGATGGAGATGACCCAGGGCCCGGCCCTGCACGGCCCGGCGGGGGCGTCGCCGGGCTGGCTGGCGCGCTATCCGCGGGGCTGAGCGCAGTCGGGTTCGTCGTGGGTCGGGGCCGCGCCCCCTGTCATACGCCGGGGACTGCAACGCCCTAAGGGGCGCGGGGAACTGCGCGACCAGTCCCCACGGACCCGCACCCGCCGGCGGCCCCCGGGTCACGCCTCCGTAGGCACCGGCTCAGCCCGCGCGGCGACCCCGTCCCCATCGGTGTTGATCTTCTCGATGATCGCCAGCCGTTCCGGAGTGTCCTCCGGCTTGAGGAAGCCGATCAGGATGTAGAGCACCAGGGAGACCGCCAGCGGCACCGACACCTGGTACTGGAGCGGGACTCCGCCGTCCACGTTCCAGTTGATCGGGTAGTTGACCAGCCAGAAGGCCAGCAGCCCCATCGACCAGCTGGTGAGCGCCGCCGTCGGGCCCGAGCGGCGGAACGGGCGGAGCAGGCCCAGCATCATCGGGATGGCCATCGGGCCCATCAGACCGGCGACCCACTTGATGACGACGGTGATGATGTCCTTGAAGGTGGGGGAGTTGACCTGCGTCGCCGCCGCCATGGAGAGGCCGAGGAAGACGACCGTCGTGATCCGGGCCACCCGCAGGCCCTGACCCTCGCTCCACGCCCGCGCCCGCCGCCACACCACCGGCGCGCAGTCCCGCGTGAACACCGCCGCGATCGCGTTGGCGTCGGAGGAGCACATCGCCATGGTGTGGGAGAAGAAGCCGACGATGACGAGGCCCAACAGGCCGTGGGGGAGGAGCTGTTCGGTCATCAGGCCGTACGCGTCCGAACCGTCCGGCTTCTGCGACGTCACCAGCAGCGGCGACAGCCACATCGGGATGAACAGGACCACCGGCCAGACCAGCCACAGCGCCGCCGACAGCCGCGCCGACCGCTCCGCCTCGTACGCGCTGCCCGTGGCCATGTACCGCTGGGCCTGGTTGAGCATGCCGCCGTTGTACTCGAAGAGCTTGATGAAGAGGAAGGCAAGGAGGAAGACCGTGCCGTACGGGCCGACCAGCGGCTCTCCGTGGCCCTTCAGCTGCGGCTCGTCCCAGGCGCCCCAGAAGCCGATGCCCTTGTCGTTCAGCTCCAGGACCACCGCGATCAGCATGGCCACACCGGCCAGCAACTGGATGACGAACTGGCCGAGTTCGGTCAGCGCGTCCGCCCACAGGCCGCCGATCGTGCAGTAGACGGCGGTGATACAGCCGGTGATGAGGATGCCCTGGTTGAGGGAGATGCCCGTGAAGACCGACAACAGGGTGGCGATCGCGGCCCACTTCGCGCCCACGTCCACGATCTTCAGCAGCATGCCGGACCAGGCCAGCGCCTGCTGGGTTTTGAGGTCGTAGCGGTTCTTCAGGTATTCGAGGGGGGAGGCCACGTGGAGGCGGGAGCGCAGGCGGTTGATGCGCGGCGCGAAGAGCTTGGAGCCGATCGCGATGCCGAGGGCGATGGGGAAGGACCAGGTGACGAAGGAGGTGACGCCGTAGGTGTACGCGATGCCCGCGTACCCGGTGAACATCACCGCGCTGTAGCCCGACATGTGGTGCGAGATGCCGGAGAGCCACCAGGGCATCTTGCCGCCGGCCGTGAAGAAGTCGCTGACGTTGTCCACGCGCTTGTGCGACCACACGCCGATCGCCACCATCACGCCGAAGTAGCCGATGAGCACGGCCCAGTCGAGACCGTTCATGTGCGCCCTCCCAGGGTTCGACCCGGCGCTCATCGTGGGCGCTCCCGCGTGAACACGACAAGCGGGCGTAAGGTCAAAGGGAGGTAAATTCATTCGGCATATTGGTCCTCGTTCACCTACATGAACGTCATCGCATCAGCTCCCCGGCGTTGACCAGCAACGACTGTCCCGTGATGGATCGCGCCCGGTCCGACGCCAGGAACACCGCCGCGTCCGCCACATCCCCGTCCGTGGCGAGATCGGGCAACGCCATCCGCTCGGTGAGCCGCTTGAGCACCTCGGGCTCCCCGACCCCCTCGGTGTGCGCGGTGAACTGGACGTACGCCTGCACCGGCGGCCCCCACATCCAGCCCGGCAGCACCGTGTTCACGCGGATGCGGTACGGCCCGAGCTCCCGCGCCAGCGAGTACATCGCGCTCGTCAGCGCCCCCTTCGACGCCGCGTACGCCGCCTGCCGCACCTGTGAGGGCGCCGCGACCGAGGACTGCGTCCCGATGAACACCACCGAGCCCCCGCACCGCTTCAGCGCCGGCAGGCAGACCCGCGTCATCCGTAGCGACCCCAGCAGGTTCACGTCGATCACCGACTGCCAGGTGGTGAAGTCCGCGTCCTCCAGGCCGCCGAAGTAGCTGTCCCAGGCGGCCACATGGACCACCGCGTCGATCCGCCCGAACCGTTCCCCGGCCAACTCCGCGAGCGCCGCGCACTGTTGCTCGTCGGTGATGTCGGTGGCGCGATACGCGGTGTGCGCCCCGTCCGGATCGATCTCGGCGGCCGACTTCGCCAGGTTCGCCTCCGTACGCGCCCCGAGCACGGCGTTCCCGCCGTCCCGTACGACCGCGGCGGCGACCTGATGTCCGAGCCCGGCCCCGACGCCCGACACCACGACGGTCTTCCCTGAGAGCAGTGATGACATCGATGACCCTCCCGGCGGCTCTGGCGCATTATCTGACGGGGCGTCAGAGTAAGGGCGACCGCAGGAAAGGGGAACCGCATGAGCGACGACACCCGCAGCGAGACGTACGCCGAACTGGCCGCCGTAGGACCGTACGGAGTCCGCCCCGGCCACGCCCTGATCACCATGGTCGAACCGCACCCGGGCCACGAGTACGCCTACAACCGCTGGTACGAGGACGACCACTACTACGCCGGCGCGATGGCGATGCCCTGGATGTACGCCGGGCGGCGCTGGGTCGCCACCCGGGACCTCCAACTCCTGCGCTACCCGGAGAAGTCGGCGGTCGCCCAGCCGGTCACCGCCGGGTGCTACATCTCGACGTACTGGATCACGGACGGCCGCTACGCCGACCACATGAAGTGGACCGTCGGCATCAACAAGCGCCTGAACCGGGACGCTCGGGTCTATCAGGACCGGACGCATGTCTTCACCGCGTTCCAGGACCACGAGGCGACGGTCTACCGGGACGGGGCGGCCGGCCCGCGCGACTTCCACGCCCTCGACCACCCCTACGCGGGCCTGGTGGTGGAGGTCATCGACGCCGAATCGCCCGAGCGGCGGGCGGAGTTGCTGGAGTGGCTGCGCTCCCGGCAGCTGCCGAAGCGGATCGCGGGCTCACCGGCCGCGATGGTGACCGTGTTCCGCCCGACGCCGCTGCCCGGCGACCGCATGACGTACGTGAAGCAGGTCGAGGGCGTCGACACCCGGCTGACCCTGCTGTGGTTCCTGGAGGCGGACCCGCGGGACTGCTGGGAGGCGCACTTCACGGGCCTGGACGGGCCGGTGGCGGAGGCGGGCCTGGGGCGGGTGGAGCTGGTCGCGCCGTTCATACCGACGGTGCCGGGAACGGACACGTACGTCGACCGACTGCGGTGACCCTGAATCCGGGCCCGTGTCCGGGCACAAGCCGAGCCCCCTCGGCAAGGACGGCGAGCTGGACGAGAGGGCTCTTGGACGGTGCTTGTGAAGTTGTGTTGGAACCGATCACTCGATCGCTCGACCTGCTTACGCCTTGACCGAGCCGACGAAGGCGGTCCACGCGTCCGCGGGGAAGGCCAGGGTGGGGCCGTCCGTGACCTTCGAGTCCCGGACGGCCATCGCCGCGAGGACCGGGGACTTGATCTCGACGCACGCGCCATTGCCCTGGGAGTAGGAGGACTTGACCCACTCGTCCGTGACGCCCTGCTTGATTGCCATGTTCGCTCCGATTAGCCAGTTGCTGAGTTGCTGTCACCGTGGTGTGCGTTTGTCTCCGTCTGCACGACACGGTTTGCGCCAACGTTGTTGCCTCGATGGCGTGATCGACGCTACTCGCCAACATCGGAGTACGGGGAAGGTATTCACCCGCCCGGGTGGCATATTCCAGTGGGGTCTTCCATCACGGCCCGACTTAGGTGTACCTTTCGGCGCCCGCCTTACAGAGTGGCCCGTTGTGCGGTCAGCGGGCGTACTCTTTGGCCACCTTCGAGATGAAGTCCCGGCTTTGGTCCGCGTTGAGGGCCTGTGCCCGCAAATGCTCGTACATCACGCTGTACTTCTGCACGTCCTGCGCCTTCTCCAGGTACAGGTCGCTGGTGACGCCCTCGATGTAGACCACGCTGGAGTCGGCCGCGTCCGGGAACTCCAGGATCGCGTACTGCCCGCTGACCCCGGGATGCGCGCCCATCGTGAACGGGATCAACTGCACGGTCACGTGCGGCAGCTGGGACATCTCGATCAGATGCTCCAGCTGCTCGATCATCACCTGCTTGTTCCCGACCTCGCGGCGCAGGGTCGCCTCGTCGAGAACCGCCCACAGACGCAGCGGGTTGTCGGCGGCAGAGATACGTTCCTGTCGGCGCAGGCGCACCTGGACGCGCTTGTCGATATCGGTCGGCGTCGCCTCGGGAAGCGCCCCGGAGATGAGGGACTCGGCGTAGGTACGGGTCTGCAACAGGCCGGGGACGACCTGCGGGTCGTACACCCGCAGACTCGCGGCATCCGTCTCCAACCCGATGTAGACGGAGTACGGGATGTCCCCGAAGGAATGCCACCACCCTTGCTGGCGGCTGTCCTTGGCCATTTGCATGAGGGAGTCGACGATCCGGTGGTCCTCGACCTCGTACACCCCGCACAGGTCGCGGACGTCGCGCTGGCTGATGCTGCGCCGCCCGTTCTCCAGGCGGCTGATCTTCGACTGCGACACCAGCAGCCGTTCGGCGACCTCTTCGGCGGTCATGCCCTTGAGCTCGCGGAGCCGGCGCAGTTCCTGGCCCAGCCGGCGCCGCCTGACGGTGGGATTGACATTGGTCGCCACGAGAACGTGCACCTCCGGCTGCGTGCCTTCGAAAATTGCCACTTTGCGTATCTGCTGTTGAGCAGACTGCCACCAAGGTGCTTTCTACCGCTGGGAAACCGTGGATATGCGCTGCACAGGCGCCGGTTCGCGGTGAACGGCGGTGACACGCGCGCCGTTGTGAGGGTGTGGACGAGGGTGTGGGCACAGAAAAAGCGCGCGGGACGGCGGGACCGTGGTGTCGTCCGGACACACGGTTCCGCCGCCCCGCGCGGACCAGCGGCTCCCGATTCCGGGTATGGGGCTGCGCCGGCAGTGCGTGTGGTGCGACTCGGTTCCTGCGGTGGTGTCGTGGGAACTGCGGCTCAGTGGGCCACGACACGCGCCATGGAACCGCGGCGCGGTTGCACCGGAACACCGCGAGCGGGTTCCGCTGCGGCCCTGCCACCGGGTGCGGCCTGACGGCCGGTCGCCGGAGCGGGGCTACGGCGTGGCTGTGCCGCCACACCGTTCTGGACGTCCATCACCGCGTGCGCGACGAGACCGCCCATGGGGTCGTGCCTGATCAGATCCCGCAGCCTGGACCGCGAGGACCTGCCCTCGTTGCCTGGATACAGATGCTTGCCGAGGCCGACCGCGTGGGCCAGGGCGGCCAGCGCCGCGGTCCGCGGGTCCGGCGGAACGCCGGTGCGGATCGCCGAGTCCAACCGGGCCTTGATCTCCCGGCTGATGGCGTTGTCCGTCGCCTGATAGCGAGTCGTCGGCAACACCCCGCACATCTGACCGGCGACGGCATGCACCATGCCGCACCGCTCGAGATGCGAGAGGTAGGTCTGGCGCAGCCCCAGGCGAGGCCCGCCAATCCAGTTCACTGCCCGCACGGGAGCGCCACGCCTTCGCAGCAACTCCAACGCGCAGTCCAGCGTCGGATCTCCAGTCGGCCGTGGTACGACCACGGCGATACGATCCCCGTCTGGGGCTATCCGTCCGGCCAGCGCCAGCTCTACTAGCTGTGCTCCGGCCAGACCGAGGTCGAGCGACTGCGGCTGTGCGGTGGTACCCGTGGTCGGGTCCAACGCCAGCAGCAGAAGCTCCTCCGGAAGTGTTCTGCGGCTCCTGCCCATCCATGCCTCCCCGCGTGGATGTACGACAGGGTGACCCCTCTCACATTGGTCTGTCGAGGGTGCGTGACCTGTTTGTAGTGGAACCAGTAGGTATGTCGTTCTCGTCTACCGCAGGAGCCAAGCCCTCACACAGGACACTGGTACACGGTTCGGACAGTGCGGTGGACCGGTGACCGGGGCAGGCGATCGGATAGAAACGCACGGTCCACGGTCCACGGTTCACGGGTCCAGGTTCACGGGTTCACGGTTTAGGAGGCATCGGTGGCGGGCGAGTCCCCCGACAGGTCGAAGCAGCGCGAGTCGTCGGCAGAACCGACGTCGGGGAGCGCGGGTCCGGTTCCCGAGGCCAGGACCGAGGTCCGCGATCCGCGGCTCGCGGTGGCCCGGGAAGCCGATGGTGCGGGTGCGGACTCCGGCGGCGGCGCCGGTGGCGTGGACACGGCGACACGCGTGTTCTCGGTACGGGACGTGGCGAAGGCCAGGGAGTCCGCGGCGAGGGCGGAGGCCGCCACCGACGCAACCTCCGCGGCGGACACCCCCGAGGACGCCTCGGACGCCACGCCCAAGGACGCCGGCTCGGGCGACGGCTCGGGCGGGGGCGGCGACGCGCGGCTGCGGGCCGCGGTGGCCGCATGGGTCCGCTCGGGAGACGGAACGCCGGAGAAGGCCGGCGATGTGGGCGAGGCTGGGGCTGACGGCGGTGCCAGGGCCGAGTGCGACGGCGAGACTGGGGCTGAGGCTGACGGCGGGGCCCAGGCGGAGACCGACGCCGAGGTCGAGGCCGGGGCTGACGGCGTGGCCAAGGCCGGGACCGAAGCCGCGGGCGCGGGCGAGGCGGGGGCTGACGCCGCTGCCGGGACCAAGGCCGTCGCCGAGACGGATGCCGACAGCGCGGCGGACGCCGAGGACGTGGCCGCGGAGGCGGACGGCAGCCGCAGGGCGGCCGAGGGGCCCGAGGGTGCCTCCACGGTCGCCGAGGAGCCTGAGACGGCCCCCGAGGAGCCCGAGACGGCCGCTGGGGAGCCTGAGACGGCCGCTGAGGCGGCCGAAGCCGCGACTGGCGACGCCGAGCGGGACACCGGCGAGCCCGAGCCGACGGCGTCCAAGGACCCAGCGGTGTCCAAGGACCCAGCGGTGTCCAAGGACCCGGAGACGCCGGAGGAGCCCGAGGACGCCCCCCACCTGAGCGACGAGCCCGCAGAGCCCGAGGACACCCCGCAGCCCAGCGACGAACCCCGCGACGCGGAGCGCACCGCGGCGCCTGCCGACGAGCCCCGCGATGCCCGTGACACTGCGGAGCCTGCCGACGAGCCCCGCGACGCCCGTGGCGCCGCCGAGCCTGCTGACGCGCCGCGTGATGGGCGTGGCGCCGCCGCATCCGCCGACAGTCCCGAGGCCGCCGAGCCCGCCGACAAGCCCGCCCCCGCCGCGCCGAAGGCCGACCCGCGCGCCGCGACCGGCACGGCAGCCGCCGCCTCCACCCCGGCGACCGGCACAGCCGGAACGGCCACCGCCCCCGCGGACGACGCGCCTCGGGCTGCCCGTGGCGGGAGCGCCCCCGACGGGCCGTCCGCCTCCGGTATCGCAGGCCGCAACGCCACCCCCGCGGACGACGCACCTCAGGCTGCCCGCAGCGGGAGCGCCCCCGGCGCCGGTGGCCGCAACGCCACCCCCACCGACGCGCCTCAAGCCGCCCGCGGCCAGAAGGCCCCGCAAGGGCCACCCGCACCCGGTGACGAAAGCCGCACGGGTGGGAAGAGCGGCGGAGCCGAGGTGTCGGTTGATCAGCCCACCACCATGCTCAAGCTGCCCCGCCCCGCCGTCGACCGCGCCACCAGCAAGTTCGTCGCGCTCAAGCCCGACGTCACCACCGCCGTCCCCCAGGTCGGCCCCGAGCGCACCACCCAGCAGCCGCTTCCGCCGAAGCCGCCGCTGGACCTCCTGGCCGAGCTCACCAACACGCCCCCGCCCCCGGAGACCCCCCTCCGCACCACCGTCCGCCGCGTGAAGATCTGGACGCCCCTCGTCCTCCTCCTCGCGGTCGTCTTTGCGGTCGTACAGTCCGTACGCCCGCTGCCCACCCCCACCCTCCAGCTCACCGCCGAGGAGACGTACTCCTTCGACGGCGGCAAGGCCGACGTCCCGTGGCCGGCCCAGGGGCAGGCCGCGCTGGAGGTGCAGGGCATCGGTTCCTTCGGTTCCTCCGGGGAGCAGAAGCCCGTGCCGATCGCGAGTGTCGCCAAGGTCATGACGGCGTACCTCATCCTGCGTGACCACCCCCTGAAGGGTGACGCCAAGGGTCCGATGATCAAGGTCGACCAGGCCGCCGAGGACCAGGCGTCCGCGGAGGGCGAGTCGACCGTGAAGGTGAAGGCCGGTGACGAGATCTCCGAGCGCGAGGCGCTCCAGGGCATCCTGATCGCGTCCGCGAACAACGTCGCCCGCCTGGTCGCCCGCTGGGACGCCGGCTCCGAGAAGGCGTTCGTAGCGAAGATGAACGCCGCCGCCAAGGACCTCGGCATGACGAACACGACGTACACCGATCCCTCGGGCCTGCACGACACGACCGTCTCCACGGCCGTGGACCAGGTGAAGCTCGCCAAGACGGCGATGAAGGAACCCGCCTTCCGCGCTGTCGCGTCGATGATGGAGTACTACGACTACAAGGGCGCCCGGCAGCCCAACTGGAACCAGCTGGTCGGCAAGAACGGCGTGATCGGCATCAAGACCGGCACCACCACCTCCGCCCGCGGCAACCTGGTCTTCGCGGCGACGAAGGAGATCGGCGGCGAGACCCGCACCATCTTCGGCGCGGTCCTGCGCCAGCCCGAGGGCGGCTACGACAACACGATTCTCCAGGGCGCCCTGTCCGCGGGCGACAAGCTGATCCAGGCCGCGCAGGACAGCCTGAAGTCGGCGACGATCCTGAAGAAGGGCGACGTCGTCGGGTACGTCGACGACGGCCTCGGCGGCAAGACGCCCGTCGTCGCCACCAAGGACGTCAAGGCCGTCGGCTGGTCGGGCCTCACCGTGAAGCTGACGTTCGCCGCCGACGACGTACCGCACACCGCGAAGGCCGGCACCAAGGTCGGCTCGCTCACGGTGGGTGACGCCTCGACGGGTGCCGTCTCGGTGCCGGTCGCCCTCCAGAAGGACCTGGTCGAACCGGGCTTCACGGACAAGCTGACCCGCCTCGGCTGATCGAAGGCCGATCGAAGGCCGAGCGAGGGCCGAGCGAGGGCCGAGGAACCGCCCCGCGTCCCGCCGCCGACGCCCCCGCCCGGGGGCCCGGCGGCGGGCTGCGTGCTAGCGTCACGAATCGGGGCAGGTCGCCGGTCGCGCACAACGCGACCGTGAACGAGGCCGGAACATCACACGGCCGGGAAAAGAAGACGGGACACGGGGAGTTGCCTTCAGGTGGCCACTGCGGAGCCGACACGCGCAGACGACGCCGATCCGGGCTCGGACATGAGCCCGCGAATACGCGTGCCCGCACCGCGCACAGAGAGCGCCAAGAGCAGAGACAGCGCCAAGAGCACCGAGGGCGCCAAGAACACCGAGAGTACCGAGAGTGCCGTGAGCAGCACCGACACCCCGGTCGCCGCCACCCCTGAGGCGTCCCCGGTGCCCTCCCGCTTCCTCACCGCCTTCCTCGCTCTGCGTGAGCGGATCCTGCGGCACCCCGTGCTCTCCTTCACCGCCCTGTCCGGCGGGCTCCACATCATGTGGTTCTTCGTGTTCGCCAACAGCGGCGGCGACCTCGCCGCCCAGGACGCCTGGGCGGAGTTCGTCGGCCGGCACCCGGACTCGGCGTACAACCTCGCCTGGTACGGCGGCATGCACCCGGTGTCGTACAGCGTCGTCTCGCCGTATCTGATGTCCGTCCTCGGTGTCCGTACGACGATGATGATTGCCGGCACCGTCTCGGCCGGGCTGCTCACGCTGATCCTGCTGCGCAGCCGGTCCGTGAAGAACCCGCTGTGGGCCTCGCTCGCCGGTGTCGTCGCCTTCTTCTGCAACGCCGTCTCCGGGCGCGTGACCTTCGGTCTCGGCACGATGTTCGCGCTCGGCGCGGTCGCGGTCGTGTTCTGCTGGCCGTACCGCTGGCGCTTCAAGCGGTGGGCGAAGGCGCTGTGCGCCGCCCCGCTGGCCGCGCTCGCCACGATGGCCTCGCCGGTCGCGGGTCTGTTCGTGGGGCTGGTCGCGGTCGCGCTGTTCCTCCAGAAGCGGCGGCCCGGCGCCTGGGCGCTGGGCATCGCGCCGACCGTGGTGGTCGCGGTGTCGGCGTGGCTGTTCCCGTTCTCCGGCACCCAGCCGATGATCTTCGGTTCGGTGATCCTGCCGTTCCTGTACGGCGCCATCGTCTACTTCGTGGTCCCCAAGGGGTGGAAGACGGTCCGGCTGACGGCCGCGGTGTACGCGCTCGCCGTCGTCCTGGTCTGGCTGATCAGCTCGCAGATCGGGTCGAACATCTCCCGGCTGCCGATGCTGTTCGCCGGGACGGTGCTGGTGGCGGCGCTGCCGTTCACGGTGCCGCGCAGCCGCAAGTGGTACGCGATCGTGGTGGCCATCGCCGGATTCGGCGGCTGGGTCGGCTTCAAGTCCGTCGACGACGTCCTCAACACCACCCCGGCCGCCTCCTGGGCCCGCGAGCTGGCCCCGCTCGTCAACGAGCTCCAGGAGGTCGGCGCGGAGAAGGGCCGCGTCGAGGTCGTGCCGGCCCGCTCCCACCGGGAGGCGTCCGCGCTCGCCCCGTACGTCAACCTCGCCCGCGGCTGGAACCGCCAGGCCGACATGGAGCGCAACCCGCTCTTCTACGACGACACCCTGAACTCCGCGAACTACCACGAGTGGGTCAAGCGCTGGGCCGTGCACTTCGTGGTCGTCTCCAAGGACGAGCCGGACGGGGACGGGGCGAAGCGGGAGCGGGACCTCGTCCAGCGGGGGATGCCGTATCTGAAGCAGGTCTGGGGCGACGCCAACTGGCAGCTGTTCCAGGTGACCGACCCGACGCCGCTCGCCGAGCCCGACGCGGTCGTGGACCGCGCCGAGCAGGGCGAGATGACCCTCCAGGTGAAGAAGGCCGGCCGGATCCTCATCCGCATCCCGTACTCGCCGTGGCTGAGCATCGTCGACGCCGACGGCAAGAGCCTCAAGCCGCCGCAGGAGACGGAGGCGTCCAAGGACCGGGCCGACGGGGAGCCGAAGACGTACGACAACGTCAACGGCTGCCTGCTGGAGACCGAGGAGGACGCCCAGGGCGACAAGTGGACGGAGCTGATCGCGCCGAGGGCGGGGACGTACCGGCTGGCGGCGCCCTATCAGCTGCCGCGCGGGACGCCCTGCCCCGACGAGCTGAAGTAGGGCTGCCTGCCCGTCTTCCCACCTGCCTACTTGACCGGGAACGCGACGTCGCAGACGGGGTCCTCGGGCCCCGCCGCGTCCCAGTCCGCGAAGTAGATCTCCCGGCAGGGCCCCGCCTGTTCCAGGCCCTGCCCGGCGATCCACTCCTCCACGGCCTCGAAGGCCGCCATCAGCTGGGGATGGGCCACCTGCGCCTTGGTGACCCGGGTGTACGCGAACCGCTGCGCCGGCTCGACCCGGACCTCCGTCCCCCGCACCCGGCCCTGTGCCACCGCCCACGCCCGCGCGGCGGCCTCGTCGGCGACCGGCACGCAGGACTCGGCGGGCCCGTCGCTCTCCATGGACACCTCGGAGTGGTAGCGGACGAACGGGGCCGCGGTCACGCCCCCGCACTCCCGCGCGCCCTCCTCCAGCCGGCCCAGTGAGGCGCCGATCCAGGCCGGCAGCTCGTCGGCCAGCACATGCCGTGTCTCGGTGATCACCACCTGCTCCGGCAGCTCCACCGTCTCCACCACGAACTTCCCGTACATCTCGGAGTTCCTCCCCGACAGTCGTCCACGGAGGTACTCGGCGAGCGTCCGCTGCCCGGCGAGCCGGGTCTCGACCTCGGCCCAGTAGGCGGCCAGCACGTCCGCGCCCGCGACCCCGCCCGCCTCGACCACCTCGGCGATCCGCGCGAGCGGCATGTCGAGCTGCCGCAGCAGCGCCACCAGCCGGGCGCGTTCCACCTGGCCGGCCCGGTAGTAGCGGTAGCCGCTCACCTCGTCGACATGCGCCGGGGTCAGCAGTCCGAGCCGGTCGTAGAGCCGCAGGGCCTTGGCCGACAGGCGGGCCCGCGCGGCGAACGCGCCGATGGTGAGCAGGGTGTCGTCAGTCACCGGACCATCCTCGTCCTCCGTCACCGGACGGGTCTTTCCGCCCGGTGACGGGAGGCTCTTCCCTGCCCCAGGGGCAAGGTCAACGGGCCAGCTGGGCCTCCACGGCGGCCACGAGCTCCGCCGACTCCGGCTCGGTCTGCGGGGAGAAGCGGGCGACGACCGTGCCGTCGCGGCCGATGAGGAACTTCTCGAAGTTCCAGCGGATGTCGCCGGTGTGCCCGTCGGCGTCGGCGAAGTCGACCAGCCGCTCGTAGAGCGCGTGCCGGCCCTCGCCGTTCACCTCGACCTTCTCGGTCAGCGGGAAGGTCACGCCGTACGTCGCCGAGCAGAACTCCGCGATCTCCTCGGCGCTGCCGGGCTCCTGGCCCATGAACTGGTTGCAGGGCACGCCGAGGACGGTGAAGCCCTGGTCGGCGTAGCTCTTCTGGAGGTTCTCCAGGCCCGTGTACTGCGGGGTCAGCCCGCACTTGGAGGCCACGTTCACGATCAGCACGGCCTGGCCGGCGTACTGGGAGAGGTCGGCGGCGCCGCCCTGGAGGGTGCCGATCTCGACGGAGAGGGGGGAGTTGCTGTCAGCAGTCGTCATAAGCGGATGCTAACTCCGGTAAGTGTCGGGCCGACGTGAGCCCCCGGTGCGGGAGGCCTCCGTCCGGGACGCCTCGCTCCGGGACGCCTCGCTCCGGGACGCCTCGCTCCGAGACGCCTCCACGAGCACGGTCCCGGCCGCCGTCCGCTCGTACAGCACCGACCGTCCCGCCCGCCGCCGCTCCACCAGCCCGGCGTCCAGCAGCACCCGCAGATGGCGGCCGACGGAGCCGAGGGCGCGGCCGGTCACCGCGACCAGCTGGGTCGTGCTCATCGGCGTTTCGAGCAGCACCAGCAGCCCGGCCCGCGCGGCCCCGACGAGCGCCCCGAGCCCGCCCGGGACGGGCCGGTGCCGGTGGTCCTCGGCGAGCACCCCGAGACACGGGTAGACGACGGCGTACCGCTCCCGCCCCTCCCACGACACCCAGCCGTTGCCCGTCGTCACCGGGATGAAGGACAGCTCGGCGCCGGACGCGATCTCCCGCGGCGGATACTCGTGCAGGTTGACCTGGAACCGGCTCTCCCCGAGCCAGCGCGTCCACGGTTTCAGCGAGTCCAGCACGGCCGCCCAGCCGCCCTGGCTCACCTGCGCGGTCCGCGCGACCACGTCGGCCTCCAGGACACGCCGCCGACGGTCCCAGTACGGCCGTACGGTCTCCTCCCAGACGTGGGTGAGGAGCGCGGTCGCCCGCTCGGGCAGGTCGTCCCGCTCCAGCAGCTCGGGGAGGGGGCCGGCGAGGGAGACGCGCAGGTTGGCGCGGGCGGAGTCGGGGGCGGCCTCACGGACCCGTTCCACCGTCTCCTCGAAGGTCTCCCCGCTGATCGGGGTCGGGCAGATGAAGTCGGCGATCCAGGACCGCAGCGCGGCGTCCACGAGGGCGTCGGCCACCGGGTCGGCGGCGAGGAACGCGCGATAGCCCGGCAGATGCGCCCGCAGCCAGGCCTCCTCACCGGGATGGGCGGCGGTCCCGCGGCGCAGCAGCCACAGACTCGCGAAGGTCTCGGCGAACGGCGAGACCACGAACCGGCTGCGGGCGAGGGTGTCCGTGTCGATCTGCCATAAGCCCATGCCCACGACCTTTCGTGTGTCGGCGAAACAATAAACACGACGCCGACCGGTCCGCAGACTCCGATCATGCGCAGCTACCGAACCCTGTTCCGCACCCCGGAGTTCACCCCCTTCTTCCTCTCCTACCTCGCCTTCAACGCGGCCCTGACGATCGGCGGACTGTCGCTCGCCACGCTGGTCTACCGGGCCACCGCGTCGCCGCTGCTGTCGGCGCTGAGCATGTTCGGGCCGCAGCTCGCGCAGGTGCTGGGCGCGACCTTTCTGCTCTCGGGTGCCGACCGACTGCGCCCCCGGTCGACGCTGGCCGCGATGGGCCTCGTCTTCGCGGCCCTCACGGCGGTGCTGGCGCTGCCCGGGCTGCCGGTCTGGGCGGTCTTCCCGGTGGTCCTCGCGCAGGGGCTGACCGCCTCGCTGGGCGGCGGGGTGACCGGGGGCCTGCTGAACGAGATCCTCCCCAAGGACGGCTTCGTGCTGGGCCGTTCGGTGTTCAACATGGCCTCCGGGCTGATGCAGGTCCTCGGCTTCGCGGCGGGCGGCGCGCTTCTGACGCTCCTGTCGCCGCGCACCTGCCTGCTCCTCGCGGCGGCGCTGTACGCCGTCGAGGCCATGGGCTACCGCCTGGGCCTGACCGACCGCCCGGCCCGCGCCAAGGGCCGTCTCTCGGTCCGGGCGACCTGGCGCACCAACGCCCTTCTGTGGTCCTCGCGCCCCCGCCGCCTCACCTACCTGGGCCTGTGGATCCCCAACGGCCTGGTCGTCGGCTGCGACTCCCTCTACGTCTCCTA
This sequence comes from Streptomyces aquilus, assembly GCF_003955715.1. NCBI lineage: Bacteria > Bacillati > Actinomycetota > Actinomycetes > Kitasatosporales > Streptomycetaceae > Streptomyces > Streptomyces aquilus. The sequence continues at coordinate 4,765,614 of NZ_CP034463.1, read as the reverse complement.
CGCCCCCGACGCGGCCGGCGTGCTGTTCGCGTCCGGAGCGCTGGGCATGTTCGCCGGTGACGTCGTCGTCGGCCGTTTCGTCCGTCCCGCCCTGCGCCCCCGGCTGGCCACCCCGCTGCTCCTGCTGCTGGCGACGCCGTACCTGGTCTTCGCGCTGCGGCCGGAGGTGCCCGTGGCCGCGCTGGCCGTCTGCCTCTCCAACGTCGGGTTCGCCGCGAGCCTGGTCCAGCAGGAGCGGCTGATGTCCCTCACCCCCGACGACATGGCGGGCCACGCCCTCGGACTGCGCTCCGCCGGGATGCTCACCATGCAGGGCGTGGCCGCGGCGCTGGCCGGTTCGCTGGCCCAGGTGACGTCTCCGGCGGCGGCGATGTCGATGACGGCGGGGGCGTCGGTGCTGGTGACGTTGGCGCTGGCGGTGGCGGGTCTTCGCACGCCGGCCACCGAGGCGGCTACGGCGCCGGGGCTGGCTCGCTGAACACTTCCGGCACCTTGTTGTTGTCGAGGACGACGCGGGAGAGGAGCGCGACGAGGCGGTCGCGCTCGGCGGGGGTGAGGCCGACGGGCAGCGCGTCGATACGCCGGCAGGTCTCCTCGTAGAACTCCGCGGCGAGTTCGGCGCCTTGCTCGGTGAGTTCGGTCATGCCCTGAGGGTGGGGCATGAGGCCGCAGAGGAGCTGGCCCTGTTGGGGGGTGATGTGGAAGGCGCGGCTGGAGTCGGCGTAGACGGCGTCGATGAGGAACGCGGAGCGGACTAGGGCGGGGATTATGCCCAGGGGGGTGGTGGGGGGATGGGCATTTGGTCAGCCTAGCTGGGCGGCTTGGCGGACCCAGACGAGGTTGCTGCGCGCGGCTTGGGTTTTGGGGTGCGTGTCTCCCAAGGACTGTTCGCATTGCGTCAGGACGGCTTCCAGGAGGGGGACGGCCCGTTCCAGATCTCCGACTTCGACGTAGGCGAGGGCGAGGTCGTTGCGGCTGACGATGGTGGAGAAGTGGGCGCTGCCGAGGGTCTGCTCACATTGGGCGAGGGTGGTTTCCAGGAGGGGCATGGCCCGCTCCAGGTCACCGGTTTTGACATATCCCTCGGCGAGGCTCTGGCGGCAGACAAGCGTGCCGAGGTGAGTGTCTCCGAAGGTCTGCACATATTGGGCGAGGGTGGCTTCCAGGACGGAGACAGCCTGTTCCAGGTTCCCGACATCGAGGTAGGTGGCCGCGAGGTTGTAGCGGACAGTGAGGGTGTTGGGGTGGCTGTCGCCGAGTTCCTCCTCCATCTGGGCGAGGGTGACTTCCAGGAGGCGGACGGCCTGTTCCGTGTCGCCGCTGTCGGCGCAAGCGTTGGCGAGGTTGTTGCGGTTGACCCGTGTGATGAGGTCGGCGTCGCCGTAGTCCCGTTCATTCTGGGCGAGTACCAGCCGACGGAGGGTGACGGTCTGGGCGTCCCGTTGGTGGCGGAACAGATACTGGGCGGCAGCGTAGTAGGCGTTGGCCATCTGCTCACTCGGGGCGCCATGGGCCTGGGCGTTCTCGGCGAGCGCCTCGATGTGGGGGAGGATCAACCCCCACTGGTCGGCGTACACGTCGTCCTCCTCGACGGGCGGCACGCCCTGCTGCAGGACGAGTTCGGCATCCAGCCGCCCCACCGACCGCCCCCGCAACACCGCCTGCACCAGCCGATGCACGCCAACGAACGCGCGCCCGCTGAACCCCACCATGTTGTACGAGTGCAACACCCCCAACGCCCGGTTCAACGCCACCACGTCCGGCGCCAGCGGCTCCAACAACCCCCGCGGAATGTCATCCGGCGCCATCCACGCCATCGCCTCCAACAACCGCACCGCCAACGGATCGCGCGCCGAGATCGCCCCCAGCGTCTGGTCCCAGATCCGCGCGATCGTCCGCTCCGGGTCGATCCCCTCGCTCACCTCGTCCAGCACGAGCCCCAGCGACCGCCGGTAGTCGTCCAACCCGGTCCCGGTCTCGTAGACGTACGCCCCCGCCTGTTCCAGAGCCAGCGGCAGACACCCCAGCACCCGCGCCAGCTCCGTCGCCGCAGCCCACTCCTCCCGCGTCGGCGCCCGCCCGGGGAACGCCAGCCGGGTCAGCAGGTCGACGGCCTCGTCCAACGGCAGCAGTCCCAGGGCCATCGACGGCGCCACCGCGTGCCAGCCCGTGGCCTTGCGGCTGGTCGCCAGGTGGTGGCCCCGGTGCAGGGTCCCCAAGTACGGCCGCAACACCCCCGGATCCTCGACGTTGTCGAAGACCAGCAGCCACCCCGCATGCTCCTGGAGCCACAGCAACGCCCACGCGGCCCGTTCGTCCGGCCCCGCCGCCCCCGCCCACTGCGGACACAACGCCATGGCCAGCCCGCCCAGCCCCGTGACGATCGACTCGGCCGTCTCCGCGGTGATCCACCACACCAGCGTGTACGCGTCCCGGTACCGCGCCGCGTACTGCAAGGCCAGCGTGGACTTGCCCACCCCGCCCAGCCCGTGGATCGCTCGCACCGCGCTCTGTTGCGTCACCGCAGCGGTGCCACCGCCGGTCAACAACGCCCGCAGCTCCGCGAGTTCGTCCTCCCGGCCCACGAACACCCCGGACGCCGACCCCGGCAGGAACCCCGCCCCCGTCGGCGCCTCGACCGTCCGCGCCCAGTGCACTGCGGCCGCCGGCAGCACGACGACCCGCGCGTTGTCCCCGCTGACCGCCACGCCGATCGACTCACCGGCCGCGATGGCCCGTTCCCCGGAGGCTCCCGGGACGTGCTCCGCGCTCATGGCCGTACGGGACCGTGCCCGTCACCGGTGATCGCGACACCGATGTTGCCCCCGGCGGCGATCGACCGCTCGCCGGACGCGACGACCACCGAAGCCGTGCGGTGAGGCAGCAGCGCCGCCAACTCCGATTCCAACCCCGGATCTTTGCTCAACGCCCGGCGGATCAACTGTCGCAGCGCCCCCAGCGCGTCCTCGTTCCCGGGCTCGGCGACCGCGTCCGCCACGGCCTCCGCCAGCGCTTCACGCCCCCGCTCGTCGCCCCGCCGGTGCGTGGCCCGCAGCATCCGCCGCCCCACCTCCGCCGGGCCGCTCACGACCGGCACGCCCTCGCTGTCCAGCACCCGCTCCCCGTGCGCCCCGAGAGACGCCCGCAGATAGGGCGTCATGCCGTCCACGAACCCGGTGTCCACCATCCCCGGCCCCCTCTTCCCTCCGTACGTGACCTATCTCGCCAGTAATACAGGCGGGGGCGCACCGCCGTACGGGAAGAGCCCAATCCGCACGGTTCCGTTACGACAGGCACCCTTGACAGCGTGCGTACTGTTTCGCGACGTTTGAGCCCCACCGCACAATGGGCACGGGAGCCGACGGGCACATGGCGGAGGAAGTGGCGGGACGCGGCCGGCGCGTCATGGGGGGAACTGGGGGGAGCGATCGCCCATGCGATCCACGAGCAACTCCATGAGGAACCAGATCACGATCCACAGACCGGAGGAGCTCAGCGGCACGCTCCGCGCTGCCTGGCACCGGGTGATGGACGAGTCACCCGACTTCGGGAACCCCTTCCTGGCCCCGGAGTTCGCGGTCGGGGTGGGCCGGTACCGGGGCGGGGCCCGGGTCGCGGTGCTGCACGACGGTGCGGAGGCGGTCGGCTTCTTCCCTTACGAGCGGGGGGCGTTCGGGGTCGGGCGGGCCATCGGCCTCGGGCTTTCGGACTGCCAGGCCCTCGTCCACCGCTCCGGAGTCACCTGGGACACCGGCGAGTTGCTGAAGGCCTGCGGGCTGTCCGTGTTCGAGTTCGATCACCTCGTCGACGAGCAGAAGCCTTTCGGCCGTTATGTCACGGGGACGTTCGCCTCGCCGGTCGTCGATCTGAAGGCCGCCGAGGGCAGTTACCCGGAGTGGCTGCGTGCCACCTACCCGGGCCTGGCCAAGACGGTCCTGAAGAAGGAGCGCCGGCTCGCCCGCGACCACGGCGAGCTGCGGTTCGTCTTCGACGAGCGGGACCCGGAGGTGCTGCGGCAGCTGATGCGCTGGAAGTCCGCCCAGTACCGGCGCACGGGCCGCATGGACCGGTTCGCCCGCCCCTGGATCGTCGACCTCACCGAGCACCTCTTCCGCGTCCGCGAGGACCACTTCACCGGTGTGCTGTCCGTCGTCTACGCCGGTGACCGCCCGGTCGCCGCCCACTTCGGCCCGACCTCGCGCACCGTCTTCGCCGCCTGGTTCACGGCGTACGACCCCGAACTGCGCTACTACTCCCCGGGCCTGCTCATGCATCTGCGGATGGCCGAGGCCGCCGGGCGCGAAGGGGTGCGGGTGCTGGATCTGGGGCGCGGCGACAAGGAGTACAAGGACTGGCTCAAGACCCGTGAACTGCGGGTCGGCGAGGGCTTCGCGGTCCGCCCGCACCCGGTGGCAGCCGCCCACCGCATGTGGCGCCGACCGGTCCGCGGCCTGCGCAACACGGTCAACGCCCACCCCTGGCTCCGCGATCCGGCCGACCGCCTGCTGAAGACGATCGGCGGCCTGCGCACCTCCGCACCGGCGAAGTAGCCCACGAAGCCCCCTGCGCGGATCTGAAGTCCCCTTCACGGATCTACAGACGAGGTGACGATGCCGTACGGATCGCGGCTCGCCGCGACGATGACGCGGCGGCTCGGCCGGGAGTGCGTCTACACGCCCTCGGCCCGGCTGGCCCTGTACCTGGCCCTGCGGCGCTGGTGCCGCCCCGGCGGCCGGGTCCTGATGTCCCCGGTGAACGACGACGTGATCCTGTTCGTCGTCCTCGCCGCCGGCCTGCGCCCCGTGACCGCCCCGGTCTCCCCCTGGGACGGCAACATCGACCCGGCGGCCGTACCGGAGTCCACCTGGCGCTCCCTGGACGCCGTCCTGACCACGAACCTCTACGGCATCCCCGACCGGCTCGCGGAACTCCGCGGCCGCTGCGACCAGTTGGGCATCCCGCTGATCGAGGACGCGGCCCACGCCATCGGCACGCACGTCGCCGGGCAGCCCGTCGGCACCTTCGGCGAGGCCGCCGCCTTCAGCCTCTCGAAGCACGTGGCGGCGATGGCGGGCGGCTTCCTGGCGGTCAAGGACGCCCGTACCAGGCGGGAGTTGGAGACCCTGCGCGACGACCTCCTCACCCCGGCCCGGCTCCGCGCCGACCTGGCGGTCACCCTGCGCCCCCTGGCCCGTTCGACGGTCAAGGCCCTGCATCTCGTCCGCCCCACCTGGCGGGCCATGCAACGCCTCGGCCTGCTCGAACGCGACGCCGGCTCCTACCGGATGCCCCTGCACGCGCCCCGGCTGTCCCTGGCCGCGCACGAGGCGCCGAGCCTGCCGCCGTACGACCCCTGGATACGTGTCGACCTGAACGACTACCGCGTCCGCCACGGGGCCTTCGTACGGGCCCAGTTGAATCTCCGCCTCAACCGTCTGGACACCGACCTCGCCCACCGCAGGGCGGGCGTCACGCTGCTCGCGGGCACCCCCTGGGCCTCCCCGGCGGTGCGCGACCGTGCCGGGGGCGAGGGGCCGCTGCCGCTCTTCCGGGTGCCGCTGCTGGTGGACGACCGGGACGCCCTCGTGGAGCGGCTGGTCGGACACGGCGTGGTCTGCGGCTATCTCTACGACCCGCCGCTCGACGACTACGCGGGCGCCGAGTTCGTGGACCCGGCCCCGGACCCGGAGCCCGCCCGCTGGTTCGCCTCCCATGTGCTGCCGGTGGACCCGCTGCTGGCCCGCCGGGTCACCAAAGCGCTGACGAAGGAGCGGACCCGGACGGCCGAACCGGGGGCGGCGCTGAGGGCACGGTCGACGGCGCGCGACCGTCGTATCCGACCTGTATGACTACTCACCGTCATGGGTGACGTCGGCAGGCTGCGCGCTTGTCCAGGTCAGCACGGGGAAGGCAGCGTGAGCATCCTCCAGCCGCCGTCCCCAGAGGTCCCCCTTGCGACGCTCCGTCACCCTTGCCCTCGCCCTGTCCGCCGCGCTCACGGCGCTCGTCCCCACTCCGTCCGCCTCCGCCGCCGTCCTGCCGGGCCATGTGTGCTTCTGGCCGCAGCCGGGGGAGATGGGCGGCGGCTGGTGCTACGACGCGGGCCGCGGCGGATACGCCGAACTCGACGCCACCGTCCGCAGAAACGCGAAGTCCTTCAGCTCCCAGGTCGACCGGACCACGTACGTCCTGCACTTCCCCCGCTCGGGCGGCTGTCTGCAACGCACGGTCTACGGCGGTGACTACTCGGAGAACTGGGAGTGGGCCGACAAGGCCGACGCGATCGACGCCGTCCCGCACTCCGACTGCCAGCCGGGGTGAGCCGCCGTACCCGGCGCGCACTCGCCGCGCTGTGTCTGGCCGCGTGGGTGACCGGTTGCGGCGGGCCGCGTGAACCGGCGGTGTCGCTCAGCCCCGACGACACCCTCAAGGCGGCCCAGGTCCTGCTCACCGACCGCTGCCTGACCCGGCAGGGCCTCACCCCGCCCCGTCCCGGCGGACCGCCCGCCTCCACCGCCGTGGACCACGCCCTGTTCGGCACCGGCCGCGCCGAGCTCACGCTCGAACTGCCCAGCGGCCATGTCGTCGGCCAGCACACCGACGGCTGTCTCGCCGCCGCCGAGCGCCGCCTCTACGGCGACCAGCGGCGCTGGTTCCGCGCCGTCACGCTCGTGAACAACCTCAAGTCCCGGGCGCCGCGCGAGGAGCGCGCCGCCTACCGGGAGCTGCGCGCCCACGGCCTCACCGAGGCACGGGCGTTGCTCAGCGCGTCGTACAACCACCACTAGAAAGGCACTACTTGTGAAGCAGTACGTCTCCCTGCTCGTCGCCGCCCTGCTCGCCACCGGCACCGGGCTGGCGACCGCCTCGCCCGCGGCGGCGGCCGAGTGTCCGAGCGGCAACTTCTGCGCCTGGACGGACGCGAACTTCGGCGGCCAGCGGATGAACGCGTCGGGTGACGACGAGTGGTGGGAGAGCTGGATCGCCGACAGCGACTCGTCGTGGGCCAACCACGGCATCACCGGCCCCGGTATCAAGGACCACGTCAAGGTCTACGAGTCCGCCATCCAGTTCCCGTCCACGGGCGGGGACGTGACCATCTGCCTGTCGCCGGGCCAGGAGGTCGGCTACAACGGCGTCGCCAACGACCGCGGCGACGCCCATGTGTGGGCGATGGGCTGCTAGCCGATCGCTGTCGGGAAGGCGCGGCGACCGTCGGCGGGGGCGCCGCGCCTTCGTGCGTCAGGCCGTACAGGTGACCGTCGGCCAGGTGGTGTTGCCGTTGTGCTGGATGGTGACGCCCCAGTTGTTGCCGCTGCCGTTCGGTTTCGCCGTCAGCACCTGGGGGCTGGGGTAACTGGCGGCGATGTTCCAGGTGGAGAGGATCTTCGCGGGCGAGGGCACGGTCATCGTCACGGTCCAGTTGCTCGACCCGGACACCGCGACGTTGAGGTTGTACCGGTCGCTCCACGAGGACCCGGCGGACAGGGTGGCGGTGCACGAGGTGCTGCCGCCGCCGCCCGGGGCCACGGCCCGGCCCGTGGTCGGCGAGATCATCCCGGCGCACAGTCCGCGCGCCGCCAGCCCCTGCGCTATCCGCGGGATCGCGGCGAGCGTGTTGGCGGGCCAGTCGTGCAGGAGGATGACCTGGCCGTCGGTGAGCCGTCCGGCGGCCGCGACGATGGCGTCCGTACTGGCGCCGTTCCAGTCCTGCGAGTCCACGTTCCACAGGATCTCGGTCAGCCCGTACTTGGCCTCGACCGCCTTCACGGTCGCGTTGGTCTCGCCGTACGGCGGCCGGAACAGCTTCGGTGTGCCACCGCCGGCCGCGGCGATCGCCGACTGCGTGCGGGAGATCTCCGAGTCGATCTGGGCCTGGGACAGCGAGGTCAGATGGGGGTGGGTGTAGCTGTGGTTGGCGACCCACATGCCGGCGCTGACCTGGGCCTTCACGAGCGACGGGTTGGCGGCGGCGTTCTGGCCCACGTTGAACATGGTGGCCCGCAGCCCGTTCTGGGTGAGGGCGTTCAGCAGGGCCGAGGTGTTGCCGGACGGCCCGTCGTCGAAGGTGAGGCCGACGTATCCGGTGCAGGCGGCGGCGTGCGCCGGGGCGGCGGCCTGGACGGTGAGGGTGCTCGCTGCTGCCATGGCGAGGACGGCCAATCTGCTGAACAGGGAACGGACGGAACGGGAAGCCCTGCGGCCCATCCCGTCACCCGCTCACGGTGATGTTGGAGCTGCCGCTGCTCTGATAGCCCTCCGTCGCCATGATCATGTAGTACTTGAAGCTGCCGAGCGGCATCCCGACGCGCGACCAGGCGTCGAAGTGGTTGCCGGTGGTGATGGTGCCGCCGGTCCGCCGCGACTGGCGCACGCTCCAGTACTGGTTGAAGGTCTTGTTGCCTTCGACGGACGGGGCGTTGTAGCGGGTGGTCTGGTAGATGTCGTACGTGTCGCCGTCGCTGGTGACCGTGCCCTTGTACGCGCCGGTGGGCCGGTAGGTGCCCCAGTTGTCGACGATGTAGTACTCGACGAGCGGGTTCGAGGTCCAGCCGTAGAGCGCGAGGTAGGCGTTGCCGGACGGGTTGAAGCTGCCCGAGTACGTCACGTTCCGGCGGGAGCCGTTGCCCCAGCCCTTGCCGGCGACGAAGTTGCCGGTGTTGCGCCATGAAGTGCTGTAGTTCCCGCCGGAGTTCAGGGTCATCGAGACGGTGCCCTGGGCGTCGGTCCAGAAGGAGTAGTAGAAGCCGTTGTCGTACCCGGTCTGGTTCGTGGTGACGACGGTGGCGGCGTGCGCGGTGCCGACGGCGCCGGGCAGCGCGAGCGCGGCGCCGGTGCCGAGCAGCAGCGCGCAGACGTTGCGGCGGGTGGGGGCGGAGTTGTCGCTGGGTGCGGGTGCGTCGTTCATGGACGTGTTCCTCCTCGTCCTCACAGAGGGCGGTGGGGGGGCCGGAGGGGGGGAGCCCCGTCAACGCATGCAGTGTTGGTCTGTCCCCGACAAGTGTCAACGGTTTCGGCAGGGTTGGCGAAACAATCGCAGGTGGCTGAAGTGCGACGGGGTGAAACAAACGGCTGCTACGCGTGATCATCTTTCGATCGAAGGCGTCGAATGTTTCGAGGAATTACCGGACGGGGGCGCGCCACGCGGCCCCCTCTTGGGTGTCGCTTCAGCACAGGGGGCCGCGCGGTTCTCCCTCACGGGGAGGTGCGGCGTCGCATGGCGCCTCGGGCTCCCATCATGGGCGGGCGCGCGCGGGGCGTCGTACGGATGCGGTGTTCGTCCCTCATGGGGCTGAATCTGCCCCGTACCGGCTGCGGTTGAGGGTGGCGGAGGGTAGCGCGGCCCGGCGGGGGCTCCGGCATTGTTCCGTAATCCCATGATCACGTGGCGCGACGACCGGCCGGGGCGCCATGCTGGCGCTCCCTCCTGACAGCGCTTCAGCACCGTTGTGAGGAAGGGCTGTTGACCTGCGGGCGCACGCTCCCGTGCACGCGCTCCCTCACGGAAACCTGATGCGATGTCGAGCAAGAAGGTGGTGACCGTCGCCGTGCTCGTGACGGTCCTCACGTGGAGCACGGTGATGACCGTGCTGGGACAGGTCGCGGCCGTGGCCGCCCTGCTCCCGTCTCTGGGCCTGCTCGTGCAGCAGATCGTCCAGGCCCTGACGGCCCCCGACGGGCCGCGTACGTCCGACGGACCGCGCCCCACGGGCGCGGAGGGGGAGGACGTACGCCGATGATCTGGACCCCGGATGCCGAACACCCCCCTCCGGACGCCCCGGACGGCGCTACCCGGCGGGGCCGCAGGCCCGCACCGATAGCGGAGACCGCGAGCCCCTCCCACCGGGCCTGGCTGGAGCCGGTCCGCAACGTCCTGTTCGCCAGCGGTCTGACCCTCAGCGACCTCGTCGAGCGCTCCGGCTACTCCAAGACCCGCATCAGCGAACTGCTGCGCGGCAACGGCTACTACCCCGCCTGGGAGATCACCTTCAGCGTCATCCGCGCCCTCGGCCTGCCCGCGCAGCCCATGCGGCGGCTGTGGACCGCGGCCGCGCGGGAGGCCCGCAAGGAACAGGGCTGGATAGAGCACTGCATCGAGCAGGTCGCCGTCGGTGAGCCCGAACGGCCGCCCCTCGCCCACCAGGCCTTCGTCGAGGACGTCTGCGGCCCCTACACGGACTACGCGCGCGCCTTCCTGCTCACCGACCGCCGTGCCCGCTGGGTCGTTGCAGAAACGTTCGACGTGCTCTGGCTGTGCTGGTCCGAGGCCGGCGTCAGCGAGGACCTGCGCCGGTACGCGTGGCGGCTGCTGCGCTCCCGGGTCATGGCCCGCGTCGACCGGCACCGCGACGGGCACCCCGACCTGCGCGCGGCCGTCTTCTCCACCCTGGAGGTCCAGGCCGGCGCGCCCGGCCACCTCGTCGTCCTCACCGAACTGGTGGACCTGTTCGACGCCATCGCCGCCCTGCCGTACGACCAGCGGGACGTCGCCGTCCTGCGCCACCTGTGCGGCATGCCCCTCGACGCCATCGCCCCGGTCGTCGGGCTGACCCCGGCCATGACCCACGCCATCGACCACCACGCCCGCGCGGCGCTCGAAGGGGAGGTGGGGCGGGGGGAGCAGGGGCACGTACCGGCGCCTCTCGGCACGCATGCTCGCCGGATCGGTCATGGGTCGGCGTAGGTGTGCTGCGGGGGCCTTCGGCGGGGAGGTTGGTTGGTTGTGGGTGGCGGGCGATGTTGGTTGCACGCAGCGGGCGTGGCCGGTCGCGGGTGGCGGACGTGCCGGTCGTGGGTGGGGGGCGATGCCGGTCGTGGGTGGGGGGCGATGCCGGTCGCACGCGGCGGGCGTGGCCGGTCGCATGCGCCGGACGATGCCGATCGGCGCGTGGCCACCGAAGGACGCCGGAACGCACCCCTGCTCCCCCCTGCTCCCCCCGGCCCCTACGGACTCGACCCGCCCCAACCGGACCCAACCCAAACCGCCCCAACCCGGCCTGCCCCAAGACGATCCGCACCAACCCAAACCGCCCTACTCCTCCGCTCGCACCCCGGGAGTGAAACCGCCAGCCATGACCTCCGTCGACCAGCTCCTCGCCCGAGCCCGCCTGTGCCGCGACCCCGCCGTGCCCGACGACACCGTCGCCCACGAGGACTACGCGGACCGCGCCTACGCCGACCTCGCCGCCGACCCCACCGCCCGGCTCGCCGACGAGCCGACGGCCGACGAGGGCGCCGCCCGCCATCTGCGCACCCTGTGCGAGGCGGTCGTGACCCTCGTCGACGTCACCACGCTGGAGTTCCTCACCGACCAGCTGCCTGAGCCCTCCGGGGCCTGGCTGCTGGGCTGCGTGCTGAACCTCGCCGGCGTCGAGGAGTCGCGCTTCTGGTGGCAGTACGCGGGGGGCGCCGGCCACACCGCCGCCTCCTACTGCCTGTCCCTGCACCACCTGGCCCGCGGCGAGTCCCACGCCGCCGCCTTCTGGTACGACCAGACAGGCCTCGACGACACGGCCGACTCCGAGTCGTTCACGGTCACCGGAGTCGGCCCGGCCCTGAACACCTTCCGCTTCGACGCCAGCGTCCCCACGGTCCTGCGCGTCCTCAGCCGCCTCCTCCCGGAGGGCCGGCGCCGCCGCACCCCCCGGGCGGCCACCATCACCGACTACGTCGCCCGGGCCGTCACCCACGGCTACGCCAGGCACCCCACGGTCGAGATCCCGGTCCCGGAGCCGTACTTCGCCGACCGGGTGACCCTCATCCTGGCCACCACCGGAGCCCCGCCGGGGGCGCCGGGCCCCACGGACATGACGGCCACGGCCGCGGGGACGTCGAGGTCGAAGGCGAGGGACCGAGGGACATTGCACCCGCCCCTCCCGACCGCCCCGCCCCTCCCGACCGCCCCGCCCCTCCCGACCACCTCGCCCCTCCCAACCACCTCGCCCCTCCCAACCCTCCCGGCCCTCCCCACCCGCCTCCCTCACCAGCTCCCCGCTTTCGCACCTTTCTGTAACCGTTCCAGTTCGCACCGTTGACACCATGCACACCTCCCCTTACCGTCACGCCAACATTCCGCACATCTGTCGAGATTTCGAACGCTCGAAAGGCGCGTGCCCTGTGCATTGCCGGGATCAGCCCGTAGGTGACCTGAACGCCGTGGCACCGCCAGACGTACGGGTGGGTGCACACCCGCCGGCGCCGGGAGCACGGGAGCTGACGAGCCCCGCACGCCCCGCCGCGGCGCGGAACTGATCGGCGGCCCGCGGAGCGCCGAGGCACCAGAGCACCGACCCGGACGACGTCCCGGCGGACCGGCCTGCCCGAACCTCCGGGCGTGCCCGGCCAGTTGTGCACCACCGTGGAATCCGCGCACCAGAACCCCGACGACCTCGGCGGCGGTGCGCGGCTCGGCGAGGGCTCGGCCCAGGCGCCCGCACCACACCCCCCTCGACACCTGATACGCCGTCATCCCCTCAACGACGAGAAGGACAAGGACCCATCACCGTGTTGGATCGAAGAGCCCTGCTGGCCGGAGTAGCCTCCCTGGCCCTCACCTTGTCCGCCTGCGGCCTCGAGAGCGACGCCTCCGAGGCCGGCTCAGGAAGCGATGCCGAGGGCGCCACCGTCGGCGTCGCGATGCCGACCCGGGCCTCCGACCGCTGGCTCACCGACGGCAAGAGCGTCGTCAGCAACCTGAAGACCAAGGGGTACAAGGCCAAGCTGGTCTACGGCGACGACGACCCGAAGGCCCAGGTCGCCCAGATCGAGAAGCTGATCGAGCAGGGTGTCTCCGCGCTGATCATCGCGGCCATCGACAACAGGTCCCTGAACGGCGTGCTGAAGAAGGCCGCCGACGCGAAGATCCCGGTGATCGCCTACGACCGCCTGATCCTCGGCACCAAGAACGTCGACTACTACGTCTCGTTCGACAACGAGATGGTCGGCCGGATGCAGGCCCACTACATCATCGAGAAGCTCGGTCTGGAGGACGGCAAGAAGGGCCCCTTCACCATCGAGCTGTTCGCCGGGTCTCCCGACGACAACAACACCAAGTACTTCTTCGCCGGTTCGATGGCGCTCCTGCAGCCGTTCCTGGACGACAAGCAGCTGGTGGTCCCCTCCGGCCAGACCGAGCTGGACAAGATAACCACCCTGCGCTGGGACGGCCCCACCGCTGAGAAGCGTATGAGCGGGATCCTCGCCAAGTACGGCACCCAGCAGCTCGACGCGGTCCTCTCCCCGTACGACGGCATCTCGCGCGGCGTCCTGGCCGCGCTGCACTCGAACGGCTACGGCACCGCCGCGAGGCCCCTCCCGATCGTCACCGGGCAGGACGCCGAACTGGAGTCCGTGAAGTCGATCATCGCGGGCCAGCAGGCGCAGACCGTCTACAAGGACGTCCGCCGGCTCGCCGACGCCGCCGTGACCGTGGTCGACGACATCCTCAACGACCGGATCCCGTGGGTGGACAACTCCGTCGGCTACAAGAACGGCGTCAAGGCCGTCCCCGCCGTCCTCCTCCAGCCGACGAGCGTCGACAAGACCAACTACGACGTCCTCATCAAGGACGACTACTTCACCGAGGACGAGCTGAAGTAACGCCACGAGACCCACGTAAGACGCCGAAGAGCGCCCACGGAAACCATGGGCGCTCTTCCCGCACGTGCCCCCGGCAGGATTCGAACCTGCGACACCCGCTTTAGGAGAGCGGTGCTCTATCCCCTGAGCTACGAAGGCGAGGATGCGACGGGGATCTCGGTGAGATCCGCGACCAGCCTAGCGGATAAGCGATGGGGGAGGGGAAGGTCAGGCGGTGGGGACGCGGGTGAAGCGGTCCGCCGTGTGGAAGTCCTGCTCGATCGCCGTCGCGGTGGCCCGGAGTTCCGGCAGCAGGTCGCTCACGCACTCCGCGGGGGTGCGGCGGGTGGTGTGCATGGCGGTGTTCAGCGCCGCGACCACCCGGCCCCGGTGGTCGCGGACCGGCACCGCGATCGAGCGCAGGCCCGCCTCCAGTTCCTCGTCGACCAGGGCGTACCCCTGGGCGTGGACCTCGGTCAGGAGCCGGTCGAGGGCCGCGGGGTCGGTGAGGGTGCGCGGGGTCAGCGGGCGCAGTTCGCCCAGGGAGCGGCGGCCGCGCGGGAGGTCGGCCAGCAGGACCCGGCCCATGGAGGTCGCGTAGGCGGGGAGCCGGGTGCCGACGGTGAGGTTCACGCTCATCACACGGTTGGTGGCGACGCGGGCCGTGTACTGGATCTCGTCGCCGGCCGGGGTGAGCACCGCCAGGGACGCCGACTCGTGGATGCGGGAGGTGAGGTCCGCCAGGTGCGGGGTCGCGATCTCGGCCAGTGAGGTCCGGGCGAGCGCCGGGAAGCCCAGGGACAGCACCCGGGGGGTGAGGGTGAAGGTGCGGTGCGCGGTCGCGGTGACGAGACCCAGGTGCTCGTAGGTGATCAGGGCGCGGCGGGCCGTGGCCCGCGCCAGCCCGGTCGCCTTCGCGACGTCCGTCAGGGTCAGGGCGGCCCGGCCCTCACCGAACGCCGTCAGCACGGTCAGACCACGTGCCAGGGACTCCACGAACCCGCGGCCGAGCTCCTGCTTGGAGGCCCCGGTCCAGATCGCCAGGCCCGACGGGCCGGTCCCCGGCTCCGGCGCGGGCGGCATCTGGCGCAGCTCCCGTTCCATGTCCGCCACCGCCACCCGCAGCCGCGGCAGCAGCGTCTCGCGTAGACCGGCCGCGGTGTGCCGGCTGGTGTGGCTGACCACGCTCGCCGCGCACGCGATCCGTCCGGTGTGCGGGTCGCGCACCGGCACCGCGACCGCCACCAGGCCCGGTTCGATCAGCTGGTCGTCCAACGCCCAGTCGTCGGCGGCCGCTTGTGCGGCCCGACGCTCGAACTCCGCGTCCGGCCAGGGGTGTTCGCGGGGCGGTACGGCGGGAAAGCCATGGTCCTGGGGGTCCGCCGCCCGGCGTTCCCGCCACGCCAGCCGGTCGGCGTCCGTCCACTCCGTCGCGAACAGGGCGCCGGGCGCGGTGCGTTCGGCGGGGAGCAGGTCGCCGATGCGGAAGCTGAGGGACATCGCGCGGCGCCGGGTGGCCTGGTGGATGAAGCGGATGCCGTCGCGGTCGGCGACCGCCAGGGACACCGACTCGTCGAGCTCGTCGGCCAGTTCGTCGGCGCGCGCGTCCAGCAGCGCGGGCAGCCGCAGGGCGGCCAGGTAGGCGTTGCCCAGTTCCATCAGCCGGGGGGTGAGGACCACGTCCCGGCCATCGAGGCGGACGTACCCCATGCGGGCGAGGGTGGCGGTGATGCGGTCGACCGTGGAGCGCGCGAGGCCGGTCGCCCGCTCCAGCGCGCTCGGGCTCAGCGTCCCGCCCGCCTCGGTCAGCTCCCGCAGCACGGCGACGCCACGGATCAACGGCGCGACCGCCTCCGCCGGCACGACGGCAGGGTCCCTCACATCCACGGCGTCATCCATGGTCGGGGTCGTCTTCGCGGGCATCGGCTCTCCGGTACGGCAGTCACGGGAGCCCTACGGTAATCCGGCGAACGCCGTCCGACCCGTACTACGCCCGCGCCCCAAGCCCCAGCACCCCCTGCCCGCCGACCTCCACCCCACCCTCCCGCCCGCCGACCTCCACCCCATCCTCCCGCCCGCCGAAGACCACCCCGACCGCTCGCCCCCGGCGAAGCTCGCCGGTCCGGGCCTCTGCCTCGGCCGCCGCTCCGGCGGCTCGCGCCCGGAGAAATCGAGCCCGGGCTGTTCGCGCCAGGCGAGGACTGCCGGCCCGGGTGTCAGCGCCGGCCGCCACCTCGACCGTTCGCGCCCTGCGAAGCCTGCCGCCCCGAGCCCCAGCCCCTGCCGCCACCCCGGCGGCTCGCGCCCGGAGAGACGACCGAGGCCACTCGCGCCCGGCGAAGACCGCCCCGGCCTATCCCGCCCGGCGAAGACCGCCCCGGCCTATCCCGCCCGGCGGAGATCACCCCGCCCCTTCCCGCCCGGCGAAGACCGCCCCGCGCCTCACCCCCGCGTGACCCGCACCCGGTAGTCCCCCGACAGGTCCACCCCCGTCACCTCGATCCGGATGTGTCGCTTCCGGTCGTGGAAGGTCTGGCCCGGGGCGAAGGGGGCGTCCGAGAGTTCCGCGTGGACGTTGGGGCTGCGGGTGCAGCCGCCGCTGTCGCGGTGGGAGTCGTACACCGTGACCGGGCCCATTCCGGTGTCGACGTCCGCGTTCACCTTGTAGATCAGCGCACCCGGCCGGCACACCGCCTCGTCGTTGCCCTCGCGGGTGCGCAGTTCCACGGCGTAGCCGGTGCGGCCGCTGACCGGGACGAAGAGCAGCTTGGAGCCGCCGGCGCGGGCCATCGGGGTGAGCGTGTACTCGGTCGTCCCCGGGGTCGTCACACAGGTGACCTGCGAGGCGTCCAGCCAGCCCAGCTTCCACTTGTGCCAGCCGAGGAGGTCGTTGTTGGCGCCCCAGTCCTCGCTCATGATGTCCCAGTGCCCGACCGCGCCCCCGCCGTCCGCCGTGTAGAGGTCGGGCAGGCCGAAGACATGGCCGTTCTCGTGCGGCAGGACCCGGTAGCCGGTCTGCGCGAAGGAGCCGGAGCCGTCGTCCTGCCGGGAGTAGACGAAGGACGCGTTGGCGACCGGGACGCCGTCGGCGACCGGCGCGTCCGGGTTGCCGGCGAAGGTCACCGACAGGACCGTGTCGAGGGCGGACGGGCCCGCGTTCGGGGTGACCAGCACGTTCAGGAAGTCGTACGACCGGAAGTCCACCTTCGGGTCGGCCGCGGCCACGATGTCCTGGACCAGGTCCCGGTAGCCGGGGTCGAAGGGCGCGCCGCGCTCTATGCCGTACGCCGCGAACGGCTTCGGCATCCGCAGCCAGGTCGGGATCGGTGTCTCGGGGCGGTAGTCGAGGCGGCCGTAGGAGCTGGTGCGGAACCATTCCTGGGTCTGCGGGAAGAATTCGCGGAAGCGGTCGAGGGCGGGGCCGCGGCCCGGGGCGTCGGAGAAGTCGATCATCAGGGTGAGAGCGCGGACGGTGCCGGTGGAGCGGGAGTAGCCGCCGGTGGTGGGGACGCCCTCGGACATCTGGATCGCGGCGCCGCCGCGGATCAGACAGGGGCCGTGGGCGGAGGTGCGGGCCAGGGCGACCGGTCCGGCGCCTGCGGGGGCGGGGGCCGCCGTGCGGTGGCTCGTGCCGGCCGAGGTGCTGACCACGAGGGTCAGCGCGGTCACGGACACGAGGGTGGCGACGCGGCGCGGGCGTATCCGACGGCTGGTCTGCGTCTGCTGCATGCACGGCCCTCTCCGTCCACGGCAGCCGTCTGACCACGGACTGCACCCTTTCGATCACCCTGGGTCGAGGGGTGCGCGGGCGCGCGCTGGAGGGGCCGAACGTGGGTTTCTCGGAGGAGTGGATGTGACTCAGGTCACATCAAATCTTCTCCTCAACCCGAAATAACCGGGGAGCGTCTCCCCGTTTAGAAGTGTGTTCGCGCGAAACGGGGAGTGCTTCCCCGGATCGCAAGAGTCAGCAAGGTTCAGAAGAGTCAGCCGAAGCAAACCCCACTCCGAGGAGTACGCCGTGACCGCGACCACTGTGCAGAAGAAGGTGACCCGGCCCCGCGCCGACGCCCTGCGCAACCGGGAGCGGATCGTCACCGCCGCCCGGGAGATGTTCACCGAGTTCGGCCCCGATGTGCCGCTCGACGAGATCGCCCGCCGCGCCGGTGTCGGCAACGCCACGGTGTACCGGAACTTCCCCGACCGTGACGCGCTCGTCCGCGAGGTCGTCTGCTCCGTCATGGACCGGACGTCCGAGGCGGCCGAAGTCGCGCTCGCCGCGACCGGGGACGCCTTCGAGGCGTTGGAGCGCTTCGTGCACGCGTCCGCGGACGAGCGGATCGCCGCTCTGTGCCCGATGGTGCAGAGCGCCTTCGACCAGCACCACCCCGACCTGGTGGCGTCACGGGAACGGATCGAGCAACTCGTCGAGGAGCTCATGGACCGGGCCAGGACGGCGGGTCAGCTCCGTGCCGACGTGAGTGTCGGTGACGTGTTGGTCGCGGTGTCCCAGCTGTCCCGGCCCCCGGCCGGCACCGGCTGCGGCGTCGCCGACCGTTTCGTGCACCGCACGCTCCAGCTGTTCCTCGACGGATTGCGGGCCCCGGCCCGCTCCATCCTGCCGGGCACGGCCCTGACCATGGAGGATCTCCGCCGAGCCTGACCGATCAGTGCTGACCGATTAGTTCAGGGCGCCACCGCAGTCCACCTCCACATCGCAACGACTCATCCCGGCCGTCACCGATGACCGGCCGTCCCCTCACCACTCCTTTGTTCCGTCACGAAGTCCCGAAGTGGGTACCCTCATGTCCGAAACAGCCTCCAAGGCTCCCGGCGCACCGGCCACGTCCGGTGACGCCAACCGCTGGAAGGCGCTCGTCTTCATCGCGCTCGCCCAGCTGATGGTCGTCCTCGACGCCACCATCGTGAACATCGCCCTGCCGTCCGCCCAGGTGGACCTCGGCATCTCCGACGGCAACCGGCAGTGGGTCGTCACGGCCTACGCCCTCGCCTTCGGCGGTCTCCTCCTGTTCGGCGGCCGCATCGCCGACCTGTGGGGCCGCAAGAACGCCTTCGTCGTCGGCCTGATCGGCTTCGCCGGCGCCTCCGCGCTCGGTGGCGCGGCCACCAACGAGGCCATGATGTTCGGCGCCCGCGCCCTCCAGGGTGTCTTCGGCGCGCTGCTCGCGCCCGCCGCGCTCTCCCTGCTCGCCGTGATGTTCACGGACGCCAAGGAGCGCGCCAAGGCGTTCGGCATCTACGGTGCCATCGCCGGTGGTGGCGGTGCCGTGGGCTTCATCCTCGGCGGTGTGCTGACCGAGTACATGGACTGGCGCTGGACGTTCTTCGTCAACATCCCGTTCGCCATCGTCGCCGCGCTCGGCGCGTACTTCGTCATCCGTGAGCCCGAGGGCGGCCGCAACCGCAACCCGCTCGACATCCCCGGCGTCCTGCTCTCCACCCTGGGTCTGGTCGCGCTGGTCTACGGCTTCACCCGCGCCGAGTCCAACGGCTGGGGCGACTCCGTGACCGTGGGCATGTTCGTCGCCTCCGCGGTCCTGCTGATCGCCTTCGTCGTCACCGAGGCGAAGGTCAAGGCCCCGCTGCTGCCGCTGCGCGTGGTGACCGACCGCAACCGCGGCGGCATCTACCTCTCGCTCGGTATCGCGATCATCGCGATGTTCGGCACGTTCCTGTTCCTGACCTACTACCTCCAGGTCGTGAAGGGCTTCTCGCCGATCAAGACCGGGTTCGCGTTCATGCCGATGATCGTCGGCATGATGGTCGGCTCGACCCAGATCGGCACCCGCCTGATGACCCGGCTGCCGGCCCGCCTGCTGATGGGCCCCGGCTTCCTGGTCGCGGCGATCGGCATGCTGCTGATGACGCAGCTGGAGATCGGCTCGTCGTACGCCTCGACGATCCTGCCCGCGATGCTGCTGCTCGGTCTCGGCATGGGTACGGCGTTCATGCCGGCCATGTCCCTGGCCACGCTCGGCGTCGAGCCCCGGGACGCCGGTGTCGCCTCCGCGATGGTCAACACCTCGCAGCAGGTGGGCGGCGCGATCGGTACGGCCCTGCTGAACACGATCGCCGCGTCCGCGACGACCGCGTACGTCAAGGACCACATCGGCTCCGCGACCTCCAAGTCGCAGCAGCAGCTGGTCGCCCTTGAGGGGCAGGTGCACGGCTACACCAACGCGATCTGGTTCGCCGTCGGCATGCTGGTCCTCGCCGCGGTCATCGTGGTGACCCTGGTCAACGCCGGCCGCCCGGACACGGGTGCCGTGGCCGGTTCCGCGGAGGGCGCCGAGGACGAGGTGCCGGTCCCGGTCGTCGCCCACTGACGACGACGACCGTCCGGTCGTACCCCTTCGTGCTCGTCGTACGTACGGGGATGGGGACGCTCCGCACGTACGACCTCTGAGGACCTGTCCTGGCTCAGCGGAGCCAGGGCAGGTCCGCACCCGCTTCGTTGGGCTGAAGTCCCTCGGCGACGATCTCCATGATCTCGCCGAGGGACTTCTGCTGTTCCGGGGTGAGCCGCTCGAACAGCGCCTGGCGTACGGCGCCCACGTGGCCGGGGGCGGTGCGGCGCAGCACCGCGTGCCCGTCGTCGGTGAGGATCGCGAACTGGCCGCGCTTGTCGGAGGGGCAGTCCTCGCGGCGGACCCAGCCGTTCTTCTCCAGGCGGGCGATGGCGTGCGACAGCCGGGAGCGGGTGATCTTCGCCTTCATCGCCAGCTCGGTCATCCGCAGCCGGCGCTGCGGCGCCTCGGCGAGGCCGACGAGCAGCCCGTAGTAGACGTGCGGCATGCCCGCGTCGCGCTGCAACTGGCGGTCGAGGTGGTCTTCGAGAAGGGTGGTGGCGTGCAGGTAGGAGCGCCAGACGCGCTGTTCCTCGGCGGTGAGCCAGACGGGTTCTTCGGCCATGTCTTCCACTGTACGAGACGGCTCCTTGAAAGTTAAACAAGTTGGAGGTATGTTCACAGGGTCGGAAGTTTTAGACTTCAAGTAACACTCGAAAAACTGTGTTCATATAACACCTTTCGGAGGGAGCAGCGCCATGTCGGCCGCAACCCAGGACGCGACTCAGCAGGCGACCAGGGAGCGTATGCCCGCGCTCTACCTCAGCCACGGCGCTCCGCCCCTCGCCGACGACCCGATCTGGCCCGGCGAACTCGCCGCCTGGTCCGCGGACCTCCCGCGCCCCAAGGCGATCCTCATGGTCTCCGCCCACTGGGAAGAGGCCCCGCTCGCCCTCGGCGCGGTCGAGACGATCCCCCTCGTCTACGACTTCTGGGGCTTCCCCGAGCACTACTACCAGGTGCGGTACGCCGCCCCCGGCGCGCCCGCGCTCGCCGAGTCCGTCCGCAAGCTGCTGCGCGCCCCCGGCACCCCCGTCCAGGACATCCCCGACCGTGGCCTCGACCACGGCGCCTACGTCCCGCTCGTCGAGATGTTCCCCGAGGCCGACATCCCGGTCCTGCAGATCTCCATGCCGACCCTCGACCCCGTCAAGCTCATGGAGATCGGCCGCAAGCTCGCCCCGCTGCGCGACGAAGGCGTCCTGATCGTCGGCTCCGGCTTCTTCACCCACAACCTCGCCGCGCTCCGCCACACCGGCGGGGGAGTGCCGACCTGGTCCTCCGAGTTCGACGACTGGGGCCGGCGGGCCCTGGAGGCGCGCGACTGGGACGGCCTGCTCGACTTCCTCCACAAGGCCCCGGCCGGCCGCTACGCCCACCCGCGCACCGAGCACTTCGCGCCCCTCTTCGTGACCATGGGCGCCGCCGAGGTCTCCGGCGAGCTGGACGCGCAGAAGTCGGTGATCGACGGGTTCTGGATGGGGATGGCGAAGCGGTCGGTGCAGTTCGGCTGAGGCGCCCGCCGCGGGTAAGGGCTGGATGTGGTGTCGCTGTGAATTCCCTGGGAGTCCGCTGACCTGGCAACCATCAAGGGGTGCCGGCCGTCTTCTGGGGCAGAGGACGGCCGGGGACGGCGGTCTTCGCGGGGGAGTGCGAGCGCGGCCGGGTGTGACGGGCGTCTCGCCGACGCGGAGGTGGGAGGGGTTCATGAGAAGCCCGGGATCGGTCTCGACTCACGGCCTGACCTGCACCTCTGCCGGGCCGCTCGGCACCGCCGCGGACCGTGTGGCCGCGCAGGATACTGCATGATCAGAAAAATAGGGGGACGGGTTGGGAATTCTGTCCTGATTCCAGTCGTTGTTTCCTTCGGAAGCAGGGCACCCGAGGAGAGTCCGGACCGGACACTGTCGGACCGCATCGGGACCAGGCCTCCAAGGACCACCCGCCAGCCCACATCGCAAGGGAGCACACGCATGGCAACCCGTGCCGTCGCCCGTCGTCAGTCCGCCTCCGGCGAGGCCGTCGACAAGGCACGCAGCGTTCGCGCCCACGCCGGCGAGATCGCCGACCGCGACCTGGTCGGCATGTATCTCGACGAGATCGCGCGCACGCCGCTGCTCGACGCCGCCAAGGAAGTCGAGCTGTCCCAGATGATCGAAGCGGGTGTGTTCGCGCGGCAGGTCCTCGACGGGTACGAGGAGTCCAAGGCGGACGCCACCCGTGAGGAGCTCGAGGCGCTGGTCGCCGAGGCCGAGCGGGCCAAGGACGTCTTCATCCGGTCCAACCTCCGCCTGGTGGTCGCGGTGGCCCGCCGCTACCCGCGCAGCGGCCTCCCCCTGCTCGACCTGATCCAGGAGGGCAACGCGGGCCTGGTGCGCGCGGTGGAGAAGTTCGACTACCGCAAGGGCTTCAAGTTCTCGACGTACGCGACCTGGTGGATCCGGCAGGCCATCACCCGCTCGATAGCCGACCAGTCGCGCACGATCCGGCTCCCCGTCCACCTCGTCGAGGAACTCGGCCGCATCCGCCGCGTCCAGCGCGAGTTCAACCGGGAGAACGGCCGCGACCCGGAGCCCGCCGAGATCGCGCAGGAACTGGGCTCCACGGCCGAGCGCGTGACGGACGTCCTGGACTGGGCCCGCGACCCGGTCTCGCTGAACATGTCGGTGGACGACGACGGCGACACCCAGTTCGGCGACCTGCTGGAGGACACCTCCGCGGTGTCGCCCGAGCAGTCCGTCCTGACGCTGCTGCGCAGCGAGGAACTGGACGGCCTGATCGGCCGCCTCGACCAGCGCACGGCCTCCATCATCAAGATGCGGTACGGCATCGAGGACGGCCGGGAGCGCACGCTCACCGAGGTCGGCAAGGAGCACGGCCTGACGCGCGAGCGCATCCGTCAGATCGAGAAGCACGCCCTGCTGGAACTGAAGAAGCTGGCCCGGGACACCGGGTTCGACGCGGCCGCGTAAGGCCCGCCACGGCGCGGGTGTGCCCGCGTGCGCCGGGTGTCTCAAGGCGGCGCAAACATGGCGGAGTTGGGTCGCTTCAACGGGCAGGACGCTGGGAACAACCTTTCAGGGTCCATGAGTTCGAAGAGAAGCCGACAGGCCGACGAGCCGACTGCGTGACCGACCTCGCGTTCGAGGTCGCGTTTGAGGTCGAGTTCAGTTCGGTGAGATGAGATCGGGTTCCGGGCTATGGCCCGGGGCCCCGAGAGCCAAGTCCCGACGCACTCCCCCCGGCGCCGGGACTCTCCCGAGAGCCGGACTCCGGCGCCCTCCCCCCGGGTGCCGGGGTCCGGCTCTGCCCTTGTTCGACGCGCGGGACACGGCAGGGCATGCTGGACGGCGGGTCACCCCGTACCTGAACCCCGGGGTGGCCCGCCGGATGGCAGATTGTGTCACATGGGCATAGCCTGCCGATGTGAGCAGCCCCACCCCAGCACCGCGTTCCACCTCCCGTTCCACCTCCCGTGCCGCCTCCTCTTCCGCTCCGGCCTCGCTGACCGAGCGACGAAAAGCCGAGACGCGGATGGACATCGCCAGGGCGGCGGCGGGGCTCTTCGCCAGCCGCGGGCTGCGCGCCACACGCGCCGAGGACATCGCCCAGGCCGCGGGCATCGCGCCGCGCACCTTCTACCGGTACTTCGCGACCAAGGAGGAGGCCGTCGCCCCGCTCTACGCGGCAGGCGCCCAGCGCTGGGCGGAAGCGGTACGGGAGGCACCGGCGCAACTGTCCGTGCCGGAGGCCCTGGAACACGCGGTGCGGCACACGCTGACACCGGGCGTCGGCGTCTCCGCCGCGTCCTGGGAATGGGTCCGCACGCTGATCCGCCTCGCGGACTCCAGCCCGGCGCTGGGGAAGGTGTGGGCGGAGGTGTGCCGGGATTCTGAGCGGGTGTTGGGGGAGGTGCTGGCGGAGCGGGGGTCTGGCGGTGCCGACAACGTTGCCGCTCCTGTCGCCACCGTCGAGCTGCGCTTCGCCGCGGCGGTCGCGAGCGCGGCGGTGCGGACGGCGGTGGAGGCATGGGTGGCGGACGACAGGCGGGCGAGCGGCCCGGGTGGTCCGGCGGAGTTGGCGTTGCGGAATCTGGGGGCGTTGGAGGGGTTTCCCTGGGCGGGGGAGTAGCAACGGGCGGGGCCTTGGCCTCAGCCCGGCGTCGTACACCTCACCCACCCGCAGCCCGGACCAGCCGATCCCCCAACCCCCGTACACACTCCACCAGTTCCCCCGGTGCCTCCACCGTGAAGTCGACCCCCGTCATCGCCAGCCGAACCGCCAGCCACTCCACCGCGTCCCCCGACTCCCCCCGCAGTCGACAGCGCCCCTCACCCACCGCCTCCGGCACCCCCACCCACCTCGGTACCCGCGCCGCGACCACCTCCGCCGGAGCGGCGAACGTGACGGCGAACTCGTACGTCTCCTGCCGCCGGTACATCGACTGCCGCAGGTACTCCGCCGCACTCCCCGTGGGCAACTCCCGCGGAGCGAACCGCGCCCCCGTGGCGAACGGCTCGCTCACCCGGTCGACCCGGAACGTACGCCAGTCGTCGCGATCGAGGTCGTACGCCACGAGGTACCACCGCCGCCCGGTGGAGACCAGCCGATACGGCTCCACGACCCGCCGCGACCCGGTCCCGTCCTTCGTGCGGTAGGCGAACCGCAGCCGCTCGTGTCCCGCGACGGTCGACGCCATGACCGTCAGCGTCTCGGGCGCGATGCTCGCTCCGTCCCCGCTGGTCAGCGCGGTCGTCGCGGTCTGGAGCGTGGAGACCCGGTGCCGCAGCCGGGACGGCAGCACCTGCTCCAGCTTGGCCAGCGCCCGCACGGACGCCTCGTCGACCCCCTCGACCGCGTGCCCGGCGCCCGCCCGCAGCCCGACCGCGATGGCGACCGCCTCCTCGTCGTCGAGGACGAGCGGCGGCATCGCCTTGCCCGCGACGAGCCGGTAGCCGCCGTCGGACCCCTTGCTCGCCTGCACGGGATAGCCCAGCTCCCGCAGCCGGTCGATGTCCCGCCGCACGGTACGGCGGGACACCCCGAGCCGGTCGGCGAGCTCGCCGCCGGGCCATTCCCGCGGGGTCTGGAGGAGGGAGAGGAGCTGGAGGAGCCGGGCCGGAGTATCCGTCGTCATGAGTTCGAGGATGCCGTACATCTAGGACACGATCTGACCTAATGGGGTCGTAGCTTGAGTACATGACCTCCACCGAAACCGTGGTTTCCACGCCTACACCTGCGTCTTTGCCCGGGTCCTCGCCCGCGTCCTCGCCTGTGCCGGCGGCCGCGTCGGCGCCCGACCGGCGTCGCTGGTTCGCCCTCGCGATCGTGATGACCGCGGCCTTCATGGACCTCGTCGACGTCACGATCGTCAACATCGCCATCCCGTCCATCCGGGCCGAGGCGGGCGCGAGCGTCAGCCAGATCCAGTGGATAACGGCCGGCTACGCCCTCGCCTTCGCCGCGGGCCTGATCACCGGCGGACGCCTCGGCGACATCCACGGCCGCAAGCGGCTGTTCCTCATCGGCATCGGTGGCTTCACCCTCGCCTCCGCGCTGTGCGGCCTCGCCGCGAACCCGGAGATGCTGGTCGCCTCCCGGTTCCTTCAGGGCGGCATGGCGGCGCTGATGGTGCCGCAGGTGCTGTCGATCGTGCACGCGACGTTCCCGGCGGAGGAGCGCGGCAAGGTCTTCGGCCTGTTCGGCGCGATCGTCGGCCTGGGCGCGGTGTCCGGTCCGCTGCTGGGCGCGCTGCTGACGGAGTGGAACCTCTTCGGCCTGGAATGGCGCCCGATCTTCCTCATCAACCTCCCGGTCGGCATCGCGGGCCTGATCCTCGGCAGCCGCTACATCACCGAGTCCAAGGCCCCGCGCGCCCTGAAGCTCGACCTGGTCGGCGTCGCCCTGGTGACCCTGGGCCTGCTCATGCTGCTCTACCCGCTGACCCGCGGCCGTGAGCTGGGCTGGCCGCTGTGGGGGTACGTGTCGATGGCCGGCGCGTTCGTCGTCCTCGCCGCGCTCGTGACGTACGAGAAGCGCAAGACCGCCCGCGACGGCTCCCCGCTCATCGAACTCTCCCTGTTCCGCGTGAAGAGCTTCGCCGCGGGCGTCGCCGTCCAGACCGTCTTCGGTATCGGTCTCGGCATCTTCTTCCTGGTGTGGACGATGTACATGCAGGTCGGACTGGGCTGGCGGCCGCTCAAGGCGGGCCTGACCGGGGTGCCGTTCTCGATCGCCGTGTCCACGGCGGCGGGCCTGTCGGTGCAGAAGCTGGTCCCGCGCGTGGGAGGCCGCACGGTCCTCCAGTCCGGCGCGCTGACCATGGTCGCGGGCGTCCTGCTCTACCTCTGGGAGGCCGGCCGGTACGGCACCGCCATCGCCCCCTGGCAGATGGCCCTCCCGCTGGTCGTGATGGGCCTCGGCATGGGCCTGATCTTCGCCCCGCTGACGGACATGGTGCTGTCGGGCGTACCGCGCGAGCACGCGGGCTCGGCGTCCGGCCTCATCAACACCGTGCAGCAGATGGGCAACGCGCTCGGGCTCGGCCTGGTCTCGGTCGTCTTCTTCAACGAGATCCCGGACGTGCTGCGCCGCGAGCAGGTGGGCCCGGTCTTCGTGGACGCCTTCCAGCACGCGCTGGGCTGGGTCGCGGCGATCATGGCCCTGATCTTCCTGCTGATGTTCGCGCTGCCGAAGCGGGGGGCGCAGCATCTGGAGGGGGCTGGGGAGGAGCCGGAGCTGGTCTGACCCGAGAAGCCTGGGGAAGTGGAGAAAGGCCCGGCGCCCTGTGGGCGCCGGGCCTTCCGCCTGTCTTTACCTGGCCGGAAGTCCGTTCATGCCCGAATCAGGCCCGAACCTGTTTACTTTCCGGAAATCCGGGCGTAGCCTCCCAGCGAAACCACAAGTTCGGGCACTGGCCGGAAGCGGCCGGAAGCGGCCGGACATCAAGCCGGACACGGCCGGACATCGAGTCGGAGGCGAGCGGACATGTACGCACCGGAGCGGCAGCAGGAGATCCTCCGGCTCGCGCGTGACGGCGGGCGAGTGGACGTGGTGTCGCTGGCCGAGGAGTTCCAGGTCACCGCGGAGACGATCCGCCGGGACCTCAAGGCCCTCGACCGCGCCGGCCTGCTGCGCCGGGTGCACGGCGGTGCCATCCCGGCCGGGCGCCTCGACTTCGAGCCGGACCTCGCCGAGCGCGAGACGACGGCGGCCGACGAGAAGGACCACATCGCCAAGGCGGCCGTCGCCGAACTGCCGACCGAGGGCACCCTGATCCTCGACGCCGGCACCACGGTCGCCCGCCTGGCCGGCGCCATCCCGCTGGAGGCGGCGCTCACCGTCGTCACGCACAGCCTGCCGATCGCGGCCCGCCTCGCGGACCACCCCGGCATCCAGCTCCACCTCGTCGGAGGCCGCGTACGGCATCGCACGCGCGCCGCCGTCGACGCCTGGGCCCTCCGGGCGTACGGCGAGATCCGGGCCGATGTCCTCTTCGTGGCGGCCAACGGCTTCTCCGCCGACCATGGCCTCACCACCCCCGACCTCGCCGAGGCCGCGGTGAAGCGCGCGGCGATCGCCGCCGCCCGCCGGGTCGTGCTGCTCGCCGACTCCTCCAAGCACGGCCAGGAGCACTTCGCCCGCTTCGGCGACCTGAGCGACGTGGACCTGCTGATCACCGACAGCGGGCTGAGCCCCGAAGACGCCACCGCCATCGAGCGCGGCGGCACGGAAGTAGTGCGCGCATGATCCTCACCGTCACCCCGAACCCGTCCCTGGACCGCACCTACGAGGTTCCCGCACTGGAGCGCGGCGAGGTCATCCGCGCCACCGGCGAGCGCATGGACCCCGGCGGCAAGGGCGTGAACGTCTCGCGCGCCGTGGCGGCCGCCGGACGGCGCACGGTCGCGGTCCTGCCCCTGGGTGGTGCGCCGGGGGCGCTCGTGGCGGATCTGCTCGACGCGCAGGGCATCGAGGTCGCGCCGGTCCCGGTCGCGGGCGCCACCCGCTCCAACATCGCGCTGGCCGAGTCCGACGGCGTACTGACGAAGATCAACGCGCCGGGTCCCGAGCTGTCGGCGCAGGAGCAGGAGCTGCTCCTGGAGACGGTGCGGGCGCAGTCGCCGGACGCGGACTGGATCGCGTGCTGCGGGAGCCTGCCGCGGGGGCTCGCGCCGTCGTGGTACGCCGATGTGGTCGCGCGGGCGCACGCCGGGGGCGCGCGCATCGCGCTGGACACCTCGGGGCGTGCGCTCCTGGAGGCGCTGCGCGAACGCCCCGACGTGGTGAAGCCGAACGCCGAGGAGCTCGCGGAAGCCGTCGGGCGCCCCCTGTCCACGGTGGGCGACGCCGTGAAGGCGGCCGAGGAGTTGCGCGAGATGGGCGCACGCGCCGTGCTCGCGAGCCTGGGCGCCGACGGGCAACTCCTCGTGGACGGCTCGGGCACCTGGTTCGCTAGCGCCCGCGTGGACGTCGTCCGCAGCAACGTGGGCGCCGGTGACTCCTCCCTCGCCGGTTTCCTCATCGCCGGCGGCAGCGGCCCGGAGGCCCTCGCCTCGGCGGTCGCCCACGGCGCCGCCGCCGTACAACTCCCCGGCAGCGTCATGCCGACCCCGTCCGACCTGGACCCGGCCGCGGTGACGGTCACGGCGGAGGTCCCGGCGGACCGCGTACTGAAGGAGCCGGTGACATGACGAACCGCTTGGCGCGTACGGCGGTGAGGGCGCCGGAGGCATACGGCTCTGCTTCTGCGGTGGTGACGGCGCCGGAGGCTCACGGCTCTGCTTCTGCGGTGGTGAGGGGGCCGCAGGCATACGGCTCTCCATCTGCGGTGGTGAGGGCGCCGGAAGCCCACGGCTCTCCTTCCACGGCGGTGACGGCACCCGAGGCGCACGGTTCCTTCTCTGCCTCTACGGCGCCGAGGGCGCCCGACCCGGATCGCTCGGCGTCGTCCACGCCCCCGGCACTCCCCAGTGGACCGGCCATGAAGCGGCGAGGCTCCCCGTTACTCGCCGCGGCCTGCGGGAGGCAGGGCCACCTGAGTCGCCCTGTCTCCCGGTGGGGGCGAGGTTTCCCCGGCCCCGCCCCCACCACCCCCGAGTTCGCCCCCGAACTCACCGCTGAGTTCACCTCCGAACTCACCCCCATGACCCCCCACTGCACCCCCGTCCCCGCCCCCGCCCACTCCACTCCCCGGGCGATACGCGTGCGAAGGAGCCCGCGATGAGCGACATGATCACCGCGGACCTGGTCGATCTCGACCTGTCCGCCGACACCAAGGAAGCGGCGGCGCGTGCCCTCGCCGAGCGCATGGTGGCCCTGGGCCGGGTGACCGACCTGGACGGCTTCCTCGCCGACGTGGCCGCCCGCGAGGCCCAGATGCCGACCGGCCTCGACGGCGGCATCGGCATCCCGCACTGCCGCAGCGCGCACGTCACCGAGCCGACGCTCGCCTTCGGGCGCAGCGCCGCCGGGATCGACTTCGGCGCGGCGGACGGCCCCGCCGACCTGATCTTCCTCATCGCCGCGCCGGCCGGCGCCGACGACGCCCACCTGACGATCCTGTCGTCACTGGCGCGGCAGCTGATGAACACGGAGTTCACCGACGCACTGCGCGCGGCGGGCGACGCGGCCACTGCGGCGGCGCTCATTCGCGGGGACGCGCCGGCGGCGGACGCCTCCGACGCGCCCGGCGCATCGGCGAGCGCCCCCGCGGGCGCCTCTTCGAACTCCGTGGCGGTGTCGGCGGCGGCCTCCGCCGACACCGCCACGGGAACCGCGGCCCCGGCGCCGGACGGCGCGACCGCTCCGGCGCCGGGCGCCACGGACGCGAGCGGGGCGGACGCCGCCGACGCGCGCCCCTTCCGTATCGTCGCCGTCACCTCCTGCCCGACCGGCATCGCCCACACCTACATGGCGGCCGAGTCCCTGGAGAACGCGGGCCGCGAGGCGGGCGTCGAACTCGTCGTCGAGACCCAGGGCTCGGCCGGCTTCACCCGGCTCGACCCGGCCGTCATCGAGGCGGCGGACGGCGTGATCTTCGCCCACGACGTCCCCGTACGCGACAAGGACCGCTTCGCCGGCAAGCCCACCGTCGACGTCGGCGTGAAGGCGGGCATCAACCGCCCCGCCGAGCTCATCACCGAGGTGCGCGGCAAGGCGGCGCGCGGTGAGGTCACGGGCACCCCCGGGACCGGCTCCACGCCGGTCGAGCGCGCGGGCGACGCCGGTGACAGCTACGGCACCAAGCTGCGCAAGTGGCTGATGACGGGCGTGAGCTACATGGTCCCGTTCGTCGCGGCCGGCGGTCTGCTGATCGCCCTCGGCTTCGCGATCGGCGGCTACCAGATCAACGAGGCCAAGCCGGTCATGGACCACTTCGACTGGGGCCAGGTCGACAGCTGGGGTGCCCTCCTCTTCCAGATCGGCGGCGTCGCCTTCGGCTTCCTGATCCCCGTCCTCGCCGGCTACATCGCCTACGGCATGGCCGACCGTCCCGGCCTCGTGCCCGGCTTCGTCGGCGGCATGATCTCCGTCAACATCGCCGCCGGCTTCCTCGGCGGCCTGGTCGCCGGTCTGCTGGCCGGTGGCGTCGTCCTTGCCATCCAGAAGATCAAGATCCCACCGGTGCTGCGCGGCATCATGCCGGTGGTGGTGATCCCGCTGATCTCGTCGATCGTCGTCGGCTTCCTGATGTTCATCGTGATCGGCAAGCCGATCGCCAACGCGCAGGAGGCCATGACCGACTGGCTCAACGGCCTCTCCGGCACCAACGCCATCCTCCTCGGCATCCTCCTCGGCCTGATGATGTGCTTCGACCTGGGCGGCCCGGTCAACAAGGTCGCCTACGCCTTCGCCACCGCCGGCATCGCCGTACAGGACCCGAGCGACTCGGCGATGAAGGTCATGGCCGCCGTGATGGCCGCCGGCATGGTGCCCCCGCTGGGCATGGCCCTCGCCACCACCGTCCGCAAGAAGCTGTTCACCGAGACCGAGCGCGAGAACGGCAAGGCGGCCTGGGTCCTCGGCGCCTCCTTCATCTCCGAGGGCGCCATCCCGTTCGCCGCGGCCGACCCGCTGCGCGTCATCCCCGCCTCCATGGCGGGCGGCGCGGTCACCGGCGCGCTGACCATGGCCTTCGGCTCCACTCTGCGCGCCCCGCACGGCGGCATCTGGGTCACCTTCCTCATCGGCAAGCCGTTCCTGTACCTGCTGGCCATCGCGGTCGGTACGGCCGTCACGGCGGGCCTGGTGATCCTCCTCAAGGGCCTGCGCAAGACGGCCCCGGGAGGCGCTGCCACCGCCTCCGACGACCCCGCGTCCGCCCCGGCGGCCGAGCAGAAGCAGCCGGTGGCGGCGTAACAGAGGCACCGGCGCCGACGGCGGTCGGCCGCAACCCTGGCGGGACGGGGCTGCGGCCGACCGCAGCCGTTCGCGCCCCGCGCATGTCCCTTTCGGCCGCTGTGAGTTGTTCACGGCACCTGCGAGATACGTCACGGTCCGGGACCAAAGTCCCGGACCGTGGTGTCTACTGGGGCGCATGCCTGAGCACGTCTCGATCTACCAGCTGACGGGCATGGCCGTCCTCGCCCTGGCGACCGTCGTCTGGGCGATCGGCCTGACCCGCGTCCTGCGCCGCGGCCGCGCGGCCGCCCTGTGGGGGCCCGCCCACGCCCTCCAGGGCCTTCCGTACCAGCGGCAGGCCGGCCCCGACCTGGAGGCCGTCCAGCTGACCCCGGCGGAACGGGACGCCTTCGCAGGGCTGGTACGACAGCTCAGCGACGGCCGCTGACGCCCGAGCGCTCACCCGCTCGCCGCGTCGGCGTGCGTCACGAGACGCGCGCTGCCCGCCGCTCCATCGCGTCCCGGGCGGCGTCCTCGGAGACGTACACCTCGCACATGTGCCGCCCGTCGGGCGTGGCCGTGTGCTCGACCTCCCACAGGGAGACCTCCTCGCCGTCGCGCAGCAGGAACGCGTGCTCGTAGAGCGAGAAGCACAGCCCGATACGCCCGGCGCGGCACGGCCGCCCGAACGCCTGCGTGATCTGGTGCGCGAACGCGTTCGCCAGCAGCGCCGCCGTCTCCGCGCCCGGCCGGTCCGGGTTCTCGGCGCGGCGCAGGAGCCGGCGCGCGTGGTCCGCGGAGTCGTCGGGCACGTACGCGTGCCGGGGCGCGGGGATCGGCGACAGCTGCACCGTCACCGGGAGCTCGAAGTCGGGGGTGTCCGCGGGCAACGGCAGCCGGGCCGTGGCCGCGCGCAGCTCCTCCTCGTCGACGTACACCTCGTGCTGCGGCTCGCTGCCCGGCGCGGTGTTGTGGACGAGCTCCCACAGCGTGAGCGCGGAACCGTCGGCGAGCAGCCAGGCGTGGCGGTACGTCTCGCGGTGCAGCCCCGCGCTGTGGTGCGCGGAGTGCAGTGAGCTGTCGTGCGCCAGCGCGCAGTCGAGGCGCTGTATCACCTCGTCGGGCAGCTCGAAGGAGTTCAGCGCGCGGCCGAGGAGTCGCGCGAGGTGCTCCTCCGGAGACTCGGGCGACTCGCGTGGCTCGTACGCTGCCGTCTCGTACGGAACGCTCAAGGTTTCTCCCGGCGTTGCTGCATGTCACCTTGTGGGTGCATACCGTAGCCCCTCGGTCGGACATCATGTCCGGGAACCGAGAAAACGTGCGCACAGAAAACGCCCGGGCCGTGTGAGAAGTTCCCACGCGGCCCGAAGATCCGTCAAAAACAGCCGGTCAGACGGCACTTGGCGTGCAGCGGCGGCCGGACGGCGCACGGACGCCCGAGGGGCGCCAGGGTGCCCCGCAGGCGCTCACACGGCGCTTCCCGTGGTCCACTCGCTCCACGACAGGTTCCAGCCGTTGAGTCCGTTGTCCGGCGCCACCGACTTGTCGGGGGAGTTCTTGACGATCACGACGTCCCCGAGGATGGAGTTGTCGTAGAACCACTTGGCGTTCGTCGCCCCCGAGCCGCCCTGCACGTCCTGCAACCCCACGCACCCGTGGCTGGTGCCGGTCCGGCCGAAGGGCGGATTGGACTTCTTGTACCAGTAGTTGCCGTGGATGAAGGTCCCCGACTGCGTCAGACGCATGGCGTGCGGCACGTCCGGGATGTCGTAGGCGTTCTTGAGCCCGACCGTCCGGCTGTCCATCCGCAGCTTCGGGAACTTCTCGGAGATCACCATCTGCCCGTTGTAGGTGGTGAACTCCGGGCTGCCCGCCGAGATGGGCACTGACTTGAAGGTCTTGCCGTCGCGCATGACCGTCATGGTCTGCGTGTTCACGTCGACCGTGGAGACCTGCGACCGCCCGATCGTGAAGCTGACGGTCTTCTTCTGCACCCCGACGACGCCGTTCGCGCCCTTCACGCCGTCCAGGTCGATCTTCATCGTGACCTTGGAGCCGGCCTTCCAGTACTCCTGCGGCCGGAAGTCGAGCCGCTGCGACCCGAACCAGTGCCCGACCACCTGCTGCCCGCTGCTGGAGGAGACCGTGATGTGCGACTGCACGGCCTTCTTGTCACTGATCGCCCTGTCGAAACTGAACGACACCGGCATCCCGACCCCCACCGTCGTACCACCGTCCGGCGTGTACGTCCCGATGAAGCTGTTCGCCTTGCTGACCGTGGTGAACGTCGAGTCCGCGGAGGTGGCGCGACCGTCGGCGTCCTTCGCGGTCGCCGATATCTCGTACTTCGTGCCCCGCTCCAACTGCTCCTTCGGCTGCCAACTCCCCCCGCCCGCGGTGAGCGTGCCCGGTACGTCCTGCCCCGTCCCGGCCACCTTCATCTTCACGCCGGTGAGCGCGCCCCCGCTGACCTTCACCCCCGTGGTGTTGATCGACGCGCCCGTCGAGCCGTCCTTGGCCGAGATGACGATCTTCGCCGCCGACGTCTTCGGGGAGTCCCCGGCGCCCTTGCCGTCGTTCTTGCCGTCGGCGCCGCCGCCACAGGCGGTGAGGGTGAGGGCGCCGACCGCCAGGACGGCACAGGCCCCCAGTGCGCGCCGCTTTGCTATGTCCGGCGTTGTCACGAGCTGCTCCCGATTCGTGTGATGTGCGTGATCCGCTCCAGTGCGTGGACAAAGAGCGCATGCATGGCCGGTCGGGTTCCCCGCGAGCGCGCTGAACGCCATCGCGTGACACAACCGGGACAATCCCCACACGAAATGAGCCACCGGCCGAGGCGCACCTCGGCCCCGACGCCGCGGGGCGCCGCGCGTTGGCGGCGCGGCGGCTCACACCCGAGAGCGCGGGCGCCTCGCCTCCGTCACCGACCCCCGTACAACTCCCCGTACGACAACCACTCCCCGCCCGGCCCCCTCACCGACTCGGCCGCACGCACAGCGCGCACGATCGCACGCGTCACCATGTCGGCGCCCGCCGCGAGGAGTTCGTTCAGCGCCAGGGGGTGCTCGGCGTCGAGCGCACGCTGCCCTGTCGCCAGGGTGAACACCGTGTCGCCGTCGTTCAGGAGGTGCACCGGTCGCACGGCGCGCGCGATGCCGTCGTGCGCCGTGCCCGCGAGTTTCTGCGCCTGTGCCTTCGACAGGTCCGCGTCGGTGGCGACCACCGCGAGCGTGGTGTTCAGGAGGGGAGGCGTGTTCTTCGCCGCGGTCTCGGCGAGGCGCCGGCGCGCGGCCTCGTGGACATGCGCCTCCGGGTAGTCCACGCGCCCCTCAAACAACTCCCCGTACAGAACGCCCGTTTCCGGATCCATCACGGATCCCGCCGCGTTCGCCACCACCAGCGCGGCGACCGTGATCCCCGACCCGAGCACGACGCTCGCGCTGCCGACCCCGCCCTTCATCGGCCCGACAGCGGCGCCCGTACCCGCGCCCACGCCCCCTTCCCGAACGCGCGCCCCGAGCGCGCTCGCCGCGGCCGCCTCCACCGCCGCCCGCCCCAGCGCCGCATCCGGCCTCGCCCGAAAGTCACCACCGCGCCCGAGATCGAAGACGCAGGCGGCCGGTACGACGGGAACGACATGCGTCGGATCCACCCCGACCCGCACCCCGCGCCCCTGCTCCTCCAGCCACGCCATCACGCCGGTCGCGGCGTCGAGCCCGTACGCGCTGCCGCCGGTCAGGACGATCGCCTCGGCCTTCTGCACGACGTTGCGGGGGTCGAGGGCGTCGGTCTCCTTGGTGCCGGGCCCGCCCCCGCGTACATCCACGGCGGCGACGGCGCCGCTTTCCGGGGGGAGCACCACGGTGGTGCCGGTCAGCCAACCGTCGCCGGTGCGCGTCGCGTGTCCCACGCGCACGCCGGCGACGTCCGTCAGAGCGTCAACTGTCATGCCCCCAGTCTCGTCCAGGCCGCACCCGCACCAGCCCATCCGCGCGGCACCGGCACCGACGTCGGCGTCGACACCGGCGCTCACCCGACCGGTGTCGGTGCCGCCTCCCGGCTCTCCCGGGCCACCATGCGCGCCGTCAGCGTCGTCCCCGTCGCCACCGCGAGCGCCGACACGACGCCGGCCGCGAGGACCGCCCAGTCGCCCAGGAACGTGCAGGCGATGACCAGCAGCGCGGTGACCGGCAGCACCAGCTGCTGCGCGGTGCCCACCTTGAAGTAGCGCGAGTGCAGGGCCCAGACGGTGAGGAGATACAGCGCTGTCGGCAGCGTGACGGCGGCCGACGCGGCCAGCGTGGAGATGTGTGCCTTGCCGACGGATTGTTCGACCGCGACCTCCAGTCCGGCGCCGATCGCGGCGGCCGAGGCGAAGATCAGGTAGTGGCCGTAGCCCCACAGGAACGCCTGCTTGTTGCTGTGCAGCCTGCCGTGGATCGGCACCACGAAGTAGATCCACCAGGCCGCGAACACGATCAGCAGTCCGCCCGTGGCGATCGGCAGCAGTTCGCCGAGCGCGTCGTTCTCCTCGACGGCGGACTTCACGGCGATCGTGGCCGCGGCGATCGTCTCGCCGAGGACGATGATGGTGAACAGTCCGTACCGCTCGGCGATGTGGTGCGGGTGCCAGGAGGAGTTGAAGTCCTTCTCGGCATACGCCGGCACGCACATCTCGATCACCGCCATCACGAGGAACACCCAGGGCCGCGCCCCCTCGGGCAGGACCACGAGCCCCGTCCAGCCGACCATGCAGAGCAGCACGCCAAGGGCGTACCGCAGGGCCATCGTCCGCTCCGCGCCCTCGGTGGACAGCGCCACGCGTATCCACTGCGCGGACAGGGCGAGCCGCATGATCACATAGCCCAGCCAGACGGCCAGGAAGTCGTGATCCTCGAAGGCCCGCGACACCCCGGCCGCGAGCACCAGCACGCCGGCGATCTGGATCAGGGTGACGACTCGGTACAGGACGTCGTCGTTGTCGTACGCCGAGGCGAACCAGGAGAAGTTCATCCAGGCCCACCAGATGGCGAAGAAGACCATCGCGTAGTTGAGGATGCCCTCGCCGGCGTGCCCCTCGGCGATGGAGTGCACCAGTTGCACGCCCGCCTGGGCGATGGCCACCACGAAGCACAGGTCGAAGAAGAGCTCCAGAGGAGAGGCGACCCGATGGGCCTCGTCGCGCCCGCGGGCGCTGAGCCTCCGCAGAGGGCTCCGGGTGGCGTGCGCGTCGGAGGGCGCCGGGGACGGAGTCGAACTGGACGTCATGCGTCCAAGCACACCAGATACCGGCCAGAAATTCTTGTGAACGGATTCACAAGCGGTCAGGGGCCCAAGGGCTTGGAGAAAGCGCCAGGTCAGCTGGCCCGCCCCCCGTCCGGGCCGCGCGGTGTCGGGACGTTGGTCCCGCAGATCGGGACCAACGCGGCCCGCGGAGCCGCCCGCGCGGGCGTGCAATGGAGCCGTACCGACGAAGCGATGTGGAAGGTGCGGGCCATGACTGCCATCCCTGCGGAAACCACGACCGCCACTCCGGCCGAGGAGACGGCGCAGCACACCTCGGCGCCGGGGGACGCCTGGGCCGGCTTCCGCGGCGGGCTGTGGCGCGACGCCATCGCCGTCCGAGACTTCGTCCAGAGCAACTACGCCCCCTACGAGGGCGACGCCTCCTTCCTCGCCGGCCCCACCGAGCGCACCACCAAGGTCTGGAACAAGCTCCTCGCGATGTTTCCCGAGGAGATCGCGCGCGGTGTCCACGACGTCGACGTCAGCACCCCGTCCCGCATCGACGCCTTCGCGCCCGGCTGGATCGACCCCGACCTCGACCTGATCGTCGGCCTCCAGACCGACGCCCCGCTCAAGCGCGCCATCATGCCCAACGGCGGCTGGCGCATGGTCGAGAGCGCCCTGGGCGCCTACGGGTACGCGGCCGACCCCGCCGTCCGGGAGATCTACACCAAGTTCCGCAAGACCCACAACGACGGCGTCTTCGACGCCTACACCCCCGAGATCCGCGCCTGCCGCTCCTCCGGCATCATCACCGGCCTGCCCGACTCCTACGGCCGCGGCCGCATCATCGGCGACTACCGCCGCGTCGCCCTCTACGGCGTCGACCGGCTCATCGTCGCGAAGCGAGCGGACAAAAGCGCTCTCGAAGTCGAGTGGCCGAGTGCGGAGGTGATCCAGGAACGCGAGGAAGTCGCCGAGCAGATCCGCGCCCTCGAAGAACTCAAGGCCATGGCTCTCTCCTACGGCCACGACATCTCCGGCCCGGCCAGCACCGGCCGCGAGGCCGTCCAGTGGCTGTACTTCGCATACCTCGCCGCCGTCAAGGAGCAGAACGGCGCCGCCATGTCGATCGGCCGCATCGACGCCTTCCTCGACATCTACCTCCAGCGGGACATCGAACGCGGCCTGCTCACCGAGACCGAGGCCCAGGAACTGATCGACGACTTCGTCATCAAGCTCCGCATCGTGCGCTTCCTGCGCACCCCCGAGTACAACGAGGGCTTCTCCGGCGACCCCACCTGGGTCACCTGGTCCATGGCGGGCCTCGGCGAGGACGGGCGCCCTCTGGTCACCCGAACTACCTTCCGCGCCCTCAACACCCTCTACAACCTCGGCCCCGCCCCCGAACCCAACCTCACCGTCTTCTGGTCGCCGCGCCTGCCCGAGGCCTTCAAGTCGTACGCCGCCCAGGTCGCCATCGACACCAGCGCCCTGCAGTTCGAGTCCGACGACCTGATGCGCCCCAAGTACGGCGACGACACCGCCATCGCCTGCTGCGTCTCCGCGATGGCCATGGGCAAGCAGATGCAGTTCTTCGGCGCCCGCGTGAACGTCGCCAAGGCACTGCTGTACGCCATCAACGGCGGCCGCGACGAGGTCTCCGGCAAGCCGGTCGTCGAGGGCTTCGAGCCGATCACCGACGAGTACCTCGACTACGACACCGTCCTCGCCCGCTACGACGCCATGCTCGGCTGGCTCGCGAAGACCTACGTCCACGCGCTCAACGTCATCCACTACATGCACGACAAGTACGCCTACGAGCGCCTCGAAATGGCCCTGCACGACCGGAAGATCCTGCGCACCATGGCGTGCGGCATCGCCGGCCTGTCGGTCGCCGCCGACTCCCTGTCCGCGATCCGGCACGCGCGCGTGAAGGTCGTCCGGGACGAAACGGGCCTCGCCGTCGACTACGTCGTCGAGGGCGACTACCCGGCGTACGGCAACAACGACGACCGGGCCGACGAACTCGCCCGCTGGATCGTCCACGACTTCATGGAGAAGGTCCGCCGCCACCCGACGTACCGCGACGCCGTGCACACCCAGTCGGTGCTGACGATCACCTCGAACGTCGTCTACGGCAAGAAGACCGGCCACACCCCCGACGGCCGCCGCGCGGGCGCCCCCTTCGCGCCCGGCGCCAACCCCATGAACGGCCGCGACGAACACGGGTACATCGCCTCGGCGCTCTCCGTCGCCAAGCTCCCCTACGACGACGCGGAGGACGGCATCTCGCTGACCAACACCATCACCCCGGACGCCCTGGGCCGCGCCCCCGAGGAGCGCGTCGCCAACCTCTGCGGCGTCCTGGACGGCTACATGGCGAGCGGCGGCTTCCACATGAACGTGAACGTGCTCGACAAGGCGACCCTCGAGGACGCGATGGAGCACCCCGAGATGTACCCGCAACTGACCATCAGGGTCTCCGGATACGCGGTCAACTTCATCCGCCTCACGCGCGAGCAGCAACTCGACGTCATCAACCGCACATTCCACGGATCGCTGTAAGGGAGCAGGGCGATGACCACGCTTCTTCCGCCCGCGTCGACCACGCCGGCGCCGGGCGGCGGCGCCTGCGCCGCGGCGGCCACCCCCGCCGCTGCGGCGACGCGGCGCCCCGTGGTCGGCTCGGTCCACTCGTGGGATCTGTCGACCGGCGTCGACGGCCCCGGCACCCGGTTCGTCACGTTCCTGTCCGGTTGCCCCCTGACCTGCCTGTACTGCCACAACCCCGACACGTGGCGGATGCGCGACGGCAAGCGCACCACCGCCGCCGACGTGGTCGCCGAGGCCGGCAAGTACACGCGGTTCATCGCGGCGGCCGGCGGTGGCGCCACCGTCAGCGGGGGAGAGCCACTGCTCCAGCCCGTCTTCACGGGCGAGCTGCTGCACCGCTTCAAGCACGAACTCGGCCTGCACACCGCCCTGGACACCTCCGGCTTCCTCGGCGTCCGGGCCACCGACGCCCTGCTGCGCGACACCGACCTGGTCCTGCTCGACATCAAGTCCTGGGACCGCGCCACCTACCGCAAGGTCACCGGCCGTCCCCTCGACCC
Organism: Streptomyces aquilus; assembly: GCF_003955715.1. Taxonomy (NCBI): domain Bacteria; kingdom Bacillati; phylum Actinomycetota; class Actinomycetes; order Kitasatosporales; family Streptomycetaceae; genus Streptomyces; species Streptomyces aquilus. Next base: position 4,725,986 of record NZ_CP034463.1, on the reverse strand, counting down.
CACCCTGGACTTCGCCCGGCGCCTGGCCGACCTCGACAAGGAGGTCCACGTCCGCTTCGTCCTGGTGCCCGGTCTCACCGACGCACCCGACAACATCGCCGGTGTCGCCGCCTTCGCCGCCACGCTCGGCAATGTCAGCCGCGTCGACGTCCTGCCCTTCCACAAGCTGGGCGAGGCGAAGTGGCAGGCGCTGGGGCGGACCTTCGCCCTGCACGACACCCCCTGCCCCACCCCGGAGCAGGTCACCTCGGCCAAGGGTGTCTTCGAGACCCACGGGCTGTACGCGGTGTGACCCGGTACGGCGACCGGACCGGCCAGGGCCGGCGCCGCCAGGGCCGTACCCTGGACGCATGAGCACCACCCCCGACCCCGAGCCGCGCGCCCCCAAGCCGTCGCTGATCTTCGACGACCCGCTGGACCAGCAGTCCTCGGACGACACGGACCGCGGCTGGGGCGAGCGCCCCGGTACGGACGGCGCGGCGGACCTGAAGCGCTTCCTCGACGAGAAGCCGCCCCACCACCTCTGAGCCGTCCGCCGCACGGCCCGCCACAGTCGGCGGGCCGTGGCGGCAGCTACCGCTCGTCGTGGCCCGAGCCACGCTGTGCGACCAGCGCGTCGCGGATCTCCTTGAGGACCTCCAGCTCGGTCACCTCGATGACCTCGTGAGTGCCCTCCTTGGCCTTCCTGCGGGCCTCCACCCGCGCCAGGTACTTCGCCATCGGCAGCACCATCAGGAAGTAGACCACCGCCGCGGTGATCACGAAGCTCAGCGTCGCGCCGAGGACCGAACCCCACAGGAGCTGGATGCCCTCGTCGGCCGTGCAGTTGTCGCTCAGACACGAGCTGTAGCTGTCGAGGTTCTTGGTGCCGATCGCTCCGACGAGCGGGTTGATGAGTCCCTTCACGACCGCATTCACGATGTTGGTGAAGGCGGCTCCGATGACCACCGCCACGGCCAGATCGACGACGTTGCCGCGCATCAGGAAGGCCTTGAAGCCCTGCCAGAGACTCGGTTCCTTCTTCTCGCTCACCTAGGGAACTCTCCTCGCACGCGGTTGTGGAACAAACAGCTCCGCAACCTACGTCAACGCAAGGTGACCCTGTCCAATTGGGTAGCTCGAACGGGGGACTTGACAGAAATCCGCGCAACAGGCGGATCACATGGCTCAACACAGCGTCACCGCCAGCCGTGCCGTCGCGCTCGCGCCCGCGAGGCGCGCCGCGATGGACCGTGGCACCGAGAGCACGACCAGCGCCCCGCTCTCGGCAGCACCTTCCAGCGGCTCCGGCACCTTCTTCACCCGCGCCCCGCGCGCGATCACCCGCGCGTCACCGCCCGTCGCCGTCGACTCGGCGGCGATCACGTCGACCCGGTCACCCGGCCGCAACAGCAGAACCGTGGCCCCGTCCGCGATACGCACCGGTGCCGTCACCATCTCGACGGCGCGCTGCTTCCGTACCGGCGCGGCCGCCGGGTGCCCGCGTGCCCCGTCCGCCTTGTCCGGGCCGACGGCCAACAGCGCGGCGGCCGTGACGGCGAGGCCCGCCGCGATGGCCCGCCTGCGATGCCGTACGAGCCTGGCCAGTTGATAACGCCCGCCCCGAACCCGCACGGGAGCGAAGTGCGGCACCTCGCACGTGGCGGGGGTATCGGTGCCCGGCGGGCGCGGGACAAGAGGAGAAGGAGAAGGAGCGAAGGACACGGGACCACCACCTGTGACGAGGGACCGGCTTGCAAGGCCACGATGAGGCCTGGTGCCGAATCCCGCCGAGGCAGGTGGACGACCGACTGGTTGTGGACAACTCCCTCACCCGAACGGGCAGTTCCGCCCTTCAGGCGCACTGCCCGTGCCGCGTCAGGGCAGTGCGAAGCCCGGATCCATCCCGCCGAGGGCCGTTGTGCACAGGCAGTCCCGCTCCTCGTTCGCCGGCAGTGCGGCCACCGCGTCGAACAGCACACCCCGCAGCCGGTCGACGTTGGCCGCGAAGACCCGCAGCACCTCGTCGTGCGAGACGCCCTCACCGGTCTCGGCGCCCGCGTCGAGGTCCGTGACCAGCGTCAACGAGGTGTAACAGAGTTCGAGTTCACGGGCGAGCGCCGCCTCGGGGTGGCCGGTCATGCCCACCACCGACCAGCCCTGCGCCTGGTGCCACAACGATTCGGCACGGGTCGAGAAGCGCGGCCCCTCGATCACGACCAGCGTCCCGCCGTCCACGGCTTCCCAGTCCCGCCCGCGCGCCGCCTTCAGCGCCGCCGTCCTGCCGACGGGGCAGTACGGGTCGGCCAGCGACACATGCACCACGTTGGGCACGTTGCCGCCGGGCAGCGGGAGCCCGTCGAAGTACGTGCCCGCCCGGGACTTCGTACGGTCGACCAGCTGATCCGGTACGAGCAGCGTGCCGGGCCCGTACTCGGGGCGCAGTCCGCCCACGGCGCAGGGCCCGAGGATCTGGCGGGCGCCCACCGACCGCAGCGCCCACAGATTGGCGCGGTAGTTGATCCGGTGCGGCGGAAGATGGTGGCCGCGTCCGTGCCGGGGCAGGAACGCGACGCGTCGGCCCGCCACGTCACCGAGGAAGAGGGAGTCGCTGGGCGGGCCGTAGGGGGTGTCCACCTGGATCTCGGTCACGTCGTCGAGGAACGAGTAGAAGCCCGAGCCGCCGATTACGCCGATCTCTGCGTTCGCCATGACCAGCACAGTAGCTGGCGCCGGCAGCGGGCCGGACCGGGCTCAGGAAAACACCGAGGACCCCGCCGTCGTACGACGACAGGGTCCCGCGTGCGGAGTCCTCAGGCGGCGGAGCTGCTGCTGGAGGAGGTGCCGCTGCTCGACGACTTCGAGTCCGAGGACGACGACGTCGAGGTGGACGAGGACGACGTGCTGGACGTCGACGACTTCGACGACGACGCCGGCGAGCTGCTCGACGAGGAGCCGCGGCTGTCGTTGCGGTAGAAGCCGGAGCCCTTGAAGACAATGCCGACCGCGGAGAACACCTTCTTCAGGCGGCCACCGCAGTTGGGGCACTCGGTCAGGGCGTCGTCGGTGAACTTCTGCACCGCCTCGAGGCCCTCGCCGCACTCGGTGCACTGGTACTGGTAGGTCGGCACTTGTCTTCCTCCTGGCACTCTCACTCAATGAGTGCTAACGACGGTCCATAGTGACGTATTCCTGAGGATCAGTCCACCGTCACCGGCACGCGGTGACCGACGCCACGTGCGACCGTACGGCTCCGGGGGCGCGCCGCGAGCCGTGAACGCAGGGTCAGAAGCGTCGCCAGGGCGAGCAGGGTGCCGACCATCGGGACCAGGAATCCTGCACCGTCCCAGAAGCGGTCCTCCAGCTGACCGGCGACCGTGACGGCACCGGCCTGGCCGAGCGCCACCGCTCCGGTCAGCCAGGTGAAGGCCTCGGTCCGGGCACCGGCCGGCACCAGGCTCTCGACCAGCGTGTAGCCGGTGATCAGCGCGGGCGCGATGGACATGCCGACCAGAAGGCCGAGCCCGGCCAGCGCGAGCACGGAGTGCGCGGCCCACAGACCGGAGGCCGTCAGCGCGAGTGCCGCGTATCCGACCACCAGGCGCCGCTGTGGGGCGACCTTCCACGCGATGGCGCCGCACGCGATGCCGGAGAGCATGTTGCCCGCGGCGAAGACGCCGTACAGGACACCGTTCAGACCGGGCTCGCCGATCGACTCGGTGAAGGCGGCCAGCGAGACCTGCATACCGCCGAAGACCGAACCGATCCCCAGGAACGCCACGATCAGCACCCGCACGCCGGGGACGCGCAGCGCGGAGGCGTGCTCCACGCGCGCGTGTCCGTCCACCGCGACCTGGGGCTGCGTGCCCTTCTGCGCGGCGAACAGCAGACCGCCGACCAGGGTCAGTGCGGCCTCGGTCATCAGGCCCGCGGCCGGGTCGACCGCGGTGCACAGGGCGGTGGCCAGGAGCGGGCCGACGACGAAGGTCAGCTCGTCCGTCACGGACTCGAACGCCGCCGCGGTGCTCATGAGGGGCGAGCCCTGGAGCTTCACGCCCCAGCGGGCGCGCACCATGGGGCCGATCTGGGGCACCGAGGCGCCCGTGGGAACGGCGGCGATGAACAGTGCCCACAGGGGCGCGTGGGAGAGCGCGAGCGCCGTCAGGGTCAGACCCGACAGCGCGTGCACCAGCACGCCGGGGATCAGGACGGTGCGCTGGCCGTAGCGGTCGGCGAGACGACCGCTGTAGGGCGCGAACAGCGCCATGGAAACACCGGTGACAGCGGCCGCGCCGCCCGCGGCGCCGTACGAGCCGGTGGTGTGCTGCACGAGCAGCACGATGGAGATCGTCAGCATCGCGAACGGCTGGCGTGCCGCGAAGCCGGGGAGCAGGAACGTCCAGGCGCCGCGCGTGCGCAGCAGTTGCCCGTATCCGGGGCGGGAGGAAGCCGGCGAGTCCTTCGACGGCTCGGTGGTGACCGTGGATGCCACGGCCCGTGCCTTTCTGCCGCCTGGTAGCGCGCCCGTGCGGGGGCGCCGAGAGCTGTCCTCATGCGCGGAACTGCGGTAGATACCGGCGCCCACTGCGAGGGTGTCCCGGCCGCCATACGGTCGCGCCAGCTCTGCGTCAGGCAGAGTTGGTTCGATCAGGGTGCGCCTTCATCGTACAGGGATCAACGGCTGATGCTCCTGTGAAAACGAGCACCATGGGCGGTGTTCACCTGCGATTAGGAAGGGTGTGAACTGTGCGAAACACGCCCTTAATGACATGGAGTGCGCTGAAGCGCGTCGCGCACGCTCCGTCCGGGCGCCCCCGCGCACGCCCAGGCGCGCCCCGCCTTCGCCCCCGTCAGCGCCCGGGCCCCGCGCCGTTCGCGCCCAGCCAGCCGGCCAGCTTGCCCCCGTGTCCCACGGCGCGCAGTCGCTTCTCCGCCGCGTCCCGGACCGGGTCCGTGGTGACCACGAGCAGTTCGTCCCCGCGGCGCAGCACCGTCGTGGGCAGCGGAACGAACGATTTTCCATCGCGGACGACGAGGGTGACGGCGGCCCCGGCCGGCAGCCGCAGCTCGTTGACCTCGACGCCGTGCATCTTCGACCCCTCGGGGATCGCGACGGACAGCAGATGCCCGCGCAGCCGCTCCAGGGGCGCCGACTCGATGCCGAGGTCGGCGGCCTCGGCGTCCTGGCCCAGGCGCAGCTTGCGGGCGAGCCAGGGGAGCGTCGGCCCCTGGACCAGGGTGTAGACGACGACCAGGACGAAGACGATGTTGAAGATGCGGCGGCTGCCGTCGACGCCGTTCACCATCGGGATGGTCGCCAGGATGATGGGCACGGCGCCGCGCAGCCCGGCCCAGGACATGAGGGTCTGCTCCTGCCACGGCACCCGGAACGGCACCAGGCAGAGCACGACGCTGAGCGGGCGCGCGACCATGGTCAGCACGAGCCCGATGACGAGCGCGGGCCACACGTCGTCGCCGAGTTCGTGCGGGGTGACGAGCAGGCCGAGCAGGACGAACATGCCGATCTGGGCGATCCAGCCGAGCCCGTCGGCGAAACCGCGCGTGGCGGGCCAGTGCGGGAGCTTGGCGTTGCCCATCACCATGGAGGCGAGGTAGACGCCGAGGAAGCCGCTGCCGTGCGCCAGTGCGCCCGCCGCGTACGCCGTCACGGCGATCGCCATGACGGCGATCGGATAGAGACCGGAGGCGGGCAGGGCCACGTGCCTGAGCCCCCAGGAGCCCAGCCAGCCGACCGCCAGGCCTATGGCCGCGCCGATGGCCAGCTCCAGGGCTATCTCGCCGATCAGCACGTACCAGTGCTCGACGGGGCCCGCGGTGGAGAAGGCGACGACGAGGATGACGACGGGTGCGTCGTTGAAGCCGGACTCGGCCTCCAGCGTGCCCGTCACGCGCGCGGGGAGGGGGATTCTCCGCAGGACGGAGAAGACCGCCGCCGCGTCCGTGGAGGACACGACCGCCCCGATGATGAGCGCCTGCCGCCACTCCAGGCCGATCAGGTAGTGCGCGGCCGTCGCCGTGACCCCGACGCTCACCGCGACCCCGCCCAGTGCCAGCGCGGACGCGGCGGGCAGCGCCGGCTTGATCTCCTTCCACTTCGTGCCCAGGCCACCCTCGGCCAGGATCACGACCAGGGCCGCGTATCCGATGACCTGGGTCAGTTCGGCGTTGTCGAACTTGATGTCGCCGATGCCGTCCTGGCCCATGGCGATGCCGATGCCCAGGTAGACGAGCAGGCTGGGGAGCCCGCTGCGCGAGGAGATCCGGACCGCTGCGACGGCGACGAGCAGGACGAGCGAGCAGACGAGCAGGAGCTGGTTGAGGTCGTGGACGGTCAGCGGCTGTTCCCTTCCCTGGCCCACGGGCATCACGCGCGCGTGGGCTCACGTACATAGGACACGAAGTGGCGGGTCTCCGCACCCAAGTACTTCGTTACCTTACCTAACTCTTGACGATTTCTTGACACTCCTCAAGGCAAGATCGAACGCCCGGCCATTCGGGTTGCCGACTCCGCGTCAAGTGCCGTCGGGCCCTGCGCCTATGGTTGCTCCAGCGCTCATTCAAAAGGACAGCCCGCCCTGCCGCTCGCGTTAGGACAGCAAGGACAGCGATGCCCCCCAACACCACCGCCTCATCGGGTCAGAAGCCCGGCAAGTCCGGCAGGAAAAAGGGGCGCAAAGCCCGTCTGATCGTCCTCGTTCTGGTATTGGCCATCATCGGGGGCATCGCCTACGGGGCGTACTGGTCCATCAGCACCGTCCGCGCCTCCTTCCCGCAGACCAAGGGTTCGATCACGCTCGAGGGCCTGTCGGGGCCGGTCGACGTGAAGCGTGACAGTTACGGCATCCCGCAGATCTACGCCTCCACCGACGAGGACCTGTTCATGGCGCAGGGCTACGTCCAGGCGCAGGACCGGTTCTACGAGATGGACGTGCGCCGCCACATGACCTCCGGGCGCCTGTCGGAGATGTTCGGCAAGGGCCAGGTCGACAACGACGAGTTCCTGCGCACCCTCGGCTGGGACCGCGTCGCGAAGAAGGAGTACGACACCAAGCTGTCGGCCTCCACGAAGAAGTACCTCCAGGCGTACGCCAAGGGGGTCAACGCCTACCTCCAGGGCAAGGACGGCAAGGACATCTCCCTCGAGTACGCCGCCCTGGGCTTCACCAACGACTACAAGCCCGAGCAGTGGACGCCCGTCGACTCGATCTCCTGGCTGAAGGCGATGGCCTGGGACCTGCGCGGCAACATGCAGGACGAGATCGACCGCGCCCTGATGACCAGCCGCCTCGGCCCCAAGCAGATCGCCGACCTGTACCCGGACTACCCGTACAGCCGCAACAAGGCGATCGTCCAGGAGGGCCAGTACAACGAGCTCACCCAGACGTTCGAGCAGGACGGCTCCCCATCCGCCTCAGGCTCCACGAGCGGCGCGACGGGCACCAGCGGCACCTCCTCGGCCTCCACGGCCCTCCAGGGCCAGCTGGCGGGCCTCCAGGACGTCCTCGACGATGTCCCCGCGGCCGTCGGTGTGAACGGCAACGGCATCGGCTCCAACGCCTGGGTCGTCTCCGGCAAGTACACGATCACCGGCAGCCCGCTGCTGGCCAACGACCCGCACCTGTCGGCCTCGCTGCCGTCCGTCTGGTACCAGATGGGCCTGCACTGCCGCACCGTCTCCAGCAAGTGCCAGTACGACGTGAGCGGTTACACCTTCGCGGGCATGCCCGGCGTCGTCATCGGCCACAACGCGAACATCGCCTGGGGCATGACCAACTCCGGTGTGGACGTCACCGACCTCTACCTGGAGAAGCTCAGCGGCAACGGCTACCTGTACGACGGCAAGACGGTGCCGTTCACCACGCGCGAGGAGACCATCAAGGTCGCCGGCGGCAAGTCCAAGACGATCGTCGTCCGCGAGACCAACAACGGCCCGCTGCTCTCCGACCGTGACGACGAACTCGTCAAGGTCGGCAAGAAGGCCACCGTCGACGCCGCCGCACCCGACCGCGGCGACGGCTACGGCATCGCCCTGCGCTGGACCGCCCTCCAGGCGGGCACCACCATGGACGCCGTCTTCGCCATGGACAAGGCGGCGAACTGGAACGACTTCCGCGCCGCGGCCGCCCTCTTCGAGGTGCCGTCGCAGAACCTGGTCTACGCCGACAGCAAGAACATCGGCTACACGCTGCCCGGCAGGATCCCCACGCGCGCGAAGGGCGTCGACGGCTCCATCCCGCAGCCCGGATGGGACTCCAAGTACCGCTGGACCGGCTGGATCAAGCAGGGTGAACTGCCCTACGAGTACAACCCGTCGCGCGGCTACATCGTCACCGCCAACCAGGCCGTGATCGACCCGGACAAGTACCCCTACACGCTCACCACGGACTGGGGCTACGGCACCCGCAGCCAGCGGATCACCGACCTGATCCAGTCGAAGATCGACGACGGCGGCAAGATCTCGACCGACGACATGCGGCAGATGCAGGTCGACAACAGCAGCGAGATCGCCAAGCTGCTCGTGCCCACGCTGCTGAAGATCGACATCGAGGACAAGGACGTCCGCGAGGCGCAGAAGCTGCTGGAGGGCTGGGACTACACCCAGGACGCCGACTCCGCGGCCGCCGCCTACTTCAACGCGGTCTGGCGCAACATCCTCAAGCTCGCCTTCGGCAACAAGCTGCCCAAGGAGCTCCGCGTCGAGGGCCAGTGCCTGTGGGTCGAGAAGGCCGACAGCACTGGCCCGGTGGACGAGGAGACCGAGGTCCGCGAGTGCGGCCAGCGCGATCCCGACCAGGCGCAGCCGGACGGCGGCGACCGCTGGTTCGAGGTCGTGCGCAACCTCATGGACGACGAGAAGAGCGACTGGTGGAAGACGCCGCAGGGCGTCGGGGACCGCCCTGAAGCCACCAACCGGGACCAACTCTTCAAGCGCGCCATGATCGACGCCCGCTGGGAGCTGACCGCCAAGCTCGGCAAGGACATCGACACCTGGAGCTGGGGCCGGCTGCACCGCCTGTTCCTGAAGAACCAGACCCTCGGCACCGAAGGTCCCGGCTTCCTGAAGTACATCCTCAACCGCGGCCCCTGGAAGCTCAGCGGCGGCGAGGCCACGGTCAACGCGACCGGCTGGAACGCCGCCGGCGGCTACGGCGTCGTCTGGGTGCCGTCGATGCGGATGGTGGTCAACCTCGGCGACCTCGACAAGTCGAAGTGGATCAACCTCACCGGCGCCTCCGGGCACGCCTACAGCGCCCACTACACCGACCAGACGAGCAAGTGGGTCAAGGGCGAGCTGCTGGACTGGTCCTTCACGAAGGACGCGGTCGACAAGAGCACGAGCGACACCCTGGTGCTCAAGCCGTGAACCGCTGAAGCACGGCTGAAAGCGAACAGCCGAAGGGCCCCTCCACGCGCGGGTGGAGGGGCCCTTCGCGCACGCCGGGCGGGACGCGCGAGCACGGGGCGTGCATCAACCGCCGCACGCCCCCTGAGCGTTCAGTGGTCCGCCGCCCGCCCGTCACCACGAAAACGGCGCACACCCGACGGCGTCACCACCGCGTCCACCGGCCGGTCGTGCGCCTCCTCCGGGACGCGCTCGACGACTTCGGAGTCGTAGAGCAGCACCACCAGCGCGGGATGCGCACCCGCACGCTCCAGGCGCGCGAGCACGCGGTCGTACGACCCTCCGCCCCGCCCCAGCCGCATGCCACGCGCGTCGACCGCGAGGCCGGGCAGCAGTACCACGTCGGCGGCGGTCACGGCATCGGGGCCCAGGCGGTCGCCGGCGGGCTCGAAGAGGGCCATCTTCCCGCCGTGCCGGATGCGCGCGAGAGAGCCCTCGCCCGCGTACGCGCCCCAGTCCAGGTCGTTGTCGGGCAGGAGCGCGGGGAGCAGGACGTGCACGCCCCGCGCGCGCAGCGCGTCCAGCAGCGCGAGCGTGCCGGGCTCGCTCCCCACCGAGACGTACGCCGCCACCGTGCGTGCCTGCGCCAGCTCGGGCAGCTCGAGCGCCCGCTCCGCCAGCGCGGTCGCCGTTCCCCGCAGGTCATCGGCCGTCAACCTGCTTCTCACCGAGAGGAACTCTCGCCGCAACATTCGCTTGTCAGGCTCGTCAGGACGTCCGATGTGACTCACAGGTCGCTCCCGTATCCTTTCAATACGCTCATATCAGGGTTAATTAACCGGAGCCTCAGATTCCCTGCAAAGGCACCGGATAAGGTTGCGGGCATGACTCAGTCGCACCCTCGGATCAGCAAGGCTGTCATCCCAGCAGCAGGCCTCGGCACCCGGTTCCTGCCGGCCACCAAGGCCACTCCCAAGGAGATGCTGCCGGTCGTCGACAAGCCGGCGATCCAGTACGTGGTCGAGGAGGCCGTCTCCGCGGGCCTCGACGACGTCCTCATGGTCACGGGCCGCAACAAGCGCCCCCTCGAGGACCACTTCGACCGCAACTACGAGCTGGAATCCGCCCTTCAGAAGAAGGGCGACGCCAGCCGGCTCGCCAAGGTGCAGGAGTCCAGCGACCTCGCGACGATGCACTACGTCCGCCAGGGCGACCCCAAGGGCCTCGGCCACGCCGTGCTGTGCGCGGCCCCGCACGTGGGGCACGAGCCGTTCGCCGTCCTCCTCGGCGACGACCTGATCGACCCGCGCGACCCGCTGCTCAAGCGGATGGTCGAGGTGCAGGAGCAGCACGGCGGCAGCGTCATCGCCCTCATGGAGGTCGCTCCCGAGCAGATCCACCTCTACGGCTGCGCGGCCGTCGACCCGACCGACGACGGTGACGTCGTCAAGGTCCACGACCTGGTCGAGAAGCCCGCCGCGGCCGACGCCCCGTCCAACTACGCGATCATCGGCCGCTACGTCCTCGACCCGCACATCTTCGACATACTCCGCAAGACCGAGCCCGGCCGCGGCGGCGAGATCCAGCTCACCGACGCCCTCCAGCAGCTCGCGGCGGACGAGAAGGTCGGCGGCCCCGTGCACGGCGTCGTCTTCAAGGGCCGCCGCTATGACACCGGCGACCGTGGCGACTATCTGCGTGCCATTGTCAGACTCGCGTGCGAACGTGAAGACCTGGGCCCGGACTTCCGGACCTGGCTTCGCAGTTACGTAGCCGAGGAGATGTAGCAACGTTGAGCAACGCCGCGCCCCGCACCACCGGCCAGGACCACCTCTGGTCGGTGGACGAACACCTGGAGGACATCCTCGCGACCGTCCGCCCCCTCGAACCCATCGAGCTGCAACTCCTCGACGCCCAGGGCTGCGTCCTGGTCGAGGACGTCACGGTGCCGGTCTCGCTGCCGCCGTTCGACAACAGCTCCATGGACGGGTACGCGGTACGGGTCGCGGATGTCGCGGGCGCGAGCGAGGAGTTCCCCGCCGTCCTGGACGTCGTCGGGGACGTCGCGGCGGGCCAGGCCGACCTGCTCCACGTGGGCCCCGGCCAGGCCGCCCGCATCATGACCGGCGCCCCCCTGCCGCCCGGCGCCGAAACCGTCGTACCGGTGGAATGGACCGACGGAGGCCTCGGCGAGGGGCCCGTGACCGGGATGCGCGCCCGCGCACTGGCCCCCGAGGGCGCCGAAGGGCACGTGCACGTGTACCGGCCCGCCGAGGCACGCGCGCACGTACGGGCCAAGGGCAGCGATGTGAAAGCCGGCGACCGCGCCCTCGAAGCCGGTACGGTCCTCGGCCCGCCGCAGATCGCCCTGCTCGCCGCGATCGGCCGCGGCACCGTACGCGTGCGCCCGCGTCCGCGCGTGGTCGTCATGTCCACCGGCAGCGAACTCGTCCAGCCCGACGAGAGCCTGGGCAGCGGTCAGATCTACGACTCCAACAGCTTCGCCCTCACCGCAGCCGCCCGCGACGCCGGCGCCATCGCCTACCGCGTGGGCGCTGTCGCCGACGACGCCGAGACCCTCCGCGACACCATCGAGGACCAGCTCGTCCGTGCCGACCTCATGGTCACCACGGGCGGTGTCAGCGTCGGGGCGTACGACGTCGTCAAGGAAGCCCTCTCGCACGTCGGGGACGAGGACGAGGCGGGCAGCGGCATCGACTTCCGCAAGCTCGCCATGCAGCCCGGCAAGCCCCAGGGCTTCGGCTCCATCGGCCCCGACCACACCCCCCTGCTCGCGCTGCCCGGCAACCCGGTGTCGTCGTACGTCTCCTTCGAGCTGTTCGTGCGCCCCGCGATCCGCACCCTCATGGGACTGGACGACGTCCACCGGCCGCGCACGCGCGCGAAGCTGACCGCGGGCAAGGCGCTGACCTCGCCGAAGGGACGTAGGCAGTTCCTGCGCGGGACGTACGCCGACGGCACCGTGACCCCCGTCGGCGGCGCCGGCTCGCACCTGGTCGCGGCCCTCGCGCACGCGGACGCGCTGATCGTCGTCCCGGAGGACGTGGAGAGCGTCGAGCCCGGCACCGAGGTCGAGGTGGTCCTGCTCGGCTGAGCGCTCCTGGTTGGCGGTACCGTGTCGCGCACAGCAGGCCCCTGCGCCGCACCGCGAAGGGCCGAGACCGGGAGCGCCACACAGCATGAGTACGCAGGACCGACTGACGCACATCGACGAGGCGGGCGCCGCCCGCATGGTCGACGTATCCGAGAAGGACGTGACCGCGCGCACCGCCCGCGCCAGCGGCCGTGTCCTCGTCTCGCCCCGCGTGATCGAGCTGCTGCGCGGCGAGGGAGTACCCAAGGGTGACGCCCTCGCCACCGCGCGGATCGCGGGGATCATGGGCGCCAAACGCACCCCGGATCTGATCCCGCTGTGCCACCCGTTGGCGGTGTCCGGTGTGAAACTGGATCTGTCGGTCGTGGACGACGCCGTGGAGATCCTCGCCACCGTCAAGACGACGGACCGCACGGGCGTCGAGATGGAGGCCCTCACCGCGGTCTCCGTCGCCGCGCTCACCGTGATCGACATGGTCAAGGCGGTCGACAAGGGAGCGGTCATCACGGACGTGCGGGTGGAGGAGAAGACCGGCGGCAAGTCGGGCGACTGGAGCCGGGCGTGAGCGCCGGGGCGCATGACGCCGAGCGCGCGCCGTACCGCGCGCTGGTCGTCACCGCCTCCAACCGTGCCGCCGCCGGCGTCTACGAGGACAAGGGCGGCCCCCTCGTCGCCGAGGGACTGAAGAGCTTCGGCTTCGCCGTCGAGGGGCCCCAGGTCGTGCCCGACGGCGATCCCGTGGAAGCTGCCCTGCGCGCCGCCGTGGAGGCCGGTTACGACGCCGTCGTCACCACCGGCGGCACCGGCATCTCGCCCACCGACCGCACTCCCGAGGCCACCCGCAGGGTGATCGACCACGAGGTGCCGGGCATCGCCGAGGCCATCCGGGCCTTCGGACGGGAGAAGGTGCCGACCGCGGCTCTCTCACGAGGGCTGGCCGGAGTCGCGGGACGCACGCTGATCGTCAACCTGCCAGGCTCCACCGGCGGGGTGAAAGACGGACTGGCCGTCCTGGAGCCCCTGCTGACCCACGCCGTCGACCAGATCCGCGGCGGCGACCATCCAAGACCCGGCGCCGGCAACGGGGGTGTGAGCTGAACAGCCCATCCTGGCCCGTCGTGCTCGCGGACGGCGATGTCGTCCTGCGGCCGATAAAGATGCGCGACCAGCGGGCGTGGCGCGAGGTCAACCGGCGCAACCGCGACTGGCTGCGCCCCTGGGAGGCGACCATCCCGCCGCCCACGCCCAGCGGGCCGATCGCGCACCGCCCGACCTACCGGCAGATGGTGCGTCATCTGCGCTCCGAGGCGAACGCGGGCCGGATGCTGCCGTTCGTCATCGAGTACCAGGGGCGGCTCGTCGGGCAGTTGACCGTCGCCGGGATCACCTGGGGCTCGATGTGCTCGGGGCATGTCGGTTACTGGGTGGACGAGTCGGTGGCCGGCCGTGGCGTGATGCCGACGGCGGTGGCGCTTGTCGTGGACCACTGTTTCCGGACCGTCGGCCTGCACCGCATCGAGGTCTGCATTCGTCCCGAGAACGGGCCCAGCCGACGCGTCGTGGAGAAACTCGGATTCCGCGAGGAGGGCCTCCGGCCCCGTTATCTCCACATCGACGGGGCCTGGCGCGACCATCTCGTCTTCGCGCTCACGGCGGAAGAGGTGCCGGAAGGGTTGCTCGCACGGTGGCAGCGGGCACGCTCACAGAAGGCGCCGCACAACACGCCCCGGAACCCGCAGAACACGCCGGGGAATCCCGCATAGACCCGGGAAATTGAATATATGTTCGAGAATGATCGGTCGGCGACCGTCTCAGGGCATTAAATTCGCGCCCTCAGCGGCCTGCTGATCGCATCGGTCACAAAAAAAGCTCGAAATATCAGCCAGATCGTGCGACACACCGGCCCAATTGGCGGATGGCCTCACGCAAACCCCTCTACCGTGTGAGGCGTGAGCAGCAGCGGCCTCATCTACGCAGTCATTGTCGGGGCCTGGGCCGCCTACTTGGTGCCGATGTGGCTCCGTAGGCAGGACGAGCTGAACGAGGCCCGTCCGACGGAACGCTTCAGCACCGCCATCCGGTTGCTGTCCGGACGGGCGGGGATGGAGCGCCGGTACGCCAAGGACCTGCGGGCGCGCTCCACCGAGGAGGGGGAGCCCAGCGCCGTCGACCCGGATGCCGTCACCGACTCGGTGGACGTCCGGGCCTTCGCCATGCCTCCGACGCGCCCGCAGGCGCGCGCGGAGATCCACGCACGCGCGGAAGCGCCGGCGTCCGGGCGCAGGGAATCGGTGCGCGAACCGGCGCGCGAACGGGCAGCCGAGCCGGCGCCCGCATCCGCGTCCGCACCGGCGCCCGCATCCGGATCCGCGCCCGCGCGCAGACCCGTGCCCACCCCCCGGCGCACCCCCTCGGCCGAGGCCGCCGCCGCGCGCGCCCGGCGCATGAAGGCGCTCGCGCGCCGGAGGCGCACCACCGTGGCGCTCTTCCTCGCCTTCACGCTCGGCGCGATCGTCGCCGCCGTCGGAGGGCTCGCGTTCCTCTGGGCGCCAGGCGTGCCCGCCGTGCTGCTCAGCGCGTACATCGCCTACCTGCGCTCCCAGGAACGCCGCCGCTTCGCCTACCAGATGGACCGTCGGCGGGCGGAGGCGGCGGCGCAGCACCTGAAGGAGCGTGCGCGGCAACCGCGCCGGCGACCGTCCGCGGACGCCGCCGCCGAAGCGGACGAGCCGGACGACGGACCAGAACCCGAGCAGCAGGACACCGGGCTGTCGGCGCTCGCCGCCGACCGGCGCGCGCTCGTCGAGCAGACCGATCACGCCGAGTGGGTCGACCAGCAGCGTGAGCGGCAGCGGCGGCCGGGGCACGGGGACAGCTGGGAGCCGGTGCCGGTGCCGTTGCCGACGTATGTGACCGCGCCCGTCGCGCCGCGGGCCACGGCCGACGTGGACCTGGGGGCGCCGGACGCGTGGAGCTCGGCGCGGTCGAGCTCCGTCGCCGGGGACCGGGAGGCGCGCGCCGGACAGGACGGCTCCGGATCGGACGCGGAGCCGGGGGAACCGCCCCGCGCGGAAGCCGCCGAGGCCGACGAGGACAGGGCGGACGGGGGCGGGCGCAGTGACGCTCGTCGGGCCGCGTCCGCGCGACGGGCCCGGGAGCGGGGGCGCACGCCGCTGTTCGACCAGTACGAGGACGGGGAGCGGCCGCGCGCGGCCAACGAGTAGCCGAGGAAGCCCCCACCTGTGGGTTGCCGCTCCGGCAGGGCAGGGAACGGATTTCCAAGCACCCCGATCGGGGTGCTAAGGTTTCACTCGTTGCAAGGGCCTGTGGCGCAGTCCGGTAGCGCACCTCGTTCGCATCGAGGGGGCCAGGGGTTCAAATCCCCTCAGGTCCACGCAGCATAGAGCCCCTGGCGGTGATCACCGCCAGGGGCTCTTGCCATGCCTGCGCAAGGAAGGCCTCCGCCACTTAATGTCGGCCGCCGACCGGACACCGTAGCGCGAGACCCGCCGGGACCACTGCCGCGAGGACGGCGAGGACGGCGCAGGCCGCGGTGGTCGCGCCGAGTTCCGGCCAGGGGACGTGGATCGGGGACCGTACCGACTGAAGGCCGAGCGCGGTCCACATGCCGGTGAGGTTGAGGGCCGTCACGAGCAGACCCAGGATCGCGCCCGCCGCGACCACCGTCAGGGACTCCAGGGCCACGAGACGGAGCACCTGGGTGTGCGTGGCTCCCGCCAGTCTCAGGGACGTCAGTTCGCGGGTGCGGTCGGACGTCGCCATCAGGAGCGTGTTGACGAGTGAGACGGCCGTGTAGAGGAGAGCTATGCCCAGGACCAGGAGGTAGCCGAGGCGGGTGGTCGCGTCGGCGGCCGTGAAACCGGTCGCGGGGTGGGCGGCGGCCAGCCACGCGTCGCGGGTGAGCAGCGTCGCCCGGGGCGCCGCCGAGCGCAGCGCCGCCCGCACCGACATGGCCTCGACGCCCTCCCGCACCCGCACCTCCACCCGGTCCACCACCGCCCCGCGCGCGTTGGCCGGCGTGACGTACACCCCGTTGTCGCCCGTCCCGACCGGCATCACCGCGGCGATGCGGAGGGATCTGCGGGTGCCGTCGCCGAGCCAGACGGTGACGTGCTCGCCGACCTCGTGCCGTGCCCACTCCTCGTTGACGACGATCGAGTCGTCGGACAGGTCGGAGAGCCGGCCGGCGGTCAGCGGGACGGCGGTCGTCCTGGCGAGCCGCTCCGGATCGGCCGCTCTCGCCTCGGACTTGACCAGGGCCACACCCTCCTCCAGGCGGTACACCTCGCTCGACGCGGTCGGTGAGACCTCGGCGCCCCGGACCGCGCGCAGACGGTCCAGTGCCCGCGCGTCCAGGCCCGTCGCCGAGGTCAGCACGTAGTCGGCCCGCGTCCGCTCCCGTGCCTCCGTGGCCCGCGCGTCGTTCAGGGTCGCCGTCGCGCCCAGCAACGAGCCCGTCAGGGCCACCGTGACCAGCACGGGGGCGGCCAGGGCGGCCGTGCGGCGGAGAGAGGTCGTGGTGTTGGCGCGGACCAGCATGCCGCGCGGCGTGAGGAGCCGGATCAGGGGGCGGACCAGGAGGGGCGACAGGAGGGCCGTAGCCGTGATCAGGAGCAGCGGACGGCTGGTGTACGTCTTGCGGTGCAGCAGGTCGCCGGGGTCCGTCAGGAGCGTCACGGTGAGCGTGACCGCCGCCGTCAGCAACAGGGCCGCCCCGCACAGGAGTCGGGCCCGTGTCAGAGGCTGCTCGTCGGCCGACGCCTCGCGCAGGGCCTGGGTCGGGGCGGTGCGGCCGGCCCGCCAGGAGGCGGCCGTCGCGCCGCACAGCGCCACCGACAGGCCCGTCCAGAACGCCATTTGGTACGGCCAGACATGGGCACCGATCGTGAACCAGGCCGGCGCGACACCACCCTCGACCACCCGCTCCGCGAGCCATGGGGCGCCGTACGACCCCAGCGCGCAACCCGCCGCCGACGCGAGGACGCCCACGAACAGGGCTTCCGCCAGCACCGTGCGACGGATCTGGCCGGGCGTCGCGCCCGTGGTGCGCAGCAGGCCGAACTCCCTGCGGCGCTGGGCCACCGCGAACGCGAAGGTGGACGCCACGACGAACACCGACACGAATCCGGTCACCCCGCCGGCCGTGCCGAACAGGGCGTTCAGCGTCGTCAGTGCCTCGGCGTCACGGTCCGGGTCCGCGTCGGCGAGCCGCCGCTCGGCGCCGACCAGGACCCGGGCGCCCGTCCCCGAGGACGCCACCACCCGTCGTACCGCCTCCGGCTCCGCCTCGACCACGAGCTGTGTGCTCACCGGCGCCAACTCGGCGGCACGCGCGTCCGTGTAGAAGAGGGCGCGTTCGAAGCCGGGGGAGCGTGCAGTGCCGACCGCGCGCCCCGCGTCGACCGTGTGCCCCGCGCCCACCGCGTCCACCGCGTCCACCGCGTCCACCGCGTCCACCGCGTCCACCGCGCGCGCCCCGCCTGCCGCGCGCCCCCCGTCGGTCACGCGCCCCCCGTCGGTCACGCGCCCCCCGTCGGCCAAGCGCGCCGTGCCCACCACCCGTACCGTGCCGTGCGCCGTCCGCAGACGCTTTCCCACGGTCGTCCCCGCATCCATGGCGGCCACCACCTCGTCCGCCGCGCGTGGCGGACGGCCCGACGTCAGGTGGTACGGGGCGAAGGCCGCGGTCGACCAGGGGTGGCCGATCAGGTCGTCGCGCACGGCGAAGGTGCGGTCCTGGGTGACTTCGCCGAGCTCGCGGAGCGCGGCCACCGTCCGAGGCGGTATCGGACGTGGGTGGGCCAGGGGTTGGGTGCGGTCGCCGATCCGGGTCGGTACGCGCAGGGTGTCCTCCCCCTGCACCACTACCGGGGCGGCGGCGAAGCGTTCCGGTGCACGCTCGGGGGCGTCGAGGGAGGAGGCGAGCGTCAGGCCCATGACCGTGAGCAGGGCGACGCCCAGGGAGAGGGCGACGAAGCTGCCGGTGAAGGTGGTCCAGCGGCAGCGCAGGGTGCGCAGGGCGAGGGTCAGCACGGTGCCGCCTCCAGCGTGGTCATGCGCGTGGCCACGTCGGCCGCCGACGGCCCCGTCAGCTCCCCGTGGACCCGGCCGTCGACCAGGAAGACGACGCGGTCGGCGTACGACGCGGCCACCGGGTCGTGCGTGACCATGACGATCGTGCGGTCCTCGGTGTCGACGAGGCCGCGGAGGAGCGACAGCACCTCGTGGCCCGTGCGCGTGTCCAGGGCGCCGGTGGGTTCGTCGGCGAAGAGCACCTCGGGGCGGGTGATCAAGGCGCGGGCCAGGGCCACACGTTGCTGCTGGCCGCCGGAGAGCCGGTCGGGGCGGTGCCGGGCGCGGTCGCCGAGTCCGACGCGTCGCAGTGCCTCACGCGCGCGTGCCTTCGACACGCGTCGGCCGGCCAGGCGCAGCGGCAGGACGACGTTCTGCTCGGCGGTGAGGGAGGGCAGGAGGTTGTACGACTGGAAGACGAAGCCGACGCGTTCGCGGCGCAGCAGGGTCAGGCGGCGTTCGCTCATCCCGGTCAGTTCCGTGTCGCCGATGCGCACCGAGCCCGAGGTCGGCCGGTCCAGGCCGGCCGCGCACTGCAACAGCGTCGACTTGCCCGAGCCGGACGGGCCCATGACCGCCGTGAACGTGCCCCCGGGGAAGGTCAGCGAGACGCCGTCCAGCGCCCGCACGCCGTCGTCGCCGTCGCCGTACCGCCTGCTGACGGACGTCAGTCTGATCGTCATCTGCCCTCATCGAGTCGAAGAGACGCCCCAGGAGCAGCCCGGAGGGACGTCAGGAGAGGAGTGGAGAGGAGTGGAGAGGAATGGAGAGGAATGGAGAGGAGTGAGAGGTGAGGAATCCGGCGCCAGGTCCGGGGCTCTACGAAACCGCGTCACCGTGCCCTCAAGCAGTGCGGCAGAAGCGAGACTTGGGGTAGGGCCAGGCATACCCCCGGCTCTCCGGCTGGACGGATTCCGCCCACCCCGGCCCGCCTCCTACGGTGATCTCCATGACGGTGTGGCAGGCGCTCGGCGGGCGCGGGTATCTGAGGTCGGCGTGGCCGTGGCGGTCGGTCGCGTTCCTGGCGAGCGGGGCGCTGTTCGGGGCGGTCGTGCTGGTCGGGATCGTCGCCGGGGTCGCCGTGGGGGCGGCGACGGCCGTCGTCCTCGTCGGGCTGCCGTTGCTCGTGCTCACCGCGCTCGCCGGGATTCCGGTGGCCGCCGTGGAGCGGTGGCGGGTGCGGACGGCGGGGGTGGGGGCCGCGCCCGCGGGGGCGCATCGGGTGCCTGACGCGCCGGGGCTCGCGCGCTGGCTCGTCGTACGGCTCAAGGAGCCGGAGACCTGGCGGGAGTTGGCGTACGCCGTGCTCCTCGCGCTCGTGCTGTGGCCGCTGGACGCGCTTGTCGTCACCTTCGCCGCCGGGGTGCCGCTGTTCCTGCTCGCGACGCCGCTGCTGGTCGCCGTCGAGGGCGAGGCGAAGGTGGTCAAGCTGTGGACGGTCGACACCTGGCCGGCCGCGACCGGGGCCGCGCTGGCCGGGGGCGTGTTGCTCCTGGCGGGGGCGTACGTGCTGGGGGTGGCCGCCGGGGCGCGCGCTCAGGTGGTGAAAGCGTTGTTGGGGGCGCGCGGGCATGACAGTGCGCGGGTCGCTGAGCTCGTGCGCTCGCGCGTGCGGCTGGTGGACGCCTTCGAAGCGGAAAGGCGCCGGATCGAGCGCGACCTGCACGACGGCGCACAGCAACGGCTCGTCGCCCTCACCATGCGCCTCGGCCTCGCCCGCCTCGACGTCCCGCCCGGCCCGCTCGCCGACCAGCTCG
This sequence comes from Streptomyces aquilus, assembly GCF_003955715.1. NCBI lineage: Bacteria > Bacillati > Actinomycetota > Actinomycetes > Kitasatosporales > Streptomycetaceae > Streptomyces > Streptomyces aquilus. The sequence continues at coordinate 4,705,678 of NZ_CP034463.1, read as the reverse complement.
CCACCGCGCACGGCGAGGCCGAGAAAGCCCTCGCGGAGCTCCGCGAACTCATCCACGGCATCCACCCCAAGGTCCTCGCCGACTACGGCCTCGAAGCCGCCGTCGCCGACGCGGCCGACCGCAGCGCGATCCCCGTGGACGTCCACCTCGACCTGCCCGGACGGTTGTCCCAACCCGTCGAGTCCGCCGCCTACTTCGTCGTCTGCGAGGCACTCGCCAACGTGGGCCGACACAGCGGGGCGAGCCGGGCGGTCGTCAGCGGTGGGCACGACGAGGGACGGTTGACGCTGGAGGTCCGGGACGACGGACGCGGGGGCGCGGACCTCGCCGGCGGCACGGGGCTGACCGGTCTCGCCGACCGGGTGTCAGTGCTCGATGGCAGACTTTTCCTGTCCAGCCCGCCGGGCGGACCGACCCTGCTGCGAGTGGAGATCCCTTGCCGGCCGACCGAGCCCTGCGCATAGTCCTCGCCGAGGACAGCGTGCTGCTGCGCGACGGACTCGTCGGCCTGCTCACCCGGTTCGGGTACGAGGTGGTCGCGGCCGTCGGAGACGCGGACGCCCTCCTCGCGGCCGTCGCCGAGCACACGCCGGACGTGGTCGTGACGGACGTCCGCATGCCACCCGGCTTCCAGGACGAGGGACTGCACGCGGCGGTGAAGCTGCGCGAGGAGCGGCCCGGGCTGCCGGTGCTGGTCCTCAGCCAGTACGTGCAGCGGGCGTACGCCGCCGAACTCCTCGACTCCGGCGACGGCACCGGGGTCGGCTATCTGCTCAAGGACCGGGTGGGGCAGGTCGAGGAGTTCGTGGACGCGCTGCGGGAGGTCGCGGCCGGGGGCACGGTCGTGGACGCCGAGGTCGTACGGCAGCTGCTGCGCCGGCGGCGGGATCCGCTCGCCCGGCTCACCCCGCGCGAGCGGGAGGTGCTGGCGCTGATGGCCGAGGGCAAGTCCAACGGCGCGATAGCCAAGGCGCTGGTGGTGTCCGAGGCGGCCGTCGGCAAGCACATCGGCTCGATCCTCACCAAGCTGGACCTGCCACCGGCCGACGACACGCACCGCAGGGTGCTGGCGGTGCTGGCCTACCTCAGAGGCTGAGCTCCACAGGAACGCCCGGAACGCCGTGCTGCACGGACACGGAGACGCACCGGAACGCCGCGCACCCCCCGCCCGCCTAGAGGGCCTTCGCGTAGCAGCGGCTCGACTCGTAGTGGCGGTAGTACCCGAACTTCTCGCACGGCTCGTACCCACTGGAGGTGTACAGCGCGATGGCCTCCGGCTGCTTGATGCCCGTCTCCAGCACCATGCGGACCCGGCCCGCCGCCCGCGCGTCCTCCTCCAGCGCGGCCAGGATGCGCCGGGCGAGGCCGTTGCCCCGCGCCTGCTCTATGACGTACATCCGCTTCAGCTCGGCATCCCCGTCGCGGTACCCCTCGTCATTGGTGTCCTGCGTGCGCCAGCCGCCTGTGGCCACCGGGCTGTCGTGCTCGTCGTACGCGATGAGGTACACGCCGTTCGGCGGCTCGAAGTCCGAGGGGCTCAGGGGAGTGGCATCGCCGTCGTCGCCGTAGCGGACGGCGTACTCGGCCTGGACCTGGTCATTGAGCTTGACGGCGTCGGGGTGGTCGAAGGAGACGCGACGGATGACATGCATGTCGGAAACGGTAAGCCAAGGTGGTCCAGAACAGGATTCGGTCCAAGGTGCGGGTAGGGTGCCCTGGTGCTCACAGTGACCAGTGCGAATGTGAACGGACTCCGCGCCGCCGCGAAGAAGGGCTTCGTGGAGTGGCTCGCCGACACCTCCGCCGATGTGCTCTGCTTGCAGGAGGTGCGAGCCGAGCCGCAGCAGCTGCCCGAGGGGGTCCGCACGCCCGAGGGCTGGCACGTCGTGCACGCGCCAGCCGCCGCCAAGGGCCGCGCCGGCGTCTCCCTCTACACCCGCCGAGAGCCCGACCGCGTCCAGGTCGGCTTCGGGTCGAGCGAGTTCGACACCAGCGGGCGGTACGTCGAGGCCGACCTGCCCGGTGTGACGGTCGCCTCCCTCTACCTCCCCTCCGGCGAGGTCGGCACCGAGCGCCAGGACGAGAAGATCCGCTTCATGGGCGAGTTCCTCGCCCACCTCAAGGGCCTGCGCGAGCGCTCCGCCGCCGACGGCCGTGAGGTCGTCGTCTGCGGCGACTGGAACATCGCGCACCAGCCGGCCGACCTGAAGAACTGGCGCGCCAACCAGAAGAACTCCGGCTTCCTGCCGGAGGAGCGGGAGTGGCTGACGCGGGTCTTCGACGCGGCCGACGGCGGTTACGTCGACGTGGTGCGGGCGCTGCATCCGGAGGTCGAGGGGCCGTACTCGTGGTGGTCGTACCGGGGGCGGGCCTTTGACAACGACACGGGTTGGCGCATCGACTACCACGTCTCGACTCCCGGCCTGGCCGCCAAGGCGGTCAAGGGGTTCGTGGAGCGGGCGGCCACGCACGCCGAGCGCTGGTCGGACCATGCGCCGGTGACCGTGGTCTACGACCTCTGACCTCCGGGGTTCGTCTACGGCTCCTGTCCTGGCTCGCTCTGCTTGCGCAACCGTCGGTCCAGTGCCAGTGACAGTTCCGCCTCCACCACGCTCCGCGCGAGCGGGCGCAGGCGGGCGAGGTCGTTCTCCGTGGCGTGGCGGAGGACCAGGTCGGTGAACATCTCCGCGAGTTCGTCGACGTGGTCGCGGACGCGTTTGCCGGCGGCCAGGACCTCGGCGAGGGGGATGCCCTCGGCGACCAGGGCCGAGGAGACGTCGAGGAGGCGGCGGCTGATGTGGACGATCTCGTCGCCGTCGGTGCCGAGGTAGCCCAGGTCCAGTGCGGCGGCGAGGTTCTCCGGGGTGACCTGGCCCTCGAAGCGGGCGGCGAGTTCCTCGGGGGTGAGACGGACCGGCTCCTCTTCGGAAGGGGGGTCCACGCCCAGCAGGTCCGCCACGTCGCGGCCGTGGTCCAGGGCCTCCGCCAGTTCCGCGATGCCGGTCAGGGTGTGGCCGCGTTCCAGCAGGGCCGCGATCGTGCGCAGCCGGGCCAGGTGATGGTCGTCGTACCAGGCGATACGGCCCTCGCGGCGGGGCGGCGGGAGCAGTTTGCGTTCGCGGTAGAAGCGCAGGGTGCGCACGGTGATGCCGGCCCGCCGCGCCAGCTCATCCATGCGGTACTCACGGTGCTCCTGCTTCTCCGTCACGTCCGCAGCCTATGTTGTACCGCCGGTAACTTTCCTTCCCCCGACCCCTACCCATCGGTACGGAGCTGCTCTACCCTCCCATTGCGCCAGTGTTCACTGGCGGAGTCGGACAGCGTGGAGGGTTCGGGATGACCGAGCACGAGCATGTGCGGGTGGCGGTGATCGGGTCCGGGTTCGGGGGGCTCGGGGCCGCCGTACGGCTGCGGCGGGAGGGTGTCACCGACTTCGTCGTGCTGGAGCGGGCGGACAGTGTCGGGGGCACCTGGCGGGACAACAGTTATCCCGGGTGCGCCTGTGACGTGCCCTCCCACCTCTACTCCTTCTCCTTCGCGCCCCACCCCGACTGGCCGCGCACCTTCTCCGGGCAGGAGCACATCCGGGCCTATCTGGAGCACGTCGCCGACGTCTTCCACCTCCGGCCGCACATCCGCTTCGACTCCGAGGTGATGCGGATGGTCTGGGACGCGGAACGGCTGTGCTGGGACATCGAGATCAGCGGGGGCCGGCGGCTCTCCGCCGATGTCGTCGTCTCCGCCACCGGGCCGCTGTCCGACCCCAAGATCCCCGACATCCCGGGGCTCGACTCCTTCCCCGGCAAGGTCTTCCACTCGGCCCGCTGGGACCACGACCTCGACCTGCGCGGCAAGCGCGTCGCCGTGGTGGGCACCGGGGCCTCCGCGATTCAGATCGTGCCCGCCATCCAGCCGCAGGTCGGCCGGCTCACCCTCTTCCAGCGCACCCCGCCCTGGGTGATGCCCCGCGTCGACCGGGCCATCACCGGCGCCGAGCGGGCGCTGCACCGGGCGCTGCCGTTCACCGGGCAGGCCCGGCGCGGACTGCTGTGGGGCATCCGGGAGTTGCAGGTCTCGGCGTTCACCAAGCACCCCGACCGGCTCGGGTTCGTCGAGCAGTTGGCCAAGCGGAACATGGGGCGGGCCGTCAAGGACCCGGCGCTGCGCACCAAGCTCACCCCCGACTACCGCATCGGCTGCAAGCGCATCCTGCTGAGCAGCGAGTACTACCCGGCGCTCGCCCGGCCCAACGTCGACGTCGTCGCCAGCGGTCTTCAGGCCGTACGCGGCTCCACCCTCGTCGCCGCCGACGGCACCGAGACCGAGGCCGACGTCATCGTCTTCGGTACGGGCTTCCACGTCACCGACATGCCCATCGCCGAGCGGGTCGTGGGCGCGGAGGGCAGGACCCTCGCCGAGGTGTGGAAGGGCGGCATGGAGGCCCTGCGCGGCGCCTCGGCCGCCGGGTTCCCGAACTGGATGACCATCATCGGGCCCAACACCGGCCTCGGGAACTCCTCGATGATCCTGATGATCGAGTCCCAGCTGAACTACCTGGCCGACTTCGTACGGCAGTTGGACGTCCTCGGCGGACGCGCCGCCCTCGACGCCCGGCCGAGCGCGGTCGGCGCCTGGAACCGGCGGGTGCAGGAGCGGATGAAGCGCACGGTGTGGAACACCGGCGGCTGCACCAGTTGGTACCTCGACGCCAACGGCCGCAACACCACCATCTGGCCGGGGACGACGAGCGAGTTCCGGCGGGCGACACGGCGCGTGGACATCACCGAGTACGAGGTCATCCGCGTCAAGAAGGCGGCCAATAAGGCGGCCGAGACGACGGCCAATAGGGCGGCCGAGAAGGCGGCCGAGACGACGGCCGAGACGACGGCCGAGACGACGGCCGAGACGACGGCCGAGACGACGGGTACGAAGGACGAGGTGTCCGCGTGAGCCGGCTCATGTCCGTCGTGTCCGGGCCCTACGCCCCGCCCGCCCCCACCCGTGAACTGACCGCCGTCTCCGCCGACGGCGCCCGCCTGCACGTCGAGGTGCACGGGCCCGAGGGCGCCCCCGCTGTCGTCCTCGCCCACGGCTGGACCTGCTCGACCGCCTTCTGGGCGGCGCAGATACGGGACCTCGCCGTCGACCACCGGGTCGTCGCCTACGACCAGCGCGGCCACGGCCGCAGTCCGGCGAGCCCGGCGTGCAGCGTGGACGCGCTCGCCGACGACCTGGAAGCCGTACTGGAGGCGACCTTGGCGCCGGGGGAGCAGGCCGTGATCGCCGGGCACTCGATGGGCGGGATGACGGTGATGGCCGCCGCGACCCGGGCCGCCTTCCGGGAGCATGCCGCCGCGGTCCTGCTGTGCAGCACCGGGTCCTCGCGGCTGGTCGCCGAGTCGACCGTCGTACCCCTGCGGCCGGGGCGGCTGCGGACCTGGCTGACCAAGCACATCCTGGGGTCGCGGGCGCCGCTCGGGCCGGTCACTCCCGTCGCCCGGCGGATCCTCAAGTACGGGACGATGGGGCCGGGTTCGGCCCCGCACATGGTGGAGGCGTGCGCGCGGATCGTGCACGCGTGCCCGCGCAAGGTGCGGTACTCCTGGTCGCAGGTGCTCGATCTGCTCGACCTCGACCACGGGGTGCGCTCCCTCGACGTGCCGACGGCCGTCGTCGTCGGGACCGCCGACCGGTTGACGCCGCCGGTGCACGCGCGTGAGCTGGTGGCGGCGCTGCCGCAGTGCGTGGGGCTCACCGAACTGCCGGGACTCGGGCACATGACGCCCGTGGAGGCTCCCGAGCTGGTCACCGGGAAGATCCGGGACCTCGTGACGACGTACGCGACGCTCAAGGAGGGCGCATGAGCAGGGTCGGTCTCGAAGGACAGGTCGCCGTCGTCACGGGCGCCGCGCGCGGTGTCGGCGAACTGCTCGCGCGGAAGCTGTCGGCGCGCGGGGTGAAGGTGGCGCTGGTCGGCCTGGAGCCGGACGCGCTCAAGCAGGTCTCCGAACGGCTGCACAGCGACAGCGACCACTGGTACGCCGACGTCACCGACCACGAGGCGATGGCGCGGGTCGCGCGAGAGGTCAAGGAGCGGTTCGGGAAGGTCGACATCGTCGTCGCCAACGCCGGTGTGGCGACCGGGGGACCGTTCGTGGACTCCGATCCGGAGGCGTGGCGGCGGGTCATCGAGGTCAACCTGATCGGGTCGGCGGTCACCGCCCGGGCCTTCCTGCCGGTGCTGATGGAGAGCCGGGGGTACCTGCTCCAGATCGCCTCGCTCGCGGCCATCACCCCGGCGCCGATGATGACCGCGTACTGCGCGTCCAAGTCCGGTGTGGAGGCGTACGCGCACAGTCTGCGGGCCGAGGTCGGCTACAAGGGCGTGCGGGTCGGCGTCGGCTATCTGTCCTGGACCGACACGGACATGGTGCGCGGCGCCGACCAGGACGAGGTCATGCGGGAGCTGCGGCAGCGGCTGCCGTGGCCGGCCAACAAGACGTATCCGCTGGGTCCGGCCGTGGACCGGATCGTCGCCGGGATCGAACGGCGGGCCGGCCATGTGTACGGGCAGTGGTGGCTGCGCGGCATGCAGGGCGTGCGCGGGTACCTGCCGGGGCTCATCGGGACGGTCGGGGTGCGGGAGATGCGGCGGTTCGGGGACCGGTTGGAGGGCATGCGGTCGGGACTCGTCGGCGCAGGTGGGGCGGCCGATGAGGAGGCGCGCGCTACGCACCGTGACTGATCGAAATGCGCGCTGTGTCCGGGCGTGTGAATCTGGTCGAGGCCCCGGCTCGGGGCTCTTCCCCCACCCACTTCGGGAGTGAACCCACATGGGTATGAAGGACCAGTTCCAGGACAAGTCGGAGCAGTGGCAGGAGCAGGCCAAGCAGCGCGCCCAGCAGGGCAAGGAGCAGGCGCAGCGCGGCAAGCAGCGGGACGAGGAGACGGAGCGGCTCCAGCAGGACGAGCAGGACCGCTTTGACCAGGACTACGACGCGTAGTCGCTGCTGGTAGGCGTAGGGCGCCCGGTGTTTTTGGGGCGCCCTACGTTTGTGTTTTTTGGGGTGCGTTGTCGGTGCGGGCTCGTGGGGGCTGGTCGCGCAGTTCCCCGCGCCCCTCAGGGAGTTGCCCGCGCCCCAGTTGTAGAACTCCCCGGCGAATTTGCTCACGATCTCGGCGGCAACTTCGGCCTCGACCTGTCCGGTACGTCGCTGTAGTCCGGCGGCGTCGCCGGCGGGTTGGTGCTCAGCAGGTCCACCGCCAGTCTCACCGCGTCGTCCAGCTGGGCGTGCCTCCCCTCCGCCCAGTCCAACGGAGTTCTCAGCACCTCCAGGTCCGGGGCCACGCCCCGGTTCTCGACGCTCCAGCCGTACGCGTCGAACCAGCCCGCGTTCATCGGCACCGTGATCACCGTGCCGTCGCCGAGTTGGTGGCGGCCGGTCATGCCGACGACCCCGCCCCACGTGCGCTGTCCGACCACGGGGCCCAGCTTCAGCAGCTTGAACGCGGCCGTGATCATGTCGCCGTCGGAGGACGTCGCCTCGTCCGCGAGGGCGACCACCGGGCCCCTCGGGGCGTTCGAGGCGTACGACACCGGCTGGGCGTTTCTCGTGAGGTCCCAGCCGAGGATCGTGCGGGTCAGCTTCTCCACGACGAGTTCGCTGATGTGGCCGCCCGCGTTGCCGCGTACGTCGACGATCAGCGCCGGCCTCGACACCTCCATGCGCAGGTCCCGGTTGAACTGGGCCCAGCCGGAGCCGCCCATGTCGGGGATGTGCAGATAGCCGCAGCGGCCGCCGCTCAACTCCCGTACGACCTCACGGCGTTTGGCCACCCAGTCCTGGTAGCGCAGGGGGCGTTCGTCGAGCAGGGGGACCACGGCCACGCGCCGCGCGCGGCCCTCGCCCTCCGCCGGGGTGAACGTCAGCTCCACCGTCGTACCGCCCGCCCCGGCGAGCAGCGGGTACGGGCCGGTCACCGGGTCGACGGGGCGGCCGTCGACGTGGGTGAGGACCGCGCCCTCGCGGATGCCGGTGCCGGCCAGCGGGGAGCGGGCCTTGGAGTCGGAGGAGTCGCCGGGCAGGATGCGCTTGACCGTCCAGCCGGCGTCCCGGCGGACGAAGTTGGCGCCCAGCAGGCCCTGGCGGCGCTGGTAGTGGGGCGGGCCCTCGTTGCGGCGGGCGGCGGTGACGTAGGCGTGGGAGGTGCCCAGTTCGCCGAGGACCTCGCGGAGCAGGTCCGCGAACTCGTCCGGCGTGGCCACCCGTTCGACCAGCGGGCGGTACTGGTCGAGGACCGCGTCCCAGTCGATGCCGCACATCCCCGGGTCCCAGAAGTAGGCGCGGATCAGCCGGCCCGCCTCCTCGTAGGCCTGGCGCCACTCGGCGCCGGGGTCGACGTCGTGCAGGATGCGGCGGGCGTCGATCCACACGGTGGAGTCGCTGTCGCCGGACTCGGTGGCCGGCACCGCGCGCAGGTCGCCCTCGTCGACGATCACCAGCCGCGAGCCGTCGCCGCTGACCGCGAACCAGTCGAGGTCGTCGACGAGTTCGGACTTCTTCGCCTTGCTGATGTTGAAGTACTCCAGGGTCGGGCGGCCGCTGGTGTCGTCCGGGTTGGCGAACGTCTCGCCGAGGGCGCCCGAGATCGGCCAGCGCAGCCAGACGAGCCCGCCGCCCGCCACCGGGTACAGCGCCGAGTACTTGGAGGCGCTGACCGGGAACGGGGTCACCCGGCTTTCCAGGCCCTCCACCTCGACCGTGACGGCGCTGCCGTCGTCCGGCTCGTCCTCCGCCGGGTCCAGGCCGCCCGCCGCCGGGCGCCCCTCCGGGTTCAGCGCGAAGGGGGACGGGGTCGCCGAGGACAGCGGGACCAGGTACGGGCGGCAGCCCAGCGGGAAGGAGAGGTCGCCGGTGTGGACGTCGTACACCGGGTCGAAGCCGCGCCAGGAGAGGAAGGCGAGGTAGCGGCCGTCGCGGGTGAAGACCGGGTTCTCGTCCTCGAAGCGGCCGTTGGTGACGTCGACGATCAGCCGGTCCTTCATGCGGGCCATCTTGATCTGGCGCAGGGACCTGCCGATGCCGGGGTGCGACCAGGTCAGCCAGGAGCCGTCCGGGGCGAAGGACAGGTCGCGGACGGGGCCGTTGATGGACCGGATCAGCTCGGTGACCTCACCGTTGGAGTCCTCCGTCGCGTCGATCAGCAGCAGGCGGCCGTCGTGGGAGGCGATGGCCAGGCGTTCGCCCCGTGGGTCGGAGACCAGTTCCAGGACGCGGCCCAGTTCGCCGGAGGCGAGCCGGCGGGGCTCGCGGTCGCCGGTCGCGCGCGGGAGATGGGCGACCTCGATCGCGTCCTCGCCCTCCGCGTCGGTGACGTACGCGACCTGGCCGACCGAGCCGAGCATCTCCGGGAGCCGGACCCGTACGCCCGGGGTGTCGGTGATCGTGCGGGCCGGGCCGTCGCGGTGGGTCAGCCAGTACAGGCTGCCGCGGACGACGACGGCGCTCGCGCGGCCCGTCTCGTCGACCGAGACGCCGTCCACGTGCTGGGCGGCCGGCACCTGGTACGTACGGCGTCCCGCGCGCGGGCCGCTCAGCCGGACGTCGAGCCTGCGGGGCGTCCCGGCCGGGGAGAGGTCGTCGACGATCCACAGGTCGCCCGCGCACTGGTACACCACCCGGGTGCCGTCGCTCGCCGCGTGCCGGGCGTAGAAGGCGTCGTGGTCGGTGTGACGGCGCAGGTCGGAGCCGTCGTAGGCGCACGAGTAGAGGTTGCCGACGCCCTCGTGGTCGGAGAGGAAGGCGATCCGGCCGCCGACGAACATCGGGGAGTGGAGGTGGCCGTCGAGGTCCTCCAGGAGGCGGTGGCCGTGCAGCCACAGGCGGCCCGTGGCGCCGCCCCGGTAGCGCTTCCAGGCGGCCGGTTCGTGCGGTGGGGTGCCGGTGAGCAGCAGGGTTCTGCGGTCGCCGTCGAGGTCGGCGACCTGGATGTCGGAGACCGGGCCCCAGGGGAGCTTGCGGCCGGGGTCGCCGTCGGTGCGGACCTTGTAGGCCCAGGTGAAGTAGGAGAAGGGCTCGCCGTGGGAGGCGACGGCCAGGATCTGGCCTTCCGGCGTCCATCCGCAGACCTGCGTGTCCGGTGAGCCCCAGTACGTGAGCTGTCTGCCCGGACCGCCTTCCACGTCCACCAGATGGATCTCCGGCACGAGGCTGCGCCAGCTCGTGTACGCGATGTGGCGGCCGTCGGGGGAGAAGCGCGGGTGGCCCACCTTGGTACGGTCGACGGTGAGCCGCCAGGCGCGGTCCGTTCCGTCCAGGGGGGCCAGCCACAGGTCGTCCTCGGCCACGAAGCACAACAGGTCACCGCTCAGATGCGGCAGGCGCAGATAGCTCACCTCTTCATGCTTTTCCGGGGGATGAGCCGGAGCAACTCGTGAAAAACCGGGCCCAGGTGACGCAGGACACGAACGAAACCGTTTCGTTTCGCTAGCGGGTGCGCTACATTCGACATGTACTCACGTACGAAACCGTGTCGTTCGGCGCGGGACTCCGGAGTGGGAAAGGGTGAGAAGCATGACTGAGGTCGCGACGGCGCGTCGCAGTCGGATCACGCCCGAGCGCGAGGCCGAGCTGTACGGGGCCGTGCTCGAACTGCTCCGTGAGGTCGGCTACGACGCCCTCACCATGGACGCCGTGGCCGCTCGCACCAAGTCCAGCAAGGCCACGCTCTACCGCCAGTGGGGCGGCAAGGCCGAGCTCGTCGCGAAGGCGGTACGGCACACCAAGCCCGGCGGTGCCGGCAGCCTCGCCCACATCGACACCGGATCGCTCAGGGGCGACCTGCACGCCCTCACCATGCGCTCGGACGACTGCCAGATGGAGCAGAACTCCGCGCTCATGCGAGGCCTCGCCATGGCGATCCACGGCAACCCGGATCTCCTGGCGGCGTTCAAGGAACACCTCATCGGGCCGGAGATGGCGGACTTCCGCACCATCGTGCAGCGCGCGATCGACCGCGGCGAGGTCCGCCCGGACAACCCCGCGATCGACTTCGTGATGCACATGATGATCGGCGGGTTCGCCGCCCGCTCGATGATCGACGAGCAGCCGCCGACGCAGGCGTTCCTGCTGTCGTACATCGACGCCGTGGTCCTCCCCGCCCTCGGCAACCAAGGCGACTGACCCCCTTCCCCAGCACCACCACCCTCACCTGACGTACCCGCTCATGTCGTCGGGACGATCACCCCTGCCACCCACCGGGCTGATCACCCCTGCCCCTGCACACCCCACGACCTGACCGGGAGTACGCCCACGTGGCCACTTTCCTGTACAAACTCGGCCGGCTCGCCTTCCGGCGACGGCATTTCGTCGCCCTGATCTGGGTCGCCCTGCTGACCCTCGCCGGCGTCGGCGCGGCCAGCGCCCCCGCCGCGGGCTCCTCCTCCTTCTCGATCCCCGGCACCGAGGCCCAGAAGGCCTTCGACCTGCTGGAACAGCGCTTCCCCGGGGCCAGCGCCGACGGTGCGACCGGACGCCTGGTCTTCAAGGCGCCCGAGGGCGAGAAGATGACCGACGCCGCCAACAAGGCGACCGTCGCCAAGACCGTGACCGCGCTGGGCGACGGCTCCGAGGTCGTCTCCGTCACCGATCCCTACAAGACCCACGCCGTCAGCAAGGACGGCACGGTCGCCTACCTCTCGGTGACGTACGACGCGCCCGCCATGGAGCTCAAGGACTCCACCCGGGACGCCCTGGAGGCGGCCGGGGACCAGGCCCGGGACACGGGGCTGACCGTCGAGGTCGGCGGTGACGCGCTCCAGGCCGGGGCCGAGCCGGGCGCGATCGGCGAGGTCGTCGGTCTCGCCATCGCCGCGGTCGTCCTGGTCATCACCCTCGGCTCGCTGGTCGCGGCCGGGCTGCCGCTGCTGACGGCCATCATCGGCGTCGGTATCGGCGTCTCCACCATCACCGCCCTCGCCAAGACGCTCGACCTCGGCGACAACACCTCCACGCTCGCGCTGATGATCGGCCTCGCGGTCGGCATCGACTACGCCCTCTTCATCGTCTCCCGCTACCGCGGCGAGCTGGCCGAGGGCCGCGACCGCGAGGAAGCGGCCGGCCGGGCCACCGGTACGGCGGGCTCGGCGGTGGTCTTCGCCGGCCTCACGGTCGTCATCGCGCTGGCCGGACTGTCGGTGGTCGGTGTGCCGATGCTCAGCAAGATGGGCCTCGCGGCGGCGGGCACCGTCGTGATCGCCGTCCTCATCGCGCTGACGATGATCCCGGCGCTGCTCGGGTACGCGGGCCGGAAGATCCGGCCGGCGGGCGAGAAGCGCAAGAAGTCCTCGGAGAAGACCGCCGGGAAGCCCAACCTCGGCACGCGCTGGGCGAGCTTCGTCATCCGCCGTCCGGCCGTCGTGCTCCTGCTCGGCGTCGTCGGTCTGGGCGCGATCGCGCTGCCCGCCACCTCCCTGGAACTGGGCCTGCCCGACGACGGCTCGCAGCCGACGTCCACCACCCAGCGCCGCGCCTACGACCTGCTCTCCGAGGGCTTCGGACCCGGCTTCAACGGCCCGCTGATGGTCGTCGGCGACGCCCAGGACAGCGCCGACCCGAAGGCCGCCGCCACCGAGGTCGCGGACCGGATCAAGGGCCTGGACGACGTCGTGACGGTGACGCCCGCGACGTTCAACAAGGCCGGGGACACCTTCACCATCACCGTGATCCCGGACTCCAAGCCCTCCTCGACCAAGACCGAGGACCTGGTCCACGGCATCCGGGACGCCGGGGCGGACGTCAAGGCCGGCACCGACACCGACGTCCTGGTCACCGGCACCACGGCCATGAACATCGACTTCTCGCAGAAGCTCACCGACGCCCTGATCCCGTACCTGGCGCTGGTGGTCGGCCTGGCCTTCCTGCTGCTGATCGTGGTCTTCCGCTCGATCCTGGTCCCGCTGAAGGCGGCCCTCGGCTTCCTGCTCTCCGTCCTCGCCGCGCTCGGCGCCGTCGTCGCGGTCTTCCAGTGGGGCTGGCTGGGCGGTCTGATCGGGGTCGAGGAGACCGGCCCGATCATGTCGATGATGCCGATCTTCATGGTCGGCGTGGTCTTCGGCCTCGCGATGGACTACGAGGTGTTCCTCGTGACCCGGATGCGGGAGGCGTACGTCCACGGCGAGTCCCCGAGCCAGGCCGTGGTGACCGGGTTCAAGCACAGCGCCCGGGTCGTGGTCGCCGCCGCGGTGATCATGATGGCCGTCTTCGGCGGCTTCATCAGCTCCAGCGAGTCGATGATCAAGATGATCGGCTTCGGCCTCGCGATCGCGGTCTTCTTCGACGCGTTCGTCGTCCGCATGGCGATCGTCCCGGCGGTGCTCGCCCTGCTCGGCAAGAAGGCCTGGTGGCTGCCGAAGTGGCTGGACCGCGCCCTGCCGCACGTGGACGTCGAGGGCGAGGGGCTGCGCAGGCTGGACGACGACAAGAGGGACGACGAGGATCGGGAGCTCGTAGGGGTCTGACGTACCGATCCTGAACAGCCTGGACCGGGGCCGTGGTGCAGTCCGCTGCACCGCGGCCCCGGCAGTCGGTGCCGTTGTCAGTGCCCGGGGCTAACGTGGCGGACATGACCACACTTGCCGCACGACCCCGCACGGCCCTGCTCGTGATCGACGTCCAGAAGGGTGTCGTGGCCGAGGCCCACCAGCGCGACGCCGTCGTCGCCAACATCGCCGCGCTCGTCGACCGGGCCCGCGAGGAGGGCGTCCCGGTGGTCTGGGTCCAGCACTCCGACGACGACCTGGTGAAGGGCAGCGAAGCCTGGGAGTACGCGCCGGAGCTGATACGCCGGGACACCGAGGCGCTCATCCACAAGAACTTCGGCGACTCCTTCGAGGAGACCGAGCTGGAGGACGTCCTCGCGGCGGCCGAAGCGGGCCATCTCGTGGTGACCGGGGCATCGACCGACGCCTGCATCCGCTCCACCATCCACGGCGCGTTCGTCCGCGGCTACGACGTCACGCTCGTCGGCGACGCCCACACCACGGACGACAACAGCAAGTGGGGCGCCCCGCCCCCGGACCAGGTCATCGCCCACACCAACCTGTACTGGCAATACCACTCGGCGCCCGGGCGGACGGCGGCGGTGGCGGACACGAAGGACGTCACGTTCGAGTGACCTTTGAGCACCCGGCTTAACCGGTCGCCTGTGCCCTACACGCACCGCTAGCGTGCGGTGCATGACGACCACCGACAGCCCAGCGGGCACCGCCGATTCCGGCGCCCACCCCCTGTTCGCCGAGGCCCTGCGCGCGAAGGGGCTCGACGACCTCCACCGGCAGGTCCGCCGCTTCCCGGAGGCCACCCGGACCGCCGCCGAGGCTGCCGCGGCGATCGGCTGCGAGCTCAGCCAGATCTGCAAGTCGCTGATCTTCGCGGCCGACGGGGTGCCGGTGCTGGTGCTGATGGACGGGGCCTCCCGGGTCGACGTCGAGCTGGTGCGGAGGGAGCTCGGCGCCGAGAAGGTGACGCGGGCCAAGGCGGACGTCGTACGGGAGACCACCGGGTACGCCATCGGGGGAGTGCCGCCCTTCGGGCACCGTACGACGACACGGGTGCTGGCCGACCGGTCGCTGCTGGAGCACGACCTCGTGTGGGCCGCCGCCGGCCATCCGCACGCCGTGTTCCCCATCGCGCCCGAGGACCTCGTCGCGCACGCCGGAGCCACCCTCGTGGACGTGCGCGAGCACACCCCGTGACGCCGGTCGTCACCGCGGCGGTGCTGTGCGCCGCGGTCACGCACGCCAGCTGGAACGCCATCGCGCACAAGATCACCGACAAGCTCGTCGGGTTCACCCTCATCGCGGGCGGCGGGACGCTGATCGGGTTGGTCATGGTGCCGTTCGTGGCGATACCGGCGGCGGGGGCGTGGCCGTATCTCCTCGCCTCCGCCGTGATCCACGTCGTGTACTACATGCTGCTGATGACGTCCTTCCGGCTGGGGGACTTCGGGCAGGCGTATCCCCTTGCCCGGGGCAGCGCGCCCCTGGTGGTCACCGTCCTCGCCGCCGTCTTCGCCCACGAGGTGCCGGACGGGTGGGCCGCCGCCGGGATCGGGGTGTCCTGCGCCGGGCTGACCGGCGTCGCACTGTGGGGGCTGCGGGGGCGCCGGCCCGACTGGGCGGCGATCGGGGCCGCGTTGGCGACGGGGCTGTCCATCGCCGCGTACACCGTCGTCGACGGGCTCGGGGTGCGGGCCTCCGGGTCGTCGCTCGGGTACATCGCCTGGCTGATGGCCATCGAGGGCGTGTGCGTACCGGCGTACGCGCTCTACCGCTGGCGCGGTCAACTGGTCGCCGAACTGCGGCCGTTCGCGGCGGTCGGGCTGCTCGGTGCCGCGCTGTCCGTCGCCGCGTACGGGCTCGTGCTGTGGGCGCAGACCAAGGCCGAGCTGGCGCCGATCGCGGCGCTGCGGGAGTCGTCGATCATCGTCGGCGCGGCCATCGGGGCGGTGTTCTTCAAGGAGCGGTTCGGGGCGCCGCGGATCGTGGCCGCCGGGCTGCTGGTGACCGGGATCGGGCTCATGCTGCACGCCGGGTGACGGACCGCTCACTGGCTAGTCTGTGCCCCCATGAGCGGCGTCTTCATCAACTACCGCAGGGGCGGGCACTCCGGTGTCGTCGACGATCTCGACGCGGCGCTCGCGCGGCACTTCGGCAGGGACCAGGTGTTCCTGGACCGGCCGTCCCTGCTGCCGGGGCAGCGGTTCGCGGACGCGCTGGCGGAGCGGGTCGCCGACTGCGACGCGCTGATCGCCGTGCTCCACCCCGGGTGGGCGGACGAACGGCAGCCGTCCGGGGCGCGGCGGCTGGACGAGCCGGAGGACTGGGTTCGGCGGGAGATCGAATGGGCGCTGGCGGACGGGAAGTTCGTCCTCCCGGTGCTGCTCGACGGCGCCGAGATGCCCACCGCGGCCGAGCTGCCGGTCACGCTCCGGGCGCTCGCCGGCCTCAACGCGCCCCGGCTGCGGGCGGCGCACCGGACCGCCGACCTCGCCGTGGTGGTCGCCGCGCTGGAAGGCGTCGTCCGCCCGGACTGGCGGCCCGTCGAGCCGCCCGAGGAGCGCGCGGCACGGCCGGGCGGGCGGTGGCTCGCGGCGCTGACCGCAGCGGTGGCCGCCGCGGTGCTCGTCGGCGTGCCGCTGCTGCCCCAGGACGACGACTGGGTCGGCACCGACGTCCTGCCGTACACCCTGACCGCCGCCCTGATGTGCTGCCTCCTGCTCTGCGCCCCGCTGATCGCGGTCGCCGCCGTGCGGCTCGTACGACGGTCCGTCGACGACCTGGAGCGCGAGCTGCACGCCGTCCGGCACCGCACCTACATCCGCGGGACCTGGCCCGTCGGCGTCGGGCTCGTCCTGGTCGGGGTGTACGGCGCGCTCCGCGGCGACCTGGGCATGGTGCAGGCGCTGGTCCTGCTGCTGGTGCTGGGCGTGGCGGTCGCCCGGGCGGCGGCCGCCGACATCCGGCTGCGCCGACGCGACGACGAGCTGTGGGCCCGCTGGCCGCACCGGCTGCCCGACCGCGTGAACCGGGCCGAACTGCGCCGCGCCGTCGCCCGGCTCCACCTGCGCCTCGACCGGATGACCGCCCCGCTCTCGCGCGAACAGCGGGAGAAGGCCGACTGGGAGCTGGACGACATCGCCGGGGCGCTGCGGCGGACGGCGCGGGAGGCGGCCCGGACACGGGGGCTCTGGCTGCGGCGGGACCATCCGTGGCTGTGCGCCCTCTACACGGTGTGGCTGGCGCTGCTCACCGCGCTGGCGGCCGCGTCGGGGCGGGCCTTCGCCGACGCCGGGGAGGGGACGGTCCGGCGGTACGTGACGCTGGGGGTGGTCGTCCTGCTCGGGGTGCTGCTCGCGTTCGGCACGCTGGAGATCGCGTACCGGTACCAGCGGCGGCAACGGCGGGAGCTGGTGCGGCAGATCGACGGGTACCGGGAGTCGCTGGCCGCGCGCGTGGCCGGGATGAGCCTCCCGCCACGCGTCAAGGCGACGGCGCCGGCACCGCGGCCCGAGGAGTACGCGGAGCCCGAATAGGAAGCGGCGGCTCGGGAGTCGTCCGCCGGACCGACTGGTCGCGGCCGCCCCTGCGGTAGCACTCTGGAAGGAGTTCTTCCGGAGGTGATCGACATGATGCGCACCACTGTGGGATGGCACGTCGAGATGGAGTTCATGGAGGACGACGAGCACACCCGGGCGGTGGCCATGGTCCGGCTGCCCGACGGCAGCGAGGTACGGGCCCACGGCCAGGCCAGCCGCCACCACACCGACTCCAATCAACCGCGGGTCGGCGAGGAGATCGCCGGGGCCCGCGCGCTCAACGAACTCGCCATGCGGTTGCTGACCAAGGCGCACGGCGAGATCGACGCGGCGTCCGGGCGGACGTCCCACCCGATCCACGTATAGCTACGCGGCCGGCTGCACGGCCGCTCGCACCGCCCGCACCAGCGCCTGCGCCCGCGGATCCGCCGTGACCGTCTTGCGCAGGCCGTTGGTCACATAGCCGAAGGCGATGCCCGACTCCGGGTCGGCGAACCCGAGGGAACCGCCGCGACCGGGGTGGCCGAAGGAGCCCGGACCGAGGAACGGGGACGCGCTGCCGTGCAGCATGTAGCCGAGGCCGAAACGGGTGTTGACCACCAGCACCCGGTCCGGCCCCGCCGACTCCTCCGCGCGGGCGCGCTCTACCGTGTCCGGGGACAGCAGCCGCACACCGTCCACCTCGCCGATCGTCGCCGCGTAGAAACGGGCCAGACCGTCGGCCGTGGCGATCCCGTTGGTCGCGGGCAGGGCGCTCGCCCGGTAGGCCGGGTCGTTCTGGTCCGGGAAGGGGGTGATCGCGCCGAAGGCGCGGTTGGTGAGGGAGCCGGGGTCCTCGTAGGCCTCGGTCACCGAACGCTTGGGGCGCATCCGCAGCGCGGCGGCGGCCTCCGGCGCGGCGACCGGGCCCACGCGCCCGGCCCGGTGCGCCTGCGCGTCCGGCAGCCCCAGCCACAGGTCCGCCCCGAGCGGCCCGGCGATCCGCTCGGCGATCCACTCACCCGTGCCGAGCCCCGTCACCCGCCGCACCAGCTCGTCCAGCAGCCAGCCGTACGTCAGCGCGTGATAGCCGTGGTCCGTGCCGGGCTCCCACACGGGCGCCTGCGCGGCCACGGCCGCCGGGCCCTTCGACGGGTCCAGGGCCTGCTCGGGCGTGATCGGGTGGTCGAGGACCGGCAGCCCGGCGCGGTGGTTGAGCACATGCCGGACCAGCACCCGCTCCTTCCCGTGCGCCTTGAACTCCGGCCAGTACTCGCCGACCGGCGCGTCCAGGTCCAGCCGCCCGCGCTCGGCCAGCATCAGGGGTACGGCGGCGGCGACGCCCTTGGTCGCCGAGCGCACGATCTGGGCGGTGCCGCGCTGCCACGGCTCGGTGCCGTCGACGTCCTTCGCCCCCGCCCAGAGATCGACGACTTTGTGCCCGTCCCGGTAGACGGCGACGGCCGCGCCGCGGTCCCCGAGGTGCTCGAAGTTCCGGACGAACGCGTCCCTGACCGGCTCGAAGCCCTCGGCGACTGTGCCGTTCACGTCCACGGCCGTACTCCTCTGCGTGCTGCTCGGTGCGGTGGGTGTCCCCCCATCAGCCAAGCAGGATCGTCACGTCGATGTTCCCGCGGGTCGCGTTGGAGTACGGGCACACCTCGTGGGCGGCGTCCACCAGCTTGCTCGCGATGTCCTGGTCGAGCACGGGGAGCGAGACGCTGAGGGCGACCGCGAGACCGTAGCCGCGCTGGGCGTTGGGGCCGATGCCGACCTTCGCGGCGACCGTGGAACCGGTCAGGTCGAAGCCGGCGCGGCGGCCCACCAGCACCAGCGCGTTGTGGAAGCAGGCGCTGAAGCCCGCCGCGAACAGCTGCTCCGGGTTGGTGCCGTTGCCGTCGCCGCCCAGCGCCGGAGGCATCGCGACCTTCAGCGCGATCTGCCCGTCCTGACTGGTGACATAGCCGTCCCGGCCGCCGTGGGCGGTGGCCTCGGCGACGTACATGATCTTCGTCGGACGGGTGTCGACGACGGTGGTGTCACTCATGGCTGGCCCCCCAGGGAACGAGCGTGCGCAAATACATCGTGCACAAGGTACCCGTCGGTAGGTCGGCCTTGAGCGAGTAGGGGGTGGCGACCGGCGGTAACAGGAGGTCAGTGGGGGCGCTCGGCCGCCGTGTGCGCCTTCTCCGCGAGCTCCCACAACTCCTCGCGCAACCTCGCGACCCCGGCGGTGTCGAGCCCCGTCGCGGACAGGAGCGCGCCGGGTACGCGCGCCGCGCGCTCCCGCAGTTCCTCCCCGCGCCCCGTGCACGCGACGAGCACCGAGCGCTCGTCGTGGGCCGCGCGCTCCCGGCGCACCACCCCCGCGCCCTCCAGCCGCTTGAGCAACGGCGACACCGTGCCGTAGTCGAGCCGCAGCGCCGCCGCCAGCTCCTTCACCGTCGTCTCGCCGCGCTCCCAGAGCACGAGCAGCACCAGGTACTGCGGGTAGGTGAGACCCAGCTCCTCCAGCAGCGGGCGGTACGCGGCCGTCACGGCGCGCTGGGCGGCGTACAGCGCGAAACACAGTTGCTCGTCGAGGAGCAGTGAGCCGTCGACCGCTGTGGGGTCCTCGTTCGTCACGCGCCCATTGTCACGGACGGTCCGACCCGGCGGACACCGAACGAGGGTCGAAGCCGAACGGCAGCTCCAGGCGGTGGGCGCGCATCAGGTCGTCGTCGGAGAGCAGCTCGGCCGTCTTGCCGTCGGCCGCGATGACGCCCTCGCTGAGGATGAGGGAGCGCGGGCACAGCTCCAGGGCGTACGGGAGGTCGTGCGTGACCATGAGGACCGTGACGTCCAGGGAGCGCAGGATGTCGGCGAGTTCGCGCCGGGAGGCGGGGTCGAGGTTGGAGGACGGTTCGTCGAGGACGAGGATCTCCGGCTCCATGGCGAGCACGGTCGCGACGGCGACCCGGCGGCGCTGGCCGAAGGAGAGGTGGTGCGGCGGCCGGTCCTTGAACTCGGCCATGCCGACGCGCGCCAGCGCACGCTCCACGCGCGCCTCCAGTTCCGCGCCCTTCACGCCCGCGGCCGCCGGCCCGAACGCGACGTCCTCGCGCACGGTCGGCATGAACAGCTGGTCGTCGGGGTCCTGGAAGACGATCCCGACCCGCCGCCGGATCTCCGCCATGTGCCGCTTGCCGACGGGCAGTCCGGCGACGTGCACGGTGCCGGTGCCGCCGGACAGGATGCCGTTGAGGTGCAGCACGAGGGTCGTCTTGCCGGCGCCGTTCGGCCCGAGCAGCGCGACCCGTTCGCCGCGCGCGACGGAGAAGTCCACGCCGAACAGGGCCTGATGCCCGTCGGGGTAGGCGAAGGCGAGGCCGGAGACCTCCAGAGAAGCGGTCACGTCATCCAGCCCGCTCACAGTGTCCAACCCACTCCCCGCGTCCAACCCACTCCCCGCGTCCAACCCGCTCACAGCATCCAGCTCACTCACAGCATCCATCCCAACAGGCATACGAGCAGAGCCGCACCCGGCAGCGTGAACGCGTACGTCCACTGCGCCCGGGACGCGGTCACCTCGTCGATGACCGGCATCGAACCGGCGTATCCCCGGCTCACCATGGCGAGGTGCACGCGCTCGCCGCGCTCGTAGGACCGGATGAACAGGGCGCCCGCCGACTTAGCGAGCACCCCCCAGTGCTTCACACCCCGGGCCTCGAAACCGCGTGACTCGCGGGCGATCCGCATGCGCCGCATCTCGTCCGTGATGACGTCGCCGTACCGGATCATGAAGGAGGCGATCTGCACGAGCAGCGGCGGCAGCTTCAACCGCTGGAGACCCAGGAGCAGTTCCCGCAGCTCGGTCGTGGACGCCAGCAGCACGGACGCGGCGACGCCGAGCGTGCCCTTGGCGAGCACGTTCCAGGCGCCCCACAGTCCGCTGACGCTCAGCGAGACGCCCAGCACCTCCACCCGCTCGCCCTCCGCCACGAACGGCATGAGCACCGCGAACGCGACGAACGGCACCTCGATCAGCAGCCGCTTCAGCAGGAAGCCGGCGGGCACGCGCGCGACGTACGCGACGACGCCCAGCAGGACCGCGTACAGCGCGAACGCCCACATCGCCTCGCGCGGGGTCGAGACGACGACCACCACGAAGCAGAACACCGCGGCGAGCTTGGTGTGCGGCGGCAGGGCGTGCACGGGGGAGTGCCCGTGCCGGTAGAGCCTGTGCGCGTGTCCGGCGCCCATGTCAGACGCCCGCGCTCACGGGGGAGGCGTCGTCGGCCGTACGCCGCCTGCGCACCGCCCAGAACACGGCGCTGCCCGCGACGACCGTGACGCCGACGCCGATCACGCCCGCGAGACCGCCGGAGAGCCGGGCGTCGTCGACGTCCTTGACGCCGTAGTCGGCGAGCGGGGAGTCGGCGGAGGCGTGCTTCTCGGTCTTCTGGTCGATGCCCTGGTCGGCGGCGACCTTTTCCAGGCCGTCGGGGCTGGCGGAGGCGTAGAAGCTGACGCCGCCCGCGAGGACGAGGGAGGTGACCAGTCCGGCCAGCCACACCTTGCGGTGCGAGCGGGCGGCGACGGGGACGGCCACCGGGTCGGGCGCGTCGACGAGTGCGCCGTTGACCCGCAGCTTGAGCCGCTGGCGCAGGTCACGGGCGCCGTACACGAGGTCCGGGCGTACGGCGACGACGGCGCCGACCGTCAGCGCGGTGATCGTGGCCTCGCCGATGCCGATCAGGACGTGCACGCCGACCATCGCGGTGGTGACCTTGCCGATGGAGACGTCGGTGGTGCCGCCGACCCAGTAGATCAGCGTGAAGGCGACGGCCGCGGCCGGGACGGACAGCAGCGCGGCGGCGAAGGAGGCCACCGTGATCGACCGGCGCCCCCGCGGCAGCACCTTCACCAGGGCGCGGAAGACGGCGTAGGCCACGACCGTCGTCACCACCGCCATGTCCGTGATGTTCACGCCGAGCGCGGTCAGCCCGCCGTCCGCGAAGAGGATGCCCTGCATGAGCAGCACCACGGAGACGCACAGCACGCCGGTGTAGGGGCCGACGAGGATCGCCGCGAGGGCACCGCCCAGGAGGTGGCCGCTGGTGCCCGCGGCGACGGGGAAGTTGAGCATCTGCACGGCGAAGATGAACGCCGCCACGAGCCCCGCCAGCGGCGCGGTCCGCTCGTCGAGCTCGCGGCGCGCGCCGCGCAGGCTCACGGCGACGGCGGTCGCGGCGACCACTCCGGTGGCGGCGGACACGGGGGCGTCTATGAATCCGTCAGGCACATGCACCGTTAGATGATGCGGCTTAATGCGAACAACTTGCAAGAGCGATCCGGTTGTGGGGGGCGTCCGGGAGCGCGTTCCCGAAAATATGCGACATTGGAAAGGAAGCGGTCGCACAGCCTCCGCACAGGTCACTCAGCGTAAGGGGCCGAGCCGATGTCCGTAGTCGAGCAGTACGCGCGAGCCCATATCGTCACGGACGCCGACATCACGGTCGCCGAACCCGAGGCCGTCCCCGTCGTCCTGCGCTACGACCCCGACACCGACCCGCGCACCGTGCGCGTCGGCCTGCCCGGCCCGCACGAGTGGACCTTCGAGCGGGCCCTCCTGGAACAGGGCCTGCGGGCGCCGGTCGAGGCCGGGGACGTCAGGGTGTGGCCGTGCGGACGGGTGCAGGCCGTGGTGGAGTTCCACTCCACCCAGGGCGTCTCTGTGGTGCAGTTCGAGTCCAAGGCCCTGCTCAGGTTCCTGCGCCGGACGTACACGGCCACGGCCACTCCCGTGAGCCGTTAGGGACAGGCCCTAGCTCCCCATCTTCAGCAGCGCCGCCACGATCGGCCCGGCCGTGTCACCGCCGTGGCCGCCCGCCTGGACGACGCCGGCCGCGGCGAGGTCGCCGCGGTACGCGGTGAACCAGCCGTTGGGCTTCTTCTGGCCGTCGACCTCCGCCGAGCCGGTCTTGGCGCCGACGTTGCCGTAGACGCCCTGCATCGCCTCCGCCGCCGTGCCGTAGGCCGCCGTGTACGCCATCAGCTCGCGCAGCTGGCTCAGCGTGCCCGAGGACATCGTGCGCGAGGCCTTCGCGAGGGTGCGGCCGTCCACGTCCGGGGAGACCAGGTACGGCTGCCGGAAGACGCCCGACTCGACGGTCGCCGACACCGACGCCATGTTCAGCGGGTTCATGCGCACCGCGCCCTGGCCGATCAGCGAGGCCGCCATCTGGGCCTGCGACTGCACCGGCACCGACCCGTCGAAGGTGGGCACGCCGACCGCCCAGTCGTTCATGGACAGGCCGAAGACCTGCTGGGCCTGCTTGGTCAGCGAGTCGTTCTCCAGCTTCGGCGCCTGGCTGATGAAGGCGGTGTTGCAGGAGCGGGCGAAGCTCGCCTTGAAGGTGCCGCCCTTGATCGAGAACTTGTCGTCGTTCTGGAACTTCCAGCCGCCGTACGTGAAGTACTTCGGGCACGGATGCGGCTTGTCCGCCGACGCCAGCCCCTTCTCGATCAGCAGCGAGGACGTGACGACCTTCATCGTCGAGCCCGGCGCGAGGGAGCCCTGGAAGGCCACGTTGAAGCCCTTGTTGGCGTTCGCCACGGCCAGGATCTCGCCGGTCGACGGCCGCAGCACCACTACGGACGACTGCGCCCGCTTCGCGACCTGCGCCTCGGCCGCCGCCTGGAGGGCCGGGCTGAGCGTCGTCTTCACCGTCCCCGGCGTGCCCTTGCTCAGCTCCAGCAGGGTCTTGTCGGACAGCTTGTCCTTCTTCGACTCCTCGCCGCGCACGACCTGGAGCTCGACGCCCGCCTTGCCGCCGGCCTTCTTGCCGTACTTCTCCCGCAGCCCGTCGAGCACCGACCCGAGCGAGGGGTACTTCGCGGTGGTGATCTCGCCGCCGTCCCGGTCGACGGCCTTGACCGGCGGGTTCCCGGACTCGCCGGTGACCAGGGTGTCGCCGTCCTTCAGATCCGGGTGGACGACCGCGGCGTGCCAGTCGACCTGGGGCTTGCCGGTGGTGGTGTTCCGCACGACGGTGAGCGAGCTGTCGTACGACAGCGGCTTCGACTTGCCCTTGTACGACACCGTCGCCTTCACCGCGAAGGGCACCTTGGCGCCGGTCGGGGTGCCGGGGGTGAGGGTGACGTCCTTGAGGTGGGCGTCCTTCGTGTACCCGGTGAGGAGCTTCGTGGCCGCCTCGGTGTCGCTGGTGACGGCCGCGGCCTGGGCGACCCTGCCCTGCTGCCAGGACGTCAGGAACGTCCGCGTCGCGGTGGTGACCTCGGTCGCGGACAGCGGGCCCGTCCTCACCTTCGGCTTGCCGTCGCCCGAGGCCGCCGTCGAGGACGTACGGTCCTCGGCCGCCGCGCCGCCGCCGTACAGCACGTACCCGGCGAGCCCGGCGCCGCCCACGACCACGGCGACCATCCCGCCGATCACGGCGGGACGATGCGTCCTACGTCGCTCGGCGACGCGCCTTCTCTTGCCCACAGCCTTCGTTCCTCCGCGAAATCACCGGGGTCCCCGTTGCCCTCATCCATCACCTCAACGACGGCGACCACCCTAGAGTCCCGTCCCGCGGAGGTGAGTTCAGTCTCCCGCCACCAGGACGGCCCGCACGATCGGTCCCGCCGCGTCGACACCGTGGCCGCCCTGCTCGGTCATCGCGGCCGCCGCCACATCATTGCGGAAGCCGGTGAACCAGCTGTTCGAGGTGGCGTTGCCGTCGACCTCCGCGGAGCCCGTCTTCGCGCCGATGTCGGCGCTGCCGAGGCCTTGCATGATGCCCGTCGCGGTGCCCGGCGTCTGCGTGGCCGTCAGCCGCATCATCTGCTTGAGCTGGTAGACCGTGCTCGATCGCAGCCCCTCGGCGGTGGCGAGCTCGCGGTCGTCGAGCTTCGGCGAGACCAGGTACGGCTGGCGGAAGACGCCGGTGATGGCGGTGGCCGTCACGGACGCCATGTTCAGCGGGTTCATGGTGACCTGGCCCTGGCCGATGGCGTTGGCCGCCCGGTCCGGGCCGCTGACGGCCGGGACGCTGCCGTCCTGGGAGGAGATGCCGGTCTTCCAGTTGTCGCGGCCGAGCCCGAACTTGTTCTGCGCCTCGGCCGTCAGCGATTCGTCGGTCAGCGGCTTCTCGTCGATCAGCTTGATGAAGGCCGTGTTGCAGGACCGCATGAAGCTGTTGGCGAGGGTGGCGTTCTCGTTGGGCTGCATGTTCTTGAGGTTGTGGAAGGTCTGCCCCTGCCACATCGCGTCGGGCGGGCAGGGCGCCGGGCCGTTCATCGAGGTGACGCCGTTGTCGATGAGCATCGCCGCGGTGATGATCTTCATCGTGGAGCCGGGGGCGACCTTGCCCTCGAAGGCCGCGTTGAAGCCGTCGTCCCGGTGGTTGGCGACCGCGAGCACCTCGCCGGTGCTCGGCTTGACCGCGACCACCGAGGAGTTGTCGTACCGGGTCACCGCCTTCTCGGCGGCGGCCTGCGCGCTCGCGCTGATCGTGGTCTGCAGCTTGCCCGCCTTGCCCTTGGAGAGCGTGAGGAGCGAGGTGTCGGGGGCGCCGTTGCCGTCGTGGCGGACGTAGAGCTCGACGCCCGGCGTGCCGCCCGCCCTGGGGCCGTACTTCTCGCGCAGGGCGTCCAGGATCGGGCCGAGGGAGGGGTACTTGTCCTTCGTCAGTACCTTGCCGCCCCGGTCCACGGCCTCGATGGGCGGCGTGGACGAGGAGCCGGTGACGAGACTGTCCTGGTCCGTCCGCAGCTCCGGGTGGACCACGGACGGCTTCCAGTCGACCAGCGGCTTGCCGGTGGTGAGGCCGCGCACGACGGTCAGGGAGCTCTTGTACGTCAGCGGCGCGGACTTGCCCTGGTACGACACCTTCGCCTTCACGGTGAAGGGCACCGTGGTCCGCTTCGCCGTGCCGGGCGTGATCTTCACGGCGGTGATGTGCGCGTCCTCGGCGTAGGACGTCAGCAGCGACTTCGCCGCCGCGTTGTTGTTGGTGAACTGCGCGGCGGCCGCCGCCGCGCCCTTCTCCCAGTCCGCGAAGAACTTCTCCGAGGTCTCCCGGACCTCGTCCGCGCCGAGCGGACCGGACTTCACCTCGGAGCCGCCCGCGCCGGAACCCCCGTCGCCGTTCAGCGCGGACACGATGTTGAACGCGCCGTACCCGGCCCCACCCACCATCACGGCGAACACGCTGCCGATGACGGTGACCTTGACCCCCTTGTTCATGGAACCGAACCCCTCCCCGTTATCAGTCCTCCGCACCTTAAGTGGGCCGAGTGAAAACTGTGAGGGGTGTTTCCCTTTGTAGCCGAGTTGTTGACTAGACCCAGGTATCCAGCCACATCCGTGAACGCCAGTCGTCGATCGGGATGGCGGTCCCGGTGTACAGGGGCCAGAAGTAGATGAAGTTCCAGGCGATCAGCAGCACCAGCACGCCCGCCCCGGTCGCCCCCGCCACCCGCCGGGTGTCGCTCGAGCCGGGCGGTCCGACGAGCGCGCCGAGCATCATCGCCACGGCCAGGCACAGGAACGGCAGGAAGACGACGGCGTAGAAGAAGAAGATCGTCCGTTCCTGGTACATGAACCAGGGCAGATAGCCGGCCGCGATGCCGCAGGCGATGGCGCCCGCGCGCCAGTCCCGGCGGAAGAACCAGCGCCACAGCACGTACAGCACCGCGAAGGCCGCCGCCCACCACAGCAGCGGTGTGCCGATCGCGAGGACCTCGCGCGCGCACTTCTCCGTCGCGTCGACCGGGCAGCCGTCCTTGCCGGCGGCCGGGGACTCGTAGAAGTACGACACCGGGCGGCCGTCGACGATCCAGCTCCACGGGTTGGACTGGTAGGTGTGCGGGGAGTTGAGGCCCACATGGAACTCGTAGACCTGGTGCTCGTAGTGCCACAGGCTGCGCCACCAGTCGGGGAACAGCCAGGACCAGCTGCTGTCCTTGCCGTCGGTCGCGGCCCAGTTGCGGTAGTAGCCGCCGGTGCCGTCGGTCGGGGAGAGGATCCAGCCGAGCCAGGACAGCAGGTAGGTGGCGATCGCGACCGGGATCGTCGCCAGGAAGGTGAGGCCCAGGTCGTGCTTGAGGACGGCGACGTACGGGTGGCGGGCGCCGGCCACCTTGCGGGAGCCGACGTCCCACAGCACGGCCATGACGCAGAACGCGGCCATGATGTACAGGCCGTTCCACTTGGTGCCGATGGCCAGGCCCAGCATCAGGCCCGCCAGCCAGCGCCAGGGGCGCCGGCCGAACCGGGTGGTCTCCGCGACGTGCCGGTCCGGGCGGGCGTGCCCGTCCGCGTCGACCGGCAGCGCGGCGGCGAGCTTCTCGCGCGTCCGGTCCCGGTCGACGACCAGGCAGCCGAACGCGGCCAGCACGAAGAACATCAGCACGCCGTCGAGCAGCGAGGTGCGGGCCATCACGAA
This sequence comes from Streptomyces aquilus, assembly GCF_003955715.1. Classification (NCBI taxonomy): domain Bacteria; kingdom Bacillati; phylum Actinomycetota; class Actinomycetes; order Kitasatosporales; family Streptomycetaceae; genus Streptomyces; species Streptomyces aquilus. The sequence goes on along the minus strand of NZ_CP034463.1, from coordinate 4,678,169 downwards.
CGCCAGCCCGTCCACCGCCATCAGCGCGCCCGCGAGGCAGCCGAGGAACGTCGAGCGGAAGATCCGGCGGCCGATCCGGCACAGCATCAGGACCGACAGCGTGCCCAGCAGCGCCGTCATGAACCGCCAGCCGAACGGGTCGAACCCGAACATCAGCTCGCCGAGCCCGATGACGTACTTGCCGACCGGCGGATGCACCACATAGGCCGCGTCGGCGGGGATCTTGACCTTGCTGCCGACGTCGAGGATGACGTCGTTGGCGTTCTTGTCCCAGGACACCTCGAAGCCGCGGTGGACGATCGCCCACGCATCCTTGGCGTAGTACGTCTCGTCGAATATCACCGCCTTGGGGCTGCCCAGGTGCCAGAACCGGAGCACGCCCGCGAAGAGCGTGACGAGCAGCGGGCCGCCCCAGCCGGACCAGCGCCCGAGCCAGTCGGTCAGCGTCTTCGGCAGGCCGAGCGCCGCCCACATGCGCGGGTCGGGCCGGGTGTACGGCGGCACCAGCCGGTCCCGGACATCGCTTCTCGGTCCGGCCGAGTAGCCGAAACGGCGCAGCCGCTGCTGCCAGGACGGCCGCTGGTCCTGCGGCGTCTGGTCCTGCCGGGTGTCCGTGGAGTCCATGGACGACGCTGTACTGGTCACCGCGCCATCGTAGGGAACACGTCTGTGGGAGTCCCGTGGATGGGCCCTGCGAGGATGGAAACGTGACAGGAACCCTTGTTTTGGCAGGCACCCCCATCGGCGACATCGCGGACGCCCCGCCCCGGCTGGCCGCGGAACTGGCCGCCGCGGACGTGGTCGCCGCCGAGGACACCCGACGGCTGCGGCGCCTCACCCAGGCGCTCGGCGTCACCCCCAAGGGGCGTGTCGTGTCGTACTTCGAGGGCAACGAGGCGGCCCGCACGCCCGAGCTGGTCGAGGAACTCGTCGGCGGCGCGCGCGTGCTGCTGGTGACGGACGCCGGCATGCCCTCGGTGTCGGACCCCGGCTACCGGCTGGTCGCGGCCTGTGTGGAGAAGGACGTCCGCGTCACCGCCGTCCCCGGCCCGTCCGCCGTGCTGACCGCGCTCGCGCTGTCCGGGCTGCCCGTCGACCGGTTCTGCTTCGAGGGGTTCCTGCCCAGGAAGGCGGGGGAGCGGCTGTCGCGGCTGCGGGAGGTCGCCGAGGAGCGGCGCACCCTCGTCTACTTCGAGGCCCCGCACCGGCTCGACGACACCCTCGCCGCGATGGCCTCCGTCTTCGGCGAGGAGCGGCGGGCGGCCGTCTGCCGCGAGCTGACGAAGACGTACGAGGAGGTCAAGCGCGGTCCGCTCGGGGAGCTGGCGGCGTGGGCCGCGGAGGGTGTGCGCGGGGAGATCACCGTCGTCGTGGAGGGGGCGCCCGAGCGGGGCGCGCAGGACGTGAGCGCGGAGGAGCTCGTGCGCCGGGTGCGCGTGCGCGAGGAGGCCGGCGAGCGCCGCAAGGAGGCGATCGCGGCGGTGGCCGTGGAGGCCGGGCTGCCCAAGCGGGAGGTCTTCGACGCGGTCGTCGCGGCCAAGAACGCGGGTGCGTGACCGCGCAGGCGTATGCCCTCTGAGCAGGGCGCATGTCGTTTGAGCGAGCGCCCCACGGTCGAGTAAAGGGCGGCGGTCGAAAGCAAAGCCCAGCCCCCCTCGGCAGGGCCGTTTTGGCAAGGAAAGTCCAAATCGGATCCAACAGTCGACAGGGCTGGTGCATTCGCGTCGGCGGAAGCGTCCACTGGTCGAAGGGACGCACCCGTCCCGGTGTCCAGCGGACCAGAGGAGCTGGCATGAGCGAGATCGCAGGGCAGACCGCCGCACTGCGCAGTGGCGCCACCGCCGTCGTCCACGAGTCGTACTCCTTCGCCTGCATGCGCTGCGGGCACGGCTGGGAGCAGTCGTACGAGATCGAGCACCACACCGACGCCGACAACCACGAGTTCGTCATCTACGTCGCCGACCAGCAGGTCGTGCCGTCGCCGCTGTCCCGGCCCACGTGCCAGAACTGCGACGGCCACGTCGTGCGCATCATGCGGCCGGGCCAGGTCTCCTCGGTGCTCGACGCGGCGCACCGCCATCAGCGCCGGGCGCCGCAGGCCGGCCCCGTGGAGGTGCCGGAGGTGCCGGAGGTGCCCGCGCAGGCCAAGGAGCGCCACCACTGGCAGCTCTCCGATCTCCTGCACCCGTTCCACCACCGCAAGGCGAGCTGAGCTCCGCCGGTCGGGTGGGCATGCCCCTTTCGTAGGATCGGGGCATGCCTTCGAATTCCTCCGCAGCTTCCGACAAGAACGCGGCACCGCCGCTCCCGGAGCCCCTGCGGGTGCCGGTCGCCGACTCCCACACCCACCTCGACATGCAGTCGGGGACGGTGGAGGAGGCGCTCGCGAAGGCAGCGTCGGTGGGCGTGACCACGGTGGTGCAGGTCGGCTGCGACATCAAGGGCTCGCAGTGGGCCGCGCGGACGGCGGCACAGTACGACGCCGTCCACGCGACCGTCGCCCTGCACCCCAACGAGGCGCCGCGCATCGTCCACGGCGACCCCGACGGCTGGTCGCGGCAGGGCGCCCGGCAGCCGGGGGGCGCGCAGGCGCTCGACGCGGCGCTCGCCGAGATCGACCGGCTCGCGGCGCTGCCCCAGGTGAAGGGCGTCGGCGAGACCGGCCTCGACTACTTCCGCACCGGCCCCGAGGGCAAGGAGGCGCAGGAGCGCTCCTTCCGCGCCCACATCGAGATCGCCAAGCGGCACGGCAAGGCCCTCGTCATCCACGACCGCGACGCCCACGACGACGTCCTGCGCGTGCTGAAGGAGGAGGGCGCGCCGGAGCGGACGGTGTTCCACTGCTACTCCGGGGACGCGGAGATGGCCGAAGTGTGCGCGCGCGAGGGCTACTTCATGTCCTTCGCCGGCAACGTCACCTTCAAGAACGCCCAGAACCTGCGGGACGCGGTGGCGGTGGCCCCGCTGGAGCTGCTCCTGGTGGAGACCGACGCGCCCTTCCTGACGCCGGTGCCGTACCGCGGACGGCCCAACGCGCCCTACCTGATTCCGGTCACGGTGCGGGCGCTGGCCGCGGTGCGCGGCATCGACGAGGACGCCCTGGCCACGGCCCTCGCCGCCAACACGGCACGCGCGTTCGGCTACTGAACACCACGCTGAGTACTCGCGTCGCTTTGGAGAGTGACGGCCGCTCCGCTAGGTTCTGGGTCTCTCTGGACCCTGGAGCGTGTCGGCGTGAGCAACTCCCAGTACCAGACGTACGAGCCGTACGGCGCGGCCTACGACCCGCACAGCGCGGAGACGCTGGCGTACGGCGTGCAGACCGCGCCGACCCCGCCGATGCCGGTGGCGTACGAGGAGCCGATGCCGGTCGCGTACGAGGACACGTACCGGCCCGCCTACGACCTGCCCGGCGCACCCGCGCCCGCGTCGGCGCCCGAGCCCGCCTCGCGCGCCGGAGCGAGTCGGCGGGCCGCGCGCCGGCGGAAGATGCGGGGCGCCGAGCGCGCGGACAGCACCATGCGCCGACTGCTGCCGCAGGCGCTGGTCGTCGCGTTCCTCGCGGGCGGGACCACCGCGTTCGTCGCCAAGGACAAGGCGATCGAGCTGAACGTCGACGGCAAACCGCGCACCCTGCACACCTTCGCGGACGACGTGACCGAGCTGCTCGCCGAGGAGGGCGTCGACGTGGGGGCGCACGACGTGGTCGCGCCCGCCCCCGGGACGGCGCTCAGCAGCGGCGACGAGATCGCCGTGCACTACGGGCGCCCCGTCCGGCTCACGATCGACGGGCAGCGGCGCGAGGTGTGGACGACGGCGCACACGGTGGAGGGGGCGCTCAAACAGTTCGGGGTGCGCGCGGAGGGCGCGTATCTGTCGGCCGCACGCTCCCAGCGCATCGGGCGCGAGGGGCTCGCGCTGGACGTACGCACCGAGCGCGCGGTCACCGTCATGGCCGACGGACGGTCCCGGACCGTCCGCACCAACGCGGCGACCGTGCGGGAGGTGATCGAGGAGGCCGGCATCACGCTGCGCGGGCAGGACACCACGTCGGTCGCGCCGGGGAGCTTCCCGCGCGACGGGCAGACGGTGACCGTCCTGCGGATCACCGGCACCAAGGAGGTCCGCGAGGAGACGATCCCGTTCCGGGTCGAGCGCCGTGAGGACGCCTCGCTGTTCAAGGGCACGGAGGTCGTCGAGCAGGCCGGACGGGAAGGGGTGCGGCAGGTCACGTACTCCCTGCGCACCGTCAACGGCGTCAAGCAGAAGCCGCGGCGGATCAGGACCGCGGTGGTGCGCGAGCCGCGGGCGCAGGTGGTGAAGGTGGGGACCAAGCCGCTGCCGACGTCCGTGCAGGGAGCGGACGGGCTGAACTGGCAGGGCCTCGCGACGTGCGAGTCCGGGGGCCGGCCGAACGCGGTGGACCCCTCGGGGACGTACGGCGGGCTGTACCAGTTCGACACCCGCACCTGGCAGAGCCTCGGCGGCAGCGGCCGCCCCCAGGACGCCCCGGCGGCGGAACAGACGTTCCGGGCGAAGAAGCTGTACGTAAGGCGGGGAGCGAGCCCCTGGCCGCACTGCGGGCGGCGGCTGCACGGCTGACGGCCGCGGTGCGGGGGGCGCAGGCGCGGCCGGCGGTCGCGGTGCGGGGTGGCGGAGGCGTGGTCGGCGGTCGGGGTGCGAGGGGGCGGAGGCGTGGCCGGCGGTCGCGGTGCGAGGGGCGGAGGCGTGGTCGGCGGTCGCGGTGGGCGGGCGAGCGGTGTCGGGACCGGCGCAGCCGCCCCCGTACCCTTGTCCCGTGACCAGCAGCCCCACCCCCGACGCCCTCCTCGGCCCCGCCGACATCCGTGAGCTCGCGGATGTTCTCGGTGTGCGGCCGACCAAGCAGCGCGGACAGAACTTCGTCATCGACGCGAACACGGTCCGCCGGATCGTGCGCACCGCCGACGTACGGCCGGACGACGTGGTCGTGGAGGTCGGGCCGGGGCTCGGGTCGCTCACGCTCGCGCTGCTGGAGGTCGCCGAGCGCGTCACGGCCGTCGAGATCGACGACGTGCTCGCCGCCGCCCTGCCCGCCACCATCGCCGCGCGCATGCCGCAGCGGGCCGAGCGGTTCGCGCTGGTCCACTCCGACGCCATGCACGTCGAGGAGCTGCCGGGGCCGCCCCCGACCGCGCTGGTCGCGAACCTGCCGTACAACGTCGCCGTGCCCGTGCTGCTGCACATGCTCGACACGTTCCCGACCATCGAGCGCACCCTCGTGATGGTGCAGGCCGAGGTCGCCGACCGGCTCGCCGCCGGGCCCGGCTCCCGGGTCTACGGCGTGCCGTCCGTGAAGGCCAACTGGTACGCCGAGGTCAAGCGGGCCGGTTCCATCGGGCGCAACGTCTTCTGGCCCGCGCCCAACGTCGACAGCGGGCTCGTGTCGCTGGTGCGGCGGGCCGAGCCGATCAAGACCAGCGCCTCCAAGCGTGAGGTCTTCGCCGTCGTGGACGCCGCGTTCGCACAGCGCCGCAAGACCCTGCGGGCCGCCCTGGCCGGCTGGGCGGGGTCCGCGGCCGCCGCCGAGGCCGCCCTCGTCGCCGCCGGGGTCTCGCCGCAGGCACGCGGGGAGTCGCTGACGGTGGAGGAGTTCGCGCGGATCGCGGAGAACAAGCAGGACCCGGAGCCGACGCCGGAGAACAAGCCGGAGCAGGAGCCGGAGAACAAGCAGCAGCCGCAGCCGGAGCAGGAGCAGGAGCAGCAGTGAGTGTCACCGTCCGCGTTCCCGCGAAGGTCAACGTCCAGCTCGCCGTCGGCGCCGCGCGTCCCGACGGGTTCCACGACCTCGCCAACGTCTTCCTCGCCGTCGGGCTGTACGACGAGGTCACGGTCACGCCCGCCGACGAGCTGAGCGTCACCTGTGAGGGCCCGGACGCCGCCCTCGTCCCCCTCGACCGGACGAACCTCGCGGCGCGCGCCGCGCTGATCCTCGCCGAGCGCCGCGGCATCGAGCCCGCCGTGCACCTCCACATCGCCAAGGACATCCCGGTCGCCGGCGGCATGGCCGGCGGGAGCGCGGACGGCGCCGGTGCGCTGCTCGCCTGCGACGCGCTGTGGGGTACGAACGCCTCCCGTGAGGAACTCCTCGACATCTGCGCCGAGTTGGGCAGCGACGTGCCGTTCAGCCTGGTCGGCGGGGCGGCGCTCGGGACCGGGCGGGGGGAGAAGCTGACCGCGCTCGACGTCGGCGGGACCTTCCACTGGGTGTTCGCGATGGCCGAGCGCGGGCTGTCCACCCCGGCGGTGTTCCGCGAGTTCGACCGGCTCACGGAGCACGCGGACGTGCCCGAGCCCGTCGCCTCCGAGTCGCTGCTCGACGCGCTCGCCGAGGGCGACCCGGACGCGCTCGCCGCCGCCGTCTCCAACGACCTCCAGCCCGCGGCCCTCTCCCTCTTCCCGGAGCTCGCCGACACCCTCGCCGCGGGCCGCACCGCCGGTGCGCTCGCCGCGCTGGTGTCGGGGTCGGGGCCGACGACGGCGTTCCTCGCGCGCGATCCGCGGTCCGCGGCGAAGGTGGCCGAGGCGCTGCGCGCGTCCGGTACGTGCCGTTCTGTGCGGGTGGCGTCGGGACCCGCGCCGGGCGCGACCGTGGTGGCCGGAAACTGACGTTCTCCTGACTGTCCCCGAAGATCCACAAGACCCTCACCAAGTGCGGGTTGACTGCATGAATATGCAGGTCAGGTGTAACCCACGCCACAGTACTTTAATGTTCACCAATGCGGTTCCTGGCCCTTTTTCGCCCCCTCTGTGTCATCGGAACGGCTGGCATGATCAGCCATCCCCGGTCCCCATTACCGGTGGTATTTCATGGCGAGAGGAAGTCCCCCCATGGGCCACATGGATCACTTCAGTGCCGGCTGGATCACCCCCGTCCTTTCCTATGTCATGGCGTGCGTCGGCTCGGCGCTCGGGCTGCGCTGCACCGTCAGAGCGCTCGAAGCGGACGGTGCCTCGAAACGGAACTGGCTGACCCTCGCCTCCGTCGCCATCGGCTCGGGCATCTGGACCATGCACTTCGTCGCCATGCTCGGCTTCAGCGTCGAGGGCACGCCGATTCGCTACGACATCCCGCTCACCGTCCTCAGCCTGCTGATGTCCATCGGCGTGGTCGCGGCCGGCGTCTTCACCGCCGGGTACGGCAAGTCCCGGGTCACGTCGGTGGCGTTCGGCGGTCTCGGCACGGGAGTCGGGGTGGCCGCGATGCACTACACCGGCATGGCCGCGCTCAACCTGCACGGCCAGGTCGACTACGACCCCGCGCTCGTCATCGCGTCCGTCGCGATCGCGGTCGTCGCGGCGACCGCCGCGCTGACGCTCACGCTGATTGTGCGCGGCGGTGTGCTGGCCGCTCTTGCCGCGCTGGTCATGGGGCTTGCCGTGAGCAGCATGCACTACACCGCGATGTACGCCGTGAGCATTCAACTGTCGCCCAGCAGTGCGGGGTTGGCCGGTGCCACGCCGACCGAGTTCATCTTTCCGTTGGCCGTGGTGCTGGGGTCGTTCCTGTTCCTCGCCGCTGCGTACGTCGCGTTGTCGCCGACCGGGAAGCGGCACGAGTCGGCTGTTGCCGCGGAGATTCTTCGTGAGGTCGAGCTGGCTACCGCGTAAGGCCGCCAACTGATCCGCTGCGCCATGGGGTGTGGCGTCCGCGGGTTCGTTGTGGCTGGTCGCGCGGTTCCCCGCGCCCCTGACGGGGCGCTGTCCGGCCGTACCCGGAAAACCGTCCCGAATGAGGTCCACCCTTATGCGCGTTCTTCGCAGTACTACCGGCCGGCTCCGGCCCAGATCCGTCCGAGCCAAGATCGTCTCCCTGCTCATGCTGCCCATCGTGTCCCTCATGGCGCTGTGGGGATTCGCCGCCGTGACGACCGCGTCCAGCATCGGGGACACCGAGCGGGCCAAGGACGTCAACGCCGAACTGCTCACGCCTGTCGGTGAGTTCGTCACCGCGTTGCAGGCCGAGCGGACCGCCGTCATGGGGCGTCGGGCCGTGCCCGCCGATGTCCGCAAGGCCACCGACCGGGCCGCCTCCGCGCTGCGGGACGGCATCAACGCCTCCAGTTCGGACGCCGCGCTGCTCGACGCGGGCCTTCCCCGGCGCATCGACAAGCTGAAGCGGGCGGCCGGCGGGCTCGCGGAGCTGCGCACCGAGGCGACCGCCAAGGGCGCCAAGTCCACGGTGGCGTACGCCGGGTACTCCGCGATCGTCGAGGACGCCTTCTCGGTCGCGGGCGGCCTCACCGGCGACCAGAGCACCGATGCCGCGTCCGACGCGCGCGTGGTGCTCGAACTCGCCCGCGCGCGCGAGACGTTGGCCCAGGAGCAGGCGCTGCTCGGGGCGGCGCGGGCGGCCGGGACGCTGACCGGGCAGCAGTACGCGCAGTTCGTCGGCGCGGTCGCCACCCGCAGCCGGCTGCTCGAGCCCGCGGTCGCCGACCTCAAGGCCGAGCACCGGGCGGCCTACGAGGAGATCCTGGACGGCGACGCGTACGCCGGGCTCCAGGCCGTCGAGAACCGGGTGCAGAGCGCCGGACCGGGGACCTCGGCGGTGGCGTCGGGGCTGCTGCGCGGCTGGGACACGGACGTCGCCGCGACGCTCAAGGACCTGACGGCCGCCGAGACCGGCGCCGGTACGGGCGCCACCGCGAAGGCCGACCCGTTCGGCTGGGACACCCTCGGCGCCTCCGGGGTCGCCGTGGTGCTGGGTCTCGTCGGTGTGCTGCTGTCGCTGCTGGTGTCCGTGCTCGTCGGGCGCGGGCTCATCGTCGAGCTGCTCGACCTGCGCAACGACGCCCTGGAGGTGGCCGGCCGCCGACTGCCGCAGGCCATGCGGAAGCTGCACGCCGGACAAGGCGTCGACATCGACGCCGAGGCCCCCCTGCGGCGCCTCGTCGGTGACGAACTCGCCCAGGTGGGAACCGCGTTGACCGCCGTGCAGCGGGCCGCGCTCAAGGCGGCCTCCGAGCGCGCCGAACTCCTCAGCGGCATCTCCGGCGTCTACGTCAGCCTCGCCCGCCGCAGCCAGGTCCTCCTCCACCGCCAACTCGACCTGCTGGACGGCATGCAGCGCCGCCGGCAGGACCCGCAGGAACTCCAGGACCTGCACCGCGTCGACTACCTGGCGACCCGCATGCGCCGCCACTCCGAGTCCCTGCTCATCCTGTCCGGCATCGCCCCCGGCCGCGGCTGGCGGGACCCGATCCCGCTGGCGGACGTGCTGCGCGCCGCCGTCGCCGAGATCGAGAACGCGCCGCGGGTGCAGATCTGGGCCGTGCCGAAGGTGTCCGTGCTCGGCGGCTCCGTCGCCGACGTCATCCACCTCCTCGCCGAACTCGTCGAGAACGCCGCCGCGTTCTCCCCGCCCAGCGCCAAGGTGCAGCTGCGCGCGGCCCGGATGCGCGACGGTGTGCTCATCGAGGTCGAGGACAGCGGCTTCGGCATGAACGAGGAGGCCCTCGCCGAGGCCAACCGCAAGATCCAGTCCGAGAAGGTCGACCTCCTCGACGCCAAGCAGATCGGCCTGTTCGTGGTCAACCGGCTGCGCGAGCGGCAGGGGCTGCGGGTGGAGTTGCGCTCCTCGCCGGGCGGCGGGGTCACGGCCGCGATCCTCATCCCCGAGGCGCTCACGCGGGACGACATGCCGGTCGGCGAACGCGCCGGCGGCGGACGGGGACTGGCACCGGCGGCGGCACTGATCCAGCAGCAGCGGCCGGGCTTCGGTGGCGCCGGGGCGTGACCACGTCTTCGCGCTATCTCCACACCGCGTACCGCGAAAGCGGTACGCGAGGGAAACCAACGGCCTCTAGGGTCACTTGACACTTCGAACGCCACCGGCGTCCGGCCAGCCGGACGCCGCCCGGCGCGCTGTCGAGTGACCCCCCTTGGAAGGCAAGGCACGTCCGTGTCCGAACAACCCCCCACCCCCTCCCACCGCCGCAAGCGGTCCCTCTCCCGGCGCGGCGTGATCGGCGCCGCCGGAGCCGTCGCCGCCGGGGCCGCCCTGACCCCGGTGGTCTTCGCGGCCGGCTCCGACGCCGACTCCGGTACGGCCGAGGCCGGTACGACACCCGAGAAGTTCCCGACGACCCGCTCGGACGCCACCACCGGCGCCGGCCCGGCCACCATCGCCTTCGCCGCCTCCTACGTCGGCGTCCGCTGGGCCGGCGACCGCGAGGGGGCCTCTCTGCGCCTCGCGGACGGCGCCTGGAAGACCCTGAGCGGCGGCTGCGCGACCGTCGACGACGGCGGCACGGCACTGGTCGCGGCCGGCGACGTCACGTCGTACGAGGTGAAGGCGGCGGACGGCACGACCGACGTGCGCTCGCTCGCGATCGACACCACCGACGGCCCGCAGCGCACCGTGCGGGTGCCCGCGGAGCCCACCCGGGTGCGCGGCGTGCGCTATCTGTCACGGCCGGCGTGGGGCGCGGACGAGTCGAAGCGGTACAAGGACGGCGTCGTCAACTCGCCGGAGAAGTACTACCCGTTGCAGGCGATCACCGTCCACCACACGGACACCCCGAACGGCGACGCCGACCCGGCCGCTACCGTCCGGGCGATCTACGAGTATCACGCGGTCACCCTCGACTGGGGCGACATCGGCTACCACTTCCTCATCGACGAGGCCGGGGTCGTCTACGAGGGCCGCTACTCCGGCGACGACGGCGTGCCCGCCTTCGACCCGGACGGCAACGTCGTCACCGCCTTCCACACCGCCGGCTACAACTCCGGCAACCTCGGCATCGCGCTGCTGGGCACCCTCACCGACCAGGGCCCCACGGACGCGGCGAAGGCCTCGCTGACCCGCCTGGTCAAGGTCGTCGCCCGCTTCAAGGGCCTCGACCCGCAGGCGAGGATCACCTACACCAACCCGGTCAACGGCGTGACCAAGGACGTGACCACCGTCGGCGGACACCGCGACTGGCTCCAGACCGAGTGCCCGGGACAGACGATGTACGACCTTCTCGACGAGGTCAGGGCGGCCGCAGAGCGCTGACCTGCGCGGGGATCGGTCGGTCGGCGGCGCGCATTAGGCTGGGAGGCTGATCGATCCCCCTCGTCAGGAGAGAAATGGCCGTCAACCTGGTCAATGTCGAGAACGTCAGCAAGGTGTACGGCACCCGTGCCCTGCTGGACGGCGTCTCGCTCGGCGTCTCCGAGGGCGATCGGATCGGTGTCGTGGGCCGCAACGGCGACGGGAAGACGACCCTGATCCGGATGCTGGCCAAGCTGGAGGAGTCCGACACCGGCCGGGTCACGCACTCCGGCGGACTGCGCCTCGGCGTCCTCACCCAGCACGACTCCCTGGACTCCACGGCGACCGTCCGCCACGAGGTCATCCGGGACATGGCCGACCACGAGTGGGCCGGCAACGCCAAGATCCGGGACGTGCTCACCGGGCTCTTCGGCGGGCTCGACCTGCCCGGCTTCCCGCAGGGCCTCGACACCGTCATCGGCCCGCTCTCCGGCGGCGAGCGGCGCCGCATCGCGCTGGCCAAGCTGCTCATCGAGGAACAGGACCTGATCGTCCTCGACGAGCCCACCAACCACCTCGACGTCGAGGGCATCTCCTGGCTCGCCCAGCACCTGCGCGAGCGCCGCTCCGCGCTCGTCTGCGTCACCCACGACCGCTGGTTCCTCGACCAGGTCTGCACCCGCATGTGGGACGTGCAGCGCGGTGACGTCTACGAGTACGAGGGCGGCTACTCCGACTACGTCTTCGCCCGCGCCGAGCGCGAGCGCATCGCCGCCACCGAGGAGACCAAGCGGCAGAACCTGGTCCGCAAGGAGCTGGCCTGGCTGCGCCGCGGCGCCCCCGCCCGTACGTCGAAGCCGCGCTTCCGGGTCGAGGCCGCCAACGAGCTGATCAAGGACGTGCCGCCGCCGCGCGACAAGAGCGAGCTGATGAAGTTCGCCTCCTCGCGGCTCGGCAAGACGGTCTTCGACCTGGAGGACGTCACCGTCCAGGCCGGCCCCAAGGTCCTCCTCAAGCACGTCACCTGGCAGCTCGGCCCCGGCGACCGCATCGGCCTCGTCGGCGTCAACGGCGCCGGCAAGACCTCGCTGCTGCGGGCCATGGCCCAGGCCGCCCGCACCGAGGGCGAGGCGCAGCCGGCCGGCGGGCGGGTCGTCGTCGGCAAGACGGTCAAGCTGGCCTACCTCTCCCAGGAGGTCGCCGAGCTCGACCCGAACCTGCGGGTCCTGGAGGCCGTCCAGCAGGTCCGCGACCGCGTCGACCTCGGCAAGGGCCGCGAGATGACCGCCGGGCAGCTGTGCGAGACGTTCGGCTTCTCCAAGGAGAAGCAGTGGACGCCGGTCGGGGACCTGTCCGGCGGTGAGCGCCGACGGCTCCAGCTCCTGCGTCTGCTGATGGACGAGCCCAACGTCCTCTTCCTCGACGAGCCCACCAACGACCTCGACATCGAGACCCTGACCCAGCTGGAGGACCTCCTCGACGGCTGGCCCGGCTCGATGATCGTCATCTCCCACGACCGCTTCTTCGTCGAGCGCACGACCGACCGCGTCTTCGCCCTCCTCGGCGACGCCACCCTGCGGATGCTGCCGCGCGGGATCGACGAGTACATCGAGCGCCGCCACAAGATGGAGGAGGCCGCGGCCGCCGCCACGCCCGTCGTGCAGAAGGCCGTCCCCGAAAAGAGCGCGGCCGACCAGCGCGCCGCCAAGAAGGAACTCCAGAAGATCGAGCGGCAGCTCGACAAGCTCTCCGAGAAGGAGACCAAGCTGCACGCCCAGATCGCCGACCACGCCACGGACTTCGCGAAGGTGGCGGAACTCGACGCCCAGCTGCGCGACTTGGCCGGCGAGCGCGAGGAGCTGGAGATGCGCTGGCTGGAACTCGCCGAGGACGCGTGAGCCGCCCGGGGGCGGCGCCTGCGGGCGGCGCGCGCGCCGCGTGAAGAGGGCGTGAAGGCGCATAACAGTGGCATCACGGGCCGGTCCTCCCTTCGGTACAGGGGGTGATCGGCCCGGGTTTCTGTCAGTCCCGAGTGATAGAAAGAGCCGTCTGAGAACTTTCTGAGTACGACTCTGAGCCGTTACGTACCTCAGGGCGTGGCTAAAAATCAGTGAACGAGGGGGAACGCGCTGATGACCCAGCCGCCCGGTTTTGGAGCACCGCAGGACCCGCCGCCGCAGGGCGGTTTCGGCGCACCGCCGCCGCCCGCGGGCCCGCCGCAGACGCCGCCTCCACCGCAGGGTCCGCCGCAGCCCGGTTACGGCTACCCGCAGAAGGTCGACCAGCCCGGTCCCTACGGCCAGCCGCAGCAGCAGCCGGGTCCGTACGGCCAGCCCGGTCCCTATGGTCAGCCCCAGCAGCCGGGCCCGTACGCCCAGCCCGGTCCCTACGGTCAGCCCCAGCAGCCCGGCCCCTACGCCCAGCCCGGTCACGGCTACCCGCCCCAGCCGCAGTACCCCGGCGGCCCCGGCACCCCGCCCGGCAACTCCGGTTCCCGCAACCCCTTCAAGGGGAAGCCGGCCCTCGTCGTGGCCGCCGCCGTGGCGGGCCTGCTCGTCGTCGGCGGCGCGGTGTGGGCGGTCGGCAGCGGGGGCGACGACCCGAAGAAGCCGGTCGCCGAGGAGAGCGACAGCGCCAAGCCGTCCGCCTCCGACGACCCGGTCAACCCCGGTGACGGCGACGGTGGCGGCGGCGAGGAGCAGGAGGACCTCAACGCGGGCCGCCAGGCGGGCGAGTCGAAGGTGCTCTGGTACAAGACCGGGCCGGACGCGCCCGGTTCCGGCGCCGACGCCCCCGGCATGTGGATCACCGACAAGACCGCGGTGAAGGCGGCGTACAAGCAGCTCTTCGGCTACCAGGTCGGCGACGGCAACCCCGCCTGGGACCCGATCACCTTCGACCAGAAGATCTGCGCGGTCACCCCGCAGAAGACCGCCGCGAACAAGATCGTCGTCGCCTACATGAGCGGCAGCAGCGACCGCGCGGAGTGCAACAAGCTCCAGGAGGTCGACCTCGACACCGGCGCCAAGGGCTGGACCGGGGAGGTCGCCGACGGCGACCTGTTCGACTCCACGCTCCAGATCGAGCTGACCATCACCGGCAAGACCCTCATGGTGGGCCGCTCGATGTCCGGCACCGCCTACGACGTCACCAACGGCAAGAAGCTGTTCGACAAGGAGAAGTACGGCGACGCCTGCTTCCCCAGCGCCTTCGCCGGCGGCCCCAGGCTGATCGCCGTCTCCTCCTGCGACGCCTCCGGGAAGAACGAGCACGACGAGGTGCAGGAACTGGACCCGACCACCGGCAAGGCCAGGTGGACCCAGAAGTTCGACAAGGGCTGGCGGGTCGCGCGCGCCTACTCCGTCGACCCGCTCGTCATCTACAGCACCAACGAGGACAAGAACGCCTGGAACATCTCCACGTTCACCTCGGGCGGCAAGTTCCGCTCCCAGGTCGCCTTCGACGAGGACTTCAAGCCCGCCTGCGACTGGGCGATCTTCGCGCGCGACCTGACCGGCTGCACCGGCACGGTCGCCGACGCGAACACCCTCTACCTGCCGACCGAGGCGACCAGCGGCGCGAACGAGATCGTCGCGGTCAACCTGGCCAACGGCAAGGAGAAGTGGCGCGTGAAGTCCCCCGCGGACGAGACGATGCTGCCGCTGAAGATCGAGAACGGCAAGCTCATCGCGTATGTCGAGCCGTCGTACGACGCGGGCGGCCAGGTCGTCTCCATCGCGACGACCGGCTCCGACCACAAGCCGGCGAAGCTGCTCCAGAACCCGGCGTCCGCCGCCAAGGTCGAGGACGGCTTCTACTCCAAGGCCATCGACTGGGTCGGCGGACGCTTCTACCTCTCCACCACCCGGCTGAGCGGCGACGACGACACGCAGGAGAAGTTGATGCTCGCCTACGGCAAGTAGCCCTCCCCGCCGCTCGATCGTCCGCTTCCGTCCCCGCTCCTCCGAGGTAACCCGCCATGACCCAGCCGCCGCCCCCGCCGAACCAGCCCCCGCCCGGGGGAGGCTTCGGCCCGCCCCAGGACCAGCCGCCGCAGCAGCAGCCCGGATACGGATACCCGCAGGCTCCGCAGGCACCTCAGACGCCCCCGCCCCCGCAGGGCCCGCCGCAGACCCCGCCCGGTCAGGGCTACGGCTACCCGGGCCAGCCGCCGCAGCCGCAACAGCCGTACGGCCAGCAGCCGGCCCCGGCGCCGAACCCGTACGGTCAGCCGCCCACCCCGGCGCCGAACCCGTACGGTCAGCCGCAGCCCGGTGGTTACGGCCAGCCGCAGCCGAACCCCTATGGCCAGCAGCCCGGTTACGGCTACCAGCAGCCGACCATGCCGCTCCAGCCGCAGGCCGGGCAGCCGGCCGGCGGGCGGCGGATCAACTCGCAGCTGGCGATCATCGTCGCGGCGGTCGTGGCGATCGCCCTGATCGTCGGCGGCGGTCTGTGGTACGCCAACTCCTCCGGCGACGACGGCAAGAAGGACACCGCGAACAGCAGCGGCGGCACCGGCGGTGGCGGTGGCGGCGACGAGAAGGGCGGCACCAGCAGCAAGGGCGAGGAGAAGGTCCCGGCGAACACCGCCGCCTCCGTCCTCTTCCAGGTCCCGCAGCCCGAGGTCAAGGCCGACACCACCATCACGGTCAACGGTTCCTGGCTGACCGACACCGTGTACGCCAAGAGCGGCATCGCCGAGGTCGTCGGCTACGACCCCGACAAGGGCACCGAGAAGTGGACGATCAAGCTGCCCGGCCCGGTGTGCGCGGCCAGCCGCCCGATGACCGACAAGCATCTGACGGCCATCGCCTACGAGCCCGCGATGCCGACCAAGGAGAGGCCGTCGGCCGGGTGCAGCCAGGTCTCGGCGATCGACCTCGACGCGGGCAAGCAGCTGTGGACGAAGACCGCCAAGGCCGGTGACCGGCTGATCACCTGGGACAACGTCACCGTCAGCGCGAACACCGTCGCCACCGGCTCCACCAACGGCGGCGCCGCCTGGGACATCACCACCGGCAAGTCCCTGTGGTCCCCGAAGCCGACCGACTCCTGCTACGACGCGGGCTACGGCGGCGGCGCGAAGCTGGTCGCGGTCCGCAAGTGCGGTGGCTTCGACGCACGCCAGCTGCACATCCAGACCATCGACCCGGCGTCCGGGAAGGTGATCTCGGAGTACAAGATGTCGCAGGGCATCGAGTACGCGAGCATCGTCTCCACCGAGCCGCTCGTGGTCGCCGCCGAGGTCGGCGAGGACACCGGCGCCAGCGGCATCTCCGACGTCTTCTCCATCGACAACAAGACCGGCAAGCTGCGTACCCGCATCTCGCTGCCGGGCGACGAGTACGCGGCCAGGTGCGACGGCATCTACCGGACCGAGTACTGCTTCCAGATCGCCGTCGGCAACGACAGGGTGTACGTGCCGACGGAGGCGCACCAGGGCGCCGGCAGCGGCTACAGCCGGACCAACGAGATCGTCGCCTTCGACCTGGCCACGGGGAAGCAGACCGGTCAGCGCGCCGACGCGGGCGACGGTTACACGATCAGCCCGCTGCGCATGGACGGCGGCAATCTGATCGCGTACAAGAGCCCGCCGTACAACAAGGGCGGACAGATCGTCAGCATCGACGGCGGCACCTTCAAGGAGACCAAGCTCCTGGAGAACCCGGCGACCAAGCCGGTGCGCGACGTGGAGACGAGCATGCTCCCCGACTCGGCCGAGTACATCTACCACGACGGCCGGCTGTTCATGTCGGAGGTCTACGCGAGCGATTTCGGCAGCAGTACGGGTGAGAAGGAGTACCTGGCGATCGCCTTCGGCGCGAAGTGATCGCACCATCGCCTCCACGCACTGCCCCGTCCCTGCTCAGGGACGGGGCAGTGCGCGTACCACCCATCAGTCTCGAATGACGGAAATTCCGTCGATCCGGGGCACTTCTCACCGGTAGGGGGAGCGCAACGTCGAACAAGCGTGTAGCTTCCGGGGGCATGAAGAGCGGGGGAGCCGGGCGGGGGCTCCTGTCCGTGCGGAGGGGGGACTGGGGGGTTGCTCGATGGGAGTGCGGCTCATGGTGGTCGACGACCACCGACTGCTGGCCGAGGCACTGGCCTCGGCGTTGAAACTGCGGGGGCATCGGGTCCTCGCCGCGGCGGCACCGGCCGCGGGGGCGGCGGAGCTGGTGATCACCCGGGCGCCGGAGGTGTGCCTGCTGGGCACGGCGACCCCGGCCGAGCCGGGCATCTTCGACCCGGTGGTGAAGATCAAGCGGGACCGTCCGCAGGTGGCGGTGCTGGTGCTGGGCCCGGTACCGAGTCCGCGGGGCATCGCGGCGGCCTTCGCCGCGGGCGCCTCGGGCTATGTACGGCACGACGAGCGCATCGAGGGCGTCGAGCGGGCGATCATGAAGGCGCGGGCGGGTGAGGCGGCGGTGGCACCTCAGCTGTTGCAGGGGGCCTTCAGCGAACTGCTCAACCCCGCCGCCCAGCCCGACGACGAGGGCCAGCGGCTGTTGCAGATGCTGACGCCGCGGGAGGTGGAGGTGCTGGTCCGGGTCGCCGACGGCGAGGACACCCGGCTGATCGCGGCGGGCATGGGCATCGCCCCGTCCACGGCCCGCACCCATGTGCAGCGGGTGCTGATGAAGCTGGGGGTGGGATCGAGGCTGGAGGCGGCGGCGCTGGCGGCGCGTACGGGGCTGCTGGACCGGGCGGGTCCGGTGCCGCACTCTCCTCCTGACCTGGGGGCGGGGCCGGAGTCGTAGCGGACTCCGGCCCCGTCCGGGACGAGGGGGCTACTCGCCCGGGTGGCCACCCGGGTGGGCGCCCGGCCCGTCGCCCGCCACGTCCTCCGGAGTGACCTCGGGCGTGGTCGGCGGCGTCGGCCGCAGCTTCAGCCAGACCAGGAAGAAGATGCCGAGGAGCAGCATCCCGATCCCGGTCCACAGGTTGATGTTGACGCCCTCGGCCTTGTCGAGGGTGGCGTCGGAGGGGTTGACGCCGGCGATCGTGACGATGACGCCGTACAGCACGAACAGGCCGCCGATGATGCGGCGCAGGTCGAAGATGCGGGCCGCGGTGGCGGACTTCGCCTGGAGTTCGGCGACTTCCCGCTGGACGTCCTGCTCGGAATATCCGTGATGGTCGGACATGGTCTCTCAATCCTCCCGCGACTAGAACGAGAACGGGATGTAGCAGGCGGCGGCCAGCACGATCGCGCCCCAGCCCAGCAGGGCCGGCCTGCGGTACCAGGCGTCGTCGCCCTCGGCGGGGGCCTCGGACATGCCGGGGGAGCGGGTGCCGTAGACCAGGCCCTGGAGCTCCTCGGCCGGCTTCGGCGCGGTGAACAGCGACACCGCGACCATCACGACCGCGCCCGCGACGAAGCCGACGATCGCGGAGACGAAGTTGGCGCCCTGGTCGGAGGGGATGTCGATGATGCCCTGCTTGTAGATCCAGAAGTAGTTCACCATCGCCGCGACCGTGCCCGCGAGCAGGCCCCAGAAGCCGGACTTCACCGATGCCCGCTTCCAGAACATGCCGACGATGAAGACCACGAACATCGGCACGTTGAAGAAGGAGAACAGCGTCTGGAGGTAGCTCATGATGTTGGAGAAGGACGAGGCGAGGAACGCCGTGCCCACCGACGCGCACACGCCGATCACCGTGATCAGCCGGCCGAAGCGCACGTAGTACGCGTCCTCGCGGCCCTTGACGACGTACCGTCCCCAGATGTCGTTGGTGAACACCGTGTTGAAGGACGACACGTTGGCCGCCATGCCCGCCATGAACGCGGCCAGCAGGCCGGTCACCGCGATGCCCAGGACACCGTTCGGCAGCAGCTGTTCCATCAGGTACGGGATGGCGTCGTTGTACTGGTAGCCCGACTGCTCCGTGCCGAAGCCGGGGATCAGGGCGGCGGCGGTCAGGCCCGGGATCATCACCAGGAAGACGATGAAGATCTTGGGGAACGCGGCGATCAGCGGGGTGCGCTGGGCGGCGCTCAGGTTCTTCGCGGACAGGGCGCGCTGGACCTCGGCGAAGTTCGTCGTCCAGTAGCCGAAACTCAGCACGAAGCCCAGGCCGAGCACGATGGTCAGCCAGTTCGCGCCGAGCGGGTTGTCCGAGCCGATGCCGGTACCGCCCCAGGCGGTTGTGAAGTTCGCGCCGTGCTCGGCCGTCAGCTTGTCGGTCAGGCCGTCCCAGCCGCCGACCTTCTTCAGGCCCAGCACCACGATCGGGATGAGGGCCGCGAGGATCACGAAGAACTGGAGCACCTCGTTGTAGATGGCGGACGACAGACCGCCGAGGGTGATGTACGCCAGCACGAACGCGCCGGCGACCACGATCGCCACCCACTGCGGCCAGCCCAGCAGCGCCTCGACGACGATCGCGAGGGCGTACAGGTTCACACCGGCGATCAGGATGGCGGCGAAGGCGAACAGGGCCGAACTCAACAGGTGTGCCCATTTGTCGAAGCGCAGCAGCAGCATCTCGGGGACCGAGCGGACCTTGCTGCCGTAGTAGAAGGGCATCATCACCAGGCCCAGGAAGACCATGGCCGGGATGGCGCCGATCCAGTACCAGTGCACGGTGTACGCGCCGTACTGGGCGCTGTTGGCGGCCATGCCGAGGATCTCGGTGGCGGCCAGGTTGGCCGAGATGAAGGCGAGGCCGGTGATCCAGGCGGGCAGCGACCGCCCGGAGAGGAAGAAGTCGAGACTGGTCTTCACCGATCTGCGGGCGGCGAAGCCGATGCCCAGGACGACGACGAAGTAGATGGCCAGGATCGTGTAGTCGAGCCAGTTCGTGGGGAGACGTAGCTCGGCGGCCAGATATGTCGCATGTGTGGGGGTCTGCATGGATTACTCGCTTCGTTGCGTGAATAGATCCAGAGCGGAACCTACGCCTCCGCGTTCAGTAATTGAACACTTTTATTGATGCTCTTTGTTTGATTGTGATGTTGACTCCTCTGTCGAGTTATGGTTACTTGTGTTTAGTTCTGTTTGAGTGAAGGAGTCCGGCGGTGAAGAAGACCTCGACCCGGCTGGCCGACGGTCGCGAGCTCATCTACTACGACCTGCGTGACGACACGGTGCGGGACGCGGTCGACCGCCGCCCGCTCGAGCGGACCGTCACCACGTCGGAGATCCGCCGCGACCCGCTGCTCGGCGACTCGGTGGCCATCGCCTCGCACCGACAGGGCCGCACCTACCACCCGCCGGCCGACGAATGCCCCCTGTGCCCGTCCGAGGGCGACCGGCTGAGCGAGATCCCCGACTCGTCGTACGACGTCGTCGTCTTCGAGAACCGCTTCCCCTCCCTGGCCGGTGACTCCGGCCGCTGCGAGGTCGTCTGCTTCACCTCCGACCACAACGCGTCCTTCGCCGACCTCACCGAGGAGCAGGCGCGTCTGGTCCTGGAGGCGTGGACGGACCGGACGTCCGAGCTGTCGCATCTGCCCTCCGTTGAGCAGGTGTTCTGCTTCGAGAACCGCGGCGCCGAGATCGGTGTGACCCTCGGACATCCGCACGGGCAGATCTACGCGTACCCGTTCACCACGCCTCGCACCGCCCTGATGCTGCGCCAGGTGGCCCAGCACAAGGAGGCGACCGGCGGCGAGAACCTCTTCGACAGCGTGCTGGAGAGCGAACTCGCCGGTGAGCGGGTCGTCCTGGAGAGTGAACACTGGGTCGCGTTCGTGCCGTACGCCGCGCACTGGCCCTACGAGCTCCACCTGTACCCGAAGCGCCGCGTGCCGGACCTGCTGGGCCTGGAGGAGGACGCGCGCTCAGAATTCCCCAAGGTTTATCTGGAACTCTTGAGGCGCTTCGACCGGATCTTCGGCGAAGGTGAGCCCGCCACGCCCTACATCGCCGCCTGGCACCAGGCGCCGTTCGGGCAGCTGGAGGAGTTCGAGGGTGTCAGCCGTGACGACTTCGCGCTCCACCTCGAGCTTTTCACCATCCGCCGCACCTCCGGCAAGCTCAAGTTCCTCGCGGGTTCCGAGTCCGGCATGAGCGTGTTCATCAACGACATCCGGCCGGAGGCCGCGGCCGAGCGACTGCGAGAGGTAGCGAGTTCATGAGCGGTAAGTACCTGGTGACGGGTGGCGCGGGTTACGTCGGCAGCGTGGTCGCCCAGCATCTGCTGGAGGCGGGCCACGAGGTCGTCGTCCTCGACAACCTCACCACCGGCTTCCGCGAGGGCGTCCCCGCCGGCGCCAGGTTCGTCGAGGGCGACATCCGCGACGCCGCCAAGTGGCTGGACTCCTCCTTCGACGGCGTGCTGCACTTCGCCGCCTTCTCCCAGGTCGGCGAGTCGGTCGTCAAGCCCGAGAAGTACTGGGACAACAACGTCGCCGGCACCATGGCGCTGCTCGGCGCGATGCGCGAGGCCGGCGTGCGCAGGCTCGTCTTCTCCTCCACGGCCGCCACCTACGGCGAGCCGGAGCAGGTCCCGATCGTCGAGACCGCGCCGACGCGGCCGACCAACCCCTACGGCGCCTCCAAGCTCGCCGTCGACCACATGATCACCGGCGAGGCGGCGGCCCACGGCCTGGGCGCGGTCTCCCTGCGCTACTTCAACGTCGCGGGCGCGTACGGCGCCTACGGCGAGCGGCACGACCCCGAGTCGCACCTCATCCCGCTGGTCCTCCAGGTCGCCCAGGGCAAGCGGGACGCCATCTCGGTCTTCGGCGAGGACTACCCGACGCCGGACGGCACCTGCGTCCGCGACTACATCCACGTCGCGGACCTGGCCGAGGCCCACCTCCTCGCCGTCGAGGCCGCCACCCCCGGCGAGCACCTCATCTGCAACCTCGGCAACGGCGAGGGCTTCTCCGTCCGGCAGGTCATCGAGACCGTCCGCCAGGTCACCGGCCACCCGATCCCCGAGGTCGTGGCCCCCCGCCGCGGCGGCGACCCGGCGACCCTGGTGGCCTCGGCCGCCACCGCCCGCGAGAAGCTGGGCTGGAACCCGTCCCGCGCGGATCTCGCGGGGATCGTCGCGGACGCGTGGGAGTTCGCGCAGAACATCTCGAGGGAGCAGTAGTGCGGGCACAGCAGGTCCGGGCCGGTTTCGTGGAGCTCTACGGCACCGAGCCCGAGGGTGTCTGGTCGGCGCCGGGGCGCGTCAACCTCATCGGTGAGCACACCGACTACAACGACGGCTTCGTGATGCCCTTCGCGCTGCCGCACACCGCTGTCGCCGCGGTCTCCCGCCGCGCCGACGGCGTGCTGCGGCTGCACTCGGCGGACATCGAGGACGGCGTCGCCGAGCTGCGCCTGGACGACCTCGCCCCGGAGTCCGACCGCGCCTGGACGGCGTACCCGGCGGGCGTGGTCTGGGCGCTGCGCGAGGCGGGCCACGCCGTCACCGGCGCCGACATCCACCTCTCCTCGACGGTCCCGTCCGGCGCCGGCCTGTCGTCCTCGGCCGCGCTGGAGGTCGTGGTCGCCCTCGCCCTGAACGACCTGTTCGAACTGGGCCTACAGCGCTGGCAGTTGGCCCGCCTGTGCCAGCGCGCCGAGAACGTCTACGTCGGCGCCCCCACCGGCATCATGGACCAGACGGCGTCGGCGTGCTGCGAGGAGGGCCACGCGCTCTTCCTCGACACCCGGGACCTGTCCCAGAAGCAGATTCCCTTCGACCTGGCCGCCGAGGGCATGCGCCTGCTGGTCGTCGACACCCGGGTCAAGCACTCCCACAGCGAGGGCGAGTACGGCAAGCGCCGCGCCGGCTGCGAGCGGGGCGCGGCCCTGCTGGGCGTCGACGCGCTGCGGGACATCCCCTACGCCGACCTCGACGCGGCCCTCGCCCGGCTCGGTGACGACGAGGAGGCGGTCCGTCTGGTCCGGCACGTCGTCACCGAGGACGAGCGGGTCGAGAAGGTCGTCGACCTGCTCAGGTCGGGTGAGACGCGGGCGATCGGCCCGGTCCTGGTGGCCGGTCACGCCTCGCTGCGCGACGACTTCCGCATCTCCTGCCCGGAGCTGGACCTCGTCGTCGACACGGCGATGAGCGCGGGCGCCCTGGGCTCCCGGATGACCGGCGGCGGCTTCGGCGGCTCGGCGATCGTGCTGGCGGACGTGGCCGACGTCGACACCATCACCAAGGCGGTCGAAGAGGCCTTCGCCGCGGCCGGGTTCACCGCACCGCGCGTGTTCGAGGCGGTGCCGTCACCGGGGGCGCGCCGGCTCGTCTGAGATCCCGGGCCGGCCCCGCACCCACCTGACGGGGGGCGGGGCCGGCCCATGCTTTGCCCGCGTTGGCGCGATCTTGGCGAATTCCCGGCGAATCCCTGACGCCGCCCCGAGTAGCGTCGCTGTGTTCGAGTGGATGCGGACGCAAACGGGGGCACGATGAGCGACCTGTCGGTCGACTACGCGGTACTGAACCGCGTCAGGCACAACCTCGACCACATCGCCGAGCTGATGAAGAAGCCGGGCCGCGAGATGCGCGACGTCACCGGCGACTCCATGGGCGTGCCCGAACTCGCCCGCCGCATGGACCACTTCGGCGAGGAGTGGTCGTACGGCATCAAGCAGCTGACCAGGTTCTCCGAGAAGGCGTCCAAGGCGCTGCTCAAGGTCGAGGAGTCCTTCGAGAAGCTCGACCACGAGCTGGCCGAGGCGCAGCGGCGGCGGGGCGGCAAGTAGCGGTGGCGAAGGCGGAGGACTTCCCGGCGCTCGGCTTCGTGCCCTGCCCCGGTGATCACGAGGCCGCCGACGAGGTGGCGAAGACGGTCCGTCGTACGGCGACGGCGCTGGCGGAGATCTCCCAGGTGCTGCACGGCACCGGCGCCGGCGACTGGAAGGGCCGGGCGGCGGAGGCCTTCCGGGAGAAGTTCGACGACGAGTTCCGCCCCCGCGTCGACGACGCCCGCGACTCCTTCGCCGGCGCGGCCACCGCCCTGGAGGACTGGGCCTCCCACATGGCCCACCAGCAGGCCGCGGCCCGCCGCCTGGAAGCCCGCGCCGCCGAGGCCGCCGGCCAGGTGGACAGCGCGCACGCCAAGGCGAAGCAGCTCAAGGACGCCAAGGACAGCGACGCCCACGCCGTGCACGACGCCGACCGGGCCGTCCACGCCCGCCAGGCCGAACTCGACGACCTGCGCCGCCAGGCCCACCGGATGTCCGAGCAGTACCACGCGCACGGCGAGGACATCGCCGAGCGCCTCAGGGCCGCCATGGACATCGCCCCCGACGAGCCCGGCATCTGGGACCGCCTCGGCGACGCCATCGCCGACCTCGGCAAGGCGCTGGCCGAGCTGCCGGGCCAGGTCGGCGAGTTGCTCGCGGACGTCGGCGACTGGCTGAAGGCCCACGCGGACTGGATCACCGTCGCCGCCTCCGTCGTCGGCGCCATCGCGATCTTCTGCCCCGCGCTCGCCCCGCTCGCGATCGGCCTGAGCGCGCTCGCCCTGTTCGCACACGCCGCGTCGTACGGCATGAGCGGCCTCTTCCCGCCCACCGGCGACCACATCGGCAACTGGCTCACCCTCGGCGGTGACGCCCTCGGCATGATCCCCGGCGTGGGCGCGGCGAAGTCGGGCCTGACGGCCGGGTTCAAGGCGGGCCGGGCCGCCGAGGGCTTCGTCGCGGGCACCCGCGTCGGCATCAGGACCGCCGCCGTGACGGCGAAGGACGCCATGAAGGCCGCCGACCCGGTGGCCAAGATGATCGACCGTCCGGTCATGGCCGTGGCCACCCGCCTCGGCGTCTCCCGCGGCGCCGCCCTCACCGCCACCGAGGGCGTCCAGGCCGCCGCCACCCTCGCCTGGACGGCCCCCACCGCCCTCAACGCCTACGCCACCAGCACCGGCCGCTACGACGCCGCCACCTGGGGCACCGGCGTCGGCAACATCACCATGGGCACGGGCGGCGGGAAGTTCGGCGGCCTGGTGGCGGTGGGCAGCGCGATCGGGCTGGGCGCGTGGGAGCTGACCGACTGATGACCGATGTGGACGTGGCCGATCTCTGGTTCGAACTCCCCGCGGGTTTCGTCGAGTTCGACCTCGCCGAGGACCCGGAGTCCCGCATGCTGCGCATGGCGGACGCGGTCGACACGCTCTTCACCGACGCGACCCCCGAGCAGAAGTTCAGCCTCGTCATCTCCGGCGAACACGTGCTGACGACGATGATCGCGGCCGGCGCCGCTCACGTCTCCAGCTGCCTGCTGCGCATGCCAGGCGACGAACCCTCCCAGGCCACCCTCTGCGTCCTCGTCGAACGCCCCGCCACCGGCCCCGAGGTCCAGGACCGCCAGGCCGCCGCCCGCCGCACGGCCGCCCAGTGGCGCGAGCTGCACCCGGACGCCGAGGTCGGCCTCGTCATGCTGCCCTACGGCATCTGCGCGCTCTGCGTCCGCGAACAGCACCTGGCCGTCCCCGGCGCGCTGTTCGGCCTGCCCGACCCGGTCCCGGCGACGGTCCGCCAGGCCGAGGTCTGGGTGCCGCTGAAGACGGGCCCAGGCGCGGTGCTGTTCGTGCTCACGACGCAGGACGTGCGGCACTGGGCGCAGTACGTCGACGTACTGAGCGGCATAGTGAAGTCGATCTCGGAGGAACGGGTATGAGCGGCGAGATCAAGGAGGAGGCCGGGCAGAGGACGCGCACCCGTCGTCCGGTGGCACTGGCGGCGGGGATCGGCGGGTACGCGCTCGCGGTGATCGCGGGGATGTACGTCCTGGCGGACGCCGTGGGCCCCGCCCTCCAGATCCCCCTGTGGATCGCGCACGCGGTCGTCCTGGCCCTCCTGATCCGGCGGCTGGGTGCGAAGGAGTCGAGCGCGTACGCCGCCCTGTTCGTCGTCCTGACCTCGGCGTCGGCCGTGTACGTCATCGGCCTGGCCCGCGACGACCTCGCCCTCCGGCAGCGCGGCGAGAAGGTCACGGTCACGGTCGTGAAGGAGTGGCGCGACCCGGCCGAGGGCCGCAGGGGCCGCGACTCCCACTACGCGCTCGCCCGCCAGGACGGCACCCGGCTGCCGGGCCCCGCGATGACGACGACCTCGGACCGCTACGACGTGGGCGAGACCCTGACGGTCATCGAGGACCCCGAGGCGAAGCTGGCCCCCGAGACCCCCGGCCAGGCGGACCCCACCGCGGAACTCCTCGGCGCGGCCGCCCTGGCCCTCGCCGCCCTCGGCGCGATCGGCTGGATGACCTGGCGAGCCACCCGGAACGGCAAGGAGAAGCCCAGGAGCACCTCCGGCCCCGAGGCCCGGGCGGCACAGGAGGAGCGGCTCCGCGAGGCCCTGCGCACCCACCCCGCCGACCGCCGCGGTTACATCAAGCTCCACCCCGAGGACTACCCCGCCCTCACCCACCGGCGAGCCGCCCGCATCGCCTGGGAGACGGGCCTGCGCACGGAGGCCGCGGGCAACCGGGGTTCCTGGCGCTTCAAGGAGACGGTGGTGGAGCAGGTCCCGCTCGACTAACGGAGTCTCTTCGTCAGCGTGTACTCCGTGATCCCCGGCGGATAGTCGGGGATCACGCACACCACGTCGTACCCCTGCTTCCGGTAGAACTCCGGCGCCTGGAAGTCCCACGTCTCCACCCGGGACATCGCACAGCCCCGTTCCTCACGTGCGACCCGCTCCGCCTGAGTGAGCAGCCGCGATCCCAGGCTCGCGCCCCGGTGGCGCTCGTCCACCCACAGGTACGTCACATGGAGCCAGGCCGTCCAGGTGTGGCCGACCAGCCCGCCGGCGAGTTCCCCCGCCGCGTCCAACACCCAGACATGGAGCGGAAGTTCGCGTTCGCCCGGGGTGCCGCGCAGGGCCCGCAGCACCGGGGAGGCCGCGGTGTTGGTGTCCCGCAGCCGGATGCGCAGCAGATCGCGCCGGTCTTTGTCGACTTCTGTCTCCATACGAAACATGCGGCTCACCATAAACGCGCTGGACAGCCAGTTCTGCAAATTACCTTCCGCTCCTGCCCCCCGGCCGTACCCTGATGAACAGCACCGGTGGGGGCCGGTGCTGTTCAGGGGGCGAGACAAGTCGGGTACGACACCCGAAGTGGGGGTAGCAGTTCGGGCACGGCGGCGGCCGTGCGCAGCGCCATCGCGCTTCGGGCGTCGTACCTGCGCCTGGTCTTCCGTCTCCCGACGATGGGGTATCCCCTGCTCTTCAAGAGCTTGGGGAAGGGGGTTTCGTGGTTCGCATCCGAGTCCTGGTCGTCGACGACCATCGCATCTTCGCCGAATCGCTCGCCGCAGCTCTGGCGGCCGAGCCCGACGTCGACGTCTCCGCGGCCGGCAGCGGTCCCGCCGCGCTGCGCAGCCTGGAGCGCGCGGCGGCCGAGGGCCGCCGTTTCGACGTGCTGCTGGTCGACGCCGACCTGGGCGGCAACGTCCAGGGCATCCGGCCCGCCGTGCCCGTCCAGGAGGCGGGCGAGGACGGTCTCGTCGACGGCATCTCACTGGTGGCCGGGGTGCGTTCCGCACAGCCCGGTGTCCGGATCGTCGTACTCGCCGAGAAGGACGATCCGCGGCGCGCCGCGCTCGCTCTTCAGGCCGGTGCGTCCGGCTGGGTGGCCAAGGACTGCTCGCTGTCCCGGCTGCTGACCGTCATACGAGGGGTGCTGCGCGACGAGACCCATCTGCCGCCCGCCCTGCTCACCGGGGTGCTGCGGGAGCTGACCGCCGCACGCAAGCACCGCACCGAGAGCGAACGGCTGGTGGAGTCGCTCACCCCGCGCGAGCGCGAAGTGCTGCGCTGCATGGTCGCCGGGCTGGGCAGAAAGGCCGTCGCCGAACGGCTGTTCCTCTCCCCGCACACCGTGCGCACCCATATGCAGAACGTCCTCGGCAAGCTGGGCGTGCACTCCACGCTGGCCGCCGTCGCGCTCGCGCGGCGTGCCGGGGTCGGGCCCGTGGACCTGGAGCCGGCCGGACGCATCCGGCCGGAGGAGACGCACACCGCCTGAGCGGGGCGAGCCCTCAGCCGGGGATGTTGTCGAACGGGGCGGTCAACTGGCGCAGCAACCCGGCCAGTTCGCCCCGCTGGGCCCGGGAGAGCTCCGCGAGGATCGCCCGCTCCTGGTCGAGCAGTCCGGCCAGGGCCTGGTCCGCGCGGTCCCGGCCCTCGTCCGTCAGCCGGACCAGCACGCCCCGGCGGTCCGAGGGGTCCGGCAGTCGTTCCACCAGGCCCTTCTTCGCCAGCCGGTCGATACGGTTCGTCATCGTCCCCGACGTCACCAGGGTCTGCGTCAGCAGCTGCCCCGGCGAGAGCTGATACGGCGTTCCCGCGCGCCTGAGCGCCGTCAGGACGTCGAACTCCCAGGGCTCCAGACTGTGCTCGGAGAAGGCCAGACGGCGCGCGCGATCCAGGTGCCGGGCCAGTCTGCTCACCCGGCTGAGCACCTCGAGCGGTTCCACGTCGAGGTCCGGGCGCTCCCGGCGCCACGCAGCGACCAGCCGATCGACCTCGTCCTCCATGACGATCAGTGTAGTGGTTGTGTCGATGTGAAGTCTCTTGACGTCAAGTCTCTTGACGTCAAGAGATATGGAGGGGCACAGTGGATCTCATGACGACTTGGGACCCCGCCCAGTACCTGCGCCACGCCGACCACCGCGCCCGCCCCTTCATCGACCTCCTCGCCCGCGTACCGGACCTTCCCACCGACCCGGCACGGATCGCGGACCTCGGCTGCGGCCCCGGCAACGTCACCGCCCTCCTCGCCGACCGCTGGCCCACCGCCCGCGTCACCGGCTACGACAACTCGCCCGAGATGCTCGACAAGGCGCACGCCGAGCACGCCGGCCCCACCCCGGGCGGCGGCAGCCTCGACTTCGCCCACGCCGACGTACGGACCTGGGCGCCCACCGGCTCCTACGACCTCGTCATCAGCAACGCCACGCTCCAGTGGGTCCCCGGGCACGTGGAGCGCTTCGCCGACTGGATCGGCGCCCTCGCGCCCGGCGGCACCCTCGCCTTCCAGGTCCCCGGCAACTTCGGCGCCCCCAGCCATCGGCTGATGCGCGAACTCGCCGCGTCCTTCGGCCTCCCCGTCGCCCTGCGCCACGACGATGCCGTCCACACCCCCGAGGCCTACCTCGCCCGCCTCACCGCCCTCGGCTGCACCGCCGACGTCTGGGAGACGACGTACATCCACCTCCTCACCGGCGAGGACCCGGTGCTGGACTGGGTGAAGGGCACCGGACTGAGGCCCGTCCTCACCGCCCTCGCCGACGACCCGGCGGCCCGCGAGAAGTTCCTGACCGCCTATCGCGCCGCCCTGCGCGAGGCCTATCCGGCGGGCCCGCACGGCACGCCGTTCCCGTTCCGCCGCGTCTTCGCGGTCGCCCGCAAGGAGGCGTGAGGGATGATCACCGCCGTCGACCATGTGCAGCTCGCCGCCCCGCCCGGCTCCGAGGACCGGCTGCGGGCCTACTACGCCGGCGTCCTCGGTATGACCGAGATCCCCAAGCCGCCCGCGCTCGCGGCCAGGGGCGGGTGCTGGTTCCAGGCCGGGCCCGTCCAGCTCCACCTCGGCATCGAGGCCGCCTTCCGGCCCGCGCTCAAGGCCCACCCGGGGCTGCGGGTCACCGACATCGAGACCTACGCCGCTCGCCTGGAGACCCGGGGCGCCACCGTCACCTGGGACACCGACCTGCCGGGACACCGGCGGTTCTACTCCTACGACCCCGTGGGCAACCGGCTGGAGTTCCTGGAACCGCGCGTTTGAGCGGGCCGGTCACGGTTCACCCGGCAGCCGGGAAACACCAACGCGATCGGGAGTGAGTGACGTGGCGAAGGACCAGAAGGCCAAGGCCAAGAAGGAACAGGCCAAGGGCAAGGCCAAGGAGACCGTCGGCCGCGCGGTCGGCAACGAGCGGCTGACCACCAAGGGCCGCGCCGAGCAGATGAAGGGGGACGCACGCCAGGCGAAGGAGAAGGAGAAGGAC
This sequence comes from Streptomyces aquilus, assembly GCF_003955715.1. NCBI lineage: Bacteria > Bacillati > Actinomycetota > Actinomycetes > Kitasatosporales > Streptomycetaceae > Streptomyces > Streptomyces aquilus. Next base: position 4,648,242 of record NZ_CP034463.1, on the reverse strand, counting down.
ATCTTCAAGCACTGACGTCCTGAAGCACTGCACTGACGTCCTGAAGTACTGCACTGACGTCCTGAAGTACTGCACTGACGTCCTGAAGTACTGCACTGACGTCCTGAAGCACTGAGGATCGGGTCGCCGCCGCCCGGCTCAGCTCTTGCGGCGCCCTATCAGATGCGGCTTCGCCTCCAAGCCGTCCAGGCCGTGCCAGGCCAGGTTCACCAGGTGGGCCGCGACCTCCGCCTTCTTCGGGCGGCGGACGTCCAGCCACCACTGGCCCGTCAGCGCGACCATGCCGACCAGCGCCTGCGCGTACAGCGGGGCCAGCTTGGGGTCGAAGCCGCGGCTCTTGAACTCGCGGCCCAGGATGTCCTCCACCTGCGTGGCGATGTCCGAGATCAGCGAGGCGAAGGAACCCGTCGACTGCGGGATGGGGGAGTCACGGACCAGGATGCGGAAGCCGTCCGTGTACTCCTCGATGTAGTCGAGGAGCGCGAACGCCGCCTGCTCGCACAGCTCGCGCGGATGCCCCGCCGTCAGCGAGCTGGTCACCATGTCCAGCAGCCGCCGCATCTCGCGGTCCACGACCACCGCGTACAGCCCCTCCTTGCCGCCGAAGTGCTCGTACACCACCGGCTTGGAGACCCCGGCCTTCGCCGCGATCTCCTCCACCGACGTGCCCTCGAAGCCCTTCGCGGCGAACAGGGTGCGGCCGATCTCCAGCAGCTGGGCGCGGCGCTCGGCGCCCGTCATCCGTGTGCGACGGGTGCGCCGCGGCTTGTCATTGCTCTCGGTGCTGCTGGAGTCGGTCGCCACGGCGTCAATCATGCCGCCTCGACGGTGTCCTTCCGGCGTCGGGAGCCGTCTTCACCGGTGTTGCGGCGCGAATCGATACGCGAGCGTGACGGCCAGCGCACGTCGTACGCCCACCCGGCCAGCTCGAACCAGCGGATCAGCCGCGCCGAGGAGTCCACCTGGCCGCGCATCACACCGTGCCGCGCCGACGTCGGGTCCGCGTGGTGCAGGTTGTGCCAGGACTCGCCGCACGACAGCACCGCCAGCCACCACACGTTGCCCGAACGGTCCCGCGACTTGAACGGCCGCTTGCCCACCGCGTGACAGATCGAGTTGATCGACCAGGTGACGTGGTGCAGCAGGCAGACCCGGACCAGCGAGCCCCAGAAGAAGCCGGTGAACGCGCCCCACCAGGACATCGTCACCAGACCGCCGATCACGGCCGGCAGGGCCAGGGACAGCATCGTCCAGTAGATGAAGTTCCGGGAGATCGAACGGATCGCCGGGTCCTTGATCAGATCCGGCGCGTACTTGTCCTGCGGCGTCTGCTCCTCGTCGAACATCCAGCCGATGTGCGCCCACCACAGGCCCTTCATCAGCGCCGGGACCGTCTCGCCGAACCGCCACGGGGAGTGCGGGTCGCCCTCGGCGTCGGAGAACTTGTGGTGCTTGCGGTGGTCGGCCACCCAGCGGACCAGAGGGCCCTCGACCGCCATCGAGCCCGCGATCGCCAGCGCGATCCGCAGCGGGCGCTTGGCCTTGAAGGAACCGTGTGTGAAGTAGCGGTGGAAACCGATCGTGATGCCGTGGCACCCGAGGTAGTAGAAGAAGACCAGCAGGCCGAGGTCCAGCCAGCTCACCCCCCATCCCCACGCCAGCGGCACCGCCGCCAGCAGCGCGAGGAACGGGACGGTGATGAAGAGCAGCAGCGTGATCTGTTCGATCCCGCGCTTCTGCTCCCCGCCGAGGGTGGCGGAGGGCATGGGTGAGCCGTCATTCGCCTTCGGGGCGTCTTCGATCACATCGGAGCTCGTGGTCATGGGGCGTCCCCTGTGGGGTTCGAGGGTGGGAGAAGAACCGTGGTACCGGTAACCACGCGAGAAGCAGAGCGGGACTTCCCTACGGTTCCGTAACCTACGGCGTCGTAAGTATGGCAGCGCGTCGTCCCACGGCAAGAGCCCAAGAGCCTGCGCGTCCGCACCGGCACCTATCCTGGAGTCGTTCGGACAGCGCGGTCCGCTCTCATTTCTTCCCGGATGATCCGGCCCGTATGCGGCAGCCGCCGCGCGACGGTCACCCGGGTTCCCTCCCGGACGAGCTTCAACACTGCAAGGAGCCGCACCTGTGAGCAGTGCCGACGACCAGACCACGACGACGACCTCCAGTGAGCTGCGCGCCGACATCAGGCGACTCGGTGACCTCCTCGGCGAGACCCTCGTCCGGCAGGAGGGCCCCGAGCTGCTGGAACTCGTCGAGAAGGTCCGCCGCCTCACCCGCGAGGACGGTGACGCCGCCGCCGAGCTGCTGCGGGGCACGGAACTGGAGACCGCCGCCAAGCTGGTGCGCGCCTTCTCCACCTACTTCCACCTGGCCAACGTCACCGAACAGGTGCACCGAGGCCGCGAACTCAGAGCCAAGCGCGCCGCCGAGGGCGGCCTCCTCGCCCGCACCGCCGACCGCCTCAAGGACGCCGACCCCGAGCACCTGCGCGCCACCGTGCAGAACCTCAACGTGCGCCCCGTCTTCACCGCGCACCCCACCGAGGCCGCCCGGCGCTCCGTCCTCAACAAGCTCCGCCGCATCGCCGAGCTGCTGGAGACCCCGGTCCTGGAGACCGACCGCCGCCGCTACGACACCCGCCTGGCCGAGAACATCGACCTCGTCTGGCAGACCGACGAGCTGCGCGTCGTACGCCCCGAGGTCACGGACGAGTCCCGCAACGCGATCTACTACCTCGACGAACTGCACGCCGGCGCCGTCGGCGACGTCCTGGAGGACCTCACCGCCGAGCTGGAGCGCGTCGGCGTCACCCTCCCCGAGGAGACCCGCCCCCTCACCTTCGGCACCTGGATCGGCGGCGACCGCGACGGCAACCCCAACGTCACCCCCCAGGTCACCTGGGACGTCCTGATCCTCCAGCACGAGCACGGCATCAACGACGCGCTCGACATGATCGACGAACTGCGCGGCTTCCTCTCCAACTCCATCCGCTACACCGGAGCCACGGAAGAGCTGCTGGAGTCCCTGCGCGAAGACCTCGAACGCCTCCCGGAGATCAGCCCGCGCTACAAGCGCCTCAACGCCGAGGAGCCCTACCGGCTCAAGGCCACCGCGATCCGCCAGAAGCTGGAGAACACCAAGCTCCGCCTCGCCAAGAACACCCCGCACGAGCCGGGCCGCGACTACCTCGGCACCAGCGAGCTGCTGGGCGACCTCACCCTCATCCAGACCTCCCTGCGCGGACACCGCGGCGGCCTGTTCGCCGAGGGCCGCATGAACCGTACGATCCGTACGCTCGCCGCCTTCGGCCTCCAGCTCGCCACCATGGACGTCCGCGAACACGCCGACGCCCACCACCACGCCCTCGGCCAGCTCTTCGACCGCCTCGGCGAGGAGTCCTGGCGCTACGCCGACATGCCCCGCGACTACCGCGGCAAGCTGCTCGCCAAGGAGCTGCGGTCCAGGAGGCCGCTGGCCCCGACCCCGGCCCCGCTGGACGCCGCCGGCGAGAAGACCCTCGGCGTCTTCCACACCGTCAAGCGCGCCCTCGACGTCTTCGGACCCGAGGTCATCGAGTCGTACATCATCTCGATGTGCCAGGGTGCCGACGACGTCTTCGCCGCGACCGTCCTCGCCCGCGAGGCCGGCCTCATCGACCTGCACGCCGGCTGGGCCAAGATCGGCATCGTGCCGCTCCTGGAGACCACCGACGAGCTCAAGGCCGCCGACACCATCCTGGAGGACATGCTCTCCGACCCCTCCTACCGGCGCCTGGTCGCGCTGAACGGGGACGTCCAGGAGGTCATGCTCGGCTACTCGGACTCCTCGAAGTTCGGCGGCATCACCACCTCCCAGTGGGAGATCCACCGCGCCCAGCGCCGCCTGCGCGACGTCGCCCATCGCTACGGCGTCCGCCTGCGCCTCTTCCACGGCCGCGGCGGCACCGTCGGCCGCGGCGGCGGCCCCTCGCACGACGCGATCCTCGCCCAGCCCTGGGGCACCCTGGAGGGCGAGATCAAGGTGACCGAGCAGGGCGAGGTCATCTCCGACAAGTACCTGGTGCCGTCCCTGGCCAGGGAGAACCTGGAGCTGACGGTCGCCGCCACCCTCCAGGCCTCCGCCCTGCACACCGCCCCCCGCCAGTCCGACGAGGCCCTCGCCCGCTGGGACGCGGCGATGGACGTAGTGAGCGACGCCGCCCACGCGGCCTACCGGCGCCTGGTCGAGGACCCGGACCTGCCGAACTACTTCCTCGCCTCGACACCGGTCGACCAGCTCGCCGACCTGCACCTCGGCTCGCGGCCCTCCCGCCGCCCCGGCTCCGGCGTCTCCCTCGACGGGCTGCGCGCCATCCCGTGGGTGTTCGGCTGGACCCAGTCCCGGCAGATCGTCCCCGGCTGGTTCGGCGTCGGCTCCGGCCTCAAGGCGCTGCGCGAGGCCGGCCTCGACACCGTGCTCGACGAGATGCACGAACAGTGGCACTTCTTCCGGAACTTCATCTCCAACGTCGAGATGACCCTCGCGAAGACCGACCTGCGCATCGCCCGCCACTACGTCGACACCCTCGTCCCGGCCGAGCTCCAGCACGTCTTCGCCACCATCGAGGCCGAACACGCCCTCACCGTCCGCGAGGTCCTCAAGGTCACCGGCGAGAACGAACTCCTCGACGCCCAGCCCGTCCTGAAGCAGACGTTCACCATCCGCGACGCCTACCTCGACCCCATCTCCTACCTCCAGGTCGCCCTGCTCAAGCGCCAGCGCGACGCGGCCGCGGCGGGCGAGGAGCCCGACCCGACCCTGGCCCGCGCCCTCCTCCTCACCGTCAACGGTGTGGCGGCGGGCCTGCGCAACACCGGCTGAGACCCCCGCGCATACGACGGTGCCCCCGAGGCTCAACCCCGGGGGCACCGTCGTGTCAACGCTGACGCGTCATGCCTTACGGCGGCGGAACACCAGGTAGCCGCCCGCGGCCACCAGCGCGGCCGCGGCACCGCCCAGCAGGCCCACCGGGGCGCCGTTGCCGGTCTCCGCGAGGTCACCGCCGTCGCCGTCGCCGCTGCCGCCACCCTGGGCGGACGGCGACGAGGACGCCGAAGGCTCCGAGGACGACCCGCCGGCGGGCGCCGACTCGGACGGCGAGGCGGAGGGCGAGGAAGAAGCGGACGAGGAAGCCGACGGGGAAGCCGACGAGGACGGCGTCTCACTCGGCTTGCCGTCGTCCGAGCCCTCGCAGTCGGTCCAGAAGACCTTGTGCTTGGCCGCGCCCTTCTCGCCCTCGAAGTTCCAGAACAGCTTGTAGTGACCGTCGGGCAGCGACAGGTCCTGGGTCCGGCCGTGACCCTCGGCGTCAAGGGTGATCTCGCCGGACTTCACCGTCTCGCCCTTGACGTCGGCCGTCGGCGCCCAGGCCTCGATGTGCCAGTCCACCTCCTGGACGCCGTCGAAACCGAACGCGTCCAGATAGAACGTGCAGACGTGCGGCTCGTTGCGCCGCAACTCCTCGCCGGTGGAGGCGTCGTGGATCTTCACAGTGCCGTTGTCACCGGGAGCGGTGGCGTAGGCGTTCGGGGCCGCGAACAGGGCGGCGGCGGTGACGGCGGACAGGGCGCCGGCACGGATGAGGGTACGCATGGGGCAGTCCATCTTCGAGATGTGACAGGGAAGATGTGGAGGGGGCGGCTCAGCTTCCAGCCCCGACTGACCTCAGGTCAATCACGAACAGACAACACTCACACCCTCCACAGAAACGCAGAACGGCGAAAGGCGTCAGATCGTCACGAAAGCAGCGGTGAGCAGGACGACACCCGCCCCCGCCATCACCCACGCGCCCCGCGTACGCTCCAACCCGCCCGCCACCACGACCGACGCCAGCAACAGCGCACCACCCAGCGGAACCCAGGCGTAGAGAACCCCGGCCGGACCGGACCGTACGACCTCGTCACTGCTCGGCTTCACGACGACCGCGTACGTCTCGCCCTTGCGCACCGCCACCGTCTTCTCGATGACGACCTCGGCCCGCGCCGTGGACCCCTCGGAGACCGGCGTGTACGGCCCGCTGCACGTGTCCTCCCCGCACCGCGTCACCTCGATCGTGCCGCTCTCCCGGCCCTTCGTCAGCATCACGTGCTGCGCGGTACCCCACGACGCCCACACCCCCGCCACCAGGATCAGCACCGCGACCGCACCCATCGCCGCGAGCCGCCCGAACCGGAGGGCGGCAGCCGAGGCCTGGCGGGCGGAGACAGAGGCAGGGGCAGGCATGGCCGGGATCATTGGCCATGCCTCAACGGCCCGTCAACCTGGGCCGGTTCCGCGACCGGACAAGTCAGGAGTTGTACGTGCTTTGCGCCCGCTCCAGCCCCTCGATCACCAGACACTCCACCGCGTCCGCCGCCCGGTCCACGAAGTAGTCGAGCTCCTTGCGCTCCGCGGAGGAGAAGTCCTTCAGCACGAAATCCGCGACCTGCATCCGCCCCGGAGGCCGCCCGATCCCGAACCGCACCCGGTGATACTCCGCGCCGAACGCCTTCGTCATCGACTTCAGCCCGTTGTGCCCGTTGTCCCCACCACCGAGCTTCAACCGCAGCACCCCGTAGTCGATGTCCAACTCGTCATGCACGGCCACGACGTTGGCGACGGGCACCTTGTAGAAGTCCTTGAGCGCGTTCACCGGCCCACCGGACAGGTTCATGTACGACATCGGCTTCGCCAGGATCACCCGGCGGTTCAGCGGCCCCGGCGGCCCGATCCGCCCCTCCACGACCTGCGCCTGCGCCTTGCCGGCCCGCTTGAACCTCCCCCCGATCCGCTCGGCCAGCAGATCGGCCACCATGAAACCGACGTTGTGCCGGTTGGCCGCGTACTCCGGCCCGGGGTTGCCGAGGCCGACGATCAGCCAGGGGTCGTTGGCGGGGCTCGTCACGTCCATCTCTCCTCGATACGCGCCAGCCGCCACTCCCGTACGGAAGCGGCGGCTGACGAATTCTTGCAGAGCTCCTGCGAGCTCCCGCAGAGCCTCACAGCTCCTGCATGCAGAGCCTCAGGCTCAGGCCTCGGCGGCCTCGTCGCCCTCGGCAGCCTCCTCCGAGGCCTCCTCGGCCTGCGCGGCCAGGACCTGGAGAACGACAGCGTCCTCGTCGACGGCGAGCGTGGTGCCGGCCGGCAGCTTGATGTCCTTGGCGAGGATGGAGGCACCGGCCTCCAGGCCCTCGATGGAGACCGTGACGGACTCGGGGATGTGGGTGGCCTCGGCCTCGACCGGAAGCGCGTTCAGCACGTGCTCCAGCAGGTTGCCACCGGCGGCCAGCTCGCCCTCGGTGTGGACCGGGATCTCGACCGTGACCTTCTCGCCACGCTTGACCAGCAGCAGGTCGACGTGCTCCAGGAAGCCCTTGATCGGGTCACGCTGAACCGACTTCGGGATCGCCAGCTCGTTGGTCTTGCCGTCGATGTCCAGGGAGATCAGGACGTTCGGCGTACGCAGCGCCAGCAGCAGGTCGTGGCCCGGGAGGGTCAGGTGCAGCGGGTCGGCACCGTGACCGTAGAGAACACCGGGAACCTTGGCGTCACGGCGGATGCGGCGGGCAGCGCCCTTGCCGAACTCGCTGCGGGTCTCGGCGGAGATCTTTACCTCGGACATGCGGATCACTCCTCGTATGGGTGAGAGCGGACAAGGTCACCCGGCCACGAACGGCCTGCTACGAAGAGCGCGTCGATAACGGAGGCGTGGCCTCCCTCGCCGAGCAACCTCGGCAGTCTACTCGGCAGGGGAGGCCACAGAAAAATCGATCATCAGCGCCCGCCGGGCGCGGGCGATCATGCAGAAGCGTTTTTACGGCTTCGGGAAGCGTGGAGCGCAGGACTCACTGCTCGTCGAACAGGCTCGTCACCGAACCGTCCTCGAACACCTCACGCACCGCACTCGCGATCGTCGGCGCGATCGACAGCACCGTCATCTTGTCCAGGTCACGACCCAGCTCACCCGGCGTCGGCAGCGTGTTCGTGAACACGAACTCACTCACCCGCGAGTTCTTCAGCCGGTCGGCGGCCGGACCCGACAGCACACCGTGCGTCGCCGTCACGATGACGTCCTCCGCACCATGCGCGAACAGCGCGTCCGCGGCCGCGCAGATCGTGCCACCCGTGTCGATCATGTCGTCGACGAGAACACAGACGCGGCCCTTCACCTCACCGACCACCTCATGCACGGTGACCTGGTTCGCCACGTCCTTGTCACGCCGCTTGTGCACGATCGCCAGCGGAGCGCCGAGACGGTCGCACCAACGGTCGGCGACGCGCACGCGCCCCGCGTCAGGAGAGACGACCGTCAGCTTGTCCTTGTCGACCTTCGCCCCCACGTAGTCCGCCAGCAGCGGCAGCGCGAAGAGGTGGTCGACCGGTCCGTCGAAGAAGCCCTGGATCTGGTCCGTGTGCAGATCGACGGTGAGAATGCGGTCCGCACCGGCGGTCTTCATCAGATCGGCGATGAGACGGGCCGAGATCGGCTCACGCCCACGGTGCTTCTTGTCCTGACGCGCATAACCGTAGAACGGCACGATCACGGTGATGGAACGCGCCGACGCCCTCTTCAGGGCATCGATCATGATCAGCTGCTCCATGATCCACTTGTTGATCGGAGCCGTGTGGCTCTGGATCAGGAAGCAGTCCGCACCACGCGCCGACTCCTGGTAACGGACGTAGATCTCGCCATTGGCGAAGTCGAAGGCCTTCGTCGGGACGACCCCGACACCCAACTGCTGGGCGACCTCCTCGGCAAGCTCGGGGTGGGCGCGGCCGGAGAAGAACATCATCTTCTTCTCGCCGGTCGTCTTGATCCCGGTCACAGCACTGTCTCCTCAGAGGTGTCTCAGCTGGGTGTCGAGAGACCTCGCCGCTGGGCGCGACGGGCCGTCTCAGCTGGTGGGGTGCGGGTGTGCACTTATCACGGTACGCCGTGTTTGACGCACCTGTTTCCGGTCAGCCGTCGCTACCCGGCTCCCGGGACGCCGCCTCGGCCGCCTTCGCCGCCGCGCTTCCCGGACGCTTACGGGCCACCCAACCCTCGATATTCCGCTGCTGGCCACGGGCCACGGCCAGCGAACCGGGCGGCACGTCCTTCGTGATCACCGACCCTGCGGCGGTGTAGGCGCCGTCCCCGACCGTGACAGGCGCCACAAACATGTTGTCCGAACCCGTCCGGCAGTGCGACCCGACGGTGGTGTGATGCTTGTCCTGCCCGTCGTAGTTCACGAACACGCTCGCGGCACCGATGTTGGAGTACTCACCGATCGTCGCGTCACCGACGTAGGACAGGTGGGGAATCTTCGTCCCCTCCCCGATCGAGGCGTTCTTGGTCTCCACGTACGTCCCGATCTTGCCCTTCGCGCCGAGCCGGGTACCGGGCCGCAGATAGGCGTACGGCCCCACGCTCGCGGCCGGGCCGATGTGCGCCCCGTACGCCACGGTGTTGTCGACCCGGGCTCCGGCGCCGACATGGGTGTCGGTCAGACGGCTGTTGGGACCGACCTCGGCGGTGGAGCCGACGTGGGTGGTGCCGTGCAGTTGGGTGTTGGGGTGGACGACGGCGTCCTGATCGAAGGTGACGGTCACGTCGACCCAGGTCGACGCCGGGTCGATGACGGTGACTCCGGCGAGCATGGCCTCGGTCAGCAGCCGGTCGTTGAGAATCCGGCGGGCCTCGCTGAGCTGGACGCGGTTGTTGATGCCGGCGATCTCACGGTGGTCGGCGGCGACGGAAGCCCCGACACGATGACCGGCCTCCCGGAGGATCCCGAGAACGTCGGTGAGGTACTCCTCGCCCTGCGAGTTGTCGGTACGGACCTTCCCGAGAGCGTCGGAGAGCAACTGCCCGTCGAACGCGAAGACTCCGGAGTTGATCTCCCGGATCGCGCGCTGCGCGTCGGAGGCGTCCTTGTGTTCGACGATCGCGGTGACGGCACCCGAGGCGCCGTCCCGCACGATCCGCCCGTACCCGGTCGCGTCCGGGACCTCGGCGGTGAGGACGGTGACGGCGTTGCCGTCGGTGGAGTGCGTCGCGGTGAGGGCGCGGAGGGTCTCACCGGTGAGAAGGGGAGTGTCACCACAGACGACGACCACAGTCCCGTCGACGACACCGCCCAGCTCTTCGAGCGCCATCCGTACCGCGTGCCCGGTGCCGTTCTGCTCCGCCTGCACGGCGGTCCGTACGTCGGGGTCGATGACGTTGAGATGCGCGCCGACCTTCTCACGCGCGTGCCCGACGACGACGACCAGATTCTCGGGGTCCAACTCACGGGCTGCGGCCAGCACATGGCCCACGAGGCTGCGGCCGCAGAGCTCGTGGAGAACCTTGGGTGTGGCCGACTTCATACGGGTGCCCTCACCCGCTGCGAGAACGACGACGGCTGCCGGGCGGTTGGCGCTCACGGGATGCCCTTCGGCTGTGGAGGGGGTGGGGTGACATCCGCAGGATACCGGGGCGTTTATTGGGGGACATGAGTGTGGGCCCTGACTGTGCTGTCAGGGCCCACTACTTGTCATGCTCCCGGGGAAGGAATCGAACCCTCATTCAATGGACCAAAACCATTTGTCCTGCCTTTAGACGACCCGGGATGGTTCGTCCGCTATGTCCGATTCTCTAGATCGGTGCGGTGTGCAGCCCCTACTATGCCGTACCACCAGCCTTCGATGCGACGGTACAAGTCGGCTCCCTTCAGGACTCTGACGGCCAGGCAGCCGCGGTAGGAGTCGCCGGTGTTCTTCCGTACCGTCTTCGGGTTGTGTTTCTTCGGCGTGGTTTTGTAGAAGACGGAACGGTCGGCATCGACGAGTTCGGCCCAATACTGTTCGGCGGCGGCCACGTCGGCGGTCTCGTGGATCATCACGGAGTACCGCAGTCGTTCCCGCTCGATGCCGAGAAGGTCGAGCCAGGCGTGGAAGACCTTGATCATCCCAGGGTCGCTGTTGACGAAGATTACGTTCTCTCGGCGGGCGTACGGCTTGTCCTTGCCGCCTTCGGCCCAGTAGAGGGCGACGCCGGCAATGAACAGATCCCGATCGGACAAGTCGCCGATTTCTGCGGTTGCGGCTGCCTTGGTTTGCTGGCGCTGCTCATCCCGTACTGCCAGTTCGTGCTCCCGGCGTTTCCGGCCCGCCAGCCTGGCCTGATCCGCGGGGTCACGTCGCTCCGGCTTAGGCAGATCCCGCACCCACAACGAGATCGAACTCTTGGAGCACCCCAGCTCCACCTGGATCTGGTCGCACGTCCAGCCCTGGAGCCGTAGCTCCCGCGCCCTGGCCCTCAGGTCGTCCTTCGCGTTCGGGCGCTTCGTCCATTCCGGAGGGGGCTCGCCCTCCAGGAGGCGGTTGAGGATGTCGTTGTTGTGGACGTGCAGGCGGTCGCGGATCCGGCGTCGGCTGAGTCCTGCCCGCCGTAAGGTCACCGCCCGCTCCCGCAGTCCCTCGAAGTCGGCGTATTTGCCAAGTGAAGTTGCCATAGGCATACCGTCCAGACGGAATCTCCGCTTCCGGGGTCGAACAGGGGCTGGTTCAGCAGTTCGAGGGAAATCGGGTGGTTTCGCTTCTGGCCGGTCACGGCGTGTGGTGTAGGCCAGTACCGGAAACTCACCGGAAAAGCCGCGCCCGCCGCCCGTAGGCTGGGAGGCATGACCACGACGGGGGAAGACCACGCCGCGGCCCGGACGGGGCCGTGGTGGTGGGCCAGGTGGCGTACCGCACTGTTGGACATCGGCCTCGCGTTCGTTTCCGTGCTGGAGTGCGCGGTCGAGGGCGTCGACTTCGCGAGGGACGCGGGGATCCCGACGGCGGCGGGGGTCGTCTTCGGGGCGCTGGCCGGGGCCGCGCTGCTGGTGCGGCGGAAGTGGCCGATCGCGGTGGTGCTGGTGTCCATCGCGATCACGCCTGCCCAGATGGGGTACCTCATGGGCATCGTGGGGCTGTACACCCTCGCCGCCTCCGAACTGCCCCGGCGGATCATCGGGTCGCTGGCCGGGATGTCGTTCGTCGGCATGCTGATCGTGATGTTCGTGCGGGTGCGGCAGAGCATGGAGACGGGGGAGAGCGACCTCGGGGGGTGGTCCGTTCCGTTCGCGGCCATCGCGATTTCCATTGGGCTGACCGCCCCGCCCTTGCTGCTCGGGCTGTATGTGGGGGCTCGGCGGCGGCTCATGGAGAGCTTGCGCGAGCGTGCCGACAGTCTTGAGCGGGAGCTTCAGCTGCTCGCCGAGCGGGCGGAGGAGCGGGCCGAGTGGGCGCGCAACGAGGAGCGGACCCGGATCGCCCGGGAGATGCATGACGTCGTCGCGCATCGGGTGAGCCTGATGGTCGTGCATGCCGCCGCGTTGCAGGCCGTTGCGCGGAAGGATCCGGAGAAGGCCGTCAAGAACGCCGCGTTGGTGGGGGACATGGGGCGGCAGGCGCTGACCGAGTTGCGGGAGATGCTCGGGGTGCTGCGGAGCGGGGACGGCCGTCGCGGTGGTGTGCGGCAGGCTGCCGTGCCGTTGGCCGCTGTGGGGGTTGCCGCTGCCGCTGCTGCTTCGCGGGTCGTCGACGAGTCCGACGGGCCCTGTCTGTCCGAGTTGGAGGAGTTGATCGGGCAGTCGGCGGCCGCGGGGATGGTCGTGGATCTGACCGTGGAGGGCGATGTGCGGTCGTACGCGGGGGAGATCGAGCAGACCGCGTACCGGGTCGTGCAGGAGGCGTTGACCAACGTCCACAAGCATGCGGCGGGGGCGAAGACGCATGTCCGGCTCGCGCATCGGGGGTCGGAGATCGCGATGCAGGTGGAGAACGAGCCGCCGCCGGAGGTGTCGGTGGCGTCGTCGGCGCGGTTGCCGTCCGGGGGGAACGGGCTGGTGGGGATGAAGGAGCGGGTCGTCGCGCTGGGCGGGGTGTTCGTGTCCGGGCCGACGGATGCGGGGGGTTTTCGGGTGTCGGCGGTAATTCCGGCGTCGTAGCGCCGCGTTGGTCGGCGTTGGTCGGCGTTGGTCGGCGTGGCTTGGGGTGGTTCTGGGTGGTTCAGCCTGCCGTGAGCCGTACCGGTTCCATGCCTGCGACGAGGGCGGCCAGCGCGTGGTCGATGTTGGGGCCGAGGTACCAGTCGCCGGTGTGGTCGAGGGCGTAGGCGCGGCCTTCGGTGTCGATGGCGAGGAGGGCTTCGGTCTCGGTCTCGGTGCCGAGGGGGCAGACGTCGGTGTCGAGGGCGCGGCCGAGGTCGGCGAGGGTGCGGGCCATGTGGAGGCCGTGCAGGGGGTCGAGGTGGAGGTGGGCGGGGGCGACCTGGCGGCCGGGGCCGGTGGGGGTGATGTGGAGGCCGCCGAACTCGGCCCAGGCCTCCACCGCGGCGGGGAAGACGGTGTGGCGGTGGCCGGCGGGTGAGGTGTGCTCGCGGAGGGCGTCGGCCCATATCTCGGCCTGTTTGATGTCCCAGCGTCCGGGTTGCCAGCCGGCTGCGCGCAGGGCGGCGTCGACGGGTACGGGGAAGCGGGTGGTGCTGGTGCGGTCGGGGTGCATCTGCCCTTCGATCGTCGAGGTCATGGTCGTGGTGCTGGTGGTGCTGGTGGTGCTGGTGGTGCCTGTGGTGCCTGTGGTGCCGGTAGTGGTGGTGCCGTTGGTCGTGCGTGGGGGTTAGTCGTCCGCCGCCGGGTCGACGATGCGTACGCCGAAGTGGGCGCTGAGGGCGGTGCAGGCGCGGCAGGGGGCGGCGAAGCTGCCGTGGAGGGGGTCGCCGTCCTCGCGGATGCGGCGGGCGGTGAGTTTGGCCTGCTTGAGGGCTTTGCGGGCCTCGCCGTTGGTCATGGGTTTGCGGGCGGCGCGTTTGGTGCGGGCGGCGTCGGCGGCGGCGAGGTGGCGGGAGATGAGGATCGTCTCGGCGCAGCGGCCGGTGAAGCGGTCGCGCTGGGCGGATGTGAGGGTGTCGAGGAAGTCCTGCACGAGGTGGTGCAGGGATGGGGCCTCGTCGCCGCGGGCCGCGGTGCCGGTGAGGGTGGCGCCGCGGACGGAGAGGGCGGCGGCGACGGTGGGGAGTATGCCGTCGCGGCGGTGGCGCAGGGTGGGGGCGTGGGCGGCTTCGCTGCTCCAGCCGATGCGCGGGTCGCCGGACAGTCCGGTCCGCGGGTCGCCAGGTGTGGCCGGTCGCGGTCCTGGGTGCGGTCCCGTCTGCGTCGTATTCATGATCATCATCCCCTCCGAGCATCCCCCCGGATCACACAGAGTGCCAAATGCCGTGGCTGGTGCGGAAGCTGGGGCGGTGCGACACGCCCGGGTTTGGGCGGGCTGTCACGGCGGGGTGACGGCTGGTCACGGAAGCGGAGGGCCGCTGACCGGTGCCCGGTGACCGGTGTCGTCGTACCGCATAGGCTGTCGGCACCCGCATGTATGCGACCGCATGTATGCGACCGCGTGTATGCGACTGCGTGTATGCGGTCAACACGCTGGAGAACGTCGGAGAAGTCGAATACGGGCTGGGGTGGCGGGTCGGAGCCGGGTGGACCGGGGCCGGGGCCGGTCGCCGCGGGTCGTACAGAGTGCCGCAGGGGGCAACCGCCATGACGACAGGTCGGCTCGGGCAGCAAGCCGCGCCGCCGAACGCGGCCTATGCCGGGCAGGTCGTGCATTTCCCGGATCCGGTCCGGGCTGCCCGTCACCCGAGGGGGGTGCGGGTGGACGAGCGCGGCTATCCGGACTTCTCGGCGTATGCCCGTGCGGCTGCGGAGATCGCCGATCCGCCGGAGGGTTTCGGGGTCGACGAGCTGCGGTTGACGGACTATGTGTCGGCGAACGCGGCGCTCGCGGCGACGGGCCATGAGCTGTGGGACACGATCCCGGCGGTCGCGACGCCGCACGGCTGGACGTGGCATCACGTGGTGGGTTCGCGCCGTCTTGAGCTGGTGCCGGTCGAGGTGAAGGCGTTGCTGCGGCATCACGGCGGGATCGCGACGGCGGCGGTGGAGCACGGGAAGCGGGGGACGCGGCCGTTGCAGGAGACGCGGCCCGCGCACTTCGGGTTGCCGAAGTCGGGTGCGGCGGTGTCGGAGTCGCAGGTGCTGGGGGTCGAGGAGGACCTCGGGTACCGGCTGCCGGGTGCGTACCGGTCGTTCTTGAAGGCGGCGGGTGGGTGCGCTCCGGTGGGGACGGCTCTGGACCCGGAGTTGGGTCTGCTGGTCGACCAGCCGTTCTTCACGGTGCGGGACGAGGCGGCCGTCAACGACCTCGTGTACGTGAACAAGTGCCTGCGTGACCATCTGACCAAGGACTACCTGGGCGTCGGCTTCGTGCAGGGCGGGCTGCTGGCCGTGAAGGTGAAGGGCGACCGGATCGGTTCGGTCTGGTTCTGCGCGTACGACGACGCCCGCGACGTCGATCCTTCGCTGGCTCCGGCGGAGCGGGTGGAGCGGCTGTTGCTGCCGTGCGGCGATGACTTCGATGTGTTCCTGTCCCGACTGGCGGGTTCTCCGCCTGAGTTGGAGACGGTGGCGAACCTGATGGTGGACGGCGGTTTCGCGCGGTCCGTGCCGGTGGCCGGCGCCGGAGCCGGAACTGGGGCCGGAACTGGCGCCGGAACTGGGGCCGGAACTGGGGCCGGAACTGGGTCTGTAGCCGGGGCTGTTGCCGGGGCTGGGGAGTGAGCTGACCGATGGTGACGTTCGCGCAGGCGCAGGAGCGCGCGGAAGAGTGGATCAACGGGGACGTTCCCTCGTATCAGCATCGCGAGGTGCGGGTGCGGGAGTTCGAGCTCGGGTTCGTGGTGTGGGCGGAGGACCGTGCGGACGGTCCGCGTTCGGACGGCGGCGCGCAGCGGTTGGTGCTCGCCCGGGACAGCGGGGAGGCCACGTTGTGGCCGGCGCTGCCGGTGGGTGAGGTCATTCGCCGGTACGAGGAGGAGTACGGGCGGGCCGCGGAGGACGCGGCTGCCGCGGCCGCGTCGGCGCCTGCGGCTCGGGTGGATCTCAATCAGACGTCGTTCCTTCTGACGCCGCCGGAGTGGTTGCAGGAGGCGGCGGATCAGTTGGGGATTCCGGATCGGCGGGGGGCCGGGTCTGCGGGTGGTTCCGGGGCCGGTTCTGTGGGTGGCTCCGATGGCGGGGTGGCTGCGGCTGCTGGTTCTGCTGGTTCTGCGGCGTTGCCTGAGACGCAGGCCGGGGTGCCGGTCGGGTCGGGGAATGGGGCTGTGGGGCCCGGTGTGGGTGCAGGCGCAGGCGCCGGTGCCGGCGCGGGTGCGCCTTCAGTGAGTGGTGCGCCGGGGGCGCCCGCTGCGTCGAGTGCGCCGGGGGCGCCTGGTGTCCCTGCCGGGGCGACTCCGTGGGCCGGGACCGACACCAACGCCGATGCGGGCGACGACCGGTCGGTGCCCCTGCCCGCGACCGTGTTCGCACCGCCGCTGAGCGGTACCGACGACGACACTCCGCCGCCTGCGACGCCGCCGGAGGCCAAGACCGCGCTCATGTCGGGCGGCAGCCAGCTTCCGCCGACGGCGCTCGCACCGGCGCTCGACGATCCGAATGCGCCGGGTGCGTCTGTGGGTGCGCCGGCGCCTGGTGGGCCGGGTGCGCCGGGGGCGCCGGGGATTCCTGGCGGGCACGGGGCGCTCGGGGCGCCGGGTGCGCCTGTGCCGGGTGGCGCGGCCTACGGGTATCCGCAGGGTGCGGGGGGCGTGGGTGGTGCGGGAGCGCCGGGTACGCCCCCTCCGGGTGCTCCGCCCATGCCCGCGCCGGGTGCGCCGCAGGGCAGTACGCCGCCGCCTGTTCCGGGTGCTCCTTCTTATGGCTATCCGCAGGGGCCGGGGGGTGCGCCGGGGGCGCCTCAGCCTCCTGTGGGCGCCGGCGGGGTCGGTGGTCCGGGGGCGCCCGAGCGGCCGCTCGCGCCGAACGCCGGGGACATCGCCGACGCCGCGACCAGCAAGGCGGCGCCTCCGCCGCGCCGTGCGCGTGGGGGTGCGACGCCGCCTCCGCCGCCGGGTGCCCCGGGGGCGCCGGGCGCGCGGCCGGGCGGTACGCCTCCGCCTGCGCCGGGTGCGCCTGGTACGCCGGGAGCGCCGGCCGGCGGGTATGTGCCGACGCAGCTCGTGTCCGCGCTCGGGCCCGACGGTCCTGAGGGTGTGCCTGCGGGGCCCGGCGCGTCGACTCCGCCGGGCGCCCCCCAGCCGCCCGGTGCGCCGAACCCGCCCGGCGGTACGCCTCCGGGCGGCATGCACCATGCCGCGACGATGCTGGCCGACCCGGGGCAGATGGGCCCGGGCGGGGGCGCGCCGCAGCCGCCGGGCGCCCCTGGCGTGCCCGGTGTGCCGGGCGCGCAGACTCCTGCGGGCGCCCCGGGTGCACCTCACGCGCCGGGCGCTCCGGGAGTTCCTGGCGCCCCCGGTGTCGCGGGCGCGCCTGGCGGTCCTGGCGTACCGCACGCCCCCGGTGCCCCGGGTACCCCCGGCGCACCGCAGCCTCCTGGCGCCCCGGGTATGCCTGGCGCGCCCGGCGCGCAGGGCTCTGTCGGGGGTGCGCGGGGTGCGGTTCACCAGGCGGAGACCATGCTGGCCGCGCCGCCGGTCGGCGGCCCCGGCGCGCCTCCACCGCCGCACGCCCCGGGTGCACCCGGCATGCCCGGCGCACCCGGTGTTCCGGGCGCCCCCGGCATGGCGCCGGGCGCCCCCCAGCTGATGGCGCCCGGCGCGGTGCCTCCCGGTGCGGTGCCGCCCCCTGGTGGGATGCCGCCCGGTGCCGTACCGCCGCCGGGGCAGCCCGGGCCCGGTCAGGCGCCGGCGTACGGATACCCGCAGCAGGGGCAGCCGACCGTCGGCCCGGGCTACCAGGCCGTGTTGCGCTACCGCGCGCAGGACGGGTCGGAGCAGCAGCTGATCCGGCGTTCGGCGCCGGGTACGCCGCACCCGGAGTGGCAGATCTTCCACGAGCTGCGGGCGATGAACATCCCGCCGGACCAGGTGCTGGAGCTGCACACGGAGTTGGAGTCGTGTGAGCTGCCGGGCGCGTACTGCGCGCGGATGATCCGGGAACAGTGGCCGCAGGCGCGGCTCGCGAGCATCGCGCCGTATGGCACGGACCACGCGAGCCGGCAGCAGGGGATGCAGCAGTTGCTGGCGCACCAGGGCGAGTTGCACCAGGTGGCGGACGGGCCGGCGCGGCCTGGTCCGGTGCGCGCCCCGATTCCGCCGGTGCAGGCGGCGCCGCCGATTCCGCCGGAGGGTGTGGCGCAGGAGCTGGCGGGGGCGTTCGGGCCGGGGATCTTCCGGTTCGAGCAGGCGGCGGTGTCCCGGCAGGGGGTGCCGCCGATGGTGGCGCACTCGTTGGTCGCGGCGGGGCTGCCGATGGACATGGGTCCGTTCTTCTGGGCGCAGGCCCAGCCGGGCCGGCCCGTGCCGACGCTGGCGGAGCTGGCGCAGGAGCGCGGGGTGCAGCCGGCCGCGGACGCGGGGTCGTACCTGGTGATGGGCAGTGACTTCGGCCGGGCGATCTGTGTCCAGTACGGGACGGCGAACATCGTGGCCGTGCCGGTGGAGGCGGGGCCCGGTGGTGCGCCCGTGCCGCCGCAGTTCGTGAACACGGGGCTGCCGGAGTTCCAGCGGTGCCTGGCGCTGCTGGGGCGGATGTGGCGGCTCAGGTTCGGGCTGAACCAGGAGCAGGCGGGCCGTTGGACCGTCGATTTCCAGGCGCAGCTGGCCTCCCTGGACCCGGCGGCGCTGGGTTCGCCGGAGAGCTGGTGGTCGGTGCTGCTCGAGCAGATGTGGGACGGGCTTCTGTAGGCCTGTAGGTCTGTAGGACCTGTCGCGTAGGCGACGCAGAGGGTGCGCAGGAGGCGGGTCCGGTCACGGCGACCGGACCCGCCTCTTCGTCGTCCCGGAGTACCTCGTACGGGAACACCCGGAACGCCTCGGGAAATTCTCTCGCGGTCCTGTCACACCTTCCCTGTCCGCTCCGTCAGTGCAGTGAAAGCGGCTCACAGCAGTGGGCGGCGGCTCACCACTTGTCTCAGGAGGCAGGACATGAAGGCTCGGATGACGAATCCCGCGTACGTGCTCCCCGGTGCGCTGAAGGGCATCGGCACGATCTTCCAGGCGGTCAACGACAGTGGGCTGCCGCAGGAACTCGCGGAGATCGTGGGACTGAGGGCGAGTCAGATCAACGGGTGCGGCGCGTGTGTGTACGGACACGTCCACAACCTGCGGAAGGCGGGGACGAGCGAGGAGCGCATCGCGAGCGTCGTCGCGTGGCACGAGGCGCCCTACTACAGCGACGCCGAGCGGGCCGCGCTGCAACTGACCGAGGTGATGACGCGGCTCGCGGACCGTTCGCACGAGTCGGTGCCGGACGAGCTGTGGGACGAGGTGGCGGACCACTTCGACGAGAAGGAGCTGTCCGGGCTGATCCTCGTCATCTCGCTGACGAACCTGTTCAACCGCATCAACACCACCATCAAGGAGCCGGCCGGCACGACCTGGGGCTGAACTGCGGGCTCTTCGGCCCGCGTTCACCGGTACGGGACACGGCCGTACCTCCGCCTACCGGGGGACGGCCGTGACCTCTGTGCGGAGTGTCGCGTTATGCACTGTTCTGCCTGATACATCAAGATGTGCGCGAAATCATCATTTTGCGTCTTCTTGATGGAGAGGGGTTCCAGGATGAGCGGCACACCTGTCTCGTCCCACGGCTTCGTGGTCGTACGGGGGCGCGGCTACCGTCCCGACCAGGTCGACGCGTACGCCGCGGCGCTCTCGCAGGACCGTGACGCCTCCTGGGAGCGTGCCGCCCGCCTGACCGTCCTCGCCAAGGAGATGGAGGCGGAGCTGGAGGAGCTGCGCGAGACGGTCGCGCGGCTCGCGCCGCAGTCGTACGAGACGCTCGGGGAGCGAGCGCGCCGGATCTTCCAGCTCGGCCAGGAGGAGGCGGCGGCCGTGCGTGACGGCGCGCGTCAGGAGGCGCAGCGCCTCGCGGAGGCGGCGCAGGCGCGCGCGGGCGGCGTGCGCGACGCGGCACAGGCGCACGCCGACGCCATGCACGCCGAGGCGGAGGAGCGCGCCCGCCAGCGCCTTCTCGCGGCGCGCGCCGAGGCCGACGAGATCCGCATCGCCGCCCGGCGCGAAGTGAAAGAGGGGCGCACGGAGGCGCTCGAAGCGTTGCGCGAGGTGCGGCAGCGCACCACCGGCATGCTCGCCGAACAGGCCAGGGAACACGCCGAGCGCTGGGCCGAGGCCGAGCGCGCGGAGACCGAGCGCGCCGCGGCGCTGGACGCCCTGCACGCCGAGCAGGTCGCCCGCGCGGAGGCCGCGCTGTCCGAGGCGAAGCAGGCGTTCGCCGACGCGGAGGCCGCCGCACGCCGCCGCCAGGAGGAGGCGCGGGCCCGGGCCGCCGAGATCCTCGCCGAGGCGCGGCTGCGGGAGGACCGCATCGCGCGCGAGACGGAGCGGGTGCTGCGCGAGCACGGGGAGCGCTGGGACGACGTACGCGCCCACATGGACCTCGTACGCAACAGCCTGACGACGCTGACGGGCCGGGCACCGGCGGAGTAGCCCCGGCGCCCCTCACCGCTCTGAGCGAGACAGCGACCGGCCCTGTGACACCCCACGGAGAAGGACCCCGGTGGGAATCCGCCGGGCCTCCGCTCCCCGCGCCGCACGGCCCCGCCAGAATTCACGGGCCTGCTACTCCTCCCTCCGCGCGCCCGGCCAGAATTCACGGGCCTGCTACTCCTCCCTCCGCGCGCCCGGCCAGAATTCACGGGCCTGCTACTCCTCCCTCCGCGCGCCCGGCCAGAATTCACGGGCCCGCTACTCCCCCCTCCGTACCGCCCCGCCAGAATCCACCGGCGCGCTACTCCCCCCTCCGCACCGCCCCCGCCAGAATCCACCGGCGCGCTACTCCTCCCTCCGCACCGCCCCCGCCAGAATCCACCCCTCCACGGCCTCGTACTGCCGTCGCTGCTCCTCCGCCCCGCGGCGGCCGGAGACGACCGTGCCCAGCCAGCCGAAGGCGAAGCCGGCCGGGATGGAGACGAGGCCGGTGGTGGTGAACGGGAACCAGTTGAAGTCCCGCTCCGGGAACGCCGACACGGGTGAGCCGGAGACGAGGTTGGTGCCCGGCATCAGCAGCAGGACCACCAGGGAGCCGCCGATCAGCGTGCAGAGCAGGCCCGTTCGGGTGTAGCGGCGCCAGAAGAGGCTGTAGACGAGGGCGGGGGCGATCGCGGAGGCGCCCAGGCAGAACGACAGGGTTACCAGCGGCTGGAGGCTGCGGTGCTGGACGAGGGCGGCCAGCAGGATCGCCGGGACGCCCACGGCGAGCGCCGACACGCGCGCGAGGGTCATCTCGCGGCGTGCCGTCATCTCGCGCGCGTGGCCGGCGAAGACGTCGTGGGCGAGGGAGTTGGCGCAGGCGAGGATCATGCCGGCGACCGAGGCCAGCAGGGTGAGGAAGATCGCGGTGGTGACGGTGGTGAAGAGCAGCGTCTCGGCCGTCGAGACCTCCGTGCCGAAGGCGGCCCGGGAGGCCAGCAGATAGGCCGTGTTGCCCTGCGGGTCGGCCTCGGCGATCACCGCGCGTCCGATCAGAGCTGTGGCGCCGAACCCGACGACCGTGATGACGAGCACGAACAGTACGACCGACGACACCGCCCAGGACATCGAGCGGCGGACCGCGCGGGCGCTGTCGGCGGTGTACATGCGCATGGTGACGTGCGGGAGGCAGGCCCCGCCGACGACCACCGTCAGCTGCGAGACGATCATGTCGAGGCGGGGCGCGGGCCCGCCCGCGAACTGGAGTCCGGAGTGCAGGAACGCCGGTCCGACGCCGCTCTGCGCGGCGGCCGCGTCGAACAGCGCGCCGGGATTCCAGTCGTAGCGCTGGAGGATCAGTACGGCGACCACGGTGCCGGAACCCAGCAGCATCACCATCTTCAGGATCTGGATGAGGGCGGTGCCCTTCATGCCGCCGATCGCCGCGTAGCTGATCATCAGCACGCCCAGACCGAGGATGCAGCCCGTCTTCAGGGAGTCGCCGGAGAAGCCGAGGATGAACGCCAGCAGCTGTCCGGTGCCCGCGAGTTGGACCAGCATCAGCGGCAGGAGGGCGGCGAGGGTCACCGCGCTCGCGGCGATGCGTACCGCGCGTCCCGGCATCCGGCGGGCCAGCGCGTCGCCCATGGTGAACCGGCCCGCGTTGCGCAGGGGTTCGGCCAGCAGGAACATCAGCAGCATCAGCGACAGGGCGGTGCTGAGGGCGAGGACGACCCCGTCGTAGCCGCACAGCGCGATCACCCCGCCGGTGCCGAGGACGGTCGCGGCGGAGATGTAGTCGCCGGCGATGGCGAGGCCGTTGCGCATGGGGGAGAGGGAGCCGTAGCCGGTGTAGAACTCGTCGAGGTCGTCGCGGTCGGGTCCGGTCATCACGCAGAGCAGCAGCGTGATCGTGGCCACCGCCGAGAACGCCACCAAGGACATCGCCTGCGCGGAGTCGCTGAATCCGGTCATGACCTGGCCTCCCGCTTGGCGTCGACGGCGGCTTGTCTGCGGATGCGGTCGGCGACGGGATCGACGTACACGCGCGCGGTGTGCTCGTACAGCGTGATCGCCAGCCAGGTGACGGGGAGTTGGAGCAGCGCGAGCAGCAGGCCGGTGGGCAGTCCGTCGGCGACGTTGCTCGTCATGAGGGACGGCGCGCACGCGGACAGGATGAGGAAGAGCGTGAAGTAGCCGAGCGCGGTGAGTGTCGCGACGCGTCGCTGCCGGCGGTAGGCGCCGCGCAGGACGCGCAGGTCGCTGTGGTGGCCGAGGGCGGGGCGGCGCGGACGGCGGTGGGTTGCCGCCGGTTCGTCTTCGAGGGGCGGCTGCCAGGGGTAGGTGGGGTACGCCGAGTGGGTCGGCGGCGGGGACGGGTACGGGGACGCGTACGGGTCGTGTGACATCCCGGTGGCTCCTTGCGCGGCTCGGGTCCGGTGCGGACCGCAGGGAGTTGGGGGGTGGGACGAGCGGAGCCACGCACGCTACTCGTAGGTAGCCGGAGGGTGCGAGCTTTTCACCAAACTGATTGGTCGGTATGCGCTTACTTCTCTGACCTCGGGTGTTACCCGGATTAACTCAGATTTTTGAACGACCGTCAGGGCTACGACGGGTTGAACGAGCGCTACGGACGGTGGTGCGCGCGGGCGAGGTCGCGGTGGAACCGGATCCCCGGGCGGCCGGCGACGACCGTCTCCTCGACGACCGTGAAGGCGTTGCGTGCGAGGACCGCGCGGGAAGCCAGGTTGTCGAGCGTGGTGACGGCCTTCAAGGAGGTCAGTCCGTACGACGTCCCCGCCGTCCGGCACAGCAGCGCCACCGCCGCCGTCGCCACCCCGCGGCCCGCCGCCTTCTCGGCGACGCGGTAGCCCAGTTCGGCGCAGCCGTCCTCGGCGTCGATCAGGTTCACGCGGCCGATCAGGGCGCCGGACGCGTCCAGCACGACGTGGAAGTGGCAGATCCCGGCGTCCTGTTCGGCCAGCCGCGCGCGGTGGATCTCCGCGAAGTCGGCGAAGTAGGCGTCCCCGCGGTCCGAGATCGAGCGGGTGAAGTACTCCCGGTTCTCCCGCTCGAACGCCAGCAGCGCCTCCGCGTGGTCCGCCCGCAGCCGCTCCAGCCTCAGCCCTGTCATGGGCGGCACCTTACGCAGACTCAGTCCGCGAGCACCGGGAATTTCCGCGGCGCCAGGAACAGCAGCACCAGGAACGCCAGCGCCGCCGCGCACGACGCCCCCAGGTACACGGCGTGGACGGCGTCCGCGATGGCCCGCCGGGTCGTCTCGGGGGCCGTACCGGCGTCCAACGCGCGCGTGACGGAGTCGAGGTCGCTCGCCCCGCCGAGCCGGGCGGCCAGTACCCCGTTGGCGACCGCACCGAACAGCGCGGCGCCGAAGGTCTGTCCGATCTGCCGGCAGAACAGGACGGAGGCCGTCGTCGTGCCGCGCTCGGCCCAGCCCACCGTCGACTGCACCCCGACGATCAGGGGCAGTTGGAACAGCCCCAGGGCGGCACCGAGGACCAGCATCAGCACCGTTGGCTGCCAGGCCCGGCCCGGGTACGGCAGGAAGGGGAACGCGAACAGCACCAGCGCCGCCGTCCCGATCCCCAGCATCGCGGTGTTGCGGAAACCGATCCTCCGGTACACGTGCTGGCTCAGCGCGGCCGACACCGGCCAGCTCAACGTCCAGACGGACAGCACGAATCCGGCGGCCACCGGTGCGAGGCCCAGCACCGACTGGGCGTACGTCGGCAGGAACACCGAGGGTGCCACCATCAGCAGCCCCAGCGCGCCCAGCGCCAGGTTCACCGCGGCGATCGTACGGCGCCGCCACACCCACCCCGGGATGATCGGCTCGGCCGCCCTGCGCTCCACGGCCACCACGACCGCCACCAGCGCGAGTCCCGTACCGAACAGGCCCAGTGAGGGCGCCGACAGCCACGGCCAGGCCACCCCGCCCTGCACCAGCGCCGTCAGCAGCACGCCCCCGCAGGCGAACACCGCGAGCGCCCCGGCCCAGTCGATCCGCGGGCGTACGGTCGAGGTCCGTTCCGGCTCGTGCAGATGACGGACGATCAGCCACAGCGCCACGGCGCCGATCGGCAGGTTCACCAGGAAGATCCAGCGCCAGTCCGCGTAGGCCGCCAGGACGCCGCCCACGCCGGGGCCGGCCACCGCGGACACCGCCCACACCGTGGAGAGCTTCGACTGGATCTTGGGGCGTTCCTTGAGGGGGTAGAGGTCGGCGGCGAGCGTCTGGACGGTGCCCTGGAGCGCGCCGCCGCCCAGGCCCTGCACCACGCGGAACGCGATGAGCGCGCCCATGTTCCAGGCGAGCGCGCACAGCAGGGAGCCGAGCAGGAAGAGCGCCGCGCCCGCGACCAGCACCGGCTTGCGGCCGAAGGTGTCGGACAGCTTGCCGTAGACGGGCAGCGTCACCGTCACGGCCAGCAGATAGCCGGAGAACAGCCACGAGAAGACGGAGAAGCCGCCCAGGTCGCCGACGATCTGCGGGACGGCCGTCGAGACGATGGTGGCGTCCAGCGCGGCCAGCGCCATCGCGAGCATCAGCGCGGCCACGACGGCACCGCGCCGGTGCGCGCCGGGCGGGTCCGCGTCCGTCGCGGCGGGCTGTATGTCCGTGTCCCCCTGGTCCACCAAAGATCCTTTCCCCTTGCATCTATCGCCGCGGGACAGCCTCTCACTTGACCCTCACGTGGCGGCAGGGTGCAGCCTGATCGCGCTGAAGGGTGGAGCGGACCCCGAGATCGGCTCCACCCGGGGGTGGACTGCCCCTAGGGGTCTCTCCGTACTACGGCTCGGGGAGGGTTCGTCCCGCCGGAGGACGAGAGGGGCCCCGGCCCGTCCTTAACCTGGCTTTACGCCGCTCAGGAGGGGTTCGGGGCGGCGGACCGCAGGTCGGGGGGTGGGGTTTTCCCCCGCAAAAGACTGCGCTGGGCACCAGCGCGCCGGACCCACGGCGAGCAGCAGACTCAACGACGTAACCAGAACACGGCACCGCTCAGCAGCACACGTGACGCATTCATTGACCGACATAGGAGACATACCGTGACATCGGCTGTGACCATCACCAGGCACGGGGGCACTGGAGGGACTACGGCCGTTGCCGCGCGGGCGCGGCAGGTCGTGAAGGCGTACGGGTCCGGCGAGACCCGCGTCGTCGCCCTCGACCACGTGGACGTGGACATCGCACGCGGCCAGTTCACCGCGATCATGGGCCCCTCGGGGTCCGGCAAGTCCACGCTCATGCACTGCCTCGCCGGGCTCGACACCGTCAGCAGCGGCCAGATCTACCTGGACGACACCGAGATCACCGGGCTGAAGGACAAGAAGCTCACGCAGCTGCGCCGGGACCGGATCGGGTTCATCTTCCAGGCGTTCAACTTGCTGCCCACACTTAATGCGCTTGAGAACATCACGCTGCCCATGGACATCGCGGGCCGCAAGCCGGACAAGCAGTGGCTGGCGCGGGTCGTGGAGACCGTGGGCCTGTCCTCGCGGCTCAAGCACCGGCCCACCCAGCTCTCCGGCGGTCAGCAGCAGCGCGTCGCCGTCGCCCGGGCGCTGGCCGCCCGGCCGGAGATCATCTTCGGCGACGAGCCGACCGGAAACCTCGACTCACGCGCGGGCGCCGAGGTACTGGGCTTCCTGCGGCGTTCCGTGGACGAGCTCGGCCAGACCATCGTCATGGTCACCCACGACCCGGTCGCCGCCTCCTACGCCGACCGCGTGCTGTACCTGGCCGACGGCCGGATCGTCGACGAGATGTACAAGCCGACCGCGGAGGCCGTCCTGGACCGCATGAAGGACTTCGACGCCCGGGGGCGCACGTCATGACCGTCATGAAGACCTCGATGCGCAACTTCTTCGCGCACAAGGGGCGCATGGCCCTGTCGGCCGTGGCGGTGCTGCTGTCGGTGGCGTTCGTGTGCGGCACGCTGGTGTTCACCGACACCATGAACACGACGTTCGACAAGCTCTTCGCCACCACCGCCTCCGACGTCACGGTCTCCCCGAAGGAGGCCAAGAGCGACGACACCCCGCAGAACGGCAAGCCCGCCTCCCTGCCGGCCTCGACCGTCCAGCAGGTCGCGAAGGCGGACGGCGTGAAGTCCGCCGAGGGCGGCGTCAGTTCGATGAACGTGACCGTCGTCAACGACGAGAACAAGAACATGGGGTCGTCCAACGGTGCCCCCACCATCGCGGGCAACTGGACCAAGGGCGACCTGCGGTCCATGGAGATCACCTCCGGGCACGCCCCGCGCGGGCCGACCGAGACCATGGTCGACGCGGACACCGCCGACAAGCACCATCTGAAGATCGGCGACGAGCTGCGCACCATCTCCGTCGTCGGTGACTTCAAGGCGAAGATCGTCGGCATCGCCACCTTCAAGGTCACCAACCCGGGCGCGGCGATCGTCTACTTCGACACCGCCACCGCCCAGCGTGAACTCCTCGGCGCCGAGGGCCGCTTCACCCAGGTCTTCGCCACCGCCGCCGCCGGCGTCAGCGACACCCGGCTCAAGCAGAACGTCACCGAGGCTCTGGGCGGCTCGTACAAGATCCAGACGGCCAAGGAGAACGCCGACGAGAACCGCGAGGACGTCGGCGAGTTCATGAACGTCATCAAGTACGCCATGCTCGGCTTCGCCGGGATCGCGTTCCTGGTCGGCATCTTCCTGATCATCAACACCTTCTCCATGCTGGTCGCCCAGCGCACCCGCGAGATCGGCCTGCTGCGGGCCATCGGCTCCTCCCGCAAGCAGGTCAACCGTTCCGTGCTGGTCGAGGCGCTGCTGCTCGGCTTCGTCGGCTCGATCCTCGGCGTCGGCGCCGGTGTCGGCATCGCGATCGGCCTGATGAAGCTCATGTCCATGGCGGGCATGAACCTCTCCACCGACGACCTCACCATCAAGGCCTCCACCCCGGTGGCCGGTCTGGTCCTCGGCGTCGTCGTCACCGTCCTCGCCGCCTATCTGCCCGCGCGCCGGGCCGGCAAGGTCTCCCCGATGGCCGCCCTGCGCGACGCCGGTACGCCGGCCGACGGCAAGGCCGGCTGGGTACGCGGCCTGATCGGGCTCGTCCTGACGGGCGCCGGCGGTTACGCCCTCTACGCCGCCGCCACCGCCGACACCGCGAAGGACGGCTCGCTGCTGCTGGCCGGAGGTGTCGTCCTCTCCCTGATCGGCTTCGTCGTCATCGGCCCGCTCCTGGCGGGTGGGGTCGTCCGCGTGATCAGCGCGCTGATCCTGCGCGGCTTCGGCCCGGTCGGCCGCATGGCCGAGCGCAACGCCCTGCGCAACCCCCGCCGTACGGGCGCCACGGGCGCGGCCCTGATGATCGGCCTGGCCCTGGTGGCCTGCCTGTCGGTGGTCGGCTCCTCGATGGTCGCCTCGGCCACGTCCGAGCTCGACAAGTCGGTCGGCGCGGACTTCATCGTCCAGGGCAACCAGCGGATCGTCCCGCAGGCCCAGAAGGCCATGGAGCAGACCCCGGGCCTGGCCCACGTGACCTCCTACAAGGAGGTCGAGGCGGTCCTGACCTCGCCCGACGGCAAGAAGGACGACTCCCGGGTGACGGCGGCCGACCCGACGTACGCCCAGGACCTGCGCCGCGCCACGACGGAGGGCACCCTCTCCGCCGCCTACGGCAAGGACTCCATGTCCGTCGGCTCCGACTACGCCAAGGACCACGGCGTCCACGTCGGCGACACCATCACCGTCGCCTTCAAGGGCGGCAAGACGGCGAAGCTCAAGGTCGCGGCCATCACCGACGACGACTCGGCGCTGGACCAGGGGGCGCGCTACCTCTCCATCGCGACGATGAAGCAGTACGTCCCCGCCGACCAGATCCCGCCGAACACGATCATGTTCGCCAAGGCCAAGGACGGCCAGGAGAAGCAGGCCTACGCCGCCCTGAAGAAGTCGCTGGACGACTACCCGCAGTACCAGGTGCGCGACCAGACCGACTACAAGCAGGAGCTGAAGGACCAGATCGGCCAGCTGCTCAACATGGTCTACGGCCTGCTGGCCCTGGCGATCATCGTGGCGGTCCTCGGTGTCGTGAACACCCTGGCGCTGTCCGTCGTCGAGCGGACCCGGGAGATCGGCCTCATGCGGGCCATCGGCCTCTCGCGGCGGCAGCTGCGCCGGATGATCCGCATGGAGTCGGTGGTCATCGCCCTCTTCGGCGCCCTGCTGGGCCTGGGGCTCGGCATGGGCTGGGGCGCCACCGCGCAGAAGCTGCTCGCCCTGGAGGGACTGAACGTCCTCGACATCCCCTGGCCGACGATCATCGGGGTGTTCGTCGGATCGGCCTTTGTGGGGCTGTTCGCGGCCCTGGTCCCGGCGTTCCGGGCGGGGCGGATGAACGTCCTGAACGCGATCGCGACCGACTAGCCACAGCCGACGGGGGAGCAAGGGCCCGGCGCCGAGAAGTCACGGGGGACTTCTCGGCGCCGGGTCCGTGTGTTGGGGGCGCCGGGGCTGTCGGGCTTCGAGGCCGCGGCTGTGTGCGTTTCGGTACGGGGGAGGAGCAGCGTTATCCACAGGCCCGGCACCGCCGCCCGCACCGACGTACGCTGGATACCCCCCGGCCGGTCACGGTGTCGGGCCCTTCGTGTTGCCCACCCACCTTCGTGTCGCCCACTCCAGGACGGAAAGCGCCCCTCCATGAGCCTGCACGGTCTGCTCGACGCCGTAGTCAAGGACACCGCCCTCGCGGAAGCGATCACCGCGGCCGCGGACGGCAACCGTATGCACGTCGACCTGGTCGGCCCCCCGGCGGCCCGCCCCTTCGCGATCGCCGCGCTGGCCCGCGAGGCCGGCCGCCCGGTGCTGGCGGTGACGGCGACGGGCCGCGAGGCGGAGGACCTGGCGGCGGCCCTGCGCTCGCTGCTGCCCTCGGAGGGCGTCGTCGAGTACCCCTCCTGGGAGACGCTGCCGCACGAGCGGCTCAGCCCGCGCAGCGACACCGTCGGCCGCCGCCTCGCCGTCCTGCGCCGCCTGGCCCACCCGCGCCCCGACGACCCCGAGACCGGCCCGGTGTCAGTGGTCGTCGCGCCCGTCCGCTCGGTGCTCCAGCCGCAGGTCAAGGGCCTCGGCGACCTGGAGCCCGTCGCCCTGCGCACAGGCCAGAACGCCGACCTCAACACAATCGTCGAAGCCCTCGCGGCCGCCGCCTACGCGCGCGTGGAGCTCGTCGAGAAGCGCGGCGAGTTCGCCGTGCGCGGCGGCATCCTGGACGTCTTCCCGCCCACCGAGGAGCACCCCCTCCGCATCGAGTTCTGGGGCGACGACGTCGAGGAGATCCGCTACTTCAAGGTCGCCGACCAGCGCTCCCTGGAGATCGCCGAGCACGGCCTGTGGGCCCCGCCCTGCCGCGAGCTGCTCCTCACCGACGAGGTACGCGCGCGTGCCGCCGCCCTCGCGGAGGAACACCCCGAGCTCGGCGAGCTGCTCGGCAAGATCGCCGAGGGCATCGCCGTGGAGGGCATGGAATCCCTCGCGCCGGTCCTCGTCGACGACATGGAGCTGCTCCTCGACGTGCTGCCCAAGGGCGCCATGGCCGTCGTGTGCGATCCCGAGCGGGTACGCACGCGTGCCGCGGACCTCGTGGCGACCTCGCAGGAGTTCCTCCAGGCGTCCTGGGCGGCCACCGCGGGCGGCGGCGAGGCGCCGATCGACGTCGGCGCGGCCTCCCTGTGGTCCATCGCCGACGTCCGGGACCGGGCGCGCGAGCTGGACATGATGTGGTGGTCGGTGTCGCCGTTCGCCGCCGACCTGGAGCTGGAGGCGGACACCCTCCAGCTCGGCATGCACGCGCCCGAGACCTACCGCGGCGACACCGCCAAGGCCCTCGCCGACACCAAGGGCTGGCTCGCCGAGGGCTGGTGCACGGTCTTCGTGACCGAGGCCCACGGCCCCGCCGCCCGCACGGTCGAGGTGCTCGGCGGGGAAGGCATCGCGGCCCGCCTGGACGCCGAGCTGGGGGAGATCTCCCCGTCCGTCGTGCACGTGGCGTGCGGCTCGATCGACTACGGCTTCATCGCCCCGACGCTGAAGCTCGCCGTCCTCACCGAGACCGACCTGACCGGCCAGAAGGCGGCCGGCAAGGACGGCGCCCGGATGCCCGCCCGGCGCCGCAAGACCATCGACCCGCTCACCCTGGAGACGGGCGACTACATCGTCCACGAACAGCACGGCGTGGGCCGCTACATCGAGATGGTCCAGCGGACCGTGCAGGGCGCCACCCGCGAGTACCTCGTCGTCGAGTACGCCCCCGCCAAGCGCGGCCAGCCCGGCGACCGCCTCTACATCCCCACCGACCAGCTGGAGCAGATCACCAAGTACGTCGGCGGCGAGGCCCCCACCCTGCACCGCCTGGGCGGCGCCGACTGGACGAAGACCAAGGCCCGCGCGAAGAAGGCCGTCAAGGAGATCGCGGCCGACCTGATCAAGCTCTACAGCGCGCGCATGGCCGCCCCCGGCCACACCTTCGGCCCCGACACGCCCTGGCAGCGCGAGCTGGAGGACGCCTTCCCGTACGCCGAGACCCCCGACCAGCTGACCACCATCGCCGAGGTCAAGGAGGACATGGAGAAATCGGTCCCCATGGACCGCCTGATCTGCGGCGACGTCGGCTACGGCAAGACGGAGATCGCGGTGCGCGCCGCCTTCAAGGCGGTGCAGGACGGCAAGCAGGTCGCGGTGCTGGTCCCGACGACCCTCCTGGTCCAGCAGCACTTCGGGACCTTCTCCGAGCGCTACTCCCAATTCCCGGTGAACGTCCGGGCGCTCAGCCGCTTCCAGACGGACACCGAGGCGAAGGCGGTCCTGGAGGGCCTGCGCGAGGGCTCGGTGGACGTCGTCATCGGCACCCACCGCCTGTTCTCCTCCGAGACCAAGTTCAAGGACCTGGGCCTGGTCATCGTCGACGAGGAGCAGCGCTTCGGCGTCGAGCACAAGGAGCAGCTGAAGAAGCTCCGCGCCAACGTCGACGTCCTGACGATGTCCGCCACCCCCATCCCCAGGACCCTGGAGATGGCCGTCACCGGCATCCGCGAGATGTCGACGATCACGACCCCGCCGGAGGAGCGCCACCCGGTGCTCACCTTCGTCGGCCCGTACGAGGAGAAGCAGATCGGCGCGGCCATCCGCCGTGAACTGCTGCGCGAGGGCCAGGTCTTCTACATCCACAACCGGGTGGAATCGATCGACCGCGCGGCCGCCCGGCTGCGCGAGATCGTCCCCGAGGCGCGGATCGCGACGGCCCACGGCCAGATGTCGGAGTCGGCGCTGGAACAGGTCGTCGTCGACTTCTGGGAGAAGAAGTTCGACGTGCTGGTGTCGACGACGATCGTGGAATCCGGCATCGACATCTCCAACGCGAACACACTGATCGTGGAGCGCGGCGACAACTTCGGCCTGTCGCAGCTGCACCAGCTGCGGGGCCGGGTGGGCCGAGGCAGGGAGCGAGGCTACGCCTACTTCCTCTACCCCCCGGAGAAGCCGCTGACGGAGACGGCCCACGAGCGCCTGGCCACCATCGCCCAGCACACGGAGATGGGCGCGGGCATGTACGTGGCCATGAAGGACCTGGAGATCCGCGGCGCGGGCAACCTGCTCGGCGGCGAGCAGTCCGGCCACATCGCGGGCGTCGGCTTCGACCTGTACGTCCGCATGGTCGGCGAGGCGGTCGCGGACTACCGGGCCTCCCTGGAGGGCGGTGTCGAGGAGGAGCCGCCCCTGGAGGTCAAGATCGAGCTCCCGGTCGACGCCCACGTCCCGCACGACTACGCCCCGGGCGAGCGGCTCCGCCTCCAGGCCTACCGCTCGATCGCCTCCGCCAACACCGAGGAGGACATCAAGGCGGTACGGGAAGAACTCGTCGACCGCTACGGCAAGTTGCCCGAACCTGTGGAGAACCTCCTCCTCGTGGCGGGCCTGCGGATGCTGGCACGCGCGTGCGGCGTCGGCGAGATCGTCCTGCAAGGCACCAACATCCGCTTCGCGCCGGTGGAGTTGCGGGAGTCGCAGGAACTGCGCCTCAAGCGGCTGTACCCGGGGACGGTCATCAAGCCGGCCGTCCACCAGGTGCTGGTGCCGCGCCCGAAGACGGCGAAGGTGGGTGGGAAGCCGTTGGTCGGGCGGGAGTTGCTGGGGTGGGTCGGGGAGTTCCTGACGTCGATTCTGGGGTCGTAGCCAGCGGGGTGGGGGGCGGGGTGCGCCGGGGGGTGTCCCGCCGGGTGGTGTGACGCGGGGGTGCTCGGCGTACCGGTGGCTGTCTGACGGCCGTGGTGCTGGCGTTCCTACGCTTTGGTGCTGGCGTGCCTACGTTTTGGTGCTGGTGCTGGTGCTGGTGCTGGTGCTGGTGCTGGTGCTGGTGCAGGTCAGCGGAACAGTGTTGCCGCGAGCGTCCTGAACACCTCCTCGGGGTTCTGGTCGCCGACCGGGCCGTCCAGGTTGTGGCTCAGGAGGAGCGTCGCGAAACCGTGGGCGAGGGACCAGGCGGCGACGCCGGCGAGGCGGGGGTCGACGTCGCCGGGGTCCACGGCGGACACGGACTCGCGCAGGGCGTCGCCGGCGAGGGTGCGGGCCGTGGTCAGTTCGAGGTCGTCGGTGCGCAGCAGCCCGGGCGCGAACATGACCTGGAAGTGTGCGGGGTGCTCGCGTGCGAAGCGCACGTAGCGCACGCCCGCCTCCTTGAGGTCCGAGGCCTCCCGGAGCGTGGTCGCCAGTAGCCCGAAACCCTCGGCGGCGATCGACGTCAGCAGGCCGGTGCGGTCCTTGAAGTGGTGCGCGGGGGCCGCGTGCGAGACGCCGGCCCGGCGGGCGAGGTCGCGCAGGCTCAGGGCGGCGGGCCCGTCGGCGGCGATGACGTCGAGCGCGGCGGTGAGGATCGCGCGGCGCAGGTCGCCGTGGTGGTAGGGCCGGCGCGCGGCCGGCTTGGTGCTGTCGGTGTCCGCAGGTGCCATGGACAGCAGCGTACGCCCAATCTAGGCATTGACAAGTTCGGGCGGTCGAGGCAATCTTGTCAGTGTCAAGTTGCGCGGTGGGCGGCCGAGCGGCTCCCACCGGCTTCGATACGACGAGGAGGCGTGGCATGTCACAGCACGAGGGTGGGACCGGCGTCGTCGGCAGCGTGGAGCCGGCCCGGGCGCGTCAGCTCTGGCACCTGCTGGAGCCGCTGCACGCGGTCCTGTACTACGCGCCGGAGGTCTTCGAGGAGGCGGCGGCGCTCGGCTTCGACACGAAGGAGCGCTGGCCGAGCTACTTCCCCTTCCGTGCGGCGCCGTTGGGGGCGGTGGACGCCGGGCGCGTGACGTCCGCCTTCTACAGCTTCAGCCCGCGCATGGTCGCCGAGCATGT
Organism: Streptomyces aquilus; assembly: GCF_003955715.1. Classification (NCBI taxonomy): domain Bacteria; kingdom Bacillati; phylum Actinomycetota; class Actinomycetes; order Kitasatosporales; family Streptomycetaceae; genus Streptomyces; species Streptomyces aquilus. Next base: position 4,614,339 of record NZ_CP034463.1, on the reverse strand, counting down.
CGACGTCGCGTGGGATATCGCGCCTCCGGAGGCGGTGCTGGCGGCGCGATTGCGAGGGATCGACCGGGCGTACCGCGCGATGTTCGGTGACCGCGTCGACAGTCCCGAGCTGGCGGAGGCCGCCGCCCTCGCCCGGCGCGCGGCCGAGGCGGTGAACACCGCGGGCCGCCCGCTGGCCGCGGCCAACGCCGCGCTGGAGTGGCCCGAGGCCCCGCACCTCCAGCTGTGGCAGGCGGCGACGATCCTGCGCGAGCACCGCGGCGACGGCCACCTCGCCGCCCTGCTGGTCGCCGGTCTCGACCCGACCGAGTCGCTTGTCTCCTTCGCGGCGATAGGCGCGGCGTCCGTCGAGCGCTTCGAGAGCCGCGGCTGGAGCGAGGCGGAATGGACGGCCGCCCGCGAACGCCTGGCAGCGCGCGGCCTGGTCGACGCCGACGGCACGGCCACGGAGGCGGGCCGCGCCCTGCGCCACCGCGTCGAGGAGCACACCGACCAACTCGCCGTCGCCCCTTGGCAGTCCCTCGCGCCGACCGAGATCGACCGGCTCGTCGAACTCCTCGGTGACTATTGGGTGGCGGTGCTGTCCTCGGGTCTGCTGCCATCGGAGTCGACGCTGGGGATCGGGAAGGTGTGAGGTCCCGGGAGATGAGGGGGTGCGGTGAGCGGCCTGGCGGGGGACGCCGAGAGCGATCTGTCGTGGGACACCGTCAAGGAGTTCCTCGACCCGGAGGAGATGGGCTCGTTGCCCGACCTGCGGGTCCCGGGCACCTCGGCGGGGGACTGGCAGTCGCTGCTCGACCTCGTCGTGGAACGCGGCTGGAGCCATGAGTACGTGGAGGGCGACACTCCACTCCCCCCGCCCCGGGCGGCGGCCGTGCTGGCCCGGCCGGCCGACGCGGAGTGCCCCCAACTGCGGGTCTGGCCGGCCGACGGAATCCTGGCGATCTTCCGCTTCCTCGGGGACGAGGAGATCGACTTCGACGTCGACCTGCGGGAGTTGCAGGGGCAGGGGCGCCTCGACCTGTTCTGCGGGTTCCTGCGGACGCTCGGCAGACGGCTCGGCAAGCCGGTCTTCATGGATCCGGAGGGTTCCTACGGCGATCCGATCCTGGTGTACGACGTAGGCATCGACCGCGTGGTGCTGTTGATGGAGCCGTAGTCGGCACGCCGGTCAAACGCTCCCCGGGTGCGGGACGGCCGAAGCCGCCCGCGGGAGAGCTGGTCTCCGCGGACGGCCTCCACGGTTTTGTGTTTCTCCGTGGGCCTCCGGCCTTACGGCTGCTCGGGCCTGTCTCGGTCCATGCCCATCGCGCCTTCGATCTTCTGCTGCGCGTCGTCGACTTGGCTCTCGTACTTGTTGCCCGTCTTCTCGTTGGCCTTTCTCTCCGCCATGTCGGACATGTCCTTGGCCTTGTCCTGCATCTGGCGGTTGCTCTTGAACCTGTCGAAGATGCCCATCCAGAGCTCCTTCCGGAGGTGACTCGATTCGACGATACGCCCGAGATGCGAAGGATGCCCCTTGAGGCCCCATATGGTCTGGACCTCTCGCCCGCTACGGTGAGTACGGGCAGCGCCTGCCTGTGCGGGGCGGAGACGAACAGAACAAGGGGAGGGACGCACCGTGACGCGTCTGAGGGGTGGGGCGGCGGTCGCCGCCGCGATGCTCGGGATGGTCGTACTGCTCACGGGATGCGAGGGTGTCGACCTGCCCGCGGACGACGAGCCCTCGGGCTCCGTCCCGGCCGTCGGCTCCGGCCGTGCCGTGAGCCCGCTGGACAACCCGGACGGCACCAAACCGGGCCTCGCGGCCATCACCTCGGACGCCGACAAGGCGAAGGCCCGGGATCTGATCGAGAAGATCGCGACCAAGGGCCGCGGCCCCAAGACCGGCTACGACCGTGACGAGTTCGGCTACGCCTGGATGGACTCCGCCCCCGGCGGCGTCCCCTTCTCGCACAACGGCTGCGACACCCGCAACGACCTCCTCAAGCGCGACGGCGACGACGTCCGCTTCCGCTCCGGCTCGGACTGCGTCGTCACCTCCATGACCCTGGCCGACCCCTACACCGGCAAGGAGATCGACTGGGTCAAGGCCCGTGCCACGAAGGTGCAGATCGACCATGTCATGCCGTTGTCGTACGACTGGCAGATGGGCGCCGCGCGGTGGACGAAGGGCAAGCGCGAGGACATAGCCAACGACCCGCTCAACCTGATCCCGGTCGACGGCCCCACCAACGGCTCCAAGAGCGACTCGGGACCGGCTTCCTGGCTGCCGCCGAACAAGACCATCCGCTGCTCGTACGCCGTGCGCTTCGCCCAGGTCTCCCTGAAGTACGAACTGCCCGTGACGAAGGCGGACAAGGAGATGATGCTGCGGCAGTGCGGCGGGTGACCCTGCCGTGCGGCGGCTGAGCGTACGGTGCGGCCGGCCGCCGGCCGAGGGTGCTGTCCGCGGGGCCGGAAAACCGGTTCCGGCCTCCGGCGCCGCCCGCCTACGGTGGCCGCATGGAGTTGAAGGTGTCGAGTCTCGCCGAGCGTCCCGACGACCTCGGGCGGGCGGTCGGGATGGCCGACAGCTGGCCGGAGTTCGTCACCCGGGACCTGGTGGGTGACTACCACTACGGCCGGATCGCCCGGGAGTTCCCGGCGTATGTGCTGTTCGCCGAGGACGAGCGGGGCGAGGTCGTCGCCACCGGGTTCAGCGTGCCCTTCGCCCTCGATACCGAGGGACGGGGCGAACTGCCCGCCCGGGGCTGGGACGAAGTCCTCCTGTGGGCCTTCGCCGACCTGCGCCGCGGGACGCGGTCCGACACGGTCAGCGCGATCGCCATCAACGTCCGGCCCGACCTCCAGGGCAAGGGCCTGTCCGGCCGCATGCTCTCGGCGATGCGGGACAACGCCCGCGCCCACGGCTTCGGCGAGGTCGTCGCCCCGGTCCGCCCCAGCGCCAAGCACCTCGAACCGCACACCCCCATCGAGGAGTACGCCCGCCGCGTCCGCCCCGACGGGCTCCCGCACGACCCGTGGCTGCGCGTGCACGCCAGAGCCGGCGCCACCGTCGAGGCGGTGGCGCCGGCGTCCATGACGGTGGTCGGCTCACTGGAGCAGTGGCGCCGCTGGACCGGGCTGCCCTTCGACACCCGGGGCGACATCGAGGTGCCCGGGGCGCTGGTGCCGGTGCGCTGCGAGCCGGAGCGGGGGTACGCGGTGTACGTCGAGCCCAACGTGTGGATGCGGCACCCGCTCTAGAGGCGCCGGGGCTCAGCCGCCCAGCGCGTCCAGGTCCAGGATCTCGCCGCTGGGCTTCTGCGCCGGGACCTTCTTGTCGTAGTCGCTGAAGGTGAGGCTGCCCGGGTCCTTCGCGGAGACGCTGTCCACGCGCAGCAGGTAGGGCTTGCCCTCGGTGGCGACGTACAGCGTGTAACGCTCCTTGCCGTCCCGCTCGTTCAGCACGATGGCGGGCGTGCCGTCCACGGTGGTCGTCCTGCCGCGCGAGGCGTCCGTCTCGGCGTCGTCGGCGTCACCGAGGACCGTGTCGAGGTCGCAGAAGCTCGCGATGTCCTTGGCGTCCTTGCCCTTGGCGGACATCTTGGTCCACTTCCCGGCGAGCAGCGCCACGGCCGCGTCCACGTCCGACTTCTTCTCGCCCTTGCTCTGCTCGCGCAGGAACTTCTCGTCGTACTTCATGTAGACGGTGTCGCCGACCTTGATCAGGTCGGCCTTGCCCTGGCCGCCCATGCTCATCGTGCCGGCGCACTCGCCCTGCCTGTTCAGGGCCATGTCGATCGTGATCATGCTGCCCGACTCGTCGTCGGGGACGTCCCCCTTCATCCGCAGCGACGAGGCACCGGTCGTGGCCTCGACGGCCTTGTCGGCGATCTCGGCGCCGGTGAGTCCGGCGAAGGGTTCCTTCGCCTCGCTCTTGCTCGGCGAGGGCGAACCAGCCGCGCTGGAACCGGCCTTGTCCGGCTTGCTGTCGGCCTTGTCCTGCCCGGACTGGCAGCCGGTGAGAGAGAGCGTGGCCGCGGCGGCGAGGCAGAGGGTGGCAAGTGCGGTGTGACGCATGGGAATTCCCCGATGGTGAGGCGGTGGGATGAGCGGGTACGGCGAGACGTGCCGCGGGTTCGTCAGCGGAGCCGGGCGGATCTCGCCGTACGGGGCCGGTGTCAGCCGGTCTTCTTCCAGTCCGTGCAGCCGGACGTCTTGAAGTAGGTGTCCTTGGCGCTGATCGTGACGACGGCGCTGCCGGAGACGTTGTCGTTCGCGATGATCGAGTCGAGGCCGTGCTCGGCGTCCTTGGCGCGCTCCCAGTAGCACATGTCGTCCTCGTTGCCGGTGGACTTGTACGTGCCGGGCGCGATGTCCGCGCCGACTCTGAACATGCCACCGTCGCCGGCCATCTTGGAAGCGGGCGAACCCTTCGCCTTGGTGTCGACGGCCTCCCAGTCGTTGCAGTCGCTCGACTTGAAGATCTTGTCGGTGGCCTTGATGGTGACGTAACTGGTGCCGGTGACATTGTCGTTGGCGAGCAGCGAGTCCATCTCGCCCGAGGCGTCCTTGGCGCGCTCCCAGTAGCACATGCCGTCCTCGTTGCCGGAGGTGCGGTAGGTGCCGGGCTTGACGTCCGAGCCGACCTGGAACTGGCCGTCCCCCTCGAACGCGACCTTCTTCTCCTCGGCGGCGTCGGCGGCGTCGGTGCCCTCGGCGGACCCCTTCTCCTTGTCGCCCCCCGGCTTCGCCTGAGCGGACGACGAAGAGCCCTTGCCGCTGCTCCGGGAACCCCCGTCGGAGTCGTCACCGGAGTTCGCCGACACGGCGCCGATGACGACGATCCCCACGACGGCCCCCAGCGCGATCTTGCCCTTCATGCCCATGACTGTGTCCCCTCCCGACACGGTGACAGCCGCTGCTCGGCTGTCGCTCGTTCGCTGGGTCAATAAGAACAGAGCCTGTGAACCGAGTCAACACGGTTCACGGAATGTCTCGCGTACACGACCGTGAATGGGTAGATCTTGCATACGCCGCTATGCTCGGCGTCACACGCGCAGCGGACGTGTACGGGGACGTGCACAGGGACATGCGTGCAGGGACGACGAGGGAGCGGCCGGTGCAGGACAACGCCACAGAGGTGACCGCCGCCGGGATCGCCCGGCTCGCCGGGGTCGGCCGCGCCGCCGTGAGCAACTGGCGCCGCCGCCACGCCGACTTCCCCAAGCCGGTCGGCGGCACCGAGACCAGCCCGTCCTTCGCCCTCGCCGAGGTCGAGGCCTGGTTGCGCAAGCAGGGGAAACTCGCCGAGGTCCCCTTGCGGGAACGCGTCTGGCAGCAACTCGTCGGCCACCCCGAGGGCCCGGTCGCCGCGCTCACCCACGCCGGGTGCGTGCTGCTGCTCATCCACGACCGGCCCACCGTCTGGCTGGAGGTGAGCGCCGGCTCCGACGAGCGGCTCGCGGCGATGCTCCCCGGCGCGCTGGAGGAGGTGCTGACGCCGCGCTTCGGCCCGGTGTCGGCTGTGAACTCACGGCGCGCTGTGAACTCGCGGCGCCCCGGCATCACACCGCCCGCTGTGAACTCGCCACACCCCGGCACCACACCGCGCCCTGTGAACACCGCTCACGCGGGCGCCGACGGTGTGAACACCCCGGCAGGCGGCACCCCAGGCGTCCACGCCGGTCGCGTGAACACCTCCGCCGCCGACCCCGCTGTGAACACCCACCCCGCCATTCACCTCCCCACCGGCCCCGACCTCCTCCCCTCCACCCCCCTCCTGCGCGGCACCGCCGAACTCGCCGCCGAGCTCGGCGCCCGCCAGACCTTCGAGTTCCTGCTCGGCCGGCACCTCGACGCCAACCCCCGCCAGTACACGCTCACCCCCGCCGACCTCGCCGGTCTCATGGCCGACCTGGCCGGCCCCGCCCGCACCGTCCTCGACCCCGCCTGCGGCACCGGCGCCCTCCTGCGCGCCGTCGACGCCCGCCCCGACCAGGAGCTCTACGCCCAGGACAGCGCCCCCGAACTCGCCGCCCTCACCGCGCTCCGGCTCGCCCTGAACACCCGGGCCGTCGTCCGCGGCGCCACCGGCGACACCCTGCGCGCCGACGCCTACCCCCAGCTGCACGCCGACGCCGTCCTGTGCCACCCGCCCTTCAACGAGCGCAACTGGGGGCACGACGAACTCGCCTACGACCCCCGCTGGGAGTACGGCTTCCCGGCCCGCACCGAGTCCGAGCTGGCCTGGGTCCAGCACGCGCTCGCCCGCCTCAAGGACGGTGGCACCGCCGTCCTCCTCATGCCGCCCGCCGCCGCCTCCCGCCGCTCCGGCCGCCGTATCCGCGCCGACCTGCTGCGGCGCGGCGCGCTGCGAGCCGTCGTCGCCCTGCCGGTCGGCGCGGCGCCGCCGTACAACATCCCGCTCCACCTGTGGGTGCTGCGCCGGCCCGAGAAGGCGCCGGCACAGCCCGAGGTACTGCTCGCCGACACCGGGCAGTTCGCCGCCGACGGACGCGGCGGGCCCGACTGGCGGGACGTCGGGGAGGCCGTGCTCGACGCCTGGCGCGCCTTCGACCGCGCGGGCACCCTCGACGAACGGCCCGGCCTCGCCCGCTCCCTCCCGGTGATCGACCTCCTCGACGACGACGTGGACCTCGCCCCGGCCCGCCACCTCCCGCCGCCGACCGCGGCCGAGGGCACCGGCGCACTCACCGCCGTACGCGAGAACCTCGGCGCGACCCTGCGCCTGACCGCCGACCTCACCCCGCCGCCCGCCGAGGCCGCACACCCCGTACCGCGCTGGCCGCTCACCACCATCGGCGAACTCGCGCGCGGGGGCGCCCTGGTGCTGCGCACCGGCGGAAACGGCGGCCACGCGCGCGTGCCCGTCCTCACCGACCACGACGTCCTCGCCGGAACAGCGCCCTCCGGCTCGCTCCCGGAGAGCGACGAGGAGGCCGTGCTGGTGGAGCCCGGCGACGTCGTCGTGCCGGTGCTCGGCGGCGGTTCGATGGCGCGCGTGATCGACGACGCGACGGGGGGCGCCGCCCTGGGGCGCAACCTCGTGCTTCTGCGCCCCGAGCGCACGGCGCTCGACCCGTGGTTCCTCGCCGGCTTCCTGCGCGGCACCGCCAACAACCGTCAGGCCAGCAGCTACGCCTCCACCGCCACCCGCCTCGACGTGCGCCGCCTCCAACTGCCCCGGCTCCCGCTCGACGAACAACGGCGCTACGGCGCGCGCTTCCGCGCACTCGACGAGTTCGAGCGGGCGCTCAGGCGCGCGGGCCGGCTCGGAGAGCAGCTCGTGCGCGGGATGTACGACGGCCTCACGGACGGCACGGTCGCCCCCGACTGACGGTCCGGGGCCCCCGACTGACCGTCCGGGGCCCCCGACTGACCCTCCGGCGCGTCCGACTGACCTTCCGGCGCGTCCCCGTGCCGCACACCCCGCGCGGAAGCCACCACTCCGCCGACCTGCGCGGGCGCGAGAAGTGATCAGTGCGACAACGGTTCGGTACAACCCGGGACCGCTTGTCCGTGTCGGCCTATACGCTCGCCTGTACGCGCGAAGCGACAATCACAGGAACGGGGTTGCCGGGCGACGGCCGCCCTCGTACGCCCACCGAGGCACCAGGAGCTGTCATGCATGGCCACGGCTACCCGCAGCCGGTGAAGCAGCCGCCCCACCCGGCATGGCTGGTCGTCCTGCGTGTGCTGTTCGTGGTGCTCGGGATCTTCACCATCGGCCTGTTCTCCTGGGCGATGCTGCTGCGCCTGGCGCTCGTGACCCGCAGGGCGCTCGACTGGGGCCTGTTCGTCGCCTCGCTCGTCGCGGTCACCCTCGGGCTCGTGCTGATCGGCGTCGAACCGGGCGACGAGATCCACACCGCCGGCGGCTGGACCGGCATGGCCCTGCTGTTCGGCACGCTGGTGGCGTCGATCGCGTACTACCTCTCCGCGGACGTACGCCACTTCCACCAGCTCCGCTACAGCGCCTACGCCCCGCAGCCCGCCCCGGCATCGGCGCCCGCGTACGGCTACCCGCAGCCGCACCCCCAGCCGCCCCTCCCGCAGTCGCCGTACACCGCGACGACCGTGCCCCAGGCGCCGTCCCCGATCCCGCAGCCGCATCTCCAGAACCCCATGCCGCAACCCCCCGCGCCCCACACGCCCCCACCCGCGCCCCAGCGCCCCGCGCCCGCCCGCATCGACCAGGTGCGCGCCGAGCTCGACGAGCTCAGTGACTACCTGCGCCGGCAGGACGGGCAGCCCGGCGGCCACCACGAGGGCGGCAGGTGACCGTGGCGACAGGACGTGTCGTCGCAGGCCGCTATGAACTGTCCACGCTCATCGGGCAGGGCGGCATGGGACAGGTCTGGACGGCGTACGACCGACGGCTCGACCGGCGCGTGGCGGTGAAGCTGCTGCGCCCCGACAAGGTCGCCGGGCAGGAGGCGGACGAGCTGCGCCGCCGGTTCGTGCGCGAGTGCCGGGTGACCGCGCAGGTCGATCATCCCGGGCTCGTCACCGTGCACGACGCGGGCAGCGAGGGCGAGGAGCTGTTCCTCGTCATGCAGTACGTCGACGGCGCGGACCTCTCCGACCACCTCGCCGAACACGACCCGTACCCCTGGCAGTGGGCCGTCGCCGTCGCCGCGCAACTGTGCGCCGTGCTGAGCGCCGTGCACGCCGTGCCGATCGTCCACCGCGACCTCAAGCCGCGCAACGTGATGGTGAAGCAGGACGGCACCGTCACCGTCCTCGACCTCGGCGTCGCCTCCGTCATGGACGCCGACACCACCCGCCTCACCCACACCGGCACCCCCATCGGCTCGCCCGCCTACATGGCGCCCGAGCAGGCCATGGGCGGCGCCGTCGGCCCGTACACCGACCTCTACGCACTCGGCGTACTGCTCCACGAACTGCTCAGCGGCGACGTCCCGTTCTCCGGCTCGACGGCGCTCGGCGTCCTGCACCGCCACCTCTACGAGCCCCCGCTGCCCGTGCGCCGCCTGCGTCCCGAGGTGCCGGAGACGCTCGAGGCGCTCGTCCTGCGCCTGCTCGCCAAGGACCCGCAGCACCGCCCCGCCAGCGCGCAGGAGGTCTACGAGCACCTGGCGGTGCTCCTGCCCGCGCGCGGCATGCCCACGGGGGCGCCCCTCGACCCCACGCGCCCCTTCCTGCGCCCGCACGCCCCCTGGCCGGACCGTGCGCGCACGCCCGCGCCCCAGCCGGCGCCCGCCATGCCGCTCACGCCCCCCGCCGAGAAACCCGACGTCGCGCGCGCCGTCGACGAGGTCAAGCGCCTCCTCGGCGAGGGCCGCATCACCCAGGCCGTCGACATCCTCGGCGCGATCCTGCCCGCAGCGGCGGAACAGCACGGCGAGCACTCACCGGTGGTCCGCACCCTGCGCAAGCAGTACGCCGCCACGCTCATGGACGACGGCCAGTACCGGCGCGCACTGCCCGAACTGCGCCGCCTCGCCGACGAACGCGCCGCCGAGGCCGGCCAGGCCGACCCCCAGTCCCTCCGCTTCCGCCACGACGCCGCCCAGTGCCTCGAACAACTCGGCGAACCGGCGGCCGCGCTGGCCGAGTACCGCGCGCTGCTCCCGTTCTACGAGAACCAGTACGTGGCGGGCGACCCCGAGATGGCCCACGACATCCGCCGCCGCATCGGCCACCTCCTCCTCGCCCTCGGCGACCGCCCCGCCGCCCACGACACGCTGGCCCGCCTCGCCCACGACGTGGAGCACCTCCACGGGCCCGGCCACCCCCTCGTGACGGAGATACGCCGGACGCTGGAGTGGCTGGGACAGGTACGCGGCTAGGTCCGGCAAGAGCCGCGTCCGCAACCCGGCGTCACCCCTGAGGCGTGCCGGTGCCCCAAGTCCCGGTGAATCGTTGGTCGAATGGGTTGGCCAGAGCTTGCCCACTGCCTACCATCGATCACCGCAAGACTTTGTGCACCGTCGCACAAGCTCCCCGGGAGGCTTCCTTGCACCGCCGTCGTCGCACCGCGCTCCTCCTCTCCGCCGCGATCGCCGCGGCGCCCCTTCTCACCGCCTGCGGCAGCGACGCGCACCCCGGCGCGGCAGCCGTCGTCGGCGGCCAGCGGATCACCGTCGCGCAACTGGAGACCAGGGTGAACGAGGTCCGCGACGCCCAGCGCGCCGCGGTGACGGACGACGCGCAGTACGCGCAGGCCATCGCCAAGACCGGCACCCTCACCCGCGACACCCTGCACGGCATGGTCCTCGACCGCGTCCTGCACCGGGCCGCCGAGGACGCCGGCATCACCGTCACCCGCAAGGAGATCCAGACCATGCGGGCCGGCCTGGAACAGCAGGCCGGCGGCGCCAAGGGCCTGGAGACGGCCTGGCTCCAGCAGTACGGCATCGCCCCCGAGCGCCTCGACGACAACCTCCGCCTCCAGCTGGAGGCCCAGAAACTCGCCGCCGCCCTCGGCACCGACACCAGCCAGCCGGCCTTCTGGGCGGCCCTGTCCAAGGCCTCCAAGGAACTCGACGTCGACCTCAACCCCCGCTACGGCACCTGGGACGTCGAGAAGAGCAGCCGCGTCGACGCCAAGACCCCGTGGGTACGCGAGGTCACCGCGTCGGGGACCCGGCAGACCGCCTGACCCGGCACACACAGCGCGGCGGAACGGTACGGCAGCGCCGATCACCCTGTGGATAACTCGCGGGGTGGTCGGCGCCGTGCGTTAGCTTCGAACCGTGAACACCACCAGCCCCGAAGCCACGCCGGACACCCCCGCCGCCCCCGGCCGCATCGTCCTGCTGACCACCAGCCACCGCGTCGCCCCCGGCCTGCTGTCCTGGCCCGCCTGGCAGGCACTGCACGCCGCCGACCGCGTGCTGTGCGCCGACGGCGCCCACCCGCAGCTGCCGTACCTGCGCGAGGCCGGGATACGGGTGGACGAGGCGTCGCCGACGGCGGAGGACCTGGTCGCCGCCTGCGCGGGCGGTCACACCGTGGTCGTCGTGGCGACCGGCGAGGGCGAGCCCGTCCTCACCGACGGCCTCGCCCGTCTCGCCGGCTCAGGTCGCGTGTCCATGCCCGAGCTGGAACTCCTCCCCGCCTCCTACGACCTCCCGGGCGCCCGCCTCCTCGACCTCGTCCAGGTCATGGACCGCATCCGCGCCGAGTGCCCCTGGTCCTCGCAGCAGACCCACAAGGGCCTGGCCAAGTACGGCATCGAGGAGGCGTACGAACTCGTCGAGGCCATCGAGGAGGGCGACCGCGAAGAACTCCGCGAGGAACTCGGCGACGTCCTCCTCCAGGTCGTCTTCCACGCCCGCATCGCGGAAGAGGACCCCGACGCCCCCTTCTCCATCGACGACGTGGCAGGCGGCATCGTCACCAAGCTCATCCACCGCCACCCCCACGTCTTCGGCGACGAGACGGCCACGACCCCCGAGGAGGTCAAGGCCCACTGGCTGCGCACCAAGGCGATAGAGAAGCAGCGCGAGTCGATCACGGACGGCGTCCCCCTCGGCCAGCCCGGCCTGGCCCTCGCCTCGAAACTGGCGTCGAGAGTCCGGACGGCGGGGCTGGAGGTAGCGCTGCCGACGGGCGAGGGCCTCGGGTACGAACTGCTGACTCTGGCCGTGCGCGCGGAGGCCGCGGGAGTGGACCCGGAGGCGGCGTTGCGCAGCGCCGCGCGGGCTTATCGGGACGCCATCAGAGAGACGGAAGGCTGATGTCCGTCAGTCGGCGGTGAACCGCACCGGAAGCTCCCGGAGCCCGCGCATGATCAGTCCGCCCCGCCAGCGCAGATCCGCGGGTTCGGCGGCCAGTTCGAGGTCCGGCAGACGGCGGAGCAGGGTCGCGAGGGCGGTACGGCCCTCAAGGCGGGCCAGGGGTGCACCGAGGCAGTAGTGAATGCCGTGGCCGTACCCGAGGTGCTGGTTGTCACCGCGAGACAGGTCGAGGACGTCCGGATCGGCGAACCGTTCCGGATCACGGTCTGCGGCGGCGAGTACGACCAGCACCGGGTCGCCGACGGCGATGGACTGCCCGCCGATGGTCAGGGGCTCGGTGGCGTAGCGCCAGGTGGCCAGCTCCACGGGGCCGTCGTAGCGGAGCAGTTCCTCGACTGCGGTGTCGAGCAGTCGGGTCTCGTCGCGCTCGAGGGACTGCTGGAGCCGGGCGCGCTGAGCGGGATGACGCAGGAGCGCGTATGAGCCGTTGCCGATCAGGTTGATCGTGGTCTCGAATCCTGCGAACAAGAGTACGAAACACATGGCGGCGGCTTCGTTCTCGGTCAGGTGCTCACCATGGTCGGAGGCGCGGATGAGGTCCGAGATCAGGTCGTCGCCCAGATCGCCGCGCTTGCGGTGGATGAGGTCGGCGAGATAGCTGCGGATCTTCTTGACGGAGCGGGCGACACCCCCGCGTGGGCCGCCTCCGTGGCGGATCATCATGCCCGCCCAGTCCCGGAAGTCGTCCTGGTCCTCGCGCGGGACGCCGAGCAGATCGCAGATCGCATAGATAGGGAGGGGGAAGGCGAAGTCGTGGATGAGGTCGGCCTGGCCCCGGGGCGCGAACCGGTCGATGAGGACGTCGGTCAACTCCTTTACCCGGGGCTCGAATTCGGCCACGCGTCGTGGGGTGAACGCCTTGGAGACGAGGCGGCGCAGCCGGGTGTGGTCCGGGGGGTCGATGTTGAGCAGATGCGTCATGAGGTTGGCGCTGCGCTCGCCAGGGATTCCGGTCCGGCTCTTGCCCTGGGCGTCCTCGGCGTGATGGTCGGGGTTCTTCGAGAGGCGCTGGTCCGCGAGGGCTTGGCGCGCATCGGCATAGCGGGTCACCAGCCACGCCTCGACGCCGCTGGGGAGTTTTGTCCAGTGGACAGGGGAATGTTCGCGCAGCCAGGCGTAGGCCGGGTATGGATCGGAAGCGAACTCCCAGGTGAAGAGTTCGGGGCCGGTGTTCGAGACGTTCACATGGTGACCGTATCCGCAGCCGGGTGGCGGGGGCGGGGCCACCGGAGCGACGAGGCGAACATACGCATGTTTCGTTGGATAAGCGACTAGCCGGATTTCGGGTTCTACAGGTTCTGAGTCATGTCGAGAGCTAACTTTTCGGCAAATGCAAGGGGCCCCAGAGCTGGCTAGAGCTCCGGGGCCTTGCCAGCCGTGAAGGGGCTGACATGTTCAACGCTATCGCGATGCCCATGTCCGGGGGCGGGAACGGGCCGGGGTCGGTGGGTTCCGTTCGAGCAGCTCTGATGCTGCGGGTTTCCACCCAAGAGCAGGCACGGGGATACGGACTGGATGTCCAGGAGCGCGCGGGCCGCGCGTACGTCGCCAACAGGCCTGGATGGAGCCTCGCTCCCGATCTGATCTTCAGGGACGAGGGGGTGTCGGGGGCGACTGTCGATCGCCCTGGCATGCGGCGGCTCGAAGAAGCCGCTCGGCAAGGCCTCATCGACGTCATCGTGGTGGACAGGTTCGATCGCATCGGCCGTACGGGCCGAGCCTTCTGGGCCTGGATCTGGGCCATGGAAGACCTGGGCGTCAGCTTCGCCTCGGTCACCCAGGACATCGACACCACCACGGAGTTCGGTCGGAGGCAGCTGCAATTCCATGCCTCAAGCGCCGAGGCCGAGTGGAACCTCATCCGCGAGCGGACGCAGGGAGGCCGTCAGTGCAGAGCTCTCGAAGGCGGCTGGGTCGGCGGTCCACCACCGTGGGGGTACACCATCGAGCAGTCGGGCCGACGGGGTTCCACGCTGATCGTGAACGATCGCGAGGCGGACGTCGTCCGCGCAGCGGTGACTTTGATCGTGGAGGGGAAGAAGAACGTCTCTCAGGCCGCTTCGGAGCTCAACGAACGCGGGATGTTCACCCGGAGTGGGCGGCCTTGGACGGCTTCCAACCTTCATCGCCGCCTCAGGAGTTCTGCTCTTCTCCAGGGAGAGGTCGTCTTCCGCAACCCTGCCGGCAGTGGGAAGAACGGCACGAGACTCGACGAGGAGGGCGCTCCTCTGCACGGAGACAGTGTGACCATCCCTGTCCCTCGCATCCTCTCCACGGAGAGAGCGGAAGCCCTCGTCGCGGCGATGCGGGAGACAGGGCATGCCTCCCATGCGGCTTCTGGGGACTACCCGTTGTCCGGCCGGATTCTCGGTGCCTGCGGGTACCGGTACGTCGGGGCCTACCGCAAGTCCGACGACACCCGTTACTACCGGTGCGGAGGCGGCAACAACGGCAAGGGAAAGACCACGAACTGCTCCGACCCTTATCTGGCCGCTGACGAGGTGGAAGCAGTCGTGTGGAGGGAGGTGGTGACGCTTCTGAGGGGCCTGGACGGATGCGGTTCGCTGCCGGAGCCCGGTCGCAGGGCTCGTCCCGAGGACACCGACAAGCAGCGTGAACGCGTGGCCCGGTTCGAGGAACTGCTCCATGAGAAGAAAGAAGCCGCGGCTCGGGCGGCAACCGCACTGGCTGCTGTCCCTGGTCTCCATCAGACGGTGAAGGACACCGTCGTGCGCCAACTCGCCGAAGACGTGCGGAGCATGAGCGATCTCCTGACTCAGGCGAGGGAGGTGCTGGCGGAACAGAGTCAAGCGGAGCCGGATCTCAGCATGGTGATGGGCAGGACCCTGCAGAACCCGACGCGCTCCGAGATGGGAGGTGTGGTCAGTTTTCTGAACATCACGGTGAAGCCCCTTGCCCGGGTGAGAAAACGGTCGGGCGTCAAATGCAAAGTGACGGAGTGGCATGTGAGGACCGGGACGCCCGTCCCCGCCGAAGTGCCGGAGCAGGCCTGGCCCGCTGTCGAGGAGTTGATGGTGGCCTACTTCGGACGTCGCCGGTTCGCGCGCGGCACGCCGGACGTCCGGACTCAGGTCAACGGGATTCTGCATCGCCTCCGCACCGGCTGCCTGTGGGACGAACTCCCCGCCCGCTACGGTCCGTGGGCCCCTGCCAAAGACCGGCAGAACTCCTGGTTCAAGAAGGGCTTCTGGCCCGTCCTCATGAATCACTTGAATTCCCGGGGTGTCAGCTCACCGGTCAGGCGCGAGCCCCTCGTCCCACCTCTCCACGTCACAGCGGGAGTTACGCCGAAACCAGCCGAACGCGACTCCCCCTCACCCCTGTGATCTTCACGTGATCTGCGCGGCATTAACTTGTGACAAGTGATCGTCTGCCGATACGTTCACCAACCAGCGTGGCGCCCAGCCTCACCCGCCACGCCGGTCACCGCTGTCTCGCGAAAGGTCCCCGCATGCTCTCCGGGAACGGTCGTCACCGTCGCCCCCGCCAGGCTCCGGCACTTCTCGTCGCGGCCGGAGTGACCGGCTCCGCCATCGCGATCCCGCTGCTCGCCGCCACCGGCGCGAGCGCGGCCGACGGCGGCACCTGGGACAAGGTCGCCAAGTGCGAGACGGACGGCTCCTGGAGCCAGAACAACGGTGACGGTTCCTACGGCGGGCTCAGCCTCTCGCAGGAGAACTGGGAGAAGTACGGCGGCCTCGACTACGCCCCGAGCGCCGACCTGGCCAGCCGCAACCAGCAGATATCCGTCGCCGAGAAGGTCCTCGCCGACCAGGGTGTCGGCGTCTGGGGCGCCTGCGGGCTGCTGAACGGGCTCAGCAAGGACTCGGGCTCGGCCGATGTCGACACGGGCGTCGGGACCGGTTCGTCCTCGGCGTCCGGATCCGGCGCGGAGTCCGATACGTCCGGATCGGGATCGGAATCATCCGGGTTGCCCAACTCCGCGGAGTCCGGCTCGTCGGACGATGCTTCCGGTGACGCCTCCACCGACGCCTCTCCCTCGCCCTCCACCTCCACCGGCGCGGACAAGTCCGCCAAGTCGGATACGCCCGACTCCGGCTCGACCGCCTCACAGTCGCCCGACAGCTCGCCCACAGTCCCGGCGAATGAGGCCGAATCGGACAACTCATGGCAAGTGGGCGGCTCTTCGAACCTCGTCGACATCGGCGCCCTCGGCGGCGACAACAAGAGCGACAACAAGAGCGACAACAAGAGCGACGCCAAGAGTGATCCCGCGGGCGAGACCGGCACCGGCCGGCACCGTGGCCCGAGCGCCGACGAGAAGGCGTACACCGTCCGCGAGGGCGACACGCTCGCCTCCATCGCCGACTCCCTTGGCCTCGACGGCGGATGGCGCCACCTCTACGCCGCGAACGAGCAGGTCATCGGTCCCGACCCGAGCGCCATCATGCCCGGTCAGACCCTCGTAGTCGGGGCTGAATAGGGCGAAAAGCGACGGGAGTTCGCGTCACGCTTCGCGCTGAATGTCCGGTTTGGCGAAAGTGTGGGATGAGTCTCAGAAGCCCTGATCGTCTTTGAAATCCCCCGGGTTCCGTGTCTACGGTCAACACCGCTCGTCACCACGAGCCCCGGCTGCCGCAACGCCGAATCCTGCCAGCGGCCGTACGGGAACAGTCGTCGCGTCAAGCGCCGTAGGCAGGAGCGGGGGACCCAAGGTAAGCGCCGGGCCCAGCAGTTCACGCTGGACCGGCTTGGGGTGAAGCCGCGCACCGCAGGGTGCGCGACCGGGCAACTCAACCGGCCCGAACCCGACAGCTCACCTCGCAGGCGTCGGTGAGGGGATCCACCATGCTGTTTTCCGGCAAGGGCAAGCACCGTCGTCCGTCCAAGGCCACCCGCGCCGCCGCGCTCGCCGGCGTCACCGGTGTCGCCATCGCCGCCCCGCTGATGGCGGCCGGCAACGCCTCCGCCGCCACCGCCTCCGAGTGGGACGCCGTCGCCCAGTGCGAGTCGGGCGGCAACTGGTCCATCAACACCGGCAACGGCTACTACGGCGGCCTTCAGTTCTCGGCCTCGACCTGGGCCGCGTACGGCGGCACCGCCTACGCCCCGCAGGCCAACCAGGCCAGCAAGGCGCAGCAGATCGCCGTCGCCGAGAAGGTGCTCGCCTCCCAGGGCAAGGGCGCCTGGCCGACCTGCGGTGTGGGCCTGTCCGGCGCCGCCTACAACGGTGGCGGCTCGTCGTCCTCCGGTTCCTCCAGCTCGTCGAGCGACAGCGGCACCAGCACCCGCTCCTCCGAGCAGTCGGCCTCCCGCTCCTCGGAGCGCACGGCCGCGAAGAAGACCGTCACCACCCCGACCGGCAAGAAGGTCAAGAAGGGCGACGGCGAGTACAAGGTCGTCAAGGGTGACACCCTCAGCTCGATCGCGGAGAAGCACAAGGTCAAGGGCGGCTACCAGACGCTGTTCAAGCTGAACAAGGACATCATCGAGGACGCGAACCTCATCTACCCGGGTCAGCAGCTGCACCTCAAGTGAGTCCTGCCTGAACCGCGGCGCCCTCACATCCGTGGTCCTCTCATACTGAGGGCCTCGTGAGGGTCCCCCCGTCCCCACGGGCTCCCCGCTCCGGTGCGTGTTCCCCCGTACGCACCGGAGCGGGGTTTTTTGCGCCGCGTTTTGTACGTGGTTTCTTGAACCGTCTTTGTTCCGTTCGGAAACAATTTACGATCGGTTCTGTCCACGGGGCGGTCCACGCGGTGGCCGATCGCCCGGAGCCGGTTAGGCTCGTCTCGCAGAGTCGCTGCGGCAGTGCCGTAGCCGCGTCACATCCCAAGAAGGAGATGCTCGTGCCGTCCATCGACGTCGTCGTAGCCCGGGAAATCCTGGACTCCCGAGGCAACCCCACGGTCGAGGTCGAGGTCGGCCTCGACGACGGCAGCACGGGTCGTGCCGCCGTCCCCTCCGGCGCCTCCACGGGCGCCTTCGAGGCCATCGAGCTCCGCGACGGTGACCCGAACCGCTACCTCGGCAAGGGCGTCGAGAAGGCCGTCCTCGCCGTCATCGAGCAGATCGGCCCGGAGCTGGTCGGCTACGACGCCACCGAGCAGCGGCTGATCGACCAGGCGATGTTCGACCTGGACGCCACCGACAACAAGGGCTCCCTCGGCGCCAACGCCATCCTCGGCGTCTCCCTCGCCGTCGCCCACGCCGCCTCCGAGGCCAGCGACCTCCCGCTCTTCCGCTACCTGGGCGGCCCGAACGCGCACCTGCTGCCCGTTCCGATGATGAACATCCTGAACGGCGGCTCGCACGCCGACTCCAACGTGGACATCCAGGAGTTCATGATCGCCCCGATCGGCGCGGAGTCCTTCTCCGAGGCGCTGCGCTGGGGCACCGAGGTCTACCACACCCTCAAGAAGGTCCTGAAGAGCAAGGGCCTGTCGACCGGCCTCGGCGACGAGGGCGGCTTCGCGCCGAACCTCGAGTCCAACCGCGCCGCCCTGGACCTCATCCTGGAGGCGATCAAGGAGGCCGGTTACATCCCCGGCGAGCAGGTCGCCCTCGCCCTCGACGTCGCCGCCTCCGAGTTCTACAAGGACGGCAAGTACCAGTTCGAGGGCAAGGAGCGCTCCGCCGCCGAGATGACGGAGTACTACGAGGAGCTCGTCGCGGCCTACCCGCTCGTCTCCATCGAGGACCCGCTGTTCGAGGACGACTGGGCCGGCTGGAAGGTCATCACCGACAAGCTCGGCGACAAGGTCCAGCTCGTCGGCGACGACCTGTTCGTCACCAACCCGGAGCGTCTCGCCCGCGGCATCGAGGAGGGCACCGCCAACGCCCTCCTGGTCAAGGTGAACCAGATCGGCTCGCTCACCGAGACCCTGGACGCCGTCGAGCTCGCCCAGCGCAGCGGCTTCAAGTGCATGATGTCCCACCGCTCCGGCGAGACCGAGGACGTCACCATCGCCGACCTCGCCGTCGCCACCAACTGCGGCCAGATCAAGACCGGCGCCCCGGCCCGCTCCGAGCGCGTCGCCAAGTACAACCAGCTGCTGCGCATCGAGGAGATCCTCGACGACGCCGCGGTGTACGCCGGCCGCTCGGCCTTCCCGCGCTTCAAGGGCTGACACCCTTAAAGCCCTCAAGGACAGCGTCGTACGTACGTCCCCGTACTCGGTCCCGTACCGTGTGCGGGGACGTACGCGCGTGTGAACGGGAGTGAGAGATGGCCGTCAAGGACCGGGACCGTTTCTCCACCGCGACCCGGATCCGGCTGCTCGGCGAGCAGACCGCGGCCCGGGTCTACCGCTCCCAGACCAAGCGGCAGGCCCGCCGCTCGCGGCTCACCGGCCGCGCGGCGCTGCTCGCGCTGGTGCTGTGCTCGCTGATCGTCGCGCTCGCGTACCCGATAAGGCAGTACGTCTCCCAGCGCGCCGACATCGCCGATCTCCAGCGGGAGCAGGACCAGGCACGGCAGCGCGTCGAGCAGCTGCGCGACCTCAAGGCGCGGTGGCAGGACGACGCGTACGCCGAGCAGCAGATCCGGCAGCGGCTGCACTATGTGATGCCGGGGGAGACGGGGTTCGTCGTCGTCGACCCGGGCGCGGCCCAGCAGTCGCGCGCCGACCTGGGGGCGGCGGACCGCCCCTGGTACTCGAACGTCTGGGACGGGGTCGACAAGTCCGACGCCTCCGACCAGTAGACCGACAGAGGAAATCAGTAACAGGCATGCAAACGCCCCCGCCCACCACCCCGCGCACCGAGCCGACCGACGCCGACGTCGAGGCCTTCAAGCAGCAGCTCGGGCGTCCGCCGCGCGGGCTGCGCGCCATCGCGCACCGGTGCCCCTGCGGGCAGCCGGACGTGGTGGAGACGGCCCCCCGGCTGCCCGACGGCACGCCCTTCCCGACGCTGTACTACCTGACGTGCCCGAAGGCGAACTCCGCGATCGGGACGCTGGAGGCGAACGGCGTGATGAAGGAGATGACCGAGCGCCTGCAAACCGATCCGGAGCTGGCCGCCGCGTACCGCGCCGCGCACGAGGACTACATCCGGCGGCGTGACGAGATCGAGGAGCTCAAGGGCTTCCCGAGCGCGGGCGGCATGCCGGACCGGGTGAAGTGCCTGCACGTGCTGGTCGGCCACTCCCTGGCCGCCGGGCCGGGTGTGAACCCGCTGGGCGACGAGGCGATCGCGATGCTGCCGGAGTGGTGGCGCAAGGGCGCGTGCGTGACGCTGCCGAAGGAGGACGAGCAGTGACCCGTGTCGCCGCCATCGACTGCGGTACCAACTCCATCCGTCTCCTGGTCGCCGACTGCGACCCGGCCACCGGTGAACTCGTCGACCTGGACCGCCGGATGACGATCGTGCGGCTCGGGCAGGGCGTCGACCGGACCGGGCGGCTGGCGCCCGAGGCGCTGGAGCGGACCTTCGCGGCGTGCCGCGAGTACGCGGCCGTCATCAAGGAGATGGGCGCGGAGCGGCTGCGGTTCGTCGCCACGTCCGCCTCGCGGGACGCCGAGAACCGGGACGACTTCGTGCGCGGGGTGCTGGACATCCTCGGTGTGGAGCCGGAGGTGATCAGCGGCGACCAGGAGGCGGAGTTCTCCTTCACCGGCGCCACGGGGGAGCTCAAGGGCCGTGCCGACCTCGCCCCGCCCTATCTCGTCGTGGACATCGGCGGAGGTTCGACCGAGTTCGTGGTCGGCGCGGAGCAGGTGCGGGCCGCGCGGTCCGTGGACGTCGGCTGTGTGCGGATGACCGAGCGGCATCTCGTCCGGGACGGTGTCGTCTCCGACCCGCCCTCGCCGGCGCAGATCGCCGCCATGCGGGCGGACATCGAGGCCGCCCTGGACCTCGCCGAGGAGACCGTGCCGCTGCGCGAGGCGCGCACGCTGGTGGGGCTCGCCGGGTCCGTCACGACCGTCTCGGCGATCGCGCAGGAGCTGCCCGAGTACGACTCGGAGCGCATCCACCACTCCCGTGTCTCCCGTGAGAAGGTCAGGGAGATCACCGAGTGGCTGCTGCTGCACTCCACGCACGCCGAGCGCGCGACCGTGCCCTCCATGCACCCGGGGCGCGTGGACGTCATCGCGGCGGGTGCCCTCGTACTGCTGTCGATCATGGAGCGGATCGGGGCCGAGGAGGTCGTCGTGAGCGAGCACGACATCCTCGACGGCATCGCGTTCTCGGTGGCGTAGCCCTCCTTTGTTACCGATCGGTAGCCATCTGCTGAGCAGGTCGGATAACGTATGAGCGCCTCCAGGGGGCCCGGAGACGACCCCCGGGGGTGCGCCTCCGAGAAACTTCGTGAAGTTCTTCACAAGGAATTCCGCCCTGCGGAACCACGAAAAGCGGCCGACTGACCCTTCCGGGGCCCCGAAAGGCCATTGAACGTGTTCAGAAGTGTGATACAGGGGGTCGGCCGGGACCCTCCGTCGAGGGCTCGCGAGGGGTCGTCGCGGACCGCTCACAGGGGTCGCGGAGGCCAAGAGAGGCAGCTCACGCGGCATTGACAACGGTCCGCCATACCGGCTGGTTCCGGATCCGCACCATGACCTGGATCACGTGAGTCGCGGAGGATAACACACCCCCTGTCGGAGCTTGTGAAGGGGCGCACGAGCGACCCCCCTGGGGCGGGTGGATACTCGATGGCATGAGCACCACGGAGCGTCCCAGGATCCTCGTAGTAGGCGGTGGGTACGTAGGCCTGTACGCAGCTCGGCGCATCCTCAAGAAGATGCGCTACGGCGAGGCGACCGTCACGGTCGTCGACCCCCGGTCGTACATGACCTACCAGCCCTTCCTCCCCGAAACCGCCGCCGGCAGCATCTCCCCGCGCCACGTCGTCGTCCCGCTGCGACGCGTGCTGCCCAAGGCGGAGGTTCTCACCGGCCGGGTCACCACCATCGACCAGGACCGCAAGGTCGCCACGATCGCCCCGCTGGTCGGCGAGGCGTACGAGCTGCCCTTCGACTACCTGGTGATCGCGCTCGGCGCGGTCTCCCGCACCTTCCCGATCCCCGGCCTCGCCGAGCAGGGCATCGGCATGAAGGGCGTCGAGGAGGCCATCGGCCTGCGCAACCACGTCCTGGAGCAGCTGGACAAGGCCGACTCCACCACCGACGAGGAGATCCGCCGCAAGGCGCTCACCTTCGTCTTCGTCGGCGGCGGGTTCGCCGGCGCGGAGACCATCGGTGAGGTCGAGGACATGGCCCGCGACGCGGCCAAGTACTACAAGACGGTCTCCCGCGAGGACATGCGGTTCATCCTCGTCGACGCCGCCGACAAGATCCTTCCCGAGGTCGGCCCGAAGCTGGGCACCTACGGCAAGGAGCACCTGGAGAGCCGCGGCGTGGAGATCTACCTCTCCACCTCGATGGACTCCTGCGTCGACGGCCACGTCGTGCTGAAGAACGGCCTCGAGGTCGACTCCAACACGATCGTCTGGACCGCCGGCGTCAAGCCGAACCCGGTCCTCTCCCGCTACGGCCTCCCGCTGGGCCCGCGCGGTCACGTCGACACCCAGCCCACCCTCCAGGTGCAGGGCACCGACTACATCTGGGCCGCCGGCGACAACGCCCAGGTCCCGGACGTCGCCGCCCGCAAGGCCGGGGTGGAGAACGCCTGGTGCCCGCCGAACGCCCAGCACGCGCTGCGTCAGGCCAAGGTCCTCGGCGACAACGTGGTCTCCGGCATGCGGGGCTTCCCGCAGAAGGAGTACGCGCACTCCAACAAGGGCGCGGTGGCCGGTCTCGGCCTCCACAAGGGCGTGGCGATGATCGTCATGGGCAAGATGAAGATCAAGCTCAAGGGCCGTCTCGCCTGGTACATGCACCGTGGCTACCACGGTCTGGCGATGCCGACGTGGAACCGCAAGATCCGCGTCTTCGCCGACTGGACGCTCGCGATGTTCCTCAAGCGTGAGGTCGTCGCCCTCGGTGCCCTGGAGACTCCGCGCGAGGAGTTCTACGAGGCCGCCAAGCCCGCGCCGGCGCCCGCCGCCGCGCAGCCGGAGAAGACGCAGGAGAAGGCCAAGGCCTCCTGACCGACTCCGGTCGCCGCGCGACGAACGAACCGAAGGGCCTCCCGCCATCCGTGGTGCGGGAGGCCCTTCGGCGTGTCCCGGGATTGCGTCACCCCTTGTCACTGTTTACGTAGGTGGACAATTCCGGGATCCTCGTCACGGAGGTGTGCGCCATGGCCGACGCCGCGTCGCGGCTGAAGAACCTCTTCGAACTACTGCTGGGAGCCCCGCTCCCGCTCCGCGTGCGGGCGTGGGACGGCTCGCAGGCGGGACCGCCGGGCGCCCCGGCACTGGTGCTGCGCAACCGCCGGGCGGTGCGCCGGCTGCTGTACAAGCCCGGCGAACTCGGTCTCGCCCGCGCCTGGGTCGCGGGGGACCTCGACATCGACGGCGACCTCTACACCGCCCTCGACCTGATCTCCGGCCTGGTCTGGGAGCGCGGCGAGGGCACCAGGAGCCGTGCCGCGCTGCTCCGCGACCCCGAGGTGCGCGCCGCGCTGCGCGGCCTCGTCCGGCTCTCCGGGCTGCCGCTGCCGCCCGCCCCGCCGCCCGAGGAGGTCCGCCGGCGCCGCGGCCACCTCCACACCAAGCGCACCGACAGACGCGCCGTCAGCCACCACTACGACGTCGGCAACGACTTCTACGAGATCGTCCTCGGCCCGTCCATGGTCTACTCGTGCGCCTACTGGGAGACCCCCGGCGGCACGCTCGAAAGCGCCCAGCGCGACAAGCTCGAACTCGTCTGCCGCAAGCTCGCCCTGACCCCCGGTCAGCGGCTGCTCGACGTCGGCTGCGGCTGGGGCTCGATGGCGATCCACGCCGCCCGCGAGCACGGCGTGCGGGTCGTCGGCATCACCCTCTCCCAGGAGCAGGCCGCCTACGCCCGCAAGCGCGTCGCCGGCGAGGGCCTGACCGACCGGATCGAGATCCGCGTCCAGGACTACCGGGACGTCGGCGACGGCCCCTACGACGCGGTCTCCTCCATCGGCATGGCCGAACACGTCGGCTCCGAACGCTACTTGGAGTACGCCGAGGACCTGTACGCCCTCCTCAGGCCCGGCGGGCGGCTCCTCAACCACCAGATCGCCCGCCGCCCCCAGCGCGACGAATCGGCGTACCACGTCGACGAGTTCATCGACGCCTACGTCTTCCCCGACGGCGAACTCGCCCCCCTCGGCACCACCGTCACCCAGCTGGAACGCGCCGGGTTCGAGGTGCGTGACGTCGAGTCGATCCGCGAGCACTACGGCCTCACCCTGCGCCGCTGGGTGGCCCGTCTGGAGACCGACTGGGCCCGCGCCATCCGGCTCGCCGGACCCGGCCGGGCCCGGGTCTGGCGGCTCTACATGGCCGCCAGCGCGCTCGCCTTCGAACGCAACAGCATCGGCGTCAACCAGGTCCTCGCCGTCCGCGCCCTCGACTCCGGGGACTCCCGGATGCCGCTGCGGGCACGCGCCTGGAACTGAACGCACGGACGGGGCCCGCCACTTGCCGGTGGCGGGCCCCAACTGCCGTACGAACGCCGCTCGCTACTCGGCCTTGATGGCCGACAGCATGTTCAGCCTCGCCGCGCGCCGGGCCGGCCACAGGGCCGCCAGCACACCGACGACCGCCGCGCCCAGCAGGAAGAGCGCCATCCGCCCCCAGGGCAGGACGAGTTCGTACGTCGCCATCTTCGTGCCCAGCAGCTCCCCGGCCGCCCAGCCGAAGAACACGCCCAGGCCGATGCCGAGGACACCGCCGAACAGGGAGATCACCAGGGACTCCAGGCGCACCATCCGCTTGACGCCCTTGCGGTCCAGGCCGATCGCGCGGAGCATGCCGATCTCCTGCGAGCGTTCGAAGACCGACATGGCCAGGGTGTTGATGACCCCGAGGACCGCGACGAGCACCGCCATGGCGAGCAGGCCGTAGACCATGTTCAGGATCAGCGTGAACATCTGCGCGATGTCGTCGGACAGGTCCTGCTTGCTCTGCACCTTGACGGCCGGGTTGGTGCCGAGGGCCTTCTCCAGCCGGTCCTTGGTGGCGTCGGAGGCACCGTCGGCCGTCTTCACCAGGATCTGCATGTCGGCCGGGTCGGTCAGATGCGGGGTGAGGGTCCTGTTGTCGACCATGATGCCCCGGATCAGCTCGTTGCCCTCGTAGACCGCCGAGACCGTGAGCCGCTGCGCCTTGCCGTCCTCGTAGTGCGCGGTGAACGTCGAACCGGCCGTCCAGTCACGGGACTTGGCGGTGTCGCTGTCGACGACCACCTGGCCGCCGCCCACCTTGAAGGAGCCGCTGTCGACCTTCAGGTCGGTCAGCTTGCCGATCGCCGAGCCGTTCACGCCGGTCAGGTACTCGGTCTCGCCGTCGATGCGCGAGGGGGCGTTGCGCAGCGGGCTGGTGGTGGTGACACCGTCGGTGGCGTTCAGCTTCCGGTCGACGTCCGGGGACAGCTCGTTGCCGTTCGCCATCGACACGATGTAGTCCGCGCGGATCGCCGCCGACGCCATCTTGTCGATGGACTTCTGGAGGCTGCCCGCCATCACCGTCATCCCGGTGATCAGGGTCAGCCCGATCATCAGCGCGGATGCGGTGGCAGCCGTACGACGGGGATTGCGGACCGAGTTCTGCCGGGCGAGCTTGCCCGCCGTACCGAACACGCGCAGCACCGGGGCGGCGGCCGCGATGAGCGGGCGGGACAGCAGCGGGGTCAGGATGAACACGCCGAGGATGAGCAGGACCGCGCCGATGCCCATGGGGGCCTGGCCGTCGGAGCCGTTCATCGTCGTCGCCGCGAGGACGACCGCGACACCGGCGCCCGCGAACAGCGCGCCGAGGGTGTTGCGCAGCACCAGCGACTTCGTGGTGGCCTGCGCGTGCACGCTGCTCATCGCCGCGACCGGCGGAATCTTCGCGGCCCGGCGGCCCGGCAGCCACGCCGCCAGCATGGTGATGAGGATGCCGACCGCGAGGGCGGTGGCGACCGTGCCGCCGGAGACGACCAGCGGCCCGTCCGGGACGGTCGCGTCCAGCGCGCCCATCAGCGACCGCATCCCGGCGCCGATGCCGATGCCCGCGACCAGGCCGGTCACCCCGGCGGCCGTGCCGACGACGAACGCCTCGACGAGCACCGAGCGAGTGATCTGACGCCGGGAGGCGCCGACGGCCCGCAGCAGCGCCAGCTCCTTGGTGCGCTGGGCGACCAGCATGGTGAAGGTGTTGGCGATGATGAAGGTGCCGACGAACAGCGCGATGCCCGCGAAGACCAGCAGCATCTGCCGGAAGCTGCCCATCTGCGAGGAGATCATCTCGGCCTGGTTGTCGGCGAGTTCCTTGCCGGTCGTCGTCTCGACGAGCTTCGTCGGCAGGGACTTGTCGAGCGCGGCCTTGAGCGCCGTCTGGGAGGTGCCCGGGGCGGCCTTCACGTCGATCTCGTCGTACGTGCCCGTCTTGCCGAACAGCTTCTGCGCGGTCGCCGTGTCGAACAGGGCGAGGCTGCCGCCGGCCGCGACATTGCCGTCGTCGGTGGTGAAGATGCCGGAGACGGTGGGGGTGAGGACCGGGCCGTCGATCGACATACGGACCGTGTCGCCGACCTCGTACCCGGCGCGCCGCGCGGTCTCCGAGTCGATGGCGACCTGGCCGGCACCGCGCGGGGCGGCGCCCTCGACGAGCGGGTACCGGGGGTCCTTGGCGCCCCAGTAGTTCCCGCCCTTCGTCTGGAAGCCGCCGCCGACGAGCTTGCCGTCCTTGTCGGCGAGGGCGGTGAAGCCGCTGACGACGCCGATCGCGGAGGCGGCGCCCGGGGTCCTCGCGCTCTCGTCCAGCAGCGCCTGGGTGAGTTCGGGGGTCTTGCCGACCTTGTCGCCCTTGCTCTCCTGGTAGTCGGGCTGTACCGCCACGTCGACCTGGTCGAAGCCCTTGGCGGAGCTGTTCTGGTACGCGTCCGAGATGGTGTTGGTGAAGACCAGCGTCCCCGACACGAAGGCCACGCCGAGCATCACGGCGAGGACGGTCATGAGGAGCCGGGCCTTGTGCGCGAGAACGTTGCGCAGGGCGGTGCGGAACATCAGGAGGTACGGCCCTTCGCGTCGAACTGCTTCATGAAATCAAGCACGTTGTCCGCCGTCGGCCGGTACATCTCGTCGACGATCCGCCCGTCGGCGAGGAAGACGACACGGTCCGCGTACGCGGCGGCGACCGGGTCATGGGTCACCATCACCACGGTCTGCCCCAACTCCCGTACGGAGTTGCGGAGAAAGCCCAGCACCTCGGCGCCGGAGCGGGAGTCGAGGTTTCCGGTCGGCTCGTCGCCGAAGATGATGTCGGGGCGGGAGGCCAGGGCGCGGGCGACGGCGACGCGCTGCTGCTGGCCGCCGGAGAGCTGGGAGGGCCGGTGCGAGAGCCGGTCCTTGAGGCCGACCATCTGGATGACGGATTCCAGCCACTGCTGGTCCGGCTTCCGCCCCGCGATGTCCATCGGCAGGGTGATGTTCTCCAGCGCGGTCAGCGTCGGCAGCAGGTTGAACGCCTGGAAGATGAAGCCGATCTTGTCCCGGCGGAGCTTGGTGAGCTGCTTGTCCTTCAGCGAGCCCAGTTCGGTGTCGCCGATGCGCACGGAGCCGGAGGAGAACGTGTCGAGCCCCGCCACGCAGTGCATCAGCGTGGACTTCCCGGACCCGGACGGGCCCATGATCGCGGTGAACTCGGCCCGCCGGAACTCGACGGAGACCCGGTCGAGCGCGACCACCTGGGTCTCGCCCTGTCCGTAGATCTTCGACAGATCCGTGGCGCGTGCGGCCACGGAGGTGGTCCGGTCGGCGATGGGAGTGGTGGTCACGGGTGGGTGCTCCTTGACGGACGACGGCGGCGGTCCTGCGTTCTTGTGTTGCTGCGGCCGTTTCGGGCCGTGAACCATCGTCGCGTCGCCTCGCGGCCGTGTAGTCACCCGCTGTTCCGGTTCCGGAGGGCGACTCGAGACTGACCGGAGGCGGCCGTGTCATACCTGGGGATGACGGACGCCCCTGAGCCACGGCCGCGTCGAGAACAGGTGGAGCCCCCTGGTTGAGGCGGTGAAATTCCGTCATTCCGCATGCGCCGCCGGGCCTCGCGCGTAAGGCTATTGGCAAGTGCGGATGGCGCGTTCCACGGGCTGATGCACCCTCAGACGTCAATAAAATAAGACAACATCGGTCCGCCCGTCCGCTGTTCGGGGGACGCGCCCCGATAGGCTCGGGACCTCGATGCGGAGCCCATGGCCTGCCCGGATGGTGGAATGCAGACACGGCGAGCTTAAACCTCGCTGCCCCTCGCGGGCGTACCGGTTCAAGTCCGGTTCCGGGCACCTCCGACCTCATTCGTCCCTTTTCCGTAAAGCCGATGGCTGGATGCCGCTCGCGGTGGGACGCTGCCTTCACCACTTCGCTGCGGCATGCAGCCATGAAGGGGTGTCCCGTTCGGGGGAGGGACCCATGAGGGTGCGGTGTTTTCGGAGCCGTCCGGGCCGCTGGGGCGGTCACGCCGGGGCGGTCGGGCTGATGGTGGTGCTGGGCCTCGGTGCGGTCACCGGATGCGGTGCCTCGGCGGGCGCCGACGGGGACGATCCAGGCGGCGGCGGACCGGCGCCGGCCGCGACCGGCTCCGCGGGAGCGCAGAGCGACGGCGACGGTTACGGCAGCGGCGGCAGTGGTGGCGCGGCAGACGGCTCCGGCGGGGGCGGCGGCGGGGCCAACGGGGATCCGGGAGTGTCGGGCGTGGCGCCACCCTCGGACATCGACAACTGGGACAGCATCTCGGTCGGCCTCGACGGCGGTATCGGCGGTGTCGACAGCGCGTGCCCCTCGCCGCAGGAGGGCTTCTACCCGGACTGCTCCTTGCCGCCGAGCCCCACGGACGGCGGCGGCGAGTCCCCGGTGATCGATCCGCCGGTCGGCGACAGCCAGCCGCCCGTCGACCCCTCGGCCGCCCCGGGCGACGACGGCGCGGGCCTCACCCCCGAGCCGACCTGACCCGTGGCCACTCCCCCGGGGGACCCGGCGCAGCCCGCCGGCCGCCCCCGCCGCCCGGCCCGCCCACGGCCCCGACCTCCGCGTCTCGCCCCCGCCCGTCCGGCCCGCCCCGTACGCACCGCACCCACCGCGCCCACCGCGCCCACCGCGCCCACACCCCCGCCGGAAGGCGCCCGCAGCCCTTTCGAGCTCGTCAACTCCGTGGCCGGCATCGCGTCCTTCCTGGGCGCCCTGATGCTCTACGCCGGCTACATCTACACCAACGCCTACTTCGGCTACTTCCGCCTCAACCCCTTCGCCGTCGGCCTGAGCACCTTCGAACTCGTCATGCACAGCCTCCGGCTGGCCACCCTCCCGGTCCTCGAAATGCTGGCCCTGGCCCTCCTCGTCCCCGCCGCACCCAGGCTGCTGACCCTGCTCCACGTCCCCGAACAGCAGGTCCGCCGCCTGCGGGAGTTCGGCCGCGCCGTCGCTCGCGCGCACCTCGGATACGTCGTCCTCGGCGTCGTCCTGATGCTGCTGTGGCGCTGGATCCAGCCCTACGGCTGGACGGCCCCACTGCTCGTCGCGGGCGGGCTCATCCTCGGGCTGACCCGCGCCGCCGCCCCGGAGGGCGAGACCCGGCGGGCCCCGTGGGAACGCGCCGGCTCCCTCCTGGTCGCCGGGCTCTTCCTCATCTGGGTCGCCGCCCTGTCCGCCGGCCAGCTCGGCAGACAGGACGCCCGGGCCGACGCGGACCAGCTGGTGAGCCGTGTCGCCGTCGTCATCATGAGCACCGAGCGCCTCGACTTCGCCCCGCCCGGCCCCCACTACGAAGACCTCGGCAAAGGCGTCCACTACCGCTACCGCTACACCGACCTCCGCCTCCTCCTCGAACGCGACCACCGCTACTACCTCCTCCGCGTCGGCTGGGACCACGCCACCGACCCCACCTACGTCATCGAGGACGACGACACCGTCCGCATCGAGCTCCGCCCGGGCGTCCTGCCGCGCACCGACCGTTGACAGCGGCCCCGGGCCGTCGCAGACTCGGCGCGGTAAATGGTGAAGGAAATTTCACTACACGAACAGAGAGGTTCGTCGATGCGCACCACCGTCGGCATCATCGGAGCCGGCCCCGCCGGCCTCCTCCTCGCCCGGCTGCTCCACAACGCCGGCATCGACTCGGTCGTCCTGGAAGCCCGTGACCGCGCCTACGTCGAGCACCGCCAGCGCGCCGGAATCCTGGAGCAGGGCACCGTCGACGTGCTGCGCGCGGCCGGGGCCGGCGAGCGCATGGACCGCGAGGGGCTGCGGCACGACGGGATCGAGCTCAGGTACGACAGGAAGCGGCACCGCGTCGACTTCCCCGGCCTCACCGGCGGCCGGTCCGTGATGGTGTACGCGCAGACCGAGGTCTGCAAGGACCTCATCGCCCTCCAGCTGAAGGAGGGCGGCCCGCTGCTGTTCGAGGCGGAGGCGCTGGCCGTCGAGGGCGCCGACAGTGACAGCCCCGCCGTTCGGTTCCGGCACGAGGGGCGTGAGGACGTCCTCGAGTGCGAGTACGTCGTCGGGTGCGACGGGTTCTGGGGCGTCGCCCGCAAGGCCGTCCCCGAGGAACTCGTGCGCGTCTTCGAGCGGACGTACCCCTTCGGCTGGCTCGGCATCCTCGCCGACGTCCCGCCCTCGCACGACGAGCTGGTCTACGCCCGCCACGACCGCGGCTTCGCCCTGCTCTCCATGCGCTCGCCGTCCGTCTCCCGGCTCTATCTGCAGGTCCCCGAGGGCACGGAGGCCGACAGCTGGAGTGACGAGGAGATCTGGGACGAGCTGGAGCGCCGCTTCGAGACCGAGGACGGGTGGGCGCTGGACCGCGGCCCCATCACCCAGAAGTCCGTCACGCCCATGCGGTCCTACGTCCACGAGCCCATGCGGCACGGACGGCTCTTCCTCGCCGGGGACGCCGCTCACATCGTGCCGCCGACCGGGGCGAAGGGGCTGAATCTGGCCGTCGGGGACGTCGTCACCTTCGCGAGGGCGCTCACCCACCAGCGGGACACGGGGTCCGCCGAGCTGCTCGACGCCTACTCGGAGACCTGTCTGCGGCGGGTGTGGCAGGCCGAGCGGTTCTCGTACGACATGACGACCCTCCTGCACCGGGCGCCCGACGCCACTCCCTTCGAGGACCGGCTCCAGGTCGCGCGGCTGGAGCGGATCGCCGGCTCGCGGGCCGCCGAGACCGACCTCGCCGAGGGGTACACCGGGTTCCCCTTCGAGTGAGGTGTCGCGTGACGGACCAGGTGATGTACCGGAATGGTCATGAACCTGCCCCCTTCGTGGCCGGGAATCGACGGGCCGCGTAGCGTGTTGCGCAGCACGACGAGGGAAAGATCCTCCCCAAGCACTAGGGTCATTCCTTTGCCTACCTATTACTCTTGACGCCAAGGCCCACACGAAGTGGCCATGGAGGAGTGAAATGAGGAGCAGCAACCCGGTCTTCTCGCGACGGGGGTTCAGCCGCGACAACGGCTACGCGGGCTTCAACGCCCAGCCGCAGGCCGGGGGCGCAGCCGTGGGCACGCAGGGCAATCCGTACGCCCAGCCGCAGGCCGGCGACCCGTACGCGCAGAACCCCTACGCGCAGAACCCTTACGCCCAGCAGGACCTGCAGTACGGCGCGCCGCCGCAGGCCCCGGTCACCACCGGCCGGATGACGATGGACGACGTCGTCATGCGCACCGGTACGACCCTCGGCATTCTCATCGTCACGGCCGCGGTCGCCTGGGCGGCGCTGCCGGTCGACGACGCGAACATCAACCGGTCCTACGGCATCGCCGTCGGCGCCGGTCTGATCGGCATGGTTCTGGCGCTCGTCCAGTCCTTCAAGCGCAAGGCCTCGCCCGCGCTGATCGTGTCGTACGCCGCGTTCGAGGGCGTCTTCCTCGGTGTCGTCTCCAGCGTCGTCGACAACCGCATCGCGAGCGGTGCGGCCATGCAGGCCGTGATCGGAACGCTTGCCGTGTTCGCCGCCGTCCTGGTGGCGTACAAGGCGGGCTGGATCCGCGTCAACCGGCGCTTCTACGGCTTCGTCATGGCGGCCGCGCTCGGCTTCGTCCTGCTGATGGCCGTGAACCTGCTGTTCGCCGTCTTCGGCGGCGGTGACGGCCTCGGCTTCCGCAGCGGCGGCCTCGGCGTCCTGTTCGGCATCATCGGCGTCCTGCTCGGTGCCTGCTTCCTGGCCCTCGACTTCAAGCAGGTCGAGGACGGCATCGCCTACGGCGCGCCGAAGGAGGAGGCCTGGCTGGCGGCGTTCGGTCTGACCATGACGCTGGTCTGGATCTACATGGAGTTCCTGAGGCTCATCTCGATCCTCAACAGCGACTGATCACCGACGGTCGTACGGTCGTAGCGAAGGGCCCCTGGGCATCCGTCCCGGGGGCCCTTCGCCGTGTCGTGGTGCGCGCCGCTAGAGGAACTTGCGCGCGGCCCTCCTCAGGTCGTACTCGTGGATGATCGCCTTCGCGTGGCCGTACGCGAGGTTGTGTTCGTGGCGGAGCCAGCTGACCTTTTCCTCGAAGCGGAAGAGGGCCGGGCCTTCTTCGACGGTGCGGATCCAGTCGGAGACTTCACGACCGGTGCAGTGGGGGATGCGGGCGAGCATGTTGCGGTGGGTCTCCTCGGAGAGGACGTGGGACATCGGCGCCTCCGGACGCAAAGGGGATGTAAGCCGGTCCTTCAGGTCACCGTGCCTGAGCGTTCGCGTGTTGGCAACAGTCCCGGTGCGGCGCGTACGGTTGCGCCGTGGCTGATACGACGCGTCTGACGCAGGCTGTGGATCACTTCGCCGACCGTTTGCGGGCCGCTCCGCAGAGCCGGCTGCAACGGGGCGCCGCGGCCGAGGCACTGGGTCTGGCCAGGGAGTTGGCCCGCCGGGCGCAGCTTCTGGAGGACCCCTCCGGTGAGCCGCGGGAGATGCCCGACGCGGGGATGTTCGCCGCCGCGGACCAAATCACCGTCGCCGTGCACGACTTGGCCCTCGTCCTCACGGACGAGGGCCAGATCGACGAAGCGGTGCGGCTGGTGGAGGAGGCGCAGAAGCGGGCCGGAGTGTGAACGAGAGGCCCACAAGCCACAGGCCCACAAGCCACAGGCCCACAGACCTACAGGCCCACAGACCTACAGGCCCACAGACCTACAGGCCCACAGTCCTACAGGCCCACAGACCTACAGGCCCACAGACCTACAGGCTCGCTATGACCCGGTCCGCCAGGATGTAGACGTTCTCCTCGCCGCACGCGAAGGTCAGCGTGTACGCGCCCGAGATCCCCGAACCGCCCAGCAGTATCGGCGTCTCGCCGGCCATCAGGGCCGCGGAGAGGCGTTCCGCGGTCTCCTTGTGGCCCGGGGTCATGCACAGCGTGGTGCCGTCGGCGAAGACATAGACGTCGAGCGTGCCCAGCGGGCCCGGGCGGACATCGGCCAGTTCCGTCTGCGACGCGGCGAGTTCCTCCAGGGTGGCCACCGTGCGCTCATGGTCGTTCACGACCGGTGACTGGACCGGCACGAAGTCCGGGTGGGAGGGGTGCCGGCGGCGGGCCGCGGCCAGTTCGGGCGAGTCCGCGGCGAACTCGTCGGCGTCCGCGGCCGGCTCGGCGACGGGCTCCAGGTGCTCCAGGCCCACGAAGTCGCTCTGGCGGGGCAGGAACAGCTCGCTGTCGGTCAGCCCGAGGAGGCTGGGGGCGTCGGCGTCCCGGGCCTCCTGCGCGGCCCAGAAGGCGCGCGCCTCGGCGAGTTCCCGCTCCCGCTCCTCCGCGAGGGCCTCGGCCACCGCGGCGCGTATCTCGTCGGCCTCACCGGCGAGCCGGGCGGCGGGCACGAGACCGCGCGCGGCGGCCGCCGTGTTCGTCTCGGCGAGCTGGGTGTGCAGGGCCGCCACCTGTCGGCGCAGCTGCAAGAGGGTGCGCAGGACGGCGACGCCCACGGCGCCCGTGGCAGCCGTGGTGACCAGCAAGGCGATCGGCATGGCGCTCACTGACGTACTCCCGGTTCAAAGTCGACCCCCGACTTCCTACATCAGCTTGAAGGGCGGACTATCCCGCTGTCAGTGCGTAACGTCACGAAACGGACAGGACTTTGGGCCCGGAGTTTAGTGTGAGAACGGTTCTGACCTGCGTAAATCCCTGCGCAGAGGGAGATAGGTCACATCCTGACGGAGATTGGATCACAAAACGGCCCAGAACCCCGGTGGTTCCAGGGTTCTGGGCCATGACCTCACGGCGGGTGTGCGGACGACTACTTTCGGCGCTGCGCCGAAAGGGACGCCAACTCGCTCAGCTCAGGCGCTCGATGACCATGGCCATGCCCTGGCCGCCGCCGACGCACATCGTCTCCAGGCCGAACTGCTTGTCGTGGAACTGGAGGGAGTTGATCAGCGTGCCGGTGATGCGGGCGCCGGTCATGCCGAAGGGGTGGCCGACCGCGATGGCGCCGCCGTTCACGTTCAGCTTGTCCAGGTCGATGCCCAGGTCGCGGTAGGAGGGGATCACCTGCGCGGCGAACGCCTCGTTGATCTCGACCAGGTCGATGTCGTCGATGGTGAGACCGGCGCGGCGCAGCGCCTGCTGCGAGGCCTCCACCGGGCCGAGGCCCATGATCTCGGGGGACAGGCCCGAGACGCCGGTGGACACGATGCGGGCGAGCGGGGTGAGGCCCAGCTCGCGGGCCTTGGTGTCGCTCATGATGACGACGGCGGCGGCACCGTCGTTCAGCGGGCAGCAGTTGCCGGCCGTGACCAGTCCGTCCGGGCGGAACACCGGCTTCAGGCCGCCGACGGCCTCCAGGGTGACGCCGGCGCGCGGGCCGTCGTCCTTGCTGACCACCGAGCCGTCGGGCAGCGTCACCGGGGTGATCTCGCGCTCCCAGAAGCCGTTCTTGATGGCTTCCTCGGCGAGGTTCTGCGAGCGGACGCCGAACTCGTCCATGTCCTGGCGGGTGACGCCCTTCCAGCGGGCGAGGTTCTCGGCGGTCTGGCCCATCGCGATGTAGGCGTCGGGGACCAGGCCGTCCTCGCGCGGGTCGTGCCAGGTGGTGCCCTCCTGCTGGGCGACCTCGGCGGTACGGGCCTCGGCCTCGGCGAAGAAGGGGTTGTGCGTGTCCGGGAGGCTGTCGGAGTTGCCCTTGGTGAAGCGGGAGACCATCTCGACGCCGGCCGAGATGAAGACATCGCCCTCGCCGGCCTTGATGGCGTGCAGGGCCATGCGGGAGGTCTGGAGCGAGGAGGAGCAGTACCGGGTGACCGTGCAGCCGGGGAGGTGGTCCATGCCCATCTGCACGGCGACGATCCGGCCGAGGTTGTTGCCCTGCTCGCCGCCGGGCAGGCCACAGCCGAGCATCAGGTCGTCGATGTCCCGCGGGTCCAGCTCGGGGACCTTCGCCAGCGCGGCCTGGATGATCGTGGCGGTGAGGTCGTCCGGGCGCAGGTCCTTGAGAGAGCCCTTGAAGGCGCGGCCGATCGGGGAGCGGGCGGTCGAGACGATCACTGCTTCGGGCATCACGGCTCCATTGGCGATACAGGTTCTTCCGGGCAGGGCTGGTTGGGAAGTTACCCGTACGTATGGGCGAGGTCACGGGGGTGGGGGTGTGACCCTGGCCGCAGTTTTCTAAGCGCTTGCTTTTTCGGGTGGCCGGCGGTGAAGGGCTCACGGTGACGGAGTGACCGGCGCCCGCTCCGGCTCGGGCACCCTCCGCCGACGCCGCCTCTTCAGCAGGGCCCACGGTCCCTTCGGCCCCGTCGGCATGGCCGCCGTGACCTCCGTGCCCGGCTCCGCCACGGCCTCCGCCGCGGCCCGGGCCACCGGCAGGAAGCCCTCGCGGCGGCTGACGTCCGGGCGCTCCTCGTCCGCCGGCCACAGCCCGAGGGCCGCGCACACCGTCGGCAGCACCGCCATCGCCGCGGTCGCGTACCCCTCCGCCGACGGGTGGTAGTTGTCCGGCCCGAACAGCTCGCGCGGGTTCGCCGCGAACTCCGGGCCCAGCAGGTCGCCCAGGGACACGGTGCGGCCGCCCTGCTCGACGACGCCGATCGTCTGGGCGGCCGCCAGCTGACGGGAGGCCCGCCGGGCCAGCCAGCGCAGGGGCTGCTGGACCTGCTCGACGGTGCCGAGGTCGGGACAGGTGCCGACCACCACCTCCGCACCGGCCGTGCGCAGGCGCCGTACGGCTGTCGACAGATGACGTACGGAACGGGTCGGCGGCATCCGATGGGTGACGTCGTTCGCGCCGATCATGATCACGCAGACGTCGGGCAGCCGCCCGGGGTCCGCGAGCACGAGGGTCACCTGGCGGTCCAGGTCGTCGGAGCGGGCGCCCGGCAGCGCCACGTTGCGCAGATCCACCGGCCGTTCGGCGACCGCCGCCAGCCCGGACGCCAGCAGCGCGCCCGGCGTCTGCCCCGAGCGGTGCACGCCCTGGCCCGCGGCCGTGGAGTCGCCCAGCATCGTCAGCCTGAGGGGCGGTTCACCGGGGACGGAATAGGAGAGGCCGTACAGACCCTGCGCGTTGGGCACATGCGGCGACGGGCCGTGGCCGTTGCCCACCTGGCGTTTGGCCAGCCGCACCTCGGCCAGCAGCACACCCACGGCCGCCGCGCCGACCAGCCCGATCCCGCCGCCGCCGTACGCCGCGCCCGCCGCGATCCGCCGGGCCACCCTCGCCCTCGACATGCTCGTCATGCGTCGCCGCCACCTCCTCGTTGCCGTACATCCACTCCTTGCCCCGTACGGGCCGTCGTCCAATCGCAACGAGGAGTGAACAACCGCCAAGGGGCCGTAGGCTGGCGGAACCACTACGACCACATCTTTTGCAGCATCCGGAGACAACGGTGCAATTCCACGACTCGATGATCAGTCTCGTCGGCAACACCCCGCTGGTGAGGCTCAACAACGTCACCCAGGGCATCCAGGCGACCGTCCTGGCCAAGGTGGAGTACTTCAACCCCGGCGGGTCCGTGAAGGACCGCATCGCCCTGCGCATGATCGAGGCGGCGGAGGAGAGCGGCGCGCTCCAGCCCGGGGGCACGATCGTCGAGCCGACCAGCGGCAACACCGGCGTGGGCCTCGCCATCGTCGCGCAGCAGAAGGGGTACAAGTGCATCTTCGTGTGCCCCGACAAGGTGAGCACCGACAAGATCAACGTGCTGCGTGCCTACGGCGCCGAGGTGGTCGTCTGCCCGACCGCCGTCGACCCCGAGCACCCGGACTCGTACTACAACGTCTCCGACCGCCTCGTCCGTGAGACCCCGGGCGCCTGGAAGCCCGACCAGTACTCCAACCCCAACAACCCGCTCTCCCACTACCACTCCACCGGCCCCGAGCTGTGGGAGCAGACGGAGGGGAAGATCACCCACTTCGTCGCGGGCGTGGGCACCGGCGGCACCATCTCCGGCACCGG
Organism: Streptomyces aquilus; assembly: GCF_003955715.1. Taxonomy (NCBI): domain Bacteria; kingdom Bacillati; phylum Actinomycetota; class Actinomycetes; order Kitasatosporales; family Streptomycetaceae; genus Streptomyces; species Streptomyces aquilus. Next base: position 4,577,131 of record NZ_CP034463.1, on the reverse strand, counting down.
CCGCTACCTGAAGGACGCCAGCGACGGCAAGGTCAAGGTCGTCGGCGCCGACCCGGAGGGCTCGGTCTACTCCGGCGGCTCCGGCCGCCCCTACCTCGTCGAGGGCGTCGGCGAGGACTTCTGGCCGACCGCCTACGACCGGACCGTCGCCGACGAGATCGTCGCCGTCTCCGACAAGGACTCCTTCCAGATGACCCGCCGCCTCGCCAAGGAGGAGGGCCTCCTGGTCGGCGGCTCGTGCGGCATGGCGGTCGTCGCGGCCCTGCGCGTCGCCGAGCGCCTGGGCCCGGACGACGTGGTCGTCGTCCTCCTCCCGGACAGCGGCCGCGGCTACCTCTCGAAGATCTTCAACGACGAGTGGATGGCGGACTACGGCTTCCTGGAGGACGAGGGCCCGTCCGCCCGCGTCGGCGACGTCCTCAGTGACAAGGAGCACGGCGCCATCCCGTCGCTCGTCCACATGCACCCGGACGAGACGGTCGGCCAGGCCATCGAGGTGCTGCGCGAGTACGGCGTCTCGCAGATGCCGATCGTGAAGCCCGGCGCCGGCCACCCCGACGTGATGGCCGCGGAGGTCGTCGGCTCGGTCGTCGAACGCGAGCTGCTCGACGCGCTGTTCGCCCAGCGCGCCTCCCTGGGGGACCCGCTGGAGAAGCACATGTCGGCCCCGCTCCCGCAGGTCGGCTCCGGCGAGCCGGTCGGCGACCTGATGTCGGTGCTGGGTGCGGCGGACGCCGCGATCGTCCTCGTCGAGGGCAAGCCGACCGGAGTGATCAGCCGCCAGGACCTGCTGGCTTTCCTCGCCAAGGGCGGGAAGCAGCGGTGAACGTCCGGTGAACCGGCGGGGCGGGCGGCGAACTTGCGTTTGCCCACCCCATCGGTGGACTTCCCGGAAGTGGTACGAGGGCGTCACGTCCGCGCAGCACTCGCTTAACACGCGTCCGGCACATTAGTGGGTGTCGGCAGGGCGGGAGCGGCTCCCCGCCCCCGCCGACACCGAAACGTCCAAGGACCTCCGGAGCGGCTCCCGGACCTCCATGGACGCCGGACGTGAGACCTGGCCCTGACCCGGTCGACGTCCCTCGCGGGGACCGCCGTCGTCCCGCCCCCCGGTAACGGGGGTGCGGCGGTCCCCGCGCACCCCTTTGCGCCTAAACCGGCGCCGCTCTCGCGGATGTGGTTGCTCGCCGTCGGGGTTCCTCAATTGATGGTTGCGGCCGTTGTCGCTTTCCAACTTCCCAGCAGCTGCAGCCTCTCCGCCGTCTCCGAGCCCGGTTCCGGGGTGTAGACGACGAGCGTCTGGTCCGGGGTTTCCGGGAGGGTCAGGGACTCGTACGGGAGGGTCAGCAGGCCCGCGATCGGGTGCTGGACGCGCTTGACGCCGTACATGCACGCCCTGACCTGGTGGTCGGCCCACAGGCGCCGGAAGTCCTCGCTCTTGAGGGAGAGTTCACCGACGAGGTCGCGCAGGACGGGGTCGTCGGGGTGGGCGCCCGCGCTGAGGCGCAGGTGGGCGACGGTCTGGGCGGCGACCGCGGCGTAGTCGGGATAGAGGTCGCGCCCGCCGGGCTCCAGGAAGAGCTGCCGGACGATGTTGCGCCGGGCCGGAGCCATCCGGCTGAAGCCCAGCAGGGCGTCGCCGAGGGCGTTCCAGGCGAGGACCTCCATGCCGGGGCCGAGGACGAACGCGGGAGTGCGCTCCATGCTGTCCAGCAGGAGCTGGACGCCGGGGCGGACGCGTGGGGCGCGGCGGCGGGGCGTCTGCTTCTTCGGCGGCCTGGCCACCGCGCGCAGATAGGCGTGCTCGGTGTCGTCGAGACGCAGGACGCGCGCGATCGCGTCCAGGACCGCGTCCGAGACGCTCGGGCCGCGTCCCTGTTCCAGGCGGATGTAGTAGTCGACGCTGACGCCCGCGAGCTGGGCCACCTCCTCGCGGCGCAGCCCGGGTACGCGGCGCCGCCCGTACGAGGCCAGCCCCACCTCCTCGGGCTGGATGCGGGCGCGCCGTGAGCGCAGGAAGTCTCCGAGGTCCCCGTCCATGGGTTCGATCGTAGGGGAGCGGCGGAATTCCAACCTGGTTCTGCCAGACCCAGGAAAAGCTCATCCCTGGGTAGGCCGCGGCGGGCGGCGCAGGGTGGTGGACGTCGCCGGGAGACACCGGGCGACCCACCCACCGAGGAGCACTCATGTCGTACGAGAACCTGGCCGGCCGTACCGCCCTCGTCACCGGAGCCGCGAGCGGTATCGGCGAGGCCGTCGCCGTCGAGCTGGCCGCGCAGGGCGCGAAGGTCGCTCTGCTGGCGCGGCGGGCGGAGCGGCTGGAGGCCGTCGTCGGGAAGATCCGGGCGGACGGCGGGCAGGCACTGGCCGTGGTCGCCGACGTGACCGACGGGGCGTCCGTGGACGCCGCCGTGGAGCGGATCCACGAGGCGTACGGGAGCGTCGACCTGGTCGTCAACAACGCCGGCGTCATGCTGCCCAACCCGATCGAGGACGCCCGCGTCGACGAGTGGCAGCGGATGATCGACACCAATGTCACCGGCGTCCTGCGCGTCATCGGCGCCGTCGCCAAGGACCTGACGGACGCGGCCGCGCGGGGCCGCAGCGCGGACCTGGTGAACGTCTCGTCCATCGGCGCGCACGTCACCGGCTTCACCAACTACGCCGTGTACGGGGCGACGAAGGCCGCGGTCACCCACCTCTCGGCGCTGCTGCGGGGCGAGTTCGGGCCGCGCGACGTACGGGTCACCAACATCGAGCCGGGGTTGACGGAGAGCGAACTCGCCTCGCACATCGACAACGACGGTCTGCGCGAGCAGGTCGGCGGAATGGTCGACGCGATGGGCACGCTGTCCGCGGCGGAGGTCGCCGACGTCGTCGCCTACGTCACCAGCCGCCCCCGGCACGTCAACCTGCGTCAGATCATGGTGCTGCCGACCCGGCAGGCGTGAGGCCGGTCAGCGCTCCCACTCGCTGTCCTGCTCGGACTTGTGGTGCCGGCGGCCCCGGAACAGCTCGGGGTTGGTGCGGACGGCCTGGAAGGCGTTGACCCCGACGATGCCCACCCACGTGACCAGCAGGCCGGGGAGGTGGGAGACGCCGGCGCCGATCGCCGAGAGCGGGACGGCGAGGACCAGCGAGACGATGCCGAAGCCGTAGCGCTCGCCCCAGGAGTCCGTCGGGCTCGGCTTGCGGGCACCCCGGGCCACCACCATCTGCTGCTCGGCCAGCTGCCTGCGCACCCGGCGCTCCACCGCGCCGTCGATGCGCTGGTCGACCTTCTCCAGGAAGGAGTCCACCAGCGCGGACTCGTACTCCTCGCCCAGCTCCCTGCGGGCCTGCAGGGTGGCGTCGAGTTCTTTCTTCAGGTCGGCGTCCCGCGCGTCCATTCCGGTCATGTGGTCAAAGTTAGGGAGCCTGGGCGCCCGCCGCACTGGGGATAGCCCCCGTCTTCGGACTGGGGATGTCCGGGAGGACCCCTGGGGGCGCCGAGGGGCCCGCGGAGCGGAGGCTCAGGGGAGTACCGAGACGAGGCCCGTGTCGAGGTCGAAGCGGGCCGCCGCCACGTGGGCCCTGCGGAAGGCGGGGTCGGCTCGGACGGCGTCCCTGACCCAGCGGGTGTGCGCCGTCATGGTGTGCTCGGCCCAGTCGCCGGGCAGGGCGCGGGTGCGGCGGGCGGACGGGGTGATCTCGTCGACCAGCAGGTTCAGATGGGCGGGCACGGGGGCGCCGGTGCGCAGGTGCTCCAGGGTGGCCGCGACGGCCCCGCACCGCTCGTGGCCGAGCACGACCACCAGCGGGATGCGCAGTTCCTCGACGCCGTACTGGACGGACGCCAGCACCGCCTCGTCCAGCACGTGACCGGCCGTCCTTATGCACAACAGGTCCCCGAGCCCCTGGTCGAAGACCAGCTCCGGCGGCACCCGGGAGTCGATGCAGCCGACGATCACCGCGAAGGGGTGCTGCGCGCCCGCCAGGAGGTGGCGGCGGTGCACGGTGTCGTGGGGGTGGCGGGAGCGGCCGGTGGCGTACCGCCGGTTTCCGGCGAGGAGTTCGGCGAGGGCGGTGCGGGAGTCGTGCGGATGCCCGGTGGTGGCGGGGGCCGCCGCGGCGGGGGCGGCGGCCAGTGCGCCGACGGCGGTGACCGTCAGAAAGGCCCGGCGGTTGGAGGCCATGACGTGTCCTCAGGAGTCGTACGGTTAGCGCCCGATCACCGTATGCGTGCGATCGGTCACCGTACGTGCCTGTTTAACGACTCTTGGCTGATTCATCGTCAGATCATCGCCCGGCTCACTTCGCCAGCCCGTGCTGCTTCGCATACGCGTTCGCCACGTCCTCCGGGTCCTTCTTGTCGTTGTCGACCTGGCTGTTGAGCTGGGTGAGCTGGTCCGTGGTCAGGACGTTGCCGAGCCGGGCGAGGGCCTTGCGGACCTTGTCGTCGGCCTTGCGGTCGGCGATGAGCGGGACGATGTGCTGGCTGGGGATCAGGTTCTTCGGGTCGGTCAGCACGACCCAGTCGTTGCCGGCGATGTCGGTGTCGGTGGTGAAGAGGTTCGCCACGTCCACGTCGCCCTTCTTCAGGGCGCCCTTGACCAGCGGGCCGTCCGAGTCCAGCGACTTGAACTCCTTGAACTCCACGCCGTAGACGTCCTTCAGGCCGATCGCACCCACCCGGCGCTTCTTCACCTCGGGCGCGGCGCCGATGACCAGCTTGCCGTTCTGCTTCGCCAGGTCGGCGAGGGAGGTCAGCCCGTACTTCCGGGCCGTCTCGCGGGTGACCACGAAGCAGTCGGAGTCGGCGGCCTGGCCGTACGGCAGGACCTGGAGGCCGCTGGGCATCGCCAGCGTGAGCGCGTTCTGCATGGTGCCGGGCTCCGCCGAGTCGTCCTTCGGGGCCAGGTAGTTGAGGAGGGCGCCCTGGTATTCGGGCAGGAGGTCGATGTCGCCGCTCCGCAGGGCGGGGATCACGATCTCCCGGGTGCCGAGGTTCGGACGGACCTTCACCTTCACCCCGGCCTGCTGGAGGACGGCCGCGTAGAGGTAGCCGAGGACCTGGTTCTCGGTGAAGTTGGCGGTGCCGATGGTGATGCCGCCCTTGCTGGAGCCGCCGCCACCGGAGGCGGAGCCCTGGCCGTCGAGGGAGGTGATGCCGCCCGCGCAGGCGGAGAGGGCGGGGACGGAGGCGGCGGCGAAGAGGCCGCCGAGGAGAGTGCGTCGGTTCATCGGGGAGTCCCTAGGCGGTGCGGTGGCGGAAGAGGAAGCGCTGGAGGCCGGACAGCAGCAGATCGAGGGCTACGGCGACCACGGCGACCAGCACCGCGCCGCCCAGCACCTGGACCAGGTCGCGCTGGGCGAGGCCGTCGAAGACGTAGCGGCCCAAGCCGCCGAAGGAGACGTACGCGGCGATCGTGGCCGTCGCGACGACCTGGATGAGCGCGAGGCGCAGGCCCGTCATGATCAGGGGGAGCGCGAGCGGCAGTTCGACCTGGAACAGCACCTGGTGGCCGCGCATGCCCTGGCCCCGGGCGGCGTCCTTCACGTCCGGGTCGACGGCCGTCATCCCGGCGTAGGTGTTGGTGACGATCGCCGGGACCGCGAGGGCGACCAGGGCGACGTACACCGGCAGCATCGACAGCCCGCCGGCGAGGAAGACGAGGACGACCAGGCCGACGGTCGGCAGCGCGCGTCCGAAGGAGGCGAGGTTGATCGCGACGAAGGCGCCCTTGCCGGTGTGGCCGATGAGCAGGCCGAGCGGGAGGCCGATGGCGGCCGCGACGAGGGTGGCGAGGAGCGAGTACTGGAGGTGCTCGGCGAGGCGGTGGGCGATGCCGTCCGCGCCGGTCCAGCCGGCGCCGCTGGTCAGCCAGGTGCCGAGGTTCTTGATGAGCTCGTACATGGTTTAGGCCCGCCTCCTCTTCCACGGGGTGAGGACGTACTGGAGGGCGACCAGCGCCGCGTCCGCGACGACCGCGAGCAGGATCGTGAGGACCACGCCCGCGATCACCGGGGTCGGGAAGTCGCGCTGGAAGCCGTCGGTGAAGAGCTGGCCGAGGCCGCCGTCGCCGATGTAGGTGGCGACGGACACGAGCGAGATCGACATGACCGTGGCGATCCGGACGCCCGCCATGATCACGGGGAGCGCGAGCGGGAACTCGACGGTGAGCAGCGTGCGCAGCGGGCGCGTGCCCATCGCCTTCGCCGCCTCCTTGGTCTTCGCGGGGACCGAGTCGAGGCCCTCGACGGTGTTCCGCAGCAGCACGACCAGGGTGTAGACGGTCAGGCCGATGACCGTGGTGGTGCGGGTCAGGCCGCTGATCGGCAGCAGGAGCACGAAGATCGCGATCGACGGGATCGTGAACAGGATGTTGGAGACGCCGAGCAGGAAGCCGCGCAGCGGGCGGACCCGGTGGGCGACCACCGCGAGGGGCAGGGAGATCAGGAGGCCGAAGAAGACGGCGGACAGGGCTGCCTGGAGGTGGGAGACCGTCAGGGTGGTGAGGTCGTCGGTGTGGTCGCCGATCCACGACCAGTCGATGGTCATGCGGCCACCGTCCGGGCCGCGTGGTGCGCCTGGCCGGCGTGGGTGTGGATGTCGTCGCGGGAGGAGACGCCGGTGAGGACGCCCGCCGCGTCGACGCGGGCCACCAGGCCGGTGGGGGAGGCGATCGACTCGTTGAGCGCGGACAGCAGGGAATCGTCGTCCGTCAGCGGCCGTACGGGGATCTCGGCGTCCTGCGAGGCCCAGTGGAGGGGCTTGTGCGCCGCGTCGAGGACGAGGGACCAGGTGCCGCCCTCCGGTGCCGGGCCCTGCGGGACCTCCGCGAGGGTCCTGAGCGACAGCAGCTTCAGTCCGCGCTCGGCGCCGAGGAAGTCGGCCACGAAGTCGTCGGCGGGCCGGGCGAGGAGTTCGGCGGGGGAGGCGCACTGCACCAGGTGGCCGCCGGTGCGGAAGATCGCGATCTGGTCGCCGAGCCGGACGGCCTCGTCGACGTCGTGGGTGACGAAGACGATGGTCTTGCTCAACTCCTTCTGGAGCCGGAGCAGTTCGTCCTGGAGCTGGGTGCGCACCACCGGGTCGACCGCGCCGAACGGCTCGTCCATGAGGAGTACCGGCGGGTCGGCGGCGAGGGCGCGGGCCACGCCGACGCGCTGCTGCTGGCCGCCGGAGAGCTGGTGGGGGTAGCGCTTGCCGGCCTCGGGGGTGAGGCCGACGGTCTCCAGCAGCTCGGCCGCCCGGGCCCGTGCCCTGCGCCGGCCGTGGCCCAGTAGCAGCGGCACGGTGGCGATGTTGTCGAGGACCGTGCGGTGCGGGAAGAGGCCCGCCTGCTGGATGACGTACCCGATGGAGCGGCGCAGTTCGGCCGCGTCCTGCCGGGTGACGTCCTTGCCGCCGACCTTGATGGTGCCGGAGGTCGGCTCCACCATCCGGTTGATCATTCTGAGGGTGGTCGTCTTGCCGCAACCGGAAGATCCGACGAGGACGGTCACGCCGCCTTCCGGGATCTCCAGGGAGAGATCGTGGACTGCTGTCGTGCCGTTGGGGAAGCGCTTGTGGACCGCATCGAACTGGATCATGAGATGTCCCTTGCCCGGCTGTATAACGTCATGCAGAGTTCTCTGTAGCTGAATAGGTTGTCAACGGGTTGATGTAAATCCGACGTAACGGATGACCGTCAGGCAAGATCAGGTGTCCGGATTGAGGGGTGTTTGGGCTTTATGTCGTCTCGGATCGCGGACACACTCGGTTCCGTGCACACCGGACTGGTCGTCCTCGACGGGATCGGACTCGGCGTCTCCGACGTCGTGCGGCTCGCCGACGGGGCCGCGCGGCCGGTGCCCGGGACCGATGCGATGAAGCGGTTGTCCACATCGTGGGACGCGGCCCGGCAGATCGCCGCGACCGGTCGCGTCTACGGCCGCTCGACCGGCGTCGGCGCCAACCGGAACGAGCCGGTGCCCACCGAGGCGGCCGCCGAGCACGGCCTCAGACTCCTGCGCAGCCATGCCGGCGCCATCGGCGAGGAACTGCCCGCCCGGCAGGTGCGCGCGATGCTCGCCGTACGGGCGAACCAGTTGCTGGCGGGCGGCGCGGGGCTGCGACCCACCGTCGTCACCGCGCTGTGCGAGGCCCTGGAGAGCGGGGCGTACCCGGTCGTCCACGAGTTCGGGTCGGTCGGCACCGGGGACATCGCGGCGCTCGCCCAGGCGGGCCTCGCGCTGGCCGGGGAGCACCCCTGGAAGGGCGCCGGGCCCGAGCCGCAGCCCCTGGACAACAACGACGCCCTCGCCTTCATCAGCAGCAACGCCCTCACCCTCGGCCAGGCCGCGCTCGCCCTGCACGAGCTGCGCGGGCTGCTGGAGGCCACGCAGGTCGTCGGCGCGCTGTCACTGCTCGCGGTGGACGGCTCCCACGAGGCGTACGCCGCCCCCGTGCACGCCGCCCGGCCGCACCGCGGCAGCAGCGAGGTCGCCCGCCGGATGCGGGAGTTGATCGGCGCGGACGAACGGCCCACGCCACCCCTCGGCCGTATCCAGGACCCGTACGGCTTCCGCTGCCTGCCGCAGATCCACGGCCCGGCGCACGACGCCGCCGACGCCCTCGAAGCGGTCCTCGCCGTCGAGATCAACGCCGCCGCCGAGAACCCGCTCATCAGCCCCGAGGACATGGCCGCCTACCACCACGGCGGCTTCTACCAGGCCCAACTCGCCCTCGCCCTCGACCACTTCCGGCTGGCCCTGACCCAGGTGGCGCGGCTGTCGACGTCCCGCCTGTCCACCCTCAACGAGCCCGCCTACACCCGCCTGCGCCCCTTCCTCGCCGACCACGAGCCCGCCTCCTCCGGCGTGATGATCCTGGAGTACGCCGCCGGCGCCGCCCTCGGCGATCTGCGGGCCTTCTCGGCCCCCGCCTCGCTCGGTCACGCTGTACTCTCCCGGGGCGTCGAGGAACAGGCCAGCTTCGCCTCGCTCGCCGCCCGGCAGACACTGCGGGCGTGCGGGGCGTACCGGCTCGTCGTCGGCTGCGAACTCGTCGCCGCCGTACGGGCCTTGCGCCAGCGCGACCACGCCCCCGACCCGGCGCTGCCGGTGGGGCGGGCGCTGGAGCTGGCCTTCTCGGTGCTCGACGAGGACCAGGCCGACCGGCCGCTCACGGGTGACGTGACGACGGCGGCCGCACTGCTCGACCGGTTCACGGACATCTGGAGGGGGAGCGAGGCATGAGCGACATGGGTGTGACGGACACGCCGGCGGCACGGCTCCAGGCGCTCTTCGAGGGGCACCGGCTCACGCCGACCCAGCGGCGCATCGCGCACAGCATGGTGCGGCGCGCCGCCGACGTGCCGTTCCTGTCCAGCGTCGAGCTGGCCGAGCTCGCCGGGGTCAGCCAGCCGTCGGTGACCCGCTTCGCGGTCGCCCTCGGCTTCGACGGCTACCCCGCCCTGCGCCGCCACCTGCGCGAGGTCGCGCCCGCCGAACGGCAGCAGTCGGCGGACTCGGCGTCGTACAACGAGTACCAGCAGGCCGTCGAGGCCGAGATCGCCAACCTCCGGCACCTCGCCGAGCTGCTCGCCGACCCGCGGCCCGTGCAGCGCGCGGGCCGGGTGCTGGCCGCCTCCCGGCCGCTGCCGGTGCTGGGCCTGCGGGCCGCCGCCTCACAGGCCTACGGCTTCGCCTACTTCGCCGCCAAGGTCCACCCGGACGTCCGGCTGCTGCACGAGGGCGGCACGATGATCCACGACCGGATCGACGCCGCCGTCCGCGCGGGCGCCTCGGCGCTGCTGTGCTTCGCGCTGCCGCGGCATCCCCGGGAGGTCCTGGACACGCTCGGCTACGCCAAGGAGGCCGGGCTGTCCGTCGTCACCGTCGCCGACTCCGCCTTCGCGCCGGTCGCCAAGGTCTCCGACCTGCTGCTGCCCGCCGCCGTCGGCACCGGGCTCGCCTTCGACACCGCGTGCGCGCCGATGCTGCTCGGGCGGGTGCTCCTGGAGGCCATGGCCGACGAGCTGCCGGACGCGCAGGCGCGGCTGGAGGAGTTCGACACCAAGGCGGCGGCGCGGGGGCTGTTCGTGGAGTAGGGCCCGCTTTTTCAGAGTCGTCTCAGATTCCGCCGTTAACCTGCCCGACCGACAGGACTGTGCCGGGAGGACGAGGAGGCGGAACGTGGCACGCGGAGGACTGGGGCTCGCTCGGGTGGCCGTCGTCGTACGCGCCGGAGCCGCGCCCCTGTGGTGGGCCGGGGTGTTCGCGGCGGGTGTCGGGGTGCTGGTGCCGGGGCTGACCGGGCGCCGGATCGGGGTCATGGCGGGGGCCGCGCTGTTCATCGTCGCGGCGGCCGTCGTGTCGTACCGCCGCCGCAGGCGCTACACCGCCCTCGCGCGCGGGGCCGCCCGCGCCGGGAAGCACGACGTGCTCCAGGACCGGGCCGTGACCGTACGGAACTGGCGGCGCGGACATCGCTGGTGGCTGCTGCTCGCCTGGCTGGTGGCGCTCGGCGCGAACTTCGCCGTGCCCGTCGCGGGCGGGCTGCTGCTCGCCGGGGCCGGGGTGGGGCTGCGGCTGAAGGCCGCCTGGCTGGGGCGGCGCGAGCTCGCCGAGGACGCGCTGCTGTGGGTGCGGGTCGACTGGCTCGACGCGCGCGGCGGACGCCCGGCCGGCAAGGCCGTCAAGGCGTACCGCGGCACCGGCATCGCGGCGGGCGACGCTGCCCCCGGCGGGGCGCGCCGCCGCACCGCGGCGCTGGTCTGAGCGGCGCGCGCGTCAGACCTCCAGCTCCTCCTCGATCTTCTTCATCTGGTGGCGGGCCATCGCCAGGTTGGAGCGCTTGGCGTCCAGGACCAGGTACAGGAACAGTCCGTTGCCGCCGCGGCCGCTGAGCAGCCGGATCAGGTGGTACTGGTCGGACAGGGTGATCAGGATGTCCTCGATCTGGCCCTTGAGCCCGAGGTGTTCCATGGTGCGCATCTTGGCGCGGACGACGTCGGTGTTCCCGGCGGCGGCCACACTGAGGTCGAAGCTCTTGCTGCCGCCCAGGGTGCCGAGGGCCATGCCGCTGGTGTAGTCGACCAGCGCGACGCCGGTCGCGCCCTCGATGGAGGCGAGGCACTCTTTCAGGGAGGTTTCGGTGTTGGCCATGACTGTCTGCCTTTCCTGTGGGTTCAACTGTCGGTAGACGTAGGTGCGTTGGTCGGGCGCGGGGTGCGCGCCGCTCTGGTGCGGGCGGGCGCTCTGGCCGGTTTGGCGGCGACGGGTGCCTCCGCCGGTGTCCGGGAGTCGAGAAACTCCCCGATGCGGGTGCCGGCGCGGCGGCCCTCCAGATGGAGCCGGCCGGCGTTGACCCGGTCCTGGGCGAGCAGCGTGAGGACCGCGCTGCGGCCCGCCGCGTACGTCGCCACATAGCCGTACGCGCCCCGCACCGTCAGCTCCCGGAAGTTCCCCTGCCCGGTCGCGTCCGTCAGCCGCATGGCGACGCCGAGCGCGGCCGCGGTGAGCGCGGCCATGCCGTCGGGCTCCACGCCCGGGGTGTCCTGGGCGAGGACGAGCCCGTCGACGCTCGCCGCCAGGGCGCCGGTGAGATACGGCACCCGGCTCCTCAACCGCCGCAGCTCGTCCAGGATTTCGGGTTCGGCCGCCATCTGGTCACTCCTCTCGGCGCGGGCGCGTTGTCGTTCAAAGGGACTCCAGCGCATCCCTGAGCCTCTTCAGCAGCGTGATGTCGGGGTCGGTGGTCTCGGCGAGGGCCGCTTCGGGGGGTTTCATGGCGCCGCGCACCAGCACCCCGGCCGCGGCGAGCCGCCGTACGTCCACCAGGGTGTGGAACGCCGGGCGGCCCATCGCGCGGGCTATGTCCGGTGCCGTGCGGACGCCGTCGACCAGGTGCAGCACCGCCCGCTGCCGGGAGGTGAGGGCGGGAGCGGCGACCGTGTCGGCGTGCAGCAGCGGGGCCTCGTCGGTCCCCGCGTCGGGCCAGATCCGGTGCAGCAGGTCGCGGCGGCGCAGCGTCTCGTGCTCCAGGGCGGCCACCGCGGTGGCGCGCACCGAGCCGAGCCGGTCCGCGTCCGTGTACCGGAAGCGGCCCGGGGCGCTGCTGGGGGCGAGCACGAAGTAGGCGGCGTCGTAGAGCGCTTCGAGGTGGCACAGTTCCAGCGCGCCCCGGGTGAGCAGGCCACGGGCGACCAGCAGCAGACCGGCGCCGGGCGGCCCGCCCGCTTCCTCGACGGCCCGCCGCCAGGTGGCCGCGTCGAGCGTGCCGTGCGCCGTGAGCAGGACGTCCAGGCCCGGCGCCGCGGGGCTCGCCGCGTGCACGACCCGGCCCTCGGAGAGGTGCAGGGTGCCGCGCTCGCGGACCAGGATGCCGGTGGCCCGCTCGGCGGCGAGACGGGTCAGCATCGGGGAGACGCCGCCCCAGGCCCGGTCGCGGGCCTCCGCCTTGTCCCGCACCGGCAGCCGGGGCGGCGGTGTGGTGGTCACCGCCGTCATCCGAGGACCAGCCGTCCGGTCATCTCGCCGAGCCGGATGCGGGCCAGCGCGAGGTTGCCCTCCGTGCGGGCCAGCCACAGATGCAGGAAGACGCTGCTGTCGAACGACGTCTGGACGAAGCACAGGACGTGGTAGCTGTCCCGGTTGCTGATGATGACGTCCTCGACCGGGGGGTCGGTGATGTCGTCGTCCGGGGCGAACGCCCGGTGCTCGGCGGCCAGTCGGGCCAGCTCGGCGGCCTCGGCCGCGGCCGTCTCGTAGTCACCGCCCGGTGACTCGCCGGCGGTGCCCAGGGCCAGTCCGCTCGTCCAGTCGACGAGCGCGGCGCCCCGGGCACCGGGCAGTTGCATGACTTCGAGCAGACACTCGTCGATACCGGGCACCGTGAGTTCCCCTCCCGCCTGGGGTTCGGCTGAGTGACGCCGAAACTACGCAGGGTGTGGGCGAGGGGTGAGGATTCCGGCATTTTCCGGTGGAACATGCGGCGGATGGCTAGGGTGGGTCAACTGAGCTCGTTTTCGGATCAGTTGACCCACATGTCCACCGGCGTGCGTCAAGGGCGCGCGGTCGTCCCGAGGGTGGTGAGCGAGGCGGCGTGCGCCCCTCCGGACTCGGCCACGATCTCGTCGAGCGTCTGCGGGGTGCGCACGGTCGCGAAGGCGACGCCGCCGCCCTCGCCCGGCGCGAACCCGTAGATGCCGGGCCGCGCGAGGGAGTTGTAGGCGTAGTGGTGCGCGAAGTAGTACGCGCCCGTGTCCAACGCCGCCGCGTAGTCGCCCTGTTCGAGCAGCGGGAGCGCCCTCGCCTCGGCGAGCAGGTCGCCCGAGAAGCAGGCCGGCCCGGCGACGTCCTGCACCACGTCGGCCCCCGCCTTCGGCCGCCCCTTCCCGTCGTACGCGGCGATCCTGAGCGGCCACGACCCCGGCACGTACACCGTCCGCGTCGCCACCTGCACGCCCGCGTGCGTCACCGCGACCGGCCGCCCGCCCGCGCTCTTGGCGTACTCCACCCGCGCCACGATCGTGCCGTGCTTGGCCAGCAGCGACCGCCCGAACTCGGTCACCAGCCCGTACCGCCCGTCGAACAGCCCCGGCACGGCCTCGCTCAGCAGGCGCGCGTACTGCGCGTACGTCGGCGCCGTCGCGTCCGAGCCGAAGTTCACCGGCAGTCCGCCGCCGATGTCGATGGTGTCGATCTGCGGGCGTCCGAGGTGCCGGTTGATCTCCTCGGCGAGCGCGTACGTCTCCGCGACCCCCTGGGCCATCAGGGACAGCGGGATGCCCTGGGAGCCGGTGTGCGCGTGCAGCCGGTTCAGCCAGGGCCGGTCGGCGTAGGCGCGTAGGACCCACTCCCGGGCGCCGGGGTCGCGCAGCGCCACCCCGAACTTCGAGGTCGCCGTCGCCGTCGAGGTCGCCCCGATGGAGCCCCCGCCGATCTGCGGATTCACCCGGATCCCGAGCGGCGAGCGACTCGGGCCGGACCGCATGAGGGCGTCGATGCGGTCCAGCTCCTGCGGGTTGTCGGCGTTGACGGCGATCCCGAGGGCGAGGGCCTCCCGCAGCTCGGCCGGTGTCTTCGCGGGCGAGTCCAGCACCGTCTGCCGCGGGGTGAGCCCCGCCGCCCGTGCCAGCGCCAGCTCACCCGGGCTCGCCACCTCCGCGCCGATCCCGGCCTCCCGCAGCAGCCGCAGCACCGGCACCAGTGGGGTCGCCTTCACCGCGAAGGCGTGCAGCACCGGGGTGCCGGGCGCGGTGACGGCGTCGAACGCGGCCCGCAGCTCGGCCGCCGACTCCCGGATGCCGCAGACGTCCAGAAGGCCGACGATCGGGGAGTCCGGCCCCAGCAACCCCTGCTCCACCGCGGCCCGCACCGCCTCGTCCCGCCGGACCGCACGGTCCCCTTGCTGCCCGATATCCACGACGTCCCCCGTCAGGTCGTTGTCCGCGCCCATAGATCCAGCGTCTGCGCCCATGCATCCAGCCAAACATCCGCGGCGCGCCCGCGCTGACGGACCACCCTATTGACTAGCTCTATTCAGAACGTCAGGATGTGAATAGAGACTCAAACAATCCGCCAGGAGGCAGACCATGTCAGGACCCCGCCCCGTACGAGCGCCGCGCGGTACGGAACTGAGTGCCCTGGGATGGCAGCAGGAAGCCGCCCTGCGGATGCTCCAGAACAACCTCGACCCCGAGGTCGCCGAGCACCCCGACAAGCTCGTCGTCTACGGCGGCACCGGCAAGGCCGCCCGCGACTGGCGCTCCTTCGACGCGATGGTCCGCACGCTGCGCACCCTCAAGCAGGACGAGACCATGCTGGTCCAGTCCGGCCGCCCCGTCGGCGTCATGCAGACCCACGAGTGGGCCCCGCGCGTCCTCATTGCCAACTCCAACCTGGTCGGCGACTGGGCGAACTGGGAGGAGTTCCGCCGCCTGGAGGCCCTCGGCCTGACCATGTACGGCCAGATGACCGCCGGCTCCTGGATCTACATCGGCACCCAGGGCATCCTCCAGGGCACCTACGAGACCTTCGCCGCCGTCGCCGCCAAGAAGTTCAACGGCACCCTCGCGGGCACCATCACCCTCACCGCCGGCCTCGGCGGCATGGGCGGCGCCCAGCCCCTCGCGGTCACCATGAACGACGGCGTCGCGATCTGTATCGACTGCGACCCGCGCGCCATCGAGCGCCGCATCGAGCACCGCTACCTCGACGTCAAGGCCGACAGCCTCGCCCACGCGCTCCAGCTCGCCACCGAGGCCCGCGACCAGCGCAAGCCGCTGTCCATCGGCCTCCTCGGCAACGCCGCCGAGCTGCTCCCGCAGATGCTCGCCGAGGGCGCCCCCATCGACATCGTCACCGACCAGACCTCGGCGCACGACCCGCTGTCCTACCTGCCGGTCGGCGTCGCCTTCGAGGACATGGCCGACGCGGCGGCGAAGGACCCGGCCGGGTTCACCACCCGCTCCCGCGAGTCCATGGCCCGGCACGTGGAGGCCATGGTCGGCTTCATGGACGCCGGCGCCGAGGTCTTCGACTACGGCAACTCCATCCGCGGCGAGGCCCAGCTCGCGGGCTACGACCGCGCCTTCGCCTTCCCCGGCTTCGTCCCCGCCTACATCCGCCCCCTCTTCTGCGAGGGCAAGGGCCCCTTCCGCTGGGCCGCCCTGTCCGGCGAGGCCTCCGACATCGCCAAGACCGACAAGGCGATCCTCGACCTGTTCCCGGAGAACGAGTCCCTCGCCCGCTGGATCAAGATGGCCGGCGAGCGCGTCCACTTCCAGGGCCTCCCGGCCCGTATCTGCTGGCTGGGCTACGGCGAGCGCGACAAGGCCGGCGAGCGCTTCAACGACATGGTCGCGAGCGGCGAGCTGGCGGCGCCCCTCGCCATCGGCCGCGACCACCTGGACGCCGGATCGGTGGCCTCGCCGTACCGCGAGACCGAGGCCATGCTCGACGGCTCCGACGCGATCGCCGACTGGCCGCTGCTCAACGCCATGGTCAACGTGGCGTCCGGCGCCTCCTGGGTCTCCCTCCACCACGGCGGCGGCGTCGGCATGGGCCGCTCCATCCACGCCGGCCAGGTCACCGTCGCCGACGGCACCAAGCTCGGCGGCGAGAAGGTCCGCCGCGTCCTCACCAACGACCCCGGCATGGGCGTCATCCGGCACGTGGACGCGGGCTACGACATCGCGGAGTCGGTCGCCGACGAGCGGGGCGTGCGGATCCCGATGCGCGAGGGTGACTCGGCGTGACGCAGACGTCCCACGGCAGCTCGTTCCACACCATGTGGCGCGAGCTGCTCCCCATCGGCCGCCACCCCGACTCCCACGGCTACCGCCGCTTCGCCTGGACCGGCGCCGACGCCGAATGCCGGGCCTGGTTCAAGGAGCAGGCCGAGGCGCGGGGGATGAGCTACGAGCTCGACCGGAACGGCAACCAATGGGCCTGGCTCGGGGACCCGACCGCCGGGGACGCCGTCGTCACCGGGTCGCATCTGGACTCCGTGCCCGACGGCGGGGCCTTCGACGGGCCGCTCGGCGTCGTGTCGTCCTTCGCCGCGCTCGACGAACTGCGGGCCCGGCGGGTGGAGTTCACCAAGCCCCTCGCCATCGTCAACTTCGGCGACGAGGAAGGCGCCCGCTTCGGGCTCGCCTGCGTCGGCTCACGGCTCGCCTCCGGGCAGCTCACCGTCGAGCAGGCGCACCGGCTGACCGACGGCGAGGGCATCAGCCTGCCCCGGGCCATGGAGGCCGCCGGGTACGACCCCGACGCCATCGGGGCCGACCACGAGCGGCTCGGCCGCATCGGCGCCTTCGTCGAACTGCACGTCGAGCAGGGCCGCGCGCTGGACCTGTCCGGCGACCGCGTCGGCATCGCCAGCGCCATCTGGCCGCACGGCCGCTGGCGCTTCGACTTCCGGGGCGAGGCGAACCACGCCGGCACCACCCGTCTCGTCGACCGGCACGACCCCATGCTGTCGTACGCCGAGACCGTCCTCGCCGCCCGCCGCGAGGCCGAACTCGCCGGTGCCGTCGCCACCTTCGGCAAGATCTCCGTCGAACCCAACGGCGTCAACGCGATCCCCTCCCTCGTGCGCGGCTGGCTCGACTCCCGCGCCGCCGACCAGGCGAGCCTGGACCAGGTGGTCGGCGGGATCGAGAAGGCCGCCCGCGAGTACGCCGACGCCCACGGCATCGCCCTCGACATCGTCCGGGAGTCCTTCACCCCCGTCGTCGAGTTCGACCACGCCCTGCGCGACGAACTGGCCCGCATCCTGGGCAAGGAGGCGAAGGACACGGACTTCAGCGTCCCCGTCCTGGGTACCGGTGCCGGACACGACGCCGGAATCCTGTCCGGGACGATCCCGACCGCCATGCTGTTCGTACGCAACCCCACCGGCGTCTCGCACTCCCCGGCCGAGTTCGCGGCCGAGGACGACTGCGTGGCCGGGGTCCTCGCCCTCGCCGACGTACTGGAAGGACTGGCCACCTCGTGACGACGTACTGGCTGGAGCACGCCTGGCTCGACACCCACGTCGAGCCGGGCGTCGCCGTCGAGGTCGCGGACGGCCGGATCACCGCCGTCCGCACGGACGTGCCCACCCCGCCGCCCGGCGCCGAGATCCTGCGCGGCCTCACCCTCCCCGGCCTCGCCAACGCCCACAGCCACGCCTTCCACCGCGCCCTGCGCGGCACCGTCCAGGTCGGCTCCGGCACCTTCTGGACCTGGCGCGAGGTCATGTACGCCACCGCCGACCGGCTGACCCCGGAGAGCTACCACGCCCTCGCCCGGGCCGTGTACGCGGAGATGGCGCTGGCCGGCGTGACCTCCGTCGGCGAGTTCCACTACGTCCACCACGCCCCCGGCGGCACCCCCTACGCCGACCCCAACGCCATGGGCGAGGCCCTGATCGCGGCCGCCGCCGACGCCGGTATCCGCATCACCCTCCTCGACACCGCCTATCTCTCCGCCGGCTTCGGACAGCCCCCCAACACCCACCAGCTCCGCTTCTCCGACGGCACCGCCGAGGCCTGGGCCGAACGCTGTTCACTTCTCAAGGAACGGGATCACGCGCGGATCGGGGTCGCGATCCACTCCGTACGGGCCGTGCCCGCGGGCGAGTTGGCGACCGTGGCCGCATGGGCCGAGGAGCGGCGGGCGCCGCTGCACGTCCACCTGTCCGAGCAGACCGCCGAGAACGACGCCTGCCGGGAGGCCCACGGTCGCACCCCCACCCGGCTCCTCGCCGACCACGGCGTCCTCGGCCCCCGCACCACCGGCGTCCACAACACCCACCTCACCGACGAGGACATCGCCCTCCTCGGCGGCTCGGGGACCGGGACGTGCATGTGCCCGACCACCGAGCGGGACCTCGCCGACGGCATCGGCCCGGCCGTGGCCTTGCAGAAGGCCGGGTCCCCGCTCTCCCTCGGCTCCGACAGCCACGCCGTCATCGACCTGCTCGAAGAGGCCCGCGCGATGGAGCTGAACGAGCGGCTGCGCACCCGCACCCGCGGCCACTGGACCGCGGCGGCGCTGCTGCGGGCCGCCTCCGCCGACGGCCACGCGGCCCTCGGCTGGGACGCGGCGGGCACCATCGAGCCCGGCGCCCTCGCCGACCTCACGACGATCGCGCTCGACTCGGTCAGGACAGCGGGCCCGCTGCCCCGGCTGGGCGCCGAGACGGCCGTATTCGCGGCGACGGCAGCGGACGTACGGCACACGGTCGTGGGCGGCCGGCAGGTCGTACGCGACGGGGCGCACACACTCGTACCGGATGTGCCGCAAGCCCTCGCGCGGGCCGTCGACGCCCTCCGCGGCTGACCACCACCCCGAAGGACGCCACCGCCATGAGCAGCACCGTCATCACCAACATCGCCGCGCTCGTCACCAACGACCCCTCCCTCGGTGACCGCTCCCCCCTCGGTCTGATCCAGGACGCGGCCGTCGTCATCGACGGCGACCACGTCGCGTGGACCGGTGAATCAAGCAAAGCACCCGCCACTGACAATCGCGTCGACGCCGGGGGACGGGCCGTCCTGCCCGGGTTCGTGGACTCCCACTCCCACCTCGTCTTCGCGGGCGACCGCACCCAGGAGTTCAACGCCCGCATGTCGGGCCGCTCCTACACCGCGGGCGGCATCCGGACGACGGTCGCCGCGACCCGCGCCGCGAGCGACGAGGATCTCGAAGCGAACCTCACCCGCTATCTCGACGAGGCCCTGCGCCAGGGCACGACGACCTTCGAGACGAAGTCCGGCTACGGCCTCACGGTCGAGGACGAGGCCCGCGCCCTGCGCATCGCCGCCGCCCACACCGACGAGGTCACCTACCTCGGCGCGCACATCGTCTCCCCGGACCACGCCGACGACCCGGCCGCGTACGTGGCCCTCGTCACCGGCGAGATGCTCGACGCCTGTGCCCCGTACGCCCGTTGGATCGACGTCTTCTGCGAGAAGGGCGCGTTCGACGGCGACCAGGCCCGCGCGATCCTCACCGCCGGCAAGGCCAAGGGCCTGCACCCGCGCATCCACGCCAACCAGCTGTCCTACGGCCCCGGCGTCCAGCTGGCCGTCGAACTCGACGCCGCCAGCGCCGACCACTGCACCCACCTCACGGACGCCGACGTCGACGCCCTCGCGAACGGCGACACCGTCGCCACGCTGCTGCCCGGCGCCGAGTTCTCCACCCGCGCCGAGTGGCCGGACGCCCGTCGCCTCCTCGACGCCGGTGTCACCGTGGCCCTGTCCACCGACTGCAACCCGGGCTCGTCCTTCACCTCGTCCGTGCCGTTCTGCATCGCGCTCGCCGTGCGGGACATGGGCATGACCCCGGACGAGGCGGTCTGGTCGGCCACGGCGGGCGGCGCGGCCGCCCTGCGGCGCACGGACGTCGGCAGGATCACCGCGGGCGCCCGGGCGGACCTCACCCTCCTCGACGCCCCGAGCCACGTCCACCTGGCCTACCGGCCGGGGGTGCCGCTGGTGAGCGGGGTATGGCGACGGGGCGTGCGCGTCGTCTGACGCACACGCCCCGCACCTGAAAAGCAGTCCCGCACCTGAAAAAACCAGGGGTCAATCCTCGACTGTCAGCCCTTTTCGCAGCCGCACCAGCGTCCGCGACAGCAGCCGTGACACATGCATCTGCGAGATGCCCAGCTCGTCGCCGATCTCCGACTGGGTCATGCCCGCCACGAAGCGCAGGGACAGGATCTTCCGGTCCCGGGCGGGGAGGTCGGCGATCAGGGGCTTCAGGGACTCCACGTACTCGATGCCCTCGATGCCGTGGTCCTCGTAACCGATCCGGTCCGCCAGCGCGCCCTCGGCGTCGTCCTCCTCCGGCTGCGCGTCCAGCGACGACGCGGTGTACGCGTTGGAGGCGGCCATGCCCTCCACGACCTCGTCCTTCGTCAGCCCCAGGCGCTCGGCGAGTTCGGCGACCGTCGGTGCCCGGTCCAGCTTCTGCGCCAGTTCGTCGCCGGCCTTGGCCAGGTCGAGGCGGAGTTCCTGAAGACGGCGGGGTACCCGCACCGACCACGAGGTGTCGCGGAAGAAGCGCTTGATCTCGCCGACGATCGTCGGCATCGCGAAGGTGGGGAACTCCACACCGCGGCTGAGCTCGAAGCGGTCGATCGCCTTGATCAGGCCGATCGTGCCGACCTGGATGATGTCCTCCATCGGCTCGCTGCGGGAGCGGAAGCGGGAGGCGGCGAACTTGACCAGGGCCAGGTTGAGCTCGACGAGCGTGTTGCGGACGTACGAGTATTCGTGGGTGCCCTCCTCCAGCGACTCCAGGCGCGCGAAGAGGGTCTTGGACAGGGCTCGTGCGTCCACCGGCCCCACCTCGTCGTACGGGGGGATCTCCGGAAGCCCGGCCAGCAGGTCGTCCCGCTGGTCCTGCTCGATCCGTTCCATCTGTTCGAGCTGCTCGATGGGATCCAGCTGTTCCGGGGGGGATGTCGACGTCGCGATCTGGGTATGCGATGCGTCGAGCCGGGGTGACATGATGTCCTCCATCGTTCTCGGCATGTGGCTGCCGAAGCCGTGCGTGCACTGCGGTGTGCGGCGCCTCCAAAGCCGGCCGTGTCGAGTACGTGTCCCTACTAGCCCTACCCGCTATCCCGACCTCACCGCAAGTGCGTTCTGTGGAGAAATGTCCGTTTGTGTGCGGATGTTCAGGTGTCAGGGTGTGTGAGGAAGGCGTAGTGTTCGAGGGCGTCAACAGCAGCCACGACGTCGGGAGAGAGAGACGGCATGGACCGCGGGACGGTCGGCAGCGCACAGTCTGGCCGGCTTCTGGTCGAGGTGCGGGAAGAGGGCGCCAGCGCCGTCGTGACCCCGGCAGGTGAGCTCGATCACCACACGGCCGATTTGTTGCGTGAGCCACTCGAGGAGTGCCTCGCCAAGGGCTTCAGTCGCCTGGTGGTCGACTGTTCGCGCCTGGAGTTCTGTGACTCCACGGGCCTGAACGTACTGCTGGGGGCGCGACTGAAGGCGGAGGCCGCCGGGGGTGGGGTGCATCTCGCGGGGATGCTGCCCGTGGTGGCGCGCGTCTTCGAGATCACGGGTGCGGACGCGGTCTTCACCGTGCATGACACGCTCGCCGCGGCCCTGGCCGACGAGGCCGGCTGAGCCGGTCCGTGCCGGCCGCGCGGAGCTCGTCGCCGTCCCGGGTGGCACGGCGCTTTTCCCGCGTGTCGCCTTCCGTACCGAAACAGGGGGTGTTCTGCCGGTTCGGTCGGGCAGGAGACATCCTGGGCGTCGCGGAGGCGACATCCGCAAAAGTCGCGCGGGGGACACGTCCGCGACGTGACTATTGAATCGTGAATTGATGACTTGGTGAATCGGTGAGGTGAAGCGCTGATGAGCAGCACCCGGCCTTACTCGCCGGGCGACCGCGGCCGGGAGGCCGACGGCGCTTCCGGGGCGTCCGAAGGGGGTGCGGTCGTGCCGTCTGACTCCTCGGCGGGCCGGCAGGTCCGCAGGCTGAGCTTCGACGGCGCGAGCGGGGTCGTCCCGCTGGCCCGCGACTTCGCCCGGCAGGCGCTGTACGCGTGGGGCTGGCTGCCCGCCGCCACCGCGGACCAGCGGGCCGCCGCCGAGGACGTGCTGCTCGTCGTCTCCGAGCTGGTCACCAACGCCTGTCTGCATGCCGAGGGGCCGGACGAGCTGTGGATCGCCTGCGACAACAAGGTGATCCGCGTCGAGGTCTCCGACCGCGGCACGGGCCAGCCGGCGCCGCGCACCCCGCACCGCGCGGGCCGTCCCGGCGGCCACGGCATGTTCATCGTGCAGCGGCTCTGCCTCGACTGGGGGGTCATCCGTAACCCCGGGGTGACGGGCAAGACGGTCTGGGCGGAGCTCGGAGCGCCCGCGTAAGCGGTGGCTATCGCACGTGACGCAGGTCACATTCGCTGATGTCACAAATGGACCGGGTCCTTCAGTCCTAGGTGTGTAAGGCCAAGCAACGGCAGAGGAGCACACCATGGAAGCCCGGCTCTCCCCCCACGGCACCCCCCTCCTGGGCAAGGTCCTGCCTCACCTCATCGCGGCGAACAAGGCGGTCGCCGAGTCCGGCGTACCGGCCGCGACACAGGAGCTGGTCAAGATCCGCGCGA
Source organism: Streptomyces aquilus (assembly GCF_003955715.1). Lineage (NCBI taxonomy): Bacteria > Bacillati > Actinomycetota > Actinomycetes > Kitasatosporales > Streptomycetaceae > Streptomyces > Streptomyces aquilus. The sequence continues at coordinate 4,554,537 of NZ_CP034463.1, read as the reverse complement.
GCCAGATCAACGGCTGCGGGGCCTGCCTCGACATGCACACCAAGGAGGCCGCCGCCGCGGGAGAGACCCAGCACCGGCTGCTCATGGTCGCCGCGTGGCGCGAGGCCAAGGCCTTCACCGAGCCGGAGCGGGCGGCGCTGGAGCTGACGGAGGCGGGCACCCGGCTCGCCGACGGCTCCGGAGTGCCGGACGACGTGTGGCAGAACGCCGCGAAGCACTACGACGAGGAGCAGCTGCTGGCCCTCGTGATGCTGATCGGCGTGATCAACTTCTTCAACCGCATGAACGTCATGACCCGTCAGCCGGCCGGCGACTACCAGGTCGGCATGCTCCACTGACACCACCGGGGCGGTACGACCGAGGCGCGGCCGGGACCTGTACGAGGGGCCCCGGCCGTCGCCGTTCCGGCCGCCCGAAATCCGTTTCCCCCGCCCCCGCCCCGTCCCCTACCCTCGGCCACAACGCGCTGACGGAGACAAGTAGCCCGGGTCACGCGAGTCGAGAGAGCCGCCGGTGGGTGTGAGGGCGGCCTCGCCGGCCCGGCGCGAATCCACTCCCGAGTGCGGGGAGGAAATGCCCCGCCGGCCGGCCCCCGTCACCGGGCCCGACGAGACCGTCGTACCCACGACAGTGGCGTACGGCGGTGAAGGCGTGGTGGCACCGCGAGCACCCTCTCGCCCACGCCCCGAGGGATCAGCCCCGGGGCGGTGCATGCCGCTCCGGACGAGACCGGACGGAGCAGCGACATGCTCGACGTCACCCTCATCCGACAGCACCCCGACCGTGTCCGCGACGGCCTGCGCAAGCGGGGCGTCGACGTCGACGTCCCCGGCTTCCTCGCCCTCGACGCCGAGTTCCGCGCGGCCCGTACCGCCGTGGAGGAACTACGGGCCGAGCGGCGCCGGATCTCGGCCGCCGTGGGCGCCCGGCGCAGGGACGGCGACCCGGGTGAGGAACTTCAGGCCCAGGCCCAGGAGTTGACCGGACGGCTCGCCGAAGCCGACGCGGCGCTCAGGCGGCTCGCCCAGCGGCATCAGGAGTTCCTCGACGGACTGCCCAACCTCCCGGCCGACGACGTCCTCGCGGGCGGCAAGGAACACAACCAGGTCGTACGGACTGTCGGCGCCCCGCCCGAACTCGCCCAGCCGGTACGGGATCACGTGACGCTCAGCGAGGAACTCGGCCTGGTCGACCACCGCCGTGGCGTCCGTCTCGCCGGCAACGGCTACTGGGTCTACCGGGGCGAGGGCGCCGCCCTGGAGTGGGCGCTGCTCAACCACTTCCTCGACGCGCACCGCCGGGCGGGCTACGAGTTCGTGCTGCCCCCGCACCTGCTGACCGAGGAGGCCGGTTACACCGCGGGCCAGTTCCCGAAGTTCGCCGACGAGGTCTTCCGCACCGGCGAGGGCGGTGGACGCCGCTTCCTGCTCCCCACCGCCGAGACCGCCCTCGTCAACCTGCACCGCGGCGAGACCCTCGACGAGCGCGACCTGCCGCTCAAGTACGTGGCCTACACGCCCTGTTACCGGGTGGAGAGCGGCAGCCACCGCACCGCGGAGCGCGGCACCCTGCGCGGCCACCAGTTCAACAAGGTCGAGCTGTTCCAGTTCGCCCGGCCGGAGGACTCGGAGGCCGCCCAGCTGGAACTCCTCGCGCGGGCCGAGGAGTTGGTGGCCGGGCTCGGCCTCCACTACCGCGTCACCAAACTCGCCGCCAAAGACACCAGCCCCGCCCAGGCCAAGACCTACGACGTCGAGGTGTGGCTGCCCAGCCTCGGCGCGTACGCCGAGGTCAGCTCGGTGTCGAACGCCCGCGAGTACCAGGCCCGGCGCGGCGGCATCCGCTACCGCCCGGCGGGCGGCGGCAGGACGGCGTACGTGCACACCCTCAACGCCTCGGGCCTTGCCACCAGCCGTCTCCTCCCCGCGATCCTGGAGCAGCACCAGTGGCCGGACGGGACGGTGGCGGTCCCGGAGGTGCTGCGGCACCGGGGCCTGCCGGATGTCCTCCGCCCTCGGGTTACCCAGGGTTAGCTCACCACCCGGGCCTCCACCCGAACCCCCTTCGGTGCGCGCCGGATCGTCACAACTCCGGCGCGCACCGTGTCTTCCTTCCTCACGACCCCGGGCGTACCTTGACGGCCGAATCTGATGTGCCGTCAGGAATCGACGAAGAGGGAGCGGAACCGTGTCGTACCGGAATCGAACCGCCGCGCTCGCGTCCGCCGCGGCCCTGGCCGGCTCGGCGGTGCTGATGGCCGCCCCCGCCGCCCATGCCGAGGTCGTCGACGTCAAGTACCAGTGCAAGACACCGATCGGCGACAAGAGCGCCGTCTCGCCCATCGACATCAAGGGCGTCAAGAGCGGCAGCGGCTACAAGATCACCATGTCGTGGCAGAAGGGCGTCTCCTCCAGCCCGGTCGACCTGGGCAAGGGTGCGATGGCCCCGAGTGCCGTCATCAAGCTGGGCGGCGCCGACAGCGGCACCCTCAGCGTGTCCGGGCCGGCCAACCAGGCGGTCGTCCCCGCCAACACCCCCATCAAGATCAGCGACTTGAGCGGGACGTACACCCCGAAGAAGTCCGGCAAGGTCACCTTCACCGCGGGCGTCCTCACCATCAAGGCCCTCGGCACGACGACCACGTGCACGCCGACGAACAGTCCCGGCCCGTCGCTCACCCTGGACGTCACGGCCGCGAGCGGAGGTTCCGGCGGCAGCGGCACCCAGAGCGGCAGCGACTCCGGCGCCGAACTCCCGCAGACCGGCCCCGAGGACTCGGCGATCGCCCTCGGCACCCTCGGCGGCACGGTCCTCCTCGCGGGCGCGGCCGGCACGCTGTGGCTGACGAGGCGGCACCAGGCGGCAACCCGCCGCTGACCCCGTGAGCCGGTACGGCAAGCCGGAGCCTCGCCGCGCCGGCCCCGCGCCGCTCGACAGCCGGTGCCCCGCCGCCGGCCCCGCGCCGCTCGACAGCCGGTGCCCCGCCGCCGGCCCCGCGCCGTCCGACACCCGCAGCCCCGCCGCCGACCCCGCCAGCCGTACGACAGCCGGAGACACCCCGTGAGCCGTACGCCAGCCGGAGACCCGCCGCACCCGTGAGCCGTACGCCAGCCGGAGCCGCCGATGCCGTCCGCCGTCCGTGTCCTGGGCCTGACCCTCCTCACCGTCCTCACCCTGCTCGCCGCCGTCCCGGCCGCGCACGCCGCCGCCGGTGACGACGGTTGGTCGGCCGCGCCCGCCGGGGAGGCGCGGCCGTCGTTCTACGCCGAGGGCGGGCCCGGCACGGTCCTGGAGGACACGGTGTCCCTGACCAACCGCGGCCGCACGCCCGTGGACGTCTCGCTGCGCGCGGAGGGCGCCGAGGTCACGTTCGCGCACGCCCGGCTCCGGCTGCCCCCGCGCACCCGCACCGAGGTGCCCTTCACGGTGACCGTCCCGGCCCACGACGCCACCGCCCGGCTCGTCGCGCGCGCCGGCGACGGCACCACCCGGCGCGTCCCCGTCCATCTGCGGGCCACCGTTCCCACGGTGTCGGCCCTGACCGTCGAACACGTCTCCGTGCACGCCGACCGCATCACGTACGAGCTGGTCAACCGTGGTACGACCGCGCTCGCACCCCGGCTCGCCGTCCACGCCGACGGCCTTCTCGGCCCCCTCCTCGACCGCGCCCCGCGCGCCCTGCCCGTCGCCCTCGCGCCGGGCAGCCGCACCGAGTTGAGCGAGCCCTGGGAGGGCCCCGCGCTGGACTCCGTCGAGGTGCGGCTGACGGTCACGGCGGCGGGCGGCGCACGGGACGAGGCGCGGGTCTCGGCGGGCGTCGGGCCGTGGGGCGCGGTGGCGGGCGGGGTGGGGGTGGCGGTGGCCGGGGGTGCGCTGTTCGTCGTACGGCGGCTGTTCGTCGTACGGCGTCGTGGGCGCCCTGGGGCGGGCCCGGCCGAACCCTCTTGTCCGGAAGCCGAGTTGACGGGAGCGGTGTCGTGAAGCTGCGGATTCTCGGGGCGGCGGTGCTGGCGCTGCTGCTGGCGTCGGTCTCGGCCGGCCCGGTGCGGGCCGCCGAGCAGCCCGTCGTCAAGCTGTCCAAGTCGCAGGCGGGGACCGGCGGTTCGATTACCGTCACCGGCAGCGGCTGGCGGCCGAAAGCGCTGCTGATGATCCTCGTCTGCGGCCAGGCCGTGCCCGCACGGGGGGTGCCCGGCGGCACCAACTCCTGTGCCAACGCCGACGGCCGGGCCGTCACCACCGACGCCAAGGGCCGCTTCAGCAGGAAACTCCCGGTCGCCGAACCCCCGGTGCCCTGCCCCTGCGTGGTGCACGTGGCGACGGTGACCGGGGCGAAGGCGGAAGCGGACGCGATCTTCCAAGTGGCCGGGCACGCGGTGGAGCCGCTGCCCGCCGAGACCTCCGGCGGCCGGCTGTCGATCCTCACCGACACCCGCCTCGACGGCTCCGGCGGGCTGCTCACCTGGTTCGGGGCGCCGCCCGCCCGCACCCTGGTCTTCACCGTCGGCAACGTCGGCACCTCGGCCGTCAAGAACCCCGTCTTCCAAGTCGGCACCTCCCACGGCGTGTTCGCCCCGCAGTGGGAGGAACAGCAGTGGCGCGGCACGATCGAGCCCGGCAGGAAGGCCCGCGTCGAACTGCCCGTCGAGCTGACGGGCGGCGCGCACGGCGACTACACGGTCTCGCTGAAGTACGGCGGCAAGGTCCTCGCCGAACAGCCCTGGGGGGTGGGCCGCCCCTGGGGCGTGACCCTGTTCTGGGTCCTGGTCTGCCTGGTCGTGCCCGCCGCCCTGTTCCGTCTCGGGATGGCCGTGGTCGACCGGGTACGGCCGCGCCGCCCGGGTCGCCCGCAGCGGGCCCCCGCCCGGCTGCGGCTGCCCGAACTCACCCTGCGGCTGCCGGGGTTGCGCACCGGCCCCGCCGAACAGCCGCCCCCGCCCTCGACCCTGCCGTGGTTCACCCCGGACTCCGATCCGGGCACGGCCGGTCGGCTCTCCGCACCGCACGACGACAGCCCGACGACCCCCACCAGAAAGGGATCCACGTGAGCAAGCGAAGGAGAGCCGTACCCGACCGTGCGAGAGTCGCGCTGGCGCTCTGCGGGGCGGGCGTCCTGATCGGCGTCGCCGTCGCGCCCGCACAGGCCGCGGAGGTGTCGTACGCGACCCACTGCGTGCCGCCCGCCGGCGTCGGCCTCGACCCCGTGGACGGCACCACCAAGGTGGAGATCACCGCGCCGGCCACCGCCGAGGTCGGCGACGAGGTCGAGGTGGTGTGGAAGTTCGTCCAGGCCGCCTCGAAGAACCCCGACCTCATCGACATCGGGGAGAACCAGGTCAAGCCGACCGGCACCCTCAAGGCGGCCGGCGCGCAGAGCACCGACATCGCCATGGCGGGGCCGCAGCAGAACCCGCCCATCCCCAAGGGCGGCGACATGGTGCTCTCCGACATGAAGGGCACGCTGAAGCTGACGACGGCCGGTGAGGTGACGCTGACGCCGGACGCGTACACGGTCACCGCGTACGGCACGGACACCAAGTGCACGCCGAGCGCGCAGGTGCCGACGGCGGCGACGATCGACGTGCAGGCGGGTGACGGGAGTTCGCCGACCCCGACCTCCTCCGACGAGCCGAGCGAGAGCCCGAGCTCCAGCGCGTCCGAGGAGCCGACCGCGAGCGCCACGCAGTCCGACGGCGGACAGACCGACTTCCAGGGCAAGGTCGTCGACATCCCCTACACCTGCAAGTCGCCGATCGGCGAGCAGAAGGCGACGTCCACGATCCAGATCAACGCCAAGAAGGACGGCGGGAACTACGGCCTCACGGTGCAGTTCAAGAAGTCCCCGATGAACAGCCCGGCCAACATCCCGAAGGACTCCATCAAGCCCTCGATGGAGGTCGTCCTGGGCGGCGCCGACAAGGGTTCGGTCCCTGTGGAGGGCCCGACCAACGCCGAGGACATCAAGGCGGGCGACCCGATCGAGATCCCGGACATGACCGGCACCTACAGGCCGGGGGCGACGGGCGAGTCCACGCTGTCGCCGGGCGTCCTGACGATCAAGGCCCTCGGCACGACGACCACCTGCACGCCGGACTCGACCTCGGTGTCCCTGAAGCTCGACACCTCTAAGCAGGAGGGCGGGGCGTCCGGCGGCTCCTCGACCGGCGGCGGCTCGTCCTCGGGCGGCGGCTCCTCCTCGGGCGGCCTGGCGGCGACCGGCGCCGAGGACCACGGCGCCCTGAAGGCCCTGGGCCTGGTGGCCGGCACGGCCGTACTGCTGGGCGCGGCGGTGTTCACGTTCCTGCCGGGCAGGCGACGCGTCTGAAGGCCCCGAAGGGCCGCCGCACCGGGGGCCCGTCTGAAAAACCTGAAGGGCCGCCACACCGGGGGGTGCGGCGGCCCTTCGTCACAGTCCTCGGGTCAGCGGACGCTGCCCATGAGTTCCTTGACGCGGCTGCGGTACATCCAGACCGCGGCGCCGGCGAGCACGGCGAGCGTGGCCTCCAGGGCGACGATGCCCGTCTTGTTGAGGTCGACGCCGGCGATGGACAGCAGGCCCGTCGTGGCGTCGCCCGCGGTGACCGCGAGGAACCAGACGCCCATCATCTGGGAGGCGTACTTCGCCGGGGCCATCTTCGTCGTCACCGACAGGCCGACCGGGGAGAGCAGGAGCTCACCGACGGTCTGGACGAAGTAGATCGCCACCAGCCAGGCCGCCGCCGCCTTGTGACCGCCGTCGGCGATCGCCAGCGGGGCGAGGAACAGGAAGAAGGACGCGCCGACCAGGACCAGGCCCGAGGCGAACTTCACGATCGTGCTCGGCTCCTTGCCGCGCCGGTTCAGCGCCAGCCAGAACCAGGCGAAGACCGGGGCCAGCGCCATGATCAGGACCGGGTTGACCGACTGGTACCAGGAGACCGGGAACTCCCAGCCGAAGATGGTGTTGTCGGCCGAGGAGTCGGCGAAGATCGACAGGGTCGAGCCGCCCTGGTCGTAGATCATCCAGAACACGGCCGCGGCGACGAAGAACCAGATGTACGCCGACATCGACTTCTGCTCGCTGCGGTCCAGGTCCTTGTCGCGCTTGATGCGGGCCAGCACCATCACCGGGATGATCAGGCCGAGCAGGGTCAGCGGGACCAGGATCCAGTTCAGCGTGTAGTGGCCCGAGAAGCCGACGATCGCGTAGAAGACCACGGCGACACCGGCCCAGATCGCGGCCTTGCGCAGGGTCGAGGCCTTCTCCTGCTCCGACAGCGGGGTCGGGACGACGCTGGAACGGTCCGCCAGGTGGCGGGAGCCGATCAGGAACTGGCCGAGGCCCAGCGCCATGCCGAGCGCGGCGAGGGCGAAGCCCAGGTGCCAGTTGACGTTCTCACCGATGGTGCCGATGACCAGCGGCGCGGCGAACGCGCCGAGGTTGATGCCCATGTAGAAGACGGTGAAGCCACCGTCCCGGCGCGGGTCGTCGGGGCCGTCGTAGAGGTGGCCGACCATCGGGGAGATGTTGGCCTTCAGCAGGCCGGAGCCGATCGCCACGAGGCCGAGGCCCGCGTAGAAGGTGCCGGAGGACGGCAGGGCCAGCGTGAGGTGGCCGAGCATGATCACCGCGCCGGCGACGGCGACGGTCTTGCGGGGACCCCAGACGCGGTCGCCGAACCAGCCGCCCGGCAGGGCGAGCAGGTACACCAGCGAGACGTACACGGAGTAGATCGCGGTCGCGGTGGCGGCGCTGAGGTGGAGGCCGCCGGGGGCGACGAGGTACAGCGGGAGGAGAGCCCTCATGCCGTAGTAGGAGAAACGCTCCCACATCTCGGTCATGAAGAGAGTGGCCAGTCCGCGGGGGTGGCCGAAGAAGGTCTGCTCGGTTCCGGGGGTGCCCCGGCGGGCCGAGTCCTTCGTCAGGCTGGACGCCATTGGTCGTTCCTTGCTGGTGGGGACGCGCAACGTGTTTCAAGGCTGGCGGTGGCCGGCCCGCACACAAAAGAGACCTTCAGCGTGAACTGCTCTGCCAAAGGTCCCCGTGCTGCAAAAGGCGTCTTTCACCATACGGCAGGACAGTGCCGGAAATGGAAGGACTTGAGAGATGGATCACAGGCGTCAATGGAACCCTGCACGCCTTTTCCAAGGCTCTCACCAGGCTCTCACCTCTGGTACATAGGTTCGTACCAGAACGCCCCATGGTAAGAATCACGGGCTTGCGATCACACCCCAGCATCTGCATTCCGCGGTCTACCATCAGCTCATGACCCGTGTACTGCTCGCCGAGGACGATGCGTCCATCTCGGAGCCGCTGGCCCGCGCCCTGCGCCGGGAAGGGTACGAGGTCGAGGTGCGTGAGGACGGCCCCACCGCACTCGACGCCGGAATGCAGGGCGGTGTCGACCTGGTCGTGCTCGACCTGGGTCTGCCCGGCATGGACGGCCTGGAGGTCGCCCGCCGGCTGCGCGCCGAGGGCCACGCCGTGCCGATCCTCATCCTGACCGCGCGGGCCGACGAGGTGGACACCGTCGTCGGTCTGGACGCGGGCGCCGACGACTACGTCACCAAGCCCTTCCGCCTCGCCGAACTGCTCGCCCGGGTCCGGGCCCTGCTGCGGCGCGGCGCCGCCGAGCCCGCGCAGCCGCCGGCCACCCACGGCGTGCGGATCGACGTCGAGTCGCACCGCGCCTGGATGGGCGACGAGGAGCTCCAGCTCACCGCGAAGGAGTTCGACCTGCTGCGCGTCCTCGTGCGGGACGCGGGCCGGGTCGTCACCCGCGACCAGCTGATGCGCGAGGTCTGGGACACCACCTGGTGGTCCTCCACCAAGACCCTCGACATGCACATCTCCTGGCTGCGCAAGAAGCTCGGCGACGACGCGGCGAACCCCCGCTACATCGCCACCGTGCGCGGTGTCGGCTTCCGGTTCGAGAAGAGCTAGCCGAACCCCGTGCGCCGCCGCCTCATCCAGTCGACGCTCGCCGTCGTCCTCGTCGTCATCGCCGTGTTCGGGGTCTCGCTCGTCATCGTCGAGACCCGGACCATCAGCAACAGCGCCCAGGAACGCGTCGACTCCGAGGCGGTCCGGCTGGCCAGCATCGTCGACAGCCGGCTGCTCGGCGAGCAGACCGTCGACGCGGAGGTGCTGAAGGAGCAGGTCGCAGGGGAGCGGTTCGCCGAGATCCACATCCCCGGCGAGCCGGTCATCGAGGTCGGCGTCAAGCCCACCGGTGACGTCATCAGCTCCACCGAGAAGGGCGAGGAGGGCGAGACGGTCACCGTCCAGGAGCCGCGCTCGTCCGTCACCCGCGAGGTCGGCCGCACCCTGCTGATCATCGGCGCGGTGGCGCTGCTCGCGGTGATCGCCGCCGTGCTGCTCGCCGTACGGCAGGCCAACAAGCTGGCCTCGCCGCTCACCGACCTCGCCGAGACGGCGGAACGGCTCGGCTCCGGTGATCCACGCCCCCGGCACAAGCGGTACGGCGTCCCCGAGCTGGACCGGGTCGCCGACGTCCTCGACGGCTCCGCCGAGCGCATCGCCCGCATGCTCACCGCCGAGCGGCGCCTCGCCGCCGACGCCTCCCACCAGCTGCGCACCCCGCTGACCGCGCTGTCCATGCGCCTGGAGGAGATCACCCTCACCGACGATCCCGACACGGTGAAGGAGGAGGCGACGATCGCGCTCACGCAGGTGGAGCGGCTGACGGACGTCGTCGAGCGGCTGCTCACCAACGCCCGCGACCCCCGCACCGGCTCCGCGGTCTCCTTCGACCTCGACGAGGTCATCCAGCAGCAGCTCGCCGAGTGGCGCCCCGCCTACCGCAGCGCGGGCCGGGCCATCGTCAGCTCCGGCAAACGGCATCTGCGGGCGGTCGGCACCCCGGGCGCGGTCGCGCAGGTGCTGGCGGCGCTCATCGAGAACTCGCTCATGCACGGGGGCGGCACGGTGGCGCTGCGGACGCGCGTGACCGGCAACCAGGCCGTCATCGAGGTCACCGACGAGGGGCCGGGCGTGCCGGCCGACCTGGGCGCGCGGATCTTCGAGCGGACGATCAGCGGGCGGAACTCCACGGGCATCGGACTGGCGGTCGCGCGCGACCTCGCGGAGGCCGACGGGGGGCGCCTGGAGATGCTCCAGGCGCAGCCGGCGGTGTTCGGGCTGTTCCTGTCGCGTACGCCCCTGAAGAAGCCGGCGATGGACGACCAGGAGCCCACGGTCCGATAGGGCTTGTGTTGTGTGGCAGGTGCGGCGCCGTCGTGGCTGGTCGCGCAGTTCCCCGCGCCCCTTAGGGACGTCAGCTGACCCTTTGCTTGGAACGCGGCCCGCGCTCCGCCTGGGCCAGGATCTCCTCCGCGCTCGCCACCAGCTCAGGCGCCGGCAGGGCCTTGAACACCCACGTGCGGTACGACCAGAAGCGGAACAGCGTCGCGATGCCGATGCCGAGGAACTTGAAGACGTTGCTCTCCAGCGGGCTGTCCCAGCCGAAGCCGTACGTCGCCACGTACAGCACGCCGTTCTCGATCACCAGGCCGACCGCGCTGAACAGCAGGAACAGCGTCAGCTCCTTCGTACGGCCGCTCTTGTCGCGGTCGCGGTACGTGAAGTACCGGAAGCCGATGTAGTTCGAGACGATCGCGACGACCGTCGCGATCACGCTGGCGCGCACCACCTGGAGGTCGGTGGTGTGCCGTACCAGGTTGAAGACGAGCAGGTTGACGAGCAGCCCCGCACCGCCCACGGCGCCGAACTTGGCGATCTCGTGCACGAGCCTGCGCAGCCCTGAGGAACCACGTCCCATGGAAGTACAGGCCCCCAGTCGGTCGGTTTCGTCGACGTCGGTCGGTTTCGTCAACCCAGCCATGCTAACCATCCCCCCTGCCGGTTGCCTGCGCGCGGACGTACACGGCCGTAAAGAAGCTGGTATGAGCGGGGGAAAGCGGGCGGAAAGCAGGCACAAAGCGGGCGGAGGAGGAGCGCAATCCGGCCGCCGTGGCGTGGCCGATACCCTAGGAGCGTGACGTTCCCGGTAGTCGGCATGGTCGGCGGGGGCCAGCTCGCTCGTATGACACACGAGGCAGGCATCCCGCTCGGCATCAGGTTCAAGCTCCTCAGTGACACCCCTCAGGACTCGGCGGCGCAGGTCGTGAGCGATGTCGTCATCGGCGACTATCGCGATCTCGACACGCTGCGCGCGTTCGCGAGGGGCTGCGATGTGATCACCTTCGATCACGAACACGTACCCACCGAGCACCTCCGGGCTCTGGAGGCGGACGGCATCCCCGTGCGCCCCGGTCCGGACGCTCTCGTGCACGCCCAGGACAAGGGCGTGATGCGGGCGCGGCTCGACGCGATCGGGGTGCCGTGCCCACGGCACCGGATCGTGAGCGACCCGGCGGACGTGGTGGCGTTCGCCGAGGAGGGCGACGGCTTCCCGGTCGTGTTGAAGACCGTCCGCGGCGGCTACGACGGCAAGGGCGTGTGGGTCGTCGACTCCGCCGAGGAGGCCGAGGACCCCTTCCGGGCCGGTGTGCCCGTCCTCGCCGAGGAGAAGGTCGACTACGTCCGCGAGCTCGCCGCCAACGTCGTCCGCTCCCCGCACGGCCAGGCCGTCGCCTACCCGGTGGTGGAGTCCCAGCAGGTCAACGGCGTCTGCGACACCGTGATCGCCCCGGCCCCCGACCTGGACCCGGCGCTCGCGCTGGAGGCCGAGGAGATGGCGCTGACCATCGCCAAGGAACTGGGCGTCGTCGGCCACCTCGCCGTCGAGCTGTTCCAGACCCGCGACGGCCGCATCCTCGTCAACGAGCTGGCGATGCGCCCGCACAACAGCGGCCACTGGTCCATGGACGGCGCGATCACCAGCCAGTTCGCCAACCACGTCCGGGCCGTCCTCGACCTGCCGCTCGGCGACCCGCGCCCGCGCGCTCCGTGGACGGTCATGGTCAACGTCCTCGGCGGCGACTACCCGGACATGTACTCCGCGTACCTGCACTGCATGGCCCGCGACCCCCAGCTCAAGATCCACATGTACGGCAAGGACGTGAAGCCCGGCCGCAAGGTCGGCCACGTCAACACCTACGGCGACGACCTGGACGACGTGCTGGAGCGCGCACGTCACGCTGCCGGTTACCTGAGAGGCACCATCACCGAATGAGCCCTGTCGTAGGCATCGTCATGGGGTCGGACAGCGACTGGCCCGTCATGGAGGCCGCCGCCCAGGCCCTCGACGAGTTCGAGATCGAGTACGAGGTCGACGTCGTCTCCGCCCACCGCATGCCGCGCGAGATGATCGCGTACGGCGAGGAGGCGGCCGGGCGCGGCATCAAGGTGATCATCGCGGGTGCGGGCGGCGCCGCCCACCTCCCCGGCATGCTCGCCTCCGTCACCCCGCTGCCGGTCATCGGCGTGCCCGTGCCGCTGAAGTACCTCGACGGCATGGACTCCCTGCTGTCGATCGTGCAGATGCCGGCCGGCGTGCCCGTCGCGACCGTCTCCGTGGCCGGCGCCCGCAACGCCGGGCTGCTCGCGGCCCGCATCCTCGCCACCTCCGACGAGGAACTCCTCGGCCGCATGAAGGAGTTCCAGCAGGAGCTGGGCGACCAGGCCACGGAGAAGGGCAAGCGGCTGCGCGCCAAGGTCGAGGGGGCCGGCGGCGGCTTCGGCTTCGGTTCAGGGAAGTGACGGCCATGTCCTCGCTGGGGGCCGCCCGGGAACTCCTCGCCGAGTTCCCGGTCGTCGACGGCCACAACGACCTGCCCTGGGCGCTGCGCGAACAGGTCCGCTACGACCTCGACGCCCGTGACATCGCCACCGACCAGAGCGCCCATCTGCACACCGACCTCGTCCGGCTGCGGGCCGGCGGGGTCGGGGCGCAGTACTGGTCGGTGTACGTCCGCGCGGACCTGCCCGACGCGGTGCCGATGACGCTGGAACAGATCGACTGCGTACGGCAGTTGATCGACCGGCACCCGGCCGACCTGCGGGCCGCGCTGACCGCGGCGGACATGGAGGCGGCGCGGTCGGAGGGCCGTATCGCCTCCCTGATGGGGGCCGAGGGCGGCCACTCGATCGCCAACTCGCTCGCGACGCTACGCGCGTTGTACGCGCTCGGTGTCCGCTACATGACCCTCACCCACAACTACAACAACGACTGGGCGGACTCGGCGACGGACGAGCCGAACGCCGGCGGCCTCACGGCCTTCGGGCGGGCGGTCGTGGCGGAGATGAACCGCGAGGGCATGCTCGTCGACCTCTCCCACGTGGCGGCGACGACCATGCGGGACGCGCTGGACGCCAGCCTGGCGCCGGTGATCTTCTCGCACTCCTCGTCCCGGGCGGTCTGCGACCATCCGCGCAACATCCCCGACGACGTCCTGGAGCGCCTGCCCGCCAACGGCGGGGTCGCGATGGTGACGTTCGTGCCGAAGTTCGTCCTCCAGGCGGCCGTGGACTGGACGGCGGCGGCCGACGAGAACATGCGCGAGCACGGCTTGCACCACCTGGACACCACCCCCGAGGCGATGAAGGTGCACCGCGCCTTCGAGGAGCGGCACCCGCGCCCGGTCGCCACGGCCGCGACCGTCGCCGACCACCTCGACCACATGCGCGAGGTCGCCGGCGTCGACCACCTCGGCATCGGCGGCGACTACGACGGCACGGCGTTCACCCCGGACGGCCTGGACGACGTGTCGGGCTACCCGAACCTGATCGCGGAACTCCTCGACCGCGGCTGGTCCAAGGCGGACCTGGCCAAGCTGACCTGGCAGAACTCGGTGCGGGTGCTGGGCGCGGCGGAGGACGTGGCCCGGGACCTTCAGGCGACGCGCGGCCCGTCCAACGCGACGATCGAGTCGCTGGACGGCTGAGCGCCGGTTTCGTGCAGGGCGGGGTAGTCGGTGTAGCCGGCCGCCCCGCCCACGTACATCAGGTACCGGTCCCGTACGGGGTTCAGGGGCGCCCCGAGCCGCAGCCGGTCCACCAGGTCGGGGTTGGCGAGGAACGGCCGCCCCAGGGCCACCAGGTCGGCGCCCGCGGCCAGCATGTCCCGCGCGGCCCGGGTGACCGCCTCGGTGCCGAGGTCGGTCAGCACCGGGTTGCCGATCAGGGTGCCGGGCCAGTCGGCGCGGATGCGGCGGTACCAGTCGGTCGCCGGGTCGGCGTGCACCAGGTGCAGATAGGCGAGACCGAGGTCCTTCAGGCGGGCCACCAGCGCCGGGTAGAGGGTGTCGGTGTCGTCCTCGACGATGCCGTTGACCGTGCCGCCGGGGGAGACCCGTACGCCCACCCGGTCGGCGCCGATCGCGTCCGCGACCGCCTCGGTGACCTCGACGGTGAACCGCACCCTGCGCTCCACGGGGCCGCCGTACGCGTCCGTCCTGCGGTTGGTGTTGGCCGCCAGGAACTGGTGCAGCAGATGCCCGTTGGCCGAGTGCACCTCCACCCCCTCGAACCCCGCCTCGACGGCCCGGCGCGCGGCCGCGGCGAAGTCGGCGGCGGTGGCGCGGATGTCGTCGAGGCTCATCTCCCGTGGGACGACGGCCGGCCGGTGCCCACGCGAGGTGAAGATCGTCTCCGGGAGCGGGACGGGGGAGGGGGCGACGGGGTGCAGCCCGGTGGTCTCCGGGTGGCTGACCCGCCCGCCGTGCTGGAGCTGGAGGAACATCCGCCCGCCCGCCGCCCGTACGGCGTCGGTCACCCGCCGCCAGCCCGCCACGTGCCGGTCGGTGTGGATCGCGGTGATGTTCGGGTACGTCTGCCCGACCGCGTTGGGTGTCGCCGCCTCGCCGATGATCAGACCGGCGGAGGCGCGCTGGGCGTAGTGGGTGACCATGAGGTCGGTCGGGGTGCCGTCGGCCTCCGCGCGGTTGCGGGTCAGCGGGGCCATCACCAGGTGGTGGGGGAGGGCGAGGCGGCCGAGGCGGGCCGGGGCGAGGAAGTCCGTTGTATGCGTCATGCCGGGACGGTAGAACTTGACACTGATGTCAGATTCAAGTCCGTCGGAGGGGTGCGACACAGATGCGGATCGGTGAACTCGCCCGGCACACCGGCGTCAGCGAGCGCTCGCTGCGCTACTACGAGGCCCAGGGCCTGCTCGCCGCCGACCGCACCCCGGGCGGCCACCGGGACTATCCCGAGGCGGCCGTGGACCGCGTCATCAGGATCCAGGAGCTGTACGCGGCCGGCCTGCACAGCGAGAAGATCCGCCAGCTGCTCCCCTGCATGCGGGACCAGGACGGCGGCCCCTCCACCGTCGCCACCCCACGCCTCGTCGCCGACCTCACCGCCGAACGCGACCGCATCGACCGCATGATCGCCGACCTGGTCCGCTCCCGCGACACGCTCGACGAGGTCATCCAGGCCGCGGAGGCCGGCTAGGACACGGCCAGTACGCCGAACGCCCCACCCACCAGGAAGCCCCCCGCGCCCCGTGCGACGGTGACCGTACTGCTGATCATGTCGCCGACCACGACGTACGGAGCCCGCCATGGCAGATCTCCAGGACGAACTGCACACGACGACCGAGGTCGGCGCGCTCGACGAGCTGCCCGACCCGTTCGCGGAGACGGTGGAGGCGGCGCAGTCCTACACGCCCGTCTCCGACCCGGACACCGAGCCCCTGGAGCGGGCGCACGCCATCCTCGCCGCGCATCCCGTCGCCGACGGCTACAGCGGACTGCCCTGGGCCCTGCGGCACCTGTCCTGGTTCGACCTCGAACTCGGCGAGAGCTCCGTCGACACGGACGTGCCCCGGCTGCGCGAGGGCCACGTGGGCGCCCTGTTCTGGTCACTGCACCTGCCCGAGAGCATCGGCGGTGACCGTGCCGTCGGCGCCACCCTGGAGCAACTGGACCTGGTCAAGACGGTCGTGGGGGCGCACCCGGAGGGTCTCCGGCTCGCCCACACCGCCGGCGAGACGGCCGACGTACGGCACTGCGGCCGCGTCGCCGTCCTGCTCGGCCCCGCCGGTGCCGCCGCCCTCGGTGACTCCCTCGGCATCCTGCGCTCGCTGCACGCCCTCGGCCTGCGCGCCCTCACCCTGTCCGGCGCCTCCTGGGCGAGCGAGGCGGGACTCACCCGGTTCGGCGAGGAGGTGCTGCGCGAGATGAACCGGCTCGGCGTCCTCGCCGACCTCTCCGGCGCCTCCGCCGACACCGTCCGCCGGGCGCTCGCCGTCTCCAAGGCGCCGCTGCTGTGCACCCGCTCCGCCGCCCGCGCGCTGCGCCCCCACCCCGCCAACCTCCCCGACGACCTGCTCGCCGAGCTGGGCGCCGCCAAGGGCCTGTGCATGGTGCCGCTCACCGCCGAGCAGACCGGCCCGAACGTGCGGGACGTGGCCGACCACCTGGACCACGTCCGCGCGGTCGCCGGTCCTGAGTGCGTCGGCCTGTCCGGTACCTACGACGCCGGCACCGCCCATCCGCAGGACCTCGCCGACGCCTCCTGCTACCCCCACCTCGTCGCCGAACTCCTGCGCCGCGACTGGTCCGAGTCCGACATCGCCCTGCTGACCTGGGGCAACGTCCAACGCGTCCTGCGCAGCGCGGACTTCACGGCCCGCGCCGCCCGGGAGCGGCGCGAGCCGTCGACGGCGAAGATCTCAGACCTGGACGGGTAGCCGCCGGTGCGGGTCGATCCGGCAGAGGCAGAACGGATGCCCCGCCGGATCGGCGTACACCCGGAAGTCCTCCTTGTCCGCCGCGTGCAGCGGCCGCGCACCGAGCGCCAGCACCTTCTTCTCCGCCTCCTCGACCTCCTCCCACGTCGACCCCGCGTCGAAGTCGAGGTGGAACTGCTGCGAGTTGCGGTCCGCGCGCGGCCACTCCGGCGGCGTGTACCCCTCGGCCCGCTGGAAGCAGAGCCGGGGGCCGCCCGGCACGTCGAGCACCACCCACTCGGGATCGTCGTCCTGCGGAGTGCCGCCCACCACCCCGGCGTAGAACCGGGCGAGCGCCCGGGCGTCGGGGCAGTCGAGGACGACGGAACGGAAGCGGGTCACGGCGGTCATGGGGATACCTCCCGGCTCAGCAGGCACACAGGCAGAACGGGTGCCCCGCCGGATCGGCGTACACACGCCAGGTGCGGGTGCGGTCGGCCGCGTCCAGGGCCGTGGCGCCGAGCGCCAGGACCTCCTTCTCGGCGGCGTCCATGTCCTCGACGGTCAGGTCCAGATGGAACTGCTGGGAGTTGTGGTCGGCGCGCGGCCACTGCGGAGCCACGAACCCGGGCGCGGCCTGGAACGCCAGCGACGGTCCGCCGGGCACCTTCACGTCCACCCACTCCCCGTCCCCCTCCACCGTGCCGCCCAGCACCTCGGCGTAGAAACCGGCCAGTGCGCGGGGGTCGGGACAGTCCAGGACGACGACGCCCAGCTTGGCGAGAGCCATGACTTCCTCCGGTGTTACCTGTAGGAGCGGTCAACGAGTAACGCGGTTACCGCATACTCCCCCATAAGAGGTAACGTCGCAAGCATGAGTGAGAGATCGGCCGCCCCGGGCAGCCTGGCGCTGGTCGAGTCGCTGGTGAACACGCTGGACATCGAGTCGGGCGCCGACGCCCTCGACACGGCGGACGGCCGCGCGCGCTTCGGGCTCACGGAGGAAGAGGTGCCGGGGGCGCGCGAGCTGCGGGAGTCGCTGCGGGCGGCACTGCTGGCCCACGCGGGCCATCCGGCGCACGCTCAGGTCACGCCCCTCGGCGAGCTGCTGGCCGCGGCACCCCTGCGCGTGACGGTCGACGCGACCGACGGCTCCGCCGCCCTCGCCCCCGCCGACGCCGGACGCCTGCCCGCCCGTGTCGCCGCGGCCGTCGCCGAGGCCCTGATCGCGGGCACCTGGCTGCGCCTCAAGTCCTGCGAGGCCCCCACCTGCCACTGGGCGTACTACGACCGCAGCCCCGCCGGCCGCGGCCGCTGGTGCTCGATGCAGGTGTGCGGGGCGCGCGCGAAGATGCGGCGCTACCGGGCCAAGTAGTTCACCGGATGCCGCACAACCCGGATGCCGCACAACCCGGATGCCGCACAGGCCGGTGGTGCAGAATGCAACAAGACGCCGGTTCGGCCGACTGAGCCTCGGCCGAACCGGCGTCGCCTTCTCCGGCAGGGATCAGGCGGTGGGCCGCCCCATCGCCCGGTACGTCCACCCGGCCTTCCGCCACAGCACCGGGTCGAGGCTGTTGCGCCCGTCCAGGATCAGCCGCACCGCCGCGGCCTCGCCGAGCGCCGCCGGGTCCAGCTCGCGGAACTCCCGCCACTCCGTCAGATGCAGGACGACGTCGGCGCCCCGGACCGCCTCCACGGCGGTGTCGGCGTAGCCGAGGGTCGGGAAGACCCGGCGGGCGTTCTCCATGCCCATCGGGTCGTAGACGGTCACCTGGCCGCCCTGGAGATGGATCTGCCCGGCCACGTTCAGCGCGGGCGAGTCCCGGACGTCGTCCGTGTCGGGCTTGAAGGTGGCGCCGAGCACCGCGACCCGCTTGCCGAGGAACGGTCCGCCGCCCAGCGCCTCCCGCGCCAGCTCCACCATCTGCCCGCGCTGGCGCATGTTGATCGAGTCGATCTCCCGGAGGAAGGTCAGCGCCTGGTCGGCCCCCAGCTCACCGGCGCGCGCCATGAAGGCGCGGATGTCCTTGGGCAGACAGCCGCCGCCGAACCCGATGCCGGCCCGCAGGAACTTCCGGCCGATCCGGTCGTCGTACCCGATCGCCTCCGCCAGCTTGGCGACATCGCCGCCCGAGGCCTCGCACATCTCCGCCATCGCGTTGATGAAGGAGATCTTGGTGGCGAGGAAGGAGTTCGCCGAGGTCTTCACCAGCTCGGCGGTGGGGAAGTCGGTGACGACGAACGGCGTGCCCTCCGCCACCGGCGTCGCGTACACCTCGCGCAGCAGCTTCTCGGCCCGCTCGCTGCGCACCCCGACCACGATCCGGTCCGGGTGCAGCGTGTCCTGCACGGCGAAGCCCTCCCGCAGGAACTCCGGGTTCCAGGCCAGCTCGGCGTCGGCCCCGGCGGGGGAGTGGTCCGCGAGGTAACGGGCCAGCCGGTCGGCGGAGCCGACGGGCACGGTGGACTTGCCGACGACGAGCGCGGGCCCGGTCAGGTGCGGCGCCAGAGAGGCGATCGCGGAATCGACGTACGACATGTCGCAGGCGTACTCGCCGTGCTTCTGCGGCGTGTTGATGCACAGGAAGTGGACATCGCCGAAGGCACCCACCTCGGCCCAGTCCTGGGTGAAGCGCAGCCGCCCGCTGGACCCCTCGATCCCGGCGACGTGCTTGCGCAGCAGCTCGTCCAGGCCGGGCTCGAACATCGGGGCCTCGCCGCGCTGGAGCATGGCGATCTTCTCCGGTACGACGTCCAGGCCCAGCACCTCGAAACCGAGCTCGGCCATCGCCGCCGCGTGCGTGGCGCCGAGGTAGCCGGTGCCGATCACGGTGATCTTGAGGGCCATGGGTGCTCCAGGGGTGGACGGCGTTGGTGCGCTGCCCGAGCATAGTCGGGGCGTGACGGCGCCCCTCGTCGGGCAGCCTTCCCCCTGTCGCCAAGCTCACGTATCACTCCCGTGGGCGGGCCTCTAAAATTTGAGTTACTTAACGGTAATTAGCGTCGACCACCGCAGCGCACTGGGAGCGTGAGACACCTTGGCCGGATCGGCTGACTTCGACCTGTACCGCCCGTCCGAGGAGCACGACATGCTCAGGGACGCCATTCGCTCGCTGGCCGAGGCGAAGATCGCGCCGTACGCCGCCGCGGTGGACGAGGAGGCCCGCTTCCCGCGCGAGGCCCTCGAGGCGCTGGTCGCGAACGACCTGCACGCCGTCCACGTGCCCGAGGAGTACGGCGGCGCCGGCGCGGACGCGCTGGCCACCGTGATCGTGATCGAGGAGGTCGCGCGCGTCTGCGTGAGCTCCTCCCTGATCCCCGCGGTGAACAAGCTGGGCTCGCTCCCGGTGATCCTCTCCGGCTCCGAGGAGCTGAAGAAGAAGTACATGACGCCGCTCGCCAAGGGCGACGGGATGTTCTCGTACTGCCTCTCCGAGCCCGACGCGGGTTCCGACGCGGCCGGCATGAAGACCCGCGCGGTCCGCGACGGCGACCACTGGATCCTCAACGGCGTGAAGCGCTGGATCACCAACGCGGGCGAGTCCGAGTACTACACGGTGATGGCCGTGACGGACCCCGAGAAGCGCTCCAAGGGAATCTCGGCGTTCGTCGTCGAGAAGTCCGACGAGGGCGTCTCCTTCGGCGCCCCGGAGAAGAAGCTCGGCATCAAGGGCTCCCCGACCCGCGAGGTCTACCTCGACAACGTCCGCATCCCCGCCGACCGCATGATCGGCGAGGAGGGCACCGGCTTCGCCACGGCGATGAAGACCCTGGACCACACCCGCATCACGATCGCGGCCCAGGCCCTCGGCGTCGCCCAGGGCGCCCTCGACTACGCCAAGGGCTACGTCCAGGAGCGCAAGCAGTTCGGCAAGGCCATCGCCGACTTCCAGGGCATCCAGTTCATGCTCGCCGACATGGCCATGAAGATCGCCGCCGCCCGCGCCCTGACCTACCAGGCCGCGGCCGCCTCCGAGCGCGGCGACAAGGACCTCACCTTCCAGGGCGCGGCGGCCAAGTGCTTCGCCTCGGACGTGGCGATGGAGGTCACCACGGACGCGGTCCAGCTGCTGGGCGGCTACGGCTACACCCGTGACTACCCGGTGGAGCGGATGATGCGCGACGCCAAGATCACGCAGATCTACGAGGGCACCAACCAGGTTCAGCGCATCGTCATGGCGCGCAACCTGCCGTAACGGCCGTACGAGGAAGGGGCGCCCGGATGATCTCCGGGCGCCCCTTTCCGTCTGCCGCCGTCAGTCCTCGAAACCCTCCGCGGCCCGCTTCTCCCGCAGCTCCATGATCGCCCGGCGTCGGGCCAGCCGGTGGGTGCGGCGGATCTGGGCCTCCTGGTAGCGGCGCTTGTCCTTCTCCGTCTCCGGGATCACCGGCGGTACCACGCGGGGCTTGCCGTCGGCGTCGACCGCGGCGAAGACGAGATACGCGGAGCCGACCTGGGTCGCCGGGTTCGACTCGTTCCAGCGCTCCGCCAGCACCCGCACCCCGACCTCCATCGAGGTCCGGCCGGTCCAGTTGACCTGGGCCTTCACATGGACCAGGTCACCGACCCGGACCGGCTCCAGGAACACCATCTCGTCCATGGAGGCGGTCACCGCGGGCCCGCCGCTGTGCCGGCCGGCCACCGCGCCCGCCGCGTCGTCGACCAGCTTCATGATCACGCCGCCGTGCACCGTCCCCAGAAGGTTGGTGTCGTTGTGGGTCATGATGTGGCTGAGGGTGGTGCGGGACGCCGACGTGGGCTTGCCAGGAATGTCGGACTCCGCTGCGGGGGCCTGGTCTGTCATGCCGTCCACCTTATGCCGCCGCCTCGAACGCGGACTTTGTGTTGGGTTCGCAACAGCAGTGCCCTGATTTTCCTACGACCCTTGTAAAGGGCACAGCCGTTCCCGGCACACTGGGCCCCATGAACGATTGGCCCGAGGCATGGTCCGACGAGAACCGCGGCAACCGCTACGGACGCGGCAGCGCGAGCGCACAGCCTGAAGGCGCCCGCGCCATGCGGCAGGTCCGCAGGCCCGCCTCGGGTGCGTACGGGGGCGGCCCCGGCCAGTCCGCGCCGCCCTACGGCGGCGGAGTGCCGCAGCAGCCCTCCTACGGCGGCGGCTACACCGACGCCCCCGCCGGCGACGGGTACGACAGCGGCTACAACACCGGCCAGGTCTACGGCGGTGGCGGCCCCGCCGGGCCCGGCGGCCGGGGGCGAGGTGAGCGTCCCGCGCCGAACTGGCGCCGCCGGATCAAATGGACGGCGATCACGGTCGTCACCGTCCTGGTCGTGACCACGATCGGCACGTACTTCTGGGCCGACTCCAAGCTCAACCGCGAGGTCGACCTGTCGAAGGTCATCGACCGGCCCGACTCGGGCAAGGGCACCAACTACCTGATCGTCGGCTCCGACAGCCGTGAGGGCATGTCGGCCGAGGAGAAGAAGAAGCTGCACACCGGGTCCGCCGAGGGCAAGCGCACGGACTCGATGATGATCCTGCACACCGGCGACAACGGCGACACCCTGATCTCCCTGCCGCGTGACTCCAACGTGACGATCCCGCAGTTCAAGGGCTCGGAGTCCGGCAAGATCAGGCCCGCGATGGGCGCGAACAAGCTGAACGCGGCCTACGCCATCGACGGTCCGACGCTCCTGGTCCGCACCGTCGAGTACAACACCGGTCTGCACATCGACCACTACGTCGAGATCGGCTTCGCCGGCTTCGCCAACATCGTGGACGCGGTCGGCGGCGTGGACATCACCATCCCGGAGGGCGGCATGAAGGACACCAAGTCCGGCGCCGACTTCGCGGCGGGCAAGCAGACCCTGAACGGCGAGGAGGCCCTGGCCTTCGTCCGTACCCGGTACGCCCTCAAGGCCTCCGACCTGGACCGCACGAAGAACCAGCAGAAGTTCCTCTCGGCCCTCGCCAACAAGGTCGCCACCCCCTCGACGGTCCTCAACCCCTTCAAGCTCTACCCGACCATGGGCGCGGGCCTGGACTCCCTGATCGTCGACAAGGACATGGGCCTGTTCGACCTCGCGGAGATGTTCTGGGCGATGAAGAGCGTCAACGGCGGCGACGGCAAGTCGATGAACATGCCGATCTCCGGCTCGGTCGGCGGCAACCTCGTCTGGGACAAGGCGAAGGTGAAGACGCTGGTGGACGAGCTGAAGAACGACGAGAAGGTCACCGTCTCCGGCAACTGACCCGACGACACCACTCAGGGGCACCCCTCGGGGTGCCCCTGAGCCGTTTCAGGCCGCCCTGCTCACATCGTGGCGCCCGCCATGCTGCGACACATCTCCGCGCAGCGACGACACGCCTCCGCACAGCGCATCATCATCGGGTCGTCCGGCATGGCCATACACGCCTCGGCGCACATGTCGCACGCCTTGGCGCACAGCGCGCACATCTCGGCCGACATCGGGGAGCGGCGCATCATCATGTCCGCGCACATGCGGGTCATCTCGGAGCAGTCCATGAGCGCGCGCATGATCTGCATCTGGGCCTGGCCGCCCATCTGCATGCAGGAGCTCATGGTCTCCTCGCACATGCTGTGGCAGGACATGCAGGCCTCGACGCAGTCCTGCATCTCCTTGCTCATGGCGGTCATTCCGGTCATTCCGGGCTTGGTGGTCATGGCTCCTCCTCGGGGGGTGCGGAGCCCGGGACGGGCCCCGTGCGCTTCCGTCCTACGCCCGCCCACCGCCCGGCGCCATCGGGCGGACGGTAATAATCCGGAACGTAGCCGACGCATACGCACGGTCCCGACCATTTCGCCGGGGCGGCCTCGCCACCGCCATCCGGGTTACGGCTTCCTGCCCACCCCCGCGAAGTGCGTGACCTCGGCGATCTCGCCCTCCGGAGCCTCCGGCCGCCAGCGTGAGCAGGAGACGATGCCGGGTTCGAGGAGCTCGACGTCCTCGAAGAGGCGGGCGAGGTCGGCGCGGCTGCGCAGGGTCATCGGGGCCGAGCCCTGGCTGTTCCAGTACTCCACCGCCGTCTTCATCGCCTCGCCGTCGACCTCGGTGGTGGGGTGGGAGATCACCAGGTGGCTGCCGGAGGGAAGGGCCGCCAGCAGCTTGCGCACGATCGCGACCGCCTCGTCGGTGTCCATGACGAAGTTGACGATGCCGAGCATCGTGACCGCGACGGGGCGGGTGAGGTCGAGGGTCTCGGCGGCGCCCCGCAGGATCGCCTCGGGGTCGTGGACGTCGGCCTCGATGTAGTCGGTGGCGCCCTCGGGCGTGCTGGTGAGCAGGGCGTGCGCGTGGGTGAGGACGAGGGGGTCGTTGTCGACGTAGACGATCCGGCACGCGGGGTCGACGCGCTGGGCCACCTCGTGGGTGTTGTCGGCGGTCGGCAGTCCCGTGCCGATGTCGAGGAACTGCCGTATGCCCGCCTCCTCGGCCAGATACCGGACCGCGCGGGACAGGAAGGCGCGGTCCGCGACGGCCGAGCGCGGCAGGGCCGGGACGAAGGACAGGATCTGGTCGCCGACCTCCTCGTCCACGGGGTAGTGGTCCTTGCCGCCGAGCCAGTAGTTCCAGATCCGGGCGGAGTGGGACACGTCGGTCCGGAGCCTGGTCACGCGTGCGACGCCTTCGTCACGGGGCACTGCGGGATCGGACATGAGCCTGGTCTCCTTCGGGCGGCACTGACCGGACATCACCGGTCGGGATGCGCACCAAACTAGACACAAGTCAGCGGCCCTGGCCGGAAGTTGACCGAAGTTCCGGGTTTACGGGCTTTGGGCTCACAGACACCTCACCTCGTCCCCGGTCACCACCCCGAACTCCCCCTGGTACGGATCCTCCGCCCGCACCTTCCGCACCCGCTCGAAGTCCGCCCCGGCGATCACCTTCAGCACCGCCCCCTGCCCCGGCACCGGCCGCAGCTCGCTGCCCGGCAGCGCCGCCGCCAGTGACTTCGCGGAGCGGTCCCAGCGGGGGTCGTAGGCGACGACCGTGCGCTTGACGGCGCGGTTCGCCGAGGTGACCGGCTGGTGGGTGGTGCGGAAGCCGGTCGCGGCGAGCTGGGCGTCGACGCGCTTGCCGAGCCCGGCGGTCGCGGTGCCGTTCTCGACCTGGACGCGGATCTGCTGCGGGGCGACGGCGACCCGTACGGCCTTGCTCTTCGGCTTGTGCACGGCCAGCGGCTCGTCCTCGCGCAGCGCCTGGAAGAGCCGGCCCGCCTTCCGCGCGTCCCATTTCAGGGTGGAGCCGACGCCCTTGACGGCGTACCCCATCTGCCCGATCGGGACCGTCGTGAACTCGGAGGAGGACGGCGAGAAGTTCCGCATCGCCCGCCCCAGGTCCAGGAGTTCGTCCGTGCCGAACTCCCGGTCCGCCCGCACCGAGCCCAGCACCGCCCGCGTCACGTCCCGGAACTTGAGCGGGTTGAGGAGGATGCCGGAGGACGTCGCGCGGTCGATCAGCGCCGCCATGAAGCGCTGCTGCCGCTTCATCCGGCCCAGGTCCGCCGCCCCGTCGATGTGCCGGGAGCGGACGTACTGGAGGGCCTCGCCGCCCATCAGGGTGTGCGAGCCGGCGGGCAGGTCCAGGCCGGTGTAGGAGTCCTTCAGCGGTTCGGCGGTGCAGATCTTCACGCCGCCGACGACGTCCACCGTCTTCATGAAGCTGGTGAAGTCGACCTCCAGATAGTGGTCGATCTTCACGTGCGTCATCGTCTCGACGGTCCGCACGGTCAGCTGCGGGCCGCCCTCCGCGTACGCCGCGTTCAGCTTGATGGGGTGGCCGTGGTGCTGCTCACCGGTGGTCTGGTCGGTGTGCGGGGGCGTCATCGCGTACGAGTCGCGCGGCAGGCTCACCACGCTGGCCCGCTCCCGGTCCTCCGAGATGTGCACGATCATGATCGTGTCGGTGCAGTGACAGGGCGCGCCGCCGAGGCGGTACTTCTGCCGCTCGGCCTCGGTGATCTTGTCCCGGCCGTCGGTGCCGACCAGCAGCACGTTCATGCCGTGCCCGGCTCTCGGCCGGTTCTTCATGTCCTTGAAGGGGTCCACGCGCGCGATGTCCGCGTCGAGGCTGGAGAGCACCCCGTGCCCGATGCCGGCCGAGGCGAGGATCACCACGGAGAGCGTGGTCACCGCCCGAGCGGCCCAACGCGGTTTCCGCCGCCGAACGGGTGGCCGCGGCCTCGGTCGGGGCCGGGGGGCGGTGGGGGAGCGGCGGGGCGGCGTGGACATGGGGGACACCTCCGCTGAGACCGGACCTGAGGGCCTTACATGGGATCTTCAGCACCGTAGGCCGATACGATCTGCGGCCCGGGACGCCGCCCCGGGCGGGGCGCACCGGTGTCCCCCGTTCGCGGTAACGTGAGCCCCCTATGAACGCCAAGCCCGACGTGCAGCTCCCCGCCGTGTCTGTGATCATGCCCGTCCTCGATGAGGAACGGCATCTGCGCGGAGCCGTCCAAGCGATCCTCGCGCAGGAGTACGCCGGCGAGATGGAGGTCGTGATCGCCCTCGGTCCGTCCAAGGACCGCACGGACGAGATCGCCGCCGAGCTCGTGGCCGAAGACCCCCGCGTGCACACCGTCCCCAATCCGACCGGCCGCACGCCCGCCGCCCTGAACGCCGCGATCAAGGCCTCCCGCCATCCGATCGTCGTCCGCGTCGACGGCCACGGCATGCTCTCGCCGAACTACATCGCCACCGCGGTACGGCTCCTGGAGGAGACCGGCGCGCAGAACGTCGGCGGCATCATGCACGCCGAGGGCGAGAACGCCTGGGAGGACGCGGTCGCCGCCGCGATGACCTCGAAGATCGGCGTCGGCAACGCGGCCTTCCACACGGGCGGCCAGGCGGGCGAGGCCGAGACGGTCTACCTCGGTGTCTTCCGCCGCGAGGCCCTCGAACAACAGGGCGGCTACAACGAGGAGTTCATCCGCGCCCAGGACTGGGAGCTGAACTTCCGCATCCGCGAGGCCGGCGGTCTGATCTGGTTCTCGCCGGAGCTGCGGGTGTCGTACCGCCCGAGGCCGTCGGTGAAGGCGCTGGCCAAGCAGTACAAGGACTACGGCCGCTGGCGGCACGTCGTCGCCCGCTACCACTCCGGCTCCATCAACCTGCGCTACCTCGCCCCGCCGGTCGCCGTGTGCGCGATCGCGGCCGGCCTCGTGGTCGGCGCGACCCTGACCCCGCTCGGCTTCGTCGTCCCCGGCGGCTACCTCGCGGCGATCGCCCTGGGCTCGCTCCCGGCCGGCAAGGGCCTGTCCCTCAAGGCCCGCCTCCAGATCCCGGTCGCCCTCGCCACCATGCACATGTCGTGGGGGTACGGCTTCCTGACGAGCCCCAAGTCGCTCGCCCGCAAGGTCATCGCGTCCCGGCGGCCGGCGGTGCTGACGGAGGCGTAGAGGCCTGCGAAGTCTCTCGACGTACCGACGTACCGACGTACCGACGGATCGACGGGCCGAAGGCCCCCTCCCGGACAACAGGGAGGGGGTCTTCGCCTTTCACATCCGCGCGCTACCAGGTGAAGTCCGGATTGACGTGCATGCAGGCCTTGGTGTCCGCGCCGTTGAAGGTGTCCTCCGACTCGGGCAGCGAGTCGTCCTCCTTCGGGGCCTTGTACGTCGTGCCCTCACGCCAGTCCGCGCCCACCACGAGCGTCACCCCGGAGACGTCCGTGGACTTCTTCACCGAACTCGTCGGCACGCCGAGGACCTTGGCCACCCGCAGGGCGTCGCCCTTGAGGTCGATGCTCGGGTAGCGGATCAGGGTCTTCGCCGTCGCCGTCGCCGTCGTCCGGTCCGCCGCGGCCTTGGTGAAGCCCTTGCCGACCAGGAGCCCGGCCACCGTGCCCGCCCGGCCGGAGACGGGGGCGAGGGTGTCGGTGCGGGTGCCGTTCTCGACGGTGATGCCGATCTCGTCGTCCGCGGCGGCCTGGTCGGAGGTGGTCGTCTCCTGCGCGGCCTTCTTCTTGTCCTTGCCGTCGAGGGCGATGTCCTCACGGACGAGCCGGAAGACCTTCTCGGCCTCCTCGGGCTTGGGCACCACCCGGTTGCCGTCCGCGGCGTACTGCCAGGGCATCGTCGTCATGGTGATGCGCTTCGTGGGGACCTTGCGCAGCTCGTTGCTCAGGTCGTACAGCTTCGTCACCGACCCCAGCCCGTCGTCCACCGTCAGTGCCTCGGTGGCCGTCTCGGCGAGCTTGCGCAGCTTGTTGGGGCTGCTCAGCGTCGCGTTCTCACGCAGCTGGCGGACCATCGAGTTCATGTACTGGTGCTGGGCCTTGGCCCGGGCGATGTCGGTGTTGTCCTCGAAGCCGTACCGGGTGCGCAGCCACTGAAGGGCCTGCTTGCCCTTGATGGGGGTGGTGCCCTCCTTGAGCTTCAGGCCCGAGCCGTGCCCCGTCGAGGTGTGCGAGTAGATGTTGGCGTCCACGCAGACCGGGACGCCGCCGATCGCGTCCGCCATCGACACCACGCCCGCGAAGTCGACCATGATGAAGTGGTCGATGTGGATGTCGGTGAGCTTCTCCCAGGTCGCCACCGTGCAGCCGGGGCCGCCGCGGCCCAGCGAGTCGTTCGTCATCGCCGAGGTGAGCGCCGGGTAGACCTTGTCGTCGTCCGGGTCCGTGCACTTCGGGATGTCGACCAGGGTGTCGCGCGGCATGCTGACCACCGACATGTTGGAACGGTCCGCCGACACGTGCAGCAGCATCTGGACGTCCGCGCGCGGCGCGGTGTTGTACGTCTCCTTGGCGCCGCCGAGCTTCTGGTTCTCGGCGTTGTCCCGGGCGTCCGAGCCGATCAGCAGGATGTTCAGCGGCGTCTGACCGGCGGCGTTGGCCTCCGTCTTGGCGGCCCTGTCCTTCTCGTCGCCGATGTTCAGGTCGTCCTTCTTCAGGTTGCCGTTGAGGTGCCGGTAGTAGAGGTACCCGGCGCCCGCGGTGCCGACTATGACCACCGCCAGCACGATCGCCGCCCAGCGCAGGAACCGCCGGCCCCGCCTGCGGCCGCCTCGGCCGCGCCGTCCCCCGCCGTGCCCTGCGGGCGGTCTGGGGCCCTGCGGTGTGAGGGACATCGTGTCCTCGACCGCGGGCACCTCTCCGCGCACGCTCTGCGTCAACTCCCCTGCCCTCCCCACCCTGTGCCACAAAAGCGGACCCTTGGCCGGCCCGCCGAGCCTCCCCTTGCCCGGCGGGCGGCTGGTCGACTGTGCGCCCGGTCCGCCTGCTCGGAAGCGTACGCGAGCGCGGCTCATCATTCTTCAGTCACATAGGAGTTCGCTGTGGGGGCAGGGGTTTCCCTCGGTCGCCCCCGTCAGCGCGCTCCTACCACTGATACGTCGGGTACACGTCCATGCACTTGCTGTCGTCGGCCCCGTTGATCTCGTCGGAGTTCGACGGCAGGTCCCCGGCCTTCGGGTCCGCCTTCTTCGGGTACGTCGTGCCCTCACGCCAGTCGGTGCCCACGACGAGCGTGATCCCGGAGACGTCCGCCGACTTCTTCACCGAACTCAGCGGAATCCCCAGGGACTTGGCGACACGCTGGGCGTCGCCCTCCAGGTCGGCGCTCGGATAGCGCACGACGGTCCGCTCCTCCGACAGCCCCGCCGTGGCGTCCGCGGTGGCCCGGGCGAAGCCCTTGCCCAGGAGCAGATCGGTGACGGTACGGGCCCGCCCGTTGGCCGGGCCGAGCGTCGAGGACGCGGTGGCGTTCTGCACGGCGACCGCGATCCGGTCGTCGGGCGCCGCGGGGTCGTCGGAGACCTTCTCCTCGGTCTTCTTCCTGCCGCCGGAGCCCTTGTCGTCGAAGGGGACGTCGTCGCGGAGCATCTGCCACATCTTCGCGGCGCCCGCGGGCTCAGGGACCAGGTGGTTCTTGTCCTGGGGGTCCTCGGCGTTCGGCATCGTCGTCATGGTGAGCCGGTCGGTCGGCACCGACTTCAGCTGCATGCCCAGGTCGTACAGCTTCTTCACGGTGCCGATCTCCTCGGAGACCGTGAGGGACTTCGTGGCCGCCTCGGCCAGGTCCATCAGCCGCCCGCCGTCGGTGAAGACGTTCTGCTGCTTCAGCGTACGGATCATCGAGTTCAGGTACATGTGCTGGGCCCGCGCCCGCATCTGGTCGCTGCCCCAGGCGTGCCGGGTGCGCAGCCACTGGAGCGCCTGCTTGCCCTTGACGTCGTGCTTGCCCTTGGTGAGCTTGAGGCCGGAGCCGCCCTTCTGCATCGCCGTCGGGCGGTCCCACACGTTCTGGTTCACACAGACCTCGACACCGCCGACCGCGTCCGCCATGCTCACCACGCCCGCGAAGTCGATCGTCATCCAGTGGTCGATGTAGACGCCGGTCAGGTTCTGCCAGGTGTCGAGCGTGCAGCCGGCCCCGCCGCGGGCCAGCGTCGTGTTGATGATGTCGTTGGTCGCCGGGTACACGTGACCCGTCTTGGGGTCCGTGCACTTGGGTATGTCGACGCGGGTGTCGCGCGGGATGCTCACCACGGCGGCGCTCTTGCGGTCCGCGGACAGGTGGATCAGCATCTGCACGTCCGCCAGCGGCGGATTGCCCCGGTTGTCCCTGCTGCCGCCCAGCTTGACGTTCTCGTCTGAGTTACGGCTGTCGGAGCCGATCAGCAGGATGTTCAGCGGCGTCTGCCCGGCGGCGTTCGGCTTGGCCTTCGCCGCGTTGGAGCCGCCCGTGCTGCGCTTACCCTTGTCGATGTTGGCGTTCAGATGCTGGTAGTACAGATAACCGGCGCCGGCCGTGCCGAGTATCAGAACCGACAGCGTCGTCGCCGACCAGCGCAGCACGCGATGCTTGCGGCGCGGTCGCGCCCGGCGTCTGCCGTGTCTGCCCCCACTGCCCTCGGCCGCCCCCTCCGCGGCCTCCGGCTGCTGCTCTTCCCGGACACTGCTGTGGCTCATCTCCCCGTCCTCCCCACCCTCACCACACACCCCACAGGCCTGCCGTACGCCCTGTTAGACGTTCGACAGGCCTGTCAGGTCAACACACTTCAGATGTTCGGCGGGCGCCGTTGCCCGCGTCCCCGCCCTTCAGCGGGCGCCGTCGCCCACGTCCCGCCCCTCAGCGAGCGCCGTCGCCCGCGTGCCCGCCCCCGCGGGCTCCGCTCACTTGGCGCACTTCACCTCGTTCGCCGTGGTCTTGTCGACGTTCGACGCCGTCGCGGTGGAGTTCATCTTCACGCCGGCCCCCTTGAAGTCCTCGCCCAGCGTCAGCGTCATCGTCGGCAGCCCCTGGGAGTTGGTGACGCTCTTGCCGGGCTTCATCATCGAGCCCTTGAGCCCCAGGATCGAGGCCAGCCGGCGAGCCTGGTCGGCCTGGTCCGGGGCGTACTCCAGGGTCGTCTTCGCCTGCGACTTGTCGGCGTTGCCCGCGTTCTCGGACTTGGTCACGCCCGCCTCGGTCTGGAGGTAGGTGAGCTCCTCCTGGGCGCTGCCGGCCGCGGCACCGCCGTTGAGGATCCGCACCCGCACCTCGGAGGCGTCCGACTTGGTGCCCTTCAGCCGGGCGGCGACGGCGGCCTTCTCCTTCTTCTCCTGGGCCTTGACCTCGGTGAAGGAGGTGTCGCTCTTGATCATGTTGAAGACCTGGGAGGCGTTCGGCTCAAGGGGCACGACGGTCGCCTTGACGACCTCGGTGGGGTTGTCCTTGACCGGGACCGTGGTGAAGGTGATGTTCTTCATCGGCACCTTCTTCAGCTCCAGGGCCACGTCCTTGAGCGTGCTGGCCTTCCCTATGCCGGTGTCGACGGTGAGCGCCTTGGTGGCCGCGTTGGCCAGCTTGATCAGCTTGGTCGGGCTGGTGAGGGTGTCGCCGGAGGTCATCTTGCGCATCAGCGAACTCATGAACTGCTGCTGGACCTTGATGCGGTCCAGGTCGCCCTGGTTGCCGAAGCTGTGCCGGGTGCGGACGAAGGCGAGGGCCTGCTCGCCCTCGATCGTGTGCTTGCCGGCGGACAGCTTCAGATGCGAGTCGGGGTCGTCGACGTCCTTGCCGAGACAGACCTCCACACCGCCCACCGCGCTCGTCAGCGTCTTCACCGCGTTGAAGTCGGCCATCGCGAAGTGGTTCACGTCGATGCCGGTGAGCTCCTCGACCGTCTTCATGGTGCAGCCGGGGTTACGGCCGTCCTGGCCGAGGCTGGTGTTGAAGCGGACGTTCTGGGTGCCCGGGATGATCTTCTCGGTGCCGTCGTCCTCTTTGGTCTCGCAGTCCGGCACGTCGACGATCAGGTCCCGGGGGATGCTCATCGCGGTCGCGTTCGTCCGGTCCTTGGAGACGTGCAGCAGGATGTTGGTGTCGGCGTGCCCGACGCTGCCCTTGTCGCCGTAGCCCTCGTTGCCCGACCCGGTCCGCTTGTCGGTGCCGATGATCAGGATGTTGAAGGCCTCGTCCTTGCTGAACCCGTCGTCGGCCACGTTTCCGACGTCCTCGGTCGTGACGTTGCCTTCGAGGTGCTTCAGGTACAGATACGCGGCACCGGCCGTGCCGACCAGCACGAAGGCCATCACGCCGCCGGTCCACAGCAGTATTTTCTTGCCGCGCGCCTTCTTCTTGACCGGCCGCCGGTTGCGGCGCCCGGGCGGCGGTTCCTCCGGCGCACCGCGCCGACGCCGTGGCGGCGGTACGTCACGGCCGGGGGCGTCGGCGGGCGAGGTGCGTCCCGGCGCGGCCGTTCTGCCGCGCGGCGCCCCCGAAGAGCCCGCCGGGCGGGGAGTCGTTCTGCTGCGGGGCCCCGGGACCGCTGATTGCGGTGCGGAAGGAGTCAGTCGCAGTTCGTATTCGCCAGTGTTCGGATTGAGTACCCACTGGTCTGCGGGGTCGATGTCGTCCGCCCGCCCACGGCCTTGCGCGTCCACGGTTGTCTGAATCCTCCGTCGGGGCCACGCGGCGCCTTCCCCCTCAAAGGCGCTCGGGTCTCGGTCACACAGTGCACGACCCCAGGAAGACCTATCGGCCTGCTGCACCGGATCGCTCACACTATCCGGCCAGTTCACTGGCAAGCGACGACGGTGACAAATTCCACGTCCCTACAACCGGGCAATCCACCCATTTCCTTGAACAGATGTACGTCGCCTTGGTAATCGCTTTACTTACAGGTGTCCTCGGCGGCCGTGTTTCCGCGGAACGTGGGTGCGGGCGACTCCTCGTCGCCGTCCGCTTCTTCTTGCGGACCGTCGCTCGAATTGGGGTTCTTTGTCGCGGAATCCCGCGGAACTTCCTCGGCGACCGCCACCGGCGCGTCCGTGCGCAGCCGGGCGAACAACTGCTCCGCCTCGGCTTCGACGAGTTGGTCGCGGTTGGCGTCGTAGGCGTACGACTCCCGCGGCACGGTCAGGAATTGCACACGTTCGGTGGGGATGTCGCGCAGTCCGCGCACGAGTTCGTACAAACCACGCAAGCTCGCCAGATCCGGATCGGTCGTGAGCGAGGACGTGGCCGCGTCCAGCACCGGATAGAGCTTCACCGGATTGAGCAGGACGTCGTTGCTCTGCACTTTGTTGACGAGCGCCCCGAGGAACCGCTGCTGCCGGTCCATCCGGTCGGTGTCGCTGCCGTCGCCGATCGACTTGCGGGCGCGGACGTAGCCGAGGGCCTGCTCCCCGTCGAGCGTCACCTTGCCCGCCGGGAGCCTCAGCTTGGCGGCCTTGTCGTTGATCGGCTTCGTCAGGCAGATCTCGACGCCGTCGACCGCGTCGACCATGTCCTTGAAGCCGTGGAAGTCGACGACCATGTGATGGTCGATCCGGATGCCGGTCAGCTTCTCCACGGTCCGGATGGTGCACGCCGAACCGCCCTTCTGGAAGGCGGAGTTGAACATCGCGAACATCGGCTCGGTCCGGCTGCCGTCCGCCTGGAGGCAGGCCGGTACGTCCACCATCAGATCGCGGGGGAGCGAGACGGCGGTGGCGCTGTGCCGCCCGGCGGAGAGGTGCAGCAGGATCGTCGTGTCCGAGCGCTCGGTCCCCGAGTCCCGCCCGTAGCGCGCGTTGCCGTCCCCGGAGCGCGAGTCCGACCCGATCAGCAGGATGTTCTGGGCGTCCTTGACGAGGGCGGTGGGCCGCTCCTTCTCGTACCGGGCGAGTTCGGCGGCGGCGGCGTTGTCGGGCGTGATGTTCCCGTCGAGCTTGGCGTAGAGCGCCCACCCGGTCCCGACGGCCGCCACGAGGACGACGCCCACCCCGATCGCCCCGCCCCGCAGCCAACGCCGCCGACGCCGCCGTATCAGCCCCCGCCCGGTGGCGGAAGCCCCCGCTCCCGGACCGAGGGTGCCTTTGGGGGGCTTACCTGCGGTGTCGGTCACGGTTCGATCCACCCCTCATGGCGTACGAGCGTCGTGCGGGCTGCTCCTACGACCATGACGCGGAGGGGAGGGCTGGGGCGGCTGGTGTTGAGCCGGATGGGGGAGTGGCGGCACTTTTCGTGGGCGGTGCAGGTGATGCCCCTCAGGGGTGCGGGGCTGTATCGATGTGCGGCTCCGCCGCGTGGGCGCGACCAGCCACAGCGCACCCGCACCCGCCAGACGACGGACCGCGGCACCCCCTTCAGCGCGCCGTAACAGTCACCCGCTCACTCTCCACCCGCTTCGCCAGCCCTTCCTCACCCAGCCGCTCCAGATTCCGGCACAACACCACGGACCCCCCGGTGGCCAGCGGCGAGTACAACCCCGCGCACAGCCCCTCCCACGTGTCGTACGGCAACCCCGACAGCAACCGGGACCCCGGCCCCGTGAGCCCCAGGCCGGAGGCCTCCGCGGCCGCCCGCTCCACGAGCTCCGCCCCGCTGAACTCCCGCCCGGCCACGACCAGCGCCGGCTCATCGGGGTCGACCGGCGCGAACGGCGCGAACCGGTCGCCCTGCCCCGGCACCTCGACCGCGTAGTCGGCGAAGCCGTCCGGCGGCTGCGGGAAGCGTCCGCCGAGCGGCCGCAGGGCGAGCGCGATCCGGGAGCCGGAGCAGGCGCGTGCCGCGTCGAGGGTGTCCGGGCCGCTCACCACGATGTCGGCCGCCTTGGGGTCCCCGGCGACATCGGCGACCACGCCCACCGAGGAGCACGCCAGCAGCCACACGGCCGTCTGCCAGTGCGCGGGCAGCAGCAGCGCGACCCGGTCGCCGGGCTCCGCGGAGAGCTCGCCCTGGAGCAGGTTGGCGGTCTTGGCCACCCAATTGGCGAAGGTGGCGACGGACAGTTCGACGCGTTCGCCCGTGGCGTCGTCGTAGAAGGTCACCAGGGGGCGTCCGGCATCCGCGGCGAGCGCGGAACGCAGCAGGTCGGCAGGGGTGCGATCGGTGGCGTTCACCCGGGCAAGCGTACGCGGGCGCACGGCGCGGCGGCGAGGGACCGGCCCGCCGTCGGCTCACCGGTTCGGGGGAACGCCAGCCGACGCTCCGTCAGTTCCCGGATAGACAGAAATGTATGACTATGTCCAACATCGTTCACATGCGTGGATTTCTTGCTTCCTCGATCGGTGTCACGTGTGCGGCCGCCCTCGCCCTTCCGCTGACCCCACCCGCCGCCGCGACCGTCGCGCGTCCGGCGCCGAGCGCGGAGGCGGCCGTCCCGGGCAGTACGCAGTCGCTGCCCCTCACCCCGCTCGGCGCCGACCGCTCCCTGGGCTCCGCCCCCGTCCAGGGCCTGCCCCGCCGCGATGTGCACCGCTTCTCGATGGTCGGCGTCGTCTGGGACGACCCGGACACGGCCCTGCACGGCCGCGTCCAGGTACGCGCGCGTGCGCTCGGCTCGGGCACCTGGTCCCCCTGGCAGGACGTCGAGACGCACTACGGCGACGACGGCGCCGACCCCGGCACGGCCGAGCGCTCCTCGGGCCGGGTGCGCGGGGCGACGGCACCGCTGTGGGTGGGGGACTCGGACGGCGTGGAGGTACGGGTGCGGGCGGGCGCCGAGACGCGCGAGGTCGGTGCCACGCCGACCGCGCTGCCGTCGGGGCTGCGCCTCGAACTCGTCGACCCCGGCGGGGCCGCCCTCCCGCAGGGCAGCCCGGCCGGCGGCCCGCGGGCGCGTGGCGGGCTCGGCGTCGAGGCCCCCGAGGCCCTGGCCGCCTCCGCCGCCAACGCCGGACTCGCGCCACTCGGCGCCCTCGAGATCCCCGCCCTCGACCGCACGCGGACCGAGCGGGAACTGCGCACCCTGCGGGCCGGTGAACTGACGGAGAGTCAGCGGGTGAAGCCGTTGATCGGCCCGCGCCCGCGGATCGTGACACGCCGCGGCTGGGGAGCGGACGAGACGCTGCGCGAGAAGAAGTTCGTCTACACGAAGAAGGTGAAGGCGGCCTTCGTGCACCACACGGCCACCGGCAACGGCTACCGCTGCTCGCAGGCCCCCTCCGTCATTCGCGGTATCTACCGCTACCACGTCCGGAGCATGGGCTGGCGCGACATCGGCTACAACTTCCTCGTCGACAAGTGCGGAAAGATCTACGAGGGCCGCGCCGGGGGAGTGGCGAAGGCCGTCCTCGGCGCCCACACCCTCGGCTTCAACACCAACAGCATGGGGGTCGCCGTCCTCGGCTCCTTCGGCTCCACCCGCCCCTCGTCCGCCGCGGTGAAGGCCATCGCCCGGCTGACGGCCTGGAAACTCGGTCTCTACGGCGCCAATCCGCGCGGAAAGACATACCTGAAGTCGGGCGGTGGCAACCTCTACCGCAAAGGCACGAAGGCTCGGCTGAACGTCATCTCCGGCCACCGCGACGGCTTCTCCACGGCCTGTCCCGGCTGGGAGCTCTACCGCAAACTCGGCACGGCCCGCTCGACCGCGGCGCGCTACCAGGGGAGGTAGGGGGAGGACGAGGGGCCCGGAGAACCAGGGGGACGGACAGAGAACCGTACTGCCGTCGAATCCGTCGATGCTGTCGAAAGCGCCGCACAACGGTCTGCATACACTGACCGGCCGAAAGAGAGTTCGGCCGGTCACCGGCAGGAAGCAGAGACGACAGGTGACAGAAGCGATCCTCCTGGTCGGAGGCAAGGGCACGAGGCTGCGCCCGCTGACGGTGCACACCCCGAAGCCCATGGTCCGCGCGGCCGGAGTCCCGTTCCTCACACATCAGCTGGCGAGAGCCAGAGCCGCGGGCGTGGACCACATCGTCCTGGCCACGTCCTATCTGGCCGAGGTCTTCGAACCGTACTTCGGCGACGGCTCGGCCCTCGGACTGCACATCGAGTACGTCACCGAGGAGGAGCCGCTCGGCACGGGCGGGGCGATCCGCAACGTGGCCTCGCGTCTCCACTCGGGCCCCGACGACCCGGTCCTGATCTTCAACGGCGACATCCTGACGGGCCTGGACATCAGGGCGCTGGTGGCCACGCACGAGTCGACGGACGCGGACGTCTCCCTGCACCTGACGAAGGTGACCGACCCGCGCGCGTACGGCCTGGTCCCCACGGACGAGACCGGAAAGGTCCTGGCCTTCCTGGAGAAACCCCAGAGCCCCGAGGAGATCGTCACCGACCAGATCAACGCGGGCGCCTACGTCTTCCGCCGCTCCCTGATCGACACGATCCCGACGGGACGCCCGGTGTCCGTCGAACGCGAGACCTTCCCCGACCTGCTGGCGGCCGGCGCCCACCTCCAGGGCATGGTCGACTCCACGTACTGGCTGGACCTGGGCACCCCGGCCGCCTTCGTACGCGGCTCGGCCGACCTGGTCCTCGGCCGCGCCCCGTCCCCCGCGGTGCCCGGCCGCTGCGGCGACCGGCTGATCCTCCCCACGGCCCGCGTGGCCCCCGACGCCAAACTCACCGGCGGCACGGTGGTCGGCGAGGGCGCCTTCGTGGCCGAGGGCGCCCGGGTCTTCGGCAGCACGATCCTGCCGGGCGCGGTCATCGAACCGGGCGCGATCATCACGGACTCCCTGATCGGCACCCGCGCGAGGGTCGGCGAACGCTCCGTCCTCACCGGCACGGTCATCGGGGACGGCGCGGTGGTGGGCCCCGACAACGAGCTGAGAGACGGCGCGCGGGTGTGGTGCGACGCCAGGATCCCGGCGGGGGCGGTGCGCTTCTCGTCGGACCAGTAGGGAACGACGGCACTGTCGCCCCCTGACCGTGGCTGCCTTCTCAACGCCGGCCCGCATTTTCAGCCTGTCCGGCGTTTGAGGACGAGGCCCTTTCGGGGCCGAAGCGGGGGTCTTGGGGGGCTGGGGGGCGGCAGCCCCCAGTGAGGGGACGGGTAGGGGCGGCGGGGGCGAAAAACCCTTGGCGCGCCCCCGTCACAACCGCCCGATATCCCCCCGAGGCATCCGCGGCGCCCGCCGCGCCGGCGTCCGCCCGCTCAACAAGATCAACCGAGCCGCCCGATGCCGCTGCCCCGCATAAGGCTCCAGCAGCGACAGCATCGCCTCGTCATCCGCATCCCGGTCCCCCGCCAGCGCCCATCCCACGATCCCCGGCAGATGCAGATCCCCCACGGTCACCGCGTCCGCCGCCCCATGACTGCGCTGCACCACCTCCGCGGACGTCCACGGCCCCACCCCCGGCACGACCTCCAACCGCGCCTGAGCCTCCGCCGCAGACATGCCCACCGCCTGCTCCAGCCGCGCGGCAACCCGCACGGCCCGCAGGATCGTGGACGCCCGCTTGTTGTCGACGCCGGCCCGATGCCACTCCCACGACGGGATCAACGCCCACGTCCGGGGCGCCGGCATCACCCACAGCCGCCCGCCGGCCGCGGGCCCCGGCGCAGGCTCCCCGAACTTCCGCACCAGCGACCGCCATGCCCGGTACGCCTCGTCGGTGGTGACCTTCTGCTCCAGGATCGACGGGATCAAGGACTCCAGCACCAGCCCGGTCCGCGTCAGCCGCAACCCCGGCCGCCGATGCCGGGTCACCGCCAGCAACCGGTGCCGCGGCACGAAGACGGACGGATCGTCGGCGGCTCCGAGCAGCTCGGGCAACCGGTCGAGCAACCACTCCGCCCCCGGCCCCCACGCCTCCCCGCGGACCTCTCCGTCGCGCCGCGCGGCGACCCGCAGGGTCCCCGGCCCGGCCGGCGTCAGACTGGCCCGCCACACCGACCCGTCCGGCATCGCCCGGAACGTCGGATCGGCGGGCCCGCGCCGCAACGGCCCGAGCACCAGCCCCAGATCCAACGGCCACTCCGGCACGAACGTCCGCACCCGCCCCGGCGCGGCCGCGGGCCGCGGCACACCCCCGGGCACGCCTCCCGGCGCACCTCCCGGCACGGCGACATGCCCACCGCGCACCGTCGTACGCGTGGGCCGCGGAGCGAACCGTCCAGCCACGAATGAAGTCCCGGGAAAGCCGAAGGAAGGGGGCGCTACGAGAGTAGAGGGAAGCGCTACGAGAGTGGGCCTACGAGCGCAGAGCGGGCCCTACGAGAGTAGGGGCGCGGAAGCCAAGCTGCCCTCACCCCGTGTCCACCGCAACACGTCACCGCACCTCGATGAACATCCCCGCGTCCCGCTCCGCCCGGGCCTTCGGCTCCTCCGCCGGATGCCCGACCGCCACGGCCCCCATCGGATCCCAGTCCTCCGGCAGCCCCAGCACCTCCCGGACCACGTCCCGGCAGAACATCGTGGACGACACCCACGCGGACCCCAGCCGCTCCCCGGCCAGCGCGACGAGGAAGTTCTGCACCCCGGCCCCGGTGGCGACGACGAACATCTCCCGCTCGGCCCCGTCCCGCCGCGGATCGCCGTACGTGTGCGAGCCGTCCATGACGAGACACGGCACCACCAGATAGGGCGCGTTGCGCAGCACGTCCCCGCGGCGGACCCGCTTGGCGATCGACTCCTCGGTCTTGCCGTCCCGCCGCAGATCCGCGATCCACGCGTCCCGCATCGCGTCCAGCAGCTCGGTCCGGGAGGCCTCGGACTCCAGCAGCACGAAACGCCACGGCGTGGTGTGGTGCGGCGCCGGCGCGGTCACCGCCGCGGCGACGGCCCGCCGCACGGCACCCCCGTCGACCGGCTCGTCCGTGAAGGCCCGGACCGTACGCCGCTGGGTCACCGCCAGCCGGACCGCCTCGGAGGTGCCCAGCCGGAACATGTCGTCGCGCGCGCCGCGCACCATGGCGCCCGCCCCCTCCCCGTGCTCGGCGGAGACCACGTGCGGCAGCCCGCGCACCACGGCGACGGGCAGCCCGGCGGCCTTGCCCTTGACCAGATCACCGGCGGCGGCCAGTTCGTCGGCCGTGGCGACGACGGTGGCGCTGAGCGGATTGCCGTACGCGTCCGTGCCCCCGCGCAGGTCGTCGAGGACCCGCACCCCCGCGGCGCCGATCGCCACGTCCGTGAGCCCCGCGCGCCAGGGGCGCCCGAAGGTGTCGGTGACGATCACGCCGACGTCGACCCCGAGCAGCTCCCGCAGCCCCTCGCGGATCGCACGCGCGGAGGCGTCCGGGTCCTCGGGCAGCAACAGGACCGTCCCGGCCGGGGTGTTGGAGGCGTCGACGCCGGCCGCGGCCATGATCAGCCCCTGCCGGTTCTCGACGATCCGCAGCGCACCGCGCCGAGCCACCACGCGGACCGTCTCGGCGTCGATCGCCGCCTCCCGGTCGGCCGCCTCGACGATCCGGCCCTCCGCCTTGGAGACGATCTTCGAGGTGACGAGCAGCACGTCACCGTCGGCGAGGCCGGGCTCGGCGGCGGCGATCAGCTTGGCGAGGTCGTCCCCGGCCGCGATCTCGGGCAGCCCGGGCACGGCCCACGCGCG
This sequence comes from Streptomyces aquilus, assembly GCF_003955715.1. Taxonomy (NCBI): domain Bacteria; kingdom Bacillati; phylum Actinomycetota; class Actinomycetes; order Kitasatosporales; family Streptomycetaceae; genus Streptomyces; species Streptomyces aquilus. The sequence continues at coordinate 4,514,264 of NZ_CP034463.1, read as the reverse complement.
GAAGCCGTCCGTACTCATCGGGTCCGGACCTCCTCCGCCAGCGCCAGCGCCTCGCGGGCCATCTGCGCGCTCGCGTCGAGGTCCGTCATCATCAGCGGTACGGCCCGGCAGCGGATGCCGGCCGCCTCGACGCGCTCCACGGAGGCCGCGTCCACGGTGTCGACGAGCCAGCCGTCGAGCAGCCCCGAGCCGTAGTGCTCGGCCACCGCCGCGGCCGTCGACTCCACGCCCACCGCCGCCAGCACCTTGTCGGCCATGCCGCGCACGGGCGCGTCCCCGACGATGGGGGACAGGCCGACGACGGGGACGCCCGCCTCGGCGATCGCCTCGCGGATGCCGGGCACGGCCAGGATCGTGCCGACCGAGACGACCGGGTTGGACGGCGGGAAGAGGATGACGTCCGCCGCGGCGATCGCCTCCAGGACGCCGGGCGCGGGCTTCGCCTGCTCGGCGCCGACCGGCACGATCGCCTCCGCCGGGACGGAGGCGCGCAGCCGTACCCAGTACTCCTGGAAGTGGACCGCCTTGCGCTCGCCGTCCACCTCGACGGCGACATGGGTCTCCACGCGGTCGTCGGACATCGGGATCAGCTTCACGCCCGGCTGCCACCGGTCGCAGAGCGCCTCGGTGACCGCGCTGAGCGGGTACCCGGCGCCGATCATCTGGGTCCGCACGATGTGCGTGGCGAAGTCCCGGTCGCCGAGTCCGAACCACTCGGGCCCGACGCCGTACGCCGCGAGCTCCTCCTTGAGGTGGAAGGTCTCGTCGGCCCGGCCCCAGCCCTGTTCCTCGTTGATGCCGCCGCCGAGCGTGTACATCACCGTGTCGAGGTCCGGGCAGACCTTCAGTCCGAAGAGGTGGATGTCGTCGCCGGTGTTGCCGATGACCGTGATGTCCGCGTCCGGCACGGCCTGCTTCAGACCGCGCAGGAAACGGGCACCGCCGATGCCGCCTGCCAGAACCACGATTCGCATGGGACCAGCATTGCAGGCGGGTACGACAACGCGTCAGGCGGTCACCGGACGCGCCGTGCAGGCATGGGAGGTGTGCATGGGCATCTCCGTCAGACCCGGGTAGTACACGTGCAGGCTGACCGCCGGCTCCAGCGCGTCGTTGACGACCTCGTGCACATAGCCCGGCGCGAACACCCGCTGCGTGCCGGCGGCCAGCGCGCGCGTGCCGCGGTCGGTGCGCTCGGTCAGCTCGCCGTCCAGGACGGTCAGCACGCCGGACGAGCGGCCGTGGTCGTGCGGTCCGCTGCCCTGACCGGGCACCCAGGACAGCAGCCAGACCTCGTAACCGGGGCCGGTGCGCAGCCGGTGGTACCAGCGCGACGTGGCGTCGTACTCCACCAGGTGCTCCCACTGCGAGCGGTCGGCGGCGATGGAGCGGGCCAGGCCGACGAACTCCGCGACGGTGACGGGGTGCTCGCGCGGGGCCTGGAGCAGGTGGGGGACCTCGAGGATGTCGCCGGCGATCTGGAGGTCGTTGTCGCTGTTCATGGATGCGGTGGTTCCTCAGTGAAAGAAGGTCAGTCAGACAGAGGGAACGAGAAAGGCCGAGTCCCCGGGGGATTCGGCCTTCAGCTGGAGCGGCGGGTGTGGTTCGCCGGGCTCAACAGCTGTGACAGCAACAGCAACAGCGAGCGCGGGCAGCACCGTGGGACCCGGCGGTGCGGGTCGAGGTGAGTGCCAAGTTCGCGAGCATGCCCACAAGGACAGCGGTTCACACCCCCACTGTCAACTCGACACCGGCATGTGGGACCGGTTTCACCTCATCCGGTTCATCTGTGAGGTGAAAGGTTTGTTCACGGGGCTACCGGGACACATGGCGCACAACCGGCGCGCACGGAACGGGAACGAGCTCCTGGGCGTCCTTCTCCGTACAGGTCCTGCACGGGTCGGACGACCCCGCGGACCCCGTCTGCTTGTCAAGGTTTATGGCGATTTGAACACTTTCCGCTAGGCCTTGGTTCCGCAGAGTGAATAAGGGGCCCAATAGCAGATCTCGGCTTGACTCGCCCGGAGCAGCACACTTGTAATTTCACTCGTGTCGTTCAGCCGAAATCGGTAACGGCTACATCACGGGGACGCGAAAGACAGACGAGGGGCGCACATGACCGAGCTGGTGCAGCAACTGCTGGTCGACGACGCGGACGAGGAACTCGGCTGGCAGGAGCGCGCGCTGTGCGCCCAGACCGACCCCGAGTCCTTCTTCCCCGAGAAGGGTGGCTCCACCCGTGAGGCCAAGAAGGTCTGCCTGGCTTGTGAGGTCCGCTCCGAGTGCCTCGAGTACGCCCTCGCCAACGACGAGCGCTTCGGCATCTGGGGCGGCCTGTCCGAACGCGAGCGGCGCCGCCTGAAGAAGGCCGCGATCTGAACCGACCGGCCGCGGATCGCACGTACATACGGGACTTACGGCCCGTCGCAGGTGGGTTGTCCACAGGCGGCGGGCCGTCGTCATGCCCAGCCGATAGTGTGGTCGCTCGTCCGAGACGCCCCGCTGCCCCCTCGGGGCACAGGCGTCCACCGCAGTCCACCGAACCGGGGCCCGTACCTCGATGTCCGTGCACAGCCACACGGCAGCTCACGACGCTGCCACTCCTGAGTTCCCGCGTCATGTGGTGACCGCGGTCCTCGTCTCGCATGACGGCGCCCGCTGGCTGCCCGACGCGCTCGCCGGGCTGCTCGGCCAGGAGCGCCCCGTCCAGTTCGCGATGGCCGCCGACACCGGCAGCGCCGACACCTCCGCGCAGCTGGTCACCGACGCCCTCGGCGCCGACCGGGTGCTGCACCTCGCCCGCCGCACCGGCTTCGGCCAGGCCATCGAGGAGGCCAACCGCACCGCGCCCGTCCTCACCCCGGACGAACTGCCGTACCTGAAGCGGCCCAGCGGCTGGGACCCGGTCACGCGCACCTGGCGCGACGACGCCTACGACCTGCCCGAGCTCCCGCACGGCGAGCCGGTCCAGTGGCTGTGGCTGCTGCACGACGACTGCGCCCCCGAACCCGACGCCCTCGCCCAGCTGCTGCGCGTCGTCGACCAGGAACTGGAGCTCGGCCGCGACGACGTGGCGGTCGTCGGGCCCAAGCTCCGCGGCTGGTACGACAAACGGCAGCTCCTGGAGGTCGGCGTCACCATCGCCCACTCCGGGCGCCGCTGGACCGGCCTCGACCGCCGCGAACAGGACCAGGGCCAGCACGACCACGTCCGGCCCGTGCTCTCCGTCTCCACCGCCGGCATGCTCGTGCGGCGCGACGTCTTCGAGGAGCTCGGCGGCTTCGACCGGCACCTTCCCCTGATGCGTGACGACGTCGACCTGTGCTGGCGCGCCACCGCCGCCGGCCACCGCGTCCTCATCGCCCCCGAGGCGGTCGTACGGCACGCGGAGGCGGCCTCGCGCGAGCGCCGTGCCGTCGACTGCGTGGGCCGCACCGCGGCCTCCCCGCACAAGGTCGACAAGGCGGGCGCCGCCTACACCCTGCTCGTCAACAGCCGTACGGCCGTGCTGCCCTGGGTGCTGATCCGGCTCGTCGTCGGCACCGTGCTCAGGACGGTCGCCAACCTCGTCGGCAAGGTCCCCGGACAGGCCCTCGACGAGATCCGCGGTCTGCTCGGCACCCTGCTGCGGCCCGAGCGGATCATCGCCGGGCGCCGCAGGCGCGGCACACCGGTGGTCGACAAGGACGAGCTGCGCCCGCTGTTCCCGCCGCCCGGCGCGACCGTGCGGGCCACCGTCGAGCAGGCCGCCGGCAGCTTCTTCGGCAGCTCCGACCCCGAGGCCACCTCGGGCGCCGGACGTCATGGCGGCGCGGTCGAGTCCGGACCCGGCGGCGACGACGCCGACTTCCTGGAGATCGAGCAGTTCGCGCGCGTGAAGCGCATCGCCCGCAAGCCAGGGCCGGTGCTGTTCCTGGTGCTGCTGCTCGTCTCGCTCGTCGCCTGCCGCGCGCTCCTCGACTCCGGCGCCCTCTCGGGCGGCGCCTTGCTGCCCGCCCCGGACGACTCCGGCGAACTGTGGTCGCGCTACCTGGACGCCTGGCATGCCGTCGGCGCCGGCGGCACCGCCTCCGCGCCGCCGTACCTGGCGATCGTGGCGATGCTCGCCTCCGTGCTGTTCGGCTCGACCGGACTCGCGGTCACCGTCCTGCTCGTCTGCTCGGTGCCGCTGGCCGGCTTCACCGCGTACTTCGCCTCCCGGCCCCTGGTCGAGTCGCGGCTGCTGCGCGCATGGGCGGCCGTCGTCTACGCCTTCCTGCCCGCCGCCACCGGCGCCCTCGCCGGCGGCCGCATCGGCACCGCCGTCCTGGCGATCCTGCTGCCGCTCATCGCGCGCGCGGGCATCGCCGCCGGCGGTCTCGCGCACCCCTCCGACGCGCGCGGCAGCTGGCGCGCCACCTGGGCGTACGCCCTGCTCCTGACGATCACCACCGCGTTCACGCCGATCGTCTGGCCGATCGCGCTGCTGCTCGGACTCGGCGTCCTGGCCGTGCGCCGCACCGACATCACCGCCTACGGCCTGCGCTTCCTGGCCCAGCTCGGCACCCCGCTGCTGATCCTCGCGCCCTGGTCCCTGACCCTCCTCCCGTTCGGCTTCTTCGAGGAGGCCGGTCTGGAGTACGGCTCCTCGGCCGCCTCCGCCACCGACCTGCTCGGCGCCAGCCCCGGCGGCCCCGGCACGGTCAGCGGCCTGATGCTGATCGGCGTCGTCCTGGCCGCGCTGGCCGCCCTGCTGCGCTCGGAGCGGCAGTTGGGCATCTGGACGGCCTGGGCGGTCGCCCTCGTGGGCCTCGTCTTCGCCGTCCTGTCCAACAACTCCACCTGGGCGGGCCCCGCCACCCTCGTCTACGGCCTCGCCCTCCTGGCCGCCGCCGTGCTCGGCGCCGACGGGGCCCGCGCGCGGGTGGCCGAGCAGAGCTTCGGCTGGCGCCAGCCGGTCGCCGCGCTGATCGCCTTCGCCGCCGCGGCGGGCCCGCTGCTCGTCGCCGCCGGCTGGATGATCGGCGGCGCCGACGGCCCCCTGGAGCGCCGCGACCCGGTGCAGGTGCCCGCGTTCGTCGCCGAGGACGGCAACAACCGCGACCGGGCCCGCACCCTCGTCCTCGACAGCGACTCCGCCGCCCACGTCGGCTACATGCTGGTGCGCGGCTCGGGCGCCCGCCTCGGCGACGCCGAACTCGCCGCCGCGAGCGGTGAGAACACCGCGCTCGACAAGGTCGTCGCCAACCTCGTCGCCGGCTCCGGCGCCGACCAGGCCGACCAGCTCGGCAAGTTCGCCGTGCGCTACGTCCTCGTCCACAAGGGCGCCTCGCGCGAGGTGACCCGCGTCCTGGACGCCACCCCGGGCCTGTCCCGGCTGAGCCAGCAGCACGGCAGCGCCCTGTGGCGCGTCGACCAGGACGTCGCCCGCGCCACCATCGTCGGCGGCACCGGCACGCCGACGCTCGTCGCCGCGGGACCCGTCGAGATCCACACCACGATCCCGTCCGGCGCCGACGGGCGCACCCTGCGCCTCGCCGACACCGCCGCCGAGGGCTGGACGGCCACCCTGGACGGCAGGCCGCTCACCCCGACCACGGTCGACGGCTGGGCCCAGGGCTTCGAACTCCCCGCCTCCGGCGGCAAGCTCGACGTCGTCTACGACGAACCGATCACCCACACCGCCTGGCTGTGGACCCAGGGCGCCCTCGCCCTCGTCCTCGTGGTGCTGGCCCTGCCCGGCCGCCGCCGCGACATCGACGACGACCTCCCCGAGGAGGAGCGGGCGATCCCCGCCCAGGCGACCGAGGGCGAGGGCCGCCGCGCCCGCCGCCTGCGCGCCCAGGCCGAGGCCGAGGAGACCGCCCAGGGCGACGACCCCACGTCTCCTCCTTCGGAGGAGACCCCGGTACCGGTCCCGCAGCAGCAGTCCTACGGCGACTGGGACCAGTCGGCCTACCAGGGCACCGGGTACGACCCCTACGCCGGTGACCAGTATCAGCCCGCCCAGCAGTACCCGGCGGGCGGCTACGACCAGCAGGGCTACGCGGACCCGTACCAGGGCGGCCAGTACGACCCGTACGCCTACGGGGGCCAGACGCAGCAACCGTCGTACGACCAGTACGGGCAGCCGTACGACCAGGGTTACGACGCGACGTACGACCCGGCGCAGCCGCACCAGCACGGCGGCGAGCGTCCCGACGGGAGCCAGCAGTGAACCGCACGACCGTGTCCCTGATCGCCTGCGCGACCGCTCTCGCCGCCGTCACCGGCTTCGCCTCGCTCAGCGCGCCCGACGCGTCCGGCACGGACACCGCCAAGGCGGCCGCCGAGCTGCCCGTGGAGCGCACCAGCCTGCTCTGCCCGAGCCCCAGCCTCTCCGACATCGCCGACACGTCCTACACGTCGTTCACGCCCGTCACCAAGGGCACGGGCAGCGACGGCAAGGCGGAACTCGTCTCCGCGGCAAAGGAGTCGGAGGGCGGCGACAAGAAGGCCGGCGACAAGAAGGCCGACAAGCCGGTCCTCACCGCCAAGGAGCCCGGCACGCCCGACACCGAGGACACCTCCGGCGGCGACTCGCCCGCACTCATCGGCACCGCCGAGGGCCGGTTCGCGCCCGGCTGGACCGTGCAGGAGACCACCGAGGTCGCCGCGGGCACCGGACGCGGCCTCCAGGGCGTCAACTGCTCCGCCGCCGACACCGCGTTCTGGTTCCCCGGCGCCAGCACCGCCGCCGACCGCACCGACTACGTCCACCTGACCAACCCCGACGACTCGGCGGCCGTCGTCGACATCGAGCTGTACGGCAAGGACGGCGCCGTGGCGGCCACGGCCGGCGAGGACATCACCGTCCCGCCGAGGTCCAGCGAGCCGATCCTGCTGTCCACGCTCACCGGCGAGAAGCAGACCAACCTCACCGTGCACGTCAACGTCCGCAGCGGCCGCGTCGGCGCCGCCGTGCAGGCCCTCGACGACAAGATCGGCGGCGACTGGCTGGCCGCGTCCACGGACCCGGCGGGCAGCCTGGTCCTGCCGGGCATCCCCAAGGACGCCACCGCCGTGCGCCTGGTCGCCTTCGCGCCCGGCGACGAGGACGCCGACCTGAAGGTGCGCCTGGCCTCGCCGTCCGGGTCGATCACCCCGGCCGGCAACGAGACGCTGCACGTCAAGGCCGGCATGACCACCGCGGTCGACCTGGGCGCCGTCACGCGCGGGGAGGCCGGTTCGCTGGTCCTGACGCCGACCGGCGACTCCGTGCCGGTGGTGGCCGCGCTGCGGGTCACCCGGGGCAAGGGCGACAAGCAGGAGACGGCGTTCATCCCGGCCACCCGCCCGGTCGGCGCGCGCGCGACGGCCGCCGACAACAGCGCCAAGGGCACCACGCTGTCCCTGGTGGCGCCCAGCGGCACCGCGCAGGTCAAGGTGACCGCGTCAGCGGGCAGCGACGGCGGCACGCCGGCCTCGAAGACGTACACGATCAAGGGCGGCACCACCCAGGACGTCGAGCTTCCCGAGCCGAGCGGCCGGAAGGGCACGTACGCGCTGACGGTGGAGCCGGTCTCGGGCGGCCCGGTCTACGCGGCCCGGACCCTGGCGGCCACCGAGGACGGCATCCCCGGCTTCACGGTGCAGACGCTGCCGGACGACCGGGGGATGGTCGCGGTGCCGGAGGCGGACGAGGACCTGTCGGTGCTCCAGAAGTAGCTTGCAGGGGCGCTTCTCGGTCTCCTCTCAGTCCTCGCCGTAGCGCGGGTCGACCGTCTCCGGCGTCAGCCCGAGCAGCTCGGCGACCTGCTCGACGACGACCTCGTGCACCAGGGCCGCGCGCTCGTCGCGGCCCTTGGTGCGGATCTCCACCGGGCGGCGGTAGATCACCACGCGCGCGGGGCGCCCCTCGCGTGCGGAGATCGTGCCGCCCAGGGGGACCGCCTCGTCGTTGAAGCTCCGGCCGTCGAGGTGCGGCACCTCCAGGACGAGGAAGTCGATGTCGGCGAGCTGCGGCCAGCGCCGCTCCAGCCGCTCCACGGAGTCCTGCACCAGATCCGCGAACGCCTCGGCGCGGCTCGCCGCGAGCGGGACCTGGGGCGGCGCGATCGGGCCGCGCATGCCCCGGCCGTGGCGATCACGTCGGCGGGGCCCGGGGCCGGCGGCACGGGGCGGTACGGGGTTGTCCATCACTGGTGAAGCGTAGTCCCCGGCGAGGCCTGGCGCCCGGGGCCCACGCGGGGCCCGGGGGCTCTTCGGCCACCTCGCACGGCATGTCACCGGATGACCATTCCAGCCAAGGTTGGGCTCGATTCCATATCCCTCCGAGACCGGTGATCTCATGTCAATTGACCTTGTTTGTACGGAGTGATGACCGGAACCGGTGTTGTTCGAGATCTCGGTAAGCGGTGTCCGTGCAGGTCAGCACGGTGTGCCCAAAGGGGCGTGTGGGGCGTTTCACACCACGACACGGTGGAGTGACCTCATGGAGAGTCGTCGCGGCCCGCTCAAGAGTGCGGTACCGTCCAACGTCGTGAGCCCTGTACGTCGCTGTTCGCGCACCGCTTGCGGCCGCCCCGCCGTCGCGACGCTGACGTACGTCTACGCCGACTCGACCGCGGTCCTCGGCCCGCTCGCCACCTACGCCGAACCCCACTGCTACGACCTGTGCGCCGAGCACTCCGAGCGCCTCACCGCCCCGCGCGGCTGGGAGGTCGTCCGACTGCTCGACGGTTCGGCCCCCGCCCGCCCCAGCGGCGACGATCTGGAAGCGCTTGCCAACGCGGTCCGCGAGGCGGCCCGCCCGCAGGAGCGCGCCGCCCAGGCCGGTGGCGGGGGACGCGCGGCGGACCCGATGGAGGTCGCGCGGCGCGGACATCTGCGGGTGCTGCGCTCGCCGGACAACTGACCTCCCGGTCGGCAACCACCCCTTCTTCGTGTGCATTTGCCGCACGTTCCACGTCGGGCAGAGCTCCCCGTGCCGGACTGGATGCTGTCCTGACCTGAGGTTACGTTCTTGGGTCCACTCGGCGGACGGACGGCGGGCTGTCGATGGCTACGGGTAGTTTGAGGCGACCGACAGGACTTTTGGAGGGGTTAGGCAGTGGCTGCTGATCTGTCACAGCTCGTGAAGGCTTACGACGTACGCGGGGTCGTTCCCGACCAGTGGGACGAGACGCTCGCCGAGCTCTTCGGAGCGGCTTTCGTGCAGGTGGTCGACGCGAGCGCGATCGTGATCGGCCACGACATGCGGCCCTCGTCCCCGGGCCTGTCGCGGGCCTTCGCGCGCGGAGCCGCCGCCCAGGGCGTCGACGTGACCGAGATCGGCCTGTGCTCCACCGACCAGCTGTACTACGCCTCCGGCGCGCTGAACCTGCCCGGCGCGATGTTCACGGCCTCGCACAACCCCGCGCAGTACAACGGCATCAAGCTGTGCCGCGCGGGCGCTGCCCCGGTCGGCCAGGACACCGGGCTCACCGAGATCCGCGAACTGGTCGAGCGCTGGACCGACACGGCCGCCCCGGCCCCGGTGGAGACGCAGGGCACGATCACGCGGCGCGAGACGCTGGACGACTACGCGGCGCACCTGCGAGGCCTGGTCGACCTGACCTCGATCCGCCCCCTGAAGGTCGTCGTCGACGCGGGCAACGGCATGGGCGGGCACACGGTGCCGACGGTCTTCGCGGGCCTCCCCCTCGACCTTGTCCCGATGTACTTCGAACTCGACGGCACGTTCCCGAACCACGAGGCCAACCCCCTCGACCCGGCGAACCTCGTGGACCTCCAGAAGCGCGTCCGCGAGGAGTCCGCCGACCTCGGCATCGCCTTCGACGGCGACGCCGACCGCTGCTTCGTCGTCGACGAGCACGGCGACCCGGTCTCCCCGTCGGCCATCACCGCCCTGGTGGCCGCGCGCGAGCTGGCCAGGAACGGCGGCGCGGGCGTGATCATCCACAACCTGATCACGTCCTGGTCGGTCCCGGAGGTCGTCAAGGAGAACGGCGGCACCCCGGTCCGCACGCGCGTGGGCCACTCCTTCATCAAGGCCGAGATGGCGAAGTCCGGCGCGATCTTCGGCGGCGAGCACTCCGCGCACTACTACTTCAAGGACTTCTGGAACGCCGACACCGGCATGCTGGCCGCCCTCCACGTCCTCGCCGCCCTCGGCGGCCAGGACGGCCCGCTGTCCGGCCTCGTGGCCGCGTACGACCGCTACACGGGCTCCGGCGAGATCAACTCCACGGTCGCCGACCAGGCGGACCGCCTCGCCGCGATCCGCTCCGCGTACGAGGGCCAGGAGGGCGTCACGCTCGACAACCTGGACGGCCTCACGATCACGACCGCCGACTGGTGGTTCAACGTCCGCCCGTCCAACACGGAACCCCTGCTGCGCCTGAACGCGGAGGCGAGGGACGAGGCGACGATGACGAAGGTCCGGGACGAGGTATTGGCGATCATCAGGGCGTGAGGTGGGTCGGGGTGCTGCCGCGCGCGTCCTCCACCCGCACATGACGCCGCCCAGCACCGAACCCCGGTTATCCACAACCCCGGCACCCGCCTCCCACCGGCGGTACGCTGACCAGGCACATCCGCGCAAGCAGCCGTACCGCCCCCGAAGGGAACCCCTCATGCCGCTCGAAGCCGGCCTCCTGGAGATCCTCGCCTGCCCGGCCTGTCACGCCCCCCTCAAGGAGCAGGACACCGAGCTGATCTGCACCGGCCAGGACTGCGGTCTGGCGTACCCGGTCCGCGACGGCATCCCCGTCCTCCTCGTCGACGAGGCCCGCCGCCCCGCGTAGCCCCGCGCCCGACGGGGCCGCGCGCGTAACCGACGAACCCGGCGATCGGAGGAGTCTCCCGCCCATGCTCGACGAATCGCTGCTCGACACCCCAGAGGCGCTCTCGGAGGCCGACCGCCGCGGCCTGCTGCGCGGCGCCGCCGAGGCAGGCGCCCGCGTCCGCACCGCGGCCCGGCACGCCGCCGAGGCCGGTGTCCACGACCTCAAGCCCGACGGCCGCCCCCGCGCGGTCCTCATCGCGGGCCCCGGCGCCGCCGCCACCGGCGTAGCCGACCTCCTCGGCACGCTCGCCGGCCCCGGCAGCCCCGTCATCCGCCTCGCCCCCACCGGCGTAGCCCCCGCCGCGGGCGCCCTGCGCTGGGAGCTGCCGGGCTGGACCGGCTCGGTCGACCTGCTCCTGATCGCCACCCCGGACGGCACCGAACCAGGCCTGTCCCTCCTCGCCGAGCAGGCCTACCGCCGCGGCTGCACGGTCGTCGCGGTGGCCCCCGCCGGCACCCCGCTCACCGATGCCGTCGAGGGCGCCCACGGCCTCTTCGTACCGCTCGCGACCGCCCCGTACGAGCAGGACGAACAGCAGCTCACCGCGTCCGCCCCGGGCATCCTGTGGGCGCTGTTCACCCCGCTGCTCGCGATCCTCGACCGCACCGGCCTGCTCGCCGCCCCGCCCGACGCCCTGGAGAAGGTCGCCGACCGGCTCGACCACATCGCCGAACGCTGCGGGCCCGCCATCGCGACGTACAGCAACCCGGCGAAGACCCTCGCCGCCGAGCTCGCCGACGCGCTCCCGGTGATCTGGACGGAGGGCGTCTCGGCCGGTCCGGCGGGCCGCCGTTTCGCCGCCGCGCTCGCCGAGCTCTCCGGCCGTCCCGCCCTGGTCGCCGAACTGCCCGAGGCGCTCGCCGCCCACAGCGCCCTGCTCGCCGGACCGCTGGCCGCCAGCGCCGACCCCGACGACTTCTTCCGCGACCGCGTGGAGGAGCCTCCCGCGCTCCACGCGCGCGTGGTGCTGCTCCGCGACCGCCCCATCGGCGGCCTCACCGCCGCGCCCGCCGCCCGCGACCTGGCGCTGAGCCACGACACCCCGATCAGCGAGCTGGAACCGGAGGAGGGCGCCGAACTGGAGACCCTCGCGGAACTGATCGCCATCACGGATTTCGCCGCGGTTTACCTGGCGCTCGCCTCCGGAGCCTGATCATGCCCGGGACTCCCCGACCGTCGTACGGATCGACCCACGGACCGACGTACGGGACGCCCTGACCGTCGTACAGAAAGAACCCGATGGACCGCCTCGACAACACCATCCGCCCCTACGCCTGGGGTTCCACCACCGCCATCCCCGAGCTCCTGGGCGTCGCACCGAGCGGCGAGCCGCAGGCGGAGATGTGGATGGGCGCCCACCCCGGCGCGCCCTCGCGCACCGCGCGCGGCACCCTCGTCGAGGTCGTCGAGGCCGACCCGGAACGCGAGCTGGGCGCGGCGGCCGTCGCGAAGTTCGGCCCGCGCCTGCCCTTCCTGCTCAAGATCCTCGCCGCCGGTGCCCCGCTGTCGCTCCAGGTCCACCCCAACCTCGCGCAGGCGAAGGAGGGTTACGAGGACGAGGAGCGCCGCGGCATCCCCGTGGCCGCCGGACACCGCAACTACAAGGACGCCAACCACAAGCCCGAACTCATCTGCGCACTCACCGAGTTCGACGGCCTGTGCGGCTTCCGCGACCCGAACCAGGCCGCCGCACTGCTGGCCGGCCTCGGCGTCGACTCCCTCAAGCCGTACGTCGACCTGCTGCACGCCCACCCCGAGGACGCCGCCCTGCGCGAGGTCCTCACGGCCGTCCTCAGCGCCGACCCCGAAGAGATGGCCCGTACGGTCACGGAGGCGGCCGCCGCCTGCGCGCGCCTCGGCGGTGAGTACGCGCCGTACGCGGACATCGCCCACCACTACCCCGGCGACCCGGGCGTCATCGCGGCCATGCTGCTGAACTTCGTCCGACTTCAGCCCGGCGAGGCCCTGTTCCTCGGCGCCGGCATCCCGCACGCCTACCTCAGCGGCCTAGGCGTCGAGATCATGGCCAACTCCGACAACGTCCTGCGCTGCGGCCTGACCCCCAAGCACGTCGACGTCCCCGAACTCCTGCGCATCGTCCGCTTCGAGGCCGCCGACCCCGGCGTGCTGCGCCCGGAGGCATCCCCCGACGGCGAGGAGGTCTACGAGACCCCCATCGACGAGTTCCGGCTGTCGCGCTACGTCCTCCCCGAGGGCGGCACCGCCCACGACCTGACCCGCGCGACCCCGCAGATCCTGCTCTGCACGGCGGGCTCGATCCGGACGGGGGAGCACGAGCTGAGCCCCGGCCAGTCGGTGTTCGTCCCGGCGGGAGAGAAGGCCGAGGTGTCCGGGACGGGCACGGTCTTCCGGGCAACTGTGATCGTATGACCGGGCCTGTGGACACCTGACGAGGCGACACCCGGAGAGGCTGCAACAATGGCCCACCGGCAAAGCACGGGCAAAGGCGGAGAGGGCCGCGCCCGGCACGGCGTACGAAGGGACAACGCGAACACATGAGCGCGTCAGGCGGCACCAAGGCGATCGTGGCGGCACTCGGCGCCAACCTCGCGATCGCGGCATCGAAGTTCGTGGCGTTCGCGTTCAGCGGTTCCTCGTCGATGCTCGCCGAGGGCGTCCACTCGCTCGCCGACTCCGGCAACCAGTTCCTGCTCCTGGTCGGCGGTAAGAAGGCCCAGCGCGAGGCCACCCCGCAGCACCCGTTCGGCTACGGCCGCGAGCGCTACATCTACGCCTTCCTCGTCTCCATCGTCCTGTTCTCGGTCGGCGGCATGTTCGCCATCTACGAGGGCTACGAGAAGATCAAGCACCCGCACGAGGTCGAGCACTGGTACTGGCCGGTCGGCGTCCTCGTCTTCGCGATCATCGCCGAGGGCTTCTCCTTCCGGACCGCCATCAAGGAGTCCAACGAACTGCGGGGTTCCCAGACCTGGTCCCAGTTCGTCCGCCGCGCCAAGGCGCCCGAGCTGCCCGTCGTCCTCCTGGAGGACTTCGGCGCCCTGATCGGTCTGGTCCTCGCCCTCGGCGGCGTCGGCCTGGCCCTGATCACCGGCGACGGCGTCTGGGACGGCATCGGCACCCTCTGCATCGGCATCCTGCTCATCCTGATCGCGCTCGTCCTGGCCGCCGAGACCAAGTCCCTGCTGCTCGGCGAGGCCGCGGGTACCGACGAGGTCAAGAAGATCGAGACGGCGATCGTCGACGGCGACACCGTCACGGGCATCATCCACATGCGCACGCTCCACCTCGGCCCCGAGGAACTCCTGGTCGCCGCCAAGATCGCCGTCCAGCACGACGACACGGCCACCGAGGTCGCCAACGCCATCAACGCGGCGGAGGCCCGCATCCGCGAGGCCGTCCCGATCGCCCGGGTCATCTACCTGGAGCCGGACATCTACAGCGAGGCCGAGGCCGCCAAGGGCCCCGACCGCGAGGCCACGCCCGGGGGACCGGCCCAGCAGCCCACCGCCGGACACTGACGACCGAGGGCCCGCCGCATGCCGGCAGGCCCTCAGTCACTCCTCGCCCCTCACACCTGCATCGCCCACGGCGGCGCAGGCGGCACAGCGGCCCGTGCCCTGCGCCGTACGACGAAGGCGGCGATCCCCAGTCCGACACCCACCAGCACCATCACGGCACCGGCGATGATCACCACGCCCAGCACCCCCAGCGCGGTGTAGCCGTCGAGGACCCGCCCCTTGATCGCGGATGCCGGGAGCGTCCCGCCGTGGTCGGCCAGGAACGCCCGTGAGTCCGCGGCGCTCGCGCGATGATCGCCCAGCAGAAACAGCCGCCCCTCGGGCACCCGCACGTCGTAAGGCAGGGGGTACCCGCCGTACACGTCCCCGTCCTTCAGGTAGGGCTCCTCCAGCGGCTTCCCGTTCACGGTGATGCGGGCCCCCGGCCCGTCCCCCGTACAGCACTTCACCCGGTCACCGCCCACACCGATGACCCGCTGCATCACCAGACCGTCGCTGTGGTACCGGTCCGGCGCCGAGAGCATCACGACATCCCCGCGCCGCACCTCGCCTCCGCCGACCCGCTCGTACAGCACCCGGTCGCCCGGCCCGTACGTCGGCGTCATGCTCTCGCTCGACACAGTGGCGGCACCGAACGCGTGCCGCGCATAGCCGACACCCCCCAGCGCCAACAGCAGCCCCACGAGCCCCACCACGATGGCTGCGATCCCCAGCCCTCGCCCCTTGCCGGACATTGCGTTCCTCTCCTGGCGGCCCCTCCGCGCGCGCAGAGCGTAGCGGGCGTCTGTGAAGGGGAGGTGCCAGGGTGACAAGGGCATGGAGGGCATGGAGCGACGGGTTAACTGACCTCGCGCAACACCTCAAGCACCGCCGACTCGTCGACCGCGGCCGAGAGCCGCTCCCGGAACCCGGGGTCCATCAGCTTCCGTGACAGCAGCGCCAGAATCCGCAGATGTTCGTCTCCCGCGGCCGCCTCCGGCACCGCGATCATGAACACCAGCTTGGCCCGCGTACCGTCCAGGGACCCCCACTCGATCCCTTCCGCGGACCGCGCGAACCCGACGACGGGCGCGGTCACCGCATCCGTCTTGGCATGCGGGATCGCGATCTCCTCACCGAGCCCGGTGGTGCCCTGCTCCTCCCGCCGCAGCGCGGTCGCCACGAGCTCGTCCACATCCGCGACCTTGCCGCTCCGCGCCAGCAGCCCGGCCATCTCACGAATGGCGGCCTCCTTGTCGCCCGCGCCGAGCCCGACGCTCACGGTCTCCTCGGTGAGATACCCGGAGAGCACCTCGACATCGGCCGAAGCGGCGGGCTCGACTGACTCAGCGGGCTGGACCGAAGCAGCAGGCTCGACCGGCGCGGCAGACGAGGTGGTCGGCGCCGGAGCTGTGGCCACGCTCCTTTGCGCCACCACGCCGACGGCGCCCGGCGCCACGCCCGCACCCACCAACACCGGCTCGCGCCCGGCCGCCGATGTCCCGACGCCCGACTCCCCGTGCCGCCTCCGCTCGCTCAGGTCGACGAGGACGACCGTGCTCAGCGCGGTGACGACCGTGCCGATCACCACGGCCACGAAGAACATCGGCACCCCGCTCACCGCGCCCAGCACCGCCACGATCGGCCCGCCGTGCGGCACCGCGTCCTCGACCCCGGCGACCCCGGCGATCGCACCGGCCACCGCCCCGCCCAGCATGTTGGCCGGAATGACCTGCGCGGGCCGCGCCGCCGCGAACGGGATCGCACCCTCGGAGATGCCGAAGCAGCCCATGAAGAGCGAGGCGAGCCCGGTCTCCCGCTCCTGTTCGGTGTAGAGCCGCTTGCGGATCAGCGTCGCGAGCCCCTGACCCAGCGGCATCACCGGGATCGCGGCGGCACACATGCCCATGACCGTCTGGTTGCCGGTCGCGATGAGGCCCGCGCCGAAGAGGAACGCCGTCTTGTTGACCGGCCCGCCCATGTCGAACGCGATCATCAGCCCGAGGATCGCGCCGAGCAGGATCGCGCTGGTGCCGGTCATGCCGCTGAGCCAGTCGGTCAGGTGCTCGAACACCCAGGAGATCGGTTTCCCGAGGACGTAGATGAAGAACAGCCCCAGTGCCGTGGTCGCCACGATCGGGATCACGATGATCGGCATGATCGGCTGCACGAACTTCGGGACCTTGACCTTCTTGATCCACAGCACCAGATATCCGGCGAGGAAGCCGGTCACGATGGCCCCGATGAACCCGGCGCCCGCCTTGGAGTCGTAGAGCGAACCGGTGTTGGCTATCCAGCCACCGATCATGCCGGGGACGAGAGCGGGGCGGTCGCCGATGGCGTACGCGATGTATCCGGACAGGATCGGCACCATCAGCGTGAAGCCGATGACGCCGATGTTGTTCACGTCCATCCAGAAGGAGTCCTTCGGGATGACCAGACCGCCGGACGGGTCCGTGTGCCCGCCGAGCGAGAGCGAGATCGCGATCAGCAGCCCGCCGACCACCACGAACGGGATCATGTAGCTGACCCCGTTCATCAGCGCCTTGTACCCGACGCTGCGCTCCTTGCCGCCGGACGACGACGACGCCACCGCCGCCGCTCCGCCGGGCTGGTGGACCGGCGCCGACCGCACCCGCTCGATCAGTTGCCCGGGATCGTGGATGCCCTCCGCCACCCCGACCTTGAGGACCCGCTTGCCGGCGAAACGGCTCAGGTCCACGTCTTTGTCCGCGGCGACGATGACGCCGTCCGCCGCTCTGACATCGTTGTCATCGAGAACGTTTTCGGCCCCGATCGATCCTTGCGTCTCCACCTTCATGTCGATGCCGCGGCTCTCGGCGGCCTGTTGCAGCTTCTCCGCCGCCATGTACGTGTGCGCGATGCCGGTCGGACACGCGGTCACCGCGAGCAGCCTCACCCTCTGCTGCTCGCCGCTGCCGCTGCCCGTGGGGGGAGGGCCGGCCGGACTGGTCACGTCGATCTCCTAACGCCTTTGTCATACGGAACGCCGTCCCGGACGCCCCGCGCGATCGATCAGCTGGTCCCGATCTCTTCGCATCCTTCACCACGCACCGGGCGGGCCCGAGGAGGCAAAAGTCCCTGTTCGCCCCTGTCTGTAGGCCCCTGTTCCATCTGTAGACCCCTGTTCCGGCGATCGTGGGTGTCCTGTTATCGCTGTCCCGTCCACCGCTTCCCATGCCTGAACATTCCTTGAACGACGCTATGGGTTCGGAGGTGGACTGGGGGCGGCCGGTCGTACCGGTGTAGCTTGGGACGAAGCCAGACGTCGCTGCTGATGGCGGTCGGGCGGTCCCACCGCGGACCGGCCGAGGGAGAGAGGGCCTCCGACGGACTGCGCTGCGCGCACGCGGGCATGCCTGTGTCCTCTTTCGGGCACCCCTGTGTCCGCCGCCGCGCAGACCAGCCCTACCCACCTCGCCCCAACCCCGAGGAGCAGCTCGCAATGACGACTGTCGACAACCGACAGGACTTCAAGGTCGCCGACCTCTCCCTGGCCGAGTTCGGCCGCAAGGAGATCACCCTCGCCGAGCACGAGATGCCCGGCCTGATGGCGATCCGCAAGGAGTACGCCGAGGCACAGCCGCTGGCCGGCGCCCGCGTCACCGGCTCCCTGCACATGACCGTGCAGACCGCCGTCCTCATCGAGACCCTGGTCGCCCTGGGCGCCGAGGTCCGCTGGGCCTCCTGCAACATCTTCTCCACCCAGGACCACGCGGCCGCCGCCATCGCCGTCGGCCCGAACGGCACGGTCGACAACCCGCAGGGTGTCCCCGTCTTCGCCTGGAAGGGCGAGACGCTGGAGGAGTACTGGTGGTGCACGGAGCAGGCGCTGACCTGGCCGAACACCCCCACCGGCGGCCCGAACATGATCCTGGACGACGGTGGCGACGCCACCCTCCTCGTCCACAAGGGCGTCGAGTACGAGAAGGCCGGCAAGGTCCCCTCGGTCGACACCGCCGAGAACGAGGAGCACCGCGTCATCCTCGAGCTCCTCAACCGCACCATCACCGAGGGCTCCCAGAAGTGGACCCAGCTCGCCTCGGAGATCCGCGGCGTGACCGAGGAGACCACGACCGGTGTCCACCGCCTGTACGAGATGCAGCGCGACGGTCAGCTGCTCTTCCCGGCGATCAACGTGAACGACGCCGTGACGAAGTCGAAGTTCGACAACAAGTACGGCTGCCGCCACTCCCTGATCGACGGCATCAACCGCGCCACCGACGTCCTGATCGGCGGCAAGACCGCGGTCGTCTGCGGCTACGGCGACGTCGGCAAGGGCTGCGCGGAGTCGCTGCGCGGCCAGGGCGCCCGTGTCATCGTCACGGAGATCGACCCGATCTGCGCGCTGCAGGCGGCGATGGACGGCTACCAGGTGACCACGCTGGACGAGGTCGTCGACAAGGCCGACATCTTCATCACCACGACCGGCAACAAGGACATCATCATGGCCTCGGACATGGCCAAGATGAAGCACCAGGCGATCGTCGGCAACATCGGCCACTTCGACAACGAGATCGACATGGCCGGCCTGGCGAAGATCCCCGGCATCGTCAAGGACGAGGTCAAGCCGCAGGTCCACACCTGGAAGTTCCCTGACGGCAAGGTCATCATCGTGCTGTCCGAGGGCCGTCTGCTGAACCTGGGCAACGCGACCGGCCACCCGTCGTTCGTCATGTCCAACTCGTTCGCGGACCAGACGCTGGCCCAGATCGAGCTGTTCACCAAGCAGTCCGAGTACCCGATCGGCGTGTACACGCTGCCCAAGCACCTGGACGAGAAGGTCGCCCGTCTCCACCTGGACGCGCTCGGCGTGAAGCTGACGACGCTCCGCCCGGAGCAGGCCTCCTACATCGGCGTCGACGTCGAGGGCCCGTACAAGCCGGACCACTACCGCTACTGAGGCACTCTCACCTCAGCGGCAGAACCTCCGAGGCAGGCCCCCGCACCCCCGTGCCGGGGGCCTGCCCCTTTGGCCGCCGTGGCCGGACAGCCCGCGCCGCCACGCCCGGACCAGCCCGTCACAACCCAGGACCCCCATGCCCCGCGGCCGTTATTCGCTCCACGATCCGCACGATCACACCCCCCTCGCGGAAGAGCACTTCCACTGCGCCCCCGGCCCGTCCGGCTGGCGCTACGTCTCCCAACTGACCACCCCCGCGGGCGATCACGCGGGCTCCGTCGACCTCGCCCTCGACGAACTGGGCCGCCCCATCCGGCTGGAACTCCACGCCGCCGCCTGGCAGGTACGCGGAGCCGCCCTCGACGGCGTCACCTGGGTTCGCACCGACCCCACGGGGACGTACGCCACGGAAGGCAATGTCCGCGCGCACGCCTTCACCGGCACATCCCCCGCGTTCCTCGTCGCCACCGCCCGTCTCCTGCGTCTCACCCCTTCCTCCTCAGCCACCCGCGTACGGCTCGTCGCCTTCACGGATCCGGTCCTCGCCCCGCGCAGCGTGGACCAGTCCTGGGCACTGAGGAAAAGCGAAGCACACGCCACTGACAACGGCCCCCTGACCGTGGACGAATACCAGGTCACAGCCCTGGACACCGGCGAGCAGCACACCGTGCACATCGCCGGCGACGTGGTTCTGTCGGCCCCCGGAATCGAACTCGAAGACCTGGAATCGCCGCCGTCTGTGTTCCCCTGAGACCGAGCCCGGCCGAGGCGGCACGAAAGAGGTCAGGCGGGCGGAGCAAACCCGGTACGGGGAGCCTCGGGCGACGGCACTTCGCCGGGCTCGGACTCACGCACGACGGCAGCGTGAGGGGCTGTGACGGCAGGAGGCGGAGGCACCTGGGCAGGCGCAGACGCCTGGACCGGCGAAGGCCCGTACGCCCCCGGCGCCCCGTAGCCCCCCGGCGCCCCGTAGGCCCCAGGCGCAGCGACCACGGGAGCAGCCACCCCGCCCGCCGCTGCCGGACCGTTCGCGAAGGCCCGCCGAGCCTCCCGGGCCTGTCGCTCCTGCACCACGGCCGCCAGATACGCCGCCGCCGGAACCCCGTACGGCGCCGGCGTGCCCGTGCGCGCGACGAGATCGGCGGCCAGCCGCTCGGCCATGGCCGAGCCCACCTGCGGATCGAGCTGCCGCATCCGCACCAGGTACTGACGAATGGCAAGCCACAGCCCGTCGGGAACCGCCGACAGATCAAGCCCGGAGAACCGACCGGCCAGCCAGGGCGGCGGAGGAGGCAGAAAGCCGGAGGGCGAGACAGGCACGCGTTCCCGTACGACGAGAGTCCCCGCGAACACGTCCCCGAGCCGGCGCCCCCGCGCGGACACGAGGGAGGCGACACAGGCGACGACCCCGAACGTCAGCAGGATCTCGATCACCCCGATCCCACCCCGCACGAGAGCATGCCGGAACCGGATCGGCCCGCCGTCGTCCCGCACCACCCGCAGCCCGCACGCCATCTTCCCGAGCGAACGACCGTGGCTGAGCGTCTCGACCGCGATAGGCCCGCCCACCATCACGAGCACGAACGCGGCGAGAGACACCGCGAACTGCGCCGCCTCGTCCAGCGAGGCCGTCGAAGTCACCAGAGCGACGGTCACGACGATGTAGACGACAGTGGCCACCACCAGATCGAGCAGCACGGCCAGCGCCCTGCTCGGCAGCCGCGCGGGACGCAGTTCCAGCGCCACCGCCTCGCCCGTCACCAGCTCACTCACGCCCGCCGTCCTTCCCTGGCCCACCCCGAGAACCGCCAGTCTGCCAAGCTGAAGGCGCATCGCGCGCCAGTACGACAAGCTGACACCACGACGAGCCGCCGACGACCAGCCGAGGAGCAGCCGAACCGATGGACCTCGACGTCTTCGTCTCCGCCCACAGGGCGGAGTGGGACCGCCTGGACGCCCTGCTCCGCCGTCAGCGCAGACTCACCGGCGCCGAGGCCGACGAACTCGTCACCCTCTATCAACGTACGGCGACCCATCTCTCGCTGATCCAGTCCAGCGCCCCCGATCCCCAGCTGACGGGCCGACTCAGCCAACTCGTGGCACGCGCGCGTGGCGCGGTGACGGGAACCCGCCGCGCCTCCTGGCGCGACGTGACCCGCTTCCTGACGTACGGCTTCCCGGCAGCGGTCTACCGGGCGCGCCACTGGTGGGTCCCCACCGCGCTCATCTCCACGGCGGTGTCGATCCTCCTGGGCTGGTGGATAGGCACGCATCCCGATGTGCAGTCCTCCATCGCGGCCCCCAGCGAGCTGCGCGAGCTCACCCGCCCCGGCGGCCAGTACGAGACGTACTACTCGAGTCATCCCGCGGCCTCCTTCGCCGCCCAGGTCTGGACGAACAACGCCTGGGCCGCCGCTCAGTGCCTGATCCTGGGTGTCTTCCTGGGGCTCCCGGTCCTCTGGATCCTCTTCCAGAACATGCTCAACCTGGGAGTCGGCTTCGGCCTGATGTCCTCCGCCGGCCGCCTCGACACCTTTCTGGGCCTCGTCCTGCCCCATGGCCTTCTCGAACTGACCGCGGTCTTCGTCGCCGCGGGCACGGGCCTGCGCCTCGGGTGGACGGTCATCGACCCCGGCCCCCGCACCCGGCGAGCCGCCCTCGCGGAGGAAGGACGCGCCGCGATCGGAATGGCGATCGGCCTCGCCCTGGTCCTCTTCGTCTCCGGCGCGATCGAGGGCTTCGTCACCCCCTCCGGCCTGCCCACATGGGCCCGCATCACCATCGGGATCGCAGCCGAAGTCGCCTTTCTCGCCTACGTCTACGTACTGGGTGGCCGTGCGGCCCGCACCGGTGAAACGGGCGACGTCGAGGCCGCGGAACGCAGCGCCGCCGTGCCCATGGCCGCCTGATGTGCGAGTGGGGCTGCTGAGCTGCTAGTCTCCTCTTCGCCCCACGGGAGCCGTTGACACGGAGCTTGCGGGGAGGTAGATTCGAACAGTTGCCTGGAACTGGATATGCTCCGGTCGGCGACAGTGAGTGTCTGTCTGCTTCTCGAAACGTCGTTTTCGGAGAAGCCCCTCCCGATGAATTCGGAAATGAGCAGCCGGTCAGACCGGCGCGAAACTTCTGATAAAGTCGGAACCGCCGGAAAGGGAAACGCGAAAGCGGAAACCTGGAAAGCACCGAGGAAATCAGAACCGGAAACGATCTGATAGAGTCGGAAACGCAAGACCGAAGGGAAAAGCCCGGAGGAAAGCCTGAGAGAGTCTCTCGGGTGAGTACAAAGGAAGCGTCCGTTCCTTGAGAACTCAACAGCGTGCCAAAAATCAACGCCAGATTAGTTGATACCCCGTCTCCGGCCGGTCATCGGTTGGGGCGAGGTTCCTTTGAAACAACACAGCGAGGACGCTGTGAACCATCGGATCATTCCTCCGGTGGTTCCGCTCTCGTGGTGTTCATCCCGATTACGGGAAAACATTCACGGAGAGTTTGATCCTGGCTCAGGACGAACGCTGGCGGCGTGCTTAACACATGCAAGTCGAACGATGAACCACTTCGGTGGGGATTAGTGGCGAACGGGTGAGTAACACGTGGGCAATCTGCCCTTCACTCTGGGACAAGCCCTGGAAACGGGGTCTAATACCGGATACCACTTCCACTCGCATGGGTGGGGGTTGAAAGCTCCGGCGGTGAAGGATGAGCCCGCGGCCTATCAGCTTGTTGGTGAGGTAACGGCTCACCAAGGCGACGACGGGTAGCCGGCCTGAGAGGGCGACCGGCCACACTGGGACTGAGACACGGCCCAGACTCCTACGGGAGGCAGCAGTGGGGAATATTGCACAATGGGCGAAAGCCTGATGCAGCGACGCCGCGTGAGGGATGACGGCCTTCGGGTTGTAAACCTCTTTCAGCAGGGAAGAAGCGAAAGTGACGGTACCTGCAGAAGAAGCGCCGGCTAACTACGTGCCAGCAGCCGCGGTAATACGTAGGGCGCAAGCGTTGTCCGGAATTATTGGGCGTAAAGAGCTCGTAGGCGGCTTGTCACGTCGGGTGTGAAAGCCCGGGGCTTAACCCCGGGTCTGCATTCGATACGGGCTAGCTAGAGTGTGGTAGGGGAGATCGGAATTCCTGGTGTAGCGGTGAAATGCGCAGATATCAGGAGGAACACCGGTGGCGAAGGCGGATCTCTGGGCCATTACTGACGCTGAGGAGCGAAAGCGTGGGGAGCGAACAGGATTAGATACCCTGGTAGTCCACGCCGTAAACGGTGGGAACTAGGTGTTGGCGACATTCCACGTCGTCGGTGCCGCAGCTAACGCATTAAGTTCCCCGCCTGGGGAGTACGGCCGCAAGGCTAAAACTCAAAGGAATTGACGGGGGCCCGCACAAGCAGCGGAGCATGTGGCTTAATTCGACGCAACGCGAAGAACCTTACCAAGGCTTGACATACACCGGAAACGGCCAGAGATGGTCGCCCCCTTGTGGTCGGTGTACAGGTGGTGCATGGCTGTCGTCAGCTCGTGTCGTGAGATGTTGGGTTAAGTCCCGCAACGAGCGCAACCCTTGTCCTGTGTTGCCAGCATGCCCTTCGGGGTGATGGGGACTCACAGGAGACCGCCGGGGTCAACTCGGAGGAAGGTGGGGACGACGTCAAGTCATCATGCCCCTTATGTCTTGGGCTGCACACGTGCTACAATGGCAGGTACAATGAGCTGCGAAACCGTGAGGTGGAGCGAATCTCAAAAAGCCTGTCTCAGTTCGGATTGGGGTCTGCAACTCGACCCCATGAAGTCGGAGTTGCTAGTAATCGCAGATCAGCATTGCTGCGGTGAATACGTTCCCGGGCCTTGTACACACCGCCCGTCACGTCACGAAAGTCGGTAACACCCGAAGCCGGTGGCCCAACCCCTTGTGGGAGGGAGCTGTCGAAGGTGGGACCAGCGATTGGGACGAAGTCGTAACAAGGTAGCCGTACCGGAAGGTGCGGCTGGATCACCTCCTTTCTAAGGAGCACTTCTAGGCAGCCGCAAGGCTGTCCAGAGGCCAGTACATCGGCGAACGTTCGATGCTGGTTGCTCATGGGTGGAACGTTGATTATTCGGCACTCTCAGTCATCTCGGGCTGCCAGTACTGCTCTTCGGAGCGTGGAACGCTGATCACGAGTGGCGAGGGTGTCGGGCACGCTGTTGGGTGTCTGAGGGAATGAACCCCCTCGATGCCGGCCCCGGTGAAGCACCGCGTGAGTGGTGTGTGACGGGTGGCTGGTCGTTGTTTGAGAACTGCACAGTGGACGCGAGCATCTGTGGCCAAGTTTTTAAGGGCGCACGGTGGATGCCTTGGCACCAGGAACCGATGAAGGACGTGGGAGGCCACGATAGTCCCCGGGGAGTCGTCAACCAGGCTTTGATCCGGGGGTTTCCGAATGGGGAAACCCGGCAGTCGTCATGGGCTGTCACCCATACCTGAACACATAGGGTATGTGGAGGGAACGCGGGGAAGTGAAACATCTCAGTACCCGCAGGAAGAGAAAACAACCGTGATTCCGGGAGTAGTGGCGAGCGAAACCGGATGAGGCCAAACCGTATGCGTGTGAGACCCGGCAGGGGTTGCGTATACGGGGTTGTGGGATCTCTCTTCCACGGTCTGCCGGCCGTGGGACGAGTCAGAAACCGTTGATGTAGGCGAAGGACATGCGAAAGGTCCGGCGTAGAGGGTAAGACCCCCGTAGTCGAAACGTCAGCGGCTCGTTTGAGAGACACCCAAGTAGCACGGGGCCCGAGAAATCCCGTGTGAATCTGGCGGGACCACCCGCTAAGCCTAAATATTCCCTGGTGACCGATAGCGGATAGTACCGTGAGGGAATGGTGAAAAGTACCGCGGGAGCGGAGTGAAATAGTACCTGAAACCGTGTGCCTACAAGCCGTGGGAGCGTCGGAACACAGCTTGCTGTGTTCTCGTGACTGCGTGCCTTTTGAAGAATGAGCCTGCGAGTTTGCGGTGTGTTGCGAGGTTAACCCGTGTGGGGAAGCCGTAGCGAAAGCGAGTCCGAATAGGGCGGTTTAGTAGCGCGCTCAAGACCCGAAGCGGAGTGATCTAGCCATGGGCAGGTTGAAGCGGAGGTAAGACTTCGTGGAGGACCGAACCCACCAGGGTTGAAAACCTGGGGGATGACCTGTGGTTAGGGGTGAAAGGCCAATCAAACTCCGTGATAGCTGGTTCTCCCCGAAATGCATTTAGGTGCAGCGTCGTGTGTTTCTTGCCGGAGGTAGAGCACTGGATAGGCGATGGGCCCTACCGGGTTACTGACCTTAGCCAAACTCCGAATGCCGGTAAGTGAGAGCGCGGCAGTGAGACTGTGGGGGATAAGCTCCATGGTCGAGAGGGAAACAGCCCAGAGCATCGACTAAGGCCCCTAAGCGTACGCTAAGTGGGAAAGGATGTGGAGTCGCACAGACAACCAGGAGGTTGGCTTAGAAGCAGCCACCCTTGAAAGAGTGCGTAATAGCTCACTGGTCTAGTGATTCCGCGCCGACAATGTAGCGGGGCTCAAGCGTACCGCCGAAGTCGTGTCATTGCAGCAATAGGGCCAACGCCTGCTGTGATGGGTAGGGGAGCGTCGTCTGCCGGGTGAAGCAGCCGCGGAAGCGAGTTGTGGACGGTTGACGAGCGAGAATGCAGGCATGAGTAGCGATTCACACGTGAGAAACGTGTGCGCCGATTGACTAAGGGTTCCTGGGTCAAGCTGATCTGCCCAGGGTAAGTCGGGACCTAAGGCGAGGCCGACAGGCGTAGTCGATGGATAACCGGTTGATATTCCGGTACCCGCTGTGAAGCGTCAAACATCGAATCCAGTGATGCTAAGGCCGTGAAGCCGCCCCGGAGCCTTCGGGCAAAGGGGAGTGGTGGAGCCGCTGACCCGATCTGGTAGTAGGTGAGTGATGGGGTGACGCAGGAAGGTAGTCCATCCCGGGCGGTGGTTGTCCCGGGGTAAGGGTGTAGGCCGAGTGGTAGGCAAATCCGCCGCTCATTAAGGCTGAGACCTGATGCCGAGCCGATTGTGGTGAAGTGGATGATCCTATGCTGTCGAGAAAAGCCTCTAGCGAGTTTCATGGCGGCCCGTACCCTAAACCGACTCAGGTGGTCAGGTAGAGAATACCGAGGCGTTCGGGTGAACTATGGTTAAGGAACTCGGCAAAATGCCCCCGTAACTTCGGGAGAAGGGGGGCCACGCTTGGTGAGAGGACTTGCTCCTCGAGCTGGGGGTGGCCGCAGAGACCAGCGAGAAGCGACTGTTTACTAAAAACACAGGTCCGTGCGAAGCCGTAAGGCGATGTATACGGACTGACGCCTGCCCGGTGCTGGAACGTTAAGGGGACCGGTTAGTCAAGATTCGTCTTGGCGAAGCTGAGAACTTAAGCGCCAGTAAACGGCGGTGGTAACTATAACCATCCTAAGGTAGCGAAATTCCTTGTCGGGTAAGTTCCGACCTGCACGAATGGCGTAACGACTTCTCGACTGTCTCAACCATAGGCCCGGTGAAATTGCACTACGAGTAAAGATGCTCGTTTCGCGCAGCAGGACGGAAAGACCCCGGGACCTTTACTACAGTTTGATATTGGTGTTCGGTTCGGCTTGTGTAGGATAGCTGGGAGACTGTGAAGCTCGGACGCCAGTTCGGGTGGAGTCGTCGTTGAAATACCAGTCTGGTCGTGCTGGATGTCTAACCTGGGTCCGTGATCCGGATCAGGGACAGTGTCTGATGGGTAGTTTAACTGGGGCGGTTGCCTCCTAAAGAGTAACGGAGGCGCCCAAAGGTTCCCTCAGCCTGGTTGGCAATCAGGTGTTGAGTGTAAGTGCACAAGGGAGCTTGACTGTGAGACCGACGGGTCGAGCAGGGACGAAAGTCGGGACTAGTGATCCGGCGGTGGCTTGTGGAAGCGCCGTCGCTCAACGGATAAAAGGTACCCCGGGGATAACAGGCTGATCTTCCCCAAGAGTCCATATCGACGGGATGGTTTGGCACCTCGATGTCGGCTCGTCGCATCCTGGGGCTGGAGTCGGTCCCAAGGGTTGGGCTGTTCGCCCATTAAAGCGGTACGCGAGCTGGGTTTAGAACGTCGTGAGACAGTTCGGTCCCTATCCGCTGTGCGCGTAGGAGTCTTGAGAAGGGCTGTCCCTAGTACGAGAGGACCGGGACGGACGAACCTCTGGTGTGCCAGTTGTTCTGCCAAGGGCATGGCTGGTTGGCTACGTTCGGGAGGGATAACCGCTGAAAGCATCTAAGCGGGAAGCCTGCTTCGAGATGAGGACTCCCACCCACTTGATGGGGTAAGGCTCCCAGTAGACGACTGGGTTGATAGGCCGGATCTGGAAGCACGGTAACGTGTGGAGGTGACCGGTACTAATAGGCCGAGGGCTTGTCCTCAGTTGCTCGCGTCCACTGTGTTGGTTCTGAAACCACGAACAGCCCCGCGCCTGGTCACGGCGTGGTGTGGCAGTGTTTGACAGTTTCATAGTGTTTCGGTGGTCATAGCGTGAGGGAAACGCCCGGTTACATTCCGAACCCGGAAGCTAAGCCTTACAGCGCCGATGGTACTGCAGGGGGGACCCTGTGGGAGAGTAGGACGCCGCCGAACAAATTTTAGAAAAGGCCCACGCCATTAGGCGTGGGCCTTTTTTGTGTTTCTAGCGGGGCGAAAACCCTCCTTTTCGGGCCCTTTGAGTTTTGAGTTCTGAATTACAGGCGCCCTGCCGTCTTGAGGGCCAGGTATGCGTCCGCGAGTGCCGGCGCCAGATCATCGGGTGTTGCGTCGACGACGGTCACGCCGTGTCGGCGGAGTTGGTCTGCGGTGCGATGACGTTCGCTCTGTGACTGTGCGGCGGCCGCGGCTTCGTAGACGGCGTCGGTGTTTCCGCGAGATGCCGCCATGCGGGAGACGTGGGGGTCGGCCACCGAGGCCAGGAGAACCGTATGGCGCTGGGTGAGTTGGGACAGGACGGGGAGCAGGCCCTCCTCGACAGGGGCTGTGTCGAGAGTGGTCAGTAGCACGATCAGGGAGCGGCGGGGGGCCGTCCTGAGTGCCGTGGCCGTAAGACCGCGTGCGTCTGTTTCGACCAGTTCCGGTTCGAGTGTGGCCATCGCGTTGACCAGGGACGGGAGGACGTCCTTCGCAGCGCGGCCCTGGACCAGGGCGCGGACGCGGCGGTCGTAGGCGAGGAGGTCGACGCGGTCGCCGGCTCGGGAGGCGAGTGCTGCCAGGAGCAGGGCCGCGTCCATGGAGGCGTCGAGGCGTGGGGCGTCGCCCACGCGGCCTGCGGAGGTGCGGCCGGTGTCGAGGACGACGAGGATGTGGCGGTCGCGTTCGGGACGCCAGGTGCGTACGGCGACTGACGACTGGCGGGCTGTGGCGCGCCAGTCGATGGAGCGGGTGTCGTCGCCGGGGACGTACTCGCGCAGGCTGTCGAATTCTGTGCCTTCGCCGCGGGTGAGGACGCTGGTGCGGCCGTCGAGTTCGCGGAGGCGGGCGAGTTTGGACGGGAGGTGCTTGCGGCTGGTGAAGGGGGGCAGGACGCGTACCGTCCAGGCGGCCTTGTGGGTGCCTTGGCGGGAGAAGAGGCCCAGTGGGCCGTAGGAACGGATCGTCACTCGGTCTGTCTGGCGGTCGCCTCGGCGGGTGGGGCGCAGGCGGGTGGTGACGCGGCGGCGTTCGCCCGGAGGGACGGTGAGACGGTGGCGGGAGGCTTCGACCTCGGTGCCGGGGAGCCAGCTGCTGGGGGGCCAGGCGTCGCGCAGGTGGGCGCGGAGGGGGCGGTTCGACGGGTTGGTGACCGTGAGGGTCACGTCGGCCGGCTCGCCCAGGCGGACGGAGGTGTCGCCGGAGCGGGTCAGGACCAGGCGTCGTACGGGGGCCGCGAGGGCGAAGTCGCAGGCGCAGGCCACCGCCAGTGGGGCGTTCACGGCGAGGAGGCCCGTCCAGCCGGGGTCCCAGATGCCGACGGGGATCGAGCCCAGAGCCGCGAGGAGCGCGGTGCGTCCGGTGAGTGCCATCAGCGGGGGACGGGGACGTGGGCGAGGATCGCGTGGATGACGGAGTCGGCTGTCACGCCTTCCATCTCGGCCTCCGGGCGCAGTTGTACGCGGTGGCGGAGGGTGGGGAGGGCGAGGGCCTTCACGTCGTCCGGGATGACGTAGTCGCGGCCGGTGAGCCACGCCCACGCGCGGGAGGTCGCGAGGAGGGCGGTGGCGCCGCGGGGGGAGACGCCGAGGGTGAGGGAGGGGGACTCGCGGGTGGCTCGGCAGATGTCGACGACGTAGGCCGTGATCTCGGGGGAGATCGTTGTCTTGGCCACGGCCGCGCGGGCCGCTTCGAGGTCCGCCGGGCCCGCTACCGGGCGTACGCCGGCGGCTTGCAGGTCGCGGGGGTTGAAGCCTTCGGCGTGGCGGGTGAGGACGTCGATCTCGTCCTGGCGGGAGGGGAGGGGGATCGTGAGTTTGAGGAGGAAGCGGTCCAGCTGGGCTTCGGGGAGGGGGTACGTGCCCTCGTACTCGACCGGGTTCTGTGTCGCCGCCACCAGGAACGGGTCGGGGAGCGGGCGGGGGGTGCCGTCGACCGTGACCTGACGCTCCTCCATCGCTTCGAGGAGGGACGACTGCGTCTTGGGGGGTGTGCGGTTGATCTCGTCCGCGAGGAGGAGGTTGGTGAAGACCGGGCCGGGCTGGAAGGAGAACTCGGCGGTGCGGGTGTCGTAGACGAGGGAGCCCGTCACGTCGCTCGGCATGAGGTCGGGGGTGAACTGGACGCGCTTGGTGTCGAGTTCGAGTGCGGAGGCGAGGGCGCGGACGAGCAACGTTTTGGCGACTCCGGGGACTCCTTCGAGTAGTACGTGCCCGCGGCAGAGGAGGGCGACTACGAGGCCGGTCACGGCGGGGTCCTGGCCGACCACGGCTTTGGCGATCTCGGCGCGCAGGGCTTCCAGGGAGGCCCGGGCGGCGCTCGGGTCCCCGGGGTACCCGGCGTTGTCAGTGGTCGGGGCCATCATGGACGGCGTACCTCTCTTTCGAGGGCGTCGAGTTGGTCGGCGAGGGAGACGAGGGCGGCGTCGTCGCTGGGCGGCGGGCCGAAGAGGAGGGCGTGCAGGGTCTGTCCGTCGCCGCGGAGGTGGGCGGACAGGGCGGGGAGCAGGGCCTCGGGCGCGTGCGCCTGGGTGACGGGGACGCCTACGAGGGGGGCGAGGCGGGTGCGGGTGGTGGAGCGAAGAGCGATGGCCGCGCGGTCACGGGCGTTGGCCTTGCGGTAGAGGCGGGCGCGGCCTTCGACGGTTTCGGAGGCGCGGATCGCCACGGGGAGTTTCTCGGGCACCAGGGGGCCGAGTCGGCGTGCCCGCCACAGGGCGGCGAGGGCTGCGGCGAGGAAGAGCTGCAGGGTGCCCCATTTCCAGCCCGGGGGAAGCAGGTCGAAGAAGCCGCGTTCGTCGTCCGTGCCTGTGGCCGACGCGTCGGAGAGCGAGGGGAGGTACCAGACCAGATGGGGGCGGGAGCCGAGGAGTTGGAGGGCGAGGGAGGCGTTGCCCTGCTCGTCGAGGCGGTCGTTGTAGAGGATGTCGGGCGCGCCGAGGACCACGGTGTCGCCACCTCCGGTCGCCGGGACGCGCAGCAGGGTGGCCAGGCGTTCGCTGGGGTAGCAGGCGTCGGCTTCGAGGTGGGTGGTGCTGTAGCGGATGCCACCGGTTTCGGCAGTGCCGGCGCGCTGAGCGGCGGGCAGGCCGCAGTCCGGGGCGAGGGCCGAGTTGATGCTGGTGGCGGGGTCCGCGGTGACGTCGGGGGCGAGCCGGCCGACGGACCAGCTGCCGGGGGCGACGAGGACGGTTCGGCCGCCGGATGCGGCGGTCGACGAGTGCAGCAGGGTCTGTTGACGGTGCGTCAACAGGTCGGGGGCGGCGACCAGGAGGGTGGTGTCCGGGCCGGCTGCGGCGCGTGCCTCGTCCAGCGTGGTGACCAGGCGCGTGGACACCCCTCGGTCGGCGAGGAGTTCGGCGACGGCGCGGCTGCCGAGGTCGTCGACGGAGCGCGGGTCGAGGGTGCCGTGACGGGCATCGGAGCGGATCACGGCGATGACGACGGCCGCGGCCACGAGGAGGACGGCGGCGAGTGCGATGCCTCGCGAGCGGGTCCAGACCTGGCGTGCGGTGGGCGAGACCGAGGTGGGCGGGAGCGTGGCCTCGGTGGTCATTCGGCGGCTCCCTGGCGGGTGTTGTGGGCCGCGCTGGGGATGCTGCTCGTGAGCTGGGGCTTGGTGCGTTCGAGATCGCGGTCGAGTTCGGTGATGCGTCGGTACGACTGCTCGCTCGCCCTGCGGCCGCCGTATGTGACGTCGTCGAAGTCGCCGGCGGCGGTGCGCAGGCGGTCGGTGTGGGACGGCAGGGTGCGGCCCGCTTCCGCGGCGGCCTCATCGGCGGTGCGGCCGGGGCGGACGTCGAGAAGGGCGCGTTCCTCCAGGGCGCGGACGATGGCGCGCATGCGTTCCTGGACGGCCTGGTTCCAGTGGCCCTGGGCGGCGTGTGCCTCGGCGGCCGCGCGGTGTTCGGCGGCGCTGCGGGGGCGGTCGTCGAACAGGGCGGCGGCGGAGGCGGGTTCGCGGCGTGGGGTGCCCAGGCGCCACCACAGTGCGCCCAGGACCGCGAGGACGGCCAGGACGATGACGACCAGGCCGAGCGTTCCTCCGGGGGTCGCGGTCGCGGCCGTGTCGAACAGCTCGCCGACCCACTTCCAGAATGCGTTGAGGGCGCGCTGGAACCAACTGGGGTCGTTCTCGTGGTACATGCGCTTGGACAGCTCGCGTCGAGCCGCCTCCCGCGCGGGGTCACGCGGGACGGTCACCGGCGGTTCGTCGCCGGAGCGTGCCGACGACAGCAGGACCGTGTCGCCGACGCGTACGACCGCGCGGGACAGCAGCGGTGCCGATGTGAGAACTCCCCCCGTCAGGCTCACCGCATCAGCCTCCGGCGGTGGGGCCGGGCGTGCCGGAGCCGTAGTCCTGGACGCCGGCCGCGCGGGCCAGTTCGAGGTCGAGGGCCTCGCGGCGGATGCGCTGGTCGATGTAGAGGAGCACCGTGACGCCGGCCGTGATCGGGAAGGTGATCATGGCGCCGATCACCGAGCCGATCCCGCTGACCACGAGGAACGTCCAGCCGAGGTCGCCGCCGCTGTTGAGGAACCCGGTGAAGCCGTCGCCGCTGAGGGCGGCGGCGAGGAAGGTGAAGGGGATGACGACGATCGACGCGACGACGTTGGCGATGATCGTGGCGAGCAGCTGAATGCCGAAGACGCGCCACCAGGAGCCGCGGACCAGCTTCGTGGACCGGCTCAGCGACTTGACGATGCCCTGCTTCTCCAGCATCAGCGCGGGCGAGGCGAGGGAGAAGCGGACCATCAGCCACAGGGCTACGACGCCGGCACCGAGGCCGCCCAGGACCGCGAGGGCGGCCCCTCCGTCACCCGATCCGGCGAGGGCCACGAGGATGCCGGGCAGGGTGCCGCCCGCGACGACGCCGAAGGCGATGAGCATCAGCAGGAAGATCAGGCCGAACAGCTTGGCCACTTGCGGGCGGGCGTCGCGCCAGGCTTCGCCGGTGGTCACCGACTTGCCGAGGACCGCGCGGCTGGTGACGGTCGTGAGCAGGGCGGTCGCGGCGATCGTGCCGACCAGCGAGATGAGGAAGACGACGCCGGAGCTGAGCATGGCGTCGCCCATGGCCCGGGTGAGTTCGTCGAGGGTGGCGCTGGGGTCGTCGAGGGCTTCGGTGCTGGCGTCGTTGAAGACCAGCCCCTCGAGGAGGATGACGAGGATCTGCGTGACGACCGCGACGGTCAGCGAGATGCCCAGGACCGTGCGCCAGTAGGTGCGCATGGTGGAGACCGCGCCGTCGAGGATCTCGCCGACGCCAAGGGGGCGCAGCGGGATCACGCCGGGCTTGGCCGCGGGCGGCGGACCGCCCCAGCCGCTGCCCCAGCCGCCGCCGTAACCGCCGTATCCGCCAGGCCCATTGGGGCCGGACGGGGGGCGGTTGCCCCAGCCCGGGCCGGGCGGTGGGGGTGGCGGGGTCTGGCCGGGGGCCGGGGGGCCGGTCGGGGCGGACCACTGCGCGGGGGGCGGCTGCTCCTTGGACCACTTCGAGCCCTGCGGGTCCTGGCCGGGCTGCTGCGCGGGGTCGGGGCGGTCCGCCGGGTCGGCAGGGCCGGAGGCACCGGGCTCCTGCCCGTCGGACGGGGCAGATCCGGGCGAGGCCCAGCCCGGAGTGTCTTTCATCGTCGCTCCTTCACGGTGCCCGTCCGCGGTCGCGGCGGCAGGTTGGCAGCCATCGTGCCATGGGGTGGTCACCGGGGGACCGGCCGCGGTATCGGCTGCGCACCTTCAATTGTCCGCCGGATACGGGGCAGACTGACCGCATGGCTGATCAGTACGCGCAATCCGGCGAGGACAACCGGCCGACCGAGATACCGGCGATCCGCTGGGACGAGCCACCAGAGGGGCCTGTGCTGGTCCTGTTGGACCAGACGAGGCTGCCGGCAGAGGAGGTCGAACTGGTCTGTACGGATGCGCCCGCGCTGGTGGAGGCGATCCGGTCGCTCGCCGTGCGCGGGGCGCCGCTGCTCGGGATCGCGGGCGCGTACGGGGTCGCGCTCGCCGCCGCGCGCGGCTTCGACGTGGACGACGCCGCGAACGCGCTCGCGGGTGCCCGGCCGACCGCGGTGAATCTGGCCGTCGGCGTGCGCCGGGCGCAGGCCGCGTACCGGGCCGAGCTCGTAAGGAGCGGGGACGCCGGGGAGGCCGCGGTGGCGGCGCTGGCCGCGGCGCGGGCGCTGCACCGGGAGGACGCCGAGGCCAGCGCGCGGATGGCGGAGCGTGGGCTGGCGCTGCTGGACGAGCTGCTGCCCGGTGGCGGGCACCGGATTCTCACGCACTGCAACACCGGCTCGCTGGTGTCGGGCGGTGAGGGGACGGCGTTCGCGGTGGCGCTGGCCGCGCAGCGGGCGGGGCGGCTCAGGCGGCTGTGGGTGGACGAGACGCGTCCGCTGCTGCAGGGCGCCCGGCTGACGGCGTACGAGGCGGCACGCACCGGGATGGCGTACACGCTGCTCACCGACAACGCGGCGGGCTCGCTGTTCGCGGCGGGGGAGGTGGACGCGGTGCTGATCGGGGCGGACCGGATCGCGGCCGACGGGTCGGTGGCGAACAAGGTGGGGAGCTATCCGCTGGCGGTGCTGGCGCGGTACCACCATGTGCCGTTCATCGTGGTGGCGCCGCTGACCACGGTGGATCCGGACACGCCGGACGGGGCGGCCATCGAGGTGGAGCAGCGACCTGGGCACGAGGTGACCGAGGTCGCGGTGCCGCAGGCGCCGGCGACGGGCGCGGGTGGCGGGGTGCCGGTGGCGCCACTGGGGACGCAGGCGTACAACCCGGCGTTCGATGTGACGCCGCCCGAGCTGGTGACGGCGATCGTCACGGAGGAGGGCACGGTGTCGCCGGTGACGGCCGAGGCGCTGGCGGAGCTGTACGGCAGGGCGCGGCAGGTGACGATCGGCTGAGAGGGGCCGAGTTTCCGCTTCGGTGGGAGCGGGGTTTTCAGCGTGAGGGGGAGGCGCGTGACGGAGCGGGGCTGGGACGACGACGGTGAGTACCGGCGGGCGGTACGCGGGGCGTGGGGCATGGTGGCGCTCGCCTCGTGCTGCTCGCTGCTGGTCGTGGCGCTCGTCGTCCTGGCCGTGCTCGGTGCGGGTGTGTTCGTGTTCCTCGTCGAGGCTCTCGGCGGGTAGCCGGGCGGTCACTCGCAGCGTGGGCAGACAGTCACCGCCCGGTACGACTAAGGTCACTGGCCGGTGACCTATCTCACCACTGCCTTCGCCACTGTTATGAGAATGGGATGCTCCCACTCTGATCAACGGAAACGGCCCCTCTACCTGCGGCGATGAGCCGGGTGAGGGGCCGTGACATCCAAGCTCTACATCAAGCGGCGGTTTCCAGGCCCGCCGAAGCCTCCAGTTCCCGGATGCGCGCCGGTTGCCGAAGCAGCCGATCGAGCTGTCCCACTGCCTCGATCACGTCGGGGTCCAGAGCCTCAGCGTAGATGTCCAGGGTCGTCGAAATCCGGCTGTGCCGCAGCACCGCCTTCACGATCCTGGGGTGCACCCGAAGGTGGACCAGGAGCGTGCCGCAGGACTTGCGGAGGCCCTTGGGGTTCATCTTGCCGAGCCCTTCCAGCCTGATGATCCGTTGGAGATCCAGGTAGAGGTGATCCGGTGTGAGCGGTCGGCCGGTCCGGGTCACGAACACGTGCGCCTCGGGGTCCTCGAACCAGGGGCGCCCGTTGCTGACCGCGCGCTCCCGCAGCATGGCCGTGCGCATGCGCGTCCAGCGCAGGGGAGCGATGCACTGAGCAGGCAGCGGCAAGGGCGCCTTGGAGGTCTCGGTCTTGAGTCCCGCGTCGTCGATCGTGCCCGAACTACTGCGCTGACGCTGCTGTTCCACCCAGACAACCCGGTTGTCGAAGTCGATGTTCTCCCAGCGCAACCCGCACGCTTCAGCCCGGCGCAGGCCGAGGAGGCAGATCAGCAGGAACACCGGGTAGTACACGGTGAGACGCCGAGCCGCCGACAGGAAGCGGAGCACCGTCACCGCGTCCCAGCTCTTGCCGCTGTCCGTGGTCGCGCGGACGTGGACGAGCTTGGCCACGTTGCGGGTCAGCCCGATGTCCTCGACCATCGCGGCCGTGAGCGCCGCTGAGAGGACCCGGAGCGCGCGCTTGGCTGTCTTGACCCCTTGGTCCTGTGCGAGCGCCTGCATGGCCCCTCGCAGTTCCTTGACGCCGAGCTTCAGCATGACCTTCGAGCCCAGACGCGGGCGGAGGTGGTGCCGTACCGCTGTCTCGTACGCCCGGTAGCTGTTCCCGGCGAGGTTGGGCTTCACGATCACCTCAAGCCAGTAGTCGAACCACTGACCAAGCGTCATGTCCCGCGTGGGCGTCGGGATGCCGCCCTTGGCACGGTCGATCAGCTCCCGGCGCTTTCGGTCGCACTCCTCGAAGGTCGCGCCGTACGCGTACTTCCGCTTCGTGGTGCCGTCCGGTTGCGGGACGTACACGGCAGCTTGGTAGCGGCCGTCTGAGCGCTTCGTGACCGTGCCCGAACCGTTGGGGTTCCGCTTGCGGGGAGGCATCAGGCAGCCTCCTCAAGCTGGGTGCGGATGTACTCCTCAAGCGCGCTCTCGGGAATCCGGCGGCATCGTCCCTCCGTGAAGGAAGCGAGCCGCTTCGAGCGGATCAGGTCGTAGACCTTGCTCCGTCCGTACTTCAACCGCGCCATGACCTCTTTCACGGTCAGCAGCTCCACATGGGCCGTTGTCATGCGGCAGCTCCTTCCGCGTCGAGCAAGGCGGGTAGTTCCTCACGGGCGGTTTCGCGGTTGTGCTCGATGTCGCGGCGGATGTTGGCGGCGAGCCAGGATTCGCCGGGGGTGTGGCCGTGTCCGGCGTAGGTCCAGTGGGCGAGGGTCAGGGTGGTTGCCTCCGGGGTGTCGTCGGGGTCGGGCAGGCCGAGGGCTTGGCGTTGCTGGGCCGCGCGGTAGTCGGCGCGGACCTGGCGGAGGGCGCCGAGGGTGGTGGAGTAGCGGCGGGATTTGGTGGAGAAGTGGCCTCGGAAGCCGAGCATGTGGGCCCAGTCGCGCAGCTTGCGGTCCGGGTAGAGCGCATGGAGGTCGAGGCATGCCGCGATGAGCCGGGCGGGATGGTCGGGCACGTCGAGCAGGACCAGGGCCTCTTTGTTGCCGATCCGGCGGTCCACGGTCCCGGTCGTCTCGGCAGCCTTGGTGGCGTACTTGGCGACGTAGGAGGCAACGGCCGCTTCGGTGATCTCTTCGCCATGGCCGAAGGCGCCGATCGTCTGTACGTCGAGCTGTGTGCCCCAGCGCAGGGTGCGGGCCGGCTGGTCCCCGGCCGGGTCGACGTCGACCGCGACGCGGGCAGCAGCGGCATGGATCGCATCGGTGAGGAGATCGAGGGTCGCCCAGGCCGGCGGCGGATCGTCGGGCCCGCCGGGTCCGTCGAAGCGGACCACGGCATGGAAGTGCACCGCACCGCGCTTCTGGTACTCCGCGACCTTGCCGAAGGCGACCCTCGACTGTTCGCGGGCGGCTTTCTGGGTGAGGCCGGCGCGGCGGGCGATCTCCCGGCGGAGGTAGATCGTGAAGTAGCGCCACAGCTCCGAGGCGTGGTTGTTCCACAGCACCGCGCCCGCGTAGTCGTACGCCTCGGGGTCGAGTGGGGTGCCGAGTTCGGGTGCGTCCTCGCCGTGGCGGACACCGCAGCGGCAAGGCCGGTTGCCGGGCCGGTTGTGGACCGGGCCGAACGAGGGTGCGGTGAGGGTGGCGAAGACGCGAGGGTGATCCCGGATGGTCTCGGGGGTGCCCTTGGCGGGGTCGCCGACGAGTCCGGCCCGGATCAAGTGGTAGGTGTCGCCGGCGTACGTCCAGGCACAGGCCGGGCAGCGCGAGGCACGACGGTTGCCGCAGGCGACGCGGAGCATGCCGCCCGGCTCGTGCTCGGTCGTGTAGGCGTGCAGCACGGTCTTCGTGGCCGGGTCGATGGTCTTGGTGCCGCCCATGAGGCGGATCGGGTCGGAGCAGCCGCCGGTGCGGCGGATCTGCTCTTGCCAGCGGTCGAAGTCGGCGGAGCCGGCCACCCTCAGCACGTCGGTGAGGGTGGCCGCATCCAGGCCCGCCAGGGTGGCGGTGTCCGTCACGCGAACACCTCCTGCCGGGCGGTCAGGAAGGCGGTGCCGATCCAGGTCGTGTAGGCGGGCGGGATCGCCTCGGTCAGTTCCTCGGGGACGTCGGTCCAGGTGATGCCCATGGCCGTCTGCATCTCGGGCACGGTGGCCTTGCCGCCGCCGTCCCCGTACGCGGCGACGTAGGGGCCGTCGCGGTAGACGCCGTGGCGCCAGCCGCGTACGTAGCCCCGGTGGCGGGGGTGAGCGGGCCGGGCGGTGGACCAGCGGCCGAGTTCGAAGTTGCGGTGGCGCAGCACGCCGAGGCCGAACATCTCCCCGCACAGGCTCAGGTCTTTGCGGATCTCGGCTCGGCCGTTGGGTTGCTCGATCACGTACGGCAGACCGGAGGCGTCGAGCAGTTCACGGGTGGGGGCCACGAGGTCTTCGTGCGTGCCGCCCCAGCCGCGAGAGGTGTTGGTGCCCACCGTCAGGGCGCAGCCGGCTTGGCAGGGCGGGGAGGCGTGCACGAGGGTGTACCGCTCGATCTCGCCGGTGGTGATCAGGTGGGCCAGGTATTCGAGGGCATCGCCCCGATGCTGGGCGAAGGGGTAGTTGGGGCGATCGGCGATGTCGCAACCGTCGACCGCGAACCCGGCGAGGTGATAGCCCCAGGCGGCCCCGCCGGCGCAGGAGAAGAGATCGAGCACACGCCGCGTCATCGCCTGCCCCCACGGTGTGCGGGGCCGTGGTTGGCGGTGTAGTCGTCGACCAGGGCTTTGACGTCGGTGTCGCCGTTGGCGTGGTCCTCGGCACCGCAGCCGCCGCACACGTAGTCACCCTGCGAGCGGCTGTACTTGGTGCCGCCCTTGACGCGCAGGCCGGGGCTCTCCTCAGTCGGGGTGAGGCTGGCGGGGAGCTTGCGGAACATCCCGGTCACCTCCCGGCCTTCACGAGAGCGGCACGGTGGGTGTGGCCGGTGCCCTGGCAGGCGAGGCAGACGACGCGGAGCAGGACGCGGGAGCCGTCCCCGTGGCGGGCGCCGGTCGTGATCGAGACGACGGGGAAACCGTCGCAGTTGCGGCAGACGGGCATGTTCGAGGCGCGGACAGGCATGATGAGTACAGCCCTTTCAGATTGGAAGATCGGGAAGAGGCGAGCCGTCCGGGGCGGCGGATACTTGGCGGTAGAGGCCGCCCCGGAGGGCACTACTTGCGGTAGCGGCTCCGAGACCGGACGGGCCGGGAGCGGACCGGATGCTTGCGCGGCGAGCGGGAGCGCCGGCGGGTACCCGCGCGGGATAACTCCCGCTTTTTCGACGTGCGGTTGATCGTGTAGCCGAGCCCGCCCGTGGCCGACAGGACCGCGACCGCCGAGGCCGCGATGACCTGCGCCACGAACGCGATCACCAGGAGCACGGCGATCGAGCCGGCGATGATGAGCAGGGTCAGGGCAATCGGGCCCTTGTAGGAGCGGGGCGCTTCCTGGACGATCACGACCTTGCGTAGGTCGGTGCCGCCCGGGATCTGCCGGTAGAGGTCGGCGGGGATGTGACCGGCGCGAAGCTGGTCCTCGGGTAACTGCACGGGACGGCCCTCCAGATCAGGTGCAGCGGTGGGTGCGGGCGGCGAGTTCGGCGGCCGAACGGTCGCGGTGCTCGGTGGAGAACCCGCAGTTCGGGGCGGTGCAGGCGGCGGTGTGTCGGGTCTGGCCGCGTCCGTTGTTAAACGTGCCGACCCGGACGGGGCCGATGCGGATCACGTCGTAGAAGCGGTTCGGGCGCATGGGGCGAACCTCCTTGTCTGCTAGGCGAGTTGGGCGGCGATCGCGCCGGCGAGGTCTTCCGGGATGCCGAGGCGGGAGCGCAGCGTGGCGGTGTCGATGTCGGAGCCGGTGCGGGTGCGGTGTTCGGTGGCGACCTT
Organism: Streptomyces aquilus; assembly: GCF_003955715.1. NCBI lineage: Bacteria > Bacillati > Actinomycetota > Actinomycetes > Kitasatosporales > Streptomycetaceae > Streptomyces > Streptomyces aquilus. The sequence continues at coordinate 4,474,372 of NZ_CP034463.1, read as the reverse complement.
CCGGGCGTGATCCACGAGCGCCGGGGGCACTGCCACGGCCGGGGCCGCTTCGGGTAGTGCCGGGGCAGGCTCGGGCGGGGTGATCTCCGGTGCCGGGGTGGGTGCCTCGGGCCGGTCGACCACGGCCACGGGCCGGGGCTCAGGTGCCGGGGCCGGGTCGGGTGTGGTGGGTTGGTGGGCGAGCAGGGTGCCGCCGAGGAAGGCCAGGGCGGGCCAGCCAGCGACCAGGATGCGCAGCCAGTCCGGCACGTGATCGAGGTCGAGGAGTCCGGCGGTGGCGACGTTGGCGCCAAGCGAGGCGACCAAGGCGACCAGGAACCAGAACCAGGCCAGCTTCGAGCGGTCGGTGCGCAGTCGGCGCCACACGGCGACCAGCAGCAGGTCGACGGAGACGGGGTAGGCCCAGGCCTTCCAGCCGGTTTGGCCGGCCGCTTCGGCGAGGTCGTGCAGGTGGGCGAAGGACAGCGCACCGGCGATCACGGCCTGAACGAGCACGGCGTCAATGCGGATCGAGCGCATGTCCTCACCTCCTTCGAGGAGTTGGGCCGGAGGCGGGGCGGGGATCGGTGTCCGGCCGCCCGGCCCCGGCGGTTCAGTCGTCGGCGGGGATCTCGCCGGCGCCCATGCAGTTCAGGCAGAGGCCGGTTTGCTGTCCGGCGACCCGCTGCTTGCGGCCGACGCGGACCGGGCGGGAGACCTCACCGGTGCCCTTGCACGGCGGGCACTGCTTGGGGCGGGGCTGCGTGGTCTTGGACGCAGACACGGCGGTCAGTCGCGGTGCGCAGCGTTGGGGACAGGTACGCCATCGCACGGCTTGGCTGCCCACTCGAAGTTCGTGGACGGCCCGACCACCACCTTGAAACCGTCACCAGCACAGCCGCCGCAGGACTGGCGATGGCTGGGCACCTCGGAAGGGTCGGACGGCACGGGCATACCGGTGTCTTTGTCGGTGTGGAACTTCATGTGGATCAACTCCTTCTGGGTTTTGGGCATGGCTCGGGCAGGGACCTGGCGCGAAGCGGTCACGCCGACCGTGGAGCGAGAGGGGGTTACTCCGTGACGGGCCGGGGCCGGACCACCGGCGGGGCGGCGGGCATCGGCGGCACGATGATCTGGCCGACCGGCCGGAACGGAGCCAGGAACGGCAACTCCGGTGCCAGGTGGGCGAATTCGCGGCACACGGCCGCCGCCTCATTCGGGGTGATCTCGGGGGTTCGGATGCGGGACCAGTACCCGGAGGCGTCGCCGGCCACGGCCACGCCGGGGCGGTCTGCCTGGATGCCGGTCACGGAGACCACCGCGTCCGGGGCGATGTCGCCGAGGCCCATTTCGGCGGTCTGCTTGTCGTTGACCCGGTGCACCACACGCCCGGTGAGCTGGGCGCGTAGGGCGGTTGCGCCACGGCCGAGGTCGGAGCCGAAGCGCTGCCCGCACACCTCCAGGTAGATGCCGATCGCGCGGGCCATCTGCCCGAGCCTCACCAGTTGCATGACCATGTGGTCGCGGGCCGGTTCGTCCTTCTTGGACATCACCAGGAACAGTTCCGCCACCTCGTCGATCAGTACCACCAGCGGCACCGGCCGGACCTGATCCGGCAGTTCCCACAGGTCGGAGACGCCGTAGAGCGCGAGGAGGTCGAAGCGCTCTTCCATCTCGGCAACGAGGGCATTGACCAGGTGGCCGGCGCTCTCGCGATCGGTGGCCAGCGCCGACAGCCGGGGCGCGTAGCGGGACTGTTCAACACCGCGCTTGCAGTCGATCCCGACCAGGCCTACCGGCAGTTGCGCCAGTCCCTTGATCAGGTTGCGCTGATACATCGACTTACCGGAGCCGTTGGCACCCAGGGTCAGGGCCATGGGCATCTTGCGGTAGTCCCGCTCGAAGACCGAGCCGTCCTCCCGCAGCGCCACCGGCACCACCAGGTCGTGAGGCTGTGCCTTGCGCGGCATCTTCACCCGACGCAGTACGTCGTAGCCGGTCATCCGCAGCTCAACATAGCCGGGCTTGGTCTCCCGCACCGTCACCGAATGCACCCCGAAGGCGTGCCGAAGCCGCTCCGACGATGCCGCGATGTCGGCGGGTTCGAGGCCGGCGGGCAGGCGCAGGGTGATGCGCAGGCCGGTCGCGGTCGGGGCGACCCGGCGGACCTTCGGGGGCACCGGCCGGACCTCGCTGCGGGCCAGGTTGCGCCGGACGAAGGCGCCGAAGCCGGAAGGCTGCACCGTCAGCCCGCACACCTCCATCGTCGACCGGTAGGTCCAGGTGAACCGGCCCCAGGTGACCGGCAGACCCACCAGCGACCAATACACGCGCGGTGCCCGGTACTTCGTGTAGCCGATGCCACCGGCGCCGGCCGCTAAGCCCCCTACCTCCAGGTAGGTAGCGAGGTCGGTCATGGTCAGGCCCCGGCCGTGATCGCGACCGCGCGGAACGAGATCCCATGCCGCTTCTGGCCGTTGAACTCGTTCTCCCAGTCGCGGGCCTTGAGGCCGATCACCCGAACCGGAGTACCCGGGGCGAGGCCCTCGGGGAGTCCGGTCTCCGGCACGGTCACCTGGTAGAGGTTCCCCTCCCCCTCGTCCGAGATGAGCAGGCCCACCGTGGACAGGCCCGCGTTCGTCTCCCGGTCCACAGCCCGCTCACCGGTCTGCTTGTTGACCAGCTTCGGCACGGGCGCAGTTGCCACGAACACCACAGCGGTCGAAACGTCGATCTTGAAGGACGGCATTATGGAGTCTCCCTTTAGGGAAGAGCCCCGGGCTGCGTTGTGATCTTGGCGGATGGCACGCAGTCCGGGGCTGCTTGTTCTTCCGACACGATCGAAGCTACTCGCAGAAAAACTGCGAGTCAACAGAAAACCTGCGACTAGTAGTAGTTCTTCGAGTCTGCGAGACTGAGTGCGACGACAGGGAGGCAGAAATGAACCACTTTGGGCTTTTTGTTCGGTTCACCTTGCGCGAGGGTGCGGGCGAGGCGTTCGACGCACTGATGCAGGAGACGACCGCCGGCATCCGGGCGCACGAGCCCGGCACCCTGGTCTATGCGTGCCACAAGGTTGAGGGCGCACCCAATGAGCGGATCTTCTTCGAGATCTACGCCGACCATGCCGCCTTCGAGGAGCACGAGCGCCAGCCGCACACACGGCACTTCCTCACGGAGCGCGCCAAGTACGTCGAGAAGACCGATGTGGACCGCCTCCAGCCGTACGCCGGCAAGTACCCGACCGAGGCCGAGAAGTGACGAGTTCCGACGCCAAGTCCTTCGGCCAGAAGGTCAAGGATCTACGCCGCGAGGTAGGCATGTCGCAGAGCGACCTTGCCGCCGCGATGGGTCGCTCCGAAAGCTGGGTGTCACAGGTCGAGAGAGGCGTGCAGCCTGTCGAGCGCCTGTCGGTCCTTCAGGCTCTTGCCGATGCGCTCAAGGTGTCCGTGCGCGACGTACGCCCCGAGGCCGCTCCCGCGGAGGAGGTAGAGCCCGAGGCACAGCAGCCGGGTACCGACCTGGATGGACTGCGCGTAGCCCTCACCGGACATCCGGCGCTCAGCAGTTTGTTCGAGCAGCAGTCGACCGAACCCGCCCCGTCCCTTGCGGAGTTCCGGCGGAGCGTAGAGGAAGCCTGGACTCTTACCCACGCGTCGAGCTATGCGGCGTTGAGCGATCTCCTTGCCAGACTGCTGCCGAGCATCGAGGCCGCCGTACGCCACGCGCCGGCAGGTGAGCGCGCGGAACTCCACGCTCTCCGCGCCAAGGCCTATCAGGCCGCCGCATCGAGCTTCACGCGGCAGGATCAGGCGGATGCTGCCTGGATCGCGGCAGACCGAGCACTACAGGCCGCCGAACTCGCGGGGGAGCCGCTGGAAGTGGTCGCAAGCCTCTTCCGCATGGCCCACGCGTTCATGCGTCAGCAGCACATGGAGCAGGCCGAGCAAGCGGCAAGTTCGGCAGTGGCCGTCTTGGACCCAAGGGCAGCGGCCGCGACATGCCCGCCTGAGGAACTGTCCCTTGTGGGCGCTATGAACCTTGTCCTCGCAGTGATCAACGCGAGGGAGGGCAACCGAGCACGCACCCATGAGCACATCGACCGGGCGCGCGAGATCGCGGCACGGTTGGGCGAGGACCGGAACGACTTCGACACGGAGTTTGGACCGACGAACGTCGAGATCCACGCCATGAGTACGGCGGTCGAGTTGGGCGACGCCGGCCTTGCTCTGGAAGTGGCCCAGCAGGTGGACGCGTCAGGGCTTTCGCCTGAGCGGCAGGCCCGTTTCCTGCTTGACGTGGCGCGAGCGCACGCGCAGCGGCGACACGTCGGGGAGGCCACAGCCGCACTCCTGGAGGCCGAGGCATTGACACCCGAGCAGATCCACGATCACCACTTGGCCCGCGGGGTCATCCGTGACCTGATCCAGCTCTCAGGCACTCGCGTTCCTGACGCGCTGCGCGACTTGGCCGAGCGGAGCGCGGTCGGCTAGGCGATGTTGTTACAGGTTTCTCTACCTCATCAAGCCCCGCCGTTCCGGCGGGGAGGGGTGACCCCTGGGACCACGGCCCGCATGATCCAACGAAGCCCAAGCCGTCGCGCACCTTGGAATAACAGGACTCGACAGCTCACCCATGGGAACCTCAGCGCTCCCATGCTTCACGGACCCCAGGACTTCAACCTCTATCCCCGGCGGTCATTGGCCTACGGCACCATGGTGCCTTGGTCGGGGGGCTCTTGCCTTCGGCATCCGGTCGCGCTGGCCCTATCGGCTTCCGGTCGTCGCTGCGTTGATCACACCCCACCGGCCCGCACTGCGGGCCGGCGCGGGCTCGGGGCTCGGGGCTTCGCTCCTGCCTTCGGCCCGCGCCGCCCCGGCCCCGGCCCCGCGCCACTCACGATGTCCCGGGGTGATCACGCTTCACGCTCTGATCCCGCCTAGGGGCTGATGCACCGGACCGATCCTGATTCCCCTCCCTGGCCCCACATCGCCAGGCCCGATCCTGGGGGAGACGGCATTGCCCACAGGCCCGCACGCCAGGTGCGGCCACGGACCCAACAGACGCTTTGTGCTCCACAAGCAGGTGCGCGACGGCTTGGGCTTCGTTGGATCATGCGGGCCGTGGTCGGGGGGATCGTGGGTGGCTGGGGCGGTCGGCTCCGCGACTTTAGCCAGCCACTTTGGGGGGAGCCTCGAAGATCATGGCCCCAACGTCGTGCTTTAACGGGCAGGTCCACAGACTGCCCGACTCGCCGGAAGCTTACGGGGCCATGATCACTCCCCCCAAAGCAGCTCCCGGCCAAAGTCGCTACGCCGACCGCGTGGGCAACTCCTGCGACGGGTTCAGAGGATGGTCAGCCTTTCAAGCGGTGCGCCCTTCGATGGCCGCAGATAGAGGCCGCCTCCAGCGTCTACGGCGTTCTCAACCATCGCGTAAAGCTGCACGGCGCGGTTGATGATGTCGGTTCGAGTCTCTTTGTGGATCTTCTCCACCTGCTTGATGGCCTCGACGGAACGCGGATTGAGCCTCAGCGTCACCCTCACCCCTTCACGGAGGCCGCGAGCCTCGCCTTCGTTGAGACCGTTTTCACCTTGAGATGTGGCCATCGCCGTGTCTTCCGTCCGTTGGGCTAACGCGTAGTCGCACCCAGTATGCCGATCGAATGCCTGATGTGCATCTAAAAAGCATACGCGAAGCGCCTTCGGCGGGTAGCGAAAGGATCTTTATGTGACTATAGGTGCATATTGGATGACACTGGGGAGCGTGCATGGCTGACGAGGAGTGGAAGCTGGATGATGAGGGCGCTGACCTGAAGTACAAAATGGAGAAGGCAGGTCTGCGGTGGACCCTCCCCGACAAACTCGGAGCTGTGGATTTTGTGACTGAGACCGACAAGGGCTCCACGCTCAACCGCGCCGTTGTCTCTTTCACGATCTTGATCGCAGCGTTCGTGGTTGCGCTGATGGTGGCGGTGATCTGCTGGATGGCCGGAGCTGTGTCGGAGTTGAAGATTGCCCTCCCGCTCTTCTTCTTCGTGGTTGTCGCTGTCGCCGGCTACGTCTTCGTCGTTCGGCGCGTGAGTGGCGGAAGCTCCCCAGGACGGTAAACGTTCATGGCGCCGGAGGCTCTGCGACAGCGACCGCAGCCTGTCAGGCGCGGACAGCGGCGGTCTGGGTCGCACATGCGCATGCGCGTGACAGCCATCAGTGAGCCCTGGGCGTGCTGCCCTTACGGTGAAGCCACACCAGAACCGGGGCGGCAATCGTGGCTATACCAACGAGCATGAAGAAGGCGCGGCCGAACGCGTCTAGATCGTCCGTCCAGCCCTCTGGGAAGAGCGCCTGATAGATGAGCCATCCAGCTATGAGGACGGCGCCTCCAAGGAGCACCATGCCCGCGCCATCCGTGATGTCCCTGCGGTAGTGGTTCTCGAAGAGCCAGTTGATCCCGAGCAACAGCAAGACGGCTGGGAAGAGCCCGATGTAGCAGGAGATCCCAAACAAGCCGATGTTGGTGAGCAAGGCGCCCACGCCTCCGGCATCCTTCACGAACCCGATGAGTGTTGACCCTGTGGCGATGACCCACAGGACGTTGTCCAACGCGTTCTTCACGCTCTCGAAGGCGCCAGAGCTGGAAGCCGGTGCGGGAGAGCCAGTACGGTCCGTCATCTCGTCACCTACTTGCCCCCTATCTCCGGTTTACGCCCGCAGGACCTTCGGCGCACCTTGAGCGATCTCCCATCGCTGGGGACCTGAGAGGGAGGCGGCGCGTCGCGAGTCATCACGGCTGACATCCATGGCTGACATCAACGTCGGCGGACGAGGGCAGACAGTGACCGCCCGGTACGACTAAGGTCACTGGCCGGTGAGCTATCTCACCACTGCCTTCGCCACTGTTATGAGAATGGGATGATGTCGTTTATGAAGGGACGAGTCCTTGTCGTCGACGACGACACCGCACTGGCCGAGATGCTCGGCATTGTGCTGCGTGGTGAAGGTTTTGAGCCGTCTTTCGTAGCCGACGGCGACAAGGCGCTGGCCGCGTTCCGGGAGAGCAAACCCGATCTGGTGCTGCTGGACCTGATGCTGCCCGGTCGGGACGGCATCGAGGTGTGCCGGCTGATCAGGGCCGAGTCGGGTGTGCCGATCGTGATGCTGACGGCCAAGAGCGACACCGTGGACGTGGTGGTCGGGCTGGAGTCCGGCGCCGACGACTACATCGTGAAGCCGTTCAAGCCGAAGGAGCTGGTCGCCCGGATCCGGGCGCGGCTGCGGAGGTCGGAGGAGCCGGCGCCGGAGCAGCTCGCCATCGGTGACCTGGTCATCGACGTGGCCGGGCACTCGGTGAAGCGGGACGGGCAGTCGATCGCGCTGACGCCGCTGGAGTTCGACCTGCTGGTCGCGCTCGCGCGCAAGCCGTGGCAGGTGTTCACGCGCGAGGTGCTGCTCGAGCAGGTGTGGGGATACCGGCACGCCGCCGACACCCGGCTCGTGAATGTGCATGTGCAGCGGCTTCGCTCCAAGGTCGAGAAGGACCCGGAGCGGCCGGAGATCGTGGTGACCGTCCGTGGTGTGGGATACAAGGCAGGACCCAGCTGACATGTCCGGAGACAGTGCCGCTTCGTCGCCCGGACGGACCGGGGCGAGTGCGGGGCGGCCTGTCGGGCGGAAGACGGGCGGCTCCCGCTGGGGGCGCTTCTTCGAGGGCGGGCTGCTCCAGGGCGGTGTCCAGGGCAGCCCGGTCCTGCGGTTGTTCATGCGCTGGGTACGGCGGCCGCTGCTGCCCGTCATGCGGCTGTGGCGGCGCAACATCCAGCTCAGGGTCGTCGCCACGACCCTGCTGATGTCGCTCGGTGTCGTCCTGCTGCTCGGATTCGTCGTCATCGGCCAGGTGCGCAACGGCCTGCTGGACGCCAAGGTGAAGGCCTCGCAGAGCCAGGCCACCGGTGGTTTCGCGTCGGCCAAGCAGAAGGCCGACACGGCGTTCACCGCGAACGGGGACGACAGCGCGGACGACCGCGCCAACCAGAACGTCAGCTCATGGATGGGCGACCTGGTGGAGTCGCTCTCCAGCGGCGGCCAGGGCGCCTTCGACGTCGTCACGCTGCCCGCGGCCGGTGACGACAGCGGCGGCCGCGGACCGCGTGCCTCCGGCGAGGTCGACCCCACCGCGAGCGTCCCCGAGGACCTGCGGGAACGCGTCGACAGCGACAGCAGCCTGGCGGCCCAGAAGTACACCCGCATCCAGTACACCAACGGCGACGAGTCGCAGCCGGCGCTGATCATCGGCAAGCAGGTCGACGACCCGAACGACGACCCGTACCAGCTCTACTACCTCTTCCCGCTCACGCAGGAGGAGAAGTCGCTGAGCCTGGTCAAGGGGACGCTGGCGACCGCCGGGCTCTTCGTCGTCGTCCTTCTCGGGGCCGTCGCCTGGCTCGTGGTGCGGCAGGTCGTCACGCCGGTGCGGATGGCGGCCGGGATCGCCGAGCGGCTCTCCGCGGGGCGTTTGCAGGAACGTATGAAGGTCACCGGTGAGGATGACATCGCCCGCCTCGGTGAGGCCTTCAACAAGATGGCGCAGAACCTCCAGCTGAAGATCCAGCAGTTGGAGGACCTGTCGCGGATGCAGCGGCGGTTCGTCTCCGACGTGTCGCACGAGCTGCGGACGCCGCTGACCACCGTACGGATGGCCGCGGACGTCATCCATGACGCGCGCGAGGACTTCGATCCGGTGACCGCGCGGTCGGCGGAGCTGCTCGCCGACCAGCTGGACCGGTTCGAGTCGCTGCTCGCCGACCTGCTGGAGATCAGCCGGTTCGACGCGGGCGCGGCGGCGCTGGAGGCGGAGCCGATCGATCTGCGGGAGGTCGTGAAGCGGGTCGTCAGCGGTGCGGCGCCGCTCGCCGAGCGCAAGGGCACGCGGATACAGGTGCTGGGCGACCAGCAGCCCGTCGTCGCCGAGGCCGATGCGCGGCGTGTGGAGCGGGTGCTGCGCAACCTCGTCGTCAACGCCGTCGAGCACGGCGAGGGCAGGGACGTCATCGTCAAGCTCGCCTCGGCGGGCGGCGCGGTCGCGGTCGCTGTGCGCGACTACGGAGTCGGGCTCAAGCCCGGCGAGGCCACGCGCGTGTTCAGCCGCTTCTGGCGGGCCGACCCGGCACGCGCGCGTACCACCGGCGGTACGGGCCTGGGGCTGTCCATCGCCCTGGAGGACGCGCGGCTGCACGGCGGCTGGCTGCAGGCCTGGGGTGAACCCGGTGGCGGATCGCAGTTCCGGCTGACGCTGCCGCGGACCGCGGACGAGCCGCTCAGGGGCTCGCCGATACCGCTGGAACCCAAGGACTCACGTCGTAACCGTGGACTTAATGACGCCGGACTGCCGCGCGGGGCGGGCGACGGGGAGAAGCGCGCCACCGTACCGGTGCAGCCGGCGGGTGAACAGGCGCCCGCGCGGGCGCCGCTCGCGCCCCGGCTGAACGCCGCGCCCCCCACCGCCGACCCCACCGCGCTGCCGGGCAACGGCGCGCGCGTGGTGCCGCGGCCCACCGGGGGCGCACGCCCGGCGGACGACAGCGCGACGGACGCGCCCTCGCAGGGCGAGTCCTCGCAGAACGCGCCGGCGCCCGAGGCACCAGCTCCCGACGCCCGGAACGCCGGGTCGCAGGACCGCAGCAAGCAAGGGGAGGCCAGCCGTGGGCGCTGACCGTGTGGGGGGCGGCCGGCGGCGGAAGCCGGTGCGCACGGTGGCGTACGCCGTCTGTGGCGCCGTACTGCTGGCGGGGTGCGCCTCGATGCCGGACAGCGGGGATCTGCGCGACGTGGAATCCACGCCCCGGCAGGACACACAGGTGCGGGTCTTCGCGCTGCCGCCCCGGGAGAACGCCGGCGCCAGGGAGATCGTGGACGGCTTCCTCGAGGCGCTGACCAGCGACGATCCCCAGTTCGAGACGGCGAAGAAGTATCTGACCGGCGACGCCGCGAAGGCGTGGAAGCCCGAGGCGTCCTTGACCGTGCTGGAAGAGGGGCCGGGGGCGACTCCGGAGGGCGTGAACGGCCGGGACACGCAGTCCGAGTCCTCGTTCCGGCTGTACGGCGACAAGATCGCCACCGTGGACGGGCAGCAGACGTACGCCCCCGCCGCGGGCACCTACGACAAGCCGCTGCACCTCATCCGGGAGAAGAAGAGCCATCAGTGGCGCATCGACGCGCCGCCGCCCGGTGTCGTGATGGGCAAGTCGGACTTCCTGCGCAACTACACGTCGGTCAACAAGTACTACTTCGCCTCGAACACGCCCTCCGCCACGGGCGGGCAGCCGGTGGCCGTCGCCGACCCCGTGTACGTCCGCAAGAAGGTCGACCCGATGACGCAGACGGTACGGCTGCTGCTCGCGGGTCCCTCGCGCTGGCTCGACCCGGTCGTCAGGTCGAGCTTCCCCACGGGGACGAAGCTGAAGCTGCGCAAGGGAGTCACCTCGCTGACGCCCGACGAGCAGAACCGGCTGACGGTGCCGCTGAACGCCAGGGCGAACCGGGTCGGCGCGGGCCGGTGCCAGGAGATGGCCGCGCAACTGCTGTTCACGCTGCGGGATCTGACCCCTGCGGGTGTGGACGACGTCGCCCTCCAGGGCTCCGACGGCACGCAGCTGTGCACGGCCACGGCGAGCGACGCCGAGAACGCCGTGGTGCACGGGGTGGGCAAGAACGAGTACCAGTACTTCCTCGACGGCAAGCACCGGCTCGTGCGGCTGCCGAGCGAGAGCAGCAACCCGGACGTCACGCCGGTGCCCGGCGCGCTGGGCGAGGGGGCCAAGGAACTGCGCTCGGCCGCGGTGTCGCGGGACGAGCGGATGGCGGCCGGGGTCACGCTCGACGGCAGTGAGCTGTACGTCGGGTCGCTGGTGTCGGGCGCCTCGCTCGGCGATCCGGTGCTGCACAGCGACGGCAAGACGCAGAAGGACCGTCTCACCACGCCCAGTTGGGACGGCGACGGCAACCTGTGGGTGGCCGACCGCGATCCCGACCGGCCCCGACTGCTGTTCCTGAAGGACGGCGCGGGCGAGCCGATCGAGGTCTCGACCCCGGGGCTGGACGGGCGGATCGACGCGGTGCGGCTGGCCGCCGACGGGGTGCGGATCGCGCTCATCGTGGAGAAGGACGGCAAGAAGTCCCTCTCCATAGGGCGGGTCGAACGGGACGACAAGACGGACGAGGGTGCCGTCTCCGTGGTCGAACTGCGTTCGGTCACACCGCAGTTGGAGGAGGTCACCGCGATGTCCTGGGCGGGTGACAGCCGCCTGGTGCTGGTCGGGCGCGAACGCGGTGGCGTGCAGCAGATGGCGTACGTCCAGGTCGACGGCTCCACTCCGGTGGGGTCGCCGCCCGCCGCGCTGACGGGGGTGAAGGCCCTCGCCGCGTCCGAGGAGGAGCAGCTGCCGCTGGTGGCGTACTCCGAGGAGGACGGCATCGTCCGGTTGTCGTCGGGGTCGAAGTGGCAGCAGGTGGTCAAGGACGGGACGGCGCCGGTTTATCCCGGGTAGACCGGCTTATCCCGGGTAGGCCGACCTGACGTGTCTGTGCGTGCGGTGGTGGGTTGTCCACAGAGAGTTATCCACAGGGGTGGCCCGGGGGCTCGGGCGTGGGCACAGTGGTGGGCATGCGGGGGTGGTGGCGGGACCTCAAGGATCTGGTGCTGCCGGCCGAGTGCGGGGGCTGCGGGACGCCTCGTGCGGTGCTCTGCCCGGAGTGCCGCGCCGTTCTGAGCGGGAGCACACCGCGCCGGGTGCGACCGGTGCCGGAGCCGGTGGGGTTGCCTTCGGTGCACGCGGCGGCGCCGTATGCCGACGCGGCGCGGGCTGTGCTGCTGGCCCACAAGGAACGCGGCGCGCTGGCGCTTGCCGGGCCGTTGGGGAGGGCACTGGCGGGATCGGTCCGGGCGGGGCTGCGGGCGGCGCAGACGCGGGGGCAGGGGGCTTGGGAGGGGCCTGGAGAGGGTTTGGCCGGGCGAGATGGGGGGCGTCTGGCCGGGGGCGCGGCGTGTGGGCTTGCTGGTGCTGGTGCTGGTGCGGGGCTGTTGCTTGTGCCCGTTCCGTCCGCGCGTGCGGCTGTGGCCGCGCGTGGGCATGACCCGGCGCGGCGGATCGCGCTGGCCGCGGCCGCGGAGCTGCGGCGGGGCGGGGTGCCGGCGCGGGTCCTCTCGGTGCTGCGGCAGCGGCGTGGAGTGGCTGACCAGGCGGGGCTCAACTCCCGGGAGCGGCTGGACAATCTCGCCGGCGCGCTCTCCGTGGTACCCGGCGGTGGGCGGCTGCTGCTCGGGGGTCCGGTCGTGCTGGTCGACGACGTCCTGACGACGGGGGCGTCCCTCGCGGAGGCCGCGCGGGCCGTGCGGGCGGCGATGGCCGAGGAGGACGGTGACGCGGTTGAGGGGTTCGGGGGGAGGCGCGCGTATGGGGGAGAGGCGGTTGTGCGGCGTCGGGGGGTGGGTGGGTGTGGAAGTGGTGTGACTGCCGTGTACGGGGCCGTGGGTCGGGAAGGCAGAGGGGGAGAGGACGGATCGGTGCGGGCGAAAGCGGGTGAGCAGGGCGGACGGGCGGGAATGCGGGGTGCGGGGCTCGCGGGCGGGCGTGGTGACGTCGTCTGCGCGGCGGTGGTCGCTGCGTCGCCGGATGCTTTCGAAATAAACCGGAACTGACTGTGCACTTGCATCGTTGCAGGTAATGAGAGGACCAATTCACCTGAACGGAGGTACGCCGCGGTAGAGGGTGACGACATCCGTCCGGGCGAGATATGTTCGGTTGTGAGGAAAGGCCCAGGCCACGCCTCTCATATCCGATTGCCGTGCTGCGGGTTTTTCACAATCACCCGCGCTGGTGGAGTGGAGATCTTGCCCGCGGGGGAGGAGGTGGAAGTCACCGAGTCCGAGGTTCCGGGACTCACCGGAGCCTGGTGCAAAAGGGAGATGCTCCGCCGTCGCAGCGGAGTGATCCGGGAACGGAGTTCTGCGTGGACATCGTCGTCAAGGGCCGCAAGACCGAGGTGCCCGAGCGGTTCCGCAAGCACGTGGCCGAGAAGCTGAAGCTGGAGAAGATCCAGAAGCTCGACGGCAAGGTGATCAGCCTCGACGTCGAGGTGTCCAAGGAGCCCAACCCCCGACAAGCCGACCGCTGTGACCGAGTGGAGATCACGCTCCGCTCCCGCGGTCCGGTGATCCGGGCGGAGGCGGCGGCAAGCGATCCGTACGCGGCGCTGGACCTGGCGGCGGAAAAGCTGGACGCCCGCCTGCGCAAGCAGCACGACAAGCGTTTCTCGCGCCGCGGTGCGCGCCGGATCTCGGCAGCCGAGGTCGCCGACCACGTCCCGGGCGCGGCCACCCTCAACGGCAACGGCGTCCCCGTCCATGACGAAGAGCCGGACGGCGTCCCCACCAAGAAGATCGGCTCGCTGGAAGTGAAGGGCGAAGGCCCCCTCATCGTCCGCGAGAAGACCCACGTCGCCTCCCCGATGACCCTCGACCAGGCGCTGTACGAGATGGAGCTGGTCGGGCACGACTTCTACTTGTTCGTCGATTCCGAGACGAAGGAACCGAGTGTCGTCTACCGACGGCACGCCTACGACTACGGCGTCATCCACCTCAGCACGGACCCCATGGTCGCCCAGGCGCAGCCCCCCGCGGCCGGTGGCACGCTGGGTGGCTGACCGCCCGGCCTGACGGCTGAGCCGGTGCCCCTGGAGCGCGTGTGCGCCCCCAGGGGCACCGGTGTGCGACCACTTCGCGCCCCGCTCGGTCACCGCGGTGTCGTCCGGGCATGAAATCATGGCCGCACCGGCCCAACCGCTGGGCCGTTGCCTTGGGTTGGCGATGGCACAGGACCAGCCACAGCCTTCAGGGGGAGGAACGATGGCGGACAGCTTCGGACCGATGCAGGACGGAGACGCCGGCGACGGCGTCACCGACTTGGGCCCGGACACGGGCTCACCACGCAAGGAGCCGATCCGTGTCCTGGTCGTGGACGACCATGCCCTCTTTCGGCGGGGACTGGAGATCGTGCTCGCGGCCGAGGAGGACATCCAGGTCGTGGGCGAGGCGGGCGACGGCGCCGAGGCCGTCGACAAGGCCGCCGACCTGCTGCCCGACATCGTCCTGATGGACGTACGGATGCCCAAGCGGGGCGGTATCGAGGCCTGCACCTCCATCAAAGAGGTGGCCCCCAGCGCGAAGATCATCATGCTGACGATCAGCGACGAGGAGGCCGACCTCTACGAGGCGATCAAGGCGGGCGCGACCGGATATCTCCTCAAGGAGATCTCGACCGACGAGGTGGCCACCGCGATTCGCGCGGTCGCCGACGGACAGTCGCAGATCAGCCCGTCCATGGCGTCGAAGCTGCTCACCGAGTTCAAGTCGATGATCCAGCGGACGGACGAGCGGCGGCTCGTGCCTGCGCCGCGGCTCACCGACCGTGAGCTGGAAGTCCTCAAACTCGTCGCCACCGGAATGAACAACCGCGATATCGCCAAGGAGTTGTTCATCTCCGAGAACACCGTGAAGAACCACGTGCGCAACATCCTGGAGAAGCTTCAGCTGCACTCCAGGATGGAGGCCGTCGTCTATGCGATGCGGGAGAAGATCCTAGAGATCCGCTAGCGCCTTGATCAGGGGCGCGCGCAGTTCGGGCGCGTCCACCCGCTCCACGCGTACGTCCGTGCAGTCCACCCAGCTCGCCGCCCCGACCAGTGCCTGGGCGACCGCCGGGACCGCCTTCGGGCCGTCCAGCGTGACCTGCCGGGCCACCAGGGTGCGGCCCTCCCGCGCGGGGTCCACGCGGCCGACGAGACGGCCGCCGGCCAGGACCGGCATCGCGAAGTAGCCGTAGACCCGCTTCGGCTTGGGGACGTAGGCCTCCAGGCGGTGGGTGAAGCCGAAGATCCGCTCCGTGCGCGCACGTTCCCAGATCAGGGAGTCGAACGGCGACAGCAGCGTCGTACGGTGGCGGCCGCGCGGCGGAGTCGCCAGGGCCTGCGGGTCGGCCCAGGCGGGCTTGCCCCAGCCCTCGACCGTGACCGGGACCAGGCCCGAGTCGGCGATCACCGCGTCGACCTGCTCGGCCTTGAGGCGGTGGTAGTCGGCGATGTCCGCGCGGGTGCCGACGCCGAGGGACTGACCGGCGAGGCGGACCAGGCGGCGCAGGCACTCGGTGTCGTCCAGCTCATCGTGCAGCAGGGCCTCCGGGACGGCGCGCTCCGCGAGGTCGTACACCCGCTTCCAGCCGCGGCGCTCCACACAGACGACCTCGCCGTACATGAGCGCGCGCTCCACGGCGACCTTGGTGCCCGACCAGTCCCACCACTCGCTGGTCTTCTTCGCGCCGCCCAGCTCCGTGGCCGTGAGGGGGCCTTCGGCGCGGAGCTGCTTGATGACCTGTTCGTAGGTGCCCTCGGGGAGGTCGTGGTTCCAGTGCGGGCGGTCGCGGTAGGCGCGGCGGCGGAACGCGAAGTGCGGCCACTCCTCGATGGGGAGGATGCAGGCCGCGTGGGACCAGTACTCGAAGGCGTGGGTCTCGGTCCAATAGGCGTTCTCGACGGTCTTGCGGCCGACCGCTCCCAGGCGGGCGTACGGGATGAGCTCGTGGGAGCGGGCGAGGACCGAGATGGTGTCGAGCTGGACCGCGCCGAGGTGACGCAGGACGCCGCGGACACCGGCCCGGCGGTCGGGGGTGCCGAGGAAACCCTGGGCGCGCAGGGCGATGCGGCGGGCTTCGTCGGCGGTCAGTTCGGTCGAGGGACGCGGGCTCGTCATGAGGGGGACGATAGGCGGTGGCACTGACAACGGGGCGTGAGCTGCGCGATCACTACGAGAGCTCCACGCGCGCCGGCAGATACGGCGCCGTCGACGGCAGCCCCAGGTCCGACGGCAGCAGCGAACCCACCCAGCAGTCCCGCCGTACGCCCTGGTTCACGATCCCGGAGCGCAGGACGCCCTCGACGGTGAAGCCGCAGCGTTCCGCCACCGCGCGCGAGGGGCGGTTGCCGACCTCCGCGCGCCACTCCACGCGGTCGATCGACAGCTGGGTGAAGGCCCAGCGGGACGCGGCGAGGACGGCCTCGGTGACGTAGCCGTTGCCGCGGTGCTCCTTCGTGCCCCAGAAGCCGACCTCGGCCGCGCTCATGGAACGCATGGACAGCCCGAGCATGCCCACCAGTTCCTCCCCTTCGGGGAGGAAGAGGCCCCACGTGAACATGGAGCCGTTCGCCCAGCCGTCCGGGACCAGTTCGCCCGCGAAGCTCTCGGCGTGCTCGCGCAGATAGGGCGAGGGGATGGTGGTCCAGCGCTGGATGTCGGGGTCCTGGGCGGCCTCGTACACGGTGTCGGTGTCCGGCGGGCCGACCGTGCGCATCAGAAGGCGGCCGGTGATGAGCGTGACGGGTTCCATCGGCCGATTCTGCTTGGGGATTCACGACAAGCGCCATCTTTTTGCGGTGCGTGAGCGCGCGGTCACCTTTCGCGCATTTCGTCGGCGGAACGCGGCACCATCCTCGACCCCCGGCCGTTGTCCCCTTTGACGGAGATTTGAAGCAGTGGACGGTCGGCGTCCCCGGCAGGCTCCCGGCGTGGCCATGTCCTCGCTTACGATGGCCGTTGCTCAGTCAAGTCAAATGGAAACCGACCGTCCCAGGCCCGACCGGCAAGGAGACCAACCCCCGTGTCCGTCCTCTCGAAGATCATGCGTGCAGGCGAAGGCAAGATCCTGCGCAAGCTGCACCGCATCGCGGACCAGGTCAACTCCATCGAAGAGGACTTCGTCGACCTCTCCGACGCCGAGCTGCGAGCCCTGACCGATGAGTACAAGCAGCGCTACACCGACGGCGAGAGCCTGGACGACCTGCTCCCCGAGGCGTTCGCCACCGTGCGCGAGGCCGCCAAGCGCGTCCTCGGCCAGCGTCACTACGACGTGCAGATCATGGGCGGCGCCGCCCTCCACCTCGGCTACGTCGCCGAGATGAAGACCGGTGAGGGCAAGACCCTCGTCGGCACCCTGCCCGCCTATCTCAACGCGCTGTCCGGCAAGGGCGTTCACCTGATCACGGTCAACGACTACCTGGCCGAGCGCGACTCCGAGATGATGGGCCGCGTCCACAAGTTCCTGGGCCTGGAAGTCGGCTGCATCCTCGCCAACATGACGCCCGCCCAGCGCCGCGAGCAGTACGCCTGCGACATCACGTACGGCACGAACAACGAGTTCGGCTTCGACTACCTGCGCGACAACATGGCGTGGTCCAAGGACGAGCTCGTCCAGCGCGGCCACAACTTCGCCATCGTCGACGAGGTCGACTCCATCCTGGTCGACGAGGCCCGTACGCCGCTGATCATCTCCGGCCCGGCCGACCAGGCCACCAAGTGGTACGGCGACTTCGCCAAGCTGGTCACCCGTCTGAAGAAGGGCGAGGCCGGCAACCCCCTCAAGGGCATCGAGGAGACCGGCGACTACGAGGTCGACGAGAAGAAGCGCACCGTCGCCATCCACGAGGCCGGTGTCGCCAAGGTCGAGGACTGGCTGGGCATCGACAACCTCTACGAGTCGGTGAACACGCCTCTGGTGGGCTACCTGAACAACGCCATCAAGGCCAAGGAGCTCTTCAAGAAGGACAAGGACTACGTCGTCATGGACGGCGAAGTCATGATCGTCGACGAGCACACCGGCCGTATCCTCGCCGGCCGCCGCTACAACGAGGGCATGCACCAGGCGATCGAGGCGAAGGAAGGGGTGGACATCAAGGACGAGAACCAGACGCTCGCCACGATCACCCTCCAGAACTTCTTCCGCCTCTACAAGCGCCACGACCACGACGGCAAGGAACAGCCCGGTCTGTGCGGCATGACCGGTACGGCGATGACCGAGGCCGCCGAGTTCCACCAGATCTACAAGCTCGGCGTCGTCCCGATCCCGACCAACAAGCCGATGATCCGCAAGGACCAGTCGGACCTGATCTACCGCACCGAGGTCGCGAAGTTCGAGGCGGTCGTCGACGACATCGTCGAGAAGCACGAGAAGGGCCAGCCGATCCTCGTCGGCACCACCTCGGTCGAGAAGTCCGAGTACCTCTCGCAGCAGCTCAGCAAGCGCGGCGTCCAGCACGAGGTGCTGAACGCCAAGCAGCACGACCGAGAGGCGATCATCGTCGCCCAGGCCGGCCGCAAGGGCGCCGTGACCGTGGCCACCAACATGGCCGGCCGTGGTACCGACATCAAGCTCGGCGGCAACCCCGAGGACCTCGCCGAGGCGGAGCTGCGGCAGCGCGGCCTCGACCCCGAGGAGCACATCGAGGAGTGGGCGCAGGCCCTGCCGGCCGCTCTGGAACGTGCCGAGCTCGCCGTGAAGGCCGAGAAGGAAGAGGTCGAGGACCTCGGCGGCCTCTACGTGCTGGGCACCGAGCGGCACGAGTCGCGTCGTATCGACAACCAGCTGCGCGGTCGTTCCGGTCGCCAGGGCGACCCGGGCGAGTCCCGCTTCTACCTGTCCCTCGGCGACGACCTGATGCGCCTGTTCAAGGCCCAGATGGTCGAGCGCGTGATGTCCATGGCCAACGTGCCGGACGACGTGCCGATCGAGAACAAGATGGTCACGCGCGCGATCGCCTCCGCCCAGTCGCAGGTCGAGCAGCAGAACTTCGAGACGCGCAAGAACGTCCTGAAGTACGACGAGGTCCTCAACCGCCAGCGCGAGGTCATCTACGGCGAGCGCCGCCGCGTCCTGGAGGGCGAGGACCTGCACGAGCAGATCCAGCACTTCATGGACGACACCATCGACGCGTACATCGCCGCCGAGACCGCCGAGGGCTTCGCGGAGGACTGGGACCTCGACCGGCTGTGGGGCGCCTTCAAGCAGCTCTACCCGGTGAAGATCACCGTCGAGGAGCTGGAGGACGCGGCCGGCGACCGCGCGGGTCTGACCGCCGACTTCATCTCCGAGTCCATCAAGGACGACATCCACGAGCAGTACGAGGCCCGTGAGGCACAGCTCGGCTCCGAGATCATGCGTGAGCTGGAGCGCCGGGTCGTGCTGTCGGTCCTGGACCGCAAGTGGCGCGAGCACCTCTACGAGATGGACTACCTCCAGGAGGGCATCGGCCTGCGCGCGATGGCGCAGAAGGACCCGCTGGTCGAGTACCAGCGCGAGGGCTTCGACATGTTCACCGCCATGATGGAGGGCATCAAGGAGGAGTCCGTCGGCTACCTGTTCAACCTGGAGGTCCAGGTCGAGCAGCAGGTCGAGGAGGTCCCGGTCGAGGACGAGAAGCCGTCCCTGGACAAGCAGGACGCGGTGCCGGCGCAGGCGGGCGCCCGCCCGGAGATCCGCGCCAAGGGCCTCGACGCCCCGCAGCGCCGGGATCTGCACTTCTCCGCGCCGACCGTGGACGGCGAGGGCGGTGTCGTCGAGGGCGAGTTCGCCGACGACGACGAGCCGGTGCGCTCCGAGGCGGACGGCCTCACGCGCGCGGAGCGGCGCAAGCAGTCGCGTGGTGGGCGTCGTCGTAAGAAGTGACGGTGTCTGCGACGCCGTAGCGGATTGAAGGGCCGGGTCACCTGGGGTGACCCGGCCCTTCGCGTGCCGGTGGGGCCGGCTCGGTCGTCCCGGCTGCTTCGGGTCGCGTAGGAGCGCCGTGGTGTGCCAGCCGTGGTGCCGGCCGGGGTGTCAGCCGTGGTGTCCGTGGTCGTCCGTGCGTCGGTCGCGGGGGCCGCCCAGTTCCACCGCGGTGCAGCGCCAGCGGCGGTCCCGGCCGAGTTCCACGCGGAAGGCCATGGCGCGCAGCTGGTCGCCGGCGCCGATGCGGGCGAAGGCCTCGAAGGCGCCGGGGCGCGGGACGTAGTAGCCGATGTCGCGGACCACGGGGCGGGTGCCGCGGGCGCGGAGGGGGCCGCGTTCGGCGAGCTCGGCGAGTTCGTCGTAGGCGCGGCCGACGGTGTGCCGGAGCATCGAGTGGACCGGGCGCTGACCGCTGAGGACCAGCACGAGGAGTTCGGCGATGTGGTCGGTGGGGTGGAGCTGGGGGACCGGGACGGCGGGCCTGGGCGGGGCCTGGGCGGCGCGGGGGCCCGGGTGGAGGGGCGTGGCTCCGCCGCGCGTGGCGGGGCTTGTGGTCGCCGGTGGGCGGTTGTCCGTGGGCCTGGTGCGGGTGGTGCCGTCCGGGGAGCCCGGCGGGCGGCCGTCGTCGGGGGTGGCGCGGGGCGTTCCGCCGACCGGGGTGCGGGGCGGGGTGCCGCCGGGGCGGCGGGAGTCGCGGCGGCTCGGCGGGCGGGTGCCCGGGCGGAGCTGCGACCTGGTCATGACCTTGTTCATGGAGATCCCCGTTCGCGAAGCCCGGAGCGGAGCGGTGCGATGCGCTGCGTACCGGGCGGTAACTTCGGTGGTTGGGGATCTTGTACGGGGTTGAGGGCGACGGCGGCAAGGAAGCGCGGGGGGTGCGGCGAGGGCGCGGAATGTTCGCTTATCCGGGTGATCCGCGATGCCGGAAGCCCGTGACCGCGGGGGCGTGCCGGGTGAGTTTCCGGACGGGGGTGGACGCCCCCACGGGGCCGGGCAGGGACTCGAAAGGGGACGCCCGCACGTATCCTGAAGGCCCTTCGGGAGGTCGTCACCGCTCTGCCGGGAGCCTCCGCGGAGCCCTCGTCCACGCTCTCCGACCACGAAAGCGGCAACCATGCGCGTCTACGTCCCCCTGACCCTCTCCGGTCTCGCCGAGGCGTACAAGACGGGCGAGTTGGGGCCCGGCCCGCTCGTCGCCTACGCCGTGACGCCCGCGTTGCGCGAGTGGTACCTCTCCGACGACATCGAGGAACTCGAGTACGCGGCGCTGAACCGGGCCGCGCACGCCTCGCTGCGGCTGCTGGCGGCGGACGCGGGCGCGGTGCGGCGCCGGGTCGTGGTCGCGGTCGACGTGCCCGACGGTGCGGCGGTCGCCGACCCCGACCGGGGGCTCGATCCGGCGGCGCTCGGTGAGGTGCGGGTCGCCGGGGGCGTGGCGCTGGCCAAGGCGGCCGCGGTGCATGTCGACGCGGATGACGCGGAGGCGGACGTGGCCGCGGGGGCGGAGGCGCTGGCGGCGGCGGACGCCGGGGACGACGACGCGCAGTTCGTTGTGGACGGGACCGAGGACCACGAGCTGCTCTGGTACGCCACGCAGGAGATCCCTCATCTGGTCGGGCTGGGCGGCTGAGGCTGCCGGCGCCCGCCCGTTGTGGCGTTTGAGCTGCGGGTCTCTTGATTGTCAGTGGGGGCGGGTACGTTTTTGGCATGGGGAAGCACAGGGGCGCGCACATCGTCTGGGACTGGAACGGGACGCTGTTCCACGACAATGACGCGATCATCGGGGCGACGAACGCGGCGTTCGCGGAGCTGGGGCTCGCGCCGATCACGATGGAGCAGTACCGGGCGTTGTACTGCGTGCCGGTGCCGAAGTTCTACGAGCGGTTGATGGGGCGGTTGCCCACCGAGGCCGAGTGGCTGGTCATGGACGAGACCTTCCACCGGTACTACACCGAGCACCGGGTGGGGTGCGGGCTCACGGTCGGGGCGACGGAGCTGCTCGTCGGGTGGCGGTCGGCGGGGCGTAGTCAGTCGATCCTCAGCATGTACGGGCATGACGAGCTGGTGCCGTTGGTGCGGGGGTTCGGCATCGAGGCGCACTTCGTGCGGGTGGACGGGCGGGTGGGGCCGTCCGGGGGGAGCAAGGCGGAGCACATGGAGCGGCATGTCGCGGCGCTTGCCGGGGTGGATCCGGCTCGTACGGTGGTGATCGGGGACGCTGCCGATGATGCGGTGGCGGCGTTGCATGTGGGGGCGCGGGCCGTTCTGTACACCGGGGGGTCGCACGGGCGGGCCAGCCTGGAGGAGGTTGGTGTACCGGTTGTGGACACCTTGGCCGAGGCCGTTGCGGAGGCGGAGCGAATAGCTGCGTAGGGCGGGCGCGAGCCGGTGGGTTGCCCGGCATGGGGGTGCTGTCGCGGGGTGTCGCTCGCCCCGCGCTGGCGGGGTGCCGCTGCGCCCACCCGTGCCGCCCCAGCGGCACGACTGCCCGCAGCGAGGGCAGCACAAAGAGCGCCCGCCCTCCCCGCCTACGTAACCGGCGCCTTGGCCCGCAGTACCGTCAAGAACTCCCGCATCCACGCCGAGTGGTCCGGCCATGCCCTTGAAGACACCAGGGTGCCGTCGACGACCGCCTCCGTGTCCTGGAAGGTGGCGCCCGCCGACTGCATGTCGGGTTCCAGGGCCGGGTAGGCCGTGACGCGGCGGCCGCGGAGGCCGTCGATCGCGGCCGTGAGCAGGGGGCCGTGGCAGATCTGGGCGACCGGCTTGTCGGCGTCGAAGAAGGACTTCAGGATCTTGCGGAGTTCCGGGTCGTTGCGGAGGTACTCCGGGGCCCGGCCGCCGGGGATGACGACCGCGGCGTACTCGCCGGGGTCGACGTCGGCGAAGGCGAGGTCGGCCGGCCAGGTGTAGCCGGGCTTCTCGGTGTAGGTGTCGAAGCCGGGTTCGAAGTCATGGACGACGAACTGAAGCTTCTTGCGGGTCGGGGCCGCGATGTGGACGTCGTAGCCCTCCTCGCGAAGGCGCTGGTAGGGGTACAGGACCTCGAGCGACTCCGCCGCGTCACCGGTGACGATCAGGATTTTGGCTGTCATGTCGGCAACGTGCATGCGAAACCAGCACTTGGCAAGAGGGTGGGGGACAGTACCGGGACTGTGCAGAACGTCAAAGTTCGGACCCTGGTTTTGTACACATACGGCTCATGACGGGGCCCCTGTAAGGAGCGATAGCCTTGGTGGCGTGATCAGCGCGATAGTTCGCGGGGGCACTGTCGCCCCTGCCCTGCGCCCGGTGAGCACGGACGACATCCGTGTCCGGGCGTCAGTCGCTGGTCCGCGCGGGCGGGACGGAGGTGCGGAACCCTCCAGGGCGCCGCGCACACCTCATGACAGGGCCTCCCAGAGATCAGCGTCACACCTTTCGAAGGCGTCGACATTGGCTGATATCACCCCGCCCATCTCACCTCGCGGCATAGCGTCGGAGCGGACCGGACACCCCGGGCCGTGGCGTAGAGCCGCAGAGGGAAGAGACCGTACTTCCTTCTACGTCACGCAACGGCGCGCGACAGGAGCCAGAGGACAATGCAGACCAAGCTGGACGAAGCCAAGGCCGAGCTGCTCGAGAGGGCTGCCCGGGTAGCTGAGAACAGCCCGGTCGGGGGGCGCCTACCGACCGGGACGACGGACAAGGGCACCCCCGACCGGGAATCCGTGCTCGCGTTCCTCCAGCGCTACTACCTGCACACCGCCCCGGAGGACCTCACCGACCGCGACCCGGTCGACGTCTTCGGAGCCGCCCTTTCGCATTACCGGCTGGCCGAGAACCGGCCACAGGGCACGGCCAATGTGCGGGTCCTCACGCCCACGGTGGAGGAGAACGGCTGGGCGTGCAGCCATTCGATCGTCGAGGTCGTCACCGACGACATGCCCTTCCTCGTCGACTCGGTCACCAACGAGCTGACCCGGCAGGGACGCGGCATCCATGTCGTCATCCATCCGCAGGTCGTCGTCCGGCGTGATCTGACCGGACAGCTCATCGAGGTGCTCCCGCAGCGCCCCGCCGACGACCGCAGCGAGCTTCCGCACGACGCGCACACCGAGTCGTGGATCCATGTGGAGATCGACCGCGAGACCGACCGCGCGGACCTCAAGCAGATCACCGCCGATCTGCTGCGGGTGCTGTCGGACGTCCGCGAGACGGTCGAGGACTGGGAGAAGATGCGGGACGCGGCGCTGCGGATGGCCGAGGAGCTGCCCGCCGAGCCCGTCGCCTCCGATCTGCGCGAGCAGGAGATCGAGGAGGCCCGTGAGCTGCTGCGCTGGCTGGCCGCGGACCACTTCACCTTCCTCGGGTACCGCGAGTACCAGCTCCGTGCGGACGACTCCCTCGCCGCCGTGCCGGGCACCGGCCTCGGCATCCTGCGCTCCGACCCGCATCACGCCGAGGACGAGAGCCACCCCGTCAGCCCCTCCTTCGAGCGGCTGCCCGCCGACGCCCGGGCCAAGGCGCGCGAGCACAAGCTGCTGGTGCTGACCAAGGCCAACAGCCGCGCGACCGTGCACCGGCCGTCGTACCTCGACTACATCGGCGTGAAGAAGTTCGACGCCGAGGGCAACGTCGTCGGGGAGCGGCGCTTCCTCGGGCTGTTCTCGTCCGCCGCCTACACCGAGTCCGTGCGCCGGGTTCCCGTCATCCGCCGCAAGGTGGACGAGGTGCTCCGGCGTGCCGGGTTCTCGCCCAACAGCCACGACGGGCGCGACCTGCTCCAGATCCTGGAGACCTACCCGCGCGACGAGCTCTTCCAGACCCCGGCCGACGAGCTCCAGTCCATCGTCACCAGCGTCCTCTACCTCCAGGAGCGGCGCCGGCTGCGGCTGTACCTGCGCCAGGACGAGTACGGGCGCTACTACTCCGCCCTCGTCTACCTGCCCCGCGACCGGTACACCACCGGTGTCCGGCTGCGGATCATCGACATCCTGAAGGAGGAGCTCGGCGGCACCAGCGTCGACTTCACCGCCTGGAACACCGAGTCGATCCTGTCCCGGCTGCACTTCGTGGTCCGCGTCCCGCAGGGCACCGTGCTGCCCGAGCTCAGCGACAGCGACAAGGAGCGCATCGAGGCCCGCCTCGTCGAGGCCGCCCGCTCCTGGGCCGACGGGTTCGCCGAGGCGCTCACCGGCGAGCTGGGCGAGGAGCGCGCCGCCGAACTGCTGCGCCGCTACGGCAGCGCCTTCCCCGAGGGCTACAAGGCCGACCACACCCCGCGCGCGGCCGTCGCCGACCTGTGCCACCTGGAGCAGCTCAGCGAGGAGAACAACTTCGCCCTGAGCCTGTACGAGCCGGTCGGCTCGGCGCCCGAGGAGCGCCGCTTCAAGATCTACCGCAAGGGCGAGGCGGTCTCGCTGTCCGCCGTCCTGCCGGTGCTCAGCCGCCTCGGCGTCGAGGTCACCGACGAGCGGCCGTACGAACTGCGCTGCTCGGACCGTACGACGGCCTGGATCTACGACTTCGGTCTGCGCATGCCCAAGTCGCAGAACGGCGCCGGGGACTACCTCGGCGACGACGGCCGTGAGCGCTTCCAGGAGGCCTTCGCCGCGACCTGGACGGGCAAGGCGGAGAACGACGGCTTCAACGCCCTCGTGCTGAGCGCGGGCCTCGGCTGGCGGCAGGCGATGGTGCTGCGGGCGTACGCCAAGTACCTGCGCCAGGCGGGCTCGACGTTCTCGCAGGACTACATGGAGGACACCCTCCGCAACAACGTCCACACCACCCGGCTGCTCGTCTCCCTGTTCGAGGCGCGGATGTCGCCGGACCGGCAGCGCGCCGGGCACGAGATCGTGGACGCGCTGCTGGAGGAGGTCGACGCGGCGCTCGACCAGGTCGCCAGCCTCGACGAGGACCGCATCCTGCGCTCCTTCCTCACCGTCATCAAGGCGACCCTGCGCACGAACTTCTTCCAGGAGGCGGCGGGCGGCAAGCCGCACGAGTACGTGTCCATGAAGTTCGACCCGCAGGCCATCCCCGACCTGCCCGCGCCGCGCCCGGCGTTCGAGATCTGGGTCTACTCCCCGCGCGTCGAGGGCGTGCACCTGCGCTTCGGCAAGGTCGCGCGCGGCGGTCTGCGCTGGTCCGACCGGCGTGAGGACTTCCGGACCGAGATCCTCGGCCTGGTCAAGGCGCAGATGGTGAAGAACACCGTCATCGTGCCGGTCGGTGCCAAGGGCGGCTTCGTCGCCAAGCAGCTGCCCGACCCGAGCGTGGACCGGGAGGCGTGGCTGGCCGAGGGCATCGCCAGCTACAAGGTGTTCATCTCGGCGCTGCTCGACATCACCGACAACATGGTCGCCGGTGAGGTCGTCCCGCCCGCCGACGTCGTACGGCACGACGAGGACGACACCTACCTGGTCGTCGCCGCCGACAAGGGCACCGCCACCTTCTCCGACATCGCCAACGGGGTCGCGGAGTCGTACAACTTCTGGCTCGGCGACGCCTTCGCCTCCGGCGGCTCGGCCGGTTACGACCACAAGGGCATGGGCATCACCGCGCGCGGCGCCTGGGAGTCCGTCAAGCGGCACTTCCGGGAGCTGGGCGTCGACACCCAGACCGAGGACTTCACGGTCGTCGGCATCGGTGACATGTCCGGTGACGTGTTCGGCAACGGCATGCTGCTCAGCGAGCACATCCGCCTGGTCGCCGCCTTCGACCACCGGCACATCTTCATCGACCCGAACCCGGACTCGGCGACCTCCTACGCCGAGCGGCGCCGCGTCTTCGAGCTGCCGCGCTCCAGCTGGGCCGACTACAACGCCGAGCTCATCTCGGCCGGTGGCGGCGTGTTCCCGCGGACCGCCAAGGCCATCCCGCTCAACGCGCACATCCGCGAGGCCCTCGGCATCGAGGGCAAGGTCTCCAAGATGACGCCGGCCGACCTGATGAAGGCGATCCTCAAGGCGCCGGTCGACCTGCTGTGGAACGGCGGCATCGGCACGTACGTGAAGTCGAGCGCCGAGTCGCACGCGGACGTCGGCGACAAGGCCAACGACCCGATCCGCGTCGACGGCGCCGACCTGCGCGTCAAGGTCGTCGGCGAGGGCGGCAACCTGGGCCTGACCCAGCTCGGCCGGATCGAGTTCGCCCTGCACGGCGGCAAGATCAACACCGATGCCATCGACAACAGCGCGGGCGTGGACACCTCCGACCACGAGGTGAACATCAAGATCCTGCTCAACGGCCTGGTCACCGAGGGCGACATGACGGTCAAGCAGCGCAACAAGCTGCTCGCCGAGATGACCGACGAGGTCGGCCACCTGGTGCTGCGCAACAACTACGCGCAGAACACCGCGATCGCCAACGCGCTCGCCCAGTCCAAGGACATGCTCCACGCCCAGCAGCGCTTCATGCGCCACCTGGTCAGGGAGGGCCATCTCGACCGGGCCCTGGAGTTCCTGCCCACCGACCGCCAGATCCGCGAGCGCCTGACCAACGGCCAGGGCCTGACCGGCCCGGAGACGGCCGTACTGCTGGCGTACACGAAGATCACGGTCTCCGACGAGCTGCTGCACACCTCGCTGCCCGACGACCCGTATCTGCGCACCCTGCTCGACGCGTACTTCCCGACCGCGCTGCGCGAGAAGTTCGCCGAGCAGATGCACAGCCACCCGCTGGCCCGCGAGATCATCACGACCGTCCTCGTCAACGACACGGTCAACACGGGCGGTACGACGTACCTGCACCGCCTGCGCGAGGAGACCGGGGCCTCCCTGGAGGAGATCGTCCGGGCGCAGACCGCGGCCCGCGCGATCTTCCGCTCGGCCGCCGTGTGGGACGCGGTGGAGGCCCTCGACAACCGGGTCGAGGCCGCCGTGCAGACCCGTATCCGGCTGCACTCGCGGCGTCTCGTCGAGCGCGGCACGCGCTGGCTGCTCAACAACCGGCCGCAGCCGCTCCAGCTCGCCGAGACCGTCGAGTTCTTCGGCGAGCGGGTCGAGCAGGTGTGGTCGCAGCTGCCGAAGCTGCTGCGGGGCGCGGACCTGGAGTGGTACCAGCGGATCTACGACGAGCTGTCGGGCGCCGGCGTCCCGGACGAACTCGCCACGCGCGTGGCCGGGTTCTCCTCCGCCTTCCCCACGCTCGACATCGTCTCCGTGGCGGACCGCAACGGCAAGGAGCCGCTGGACGTCGCCGAGGTCTACTACGACCTCGCCGACCGGCTGCACATCACGCAGCTCATGGACCGCATCATCGAGCTGCCCCGCGCGGACCGCTGGCAGTCCATGGCTCGCGCCTCCATCCGCGAGGACCTCTACGCGGCCCACGCGGCCGTGACCGCGGACATCCTGGCGGTGGGCAACGGCACCTCCACTCCTGAGCAGCGCTTCAAGGCCTGGGAGGAGAAGAACGCGGCGATCCTCGGCCGGGCGCGCACCACCCTGGACGAGATCCAGAGCTCGGAGACGTTCGACCTCGCCAACCTGTCGGTGGCCATGCGGACCATGCGCACGCTGCTGCGAACGCATTCGTAGGCCGTACGAGCTCGTAGTGCGGTACGAGCAACTGGGCGCCCCGGGCCGGGAATCGGCTCGGGGCGCCCTTTTCTTGGCTTGCTTTAGGCAAAGGGAAGGGCCACGAATTACCGTTTCCCGCTAAGAGTTGTGACGTGAATGCGTGGGTGGTCGGCGGCAGCGGTGCCGTGGTGAATTTCGCCGTCTTCAATGTGCTGCTGCACGGTCTCGACGGGCAAGCCCTGGTGGCGACGGTGCTCGCGAGCGTCATCGCCGTGTTCACGAACTACCTGGGCCTGCGGCTCCTCGCCCACCGCGACCACGTGGCGGGCATCGGCGAGGGGCCCACCCTGTTCTTCGCCTTCCGCGGGATCGGAGTGGTGATGGAGAGCGGCCTGTTCTACGTCGGCTATCACGGCCTCGGCCTTCACGGACCGCTCGGGTCGAACGCCGTGAAGGCCGTGTCCCTGGTGCTGGCGTCGGCTTTCCGGTTCCTGGTCCGCCGCACGTGGGCGGTGCCGCACGAAGCGCTCAGCCGCTCCTAGACGGTGACCTTCGGCTTCGGCTTGGCCTTGGGCTTGGTGGGTGTCTTGTCGCCGGTGAAGGCCTCGTACTCCTTCAGGACGTCCTCGGTGGGGCCGTCCATGCGCAGCTCGCCGCGCTCCAGCCACAGCACCCGGTCGCAGGTGTCGCGGATCGACTTGTTGTTGTGGCTGACCAGGAACACCGTGCCGGCATGCTTGCGCAGCTCGCGGATGCGCTGCTCGGAACGCTTCTGGAAGGAGCGGTCGCCGGTGGCGAGGGCCTCGTCGATCAGGAGGACGTCGTGGTCCTTGGCGGCGGCGATGGAGAAGCGGAGCCGGGCGCCCATGCCGGAGGAGTACGTGCGCATGGGCAGGGTGATGAAGTCGCCCTTCTCGTTGATGCCGGAGAAGTCGACGATCTCCTGGTAGCGCTCCTTGATCTGCTCGCGGGACATGCCCATCGCGAGGCCGCCGAGGTAGACGTTGCGCTCGCCGGTGAGGTCGCCCATCAGGGCCGCGTTCACGCCGAGGAGGGAGGGCTGGCCGTCGGTGTAGATGGCGCCGCTCTCCACGGGGAGCAGGCCCGCGACCGCCTTCAGCAGGGTCGACTTGCCGGAGCCGTTGGTGCCGATGAGCCCGATGGCCTCGCCCTTGTAGGCGACGAACGACACCTTCTTGACCGCGTGCACCTTGCGGACGCCGGACGCCTTCTCGGTCTGCTTGCGGCGCATGATCCGGTTGAGGGCGGCGGTCGCGGAGCCCTTGCCGGCGCCGGTGCCGTTGACGCGGTAGACGATGTCGACGTTGTCGGCGATGACGGTGGGGGCGTTCGTGTCGATGACGGTGGGAGCGTTCGCGTCGATGACGGTGGGGAAGTTCTCGTCGATGTTCTCAGCCACGGCCGTACGTCTCCTCAGCCTTCCAGAAGTAGATGAAGCCGCCGACTCCGGCGAGCAGGGCCCAGCCCGTCGCGATCAGCCACACGTGGGCGGGCAGTTGGCTGGAGTGGAAGCTGTCGATCAGCGCGAAGCGCATCAGGTCGATGTAGACCGCGGCCGGGTTGGCCTGGAGGACGGGGACCACCCACGACGGCCAGTCGCTGTGCTTGCTGGCCAGGTGCTCGATGCTCCACATGACGCCCGAGACGTACATCCAGGTGCGCAGGACGAACGGCATCAGCTGCGCGATGTCCGGGGTCTTGGCGCCGAGCCGGGCCATGACCATCGAGACGCCGGCGTTGAACACGAACTGCAGGACCAGCGCCGGGACCGCCAGCACCCAGGACACCGCCACCGGCACCCCGAAGCAGAGCAGGATCACGGCCAGGGCGCACATGGAGAACAGCAACTGCTGGAGCTGCTGGAGGCAGAACGAGATCGGCAGCGCGGCCCGCGGGAAGTGCAGGGCGCGCACCAGGCCGAGGTTGCCGGAGATCGCGCGGGTGCCCGCCAGGATCGAGCTCTGCGTGAACGTCCAGATGAACACGCCCGTCACCAGGAACGGGACGTAGTCCGGCACGCCCTTCTTGGTGCCGAGGAGCACACCGAAGATGAGGAAGTAGACCGCCGCGTTGAGCAGCGGGTTCATCACCTGCCAGATCTGGCCGAGCTTCGCCTGGCTGTACTGGGCGGTGAGCTTGGCGGTCGAGAACGCGGTGATGAAGTGGCGCCTGGCCCACAGCTGCCGGATGTACTCGGGCAGGGTCGGGCGGGCACCGCTGACCGAGAGACCGTGGCGGGCGGCGAGGGCCGCGAGGTCGGCCTCGACCGGGGGTGCCGGTGCCGAGGGCGGTGTGTGGAGGACCTGGCTCACATCCGCTGCTTTCACTTGGGGGGTACGGAAGGGGTCGGCGCCCGGCGTTTCCTTACGCTTCTCTTTGCGTTCTCTTACGTCGGGACGGGACCGTATCGTCGCAACGTGAGCGTAGGCCGATTCGACGTCGGAACGCAACCGTTTCGTCGTAACGCCCTATGCTGGACGGCATGACGACGAACGCCGACGAGCCTCAGACGCGTCCGCGCCGCCGGGCGCCCGCCGGAGCGGCCGTCCTGCGGGAGGATGTGACGGAAGCCATCCGGGCGGCCGTCTTCGAGGAGCTCGCGGCGGTCGGCTACGCGCGGATGTCCATCGAGGGGATCGCGCGGCGGGCGGGCGTGGGCAAGACGGCGGTGTACCGCCGCTGGCGTTCCAAGCTGCATCTGGTGCTGGACGTGGTGTCGGCGCTCGCCGTGCAGGGGCTGCCGGCTCCGGACACGGGCGCGCTGGAGAGCGACCTGCGGCTGCTGTACGAGCTGACGTCCCGGGCGCTGCGGCATCCCGTGGCCTCGCAGATCCTGCCGGACCTCCAGGCGGAGGCGGCGCGCAATCCCGAGATCGCGGAAGCCGTGCAGAAGGCGCTGCGGGACGGGCAGGAGGGCGTCGCCAGCAAGATCATCGTGGCGGCGGAGCAGCGCGGTGAGGTCCGGGTGGGCCCCGACGACGAACTGGCCCTCGACCTGATCTCCGGGCCGCTGTACTGGCGCTCGGTCGTGATCCGCAGCCCGAAGCTCCCGAAGGGCTACCTGGACGCGCTGGCGCGCTCCACCGCGGCGGCGATCAAGGCGCTGTAGGTGCGGTGGGTGCGGTGGGTGCAGTAGGTGCGGTAGGTGCTACAGGCGCTGTAGGTCTCGGCGCCGGGGGTGTCCGGCCGCCCAGAGCCGCCGTGTGAGGTCCGCCAGGTCCGGTGTGCGCAGGGTCCGCCCGGCGAAGCCGGGCAGCGGGACGTGGAGCGCCTCGGTCCAGCGTTCGGGGACGGCGCCCAGCCCGTGCACGGCTCCCGCCAGGGCCCCGGTCACCGCGGCGACGGTGTCCGTGTCGCCGCCGAGGTCGATCGCGGCGCGTACGGCGTCCTCGTAGGAGGAGGTGGTGCGCAGGGCCCACACGGCCGAGCCGAGGCAGGGCCAGACGGCGCCGTTGAACTCGGTCGCGTGGTCGGGGTGCCAGTCGGGGGCGAGGACGGTGGCGTAGCGGGCGCGGTGGTCGGGGTGGACGGCGGCGAGGGTGGCCGGGAGCGCGGCCAGCGGGTCGGCGCCGGAGAGGGCGACGCGGATCGACTCGTGCAGGACGGCGGTGCCTTCCCAGGCGGCGCGGTCGCCGTGGGTGAGGGCGGAGAGCCGGCGGGCGGCGGCCATGGTGGCCTCCCGCCCCTGGCGCGCGAAGTAGACGGCGGAGGGGGCCGCCCGCATCAACGCACCGTTCCCCGCCGCCCGTTGGTTCGTCTGGAAGTGCAGGGCGGCGGCCAGGTCCCAGGGATCGCCGCTGGTCAGCACGGCTTCTGTCTGCAAGCCGATGTCCTTCGGCTCCGCCGCCGCCCAGCGCCGGAACCGGTCGAACACGTCCGGCGGTTCGAGGCCGCCGCACTCCAGCAGCGACTCCGCCGTCAGGACGGCCAGCTGCGTGTCGTCCGTGGCCTCGCCGGGGTCCCAGCCGCCGCCCCCGCACATCTCGCCCCCGTGCCCCGGCCGCGGGAAACGCGCCGAGAAGGCGCCCTCGGGGCCGAACTCGAAGGGCGCGCCCAGCGCGTCCCCGACGGCCGAACCGATGACACAGCCAAGGGCGCGGTCGAGGGCGGGATCGGGAGTGCGGTCGGGGGCGGTCTCGCCGAGGTCGGTCATCCGGGCAGGCTAGCCGGGCGGCGGGCCGTTGGGGCTGGGGGCTGGGGGCTGGGAGCTGGAAGCCGGGGTCGGGCGGCGGGCCGCCGGGCCCGGGCGGCCGGTCGTCCGGGGCCGGGAGGCCGGTCGTCCGGGGCCGGGAGGCCGGCCGTCCGGGGCTGGGAGGCCGGCCGCCGCGCTCAGTCGCGGGCCGCCTCCGGGTGCAGTCGTACCCAGCCCTCCCAGGCCGACGTGATCATGTCCTGGACGTCGTGTCTGGCCTTCCAGCCGAGTTCCGTCGTGATGCGGTCGGCGGAGGCGACCACGCGGGCCGGGTCGCCGGGGCGGCGGGGGTGAACGGTCGGGGGGCGGTGATGGCCCGTCACGGCGTTGATGTGGTCGATCATCTCGCGGACGGAGACGCCCTCGCCGCGGCCGATGTTGAGGGTGAGGTCGCGGCCGGGGGCGGAGCGCAGCGCGCGGGCCGTCGTCACGTGGGCCTCGGCCAGGTCGACCACGTGGATGTAGTCGCGGACACAGGTGCCGTCCGGCGTCGGGTAGTCGTCGCCGAAGATGCGGGGGGCCGCGTTCTCCGTGAGCTTCTCGAAGACCATCGGGACGAGGTTGAAGACGCCCGTGTCGGCGAGGGCGGGGGTGGCCGCGCCCGCCACGTTGAAGTAGCGCAGGGAGGCGGTGGCGAGGCCTGTCGCCCGGCCCGTCGCGCGGACCAGCCATTCGCCCGCCAGTTTCGTCTCGCCGTACGGCGACAGCGGCACGCACGGCGTCTCCTCGGTCACCAGCTCCACGTCCGGCATGCCGTACACCGCCGCCGAGGAGGAGAACACGAAGGACGGCACCCCGGCCGCGGTGACCTGCTCCAGCAGGACGCGCAGGCCTTCCACGTTCTCCCGGTAGTAGTGCAGCGGCAGGTCGACCGACTCGCCGACCTGCTTCTTCGCCGCCAGATGCACGACCCCGGTGACCGCGTGGTCGGTCAGCGCGCGCGCCACCCGCTCCGCGTCCAGCGTGGAGCCGACCACCAGCGGCACCCCGTCCGGCACCCGCTCGGCGATCCCCGTCGACAGGTCGTCGTACACCACCGTGCGCTCGCCCGCCTCGGTCATCGCGCGCACGACGTGTGCCCCGATGTATCCGGCGCCGCCGGTGATCAGCCAGGTCATGTACGGCCGTCCCCTCGTCAGGTGGAGCATGGTGGAGCTGCTGTCAGTCAACCAGGCGCGGCACCCCGCCGGGGACGCCTGTGGATCTGTCCTGTGAACGCGTGTGAGCGGGCAGCGGTGCCCGTCCGGCGGCCGTGGTGCGCCACAGCCGGGTGTACGACAGTGCCGCCGCCCACACCAGCAGGCCGTTGCGGACGACCATCAGCGCGCAGCCCGTCCAGGTCGCCGCCGCCACCTCGGCGTACAGCACCGGGTACACCACCGCACTGACCGCCGTCGCCGCCACGATCAGCGCGGCGACCGGCCGCTGAGCGGTGTGCCGCGAGGTCAGGCACACGGCCGCCAGGCCCAGCAGCCAGATCATGTACTGCGGGCTGATCACCCGGCTGGTGACCGTGAACAGGAGTACGGCCGTGAGCGCCGCGTCGCAGGGGGTCGTCGGGGTCCGGTGCCGTGCCCGCACCCGCCACCACAGCAGGAGTGCGAAGGCGACCGCCGTGGCGGCCAGCGAGGCGTGCGCGACGAGGGGCACGTACGGGCCCGTGTACTCCAGCGCCCCGTACTGGTAGCGGACCGTGCCCGGCCAGTCGGCGTGGGTCGCGAGGCCGAGGGCCGTGCCGCCCAGCGACTCGATCTGTATGCCCCGCCCGCCCTGTTGGCGCAGGAACGCGAAGCTGTTGTCGAAGCGGGCCAGCAGGACGGCCAGGGCAGCCGCTCCCGTCAGCGCCGCCCACCGCCCCACCGACCGCGTCGCACGGCCCGGCTCCACGCCCAGCAGCACCAGCACCGGCCACACCTTCACCAGCGCGCCCAGCGCCGCGAACGCGCCGCACGCACGCGTGGAGCGCGGCAACGTCAACAGCGCGATGACGGCAAGGGCGGTGACCTGCACGTCGTAGCGGGCGAGCGGGACGTGGAGGAGGAGCGGGAGGCCGCCGGTCCACAGGGCCGCGCCGCGCAGGCTGCGCCCCGGACGCGTGCCCGCGCGGGACAGCGCGTACGTGATCGCCGCGTCGGAGAGGAGCGTCAGGGCCACGAACGCCCGGAAGTACGTCAGGCCGGGCAGGAGGGCCGGGGACAGCAGGACCGGGGCCGCGCCCGGCGGGTACTGCCACAGCGGGTCGTGCGCGGGGAAGGCGCCGGCGGACAGGACGCCGTACCAGTGGCCGTACAGCCGCCACACCTCACGGGCGACGCCACCGCCGCCCAGCAGCGGCAGCGTGTCGTGGGCGAGCAGCCACAGCATCAGGGCGCGGGTGGCGAGCCAGGCGGCGCCGAGCCGGAGCAGGGGGCGGTTCATCACGGCGGATCGTAAGCCGTACGAATGCCTCATTCACGCCCATACGTGCGCGTACGGGGTGCGATTCGCTCAGGCCTTCTCTTCCAGCGCCGCCGCGTCCAGTGCCGTCGTCAGCTCGTCCAGCCGGGACCGCAGGGCCCGGATCTCGTCGACGTCGAAGCCGGTCGCGGCGGCGATGCGGCGGGGCACCTGGAGGGCGGACTCACGCAGGGCCGTGCCCTCGTCGGTGAGCCGTACCTCCACCGACCGCTCGTCGCGCGCGCTGCGCTCCCGGCGGACCAGGCCGGCCGCCTCCAGCCGCTTGAGCAGCGGCGAGAGGGTGCCGGAGTCGAGGCGCAGGTGCTCGCCCAGCTTCTTGACCGGCAGGTCGCCCCGCTCCCACAGGACCAGCATCACCAGGTACTGGGGATACGTGAGCCCCAGGTCCTTGAGGATCACGCGGTAGACGCCGTTGAAGGCGCGGGACGCGGCGTGCAGGGAGAAGCAGATCTGCTGGTCGAGGCGGAGCCAGTCGCTCGTGGGCGTGGTCATGTCTCCAGAATAGCTCGTGGACTCAATTTAGTTGTGTGCAATTGAATTGTGTGCTCTACTTGTGGTCGTCGGTTCGAGGCCCCCGGGTCGCGAACACCGAGTCACGACCTCCGAGAGGACTGGTTTTCCATGGACGCGCTCTACACCGCTGTCGCCACCGCCACCCACGGCCGCGAGGGTCGCGCCGTCTCCAACGACGGCAAGATCGACCTCCCGCTGAGCATCCCGGTGGAGATGGGCGGCAACGGTCAGGGCACCAACCCCGAGCAGCTCTTCGCCGCCGGTTACGCCGCCTGCTTCGGCAGCGCCCTCGGTCTCGTCGGCCGTCAGGCCAAGGTCGACGTCAGCGACGCCGCGGTGACCGCCGAGGTCGGCATAGGCAAGCAGGGCGAGGGCTTCGCCCTCCAGGTGACGCTCCGCGTCGAGCTGCCCGACAGCGTCGACGAGGCCACCGGCCGCAAGCTCGTCGAGACCGCCCACCAGGTCTGCCCGTACTCCAACGCCACCCGCGGCAACGTCGAGGTCGAGCTCGTCATCGAGTAGTCGTCGGGCATGCGCGAAGGGCCGGTGCTGACCGCACCGGCCCTTCGCGTTTTCTCAGCGGCCGGGCCGCCCGGCCGGACGCCAGGTGGACGGCCGGGTCGGGGTGGGCCGGGACGGGCTGGACGGCATACGGACTCCGGTGGCGAGGGGTCGGTCAGATGTTCTCGGTGAGCGCGGCGGCGGGCGACGCCGGCCGCGGCACCGTCGTCAGCGGGGAGTGCCCCAGTTCCGCCGCCGCGGACGGCACCGGGTACCGCTCGGCGAGCGGCACCACCGGCGGCAGCTCCGTCTCGCCCAGCACGACACGGCGTACGACCCGCTCGGCGGCGCGCCCGTCGTCGTACGGGCAGAAGCGCTCGCGGAACGCCGAGCGCAGCTGGGCGGAGCGGGAACCGCGCCAGTGCCCGGTGGCGAAGATGTCGATCAGCTCGTCCTCGCTGCGCGCGACCGCGCCCGGCGGGAAGGAGCGCAGGTCGAAGTAGGTGCCGCGGGCCGCCTCGTACGCCGCGTAGTCGTCGTCGGTGGCGTGGATCACGATCGGCCGGTCGAGGCCCGCGTAGTCGAACATCAGGGACGAGTAGTCGGTGACCAGGGCGTCCGAGGCCAGGCAGAGGGACTCCACGCTCGGATGACCGGTGACATCGAGGACCCGGGCCGAGTCGGCGGCGAGCGGACCCTCGTAACGGTGGTGGGCGCGGGCCAGCACGACGAAGCGGGGGCCCAGTCGGCGCAGGACGCGGTCGAGATCGAGAGTGGCGCGCTGGGTGCGGCGGTAGTCGCGGTGGGTCGGCGCGTACAGGATCGCGACCGTCCCCTCCGGGATGCCGAGCCGCTCGCGCAGCCGTCGCACGTCCTGCGAAGTGGCCCGCTGGAACACGTCGTTGCGGGGGCTGCCGTACGGAAGGGTGGTGTAGCCGCCGGGGAAGACGCGCTCCCAGGTCAGGGTGGAGTGCCGGTTGGCGGACAGGACGTAGTCCCACTTGTCGACGTCGTCGAGGAGGGCCGTGACGTCCATGTCCTGTGCGGCGGCGGGGTGTTCGAGGAGGTCCAGGCCCATGTGCTTGAGGGGCGTGCCGTGTCGGGTCTGGACGACGGTCTGGCCGGGGCGCTTGACCAGGCGGGGGTCGAACTCGGCGTTGCCGACGAGGTACTTGGAGCGGGCCAGCGCCGTCCAGTAGGCGGCGGTGCCGGGGCGCAGCCGGCGGGTGGCGGTCGGGATCGTGTGATGGTGCTCGGGGGCGGCGATCCACGCGGTGCGGATGTGCGGGGCGAGCTCGCGGAACGCCGACTCCAGGGCGCCCGGGTCGCCGCCGTGGCCGCGGTCCCCGTACGCCGAGAAGACCGCGCGGTCCTCGTGCAGCGGGAGGCGAAGCTGGACGCGATAGTGGAGCCGGAGGGACGCGGTGCGCAGGGCGCCGGCCAGGCGGGCGGTGCGGGCCGTGGTCCGGTGGCTGAGCCTCTTGGCCAACTCCAGCGCGCGGTAGACGCGGTGCAGGTTCAGTCGGACCAGGGTGTGGCGCAGGCGTGCGCGCAACGGCACCCGGTGGCCCGGGGCGCGGTAGCGGCGGTAGTGGTCGCGGGCCCGGCCCAGGAACTCGGCGCGAGCGGCCCGCGGCAGCCGGTGCCGGTCGGTGAACACCGCCGTCAGCCGGTCGACCATGCGGCGGAACAACACGGGCCGCCACCGGCCGAGTTCGGGGTGCTGGTCGAGGAACGCGAAGAGCCGGTCGTACTGGTCGAAGAGTTCGAAATGATCGCGGGTGTCGGTGACGCGCCGCTGCCGGTGGTGCACACACACCCGGTCCAGCGTCGCGATCGTCTCCGCCGTCATCAGGACCGGACACGTCCAGGGCGTGTCCTCGTAGCGGCCCGGCGGGAAGCGGAAGCCCTCGCGCTCCACGAACTCCCGGCGGTACACCTTGTCCCACACCACCGTGGTCGCCCGCAGCAGCCCGGGACGGTCC
Source organism: Streptomyces aquilus (assembly GCF_003955715.1). Classification (NCBI taxonomy): domain Bacteria; kingdom Bacillati; phylum Actinomycetota; class Actinomycetes; order Kitasatosporales; family Streptomycetaceae; genus Streptomyces; species Streptomyces aquilus. The sequence goes on along the minus strand of NZ_CP034463.1, from coordinate 4,436,635 downwards.
TCCAGGCGGAACGGCGCCGGACCCTGCTCGGTGAGCAGGAGCGCCGGCGCCGTCCGGGCGGTTGCGCCTCGCCAGTCGACGATCGCGTGGTCGTGGACCAGCACGTCCGGCTCGCCCGTCTCCTTCAGCCGGTCGGAGATCGCCCGCAGCGCGTCCGGGGTGAGGGTGTCGTCGCCGTCGAGGAACACCACGTAGTCACCCGTCGCCACCGCGAGACCGGCGTTGCGCGCCGGGCCGGGCCCCCGGTTCTCGGCGAGGTGGACCGGCCGCACCCGGGGGTCGCGGGCGGCGAACTCGTCGACGATCTCCCCGCAGGCGTCCGGCGAGCGGTCGTCGACGGCGATCAGCTCCAGATCGGGGTACGACTGGGAGAGCACCGACTCCAGACACTCGTGCAGATACGCCTGAACCTGGTACGCGGGGACGATGACACTGAACCTGGGCAAGGCACATCCATGGGGGAGGGGTCGGCGCGGGCGTACGGCCCCGGGAACGGCCGGTGCGGTGACTTGGTTACGTCCCTTGCGGCATACGGGGGATTCCGGGGGAACGCGAAGGGGCGGACCGCTGCCGGCCCGCCCCTCGAAGGCGTCAACGCGTGTGCCGTACGCGCTACTTGACCGCGCCCGCCATGACGCCGGACACGAACTGCCGCTGGAACGCGAAGAACACGATCAGCGGGATGACCATCGAGATGAAGGCGCCGGTCGCCAGGATCTCGATGTTGCTGCCGAACTGCCGTACCTGCTGCTGGAGGGCGACCGTCAGCGGCTGCGAGTCGGCGTTGGTGAACACCAGCGCCACCAGCATGTCGTTCCACACCCACAGGAACTGGAAGATGCCCAGCGAGGCGAGCGCGGGTGCGGCGAGGGGCAGGACGACGGTGGCGAACAGCCGCGCCTCGCCCGCCCCGTCCAGGCGCGCCGCCTCCAGGAGCTCCCTCGGGATCTCCGCGAAGAAGTTGCGCAACAGGAAGATCGCGAACGGCAGTCCGAAGCCGACGTGGAAGAGGACCGCGGCGATGATGTCGCCGAAGATCCCGAGCTCCCGGAACAGCACCGTCAGCGGGATCAGCGCCACCTGCACCGGCACCACCAGCAGCCCCACCACGACCATGAACCAGGTGTCGCGGCCCTTGAAGTCCATCCACGCGAAGGCGTAGCCCGCCATCGCGCCGATGAGCACCACCAGCAGGGTCGCCGGGACCGTGATCCACACGGTGTTGAACAGGGAGTCGGTGATCGTCTCGTTCTTCAGGAGGGTCTCGTAGCTGTGCGCGGTCAGCTGGCCCGGTGCGCTGAACACCTTCCACCAGCCGGAGGCGGCGATGTCGGTCGGGTCGCGGAACGACGAGACCAGCAGCCCGAAGGTCGGCACCAGCCAGACCAGCGCGATACAGATCAGGAAGATCCGCAGAGCGCCGCCGGCCGCCGAACTCGCCACCCGGGAGGCGAGGGAACGCTTGGCGCGCACGGTCGTGTCGAGAGTGGTCACCGCTCACGCTCCTTCCGCAGCCGGCGCAGATTGACCCACATCACCGGCAGGACGAGCAGCAGCAGGATGACGCCGATCGCGCTGCCGATGCCGTAGCTCGCGCCGCCGCCGAAGGACGACTGGAACAGCTGGAGCGCCAGCACGTTGGCGTCGTCCATGGTGGGCTGCGGGGCGATGATGTAGACCAGGTCGAAGATCTTCATCACGTTGATCATCAGGGTGACGAGGACGACGACCAGGACCGGCGCCAGCATCGGCACCGTGACCTTTCTGAACACCTGCCACTCGTTGGCACCGTCCACCCGGGCCGCCTCCAGCAGATTGCGGTCCACGCCCGCGAGGCCGGCCGCGATCAGGATCATCGCGAAGCCCGCCCACATCCACACGTACGCCCCGATGATCGCCGGGGTGACCAGGGTCGGGCCGAGCCAGTCGATGCCGTTGTAGGGGGCCGCGAAGTTCGAGCCGGGCAGCCGCAGTTGGGCGCCGTCCGCCTCGCCGGGCAGATGGAAGGTGCCGTCGGCGCCGCTCGTCGTCGAGGCGACGACCTCGCCGTCCTTCACGGCCTCGATCTTCACGCCCTTCAACGCCTTCTCACCGGGATCGATCCGGCCCTTCGTGCCACCGCCGCCCAGCTTGAAGTCCAGCCACACCGTGCCGTCGATGCCCTCGCCGGTGGCCGCCTTGGCGTCCTCGGGGCTGCCGGGGAGCCGGTTCGGGGCGATGCCGACCAGCGGCAGCAGAGCCGGGGTGCCCGCGTGCACGGTGCCGGTCGACGTGAACGAACCCCCGCCCGAGGCCTTCAGGTCGCTCACCGCCGCGTTCGGCCGGGCCTTCGGATAGACGGACGAGTCCACGAACGCGTCGTGCACGCTCGTCACCACCGCGTTCGCGACGCCCTGGTCCGGGTCCGCCGCGTACACCAGCCGGAAGATGATGCCCGCCGCCAGCATCGAGATCGCCATCGGCATGAAGACGATCAGCTTGAACGCCGTGCCCCAGCGCACCCGTTCGGTGAGCACCGCGAAGATCAGGCCGAGCGCGGTGACCACGGCCGGGGCGACCGCGACCCAGATCGCCGTGTTGCGTACGGCCGTCAGGGTCGCGTCATTGCTGAAGATGTCGCCGTAGTTGCCCAGACCCACGAACTTCGAGCCGTCGGCGTCGTAGAGACTGCGCCAGATCGAGTACCCGATCGGGTAGACCACGAGCGCGCCGAGCAGGACCAGCGCGGGCAGCAGGAACAGCACCGCCACCCACAGTCTGGTCCGCGTCACGCTCTTGCGCGGAGACGCGGAGGGCGTCGGCAGTGCGCCGGCGCCCTCTGCCGAGTTCGCCACCGAGGCCATCGGCGTCAGCTCGACCCGTAGGCCTTGGCCGCGTCGGCCTCCAGCTTTTGCTGGGCGCCCGCGACATCGCCCGGGTTGCTCAGGAAGTCCTGGAGGTCCTTCCACTCGCCGGTGCCCTGGGTGCCGCCGAAGGCCGCCGGGGCCTGGTCGGACATGTCGAACCGGAAGTCGTCACCGGCGTCGATCAGCGCCTTGGCGATCTGCCGGGTCACGTCGTCCTTGTACTTGCTCTGGTCCATCTCCTTGTTGGGGGAGAGGATGCCGCCCTGCGCCGCCCAGATCTCGGCCGCGTCCGTCGAGGCGAGGAACGTCAGCAGCGCCTGCGCGCCCTTGCCGTCCTTCAGCGCCACGGCCACGTCACCGCCGCTGACCACGGGGGAGTCGGCGCCCACCGCCGGGAACGGGAAGACCTTGGCGTCCGTGCCCACCTTCGCCTTGGTGTCGGCGTTGATGTTCGCGGTCACGAAGTCGCCCTCGAAGACCATCGCGGCCGGGGTGTCACCGGTGAAGGCCTGGGTGACCGACTTCGGGAACTCCGTGTCCAGCGCGCCCTTGCGGCCGCCCGCGAGCAGCTCGTCCTTGCCCCACAGCTCGGCGAGCGTGGTGAGGGCCTGCTTGACGGACGGGTCCGTCCACTTGATCTTGTGCTGGGCGAGCTGGTCGTACTTCTCCGGCCCCGCCTGGGACAGATAGACGTTCTCGAACCAGTCCGTGAGCGTCCAGCCGTCGGCGCCGCCGACCGACACGGCGGGCGAACCGGCGTCGGAGAGCGTCTGCGCGGTGGAGATGAACTCCTTCCACGTCTTCGGCGTCTCCGTGATCCCGGCCGCCTCGAAGGCCGCGGTGTTGTACCAGATCAGGGACTTGTTGGCGGCCTTCGCGTACACGCCGTACTGCCGGCCGTCGACCGCCCCGAGATCCCGCCACCCCTGCGAGAAGTTCTTGTCCAACTGGGCCTTGGCCTCCGCCCCGAGGGGCTTGAGCCAGTTCTTCTGCGCGAACTGCTTCAACACGCCGACCTGCGGCAGGAACGCCACGTCCGGCGGCTGACCGCCCTCGATCTTGGCGCCGAGGAAGGTGGAGGTGTTGTTGCCGGTCGGTACGAACTTCACCTTCGCGCCGGTGCGCTTGGTGAACTCCTTCAGGACCTGGGTGAAGTTCTCCTGTTCGGCTCCGGTCCAGACGGCGGCGACCTCCAGGGTCTGGCCGTCGAGCTTGGGGAGGGTGACGGAGGTGTCGGTCCCCGTGCCCTTGCTTTCGTCGTCGCTTGCCTTGTCGTCGTCTCCGCCGCACGCGGTGAGCACGAGGGCTCCCGCGAGGAGGGCGGCTGCCGTCGCCGCGGCCCTACGTGTCCGGTATGTGCTCGTGCTGCGCATCACTGCCCCGTTCTTCGTCCTCGTCGAACGTCGAGCGCTGTCCCGTGGGCTCTGGTCTACGCCGGGGGCATGGGGTCGGCAAGACCGCGTGCGGTGTCAAGTGGGAGATCGTTGCGCCGTCGTAACGCTGCGTTCCGGCAAAGGCGCTAGAGGAGGGACGGCACCTCCGTGGCCGCGACCTCCCGGGCCGCCCGCTCCAACGCGCTGGCCAGCAGGGCCAGGTCCGTCGGGCCGTTCCCCAACTCGCGTACCGGGCGCCGGGTCGGTGGGTCGCCCATCCGCTGCCAGTCCAGGGGGACCACGGTCGGCCGCAGCGTCGCCGTGCGCGGGATGCGGCCGGTGACCCGCCCGCCCTGGAACGCGGTCGTACGACCGTCCGCCCAGGTCAACCGGCCACGCCCCGGCGCCGGTTCGTCCGGCCCCGCCGTCACCGCGTCCAGCACGATCCGCAGCGGCGCCCGCCGCGCCGGTTCCGACTCCGCCGTACGGCCGCCGGAGGCCGCCGCCGCGACCAGATGGACGCCGAGCCGCTCGCCCTCCCGCGCGACGGCTTCCAGGGCCCGCATCACCGAGCCCGCCGACGGTCTGCCGGGGGAGCCCAGCGGGGGCGAGACCAGCGCGTCGAGGTCGTCGACGACGACCACGAGGCGGGGCAACGGGGGCGCCGGCTCGGTGCGTTGACGGGCCGCGCCCGGGCGCAGGCGCATCGTGGAGCTGGGCGGGCTGTCCAGGTCGCCGGTGCCGGCGGCGCCGCGCTGGGCGACCATACGGCCCGACAGCTCACGGCCGGTGTGCCACTCGGCGAAGTCGGACCGGCCCAGCAGCTCCGCCCGCCGCTTCAGCTCGGCGCTCAGCGACTGCGCGAACTCCCGCATCCGGACGGGGTCGTTGGCGGCGAGGTGGGTGGTCACATGCGGTACGTCGGTACAGACCCGCAGCCCTTCCCCGTGCCCCGCGCCCGCGCTGACGCCGTCCCGGCCGTCCATCAGGACGATGCTCAGCCGGTCGGGACGCTCGGCCGCCGCCAGCGAGGCGACGACCGCCCGCAGCAGTTCCGTACGGCCGCTGCCCGCCGGTCCCTCGATCAGCAGATGCGGGCCGTCCGCCACGAGGTCCGCGCCGACCGGCCCGCGCGGTCCGGCGCCGAGCACGGCCCAGGCCCGTCCGCCGAGCGCCTCGGGGTCGTCCGCCGCGGCCGCCCAGCGGGCCATCAGCGACGCCGGGGTGGCCCTGGCCAGCCCCAACTCGTCCAGCAGTCGGGCCATCTGGGGCAGCGGCGCGGACACGCGCGCGTGCCGCTCCGCTCCGACCCCGTCCGTGCGCAGCGGGGCGAGCGCCCGCGCGAACCGCTCCGCCCAGGCGGGGGAGACGGCGTCGACGGCGGCGACGGTGCCATGGCCCACGGGGCCGGCCGGGGGCTCGCCGGCGGAGGCGTGGTCGCCGGTGACCCGCGCGACCCGCAGCAGCCGCAGGGCCGTCGCGACATCGCCGCTGAGCAGCGCGACCGCCCCGCACGCGCGGAACGTCGGCGCCGCCGTGCACGCCGCCTCGTACGTCTCCGTCACCGGCGACGCGGGCGAGGCGGGTGACGTCTCGGCGAGGCACAGCACATGGATCCCGGCCCGCGGCCCCTCCAGCGCCAGCCGCGCCACGGCCTCGCGCACATCGGCGCCGCCGGGGTCGCCGTCCACGACGAGGACGGTGTACGGCCCCGCGAAGCCGCTCGCGTCGGCGGTGTCGTCGTCCTGCGCCCAGGAGGGGCGCCGGGGCGCCACCGCCGGGGGCGGTGCGGGCGCGTCCTCCAGGCGTCTGAGCAGCTCCTCCGTGCGCGCCGTCGCCTGTTCGCGGTCGTAGGCGAGGAGGAGACGGCAGTCCTGGCCGTGGCCCGGGCGCAGATGCGGGAGCCAGCCGAGCCAGGACCACTCGGCGGCGCGCTCCGCGGCCGGGCGGGAGCGGTCCGCACTGAGCAGGACCATCTCCAGGGTGTCGGGGGAGTGCAGCGCGGCGAGCTGGGCCAGCACCGCGCGGGCCAGTCCGGCGAGCCGCGCGCGGGGGCCGGCCAGCCCCAGCGAGCCGACCTCGCGCAGATCGGCGGTCACCGGGACCGCGGGCAGCAGCCCCGAGCCGTCGGGCGCCGCCCGGTCGGCCGTGCCCAGCCGCGCCGTCAGCGCCTCCGGATGCCCCGGGCCGCGCTCCCACAGCCGGGGCCCGGGGCCCAGGGCCGTCAGCAGCAGCGCCGCCGGGTCCGGCCAGGTCTCCGGCAGCTGGGACGCACCGGCCACGGCCTCCGTCACCGGGTCGGCCCTCTCCTCGTCGTACGCCTCGCTCCGGTCCGTCGCCACGCTCTGCTCGCCGCGCCCGCCGGCCAGCCGCCGTGCCCACGCGCCGAGCCCGCCGCGCTTGCGCAGGCCCTGCGGTACGTCGGTGCCGCGCAGGGGGGTGCCCTTGCGGCGGCCGCCGTCGGGAAGGTCCGCGGCGTCATCGATCCGGGCGTGCTCGGCGGAGTCGGCGCCCCGGCGGGAAACGCCGCCGGGGGACGGGTCGTCGCCGGACGGGCGGTGCTGTGACGGGCTGCCGTGGGGCGCGGGGGCGCCGGACGGGCCGTGCTGCGCGGGGCTGCCCTGGGCCCGGGAGGCGGCGGTACGGCCGCCCCGCGCCGGGTCGGCCGACGTCCCGCCGCGGGCCTGGGCGGGGTCGGAGGGGGAGTGGTTCCCTCTCGCGCCGCCGAACTCCCCGCCCCGCGGGGTGCCGGTGCCGGAAGGGTCGCCGAAGGCTGTCGGGTCCTCCAGGGCGCCGCCGCGGGTGTCGCCCGCGCCCAGCCGGCCCCCGTGCGTCCCCCCGCTGTCCCCCGTGTCCGGCCGGGCAGCCGCCGGCGCCGAGCCCGAGGCTCCGGTGCCCGCGCCGCCGCGTGCCGCGTCCGCCACGCCGGACACGCGGCGTCGGGAGCCCTTGCCGCGCGTCTCGTACGGCAGCGCCCCCTCGCTCTCGATCCGGGGCGCGCCGCCCTGGCCCGGTACGACGGCCTCCTCGGCGCCGGTGCGGCCCTGGCCCTGGGTGGCCCACCCGGTCGTGCCGGTGGTACGCCGGGTCGGGCCGGTGGGGGCCGTCGGGCCACCGGTCGCGACCTCGTCGTCCGTCGGCGCCGGTACGCGTACGTGCCCTTCGCCGTCCGGGGCCGTGCGCAGCCGGGAGCCGGGGCCGCCGGGGGGCGCGAGGCGGAGCGCCGACTCGCCGATGCGCAGGAGGGCGCCCGGTGGGAAGCGGACCGGACGGGTGCCCACGCGGGTGCCGTCCAGGACCGTGCCGTTCGTGGAGTCGAGGTCGGCGACCGAGACGCGGCCGTCGCCGGCGACCGTGACCGCGCAGTGCAGCCGGGAGACGTCCGGGTCGTCGAGCGGGACGTCGGCGTCGGCGGAGCGGCCGATCTCGACCCGGCCGCCGTGCAGGAGATGGACGCCGCCCGCGTCGGGCCCGGCGACCACGTCGAGGCGGGCCGGGGCGTCGTCGACCTCGGGGTGCGGCTCGGGGTCGCTGGGGGCGCCGAGGGACAGCACCGCGCCGTCGGTCAGCGGGGGCTCGCCGAGGGTGCAGCGCTGGGCGTCGAGCCGCTCGGCACCCGCGTAGAGCACGGGCTGGCCGGAGCCGGGGGCGCCGTCGCCGGAGACCGCGGAGGCGAGCGCGGAGGTTATCGCCGCCAGGGCCGTCCCCGCAGGGGCCGTGACCAGCACGTCGCGGCTCGGGGTGCGGCCCCGGGCCGCCTCGGCGGGCGGGGCCAGCGGGTCTACGACGGTCAGCCGGATCTGCATCGCCGTCAGCGGTCCCTTCTGCCCGGGCGCGGATAGTCCCCCACCCCACACGAGCACATCGGCCAGTACTGAAGGCATCCTCGCACCTGCCACTGACAGTCTGCCCGCCCCCCGGCGGCAAGTGATCTTGATTGGTCAGCTCTGCCCCCAAAAGTGCCTGACCAAGGCCGCGCCGGTGATCACTTGAGATCGGTCACGTACGACTGTGGCAACCGGTCGACCGGGTCGAGCGTCTTTCCTTCGAACAACCACGGGAACCGGTAGGTAAGACGCACAGAAAGACGACAGGCTGCTCCTACGGGAGGCGGCACTACAGTGGGTCGGAACATACGCAAGCAAGCTCGGAACATACGCAAGCAAGCAGGGAGCGCATGACGTGCGGCCGGTAGGCAGCAAGTACCTCCTCGAGGAGCCGCTCGGACGCGGCGCCACGGGCACCGTGTGGCGCGCCCGGCAGCGCGAGGCCGCGGGCGCCGAGGCGGCCGTCCAGGGGCAGCCCGGTGAGACCGTCGCGATCAAGGTCCTCAAGGAGGAGCTCGCGAGCGACCCGGACATCGTGATGCGGTTCCTGCGGGAGCGCTCCGTCCTGCTCCGGCTCACCCACCCCAACATCGTCCGGGTCCGCGACCTGGTCGTCGAGGGCGATCTGCTGGCCCTGGTCATGGACCTGGTCGACGGTCCCGACCTGCACCGCTACCTCCGCGAGAGCGGCCCCTTCAGCCCCGTGGGCGCCGCCCTGCTCACCGCGCAGATCGCCGACGCGCTCGCCGCCAGCCATGCCGACGGCGTCGTCCACCGCGACCTGAAGCCCGCCAACGTCCTGCTGAAGCAGAACGGCGGCCAGATGCACCCGATGCTGACCGACTTCGGCATCGCCCGGCTGGCCGATTCACCCGGTCTGACGCGCACCCACGAGTTCGTCGGCACGCCCGCGTACGTCGCCCCCGAGTCCGCCGAGGGCCGCCCGCAGACCTCCGCCGTCGACATCTACGGCGCCGGCATCCTGCTGTACGAGCTGGTCACCGGCCGCCCGCCGTTCTCCGGCGGCTCGGCCCTGGAAGTCCTTCACCAGCACCTCAGCTCGGAGCCGCGCCGCCCGTCCACGGTCCCCGACCCCCTCTGGACGGTCATCGAGCGCTGCCTGCGCAAGAACCCCGACGACCGGCCCAGCGCCGAGAACCTCGCGCGCGGCCTGCGTGTCGTCGCCGAGGGCATCGGGGTGCACGCGAACTCCGCGCAGATCGCCGCCGCCGAGAACGTCGCCGCGCTCCTCGCGCCCGACCCCGCCCCGGCCGCCGTACCGGGCTCCGCCGACCCCACCCAGGTGCTGCCGCACGGCGCGGGGGCGTACGACCCGAACGCCGCGACCAACGTGCTGCCGCACGTGGGCGCCGCCGACCCCACCGCCGTGCTCCCCAACCGGGGCGCGGCCGACCCGACGGCCGTCATGCCGCCGGTGCCGCAGGGCCAGCCCAGCGGACCCGGCCCCGAGGACCCGCACCCCTGGCAGAACCAGCTGCGCGCCGCCCGGGACCGCAACGAGCAGACGCAGGTCCAGTACCTCGACCCCAACCAGGACCCGCTGCGCCGCCGCCCCCAGCGGCAGGTCGCCCGCCCGCAGCAGCAGCCGCGCCCCCAGCAGCGCCCGCAGCCCCAGCAGGGCTACGGCGGCTATCCGCAGCCCCAGCAGCAACAGCAGCCGCAGCGGTACGCCCCGCAGCCGCAGCCCCAGCAGCCTCCGCAGCGGTACGCGCCGCCGCCGCCCCAGCAGCCGCAGCAGCCTCAGCGCGAGCCCCGGCAGCCGCGCCAGCGCAGCGCCAACCCGATGAAGATCCCCGGCCTTGGCTGCCTCAAGGGCTGCCTGTTCACGATCGTCATCCTGTTCGTCGCGGGCTGGCTGATCTGGGAACTGAGCCCGCTCCAGGACTGGATCGGCACCGGCAAGAGCTACTGGCAGCAGATCGGGGACTGGATCGGGACGGTGTCCGGGTGGATCGGTGACCTGGGCGGCGGTTCTTCCGGGCAGTAGGGCCTCGGGCCGCCCCTGGTGAGGGCAGGTCTGTTGATTTGTCGACACCCAGCGGGTGATTTCGGCCTCCGCGGTGAAGGTCGGCTCTTCGGACGCGTATTTTTGTCGCCAAGTCGCGTCGGTAGGAGCAGCCTTGGCACGGAAGATCGGCAGCCGGTACACCGCCCACCAGATCCTGGGGCGGGGCAGCGCCGGCACGGTGTGGCTGGGCGAGGGGCCCGAGGGCCCCGTCGCCATCAAGCTGCTGCGCGAGGACCTCGCGTCCGACGAGGAACTGGTCGGACGGTTCGTGCAGGAGCGCACGGCGCTGCTCGGCCTGGAGCACCCCAACGTCGTCTCGGTCCGTGACCTGGTCGTCGACGGCAACGACCTCGCGCTCGTCATGGACCTCGTCCGCGGCACCGATCTGCGCACCCGTCTCGACCGCGACCGGCGGCTCGCCCCCGAGGCCGCGGTGGCGATCGTCGCCGACGTCGCCGACGGGCTCGCGGCCGCCCACGCGGCGGGCGTCGTGCACCGCGACGTCAAACCGGAGAACGTCCTCCTCGACATGCAGGGCCCGCTCGGCCCCGGCGGCTCGCACCGCGCCCTGCTCACCGACTTCGGCGTCGCGAAGCTGATCGACACCCCGCGCCGGACCCGCGCCACGAAGATCATCGGCACGCCGGACTACCTGGCGCCGGAGATCGTCGAGGGACTGCCCCCGCGCGCGGCGGTGGACATCTACGCGCTGGCGACCGTGCTGTACGAGCTGCTGGCGGGCTTCACGCCGTTCGGCGGCGGGCACCCGGGCGCGGTGCTGCGCCGCCATGTGACCGAGACGGTGGCACCGCTGCCCGGCATCCCCGACGAACTGTGGCAGCTCATCGTGCAGTGCCTCGCCAAGGCACCGGCCTCCCGGCTGCGCGCCTCCGAGCTGGCGGCGCGGCTGCGGGAGCTGCTGCCGATGCTGGCCGGGATGCCGCCGCTGGACGTCGACGAGCCGGACGCGGAGGACGACGAGGCCGAGGAGGCCGCGCTGCCGGCGGAACCGGCGCCGAACTCGGGGTCGCCGGTGCGGCGGGGAGCGGTGCCGCTGGTGCCGGGGGCGAAGCCGGCCGACTCCAACCGGGACACGCACACCTCGATGCGGGTGCCGGCGCCCGATGAGCTGGCGGGCGGTGCGCGCGGGACGGCGCGGGTGCCGCGGGCCGTCGGGGCGCCGCGGCCGGGGTCGGCGCGGAACCGGGCGACCACGCGGCGGCGCCGGGTGGTGGTGAGCGTGGCGGCGGTGGTGCTGGTGGCCGCGGCCGGGGTCGGTACGTGGGCGGCCGTGTCGGGGGACGACGCGGGGGCGACTCCGCAGGACACCAAGAACTCGGCGCCGGTCTCGCCGTGACGGGCGGCCGCGCCGGACGGGCTGACGGGTGGCCGGGCGAGGTCGGTTGCCACAGCCGTTAGGCTGGAGGCGTGGCAGTCGTCGACGTATCCGAAGAGCTCAAGTCCCTCTCCTCGACCATGGAGTCGATCGAGGCCGTTCTGGACCTCGACAAGCTGAGGGCAGACATCGCCGTGCTCGAGGAGCAGGCGGCCGCGCCGTCCCTGTGGGACAACCCGGACGAGGCGCAGAAGATCACCAGCAAGCTGTCCCACCTCCAGGCGGAGGTGCGGAAGGCCGAAGCCCTGCGCGGACGGATCGACGATCTCTCCGTGCTCTTCGAGATGGCCGAGGAGGAGGACGACCCGGACACCCGCGCCGAGGCCGAGTCCGAACTCGCGTCCGTCAAGAAGGCGCTGGACGAGATGGAGGTCCGCACGCTCCTCAGCGGTGAGTACGACGCCCGTGAGGCGCTCGTCAACATCCGCGCCGAGGCCGGTGGCGTGGACGCCGCCGACTTCGCCGAGCAGCTCCAGCGCATGTACCTGCGCTGGGCCGAGCGGCACGGCTACAAGACCGAGGTCTACGAGACGTCGTACGCCGAAGAGGCCGGCATCAAGTCGACCACCTTCGCCGTGCAGGTGCCGTACGCCTACGGGACGCTCTCCGTGGAGCAGGGCACCCACCGGCTCGTCCGGATCTCGCCCTTCGACAACCAGGGCCGCCGCCAGACCTCCTTCGCCGGTGTCGAGGTGCTGCCCGTCGTCGAGCAGTCCGACCACGTCGACATCGACGAGTCCGATCTGCGCATCGACGTCTACCGGTCCTCCGGGCCCGGCGGCCAGGGCGTCAACACCACCGACTCGGCGGTGCGCATCACGCACCTCCCGACCGGCATCGTCGTCTCCTGCCAGAACGAGCGCTCGCAGATCCAGAACAAGGCCACGGCCATGAACGTCCTTCAGGCCAAGCTGCTGGAGCGGCAGCGCCAGGAGGAGCGGGCCAAGATGGACGCCCTCAAGGACGGCGGCAGCTCCTGGGGCAACCAGATGCGCTCGTACGTCCTCCACCCGTACCAGATGGTCAAGGACCTGCGGACGGAATTCGAGGTCGGCAATCCGCAGGCCGTGCTCGACGGCGAGATCGACGGTTTCCTCGAAGCCGGAATTCGCTGGCGCAAGCAGCAGGAGAAGTAACCGGCAGGCAGTCGGCAGAGATTTATCGACAAGGCAACTACCGCTTCCGAGGCGGTAGTTGCCTTTTCTATGACCGGATGTCTGGGTTTTACATCACACTCACAGGTTCCATCCCCCGGCAAAGAACCCGTACCCGGACATCGCGTACGCAACGGCCTTGACGTTGCTTTGAAAAATGGGAAGGGTAAAGCGTGGCATGCGTATCTCTGGGGCGCATGTGAACCGGGGGAGAGTCGAGTACCGCCACCCCCGTTGATCACGGCCCCGAGCGCCGCCTCACTGACGATGAGCTACTGGGGGTAGCAACCTTATGACCAAGAAGACGCGGATCCGGATCGCGCGCATAGCCGCCGGTGCCGTGATCGCGGCCGGTGCCTCGCTGACTGCCGCCGGCGCCGCTTCCGCGCTGGACATCGGCGTGAACGTGGACGAGAGCGGCGTCGGCGTCAACGTCGACACCGGCCTCGGCGACGACCCCACGGACCCGCCGACCGAGCTGCCGACCGACCCGCCCACCGAGCCGACGGAGCTGCCGACGGAGCCCACCGAGGAGCCGACGGAGCCCACGGAGGAGCCCACCGAGCCCACGGAGGAGCCCACCGAGCCGACCGAGGAGCCCACCCAGGACCCGACGGACGAGCCGACCGCGGACCCGACCGACGACGGCGGCAACGGCGGCGGTAACGGAAACGGCAACGGCGGCGGCAATAACGCCGACCCCGACGGCGGCTCCGACACCTCCGCGCAGGAGGAGGGCACCTCCGCCCTCACCGACACCGGCTCCGACACCACCGCCCAGGGCGGCGGCGACGAGCTCGCCGAGACCGGTGCCGGCCAGACCGCCTTCCTGCTGGTGGGCGCCGCCACGATGATCGCCGGCGGTATCGGCTTCCGTGTCCTGCCGCGCCTCATGGGCGGCCGCGGCGGCGCCGTCGCCTGACGGTAGCCGTACGCACGCGCAGCGTGCGCCTGCTCGCACGACGAGAGGCCCGGAGCGTGTCCTTCGCTCCGGGCCTCTCGGGCGTCCGTACCGGTGCTACGCGGTCTGGTGCGCCAGCAGTGCCACCGCCGCGATCAGCACCGCGAGCAGGGCGATCAGCGTCATGGGGTTGAGCTGCGCGAACGGGTTCTCCTGCGAGAGCCGCTCGCGGTTGGCGCGGCACACGGGGCAGCGGCCCTCATTGACGGGCGCCGCGCAGTTCGCGCACACCAGCCGGTCGTACGTCATGCGCTCGCCCTCCTCATACCGGTTCTCTCCACAGAACGCTCCCGGGGCGGAGAACGTTCCCCCTCCACTGTGCCAGGTTCCCTCGGAATCGGCTCGGGCGCTGTCGGATGGGTGGGCACAAAAGGCACAACAGGCGCGCAACCGCAACCTGTGCCTGCGCTCACACACCCGGTTCGCGTATGGTCACGCTCATCTACCCCCGGCTACCCGTGGTGCATCCGTGATCCGATTCGACAACGTCTCCAAGGTCTACCCCAAGCAGACCCGCCCCGCACTCAGGGATGTCTCCCTGGAAGTGGAGAAGGGTGAGTTCGTCTTCCTCGTCGGCTCCTCCGGCTCCGGGAAGTCCACCTTCCTGCGGCTGATCCTCCGCGAGGAGCGGTGCAGCCACGGGCAGGTGCACGTCCTGGGCAAGGACCTCGCACGCGTCTCCAACTGGAAGGTGCCGCAGATCCGGCGCCAGCTCGGGACGGTCTTCCAGGACTTCCGCCTGCTGCCCAACAAGACGGTCGCGGAGAACGTGGCCTTCGCACAGGAGGTCATCGGCAAGTCCAAGGGCGAGATCCGCAAGTCCGTGCCGCAGGTGCTCGACCTCGTCGGGCTCGGCGGCAAGGAGGAGCGGATGCCGGGCGAGCTGTCCGGTGGTGAGCAGCAGCGCGTGGCCATCGCACGGGCCTTCGTCAACCGGCCCAAGCTGCTGATCTGCGACGAGCCCACCGGCAACCTCGACCCGCAGACCTCCGTCGGCATCATGAAGCTGCTCGACCGCATCAACCGGACGGGCACGACCGTGGTGATGGCGACGCACGACCAGAACATCGTGGACCAGATGCGCAAGCGCGTCATCGAGCTGGAGCAGGGCCGCCTCGTCCGTGACCAGGCGCGCGGCGTCTACGGCTACCAGCACTGACCGCGACCGTCCACGGAAAGGCCTGACCCACCCGCCATGCGCGCCCAGTTCGTACTCTCCGAGATCGGTGTCGGTCTCCGCCGCAACCTGACGATGACGTTCGCCGTCATCGTCTCCGTCGCCCTGTCACTCGCCCTGTTCGGCGCCTCGCTCCTGATGAGCGACCAGGTCAGCACCATGAAGGGCTACTGGTACGACAAGGTCAACGTCTCGGTCTTCCTCTGCAACAAGAGCGACGCCGAGTCCGACCCCAACTGCGCCAAGGGCGCGGTGACCGACGACCAGAAGAAGCAGATCCTCGCCGACCTGGACAAGATGTCGGTCGTCGAGAAGGTCACGTACGAGTCCCAGGACCAGGCGTACAAGCACTACAAGGAGCAGTTCGGCGACTCCCCGCTGGCCGCCTCCCTCACGCCGGACCAGATGCAGGAGTCGTACCGGATCAAGCTGAAGGACCCGGAGAAGTACCAGGTCGTCGCGACCGCCTTCGACGGCCGGGACGGCGTGCAGTCGGTGCAGGACCAGAAGGGCATCCTCGACAACCTCTTCGGCCTGCTGAACGGCATGAACTGGGCGGCGCGCGCGGTCATGGCGCTGATGCTGGTCGTCGCGCTGATGCTGATCGTCAACACGGTGCGCGTCTCGGCGTTCAGCCGACGGCGCGAGACCGGCATCATGCGCCTGGTCGGTGCCTCGGGCTTCTACATCCAGGCCCCGTTCATCATGGAGGCCGCGGTGGCCGGCCTGATCGGCGGCGGCGTCGCCTGCGCGTTCCTGGTGGTCTCCCGCTACTTCATCATCGACCACGGCCTGGCCCTCTCCGAGAAGCTGAACCTGATCAACTTCATCGGCTGGGACGCCGTCCTGACGAAGCTTCCCCTGATCCTGGCGACCAGCCTGCTGATGCCGGCACTGGCGGCGTTCTTCGCGCTGCGCAAGTACCTGAAGGTGTGACGCATGCCAAGAGGGCCGTGCGGTCAACCGACCGTGCGGCCCTTCGCGTTGTCCTAGACTCACCCGCATGTCAGGCCGTGAGCTGTTCTGTCAGCCCCGCCGTATCGGCCGCGGGGCGGCTCTGACGTTGGTGTTCGCGAGTGTGCTGGTCGCGGGGGCGGCGACGGGGTCGTTGCCGGGGCCCGACCGGAAATCCTCGCCCGACGCGGCCCGTTCGGCCGCGCCCGCCGGGCATCACCAGGACGTGGCGCAGGCCGCCGAGGAGGCCATGGCCGACGGCAAGTCCCCCATGGAGGCCGCCGAGCGGGCCGTCAGCCGCAGCGGTGACCGGTGGGGGGCGGTGTACTCCCGTGGGGAGTACGAGGAGTTCGAGGAGGCCCTCGACGGTGAGTACACCGGCGTCGGGTTGTGGGCGCGACGGGAGCGGGACGGCCGGATCGAGGTGACCAAGGTGCGGGCCGGGTCGCCCGCCGCCGGGGCCGGGATCCGCGCCGGGGACCTGGTGCGCAGTGTCGACGGGGCCGATGTCGACGGACGGCCCGTCACCGAGGTCGTCTCCTTACTGCGCGGTGACGCCAAGGATGCCGCCGCCGGGACCGCGGTGACGCTGGGGCTGGAGCGCGGCACGCGCGCGTGGACCGAGACCCTGCGGCGCGCCCGGCTGTCCACCGACTCGGTCACCGTGCGAAGGCTCACCGACCGGATCACCGTCATCAAGATCGACTCCTTCACGAAGGGCTCCGGCGGCGCGGTGCGGGCCGCCGTGCGGCAGGCGCCCGCCGGTGCCGGGATCGTCCTCGACCTGCGCGGCAACTCCGGCGGACTCGTCACCGAGGCCGTCACCGCCGCCTCCGCCTTCCTCGACGGCGGTCTCGTCGCCACCTACGACGTGGACGGCGAGCAGCAGGTCCTGCACGCCGACCCCGGCGGCGACACCACCAGACCCCTCGTCGCGCTCGTCGACGGCGGCACCATGAGCGCGGCCGAACTGCTCACGGGCGCGTTGCAGGACCGGGGCCGGGCCGTGGTCGTGGGCTCCCGGACCTTCGGCAAGGGCTCGGTGCAGATGCCGAGCCGGCTGCCCGACGGGTCGGTCGCCGAGCTGACCGTCGGCCACTACCGCACCCCCTCCGGCCGGGGCGTCGACGGCAAGGGCATCACCCCGGACCTGGAAGCCGACGAGCAGGTCGTCGAGCGGGCGGAGACCGTCCTCAGCGGCCTCGGCCCCGAGTAGCGGCCGACCGGGCCCCGAAGAGCGGCCGACCGGTGTCCGGGCCGTAAACGACTTCCCCCGCACCCCCTCCGTAGTGCGAAAATGGACGGCACTATGAGCAAGGGAATGTACGTACCGAAGGAGTCCCAGCCCAAGCAGGGCGGGGCGGCCGCCAAGGGCCGGGACGGCGAGAAGGGCGGCAAGAAGAAGATCGTCGCCCAGAACAAGAAGGCCCGGCACGACTACGCGATCATCGACACCTACGAGGCCGGCATCGTGCTGACCGGCACCGAGGTGAAGTCGCTGCGCCAGGGGCGGACGTCGCTGACCGACGGCTTCGTCCAGATCGACGGGGGCGAGGCGTGGCTGCACAACGCCCACATCCCGGAGTACGCCCAGGGCACCTGGACCAACCACTCCGCGCGCCGCAAGCGCAAGCTGCTGCTGCACCGCGAGGAGATCGACAAGCTGGAGTCCAAGTCCCAGGAGACGGGTCACACGATCGTGCCCCTCGCCGTGTACTTCAAGGACGGCCGGGCGAAGGCCGAGATCGCGCTCGCGCGAGGCAAGAAGGAGTACGACAAGCGCCAGACCCTGCGGGAGAAGCAGGACCGTCGGGAGTCGGACCGGGCGATCGCGGCCGCCAAGCGGAAGCAGCGGGGCCAGTAGGGCGAGCCCCCTGGGAATACGGTGGCATCGGCGTGCGTTGGTCACGTACGATGGCATCAACACCGGCCACGGTCGGTGTGCGCATTGAAAACACAACATGGGGATGATCGGTTTCGACAGCGGATGTCGAAGCAGGGGAAGCGTGTCGAGGAAGCGGCCATGATCTCGTAAACCACAGGCCGAAAAAAATAATCGCCACTATCAAGAGCGATTCTCCCAAGGCGACGCAGTTCGCCCTCGCTGCCTGATTTCAGGTAACTAGGCAACTGCCCCTTACTTAAGGGAGTGTCAGCCCGGGGCTGTTCCCGACCCGGTTCCTGGCATCAGCTAGGGGACTAAACCTTGATCCCGGTCACGGGGTGAAGAGGGAAATCAAACAGTGACTGGGCCCGTTCCGGACTTGTCTGGGTGATCCGGAGGGCCGAGAAACTCGTACCAGACTGCACACGGAGAAGTCCTGATTCCGCACCGTTGGACGCGGGTTCGATTCCCGCCATCTCCACTCGCCCAGACCGATGGGCACCCCATGTGGGCTCAGCCCCGCTGCTCCTGAGCAGCGGGGCTTTGTCATGCACGCTTGGCCATGGTGGGGTGGGCGGATGCCTGCCGTCATACGCGTCCTTCCCGCACTCGCCGGTGCCGTCCTGCTCCTCGCCGCCTGTGGTTCCGAGCAGGCCTCGCCGGGAGCCGAGCGGACGGAGGGGGCCCCGAAGGCCCCGGTCGGCGGCGAGTCGTTGTGCCGGTCCCTTCCGGTGCCCTCCGCCGGCGGGCCCGACGAGGACGGCCTGACGATCACCGGTCTGTATGCCTGGGGGACGGGGAGCGAGTGCGCGAGCGCCGACTACTCCGCCGCCTTCGAACTCACCAACCAAGGGCCCAGGAAGGCGACTTACACGGTCACCTTCGGGTTCCTGTCCGCGTCCGGCGGCTCGGTGGACAACGTCGAGCGGACCGTCGAGGCGGTCGCGTCGGGGGCCACCGTCAAGGACGTCGTGGCCATGTCGGCGATGGCGGCCGCGGAACCGCCCCAGGTGACGGGCGTGAAGGTGATCAAGGTGCGCAGCGTGCCCACCGCCGAGGCCTCGTCCGCCTCGGGCCCCTGCCCGGCGTCCGGGGTGCACCTCTACGCCGATGAGGGCGACGCCGCCATGGGCCTGCGCGTGGTCGGCCTGCACCTCGTCAACTGCGGCACCGACCCCTACGAACTCAACGGCTACCCGCAGCTCGAACTCCTCGACGAGGACCACGAGAAGGCCGACGGCGTGCGGATCCTGCACGGCACCGACGCGATCAGCACCGGCGCGGGCGGCGGAGGCAGCCCGCGGCCGGTCGTGCTCAAGCCGGGCGAGGCCGCGCGGACGACGCTCGCGTGGCGGAACACGACCCTGGCCGGTGACGCCGTGAACGCGCCGTACGTCCGCGTCCGCCCGAAGCCCGGCGCCGCACCCGTGACGGTCGTGCCGGAACTGGACCTCGGGACGACGGGCCAACTCGGCGTGGGCCCCTGGGAGAGGGACGAGTCGTCCTCCCGCTGAGCCGCGAACCACCATGGCGGACCGGCCCGTTGTGGTGTGCGGCCCCATATCGAGGGGTCGTTCACGCTTCTACGGTCCCTGCCCATGACACACACCAGAGCCGCAAGCCTTCTCGCCGTCCTCACGGCGCTCCTCGCCGTCCTGCTCACTCCCACACCGGCGTCCGCCGCGTCCCTCCAGGAGGTCACCGGGTTCGGGACCAACCCGGGGGCGCTGCGGATGTTCCGGTACGTGCCCGACGGGCTGCCCGCCGGGCGGCCGGTCGTCGTCGCGCTGCACGGGTGCACACAGAACGCCTCCGGGTACGGCACCGGCAGCGGGTGGACGCAGCTCGCCGACCGGTGGGGGTTCTCCGTCGTGCTGCCGCAGCAGCAGAGCGCGAACAACTCCTCGCTGTGCTTCAACTGGTTCCAGACCGGGGACATCACCCGCGGCCAGGGCGAGGCCGCGTCCGTCGCGCAGATGGTGGACCGGCAGGTCGCGGACGTCTCCGGGGGGCCGGTGTACGTCACCGGGCTGTCCGCCGGGGGCGGGATGGCCGCCGTGCTGATGGCCGCGTACCCGGAGAAGTTCACGGCGGGCGGGATCGTCGCCGGGCTGCCGTACGGGTGTGCGCAGGCCGCCGGATCGCCGTACGTGTGCATGTACGTCGGGGCCACGCAGACCGCCGCGCAGTGGGGTGACCGGGTGCGGGCCGCCCGCCCCGGGTACACCGGGCCCTGGCCGACGCTGGTCGCCTTCCAGGGCACGGCCGACTACACGGTGAAGCCCGTCAACATGACCGACCTGGTCAAGCAGTGGACCAACGTGCAGGGCGCCGACCAGACGGCGGACGTCAGCGACACCGTCGCCGGGTATCCGCACCAGACGTACAGGAACGCGGGCGGTGCCGCCGTCGTCGAGACGTACAGCATCACCGGGATGGGGCACGGGCAGCCCGTCGACCCGGGGAGCGGGAGCGGGCAGTGCGGGACCGCCGGGGCCTACCTCCTCGACGTGAACCTGTGTGCCGCGTATCGGATGGGTGCCGCGTGGGGGCTGGACGGCTGAGAGGCGTTCTGGTGACGGGCGCCGGCATCCGGAATGCTCGGCCGGTATGAACTCCCACAGAGGCAAGTGGACTTGGGCCGTGGCCGGGGTGCTCGTCGCCGCCGTCCTCGGACCCGGTGCGCAGGCCGGGGCGGACTCCGACCGCTCCGGCCTGTCCGAGGCCATCGACACCGTCCTGGGCGATCCCCGGATGGAGGGCGGGGTGGCGAGTGTCGTCGTCGCCGACGCCGACAGCGGTGAGCTGCTGTACCAACATCTGCCGAGTACGCGTCTGATGCCCGCCTCCAACACCAAGCTGACCACCTCGGCCGCCGCGATGGAGATCCTCGGGCCCGGCCACCGGTTCACCACCGATGTGCTGGCCGACGGCCGGCGCCACGGGTCCGTGCTCCGCGGGGACCTGTATCTGCGCGGCACCGGGGACCCGACCCTGCTCGCCGCCGACTACGACGAACTCGCGGCCCAGGTCGCCGCCGCCGGGGTCACCCGCGTCCAGGGGCGGCTCATCGCCGACGACACCCGGTTCGACGCCCAGCGACTCGGCCGCTCCTGGGCCGCCGACGACGAGTCCTCGTACTACTCCGCGCAGATCAGCGCCCTGAGCGTGGCGCCGGACACCGACTACGACACCGGGACCGTCATCGTGACGGTCGCGCCGGGCGCTGCGGCCGGGGACGCGCCGGTCGTCACCGTCACGCCCGACACCGGCTACGTCGACATCGACGTGCGGGCCACGACCGTCGCCGCCGGGGGCGCGAACGACCTCACCGTCGAGCGGGTGCACGGCAGCAATGACATCGTCGTGAGCGGTACGACGCCGGTGGGCGGCTCGGGGGCCAAGGAATGGGTCACGGTCTGGGAGCCCACCGGGTACGCCGCCGCCGTCTTCCGGGACGCGCTGAAGGCGCACGGGGTGAAGGTCACGGGCCCGACCCGGCTGGGGCGTCGGACCCCGGACGGCGCGACGGAGTTGGGCAGCCACTCCTCCATGCCGCTGAAGGACCTGCTCATCCCGTTCATGAAGCTGTCCAACAACATGCACGCCGAGATCCTCACCAAGACCATGGGGTACGAGGTGTCGCAGCAGGGCAGTTGGAGCGCGGGGCTCGCCGCGATCAGCGGCTATCTCAAGGGCGTCGGCGTCGACGCGGCCAAGGTGCGGCAGGTGGACGGTTCCGGGCTGTCCCGGATGGACACCTTCCCGGCCGGCCAGTTCGTCAGGCTGCTGCGCGCCGTGCGCGCCGAGCCCTGGTACCCGGACTGGAAGCGCTCGTTGCCGGTGGCCTGCGCTCCGGACCGGTTCGTCGGCGGCACGCTGCGGTCGCGGATGTGCGGTACGGCCGCCGCGCTCAACGCCCAGGCCAAGACCGGGTCGTTGACGGGCGCCTCGGCACTGTCCGGGTACGTCACCGGTGCCGACGGCCGCGAGCTGGTCTTCAGCATCGTCCTCAACAACTATCTGGCGTCCTCCGTGAAGCCGTTGGAGGACGCCATCGTGGTGACGCTCGCGAAGTCCACGGCGGAGGCCGCCGCCCCGGTCGAGCCGAAGGCGGCCCGGGGCGACGGCCTCGAGTGCGCGTGGCGCAAACCCGCGCTCTGCTGACGTGGCGAGCCGCCTCAGCGCAGACTGAACGTCGACAGGCGCAGACCCGCCCCCTTCAGCACCAGATAGACGTCGGTACGGCCCTTCGCCGCCCGGGACAGGTCGGCGGTCACCGTCTCGTAGGTGTACGGGGAGGCGGTGCCGCCGAAGGTCGCCGTGCCGGCGAGGGTGCCGGTCGGGGAGCCGAGCCGTACCTCGACCGTGCCGGACGAACCGGCCACGCGAGCCGTGAACTGCGCGGCACCGGTGCCGAGTCGGGCATCACCGAACTTCAGCCACGCCCCGTCGGACGCCGCCGACACCGCCGTACCGCGCTCCTTGGACTCGTCGACGAGGTGGGTGCGGTCGTAGTCGTCGAAGTTCTCGGCGCGGGTCGTGCGGGTGAGGTCGCGGGCCGGGATGGTCTCGCCGGCCACCTTCCAGGTGGTGCGGGCGCGGATGTCGGCGGAGGAGGCGCCGGCCAGGACGTCGTAAGTGCCCTTCTCCGTGACCCACTTGGAGCGGGTGACGTCCCAGTGGGCGAGGTCCTTCGGCGACAGCTTCAGGCGGACCGTCTTCGTCTGGCCCGGCTTCAGCGCGACCCGCTGGAAGGCCTTCAGCTGCTTCAGCGGCTGCTTGTCGCGGGAGACGCGCTGGTGGGTGTAGAGCTGGACGACCTCGTCGCCCGCGCGGCCGCCGGTGTTGGTGACCTTCACCTCGAAGCCGTCGGCCGTCCTGCGCAGGTCGCCGTAGCGGAAGGACGTGTAGGAGAGGCCGTAGCCGAACGGGTAGAGGGCCTGGCCCTTGAAGTACTGGTAGGTGCGGTCGGACTTGATGATGTCGTAGTCGAGGATCGACGGGAGGTCGGACTCGGAGCGGTACCAGGTCTGGGTGAGGCGGCCGGAGGGGTTGGCGTCGCCGTACAGCAGGTCCGCCAGGGCGTTGCCGGTCTCCTGGCCCGCGTGGGACGTCCACAGGAGCGCCGGGACGTCCTGCTGGAGGGCGCCGAGGGTGGTCGGGTAGCTGTTCTCGACGACCACGACGGTCTTCGGGTTGGCCTTGCGGACCGCCTTGACCAGGGCTTCCTGTGCCGGGGCGAGGCCCATGTCGGTGCGGTCGTGGCCCTCGCGGCCGTTGATCGACGGGGTGGAGCCGACCACGACGACCGCCGCGTCCTTGCCCCGCACCGCGGCCACGGCCTCGTCGACGCCGCTGCGGACGACGTCCTTCGTGTAGTGCGCGGCCTGCTCCTTGGAGACCAGGCCGAGGGTGCCGTCCGCGCCGGTCGGGCCGACGTAGACCGGGTTCGTCCACCAGGACTCCTCGGTCTCGTAGCCCGCGTAGCGCAGCAGATAACTGCCGTCGGCCTGCTGCTCCAGCTTGAACTGCTGCTGGACGAACCAGCCGCCGGGCTGCGTCTGGTCGTCGGCGAATCCGGACCAGTTGTAGCCGACGTACTTGCCGCTGACCGCCGAGCGCAGGGTCACCACGCCCGCGCCCCAGTCGGAGACGTCGAACTGTGCCGGTGCGGTGGGGGTTTGGGCGGTCTCCTTCAGGAGGGCGTCACCCGTGGTGATGTACTTCCCGGTCGCCGTGTTCTTCAGCGCGATGCGGTCGACGCCCTCGCTGGTCGCCACGTCGGTGCCGAGTTTCGCCGCGATGCCCTTCGCCGGGGTGACGGCGTAGGGCAGGGTGCCGGAGTACCAGTCGGTGTAGAGGGTGTCGGCGAGGGGGCCGACCACGGCGATGTCCTTCTGCGACGTCTTCAGCGGCAGCGTGCCCGACTGGTTCTTGAGCAGCACCGCGCCCTCGGTCGCCGCCTTGCGCGCCAGCCGCTGGTGGGCCGGGCTGTTGATCACGGACTTGTCGATCGAGCCGTACCTGCCGCCGCCCGGGTCGAACTCGCCGAGCCGGACGCGGACGGACAGGATGTGCCCGGCCGCCTCGTTCACGTCCGCTTCCTTCAACAGGCCCTTTTCCAGCGCCGACTTGACGGCGCCGGTGGTGACCGAGGAGTCCGCGTCGTTGTCCGTGAAGCTGTCGATGCCGGCCTTGATCGCGGCCGCGTCGCCCTCCATCACGCTCGGGTAGTACTTCTGGTCGCCGTGGAGGTTGCCGGGTCCGGCGGCGTCGGTGACGTTGAGGAGGTCGTGGGAGGACCAGCTGCGGACGAGGTCGTTCAGGTCCGGGTTCACCGTGTTGGGGCGGCCGTTGACGAGGTTGTACGACGACATCACGCCCGTGGCCGCGTCCGCCTCGATGGCCGGTTTGAAGGCCGCCTCGTCGTACTCCTTCGCCACGCGCGGGCGCAGTTCGGAGTCGGTGGTGGTGCGGTGCCACTCGTTGTTGTTGGCGAGGTAGTGCTTGATGGTCGGGGCCGTCTTGAGGTGGTCGGGGTCGCCGCCGGTCAGGCCCTCGCCGTACGCCGTGGAGAGCGCGCCGGTCAGCTGGGGGTCCTCGCTGTAGCCCTCCTCGTTGCGTCCCCAGCGCGGGTCGCGGAGGGGGTTGACCACCGGCGCCCAGAGGTTGAGGCCCCAGCCGGCGGGGCGTTCCTGCTGGAAGCCGCGGGCCTCGTCGCCGACCGCCGAGCCGACCTGTTCAAGGAGGGCCGGGTCCCAACTCGACGCAAGGCCGATGGCCTGCGGGAAGACGGTGGTCTCGCCGAGCCAGGCGACGCCGTGCAGGGCCTCGGTGCCGGTGCGGAAGGACGGGATGCCGAGGCGGGGGATGGCGGGCTGGTACTGGTGGAGGAGGGAGATCTTCTCGTCGAGGGTCAGCCGGCCCAGGAGGTCGTCGACGCGCTGGTCCACGGTCAGGGACGGGTTCCGGAAGGGGTACGCGGGGTCGTCGGCGTGCGCGGGGACGGTGGCGCCGAGCCCCGCCACCAGGGCCAGCGCCACCACGAGCGTGGATCTACGTCTCCTGCTGCCTCTCATCGAGCGGCTCCTTCGAGTAGGTCCTTGCATCAACGGGGGTCATCTCAGGGCGTGTTGCGCGGTGCCGTGCTCGCGCGTTCCGTCATCCGGGGCGGCAGCAGCGTGGCCTCGGGCGTGGTCTTGGCATCGAGCTTGCGCATCAGCAGCTCCACGGCCCGCTCGCCCACCTCGGCGGACGGCAGGGCGACCGAGGTGAGGGGGACGCGGAGGTTCTCGGCGAGTTCGTCGGGGCAGATGGCGGTGACGGACAGATCGGTGGGGACGCGCAGACCGAGCTGCTCGAAGGCGTCGACGAGCGGCTCCAGGACCGCCTCGTTGTGCACGACGACCCCGGTCAACGCGGGCTGCTCGCGCAGCAGGTGCTCGGCGACCTCGCGGGCCGCGGCGGGGGTGGCCTCGCAGGGATGGACGGAGGAGGCGAGGTGGCCCCGGGCGGCCGCCGCGGTGAAACCCTGGACCACGCGCTGGGCGAACGCGGTCTGGCGGACGTAGACCTCGGGCGGCGAGCCGACGAGGGCGACCACCCGGTGGCCCAGCCTGGCCAGATGCTCCACGCACGCCTCGCCGGCCGCCTTGAAGTCGAGGTCGATGCAGGTCAGGCCCTCGGCGTCGGAAGGGAAGCCGATCATCACCGACGGCCGCTCCAGGGAGCGCAGCAACGGCAGCCGGGGGTCGTCGAGTTGGACGTCCATGACGACGAACCCGTCCACCAGTGCGGTGTCGGCGACCCTTCGGAGGCCCTCCTCGCCCTCCTCCTGGGTGAGGAGCAGCACGTCGTGGTCATGGCGCCGGGCGGTCGTCACCACCGACACCGCGAACTGCATGACGACCGGGACGTGGATGCCGGCCCGTAAGGGCACGACCAGGGCCAGCACGTTGGACCTGCTGCTGGCCAGGGCGCGGGCGCCGGCGTGCGGGCGGTAGCCGAGCCGGCGGATGGCCGCCTCGACGCGCTGCCGGGTCTCCTCGGAGATGGGGCGCTTGCCGCTGAGGACGTAGGAGACGGTGCTGGGGGAGACACCGGCGTGCCGGGCCACGTCGGTGATCTTCACCATCAGTCCAGCTCCAGCGAGAGGAACCCGGTGCCGGCCTGCGCCCGCACGGTCCGCTCCCCGGCCGCCAGCCCCCACGGCGCCGACGGATCGCTGCACGACGCCCGCAGGGTGTCCCCTTCGCGTACGACGGTGAAGGCGACCTCCCCGACCCGGACGACCACCCGGTCGCCCCGCCGCAGCCGGTAGGCGTGCAGGGTCACCCCGTCGACGTGGTCGTAGTCGGGCCGGTCGGCCACCGCGCCCACCGGGATCACCGCACCCGGCCGGACCAGCAGCGGCACGCTCTGGAAGCCGTGCTTCTCGCGCACCCAGCGCGGCCCGGTCACCGTCTCGCCGGTCAGGTAGTGGGTCCAGGTGCCCTCGGGCACGTAGTACGCCACCTCCCCGCCGTCGGAGAACACGGGCGCCACCAGCAGGTCGGGGCCGAGCATGTACTGCCGTTCCAGATGGGCGCACGCGGGGTCGTCCGGGAACTCGAGGACCATGGCCCGCATGACGGGCGTGCCCTCGGTGTGGGCGGTGCGGGCGGCCTCGTAGAGGTAGGGCATGAGGCTGAGCTTCAGCCGGGTGAAGTGCCGCAGTACGTCCACCGACTCCTCGTCGAAGAGCCACGGGACGCGGTAGGAGGAGCTGCCGTGCAGCCGGCTGTGGGAGGACAGCAGGCCGAACGCCAGCCACCGCTTGAACAGGGCGGGGGTCGGTGTGCCCTCGAAGCCGCCGATGTCATGGCTCCAGAAGCCGAAGCCGGACAGTCCGAGGGACAGCCCGCCCCGCAGCGACTCGGCCATCGACTCGTACGTCGCCTCGCAGTCGCCGCCCCAGTGCACCGGGAACTTCTGGCTGCCGGCCGTCGCCGAGCGGGCGAAGACGACCGCCTCCTGCTCGCCGCGGTGCTTGCGCAGCACGTCGAAGACCGTCCGGTTGTAGAGGTACGTGTAGTAGTTGTGCATCCGCTCCGGGTCGGAGCCGTCGGCCCAGGCCACGTCCGTCGGCACCCGCTCGCCGAAGTCCGTCTTGAAGCAGTCCACCCCCTGCGCGAGCAGCGCCTCCAGCTTGCCCGCGTACCAGTCACGGGCGGCCGGGGAGGTGAAGTCGACCAGCGCCATGCCCGGTTGCCACAGGTCCCACTGCCAGACGCTGCCGTCGGGCCGCTTCAGCAGATGCCCGAGCGCCTTGCCCTCCGCGAACAGCGGGGAGCGCTGGGCGATGTACGGGTTGATCCAGACGGAGACCCTGAGATCCCTGGAGTGCAGCCGGGACAGCATGCCCGCCGGGTCGGGGAAGACCCGCGGGTCCCACTGGAAGTCGCACCAGTTGAACTCGCGCATCCAGAAACAGTCGAAGTGGAAGACGGACAGCGGCAGTTCACGCTCCCGCATGCCCTCGATGAACGACGTCACCGTCTCCTCGTCGTACGACGTCGTGAACGACGTCGACAGCCACAGGCCGAACGACCAGGCGGGCGGCAGCGCGGGGCGGCCGGTGAGGGCGGTGTACTTGCGGAGGATGTCCTTCGGCTCCGGGCCGTGGATGACGTAGTACGTCAACTGCTGGGTCTCGGCGCTGAACTGCACCCGGGACACCGCCTCCGAGCCGACCTCGAAGGAGACCTTGCCCGGGTGGTCGACGAAGACGCCGTAGCCGGCGTCCGTGAGGTAGAACGGCACGTTCTTGTAGGCCTGTTCGGTGGCGGTGCCGCCGTCGGCGTTCCAGATGTCGACGACCTGGCCGTTCTTCACCAGCGGGCCGAAGCGTTCGCCGAGGCCGTAGACCGAGGTGCCGACGGTGAGGTTCAGCTGCTCGCGCAGGTAGTGGGCGCCGTCCGCGTCCCGCATGATGCCCATGCCCTTGGGGCCGCTGGAGGTGAGCGTGCGGCCCTCGGCGAGGAACTCGACGTGCCAGGAACCCGTGCGGGCCACCCGGACCGACAGCGCGCCGGAGGTGAGGGTCGCGTGCTCCTCGTCGTACTCCGTGTGGACGGAGAACTCCTCTTTGCTCACGTCGAACTGGGGTCCGCGCGGCTGCTCGCCCTCGAAGTGGGTGAAGGTGAGGCCGATGACGTCCGGCATCGGGGAGTGGGCGCTGATGGTCACGACCGGTCCCTTCAGCAGGTCGCCGCGGTGGCGGATGGGCTGCGTGGGCGCGTGGATCTCCAGCGCCCCCTCGGCGGCGGTGACGTCGAGGACCTCGACCGGGTGGGCCGCGGTGACGCCCTCGCGCAGCAGCCAGTAGCCGTTGGTGAACTTCATGTGGGGGTTCCTTACTTCACGGCTCCCACGGCGATGCCGCGGGTGAGCGTGCGCTGGAAGAGGAGGAAGAACACGATCGCGGGCAGCACGCCGAGCAGGGCGGCCGCGTTGGTCATCGTCGCGTCCATCAGACGCTGGCCCTGGAGGACGCCGAGGGCCACCGACACCGTCTGGTTGTCGTTGGAGATCAGCATGACCAGGGGGAGCAGGAACTCGTTCCAGGTCCAGATGAAGAAGAACACCGCCAGCACACCGAGGGTCGGGCGGCTCACCGGGACGACGATCCGCCACAGGATCTGCCACTTGTTCGCGCCGTCGATCCGGGCGGCCTCGATGATCTCGCGTGGGAACTCGCCGAGCACGGAGGAGAGGAGATACGTGCCGAACGCCGCCTGGATGACCGTGAACACGATGATCACGCTCAGCCGGGTGTCGTACAGGCCGGCCTGCTTGCTCAGGTAGTAGACCGGGTAGACCAGCGCCTCCTGCGGCAGCATGTTCGCCAGGACGAAGAAGGCGAGGACCCAGGTGCGGCCCCGGACCCGGCCGACGCCGATCGCGTACGCGTTCAGGACCGACAGGGCCACCGCCAGGATCGCGACGAAGCCGCTGATCAGCAGGGAGTTGAAGAGCTTCTGGCTGTAGTCGACGCGCTCCCAGAAATCCTTCAGGCCGTCGACGTAGAAGCCGTCGGGGAAGCTGAGCGGGCCGTTCTGGCTGTACTCCGCCGGGGACTTGAAGGCGTTCAGGGCGACGATCAGGAACGGCACGATCATGAAGAGGGCGGCGACGCACAGGGCGATGAGGACGGGGTAACGCCTAAGCGCGGTGCTCATGCTCGTTCCTCCGCGCGGGTCTGGAGTTTCAGGCCGATGAGGGAGAGCGCCAGGATGATCACCGTGAGCACGGTGGAGATCGCGGCGCCGTAGCCGACCTGCGTCTTCTCGAAGAACGTGGTGAAGGAGAAGTAGGAGGGGACGTTCGTCGCCCCGCCGGGGCCGCCCTTCGTCAGGACGTACACCGCCCCGAACACCTTCAGCGCGGCGACCGTGCACCAGGTCAGCACGACGTAGATCTCCGGGCGGATCTGCGGCAGCGTGACGTGCCAGAAGCGCCGCCACCAGCCGGCCCCGTCCAGCTCGGCCGCCTCGTGCAACTGCGGGTCCACGCGCTGGAGTCCGGCCATGAAGACGACCAGCGGGAAGCCGATCTGCACCCACACCATCACGCCCATCACGCTGTAGAGCGCGAGGTCGGGGTCGCCGAGCCAGTCCTGCTGCCAGGACCCGAGGCCGACGGCCTTGAGCAGCGCGTTCAGCGATCCGTTGTCGGGGGCGAGGATCCAGCTCCAGACGATGCCCGCGACGGCGATCGGCAGCACCTGCGGAAGGTAGAAGCAGGCGCGCAGCACGGCCACGACCTTCGAGCCGAAGTGCTTGCCGATGTAGTCGAACAGCGCGGCGGCCAGGACCAGTCCGACCGCCGTCGGTACGGCCGCCATCGCGACGACCATGAACAGGCTGTGCCGGAAGGACGCCCAGAAGTCGGAGTCGTCCATCAGCTCCCGGTAGTTGGCGAGCCCGGTCCAGCTGGGGGAGCCCACGCCCTGCCAGTCGGTGAAGCCGACGTACGTGTTCATCAGGAACGGGACGATGATCACGGCCAGGAAGGCGAGAACACCGGGGAGCAGGAACAGGGCGTAGGAGTCGCGGCGGCGGGGGCGACCGGCCGGTGCCGCCTTGCCGGTCACCCCGCGCTTCTCGACGGTCATCGTCATTGCTTCGGCGCGCCCTTGTCATAGGCGTCCTGGAGGGCGTCCAGATAGCCGTCCGGCTTCTCGCTGTCGGTGATCAGCTTCTGGGTCTGGGAGACCAGGACGTCGTAGTAGCCGGGCACCGGCCAGTCCGGGTAGAAGGCCAGGCCGTCGCGCTGGGAGAGGGCGTTGAAGTTGTCGATGAGCGTCTTCGACTTCGGGTCGGTGATCGCGCTCGCGTCGGCGGCGACCGGGACACCGCCCTTGTTGCCGAGCAGGTTCTGGATCTTCTTCGACATGGTGATGTCGATGAAGTCGTAGGCCAGTTCCTTGTTCTTGGCGCCCTTGGGGACGACCCAGATGTTGCCGCCGGAGCCGGGGCTGAGCTGCGTGTCGGGCCACAGGAAGGTGCCCCAGTCGAACTTCACCTCGTCGATGAACCGGCCGTACCACCAGCTGCCGGAGAAGAAGATCGGCGACTTGCCCTGGATGAAGGAGACGCCCGCGTCCTCGGCCTTGGTGCTGCTGGAGGTCTTGGCGATGTAGCCCTTCTTCACCCAGTCGGCGAAGGTCTCGGCGGCGTAGGTCCAGGCGGGGTCGTGGAAGTCGGTCTTGCCCTTGTAGAGCTGGTAGGAGTCGACCCAGGCGCGGTCGGCCTTCGACAGGGCGAGCTGGTAGAGGTACTGCTGGGCCGGGTACTCGGCGCCGGCGTTGGCCAGCGGGGTGATCTTGTTCTGGACGAACTTGTCCATCGCGGCGGTCAGTTCGTCGAACGTCTTCGGCTCGGCGATCCCGTACTTCTTGAAGAGGTCCTTGTTGTAGTACACCATCGTGTACTCGGCGTAGTTGGGCACGCCGTACCACTTGCCGGAGCCCATGACCCCGTTGGTGTCGTACACGCTGGTGGTGCGGACGCTCGCGCTGAGCTTCTTGTCCCAGCCGCGGGCCTTGGCCTCCTGCGTGAGGTCCGTGAGCAGCCCCTGCTTGGACAGCAGGCCGGCGCTCGCGTTGCCCTTGAGGTACTCCATGACGTCGGGCGCGTCGGAGGAGTTGAGGACCATCGGGGCGGTCTTCTGGATCTGCTCGAAGCCCTTCTCCTCGAACTCCACCTTCACGCCCGGGTGGGTGGCCTTGAACTCCTTGATCGCCTCGTTCCAGGCCTGGCCCATCGCGCTGTTCGGGCCCTCGTAGTGCCAGAGCTTGAGTGTCTTGCCGTCTCCCGAGGACCCGCTGTCGGAGTCCCCGCAGGAGGTCAGGAGCAGTGCTCCGGCGGTCAGGACCGCCGTCGCCACCACACGCCTTCGTGTTGTCAACATCCCGTGCCTCCAGGGGGAGTCGGAGCCGGATGGCTCTCCGGGTCGTTCTTGGGGCGTCGCATCGTCGAACCGTTTCGACGACTTATGTCGAAGCGCTTCGACGATGGAAGGTATGTGCGGGCTGTGGACGAGTCAATGGATCGCGCGAGAATTGCCGGGACCGCGCTCGCCGGCAGGGGGAGACGACATGGCGATGACGACCGAGGCGCGCGAAGCGCCGACAGTGACCGCGAACCCCGTGCTGGGTTCGATGAACGACCTGCTCACAGACCCGCTCGGCACCTACGAACGGGCCCGCCGCGACCACGGTGACGTGGTGCGCTTCCGGGCCGGGCCGCCGGGCCTGCGGGCGGACATCTACGCCGTCTTCTCGGCGGAGGGCGCACAGCAGGTGCTGGCCGGGCAGGCCGCGAACTTCCGCAAGGACAACGTTTTCTACGAGGAGTTGCGCGGCTCCATCGGCAACGGGCTGCTCACCAGCCAGGACGAGACGTATCTGCGGCAACGCCGGCTGGTGCAGCCGCTGTTCACCCGGCGGCGGGTGGACGGATACGCCGGGCAGGTCGCGGCCGAAGGGACGGCACTGGCCCGGGAGTGGCGCGAGCGGGACGGGGGTGTCGTCGAACTCGTCGCCGAGATGCACCGGTTCGCGTTGCGGATGGTCGGGCGGATCCTGTTCGGCACGGACATGGAGAAGGCGTTCGACGTCGTCGAGCGCACGCTGCCGCCGCTCCAGGCGTACTCGCTCAAGCGGGGCCTGTCCCCGGTCAAGCCGCCCCGTTCCTGGCCCACCCCGGCCAACCGCCGGGCGGCCCGGCTGCAAGGCGAGCTGTTCGCGCTGTGCGACGAGATCATCGCCAGCCGGCGGGGTGGCGGGGGCGGGGTGGACGACCTCGCCAGTCGGCGGGGTGGCGGGGGCGGGGTGGACGACCTCGCCAGTCGGCGGGGCGGCGGGGGCACGTCGGACGACCTCGCCAGTTTGCTGGTGCACGCCCGCAACGCCGAGGACGGCAGCCTCGACGCCGACGAACTACGGGAGCAGGTGCTGATCTTTCTGGTCGCCGGGCACGAGACGACCGCCACGGCGCTGGCGTTCGCCCTGCACCTCCTCGCCCGGCATCCGGACGAGCAGCGGCGGGTTCAGGAGGAGGTCGACGAAGTGCTGGGTGGGGGGCGGGTGCCGACGGCCGCGGACATGGCGGCGCTGCCCCGGCTCACCAGGGTGGTCAAGGAGGCGATGCGGTTGTATCCGTCGGCGCCGGTGATCGGACGGCGGGCGGTCGGCGACGCGTCGATCGACGGCGTGCGGATTCCTGCCGGGGCCGACGTGATCGTCTGTCCGTGGGTCACTCATCGGCATCCCGCGTACTGGGCCGAGCCGGAGCGGTTCGATCCGGACCGGTTCCTGGCGGAGGCGGAGGCCGGGCGGCCGCGGTATGCGTGGTTCCCGTTCGGGGGCGGGCCGCGGGCTTGTATCGGGCAGCACTTCTCGATGCTGGAGTCGGTGTTGGGGATGGCTGTCTTGCTGCGTGACTTCACGTTCGAGGATGTGGAGGCGGGGGAGGTGCCGGTGGGGGCTGAGGTGACGTTGAGGGCCAGGGGGGCGGCGCGGGTGCGGATCAGTTCGCGGGGGTGAATGTGGTTTCGCGGGTGCGGGTGCGGGTGCGGGCGCCGTCGTGGCTGGGCGCGCAGTTCCCCGCGCCCCTTCAGGGCGTCGCTGTCAGCGAAATCATCAAGGCGAGGGACGCTGCTGTGAGCGGTACGCCGTATGCCGCCGTTGCCGATAGGTGCTCGGTGATCCAGCCGCCTGCCGCGCTGCCCGCTGCTATGCCGCCCAGCAAGCCCGTCACCGCGAGAGTCATGCCCTCGTTCAGGCGGCCTGTCGGCGTGCGGTCCTGGACCAGTGTCATCGTGGTGACCATCGTCGGAGCCGTTGCCATGCCCGCGATCAGCAAGGCGCCCGCGAGGAGGAGCAGGGAGCCCGTGGTGGCCGCCGTCAGCAGGGGCAGGGTCAGGAGGGCCGTCATCGCGGCCAGGCACCACGGCTGGCGGGTCTCGGGTCGGCCGTGCGGTTTCAGTGCGCCGAACGCCAGGCCCGCCGCGCACGACCCCGCAGCCTGAAGGCCGAGGACGACCCCGGCCGCCGACGCATGGCCGCGCGCGTCCGCGAACGCGATCGTGACGACCTCCATGGAGCCGAACACCGCGCCCATGGCCAGGCAGCAGAGAAGGAGCGGGGGCATTCCCGGCGCCCGTAGCGGTGCCTTCGTGCGGGTCTGTTCCTGGACCGGCGGTTCCGTCGCGCGCTGGGCCGTGAACAGGAGCATGCCCGTCACCAGCAGTGCGGCCGCGACCAGCGTGCCCGCCTCCGGGAAGAGGGTTCCGCACAGCAGGGCCGCGAGCACCGGGCCCAGCATGAAGCAGAGTTCGTCGGCGGCCTGTTCGAAGGAGTTCGCGGTGTGCAGGGACGTGTCGTCGCCCTTGAGGAGGTGGGCCCAGCGGGCCCGGGACATGCCGCCGATGTTGGGGGTCGTGGCGGTGGCGGCGTACGCGGCGAACAGGGTCCAGACCGGGGCGTCGTAGCGCACGCAAAGGAGGAGGGCGAGTGAGCCGAGGGCCGCGAGGAGCGTGGCCGGTACGGCGACGCGGGCCTGGCCGTGGCGGTCGATGAGGCGGGCGGTGAAGGGGGCCAGTACGGCCGTCGCCGCGAGGCCCGTCGCGGTGACGGCGCCGGCGAGGGCGTACGACCCCCGCGTCCCGGCGATCATGACGACCGCGCTCACGCTGAACATGCCCATGGGGAGCCGGGCCAGCAGGTTGCCGGCGGTGAAGGCGCGGGTGCCGGGGTGGGTGAAGAGGCGGCGGTAGGGGCCGGGTGCGCGGGGTGGGCGGGGGGTGAAGTCGGCGATGACCAGGGTTTCGCCGGTGGTGGTGAAGAGCGGGCGGTGGGTCGGTTGCGGCATGGGTCCACCGTCGCCGGTGAGTGATCTTGCGGTCCAACACCTTCTGTGCGGTGATTGACGCACTGCTGTTGTCAATCGCCGTGGGCGTTGTAGGTTCACCGGATGCCCGGACCCGTCCATCTCGATCCCCGTCTGCTGCGCGCCTTCCTCGCCGTCGCCGAGGAACTGCACTTCACCCGCGCCGCGGCCAGGCTCTACGTCGCCCAGCAGGCGCTCAGCCGTGATGTACGGCGGCTGGAGCGGGAGTTGGGTGCCGAGCTCTTCGTGCGGACCACCCGGCAGGTCACGCTGACCGGCGACGGGGAGCGGCTGGTGCCGCACGCGCGCCGGGTGCTCGCGGCGCAGGACGAGCTGATCGCCGCCTTCGGACAGGCTCGGCCGCTGCTCGTCGACGTCAACTCGCCGGGGCTCGGCACCGGGAGCCGGGTGTTGCGGCGGGCCCGCGAACTCGCCCCCGAGCAGGAGCTGATGGCCCGCTACGAGAGCGGTCTGACGGGCGCGGCGGCCGATATCCTCGCCGGTCGTCTCGATGTGTCGTTCGGCCGGTTCGCCGGGCTGGACCCGGCGCTGCGCTCGGGTCTCGACCATCTGCTTGTCCGTCTCGAACCCATGGCCGTCGTGCTGCCCGAGGACCACCGGCTGGCGGCGCTGGACGCGGTGCCGCTGGCCGAGCTGGCCGGCGAGGAGGTGTACGCCGGGGCCGGGAATCCCCGGACGCCCGAGTGGACCGACCTCGCCCGGCACCTGTTCGAGGGACGCGGGATCGAGGTGGCGTCACCCGCGCCGATGGCGGTCGGTCACGAGGAGTTCCAAAGGATCATGGCGAAGACGAGGACCCCGATTCTCGCCGTGGTGGACTTTCCGGCCATGCCGTCGACCGTGTTGCGCCCGTTGATCGATCCCGTGCCGCTGTCGCCGGTGTCCCTGGTGTGGCGAAAGGGGCTGGTGCACCCCGGTTTCGATGCTCTTCGGCGTGCGGCGGTCGAGCTGGCGGCGGCGGAGGGGTGGCTGAACCGGCCCGCCGATGGGTGGTTTCCGGCCATCGACAAGGCGGTCGAAAATGTCCACAAGTGACACACGGCAAACACGCCTCCCTCGTGTGCGCTACATTCGTGGCCTGAGCACCGTGTGATAAAGGGGGCGCTCGGGCCGGGTGGGGGCCTGGTTCGGCCGACGGGTGCCCGGAGTCGTATGCGCACCCGGAACTGTCCCGTGGGGGGATTGCGTGCGCGAGAACAAATGGCGGGAAGACGCCCAACCGGAATGGCCCGATGCGGCATCCGGGGGCGGGGAGTTCCCTGCGACGGGCAGCGGCACCCAGGCGCTCCCGGAGACGAGAGGAACCGAAGTCCTCGCGTCCGGGGACGAGACCGAGGCGCTGTCGAAGTTCCCGTTTCCGGCCACCACCCGGCCGCCCGCGGGGCCGGTCTCCGAGCCGCTCGTCGGATCGCCAGGGGGACCGACGGCCGAGCCGTTCGGCGGACCGTCCGCGGGGCCGATCGCCGAGCCGCCCGCGGGATCGCTCTCCGAGCCGCTCGTCGGACTGCCCGGGGGACCGCTCTCCGAGCCGTTCGGCGGGCCGTCCGTCGAGCCGAGCCCCGACGCCCCCGCCTTCCGTGACCCGTGGGACCCGAGCGGTGCCGTCGGCGAGACCGGGGGCGAGGCCGGGGGCAACGCGCACGACCCGCACGAGGTGACCGTCCAGCTGGACGCCGTCGCCCTGCGGGCCGACCACCGTCTCGTCGGCCAGGCCGGTGGCGGCGCCGTCGGTGACGCCGACGGCTCCGACGGGCCCGTGTTCGTCGACGAGTCGGGCCGGCGCAGCCGCAGATTCCGTCGTATCGGCATCTTCGTCGGCATCGCCTGCGCGATCTACGCCGTCGTCATCGTCGCCACCATGCTCTCCGGCAACTCCAACGCGCCCTGGCTGCCCGTGCCGGGCCAGGAGGGCCAGGAGGCCGGGCAGGTGGAGACCTCGCCGCTGCCCACCGACTCCGTCGCGCCCACCGACGCCACCGGCGTCACGCCCGGCGTCTCGCCGACCCCCGGCGACGGCACCGCCCCGTCGCCGGGCGCCAGTGCCACCGCCCCCGGTGCCTCCGCGACCGCCACCACCCCGGGCGCGTCCGCCGACCCGAAGCCGACGCCGACCAAGACCGCCACCAGCCCGGTCACCCGCCCCTCCGTCTCGGCGAAGCCCACCGACGAGCCCACCACCAGCTCGCCCGACCCGTCGCTCACCCCGTCGACCACCCCGCCCGGTCCGTCCGACTCCCCGGCCGGCGGCACCGGCACCGGCACGGACAACCTCGCCGACGGCGCGGACAGCGCGCCCGGCCTCTCCACCGCACCACCCCTGGAGAACTCCCTCTGATGGCCTCCCGCTCAAGCCGTCCCGGGCCCGCGACCGGAGCCCGTGACGGCTCCCGTCGCCGTCTGCCCCTGCGCCTGCTGCTGCCGCTGCTCGTCCTCGTCGCGATGACGGCGATGCTGATGCTGCGCGGCTACGTCCACAGCGAGATCCTCGCCGACTACCGGGTGGCGCCCGCCACGGCCAACGACAAGGTGCCGCAGGACATCCTCAAGGGCGGCCCGGTCATCGACACCCGCAGCGGCCGCAGCACCACCATGACCGTGCCGGACGACAGTGTCGTGCTCACCTTCGACGACGGCCCGGACCCGACCTGGACCCCGAAGGTGCTGGACACCCTGAAGAAGAACGACGCGCACGCCGTCTTCTTCATCACCGGCACCATGGCCTCCCGCTACCCCGACCTCGTCCGGCGCATGGTGGACGAGGGCCACGAGATCGGGCTGCACTCCTTCAACCACCCCGACCTGTCCTACCAGTCGAAGAAGCGCATCGACTGGGAGCTGTCCCAGAACCAGCTCGCGCTCGCGGGCTCGGTGGGCATCCGCAGCTCGCTGTTCCGGCCGCCGTACTCCTCCAAGGCCGCGAACATGGACAACAACTCCTGGCCGGTCACCCAGTACATCGGCAGCCGCGGCTACCTCACGATCGTCAACGACACCGACAGCGAGGACTGGCGCAAGCCGGGCGTCCAGGAGATCGTCCGCAACTCCACGCCCAAGCCCGGCCACGGCGCGATCGTCCTGATGCACGACTCCGGCGGCGACCGCCACCAGACCGTCCAGGCGCTGGACCAGCTCCTTCCCCAGCTCAAGGCGAAGGGCTACAAGTTCCAGAACCTCACCGAGGCCCTCAACGCGCCGAGCGCGCACACCCCGGTCACCGGTGTGGAACTGTGGAAGGGCAAGGCCTGGGTCCTCCTGGTCGACGCCTCCGACCACGTCACCGGTGTCCTCGTCGTCTGCCTCGCGGTCATCGGCTTCCTCGTCCTTGCCCGCTTCGCCCTGATGCTGCTGCTCTCCGGCATCCACGCCCGCCGCACCCGCCGCCGGGACTTCCGCTGGGGCCCGCTGCCGGTCACCGAACCGGTGTCGGTGCTGGTGCCCGCGTACAACGAGGCCAAGTGCATCGAGAACACCGTGCGTTCCCTGATGCGCAGCGAGCACCCCATCGAGGTCATCGTCATCGACGACGGCTCCAGCGACGGCACCGCCCGGCTGGTGGAAGGGCTTCAGCTGCCCAACGTACGCGTGATCAGACAGCTCAACGCGGGCAAGCCCGCCGCCCTCAACCGGGGTCTGGCCAACGCCCGTCACGACCTGATCGTGATGATGGACGGCGACACCGTCTTCGAACCGGCCACCGTCCGCGAACTCGTCCAGCCCTTCGCCGACCCGCGCGTCGGCGCCGTCGCCGGCAACGCCAAGGTCGGCAACAAGGACACCCTCATCGGTGCCTGGCAGCACATCGAGTACGTGATGGGCTTCAACCTCGACCGCCGGATGTACGACGTCCTGCAATGCATGCCGACCATCCCCGGCGCCGTCGGCGCGTTCCGCCGCTCCGCCCTGGAGCGGGTCGGCGGGATGAGCGACGACACCCTCGCCGAGGACACCGACATCACCATGGCGATGCACCGGGACGGCTGGCGGGTCGTCTACGCCGAGAAGGCCCGCGCCTGGACCGAGGCGCCGGAGTCCGTCCAGCAGCTGTGGTCCCAGCGCTACCGGTGGTCGTACGGCACCATGCAGGCGATCTGGAAGCACCGCAGGGCGCTGGTGGAACGCGGTCCCTCGGGGCGCTTCGGCCGCGTCGGGCTGCCGCTCGTCTCCCTCTTCATGGTCGTCGCGCCGCTGCTGGCGCCGCTGATCGACGTGTTCCTCGTCTACGGCCTGGTCTTCGGGCCCACCGACAAGACGATCCTCGCCTGGTTCGGCGTCCTCGCCGTCCAACTGGTGTGCGCCGGTTACGCGTTCGTCCTGGACCGAGAACGTCTCACCCCGCTGATCTCGCTGCCGCTCCAGCAGATCCTCTACCGCCAGCTCATGTACGTCGTGCTGCTCCAGTCCTGGATCACGGCGCTCACCGGCGGCCGGCTGCGCTGGCAGAAGCTGCGCCGCAAGGGCGGCGTCTCCGCCCCGCCGAGCGCGCCCGCCGGACGCCGGCAGGTCATGGACGGGAGGCCCGTCTGATGAGCACGCCGTACCACCCCTCCTTCTCTTCACCGCAGAAAGCCGTGGACGTGACCGTTCCCCTCGTGCCGACCGTCCCCGAGCAGCCCCAGCCCCCGGCCGCCGCCCGGCCCAAGGGCCCCGTCCGCGACCGCTACTTCGACCTGCTGCGGGCCCTCGCCCTGTTCCGGGTGGTCCTCTACCACCTGACCGGCTGGGCCTGGCTGCCGCTGGTGTTCCCGTCCATGGGCGTGATGTTCGCCCTCGCCGGCAACCTCATGGCCCGCTCGCTCAAACGCCCGGCCGTGCAGGTCATCAAGAGCCGCGTCCGCCGGCTGCTGCCGCCGCTGTGGCTGCTGGGCGTCGTGGGCGTCACCGGCATGGTCGTCCAGGGCTGGGGTCCGTCGGACGACGGCCACCCGGGCTGGTGGTGGCTCCACCTCGTCTACTGGGTCCTGCCGTTGAGCGACCCGCCGTACGCCGAGGGCCTGCCCGGAGTGCACGGCTACCTCGCCGAGAACTGGGCCGTGGACCTCGCCGGACCGCTCTGGTACATCCGCGCCTACCTCTGGTACGTCCTGCTGTCGCCGTTCCTCCTCAAGGCGCTGCGCGCCCTGCCGGTCGCCACCGTCCTCGCGCCGATCGTGCTGTCGGCCGCCTTCGAGTTCGGCTACATCACGCTGCCCGGTGAGCGCATCCCCTCCGCCCTCACCGACTTCAGCACCTTCGGCGCCTGCTGGATCCTCGGCATGGCCCACCAGGAGGGCATCCTCAAGCGACTGCCGCGCTATGTCGTCCCGTCCGTCGCGCCCGCCATCGCCCTGCTCGGCCTCTGGTACGCGACCAAGCACGACTTCTCCCAGGGCAACGACCTCGACAGCATGCCCTTCGCGCAGGCCCTGTGGTCGCTGGGCACGGTCATGATCCTGCTGCACGTCAGCCCGTCCTGGTCCGAGTGGCCGGGGCGGCTGAAGCGCTTCGACCGGCCGATCACCCTGCTCAACTCCCGTGCCGTGACGATCTATCTGTGGCACAACACCTGCATCGTGGTCGCGATGACGATCTGGGACCGGCTGTGGGGCATCGACCTGATGTGGCAGCACTTCTCCTGGTTCCTGGAGAGCCCGTGGCCGGTGCTCGTCTTCACCTGGATCCTCATCGGCAGCTGCATCGTCTGGTTCGGCTGGGCGGAGGACCTCGCCGCCAAGCGCAGGCCGCAGCTGTGGCCGGACGGTTCCCAGGGGAAGCGGACCCGCGCCAAGTCCGGTTCCCACCGGGCCTGATGACGCACTCTCAATTGAGCCTCAAATAAACCCTCAATTGCAGCTCAAGCATATGGATCAGCCTCAATTGAAGCTCAGAACACCTGAGTAGCTCTCGCTCGCGGCCATGACCCCGTGGAAGGATCATGCCTGCGCGGCAACGCCGAAGGGGAAAGGCGGAACCGTGCCCGGTGCAACGCCAGGGTAATTCACGGTAATTCGCCTTTTCTCTATTCGGCCCGCATGTTTCGTCATGCCCGCGCATTGTTGAGAGTGACGATGAAGAGACAGATATGGGCTACGGTCGCCACTGTGCTGATGACCGTGAGCCTCGGGGTGATTCCCGCATACGCCGCCACGGACATCTCGACCACGGCGACGGAATCCGACCCGATCGATCCGCCGCTCTACGACGAGACCGCCGACGGCGGCACCGTACGCGTCAATGTCGTCACCGAGGACCGCGGAGATATCGCCACTGCGGCGAGCGCCGGTGAGACGGTGCTGTCCTTCAAGACGCTGCCCGTGGTCACCCTGGAGGTGGACAAGGGCGGCCTGGACGAACTGGCGGCCCAGCCGGGCGTCGTCAGCGTCACCGAGGACGAGCTGGTCGCGCCGTCGCTCGACGAGAGCGTGCCGATCATCGGCGGCGACAAGGCCATCGCGGCCGGAAAGACCGGCAAGGGCAGCGCGATCGCGATCCTGGACACCGGGGTCGCCGCCGGCCACCCGTTCCTGAAGGGCCGGGTCACCACCGAGGCCTGCTTCTCGCCCGTCGACGCCAACTACGGCGCCACCAGCCTGTGCGGGAACGGCGCGGCCACCCAGGAGGGCACCGGCGCCGCCAACGCGAGCACCTGCGCAGCCATCGCCGAGTGCGACCACGGCACTCATGTCGCCGGTATCGCCGCCGGTGACGGCACCGGCCTGAGCGGCGCCCCCGCCACCGGTGTGGCCCCGGGCGCCGACATCGTCGCCATCCAGGTCTTCTCCAAGCTCGACTCCACGAAGTACTGCGGCGCCACCAACCCCTGCATCCGCAGCTTCACCAGCGCCCAGATCGCCGCGCTGGAGAAGGTGCTGGCGCTCAAGCAGGCCGGCACCCCGATCGTCGCCGCCAACCTCAGCCTGGGCTCGGCGAGTTACTCCACCGCCTGCACCAAGGACGCCCGCAAGACCGTCATCGACAGCCTCTACGAGGCCGGAGTCGCCACCGTCGTCGCGGCCGGCAACAACGGCAGCCCCACCGCGGTGACCGCCCCGGCCTGCGTGCCCAACGCGGTCTCGGTCGGCGCCACGACCGACGACGACCAGATCGCCTCCTTCTCCAACCACGGCCCGCTGCTCGACGTCCTCGCTCCCGGCAACGGCATCATCTCCTCGGTCCCCGGCGGCGGTTACGACTCCATGAGCGGCACCTCCATGGCCACCCCGCACGTCGCCGGTGCCTTCGCCGTCCTGCGCCAGGCCTACCCGGACAAGACCCTCGCCGAGCTGGAGGCGCTGCTGAAGTCGACCGGTACGCCGGTCACCGACGAGGCGGGCGTGACCGTCCCCCGGATCGACGTCGGCAAGGCGGTCGGTGCCGCGACGCCCCAGCCGGACCCGGCGCCCGCCGACACCACCCGCCGTACGAAGATCCTCAACGACGCCTCGTACGCCATCCCGGACCTGGGCACCGTCCGGTCGCCGATCACCGTCTCCGGGGTCACCGGCAACGCGCCCAAGACCCTCCAGGTCTCCGTGGCCGTCACCCACGAGTGGCTCGGTGAGGTGAAGATCGACCTGGTCGCCCCCGACGGTCAGACGTAC
Organism: Streptomyces aquilus; assembly: GCF_003955715.1. Taxonomy (NCBI): domain Bacteria; kingdom Bacillati; phylum Actinomycetota; class Actinomycetes; order Kitasatosporales; family Streptomycetaceae; genus Streptomyces; species Streptomyces aquilus. The sequence goes on along the minus strand of NZ_CP034463.1, from coordinate 4,394,999 downwards.
GCCCTGAAGGCCACCAACGGCACCGACCCGGGCGGCACGCTGACCAAGACGTACACGGTCGACGCGAGCGTCTCCCCGGCGAGCGGCACCTGGAAGCTCCAGGTCGCCGACAAGTCCGCCGGCGGCACCGGGACCATCGACGACTGGGCGCTGACGTTCCCGACCCCGTTCGCGAGGACGACCGCCGCCGCCGTCCCGGACGCGGCCACCCTCACCTCCGAGATCACCGTGGACGGCGTCACCGGCAACGCCTCCGGCGCGCTCCAGGCGTCCGTGAACGTCACCCACGAGTGGCTCGGCGAGGTGAAGATCGACCTGGTCGCCCCCGACGGCCGGACGTACGCCCTGAAGGCCACCAACGGCACCGACCCGGGCGGCACGCTGACCAAGACGTACACCGTCGACGCGACCGCCTCTCCGGCCAACGGCACCTGGAAGCTCCTCGTCGCCGACAAGTCGGCGGGCGGCACCGGCACCCTGAACAACTGGTCCCTGACCTTCCCGTCGATCGAGAGCCAGTCCACGTACGCGATCCCGGACGCGGGCACGCTCCAGGCGCCGATCACGCTGACCGGCATCTCCGGCAACGCGCCGAAGACCCTGAAGGTCTCCCTCAAGCTCACCCACGAGTGGCTCGGCGAGGTGAAGATCGACCTGGTCGCCCCGAACGGCCTGGTCTACGCGGTGAAGGCCACCAACGCCACGGACCCGGGCGGCACGCTCACCAAGGTCTACACGGTCGACGCGAGCGCCTCCCCGATCGCCGGCACCTGGAAGCTCCAGGTCGCCGACAAGTCGGCGGGCGGGACGGGCACGCTGGACGACTGGGCGCTGACCTTCTGACCTGACCGCACCACCGAAACGCCCGGCCGGGATGACCCGGCCGGGCGTTTCGTTCTGCGCTGCGGCGAACTAGCTGTTCGTGCCGTGCTTCCACTCCTCGGCGAGCAGTCCGAGGACCACCTCGTCCATGAACTCGCCCAGCACCCAGGCCGAGGAGCGCAGGACGCCCTCGCGGACGAAGCCGTTGCGCTCGGCGGACCGCAGCATCCCGACGTTGTCCGGCAGCGTCTCGACCTGTAGCCGGTGCAGGCCCCGCACGACGAAGCCGTAGTGGCACAGCACCGCGACCACGTCGGTGCCGTAGCCCTTGCCACGGGCGGACGGCAGCAGGCCGAGGCCGACGTGCGCGCACCGGTGGTGGGTGTCGATGCCCCACAGCGTCGCCGCGCCGACCAGCTCGCCGCTCTCCAGGTCCACCACCGAGAACGGGAGGTTCTCCTGGTCCGTGGGATCCACCACGAACTTCCCGTCGGTGGTGCTGGGCGGGAGCGGCCGCCACGGCCGGCCGTCGGCGCGCGAGGTGGTGACCACGTCGTCGTAGAGCTCGGCCTGGAGAACCGGGATGTCGTCCTCGTGCCGGGCCCGGAGCCCGACCTTGCTGCCTCTAAGCATGCAGGCTTCTTATCGGGCCGGACCGGCCTGCGGCAAACCGTTTTGCACGCGCGTTCGAGCATGGAGGTGCGCACGGTGGAGGTGCGCACGGTGGAGGTGTGCACGGTGGAGGTGCGCACGGTGGAGGTGTGCACGGTGGAGGTGCGCACGGTGGAGGTGCGCCCGATGGATTGGCGCCCGATGGATTGGCGCACAGAAAACCGGCAGAGCCGGCCGCACCGAGCGAGAAGCTCGACACGACCGGCTCTGCCGGTGCGGGACGGGAGGGGCCTACTTCAGGTAGCCGCCCTTGAAGCCGCTCTGGTCGGCCCAGATGCGCTCACGGGCGTCCCAGGAGAACCCGGACCACTTGCCCTGCCAGATGGTCTGCGCGGTGGCGTTGTTCGCCGGGTCGGCGGAGATCCACGTCTGGACCGGGCTGTTGGAGAACTCGGCGAACGGCACGAAGTTGCGGTGCGAGGCCCAGCCGCCGTAGACCTTCACGACACGGGACGAGGTCGTGCGGTAGTTGACGCCGATCTTCACGGTCGTCACCTTCACGCCGAAGATGGTGTCGGAGACGGAGTACCAGGCGCTCCGGTCGTAGTACCGGGCGCTCGGGTCGGCGAGCTCCTCGTCGGTGGTCGGGGGCGTCTCGGTCTCCTCGACGGCGAGGGTGGCCTCCAGGACGACGTCGCCGTCCGCGGCCTCCTTTCTCGTCTCGGTGGTGTAGTGCTCCTCGTCTATGGACTCGATGTCGGAGACGTCCGAGATGAAGTCGCCCAGCTCCTGGCCGCGCTGAGGATCGTTCAGCAGATCGACGAACTGTTCCTTGTCGCCGTCGGAGAGCGCCGAGTACTGGTCCAGGGTCTCCTGCGCGTCCGAGTCGCCGAGCTCCACCTGCTCCACCAGGTAGGCCTCGTAGGCCTCGGGCGTGGTGCCGGTGGTGTCGTCGGCGAACGCGGACCCCGGCAGGGCCGCCATCGTGATGGCCGCCGCGGTGGCGACGGCGATCCCGACGAGCCGCTGACGGTTCATCTTCGACGTGGTACGCATATCTACTGCCTCCGTTACGTGAAATGAGTACACGAACTGAAATAAGCAGTAGGGAAAGCGCGATGATTCGCCCCCCTACAAGCGATTCCGCCTTTCCCCTTCGGCGTTCTCGCTTGCCTTGATCCTTCCGCACGGAATGGGGGCGCGGGAAGCTCAAATGGCCTTTCCTGAGGATCAATTGAGCTTGCGGGGAACTCAAGTCGGTTTACTTGAGGCGCAATTGAGCTTTCCGCGGTTACTTCTTCGCGAGCCAGCGGCCGAGCAGGATCACGCCCGTGACGAGAGCGGCCGCGACGACGGCGATGACTATCTTCATGCTGGTGTCCATGACGCCGAACATGTCCTGTCTCCTTATGACTTGGGGCGGTAGCTGAGCAGATCACCCGGCTGGCAGTCCAGGACCTCGCAGATCCGGGTGAGGGTGGTGAAGCGGATCGCCTTGGCGCGCCCGTTCTTGAGGACGGACAGGTTGACGTTGGTGACGCCGACGCGGTGGGCGAGTTCGGTGACGGTCATCCCGCGCTCGCTGAGGAGCCTGTCGAGATGGACCTCGATGTCGTGGCCCTCGTGCTCGTCCTCGGCCATCAGACGACCCCTTCGAGGTCCTCGCGCATGGCGGCGCCGGCGCTGGTGATACGGGCGAAGGTGAGGAGGCCGAGGCCGGTGAGGATGAGCAGGTAGGGGGTGGACCACATCTCCAGCCAGGAGGCGGCCGAGAAGGTCTCTACCGTGGTCAGCTCGGCGAGGACGGCGGCCTTGAGGTTGGACTCGATCAGCTCGGCGACCACGCTGCCGGCCAGCAGCCACCAGCCGAGCACCCGCATCCGGGAGGCCGTACGCGTGGTGTAGATGCCGTCGCGGGCGGCGCCCTTGAGGAGCTGGTGCAGCAGGAAGAGGCCGCCGATCAGCAGCACTGCCGAGGGCAGTGTGCTGAACTCGTCCATGAGGTGCAGGGACATGCTGGGGGAGTCCGCGCAGTAGTGGGGGATCGTGTCGACCGACACCCCCTTCTCGGGGAAGAAGCGCTCGGCGCCCGTAGATCCGGACATCGAGTCGTCGGTCATGCAGACGAGGCCGCCGCCCCAGCCTCCGTGCACGGTTCTGAAGACGACCCCCAGCGTCACCAGCGCCAACAGCACCCGCAGCGCTATCGACACCACCGTCGCCATCGGCTCCAGCATCTTCCGGTCCTCGGACATGGTCCCCCGCCTCACTTATCGTTTTTCGATGTATCGAGTTTCGATGTTATCGAGAAACGATAAGCCCCGCAAGCGACTGCGCCCCCGCACCGGAACAGGTGCGGGGGCGCAGTCGCAGGGCGGTTGACCGGGCGTCAGAACCTCACGACGAAGTTCCGCACCGTCCCGGTGTCACCCGTGGCCACGTCGTCGACGCGGAGCTTCCACCAGCCGTTGACCGGCAGATCCGTGGCGTCGACCGTGTAGACCTTCTGCAGGGTCCCGCCGGGTTCCTCGCCGTTGTCCTTGAGCAGGTGCATCGAGCCGTCCGGCGCGATCAGGTCGATCTTGAGGTCGCCCAGGTACTTGTGCTCGACGTCCACGTACACCTTGAGCTTGCCGGAGCCGACGCCCGACAGACCGTCCGCCTTGGTCCAGATCTCCGTGTAGTTCTTGTCCGGGATGGCCTTCACGGTCTGGTTCTCGTACGACGGGAAGCCGAGCGACCAGCCGGTGAGGGTGCCCGTCGAACCGGTCGCGGAGTCGGTGACCTTGAGCGTCCAGGTGCCGTTGGCGACCGCGTCCGTGGCGTCGACGCCGTACGTCGTCTGAAGGGTGCCGCCGGCCTCGGAGCCGTACGGCTTGAGGGTGTACGACTTGCCGTCCGGGCTGGTCAGGGCGAGCTTCAGGTCACCGATCCTGGTGTGGGTGAGGTTCGCGTAGACCTGGAGCGGCCCGGCCGCGTTGCCGTCGATCTGGGAGACGGCGATGGTGGAGCTGAGGGTGCCGGAGTCCGGGATGGTCTGGGCGGTGGTGTTCTCGAACGGCGTCGGGAAGATCAGCGACCAGGTGGTCAGCGTGCCGGCGTCCCCGTCGTCCGTGTCGGTCATCCGCAGCTTCCACTCGCCGTTCGCGACCGAGGCGGAGGCGTCCACGGTGTACGTGGCGATGATGTCATCGGCGCCGTCGGAGGCGCTCGCGGCCTTCAGCAGGTGGGTCGTGCCGTTCGGCGCGATCAGCTCCAGCTTCACGTCACCGCGGAAGGCGTGGGTGATGTTGACGTACGCCTTGAGGTTCTTCGGCGCGTTGCCCGGGTATTCGGCGACGGTGATCGGCGAGGTCACCGCGGTGCCGGTGGCGCCGGTCGGCGCGTCCGGGATGGCGACGTCCTTGTCGTTGTCGACCTGGAAGGCGCGCGGCTTCTTGTCCGCCTCGGGCTTCGGCTCGACCGCGGCGACGGCCTTGGCCACGTCGATCCGGGGTACGGTCACGCCCGCCTCGTCGGTGACCGGCTTGCCGGTGGTGGCGAGCAGCGAGATCAGGCTGGCCAGCCCCTCGGTCGGGTAGGCCTGGCGGAGGACGGCGAGGGCACCGGCGACGTGCGGGGTGGCCATGGAGGTGCCGCTCTTGGAGTCGTAACCGCCGCCGGGGACCGAGGAGATGATGCCGTTGCCGGGGGCGAGGACGTCGAGCAGCGGGCCGTGGTTGGAGAAGGAGGCGATCTGGTCGTCGTCGGTCGTGGCGCCGACCGAGACCGCGTTGGGCACGCAGGCCGGGGCGGTCACCGCGGTCGCGCTGCCGTTGTTGCCGGCCGCGACCACCGTGGCGACACCGGCGGCGTAGAGCTTGTCGATGGCCGCGGCGCGGGCGTCCTTGGTGCAGGCGGTGGAGTAACTCGCGGAGCCCAGGCTGAGGTTGGCGGCGACGATCGGGGTGCCGGCCTGCTTGAGCGCCAGCACCTTCTCCAGCGCGGCGATCTGGGCGCTGGTGAAGCTGCGGATGCAGGGGTTGGTGGTGCCGCAGTACTTCGTGGAGTCGAGCTTGGAGAAGACCTGGATGGCGACGATGCCCGCGTCCGGGGCGACACCGGTGGCGGGGGCGCCGCTCAGGCCGGTGCCGTCACCGGCGGCGATACCGGCGACATGAGTGCCGTGGTCGCAGCCGTCGAGGGTGGCGCAGGCGCCGGCCGCGGAGTTGGCGGCGCCGGTGCCCTCCTGGGCGGCGGCGCCGTTCCCGCACAGGCTGGTGGCGCCGTAGGCGGCGTCGATCGGCGAGAAGCAGGCCTCGGCGACGATCCGGTCCTTGAAGAACGGGTGGTTCGTGGCGACCCCGGTGTCGATGATCGCGATGTCGCTGCCCGCGCCGGTCTTGCCGGCCTTGTGCGCGGTGTCGGCGCCGATGACTGGGATGCTCTGGTCCAGCGAGGGCGCGGAGAGCCCGTCCTCGGTGACGCTCACGACGCCGTCCTGGGCGGCGAGTTCGGCCAGCCCCGACCTGTCGACGCGCAGGGTGACGAGGGGCAGGGTGGCGAAGGACTGCAACGTGTCGCCGACGCTCGCCGCGCCGGCGAGGTCGGCGCGGGTCTCGGTGACGACGTTCACGCGGACGGTGTCGCCGTCGGCGGTCTCGTCGTAGAGGGGCGGGTCGATCGGGTCGTCGGCAGTGGTGGCCGTCGAGGTGGTGGACGTGGAGTCGGTGGCGTGGGCGGGTATCGCGCTGAGGGTGGCGGCCATCACGGACGTGATGACGGCAGCCCAGATCCGTCTGGTCATGTCGCTCTCGAGGTGAGGGAATGCCGGCGCACAGAAAAGGCACCGGAGGAAGGGAAGAGAAGAAAAGAAAAGAGAGAACTGCCTGCGGACGTCACGCACTTGGCGTGTTCCGTCGGGAGGCCGTAGGGGAAAGCGGCGGCAGAGCCGACCGCAGCGGCGGAGAAAGACGGATCCGCTTGATCACCGCAGACCCTAGGCGAGCCGTGATCACCCCGGCAAGACCCGGATATCCGGAGCAAGTGCCTCCGCGCGGTTGCTCCGGCAAAAGGTGCGGGCTCACCCTGTAAGCGCAACTGAACGTCCCTGCACGTGAGTTGCTCACGCCAGCAAAACGGAGGAGTCTGCTTCCACTTTCTCGCCCGCCCTGGAACACCTCACGCACCCCACCCGTCGCTCTGGTGCCCGCTCCGAGCCCCCGCTACCGTGGCGCTGCCCGCACCACCACCGAGAGACCGACGAAATTGAGCCAGGAACCCGCCCTCGCCCCGCCCGCCGCAGCCGCGCCGGTGTTCGGGCTGGTCACGCCCGTGGACTGGTACCGCATGCCGCTCCAGCCGCGGGACCGCCGTGAGGCGTCCATCGCCGCGCTGATCAGACGGCAGTTCGCCGGCGTCGACGACCAGCCCGTCCTGCGCCGCAAGGCGGAGGAACAACTGCGCGACACCGCCGAGGCCGGCGTCGAGCAGGGCGGCGTCGTGCTGTACCTCTCCTTCCTGGAGGTCGGCGGCATCCCGCTGTCCGCCTCGCTGCTGGTCTCCCGCCTGCACCAGAGATTCGACGCGCTCGACGCCGTGGCCGCGCTCGCCGGCTCCGGCGAGGCCGGGCTGACGAAGCTGCCCGCGGTGGGGCGGGCGGCCCGGTTGGTGCGGCGGGAGCAGTCGAGGCAGTCGCGGAAACTGGGGTCGGAGTTCCAGGACACGGTCGTCGAGTACTTCGTACCGGTCCCGGGCCGCGACGAGGTGCTGATGCTCACCTTCAGCACACCGCTGGAACCGATCGCCGACGCCATGGTGGAACTGTTCGACGCGATCGCCGGAACACTGCGCTGGCAGCGGCAGGACGACACGGGGGATGACGAGACATGGGCGAACGACTGAGGGTCTCCACGGACGACCTGGAGACGGCCGGCACCGGACTGCGGACGGTGGCCACCGAACTCGAAGGACTCGACAAGCTGATGGACCAGTACGACCGCCGCACGGTCGGCCACCAGCAACTGCACGAGCGGCTCCAGGACTTCTCCGACGGCTGGGACGACAACCGCAAGAAGATGATCGAGGAGATCCAGGGCCTCGGCCAGGTCGCCCACGAGTCCGGCAAGGCGTACAAGGAACTCGACACCGCGCTCTACAACGCGCTCATCGGCAAGGGGAAGAAGAAGTGACCCGCCCCGCCGACCCCCGCTGGGAGGTGCTGGGGGAGAGCGGCGACCCGGTCCCCGGCGACGTCACCGACCTCAAGGCGCTCTCCCGCCGCTTCGAGGCCACCGCGAAGACCATCACCGAGACCGCGGCCGCGCTGCGCCGCCTCGGCAACCAGGAGAGCTGGGACTCCGAGGCGGGCCGCGCCTTCGCCGACAAGGCGAACGACACCGCGAAGACGGTGAGCAAGGCGCACGACCGCTACGCCGACGCCGCGTCCGCGCTGAAGACGTACTACACCGACCTGGAGACCATCCAGGAGGACGCCGACAAGCTGCTGCGCGCCGCGGAGACCAAGGCCGGCGACCTGAGCAAGGCGAAGTCGAGCGCCGAGAACCCTCCCAAAGGCACCGAGGACGCCGACCAGAAGAAGCTCGACAAGAAGGTCACCGACCTCCAGGACGGCCTCGCCGACCTGCGCGGTCAGCTCGCGGACGTCAAGCGGCGCCACCAGGAGGCCGGCGACAAGGCCGCCAAGAAGATCCACGACACCACCGAGGGCGACGGCCTCAACGACTCGTGGCTGGACGACCTGCGCGACGCCCTGAAGATCATCAGTGACATCACGGGGGCGATCGCCGCGGTCTGCGGCATCCTCGCGCTGCTCGTCGGCTGGATCCCGGTCATCGGCCAGGCGCTGGCGGGCGTGCTCGGCACGATCGCGCTGGTGATGACCGTGATCTCCCTGGTCTGCCACGTCCTGCTGGCCATCAACGGCGACGGCTCCTGGGGCGACGTGGCCATGGACGCCCTGGGCCTGGCCACCTTCGGCATCGGCCGGGTCTTCTCCGCCGGTTCCAAGCTCGCCGCGACCGTCGGACGCAGCCGCGTGTGGGCGGCCGCCGACGACTACGTCCGTGCCTGGAACCGGGGCATGAACTCCGCCGCCCGCCGCCGCCTCGTCGAGGCGATGGTCGGCCCGCGCGCCGGGGCGAACGGCGCCGGCGCCCTGCCCGACGTCTCCCTCGCCGCCGCCTTCAAGGGCCTGCCCCGCTCCTTCGCCGACGACCTCGGCACCATCCGCGGCAACTGGCGCGACCTCTTCAAGGTCGGCGACAACCTCACCGCCGCCCGCAACGCCTACAACACCGCCGGCGCCCGCGGCCTGGCCAGCATGTACGTCGGCCCCGGCATGGTCGACGAACTCGGCCGCATGAAGAACATCGACCCGACCGACCTGAACTTCATCGGCACCCCGGACGCCTTCAAGCAGGCCCTCTCCTACAACTCCTGGGCCCTCGGCGCCACCGGCACCGGCGCCGGCTCCGACACCAACAGCTTCATCGGCCTGTTCGGCGGCGACGAGGACATCGACGTGACGGGCCCGGACGCGTCGCTGGCGGGTCGGTGACCCGCATGGCGACCGACTGGACCGAGTGCCGCGTGGACCTGCCCGCCCCGCACAACTGGCTGGTGCTGGACCTGCGCACGGAGGACCCGGAGACCTGGGCACGGCAGGTGGCCGGGGAACATCTGGCGCAGGGCACAGGACCGGACCTGTACGACGCCTTCGCCACGGACGTCCTCTGGTACTGGGGTGCGGCCCGCCGCCAGAACGCCCTGTGCGCGTCCCTGCTCACCCCGCCGGACGCCCCGGTCCTGGCGAGCTACACGGTCCGCGAGGTGAAGGTCCCGCCGGAGGCGGCGACGGTCGCGGCCCTGCGCGCGGAGGTCGGACAGACGGAGGGCCCGTTCTTCGGCACCCAGCTGCTGGAGGAGGTGGACCTCCCGCTGGGCCCGGCGCTCCGCGTCCAGCGCATGGAGCCCACGGCCCCCGAGGCCGCGTCCGGCGAGATCGTGGAGGGCGTCGCCCACTACGTCCTGCCCACCCGCTTCACGGGCACGGCACTGGAGTGCCGTCTCCTCTGGAGCTCCCCGGGCCTCGGCGAGGCGCTGGCCAAGATGGCCGACGAGCTGGCGGAGTCACTCCGCCTGACGTGACCGCCGCTTGATCGGAGGCTCCCCGAGCCCGAACCGCTCCCACGGCAGCATCGCGAGCGGCATCCAGCTGAAGCCGACGGCGAAGACGCCGAGGACGTTGACGAGCCCCTTGGGCAACACCCAGCCGAGCTGGCTGACCAGGAGGGCGACGACCAGCAGATACACGTCGAAGACGAGCACGGCGAGGATCTTCCGCAGGGCGGCCCCGAGACCGACCCGCTCCTCGCCCCCCTTGAACATCCCGAAGACGATCACCGGCACCATCAGCCCGGTGACGCCCCCGACGGCGATCCCGCCGATGACGAAGGCGATCCGCCCGTCCTCCGGCACGACATCGGACAGCGGCGCCCGATCCACCGCGTCCCCGAGCAGCGCCACGGCCGCGTACACGCCGAGCGCCATGGCCGCCAGCACGACGACGACACCGACCCCGAAGGCGACATTTCCGGCAACAGAGCGCCGCGCACCGGACTGCGTCGCGCGCGGCCCCTCGGCCCTCGACTCGGCGGACATGGACTCTCCCATTCCTCTGCGGGGTCCGGTAGAGGATAGCCGCGCGGCGGTCCGTCGACATCAGCCGATACCGATGCGCTTCTGCCAGTAGTCGTTGGCTCCGACGACCTCCGTTCCGGGGCCCGTCCCCGCGGTCTTGCTGCCGACGTAGAACCGTACGGAGCCGTTGGGCCGCACGGCCCAGATGTCGGGAGTGCCGTCACTGTTGGCGTCCGGCGTGCCCATGAGCAGCGGAATGTCGGTGCTGAACCAGCCGGAGGCGCCGTACTCGGTGTCGACGCCGCCCGAGGAGTTCGCCGCGGACGCCAGCGAGTCGAGATCGGTCCCGCCACCGGCGGCGGCGATGCCCTTGCGGAACAGCAGGCGCCCCGATGCGTCGGTGCGGTAGATCATGTCGGCGACACCGTCCCCGCTGACGTCCATGACGGTCACCAGGTCCCGGCTGGTCCATCCGGTGGCGGACAGGCGGATCGCCTGGTCGACGGTGGCCCCGTGGTACCCGGTGAAGGCCCACAGCTCGTCGCCTGCGGTGGCGAAGAAGTCGGTACGGCCGTCGCCGGTGATGTCGCCCGCCGCAAGGATCTGGGTGAGGACCGAAGGGCTCGGGGCCCCAGCGGGGAGCAGGATCTCCTGCCGCCGGTCGATGTTGACGGCGCCGTAGCCGTCGCCCGGGTAGACCCAGAGTCTGCTTCCGAACCGTACGACGAGGTCTTGGAGGCCGTCACCGCCGTAGATGTCGCCGTTGTGGGTGATCAACGCCCCCTTGAAGTGGCCCTTGGGCGCTGCGACAAAGGGCGGTAGATCGTCGGTGCCGTTGTCATCGTCACCGGGAACCGGGGCTTCAGCGGAGATGCGCGTACGTACAACCTGACGGTTGATGACCTGCATACGTACTATGTACTCGCTGGGCAGACGCCGGTTCTCGTTCACAACAGCAACTGCAACTCGCTCACGCGTGCACAGTCCGACGATGTTGCGAATTTCTTGGGGTACACGAAGACCAAAATGAAGTCTGCAGGCGGGGCCCCAATTTGGGAGAACAAGAAGGCTGGAGGTGGTCAACCTCGATATATCACCTACGATCGGACCGGGCATAACAAGCAGGCGGTATTCAAGGGTGCCAGCTTCCGTAATCCTTTCCAGTCGACGAAGGATTCGGCTCGGGACGGAACGTATGGGCTGGATGTATCCCCGACAGGAGAGGTGTTGGGTCTCAAGTGGCTAGCCAAATGACAGCCGAGCTAGTCGTCAGCCCGAGCGACCAGCATGTGCGCGCCTCCCTGGCAGAGGCGCCGGCCTGGAGTGCCTACGCGGCGGATTTGCGGAGGTTGCTCAACGTGGTGATCGAGGAATGCGGAGCTGACCATCTTGAGGTCAGTGAGCTGCTGGTCAGCGAACCGCTCCCTGACCGGTACTGGAGGCTCCGCAACGGGATGCAGGCCAGCCCGGCGGAGGCGATAGATCTCGCTGAGCGGATGGCGGCTGGGTTCGGGCCGTACTGCCGACTGATCACGCCGGGGCGGCTTCGCGTCGAGTCGGGATGGGATGGGGCCATCCATCTCTCAATGGATCCAGCGGTAGCCAATTCGCTTACCGGGCTCACTGGCGACAACCTGTCTCTTGAGTGGCGCACATCGGAACCGGACCCGGAGGAGGAACCAAGACTTGTCGATGGCGTCGTGGATGACGAGTTTTGGGACTCGGTTCGAGCGGCGGCTGATGGGCTAGTGCTCTTGTGCGAGCGCTGGGCGCACGGCGCTTACGGCTGCCGATGGTTCCGGGTGACTGCGGGAAATATGACGGAGGTGGCACAGGTTGTACGGTCTCGCTCGCTCCTCTGCGTCGTCGCAAACCCGGACCTGCGGCTCGATGCAGGGCTATTGGACGAAGATTTCACTGCGTTCGAAGCCCCGCTCACGCCTGGCCAACTTATTTACCGCGCCCACCCAGGAGGGGCCGATAGTCTCGCCGAAGTAGCTGGCAGGGGATTTTCGTTCATGCTGGCGGATGCGGCCTTGGCTGGGTGGTGCGCCGTGGTGCCGGATTCAGATGGCGTAGTCAGAGCAGCATGGGAGAGCCCTGGTGAGGGGTGAGGCGGAGTAGCAGCTCTCTCAAGGAATAGCCGATTCGCGATCGAAGTGATCGGTTATCCCGCCTCGGAGGGTGGCGTCTCGTCGCCTTCCGAGGCTACCGGTAGGGTCACGGTCGGGGATTTCTCAGAATAATTCCCGATGGACCTGATCTTCTGGACGGTGGCTGACTACTCTCGAAGTTGGGAGAGAGCCCTGAGGGAGCTTGAGGCGAGCGACAATTCGACCTCGTGCCTCATCTCTTCGATCACAGACCCGGAGACCGCTAACTTCATCTTCTGCTGGCCCATTTACCGGGAAGGGGAATCTGTCCACGTGCAAAATTCGATCATCTTCCTGGATGGCCTCGAAGAAGAGTTCAATCCGCAAGAGCCTTGGCGATATGTGGAGGCTCGGAGTTTGGTTGACGAGGACGGGAACCAAATTTCTGAGTGGTCGACGACCGTCTCTGAGGTGCGGCGGTTCCGCGAGTCCATCGGGGGCCAGTAGCTCACGTACACACGCAAATCTGAAGCCCCGCCAGGCAGTGCCCGGCGGGGCTTCAGCGTGCCGTGACGGCAGTAGTTGACGGCAACGTCAGCGGACGGGGGCCGCGCAGAGCGGTGGTGCGTCGCCATCGTCGGGCTTGCCGGTGATCTCGGCGGGGTTGCGGAGGGCGTGGCCGAGGAGGTCGATGGCGTCGCGCTGGAGACGGAGCCGGACGTGGGCGTAGACGGTAGCGGTGGCGCCGATGTGGGCGTGGCCCAACAGTTCCTTGATCACGACGAGTTCCACTCCTTGTTCCAGGAGGAGGGTGGCCGCCGAGTGGCGGAGGTCGTGGAACCGGATGCGGCGGAGTCTGGCCCGGCGGAGCAGGGCGTTGAAGTGGCGGGTGAGGGTGGACCTTTCGACCGGGGCACCGTCGGGGCTGGTGAAGACGTAGCCGCTGTCCTTCCAGCCCGTCCCCGCCGCTTCGCGTTCCTGGAGTTGTCGGGCGCGGTGCTGTTTGAGAGAGCGCAGGCACGGCGTCGGTAGGGCGATGCGGCGTTCGGAGGCCCGGGTCTTGGTGGGCAATGTGGTGAGTCCGCCCGTGTTGGTGCGCTGGAGGGTGCGGCGGATGGCAGTCGTGCTCCGGTCGAGGTCGAGGTCTTCCCAGCGCAGGCCGAGGAGTTCGCCTTTGCGGAGTCCAGTGTGGAGCGCGAGTTCGAACAGGGCATGGAGCCGGTGTCCGCGGGCGGCTGTGAGGAACTGGCGGGCTTCGTCGGTGGTGAGGGGTTCGAAGCGTCGGGGGCGGAGTGTGCCGGTGCGGCTGTTGCGGGCGACGTTGCGCGGGATCTCTTCCTCGCGGAGAGCGTGTTCAAGTGCGGATTGAGCACGGAGTGGATGTAGGTCAGTGTCAGCGGAGAGAGCCGCTTGGAGCAGCATGCTCCGACGGCGCAGCAACGGGGTTCATTACGCCGGGCGTCGATGCCGCGCCAGCAGCACTGGCAGGTGGTGCGGAGCTGGTTGAGCCGGGTGCGGACGTCCTTGGCGGTGAGCTTGGCGAGCTTCTTCTTGCCCTGGCCGGGGACGAGGTACCGGTTCACGCAGGCCGTGTAGCGGGTGTGGGTGTTCTCGTGGAGCTGGTGGACGCCGACGTTCTCCAGCCAATTAGGTCAGGTACGCGGACACGCTGCCTTGCGCGGAGAGTACGGGGAGGCCGCGGTTGCTGGCGGCGATCTTCGCGGTGAGTTTGGCCAGGGCACCCGGTGATCGGGTTCCGCCCGTCGCGGTCGAGGCCGAGGGTGGGCGGGGGCTGCTGCTCGTCCAGGAGTACGCCGACTCCTGGGGTGGGTGGGCTCTCGGCGACGGGTTGCTCGATCGGGGGGCCGGGAAACTGCTCTGGTTCGAGGTGGGTGGGAGGTAGGCCGGGCGCTGAATCGGCTCTCACGAAGGGTCCAAGGCCCCCGTGTCCAGCACCTTCGTCGGCGGCTTCACGTCCAAGGGCTTGTTGAAGGCGCCGTACGTGGTCGTCGTGTGGAAGTCCGTCCCCTTGTACACGACCTTCAACAGGTACGGCTTGCCCTCCGTCGCCACGTAGAACGTGTACTTCCCCGTCCGCACCGACTTGTCCGTCACGATCACCGCGATCGCCGCCTTGCCGTCGACCTCGGTCGGCTCGCCCCTCTTCGCCGTGCCGAAGGAGGAGAAGTCCCGGGGACAGGCGGCCAGCCCGTCGCCCGGCTCGGCCTTGCTCGTGGGGGTCTTGATCCAGGTGTTCTGGGGTCCGCTCATGGGCTTGTCCGACCACCACTCGATGTACGCGCGGTTCGGGCGGACGTAGTCCGTCTTGCCGATCCGGATCTGTTCCAGGGCGGCCTTGTTCCAGTTCCAGGTGGTCTTCGAGGTGCACCTGCTGTGGAGGTCGGTCGTGATGCGGCCGGTGAAACCCTTGCCCTCCGGGTTGGTGGTCGTCCCCTCGACGGTCACGGACGTCAGCCCGCTCATCGTCTTGTTCGCCTCGTCGAGGATCTCCTGACCGGAGCGCTTGTCCTCGCCGCCGCCTGAGCACCCGGCCACCAACAGGCACGCCAGCACCGCCACCGCTCTACTTCGCACAGTCCCCCCACAGATCACACGTGACCCAGAGATTACCGGCATGGGTGCGCACGCCAAGATCCCGTAAACCGCGGGGGACAGCGGTGTCCCCGTGGCATACGGCATGCGAGACTGCCCCGGTTGCGGAAGTGAACGGGGTGGCCCGAAGGGGCCGGTGGGGAGCGGGACGGCGATGAGCAAGCGGCAAGTGCAGAAGATGCTGCGGCTGATGGCGAGCGGCGAGCCAGTCGAACTCACCAGCCCCATGGCCTCGGTGAAGAAGCTCGCCCGACTCGCCTTCATCGCCCAGCAGTTCGGGTACGAGTACGCCGACGTACGCCAGGGCGGCGGCCGCAACAACGCCCTCGTCATGCTCCTCGTCCCCGACCCCAGCCCGCAGGCCCGCGCCCGCGCCGCGCAGAACTGGGCGCAGTATCCGAACGCCGGTGACGGGGTTTCCGTGCCGCCCCTCGTCCCCGACGCCTTCGAACTCCTCAAGGCCCGGATCAACTTCGACCTCACCGGACAGGCCAAGAAGCGCCTGGGCTACGCCGTCGCCGGTGCCAGCGTCGCCTGCCTGGTCCTCGCGTACCGCTTCGGCGGCCAGTCCGAGGACTTCGTTGCCGCGGCCGTCATCTGGGTCGTGCTCCTCGCGGTGATCGGCGTCGGCTTCGTCGTCAACGGCAAGCGCAACGTCAAGTTCGCCGGCCGGCTCCAGGCCGCCGGGTTCATGCCGGTCACCGACGAGGGCGGGCGGGTGCGGTATCTGCCGCCGGGCGCTCAGGTGCCGGGGCAGGCGAATCCCTTCGCCGCCGGTCCGTACGGTCAGCAGCCCCAGCCCGGGTACGGTCAGCAGCCGGGGTACGGCCAGCAGCCCCAGCCCGGGTACGGTCAGCAGCCGTACCCGCCTCAGCCCGGCTACGCCCAGCCCCAGCCCCAGCCCCAGGCCTACGGCTACCCCCAGCAGCCCCCGGCCGCCCCCGGCCCGTACGCCCCCCAACAGCCCTACCCCCACCAGCAGCCGTACCCGCAGCAGCCGCAGGCCCCGCAGCCCTACCCCCAGCAGAACCCCAACTGGCAGGCGCCTCAGGGCTGACCTCGGGGGTGACCTCCGGGGGCGGCCCGCGCCGCTGGGAGCCGTTCGTAACAAAGGGCCGCAAGTACCTCTCATCCCGCCCACCCGCCGGGTGAGAGCAAAGTTCCCTTCCGGTCACTCACTGCCACAGCGAGGAAACGCGCCCTCCCTACCTTCGGGAACCAGCCGCTCAGAGAGCCCCGAGCCCCGAAGCACCGTGGAGGCGTCATGACAGCCCCTAGCACAGCCCCCGCACCCCCGAGCAGGGGCGGCCGCTGGATCCAGCAGTGGGATCCGGAGGACGAGACCTTCTGGAACGAGACGGGAGAGAAGGTCGCCCGCCGCAATCTCCTCTTCTCCGTGCTCTCCGAGCACATCGGATTCTCGATCTGGACCATGTGGTCCGTGCTGGTGCTCTTCATGGGCCCGGAGTACGGCCTGACCCCGGCCGACAAGTTCCTGCTGACCTCGATGGTCACGCTCGTCGGCGCCGTCGTCCGCGTGCCGTACACCTTCGCCGTGGCCCTCTTCGGCGGCCGGAACTGGACCATCGTCTCCGCCGGGCTCCTGCTCGTCCCGACCATCGCGGCGTTCACCGTGATGGAGCCGGGGACCTCCTTCTCCACCTTCCTGCTGGTGGGTCTGCTGGCCGGCATCGGCGGCGGCAACTTCGCCTCCTCGATGACCAACATCAACGCCTTCTTCCCGCTGCGTAAGAAGGGGTGGGCGCTCGGCCTCAACGCGGGCGGCGGCAACATCGGCGTCCCGGTCATCCAGCTGATCGCCCTCGCGGTCATCGGCGCCAGCGGCGGCCCGCGCGTGCTGCTCGGGATCTACATCCCGTTCATCGTCGTCGCCGCCGTCCTCGCCGCGCTGTACATGGACAACCTCGCCACGGTGAAGAACGACACCGGTGCCGCCATCGACTCGGCGAAGGACGGCCACACCTGGATCATGTCCTTCCTCTACATCGGCACCTTCGGCTCCTTCATCGGCTTCTCCTTCGCCTTCGGCCAGGTGCTCCAGGTCCAGTTCGGCCGTACGCCGCTCCAGGCCGCGTACGTCACCTTCATCGGCCCGCTGCTCGGCTCGCTGATCCGGCCGGTCGGCGGCTGGCTCGCCGACAAGTACGGCGGCGCGAAGATCACCCTCTACAACTACGTCGGCATGGGCGCCGCCACCGCCGTCCTGGTCTTCGCCAGCATGCAGAAGTCGCTGCCGCTGTTCACCACCGCCTTCGTGGTGCTGTTCGTCCTCAGCGGGGTCGGCAACGGCTCGACGTTCAAGATGATCCCCGGCATCTTCCACACCAAGGCCCTCGCCAAGGGGCTCCAGGGCGACGAGGCCGTCGCCTACGGCCGCCGGCTCTCCGGCGCCTCCATGGGGCTCATCGGCGCGGTCGGCGCGCTCGGCGGCGTGGGCATCAACCTGGCCTTCCGGCAGTCGTTCCTGTCGAACGGCTCCGGCACCGGCGCCTTCGTCACCTTCCTCGTCTACTACGCCCTCTGCTTCGCGGTGACGTGGGCCGTATACCTTCGCCGCACGGCCGCCAAGACGGAGGCGACGGCTGCCGCCGAGACGAAGCCCCAGCTCAGCTACGCCGAGGTGTGACGTAACACCGGCGCAATGAAGCCGAACCGAGCCTGTCACGCGCCGTTGACAGGCTCGGTCGGCATGCAGGTGCCGCCACACCCGGTGTAGGTGCTAACGACTCGACTGCGGGACGAGAGTTATGTACGACGAACAGCAGCGACCAGAACAACACGGCCCCCTGGCCGGCTTCACCGTCGGGGTGACAGCCGCGCGCCGGGCCGACGAGCTGGGCGCACTGCTGCAGCGACGGGGAGCCGCCGTCCTGCACGCACCGGCCCTGCGGATCGTGCAGCTCGCCGACGACAGCGAGCTGCTCGCCGCGACCAAGCAGGTCATCGACGACGTACCGGATGTCGTGGTGGCCACGACCGCGATCGGGTTCCGGGGCTGGATCGAGGCCGCCGACGGCTGGGGGCTGGGCGAGGACCTGCTCGAGCGGCTGCGGGGCGTCGAGGTGCTGGCGCGCGGTCCCAAGGTGAAGGGCGCGATCCGGGCCGCCGGGCTGACCGAGAACTGGTCGCCGTCGTCCGAGTCCATGGCCGAGGTGCTGGACCGGCTGCTGGAGGAAGGTGTCGAAGGGCGCCGTATCGCCGTCCAGCTGCACGGCGAGCCGCTGCCCGGTTTCGTGGAGGCGCTCCGTGCCGGGGGAGCGGACGTGCTCGGGGTGCCGGTCTACCGGTGGATGCCACCGGAGGACATCGGCCCGGTGGACCGCCTCCTGGACGCCACCGTCTCCCGGGGCCTGGACGCCCTGACCTTCACCAGCGCCCCCGCGGCGGCGTCGCTCCTGAGCCGGGCCGAGGAGCGGGGCCTGCTCCCAGAGCTGCTGGCCGCCCTCAACCACGACGTCCTCCCGGCCTGCGTGGGCCCGGTGACGGCCCTTCCCCTCCAGGCCCGCGGCGTCGACACCGTCCAGCCCGAGCGCTTCCGCCTCGGCCCGCTCGTCCAGCTCCTCTGTCAGGAGCTCCCGGCCCGGGCCCGCATCCTGCCCATCGCCGGCCACCGCGTCGAGATCCGCGGCCACGCGGTCCTCGTCGACGGCGCCCTGCGCCCCGTACCACCGGCCGGGATGTCCCTGCTGCGCGCGCTGTCCCGCCGGCCCGGCTGGGTGGTCGCCCGCGCGGAACTCCTGCGGGCCCTGCCGGGCGCGGGCCGCGACGAACACGCGGTGGAAACGGCCATGGCCCGCCTCCGTACGTCCCTCGGCGCCCCGAAGCTCATCCAGACGGTGGTGAAACGGGGCTACCGCCTCGCCCTGGACCCGGCAGCCGACGCCAAGTACGCGGACACGTAGAAGTCGGCGAGGTCACCCGCCGACGCTCGCCCCGGTCGCCGACACCGAGGCCGCCGACGCGTAGGACCGCCCCCGCACCAGCAGCGCCCTCGCCAGGAACCCCACCGCCACCGTCGACAGCACCGACCGCACCACGTTCCACGCCACCCACGCGTCCTCGAAGTCGGTGCGTGCGGCGGTCGGGTCGGTGGACGTGTCCAGGGCGTTGTTGAGCGGGATGTTGAAGGCGACCGTCACCAGGAAGGCGAGGGCGTACGCGGCGAGGGCCGCCCACACCCACCGGCGGTGCGGCTCCCCGCGGCCCTGCCACGCCGCCACCCCGGTCAGCAGCAGCGCCCCGAGGAAGCTCAGCATGAACACCGGGTTCTGGATGACGTCGTTGATGTTCCGCATCACCTCGACGTAGACCCGGTCGTCGCTGCGGGCCAGCCCCGGCATCACCGCGCACGCGAAAACGTAGAACGTCCCCGCGATCAGCCCCATGGCGACCGTGGCCGCCCCCAGTACCCCGCCCGTCGTCCCGCTTCGCTTCGTCATGTCCTCCAGTCAACGGGCCCGGAACCGCCGCTGACATGGCCGAGACGCCCAGCCCCATACGCCTGCGTCCACGCGCCTCCGGTACGAGGACTTCCGGCGGCGCGGACGGGAGGGCACTGTGAGAGGGAACCGTTTCTCCCGGGACCGTTTCTCCCGACCGTTTCTCACGGCACCCCTAGGCGGTGACAGGCACATGGCACTTGATACGGCCGCGGCCCCGTACGAGCTGCGGTTCGACGCCGGACGGATCTGCCTCGATCTCCTCGCGACCACCCACCCCGTCGAACGGCTCGACTCGGTCGAGGTGCTGTGCGCCTGGATCGTCGCTTCCGGGCTGGTCCCGGCGGACACCCCCCTGACGCACGCCGGCGTCTCCTGGCTGGTGGGCTTCCGTGAACTGAGGGGCCGCCTGGGACAGTTGGTGCGCACGGGGTCCGCCGGTACGGACATCGCGCTCGCCCGCGTCAACGAGCTCGCCCGGGTCGCGCCCCCGGCCCCGCGCGCCGTGTCGGCCGAAGACGGCACGCTCGTACGGCGATTGGACGGCCCACCCGAACTGGCCGCGCTGCTCGGGGCGATCGCCCGGGACGCCGTAGAGCTGCTCACCGATCCGCTCGCGCGGGCGGGGCTGAGGCAGTGCGCCGGCGACAACTGCCCGATCGTCTACCTGGACACGTCACGGGGACGCAGGAGGCGCTGGTGCTCCAGTGAGGTCTGCGGGAACCGCGAAAGGGTCGCCCGGCACCGCCGTCGAGCGGCCCTCGCCCGCGCTTGAGGGGGTCACGGCGGAAGCCGGGAGTCCGTTATGCGGCTTCTGTGGAGCGGGCGTCGAAGTGATTTCGATTACACGCCGTTTACTCCGGCCGCGTCCCGGGCAGCCGAGCCGATCTTGCCGATGTGGTGGAAATGTAAAGATCGCACGGTGGGAATGTGCGTGCATGTCCCCCCTCGTCACGTCACCCGGAAGAAAACTGTCACGTCACTTTGAACACTCAACGGCCCACGTCCGTACCCCGTGTTGAGCGACCGGTCGGGGGAACCCCCGGACATCGGAGGTGGGCGTGCGCAAGGATTCCGTCGTGGCCAATGAACGTGGATCGAGGGCCCGACATCGCATGTCCCAGCCCTCGGAACCTGATGAGGAGCTCATGCGTGCTCTGTACAGAGAGCACGCGGGACCCCTGCTCGCGTATGTGCTCAGGCTGGTCGCCGGAGACCGGCAAAGAGCCGAGGACGTCGTGCAGGAGACGCTGATCCGTGCCTGGAAGAACGCCGGTCAGCTCAATCGAGCGACCGGATCTGTACGCCCCTGGCTGGTGACGGTCGCCCGGCGCATCGTCATCGACGGCCACCGAAGCCGGCAGGCCCGGCCGCAGGAGGTCGATCCGTCGCCGCTGGAGGTCATCCCCGCGGAGGACGAGATCGACAAGGCGCTGTGGTTGATGACGCTGTCGGACGCGCTCGACGACCTGACTCCCGCCCACCGGGAGGTGCTCGTCGAGACGTACTTCAAGGGGCGTACCGTCAATGAGGCGGCCGAGACGCTCGGAATACCCAGCGGCACCGTCCGCTCGCGGGTCTTCTATGCCCTGCGGTCGATGAAGCTGGCACTGGAGGAGCGGGGGGTGACGGCGTGATGAGTGTTTACGGGGGAAACCAGGGATTCGGCACAGGTGGTTCGGGTATGTCTGGTGCTATGCAGGGATCACCGGTGCCGAGCGAGCACGAGACCGTCGGCGCCTACGCCCTCGGGATCCTCGACGACGCCGAGGCAACCGCTTTCGAGATGCATCTCGCCGGATGCGAGTGGTGCGCCCAGCAGCTCGACGAACTCGCCGGGATGGAACCGATGCTGGCCGCGCTCGCGGACCTGCCCGGGACCGGATCGCCGGCGATCGGTGAGTCGCTGTCCGCCAAGCCCAGCCCGCGGTTGGTGAACAAGCTGGTCGACGAGGTCGCCGAACGCCGCGCCCAGAAGCGCCGGCGAAGCTTCTACATGGTCGCCGCGGCCGCCGCGCTGATCATCGGCGGTCCGCTGGTCGCCGTGGGAGCGACGGGCGACGACTCGGGTGGGAACGTTTCTGCGCACACCACCGTCAGCCCCGCCAAGGAAGCCTTCGACGTCATCAAGGACAAGGTCACCGCGACCGACCCCAGCACCGACGTCACCGCGACCGTCGCGGTGGAGAAGAAGGACTGGGGCACCCACGCGGTCCTCCAGCTGAAGAACGTGACGGGTCCCGAGAAGTGCTCCCTGATCGCCGTCGGCAAGAACGGCGAACGCGAGACGGTCACCTCCTGGTCCGTCCCGAACTGGGGCTACGGCATCCCGAACGCCAAGTCGGAAGAGGCCAAGCAGCCCCTCTACGTCCACGGCGGCGCGGCCTTCGACCCCAACCAGATCGACCACTTCGAGGTCATGACCTTCGACGGCAAGAAGCTCGTCCAGGTCGACGCGTAGAACGCGTGACGGCCGACGCGTAGCTTCCACCGGCCCCCTTCACTTAGGGTTGACGGCTGCCCAGCACGTCAGAAGGGGGCCCGGTGGCCGCTCAGGCTCAGCAGGAAACCGCGGTCGATCCGGATCACGACTCCGTTCGTGACCGGGAGATCAGCGTCGAACAGGACCATCTCGACCGGGTCTACCGGCGCCTTGAGGAGAAGATCCACGAGGCCGAGTTCCTCATGAACGACGCGGCCAAGCGAGGCCAGGTCGGCACGCCCGGCGCGCTCGCCGAGCGGGACGCCCAGGTCTTCCGGGCCGGCGTCCACCTCAACCGCCTCAACAACGAGTTCGAGGACTTCCTCTTCGGCCGGATCGACCTCCTCCTCGGCAAGGACGGCAAGAAGGGACCCGACGGCGCCTACACCGCCGTGGAGCCCGCCGAAGGCGCCGTGCGGGAGGACAACACCGCCGACATCGCCGAGACCCTGCACATCGGGCGCATCGGGGTCCTCGACTCCGAGTACGCCCCGCTCGTCATCGACTGGCGGGCCCCGGCCGCCGCCCCCTTCTACCGGTCCACCCCGGTGGACCCGGGCCGGGTCGTGCGCCGCCGGGTCATCCGCTCCAAGGGCCGCCGCGTCCTCGGCGTCGAGGACGACCTGATGCGCCCCGAGCTCAGGGCCTTCCTCGACGGCCACGAACTGCCCGTCATCGGCGACGGCGCCCTGATGGCCGCCCTCGGCCAGGCCCGCAGCCACACCATGCGGGACATCGTCGCCTCCATCCAGGCCGAGCAGGACCTGGTCATCCGCGCCCCCGCCGCGTCCGTGACGTACGTCGAGGGCGGCCCGGGCACGGGCAAGACGGCCGTCGCCCTGCACCGCGCCGCCTACCTCCTCTACCAGGACCGGCGCCGCTACTCGGGCGGCATCCTCATCGTCTCGCCCACGCCCCTGCTCGTCGCCTACACCGAGGGCGTCCTGCCCTCCCTCGGCGAGGAGGGCCAGGTCGCCATCCGCGCCATCGGCTCCCTCGTCGACGGCGCCGAGGCCACGCTGTACGACAGCCCGGCCGTCGCCCGCGCCAAGGGCTCGTACCGCATGCTCAAGGTCCTGCGGAAGGCGGCCCGAGGGGCGCTGGAGACCAGGCCGGCCGCCGGACAGCTCACCCTCGGCGAGGACGAGAGCCGTCCTTCGGAGGCGCCGACCCGCCTCCGCGTCGTCGCCTTCGGCCGCCGCCTGGAGCTGGAGTCCGCCGAGCTGGACCGCATCCGGCAGAGCGCCCTCGGCGGCACCGCGCCCGTGAACCTGCTGCGCCCCCGCGCCCGCAAGCTCCTCCTGGACGCCCTGTGGGCGCAGTCCGGCGCGGCCGGCCGGCACACCGACCCCGAGCTCGCCGCCGAGCTGCGCTCCTCCTTCGACGAGGACGTCAGCTCCGAGGACGCCTTCATCGACTTCCTGAACGCCTGGTGGCCCGAGCTCACCCCGAAGGACGTCATGGCGGCCATGGCCGACGAGCGGCGGCTGGGCCGCTGGGCCCGGCGCATCCTCAACCCCGGCGAGGTCCGCAGGGTCGCCCGCTCGCTGAAGCGCGACGGGTACTCCGTGCACGACATCGCCATGCTCGACGAGCTCCAGGCCATCCTCGGCACCCCGGCGCGCCCCCGGAAGAAGCGCGAACTGGACCCGCTCGACCAGCTCACCGGCCTGGAGGAGCTGATGCCGGTGCGCGAGGAGTCGCAGCGCGAGCGTGCCGAGCGGCTCGCCCAGGAGCGCACCGAGTACGCCCACGTCATCGTCGACGAGGCGCAGGACCTCACGCCGATGCAGTGGCGCATGGTCGGCCGCCGCGGCCGGCACGCCACCTGGACGGTCGTCGGCGACCCGGCCCAGTCCTCCTGGTCCGACCCCGACGAGGCGGCCGAGGCCCGCGACGAGGCCCTCGGCACCCGTCCCCGCCGCCGCTTCCAGCTCACGGTGAACTACCGCAACCCGGCCGAGATCGCCGAGCTGGCCGCGAAGGTACTGGCCCTGGCCATGCCGGGGTCCACCTCCCCCTCGGCCGTCCGCTCCACCGGGGTGGAGCCCCGCTTCGCCGTCGTACGGGACTCGCTCGCGGCCACCGTCCGCGCCGAGGCCGCCCGCCTCCTCGACCTCGTCGACGGCACCGTCGGTGTCGTCGTCGCCATGCAGCGCCGCGAGGAGGCCACCCGCTGGCTCGCCGGGCTCGGCGACCGGGTGGTGGCCCTCGGCAGCCTGGAGGCCAAGGGCCTGGAGTACGACGCCACGGTCGTCGTCTCCCCGGCCGAGATCGCCGACGAGTCCCCGGCCGGCCTGCGGGTGCTGTACGTCGCCCTCACCCGGGCGACCCAGCAGCTGACGATCGTGTCGGGCGACCGTGACCAGCCGGACGGGACCGGGGTGCCTGACCTGCTGAGGGATTAGCGCTCGAAGAACTCTCGAGACGGGAATGGCCTTACGGGATCCGTTTGTTAGCCTGGGTGTGGCACCGGCCCGATCCAAGCCCCCGGGCCCAACCTTCGTCCCTTAGAGGGACCACTTGCCGCGAGGCGAGCATGGCGGGTCGGTGTCACTGAGCGGAAGAAGAGGTCCACGTCACGGAAAACGTGACGTGGGCCTCTTTTGCTGTGAACACAACGATCGCAATCCAGCGCGGCTAACGCCTACTCATCAGTAGGTGCGACGATCGGACGGCATACAGCGTCACGTTGAAAGCAGAGGAAGTCGGCCATGGCAACGGCGCCCAGCGTCTCCTACTCGATGACGGTCCGGCTGGAGGTGCCCGCGAGCGGAACCGCGGTCTCCCAGCTCACCGGGGCCGTCGAGTCCCACGGAGGCTCGGTGACCGGCCTCGACGTGACCGCCTCCGGCCACGAGAAGCTCCGGATCGACGTCACCATCGCGGCCACCTCCACGGCGCACGCCGACGAGATCGTCGAACAGCTGCGCGGCATCGAGGGCGTCACGCTCGGCAAGGTCTCCGACCGTACGTTCCTGATGCACCTCGGCGGCAAGATCGAGATGCAGTCCAAGCACCCCATCCGCAACCGCGACGACCTCTCGATGATCTACACCCCGGGTGTCGCCCGCGTGTGCATGGCGATCGCCGAGAACCCCGAGGACGCCCGCCGCCTCACCATCAAGCGCAACTCCGTTGCGGTCGTGACGGACGGCTCGGCCGTGCTGGGCCTGGGCAACATCGGCCCCAAGGCCGCGCTGCCGGTCATGGAGGGCAAGGCGGCCCTCTTCAAGCGGTTCGCCGGCATCGACGCCTGGCCGATCTGCCTGGACACCCAGGACACCGACGCGATCGTCGAGATCGTCAAGGCGATCGCCCCCGGGTTCGCCGGCATCAACCTGGAGGACATCTCCGCCCCCCGCTGCTTCGAGATCGAGGCGCGCCTGCGCGAGGCCCTCGACATCCCCGTCTTCCACGACGACCAGCACGGCACCGCGATCGTCGTCCTCGCCGCCCTGAAGAACGCACTTCGCGTCACCGGCAAGGCAATTGAGAACATCCGCGTCGTCATGTCCGGCGCCGGCGCGGCCGGTACGGCCATCCTCAAGCTGCTGCTCGCCGCCGGTGTGAAGAACGCCGTCGTCGCCGACATCCACGGCGTCGTGCACGCCGGCCGCGAGGACCTCGTCGACGCCGCCGCGGACTCGCCGCTGCGCTGGATCGCCGACAACACCAACCCCGAGGGCCTGACCGGCACGCTGAAGGAAGCGGTGCGCGGCGCCGACGTCTTCATCGGCGTCTCCGCGCCCAACGTCCTCGACGGCGACGACGTGGCCGCGATGGCCGAGGGGGCGATCGTGTTCGCGCTCGCGAACCCGGACCCCGAGGTCGACCCGGCAATCGCCCGGCAGACGGCGGCGGTTGTCGCCACCGGCCGCTCCGACTTCCCGAACCAGATCAACAACGTGCTGGTCTTCCCGGGTGTGTTCCGCGGTCTGCTGGACGCCCAGTCCCGCACGGTCAACACGGACATGATGCTGGCCGCCGCGACGGCCCTCTCGGACGTGGTGAGCGAGGACGAGCTGAACCCGAACTACATCATCCCGTCCGTCTTCAACGACAAGGTCGCGGGCGCGGTCGCCGGTGCGGTGCGCGAGGCGGCGAAGGCGGCGGGCGCCACCGCCTGACCCGGGCGCCGGGGCCCGGTGACGCCGGGCACCGCGGGCCGTTGTCGTAGCCGTGTCGTACTGTGCAAGGGCTGTGGGTGGTTGTGCGGCTTGTGAGCATCACCACCACGGCCCCTGCATCGGCGCGTCGCGGAACCCCTGGCCGACGGCCGCCCGTTAGGTTGGCGGGCACGCTCAGGCCTTTCGTGTGACTCCCTAGGGTGTTCTCACGACTCCTACGGGTGCCGGATTGGCTTTCCCGCCGCAGGTAGGGGCAGGATGCGTCTCTGGGCGCGGCGCATCGGCAAACGACAGCGCCCAACATGCGGCTCCGCCGCGTGGCACGCCTCAACGGCAAGAAGAACACGGGAGTAAGAACATGAACCGCAGTGAGCTGGTGGCCGCGCTGGCCGACCGCGCCGAGGTGACCCGCAAGGACGCCGACGCCGTTCTGGCCGCTTTCGCCGAGACCGTTGGCGAGATCGTCGCCAAGGGCGACGAGAAGGTCACCATCCCCGGCTTCCTGACCTTCGAGCGCACCCACCGTGCCGCTCGCACCGCGCGCAACCCGCAGACCGGCGACCCGATCCAGATCCCGGCCGGCTACAGCGTGAAGGTTTCGGCGGGCTCCAAGCTCAAGGAAGCCGCCAAGGGCAAGTAAGCGAAAGCGCTCCGCTTTGAGCGCCGGGTAACTGCGGGCCGTCCTTCGGCCGACGGGACCGCCGTGGCTGGTCGCGCAGTTCCCCGCGCCCCTGAGGGGCGCGCCGCTGTCAACGCCGATGGGGCGGTCACCCGGACTCGGGTGACCGCCCCATCGGCGTTCGTACGACTGCCTGTTACCCGAGCGCCTTGCCCGGCAGCTCCACCTTCGCGCCCAGCTCCACGAGCTTCTCCATGAAGTTCTCGTAGCCGCGGTTGATCAGGTCGATGCCGTGCACCCGCGAGGTTCCCTGGGCCGCGAGGGCCGCGATGAGGTACGAGAAGCCGCCGCGGAGGTCGGGGATGACCAGGTCGGCGCCCTGGAGCTTGGTGGGTCCGGAGACGACCGCCGAGTGGAGGAAGTTGCGCTGGCCGAAGCGGCAGTCGGAGCCGCCCAGGCACTCGCGGTACAGCTGGATGTGAGCACCCATCTGGTTCAGCGCGGAGGTGAACCCGAGCCGGGACTCGTACACCGTCTCGTGGATGATCGACAGACCCGTGGCCTGCGTCAGCGCGACCACCAGCGGCTGCTGCCAGTCCGTCTGGAAGCCCGGGTGCACGTCGGTCTCGAGCGCGATGGACTTCAACTGGCCACCGGGGTGCCAGAAGCGGATGCCCTCGTCGTCGATCTCGAAGGCACCGCCCACCTTCCGGTAGGTGTTGAGGAACGTCATCATCGACCGCTGCTGGGCGCCGCGGACGTAGATGTTGCCCTCGGTCGCGAGCGCGGCGGAAGCCCAGGACGCGGCCTCCAGGCGGTCCGGCAGGGCCTTGTGGGTGTAGCCGCCGAGCGAGTCCACACCGGTGATGCGGATCGTGCGGTCGGTGTCCATCGCGATGATGGCGCCCATCTTCTGCAGAACGCAGATGAGGTCCTCGATCTCGGGCTCCACCGCGGCGTTGGACAGCTCGGTGACGCCCTCCGCCAGCACGGCCGTCAGCAGCACCTGCTCGGTCGCGCCCACCGACGGGTACGGCAGCCGGATCTTCGTACCGCGCAGCCGCCGCGGCGCCTCCAGGAACTGCCCGTCCGCACGCTTCTCGATGGTCGCGCCGAACTGCCGCAGCACCTCGAAGTGGAAGTCGATGGGACGGCCGCCGATGTCACAGCCGCCGAGGCCCGGGATGAAGGCGTGCCCGAGGCGGTGCAGCAGCGGACCGCAGAGCAGGATCGGGATACGGCTGGAACCCGCGTGGGCATCGATGTCAGCGACGTTGGCGCTCTCGACGTGCGTCGGGTCCATCACCAGCTCGCCGGGCTCCTCGCCCGGACGGACCGTCACACCGTGCAGTTGCAGCAGACCGCGTACGACACGCACGTCACGGATGTCCGGAACGTTGCGCAGTCGACTCGGCCCGCTGCCCAGCAGGGCGGCGACCATGGCCTTCGGTACGAGGTTCTTCGCACCGCGGACACGGATCTCGCCCTCCAGCGGGGTTCCGCCGTGGACAAGCAGTACGTCGTCATTGCCGTTGACGGTCATGTATCTCGCGTTCCGATTGGTGGGGCAGGGGCCAGAAGGGAAAGGGTAATCGCCGTCCACCCCCCTTCCGTAAGCCCAAGTACCGCCCAGCTACGTCATAGCTGTGTCACAACACCCACCGTTCGCTCACGGGTACATGGGGTCACCGGCCCGGCCGTGCGCCGGGCATGCCTCTTTCAGCCCTGAGCTGCATTCCCTCCCGTCCCCGCATTGCCTCCCCCTTCGAGGGGAAGATGCGGGATCATGTCTGGCATGACCGAGGTGTCCTCGCTCACAGGGCGGTTGCTCGTGGCAACGCCCGCCCTGGCGGACCCGAACTTCGACCGTGCGGTGGTGCTCCTTCTCGACCACGACGAGGAGGGCTCCCTCGGTGTCGTCCTCAACCGGCCGACCCCGGTGGACGTCGGCGACATCCTGGAGGGCTGGGCGGACCTCGCCGGTGAGCCCGGGGTCGTCTTCCAGGGCGGCCCGGTCTCCCTCGACTCGGCGCTCGGGGTCGCCGTCATCCCGGGCGGCGCGTCCGGTGAGAGAGCCCCGCTGGGCTGGCGCCGGGTGCACGGCGCGATCGGCCTGGTCGACCTGGAGGCCCCGCCGGAGCTGCTCGCCTCGGCCCTCGGCTCCCTGCGGATCTTCGCGGGGTACGCCGGCTGGGGCCCCGGCCAGCTGGAGGACGAGCTGGTGGAGGGCGCCTGGTACGTCGTGGAGTCCGAGCCCGGTGACGTGTCCTCGCCGTCCCCGGAGAGACTCTGGCGCGAGGTCCTGCGCCGCCAGCGCAACGAGCTGGCGATGGTGGCCACGTATCCGGACGACCCTTCGCTCAACTGAAGGGTGTGACCTTAAGTACCCTGGCTTTCATGAGCACTCTTGAGCCCGAGCGCGGGACTGGTACGGGGACCCTCGTAGAGCCGACGCCACAGGTGTCCCACGGCGACGGCGACCACGAGCGCTTCGCCCACTACGTCCAGAAGGACAAGATCATGGCGAGCGCCCTCGACGGCACCCCCGTCGTGGCGCTGTGCGGCAAGGTGTGGGTGCCGGGCCGCGATCCGAAGAAGTACCCCGTGTGTCCCATGTGCAAGGAGATCTACGAGTCCATGGGCGCCGGCGGGGACGGCGACGGCAAGGGCGGCGGCGACAAGTAGGTCCGTCTGCCCGGCTGAGTCCCCCTGAGGCCTCCAGGCGCGTTTCGGCGTGCCTTGGGGGCCTTTGTGCTGTCCGCCGTTGCACGGGGTGCGTCGGCCGGTCACGAAGTGGTTGAGACCTCTTGTGGGCATGTTCATGGAGTCCCTAGCCTCCGTTGTGCAGAGCGAAATCGCCATTGCATATGTTGCAACGCACTTCGGAGGCCCCACTCCATGAAGCTCTCCCCCCGGCTGACCGTCCTCCTGACCGCCCTCGCCCTCACCGCCTGCGCACCCCAGACCTCCTCCAACTCCTCCTCCGACAAGGACGACACCTCCGGCACCCTGCGGGTCTGGCTCTTCCAGGAGGTCGGCAACACACCCAAGGAGAAGGTCGTCGACTCCGTGGTCGCCGCCTTCGAGAAGGCCCACGACGGCACGAAGGTCGAGGTGGAGTACATCCCGGTCGACACCCGCGCCCAACGCGTCAAGGCCGCCTTCAACGACCCGGCGTCCGCCCCCGACGTGATGGAGTACGGCAACACCGACACCGCCGGCTATGTGAAGGACGGCGGACTCCTCGACGTCACCCGGGAGTTCGGCGCCTGGCCCGAGGCCAAGGACACCGACCCCACGGCGAAGGCGTCCGTCACGGTGGACGGCAAGGTCTACGGGGCGCCGCTCTACGTCGGCGTCCGCGCGCTGTACTACCGCACGGACGTCTTCAAGGAACTGGGACTGCAACCGCCCCGGTCGATGACCGAGTTGGCGGCCACGGCCCGCAAGATCCGGTCCGCGAAGCCCGAGTTGTACGGCCTGGTCGTCGGCGGCGCCTACACGTACGGCGCGATGCCCTTCGTCTGGGCCGACGGCGGTGAGATCGCCACGGCCGAGGGCGGCTCGTACACCTCGGCGATCGACGGCGCGGCGGCCCGGAAGGGCATCAAGGCGTACACGTCCCTGTTCTCCGACGACAACTGTCCCGCCGCGAAGTGCGCCGGCTTCGGCGGCAACGACACGGTCTCCGCGTTCGCCGCGGGCAAGGCGGGCATGGCGATCGGGGGCGACTTCAGCCACGCGGCGGTCGAGGCGGGCAAGGTGAAGGGCAAGTACGCGGTCGTACCGCTGCCGGGGGCCACGGCCGGCTCGATCGCTCCCGCCTTCGCGGGCGGCAACAACATCGGCGTACTGAAGAGCACCTCGCACCGGACGCTGGCCGTGCAGCTGATGGAGCAGCTCGCGTCGAAGAAGACGCAGGGCGCGCTGTTCGACGCGATGGGCTTTCTGCCGACGTACTCGGACGTGCGGCAGCGGGCGGCGGAGAAGGAGCCGTTCGTGAAGCCGTTCGTGCAGACGCTGGGGGCGGGGACGAAGTTCGTACCGGCGTCGCCCGCCTGGTCCCAGATCGACTCCTCGCTGGTGCTGCCCACGATGTTCCAGGAGGTCATCAGCGGCAGGAAGTCGGTCGCGGCGGCATCGAAGGACGCGGCGAAGAAGATGAACGACGCGTTCGGCTCCGCCGGATGACCTCCGTGACGCGCCGCACCCCCTGGACACCGTGGCTCTATCTCACCCCCGCTCTCGTCGTCCTCGGTGGCCTGCTCGCCTACCCCATCTACCAGCTCGGCCTCATCTCCCTCTTCCGGTACACCCAGGCCCAGGTCAGTGGCGGTGAACCCACCACCTTCGCAGGGGTCGGGAACTACTCGGCGCTCTTCGGCGACCCGCAGTTCTGGCAGGTGCTGCTGGCCACCGTGGTGTTCGCGGCCGCCTGTGTCGTCTGCACCCTCGCGGTCGGCTGCGCGCTCGCCGTGCTGCTCACGCGCGTGCGAGCGGTGCCGCGGCTGGCGCTGATGCTGGCCGCGCTGGGGGCGTGGGCGACTCCGGCGGTGACCGGGTCGACGGTCTGGCTGTTCCTGTTCGACCCGGACTTCGGCCCGGTCAACCGCGTCCTCGGTCTCGGTGACCACTCCTGGACGTACGGGCGCTGGTCCGCCTTCTTCCTTGTGCTGCTCGAAGTGGTGTGGTGCTCCTTCCCGTTCGTGATGGTGACCGTCTACGCCGGTATCCGCGCCGTCCCCGGCGAGGTGCTGGAGGCCGCCGCCCTCGACGGTGCCTCGCAGTGGCGGATCTGGCGGTCCGTGCTGGCGCCGATGCTGCGGCCGATCCTGGTGGTCGTCACCATCCAGTCGGTGATCTGGGACTTCAAGGTCTTCACGCAGATCTACGTCATGACGAACGGCGGCGGCATCGCGGGCCAGAACCTCGTCCTGAACGTCTACGCCTACCAGCAGGCGTTCGCCTCCTCGCAGTACGGCCTCGGCTCGGCGATCGGGGTCGTGATGCTGCTGATCCTGCTCGCCGTGACCCTCGGCTATCTGCGGCTGCTGCGCCGACAGGGGGAGGAACTGTGAATCTTGTACGGGCCCAACTGCACCGTCCCTGGCGGCTTGCGGCGGAGTTGTCGGCGCTGCTGGTCGCGGCCGTCGTCGCCTTCCCCCTCTACTGGATGGTGCTGAGCGCCTTCAAACCGGCCGGGGAGATCGAGTCGAGCGAGCCGCGGCCGTGGACGCTTTCGCCTTCTCTGGATTCCTTCCGGAGGGTGTTCGGCCAACAGGATTTTGGTCGGTATTTCGTCAACAGCCTTGTCGTGGCAGGCAGTGTGGTGATCGTCTCGGCGCTCGTCGCGTTTCTCGCCGCGACCGCCGTGACCCGATTCCGGTTCCGCTTCCGGACCACCCTGCTGATCATGTTTCTGGTGGCCCAGATGGTGCCGGTGGAGGCGCTGACGATTCCGATGTTCTTCCAGATGCGGGACTTCGGTCTGCTGAACTCGCTGGGCTCGCTGATCCTGCCCCACATCGCCTTCTCGCTGCCCTTCGCGATCTGGATGCTGCGGGGGTTCGTGAAAGCCGTGCCGGAGGCCCTGGAGGAGGCCGCGTACATGGACGGGGCGAGCCGGGGGCGATTCCTGTGGCAGATCCTTTTCCCGCTGGTGTTCCCGGGGTTGGTGGCGACGAGCGTGTTCTCCTTCATCTCGGCCTGGAACGACTTCCTCTTCGCCAAGTCGTTCATCATCAGCGACACCTCTCAGTCGACCCTGCCGATGGCGCTGCTGGTCTTCTACAAGCCGGACGAGCCGGACTGGGGCGGGGTCATGGCGGCCTCCACGGTGATGACGATTCCGGTGCTGGTGTTCTTCGTACTCGTACAGCGACGTCTGGTCTCGGGGCTGGGCGGAGCGGTCAAGGACTGAAAGGTCTGATCACTCATGGATCTCATTCCGGCCCCTGACCGGGTGGAGCGGACCGAGCGCTACCTGGAGCTCGGCGACGGCTTCGGGATCGAGGCCGGGCCGGGCACCGAGGGCACCGCGCGCTGGCTGCGCGCGACGCTCGGCGCGGCGACCGGACTCGCCCTGCCGCCCAGGCAGGGGGACGAGCACGACGTCCTGCACCTGTCCGTCCGGCCCGGGCTGGGGGAGGAGGCCTACCGCCTCGTCGTCGATCCCCACGGCGTCCACCTCCAGGGCGGCTCGCCCGCCGGTGTCTTCCGGGGCGCCCAGACGCTGCGTCAGCTCCTCGGCCCCGACGCCTTCCGGCGCGCGCCCCTTCCCGGCCGTACCTGGCGGCTGCCCCTGACGGAGATCCAGGACGCGCCCCGATTCCGCTGGCGCGGCCTCATGCTCGACGTCGCCCGGCACTTCATGCCCAAGGACGGAGTGCTGCGCTGGCTCGACCTGATGGCCGCCCACAAACTCAACGTCTTCCACTTCCACTTGACGGACGACCAGGGCTGGCGCGTCGAGATCAAGCGGCACCCCCGGCTCACCGAGATCGGCTCATGGCGGGCGCGAACGAAATTCGGCCACCGGGCCTCGCCGCTGTGGGAGGAGAAGCCGCACGGTGGCTACTACACCCAGGACGACATCCGCGAGATCGTCGCCTACGCCGCCGAGCGGCATATCGCCGTCGTCCCGGAAATCGACGTACCCGGCCACTCGCAGGCCGCCATCGCCGCGTACCCGGAACTCGGCAACACCGATGTGATCGACACGACTTCCCTCTCCGTCTGGGACAACTGGGGGATCTCTCCGAACGTACTCGCCCCCACTGACAACACCCTGCGCTTCTACGAAGGGGTCTTCGAGGAAGTGCTGGAGCTGTTCCCCGGGGAGTTCGTCCACATCGGCGGTGACGAATGCCTCAAGGACCAGTGGCGGCGGTCGGCCACGGCACAGGCCCGTATCAAGGAACTCGGCGTCGGGGACGAGGACGGACTTCAGGCCTGGTTCGTACGGCACTTCGACAAGTGGCTCTCCGCGCGCGGGCGCAGGCTCATCGGCTGGGACGAGATTCTCGAGGGCGGGCTCGCGGCGGGCGCGGCGGTGTCCTCCTGGCGCGGCTACGAGGGCGGGGTGACGGCCGCGCGCGCGGGCCACGACGTCGTCATGTGCCCCGAGCAGCACGTCTACTTGGACCACCGGCAGGCCGACGGCCCCGACGAGCCGGTGCCCATCGGCTACGTCCGCACCCTGGAGGACGTCTACCGGTTCGAGCCCGTTCCGGCGGAGCTGACCCTGGACGAGGCGGCGCACGTGCTCGGCACCCAGGCCAACCTGTGGACCGAGGTGATGGAGGACCCCGCGCGCGTGGACTACCAGGCGTTCCCCCGGCTCGCGGCCTTCGCCGAGGTCGCCTGGAGCGGCCTGCCGGCCCCCGCCGAGCGGGACTTCGCCGACTTCGAGCGGCGGATGGCCGCCCATTACCGGCGACTTGACGCCCTCGGCGTCGGCTACCGGCCGCCCACGGGTCCCCTGCCCTGGCAGCGGCGCCCCGGTGTGCCGGGTCGCCCGATCGAGGGGGCGCCGCCGCACAAGTAGCGGAGAAACCCCGGCAGGATCACTGAAGAGAGGCAATTCGCTCACACCGGTGATGCCGTACGAAAACGGACCATCTCCCTGATGAGGTGGGCGAATGCCTCCTACCGGACCCCGTTCTTCGGGCCCTGCGAAGATGTGCCAGAGTTGCCACGTCCGCCCTGTCAGCACGTACCGTACGGCAGCAACAGGCGGGACCAGCTGGGACCAGGTGGGGCAGCGGGAAGGGGCAGCCGGTTTGACCACGCACGCACCGCAGGCGGCGCAGGCCGTCACGCTGCCCACGACGCTCGACGAGGCCGTGGCGGCACTGGCCGCCACGCCCGCCGCCGTGCCCGTCGCGGGCGGCACCGATCTCATGGCCGCGGTGAACTCCGGCCAGCTCAGGCCCGCCGCGCTGGTCGGCCTCGGCCGGATCAGCGAGATCCGCGGCTGGCAGTACCTGGACGGGCACGCCCTGCTCGGCGCCGGGCTCACGCACGCGCGCATGGGCCGCCCCGACTTCGCCGCCCTCATCCCCGCGCTCGCCGCCTCCGCGCGCGCCGCGGGCCCGCCGCAGATCCGCAACGCGGGCACCCTGGGCGGCAACATCGCCACCGCGTCCCCCACCGGCGACGCGCTCCCGGTGCTGGCCGCCCTGGAGGCGACGCTGATCATCGCGGGCCAGGGCGGAGCCCGCCGGGAGATCCCGGTGTCGCATCTGCTGGCCGGGGTGGACATGCTGCGCGGCGGCGAGCTCATCGGCTTCGTGCGCGTGCCGCTGCTGCACGCGCCGCAGGTCTTCCTCAAGGCCACCGGCCGCACCGGCCCCGGCCGGGCCATCGCCTCCGTCGCGCTGGTCCTCGACCCCGCCCGGCGCGGAGTCAGGTGCGCCGTAGGAGCCATAGCGCCGATGCCGCTGCGGCCCCTGGACGCCGAGCAGTGGGTCGGCCGGCTGATCGACTGGGACAACAACCGCGCGCTCGTCCCGGAGGCGCTGCACGCCTTCGGCGAGTACGTCGCCGCGGCCTGCATCCCCGACCCGGCCCCGGAGCCCGACGGCTCCGTGCAGCAGCTTCCGCCCGCCGTACTGCACCTGCGGCGCACCGTCGCCGCGCTGGCCCGACGAGCACTGGGGAGGGCACTGTCGTGACCGACGACCAGCACGGAGAAGGCGCCGCGCCCCACGGCGGCGGCCGCTGGGACCCGCTGCCCCAGGGCGACTACGACGACGGCGCCACCGCCTTCGTGAAGCTCCCCGAGGGCGGCATCGACGCGCTGCTGGCCTCCGACAGCCCGCTCGCGGCGCGAGGCCACGGCTATGTGCCGCCGCAGATAACGGCGGCGCCCGGCGGCACGGCGGACACCGACCCGGCGGCCACCGGCGGCTGGGCCGCGACCCCGGCCGGTGGCGCGCAGTGGCCCGACCCCAACGCCGTGCCGCAGGACGGGCACCAGACCGGGAACGACCAGTTCACGTACCACCCGGGGGCGACCGGGCAGTGGACCTTCCAGGACGCGTCGGACTCCGCCCCGGCGCCCGGCCACGACGTCACGGGACAGTGGTCCATCCCCGTCGCCGGGGGTGACCTTCCGGACGAATCGGGCGAGTTCACCACGTCGTCCCTCGTCGAGCAGTGGGGCGGCGGCACGCCTCCGGCCACACTGCCCGGCGGCGCGCCGGCCCCCTGGGCGACGCAGACGGGACAGCCGTGGGACACCGGGGCGGTGGACGCCGGGCAGCCGGCGGCTCCCGGAGCCGAGCTCGGACACGCGCACGTCCCCGCCGACGGCGGTCATGGCCTGCCGGCCGGCGACGAGCACGTACACGTGCCGCCGGAGGCCGCGGGTGACGCGGACGTCCACGCGCGCGTGGAGGCGGGCTTGGACGAGTCCGCCCCGGACGCGGTGCACGCCTCCGCCGAGCCATCGGACCACCCCTCCGACGCCGCCCCCGCCGCAGCCGCCTCACAGCCCTCTGCGGGCGACGGTGAGGACGCCGTCGCGGCCGAGGCCCCCGAGGGCTCCCAGGGGGCCGTGGAAGCCGCTGAAGAGGCGTCCGAGCCGCCCGTCGAGCACGCCCCGGACGGCGACACCGCTCCCGCGGCCGAGGACGCGGAAGAGAACACCGCCGAACAGCCCCCCGCCTTCCCCGGCGAGGAACACCCCCTCGCCGCCTACGTCCTGCGCGTCAACGGCGTCGACCGGCCCGTGGCCGACGCCTGGATCGGCGAGTCGCTGCTCTACGTGCTGCGTGAGCGGCTCGGCCTCGCCGGGGCCAAGGACGGCTGCTCGCAGGGCGAGTGCGGGGCCTGCAACGTCCAGGTGGACGGGCGGCTCGTCGCCTCCTGCCTGGTCCCCGCCGTCACCGCCGCCGGCAGCGAGGTCCGGACCGTCGAGGGCCTCGCCGAGGACGGCCGCCCCTCCGACGTGCAGCGGGCGCTCGCCCGGTGCGGCGCCGTGCAGTGCGGCTTCTGCGTGCCGGGCATGGCGATGACCGTGCACGACCTGCTGGAGGGCAACCCGGCGCCGACCGAGCTGGAGACCCGCCAGGCGCTGTGCGGCAACCTGTGCCGCTGCTCCGGCTACCGGGGCGTCGTCGACGCCGTCAAGGAGGTCGTCGCCGAGCGCGAGGCACACGCCGCCGCGAACTCCGAGTCGGACGGCGACGAGGCACGTATTCCCCACCAGGCGGGCCCGGGAGCCGGCGGTGTGAATCCGTCGGCCTTCGAGCCGCGGCACGACCAGGCGTACGGAACGGACGGAGGCCAGGCGTGAGCAACGAAGCCGCCACGGCGACCACTCCCGCGGAGGCAGCCCCTGCCCCCGAGCCGATCCCGCACGGCCTCGGCGCCTCCCTCCCGGCCGCCGACGCGCGCGCCAAGTCCGAGGGCACGTTCCCGTACGCGGCCGACCTGTGGGCCGAGGGCCTGCTGTGGGCGGCCGTGCTGCGCTCCCCGCACCCGCACGCGCGCATCGTGTCCATCGACACGACCCACGCGCGGGAGATGCCCGGCGTCCGCGCGGTCATCACCCACGAGGACGTCCCCGGCCACCCGCTGTACGGCCGCGGCAAGGCCGACCGCCCGGTCTTCGCCTCCGAGGTCGTACGCCACCACGGCGAGCCCATCGCGGCCGTCGCCGCCGACCACCCCGACACCGCGCGGATGGCCGCCGCGGCCGTCATCGTCGAGTACGAGGTGCTCGACCCGGTCACCGACCCCGAGCTGGCCTTCGAGGCCGAGCCGCTGCACGCCGACGGCAATCTGATCCGGCACATCCCGCTGCACCACGGCGACCCGGCCGCGACCGGCGAGATCGTCGTCGAGGGCCAGTACCGCATCGGCCGCCAGGATCCGGCCCCCATCGGCGCCGAGGCCGGACTCGCCGTGCCCCGCCCCGACGGCGGCGTCGAGCTCTACCTCGCCTCCACCGACCCGCACACCGACCGGGACACCGCCGCCGCCTGCTACGGCCTGGAACCCGAGCGCGTCAAGATCGTCGTCACCGGCGTCCCCGGCGCCACGGCCGACCGCGAGGACCAGGGCATCCAGCTCCCGCTCGGCCTGCTCGCGCTCAAGACGGGCTGCCCGGTGAAACTCACGGCCACGCGCGAGGAGTCCTTCCTCGGCCACGCCCACCGCCACCCCACCCTCCTGCGCTACCGCCACCACGCCGACGCCGACGGCAAGCTGGTGAAGGTCGAGGCGCAGATCCTGCTCGACGCGGGCGCCTACGCCGACACCTCCTCCGAGGCGCTCGCCGCCGCCGTCGGCTTCGCCTGCGGCCCCTATGTCGTCCCGAACGCCTTCATCGAGGGCTGGGCCGTGCGCACCAACAACCCGCCCTCCGGCCATGTCCGCGGCGAGGGCGCCATGCAGGTGTGCGCCGCCTACGAGGCCCAGATGGACAAGCTGGCGAAGAAGCTGGGCATCGACCCCGCGGAACTCCGGCTGCGCAACGCCATGGCCACCGGCGACGTCCTGCCGACCGGCCAGACCGTGACCTGCCCGGCCCCGGTCGCCGAACTCCTCCAGGCGGTACGGGACTTCCCGCTGCCCGCGCTGCCCAAGGACACCCCCGAGGACGAGTGGCTGCTGCCCGGCGGCCCCGAAGGCGCGGGTGAACCGGGCGCGATCCGCCGCGGCGTGGGCTACGGCCTGGGCATGGTGCACATGCTCGGCGCCGAGGGCGCCGACGAGGTCTCCACGGCCACCGTCAAGGTCCACGACGGCATCGCGACCGTGCTCTGCGCGGCCGTCGAGACCGGCCAGGGCTTCACCACGCTGGCCCGCCAGATCGTCCAGGAGACCCTCGGCATCGACGAGGTCCACGTGGCCCCCGTCGACACCGACCAGCCCCCGGCCGGCGCGGGCTGCCGAGGCCGCCACACCTGGGTCTCCGGCGGCGCGGTGGAACGCGCGGCGAAGATGGTCCGCACCCAGCTCCTCCAGCCGCTGGCGCACAAGTTCGGGATGTCCACCGAGCTGCTCCAGATCACCGACGGCAAGATCACCTCGTACGACGGCGTCCTGTCGACCACCGTCACCGAGGCCCTGGACGGCAAGGAGCTGTGGGCCACCGCCCAGTGCCGCCCGCACCCGACGGAACCGCTCGACGCGCAGGGCCAGGGCGACGCGTTCGTCGGCATGGCCTTCTGCGCGATCCGCGCGGTGGTCGACGTCGACATCGAACTCGGCTCCGTCCGGGTCGTCGAACTCGCCGTCGCCCAGGACGTCGGGCGGGTGCTGAACCCGGCGCAGCTGGCGGCCCGAATCGAGGCCGGTGTCACCCAGGGCGTGGGCATCGCGCTGACCGAGAACCTGCGCACCGCGCGCGGGCTGATCCGGCACCCGGACCTCACCGGGTACGCGCTGCCGACGGCCCTGGACGCGCCGGACATCCGGATCGTGAAGCTCGTCGAGGAACGGGACGTGGTCGCGCCCTTCGGCGCGAAGGCGGTGAGCGCGGTGCCGGTGGTGACGTCACCGGCGGCCGTCGCCTCCGCCGTACGGGCCGCGACCGGCCGCCCGGTGAACCGGCTGCCGATCCGCCCGCAGGCCGCGGTGGTGACGGGACAGTGAGCTCCCAGGACCCCGACCTGGACCCGCAGCGCTACGAACCGCCGCCCAGCGTCGGGAAGTTGCTGGTGTGGATCCTGGTGTTCGCGCTCGCCGCGCTGGTGGTCGTGCTGGGCGGTGTGTACCTGACGTGACCCGCGGGGGCGGTCTCGTGATGCGCGGGTGCGTGTGACGTGATGCTCGGCGGGGAGCGGTGGAGGCGATTCTGGCGGGGAGGCAACGCGCCAGGGTGGTTCGAGCGTCTCTGTGTCGTGGGGCGTTGCCGTGTCGCCCGGCGGTCCGGCTGTCGGGGCCGTTGTCAGTGGTGCGGCGTAGTGTTCCGGTCAGTGGGGAACGACGGCGAGATCTTCACGACGAACCCGCCCTGCCCTGCCCTGCCCTGCTCGGGGACACGGAGCCCCGCTCGGGGACACAGAGCTCGCACGCACGGGGGAACGATGAGCACGACCGGCACCGCACCCGCGGTGATCACCTTGACCGACGACGACCTGGAGCGCCTCGTCACGCACGCGTCCACGCGCACCTGGCTGACGGGCCCCGGACTGCCCACCGAGATCGGCCTGTTGAGCTTCGCGGAGCTCGGCCGCGAGGGCCTGCGGACCCTGACGGACGCGACCGGCGACCCCGACGGGCGGCTGGCCGTGGACATGCGGGACCAGCTGGTCATAGGCGGACTGCTCGACGACGAGGGCCGGGAGACCGAGTCGGTCCTGCTCGACGGCGTGACGGGCGAGGTGTCGACGACCGAGTTCTGGTGGGACCGCCCGGACCTGATGGAGCGCCGCCCGCTCGCCCCGTCGCTGGAGAAGCTGGTGCGCTTCGCGACGGCGACGGAGGAACTGACTCAGCTGCGCGGCCAGTTCGCGGCCTACGCCGACCGGCACGGCCCGCAGGTGGCGGCGGAGGCCTCGCGGCAGCTGCTCGCGATCTTCGAGGAGGGCACGGGCGGCGAGGTGCCGGCGTTGTGGCGGGCGGCTGCCCTGATCCGTCCGCTGTCCCTGACGGCGGGTCCCGGCAGGGCCTCGGGGCTGGCGCTGGACCTTCCGTCCCGGTTGCTGGACCAGGAGTTCGGGCAGGGCGAGATCTGGCGCTTCGAGGAGGTCGACTTCCCCGCGACGCTCACCCATGAACCCACCCGCCGCTTCCTGCGCGACACGGGCCTGCCCGAGGACACAGCGCTCTTCCGTCTGGACACGGACGTCCCGCTGCCGACCCTGGCCGAGCACCACGCAGACGACCCGGCGGCCGAACTCCCCGACGGCGCCGACCACTTGATACGCCTCGGCCATCTCGTCGAGGACAGCAGCCTGGTGGTCGACGGCCGGACCGGCGCGGTCCTGCACTGGAGCGAGCCCGAGGCGGTGCTCCACCCGCTGAACACGGACGTCTCCACGCTCGCCTTCACGCTCTGGCTGCTGAGCCGCGAGGCGACGCTCGACGAGGAGCTGTCGCAGGGCCGCGACCGCGTGCTGGGCGAGCCGCTGGGGCCGCACGCCCAGCTGGCGGCCACGATGATCCAGGTCCTGTCGACCGTCGACCGCACCGGCAGCGCACCGGACGCCGACTGGCACTACTGGACGGAGGCGCTGCGGGACGAGGCGGGCGGCCTGCTCTGACCGCACCCGCCTCGGCCCTTCCAGCCCACTCCTCCGGCGACTCCGGTGCCGGTGCCTCGGGTGACTCCAGGACCGGATGGGGCCGGGTACGGGCCGCGGCCTCCCTCTTTAATAATCAGTCAACTCCCGTTCCCCTCAGGTAAGTTCGGGCGCGACCGGTTGTTCGAAGAGAGGACCGCTGCTGTGCGCAAGCTCCACCGTCGAATGACGACCGCCCTCGGGGTGGCCGCGGCCTCCGCGTCGGCGCTCGCCCTGGGCATCGCCCCCGCCCAGGCCGCCGGTGAGGTCTACGAGGCCTCCAACTCCATCGTCTCGTCGGACGTCACCGCGAAGACGTACTTCGCCGCCGACGGCGAGATCCTCACCGCCCTCGACATGCTGAAGGACGGCCACGGCACGGCCGCCCAGTGGCGCTACAACTCCAGCTCCTCGACCCACTCGTACTACAACGGCAACGGCTACGCCGTCGCCAAGGACTGGGACCTGTCCTTCGCCGAGGGCACCACCCTCCAGATCCGCGCCTGCCTCCAGGACGGCTCGGACGGCACCCCGTACAGGTGCGGCGGCTGGGAGTACGCCAGGGCCTGACCCCGACCAGCCGAAAGGGCGGCACCCCCACCGGGGCGCCGCCCTTTCGGCGCGCTCGACACAGAGGCCGTGGCGGGAATTGAACCCACGTACCTCGCTTTGCAGGCGAGTCCCTAAGCCACTCGGGCACACGGCCGTTCACCGGGATCAGAGCCTCGGACTCCGTTCCGACCTCGGTGAGACGACCGTACGGGCGGGGCGAGAAGGGGCTCAAGGGAATCGCCCGCCCTGCAACGGGACTGCCATACGCCGTTCATGAAAGGCGCGGGCACGGCCCTGGTCGTACGACCAAGGTCCCAGCGTCAGCCCGCCCCCCGACAGGGGTCAAACCCGGCTTCGGCCCTTACCCTGGCGACCATGACCACCCTCGAACCGCGCGACGCCGACGTCGCGGAAACCGCCCCTGACCTGCCCGCCGGTATCGAGGACGGAGTGCTGAGCCGGTCCTACCGGGCGCTCAGTGTCGGGATCGTGTCGGTCGTGCTGCTCATCGCCTTCGAGGCGACCGCGGTCGGGACGGCGATGCCGGTGGCGGCGCGGGAGCTGGACGGGGTGTCGCTGTACGCGTTCGCGTTCTCGGGGTACTTCACGACCTCGCTGCTCGGGATGGTCCTCTCTGGCCAGTGGTCCGACCGGCGGGGGCCGCTCGGCCCGCTGACCACCGGGATCGCCGCCTTCGCCGCCGGGCTGATGCTGTCCGGCACCGCGGGGGCGATGTGGCTGTTCATCCTCGGGCGGGCCGTGCAGGGGTTCGGCGGCGGGCTGGTCATCGTCGCGTTGTACGTCGTCGTCGGGCGGGCCTACCCCGAGCGGCTGCGGCCCGCGATCATGGCCGCCTTCGCCGCGGGCTGGGTGGTGCCGTCGATCGTCGGGCCGCTCGCGGCGGGCGCGGTGACCGAGCATCTCGGGTGGCGGTGGGTGTTCGTCGGCATCCCCGTACTCGTCGTCTTCCCCCTCGCCCTCGCGCTGCCGCAGATCCGCCGGCGGGCGGCCGGGCCGGTCGACGGCAAGGCCGGGGGCGCGTTCGACCGGCGTCGCATCCGCCTCGCCCTCGGCATCTCGCTGGGTGCGGGACTGTTGCAGTACGCCGCCCAGGATCTGAGGTGGCTCTCCCTGCTCCCGGGCGTCGCGGGCGCCGCGCTCCTCGTGCCGGCCGTGCTGGGGCTGCTGCCCCGCGGCACCTACCGGGCCGCCCGCGGCCTGCCCTCCGTCGTACTGCTGCGCGGGGTCGCCGCGGGGTCCTTCATCGCCGCCGAGTCCTTCGTACCGCTGATGCTGGTCACCCAGCGGGGGCTCACGCCGACGCTCGCCGGGTTCTCGCTCGCGGCGGGCGGGCTGACATGGGCGCTGGGGTCGTGGGTGCAGTCACGGGCGCGGGTGGAGCCGTACCGGGAGCGGCTGATGACGGCCGGGATGGTGCTGGTGGCGGCGTCGATCGCGGCGGCGCCGAGTGTGCTGATCGACTCGGTGCCGGCCTGGACGGTCGCGGTGGCGTGGGCCTTCGGGTGCTTCGGCATGGGCCTGGTGATCTCGTCGACCAGCGTGCTGCTGCTCCAGCTCTCCGCCCCCGAGGAGGCCGGCACCAACTCCGCGTCCCTCCAGATCTCCGACGCCCTCGCCAACGTCGTCCTGCTGGCCGCGGGCGGCGCCGCGTTCGCGTCCCTGGGCGGCGGCGCGGTGAGCCATACGGCGACGGAGGCGACGGAGGCGTCCGGTGCGGGGTCTCATCCGGCGGCGTTCGCGGCGGTGTTCCTGCCGATGGCGGGGGTGGCGTTGGTGGGGGCTTGGGTGACGCGGCGGTTGCGGGTCGAATCTCGATGACACCGAGTGGTACCGCGTAGTACCGTCGAGGTATGGCTGGACTGAATCTGCGTTTCACGGACGAAGAGCTTGATGCCCTGCGTGAGCGTGCGGCGGCGGAAGGACGCAGCATGCAGGCGTTCGCGCACGACGCGGTGATCGCGGCCATAAACGAGCACTCACGTCTGTTCAACGAGGCGGCGGATCACGTCCTGAAGGCGAGCGCCGAGCTGAACCGGAGGCTCGCCTGATGCACTACCTCACGTTGCCCGAGCTGCTGAACCTGGCGATGCGGCTCGGGGCAGATGAGGTGCGTGACTACGGGCTGCTGGACTCGGCCTCGGCCCGTCCGCAGTCCAGCGTGTTCGGGCAGGACGCCTATCCGGACGTATGGCAGAAGGCTGCCGCACTGATGGAGTCGCTGGCCCGCAACCACGCGCTCGTCGACGGGAACAAGCGCATCGCCTGGTACGCGACCTGGGTTTTCCTGCACATGAACGGGCACCCCTTGGACGCCGGCTTCGACGTGGACGAGGCCGAGCGCTTCGTTTTCGACGTCTGTCAGGGCGCCCTGGACGTGCCCAAGATCGCGGCCCATCTGCCGCGCTTCGCGCGCTGACTGTGACCTCGGTCCCACCCACCGGCGACCCGGCCCCGTCCGCGCGTTGACACCGCCGGGGCGCCGGTAAGGTGACCCGGTCGTCATACG
Organism: Streptomyces aquilus; assembly: GCF_003955715.1. NCBI lineage: Bacteria > Bacillati > Actinomycetota > Actinomycetes > Kitasatosporales > Streptomycetaceae > Streptomyces > Streptomyces aquilus. Next base: position 4,351,212 of record NZ_CP034463.1, on the reverse strand, counting down.
CACCGGACCCCTACGGAGACCGTGACTACCACCGCCGCCTCCACCACCACGTCCCACCACCTCTCGCCCGCCTTCCCCGGCCGTGCCCCCTGGGGCACCGCCAGCAAGCTGCGTGCCTGGCAGCAGGGGGCGATGGAGAAGTACATCCAGGAGCAGCCGCGTGACTTCCTCGCGGTGGCGACCCCGGGCGCCGGCAAGACGACCTTCGCCCTCACCCTCGCCTCCTGGCTGCTGCACCACCACGTCGTGCAGCAGGTGACCGTGGTCGCGCCGACCGAGCATCTGAAGAAGCAGTGGGCCGAGGCGGCCGCCCGGATAGGGATCAAGCTGGACCCGGAGTACAGCGCGGGCCCGCTCGGCAAGGACTACCACGGCGTCGCCGTGACGTACGCCGGCGTCGGCGTCCGCCCCATGCTGCACCGCAACCGCGTCGAGCAGCGCAAGACCCTCGTCATCCTCGACGAGATCCACCACGCCGGTGACTCCAAGTCCTGGGGCGAGGCCTGCCTCGAAGCCTTCGAGCCCGCCACCCGCCGGCTCGCGCTCACCGGTACGCCGTTCCGGTCCGACACCAACCCCATCCCCTTCGTGACGTACGAGGAGGGGAACGACGGGATCCGGAGGTCCGCCGCCGACTACACCTACGGCTACGGGAACGCGCTCGCCGACCATGTCGTGCGCCCGGTGATCTTCCTGTCCTACAGCGGCAACATGCGCTGGCGGACGAAGGCCGGCGACGAGATCGCCGCCCGGCTCGGCGAGCCCATGACCAAGGACGCCATCTCGCAGGCCTGGCGTACGGCGCTCGACCCGCGCGGTGAGTGGATGCCGAGCGTGCTGCGCGCCGCCGACCAGCGGCTCACCGAGGTCCGCAAGGCCATCCCGGACGCGGGCGCGCTCGTCATCGCCTCCGACCAGGACTCCGCACGTGCGTACGCCAAGCTGATCCGTGAGATCACGGGGACGAAGGCGACGCTCGTGCTCTCCGACGACGCGGGCGCGTCCAAGCGCATCGACGACTTCAGCGAGAGCAACGACCGCTGGATGGTGGCCGTCAGGATGGTGTCGGAAGGCGTCGACGTGCCGCGCCTCGCCGTCGGGGTGTACGCCACCACCATCTCCACGCCCCTCTTCTTCGCGCAGGCCGTCGGGCGTTTCGTGCGGTCCCGGCGGCGTGGTGAGACCGCCTCCGTGTTCCTCCCGACCGTCCCCGACCTCCTCACCTTCGCCAACGAGATGGAGGTGGAGCGGGACCACGCCCTCGACAAGCCGAAGAAGGAGGGCGAGGAGGACCCGTACGCCGAGTCCGAGAAGGAGATGGAGGAGGCGAACAAGGAGCAGGACGAGGACACCGGCGAGCAGGAGCAGTTCGCCTTCGAGGCGCTGGAGTCGGAGGCCGTCTTCGACCGGGTGCTGTACGACGGCGCCGAGTTCGGCATGCAGGCGCACCCGGGCAGCGAGGAGGAGCAGGACTACCTCGGCATCCCCGGCCTCCTCGAACCCGACCAGGTGCAGCTGCTGCTCCAGAAGCGGCAGGCCCGGCAGATCGCGCACAGCCGCAAGAAGCCGGACGCCGAGGCGGACCTGCTGGAACTGCCCGCCGAGCGGCGGCCCGTCGTCTCCCACAAGGAGATGATGGAGCTGCGGAAGCAGCTCAACACGATGGTGAGTGCTTACGTCCACCAGAGCGGCAAGCCGCACGGCGTCATCCACACCGAGCTGCGCCGGGTGTGCGGCGGACCGCCGAGCGCCGAGGCCACGGCCGGGCAGCTGCGGCAGCGCATCGCCAAGGTGCAGGAGTGGGCCACCCGGATGCGCTGAGCCGCTGGCCGAGGGGGCGCGGGGCGTGTCAGATGCTGTGCCCGCAGGATGCTGTGCGCCGTACGTATCAGGACAAACAGAAGTACTCCGTACCGGCCAGTGACCGGATTCTGGACGGAGCCTTCCGCTCAGCGAACCGGCTTCGCTAATGTCCCGCTACGCACACGCCCCGTGGCAGCGCCGCCGCGGAGCGCAGCCGTGAAGCGACGCGGCCCGGTACGCATGCCGGGCCGCCGGCCGATCGGCGGCCTCTGACGCGCGTCACCGACGGGACTCGATGACGCACCGCCGCGACAAGGCCGCCGACCTCACCACTTGGAGGAGTGGGCGTCGTGACCGCGGAGACCTCTCAGACGCTCGACCGAGGACTGCGTGTCCTCAAGCTGCTGGCCGATACGGACCACGGGCTGACCGTCACCGAGCTATCCAACAAACTGGGCGTGAACCGGACTGTCGTCTACCGGTTGCTCGCCACCCTCGAACAGCACGCTCTCGTACGACGTGATCTGGGCGGACGTGCCCGGGTCGGCCTCGGCGTGCTCCGCCTGGGCCGCCAGGTGCATCCGCTGGTGCGCGAGGCCGCGTTGCCGGCCCTGCGTTCCCTCGCCGAGGACATCGGGGCCACGGCCCATCTCACGCTGGTGGACGGGGCGGAGGCGCTGGCCGTCGCCGTGGTCGAGCCGACGTGGACGGACTACCACGTGGCCTACCGTGCCGGGTTCCGCCACCCCCTGGACCGGGGCGCCGCGGGCCGGGCGATCCTGTCCGCCCGCACCCAGCCGCCCGGCGAGCCGGGCTACACCCTCACCCACGGCGAACTGGAGGCCGGAGCCAGCGGCGCCGCCGCCCCGCTGCTCGGCGTCACGGGCGTCGAGGGCAGTGTCGGCGTGGTGATGCTGGCGGACGCGGTGCCCGAACGGGTGGGCCCGCGCGTGATGGACGCGGCACGGGAGGTGGCGGAGGCATTGCGCTGAGGGGTTCGGCGAGGGGAACGGGGTGGCCGCGGGCCACCCCGTGGCCGGAAGTGACCGTCGCGTTAGATTGATCCCGTGCTCTCTCGCCTCACGCGCCCCCGGGCCGTCGCCGTCTGCGCCCTGCCCGTCGTGGCCCTGCTCGCCACCGCGGCGTTCGCGCCCCTGCCGTTCTCGCTGACGCAGCCCGGCATGACGGCGAACGTCCTCGGCGAGAACCAGGACACCCCGGTGATCACGATCACGGGTGCCGAGACGCGTAAGACGACCGGGCAGCTGCGGATGACGACCATCGAGGCGACCAATCCGGACACCCGGGTCTCGCTCGGGGACGTGCTCGACGCGTGGTTCGCCACGGACCAGGCGGTCATGCCGCGCGACTCGGTCTACCCGAGCGGCCAGTCCACGCAGCAGATCGAGCGGCACAACACCGAGCAGATGAAGCAGTCCCAGGACGCGGCGACCGAGGCCGCGCTGAACTACCTGGACCTCTCCGACAAGAACATCAAGGTCACCCTGAAGCTGGCGGACGTGGGCGGCCCCAGTGCCGGGCTCCTCTTCTCCCTCGGCATCGTCGACAAGCTGCACGGCGACGGCAACGGCGGTGACCTCACGGGCGGCCGGGTGATCGCCGGTACGGGCACGATCGACGCCGACGGGACAGTGGGCGCGGTGGGCGGCGTCTCCCTGAAGACGCAGGCGGCGAAGCGGGACGGGGCGACGGTGTTCCTCGTCCCCGAGGACGAATGCGGCGACGCGAAGGCGGAACTCCCGAAGGGGCTGCGACTCATCCCGGTGACGACGCTGAAGGGGGCGGTGGGCTCCCTCGTGGCGCTGGAGTCGGGGAAGGGTTCGGTTCCGAGCTGTTAGGCGAGGGCGGGGCGGGGGCTCGCCGCGAGACGCAGACCGAGCTCTACGAGGGTCCAGCCGACGCGGGAGCGCAGGGCGCGTGGGGGCTTGGCCTCGGTGGCGAGGCGGTGGGCCTCGGCTTGGGCGCGGAGGTCGGCGGCGCGGAGCTGGTGCAGGGCGAGGTGGGTCTCGGGGTCTATCACTGGGGTTCCTTTCCGTCCGTCGTGATGGGGAAGGCGTGGGTGTGGATGCGTACCTGAGCCGTGTCGTCGCTCGCGGGTAGATCGCGGTAGGTCTCGATCAGCGCGTGCATCTTCTCGATGAGCTCGCGGCTCTGCTCCGGCGTCAGCTGTAGCGTCGCGCTGCTCATGTCCCAGACCCGGTTCCATGCCTCCGGCCAGGTGGCGCGGTTTCCCAGCCAGGTGGAGAGGTTCTGGACCTGGGTGGTGGCGACCTCATGGAGGTACAGGTCGGCGGCCCCGCGGACGGCAGGGTCGCTGTCCGTGAGGAGGGCGTCGTCGAAGGTCAGCCCGGTGTGGACTGCTTTCCACCAGCGCTCCCGACCCTTACCGCGCTCGGGATCGTCGGCCACGAAGCCGTGCGCGGCGAGCTGGCGCAGGTGATAACTGGTGGCCCCGCTCGACTCGCCCAGCTTCTCGGCGAGTTGGGACGCGGTGGCGGGCCCTCCGAAGCGCAGGGCGTCGAGCAACTGCATCCGCAGGGGATGCGCCAGCCCCCGCAGTGAACGCGCGTCTAGTTTCCGTAGGTTCGGCTCTTCCGGCATGCGTACAAAGATAGCTATGCAAAGGTTCCTTTGCAACGCCTTCTTTGTAAGTCGCCGGAAGTCGGGTCACCGCCGGAGGCCGGGTCACCCCTCCTTCACGAACCCCTCCGCCTTCATCCAGTCCAGCGCCACCTGGTGCGGATCCTCCCCGTCCACGTCCACCCTGGCGTTCAGCTCCTGCGCCACCGTGTTGTTCAGTTTCTTCGTGACCGGGTCCAGGACCTTCTCGATCGCCGGCCACTTCTTCAGGGCCTTGGAGTTGATCTCGGGAGCGGCGTTGTAGTTGGGGAAGAACTTCCTGTCGTCCCGCATGACCGCGAGGTTCATGGACCTGATGCGGCCGTCGGTCGTGAAGACCTCGCCGTAGGTGCAGCTGCCCTTCTTCACCTGGGTGTAGATGATCCCGGTGTCCATCTGCGTGATGTTCTTCGCCGGCACGCTCATCCCGTACGCCTTCTCCATGCCCGGCAACCCGTCCGCGCGGTTGGCGAACTCGCTCTCCACGCACAGCGTCACCGCACCGGGATCGGACTTCGACAGCGCGGCCACGTCCGACAGCGTCTTCGTGCCGTACTTCTGGGCGTTGGCCGCGTTCATGGCCAGCGCGTACGTGTTGTTCAGTGCCGCGGGGGGCAGCCATGTCAGGCCGTTCCTCAGGTCGGCCTCGCGCACCGCCTCCCACTGCGCCCGCGGGTCGGCGATGGGCTCGCTGTTGCCCTGGTACGTGATCCACGCGGTACCGGTGTACTCGTACATCCCGTCCGCGTCACCGGACTTGACCGCCTCCCGCGCTCCGATGGATCCCTGGATGCCGGTGCGGTCGAGTACGTCCGCGCCCGCCGCCTCGAACGCGATCCCCATGATCGCGCCCAGGATCAGCTGTTCCGTGAACTCCTTCGAGGTGACCGTCAGGCTCGCGCCCTTCAGTGGTTCCCCGGCGCCGATCGACCCCGGCCGCACGTCGTCGACCATGGGGGAGCCGCTCGTCAGACCGCAGGCAGAGGCCAGCAGCAACACCACGCCGGTGAGAGCAACCGCCCGCTTCATCGCCCCACCTCCAACCCCCGGGGCCTGAGCACCAGTTCCGCGAGCGAGGCCAGCCAGTCCACCAGCAGCGCCAGAGCCACCGTGAGGATCGAGCCCAGCATCAGCACCGGCATGCGCTGGTTGGTGATGCCGGTCGTGATCAGGACCCCCAGGCCACCACCGCCGCCGAACGTCGCCAGCGTCGCCGTACCGACGTTGAGGACCAGGGCGGTTCGGACGCCCGCGAGGATCAGGGGGACCGCGAGCGGGAGTTCCACCCGGGTCAGCACTCCCACCGACGACATCCCGATGCCCCGCGCGGCCTCCAGCAGCGTCGGGTCGTTGGCCTTCAGGCCCGCGATCGTGTTCGACAGCACCGGGAGCACCGCGTAGATGATGATGCCGATCAGCGCCGCCTTCGTCCCCGTGCCCAGCCAGATCACCAGCAGCGCGAGGAGGCCGATCGCCGGGGTCGCCTGGCCCATGTTGGCGACGGCCATGGCGACCGGGGTGGCCTTCCGGAACATCTTCCGGGTCAGCAGGATGCCCAGCGGGATCGCGATGATCAGTACGAAGAAGGTGGAGATCACCGTCAGCTTCACATGCTGCCAGAGGGCCTTAGACACCTGCCCGTTGGACAGCGCGTTCTCGGAGATCGAGTCCAGGTCCGCCTGCTGGAACCACAGCCAGGTCGCCAGCAGCACCGCCACCAGGACGGCCGGCAGGAAGGTCAGCTTCTGCCAGGTGATCCTGCGCCGCAGGTCCACCTGCGGCGCAGGCGCCTCCCGCTCCTCCAGGGATTCCAGGGATTCCAGGGACTCCGGGGAGTCCGGGGAGTCCTCCTGCCGCTCCAGGTCGGGGACGCTCACGCCTTCTTCTCCCCTCCGTCGCCCTCCTGTTCGGCGTGGGTCTGCGCGGCCCTGGCCTCCTCCAGCTCGTGCTGGTGCTCCATGGCCTCCAGCCGGTCCGCCTCCAGCAGTTCGTGCACGGAGTTCATCAGCGTCTCCATGTCGACGACGCCCGTGTACTCCCCGCGCCGCCCGGTCACCGCCACCCGCCCCGCGTTGTCCGTCAGCACGGCCTCCAGCGCGTCCCGCAGGGTCGCGTCCCGCGTCACCGTGTCGTGGACCAGCGTCCCGGCCCGCGCCAGCGAACCCTTCGCCCGCATCAGGTCGCCGCGCCGCAGCCACTTGTAGGGGCGGCCCCGCTTGTCCAGGAGCAGGATCTCGTTCGTACCGCTGTCCCGGAGCCGGTTGAAGATGTCCTGGAGCGGGTCGTCGACGGTCACCGTGGGGTAGTCGGTGATCTCCACGTTCCGTACGCGGGTCAGATTCAGGCGCTTCAGCGCCGCGCCCGCCCCCACGAACCCCGACACGAAGTCGTCCGCCGGGTTGGTGAGGATCGCCTCCGGGGTGTCGAACTGCGCGATGTGCGAGCGTTCGCGCAACACGGCGATACGGTCGCCCAGTTTGATCGCCTCGTCGAAGTCGTGCGTGACGAACACGATCGTCTTGTGCAGCTCGTGCTGGAGCCTGATCAACTCGTCCTGGAGATGGTCCCGGGTGATCGGGTCGACCGCGCCGAACGGCTCGTCCATCAGCAGCACCGGTGGATCCGCCGCCAACGCCCGGGCCACGCCCACGCGTTGCTGCTGGCCGCCGGAGAGCTGACGCGGATACCGGCCGTGGAACTCGCCCGGGTCGAGCCCCACCAGGTCCAGCAGCTCCTCCACCCGGTCCTTGATCCGGGTCTTCCCCCAGCCGACCATCTTCGGCACCAGCGCGATGTTCTGCGCGACCGTCATGTGCGGGAACAGCCCTGCCGACTGGATCGCATAGCCCACCTTGCGGCGCAGCTTGACCGGATCGATGTCGGTCACGTCCTCACCGTTGATCCGGATGCGGCCACCCGACGGCTCGATCAACCTGTTGATCATCTTGAGCGTCGTCGACTTACCGCAGCCGGACGGACCGACGAAGATGACGATCTCGCCCGCCTTGATCTCCATGGAGACGTTGTCGACGGACGGCTGCGGATTGCCGGGATACCTCTTGGTCAGGTTCTCCAGCTCGATCGACGCGCCGGAGGCGGTGGACGTGGACGTCTCAGACACGGATCCCCCTGGGAATGGTCAGCCGCCCGATCAGGACGTACGCGGCGTCGAACAGCAGGGCCAGGACGATGATCCCGAGCGTGCCCGCGAGCACCTGGTTGAGCGCGTTCTTGCTGCCCAGCGACGCGATCCCGCGGAAGATCTCGTTGCCGAGGCCGGGGCCGGAGGCGTAGGCGGCGATGGCCGCGATGCCCATCAGCATCTGCGTGGAGACGCGGATCCCGGTCAGGATCGGCGGCCAGGCCAGCGGCAGCTCGACCCGCACCAGCCGCATCGGCCGGGACATCCCGATGCCCGTCGCCGCGTCCACCAGCGACGGATCGACCCCGCGCAGGCCGACGATCGCGTTGCGCACGATCGGCAGCAGCCCGTACAGGGTCAGCGTGATCACCGTGGGGGGTACGCCGAGACCGACCATCGGGATCAGCAGACCGATCATGGCGAGCGACGGGATGGTCAGAATGGTCGACGTGGTCAGCGTGGCGAGGTTCCCGGCCCATTCGCTGCGATAGGTGACGACCCCGATCAGCACCCCGAGCAGCGTCGCCACCACCATGCACTGGAAGACGGCGCTGGCGTGCTGATAGGCGTCGGTGAGCAGCTGCTGATGGCGGTTGCCGAGATACTCCCAGAAGCTCACACGCGGTCACCCCAGGTAGGTCAGGTCCTCTCCTCGTCCTCCGCCGCCTGTTCCACCAGCGGGATGATCCGCAGCGGAACCGGGTTCTCCATCACGATCGCCGTGGCGGCCCGGACGATCCCATCGAAACCGACAACCCGGTCGATCACCCGCTGAAGATCCGCGTTGGACCGGGCCACCAGGCGGCACAGCATGTCCCCGGAGCCCGTGGTCGTGTGCAGTTCCAAAACCTCCGGCACGGTCGCCAAGTGGGCGCGTACGTCCGGGCCTTGCCCCTGACGGATCTGGAGCGTGGCGAACGCGGTCACCGGGTAGCCCAGGGCCGCCGGGTCCACCTCGGGACCGAATCCGCGGATGACGCCATTCGACTGAAGGCGGTCCAGGCGCGCCTGCACCGTCCCGCGGGCCACCCCCAGCCGCCGGGACATCTCCAGCACCCCGATCCGGGGCTCCCGCGCCAGCAGCACGATGATCCGTCCGTCCAGTCCGTCGATCCCCACGAGCGTCACCCTTCCCGGTGGTCATCCTGTACAGAGAGCCTGCCGACAAGGACCCGGCATCGGACAGATTGTCCAGCGAATTCGCATTCCATTGCTCATCTTGCCGCCACGGGGGAACGCTGCCTATATGACGCAGACCACACACCAGACCCCCGACACCGCCCGGCGGGCCGACCCCTTCCCGGTCAAGGGAATGGACGCGGTCGTCTTCGCCGTCGGCAACGCCAAGCAGGCGGCGCACTACTACTCCAGCGCCTTCGGCATGCGGCTGGTCGCCTACTCCGGACCGGAGAACGGCAGCCGCGAGACCGCGAGCTACGTCCTGGAGAACGGCTCCGCCCGGTTCGTCCTCACCTCCGTCATCAAGCCCGCCACCACCTGGGGCCACTTCCTGGCCCGGCACGTGGCCGAGCACGGCGACGGCGTCGTCGACCTCGCCATCGAGGTCCCGGACGCCCGCCGCGCGTACGCCTACGCGATCGATGACGGCGCGACGAGCGTCACCGAACCCCACGAGCTGAAGGACGAGCACGGCACCGTCGTCCTGGCCGCGATCGCCACGTACGGCGAGACCCGCCACACCCTCGTCGAGCGCGCGGAGTACGACGGCCCCTACCTCCCCGGCTTCGTCGCCGCGAGCCCCCTCGTCGAGCCGCCCGCCCACCGCACCTTCCAGGCCATCGACCACTGCGTCGGCAACGTCGAACTCGGCCGGATGAACGAATGGGTCGGCTTCTACAACAAGGTCATGGGCTTCACGAACATGAAGGAGTTCGTGGGCGACGACATCGCCACCGAGTACAGCGCGCTGATGTCCAAGGTCGTCGCCGACGGCACGCTCAAGGTCAAGTTCCCGATCAACGAGCCCGCCGTCGCCAAGAAGAAGTCCCAGATCGACGAGTACCTGGAGTTCTACGGCGGGGCCGGCGTCCAGCACATCGCGCTGAACACCGGCGACATCGTCGAGACCGTACGGACCATGCGGGCGGCCGGGGTCCGGTTCCTCGACACCCCCGACTCGTACTACGACACCCTCGGCGAGTGGGTCGGCGACACCCGGGTCCCCGTCGAGACCCTGCGTGAGCTGAAGATCCTCGCCGACCGCGACGAGGACGGCTATCTGCTACAGATCTTCACCAAGCCGGTCCAGGACCGGCCGACCGTGTTCTTCGAGATCATCGAGCGGCACGGCTCGATGGGCTTCGGCAAGGGCAACTTCAAGGCCCTCTTCGAGGCGATCGAACGCGAGCAGGCCCGCCGCGGCAACCTGTGAAGCCGCGACAACCTGTGACGCCGCTGCAACCTGTGAAAGTGCCGTGAATCCACAAGCGCTTTCGCATCATCTTGAAACCGGTGAACGGGAGTTGACACTCTCTGGTCCTGTGGATGCCGTCAGGGCGTCCGTGGCACCCGGGGAGCACCACCGTGACCGACCGCGTCGACCTCGACGTACCGGCGAAGCGCCGGCTGAAGGAGAAGGCCCTGCACGAGGGCACGGTCCTCCAGTCCTTCGCCTTCGACGAGGTCCACCAGCACCTGTACGTCCTCCAGGTCCGCCGCGGCGGCATCGGCGCCGGCAACCTCTGCCTCAACAAGCTCGAGTACGACGGCACGTTGCTCGGCCACATGCACCTCCAGGGCTTCGGGCACGGCGTCAGCATGGGTGTGCAGAACGCCGCCGACGGCAAGGTGTGGATCTGGACCGAGAGCGAGGCGAAGCGCGGCTACGGCCAGTCCGTCACCCGCTTCCAGTTCGCCGCGGGCGCCACCCGCACCGTCGCGGACGTCAACACCCGCAAGCCGATACCGGGTTCGACCAACAACCAGCCCACGGTCTGCATGGCGAGCAAGCGCATAGCCGTCCGCTACCGCATCAAGGGCAAGCCCCGCTACCGGGTCTGGGACCTCGACGCCTTCGTCCACCGCGCGTACGACGACCCCATCACCGACATCGCCCAGCCCGCCCCGCACCCCGACCCCAAGATCCCCTTCCAGGGGTACGCCCTGCACGGCGACCACCTCTACCAACTCGCCGGCACCGCCTACGACCCCAAAACCAACCCGGCCGCCAAGTTCGGCAACGCCCACCTCTCCTGCGTCGACCTCACCACCGGCGAACTGCTCCAGCGCATGCGCACTCAGGCCGGCCGCTCCCTCACCCACCGCGAGCCGGAGGGCCTCGCCGTCCGCCACCGGACCGGGAAGGGCCTCTACCTCGGCCTCGCGTCGGGCGCGGCCGGCGCCCGCCGGTTCTCCCTGTACGCCAAGCCATTGGCCTAGCCGAGCCACTGTCGTAGTCGAGCCACCGTCGTAGCCGAGCCACCGTCGTAGCCGAGCCACCGTCGTCGTACGGCCGTAGGCTGGCCCCATGGCGAGGATCAACGACGTGGGCGGCACCCAGGGCTTCGGCGCGATCGACACCGCCGACGACACCGAACCCTTCCACGCGGACTGGGAGGCCCGGGTCGTCGGCCTCTTCAACACCCTGCGCGCCCAAGGCCTGTTCAACACCAACGAGTTCCGGGACGCCATCGAGTCGATGCCGCCCGCCGAGTACCTGGCGGCCTCGTACTACGAGCGCTGGTTCACCGCGATCGTCACCCTGCTGGAGGCCAAGGGCGTGCTGGAACGGGGCGAGTTGGATGACTGACGGCGACCGCTTCCCGCCCGGCACCCGGGTCCGCACCTTCCCCCACGACCCGCCGCACCACACCCGTCTGCCCCGCTACGCCCGCGGCAAGCGAGGCGTGGTCGTCGAGCCCGAGGGCCCCGCGGAGCTCGCCGACATCAGCGCACAGGGCCGCGGGGACGCGCCGGTCGAGCAGATCTACGCGGTCCGCTTCGCGGCCCGTGACCTGTGGGGCGAGGGCGACCACCACGTCGTACTGGACCTGTGGGAAAGCTACTTGGAGGAGGACCCCGACCGTGACCGGTGAGCACCTGGACGCGACGATCGCCCGGCGGGTACGGCGCCTCGAAACCCTGCTGGAGGAGAAGGGCCTGATCACCGGAGAGCGGGTGGACGAGGCCATCGACGCCTTCCTCGCCTCCTCCGCCCCGGCGAACGGCGCCCGGGTGGTGGCCCGTGCCTGGACCGACGAGGCCTTCAGGTCCCGCCTCCTCGCCGACGGCACGGCCGCCGTGCGGGAACTCGGCTACATGGAAGGCTCGTACCAGCGCCTGCGCGTCGTCGAGAACACCGCCGACACGCACAACGTCGTCGTCTGCACCCTCTGCTCCTGCTACCCGCTGCGCCTGCTCGGTCCGTCGCCCAGCTGGTACAAGTCCGAGGCGTACCGCTCCCGGGTGGTCCGCGAACCCCGGTCCGTGCTGCGGGAGTTCGGCCTGGAGCTGCCCGACACCGTCGCCGTCACGGTGTGGGACTCCAGCGCCGAGAGCCGCTACATGGTCCTGCCGCGCAGGCCGGAGGGTACGGAGGGGCTGGCGGAGGAGGAGCTGGCGGCGTTGGTCACGCGCAACGCGCTGATCGGCACGGCTGCCCTGTGACCGACTCCGGTACCTCCGAGGACGGTTCGGCGCCCAGCTCCGTCAACGCCTCCCGAGCCGCGCGCACATGGAGCGGCGAGAAGTACGGGTTGATCCGCAGCGCCTCCTGAAGATGCCGTCGCGCGGGCCCCTGCTGCTCCAACTCCCGCTCGATCATGCCTCGATGGAAGGCGTACAGCGCACTGCGGACGCCGCCCCCGTGCACCTTGTCCGTCGCCCGCACCGCGTACCGCAGTGCCTCCTCGTCCTCCCCGGCCCGGTGCAGCGCCCACCCCAGTGCGTCGGCCACCGCGATCCCCGGCTGGCGCCGCCACTCCGCCCGCAACCGCCGTACAGCGGACGCGGGATCACCGTGGTCGGCCTCGAACACCCCGAGCACGAGTTCCTCGTCGGCCCCGCCCGCGGCGGCGCTGCGCACCCGCGCCCGCAGCAGGTCGTACTGCGCCCGCGCCGCCTGCCGCAGCCCCAGCGACTCGTACAACTCACCCAGTTCCAAGGCGTATTGCGGGCTCGGCTGGTTGGTCAGCGCCAACCGGTACGCGCTCAGCGCCTCCGACGTCCGCCCCAGCGCCGCCAGCGCCCGCCCCTGCCCGGCCTGCGCGGCCCGCAGGTCGGGGTCGAAGCGCACCGCCTCCCGGAAGTTCCGCAGGGCGACCTCCCGTTCCCCGCGCTCCCAGGCCAGCTGCCCCACCCGCTCCAGGTACGCCGCCCGCTCGGCCGGCGCCTTCGCGCCCGCCGCCGCGTCGGAGAGCTGCGCCATCGCGTCCTCACGCCAGCCCCGGTCCCGGTACACCGCCCCGGCCCTCGCCATCACCGCCGGCCCGCCCCGCAGTTCCTGGAGCCGCTCCAGCGCCCGCCCCGCGGCCTTCCAGTCGCCGAGCCCGGTGTAGGCGTCGATCAGCAGCGGATACGTCGTCCAGCGCTTCGCGTCCAGCTTCCGCGCGGCCTCACCCCACGTCCGCGCCGCCCGGAAGTCCCGCCGCGCGTTCGCCAGCGCCGCCATTCCGTCGTAGGCGGCGGCGCTCCTCTCCACCCGCAGCGAGGTCCGCAGCGCCCGGTCGGCCTTCGGGTAGTACGCCGACTGCGCCGTCCGCCGCCCCTGCTCGACGTACGCCGCCCCGAGCAGCGCCCACGACTCGGCGTCCCGCGGGTTCCTCCGCAGATGCGTCTCCCGCTCACCGATCAGCACCGCGAGGTCCGGCAGCGCGGCCGGCACCCCCGCCGACACCGCCGTGAGCGCCTGCGCGCCCGGCGCCGGCGGCACGGCCGCCCGCGGGCCCGTCCGCTGCACCGGCACCACCATCAGCGTCCCGCCGAGCACCAGACACCCGGCGAGGGCGGCGACCAGTCCCCAGCGGCCGACGCGTCCGCCCCGCCGGGCCTCCTCTTGGTTCTCCATGGCGCTCACTGTGCGTCAGTACGACGACCACATCCCCGTATGCGAAGGCCGGTGCGGACGGGGTTCACACCGATGGCCCCGGGTGCGACGCTGTGATCATGAGCCGTATCGAAGCGCCACGAGACGAAGTCACCGGAAACCTCGTCGACCGGCTCCTGGCCGGCCTGCCCGCCGAGGCCGTCCTGACCGACCCCGACGTCACGGCCTCCTACGCCAACGACATGGCCAGCTTCTGCCCGGCCGGCGCTCCCGCCGTCGTCGTCCTGCCGCGCACGGTCGAGCAGGTCCAGCACGTCATGCGCGTCGCCACGGAACTGCGCGTCCCGGTCGTCCCGCAGGGCGCCCGCACCGGGCTGTCCGGCGGCGCCAACGCCACCGACGACTGCATCGTGCTGTCCCTGACCAGGATGGACCGCATCCTGGAGATCGACCCGGTCGAGCGCATCGCCGTCGTCGAGCCGGGCGTCATCAACGCGACCCTCTCCCGCGCGGTCAACGAACACGGCCTCTACTACCCGCCGGACCCCTCCAGCTGGGAGATGTGCACCATCGGCGGCAACATCGGCACCGCCTCCGGCGGCCTGTGCTGCGTGAAGTACGGGGTGACGGCCGAGTACGTCCTCGGCCTCGACGTCGTCCTCGCCGACGGCCGCCTGATGTCCACCGGCAAGCGCACCGCCAAGGGCGTCGCCGGCTACGACCTCACCCGCCTGTTCGTCGGCTCCGAGGGCTCCCTCGGCATCGTCGTCAAGGCGATCCTCGCCCTCCGGCCCCAGCCGCCGCAGCAGCTGGTGCTGGCCGCCGAGTTCGCCTCCGCCGCCGCGGCCTGCGACGCCGTGTGCCGGATCATGGCGGGCGGGCACGTCCCGTCCCTCCTCGAACTGATGGACCGTACGACCGTCAAGGCCGTCAACGCCATCGCCCACATGGGGCTCCCGGAGACCACCGAGGCCCTGCTGCTCGCCGCCTTCGACACCCCGGACCCGGCCGCCGACCTCGCCGCCGTCGGCGCCCTGTGCGAGGCCGCCGGCGCCACCCAGGTCGTCCCGGCCGACGACGCCGCCGAGTCCGAGCTCCTCCTCCAGGCCCGGCGGCTCTCGCTGACCGCGCTGGAAGCGGTCAAGGGCACGACGATGATCGACGACGTGTGCGTGCCCCGCTCCCGGCTCGCCGACATGCTCGAAGGGGTCGAGCGGATCGCCGGGAAGTACGACCTCACCATCGGGGTCTGCGCCCACGCCGGCGACGGCAACACCCACCCCACCGTCTGCTTCGACGCCGCCGACCCCGACGAGTCCCGGCGCGCCCGCGAGTCCTTCGACGAGATCATGGCCCTCGGCCTGGAGCTCGGCGGCACGATCACCGGCGAGCACGGGGTGGGCGTGCTGAAGAAGGAGTGGCTGGCGCGCGAGCTCGGGCCCGTCGGGGTGGAGATGCAGCGGCAGATCAAGCAGGTCTTCGATCCGTTGGGCCTCCTCAACCCGGGCAAGCTGTTCTGACCCTTCGCGATGCCGGCTCACTGGGCGAGCAGCTGGTCGAGCGCGTCGTCGATCCCCAGCTGCTCGCCCTCAGTCCCCGGGGGCACCACCCGCAGCGTCCGCTCCAGCCAGGCGGACACCTGGGCGCTGGGCGCCTCCAGCAGCGCGTCCCCATCAGGTGAACTCAGCGCCATCAGGACGACGCTGCGGCCCTCCGCCTTCGTCGGCCACACCCGCACGTCACCGTGCCCGCACGGCCGGAACACCCCCTCCACCAGCAGCTCGCGGGAGAACGTCCAGTTCACCGGGTGGTCGGAGTTGATGTGGAAGGTGACGTGGACGGCGTACGGATCGTCGGTGCGGTAGCTCAGCCGGGCCGGCACCGGGATGCTGCGCTCCGGTGACAGGATGAGTTTGAGCTCCAGCTCGCGTTCCACCACGGTGTAGTGCATGTCGGTCGTTCCTCTCCGCTCGTGCGCGGCCCTGTGGTGGGCCCGCACGGGTGGAGAGCGGGGAGGGGGCGGAAGCATTACGCGGGTTCGGAGAACTTTTTTTCCGGACCCTCGAACGTATGGGTCCGGTGGGACTGGCGGTGGAGGGTTGCGCCGGTCTGATAGATGTGGAGCCCCCTCTATTCACCCCCGAGCAGATACGGGACGACGGACATGAGCGCCCCAACCCCGGCCCCCGGTGACGACAGGCCCCGCGAGGGCTACTACCCGGACCCGTCCATCCCCGGCTACGTCCGCTATTGGAACGGCGCCGCCTGGGTCCCGGGCACCAGCCGCCCGGCCCCGACGGACGGCACCCCGCCGACACCGCCGGGTTCGGGTACGGGTTCGGGTACGGGGGGCGCGGTGCCGCCCGTGGAGGAGACGGGCCCGCACTTCTTCGACGAGGACCCGCGGCCGCAGGCCTCCCCGTCCGACGCGCAGCACGGCAGCCGTCCCGAGCCCGCGTCGGCCTGGGGCGCCGACCGGGGACACCAGTCCGGCTTCGGCGGCGACCAGGACCGCCGCGTCTCCTGGGGAGCACCGACCGGCCCCGACCCCCGCGTCCCGTCCGAGACGTCCAGCACGGACGGCACGGCAACGATCCCGCCCGCCCAGGACGCCTCTGACGTCCCGTCGGGCAACACGTTCGTGTTCCGCAGGCCTACGACGGGACAGCAGGGGGATTCCGGGCAGGGCGGCGCGGGCGCGTCCGGTGGACCGGCCTTCGGCGCCGCGACTCCCGGTGTCCCCGGCCCCGGTGGCCCCGTGGGTGACGAGGGGACCATGACCTTCCGGGCGGTCCCCCCGCGCACGGCCCAGCAGGGCGGGGCGCAGGGAGGGAGCACGGGCGGCGCACACGGGGCCGGTCCGACGGCGGGCACGTTCGGCACCCCGGGCCCCTCCGGCACCGGCGGCCCCGCTTTCACGGGCCCCGGCGCCTCCACGTCGGGCGCCCCCGCCTCCGGTGGTCCCGGCGCCTCAGCGTCCGGCACCCCGGGCTCTTCCGGCTCCGGCGGCCCCGCTTTCACGGGCCCCGGCGCCTCCACGTCCGGCGCCTCAGCCTCCGGTGGTCCCGGCGCCCCGGCGTCCGGCACCCCCGCCTTCACCGGCCCCGGCATCTCAGCTTCCGGCGCCCCCGCCCCCAACACCCCCGGCTTCGGCGCCGGCAAGGCCGCTGCCGAGCGGGCCGCCGCCTCGCAGGCGCAGGCAGGTGCCGCTGCTCAAGCCCCCGCCTCCGCCGCCCCGACCGCCCTCTCCGGCCCCCAGCAGCCCACCCCGGCCGCCGGTGCCGCCGCCCCCGCCGCGCCCTCCGTCCCGCAGCAGCCCACCCCCGCCTCCGCCCCTATGAGCAGCGGCCCCGGCGGTGGGCAGCCCTCCTGGGCGCAGCAGGTGCATCGGCTGGCCGGGGCGTCGGGGGAGGACCAGCCCGTCGTGCCCTGGAAGCCGCCCGTCGACGACATCTTCCAGGCCGCCGCCCGGCGTCAGGCCTCCGCCCGTCCGGCCGGCCTCGGCAAGCGGCTGGCGGCGCGGCTGCTGGACACCGTCGTGGTGCTCGGCGTCACCGCTGTCGCGGCCGTACCGCTCGGCACCAAGGCCCTCGACCACGTCGACGAGAAGATCGACGCGGCGAAGCTCAGCGGCGAGACCGTCACCGTCTGGCTGCTGGACGGCACGACGTCGACGTATCTCGGCGTCATCCTCGCCGTCCTGCTCCTCTTCGGCGTGCTCTACGAGGCGCTGCCCACCGCCAAGTGGGGCCGCACCCTCGGCAAGAAGCTGCTCGGCCTGGAGGTGCGGGACATCGAGGGCGGCGAACCCCCGTCCTTCGGCGCGGCCCTGCGCCGCTGGCTGGTCTACAGCGTCCCCGGCCTGCTCGCGATCGGTGTCGTGGGCGTCGTATGGGGCCTGTTCGACAAGCCGTGGCGCCAGTGCTGGCACGACAAGGCCGCACATACGTTCGTAGCCGGATAGTCGCATACGACAGACGGAGCAGCCGATTCCGTACTCCGGACGGCCGCTCGCCGGATGCGGAGCCCGGGGGTTCGCGGTCGACTCGGGCCATGAGCAGCGAACCGCCCCCCGGCTCCGGTCAGCAGCCGCCGGAAGACGACCCGTTCAGGAAGCAGCCCCCGCCGTCGGGCGACTCCGGTTCGCCGTACGGCAGTCAGCCCCCGCCGTACGGAGGTGATCCGTACGGCGGAGGCAGCCCCTACGGCGGTGGCGGCTATCCCGCCGACCCCCTCGCCGGCATGCCCCCGCTCGCCGACAGCGGCCGGCGCACGCTCGCGCGGATCATCGACATGATCCTGGTCGGGATCGTCGTCGCCCTGCTCACCTGGGGTTTCGGGGTCAACGAGTACGACGTGAACGCCGACAAGGTGGAGTACGGCAAGTCCTTCGCGCAGTCGCTGGTCGCCGCCCTGCTCTACATCGGCTACGACACCTTCATGATCACCAAGTCGGGTCAGACGCTCGGCAAGAAGTGGCTGAAGATGCGGGTGGCGAACCTGGAGAACGGCTCCACGCCCTCCGTGCAGACCGTCCTGGTCCGCTCCCTGGTGCTGTGGATCCCGTTCGCGTTCTGCTGCGCCTGCGTCTGGACCGCGATCTCGGGCGGCTGGAGCTTCTTCGACAAGCCCTACAAGCAGGGGCTGCACGACAAAGCGGCGAAGACGGTGGTGGTCAGCACCGGCTGACCGCCACCGTCACCGCCGTACGCCGGGTTCAGGCAGCTTTCCGGGAGCTCGTGGCCACCGCGGCCACGGGCTCCTCGGCCGTCGCGGGGGCCGCCGCGGCGACCTCGGCGGGCTTCTGCACCGCGACCACACGCGACTTGGGGATCGGCACCGTCATGGCGACGAGGAGCCCGAGCGCGAGCGCCGAGACGGCGATGACCGCGATCCCGAGCCCCGAACTCGTCTGTGACAGCAGCAGCATGGCGAGCGTCGAGAAGATCACGGTGAACGAACCGTAGGCGAGCTGTGCGGCAGTCGGACGAGGCATGGCAATCGTGTCCTCGGAAGTGGGGGTCCACGGGGGTGTCGGCCTGGCTTTCCGCCGAATTTCGAACGTTCCGCCAACCGACTCTATTCGCGTGCATGCCCGAGCGGAACGAACAGTAAGCGTGACCTAACCAACAGTACCGGTGCACGGGGGGCGCACGGAGTCATGCCGTCCATCCAGTGGACGGCGTCGAGCGCCGGTTGACCGGTACACGAGGTGTTCGTAAAGCGGACACCAACTCCGCATAGCGCAATTGTCCTGCTCAGGTCAAGGTCTGTCTTTTCTTCTGAACCTCTAGTCAAATGACGTCACTTGACTACACGCGTTGATCACGCGCGCGCGGACCCTCCATGACCAGGACCCCTCCTGCCCCCGCGCGCCCGAACGCGGGGGAGGACCTCAAGTGACCAGTAGATCCTGGATGTTCAGAGCGGCGGCGACCACCGTCGCGCTGGCCGCCGCGACCGCGACGTTCGCCACGTCCGCCGTCGCCCAGGCCGGCACCGCCGCCCCTCAGTCGGCCACCGCGAACCGGACCGACCCGCAGCCGGCGAAGACCACGCAGGAACACGACTTCGACGGCCCGCTCTCCAAGACCCAGGAGGCGCAGCGCGAAGAGGCGCTCAAGCAGGTCATATCCGGCGATGCCAAGGTGCAGCAGCGCCACGGCTCCCAGGTCGTCGCGCTCAAGAGCCGCAAGGGCGACAGCAAGTACGTCGAGCTGGGCCGGGAGCGCACCGACAAGATCTTCACGATCCTCGTGGAGTTCGGCGACAAGACGGACCCCCGCTACGGCGGCACGGCCGGCCCCGCCCACAACGAGATAGCCCAGCCGGACCGAGCCCAGGACAACTCCACGGCGTGGCAGGCGGACTACAACACGGCCCACTACGAGGACCTCTACTTCGGCGACGGCACCGCGTCGATGAAGACCTACTACGAGAAGCAGTCCTCGGGCCGCTACTCGGTCGAGGGCGAGGTCACCGACTGGGTCAAGGTCCCCTACAACGAGGCCCGTTACGGCTCGAACTCCTGTGACACCTGCGCCTGGAACGCGGTGCAGGACGGCGTCACGGCCTGGGTCGCCCAGCAGAAGGCAGCGGGGCGCACCGACGCGCAGATCAAGGCGGACCTCGCCGAGTTCGACCAGTGGGACCGCTACGACTTCGACGGCGACGGCGACTTCAACGAGCCCGACGGCTACATCGACCACTTCCAGATCGTGCACGCCGGTGAGGACGAGTCCGCGGGCGGCGGCGCGCAGGGCGAGGACGCCATCTGGGCGCACCGCTGGTACGCCTTCGGCACCGACGCCGGCAACTCCGGCCCCTCGGGCAACCTGCTCGGCGGCACCCAGGTCGGCGACACCGGCATCTGGGTCGGCGACTACACCATCCAGCCGGAGAACGGCGGACTCGGCGTCTTCGCCCACGAGTTCGGCCACGACCTCGGTCTGCCGGACCACTACGACACCTCCGGCGGCGGTGACAACTCCACCGGCTTCTGGACCCTGATGTCCTCCGGTTCCTGGCTCGGCACCGGCAAGGACGCCATCGGTGACCTGCCCGGCGACATGACCGCCTGGGACAAGCTCCAACTGGGCTGGCTGGACTACGACGTGGCGAAGGCCGCGACCAAGTCCAAGCACCGGCTGGGCGTCGCCGAGTACAACACGAAGAACAAGCAGGGTCTGGTCGTCGAACTGCCCAAGAAGGCGGTCACCACCGAGATCGTGACCCCGGCCCAGGGCGCCACCCAGTGGTGGAGCGGCAGCGGCAACAGCCTCAACAACACGCTGTCCCGTTCCGTGGACCTCACCGGCAAGTCGGCGGCGACGCTGACCCTGGACGGCTGGTGGGACACCGAGGCCGGCTACGACTACGTCTACACCGAGGTCTCCACCGACGGCGGCACCAAGTGGACGCCCGTCGACGGCACCGCGGACGGCACGGCCCTCCCGAAGGACGCCAGCGGCCAGCCCGTGCTGACCGGTTCCTCGGAGACGTACAAGAAGCTGTCGTTCCCGCTGGACGCCTACGCCGGCCAGAAGATCGACGTGCGCTTCCGCTACTCCTCGGACGGCGGTGTGGCCGGCAAGGGCTTCACGGCCGACCGGATCTCCGTGACCGCCGACGGCGCCGCCCTGTTCAGCGACGACGCCGAGACCGCGGACGCGGCCTGGACGGCGAAGGGCTTCTCCCGCGTGGGCGCGTCCTTCAGCAAGGACTACGCGCAGTACTACATCGCGGAGAACCGCCAGTACGTGTCGTACGACAAGACGTTGAAGGTCGGCCCGTACAACTTCGGCTTCTCCACGACCCGTCCGAGCTGGGTCGAGCACTACGCCTACCAGAACGGCCTGTTGATCTGGAAGTGGGACACCTCCCAGGCGGACAACAACACCAGCGCCCACCCGGGCACCGGTCTCGTCCTGCCGATCGACTCCCACGCGAAGGCCCTGAAGTGGGCCGACGGCACGGCGATGAGCAGCCGCCTCCAGTCCTACGACTCGCCGTTCAGCCTGTACCGCACGGACGGCATGACGCTGCACAAGGCGGACGTCGCGACCAGGATCCCGTCGTCGAAGGGGGTGCCGGTCTTCAACGACCACACCAGCACCTACTACGACGAGGCGACCCCCTTCGCGGGCGTCCGGGTCACTGACACCAACACCAAGATCAAGATCGTCAAGGAGGCCAAGAACGGCTCCACGATCTCCCTCGAGGTCGGCCCCGCGGTGAAGTAGTTCGCATTTCCGCAGGTCAGAAGACTATCGGCGGCGACCCCCTGGCGGGTCGCCGCCGATCGTGTTTAGGTGCCACCTGATGACTCTCTTATTGACACCGGTGCACACGGGGGTGTGACTGCATGGCCGCAGGAGGTTTCTGCAAGCTGCCGACCGGCAGCGTGGTGGTGGCGCTGAACCTGCCCAGACCCGCCGCCGACGGCACGGACTGCGTCCGTGTCCTCGTCCACGCCCAGAACCGGGCGCGCGCCCTGACCAGGCTGCGCAACCTCGGGCTGCGGGCCGTCTACCTGCGCGGCAACGCGGCCCCGCCGACGCCGGACGAGATCACCGCCGTACTCCATCACCCGGACGGCCTGATATGGCGGACGGCCCCTGACAACGCTGTCGTGGCGGCGGGCCCGGAGCTCGCCCAGGAGCTGTGGCACCCGATCCGGGCGCTGCTGCGGCGCCCGGCGGCACCCGCCTGAGTCAGGCGACGACGGGCTTCCCGGTGAGTTCCACGCCCGCCGCGCGCATCTCCTCCAGCGCCCGGTCCGTGGTCTCCGCCGCGACACCCGCCGTCAGGTCCAGCAGCACCTGGGTACGGAATCCCTCCCGCGCCGCGTCCAGCGCGGTGGCCCGCACGCAGTGGTCGGTGGCGATGCCGACCACGTCGACCTCGGTGACCTCCCGGGCGCGCAGCCAGTCGGCCAGCGGGACGCCGTTCTCGTCGGCGCCCTCGAAGCCGCTGTAGGCGGCCGCGTAGGCGCCCTTGTCGAAGACCGCGTCGATGGCGCCGGAGGCGACGGCCGGGGCGAAGTTCGGGTGGAAGCCCACGCCCTCGGTGCCCGCGACACAGTGCGCGGGCCAGGAGTGGACGAAGTCGGGGTTGTCGGCGAAGTGGCCGCCGGGGGCGATGTGGTGGTCGCGGGTGGCCACGACGTGCTGGTAGCCGGAGCCGGCCGCCTGTCCGATCAGCTCGGTGACGGCGGCGGCCACATCGGCACCCCCGGCCACGGCGAGGCTGCCCCCCTCGCAGAAGTCGTTCTGGACGTCGACGACGATCAAGGCGCGGCGCATGGTGGGTGTCCTTCGACTATGGGTGAACTTACGAGCCTAGAGACTTCGGCGGTCCGGCGATACGGCTTGTGACACTGCGGGCGGGCGCACCGTTACTGGCTACCCGACCGCCCGTGCACGTACTCCGTCGGAAGGACGGGTTCCCCGCGCGACAGCTGCGTCGCCGACAGCGGCAGCCCGTCCCGCACGGCCGCGTGCCGGTCCCGTACGACGTCCAGCGACTCCCGTGCCACCACGTCCCCGCCCTTGACCAGCTCCACCAGCAGCTGCCGGTCGACCAGCTCGGGCGGTACGGGCCCGGTGCCGACGACCTCGGCCTCCGCGATCCCGTCCTCGTCGAGCCGCCGCGCGGCCCACTTGCGCCCGCCGATCGACGTCTTCCCGCCGGACGACTTCTTCGCCACCGGCACCAGTGGCGCCTTGGGGTCGGCGGACTCGGCCCGGGCGACCAGCTTGTAGACCATCGAGCAGGTCGGGTGCCCGGAGCCGGTCACCAGCTGGGTGCCGACGCCGTACGCGTCCACGGGCGCCGCCGCGAGCGAGGCGATGGCGTATTCGTCGAGGTCCGAGGTCACGATGATCTTCGTGTCCCGCGCGCCCAGCTCGTCCAGCTGCTGCCGCACCCGGTGCGCGACCAGCAGCAGGTCCCCCGAGTCGATCCGCACGGCGCCCAGCTCGGGCCCGGCCACCTCCACCGCCGTGCGCACCGCGCTCGCCACGTCGTAGGTGTCCACCAGCAGGGTGGTGTTCCGGCCCAGCGAGTTCACCTGGGCCTGGAAGGCGTCCCGCTCGTTGTCGTGGAGCAGGGTGAAGGCGTGGGCGGAGGTGCCGACGGTGGGGATGTGGTAGCGGAAGCCGGCCGCGAGGTCGGAGGTGGAGGCGAAGCCGCCGACGTAGGCGGCGCGGGAGGCGGCGACGGCGGACAGCTCGTGGGTGCGGCGCGCGCCCATCTCGATCAGCGGGCGGCCACCGGCGGCGGCCGACATGCGCGAGGCGGCCGCCGCGATCGCGGAGTCGTGGTTGAGGATCGAGAGGATCACGGTCTCCAGCAGCACGCACTCGGCGAAGGACCCCTCCACCCGCATGATCGGCGAGCCCGGGAAGTAGACCTCGCCCTCGGGGTAGCCCCAGATGTCCCCCGAGAAGCGGTAGGAGGCCAGCCACTGAAGGGTCGGCTCGTCGACGATGCCGCGCTCCCGCAGGAAGCCGAGGACGCCCGCGTCGAAGCGGAAGTTCTCGACGGCGTCCAGGACCCGCCCGGTCCCGGCCACGACCCCGTAGCGTCGCCCGTCCGGCAGCCGCCGGGTGAAGACCTCGAAGACGCTCCGCCGCTCGGCGGTACCGGCCTTCAGCGCGGCCTGCAACATCGTGAGCTCGTACTGATCCGTGAAGAGCGCCGTCGAGGGAACGTCCACCGGCAGCCCAAGGTCCGCTGTGTTCATGGCAGGGATGCTACACCCCTTCGCGTCAGTGTGACGATTTGTGGAGGCCGTGGCAGCATGGGCTCTGTGACGTCACCCGCTCCCGTAGAGATCGAACGCACCGAGTCGGCGGAAGAGGTCTTCGCCGTCCCCGAGCCGGACGTCCCCTGGGTCACGATCGTCCACAACGACCCGGTCAACCTCATGAGCTACGTGACCTATGTCTTCCAGACCTACTTCGGGTACTCGAAGGACAAGGCCACCAAACTGATGCTCGACGTCCACCACAAGGGCCGGGCGGTCGTCTCCAGCGGAACCCGCGAGGAGATGGAGCGCGACGTGCAGGCGATGCACGGCTACGGACTGTGGGCCACCCTCCAGCAGGACCGGAAGTAGCGATCCCTCTGATGCCAGGCACCTTCGAACCGCTCCCCGGCGGCGGCGCGGCCGTCGCCCTCGACGACGTCGAGATCTCCATCATCCGGTCGCTGGCCGTCCAGCTCCTGGAGCTCATCGGCCCCGGACCCGGCGAGGACGCCTCGGACGACCCGCTCGCCGAGCTCTTCGCCGAAGGGCCGAGCGAACCGCCCTCCGACCCGGTGCTCAAGCGGCTCTTCCCGGACGCCTACAGCGACCCCGAGGGCACCCCGGAGGCCAAGGAGGCCGAGGAGCAGCGCGCGTACTCGTCCGAGTTCCGCCGCTACACCGAGAACGACCTCAGGGCCGGCAAGCGCGACAACGCCCTCGCGGTGATCCGCAGCCTGGACGCGCTGAGCCCGGTGGGCGACGGCGGGGCGGTGCTGAAGCTGTCGACGGAGGAGTCCCGGCAGTGGCTGGGCTCCCTCAACGACCTGCGTCTCGCGATCGGTTCGAGGCTGGAGATCACCGACGAGGAGGACACGGACCTCCTCTACCGGCTGCCGGACGAGGATCCGCGCAAGCCGATGGTGATGGCGTATCTGTGGCTGGGCGGGTTGCAGGAGACGCTGGTCTCCACGCTTCTGCCGTAGTTTGTGACGGTTTTATGTTCGCTCAGCGGACGCTCAAATCCGGATAACGATCGCGTCACCGCGGCGGCCTCGTATGTCCACCCGGGCGGTCTTTTGTCCGCTTCTCCCTGTGTCCTGCGTCACATCTCGCACAGGTGATCAATATTGCGGCCGTGATAAATCTTCACGACCGCCCGACGAACACCACCCGTATGTTCGGTCGGGTGCGCCACCGAGCCGGTAACCACCGGCCAGGCAGAAAGCTCCAGTATCCGGGGGGATCGAGAACCGATCCGAGGCCGACGAGAGGCCCGGTTCGGTATGGAGAAAGGCGCACCACACACATGACCTCCGCTCAGGTCGACAAGGGTCCGGAGAACACCTCCGGCACCTCCGAAGAGGGTTACGAGCGTGGCCTCGGCAGTCGCCAGGTCCAGATGATCGCGATCGGCGGCGCCATCGGCGTCGGACTGTTCCTGGGAGCCGGGGCGAACATCGCCAAGGCCGGCCCCAGCCTCATCTTCATGTACGCCCTCGCGGGCGTGATCATCTTCTTCATCATGCGGGCGCTCGGCGAGCTCCTGCTCTACCGCCCCGTCTCGGGCTCCTTCGCGGAGTACTCCCGCGAGTTCCTCGGCCCGTTCTTCGGCTACTTCACCGGCTGGACGTACTGGCTGATGTGGGTCGTGACCGGCATGGCCGAGCTCACGGCCGCGGCGATCTACGTCAACTACTGGTTCCCGCACATCCCGCAGTGGGTGACCGCCCTGGTCTTCCTGGTGATCCTCTTCGGGGTCAACCTGATCTCCGTGAAGCTCTTCGGCGAGCTGGAGTTCTGGTTCTCGATGGTCAAGGTCACCGCCCTGATCGGCATGATCGTCATCGGTCTCGGTGTGCTCACCTTCGGCTTCAGCTCCGCCGGCGACACCGCCGCCGTCTCCAACCTGTGGGCCTTCGACGGCTTCTTCCCCAAGGGCGTCGGCTCGTCCCTGATGACCCTTCAGGGCGTCATGTTCGCCTACCTCGCCGTCGAGCTGGTCGGCGTCACCGCCGGCGAGTCCGAGGACCCGGAGAAGACCCTCCCCAAGGCGATCAACACGCTGCCGTGGCGTATCGCGCTGTTCTACGTCGGCGCGCTCACCGTCATCCTGTGCGTGGTGAAGTGGACCGAGTTCGGCGAGGGCGTCAGCCCGTTCGTCGCCGCCTTCGCCAAGATCGGCATCCCGGCCGGCGCGGGCATCGTGAACTTCGTGGTCCTCACCGCCGCGCTGTCCTCCTGCAACTCCGGCATGTACTCCACCGGCCGCATGCTGCGGAACCTGGCCGAGAGCGGCGAGGCCCCCGCGGTCTTCAAGAAGCTGTCGTCCACCAAGACCCCGGCCCTCGGCATCGCGGTCTCGGTCGCCTTCATGGGCATCGGCGTGGTCCTCAACTACATCGTCCCGGAGAAGGCCTTCGGCTACGTCACCTCGGTGGCCACCGCGGCCGGCATCTGGACCTGGCTGATGATCCTGGTCAGCCATGTGCTGTACCGCCGCGCGGTCGACGCCGGCCGGCTGCCCGCCTCGTCCTTCCCGGCGCCGGGCGGCGCGAAGTGCTCGTACGTCGCCATCGTGTTCCTGCTCTTCGTCACGGGCCTCATCGCGTACGACGCCGACTCCCGCGTCTGCCTGTACGTGATGGCGGGCTGGGCGATCGCGCTGGGCATCGGCTGGGTCGCCCTCAAGAGCCGCAACCCGCAGATCGCCGAGCGCCGCGAGCCGGAGTTCGAGAAGGTCGGCTGACCACTCCCGAGGACGTCCAGCCCAGGGAGTTTTCGTGGAACCCCCTGTCGCTGCCGCTCAAGGCGTCCGGCATATGGGCCGTCCCGTACCACCTGTCGGTACGGGGCGGCCCCTCTGCTTATCCTGACGGACATGCTGACCATCACCCAGGCCCTCGTCGACCAGATCGTCGCGCACGCGCGCAAGGACCACCCCGACGAGGCGTGCGGCGTCGTCGCGGGCCCGGCCGGATCGGACCGCCCCGAGCGGTTCATCCCGATGCTGAACGCGGCCATGTCGCCCACGTTCTACGAGTTCGACTCCGGCGACCTGCTCAAGCTCTACCGCGAGATGGACGACCGCGACGAGGAGCCGGTGGTCATCTACCACTCCCACACCGCGACCGAGGCCTACCCCTCGCGCACCGACATCTCCTACGCCAACGAGCCCGGCGCCCACTACGTCCTCGTCTCGACCGCCGACACCGACGGCCTCGGCGACTTCCAGTTCCGCTCCTACCGCATCGTCGAGGGCGAGGTCACCGAGGAGGACGTGCAGATCGTCGAGGCATACTGATCACCGCAGGCCCGACCAACTCGGCGGATCGGAGACGGTGTTGACGCGACGGCCGCACGGACAGCGCCCCACGATCGAGGACGTCGCCCGCCGCTCGGGGGTGTCCCGGTCCACGGTCTCGCGGGTGATCAACGGCGAGCCCAAGGTGCGCGCCGAGGTCGTCGAGGAGGTCCGGCGGGTCATCGCCGAACTCGGCTACGTCCCCAACCAGGCCGCCCGCCAACTGGTCACCCACCGCACGGGAGCCGTCGCGGTCGTCGCCGACCAGCCGGACGGCCGGCTCTTCCTCGACCCGTTCTTCGACTGCCTCCTGCGCGGTATCCGCCGCGAACTCGCCCGGCACGGCGCCCAGGCCGTCCTGCTCTTCCTGGACGAGCCCGACGACCTCGCCCGCGTGGCCGACTACCTCGGCGGCGGCCATGTCGACGGCGCCATCCTCTTCTCCCTGCACCCCGGCGGCCGCCTGCACGGCATGACCGACCGTCTCGACATCCCCGCCGTCTTCGGCGGCCGACCCCTGCTGCGCGACGGCGACACCGTGCGCGCCCACCCCTACGTCGACGGCGACAACCGCGGCGGCGCCCGCCAGGCCGTCCGGCACCTCGTCTCGCTCGGCCGCCGCCGCATCGCCACCGTCACCGGCCCGCACGACCAGGAACACTCCGCCGCCGAACGCCTCGCCGGCTACCGCGACGTCCTCCCCGACGCCCCGCCCGAGCTCGTGGAGCGCGCCGACTACACCCGGCAGGGCGGCGCCCGCGCCATGACCGCGCTGCTCGACCGGTGCCCCGACCTGGACGCCGTCTTCGCCGCCTCCGACCTCATGGCCGCCGGTGCCCTCGACGTCCTGCGGGAGCGCGGCCGCCGGGTACCGGACGACGTGGCCGTCGTCGGCTTCGACGACCTCACCGAGATCGCCGAGTCCACCGACCCGCCGCTGACCACCGTCCACCAGGACGTCGCCGAGATGGGCCGTCTGCTGGCCCGGCTGCTGTTCGACCCGGCGACGGAGCCGGCCGCGGTCGTCGTACCCACCCGACTGACGGTGCGCGCGTCCGCCTGAGCTGTGCCGTCTCACCCTCCGGCCGGAATCCGTCCACCATGTGGGATCACACTCCGGGACCCGGACCGGGAATCGATACGATGACCGCATGGTTTCCCACGACGTGAGCGAGAAGACGCCGGGCACGCTGCTCGTGGCGCGGCTGCACGTCGACCTGTGCAGGCTCGCCAGCGCCATCTGTTGACGCTGCTCCCTGCCGCCGTACGGCCGTGAGCCGCGGCGCCACTCACCTCTGCTGTACCGCGCTGCCGTGCGCCCACCGACCCGAACACCATCCGACAGGAGCCCGCAACCATGGCCATCGAGGTCCGCATCCCGACCATCCTCCGCACGTACACCGACGGCCAGAAGGCCGTGGAGGGCACCGGGGACACCCTCGCCGAGCTCTTCACCGACCTGGAGACCCGGCACGCGGGCATCCAGGCCCGGATCGTGGACGGCGGCGAGCTGCGCCGCTTCGTCAACGTCTACCTCAACGACGAGGACGTCCGCTTCCTCGAGGGCATCAACACCAAGCTCGCCGACGGCGACAACGTCACGATCCTGCCGGCCGTGGCCGGCGGCATGGCCTGATCCTCGATGCGCTACGACTCCCCGCTCGCCGCGGTCGGCAACACCCCCCTGGTGCGCCTGCCGCGGCTCTCGCCGTCCGAGGACGTCCGCATCTGGGCCAAGCTGGAGGACCGCAACCCCACCGGCTCGGTCAAGGACCGCCCGGCCCTGCACATGATCGAGCAGGCGGAGAAGGACGGCCGCCTCACGCCGGGCTGCACGATCCTGGAGCCGACCAGCGGCAACACCGGCATCTCGCTGGCCATGGCGGCCAAGCTCAAGGGCTACCGCATCGTCTGCGTCATGCCCGAGAACACCTCGCAGGAACGCCGGGACCTGCTCGGCATGTGGGGCGCCGAGATCATCTCCTCCCCGGCCGCGGGCGGCTCCAACACCGCCGTACGCGTCGCCAAGGAGCTGTCCGCCGAGCATCCCGACTGGGTGATGCTCTACCAGTACGGCAACCCGGACAACGCGGGCGCCCACTACGCCACAACCGGCCCGGAGATCCTCACCGACCTCCCCTCGATCACCCACTTCGTGGCGGGCCTCGGCACCACCGGCACCCTGATGGGCGTCGGCCGCTACCTGCGCGAGCACAAGCCGGACGTGAAGATCGTCGCCGCCGAGCCGCGCTACGACGACCTGGTGTACGGCCTGCGCAACCTCGACGAGGGCTTCGTCCCCGAGCTGTACGACGCCTCCGTCCTCACCACCCGCTTCTCGGTCGGCTCCGCCGACGCGGTCACCCGCACCCGCGAACTCCTCCAGCAGGAGGGCATCTTCGCGGGCGTCTCCACGGGCGCCGCGCTGCACGCCGCGATCGGCGTCGGCAAGAAGGCCGTGAAGGCGGGGGAGACGGCCGACATCGTCTTCGTCGTCGCGGACGGCGGCTGGAAGTACCTGTCGACGGGTGTGTACACGGCGACGACGACGGAAGAAGCGATCGAGACGCTCCAGGGCCAGCTCTGGGCGTGACCCACTAAGTGGCGAGGTGACGGACCTGGTCCCACAGGACCGGGTCCACCACCCCCACCCGGCGCCGGAAGTCCCACACCGGCACCTCGCGCAGCTCGTCCGTCTCCAGGAAACTCGCCCGCCCGTGGGCATCACCCACGGAGCCCGGCGGCAGCGGAATGACTCCCGCCCGCTCGTCGTGGTACTTGCTGGTGATCTTCGCGACGACCGCCCGCCGCCCGTGCACCGCCAGCACCAGACACGGCCGGTCCTTCGCACCAGGCCCGTCCTCGTACGGCACGATCGCCCACCAGATCTCCGCGGGCCGCGGCCGCGCGCCGGCGCCCCGGGTGCCCGGCCGCCCGGGCGGTCGCGTACGTCGCCCCTCCGGCCGGCGCCCCCGCCCCCACCCGTCGACGAGCGTGGCGACCAGCGCGAGCAGCACCACCGCCACGAGCGCCAGCCACCAGGACGTGTCCATACGACGACGTTACCGGCGCACGATCCCCACCGCGCGCCCTTCTCGCACGTGTGTTTCAGCCGCAGCCGTCCGGTCAGGGCGCCGAAGCCTCGAACGGCTGAACGTGAGGTACCTCGGATGGCAGCGCCGCACAGGTGAGTTCGCCCACAACAGCCCTTGGCGGAGGAGCGACAGGGGGTTTTGCGCCTTACGCTCGACGGACCGCACGACCCCCGACGCTCCCACTTCTCTCCATCCCGCCAGCGGAGGTTTCTGCTTCATGAAGCTCACCGTCGTCGGCTGCTCGGGGTCGTTCCCGTCCGCGGAATCGGCCTGCTCGAGCTACCTCGTAGAGGCCGACGGCTTCCGGCTGCTTCTCGACATGGGCAACGGTGCCCTCGGCGAGTTGCAGCGCCACTGCGGTCTCTACGACCTCGACGCGATCTTCCTCAGCCATCTGCACGCCGACCACTGCATCGACATGTGCGCGTACTTCGTCGCGCGCTACTACCGCCACGACGGCGGCCGCTGCGCCCCCATCCCGGTCTACGGCCCCGAGGGCACCGAGCACCGCCTCACCACGGCCTACGCCGACACGCCCACGGCCTCCTCGATGAGCGAGGTCTTCGACTTCCACACGGTCAAGCCGTCCACCTTCGACGTCGGCCCCTTCACGGTCCACACCGAACGCGTGGCCCACCCGGTGGAGGCGTACGCGATCCGCGTGGAGCACGGCGGCAAGTCGCTGACGTACTCGGGCGACACGGGCACGACCCCCGTCCTCGACGAACTCGCCCGCGACACCGACCTGTTCCTCTGCGAAGCCGCGTTCACCCACGGCAAGGAGGACATCCCCGACCTGCACCTCAACGGCCGCGAGGCGGGAGAGACGGCGACCCGGGCGGGCGCCCGCCGCCTGGTCCTCACCCACATCCCCCCGTGGACCGACCCGCAGGTCAACCTCGCCGACGCCCGCGCGGTGTTCGACGGTCCGGTGGAACTCGCGACGCCGAGGGTGTCGTACGAGATCTGAGACGAGACCTGAGACGTACGAACGCGAAGGCCCCGGTACCTCCTCGGTACCGGGGCCTTGGTCATCGTGGGAGCCTCACGCCTTCGTGAGGTCCTCGACCTCCTCCTCGGGCTCGCGGCCCGGGGTGGGGATGTTCCACCTGACGATGGCGAAGCGGAAGACCACGTAGTAGATCGCGGCGAAGACCAGACCGATCGGGATGATCATCCAGGGCTTGGTCGCCAGGTTCCAGTTGAGGAAGTAGTCGATCGCGCCCGCCGAGAAGCTGAAGCCGTGGTGGACGCCCAGGGCCCAGGTGACGGCCATGGACAGCGCGGTCAGGACCGCGTGGATGACGTACAGCGCCGGCGCGATGAACATGAACGCGAACTCGATCGGCTCGGTGATACCGGTGACGAACGAGGTCAGCGCGAGCGAGATCATCATGCCGCCGACGGCCTTGCGGCGCTCCGGGCGGGCCGTGTGCGTGATCGCCAGGGCGGCGGCCGGGAGGGCGAACATCATGATCGGGAAGAAGCCGGTCATGAACTGGCCCGCGGTCGGGTCACCGTGGAAGAAGCGCGGCAGGTCACCGTGCCACACGGCACCGGAGGCGTCCTTGAAGGAGCCGATCTCCTGCCAGGCCACCGTGTTGACGAACTGGTGCATGCCGACCGGCAGCAGCGCGCGGTTGATGGCGCCGAAGATGCCCGCGCCGACCGCGCCGAGGCCGGTCATCCACTCGCCGAAGTTGGTGATCACGTCACCGACGGGCTCCCAGACCAGGCCGAAGAAGACACCGACGCCGGTGCCGATGAAGGCCATCAGGATCGGGACCAGCCGGCGGCCGTTGAAGAAGCCCAGCCAGTCGGGAAGCTTGGTGCGGTGGAAGCGCTGCCAGACGACGGCGGATATGAGGCCCATGATGATGCCGCCGAAGACCTTGGGGTCGTTGTAAGTGGCGGCGACGTCGGCACCCTTGGTGACCTGGGCCTCGGTGATCGGGAACGCGGTCAGGACGTTCTTGTAGACGAGAAAGCCCACCAGCGCGGCGAGTGCGGTCGAACCGTCGGCCTTCTTGGCGAAGCCGATGGCGATGCCGACACAGAACAGCAGGGGCAGGTTGGCGAAGACGGCGTCGCCGGCGGTGGCGAACACGTCCGCGACCTTGCCCCAGCCCAGGCCGTCCTTGCCGAAGACATCGGGCTGGCCGAGTCGCAGCAGAATGCCCGCGGCGGGCAGCACGGCGATCGGCAGCTGGAGGCTGCGGCCGACCTTCTGAAGACCCTGGAACAGGCCGGATCCCCGCCTCTTTACGGGGGCCGCCGATGCGGTGGCGGTGCTCATACTTCCTCCATCGGGTGGTGGTCTACACCACTCAGTGGTGTAGACCTGTTGTAGCACGATGAAGGTGACGTAAGGAACCCACGATTCCGTGACGGGAACCGTGGGTTCTGTAACCGCGTTGAAAGGGTCTTCGGCCTCAGACCTTCGTCACGTCCTCGACCTCCTCCTCCGGCTCACGCCCCGGAGTCTTCAGATCGAACTTGGTGATCGCGAAGCGGAAGATCGCGTAGTACACCGCGGCGAAGCACAGCCCGATCGGGATGATCGCCCACGGCTTCGTCGCCAGGTTCCAGTTGATGATGTAGTCGATCAGGCCGGCGGAGAAGCTGAACCCGTCGTGCACCCCGAGCCCCCACGTCACCGCCATCGACACACCCGTCAGCAGCGCGTGCACCGCGTACAGCAGCGGCGCGATGAACAGGAACGAGTACTCGATCGGCTCGGTGATACCGGTGACGAACGACGTCAGCGCGACGGACAGCATCAGACCGCCGACCTCCTTGCGGCGGTGCGGCTTCGCGCAGTGCGTGATCGCCAGGGCGGCCGCCGGGAGCGCGAACATCATGATCGGGAAGAACCCGGAGGTGAACTGACCCGCGTTCGGGTCGCCCGCCAGGAACATGTTGATGTCACCGTGCACCTCGGTGCCGTCCGGCTTGGTGTACGTCCCGAACTGGAACCAGATGGGCACGTTCAGGAACTGGTGCAGCCCGATCACCAGCAACGCCCGGTTCGCCAGACCGAAGAGGCCCGCACCCCACGCACCCGCGTCGCTCAGCCAGTCGCTGAAGTTCTCCAGCCCGTCACCGATCGGCGGCCAGATCCACAGACACAGCGCCGCGAACGCGATCGCCACGAACGCCATGATGATCGGCACCAGTCGGCGGCCGTTGAAGAAGCCCAGCCAGTCCACGAGCTTGGTGCGGTGGTACCGCTGCCAGAAGTACGCCGTCAGCAGCCCCATCACGATCCCGCCGAACACCCCGGGATTCTGGTACGTGAACGCCACCACCGTGTGGTCGACCGTCGCCTGGCACCCGATGCCCGGTACGGCCTTCGCCCCGCTCGGGCAGTCCTCCGGGAACTGCCGCAGCACGTTGTAGTAGACGAGGAACCCGGCCACCGCCGCGAGCGCCGTCGACCCGTCCGCCTTTTTCGCCATGCCGATGGCCACGCCCACGCAGAACAGCAGCGGCAGCCCCAGCGAACCGTCGAGCAGCGCGCCGCCCGCGCCCGCCATCACCTTGGAGACGTCCGTCCAGCCGAGCCCGTCGTCGCCGAACACGTCGGGCTGGCCGAGCCGGTTGAGGATGCCCGCGGCCGGCAGGACGGCGATGGGCAGCTGAAGACTCCGCCCCATCTTCTGCAGCCCCTGGAACGTCGACTGCCACCGTCGGCGTCCGGGTGAGATCTCGGTGTCAGCGCTCATGAGTTGGCGACCGCCTGTCAGGTGGTGTAGACCAGTTACGGACGATTGGGTTGCTGTGACGTCATCTTTCGGTACGTTCGGCGCAATCGCTCGCGAAGTTGGGCCAACTGTGCATGAGGAGACCGACATGGCCACCAAGGCTGAGAAGATCGTTGCCGGGCTCGGCGGCATCGACAACATCGAAGAGGTCGAGGGCTGCATCACCCGCCTGCGCACCGAGGTCAAGGACCCGGCGCTCGTCGACGACGCCGCCCTCAAGGCCGCCGGCGCCCACGGCGTCGTCAAGATGGGCACCGCCGTCCAGGTCGTCATCGGCACGGACGCCGACCCGATCGCGGCGGACATCGAAGACATGATGTAAGACCCTTTTCGGCATCACCGGGGCTCTTCCCACCGCGGGAGGAGCCCCCTCCGCATGTGCGGCTAGGCTCAGCGCCATGTCTCGAATCGACGGCCGCACCCCCGAACAGCTCCGCCCCGTCACCATCGAACGCGGCTGGAGCAAGCACGCCGAGGGCTCCGTCCTCGTCTCCTTCGGTGACACGAAGGTCTTCTGCACCGCCTCCGTGACCGAGGGCGTCCCCCGCTGGCGCAAGGGCAGCGGCGAGGGCTGGGTCACCGCCGAGTACTCCATGCTGCCCCGCGCCACCAACACCCGCGGCGACCGCGAGTCCGTCCGCGGCAAGATCGGCGGCCGCACCCACGAGATCAGCCGCCTCATCGGCCGCTCACTGCGCGCCGTCATCGACTACAAGGCGCTCGGCGAGAACACGATCGTCCTCGACTGCGACGTCCTCCAGGCCGACGGCGGCACGCGTACGGCCGCCATCACCGGCGCCTACGTGGCCCTCGCCGACGCCGTCTCCTGGGCCCAGGGCAAGAAGCTGATCAAGGCCGGCCGCCAGCCGCTGACCGGCACGGTCTCCGCGGTCTCGGTCGGCATCGTGGGAGGGGTTCCGCTGCTGGACCTCTGCTACGAGGAGGACGTCAAGGCCGACACCGACATGAACGTCGTCTGCACCGGCGACGGCCGCTTCGTCGAGGTCCAGGGCACCGCCGAGGCCGAGCCGTTCGCGCGCGACGAGCTCAACTCGCTGCTGGACCTGGCCGTTTCGGGCTGCACGGATCTCGCCGCCCTCCAGCGCAGGGCCCTTGATACCGTCCTCGAAAAGTAAAAGACGCACCAAGGAAAGGCGGCCGGGACGGGCAACCCGACCGCCCGAACTCGCGTCACTACGGGTACGGGCGTACGGCACACCGCTGTGCGCCCGGCCAGTGCACGGGGGCCCTTGGGGCTGAACAAGGGAGGAACATCACCATGGCCGAGAGCCGACGCGGCCGTCGTCGACCACGCCGTACCGTCATCGCCGCCGCGGTGGCCGCGGTAGGACTGACGGTGGGTCTGACCACCGGCTGCGACGCCGTCAACAAGGCGCTGGACTGCGTCCAGACCGCCGACGCCATCGCCGACAGCGTCACCGACCTCCAGCAGGCCGTGGAGAACGCGTCCAACGACCCGACCCAGCTCGACGAGTCCCTCGACTCCATCGACAAGAACCTCGACGAGATAGGCGACAAGACCGACAACGCCGACGTCAACCAGGCGGTCGAGGACCTGGGCAAGGCCGTGGACAACGTCCGCAAGTCGGTCGACAACGGCGACACGACCCCCGACCTCAGCCCGATCACGGACGCGGCGGGCGAGTTGACGAAGGTCTGCACGCCGTAAGGAACCGGTCGCCGGGCCGGGATACTGGGGGCATGACCCGCCTGATCCTCGCCACCCGCAACGCCGGCAAAATCACCGAACTCCGCGCCATCCTCGCCGACGCAGGTCTGCGCCATGACCTGGTCGGCGCGGAGGCGTACCCGGAGGTACCGGACGTCAAGGAAACAGGGGTGACGTTCGCCGAGAACGCACTCCTGAAGGCCCACGCCCTGGCCCAGGCCACGGGCCTGCCCGCCGTCGCCGACGACTCCGGCCTCTGCGTGGACGTCCTGAACGGCGCCCCCGGCATCTTCTCGGCCCGTTGGGCGGGCCGCCACGGCGACGACCGGGCCAACCTGGACCTCCTCCTGGCCCAGCTCTCCGACATCGCCGACGAACACCGCGGCGCCCACTTCGCCTGCGCCGCGGCCCTGGCGTTGCCGGACGGCACGGAGAGGGTGGTCGAGGGCCGCCTGACGGGCACCCTCCGCCACACCCCGTCCGGCACGAACGGCTTCGGCTACGACCCGATCCTCCAGCCGTCCGGCGACACCCGAACGTGCGCGGAACTCACCCCGGCCGAGAAGAACGCGATCAGCCACCGGGGGAAGGCGTTCCGGGGGTTGGTGCCGGTGGTGCGGGAGCTGTTGGGCTGAGAGATGAGAAAGGGGCCGCCCGGCTTCGGGCAGCCCCTCTGTACATGTGCGGCCGGTGGGACTCGAACCCACACGGGTGTGAACCCACTGGGACCTAAACCCAGCATGACTGCCAATTCCATCACGGCCGCTCACAAACGGTCATCGCGCTCGACAAGCAGCGTTCAGTGTACGGGTAGAGCACGCTACGCGACGAGGGGAGGCCTTGCCTTCCGAGATACCGCGGACTCTCGGGCCGTTCACGCTTGAAACGTAAACCTCCGACCCGATAACCTGCTCGTACCTGCAAGCCTCCCGCGGCCCCTTGTCCGCTCGGGAGGCTTTTTTCATGACCGCTGAACATGAACTGACCGTCCGCCCCGTCACCCCCGCCGACCGCCCCACCCTCGACCGGCTCTGGCTTCTCTTCCGGCATGACCTGTCGGAGTTCGGGGGTCAACTGCCCCATCCGGACGGCACGTTCCGGAGTGAGCGGCTGGAGGCTGCCTTCAGTGGGGACGCGGACTGGGCCGCGTATCTCTTCAGCCGCGGAGCGCACCCCGTCGGGTTCGCCTTCGTGCGGGCGCTCACCCGGTCGACCCGCGTGCTCAACAGCTTCTTCGTCGTGCGGGGTGTGCGGCGCAGTGGCGTCGGGCTGCGGGCCGTCCGCGACGTCGTCGCGCGGCATCCGGGGGAGTGGACCGTCGCCTTCCAGGACGCCAATCCCGGGGCCGTGCGGTTCTGGCGGCGGGTTGCGGAGAGCATCGCCCCCGGTGCCTGGGAAGAGGAGCGCAGGCCGGTGCCGGGTAAGCCCGACCTGGCTCCTGATGTCTGGGTCAGCTTCCAATGCCCAAGTCCTTGATGATCTTCGCCACGTGGCCCGTCGCCCGGACGTTGTACAGCGCCCGTTCGACCTTGCCCTCCTCGTCCACCACGATCGTGGAGCGGATGACGCCCATGTAGGTCTTGCCGTAGTTCTTCTTCTCGCCGTACGCCCCGTACGCCTCGGTGACCGTCTTCTCCGGGTCGGCCAGCAGCGTGATCCTCAGGTTCTCCTTGTCCCTGAACTTCGCCAGCTTCTCCGGGGCGTCCGGGCTGACGCCGATGACGTCGTACCCGGCGCCGGCCAGCAGTTCCAGGTTGTCGGTGAAGTCGCAGGCCTGCTTCGTGCAGCCGGGGGTGAGGGCCGCGGGGTAGAAGTAGACGATGACCTTGCGGCCCTTGTGGTCCGCCAGGGACACGTCGGTGCCGTCGGCGTCGGGGAGGGTGAAGGCGGGGGCTACGTCCCCGGGCTGGAGTCGCTCGCTCATCCGGCAAGCCTAACCGGGGGTCCTGACAGTGCGGCGGCCCGCCGAACTGACAGACTGTCCAGGACAG
Source organism: Streptomyces aquilus (assembly GCF_003955715.1). Classification (NCBI taxonomy): domain Bacteria; kingdom Bacillati; phylum Actinomycetota; class Actinomycetes; order Kitasatosporales; family Streptomycetaceae; genus Streptomyces; species Streptomyces aquilus. The sequence continues at coordinate 4,313,530 of NZ_CP034463.1, read as the reverse complement.
GAACAGCACACCCGCAGAACATCACCAGCACATCACCAGCAGCGGACTCCCGGAGGGCCCACCGTGGCGGACACGTCGGACACGAGAACCCCGGCGCAGATCGAGGCGGACATCAAGCGCCGCCGCGAGACGCTGGCCGAGACGCTCGACGAGATCGGGGTGCGCGTGCACCCGAAGACGATCGTCGGCGATGCCAAGGCCAAGGTGGTTTCCAACATCGATCACACGCTCGGACGGGCCTACGTCGGCGTGAACAAGGTCCTCACCGACACCAAGGCCCAGTTCGTCGACGAGGAGGGTGCTCCGAGGCTGGAGCGCATCGTCCCCGTCGCGCTCGTCGCCGTAGGACTCGTCGGGCTCCTCGCCCTCGGCACCTCCCGGCGTCGCAAGGGCTGACCCGGGGGCGTACGGATTCCCGTCAGGCAGGTAGGTTCTGAGCCGTGAGCGCCAACAGAAACGACCACAGCGACCAGCACGACAAGCTGCCCATCCGGATGCTGCACGACCGTGTGCTCGTGCGGCAGGACGCCGGTGAGGGCGAGCGGCGTTCCGGGGGCGGCATCCTCATCCCCGCCACCGCGGCCGTGGGGCGGCGGCTGGCGTGGGCCGATGTCGTCGCGGTCGGGCAGAACGTCCGGACCGTCGAGCCGGGGGACCGGGTTCTCTACGACCCCGAGGACCGCGCCGAGGTGGAGGTGCGCGGCGTCGCCTATGTGCTGATGCGGGAGCGCGATCTGCACGCGGTGGCCGCGGACCGGTTCGAAGGGTCGGAGGACTCGACCGGGCTGTACCTCTGAATCAACGGCCGAAAGGGGCTGGTGACCATCGTCACCAGCCCCTTTTGCTGTCTCTTTGCTACCTTTGAAGGACCCGCCCGACGAGACGCGCCGTACCGGGACAGGCCCTTTCCGGGCTTACGACAAGACGACGCACCCCCGTTCAGCAACTTCCGGAGGTGCCTGTCATGGCCTGGGTTCTGCTCGTCGTCGCCGGTCTGCTCGAGGTCGGCTGGTCGATCGGGATGAAGTACACCGACGGTTTCACCCGGCTCGTGCCGAGCCTGTTCACCGGCGCCGGGATCGTGGCCAGCATGCTGCTGCTGTCGTACGCCGCCCGATCCCTTCCCATCGGTACTGCCTATGGCGTGTGGGTGGGTATCGGCGCGGCCGGGGCGGCGGTGCTCGGCATGGTGGTGCTGGGGGAGCCGGCCACCGCCGCCCGGATCTTCTTCGTCTGTCTGCTGCTGGTCGCCGTGGTGGGCCTGAAGGCGACCAGCGGCCACTAGACCTCCGTCGCTAACCGGTCTTGCCCGGCGGGCCCGCTGTCGTGCCGGTCGTCGTCGTTCCGCCGTCCGCCGTTCCGCCGTCGGTCGTCCCGCCGTCCGTCGTGCCGCCGGTGGTGCCGCCGTCGGTCGTGCCGCCCGTCGTCGTGTCACCGCCACCGGTGGTCGTCGTCCCGCCGTCCGTGGCACCGCCGGTCGTGGTGCCCCCGTCCGTCGTGCCGCCGGTCGTGTCGCCGCCGGTCGTGCCGCCGTCCGTCTGGCCCTGGGTGTCCTGGCCGCCGTCGGTCGTGCCGCCGTCGTCCTGGCCCGGCGTCTCCTCGGGGGTCTCGGCGGTCGGCTGCTGGGTCGGGGCCTGGACGACGTCGGCGCCCTCCTGGAGTTCCAGGTCGAATTCGGTGGCGGGCTTGCCCTTGAGGGCGCGCTGGGTGAAGTCGGCCCAGATCTCCGCGGGCGCCCCGCCGCCGTTGACGCGCTGGAGGCCCATCGCGCCGTACAGCGACTTGTGCGCGGCGGTCTGCGGGTCCTGGCCCATCACCGCGACGACCGTGGCGAGGTCGGGGGTGTAGCCGGCGAACCAGGCGGCCTGGTCCTCCTCGGCGGTGCCGGTCTTGCCGGCCGCCGGGCGGCCCGCGGCCTGTGCGGCGGTGGCGGTGCCGTTCTCGACGACGCTCTGCAGGACCGAGGTGGTCGTGTCGGCGGCCTCGCGGCTGACGACCTGGGAGGTCTTGCGGTCCGGCAGCTCCACGACGTCCTTGCCGTCCCGCGTGATCGACTTGATCATCGTGTACGCGCCGTGCTTGCCGTGGTTGGCGAGCGTCGCGTACGCCTCCGCCATGTCGAGGACGCTGGCCCGGGCGACGCCGAGCGCGATCGACGGGTAGGCGTTCAGCTCGGGAGTGCTGCCGGGCAGGCCGAGGGCGGTCGCGGTCTGCTTGACCTTGTCGGGGCCGACGTCGACGGCCATCTGCGCGTACACCGAGTTCACCGACTTGTCGGTGGCGGTGCGCACGGTGATGTTGCCGTACGACACGTCGTCCTCGTTGGCCGGGTCGTAGGCGCCGCCGGTCCAGCCCTGCACGGGGCGCTTGTTGGTGCCGTCGTAGTAGGTGTTGGGCGTGATGGTCCGGCCGTCCTGGGTCGTCGAGTCGTTCTCGACGGCGGAGGTGAAGACGAACGGCTTGAAGGTGGAGCCGACCTGGAAGTCCTGGCGGGTGGCGTTGTTCGTGTACTGCTTGACGTAGTCGATGCCGCCGTACATCGCCACGACCTGCCCGGTCTTCGGGTCGACGGCGGCGCCGCCCGCGCGGACGTACGTGTCGACCTTGCGGTTCTTCTTGTCGAGCTTGTCCATCAACTTCTTGTTGACGGCGGCGACGAAATCGTCCTGCTTGTTCTTCTGGATGGTGGTGGTGATGCGGTAGCCGCCGGCGTCCAGCTCGTCGGCGGTGAGGATCTTGTTGTCGCTCAGGTAGTCGTTGATGGCGTTGACGAGGTAGCCGCGCTGCCCGGACATGCCGGTGGAGACGGTGGCCTCCTTCGGCATCGGGAACTTCAGGCCGGTCCGCTCGGACTTGGCGAGCCAGCCCTCCTTGACCATGCCGTCCAGGACGTAGTTCCAGCGGGCCAGGGCGGCCGACTTGTTCTCCGGGTGGGCGACGACGTCGTACTCGCTGGGCGCGTTGAGCAGGGCGGCGAGGTAGGCGCCCTGGGCGGCGCTCAGGTCGGTGGCGTCCTTGCCGTAGTAGGCCTGGGCGGCGGCCTGGATGCCGTACGAGTTGCGGCCGAAGTAGCTGGTGTTGAGGTAGCCCTCGAGGATCTGGTCCTTGGACTCCGTGCGGTCCAGCTTGATGGAGATGAAGAACTCCTTCACCTTGCGGGTGACGGTCTGCTCCTGGGCGAGGTAGTAGTTCTTCACGTACTGCTGGGTGATCGTCGAGCCGGACTGCTTGCCCTTGCCGGTCGCGGTGTTCCAGCCGGCGCGCAGCATCGCCTTGGGGTCGATCGCGGACTCGGAGTAGAAGTCGCGGTCCTCGGCGGCCAGGACGGCGTGCTGGGCGGCCTTGGAGACCTGGGCGAGGGTGACGTTCTCCCGGTTGACGTCTCCGTCGCGGGCGAGCTGGCTGCCGTCGGCGTAGAGGTAGACGTTGGACTGCTTGGTGGCGAGGGCGTTGGCGGGCGGGATCTTCACCAGGGAGTAGCCGAGGAAGAACAGGCCGATCAGCAGCAGTATCCCGATGACGAAGGTGCCGAGCACCATGCGCCAGGTCGGGATCAGCCGCCGCCAGCCGGTGCGCTTGGGCCGCTTGGGCTTGCCACCGCCCGCTTCGGGTTCTCGGGGCTCCCAGCCCTCGGTCGGCTGCTGCGGCTGCGGCTCGTCGCTCATGTCGTGCACGGACTCCTGTTGCATGTCTCTTATGTGCTGGTTGTACGTCATGCGCCGTCGTGCGCCCTCGTACGCCTTCTGCGTCCCCAGATGAAGACTGTCGCACCACGCGTTCCGTTGCGGTTCGCGGCACGCTTCCGGGCCGAAAAAGGCGTGGCGTACGTCACCACCTGCGGACTAGGCTCCTGCGCTTCGGTGCCTGGCGCGGGCGAGGAGGGCTGTGGATGTGGATTCGGGGCGGTTGTACCTCGCCGTGGGGGTGGGCGGATTCAGACGGTACGCGACGTATCGGGCCGCGACGGCGGCCGGGATCTTCACCAACACGGTCTTCGGACTGATCCTCGTCTACACGTACACCGCCCTCTGGGACGAACGGCCGCAGCTGGGCGGGTACGACCTCGCGCAGGCCGTCACCTATGTGTGGGTGGGCCAGTCGCTGTTCAAGACGCTCGCCAACGGGGGCGGGGGTGTCGAGGGCGAGCTCATGGAGCGTATCCGCACCGGGGACATCGCCGTCGACCTGTACCGTCCTGCGGACCTCCAACTGTGGTGGCTGGCGGCCGACTTGGGCCGGTCGTCGTTCGAGCTGCTCGCGCGCGGTGTGCCGCCCTTCGTGCTGGGCGCGCTGATGTTCGACCTGGCGCTGCCCACGGACGCGATGACCTGGCTGGCGTTCCTGGTCGCGGTCGTGCTGGCGATGCTGGTCAGCTTCGGCATCCGGTACCTGGTGGCGCTGAGCGCGTTCTGGCTGCTGGACGGCACCGGGGTGGCGCAGATGGTGATGTTCGTCGGCTGGTTCTGCTCGGGGATGATCCTGCCGCTCAACGTGTTCCCGGGGCTGCTCGGCGAGGTCGTCCGGGCCCTGCCGTGGTCGGCGCTGCTCCAGGCGCCGGCGGACGTGCTGCTGGGCGAGGCCGATCCGCTGGGCACGTACGCCTTCCAGGCGCTGTGGGCGGTGCTGCTGCTGGCGGCCGGGCGGCTGGTGCAGGGAATGGCGACGCGGCGGGTGGTGGTGCAGGGTGGCTGACACGACGCGCGCCCCCAGGGTCGCTGCTCCCGTCGGGACCAACCGGGTGCTGGACGGGATCCGCACCTACCGCATGATCTCGGCCATGTGGATCCGCTCCACGATGGCCTACCGCGCCTCCTTCGTCATGACCACGCTCGGCAACTTCACGGCGACCGCGTTCGACTTCGTGGCGATCCTGCTGATGTTCTCCCGCGTGGATGCCCTCGGCGGCTACGCGCTCCCCGAGATCGCCTTCCTCTACGGCCTGTCCAGCGTGGCCTTCGGCCTGGCCGACCTCGGCCTCGGCTCCATGGAGCGGCTGGGCCGTCGGGTGCGCGACGGCACGCTGGACACGCTGCTGGTGCGGCCCGCGCCGGTGCTGGCGCAGATGGCCGCGGACCAGTTCGGGCTGCGCCGCCTCGGCCGGGTCACCCAGGGCACGATGGTGCTGGTCTACGCGCTGGCCACGGTCGACATCGACTGGACGCCGCTGAAGCTGCTGCTGATGCCGGTGATGATCCTCAGCGGCGCCGGCATCTTCGGCGCGGTGTTCGTCGCGGGCGCGGCCTTCCAGTTCGTCGCGAAGGACGCCTCCGAGGTGCAGAACGCCTTCACGTACGGCGGTACGACGCTGCTCCAGTACCCGCCGACGGTGTTCGCCACGGAGCTGGTGCGCGGGGTGACGTTCGTGCTGCCGCTGTCCTTCGTCAACTGGTTGCCCGGCACCTATGTGTTGGGGCGGCCGATCCCGCTCGGGCTGCCCGAGTGGGTGGCGTTCGTGTCGCCGCTGGTGGCGGTGGCGTGCTGTGCGCCGGCCGGACTGGCCTGGCGGGCGGGGCTCAGGTCGTATCGGAGTACGGGGAGTTGAGGACGGATGGCTGAGGACATGGGCGAAGGCTTCATCGAACTCGACCGGGTCGAGAAGGTCTTCGAGGTGCGCAAGAAGACCGGCTTCATGAAACGGGAGCGCAGGGAGGTACGGGCCGTCGACTCGATCTCCTTCCGGGTGGCGCGCGGCGAGATGGTCGGCTACATCGGCCCGAACGGCGCCGGCAAGTCCACCACCATCAAGATGCTCACCGGCATCCTCGCCCCGAGCGGCGGCAGCCTGCGCGTGGCCGGCATCGACCCGTCCCGGGAGCGTCAGCGCCTCGCCCACCGCATCGGCGTGGTCTTCGGGCAGCGCACCACCCTGTGGTGGGACCTCCCGCTGATCGACTCGTACAAGCTGATGCACCGCATGTACCGCATCCCCGACGCCCGTTACCGCGAGAACCTCGACCGTCTCGTCGAACTCCTCGACCTCGCCGACCTGTTGGACGTCCCCGTACGTCAGCTCTCCCTCGGCCAGCGGATGCGCGGCGACATCGCGGCCGCCCTGCTGCACGACCCGGACGTCCTCTACCTCGACGAGCCGACCATCGGGCTCGACGTCATCTCCAAGGCCCGGGTACGGGAGTTCCTGCGCGAGGTGAACGCCGAGCGCGGCACCACGGTCCTGCTCACCACCCACGACCTCCAGGACATCGAGCAGCTCTGCTCCCGGGTGATGGTCATCGACCACGGCCGGCTGATGTACGACGGGCCGCTCGCCGGGCTGCACGAGGCGGGCGACAGCGAGCGGACGCTGGTGGTGGACCTGGAGCGGGAGCTGCCGCCGATCGAGGTCCCCCAGGCGCGGGTGGTGAAGGTGGAGGGGCCGCGGCAGTGGCTGGCGTTCCCGGCGGGGGCCTCGGCGGCGCCGCTGGTGGCGCGGATCGCGGCGGAGTATCCGCTGGTCGACCTGTCGGTGCGGGAGCCGGACATCGAGGCGGTCATCGCGAAGATGTACGCGGAGAAGGCCACCGCATAGTGCGGGGCGCCCGGAACTCGTAGGCTGAGGTCATGACGGACGCCGTGCCTTCCGAGGGGACGCCCACGCCCCCCAGGCCCTCTGCCCCGGAACTCCGTGCCGCCGACGCCGACCGTGAGCGCGTCGCCGAGATCCTGCGGGACGCCCTCGCCGAAGGGCGCCTGGACATGGCGGAGTTCGAGGAACGGCTGGAGGCGACGTACCAGGCGCGGACGTACGGCGAGCTGACGCCGATCACCCGCGACCTGCCGACCGCCCCCGGTGCCGTCCCGTCGGTCAACATGACCAAGCATCCGGTGGCGGACGGGAGTTGGGCCTCGCGGATCACGGGCGGTGAGGGTTCCTCGACCTGGGCGGTGGCGATCCTGTCCGGGTTCCAGCGCCGGGGCCGCTGGACCGTGCCCAAGCGCTTCAACTGCTTTGCCTTCTGGGGCGGCGGCGAGATCGACCTGCGCGAGGCGAACTTCGCGGACCGCGAGGTCGAGATCAACTGCGTGGCCGTCATGGGCGGCGTGAACGTGATCGTGCCGCCCGGCGTCGAGGTCGTCGTCCGCGGGATCGGCATCATGGGCGGCTTCGACCACCGTGAGGAGGGCGTGCCGGGCGACCCGGGCGGCCCGCGCGTGATCGTCACCGGGTTCGCCTTCTGGGGCGGCGTCGGTGTCGAGCGGAAGCTGACCCGGGAGGAGCGGCGGGCGCTGAAGGAGGAGCGGCGCCGGCAGCGGCTGGACCGCAAGGAGTCGATGCGCGAGCTGCACGAGTCCTTCCCCGAGGACGCCGAGGACGTCGAGGACCCGCACCGCCGCCTGACGGGCGGGCACCATGACCTGATGCGGGGGCGCAGCGACCGCCACCGTGACCGCCATCGCGACCGGCGTGACCGCCGGGATCGCCGCGACCGGTACGACGACTAGGCCCCTCTACAGCTCCGCCGGAGCCGCCCCCTTCAGGTCCTCCAGGTCGAAGACCTCCGCCATCCGCGCGTACCCCTTGTCGCTCGGGTGGAGATGGTCCCCGGAGTCGTAGTCCGAGCGCAGCCGGCGCGGGTTGTACGGGTCGCGCAGCGCCTCGTCGAAGTCCACGACGGCGTCGTACACCTTGCCGTCCCGGATCGCGGCGTTGATCTGCTGCCGCACGCCCTCCCGGGCGTCCGAGTAGCCGCGGTGGCCCTGGAAGGGCATGAGCGTGGCCCCGACGACCTTGATCCCGCGGGCGTGGGCCTGCCGGACCAGGGTGCGCAGCCCGCCCAGGACCTTCTCCGGGTCGGCGAGCCTGGGGTTGCGCAGGATGTCATTGATGCCGAGGTCGACGACGACGACCTTGACGTTCGTACGGGAGAGCACGTCACGGCCGAAGCGCCCGAGCCCGCTCTGGTTGTCGGCGGGGCGGCCGAGGCCGCTCGCGAGGACCTGGTTGCCGCTGATGCCCTGGTTGACGACGCTGTAGCGGGGCAGGTCGCGGCCGGCCTCGACCGCGGTGCGCAGCCGCTGCGAAAGGACGTCCGTCCAGCGGTGGTTGGCGCCCTCGGTGGAGGTGATCCCGTCGGTGAGGGAGTCGCCGAGGACGACGACGGTGCCGTCGGACTCGTTGCTGAGCACGTCCAGCGCGGTGAGGTAGCGCCAGTACGGCGTCTCTTCCGCGTACCCGGTGCCGGTGGTGTCCTCGGTGAGGTCGCCGTCGGCGACGTAGGAGATCTGCCGGGCGTGCGGGTGGTAGGTGACCGGCCCGGACGGGGTGGGCGCGTACGTGGTGACCAAGACGTCGCTGTCGTGCGCGACGGTGATGCCGACCGCGTCGCTCATCACCTGGCCGCCGGCCGGGACGACGACGGAGGTGTTGCCGCCGAAGGTGAGGCGCCGCATGGTGCCGACCGCCGCGGCGGCGGAGCCGTCGGCCGCCGCGAGGGCGATCGAGGCGTGGGTGATGGTCAGCGGTGACTGGCCGTAGAGATTGGACAGCGTGATACGGGCACTCGTACCGCCGACCGACGCGTGCACCACGTTGCGCACCGAGCGGCCCGCCATGCCCTGCGTCTCGGTGCCGGGCTCGGCACCGGCCGGGGAGGCGGACCAGGCGCCGACCCAGGTGCCGGTGGAGGCCGGGGCGGCGTTGCGCGGGGCCGGGGCCCCTGCGGCCCGCCGCCCGGGGCTCGTGGCGCTGCCGTCGTCGGCGGCGACACCGACGTAGATGGCGCCGGACAGGGCCACGATCAGGGCGATGATCGCCGAAAGCAGGGCATAACCATGTCTTCTGGTCATGCGGTGCGGGTCTCCTCGAACGGATGGGAGCCCGAGGCTCCGATGTGATCACCTCATGATGCGTCATGCGGTGCGGGGTGACGGTACTGGACCCCCCATTGGGCCACCGGAGTTCGAAACTGAGCTCCCCCCTCCGACAGACGCCGGGAACTCCTGTTCCGTTCCAGGAGTCGGTCAGGAAGGGACAATGTGTGCAGGGGATCACAACGGGCGGAGTGGATGGGACGTGATGGAACGCGCTAATCCGGATGAAACGGATGCCGCTGACGTGAAGCAGCATGCCCGCCCGGCCGCCGCCGGTAACCGCGCGATGAGCACGTCCGCCGGTCACCGCTCGATGGGCACCTTCAGCGCGGCCGACGAGGAGAAGCAGCGCGGCGTACGCCGGATGAAGCTCACCGCGACCGGGCTGCTGCTGTTCGTCGCGCTCGTGTACGTCCTCGCCAAGTGGGCCTCCGACGAAGGCGCCGGCGCCTGGGCGGGCTATGTCGCCGCCGCGGCGGAGGCGGGCATGGTCGGCGCGATGGCGGACTGGTTCGCGGTGACGGCCCTGTTCCGCCACCCGCTCGGCCTGCCCATCCCGCACACCGCGATCATCCCCACCAAGAAGGACCAGCTGGGCGTGTCGCTGGGCGAGTTCGTCGGCGAGAACTTCCTCTCCGAGGACGTCGTACGCGGGCGTCTGCGCGCCGTCGGCATCGGCAGCCGGCTCGGCGCCTGGCTCGCCGAACCCGAGCACGCCGACCGGGTCACGGCCGAGCTGTCGGCCGCGCTGCGGGGCGCCCTGACGGTCCTTCGGGACTCCGACGTGCAGGCGGTCGTCGGCGAGGCGATCACCCGGCGGGCCGACGCCCAGGAGATCGCGCCGGGCATCGGCAAGATGCTGGAGAAGATCGTCGCGGACGGCGGCCACCGCAGGGTCGTGGACCTGGTGGTGGCCAGGGCGCACGACTGGCTGGTCCTCCACGACGAACAGGTCATGGACGCCGTACAGGGCGGAGCGCCCGGCTGGACCCCGCGGTTCGTGGACAAGAAGGTCGGCGAACGGGTCTACAAGGAGCTGCTGCGCTTCGTCACGGAGATGCGGGACATGCCGTCCCATCCGGCGCGCGGCGCTCTGGACCGCTTCCTGACGGACTTCGCCTCCGACCTCCAGTCCGACACGGACACCCGCGCGCGCGTGGAGCGGCTCAAGGGCGAGGTGCTCGGCCGGGGCGAGGTCCAGGACCTCATCGCGTCCGCCTGGACGGCCGTACGCTCCATGATCGTGTCGGCGGCCGAGGACGAGCGCAGCGAGCTGCGGCTGCGCGTGCGGGCGTCGCTGCTGTCGCTCGGGGCGCGGATGGCGGTGGAGCCGCGGCTCCAGGCGAAGGTCGACGGCTGGGTCGAGGGCGCGGCGGTGTACGTCGTCACCACCTACCGGCACGAGATCACGTCCCTGATCACCGACACGGTCGCCGGCTGGGACGCCGAGCACACCACGCGGAAGATCGAGGCGAACATCGGCCGTGACCTTCAGTTCATCCGGATCAACGGCACGGTGGTGGGCTCGCTGGTGGGGTTGCTGATCTACACGGTGTCGCGGGCGCTGGGGGCGTAAGTCGCCCTTGTGGGGGAACCCGTCGCCGGGTCTCGCTCGACGAGGAGGGAGCCCATGAGCACCACAGACCAGGCCGCGACCGGCCGCACCGTGACGACGAACATCCCCGCCCGCCTGGACCGCCTCCCCTGGTCCCGCTGGCACTGGACGATCGTCATCGGACTCGGCACCGTATGGATCCTCGACGGCCTGGAGGTGACGGTCGTCGGCAACATCGCGGGGCGCCTGTCCGAACCGGGCAGCGGCCTGCCGATCACCTCCGGCCAGGTGACGGGCCTGGCGGCGGCGCTGTACGTGGCGGGCGCCTGCTCGGGAGCCCTGTTCTGGGGCCGCCTGACGGACAAATGGGGCCGCAAGAAGCTGTTCATGATCACGCTGGCGGTGTATCTGGCGGCGACCGCTCTGACGGCGGTGTCGTTTTCGACGTGGTGGTTCTTCCTCTTCCGCTTCCTGACCGGCTTCGGCATCGGCGGCGAGTACGCGGCGATCAACTCGGCGATCGACGAACTGATCCCGGCGCAGTACCGGGGCCGCGTGGACCTGATGATCAACGGCAGCTTCTGGCTGGGAGCGGTCGGCGGGTCCCTCCTCTCGATCGTCGCCCTCGACACGTCCGTGGTGCCGAAGGACGTGGGCTGGCGCCTGACCTTCGCCCTCGGCGCGGTCCTGGCCCTGGTGATCCTTCTCGTACGACGCCACGTCCCGGAGAGCCCACGGTGGCTGCTGATCCACGGCAGGGACGAGGAGGCGGAACGGATCGTCACGTCCATCGAGGAGCGTGTGGCGGCCGAGAAGGGCGAGCGGCTGGCGGAGCCGGAGGGTGAGATCACGATCCACCAGCGGCGCAGCGTGAGCTTCATGGAGATCGCGAGGACGGTGTTCTCGGACTACCGCAGGCGAGCGGTCCTGGGATTCTCGCTCTTCATAGGCCAGGCGTTCCTGTACAACGCGATCACCTTCGGCTTCGGCGCGATCCTGACCAAGTTCTACGACGTCCCGACCGGCAGCACCGGCTACTACTTCGCGGTCATCGCGATCGGCAACTTCATGGGTCCGCTGCTGCTGGGCAAGCTGTTCGACACGGTCGGACGCCGGGTGATGATCTCGTCGACGTACCTGTTGTCGGGTCTGCTGCTCTTCGGCACGGCATGGCTGTTCGAGCAGGGCTCGCTGAGCGCCGGGACGCTGACGGCGTGCTGGTGCGCGGTGCTGTTCTTCGCGTCGGCCGGCGCGTCCAGCGCCTATCTGACGGTCTCGGAGATCTTCCCGATGGAGACCCGGGCGATGTCGATCGCGTTCTTCTACGCGCTGGGCACGGCCGCGGGCGGCATCAGCGGGCCGATGCTGTTCGCCGACCTGACCGGGACGGGCAAGGTCGCCGACACGGTGCTGGCCTTCCAGATCGGCGCGACGCTGATGTGCCTGGCGGGGCTGGTGGCGGCGGTGCTGGCGGTGCGGGCGGAGCGGAGGTCGCTGGAGGACGTGGCTCGGCCGCTGACGGCGGCGGTGGGCCCGGGGAGCGGCACCTCCTCGCAAGCTGCGGGCATTCGTGCCGCCTAGGGCGGCACGGGTGGGCGCAGGCGGCACCCCGTCAGCGCCGGGCAGCGCGACCCACCCCCGGCCACCCGACGCCGGGCGCCTACTACTCCACACGCATCGGCCCTAGCCGTCCCGCGGCACCGGCTCCCACTCCGCGCAGTACTCGACGTGCATCAGCGGCATCGAACGCTCCAACAGCCCTGACCCCGGGTGCAGTTCGGCACACACATGGCGGCCTTGGTGGGGCCTGGTCCCGGCCGCCGTTTCGGCGAGGTCGAAGAAGTCCGCAGCGGCGTCCGCGAAGGGCAGGGCGCTTCCGCTGAGTACGAGGGTGTCGGCGGCGGTGCTGAGGCGGAGCCGGTCGCGGAACTCGGCGTGGTGGGCGCCGGGCACGGCCCGGTCGTGGGGGAGGGGGAAGTCGGCGCGCCGGAACTCGACGGTGTGCTGACTCCCCGCCCTGCCCGCCCTCGCCCGGACCTCCTTCCAGCGGGACGCCGGGAACTGGAGGGAGTGGTGCAGCAGAAGCAGATCGCGGGCCCGGTGCGGCTCGGGAAGCGCGGCACCGAGGGGCCGCTCACCGCGCCGCCGCAGCGGCAGGTGCACGAGCGAGCGCGGCGACCGCGCGGCCAGCAGCCACGCCGCGGCCAGCTCGGCGGCGGCACGCCGGTCCACCCACAGGCTCAGCCAGTGCTCATTGTCGTAGCAGAGTGCCCGCCGCAGTCCGCCGACGCGCAGCAGCCGATATTCATGGGGGCCGAGCCGCACGCGATGCTCGGTGACACTGAGCCGCACCTTTTTTTGCTCTTTCCTCAGCCCTGCCGGTCGGCCACCGCCCAGGAGGCGAGCGCGACGGCCCCCGCCACCCCGAACACGGCGGGCCAGGAGCCGACCTTCTTGGCGAGCGGATGCGACCCGGCGAAGGCGGCGACATACGCGGCCGTCAGCGCACCCGCCGCCTTCCCGCCGGCCTGCTGCCGCCACTGCGTCGCGGCCGTGGCCCCGGCGACGGCCAGCACGACCCCGCCGAGCTGCCGCTTCTTGGTCCAGCGGGCCACGCCGTACCCACCGACGAGTCCGCCCGCCGCGACCACCGCGCTGGGGACCTTGGCCATGTCTGCCTCCTGGTGCGTGAGACGCCTGGTTCTTGAGACTTCTCGAGACCTGGAGGCTAACTCCGGCACCGCGGGTCCTCGCGAACCTGAGTCGAGGCTTGTCAGGTTTCCTCCTCCGAGCTATATAAGAAGTCGTAAGGGCATCGCACCCAGTTCCCCAAGAGAGGAGTGACCCGTGATGCTCATGCGTACCGACCCCTTCCGCGAATTCGACCGACTCGCGCAGCAGGTCTTCGGGCCCACCCGTCCGGCCGCGATGCCGATGGACGCCTACCGCGCCGGGGACGACTTCATCGTCCACTTCGACCTGCCCGGCATCGACCCCGAGACGATCGATCTGGACGTCGAACGCAACGTCCTCAACGTCCGCGCCGAGCGCCGTTCCCCCGCCCCCGAGGGCGCGGAAACCATCGTCGCCGAACGGCCCACCGGCACCTTCACCCGCCAGCTCTTCCTCGGCGACACCCTCGACACGGAGCGCATCGACGCCTCGTACGAGGCCGGCGTCCTGACCCTGCGCATCCCCGTGGCCGAACAGGCGAAGCCGCGCCGCATCCAGATCAGCGGGGGTGACGGGGGGCGCAAGCAGCTGAGCTGAGCAACTGAGGCCGCACTGTCATACGCACCCCGATCATGACCAGGAGGAGACACTCGGTGGTGAAGAGAAGCTGGGCCGAACTGGTGGACGCGGTGCGGGAGTCGGGCCAGTACCCGACCCGCGCCGAGGCCGAACGCGTCACCCGCGTCGTCCTGTCCGCCCTCGGCGGCCACGTCACCGGCGACGAACGCGTGGCCCTCGCCCGGGCACTGCCCGAGCAGGCCGCGCGGGTCGTCGCCGGCCAGATCCCGGCCACCCGCCCGCTGACGGCGGCGGAGTTCGTGGAATCGGTGGCGGCGCGCATCGAGGGCGCGACGACGGCGACGGCCCGCTGGGACGTCAGCTCGGTACTGAGCGCGCTCCCGCGCTGGGCGGGCGAGGCGCTGGTGGACCGCATCCTCTCCCAACTGCCGCCGGGGTACGCGCTGTTGTTCGGGAGGGCGGAGCTGATGCCGACAGCGTGAGTGTCCCTGCGTGAGCGCCCCTACTGGGCTTCGCCCGCACGGTCCCTGTGCTGCCGCCGGGCGCGCACCTCCGAGACGTACCCCGCGGAGATGGCGCACCCGGCACCGGCGAGGGCGAAGCCCAGAAGGGCCGGGTTGAGATACCCCGGCACGTCCCCGTTGTCGTAGCTCCCGCCGTCACTGGTCTCGCACACGAACCCGAGCGGGAGATACGACACCGAGTGGTCGACGATCTCGACGCCGCGCTGGTGCCGCTCCCACCAGCCCGCGGTACGGCAGGACTGGGGCGGCGCGGAATCCGTACCGCCGTCCTCAGCGGTGAGCACAGCCCCGACGACGATCAACAGCCCCCACGCACAGAGCCCGGCCGCGACGGCCCCGAACAACGCGCCGAGGCCACGGAGAAGGGCGTCCGGATCACCCCGCCACACGCCACGCTCGGCGAGCCGCGCGAACCCGTACCCGGCGAGCGCGAAGGAGACGACGGCGGCGACGAGGACGAACAGCAGATTGAGCAGTGCCATGGCGGCCCCTGGGGTGGTCGGTCGTCGGGCTGTCGAGGTCTCGGGGCCAGAGGCACAGGCACCGGACGGGACACGCGACGGCCGGCGCGATGTCTCACGCGCCGGCCGTTCACAGGTGCCGTGGGGCAGGTGTCAGAGCTGACCGGACTCGGCGATGGTGATCTTCGCGGAGGTCGTGCCGCTACGCGACCCGAGGGCCTCGATCTTCTTGACGAGCTTCATGCTGTCCTCGTCGGCGACCTCGCCGAAGACCACGTGCTTGCCGTCCAGCCAGTCCGTCACGATGGTCGTGATGAAGAACTGCGAGCCGTTGGTGTTCGGGCCGGCGTTGGCCATGGACAGCAGGCCCGGGCGGTCGTGCTTGAGCTTGAAGTTCTCGTCGGCGAACTTCTCACCGTAGATGCTCTTGCCGCCGGTGCCGTTGCCGCGGGTGAAGTCGCCGCCCTGGAGCATGAAGGCGGGGATGACCCGGTGGAAGGAGGACCCGGCGTAGCCGAAGCCCTTCTCGCCGGTGGCGAGGGCGCGGAAGTTCTCGGCCGTCTTCGGGACGACGTCGTCGAAGAGGTTGAAGTTGATACGGCCGGCGGGCTCGTCGTTGATGGTGATGTCGAAGTAGACCTTGGTTGTCATGGTTCTATCCTGCACCCTCGCTCTTGAGCATCCCCAATCGTGGGGGCCGGGTGGCCTGTGGCGTGGGGTTATCGGCCCGGTGGACCCGGACTGCCGCGCTCGTCACTCAGCGGGCACACCGTCGTCAGGAGTGACCGCGACGATGGCCACAGTGGGAGGCGGCGGAGCCGGTGTGTACACGTACGCCACCGCGAGCCCCGGTAAGCCGTCCCGAGGTTCGATCCTCGTCTTGCGGACTTCCGTACCGTCCTGACGGGGAGGTCCGAGCAGGACCCCGAGCCTGGGTACCTGTTCCAGCTCCTGCCGGAGTCGCTCCAGCGACTGCTCGGCTCCGAGAGCTTTCGCTCGATCGGCCGCTCGCACGGTTACGGCCGCGATCACACCGCTCACCGGCCCTGTTCCTCCTGCTTCAAGCGAGCAGTGAGGTCGATGCCCTCCTGCACGGCGATGTCGAAGTCGGGATCCTGATAGAGGCGGATCCGGCCCCGGTAGTCGACGATCACCTCGGCGACGGCGTTGAGGTCCGTCTCCGACGAGGCCTCCAACGCACGCTGAAGATCTGCCTCAAAGGACTCCCGGTCACCGGGAAAGCCATGCCCGGACCGAAGAGCAGCCCGAATGTCCCCGATGGTCTTCAACGGCAGCGCCGCAGACCCGGGTGTCTCTTCGTACTGTGCGCTCACGATCCTCAGCTCCTTACTGGTTGGCGTCCTGTGAGGAGTGTCCTACAGCGGGAAGTGCGCCGCCGGGGAAAGCCCCTCGTCGATGCGTCAAGAGTCAGGACCGCTGGACACCTTCCAGAAAGGCGCGCCACGCACCGCCACCGAGTGTGATGGTGGGGCCGGTCCTGCGCTTGGAGTCGCGTATGAGCACGGTGTCGACGAGCGACGCGCACTCGACGCACTCTCCTCCTGCGCCATTGCTGAACGACGACCTGAACCACACAGGACGGCGGCTGTCATCGGTACCTGTCATGCTCACCTTGCGTATTCCTTCAACACCGTCTTGATCAACTGATTTGAACGCTGAGGGCTCAGAGCCGCGGCTCGCAGGCCGTCGAAGGCTCTCGTGTACTCACGAACATGATGCTCGCCTTCCAAGTACACGGCATCGGTGATGCCGTCGCGATACACCAGGTCCGGATCTTCCTGGTCGGGGAAGCCGAGCATCGTGAAGGTGCCGGTGGCGGGACATGTGCCTGCGTCGAACGGAAGGATCTGCAAGGTCACGCTCGGCAACCGGGCCGTGTCCAGGACGCGTTCGAGCTGCTCGCGCATCAGAGCCCGGTCCCCGATGACATTGCGCAGAGCACCCTCGTTCACGATGAACCAGGCGTCGGGGGCGTCGGCTCCCGTCAGCATGGTCTGACGTTCCATGCGTACGCGGACGGCCTTGTCGATGTCCTCGGCCGACATGTGGGCGCCCGTCGTGTGGAGCTCGGCGGTGTAGGCCTCGGTCTGCATGAGGCCGGGGATGAGCTCGCACTGGTACTGGCGGAGCGTGGAGGCTTCCTGCTCCAGACCGATGTAGATGTTGAACCACTCGGGGACACCGGAGCCGTGCACCTGCCACCAGCCGCGCGTCTTGGCCTCTCGGGCCAATGACTTGAGGAACTCGCGCAGTTCGTCGGTGGTGTCGTAGAAGCGGCACAGGGCGTCGATGTCGGATGGCTGAACCCGCCCGCTGCCCGTCTCCATACGGTTGACCTTGGAGCCACTCCAGTCCAGCGCCTCGCCGACCTGTGCGCAGGTCAACGCACTCTTCTCACGCAGCTTCTTCAGCTCGATCGAGAGACGGCGCCGGCGGGCCGTGGGAGATCCGGCCATCTCAACCACCTTTCGGACAACGGGTGTTCAGTCTCGGGCCAAGAGCGTGGGCCTGCCAATCACTCGTAAGTGGGAATCTCTTCCTGCACATTGCATGACGGGATGAGTACGCGTCACTCTGGTCCGCGGCGCGACTCGACGTGAGGATGCGTGACGCTCCGCTGATCAAAGGGGTCTTGGTGATCCAGGAAGCCTGTATGTCTCGGAAACCGTGGGACCTGGCCTTCATGGCCGAACCCGAGGAAGTGGGTGCCCTGCGTCGCATCATGCGGCTGCATCTGGGGATCTGGGGACTTCACGACATCAGCGACGAGGCCCAGCTCTGCGTCAGTGAGTTGGTGTCCAACGTCATCACGCATGTCGGCCTCGGGACCCCGACCACACTCGCCGTCTCCATGAACGGCACTCATCTCCGCATCGAGATCCATGACCCCGACACACGCGCCCTCCCCACCCTCATGGATGCCGAAGCAGGCTCGGAGACGGGGCGAGGCATGGCCCTCGTCGACGCCGTCGCCGATCGCTGGGGCGTGCTGCTGCGCGCCGACCGCAAGGTGACCTGGTGCGAGTTGGACACGGGGCTCACCTCGCCGAGCGGGCATGTCGACGGAGCGGGCGTCACTCGGGCCGAGGCGCTGCTGAGTCTGTACGCGGCGGCAAAGCGGCCTCGTGCTGAGAATTCGAGCAGGTTGGGTAGGGCGACGGCTGAAGAAGTCGTGATCGACGCCATCACGGACTTCCTCCACTGGCTCAGTGCGCACGGGTGCGACGTGGACGAAGTCCTGGATCGTGCGCAGACCCACTTCGAGGGGGAGACCTGTGAGGCGAGCGGTGGTTGGGGCGGAGGGTGAAAGCGGGGCCTTGTCCACCGCTTTCACTCCCCGACCTCGGCGAAGGGCTTCTATCGCTCCAATACGTCCATGAAGAAGCCCAGATGAGGATCTTCAGGCGTGCCGACGAGCAGCGCGCGGTCCAGGAGGATGTTGTTGTGCTCGCAGCTTGTCTCCGGGAGCATTGCGCAGGCGTGGCACGCGGCCAGGTTCGCACCCGCGGACCGTGCCTCGACACACAGCGGGTCCGCCGAGCACCAGGTGGCGCGCTGCAGCGCCGAGCGGAGTGCCTGGGCGAGGCGCTCGGGCTCACCCTGGGCCACCACACCGCCAAGACTGCCGGCGGAGTCACTGGTCGCCGTGTAGACGAGCAGTCCGGCCATGCCGGAATCCGTGTAAAGCCGCTCGCGAAGTGCTGCGGCAGGGTAACCGGCCTCCAGACTCCATTCATTGATCAGGACATGGGCCAGGGTGTGCAACAAGACCATGCGAGGCGTCGCCGGCGAAGGAGGCACGTCCGCGGGGTCGGTGGCACGCTCCCTCAACAGGCGATCGTGGTTGGTGCGCATGCGCTCCACACGTGCGGCCACACAGATCTGTCGCGCCCAGTCGTCCAGTCGGTTCTCATCGAGGCGTACGAAGACGCCTTCGCCGTGCACCTCCATCGCTGGGAGCCAGTCTGTCGGAGTCAGAGACAGAGCTGCCTCGTGGCCCTCAGAACTGGACTCCGGGTCCGCGATGCGGGTGAATGCCTTGAGCGCCCGCACCTCGCGCAACCGTTTGACCAGCATGGGTCTCTCCACCCCGAACGGCGTGAGGACTGCCGGGTCCGTGACCGGCGGTTCGCACACGAATTGTTCGTCGCGCCCTTTGTCCCGCCGATTGTTGCCTGCGCACAGCCGCTCGTACTCCTGGCGGCGCAGGACGCTGTATCGGTATGCCGTGTTAGCGTTCGCCGCGCCTTCCTCGACCGGGTCCTCCGCCTGTTCGGCCTCCAGCAGTGCCATGACAGCGTCGGCCGAGAGCGAGTCGTCGTCCTGGAACGCTCCCATGAGGTAGATCTCGATCTTCTCGCGGGACGAGAGCGCACGCAGACGCTCCCAGTGGCCCGCCAACCTGTCGACCAGGCCGTCGCTCCATGGCGGGATGGACAACGCAGACTTCAGCACTGGCTGCCAGACCGACGACGAACCGCGCTGGAGCGTCCGAGGCGCCTCCGAGCAGGGCTCGGGGGCCGCGTCCTTGAGCCAGGGTTGCTTGCCTTCGCAGCGCACCCCGAGGTCGGTCAGGGCCGAACGGCGGAAGGCACCTTCCATGGACACCTCGGATACGCCGCAGGTGCACGAGATGAGTATCGAGCGCAAGGAGGCACTCTGACCGGAGAACCGCATGCGCATCTCCCCGCCGCAGTGTCCGGTGGCACCTTCCTCGCGATTCTTGCGGTGCAGCCACTTCCAGTACGGGAAGTCGTCGAGATGCCCGTCCTCGCAGGCCATGACGAACCGGGACGGCACAAGCGGCTCATCGTCGCAGTCCGTGCAGACGTTCTTGCCCGGGGGCGGGTTGAAGAGGCGCACGGGCTGGAGGGACTGACACCTCGGACACGAGTGCCACAGCGGGAACCTCCGCACGCGCACTCCGTCCTTGCTCGTATCCTCGGAGGCCGGAGGAAGCCGGAAGTGACGCACGCCGAGGACCCGGGCGAGACGGTGCTCATAGATGATGGGTGCCTCGTCGAGAGGCCAGGTTCGGTAGGCGTCGTCGATGCCGGACACGATGAACGACTCGTTGTCGACGGCGATCAGCGATCCGACTCCGTAAGTGGTGATCATCTGGGAGCGGCGGACAGATCCACGGCGGGGTAGGGCGAGACGGGGCGCAGCCGAAACGCCGTCGATGCCACGACGGCGACGCTCGCGGGGCGGGGTCATCGGGAAGCCTCCAGAAAGAGAGCGGACTCGGCGTCGACGTCGCGCAGGCTCCACAAGGTGGACCAGGCGGCGTTGCCCTCGGACTCGTCGTTGTACGGCTTGAGCAGGGCGGGGGTGTGGTTGCCAGGAACGGGCTCGTAGAGCAGTCCGCCGTGGCCTCTCGCCATGTCCGCCCACCAGTCGACGAACTCGTCGAAGGCGTCGGAGGTGTCCTGCAGCTCCTCGCTGGAGACCTGGGC
Organism: Streptomyces aquilus; assembly: GCF_003955715.1. Lineage (NCBI taxonomy): Bacteria > Bacillati > Actinomycetota > Actinomycetes > Kitasatosporales > Streptomycetaceae > Streptomyces > Streptomyces aquilus. Next base: position 4,293,453 of record NZ_CP034463.1, on the reverse strand, counting down.
GACGCGGTCCGTCAGTAGCGGCTTGACCTCGGCGTTCAGGCGATCCATGTATGTGTCGATCCGACCGGCGGCGTCGTTCTCTCGGGCCTCGGGGATGAGGATGCGTGCCAGTGCAACGACCACGGCGTGCAGACCGCGATCGCGCGAGCGGGCGGAGAACGGTGTCACGGACGTCGACTCGACCTCGCGGTAGAGCGCGGAATGGAAATGCAGGAAGCTCTCGTAGTGCGAACGGTCCCGGGCACGGGTGGAGTTGAGCATAACGGCGACCAAGCCCGGATGAGCACGGCCGACGCGGCTGGTTGCCTGGATGTACTCGGCCGTGGTCTGGGGCTGGCCCATCACCGCCATCAGGCCGAGACGGTCTACGTCGACGCCGACCGCGATCATGTTCGTGGCCAGGAGGACGTCACGGACGTCGGGGTCCGGGTACCGCTTCTCGATCTCCTTGAGCCGGGCAGGGATCAGACTGGCGTCCACCCGGCTCGTGAGTTCCGAGTAGCGGTTGGAGACACGTACGTCGGTGCCGTCCCGTTCGGCGAGCAGCCGCAGGTAGTCCTCGACGTCGTCGTTCACCTGGAGTTCGGCGGCCGACAGCAGGCGGAGGCTGTTGAAGTAGCCGACCAGTGTCCAGTACGCGTCCCTGACCTTCTCACTGGTCTCCGCGCACATGGCCTGGTGCAACAGGGCCGAGTATGTGCGGATGAGGAGGGTGGACTGGCTCGTGCCGGGGGCGAGTAGGCCCACGTAACGGCGACTGGCCTTGACCCTGCGGTCGGTCTCCACGGCGAACCAGGAATCCCGCGCGTCCAGACCGGCCGGCGGGAACTGGCGTACGTCTCGGTCGAAGAGGCTGCGTCCCTGATCGGACGCGCGGCGGATGGTTGCCGTGGAAGCGATTACCTTCGGCCGGTCGGAAAGGGCATCGACGGCCGTCTCGTACAGGCCGGTCAGCGTGCCCAACGGGCCCGAGATCAGATGGAGTTCGTCCTGGACGATCAGCTCCGGAGGCGTGGTCCCGTCGCCGATACGGTCACGATTGAAGAGCGCGGCTGTCTGCTTGCGCCATGGCATGGAGGCGAACTTGTCGACGGTGGCGATGACGAGGGTCGGGCGGGCCCTGTAGACCGTCTGGTCCACGAGGTGCACGGGCAAACCGGAAGCGAAGTCGCAGTCGGTGCCAGGGCAGCGGACGTCCATGCGGACGTTGTATTCGTCCACGGCGTAGTTGTGTGCGTCCAGTGCGGTTCCGCACCAAGGGCAGGCGTGGAGCTGCACGGGGTTCTCCGTTTGCAGGCTCTGCCCGCCGCGCAGCTTCAGCAGCTTCTCCGAGGCCGTCTTCAGGTCGTTGGGTGTGGCCGACTTACCGACCCACATCCCGATGGAGATGCCCTCGTGGCCCAGGCGGTGGGGGTCCGCCCGGCGCATCGACTCCATCGCGCATATGAGGATCGTGGCGCGCTCGAACTGCTGGAGAGTGAGTAGGCGCAGCGTGTACCGCATGAGCACGGTGACGCCGCCGCCGTCGGCCCCGCGGCGAAGCCGACGCAGGAACGTGGTGAAGGCGATCAGGCCGAGGTAGGCCTCGGTCTTCCCGCCGCCGGTGGGGAACCACAACAGGTCGGAGATCTTGCGGTCCGGGTGCTTCGGGTCGTCGATGCCACAGAGGCACAGCAGCATGAACGCGATCTGGAACGGTCGCCAGCGCTGTTCCGAGAGGTCGGGCGTGCCCTGACGCCCGTCTTTCACCCAGGCGCTACGGGCACGTTGCTCGGCCATCGCCTGATTGGCTAGCCGGAAGGCATCCATGACATCCGGCTTGTCCGTCAGGATCCGGATGCCCTCACGCATGCGGCCGAGGGCCTCACGGCAGACGTCGAGCTGTGCGTGTGCAGCGTCTTCGTAGGGTGTCCCCGTGAGAGCTGCGGCCTCCGAGGCTTTGGCTTCGATCCACTGTTCGTAACCAAGAGCCAGCCCGCTCAGCGCGGCGAGCACCTCGTCGTCGGGATTCTCGGCGAGACCGAGCATGCCCAGCGCCGAGCTGTCGATCTCCGGGTTGGAGTCGGTCAGCAGCACCTCGTGGGTGGGCAGGAACTCGGAGCGGATCTCGCTGATACCGGCCGGCTGTATGTCGGTCAAACCGACCGACGGAGGAGTCCAGTCCCAGTGGGCGGAGCAGCCGTGCCCCACCGCGAAGGTCGGGGCGTGGCGGTACAGCAGGCGGCTCGCGGCCAACTCGGTGTCTTCGGAGGACACGTGGGGGGTGCGTTCGACGAACGCGGACGCGCCGTTGGACGCCCGGACCCGGAGACCGGGCTGGAACAAGGAGAAAGCGTCCTGGAGCTCTCGCTCACCCACGGTCTGCGCGTTGATCAGTGTCACCGTGACGGTGACCGTGTCGGTGGACGGGTCCGCCGGTCGGACTAGGACGTGGAGCTTCACCTCATTGGTGACAAGATCCTTCTTCCGAACCCCAGGCTCCGTGACGTCGACCGGCGTGTCCGGCAGCTCCAGCTCCTTGCGCCTCCAGTGCTCCCGCTGATCGACCGTGGTCCTGGCGTCCGCCCGCCGTGCAGCCACCGTCCGGCCCTCGGGGTCCACGGGGATGTAGACCGCGGCTCGCGCGGAGATCACGATCTCGCGGCTGATCCCGGGGGCGACGGCGAAGGTGAGGCCCATGGCCGAAGGGCGACGGCCACCGGAAACCGGCGGTTCGAAGTCGGCGCCGGTCTCCTCGGAACTGTCATTGCTGACGAAGGGTGCCTCGTCCAAGCCCTCCTGCTCGGCGGAGTCCTCCTCCTGCCGTCGACGAGCGTCTCTATCGGCGGCCCGCGGAAACAGAACACCGATCGGGTAGCGGGTGATCGGAGCGTCCTGAGTTAGGACCTCGGCCGGCTCGTCACCTGCATCGACGTCCGGACCGAGCAGCTCACGGCGTAGCCGCGCCACCAGTTCCTCTCGCACTCGGTAGTGCTCGGCGTGCAGGCTGGTCCCGTGCGTCATGCCTACTCCTCCCCGGCGCGTTCGCCGCGTCGATGCCTTCCGATGCCGGTGATCCGAGGGGCGATCCACACCCCGCTGTTGCCGAGCCCGGCGTTGATGCCCGACGCTGTGCTGCCCGCGACTGTTTCTAGGGTGTCCACCCGTAGACCGACGATCTCCACGGGCCATGTGACGTCCCATGAGCGCGAGATCGTTTCCACGGCGTACAGGTCCCGTCGGAAGTGCTCGGAGACCTCGCCGATGACACGGTCGCGGTGAACGAGGTCGTACGGCGGACACTGATCGGGGCCCATCGGGAGCGCGTGGCGTCTCCGAAGCGTCACCGCGTCCCCTGGGTGAACCTGTTCCAGCAGGTAGGCCTGTGTCGTTTCGGCGGAGCCGTCCCCGTTGTCCGTGCCAGGAGGCTGTTCGCGATGGACGTCTCCCGGCACGACCTGGATGCCGTAGCGCTCGTGCTTCTGCCAACCGCCCAGGTACCAGCGGCCGGTGGGACGGTGGCGCCGAATGCGGGAGGTGTCGGGGCCGGTCACGTGGTACATGTCCTCGCGGGCCCGCGTCATAGCGACATAGAGAGCTCGGGCCTCGGCCGGCACGTCGAGGTCGTCGTGAGCCTTGCGCAGCTCGGCGACGGACAATGGCGACGGCAGCAGTACCCGGTCGTACTCCAGGCCCTTGGCCCGATGCACCGTCGAGACGAGCAACCGTGCCGTCTCGGGGTCGGCCAAGTCGTCCGGAAACCGTCCCTCGGCGACCAAACGCCTGACGGTGGGCACATCGACGAGACCCCGGCCAGTGCGGCGGGTGGCGGCACGCAACGACCGCCAGCACCGCTCGGGTTCCACGTCCGCAACTAGCGGAATCCCCTCGAGCAGCTCCAGAAACCGGGGCTCCGTCAGCGTCGACGACTCGGCGCGGCGTAGCAGTTCGGCGACCCAGTACGGCACGGGTCGGTCCTGCAGCGAACGCTTCAGGACGTGCTCCACCCCGTGCTCGTGGAGGAGTTCGGAGACGGCCAGCGCCTGGCGGTTGTCTCGGGTCAGAATCGCGCAGGTGCCGGGGTACGTCTTCAATGCGTTGAGCATGAACTCGTTGGCCAGGTCTCCGAGGCCCGGCAGTTCGAGCAGCCGATTGCGCAACTCGGTGTGCAGGGCTGCGGCTGCGGCTTCCTGGCCGTCGGTGGAGGCGGCCAGGTTCTGGAGGCGGGCGCCAAGGGTGAGAGCAGTGCGGGTCTCGGTGCTCTTTGCCCGGAAGTTCTCGGTCAGTTCGAGTTCGACGAGGTCGTCGTAGGACGTCCGCAGCCAGGCGAAGAACCTGTCCGTCTCCCCGGCTCGTTCCGCCGGGTCCTTGATCTGGAAGCTGTAGATGCCTTGGGCAGAGTCGCCGACCACGGTGAAGCCGCACGACCGCTGGAAGCGATCGAGCAGGGTCTCCACCAGGTCTCGACGGTCGCCCACCAGATCCTGGGCCTCGTCGATCACCACATGCGAGGGGGCGCCGACCTCACTCGCTTCCACCGCCCCCTTCATGATCGCGTCCGAGGCTGCGCGGATGCGCTCATCGAAGCTTCGGGCGGTCCACTCCCCGTTTGGGTAGGCCGACACGAGCAGCTGGTACGCCCATGAGTCGAAGGTCTGGACCCGCACCCTGCGAGCGCGGTCCCCGTGTCTGGCGATTCGGTCCCGCAGCTCACGGACGGCGGCACGGGAGAAGCTCAGGACGAGGATCTCGCTGGCCTCCAGAGCCTCCTCGGGATCTTCGTGGGCCACCAGAGCGTCGAGGCGCCGTACGACCGTGTGCGTCTTACCGGAACCGGCTCTCGCGGTAACCAGAAGACGGGCGTCCCAAGGAAGGTCGACGACAGCCCGCTGCTCCTCTGTGAGCGGAGGGCTGTCGCCGTAGGCGTCGGTCACTTGCTGCTCCACAGGTGCTCGAACTGGGTGAAGGCCAGGGCGGTGTCGAAGTTCTGGACGTTGTCCCGGACGTTGAGGATCAGGCAGGTCTCCTTGCCGCCGTTGAGCGGTCCGCGCAGACCACGCCCGATCATCTGCTGGTACACGTTCGGACTGTAGACGGGGCGCGCGACGACGACTGCCCGGGTGGCCGGGGCATCGAAGCCCTGGGTGAGGACGCCGTAGTTGGTCAGAACCCGGGTGCGGCGCTCGCGGAAGTCGTCGATGCGTCGGCGACGATCGCCGGGCGATGTGGTGGAGTCGACGGCGGAGGCGGTGATGTTCCGGTCGCGGAGCCTGGCCGCCAGGTATTTGGCGTGGTCGACAGAGGTGGCGAACACCAGCACCGGCCAGTCGTCCGGCATTTCCGAGATCTCGGCCAGAATGCGAGCGTTTCGGTCATGGTCGTCGGCGAGCCGCTGCTCGGCCGTACGGGACAGGACGCTCATTTGCTCGGCGTGCTGCTTCTCGTCACGATCGAGAGTGATCGTGCCGCCCTTGAGAAGGCGATGCTCGACTTGGGCCAGCACGCCGAGTTCCTGCAGTTCGGCGTACGCGTCGTCGTTCTCGAAGATGCCTTCGTCCAGTCGCCGGCCGCCGAAGCGGTTGATCAGACGGCGAGTCTCGTCCTGGTTGGTGTTGCGGAACGGCGTGGCCGTTAGCCCCAGAAGGTGACGATCGGTGCGAGAAGCCGTGAGGCCCAGGTGCGTGAGGATCTTGGTATAGCGCGGGGTTATGGCCGTGTGCGCCTCATCGATGATGACGAGTGCGGCCTTCCTCAACCAGGCGTATGAATCGGCTTCGAGACAGCCAGGCTGCTGGAGCTTGGCGTCCGTGGCCACCACGAGCTGTGGACGGTCGGCGACCTCACCTGCCTCGTGTGAATCCCAAAGCCGGTTGATGACAAGCGGAGATGCCGCGCCGACCTTCCCCCAGACGAACTTCCAGCTCTGAACCGCCTGCTCACACAGCTCGGCGGTCTGAGCGATCCACAGGATCGGCCCTTCGAGTTCGCCCGCCTGCTTCAGCCAGCGGATCACTGCCTCCGCTGTGACCCGGGTCTTGCCTGCGCCGGTCGGCAGGGACAACATGCCGCGCTGCGGGACGATCCGGTCCAACATCGTGAAGACATTGGCAGCGAGCCGCTCCTGGTAGTCGTGGAGCCGAGGGAAGTGCCGTGGCCCGTCCACCTCGATCTGCGGGCTCAGCGACGGCGTCCGGAATCCGGCGAACGAACCGGGGAAGCGAAGATCGGCGACGAAGGTCACCGCGGCGGAGGTGCCGGTGAATGACGACGGAGCGTGACTCGGGTAGAGGTTCTGCAGGTCGCGGGCGTGGATATGGAGAACACCGTCCTCGTGTGCGTTGAACGCCATCCGCGCAATGCGGTGGGCGTCGGGTTCCGCTCCGCCATTCTCCGCCCGCTCGCTGTCCATGAGGCCTGGCGGAAGGCGGTCCCGCAGAGCTTCGGCACCGAGCAGGAGCAGGAGTTTCGTCTCAACGTCGTCGGCCTCGCGCACGGCCTTCAGCGCGTTCTTGACCTTCTGGTCCTCTTCCTGGCGCTGCTGCGCCTCGAGGACCTGCCGGCAGCCGGACTCTCCCATACGCCAGTGGAGTTCCCGGTCGACGGCGACCAGGGCTTCGAGCGGTGTCACCGGTTCGAGCACGAGGATCACGGATCCCTGCAGGCTGCTGTTCAGCGTCCTGGGCTTCATGCCGTTGGGAGTGCGCGTCACCTCTTCGAGGACCTTGCACCGCTGCAGGGTGTACTGATCCACCTTCGAGCCATGCAGCTGGCGAAGGGCGGGGTACGCCTCTTTGAGCGGGACCGACTCGCCCGCGGCCTCGTAGCGGGTCTCACGGCTGATCACGTCGGCGTACGGCAGCATGCCCCATTGCTTCACCAGCAGAGCGGCGTCGTCAGCCGACGCGGTCAGCAGGGCGGGCAGTCGCTCGGCGCGCAGCGCCCGATATTCCTCTTGCGACGAGGCGACGGCGATCTCGCCGTCGGGGCGCGTGTCCCACTCGTCGCCGATGCGGCACCGGGTGAGGGTGTCCTCGGCGAAGGCCACCTCGAGGCGGGTCAGCAGCACGTAGGTGTTGCCGACGAAGGTGTCGTCCTTGCTGTGCTGGAGCTTGTCCTGGAGCTGGGCCCAGAAGGAGTCGGGTACCTCCTCGACGCTCGCGGCGAGACGGAGCTTGCGGGCCTTCTCGGTGCTGATCTCCGCGACCGGCAGCACGTCGCTGTACGCGGCCAGCTGCGGGCCGACTGCGTCAGCGACCGGGCGCAGGCCCTGTGTGGTGGGGACGAGGCCGTGTCGCTTCAGCATCCAGCGTACCGGGGAGGCGATGGGCCGGCGGCTGCCGACCTGAGCCCCGACCTGCAGTGTCCAATTGTCGATCAGGGCGTCCTCGGGCAGCGCCTTCAGGAAGTTGGCGCGAGCCACATCGGAGAGTTCGGGAAGCAGGTGCAACGGGCCACCGATCGCCGCACCATCCACCTTGATCCTGGCGAGCGTCGGGCGGGACGCCTGGTCCGGAGGAAGGGCGGCACAGTACTGCTTGTGAGCCGCCTCCCGGTAGTGCTCGAACCACGGTTCGCCCTCGGGCCGGTGTCCGCCCGTGGGGCGATCGCGCAACCCCACCTCGCGGAAGAACGTCATGTCGTCGGAGTGGAACCGGGTGTCCACTGCGACGGCGGGGTCTGACTCCGGCGTCACGACCGGGCCTGGCAGCAGACAGCCCCGCATCGGTCGGAAACGCCCTTCTGAGGAGCGCACGCACAGCGTCGACAGTGGGTCGGACACCCGGCGGATCACCTCATGCGACAGCCGGCCGCTGCCGGCCTGGTGGAACAGCTCCCAGAAACGGTTCCACTCCTGCGGGCCATAGGAGGCGAACCCCTGCTCCAGGACGCTGACGAAGCGGCCTCGGACGTCTGCCTCGCGGATACCGAGAGCGCCGAAGGCGCTTGCAAGCGACTGGTCGTCTGACAGAGCACCGTCGACGTAGACGAGGGACTCGCGTAGCCCGTCCTGGTCGGTGCGCCGGAACACCTTGCCGACGACGGGGGCCACCATGCCGTGTTCCTCGGTGAGCACGACTCGCGCAGTCCGGGCTTCGTCCGCGTGCGGCGAGGCCGACTGAATCATATCGGCGATGATTCGGACGGCGGTGGCGGACGCCTCGGCAGTGCCGTCGGCGACCAGGGCCTCCAACCACTCCCGAACCGAAGCGCGTTCGCGCTTGGCGGCCTTGAGGATGTGCTCCACTTTGCCGGAGCGGAGGTCTGTGGCCTCCACAGAGGGGTGCAACCAGTTGGTCGGCCGGCCGGGGTACGAGTTCCACAGTGTGAGCCAGCGGACCAGCGACTTGTTGTCCTTGCCGAGCGACGGGTGGATGTTCAGGTCCCGCGGCACCTGGAGCCGACCGTCCTGGTCCGGGAGCGAGGGACGGTGAGCCGTCGCGTCCCAGATCCGCTCGGTGAGATAGCGGTCGGCCCAACTGACCGTCTCGGACTCACGGGAACGACCGGGGAGGAGTGGGAGGTATGCCGCCGGATCCTCCCGGGGCGCCAGATCCGGCAAGGACTCGACCACCAGTCGGGCTGCGATCCGGATCATCTCCTGGTTGAACGGGGAAGAGTCCAGCAGGTTCTGACGGTCCTCATTGGTCTTCCACGCGCCGTTGAGGATGCCACTCAACGTCATCTCGTACTTGGTCGGGAAGAAGGACCAGAATCTTCCACGGCCGCTCTGGTGAGTGAGCAGGCCGGTCTTGCCGTCCTTCGCGTACTCGTGCACGGCCCACGAGATGTCGAGCGTGACCCGGTCGTGCAGCTCGCCCGCACTCGCGCGGGCCTCGGCGGTGGGCACGTGGGCCAGGGTGAACACTCGCCACCCGTTGGCCGACGGATGCCTGCCGGGCCGTTCCTCTCGCACGGTGTGCCGCTCCCCATCGCGTTCGACAACGAGGGTGCGGCGCACTACGGGGCGCGGTCGGCGATCCTCCAGGATCACCTTGGCGACGTGCGGGGAGAACAGTTGGAACCCGACCGGGAACTCCTCCCGGCCTCCGGTCGAGGGCCCGCCGTGCATGTCCTGGCCGAGCCGATCGGCGGCTCCGTCGAGCAGAGGCAGGCGGACGACGGTGGTGGCCCAACTCAGGAGTTCGTCGAGAACGGCGTCGGCCGCGCGCTCGGTGGCCTCGTCCAACGGGCGGGCCATGCGCAGCACGGGAGCCTCGAACTCCTCGCCGAGACGGGCCGTGACCCCGGGAACGGAGCGGATCTGCGCGTACGCCCACTCGCGGTCGAAGCCGAAGGAGCCCGAACTGCTGAAGAACTGGGGGGCGTCGGTCACGACGAGCACGGACTTGACCCCTACTCCGAAGCGTCCGATCTGGCCGCCACGTTTCCGCGACATGCTCATCCGGAGAATCGTCTCGGCGCCTTCGGCAGTAACCGGACTCCCCTCGTTCGCGCAGTAGAGGTGAGTGTCTGTGAGAACGACGTGGACGCACCCGCCTGGATCCGCGGCGATTTCGTCCGCCGCGTTCTGAACGAGCTCGAAGAGCTGCCGGTCACCGTATCCGCCCTGGGTGATACGTCTTTCCCCGTTTGCGTGCTCCGGAATGAGACCAGGATCGACGGCGTATGTCTGGAGCACACGGGAGGACTGTTCGATCACGGTCTCGAGCACACGGTTCAGTTCGAGAGACACAGGACTCCGATCCTGGGGCGACGACCTGGCGGGAGATGCGCAAGGCGGACCGCACGGTCGGTCGACGACCGCTGTGACGCGATGTCAACTTCCGCGCGGGATGCGGATGATTGACATGACGCGGCTGCGATTGTGGCGGTTCCTGTGGCGTGTGACTTGTTCGCTGATAAGTCGGACGTCGCTACCGCTGGGAGCATGGCAATGAGCCTGCGCTTTCCGGATCAGCATGTCGGAGAGAATCGCGACTGAGGGAGATGGAGGACGGAGTCGGACGCGCGGAAAATGTCAACACGTCGTTGCACGTGACGCCGTCGGAAGGATGATGAAAGAGGAGACGGCACACTTCGACCAGGGCACAGGAGAAATGTTTCTCCCGAGGCGTGTGGGGCCGCTGAAGCGAAACCGTACTCGGCTGATTCGGCAATGCGCAAGAGGGTTCGAAGGGCTGTTGCGTAGCGGCGGAAAAAGGGATTGTTTGCGAGGAATTGGGCGATTCACTCAGGAAGAGATCACTCCGAGGGCTCTCGAGGCCTGTCAAAGGTTGTTTGACAAGGGACACTCTGTCAAAGAGGCGGGGTAGGGTGGTGGTGCCGTCCGACGCAAAATGGAGCAGGATCCGAGAGCAGGTGACCGTGGAAGCAGGCGAGGACTTCGGTCCATGGCTGGCACGGCAGTTGAAGCTTGCCGACATGACGCAGACAGAGCTGGCTCTGACCGTGGAGGTGACGCGTGCGGCTGTCTCGGCATGGATCACCGGACGGGCGACACCGCGCCCCGAGACGATCGAGCGCATCGCGCGGGCCTTGAACACCGATCTGGCCACGGTGCACACCCGAACGACTGACACCCAGGCCGGCCTTCCGGTCACCTGGTACCACCGCCCCGGACACCGGGACGGCGGGCGGGAGTTGGGCAACGCCGCCGCGTTCGCCTTTGACGCCGACGTGTCGGTGCTGGCCCGAGAGACCTGTCAGAACAGTCTCGACGAGCGGTTGTCCGACAACGGACAACCCGTGCGGGTGCGTTACACCTTGCACGAGCTGACCGGGGAGACGCTTGCCAGATTCCGCGAGGCTATCCGGTGGGACGATCTCTACCCGCACTATGAGGTGGTCCGTACGCAGGAGCAGAAGGTCGGTCGCGTCATCGACGCGGGGCTGCGCGACATGTACGCGCACGACCGCCTCGTGCTGCTGAGGGTGGACGACTACAACGCGGCGGGCCTGACCGGCGACGACTACGACGACGGTCGTTTTGCGGCCGTCGTAAGGCGGCAGCTCGACAGTCACAAGTCAGGGCACTCTGCAGGCGGTTCGTACGGGCTGGGCAAGGCCACGCTGTGGGCAACCAGCAGGCTCGGCCTGGTGCTGATCAACTCCACACTGTCCGAACCTCACGAGGGTCGGACCGAGCGCCGGGTCATCGGGCGCCTCGACCTGCCGTGGCGCCGGGTGGGCGATGAGGTGTGTGCCGGGCCAGCGTGGCTGGGCAGGCCCGACCCCGACCTGCCGGGAGGCAACGTTGTGCGTTCCTGGTGGGCGGACGAAGACACGGTTGAGTCCCTTCACCTGACGCGGGAGAGCGGTGTGCCAGGGACGTCGTTTCTTATCGTGGGAGCCCACGACGTGGCGAGCCTCGCGGAAGACGAGGGCGAGGACGACGACAGCATCCAGCGGATGCATCACCGGCTGAAGCGCGCCTTGGGCGAGAACTTCTGGGCCGCGATGACAGGTGGTGGCGACCGGCTGCCGCTCCTGGAAGCGTCCGTGCGAACTCTGCGAAATGGCGGCGTGGTCATTGCTGAGGAACGCGTGGACCCCACGAGCACCCAGCCTTCTCGTACCCGCGCCCTGAAGGCCTTCCTCGAAGGTACGACCGTGGAGCAACTAACGGAGGCCGGGCAGGTTGCCGCGACCACTGTCCCTCTCAACCTGCCCGTCAAGGGAGGAGGGCGGGCCACTCTGGGAGAGCATCGCGCCGTGCTCCTGGTGACGGACGCCGAAGACGCCGACGGCAGGTCCAATCGAGTCGTGGCGATGCGCGGCAATCGAATGACGGTACGGGACACCGCTGTTCCTGGTCTGCCCTTTGCCGTCAACCCCTTCCAAGCCGTCCTGCTGACTGGCGAAGCGGCAGGACCGCAGGCCTCGTTCGCTGCCGAGGCCGAGGAATTCCTGCGGGCAGCGGAGCCTCCCGAGCACAACAAGTGGGGACAGACCGAAGAACTGACTCTCACGTACTCACCTTCGGCGTACCGGCGGATCAACGCCCTTACGTGGGAGACCAACACGGCGATCAAGGCACTCGTGACCCGTCCCAAGAAGGGACCCAAGCAAGGGGGAGGACGCCTGGCGCAGACATTGACCGTCGGTGCGGCGAAGAAGCGGAGGCGGCTCCCTGCGGCAACCATGCCAGTGCTGGAGGAGTTGGACGCCCGAGTGCTCGACGGCGGTGCCTGGCAGGTGATCGGAGAGATCAGGATTCCAGCCGGCGGTGCTGACTGGCGCCTCGTCCCGGTAGCCAAGTTCGACGTACGCTCCGGTCCGCGTCCCGCCATCGCGTGGGCCGAGCTGGCGGGAATGGACAACTGCCAGGTGGTGGACGGCACTCTGCGGTTCTCCGACGGCGCCACCTCAGCGACGTTCCGTGGGGTGACCGATCCCACGACACACGCCGTCAGGACGAGCTTGAGCGGCCTCGTAGTCGAACTGCGCACCGGCGAAGGGGAGTAGCTGCCATGAAGGTGTTCCCGTACCCCCGGTTGCGAGGCGGAGTTTCGCTGCGGGTGGACGCGGCGCGCGTCAAGGCGCCCGAGCAGCCTCGCGAGCAGCTCGACTCTCGTGCCCGCTCCGTCGTCGAGCGTGTGGTCGCACTGGGTATGGCGGAGACAGAAGACTGGGAGACCGCCACGCTGGTCGTCTCGGCCACGGTCCCCTCCAAAGCGACCGAGCCGGGCGGACCATGGTCCGAGGTCGTGGTGGTCGCGGTACTGACGGACCGGACCACCAACACCCGCGTCACGTCCAGGCTCGCCCCCGAGGCGGAGGGCGGCCGAGAATGGCGCGGTGAACTGCGCATGCTGCGCTCCGACATATACGACCGCGCCGTTTTGACGGTTCAGGTGATCGCGACGGTCGAAGGGGTGCCCGGGCGAATCATCGGGGAAGTGGCGGAAGACTGGATTGTCGACGTGAGGAGCGACACCCCGACTCGGGAGCAGAGCTTCGACATCAGGGAGGTCGGGTTCGCGAAGGGCCCGCGCTGGTTGCAGAACTTCACCGACGCTCCGTGGATCGTGAACGCGTCGGGGTCGCTGCCCACTGTCCACATCAACACCGATTTCGAGGGCATGACGGAGGTGCTGGGGGCCGGGGGGCGGGGGCCCGAGGGCCTCGTGAACGACATGCTGGTGTCCCAGATGGCCGCCGACGTGTGGATCGCTGTGTTCCACTCGGCCATAGGCGACCTGGAAATCGAGGACGACGGCACTCCATTGTTCCCCTACGGGTGGCAGGGCGAGGTACTCAGGGAGATGCTCCCCGACGTCGTGCCGGATCGGACTCTTGAGGACGCTCTGCGTGAAGTGCACCGCCGGCGGGTGGGCGCCACGGGATGGACCGAACTCCAGCCGCGAATTCAGTACGCGGCGATGCGCAGGGCCGAAGTGCCCCGAGCGCTCTCGGAGACCGTGCGCGGCTTGGACAAGCTCAATCGTGAGGACGCGGCATGACGGAGAAGCCCGATCACCTGCCCGAGTACCTGGCTCGGCTCACCGACGAAGAGGCGGCGCGATTCATCACGGACGGGCTGCTCTCCGGCAAGGACAATGTCCCTGGCATTGCACTCAATCAGTCGACCGAGCCGCTGCCCGAGAGTCCCCGATGGCGACTGCGCGCGATTCGGGACCTGATCGACGACGCGATGTACATGCACCGGGACGACAAGCCGACTCAGGCTGACGCGTGGCTCGCGCCGCGCCTTCACGCGATCCTGCGCCTGACGCGTACGGAGGCGGCGGATCCGGCGCTGTGGAACTACCTGGCCCTCGGCGTTGCTCCCGACTTCGTGGTCTGGCGGCACTTCTCCGAGAAGCGGAAGACCGTCAACGCCCGGTACTTCAAGGGCCCTCACTACAAGCAGGCCTTTGCGCGGCTATGGTGGTCCGCCGAGTTGTTTCGAGACGGACCCGACTACGCACCCGTGGTCACTGCATGCGGGAACCAGGACATGCTGAATACGGTGCTGCGGTTGGACGTCATCGACCACAGACCTACGGCACAGGCGTTGGTCCGGTTGCTGCAACGCGATGTTGTGCGGACGGGGCGGGCGACAAACGCTTTGGCCAAGGCTGTCAACGCGGCGGCTGCGACCCTTATGTACGACGTGATCGCGCCGGATACGCAGCGGGATGCCGGGGCCGTGCGCATTTGGATCGAGGAGGGAGATGAAGGCGGCTCCGTGCACCATCGTGCACTTCCCACGGGTCCGGCCGATGGGCGCGTCCCTGAGGAATCGGTGGCGAGCCTGACCGACTACTTCGCGGAGTTGTTCGCCGATGCTCCGGTGAGAGGCAAGGACGAGATCGATGGGGAGGCAGAGCTGGACTGATCGTCCTGCTCATGAATGGGTGGGACTCCAGGTTCTGAGTGCTTCGATGGCTTGCCGTTTTTTGTTGTCGTCCAACCTTAGCGCGGTGCACAGGACGTGGATGGCCAGAAGCGGCGGGATGGCATTGCCGATCTGCTGTGCGATGTCCGTGCCCCGCCAAGGGTAATCGGCTGGGAAGGTCTGCAGGAGGCCAGCCTCCTGCAGTGTGAAACGCTCCTGCTCCGGGCCGAGTTCAGGGTCGCCGTTCTTGTCGATTCCCTTGAGATCAAACACCTTGTTTCGGCGAACCTTGCCTGTGACGGTGGCGGCCGGCTGATCGGACGTGCGGAGACCTCGTTTCTTGGGGTCGCCGCCTGAGCCGTAGTTGGAGCGGACCACGAAATTGGTTGGCCTGGTGTCCTTTAGAACGTCACCCATCGAGACCCACGGCTCTTGCCCACGTGCGCGCGGCTGCGGGTCAAAGAGCGCGTTTTGCTCGGCCGCGCGGTTTTCTGGCTCCAGCGCGGGGAGTCGCTCCACCCCCTTGCGATAGCGCTGATGCGTCAGTTTGGGGAACTCGAGCGCCTTGCCCTTCTTCCCCGTGTATCGGGCGATCAGTACAGCGCGGCGACGCGTCTGTGGCACCCCGTAGTCCTCGGTGTGCAGGATGTGGCAATCTGCGTCGTAGCCCAACTCGCGAAGGATTTCCCGGTACTTCCTCCAGACGGGCAGGACAGTTGGGACCTGCTCAAGGATCACTACGTCGTAGGGGTCCGCCTTGAGCTTCTTCTCGACGATCCACCGCAGGGGCTGGAGCACGAGCCCGGTTCGTTCGTCAGTCCACGACTCGTCGTGGGCCTTCTGTTCGACGGTCCTCCAGGCTTTCTTCAGATGCCCGACGGTCTCGCTCCCTCCCACACGCTCGGCCAGGTCCTGCACCACTTCGAGGGCCTTGTGCCCCTCGCGGTTGCCTGCCACCGAGTAGGTCTGGCAAGGCGGGCCGCCCGTGAGGATTCTGGCTGAGGCGACCTCGACGTCGAGTGGGTTCACCTTTGCCACATCCGGTTCCCCCGTGGTACGCAGGTCCGCAGCACGCCGGGTCGCCCGGGTCGACTCGTCCCATTCCACGCCAATAGTGGGCAGACCAAGCATCTCGGCCGCGATGTCCAGGCCGCCCGGTCCTGCAAATAGGTCCGCGATGACTGGTTTGTCCTGGTTTGCGTCCGGGTGAGGTGCTCGGGTCATGAGGTGGAAGTGTAGCCGGCGGTGGGTGGTGTAGACCGCCTGCGTCGTCCGCTCGGTCGAAAGTCCGCGACTTCGGTTCTGACCTGGGGATTTTTCTTTCAGTAACGGAGTGCTCGGGCGATGGCCCGACCGAGCGCCTCACCCACTGGAGGTGGGGACGCATGGCCGATCTGCCGGTATCGGGCCGTCTTCCTGCCGGTGATTCTCCAGTCCTCGGGAAAGCTCTGCAGCACGGCGGTCTGGTCCACGGTGAGCCGTACCATGCCATCCCGGCCGAGTTCCGGCGCCCACTCGAAACCCGACCCCGGGATCTCGTTGCCCAGTGAGTGGGCGTTCACGCCCAGCCTCTCCCACTTCCGTTTCGTCCCGGCAAGCCCCAGATCCGCTCCACCGCGATTCTTCGACCCACCGACCAGTGTTGGAGCCACAACGGATGCCTGGGCAGCCCATTGGTCGGCGTCCTTCCATCCGCGCGAGCGCATGGACTCGACCAGGGCCTCACCGACTGACACATGGTGTGTCACGGTGGGAGATGGAGGCTGAAACGACGGGAACCAGTGCCTCTTGATCGCCACCAGCACCCCCTGCTTGCGATCCTGCGGTACTCCGAAGTCGGCGGCGTTGAGAACGAACCAGCTGAACTCGTAACCCAAGTGTTCCAGTTCCGCGCGGGCGAACTCGCGGAAGCCGCGGAACCGGTCCGAGTGGGCCAGAGTGGGCACGTTCTCCACGAGTAACGCACGAGGCCCGATTGCGTGTGCGAGGTAGACGGCTGCTTTCAGTAGACGTTCCTCGCTCCCGGACTCGGCCCGAGCTGCTGTGGCGTTCGACTTCACCCGCGGCAGCCCTGCGGACAGCAGGTCCACGTCGCGGCTCTCCGGGTGCTCGCTCGGATCGAAATCCAGAAGATCCGCCTGGAGCACGTTCCAGTGCGGCCGATTGGCGCGTAGGGTCCGGCAGGCGTCGTCGTCCTCGTCGAGCAACAGTCTCGGCTCAAAGCCGGCCCGCTCCAGCCCCAGGGCAAGCCCGCCTGCCCCCGAGCACACATCGACGAATGTCAGCCCGCTCAACGATTCCTCCCCAGTCTCTGTCGGGTCCTTCGCCGCTCGACTGCTGCCGTCACAACCTGAGCGACGACTTCTGGTGGCTCATGTTCCCAGAACCGCAGCACTTCCCAGCCTGCTGTCGTGAGGTGCTCAGTGGTCTCCGTGTCGCGCGCCATGTTGCGGTCCAGCTTCTTGCGCCACCACTCTGCGTTCGACTTGGGCTGCGTGGCGTGCTCAGGGCATCCGTGCCAGAAGCAGCCGTCGATCAGCACAGCAACTTTGACCGACGGGAACGCCACGTCGATTCGGCGCCGAGCCATTCCCGGCACGGGGTACTCCACGCGATAGCGCTGCCCGGCCGCGTGCAACAGGCGACGGACAGCCAACTCGGCAGCTGTGTCCTTGCTGACCTGCTTGCTCATGCGAGCCGAGACGGCGGGGGAGGAGGGGACAGCGTCTGACACATGAACAGTCTGCCGGCAGAGAAGCGCGTGCACGCACCCGCGCCTGCCTGGTGGGTCCCTGGCCTGTCGCCCAAATGCTGGAGAGCACCTCCTCTCTTTGATGCTGCTGTTGGGCCGCCCGCTTCTTTGCCAGTGTCGTGCTTCCGCGGCCCGCCTCAAGGGCGCTTCGCGTCGCCTTCGGCGATGGCCCTCCGGGCCACCCTTGACCCGGGCCGCTCCAGCACGGGGGGAGAAGCGAGCGAGCGGCCCGGAGAGACGGGTGGCCGAGGCCAGTTGGCGAGTGCTGTCGGCTGGGTAGTTGGTCGGGGTTGGGCGGGCGCGGGTGCGTCTCGCCTGCACGCCGGGTGAGTTTGGCGGCTTGTGGGTGGGTGCGTGGGCGGGTGGGGGTACGCCGGGTGGGGTTTGGCGTGCTGGTGGATTGGCGAGTTGGCGCAGAGGCTGGTGGCGGGCGGGGGCCGATAGGTGTTCGGTGGTGATTCACTCGTTCGAGTGCCAGATCTGACCTGGTGATATCACTCTGAGTGAGCGACAATGGGGGTGTCGGCCTGCTCGGGGGAGTGGGTGTTGCGGCGCGGTGTCGGGGGTGGGGGGTGAGTGCCGTGGTTGAGGTTGAGGTTGAGGCGATGACTCTTGGGGGTGTGGAGGGCGGTGGAGGTGTTCGCCGGTCGGGGTTGGAAGCCGGTCCTCTTGATGAATGGGTTGCTTCGATTCGGGAGCGGTCGCCCAGTGCGGTGACTGCTGGTGAGCTTGGTGCACTTGCGCCGGAGTCGTTGACGGCGCGGGGGCGGATCGATGCGCTTGTGGTGTTGGAGCGGCATCTGGCGTGGTTGCAGGCCAAGCAGGTGGAGGTGTTGGCGGCCATTGCCGCGCACACGGAGACTCCTGAGGCCGTCATCGTCGAGGCGGGCGGGTGTTTGGGGGACGTCTTTGCTGCTTCCTGGGACGGGGCCGTAGAAGAGGTGGCCTGTGCCCTGCGGTTGGCTAATCAGACGGCCGCGCAGCGGCTGAAGGTGGCGACTTTGTTGGCGGGGCGGCATGGGGCGACCTGTCGGCTGTTGGCCGAGGGGCGGATCTCTTATGTACAGGCCATGGCGGTCGCCGAGCAGTTGGAGGTCTTGGACGACGAGGTGGCTGGGCGGGTTGAGGCCGCCCTCGTCGACAAGATGCCTGGGCAGGCTGCCGGGCAGACTCGGGCTGCGTTGCGTCGGCAGATTCTGCGGGCCGACCCCAAGGGGGCAGAGGAGCGGCATCGGGCACGGGTCGGCGAGCGGAGGATTCAGCATTATCCGCAGGATGACGGCATGGCGTTGTTCGGGGCGGTGTTGCCTGCCCAGCAGGCCGCGTTGATGGAGCAGGCGGTGGATGTGCGGGCCAGGGGCTATGAGGCCGATGGGCGCAGCTTGGAGCAGAAGCGTGTGGATGCTCTGTTTGATCTTGTGGTCAATCAGCCTGGGGCTTCGGTCTCGGGTGAGGCCGCGGGTGGGCGGAGCGCTGCGGTGGTTCAGGTGACCGTCCCGTTCGATGTGCTTCTCGGGGCTGATGACGGGCCCGCGGAGCTCAAAGGGTATGGGTCCATCGGTGCTTCGCAGGCGCGGGAGTTGGCGTTTGCGCCGGGGACCGTCTGGCGGCGGTTGTTGATCCAGCCGGAGACCGGGTTGCTCGTCAAGACCGATCCCACCACCTATCGGCCCACCGCCGAGACCGAGCGGCATGTGATTGCGCGGGATCAGTACTGCGCGTTTCCCAGTTGCCGGATGCTTGCTCGGCGGTGCGATCTGGATCATGTCGAGCCGTTCGACCACCGGAACCCCGAACGGGGTGGGCAGACGACGCCCGACAATCTGCAGCCGTTGTGCCGTCGGCATCATCGGCTCAAGACACATCACCCAGGGTGGAAGGTCACCCGGGCCCCCCGCAGTGGCGTTTCGACCTGGACCGCGCCGACCGGGCATACGTACACCAATGCTCCGCCCGTGTATCGGGAGTGAGGTGAGGGCGAGGCGGTGAGAATGCCCTCGCGTAGCAAGATTCGGATCTGAATGCAGACACCGAACTTGGAGTTCGATCAGCCGCTGAACACTTCCAGCATGTCCGCCGCCGAGATCCGTCTACCTCTCGACGAAGTGGTTGCACTCCTGCAGGACCTGAACGAGTTCGTGGTTTCCCTTGATCGAATCGGGTCTCGCGAAGCTTCGGGGACTGCCGACGAGCACCTGGTCGAGGAGTTCGTCGCCGACTGGGATGTTGCTCGGCGGCTGGCTCGGGCGCGACGTGTCATCAGCGTTGCGCTGGACGAGCAGTTGACTGAGGAGGACAACGCGGAGATCGATGCTCTCTGCGAACGCGGGCGGTTTTACGGTGAGGGTGGCGCTGGTGGTGTTGATGCCGAATCGCGTTGAGCAGGGCGCGGGCGTTCCCAGCGCGGTTGCGTCCTGCATGGACGCCGGGTGAGGCTCGGCGGCTTGTGGGACGGGGAAAATCCCTCGCTCCGGGGCCGGGGTGGGCTGACACTCGTCTCATGTCTGACATGGGGGCGTTCCGGGACGCGGTCGCTGTGTGGGTGGGGGATGGTGGCGGCGACGGTGGTCTTGTGGCTGAGCTTGCTGCGTTGTTGCCCGTCCGTGTGGTCGTGCTGCTTGAGGGGCTGAGTGATGTCGCCGCCGTCAATGCCCTTGCGGAGCGGCGTGGGCGGGATCTGGAGGGGGAGGGGGTGTGCGTGTTGTCCATGGGTGGGGCCATGAACGTGGGGCGCTATGCCGGGCTGCTCGGGCCCTCCGGGCTGGGGCTTCGGCTTGCGGGTCTGTGTGATGAGCGGGAGCTGCCGTATTACTCGCGGGGCTTTGCGCGGGCCGGGGCGGCGGAGCAGGGGATCTTTGTCTGTGCGGCGGATCTTGAGGATGAGCTCATTCGTGCGCTGGGGGTGGCGCGGGTGGGGGAGCTCGTGGGGGAGGAGGGGGAGTCGCGGGCCCTGGAGATCTTTTTGCAGCAGCCTGCGCAGCAGGGGCGGGCTTCTGAGCAGCAGTTTCGGCGGTTTCTCGGTACGAAGAAGGGGCGCAAGATCCGTTATGGGCGTGTTCTCGTCGAGGCGCTCGATGACGATCGGGTGCCGGCTCCGCTCGACGGGCTGCTGGCCAGTCTGGTCAGTCTCTGAGCTGGGGTGACGGCCGCCTTGGCCGTGGTGGCCTGCGGCCGTCACCCGGGTTGGGTTCAGTTTCCAGTTGCGTCGGTTCCCGCGCGACGCCCGCTACGCCGGTCCCGCCCCGTGGCACTCGCCGTAGGCCTGTCCCGACCCGCACCAGCACACAGCCCCCCGCTGCGGCGGCCACGCCACCGCCCGGCCCCGGGCCGCCAGCGTCGTCGCGTACTGGGGGAGCAGCGTGCTGTCCGCCGGGGAGGCTCCCTCCGATGCCGCGAAGGCCTCGTAGGACGGGACCGTGCCTGTGACGATGCCCAGGTTCGGCGTGCCGGAAGCCGCCAGTTCGCGCAGGGAGGCCTCTATCGTCGCCAGGTGCTCCTCGTGGGAGGGGTACTCCTCCGACAGGGGCGCGTACGCGGCCAGCAGCTCCGTCAGTTCGTCCTTCGGCCAGTGCAGGACCGCCACCGGGAAGGGGCGGGAGAGGGCCTCGCGGTAGGTGCCCAGTTCCGCGCGCAGGCGGGAGATCTCCGCCGCCAGTTCCGCCGGGTTGTCCGAGCCGAGGGACCAGACGCGCTTGGGGTCGTGCAGCTCGTCCAACGGCACCGGGGACGTGTGGAGGGTGTCCGCCAGTACGTCCCAGTCGTCGTGCGGGGCGCCCAGCATCCTGCGCACCCGGTGGCGGCCGAACAGGAGGGGGTGCGTGGAGTACGGGGGTTCCGCTACGTCCGCCAGGAGCACGCGCGCCCCCTCCGTGAACGTCTCCTGGGCCTGCTCCAGCTCGTCGTGGGCCTCCAGGGCCTCCGCGACGATCACCCAGGGGGCCGGGTCGCGCGGGGCGGCCGCGCGGACGCCGTCGATGATCGCCCTCGCCTCCGCCTCATGGCCGTACTCCCACAGGTTCGAGGCCTTGAGGGCGCGTACCAGATGGGGGTTCTCCAGCGAAAGCGAAGCGGACGACGACAGCAGTCGGTCGTAGAGCGTGGTCGCGGCGGGGCGGTCGCCGGACAGTTCCAGGTGGGCGGCGGCCTGCAGGAGCAGGGGCTCGGCGTCCTCGGGATACAGGCCGGCGGTTCGCTCCAGGCGTGCCGCTTCGGCGGTGTGGTCGACGTTCTCGGCAGGCGTGTCGGGGCGCATGAGGGACACCGTACTGCCGAGCGGTGACAAGGGAGAGATCTCCGCAGGCCAGGGCCCGACCCGGAACCCTGGCCCACCTCACCCGGCGGCTAGATCGTCACCCCGTCGATCTGGATCGTCTGCACCGCCTTCGCCGCGAAGGGCACGGCCACCGTCTTTCCGCTCAGGAAGGTGTTGGAGTACGACGCGTACTTGTCGCCGCCCGTCGTCACCGTGTTCCAGCGCGGGACCAGGCCGCCCGAGCCGCCCGTCACCGTGGTGAAGCGGGAGAGGTCGAAGGTCAGGGTCTGGGCGGAGGTGGAGGTGTTGAGGGCGACGATGACCAGGCGCTTGGCGGTGGCGTCGTAGGCCGCCGTCGCGTAGCTGACGCCGGTGTCGAGGATCCTCATCCCCGGGCGGACGTGGCGGCTGAACTGGGCCAGCACGTAGTACTTCGTCTCGATCGCGCCGGGTTGCAGGGTGCTCGCGTCGTACTTGATCACGCCCCAGCCCGCCGACGGGTCCATGACCTGCCAGTAGACCCAGGCCGTGGGGTGCAGCCAGCGGAAGTCGTAGAGGAGGTTGAAGGCCAGGTTGTAGCCGGTGCCGTCGCTGTCGCCGGTCTCCGAGTTCCAGAGCTTCTTGCCGGCTGTCGTCACCACGTCCGTGTAGAGCAGGTCGCGGCGGCCGCCCGAGCCCTGGTAGCCGTGGACGTTGACCTGGTCGACGTAGCCCTTCGTCGTGGAGCTGAAGGAGTTCCAGGTGGTGCGGGCGAGGTCGTAGCTGGTCTCGTCGGAGGCGGAGATCTTCACGCCCGACAGGCCGCGGCTGTTCAACTCGCTTCTGAGATACGGCAGTACCGCCGCCTGGACCGTCGCGTCCATGTGGCAGCCCTCCTGCGTGCCGGTCGCCGTCCACCAGGACGACGAGGGCTCGTTGAAGGGGTCCACGGTCGCGAAGTTCACGCCCCAGTTGTTCTTGGCGCGGAGGACGACCGAGGCGAGGTGGGAGGCGTGCTGGCGGTAGTTCCAGGACTGGAGGTTGTTGCCGCCGTCCGAGGCGCCCGAGGGGTTGTGGTTCAGGCACATCCACCACATGGGGGAGTTGGCGAAGAGTTCGGTGGTCGCGCCGCGGGCCACCGCCTTCGTCAGCATCGCGCGCTGGGTGGCGTCCGCGGTCCAGTCCCAGGCGGAGGACGTGGGGTCCTCGTTGTTCCAGTCCTGCCAGTAGCCCTCGATCTGCTTGAACGCGGGGATGTTGGGGGACGCGACCATCGACGACCCGCTCACCGTGTTCCCGCTGCACGCGCCCAGGTTGTAGCGGGCGATGTTCAGGCCGAGGCCGGGGAGCGAAGTGCCGTTGTAGGTGGTCGACTTGGTGGTGAAGAAGAGGTCGGCGAAGTCGTCCCGGGCACCGAAGACATTGGCCCACCAGGCGAGCGATGTGCCCCATCCCTCCCAAGTGCCGTACGAGGTGCCGGGGTTGACGGCGATCGTGGCGTCGGCCCGTGCGGTGCCGGTCGCCAGGGCGCTGCCGAGGAGGGTGCCTCCTGCGGCTGTCAGCAGCGTTCTGCGTCGGATCATTGGCTGTCTTTCCGCCTCTCCGTGGGGCCGGGTTCCTGCCCCTGAGCAGGAGTTGGCCTGAAGACGTAGTGGCTCGCACCTCTCGCCCCCCGTGCGCCATCACGAAGCATCAGGGGTGACGTGTGGGGTTGTCGAGAGGTGCGACAGCGCTTTCTCCAACGGTTATGAGAAGGGGTAGCGGTTGTGGCGCGGCGGGCGGGTCGCCTGTGGCTCTGGTCACTTGCGGGAGTAGCGCCTATCGTGCGGGCCCGGTCCAGGTCCGGTGGGCGACCGAGCAGGCAGGTGGGTGCATGCGGGTTCCCCTGGTACGACGTTCACGCACTCCCGTCGTGCGGCACGACACCCGGCGTCGGCGTGCGCGACGGCGGCAGGCGGTGTGGGTGGGCGGTGAACTCCTCGTCACCGTGGGGGTGGTGCTGCTGCTTCTCGTCGTGCACCAGTTGTGGTGGACCAACCGGGAGGCCCGGCGCGGCGCCGAGCGGAAGGTCGAGGCGCTGGAGCGGGAGTGGGGGACGGGGGCGCCGACCCCACCGGTCGGTGACGCGCCCGAGGTCGAGGGCTCGGGGGAGCCGCAGGTTCCCTTGACACGCGGGCAGCCCACCACCCGCCCCGCACAGCCCAGTTGGTCCCAGGCCTACGCCATCCTCACCATTCCCCGCCTCCACCTCCGCGTCCCCGTCGCCGAGGGCGTCGGCAAGCAGGAGGTGCTCAACAAGGGGTACGTCGGCCACTACCCCGGGACCCAGCAGCCGGGCCAGGCCGGGAACTTCGCGCTCGCGGGGCACCGGAACACGCACGGGGAGCCGTTCCGCTACATCAACCGGCTGGCCGCGAAGGACACGATCGAGGTGGAGACCCGGACCGCGGTCTACACGTACGCCGTCGACAAGACCCTCGACCGGACCTCGGCCCACGACGCGGGGGTCCTGAACCGCATCCCGCGCTCCATCGTCCGTACCGCGTACGGCTACTCCGAACCCGGCTACTACCTCACCCTCACCACCTGCACTCCGGAGTACACGTCCCGGTACAGGCTGGTGGTGTGGGCCAAGCTGACGTCGATGCGCCCTCGCTGACCCGGCCCTGGGCTCGCCCTCGCTGACCCGGGCTCTGCGCCCGCTCCCGCTGAGCTGAGCCCTTGCGCCCGTTGAGCGGAGCCTCTGCGCCCGGCGCCGTTGAGCTGAGCCTCTGCGCCCGCTCCCGCTGACCTGGGCTCTGCGCCCGGCCCCGCTGAGCGGAGCCTCTGCGCCCGCTCCCGCTGAGCTGAGCCTCTGCGCCCGCTCCCGCTGACCCGGGCTCTACGCCCGCCCCGCTGAGCCGAGCCCTTGCGCCCGCCCCCGCTGACCAGCGCCCCTGCGCCCGCCCTCTACCCCCGCTCCCGCAACACCCCCAGCAGCACCGCCGCCCCCACCGCCAGCCCCGCCGACACGGCCATCGCGATGTCCGCGCCCTGTGCCAGGCCGCCGCCCGTCGACGTCGACACCGCGATCGTCAGCGCGACGCCGGCGCACGAGCCGACGTACCGGAACGTCTGCTGCGCTCCCGAACCCATCGCGGCTCGCGTCGCCGGCACCGACTCCACCGCCACCAGGGGAAGCGCGGCGTTGAGGAGGCCGCTGCCGATGCCGCCGAGGATCAGGCCGGGCAGGAGGCGGGTCCAGGAGTGCGCGGAGAGGGAGCCGAGCATGGTCAGGACGCCGCCCGCGTGCAGGGCGAAGCCGAGGGCGAGTTGGAGGCGGGGCGGGACGCGGCCGGCGAGGCGGCGGGCCTGGAGGGCGACCGTGAAGGAGAGGCCGGACCAGAGCAGGAACAGCCAGGCCGTGTTCATCGCGGACATGCCGAGGGTCTGCTGGAGCAGTGCCGGCAGGAAGCTGAAGAGGCCGATCACCGCGAGGCCGGTGAACAGGCCGCCCGCGGAGGAGGCCAGGAAGGCGGGGCGGCGCAGCAGGCCGAGGTCGATCATCGGGGTCGCCGTACGGCGTTCCACCAGGGTGAAGGCGGCCACCAGCGCGACCGACGCCAGCAGCAACAGGCCCACCGGGGCGCGTAGCCAGCCGTCCCGGCCCAGGGTCAGGGCCGCGATCAGGGCGACCAGCGCCAGCCCGAAGGTGAGGGCGCCGAGCACGTCGGGGCGGCCGGGGCGCGGGGCCTTGGACTCGGTGAGACTGCGGCTGCCCAGGGCCGCCAGGAGCAGCGCCGCCGCGCCCAGCACCCCGTACGCCACCCGCCAGTCGGGCATCGCGCCCGCGACCAGCGGGCCGACGGCTATGCCGCCGCTCACGAAGGCGCCCCACACACCGGTCGCGCGCAGCCGGCCGTGCGGGGTCGGGAAGGCGTGCACGAGCAGGCCCAGGCTGCTGGCGAGCAGGCCCGCGCTGGCCGCGCCCTGGGCGATCCGGGCCAGCGTGAACTGGAAGGTCGTGGATGCGAACGCGCCGAGGACCGTGGTGAGGCCCAGGGCGAGGGTGCCGGCGGTGAAGATCCGGCGGCGGCCGTGGTCGTCGGCGAGGCTGCCGGCCACCAGGAGGAGGGCGGCGAGACCGAGCGGGGTGCCGTTGAGGAGCCAGGCCTGGGCGGAGAGCGGGGTGTGCAGGTCGGCGGCGGTCTCGGGGAGCGTGACCATCGGCGCGGTGTACGTCATCAGCGCGACGGCGGTGGCGGCGCTGGTCAGGGCGAGGGTGCGGCCGGGGTGGGGGACGGCCACCGGGGCGGCGGAAGGGGTTGTCACGGGGGAACCGGTTACGGTTCGTTCATTGAACCTAGCCATGTCCCGTACCCTAGCAGAGTCGGTTCAGTCATTGAACCCGCATGTCGCAGACTGGCTAAGGTGGAGGACATGGCACTGGGCAAGGACTACGCGACGCAGGAGTGCTCGATCGCCCGCGCGCTGGAGATCGTCGGCGAGCGCTGGACGCTGCTCGTCGTCCGCGACGCGCTCTACGGCGTACGGCGCTACAACGACTTCCTCGTCCACCTCGGCATCCCACGCGCCGTCCTGGCCGCCCGCCTCCAGACCCTCACCGAGGAGGGAATCCTGGAGAAGCGCCGCTACCAGGAGTCGCCGCCCCGGGACGAGTACGTCATCACCGACCGCGGCATCGGACTGTGGCCCACCATCCGCTCACTGAGCCGCTGGGGCCGCGAGCACTTCGACGAGACCCGGCTGCGCTGGTTCCGGCACGCGGACTGCGGCACCGAACTCGGGTCGTACGGCGAATGTCCCGCCTGCGGAACCGTCGTACCGGTCGAGGACGTTCTGATGGAGCCGGGACCCGGACTCGATCCGGACCCGGCGGATCCGGTCAGCCGCGCGCTGCTCAAGCCGAGGAGGCTTCTTCAGCCGCTGGAGACCGGTCAGGTATAACCGAAGCGGACACGCACAGCACGCACAGGCAGGGAGGGGGCACCGGTGAACCGCAGTCCGCGGCCCGCACCCGCCGTCGCCCTGCTCCTCCTGCTTCTCCAGCTCGCCGTCCTCGACGCGGGCAGCCTCTCCGCCACGGTCGCGCTCGCCGCGACCGCCGCGGCCGGCTCCGCCCTCGCGCTCTGCGCCCTCGCCGCCGCGCGCTGCGCGCCCGCCGTGCCGCCCACCCGGGTGCGCACGGCCATCAGGGACCGCGCCCGCCGTACGGCCTTCCTGTCGCAACGCGACCCCGACGCCCGGGGCCGCACCAGGCCCCGAGCCCCCGGACACGCCCTCCCGGCGACCACCGCGTAGGGCGCGCACCTCATTCCGCCTGCCCTCGCGCGGGTCGTCATGCCGTTCCCGGCCATCCCCGGAACGTTCCGGCACCGACGAGACCCCCGGAGGGCTCACCCATGTCCGTCTTCGCCACCCTGGTCGAGCAGCTCGCCGACCTCCTCCACCCGCTGCTCGGCGCCTCCGCCGCGGCCGGCGCGATCGTCCTGTTCACCGCAGTCGTACGACTCCTCGTCCACCCCCTGTCCCGGGCGGCGGCCCGCGGCCAGAAGGCCCGCACCCAGCTCCAGCCGAAGATCGCCGAGCTGCGGAAGAAGCACGCCAAGAACCCCGAGAAACTCCAGAAGGCGGTGCTGGAACTGCACGCCGAGGAAAAGGTGTCCCCGCTGTCCGGCTGCCTGCCGAGCCTGCTCCAGCTGCCCGCCTTCTTCCTCCTCTACCACCTGTTCTCCACCACCACGAACCCGCTGCTGACCCATGAACTCTTCGCCGCGCCCCTCGGCGGCCGCTGGGCCGACGCCCTCGGTGACGGCGGGATGCTCGGGGGAGCGGGGCTGGTGTACGCCGCCCTGTTCGCGCTCGTCGCGGTCGTCGCCGCCTTCAACTACCGGCGCGCCAAGCGCACCCTGCCGGTCCCGGTCGCCGACGGGGAGACCGTGCCCGGCATGGGGGCGATGACCAAGGTCATGCCGTTCATGTCCTTCTTCACGCTCTTCACCGTGGCGGTGGTGCCGCTGGCCGCCGCGCTCTACGTCGTGACCAGTACGACCTGGAGCGCGGTGGAGCGGGCCTTCCTGTACCGCTGACCCGACCGGTCAAGCCCGAGCGGTCCAGTCCGTGAACCGGGTATTGCGGACTGGACGCCGAGCTTGGAGGATCGACCAGTCATCCGATGGCTGCACCCGTCGGAGGGCGCTCAGCGATCGAGGGAGATTGTGATCATGAAGCTGCTGCGAGTCGGTACGGCGGGAGCGGAGACGCCCGCGCTGCTCGACGGCGAGGGTGTCCTGCGCGACCTCTCCGGAGTCGTCCCCGACCTCGACGGGGCGCTGCTCGCCGACGCCGACGCGCTGGGCCGGATCCGGGCCGCGGCCGAGGCGGGCACACTGCCCGCGCTGGACCCGACCGGGCTGCGGATCGGACCGCCGCTCGCCCGCATCGGCAAGATCGTCTGCATCGGCCTGAACTACCACGACCACGCCCGCGAGACCGGCGCCCAGCCGCCCGCCGAGCCGGTGATCTTCTTCAAGGCCGCCGACACCGTCGTGGGCCCGAACGACACGGTGCTGGTCCCGCGCGGGTCGGTGCAGACCGACTGGGAGGTCGAGCTGGCCGTCGTCATCGGACGTACGGCCCGCTATGTCGAGTCGGCGGAGGCGGCGCTCGGGCATGTCGCCGGGTACGCGGTCGCGCACGACGTGTCCGAGCGGGAGTTCCAGCTGGAGCGCGGCGGCACGTGGGACAAGGGCAAGAACTGCGAGACGTTCAATCCGCTGGGGCCCTGGCTGGTGACGGCGGACGAGGTGCCCGACCCGCAGAACCTGTCGCTGAAGCTGTGGGTCAACGGGGAGCTGAAGCAGGACGGCACGACCGCCGAGCAGATCTTCCCGGTGGCGGAAGTGGTGCGGTACGTCAGCCAGTTCATGACCTTGTACCCCGGGGACGTCATCAACACGGGTACGCCCGCGGGGGTTGCGCTGGGCGCGGCTGATCCGAAGCCGTTCTTGAGGGCGGGGGACGTGGTGGAGCTGGAGATTGAGGGGCTTGGGCGGCAGCGACAGGAGTTGAAGGACGCCTAAGGGGGGTGGGGCGCGGGTACGGCGGCGGCTGCGGGTGGTTCGTGGTTGCTCGCGCAGTTCCCCGCGCCCCTGGGGCAGCTACTGCTCCTTGCTCAGGAACTCCTCCAGCGCCTCCACCACGAACTTGTGGTCCTGGAGCTGCGGCAGCCCGCTCACCGTCACCGCGCCCACGACCCCTACGCCCGCCACCGTGATCGGGAACGAACCCCCGTGGGCCGCGTACTCGTCCGGGTCCAGGCGGGAGCTCTCCTCGAACGTCGTGCCCTTGGCGCGGAAGCGGGCGCCGACCAGGTAGGACGCGGAGTTGTAGCGCTCGACCACCCGGCGCTTGCGGTTGATCCAGGCGTCGTTGTCCGGGGCGGAGCCCGGCAGGGCGGCGTGGAAGAGCTGCTGGCCGGCGCGGTGGATGTCGATCGCGACCGGGGCCTGGCGCTCGCGGGCCAGGTCCACCAGCAGGGAGCCCAGCGCCCACGCGTCGTCGTTGGTGAACCGGCGGAAGACCAGACGGCGTTCCTGGGCCTCCAACTCCTCGATCGGCGGGGTCAGTTCCGGATGGAACTTCGGGGTCAGCTCGGTGTTGTGCGTCACAGCTTCACCACCACTCCGTCGTGGGCCGAACGGCGGGCCGCCTCCAGTACGTCGAGGGCGGCGGCCGCCTCAGATGCGGTCACCGGGTTGGGACCGCCGTCGAGCAGGGCTTTCGCCACGGCCGCATAGTAAGCGGGGTAGTCCCCGGCGAGGGTCGGTTCGGCGCGTCCGCCGCCGGTCACCGGGGATTCCCCGGAGCCGACGCGACCCCACAGCGACTCGGGCTCAAGGCCCCAGTCCTGCCCCGTCCCCGGCCGCCTGCCGTCCCGCAGGGCCGCCTCCTGGGGGTCGAGGCCGTACTTCACGTACCCCGCCTCGGAGCCCAGCACCCGGAAACGCGGGCCGAGTTGGGCGGTGGTCGCGGAGACGTAGAGGTGGGAGCGGACGCCGTTCGCGTGGGTGAGGGCGAGGAACGTGTCGTCGTCGACGGAGGCGCCGGCCCGCCGGATGTCCGCCTCGGCGTACACGGAGGTCACGGGGCCGAAGAGGACGAGCGCCTGGTCGACGACATGGCTGCCGAGGTCGTACAGCAGACCTCCGATCTCTGCCGGGTCGCCGGACTCCCGCCAGCCGCCCTTCGGCTGCGGCCGCCACCGCTCGAAGCGCGACTCGAAGCGCCATACGTCGCCCAGGGCGCCCTCGGCGAGCAGCTTGCGGAGTGTCAGGAAGTCGTTGTCCCAACGGCGGTTCTGGAAGACGGAGAGGAGCAGGCCCCGCTCCTCGGCCAGGGCCGCCAGCTCGCGCGCCTCGGCCGCCGTGCCGGCGACGGGCTTGTCGACGACGACCGGGAGGCCCGCCTTCAGGGCGGTGGTGGCGAGCGCGACGTGCGTCTTGTTGGGGGAGGCGATGACGACCAGGTCGAGCTCGTCGGCCCGGTCGAACAGCTCGTCGGGGGTCGCGGCGACGCATACGTCCGGGAACTCGGCGCGGGCCTGCTCCTGGCGCTCGGGGTTCGAGGTGACCACCGTGTCGAGGGTGAGGCCCTCGGTGGCCGCGATCAGCGGGGCGTGGAAGACGGAGCCGGCGAGGCCGTATCCGATGAGGCCCACGCGGAGGGGGGCCTCGGGGATGCCAGGAGTCGTACCAGTCATGACCCCCACTTTCGCAACGCTGTTGCCAAAGTGCAAGCACAGGCGACAATGGGGGGCGTGAACAGGACGAACGCCGGCGCCAACCTCCCGGCTCTGCGCAGCCACAACACCGCACTGGTGCTGGACCTGCTGCGCACCGCCGGTGGCGACGGCATCAGCCGGCTGGAGCTCGCCGAGCGCACCGGGCTGACCCCGCAGGCCGTCAGCAAGATCACCGGGCGGCTGCGGGAGGAGGGGCTCGCGGCGGCGGCGGGGCGCCGCGCGTCCACCGGGGGCAAGCCGCGCACGGTACTGCGGCTGGTGCCGGAGGCCGGGCATGCGATCGGCGTCCATCTGGACCGGGACGAGCTGCGGGCGGTGCTGGTCGATCTGGACGGGACCGTGGTGGGGGAGCGGTGCCTGCCGATGGACCTGGGGGCCGGTGCGGAGGCGGTCGTGGCGGGGGTGGCCCGGGCGGCGGAGGGACTGGCCGGGGCTGTGGCGTCGGTGCTCGGGGTGGGCGTGGCGCTGCCGGGGCCGCTCGATCATGTGCGAGGGGTGCTGCACCGGGTCACGGGGTTTCCCGAGTGGGACGGGTTCCCGCTGCGGGACGCGCTCGCGGCGCGGCTCGGGCTGCCGGTCGTCGTGGACAAGGACACCAACGCCGCCGCGCTGGGCCTTGCGGTCGCGGACGAGGGCGCCTCCTTCGCCTACCTGCATCTCGGGACCGGGCTCGGCGCCGGACTGGTGATCGGCGGGGTCGTGCACCGGGGGGCCAGGACCGGCGCGGGCGAGTTCGGCCATCAGGTGGTCCAGCTGGACGGGCCGGTGTGCGGGTGCGGCAACCGGGGCTGCATCGAGGCGCTGTGTCTGGGCGCGGTGCGGCGCGGGGACGTGGCGGAGGCGGCGCGGGTGCTGGGGGTCGGGGCCGCGAACCTCGTCGGCCTGCTGGACATCGACCTGGTCCTGCTCGGCGGACGTACGGTCGCCTCGGCGCCGGAGGAGTTCGTCGGCGGGGTACGGGCGGTACTGCGGGAGCGGGCCCGGGGCGAGGCGGCGGTGCCGGTACGGATCGCTCCCGGCGGGGTGCGCGGGGTGGCCGAGGGGGCTGCCCAGTCGCTGCTGGCGCCGCTGTTCGGGAGGGCGGACGGGTGAGTGCTGCCGTGTCCCGCGCCCGCCGATCGGGCGGGATTCCCCCTTCGTCCGGAGCGGCTTCCCTCGTAACCCACCCCCACCCGCCATGGTCATGTGTTTATGCGACTGTTCCCGTCCCTCGCCCTCCCCCTCGCCGCGACAGCCGCCCTTCTCCTCGCGCCCCCCACCCCGGCTCACGCCGCCCCCGTCTGCGACAGCCCCGACAACTCCCGCGCCTTCCCGCTCACCACCCGCATCCACGGCGGACCCGCCACCTACGCACCCGGCGGCGGCTACGGCACCTGGAGGCTGGACCTCACCAACACCACCACCCGCACCTGCACGGCCGTTCACCCGGTCGTCGTCCTCGTCGACAAGGAACGCGCCCTCAAGGCCTCCCAGCCCCGCCTGGAGTTCTACGAGGGCGGTCGCCCCCGCCCCGTCCGCTTCGAGACCACCGACGAGGACGAACTCGTGGGCGCGTTCGGCGGTGCCGGGCTCACCGTGGGCCCCGGCAGGACCGTCACCGTCAAGGTCCGCCTCGCCCTCACCTCGGACGCCGTACCGAACCAGGTGACCGTCAACGCGGCCGTCGTACAGCGCCACGACGACGACGGCGACTGGGTCGGCCAGTCCAACGACTACCGGTTCGCCGTCGCCGACGACACCGGCACCGACACCGGCATCGAAGCCGGTACCGACCCGGAGAGCCGCCCGGCGACAGGCGACGACCGCCTCCCGTCCGTCGAGGAACTCGCCCGCACCGGGCTCGGTCCGGCGGGCCCCGCCGTCGCCGCGACCGTCGCCCTCCTCCTCACGGGCGCCGCGCTGCTCGTGTCCCGCAGACGCCGCTGATCGCCCACCCCCGAGCCACCGCCCGCCCCCCAACCCCCGTCTGCGACGATCCTCCCGTGGACTACCCGAACGACCAGGCCCCCGGCGCCCCCGTCCGTGCGGGCATTCCCGAGCACGGCCGTATTCCGAAGTACTACGCGGTGAAGGCGCGCATCGACCGGCTCGTGGGCGAACTGGGGGAGGGCGCCGTCATCCCCACCGAGCGTGATCTGTCCGAGCGTTTCGACGTCGCCCGCGAGACCGTGCGGCAGGCGCTGCGTGAGCTGCTGCTGGAGGGCAAGCTGCGCCGCCGGGGCCGGGGGACCGTCGTCGCCGGGCCCAAGCTGGAGCAGCCGCTGTCCCTGGCCAGCTACACGGAAGGGGTACGGCGACAGGGGCGCGTCCCCGGTCGCACCCTCGTCACCCTCGACCGCTTCCCCTGCCCCGAGGCGCTCGCCGCCGAGACCGGGCTGACCCGGGGAGAACCCGTCTGGCATCTGGAGCGCGTCCTGCTCGCCGACGAGGAGCGGGTCGGTCTGGAGAGCACGTACGTGGCCGTGGCCCGGGTGCCCGACCTCGACAGCGACTTCGCACCCGACTCCTCCTTCTACGCCTACCTGGGCCGGCGCGGCATCGACTTCGGCGACGCCGACGAGCGCATCGAGACGGTGCTCGCCACCCCGCGTGAGGCGCTGCTCATCGGTACCCCGCCCGCCCTGCCGATGCTGCTGATCCACCGGGTCTCCCGGGACACGGCCGGGCGGCCGCTGGAGCGCGTACGGACGCTGTACCGCGGCGACCGCTTCTCCTTCACCACCCATCTCGGCGGCTGAAACTCGCCGCCCCCGCCGACCAGGATCATCACGAATAGATAACGGGTCTAGCCCAAACGTGATGGCCAGTTCATGCTCCCGTCGTCAGCCGGACCTTTCCGGTTCCCCGATCCCGAGGAGCGTGGCCGTCGTGAGAGTGATAGTCGTCGGAGCCGGCGTGGTGGGCACCCTGCACGCCTGGCACGCAGTGGAACGCGGCCATGAGGTCGTACAGATCGAGCGCGAGACGGAGGCCCGCGGCGCCTCGCTGCGTAACTTCGGCCAGATCTGGGTCAGTGGCCGCGCGGGCGGCGAGGAGCTCGAAACCGCCCTGCGGGCAAGGAAGTTGTGGGAAGAGATCGGGGCTCGCGTCCCGGCGCTCGGCTTCCGCCCCAACGGCTCCCTGACCCCCGTCCGCGGCGACCTCGAACACGCCGTCGCCGAGGCGGCCGTGGCCCGCGCGGACGCCGCCGCCCGCGGCTACGAGCTGCTCACCCCGGCCGAGGCGCGGGCCCTCAACCCCGCCCTGCGCGGTGAGTTCGGCGCCGCCCTGTACTGCGAGCGGGACGCGGCCGTGGAACCCCGCACCGCCCAACTCGCCCTGCGCGCCGAACTGCTGAAGTCGCCGCGCTACACCTTCCTGCCAGGGCGGGAGGTGCGGGACGTGGCCGGCGGGAACGCCGTCCGCGACGACCACGGGGACGTCCACACCGGTGACGTCGTCGTCCTGTGCACCGGCGCCTGGCTCACCGGCCTGGTCCGCGAACTCGCCGGGCCCGACCTGCCCGTGCGCCGGGTCCGCCTCCAGATGATGCAGACCGAGCCGCTGGGCGAGCCGCTCACCACCTCGGTGGCCGACGCGGACAGCTTCCGCTACTACCCCGCCTACCGCGGCCCGGAGCTCGACGAGCTCAACGCCCGCCAGGCGCAGGCGGAGACGGCCGCGGAGCACCGGATGCAACTGCTCATGGTCCAGCGCGCCGACGGCGGACTGACCATCGGCGACACCCACGAGTACGAGCACCCCTTCGCCTTCGACACCACCGAGGAGCCCTACGAGCACCTCACCGCCGTGGTGGAGTCCTTCCTCGGCCGGCCGCTGCCACGGATCCGGCGCCGCTGGGCGGGCGTGTACGCGCAATGCACCGACCCCGCCCGGGTCGTGCACCGGCAACAGGTGCGCGACGGGGTCTGGCTGGTGACCGGGCCCGGCGGGCGCGGGATGACCTGCTCGCCCGCGATAGCCGAGACGACCGCGAACGAACTGGGCTGGTGACCTCCATGACCGAGCAGAACCCCGACATCCGCCTCGTCGTCCTCGACATGGCCGGTACCACCGTCGCCGACGACGGCCTCGTCGAGGAGGCCTTCACCGCCGCCGCCCGGCACCTCGGCGCCGACCCGGCCGGCCTGATCGACCACGTCCGCGCCACCATGGGCGAGTCCAAGATCTCCGTCTTCCGGCACCTGTTCGGCGAGGAAGCGGCGGCGCAGGAGGCCAACCGGGCCTTCGAGGCCGCCTACGCCGAACTCGTCGACGCCGGACGGGTCGAGGCGATCCCCGGCGCCCGTGCGGCCATCGAGCGGCTCACCGCGCAGGGCCGTACGGTCGTGCTCACCACCGGGTTCGCCCGCACCACCCAGGACGCCATCCTCACCGCGCTCGGCTGGCGGGACCTCGCCCCCCTCACCCTGTGCCCCGCGGACGCCGGGGGACGGGGACGGCCGTACCCGGACATGGTCCTGACCGCCTTCCTGCGCACGGCGGTCGCCGACGGCGTACGGCAGATCGCCGTCGTCGGCGACACCTCGTACGACATGCGCAGCGGCGTCCGCGCCGGAGCGGGCCTCGTGGCCGGTGTCCTGACCGGCGCACATGACGCGGGGGCCCTGCGCGCGGCCGGGGCGAGCCATGTCCTCGGCTCCGTCGCCGAGTTGCCCGGGATCCTCGGATGAGCGGCGGCATCCGCTTCGACGGCGTCACGGTCGCCTACGACGGGAACGTCGTCCTCGACTCCCTCGACCTCACGGTCAGGACCGGCGAGGTCATGGCGCTGCTCGGGCCGTCCGGGTCCGGCAAGACCACCGCGCTCCGGGCGGTCGCCGGGTTCGTCCGGCCGGCCTCGGGGCGGGTGTTCCTCGGCGACCGGGACGTGACCGACCTGCCGCCGCACCGGCGGGGCATCGGGATGGTCGTCCAGCAGTACGCCCTCTTCCCGCACCTGCGCGTCGAGGACAACGTCGCCTTCGGGCTCAAGGCCCGCAAGGTCGCCAAGGCAGAGCTCCGCACCCGGGTCGCCGAGGCGCTGGAGCTGACCGGCATGGCGGCCTACGCCCGCCGGTATCCGCGCGAGCTGTCCGGCGGCCAGCAGCAACGCGTCGCCATCGCCCGGGCGTTGGCGATCCGCCCGGCCGTCCTCCTCCTCGACGAGCCCCTGTCGGCCCTGGACGCCCGGCTCCGCTCCGGGATGCTCGCCGAACTCGCCCGGCTGCACCGCGAGTTGCCCGACGTGTCGATCCTGTACGTCACCCACGACCAGGTCGAGGCCCTGACCCTCGCCGACCGGATCGCGGTGATGGACCGGGCCCGCCTGCAAGCCTGCGGCACACCGCAGGAGCTGTACCGGTCCCCGGGCGACGAGTTCACGGCCTCCTTCGTCGGACACGCCAACCTGCTGCCGGTCACGGTGTCGGAGGAGGACGTCCGCTTCGGCGGGCGGCGGCTTCAGGTGGCGGGACCGGCCACGGCCGATGGGACCGCCCGGCTGGTGTGCGTACGGCCGCATCTCATCGGCCTCGGCGCCGGACCCAATCAACTCGCCGGAACCGTACGGGAGATCCAGTGGCGCGGCGCCACCCACCGCCTCTACGTCGACGTGGACGGTCACCAGATCATGGCCGACCTGCGCGAACTCAAGGACCCGCCCGCGCACGGGGACTCCGTGACCCTGCATTTCGCGCCCGAGGACGCCGTACTGCTGGGAGCCCGGCATGACTAGAAGGCTCGCGTGGGCTCTTCCGCCGGTCGTCCTCCTGGCCCTGTTCTTCCTCTACCCCCTCGCCCTCGTCGTCCGGCAGTCGTTCCGGCCGGACACCGGAGGCACCTCGCTCCAGCCGTACCTGGACGTCCTCGCCTCCGAGTCCTTCCGGCACGCCCTGTGGACCACCGTCTGGCTGGCCCTCGCCGCCACCGCCGGCTGTCTGGTCCTCGGATTCGTGCTCGCGCTCGTCATCGCCTTCGTACCGTTCCCCGGAGCGCGGGCCGTCGCCAAGTTCATCGACGTCTACCTCTCCTTCCCCTCCTTCCTGATCACCCTGGCCCTGCTCTTCCTCTACGGCACGACCGGACTCGTCGGCTCCTTCCAGTTCCTGACCACGCCCTGGGGCGTGCTCCTCGCCGAGGTCACCTACTTCACGCCGTTCGTGATGCGGCCGCTGCTCGCCGCGTTCTCGCACCTGGACACCGCGCAGATCGAGGCGGCG
Source organism: Streptomyces aquilus (assembly GCF_003955715.1). Lineage (NCBI taxonomy): Bacteria > Bacillati > Actinomycetota > Actinomycetes > Kitasatosporales > Streptomycetaceae > Streptomyces > Streptomyces aquilus. The sequence continues at coordinate 4,257,186 of NZ_CP034463.1, read as the reverse complement.
GCCGGTCTCGGCGCCCGCGCCCCGAGGATCGTGCGGCGGATCATCCTCCCCGAAGCGCTGCCCGCGCTCGCGGCCGGCGGCAGTCTCGTCCTCGTCCTGTGTCTCAACGAGTTCGGGATCGTGCTGTTCACCGGCGCGAAAGGGGTCACGACCCTGCCGACGCTCGTCTACGGCAAGGCGATCCTGGAGTCCGACTACCCGGGCGCGTGCGTGGTCGCCGTCGTCAACGTCCTGATCTCCGTGGGCCTTTACGGCCTCTACCGGGTGGTGAGCCGTCGTGCTGGTGCATAGCCGCGGGGCCAGACGGGCCGTATGGCTCGTGTTCCTCGTCCTCTTCCTCCCCCTCTTCGCCCTGCCCCTCCTGGTCGTCCTCGGCGCCTCCTTCGCCACCCACTGGTCCGGCGCACTGCCGTCCGGCCTCACCACCGGGCACTACGACGCCGCCACCCGCGGCGAGGCCCTCCAGGCCCTCATCACCAGCCTGGTCACGGCCCTCACCGCGAGCCTGCTCGCCCTGGCCTCCGGCACCTGGGCGGCGCTGGCCGGGGCCGCGCTGAAGGAGCGGCACCGGCGACTCCTGGACGCCCTCTTCGTGCTGCCCCTCGCGGTCCCGTCGGTCGTCGTCGGCCTCGCGATCCTGGTCGCCTTCTCCGAGCCGCCGCTGCTGCTCAACGGCACCCGGCAGATCGTGATCGTCGCCCACACCGTGCTGGTCACGGCGTTCGCGTACCAATCGGTGAAGGCGGCCCTCGCCCGCCTCGACCCCGCCTACGAACAGGCCGCCGCGTCCCTGGGCGCCCGGCCCGCGTACGTCCTGTGGCGGGTGCGGCTGCCGCTGCTCCTGCCGTCCCTCACCGCCGCCACCGGCCTCTGCTTCGCCCTGTCCATGGGCGAGTTGAGCGCCACGATGATGCTCTACCCGCCCGGCTGGACCCCGCTCCCGGTCCTGATCTACGCGGCCACCGACCGCGGCGCCCTGTTCGCCGGGTCCGCGCTCGCCGTGGTCCTGATGACGGCGACGCTGCTGGTGCTGCTCGCCGTGTCCCGGGTCCGCGCGCGGTCGACGTACCGCTGAATCCCGTCAAGCCCCTCCCACGCAAGGAGTTCATGTCGTCATGCCCAGAAGAAGCCGCACGTTCGCGCTCGCCCTGACCCTCACCGTCGCCGCCCCGCTCCTCACCGCCTGCGGCGGCTCCGCCGCCTCCGACGCGAACGTCGTCACCGTCTACAGCGCGGACGGTCTCAAGGGGGAGAACGGCGACGGCTGGTACGACCAGACCTTCAAGGACTTCGAGGCCGAGACCGGCATCAAGGTCGCGTACGTCGAGGGCGGCTCCGGCGAGATGGTGCAGCGCGCCGCCCGCGAGAAGAGCAACCCGCAGGCCGACGTCCTGGTCACCCTGCCGCCGTTCATCCAACAGGCCGACGGCAAGGGGCTGTTGCAGAAGTACGTGCCCGCGGGCGCGGACCAGGTGAGCGGCGCCGGCAAAGCGGCCGACGGGACCTGGACCTCGGTCGTCAACAACTACTTCGGGTTCGTCTACAACAAGAAGGAACTCACCCGAACCCCCGCCACCTGGGAGGAGTTGCTCGACTCCACGTACCGGAACAAGCTCCAGTACTCCACCCCCGGCGTCGCCGGCGACGGCACCGCCGTCCTCATCAAGGCCATGCACGACTTCGGCGGCGAGCAGCCCGCCCTGGACTACCTCGGCAAGCTCCAGGCCAACAACGTCGGCCCGTCCGCCTCCACCGGCAAGCTCGCGCCCAAGGTCGACAAGGGCGAGCTGCTGGTCGCCAACGGCGACGTCCAGATGAACTACGCGCAGGCCAAGGACATGCCGAACCTCGGCATCTGGTTCCCGGCGAGGAACGGCGGCAAGCCCACCACCTTCGCCCTGCCCTACGCGGCCGGCCTGGTCACCAGGGCCCCGCACTCCGCGAACGGCAGGAAACTCCTCGACTACCTCCTCAGCCGCACCGCCCAGCAGCAGGTCAGCGAGATCGGCGGCGGCTTCAGCGTCCGCCAGGACATCAAGGCCACCGACCCCGACGCGACCGCCCTCGCGAAGCTCATGAGCGGCGTCGAGGTCTTCGAACCCGACTGGGACGACATCGACGAGCACCTCACCTCGTACGTCGACGCCTGGAAGTCGGCCACCGGCAGCTGAGCCCGTACCGCATCCACCGGAGGATCACGTGACGTCACCCCTGTCCCGCCGCACCGTCCTCAGCGCCGCCGCCACCACCGCCGCGGCCCGCACCCTCGGTACCGAAGCCCGGGCGGCAGCCGCCCCCGCCCTCCCGAACGGCACCAGCGCCGACAAGGTCCTCGTCATCGGCATGGACGGGCTCCGCCACGACCGCATCGACGCGGCGAACGCCCCGCACCTGAAGGCCATGATGAGCGAGGGCACCTACGGCACCTCGCTGCTCTACGCCGGCCCGATGGCCGCCACCTCCTCGGGCCCCGGCTGGTCCACCATCTCCACCGGCGTCTGGCCCGACAAGCACGGCGTCAAGGACAACACCTTCAACGGCAAGCGGTACGGCACCTACCCCGGCTTCCTCGCCCGCCTCGCGCAGGTCCGCCCGGCCCTGTCCACCTACGCCGCCGTCGACTGGAAGCCCCTCGACACCCAGGGCACCGTCACCCCCGGCGCGGACGCCACACTGGTCCTCGACGGTGACGCCGACGGGTACACCGCGCACGACGCCACCATCGCGAGCGAGGCCGAGGCGGTCATCCGGGACCAGAACCCGGACGTCCTGTTCGTCTACTTCGGCCAGTCCGACATCGTCGGCCACAACTCCGGCGCGGCCGGCCAGGCCTACCTCGACCAGATCGCCGTACAGGACGCCTACGTCGGCAGACTCCGCGCCGCGATCAAGGCACGGCCCACCTACGGCTCCGAGCGCTGGACCGTCGTCGTCGCCACCGACCACGGCCATCTCGACGCGGGCGGCCACGGAGGATCCACCATCGAGGAGCGGCGGACGTTCGTCCTCGCCACCGGACCCGGTATCGCGGCCGGCGCCCGCCCGATCGACACCCGGCTGGTGGACGTCGTACCCACCGTCTTCCGGCAGTTGGGCGTCACCGTCGACCCGTCCTGGGGCCTGGACGGCAAGCCGATCCAGGAGCGGTCCGCCGACCCGTTCGACGCGCTCGCCCTGTCCACCCGCACCGACGAGACCGGCATCCCGGCCGGCGTCCTCGGCTACACCCACACCCCGCCCAGCGGCTGGTCCGTCAGCAACAGCGCCATGGGCACCGGCGGGGTCACCGAGTGGCGCGGCTGGGCCTTCACCACCGACGAGTGGGCCGACAAGACGTTCTCCGGGACGTACGACTCGACGCTGGTGACCCCCGCGTACGACGTCACCGTCCCTCGACGTGGCCGTTCCCGGAGGGGCGTCCAGTGTGAGCTTCCGGTTCCGGTACACCGGGTCCAACAACTGGTACTGGGTGATCGACGGGGTCAAGGTGACGACTTCCTGACTAGGGTGGGGGCGTCGGTACGTCGTGGTTCCGGCGCCCCGCTCCACCCGCACGTATGTACGCAGGAGACCACAGCAGATGTCTGACCGCAGGCCCATCGAGTCATGGCTCACCGACATGGACGGCGTACTCATCCACGAGGGCGTGCCGATCCCCGGCGCCGACGCCTTCCTGAAGAAGCTGCGCGAGTCCGGCAAGCCCTTCCTGGTGCTCACCAACAACTCCATCTACACCCCGCGCGACCTGCACGCGCGCCTGCGCCGCATGGGCCTGGACGTGCCGATCGAGTCCATCTGGACCTCGGCCCTGGCCACCGCCCAGTTCCTGGACGACCAGCGGCCGGGCGGCTCGGCGTACGTCATCGGCGAGGCCGGCCTGACCACCGCGCTGCACGACATCGGGTACATCCTCACCGACCACGAGCCCGACTACGTCGTCCTCGGCGAGACCCGGACGTACTCCTTCGAGGCCATGACCAAGGCGGTCCGGCTCATCAACGCCGGCGCCCGCTTCATCTGCACCAACCCCGACGAGACCGGCCCCTCCACCGAGGGCCCGCTGCCGGCCACCGGCGCGGTCGCCGCCCTCATCACCAAGGCCACCGGCAAGCAGCCCTATTTCGCAGGCAAGCCCAACCCCCTGATGATGCGCACCGGTCTCAACGCGATCGGCGCCCACTCCGAGACCAGCGCGATGATCGGCGACCGCATGGACACCGACGTGCTGGCGGGCCTCGAGGCCGGGATGGTGACCTTCCTCGTCCGGACCGGTCTGACCTCGGACGCGGACATCGAGAAGTACCCCTACCGGCCGTCGACGGTCGTGGACTCGATCGCGGACCTCGTCGACCGCGTCTGAAACGCCTCCACGGGCGAATCCACCCCGTATGGAGCAGTGGCGGCCATGCTGAGGATGCGGGGCCGCCGCGACGGGGGGAGTCTCCAGATATCTGGAGGTTCACGATGGGCTCACTACGCCTCACTCTCTGTGCCGGACTGCTCGGCGTCGCCTTCCTCACCCCGGCGGCACACGCGGCGGACGGGGGCGGTGTCGCGGTCACCCCGTCGTCCCCGGCCCCCGGCACCGACGTCGCCCTGCGGGTGACCGGCTGCGCGAGCAGCAGAACCGGTACGGCGGTCTCCACGGCGTTCGTCGCCGAGGTACGGCTCGCCGGCGCCGACGGCACCCTCGTCGGCGAGACCCGGGTCCGCACCGAGCTCAAGGCCGGCAGCTACGACGTGCGGATCAGCTGCGGGGACGTGTCCCGCTCGGGCGCCCTCACCGTCGTAGAGGCACCCGCGCACTCCTCGGAAGCACCCACGCAGCCCGCGCCGTACACGTCCCCCGTCGCCCCCGTCCACGCGGGCGGCGGCGGTACCGCGCAGCATCTCGCCTCCGCCGCCGGACCCGGCACCGCGCACGCCGTGACCGGGCTGGTGCTGGCCGGGGTCGCGGCGGCGGCGGTGGCGCTGCGCAGGTCCCGGCGGAGCCGCGGGAGCGACTGACCGGCCATGTCCGAGCACCACGACTCCGCCGAGCACGGCACCCGCACCGGCGGCCGGCTGCTGACCGGCGTGGCCTGGGCGGTGCTGCTGCTGGGCCTGTGGCTGTGGGGACGCGAGGTCACCGACGTACGGAACGGGATATCCGCCCCCACCACCGGCGACGTGGCCGCGGTCGGCCGGCCGCCCGGCGTCGAGCTGCCGCCCGCCGTGCACCCGCTCGGCGCCGCCCGGCCGCAGCGCATCGACATCCCCGGCCTCGGCGTGCAGGCCCCCGTGGTCGCCCGCGGCCTCGACCGGAACGGGGCGATCGACCCGCCGCCGTACGACCAGGCAGGCGTCGTCGGCTGGTACGCGGCCGGCACCCGGCCCGGGGCGGCCGGGACCGCGCTGATGGTGGGACACGTGGACACCGAGACCCGGCCCGCCGTCTTCTACAAGCTCAGCAGCGTCAAGCCCGGTGCGACGGTCCGGGTGATCCGGGACGACGGCAAGGTCGCGGAGTTCACCGTCGACGACGTACAGGTCGTCGCCCGCGACCACTTCGACGCCCAACAGGCGTACGGGACACGGCAGTCGGGGCGGGCCGAACTCCGGCTGATCACCTGCGGGGGCACCTTCGACCGGGCGAACCGCAGCTACACGGCGAACGTGATCGTGTCGGCGTACCTGACGGGAACCGGCCTGTAGCGCGCCGCAAGGACCGACCCGGCCCGGTCGACGGCCCGCTCCCCCCGAAGCCGCCGACCGGGCTGGTCCTCAACCGCGCGCGCACGGGCTGCGGGAGTAACCCGGCGTCCGACGCGGGAGGCTTGATCAGCCATGGTTGGGTGGACGACAGGCCGGGGGCTGGGGCCTTGTGGGGAAGACTCTAGAACGGATGAGCGTCCGGGCCTAGAGGTGATTGACGCCAAGTCATAAGATGACGGCGCTCTGTCATCCGCGCAGGTCGTACCGGGTTCTACGAAGGTCCGCCGGACGGCGGGCCGCCCGCCTCGCGCAACGCCGCGTCGTCGACGGCCCGTTCGATGACCGCGCTCGCCACCCGGTCCAGGGGCAGCCGGTGCCGCCGCGCGAACTGGCGCAGCGCCACGAACGCGTCGTCGGCGCGCACCCCCCACCGCTCCGCGAGCATGCCCTTGGCCTGCTCGATCCGCACCCGGCTGGAGAGCGCCTCCTGCAACTGCGCGGACAGGGTGCGGTACTGCGTGTACTCCCGGTGGTTGCGCAGCCCGACGGCGGCGGCGTCGGCGAGGGCCTGGGCCACCAGCACCTCGGCCGCGGAGGCGGGCGTCCCGCCCTCGACTGCCGCGCCGGGCGAGCCGGTCCGGTCCGGCAGCGTCGGCACGAACACGTTGAGCGCGCCGAGCAGCGTCCCGTGGCGGCGTAAGGGGACCGCGAAGGTCGAGACGATGTCGTGGCGCAGCGCCCGCTCGGTGAACTCGGGCCAGCGGGCGGCCGCGTGGGCCACCCGGATGGAGACGGGCGGCACCGGCTCGCCGGACGCGTAGCTGTCCAGGCAGGGCCCGCCCGCGTGCTGTGCCTGCAACAGGTCCAGCGCCACCTCCTCGCGGCGGCGGCTGGCCGCGAACGACACCGGCCGCCCGGTGTCGACCAGCATGATCCCGGCGGCCCGCGCGGCCAGCAGCTCCACGCAGTGGTCGGAGACGCGTCGCAGATGGTCTTCGGCGTCGAAGCCGTCCGCGAGGGTGTCGGCCGCCTCCACGAGTGCCGCCGCCAGCCGGAGTTCCCGGGTGGTGTGGTGCATGACCGCGCACTTCCTTCCCTGCCGGCCCGCCCCCGTGTCAGCGCGCGCGTACCCCGACCATGGGCGCTGTAACAGCTCCCCGACAAGGCTCGGGCGATCTCGTGTGCCCCACGCCACCTATGTCAGGATTGAGACTTGGACGAGTGCACCCGAGGGGGAGCTGGATGTACGGCAAGAGGGGGGCCGGGGCGAGGACATCCGCGATGGCGCTGGGGGCGGCGCTGCTGATCGCGGGATGCTCCTCGTCCGGGGACAAGGACGATCCGGAGGACAGCTCCGGCGCCCGGATCACTCAACAGCCCAAGGGCACCGATCCGTTCTGGGTCAACCCGGACGGCAACGCGGCCCAGCAGGTCGCCGAGTACGCGAAGGCGGGCAAGAAGGCCGACGCCGAACAGATCCGCAAGATCGCCGAGCAGCCGACCGGCGAGTGGATCGGCCCGGAGAACCCCGAGCAGGAGGCCCGCGGCTTCACGGAGGCCGCCGAGAAGGCGGACCGCACGGCGCTGCTGGTCCTCTACAACATCCCGCACCGCGACTGCGGCCAGTACTCGCAAGGCGGCGCCGCCGACGGCAACGCGTACCGCTCCTGGATCGACGGCGTGGCCGCGGGCATCGGCGACCGCCCGGCGACGGTGATCCTGGAGCCGGACGCGGTCCTGCACCTGGTCGACGGCTGCACCCCGGGCGAGTTCCACGAGGAGCGCTACGACCTGCTGAGCGGGGCCATCGCCAAGCTCAAGTCCCTGAAGAACACCAAGGTCTACCTGGACGCGGGCAACGCGGGCTGGGGCCACCCGGACCAGATCTTCGAGCCGCTGAAGTGGGCGGGCGTGGAGCGCGCCGACGGCTTCTCGGTCAACGTCTCCAACTTCTACTCGACCCAGGACTCCATCGCGTACGGCAAGCAGCTGTCGCAGAAGGTCGGCGGCAAGCACTTCGTCGTCGACACCAGCCGCAACGGCAACGGCCCGTACACCGAGGGCAAGGCCGACGAACGCTGGTGCAACCCGCCCGGCCGCGCCCTCGGCGAGGCCCCGACGACGAAGACGGCGGACCCGCTCGTCGACGCCTACGTGTGGGTCAAGCGGCCGGGGGAGTCGGACGGCGAGTGCAAGGGCGGCCCGAAGGCCGGTGAGTGGTGGGCGGAGTACGCGCTGGGCCTGGCGAAGGCGAGCAAGTAACCCCCCGTTCCTCCTGTCCTCCTACGACGACGAGGGCGCCCACCGGATCACCGGTGGGCGCCCTCGACTCTGTGCGGGCTAGGGAACCTTGACCCACTGCGCCTTGCTGGGCGTCCCCTGGTCGTCGTCGACGAACAGCATGTACCAGCCCGACTGCACCAGGTTCTTGTTCTTCGGCACCGTCACCGTGATCTTGTCCCCGGACACCTTGTAGTCCAGCGCGATGGAGCGCTGGTCGACGTCGGTGACGTGGGTGGAGGCGCTCGGCCGGATCAGCCGGACCTTCCTGACCGTCGAGGCGTGCTGGGAGGTGAACGTCCCCGAGTCGCCGCGCTCGATGGTCTGCGGGCCGCCCGAGAGGGAGGGCCGCGAGTCCCGGTACAGGTACGGCGGCGTGTAGATCTCGATGCGCTGCTCGAACTTGCCCGGCTTGGTGTTGGCCTTGTCGCTGTAGAGCGAGTCCGAGCCGAAGAACATCACCCGGCCGTCGGGCAGCAGCAGCGACCCGGAGTGGTAGTTCCGGCCCACCAGCGGGTCCGCCACCTTCTCGAAGGTGTTGGTGTCCGGGTGGTAGAGCCGCGCCTGGTGGATGTTGGAGTCGCCGCGCCCGCGGTAGTCCTCCGAGCCGCCCGACACCAGCACGGTGTCGTCGGGCAGGATCGAGGAGCTCGGGTAGCGGGTGCCCTTCTCCAGCGTGGGGCCGTCCACGAACTTCGGGTTGTCGGCCTTCAGGTCGATGATCCGGGTCTTGTTGCTGGACTTGGCCGACTCGCCGACCCCGCCGCCGCCGACCACCATGAACTTCTCGTCCTGCGCGGGCGGCAGCAGCACCGTGCCGGAGGTCTCCATCAGCTTGGGGTCGCTGAGCCCGGGCAGCTTGGTGAACTTGTTGGTGTCGACGTCCCAGATGCCCGGGTCACGGCCGACGTTGTCCGGTCCGTAGCCCGCGTTCGACCCCGAGTAGAAGACCTTGCCGTTCTGCATGAGGAACAGCGCGGGGTACGTCGGGAACTGCCGGGTCTTGTCGAGGTACGTCCACTTCCTGGTCTTCGGGTCGAAGACCTCGTTCTTGCCCGGCACCAGCTGGCCGATGTCGTCGAGGCCGGAGACGCTGAGGATCTTGCCGTCGCTCAGGGTGGTGAGCGTCGGGTACCAGCGGGCCTCGTTCATCGGGTCGACCTTGATGTACCGCTCGGCGACCGGGTCGAACTCGTAGGAGTCCCGGATGCCCTGGAAGTCCTTCTTGTCCAGGGCGAGCTTCTGGGCGATGCCGTAGGTGTTGCGCGCGTCGGTGCCGGTCAGCCCCTGGATGCGGTAGTTGTCCTGGGTGCCGGTCGCGTACTTCTCGCCGGACTTCTGCGCCTCCACGTACACCCGGTAGATACCGGGGGTGTTGCCGAGGAACTTGCCGGTCGCCTTGTCGAAGTTCTTCTTCGCGCGCGGCACGATGATCGAGTCCTTGGACACGAACGTCTTGCCGTTCTCCTTGCCGGTGAACTTGGTGCCGGCGGGCAGGGTGATCGGCTTGTCCGGGTTCTCGTTGTGGACGATCATCAGGCCGCCGGCCTTGGTGACGTCACCCTTCAGCTTCTCGTACCGCTTGGTGCCGCCCGCGATCAGCAGATTGCCGTTGGCGAGCTGGGTGTGGCCGGTGCAGAACAGGTCGCTGGGGGTGGGCACCTTCTTGATGGTGCCCTTGACCGGGTCCCAGATCCGGGAGTCGAACTTCTTGGCGTCGAAGTTGTCCTGGTTGTTGCCGGAGCCCGCGACGAGCAGCACCTTGCCGGTGCGCAGCAGCGCCGCGTGGATGGTGTTCTGCCGGTACTCCTCGGGGAACTCGACGACTTGCCACTTGCCGTTCTCGGCTTTGTACTCCGGCTTGTTGATCTGGTACTGGTGGTATTTCTCGGTGCCGAAGCGGTACAGCCACGGCCCGTTCATCCCGGCCAGTGCGAGTACCACCACCGTGCCGATCGCGAGGCGACGGGCACGGCGGCGTCCAGCCTGGTCGTTCATTCCTTACGTCCCCCAAGTCCACCGAGGGCGATCTGCATCGTCTGATCGTTGCCCCCGTTGTCGGTGTTGCTCGTGTTGCCGGTGCTGCCGGTGTTCGACGACGCCCAGGTCGGCTTCTGCGCCGGGGTGTGCGGAGCCGTCGGCAGCGGCTGCGGCTGGTACTGCGCCTGCGCCGGCACGGCCGCCGGGTCCTGCGGCTGCGCGGCGGGCCGCTTCCTCTCCTGGCGCAGCGTGAGCCGCCAGACGAAGATCGGGGTCGCGGTGATCAGCAGGGCGAAGATGGCCCAGGTGATCATCGCGGGGTGCGAGTGGCCGTAGACGAAGCCGGCGCCGATCGAGCCGCCGAAGATCGCGATGAAGTACCAGTGGTAGCGGAAGGTCGCGAACCAGCGGTCGGGGCTGGCCGACTCGCCCTTGGGGGTGACGACGAACTTGCTCTTGCGGCGCAGCGCGGAGTCGATCAGGGCCTTGGCGTACAGCGGGGCGGAGAGCGCGGACATCACCATGCCGGCCACACCGCCGGAGCCCTCGGGCTCGTGCGGCGAGACGTTGTGGCGGCGGTTCCAGACGTAGAGGCCGATCTGGAGCGCGGAGGCGTTGCCGTAGAGCATCAGCCACACGGTCGGGTCGATGTTCACACCCGAGGCGCCCAGGCCCAGGAACAGCGCGCAACTGATGGCCGCGAGGATCCAGTTGAGGGCGGACATCGGGTAGAAGATGATCATCATCGTGTAGTTGAAGAGCTTGCCCGGAGGCAGCGAGAACCAGCCCTTCCAGTACTGCTTGAGGATCGTCTCGTACGTCCCTCGCGACCAGCGCATCTGCTGGGTGAAGAAGTCCGTCCAGGCGCTGGGGCCCTCACCGACGGCCAGCACGTCCGGCGTGTAGACCGAGCGCCACTTGCGGCCCGTCGCCGGGTTCTTGTGGCGGTGGATCTCGAAGCCGGTCGCCATGTCCTCGGTGATCGAGTCGTACAGGCCGCCGATCTGCTTGAGCGCCGAGATCCGTACGGCGTTTGACGTGCCGACGAACATCGGGGAGCCGTAGTAGTTCCCGGCCCGCTGGATGAGGGCGTGGAAGAGGAACTGCTGGGACTCGGCGGCCTTGGTGACGAAGTTGTCGTAGTTGCCGTAGACCTGCGGGCCGATGACGAAGCCGATGTCCGGGTCGCGGAAGAAGCCGAGCATCCGCTCCAGGTAGTTGGGCAGCGGCACGTGGTCGGTGTCGACGGAGGCGAAGTAGTCGTAGTCGTCGCCGTGCGCGTCCAGCCAGGCGTTGTAGTTGCCGTGCTTGGTCTTGGCGCGGTGCGGGCCCTTGGCCTGGTTCCACTGCGCGACGCCCTTGCGGGAGAAGTGGTGCACGCCGAGCCGGGCGCAGACCTCCTTGACCTCGGGGTCGTCGCCCTCGTCGAGGAGCCAGACGTGCAGAAGGCCCCGGTGGCGCAGCTTGACCGCCGCCTCCAGGGTCTTCGTCACCATCTCCAGCGGCTCCTTGCCGGGCACGAAGGAGGTCAGGAAGGCGACTCTGGTGCCGGTCTCGGGTACCACCGGGATGGGGTCGCGGGCGACCAGGGTGGCGTGCGCGTTCGACAGCACGTTCATGCAGCGGAAGAACTCGATCAGGCCGATCGAGACGAGCATGACGATGTCGAGGGCCGGCAGGAAGTCGAAGGCGGGGTAGTCGCGTTCGGTCCAGTGCTCGGGCTGGAGCAGCCAGAACAGCAGGACGAGGGAGAGCACCGGCGCGGCGGCCAGCATCAGGGCGACTCGTATGCGATGCGGCTCCTGGGAGATCAGCGAGCGGTACTGCACCTTGTACGGCTTGCTCGGATCCGGCTGGGTGAGGGGGCCGGCGAGTCGGCTGTAGTGCTCGTAGTCGTACTTCGGCAGCGTCTTCTTGATCCGGCGAAACGTACCCGTCCGGGTTTGTGAGGCCACCCTGAGCTGGGTGGTTTGAGACGGGTCGAAGTCCGGCCGGGCGCCCGTCGGCGTCGACGTCATGAGTCATCCCCCCACACGCGAACCATCGCGTGCTTTGTCGGTTCCTTACGCCTGATCGAGTCCCCCTCGACCTTCACAGGCGTATCAGTGGTGGGCCGCAGTCACCACATTCTCCACACCCATAGACATGGAACCGCGACCTTCCGGTTGCATGATGCCCCCCTCGGCATCTCCTTATGAAACGGGGTCCCTCACCCCGTCAACGTCGGCAACCGGCTCCCTACCCCCCAACTGCCGCGAATCCGCAGCATCTTGAAGGACCAGGTTTCTACGGTGCCAGTCATGATCGCAAGATGCGAAACGCGGTGTTTACCGGTCATACGCGTTCATTGTGGCCCCTGTGGGGAGGGTGTGGAGCCGTTGTGGACAGTGGTGGGCGAAATGTTTCCGATCCATACGGTCCATGAGTCCGTCCGGTTCAAGCGGGCGGCAGGGTGCAAAAGCGGAAGCCCCCCGCTCGCGCGGAGGGCTTCCTGCTCGTCTGTGCGCCGCCAGGGACTCGAACCCCGGACCCGCTGATTAAGAGTCAGCTGCTCTAACCAACTGAGCTAGCGGCGCCTGCTGACCCGGAGAACTCTACCGGACGCCGGAGGGTGCTCCTGACCATCGCGAGGGCTCCCACCTGGGGCGGAGTCGGCCGCGTACATCATTCGGACCGTCAACATGCGCGTCCGGAAGACAGTTGAGAAACTGACGAATGTGCACAGTCGCGGACATTTCCATCTGGAGTGTGAGGGGAATCGCATGGAGACTCCGGGATTCGACGAACCGGCGTTCGAGGAGTTCGATCCCGCGAGCGACTGCGACTGCCCCGGATGCGTTCACTGGAGGCGCGTACTGCCGCATTCCCGTACCGGCCGCCACCCGGCCGCCCACCGAGCCGTCGTCCTCGCCGCGACGGCCACCGCGGCGGTCGCCGTGACCCAGGCCGCCCCCGCCTTCGCCGCCCCCCACGCCCCCGGCCACCCCGACCGCCCCACCGTTCCCGCAGGTGACGAACCCGACACCCCCCAGGGCGGCAAGGCCCCGCTGCACGGCCCCGGCGGCAAACCCGCCGGCATCCAGACCCCCGCCACCACCCGCGCCGCGATCATCAAGCGGGCCAAGACCTGGGTCGCCGCGCAGGTGCCGTACAGCATGACCGAGTACTGGTCCGACGGTTACCGGCAGGACTGCTCCGGCTTCGTCTCCATGGCCTGGAGCCTGCCCGGCAACGAATGGACCGGCAGCCTCGACCAGTACGGCGTCCGGATCGCCAAGGACGACCTCCAGCCCGGCGACATCCTGCTGTTCCACAATCCGGCCGACCCCGAGAAGGGCTCGCACGTCGTCCTCTTCGGCGGCTGGACCGACTACACGCACACCTACTACATCGCCTACGAGGAGACCCGCCCGCGCGCCCGCAAGCAGGCCACCCCGTACGCGTACTGGAGCAACTCGGCCCGCTACACCGCCTACCGCTACAAGGGCCTGGTGGCCGGCGCGGCCGGCGGCGACAAGCCGGCCGAGCCGCTCGACGTGCCGTTCCCCGGCGCCGCGTACTTCGGTCCCGGCGCCAACAACAAGTACGTCACCCAGCTGGGCCGCATGCTCGTCGAGCGCGGCGCCGCCCGCTTCTACGCCTCCGGCCCGGGACCCCGCTGGACGGACACCGACCGGCGGGCCACCCAGGCCTTCCAGCAGGCGCAGGGCTGGACCGGCCGGGACGCCGACGGGCTGCCGGGGGCGCAGACCTGGGCGCTGCTGGTGACGGGCAAGGGCAACGACATCCGTACGGGCGCGGCGGGGCCGCCGGCACCCTCCTCGCACGGGGTGCCCGGCTATCCGGGGCGGGCGGCCTTCCGGCCCGGCGCGAACAACAAGGACGTCACCCTGCTCGGCAGGCAGCTGGTGAAGAAGGGGTTCGGCAAGTACTACACGACGGGTCCCGGCCCCCGCTGGGGCGAGGCGGACCGACGGGCCGTGGAGGCCTTCCAGCGCGCCCAGGGCTGGCGGGGCGGCGCGGCGGACGGCTATCCGGGCCCGGAGACCTGGCGGCGGCTCTTCAAGTGACCCGCAGCGGCGCAAGCCGCACCTCGTGACCCGGACGACGTAAGCCGCACGACGCGACCCGCAGGAAGCAAGCCGCACCACGCGACCCGCAGGACGCAAGCCGCACCACGTAACCCGCATTCCGCAACACCCATCCACTGTCATGACGCATCTGGCGCGGAGGCTGGAGGCACGCATGAGCACCACCACACCATCCCCATCCACGGAAGAACCCGAGGGGCCGGCGACCGAGACCACCCCGGTCGCCCGGCCGGCCCGGCTCATCCAGAACGAGGCGACCACCGAGATCCCCGTTCATCTGCTGTTCCGCGACGACCCCGAGACCGGGGCCGTCCCGCTCAGCCCCGCCGTCGTCGGACGCCGCCAGGGCACCGGCGAGCAGCCCCGCTTCCGGCGCCCGGGCCGGCCCGCGCCGCGCCCCGCCCCCCAGGTCGACCCCGAGCTGGTCGAACGCCCGGCGCGGGTGCTGCCGGGCTCGGCCGGGGTGCTCGCCGGTACCTGCGGGGTGGCCGGCTGCGTGGCCACCTCCTGGTGGGCGGGCGCGCTGCCGACGCTCGCGGTGGAGGCGCTGCGGCTGCCGGAGTACGCGGGCGCCGGCCTCGGTCCGGTGCAGTGGGCGGCGTACGCGGGCGCGGGTGCCCTCGGTCTCTTCGGGTTCGGCGGGCTGGCCCGCGGGCGGACCGGGCGGGCCTGGGTGCTCGGGCTGTTCGGCCGCTACCGGGGCACGGTCCGGCGCACCGGGCTGATGTGGGTCAACCCCCTGCTGCTGCGCCGCCGGGTCGACGTACGGCTGCGGCACTGGCGCAGTGAGCCGATGCCGGCCGCGGACGGCAACGGGGTCGCGCTGCGGGTGGTCGTGCTCGTGGTGTGGCGGGTGCGGGACACCGCGCGGGCCACGCTGGGCGTCGAGGACCACGAGAGCTATCTGCGCGAGTGCGTGGAGGCGGCGCTGGCGCGGGTGCCGGTGGAGCTGCCGGGTTCGGCGCGGGCGTCCGTCGACGCGGCCACCGAGGCGCTGACCCGGCTGGTCGCGACGGACGCGGCGCCGGTGGGTCTTGAGGTGTTCTCGGTGCAGCCGGTGCGGGTGGAGTACGCCCCCGAGGTCGCCGCCGCGATGCACCGCCGCCGGATCGCCGCGCTGGACGCCCAGCACCGGGCGAGCGTGCTGACGTCGGTCGTGGACTCGGTGGAGGACACGGTGACCCGGCTGACCATGCGCGGTCTGGTGGAGCTGGACGACTACGAACGCAAGGCACTGGTCAAGGACTTGACGGTGGCGTTCTGCGCGGGGCGGGGGGAGCAGGGGGCGTGACGGGCGTCTGAGCCGACCCGTCGAACAGGTCCGCCGATTGGTATGGACATGTTCAAGCGGCGGCAATAATCTGGGACTTGGTCTAGACCTGCACGCCTCACTGAACCGCCTCACTGAACTTCCCCACGTTCTCCAGGGAGCGGCAGCATGCGTAAAAAGACCAAGTGGTACGCCGCCGTGCTGGGCCTCAGCACGGCCGGAGCCCTCGTGCTCTCCTCCGGCGGCGCCAGCGGCCACGGCTACACCGACCTCCCCATCAGCAGGCAGAAGCTCTGCCAGAACGGCACCGTGACGAACTGCGGCGACATCCAGTGGGAGCCGCAGAGCGTCGAGGGCCCCAAGGGCTTCCCCGGCTCCGGACCGGCCGACGGACAGCTGTGCAACGGCGGCGTGAGCCGCTTCAGCCAGCTCAGCTCGCCCACCAAGCCGTCGGGCGGCGCCTGGCCGACGACGAAGGTGACGGGCGGGCAGAGCTACACGTTCCGCTGGCAGTTCACCGCCATGCACGCCACCACCGACTTCAAGTACTACGTCACCAAGCCGGGCTGGAACCAGAACCACAACCTGGCCCGCTCCGACCTCAACCTCACCCCGTTCCTGACCGTCCCCTACAACGGTCAGCGCCCGCCGTCCACCCTCTCCCACAGCGGCACCCTGCCGTCCGGGCTGAGCGGTCACCACGTGATCCTCGCGGTGTGGACGATCGCCGACACCGGCAACGCGTTCTACGCCTGCTCGGACGTCACGTTCTGATTCTCTGAGCCTTGCTTGAGCCGGGCCGGCTCTCCCCCGGGGTAGGTTCCCTCCACGTCGTCATGACCATGTCGGCGCTGAGGAGCAGTATCCGACCTCGGGGGAAGCACCATGGAGCTCTTCTTCTACCTCGTACCCAGCATCATCCTGGCGCTGGTCCTGTTCCTCGCGTACCGCCTGCTGCGCCGCGCGATACAGCTGCGCCGGGCGTGGAACAGCGGGCTGACGGCCGAGGCGCGCTGTCTGCGGGTGTACACGACGACCCACGGCGGCGGTGGCGACACGTCGGTGAGTACGACGCTGCACCACGTCTACGAGTTCACCGCCCGCGACGGCCGTGCCGTCCGCTTCGAGGAGGAGGACGGCCCGGGGACGGTCCTGGAGGGCGACTTCGTCACCGTGTACTACGCCGAGGGCGCCACCGTCATCGCCACGGCCAAGGCCCCGCGCCGGACCGCGCTCGCCGCGTCCATGATCGGTGTGCTGGCGTTCCTGGGGGTGGTCGCGGGCTTCTGCATCGCCTTCATGATCACGTTCAACCAGATGTCGGACGAGTTCGGCTTCGGCTTCGGCGACGACGGGGGCGACACGACCAACACGGTCGTCGTCGACGGCGTGACGATGACCCCGTGACGACCCTCCCCATCTGAGGACCCGTCAGCTACCGTGCGCGGCCATGGAGTCCAAGGCGTGCACGGTCGCGGAGCTCGTCGCGGCGCGGTGGGGAGACCATCGGCCCGGCCTGTGGTTCGAGGAGCGGACGCTCACCCATCACGAGGTGGCGGCGGGCGCGGCGGCCCGGGCGGCGCTGCTGGCCGACCTGCTCCCGTCCGGTGGCGCGCACATCGGCGTGCTGCTCGACAACACCCCTGAATATCCGCTGTGGTTGAGCGCGGCGGCCCTCGCCCGTACCGCCGTCGCCGGCATCAACCCCACCCGCCGCGGCCCCGAACTGGCCCGGGACATCCTGCACACCGAGTGCCGCCTCCTGATCACGGACCGGACGTACGAACCGCTCCTGACGGGCCTCGAACTCCCTGGCGTACGCGTGCTGTTGACCGACTCCGAGGAGTACGAGGCCCTGCTCGCCCCGTACGCGGGCGCCCGCCCCGACCCCTCCCGGGCCGGCCCGCGCGACCGCCTCCTCCTCTACTTCACCTCGGGCTCGACGGGCGCCCCGAAGGCCGCGATCTGCTCCCAGGGCCGCCTGGCGGCGGCGGGGCGTTCACTCGCGGACCAGTTCGGTGTCGGCGCGGACGACGTGCACTACGTCTGCATGCCGATGTTCCACGGCAACGCGGTGATCGCCGACTGGGCGCCCGCGCTCGCGGCGGGGGCGGGGGTCGCGCTGCGGCGGCGGTTCTCGGCGTCGGGGTTCCTGGGGGACGTACGGCGGTACGGGGCGACGTACTTCACGTACGTGGGCCGGGCCGTGCAGTACGTCCTGGCGACCGAGGAGCGCGAGGACGACCGGGACAACCCGCTCCGGACGGGCTTCGGCACGGAGGCGGGGGCGGTGGACGCGGCGGCCTTCGAACGGCGGTTCGGGGTGCGGCTGGTGGAGGGGTACGGGTCGTCGGAGGGCGGGGCGGCGGTGCAGTGGTCGCCGGGGACGCCGGCCGGGGCGGTGGGGCGGGCGGGGCCGGGGCTCGTCGTCCTCGACCCGGAGACGCGGGCCGAGTGCCCGGCGGCGGAGTTCGACGCGGCGGGGCGGCTGCTGAACGGGGACGAGGCGATAGGGGAGCTGGTCAACCGGGCCCCGAACCCCTTCGAGGGCTACTGGCGCAACACGGAGGCTGAGCAGGAGCGGCGGCGGAACGGCTGGTACTGGACCGGCGACCTGTTCTGTCGGGACGCCGACGGTTTCCTGTACTTCGCGGGCCGGGCGGACGACCGCATCCGGGTGGACGGGGAGAACCTGGCCGCCGCGATGATCGAGAACATCCTCGCGCGCTACGAGGGGGCCGGCGCCGTCGCCGTGTACGCGGTGCCGGACCCGGTGACCGGGGACCAGGTGATGGCGGCGCTGGCGGGAAGCTTCGAGGCGTCGGGCTTCACGGCCTTCCTGTCCGCCCAGCCCGACCTGGGCACGAAGATGGCACCCCGTTTCGTACGGGTGGTGGACCGGATGCCGGTGACGGCCACGAACAAGATCCACCGAGCCCTGCTGAGACGGGAGGGCGTCCACTGCGAGGACCCGGTGTGGTGGCGCCCACCGGGCGAGCCGACGTACCGCCGACTGACCCGAGACGACCTGCACAACATCGAAGGGCCCCTCGCTCCCACGAGAGGCCCTTCAAGAGTGCGCCGCCAGGGACTCGAACCCCGGACCCGCTGATTAAGAGTCAGCTGCTCTAACCAACTGAGCTAGCGGCGCATGACTCTCGCCCTCCGCCTTCGGCGGCTGGCGACAGAGAAAATACTACCTGGTCCAGAGGGGTGCTTCTGACCACCGGTGGGTAGGGGGCTCAGATGGCCAGGCTGAGCAGGACCGGGGCCGCGTTGCGGTTCAGGGCGTCCGCCGCCTGACGGAGCCGGTGGGCGTGCTCGACCGGGAGCGAGAGGGCCAGGCAGCCCACCGACGATCCGGCGGTGATGGGGACGGCCGCGCAGACCGTGCCCACCGCGTACTCCTGGAGGTCGAGGTGGGGGACGGTGGGCGGCTGGGACTCCAGACGGGACAGCAGGAGCCTGTCGCTGGTGATGGTCCGGGAGGTGAGGCGGGCCATCTTGTGCCGGGAGAGATGGTCACGCCGGCTGTTGTGGTCGAGCTGGCCCAGCAGGCTCTTGCCGATCGCCGTGGCGTGCGCCGAGTAGCGGAAGTCCACCCACTCGTTCACCACCGGCATCGTCGGCCCGTCGGCGTACTGGGCGATCCGCACCTCTCCGTCCACGTACCGGCTCAGGTACACGGCCGCGCCGACCGAGTCGCGCAGCCGGTCCAGCGTCCGCTGGAGCGTCTCGCGCAGCGCCTGGTCACGGTCATGGGCGGAGCCGAGGCGGGTCAGGGCGTCGCCCGTGACATACGCGCCGTCGGCGACCTGCTCGACGTACCCCTCGCGGCGCAGCATACGAAGGAGGGTGGTCAGCCGCTCCGGGTCGATGCTGGTGTGCCGGGAGAGCTGGGCGTCGGTGATTCCGGTGGTGTGCCGCGCCACCGCCTCCAGGACGCGCAGCGCGTCCTGGGCGGAGTGGTACGGCGCGGTCGGCTCGTGCTTCAGCGCCACGGTGGTTCCCCCTGCGCTCGCTAAGTCGCTCTACAGTTGGGCCGTAATCCGGACAGCGATCCCTACCACGATAACGGGCAAGAGGCTTGAAGTGAGGGCCTGTTGACGAGATTCCATCCCTCTCAGCAGGGGCGCTGACCCACTGGCATATGCCAAAGTCAAGACCCAGCGCCCCTACCTCGTGCATCGACGCCTTCACAAGGTGTAGTTGACCTTTGGTCAGAGAACCGCGCTCAGGAATTCCCGGGTACGGTCCTGCTCCGGCTCGCTGAAGATCTTCTCCGGCGCCCCGGCCTCGATGATCCGTCCCGAGTCGAACATCAGGACCTGGTCCGAGATGTCCCGGGCGAAGTTCATCTCGTGCGTCACACAGAGCATCGTGATGTCGGTGCTGCGGGCGATGTCCCGCAGCACGTCGAGGACGCCCGCGACCAGCTCCGGGTCCAGCGCGGAGGTCACCTCGTCGAGCAGCAGCACCTGCGGCCGCATCGCCAGCGCCCGCGCGATCGCGACCCGCTGCTGCTGCCCACCGGACAGCTGCGCCGGGTAGGCGTCGCACTTGTCGGCCAGCCCCACCAGGTCGAGCAGCTCGCGGGCGCGCTCCTCCGCCTCGTCCTTGGGCAGGCCGAGCACCGTGACCGGGGCCTCGGTGATGTTTCTCAGCACCGGCATGTTCGGGAACAGGTTGAACTGCTGGAAGACCATGCCGATCTTCTTGCGGACCTCGCGGACCTCCTTGTCGGAGGCCGGGAAGAGGCGCTGTCCGTCGACGGTGATGGTGCCCTCGTCCGGCTTGGTCAGGGTCATCAGCAGCCGCAGGATCGTGGTCTTGCCCGATCCGGACGGCCCGATGAGCGTGACGTGCTTGCCGGCCTCGACGGAGAAGTCGAGGTGGTCGAGGACGGTGTTGTCGCCGAACCGCTTGGTGACCTGGTCGAGCCGGATCAGCTCGCCGGTACCGCGCTGGTCGAGGGGGCTGTTCTCGGGCTGTATGTCAGTGGACAAGACGTCGCTCCAGGGCTCGCATGAGGAGGGAGGCCAGATAGGAGATGAGGATGAAGGCCACGCCGATCACGGTCAGGGGCTCGGTGAACTGGAAGTGCTCCTGGGAGAAGAGCCGCGCCTGCCCGAGCATGTCGAGGACGGTGATCGCCATCAGCAGCGGCGTGTCCTTGAGCATCGCGATCACGTAGTTGCCGAGCGCGGGGACCACCCGGCGGATCGCCTGCGGCAGGATCACCACCCGCCAGGTCCGGGCGACCGGCAGGTTCAGCGCCGTCGCGGCCTCCCACTGACCGGCGGGCACCGCCTCGATGCCGGCCCGGTAGACCTGCATGGTGTACGTCGAGTAGTGCAGGCCGATCGCGAAGACGCCGGTGGTCAGCGCGGAGAACGTGAAGCCCCACTCGGGCAGCACGTAGAAGAGGAAGAACAGCTGCACCAGCAGCGGCGTGTTCCGCACGAACTCGGTGACCGCGCCCACCGGCCAGGTCACCCACCGGGTCGGCGCCCGCATCAGCAGCGCCCACACCAGGCCGAGCACGAAGGAGATCACCGAGCCGAGGGCCAGCGCCTGAAGGGTGACCAGCAGACCGTCCCAGAACTGCGGCATGAAGTCGCCGACCGCTCCCCAGTCCCACTTCATCCGAGAACACCTCCCGAGGACGAGGCGCCGACGCCGGTCGTCTCGGCGCGCTTGAGCTCCTGCTGCGGGGACGACCCACGCGACGGAGCCTTGCCGACGCCCGCCTTCAGCCTCTTCTCCAGACCGCGCATCACCCGGGTGAGGGCGAAGGCGATCACGAAGTAGATGACCAGCAGATACGTGTAGATCTCGGCGCTCTCCTGGAGCGCCAGCCGTACCAGGTTGCCGCTGAACGCCAGGTCACCCATGCCCATGATCGACACCAGGGCGGTGCCCTTGAGCAGCTCGATCAGCAGGTTGGAGAACGGCGGGATCATCTCCGGCACCGCCTGCGGCAGCAGGATCAGCCTCAGCCGCTGCCAGGGCGTGAAGCTGAGCGCGATCCCGCCCTCCTGCTGCGCCGGATCGACCGCGGTGAGGGCCCCGCGCACGATCTCCGAGCCGTAGGCGCCGTACGTCAGCCCGAGCGCCAGCGTGCCCGCCCACAGCGGGACCAGCTGCCAGCCGAACGCGGGCGGCAGCACGAAGAACACCCAGAAGATCATGACGAGGGCCGAGGTCCCGCGGAACACCTCGGTGTAGAAGCCCGCGAGGAAGCGCACGATCCACAGCCGGTGGGTGCGCGCGATGCCGACCACGAAGGAGACGGCACCCGCCAGCAGCGCGCTCAGGAAGAGCAGTTGGAGGGTGACCCACACGCCCTTGAGGACCAGCTCCCAGAGTCCTGAAGTCATCCGCCGCAGAGCTCCTTCGCCGTGAGGTCCGTCATCTCGGCTTCCGTGAACCCGAAGGGCTTGAGGATGCGGAACAGCTCCCCGCTCTTCTTGAGCTTGCGCAACTCGACGTTGAACGCGTCCCGCAGCCTGGTCTCGGTGGGCCGGAAGGCGAACGCGCCGCCGTCCACATGCGGTTTGCCGTCCACGAGCGGCGCGAAGGCCTTGGTGGCCTCGGCCTTGGCCGACTTCTTCACCACCTCACGGGTGGTGAGCGCCGTACCGGCGAACACGTCGGCCCGGCCCGCCTCCACGGCGTTCAGCCCGGCGACCTGGTCCGGCACGATCAGGATGTCGCTCTCCTTGTACCCCGCGTCCACGGCGTACTGGATCTCCGCGTACCCGGTCCCGGTGGCGAACTTGGCCTTCTTCTCGACGACGTCCTGGTAGGTGTGCAGCCCCTTGGGGTTGCCCTTGCGGACGATGAACGAGTCGAGCATCTGGTAGTCCGGGTCGGCGAAGATGACCTGCTCACAGCGCTCGGGGTTGACGTACATCCCGGCGGCGACGACGTCGAACTGCTGGGAGTTGAGACCCGGGATGAGCGAGCCGAACTCGGTCGGCACCGGCTGGACCCGGTCCACCCCCAGCCGTTTGAAGATCGCCTTGGCCAGCTCGGGCGCCTCGCCGGTCAGCTCGCCGTTCTTGTCGATGTAGCCGAACGGGATCTCACCGGCGATACCGAGCCGTACCACCCCCGCCGCCCGCATCCGATCCAGCAGATCACCGCCGGCCGTCGTCGAGGCCGTGGCCACCCGCGTGCAGCCGGCGGCCCCCAGCGCACCGAGCGCCGCCACCCCCGCGAGCAGCGATCGGCGGGTGGTTCCGGGTGTGTGTTTCTCGTTCCCTGTTGGTGGAGCCATGGCGGCGCGGCTACCCGACCGCATGCGATGTATGCACCATGGAGTGCATGGCTGACCGTTACATAGAAGTCTCGCTGGTCAAGCGGGGAATCAGCGTCACGGCAAAGCTGCTGGACGACCGCGCGCCTCTGACCTGCGCGGCTGTCTGGGAAGCGCTCCCGCTCGCCGGTGACGTCTACCACGCGAAGTACGCCCGCAACGAGATCTACGCCCTCTTCCCACCCTTCGCCTCCACGGAACCTCCCCTGGAGAACCCCACCGTCACCCCCATTCCCGGCGACCTCTGCTACTTCTCCTTCGCCGGCACCGAGCTGGGCACCAAGTCCTACGGCTACGACCGCGAGGTCCGCGCCGGGACCACGGTCGTCGACCTGGCCCTGTTCTACGAACGCAACAACCTGCTGCTCAACGGCGATGTGGGCTGGGTGCCCGGCATCGTGTGGGGGCAGGTGGTGGACGGGCTGGAGACGCTGGCCGAGGGCTGCAACGACCTGTGGCGGTCGGGAGCGCTGGGGGAGACCCTCAGTTTCCGGCGGGCGTGAACCCGTCCAGGGCGTGCGCCGCCCGCAGCACCAGATCGTCCCGGTGCCGGGCGGCCACGATCTGGAGTCCCACCGGCAGCCCGTCGCCGTCCACCCCCACCGGGACGGACGCGGCCGGCTGCTGGGTCAGGTTGAACGGGTAGGTGAACGGCGTCCACCCCGTCCACCGCCGATACGCCGAGCCCTTCGGCACCTCGGCGCCCGCCTCGAACGCCGTGACCGGCAGGGTGGGCGTCACCAGCAGGTCGTACGACTCGTGGAAGCGGCCCATCCGGCGGCCGAGGTCCATGCGGACATCGACGGCGGCGAGATAGTCCAGCGCGCTGTACCGCGCCCCGAGCCCGCAGATCTCCCGCAGCCCGGGATCGAGCAACTCCCGCTCGCGCGGCCCGAACTGCTGGGTCACCCGGGCCGCCCCGCTGAACCACAGGGTGTGGAAGGCGTCCACCGGGTCGGCGAAGTCGGGGTCGGCCTCCTCGACATAGGCACCGAGCCGCGCCAACTCCTCGACACCGCGCCGGACCGCCGCCGCGACGCCCGGCTGCACCCGGACCTGCCCGCCGAAGGAGGGGGAGTAGGCGATGCGCAGACCACGGACGCCCCCGTGGAGAACGTCCCGGTAGGACACGGCACTTGGCCCCTGCGCCGACCAGTCCCGGGCGTCCGGTGCCCCGATGACGTCCAGCATCAGCGCCGCGTCCGCCGCGTCGCGGGTCATCGGCCCGACATGGGCGAGGGTGCCGAACGCGCTCGCCGGGTACAGCGGCACCCTGCCGTACGTCGGTTTCAGCGCGAAGATCCCGCAGAACGCGGCCGGGATACGGACGCTGCCGCCTCCGTCCGTGCCGAGGGCGAGCGGGCCCGCGCCGAGGGCCACGGCCGCCGCGGCGCCGCCGCTGGAGCCGCCCGCGGTGCGGGTGGGGTCGTGCGGGTTGCGGGTGACGCCGGACAGCGGCGAGTCCGTGACGCCCTTCCAGCCGAACTCCGGGGTCGTGGTCTTGCCGAGGAACACGGCACCCTGCTCCCGGAGCCGGGCGACGGACGGCGCGTCCTCGTCCCAACCACCCTGCTCCGACAGCGCCTTCGACCCCTTCAGGGTCGGCGACCCGCGCATCAGCAGGATGTCCTTCACCGTGACCGGGACCCCGTCCACCAGCCCGGCGGGCGCACCGCGCCGCCAGCGGTCCGCCGACTCCCGCGCCCGCGCGAGCGCCTCCTCGGCGGTCAGCCGCACGAACGCGTTGACCTCCGGCTGGATCTCCTCGGCCCGCTCCAGCGCCGCCCGGGTCACCTCCACGGGGCTGAACTCGCCCTTGCGGTACCCCTCGACGAGCTCCACGGCGCCGAGTGCGGTGAGGTCCCTCATGCACACCCCCAGGTCAGTGTCCGGGTACGTACCCACGCTTCTTGTCGACCACGTTCAGCAGCGGCTTGCCCGTCTCCCACCGCTCGTACAACTCCAGGAACTGTGCCCCGAGTTCGTCCCGCCAGCCCACCGTGTCGCCGCTCATGTGCGGGGACACGATCAGATCGGGCACCTGCCACAACGGGCTGTCGGGGCCCAGGGGTTCGTGCTCGAAGACGTCCAGCGCCGCGCCCGCGATCCACCGGCGGCTGAGCGCCTCGGCCAGCGCGTCCTCGACGACCAGGCCGCCCCGCCCGATGTTGATGAACCGGGCCGAGGGCTGCATCACCCCGAACCGCCGGGCGTCGAACATGCCGTACGTCTGCTCGGTCAGCGGGGCCGCCGCGATGATCCAGTCGGCGCGGGCGATCAGCCGGTCGAGATCGTCGGGGCCGTGGATGCCGGTGCGCGGGGTGCGGCCGACCAGCGCGGTCGTCACCTCAAGTGCCTTGAGCGTGCGGGCGATCGTCCGCCCGATGGGCCCGGAGCCGACGATCACGGCCCGCGTCCCGGAGACCCGGCGGGACTCCCGGTGCCGCCAGGTGCGCTCCCGTTGCAGGTCCAGGGTCCTCGGCAGATCCTTCGCCATCGCCAGGACGAGGGCCGCGACGTACTCGGCGATCGGCTGGTCGAAGATCCCGCGCGCGTTGGTCACCACCGTGTCGGACGCGGCGAGTTCGGGGCACATCAGATGGTCCACCCCCGCACTCGCCGTGTGCACCCAGCGCGGCCGCGGACCCTCGCCGGGCCAGGCGTGCCGTACCGCGTGCGAGGTGAAGTCCCACACCAGCAGCACGTCGGCGGACGGCAGCCGCTCGGCCAGCGTCGACGCGTCCGCGTGCAGGACGCGGGCGCGACCGGTGAGGCGGCCGAGGCGGGGGAGGGGATCGGCGTCCAGGACGAGGAGGGTGGGGGAGGTCATGCGAAGCCGTTCCTCCACGGGCGTCTGACATGCGCGGATTGACCACGCTCGCACCCGAACCTACCTTCGTCAACACGGGCGCGCGCACGGTCCGTTGTCCCCCCGTCTCTCACCGTGAGGCCGGTGCCTGCCATGGACCTCTCTTTTCTCGGCGGACCGCGCCCCCAGCGCGGGGTCGGCGTCGTGGCACCCTTCGACTTCGCCCTGGACCGCGAGCTGTGGCGCTGGGTCCCGGACGACATCTCGCTCCATCTGACCCGGACGCCGTACGTGCCCGTCGAGGTCAGCCTCGACCTGGCCCGTCTCGTCAGCGAGCACGAGACCCTGCACGACGCCGTCCGCACCCTGCACGCCATCACCCCCGAGGTCGTCGCCTACGCCTGCACCTCCGGCAGCTTCGTCGGCGGCATCGCGGGCGAACGCGCCATGTGCGAGGCGATGACGAGGGCGGGCGCGGTCCCGTCCCTCACCACCTCCGGGGCCCTCCTCGAAGCCCTGACCGAGCTGGGCGTGCGGCGGCTGGCCCTGGTGACGCCGTACACCGTCTCGGTCACCCGCTCCCTGGAGGAGTACGTCGCGGAGGCGGGCGTCACCGTCACCGGCTGCGCCTTCATGGGCCTGACCAGGCACATCTGGAAGGTGCCGTACCGCGAGGTGGTCGCCATGGCGCACAAGGCGGTCCGCCGGGACGCCGACGCCCTGTTCATCAGCTGCACCAACCTCCCGACGTACGACGTCATCCCGCAACTGGAGGCCGAACTGCGGCTGCCGGTGATCTCGGCCAACCAGGTGACGATGTGGGCGGCGCTGCGCCGGCTGGGTACCCGGGCCATGGGGCCCTATCAGGCGCTGATCGATCCGGCGGCGCGTCCGGGCCCCCTGCGACCGGTACTGCCCGACGAAGAACAGCAGCAGGAAGGCTGGACATGACCGCACTCGGACTCCTCTACCCGGGCCACTCCGCCGAGGACGACTATCCACGCATCGAGCAGCTCCTGGGCAGCGACATCCGGGTCGACGTGGTGCACACCGACATCGGCGAGGACGCCCACCGTGAGGACGCCCTGCTGGAGATGGGCTCGCCCGAACGCCTCGCGGCCGGCGTCGAGGAACTGCGCATGGGCGGCGCCGAGTCCGTGGTGTGGGCCTGCACCAGCGGCAGCTTCGTCCACGGCTGGGAGGGCGCCCAGGACCAGGTCCGCACCCTGGCCCGGGCGGCAGGCCTGCCGGCCTCCTCGACGTCCTTCGCCTTCGTGCACGCGGCCCAGGAGATCAAGGCGGGCCGGGTCGCGGTCGGGGCGACGTACCCGGACGACGTGGCCGCGATGTTCGCGGACTTCCTGCGGGCCGGCGGCCTGGAGGTGACCGGGGTCAAGGGGGCCGGGATCATCACGGCGGCCGAGGTCGGCACCTGGGGCGAGGCGGAGGTCTTCGCCCTGGCGCGGCAGGCCGACACCCCGGACGCGGACGCCCTCCTCCTCCCCGACACGGCCCTGCACACGGTCGCCCACCTCCCCGCCCTGGAGAAGGAACTGGGCAAGCCGGTCCTCACCGCCAACCAGGTCACGGTCTGGGAAGGCCTCCGCCTGGCAGACCGCCGCGTGAACGCCCCGAGGCTGGGAGCACTGTTCACGAAGGAGCCGATTGTGCAGGTGTGAGAAATGTGAGGCCGACGCCCTCGGTATTTCCTTCGGTGGATACGTGAATTCCGCCGTCCAGAATGCCGGGGGCGCGCCATAATTGCGCTCTGCATCGGCATCGGGGGATGCGTCGGGGGATGCAGCAGGGAAAGTAACGGGGGATGTACATGTCGTCATTCACGCCGCCGCCACCTGCGCGGCCACCGGCACCACCGAGGCGGCAGGGCGATGCGGGGGCGGCCCACAAATGGCAGGCGATCGCGGCGCTGATCAGTGCCGGGGTGGGTGCGCTCACCTTCGCGGTCGGCTTCATCGGGCTCCCCGCGGCAGGTGTCACCTCGCCCGTGGCGGTCCGTGAAACCGTCACCGCGACGGTGAGCGTCACGACCACCGCGACGCCGCAGGGAAATCCCGGGGGTGGCTCCGGTGATCGGCCGTCACCGCAGTCCGAATCGGAGCCGGAAGTGCAGTGGTCGGGCCCGCTGCTTTCGCAGAACCAGGGATTCGATCTCGATCTTGTGCCACCCGCGGTGGGCGACGACGACATCGATCCCTGGGGTTTTGACGGGCAGAAAGTGAATCTCATCTACAACAACTACGCGCTTGTTCCCGAGGGGGAGGAACCCGGTTTCAGCGAGTGCAAGCTGCTCGCGACCACGAAACCCCAGTCGTCGCTCTCGGTGGGCGAAGGGCGGAGCGTCTGCCTCTTCACCGACGGCGGGCGCGTGGCGCTCGTCAGGGTGGACTCGCTCGATCCCGACAGCGAGATCACGAACCTGACCGTCAAGGTGTGGGACAAGGCGTCTTCCGCATGATCTGGCGCAGGGAATAACCGGAGAGCGCCTCCTGTTAGTGCCGGACGGACAGCGCACGGCCCACAACAGGAGGCACCCCCGTGGCGGCAGACGAGACCCGAGGCATCGCACAGGGCACCGCCCCCGTCCCCCTCTCCGTACTGGACCTGGTCACGGTGGGCGCCGGGTACACCGCCACCGAGGCGCTGCGTACCAGCGTCGAGCTCGCCAAGCTGACGGAGTCGCGCGGGTTCCACCGGTACTGGGTCGCCGAGCACCACTCCATGCCCGGCGTGGCCTCGTCGTCCCCCGCCGTGATCCTGGCCCACCTCGCCGCCCACACCGAGCGCATCCGCCTCGGCTCGGGCGGCGTCATGCTGCCCAACCACGCCCCGCTGGTCATCGCGGAGCAGTTCGGCACGCTGG
The DNA here is from genome assembly GCF_003955715.1 of Streptomyces aquilus. Classification (NCBI taxonomy): domain Bacteria; kingdom Bacillati; phylum Actinomycetota; class Actinomycetes; order Kitasatosporales; family Streptomycetaceae; genus Streptomyces; species Streptomyces aquilus. Next base: position 4,228,860 of record NZ_CP034463.1, on the reverse strand, counting down.
AGGCGCTGGCCCCGGGGCGGGTCGACCTCGGCCTCGGCCGCGCGCCCGGCACCGACGGTGCCACCGCCGCCGCCCTGCGCCGCACCCAGACCCTCCACGAGGGTGCCGACGACTTCCCCGAGCAGCTCGCCGAGCTGACCCGCTTCCTCGACGACGACTTCCCCGACGGCCACCCCTACCGCCGTATCCACGCGGTCCCCGGCCCGATCCAGGCGACGTCCCCCGGCGGCGTCCAGTCCCCGCACCGCCCGCCGATCTGGCTGCTCGGCTCCTCCGGCTTCAGCGCCCGCCTCGCCGCCGAGCTCGGCCTGCCCTTCGCCTTCGCCCACCACTTCTCGGCCCAGAACACCATCCCGGCCCTGGACCTCTACCGCGAGGCCTTCCGCCCGAGCGAGATCCTCGCCGAGCCCTACGCCCTCATCGGCGTCTCCGCCCTCGCCACCGACGACGAGAAGGAGGCCCGCCGCCAGGTGCTCGCCGCGAGCCTCAACATGATCCGGCTGCGCACCGGCCGCCCCGGCCTCGTCCCCACCCCCGAGGAGGCGGAGGCCTACGACTTCAGCCCCGTGGAACGCGACTTCGCCACGTCCTGGAACGCCAACGTCGTCCACGGCACCGCCGACGAGGTCCGCGCGGGCCTCGACGACCTCCAGAAGCGCACCGGCGCCGACGAGTTGATGATCACGTCCCACGCACACAGCGGAGCGCTGCGGCTGCGCTCGTACGAACTGATCGCCGACGCCTACGGCCTGCCCGCGGCCTGACCCGCCATCAGCTCGGAGATACGATCCGGCGACACCGGCCGTGAGTACAGCCACCCCTGGCCGGTGTCGCACCCGATCCGCCGCAGGCGGGAAGCCTGCGCGGACGTCTCCACGCACTCCGCGGTGACCGTCAGCCCCAGCCGGTGGGCGAGCTGGATCATCGCCTCGACGACGACCTCGTCGGCCGGGTTGGGCGGGGCGCCGGTCCCCTCGTACTGGAAGCCCCGGACGAAGGACCCGTCCAGCTTCAGGACCGCGACCGGCAGCCGGCTGAGGTAGGCGAGGTTGGAGTAGCCGGTGCCGAAGTCGTCGATGGCGATGTGGACGCCCATGTCGCTGAGCGCCTGGAGCGCCTGGAGCGGGCGGCCCGCCGAGCCCATCACCGCGGACTCCGTGAGCTCCAGTTGCAGCAACCCCGGCGCCAGTTCCGTCTCCGCGAGGATCTCCGCCACGTCGGCGACCAGGTCGGAGTCCCACACCTGGCGGACCGCGACATTCACACTGACGAAGATCGGCGGCTCGCCCGGGTGGTCGAGCTGCCACCGCCGGGCCTGGCGGCAGGCGGTCGCCAGCACCCAGCGCCCCAGCGGCACGATCGAGCCGTCCTCCTCGGCCAGTGCGATGAACCGATTCGGCGTCAGCATCCCGAACTGCGGGTGGTTCCAGCGCACCAGCGCCTCCACACCCCGCAGCCGCCCGTCCTCCATGCCGACCAGCGGCTGGTACTCCAGCGTGAACTCGCCGCGCTCGATGGCCGGCCGGAGGGTGGAGGCGAGGGCCTGGCGGGTCATGCGGTGGGCGTTGCGCTCCGGGTCGAACAGCGTCCAGCGGGACTTGCCGTCGGCCTTCGCCCAGTAGAGCGTCGTGTCGGCGGCCTGCACGAGGGCCGTGGGAGTGGTGCCGGCCGCGTGGCGCTCGACGACGCCGATCGACGCGGAGACGGACAACCGGTGCCCGGCGATGTCGAAGGGGCTCTGCACCGCCTTGAGCACGGCCTCGGCGAGATCGGCGAGTTGGTCGGTGCCGGTGGAGTCCTCGACGAGCAGCGCGAACTCGTCGCCGCCGAGTCTGGCCACCAGCGGCGTGCTGCCCCGGGTGAGGCCCGCCTCGTCCGCGCACCGCGTCAGCCGCTCCGCGACGGCGGCCAGCAGCCGGTCGCCGACCCGGTGGCCGAGCGTGTCGTTGACGGCCTTGAAGCCGTCGAGGTCCAGATAGCACAGGCCGATCCGGCCGGTGCCGCCCTGCTCGTACGCCTCCGCCTCCAGCGCGGCCGACAGCCGTTCGAAGAACAGCGTGCGGTTGGGCAGCCGGGTCACCGGGTCGTGCATCTGCAAGTGCCGCAGCCGGGCCTGGAGTTCACGCTGGGAGCTGACGTCGGCGACCGACAGCAGCACCCCGGGTTCACCCGTGCCGAGCGGCGCGACGGTGACCTGCGTCCACAGGTACTGGCCGTCGGGGTTCTTCAGCCGCCGGGTGCAGCGCAGCCGGGCCTGCCGGCCGCGCAGCACCTCCTGGTAGGCGTGCCAGGTACGGGCGTCGGAGGCCAGGTCCACCAGATCGGCGGCGATCCGCCCGGCGAGCGCCTCGGGCGCGCAGCCGAGGAGGTCGCCGAGGGTGTGGTTGGCGCTGACGACCACACCCTCGCGGTCGACGACGGCCATGGCGAGCGGCGCGGCCACGAAGGCCGACCGGTACGCCTGGGAATCGGTACGAGAAGACGTGTTGTAGTCACTGTCTGTGACGGCCGCCCGGTCGAGGTCTGTCGCGGGCGCCGGCCCTTCGGAGGTTCCGCTCACCGTTCGCTCCCGCAGTGCACTCGATCTCTGTCCGTGCAGGAAAGTGTGCCGATCATAGAGGCTGGCCCCCACCCCTTCCAGCCACTGCCCAGTGTCCCGGAACAACGGGCCCTTCTGACAGATCGTTTCTGCCCGCACCTGGACGGCTTGTTGAGGCGCCCGACCAGGTGTGACGTTCCGTGAGCGATTCGGGGTGTCGATTCTGACGGTTCTTCGGCTGACTCACTCTTCTGGTGCAGACAAACAGGGCGTAGTACGACAATCTCACACAGGCTGGGTGCGGTGTCCCGTGAACCGCATCCGGAGGTCCCCGTGCCGCGCCCCTTCCCGCGCCCCCGACTGCGCAGCACCGCGGCCGTGTTCACCACGATGTCGGCGCTCGCCGCCACCTCCCTCATCACCGGCCCGTCGGCCGCCGAGCCGTTCTCCGCGGCCGCCTGCGCGCTCACCCGCACCGAGGCGCACCACTCCGAGGGCGTCGACACCTGGAACACCGCCTATCCGCGGCCCACCCGCACGCTGGACGCGGTGATGGTGTTCCTGTCCTTCCCGGACGCGACCCCGCGCACCACCCCCGACCAGCTTGCCGCCGACCACTTCCCCGCGACCAGCCGCTACTTCGAACAGGCCTCCTACGGCAGGTTCACACTGCGCCCGCATCCGCTGCGGAACTGGATCCGGATGCCGCGGCCGTCGACTTCGTACGTCATAGAGCGTGACTGGAACGAGTCGCATCGCGCCGACTATCTGCGCGACGCGCTGGCCGCGGCGGACGGGCAGGTGGACTTCTCCCGCTACGACGTCGTCTACTTCGTCGCCGATCCGGACGCGCCCGGGGTGGACTCGGACGCCACGAAGGTCGTCAACCTCGACACCCCGCTGCGGGCCGACGGCACGGACATCCGGCGGGTCGTCACGGTGTTCGAGCAGCACCCGCCGGACCGCCTCGTCCTGGCCCACGAGACCGGCCACGTCTTCGACCTCCCGGACCTGTACCACCGCCCCGTCGACGGCAAGGGCGACTGGGACACGTACGTCGGCGACTGGGACCTGATGGGCAGCCAGTTCGGGCTGGCCCCCGACCTGTTCGGCTGGCACAAGTGGAAGCTGGGGTGGCTGGAGTCGCGACAGGTGGCGTGCGTGGGCAAGCCGACGCGGCTGACGCTGGAACCGCTGGGGGCGGGGCCGGGGGCGCCGGTCGTGGGCCGCTCGGCCTTCGGCCTGGGGCGCGGCACCAAGCTGGCGGTGGTCCGCACCGGCCCCGAGACCGCCCTCGCCTTCGAGGCCCGCGGCCCGGCCGGCAACGACGCCGGGACCTGCAAGGAAGGAGTCCTGGTCTACCGGGTACGCGCCGGCGCCGCGTCCGGCGGCGGCCCGATCCAGGTCATCGACGCCCACCCGCACACCGAGGCCTGCTGGGAGGCCTCGGTCTACCCACCCCTCGCGGACGCCCCGGTAGCCCTGGGCGAGAGCTTCACGGTGCCGGGGGACGGTGTACGGGTGAAGGTGGAGGGCCGTACGGTCTCCGGGGCGTGGACGGTGAAGATCACGCCCGGGTGACCTGTCGGCCTACGGCCACCGCACGCCGGGGAAAGGGGGTGCGGGTGGCGGAGCCCCCGCGACGCGCGGCGCGGCCGCGCAGAAACAACGATGGCGAGGCCGATTCGCGCTTTCCGCGAACATGCCTCGCCATCGACAACGTGCGCCGCCAGGGACTCGAACCCCGGACCCGCTGATTAAGAGTCAGCTGCTCTAACCAACTGAGCTAGCGGCGCCTGCTGACGTCGTAGACCTTAGCATCCTGATCGGCGGGAGGAAAAATCGATATCCGCACGGCCGCGCGGGCCGCCCGTACGGCCGCCCAGAGCAGGATCTCGGGGCCCGGCAACCAGGGGTGACGGGTGTCCGGGGCGACCAGCCAGCGGCTGTCGAACGGGGTCGGCGTGGTGCGGGTCGGCAGGGGCGCGGGGAGCGTCACCGCGTCGCCGTTGCCGTGGCACAGCAGTGGCGGGATCGCGCCCGTGCGGCCGCACTCCTCCCACTGCAACAGCGACGGCAGCCGGTACGCGGTGCCCGGCGCCGCGAACAGCAGCATCCGGCCCCGGAACATCGCCACCGGCCCCGAGCCCGGCCCGTCGCCCCATAACCGGTCGAGCATCCGGCGCCCGAAGATGGCGGGCGCGCTCACGACGTCGAACGAGGCGCCGCACGGCAGCACCACCGGGGCGTCCGGGCGCTCCCGCCAGAGGGCGAGCGTGCTTCGCGGATACGTTCCTGCCGAGGCGAGCCAGGCCGCACCGTCCGCAGTGACCCCGCAGACGTCGGAACGGTCGGAGAACGGCTCGATGCGTGTGTCGCTCATGCATCCAGATGTACCGGGCGTGAGCGTTCCGTCTCTGAGGGTTGCCGGAAATCGGGACAGGAGGGGGTGGGAAGGGGTATCTTGCCCGCCTGGCATATGCCAGAACGAGTCCGGTGCGGCACGGCGGCTACGCCGGACCGGGGAGCCCCTCGCCCTCGGCGCCCTCGGCGGTCCCGCGCATCAGGTCCCGCCCGAACTCGACCATCTTCTTGGCATAGTCCTCGGTCCACTCGGCCCGCTCCGCGATGTCCGCCGGCGTCAGCCGGTCGAAACGGCGCGGGTCGGCCAGCTGGGCCGCGGCGATCGCCTGGAACTCCACGGCACGGTCCGTCGCCGCACGGAAGGCATGCGTCAGCTCCGTCGCCCGGGCGAGCAGCGCCCTGGGGTCGTCGATGGACTCCAGGTCGAAGAAGTGCTCCGGGTCGGCGGCCGCCTGCGCGGGCTCGAAGAGCAGGGGCGCGGGGCGTAGCCGCGGTTCGTTCCGACGCGGCGTGGGCTCCGCCATGTCTTCTCCTCCTCGTACGTCGCTGATGCCCCCTCCGTAGGGGAAGCGGGCCATCGTCCATTGTCGCGCGCCCGCGCAAGGGCCCCGTAAGGGTCAGGGCTCGAAGCCCACCCGGTGCTCCGCCAGATGCGCCAGCACCGCATGGTTCGCCTCCCACCCGTCCGGGCTGCATTCATCGGCCGCCTCCGGCGGCGTGCCGGGCTCCGCCCGGCGGGTGGGCGACGGTGCGTGCGGAGTGGGCTGGGAGGCGTGGGTCATGGCTGCCAGACCACCCGGTGCTCCGCCAGATGCGCCAGCACCGCATGGTTCGCCTCCCACCCGTCCGGGAACTTCACCAGCGTCCCCAGCTGTACCGGCTCCGTCGACGGATAGTCGTCCAGGAGGTCGCCCACGCCCGCCCGGCAGACCACGATGCACGCGTGCCGGTGGCGGGAGGCCAGGACGCAGAGGCGGCCGGTCTCCAGGTGGAACGCCGTGGCGTCGGGGCGGCCGGACAGGGGGTGCAGGACGACCGTGACGTCGTACTCGCGGCCCTGGAGGCGGTTCGCCGTGTCGACGGTGACGTCCGTGACGCCCAGCTCGGTGAGGGCCGCGCGGATCGCCGCCGCCTGGTCGCGGTGGGCCGTGCCGACGGCGATGCGGTCGGCGGTGAGCGGGGACGGGTCCGGGGAGCGTTCCGAGGTCGCCGCGCCGCCCCGGTCCAGCAGGCGTCGGACGACCGTCGCCACCGCCCGCACCGCCTCCGGGTCGGTGCGCGGGGTGTGCCGGGCGGGCAGCTCCAGCAGGCCCCAGCCGGACTCCGCCGCCTCGTCGATGACCCGGTCCGGGCCCGAGCCGTCCGAGGGGATCGCGAAGGACAGGGCGCGGTCGCCGTGGTCGGTGCCGCTGCGGAACGGGGTGTACGGGTAGAAGGCGGCCGAGACCAGGGGCGCGGCCGAGGCCGGGAGCCGCCAGGACACCGGGAGGCGGTGCTGGGGGAGCTCCGGGTTGTGCGCGAGGAGGGTCGTGACCGCGGATGCCGAGGGGTCGTACGACAGACCCGCCCACTGCTCGCTGCCCACGATCGCGAACGGGTCCAGCTGGCCGGGGTCGCCCACGAACAGCGCCCGCCGGAACAGGCCCGCGACGGCGAGCAGGGAGTCCGAGCGCATCTGGTACGCCTCGTCGACGATCGCGTGCTCCCACGGCTCGTCGACCTTGACGTGCGCCCACTTGGCGGCCGTGGAGATCGTGATCGGCAGCCCGGTCAGCTCGGCCGCCTTCGCCGACTTGCGTACGTTCGGCAGCTCGTCCAGCGCCTTGTCGTACGCGTCCGTGTCGCTGCTGTGCAGGCGGCCGACCGGGAGGTCCGGGTTCTTCTCGGCGAGCCGCAGCACCAGGTCGTCGACCTGGGCGTTCGTCTGTGCCACCACCATCAGCGGGCGGCCCGCGTCGGCCAGTTCGAGGGCCGCGCGGACGACCAGCGTGGACTTGCCGGCGCCGGGCGGGGAGTCGACGACGACCCCGCGCGCCTCGCCGTGCAGCGTGTCGCGGAGGATCGCGTCGGTGGCCGCGGCGGCCACCCTGCCGGGGTCGAAGAGCTCGGAGACGGTGGTCACAGGACGTCCTCCGCGGTCAGCGGGTCGGCGGCTTCATGGGGGGCCTCACCGGGCGGCCCGCCGTGCGTCCACGGGGTGTTCTCCGGGTCGGGGAGTTTCGCGCCGCCCCGCTGCTCGTGCTCGAAGAGCGTGAAACAGAGCCGGTCGCCCTTCTCGGGGACCGACCCCGGCTCGGGTTCCTTGCCGCGGCCCATCTTGTCGAGGATGCGCAGGACGACGCCGTCGTCGTCGTGGCCGACGAACTCGGCCGACTGTGGCTTCCCGCCCAGCGAGCGGTACACCTTCACGCGCTCCCCGAGATGCGGCCGGTCGTCCGTGCGCAGCGTGACGAGCGGGCGCGGGCTGGGGCGCTTGCCCTCGCTGTACGTCATGACGACATCCGTGACCTCGCCCGCGAACGCCTCCCCGGACAGCCGCCGCCCCGCCATCACCAGCGGGTCGTCGAGGGCCTCCTGCGCCTCCAGCCGGGCCTGCTCGCGCTCGCGCGTGGCGAGCTTGTTGGCGGCGGTCACCGCGTCGTCGCGGCGCGGCTGCGGGGGCTCGCCCGCGGTGATCCGGTCGCGGTGGGACGTGAACGACCACCGGTCGCGGGTCCAGCGCTCCGCCACGCGCGCGCCCTCGGGCAGCTCCCGCAGCAGGTCCAGGCCGCGCCACACCGCGTCCCAGGTGGGACGGGTCCGGCTCTCGACGAGGTCCCTGATCGCGCGCTCGGCGGCGGTGAGTTCACCGAGCCGGTCGTCCGCCTCCAGACCGTCCTCGGCGGCGGCCAGGGCCGTACGCGCGCGGTCGTAGCGCTCGATGGCGGGGGCGAGCAGCTTGTTGTCGAACGCCGGGTCGGTGGCCGGACCGGCCGGCGGGTGCAGCAGCTGGCCCTTGGCGTCCCGGGCGAGCTCGGCCGCGCGGGCCGCCTCGGCGCCGGTCAGGCCCTCCGGGGGGTCGATCCAGGCCAGTAGCGCGCCCAGGTGCTGGTCCTCCAGGGTGGACTGGCCGGTCGCCCAGTGCCGGGACAGCAGCTCGGTCGCGGCGAGCAGCAGGGCGGAGCCGGGAACGCGGGCCCGCTCGCCGAAGTGGGTCAGCCACCGGCCCAGCAACGGCACGCGCGGGGGCGCCGGGTGCGGGGCCTCCGGGTCCTGCTCGGCCGTACGGCGAAAGCGCATGGAGCGCCCCAGCAGCCGTACGAAGTCGATGCCCGCGCGGCTCGGCACGATCAGCTGCGGGGCGTCCGCGCACAGCTCGACCTCGACCTTGACCCGCTTGCCGGTCTCCGGATCGGTCTCGTTGCGCTCGGCGGCCTCCACGGCCTCGGCGTAGGCGTCCACGTACGGCAGGACGACGTCCGCCAGCTCCGCGAGGAACTGGAACCGGAGGTCACGGTCGCGCGGCTGCGGTACGACGAGCAGGCGCGGGGCGTCCCGGTCGGTGCCGACGAGCGCGCCGAGCGGGGCACCGGCCTCACCGGCGGTGGTGAGCGGGACGAAGACCAAGGGGTGGTCGGCGAGGTGCCGGTGCCGGACGGTCGCGGCCGGCTGGGCGCGGCCGGTGCTGACGGCTTCCAGGCGGGCGAGGGTGGAGATCAGCGACATGCGGCGGCTCCCAGTGCCTCCGCGCGGAGGGCGGCGGCCCGGCGCAGGGCGGCGACGGTCGGATCGGCCGGGTCGCCGGCCTCCCCGCGGGCGGCCGCCAGGACGTCCGGCACCGTGGTCAGGGCGCCCAGTTCGGCCCGCACGGACCGGCCCAGGGATGTCACCACGCCCGCCGCGCGGGAGCGGTCGCGGCAGTGGAAGGCCAGCTCGCAGGCGGACAGGCACTCGGGCGCGTAGGTCGCCGGGACCGACTCGACGGCGGCCGTCAGCTCCTCGGCGGGCCGCGCGGGATCGAAGCAGGTGCCCTCGGGGAGGGTGTCGGCGATGTCCTGGATGCGGGTGAGGCGGGCCAGCTGGCGGGCGGTGACCGCCCGCTGCTTGCGGACGTCGACGGCGGAGGCGGTGGGCAGGTTGGAGAAGTCCTTGGGGCAGACGAGGAGGACCTGGTGGCACACCTCGGGGGCGGGGGCGTCCGCCACGGTGATGTGGGCGGCGACCTCCTCCAGCGCCAGCACGTAGACCGCCGCCTGGCGGGCCGCGGCGCCCACCTTCGCCGGGTCCGCGGAGCCGTCCAGCATCGGGAAGGACTTGATCTCCACGACCGTCCAGCCGCCGTCCGGATGCACCACCACCGCGTCCGGCTCCAGGAAGGCGGGGGAGCCCGCCACGTCGAGGGCGAGCATCGGGTGATCGAGCAGCGTCCACGCGCCGTACGCCTCGGCCGCCTCGCGCAGGGCCAGCGCGGTACGGGCGGTGCGGCCCTCGGGGCCGATCGCGGTGAGGTCGGGCACGCGCGCGTCGGTGGGGGGCTCGGCGTGACGGTCCAGCTTCTCGTGCACCAGCCGCAGCAGCTCGGCGCCGCCGTCGGCCTTCACCTTCGCCTCGAAGGCGTTGCCCCGGGTGAGCGCGAACTGCGACTGCCCGAACGCCGACGGGGAGCCCAGGGCACTCGCCAGCGTCGCCTTGTTCACCCCCGCGCCGTCCAGGATCGCGCGCCTTCTGCATCCCGGGTTGGCGGCGAGGGCGGCCAGGGCGCGGGCATCCAGCGCCTTGGCCGGTACGTCGGGGCCGCGCAGCTCAGCGAGCTGCTGCCGGAGCGCCGTCCCCCGCGTCCGTGGGGGCGGCACTCGGCTCGGGTCCCGCTCCGATCCGTGACTCGCGCTGCCGTGGAATTCGCTCACCCGCGGAAGTCTGGCATCCGTCACTGACAATTGAGGCCTGTGCGGCCCCAGTGCCCGCGGTGGCAGGCGTGAGAACCGTCGCCACACGCCCCTTCACCCCGTCCGCGGCCCGCAGCACGAGCGGCGCCAGCAGCAGCCCGACACCCATGACGGCGGCGCCCGCGACGGCGTCCAGGAAGTAGTGGTTGGCGGTGCCCATGACCACGATCATGGTGATCAGCGGGTAGGCGACACCGGCGGCCTTGGTGATACGCGTCCCGCCGTACCGCCACAGCATGACCCCGCACCACAGCGCCCAGCCCACGTGCAGGCTCGGCATGGCCGCGTACTGGTTCGTCATGCCGCCCATGCCACGGGGCGCGCTCGCCTCGCCGCCCCACCAGCCGTACGAGCTGTACTGGGCCATGGTGTCGACGAAGCCGTGGCCCGGGGAGAGGAGGCGGGGCGGGCAGGTGGGCAGCAGGGTGAAGCCGATCAGACCGATGAACGTGGACGTCATCAGCCAGGTGCGGGCGGCGCGGTAGCGCACGGCGTGCGACCGGAACAGCCAGATCAGGATCGCCGGGGTGACCAGGTAGTGCAGCGACGCGTACCAGAAGTCGGCCGGGACGCCCAGCCAGGCCTCGCGGGTGAACAGCCGGTTGAGCGGGTGCTCGGCGTTGAGGTGGAGGAACTTCTCCACGCGCAGGATCGCCAGGCCGTGGTCCACGGCGTGCGTGACGTCACCTCGGGCCAGGAGCCGGCCCGCGGAGTAGCAGGCGTACACCAGGAGGATCAGCGGCAGCTCGGTCCACCAGCGCAGCCGGGTACTCGGGGCCGTCTCGCTGCCCGGTGTCTCGGCGTGCGGCATCCGATCGCCTCCCCCTTCTCGTTGCGGCGTCCGGTTGCCCGGTCTTACCACTTTACGGTGTATGTGTTCGACCTCGCGCGCGGGCCCCCGGCTCTCTAGGACGCAGAGATCGACCGACGGGTTGCCCCCGGACAGGGTGCGCGATGATGGGTGCGGCCCGCCCGGTTTTTTCCTCGAAAGGTCCTTCATCTCATGGCACCGCGCATCCTGCTCGCCCGGCACGGCCAGACCGCATGGTCCCTGGCGGGCAAACATACGGGCAGGACGGATGTGCCGCTGCTGGAGGAGGGCCGGCGTGGCGCCAAACTCCTCGGCGAGCGCCTGCACCGGCCGCCGCTGGACGGCCTCCCGGGCGTCGAGGTGCGCACCAGCCCGCTGGCACGCGCGCGGGAGACCTGCGAACTCGCCGGGTTCGGCGAGCGCGCCAGCACATGGGACACGCTGGTCGAGTGGGACTACGGCGGGTACGAGGGCATGACCCCGGACGAGATCCAGGCCGTGAACCCCGGCTGGCTCATCTGGCGCGACGGCGTCCCCGGGGGCGAGACCCTGGCGGAGGTCACCGCCCGCGCGGACGAGGTGGTGGCATGGGCCCGCGAGGCGGACCGGGACGTCCTGGTCTTCGCCCACGGCCACATGCTGCGCTCCATAGGGGCGCGCTGGCTGGGCCTGCCGCTCGACTTCGCCGCCCGGATCAGGCTGAACCCGACGTCGCTGTCGGTGCTGGGCTGGGCGTACGGGGAGCCGGCGATCGAGAGCTGGAACGACACGGGCCACCTGGCGGGCTAGCCCGCCTCCTACGCCGTACGCGGCCAGGAAGCGTGCCGTTCCAGGAACGTACCCACCCCCGACGCCCGCCGGTGCGGCAGCAGCACGCGCGCGGTTCCCGCCAGCATCGACTGGATCCGTGACGACTGGACCTGTCCCAGCAGATCCAGCACCCGCATCCCGGCGGCGGCCGCCTCGTCGGGACGGCCCCCGCGCGCGAGGTCGTCGGCCAGTTCGGCCGTGTACAGCGCGATGTTCCGCGTGAAGTGCGGATCCTGGAGTTGCGCCGCCCGATGGGCGTGCCGTGCCGCCCGCGGCCAGTCGCCCAGCGTCGACCAGCACTGCGCCTCCAGGCCCTCCAGCTCGGCCTCGCCGTAGAAGCTCATCCACTCGGGGTCGGCGTCCGAGGGGCCTCGCTCGTACAGGGCCTGGGCCCGGGCCAGCGCCTGCTCGCAGCCGGCGCGGTCGGCGAGCCCCGCCCAGCCGCCCGCCTCCCGCAGCGCGAGCAGCGACATCAGCCGGGCGGACCCGAGCGGCCGCCCGACCCGCTGCGCGGCCTGCGCGGCCCGCACCGCCTCCCGCGGCCGCCCCGCGTCGCGCGCGAGGAACGCCGTGTTGCAGAAGGCGTGGGACTCCAGACCGGCGTCACCCGTCATCCGCGCGGTCGCGAGCGCCTCCGCGTAGTGCGAGCGCGCGTCGTCGAACCGGCCCGAGTCGTGCGCCAGCCAGCCCACCGAGATGGCGAGTTCACCGGCGCCCGAGTGCAGCCGGTCGGCGGTGGTCTGCCGGGTCGCACCGGCGTCCAGCAGCGCGTAGGCGGCGCGCAACGGTGTCGCCGCGCGCCGGTACAGGCCGTCCGCGCCGTGCCGGTCGTCCAGCAGCCGGATCCGTCGTACCGCTTCTTCCAGGGCGTGCGCTTCGGGGACTCCCGCGCGCCGGACGTGCCGGTCCGCCGCCGCTGCGGCGGGCGCGAGCCCGATCGGGCCCAGTGAGGCGACGGCCACGGTGGCGCCCCCGCCGGTCATGAATGCGCGACGCAGCACGTCGCTCTCCTCGTAGTTGTCGTGCGTCTCGTACGGGTTCTGCGGGTCATACGGCTCGTACGCCCCCCATGTCTCACCCGTCGCGCAACCCGCGGCGTACGCGGGTCTCGTGACGTCCGTCGGGGGCGCGTCCTCGGCGGCGCGCGCCCCGCGTCCGCGTACGGACGCCCGGGACGCGAAGCCCAGGTCGGTGAGCGTGCGGCCGGGGAACATGTGCAAGAACACCCGTTCGTACGCGTAGTTGGGGCAGCGGATCTCGCCCGCCTCGACCCGGCCCACATAGCGCGCGTCACAGCTGACCCGCTCGCCGATCTCGCGCGCGGCCCGTCGTACCGCCGCGGCGAACTCGGCCGGGGAGCGCTGTCCGCGCAGCTCCCGGAACGCGAGATTCGGCCGCGGTGGCCTGGGGGACTGGGACGAGGTCACCTTTGACGTCGCCATGGCCGGGTCCTCTCGTGCGAACCGTCGAACCATGCCGGATCCATGGTGAGTTGAGTGGTATGTCACTGTCGTCACCCTGGTTCCGGCGGGCAAGAACGTACCTGCTGTAGCGGACCCGCCACGCAGTGTTTGGCTACAAACCGGATATCTCATCCACGATCTGCCATGAACTGCCATCCTTTGCGGCTGACTTGTGCCGTAGCCGTTGACGCCGTCGCGCGTTGAACTCCATGGACCGGGAGCCGCCCGACTCCCGAGCCGCTTGTCCTAGGAGGGTTCCGTGGTGGAGGCCGGGATGGAGACCAGCCAGAGCATCGAGGTGTGCACGCCGCTGACGGAGTGCGGCGCGCCACCGGTCCCGGAGGTCGGCTGCGACCTCGTCACGGTGCCGACCCGGCAGGGGCTGGAGGCGGTCGACATCCTGCGCCGGGGCGCCGGGGACGCGGTGGGGCCCGTACTGCACGACGACGGCGGAGACACCCTCGGCTTCGTGGTCCCGCCGGGGACGGCGGCCGCGTGGGACGTCCCGGGCAGCACCTGTACGGAGACCGACGGGCGGGGGCTGCGGCTCAACCCCGAGCCGCCGGTGCAGGGATCGGGATGGCTGCTGCCGCCCGGCGAGGCCGACCTGGCGACGGACCCGGCGGTGCTGCGGGCGGCGCTGGGGGAGGCGGCCCGGCTGATCGAGGCGGCGGACAACTGCCGCTGACCCCGGGGGCGCCGAGGCTGGGCGCGCCTGAGGCCCCGCCCCTTGCGACAATGGCCCCATGGCAAGGTCCCGTAGCTCCCGGCGCGCAGCCGCCACCGTCGAACCCGTGGTGGAACCCGTCGACGGCGGACTCGCCGAGCTGATCCCCGACCGGGAGCGCGCGCGGGCCTGGACCCTGCTCATCGACGGCGCCCCGCAGTCGCATGTCGACCTCGACGACCCCGCTCGGCTCACCTTCGAGTACCAGCGCCGCCTCGGCCATGTCATCGACCTCGTCGCCCCGTCCGGCAAACCGGTGCACGCCGTGCATCTCGGCGGCGGTGCCCTCACCCTCGCCCGGTACACCGCCGCGACCCGCCCCCGCTCCACCCAGCAGGTCGTCGAGCGCGACGCGGCCCTGGTCCAACTGGTCCGCCGCGAGCTGCCGTTGGACCCGAACGCCCGCATCCGGGTGCGTTCCGTCGACGCCCGCGAGGGGCTCGCCAAGGTGCTCGACGGCTGGGCCGACCTCGTCATCGCCGATGTGTTCAGCGGGGCGCGCACCCCGGCCCATCTGACCTCGACCGAGTTCCTGGACGAGGTCCGCAGGGCCCTCAGGCCCGGCGGTGTCTACGCCGCCAACCTCGCCGACGGGCCCCCGCTCGCCCACCTCCGCGGCCAGATCGCCACCGCCGCCGCCCGCTTCGAGCACCTCGCCCTGATCGCCGACCCCACGGTCCTGCGCGGCAAACGCTTCGGCAACGCCGTCCTCGTCGCCTCCGACACCCCGCTGCCGGTCGCGGAACTGACCCGGCGCGCGGCCTCCGACCCGCACCCCGGCCGCCTCGAACACGGCCGCGCGCTCCTGGACTTCACCGGCGGCGCGGCCCCCGTCACGGACGCGGCGGCGGTCGCGTCACCCGCGCCACCGCCCTCGGTGTTCCGCTGAACGGCCCCGGTCAGTACGTCCCGACGTCCACCCGCGGCGCGCTGTCGTGCCACGTGCAGAACACCGACACCCGGTCCGCGCCGGACGCGAACTCCACCCGGATCCACGTCTCCGTCTTCCACACCTGCATCGACCAGCCCGCGGCCGGCGTCGCCGACACCAGCGTCGCCGAGGACTTCCCGAGCGAGAACACCGCCCGGCCGCCCTCGGTGTCGTAGCTCTTGACCTCGCCGGAGGCGCTGGGGGAGGGACTGGGGGACTTCGGCGGGGTCGGTGTGGCGGACGGCTTCCGTGACGCCGCGCTCCTCGACGGAGACGCGGACGGCCGGGCCGTCGACGACGCCAGCGGCTTCGAGTCCTGGGTGGTGGCCTCGGCCACCGTGATGGGCAGGGCCCGGGGCGGGTCGTAGGCGGTGCCCGCCATCACCGTGTGGACACCCCACCACGACAGCGTGACCGCCGCGCCCGTGGCGAGCGACCAAGCCAGTACGTGTACGAGTCCTCTGCGCATCGCCGGTCATACTGCCTCACGGACCCCAGCGGCCGCACGCGTGGGGAGTTGTCCACAGGCCCGGATGCGGCTCGCCCGCATGGCGTACGGTGCGGCGCATGGCAAGTGTGCTCGTGGTCGAGGACGACCAGTTCGTACGCTCGGCGCTGATCCGGCAGCTGACCGACGCCGCCCACACGGTGCGGAGTGTCGGTACGGCGCTGGAGGCGCTGCGCGAGGTCGCCCATTTCCGTTTCGACGTCGTCATCCTCGACCTCGGTCTGCCCGATCTGGACGGGTCCGAGGCGCTGAAGATGCTGCGCGGGATCACGGACGTGCCGGTGATCATCGCCACGGCCCGGGACGACGAGGCGGAGATCGTCCGGCTGCTGAACGCGGGAGCGGACGACTACCTGACCAAGCCCTTCTCGGTGGAGCATCTCTCCGCCCGGATGGCCGCCGTCCTGCGGCGCTCGCGCCCCGTCGCGGGAGAAGCCCCACCGGAGTCCGTGCTCCGCGTCGGCGGGCTGACCGTCGATCCACTGCGCCGCCAGGCCGAACTGGACGGGGTACGACTCGATCTCACCCGCCGCGAGTTCGACCTGCTCGCCTTCCTCGCCGGCCGCCCCGGCGTCGTCGTCCCCCGCAAGGAGCTCCTCGCCGAGGTGTGGCAGCAGTCCTACGGCGACGACCAGACCATCGACGTCCATCTGTCCTGGCTGCGCCGGAAGTTGGGGGAGACCGCGGCCAGTCCCCGCTATCTGCACACCCTGCGGGGTGTCGGCGTGAAGCTGGAGCCACCGCTGTGAGGTGGGCACTGGTCAAGGTCTGCCTCGCCGTCACCACCATGGTGGTGGTCGCCTTCGCGGTCCCGCTGGGCCTCGTCATCAAGGAGATGGCCCGGGACCGCGCCTTCTCCAACGCCGAGCGGGAGGCCGCCGCCGTCGCCCCGGCCCTGTCCATCACCACCGACCGGGACCAGCTGGAGCGGGTCGTCGCCTCCGCGGGCTCGGAGGACGGGATGGCCGTCCACATCCCCGCGAGCGGCGACAGCGCTGCCGTCGACATCGGACGGCAGCGCGCCGCCGACGGCGACGTGGCGACCGTACGCAAGCTCGGCCGCGCCTCCACCACCGAGGTGCCGGGCGGCTCCACGCTGCTCCAGCCCGTCGCGCTGAGCTCCGGTGAGATCGCGGTCGTCGAGGTGTACGTCCCCGAGGCCGAGGTCAGCAACGGCGTGGCCACGGCGTGGGCGGTGCTCGCCGGGGTCGGCGTCGCGCTGGTCGTCGGCTCGGTCGCGGTCGCCGACCGGCTGGGCGTACGGATGGTGAAGCCCGCGCAGAAGCTGGTCGAGGGCGCGCATGAGCTGGGGGAGGGGAAGCTGGGCGTGCGGGTGCCCGAGGAGGGGCCCGTCGAACTGCGGCTGGCCGCGGTGGCGTTCAACTCCATGGCCGACCAGGTGGTCCAGCTGCTGGTCAACGAGCGGGAGTTGGCGGCCGACCTGTCCCATCGCCTGCGTACGCCGCTCACCGTGCTGCGGCTCAACGCGGCCTCGCTCGGGGACGGGCCCGCCGCGGAGCAGACGCGGGCGGCGGTCGCCCAGCTGGAGCGCGAGGTCGACACCATCATCCGGACCGCGCGGGAGGCCAAGCCGCAGACCGCGGCCGCCGGGCCGGGCGCCGGGTGCGATGCCGCGGAGGTGGTGCGGGAGCGGATGGCGTTCTGGTCGGCGCTCGCCGAGGACGAGGGGCGCAAGGTGCGGGTGGCGGGCGTCGAGCGGCCGGTGCGGATACCCGTGGCCCGCGCCGACCTGGCCGCCGCCCTGGACGCCCTGCTCGGCAACGTCTTCCGGCACACCCCCGAGGGCACCGCCTTCGCGGTCGACGTCCACAACGGCGAGGACGCGGTGATCGTGCTGGTCTCCGACGCGGGGCCCGGCATCCGCGACCCCGAGGCCGCGATGGCCCGTGGGCGGGGGTCGGGCAGCGCGGGCTCGACCGGGCTGGGGCTGGACATCGTGCGCCGGCTCGCGGAGGGGACCGGCGGGGACGTGCGGATCGGGTCGTCGGTGCTCGGCGGCACCGAGGTGCGGATCTGGATCCAGCTGGACGGGCGGGTGCCCGAGCGCCGGGGACACCGGGTGCGCAGGCGCCGTACGGGCAGATTGGTCTCTACCTTTAACCGTCCCCGATCCCATCCTTAAGCGCACCCTAAGATCGCCGACCACCGTCCGGATCAGGCACTTTGCCCGTTTCCCGCTCGCTAGCGTGCTGCCGCACCCCACCCCCGAACAACGAAGGCAGGCACGCCATGAGCACGCACCGGCGCAAGGTGAGCGGCAGGAACAAGGTGATCGCCGGGGCCGTCGCCGCGGCCGTGGTCGGTGGCGGCGCGATCCTGCTCACCGGCACCGCCCAGGCCGCCGGGATCGGCGCCGCGTACACGAGGACCAGTGACTGGTCGACGGGTTACACCGCCCAGTACGTCGTGACGAACAACAGCGGCGCGGCCGAGAAGGACTGGAAGCTGGAGTTCGACCTGCCGGCGGGCTCGAAGCTGAGCTCGCTGTGGAACGCCGAGTCGAGCGTGAGCGGTCAGCACGTCACCGTGACCTCGGCCAAGTGGGACACCGACGGCCTGGCCGCCGGCGAGTCCGTCACGGTCGGCTTCGTCGTCAACGGCACCGGCGCGCCGACCGGTTGTCGCATCGACGGCGCCACCTGCTCGGCGGACGGCACGGCCACTCCCGAGCCGACCGGCCGCCCCACGGAAACGGCGACGGCCTCCCCGACCCCGACCCCGACCGCGACCAGCAAGCCCACCACCACGGCGACCCCCACCCCCACCCCCACCCCCACGAGCAGCCCCGGCACCGGTACCACCACCGACGCCGGCTTCGCCCCCTACGTCGACACCTCCCTCTACCCGGCCTTCGACCTGGTCGCGAGCGCCACGGCCACCGGGGTGAAGGACTACAACCTCGCCTTCGTCACGGACGGCGGCGGCTGCACCCCGAAGTGGGGCGGCGTGACCGACCTCGCGAGCGACGCGGTCGCCGCGCAGATCGGCGCCCTGCGCGCCAAGGGCGGCGACGTCCGGGTCTCCTTCGGCGGTGCGGCGGGCAGCGAACTGGCGACGACCTGCTCGTCGGCGGACGCGCTGGCGGCGGCGTACGGCAAGGTCGTGGACGCCTACGACCTCACCAAGGTCGACTTCGACGTCGAGGGCGGCGCCCTGCCCAACACGACGGCGAACACCAACCGCGCCAAGGCGATAGCCAAGCTCCAGGCCCAGCACCCGGACCTGGACGTCTCCTTCACCCTCCCGGTCATGCCCGAGGGCCTCACCCAGGACGGCGTGAACCTGCTGTCCAACGCCAAGAGCAACGGCGTCGCCCTCGACACCGTCAACATCATGGCCATGGACTACGGCCCCGCCTACAGCGGCGACATGGGCACGTACGCCGAGCAGGCCGCGACGGCCACGCAGGCCCAGGTCAAGAGCGTGCTGGGGTTGAGCGACAGCGCCGCCTGGAAGGCCGTCGCGGTCACGCCCATGATCGGCGTGAACGACGTCACCAGCGAGATCTTCAAGGTCGAGGACGCCGGCCAGCTGGTGAACTTCGCCAAGTCCAAGGGCCTCGGCTGGCTCTCCATGTGGTCCGCCACCCGCGACAAGCAGTGCTCCGGCGGCGCCAAGAACTACGCCGACGCCACGTGCAGCTCGATCGTCCAGGACGAGCACGCCTTCTCGAAGGCGTTCGCGGCCTACAACTGACCGTCCCCCCCGCGACCGGCCATCCCCCCACGAGAAAAAGCGGGGCGCGGCATCCCCCTCGGATGCCGCGCCCCGCTCCCGCTCCCCCATCCCAGCGGTGGCCTCAGATCTCCGAGATCGCCGGCAGCGTCCCGGTCCGGGCCGCCTGCCCGTACCACAGGGCGCTCGACTTCGGCGTGCGCGCGAGGGTCGTGTAGTCGACGTACACCGCGCCGAAGCGCTTCTCGTAGCCGTACGCCCACTCGAAGTTGTCCATCAGGGACCACAGGAAGTAGCCGCGCACGTCCGCGCCCTCGGCGATGGCCCGGCGGACCGCGCGCAGGTGGCCGTGGAGGTAGGCGATCCGCTCCGGGTCGTGGACGCGGCCGTCGGGGTCGGGCTTGTCGTCGTAGGCCGCGCCGTTCTCCGTGACGTACAGGGGCAGGCCCGGGGCCTCGCGTGTGTAGCGCATGATCAGGTCGTGCAGACCGGTCGGGTCGATCGTCCAGCCCATCTCCGTGCGCTCGCCCGGCGTCTGGTGGAAGGCGACGTCCTCCGCGGCCGGCCAGGGGGAGTGGTCGCTGGAGCCGTGGCCGTCGGCGCGCGGCGCGGCGGCCTGCGGGTCGGCCGCCGAGACCAGCGTCGGCGTGTAGTAGTTCAGGCCCAGCGCGTCCAACGGCTGGTTGATCAGGGCGAGGTCGCCGTCCTGGACGTAGGACCAGTCGGTGAGCGACTCCGTCGCCGCGAACAGCGACTCCGGGTACGCCCCGTGCAGCATCGGGCCGTGGAAGACCCCGTTGGCCAGGTCGTCGATCTTGCGGACGGCGGCCAGGTCGGCGGGGTCCTGCGACAGCGGCCTGACCACCGACGAGTTGAGGCTCACCGCGACCGAGTTGCGGGCCGGCATCGCCGCGCGCAGGGCCGAGGCGCCCAGGCCGTGCGCCAGGTTGAGGTGGTGCGCGGCCTTGAGGGAGGCCGCCGGGTCGGTACGGCCGGGCGCGTGGACGCCGGACGCGTAGCCCAGGAAGGCGCTGCACCAGGGCTCGTTGAGGGTGATCCACTGCTCCACCCGGTCGCCGAGCGCCTCGCCGACGATCTGCGCGTACTCCGCGAACCGGTACGCCGTGTCCCGCTCCGGCCAGCCGCCCGCGTCCTCCAACTCCTGCGGCAGATCCCAGTGGTAGAGCGTGACGGCGGGCTTTATGCCCTTCGACAGGAGCTCGTCGACCAGCTTGCGGTAGAAGTCCAGGCCGCGCTGGACCGCGGGGCCGCGTCCGGTCGGCTGGACACGGGACCAGGAGACGGAGAAGCGGTACGCGTTGAGCCCGATGTCCGCCATCATCGCCACGTCGTCGCGGTAGCGGTGGTAGTGGTCGACAGCGATGTCACCGTGCTCGCCGCCCGCGGTCTTGCCGGGCGTATGGCTGAAGGTGTCCCAGATCGAGGGCGTACGGCCGTCCTCCCGCGCCGCTCCCTCGATCTGGTACGCGGAGGTCGCGGCGCCCCAGAGGAAGGCGGGAGGAAAGGTCACCGGGGTCGCCGGCGTGGCGGGTTCAGGCATGGAAGCGCTCCCAATGGAGGTCGTGGAGACCGACGGGTAGAGGGGGAGGAAGAGGGGCCGAGGCGGCGGTGACCCGGCCCCCGAGAAGAACAGCGGGTCAGCCCTTGACGGCGCCCTGCATGATGCCGCCGACGATCTGCTTGCCGAAGATCGCGAAGACCACCAGCAGCGGCAGCGTGCCGAGCAGCGCGCCCGCCATGATCAGGGACTGGTCGGGCGTGTAGCCGCGGCCCAGGCCCGCGACCGCGACCTGCACGGTCGGGTTGCCGTTCTGGGTCAGCACCAGGAAGGGCCACAGGAAGTCGTTCCAGGTCTGCACGAACATCAGCATCCCGAGCACGGCCATCGCGGGCCGCGCGGCCGGGAACACCACGTGCCAGATGACCCGCCAGCTGCTCGCGCCGTCCACCCGGGCGGCCTCGATGATCTCGTCCGGCAGCGCCTGGAGCAGGTACTGCCGCATGAAGAACACGCCGAACGCGCTGACCAGCGAGGGCAGGATCACCGCCTGCAACTGGTCGGACCAGTCGAGCTTGGCCACCATCATGTACAGCGGGATCACGCTCAGCTGCGGCGGCACCATCATCGTGCCGATCACGATCAGCATCAGGGCGTTGCGGCCCTTGAAGCGCAGCTTGGCGAAGGCGAACCCGGCGATCGTCGACAGGATGACGATGGTGATCGCCGAAACCCCCGCCACGAACGTGGTGTTGATGAAGGCCTCGCCCAGGTTGGCGTCGTTCCAGGCGATCTCCAGCTTGTCGAACAGGCCCCCGCCGAACCACAGCGGCGGCGGGTTCTGCGCGAGGCGCTGGTTGTCGCGGGACGCGGCGATCGCCGTCCACACCAGCGGGAACAGCGAGCCGATGGTGAACAGGGCGAGGATGATGTACGCGATCGGACCGGCGTGCAGCGTGCCGCCCGCGCGGGCCGAGCGGGGGCGCCGGGGGCGCTTGACCTCGTCGGCCGGCGGTTTGGTGAGTGTCGTCGTCACGGCCGGTTCTCCTAACTACTGGCGCGCAGCCGGCGCGAGATGACGTAGTTGACGATCCCGACCACGATGAGGATCAGGAACATCGTCCAGGCGATCGCGGAGGCGCGGCCCAGGTGCTGGTTGACCCAGCCCTGCTCGTACAGATACAGGCCGAGCGTCTGGAACTGGTGCTGCGAGCCGCCCGAGGCACCCTTGTTCGCGTCGAACAGCAGCGGCTCACCGAACAGCTGGGAGGCGCCGATGGTCGAGACGACCACGGTGAACAGGATCGTCGGCCGCAGCGACGGCAGCGTCACGTGGAAGAACTGCTGCCAGCGGCTGGCCCCGTCGAGGGCGGCGGACTCGTACAGGTCCTGCGGGATCGCCTGCATCGCGGCCAGGTAGATCAGCGCGTTGTAGCCGGTCCACCGCCAGATGACGATCGAGGACACCGCGATCTGCGACGGCCACTTGTCGTTCTGCCAGTCGATGTTGTCGATGCCGACCTGGTTCAGCGTCCAGTTGATCATGCCGTAGTCGCGGCCGAAGAGCAGGACGAAGACGAGCGAGGCGGCGGCGATCGAGGTCGCGTACGGCGCGAGCATCGCGACCCGGTAGAAGGTCGAGCCGCGCAGCTTGTAGTTGAGGATGTGCGCGAGGCCCATCGCCATCAGCAGCTGCGGCACCGTCGAGATGATCCCGATGGTCAGCGTGTTCTTCGCCGCGTTCCAGAAGAAGTCGTCGTCGAAGATCCGCGTGTAGTTCCGGAAGCCCACCCAGTGCATGTCGGTGGGCGCGGTCAGCTCCACCTGGTGCAGCGAGGCCCACCCGGTGTAGATCAGCGGGAACAGGCCGAACGCCAGGAACAGCAGGAAGAACGGCGAGACGAAGGCGTACGGGCTCCAGCGCACGTCCCGCTGCCAGCGGCGGGACAGCCGCGCGCGGCGGCGCTCGTCGTCCGGGGGCCCCGCGGACGGGCGGGCCGGGGCCGCGCCCCCCTCCTTGGCGGGGGACGCGGCGGCGGTGTCGTGCCCAGTGGTCATACGGGTCACTGGTCCAGGTTGTTGTCGATGGTCTTCACGGCGTTGTCCCAGGCGTCCTTGGGCGACTTGCCCTGGGTCACCAGGACCACACCGTTGTCGGTCAGGCCCTGCTGGATGATCTGGTCCTTCGGGCCGATCGTCTGCACGGGGATGTTCTTGGCGGCCTCGGCGAAGATCGTGCCGATCGGCGCGCTGCCGGTCATGTCGTTCTTGGCGTTCTTCACCGCGTCCGAGTCGTACGCGGCCGGGGTGCTCGGGAAGCTGCCCTGCACGGCGAAGAGCTTGGCCTGCTGCTCCGGGGCGGTCAGCCAGGCGGCGAGCTTGGCGGCCTCCTCGGTGTGCTTGCCGGACTTCGGCACGGTCAGGAAGGAACCGCCCCAGTTGCCGGACTTCGGCGCCTGGGCGATGTCCCACTTGCCCTTGGCGTCGGCCTTCGACTTGCCCTTGATGTAGCCGAGCATCCACGGCGGGCAGGACATCGCCGCGAACTTGCTGTTGGCGATGGTGGTGTCCCAGGCGGGCTGGAACTGCGTCTGGTTGCCGACCAGGCCGGCCTCGGCGGCGTCGGCGGTGAGGTCGAAGGCGGACTTCACGGCCGGGTTGGTCTTGTAGATGACCTTGCCGGAGGAGTCGTAGAACCGCTCGGTCTCACTGCTGAGGATGGCCTGGAGCAGACCGCCGGGGGAGTCCAGGAAGGTCGTGCCCTTGGCCTTCTTCTGGTACTGCTTGCCGACGTCGACGAACTTGTCCCAGCTGCCCGCCCACAGCTTGCCGACCTCTTCGCGGTCGGTGGGCAGACCGGCGGCCTTGAACAGGTCCGTGCGGTAGCAGATGGCCATCGGGCCGACGTCCGTGCCGACGCCGATGGTCTGACCGTCCTTGGTCGTGGCCTGCTGCCACTTCCAGTCCAGGTAGTCGCTCTTCTTGCCGTACTTCGACAGGTCGAGCAGCTTGGCGGACTGGGTCTGGACGACCTCGGCGATGTTGCCGACCTCGACCATCTGGATGTCCTGGAGACCGCTGTTGGTGGTGAGGTGGTTGATGAGCGCGGGGTAGTAGTTCTCGTTGCGCTCGACGACCGTCTGCTCGATGTGGATGTTGGGGTGGAGCTTCTCGTACTCCTTGTACAGGCCGGACTCCTTGAAGCCGGCGGTGCCGAAGAGGCCGAGGGTGATCGTGGTCTTGCCGCCGCCACCGCCCGACGACTCGTTGCTGTCGTCGTTGCCGTCGTCGGCACAGCCGGCCAGCAGCCCGGCGCCCAGCGACGCCACGGCCGCCAGGACCACCACCCTGCGACGGGCGGTTCGGGTACGTGCTCGCATTGAGTCCTCCTGTTGCCCTGACGTGCCGACCCCCCGGCCAACTGCATTGTTGGGCCCGTTAGTTCTCGCGGCGGCTCGGGCGGGGAACGTGCGGGATGTGTATGTGTCAGGTACTGTGGGAGCGCTCCCACCAGTGATGAGTTGAAGAGTCGTCGGTCTCGGCGGGGGTGTCAAGGGCACGGACAGTGCGATATCGCTTCGAGACTTTTCTTTCGCTGAACGGTGGAGGCTGGTCTGGCTGAACGGGAGAGGCTGATCTGTTCGTATGCGATGTGTCCGGTAGGCGGACGGCTTCCTTGGTGCGACGGCCGTCCACGCGACCGCGAGGGCGTCCGAGGTTGCCTTCGCGAACTCCCCGTACACAGTGCCGCGTGCAAGTCTGAACGCACAGTGTTCCGGCAAGCGGAACCGGAGCGGAAGCGGACGGCACGTCCCCTCGGACCCGGAGCGAGGTGTTCGCCGCGGGATCCGGGTGCGATCACGGCTGTTAGATTCCAGGCCAACACAGGTTCGACGGCGGGAGGCGGAGCCACATGGCAAGCCACGGGGCGCGAGCTCGGAGCGGTGGCCGGCCCACCCTCGAAGAGGTGGCCGCACGCGCCGGTGTCGGCCGGGGCACGGTCTCCCGGGTGATCAACGGCTCGCCGCGGGTCAGCGACGCGACCCGGGCGGCGGTGGAAGCCGCGGTCGCGGAGCTCGGCTACGTCCCGAACACGGCGGCCCGCGCCCTCGCGGCCAACCGCACGGACGCGATCGCGCTGGTCGTCCCCGAGCCGGAGACCCGCTTCTTCGCGGAGCCCTACTTCTCGGACATGCTGAAGGGCGTCGCGGCGGAACTGTCCGACACCGAGATGCAGTTGCTGCTGATCTTCGCGGGCAGCGACCGGGAGCGCCGCCGGCTGGCCCAGTACCTGGCCGCCCACCGGGTCGACGGCGTCCTGCTGGTCTCGGTGCACGCCGACGACCCGCTGCCCGACCTGCTGTCCCAGCTGGAGATCCCGGCGGTGATCAGCGGCCCGCGCTCGGCGCTGGAGACGCTGCCCTCGGTGGACTCGGACAACTACGGCGGCGCCCGCCAGGCCGTCGAGCACCTGCTGTCCCGCGGCCACCA
Organism: Streptomyces aquilus; assembly: GCF_003955715.1. Lineage (NCBI taxonomy): Bacteria > Bacillati > Actinomycetota > Actinomycetes > Kitasatosporales > Streptomycetaceae > Streptomyces > Streptomyces aquilus. Next base: position 4,204,076 of record NZ_CP034463.1, on the reverse strand, counting down.
CCGCATCGCCCACATCACCGGCCGCCTCGACGTGTACGGCGCCCAGCGCCGTGTCGACGGCTACCGCGACGCCCTGCGGGACGCGGGGCAGACGGTGGACGAGGCCATGATCGAGCCGGGCGACTTCACCGAGGAGGGCGGCACCCGGGCGATGGCGGCACTGCTGTCCCGCTGCCCCGACCTCGACGCGGTCTTCGCCGCCTCCGACGTCACGGCGGCCGGCGCCCGCCAGGCCCTCCGCGAGGCGGGCCGCCGGATCCCCGACGACGTCGCCCTCGTCGGCTACGACGACTCCGCGATAGCCCGTCACATGGAACCGCCCCTCACCAGCGTCCGCCAGCCCATCGCGGAGATGGGCCGCCACATGATCAACCTCCTCCTGTCCGAGATCGCGGACCGCCGCCCGACGGCGTCCCGCGAACTGGACCGACGCCAGGTGGTCCTGGTGACGGAACTGGTGGCGCGGGCGTCCTCGTAGGCCGGTCCGCGGTCGCTGTCTCACGCCTTCAGCGACAGGCGCCAGACCGTCTCGCCGTCGTGTTCCTCCTCCGTCGGGGAGAGGCCGGCCGCCCTCGCCACCGCCGCCGACGCGGTGTGGGTGGGGTGGATGTGGGCGGTGACCGTACGGACGTAGTGCCGGATCAGCCAGGCGACCAGGGCGCGGGCGGCTTCGGCGGCGTAGCCGTGGCCCTGCCAGGGGGTGCCGACGATCCAGGCGATCTCGGCCTCGTGGTGCCCGGTGACCGTGGCCTGGACGGTGCCGATCAGGCGGTCCTCGGCGCGGTGCCGCAGCACCCAGTTGTGCCAGGAGACGGTCGGGTGCGGGGAACCGGCCACGAGGCGCTCGTAGCGCTCCCGCAGCTCCTCGGGTGAAAGGGGCGCGCCGCCGATGAACGTGTGCAGCGCCGGGTCCCCGAGGACGACGGCCATCTCCTCGGCGTGGGTCACGCTCAGCGGGAGGAGGTCCAGGCGGGGGGTGGGGATCGCGCCGGTGGGCGCGGGAGCGGGCTCGGTCACCGTCGGGAGTCTAGGGGCCGGTCCGGCCCGCGGCGTACGACGGACGCGCGCAACGCAATCAGCCGGTGACCTCTTCCGAGGTCACCGGCTGATCAGTCAGGGTGAGTGACGGGACTCGAACCCGCGGCATCCTGGACCACAACCAGGTGCTCTACCAGCTGAGCTACACCCACCATGACCGGCGTGGGACTTTGTGGTGTTCCCTACCGGCCGAGAAAAAGTGTACAGGGTCCGAAGGGGTGCTCGCGCACGGCTTTTACGGCGCCCCTCCAGAGGACCCTCGCCCGCCTACTGAGCAGGCAGTACGTGCTTCGCGGCGATCGTCCGCGCGGTGTCCGAGTCGGGTCCGGGCTGCGGTACGAAGATGGCCTCGCGGTAGTAGCGCAGTTCCGCGATGGACTCGCGGATGTCGGCGAGGGCGCGGTGGTTGCCGTTCTTCTCGGGGCTGTTGAAGTACGCCCGCGGGTACCATCGCCGCGCCAGCTCCTTCACCGACGACACGTCGACGATGCGGTAGTGGAGATAGCTCTCCAGCTCCGTCATGTCCCGGGCGAGGAAGCCGCGGTCCGTGCCCACCGAGTTGCCGCACAGGGGGGCCTTGCCGGGTTCCTTCACGTGCTCGCGGATGTAGGCGAGCACCTGCTCCTCGGCCTCCGGCAGCGTGGTGCCGCCGGCCAGCTCGTCGAGCAGTCCGGACGCGGTGTGCATCTGACGCACCACCTCCGGCATCGTCTCCAGCGCCCGGGCCGGCGGGCGGATGACGATGTCCACTCCTTCGCCGAGTACGTTCAGCTCGGAGTCGGTGACGAGGGCGGCTACCTCGATGAGAGCGTCGTCGGACAGCGAGAGGCCGGTCATCTCGCAGTCGATCCACACCATGCGATCGTTCATGCGAACACCCTAAAGCTGGCGTCGCGGTTTGGGAGGACCGGTGGTGCAGCCAGTCTCCCCACCGTCGCCACGGCACGGCTGAACGCCGGACGGGATCAGTCGATCACCCCGTCCGGCGTCGGGCGCCCGGCGCCCCTACGATCCGCTGCGCTGTCCGGGCAGGCTCGCCGACAGCTGTGCCCCGGAACCGACCGCGCTCGCCGCCGCCGTACGGCGGGTCTGGAGCGGGACCGGACCGGCCTCCGGGTGGAGGAGCGGCGGCGGCCCGGAGGGGGCCCCGCTGCCGTCGGCCTCGGCCGGCTTGTCGCTCTGCGGCCGGCGCGCGCGGTACGCGGCCCGGTACGCGGCGGGCGACGAGCCCAGCTGACGGCGGAAGTGCCCGCGCAGCGCCACCGGCGACCGGAAGCCGCAGCGGCCCGCGACCTCGTCCACCGAGTAGTCCGAGGTCTCCAGCAGACGCTGCGCCTGAAGCACCCGCTGAGTGATCAGCCACTGGAGCGGGGCCGACCCGGTCAGCGAGCGGAAGCGGCGGTCGAACGTACGACGGCTCATGTACGCCCTGGCCGCGAGCGTCTCCACGTCGAACTGTTCGTGGAGGTGCTCCAGCGCCCAGGCGACGACCTCGGCGAGCGGGTCGGCGCCGATCTCCTCAGGTAAAGACCTGTCGAGATAGCGCTCCTGACCGCCCGACCGGCGCGGCGGCACGACAAGACGGCGGGCCAGCGCGCCGGCCGCCTCGTTGCCGTGGTCCGTCCGCACGATGTGGAGACAGAGGTCGATGCCCGCCGCCGTACCGGCGGAGGTCAGCACGTCTCCGTCGTCGACGAAGAGTTCTCTCGGATCCACGTGCACCGACGGATAGCGCTTGGCCAGCGTCGGTGCGTACATCCAGTGTGTGGTCGCGGGGCGGCCGTCCAGCAGGCCCGCCGCGGCGAGGACGAAGGCACCCGTGCACAGCCCGACGATGCGGGCGCCTTCCTCGTGCGCGCGACGCAGGGCGTCGAGCGCTTCCTCGGGCGGTGGCGAGGTGATCGAACGCCAGGCCGGCACGACGACCGTGCCCGCCCGTGAGATCGCCTCCAGGCCATGTGGCGCGGTGAGTTCCAGGCCCCCTGTGGTCCGCAGTGGGCCTTCCTCGCCGCCGCACACCAGCAAGCGGTAGCGCGGCACGCCGGCGTCCTGGCGGTCGATCCCGAACACCGACAGCGGTATGGAACTCTCGAAGATGGGGCCGCCGCTGAACAGCAGCACCGCGACGATCTCCTTGCGGCGTCGCCCGGCAAGCTTCCGGGCCGCGGCTTCCGGCGCGGCAGTGGAGTCGTGGCTCATACTGCTAAGCCCCCCTCGGTGGTCGCGGCTCCTCGGTTGTGTCGCTCCTGCACGTTTCCCCTCGGTCCTGCACGAGTCCCCCGCCGTAAGACGTCAAGATCGAATCTACTGTGTCCCGTGGTGCCGGGGTGACCAGTTCGGCAACCGGCACATTGTCGACATGGCAACTTGGCGTGAAGCATTCGATCACGAAGCGTTGCACTCAGGGGCCGTGCAGGGAAGTGCGCCTTGTCGCAGTGGCCAATCCACGTAGGGTGCGAAGGGCCCCCAGGACCCTTTCCGTGCAGGTCGAACGGGGGGTGGGGGGTGTCACCGGCAACGTAGGTGCGGGGCCGAGAAGTTGGCTGAAAAGATACGGGTCCGTGCGCGGAAACCGGTCAAGCGACCGGTGAGTTTCCCCCAGTGTGACGACCGCCTCGATGAGACCCCGTTCCGGTCCTGTGACGACGGCCACGATGGGGTGCGTGTTCCTCCGCGAGCAAGCGCGCCGCGCCGCGCTCGGACTGGCGCAGCAGCACCCGGCAGACGGCCGTGACGGCGGCGAGACCGAGGGCGGTGCCGGCGGCGCCGGCGAGCGAGGAGCCGTACCAGACGAGGACCACCGGGACGAGGACGCAACTGAAGGCCGCCCAGCGGACCACGTCCGTGGCGGAGTCGGCGGAATCGGCGGTGGGCGGACGGTGTCCGGACATGGCGTGCTCCCTGGGGCTGACTCGCGGGGTTCAACGCCTGTTCGACGGGTCGGTCACTGCCCGCAGGGCCCTTCGGGGGGCGTACGCGGGGCGGGCGGTTCCTTGAATCCTGTGCAAACCGCCTGTACAGCGCAGCAACCATTGCGTTACGGGCGCACCCTCGTGCATGCTCCCTGGAACCCCTCACCGACCGTGAACGGGATCTGGGCGAAGGAGGCGTGCCGCCGTACCCTTGGGGGTATGGGGTTGGGAAGATGATTCCCGGACACAGCTCCGCCGCACACGGTCGTCCCTCCCACTAAGGATCACAACGCCGAGACAGCCATGGCCGGTCACGAATTCTTCGAACCAGCGGACCGCAAGCGGCCCGTCGCCGATCCCACGGCGGCCGAGCCCCAGGCGGCGGAAGAGCCACGCCATTCCTGCGACCCCGCCTTCAAGCACGGCGTCGTGGTGGGTTTCGACGGCTCCACGTCCAGTGAGCGCGCCCTCGCGTACGCCATCGGCATGGCCCACCGCTCCGGCTCGGGCCTGATCATCGTCCATGTCGCCAACCGGCTGCCCACGACCGTGTGGGCGGGCTGCGAGCCGCCGGTCTTCGTGGACGTCCCGGACCACCGCACCGAGGTGCTCGGTCTGGAGCTGGCCTGTGCCGACTATCTGGCCGAGGTGCCCTGGATCCTCGTCGAGCGCGGTGGCGACATCTGCCACGAACTCGAAGAGGTCGGGCGGGAGTACGAGGCGGACGCGATCGTCGTCGGCTCCACGCACGGCATCGTGGGGCGCATCTTCGGCTCCGTCGCGGGGCGGCTCGCCAAGCGCGCCAAGCGTCCCGTCGTTGTCATTCCGTAACTCGTCGTTCTCCCAGGTGAGATGCGAACTGGGAACGCCCCCTCCCCTTTGTGCCGCGCTCGAATCTACTGGCGCGTAGAGGTGTTTGTGCCCTTGTGAAGGGCATATATCGCACACCGCACAACAGCACAGCATGAAGGGAGCCCGCCGTGGACAATGACGTCTCCGCGGGAGCAACCACCATCGTCGGCCGACTCGCCCTCGGGATCACCCTCCTGGCGTTCGGACTCGGCCACACCGACGTGATCGACGGCGTGTCAGCCGCTGACGCCGTGTCAATCGCCCAGTACGTGGGCGGCATTGCCCTCTTCGTCGCCGGGCTCATGGCCTTCCGTGACCGCGACACCGCCAACGGGACCGCGTTCGCGGCGCTGGGTGCGCTGTGGTTCACGTGGGCCGTCTCGGACGCCGGATCCGCCAACGCGGCCGGGCTGTTCTTCCTGCTCTTCGCCCTCGTGGCGCTGTCTCTCACGCTCGCGGGCGGGGACCAACTCGGGCAGGGCGCCTACGGGTTGTTCTTCGTGTCCCTCGTGCTGATGGCCATCGCGGCCTTCGCCGACAACGACGGGCTCGCCAAGGTGGGCGGCTGGTTCGCTGTCGCGGCCGGTGCGGTGGCCTGGTATGCGGCCACCGCGGCGTTGGCTCACTGGCCGACGTCTCTTCGTGGACGTGCTGCCGGCCGGGGGGTGACGGCCACCGGCTAGCTGCGCAGGCCGGGGGGTTGGGCGGCTCCCCGGCGATGAGAACGGACCCCCCGTGAATGGTGGCATCACGGGGGGTCCGTTCATGTTTCGTTGGCCTGTGCGGGTGCGTGGGGGCTGGTCGCGCAGTTCCCCGCGCCCCTAAAAGCAAGAGGCCCTCTACTCCACCGTCACCGACTTCGCGAGGTTGCGCGGCTTGTCGATGTCCCGGCCCAGGGCCAATGCCGTGTGGTACGCCAGGAGTTGCAGCGGGATGCCCATCAGGATCGGGTCGAGTTCGTCCTCGTTCTTCGGGACGACGATCGTGTGGTCGGCCTTCTCCTGGGGCTGGTGGGCGACCGCGAGGATCTTGCCGCTGCGGGCCTTGATCTCCTCCATCGCGGCGCGGTTCTTCTCCAGCAGGTCGTCGTCGGGGACGATCGCGACCGTGGGGAGGGCGGGCTCGATCAGGGCCAGCGGGCCGTGCTTGAGCTCGGAGGCCGGGTAGGCCTCGGCGTGGATGTAGGAGACCTCCTTGAGCTTCAGGGAGGCCTCACGGGCCACCGGGTAGCCCCGGACGCGGCCGATGAAGAGCATCGAGCGGGCGTCGGTGTACTGCTCGGCCAGCTTCTTGATCTCCTCCTCCCGGTCGAGGATCTCGGCGATCTGGGCGGGCAGCCGGCGCAGGCCCTCGATGATGCGCTTGCCGTCCCGGACCGAGAGGTCGCGGGTGCGGCCCAGGTGCAGGGCGAGCAGCGCGAAGGCGACCGTCGTGTTCGTGAAGCACTTCGTCGAGACGACGCAGACCTCGGGGCCCGCGTGGACGTAGATGCCGCCGTCCGCCTCACGGGCGATCGCGGAGCCGACCACGTTGACCACGCCCAGGACCCTCGCGCCCTTGCGCTTCAGCTCCTGGACGGCCGCGAGGACGTCGTACGTCTCGCCCGACTGGGAGACCGCGATGTAGAGGGTGTCGGGGTCCACGACGGCGTTGCGGTAGCGGAACTCGGAGGCCGGCTCGGCGTCCGCGGGGATGCGGGCCAGCTCCTCGATCATCTGGGCGCCGATCATGCCGGCGTGGTACGAGGTGCCGCAGCCGAGGATCTTCACGCGGCGGATCTGGCGGGCCTCGCGGGCGTCGAGGTTGAGGCCGCCGAGGTGGACCGTGGAGAAGCGGTCGTCGATGCGGCCGCGCAGGACGCGGTCGACCGCCTCGGCCTGCTCGAAGATCTCCTTGTGCATGTACGTGTCGTGGCCGCCCATGTCGTAGGAGGCGGCCTCCCACTCGACCGTGGTGGGCTCGGACGTCGTACGGGTGCCCTCCGTGGTGTACGTGCGGAAGTCGTCGGCCTTGAGGGTGGCCATCTCGCCGTCGTCCAGCGTCACTATCTGCCGCGTGTGGGCGACCAGGGCGGCGATGTCCGAGGCGACGAACATCTCCTTCTCGCCGATGCCGAGGACGACCGGGGAGCCGTTGCGGGCGACGACGATGCGGTCCGGGAAGTCGGCGTGCAGCACGGCGATGCCGTACGTGCCCTCGATCAGGCGGAGGGTCTCGCGGACCTTGTCCTCCAGCTTCTCCGCGGTGGAGCGGGAGATCAGGTGGACGAGGACCTCGGTGTCGGTCTCGGAGAGGAACTCGACGCCGTCGGCCTCCAGCTTGCGGCGCAGGTCGGAGGCGTTGTCGATGATGCCGTTGTGGACGACGGCGACCTTGCCCTCGGCGTCGAGGTGCGGGTGGGCGTTCACGTCGGAGGGGGCGCCGTGGGTGGCCCAGCGGGTGTGGGCGATGCCGGTCGTGCCCTTGAAGCGGGCCGGGACCTTGGCCTCCAGGTCACGGACGCGGCCCTTGGCCTTGACCGTCCTGAGCCCTGCCGTCTTCGGCGCGGTGATGGCGATGCCCGCCGAGTCGTAGCCCCGGTACTCCAGGCGCTGGAGGCCCTCCAGGAGCAGCGGCGCCACGTCACGCTTGCCGATGTATCCGACGATTCCGCACATATGTATACGTATTCCTAGCCGTAGACGATCCGGCGCAGCTGGCGGAGCGTGAGCTCCGGTGGGGCCACCGCCCGGTATTTCAGGTCCGCCTCGATCCGGTCGAAGATCTCCGCGTTCACCAGGCCCTGGGCCTGGAGCTCGCGGTGGCGGCGACGGACGTACACCTCGGTCGTCTCGTCGAAGTAGGCGAGCACGTCCTGGATCACCCGCAGCGCCTCGCCCCGCTGGAGGGGCGTGGTGCGGGTCAGATGATCAACAAGGTCGTCGTGCACTCGGTAGATCCTGGGGTATCGGGGGCCGCCTCGCAAGAATCCTGCCCGATTTCGGGCAGAGGTGCTGTAGAAACTCTTAGAAGAACATTGAATCTCTTATGAGGCCGTGTTCGTGACTTGGCCACCCGGCGTCTTGCGTCTCGTTGCCTGGGGGGACGAGTTTCGGTCGTCATGGACATTCCTCGCATGGGCGTACCCGAGCAGCTCGCCGACCGCATGAGCATGGCCGAGCAGCACGAGTACCTGCGCGCCAGATTCTCCCGGCGCACGATGATCAGGGGCGGCGCGGTCACGCTGGGCGCCGTCACGGGCGGCGCCTTCGTGCCCGGCGCCACCGCCCAGGCCACGCCGATGGCCGCCCCGCGCACCGAGACGGTCGACGGCTCGCTCGTCGCCCCCTTCGGCCGCCACCTCGCCTACGGCAACGACCCGCGCACTGAGATGACCGTCTCGTGGCAGGTCCCCGTCGCCGTCAAGAAGCCCTTCATCCGCATCGGCGCCCACCCCTGGGACCTCTCCCGCAAGATCGAGGCCGAGGTCCGCAGCCTCTACACCCCGACCGGCGTCGGCGCGAGCGCCGACCACACCCAGTACTACGTCCACGCCAAGCTGACCCACCTCAAGCCCGGCAAGACGTACTACTACGGCGTCGGCCACCAGGGCTTCGACCCGGCCGCGCCCCACCTCGTCGGCACCCTCGGCACCTTCACCACCGCCCCCGCCCACAAGGCGCCCTTCACCTTCACCGCCTTCGGCGACCAGGGCGTCAGCTACCACGGCCTCGCCAACGACAGCCTGATCCTCGGCCAGAACCCGGTCTTCCACCTGCACGCCGGCGACATCGCCTACGCCGACCCGGCCGGGCAGGGCAAGTCCGCCGACACCGGCTTCGACTCCCGGGTGTGGGACCAGTTCCTCGCCCAGACCGAGTCGGTCGCCAAGTCGGTGCCGTGGATGGTGAGTTACGGCAACCACGACATGGAGGCCTGGTACTCGCCCAACGGCTACGGCGGCGAGGAGGCCCGCTTCACGCTCCCCGACAACGGGCCGGACAAGAAGCACCTCCCGGGCGTCTACTCCTTCGTCTACGGCAACACCGCGGTCATCTCGCTCGACCCGAACGACGTGTCGTACGAGATCCCCGCCAACCTCGGTATCTCCGGTGGCACCCAGACCACGTGGTTCGAGGGGCAGTTGAAGAAGTTCCGGGCCCGGCACGACATCGACTTCATCGTCGTCTTCTTCCACCACTGCGCCTACTGCACCTCCACCGCGCACGCCTCCGAGGGCGGCGTACGGCAGGAGTGGGTGCCGCTGTTCGAGAAGTACACGGTGGACCTGGTCATCAACGGCCACAACCACCAGTACGAGCGGACGGACGTCATCAAGGGGAACAAGGTCGCCAAGAAGCTCCCGATCGGCGAGACGGCGTACCCCGAGACCGAGGGTGTCGTCTACGTGACGGCCGGTGCGGCGGGGCGCAGCCTCTACGCGTTCTCCGCACCCGACTCCTACGAGGGGCACCTCAACGAGGTCGACTCCGTCGCCTCCTTCATCAACACCAAGGACGGCAAGGTCAACGAGACCGTCGCCTGGTCCCGGGTGCGGTACCTCAACTACTCGTTCCTGCGGGTGGACGTGGAACCGGCGCCGCGCGGGCACTGGGCCAAGCTCAAGGTGTCGGGCATCGCCGAGACCGGGGACCGGATCGACCACTTCACGGTGGCGCGCAAGGCCAAGTAGGCGTGTCCTTGACGGACTTACATCCGTTTCAGGATCGCCTGTTTGGCCAGCGTGAACTCCTCGTCCGTCAGCACACCCGTGCGGCGCAGCTCGCCGAGCTCGCGCAGCCGGCGCAGGAGGGCGTCGTGGCCGTCCTCGACGGGGGCGACCGGGAGGGAAGGCGTTTCCGGTCGGGTGCCGAGGGCCTTGCGTACGTCGACGGCGGCCGTCCGGGCCGGGTGGGGGAGCCTGGCCTGGACGGCCGCCGCGACGAGGGCCATCAGCGGGTCCTTCTTGAAGCCCCACAGCTCCACGGAGTGGGGGTCGTACTTCGCCGGGGCCTTGCTGGGCGCGTTGTGCACCGTGAAGCGGAGATGGCCGTTGTCCAGACCGGCCGCGGGAAGCCACTCCACGGCGGCGAGGTCGGTGAGGGGCAGGGTGCGGATGCCGGCGGCGGCCTTGGCGTCCTCCGTCTTCCAGTTCCACTCCAGGCGGACGCGCTCGCCGTCGAAGGTCGCGGTGCCGTCGCCCGCGGAGACCGACAGCGGGACGGCCGGGCCGGGCAGGAGGAACTCCGTGACCGGGGTCGCCGGGACCTGGTCGAGGAGGAGGGCCTCGCGTACCTCGTCCACGAAGTACTCGGCGACGCCGTAGCGGTCCGACTCGACGATGAGCTGGTAGGGGTCGTCGGGCTCGGTGAGACGGCCGCCGGTGGCGTGCAGCAGCGGGTCGGCGCCGTCGCGCAGCCGCAGCCTCAGCCGCCCCGCCCTGCGGCCCTGCTCGAAGGAGATCCCCGCCAACGCGCCCAGCGGGACGACCAGTTCACCCAGGGTCTTGCGGAGCAGGCTGACGTTCTTGTCGCGTCCCGGGGTCAGCCGCAGGGCGTCGCCGTCGAAGGCCCACGTGCCGTCCTTCTGGATGATTTCCGCCATGGGGCAAGTCTGGCATCGGGGTCGCGGACGGCCCGTTCCCTTCCCTTACCAGTGAATCACCGGGCACAGTGGTCTGCACCAATCCAGGGTGGATGACGAAGGGGGCGCAGGTGAGACGGCACCACAGAACGACTCCCCGTACGACCCGAGTTCTGGGCGCGTTGCTGCTGGTCGCGGTGGGCTCGCTCGCCGTGGGCGCGGCGCCGGCGCCCGCCGAGGCCACACCGCTCGACCAGGTGATTCCGGCGCCCGCGAAGGTGACGCCGGGCGGATCGCCGTACCGCATCACGGCGAAGACCCGGATCGGCGTGGACGACTCGCGGGAGGCGCGCCGCGTCGGCGAGTACCTCGCCGGGGTGCTCAGGCCGTCCACGGGCTATCGGCTGCCGGTGCACGCGGGGCGCGGCGGTGACATCCAACTACGGCTGGCCAAAGGCCCGTTCGGTGCCGAGGGGTACCGGCTCGACAGCGGGGCCAAGGGCGTCACCATCACCGCCGCGCAGCCCGCCGGGCTCTTCCACGGTGTCCAGACCCTGCGGCAGCTGCTGCCGGCGAAGGGCGAGAAGGGCTCCGTGCAGCCGGGGCCCTGGCTCGTCGCGGGCGGGGCGATCACCGACAGCCCGCGCTACGGCTGGCGCGGCGCCATGCTCGACGTCTCCCGGCACTTCTTCACCGTCGATCAAGTCAAGCGGTACATCGACCAGTTGGCGCTCTACAAGGTCAACAAGCTGCATCTGCATCTCAGCGACGACCAGGGCTGGCGCATCGCGATCGACTCCTGGCCGCGCCTGGCGACGTACGGCGGCTCGACGCAGGTCGGCGGCGGCCCCGGTGGCTTCTACACGAAGGCCGACTACAAGGAGATCGTCCGGTACGCGTCCGCGCGCTATCTGGAGGTCGTCCCCGAGATCGACATGCCCGGCCACACCAACGCCGCGCTCGCCTCGTACGCCGAACTGAACTGCGACGGGGTCGCGCCGCCGCTCTACACCGGCACCGAGGTCGGCTTCAGCTCGCTGTGCGTCGGCAAGGACCTCACGTACGACTTCGTCGACGACGTGATCGGGGAGCTCGCCGCGCTCACGCCCGGCCGCTATCTGCACATCGGCGGGGACGAGGCGCACTCGACCAGCCATGAGGACTACGTCACGTTCATGGACCGGGTGCAGCCGGTCGTCGCCAAGTACGGCAAGACGGTGGTGGGGTGGCACCAGCTGACCGGCGCGACGCCGGCGAAGGGGGCGGTGGCGCAGTACTGGGGGCTGGACGACACCAGTGCGGAGGAGAAGGCGCAGGTGGCCAAAGCCGCGCAGAACGGGACGGGGATCGTCCTGTCGCCCGCCGACCGGGTCTACCTCGACATGAAGTACACCGCGGACACGCCGTTGGGTCAGGACTGGGCCGGGCTGGTGGAGGTGCGGCGGTCGTACGACTGGGATCCGGGGGACTATCTGCCGGGGGTGCCCGCCGCGGCTGTGCGGGGAGTCGAGGCGCCGTTGTGGACGGAGACGATCGTGACGTCCGCCGACATCGAGTACATGGCGTTTCCGAGGCTGGCGGGGGTGGCTGAGCTGGGGTGGTCGGCGGTTGGTACGCATGACTGGGAGCGGTACAGGGTTCGGCTCGCTGCGCAGGGGGCTCGGTGGGAGGCGATGGGGATCAACTACTACCGGTCGCCTCAGGTGCCTTGGTCGTAGTTTGGCTGCGGGCCGGCGGGGGCTGGTCGCGCAGTTCCCCGCGCCCCTCGACGGCATGAAGCCGGCGGGCGCCACGAAGGACCGTACCTCGTGGCGCCCGCCTGTCTCTGGGGTCAGAACCCGGCGATCGGGTTCCTCAGGTTGCCCACCAGCTGGAGTGCGCCCGCCGGGTCCGCCAGGTCCACCATCTGCCGGTTGTTGCGCAGTTGGAGGCGGTTGAGGCAGGACAGGGCGAACTCCGGGGCGAACACGTCGTACTGCCGGAACTTGTCGGCGAGTTCCGGCACCGAGGCCTGGTACGCGCGGGTGACCTCCGCGACCGTCCGCCAGAAGTCGTCCTCCTCCAGGATTCCCTCGGTGGCGAGGTTCGCGGCGAGGAAGCGGAAGAAGCAGTCGAAGACGTCCGTGAAGACGGACAGGAGCTTCGTGTCGTCCGGGACGTCCACGCGCAGGCGCTCGACCGCCGGCGGGAGCACCGCGTCGACGTCCATGACCGCGATCTCCTCGGCGATGTCCTTGTAGATCGCGCGCTCGACGGCGCCGTCCTTGAGGACCAGGATCACGTTCTCGCCGTGCGGCATGTAGACCAGGTCATAGGCGTAGAAGCTGTGCAGGAGCGGGGTGAAGTACGCCGTCAGATAGCGGCGCAGCCACTCGGTCGGGGTCAGGCCCGACTGCTCGATCAGCGCGCCCGCGAAGGAGTTGCCCTCGTGGTCGACGTGGACCAGGGAGGCCATGGTCGCCAGCGACTCCCCGTCCTGGAGGGAGTTCACCGGGCTCTCGCGCCACAGGGCGGCCAGCATCTTGCGGTACGGCGAGTAGCGGTCCGTCGCCGCCTCGTACTCCAGGTGGCGGTAGCCGACGGCCGCGCGCTCGCGGATGATCGACAGGCCCGTGGACTTCAACACGGGGTCGTTGTCGATGAGTTGAGCGAGCCAGTCGTTGATGGCGGGGGTTGCCTCCATGTACGCCGCCGAAAGGCCGCGCATGAAGCCCATGTTGATGACGGACAGCGCCGTCTTGACGTAGTGCTTCTCGGGGCTGGTCGTGTTGAAGAAGGTCCGGATGGACTGCTGGGCGAGGTATTCGTCGTCGCCCTCGCCCAGGCAGACGAGGTGGCGGCGGGCGACCTCGGCGGCGAAGGTGACGGAGAGCTTGTTCCACCATTGCCAGGGGTGGACCGGGATGAGGAGGTAGTCGGCGGGGTCGAGCCGCTGGGCGCGCAGGGTGTCGTGGAAGCGCTCGACGGTCTTTTCGCCCAACTCGTCCCGTACGAAGGCCTCGTACTCGATCCCGACGCCCGCCGTGAAGGCCGCGCGGGAGCGGTGGGCGGCCAGCCAGACCAGGCGGACCGGGCTCGCCGTCTCGGGGGCGTACGACAGGTACTCGTGGATGCCGAAGCCGAGCCGCCCGTTGTTGGCGACGAAGCAGGGGTGGCCCTCGGTCATGCCGGTCTCGATGGCCTGGAAACCGCTTCGCGCCAGCTCGGCGACCGGGATCTGGGGCTTGGTGAGCTTGTAGCAGGTGCCGGAGAGGGTGGAGGAGATCTCCTCCAGGTAGACCGGCAGGATCTCGTCGCTCAGGCCGAGCGAGTTCTTCAGCTCGATGAAGAAGTCCAGCGCGGCGAGGGGGAGGTCGACGCCGTCTCGGTGACGGGAGATCGAGTCGGCGTCGACCTGCCAGTGGTCGAGGGCGCGGCGCGTGGCGGTGAACCCGTACCGGGTCAGACCGTCGTCGCTGCGGACCTCGAAGCGGCCGTCGGCGGTGGCCTCCGGCGTGATGAGCCGCTCGTGCGCGAACTCGGCGAGCGCCTTGCGGACGAGGAGGCGGTTGGCCTGCTCCCAGCGCTCGGGGGAGAGGTGGGCGACGGAGTCGGCGAGGCTCATGCGGACACCGCCTTGGTGAACTGCTCGCGCGTGCAGAAGCTGAGCAGCGCCCTCTTCTCCGGCTTCTGGATCTCCCGCTCGGGCACGAACCCGACGGCCTCGTTGAGGGCGTGGACGGCCGTGTTGGAGACGTCCGGCTCGACGACGACGCGCTCGACGGCCGGGTCCTCGAAGAGGTGGGCCAGCACGGCGGTGATGACGGCCCGCGTGAAGCCGTGCACCGGCCGGTCGGTCGCGGGGGTGAGGAAGTGCATTCCGATGTCACCGGGCAACGGCTCGTACAGGCCCACCAGTTCACGGTGGGCGGGGTCGTACTTCTCCATCAGGAAGACGGGGACGCCGTACGCGTCGAGACCCAGCAGCGCGTGGTGGTGCTCGTCGGCGGCTATGTCCATGTACGCGCGCTCGACGTCCTCCAGTTTCGCGTCCTGCATCATCCAGAACGCGGCCTTGGGATGGGTGACCCAGCCGTGCAGCAGCTCGGCGTCCTTGAGCGGGTCGAGCGGGCGGAAGGTGAAGGTGTGGGGGGTGGTCATACGGAGAACTCCTGGAACGCGATCGTCTTCTCGACCGGGTAGTACTCGGTGCCGAGCAGCTCACGGATGATGTAGCTGTTGCGGTACGCACCCATGCCCAGGTCGGGCGAGGTGATGCTGTGGGTGTGCACGCCGGCGTTCTGGAGGAAGACGCCGCGGCCGGTGGTGTCGATCGAGTAGTTGCGGGCGACGTCGAAGTTGCCCTGGGTGTCGTAGCGCAGCCGGTCCTTGACGGGGGTCAGGAACTCGGGCTCGGCGTACTTGTAGCCGGTGGCGAGGACCAGGCCCTGCGTCTGGAGGTCGTAGTCCTTCTCCTGCTCCTCCTGGCGGAAGGAGAGGGTGTACGTGCCGTTCTCGTAAGTGGCGCCGTTCAGGGCGGAGTTGGTGAGCAGCCGGGTGGGGACCGGTCCGCCGAGGTTCTTCTGGTAGAGCAGGTCGAAGATCTCGTTGATGAGATCACCGTCGATGCCCTTGAACAGGCCTTTCTGCTGGGCGGTGAGCCGGTAGCGGGTGGCCTCGGGCAGCTCGCGGTAGTAGTCGATGTACTCCGGGGAGGTCATCTCCAGCGTGAGCTTGGTGTATTCGAGGGGGAAGAAGCGGGGCGAGCGGGTCACCCAGTTCAGCCGGTAGCCGTACACGTCGATCTCGGCGAGGAGGTCGTGGTAGATCTCGGCGGCGGACTGCCCGGAACCGACGATCGTGATCGACTCCTTCTTCTGCAACTCCGCCTTGTTCTGCATGTACTGGGAGTTGTGGAAGAAGTCCCCGCCGAGACCGCGCACGGCCTCCGGGTAGTGGGGGGAGGTGCCGGTGCCGAGGACGAGATGGCGGGCGCGGAAGACGTCACCCGCGGTCGTCGTGACGACGTACACGCCGTCCTCGTACCTCACTTCGGCGACCGTCGTGCCGAAGCGGACGCTGCTCAGCTTGTTCGCGGCCCAGCGGCAGTAGTCGTCGTACTCGACACGCAGCGGGTAGAAGTTCTCCCGGATGTAGAACGAGTACAGCCGGCCCTTCTCCTTCAGGTAGTTGAGGAAGGAGTACGGCGAGGTCGGGTCGGCCAGCGTGACCAGGTCCGACATGAACGGCGTCTGGAGGTGGGCGCCGTCGAGGAACATGCCCGCGTGCCACTCGAAGTCGGGCTTCGACTCCAGGAACACACCGTCGAGTTCGTCGATGGGCTCGGTGAGGCAGGCCAGGCCGAGGTTGAACGGGCCGAGCCCGATGCCCACGAAGTCGTGGGTTTTGGACGGGGTTTCAGGACGCGCGGTCAAGGGACTCTCCCAGGTACTGCTCGGCGTGGCCGGCGATCAGATCGAGTACGGCGGTGATGTCTTCGGTCGTCGTCTCGGGGTTGAGCAGGGTGAACTTCAGGTAGTGGCGACCGCCGACCTTGGTGCCCGCGACCACCGCGTCGCCGGAGGCGAACAGGGCCTTGCGGGCGTACAGGTTGGCGCGGTCGATCTCGGAGGGGTCGGTCACCGCGGCCGGGATGTAGCGGAAGACGAGGGTGGAGAGCGTCGGCTCGACGACGACGTCGTAGCGCGGGTCGCCGGCGAGGATCTTCCAGCCCTCGACGGCCAGGTCGCACACCTCGTCGAAGAGCTGTCCGATGCCGTCGGCGCCCATGGTCCGCAGCGTCACCCACAGCTTGAGGGCGTCGAACCGGCGGGTGGTCTGGAGGGACTTGTCCACCTGGTTGGGGATGCGCTCCTGCACCATGCGCTTCGGGTTGAGGTACTCGGCGTGGTAGGTCGCGTGCCGCAGCGTGGCCGCGTCCCGCACCAGCACGGCGGACGAACTCACCGGCTGGAAGAAGGACTTGTGGTAGTCGACCGTGACCGAGTCGGCGCGCTCGATGCCGTCGATCCGGCCGCGGTACTTCACCGACGCGAGCAGTCCGCAGCCGTAGGCGGCGTCGACGTGCATCCAGGTGCCGTACTGCGCGCACAGCTCGGCGATCTCGGGCAGCGGGTCGATGGACCCGAAGTCGGTGGTGCCGGCGGTGGCGACGACGGCCATCGGGACGAGCCCGGCGGCCTTGCAGCGCTCCAGCTCACGGGCGAGCGCGACGGTCTGCATCCGCTTGTCGTGGCCGACGGGGATGCTGACCACGGAGTCGGGGGACAGGCCGAGGAGTTTGGCGGACTTCTTGACGCTGAAGTGGCTGACCTCGGAGGCGAAGATGCGCAGTTTGGCCGCGCTGTCCGTCTTGGCCTCCTCGCGGGCGAGGAGGAGGGCCTGGAGGTTCGACTGCGTCCCGCCGGAGGTGAACACGCCGTCAGCGGCGGGGCCGAGGCCGATGCGGGCGGTCGTCCAGTCGATGAGCTTGCGCTCGATGAGGGTGCCGCCGGCCGACTGGTCCCAGGTGTCCAGGGAGGAGTTGACCGCGGACAGGATCGCCTCGCCGAGCACCGCCGGGATGACGACCGGGCAGTTGAGGTGGGCGAGATAGCGGGGGTGGTGGAAGTAGACCGCGTCGCGGAGGTAGACGTCCTCCAGCTCGTCGAGCACGGCGCCGGTGTCGAGCAGCGGCTTGTCGAGGTCGATCGCGTCGATGGCCGGGGCGAGGTCGTCGACGGTGACTCCGGTGAACGGTCGGTCGGTGGCGGCGAGTTTGGCTGCCACCCGCTCTATTCCTTCGGTCACGGAGCGGCGGTACTGCTCCGCGGTCGTGTCGTTGAGCAGGTGCGAGCGCATGGTGGGGGTCCTCCGGTGGGGAGCAGTGGTCCGCGTTACTTAGGTTAGCCTAACCTAAGTTGCTCGTGTGCGGGTATGGGTGTGCGGCGGCTGGGGGCGGGGTGGGTCGGGCGGGCTGCTCGGCGGGCTACTCCGCGGCGCGGAGCTGTTCCTCGGTCATCCCCTGCCGCCAGTAGCCGACGAAGGTGACCCTGCGGCGGTCGATGCCCCGCTCGCCGACGAAGTGCCGGCGCAGCGCCTTGATGTGGCTCGACTCGCCCGCGATCCAGACGTACGGCCGCTCGGCGGGCGGCAGTTGGGCGTCACGGATGGCGCCGAGGGCCATGGGGGAGCCCTCGGTGCCCTCGTGGTCCCGCACGAACCAGGTGATCTCGGCGTCGGCCTCGGTCATCAGGTCCTGGATGTCCTCGGCGTGCTGCACCTCCAGCCAGATCCGGGCAGGGGTGCCGGCCGGCAGGGACTCCAGGATCGCGGAGATGGCGGGTACGGCGGTCTCGTCGCCCCAGATGAGCACGAGGTCGGTGTCGTCGGCCGGCCGGAACCGGATGGCACGGTTGTCGGCGATGGCGGGGCCGAGGAGGAGGACGCGGTCACCGGTGGAGGCACGGGAAGCCCAGCGGGAAGCCGGCCCGGCCGGGGTGGCGGCGTCGGGTTCGACGCCGTGCAGGACGAAGTCGATGTCGATCTCGTCGGGGTCCCGGCGCAGGGCGCGGAGGGTGTACGACCGCATCACCGCCCGTACGTCGTCCGGCAGTTCACGCCAGGCCTGCCACCAGCCGTCGCCGAGCTCGATCGGAACGACCGGCTCGGTCCGCCCCTCGGCGGGGATGAAGAGCGACAGGGACTGGTCGCACCCGTTGGAGTGGAACTCCCGCAACTCCTCGCCGCCGAAGGTGACTCGGACGAGGGAGGGGCCGAGTTGCCGCGTTCTCACGACTTGGAGAGAGAAGAAGCGGAAGGGGGCGGCGATGGCGGTGGTCATGACGGGTGCGCTCCTGAGTTAGCAGGGGGCAAGGCTTTTCGCTTTTAGGGGCGCGGGGAACTGCGCGACCAGCCACAACCGGCCCGCAGCTCACCCACCACATCAAGCCCCGTTTTTCAGCTGACCTTCTTGGCCTTCTCAAGAGCCTCCGCGAGGGTCTCAAGAAGCGGCGTGCACTTGTCGTACGACAGGATCGGCTCCGGCGACCGCGGGATGACCTGCCCGGCCTTCACCGCGGGCAGCTTCTTCCAGGTCGCCTCGGTGATGTCGGCCGGCTGGATCGTCGACGACCGGTCGTCCATCATGATGATGTCGGCCTTGTACTTGTCGACGTTCTCCCAGCTCAGCGACTCGTACCAACCGCCACCCTCCTTCTTCGCGCTCTCCGGCGGCTCGACGAAGTTCACGCCGAGGGCCTTGAAGTACTCGAGGTCGATGGAGAGGTTGGTGCCGGAGACGTAGAAGATGTCCTGGCTGGCGGAACCGGCCAGCACCTTGATGTTCGGCTTCGCCTTCGCGGCGGCGCGCAGCCGGGTCGCGGCGGCCTCGAACTTCTTCTTGGCGTCGGTGACGGTCGCGGCCGTCATGTCGGCGCCGAGGGACTCGGCCAGCTCCCACATGCGCTGGAGCGGCGCGGTCAGCTGGCGGTCGTAGACGGAGATGCCGACGCTCGGGGCGAGCTTGGCGATCTTGTCCTTGGAGGCGGCCGGGACGTACCAGAGGGTGCCGGCGCCGTCGAACATCGTGGTGATGAGGACGTCCGGGGCGAGGGCGGCGTACTTCTCGACGTTGAACTGGTCCCAGACGTTGCCGAGGATCTCCACCTTGGAGATGTCCATGTCGCCGGCCTGGACGTCGGCCTTGCCGTCGGCGGTCTTGGTGGGACCGAAGACGCCCTTGACCGAGATGCCGTAGTCGTAGAGGGCGGCGGCGACGCCGGTGAAGGCGACGATGTTCGTGGGGATCTTGTCGAGCTTCACCTCGGTGCCGCGGTCGTCCTTGAAGGTCCAGGGACCGGACTTCTTGGCCGCGGAGGTCTCCTTGTCAGAACCACCGCTTTTCGCGTCGTCGTCACCGCAGGCTGCGAGCACGGCGCCCAGACCGAGGGCGCCGCCCGCGGCGAGGATGCCACGGCGGGTGAGGTGGGTGGCTCTGGCGTTGGACATGGTGTGGCTGCTTTCGAACGGGGCGAAACGCCCGCCGGACAAGTTCGAAGGTAGGTTAGCCTAACCTCAGATCTTGTCCAGGGGGCGGGGGTCGCTCGGCCGGAAGCTGGGCGGGTTCTGTGGGGGTCGGATCGCATGAGCGTGAGGCGAATTGCTCACTATCCTTGGCTCATGGACTACGCGAAGATGCGTGCGATCGCCGAAGACCTCGGTGCCCATGCTGAGCGCCTTGAGGGATCGTGGAGCGTAGAGATCGGTCCGTCGGGCCCGATACTGGCCATGATGTGCCCATCAAAGCGTCACGAGGGCACGGTCCGCCGCATTCGTAACCAGCTCAACAAGCAGCTTCCTGCCACTCACCCCGGCTACGTCTGTGAGAACGGCCCCGAGATCGAGCACCCGGAGATCGGTCGCATGCGTCGCCCTGATGCTGTGGTCATTCCGGAGTACGTGCTCGACGAAGAAGGCCTTGCTGTCGACGCCACTGAAGTCCTGGCCGTCATCGAGATCGTCTCGCCGTCCAACCCCAACAACGACTACGGCGAGAAGCTCACCGAGTACCCCGCCATGGGCATCGCCCACTACCTGATCGTCGACCCGCGCACCGGCACCATCGAGGTGCACTCGGACCCGTGCAAGGGACGTTACGCCCGCAAGGACCCCTACATCTTCGGGGACTTGGTGCCGTTCGGGCCGTGGACGGTGGAAACGGCGGAGTTCCGGCGTTACGGCAAGGCGGGGGACGGCGGCGCCTAGCGGCCCAGCCGCCCCCGCATGGACCGCACCCGACGGTTGTCACCCACCGCGTCGAGGAACCGCCGCCCGGCGCCGGCTTCGTACGCCGGACCCTCCAGCCGCAGCAGCACACCGTCACGAACGACGGCGTAGGCGACCGGAGCCTCCGCCTTCGGGAAGGTGACCGGGTGACGTCCGTCCGGAAGCTTCTTCAGTCTTGCGGGCAACCGTAGCCGCGCCGTTCCGTCGGCGCCGGGAAGCAGCTTGGCCTCGGTCTTCAGGGTGCCCACGGTCACCTCGATGGGGAGCGGAGCGCCGGCCGCGGCGGCCATGTACGGGAGCCCGAGCGAGCGTCGGGCGCGCTGGGGGTTCGCGGCGACGAGAGCGTCCGTGTCGGGGCCGAGCTCGCGCTGACGCTGGTCGATGTCGAGCGCGAGCTGGCCCTTGACGGTCCAGTACGGGATGGCGAGCCGGCCACCGGTCAGGGCGGGCCCCGACGTGGCCGGGGTGCCCGGTTCTTCGTCGCCGGACACGCGGAGCATCCGGTCGACGCCCAGCAGTTGGACGTACGCCCACACGTCGTGCACCCCGCGCTGCAGCGGTCGGCCACCGGCCAGCCGCTCGGGGTCGAGGTGCAGCGGCCCGGTGGCGACGACCTGCGAGCGGCCGTCGCCGAGCGGCACCAGCCGCACCTCGAGGTCACCCTCGGGGTACCACCAGTCCTCGCGGTCGCGGTCCTTGACGACCAGCTCGCCGTAGGCCAACCGGAACGGATCGGGAACCTCCCAGCCGTCCTCGGCGCCGGGCACACCGTCGATCAGCTCGGGGTCCAGCCACCACTTGCCGTCGCGCTCGACGAGGGTGAGGGGCTCGCCGTCGCCGCGCAGCAGGTCGAGGGTGACGTCGGCGACGAGCGCGCCGCCCTCCCATCGCAGTCCGGCGACGGTACTCCGGGCCTTCACGTCGCGGACGCGTGAGGCGAGCGCGACGGCGCCGTCGAAGTCGCCATTCTCGAGGAGTTGGGCTCGCAACCGGGACACGGCCGGCAGACCCTCCCGTACGGCCGGGGGGAACTCCTCCAACGCCAGCTCGCGGGCCGCGTCGAACCTCTTTCGCTGTTCGGCTGGGTCCTCGCGCAGGATCTCGGGCTCACGGGCCCGGGAGAGGACTTCGATGTGGTACAGGCGGTGCAGCAGCCGGTTCTGCAGTGCGTCGATGTCGTCGGAAGGGGTCGTGCCGCCCTTGATCTGGCGCACGATGGTGCGGGCGTTGGCCCAGAATCCGTGCCTCGGGTTGAACCGGTGCTGGGTGTTGTTGCCGCCGTCGTCCCGCTTCATCCAGTAGTAGCAGGGATAGTCGGCGAGGATCGAGATCCGCTCCGCCTTCAGGTAGGCGGCACTGACGAAGAGCAGGTCCTCCAGGATCCAGGGCCCCTTGGGGAACTGCAGCCCGTGTTCCTCGACGAACGCCTTCCGGAACATCTTGTGCGGCGACATGCTCTGCATGAGTTCGTCGTTCTCGATAGTGCAGGCGTCCACGGTGTGCCGGAACAGCCGCCGGGGCCGCACCATCGTGCTGGACATCTTGCCGATCACCACATCGGCGTTGTTCCGCTTGGCGTGCTCGTACAGTCGCTCCAGGGCCTCTGGCCCGAGCGTGTCGTCATGGTCGACGAACTGCACGTACTCACCGCGTGCATGCCGCATGCCGAGGTTGCGGGGTGCGCCCGGCCAGCCAGAGTTCGGCATGGTGTGGACCTGGACGTTCGGGTGTTCAGCGGCGATCTTCTCCAGCCGACCCAACGTGTCATCCGTCGATCCGTCGTTGACGTAGATGACCTCGTACTCGTCGGCGGGCAGACTCTGCCCGAGCAGCGACGGGGCGCACTCGTCCACGTACTTGCCCGTGTTGTAGACGGGGACGATCACGCTGACCTTGATTCTCGGCATTCCACGGACCCTACCCGGCCGCCCGCGCACTGGCGGACCGTTTACTGAGCGAAGTTTTGACTCGGGTGCGGAATTGAGTGCCGTATTTACCGCACCGGCGCCTTGAAGTCCTTTGTCGAAGAATTGATGCGTAATCGATTCGGCGTCCGTCGAGACCTGTCGCGATGGACGTTCCGAAGCTGTTCGCAAAGGAGATCTTTTACTTTCCGTGAACCTATCATGACCTCCCCGCACGTGTCAGGTGAGGATCATGTGAAGTATCAGCCAACTTGGCCGGTCGATGGCCAAGTTGGCCGCTTTATGTCCGGATTGAGAGTTGAGAGTCCCCTTCGCTCTCTTTGCAACCCGTAAGAGGGGATCATGACTCTCTGTGTACCTGTTGTATGCAGCCAGTTTTTCGGAAAGTGTTGACGGTCTGCATTTTCCTCGCATTTACTCTCCTCTTACGTCATTCACAGGGTTGCCTCACTTTGGCGCGCCCGAAGAGATAATGAGGGGTGGGAGTGTGCGTACGCGTACACATCTGGCCAGGGGGCTGGCTGCTTTGGCGGGCTTGTCTCTGGCCGCTTTGGGGGTCGTGACGCTGACATCGCCGGAGGCGGTGGCGGCTACCTGTACGGCGGGGACAGCGAACGACTTCAACGGTGATGGCGTGGGCGACACGGTGCTCGCAGACCCGGATGCCACCGTCAACGGTGCCAAACGAGCCGGGCTCGTGCGGGTGGTGTTCGGTGGCGGCAAGGGTGTCTCGGAGATCTCCCAGGCCACCTCGGGAATGGCCGCGACTCCGGAGACCGGTGACGGCTTCGGCACCTCCTACGCCGTCTATGACGCCGATCTGGACGGCTGCGCCGATCTGGTCGTGGCCGCACCATACGAGGATGTCGCCAGCGGCAGCACGCAACTCGTGGACGCCGGGGCGATCTACGTCATCCACGGCACCGCCACAGGGATAGGTGCCGGCTCCAAGATTGAGGGCTACACCCAGGGCGAGTTCAACCCCATCAGCACGACCGAGGCCTACGACTGGTTCGGTTACGCGCTCAAGGCAGGCACGACCGCGAGCAACGCTCCGTATCTGGTCGCCGGAGTCCCCGGAGAGAACATCGCGGTGAACGGCACGACATACAGCGACGCCGGACTGATCGAGTACGCCCAAGGCAGCACCCGGATCGGCGTCTCCCAGAACTCCGCCGGAGTGACGGGCGCGATCGAGGCGAACGACCGCTTCGGCTCCTCGCTGGCCGGGACCAACCGCTACTTCGCCGTCGGTAGCCCGGGGGAGTCCATCGGCGACGAGGAGTTCGCCGGGGGCGTCCAGGTGTTCAGCCACACTCTCTCCGGCGGCATACCCACGCCGCTCCTGGGCTTGGACCAAGACAGCACCGGGATGACCGGTACGCCGGAGGCCAACGACGGTTTCGGCACCTCGATCTCTATGACCGGTTACCGGCCGAGTGACCAGACGTACAACTCCGACGTACTGCTCGCCATCGGAGTGCCGGGCGAGGATGTCGGAACAGCGGCGGACGCAGGTGGTGTCTCGGTCGTGCGCATCCAGCCGTCCGGTGCCTTCACCCAGGTCACGGCTATGGACGGCAACACTCCTTCTGACCTTGAAGGCGATGCCGTCGCCGGTGACTTCATGGGGCAGCGCGTCGCGATCACCAACACCGACACCAACGTCGTGACCACCTCGGCCACGGTCCGTCTCGCCGTCGGTGAACCCGGCAAGGACGTGGGGACGGTCAAGGACGCGGGGGCCGTCCACATCATCCGGCCACTCGACGCGGCCATCGGCACCGCCGACAAGATCCTGACCCGGGGCTCGGGGCTGCCCGGCACGGCGACGGCGCGGGACTACACGGGCATGGCCCTGAGTGCCGGATCTACCTACCTCTACGTGGGTGTGCCCTACAGCAAGGAATCAGCCACCTCCAAGGGCGTGCTCTACGTCCGGTCCTGGACCGATGTCGATGGCACGACCAGCACCGGGACCACCACCTATCGGCCTGGCTCCGGCGGACTGCCCGACGCGGGCGCGGCACTCGGAGCGATGCGATGAGTACTGAGCCGAGAAGCAGCAGAAGAAGGCACACCATCATGAGATCCCGCACCTCGGTGCGGCGCGGCTCTGTCGTCGCAGCAGTCGTGGCGGCCCTGCTCGCCCCGGGGCTGAGCGTCGTGTCCGCCCCTACCGTCGCCGAGGCCGCGACGGACACCGACACCCCGGCGCTCTCCCCGAACGACGCCCAGGCCAAGGCGGAGAAGTCCGGCAAGCCGATCGAGATACTCAGCCTGCGCGATGAGTACAGCACCACCGTCGCCAATCCCAACGGCACCTTCACGACCAGGGAGTACGTCCAGCCCGTCCGCACCCGCAAGAACGGCGAGTGGACGGACATCGACACCACCCTGGTCAAGCAGAAGAACGGTACGATCGCGCCGAAGGCCACGCTGTCCGCCATGTCCTTCTCCGGTGGTGGCGACGACCCGACGTTCGCGTCGATCGAGAAGGACGGGCGCGCGCTCTCCCTCGACTGGCCCGGCAAGCTCCCGAAACCGAAGCTGGACGGCTCCACCGCCACCTACGCGAACGTCCTGCCCGGAGTCGACCTCAAGGTCACCGCGAGCGCGGAAGGCTTCTCGCACGTCCTGGTCGTCAAGACCAAGAAGGCGGCGGACAATACTGAGCTCGCCGCCCTCGAACTCCCCGTCGACACCTCGTTGTTGGATGTCACCGCGCACTCCGGCGGCGGGCTGACCGCCACCGACACTGGCTCAGGGGGCACGGTCTTCGAGGCGCCGCAGCCGCTGATGTGGGACTCCGCCGGTCAGAAGAGCGACGGCACGGACACCACGGAAGCCCCCACCGGCACCGACGCGACTCCGCCCCAGGGCGCCCAGGTCGCCGACGTCGCCGTCGATGTCTCGGACGACGCCCTGACCCTCACCCCCGACCAGGACCTGCTCACCGACGCGGACACCGTCTACCCGGTCTACATCGACCCGGTGGTCAAGACCGCCAACCGCAGCGCCTGGACCATGGTGTCCTCGTACTACTCGGGCAGTTCCTTCTGGAAGTTCGACGACAACGAGGGCGTCGGCAAGTGCCCGTCCGACGTGTCCGCCCTCTGCGCGTCCGCCACCGACATCAAGCGGCAGTTCTTCGCGATCCCCACGGCGACCTTCGAGGACAAGCACATTGTCGAAGCCCAGTTCGCCGTGACCCAGGTATTCACGTACAGCAGCTCCGCGCGCGAGGTGCAGCTGGCCCGGGTCAACAGCTCCGGGGCGAGCGCGATCAACTCCGGTACGACCTGGTCGAACCAGCCGTCGTCGAAGGAGACCATCGGCTCCAAGTCGCCCACGGACAACGCCGGTTCGTGCACCTCCACGAACCAGAACGTCCGCTTCGACGTCACGGGCACCGTCCAGAAGGCCGCCGACAACGGCTGGGACACCACCACGTTCCGCCTGAAGGCGGGCAGCGAGTCCGACACGTCGTACTGGAAGCGGTTCTGCGGCAACGCGCACCTGGAGGTCACCTACAACCGGCCGCCGCTCCAGCCCGACCAGGACGACCTGAAGATGAAGCCGGGTGGTTCCTGCGAGTACGGCAGTGCGACCGAGCACTACGTCACCGAGGCGCCTCGAGTCACCGCCGTCATCAAGGACTACGACCACAACGACACGGGCTCCAACACCGAGTCTCTTCAGGCGCAGTTCAAGGTCTGGTGGACCAACAGCTCCGGTACCGAGGTCGTCCACTACGCCACCACGGCGAAAAAGAGCACGGTCGGCGTGACCAAGGGCAGCCAGACCGGTCAAGCCACCTTCTACTACACCATCGGATCGGACGTCACCGGCGACGGCGAGGCGGGCTTCACCATCCCGTCGAACACCACCATCGCCTGGGCGGTGCGCGGCAAGGACGACACGACCAAGAAGGACGGCACCGTCGACCCATCCGCCTACGGCGCCTGGTCCACCGACGGTGACCAGAGTCGATGCGAGTTCATCTACGACACCAGCAAGCCGAAGTCGGCCAAGGTCACCTCGACCGAATACCCGGACGACGAGAGCTGGCATGCCGGCGTCGGCGACTACGGCAACTTCACGATGGACTCGCCGTCCACCGACGTGACCGGCTACACGTACTACTTCACCGGCCCGCAGGCCGACAGCGCGAAGAAGAAGATCGCCGCGGAGTCCACCGGCGGTCCGGCGACCGTCCGCTGGATGCCGCCGAGCGAAGGCTCGTACACCCTGACCGTCACGGCGGTCGACGGAGCCGGGAATCCGCAGAAGACGCCGACCTCACATGTCTTCTTGGTCAGCGACGGCCGCGCACCGGTCGCCGCCTGGAGCCTCGGTGACGCAGCAGGCTCGACGAAGGCGGCCGGTGCGAGCGGCGCACCCGATGCCACGGCCGGTTCCGGCGTCACC
The DNA here is from genome assembly GCF_003955715.1 of Streptomyces aquilus. Taxonomy (NCBI): domain Bacteria; kingdom Bacillati; phylum Actinomycetota; class Actinomycetes; order Kitasatosporales; family Streptomycetaceae; genus Streptomyces; species Streptomyces aquilus. The sequence goes on along the minus strand of NZ_CP034463.1, from coordinate 4,177,591 downwards.
TTCGGAGGCGAGGGACCGCTCGGCTCCACGGACACCGCAGCCTCCTTCGACGGCACTGACAACGCCTATCTGGACGCGGGCAAGCCCGCCGTCGACACCGGCTCCACCTTCTCGGTGAGCGCCTGGGTGAAGCTGCCGTCCAAGCCCACCGCCAACATGACCGTGGTCAGCCAGGACGGCACCGGCCAGCCCGGCTTCGAGCTCGGTTACGACGTGGACAGCGCGTCTTGGACCTTCCGCATCTCGGTCAGCGACATGGAGTCCCTCGGCACCTGGAAGGTCTCCGGGGCGACGGCTGTCGTCAACAGTTGGACGCACCTCATCGGTGTGTACGACGACGAGCTCGGCAAGATGATGCTGTACGTCAACGGCCACGTCGTCGCTGACGACGTCCAGGCCCGACAGTCCGTCTGGAGCGCTTCCGGGGCATTGCAGGTCGGCCGCAAGCTGGACCTCGACGGCTACACAGCTCCCCTCAAGGGCAGCGTCGCCGACGTAAAACTCTACGACCGGGTTGTTCCGCCCGTCGAAGGTCAGGAGATCGGCGGCATCCAGCCGCACCAGCTGTCCTACTGGCAGCTGGACGAAGAGGCTTCCCGCTTCTCCCCGGAAACGGGCGGCGGCACCAGCCTGACCCTGGGCGGCGGCGCCAAGATCTACCAGCCGAACGACTCCTGCGACCCCGAGGCCGACCCCGACTGTGTGCCGCCGGCCGAACCCCTCTGGGGAGACGGTCACTTGGACCTCAACGGCACGAACGCCTACGCCACCCGCGCGACGGCCGGACCGCTCTCCGCGGAGGACAGCTTCACCCTGACCGCCCGTGCCCGGCTGGCCTCGGCGAGCCCGACCGCGGACGAGACGGTGCTGGCGCTGACCGGCACCAAGGGCAGTGCGATCAGGGTGAAGTACTCGGCGGCCGAAGCCCGTTGGCGGCTGGTGGTGACCGATGCGGACTCCTCGTCGCCGGTGACGACCACGATCCTCGACGCCGGTGACCGGCCGAGTTCGGAGGGCGACGGCGACCACCTGACCCTCGTCTACAACGCTGTCTTCGGCGACGTCCTTCTGTACGTCAACGGGGTCGCGGTGGCTGATGCCGCCTGGGATAACACCTGGGACTTCAGCACCACGCGTCTCCAGGTCGGGCGCAACCTTGCCGGCGCCACCGCGGGGGAGTACTTCTCCGGCGCGGTCGACGAGGTCCGCATGTACCAGGGCCCGTTGGACGCCTCGCTGGTGGCGCTGGTGGCGGTCATGCCGGCCGGCGCCAGCATCTCGGAGACCGAGACCTCGGCATAACACCCCGACAGTGTGGGCGGGCGGCAGCGTGGCCGCCCGCCCACACATCTGGCTGCCTCCTTTCACCTGTCGCCATCCCTCTACTCAGATGGAGATGTCATGTCCTCGCCCCCCTGGTTCCGGTCGGCCAGACCGGCCTGGCGCACCGGCCGTAGACGGGCCGCGCTGCTGCTGGGCCTGTCCCTGTCGATCGGCCTGCTCCCTCAGTACGCACCGCCCACGGCCACGGCTTCGGACGGTCTGACCAAGCCGAAGACACAGGCGAACGATCCTGTCGACGGCAAGAGCGTCAAGGCCAAGAAGTTCAGGAAGGCCGACGAGGCCGAGAAGGCCGCCGTCAAGCAAGCCGACGAGACGCACTGGCCGAAGGCCGGAAGCGCCGAGGTCGACCTGTCCGGCAAGGCGGCCGCCAAGGCCGAGAGCCTGCCCCTCACCGCGAAGTCCGCTGCCAAGGGCGTGGATTCCGTCCGCGTGGAGGTGCTGGGCCGCAAGGCCACCGCCGCCGCCGGCATCGACGGCGTCCTGTTCACCGTCGCCCGCATCGACGGCGAGGCCGCCCGAGGCGCTGCCCAAATCAGCCTGGACTACTCCGACTTCGCCAACGCCTACGGCGCCGGCTACGGCTCCAGGCTCCGGCTCGTCCAGTACCCGGAGTGTGTGCTGACGACGCCCGAGAAGAGGGCCTGCTCGACACCGACGTACCTGAAGAGCGCGAACAACGCGGAGAAGCAGACGCTGACCGCGACCGTGCAGGCGGCCGGTGACACCTCGGGCCCCTCGGCCCAGCTGCTCGCCGCCGGAACGGCCACCGCATCCGCCACTGTCCTCGCCGCGACTTCCGGCAGCAGCGGTGACGGCGGCGACTACAAGGCGACCGGTCTGACGCTGTCCTCCGATTGGGGTGTGAACACCTCGTCGGGTGCCTTCACCTGGGACTACCCGATCACGACACCGCCGGTCCCGGGCGGCACGCAGCCGTCCGTCGGACTGAGCTACAACTCCCAGACGATCGACGGCCAGACGGCCACGACGAACAACCAGGGCTCGTGGATCGGTCAGGGCTTCTCCTACGACCCGGGTTACATCGAGCGCAGCTACAAGGCCTGCGCCGACGACGGCCACGACGACACCAACGGCGACCACTGCTGGGCGTACGACAACGCCACCCTCTCGCTCAGCGGCGGCACCTCGGGTCAGCTCATCAAGGACAGCTCGACCGGCAAGTGGCGGATCAGCTCCGACAACAACTCGAAGGTCGAGCACCTCACCGGCGCCACCAACGGCGACGACAACGGTGAGTACTGGAAGATCACGACCACTGACGGCACCCAGTACTTCTTCGGCCAGAACCGGCTGCCCGGCTACGCGAGCGGCAACGAGGAGACCAACTCCACCTGGACCGAGCCGGTCTACGGCGACGACTCCGGGGAGCCCTGCTACAAAGCGACCTTCGCGGACGCCTACTGCACGCAGGCCTGGCGCTGGAACCTCGACCACGTCATCGATCCGCACGGCAACGTGGCGTCGTACTACTACGGCACAGAGACCAACTACTACACGCAGGGTCTGAAGACCACGGAGAACGGCAAGCCGTACATCCGCGGCGGCTACCTCAAGCGGATCGACTACGGACAGCGCGCGGGCAAGGTGTACTCCACCCAGCCGGCCGCCCGGGTCGTCTTCACCACCGCCGAGCGCTGCATCGGCGACCCGGCCGACTGCGAGCCCTCCGACCTCACCGACGCCACGGCCAGCCGCTGGCCGGACGTGCCCTGGGACCAGAACTGCAAGGCGAACACCAAGTGCCCCGGCCAGAACTCGCCCACGTTCTGGACCCGCAAGAAGCTCACGAAGATCACCACGCAGATCCGTACCGGTGACTCGACGTTCTCCGCGGTCGACGAGTGGAGCCTGTCCCACGTCTTCACGGACAACGGCGACGGCTCCAAGTCCCTTTGGCTGAACGCCATCGATCACGTGGGCAAGGTCGGCACCGCTGCGTCCGTGCCGACCGTTGAGCTGTACGGCAAGCAGCTGGCCAACCGTGTCGACAAGCCCGGCGACAACATTCAGCCGTTCAACCGCTTCCGTCTCTCGGCGGTGAAGAACGAGAGCGGCGGCACGCTCAGCGTCAACTACGCGGCCACCGAGTGCACCGCTGACAACGTCCCGGCCGAGGACTCCTCCACCAAGCGCTGCTTCCCGGTGAAGTGGAACCCGCCTGGCGCCAAGGACCCGGTCACGGACTGGTTCCACAAGTACGTCGTCGAGTCGGTCGTCGAGACCGACCTGACCGGTGGCAACGCCGACCAGGTCACGTCGTACACCTACGTCGGTGACGCGGGCTGGCGCAAGACCAAGGCAGACGGCATCTCCAAGGACGAGTACCGCACCTGGAGCGACTGGCGCGGCTACGGCACGGTCCGGACCGTCACCTCGGACGGCACCAACTCCGCCTCCAACACCAAGACCGAGCAGACCTTCTTCCGGGGCCTCGACGGCGACGTCGACAAGAACGGTGCGTCCCGCTCCGCGACGGTCAAGGACTCCTTCGGCACCTCCTACGAGGACACCGACTGGAAGGCCGGCCAGCAGCTGGAGACGGTCACCTACGACGGCTCCGACGTGACGCAGAAGTCGGTGACGGTGCCGTGGACGGCGGTGACGGCGACCCAGACGGAGGGCTTCGGCACCCGTAAGGCCCGCTATGTCGCGACGACGTCGACGGACTCCTACACGGCACTCGCCGTCGGCGGCTGGCGGCACACCAAGTCGACGACGTCGTACGACGATGCGACCGGCCGCCCGCTCCGGGTGGACGACGACGGCGAGGTGGGTGTCGACGACAACCAGTGCACGCGCACTGAGTACGCGGACAACGCGAGCTTGCACCTGTACTCGTACGTGTCGCGGGTGGAGAAGGTCGGCGTCGACTGCGCGAGCACCCCGGACCGCCGAAAGGACGTCATCTCCGACGACCTGACCTACTACGACGGTTCGACGACCCTGGGCGCGGCTCCGACGAAGGGCGACCCGACCACGGTCAAGCGCCTGCAGTCGCACAACGGCACGACGGCGACATACCAGACGACCGCCGTAACCACGTACGACGACTACGGCCGTCCCCTGGTGGTCAAGGACGCCCAGACGGCGTCCTCGTCGACGACGTACACGTCCTCGACGACGTACACGGACACCTACGGCCTGGCGACGAAGTCGACGACGACCAACCGCCTCGGCTGGACGACGTCGACGGAGTACGCCCCGCAGTGGGGTCAGCCGAAGGCGAAGGTCGACCAGAACGGCAAGCGCACCGAACTGGCCTACGACGGCCTGGGCCGCCTGACCTCGGTCTGGTTGCCGGATCGCATCGGCCTGACCCCGTCGATCACGTATGACTACCTGGTCCGTAACACCGCCCCGACCGCCATTCACACCCAGAAGATCGAGAACGACGGGACCTCGTACGGCAGTGAATGGTCGCTGTACGACGGCTTCTTGCGGCCTCGTCAGGAACAGACGGAGGGCCAGGGCGGCGGTCGCATGGTCGCCGACACCCTCTACGACGGCTCCGGTCGTCTGGTGAAGGTCAACGACACCTACTACGCCACCGGCGCGCCGGCCTCGACGCTCTTCGAGCCGGTCAACGCCGACCTGGACTCGCAGACGGTCACGGAGTACGACGGCGCGGGCCGCGCCATGGCGTCGGTCTTCAAGGTCCAGGGCGAGGAGAAGTACCGCACGACGTTCGCGTACGGCGGTGACCGCGTCACGACCACGCCGCCCTCAGGCGGCACGAAGACCACGGTCGTGACGGACGCCCGGGACCGCACCACGACCCAGATCCAGTACCCGACGGACGGTGACGCGGTCACCACGTCCTACGGCTACGACGACGCGGGTCGGCTGACCTCGGTCAAGGACGACGCGGGCAACGTGTGGTCGTACACCTACAACCAACTGGGCCTGAAGGACACGGCCAAGGACCCGGACACGGGTTCCTCCTCGTTCACGTACGACGAGTTGGACCGCCTGGCGTCGGTCACTGTCAACGGTGACAAAACGTCCACGGTCTACGACGAGTTGGGCCGCCCGGCCTCGACCTGGCAGGGCGAGCCGACGACGGGCACCAAGCTGTCGGTGACCAAGTACGACACCGCCGTCAAGGGCGAGTTGTACGGCGTCTACACGTACAGGGACGGCGCGGTCTACTCGTCCGTGACCTACCCGACGCTCGACGCGGACAACGACTACAAGCCGGTGTCCACGAAGTACTTCCTGTCGAAGACGGCGGAGCCGGAACTCGGCGGTACGTACGAGTACACGACCCAGTACAACGACGACGGCACGGTGCAGGGCCAGGGCCTGCCGGCGGCAGGGGACCTGGGCGCCGAGGCGCTGGGCTTCGTGTACGACGATCTCCAGCGTCCGGTGGGCATCAACACGTCTCTGTCTGGCGGTAGTTATGTGACAGACGCCTCGTACTCCCCGACTTCGAACCTGGAACAGATCGAGCTGTACACGGGCGTCTCCTCGACACCCAAGACGTGGATCACCAACTCCTACGAGACCGGCACGGACCGCCTCACCAACTCGTCGGTGACGGTCGAGGGTGGATCGGCCAAGGCGTACGACGCGAACTACACGTACGACGCGACCGGCAATGTCCTCTCGATCACGGACACCCCGACCGGTGCGGCGAGTGACGTGCAGTGCTTCGCGTACGACGGTCTGCAGCGGCTGTCGGAGACGTGGACGTCGTCGGTGACGCCCAACGACGCGAAGGGCACGGGCAGCACGGATTCGGCGTGTGCGTCGGGTGCGTCGTCCTCGACGGTCGGTGGTACGTCTCCGTACTGGACGGAGTACGGCTACGACTCGCTCAACAACCGGACGAGTGAGGTCCGGCACGGACTGAACGGTGCGGCGACGTCAACCCGTACGTATAAGTACGGCGAGACGGGCTCCGGCCCGAACGGGGCGGCCTCGGGCCCGCACACGGTTTCGTCGGTGACCGAGAAGACGGCGGCGACGAGCACGACACCGGAGGTCACCTCCCAGGACACCTACACCTACAACGCGTCCGGCAGCACCAAGACCCGTGTCCTGTCCGGCGACACCCAGACCCTGGACTGGGACAAGCAGGGCGAGCTGACGACCGTCACGAACGCCGACGGCTCGGTCACGTCGTACAAGTACGACGCGGCGGGTGAGCGCATCCTGCGCAACACCCCGACGGAGAAGACGTTCTACCTGCCCGGCATGGAGCTGCACTACGACAAGTCGACGTCGAAGGTGACGACGACGCGTTACTACGGCTTCGGCGGCGCGACGGTCGCGATGCGGGAGGCGGACGGCGTCCACTTCCTGGCCTCCGACCACCAGGGCACGGCGCAGCTCTCGGTCGACGCGAAGACGGGCACGACAGAGCGCCGCAGGTCGGATCCGTTCGGCAACGCGCGCGACGAGTCGTCGTCTTCGACGTCGGGCTGGGTGAACGACAAGGGCTTCGTGGGTGGCACCATCCAGGAGTCCACCGGTCTGACTACGCTCGGGGCACGCGAATACGACTCGGACACCGGCCGCTTCCTCTCCGCCGACCCGGTCATCAACTACGACAACCCGCAGCAGATCAACGGCTACGCGTACGGCAACAACAGCCCAGTCGTCAACGACGACCCCAGCGGCACCTGCGCCGAGATCGACTGCCCGACGCGGCCGTGCCCCCAGTGCGAGAACAGCACGCCCGGCCATGAGCCAGGACCCGTACGGGTCTCGGCCAACGCGCAGGCGGCCGGAGTCACCCTCGAAGAGGCCCTAGGCTCCGACTCCGCCGCCGAAGTGAAGAAGCGCCAGGCCCAGGCCGCTGCGGCCGCAGCCAAGGCGCGCGCGATCCTCATAGCCAAAGAACTGGCCCAGATCGTTGCGGATGAGTTGGGCATCACCGACGCACTCGACTGCTTCACCACCGGCAGTTTGGGTTCGTGCGGCTCGACCGCCGTCAACATCGTCTCGTCCCTCATCAGCGGCGGCCCGCTCGGCCGGCTCGCCTCGAAGTACTGGTACCGCCTCGACAAGGCCTACGCCCTCGGCAAGCGCATCTACGGGCTGGGCAAGAAGCTCTGGGCGGGCTTCAAGGACTGGAAGAAGACCCAGAAGGCAGCGGAGGCCGCCGAGGATGCCGCGGAAGCCTGCCTGGTCAAGCACCCAAACAGCTTTACCCCGGGCACGCTTGTCCTGATGGCCGACGGCTCGACGAAGAAGATCGAAGACGTCGACATCGGCGACAAGGTGCTCGCCACCGATCCCGAGACCGGTGAGACCAAGGCTGAGACGGTCGCCGCCGAGATCAAGGGCACGGGACTCAAGCATCTCGTCAAGGTCACCGTCGACACCGACGGGCTGGAGGGCTCGAAGACAGCCTCGGTCACCGCCACTGACGGACATCCCTTCTGGGTGCCGGAACTGGGCAAGTGGATCGACGCCACGGACCTGGAACCTGGGGACTGGCTGAGCACTGATTCTGGCACCCACGTCCAGATCACCAGAGTGCAGCGCTGGACGGTCCTGATGGCGACAGTCCACAACCTCACCGTCAGCGAGTTGCATACGTTTTATGTTGTGGCAGGCGACGCCAGCGTCCTGGTCCACAACATGGGGCGCAAGCCTGGGCAGCGGCCGAACTACGATGCAGAGGGACCGCACACTACATTCGTACGGCACGGCGGGACAGGGCAGATCAAGAAGTACGCGGAGTGGGCGCCTCAGTCCAATCCTCGCAACCCAGCTCCGTTTGAACTGGTGAAGCGATTCGACCTGGAGGGACCATTCCACACAAACGCAGACGGTACGAAGGTGGATACTCCTCATATTAATTCTCCGAATGGAGGTGACGCGCGTGCACCAGAAGACTGGGAAAAGCCCCTCGGCTGCCCCTGATGAAAATCAAGGAATGCGCTTCGTGCAAGCGTGGTACGCGGCCAACTGTGACGGCGAGTGGGAGCACGAATTCGGCATCAAGATGGCCACATCGGATAATCCCGGATGGCACATCGAGATCGATGTGAGCGAAACAGAGCTGGAGGGGGTTCCTGTGGAACGGGTGCGGCGCGCACTCCCCGAAGGGGGGTGGATGATTTCCTGGAGCGACGGCGTAGTTTTTCAGGCGGCCTGCAGCCCGCTCGCGCTCTGCTATGTCGACGAGTTTTTCAGGGAATTGGTCGAGGATGCCGTGAAAGGAAACCCGCTCCCCTAGTTTGCTGGATCGGCTAGCTCTGGGCTAGCCAACGGTGGGCCCGCCGGCTTTTGTTCGGCGGGCCCATCGCCTATTGGCCAGGCGGCGAATTGAGCATGGCCCGCGGCGACTCCTGCAACACCCCCACCCAAGCCGAAAGTCTGGTCGCCGCCTCCGCCGTCGTCACTGGCGGCCGCGGGCGTGCTTTCTTCCAACGCCGCCGCGAGAACTACCTGTGCAGGCTTCTCGGTGGCGGCACGTACCGTATCCCGCCGATTCCCTGTCAGTGATGTCCGCACGGGCAGCCGGTAAGGCGAACGGTGCACGGGAAGCGACCAGCCGGCCGGACGAGGCGGCTCGGGCATGCCGGAACGGCCTGGCGCGGGACGGCCCGCCGCCTGCCGCTGCCCGGCACCTTCACGCCCAGCATCCGACACAGGAACACATGGATGATGCTCACCGTCATCAACCTCTACGGCGGCGGCTGGGCCGCCGAGTCCGTACCCGCTGCGGGCGCGCGGTCACCCCACCAACCCCAACTCCCGGGCGATCAGCATCCGCTGCACCTCACTCGTCCCCTCCCCGATCTCCAGGATCTTGGAGTCGCGCCACATGCGGGCCACCGGGTACTCGTTCATGAAGCCGTAGCCGCCGTGGATCTGTGTCGCGTCGCGGGCGTTGTCCACCGCGATCGTCGACGAGTAGAGCTTGGCCAGGGCCGCTTCCTTCTTGAAGGGCTCGCCTGACACCAGGCGCGATGCCGCGTCCCGCCACGCCAGGCGGGCGGTGTGGGCCTTCATCTCCATGTCCGCGATCTTGAACTGGATGGCCTGGTTCGCGCCGATCGGCTTGCCGAAGGCATGGCGTTCCTTCGCGTACTTCACCGACTCGTCCACGCAGCCTTGCGCCAGGCCCGTGGAGAGCGCCGCGATCGCGATGCGGCCCTCGTCCAGGATGCGCAGGAACTGGGCGTAGCCGCGGCCCTCCTCGCCGAGCAGGTTCGCCGCCGGGACGCGGACGTCGGTGAAGGACAACTCCCTTGTGTCCGACGCGTTCCAGCCCACCTTCGAGTACGGGGGCGCCACCGTGAAGCCCGGGGTGCCGGAGGGGACGATGATCGAGGAGATCAGGGGCTTGCCGTCGGGCTTGCGGCCCGTCACCGCCGTCACCGTCACCAAGCCCGTGATGTCCGTACCCGAGTTGGTGATGAAGCACTTCGTGCCGTTGATCACCCACTCGTTCGTGGACGCGTCCAGCGTCGCCGTCGTGCGCGTCGCGCCCGCGTCGCTGCCGCCGTCCGGTTCCGTCAGGCCGAACGCGCCCAGGAGTTCGCCCGAGCACAGGCGCGGGAGCCACTCCTGCTTCTGCGCCTCCGTGCCGTAGAGATGCAGGGGCATCGCGCCCAGGGAGACCCCGGCCTCCAGCGTGATCGCCACCGACGAGTCGACCCTCGCCAGCTCCTCCAGCGCCACGCCCAGCGCCAGGTAGTCGCCGCCCATGCCGCCGTACTCCTCGGGGAACGGCAGGCCGAACAGGCCCATGCGGCCCATCTCACGGACGATCTCGTAGGGGAACTCGTGGTGTTCGTAGTAGTCGGCGATCTTGGGGGCGACTACCTCGTGCGCGAACTCCTCCACCGTGCGGCGGAGTTCTTCGAGTTCGGGGGAGAGTCGGTGGTCCATCGCGGGTCACTGCTCCTTGTGGGACAGGGCTCGAACGGTGCGGGACGGGCTGGGTCGGCCCAGGTGGTCGGCCATCCACTCGCTCGTGGCGACTAGACGGTCGAGGTCGACCCCGGTGTCGATGCCGAGGCCTTGCAGCATCCACACGAGGTCTTCGGTGGCGAGGTTGCCGGTGGCCGACTTGGCGAACGGGCAGCCGCCGAGGCCGCCCGCGGAGGAGTCGACCGTGGTGACGCCGTGCTGTAGCGCCGCGTAGGTGTTGGCGAGCGCCTGGCCGTACGTGTCGTGGAAGTGCACGCCCAGCGCCTGCGTGGGGATCCCGGCCTCGTTCAGGGCGGTCAGGAGTGCCCTCACATGGCCTGCGGTCGCCACGCCGATCGTGTCGCCCAGGCTCAGCTCGTCGCAGCCCATGTCGAGCAGCGCCCGGCAGACCTGGACGACCTGCGGCACCGGGACCGGGCCCTCCCACGGGTCGCCGAAGCACATGGAGAGGTAGCCGCGGACGTGCACGCCCGCTTCCTTTGCGCGCGCCACCGTCGGCTCGAACATGGCCAGCGCCTCGTCCAGCGTGCGGTTGAGGTTGGCCTTCGCGAACGACTCGCTGGCGCTGGCGAAGACCGCCACCCGGGTCGCGCCCAGCGCCAGGGCGCGCTCCAGACCGCGTTCGTTCGGCACCAGTACCGGAAGGTCCGCCTTCACGTCGGCCAGCCGCGGGAACAGCTGCTCCGCGTCCGCCAGTTGGGGCACCCACTTGGGGTGGACGAAGCTCGTCGCCTCGATCGTCGTCAGGCCCGCGTCGGCCAGGCGGTGGATGAACTCCGCCTTGACCTCGGTCGGGACGGTCGCCTTCTCGTTCTGGAGGCCGTCGCGCGCGCCGACCTCGTGGATGCGGACCCGCGACGGCAGGCCTTCCTGCGGTACGACCATGGGGAGTGTCATGTCTCGTCCTCCACGGGGGTGATGACGGCCAGCACCTGGTCCATCGCGACCGTCGCGCCCGGCTTGACGTCCAGTTCGGCGACCGTGCCCGCGTGCGGGGCGGAGACGACGTGCTCCATCTTCATCGCCTCCACCACCAACAGGCTCTGTCCGGCCGTCACTTCGTCTCCCACGGCGACCTTCACCACCGTCACCGTCCCCGGCATCGGCGCGGTGAGCGAGTCGGCGCCCGCGTGGGCCGCGCCGGACAGGGACGCCGCCACCGGGTCGTGGTCCCGGACGTGCCACACGTCGCCGTCGCGGCCCAGCCAGGTGCCGTCCGGCAGGGCAGCGAAGGTGTGCGCGACGCCGTCGAGGAGGCAGGTGAAACGGCCCGCCGAGGCGACGGCCGCGGTCCCGCGCAGAGCCGCCTCCGCGGAGCCCACGAGCACTTCGGTCCCGCCGTCCGGCGTGCTGCGCACGCGCACCGTCACCGGCTCGTGGCCCGGCACGTGCAGAGGGTGTGCCGTCCAGGCCCGCTCGCCGCCCAGCCGCCAGCCGTCCGCCGCGGCGAACGGGTCGGCCCACCCGGTGTCCGCGGCCGGCGCGAGTGCCGCCTGACGGAGCAGCGCAGCCGCCGCGTACACCTCCGCGGGCACCTCGTCGCCCACGAGCCCGTCCACTTCGCGTTCGACCAGCCCCGTGTCCAGCCGCCCCGCGACCACATCCGGATGGGCCAGCAGCCGCCGCAGGAACCCCGCGTTGGTCTGTACGCCCAGCGTGACCGTGTCCGCGAGAGCGGCGCGGAGCTTGCGCAGGGCCGTCGCGCGGTCGGGGCCGTACGCGATGACCTTGGACAGCATCGGGTCGTACAGGCTGCCGACCTCGGAGCCCTCCAGGAGGCCGGAGTCGGTGCGGACGCCGTCGCCCTGCGGCTCGTGGAGCCGCAGGACCGTGCCGCCGGAGGGGAGGAAGCCGCGGGCCGGGTCCTCCGCGCAGACGCGCGCCTCGATCGCGTGGCCGGTGAGGCGTACGTCCTCCTGCCCGAAGGCCAGCCGCTCGCCCGCCGCCACCCGCAGCTGCCACTCCACCAGGTCCAGGCCGGTGATGAGCTCGGTGACCGGGTGCTCCACCTGGAGGCGGGTGTTCATCTCCATGAAGTAGTACGAGGCGGGGTCGCCGCCGGGGACGATGAACTCCACCGTGCCCGCGCCCCGGTAGCCGCACGAGCGCGCCGCCTGGACCGCCGCCTCGCCCATCGCCGCGCGCGTGGCCTCGTCCAGGAGGACCGACGGGGCCTCCTCGATGATCTTCTGGTGGCGGCGCTGGAGGGAGCACTCGCGCTCGCCCAGGTGGACGACGTTGCCGTGGCCGTCCGCCAGGACCTGGATCTCGATGTGCCGGGGGCGGTCGATCCACCGCTCCACCAGGAGCGTGTCGTCGCCGAAGGAGGCGCGGGCCTCGCGGCGGGCGGCGGCGATCTCGTCGTCCAGCACCGACAGGTCCCGCACCAGACGCATGCCCTTGCCGCCGCCGCCGGCGGAGGGCTTCAGCAGGACCGGGGCACCCAGTTCCAGAGCGGCGGAGGCCAGTTCCGGGTCCCGGCCGCCCGGCACCACCGGCACCCCTGCCGCGGCCACCGTCTCCTTGGCGCGGATCTTGTCGCCCATCAGGGAGATGGCGTCCGCGGGCGGGCCGATGAAGACCAGCCCGGCGTCGGCGCACGCGCGCGCGAAGGCGGCGTTCTCGGCGAGGAAACCGTAGCCGGGGTGGACGGCCTGGGCGCCGCTGCGGGCGGCCGCCTCCAGCAGCCGCTCCACCGACAGATAGCTCTCGGCGGCCGGCGCCGGGCCCAGTCGTACCGCCGTGTCGGCCTCCCGGACGTGCCGGGCGTCCGCGTCGGCGTCGGAGAAGACGGCCACCGAGCGCACGCCCAGGGCGCGCAGGGTCCGGATGACGCGGACGGCGATCTCGCCCCGGTTGGCCACAAGTACCGTGTCGAACATCCTCGTAAAACCCCTCATCACATCCGGAAGACGCCGAACTGGGGGTCACCCAGCGGGGCGTTCGCACAGGCGGTCAGGGCCAGGCCCAGCACCTGGCGGGTCTCCAGGGGGTCGATGACCCCGTCGTCCCACAGGCGGGCCGTCGCGTAGTAGGCATTCCCCTGGCGGTCGTACTGCGCACGGATCGGGTCCTTGAAGGCCTCCTCGGCCTCCGCGGGCCAGTCCTCGCCCCGGGCCTCCAACTGGTCCCGCTTGACGGTAGCGAGGACCGAGGCGGCCTGCTCGCCGCCCATGACGGAGATCTTGGCGTTGGGCCACATCCACAGGAAGCGGGGCGAGTAGGCCCGGCCGCACATGGAGTAGTTGCCCGCGCCGTACGAGCCGCCGACCACGACCGTCAGCTTCGGTACGCGTGTGCAGGCGACGGCCGTGACCATCTTGGCGCCGTGCTTGGCGATGCCACCGGCCTCGTACGAACGCCCCACCATGAACCCGGAGATGTTCTGCAGGAACACCAGCGGGATGCCGCGCTGGTCGCACAGCTCGATGAAGTGGGCGCCCTTCTGGGCGGACTCGGAGAACAGGATGCCGTTGTTGGCGACGATGCCGACCGGGTGGCCGTGGATGCGGGCGAAGCCGGTGACCAGGGTCTGCCCGAACTCGGACTTGAACTCCGCGAAGCGGGAGCCGTCGACCACGCGCGCGATGACCTCGCGGACGTCGTAGGGGGTGCGGGAGTCGACCGGGACGGCGCCGTAGAGGCCGTACGGGTCGACCTTCGGCTCGACGGCCGGCTCGACGGACCACGGGAGCGTCCCGCGCGCGGGGAGCGTGGCGACGATGTTCCGCACGATCCGCAGCGCGTGCGCGTCGTCCTCCGCGAGGTGGTCGGTCACCCCGGACACGCGCGCGTGGACCTCACCGCCGCCCAGCTCCTCGGCCGTGACGACCTCGCCGGTGGCGGCCTTCACCAGGGGCGGGCCGCCCAGGAAGATCGTGCCCTGGTTGCGGACGATCACGGCCTCGTCGCTCATCGCGGGGACGTACGCGCCACCGGCCGTGCAGGAGCCGAGGACGGCGGCGATCTGCGGGATGCCGGCGCCGGACATCCGGGCCTGGTTGTAGAAGATCCGCCCGAAGTGCTCGCGGTCCGGGAAGACCTCGTCCTGCATCGGCAGGAAGGCGCCGCCGGAGTCCACCAGGTACAGACAGGGCAGGCGGTTCTCCAGGGCGACTTCCTGGGCGCGCAGGTGCTTCTTCACCGTCATCGGGTAGTACGTGCCGCCCTTGACGGTCGCGTCGTTGGCGACGATCACGCACTCGCGCCCGCTGACCCGCCCGATCCCGGCGATCACGCCGGCGGCCGGGGCCTGGCCGTCGTAGAGCCCGTCGGCGGCGAGGGGGGCCAGCTCCAGGAACGGCGAACCCGGGTCGAGGAGCGTGTCCACCCGGTCGCGCGGCAGCAGCTTGCCGCGCGCGGTGTGCCGGGCACGCGCCTTCTCACCCCCGCCCAGGCGGGCGGCGGCCAGCTTGCCGCGCAGCTCCCCGACGAGCGCGAGGTGCGCCTCCTCGTTGGCCCTCCAGGCCTCCGACGCGGGGTCTGCCGCGCTCGTCAGCTCCGGTGCCTCGTGCATCCTGCGGTCCCCTCACCCAGTGGTCGACTGTTAATGAGCGTTAACCATTTCCTTCAGGTTAACGACCGCTAACCTCCCTGTCTAGAATTGCTTTCATGGCCACCAGAACCGACGCCCCCACCCGCCGCGAGCAGATCCTCAAGGAGGCCGCTCGACTCTTCGCCGAGCGCGGCTTCCACGGCGTCGGCGTGGACGAGATAGGGGCCGCCGTCGGCATCAGCGGCCCCGGCCTCTACCGGCACTTCGCGGGCAAGGACGCGATGCTGGCGGAGCTGCTGGTGGGGATCAGCGAACAGCTGCTGCGGGGCGCGAGGCGGCGGCTGGCCGAGGCGGACGGTTCCTCGGCGGCGGACGTCCTCGACTCCCTCATCGAGGGCCACATCGACTTCGCCCTGGACGACCGGCCTTTGATCACCTTGCACGACCGCGAGCTGGACCGCCTCCGCGACAGCGACCGCAAGCTGGTCCGCCAGCTTCAGCGGCAGTACGTCGAGCTGTGGGTGGAGGTCGTCCGCGAGGTGTACCCGGCCCTCGCGGAACCCGCCGCCCGGTCCGCCGTCCACTCGGTCTTCGGCCTGCTGAACTCGACCCCGCACCTGGGCCGCCCCGGGGCCCTGCCGGGCCGCGCGGTCACGGCGGGGCTGCTGCACCGGATGGCCCGGGGGGCGTTCGGAGCCGCGGGGGAGTGACGAGCGTTACGGACGGGTTCCCCTGGACGGCCCTCCCTACCGGCCGGTACCTTTGTCTTCTGAGCAAGCGCTTAGACAAGCGACCCTGAGCCAGGTGGAGGTGGCGGCGGTGCGCCGTACGGTGTTCAACGAGGATCACGAGGCGTTCCGGGAGACCCTCCGGGCCTTCATCGAGGCCGAGGTCGTCCCCGTCTACGACGAGTGGTTCGCGGCCGGTCAGGCGCCGCGCGAGTTCTACTACAAGCTCGCCGAGCTGGGCCTGTTCGGCATCAACGTGCCGGAGGAGTTCGGCGGCGCCGGCATCGACTCGTACAAGTTCGAGGCCGTGATGTACGAGGAGACCGCCCGCGCGGGCGTCCACTTCGGCGGCTCCGGTGTGCACGTGCTGCTCGCCCTGCCGTACATCAAGATGCTCGCCACCGACGAGCAGAAGAAGCGCTACCTGCCCAAGTTCGTCTCCGCCGAGGAGATGTGGGCGCTGGCGATGACCGAGCCGGGCACCGGTTCCGACCTCGCGGGCATGAAGACCACCGCCAAGCTGAGCGAGGACGGCACGCACTACGTCCTCAACGGCGCCAAGACCTTCATCACCGGCGGCGTCCACGCCGACCGCGTGATCGTGGCCGCCCGTACCGCCTCCTCCACCCCCGAGGACCGCCGCCACGGCATCTCCCTCTTCGCCGTCGACACCAAGGCCGAGGGCTACTCCATCGGGCGGAAGCTGGACAAGCTCGGTCTGCGCACCTCCGACACCGCCGAGCTGGCGTTCGTCGACGTGAAGGTTCCGGTCGAGGACCTGCTCGGCGAGGAGAACAAGGGCTTCTACTACCTCGGCCACAACCTGGCGTCCGAGCGCTGGGGCATCGCCTTCGGCGCCTACGCCCAGGCCAAGGCCGCCGTCCGGTTCGCCCAGCAGTACGTCACGGACCGCACGGTCTTCGGCAAGCCCGTCGCCACCTTCCAGAACACCAAGTTCGAGCTGGCCGCCTGCAAGGCCGAGGTCGACGCCGCCGAGGCGGTCGCCGACCGCGCCACCGAGGCGCTGGACGCGGGCGAGCTGACCCCGGCCGAGGCCGCCTCCGCGAAGCTGTTCTGCACCGAGGTCGCGCACCGCGTCATCGACCGCTGCCTCCAGCTGCACGGCGGCTACGGCTTCATGAACGAGTACCCGATCGCCCGCCTGTACGCGGACAACCGCGTCAACCGGATCTACGGCGGCACGAACGAGATCATGAAGACGATCATCGCCAAGGACATGGGCCTGTAAGGTCCCCGCAATCGCTGACCAGTAGAAATGACTGCATGAGTCAGGCACTACAGGGTCTCCTCGATCTGCTCGACCTGGAGCAGATCGAGGAGAACATCTTCCGCGGCCAGTCCCGGCCCGCCATCGTCCCGCGCGTGTTCGGCGGTCAGGTCGCGGCCCAGGCGCTCGTCGCCGCCGGGCGCACGGTCCCCGAGGACCGTCTCGCCCACTCCCTGCACGCGTACTTCCTGCGCGCCGGGGACCCGGGCGCGCCGATCGTCTACACGGTCGAGCGCATGAACGACGGCCGCTCCTTCACCGCCCGCCGGGTCGTCGCCGTCCAGCACGGCCAGCCGATCTTCGCCCTGTCGGCGTCCTTCCAGAAGCACGAGGAAGGCTTCGACCACCAGGCCCCCATGCCGGCCGCCCCCGACCCCGCCACGCTCCCCACCTCGCAGGAGCGGCTGCGCGGCTACGACCACATCGCGCCGGACGTCATCGAGAAGTTCCTGGAGGCCCGCGAGGCGATCGACCTGCGCTACGTCGACGAGCCGCCGTACGGGAGGTTCGGCGAGCCGCGCGAGCCGCACTCGCAGGTCTGGTTCCGCACCAACGGCAAGCTCTCCGACGACCCCCTCCTGCACGTCGTCCTCGCCACCTACGTCTCCGACATGACCCTCCTCGACTCGATCCTGCTCGCGCACGGCCGCGGCGGCTGGGCGACCGGGGACGTCGTCGGCGCCTCCCTCGACCACGCGATGTGGTTCCACCGGCCCTTCCGCGCCGACGAATGGCTCCTGTACGACCAGGAGTCGCCGTCCGCGCACGGCGGCCGCGGGCTCGGCCAGGCGCGCATCTACACGCAGGACGGGCAGCTCGCCATCTCGGTGATCCAGGAAGGCGTGGTCCGGGCTCCTCGGCAACACTGAGGGGCATGACGGAAGCGGAAACAGCGGAACAGGGCGGCGGCGAGAGCACCTTCACGGTGATCGTGGCCGCCGTCGCCAACCTCGGCATCGCCCTCGCCAAGGCGGTCGCCGGTGTCATCAGCGGCTCCAGCGCGATGCTCTCCGAGGCCGCGCACTCGGTCGCCGACACCGTCACCGAGGTGCTCCTGCTCACCGCCCTGAAGCGCAGCGAGAAGCCCGCCGACGAGGACCATCCGCTCGGCTACGGCCCCGAGCGCTACATCTGGGCGATGCTGGCCGCCGTCGCGACCTTCGTCGGCGGCGCGGTCTTCTCCCTCTACGACGGCATCCACACCCTCGTCGAAGGCGAGGAACTCGGCGACCCGCTCGTCTCCTACATCGTCCTCGGCGTCGCCTTCCTCCTGGAGGGCTACTCGCTGCGGACGGGACTGAAGCAGGCGCGCGGCGAGGCGGCCCGCTTCCGGGCGCCGTTCAGGCTCTACCTCCGGAACACCCCCGACACCGCCGTGAAGGCCGTCGTCCTGGAGGACTCGGCCGCGCTGATCGGCCTGGTGCTCGCCGCGGGCGGGCTGCTCGGCGGGCAGCTCACCGGCTCGGGCGTGTGGGACGGGGTCGCCTCGCTGCTCATCGGGCTGTTGCTGCTGTGCGTGGCGTGGGTGCTCGGGCGGTCCAACGCCGAGCTGCTGATCGGCCGCCCGCTGCCCAAGCCCATGCGGGAGCGGATCAGGGCCGAGCTGGTGGCGGTGGAGCACATCGAGGCCGTACTGGAGCTGACGACGCTGGTCCAGGGGCCGCGGGAGGCGCTGGTCGCCGCCAAGGTCGACTTCCGGGACGTGTCGACGGCGGCGCAGATCGAGTGGGCCTGCGAACAGGCCGAACTGCGGCTGCGGGCCGCGTTCCCCGGCGTGACCAGGGTGTACCTGGACCCGACGCCGGGACACGCGCAGCAGCGGACGGAGGGGCTGAACCCCTGGCCGTAGAGGTGTAGGGGGCTACGGGAGGAGTCCCGCCTCCGCCAGCAGATACGCCGTCATCGGGTCGTAGTGGCGCGGGCTGACGACGTGGTCGTCGAGGGGGACCGTCACCTGGACGGTGCCCTCCGCCTCGCCGACGAAGAGGGCGGGGTCGTTGCAGTCGGCGTACCCGACGGAGTCCACGCCGTGCTGCCCGGCGTACCCCGCCCACCCGTGGTCTGCGACGACCAGGTCCGGCAGCGGACGCCCCTCGCGCTCAAGTCCCGTCAGGATGGCCTTCATCGGATCGCCGGAGTGGGTGTGCCACAGCGTGGCGCCGTGCTCCAGGACGGCCACGTCCGCGAACTGCATGACGTACCCCTCCTCCGTCTGGAGCCCCTCCGGGATGACGACGATCTCGCAGCCGGCGGCCCGCAGCGCGGCGGCCGTGGAGTGGTGGACCTCCAGGAGCCCGCCCGGGTGACCGGTGGCGAACAGCACCCGCTGCTGCCCCTCCGCCGCCTTCCGCAGCCGCGCCGCCATCCGCTCGAGCCCGTCGACCGTCAGCTCGGGGTCGATGGTGTCCTGGCCGTACCGGTACTCGGGATCGTCGTTGACACCCACCCGCTCCGCCATCACCGCGAGCACGTCCTGCTCGTCGCTCCAGCGGTCGCCGAGCTCCAGGCCGAGCCAGTAGTGGCGGTTGCCGTTCGCGAGCTGACGGTAGTGGGAGAGGTTGTTCTCTCGGGGCGTCGCGACGTCGCCCGCGATGCGGGTCCGTACGAGGTGGTCGACGAGCTCGGCGCGGCTGGGAGTCCCGGGTATCGGCATGGGGTCCATTGTGAGGCAGGCGACTGTGCGCGTGCGGGGTGTCCCGGACGCTGGGACACGGGTCACTCACGCAGGGCGAACCACAACTCCATGCGTACGTCGGGGTCGTCGAGGTCGGCGTCGAGCAGCGCCGCGCACTTGGCGACCCGCTGCCGCACGGTGTTGCGGTGCACGGCCAGGGCGACCGCCGTCCGGTCCCAACTGCCGTGCAGGGACAGCCAGGTGCGCAGGGTGTCGAGCAGGGCGGGGGAGCCGGCGATCGGCGCGAGGAGGGCGCGGGAGTGCGCCTCGGCGGCGTCGGGCGCGACCAGGGCGGCCAGGCGCGGGCGGCTGTCATGCCGGACGAGGGCGGCGCGGGTGGCCCGGGCGCGGGCCAGGGCACGGGCGGCCTGGGTGTCGGCGGCGACCCAGTCACGCGGTTCCACGGCGGCGCTCACGCCCAGGGTCCAGCCGGGCTGCGGCGAGGCCGGCTCCCGCTCGGCGGGCACGAGCACCCGTACGACGTCCTTCGCGAGGTCGACCAACGACGACCCGAGCGCGGCACCGAGCGCCGAGGCCGCCACGGCGTCCGGCGTCTGCGCATCGGGGCGGGCGTGCACCACGACCCACCTCCCGGCCCCCAGCAGCACCGCGACCTCCTCCGGCGAGGCGCCCAGCAGCAGCCGTACCAGCGCCGAGGACCGGGCCGCTCCCGCGCCGCTCTGATGCTCGCCGGTGAGGAGCGAGAGCAGGACGGCGGCGACCGAGGCGATGGTGTGGTCGCCGGGCTCACGGGCCGGAGCGGCCACCCCGAGGACGAAGCCCTGACCGGCGCCGAGGGCGTAGGCGGCGAGATGGGTGCCGGCGGTGCTGTGGGTGGCGGAGGTGGGGGTGCCGGGGCCGGAGGGGCGGACGACCTGGGCGAGCTCGGCCAGCGCGGCCCCGGCGGCGTCCTGCACCACGCGCCCCGCGCTCGCGATCTCCGTCCCCTCCGGCCCGTACAGCACCGCCCGCCCGGCGAGCCGCTGGGCCAGTTGCCGCAGCACGGACGGCACCGGGTCCGGGCGGGACGCGGCGGCGGCGAGGCTCTGCTGGGCCTCCGTCACCCGGCGCAGTTCGGCGAGGCGGGCCTGGGCCATGAGCTGCCAGACCGCGCGGGCCACCCCGGAGAACGTGGTCTGCGGCGGGACCTCGATGAGCGGGAGCTCGTACGCGTCGCAGGCCTCCACCAGGGCGCGCGGGACCGTGTCGTGCACGGGCGCCACACCGAACCCGAGCGCCGCCCCGCCCGCCGCGACGATCCGGGACACGTAGTCGTCGAAGTACGCCCCCGACCCCGCCGCCTCCGGCACGTGCACGCCCGCCGTCAGCAGCAGCTCGCCGCCCAGCAGATACGGGTACGGGTCGGCCATCTCCGAGGTGTGCGCCCAGTGGATGACGGCGGCGGGGTCCACGGGGCCCGCGATCTGCCGCAGCGCGAGGTCCTCGCGGGCCAGCAGCGCGGCCAGCGGGACGGGTGGGGTGGGCGGGACGGCCGGGTCCGGCATGGTGTGCGTTTCCTTCACTCCGAACGGCCTCGATGGATGAAACGTACACTTCGCAGCCGCTTTCCAGCCACCTACTGTCGGTGCTCGTCACCCGCCGGCGACACCGACACCGTGAGCGAAGGAGGCCCTCCATGGCCATCGACTACACAGTCATCGTCGTCTATCTGCTCGGCATGCTGGCCATGGGCTGGTGGGGCATGCGCCGCGCCAGGTCCAAGAGCGAGTTCCTGGTCGCGGGCCGTCGTCTGGGCCCCGCCATGTACTCCGGCACCATGGCCGCCATCGTCCTCGGCGGCGCGTCCACGATCGGCGGCGTCGGCCTCGGCTACCAGTACGGGCTGTCCGGCGCGTGGATGGTCTTCACCATCGGCCTCGGTCTGCTGGCGCTGAGCGTCTTCTTCTCGGCCCGCATCGCCCGCCTGAAGGTCTACACCGTCTCCGAGATGCTGGACCTCCGCTACGGCGGCCGGGCCGGCGTCATCTCCGGCGTCGTCATGTGGGCGTACACCCTCATGCTCGCGGTGACCTCCACCATCGCCTACGCCACGATCTTCGACGTCCTCTTCGACATGAACCGGACCGTCGCGATCGTCCTCGGCGGCTCGATCGTCGTCGCGTACTCGACGCTCGGCGGCATGTGGTCGATCACCCTCACCGACATGGTCCAGTTCGTGGTGAAGACGGTCGGCGTCCTGCTCCTGCTGCTCCCGATCGCCGTCGTCAAGGCGGGCGGCTTCGGCGAGATGAGGGACCAGCTGCCGACCTCGTACTTCGACCCGCTCGGCATCGGCGGCGAGACGATCTTCACCTACGTCCTGATCTATACGTTCGGCATGCTCATCGGTCAGGACATCTGGCAGCGCGTCTTCACCGCCCGCAGCGACACGACGGCCAAGTGGGGTGGCACGGTCGCGGGCACCTACTGCCTCGTGTACGCCCTCGCCGGCGCCGTCATCGGCACGGCGGCCAAGGTCCTCTATCCCAAGCTGGGCAGCGCCGACGACGCCTTCGCCACCATCGTCAAGGACGAACTCCCGGTCGGCGTGAGGGGCTTGGTGCTGGCCGCCGCGCTCGCCGCCGTGATGTCGACGTCCTCCGGCGCGCTGATCGCCTGCGCCACCGTCGCCAACAACGACATCTGGTCGCGCCTGCGGGGCAAGGTCACCGGCGGCGAGCGCGACGAGGTGGCGGGCAACCGCGCCTTCATCCTCATCATGGGCGTCGGTGTCATCGGCACGGCGATCGCCCTCAACAACGTAGTCGAGGCGCTGACGGTGGCGTACAACCTGCTCGTCGGCGGACTCCTCGTCCCGATCCTCGGCGGTCTGCTGTGGAAGCGCGGCACCGTCCACGGCGCGCTCGCCTCCGTGATCGTCGGCGGCCTCGCGGTCATCGGCCTGATGGCGGGCTACGGCATCCTCGCCAACGAGCCCGTCTACTACGGCCTGCTGCTCTCCCTCGCCGCCTATGTGGCGGTGTCCCTGGCGACCCCCGCGACCGACGAGGCGGTCCTCACGGCCTGGCGCGAGCGGCTGGCCGGCCGGGGCGCCCCCGAACTCGTGTCCGAACCCGTCCCGGCTCCCCAGTAGAGTCGACAACACATTCCGCATATACGCGATGAAGCGTAGGAAAGAAGGCATTACCTCATGAGCAGCAACGAGACGCCCCGCGGCCCCGTCGACTCCTCCCGCATCCCGCGGTACGCCGGCCCCGCGACCTTCGCCCGGCTGCCCCGCCTCGACGAGGTCGGCCGCGCCGACGTCGCCGTGGTGGGCGTGCCGTTCGACTCGGGCGTCTCGTACCGGCCGGGCGCCCGCTTCGGCGGCAACGCGATCCGTGAGGCGTCCCGGCTCCTGCGCCCCTACAACCCGGCGCAGGACGCCTCCCCGTTCGCGCTCGCGCAGGTCGCGGACGGCGGGGACATCGCGGTGAACCCGTTCAACATCAACGAGGCCGTCGAGACGATCGAGGCCGCGGCCGACGACCTGCTCGGCACCGGCGCCCGCCTGATGACCCTCGGCGGCGACCACACCATCGCGCTGCCGCTGCTGCGCTCGGTCGCCAAGAAGCACGGCCCGGTCGCCCTGCTGCACTTCGACGCCCACCTCGACACCTGGGACACCTACTTCGGCGCCGAGTACACGCACGGCACGCCGTTCCGGCGCGCGGTCGAGGAAGGCATCCTCGACACGTCCGCCCTCTCCCACGTCGGCACGCGCGGCCCGCTCTACGGCAAGCAGGACCTCACCGACGACGAGAAGATGGGCTTCGGCATCGTCACCTCGGCGGACATCTACCGCCGCGGCGCCGACGAGGTCGCCGACCAGCTGCGCCAGCGCATCGGCGACCGCCCCCTCTACATCTCCATCGACATCGACTGCCTGGACCCGGCCCACGCCCCCGGCACGGGCACGCCCGAGGCGGGCGGCATGACGTCCAGGGAACTCCTGGAGATCCTGCGCGGCCTGGCCTCCTGCAACCTGGTCTCGGCCGACGTCGTCGAGGTGGCCCCCGCGTACGATCACGCGGAGATCACGTCGGTGGCCGCGTCCCACACGGCGTACGAACTCACCACGATCATGTCCCGTCAGATCGCCCAGGAGAAGGCAGCGAAGTGACCCACGACCACGACCTGGTGCTCCGCCCCACGGAGGCCCAGACCGCCGCCGCCCTGAACCCGCCCGCCGGCCGGAACGGCGGAGACCTGGTCGTGGAGACCCTGGCCGCGCTCGGCACGACGACGGTCTTCGGCCTGCCGGGCCAGCACGCGCTCGGCATGTTCGACGCGCTGCGGCGCAGCGATCTGCGCTATGTGGGCCTGCGCGTGGAGAACAACGCCGGGTTCGCGGCGGACGCGTACGGCCGGATCACGGGCGAGGCGGCCCCGCTGCTGCTGTCGACGGGCCCGGGCGCGCTGACGTCGCTCGCCGCGCTCCAGGAGGCGGCGGCGGCCTCGGCCCCGGTCCTCGCGATCAGCAGCCAGATCCCTTCCGCCGGCCTCGGCGGCGGCCGCCACGGCTACCTCCACGAACTCCCGGACCAGTCCGCGTCCTTCCGGGGCGTGGTGAAGTCGGTCCACACCGTGCGCACCCAGTCCCAGATCCCGTCCGCGATCGAGGCGGCCTGGAAGTCGGCCCTGACGGCCCCGCACGGTCCGGTGTGGGTGGAGATCCCGCAGGACGTGCTGCTGGCCGAGACGTCGATCCCGGTGGTGACGGGCGGCGACGCGTTCCCGGAGGAACTGCCGCCGCGCGTCGAACTGACGGCGGTGGCGGCGGACCTGCTGTCGAAGGCGGCCCGCCCGGCGATCATCGCGGGCGGGGGAGTCGTACGGTCGGACGCGAGCGGGAAGCTGCGGCAGCTGGCGGAGCTGGTGCAGGCCCCGGTGGTGACGACGCCGGGCGGCAAGGGGGCGTTCCCCTGGACCCACCCCCTGTCCCTCCAGTCCTGGATCGAGGACCGGTACGTCACGGACTTCCTGGAGGAGGCGGACGTACTGCTGGTGGTCGGCTCGGGCCTCGGCGAACTGTCGTCGAACTACCACACGTTCAAGCCGCGTGGCCGGGTGATCCAGATCGAGGCGGACCTCGGCAAGCTGGAGTCCAACCACCCGGCGCTGGGCATCCACGCGGACGCGCGGCTGGCGTTGCAGGCGCTGCTGGAGACGGTGTCCCCGAGGACGGACGAGACCGCGCCGGAACGGGTCCGTGAGGTCCTGACCCGCGTCGCGGACCGCATCGCCGCCCAGGAACTCACCCTGGAACAGGACGTGTTGGCGTCGGTACGCCGTGCCCTCCCCGCTGACTCCCCGTCCTTCTGGGACATGACGATCCTGGCCTACTGGGCCTGGTCCGCCTTCGACGCCAAGGGCCCCAACCTCCTCCACTCCGCCCAGGGCGCGGGCGGCCTCGGCTACGGCTTCCCGGCGGCGCTGGGCGCGGCGGTGGCCGACGGTTCGCGGCCGGTGCTGGCGGTGTCGGGGGACGGGGGTGCGCTGTACTCGATCGCCGAGCTGGCGACCGCTCGCCAGTACGACCTGAACGTGACGTGGCTGATCGTCGACGACGGCGGTTACGGCATCCTGCGCGAGTACATGACGGACGCGTTCGGCGAGGCCACGGCGACGGAACTGACGCGGCCGGACTATGTGGCGCTGGCGGAGTCGTTCGGGGTGCCGGGGGTGCGGACGTCGGCGGAGACGCTGGAGACGGACCTGACGAAGGCGCTGTCCGAGCCCGGGCCTTCGGTGGTGGTGCTGCCGGCGGTACTGCGGATGTTCGCGGCTACGCATTCGGAGTGACTTCGACTGGTCGGCCAGAACAGGTGGGGACCGTGCCATGACATGGACTTCCTGAGCGCAACCGGAGAGGCGTCGAACTCCCCATGGGAAATGGGGAGTTCGACGCCTCTTCCGCAGCGGCTGCCGGCTACCAGATCGCCTCGACCCACTCCGGGTGGTCGATGAACGGGTTGCGGTTGTGCTGGTAGGTGTCGTAGATGACCTGGTTGCGGCGCTCCTCGAAGGCACTCGGCGGGTCCGCCTCGTTCCAGGCCTTGAGGACGGAGAGCTTGCCCATGTACGGGTTGGAGCCGTTGCCGACCTTCTCGTTGGGTTCCAGGTCGGCGAAGCCGTCGTCACCCTCGTAGCGCACGGCCATGTAGAGGATCATGCGGGCCACGTCGCCCCGGTCCGCGGCGCGCGGCGCGAAGGAGTCGGAGTCGACGGTGGAGCCGCCGCCGTTGGTGACCGCGCTGCCGCCGTTGTCGAAGTCCAGGTTGCCGCGGGTGCTGTTGACCTGGACGTCACAGGCGCGCAGATGGTGCAGGTCGGTGCCCGGGCCGACCACCTCGCCGAAGTCGCCGTGCGACTTGGCCCAGGTGTGCTCACGGTTCCAGTCGCCGACGTCACCGCCGTTGAGGGACTTGCTGCGCGAGACGCCGCTGTACAGGAGCAGGACGTTGCTGGTGTTGTTCGGGTCCTGGTCGGTGACCTTGAGCGCGTCCCAGACCGCGGAGTACGAGATCTTCGAGACGTTGGCGCTGATGATCGTGTGCAGGGACGACTTCAGGCTCGTGCCCGTCTTGCCGATCGCGTTCTTGTAGTACGTCGAGTCGTACGCCGTGGTCGTGGCGGCGGCCGGGGTCGCGGTGAGCGCCGGGGCGCAGAGGCCGGCCATGACGGCGGCCGTGGCCAGGGCCACCGACTTCCAGCGCCGTATGCGTGTCGCCAGCATAAAGAGGGTCCCATCTACGCGGGTTGAATGGAGGCGGCAAGCGAGAGAGTGACATGGACATGCGGCCCTGTAAATGGAATCTGCGTGTCCATTGGGTGACCGGGAACGGCAAATCGGCCCTTGTCTACGCGAGTTGACGTGCCAGAACGGCCCCCGACCGGATGGGCGGGGGCCGTTGAGGCCGTACTTCAGGTCCTGCGTCTGGCCGTACGTCAGGTCGTCAGCCGACGTCCGACGGGTCGAGGCGGTAGATCGTCGACGTGGCGGAGTCGGAGGCGGAGTCGGAGGTCGACTCCGTCGTCGAAGTCGAGGCGTACTCGCTCGCCTTCACCGCCGTGCCGTTCTTCTGCACCCAGCTGGTGATCTCCTGGTTGAGGCTGCTGTTGCCGCCCATGCCGCCACCGCCGAGCTGGATGTAGTGCAACTCGCCCTTCTTCACCAGCTCCTTGAGCTTGGCCAGGGTCATCGCCTGGTCGGAGCCGGTGAAGCCCCACATGGAGATGACGGGCTTGTGGGTGCTCAGGATCAGCTGGCCCGCGCTCTGCGAGTTGGAGACCGCGAGCAGCCACTTGGCGCCGTCCTGGTGCTTCTCCAGGTACGCGATCAGCTCGCTGTCGACGCTGCCGCCGCCCATGGGGCCGCCACCGCCGCCATCGCTACCGCCACCGCCGAAGCCGCCGCTGCGAGCGCTGTCACCGCCCGGGAACTCCCCGTTCGCGCCGCCCGGTGCGCCACCGCCCTGCGGAAGCTCGCCGCCACCGCCACCGGGCTGCATCCGGCCATCGCCACCGGGGAACTCCCCGCCCGCCTGACCGCTGCCCTGCCGGGCGCCGTCCGGCATGCCGCCGGGGCCACCTCCGTCGCCGCCCCGGCCGCCACCGGGCCCGCCCATGCCGTTCCCGGTCGACGGGCCCGCCGTGGGATTGGTGCCTCCCATGCCGCCGGAAGCGGAGTCGAAGGCCGGCGAGGCGGCGTACGCCGTCGGACCGGCGAGGCCCGCCACGACCGCCGCGGCCAGGGACACGGCCAGCAGCCGGGCCCGGGTCCCGGAGCCCGCCGTACGGAAGACGAACAGGCCCACGATCGCGAGCGCCATGACCACGCCGACGACCGGCCACAGCCAGGTGTTCCAGCCGGTGGCCCGGCGCAGCAGCACGACCGCCCAGACGCCGGTGACCGCGAGGCCCGCGGGCAGCACCCACGACCAGCGGGCGTCGCCACCGCGGAAGGCGCGCCACAGCATCACGCCGCCGCCACCGGTGAGCGCCGCGATGCCCGGGGCGAGCGCGGTCGTGTAGTACGGGTGCATGGTGCCCTCGGCCAACGCGAAGGTCAGGTAGTGCAGCACCAGCCAGCCGCCCCACAGCACGAGCGCGGCCCGCGTCGGGTCGGTGCGCGGGGCCCGGCCGCGCAGCACCAGACCGGCGGCGAGCGCGAGGAAGGCGAAGGGGATCAGCCAGGAGATCTGGCCGCCGAGGACGTCGTTGAACATCCGCCCGATGCCCGCGGTGCCGGCGAAGGTGCCGCCTCCGCCGCCTCCGCCGCCGCCCCCGCCGTTGCCCTCGCCACCGAGGACCCGGCCCAGGCCGTTGTAGCCCATGATCAGGTCCCAGGCGGAGCCGTCGGTCGAACCGCCGATGTACGGCCGGTCGTCGGCCGGGACCAGCGAGACGGCCGCGGCCCACCAGAAGCTGGCGACGGCCAGCGCGACGGCGGCCAGGGCCAGGTTGACGGCCTTCTTCCGCCAGCCGGGCTTCGAGGCGTACACGTACACGGCGAAGACGGCGGGCAGGGCGATGTAGCCCTGGAGCATCTTGGTGTTGAAGGCGAGCCCGAACAGGACCGCGGAGCCGATGAGCGGCAGCAGCCGGTCGGTGCGCAGGGCGCGCAGCGCCAGGGCCGCGCCGCCGACCATCAGCAGGACGAGGATCGTGTCGGGGTTGTTGTCACGGTTGATCGCGACCGTGATCGGGGTGAGCGCGAGGACCAGCGCGGCGATCGCGGCGGCGGCGTGCCCGAAGGCCCGCTTCACGGAGCTGTGCAGGATCCAGATCGTGCCGAGCGCGGCAGCGATCTCGGGCGCCATCATCTGCCAGGTGCCGAAGCCGAGGACGCGGCACGACAGGCCCATGACCATGAGGGCGAACGGCGGCTTGTCGACGGTGATGAAGTTGCCCGCGTCGAGCGAGCCGAAGAACCACGCCTTCCAGCTCTGCGTACCGCTGTAGACCGCCGCGCTGTAGAAGCTGTTCAGGCTGCTGCCGGACAGGTTCCAGGCGTACAGGACGCCGGCCAGGACCAGGATCGCGAGCAGCGCGGGCAGTGACCAGCGGGGGGCTTGGTCCGGAGGTGCCGCCGGTGGGCCGGGTGGCGGCCGGTCGGGAGAAACGGCCGTGGTCTCGGGGTGGGGGTGTGGATCGGTGGCAGATGTCACCCGAGCATGGTGCGGAGCCGGGGTGGGTGCGGGCTGTGCCGTACCTGGGCCCTGCCTGTGAACTCCTCCTAGTGTGCTGCGTCACTTTCGAACACGCATGCAACCTTTCACTCCCGTCCGTGAGTCAAGAGGGCATGACTCACGGCATATCCAGACGCGCCAGATGGGTGGCGGGGGGCGCGCTCGTCGCGTGTGTGGCCGCAGCCGCCCCCGCCACCGCCGCCACGGCCCCCACCGTCAGCTGTACGTCGTCCAAGGCGGGCCTCGCCGACAAGCTGAAGCGGGACATCACCTCGGCCCTCGCCAACCGCAAGGGCACGATCGCCGTCGGCCTCTACGACCGCAGCACCAAGACGACCTGCACCCTGCGCGCTTCGTCGGCCTACGACTCCGCGAGCGTCGTCAAGGTCACCGTCCTCGCCACGCTGCTGTGGGACGCGAAGCTGCACAACCGCTACCTGACCGACCGCGAGACCACCCTCGCCAAGGCCATGATCACCAAGTCGGACAACAGCGCCACCAGCACCCTGTGGAAGCAGCTGGGCCTGACGAAGATCAAGGGCTTCCTGAGCGCGGCCGGCATGACCCAGACCAAGCCCGGCGCCGACGGCTACTGGGGGCTGACCCAGATCACGGTCACCGACGAGCAGAAGCTCCTCAAGCTGATCACCGCGTCGAACACGGTCCTGAGCGACAACTCCCGCACGTACATCCGCAAGTTGATGAGCCAGGTCATCTCCTCGCAGCGCTGGGGCACCCCGTACGGCGCCCCCTCCGACGTCACCGTGCACGTCAAGAACGGCTGGCTGCAACGCTCCACGCACGGCTGGCGCGTCCACAGCGTCGGCACCTTCAAGGGCGGCGGCCACGACTACATGATCACGGTGCTCACGCACGACAACAGCACCATGAAATACGGCATCACGACCATCCAGGGCGTCGCCAAGGTCATCCACAGGGACCTCGCCGCGAGCTGACCGCACCCGGAGGCGCGCGGGTTACTCTGGGCGTGGTGGTTCCGGCCGCCTCCGGGTCCGCGGGCAGGGCTGCAAGCTCACCGGTGCACGGCGATGATCGACCACCGGTCTTTCCTGCCCGACGTCGCGGACCCGCGGGCGTGAGGAAGGACTACGGTGTCCGATCGCTCCCGTTCCCTGCCCGGCCGCCCGAGCCTGCGGTATCTCAAGATCGAGGCCAAACGCCGGTTGCGTGCCGGTGAGTTCACCACCCTGGACGAGGCGCAGCTGACGATCGCCCGCGAGCACGGAGCGCCGAGCTGGACGGCGCTCAAGCGGCTCGTCGAGAACCGCGTCACTCCCGGGCGACGACACGCGAGCCGGCAACTGCGGTGGATCGCCGCACGGTTCGCGGACGCCGACGCACCCGCCTGGCACGCGCCCGCCGAGGAGGAGCTGCGCGAGCACTTCCACGAGCAGCTCCTCGAAGCGACGCCGCCCGAGGAACTGCTGCCGAGGCTCATGAAGCTCGCGCCGCGTCTGCGCGGCCCCCGCACCGGCGCCCTCGCTCTCGTCGAGGACACCCCCACCCACGCCCTGGCCCGGCTCGACTCCGCCGACCTGGCGGCGGTCACCCAGATGCAGGCCGTCGTCGAACGCACCCCGCCGTACCGGCTGGTGGAGCTCCGCGTCCACCCCACCGCCGAGATCGACGACCCGCGGCTGACCGCGCCGGGCACCCGTACCGAAGGCCGGGTCCCCACGCCGGCCTCGGAGGTGGCGGCGCAGGTCTTCGCCGAACTCGGCCTGCCGGGGCTGGCGTTGGCGGCCGCCGACCCGCGAGGCACGGTCTGGGCCCTCGCCCGCGGCTGGTCCGCCCTCGATCCGGTCGAGCCGCTGACGACCCGGCACCGCTTCCCCGCCGGTTCCGTCACCACGCTGGTGACGGCCACCGCCGTGCTGCGCCTGGTCGCCGACGGCCGCGTCGGCCTGGACGACCCCGCCGACCGGAACCTGCACACCGTCCGCCTCGCCGACCCCGCCATCACCGTCCGGGAGCTGCTCGGCCACACCGGCGGCGTGGACACCCCGTCCGAACGGCTCACCGACCAGGTGCCGGACCCCCTCGCCCTGTTCGGCCCGGTCATCCCCTGCGGCGGACCGCGAGGCCGGCACGCGCGCAGCGACGCGGGCTA
The DNA here is from genome assembly GCF_003955715.1 of Streptomyces aquilus. Classification (NCBI taxonomy): domain Bacteria; kingdom Bacillati; phylum Actinomycetota; class Actinomycetes; order Kitasatosporales; family Streptomycetaceae; genus Streptomyces; species Streptomyces aquilus. Next base: position 4,146,821 of record NZ_CP034463.1, on the reverse strand, counting down.
CGCCGCGCTCGGTCTGCTCGTCGAGAACCTCACCGGATCGCCCTTCCCGCAGGCCGCCGCCGACCTCGTACTGCGGCCCCTGGGCATGACCGACTCCTTCTTCCCGGCCCACCGGCCCGCCGCGTCCGGCGAGACGCACACGGTCACCGGGTACGTCGCCTTCGAGGACGGCACTCTCATCCCCGTACGGGAACGGGTGAGCACCATGCCCGCCGCGGCCGGCCTGTGGACGACGGCACCCGACCTGGTGCGCTTCGGCCTCGGCTGGCACACCCTCCTCCCCGACGATCTGGCGCGCCAGGCCCTCACCCCGCAGACCGCCCTCCCCGGCGCGGGCCACGCCGGCCTGGGCTGGGAGCTGGACCCGAGCGGGGAGGTCGCGGGACGCACCGGCCACCTCCCCGGCGCCTCCGCCTCCCTCGCCGTCCACCTGCGCGACCGGCGGGTCCACGTCGCCCTGACCAACCGGAGCACGCCCCTCGAACCGGTCAACGGCCGCATCCTGCGCGCCCTCGGCTGAGAGTCTGTGGCGCCCCCGGAGCCGGGCTCCCACGGCTCGGCAGGGGGGTGCGTTTCGGCGGACTCGTGCGGTCTGGCGGGCTCGTGCGGTTCGGCAGATCTGCACACCTGCCGGACTCCCGCCCGTCACCGACCCGCCCTACGGTGGCGCCCATGCGCCTGAGAACCGTACTCGCGACCACCACCGCGGCCCTGGCGGCGACCACCTGTCTGTCCGCCGCCGGGCCCGCCAACGCCTCGACCACCCACGCCTGTTCGCCCTCCGTGTCCATCGACCGCTTCTCCGACGCGCTCGACAAGACGTCGTACGACGGGACGTTCGTCGGGAACTTCTCCGCGCTGGCGGTGGACCGGGACGGCTCGCTCGCGGCCCTCTCCGACCGGTCGTCGCTGTTCTCGTTGGACGCGCGGACCCTCGCCCCGAGGGGTGTGGTGGCGCTCGCCGACGAGAACGGCGCCGCCCTCGACTCCGAGGGCCTGGTGATCGACCGGGACGGCACCCGGCTGGTGACGTCGGAGACGGAGCCGTCCGTACGCCGGTACAGCACGGACGGCCGCGTCCTCGACCGCCTGCCGGTGCCGGACGCGCTGCGGGTGGCACCGGCGGGGCGGGCGGTCGCCAACGGCACGTTCGAGGGGCTGACCTGGTACCGCGGGGGCCGGTCCTTGCTGGCGTCGATGGAGTACGCGCTGTCCGGTGACACCTCGGGCGCGGTCCGCTTCCAGACCTGGCGCCGGACGGGTGCGGGCTTCGCCCTGTCGACCCAGTACGCCTACCAGCCCGACGCAGGCCTCGGCGTCCCCGAGGTCCAGTCCCTCCCCGACGGCCGCCTCCTCGTCCTGGAACGCGGCTTCACCTCCGGCGTCGGCAACACCGTCCGCCTCTACCTGGCCGACCCGCGCCACGCGACGGACACGAGCGGGGTGGAGAACCTGACGGGCCAGGACGGCGTACGGCTGGTGAGGAAGACCCTCCTCACGGACATCGCCACCTGCCCCACCCTCGGCGCCACCGCCAAGCAGCCCCAGCCGAACCCACTGCTCGACAACATCGAGGGCATGACGATCACGGGCCGTGGCAAGGGAGCGTGGAAGGTGCTGCTGGTCAGCGACGACAACCAGAACGCGGTGCAGACGACGCGGTTCTACTACCTCAGCGTCAAGCCCGCGCGCTGACGGGCCCGCACTCGGACGCCACCCCGTCCCCTCCGAAATATTGCGGCGGGATGAAATCCCCGCCCTTCCGCGTTGTCCCCTTCCGGCAGACCAGCAGAGCGGAGGACGGGCACGTGAGACAGCGGGGATGGGCACGGCGGCTGGCCGGATACGCCTGGCGGTATCCGAAGGACGTCGTCCTGGCCCTCGGGTCCAGTCTCGCCGGTATGGCGGTCATGGCGCTCGTGCCGCTGATCACGAAGGTGATCATCGACGACGTCATCGGTGATCACAGCCGGGACATGGCCCCCTGGGCCGGGCTGCTCATCGCCTCCGCCGTGCTCGTGTACGTCCTCACCTACATCCGCCGCTTCTACGGCGGCCGTCTCGCCCTCGACGTCCAGCACGACCTGCGGACCGAGATGTACGGCACGATCACGCGGCTCGACGGGCGGCGGCAGGACGAGCTGTCGACCGGGCAGGTCGTGGGGCGGGCCACCAGCGACCTCCAGCTGATCCAGGGGCTCCTCTTCATGCTGCCGATGACCATCGGCAACTTCGCCCTGTTCCTGATCTCCCTGGTCGTCATGGCCTGGCTGTCCATCCCGCTGACCCTGGTCGCCCTCGCGGTCGCGCCCGCCCTCGCCTGGATCGCGAAGCGCTCCCGCAGCAAGCTGCACCCCGCCACCTGGTACGCCCAGGCCCAGGCCGCGGCCGTCGCCGGGGTGGTCGACGGTGCCGTGGGCGGCGTGCGGGTGGTCAAGGGGTTCGGGCAGGAGGAGCAGGAGACCGGGAAGCTGAGGGAGGTCGGGCGGCGGCTCTTCGCGGGGCGGCTGCGGACCATCCGGTTCAACAGCAAGTACACGCCGGCGCTCCAGGCCGTCCCCGCCCTCGGGCAGGTCGCCATGCTCGCGCTGGGCGGCTGGCTGGCCGTGCGTGGGCACATCACCCTCGGTACCTTCGTCGCCTTCTCGACCTATCTCGCCCAGCTCGTCGGGCCGGTCCGCATGCTCGCCATGGTCCTCACCGTCGCCCAGCAGGCCCGCGCCGGCACCGAGCGGGTCCTGGAGCTGATCGACACCGAGCCGTCCATGACGGACGGGCGCAAGGAGCTGCCCGCCGACGCGCCCGCGACCGTCGAGTTCGACGACGTGTCCTTCGGGTACGAGGACGCCTCCGGCAAAACCAGCCCCGTCCTCCAGGGGCTCTCCTTCGAGATCCGGCCCGGTGAGACCCTCGCCGTCGTCGGCTCCTCCGGCTCCGGCAAGTCCACCGTCTCCCTCCTCCTCCCGCGCTTCTACGACGTCACGCACGGCGCCGTCCTCGTCGGCGGCCACGACGTCCGCGAGCTGACCCTCGACTCGCTGCGGGCCGCCATCGGGCTCGTCCCCGAGGACTCCTTCCTCTTCTCGGACACCGTCCGCAACAACATCGCGTACGGCCGTCCCGAGGCCACTCAGGAGCAGATCGAGACCGCGGCCCGCGCCGCCCAGGCCGACCGGTTCATCAGCGAGCTGCCCGAGGGCTACGACACCAAGGTCGGCGAGCACGGCCTCACCCTCTCCGGCGGCCAGCGCCAGCGCATGGCGCTCGCCCGCGCGATCCTCACCGACCCGCGCCTCCTCGTCCTCGACGACGCCACCTCCGCCGTGGACGCCCGCGTCGAGCACGAGATCCACGAGGCGCTGAAGCAGGTCATGGAGGGCCGGACCACCCTGCTCATCGCGCACCGGCGGTCCACCCTCAACCTCGCCGACCGCATCGCCGTCCTCGACCAGGGCCGGCTCGCCGCCATCGGCACCCACGCCGAGCTGGAGAAACGGTCCGCCCTCTACCGGCGCCTGCTCACCGACCCCGACGAGCTCGGCGGCGTATCGCCCGGCCACGCCCAGCCCCTCGCCCCGGCCGAGGACACCTCCGTCCGCGACGAACTGGACGCCGAGTTCGACGCCGAACGCGGAGTGACCCCGCGGCTGTGGACCGGCGACCGGGAACGGAAGGACGTCGCGCTCTCCGGCACCCCGGCCACCCCCGAGCTGCTCGCCCAGGTGGAGGCGCTGCCCCCGGCGACCGACACCCCGGACATCGACGAGGCGCGGGCGGTCATGCCGGAGGAGTCGTACGGCCTGCGCAGGCTGCTGCGCGGGTTCGGCACCCCCCTCCTCATCAGCCTCGGGCTCGTCGCCGTCGACGCCGGCATGGGGCTGCTGCTGCCGATCCTGATCCGGCACGGCATCGACAGCGGCGTCAGCGAGATGGCCCTCGGCGCGGTCTGGGCGGCGTCGCTGCTCGGGCTGCTCACCGTCGGCGTGCAGTGGGCGGCGCAGGTCGGCGAGACGCGGATGACCGGGCGGACCGGCGAGCGGGTGCTGTACTCGCTCCGCCTGAAGATCTTCGCGCAGCTCCAGCGGCTCGGACTCGACTTCTACGAGCGAGAGTTGACCGGCCGGATCATGACCCGCATGACGACCGACGTCGACGCGCTCTCGACCTTCCTGCAGACCGGGCTCGTCACCGCCTTCGTCTCCGTCGTCACCTTCTTCGGCATCATGGTCGCCCTGCTCGTCCTCGACGTGCAGCTGGCCCTGGTCGTCTTCGTGACGCTGCCGCCGCTGATCGTCGCCACGTACTTCTTCCGCAAGGCGAGCGTGAAGGCGTACGAACTCGCCCGTGAGCGGGTGTCGGTGGTCAACGCCGACCTCCAGGAGTCCGTCGCCGGGCTCAGGATCGTGCAGGCCTTCCGGCGCGAGCGGGACGGCGGGGCGCGGTTCGCGGAGCGCAGCGACAGCTACCGGCAGGCGCGGATCCGGGGACAGTGGCTGATCTCGGTCTACTTCCCCTTCGTGCAGCTGCTGTCCTCGGTCGCCGCCGCGGCCGTCCTCATCGCGGGCGCCGGACGGATCGACGACGCGACCCTCACCACCGGCGCACTGGTCGCGTACCTCCTCTACATCGACCTGTTCTTCGCGCCCGTGCAGCAGCTCTCCCAGGTCTTCGACGGCTACCAGCAGGCCACCGTCTCCCTCGGCCGCATCCAGGAACTGCTCCAGGAGCCGACCTCGACGAAGGCGGCCGACGAGCCGCTCGAAGTGCTCTCCCTGCGGGGCGAGATCGCCTTCGAGGACGTGCACTTCGCGTACGGCGACGACGAGGAGGCCATCGGCGGGATCGACCTGCGCGTCCCCGCCGGGCAGACCGTCGCGTTCGTCGGCGAGACCGGCGCCGGCAAGTCGACCGTGGTGAAGCTGGTGGCGCGGTTCTACGACCCGACCGGCGGCCGGGTCACCGTCGACGGCACGGATCTGCGGGACCTCGACCTCACCTCGTACCGGCACCGGCTCGGGGTCGTCCCGCAGGAGGCGTACCTCTTCCCGGGCACCGTCCGCGACGCCATCGCCTACGGCCGCCCCGACGCCACCGACGCCGAGGTGGAGGCGGCGGCCCGCGCGGTCGGCGCGCACGAGATGATCGCCACCCTCGACGGCGGCTACCTCCACGAGGTCGCCGAGCGCGGCCGCAACCTCTCGGCCGGCCAGCGCCAGCTGATCGCGCTGGCCCGCGCGGAACTCGTCGACCCCGACATCCTGCTCCTCGACGAGGCGACGGCCGCCCTGGACCTGGCCACCGAGGCCCAGGTCAACCAGGCCACCGACCGGCTCGCGGGCCGCCGTACGACCCTCGTCGTCGCCCACCGGCTGACGACCGCGGCGCGCGCGGACCGGGTGGTCGTGATGGACCACGGGCGGGTCGCGGAGGACGGCACGCACGACGAGCTGATCGAACGCGACGGTCTCTACGCCTCGTTGTGGCGCACGTTCGTGGGGGAGGACGAGCCGCTGGCCGCCTGAGCGACGGCCTGCCGCAGCGCCGGACGGAGTCCGGCCAGTCGTCTCGAAGCCTGTGAGGCCCGCCAGGGCCGATCGGCGCGAGAGCGACATCGGGAGGTTCAGCCCACGGGCGGGTCGCGGAGGACGGCACGCACGACGAGCTGATCGAACGCGACGGTCTCTACGCCTCGTTGTGGCGCACGTTCGTGGGGGAGGACGCCCCGGTGGTCGCGTGATGGCCTGATCCCGTGACGGCCGTGCAACCATCCGACATACGTCGTGCGTCCGTACACCAGTACGCTCATCGCCGGGGTACGGGAGGGACCACAGTGGACCGAGGGACTGGTGCGATACGGCGGCGTGCCGCGGCCGTGCTCGCCGCGCTGACCGCTTCCGGGCTGCTCGCGATCGCGGTGCCGGGTCAGGCGCAGGCCGCGTCGGCGGACTCCTGCGAGGGCCGGAAGATCCGCACGTTCACCTTCTCCACCGGCTCCGTCCGGCTCTACAAGGACGGTGGCTGGCTCTGCGCCATGACGTTCCCGAAGAACACCGGCGGCGGCAAGCGCATCATGATGGTCAGCATCCAGGCGCGCGGCTTCGGGGCCGTCGTGGACAAGGACGAGTACACGCACCACGCCGGGCCGGTGAAGACGTACGCCGGCACCCGCAAGGTGTGGATCAAGGGCCAGGTGGGCCGGGGGAAGTACGAGTCCAGCAGCTGGAAGCGGTACTGAGAAACCCACCCGGCTCCGGCGCGCGGGACGCACCGGAGCCGGATGTCGGAGCTACGGACGGAGCGTGGGCTCGCGCTCCACGTCCCGCACGTCCAGCTTCCTGTCGAACCTCGCGAGCGGCTTCGCCTCGGCGACCGTGGCGGCCGACAGGCCGGCCCAGTCGAGGATGCGGGCCGTCGCGAAGGCCTTCTGGTCGGCGACCAGACCGGCCACGTTCGCGCCGTGGTTCATGCCGGGGGCCGTGAACACGTAGGAGTCCTTCGCGCCCTTGTCGACCCGGAACCGCTCGCCGCCCCACGGGTCGTTCTGGCCGTAGACGTAGAGCATGTGCCGGGCGTGGTGCCGGATCCAGGTGTCGACGTCCCGCATCGCGTACGGCTGGAACTTCGTCGGGATGTCACGCGGGACGAAGTTGCGCGGCGGCTGGTAGCCGTAGCGGACGTACTTCTTCTCGATGTACGGGAAGTGGATCGTGGGGGCGCCGAGCTGGGTGGCCGCCTGGTAGTAGTACGGCGTGTACGGTTCCAGGCCCTGGTCCGTGTAGAAGGAGAACCCGGAGATCGTGTCGACCGAGTTCCAGATCTGGTCGTCGGTCGCGGTCTTCGCGTCCGGCGGGATCAGCTCGTCGTCACCGCAGTTGGCCAGCAGGTTGTACTGCCAGAAGCCCCAGACGTAGTCGAGGACGACCGCCTCGTACGCCTTGTCGAGGCTGCCGACGGTGGTGAAGGTGAAGCCCTCCGCCGCCGCGTAGGCCGCGTACTTCTTCTCCAGGGACTCCCGGCGCACCAGCGCCTCGCGCTGCACCGCGTTCAGCCGGTCGCGGCACTCCTTGGTGCCGACGGAGGCGAAGAAGCGGTCGTAGGCCGAGTCCTCGTCGTTGACGACGTCGTTGGGGGCCACGTACGCCACCACGCCGTCCATGTCCTTGGGGTAGAAGCGCTCGTAGTAGGTGGCGGTCATGCCGCCCTTCGAGCCGCCGGTGGCGATCCAGTTCTTCGCGTAGATCGGCTTCAGCGCCTTGAAGACGCGGTGCTGGTCGCTGGCCGCCTGCCAGATGTCCAGCTTGCTCCAGTCGGCCGGGTCGGGCCGGGAGGGCGTGAAGAAGCGGTACTCCAGGGAGACCTGGTTGCCGTCCACGATCTGGGTCGGCTCGCGGCGGCTCGGTGTCGTGGAGACGTTGTAGCCGCCGGTGTAGAAGACCGTCGGGCGGCTGACGTCCTTGTGCAGCACGGTGATCCGCTGCTGGAACGTGCCCTTGGACGGGTGCCGGTGGTCCACCGGCTGGGTGTAGTTGAGGACGAAGTAGCGGTAGCCGGTGTAGGGCTTCTCCTCGATCAGGCTCATGCCCGGTATGGACAGCAGCTGTTCCTTGATGTCGGTGCCGGCGGCCGGGGTCTCCGGCTCGGCGGCGGTGGCCGCCCCTGCCGTGCTCAACGTGCCTATCAGCACCGTGAGCGCCAGCAGCCATCTGAGCGCCTTGCGCATACATGCTCCCCTGTGAGACAGCTGTGCGAGCGGAAGCTATCGGAGCAACTCCCCTGCGCACCAGGGGAGATCGGGAAAAGATGGCGCCCGTGTCCTCAGACCGGGCGGGCGCAGCCGACCGGTTCCTCGCCGCCGAGCTGGACGTACAGCGCCGTGGACAGCGGGCACCGGCTGCGTCGGGAAACCGCCTTCGTCACCTTGAACTCCGGCTTCTTCTCGCCCTTTCCGTCGCACGCGGTCTCGCGGACCTGTCCGTCGCCGGAGCTGTAGACGCAGTCGCCGACGATGGTGCGCGGCCCGCCCCCGCCGCCCGGGTCGCCGGGATGCGGGGCGGAGAGGTTGCGCATACAGGCGTAGCCCTGCGGGACCGCACCGTCGCCGTCCTCGTCGGAGGACGGGGCCTGTTCGCTGATGTGCAGCACGAAGTCGGTGGTGCCCGGGCAGAGCGGGCCGTCGGCGCTGGTGCCGTCGAAGCGCGCCACGACCCGGGCCGCCGCCCGCTCACTGGTGCAGGGCACCTCGGTGAAGCTGGTGGTGCCGAAGGAGCTGCACTCGTCGACGTCGAGGAACACCGTCCCGTACCCGGAGGGCCGGGTCGGTGTCACCTCGTTGCTGATGTGTCCGTCGCTCTCGGTGCCGCTGTCCGGCGTGCTCTGGCAGGCGGTCAGCAGGGCCGCGAGCAGCACGGCGAGCAGGGCGTACACCGCCCCTGCCGACCATTTCTCGCGCATCGCATCCCCCCGGACACCCCGGACCAGCGTGACCCGCCGTGGCGGGGACACGCCAGCCGTGCGGGGTGCTTTGCGCCCTTTGACGGGTGTGCACCGGGTGCGTGGCGTACGTGCGCTACGTCGGATACGAGAGCCCGTGGCCGATCGGATACAGCACCTGTGCCGGATCGTCGGCCTTCTGCACCGGCACCGGCAGCTTCCCGCGCGGCGCCGCCGCGCCCGCGATCACCCGCGCGGCGGCCCGCAGTTCGACGTCGGTCCAGGAGTACGCCGCCAGGTAGGCCGGGACGCCGGGCAGTTGGGCCACGTCGTACGGATTGCGGATCGCGATCGCCACCACCGGTTTCCCCGTCGCCAGCAACTGCTCGACCAGCGTCTTCTGCGCGGCGTTCAGGTTGTACGTCCCCACGACGACCGCGTCCGCGTTCTGCGCCGCCGCGACCGCCTTGGCGACGGTGGCGGCGGAGGGTGCCGTGCCCGTGGACAGGGCGGTGGCCGTGAAGCCGAGCTCGGTGAACGCGGTCGCGAGGACCCCGGTGGGCGGGCCGGTGGTGCCGGACGGGGAGGCCGGATCGGCGCCGCACACCAGGAGTGCGCGCGGGGACAGGGGCAGCAGGCCGCCCTTGTTGACCAGCAGGGTCGTCGTCCGCTCGGCGACGCGGTCGGCCGCCGCGAGGTGGGCGGGGGCGCCGACGGTACGGCTGACACCGGCCTGGCTGACGTACGGCTTCTCGAACAGCCCCAGTTTCGCCTTCAGCCGCAGCACCCGCAGGATCGACTCGTCGAGCCGCGCCTCGGTCAGCTCGCCGCCCCGCACGGCGTTCAGCACGGCGTTCCAGGCGACGTCCAGATTCGGCGGGTTGAGGAGCTGGTCCACCCCGGCCTTCAGGGCGAGCACGGGGACGCGGTCGTCGCCGTACTTCGTGCGCACGCCCTCCATGCCGAGGGAGTCGGTGACGATCACCCCCTCGTAGCCGAACTCCTCGCGCAGGATGCCGTGCAGGATCGGGCGGGACAGGGTCGCCGGGTCGCCGGAGTCGTCGAGGGCCGGGACCATCAGGTGGGCGGTCATGATCGAGTCGATGCCGGCGGCGATCGCGGCCCGGAACGGCGGGGCGTCCAGCTCCTCCCACTGCTCGCGGGTGTGGGTGATGACCGGGAAGCCGTAGTGGCTGTCGACGGCGGTGTCGCCGTGCCCGGGGAAGTGCTTGGCGGTGGCGGCGACCTGACGGCCGTGCTGGTACCCGCTGACCTCGGCGGCGACGAGTCCGGCCACCGCGTGCGGGTCGGCTCCGAAGGAGCGGACGCCGATGACCGGGTTGGCGGGGTTGACGTTGACGTCGGCGACGGGGGAGTAGTTCTGCCGGATGCCGAGAGCCCGCAACTCCTGCCCCGCGACACGGCCGAGGGTGCGGGCGTCCTTGCGTGAGCCGCCCGCGCCGATGGCCATCGCGCCCGGGAAGAGCGTGGCGGGCTCGCCGACCCGGCAGACGATGCCGTGCTCCTGGTCGGTGGAGATCAGGACGGGCAGGCCGCGCGGCCTGCTGAGGGACGCCTTCTGGATGCCGTTGGAGAGGTCGGCGATCTGGTGCGGGTCGCGGGTGTTGTGCGCCCAGGTGAAGTAGATGATGCCGCCCACGCGGTACTTGGCGATCAGCTCGGCGGCGCTGCGGACGCCGATCTCCTTGAGGTTGGCGTCGATGTCGGCCTGGTCGGGGGCGGTGGCGGAGTGGCCGTAGACCCGCATCACGAAGAGCTGGCCGACCTTCTCCTCAAGGGTCATACGGGAGATGAGGGAACGGAGCTTCTTGTCGTCGTGGCCGGCGGCCCGGGCGTCGGTGCCGAACGCCAGGGCCGCGGTGACGCCCGCGCCGGCGGCGAGGACGGTACGTCTGGAGGGCAACGTGCGCTCCTTCCGGAGGTGATCCGCTGAAGGAAACTTCCGAGAAGACAGAGGTATCCGGGAAGTTTCTGCCAGTCAAGGGAGTGCGCACCGTACGACATGGAGGGGCCGCCATCGGCGCTGTTGGAGGGGGGCGCGCCGATGGCGGCGTGCTGCCGGCCGCAGTACGGAGGAGAGGGTAGGTCAGCGTTCGCAGCCAGCAGCGAGGCCGACACCGCACCGCGGTGACTCTCCGACAGCTCGCGGGTTGGACGAGCGGGGGCGGAACGGGGTTCCCGGGCGGGGCCCGAATCCCGGAAGTCGGGGGGCGAGGGGCGGGCGGGGTGGGTGGGGCGGTTCACCGGGGCCGGTGGGGCGGTCGGGGTGGCTCGGCGGGGGCGCCGGGGCGGCCCGGCTTGTTCAGCGGGGTGGGGTGGACGCGGTCTTGGGCCAGTGGTTCTGGAGGGTGCGTACCGTCTCCGTGATCGACGGGCGGCCCGCCGCGCCCGTGCGCCACAGGGCGTACAGGCGTCGTACCGGGGTGGGGTCGAGGTCGACCTCGACGACGCCGGCCGGCAGCGGGCCGCGGCCGAGGCGGGGGATGAGGCAGATGCCGAGTCCGGCGGCGACGAGCGCGACGAGGGTGGGGTTCTCGTCGGCCTGGTGGATGATCTCCGGCTCGTGCCCGGCGCTTCGCAGGGTGCGTACCAGCCAGTCGTGGCAGACCCGGCCCGGCGGCTGGCACACCCACCGCTCCCCGCCGAGGTCCTCGCGCCGCACCTTCGCCCGCCCGGCGAAGGCGTGCCCCTCGGGCACGAGCAGCGTGCACCGGTCCTCGCCGATCACCGCCTGCTCCACCCCGGGCGGCACCGGCAGCGGCGAGATGTCCCAGTCGTGCACGACGGCCATGTCCAGCGCGCCCCGCGCCACCAGCCCCACCGACAGATGCGGGTCGATCTCGGAGAGCCGGACGTCGAGGGCGGGGTGCCGCTGGGCGAGGTCGGCCAGCACGCCCGGCAGCAGCCCGCGCGCCGCCGACGCGAACGCGGCCACCGTCAGCCGCCCCGCCGGGGTGTTGCGCCGCTGCTCGATACCGGTCTCGGCGCGCTCGACGATGGCGAGCAACTCCTCTGCGGTGTCGACGAGTTGCAGCGCCTCAGCGGTGAGCCGCACCCCACGCCCCTCCCGCTCGAGGAGCACGGTCCGGGTCTCCCGCTCCAGCTTGGCGATCTGCTGGGACACGGCGGAGGGCGTGTAGCCGAGCGCGGCGGCGGCCGCGCCGACGGTGCCGTGGACGGAGACGGCGTGCAGGGCGCGGAGGCGTTGCAGGTCGAGCATCTCCCGGCTCCCAATCGTTAGCGTCGCTTCATCCAACCATGCAGCAATCATCGCTGGTGCTACATGGTCGCCGCGGGTGATCCTCGACGCATGCGTCCCGCCCACATCGCCCTCGCCGTCCTCGTCGCCGCCGTCTGGGGCGTGAACTTCACCGTCATCGAGATCGGCCTCGACCACTTCCCGCCGCTGCTCTTCTCCGCCCTGCGCTTCCTGGCGGCGGCCCTGCCCGCGGTGTTCTTCGTGGGCCGCCCGAAGGTGGCGTGGAAGTGGATCGTGGCGGTGGGCCTGGTGCTGGGGGTCGCGAAGTTCGGCCTGCTGTTCGTCGCGATGGACGCGGGGATGCCGGCCGGACTGTCCTCCCTGGTGCTCCAGATCCAGGCGGTGTTCACGGCGGTGATCGCGTTCGCGGTCCTGGGCGAACAGCCGTCCGGAGTACGTGCGTTGGGCATGGCGGTGGCGCTGGCGGGCATCGGCGTCGCGGCCGTCGACGAGGGCACGTCCGGCCCCCTCGGCGCCTTCGCCCTGTGCGTCGCGGCGGCGGCCTGCTGGGGAGCTTCCAACGTCCTCACCCGCAAGGCGGCACCCCCGGACGCGCTGAACTTCATGGTGTGGGTGAGCACGGTCCCGGTCCTGCCCCTCCTCGCCCTCTCCCTCCTGACCGAGGGGCCGACGCGGGACTACGACGCGCTGCGCGCCCTCGACTGGCAGGGCGCCGGCACGGTCGTCTACGTCGCCTGGGTCACGACGGTCCTCGGCTTCGGGGCCTGGGGTTGGCTCCTCCGCCACCACCCGGCATCCACGGTCGCCCCCTTCTCCCTCCTGGTCCCGGTCTTCGGCATGTCCTCGGCGGCCCTGTTCCTGGGGGAGAGCGTGAGCGGTCTGCGGTGGTGCGCGGCGGCGCTGCTGGTGGGCGGGGTGGCGCTCGCGTCGGTGACGGTGCGGCGGCCGGCGGTCCACCCGCTGGACGCCCCGGCGCCGGAAACCGTCCGCGTCCGATCATGACGGCATGCCCGCAGTCGCCATCCCCGGTTCCAAGTCCATCACCGCCCGCGCCCTGTTCCTGGCGGCGGCGGCCGACGGTGTCACGACGCTCGTACGGCCCCTCCGCTCCGACGACACGGAGGGGTTCGCCGAGGGGCTGAGCCGGCTCGGGTACCGCGTCGGGCGGACGCCGGAGAGCTGGCAGGTCGACGGCCGGCCCGAGGGGCCCGCCGTGGCGGAGGCCGACGTCTACTGCCGGGACGGCGCGACGACCGCACGCTTCCTGCCGACGCTGGCCGCGGCCGGCCACGGCACCTACCGCTTCGACGCCTCCGCCCAGATGCGCCGCCGCCCCCTGCTGCCGCTCTCGCGCGCCCTGCGCGACCTGGGCGTGGACCTGCGCCACGAGGAGGCCGAGGGCCACCACCCGCTGACCGTCCGGGCGTCCGGCGTCGAGGGCGGCGAGGTGGTGCTGGACGCCGGTCAGTCGTCCCAGTACCTGACGGCACTGCTGCTGCTGGGTCCGCTGACCCGGCGCGGGCTGCGGATCCGCGTGACCGACCTGGTCTCCGTGCCGTACGTGGAGATCACGATCGCGATGATGCGGGCGTTCGGCGTCGAGGTCGCCCGGGAGGGGAACGTCTTCGTCGTCCCGCCGGGCGGCTACCGGGCCACCACGTACGCGATCGAGCCGGACGCCTCCACCTCCAGCTACTTCTTCGCCGCGGCGGCCGTCACCCCCGGCGCCGAGGTCACCGTCCCCGGCCTCGGGACGGGCGCCCTCCAGGGGGACCTGGGCTTCGTGGACGTCCTGCGCCGGATGGGCGCCGACGTGTCGGTGACGCCGGAGGGCGCGACCGTCCGCGGCACCGGCCGACTGCGCGGCCTCACCGTCACCATGCGGGACATCTCGGACACCATGCCGACCCTCGCGGCCCTCGCCCCCTTCGCCGACGGCCCCGTCCGTATCGAGGACGTGGCGAACACCCGGGTCAAGGAGTGCGACCGCCTGGAGGCCTGCGCGGAGAACCTGCGGAGGCTGGGGGTGGAGGTGGCGGTGGGCCCGGACTGGATCGAGATCCGGCCGGGGCTGGACCCGGCGACCGCGGGCGCCGAGATCAAGACGTACGGCGACCACCGCATCGTGATGTCCTTCGCGGTCACCGGGCTGCGGGTGCCCGGTATTTCGTTCGACGACCCCGGATGCGTGCGGAAGACTTTCCCCGGTTTCCACGAGGCGTTCGCCGCACTGCGAAGGGACATCGGGCATTGAGCTTCAAGCTGGAGGGACCGCTCCTGGAGGGCGGGCTGGTGCGCCTGGAACCGCTGGAGCACCGGCACGCGCCCGGTCTCGCCGCGGCGGCCGAGGAGGACCGCGACACCTTCGCGTTCACCTGGGTGCCGCGCGCCCACGAGGTCGCCGGGTACATCGACGCCCAGCTCGGCCGGGCCGCGGACGGCAAGCTCGCCCCGTACGCCCAGATCTCGACGGCGACCGGGCACGTCGTCGGCACCACCTCCTACTGGGAGCCGCGCAGTTGGCGGTCGCCGGACCGCCTCGACGCCATCGAGATCGGCTTCAGCTGGCTGGCGAGGTCCGCGCAGGGCACCGGCGTGAACGCCGAGTCCAAGTACCTGCTGTTCCGGCACGCCTTCGAGGAGTGGGGCGTCGCCCGCGTCGACCTCAAGACCGACGCCCGCAACGCCCGCTCCCACGCGGCGATCGCGAGCGTCGGCGCCCGCTTCGAGGGCGTCCTGCGCAACTGGTCGCGCTCCTGGGCACCGGGCGAGGACGGCCGGCTGCGCGACTCCGCGATCTTCTCCGTCACGGCGGAGGAATGGCCGCGGATCCGGCCGGCCCTGGAGGCGCGGGTGGCGCGGTTCGCGGCCCGCCGGGCGAGCTGAGCCGGGCCCGTCACCGTCCCGTCAACTCCTCCGCCGCACGCCGCAGTTCCTCCCGTACGGCGGCCAGCACCGGGTCGTCCTCCGACCCCGTCCGCACCGCCGCGAACACGTTCCGGGACGGCGGCTCGCCCTCGGTCCGCAGCACCGCGAGCCGCCGGCCCTCGTACAACGGCCGTACCAGGCGCGGGATCAACGCCACCCCGGCCCCCGCCTCGACGAGCGCCGCCACCGCCGCCCAGTCGTTCACGGCGTGCCGGATGTCGGGCGTGAAGCCGGCCGTCGCGCACACCGAACGCGCCACCGCCCCCACACAGCTGCGCGGATGGCCCACGATCCAGGCGTCGGCGGCCAGTTCGCGCAGGGGGACGTCCCCGTCCCGCCCCGCCAGCCGGTGGCCTTCCGGCACCACCAGGTCCATGACGTCGGTGAGCAGGTCGACGCGGCTGTAGCGGCGGTCGGTGTGCGGCGGCCCCGCGGCGAAGTCCACCGCCACCGCGAGGTCCACCTGCCCTCCGTCCAGCGCGGTGAACAGATCCGGCGGCTCGGACTCGACGACGTCCACACGGACGTGCGGCAGCCGCGCCCCCAGCCCCCGCAGGGCCCCCGGCAGCAGCCCCAGGATGCCGCTGGAGAAGCAGCCGACCGTCACCGAGCCGCGCCCGCCCTCCCCGTACGCCGCCAAGTCGGCGCGGGCGCGCTCCAGTTGGGCGGCGATCAGATCGGCGTGCGCCAGCAGGACCCGGGCCTGGCCGGTGAGCCGTACGCCCCGGCCGTCCCGTTCGGTGAGGGGCGCGCCCACCTCCCGGGCCAGCGCGGCGATCTGCTGGGAGACGGCGGACGGGGTGAGGTGGAGGGCCTCGGCGGTACGGGCGAGACTGCCCCGGCGCTGGAGTTCCCGCAGGACGGTCAGGCGGCGCAGATCGACGGTGAAGGTCTCGCTTACCTGTTCCATCGAGAAAGATTAACTGGACCGGGGGAGAGAGGATCGGAAACGATCAGGGTCATGACCGCCTACCTCATCCTCCACGGCTGGCAGAACCACCGCCCCGCCGACCACTGGCAGCACTGGCTCGCCGACCGCCTCACCGAGCTCGGCCACCAGGTCACCTACCCGCAGCTGCCCGATCCGGACGACCCCTCGCTGGAGGTGTGGCTGACCGAGCTGGCCCGGTATCTCGCGGAGGCGCCGGATGTCGTGGTCGCCCACAGCGCCTCCGCCGTGCTGTGGCTGCACGCGGTGGCGCGGGGGACGCCCGGGGTCGGGGACGTGGAGCGGGTGCTGCTGGTGGCGCCGCCGTCCGCCCCGGTCCTGGCCCGGTATCCCGAGGTCGTCGAATTCACCGCGCCACCCCTGGACTTCACCCTCCCGGGGCCGACGCTGCTGGTGGCGGGCGACGACGACCCGTACTGCCCAGGTGGCGCGCAGGCCGCCTACGGCGACCCGCTGGGCATCCCCACCCGGCTCCTCCCCGGCGCCGCCCACCTGGATCTGGACGCCGGGTACGGCTCCTGGCCGTCGGTGCTGGAGTGGTGCCTGGACCCGGAGGCCGAGTTCAGGAGCCGGTAGGCCCGGAGGCCGAGTTCAGGAGCCGGTAGGCCCGGTGGCCGAGTTCAGGGCCCGGGAGGTGCGGTGGCCGAGTTCAGGGTCCGGTAGGCGCGGTGGCCGGGGGCTCCCCGGGGGCGGCGGCACCGGCCGCGCGCAGCTCCGGTGTGGTGACACCGACCGCCGTCACCGCCGCCAGGCACATCAGCCCGCCGGCGATCAGCGCGGTCGCTCCGGAGCTCCAGCCCGCGACCAGGCCGCCGCGGAGGTTGCCCAGGTGGGGGCCCGCCTGGCCGACGATCGTCTCGGCCGCCGTGACCCGGCCCAGCAGGGCGTCGGGGGTGCGGGTCTGGACGATGGTCGTACGGGAGAGGACGGCGAGGGCGTCCGCCGCACCGGCCAGCGTGAGCAGACCGAGGCCCAGCCAGGCGCTGGTCGTCAGTCCGAAGAGGAAGAGGCCGACGCCCCAGCAGGCGGACGCGCACAGCATCACCGGGCCGGGGCGGGCCAGCCGGGTCACCGGGCCGGAGAAGGCGGTCGCGGCGACTCCGCCGACGGCCAGCGCGGACAGGAACAGCCCGAGGGTGCGGGGGTCGCCGCCGAAGCGTTCCTCGTTGACCAGCGGGAAGAGGCTGGTCGGCATGGACAGCAGGGTGGCCGCCAGGTCGGTGACCAGGGCGCCGCGCACCACCCGGTGGCCGACCAGGAAGCGCAGGCCGTCCAGCACCCCGTGGATCCCGGGGCGGGACTTGGCGCCCTCGGGCGGCAGCGCGGGCAGGCCGTAGGCGCCGTAGAAGGACAGGGCGAAGCTCAGGGCGTCCAGGAGGTAGCAGACGCCGATCCCCCACCAGCCGAGGACGAGACCGGCGACGGCCGGGCCGACCAGCATCATCGCCTGGCCGCTGACCTGCTGGAGGGCGAGGCCGGCGGCCACCTGGTCCTTGGGCAGCAGCCGCGGCACGAACACCCCGGCCGCGGGGGCGCCGAGCGCGGCGAACGACGTCTGGACCGCGACCAGGACGAGCACGACGGCCACCGGCGCATGCCCGGCGAAGCCCTGCACGGCCAGCAGCACGGAGCACACCGCCGAGCCCACGGTGCCGGTCAGATACAGCCGGCGGCGGTCGACGCGGTCGGCCCAGGCGCCCGCGAACAGGCTGACGCCGACCATCGGCACCGCCTGCGCGACCCCGACCGCGCCGCTCCAGAACGCGCTGTGGGTCATGTCCCACACCTGGTACAGGACGGTGACCATGGTCATGAAGCTGCCGAGCACGGAGACCGTGCGCCCGAAGAGCAGCCGCCGGAAGACGGGGGAGGTGCGCAGGGGCCGTACGTCGAGCAGCGCGTCGGACAGGCTCATGAGAGCGGGAGCGGGAGCGGGAGCGGGGGCGGGGTGGGCTGATGCACCCCGGGACGTTATCCGGCGACGGCCCCCCGGGCCACCGAATTAGTCACGCGCTGTCGTTCAGAAGGCGCGCCAGGTGCTCGCGCCCCCGCCCGAGCAGCCCCGGAAGCGGCGCGGCCCCCTCGTACCAGCGCTTCTCGTACTCCCAGCACAGCCAGCCGTCCCAGCCGTGCCGGGAGAGGATCTCGACGCACTCGGCGATCGGCAGGACACCGGCGCCGAGCCGCAGCGGGGTGGTGTCCTCGGCCGAGGCGATGTCCTTGACCTGGACGTATCCGAGGTACGGGGAGAGCGCCGCGTAGGTCTCGCTCGGCTGCTCGCCGCCGAGCCAGGTGTGCATGACGTCCCACAGCGAACCGACGTTGCGGTGGCCGACCAGGCCCAGGACGCGGATCGCGTCGGCGCCGGTGCGGTGCGAGTCGTGGGTCTCCAGCAGAATCCGTACGCCGAGGTCGGCGGCGTACTCCGCGGCCGTGCCGAGCCGCCGGGCGGCCGTGGCGTCGGCCTCCTCGGGGGACTGCCCGTGGGCCGCGCCGGGGAACACGCGGATGTAGGGGGCGCCCAGGTCGCGGGCGAGGTCGAGGAGCCCGCGGATCTCCTCGATCACGGGCGCGTCGTCCCCGGGCGCGGCCACGCGCACGTACCCGGCCACG
The DNA here is from genome assembly GCF_003955715.1 of Streptomyces aquilus. Taxonomy (NCBI): domain Bacteria; kingdom Bacillati; phylum Actinomycetota; class Actinomycetes; order Kitasatosporales; family Streptomycetaceae; genus Streptomyces; species Streptomyces aquilus. Next base: position 4,128,660 of record NZ_CP034463.1, on the reverse strand, counting down.
CTCAGGATCTCCACCCCGGCGGCCTTGAACTCGCTCACGACGTCGGCCCGTTGCTCCGCCCCGATCCCGGGATGCACCGGCTCCTCGGGATGCGCGCGCAGCTCGACCCCGTGATACCCGTGCGCGGTGGCCAGCCGCAGCACCTCGGGGACGGGGAGACCGGGGACACCGAGAGTGGAGAACGCGAGTTTCATGGTTTTGGACTTTACGCGTCACTCCCGGGTGCCGTGCAGGTCCAGCCGCCAGTCCTGGCCGACCAGATCCTTGCCGAAGGACCGGTGCGGCTTCTCGGCGAGCAGCACGAAGCCGTGGCGCTGGTAGATGTGGCGGGCGGAGCTGAGGATGTCGTTGGTCCACAGCACCAGGTCCCGGTAGCCGACCTCGCGGGCGAAGCCGATGACGGCCGTGACCAGCCGGTCCCCGATGCCGAGGCCGCGGGCGTCCGGCTCGACCAGCAGCAGCCGAAGCCGGGCCGTGGCGGGCGCCTCGTCGCGCACGCACATCACGCAGCCCACCGGCCGCCCGTCCAGCTCGGCGATCCACACCCGCTCCAGATGCGGATCGTGATCCTCCGCGAAGTCGGCGACGATCCGCGCCACCAGCCCCTCGTAGTCGGCGTTCCAGCCGTACTCCGCCGTGTAGAGCGCGGCGTTGCGCTGCACGATCCAGCCCAGGTCACCGGGCCCTGGCTCGCGCAGCAGCACGTCCTCACGGCGGGGCGGCCGCCCCTCGGAGAGGAGGTCGCGGACGGTCCGCATGGCCTCCGCGAGCCGCGGCCGCTCGGCGGCGGGCACGGTGGCGAGGAGCGCGCCCACCGATTCGTCCGCCCGTTCGGCGAGCAGCGCTGCGGTCTCCCGGCCCCGGACGGTGAGCGTGACGCGCCGCCGCCGGGGATCCCGCCGCGAGGCCGTCCGCTCGATCAGCCCGTCCTCCTCGAACTTGTTGAGGATCCGGCTCAGATAGCCCGCGTCCAGCGAGAGTTCGGTCCGCAGGTCGGCCGCGTCGGTACGCGGGGAGTGCGCGAGCTCGTACAGGACCCGGGACTCGGTGAGGGTGAACGGGGCGTAGAGCCGGCGGCTGTAGTCGAGGGCGCCGATGACGTTGGTGTAGAAGCGGTTGAAGGCGCGGATGTCCTGGACGGTCATGGCGGGCGACCCCCGGGTGGCGAGGCGGACAGGGCGGCTCGGATAGTTGACTCAGTCAGAGATAACCGTACGACCGCCCCGCCCCGCCGTCCAGATCCCCGCCCCGCCCTCCGGACCCCGGCCGCGCCGGCTCGGTCCCGCGTCGGCTCAGTCCCACCAGAACCGCCACTGCGTCCGCCCGATCAGCCCGCTCGCGTACTCGGGGAAGGGCGTGGGCGGGTCGTCCACGATGTTGTCGGCGGTGGACAGCAGGTGCTCCAGGGCGAGCCGGTCCGCGCTCGCCCGGTCGAGGGGCGGCCGGGCGACGGAGACATGGACGTCACCGCCGTAGGCACCCACGACACGCGCCCCGAAGCGGTCCTCCCAACTGCGCAGCAGGGCGGTGAGGAGGGGGATGGGCGGACCGCCGTCCCAGCCGATGACGGCGACCACGTCGGCGGCGCGGCGGGCGGGGACGAGGGTGAGCGACGGAGTGAAGTACTCGGTGGAGAGGAGATCGGCGACGGTACGCCGCGCGGCCTCCTCCGGCGTCGTACCGGGACCACCGTCCCCCGACGGCGGACCGGCGGGAGCGAGTCCCGGCCAGGTCTCGAAGGGCGGTCCGGGGTCGTGCGGCCAGGGCTCGACGTCCTCGGGAAGGTCGTCCGACGTCTCCTCGGAGGCCGGGGCGGACCAGTAGGGCAGCCGCTCCTGCCGGTACGCCGCGAAGTCGGCCGCGAGGACCTCGTCCAGGCGTATCGCGTCGGCGGCGGCCGGGTCCTCCGGCCGGTCGTGCGGGTCCGGCCAGCAGAGGTGCGGATACAGGCCGGTGACGGCGGCCTGCCGCAGCAGCTCGCCGAACAACACGTCGACGTCGTCCGGCAGTTCGTCGCAGACCCAGATCTCGGCAGGGCCACGGCGCTCGAACCGCCCCGGGGGCAGCCCGGCGGGCAGGGAGAAGACCATGGCGTGACGATAAGGGCGAGCACTGACAATGCCGCGTGCCGAGAGCGAACCGGGGTTTGTGCGGGACGGCGTGTTCCCAGCGTCATAGGTATGACGACGACAGCGGCGTACGACGACCACGCGGACTGGTACAACGACTACATGTCGCCCGACGCGGGCGGCGACTACATCCGCCAGGTGCACGGCACACTCGGCGACCTCCTGGGCCCCGGCGCGGGCGTCTGCCTGGACGTCTGCTGCGGCACCGGCGCCCACGCGGGCGTGCCGGCGGACCTCGGCTGGACCCCGGTCGGCATCGACCTCTCACGCGGCCAGCTCCGCCACGCCGCCGCCCGGCTGCCGGTGGCGGTCGCCGACGCGACGGCCCTCCCGCTGGCCGACGGCTCCGTACCGGCCGCGGTGTGCGTGCTGGCCAGCACGGACGTCCCCGACTACGCCGCCGTGACCGGGGAGATCGCCCGCGTCCTGGCTCCCGGCGGCCGGTTCGTGCACCTGGGCGTCCACCCCTGCTTCGTCGGCGCGTTCGCGGACCGGGGTGAGCCGGGGCGGGTGGTGCTGGGGGACGGGTACGCGGACCGTTCCCGGACGCTCGGCGGCTGGAACCCGGCGGGCGTACGGGCCCGGGTCGGCGCCTGGCACATCCCGCTGGCGGACCTGCTGAACGCCGTGCCGGCGGCCGGTCTGCGGCTGGAGCGGACGGTGGAGAGGGGGCGGGAGGGGGTGCCGGAGCTGTTCGGTTTCGCGGCGGTGAAGGGCGGGGTCCCGGGGCGCTGAAGGCCCGTTGAAAGCCCCGCCAAAAGAAACGCTTGCGTTTCGCTAAGAGGCTCCGTAGCCTATCTGTACGAAACGGTTTCGTATTGATGCGGTCGGGCGTGGGCCCGGCCCGGCGAGGAGGTGGGCCCGATGACAGCGTCCCCGGTGCTGCTGGCGGTCGCCCTCTCCCTCATCTCGGCGGTCTGCTACGCCACGGCCGCCGTCGTCCAGGAACGGACCGCGGCGGCCACGCCGGGCATGCGCGGCGCACTGGCCCGCGGCGCCTGGTGGGGGTCGGTGGCCCTCAACGCGGGCGGCGCGCTGCTCCACGTGGTCGCCCTGCGCTACGGCCCGCTGACCCTGGTCCAGCCGCTCGGCGCGCTGAGCCTGGTGCTCGCGGTGCCGCTGGGCTCGCTGGCCACGGGCCGCCGCACCTCCGGCACCCAGTGGCGGGGCGTCGCCTACACCCTCGTAGGCCTGAGCACGCTGCTCCTGGTCACCGCGACGGGTGGCGCGCCGCACGACACGCTGGGCACCGCCGAGGTCCTGGCCGTCGCGCTCTTCGCGGCGGGCGCGGTGGCGGTGCTGGTGAGCGCGGGCACGGGAGGCCTGGCGTTCGCCGCGGCGTCCGGCATCGCCTCCGGTGTCGGCTCCACGCTGTCGCAGAAGCTCGCGGTGGGCCCGACGGTGTCCTGGGGCACGGCTCTGGTGGGGGTCCTGACGGTGGGCTTCGCGGTCGGCGGCCTGCTGCTCTCCCAGCAGGCGTACCGCAGCGGCCTCGGCGGCCCCCTCGCCCTCCTCACCCTGGTCAACCCGGTCACCGCGTCCGCCATCGGCATCGCGCTCCTGGGCGAGGGATTCCAGTACGGCGGCACGGGCACGCTGCTCGCGCTGGCAGGGGCAGCGGCGGCGGTGTACGGCGTGACGCTGCTGAGCCGCGCACAGGAGGCACCGAGCACGTCGGGCGCGTCGAGCACGTCGAGTGCCCCGCGCACCCTCCGGGCGCCCCGCACCCCCCACACCCCGAACCGGACGGTACCGGTCGCGGTGGTGGCCCCCCGCCCGTCCCTCACCCCCGCAACCGTCGAACTGACCGGCCCCGCCCGGTCGTTGTGAAAGGCAGACCCCGCACATGACGATCCTGCGACTGCGCCCCCGTACCGCCGTCATCCGCCCGGCCGGCCTGGTCGACGTACCGGCGGTGGTCCGCCTGATCACCCCGCCGTCGCCCGTGCTCCGCTCGGGGGAGTGCCTGGCCGGCGACTGGGACCAGGCGCAGCGCGCCATGCGCCTGCTGCTGGCTCACCACGCGTTGGAGGAGGGCCAGGTGTGGGTGGCCGAGCGCGCCGACGGCGAGCTGCTCGCGGCCGCCGTCTGGATGCCGCCGGACGCCGGCGCCGAGCCTCCGCACGCCCGCCTGGGCTCCCTGTTCGCCCGCGAACTCGCCGTCCGCCCGCCCGAGAGCCCGCTCCTCCCGGCGGCCCTGAAGAAGGCCGGCCCCGCCGAACCGCACTGGACGGTCGTCACCGTCTGCGCCCAGGACGACACGGAGGCCTGGGAGCCGACCCTGGTCGCCGACCTCCTCGCCCCCGGCCTCGCCGAGGTGGACGCGGAGACCGCCACGGCGGTGGCCCTCACCCTCGCGGTCCGCCACACCGACCAGCTGCGCTCCCTGGGCTTCCGCCATCCCCGGCACGTCCCCCTGACACCGGGCCTCGGAGTCTGGCTGACGACGCGCTTTCCGGAGCAGCGCCTGGCGGCGTGAGCCGACACGACGACCTCGACGCCGGCACCCCGCAACCGGCGTGCGGGCGACTCCATCTCGGGCCGGGTCCCGGAGAGCTCCCCGCCGAGGACCCGCTCCAGCACCGCCCTGACCTCCGCGAGCCCGAACCCCGCGCGGAGAATCGCGGCACGGCGCCCCGATGCCCTGCGAGCAGCAACTCCCGTACGTCGTGGGACAGTTCTCCACCACGCTCGGCCACCGCGAACCCAAAGGAGACGCCGGTCGCCCCGCGCCGCCGCCGGTCGCCCCGCGCCGCCGCCGGTCGCCCCGCGCCGCCGCCGGTCGTCCCGCGTCACCTACGACGCGATCAACCCCGCGGACCCCCCGTGGACCCCCGCACCATCAACTCCCCCCGAATCACGGCAATCCCCCCGGGCGGCGGCTCCTCCCGCCCCATCGCGATCCGCCCCGCCCGAGCCCCCGCCTCCGCGAGCGGCAACCGCACCGTCGTCAACGCCGGCACCGCGTCGATGCTGAACGGCAGATCATCGAACCCGGCGACCGACACGTCGTCCGGAATCCGCAGCCCCGAGTCCCGCAGGGCGGCGCACGCCCCCAGCGCGACGGAGTCGTTCGCCGCGACCACCGCCGTGAGCGACGGGTCCCGCCGCAGCAGCTCCAGGGTCGCCTCGTACCCGGCCCGACGGTCGTACGGCCCGTGCACGGTCCACCGCGGGTCCTCCTCGATCCCCGCGTCGGCGAGCGCGGCCCGGTGCCCCTCCAGCCGGTGCCGGGTGGTCGTCCGCTCCTCCGGGCCCGCGATGTACCCGAGCCGCCGGTGGCCGAGCCCGATCAGATGCTCGGTGAGCTCCCGCCCGCCCCCACGGTTGTCGAAGGTCAGCGCGATGGCCGAGGTGTCCGGCACCGCGGGCCGCCCGCACAGCACCACCCGCGTCCCCGCCTCGCCCAGCTTGCGCAGCTTCGCGGCCACGGCCGCCGCGTGCGGCGCGTCCTCGACGGCGCCACCGGTCAGCACGACGGCCGCCGCCCGCTGTCTCTGGAGCAGCGTCAGATAGGTCAGTTCGCGCTCCGGGGAGCCGCCCGTGTTGCAGGTCACCGCGAGGCGCTCACCGCCCGCGCGTCCGCCCGGACCGCCGATCTCCGACTGGATGGCGCTCGCCATGATCCCGAAGAAGGGGTCGGCGATGTCGTTGACGAGAATCCCCACCAGGTCGGACGTGGCCGCGGCCAGCGCGCTCGCCGGTCCGTTCAGCACGTAGTCCAGCTCGTCCACGGCGCGCAGCACCCGCTCGCGGGTGGAAGCGGCCACGGGGTAGTTCCCGTTCAGCACGCGCGACACCGTCGCGGGCGAGACCTGTGCGCGCGCCGCCACGTCCGCCAGGGTCACCGTCATCTCGTCGTCCTCCGGTCGCGCATCTCAGTCGTACCTCGTTGTACACGCACAGGCGCAAGGCATTGGTTTCGTACGGGCCACAGGGCCCCGCAGGGCACACGACCCCGCAGGCCACGCAGTCCCCCAGGGCCACGCAACCCCCAAGGCCACGCAACCCCCCAGACCTTAAGGCCCCCGACCCCCGTTGTTCGCCCCCTCGAACAACTCAACCCCGTCACGGTCTTGTCCAGACCGCTGGTCAGAGGCTAGCTTCTTCGTAGATAGAAAGCGCTTGCTGTATCGCTCACCAGTCGAGGCGTACGCGGCGCGCACAACCGCGTACGGAATGCGCAGGGAACGCTGCGTACGACGCCTACGAAGGGACCGACGTGACACGCAAGACGGTGCGGATCGCCATGAACGGCGTGACCGGACGCATGGGCTACCGCCAGCACCTGGTCCGCTCCATCCTGGCCCTCCGCGAGCAGGGCGGCCTCGACCTCGGCGACGGCACCGTGCTGTGGCCGGAGCCGATCCTGGTCGGCCGCCGCGAGCACGCGCTGAAGGCGCTCGCCGAGCAGCACGGTCTGGAGCACTGGGCGACCGACGTGGACGAGGTCCTCGCCGACCCGACCGTCGACATCTACTTCGACGCCCAGGTCACCTCGGCCCGCGAGGAGGCGATCAGGAAGGCGATCGCGGCGGGCAAGCACATCTACACCGAGAAGCCCACCGCCACCGGCCTCGACGGCGCCCTGGAGCTGGCCCGCCTCGCGAACGCGGCGGGCATCAAGCACGGCGTGGTCCAGGACAAGCTCTTCCTCCCCGGCCTGCTCAAGCTGAAGCGCCTCATCGACGGCGGCTTCTTCGGCCGGATCCTCTCCATCCGCGGCGAGTTCGGCTACTGGGTCTTCGAGGGCGACTGGCAGCAGGCCCAGCGCCCGAGCTGGAACTACCGCTCCGAGGACGGCGGCGGCATCGTCGTCGACATGTTCCCGCACTGGGAGTACGTCCTCCACGAGCTCTTCGGCCGCGTGAAGACCGTCCAGGCCCTCACCGCCACCCACATCCCGCAGCGCTGGGACGAGAACGACAAGCCCTACGACGCCACCGCCGACGACGCCGCGTACGGCATCTTCGAGCTCGACGGCGGCGCCATCGCGCAGATCAACTCCTCCTGGGCCGTCCGCGTCAACCGCGACGAGCTCGTCGAGTTCCAGGTCGACGGGACGGAGGGCTCCGCCGTCGCCGGTCTGCGCAACTGCCGTGTCCAGCACCGCAGCGCCACCCCCAAGCCGGTCTGGAACCCGGACATCCCCGCCACCGAGGTCTTCCGCGACCAGTGGCAGGAGGTCCCGGACAACGCCGAGTTCGACAACGGCTTCAAGGCGCAGTGGGAGCTGTTCCTCAAGCACGTCTACGCCGACGCCCCCTACCACTGGGACCTCCTCGCCGGCGCCCGCGGCGTCCAGCTCGCCGAGCTGGGCCTGAGGTCCTCGGCGGAGGGCCGCCGTCTCGACGTACCGGAGATCGCGCTGTGACGATCCGACTCCCCGACTTCAAGGGCGGCTTGAGGGCGTACGAGCCCCGCACCGAGCCGCTGCCGGTGAAGACCGGCACGCCTTTCACCTCCCGTACGGTCTTCTCGGCGGCGCACGTGGTGGCCGACCCGTTCGCGGACACGACCCCCGACTCCCCGGCCGCCGTCGACTGGGACGCTACCCTCGCCTTCCGCCGCCACCTGTGGTCCCACGGCCTCGGTGTGGCGGAGGCGATGGACACCGCCCAGCGCGGCATGGGGCTGGACTGGGCGGGCGCGGCGGAGCTGATCCGCCGGTCCGCCGCCGAGGCGAAGTCCGTCGGCGGCCTGATCGCCTGCGGCGTCGGCACCGACCAGCTCACCGGCCCGGCGACCCTGGCCGAGGTCCGCGCCGCCTACGAGGAGCAGCTCGCCCTCGTGGAGGAGTCCGGAGCCCAGGCCATCCTGATGGCCTCGCGGGCGCTGGCCGCCGCGGCCTCCGGCCCCGAGGACTACCTGGAGGTCTACGGCCACCTCCTCCGCCAGGCGTCCGAGCCGGTGATCCTGCACTGGCTGGGCCCCATGTTCGACCCGGCGCTGGAGGGCTACTGGGGTTCGTCCGACCTGGACGCGGCCACGGACACCTTCCTGGAGGTCATCGCGGCCCACCCGGACAAGGTCGACGGCATCAAGGTCTCCCTCCTGGAGGCCCAGCGCGAGATCGACATCCGCCGCCGCCTCCCGCAGGGCGTCCGCTGCTACACCGGCGACGACTTCAACTACCCCGAGCTGATCGCGGGCGACGAGAAGGGCTTCAGTCACGCCCTGCTCGGCATCTTCGACCCGCTGGGCCCGCTGGCGGCGGAGGCGGTCCGCGTCCTGGACACCGGGAACGTGGCCGGCTTCCGCGAACTCCTCGACCCCACCGTCGAGTTGTCCCGCCACCTCTTCCAGGCTCCCACCCGCTTCTACAAGACGGGCGTGGTCTTCCTGGCGTGGCTGGCGGGCCACCAGAGCCACTTCACGATGGTCGGCGGCCTCCAGTCGGCCCGCTCCCTCCCGCACTTCACCCGCGCCTACGAACTGGCGGACGGCCTGGGCCTGTTCCCGGACCCGAAGCTGGCGGAGGAGCGGATGAAGACCCTGCTCGCCCTGTACGGAGTGGTCCAGTGAGCACCGGACTTGAACGCTTCTCCATCAACCAGATGACGGTCAAGCAGCTGTCGATGCCGGAACTGGTCGACGCCTGCGGCCAGTTGGGCATCGCCAACGTCGGCCTGTGGCGCGAGCCCGTCCAGACGTACGGCCTGGAGGCGACCGCCAAGCTGATCCGCGACGCGGGCCTGACCGTCACGACCCTGTGCCGCGGCGGCTTCTTCACGGCGATCGAGCCGGGGGAACGTTCCAAGGCGCTGGACGACAACCGCCGCGCGATCGACGAGGCGGCGACGCTGGGCACGGACACGCTGGTGCTGGTCTCCGGCGGTCTCCCGGCCGGTTCGAAGGACCTGCATGGCGCCCGGGAACGGATCGCCGACGCGCTGAGCGAGCTGGGCCCGTACGCGGAGGAGCGCGGTGTGAAGCTGGCCATCGAGCCTCTCCACCCGATGTACGCCTCCGACCGCTGCGTGGTCTCGACGCTCAAGCAGGCCCTCGACCTCGCGGAACGCTTCCCGGCCCACCAGGTCGGCGTCACGGTCGACACGTACCACATCTGGTGGGACGACAACGCCCCCGCCCAGATCGCCCGCGCGGGCGCGTCGGGCCGTATCCACACCTTCCAACTCGCCGACTGGACCACCCCGTTGCCCGAGGGCGTCCTCAACGGCCGCGGCCAGATCGGCGACGGCGCGATCGACATGCGCGAGTGGCAGGGCTACGTCGAGGCGGCCGGGTACACCGGCGCGATCGAGGTGGAGCTGTTCAACGACGGGCTGTGGGCGCGGGACGGGCGGGAGGTGCTGGCGGAGACGGCGGCACGGTTCGTGGAGCACACGGCATAGCAGGACGGGCTTCGGAACGCCGACGGGATTCGTGCCGTCGGCGTTCCGAAATCACCGATGGTCATTGTCACTCACGCAATATCCGGATAGATCGTTGCAATCCGGTCATCGATCGGTATGTGTTCCTCACGGGAGCCTCTTAGTCTTTGCGGTCGCATTACCGCCCATTGACCAAAGGCCGCAACAAAACATGCGCATACCGAAGGCCGGTACCACCGGCCTGGTTCTCCTGTCCGTCCTGCTGCCGGCCGGCCCGGTGCACGCCGCGGCGCATCGCACAGGCTCCCCGGTGGAGGCGCTGTCCGAGCGCGCCGAGACCTCGACCACCTGGGTGCACGGGGACGGCTCCCTGACGACCGAGCTGACCGCGGGCCCGATCCGCTTCGAACGCGACGGCCGCTGGGTCCCGGTCGACACCGACCTGACCGCCCGCGCGGACGGCACCGTGGCGCCCAAGGCCCACCCCGCCGGCCTCACGCTCGCCGGCGAGGGCGGCGACATCGCCGACTCGCTCGCCGAGGCCCGTACCGCGAAACCCCGCGACCTGGCTACATCGAGCGCGTGATCATCCTGCGCCCCAAGCCGAGGAGCTGAGAATGATCCGCACCCTGCGCCTGCCCGCCCTGGCCCTCGCCCTCGGCGCCCTGCTGACGGCATGCGGCGACGACAACGGCCCGACGGAGTACCAGACCGCCTACACCAACCACCGCCCCCTCCAGGTCACCGGCCACCCCTCCACCGGCAGCCTCGGCACCGTCCAGCAGATCGTCTGGCACCTCGCCGACCAGGACGCCGAGGCACTGGCCGCCCTGCACACCGAGGACGGCGACGGACGCCCGCAGGCCCGCGCCTGGATCAAGACGTACGCCGCCGACGCCGGCGGGAAGGTGACCGCGGACTTCCTCGACGAGGGGTCCGTACGCCAGGACGTGGTGCTGCACTTCGCCAAGTCCCGCCGCACTCAGGAACTCACCGTCCGGATCGGGGACGACGACAGCTGGGGCGTGGTCCTCGCCGACCCGCATCCGGTGCCTGAGCCCCGCTAGAGCGGCCCGGTGAAAATTTCTCGAGAAGCCGTACAACCCTCCCCGCACCTGCCGTGTCGTACTTGGCATCAGGACTTCTGGGGAGGGGATCTGGGGGGATCGCGGGGGTTCTGATCTGGAGGGGGAAAGGCCGAGGGGGCCTGGTCGACGGACCAGGCCCCCTCGAAGCATCCGGCGCGGTTCACTCGCGTCCGGCGGGTTCAGAAGAACACCCCGCAGCGCAGCAGCACATTCGCGTACGGCCGCGCCTCGCCCGTCCGTACGACCAGCCGAGCCCCCGCCGACAGCTCCTTGAGCCGCTCATGGGAGACGAACTCCAAGCCGGTGAGGGAATCGCCCAGCAGCTCCGCGGCCGCCGGGTTCGCGTCGCGCACCTCGGAAGCCGCCGTGGCCCCCTCCACCACCAGCTCCGCCAACAGCCCCTCCAGCACCTCCGCGAAGGACGGCACCCCCGCCCGGAAGGCGAGGTCCACCACCCGGGGCCCGTCGGGTATCGGCATGCCGGCGTCGCAGACCAGGACGCCGTCACCGTGCCCCAACTCGGCCAGCGCGCCGGACAGATGACGGTTCAGGATTCCCGCCTTCTTCACAGCGCGTCGACCTCCTCGGCCGTCGGGAAGGACACCTGCGCGCCCTCCTTCGTCACCGCCGCCGCCCCGACCCGGGCCGCGTACGCCGCCGCCTCCTCCAGGGACGCCCCCGTGCCCAGCCGGTAGGCCAGCGCCGCCGTGAACGCGTCGCCCGCGCCCGTCGTGTCCACCGCGTCGACCTTCACCGACGCCACCCGGCTCACGCCGTCCCGGGACGCCACCAGCGCGCCCTCCGCGCCCAGGGTCACGACCACCGACCGCGGGCCCTTCGCCAGCAGGATGCGCGCCCAGTCCTCCGGGTCGTCCCCGATCGCCGAGTCGCCCAGGATGACCTTCGCCTCGTGCTCGTTGACGATCAGCGGGTCGCAGGCCGCCAGCAGCACGGCGGGCAGCGGGCGCGGCGGAGAGGGATTCAGCACGAAACGGCTGTCCGGCGACAGGCTCGCCGCCACCGCCACGACCGTCTCCAGCGGGATCTCCAGCTGCGCCGACACCACCCGGGACGCGTGGAACAGACTGCCCGCGGCCCGCACGTCCTCCGGCGTCAGGCGGCCGTTCGCGCCCGGTGAGACGACGATGCTGTTGTCGCCCGACGGGTCCACCGTGATCAGCGCGACCCCCGTCGGCGCCCCGCCGACCAGCACGCCCACCGTGTCGACGCCGGCCGAGCGCAGCGAGTCCAGCAGCAGCCGGCCGTGCCCGTCGTCGCCGACCCGGGCCAGCAGAGCCGTGCGCGCGCCCAGCCGGGCGGCCGCGACGGCCTGGTTCGCGCCCTTGCCGCCCGGGTGGACGGCCAGGTCGGAGCCGAGCACGGTCTCCCCGGCCGCCGGCCGGCGCTCGACACCGATCACCAGGTCGGCGTTGGCCGACCCTACGACCAGGAGGTCGTAGTCGTACATGAAGTTGCTCCCCTATGAGATGACGTGAGCCGGCGGGCGCCCGTGAGAGCGCCCGCCGGCCGTTGGTCTCAGCCCGCGAAGTCGGCCACGTTCTCCTTCGTGACCACCTTCACCGGCACCATCACCGACTTCTCGACCTTGCCGCCCTCGGCCACCTTCACCGCGTTCCGCACGGCGATCCTGCCCAGTTCCGCCGGCTGCTGTGCCACCGACGCGTACAGCGTGCCTGCCTTGACGGCGTTCAGGCCGTCCGCGGTTCCGTCGAAGCCGATGACCTGGACGGACTTCCCGGCCTTGGAGCCGAGCGCCTTGATCGCGCCGAGCGCCATCTCGTCGTTCTCGGCGAAGACACCGTCGATGTCCGGGTTGGCCTGAAGGAGGTTGGTCATGACGTCCAGGCCCTTGGTGCGGTCCCAGTCGGCGGGCTGCTTGGCGACGACCTCGATGCCCGGGTAGGCCTTGAGCCCCTCGGTGAAGCCGGCGCCGCGCTCCCGGCTGGCGGAGGTGCCGGCCTGGCCCTGAAGGACGACGATCTTCCCCTTGCCGCCCAGCTTCTCGGCGAGGTCCTTGGCGGCGAGCTTGCCGCCCGCCACGTTGTCGGAGGCGACGAGGGCCGCGGTGTCCGCGTTGTTGACGGCCCGGTCGACGGCGACCAGCGGGATGCCCGCCTTGTTGACGCCCTTCGCCGCCGGGGTCACCGCGTCGGAGTCGACGGCGTTGACGATGATCGTGCCGAGGCCCTCGCTGGTGAAGTTCTGCAACTGGTTGGCCTGCTGCGAGGCGTCGTTCTGCGCGTCGGTGACCGTCAGGTCCACGCCCAGCTTCTTCGCCTCGGCCTGCGCACCGGCGCGGATCTGCACGAAGAACGGGTTGTTGAGGGTCGACAGCGACAGGCCGATCTTCTGGCTCTTCGCCTCCGAGGTGCCGCCGTGGAGGAGCGACGTGGCGCCGACGATCGCCGCCGCGACGACCGCCGCGAGCACGTAGGTCGCCGCCTGCTTGCCCTTGTTGCCGCCCGTACCGGCCGCGACCGGGGTGGCCCCCGCCTTGCGGCGGACCGTGTCGAGCAGCACCGCCAGCGCGATGACGACACCGATGACGACCTGCTGCCAGAACGCCGACACGGACAGCAGGTTCAGGCCGTTGCGCAGCACCGCGAGGATCAGCGCGCCGATCAGCGTCCCGGACGCCTTGCCCGTACCACCGGCCAGCGACGCGCCGCCGATGACGACCGCCGCGATCGCGTCGAGCTCGTAGCCCTGCGCGGCCTGCGGCTGCGCGGAGGAGAGCCGGGCGGCCAGCACGATGCCGGCCGCGGCGGCGAACAGCCCCGAGAACGCGTAGATCGCGAGCTTCTGCTTCTTCACCCGCAGGCCGGAGAGGCGGGCCGCCTCCTCGTTGCCGCCGATCGCGTACATCGAACGCCCGATGTACGTCCGTCCGAGCACGAACGCCGTGATCAGACCCATGCCGACCATCACCAGCACCGGCACGGGCAGCCAGCCGCCGAGGGTGTCACCGAGGTGCGAGACGGAGGACGGGAACGCGATCGGGGAGCCCTGCGAGATCACCAGCGACAGACCGCGCGCCACCGACAGCATGGCGAGCGTCGCGATGAACGGCGGCAGTTTGCCGTACGAGATCAGGAAGCCGTTGACCAGACCGCACGCTATGCCGGTCGCGATCGCGAGCAGCACGGCCAGGACGACCGGCATGCCCTGCGACGTGGCGCTCCAGGCGAGGACGGTGGCCGACAGGGCGGCGACCGAGCCGACCGACAGGTCGATGCCCGCCGAGACGATCACGAAGGTCACGCCGAAGGCGAGGATGGCGGTCACGGCCGCCTGGACGCCGACGTTCAGGAGGTTGTCGGTGGTCAGGAAGTCGCCGGACAGCGCCGACATCGCGATGACGAGGACGATCAGCGCGGTCAGCGCGCCGTTGTCGAGGAGCAGCCGGCGCAGCCCTGAGGCGCCCGTCGTGCTCTTGAGCGTGTCAGTGGCCACGGGGGGCCTCCTTCTCAAGCGTGGTGGGGTTGCTGACGGCGAGCGCCATCACGGCGTCCTGGGTGGCTTCCGCGGCCGGGAGTTCACCGGCGATCCGGCCCTGGGCCATGACCAGGACCCGGTCGCTCATGCCGAGGACCTCGGGCAGGTCGCTGGAGATCATGAGCACGGCCGCACCCTGGGCGGTCAGCTCGTTGATCAGCTGGTAGATCTCGACCTTCGCGCCGACGTCGATGCCACGCGTCGGCTCGTCGAGGATCAGCACCTTGGTGTCGGCGAGCAGCCACTTGCCGATGACGACCTTCTGCTGGTTGCCGCCGGACAACGTCCGTACGTGCTGGCCGAGTCCGGCCATCCGCACGCCCAGCTGCCCGGCGATCCGGGCGGCGGCCTCCCGCTGCCCCTTGAGATCGACGAGCCCCGCGCGCGTGGCCGAACGCAGCGTCACCAGACCGAGGTTCTCCTCGACGGACGCGTCAAGGACCAGGCCCTGGCCCTTGCGGTCCTCGGGGACGAGCCCGATGCCCGCCGCCATGGCCGCGTTGACGTCGTGCCGCCGCAGCGCGGCTCCGGCGACCTTCACCGCGCCCTGGTCGTACGGGTCGGCGCCGAACACCGCGCGCACGACCTCCGTACGCCCGGCGCCGACCAGCCCCGCGATGCCGACGACCTCACCGGCGTGCACCTCGAAGGACACGTCGTGGAAGACACCGTCCCGGGTGAGCCCCTCGACGGTCAGCAACGCGGCGCCCTTCTCGGGCTGTTCGCGCGGGTACTGCTGCTCGATGGAGCGCCCGACCATGAGCCGTACCAGCTCGTCCTCCGGGGTGGAGGCGGGGACCTGGCCGACCGACCTGCCGTCCCGGATGACCGTGACCCGGTCGCCGAGGGCGGCGATCTCCTCCAGGTGATGCGTGATGAAGACGATCCCGACGCCGTCCTCGCGCAGCGTGCGCACGATCGCGAAGAGCTTCTCGACCTCCTCGGAGGTGAGCACGGCGGTCGGCTCGTCCATGATCAGCACGCGCGCGTTCAGGCTGAGCGCCTTGGCGATCTCGACCATCTGGAGGCGGGCGATGCCGAGTTCACGCACCCGCGCGCGGGGCGAGACGTTCACCCCCACACGCGCGAGCAGGACCTCGGCGTCGGCCTCCATCCGCTTCCGGTCGATCATGCCGAGGCGGCGCGGCTGGCGGCCCAGGAAGATGTTCTCGGCGACCGTCAGATCGGGGACGAGGTTGAACTCCTGGTAGATCGTGGCGATCCCGAGGCGCTCGGAGTCCTGGGCGCCATGGATGCGCACCTCCTCGCCGCCGGCCAGAATGCGGCCCGCGTCGGGCGTGTAGGCGCCGGAGAGCATCTTGATGAGGGTGCTCTTGCCCGCGCCGTTCTCACCGAGGAGGACGTGCACCTCGCCGCGGCGCAGGTCGAAGTCGACGCCGTCCAGCGCGACCACGCCCGGGAAGGTCTTCCGAATGCCCTCGATGCGCAGCAACTCGTCCGCGTTGCTCACGACTGGCTCCTGTTCTGTACGGGGGCCGGCTCGGGGAAAGCCGGCTGCTCGCCGCACGAGCGGCGTACGACGAGACGGGCGGGGAGGGTGACGGACTGCGGGGGCCGTCCCTCGATGCGGTCGACCAGGGCCCGCACGGCGGCCCGGCCCAGCTCGCCCGTCGGCTGGGCGACCGCGGTGATCGGCGGATCGGTGTGCACGAACCACGGGATGTCGTCGAACGCGGCGAGCGCGATGTCCCGGGGGGCCCGCAGCCCTCGCGCGCGGATGGCGTCCAGCGCGCCCAGCGCCATCAGGTTGTCCGCGGCGAACACGACCTCGGGCGGCTCGGGCAGGTCGAGGAAGCCCTCGGTGACCCGCCGCCCGCTCTCGGCCTGGAAGTCGCCCTGCCCGATGTAGGCGTCGGGGAGTGCGAGACCGTACTCGGCCAGGGCCTCCCTGAAGGCCTCCACGCGCTCGCGGCCGGTGGTGGTGGCCGCCGGGCCCGCGATGATCGCGAGCCGCCGGTGGCCGAGGGAGTGCAGGTGTGCGACGAGGTCACGCACCGCGCCCCGCCCGTCGGACCGCACCACCGGCACGTCCACGCCCGGGATCCACCGGTCCACGAAGACCATCGGCGTCCCCGCGTGCGCGGCGTCCAGCATCAGCGGGGAGCCGCCGTCGGTGGGGGAGACCAGGAGGCCGTCGATACGGCGGTCGAGCAGGGTCCGTACGTGGTGGTCCTGGAGGTCGGGCCGTTCGTCGGCGTTGCCGATGATGACGCTGTAGCCGAGCGCGCGGGCCTCCTCCTCGACGGAGCGGGCCAGTTCGGTGAAGTACGGGTTGAGCACGTCGCTGATGACCAGGCCGAGGGTGCGGGTCTGGTCGGTGCGCAGCGACCGGGCGACGGCGTTCGGGCGGTAGCCCAGGGCCGCCACGGCGGCCAGCACGCGGGTGCGTGCGTCGGCGCTGACCGACGGATGGTCGTTCAGGACGCGCGACACCGTGGCGACGGACACTCCCGCCTCGGCGGCCACGTCCTTGATGCTCGCCATCGCCGTTCCACCTCCCTGTGGATCGATCGTGTGCAGCCGGGCAACCGGTTCATGGAATCGATTACATCGGCGTGTACGGAGGATTGGAATCGATTACATGCGGGTTAATCAAGCCCTCGACCGACCTCTGAGACCGGATCGTGATGAAGGGTGCTCAGCTGAGCGGAACGGCCGCCCCGCTCAGCTCAACGGCAGCCGCATGATCGTCAGGTCCAGCCAGCGCCCGAACTTGATGCCGACCTCCCGGACCGTCCCCGCGTGCTCGAAGCCGTACCGCTCGTGCAGCCGGACCGACGCGGCGTTCCCGGCCTCGATGCCGGCGACCATCACGTGGTGCCCCGCGCCCCGGGCCGCGTCGATGACGGCGGCCAGCAGGACGGAACCGATGCCCCGGCCGTGGTGCCCCTCGCGGACGTAGACCGAGTTCTCCACGGTGTGGCGGTAGCCCTCCTTCTCGCGCCAGGGCCCGTAGGTCGCGAAGCCCACCACCTCCCCGCCGGCCTCGGCGACGAACGCGGAGCCGCGCTCCAGATGGGCGGCCAGCCAGTCCGCCCCCTCCGCGGCGGACAGCGTCCGGTCCGTCCACAGGGCGGTGGAGTGCTCGATCGCGTGATTGCGGATCTCCCGGACGGCCTCGGCGTCCCCGGGGAGCGCCGGACGCACGGTCACCCCTGGGGCGGCCTTCTCGTATATTGGATTCATGTCCAACATAGTAGATCCGCTGGTCCGCCGGATCGCCGCACGCGTGCGTGCCGAGCGCGAGCGCCGTCGCTGGACCCTGGCCCAGCTCGCCGAGGCCTCCGGTGTCTCGCAGGCGATGATCAGCCGGATCGAACGGGAGGAGAGCAGCCCCACGGCGGTCGTCCTCGGCAAGCTGTCGGCCGCGTTCCGGCTCAGCGTGTCGTCGCTGCTGGCGGGCGAGGGCGAGGGCGAGGGCGAGGGCGAGGGTGAGGGCGAGACTGCGACCGAGACCGGTGCGGGGCGGGTGCGGCGGCAGGCCGACGCGGCGGAATGGCGCGACCCGGAGACCGGCTACCGGCGCCGCCAGATCACCACCCCCCGCTTCCCCGCGGAGATCGCCGAGATCCGCCTGCCCCCCGGGGCGCAAGTCCCGTACCCGGCGGCGGCGTTCGCGTTCATCCGGCAGCTGGTGTGGGTCCTCGACGGCCGACTGACCTTCCACGAGGGCGACCTGGTGCACGAACTCCACGCGGGCGACACCCTCGAACTCGGCGAACCGGCCCCGCGCACCTTCGTCAACAACACCGGCACGGAGTGCCGTTACGTCGTCGTCCTGACCCGGCACCAGCAGCCATGAGACGGCAGCCGCGACTCGCGCGACGCACCCCCCGCGTCACCGCCGGCCCCGAGCCGTCACCCGCCTTCGGCACCGCACGCCCGCCTTCGGCACCGGAGCCCGGCGGCCGTCGGGGCCGTACCGTCCTGCTCGCCGTCGTCGCCGGCACCGCGATCGCCAACAACTACGCGATCCAGCCCGCGCTCACCGACATCGCCGCCGAGCTCCACGTCCCGCTGTCGGTGATCGGCCTCGTCCCCACCGCCGCCCTGCTCGGCTGCATGACCGGCTTCGTGCTGCTGCTCCCGCTGGCCGACCGCGTGGCGCCGAACCGTCTGCTGCCCGCCCAGCTCACCGCCCTCGCCGCCGCCCTCACCCTGGCCGCGGCCGCCCCCGGCGCGGGCGTCCTGCTCGCCGCCTACCTCCTCGTCGGCGCCACGGCCGGCGTCGCCGCGCAGGCCGGCGCCCTCGCGGGCCGCCTCGCCCCGCACGGGCGTCGCGCGCGTGCCGTGGCCGGCGTCGCCGCCGGGATGTCGGCCGGCATCCTGCTCAGCCGCCTCGTGGGCGGAGCCCTCGCGGACGGCCTCGGCTGGCGGACAATGCTGCTGGTCTTCGCCGCCGCCGTACTGCTGTGCGCGACCGCCGCCGCGTGGCTGCTGCCGGGGGAGCGGCCGCCCGCGCGCGGCACGTACCCGGCCGCCGTCCGCGCACTGCCCCGTCTGCTGCGCCAACACCCCGGCCTGCGCCGGGCGGTGGCCGCGGGAGGCCTGTGGTACCTCGCCTTCAACCTGGTCTGGGTCGCCCTCGCCCTGGCCCTCGGCCGCCCGCCGTACTCCCTCGACCCCACCGCCATCGGCCTCTACAGCCTGGCGGG
Source organism: Streptomyces aquilus (assembly GCF_003955715.1). Taxonomy (NCBI): domain Bacteria; kingdom Bacillati; phylum Actinomycetota; class Actinomycetes; order Kitasatosporales; family Streptomycetaceae; genus Streptomyces; species Streptomyces aquilus. The sequence continues at coordinate 4,109,917 of NZ_CP034463.1, read as the reverse complement.
CCTCCTCGGCTTCGTCGCGCTGCCCGTCACCGGCCGCCTGGCCGACCGCCACAGCCCCCGTACGGTGATCACGGCCTCGCTGGCCACCGCCGCGACCGGCACCGCCCTGCTCGCCACCGGCCTCGGCGATCCCCTGGTCACCGTCGTCGGCCTGGCTCTCTTCGACGCGGGCGCGTTCGCCGCCCAGGCGGCCAACCAGAGCAGGGTCATGGCCCTCGACCCCGAGCGCGGCGGCAGCCTCAGCGGCGTGTACCTGGTGCTGTACTTCGCGGTGGGAGCCGTCGGTACGACGATCGCGGCGCCGTTGCTCGAAGCCGTCGGCTGGACCGGCACCGCGCTCACGGCGCTGGCCGCGCTGGCGGCCGCCGCCGGCGTCGTACGCACCGGGGACGGACAGGGGCGAGACGCCGTCAGGAAGAGCCCGCCCCGCTGACCGGCGCCCCCCACGCGCGGGCGACGCGCTCCGCCACGGTGTACGCCTCGGCCGCGTGCCGCTGCTCACCGAGGAACCGGTACAGGTCCCCGAGGGCCCGGGCGAGGGGACGCGTGGCGTAGGCCCCGCCGGCCGTCCCGGCGAACTGCTCCCGCAGCGGCAGCAGATGGCCGACCAGCATGCGGGCGGTGTCCCGGTCGCCCAGCAGGACCGCGAGCTGACTGCGGTAGTCGAGCTCCAGCCCGTAGAGATGGTCCGTCACCGGCCGCGCCGGGAACTCGACGGCCCGCGCCTCCGCGAGCCGTCCCAGCCGGGCCAGGACGAGCGCGAGGGCCACGGCGACGGGGGCGCCGACCGCCGCGTGGACGGCACGGACGTCGGCCTCGATCTCCGCCTCGCGGCCCTGCGTGAGCCGGATCGTCCACAGGCCCAGCGTGCGCGGCCCCGTGGCGTGTTGCGTGCCGACCCGCTGGAAGAGCCCCTCGGCCTCGGCGTACCGGGCCTCCGCCTCCTCGAACCGGCCGGCGACCGCGGCCAGCATGGCCGAGGTGGCGACGTTGATGCCCTGCGCCCAGCGCATCCGGTAGCGGCGGGCGAGTTCCAGTCCGGCGGCGGTGTGCCGGCGTACCGCGTCCGGGTCGTTGCGGGTCGCGGCCGTCAGACCGTCGAGGTGTTCGCAGACCCAGCGATGGGCGGGCAGGTCGTGGGCCCGGGCCAGCTCGCGCAGTTCGGCGACGAGCGGGGTGCGGGCCGTGCCCTGCGTCTCGTGCGGCAGCACCCGCGCGGACGTCATCAACGCCGAGGCCAGCAGCCGGGGTTCGCCGTCGGCCCGGGCCAGCGCCAACTGGCTGCGTGCCGCGTCGAGGGCCCGCGGCGCGTCCTCGCCCGCCACCGCGTCGGCCAGGACCTGGAGCACGCGCGCGCGGGTCGGACCGTCCAGCGCGGGGTCACGGGCGAGCCGCTCCAGATGGGCCAGGTCGGTCCGGTCCAGGAAGCCCTCCAGGCGGCTTCGCCACGGGGAGGGTTCGGTCCAGCCGCCGTAGACCGCCGCGGCGAGATCGTCCCGGCCCGCCCGTACGGCCAGGTCGACGGCCCGCCCCCGGGTGCGCCGGGCGGCGTCGGTGGCACCGGCCCGCACCTGTGCGCCCAGCAGCCGCACCAGCAGCGCGACGGTGCCGTCCGGATCGTCCTCGGGATCGGCGGTCGCCGCGGTGTGCGCCTCCAGCGCCTGCTCGATCAGTCCCACGGCCACGTCGTGGGCGTACCGCCGCTCGGCCCGCTCGGCGGCCCGCAGCGCGTAGTCGACGGCCAGGGGAGCGTTCGCCGTACGGCCGGAACGGGCGAAGTGGTGGGCCAGCGCGGCGAGGTCGTCGGGGCGGTGGCGGCGCAGTTCGACGGCGATCCGGTCGTGCAGGCGGGCCCGCCGGGTGCCGGACAGGTCCGTGTAGACGGTGTCGCGGACCAGCGCGTGCACGAACCGCACCCGCCCCGGCCCCGGCTCGGTCAGCAGATCTGCGGCGACGGCCGCCTCTAGTCCCGCCAGCACGGTCTCCTCGTCCGCCTCGGCCGCGTCCGCGAGCAGCGCGACGTCGGACTCCAGCCCCGCCACCGCCGCGAGCCGTACGGCCGCGAGCGCTTCGGCGGGCAGCAGGGCGAGCCGCCTGCGCAGCACGTCCCGTACTCCTTGCGGCACTTCGGACACGGCGACCAGGGCGCCCTCGTCGGCCAGCAGCCGCGCGCTCTCCCACACGTAGAACGGGTTGCCGCCGGTGCGCTCGGCGAGCGCCGTCACCGTGGCCGCGTCCACGGGCCCGCCGCGGACGGCGGTGACGACGGTGGCGATGTCCCGCTGCGACAGGCCGCCGAGGGCGATCCGGTGCGGGAACCGGGGCGCGAGGTGGGCCAGGCTCTTGGCCAGATGCCCGTTCACCTCGGCCGGCCGGTAGCAGGCGACGGTGAGCAGCGGCACCCCGGTGATCGCGGCGGCCGCTTCGAGCAGGGCGAGGGTCTGCCCGTCGGCGCGGTGCAGGTCCTCCAGGACGACGGCGATCGGCCGCCCGGCCGCCGCGTCCCGCAGCCAGGCGGCGAAGGCCCGGTACAGCCGGAAGCGGCCCGCGGTGGCCTCGTCGCGGGTGGTGGGGGCGCTGCCGGAGGGGGAGGGGGGACCGGCGGGGGGAGAGGGGAGGCCGGCGGGGGGTCGGATCGGGGTGTTGGGGGCGGTTGTGGTGCCGTCCGGGGTTGTGCGCGTGATGGTGGCGGAGGCGGATGTGGTGCCGTCCGGGTTCGCGCGCGCCATGGTGGCGGGGGCGGTTGTGGTGCCGTCCGGGTTTGCGCTCGCCATGGTGGCGGGGGCCGTCGTGGTGCCGTCCGCGTTCGTGCGGGCCATGGCGTCCGGCGCGGCAGGCGTGCTGTCGGACTCGCGCAGGAGGGCCGCCAGTTCCTCCGGCCGTGTGGGGGGTGCCGTGCGCGCGAGTGCGCCGAGCGCCTCGGTCCAGGCCCAGGCCGGTGGGGCGCCCTCGTCCTCGGGGCAGCGGCCGACGACCACCGTCCAGCCCCTGCCGCGCAGGCGGTCGGTGAGCCGGGCGAGCAGGGCGGACTTGCCCGCCCCCGCCTCGCCGGTGACCAGCACCATGCCGCCCGTGCGCCGGGCCGCCTGTGCGGCGCCGTCCAGGGCCCGCAGCTCCTCGCTCCGGCCGACGAACAGGTCGTGACCGCCACGGGGCGGGGTGGGGTGGACGGTCGCGGGGGGTGGTGGTGCGGCCGGGCCGGGCAGGGCGGGTGCTGGAGTCGGGCCAGGCAGGACCGCCCCCGCCGGTGACGGGGCCGGTACGGACGCTGTCCGCCGCGCTGCCGGTACCGCCGCCCGCAGGACGTCCAGCTTTTGGGCGAGGACGGCGTGTTCCAGCTCGGCCAGGGCCGGTGAGGGGTCGCAGCCGAGCTCGTCGCGCAGGACCGCGCGGGCCCGGCGCAGCGCGGCGAGGGCGTCGGCGCGCCGGCCGCCGGCCCAGTGGGCGAGCGCCAGCAGCCGCCAGCCCTCCTCGCGCAGCGGCCGGTCGCGGACCATGGCCTCGGCGGCGAGGGTGGCCTCGGCGGTGTGCCCGGTGCGCAGACCGGCGGCGACGGCGAGTTCGTGGGCCTCCGCGCACAGCGCGTTCAGGCGGGCCGCCTCGGGGAGCGCCCAGGTCTCGTCCGCGTGCTCCAGGAACGGGGGCCCCTGCCACCAGCGCAGGGCCTCGGTCAGCAGCTCCCGGGCCTGTGCCGCGGGCGCGCGCCGGGCACGGCTCACCCAGGACTCGAAGCGCCAGGCGTCCACGGTGTCCTCGGGCAGCCGCACGGCGTATCCGGGAGCGGCGGAGACCAGCACGGAGGCGGGTGCACGGGGCGGCCGCCCGGGTTCGAGCAGACGGCGCAGGTTCGACACGTACGACTGGAGGGACACGGTCGCCTTGGCCGGGGGTGCCCCGCGCCACAGTTCGTCCACCATGCGGTCGACGGACGTCACCCTGCCGCGGGCGGCGACGAGGAGAGCGAGGACGGCCCGCTGCCGCGGGGGCCCCAACTCCACCGGGGCGCCCGCGACATCGGCACCCAGGGGACCCAGGACTCTGATGGACAGCACGCCGCCGAAATGTAGTCGAGCCCGGTGCGCACACCGTCAACAGGTACTAAACGCGCTGGTCGGACCGGACATCGGCGGCGCTGTCGAGGGGGCTCCAAGCGGACTCCATGTCACCGCCAAGCACGCGCCGCGAGCGTGGTCACCGTCTGTATCCGAACGTCGAAGGACACCCGCGTGACCCCCAACTCCACCCCGTCCGGCCTTCCCGCCGGCGGCCGCCCCCACACCCACGAGATGGTCGTGGTGCACCGCGTCTTCCGCCGGGAGTCCGCGCTGCTGCCCCGCCTGGTCCGTGCCGTGCCGGACGGCGCGTCGGCCCGGGCCGGTGAGGTCGCGGCGTATCTGGACGACTACGTGATGGGGCTGCACCATCACCACGCGCTGGAGGACGAGCTGATCTGGCCCCTGCTGCGGGAGCGGGCCGCCGCGCGGGACGACCTGGTGGCCCGGATGGAGGACCAGCACGGCCACATAGACCGGACCCTGGCAGCCGTGGGGGAGTGGGCGCCCCAGTGGCGGGGCTCGGCCGACAGTGTCGCCGGGCAGGAGCTCGCCCTGGCGCTGGAGGAGCACCGGCTCGCCCTCCTCGACCACCTGGACGACGAGGAGAAGCTGGTCCTTCCCCTGGTCGCGGAGCATCTGACCGTCGCCGAGTGGGACGAGGTGGGCCGCCGCGGCCTGGAGACCCTCCCGAAGAACAAGGTCATGCTGGCCCTCGGCGCGATCCTGGAGGACGCCACGGAGGACGAGCGGGCCTACTTCCTGGGCCGGGCACCGCTGCTCGGACGGCTGATGTGGCGGTGGGTGGGGCGGCGGCAGTACACCGCGTTCTGCCAGGCCATGCGGGCCCCGCTGGCCGGGGGGACGGTACGGTGACCGTACTCGGCTCCGCCCCGACGGCCGTCCTGGACGCCTACCGCACCTGCGAGTTCGTCACCCTGGGCCGGGACGGGACCCCGCTCGCCTGGCCGACGGCGGTGTGGCGCCGCGAGGACGGGACGCTGGTGCTGACCACGTCCCTCGCCTTCGCGCAGAAGGCGCTGAACATCCGCCGGGACGGCCGCGTCGCGCTGCTCTTCTCCGACCCCACCGGCAGCGGTCTCACCGACGCCCCGGAGATCTTCGTCGGCGGCAGCGCCGAGTGCCCCGACGACATCAGGACGGGACCGCAGGGCCTCGACGACTACTGGCGGATGCTCTTCGAGCGGCAGCCGCACAGCCGGTCGTATCTCTCGCGCCCGATGCGGCGGCTGATGGACTGGTACTACCTGCGGCTCGTCATCACCGTCACCCCGGAACAGGTGATCGTGCGGTCCGCCGGGGCGCCCCCCTTGCTGAAGGTGTCCGCCGGGCCGGACGGCTCGCCGTTGCCCGGCGCGGAGCAGCTCGCCCGCCATGCCACGGCGGTCCTCGCCGCCCGGGACGCCTCCGGGGCGCCCGCACTGGCCCGCACCCGGACCGCGCCCACGGTGGGCGGCTTCGCGGTGAGTCCGCCGGACGACCACGCGATGGTGCCCGGCCCCGCCTCGCTGCTGGTGCACCGGCACGACGAGAAGCTCAACCGGATGCGGAACGCCCTGGTCCGCGGGGAGTTGCGGCAGACCGACGACGGTTGGCTTCTCGTGCCCGGGAAGGTGCTGGAGCCGATGGGCTCGGGACGGCCGAGCGACGCCGTACGGGTCCTGCGCCGCACCCAGCGGGCGACCGACCGGTATCTGCACCGCCGTGGTCTGACCCGGCCCGCGGTGGAGTGGGACCGGTTCCGCGCGCTCGCCGAGTCCGCCCGCCGCCCCGGCACCGCCGACGAGGAAAGGCCGCGCAACAGGGTCTAGCCCCGTCTGTGGACAACCCCGGTCGATGTCACACCCCACCGGTACCGTCGGATCATGGCTCAACAGGCGGGGAACGCGACGGGCGAGCGGCGACTCGCCGTCCTCGAAGGCGTGCTGGAGCGCATCACGTACGCCAACGAGGAGAACGGCTACACCGTCGCGCGCGTGGACACCGGCCGGGGCGGCGGCGACCTCCTCACGGTCGTCGGCGCGCTGCTCGGCGCCCAGGTCGGCGAGTCCCTGCGCATGGAGGGGCGTTGGGGTTCCCACCCGCAGTACGGCAAGCAGTTCACCGTGGAGAACTACACGACCGTCCTGCCCGCCACCGTCCAGGGCATCCGCCGCTATCTCGGCTCCGGGCTGGTCAAGGGCATCGGCCCGGTCTTCGCCGACCGCATCACCCAGCACTTCGGCCTGGACACCCTGCGCATCATCGAGGAGGAGCCCAAGCGGCTCATCGAGGTCCCGGGCCTCGGCCCGAAGCGGACCAAGAAGATCGCCGACGCGTGGGAGGAGCAGAAGGCGATCAAGGAGGTCATGCTCTTCCTCCAGACCGTCGAGGTGTCGACGTCGATCGCGGTCCGGATCTACAAGAAGTACGGCGACGCCTCCATCTCCGTCGTCAAGAACCAGCCCTACCGCCTCGCCGCCGACGTCTGGGGCATCGGCTTCCTCACCGCCGACAAGATCGCCCAGTCCGTCGGCATCCCGCACGACAGCCCGGAGCGCGTGAAGGCGGGCCTCCAGTACGCGCTGTCGCAGGCCACCGACCAGGGAAACTGCTACCTCCCCGAGGAGCGGCTGATCGCCGACGCGGTGAAGCTGCTCCAGGTCGACACCGGTCTGGTCATCGAGTGCCTCGCCGAACTCGCCGAGCCGGACGAGGACACCGGCGAACCCGGCGTCGTCCGGGAGAAGGTCCCAGGCGAGCACGGCGAGCCAGTCACCGCCGTCTACCTGGTCCCCTTCCACCGCGCCGAACTCTCCCTCGCCGCCCAGCTGCTGCGTCTCCTGCGCACCGACGAGGACCGGATGCCGGGCTTCCGGGACGTGGCCTGGGACAAGGCGCTGACCTGGCTGAAGGGCCGTACGGGAGCCGAGCTGGCGCCCGAGCAGGAGGCCGCCGTGAAGCTGGCGCTCACCAAGAAGGTCGCCGTCCTGACCGGCGGACCCGGCTGCGGCAAGTCCTTCACGGTCCGCTCGATCGTGGAGCTGGCCCGCGCCAAGAAGGCCCGGGTGGTGCTGGCGGCCCCCACCGGCCGCGCCGCCAAGCGCCTCGCCGAGCTCACCGGCGCCGAGGCCTCCACCGTCCACCGCCTCCTGGAGCTGAAGCCGGGCGGTGACGCGGCCTACGACAAGGACCGCCCGCTCGACGCCGACCTGGTGGTGGTGGACGAGGCCTCCATGCTGGACCTGCTGCTCGCCAACAAGCTGGTGAAGGCGGTGCCGCCGGGGGCGCATCTGCTGTTCGTGGGGGACGTGGACCAGCTGCCGTCCGTCGGCGCGGGCGAGGTGCTCCGGGACCTGCTCGCCGACGGCAGCCCCATCCCCGCGGTGCGCCTCACGCGCGTGTTCCGCCAGGCCCAGCAGTCCGGCGTGGTGACCAACGCGCACCGGATCAACGCCGGGCAGCATCCCGTCACCGACGGCATGACGGACTTCTTCCTCTTCGTCGAGGACGACACCGAGGAGGCGGGGCGGCTCACGGTGGACGTGGCGGCCCGTCGGATTCCGGCCAAGTTCGGGCTCGACCCGCGCCGGGACGTCCAGGTGCTCGCGCCCATGCACCGCGGGCCCGCCGGCGCCGGCAACCTCAACGGCCTGTTGCAGCAGGCCATCACGCCCGGCCGGCCCGATGTGTCCGAGAAGCGGTTCGGCGGCCGGGTCTTCCGGGTCGGCGACAAGGTCACCCAGATTCGCAACAATTACGAGAAGGGCAAGAACGGTGTCTTCAACGGCACCGTGGGCGTGGTCACCTCGCTCGACCCGGTCGACCAGCGCCTGACGGTACTGACCGACGAGGACGAGGAGGTGCCGTACGAGTTCGACGAACTGGACGAGCTGGCCCACGCGTACGCGGTGACCATTCACCGCTCGCAGGGCAGTGAATATCCGGCCGTGGTGATCCCGGTCACCACCGGGGCCTGGATGATGCTCCAGCGGAACCTGCTGTACACGGCGGTCACCCGGGCCAAGAAGCTGGTCGTCCTGGTCGGTTCGCGCAAGGCGATAGGCCAGGCGGTGCGCACGGTCTCGGCGGGTCGGCGCTGCACGGCCCTGGACTTCAGGCTCGCCCCGAAAAATGATCGATCAAATGAGTCACCTAGGTCACAGAGCCCTTCCGGAACCGGGTAGGGGAGGGCAGGATGGGCAAGTTGGCGGCACTGAGTGCCGCCAATAGGCCCAATGGTCGACCCCCAGTGCACTCTCCTGCGCCGAATGGGGGATGGTAGAGACAGTCAGGGCAACCTCGAAGATGAGGCACAACGTCGGGTGAGGGAAGACGTGAGCGACAACTCTGTAGTACTGCGGTACGGCGATGGCGAGTACACCTACCCGGTGATCGACAGCACCGTCGGCGACAAGGGCTTCGACATCGGCAAGCTCCGCGCCCAGACCGGTCTGGTGACGCTGGACAGCGGCTACGGCAACACGGCCGCCTACAAATCGGCGATCACCTACCTCGACGGCGAGGCGGGCATCCTCCGCTACCGCGGCTACCCGATCGAGCAGCTGGCCGAGCGCTCCACCTTCCTGGAGGTGGCGTACCTGCTGATCAACGGCGAGCTGCCGACGGTCGACGAGCTCACCGTGTTCAAGAACGACATCACGCAGCACACCCTGCTGCACGAGGACGTCAAGAACTTCTACCGCGGCTTCCCGCGTGACGCGCACCCGATGGCCATGCTGTCGTCGGTCGTCTCCGCGCTGTCGACGTTCTACCAGGACAGCCACAACCCGTTCGACGAGAAGCAGCGCAACCTCTCGACGATCCGTCTGCTCGCCAAGCTCCCGACGATCGCGGCGTACGCGTACAAGAAGTCGATCGGTCACCCGTTCGTCTACCCGCGCAACGACCTCGGCTACGTCGAGAACTTCCTGCGGATGACCTTCTCGGTGCCGGCCCAGGAGTACGACCTCGACCCGGTCGTCGTCGCCGCGCTCGACAAGCTGCTGATCCTGCACGCCGACCACGAGCAGAACTGTTCGACCTCCACGGTCCGCCTCGTCGGCTCCTCCCAGGCGAACATGTTCGCGTCCATCTCGGCCGGCATCAACGCGCTGTGGGGCCCGCTGCACGGCGGCGCCAACCAGTCCGTGCTGGAGATGCTGGAGGGCATCCAGGCCTCCGGCGGTGACGTCGACTCCTTCATCCGCAAGGTGAAGAACAAGGAGGACGGCGTCCGGCTGATGGGCTTCGGCCACCGGGTCTACAAGAACTTCGACCCGCGCGCGAAGATCATCAAGGCGGCGGCGCACGACGTCCTCTCGGCCCTCGGCAAGTCCGACGAGCTGCTGGACATCGCGCTGAAGCTGGAGGAGCACGCGCTCTCCGACGACTACTTCGTCTCGCGCAGCCTCTACCCGAACGTCGACTTCTACACCGGCCTCATCTACCGCGCGATGGGCTTCCCGACCGAGATGTTCACGGTCCTCTTCGCCCTCGGCCGCCTCCCGGGCTGGATCGCCCAGTGGCACGAGATGATCAAGGAGCCGGGCTCCCGCATCGGCCGCCCGCGCCAGATCTACACCGGCGTGGTCGAGCGCGACTTCGTCCCGGTCGAGGAGCGCTGACCGTTGCGCTGAGCCGCGAGGTCACACCAGGCCCCGCATGCCGATGCCGGCTGCGGGGCCTCGTCGTGTGCCGGGAAGTGAGCGGTGCACAGCAGAAGGCGCCCTGGCGGCGGTCCCCCCACGGGCCGACGTCCAGGGCGCCTTCCCATGTCCCGGTGCGGATTCCCCCCACGGGATCCGGCCGGGCGTCTGTGAGAAAACAGCGCCTGAATCGCTGTGTTGAGCAGAACGAGCAGAACTCGTCGTACTCCTACTGTGTACCGCTGTGTGCGATCTGCCGGGACAGCGCACGGTCGGGAGGGCCGCTCAAAGCTTCCCGACGTGCCTGTCCCGGCAACGCATCTCTGAGGAAGTCCCCCAAGACATCCCCAGATGCCAGGATGCGCCCCCCAAGACGCGGCCTGACATCGCCAACTTAGACCTTCGAACCCCTTCGATGGTTACGTTCACATCACTGTGATCTGCGTCTCTTGCATTTGTCCGTTTGATGCGCAAGGGGCCGAATCGTCGATCGGGCCTCAAGCGTAAGGATGATGCGCGAGCCTTGTGAAGAGCTTATGTGAGCCTCGCGCCGGACTCCAGAGGGTCCCGCCTAACGGAATGACCGCAATCGCAGGCTGTTCGTCACGACGAACACCGAGGAGAACGCCATGGCGGCGCCCGCGATCATCGGGTTCAGCAGTCCCGCGGCGGCCAGCGGCAGCGCGGCCACGTTGTAGCCGAACGCCCACACCAGGTTCCCCTTGATCGTGGCCAGCGTCCGCCGCGACAGCCGGATGGCGTCCGCGGCCACCCGCAGGTCCCCGCGCACCAGCGTCAGATCCCCCGCCTCGATCGCCGCGTCCGTCCCGGTCCCCATCGCGAGCCCCAGGTCGGCGGTGGCGAGTGCGGCGGCGTCGTTGACCCCGTCGCCGACCATGGCGACGACCCGTCCCTCGCCCTGCAACCGTCGTACGGCGTCGACCTTGCCCTCGGGCAGCACCTCGGCCACGACCCGCGTGATCCCGACCCGTTCGGCCACGGCCTCCGCGACCGTCCGGTTGTCCCCGGTCAGCAGCACCGGCGTGAGCCCGAGGGCCCGCAGCTCCCGTACCGCCTCGGCGCTGGTCTCCTTCACCGCGTCCGCGACGGCCACGACGCCGCGTGCCACGCCGTCCCAGCCGACCACGACGGCCGTACGACCGCCCCTCTCGGCCTCGTCCTTGGCGCGGGCCAGCTCCTCCGGCAAGGCGTCGAAGAGGCGCCCCACGGCCACGTCATGGCCCTCCACGCGCCCGCGCACGCCCCGCCCGGGGACGTTCACGAACGCCTCGACCGCGGGCAGCGGCCCCACCCGCTCCTCGGCACCGGCGGCGACCGCCCGGGCGACGGGATGCTCGGAGGCGTGCTCCACGGCGCCCGCGAGCCGCAGCACCTGCTTCTCGTCGGCGCCCTGGACGGCGTACACCTCCTGGAGGGTCATCCGGCCGGTGGTGACCGTTCCCGTCTTGTCGAGGACGACGGTGTCGACGCGGCGCGTGTTCTCCAGCACCTCGGGGCCCTTGATGAGGATGCCGAGCTGGGCGCCGCGGCCCGTGCCGACCATCAGGGCGGTCGGGGTGGCCAGGCCGAGCGCGCACGGGCAGGCGATGATCAGGACGGCGACGGCCGCGGTGAACGCGGCGGCAAGGTCGCCGGTCGCGCCGAGCCAACCGCCGAAGGTGGCGACGGCGATCGCGATGACCGCCGGCACGAAGACGGCCGAGATCCGGTCGGCGAGCCGCTGCACCTCGGCCTTGCCGTTCTGCGCCTCCTCGACCAGCTTCGCCATCCGCGCGAGCTGTGTGTCCGCGCCCACGCGCGTGGCCTTGACGACCAGGCGCCCGCCGGCGTTCACGGTCGCGCCCGCGACCGCGTCCCCGACCGTCACGTCCACCGGCACCGACTCGCCGGTCAGCATGGACGCGTCCACGGCGGAGGCGCCCTCGACGACGGTGCCGTCGGTGGCGATCTTCTCCCCGGGGCGGACGACGAAACGGTCCCCGACCGTCAGGCGGGAGACCGGGACGCGGACCTCGCGGCCGTCCCGCAGGACCGCCACGTCCTTCGCGCCCAGCTCCATCAGGGCCCGTAGCGCGGCCCCCGCCCGGCGCTTGGAGCGGGCCTCCAGATAGCGGCCGAGCAGGAGGAACGTGGTGACGCCCGCGGCCACTTCGAGATAGATCGTGGAGGCGCTGTCCATGCGCGAGACGGTGAACGTGAACTCGTCCTTCATGCCCGCCATGCCCGCGTCCCCGAAGAACAGCGCCCACAGCGACCAGCCGTACGCGGCCAGCGTGCCCAGCGAGACGAGGGTGTCCATGGTGGCCGCGCCGTGCCGGAGGTTGGTCCAGGCGGCTTTGTGGAAGGGCAGCCCGCCCCAGACGACGACGGGGGAGGCGAGGGTGAGGGCCAGCCACTGCCAGTTGTCGAACTGGAGGGCCGGGATCATCGACAGCAGGACGACGGGCACGGCGAGGAGCGCGGAGACGACGAGCCGCTGCCGCAGCGACGCCGGCTCCGGGTCCTCGTGCGGGGCGGGCGCTGCCGCCGCCGGCGCGGGCTCCTCGGCCGTGTACCCCGTCTTCACCACCGTCGCGATGAGATCCGCGACCTGGACGCCCTCGGCGTAGGTGACCTTCGCCTTCTCCGTCGCGTAGTTGACGGTGGCGGTCACGCCGTCCATCCGGTTGAGCTTCTTCTCCACGCGGGCGGCGCAGGAGGCGCAGGTCATGCCGCCGATGAGGAGTTCGACCTCGGCGGGCGGAGCTATCGGGGCGGTGGTGCCGGACATGGCGGGTACTCCAGGAGGTGGCGGTCAGGCCTTGCCGACGAGCTCGAAGCCGGCCTCGTCGACGGCCGCGCGCACGGCTTCCTCGTCGAGCTCGGCGGCGGAGACGACGGTGACCTCGCCGGTGGAGGCGACGGCCTTGACGGAGCTGACGCCGGGGATCTCGGAGATCTCGCCGGAGACCGAGCCCTCGCAGTGGCCGCAGCTCATGCCGCTCACCTTGTAGACGGTGGTGACCTGGGTGTCGCTCTGGGCGGTCATCTCGTTCTCCTCTTCGGGGCGTGTGGGTTCTGCGGGACCCGCGGTGGCGTCCACGTATCTCACACTATACCCCTAGGGGGTATTTCTCCAAGAGGGGTAGGCGCCGATCGTGTCGCAGGCCGGGACGCTCATCCTGATCATGTCCATCGCGGTGCTGGCACCCCTGCTGGCCTACGGGATCAGCCGCCGGCTGCCGGTGCCGCTCGTCATCTTCGAGATCCTGCTGGGCATCCTGGCCGGCCCGGACGTCCTGGGCTGGGCGGGCGACGGGCCGGTCATCGACACCCTGTCCGACCTCGGGCTGGCGATGCTGATCTTCCTCGCCGGGTACGAGATCGAGTTCGACCGGGTCCGCGGCGCCACCCTGAAACGCTCGCTGTGGGCATGGCTGACCGCGCTCGTCGTGGGCCTCGCGCTCGCCTCCACCCTGACCGGGCTGTCCAAGGGCGTCTACATCGGTACGGCCCTCACCAGCACCGCCCTCGGCACGGTCCTGCCGGTGCTGCGGGACGCGGGGGACCTGCACTCGCGCTTCGGCTCGGTGATGACGACGTTCGGGGCGGTCGGCGAGTTCGGGCCGATCATCGCCATCGCGCTGCTGCTGAGCGGGCGTTCGCCGGGCCGCTCGACGGCCGTGCTGGCGGCGTTCGCGCTGCTGACGGCCGCCGCGGTGTGGTGGGCAATGCGCCCGCGCCCGCCGTGGTTCCCGCGAGTGATCGCCAGGACCCTGCACAGCAGCGGCCAGTTCGCCGTACGCCTGGTCGTGCTCCTCCTCGCCGTGATGCTCGGCATCTCCCAGGCCCTCGGCCTCGACACCCTGCTCGGCGCGTTCGCCGCCGGGATGCTCACCCGGCTGCTGCTGCACGGGGCGGCACCGGAGAGCGCGGGGCCGGTCCTGGAGAAGGTCGAGGCGATGGGGTTCGGCTTCCTGGTGCCGGTGTTCTACGTCGTCACCGGCATGGAGTTCGACCTGGACGCCCTTCTGTCCGGCGGCCGGGCGCTGCTGCTCCTGCCGGTCTTCCTGCTGCTGTTCCTGCTGGTCCGCGGCCTGCCGGTGTACGCGCTGGCCCCGCCGGATCTCGTACGACGGGACCGGCGCGCCCTGACCCTGTTCGCGTCCACCGCGCTGCCGCTGGTCGTCGCCATCACCACGATCGGCGTCGACGACGGCGTCCTGAAGACGGAGGAGGCGGCGGCCCTGGTCGGTGCCGCGATGCTCTCGGTGCTGCTGTTCCCGCTGGCGGGGCTGCGGCTGCGCGGCGAGCGGAGGACGGTGGAGGAGCCGCTCGGGGGTACGGAGTCGTGGTGAGGCCGGGTCAGGATGGGGGGGGGACCGGATGGTCACGTCGATGGGAGCGCACATGCGGGCAGTGGTGTTCGAGCGGTACGGCGAGCCGGCCGAGGTGCGGGAGGTGCCCGACCCGGAACCGGCCCCGCACGGCGTCGTCGTGCGCGTGGCGGCCACCGGCCTGTGCCGCAGCGACTGGCACGGCTGGCAGGGCCACGACCCCGACATCACGCTCCCGCACGTGCCCGGCCATGAACTCGCCGGAGTCGTCGAGGCGGTCGGCGACCGGGTCACCGGCTGGCGCCCCGGCGACCGCGTCACCGTCCCCTTCGTGTGCGCCTGCGGACGCTGCGCCGCCTGCGCGGCCGGCGACCACCAGATCTGCGAGCGGCAGACCCAGCCGGGCTTCACCCACTGGGGTTCCTTCGCGCAGTACGTGGCGCTGGACCACGCCGACGTGAACCTGGTGGCGGTCCCGGAGGACCTCTCCTTCGCCACCGCCGCCTCCCTCGGCTGCCGGTTCGCCACCGCGTTCCGTGCCGTGGTGCAGCAGGGGCGGGTCGCGGCGGGGGAGTGGGTCGCGGTGCACGGCTGCGGCGGAGTGGGCCTGTCGGCGGTGATGATCGCGGCGGCTTCCGGCGCCCGGGTGGTGGCGGTGGACGTGTCGCCCCAAGCCCTGGAGCTGGCACAGAAGTTCGGGGCGGTGGCGGGCGTCGACGCGTCCGAGGCCGGTGACACGGCCGCCGCGGTGCGTGAACTGACCGGCGGCGGCGCGCACGTGTCACTGGACGCGCTGGGCTCCCCGGTCACCTGCGCGGCCTCCGTCAACTCCCTGCGCCGCCGCGGCCGGCATCTCCAGGTCGGCCTGCTGCCCTCGGCGGACGGCACGACCCCGGTCCCGATGGCCCGCGCCATCGCCCTGGAACTGGAGATCCTGGGCAGCCACGGCATGGCCGCGCACACCTATCCGGGGATGCTGGAGCTGGTGCGGTCGGGGGTGCTGCGGCCGGACCTCCTGGTGACGTCCACGATCGACCTGGCCGCGACGCCGGCCGCACTGGCGTCGATGGGCACGGCACCCGGCGCCGGGGTGACGGTCATCGAGCCGTGGAACTGAGCGCCGCCCACTCCTGTTCCAGCACGGCCATGAGCACCCAGTCCACCCACCGACCGTCCCGCAGATCGGCCTCCCGCCGGACGCCCTCCCGCACGAACCCGGCCTTCTCGTAGGCGCGCAGGGCCCGGGCGTTGTGGCCGTAGACCTCCAACTGGATGCGATGCAGGCCGAGTTCCTCGAAGCCGTACCCGACGACGAGACGCGTCGCCTCGGTGCCGAGGCCGCGGTCACGGCCCCGGGGCCCGAGGAGCGTGCGGAACGTACAGCCGCGCGCCCGCTCGTCCCACTCGTACAGCACCACCTCGCCGACGAGTTCGCCGGTGGCGCGGTCGGTGACGGCGAGATCGAGACGGTCGGGCTGGGCGGACCGGGAGCCGTACCAGGAACGCAACTGCTCCAGGGTGAACTCGGTGTCGGGTCCACCGGTGAAACGGAGGACCTCGGGGTCGCGGATGATCTCCGCCATGACCTCCGCGTCCGCTGCGGTGAACGGACGCAGCACGGCCTTCTCGCCGGTCAGCACGGGTTTGACGGAGAAACTCATCCACGGATCCTCACCGGCCCGGCTCCCGGTCGGCAACCGTGTTTCCGCTCAGTCCTCTCGTCTGCCGCGGTTGCCCGGCCGCGCGGCGACCCACGCCCGCACGGTGTCCGCGTACCAGAAGGGCTTGCCGCCCTCCACATGGTCGGGTGGCGGCAGCAGCCCGTGCTTGCGGTACGACCGCACGGTGTCCGGCTGCACCTTGATGTGCGCCGCGATCTCCTTGTACGACCAGAGCCTTCGGTCGGTCATGAGGTGCACCTCCCTGCGCGCGCCGCGGCGGCGGCCGGGAACGGCCGTCGGGGGTACCGGGCGCTGCGCTGGCGTCACAAAGCCTGTGCCCCGTGAACGACAGAGAGTGAGCGCAGGTCAGGCCCTGTGCACGGCGTGTGACGCAAGACCCGCGTATACGCGACATGTGTGACACACGAGGGGCGTTCGTGACACGAGTGCAGCAAAGGCGCGCGCGGGCGCGTGGGCGCGGCGCGTTGACAGGACCCGCAGGGTCCACACGGGTGGAGCCGGACCCGCTGCGCCGGGCCCGGCTCCACCAGCTCCCCCGCCTCCCCGGTGGCCACTGGGGGCGCACAACGGCCGGGAGCCACAGACTGCATTCGGCCAACTCCGCGGGTCTTGGAAAAAACCGCACTCGGCGTCGATCAGGGTGCGCCGAGCACCAGACTCGTCGCCTCACCGCTGATCCGGTCACCGCCGGGCACCACGCCCGCCCCGTCTCTGGCGAGCGTGAACTCCCGCGGCGTGCACCCGGTCATCGCCTTGAACTCCCCGCTGAGATGGGCCTGGTCGTAGAACCCGCACAGCGCCGCGGTCTCCGCCTGCCCCCGCCCCGCGGCCAGCAGCCGCCGCGCCCGCTGCAACCGCAGCACCCGTGCCGCCGCCTTCGGCCCCAGCCCGATCTGCTCCCGGAACCGGCTCTCCAGCTGCCGCACACTCCAGCCGACGTCCTCGGCGAGCCGCGGCACGGGGATCGCCCCACCCGTCCGCACCAACTCCGCCCACGCCCGCACCACCCGGGCCGACGGCGCCGTACCGCCCTGTGACCACCGTGCCAGCGCATCGTCCAGCAGCCCGAACCGGGCCTCCCAGGACGGCAGGGCACCGAGCGCGGCGGCGAGTTCGTCGACCCTGCCGGGCAGCACATGCGGCAACTCGTCGGGATCCACGGTCCGGTTGGCGAGCTCGTACTGCGGCGTCCCGAACAACGAGAAGGCGGCCCAGGGAGCGAGTAACACCTCGATCCCCGAAAGCCGCCCGTTGTGCTCGCCGATGGCGGGAGTGGTCGTAGGCCCGCAGTACACCGACACCAACGTGTCCGGCGCCCGCCCCGCCCGGCTGATCCGCACCGACTCCCCGAACCCCAACAGCAGCGTGGCCGCCCCGATGGGCGCCTCAAGCCGCCGCCGAGGCCGATCGAGCCCCAGCCGCACCCCGCGGTACGAGATGACGCCGGGTTGGAGTCGGGGATGGGGCAGGGCAAGGGCAACTTCCCAGGACCCCCAGGGCCCATGTCCCGACCGAACACTTGTCACAGAGCCATCGTGCAACGCCCCAAGGGGCGCGGGGAACTGCGCGACAAGCCACGAACAACCCGCACTCGCCAACCCACAGCCCCCGGCACCCCATTAGGCGCCACTAAGCCCCGCAGCTCCTCAAAAACGCCCGAGTCCGCTGAGCAATGGGCAACGGCTTGTCCGGATCGCACGGATACATGTCCTGCTCCACGATCGCGAACAGATCCACATCCAAAGCCTGCGCAGCCTCCAGCACGGGCCCCAACGCCGGCACCCCGGACGGCGGTTCACACATCACACCCTGCGCCACGGCCGGCCCGAACGGCGTCCCCTTGGCCCGCACATCGGCGAGGATCTCGGGATCGACCTGCTTCAGATGCAGGTACCCGATCCGGGACCCGTACGTCTCGATCAGCTTCACGCTGTCGCCCCCGCAGTACGCGTAGTGCCCCGTGTCGAGGCAGAGCGACACCAGCGACGAGTCCGTCCCGTCGAGGAACCGGACGACGTTCTCCTCGCTGTCGATGTGCGTGTCGGCGTGCGGGTGGACGACGATCTGGAGCCCGTACTCCTCCCGCACCCGCTGACCGAGCCGCTCGGTCAGCGAGGTGAGGTTCCGCCACTGCTCGGGCGTCAGCGTGTCCGACTCCAGCACCTCACCGGTCTTGTCGTCCCGCCAGAAGGACGGGATGACGACGAGGTGCCGGGCGCCCATGGCCTGCGCCAGCACCGCGTTGTCGGCGACGTGCGCCCAGGTCTTCTCCCAGACGGACTCGCCGTGGTGCAGCCCGGTGAAGACCGTGCCGGCCGACACCTTCAGCCCGCGCCGGCCCACCTCCTCGGTGAGCACCGTGGGATCGGTCGGCAGGTACCCGTAAGGGCCAAGCTCGATCCACTCGTAGCCGGAATCCGCGACCTCGTCGAGGAAGCGCTGCCAGGGGACCTGCTGAGGGTCGTCGGGGAACCACACACCCCAGGAGTCGGGAGCCGACCCGATCCGGATGCGGGACAGTGAGGAAGAGGGTGACAACGACGTCATGCCGGTCAGCTTCCGCGTGAGCAGCAAGCGCTGTCAAGGGCTGGTCCGAATGTCTGGACAAAACATTGACAGGGCTCCTCATCGGGGGCTACAAAGCCGTGGAGAGCCGATACGAAGTCCGGGGCGAGACGTGAGGGTCCGACCGGCATGAAGGGAACTCGATGGCGTACGACCTGATCACCATGGGGCGGATCGGAGTGGACCTCTATCCGCTGCAGACGGGCGTCCCGCTGCCGCAGGTGTCGTCCTTCGGCAAGTTCCTCGGCGGCTCGGCGACGAACGTCGCGGTCGCCGCGGCCCGCCTGGGACGGCAGACCGCGGTGATCACCCGGACCGGCGACGACCCCTTCGGCACCTACCTCCACGAGGCCCTGAAGGGCTTCGGCGTGGACGACCGCTGGGTCACTCCGGTCCCCGGCCTGCCGACCCCGGTCACGTTCTGCGAGATCTTCCCGCCGGACGACTTCCCGCTGTACTTCTACCGGCAGCCCAAGGCCCCCGACCTGGAGATCGACGCCCACGAGCTCGACCTCGACGCCATCCGCGAGGCCCGTGTCTTCTGGGTCACCGGCACCGGCCTGAGCGAGGAGCCCAGCCGTACGGCGACGCTCGCGGCCCTCGCCCACCGCGCCAAGGCGGGCATCACCGTCTTCGACCTGGACTGGCGCCCGATGTTCTGGAGCGACCCGGAGGCGGCCCGCCCGTTCTACGCCGAGGCCCTCAAGCACACCACCGTCGCGGTCGGCAACCTCGACGAGGTCGAGGTCGCGACGGGCGTCCGCGAGCCCCGTGCCGCCGCCGAGGCGCTCCTCGACGCGGGGGTCGAGCTCGCCGTCGTCAAGCAGGGCCCCAAGGGCGTCCTCGCGGTCGACCGCAACGGCACCTCCGCCGAGGTCCCGCCGCTCCCGGTGGACGTCCTCAACGGGCTCGGTGCCGGTGACGCCTTCGGTGGCTCCCTTGTACACGGCCTCCTCGACGGCTGGGACCTGGAGAAGATCATGCGGCACGCCAACGCGGCCGGCGCGATCGTCGCCTCCCGCCTGGAGTGCAGCTCCGCGATGCCGACCCCGGCCGAGATCGAGGCGGCGATCACCGCGGGCGCCGTACGGCCGAACTGCGCGGAGGCCGCCCGGTGACCACCGTCGACATCGCCGAACTCGTCCGCCTGCGCACCCGTCACCCCGAGGCGATCGCCGAGGCCGCCGCCCGGCGTGTGCGGCGTCCGCTGCTCGGCGACACCGACCGCCTCATGATCGTCGCCGCCGATCACCCCGCCCGGGGCGCACTCGGCGTCGGCGGCAATCCGAGGGCCATGGCCAACCGCGCCGACCTGCTGGAACGCCTCTGCCTCGCGCTCTCCCGCCCCGGCGTCGACGGCGTCCTCGCGACCGCCGACATCCTCGACGACCTGCTGCTGCTCGGCGCGCTCGACGGCAAGGTCGTCATGGGCTCGATGAACCGCGGCGGCCTCCAGGGCGCCCGCTTCGAACTCGACGACCGCTTCACCGGCCACCGCGCCGAGGACATCGAGCGGCTCGGCTTCGACGCGGGCAAACTGCTCCTGCGGATCGACTACGACGACCCGGGCTCCCTGACCACCCTGGAGTCCACCGCGCGGGCCATCGACGACATGGCGGCACGCCGACTGCCCGTCTTCGTCGAGCCGTTCATCAGCTTCCGCACGGCCGAGGGCAAGGTGAAGAACGACCTCTCCGCCGAGGCCGTCATCAAGTCCATCGCCATCGCCTCGGGCCTGGGCGGCAGTTCGGCCTACACCTGGCTGAAGGTGCCGGTCAGCGAGAACCCCGACGACATGGCCGAGGTCATGGCCACCTCCACGCTGCCCGCCGTGCTGCTTGGCGGCGAGGTCGGTGGCTCCATGGAAGAACAGGCCGGGGCGTACGAGAAGTGGCGGGGTGCCCTGCAACTCCCCACCGTGCGCGGCCTGGTGGTCGGACGCTCACTGCTCTACCCGGCGGACGGGGACGTCGCCGCCGCCGTGGACACCGCCGTAGGACTCCTGTGAGGGCCGCATGAGTAACGATCTCCACATCCCCAAGGGTTCCTCCACCAACGCCCTGTACACAGTGGACATCGATCCGAAGCGGGCCGGCTGGACGTACTGCGCTCTGCGGATCGTCACGCTGGAGCCTGGTGGCACGCACACCTTCACCACCGGTGACAGCGAGTGGATCGTGCTTCCGCTGGAAGGCGGATGTACCGTACAAACGGAAGAAAAAGAGTTCCAACTCCTGGGCAGGGAAAGCGTGTTCGCGTCGGTCTCCGACTTCGCGTACGTGCCCCGTGACGCCCGGGCAACGATCGCCTCCGGCGCGGGAGGCCGCTTCGCCCTGGCAGGAGCGAAGTGCGAGCGACGACTCCCCGCCCGCTACGGCCCCGCGCCGGAGGTCCCCACCGAGGAACGCGGCAGCGGCAACCGGCTGCGCCACGTCCGCAACTTCGCCTCCGCCGACGCCTTCGACTGCGACAAGCTGATCGCCGTCGAGGTCATCACCCCCGGCGGCAACTGGTCCTCGTACCCGCCCCACAAGCACGACGAGCACCGGCCGGGCGAGGAAGCGGAGTTGGAGGAGATCTACTACTTCGAGATCGACGGCCCGAACGGTTTCGGCTATCAGCGCGTATCCCCTTCCCGTGAGGGCGGATCGGACGTCCTCGCGGAGGTCCGCTCCGGTGACGCCGTCCTCGTCCCCGACGGATGGCACGGCCCGTCGATCGCCCAGCCCGAGCACGCCATGTACTACCTGAACGTCATGGCGGGCCCGGGGGAGACGCGGGAGTGGCGGATCTGCTTCCACCCGGACCACACGGAGGGGTACCGATGACTCCGCCCACCACCCGGCTGACCGTCGCCCAGGCGCTCGTCCGCTTCCTCGCCGCCCAGTACACCGAACGCGACGGCGTACGGCAGCGGCTCATCTCCGCGACCTGGGGCATCTTCGGCCACGGCAACGTGGCCGGGCTCGGCCAGGCGCTAGTCGAGTACGCCGACGACATGCCGTACCACCAGGGCCGCAACGAGCAGTCCATGGTGCACGCGGCGGTCGGCTACGCGAGGCAGTCCAACCGCCTGTCCACGCACGCCGTCACGACCTCCATCGGCCCCGGCGCCACCAACCTGGTCACCGGCGCCGCGCTCGCCACGATCAACCACCTGCCGGTCCTGCTGCTGCCCGGCGACATCTTCGCCACCCGCCCCGCCGACCCGGTCCTCCAGCAGCTGGAGGTCCCCTACGCGGGCGACCTCAGCGTCAACGACTGTCTGCGCCCGGTGTCGAGGTACTTCGACCGCGTCACCCGCCCCGAGGCCCTGATCCCGGCCGCCCTCCAGGCGATGCGGGTCCTCACCGACCCGGTGGAGACGGGCGCGGTCACCCTCGCCCTCCCGCAGGACGTCCAGGCCGAGGCGTACGACTGGCCGGAGGAGTTCTTCGCCGAGCGCACCTGGGTCGTACGACGTCCGGGCGCCGACCCGACCGAACTCGCCGAAGCCGTCACGGCGATCAGGTCGGCCCGCAGGCCCCTGGTCATCGCCGGCGGCGGCGTCCACCACAGCCGCGCCGAGGAGGCCCTCGCCGAGTTCGCCGCGGCGACCGGCATCCCCGTCGCCTCCACCCAGGCCGGCAAGGGCTCGCTGCGCTGGGACCACCCCCAGGACGTCGGCGGCGTCGGCCACACCGGCACCGCGACCGCCAACGAACTCGCCCGCCAGGCCGACCTGGTGATCGGCGTCGGCACCCGCTACACCGACTTCACCACCGCCTCCGGGACGCTCTTCGAGACGCCCGGCGTCCGCTTCCTCAACCTCAACATCGCCCCCGTCGACGGCCACAAGCTCGGCGGACAGCCGCTCGTGGCGGACGCCAGCAGCGGCCTGGCCGAGCTGACCGCGGCCCTGAGGATGCACGACCACCAGGTCACGGAGGCGTACGTCACCGAGTACACCGAGGACAAGCAGCGCTGGGAGTACCGCGTCGACGCCTGCTACGAGGCCGACGAGATAGACGTACGCCCCACCCAGCCCCAGGTCCTCGGCGCCCTGGACGCCCTCGTCGACGAGAGCGACGTCATCATCAACGCCGCCGGCTCCCTCCCCGGCGACCTGCACAAACTGTGGCGGGCCCGGTCCCGGGACCAGTACCACCTGGAGTACGGCTACTCCTGCATGGGGTACGAGATCCCCGCCGCGATCGGCGTGAAGATGGCCGCCCCCGACCGCAACGTCTGGGCGCTCGTCGGCGACGGCACCTACCTGATGATGCCGACCGAGATCGTGACCGCCGTCCAGGAGGGCGTCGCGATCAAGATGCTGCTGATCCAGAACCACGGGTACGCCTCGATCGGCGGCCTGTCGGAGTCGGTGGGCGGCGAGCGGTTCGGCACCGCGTACCGGTACCAGTCGGACGACGGTACCTACACCGGGGCGCCGCTCCCGGTGGACCTGGCCGCCAACGCGGCCAGCCTGGGCATGCGCGTGCTGCGCGCGAAGACCGTGGGTGACCTGCGCGAGGCTCTCGCCCAGGCACGCGCGGCGGACACTCCCACATGTGTCTACGTCGAGACCGAAACGGCAGACACAGTGTCGGGCGCGCCTCCGGCGCAAGCCTGGTGGGATGTACCTGTGGCCGAGACCGCGACCCGACCGTCCGCGGTGAAGGCACGAGAGCTGTACGACCGGCACGTCTCTACCCGACGCCGCCATCTGTGAAGGAGCAACTGGGCATGACGAAGATCGTCAACCACTGGATCGGCGGCAAGACCGTCGAAGGCGCGTCGGGCAACTACGGGCCGGTCACCGACCCGGCGACCGGCGCGGTCACCACGAAGGTCGCGTTCGCGTCGGTCGACGAGGTCGACTCCGCGGTCCAGGCCGCCAAGGACGCGTTCGTGTCCTGGGGCCAGTCCTCGCTGGCCAAGCGCACGGAGATCCTCTTCAAGTTCCGCGCGCTGCTGGACGCCAACCGCGACGCGATCGCCGAGCTGATCACCGCCGAGCACGGCAAGGTGCACTCCGACGCCCTCGGTGAGGTGGCCCGCGGCCTGGAGATCGTGGACCTCGCCTGCGGCATCAACGTGCAGCTGAAGGGCGAGCTGTCGACGCAGGTCGCCAGCCGCGTCGACGTGGCCGCGATCCGCCAGCCGCTCGGTGTCGTCGCCGGCATCACGCCGTTCAACTTCCCGGCGATGGTCCCGATGTGGATGTTCCCGATCGCCATCGCGACCGGCAACACCTTCGTGCTGAAGCCGTCCGAGAAGGACCCGTCGGCCTCCATCAAGATCGCCGAGCTGCTGGCCGAGGCCGGTCTGCCCGACGGCGTCTTCAATGTCGTCCACGGCGACAAGGTGGCCGTCGACCGCCTCCTGGAGCACCCGGACGTCAAGGCCGTCTCCTTCGTCGGCTCGACCCCGATCGCCCGCTACATCCACACCACCGCCTCGGCGAACGGCAAGCGCGTCCAGGCCCTGGGCGGCGCCAAGAACCACATGCTGGTCCTCCCGGACGCCGACCTGGACGCGGCGGCGGACGCGGCCGTGAGCGCCGCCTACGGCTCCGCGGGCGAGCGCTGCATGGCGATCTCCGCGGTCGTGGCGGTGGGCTCGATCGGCGACGAGCTGGTCGACAAGATCCGCGAGCGCGCCGAGAAGATCAAGATCGGCCCCGGCAACGACCCGACCTCCGAGATGGGCCCGCTCATCACCAAGGTCCACCGCGACAAGGTGGCGTCCTACGTCACCGGCGCCGCGGCCGAGGGCTGCGAGGTCGTCCTCGACGGCACCGGCCACACGGTCGAGGGCTTCGAGGACGGCCACTGGATCGGCATCTCGCTCCTCGACAAGGTGCCGACCACCGCGAAGGCCTACCAGGACGAGATCTTCGGCCCCGTCCTGACCGTCCTGCGCGTCGACACGTACGACGAGGGCATCGCGCTCATCAACGCCTCGCCGTTCGGCAACGGCACCGCGATCTTCACCCGGGACGGCGGCGCCGCCCGCCGCTTCCAGCTGGAGGTCGAGGCCGGCATGGTCGGCGTGAACGTCCCGATCCCGGTCCCCGTGGGCTACCACAGCTTCGGCGGCTGGAAGGACTCGCTCTTCGGCGACCACCACATCTACGGCAACGACGGCACCCACTTCTACACCCGCGGCAAGGTCATCACGACCCGCTGGCCGGACCCGGCCGACGGCCCCTCGGGCGTGGACCTGGGCTTCCCGCGCAACCACTGAGTGACGTCCGAGCCCGGGCACCTGAAGGCAGGTGCCCGGGCTCCGGCATGTCCTACTGCCCCTGGGCTTCCTTGAGCGCCTCGGTCATGTCGGCGGTCTCGGCGGCCGGGGGAGCCTTGACGGTGGCGGTGGCACCGAACTTGGTGAAGTCCATGGTGACCTTCATCTTCCCCATCCCCTGCACCAGCCGGACCGGCAGGTCCTTGGCGCCCAGCCAGACGTCCATGGTGATGGTGTCCGCGCCGCCGGTCATCTGGTTGAGCAGGCTGCCGTCGCCGGTGTAGGCCTCCTTGAAGCTGCCCATGTGCTTCTGGTCGATCACGGCCCGGTAGTGGGTGGCCTTCTGGCCGTTGACGGTCTGCGAGCCGAGATCCTCGACGTCGCTCGCGTACTTCAGGCCCTTCAAGGAGGCCGTCGGGTTGCCGCCCGCGTTCATCGAGGCGGCGCCCCGCTCGCCGAACACGGCGGAGGCGTCGACCTTCATCCACTCCTTGCCCTTGAGCGGGCCCGAGGCCTGCGGGTCGACGTCGTAGTAGTAGACGCCGTCGACGAGCAGGCAGTGGATCTTCGGGTCGTCCTGCACGGCCTGCATCTGCGCCGCGGCGGTGTCCATGTGCACGTCGTAGGCCATGCCGTCGCCCCACGAGTACGTGCCGTCCATCGCGATCGGCGTGCCGGTCCCGAGGTCGGTCGACACCTTCACCTCGGCCGACCCGAGCTGCTCGGTCCGGTCCGTGGCCCGGGCGAGCGCCGCCATGATCGCGTCGGTCTTGTCGACCGCCTCGGCCGCCTGCTTCACGGAGTCCGCGCCACAGGCCGACGTGGCCACCAGCGCGGCTGCCGTGAACCCCACCCAGGCAGCCGTGTGCTTCACCTTCATGTCCCCACCCAAAGCTGTGTCATACGTCTGTGTGTTCTGTGAACGAAGACTCTAACGGGACACACTGACACGTCCGTATGCCGGACGTCGGCAGTTTTTTCACCCCCTTCGCTGCGGTTCCCGCACCCGGCGAGCAAACGGAATCCCGGCCTTGATTCGCCGAATACGTGATCAAAGACCGTCTGGATCTACGGATTCCGCACTTGGAGACCCATTGACGTAATGGTTTCCGTCGGGATTCCATGCAGCGCAATCTGCTGCACGAGTCGATCGGAACCGCCGTATGACCGACACGCTCCGCCCGCCCGCGACCATCGCCCCCGAGGCCTCGGACAGCCCCCGGAAGCTCAAGCGCTCGATCGGCATCGTCGGCGGCACCCTCCTCACGCTCTCCTGCGTGACCCCCGCCTCCACGCTCTTCGTGGTCGTCCCCGACCTCTTCGGCTCCCTCGGCACCGCGACCGCCCTCACGATCGCGATCGGCTCCCTCCTCTGTATCGCCGTGGCGTTCTGCTACTCCGAGCTCGGCACCCTCATCCCCAGCGCGGGCGGCGAGTACGCCATGGTCTCGACGATGGCCGGCCGCCTGGCGGGCTGGCTCGTCTTCGTCCTCTCGCTCCTGGTCGTGATGATCGTGCCGCCGGTGATCGCGATGGGCACGGCGGACTACCTGGCCCCGGTGATCCACCTGGACCCGTCCCTCGCAGGCGCGGGCGTGATGCTCCTCGCGACCCTCGCCGGCCTCCTCGACCTGCGCGCCAACGCCTGGATCACCGGCGTCTTCCTGGTCCTGGAGGTCATCGCGGCGGCGGTCGTCGCGGTGCTGGGCTTCGCGCACGCCGAGCGCGGCGCCGGCAGCCTGGTGTCGATGCAGGTGGCGGGGTCGAACGGCCACACGGACACGGTGACGGCCATGCTGGTCGTCTCCGGCCTGGCGATCGCCCTCTTCGTCACCCAGGGCTTCTCGACGGCCGTCTACCTCTCCGAGGAACTGGAGAACCCGCGCCGCAACGTCGCCCGCACGGTCCTGGCCACCCTCGCCATCTCCTCGGTGATCATCCTGGTCCCGGTGGTGGCGATCACCCTCGGCGCGAGCGACCTGTCGGAGCTGACCGGCGGCGACATCAGCGCGATGGTCACGGCCTGGTCCAACTCGGCGGTCGGCACCTTCGTCAGCCTCTGCGTGGCCCTCGCGATCATCAACGCGGGCATCGTCATGGTCATCCAGAACTCCCGCGTCCTGTTCGCCTCGGCCCGCGACAAGGCCTGGCCCCAGCCGGTCAACAACGTCTTCTCCAAGCTCGGCCGCTTCGGCTCCCCCTGGGTCGCCACCCTCGCCGTCGGCATCCCCGGCGCCGCCCTCTGCTTCGTCAACCTGGACACCCTGTACGGCGTGACGGGCGTCTCGGTGACCGGCATGTACCTCCTGGTCGCGGTGGCCGCCCTGCTGGCCCGCCGGGGCGCCCACCGGCACACCGCGGCCTGGCGGATGCCCCTGTGGCCCGCGATGCCGGTCCTGCTGATCGCAGTCCTGGCGTACATCCTCAGCGAGCAGGAGACGCAGTACCTGCTGTGGACGGGCGGCATCACGGCGGCGGCGACGCTCTACTGGGCCCTGTACCTCCGCCCGCGCAAGGACACCCGCTGGCTGGTGGAGATCCCCGAGGACGAACGCGCCCAGGCCTAGGCCGGGCCGCCCGCCGCCGCCATCAACGCGCGCAGCCTCTCCACGTACAACCGCATGTTCTTGTACGCCACGTCCGTGTCCGGGTACCGGCAGGCGAACCACACCCCGTCGGGCAGCCGGTTCAGCCACACGCACACCTGGTCCCCGTACGACACCCGGATCAGCCCGTACGCCGACAGCGCGTCCCACCGCTCGGCCCCCGGCAGGGCGCGCGCGTCGGTGAACGACACGATGGAGTACAGGTCGGGCGAGGTGGGCCGGAAGTCGGTGCCCAGCAGGCGCAGCATCCGGGCCAGCGGCATCCGGGACAGCGGCCGGGCGGCCTGCAACTGCGCGCGGACGGCGGGCAGCGCGCTCGGGAAGTCCGCGGGCACCGGCACCTCGATCGGCGCCCCGCCGACGTACCAGCCCACCGAGTCGGACCACTGCGACTTCACCCGGGTGTGGAAGGGCACCACCGTCCGGTAGACGGAGGCACCCCCGATCTCCCCGGCGATCAGCGCGGTGGCGGCGAGCACCCCGACCAGGCTCCCGCCGTACGGCCGGCAGTACGCCTCGAAGGCGGCCGCCTCCCCGGGACCCACGAGCATCTCGCACATCATCTTCTGCTCGGGCAGCGGACCACCCGGCTCCACCCCGAGGTCCAGGGGGAACGTCGGCAGCGTCCCGTCGCACCGCCGGATGAACTCCCGCCAGCGCGCCACGGCCTCGTGGTCCTCGTCGATGCGGTCCGCGTCGGCCCGCTCGATCCGGCAGAAGTCGATGTAACTGCTCACCGGCGCCTCGTCGGCCGTGCCACGGCCCGCGTACAACTCGTGGATCTCCGACGGGATCCGATAGATCGAGTACGCGTCGACGTTGCTGTGGTCGAACGCCATGTACACACTCGCCGAGTCCTCCCGGAGGACCGCCGCGTACATGAGGTTCGGCCAGCGCAGCGCGTCCGCGGTGACGTCGAAGCGGTCCTGGAGGTGCCGTACCAGAGCGGTCGCGTCCGTGAACTCCCCGGCGTCCTCCCGGTGCAGGGACACGTCCCCGGCGTCCAGCGTGAACCGCCGCAGCGCGTCCCCGTCCGGCCGGAACCCGCTGCGCAGCGTCTCGTGCCGCAGCGTCCACGCGCGCAGGGCCTCCTCCAGCGCGCCGAGGTCGACCGGCCCCGGGATGTCGAAGGCGGCGCCGAGCCAGGTCGGGACGAAGAGACCGTCCTCGCGGACCGTGCGGGCGGTCCTGATGTGCGACTCCTGGATGTACGCCGGTGGCCGGGTGTCCTCCGGCAGCCCCCGTGCCGCGGCCACGGTCGCCGGACTGAGCGTCCACTCGACGAGCCGTCCGGGCCGGATGTCGCAGCGCTGGATGTCGGTGATACGCACGAGGGCGTCTCCATTCGCAAAGGGGCGGACCCTCAAGCGAATCCGGCGCTTGCCACGGACACGCTGACTTTCCCGGCTTTTCAATGCATCGGGTGGCACCTCGAACACTGTTCCTCGTACTTCGGGCGCGGTATGCGCGAGGACCCGTGTACACCCCTGGGAGGTCGGACGGTTCGGCCTGTGGTCGACAACTCCCCGACAGCTTCAGCCCGTACCGTTGAAGCATGGATCTTCGACTGCGAGGGCTGCTGCGGCGGCCCCGGCGACTGCTGGCCGCCGGGGCCGCCGTCGTCGTACTCGCGGGGGCCGGTACCTGGACGGCGGTCGCCGACGACGACCCGTCCCCGGTGCGCGCCACCGACCAGGTCATGGCGGTGAACGGCGTCCGCATAGACACCTCGTACTTCGTCTCGGGGGGCTCCGGGCGCCGCCCGGCCGTCCTGCTGGGCCACGGCTTCGGCGGCTCCAAGGACGACGTGCGCCCACAGGCCGAGGCCCTCGCCCGGGACGGCTACGCGGTCCTCACCTGGTCGGCGAGAGGCTTCGGCAGGTCCACGGGCAAGGTGGGCCTCAACGACCCCGACGCCGAGGTCGCCGACGTCTCGAAGCTCATCGACTGGCTGGCACGGCAGCCCCAGGTCCAGCTCGACAAGAAGGGCGACCCCCGCGTCGGCATGGCGGGCGCCTCCTACGGCGGAGCCATCGCCCTCCTCACCGCGGGCCACGACGCCCGCGTCGACGCCATCGCCCCCGCGATCACCTACTGGAACCTCTCGGACGCCCTGTTCCCGAACGGCGTCTTCAAGAAGCTCTGGGCCGGCATCTTCGTGAACACGGGCGGCGGCTGCGACAAGTTCGAACCGAAGATCTGCGCGATGTACGACCGGGTCGCGGAGTCCGGAACCCCGGACGCCGCCGCCGAACAGATGCTCACCGAACGCTCCCCCTCCGCGGTCGGCGACAGGATCAAGGTCCCCACCCTGCTCTTCCAGGGCCAGACCGACTCCCTCTTCACGCTCGACCAGGCCGACGCCGCCGCGAAGGCGATCAAGGCCAACGGCGCCCCCGTCGACGTCGACTGGATCGCCGGCGGCCATGACGGCGGCGACATGGAGACGAGCCGCGTCCAGGCCCGCGTCGAGTCCTGGTTCGACCGCTACCTCAAGAAGGACACCGGCGTCGACACCGGCCCCGCCTTCCGCGTCACCCGCACCGGAGGCGTCGACTCCACCGACGGCGCCGCCCAGCTCAGGGGCGCGACCTCCGACACCTACCCAGGCCTGAACAGCGGCGACCGCGCCTTCGCCCTGACCGGCCGCGAGGAACAGCGGGTCACCAACCCGGCCGGCGCCAACCCGCCCGGCGTCTCCGCCCTCCCCGGCCTCGGGAGCGCGGGCGGCCTCGCCCAGCTCTCCTCCCTCGGCGTCGGCGTCTCCCTGGACTTCCCGGGCCAGTACGCCCAGTTCGAGTCCGCGCCGGTCACCGACGACCTCCGCATCACCGGCGCCCCGACGGCCACGGTCCATGTGAAGTCCACGTCCGACGACGCCGTGCTCTTCGCCAAGCTGTACGACGTCGGCCCCGGCGGCACCCGACAGGTACTGCCCTCCCAGCTGGTGACCCCCCTGCGCGTCGAGGGCGCCAAGTCCGGCAAGGACGTGACCGTCACCCTCCCGGCGATCGACCACAAGATCGAGAACGGCCACCGGCTCCGCCTGGTCCTCGCCTCCACGGACCTCGGCTACGCCTCCCCGGCGGCCCCGGCGACGTACACGGTCTCCCTGAAGGGCGACCTGACGGTCCCGACCGCCCCCGGCGTGGAGACCGCCGCCGCCCCGCTGCCCTCCTGGGTGTGGTGGCTGCCGCTCGCGGGCGCGATCGTCGCCCTCGCCCTGCTGCTGACGGCCCGGCGCCGCACCGCGATGCCCGCCCCGGACCCGGAGCTGGCCGAAGTGCCGCTCCAGATCACGGACTTGAGCAAGAAGTACCCGGGCAGCGACCGCTACAGCGTCCGCGACCTCACCTTCCGCGTCGAGAAGGGCCAGGTCCTGGGCCTCCTCGGCCCGAACGGCGCCGGCAAGACCACATCGCTGCGCATGCTGATGGGCCTGATCAAGCCGGACGGCGGCGAGATCCGCGTCTTCGGCCACGCCATCCGCCCGGGCGCCCCGGTCCTCTCCCGGGTCGGCGCCTTCGTCGAGGGCGCGGGCTTCCTGCCGCACCTGTCCGGCCGGGAGAACCTGGAGCTGTACTGGGCGGCGACCGGCCGCCCACCCGAGGACGCCCACCTGGACGAGGCGTTGGAGATCGCCGGCCTCGGCGACGCGCTGGCCCGCGCGGTCCGCACCTACTCGCAGGGCATGCGCCAGCGCCTCGCCATCGCCCAGGCCATGCTCGGCCTCCCGGACCTCCTGATCCTCGACGAGCCGACCAACGGCCTGGATCCGCCACAGATCCGCGAGATGCGCGAGGTGATGATCCGCTACGCGGCCGCCGGACGCACGGTCATCGTCTCCAGTCACCTCCTGGCAGAGGTCGAACAGACCTGCACCCACCTGGTGGTGATGGACCGCGGCCGACTGGTCCAGGCGGGCCCGGTGTCCGAGATCATCGGCGCGGGCGACACGCTGCTGGTGGGCTTGGCGGCAGACATCACGGACCCGCTGCTGGAAAAGGTGGCGGCGCTACCGCAGGTCGAGACGGCGACAAGAACAGACGGCGCCCTTTTGATTCGCCTGGCGGTGACGCCCCTCAGGGGCGCGGGGAACTGCGCGACCAGCCCCAACGAACCCGCAGCCGAACGCACCACCGCTGCTGCCCTTCTCGTAGACCTGGTCCGCCTAGAAGTACCGGTCGCCTCACTGGGCCCCCACCGCCGCCTGGAGGACGCCTTCCTCACCCTGATCGGAGGCTCAGCATGAGCACAAGCACAAGCACGCGCACGCTCACCGAAACCGCCTCCGGCTACCAGCCCCGCCACACCCTCCCCCTCCGCGTAGAGCTGGTCCGCCAGCTCAAACGCCGCCGCACGATGGTGATGTTCGGCATCCTCGCCGCGCTCCCCTTCGTCCTGCTGATCGCGTTCGCGATCGGCGGCGAGCCCGGCGGCCGCAACAACACCGTCTCCCTGATGGACACGGCGACCGCGTCCGGCGCCAACTTCGCCGCCGTCAACCTGTTCGTGTCCGCGGGCTTCCTGCTGGTCATCCCGGTCGCCCTGTTCTGCGGCGACACGGTCGCGTCGGAGGCCGGCTGGTCCTCCCTGCGCTATCTGCTGGCCGCGCCCGTGCCCAGGGCCCGCCTCCTGTGGTCCAAGCTGATGGTCGGCCTCGGCCTGAGCCTGGCCGCGATGATCCTGCTGCCGGTCGTGGCGCTGGCCGTGGGCACGGCCGCGTACGGCTGGGGCCCGCTGGAGATCCCGACGGGCGGTTCTCTCTCGCCCGGCACCGCCGCCGGACGGCTCGTGATCGTCGTCGCGTTCATCTTCGTGTCCCAACTGGTCACCGCGGGACTGGCGTTCTGGCTCTCCACCCGCACCGACGCCCCGCTCGGCGCGGTCGGCGGCGCGGTGGGCCTGACGATCGTCGGCAACGTCCTGGACGCGGTGACCGCCCTCGGCGACTGGCGTGACTTCCTGCCCGCGCACTGGCAGTTCGCGTGGGCGGACGCCGTTCAGCCCAGCATGGAGTGGTCCGGCATGATCCAGGGCGCCGCGGTCTCGGTAACGTACGCCCTCGTGCTGTTCGCGCTGGCCTTCCGCGGTTTCGCCCGCAAGGACGTGGTCTCCTAGGTCAACGGAAGATCGCATACCGGTCTCAACGGCCCTGCTCCGTGCCCTCTTCGAGACCCTTCCGCAACGCTCCGTAGCGCACGTTCCGGCCCCCTGGCCCGTCACAGTCACAGAAGTCGACGTCAACGGACCAAGGGGGCACGGAAGATGAAGCGGTATCGAATACGACGCCTGCGCGGGGCGTTGCTCGCGGTGACCGCCGCGAGCGGCCTGCTGCTGACGGGTTGCAGCGGGGCGGGCGACGGCGGCAGCAACAAGGCCTCGGACAGCTCGCGCAGGGGACACGCCCCCGCACCCGGGGGCGAGCAGCAAAGCAGCCCGGACGACTCCCGCGAGGCGGCCCCCTCACCCGACTACCTCTCCACCTTCGCCCTCGACGTCGACACCGCCTCCTACGGCTACGCCCGCCGCACCCTCGCCGACGGCCGGCTGCCCGACCCGTCGACGGTCCGGCCGGAGGAGTTCGTCAACAGCTTCCGCCAGGACTACGACCGCCCCGACGGCAACGGCTTCACGGTCACCGTCGACGGCGCCCGCACCACCGAGGACGACTGGTCCCTGGTCCGCGTCGGCCTCGCCACCCGCGGCGCCGGAGACGCCGACGACCGCCCGCCCGCCGCGCTCACGTTCGTCATCGACATCTCCGGCTCGATGGGCGAACCGGGCCGCTTGGACCTGGCCAAGGACTCCCTCGACACGATGACGGACCAGCTCCGCGACGACGACTCCGTCGCGATCGTCACCTTCAGTGACGAGGCCGAGCGGGTCCTGCCGATGACCCGTCTCGACGGCCACCGCGACGACGTCCACGACGCGATCGACAGCCTGGAGCCCACCGACTCGACCAACCTCGGCGCGGGCGTCGAGACCGGTTACGAGACCGCCGAGGACGGCCTGCGCGACGGCGCCACCAACCGCGTCGTCCTGATCTCCGACGCCCTCGCCAACACCGGCGACACCGACTCCGAGACCATCCTCGAACGCATCGCGAGCGAACGCCGCGAACACGGCATCACCCTCTTCGGCGTCGGCGTCGGCAGCGACTACGGCGACGAGCTGATGGAGGAGCTCGCCGACAAGGGCGACGGCCACACCGCGTACGTCTCCGACGAGGAGGGCGCCCGCAAGGTCTTCGTCGAGCAGCTCCCGCGGAACATCGACCTGACCGCCCGCGACGCCAAGGCCCAGGTCGCCTTCGACCCGGAGACGGTCCAGGAGTTCCGCCTGATCGGCTACGACGACCGCAGGGTCGCCGACGACGACTTCCGCGACGACAGCGTCGACGGCGGCGAGGTCGGCCCCGGCCACACCGTCACCGCCCTCTACGCGGTCCGCACCAAGGAGGGCGCCGACGGCCACCTCGCCACGGCGAGCGTCCGCTGGCTCGACCCCGAGACCCGCGATCCCCACGAGGAGTCCGGTCAGTTGGAGACCGACGCCCTGGACACCTCGGTCCAGCGGGCCAGCACCCGCTTCCAAGTCACCACCCTGGCCGCCTACTTCGCCGACACCCTCCGCTCCACCGACGGCGACCGCACCTCCCTGCCGGGCTGCCCCTCCCTGTCCGAACTGAGCGAACAGGCCAGGCACTTGGCGCGCTCCACGGAGGACGAGGACGTGTCACACCTGGCCGACGCGATCGGCGAGGCCCAGCGCCTCCGCGACTGACTCGCACATCAGTCCAGGTGCTGCCGGCCCCATTGACCTTTCCTTACGCGTGAGTAAGTTGACGTCCCAGTCAGCGCCGACCGGGGAGCCGTCATGGGCGTACGCAAGGATCTGAAGCGGGCGAAACAGCGCACCGACCTGGCGAACCGCACCGAGGTCGAGATCGTCAGGGACGACCGGGGAGTGGTCCGCGAGGCCCGCACCGCCCCCCTCGCGCCGCCCGCCCCGACCGGCAGCACCGCCGACATCCCGTTCACCAACGCGGCCGAGGCCCCCGACGCGGTGGTCCTGCGCCGCAAGCAGGGCGCCACCTGGCAGCCCGTCACGGCCGCCGCGTTCGCCCACGAAGTCACGGCCGTGGCCAGGGGGTTGATCGCGGCGGGCCTCGAACCGGGCGGCCGGGTCGCGGTGATGTCCCGCACCCGCTACGAATGGACGGTCCTGGACTTCGCGATCTGGGCGGCGGGCGGCCAGAGCGTCCCGATCTACGCCACCTCCTCGGCGGAGCAGGTGGAGTGGATCGTCCGCGACTCGGGCGCCCGCCACGTCATCACGGAGACCGCGGAGAACGCCGACACGGTGACGACCGGCACCGCCCGCCACCAAGGCCCGCCACGTATCTGGCGGTTGGAGGCCCAGGGCCTGGCCGAACTCGAGGAACTCGGCCGCGACCTCCCCGACGAGGAGGTCACCAAGCGCCGCACGAGCCTGACCCCCGACACCGTGGCGACGATCTGCTACACCTCCGGCACCACCGGAAAACCCAAGGGCTGCGTCCTCACCCACGCCAACCTGTACGCCGAGGCCGCCAACACCGTCGAGCTGCTGCACCCCATCTTCAAGGAGGTCACCCGCCAGATCGCCTCCACCCTGCTCTTCCTCCCGCTGGCCCACATCCTCGGCCGCACCCTCCAGATCGCCTGTCTGATGGCCCGTATCGAGATCGGCCACTGCCCGAGCATCAAGCCCGACGAACTCCGGCCCGCCCTCAAGGAGTTCCGCCCCACCTTCGTCGTCGGCGTCCCGTACCTCTTCGAGAAGATCCACGACACCGGCCGCGCCACCGCCGAGAAGATGGGCCGCGCCGCCTCCTTCGACCGCGCCGACCGCGTCGCCGTCCGCTTCGGCCGGCGCTACCTGGAGAAGTTCCTCGGCCACGGCAAGGGCCCGGGCCCCGGCCTCTACGCCGCCTGGGCCCTGTACGACCTGCTGGTCTACCGCCGGGTCCGCAAGGAACTCGGCGGCCGCATGCGCTACGCCATCAGCGGCGGCTCCCCGCTCGACCGCGACCTCAACCTGTTCTTCTACGCCGCCGGGA
This sequence comes from Streptomyces aquilus, assembly GCF_003955715.1. Classification (NCBI taxonomy): domain Bacteria; kingdom Bacillati; phylum Actinomycetota; class Actinomycetes; order Kitasatosporales; family Streptomycetaceae; genus Streptomyces; species Streptomyces aquilus. The sequence continues at coordinate 4,074,692 of NZ_CP034463.1, read as the reverse complement.
TCATCGTCTACGAGGGCTACGGCCTGACCGAGACGAGCGCGGCCGCCACGATCGTCCCGCCCCTGCGCCCCCGCCCCGGCACGGTCGGCATCCCGGTCCCCGGCACCGCGGTACGCATCGCCGACGACGGCGAGGTGCTGATCAAAGGCGGCATCGTCTTCGGCGCGTACTGGAACAACCCGGCCGCCACCGACGCCGTGCTCCAGGACGACTGGTTCGCCACCGGCGACCTCGGCTCCCTCGACGCGGACGGCTATCTCACCATCACCGGCCGCAAGAAGGACATCCTCGTCACCTCCGGCGGCAAGAACGTCTCCCCGGCCGTCCTGGAGGACCGGCTGCGCAGCCGGTCACCGGTCGGCCAGTGCCTCGTCGTCGGCGACAACCGCCCCTTCGTCGCCGCCCTGATCACCCTCGACCCCGAGGCGGTCGCCCACTGGCTGGCCGTCCGCAAACGCCCCGCCGACACCCCGCTGTCCGAACTCGTCCGCGACCCCGCCCTGCGCGCGGCCGTCCAGAAGGCCGTGGACCACGCCAACGAGGCCGTCTCGCGCGCCGAGTCGATCCGCGCCTTCACCCTGGTCGAGGGCGAGTTCACCGAGGACAACGGCCTGCTCACACCGTCCCTGAAGGTCAAGCGGCACGCGGTCCTCGCGGCCTACGCCGAGGAGATCGAGGCGCTCTACCGCAAGGAGACATAGCCCCCGCACAGCCGAACGGCGGGCCACCGGAGGAACCGGTGACCCGCCGTGGCGGGAGATCCGAGGATCAGCCGTTGCCCTGGCCGTTGCCGGAGAGGGCCGAGATGTCGTCCAGGATGTGCGACAGCGGCTCGTCACCCTTGGCCTGGGTGGAGTTCTCGACACACTGCTGGTTCTGCGGCGCCGACAGGATCGGAACGTCCTGGAGCACACCGACGGCGGCGACGCCGACGAGACCCTGGAGGTTCAGCTTCGCCGGCAGGCCGACACAGGGCTTGTTCAGCGAACCCTGGACCAGCGAGAGCTGCGGGCTCATGTCGCCGAAGGTCGCCGAGTTGCCGAACTCCTGCGAGGCGCCGTTGCCGCTGGCGGACGTGGTGCCGTCGTCACCGATGGCCATGGCGGGGGAGCCGGCGCCGACAACGGTGGCGGCGATAGCCGCGGTTGCCCACAGCTTCTTCATGTTCATTCCCTTCGAGAAGCGGACTCCGGTGAGGAGCTGCGTGATCGTCAACGGGCGCACCCCGGCCGGGGTTGCGCTCTTTGCCCCGATTGGCCCAGCGCGTGTCCGGGCCGTCCGGGCGCCCCCGCCACGCGCTCACCCGCAGGTGAACCGGCTGCCCCGCACCGGGGCGTAACCCATCAGCCCGGGCGGGTCCTTGGGCTTGGGGTCGGCGTCGGCCTTCAGCAGCGGCCGGTCGGCGCGCAGCTTGGCGAACATCGCGTCCGCGCGCTTGCGGTCCCAGGCCAGCGTCGAGCCGACGTCCGGCCGGGTCGGGTTGAACCCGGCGATCGGCACGGTCGTGAACTCGATGGCCCGCGCGGGCACCTTGTCCAGCGCCGCCGCCAGCTGCACCAGCTCACCCGCCGCGAAGCCCTGCTCCACCTTCCCGGACCCGAGCAGCGTGTCCACCACCCGCGCCATGCCCACCGGGTCGGTCAGCGCCTTCTTCGCCTTCAGCCCGCGCAGGGCGTTCACCAGGAACCGCTGCTGGCGCTGGATCCGCCCGAGGTCGGCACTGCGGTCGACGTGCCGGGAGCGCACGTACTGCAACGCCGGCCCGCCCTTCAGACGGTGCGTGCCGGGCTTGAGGTGCAGCTTCGTGGCCGAGTCCCGCAACGTCCGCGAGGTGCACACCTCCACCCCGTCGACCGCGTTCACGGCGTCGATGAAACGCCGGAAGTCCACCTGGATGTACCGGTCGATCCGCACCCCGGACATCGACTCGACCGTGTTCACGGTGAGCGCGGGACCGCCCTCGGCGTACGCGCCGTTGATCTTCGAGGGATGCGGTTTGTGCTCCTTGCCGCTGTCGGAGTCGCGGTACGGCGGGATGTCCGCGTAGGAGTCACGCGGCATGCTCACCACGCTGACCCGGTCACGGTGCGCGGAGACGTGCACCAGCATCAGTACGTCGGTGCAGTTGCAGGCGATGCCGCCGGCGTGGAACTCGCGCTTCTCGGCGGCGGTGATGGTGTCCCGGCCGTCCGTGCCCATCAGCACGATGTTGAGGGGGCGGGGAGCCTGCCGTTCGGGGAAGGCGGCACCGCCGAGCAGGGACGAGCCGGCGGCGAGGACGAGTACGGGGATGGCCAGGGAAGAAAGGGTTCTCTTCGTCGTCACGCGACGCACGCTAAAACAGCGGGCCGCCGGGAAACCGGCGGCCCGCTGACGGGGGCTCAGATTGCAGCCCCAAGGCTCAGAGGACGGAGCCCCTGGGGACGGCTCAGTGGTTGCCCGTGCCGTTGCCCGCCAGGACGGAGATGTCGTCCAGGATGTGCGACAGCGGCTCGTCGCCCTTGGCCTGCGTGGAGTTCTCGACACACTGCTGGTTCTGCGGGGCCGACAGGATCGGCACGTCCTGCAGAACGCCGACGGCGGCGAGGCCGACGATGCCCTGGAGGTTCGCCTTGGCCGGCAGGCCGATGCAGGGCTTGTTGAACGAGCCCTGGATGAGCGCCATCTGCGGGCTCATGTTGCCGTACGTGGCCGAGTTGCCGAACGACTGGTGCGCACCGTTGCCGCTGGCGGAGGTGGTGCCGTCGTTCCCGATGGCCATGGCGGGGGAGGCGACACCGACGACGGAAGCGGCGACCGCGGCGGAAGCCAGAACCTTCTTGATCACTTGCTAGTCCCTTCTGAAGAAACCCCGTCCACCGGAGCGCTCTGGTCAACTGCCCGGGACCCGCTTGGTTCCTGGCATTCACTCCGATGGCCCACAAAGGAGGCGGGCGGAACCCGATATCGGGGCGGTCGGACCTTTCCGTGAATTCGCCGTGCGTACGCGGCCCGATCGGGTGAAGCCTCGCAACCATTCCCCGTGCAGGGGGTTGATGCGGAAGCAGGAGCATGCGTCGTGGTGATGCACGCCAGGAAAGGAAACCCAAATGCTGAAGAAGGCAATGGCCGCTGCGGCGGTCGCCGCCTCCGTCGTCGGTGCGGCCTCCCCGGCCATGGCCATCGGGAACGACGGCACCACCTCGGCCAGCGGCAACGAGGCCCACTCGAAGTTCGGCAACTCGATCACCAAGGGCAACATGAGCCCCCAGGCCACGCTGGTCCAGGGCACCGCCAACAAGCTCTGCCTCGGCGTGCCGGTGAAGGGCAACGCCCAGGCCATCGTGGGTCTCATCGCCGCCGTCGGTGTCGCCCAGGACATCCCGGTCCTGTCGGCCGCGCAGAACCAGCAGTGCGCCGACAACTCCACCCAGGCCAAGGGTGACGAGCCGGTGTCGCACATCCTGGACGACATCTCCGTCCTGGCGGGCAACGGCATGGGCAACCACTGATCCCTCCGCTCGCAAGAGCTCGGATCTGAACGGCTCGGGCCGCCTGAATTCCCCGCGGGCTGCCCGGGCCTTTTTCCGCCACTCAGGCGAAGCGTTTCTCCTCTTATGGGGGGCCGGTGTCAATTCTGTGAAGGCGTTCGGGTGAATTACCAGGCGCCACACGTTCCGTAGTTTCCCTGGATGTCTATCCCTCGTTTACAGCCTGCAGGTCACGTCATTGGGGCATGACCGCAGAGAAGGGATAGCTCATGAAGAAGACCGCTGCTGTCGTCGCGGGCGCGATCATGGCCCTGGGTATGGCCGCCCCCGCATTCGCCGACGCGGGCGCCGAGGGTGCCGCCATCGGTTCGCCGGGCGTTCTCTCGGGCAACGTGGTCCAGGTCCCGATCCACGTGCCGGTCAACGTGTGCGGCAACACGATCGACATCATCGCCCTGCTGAACCCCGCGTTCGGCAACACCTGCGTCAACGACTGACGTCGTAGCGCATCGGCCGCTCCGGCTATGTGACAGCCGGCCTTGGACAGCTTCTGTGCCTTCCAAGGCCGGCTTTTCCCACTTCTTCAAGCAGGAAGACAACGAGATTGCGACAGACCCTGAGTAGGGGAATGGTCGCGGCGGCCGCCGCGACAAGCATTCTGTCCCTGTGCGGCAGCAGCCCCGTCCACGCCGACTCGGACGCGAGCGGGGCGACCAAGGGTTCGCCCGGAGTCCTGTCCGGCAACAACGTCCAGGTCCCGGTCGACGCACCGGTCAACGCCTGCGGCAACTCGGTCGACGTCATCGCCCTGTTGAACCCCGCGTTCGGCAACTCCTGTGCCAACGACTCGGGTTCGTCCAAGGGCGGTTCGTACGGGGAACCGTACGGCGGCGGCGACTCCGGCTACGGTTCCGGGCACACGCCCCCGCCGTACGGCGGGGAGGACACGCCCACTCCCACGCCGCCGAACGGTGGTGGGCATCCCACCCCCACGCCGCCGAACGGCGGTGGCCATCCGACGCCGACGCCGCCGAACGGTGGTGGTCACCCGACGCCGACGCCGACGCCCACGCCGACGCACACACCGCCCACGGGTGGTGAGCAGCCGACGCCCACGCCGACGCAGACCCCGTCGACCGGTGGTGGCCAGCCGTCGACCAGCCCGACGCAGACGCCCCCCACGGGCGGTGGCCAGCCCTCGTCCCCCGGGCACCAAAGTCCGCCGCCCCACCTCCCCGACACCGGCAGCAGCAGCGAGGCCCTGCTCGCCGCGTCCGGTGCCAGCGTCGCCCTGATCGCGGCCGGGGCCGTCCTGTACCGCCGGGGCAGGAACGCGTCCCACCGCTGACGCGCCGGGTGCCGGACCCCGTGTCCGGCACCCGCGCCCCTTCACCGCCGTGCCGTCTCCGGCGTCCCGCGCCTGCCCGGTGCCGGGATCAGGGCCGGGCCCGCTCGCAGACGGCGCCGTACCCCTCGTACGAGTGCGTCCGCCGTGTAGGTCGCGCCGTACACGAAGCGCATGGCCGGGCCGAAGGCGGAGGCCGTTGTCAGGCCGGCCAGGAACAGGCCCGGGTGGGAGGGGGACTCGAAGTCCCGGGTGACCTCGGGGGAGCCGTCGGCGGCCGTGGCCAGGGTGGTGCGCAGGTCGGCGGAGAGAAGGGTGAGGCGGTCGGTGGTCGCCTTGAAACCCGTGGCGGCGATGACATGTTCGGTCTCCAGGATGTGCGCGGAGCCCGTGCCGTCCGTCAGGTCCAGGCGCAGTCCGCCCGGCACCGCCCGCGCCGCCGCCACCTCGTGGCCCAGGCGCACCTCCACCGCCGGTTCGAACCGGCCCCGCACCCACCACGCGCCCGCCGGGCCCAGCGCCGTCGCCGCGATCCTCGTCCGGGTCGGCTCCGGGAGGCGGCGGAAGAGGCCGGGCCGCTCGGCGTAGAACCAGTTCCGCCAGCCGCAGCCCAGGCCGCTGAGCGGGGAGCGGGCCGACCGCCACCACGGGCGCTCCCAGGGCGGCGGCACGTCGTTCCAGCGCAGCTCGCCGACGCGGGCCAGCACCCGTACCCGCGTGCCCTGTTCGGCGAGCAGCGCCGCCGTCTCCAGCGCCGCCTGACCGCCGCCGACCACGGTGACGTCCCGTCCGAGGAAGCGGTCGAGGTCGCCGTGGTGGCTGCTGTGCGTCACGAGGGAGGCGTCGAGGCCGGTGAGGGAGGCGGGGATCTCGACGAACGGCATGACGCCGACCGCGAGGGCGACCGTACGGGCGGACACCACCTCCCCGTCGTCCGTCACCGCCTCGAAGCCGCCCGCGCACCGGACCACCCGGGTCACCATCCGCTCGTCCACCCCGGGAACGGCGGTGCGGGCGAACCACAGGCCGTACTCGGCGAACACCTCCACCGGGATCGGCTCGCCGTGCCGGGCCGTCAGACCCTGCTCGGCGCAGTAGACGTCGAGGCGCCGGCGGTGCTCGGGGTCGGAGAGGTGGGACGCCCACGGCTCCGACTTCAGGAACATCCCGCGGGGCATGTGATCGCGCCAGGACGACATGGGCCGTCCGAAGACGGCCACCCGCAGTCCGGCGGCCGCGGCGTGGGACGCGATCGACAGACCGTACGGGCCCGCGCCCACCACCAGCAGGTCGTACATCAGCGGCTGCTCGCTTTCTCGTCGTCCGTCAGGCCGGTCAGGTCCGGCGCGGATCCCTGGCGCACCACCCGCGCGCCCGCCCGTTCACCGGGCGGCGCGTACAGCCCGCGCAACCGCTCCAGGACCCGCCGGGACACGTGCCGGGCCCACCACCCCCACATCGCCAGTCCCGGCCGCCGGTCGTCCGCGGCGTACCAGGCCGGCTCCCGGCCGTCGGGCGCCCGGCGCAGGGCGGTCAGCGGGGCGTAGTTCTCCACCACGAACTCCCGCCCGGACCGCGGCACCCCGTCCGGCAGCGGACGGTGGGTCAGGTCCAGGTGCAGGGCGCGTACGACGTCCAGCTCGGCGGTGTCGCAGAACAGCCGGAACTGGGCGCCCGGGCGCGGGTTGAAGTCGAGGAGGTGCGGGTGGCCGTCGGGGCCGCGGCGGAAGTCGAGGTCGAAGATGCCGCGGTAGCCCAGTTCGGCGGTGAGGCGCTGGGCGAGCGTCTGTACGGCCGGGTCCGGCGTCCACCGGCCCACCGCCGTCAACCCGGCGCCGCGCGGCCAGGACTGGAGCTTCACGCCGGCGCCACCGCCCCGGACGGTGCCCGAGCGGTCGGCGTACCCGTGGCAGAAGCGGTCGCCGTCCGGCTCCGGCGGAAGGAACGCCTGGAGCAGCAGCCGGCTGCCCGCCTCCGCGGACCGCCGGTACAGCTCGCCGGCCTCCTGCGCGGAGCGCAGCAGGACCGTGCTGCGCAGGCCGCTGCCGGTCGGCAGCAGCCAGGGGCGGCTCCACTTGGCCACCACCGGCAGCCCGAGATGCCAGGCGGCGGCAGCGGCGTCGGCGGGGCTGTCCGGGATCAGCGTCAGCGGGTGCGGCACGTCCACGGACGCGCACAGCGCGGCCAGTTCCGCCTTGTCGGCGACCCGCTCGGCCAGCGGACCCGGCGTCGCCGGCAGCAGATAGGAGGGCGCCAGCTCCGCCCGCAGCCGGCTCACCGCGACCGCGCTCGCGTCGTCCATCGGGATCAGTACCGCCGGGCGCGCGACCCGGGCGGCGATCCGGCGCAGGGCGACGGCGATGTCGGCGGCGGGCGCGCCCGGTGGCGGCGGCGGATGCATCTGCCGTACAAAACGCGACCGGGACACCGGGCTTCCGGTGGAATCCGCGATCACATGCACCTCCACTCCGGCCCGGCCGAGCGAGCGCACGGCTCCCAGCGTTCCGTGGTGAAAGGGATTCCGGTCGATCCGCAGCAGAACGGCGGGGACGCGGGTGTCGAACAGCGACACGGATTCAATTCCTTCGGTCGTTTCACCCGTGCGGGCGAGTGGGCCACCCGAAAGCCGTAAGCACGGTGGCGTCGTTCATATTCATATGACTGAGTGTCAGGTAACGCGTTTCACCTGTCCCCAGAGCGCGAGAGTGAGAAAGGAGCAGGCATGGACTCACAGCAGCGAAGGGCCCGGACCGGTCGGCTGGCGTTCATCGCGGTGGCGACCGCCGCGTCCGCCGCCCTGGCCGTGGGGCCCGGATTCGCCGCGGGGGTGGGGGCCGCCGATCCGCCCGCTCCCACGCCCGCGGTCCCCGCGGCCCCGGCGGAGTCGTCCCCGCCCGCCGACCCCGTCGTCGAACCCGAGACCAAGCCGGCCCCCGAGGTGCCCGCCTTCGGCGCCTACCTCGACTACGGCCCGCGCGGAGTGGCCCGGATGGCCGAGCTCAGCCGCTGGCTGGGCGGCACCGAACTGCGCGTCGGCCACACCTATCTGCCCGGCGACCGCTGGAGCAACATCGAGGGCGCCCCCGGCTTCCTCGACGTGTGGGCGGACTGGCGCAACGAGAAGAACGACCGGATGTTCGTCCTCAACGTCCCCATGCTGGAGCGCAACGAGGACCACGTCTCCGACGCCGAGGTGCGGCTGCTGCTGCGCCGGGGCGCGGCGGGACAGTTCGACCATCACTTCCGCCGCCTCGCCGAGCGGCTGGTCGAGCTGAACGTGCCGGACACGGTGATCGTGCTCGGCTGGGAGATGAACGGCATCACGTACACCCATCGCTGCGGGCCGGACCCGGAGGCCTGGAAGACGTACTGGAACAGGATCGTCACCACCATGCGTTCGGTGCCGGGCCAGAAATTCCGCTTCGATTTCACGCCCAGCCGGGGCCGGGACGCGATTGCCTGGACGCAGTGTTATCCGGGCGACGCCACGGTCGACATCATCGGCATGGACTCGTACGACCAGCCGGAAGGTCTCTCGTTCGACCAGCAGGTGAAAGAGCCTTACGGACTTCAGGAGCACGTGGATTTCGCCAAATCCCACGGCAAGGCAATTTCCTATCCTGAATGGGGACTCTTCCGCAACGGTGACAACGCCGAATACATGCGGCGCATGCTCGCGTGGATGGACGAGCACAAGCCGCTGTACAACACGCTGACCGACTACTGCCCGCACGGCGTCTGGCAGTGCGAGGACAACCCGAAGGCGTCCGACGTCTACCGCTCGATCCTCTTCGGCCGCACTCCCGGGGAGCCGACGACGCCGGTCGACCCGACGCCCGAGCCGACCCCCGACCCCACTCCCGATCCCACCCCGACCACCCCGCCCAACTGTTCGCCGATGGACCTGGGCGAGTGGGTCGAGTACTGGATCGGCGGGAAGCTGTGCATGCGCTTCGACTGGTGGTCGCGCAGCCGGTGACGGACAGCGGTCCCGGTGGCGGCGGGTCGTTCACGATCCGCCGCCACCGCCGCGTTCCCGCCACCGGCGCAGCACCTCCTTGCCGTGCCGGCGGGCCGCGACGTCGCACAGCGCGGCCGCCAGCAGCGGGGCGGTGCGCCGGCGGGCCAGCAGCAGCCGCTGGTTGACGGCCGGTTCGGGCTTCCAGTGGTGCTTGTACGGCTCGTTGCCGCGCAGCAGGCTCAGCGTGCCGCGGGCATGCCCGGTGCACGCGTCCAGCAGCATCACCGCCACGTCCGCCTTGCGCTCGCGCAGGCACGGATGGGCGCCGTACAGATAGCCGCCCGCCAGCCGCCGCGACAGCAGGGTCAGGTCGACGGCCACCACGTCGTCGTCCAGCCGGAACTCGGTGACGACCGCGTCGCCCTCCGCCACCATCGGCCCGACCGAGCGCACCAGATGGTCCCGGAACCGGGGCCGCAGGTGCTCGCTCGTCACCTTCCGGCCCTGCCACTGGAGCTGGTGCAGTTCCAGCAGCCGGCGCAGTGCCTTGTCGACCTCGTCCGGCTCGACGACGTGCCGTTCGACGCCCAGCGAGGTCAGCTTGCGCAGCTTGGCGCGCACCCGCTGCTGGGCCTTCGCGGACGGCAGCCGGGCGATGAGTTCGCCCATGGGTACGGCGGGCAGCTCCAGGCACAGTGAGTCGTCGACCCGGTGCCGTGGGCCCGGCCAGTGGTCGTAGAGCCGCTCGGCCGCGCCGCCCGGGCGCACCTCGCGCAGGTCGACCAGCGCGGTCCGGGCCGCCGCCGCCAGCCCTCCGGCCAGCGCGGCCACCGCCTCCTCGCCCCGCTCGTCGTCCAGCAGGACGTCCCCGTAGTCGGAGATCGCCCCGCCCAGCGGCACGAGCGACGGCACCGGGCGGTGGACGCGCATCAGGGGCGCGGCGGCCACCAGGCCGTCGGGGTCGCGTACGACGAGCACGCGCAGCCGGCCGCGACGGCCGTAGGAGAGCCACCAGGAGTGCAGCCAGGCGTGGCTCTGGAACGGGGTCGCGGCGGAGCAGCGGCGGTACAGGCGGGTCCAGTCGGGGGCGAGGGCGGCGAAGACGGTGTCGTCGGTGACGAGTTCCGTCGTGTACGTCACAGCTGGCCGTGGGCGTCGGCGGCGACGGCCGGGCCGGGCACGGAGGCCGGGCGTCCGCCGGGCTCCTCGGTGTTCCGGCGTGGCCGCACCAGCAGGACCAGGCCGCCCAGGAGGCCGCCCGCGCTCGCCCCGACCAGGCCGGTCAGCGCGGGGGAGGCCGAGGAGGGCTCGGTGGGCTTGGTGGCGCGGGCGAACTGCTGGAGCTCGACGTGGGTGGCCGACTCGGTGTTGTCGGCGTGCCGGGTCAAAGCGCGGGCCACCGCGTTGGCCATGTCGGCGGCGAGGTCCGGGCGGGCGGAGGTCGCCGTGATCGCCACCATCGGCGCGTCCGGCGACGTCGCCGTCTGCACACTGGACTTCAGCGTCTTCACGGGCACGCCCGCCCATACCTGCGCGTCCCCGAGCACCGCGAGCTGGGTGGCGACCCGGCCGTAGGCCTGGGCGAAGCCGAGCGCGGAGGCCGGGTCGGACTTCTCGTTCGGGACGGCGATGACATAGCTGGTCGCCGTGTAGGCGGGCGTCTTCGCGAGGCCGTACACGCCGCCGAGCAGGCCGCCCGCGACGGCGCCGGCCGCGAGCAGGGACCAGGCGGGGAGCGTCTTGGCGCGGGTGAGGACCGCCGGGCGGCGCGGTCCGGTGGGGTTCTCGGTCATGAGGAACTGACTCCCTGGGGTGACGGGGACGACGAGGATGCGGCCGCGTAGACGTCCATCAGCTGGGCGGCGCTGCGGGTGATGCAGTAGTGGTGGGCGGCTTCGGGGGCGGTGCGCGGACGCGGCCCCTCGGCGCGGGCCGCGGCGAGCGCGCGGGCGAACTCGTCGGTGCCGCCGTGGACTTGGCGGGCGAGGGCGGCCGCCTCGGCGGGCAGGTCCTCGATCGCCGGGCAGGAGCTGTAGAGCACCGGCAGCCCGGACGCGAGCGCCTCGACGACCGCGAGGCCGAACGCCTCCTCCGGCGAGGGCGAGGCGAGGACGTCCATCGCCCAGGTGAGGGACGGCAGGTCGGGGCCGGGGGAGCCGTCGGGGACGTAGGGCCGTTCGCCGGTGAACAGGACCCGGTCGGCGACGCCGGCCTCGTGGGCGGTGCGCCGCAGGACGCTCTCGTCCGGGCCGCCGCCGACCAGCAACAGCCAGCAGTTCTCCGGGAGTCGGGCGAGGGCGTGGATGAGGGTGCCGAACCGCTTGCCCGCGGTGAGGCGTCCGATGCCGCCGATGACGTACGCCTCCTCGGGCAGGCCGAGGCGGCGCCGGGTGTGGAGGCGCTGGAGGGGGTCGAAGCGGAACCGGGTCAGGTCGATGCCGTTGGGGACGACCTCGATGCGGGGGGCGGGCACGCCCCAGTTCCGCAGCCGCCGGGCGACCGTGGGGGAGACGGCGACCGTGGCGCGGCCGAGGCGCTCGCTGGCCAGGTAGAGGCCGCGGACGCCGGCGGTGAGGCGGCGGCCCTCCATCTGGGAGTCGCCCAGGGAGTGTTCGGTGGCGACGACCGCGCGGACCCCGGCGAGCCGGGCGGCGAGCCGGCCGTAGACACAGGCCCGGTACAGGTGCGTGTGGACGAGGTCGTAGCCGCCGGAGCGGATCAGCCGCACCAGCCGGGGCAGCGCGGCCAGGTCACGGTTGCCGGCCATGCCGAGGTGCGTCACCCGCACCCCGTCGGCGACCAGGCCGTCGGCGACCGCGCCCGGGTTGGTGAGCGTCACGACGTCGCAGTCGACCGGCAAGTGCCGCAGCAGCAGCCGCAGTTGCTGCTCGGCACCGCCGATGCCGAGGCCGGTGATGACGTGCAGTGCCTTCACCTCAGACCCCCTCGACGGGGCGGCGCCGCAGTCGGTGCAGCCGGTGCTTGAGGAAGAGGCGTACGGCGGTGTCGTTCTGCCCGATGTGGACGCGGGGGAGCGCCAGCGGGCTGTCGACCGGGCCGGGGTCGATGGCGCAGGCGTACCGGTACCCGGCCTCCCGTACGGCGTCGACGGCGCGCTCGTCGAGGGTGCCGTAGGGGTAGCAGAAGCCGCCGACCGCCGTGCCGGTGATCTCCTCCAGCGCGGCCCGGCTCTCCACGACCTCGGACTTCAGCCGGAGGTCGTCGGCCCGGGTGAGGTCGACGTGGGTGAGACCGTGCGAGCCGATCTCGACGCCGGCCCGCACCGCCTCGCGGATGCCGTCGGCGGTGAGCAGCGGCTTGCGCGGGCCCAGCGGGTCCCAGGCGTTGTCGCCGCCGAGCCGGCCGGGCAGCACGAAGACCGTGGCGCCGAAGCCGTGCCGCCGCAGGACGGGCAGGGCGCCGGTGACGAAGTCGGCGTACCCGTCGTCGAAGGTGAGCGCGACGAGGCTCGTGCGGTCGGGCGCCGCCAGCAGTTCGGCCACCGAGACGCCCCGCAGGCCGCGCCGGGCGAGCCAGGTCAGCTGGAGGTCGAGACGGTCCGGGGTGACCGTGATGCGGTACGGGTCGTCGGAGCAGTCGCCGACCGAGTGGTACATCGCGATCCAGGGAGCGGTGCGTGCTCCGGCGGGAGCGGCGCGGTCAACGGGTGCGGCCATGTGTGAGCCTCCGCGTGAGGGTGCGTACGGATCGGAGTGCGGGTACGACGCCCTGGGCGTCCAGCGCCCAGGCGAGCAGGAGGAACACGGCGACCGCGGTCGTGCCGGCTGCGGCGAGCCCGGGCACGGCCGCCGGCACCTGCTCGGCGACGAACGTCCCGGCCACGGTCGCGATCACCGCCGCCCGCACCGGCTTGCTCAGCTCGCCCAGCACGCGCCGGACCCGGATCGGCACACTGCGCGGCCCCATCCCGGCGAGCAGCACCACGGCCGTCACGGTGATGCCGGAGGCGTTGGCGGCGGCGATGCCCAGCACCCCCCACGGGCCCACCGTCCAGGCGCCGATCCAGGACGTGGCGACGATGCCGGTGGCCATCGCGGCGACCGGGTACCAGCTGGGGCGGGCGGCGGAGAAGTACGACCGTACGAGCACGCCGGTCAGGGTCTGACCGAGCAGCCCCAGGGCGTACACCCGCATGACGTCCGCGGTCGCGGCGGTGTCCCGGGGGGTGAACGCGCCCCGCTGGAAGAGGAGTTCGACGATCTGCGGGGCGCAGGCGATGACCACGGACGCACCGAGCAGCAGCACGCAGGTGGCCAGCGCCAGGTCCCGCTCCACCCGGTTGCGGGCCCGCTCGACATCACCGTCGGCGAGCGCCCGCGCGACCACCGGGAAGGTGACCGTGCACAGCATCATCGACAGCGTCATCGGGATCTGGGCGACCTTCTGCGCGTAGTTCAGGTGCGAGATGGCCCCGGCGTCGAGCGTGGAGGCGAGGAACCGCTCGATGAGGGTCTGCGACTGCCGGCACAGCGCGAAGAGCAGGACGGTGGCGACGAGCGCGCCGGTGACGGCACGCTCGGAGTCCTCGGCCGCCTCCTCGACGGCGGGCGCCTTGCGCCGCAACTCCCGGATGAACGACGGCAGTTGTACGACGACCATCAGCGCGCCGCCGACGGCCACCCCGACCGCCGCGGACCGCACGCCCCACTGCCCGCCCAGGACGAACATCGCCGTGATGATGCCGGTGTTGTACGCCACGTAGATCGCAGCCGGCGCGAGGAACCTGCGGTGCGCGCGCAGGGCCGCGCTGAAGTACCCGGCGAGCCCGAAGCCGAGCACGCAGACCGCGGTGAGGCGGGTGCAGTCGACGGCGAGCGCCGGGTCGGGCAGGCCGGGCGCGAGGGCCTCGACGAGATAGGGGGCGGTGCCGGCGATGAGCGCGGACACGGCGACGAAGGCGAGACAGAGCCGGGGCAGCGTACTGCCGACCAGGGCCCGCACGGGGTCGCCGGGAGCGCCCTGGGCCCGCCGGGCCAGCGCCAGGCTGAACGCCGGGACCAGCGCGAAGGCCAGGCCGTCCTCGATGAGCAGGGTGGACGCGAACTCCGGGATGGTCCACGCGACGAGGAAGGCGTCCGTCTCGCTCCCGGCCCCGAACAGCCGCGCCAACGCCTGATCCCGGGCAAGCCCGAGCACGGCACCGGCGGCGGTGAGGACGGCGGTGACGAGGGTGGCCTTGGCGAGAAAGCGACGGGAGGCGGGGGCTACGTCGGTGGCGCCGGGGGGCGGCGGTACGGCGGTGCGGGCGGCGGGGAGCGCCACGGCGTCGCCGGCGGGGGCGTCGACATCGGTACGGGCGGCGCCACCGGAACCGGCGGCGGTACGGGAACCGGCGGCGGTACGGGAACCGGCGGCGGTACGGGAACCGGCGGCGGTACGGGAACCGGCGGAGCCACGGGAACCGGCGGCGCCACGGGAACCGGCGGAGCCACCGGAACCGGCGGAGCCAAGGGCATCGGCCTCGGTACGGGGACCGGCCTCGGCGCCGGCGTCGGCCTCCGCGTCCTCGTCGCCCCGAGGTGGCCGGGAAGGCGTCACCCTCATAGTGCGGCTGCCTCCTCGGGACGCACCGGCGCGGGCGCCGCCGTCCGCACGGGCTTCCCGGAGTCGTTCCCGGCCAGCCCCCACCACGCCGCCAGCCCGAAGCACACGGCCGTCAGCACGGTCGAGGGCCCGCCGATGTCGGCGTACACGAAGTCGGTCAACTGCCAGACCAGCAGCCCACAGGCGACGAGCCCGCAGTCGAGCCCGTTACCGCCCCCGGCGCGACGCACCCGCGCCAGCCCCCGCAACCCACACACGAGCAGTGCCGACCAGCCCCCCGCGAGGGCGAGCAGCCCGATCAGGCCCTGCTCCGCGAGGATCAGGAGGTACATGTTGTGCGGGGACAGCAGCGGCTGCTTGCGGAAGGCCGCGCCCGCGCCCTCCGTGTCGCTGCCCGCGGACAGCGCGAGCGAGGCGTGGGCGTCCCGGTGTTCGGGGAAGCCCTTCAACCCGACGCCGGTCAGCGGCTGTTCGCGCCACATGTCGACGGCCGCCGCCCACATCGTGTACCGGTCGGTGACGGACTGGTCGGGTGCGTCGGTGACCTGCGTGATGCTGTTGACGCGTTCCTGGAGCATCGCCGAGCCGACGCCGAAGCCGCCGACGAGGATCACCCCGAGCGCGGCGGCCACGGCCCCCACCTTCAGCGCCCGCCGCATCCCGGCCAGCACCAGCTGCGCCGAGCAGGTCACCGCGGTCGCGATCCACGCCCCGCGGCTGAACGACAGGGCCAGCGGCACGAACAGCGCCAGCGCACAGCACGCGGCGACCGCCCGCTGCCGTACGGCGGTCGTGCCCAGCGCCAGCCCCACCGCGCAGATCAGCCCGAAGCAGACGACGGTCGCCATCCCCATCACGTCCTGCGCCCCGAAGGTGCCGACGGCGCGGATCTCCTGGCCCTGGTACGAGGCACCGGTCCCGGTCAGGAACTGGCGCACGCCGATCGCGCCCTGCCACAGCGCCAGCCCGACGAAGGACCAGGCGAGGACGCGGAAGTCACCGCGGTGCCGGATCAGGAGCAGGACGGCCGCGGGGACGAGGACGAAGATCTGGAGGTAGCGGCCCATGCCGGTGATCCCGGCACCCGGACTCGCGGCGCCCGTCGCGGCGATCGCCAGCCCGACCACCGGCAGGCCCAGGATCACGGCGGCGGTACGGGACAGGGGGCGCCGCCGGTCCCGTACCAGACGGATCCCGCAGTACAGCACCATCAGCGCGGAGACCGCGTCGGCCGGACCCGCGCCGCCCTCGCCGCCCGGCCCGATCGGCAGCCCCAGCAGGGCGATCACCATGACGGCCGGGAGCACCGGCACTACCCGAGGCAGCCTCATGGTCAGCTCCCCGTCGGGCGGACGAGCGCGGCGGCGGTGCGGGCGAGGATGCAGATGTCCTGCCACAGCGACCAGTTGTCGATGTACGCGTTGTCGAAGCGGGCCCGGTCCTCGATGGAGGTGTCGCCGCGCAGCCCGTGGATCTGGGCGAGCCCGGTGATGCCGGTGCGCATCCGGTGGCGGGCCGCGTAGCCGGGGTACATCTGGCTGAACTTGCCGACGAAGTACGGGCGTTCGGGGCGCGGCCCGACCAGGCTCATGTCGCCCCAGAAGACGTTCCACAGCTGGAGCAGCTCGTCGAGGGAGGTGCGTCTGAGGAAGCGGCAGAACCACGACATCTGGCGTTCGTCGGCCACGCTCCAGCGGGTCGCCGACTCGTGCTCGTCGACCGGGCGGTGGGTGCGGAACTTCAGCAGCGTGAAGGGGCGCCCGTCCTTGCCGATGCGCTCCTGCCGGAAGACCACACCGGGGCCGTCGGTGAGCCGCAGCACCACCGCGCACACCAGCAGCAACGGGCTGACCAGCAGCAACAGCGTCCCGGAGACCACCACGTCGAGGAGTCGCTTGCCGACGCTGCCGGGTCGCCGTCCGCCCATGTCGAGACGCCGGCAGGCGTATCCGGCGAGCTGGTCGCGGGAGGCGTACGAGGGGGAGTCCGCGTCGACCTCCCACACCGCGCAGCCCGACTCGGCGAGCGCCCGCAGCAGCGGCCCCTGCTGGGTCCGTACCGAGGGGTGCACGACCAGGACGTCCCGGACGCCGTTCTGGATGAGCGCCCGCTCGACCTCCTCGCCGGTGGTCAGCACGGGCAGGCCGTCGCTGCCGTCGGGCTGCTCGGCGACCACGCCCACCGGCCGCACCCCGCAGCGCGGGTGGCGCAGCAGCCCGCCGGCCACGCGCTGCGCGGTCGCGGCGGGGCCGATGACGAGGGCCGCGCGCGGCCGGTCGCGCAGGGCCGTGCGGCGCCGCCAGTGCACGATGCCGCGGGCCGCGCAGGCCGCCGCCGACTGGAGCAGGAAACCGGCGGCGAGGGTGGTGAAGGACAGGGCGTACCGCGGGGTGTGGGCGGCGACCAGCGCGCCGACCGCCAGCCAGCCGACCGCGATCCGGCCGCACACGGCGGGCAGTTCGTCGAGGACGCCCGGCATCGTGCGCGGCAGCTGCGGGCGCAGCAGCATCGACGCGGCGACCAGCAGGGCCGCGAGCAGCGGCTGGTGCGCGGTGCCGGTGAGGGCGAGGGCGCCGAACAGGGCGGCGGCCAGGTCCGCGGCGAGCAGCGGCACGGGCGAGGCGGGCCGGGGCTGCGGGCGGCGGTGCGGGAACCGGAACCCGCCGGTGACGCCGCGCGACGCGAGGACCGCGACGGGCGAGAAGCCGGGGTCGTGCGGTTGCCCGCCGGGCGAGGGGAGCGTGCTTTCCGCGGTCACGAGTGGATCGACTCCCTGTACTCGGAGGGCATGACGCGACCTGTCGTACCGAGCAGCTCGCGGTACAGGTCCGCCACCGCCTCGGTGGTGTGCCGCACGTCGTGCGTGGACAGGACGTGCCGGCGTCCCTGATGGCCGAGCGCCTCGCACAGCAACGGGTCGAGCAGCAGCTCGGCGACGGCCCCGGCGAGCGGCGCGGGCTGCTCCGGCGGAACGAGACAGTGCGGTACGAGACCCGGCGGCAGGCTCTCCCGGGCGCCGTCCACGTCCGTCAGCACCACCGGCCGCCCGCAGGCCATCGCCTCCAGCGGGGCGAGCGCCATGCCCTCCCAGCGCGAGGGCAGGACGACCAGATCGGCGGCCTGGTACCAAGGCGCGGAGTCGGCGACGGCCCCTGCGAACAGCACCGAATCCGGTGCCAGGGCCCGCAGTCGATCGCGGTCGGGCCCGTCGCCGACGAGCGCGAGCCGCGCCCGCGGCACCCGCTCCAGCACCGCCTCCCACGCCCGCAGCAGCACGTCCTGCCCCTTCTGCCGGCACAGCCGCCCCACACAGACGACGAGCGGGGCGGCGGGATCGACATCGGGCAGGAGAGAGGCGCGTACGGTGCCCACGGCGGCCGGGTGGAAGCGGGCGGGGTCGATCCCGTTGGGGACGATGCTCCAGGGGGCGGCGATCCCGGCGCGCACGCCGGTCGCGCGCTCCGCCTCGCTCACACACACCACCCGGGAGGCCCAACGCGCCCCCCACCGCTCCCACTTCAGGGCGAGCGCCGCGGTGGTCCCGCCGACCGCCTCGAACGACCAGGCGTGCGGCTGGAACACGGTCGGGATCCGCCCGCGCACCGCGATCCGGCCGGCGAGACCGGCCTTGGCGCTGTGCGCGTGCACCAGTTCGGGCCGTACCTCTTCGACCACCTGTGCGAGCCGCCGTACCTCACCCGGCAGCGACGGCCCCGGGGACCGCGTCGCGGCCCACTGCCGTACGTCGGCGCCCAGCGCCCGCAGCCCCTGCGCGAAGTCCCCGTCCGGACAGGCCACCGCGACCTGGAAACCGGCCGTGAGCTGGGCCCTCACCAGGTCCGTCACGACCCGGGCGACCCCGCCTTCCACGGGCTGCGTAAGGTGCAGGACCCGTGGCCGAGGGTCGGTTGCTGACTGGTGCATTGCGCGGTTTCCTCGCTCACGGATGGCACTCGGGACGGGCGGGAACGCGCCTCAACTGCGGGCGTCGACGGCGACGAAGAGCGCGCCGGCCCACGCCGCGTCCCGCTGGGAAACGAGCCGGAAGGCCAGCTGGTCACCACCCGGACGCAGAGCCGTCCCGAGATCGAACACATCGGAGTCGTAGCCGAGGGTGTTCGGGTACGACGGGACGCGCGTCGCCGGCCGCTCGCCGGGCTCGCTGATCGTCGAATTCAGCACGTCGGCACCGGGGTTGGCGGAGTCGGCCAGCACGACGGGGGCCCGGCGATCGGCCGAGAGGGTGAGACGGTCGCCCGTTCGGCCGCGGTCGCCGTCGTAGGCGACGAGCCCCACCCGGCCGGAGGCACCCTCGGGGAAGCGCAGACCGCCCGGCGCGATGTCCTGACCGGACGTCAGCGTGTCGAAGCCGTCCCAGAAGGCCAGATGCCGCAGCGGCTCCGCCGCCTTCTCGTACGCCACCACCAGCGTCCAGCCGCCCCAGGCGCCGGCCTTCGACTTCCCCATGGCCACGTTGAGCTGCGCCACCGTGTAGAGCCCCGAACCGCTCTCCCGCACCAGCCGTGTGACGTCCGCCGAGGCCTGGTAGGCGTCCGCGCCCTGGGCCACCCGGTGGCCGACCAGGGTGTCGGCGAGGACCTCCTTGTACTGGCCGCCGGGCTCGGCGATCAGCACCCGCCCGTTGTCCGCGGGCGGCTTCTGCTCGCCGACGCGCAGGTTGCCGCCCCAGTACAGGCGCGCGTACGTGGCCCGGGCGCCCTCGGGCAGGCGGACCTCGGCGCGGGAGGAGTTGTAGGTGTTCGGGTCGGTGTCGACGTCGACGTAGAACATGTCGAGGTCGCCGTTGACCGCCGTGCCGCCCTCGCGGACCGCCGGGCACGAGGGCTGGGCCGCGGTCGCCCGGCAGCTGATGGCGGCGTTGGCCGCGCGGACGATCCCGCCGTGCTGGAGCGCGCGGTACCGCTCGGTGAACGGCAGGCGTGCGGCCTCCGGGGAGGGCGGGGCCGCCGCGAGGGCGCCGCCCGGTGCCCAGACGGAGACGAGGACGAGGGCTCCCACCGTCGCTCGGCGCAGCAGCGGACGCAGGGATTGGCGCATGACCGGGGTGGCCCTTCCGGGAGGTTGCGGGGCACGGGGGGCACGCCCGGGTCGTGATGCCAGGGCGTCAGATGAGTGCGATTTGCTGGCTATAAGGGTGCGTCGGGAGGTCCGCAACTCTAGCCGCTATGCGTATTAATCCGGAGAAAGCAGACAAGTGTGTCGGAATGGTGAAGTCGGGCCCGTCCGGAGATCACCCCATTGGCGGCACAACCCCCGCGCGTGCCGCGCGTTGACACAGCGCCGGGCATCCGCCCGCGTGTTTGTGTCAACCCAAGGAGCACCTCTCCATGTCGCGTATCGCGAAGGGCCTGGTCCTTACCTCCGCTGCTGTCGCGGCCGTCGCCGGCGGCGCCGGCATCGCCGCCGCCGACGCCGGCGCGCAGGGCGCGGCCGCCCACTCCCCGGGCGTCCTGTCGGGCAACGTCGTCCAGGTTCCGGTCCACGTTCCGGTCAACGTCTGCGGTAACACCGTGAACGTGATCGGCCTGCTGAACCCCGCCTTCGGCAACGAGTGCGTCAACGACTGACGTCCGCTCGGACCCCTTCGCCGGCCGTCCTCCTGTGGTTCCCCCTCAGGAGGGCGGCCGGTTTTGCGTTGCCCCAAATGGGGGGCCGGTGCACCGACATGGCGAGCGGGGCTTGACAGGGCGTCTCACCAGGGACGACACGCGCGCCGGACGGTCACGCCCCGCAATCCCTCGGTTGCGGGGTGTGGCGAGCGCTTTCACGGTGGGCTCAAGATCCGCCCCACCGAAAGGGAATCTCCATGCGTGCTCTGCCCGCACTACGTCTCGCCTCCACCGCCGTCACCGCCGCCCTGCTGTTCGCGATCACCGCGCCCGCCGCGGTGGCGGCCGACCACGAGTCGAAGCGCGAGCGCGTCGAGTCGGCGGCCACGGCACCCCTCCCCGGCGCGGACGCGCTCCTCGCCCAGGTCCAGACCCTGGGCAACCTCGGGTCCCTGCTCGCCCCGGTCACCGACGTGCTCAACACCGTGCTCAAGGCCGACGACGGCCAGGTCTCGCCCGAGCAGGCCACCCAGCTCCTGGACGCGGTGAAGGCGGCCATCGCCAAGATCACCGCGGCGGCCCCGGTCCCGGTCCCGGAGACCCCGGTGACGCCGACGACCCCGGCGCCCACCGCGGCTCCCACCACCCCGCCGGCCACCACCACGCCGACCACCCCGGCCGCGGCCGCCCCGGTCACCGGGCTGCTCCCGCTGCCCGTGACCAAGAGCGGCGACGACTCCAAGGCGCCGTCCGCGGACGCCGTCGGCGACGCGCTCGCCGCCTTGCAGCAGGCGGTCAGCGACCTGCTCGCGGCCGCCACCGGCGGCGACCCCACCAAGGTGGTCCCGGCCGCGACCGCGGTGGTGAGCAAGCTCCTCAACGCCGTTCTCGCACTCCTGCTGGCCGGCGGCCTCCCGCTGCCGCTGCCGGCACCGCTCCCGGTGGACACCGGTGCCGCGACCGGCGCGGTCGGCGGGCTGCTGCCCACCTCCTGATCGCCGTCACGGCCGTTGTGCGGGTCCACCGACCCGCACAACGGCCGTTTTGTTTTCCTATTGTTTTCTCTTGGGTCTTTCGGGTTGCAGAAAATTTCTGCGAACAGGGTTTCCGGGCCGCAGGAGAATCGTTAGGCACGGCGTCAGAATTCTCTTTGAAAGGAACACGATGAAGTCCCTGAAGGCTGCCGCTGTAGTTGCCGGTTCCGTGGCCCTCGCCGGCGCTGCCGCGCCCGCGTTCGCCTACAGCGCCGCCGACGTCACGCCCACCAGCCTCACCGGTGCCGTGAACCAGCTCACCAGCGGTCGGCTCGCCCCCGCCGACGTGATGCCGCTCCAGCACCAGTCGAACGCGCTCGACACCGAGAACAAGGACTCCGTGCTCAACACCGTCAAGGGCGCGACCGGCACGCTGAACTCCAGCGGCCTGCTCGGCGGTCTGCCGCTGGGTGGCTGAGGTATTCCGCGCCTGCTGCACAAGGGTCGATTCCGTGTCGTACGGAATCGGCCCTTTGTTTTCGGAAAGCATTCCGCGGTGTGTTTTTCGCGGCGTGTTCGAGAAGGCGTCCCTCGATCGTGTGGACCGTGTGCGGGATGTCGCCCGGTCGGGTGAGAACGGACAGGGACCCATTCGGACCCGTCGATAAGGTCGCGCGGTGACCTCAACCTCAAGCGAAACCCGCCCCTTCAACGCCGCCGACCTCGGCACGCTCGTCGTCATGGCCTGGAGCGGCGAGGCCCCCGACGGCGACATGCCCTACCTCCTCGCCTACACCCTCGGGGACGCCGCGGCCGGACCGGAGGCCGCCACGGCCGCCGTCGAAGCGCTGCTGGAGAACAACGGCCTGCCCGTCGGCGGCGACCTCGTCGACGGCAACGCCCGGCCGACCCTGCCGGTCAGCCTGCTCGTCGAGTCCGGCACGGCGGTCGTCAACATGCCCGGCTTCAACGCGCAGTGCACCCCGCCGCCGGAGTGGCTGGAGGCCGTCGCCGAACGCGGCTTCGCCTACTTCGTGTTCACCACCCGCCCCTGGCCCGAGGCGGAGCCGGGCAAGCCCGTCGAGCCGGAGGCGCTGGCCGCGTTCGCCGGCGCGGACGAGACGCTGAACGCCGCGGCGCACATCGTGCTGCCGGCGCGGAGCCTGCGGGGCTGAGAAGGCCGAGAAGGTGCGGGGCTGAGGGGGCCGAGGCGGCGCGACCGGCCTCGGCCCCTCGGGTGCCCGAGCCGGTGCCGGGCCGGTCGTCTTCGCCGGGGGCGTCGGCCCGTCCGCCAGCGGGCGTCGGCCCCCGTCGCCGGTGGGCTTTGCAGGCGATCCGACTTACGCCCTGCCGATATTCAGCCTATGGAGCCGTCGTACTACTGCGGCAGCCGGGGGAATCTTGCGCTGGTGACCGGATCAGGATCGTTACGCGGTACGGACGTTGAGACCGCTGAACCCTGAAAGGGACCGTGCCTGAGATGAAGCCGACCACCCGCCGAACCCTTGCCGCCGTCATCACGGGCGTCGCTGCCGCGGTGGGCGCCACCGCGACCCCCGCCGCAGCGGTGGACACGGTCCCCGTCCCGGTGCCGCTGGACGGCGTCGAGAAGTCCCTCAACGTGGAGCTGCCCAAGCTCGGCGGCGAGATCCCGCTGCCGATGCCCGGCGCCCCCGAGGGCCCGCGGTACGTCGAGGGACGGCTCCTGCCCGAGCGGGTCATCCCGCAGCTGCCGGTCTCCGGCGGGCTGCCCGGCGCCGGTGTGCACGCGCCCCTGCCGCACATCCTCGGCGACGACTTCGACCACGTCGGCGTCGCCGCCCCCGCCTCCGACCTGCGCACGCTGGCCCCCGGCCTGTCCGTCGACGCCCCGCTGACCGCGCCGAACGCCGACAACTTCGGCCTCCCCGAGCCGAAGCTGCCCCAGGTGGGCGTGCTCACGCCGGTCCTGCAGACCGTGCCGGCCGCGAACCTGGTCGCCGGGCCGGGCCTCTAGCCACGACCCGCGCCCGCGCCCGCCCCGCGGGCCCGCGCTCGCTTCGGGAGCCCGTACGGCTCCGTCCGGACCACCGGACGGTGACCGTGCGGGCTCCTTCTCGGTTACCGCTACGGATCGATCGAACCAGGAGGAGCACAGGATGGTCGTCAGTGTCGGTGGAGTGACGGGCCGAGTAGCGGGCGGAGTGGCAGGCGGCGTGGCGGGTGCCGTGGCCGGTGCCGTGGCGGTCGGGGCGGAGCCCGGCCCGAACGGGCAGGCCAGACCCGGCCGGGTGCCGGACGTCGTACGGGGCGGGGGCGGTCGACGGGACGTCCTGCGTGGGCTGTTCACCGCGGCCGGGGCACTGGCGCTCGCGCCGCTCGTCGCCGCCTCCCGGCCACCGCGCGGCGCCGACAACCCCGGCGAGGTCGCCTTCGACGAGACCTACCGCGGCCGCCACATCCGCGGCATCAAGACCACCACGGGCCGCGCCTCCGACGCCGATCAGTGGCACGTCACCGTCGACGGCCGCCAGCTGGAGCTGATGCGCCGCGCCGACGGCACCTGGCTGAGCATGGTCGACCACTACCGGTCGTACGAGACCCCTCTCGAAGCGGCCCGCGCCGCCGTCGACGAGCTGGGGCCGGGCCAGCAACTGCGCGAGACCCGCATGGGCCACACGGCAACCATGAGCGAGACGGGTGACATGGGCATGGGCGAGATGGGTGACATGGGTGACATGGGGGCACGTCATGGCGTACGTCCGTAAGGACGCGAGCACGCTCACGAGCGCGGAGAAGCGGCGCTTCGTGAAGGCGATGCTGGAGATCAAACGGCGTGGCGAGTACGACGAGTTCGTACGGATGCACATCGACTTCTACGTCACCGACGGCGAGGGCGGCCTGCGTACGGCCCACATGGCGCCGTCGTTCCTGCCCTGGCACCGCCGGTTCCTGCTGGACCTGGAGCGGGCGCTGCGCCGGGTCGACGCGTCGGTGACGGTGCCGTACTGGGACTGGACCAAGGACCGCAAGGCCGGTGCCGGGCCCTGGACCGCGGATCTGCTCGGCGGCACCGGACGGCGCTCGGACCGGCAGGTGACGACCGGGCCGTTCGCCTACGCGACGGGCAACTGGACCATCAAGGAGGGGGTCACGGACGGGGAGTTCCTCACCCGGGACCTCGGCCGCGCCCGCGACCCGATCGAACTGCCCACCAAGGCCGAGCTGGAGTCGGCGCTGGCCGACCCGGTCTACGACGTCTCGCCGTGGGACTCGACGGCGGCGAAGGGGTTCCGCAACCGGCTGGAGGGGTGGGGGAGCGGGCGGGGTTCCGCCGCCTGGCGCAATCACAACCGGGTGCACCGCTGGGTCGGCGGTGTGATGGTCGGCGGTGCGTCGGTCAACGACCCCGTGTTCTGGATGCACCACGCCTTCGTCGACCTGCAATGGTCCCGTTGGCAGCGCCGGCATCCCGGCGCCCGCTACCTGCCCGCGAAGCCGGCGGAGCCGGGCAGTGCGCAGTACCGGCGGATCGTGGCGCGGCACGAGAAGCTGCCGCCGTGGGACGTGACGCCGGACTCGCTGGAGGACGTCGGCAGGATCTATCGGTACGCGTGACGTCTTCTCGGGGCGGGGTCTCGGGGCGGGGTCTCGCGGGGCGGTTCCGCGGGCCGGTTTCGCTGGACAGCTTCGGGGGGCTTCGCGGAGCAGGTTCGCGGGACATGGGAAGAGCCCCGGCGCTCGGAGTGCCGGGGCTCTTCGGTACGGACGGGACGTCAGTCGCCGTAGCCGTAGCCGCCCTTGTCGTCGTGACCGTCGCTGATGTTGGCGCAGGTGTTGCCGAACGCCGGGTTCAGCAGGCCGATCACGTTCACGGTGTTGCCGCACACGTTGACCGGCACGTGGATCGGGACCTGGACGAGGTTGCCCGACAGGACGCCCGGCGAGCCGACGGCCTCGCCGTGGGCGCCCGCGTCCGCCATGGCCAGACCGGCGCCGCCGAGCGCCATGGCACCGGCGCCGAGGGCGACTCCGGCAGCCTTCGCGATGCGAGACATCACGTTCTCCTTTTGGATTGATGACCGTGCGGCAGCAGGACGCGCCACCGCACTTCCCGTTCAACGCCGCCGCTCACCGCTGGTAACGGCGATCATGTGCGGATCACCCTTTTTGAACAGGGGGTCGCCTGGAGGGGGCGGAAAATCGCTTAGCCGGGGTGTGGGCCCTCCACTAGCCTCCGGGCATGGCTACTGACCGACTCATCCGGCTGTTCACCGACGAGAACCGGGTGCGGGTCTTCGCCGCGGTCGCGCTGGGGGCCGGTACCCCGGCGGAGATCGCCCGGGCGGCGGGAGTGCCCGCGAAGGAAACGGCCCTGGCCCTGCTGAAGCTGCGCGAGCAGGGGGCGGTGAGGGTGGTGAAGGCGACGGACGGCGACGAGGCCGGGGGCGATTCCCGGCTGGTCGTCGCCTACGACCTGTTCCGCCAGTCCGCGCGCGCGGACCGGGAGGAGGCGACGCAGGCCGCCGGGAACCCGGGGTCGGGGGACGAGAACACCGACCAGCTCCTGCGGACCTTCGTACGGGACGGCCGACTCGTACGCCTGCCGGCGCAGTGGACCCGTAAGAAGCGGGTACTGCAACACATCGCCGAGCAAACCTTCGAACCGGGCGTCGAGTACCCGGAACGGACGGTCAACGAGAAACTCCGGGCCTGGTGCGAGGACGGCGACACCGACCATGTGACGCTCCGGCGCTACCTGGTGGACTTGCAGCATCTGCGGCGGAGCGAGGGGATTTACCGGCGGGTGGCCTGAACACCACGCGGCGAGAAAAGGGCGCCCCCGGCAGGACTCGAACCTGCGGCCAAGCGCTTAGAAGGCACCTGCTCTATCCACTGAGCTACGGGGGCTGACCTGCGAGAACGCAGCTTCCTAGCGCTGTCCCCCGGGTCGCGGGGGACGCATGGGGGAATCGTAGATCCCTGGTGACCAGGGGACGCAAGCGCTCCCCAGCCAGACCGAACGTAGGGTCTCACACTTTCTTCACGGCACCGAAGCCTCCCGCGGAAACAATCCTGCACCTGCCGGCGTTGGTGATCTCCGAGCCGAGGAGGGGAAGGTGTCGGGCCTGAAGCTGTTCCACACGACAAACAGCGGCGTGACCGAGGTTGCGCCGCGTCTTGCTGAGGTCGAGGCGGATGTGCAGGACCTCATTGAGGCGCACATGGAGACCATGCTCGGGGTGCGGTTCCTGGCGAGCGAGTACGGCACCGGTCCCGTCCACGGCGGACGCATCGATTCGCTGGGCATCGACGAGAACAACGCGCCCGCGATCGTGGAATACAAGCGCGGTACCGACGCAGGCGTGATCCATCAGGGTCTCTTCTACATGGCGTGGCTGATGGACCACAAGGACGCGTTCCGGCACCTGGTCCGCGACAGGCTCGGGGCTGCGGTCGCGGCCCAGGTGCTGTGGAGCGCACCGAGGCTGATCTGCGTGGCCGGCGACTTCACTCGCTACGACGTTCATGCCGTGCGCGAGCACCGCCGCTCGATCGACCTGGTCCGTTACCGGTTCTTCGGCAACGAGCACATCGGCCTTGAGACGGTCGCCTCCGTCACCGGCCAGACTGCCGTCTCCACAGCAGGCCGGCGTCGCCACGGGGTGGAGGCGCTGCGCGGCCGTCGGGAACACGGGGCGATAACGGAGTTGGCCGCTGCGGTCGACGAGGTACTGCTCGGGCTCGGTGACGACATCACCAAGGTCGAGAACCGGACCTACCGGGCGTACCAGCGGCTGCGGAACTTCGCCTGCGTCTGCCCGCCGCAGAAGACCAAGCTGCTCGTCTACCTCAAGGCCGACCCCAAGAAGGTCGACCTCGTCCCCGGGTTCACCCGGGACGTGACGGGGCTCGGGCACCACGGAACCGGCGACCTGGAGGTGCAACTGCGCACGGACCGGGACCTGGAGCACGCCCAGGACCTGTTCCGCCTCAGCTACACCGCGGCGTAGAAGCTTCACAGCCGGGAGGATTGCAGGGCGAGTTTTCGGTGGTCAGTTGTCGTCGTGTGCTGTCCTTCCACGGCGGTGGTCAGGGAATGGCGGTGGACTACCAATGGTGCGGCGGAGTCCCGGTTTCGGTAACCGGGACTCCGCCGCTATATTGCGCGCCTGAATCTGGCACGCCAGTAAGGCGCGATTCACGGCATGAATCTCCGACCTGTAGCGGGGGTCGGTCGGTATGCGCTGACACTGCAGGTCGTGCCGCTGATGAAGCTTTCGCCCTCAAAGTCGCTGGAGGGCGGCGGAGAATACTTCGCGGTGGGCCATTGTGTAGGCGTGCTCCTGCTCCGACCAGAGGATCCGGTTGCTGACCACATCGTGCTCGGCGGTTTCTGCGGACAGCCCCTGTAGTCGGCTGCTCCACCACTGGGCGTTGCGGGCTTGGCGGTCGAGCATGGCGTCTACCAGATGTGAGCGTGAAGCGGCGTCCGCTCCGTAGGCATCTGCGAGGACGCGGACTTGTGCCGCTTGGGCGCGTGCGGTTGGGCCTGCGGTTTTGGACGAGACGCACCATGTCCAGCACATGTAGCCGAGGTCTTCAAGCGGGTCGCCCGGTGCGGCGGTGTCGAAGTCGATGAAGGCCACCGGTACCGCGTCGACGAAGACGGTGTTGTTCGGTCCCACGTCGTGATGGCAGACCACGGAGTGCGGACCGGCCAGGCGGCAGCCACGGGTGGCATCGTGGAAGGCGCGAAGCAGCGCACCGGCGGCGGCGACCTGAGCGTCGCCCCAGCACTGAAAGCGCGCTGGCACCCAGCCTGGCAGGTAGCTGAAGACGTCCCGTCCAGCAGCATCGCGCCCGAAGCGACGCGGCGCGCCATTGAAGCCGCGCTGCTGTAGGTGGTCGAGCAGCTCCGCGACGAACCCAGATGCTGCTGAGGCGGGACGGCGGACCGTGTTGCCAACCCTGACCACGCCGGGTGTAATACGTCCGCCCGACAACGGAATCTCAGTCATGAAGCCCATGGTCCCAGGACACCCTCGGCCGCTTCCAGCGCACCCGTTGCGGTCGAGCCAGAGGGTGTACCCGACCACGGTCACGTCTTGGCGCCCTACATTGATCACTGACTTCGAAAAACTGGATCCATGTCAGGGCGCAGGCGAGACCGACGTTGTGGACGGAGGAGCGGTGGGCAGCCGCTCGCGGGGCTGATCACGGGGCACCTCGTCGTTCCTACGAAGAGTCACAGCGTGTAGCCGGATCGTCCACACGCTGAACGCCTCCGGCCTTGCGATCAGCAGATTCCTACCGGCGATCCTCGAACAACATCAGCAGCCTGACGGCACCGTCGTGGTGCTCGGGATGTTGCGCAAGTGGGTCATGCACAACGTCCTGATCCTCCGGTCGCAGCACGCTGACCACTCCGGCGGCCGTGAGCGGGGACGAGGAGCGGCAAGCACGATCAGGACGTGCTCGGCCAGCCAGTCCTCGCCGGCTGCATGGTCCTTGGCCATCCTCTGGCGCGACCTGCGCCACTCACCTCGTCAGCTCCGCCAGCCACGGATGTCCGGGGTGGACGAGCTCCAGCCACCTACTAAGGACATCCCGCCGCGCCCGGCCCAGCAGCGGCAGCACCCCGTCGAAGTCTGCCTGATCCTTGGGTCGTGCCGCCTTCGCTTTAAACAGCAGCACCAACTCCGGTACCAGGTACGGGATCCCGTCAACCGTTCGCTCAATGATCGCGTCGTATGGCAGCCGCAGCCTCTCGTCCCGTCGGCAGATCCATGCCCCGCCCTCGTGCGGCTCACGGAAGACGTCAAACAGGAACTGACCGCTCGCCGGATCCCGCAGCCAGGTCTGGTGCGTGGCCGCCAGCTCCTCAGTTCCCGCGCTCGGCCAGACCCGCCCCGAACCCACCGCGTCAAACACGTACTCGGGGAAGCGGTGCCGAATCTCCGGGAACCCCGCCGCGGGCACCGCGATCTCCAGATCGCCGTGCGGCCGCGACTCCTGCCCGCGGAACAGATCCAGCGCCCACCCGGCCGCGACGCACCAGGGCGCACCGACCCCGTCCAACCGCTCCGCGACTTGTTCCGGACGCCAGGCGTCCGCCCAGCGGGCCTCCAGTTCGTCCACATCGAGCACAGCGCCGCCGGGCGGCGGGGATTCGGTCATCAGCACAACTTACTGCCGTAACCTGACCCGGGTACGGCCTTTTTGTAGGCACCGGAGCCACGCCCGCCGCCAGGACGGATACGACTTCACCGCGTGATGGCCTTGGTCACTCTGGAAGAGCAGCACCCATCTGATTACTTGTTGCAGCCGCATTTGACGCCCTTCTATCCTGGATGCAACGCGTCGAAGGAGACGAGTAGCCGCGGGATCACGCGAGCAGAGAGAGCTGCCCATAGCTGTGAAGGCGGTCTCGCGCCCTTTGGTGAAGACCCTCCTGAGCGCGGGGAGGAACGGCCCCTGTGGCCTAATGCCCCGCCGGCTGGCCCCCGTCATCGGGCATGAATGAGGCCGCCTCTGTCTGGTGGTGGCAAAGGCGTGGTGGCACCGCGAGTACCCTTCTCGCCCACGCTCCCAAGGGATCATGACGACGCCCCTTGGAGGGCTGCGATGATCCACACGACTAGCCGTGTATTGGTCTCTGAGCTGCGGCAACACGTAGGTGAGACCGTTTCTGTCTCCGGATGGGTGAACACGCTCCGGCTGCAGGCCAGGATGCAATTCGTAGTCGTACGCGACCACACCGGCATGGTGCAGGTCACCCATCGGCGTGGCGGTGAGGGCGACGAAACCGAGGCTGCCCTGGAAAATCTGACTGCCGAGTCCGCGGTCCGCATCACTGGGCGGGTGGTCGACAACGCGATCGTGAAGCTCGGCGGCCTGGAGCTCATCCCCGAAAGTGTTGAGGTGCTGAACCGGGCTGAGACGCCGCTCCCGATCGACGAGCAGACCGGCCTCGAGCACCGTCTGGACTGGCGGTTCCTCGACGTACGGATCCGCCCCGAGGCACAGCTGCTGTTCGCGACGCAGACCACCTTCGAGCAGGGCATGCGCGAGTACGCCTACAGCCAGGGCTGCACAGAGATGCACACCCCCAAACTCATGGACACGGCCTCCGAGTCAGGCGCTGAGGTATTCGAGCTCGGCTACTTCGGCCGCTCCGCCTACCTGGCGCAGTCGCCGCAGTTCTTCAAGCAGATGGCGATCGCCGCCGGCATTGACAAGGTCTTCGAGATCGGCCCTGTGTTCCGCGCGGAGCCGTCGTTCACGTCCCGGCACGCGACGGAGTTCACCGGCGTGGACGTGGAGCTGGCATGGATCACAGACGTCGAGGACGTTATGCGCTTCGAGGAGCGCCTGCTCGCGCACGGCCTGGCCAAAGTCGCCGAGCAACACGGTGAAGCGATCCGCGAGGTGTTCGGGGTCGAGGTGACCGCACCTCAGGTGCCGTTCCCACGCATCACCATGGCCGAGGCTCAGGAGGTCTTGCGCGCCAAGGGCTGGGACCTGGAGGGGAGGAAGGAGGACCTTGACCCCGAGGGTGAGCGTGGCGTTGCGGCGCACATCAAGGAGCAGACCGGCCACGAGTTCGTGTTCATCACGCACTACCCGACGAGCATCCGGCCCTTCTACCACATGCGCTCCGCGGACCGGCCGGACCTCACGCTGAGCTTCGACCTTCTGTGGAAGGGGCTGGAGATCACCACCGGTGCGCAACGCGAGCACCGCTACGACGTGCTGGTCAAGCAGGCCGCTGGGAAGGGCATGAGCACCGAGCCGCTGCAGGAGTATCTGAACGCCTTCCGCTACGGCTGCCCACCGCATGGCGGTCTGGGCATGGGGCTGGGCCGCGTGCTGATGGTGATGCTCGGCCTGGACTCGATCCGTGAGGCCACGTTCTTGTTCCGCGGCCCGAACCGCCTGACCCCGTAGGCGCGTTCACGCAAGAGTGAGGTGCCCGGGTCGTGGGGTAGTCAGGTATACACCGCCACCCGGGCGGTTCTATGCGGTGCCCGCCTCCGGCTCGCGGCTGGTGTTCGGCTTCCGGCGCGGCCCGTCGCCGGCCCCGTTAAGTGGGAGCAGGGATTCCAGGGGTGCGCCGCTGTTCCAGGCGCCGAACAGGTCGCGGCTGATGGCGATGATGTCGTGCCGCACAGCGAGGTCTCGGGCGGCTTTCCCGAACGGGCAGGTGGCGACGAACAGCGCCACATCCGCTTTGTGCTCGAGTTTCGCGGTGCCGACGAACTTCTGCATGTCCCCGCTGGGGATGTACCGGTGGGGTGCGTAGTGCTTGACCTGGGCCACCAGGTGCCGGCCATCGGGAAGTGTGCCAACGACGTCTGCTCCGAGATCGCCCGATCCTCCGGTGACGGTGACGTTGGTGCAGCCGTCGCGGCGGCACAGTTCGGCGACGTAGTGCTCGAAGTCCTGCCAGCTCATGGCGTCGATGGTGGCCATGGAGCGTTCGAGTTCCATGCGCCGGTTCTGCTCGCGCCAGGCGCGGTCCCCCGTCTGCTCCCGCAGGTGTGCCTTCCACAGCATCCATCCCAGGCCGGCGAGCGCGGTGGCGCACAGGATGCTGATCAGGAGCCAGGGGGACTGCCACAGCACGAACAGGACCGCTGCCACGACGGCCGTCGCGAAACTGATGCGCTGCTTGGCTTCGCGGTGTCGTGTGGCCTTACTGCGGCGTCTCCTTTTTGCAGCCATCGCGCCCCCTCGTTCGTGATCTTCCGGTCAGTGTGGAAGCGGTCCGACAGGTGGCCAAGAGGGCCTTCTCGGCCACGTCAGTGGCCGACGTTCCGAGGGTTGGTCAGTCACGGTTGACGCTCATGCTGAGCGCGTTTGTTCGGCGCCTGCCGTCAGCGGCGCGTTGCGTGGAGAAAGGCGACCAGCGGGCGTTCGTGCCGCGAAACGCCGAGGCGAACCGTACGGCTTCTGCGGCAGACTGACCGGTCTCCTGCGTTGGGCATCGCTCCCACGCTTTGAGATCGTTTGGAGGAAGGCGATTTGACTGAGTCCGATCCGCCGGCGGCCCGGTGGAAGAGCGAACCGATGACGACGCGGCTCATCGCTGCTGTTCTCGTCACGGATCCTGACAGCGGCAGACTCCTCATCCTGCGGCGGGGCCACCATTTGGATTTCGCGCCTGGCGAGTGGGATGTTCCCAGCGGCAAGGGCGAGCCCCGGGAACCGATCACCGCGACTGCGGTACGGGAACTGAAGGAGGAGACAGGCGTCGTGGTTGCCGAGGCGGACCTGCGTCTCGTCCACGTGGTCCATGGCTCCTGGGGAGCGGAGGTCCCGGGGATGTTCATGGCCCTGATCTTCCATACCGACCGGTGGAGCGGAACTCCCCACAATGCGGAACCGCACAAGCACGACACCATCGCCTGGGTGCCTCCGGACGACCTTCCGCAGCCCTTCACGCACACGACCCTGGTCGCCGTGCAGCGGTACCTGGACGGGGGCCCGATCCTTTCGTTCGACGGTTGGCCAGAGGCCGGATGACGGTCAGTGCGGGCGGCTGCCGTGGGGGCGTTGCCCGACCTCGCCAAGCTCAGCAATGAGTCGCGCAGCTTCCTTCCTGGCCGGCTCCAGCCGAGGATCCTCGGGATGCGCGTGCGGCCCTGCGACCTTCGCGCAGAAGAACAGAGCCATCAGCAGGCCGGACCTGCTCTCCAAGTCCGGCCGACGCTCGCTCCACACACGCTCCGCCAGGGCCGGGAGGGCGAGGGAACAGCCCCATAGCGTTGCCGCGTCCAGTCCGCGTGGCGCCATGCCCCAGTCCTCCCAGTCGATCATGCAGAACTCCGGGCCGGTCACGTTCGCCCACGTCAGGTCGGCATGGGCCGGCCGCCACTCCTCCACCATGGTGTCGGTCACCTCGGGAAAGACCTCCCCAAGAGTTCTTGTCACCAGCTCCTGCGTGATGGTTTCGGTGTCCGGCGTGGCGACACGGGGTGCGGACTGGGTAGCGAGCGCGTCTAGGGAAGCGTTCAGCGCGGACCACCACGCATCCGGGAGACGAGGATCTTCGATCACAGGAGCGGCTTGCCCGACAGGCGCGGCGTTGACCAGTTCCATCTCGTCCGCCCGCCACATCACCGGTTCACCCGGCTCGCGCCACGAGAACCCTGCGTACCACGAGGGCATGACGACCCCGCTCAGGACAGCAGCGGATTCAGGGCCATTCCACCCCTGTGCCCCGATCCGGTCGAACCCCCGCCGCTCGACGCGCACCCAACTGTCGCGGTCCGTCCGAGCCCCGACGGTACGGCGCTTGCACACCACTGTCTCCCGATCGAGACGCACCTGCAGCGACCGCTCCACACGGTCCAGCACTCCATCGAGCGATTCCCTGCGCAGATCAACAGCACGAGTCACAGGCAGCGTCATGTACGGGACCGTAACAACCACACGGGGTTGGATCCCGAGATATTCGGGCATCTCGCTCTGTCCGGCTGCGCCAGGTGTTGACGTCCTCCGTGCGGCCGGGCTGCACGCACCTGCCCACGCACTCGCGCCCTTCCCGGCAAGAGTTCAGAACACCGTGTGAGTGGGGGACCGTCTCGTCGAGAGAGGGCCTGAACGCCACAATGGGCGGCATGATCAGCCCACCCTTGCGGGAAGCCGCCCGCGTCGTCGCCCTCGACGATGCCCAGCGGGTCCTGCTGCTGCACCACCACGACGAGGGCGGAAGCTACTGGGCCACCCCCGGCGGCGCCCTGGAGGCAGGGGAGGACCACGCTGCTGCCGCGCTCCGCGAACTGCGCGAAGAACTCGGCGTCGATGAAAAGAACGTCGCGCTAGGCACGCAGTTGGCCCAGCGCAGCCAGGAGCAAACCGTCGGCGGGCGGGCAGTCCGACAGGTTGAGCGGTACTTTCTCGCCCACCTTGAGCCCGCGGATGCCGACCCTGCCCGAGCCACTCAGCCCGACAACATTCAGGCCCACCGCTGGTGGACGCTGCAAGAACTGCGGGAGACGCCAGAGACGATCTATCCCGACGGCCTCCTCGGCCTGGTTGCCGGGCTACTCGCCAACGGCGTGCCCAAGCGCCCCATCACCCTGCGCTGAAGCGAGCGGCACACCTCTTCGGAGATCCGGGCCACCTGCGCGGCCGTCGCGCCCTCCTGCCGGCTTCAGGCGTAACCCGGGCAGGCCCTTCGGCCTCGTCACGTGGACGACCCGCCACGCCCGCAATCGTGATGAGAGCGGCGTCACCCGAGGTCAGCTGGGAGGTGCGACTCCGCGTAAGCCGGGTCGCTGGATCGGGTGTCAGTTAAGGTTCGGTGCTGTCGCATGCTGGCCTGTCCGTGGAATCAGGGGACGCCGATGACACAGCAGCTTTGGAGCAGCCAGAGGCATCAGACCGCGATCGGCCGAGTCGGCCTCTCGCTGCCGGCTCGTCGCGCCGTCGGTGACCTCCAGCTGGAACCCGACACGGGAGTACTGGACTACGGGTGTGGACGTGGCGGCGATGTTAGGGCACTGCAGCACCTCGGCCTCGATGCCGCAGGGTGGGACCCGGTCCACTTCCCGGACGGGCGGCGTGAGCCGGCCGAAGTGGTCCTTCTCACCTACGTCCTGAACGTCATTGAGAATCCCGCCGAACGACGCGAGACGCTCCTACGAGCCTGGGACCTCGCCAAATCGGTGCTGGTCGTGTCCGCGCGGTTGAGGTGGGAGCGCAACCAGATCAAAGGCGCGGAGTACGGCGACGGCATTCTCACGCAGCGCCGCACCTTCCAGCGCCTCTACGCCGCTGGCGAGCTGCGCGACTACGTCGAGGAGGCCACCGGCGTCCGCTGCGTGTCGGCGGCGCCTGGCATCATTTACGCGTTCAAGGACGATGCGGCCCGCCTGAGTTATCTCGCCCGCCAGGTGGCTCCTGACGGGGGGTGGCTGGCGTCCGAGGACACCGCCTCGGCGATCAGCTCAGTCGTCGCTCATTTCGAACAGCGCGGCAGGATGCCTCAGCTGGAGGAAATGCCACAGCCCATCATCAGCCTCCTTGGCCACCTGCGCCCCGCTGAACTCAAGCGCCTTGCCGAACAGGAGGCCGACCCCGCGAAAGTAGAACGAAGCGCCGAGCGCGGGGCCCTCGACACACTGCAGTTCCTCGCGCTGGAGCTGTTTCACGGCCGAGGCCCGGTCAGCAGTCTGCCCCTGCCGGTTCAACTGGACATCCGTGCCTTCTTCCCGTCGTACACCGAGGCGTGCCACCGAGCGGATCGGCTGCTGTTCAAACTGCGCGACGACGCCTACGTCCGCCGGGCGATGAACGGATCGATCGCCGGCAAGTTCACCGCGACCGCCCTGTACGTGCACCGCCGCGCACTCCACCGGATCCCGGCCGTGCTGCGCCTGTACGAGCAGTGCGCGAGCATTGCCGCCGGCCGTCCTGGCGAGTGGTCCGTCGTCAAGCTCCGCCACCAGGGCCGCGGCGTCAGCTGGCTCGACTACCCCGAGTTCGACACGGATCCCCACCCGCGAATCGCGGCCTCGTACGCCGTCGACCTGAAGACCCTCAAGTCCTCCTTCACCTCGTACGCGGACTCCACCAACCGTCCCCTGCTGCACCGCAAGCACGAGTTCCTTGCCGAGGACGATCCCGACGCACCCAAGTACCGGCGGCTCACCGACGCCGAAGTTCGCGCCGGTCTTTACGAGAGCCCGCACCTGATCGGCACGGAAGAGGGATGGGAGCGCGAACTCGTCCGCTGCGAGCGGGAGTTGCGAGGCCACAGGCTCGTACGGCGCACCACCAGCACCTGAGCCTCGCTCCGGCTCTCGGCACCGCAGTGATTGTCAGTGCCGTGTGCCACGCTCCACCCATGACCACCACCCGGCTGGAGGGCTCCTGCCTGCCCTCATACCGAACGCTGTCCACCCTCGCGCTGTCCGAGCCCGAGGACCATGTCCGTGAACTCACCGACTGGGTGGAGCATGCCTCCGCCGTCACAGGAGTCCCCGGGGCGCAGAACGGCTGGGACACGGCCTACAAGTGGCTGCGTCTCGCCCAGGGCCTGCGCACGGTGACGTTCGACATGTCCTACGACGACGGCGGCATGTGCTCAGCGGGCCTCGACTTCGACGCCGTCTGGACCGAGATGATGGAGGAGTGGCAGCAGCACCAGGTCCGTCTCGGCTACCTGCGCGCAGCACTCGAAGGATTCGTCCGGCTGCTGCACCCGGACACCACGGAGCCTGGCCTCGCCGTCGAGGCCGCTGAGCAGCGGCTGCAACAACACCCTGATACGTGGCCTGTGCACTCGCATGCGGTCGCCAATCATCTGCGGACGCATGCCCCGGACGGCGTGCCGGGCGCTGGCACGTCGGTGGCGGCAGCGGTGACTCGGGCGATTGCCCTGCACGAGATGGCGGTCCGGGGCCATGCGCCCATCCCCGAGCCGGGCAGTGACGCGGACGGGAAGGTCTTCCCCACGGGGCACGCCGAGGTCTGCACGGTCAAGGAAGCCTCCACGGTGCTGCTGTTGGGGATGCAGCTGCTGATGGCGGCAGCGGTGAAAGAAGACCGTGTCGCCGTCTTCGACGACAAGTACCTTCTCGACGGCATGTGGATTCCCGACTCCGCAGGCGGCAGCCGATGGGTGGACGAAGAAATGCCCTACGGCGAATACCTCGCCGTCCTC
Organism: Streptomyces aquilus; assembly: GCF_003955715.1. Lineage (NCBI taxonomy): Bacteria > Bacillati > Actinomycetota > Actinomycetes > Kitasatosporales > Streptomycetaceae > Streptomyces > Streptomyces aquilus. The sequence goes on along the minus strand of NZ_CP034463.1, from coordinate 4,038,152 downwards.
CACCTCCAGCCCGGCGAGCCGCCTGAGCTCTGATTCCGGCATCTGCAGTGCCGTGTGGCGGCCACGTCGGCATCCCAGGGGCAAACGATGGGTGGGGCCCGACGCCATGGCTTCGGGCCCCACCCATCGTGGCTTGCTCGGTACGTATCAGGTCATGCACCAGCCGGAGTCGCACGCTCCCTCATCCTCATCGACGTCGCCTTCCCCCGGGCGCTCATCGGGGATGGCCTGTGTGAGCGGGACGCCGTACCTCGTGAGATAAACGTCATCCCGGCCGAGCGCGGCCCGTCGGCGGTTGATCGTCTCCTCGAGCCGGACCGACCGAGCGAACAGCTCGGGCTCGTGCCTGCGCTGGTGACGCCAGGCGTCGACGGTTCGGAAGGGGCAGAAGAAGCAGGAGCTCTTGGGCGGTACTGGCAGGCCGGCCTCGGTGATGATGCGCTCGCAGTCGTCTCGGCGCAGCCCGAGGTCGAGGAGGGGGTACTCGATGACCTCGTGGGCTTCCCTCCGCCGACGGTTGGCGCGATGGATTTCGTCGAGCGAAATGCCGATGCCGACCGCCGCCGGTGCCTTCGCGGTGGCGCCATGCTCTCGAAGCCACCGCCCGACCACCTTGATCTTGAAGTCTGCGGTGCAGTTGCGGCGGCCAGGGGCGCCGTTGGCCATACGGACCGGGATGGGGATCGACCGGGTATCTGGCCGGTTCAGCCGCTGCATGAGAGTTTCCGTGGCCCCGTCACGGCGGCGTCGCTTGAGCTCGTGGATGTCCAGGCCCGCACGCTCGGCATAAGGGATGGCGATCTCGCGAACGTACGTGAGGGTCGCCGGGTGCTCGCTGTCGTCCCCGACATTGGCGAAGAGGAAGGTGGGGAAGTCGATCTCGCGCTGGGCGGCCAGCACCAGCAGCGCGGTCGACTGGACTCCGCCTCCGTAGGAGATGACCCTCAGCGGGCATTCACTTGACTGGTGAGCGGCGAGGTCGAGAACGGCCCGTGGGCCCGTTTCCGTCGGGTTGTCGTGGTGGGCTCCGGGGGTGCGTGACAAGATCGGCATGTGAGAGACAGTATGGATTGGCGGGCGGGGTATCAAGTGTTTCTCTCACAGCTGTCGGCGAACACTGCCTAGAGGCGATATCGCGTCCTGGGTTCCGTCCCAGTCAGGACGGGAAGGCCGGCTAAGGTCGCGGCTCGATGACCACAGAGTGTCCCTCTGCCAGGACTGCTGCCAGGAACTCGACCGCTGCCGCCTGGTCGGCACCGGTGAACGTTCGCGCTGCGGGCGGGGCCTTGTGTGGCGGCTGGGTGAGGGGCGCTCTTTGTCTGCGGCCACGTGGTTTCTGCGGGGCGCGGTGACCTGTGCGTAGCAGCTCGACCTCGGCCGGGAGGATGGTGCGCTGCCGCTGTTGCGCATCGTCCAGGATGGTCTCCAGGAGCCAGAGAGGGGAGCCGGAGAGGGTCAGGTCGGCTTCGGCGATCTGTCGCCGGTTACGCCATCGGGAGATCGCCTGCGCGTCCCTCGCGAGGATGCGGGCGACCTCCTGGATGCCGAGGATGACGGGCAAGTCCTGCTTGTCCTGGACCTCGTAGCCGCGGGGGATGCCGGTCTTGTAGGAGGTCAGCTGGTCTTGCGCCACGTGGCGGTCGCCGGCGCCGTTGAGCCGCATTACCGTCGCCAGCAGCCAGTACGGGTTGCCGGACGCGACCAGGTCAGGTGCGGCGAGGGCGCCCTCCGTCCGCCATTTCTGCGATGTCTGGCGCTCCACTTGATAGAGGGAGGCGATTTCGGCATGGCCCAGCAGGAACGGGACCCGCACCTGTGCCATGAGGGGGCCTTCCCATCACCTTCGTCTCCGTGGGGTGGCGATGAGCGGGGGAGTTGCTCCGCCGCTCTACGCCGTGCACGCAGATCTTAGGTGTGCTCCCGTCCTGGCCGCAGCTCCCACGAGCCCACCTCGGTGTAATAGCGGCCGAAGTGCTGCAGCCAGGCCGCGAGGGTCTCCGTCGTCCTCCGCGCCTGGTCTTCCGGGTCTCCTGTCCGTTCCACGATGGCCTCCTGGAGCTCGATGTTGCTGAGGCGCTCGCCGACGAGCAGCTTGTGGAGTTCTGGGATGGCGTGCAGCCGAGCCTCGACCGCCGTGTTGAAGTCGTGCTCCGCCAAACCTGCCGGGACATCGAGCATGGCAAGGTCCTGGATGATGCCGGCCTCGACCGGGGAGGTGAATCGTGTTCGCCCGTTGTAGAGCGCGAACACGTTCTCCGGGCGTCTCGTTTCCGGGTACCAAAGGGGGGCGGGTTCGCCCTCGGCCGGAGGCGGGATGCGTTCCTCCTTCAGAAGTTCTGCCTGCTTCCGGACAAGGGCGGCCACCAAGGGTGTGGCAGCTGTCGAGCGGGACTCGATCAAGCTGAGTACGCGCTGCACTTCGGGATGCGTGAGGGGTACATCCAGCAAGAGCTCCACGTTGGCGTTGGGGACTCGGCCGGTGGCCTTGCCGGTCAGGTTCGCGGATCCGACCAGGCATCGGTCGTCGGCGACGTAGATCTTGGCATGCAGCGACGGGCAGAGAGTGATCTGTACGCGTTCGTCCCGCTCCGCCGCCTCGATGATCTCGGGATCGGAGACTCCAGCGGCTACTTCCGCCGGAGTCCAGCGCGTGACGCATTCGATCGTCTCCACCGAGGTCGGCACCGAGGCGAGGGTCTCCTCGAAGACGGCCCTTTTGATGAAGGGCGCCACGAGGATCACTCGCGTGGTGGCGCCCTTCATCAGGTCGGCTATCTGCTGCCAGACGTGGTCCGGCTGCGTCACTCGTCATCGCTCCCGTCTTCGATGAAGTCGCGGGCGTAGCGGCCCCAGTCACGCCGGGCGTCCGAGATCCTGGCGCGGTCCCGCTTGTTGGGGATCTCGTCCTCCATACGGGCCCAGGAGAATACGAGGAGTTTGAAGGTGTCGGAGGCGCGGGCGAGACGTTGGCGGAGTTCGGCCTCGCTCGCGTCTTCGGGCACGTCTTCAAGGACGGTCATCAGCTCGCTGTGCAGCGGGTGTTCGGTGTTGAAGATCACCTGGAGCATGCCGGCCATGAGGTCGATGTTGAAGAACGCCGTGGAGTCCTGCGGGCTGGAAATCCAGCGGACACGCCAGTCTTTCTCCAGTGCCTCGTCGACCATGGACTGGGCGGTGTCCTCGTCGAGGTGATGCCGCTCGGTGAGCGCCGCGAACTGCTCCTGGCGCTTGTCGTTCTCGGTGGCCTCCTCTGCCAGGCGGTCGGTCGTTCCCGTGTGACCGTCCTCCTGCCGGCGCTTCACCGCGTCCGTGGCCTTGGACGTGACGACGTCGTCGTGGCGCTTCTTGCCCCCCCGGCCCAGCCTGCGCTGCTTCAGTTTCCGCCGCATTGCGGGCAGGAGGTTCTTCTCCAGGTAGAGCGCGAGATCGATCAGGGGCAGGCGCGGGTCGCCGAATTCGGCGATGCGGTCCTTGAACGCCTTGGGAGTCTCGTCCCCCTCGGCCTCGGCCGTCCAGTCGAAGTGGGCGAGAGACGAGAAGACCGTGGCGGTCTGCTTGTTGTTCGTGACGCCGAAGATGTCGTCGAGCTCCGGGGGGAATTCCACCTCGATGCCCCACCAGCGCTCGACGGGGTCGTACCCGATGGCCCACTTGGAATCGAGGTCGAGTTCGCGCCCCTGCCGGACCAGGGAAATCCCGATGTTCCGTCGAGCATGCTGACCCCACGGGTGGAAACCGGCGTCGCGGTTGGGGTTCGCGTTGTCGGGCCACGGGTGACCTTCGACGTCGGCGCGGCGGGCCTCGGGCCGGGCGATGGATGCCCGCACCTTCACGTTGTGCTTCGTCCCGTCGACCGTGATCGGGAAGTAGGCGACCCCGGGTTCCTTCTCGTTGCCCATGTCGAAGGGCTCGAACATGGGCTTGTTCCCGAACGGGGGCGGCGTCCCCGTTGAGTCCATGAGGTACAGGGGGTCGTTGGGCTCGGCGAAGTACGCCCCGTTGTCTCCTTCGAGGACCTTTCCTTCGCGGACCGGCGCCATCTTGATCTCCACCCTGCCGTCGTGGAGGTAGTGCCGGTACACCCGGCCGATCAGCTCGGCAGTGTTGCGCAGGGTGGCGCCGGCGCCGTGCCATTTGACCCGGTCAAGGTCCGACCAGACCACGAGGGTGCCGGTGGTGCCCAGCGGTGCCTCGCTGAGGTCGCTCCAGTACTCCGGCACGGGGCGGTGTACGGGAGGGGGGACGTCGTCGAGTCCGCCGTTGATCTCCTCAAGATCGAGGTAGGTGTACATGGCGTTCGGGGACCCGTTGGTCCAGGACCAGACCTCAACCTTGGTGCACTGGGACATGCTGGAGTTGGGCAGCCCCATGCCGAATCGCCCGATGCGGTTGCGGTCGCCCCCGAGGCCGTCGCCGTACTTCAGGGCGCGCCGCAGGCGTTCGGCGTCCATACCCTTGCCGTTGTCAAGGACAGCTATGGTGTCCACCCGGTGCCTCGTCTGGGTGGCGCCCTGCACCGGGCTCTCACAGGCGAAGACCTGAACCAGTGTGGCTTCCGCGTCGATGCTGTTGTCGATCAGCTCGGCGAGCGCGTAGGCGGTGTTCTTGTAGCCGCTGTCGCGCATGGCCTTGACGGTCAGCGAAGGGCTGACGATCCGGTATTTGCTTCCCTCGCCGGTCACGCGGTCTCCCATACGTCTTCCCAGTTGGTGAATGCCTCGGCCACGTCTCCGAACCCGGGCAGCTCCGGGTCGACGACGGTGACGATCTCGCAGGTGGCGGTTCCGCCGGCCTTGGGGCCGCGGATGACCCGGCCGACCATCTGGCTGTACAGGACCAGCGACTTGGTCGGTCGGGCGATGATGGCAGCACTGGCCGCCGGGGCATCGAAGCCTGTGGTCAAAACCCCGAAGTTGCAAAGAATCATGGGGCGTCGGCCGGCGCCCTTGAAGCGTCTGATGGCATCGTTCCGGTGCCGGGGAGAGGACTCGCCGGTGACGAAGTCGGCATCGAGGCCGAGCGCCGACAGGACGGCGGCGATCAGGCGGCAGTGGTCAACGGAGGCCGCGAATACCAGGATCCTGCGGTGCTGGCGTTCTAGTAGCTCCAGCACGGTCTGGACGACCTTGAGGTTCCACTGCTCGTCGCTGGCCAGCGACGCGATGATGTCCGACGGGATGTCGAAGGACTTCGCGAGCAGTTGCTGATCGCGCGCGGACAGATGGAGACCGGCTTCGGAGGCGACGGTCTTCATGATGGGCTTGGCCAGGTAGCCCTGTTCGATGAGGGCGGTTACCGGGTTGCTGTATCCGTCGATCTGCAGCATGACCTTCTGGCGGGCGAAGAAGTCCGACAGTCGCTCATCTTGAGTGACGTCCGCCCAGGTACGGCCGGGGGTGGCCGTCAGGCCCAGCAAGCTGGCATCGGGGCGGATGGTGAGGGCGTCCACCACTCGTTGGTAGGTCGGCGCGATGATCTGATGAGCCTCGTCGAAGACTGTGAGGGTGCTGCGCGATGCGAGTTTGCGGAGAAGCTCCGGATCGCTCTTGTCCGCGGAGACGGCCTTCTCCAGCCCCAGGATGACAAGGCCGTCTGTCAGCGCCTGCACATCGGTGGGCGCCTCGCCCCACATCCGGACGACCGTGATCGGACGGTCGCCGAGCTTGGACCACGCGCGCTCGAACTCCGCAGCCGCCTGTTCCAGCAGTTCCTGCCCACGCGCCAGCCAGACCACGAGGGTGGGCTCGTGCTGCCGCAGATGGTCGGCGATCAGGTTCATTCCGGTGCGGGTCTTGCCCACGCCTGTCGGCAGGTGAAGGACAACCCGCCGCGGTCCGTCGTACAGCAACTCCTTCACGCGTGCGGCTGCGCGCCGTTGGTGGGGGAACAGCCCGTACTCGGGTTCGGCGTCTTGCCGAAAGAGCGGGGGCAGCGCAGGTGCCCTGTCGACGCTGAAGCCGAAGAACTCCAGCAACTCCCGCTGTTGCTCACTCGCCCACTTCAGACCGTTCAGGTAGAGAAGGGCATCGGTGCCCGCGCCGTCCGCTCCAAGACGTTGGGCAAGCTCTGTCTGCTTGTCGGCGGGCAGGAGCCGCAGCAGCTCCTCGCGGTCCGTCTGATCGGAGACGAGCTTCTCGGCGTCCACCGCCACGGCGGCGACTGCTCGGAGCCGCTCATCGCCGGCGCTTCCGCCGTCGATGAGGTCGAGCAGAGCGCACATGTGCTTGCCGAGCTGCTCGCGGATGTACGGCATGGGAGCGCTGTCCAGCACGGCTTGGAAGGACAGGCCGGGCGACCACGCTGTCATCGATTCACCACCCCTGCGGAACAGGGGAGATTTCCCCTCGATGTCTGAATGACCGTCAACTTGCGGATCCCCCGCCTCAGTTCTGTGCATGCAGAGCTGCCCGCAACTCTGAGTCGCCCCAGGGTTACAGTGCCTGATCACCATAAACCCAAGCACTGACACTCGGGTCTCAGCGATTGATATTCGCAGCTCAGAGGCGCTGACGAGGTGCGGCAGGCTCTATCGAGGATCCCGTGCCGCCTCTGCACAGATGCCCTTTCCCGATATCGGTTGCAGGCACTCAAGCAATAGGGAACATTAGTTCGAGTTACAGTTTGCGCTCCGAGCTGAGTGTCGGTTTCGCGGACTGATCGATCTCGATCGCTACCATCGCGACTCACTCCTGGTGGTGCCCCCGGTGCGCACGTCCGGGTTCCACCAGGAGTAGATTGTCTGCGGTGCTGAGCGAGACGAGGTGGGGCATGAGGGATGAGTCTGATGGGCCGGTTTCGGCATATCTCGACTACAACGCGACGGCGCCAATTCGGCCCGAAGCGTTGGCTGCCGTTGTGGACGCCCTGCAGGCCGTTGGTAACGCGTCGAGTGTGCATCACCCCGGCCGGGGCGCAGCCCATCGCGTGGAAACCGCTCGTCGGCACCTTGCCGACCTGCTGAACTGCTCGCCCGGGGAGATCATCTTCACGTCGGGGGCAACCGAAGCGAACAATCTCGCGCTGCGCGCGGCTCACCGCCGCGAGGCCCGGATCGTGACGAGTGGTGCAGAGCACCCCGCGGTGCTGGAGACAGCCCGGGATCTGGCCCAAAACGAGCCGGGATCGCTGACCGTTTTGCCGATGCGGGCGGACGGCCTGGTGGAAACCGTGGCCCTGGAGCAAGAGCTCGGCCGGGGCGACGTCGGTCTCGTCTCCCTGATGGCGGCCAACAATGAAACCGGAGTTCTCACCGACCTCACGCCGGTCGTCAAGGCGGCGCATGCCGCAGGCGCACTGGTCCACACGGACGCCACACAGATGATCGGCCGGCTGCCCCTGGACCTCTCCGAAGTGGACGTCGACCTTCTGTCCCTGTCGGCCCACAAGTTCGGCGGCCCTCAAGGCGTTGGCGCACTATTCGTACGCCGCGGCACACCACTGCCGTTCAGGCCACTGATCACCGGTGGCGGACAGGAGAAGGGGTGGAGGGCCGGCACCCTCAACGTGCCCGGAATCGCCGGCGCCGGAGCTGCCGCTGCAGCCGTCAGCCGTGACCTTGCCGATGACGTCGCCCGCGTGACCCAACTGCGTGATCAGCTCGAGCACATGGTGACCACGGCTGTGGGCGGATGCCGCATCAACGGGCAACAAGCCCCCCGCCTGCCCGGTGTGGCGAGCATCACCTTCGCGGGTGCCCCCGCCGACGCAGTCATGGCCGCCATGCCGCACATAGCGGCATCCGACGGAAGCGCCTGCGCCTCGGGAGCCCCAACTCCCAGCCACGTCCTGCTCGCCATGGGGTTGAGCCGGGAGGAAGCAGATTGCACTGTGCGCTTCTCCCTCGGCTACGCCACCACCGCAGACGAGACCGCCGCAGCCGCCGAGGCGGTGGTGCGTGCGGTCCACCAGGTGCGCGCCGCCATGGCAGCGACAGCCGGCGCGCTTGCTCACTGACTCCAGCAGTTCCCTTTATCTCTTCTTGTATTGAGAGGCCCTCGTATGGCAGACAGCAGGCTCGCGGAAGCCGCACATTCCAGCTTCGCGCGCCATGAGACCTTCGCCCCCCGCTTCGGCTGGCTGCATAAGGCGTACATGCAGGTCAAGGACAATCCGGCTGCTTTCCTTGCCGAAGATGCCCCGGTCCTGCTCGGCGTGGGTAAGAACATGGTCCATGCCATGCGGTACTGGTCAAAGGCGTTCAAGCTCACCCGTGAGCACGCCGACCCGGCGGGTAAGACGAAGGCCCAGTACGCGTCCCCGACTTGGGAAGCGCGGTGGCTGCTCGACGAGAAGGATGGCGCCGATCCCTACCTTGAGGAACCTGGCAGCCTGTGGCTGTTGCACTGGTGGCTCGTATCGTCGCGGCCGGGCGCCAAATGCTGGGCTCCCGCGTGGTACACGGCGTTTCACCTTGCCCCGTTCTCTCGCTTCACCGTCGCGGACATGACGCAGGTCGTGACGCGGCATGTCAACTTCTCCTTCAGCGATGGACCGGTGGAGGCGTCCATCACCCGGGATGTCGAGTGCCTGACCAAGATGTACGCGCGCACGCCTGTCGAACAGAGCGGTTCCCGCGCCACCTATGAAGACCTCTTGGCCTGCCCTTTCCGTGAGCTGGACTTGCTGACCTCCGTGGGCACCCGGGGCAAGCAGGAGTGGCAGTTCACCACTGGCGCGCGCACCTCTCTCCCCGCCCACGTTTTGGTCTATGCCTGCCTCGACTACGCCGCCCGCGACACCGAGGGTTCCGGCTCCATCTCTCTGGCGCGGCTTGCCAACGAGCCCGGAGCGCCTGGCCGGGCCTTCCGGGTCCGGGAGCCTGAGATCGTCGCTGCCCTGGACAAGGTCGCCGCGGGTCGTCCGGAACTCAACCGGGTGGACGCCGTCGGCCAGCGGACCATGTCCTTCTCCAGCGATCCGATGGCGCTCGCCTGGGACATCCTCGACGAGCAGTACGACCACGTCACCCGGCGCCCCGGCTTTCCCACACGGGACGAATGGAGCGCGCAGTACCCGCAGTTGGCCGAAGCAGAGGAGGCCGAGAAGGCCGAGAAGGCTGAACGCAAGTCCCAGGACCACCAGCAGCAGTTCACGACTCAGGAGAACGCGTGACCACCGCAGCTCCCACGCGGACCTCCCGCACCCCGCAGGACGAGGCAACCCCTCAGTTCCCGGCCGGAATCGAACTGGTCGGCTCCCAGATGCGGTCGACCAACCTCGAACGCGACGTCGAGGACGAACTGCACGGACCGTATGTCGGCGCGAAGGCAGTTGACGTACTGGAGCGCATCGCCAACGCTGTCAGCGACCTGCGGCGTCCCCGAGCCTGGTCCTTCACCGGACCCTACGGCTCCGGGAAGTCCACACTGGCTAACCTGATCGACGCGCTTCTCGGCCGTGACAAGGACCGCCGCGACGAGGCTCACCGGATCCTTGCGGACACCAGCCCAGCCCTCGCCGAGCGTCTCGCTACAGCTCGGGCTGAGCGGACGGGAACCGGGTTCCTCGGAGCCGTGGCCACCGCGCGGCGGGAACCACTGGTCGCCACCGTGACCCGTGCGCTGGACACCGCGGCAAGGCGCCGCTGGGGCAAGCGCATCCCGAAGAACGTCGTTGCAGCACTCGCGGCCTGCGAAGACCCGACGACGACCGGGCCGAAGACGAAGCAGGTCATGGCCGCCATCAAGGCCCTGACCGACAATCAGCAGCCTCTCTTGCTGATCATCGACGAGTTCGGCAAGACCCTGGAGCACCTTGCCGGGCACAACGAATTCTCCGGCGCCGAGAACGATCTCTTCCTCCTGCAGGAGCTCGCCGAGCACAGCGCCGGGCCCAACGGGCTGCCCGTCTTCCTGGTCACCCTGCAGCACCTGTCGTTCATGGACTACGCGTCACGGTCCAGTGAGCTCAAGATCCGCGAATGGGCAAAGATCCAGGGCCGCTTCGAAGACGTCACCTTCGTCCCGCACCACGGCGACTCCCTGCAGCTCCTGCGCCGGCGTCTGGACCACTCCGCGGTCGACGCAGCGGGCCAGGACCTCATCCGCGCCTCGGCCCAGGCATCAGCCCTCGCGTGGAAGAACCACGGCCTGAACGTCCTTACCGAGCTGGCCAGCGACGACTTTGCCAACCTGTACCCGCTGCACCCTCTGACGGCGATCGCCGCGCCGATCCTGGCGGCGCAAATCGGCCAGCACGACCGCAGCCTGTCGGGCTTTCTCAACAGCGGAGAGCCCAACACCGTCCGCGACTCGCTGGCCGCACACTCCCGGCCGGATGCCGAACGCGCCAGCACGGTGCAGCTGCCACAGCTGTACGACTACTTCCTCAACTCCGGCCGGACCTCTCTGCTCGCGGCCTCCAACGCCGGCCGCTGGATCGAAGTCGACGCGCGCATCAAGGAAGCCAACGGACTGCCCGACGCCGACCAGGCACTGCTGAAGACCATCGGCGTTCTGAACCTCATCGACGCCGACGGCGCGCTCAGCGCAACCAGCGAGATGATCCACCTCGCGCTCCACGACCCCACCGACCTGACCGATGCAGGCGCCTTCGCCGGCCTTGAGGAGCAGCTCGCCGACCTCGTCCGCCGCGGCTTCCTCGTCCACCGGGAATTCAGCGGTGAGTACCGCGTCTGGCAGGGCACAGACTTCGACATCGACGCCCGCCTGAAGGAGATCATCAGTCACCTCGACGATGCCTCCATCGTCCAGCGCCTGGGCGCACACCTCCCCAGCGCCGTGGTCGCCGGCCGCCACAGCCAGGTCACCGGGATGATGCGGGTGTTCCTCACCGCCGTCAGCGGCCCAGAGACCCGCGAAATCCAGGCGCCGGACGAGCTGAAGGACCCGGCCGACGGACTCCTCGTCTTCCACCTCGGCCCCCGGGACCAGCTGCCCACCGTCAACTCGACGCTGCCGGTGATCCTCGGAACAACCACCCACCCCGACGTGGTACTCAACTCCGCCACGCACCTCATCGCCCTGAAAGAGCTACTCGAAGACAAGGAACTCGATCACGTCGCCCGGCGCGAGGTCACCGACCGAGCCGTCCAGGCGGAGGCCGAGCTGCGGGAGGTCATCCAGACGGCCTTCTACCCGCCGACCCAGGACGCCACCTGGAACCTGTGGAACGCCGGCCTGGCCCCCGAGACGTCCCCCGACAGCTCGAGCCTGCCAGCCCGCAGCCTCAGCGGCCTCGTCTCCCTCGCCTGCGAAAATGTCTTCCCGCACACCCCGCACATTCGCAACGAGATGCTCGGACGGCACTCACTCACCAGCAACGCTGCCCGTGCCCGAAGCGATGTGCTGGACGCGATGCTCACCCGCTCCGGCGAGCAATACCTGGGCTTCGACGCGACGGCCGGAAGGTACGGTCCGGAGCGAGCCATCTACAGCGGCGCGCTGGCCTACCTCGGCCTGCACCGGGCCAACAGCACCATCCAGGCAGAGAATTCCACCAGCAGCCTGCTGCCGTACGGCTTCTCCGCTCCAGGCGAGGGCCACGAGCACGCCCAGCCCGTCTGGGAGGCGCTGCAGAAGGCGCTGGACGCAGCAACCCGGCGTACCAGCCTCGACCAGATCATCCGGGTCCTGATGAGCCCGCCCTACGGGGTGAAGGCCGGTGTCTGGCCTCTGCTGGTCGTCACCGCCCTGGTGATCCGCCGACACGATGTCGCCCTCTTCGAAGAAGGCTCCTACCTGCCCCGGCTGACGCCGGACGTCGTCGACCGCATCCTCGCCGCCCCAGCCCGCTTCGACGTGAAATACACGCCGGTCGGACAGGGGCAGCGCGCCAGCGTGATCAAGAAGCTCCTGGTGTCTTTGCAGGTCGAACCACCACGCTCACAGGCACTGCGCAACCCTGATCTGCTGTCCGTAGCCAGGGCGTTGCTCGAACGCGTCATGGTTTTGAACAGCTACGCTCGCAAGACCAAGCGCATCTCTCCGGATGCACTCGCCGTGCGCAACGCCCTGGCAGACTCCCAGGATCCAGACGACCTGCTCTTCAGGGCTCTGCCCAAGGCGCTGGGCCTCGCCCCCATCGAAGCCGGCACCCGCGCCAACGCGGCAGCCGCCACGGAGTATGCCGACCGGCTGACCGCAGCGGCAGACGAGATCACCGGAATCGAACGCACGCTGCGGGAAGAAGTGGTCGCGGTTCTCGCCGAAGAGTTCCGTCTGCCCACGACGCTTCCCGAGCTGCGGTCGACACTCGCGGCGCGGCTGAGCGGCTTCGCCACGGTGTCACTGAACCCGGAGCTGCGGGGCTTCGTCGACTTCGTGCTCAGCGAGAGCCTCGCTGACGAGGACTGGCTCGACCCGATCGTCGTCCGTCTCACCAACAAGGCCCTCGGAGACTGGGATGACCGGGACGCAGGCATCTTCCCTCGCCTTGCACGCGAGATGTCCGCATCCCTCGACCGCGTCGCCCACCTCTACCAGGACAGCAGCGAGCCCCGCGAGCAGGAAGTAAATCTGGAGACGCGGCTGTTGACCTTGACGGACAAGACAGGAGCGGAACGACGGACGCTGATCTACGTGCCGGAACAGTCCCGCGGCCAGGCCGACCAGCTCGCGGCCGACGTACTGCAGCAGGCTGAGCAGGCCCTCGGACCCGACGGTGCACGGATCCTGCTCGCCGCTCTTGCACAACGCGTTGCCGACGGGCCGGCTGTCACAGCAACTGAAACGAAGGAGGGGGCATGACGGATCCAGTCACCCAGGAGAAGGTTCGCCACGTCCTGGGGATCTCAGGCGGCAAGGACTCGTCGGCGCTCGCCATCTACATGCGCGATCGCGTGCCGGAGATGGAGTACTTCTTCTGCGACACCGGTGCCGAACTGCCAGAGACGTACGAGTACCTCAACCGGCTGGAAGCGGCCCTCGGTAAGCCCATCGAGCGACTCAACGCCGACCGGGACTTCGATCACTGGATGGAGGTCTACCAGGGCACCCTGCCCAGCCCCCAGATGCGCTGGTGCACCAAGAACCTGAAGATCAAGCCGCTGGAGGAGTGGGTCGGCGACGACAAGGTCATCTCATACGTCGCGATCCGGGCCGACGAGAACCGCCTCGGCTACGTCAGCACCAAGCCGAACATCGATGCCGTCTTCCCCTTCCGCGAGGACGGCATCGACAAGGACGGCGTGATGCGCATCCTCGACGAAGCCGGCATTGGGCTCCCCGGCTACTACGAGTGGCGCACGCGTTCGGGCTGCTACTTCTGCTTCTTCCAGCGCAAGCACGAGTGGGTCGGCCTCAAGGAGCGCCACCCCGACCTGTACGACAAGGCCGTGGAGTACGAGGACAAGGTCCGGTTCCGCCACACGGCCATGAAGGGCCGCAACTACACCTGGTCACAGGGCGAGTCGCTCCCGGAGCTCATAGAGCGCAAGGACGAGATCGAGGCCAAGCACCAGGCGGCCCTGGACCGTGCGGCCAAGCGCGTCAAGCCGAACAGGCCCCTCCTGGAGGTCCTGTCCGACGCACTTGACTCCGACGATGACGAGGCCGGCTGCTCCGTCTGCCACCTCTAACACCTTCCCCTACGGCTACGGCCCGACCAACACCTCGTGTTGGTCGGGCCGTAGCCGCGTAATCGCACTGCCCAGCCCAGTAGCTGACCCTGGGACTCATGCGCAGAATTTCCCATATCGGGGCAAACTGTGTTGTAAGGCACAGGCGCCGCCTTCAGGGAGCGGCAGTGCGCGGAAGGTGCCGTATCTGCCAGTACGCTATGGCGTCATGGATCTGCTGACGCCTGCCAGCCTTGACCTTCGCGAGAACTACGTTCACCAGCTCCAACAGACCATAAATGCATACCTTCCGACACACGAATTTGTCGGCGAGGCTCTGCAGAATGCCTTGGACGCGGTGAGGGAGGCAGGCGGCGGTCACCACGAAATCTCGATTGACCTTGACTTCGCATCTCAAGAGGTACGGATTCGAGACGACGGGCCTGGCTTCCCTAACGATCCGCGTCTGCTGTTCCTCGGGGGCGGCAGGAAAGTGGGACGCGGCCTTGCTGGTCTCGTCGGCGTCGGGCTCAAGGTGCTGCTGTTCAGTACCGAGCACTTTCAACTTCGCGCGAAGAACGAGTCCGGTTCGCTGAAGTTCGCCGTCCAGGATGCCTATCTATTCTCGGCTGAATCCGCGGCTATCGATTTGGACCTTGACGAGTCACGCCTCTTCAAAGCGGACCCGGATCCGATCTCGGGTGGCACTGAACTTTTCTACGGATTTCCGAAGCTAGAGAACGGAAAGAGTGTACAGGTTCAATACCTGAGGGATGTGCGCGCTGACTGCCTTAAGCGAGAAAGTCTAGAACACGCATTCGGTGAAACGCTTCGCAATGCCTGCGATCAGGGAACGTTCCCTAACAGGTTCGCAGCGCTGATCGCCGTGCATCTGCTCCGGTACACCTACCTTGGTCTTACGGTCGTCCCTGAGGAACTCGCCGATACGACGGTTTCCATCACGATGAAGGGATTCGACTCGGAAGAAAATGTCGGTGAACTTTCTCAGCTTGCAGACGGGCAGAAGGAATGCACCTTCCAGCTGACCCCTCATTACTTCAACGTGGACGAAGCTGTGAGTTGGGGCCCGCGGAATCGGCGTCGCCCGGTCCTTACTGACAGAGAACTTGCTAATGGAGGCCGCGGGCTTGTTCGCACCGACCTGGGGTTCAATCGAACAACGTACTCATCGCCGGATGAATATGAGCTCCTGCTCACCAATGCGCGTGGTGAAATTTCTGGGGATGTGCAGGTGTACAGGGCGCGGCTCTGGCATCGGGTCAAGGGCATCAATCTGACCATCGGCCGGATCAAGGAGTTTGAAAGCTACCTGCCCGGCGGTGCCGCCCATACCTTCAGCGCCAATGGTGTTGTCACTAAACATGACGTTGAGTTCAATCGCGGCCAGAACCAGCAGTACGTTCGATGCTTCGATATCAATGTTGATGTGGAGGCTGAGCTCAACTACGGAAAAACGCAGTTCACGGACATGCACCTCGTGGGGCTGCTGCGAAGGTTTCTCAATGACGCGTACGCCACCACAATTCAATATGCGGCCGCTAACTTTGTCGGAAAGCTGCGCTCGGTAAGTGAGCCAACCGAAGATGCTTTCTTGACCCGCCCTGATCTCGTGAGCGGTCTAACGCAGAAAAAGATCCCGCGTGACGAGAACGATGTAATCGCCCTTACGTTTGAACTGGCGGGGCGCGGGCACTTCCAGGACTATCGCTGGTACGGCTTGTCGTCGAAAGACACGTACGATGCTCGGGCTGTTATTCGACGCTCCTCGGATTCGGAGTCGGTCCTTACAGACGCACCACATGAGGGAGCCCTTCGTGTGGTCGAATTCAAGTTGCGCGCGGGAAGTATCGCTAGGGACTTCAATCGCGAGGAGAAGGATCCGCGTCGCCTTGATCTGATCATCGCATATGAATTGGGGGAGTCTGCCCTTCCCGACCAGTATCAAATCCTTTCGCTTGAGAACAGTACGGTGGGCAATAATCCCGGTCGTGTGTTTCCTCACGTCACTCATGTCATCTATGACGCACTCAGCGGTGTTGAAGTGCAGGTGCTACTGCTGCGGCCCATGATTGCAAGCATCTTCGCGCCACCAGAGCCGGGGGTCTTGCCTGCCGAGGTTCAAGACGAATAAATAGATACGGTCGCCTCTGCCAGGACGGATCCTCCCATCCGCAAGTAGACGCCGGTGAACTGTCCGACTCTCTTCCGTCAGGCATAAGGGCATCCGCATCGCCGGACGCGATAGCCGGGTCATCGGTGGGCGCGCGGGCTGAGTGGTGCGGCTCGGGGTGGCGGGCCCGTCGTGCGGGGCAGGTGCGTCGTGCGTGCTGGCGGCCTTTCGGCGGGCGGGGGCGTGGGTGCGGTGGCTTGATTCCAGCGGGCGCGCAGGGCATTGAGGTCGGCGAGGGCGCGACGGCTGCCGGTGATGAGCTGATGGGGAGTGTTGGCGGGGTCGTCGGTGTAGGCGGTGATCCGGGCGGCGACTGTCTGGGCGCGGGCGAGGAGGGCGCGTTTGACGATTTTCTCGCCCCAGTACTCGGGGGAGCCAGCGGGCGTGGAGACCAGGGCCATCAGGTCTTTGGGGGTGAGGGAGGCGGTGAGCAGTCCGCGGTGTTGGGCCTCGCCGAGGACGGTGACCGGGTCGACCATGTCACTGCGGTGGACCAGCGCCGTGATGGACTGCCAGAGCGCGGCGTGTAGCGGCAGGAGGAAGTCTGCCTCGGTCAGCCACCGCATCTGCTGGACCTCTGCCGGATAGGCGGTGGCGGTCGCCAGGAGGAGGCGTTCTTCGTCGAGGTCCTCCTCGTCGGCCTGCCGTGGGACATCCGCGGGGAGTGCCGTGCGGGGGAGGGAGCCGGGGTGCGGGGCGAACTGTTCGCTGAGGGCGTCCAGGACGCGGCCGATATCGTCGGCCAGACCGAGCGTCGAGGCGGCCGGGTTGGGCAGGCCCGGGTCGGTGGCGGTGGACGCGAGGCGCTCGGCGTGCCCGCGCAGGACCCGACGGGCGTTGTCTGCGCGGATCATCCTGGCGTAGGCCGCAGCGTGCTTCGGCTGCGGGCAGAACTGGATGAGGCTGTGGAGGTAGGAGGCGCTCAGGCCGGGAGCGTGCGGACGAGCGTGGTCCAGTACGCCGTTGAGCCAGGCGGTGTCCTTTGCGTGGTCGGCGGGGTCGGGTGGCGGCAGCACGCGGATCGCGGTGAACAGCGCGGCATGGGTGTGGCTGTAGAAGTGTTGGGCGATCAGCGGCTCGGTGTCAGCCAGGCGTGCAGGTTCGAGGAGGAGGGCGCCAAGCAGGGCCTGCTCGGCATAGTGGACCGGCCTCGGCGCTGGCGCGAGGTCGAGGTCGTTGTCCTCGTCGGGTTCGGGGGTGTGGGTCATTAGGCGGCGAGGGTGAAGTCGTCGGGGTTGAAGGGCTTGTTGAGGTTCGGGGCGAGCAGGTGTGCTGCCAGGCGCGGGGGGACAGCGTTGCCGATCTGCGAGAACGTTTGGCCTTTGTTCCCCTGCCACGGATAGTCGGCGGGAAAGCTCTGCAGCACGCCCGCTTCCTGTGTGGTGATCTTGATCGGGGCTGGCACCGGTCGGTGCTCGCTGTCCGGCACGCCGGAGGCGGTGTCGGCGACCCAGGTGCACTCGTTGGCCCGGTGGCCGAAGAACAGCGTGCCCGCTGGCTCGTCGGCGCGGCGTACGGTCGCGTTGGACTGGTTGTTGCTGCGCAGTGACCATGACCAGCGGTGCGCCTCGGCGGTGAACGTGGGGGCCGGAGCATCTGCGGGGCGGTTCTCGCGGGCACCGTGCCGTGCGGCCCAGCCGGAGCCCTCCCGGCGGGAGGCCAGGACGATCTCGGAGTCGGGATGTGGTGTCCAGGCGCCGCGGGCGCGGGCGTCGGTCAGGGTCTTACGCGAGCCGGAGGGAAAGGGCTCGGGTCCGCCTCCCGGTCCGCCGCCGGCACACACGGTGGGCACGGGCCGGTCAGTGGCGCCCCAGCCCAGGGCCTCGGCCATGGACACCCACCGGTCACGGCCGGGTCCGAACAGCGACTCCGGCTCGGCAGCCTTCGCGTGGGTGGGCGGCGGGGGCTGGGCGGTGCGAACGCGGGAAGCGAGCAAGATCGCTCGCTTCCGGGTTTGCGGGACGCCGTAGTCGGCGGCATTGAGGATGCCCGTCCAGACGGAGAATCCCCAGGTCCGCAGGATGGCCGCGTACTGCCGCCACAGCGGCAGGACGTCGGGGACTTCCTCCATAACCACCCACTCGGGCTCGCCCACCAGGTTCAGGGCGCGCAGATAGCGCATGGGTTCGGCCGCGAGGAGAGACCTTTCGTCCGCACACGAGCCGAGGAGTTGCTCGCGGGTGTCGCGTCCGGCGGCGAGGTCGGCGACGGCCTGGTGGACGAGCGGCTGGTCGACCAGACCAAGGCGCTTGCCCGCCATGCTCCATGCCTGACAGGGAGGGGAGGCGATCAGCCCGAGGATCCGGCCGGAGAAGATCCACGCCGGATAGCGGGCGACATCGGTCCGGATCGTCAACTGCCCGGCTCTGGCACGGGTTTTGCAGGCCCACTCGTCCCACTCAAGGCCGATGTCCCGCGCGCCGAGGACGGTGAGCGCGTGGCTCCAGCCGCCGGGCCCGGCGAACAGGTCGAGGATGATCCGCCTCAAGAAGCCAACCCGAAGTCGTCCCGCACCGGCTCGACTTCACCCCGGCAGGCCCAGGGAGAACAGCTGTCGACCACGCCGTACTCCATCTCCTCGACCGCGAGGGCCCGGTTGCCGCCGTGCAGCAGGCCGGAGAGTGCGTCGTGGTGGCGGGTGCATGCGGTGCCGAGGGCCAGCAGGCGTTCAGGGGCGCCGTAAGACGTCACCGGCGTGCTCCCTGCGTGACGGCGGCCTTGGGCGCAGTGGCCGCTGAGGTCGGCAGCGCGGCTCGGTGACGCGGCTGCGTCAGGGCCCGGTGCCCGTCCTCGGTGACGGTGATCTTCTGGCCGTGGTACAGCGAGGTGCTGGTGTCGGCGGTGATGAGTCTGCGTTTGGCCAGGGCCCGGAAGGTGGCGATGGAGACACGCGTGCCGTCGTCGGTGGCGACCCGGGTCACACCCAGCCCGCGGGTGGTGCTCTCATACAGACGGCCCCCGCCGTTCAGGGCGGTGAGGGCGTCGTACTGAGCCGGAGTCAGCGCGGGGCCCGTCGTCTGCTGTACGGCCGCCGGCTTGTTCTTGTGCGTGGTGGTCAGGTCCTCGGTGATGCCGTGGGCGAGGTAGTGGCAGCCAATCGCGCACAGGTCGAGCTGGTGGACGGCATCGTTGAGGTGGCCGTTCATCTTCGGGATGGCCTCGGCGTGACGGGCCGTGCGCACTGCCTCGTCGTCGGCCGGGTAGCCGGCGAACTGCGCGCCCTCGTACGGGTTGGCGAGCACGACGTGGGCGAGGTCGGTGCCGGCGAGCGATGACGAGGACACGACCGAGGCCAGCAGTTCCAGGCCGGCCCGGCTGCCGGCGATGTTCGTGTACGTGCTGTTGTCGAGTGCAGTCAGGCGCACCAGGGCGGTTGCCGTGAGGCCCTGTGCCTGGAGGAGCAGGGGCCTGATGTGGCGCAGCGCGTCCGTGCCGGGTGTGTAGGAGATGTCGCGTACGCGCGCCTTGAGGTCTTCGAAGTCGTATGCCAACTGCCTTAGTTGGCGGACTTGTTCGTTCAGGTCGAGTGGGGGCGTGGGCATGGGATGGCTCCTGTGCTGTTTCAACGGTTTCGGGTGGCGGCTGCCTGCGCGGCGGAGGGCAGGGGGCGGGGCGTGGCTCCGGGCGCGGTGCGCGGCCCGGCCGGAGGCGCGTCGATGACCGAGGCGAGGGCGGTGATGCCGGCCGAGGTGAGGCGTACGCGGTCCAGGGGCGGGCCGCCGACGTAGGCGGCGGGCGCCGACCGGGCGGTTCTCCCGGCCAGGCCCTTCGTCTCCAGGACGCGCAGGGTGCTCATCAGCACCTTGGGCTCGCGGGAGCGGGTGAATTCGCGGCCCAGAGAGCTGCTGGCCACGACGTGTCCGCAGGCGATCTCGGCCAGGGCCGTGCGGTGCATGGCGTTCAGCCGGCCGTCGGGGGCCGGTGCGGTGGCCCAGCGGCGCCGTCGGGTCTCGCCGGCCAGTGTCGCGGCGCAGCCGACGGCGGCTTCCGGGGCCAGCGCGGTCAGCTCGCGAGCGGTTGCGACGTTGAGGTCCACTGAGGCGTCGGCAAGGAAGGCGAGCTGCCTCAGTCGCATGACCGTTTCGGTCAACTCGGCGCTCTCATAGAGCCGTTCGCCGTGGATCGCCTTGATGGCGGACTGGGTGTCGGTGGCCAGACGCTGCGCGGAGGAGGCGTGGGCATCCGGTGCGGGAGGGTCGGTGGCGACGAGGAGGAGGTCGAGCGCGTCGTTGTGCTGGGTGTACTGGTCGGCCAGGTGGAGGAGCCGTTCGACGGGCGTTGGCGGTGGCGGCACGTCGAAGAGCAGGGATTCGGTGGGCGGCTCGGTCATGAGCGACACCGTGCGGTCGGGCAGGGGTGGATGGGACTTGCTCCCGTCGGGTGGGGTAAGGCCGCGGACCTAGGGGGTGCTCAGGCGGCAGGGCCGAAGTCGCTCTGCTTCGGGGTGGCTTTCGCGATGGCGCGGGCGGTGATGCCCTTGGAGGCGCGGGCGGAGGCGGCGGACAGTTCGGCGGCGCCGGGCTCGAGATACCAGGGGCGTAGGTCGAGCATGGCCGCGCGCATGCCGGTGGCGAACGCGAGCGCGGTGCCCTTGGGCAGCGCGCGGATGGCGTCGGCGGCCAGGATGCGTTCCTGTCGCATGGACACGGAGGTGGACTTGCCGGACTCCGAGGTTGAGGTGGAGGTCGTCTCGACGTCGTGGTCGCCGATCAGGCGAGAGAGCTTGTCGGCGAAGTCCGGGTCATCGATACCGGAGCCGATGACCTTGATGGTGGAGGCGGACCACATGGCGTCCATGCCCGCATCCCCCCAGACTTTCTGTCCCTGCCGGTAGGACTGCAGGATGGTGATCGGGATGATGCCGCGCGAGCCCAGGTGGCTGTACAGGTCGGGCAGGTCGCTGATTTTGCAGACGTTGGCGGCCTCGTCGAGGATCGCGAGCATCGGCGGGTCCAGGCGCCCGCCGGCACGCTCGGCCTGAGCGGTCGCGGATCGCATCACGCTGTCCGCACACGCGGCGATGAGGGCCGAGGCTCCTCCTCCGCCGTCCTTCGACAACAGGTAGAGCGTGTCCGTCGAGGTGACGAACGCGGAGGGCCGGAACTCGGGCACGTCCTTTTGGGGTGTCACCCAGGCGGCGATCTCCGAGTTCAGCAGGGCGGCGGCGTACTGGCGGGCCGTTTCGTAGATGCCATCCCTTGTCTCGGGTGGGCCTTCCACGGTGCCCTTGAGCTGGGCGGCGACGGCGGCGAACTTGTGGTCGCGCAGGATGTCGAGCGGGGTGCGGTCGGCGGGAAAGGCGAGCCAGGCCATCACGTCGGTGATCGGCCGCTCGTCGAGCGCGGCGGCCAGGAAGAGCTGGGAGAGGATGTTACTGCCGGCCTTGGACCAGAAGTCGCCCTGCTGGGAGGCGTCCACGCTCGCGGCGAGGAAGTGCCCGGCCAGCCGCCCTGCCCCGTCGAGGGTCTTGGCGTCGGCCAGCGGGTTCCACCACATGGCCCGTTCGGCGTGGGCGATCTGCTGCGGGTCCATCGACCAGGTCCGGCCGACGGCCGCCCGCGCATCAAGGGTTGCGGTGTAGGCATCGCCCGCGGCCTTGTTGGAGGTGAGCAGGACCGGGCCGGGCGCGTTGAGGATCGAGGGGATCGCCAAGCTGGTCGTCTTGCCGGATCGGGGTGCCATGATCGCGACGGCGACGTCCTCGTACCCCATGCGCACCTCATGCCGCGTGCCCTGGAGATTGCCGAGGAGGATGCCGGTGTCGGCTGCGGCGATGTGCTTGGCGTCTTTCAGGCTCGGGCGTAGCGAGCGCGCCTTGTCGGTGATGGCCTTGGCCATCAGCGGCTCGATGTCCTTCTGCTTGGCCATGCCAGCGACGCGCTTCTTGCGTCCGCTGCCGCCGCCTCGGTGCCGCTTGTAGAGCACCGCGGCGGTGATGCCGAGCGCGACGAGTACGGCGCCGGGCAGGATGCGTGTGCCGATCAGGAGGGACGTTTCGCTCAGGTTGGGCCACAGCTGGTCGGGGTGCAGGAGGGCCTGAACCGGCTGGTAGGGGGCGGTGTTGGAGGTGGTGGTCCAGGCGGTGAGATTGCCACCGAGCCAGGCGAGGTTGGACAGGGGCACGGCGACGGCGATGGCGCCGAGGAGGACCTTGAAGGCTATGTCGTAGCCGTCGTTGGACGTGGAGTTGGGCTGGGGCAAGGGCTGTTCCAAGTACGGGGAAGGAGGGGGCCGGTCGCGGCGGACTGGTCAGCGCGTGCGGCCTCGCGCCGGTCCGGGCGGCGTGGGGGCAACGTTGGCCACGTGGTGGTGTCGCTCGGTGAGGGCGCTGATGCGTCGCTCCAGGGCGAACGCGACATCGGTCGCGGGGATGTGGCGGGTGTGCACGGTCATGCGGTCGCGGGCCCAGCCCGGGATGCGGCGAGGGTCGCGCATGAGGGGCGCGGGGTCGGCGAGCGCCCGTGTCACAGCGGCGATCAGGTGCAGGGGCGTGGTGCCGGTGAACACGGCTCGCCAGATCGTCGGGTCTCGGATGACGGCCGTCTCGATGTGCCACAGGTCGCTGCCTGGGTTGCCGAGCCGCTCGATGCGCGTGATGCCGTCGGGGGCTGCGAGCCCGCCGAAGTGCCGGGGCGGTTCCCATCCCGCGTCCTGCAACGTCGTGAAGGGGTCGGGCGAAGCCGTGGGCGCACCGGATGGGTCGGTGAGCGCGTCGGTGAAGGCGGCAATGATCTCGACGGGGGTGCGGGCCTGGAAGGTGGCGGCCCAGGCGGGATGATCCGCGGTTCGCGCCTGCCGGATGGTCCACCAGTCCGGATCATCCGGATCGCCGGGGGTCAGACGCAGTTGCGTAAGTTGGTCCGGGCTGGTGAGCAGGACGCGAGGGATGAGCGGGTCATGTCCGTAGCTCCAACCGGAGACCCGGTGCAGCGGCTGGGTGATCCAACCGGGATCGCCGATGCCCGCGAGGGAGCGCGGGGCGATGAACGCCTGCTCGACGGCGTCGCTCACGCCCGTCACCGCCGGCCCATGGACAGCGTGGCGGTGGCCGTGTGTACGGGCGCCGACGTCGACAGGGTCCGCGCGGATGCCGTCGAGTGCCTCTGCGCCAGCGCATTGACGGCGAAGAGCACCTGGCCGTGGATC
This sequence comes from Streptomyces aquilus, assembly GCF_003955715.1. Lineage (NCBI taxonomy): Bacteria > Bacillati > Actinomycetota > Actinomycetes > Kitasatosporales > Streptomycetaceae > Streptomyces > Streptomyces aquilus. The sequence continues at coordinate 4,015,299 of NZ_CP034463.1, read as the reverse complement.
GCCCACTGGTCGAGGTAGGACCAGGCTTCCGCGTAGCTCTCGGCGAGCGGTTCCTCGTACGCCTTCGTACCGGGGCGTGCGCTCTCGGGCAGCGCGGCGCGTACCGCACGCCAGTCGTCGTGAACCGCATGGAGGCGTTGCGTGGCATCCCGAAGTTCTCGGACCTGCCATGCGTAGCGGCGGGTCCGGTCGGAAGGCGACAGCAGGGCGAGCTGCCGCTCGGCGACGTCCACTAGTTCGTCGGCGTGGTAGTACACCCGGCCGAACGCGGACAGGGTGTCGGCGTCGCGTTTCTGCTGACGCCGTCCATAGGCATCCTCATCGTGGGGCTGGAACGTCTCGGGGTCGGAGTGCCGGTCGGAGTAGAGGTTCCAGGCGGCGAGGATCTGCCGGCTGTGCCGCAGATAGACGGCGAGCTGGCTCAGATAGAGCCGGTGGGACGCGCTCCCGGGGTCGAGTGAGATGGTCAAAGAGGGCCTTTGGGCGGGCAGTTGTGATGGCGGGCGGGGTGCGGAGCGGCCGGAGCCGCTCCGCGCGGTCAGCGGTTGCGGGCCGCGGCCGTGGCCGCCTCGGCGGCGGGGCCTGCCGGCGGCCGGGTGGTGGGTGCGGCGCTTCGGCGGGCCTGGCGGGCGGCGGACCGGCTGGCCTTCAGCCGAGCTTCGTGGGCGGCGGCGAGCTGTTCGCCCTGGGCGCCGCGTTCCACCTGCGTGACGAGGTGGGAGTGCGGGATGTCGTAGTGGCCGCGGGAGACGGGAGCGGGGTCGACGAGGGCGGTGGCGAATCCGGCGAGCAGGTGGCGTGGGGTGCGGTCGTCGAAGTACGCGTGCCATAGCCGGTGGTGGCCGCCGAGGCCGGTGGGTAGCGCGACTTCGGCCTTCCAGCTGAAGTGGTCGCTGGTCAGCGTCGCCGACCGCTCCATGGTGGTGATGCCGTCCGGATGGTGGGCGCGCTCGTTGCCCCGTTCGTCGCACTCGTACGTCCAGCCCGCTGCCTGCAGCGTCGGCCAGATATCCGGCTCGGCCCCGGGCGGGGAGCATAGGAGCGCGTCGGTGAATCCGGCGATGATTTCCACGGGTGTGTTGCCGCCGAAGGACGCGTACCAGCGCTGCGACGAGATCCGCCACCAGGAGCCGTACGCGTCCGGGGTCGGCTCCAGGACGAGCGTGTGCTGGTAGTCGGGGCTGCCCAGTACAACGTGGGGGAAGTCGGGGTCGCCGAAGTTCTTCCACTCGCCGGCCCGCAGGGCCTGGGTGACGTGGCGCGGGTCACCGGCTCCGGCGAGGTGGCGGGGCGTGGTGTCGAACCAGATGCGCGACCAGGGATCGTCGGCTGCGCTGGCTATATAGGGACGTGTCACGGCGCCGAGGGGCCGGCGGGCTCAGACGCGTAGCCGTTCAGGCGCTGTACGTCCCAGTGCAGGACGTGCAGGTCGGTGGCCTCCTGGGCGGCTTCCCGAAGCCCGGCGACGATCAGACGGATCTCGTCGCTGTCCGCCTTCGCCTCCTGGGCGATGAGGCGTGCGGCGTTGCGAAGGATGTCGCCGAGCAGGATGGGGACGCCGGTGTCCTCGTCGAGGAGGATGGCGAGCAGCGGCAGCACGTCGGCTGCGGACGGATTGGTGTGCAGGTAGTTCTGGACCTGGGCCAGTGTGGCGGTCGTCTGCGCGACGTCGTCGGCGCTGGGGGCGGAGGGGATGGGCAATGTTCTCCTTGGATGGAAGTGACGGGCCGCGCTCACCATGGCCGGACTGGGCGCTGTCCCCTGGGTATGCGTGTGACGTCCGGGGAGAAGGTGCGGAACTGTTCGTCGAGTCCGTTGAAGCGATCTCTGTGGGTGGCCAGCTCGCTGTATGCGTCGCAGCAGAGGTCCTGCAGATCGTTGGCGTAGGGGTCTTGGAGAGCGAAGTCGGCACAGGTGGTTGCGATCACGTCGAAGATCTGGGCGATGAGGTGGAGTGCACCGTGACTCCGGTCGACGATCGGAGTGAGGATGTTGGCGAGATCCTCGGGGCGTTCGGCTCTGTCGAGCTGACGGCAGAGGCGCAGGAGTTCGGCGGTGAGGGGCTCAATGCCACCGGGCGTGAGGTCTTGGGACTGCGTCAAGGTGATGCACTTTCGATGGGGCGGCGGGCTGAGGCGAGACGGTCGGCGGCGGACGCGTGCTCCGGCTTGGGCGTACGGACGGGGCGTACAAGCTCCGGAGTCAGCGGTGTCTCTTGCGGCGACCTGGTCCGGGCGGTGGCGGCGCGGGCGAGGAGGTGCCGGTGCGCTGAACGGTTTCGAGGCGCCGCAGATGCTGCAGGCGGTGTTGTTCCGGTGTGACGGGGCTGCGGCGTGAGTCGAGGAAGCCGAAGGCGTGCCGCGGTTCCTGCCCCTCCCAGCGGAGCAGCGGGGCGGGATCGGTGAGCGCGTCGATGAACCCGGTGAGGGCTGCGGGCGGGGCGGCTTCGTCGATGGAGGCATTCCAGATCCACCGGTGCCGCTTCTCGGAGAGCGGTACGGAGACCTGAACTGCCCAGCGATGGATGGGTGTTTCAGCGAGCGAGGACTCGCGGGACAGGTAGGCGGTCTCGTCCGGGGACAGCGCGGCCCGCTCCCTGCCGGCCAGCCGCATGGTCCACCCGCGGCTGGCCGCGAGGCGCCACAGCTCTGCCTCTTCGGGTCGTGGCCCCGTGCCGTGCAGAACGTCGGTGAAGCCCGCGATGATCTCCACCGGGGTGTGGATGCCGAACTGGGCCGACCACGCGTGGCCCTGGGCCGGGCGGACGCGCCAGGAGGACATGAACTCGTCCTCTTCGGGTTCCAGCGTGAGGTGCAACCGTCGGTCGGGGCTCTCCAGCAGGACATGCGGATAGCCCGGGACCGAGTGGTTGCTCCAGCCGGACGCGAGCAGATGCTCGGTCACATGTCGGGGGTCGCCCCCGCCGGCCAGATGGCGCGGGGTTACCTCGTCCAGCCAGCGGACGGCGTTGACGTGGTGCAGGGTGGGGCCGTTGACCTTGGAGTAGAAGCGCTCGTGGCTCACCGCATCCGCCCGGCCTTGGCATACGGGCGGGCCCCGGGACCTTGAGGACGTGCCCGGTTGCTGGCGAAGGTGTTGCTGGCCCAGGTGGCGGCGCGGGCCGCGGTGATCCGGGCCTGCTGCCATGCGCCGAGTTGCGAGGGCAGCACGGACACCGAGGTCGTGCGGATTCTCTGCGAGGGCGGGACGTGGCCGAGGGGCCGCATCACCGGCTGCGGGTCGGCGAGCGCGGTGCTGAACGCCTGCACCAAATGCATCGGCGTGGTCGGCGTGAACGTCGCCTCCCATACCGTCCCGTGCTCGTTGCGGGCGCCGGCCCACCAGTGCGCCTGTCCGGGGGCGGACTGGTGGAAGCGGACGACGGCGTCGCCGTCCGGACTGCGGGCGGTGAAGTGCTGTCCGCGCTCGGTTTCCCAGCCCTGTGCCTCAAGCGGCGCCCACACGTTGGGGGCGTGGGCGGAGCGCGGCCGGGTCAGTGCGTCGGTCATTCCGGCCACGATCTCGACGGGGACCTGCCGGCCGAGAGTGGCGTGCCACGCCTCCTCCGTCCTGGTCTGCTTCCCGCTGATCGTCCAGCCGCCGGGCTGGGTGAACGGGTCGTAGCCGATGCGCACGGACTTGTCGGGGCTGTCGAACACGACGGGACCGCCGGTCTTGGACTTGTCCTTCCAGCCCGAGGCGCGCAGGTATTCGGTGACGAAGCGCAGGTCTCCGCCGCCGGCGAGGTGCCGGGGTTCGACGAGGTAGTGCTGCTGGGCCTGCTGAACGGTGGGGCCCCAGCCGGACCACTGCTTGTTCTTCTTCACCGGCGCCGCCGGATAACCATCGCCGATGCGACCGGCGCGGCGGTGGGCCCGCTGGAGCTGAGGGCGGGCGCGGCGACCTTCTTGATGGCGCCGGTGTGCTCAGTGAGGTCGACGCCCACGCTGTCGAGTTCGTTGGCGGCGCGGCCCAGCGCTAGCCAGACCTCGGGCGGCAGGATGCCGCGCTCGGAGTTGACCCTCGCGAAACGCGAGCCGGTGGAGACGAGTTCGGTGACTTCACCGAGGAGACCGGTGTCGTAGTCCAGGACGTTGGCGAGGATCTGGGCTGCCTCGCCCGGCGGCGCCAGTGCGAGGTGACGGCGGAGCTGGCCGATCTGGGCGGTGATGGCGTTGGCCAGCTGTATGGAGGGGAGAGTCGAGTCGGGCATGGGCCTCCTGAACAGGCCGTTCGGGCCTGCTAGTTGTGGTGACGGATGCGGTAGCTCTCCACGAGGAGGGCGGCGTCGCGGCGGCGGGCTTCGTCGAGGGCCGCCTCGGGGCGTCCGCCCGCCAACGGGATGTTGCGCCCCCAGCTGCCGACGCTCACGGCGCGCAGGTAGCGGCGGAACAGGGCGGTGACCAGGCGGGGCTTGCGGTCGGCGGTGATGGGCGGGGGTGTGCGGTCGGGCTTGTGAGTGACGGCGGGCTCCTGGCGAGGGTGGGGCCGGTCCCGGTAGACCGGGGCCGGCGAGGGGCGGTCGGTCAGCGCGTACGGCGTGCTTGCGCGGCGGGTGGTGTGGGTGGCGGTGCTGGTCGGTGTGCTGCCTGTTCGGCGAGTGCTGCGCGATAGGCAGTGCCGCCGAAGAGGCCCGCGTCGATGTCGAGCCGGTATCCGGCACGGGCCAGCAGCGGCGCGGCCTGGTCGGCCAGGGCCTTCATGGCGATCTCGTCCATCTCGTCCGGGATCTGATGCCAGACGTCACCCTCGGCCTGGTTGGCCGAGGGCGTCGAGCAGCGCCAGGAGGGGCTCACCGGTGCCGGCGCGGGTGTCGGCGTAGATCGTTCCGTCGCGGTGGTAGAAGGTGACGTCGACGTCGTAGTCATCGGCGAGGCTCACCGGCGGCGTGTCCCTGCCGGACGCCCCATGGCGGGCACGGCGAGTGGCGGGGCCGGGGCGCCGTGGTCGCGCACCGCCGTTGCGGCGTCGGTGTAGGCGGCGGCGTCCCAGACGTCATCGTCGATGCGGACCACATATCCGGCCTTGTGCAGCCAGGGCACCGCATGGGTGGCGAGCTGCTTCTTCGCGTCCTCGTCGAGGTGGGCGGGTGCTTCGTGCCAGACGGAGGCGGGCCCGGGAGTGGGCAGGGTCCGGCGCTCGAAGCCGAGCTGGTCGAGGAGGGCGAGCAGCTGCTCGGGCGCGCCGGTTGGGGTGTCGGCGTGCACGGCGTCGGTGAGGGGCTTGAGGTAGATCGTGACGTCGGTGCCTTCAACGTCGGCACGGGATCCCACGTGCGGTTTCTCCTGTGCGGGTCGGGGCTATCGCCGTCGTGCGGGCGGCGCGGACGAGGTGGCGGGCGGCGTGACGGGGGTAGTGTCCAGGGCGGGCCGCGTCTGGGGATGGCGCAGCACGGTGTCGATGCCCAGCGCGGACAGCCGTTCTCCGGTGGCTCGTACGGAGGCAGCCTGGCGGGCGGTGTCGTCGCCCGGCAGGACAAGGACGGCTCGCGCTGTGTCGAGGACGAAGCCGTGGTCAGTCAGTACCCGGGTGATGTCGGCGCGGTCGGGCTTGTCGACCACGAGTGCACCGTCCGACCAGGTCATGACCAGGAGTTCTGGAGCGGACGATTCCCGCGTGAGGTGCTCGGCGTTCTTGAACACCTGGTGGGCCGCGACGTAGTAGCGGGGAAGGAGGTCGAAGGTGATGTTCTCGGCCGCGCTGAACGGGTCGGCGTCGACTGCGATTCCGTCGGGCTCGCGTACGCCTCGGAATGCATCGGTCGGTACGTCGTCGGGGGCCAGTGCGGCGATGAGGTATCCCTCGGCGTTTCCGGGCTGTTCTGTGACGAACAGGCGTGTTCCGTCGTGCCGTTGCAGCACGGCGCAGTGGTCCACGGGGTGTTTGGCCAGTGCTTCGGCGACCTCGTTCATGTCCCAGACCGCGTCGGTGAGGACGTGGTGGGTGCTGAGGCCGCCACGGTCCCGGTGGTACGCGCTGGTCCAGGCGCCCGGCAGTTCGCCCGCGAGGACGGCAGCGAACGAGCCGAGGCTGGTGTCGGGGGTGGGGTCGTGCATGGGCTCCTCGGGAGGGAAGGGTGCGATCAGCGCCGCGTGTGTGCCGGTGCGGCAGGAGCGGCGACGGGAGTGGTGGTCAGGCGCGGCGGGGGCGGCGGGCAGGCGCAGACGGCGGAGGCTTCGCGTTCGTCCGGTCCGGCCTCGGCGGTGCACGCGCGGCGCTGGGGGTGGTCTTGGTGTCGGTCGGCGAGGTCGTTGCGCATGTGCGCGAGGTCGGACCACAGGACGGCGAGCCGGTGCTCGGCGAGGTACTGCAGCCGCTTCGCGGTGTGCGGATCCGGCGGTTGGCCGAGGTCTTGATAGAAGGCGGCGGTGGCCGCGAGCACCTCGCCGAGGGCGATGGGCACGCCGTCGTGGGAGGCCGTGAGTTCGGTCAGGGCGTCGGCGACCTCGTCGCTGGTGGTGGCGTCGCGGATCCGCTCGGCCAGGTGTGCGATGGAGGAGCCGAGCGGAAGGTAGTGCGGCTCGCGCATCTCGGTGTCGAAGGCGTTGTCGGTGTCGACGCCGTACTTCACGGCACGCAGCCGGGCGACGGCGCGGGTGGCGAGACGTTTCTCCTCGGCTTCGTCGAGGCCGACGGGCAGGCGGTGATAGGTCTCGTGGAGGCGGACGACGGGGACGAAGCCGCTGCGCTCAAGGATGCTGTGGGCTTCGGGGTCCCCGCCGCGGGCGAGGACTTCCCTGGAGTGCACATCGCGCCTCACGGTCAGGAAGCGATCGGCAAGGGGCAAGAAGGTGATCTTTCAGAGGGGTCAGCGGGCAAGCCGGGTGCCGGTCGGGCCGGTCGAGATGGCCGGTGAGGGCGGCCGGGTTGGCCATCCAGGGCCCGGCTGTGAGGGGGCCGACAGGGCGGCGGCCATGGACTCGAGGCTCTGCTGGATGCCGTACAGGCGGCGAGCGACCATCTCCAACTGGTGGGCGCTGTCCGGTCCGTAGGCATCCGGCAAGCCCTCAAGCCGGTGGGCTGCGTGCTCGATGAGTCCCCGCACGGTGGCCAGTGGCCTGGTGCGCTCGTCGGCGAGCTGCCGCAGCAGGGCGGCGAGTTGAGACACGGTCTCGGCGGAGCCGACCTGCTGGGTGCGCTCCGCGAACCGGGCCTGCTGGACGGCTTGCTGCGGATCGGGACCGGTCCGGGGCGAGATGAGGTCCAGCTCGGCTTCGATGCGCCGGCTCTCGGCGGCCAGAAGTGCGGGCAGCCGGTGCGGCTGTGTCGTCCAGGTGTCGTCGGGCCGGATGAGGTTGGCGATCAGATCGAGGCGGCCGGGCTGCGCCTGCACGGCGATCCAGCGGCAGCCGTGGTCGTCATCGGGGCGTTGGATGCCGGCGGTGCGGGCGATCCGGTGGGCGATCTCAGTCCACTCGGGGCGGGACAGTTCACGGTCGTCCGGGTGCAGCCGCACGTCCGTGTGCCAGATGGCGCGGCGGTCGCCGCGCGGACTGACCGGGACGGGGTGGCGCCAGTTGGGGTCGTCCAAGTGCTCGGCGAATTCAGAGGTCGTCCAGGTCTGCGCCTCGTCGAGAGGGGTGTACAGGTCCAGGTTCTGCCAGTGGGCGACCACCGTGTGGTCGGTCAGGCCCTCTTGGCCGCTGACCGGGCGACCGAGGGCTTCGGCAAGCGGTTCGACGGCGCTGAGGTCGCGCGGTCCAATACGGATGATCACGGGGTGGGTTCCGGGCGGTTGAGGATGAGGAGGGTCAGATCGTGCGCCGTGGTGATCAGGAGGCGTTCGCGCACCAGGTCGGCGTGGACCGCGAGTTCGCCGGGCGGCAGCAGCTCCAGGGCGTGGTCGATGGCGGTGAGGGCCTCGGGGTACTGGCCCAGACTCCGCCGGGCCGAGGCCATGCGGAACAGCGCGATCGGATCGTTCAGCCCGCCCTCGGGGAGCAGCCCCACCAGGGCCAGCAGCATGGGCGCCCGGCCGGGAAGGAAGGTGCCTAGCCACACACCGTGCAGCAGGACGTGCAGGGTCTTGGGGTGGCCGGGTGCGGCAACGAGAACCCGGTGCAGGACGGCGAGTCCGTCCGAGCGGGACTGCCCCAACCGGGAGAAGCCGTACAGGGCCTCGCTGTACGGGTCCTCGTTCAGCACGCTCACCGGCACCTTGTTCATGAGGTCCTCGATGACCCGGCAGCGGAAGTCGTAGCGCAGCGTGCTGAGGTAGAGGTGCCGGTACGTCCGCCAGATCACCGGGTCCGGGCTGGCGTCGGTGACGTGCTCGGGGGTGAGCACGACCAGCGCGCTGTTGCCGGCGGCGCGGGCCTGCCAGGCGACGTCGGCGCACACTTCGGCCGACTCCTGCCACGTCGCCTCCACATCGCGCAGAGCCTCGGCGAGCAGCGTCGGCCACTCGCTCCCGGTGATCGCCTCCATGGCCGCTGAAGCCGCACCCGTCAGGGCTGCGGCGCGCTCCGAGCCGAGTGCGTGCGTCACTGGCCGCCCCGGGCGTCGGCGACGTGCACCACCTGGTTGAGGTGGGTGACCGAGTACCAGCCGCAGTCGACGTCCCCGTCGGCGCCGGCCAGGCGCGGCACCAGGTAAGCGCGCAGCGCCTGCCGGTAGATGAGGCAGTCCGGGCAGCGGCTGGAGAGGTGCACGAGGTAGCGCGGGTGCGCGGTGATGTACGTGCGCTCGCCCCCGGCCGGGTCGTACACGCGCCAGCCGTCCTCGTCGGTCGGGGTGTGCCACGAGGGGGTGACGACCTTGTAGGCGTCGCCCCACAGTTCGCTGCCGGAGATGCCCTTGAGGATGACGACCTGGTCGCCGGGCCGGAAGTGGGCGTGGGTGATGTCCCGGTCGGGGGTGACGATGTCACGGGGGGCATGCGGATGGCGGGATGCGGGCACAGCGAAGTTCCTTCCACGAGGCGCGCGGGGAGGCGGTGGGAGGAACAAGGATCCGGACGATCCCCGGTTTCGGTAACCGGGGATCGTCGGGTATACGGCCCGCGTCCTACCGGAACGGGTTCTCCGTCCCGATGTCGTCCGAGGCAGCGGCGTCCAGGAGTTCGGGCAGGTCAGAGCCCTCAGCGTCCCTCTGATCGATCCACCATCCGGCGCGGGCGACGGTGCGGATCTTGTCTTCCAGGACGGCCCAGTCGGCCTCGTCCCAGGTGCCCTCGCTCACCAACGCGCTGTACGCGGCGGTGACGAGCTGGTGCCGGGAGCGCTCGCCCCAGGCGAGGGCCTTTGCGGGTCCTTCGAGCGGCGGTATGTCGAACTGCTCGGCCCACTCGCGGGCGGCCTGCTGCTCCTCGGCGCGCTTGGCGGCCAGCCACTCCTCCTTGCCGGCGCTGTCCTGGTCGCGGGCGGCCTTCCAGCAGTCGGTGCAGTCGCGGCCCTGCAGCCAGCGGGCGAATGAGGCGCGCCGGTCGGCGGGGCGGTTGGAAAGATCATGCGAGATTTCGTGTCCACAGCTGTGGACGATGTTCCACGTCGTACGGATTGCCACGTGGTTGTTCCTGCTTTCTGTCTTCTGTGTCGTCTCAGCGTGTTCTGCGGATGGCGTCTGTGGCCGCCGTGGCGATGGCGGCGGGAGCGCTGGAGGGCTGGGGCAGGTGCAGCAAGGTGGTCCCCGGCAGGTGGTGGGACTTCGGGGTGAGGGTGAGCTGGAGTACGGCGCAGCCGGCGGTCGTGAGCTGCTTGACGCGGGTGACGGCTTGAGCGGTTTCGTCGCTGCCGTACCGGGCGTCGGTGACGATCACGAGGAGGCGGCCGGCGCCGGGGCGGCTGAGTTCGAGGCCGTGGTCGAGTGCGTCGATGGCGTCGGCGAGGTTGTGGTGGCCGCCGTTGGCATCGAACGTCGTCACGCGCGCAGGTGCTCGGTGGGTGGGTCGGGTCAGTGCGGTCAGGTGCCTGTCATAGGCGATGGTGGCGGTAAGGGAGTCGGGGTCGGTCAGGGCTGCTGCGCGTGCCACGATCCAGGCAGCGGACGCGACGGGCGCGCAGGCGGCACGCATGGAGCCGGAGACGTCGACGGCGATACCCACACGCAGCGGTGGGGTGGGGGAGTTCCGGCGGCGGGTGTGGGTGAACGGTTCCGCGGTGGGGACCGATCCGGCCGCGCGTTGAGCGTCGCGGGCGAGGGCCGCGCGCATGTTGAGGCGGCCGGGCGGGGTGGGGCTGGTGGTCTTCTCCTCGGTCCGCTCGCGGTAGGCGGCGGCACGCAGGGCGCGGCTCAGGCGCGCGGCGGCACTCTGCTCGGCGGCGGTGGGCCTGCGGGTGCCGGTGACCGGGTTGCCGTAGGGCGCCGGTGTGCCGTCGGGGCTGACGGTGGTGCCACGGGCGTTGAAGACCGACTTGGCGGTGGCGGCGGCTTTGCGTCGCTGGCCGGCCCGCTGGGCGCGGTCCTGAGCCTGCGTCTTGGACTGCGCGGCCATGGCGTTGGTGGCTGCGGCCTGTGCCGCGAGGTCGGCGGCGTCGGTGGCTGCCGTGCTGTCCATGACGACTCCCACGGCGCCGGACAGCAGATCGGTGAGGTTCTCCGGCACGGGCAGGGCGGGGGTCGCGGTGTCCAGAGCGTCGCACCATTGTTGAGCCTGTACGAGCATGGTCGTGGCGTCGTGGTCGGCGCACTGGTGGGCTGCGGTCCAGATGCGGGTGAGTGTGGCCAGCAGGTCTGCGCCCAGCACCTTTTCGCACAGATCGGCGACGGCCCGGGTCTCGCCGGCGTCCAGGATGCCGACGTCACGGCGGCCGAGGACCAGGGCCGCCACGGCGGCGGCGTGCTCGATGCCCTGGAGGGTGGGGTGGGCGATGTCGGGCATGACCAGGGTTCGGGCACTGGTGCGCAGGTACGTGCGGTCCGTGGGCCGAGTGATCAGGTGTGCGCCTTCGACACGGCTCTCTTCCAGCAGGAGCGCGGCCTCGACGACACGGGGGTTCGCTCCGGCAGGCGCCGTCCAGACGGAGTGGGCCGCGTGCGCGGCCTCGTGGACGAACACTCCCCAGGCGGCGGGATACCGCTCCTCGTCGCCCACGATCCGCGGATGGATCTCGTGGGGCTTAAGCGGGGCGAACAGGCCGGCGTCGAACTCGACCTCGCCCAGAGTGGGGAAGAACGCGGCCGGTGCTCCGCTGCGCGTGCCGGGGCGGCAGGTGACGAGGAGGTCCTGGCGGCCGGAGAGGGCGACCAGCCGGTCGCCGAGTTCGGCTCCCACGCGCAGCCACGCGTCCGGGGAGGAACGGGGTTGCGCGGGCGGGGCGCCGTCGTCGTCCCATCGCGCGAGGTCGGCGTCGTTGTCCGGCGTGGTGGCGGGGCGCTGGATGTGGTGGTGGGCGCTCATCGCGAGCGGCCCCGGTGTGCGGAGCCGGTGCTGCCCGGGGGCCGCCGGGCAGCTGAGGCGGGGAGCTGCTTGCCGAGGGTGAGGGGCGCGATCTTCTTGACGCCGGCAGCCTTGATGACGGCGGCGGCGACGGCGTCGCGATCCTCCACAGGGGCGATGCCGACGAGGTTCGCGAGCGCGGCTTTGGTGCCGAGGACGGCCTCGGTCTTCTGGTAGCTGAGCAGCTCTCGCAGTTGGGGGGCCCAGCCCAGCTCGCCGAGTTCGACCTGGTGGGCGAGGTGTCGGGCGACCCGGACCACCCGGGCATCGATCCTCAAGGCCAGGGCGAGGTCATAGTCCGTGCCGATCTGGATTTGCACGCTGAACCGGCTCGCGAGCGCCTCCGTCAACACCGCGCCGTGGACGCCGGGATTGTGGCCCGCCACCACGTAGAAGCCCGGCTCGGCCTTGATGGTCTCGCCCTTGTGGGCCTTGACCTGGATCTGCCTGCGCCCGTCCATCGCGGGATACAGCGCTGCCAGGACCTTCGGTGAGATCAAGGTGGCATCGTCGATCAGCAGGGCGCGGCCCTCGGTCATCGCGGTGACCAGCGGCCCGTACTGGAAGACGTAGGTTCCCGCGTCGTCCTGTGTGTACTCGCCGATCAAGTCGCCGACCGTGGTGTCGCCGTCACCGGCGACGGTGAGCAGGTCCTCGAACGCCGCCTCGACCAGACTCGTCTTGCCGGTGCCCGGAGGGCCGTAGAGCAGTACCGGCACGTCGGCGTCGCGCAGGCGATTGAGTGCCTCGACGTCGGGCAGATCGGCCAGCTCCCGGGGGTGGTAGAGCTGGCCCCCCGCGCGGCGGATCGGGCCGGTCTGCCTGGGTGTGGTTGCGGCGGGAAGGGACGTGCGGGCCGTGGCCGCCTGGGCGCGGGGAGAGTGGGTGCCCGGTGGGCTGATCACAGCGGTCTGCGCGGCTGCGGCGGTTTTCGTGTTCGCGCGGAACTCCGGTTGTCCGGTTCCGCCTTGGTCGGCCTCGCCGCGTCGCACCAGGGTGAGGGCGGCGTTGCGGACGGCGCCGTGGGAGTGGCCCAGTTGCCTGGCCATGTCCCCGATGGTGAGCGTGTCCGCCGGCCGGTCGGCCAGCAGTCGGGCCACCTTGGCCCGTAGTTCGCCACCCTTGGTGCGCGCTGGACTGGGAGGCGTTCCGGGTGTGGTCAAACGAGGATCCTTCAACAGGTGCGGGTGCGGGTGCGGGTGCGGGCGGGGTTGGCGATGCACTGGAGAGCTGGCCGCTCTCGGAGCGGATCACGGACTGTGCCGACATCGGCGACAGGGCCAACCGGGGCGTACCGTCGGCGCTCACCGGCCGACCGGGGGCTCGGTGCAGGTGCACGGGGTGGCCGGCGACGAGCAGCTCGCTGGCTGCCGAGCAGGCCCGTGCGTCCGCTTCGTACCGGGTTCCGTCGCTCGGCAGGCGCAGCCTGGTGTCTCTTCGAAGCCGTCCTGGAGCAGGATCCGCCGGGCGGCGGCGTTGTAGCCGGTGGTGGTGATCTCGCCGGTGATGGTGTGCCGGATGGTCATGAATGGCTCTGCTGGTGTTTCGGGCAAGGCGGATCTCCTGTCGGTGGTGGCGGGAAGGCGGTGGGGTGTTGGGCGAAGGCGAGGGGGCCCGGAGCTTCCAGCACATCAGCGGTGCGTGGCTGGACCACGAACGATGGGCAGTGACTGCCGACATGCTCCAGGGCGGGCCTCACCGCCCTGCAGCTACCTGACTCGCCTTTCCGCACGTTCCGATAGCCGGGTGGGCCAACAACGGTCATAGAACTCTAGGTAGTTGAGGGAAACAGGGACGGTGCGCGGGGTCTGTCGGACGACGCAAGGCCCGGCACAGGTGGGATAGGGGCGGCGGCCAGACCTCCCCGAATGAACGGCACGAGAACGCATGGACTGTGACCTGCGCCACGTCGTGGACGGGGTGCAGAGACGAATGCGGGGGTGCCCGGATCGGTGATTGTCTCTTAAGGTTCACGGGGAAACCCAGGGTGACCTGCGGATCCGGTCTAAAGCTGGTATCTATTTCGCCGTTGGGGGCGGCGGGCGGCCCATTCACTAATTTACTCAATCGCCAGCGGTGCGGTTAGGGCACGCGTGTCCGGCGGCGAGTCCGTCAGCCCTCGGGATGGTAAGTTGATCCCTGGAAAAGCCCTTTTCCGGGCCTGAATCGGAAGGGGGTGATAGACGTGACCCTGGACAAGGAAGAGCCAGCCGAGAGGTCGAGGCTCCGACGCCGCGTGCGCCGGATTCGACGCTTGAGGGTTGTGCTCCTCTGGGCGCAACTCGGGCTGATCGCTGTGCGCTTCGCGCAAGTGTTCAAGTCCTGGCTGTTGTAACCAGGGTGTCCACGTAGGAGTCCGCGTGCGGCGGACCCCTACGTGGCATCCACGTCAACCCTGGCGGGGTCTGTACTGGTTGGAGGCCGGGCAGGCCCCGCCGTCATTGTGGATGACGCTTAAGACTCTACCACCGAAGTGATTTTGGTGGAGGTGAAATTCGGTTCGGCATTTCACGACGCGTCACCGAAATGGGCGGTGTGATTTGTGTGTGGGTGCTCCAGCATTTCACTTTGCGGGGCGCTAAATGCCGAGGGGTGGGCTGAGCTTTTCTTGCCTTGGTCACCCAAATGTGTGACGGGTTTTTTTGTGCCGGAACTTTCCCGGGTGGGGCTGCGTCGCTTACCGCGGCCAGAGCACGCTGTGGTGAGGGGGGCGTCCTGCGGATGTCCGCAGGTCCGGCCGGGGGCAGGGGTAGCTGGCCGGCCGGGGGTACCGGACCGGCCGTGAAGCTGCGTTCACCCATTCGGGTGGCGGTCATTCAATTCCGCCCAGGGCGCGAGGTTTCCGTCCCTGACCTGCTGCAAATGACCGCACCGGGCGCTGGTGGGGACATGTGACCACCGTGGCTTCTGCGCGGAAGCGCGAGCCACGACGCTGGGAGTTCAGCGCCTGGACCGTCTTGGGGCAGTGGACGGAGGAGGCTGGGCTGTCATGGCCTTCGTTCGGCGCATTGCTGACGGTGCGGACGCGGCGGGCGGGGTGGGGTGCAGGTCGGGGTCGAGGTCGATGCTGTAGCGGGCGGCGGTGAGCATCTCGGCCGCCCAGGTGGCGTGTTCGTTCTCCCAGGTGCGGCCCAGGTCGAACGGCAGCCGGATCCAGACGCCGCGCAAGGTGGGGTAGGTGTCGAATCCGGCGCGCTGGAGGACGCTCGCGGCGAAGCCGTCGACCGGGCCCTCGACGTCGACTTCGCCGCCCTGGCCGCGGGTGATGCGGATCGGCTCGTCGCTCATCGGCTCCGTACCTTCCCGGCTGCTTGGGCACGCCCGCCCACCGGTACGGCGCCGGGCTGGGGCAGAGACTCGGGGAGCGCGGTGGTCGGGGCGCCGCGTTGCTGCGGGGAGCGGGTGGCGGCTGCCTGCGCGATGCGGTCGCGGCGCTCCATCAGCCCGTTGCGCACGGTCGGCCGGGGCGGGGAGGCGCTGCGGCCGGGGTCGAGGCTGTAGTCGGCGTGGACTTCGTAGCCGTGGCGTCGAAGGTCGTGAACGGCCTGGCGCGTGCGGCGGATCCCGTCCTGTTCGGGGTTGGTGAGCCGGTACAGGCCCGGGGTGTCGGGTACGGGCTCGAACTGCTCGCGTACGAGGAACCAGTTGGCGAGTTGTGCGGGGATGTTGGCGGTGGCGGCGGCCACGAATCTGTGGTCGGGGTGGGCGCCGAACCGGAAGTGGTCGGACAGAGAGGATTCCTTTCTGGAGCGGTCAGCGGTGCGCTGCCGCGGCGCGGGGCGCAGGCGGCGGAACGGTGCGGGCGGTGAGCAGCCGTGGGCTGGGCGTGGACAGAGCCGCCAGGTCCGCCCGGTACGGCTGCGCGGACCTGGCGCTCGAACGCCTCGCTGTCGGCGAGCCAGGTCTCGATGGCCGGCAGGACGGCGAGGCCCATCTGCCCGCGGACCTGGCTCCACTCTTGGGCCGGCAGCGTCCGGGTACCGAGTGCAACTCGTGCCGCAGGCCGTTCCACTCATCCCAGGTGTCCTGGCTGTGGGCGAGTGCCTCGCGCAGTCGGGTCAGTGCTGCACCGTCGTCGGGTCGGCGGTGGCAGCGGGGCGGCAGCGCGAGAGGAGGAGTGGCGCGTGTTCGAGGATGTGACGGAACTCCAGCCAGGCGTGGTCGGCGAAGTCCCGTTCCATTCCGGCGATCAGGCGGGAGTCGCCGAGTGGCACTGCGTTGCTGTACCGGCCGGAGTCCTTGATTGTCTTCAGGGTCTGGTGTTCCCCCCGGATACGTTCCAGCGCCGACAGGACGGTGTTCAGGTCCCGGTGGTGCAGGGCGCGACGGTAGGCGGGCAGGAACGTGTGGGTCACGGCGTGCGCGGCGAAGCCCGGGTCGGCGGGCAGCACCATGCTGCGCGGCGTGGCGGGATCGTCGCGGACGTCTTCCTTCTCGTGATCGGTGAGCGCGCCGAGAAGGTAGCCGCCGCGGTGGCCGGGCCGCTCGACCAGGAGCAGTTCGGTACCCGTGCCGTTCTTCAGTACGGACGCGAACGGGATGCGGTGGTCTTCGAGGGCCTGGTGGATCGCGCCGGCTTCCCAGAGCCCGTACCAGAGATCGTCCTGCCCAGCGGGTGGGCGTAGATCTCCAGCTCGGGCTCCAGGTGCCGGGCAGCCGGGCGGCGATCTCGATGCCGACGTCGCCGAGGTAGGGCCGAGAGCTGGTGATGAGGGTGGCGCCGTGTTCGTGGGCGCGGTGCACTAGGGCGCTCGCGGTGTGCCGGGCGGCCTCCGCGTCGGCGAGCGAGGCGGTGTACGCGCCGTTGGACAGGCGGCTGAATCCGGCAGCTTCGAGGGCCTGGTTGGCCTGGTCGTAATTTTCACCGGAGGCGATGGCGACGAGGCCGAGGGGGTGGGCATCAAGGTCCTGGTGGGTCGAGCCCGCAGGCGACGTCGTCCAGGCGGACGGGGCTCAGCGGGTCTTCGGGGCGCGCTTGGGCTCGGGGCTGCGCGCCGGGCCGGCGGGTGACGGCCGCGCCGCGGGAGGCCGAGCCGACGGAACGTGCGTGATGGTCACCAGGGGCACGACGGCCTTGGGGAACGGGAACGCCGTGGAGCGCAGGATGGGCCGGGGATCGAGGGTCTTGGCGACGACGGCATGCATGAGGAAGTCGGGCGCCTTCTGCGTGAACGAGATGTCCCACAGGTGACCGAGGTCGTCCGGGGAGGCAGCCACGTGCCAGGCGATGGATGCGTCGCCGTGGATGGGCGGCGCCACCGAGTCCGGCGGTCGGCCGATCACGGCTGCCTGCCCGTCGCGGGAGATGAACCCGGAGAGTCCGGAAGCCTCGAAGTGGTTCCAGGCGTCGATCTCGACCAGCAGCTCGAACTGGCCGGGCTCGGCGCCGATTCCGTAGACGACGTGATCCGGGTCGGCTTCCAGTTCGGCTGCCAGGGTGCCGAGGAGCGTGGAGACGAACTCGACCGGCACGGCGCCGCTGACGCTCGTGCGCCATCGCTCGGACGCGTCCTCGTCGCTACGGGCCGAGACCACCAGGTGGGGGCCTCGGCCCACGGCCGTCTGGTCGTGCCGGATGGTGACGCGCCGGCAGGGACTGGTCACGGTCAGGGCCGAGTTGTCCGTCTGCGCACTCCACCCTGTCTCTTCGGCGAAGACGTCCAGGAAGTCGTGGTGGGTGGTGGGCAGGCTGGCGGCCAGGTAGCGGGGAGAGATGAGGACCTTCTGCGGGGCGTGGTCCTGAGCGGGGGTGTCGGGCATAGGTGCCTTTGGTGGGTAGGAGTGGGGCGGGGCAAGGGCCGTCTCAACTACGCGCGGCGGAAGCGGCTTCGCGTAACGGCGAGGACGCGGCGCGCAGGCTGACACCAAACCGGTGGGCGAAGACCCGCGCCCTCGCCTCCAGTTGGTCGTATGAGTCCTGCGCTGTCATCTGCCCGGCGTGCTTGCGGTACCGGTAGACCGGCACGGGCAGCACGATGCCCGGGGCGAGGCAGGTGACCGCGAGGGTGCAGTAGTCCTCGCCCTGGACGAGTCCGCCCATGGGAGCCGCACGTACCAGGTCGGTGCGGGCGAGGATGGTGGTCGGGCCGAGCGGGATGGTGTCAGCGGGGTCCTTCCAGTACCGCCACACGTCCCCGGCCTCGTGCCGGCCCGGCGGAGTCGGGGGCCGCCATAGGGTCGTGGCCCCGTCAGGGTGGAGGTCCTGGCTGTATCCGGCGCACCAGCCCACCCCGGTTTCCTCCAGAGTGTGCAGCCGCAGCGCCATGGCCCAGTCAGTGAACTCGTCATCGTCATCGGCCCAGTTCAGGTACTCGGTGCGAACTTCGGTGAGCGCGAAGTTCCGGGCGCAGGCCGCACCGACCGGGCGCGGCAGGGCGAGGATGCGCACGCGCGGGTCGGCGGCGAGGGCGCCGGGCAGCCGGGCGGGGTCGGCTCCGTCGAGGGCGACGACGGCCTCCCACGGCACGCTCTGGCGGCACAGGCTGGCGTGCATGGCCGCAAGGAATGCGAGGCGATCCGGGCGGAGCTGGGTGGCGATGACCACGGTGATCTTCGGGCGGGAGTGCGGGGACAGCGGGTTCTCCGGGCGGAGTGGCGGTCGGGGACGGTGCGGGGAGCCCGTGCTAGCGGCGGGCGATCTTTCGGGGCGCTGGCGCCGGCGCGGACGCGGTCGTGGACAGGCGCGGGGCGGTGCGCGGCGCAACGGTCGGAGCCGGCGTGTCCGGGTGCCACGCGCTCGGATTCGTCGTGACTCGGCTGCGCGGGTCGGTGTCCCACGCGACGACGGGACCGCGGTCGTACGCATGCAGGGCGATCACCTCGATGCCGTGCGGGTGCAGGACGTACGCCCACTCCAGCTCGCCGGTGCCGTCCTGCGTGATCAGCTCACGCTCTGCCGGGCTGCCGTCCGCATTGATCACGTTGGTCATCTGACGGCTGGGGTATTCATCGCCCCCGGTCAGGGAGCGGCGCAGGGCGGTGGGTGCGCCGTCGAGGAGGTCGGTGCCCAGTTCGTCCCAGCCGTGTTCCACGTCGTCGATCAAGTGGCGGGCCATGGCCTCCAGGTCGCCGGCGAACCGGTGCTGGTAGGCGGCCAGGAGCAGCGGGAGCTTGTTGTCGGGGTAGCCGTCGAAGTGGACGTACATGCCAGCGTAGCCGTCGGCGGTGGGGCGGGCGATGACAGAGCGGGTGGACAGGTCGGTCTCCTGAAATGGGGTGGTCAGTGCGCCCGAGGACGCGTCGGCGCTGCCGCGATGGGCGACGGCGTGGGGCCGGGCGCCGCCGTGCGCGCGGTGGCCTTCGGCGGGACGCTGGCCGGGATCGGCCGGTCGGGCGCCCACAGGCTGGCGGTGTCGCGGAACCTGGCGCGGGGGTCAGTGCCCCACGCGACGATCGGACCGCGTGCCGCGCCGGGCGCGCTGATCACTTCGATGCCCGGCGGGTGGAGGACGTAGCCCCAGCTCAGCTGGGACGCCGTTCGCTCGGTCCAGGTGAAGGGGGGCAACGTCGGGTGAGCCGGGTACCGGCGGCCGGGTTCGTTACGCCCGCCGGCCAGGTGCTCGCGCAGCGCATCGGGTGCACCGTCCAGGAGGTCGGTGCCCAGGACGGACCAGCCCTCCGGAGCCTCGTCGATGAGGTACGCGGTCAGGGCGTCGGTGTCCCCGGCGAAGCGATGCTGGTGTGCGGCGAGCAGCAGGGGCAGGTGGTGGCTGGGGCAGCCGTCCCAGTGGACGTAACTGCCGGCGTATCCGGTGCCGGTGGGGCGGGCGATGACAGAACGAGTGGACAGAGGATCTTCCTGTCGTGGGCGGGGTCAGCGGGCGGATCGGCGCGCGGGCGCTGGCGGCACGACAGGAGCCGCCGGTACGGTCCGTGGGGGCTGCGCGGATGCCGACCGGTTTGTGCGCCGGTAGGTGCTGGCCAGATGGTCCTCGCTCAAGTAGGCGAGTCGATCACCGAGTGCTGACAGCTCCTCGGCGTGCTGGCGGTAGCGCGCGGCGATGCCTGGTTCCTGGTTGTGCTCGCACCATTCGGCCGCGGTCTCCAGGAACGTGTGCAGCTCGCCGAGGCCACTGCGTCCGTCGCCGAGGACGGCCTGCGCAACGGTGTTCAACTCGGCTGCTGTGCGTACCCGGTAGAGCTGACGGGTCCAGTCGATGATGCTCTGACCAGCCTCTTCGTCGGGGAGCGAGGTGCTGAACTCCCGTGCGTCGTGGGCGGCCCAGCGATGCAGGTCGTCGGCGGTAGGGCGGTCGTCCCGATGGGCGGTGATTTGCTGGGTGGTGCGGCCGACGTTGTCGTACAGCTCGAAGTCGGGGTGCGGCAGGGACAAGGGACTCCTCCGGACGGCTACGCACGGTCCGTCGAAGCGGAGCCGACGGGCGGACCGGAGGCGTCGGTGCGGGCGCACGTGTAGCCGATCAGCCGGGACGAGGCGGCCTTCGCGGGCACAGTGGCGGCGTCGGCGCAGACGAACGTGTACGTCACCGACGTGCGCGGGATGCCGTGGAGCCAGGCGTTGTCGTCCTTGCCGGGGTTGATCTGCAGCCCGGAGTGCGCGACGGCGTCGGTCTGCGTGTGCGTGTGGGCGAACAGCACCAGTGCACCGCCGTCGCCGGTCTTCAGCGCGTAGGCGTCCTTGAAACGGTTGGTGCCCCCGGCGAAGACGGTGGTGCCCAACTTCCCGAACTTGCGGGTCGTTTTGTCGTGGACCTTGATCTGCTGCTTGCTGGCCTTGGTCGGGGCGAAGACCTTGGTACCGGTGTTCGTCCCGCCGCTCGCGAAGTTGTCAATCACAGCGGTGCGCAGCACGTCGGAGTCGGCCGCGAGCTGCTTGTTGCCGCTGGCGGCGACCGCAGTGGCGTAGCCGTCCTTGTCGAGGGCGACGTGCGGGAGCGTCGTGTTGTCGAGGTCGACGACGGAGACCATCTCCCACCGCTTGTTCTTCGGCTGCTCGGCGAAGACGGCTATGCGGCTCGGGTCCTTGCCCTTCTCGCCGGAGAGGGCGGCGGCGAACCAGCGGTCCTGGCCGGCGGTGAAGCGCGGGATGTACAACTTGGCGCTGGAGATGTCGTACGACCAGGGCTTGTACGGCTTGCGGTCGGCCTTGGGCAGGCCCTCGGTCTCGATGTAGTCGGAGACGGACATCGCGTACAGCGGGCCGTCCTCGACGGTGTCGAGCAGGGTCCGGTCGCGCTGTGCGTTGGCCTCGTTGTTGATCTTCGAGTAGTTGGTGATGACGGCGCGGGCCTGCGCGTCACTGAGCGCGGGCACCGGCTTCGGCGCGGCGGGCGTGGTGGGGTTCTTCTTCGCGGACGGTGCGTCGTCGCTGCTGCAGGCGGTGGCGGCCCCGGCGAGCAGCGCGGCACAGGCGAGCAGGGGAAGGGCGCGGCGGGCGGTGTGGATGGGTGTGCTCCAGGGTCTTGGGCAGGAAGGGATCAGCGGGTGCGGGAGATGGCAGGGATGGGCGGGGGGACGGGGGTGGCGCTGGTCGCGCGGGGGCTGCGGTTCGGCGTCGGCGGAGCGGTGAGCCGGTCGGCCTCCTGATGGAGCCGGCCGCCGGCCTGGTTCAGCTGACGGCGCGTGCTGGCGATCCGGGCGTACAGCTGGGAGCGCTCGGACTCGATGGCCGTGGTGCGCTGCGGGGAGCGGGGAAGCGAGCTGAGCTGGTGGAGGGCGCCGGCGTGGGCGACGGCTTCGCCGAGGTCGGCCAGGGCGTGCCCGAGGGCGCCCACGGTGCGCGTGAGCTGGGTGACCGTGCGTCGGGTGACGTCGGCTTCAGGGTCGCGAGCGCGGTGCACGGTGCCCGCGGCGAAGGCTGCCGCGGTGGTGAGGTGGGTGATCAGTCCGGCGATGTCGCGAGTGCTGTCGTCGAGGTCATCGAGGTTGTCGACGCCGGAGTGCACCGAGTCGGTGAGCGGCAGCTCGTCGGCCGCGTTGTGGATGCGCTCGGCCAGCGAGTGCAGCTGGCTGACCTGGTCGTATGGGAAGGGCAGATGGACTCCTGATCGTGTGCGGCGGGTGACGGCGCGGTCAGCGGGTTCGGGCGCCTGGACGTCCGGTCGTCGCAACGGCAGGAGCGTGTGACCTCGCGGGCGGGGACACCTGTGCTGTCGTGGCAGTCGCTTGACCTGGTGGTGTGCGGCGGCGGGGGGCTTCGCGCGGGGGTGAGGTGCTCGACACCGTGTCGGGAGCGCCGAAGGGGTGTCTGCCGCCGAGGAGGGAGGGGTTGCCGTCGAGTTCGTCGAGCCATTTGAGGAGCTTGGGCAGGTTCTTGTTGGGTCCGTACGCGAGGTAGGTGCCGTCGGCGCTGTCGCAGCCGAACCACTCGGCGATCCCCAGACGGGACCGGGAGTTCACGCGCCCCATGTGCACGCCCTTGCCGCGGGCCTTCGCCTCGCGGGCCAGCCGTTCGGCTACCGGGCCGAGTTTCCATTCGGTCGATCCGGCCAGGAAGAGGACGTCGAAGCTGTCCCAGGGCAGCAGCCCGGGTTGATCGCAGCCGTCCTGTGCCGCGAAGGCCGCGGGGACACCCAGCTCTCGAATGCGGGCCAGCCACGGGAGGGACTCGGTGAGGGTGCCGGCGGCGTCGAACGGCTGGTCCGGGGCGAGCGCCCACAGACAGCGATCCGGCCCGTACCTGTCGATGGTTCGCGACAGCCAGGCGAACCACGCCTCGGCGCCCGGCCAATAGCGGCCCTTGCCGTCGCTGCCGAACTTGGAGTTGTCGCAGGCGTACAGGGCGCCCTCGGGGATGCGGCTGCCTTGCGCCGGGGTGGTCATACAGCCGATGCGTCCAGCGCTCATCGCGGCCCGTATGTCAGGCCCCGAGGGAGTGCCGAGGTAGCGCACGGTGCACCTCCCCGGCGCCGCCGCAGACTGGCATCCGGGCGAAGGCGCAGTCAGCGGTGATGGCTGCGGACGGCCGTGGGCCGCGAGGGCGGCAGCACGGCGGTCGTGGTCGGTGCGGCGTGGCGCAGGTTCACGCCGATGCCCTGCTCGGCGAGCCGGCGGGCGACCGCCTGAATCCGCAGAGCGCGGCCGTCCTCGCCGTACGCAGCGGGCAGCAGGAAGGCTGCCTGGTGCGGGTGGTACTGGAATCCGTGCGCGTACAGCGCCATCCGCGCCTGCTCCGGCACGCTGCCGTACGGCGCCCCGAGCGCCCCGTCGTCGTACCAGGTCAGCGTCACCACCTGGGCAACCTGCGGCGGAGCCGGCCGGTGCGGGGGCTCGGGCTGCTCGACGGCGTTTCGGCGGACGGTCTGCAGCGCATGCTCGTAGCGGGGAAGGAGCCGGCGGGCGATTCGAGTGGAGGCGCGTACCGGATCGTTGGGGACGGCGATGCCGTTCGGCTCGGTGACGCCGACGAAGTGGTGGGGCTTGAGGTGGGCGTCGTCCGGCTCGAGCGGGGCGACGACGAACTGGTGCGTGTGTAGCGGACGGTCGGTGACAAAGAGGCGCTTGCCGCCAGGGCCGTGCAGGACGGCGTCGTGGGCGAGGACGAACTCGCTGACCACCCAGTCGACATGACCGACGTCCCAGAGCTGTTCGGCGAGGGGGAACTGGTCTTTGTAGGCGGAGTGGTGGTGGTACTCGCTGTTCCAGATACCCGGCAAGCGGAAGGCCAGGTTGGTGGCGAAGGCGTTCAGGTCGTTGCGGGCTGGGGGCATGGGTTCCCGGTGGTGAAGGCTGAAAAGTCGCAGGTGGCAGCCGGTGCGGTCGGAAATCTTGGGGTCAGTGCATGCGGGCGTCGGTGTCGAAGAGCGCCAGCTCGTGGGGGTGCAGGAGGTGCTGCACGATGAAGCTGCGCCCCGCGACCTTCCAGAGCCCTCGGCCGCGGTTGAGGTGGGAGATCGCGTCGGCTTCCACCGACGTGAGCCCCAACAGGGCTGCTGCCGCATGGAGTTGGTCGGTCTCCTGGCGGTAGATGATGCGGGTGGAGCAGTCGGCGAGCAGACCTTCGGCCAGGGCGCGACCGCGGGATCCGGCATCTCCTGCGGTGAGCAGGTCGGACAGCCGGTGGATCACCATCAGGTTGGCGATGCCCAGGCCGCGGCTCAGCTTCCACTGGGACTGCATCCTCGCGAGCAGGCCGGGGTGGCGCATCAGGCGCCAGGCTTCGTCGTAGACGATCCAGCGCCGGCCGCCGTTCGGGTCGGACAGCGCAGATTCCATCCACGCGGAGGCGCAGGTCATGGCGAGGACGAGGGCGGTGTCGTCGCCGGATCCGCCCAGGCATGACAGGTCGATGGTCAGCATGGGCGAGTTGGGGTCGAAGGCCACTGTGCTGGGGGCGTCGAACATGCCGGCGAGGTCGCCGTGCACGAGGCGGCGCATGGCGTGGGCGAGGTCGCGGGAGGCGTCGCCCAGGCGGCCGGACATGACGCCGCCGACCCGGTCGAGTTCGTCGGGGTTGTTGAGGGTGGCGGCGATGTCGCCGAGCAGCGGGGTGCGTCCGCTCGCGGCGGCGCGGGCGACCACGGCGTCCAATGCGACGTCGAGTCCAGTGTGCTCCATCGGCAGCAGGTCCCGCCCGAGCACGGTACGGGCCAGCGAGCCGAGCAGCAGCAGACGGCGCTTGCGGATCTCGCCCGCCCAGTCGGCCTCGGAGACACTGTTGGGCCGCGGCGCCGCGTCCAGAGGATTCAGCTTTCCCGGCAGACCCGGCCCGAGCGCGATGGACGTGCCGCCCAACGCCTGTGCCACAGGCGTCCATTCACCCTTGGGATCACAGGGGACGTAGACCCGGTATCCGAAGGCGATCGACCGTAGCGCGAAGCTCTTGGCGAGCGCCGACTTGCCCTGACCGATCACCCCGGCCAGCAGCACGTTGGGGTTGGTGAAGCCCTCGACCTTGCCGTACAGCGCGAACGGGTCGAAACAGAAGCTCGCTTCGGCGTGGACGTCGCGGCCGATGTAGATGCCCTCGGCGCCGAGGCCGCCTTCGGCGAGAAACGGGTACGCCCCGCTCGCGGTGGCGGTGGTCATGCGGTGGGCGGGCAGCTTGAGCCTGTTGTTGCGAGACGATGCGGGGCCGGGCCGCCCGGCGGGCGGGAAGAGGGGTGGCGGCATCTCCTGTTCCTCCACACCGATGCCGCTGGTGTGGGCGGCTGCTTCGACGCGGGCCTTCGCGGCGGCCTCGGCGAGTTGCCGGCGGGCGGCTTTGCGGGAGGCGCGGTCGGTGGCGTGAGGGGTGAACAGAGGGCTGGCGCTGGCTCGGCGGGCTCGGCGCGCGGGCCGGTGGCTCATGAGGGGGCGGCTTTCAGGTGACGGCGGTCTGGACGCGGCGGCGGGATTAGACGACCGGTGAGGCGGTGAACAGAATCGGCTTGAGGTAGCTCTTGCCGTCGCCGGACCAGTCCAGCTGGATGTAGCCGTCGGCGAGGTAGCGGCTGCCGGATCCCGCCTTGTGCTTCAGGGTTCCGGTCGAATAGGAGCCATTGCCGTGGCTGCTGCTGTGTTCGAGCGCGTACTCAAGTCCGTTGTAGGCGGCGGACTTCACGACCGGGTCCGTGCCGCTGATGCTCTTCTTGGTCTGGAGCTGGAACTTGGCGTTGTTGAAGGTGTAGGTGTTGCGGTTCTTGGCCGTGTACGGGCCGTCCCAGTACACGGTGGCGTTGGTGTAGATGTAGCCGCCGGACCGCATGGCGCAGAGCGTGACGTCGAGGTCCCAGTTGTCGGAGTCGGGTCCGTTGTACGACGGGTCGTCGACCGTGTAGCTGCTGGTCGTGCAGTGATAGCTGGCAGCGGAGGCCGGCGCGGCGGTGGCCAGGGCGGCGGTGCCGGCGAGCGTGGCGACGATGACGGCGGTGGAGGTGGAGCGCTTGAGCTTGCGCATGCAGGGCCTTTCGGTGGTGGGGGTTACTGGGCGCAGGTAGTGGTGCGGCTGGCTGCCGGGGCGTTGAGGTCGGCCGGCGTGGTCTTGCGCCGTACGACGTGGCCGGCGGCGAGGTGGCGTTGGCAGATGGTCAGGACGGGCGGCCCCTCGGGGAGGCGCTCGGGGCGGCATTCGGTGCCGGTCTCGTCCGCCACGGGAAGGAGGTGGAAGGCGTCGTGGACGGCGGCGGTGGCCTGCCACAGCCGGGTGTGGGCGGTGGCGAGCTGTCGGCCCGCGGCGGGATACGGGGGCCGGGTGGTCTCGGCGAGCTGGTCGAGCAGCTGGTGCAGCGCGGTCAGGTGGGCGTGCAGCACGTCGAGGTGCGCGCGGTCGGTGGCCGAGGCCGGGTGCTCAGCACGAGGGACGAGGGTGCGCGCGTGGTGGCGGATGCCGGCGCTGGCGGCCCGCAGGTACGGGTACGCGTCACCGACGGGAATGGCAGAGGTCAAAGGGGAAAGGTTCCTTCCTGCCGCGGCGGCAGGACGTCGGCGGGTGGCCGGGGGGTTACAGGGCCGTGCGGGCGAGGGGGAGGGCGCCGAGCGTGAACGCGTCGGGCTGCTGGAAGTTCAGGCGCCGCAGGTCGACTTGGGCGGTGACGGCGGCGGTCTCGATCTGCGCGCAGGCGGCGTCGAGGAGGGCGTCGGTCTCGGCGGACACGGTGAGCAGGCCGGTCAGAGCGACGTCGGCGTGCCCGGCGATCAGCTGACGCTCGCGGGTCTTGACGTCCGCGTACTCGACGCTGTCGGCTTCGGAGTCGACCTGCCCGCGCCGTGCCCTTTCGTTGGCGTCGGCGATGATCGCGGCCTTCTTGCGCTGCACGTCGCGCATCGCGGACTCGAGCCCCTGGGGGACGTATATAAGGGAGAGGGTGCGGCGGACGCCGGCGGTGAACATCAGCCCGTGCAGGAAGCCCGCCGAGGTTTCGGTGCGCGGCCAGTCCTCGACCCAGTAGGTGGCGTGCCTGGCGGAGTCGGTGGCGAGCCGGTCGTACTCCTCGACCTGCACGACCGGCCCGGCGGCGGCCGGGTCGGCCTCGGCCCGACCGGACTGCGACCACTGCTGCAGCGCGGAGAGCGCCTTGGGGTCGTAGGCGGTGCGGATCACGGCCGCGATCTCGCGCGCCGAGAGCCAGCCGGTCACCATCAGTCCGGCGCTGCGCGCGGCCTGCGCGATCGAGCTGGTGGTCTGCTCCATCACCGTGAAGGCGCCGGGAAGTCCGCCGCCGGCCTGCGAGATGAGCCGCTTGGCCGCTTTCAGGTCGAGGGAGATGGCCAGATATGCCTCGTGCGGGGCGGCGGCCGGTCCGGCGGAGGCGACCAGTTCGCTGTAGACCTGACCGGCCACTGGTGTCTCGGGGTGGCCCTGGTGGGTCCAGTGGCGGGCGAGGGTGTCGCCGCTGTCGGGGACGGTGCGCTCCAGGACCTGCACCGTGGCGACGTGTCCGGTGCGGGCGATGCCGGCCAGGGCCCGCCCCCACCCGGCGACGTTGTGGTTCTGCGTCGCGGGGTCCAGCAGCGCGAAGGCCCGGCTGGAGACGCGGGCGACGGCGGTCAGGGTCTGCTGGTGCGGGTCCTGGATGGCGGCGGCGCCGTTGGCGGAGTCGCCGGGGGTGACCACCCGCAGCGAGGCGGCGGTGCCGGGCAGGTGCAGGACGCCGTCCTGGCGGGGGCGGGTGACGGGCCGGGCGAGCCACAGCGTCTGTCCGGTGCGGCGCCGATGCGCGAAGCGCAAGACGATCGGCGCCCAGTCGATCAGCGAGCGGCCGTGCCGGCGGATGGCGACCAGGGCGGCGACCACGGCCCACAGCGGCGTCAGGGCGATGGCGCCGAGCAGCCCGGTGGACACCACCGTGCCGAGCAGGAGCGCCAACGCGCAGGACACCAGGACGAGTTGCGGCAGAGACAGGCCGAGCAGGATGCCGCGCCGGGAGCGGTGGGGGAATTTGACGGTGAGCGGTGTGACGGTGAGATCAGACAAGGGCTGTTCCGAGGGTGCGCGGGGCGGTGGCCGGGGCGGCACGGCGAAGGAGTGCGCGGCGCGTGCCGCCCCGGAGTCGGGCAGGAGCTACAGGCCGGTGGGCGGGGGCGGCGGTGTGCCGCTCCCACTGGTGCCGGCCGAGTTCGGTGCCGGCGGGGCGCCCTGCGGCGGGGGCGTGGAAGTGCCGCCGCCGGGCTGCGACATGAAGCCGCTGCCGCCGCTGGGTGCGGATGCGGAACCGCCGCCTCCGGGCGCGCCGCCTACCTGACCGCTGGTGTCGTCCCTGGGGCTGGTCGGGGGCGGCTGGACGGCCTTCGCCAGACCGGACTTGATCCCGTTGCCGCCGGAACCCGGGGAGCTTTGGCTCTCCTGGCCGCCGCCTCCGGTGGGGTTGGCGGCGATGTCGCCAGGGAATCCGCCGCCCGCGGCCTCGGGCCCGGCGGCGCCCGCTCCGGCTGCCGCGCCGCCCGTTCCGGCGGTGGCGACCGCGGCGGTGGCCTTCCGCGTGGCCTTCTCAGCGTGCTGCCGAGCGAGTTGGGCGCCAGCACCACCGGCTCGGTGAATCGATTCTCCGTCCGTGCCCTCGGCCGCCCAGTGGACGAACTTGAAGGTGGCGTACGGGCAGAGCAGCACCAGCACCATGATCACGATGCCTGCCATGACATCGGCGAGCGCGCCCAGGCCGTCCTTGGCCTCGGTCTTGCCCATGGCTGCGATGCCGAGCACGAAGATGATCGTCATCAGCAGTTTGCTGACCACCAGGGTCGCGGTGGCCTCGATCCAGCCGCGCCGCCAGCGGCGGGCGACCTCCCAGCCTCCGCCGGCCCCGGCGAACACCGCCAAGGTCACCATGACGAGGATGCCGACCTTGCGGACCATCATCACGCACCAGTAGAGGAGCGCGCCGACGGCGGCACCGAGCCCGGCGAACACGGCGACCAGCCAGCCCAGGCCCGCCAAGGAGGGGATCTGGGAGACCTTCACGATGCGGCGTACGGCCGTCTCGATGGACAGGTGTGATGCCTTGAACAGGCCGGCGGACAGAGCGTCGACCACTTCGATGGCGACGGTGGTCAGGGCGATGGCGGCGAACGCGAAGATCACACCCGAAGCGGTGCCGGTGAACGCCTGGGTGAGGGCCTGCCCGTCGCGTTTGACGGCGGCCCGGATGAGCTGTGCACAGAACGTCCCGACCAGGATCACCAGGCCGATCGGCAGCAGCATCTCGTAGTTGTCGCGGAACCAACCGGCGTTCAGGTCGACCTTGGTGGTGGCGTCGACCGCCTTGGCGGCCAGATCGGCTGCGGCGGCGGCGAGTTCACCGGCGCTCTTGGCCATCCAGTCGCCGATCGCCTTGCCGGGATCGGAGGCAAAGTCGACGGCCTCGCCGACGGCGCAGAGTTTGTCCGCTACGGGGAAGTCGCAGAAACCCAAGGGAAGGTGGCCTCCTTATCTATCGGTGGGGTGGGTCACTGCGTGACGCTGGGGGCGATGGCGGCGAGAGTGCAGTCGTGGTTGGGCCGGCACTGCACGGCGAGGGTCACGGCGCGGTCCTCGGCTCCGCCGCCGCCCTTCTTCCACTCGATCTGCTGCTTGCCATTGACGGTGACGACGTAGATGTACGCCTCGGTGATCGCGGACGGGTCCTCGGCGAGGGCCTGCTTGAACGCGCCGGGGTAGTGGCCTTCGGTGACCGTGGCACTGGCGTGCTGGTCCTGGTCGGCCATGCGCGACCACAGCAACGGGTCGGGTACCTGACCGGACACGGAGGCCCAGTCGGTGTACTTGGTCTCCTTGGTCATCCACGCGCGCATGCCCGCGAGTTGCTGGTCCCGGGTGGTGTCACGGGTGTCGTACGACCAGAGCATCGCCGCTGCGGCCTTGGCGAAGGCGACCGGTTCGGCGATCTGCGGGGGTGTGGGAACCGACCCCGACCCGGCCGCGGGCTTCGGCGCGGCCTCGGAGGGTGAGGAACTGCTGCTCTGTGAAGGCGTGTTGGCGCTCGGGTGGTGCTTGCCGCGGCCGGTGAACCAGGCGGCGGTCGCGGCGAGGGCAAGCAGTGCGGTGATGACCAGGGCGACGATCGCGACGCGCTTGTTGGCGGACCAGGTCACGCCGTATCCGGACAGGGAGGGGAGCCGATTTGGCATCAGTGGACCTGCGATCCCAGGCCGGAGAAGAACGCCACGATTCCGTTCGCGGCACCGAGGCCGAGCGCGGCGCCGGCCGCGACGACCGCGCCCTTCTTGCCGTTGGCCTCGGCCTGGTGACCACCGGTGTGGTGGCCCCAGGCCCACACGCCGAGCGAGACGGCGAGGGCGCCGACGACGGCGATGATCCCGAACATGTTGATGCTGTTGACGACGTTCTTCAGCACGGACAGGCCGGGGAGACCGCCGCCCTTGGGGGAGATGCCTGGGTCGTAGGCGAGGAGGACTGCGGCGCGGTCTGCGAGAGGTATGGGCATGGGTGTGGCGGGGCTCCTTGCGTGCGCGGGCCGTGCAGGGGCCGGCGAAAAGGGAAGAGAGAGGGGAGGGGGCGCTCGCGGCGCGAGAAGGGGGCCCGGCGGGCGCGGCCCGGGAGGTGTTCGGGAGGCGCTCGGCGTCAGAGGACGCGGCGGACGGCCAAAATTTCCCAGTCCTTGATCGGCGTGATCCGGACCGGTTTCGATGTGCGCGGCGCCTCGATGACGAGGCCCTTGCCCATGTAAAGGCCGACGTGTTCGGGCCGGGCGGCGGTGCCGCGGCTGAAGATCAGGTCACCGGGCTTGAGGTTCTTTGCCGAGACGGCCTTGCCCTCGTTGACCTGCGTGTACGTGGTGCGGGTGAGGTGGACGTCGGCGTGCGCGTACGCCTGCTGCATCAGTGAGCTGCAGTCGCAGCGGCCCATCGGGTCGGGGCCGTGGGCGTTGGTGCACGAGCCGCCCCACTGGTAGAGCGTGCCGAGCTGGTTCATGGCCCACTCGATGGCCGTGCGGGCCTTCGGATCGGCGTCCTTGGGGATCTTGTATCCCTTCGGGACGCTGCCCTCGGGGATCCGCCCGAAGGACGTGCCATCCTTGTCGGGAGTGCACCCTCCGGCACTGGGCTTGGTGTCCTTGTCCTTGGTCGTGTCCTTGGCGGACTCGTCCTTGTCGGCGTTCGGGAACGTGGCGGCGATGGCCTTCTGCAGCGCGGTGGCCAGGTCCTCCCACTGCGCGTACGCGTCCGGGTAGCCGGACTTCTGGACGGCCTGGGCGGCTTGGGTGACCTTCATCTGCTGCCAGCCGTCGACCTTGAGCAGTGCCTTGTAGAAGCGCTCGGAGGCGTAGACCGGGTCACGGATCTGCTGCGCGGTTCCCCACCCCTGGCTGGGCCGTTGCTGGAACAAGCCGAGGCTGTCCCGGTCACCGGAGTTGAGGTTGCGCAGCCGCGATTCCTGCATCGCGGTGGCAATCGCGATGATCTGCCCCTTCTTGGGCACGTCAAGGCTGACGCCAGTGGCCACGATGGTCTGCGCGTTGGGGATCTGCTCGGCCGGAAGGTCCAGGCCCTGGATGTGGACGTCCTTGGCGGACGCGCCGTCGAGGAGCTTGGTGACTTCCTTGGTCACCTCGGCGGTGTCGATGCCGGTCAGGCATCCGCTGAAGGAGGAGGTGGTCGAGGCTTCGCTGGAGGACGCCATCATCATGGCGGTGCCGGCGAGCAGGAGCGGGGAGAGCACGACGACGCCGATGCCGGCGGCTATGCCCTTCAATCCGGTCCGCCTCCCGGGAGGCGGTCACGGGCCGGTGGACGGATCGCGGGCAGGGGAGGGTAGAGCGATGTCACAGCGAGGTCCTTGGTGAAGTCCCGGCGGCGCGTGCGTCGTTGAGGAAAGGGCGCGACGTCCGGGTGGTGGGTAATTCGGGTCGCCCGGGTGCTGTCGCGAGTTGCCGCTCGCACCGGCACAGGGCGTCGGGTCAGGTGTGCCAGGACATGGGAATACCTCTAGGAAGGCAGGGGCGGGGATGTGCCATCGGCGGTGTCCGCCGGGCAGTTCCAAAACAGTAAGGGCGGATCCCCGGTTGCCGAAATCGTGTCTGATCAAGGCTCTATTTCGGGGCTTTCGGCGGCGATAGCGCTCAACCGGGGATCGTGCCCTACAGTTTTGGCTCCTCCCTCTCGCCCCCTCACGTCGCAGACCGCAGAGCCGTCCGCCCGCATTCGGTCCCGTGGGGTCATACAGGCGAACTGGAGCGTCTCTCCCTCATCTCACACGACCCGAATTGGGGTATCTCTTTGCCTTTTTCCCTGCACCAGGGCGACGCGCTCAGCGTCCTCGCCGAGCTGCCGGACAACTGCGTTGACTCCGTCATCACCGACCCGCCGTACAACAGCGGCGGGCGGACGGCGAAGGAGCGCACCTCGCGGTCCGCGAAGCAGAAGTACACCTCCGCCGAGGCCGCGCACGAGCTGCCGGACTTCACCGGCGAGAACATGGATCAGCGCAGTTACGGCTTCTGGCTCACCCAGATCATGACCGAGGCGCACCGGCTGACCAAGGTCGGCGGCACTGCGCTGCTGTTCACCGACTGGCGCCAGCTGCCGATCACCACGGACGCCATCCAGGCCGCCGGCTGGCTGTGGCGGGGCGTGCTCGCCTGGCATAAGCCGCAGGCCAGGCCGCAAAAGGGCAGGTTCACGCAGAACTGTGAATTCATCGTCTGGGCGTCCAACGGCCCGATCGATGCGTCCCGCAACCCGGTCTACCTGCCGGGCCTCTACAGCGCTTCGCAGCCCAGCGGCAAGGCGCGCCAGCACATCACGCAGAAGCCGGTCTCCGTCATGCAGGAGCTGGTGCAGATCGCTCCGCAGGGCGGCACGGTGCTCGACTTCACCTGCGGCTCCGGCTCGACCGGGGTTGCCGCACTGCTGGAGGGACGCGATTTCATCGGCGTCGAGAAGACGAAGCACTACGCCGAGATCGCTGCCGACCGCCTCACCGAGACGCTGCAACAGACCCTTTCCCAAGATGACTTGACGCTGACTGTCTGAGGCTGAAACCCGCGCGCGGCGCGGCAAGCGGCGCCCTTCGTACGTGGTCCCGCCGCGTCGTGCGCAGCGTTATAGCAGCGAATCCCCGGTTACCGAAACCGGGGATTCGCTGGATGGTTGGAGCCGCAATCAACGCCCTATGGCTGCGGCCCAAGGAGGCCCCTTTTCGTGCCTGAATCCATAAACCCCCCGGAGGACACGGAGAAGGATCCGGTCCAGATATCCGACTCTCCTCTGCCCTCGGAGGAGGGAGAGCTGGAGCCGGTTCGGCTGCCGGAGGCTGGTCTGGCGAGGGTCGAGGCGAACGTCGCCATGCTGCTGGATCGATCCGCGCGGCACGAGCGTCAGATCGACGACCTCTCGGCGGCACCACCGCCACCGGACTCGCCGTTCGCCGCCTACGGGCTGCCGGGATTCGCGGGCCTGCCGCCCGTCCCCGCGCCGCCCGAGCCGCGTCCGATCCTCGAGCTGGAGGACGAGGAATACGAGGACGAACTCGACGCCCTGTCCGACTGGGTCGACGACTTCCTCGTCCGGGTCTACGGGGCGGAGGTCACCACCGCCGCCCCGTGGTGCGAGCAGTGGCAGGAGCACCCCGATGTCGTCGCCTGGCTTCATGCCCTGTGGCTGGCCTACCAGCAGCACAAGGATCCCGAGGCCGGATTGAGTGGCCTGTTCGTGTGGCACCGGGACTTCCTCACCCACGCCATGGCCACCGTCCGGGCCGCTGGCGGTCCGCTGTCCGCGTGCATGACCGATCCGGACCGGCCCGCGCACCGCCTGCTGCCCGGCCCCCGCCCCTCGAACCGGAACACCTCCGCCACCGAGGAGAACGAGGAGTCCGGCGAGCTGGGCCAGGCCGGCGGATGACCGGACACGAGGACCGGCCGGCATTCGGCCTGTCCTTCGACCCTCGCGCCCTGACCGACCTCCTGCAGGCCCCCGGCGACATCCGCGACCTGGCACTGGCCCAGCTCCAGGACGTCGTCAACGCCCGTCTGTTCGGCGCCAAACTCACCCGCGACCTCGCCGGCTGCCGCAAGGTCTATGTCGATCACCGCAATGCCTGGCGCATCGTCTACGCCCAGCGGCCGGCGCCCGCGAACTCCACGCACACCGCCGAAATCCACGTCGTGGCCGTACGACCGCGCGAAGCGCACGACGTGTACGACACCGCCCGCGCACGCCTCGGCATCCGCCGGCGCCCCCTGGGCGAGCGCACCCACGCGGCCCGCACCCGCTCGCCGCAGCTGGGCACCCGCCCGCCCGTCCCCAAGCCGGGACCACCGCCCTCTGTGATGCCCGGCCTTCCCCGACCCGCACTGCCCCCGACCCTGAAGGGCCCCGTTCGTTGACGCAGTTCCCCACCCTGATCGACCAGGTCGCCACCGCCGTACTCGCGCCGGCCCAGGTCACCGAGAACCCGCACCACCGCGCCATCCTCGACGTGTTCGTCGAGATCCAGGAACTCGACCAGCAGCTCGCCGAGTTCGCTGGCACCGAGCTTCCCGGCGTCAGCCCCACCGAGCAGCTCAGCACCCTGACCGACCTGCTGGTCGAACGGATGGCAGCCGGGGCGGAGCTGAGCGCGCTCCTGGCCACCTCCTGCTGCTGCGCAGCCGCGTACGAAGCTGCGCCCCCGTCCGAGTACGAACCGCTGGAGGACGAGGAGCCCGGCTTCGACCCGGACTTCGACGACGTCCACGAGGACGCGTGCGAGGAGTTCCTGTCCTGCCCCAGCAGCCCGCAGACGATTGTGCACGCCTGCCTCGCCGTCTTCGACGACGAGGGCGCCCTGGACTACGTGAGCACCGCGGAGCTGGTCGAGCGTCTGCGCGGTCTGCCCGGTCAGGCTGAGGGGCGCTGGAGCTACGCCGACCTCACCCCGCTGCGGCTGGGTCTGCTCCTGCGCGGCTACGGAGTACAGCCCTGCAAGCCGCGCGCGGCCGACGGCAGCCGCTACCGGGCCTACCGGCGCGCCGACCTGCTGGCCGCCCGCCCGACCTGCTCCTGCTGAGGCACCCCGCCCTCGCGCGGAGTCGGCGGGTGACGGAGGCGGACTGGGACCTGGTCGCCGCCTTCCACGCGCAGTGCTCCGAGCAGAACCTGCTGCGCCGCTGGGGCCGTACGCGACTGACGCCCCGCGACCTGTCCCGGCTGCTTGCCCACGCGCAGTGCTGGATCGGGCTCGGCGCCGACGAGCGGCCCGTGGCCCTTGCCTGTGTCGGGCCCGTCAGCCGGGAGCCGGGGGTCTTCGACCTCGGACTGCAGGTCGTCGACCACCGTCAGCGCCAGGGCATCGGCACGGCCCTGGCCTGCCAAGCCGCCCACGTCGCCCGCGCGCGCGGAGCCCACACCCTGTCCGCGTTCACGCAGGTGGCGAATACGCCCATGCTCCGGCTCCTCGACCGCCTCGGCCCGACGTCGCATACCCGCGACGGCCCGTACGTCGAGGTCCGACTCGCCCTGGACGCGCTCGCCCCGGACCCAGAAACCGCTCCGCCATGACCGCACCACAGCCCGACGGGCTGATGCCCACCGCCCTCGATCAGCGGATCGAAGCCGCCGTGGGCTACGGCGTCGAGGAGCTGCGCCGGCACCGCGACAGCGGACTCCTCGACGCACCGCACGCCGCCCTGGCCGACGCGTACCGCGAGCTGGTGGTGGCTGAGCGGGACGTCACCTTCTACCGTGTCCGTCTCGCTCGCCTCGCCTCCAGTGAACTGCCCGTGGACCAGGCGCTGTTCGCTCGAATCGAGCGCACCCTCGATCAGCTGGCGACGGCCGCCGCCGTACGCGATGCGAAGCGATCCGTGGCAGCCGCAGCGCTGGCGCCGATCGAGGCCGACGCTCCTCGGCAGGCGCCACCGCAGATCGCGACGAAGGATGTGGCGGCTCTGCTCGCCATCGCCCAGGGCGCCAAGCTGCATGAACACCTCGTCACCCATCGCCTCGCCGTGGCGACTCCCACCCGCACCCGCATCTCCTACGCCCAACTGCAGCACCTGGAGGAGATGGGCCTGGTGGCGCGCGACACCGCGCACCCGGTGCACGCCGGGCAGCCCGTCACTCTCACCGATGCCGGCCGCGCCGTACTGACCGCACCCCGCCGCGCGGGCCCGCCCGGGACCACGCCCGCGCCCCTGCCGCCGGCCCTCCCTGCCGTCTCCCGTACCCGCCGCTGAACCGCGCTCCGTGCTACGCGCACGGTGCCGCCGGGGTCACGACCGAAAGTACCGATGCCCACCTACGAACCCGATTTCCGCCTCGACGGATACGAAGCCGTCAACGACCACGTCGCCGATCAGTTCTGGGGGCACATCGGCATCGAGCAGGACTCGATGACTGTCCTTGCCGAGCACCACAGCGACGATGCCGAGCACAGCTTCTACGTGATGCACAACCGCGCCGTCACCTGGGGAATCCCCTGGGAACCGCAGCTAGTCGCCCTGCACCTCAAACGCGACCCGGCCGCGTGCACCTACCAGTTTGACCACGCAGAGCTGCCACTGTCGTCCATGGCCCAGTCCTGGCTGATCGCCCGCGGCTGCCCCGAGGAGAAGATCCTCCTGCCCGACGGCATGGGCACCACGGCCGCGAACGACGCCACCCGCGTGCTGGAGCAGCGCCTGCGCAGCGACGGCGACCACTTCGCCCTGCTCACCAGCTACACCCACGACAGCGACCCGATCCAGACGACCGTGATGCTGCGCGCCCTCGACGAGAAGGCGGCCGTGCCCTTCCGCGTGCTGCTCGAAGAGGTCGACAGCACCGCATGGACACACACCTTGCGCGAGGGCGGCTTCGTCACCTTTGAGGCCGCCACTCAGTGGTGGGAAGCGCACTGGAACGGCGAAGTGCCCCCGCTGCCGATGGCCTCGCCGGCGACCCGGCCCGTCACCACCGTCCCCGGCCTGCCGACACGCCCCGCCCCGCCGCGCGGGCCGAGCCGCTGAACTCCCGCTAAACCACGGGCATTTCGCTTTCCTGCCCCGAGAGAATTCCATCAGCTGTGCGCGAGGCGGCACGGAACATAGCACGCAATCCCCGGTTACCGAAACCGGGGATTCTCCGGACTCTTGTTCTCGGCCCGCACGGCACCCGCCTGGGGCTGCTTCTCCCGTATGCCCTTTCTTCGAATTGGAGCTCAATTCCCCATGCGCTCAACCCGCATAGCCGTCTCCGCTGCCCTGCTCGGTGCCCTCGTGCTGCCGCTGGCCTCCACCGCCACCGCGAGTGCTGCACCCGCGCAGGCGCCTGCCTCCATGACCGACCCGACCTGCAGCAAGCCCGGTCCGTGGACGCTCAGCACCAAGGCCATCACCATCCGCGCCAAGGCGTCCGTCAACTCCCAGGCACTCGGGATTCTGTACCGGGGCCACAAATTCACCGTGCACAAGACCAGCGGAAAGTGGCGCTACATCACCGACAGGACGACCGGCGTAAAGGGCTGGGTCTCCGCCAAGTACGTCTACCGCCCGGCCGGCATGTGCCTGGACTAGCCGACCGGCACCCCATCCATTCCCACACCGGAATTCCCGATACGAAGGGAGCTTCTTCGTGCTCGACGCCAGCGAAGACGTGATGGGCGTCATTACCGAGCGCATCGAGGACCGATTCCAGATGCCGCTCGCCGACCTGCGCCGGGCTGTTGAGGCGGCACCGCAGGCCAATCCCGAGGCCACCACCATCGTGCACTGGTACGGCCTGCTCGCCGAAACGCAGCAGGCCCTCGACACCGCCGAGGACGCGCTCGTCGAGGCGCTGGGCACACAGCCGCCGGATGTACTCGACGATCCCGTCATGGAGTTGGCCCACCAGGTCAACGCCGCGGTCGCCTCCCGCGACGGCCGCGCCATGGTCGTGCAGTACCTCCTCGACCCCAACGCGCCCGGCAAGCGCGGCCCCGGGGTATGGCGCGGCGCGTCCCCGGCTGCTCGTCGCGCCCCGGCCCTGCCTACCTCTCCGCCCACGCTGCCCAGCACGCGGAACTCCACGGCGCGCGGGGCCACGCGGTGAGCGCCATCGACAAGTCCAGCAGCCGTGATGCGGCGCTGCAGGAAGCATTCGGCGCAGACATAGCCGAGCTGTACGCGCAGGCAGTCCGCGGCGAGGCCAATGCTGCTCTCCAGCGTGCGCTGGAACTGCGCAGCTTCCTCGCCGTCGCCGAGGAGCAGGTGGCCCGTGTCCGTGACCGTGTCCATGCCGCCACGGCTGCCGACGGGGACATGGACGACCTGTCCGCCGAGGACCTGCGGTGGGACGCGGACTGGCTGGATGCGGCGCTGGCCGGCCGCGACGGCTACACCGCCGCTCTCGACGAGCTGCTGCGCACCATGCCGGCGCCGAACCAAGTAGCAGTGTCACGCGCCGGGTTGAGTCCCAAGATCGCCGCCACCGCTCCGCCCGCCCCGGCAGCACCCCGCGCCGGGGCGGCGCGGACCCGCCGTCCCTGAAAGTCCACCGATTGCCCCAGCCCGACACCCCGTCACCCACCGTTTCCCAGCTCGTCGCCCAGCGCATCGAGGCGCTCTACGGACAACCGCTCGCCGAACTCGAAGCCATAGCCGACGCCACCCCCGAGACCACGCTGCTCGCCGCCTTGACCGGCACTCACGGCGACCTGGCCCTCGCCGAACGCAACATCGCCTTCCAGCTGCAGAGGCTGCGCGAACTCACCGCCCCTGACCAGGAGATCGGCCGATTTGCCGCCGGTCACATCCTCGACTGCGCCCGGCGCATCGCCGAGTCCGTGGCCACCCGCGACGCCTACGCCAAGAGCACCAGCGCGGTCCTGGGCGGCCTGCGCCGTGCGTCCGCCCCGGACACCCACCAGCCGGCTGTACCGGCCCCCGCCACACCGACGGCGACCACCTCCCGCACCCGCTGACCCACCCGTACCGCTTGAGGAGCCACCTTCTTGGCCACCACCGCGCCGCCCGCCACACCGAACGATCTCTTGGGCGTCACCAAGACCCTGGACCTGCTCGCTCCGCGCTGGAGCGTGTGGGTGCTGATGACCGTCTCCTCCCAGCCGCTGCGCTACGCCGAGTTCAAGCCGAGGCTTCCGTGGCTGGCGGACGGGCAGCTCCACCCCCGGCTGCGTCACCTCACCAACGCCGGCGTCATCGAGCGTACGGAGTACGCCCCGCGCCACGTCACCTACGGCCTCACCGGCCGCGGTGCCGCGCTGCTGCCCGTCCTCTCGGTGATCGCGTCGTGGGGCGACACGTATCTGGAGAAGGAGCTGGTCACCAACAAGCACACCGGCGAGCTGGAGCCCGAGCGGATCGCGCCGGCCCAGAACATTGACGACGCGGTCGCGCTGCTCGTGCCGCGGCACGCCACCCCGATCCTGTTCTCCCTGCAGGCCCGGGGCATCGCGACGGCCAAGACGCTGGCGAGTGAGGCGATGCCCGGCTACGGGCTGACCGCCGTCTACAAGCCCCTGGAACGCCTGGTTGCCGACGGACTTGTCACGGCCAGCGGAACCGGTGGCTACCAGCTGACCGCGAGCGGCCGGGCACTCGCCCCCGTTTTCCAGGCGATATCCGCCTGGGCCACCGCCCCGGCCCCCGAGGCCGATGCCCGTCGGACTCGGGGGCCGGGCGCCGCCCCGTCGCAGAACCATTCCGGCCCGTGGGCGACCACTCCGACCCGCCTTCCCGCACCGGCGGTTCCGGCAGCGCCAGCAGTCCGCCCCGCGCTGACCACGACGCCCCCGGGCGGCCCGGCGTGGCGGCCCGGCGACCTCTTCTCCCACCAGATACCCGCCCGCCCGATCTCCCCGGCAGGAGGCCCGCGCCGATGACCCGCTCCCTGCCCGAGACCCTCCTGCACGAGCGCCGCGCGATCCGGACCCTGACCCTGCCGGGCCTGATCCGCCTGGTCACTGAGATCGACGACAACGGCCCCATCAGCCACCGGCGCGGCAGCCTTCAGGGCGCCTTCGGCGACCTCACCCCCGGGCAACTGCGCCATGCCATCGACGTCGCCCGCGACCTCGGCCTGGTCCACGCCGACGAACAGGCCCCCGACCGCTACCGGCTCACCGTGAGCGGCGAGGCTCTGGCCGAGGTGTACGACACCGCGGGCCGCTGGGCGCGCGCCCGTCAGTTCCCCGACGCCAGCAGCGACTTCGTCACCCGCGTCCAGCACACGCTCCAGCTGCACAGCCGCAGCACGCACGCGTTCGGCTCGAGTCTGGAGCCGTCGGCGCCGCATCAGGTCCTCACCGATTTTCTGCAGGCGAACCCCCGCGTCCTCAACCACACCGACGCCCGCTCCGCGCAGCAAGCGGCGGAAGCGGGGCGCGCTGCGTGAGATCCCGTGTCGGACCGCGGCATGCCCGCCGCCCGGTCCCCACAGTGCTGCGCGGCATCTACCTGCCGCGCAGCACGGACGCCGCCGCGTTCGCCATGGCCACCTACGGCATCCCGCTGCTGGTATTGGCCACCACCAACTCCGCAGCCCTGACCGGCCTCGCCTTCGCGCTGGAATGGATCCCGCGACTGGGCGCGTTCGCCTTCGCCGGGGCCCTGGTCGACCGCCATGGCACTACCACCGTGCTCCGCTACGCCTCCGTTGCCCGCGCCCTGGTCGCCCTGGCCGCCGCGTACTTCCTGCCGCAGCAGGAAGCGGGGCTTGGGGCAACGGTCACCGTCATGGTCCTTGCCGCGTCCACCGGCATCTTCACCGAGTGCTCGTACATCGCGGTCGAGACCGCGGGCGGGGTCGCTAGCCGTGAGGCCGGCGCCCGCGCCCACCGGGTGCAGTCGGTGCTCCTCGGCATCGACCAGGTTGCCACCCTCTCCGGACCCGCACTGGCCGGCCTCCTGCTCCAGTGGACCGGCGCCACCGGCATGCTGCTGGTGATCGCCGTCTTCTCCCTGCTCACCAGCGTCCTCGCTCCGCGCCAGTGCCTCCGACCGGAGCCCGCCGGTGCGCAGCCCGTCGGCAAGGGACTGCGCACCGGATGGGCGACCCTGCGCGCCCTGCCGGCACTCGGCTGGCTGGTGGCCGGACTGACCGTGTCCAACCTGGCCGTGGGCCTGCTGCAGGCCGCCGCCCCGGTGATCATCGTCAAGCAGCTCGGCCACTCCACAGCCGACGTCGGATTCATCTGGTCGGTTGCCGCCGTCGCCTCGCTCGGCGCGGTCCTCCTGTGCCGCAAGGCGATCGACCGCTTCGGCCTGTGGCCGGTCGGCGTCGTATCCGCAACGATCGCCGCCACCGCGTGCCTGGCCGTCTCCGTCGCCGGCACCTACCACGCCTATCTCGCCCTGATCGCCGTCCTCATGGCCGGCGAGGGCGGCATGACCGTCGTGCTGCGCACCCTGCGCTCCCGCCTCATCCCCCCGGACGTGTTCGGCACCACCCTCTCCCTGACGATCTTGCTGCTGTTGCTGCCCTTCCCCGTGGCCGGCGTCCTCGTCGCCCTCGTGCCGCCAGCCGAGCTCGGCCACGTCATCACGCTCTGCGCCGTGCTCCAGGCTGCGGGCCTGTTCACCGCCTTCGCCCGGCTGCGCGCCACGCCCGCCCTGCGCACTTCCTTCGCCTGACCGATCCGGTCGCCTTCCTGCCCACCTCACGGAGACCCGCTATGCCCACGTCCCACGCCCCGGCCCAGCAGTCGGTCCTGCCGATATCCCGCCCCTCGTTTCGAGCAGGATCGCGGCCCACGCTGACCGACCGGTTCCTCGCCTTCGACGCCGAGCACCCGTACGTCTACCGCGCGCTGGAGCGCCTGACCGCCGACCGGCTCGCCACGGGGGCCACCCGGGTTGGGCTGAAGGCGCTATTCGAGGACCTGCGCTGGCAATTGCCCGCGGGCGTGCGCGGACTGAACAACAACTTCACCGCTCTGTATGCGCGAAAGCTGATCGAGGACCACCCCCACTGGGCGAGTGCCTTCGAGCTGCGACGTCGCCGAACCCTCTGACCCCGGCCGTCTGCCGTCAACCTCCTTTGTCCTGCCACTGTTTGGAGCCTTGTTGTCCTCTCGCCCCGTCGTCCTGGTTGTTGCAGCCGCCGACATGGAGGCGCACGCGTATCGCGGCTACTGCCTTGAGAACGTCCGCGCCCACTACGACGTCGTCCTGATCTCCGGCGCCGAGCCGACCTGGGAGAAGGACTTCCTCCTCGACTACGTCGTCGCCGACCTCACCGACCAGGCGGCACTCGGCGCGGCCGGGCGAGCGCTCGCCGAACGCTACGAGCTGGCCGGCGTGATGACCTGGACCGAGTGGTACCTCGTCCCTGTCGCCCGACTCGCCCGCCAGCTCGGCCTGCCCACCACGGCTCCAGAAGCCCTCCAGGGCTGCCGCAACAAGCACACCAGCCGGAGCCTGTTCGCCCGCCACGGAGTGCCCTCCGCCGTATCCGTCAGCGTGCGCACCGAGCGGGAGGCGGCCGATGCCGCCGCGCTGATCGGCTATCCCGTCGTCCTCAAGCCCGCCGCGCACGCCGCGAGCATGGGCGTCATCCGCGTCGACACGGCCAATGACTTTCCGGGTGCGTATGCCTTCGCCGCGCGCACCGCCGACCACGGTGTGGAGAGCACCCAGGTCCTGGTCGAGGAGTACCTCGACGGCCCGGAGGTGAGCGTCGAGTGCGTCACCCATCAGGGGCAGACCACCGTGGTCGCCGTCACCCGCAAGACCGTCGGGATGCCGCCCTTCTTCGAGGAGCTGGCGCACGTGGTCGACGCGAACGACCCGCTGCTCGCCGCCGTGGCACCGGTCGCCGTCGCGGCCCTCGACGCCGTCGGCATCACCGACGGTGTCAGCCACGTCGAGATCCGCATCGTCGACGGCCGCCCTCGCCTGATCGAGGTCAACGCGCGCATCGCCGGCGACATGATCGGTCACCTCGTCCACCTGGCCACCGGCGTCGATCTCGCCAGCGCCGCCGCCGACATCGCCTGCGGACGTACCCCTGACCTGACGCCTACCCGCCGCCAGGCTGCGGCGATCCGCTTCATCTACCCCGCCTATTCCGGCACCCTGACCGCCCGCGATGTCGTGAAGCCCACCGGGGGAGTGGAGCGCGTGCGTTTCCAGCGACAGCCCGGAGACCAGCTCGTGCTCCCCGAGGACGGCGGCAATCTGTTCACCGCCCGCGTCGGCTTCGTCATCACCACCGGGCCGACTGCCACCGCCGCCCAGAACCGCGCCCAAGAGGCGTACCGCAACCTCGACGTCCAGGTGGCCGCGGCCCCGCAGACGGCTCCGGCCACCGGGGAGCACGCCGCGTGAGGAAAACCGTAGCGATCGAGCTGGTGCGCAGCCGACGCCTGCTGATCGGGTACTTCGCCGGCCTGGGTGTGGTCATGGCCGTCTTCGGCGCCCGCATGCCCGCCGTCCAGTCCGCCGCCGCGGTGAGCACCGGAGGGCTTGCCCTGGTCCTGCTGGCCGCCGCCCTCGGCATGGTCGCCGGACTCCAGGCGGGTGGGCGCCTCGCCAGCCCGGCCCGCCTGCCCGCGCTGCTGACCGGCGGCGCCATGGCCCTCGCCGCCTGTCTCGCCATCCTCGGGGTCTGCTCCAGTCTGGAGAGCCTGTTCGCGGCGGCGTTCGTCTTCGGCGTCGCGCACGGCGTCCTCGACGTCGCGGCCAATGCCTCGGCGGTCCGCTGCCAGGACGCCCACGGCCGCCCCATCATGGGGAGGCTGCACGCGAGTTACAGCCTCGGCGCCCTCCTCGGCGCCGCGCTGGCCGCTGCCACCGCTCACACCTCACACACCGTTCTGTTCACAGGCGTCGCCGTCTGCGCCGCCGCGGCGGCAGGAGCCACGACGGCTCTGGCCCGGACACTCGCCAGCTCTGGACTCAAGCCCGTGCACCATCCTGCTGCACAGGGCCCGGGCGAACGCGGGGATCGGTCGCAGCCCCGGGTGCGGCTGCTGGGCGTCCTGGCAGCGGCAACATTGCTGGGCGAAGGCGCTGCTGCCGACTGGGCTGCCGTCCACTTGCACGACCTCGGCGCGACGGCCGCGACCAGCGCTGCGGCATACGGGTCCTACAGCGCCGCCATGGCCACAGGCCGCCTCGTCGGTGACCGGCTCACCGCCCGCTTCGGCGCCTCAGCCGTCGTACGCGCCGGCGCCGCTTTGGCCGCGCTCGGCCTCGCCACCGGACTGGCCGGCTCCACCATCGCCTTCGCCCTGTTCGGCTGGGCGGCCTTCGGCCTGGGCCTGTCCGTCACCATCCCCAGCCTGATCACCGCCGCGGGCACTGGCGGACCCCGCGCGGTCGCCACCGTCGCGGTCACCGGCTACGTCGGCCTGCTCGCCGGTCCCGCCGTCATCGGCGCCCTCGCCACCGTCACTGCGCTCCCGCACGCGCTGCTGCTGCCCGCCCTCCTCGCCGTAACCGTCGCCACCCTCGCCCCCAAAGCCCTGGAGAGAACGACCCCTTGACCCGCACCTACGACTCCCGGACCGGCGTAGAAGCCCTGATCCTCGACTACAACGGGGTTGCGGGACTGCAACCCCCGACTGCCATGTGGACCCGCCTGGCCGACCTCGCCGAGTGGCCCGACCGGCATCTCCCCTCGTTCCAGGACGCCTTCTGGGCTCCCCGCAACGCCTACGACGCAGGGCAACTGAGCGATCTCGCCTACTGGGCCAAGGTGCTCGGTCACCACCCCGGCCCGCGATGGCTGCGCACCCTGCGCGACGCCGACACCGCCATGTGGACCCACACCGACCCACGCGTCCTCGACACCCTGTACCGCGCCCGGGCCGCGAGGCTGCCCATGGTTTTGCTCTCCAACGCCCCGGCCCACCTCAGCAACGTCCTGGACGCCACCGACTGGCGGCGCGAACTGATGGACGACGCCCTGTACTCCGCACGCCTCGGCCTGTGCAAGCCCGATCCGGCAGCATACGAACACGCCCTGGCCGCCACCGGCGCCGACGACCCTGGGCGCGTGCTGTTCGTCGACGACCGCGAGGACAACTGCCGGGCCGCCGCCGAGCTGGGCCTGCGCACCCTGCACTACACCGGCCAACCCGCAGAACTCGCCACGCAGTTGCTGCCCGTCATCGCGGAGCGCACCGGCTCCTGATCCCGCACCGCGCCGCTCACCCCGCAGCCCCGACACCCTCTGGACTTTCGTGCCCGACACCGAAGAGATCGACGGCGACGTCTACGTTTTCCCCCGCTATCTCGCCGGCAGCACCTACACCGGCGACCCGGCCCTCGAGCCCCTGATGGCACTCGGCTGGGAGCTGACCCACGACGACCTCGCCAACG
This sequence comes from Streptomyces aquilus, assembly GCF_003955715.1. Lineage (NCBI taxonomy): Bacteria > Bacillati > Actinomycetota > Actinomycetes > Kitasatosporales > Streptomycetaceae > Streptomyces > Streptomyces aquilus. Next base: position 3,970,800 of record NZ_CP034463.1, on the reverse strand, counting down.
TCTACGTCACCGCGCCAGACCGCAAGATCCGCCTCGGCTACCTGCCCGAAGGCGACGACGACGGACTGTGGCGCATCAACGCCTACTCCGATCCTTTCGGCCCGCCCGCCTGGGGCGTCACCTTCAACGACACCTGCCCCACCGAGTTCGTCACCGCGTTCACCACGGCCCTGGCGACCGCGTACCAGTCCGGGCCCGACTACTACCTCGCTCAGCCCGACCCAAGTGACCCCGAACTCGACGCCTTCCACGCCGTCGTCCCGCTCATCAACCGCGGCTGGACCATCCAGCACCCGCGATGGGGAGTCCTGGAGATGCAGACCCCGGACGGCATGGCCGGCCTCGAATATGCCCAGGGCAGGCTCGATGCCGAGAAGGAACTCACCACGCTGCAGGCCCGCTGGTACCTGTGGGGCGGCCCAAAGAGCGGATACGCCCGCTGGTACGCCACCGCCTCCACGAACACCCCGATCCCACTGGTCACGGCCATCACCGAGAGCGTGTCCGACCCCGCGCCCCTGCCGCGCTGGAAGGACGAGATGCTGCGCGGCCTGCGCGAGAGCGCCCAACTCGTTCCTGTCACCCCTCCGCCGCCTCCGGTTCCCACGCCCCTCGACGTCCGGCGTATCGCCCCACGCCGGGCGCCCGCGCTGACCACGCGCAGCATCCCGCGCTGGAGCACCACGACAACTCCGTCCGCAGTCCTGACCGCCCGGCGCTCTGGCCCCCACCGCTGACCAGATCCCCTTCGTCCGAGAGAGGCTCTTTGGCCCTACACGCCCAGCAGTTCTTCGACGACGTCATCGAACTGCCTCTCCACCAGTACGCCATTGTCGGCGACGCCCTTTACGCATCCCCGCAGCCGAACTCGCCGCTGCGGCTACGGATCGACTTCGCCCCCACCATCCGCCACGGTGAGTACGACGGACTGCGCCTGCGCGTCGTCCACCCCGAGCAGGGCGTCCTCGACACCGCGATCCTCCGCTTCGCAGACCACGGCACCTTCGCCCGCCGCGACACGGCTCGCGACCTCGTGCCCGGCCGAGACGGCTACGCCGTCATCCGCGACTGGCACCCCCACAGCAGCCAGCCACCATGGCACGGCGCGGACGGCGCAGGGCTGCGTACCGCGATCGAGCAGTACGCCCAATTCTGGATCCCGGCGCCTGCCGCGTCCCGCCCGGCCGCCCGCCCTGTCGCCCAGCCCACACCCACCGCCGGGGCTTCGCTCCGCAGCCGTTGACCGCCCACCTCGCCACGGAGTTCTGGATGTCCCCGCTTCGCTGGCTGCCCCCGCGCCCAGTGCCGGGCCGCTCCCGCTGAACAACGACCTGCGCGCCCGCCTTGCCTGTTCCCGCCTGTATCCCCTGGAGAGACCCTTCTTGCGCATCCGTTCCGCTCGCACCCTCCCAGTCGCTGTTGCCGTCGCCGCCACGGTGACCGGGTCCCTGTCCTGGGCGCCGACCGCCTCGGCCCAGAGCGCCGATCCCGCCCCGTCTGCATCCACGTCCTCGACTCCGCGCAATGCGGCCGAGCCGGAGACCGGCGGCGTGGCCATCCTGAAGAAGGACCCCGGCGGCGATGTGCTCGCCGGCGCGTCCTTCGCCCTCTTCGACTCCGCGGGCAAGGAAGCCGCCAGCGGCAAGACCGACGCCCAGGGCAAGCTCGCCTTCCAGGACCTCGCACCGGGGGTCTACCGCCTCAAGGAGGTCTCCAGCGGCAGCAACCTGCATGACACGGTCGACGACCAGGACGTCATCGTCACCCCCGACACGGACACACCGCTCACGATCGTCGACCCCTTCAAGGACGCCTCGGTGCTGCTGAAGGCCAAGGACGACAAGACCGGCAAACTCCTGGCCGGATCCACCGTCAACATCGGCAGCGGCGACAAGACCCTCCTCACACTGACCACCGGCTCCGACGGCACGGCCGCCGGCAAGCTCCCCATCAACTCCCGTATCGGCACAGACTTCTGGGTCAAGCAGGTGAAGGCACCCGCCGGCTACGACCTCTACAAGCCCCCGAAGGAGTTCAAGGCCAAGCCGGGCGATCCGGTGACGGTCACAACGACCAACGCCGAGACGGCGACCACCCCGCCGCCGACGGAGAGGCCGACCGACAAGCCCACGGACAAGCCGACCGACAAGCCCACGGACAAGCCGAGCGACAAGCCCACCCTGGGCAAGCCCGGCAAGGACGAGGACACCCCGGCCCCGTCCGACTCGGCCACCCCCACCTCTGACGAGACCGCGTCGAGCACCGCGGCGCCCGCCCCCGAGGGCTCGCTCGCACACACCGGCGCCGACGCCACTCCGTGGCTGCTCGGAGGCGCCGGCCTCCTGATCGTCGCCGGCGGAGGCGCCCTGGTCGTAGCCCGCCGACGCCGTACGGGCGACGCCACCGACGAGAACTAACCACCCACAACACCGCGAAGGCCCCCGGAATCGGATGATTCCGGGGGCCTTCGCGCGCGTACGGTGCCGACTAGGCGGCCTGTTCGACAATCAGATCTGGCACGTTGATGTAGTCGGCGGGTTCGCGTACCCGGATCGGCATGGTGAGCCCGAGCAGTGGCGCTACGTCCGCGAGCCGCGCGTAGACGATCTTGTAGGTGTGCAGTCGGTGGAACCAGGCCGTCGACATCTGGATGTCGCGCCAGGGCCCCTCCAGCTCCTCGATCGCCCAGTACACACAAGAGGTCACTTCCTTGGCCCGCTCGGCGTCGGCCGTGAACAGTGCCTCCCACTGCGCGATGTACGGGGTGCCGTCCGGCGCCGGCCACTGTCCCGCGCCCGGGACGACGTCCCACCGGAGCCAGTCGCGGAGCACGTTCTGGACGCTGTGAAGGGCGAGATCGCCAAGGGGCTCACCCCACACGGCCGTCGCCAGGCGCATCGCCTCGGCGATGGCGAGGGCGAGCTCGTCGGTGCTGATCACCCGCGGTCCGAATCGGTTCGGGCCGTGCCACATCGGAGGCTTCGGGAGCGGGCTGTCGTCCTCCGGCTGGGCCTCCAGCCAGGACACGATCGCCTCGGCCCAGGGCATGCACTCGGTCAGCGGGTGCTCGCCGCCGTGGGCGGCTGCGTACCGCTCCGTGTGCTCGCGCACGCGAATAGCCAAGTCCACCGGCACGTTTGCCTCCTAGAGATCACCGGCACGACCCCCGCCCTGACCTGACAGAACGGGGGCCCGGCGATCCTCGCGGGCTACGGGGGTGAACCTGCGAGGAATCTGGCCGGAGCCTATCCAGGCTCCATGCGGCTACACCTCGGTGATCGAGGGAGATGGCCGGATCTCGATGGATTTCCGGATAGGGCGCCGGCCGAGGCGTGACGGCTCACGGCTACTCTCCTGCGGCCTCGGCGCGGGCAAGCTCCTTGAGCGCGACGCGGGCTGCGGGCGTGCCTGCCGGACTTCGCCAGAAGGCGTGACCAGCGATCCGCTGCGAAAGCTGCAGCAGGCGACGACGCTGTTCGGCCGCCCCGCCGTTGTCTCCATTCGCCAACCGTCCGTATGTGACGTACCAGGCGGTCTGCGTTTCAACGAGGTCTTGGGGGAAGGGGTGCCGAGTCATCCCGCTATTAGAAACCCTGTTCGATTTCAGAACCAAGTCCTCGGACGCCGGGCGTGGCGCATGCCGGTCAGGCGCCCCCGGACAGCGGCTTACTGTGGAAGGGCAACGATCTCTCCTGGGAGCACAACGAGTGACAGCGTCAATGGAGCGGCTCTGCGACTGGGTCGTCAACAAGGACAAGGTCTGGGTCCACGGCGATCGGATCACTGACGGCCACGTCGCCCTGGACATGCGCCTCACCCCGGGGCTCGACCCCGGCGAGGTCGCCCGGGACGGGCAGTGGGTCCTTCGCAAGGCGCAGCCTTCACGCTGGGTTTCTGAACAGCACCCCGATCTCTCCGACGTCATCCCTGCGGCGGCCGACGGCTCGGACTGGAGCGAGATCACCTGGTCGGCCTGGGTGACCCGCAGTCTGCGGATCGGCGCGCTGCTCGGCGGCGCGGTGGCCGTGGACCACGAGTGGCTCGCCCGGCTACAGCCCGGCTACCGGATCGAGGGGTCTCCCGGACACCGGTTCCTGCGGATTGTGACCAAGAAAACCGAGCCGTCGCTACTAACGGGCGGTGCTGCGCACCGAACGGTGGTCGGCGTCGTGATGCCCGCGTCGATCGAGGGTTCGGTTGCCGTCCTGGAAGCCATCGTGCAGGACCTCAATGTCTAGGTTGACCGGGTGAGCATGCGGCCCCAGCTTCCAGGCGATCCCTCCGACCTGCACCTGCGCATCTCCTATGACGACGAACTCCAGGACACCCCGCAGGCAGACACGCTGGAGCGATGGAACGTGGCTGTCCTCCACCGCCGGTGTGTGTACGACGCAGGCCGGGAGTCAGCGACCACGAGCAGCTGTACCACCACGGAGTGCCCTTCGTGCACGGTCGAGGACGCCGCCGTGGGGTCGATGACGTTCTACCGGGTGCACCTTGACCGCGGCCGGAACGCCTACTGGGCCATGGAGGAGGAGTCGGAGGAGCTGTACGAGACCGCTCAGGTCCTCCTTGATCCCGAGACGGGCTCATTCACCAGAGAGGTCAGCGAGCTGCTGGCGTACGTCGGCTCCGCGCTGCTCGTCATGGACCGGGTCACGCTGGCCCCTGCGTGGCGGGGGCACGGCCTGGCCGCCGTACTAGGCAGCGAGGTGATCCATCGGCTCATGCCCGGCTGCCGGGCAGTTGCCTGCTCGCCCGGCGTCACCGACCTCAGCAGCCGGCGGCTCACGGACCAGGCCGAGTGGGATCGCGTCAACGCCAAGATCGCCCAGGGGTGGGAGAGCCTCGGGTTCCGCCTCTACCGGGACAACGTCTATCTGCTCTCTCCGGCCTCGCAGGATCTGGAGGAGCAGCGCGGGGCGCTTCGAGGTCGGCTCGCGGACCTCGGTGCCTCCTGGCGGGCCGGGGCGTCATAAGGTACGGCGCCGCTGCAAGGTGCTCCAGGGAAAGCTCAAGCCCCGGCGGCCGGTCGGTGCTTCGCCCGGGTCTGGCGGCGCCTTCGGCGGCGGGGCGATCCTGTCGGGCTCCAGGCCGATCTTGTCCGGGTGGACGCAGGCGGGCACGGTCTCGTCACGGGTGTAGCGGTGCCCGTTCTCCGGATGGAACGGGCACTCCCAGGACGGCCTGTTGTAGACGAGGAACTGCTCGCGTGGGTACCGGGTGGCTGGGCAGATCCCGCAGACGGGGCGGCTCGGGTCCTCGCGGTCCGGATCGATGTACGGCGGTCCGGCAGGTTCCGGGATCTCCATAACAGTCAGAGAGTAGTGGGCCCGTCTCGTCGAGTAGCCCGCACCGAGGTCGACGGGCGTGCAGGGTGGCAGTTGTCCTTTGACGGTGAAGTTAGTCGGACGGAAGGGCCCTGACCTGCGGCGACTAACTCTCCTGTCAACGCGGGTCACTGGTCGCCCGGCGCCGCCAAGCCGCCTACCTGCGACGACTGGATTGGACGGCAAGACCCCCGTGGACTGGGTTCGATGTCGACGGACAGCAGTTCGCCGGTGGCAGACGAGGAAGATCCCCAAAGGACTGGTGAACGTCGCAACAGCATGTCAACCTGAACGACCTTCCGGAAAATCCCAGGTCAGAGAGGTGATGCTGTGGCATTGGATGCGTCGCGACCCGGATTCGCCACCACGGTCGCCGCCTTGCGGCTCCGCTCCTGGAAGCTCGGAGCCGGCCAGGCGATGGACGTCATCGACCAGTTCTCGCAGACCGATTTCACCCACATCGTCGACGACCGTGCCGACGTGCACATCAGCTCGCGCGACGGCCGGTTCTACCTCGGCTACTTCCCGAACGGCCGGCCAGGCGGCGCCGACGAGGACTGGGTGACGGGCGAGGGCTGGGTCATCGCCGTCACCGGCACCGCGAACGTCCCCGGCTACCGAATCGCCTTCTCCACGGACACGCCGGCGGAGATCGTCGCCGATGCCGCGGCCCGGATCCTGTCCACCTCCCGACCCCTGTGACGGGCACGTCCGCCCTCCCCATATACGCGCCCCGCGTACCCTGCCCCTGCTCGCGCGGATTCGTCCACTACCGCTAGGAGAACGCCTTGGCCCCGAACTCGCCCGAGATGACCGTCGGCGACATCATCGACGCACTGTCCGCCTTCGACCGTGACACACCCGCCCGTCTCGCCATCAACCCCTTCTTCCCCATGGCCCACCGCCTGGGCGGCGTGGAGAAATCGGTGGACGAGCACGGCCGGCCGATGGTCTACATCGCCGAGTCGCCGGAGGCCGAGCAGTTCGGCCCCCTGCCGCCCGCCGTGGCCGTCGCCCTGGCCTGGCAGGGGCCGGTCGATGCACCCCCGCGCCGCCGACGCGGCGCCACCCGGCCGAACGACGGCCACTGACCCACCCTCGAACTGACGGAGGCGCCCCTGCACCCGCACCACCCCATCGATCCTTCCCACCCCGTCTCGCCCGACCTGACGTATTGGGTCGCCCCGCGCCACCTGGCCGGCGATGACGGCGTCCTCGCCGAGCGGATCGGCGACACCCTGACCGACCTCGGCTGGCGCATGTGGCCGACGTCCCGCAACTCCCTGCTGTACGTGAGCCCCGACGGCCTGCGCGGCGCCGAGTGGATCCTCGCCTCCTACCCGTTCGAGCTGGGCGGCCTCCCGGTCGCCTGGCAAGTGTCGGCCCGCCCGCACCCGGACTCGGCGCTCACCGAGTGGAACGCGTACTTCACCGCTGGCGTACCGCACGAGGCGCTCACCGATTTCCTGCTCGCGCTCGACGCGAGCGAGACGCCCGACGTCGGGCTCGAGAACGCCGAGGCGGTACTGACCGCACTCGGCGCCCGGGGCTGGCTGCGCGACATGGACTGCCCGCATACGACCGCCACCGACCCCGGCTTCTCCACGAACGTCTCGCTGGAGATGCTGCCGCCGCTCATCCACGACGCCGACCCCCGCGATGACCTTCTGGGGTGGCAGGCGTGGGCGGAGCCCGTGCTCGGGGCGCCGTACCTGTGGTGCGCGAGCTTCAGCGCGAGCGCCCCGCACGAGCTGGTAGCAGCCTTCGCCTCCTCGCTCGCCGCACCCGGCCCGGTGCCGCGCCGCACGCTGCCCGTGGGCGCGGAGGACCGTCTCACCGTCGTCCGTCGTGGCTGACGGCTGCGAGTAGCCGCTGACCGAGGCGGGTGATCGACGGAGGGTGCCCCTTCTCCCAGGCCCGGTGGTTCCGCGCTCTTTACTGGAGCGGAACCACTGGGCCTTTGCCGTACCGGCATCCGAGCACGGGACGGCACCCTGAAACCAAGATCAAGGCCGTACGTAGGATCGCCTGCGTGGCTGTCAAAGTGATCGGCAAAGGACCCTTGCGCGGCTACCTCCTGGAGGAGGTGCTGGCCTGGCTGTTGCGTTCCAGTGGGTTCGAGGTCCTCACGGCCGCCGACGACCAGGACAAAGAGCCGTGGAAGGTCCTGAAGGAGGACAAGAACGGTCTGCTGGTTCGCGGACGCGGTGCCTGGCACCAGGTCGACGCGCTGGGACAGTTCCGGTACGTCCCGCCGTTCTCCCTGCCGGTCCGCTTGTTCGTCGAGGCAAAGTACCTGACCACAGCCCCTGTCGGTTTGCCCACCGTCCGCAATGGCCACGGTGTGATCCACGACGTAAACGAGGGCGAGACCACCACACTCTCTGCTCCGGGAACGGGCCGGCCTCGGACGCGATACCGCTACAGCTACGCGATCTTCTCCACGTCCGGCTTCAGCCCGGAGGCGCAGGATTACGCGCTGGCTCACCAGATATCCCTGATCGATCTCTCCGCACCGGACTTCGACGTGCTGCGGAATCTCGTCAAGAACACCGCCGACACGATCCACGCCGTGCTTGAAGCGACTCCGGCGGCCGAGCGGCCGAAGGTGCGCGAGATACGGACGTACCTTCGTGGCCCGCTGCTGGAAATGGACCCGGGGGACGTGGAACTGCCCGATACGATTCGCGGCCCCCTCGATTACCTCGCACAGGCCCTGTACAGCCGGTCACAGTTGGGCCTTGTTCTGGCCTTTCCTGCCGCGCCGTTCGTCCTGGGCCTGGCCTCGGACGACCTTTACGGCTTCGTGGAATACGCTCGTGCGCACCCCACGCATGCGGTGCGCCTGCGACGCATCAACCAGGCAGCGTCACACCCTGTTTGGGAACTGCGCTCCGCGGAACACCCCGACGCCTATGCGTTGCGGTTCGGCCTGCCCGAGCGGGTGGAGAAGTGGATCGTCGCGCAGGACGAAGGAATGCCCTCCCGCACCCGGTACGTCAAGCGCAGCATGCTGTCGACCATGACCCTGTACTGGATGCACGGGGAGCACGCGCAGACCTTCCAACTCCGCTACGAGCCAGGCGAACTCCGTCTCGACGGCTGATCTCCGCCTACGACAAAACCCCGGTGTCCGAGCCTGTCGGGTGGACAGGCCCGGACACCGGGGCAGGTGGAGGAGCGGATCAGCGTGCGGTGCGTGCCTTGGCGAGTGCCTTGTCCAGGTGAGTGTCCACGAGGCCCGGCGAGCCGGAGACGACGACCAGGATGTTGCCGGTGCGGATCGCCGTCTGCCTGACGACGCTGCGCTGTCCGCCGGCGGAGAAGGTGAGCAGCTGGCTCCACTGCTCGTCGCCGAGGTCCGGCGCGGTCGACTTCTCGGTGCCCATGTCGATGACGGTGCTGCCCGACGTCACCTGGTAGGCGGGGCAGGAGAGCATCGCGTCGAAGACCTTCGACATGCCCTTGGACAGCTTTGCGGCGCTGTCGCTGTACAGCTCCTCGCTCACCTCGGAGCTGCTGCTGCCGCTGTAGGTGAAGGACACCTTCGCCTTGCGGGCGAAGTCGAGACCGGAGCCGGAGGCTGTGTCGCCGCCGAGCTTCTCCAGCGCCGGGCAGCCGATCACGGTCACGTCGTCGTTGCGGCGAGGGGCCCCGGGCTTGCGGGTGTAGCCCTCGCCCAGGTCGCTCTCGTTGAGCAGCCGCTGGTTCAGCTGAGTCGACGACAGCGGCACGGATGCCGAGGGCGTGCTACCGCCCCGGTGCGCGGCGGCGGAGGAGTCGGCGGACTCGGCATGGCCGGCGCAGCCGGTCAGGACGAGGACGGTGCAGACGGCACTGAGACCGAGGGCGGTCGTGGTGGAGCGGCGCATACGAAAAACCCCTTTGGCGATGCGAGACGGATGGTCTGACCGGGTCGGCCCTCCGGGTGCCGACGAACGCAGGGATGAGGGAAGGGGTTTCGCGCATCTCAGTGGCCGAGGTGGCGCAGGCCGTCTTCGAGGGTGGGGTGGAAGTGGTCGACCGGACCGGAGTTGCGGTTGTACCAGGCGCTGTCCAGCCGGGTCTCGTGTGCCTCGTGGCCGGCCTCGCAGCGCAGCCACACCGAGTCGTCGCGCATGTTGAAGACGATCCAGTTCCGGTACGCACCGCAGTGGCAGGCGTGGACTTCGCCGTCGATGACGAGCGGCAGGTCCCAGCGCATCATGAAGCCCGACACGTCCTGGCGGCACGGCGCCCGGAACTCCGGCGGCAGGAAGTCGGGCACCACTGTGGAGTCGGTCGGCGCGGCCGGGGCGGGCGCCGAAACCGGGGCGGGAGCCTCGGGCCACTCGGTATGCATGGCCAGCAGCGCCTGGCCGGCACGCTGGGCTTCACGGAACTCTCGGTCCGCACGGTTACCTCGGAACATGCCGTCTCCATCTCTGTCGTCTCGCCTGCACGAGGAGAGTGCCGTAAGTCCCTGACCTGCTGCAACTCTAAGATTGTTGAATTCAGCGGGACTTGGCGGAGCGCTCCTTTCGGTTCGCCGGCCGCTTCGCGGGAGGGCGGGTGGCGGTGGGCGCAGTGGTGGTGTGCTCGGGCGCGCCGGACGGGTCTGCGGGCAGGTCGGCCATGCGTCGCAGCCGCCACACGAGGACGTCGCTGATCGACTCCGCGGTGTCCAGCTCCCGTCGCTCGGCGGCCTTGGCCAGGAGCGCGGCCGGGTCGTGCCCGGCGCGCTCGACGTCGGCGAGGGTGGCGGCCAGGGCGTACCAGCCCGGCTCGGCGAGGACCTGCTCGGCCAGCTCCGGAACTGCCCGGCGAAGGTAGGCGGTCTGCTTGCGCTGCAGGGGCTGGGACAGGTTCCGGCCACGCTGGTGCATGGGGCCCAGGTACATCGGTGCGGCGGCCTGGTAGGCGGCGCGCAGATGCTCGGCGGCCTGGCGGGCAGCAGCGGCCTGCTGGGCGTGCTCCTTCTTCCCGTGCCAGTGGGCGGCGGCGAGCACGAAGAAGATGGCCATGTCGATCAACATGGCGGTGGTGGCGCCGTCCGGCCCGCGGCCGAGTGCGGGCCCGCCGTGGACGAGGTCTCGGGCAGCCTGCCGCAGGGCCCGGTCGTGGCCCCGCTCGGCCCGGATGTGGGAGCGGGAGGCCCGCTCGAACGCCCAGGCCGCTTCTCGAAGTTCACGACGGGTGTGCGCGGCCGAGGTCTTGGCGAGCGCGTCGAGCACCTCACCGTACGCGGCGATCACCGCGGAAATCTGTCCGTCGTCGCCCTGGTCGATGATGAGTACGGCCTGCCAAGACGCCGACGTCGCCTGGCGGCGAGCGGTCGAGGGAGTGACGCGCGCCGAACCAGCCGAACGATCCGGGTCGGGATCGCCGCTGGCGGCATCGCCGGACCACCGCTCACGGATACGGGGCAGGGAGAGGTCAGGGGCGAGTTTCGAGCCGGGATAGAACACGGGCACGCCATCCTTGTTGAGGTCGTCGGTGAGCGCGACCTTGTAGCCGAGGAGGTCACCGGAGGGCGCGACGCGCGTCTCGACCAGGACGCCGGCAGCGGTCAGGCGGTCGAAGAACTCCCCTTCGCTCCGCACGCCGGCGACGGCGCGGCGCACCGTCTCGCGCAGCTCCTCACGAGCAGTCCGCTCCCGGCCTTGGCGTTCGGCCTTGTGGCGCTCGGCACTGGTGGGCCTCTTCGCCGCGGTGCCGTCCCCAGGATTGACTCGCTGCAGGCCGTATTCGACCTCAAGCAGACGGGCCTCGGCCTGGGCGCGTTTGCCCGAGCGGTGATGGTCGGGACGGCGGCCGTCCTCGCGTACGAGCGTGGCGATGATGTGGATGTGGTCATCGGCGTGGCGAACGGCCGCCCAGCGGCAGCCCGCACCGTCGCCCGGATCGATACCGGTTGCGGCCACCATGCGGCGCGCGATCTGCCCCCACTCCTCATCGGACAGGACGCGGTCCTCGGCGGCGTTTCGTACGGACAGATGCCACACGTGCTTCTCGGGGCGTTGCTCGGGGTCGAGGAGCTGCAAGGGCTGGTCGAGGAGCTGCTGGAGATCCCTTCTCGTCACGCCCGGGTCACGGCCAGGGTCGGGGGCCATGCCGTCGAACGAGGCGACCAGGTGAGGGTCGATGTGCTCCTCGCACTTGCCCTTGCCGTAGAGGTAGTTGAGCAGAAAGAGGGTCTCGCTGCCCTGCTTGTGGACCTGGGGGATCAAGCGGCCTCGCCTGCTTGGCGGTTGGCCACCCTGTCCGCGGCAGCCTGGACCGACTTGGCCGCGCGCTGAATGTCGGCGATGACTGCCGCCAGGTGAGGAACCTCGCCACCGGTGTTGAGGGCCTTGGCGACCTGGTTGAGATTGCTGCCGGCCCAGCCGAGCTGCCGGCGTGCGGCGAACAGCTCAGTGAGCACATCGCGTTCGGTGGCGATGGCCACGGCGGTGCGCGACTGATCGCGGGACATGGCCAGGCCGGAGTATGCGAGGAAGCCAGCCGTGCTCATGCCGACGGCGTCTGCGCCCCCTTGGATGAGAGTGTGCTCGGTTTCGTTGAGGCGGACGCTGTGGGCGCGGCGCTGCTTCTTGTCGCGCGGGCGCGACTTCCCCTTGGCCCGCCCCGAACGGGTGGGCCCTGGCTGCGATCCGCCCTCGGTCGCAGCCTTCCCGACCTGCGCCCCCTGGCGCTGGTCGGGCCCCGCCACCCCTGGGGCGGGGACTGGTTCGGACACTCCCCCCGCGGGGGAGTGTCCGAACCTCCATCTTGCTTGCGCTGAGGTCGAGTTGGCTTCCGGCTCCTCGGGCGTGGGAGCCGGGTTTGTTGTCGGGTTCGTCACCGGGCGTGGTTCCTCGTGGTGCGGATGCGGTGCTGGATCTCGGCGGCCAGGTCGACCATGGCGGTCGCGCCGGCCAGGACGCGTACGGGCGCGTCGGGGTGGTGCTGGACGAGCCACTGGCCAGTGGGGGCCAGTACGGCGGTGTGCAGCAGCTGGTGGCGCACGAGCACGTCCGCCCAGGCGCCGGCCTCAGCGGTCAACGGGATGTGCGTACGCGGGTGGCGGGTAGGAATGGCGATCCCTTCGTGGCAGGAGCGGTGGCCCGACCGGAGCCGGGCCACCACGGGTAATGTGGATTCAGGGGTGTGACCTGCTGCTTTGCAGGTGTCAGCCGCACTCGCGACAGCGGTCGAGGTGCGTGTTGAGGGCCCGCGCCATGTTGCGCTTCACCGAGACGGCGTTCTTCGCGCTGGTCTTCGCTGGCGCGGATCCCTGGTGGCGCTCGGCGTGGCCGCGCAGGAAGCTGACGTCCCGCTCGAACTCGGCCCTGATGGCGGCGAACCTGCGGCAGGCTTTCATCGGGTCGCACTCCTTGCCTCGGCGCGCAGCCGCTCCAGGACGGGCGTCAGGCTCTCGTTCCGGCCGCCCGGCAGCCCCAGGTCGCGATAGATCTCGCGCAGTTGGGGACGGGTGATGGAGGCGTTGCCGTCCCGCTCCAGCTTTTCGGGGACGTGAGGACGGACGATCTTGACCCGCTCCTCGACGCTCATCTGGTTCCGCCGAGGGCGCTTGGACTTCCCGCCACCCGGCCGACTCCGCTGTGCCTTCGTCTTCCGGCGTCCGGGGACGGTGTGGGGACGGTCCCCTTCGGCTTCCGTCCCCGTTTCGGTGTCGGGGTGTTCGCGGTCCCCGTTGGTGTTGGGGACGGTGTGGGGACGGTCCCCTTCGGTCCCCGTCCCCATTTCGGTGTCCGGGTGCTCCAGGTCCTCGTCGCCATTGGGGACGGCTGCCGGGGACCGTCCTGTACCGCCCTGAGCAGCACCTTCGTGGGCGTCCGCGGCACTACCGTCCCCGTCGGCATCAGCCGCTTCGGCCCTGGCGGGCACGTCGTCTCGGTCCCCGATCGGCGCCGCTATGCCCTTGCTCAGCAGGCTTGAGCCGGGCTTGTGGACGCGGTCCCCGTCGGCGTTGGGGACGGTGTGGGGACGGTCCCCCTCGCTCTCCGTCCCCGTCCCCGATTCCGCACGGTCCCCGTCCCTGGCGGTTTGGGGACCGTCGTTGGGGACCGCGCTCAGCCGCCGACCGACCTGCTTCTCGTCCGGCGGCAGGGTCACCGGGGACGGGCCGAGAGGGGACCGCTCCTCTCGATCGGCGTCCTGGCCGTGCATGTCGTGCACCCAGGGCGACGGCAGTTCGACGGTGGCGAGGGCTACCGCGTGCCGGCGGGCGGCCAGCTGTTCCAGGAGAGCCTGACGCTGCTGAGGATCGTTGCCGACCCCGGCTCGGCTGAGGGCCGACTGGAGCCGACGGATGATCCTGGTGTCCTTCTCGCGATCCGCTGCCGACATCGACGCCAGTTGGGAGGCCAGGGCCACTGCCCGCTGAGTCGCGCGGTCCTTGGTGATCTGTGCGGCGTCGCGGTTGCGGGTGGCGATGCCCAGGCGGGACAGGAGCCGTTCTCGTGCTTCGCGTCCGAGCGTGGCCAGGAGCCCCTGCGAGGTGGCGTCCGGCTTGTGCAGCCGCAGCTCGATGCCCATGGCCAGGTGCCAGAGCACGGCTGCCATGACCGGGCCGACGAAGGCGCGCACGGTGCCGCCCACCGTGCCCGACTCGGCGTACGCCGGGATGACCTGCACCCCGGTGATCACCCACACCAGGGCGCCGGGCAGGCCGGGCGCTCCCTGGGTCTTCAGGTTCTGCCGGGCCATCAGCGCGGTCGCGAACAGCGCCGCCTCACCCGCGCTGAACATCATGGCCCGCTCGACGGTGCCGGCCATGTCGAGGTAGTCGGCGGCGAACCGCCAGCTGGTGTCGCCGGAGTAGACGGTGCAGTTGAGGGCGGCGAGGGCCGAGACCCAGACCGCGGGGGTGCCGACGCGCTTGCCGTCAGCCCGGTTCCGGTTACGCCGGATCGACCAGCCGGCAAGCGCGAGGGCGAGCAGCCCGACGGCCGCGACCACGTAGACGGGCTCGATGCCGTAGGGCAGGGACATGGCGATGGCGTTTGTCATGCGGCCTTTCGGAGGGCGGCGATCAGGGAGTCGGTCTGCACCTGGCGAGGCACCTGCACCGGCGAGGTGACGTCGTCGTCCTCCGTGGTCTCGTCGGTCGGCTCGGTCTCGTCGGCCTGGTCCCAGTAGCGGTCGCGGTCGGCGACAGCGTGGGCGGCGTTGCGCATCAGGTCGCGCGCCCAGTCGAGGTCGAGGCGCAGCGTGTGCGCGAGGCGCTCAGGGCTCCAGCCGCGGACGTAGGCGTGGCGGGTGACGGCCTCGCGCTCGGCGTCGCTTAGGTGGATGTCGCGCCCCTCGAAGGCGGCCTTCACCCGGCTGTAGTCCAGGCGCTTGTTGACCTTGGCGTGCCAGGGGCGGCGTTCGTCCTCGGTGAGCCCGCCCCACATGCCCTGGCGGATCTCGTTGTCGAGGGCGTAGTCGAAGCACGCCTTCTTCACCGGGCACCGGCCGCAGATCGACTTGGCCTCGTCGATGGCCGCACGGTCGCGGGCTGCGTGGAAGAACAGTTCGTCGATGGCCTTGGCCGGCATGTTGTGGCACAAGCCACGGGCCTGCCAGCTGTGGTCGGCGATGCCCCGGATAGTCGGGGTCGGGGTGTCGTTGGTGGTGATGTGGCGCAAGGCAGTCTCCGGAAGTCGCCTCGGTCGGCGCGGATCGCTCGGCACCGGTGGTGGCTGGGGTGCGGCGGGGCGCTGCGAGGCGGGCGCGGGGTACGGCTGGGCCGTACGCAAGGCGGAACGTTTCTGTGAAGCGGGCTGCGGTCAGGCGGCGGGCGCCTGGGCCTGCGCCGCCAGGGCGCGGTCGATGCGGCCGGGGTGGGCGGTGGCGCGCGGTGCGTTGCCCCGGGCGGCACCGTCGAGGGTGATGCGCCGTCGGCGGCAGGGCTCGCCCTTGTCGGCGTGACACCACTCGCACGGCACGGCGAGGACGTCGGGTCCTCCGGCGGCGATGGCGGCCTCGCGGGCGGCGCGGGCCGGGCGGTAGGGGGCCAGCTCGGCGCGGACAGCGGCCGGGATGTAGGAGCCGACGGCGGCCAGCTGGTCCTTCAGGCCCGGCCGGTGGCGCCCGGCGGTAATCCCGCGGTGCGCCGAAGGCGCGGTGTGCCCGGCGGCCACGGCGTCGCGCGCCGCCAGCAGCTCCGCCCGCCAGGCTTGCGGGTTGTCCGGGTCGGCCATCGGCGTCGGGTCGGTGTGCCGGGCCAGACGCTCTCGGCGGTGCGCGTGCCACTCGCGGGCCACGTCGGCAGGTAGGACGGGGTAGGGCGAACTCACGATGCGCTTGCGGACGATCTCGCGCACATCCCAGCCCTGACCGGTGGTCATCGGGACGTCGCCGAGCAGCTCGTGCCACATGGCGAGCTGGTCGCGGGCCTCGCCGGCGTCGGTGCGGATGGTGCGCGGGTCCAGGCGGCCGACGTAGGTGAGCACGGCAGCAACTTCGCGGCGGTCCAAGGTAGTTACTCCGTTCCAGTCGGTTCGTCGAGCGCGGCTTTCAGGGCGGCCATGTGCAGGTCGGCTTTGGTCATGCCGGCCTGCGGTGCGGGGCTGCCGCCGGGCAGGGCGTAGAGGTTCGGGCGCTGGGGTGTGGGGCTGTGCTCGCGGGCGATCCAGGACCGCCAGTCGGCAGCCCAGGCTGCGGCGGAGCGAGGGCTCCGGTCGGCGCGGTGGTGGCGCCACTTCGCGTCGGCCACCTGGAGTCCGTGCTCGCCGAGGCGGTCGAGGTGTCCCTGCTGCTGGGCCCAGGACAGGCTCGCGTCGTCGACCTGCCAGTCGGCGGCGGAGGTGAGGCCGGCAGCACCACTGCTGCTGTACCTACGGTTCACCTTCGGTTCACTACGGTTCTGGGGGTCAGGTTCAGACCCGGAGGGGGGTCGGGTTCTGACCCGGGGAGGGGTCGGGTTCTGACGAGGGGGTGCAGATTCCGACCCGGTCTGATCCTGACCATGGGGGTCGGGTTCTGACCCGGTTCGGGGCCAGATCCCGTGTCTGCGCAGCCGCTCGACGTCCAGCGCGGGGACCGGATCCTCCTCGGCCGGGGGCTCGACGTACGCCTCGGGATCGTCCTCGCGGGCCGCCGCGACCTTGGCCAGCCATCCGGCGGCGCGTGGCAGCCGGTAGACCGTGCTGTGCTGCGGGCCGTCGAGGCCGTCCAGCACCTCCAGCTCGCCGGCCTCGGCCAGCGCCGTGATGGCACCGCGCACGGCGTTGCGGCTGGCGTTCGTCCGCTTCATCAGCGAGGTGAGGGACGCCCAGGCGACGCACTGTTCGTCGGGGATCCGGTCGGCGATCGACAGCAGGACCAGTCGCGCGTTTCCGCGGCTGACGCTGTGCTCCCACGCCCATTCGCGGGCCTCCCGGCTCATCGAGCCACCCCCCAGGGGAGGTAGGTGCCGGGGGCAGACTCCAGCGCGAGGGCACCGGGCGACCGGTGCGTGATCTTGGAACCGGGCGGTGAAGCGGGGACGGCTGCCGCGCGAGCCGGGGACACCGGCCCTTTGCGCAGGGCAGGCGGCATGTGGGACTCTCCTCCGTAGTGAAACCCGCGCCGGTGTGCCCCGTGGAAAGGGCCGGTGCGGTGAAGGTGGGTAGATCTCCGCCCTTGCCGGGGCGGAAGTACCTGTTGGCGTTCGGCGTCCGGGAGTTTGCCGCTCCCAGGGCGCCGTCGCTGTATCCGGGGCTAGGTCACCCGGCTGGATCACGTGGTCCGCATGTGCCTCCTGGCGTCATCTGTCGCCGGGCAGGGAGCCCGGCGAGGGACGATGAACATATGCAGGACCTGCGGCAAGATCCAGACCTTGCTAAAGGACTCTCTACAAGTCGTAGCGGAGGGCGGCGGCACCTGCGCCTGCGGATGGAGGCGGCCGGCCGTGACCCAGCCAGCACGCTGACCGCCTCGACGAACCGGGAGATGACCCTCACCGCGTCCCCTCGTATCTCATGTGACAACGCGGCGCAGTGGCGGACCGTACGAGTTCGGCGGCGCCAACCACGACGGCACGCTCGGCGGCACCCGCCACACCGAGGCAGTCGGCGGCGAGCCGCCAGATGGTATCGGGGACGCACGCGATGACGGTGAGGGAGGCGCACCACACCGCCAGCCAGGACAGCCGCGCTGTTCCTGCGGCGGCACGGTGGCGCGGAGTCGGCCGTCCGTCCGTGAGGATGGCGAGGGGTGGCCTTGCACCGCAGTGCCCGAATGACCGCACGGAATTGGCCGTGTGGGTATCGCCAAGGTGATCGAGAGTTTCCACCGCCGCCTCTGCGCCTTCCATTCGAAGATCAAATTCACTTTGCAATTACACAGGCGCAGCTAATGCAGTCAGGTGGAAGTGACACGTGTCACACATGCCGCACGCACCTATCGGTAGAAACGGACAGAGCATCCCGAAGGATGGACGCGGGAACGCCGAAAGCGTTTGCGAGGTAGAACTTTCCATACGCAAGATCGGTGCGTCAACTGGCGTTAATCGCGGAGTACAGTGGCTGAACCCCTGTTAAGTCGCACCCCCTGGAAAGGATCATGAAAGAGCCAGCAGAGGAGCCGGTGGGCCTTCCCGTGGAGAAGCTCAGCGACCGGCTCAACCGCCTGTTCGAAGCGGTGCATCCCCCTGGCCGTGGCCCGTACAGCAACTCGGAAGTGGCCGAGCTGATGGCCGAGCGAGGGCTCGAAACTGTGACGTCCACCTATCTCTGGATGCTGCGCACCGGCCGCCGCGACAATCCGACGAAGCGTCACCTCGAAGCCCTGGCAAGCTTTTTCGGTGTACCCGCCGCCTATTGGTTCGATGATGAAGTCGCCGAAAAGACCGCGGAGGAACTGAAGTTGCTGGAATTGCTCCGTGATTCCAAGATCAAAAATGTACTTCTCCGTCTGTCCGACGTCTCGGCGGACGGAAAGGAAGCGGTCCTCGGTCTTGTGGACGGCGTGCGAAAGATGGAAGGGCTGCCGCCCTCCAACTAGCCGAATTCCGGCTACAGTTCAGGAAATGATCAAGGAATGATAATGTGGTCCACGAGTAGGTGGCGCCAGGATGATCCCCTGGCCGCGCTGGAACTTCCCGACGTCACGAACATCCGCGATCTGCGGGACGAGGTCTCTCGCCGTACGGGCCGCGAGGTGGTCCTGCAGGCACAGGAGCAGGCGCCGTCGGTCTGCGGGGCGTGTGCCGTCCTCGCGGACGTCATCTACGTGTTCTACGACCCGCGCACCAGCCGCTTGCATCAGGACCAGATCATCGCTCACGAGTTCATGCACCTGTTCCTCGGGCACCACGAGACCCGCCCGCTGTCCGCCCTGGCACCGGCGCTCCTGACCACTCTGGATCCGGCCACCGTGCAGATGATGCTCGGGCGGACCAAGTACGACGAGGAGGAGGAGCGCGAGACCGAACTCCTCGCCTCGCTCCTCCAGCGTCGCAACATCGACCGGTGGCTGCGCAGCGACGAGTCCTCCGGCGACGAGGTCCAGGACCGCGTCACGCACACCCTGCTGCGCCGGCGGGAGGCCCGGCGATGAAGGACCTGCTCCACCCGATCAGCCTCGTGGTCGCCGTCCTGGGATTCCTCTGCCTCCTGCGGGATCTCCCCACCCGGCGCCGCGACCCCGCCACCACGGCCCTCGCCGCCGTGTTCCTGCTCTCGGGCCTGTCGTTCCTGTTCTCCATCACCCCGATGTGGAACTACCTCGACCGTGTCCTGGGCACCGTGAACGTTTCCGTCCCCCTGGCCCAGGGCTGTGTGATCATGCTGATCGCCTGCCAGCAGGTCGTCCTCACCTACTGGGGATCGCCCCCCGACATCGCCCGCCGGAGAGCGCGGGCCTGGCTCGGCGCCGGTCTCGCAGTGATCGCGGGACTGCTGGTGCTGTTCGCCCTGCTGACGCCCAGCGCGCCCAGGCCGATCGACTTCACGCTGTACTACGCGCACGACAACGTGTACGCCGCCTACCTCACCCTGTACGTCACCGCGTACACGATCGGCGAGGTGCTCCTCGCCCGCGGCTGCTGGCGCCTGGCCCGGCGCAGCAAGCGCACCGCCGTCCGCGTCGGTCTGCGGATCGTCGCCCTGGGCGCCGTCGTCACCTTCGGCTACAGCGGCGTGCGGACCGGCAACGTCATCGCCCCCGCCTTCGGGATCTCCCTCGCCGGCTGGGAGAACTTCGCCTGGACCTGCGGCGACGTCGGCGCCATGCTCACCCTCATCGGCTGGCTGGTGCCCACGATCACCGACCAGGCCCAGAGCATCCGGTACCGGATCAAGCAGCACCGTAGCCACCGCGGCCTGCTGCCCCTGTGGCTGGCCTTCTACAGCGAGGCACCCGAGATCGCGCTGCCGATCGACCGGATTGATGCCGCCCAGCGCCGCCGCTTCCGCGGCATCGGCATCAAGCTCTACCGGCGGGCGGTCGAGATCCGCGACGGCCGCTTCGTGATCCGCGAATACCTCGACACCGGCGTCCGCGAGAGCAGCGAAGCACACCACCGGACGAACGGGCTCCACGGCAACGAACTGAACGCGGCTGTCACCGCCGACCAGATCCTCGCCGGCATCGCCGCCCGCGCGGCCAGCAAACGCCCCTGCTCCGACCGGCTCACCGACTTCGCTGACGCCGATCGCCAGACCAGCAGCCCGATGGACGACATCGACGCCCTCCTCGCTGTGGCCCGTCACCTTCCTCGCGAACCCGCCCGCACCCCCCACCCCGAGCGAGCCTCCGCATGACGAGCGATCTGATCCTTCAGCCCGCGCACGTCCAACTCCGCGCCTTGGAGAGCCGCGAGATCTCCAGCCGCGAGCTGCTCGATCTCCACCTCGACCGGATCGACGCCAGCACTGTCAACGCCGTCGTCACTCGCGACGACGACGCGGCCCGGCAGGCGGCCCACGCCGCCGACGAACGCCGAGCCCGCAGCGGGGACGCTGGGATTCTCGACGGCCTTCCGATCACCATCAAGGACAGCCTCGAAACGGCCGGACTCCGCACCACCAGCGGTGCCCAGGAGCTTCAGCATCACATTCCCGACCGGGATGCCGACGCGGTCGCCCGCCTGCGCCACCAAGGCGCGGTGATCATGGGTAAGACCAACACCCCCGCGTACTGCCAGGACCTCCACACCGACAACCCGCTCTTCGGGGCGACCCTCAACCCGCACGACCCGACCTGCACGGTCGGCGGCTCCTCCGGCGGCCCCGCCGCCGCGGTCGCCGCCCACCTCACCCCCGCCGACCTCGGCAGCGACCTCGCCGGCTCACTCCGCCTGCCCGCCCACTACTGCGGCGTCTACGGGCTGCGCCCCACCCATGGACTCGTCCCGGCCCGCGGCCACGTCCCCCGGCCACCGGGCTGGCTCACCAGCAGCGACATGGTCACCCCGGGCCCTCTGGCCCGCCACCCCCGCGACCTCGACCTGCTACTCAGCGCCCTGACCACTCCAGCCCCCGCCGAGAGCACCCCCTGGCGCGTAGACTTGCCGACGGACGACAGGAGCGTCGAACGCCTGCGCATCGCGATCTGGGCCGACGACCCGCACTGCTCCGTCGACCGGGAGACCGCCCAGGCCCTCAACACCCTTCAAGAAGCCCTGATCGAGGCCGGAGCCCAGGTCTGCGACACCCCCGGACCCGTTGGCTTCGCCGACTCCATGCGCCTGTTCGAACAGCTCCTGCACGCCACCGCCACGGCCACCACCGACCACGAGACCGCTGCTGGCGAACTCGCTGCCGCACGAGAACTGCAGGACGACGACTCCAGCCCTCGCGCGACCGTCCTCCGACTCCGGACCCAGACCCACCGCTCCTGGCTTCGCGCGAACGAAGAACGCGCCCGGCTCCGATCGGACTGGCAGCGATTCTTCACGGAGTACGACGTCCTCGTCACACCAGCCGCACCCACCGCCGCGATCCCGGCAGGTAGCCGCACCCTCCACGTTGACGAGGAAGAGCGGAGCTTCTTCGACCAGACCGGCTGGGCCAACCTCACCAGCCACATCGGCCTGCCCAGCCTCGTCGTGCCCGTGACCATGACCGCCCAGGGGCTGCCGATCGGTGTCCAGATCATCGGCCGTCCGTACGCGGACCGTGTCCTGCTGGCGGTGGCGGAACGGCTCGCGGCGTTGCTTCGCAGCTTCGAGTAGACACGGGCGTGAGACCACGGCTGTCGTTCGGGACCGTCGGCGATGCGAAGTCGCCCTCGTCCGTCGAGAGCCGCGGTCACACTCCTTGGGCGAGGGACCAGAACTGCTGTGCGGCGTGCTCCCATGCCTGTTCGTTGTCTAGACCTTCGTAGGCCGCTTCCAGCTCGGTCAGAATCACTGCGCCTTCGGCGAAGCCGCCAATGGCGAGGTCCAGCCAGACGAGGCTCAGCCGATCGTCAGCGATGGGGTCACGCAGTGCAGCCACTGTGTAGGCCGCCCAGGCTGAGGCAAGGAGGTCGTCCCCGCGTGTCGGGAGTGTCCCTCCGATTGCTCGTAGGGCCACGCCGTTGCGCTGCACGGCG
Source organism: Streptomyces aquilus (assembly GCF_003955715.1). NCBI lineage: Bacteria > Bacillati > Actinomycetota > Actinomycetes > Kitasatosporales > Streptomycetaceae > Streptomyces > Streptomyces aquilus. The sequence continues at coordinate 3,948,982 of NZ_CP034463.1, read as the reverse complement.
GCGAGCGACGCGGCGTCGCCGAGAGGAAAGGGCATGACGGCCTGCAACGCGGTGACGTCGGGCTCGGCCAGCTCGTGCCACGAGGACCAGTGCGCCCGAACAGACTCACCAGCGTCCTGGGAGGTGGGACCGGGCGTGCAGCCGTGAGCCAGATAGAGATGGGCCTTCTCGGTGCTCGTGGCGCGTGCAGTGGCCACCGCACCGAGCGAAAACAGCCACGTGGCCTGTAGCCCTGCCTCCTCGGCGAGCTCACGTCGAGCGGCGTCCTCAGGTGCTTCGCCCTCGTCGACGAGTCCCCCTGGCAGGTCGGTAATCGAGCCGTGCAGGTAGTGGTGCTGGGTGACCATCGCCACCTGGCCGCGGTGGACGGCGAGAACCCTGACGGAATCGGGCGCGGCGACGTGCGGGTACGCGACGGTAGCGCCGTCGGGCCGTACGGCGTCATCCACCGCGAGGCGGATTCGGTTGTTTGGTCCACCGGCGAAGAGGGTCCGGCTGCCCCGCTTGTGCCATCGGCCGTCACTGTTCATGCCCAGGGACCCTAATGCCCCGCCAGTTCCGCCACGACCTGTCGGGTGATCTGTGGAGGCTGAGTCGGCTCCTGCAGCCCATCCATGCGGCCGGGGCCGGTGTTGGCAGCATGACGGCGTCGCTCATACGGTAGCGGCCATGACCCAGACCCTCGACCAGCGCAGGGTGAGCGAGATCGCGCATTCGCTCAACCGGTACGAATGGCGGCCCACCGCTGAGGAAGTCGAGTGCGGTGCGGAGTTCTTCCAGCTGGTTCAGAGGCTGGAGGAGGCGGAGCGCCCGGGCTTTCCACGGGATACGAGCGCGAAGCCGTGGACGCTGCACCTGCACACGGAGAATGTCGCCGTCCTGGCCGAGGAGATCACCCTGCTGCGGGAGGATTTCCTCCCCCGGTGGCGTGAGCGCCTGGCCGCCGACTCACCGATGACCGAGTTGATTGACCTGTACGTCCGGGGCGCGCAGCCAGTCGTGCGGCACGCGGACGCGGTCCTGGCCGCCTGGGAGCAAACCACCTTGCCGGAGCCGACCGCACAGGAGATCGGCTACCGCACCCGGTACTCAGGGGCGGCAGCAAAGGACGTGGCGGCCCGGCTTCGGTTCGACATCGCTGCTGCCTGGGAGAAGGAGCCTCCTCGCCGTTCGTTGTGGGAGGAGATGGGGCCAGCCTGGAACTTTCTGGGGGCGGTGCGGTCCACGATGATGGCCGCGGTGAGCGGGGACGTCGAGTACTGACGCGAACTCACTCCACACCCCGGTCCATTCGGCGCAGCCGGTGGATGGAGGCCGTCCCCTTCTATAGCAGTGCCGCAAACGCACCCGCTCAGCGGCAGGGTGCGTTGGCCGCTGGGGCCCGTCCCCGGGCATCGTGGGGCTGCAGCTTCATCTCAGCCAGGGGGATGGGCAGTTGCCTGCTGGATAGGATCTCAACATGCCGAACAGCCTTGTACCGCACTGGGAAGCGGCGTATGCGCGAGCCCTGCAGCAGCACGCGCTGGATGGCAGCGAGCGGGACGTCCTCGCGTTGACCCTTGCACTGGTAGCCGGCGAGGACGGCACCGCGATCGAGGACATCTCCCTGTGGTCCGTGCGCTACCGGCTCGGCGATACCCAGAAGTTGCGCCAGACGCTGGCCGACCTTCTGCCCGGCCCCCTGGACCACGTCGCCACCACGGTGGCGGACGCGAGGAAAGAGTCGACCCGAATCCGGATCGACGCCCTCGTCGATGAGCACGGAAACTTCACCGGCAGCCCGGACTTGGAAGATGTGTTCACTCACGAGATCGAGGCCGTCATCCGGGACCGTGGCGCTTTTGCAGCCCCCGCCCCGCTGGAAGGCCGGATCTGGCGCCGGTGGGCCGCCCTGCAGGCACCCCACGGCACCCCCTTCGAGGACACCCTCACCTCGGAGGAACTCACGGCCCATGACGCGATGGGCCGCGACGGCGGCTATGTGGCGTCGGGCAAGACCGTGTTCGAGCACAGCGTGCAGCGTCTTATCCAGTTCCTCGACAGACTGCTTCTGCCGGCCAGCGGCGCGCCACCCCTGTACTGCGAGGTGCTGGTGACCGGCGGTGTGCACAAGGGGCGCAGTGGTCGGCTGAACGCGGTCACCTGGAGCGTCGATGACGAGCAGCGGGCGTGCTCTGAGCCGCCGGCCTCGTTCACGATCAGCTTCGATGACCGTTACGGCAGGGCGAACATTGCCCCGGCCGATGTGATGCCCTTGCCGCAGTGGGACCGGCACTTCACCGTGGTGTACGCAGGCCAGCCCATGCCCATGGACTGGGGCGCCTGCGTGCTGCTGGCCGGCCCAGAACCCGAGGCGTCCTGGCAGCACAGCGTGATCACGGTGCTCAAGGACGGCTGGCAGGAAGCGGACCGGCTTGTCGTGCTCGTCCCCCACCAGCCCGACGGCCAGATGCCCTCCGACGAACAGGAGCAGTGGCTTCGCGACGCCTACGCATGGGCTGATGAGATCATCAGCACGCGCGCACCGGTCCCCGGTCCCGGTGCTCTCCACGAGCCCGCACCGGTATTTGATCTTGAAGGGGCCAGTGACCGTCTGATCCTGCAGGTGGCCACGCCTGACGAGGTAACCCGCCGGTGGGCGGGGCAGCGCGCCGTCCCTGTGGCATCGACTCCGGCCGATGCTGCCGCCGCCGTGCTCAAGCGCCTCGACCGCGGCCGGCCTCGTCAAGGCGGGGAGCGCCAGGTACGGCTCCCCGTCGTACGCAACTTCGGCTATCACCAATGGCGGGATGCCCTGCGCCAGGCCGGACGGCTGCTCGATGCCGCAACGATCGACTGGGCGCCCGAGGATCCCTGCCGTCCCGGAGAAGCCTCCTGGTGGGCGATCACCGCACAGGTGAGGCACCCCGACGATCTCGTCACCGAGGAGTTGGTCGTCGGCCGGGGCGACGTGCTCAGCCTCATCGCCTTTCGCCGGCACCCGGTATGGACCGACAGTGAGGTCGTCCTCCTGCGCCACACCCTCAGCCTCGGTGCCCCTCCGCCGATCACCGCGCCGACGAGGTTCCCCCTGCGCCTGCCGACCGCGGACTTCGCTAATCCCTTCCAAAACAGCGAAGAGCACCAAGACCAGGGCGTGCTAGCGGTGGCCCGCGAACTTGGCCTCGTCATCGACCGGGCCCGGCTCCGTTCTCTGGACAACCGGCCGGAGACCGCTCTCCTTGCCGCCCAGCGCCGCACCTGCTACCTGGAGTTGACCGATGACGAGTGCGAGGAGCTCAAGGCCCGGCACGAGGCTTGCGATGGCACCGCCGCGGCAGGAGCAGTGCAGGTCCATCGTGTCGCGGACCTGCTCTCCTCCCGTCTGCCAGGTGATGCGCTGGTCGACTGGGCCACCCTCGGCGTGATCATGCGGGCTGTGGTTCCCACCACCTGACCCGCGAGAGGCGACATCACCGCATTGCCGCCCGGTGATCACTGAAACCGCCTCGGTGCCACAGCACGCATGACGGTGCTTGTGGCATCACGGGTCCGGGGCTTACGGGGTCGTGGCCTGCGGGACGTTGCGGATAGCGGCGAGCAGTGCGAGGACTCCGGCATCGTCGGTGTTCTGGGTGGCGCGGATCAGTCCGAGGACCTGCCGGGCGACGGCGTCGTCGTCCCGGTTGCCGCGGTGACGGGCCCAGTGGAGCAGCGTCTGGCCGTACAGCGTCATCAACCGATCGTCGAGTGTGCCTGCGATCGGGGCGGGACGGCGCAGATCGGTGAGTACGGACATCGTGGCGTCGGGGACCTGGCCGACGGACGCGATCCAGTGCAGGGCGAAGCCGGCCGCGACCCAGTCGGGGGTGACCGGCGGCACCACGCTCGCCCGGATCTGCGCCAGCCGGGGCGCGTCCTGGCGGACGACGGCCTCCAGGTAGTCGACGGACTGAAGCAGCTCGTCGCGGTTCACGGCGTTCCTCCCTGGATGGTGTGCCGGGCCGCCCCGAGCATCAGCAGGGCCTGTTCGTGGTCGCCGGGGGGTGCTCCCGCCATCAGCTGTAGCCAGCCCAGCAGCACCAGGGCAAGGTCCTGGGCCTCGGTGTCGGTCGGGTTGTCGTCGGCCCACGCACGCAGAGCCATTTGGACCAGCGCTGACGCCTGCGCTCCGCGGTCGTCGGCCATCGTCTCCTGAGCCGTGTGGAGCTCGGCCTCGCTCATGGTGTCGCTGATCTGGAATGCCTGGCTCAAGAGGGCCGGAATCAGCTCGTCGGCCATGTCGGCGATCGTGGAGGCGATCTGTCCAGGCGCGGCCAGGATCCGGGCGCTTGATGCGGCTTTCGGCGCGTCCTGCAGGAGTACGGCTTCGAGGTAGTCAAAAGCGGCTGCCCACTGAGCCGGGGACATCGTCACCGGTGCCCCCGCACATGACTCAGCTGCGACGGGAAAGTGCTCTCCACCCGTATTCCCCTTCTCCTGAGCGCAGTTGGCGCGACAACCCCGCCGAACTGTATCGACGTTCGCATCACCACGGCCACCGTAGACCCTCGCCCACCTGCGAAGTGATCCGCCCCTACTGCCCATGACAGCTGGACTGCACCCGGCCAACGAACCGCACCACGCCGTAGCCTCCTCCGCCGACGGATGCATCCGGACTCTGCCAGGGGGAGAGAACAAGAGACCGTGCCTGCCCCACGGCATTCCGGCCGGCCGGGTCTTGTGGTGCTCCCTCGGGTTGGTCAACGCGATCGATCACCAGTCGGCGACGGGGCGGAGGACACGCGCGTCCGTTGTGCGGGCCTGCTCCCATGTGTACAGGCGGTAGCCGTCGGGGATCTCGTACAGCGGGTGGTGACTGCGCAGGCTGCACACGATGATGCTGCTGGACTCGAGCTCGCCCGGCCAGCCGTCCGGGGCGGACGCCACATCCTGATCCCGGAAGGGGTTCTTGGCCACGATTCCGATCACCCATTCGTCGGGAGGCTTGGGCAGGTCAGCGGCTTCGTCCTCGGCCAGATCTAACTCGTCGAATGGGAACGGGTCGTGGGAGACGAGGTAGCCGAGGACTTCCAGCGGAAGTGGCTCCGGGAGCCAGTCCCGCGTGACGGCCTTCGCCGTCATAGGCCGGAAGTAGCCGGTGCCGAGGGCGTCGAACTGCTCGAAGACGTGACGGAGCGGTTGGGTGTCCAGCGGGATGCCGGTGAGCTGGAACGACACGTTGCAGTGCTGGACCATGCGTGAGGGGTGGCTGGCGACGTCTGCGGCCAGTGTGTAAAAGCCTCCGTCTTGGAAGGTGTCGACGTAGGTCACCTTTTCGGTGTGGTGCACATCGTCCTCGTCCAGGCCGTCGTAGCGCTCCTTCCAGGCTCGCAGCGTGTCGAGGAATTCGCGGGCGCCCACGCCGTGCCAGTTGCGGGTGGCCTGCTGGATCGCCCACTGCGGCTGGGAGGTGGTCCAGCCCAGCGACGTCAGGGCATACAGGAGGTCGGCGAGCCCGTTCTCGTCGAAGGCGCCGATCGGCAGATCCAGACACACTCCGCTCCCGTCGGCTGGCACCCAGTCCACGTCCGGCAGCTCCTGGATGAACACCAGGTCGGTGAAGCCTCCGACGCCCGCCACGTACGTGAGCGGGGCGAGGTCGGTGCCGAGCAGCCTGAGATCGGAAGCGGGCAGGTCACTGGAGGGGCGCCGCCTGCGCCGCCGGGGCTTGGCGCCGGCGGCCAGTTGCACGCGGCCGTGGGTGACGAGGTGCTCCCGCTTGCGGTGCAGCAGCCCCGCCAGGCACGCAGGCGCGGCAAGCACCTCGGCCAGCTCCTCCTCACCGAGAAGGAGCACCAGCTCCTGCCCGCGGCACTTCGCCGCCTCCTCGATCACAGTGTCCGTGAACCCCGACACGCTCACGATCACACCGACGACCTGCGACGATGCCGCCCTCTGCAACCGCCGGAGGACGGCGTCGAAAACGTCCACGTCGGCCGGGGCGTTCTGCCACTTCGCCTCGATCAGGTACCACACGTCGCCGTAGCGGGCCACGAGGTCTGTCTGCCGTGGCGCCGCGATCCCCGCATCACGGTCGACACGGAAGTGCGCCTGCTGAAAGAGCCGCTCCAGCAGCTGCTCGAACTTCCGGCCCCGCTGGTGCGCGTTCGTCAGGGCCCGCATGCGCTTGAAGTCCGCCGACAGAGGTCCCCGTGGCATCGTCGCCCATTCCTCCGGCCATCACAAACGGTCGGAGGCAGAGTTGCACAAGTCGAGGTCCTCGTCGGACGCCCAGTGGCAACGACCATGCTCGGTCTCCCCGTGGCGGCTTGGTTCGCGTGCCACCGGTCGGACGGGTCGAATAGAATCGAACACGTGAACGATCCTCTTCCGCTTACCCGTCTCGATGTACTGCGCTTCCTGGAACGAGTACAGGTACGGGATCTTGAGCGCACGCGCAGGTGGATCGCGGACGAGGAGCGGCGTGAGAATGAGCGGCTCCGGCGAGAGGAGCGTCGCCCGCCGGAGCCGGAATGGCTGATCCAGTACGGGCTCAACCGGCGGAACGTGGACGTAGTGCACCGAGGGGACTGCTGGGCGGCGGCGAAGAGCGGGCGCTGTCATCCGGCGAGTAAGGAGCAGGTGGTGGAGGCCCTGCAGAACCACGTGGAACCGTGCGGATTCTGCCGTCCTGATACGGATCTGGGCTTCTGACATGTCCTCGCCGTCCCACGCCGCCGACTGGCGTTCCCGCTGCAGACAACCTGGCTGGCCAGGCCCACCCGCGGGCTCGCCAGGGCGGGCGTGAACTTGTGGTCATTGGGCGTTGACGTTCTGAGAGCGGGATGAAATCAAGCGGTTCCCAGAGGAAGGCGCGCGATGGGGTCCCAGCTCATCTTCCAGCGGACGCTGTCGCCCGGTGCCGGGTGGGCTGTCCAGCGCACGTCGAGAAGGTCAAGGTGCGACACGGTCAGCGGGGCATGACTGGGAGTGATCTTGCGTAGGGCACTCTGGAGTGGGTCAGAGTCGGCATTGCCGTAGGCGTAGCCGAGTGACGCGTGCCCGCGGCCACCGCTGTCGGAGATGGCTGGCCTGTCGTGTACCTCCCACAGGGCGTTGCGCACCAAGTTGCGCAACGCGCTAAGGCCCAGGTCGGGATAGGTGTCGAGGATGGCTCCGGTGCGATTGGCGATAGGGGAACCGCATAGGACGGTGAACGGTTCAATGCCGGTCAGCCTGGCTTTCAGTGCGGCGATGAGACGAGCCCGCTCGTCGGTGCTGATGCCGGTGCTGGGCGCGTAGGCGTCCATCTCGACGGTGATGTGCACCAGGTCGTCGGGCAGGCGCCAGACGGGATAGTCGTGCAGGACCGTACGGCACTCCGAGATAAGGGTGAAGAGATCGGCGTCGACGGCAGGGTCGGGAAGGACGTAGAGGTGAAGGGCTCCAACGCCAGATTCCCAGTCCTGGTGCCGGAAGGAGGGGGTGAAGGGCTGCAACGGTGTGCTCCTTGTACGGCGGGGCGGCGACGGATCTTGTGGACGTGGTGCACGGGGGCGTTGGTCATGAAGTGCTGTGTCTCAGGCAGCGGCCGAGATCTTGTCCACGGCTGCGGTGGTGAGGGATGCGGGTGGGGGTGGGCATGGAGGTGGTCTTCCCGCCCTGGACGGTGAGGGAATTAGGGGGTAGGGATCAGGCCCAGCCGAGTTCTGTGTAGGGGCGTCCGTGCCGGATACCGTCGATGGCGGCCCGGGTGTAGGCGACGGTGGGCTCGGGGAGGGTGTCGGCGGGCCACCAGCTCCAGCTGAGGCACTTGTCCGGCTCCAGGACCTGGGGTTCGCCCTGCCAGGTTCGGGCCCGGAAGACCAGCTGGAGGCGCGGCTGCGCGCCGGGAGCGTCGACGAGGTGGACGGCGTGCACGAATTCGACGTCCTCAGCCTTGATCACCAACCCGGCCTCCTCCCAAGCCTCCCGGACCAGGCAGGCGATGGCGGATTCCCGTTCGCAGTGACCGGCCAGGAAATGGTGCTCCAGGGGCGCGTAGGCAGAGTCGGGATGCCGCAACCCGAGCAGGATCGTGCCGTCCCGTTCCAGGTACAGATGGACGCCGATAACGTTCGGCACCGTCTTCGTGCCAGCATCGCGTAGGCGCAGCAGCGGCAACGCGTCGGGGGCATCACCGTCTGGGCGTGGGCCCTCCTGGTGGTGGCGGATGACGGCCGTGGCGCCGGGGTCCATGGTCAGATACGGGATCTGTTCGGCATCGGTGAAGCGCAGCATGATCCCCTCGGTGAGAGGCAGCAGGGCGGGGTCGCCGTCCCACGTCCCGGTGTACACCTGGACCCGGCTGGTGGGCCGGTCGTCGGCGTCTGTGTCCTCGACGACGGCGAGCGGGACGAGGTCGGGGATGTGCAGGCCGGCCTCTTCCATCAGTTCGCGGGCGATCGTGTCGTCGAGGCTTTCGCCGGGCTCGGGATGGCCTCCGGGCAGCGACCACTGTCCGGCGCTGCAGATGTTTTTGTTGGCGTCCCGCAGATGCAGCAGGTAGTAGCCGTCCGCGCTGACGATCAGCGCGCCGCAGTGGTCGTCGTGAGAGCTGGTGCGGTCACGGAATCCTCCATCCGTACGGCGGGCAAGGGGTGGGGTCGTCGCGCCCCGGGGCCAGGGCGCGACGACGGCGTAATTGGGTCAGCGGTCGGTGGACAGGGCCAGAAGCTCGGCGAACAGGCCACCGCCGTGGGCGAGTTCGTCGTACGTTCCGTGTTCGGCGATCCGGCCGTGTTCCATCACGATGATCCGGTCGGCGATCTTGGTGTTGACCAGCTGGTGGGTCACGACGATCGTGATCCGTCCGGCCGCGATGGTCTTGATCTCTTCGAGGATGGCGTGCTCCCCGCGGGCATCCATCTGGCTGGTCGGCTCGTCCAGGATCAGCAGGCTTGACCTGCGGTACAGCGCCCGCGCGCACGCTAGACGCTGCCACTGCCCGCCCGACAGTTCCGTCCCGCCCCACAGCTCCCGGGCCAGCAGGGTGTCCAGGCCGTCGGGCAGCTCCTCGACGGCGTCTCGCAGCCCGACCTCCTCCAGGGCCCGCCACACCAGGTGATCGCCCACTTCGCGGGGCTGGCCGAGGGTGATGTTGTCGCGGACGGACAGCGGCCACTGCGCGAAGTTCTGCGGCACCAGCCCCGACAGGTCCCAGAGACTGTCGGGATCGAGGTCGGCGACGTCGCGGCCGTTCCAGGCGACGATGCCCTTGTCGGCGAGGAAGATCGCGGCGAGCAGCCGGGTGAGGGTGGACTTCCCGGAGCCGTTCTCGCCGACCACGGCGAGGATCTCGCCGCTGTGCACCGCCAGCGACACTCCCGCCACGGCTGGGGTGTCCTTGCCCGGATACCGGTAGACGACTTCGTCGAGGCGGATCTCTTCCACCGGCCTGCTCGGCGTGAACTCGCCCCGGTTGGGGGCGCGTTCGGCGGCGTAGTCGAGGAAACCGCCCATGTCCGCGAGGTAGAGGGAGGTGTGGAACATGGCTGCGCCGTAGATGACGAGCTGGCTGAGGGCGGCAAGTGCGGTCTGCACGGCGATGACCGCGGTCGCGGCGATGGACGGTGCGATCCGTCCGCTGCCCGCCAGCCAGGCTAGTCCCGCCCAGGTTGCGACGAGGAAGATGCCGCCGATCGCCGAACTGACCAGCACGATCCGCAGCATCTTCGGTGCCGCGGCGAGGGTGCGCGAGTCGATCCGTTCCGAGATCGACCGGTACCAGAACACCAGGTACGAGGTCATGCCGTTGGCGCGGATCTCGTCGGTGAATTTCAGGCTGGTCGCCCAGCCGCGCAGGTTCTGCCGGACGTTGCGGTCGCCCACGTTGGCGTAGTGGGTCTCGTAGTTGACACGGGCGTGCAGGACGGCCCCCACGCCGGCGGGGACGACGGCGAGCAGCAGCAGCGGCAATAGCAGCGGGTGCAGTACCGAGAGCACCCCGCTCGCGCTGACCATGCGCACGACGGCGGCGGTGAACCGGGTGGCGTCCTGCACCATCACGTGGCTGCGGACCACCCCCATCTCCGCCGCTTCCTGCCGGTCCGCGCAGCCGTCCTCCGCTCTGGCGGCGGCCTCCATCCGGCACACCGCCGCCACCAGGGCGCAGTCGGACTCGGTGGTCAACCGCGGGGTGATCCGGCCGTCGGCGTACGAGGACAGGGCGGTCGCCACCCGCCCGGCCGCCGAGGCGCAGGCGATGACCAGCAGGGCTGGCAGCGCCTGGTGGAGCCGATCGGCCACTTCACCGTCGGCGAGGATCCAGCGCATCGCGCGGGAGGTTGCGGTGAGCAGTACGGCCGCGCTGACGCCGATGGCCAGCTGACAGCCCGCCAGCAGCAGCACGGCTCGCCGGTCGATCGCCCAGGCCATCCGCGCGGTCTGCGCCAGCACCGAGGGAAGCCGTCGGCACATCTTCGCGAACGACGCGTCGGTCAGGGGGTTCTTGGCGTACCGGCCGCCGTAGCGCAGCTCGGCGGGCGGCGGAGGCGGCAACCGGCGCGGCGCCGCAGCATCAGTCGCTGGGGATGTGGGTTCGGCGCTCACCGGAAACCTCCTCTCGCCCTGTTCGTAAACCGCGAGGCACACAACAACGGCCGTGGGGCCGTTGGGGAATCATTCGGGGCTGCCTGAACTACGGGCAACTGGGTACCTCCAGCACCGACTTGGGGGATGGCTGATGATGACCGGAACAACGACGCGACGCCCGGCTTCGAACGCGCGTGTTTGAGTCGTATCCCCGCCCGCCCAATCTCGCGGCTCGCAAGCCGCCAACCGTTGATACGGGCGGGCTCACCAGATGGTGGCGGTGGCCGAAACGCAGACAGCCGATACGGATGTGGCCCGTGAGTCGAGTGGGATGACGGCACGTTCGGGGCGCGACCGGGTTCGGAACGGTTTGATCAGCGCAGGGCGTCGGCGGGGTGGGCATAGGCGAACACGCATCGGAGGTCTTCACCGGTCACTGGCCCCTTTTCGGGTCGGGGAAAGCTAACCCGAGGGTCACAAGTTGTTGGTGCCGCTCCGGTTTGAGCTTTCCCTGCCGATACTTCTGGACGCACGTGTTCATCCAGCTGCGGGGGCGCAGGAGGACCGGCTTCTCGATGGCATAGCTGCTCGGGATGTTCAGATGCCCGTGCTCGGCCTTGAACTCGGTGACTGCTTTGATGTGCAGATCCCAACGGAATTGCAGCGAGTCCCAGACGAAACCGATGTGGTCGAGTTCTCGGCACTGTTCAGAAGTTAGGCGGTCAGGGTGGGAGCGGAATCCAGAGACCTGCTGTCCGATTGCCCTGCCGCGCAAGACATGGCGCTGAGGTATGTCGAGATGGCCGTTCCAGATCATGAACTCGCGGCAGTCCGAGATGAATTGATTCCACACGTATGCGGCTCGGTCCCAGATGAATCCCTCCGCGTTGAGTGCCTCGACTTTGGCGTCCGGCACCTGGCCGGATCTGTAGGAGGTGCGCAGGCTGGCGCATACGTTGCCGAGTGTGTACGTGTGGTCGCCTTTCTTGGCGACGTAGGTCTTCGGGACGTCCAGGTGGCCGTGTTCCTTCTTGAATTCCCTTAGTTCGAGGATCAGTTCCTGGAGTTTCTGATCGGGAACTGACCATGTCATCCCGAGGGCTTCCCATTCCTCGATCTGGGAAGGCGAGAGCTTACCCAGCTGGTGCAGTTTGCGCAGGTACGCGATCCAGCGGCCCAGACCCAGTCCGGTGGGGGTGCGGTAGTCCTCGTGGACACGGAGGTCCCCATGCTCGGCCCGATAGGTTTCGGCGGCCTGGAGGTATTCGGGCCAGACAGTGGTGGCCGCGCGAACCGTTCGCACGGTGATCGCGTCGGCGAAGTCCGGGGGCACGGGGATACCGGTGAAGGAGAGCCAGTCGGGCAGCTCTCCTTCGGTACCGGCGCCGAGCTGGACCCTTCCCTCCGCGGCCGGGGTGGCCAGGGAGCGGCGGGCGGTTTCGAGTTGCCGGTGCAGCGTCTCGTCGTGCGAGGCGAGGGCCCTCACCGTCTGCCAGACGGGGCCGAAGGGAGTGGAGCTCAGGGCGGTTTCGGGGTCCTGATCCTCTTGGAGGAAGACCGGCACCATGATGGTCGCTGTCTTGGGCTTGCTGCGGTCGCTGAGCCGCATGGCCCGCCCGGTGCCCTGGATGGTGTCGATCGTGCTGCGCGGGCTGAGGAAGCAGACCGCGTCCACGGCGGGGACGTCGACTCCTTCCGACAGGACGCGGGCGTTGGAGACCACGACCAGGCCGTCTTCCTGCCCGGCGAGCCGGTCCAGCGCCTTTCGTCGCTGGGCGACGGTTTGGTTGCCGTGAACGTGCTCGGCGGCTAGGGCGGGAGGGCGCTGGTCGGGGTGCAGGAGGGCGTGGGCGTGGGGCAGGAGGGCGGCGAACCATCTCGCCTCGGCGATGCTGCCGTGGTAGGTGATCATGCGCCGGATGCCGTGCTCGTGGGCGGCGCGCAGCACAGCGAGTTGCTTGGCGAGCATGGGGGCGGCCACCGCGGTTCTGCCGATGCGCAGGAATGCATCGTCCCGGCCGAGGAGCTGGTGGACCTCGCTGCTGGTGACGACGGGTACTACGAGGCGGTAGCGGGCCAGTAGGCCGAGCTCGATGGCGGTCGCGAAGGGCAGCCGGTAGGCGACCGGGCCGTACAGGCATTCGTCCGCCATGCTGATGACGTCGTCGCCCTCGCCGTCGAGGATCCGGGGCGTGGCGGTGAGATACAAACGGCGTCGCGCCGTGATGGTGCCGTCGTAGTGGATGGCCGCCCAGGCTTTGGTTGCGGCGCCCGCGGTGCGGTGGGCCTCGTCGATCACGGCGATGTCCGGGGGCTCCATGCCGTGGCGTGCCTGTGCCTGGGCCAGGATGTGGAGGCTGGCGTAGGTGCAGGCGACGGTCAGCGGCCCGGGGCCTTTGGCGAGGCCGGCCAGCTGGGCGGCGTCGTTGGCGACCTGGGCGTCGGTGCCGTCGAGTTCGTCTTGAAGGCCGGTGCGCTGGGCGGAGAGGACCTCGCGGTCCGAGCAGACCGCGACGATGCGGCCGAGCCGCTGTCGGCCGAGCTGGTATGCCCATTCCGACATGGTCTGCCGGACCAGTTCCAGGGTGGGGACGACCACCAGACGGTGCCGCGAACCAGTCTCGGCGATCTGGCCCGCGACTTCCGCGCCCACCCGGGTCTTGCCCGTCCCGCACGCCATCACCGCAGTGACCCGGCCGTAGTCGATCAGGCTCTTGGCCAGGACGTCCACTGCCTCCTGCTGGTGCGGAAACAGTGGTGGAGGGGTCTGGAGCTGCTTCACGGTCGGTTGGTTCCTCGGTGTCGTCGGAGGGGGATCGGAGGGGGATCGTGCAGCGGGTGTGGCGTGTCGTCGCGCCGTCCGGCCGCGTCAGGAGGAAGACCAGCCGGGGCTTTGGGGCAGGGCAGGGCCGCTTCGCGCCACGCAGGCCCGGTTATGCGGCGGTGCTGAGGATGTGTTGCACGGCGACGAGGTCGAAGGTGGCGATGACGAGCGCGTGGTCGGTGACCCGTCGGACGTCTTCGGTGTCGATGACCTCGACCCGGCGAAGGGCCGGCGCCCAGTCGGGGGTGCCGAGGATCCAGTCGATGCGTTGCGGGGGGCCCTGGTCCGTGCGCTTCAGGCTGGCGGTGGGGGCCAGCGCCCCGCTTTGCCGGAGTGCGGTGCCAGCGTGGTGGGCGAAGTCGGTGAAGACGGCCTTCGGACCGCCGGTGAGGATTTCACTCGGGCGCGTGTCGCTGACGCGAACGCCGTCGCGCTCGATGGTGCGGTGCTGGAAGTGGACGGGATCCTCAACTTCCGCCCAGACAAGCGGTTCGCAGACCTCGTCGGCACTGCGGTGGGGGTAGCTGTTGCCGTCCATACCCGTCAGGGCGGTGCGGCCGTGGTCGGCCAGGGTGGTGAGCCGACGCGCTTCGGTAGCGCGCAGGTCGGGATCGAAGTGGCACAGGTGGCCCGACGCCAGATGAAGCGTCTTGGGGTAACCCTTGAGGCGCACCTGGACGTGGCAGATCGCCTTCCACGGCAGATCGTGATCGGTATGGGCCACCGTCTCGAACAGCTGCGGATCGACCATCACCCCGGTCGGATTCCGACTGCGGCCTTCGCGTGGAGCCGTCATGAACGGGAACAGGCCGCCGAGCGCGGTCGCCTCCTCGAACAAGGCGCGTTTGCCGTGCTCCCAGGCCCCCGTCAGTTCCTGCCGGAAGACGATGTGCGGCCGGTACGAGGCGAGGACGCGGTGCGCCAGACGACGCAGTTGACCGCCACCTCCGTTGTGCTCAAGGTTCCAGCAGGCCACGCGCAGTTCAGTGCCGTCGCAGGTCAAGGGGGCTCCTTCGCGTTCGAGCTGAGTGGGCGCAGGGCGCCGCGGACGGGTCGGCAGGGGAAGGCGGATGGCGCCCGGTGTGCCGGCGCGTCAGGCCGCGGGACCGAAGCGGTCGCGGTAGATCTCGATGACGGTGTCGAGGTCGTAGGTCACGACCACGGTGTGGTGATCGGACAGGTCCTTCATGTCGACGACCTCGGCGTGCACGACGGCGGGCAGCAGGAAGTCAGCGGTGTAGACACGGTCGACCCGGTGGGCTGGCCCGTGGGTGTCCCACGCGTCCACGGTGGGCGCGACGGCGGCCAGACCGGGACCATCGGGCTGGAGAGCGGCGTGCCGTGCGGCGTCCTCCAGGCCAGCGGCGAGCAGGATCCGGTCAGGGCGGGAGTCCATCACCCGGCGGCCGGGGGCGATCTCATAGGAGCGGTGCGCCCGGTGCGGCGGATCCTTGATCTCCGCCAGGGTGGGGATCGGCAATTCCCCGGGCACGAGGCGGTCGGGGTCGATGTAGCTGTTGCAGTCCATACCGAGGGCGAGAACCGGCAGCTTCCGTTCCACCTCGCCGTCGGACGTCAGACAGGTCTCGACCTTGTCGGCGAACCGGGTGACGTCCTCGGCCTGGATCGGGCGGAGCGAGGGGGAGTTGTAGGACAGGTGCGCGCAGGCCGCCACCAGGTCGATGTCGTCGGTGCCGCACACCCGGAGGGTCATCGCAGTGGGCGGCAACAGCCAGTTCGGCCAGTCGGTGTCCCAGAGAGTGACCTGCTCGAAGACCTCCGGATCGTAGTAGAGGGCAGTGGCCGCCTTCGGGCCCAGATCCCCTTC
Organism: Streptomyces aquilus; assembly: GCF_003955715.1. Lineage (NCBI taxonomy): Bacteria > Bacillati > Actinomycetota > Actinomycetes > Kitasatosporales > Streptomycetaceae > Streptomyces > Streptomyces aquilus. Next base: position 3,933,797 of record NZ_CP034463.1, on the reverse strand, counting down.
GAGGCCGCCGAGGATGCGCTTGGAGGCGTTGAACAGCTTGCTGCCGCTTCCACGGGCAGCGTGACCCGGGTTCTCCTGCCGGCACAGGATCGTCGGGTGCAGCTGGGCCAGCCGCTGGTGCATGGCGAGCCATTTCCTTTGGTCGCCGCCGCCGTTGCGCTCGAAGTTGCAGCTGACGATCTTGATGCGCCGGTTCGAAGTCATGGCCTTCCCAGAGGGCGTTGTCGAGATTTCGGCTGGGTACATGGGGTGTCACCGGCGTGCCGGGGAGCGGTCTTGGCCCCACGGGCTCGAGCAGTGTCATTCGTCCGCGAAACGGGCGAGACCGGCGGCAACTACACCGGGCGGGGGATGAATACAGTCGTGTGCGGGTCGCTACGTCTGTGGTCCGGCTGAGTCTTGTTTGGCGCGGCGCTCGGCGGCACCAGCCCGGGTGCGCCGACAGGCGATGCCGTGTGCTCGCTCCAACTGGCGCAGCAGCTCCTGCAACTGGCTGATCAGTACCAGCAGATGCTCATACGCGAGGTCTGCCCGCGGCCGGGAGGCGGCGCGGCGCGCGATTCGCTCAATGAGCTCGTCGAGCTCGGACCGATCCTTTCCGCCGAGCGTTGCGGCGAGAACCCGGGCGTGCGGGATCAGCGTGGGGGCCAGTTCCTCCAGTGTGGTGAGCGTGTCGGCGACGGCACGCGGGGCGGAGACGATGCCCCGGTTAGCGATGCTGTCCAGCTCCCGCCGCGCCTCGACCAGCAGCGCCGACACATCCGTATCGACCGTACGTACGGCGGGAGTTGTGCTCGTCATGGAGGGGCTCCGTGTCGGTTGAGTTGGGGGGTGGGCAACGAAGGGCCGTGGCGGGCGATCTGTTCCATGGCCAGCCGCGCTGTCGGCAGGCCCCGTGAGGTGGAGCCTGGACCGGGCGCAGGTTCCGGAGGTTGGCCGTCGGTATTTCCTGCACTTGGGTGTCGAGGCTCAGGGCGCGGGCGTCAGGCGTCTGTGCTGGTCGGGAGGAAGAGCGAGGTCTTGGCCGCGAGTCGTTCGGACCACTGGACGGGAGGCTCGCCGAGTTCGGTTTCGGCCAGGCGTTGGCGCTGGACCTCGCCGGTTCCGGCGGGCGAGTAGGTGTGCTGGACGTCCCGCCAGAGCCGCTGGAGGGGGTAGTCCGTGCGCAGGGCGTGGGCGCCGTGCAGTTCCATGGCGTCCTGGCCGGATTCGACGGCCCATTTGTGGTTGAGGTACTTGGAGTTGATGAGTTCGCCGTCGCAGCTCTGGCCGTGGTCGAGCATGTGTACGGCCTGGTGTGCGAGTTCGCGGCAGGCCATGAGCCGGGACTTCATGGCACCGATCCGGTCACGCAGGACGGGAAGGTCGGCGAGGGTGCCGTTGTAACGGCGGCGTCCCTCAAGGAAGCTGGCCGCGCATTCCATGATCGCTTCGTGGATGCCGAGGGACACCGCGGCGAGGTTGGGTCGGCCGTAGAGGATGCTGCTGCTGTAGGCGATGTCTTTGCCGTCGCCCACTTCGCCGATCACGTTGGCCTCGGGTATTCGTACGCCGTCGAAGGTGAGCTTGCCGAAACTGAAGCCGTGCAGGCCGAGGGCAGGCTGGTGCCGTTCGACGGTCAGTCCGTCGCGGTCGTGTTCGACGAGGAAGGCGGTCAGAGCGCGGGAACCGGCCGTCTCGGCGGAGGCGGTGCGGGCCACCACGCAGTGAATGTGCGCGATGTGGCTGTTGCCGATGTGGACCTTGCTGCCGTCGATGATCCAGTCGCTGCCGTCGCGGCGGGCGGTGGTCTCCATACCGAGTACATGACTGCCGGTCTCCTCTTCGGTTACCGCGATCGACAGCAGGGTGTCTCCGGAGGAGATCTGGGGCAGCAGCAGGGCCTTCTGCTCGTCGCTGCCGAAGTGGATGATCATCGATATAGGCAGCTGGCTCGCCTGCAGGATGGCGCCGGCCGCGCCCGAGGCCCGCGACACGCTCTGGATCATGAGCGTCTTGGCGAGATGTCCCGCATGCATGCCGGCGTACTGGCGGGGGATTGTGGCGCCGAACCATCCCTGTTCGGCCATGAGCAGGGCCAGGTCGCGTTCCACGGAGTGAGGGGAGGACTCCATGCGCTGGACTCGGGGGGCGACTTCCGCGGCGGCGAACTCGTCGAAGTGCTGGACCAGGGCGTCGTAGTCGGGCGTGAGATCCGGAGTCGTGAACGACATCGTGGGCATCGCTGTCTCCCCCTCGGGGTGGTGGTCGCGGGTGGTGCGGCCGGGCGCGCGGGTGCTGCTAGGCGCTGGTACGCCGGTAGAACTCGGTCATGAACAGGTCGCGGTAGTGGTCGATGAGGGTCCACAGCGGGCGGCCTTCCGAGCGGTCGCGCGGCTCGGTGCCGACCACGCAGACCGTGCCCCAGACATGGTTCGTGCGCTCGTCGATGAGGGGGGCTCCCCCGTACACGCGGACCCCGATCTCGTCGACGACCGGGTTGCCGGCGAACTCGTCGAAGTCGAGGACGTCGGTCAGGACCAGCGAGCCCCGGCGCTGGACGACGTGCGGGCAAAAGCCGTGGGTCAGCGGCATGGTGCGGCCCACCACGGGCAGTTCGCCTCCGGAGGGGTTGGCGAGACCGAGGAAGAACTGCTCGTTGCCGACCCAGTTGAGCATGGCGTACGGGGTGCCGGCCGCGGCGGCGACCTGTTGGGCGAAGGCGTCGAACGCGCCCACGGGCGGAGCCGTGGGGTCGAAGAATTCGGGCAGGTGGCTCTGCCAGTCGACGTCGTGGCCGACGGTGGACAGGAGGCCGGACGGAGCGTGGGGGTTCACAGTTGTGCTCCTTGAAGGACAGTGGCAGGGGAAGGTGGGCGGGTGAGTGCGTGGTCGATGAGCTGGGCGAGTACGCCGGCCGCGTCCGCCCTCTTGCGGGCATCGCACAGCACGACCGGGACCGTGGCCGGCAGGGCGAGAGCGGCTGAGACTTCGTCGGGGTCGTAGCGGCAGGCGTCGTCGAACTCGTTTACTGCGACGATGATGGGCAGGCCGCGTCGCTCGAAGTAGTCGACCGCGGGAAAGCTTTCGTCGAGGCGGCGGGTGTCGACGAGGACAACCGCGGCGAGGGCTCCTCGGGTGAGTTCGTCCCACATGAACCAGAACCGGGTCTGCCCTGGGGTGCCGAACAGCATCAGCACGGTGTTCAGCGGCGGGAAGGTGATCCGGCCGAAGTCCATGCCGACGGTGGTCGCGTTCTTGTCGAGCAGCAGCGTGAGGTCGTCCACGCCCTCGGAGGCGGCCGTCATCACGGCCTCGGTGCGCAGCGGGGTGATCTCGGAGACGGCGCCCACAAAGGTGGTCTTGCCGACGCCGAACCCGCCGGCGACGACGATCTTGACAGAGGTGGGCCTCGCGCCGGTGAGCGGGCGTGAGAGTCCGAGGTCAGAGCTGGAGGAGTCCATCGCGAAGGGCCTTCAGGAGAGCAACGTCGGGAAGGGCGGCGGAGCCTGCGGCGGTCACGGCACTCAGCGCACCGATGTCGATCAGCCGGGACATGAGGATCCTGGTGATCTGGAACGGCAACCCGATCAGGGCGCCGATCTCAGCGACGGCCAGGGGCTGCTCCCGGCACAACGCCATGGCCTGTTCAGCTTCCGGCGGCTGGCCGGAGGGCGGTTCTCCCTCAGCCCACAGCAGCGTCTCGATCTGTAAGTCGTGCGTGGGTTTGGTCTCGCCGCCGGTCAGGACATAGAGGCTGGGGGCCTCGGTGTCCTCGACGGTCCAGGCCGGGCTGCTTGCGGCCGCCATCTCACTGGCCGTCACCGGAAGGGGCCTCGCCCACGCGTGCCTCTGTGGCCAGCAATTCCCCCATCCGCTTGATCAGGTCGACCATCGCGAAACCGACGGCTCCTTCGTCCGCGCGGGTGTTGGTCAGCACACCCAGCACGCTTTCGACCTTTTTCGGGTCGCGTCCCGCTTTGCGCGCCACTACGGACGGCGGGCTCCCGGCACTCATGATGAACAGCAGGAAGCTGCTCTTCCTGATGAGGACCTGTTCGACACGGCCCTCGCCGTCGTCGACGCCGTGAGCGATCGAGTACAGGCCGTTGATCACGGCGGCCAGGCGGTCCGCCATTGTGCCGTCCATGCTCGGTCCCGCGTGAGCCAGCCGCAGGCCGTCCTGCGAGCCGAGCAGGACGCCCGTCACATCGGGCAACTGGGCCAAGTCGTTGAGGAGCTCGTCCACAACCACATCCGGCTGGACTGCCTTCGAGTCGGTGGTCATTCCAATTCTCCGTATCTCCGTACGCGGTACGGACTGGTGCCCAGGCGCGAAGCCAGGCACGAAGGATGTGTGGGGTGCACTGCGAGGGTCAGCTCGCGCTCCCCTTCGGGGGTCGCGCTTCGCTGTTTTCCGCGGCCTGTTCCGCGCGATGCACGCCCTGGGTGAAATTGCTGACGAAGGCCGGATCCGGCGGCGCGAGTGGGACGGGGGCGGCCTCTGGCTCGGCAGGCGCCGCACGCTCATGCACCGTTGCCTGGGGTGTTCGCTGCGGCAACCGGGGGCGAGCGTCAGGTGCTGCGCCGAGCGGCGGCGCTGCCGTGGCCGCTGTCGAGGCGACGGGCCGCTGCCCAGAGGTAGGCCGCGCGTCACGGTAAGGCAGTGGCGCCGTCCCCGCTGGGAGTGGGGCCGCAGGACTGGGCCGAGGACCGCCGGACGGCCGAGGACCGGGACGCCCCGTGAGTTGCGCTGCCGGGACCGGTGTTGAGGCAACGTATGCGTGAGCCTGTGACGGTGCCGCCGGCTCGTTCTGCCAGAGCAGGAGTTTGTCCGGCACCACCACGAGCGCCGTGACGCCGTGCATGAGATTCCGCTGCAGCCGTACCTGGATGCCGTACCGGCGGGCGAGTTTGGCCACCACAAGCAGGCCGGTCTGGCGCTGGGCCAGTTGCTCGGCCAGGTCCGTGTCCTGGGGATCGGCCAACATCCGGTTGCATCGGTCGAGTTCACCCTGGGCCATGCCTATGCCCCGGTCCTCGACCTCCACGGCCAGACCTGCGGTGACCCTCGTCGCCCGCACGACGACCTTGCTGTCCGGAGGCGAACAGAGAGTGGCGTTCTCCTCCAACTCGGCCAGCAGGTGGATCAGATCGGGACCGGCGAAGCCCGGTACCTGCACATCCAGGGTGGAGGTGTGCATGCGGACCCGGGCGTACTTCTCGATTTCCCCCGACGCCCCGCGCAGCAGGTCCACCAGCCCGATCGGCTGGTTCAGCGTGCGCGCCTTCACACCACCCAGAACCGCCAGCCGTCCGGCCGACCGCCGCATGCGCTTGAGCAGGTTGTTGACGTCGAACACCCGATACAGCACGTCCGGGTCCTGGACCTGCTTGGTCAGCTCTGTGACGATGCCGAGCGCGCGTACGAGCAGCAGGGTCAAGCCCCCGGCCAGATAGACAAGCGCCTGCGTCAGTTCCGTCTGCCGCCCGTTCACCACCGCCCGCCACGTTTCTGCGTGCAGCTGGAACAGAGCGGCCTCGGTTTCATTCCACGGGTTGCCGTCGGGGTTCGCCTGTGCCGTGGAGAAATCGGGAGGGGAAGGCCGCTCGCCCCGGTCGATCTGCTGCAGAGCATCGCTGATGCTCTTGCGCCCCTCGTCCACGCCGGCCTGGAAGTGCCGCAGCCAGCCATGCACTGAATCGCTGTACTCGCTGCGCTGCCGGTGCAGCTCAGCCGCCGTGCGAACGGCCAGCCAGTCCGCGGAGACCAGCACGGCCAGGCCGGCGACTGCTGCCACCGCCCCGATGATCCAGCCATCTACATGGACGCGTGCCGTCGTGCCGACGGCAGCCGCCATACACAAGATCGCCGCGATGAAGAGGGCGGGCACGAGCACTAGAAGCCGCAGCCGCAGGCGCAGCCCCATCTCGGTGCGTAGCGGCTCGGCGCCGCGCGCACGTCGGCGCTGGCCACGTCGGTGGCCGATGGGTCGTGGCCATGACTGATCAGACATTGGTGACCTCGCGGAACGTGGTCCTGACAGGGAAGAGGCAATGGCCGGCAGGCAACGAGCGAGCAGCGCACCCGCACCGGGCGCGGGGACCGCAGCGAGCAGGCCGGCATTTGGGTGTGAGTGGCCGCCGGGGCACGCGCGCCTGACCGCAGCCGACGGGGGAGGCGGCGTACGGCCCGGGTCCGCGGGGGTGCCCCGGCGGCCGGTCTATATACGGATCCCGCTGATTGTCTCGACCGCACTCTGCACGACGCGGCTGATGGACGGAGCGAGCGAGCTGCCGTGGAGATAGAAGCCGAGGAGTATGGCCGCTATTGCGTGGCCGGCCTTGAGGCCGCCTTTGCGGATCAGCAGCCACACCATGACGGCCAGCACAACAACCAGGGAGACAGTGATGCTCACGGAATTGGGTTTCTGCTGGGCGATGGCGTCCGCAGGACCCCGCGTTGCCAATCGGCTCGGCGGCAATGACCTGCGTGGCTGCGGGACTTGAAGCGTCGGCGCGCCTGAAGGATGGCGCACTTGCGCAGCTGGTGACCGCATTGGTCCGGGCGCGGCCGAGATGGGCCGTCATACCGGCTAAGGCGGGAAACGGGGCGGGCACGATGTCCTCCGGGGGCGCAGACTTGTCGTCTCGCGTCATGTCCGCGACGCCCGGGTGACCGTTTCCGGCCTTCAATGATTTTACAGGTAAACCAGAGAAGTAATCGATGTTCTGAGGTCAGAAGCCTGTGAAAAATGCATGGTGCACACGGGTGTTGGCGCCCAGAACAGGAAATACCGCTGCGCTACATGCTCAGGTGACGCTGGTCAACGGGTCTGAAATTCTCTCATTGCTGTGCTGGCCTCGTCGGCTCAACTCCTGCGGGGCCAGTCGACGACGAGTCGGCTGCAGGGCTTGTCGATGACGAAGCGTGGCTCGGAGGCTGTCAGTTGGTCGCGGGCTTCACCGACGGCCATGCGGAAGCTGGGTTCGGGTGAGTTGTTGCCCCCGTTTTGGTTCCACTCGCTGATTTCGGTGGCGACCTGGTCGGCTAGTTCGGCGGCGCGCGGGCCGTGGCCGATGACGCCGATCTGCCAGAACGTGCCGCGCTCGTCCTCGCCTTCCTTCTTCGTGAGGTAGGCCAAGGAGTCATTGTCGAGTGCGGTCATCGAGCCCCAGCCGAAGTTCGGGATGAGGCCCGTACGGGATCCCGGCATCCGGGACAGGCCGTTCGGCAGCACGTATGCTAGATACAGGTAGAGCCACTCGTAGGAGTCGCCCTTGCGGAACTTCACGTTGGTGTAGATCTCGGCTGGGGGATGGTCCAGGACGTTGCGGATCGCCTCGCGGTCGACGTTCTGCTCGCTGTAGGTCTCCAGGCGCACGTCGCCCTCACCTGCCATGTCGACCATGGTTCGGACGTCGTCGCAGACGCCCTTGCGTAGGGGGACGAACGTCATCATCTCGGTTGAGACCGTTTTCCAGATCTGGTCGTCGCGTTCAAACGCGAAGCTTCGGGAGATGCTGCCGCGAATTCGCATCGGGATGACGAGGCGTCCACCGGGGGCGAGCTGGTCGAGAACCCGCACGGGAATGTCCCCGGCGCCGACCGTGAACTGGATGCGGTCGAAGGGCGCATGCTCGGGCAGACCGGCCGCGCCGTCGCCCAGCGCGACGGTCACGTTTGCGGCCCCGGCCTGCGCGAGGTTCTTCCGCGCGCCGTCGACGAGGTCCTGGTCGACATCCACGGTCCACACGTGGCCTTCGAGAGCCACGAGCTCTGCGAGCAGCCGGGCGTTGTAGCCGGTCCCGGCACCGGCTTCGAGGATCTTGTGGCCAGGCTGGGCGCCCAGTTGTTCGAGCTGGGTGGCGACGATGGAGGGTGCGGAGATGCAGGAAAGCATCGCACCCGTCGCGTCGTGCTTGATCGCCACGGCGTCGTCGACGCAGGCGCTCTGAAGGTCGACACCGGGGAGGAACCGGTGGCGATCGGTGCTCCGGAACGCGGCGATGACTTCCGGGGTGCGCAGGTGGCCGCTGTCGACGAGGCGGCTCACGAGTTCGTCGCGCCATACGGCGGGATCGGTGACGGGCGCCACGGTGGTCTCCATTCGCGCGAGGTTAGGGGCTGGTGGGGTGGAATGACAGGTAGGCGCGTCGGTGGATTGCGCCTCAAAACAGGCGACTTGGCGGTGCAGCCGATGCCCCAGTCTCCTGCTGGTCGGACGCACTCAGGTGTGGTCGAGGGCGGCGATTGCGTGGCGGGGGAGATCGGCCCGCGTCCCACCCCCCCAGGGCATCGGCGGTCGTTGCATCAGCTGTCGCTTGGCCGTCTCGCATGCGGCGATACACCTCCCGCCTCAGTGAGGCACTGAGCGAGGCTCGCCCCAGCCGTGTTGACAGCGCGCATCATCGTGGACAGCACCGATTCCGGCAGGGTGCCCCGGTCGAGGCCGCCGTCGTGGACGATTGCCTCAAGCTCGTGGCGCGACCGCTCGTCGACCGGTAGAGCGGGGTGGCGGAGGATTTCGCGTGCTGCGTACGCGTCCCGCGCCTGTGTGGTGTCGCTGACGATCGCGTCGTACAGGGGGCGTGCGAGGACGTCGCACCCTTCCGGCGCCAAATCGCTCGCCGCCAGGACCAGCCGCACCCGAAACATGCGTAGGTGTGGCGGGTCCGGCTCCAGCGCATCCCGCACGGCGAGTGCCGTAGCGGCGAACCCTTTTGCTGTGGCGCAGCCGGCGAGGTGGTCGGCGTAGTGGCGGAGGATCTGCGCGACGGCTTCCTCCCACGGTTCGGTGATGATGGCCTTGTCGATCAGGGAGTTGGCCGTGTCCTGGGCGTCCGTGTGCAGGCTCGCCACGACGTGTGCTTGCCTGCTGCCGTACAGCCGCTCGGGCTCCTTGTCGTAGGTGGTGGCGTGTTCTGTCGCTTGATGCCAGTGGCCGGCGGCGACCAGAAGTCGGGTGCCGTCGTCGAGCAGGAGGTCGTGGAGCCAGGGCTGGATGTGGTCCAAGGTCGCTTCGGTGGTGAAGCCCGTGAGGTCGATGGTCTGCCCGTGGACGGTCACGGTGCCGCCGTCATGTGCGGCGCGGTGCATGCTCATGAGCTGCTGATAGGCGGCCTGGGGGTCGCCCGTTCGGGCGGTCAGCCGTACGAGGTTGACGATGGGCTGGAGGCTGGCGATGGCGGTGTCCCCGGTGACGGGCCATGCGGCCTGGAAGAGACGGAGCTGACGCAGGCACAGGTCTGTCGCCAGGTCGGTCAGCCCATAGTCGGAGGCGATCAGCGCGGACAGGTTCCAGGTGGCGCATGCGAGGTTGATCCGGTCGAGGAGGGGGCCGTCCTGCGCCGACTTCTCCCCGCAGGTGCGGACTTCGTCGAGCCGGGCGGCGAAGCTGGGGTAGACGAGGTGGGATCGGCTGACCAGGGGAAAGCGCCTGGAGAGCCGACGGAGCTTTGCCTGTGGGTGGTGTGGCGGCGCGGTCACGGCATCGGCCTTTCCGTGGGGTCAGCGGGATGCAGGATCGCGGTATGTGCCGCGTGAGCGAGAACGCTCTGGGTGCGGGCGGACAGGCCGATCCGGTTCCAGTGGAAGATCACGTGGTAGGCGATGACCTCGCGCAGGCCCCGGTCGAGGGCTCCGTCCCGGGCGGCTGTGCCAAGGTCACTTCCGGCCTCCCGAAACGCGCTCACCCACTCGGCGGCGGGCTTGAGGGTGCGGTCCGACTGGAGCATGGGCCCCAAGGGGCTGGTGTCAGCGATGAGCAGCTGCCGCAGACTGTCGGCCATGGCGTGGACTTTGACGGCCGGTACGTCTGAGGGAAGGGGCCGTTCCCGGGTGACGCGGTGCCAGACGTCTCCTTGCTCGTACCACTCCAGTCCGGCGGCGCGCATCAGGGTGGCGCACAGCAGCAGTGACAACTCCCGGCGGCCCAGCTCGCCATGGGCGGTGGTGAGGATGGCGTGGCTGTCGGCGTGGAACAAGGCGTGGGCGATGGTCATGCTGGTGTCGCCGCCGAACGCTGCGGTTTCGGGTTCGTAGATGCCGGGCCACCAGCGGTGGACTTGTCCGGCTGCTGTGAGTTTGTCGAGCATGTCGGCCAGTGCCGGGGAGAGCTGTGTCCCGAAGGCCGGGAGCAGCCGCATCCGCCAGCACGGGTGCTTACGGATGAACCACCACCCGGTGATCAGACCGTCCTGTTGGGCCAGGTCCAGGACGGGGACGAGGTGGTCGGCGGCGGTCTGCTCGGCTTTGTCCCAGTCGGTGAACTGGATGTACAGCTGACGCCATGCTGGGGGTCCCGACTGCTGGGCGAGGGCCTGTTGCCCGGCCTGCTGGTAGACGGCGATGGCGGCGTCCAGGTCAGAGGACTCGAGTCCGGCGCGGGCTGCGGCGGTGTCCGTGTCGCCGCCGGCGATGACGTCCAGCACCGCGTGCAGGAGTGCTTGCGGGCGGGCTGGCTGGTTCAGTCGATCAGTAGGCATGCGTCCCATCCCGAGGTCGGCGCGGCGTTGTGGGCGGCGGTGGTCAAGGCGAGGGCCGTGCCTGCGGCGCCTTGTAGAAGACCGGGGTCGAGGCCGGGGCCGGGGTGGGCGTGCCGGGTCAGGGCGGCGGCCAGGTCGGGCAGAGCGCGACGCAGGGCGGGGGTGGTGGCGTCGTGGGCCGCGCGGAAGGCGGTCTGGTAGACGCCTGCCCAGCCGTGGCACAGACCCCCGTCGGTGATCTTTGACAGTTGGTCGGGGTCGGTCAGGCAGCGGGCCATCGCGTCCTCGTAGACGTGCTGGCGTGCCGGGTCGTTGCGGGTGAGAGCGGCGAGCTGTCCGGCGCGGGCGATGCCGGGGGTGCCGTAGCACCAGCTCGGCCGGGCCGGGCCGCCCTGGGCCGGACGGCCTGCGCGCAGGTCGCCGAGGTGGAGGTGCTCGGGCCACCAGAGTCCGGCGGGGCCGTCCTGCCGCCACGTGTCGAGCCAGTCGAGGATGGTGTCGATGGCGTCTTCGTGGCCGTCCACCCTCACGCCCTGTCGCAGGGCGCGGGCCAGGAGCAGCAGCGGGCCGGTGATGCCGTGGGCGGTACCGAGGTTGGCGTGGCCGCCGGGAAGGGTGGACGGGGTGAGGTCGGGCTGATGGTCGACCCACCAGCCGGGAAGCACGCCGTGGTCGCCGTGGTGGATGGGACGGGTCAGCCGTACGAGGTAGTCCAGGACGCGGGTCATCGCGGAGCCGGACGGTGACCGGCGCAGCAGGTAGGCGCCGATGCCCGTGAGCCCGTAGAAGAGGTCGTACTCGTGGAAGCGTGCGGGATGCCCATGGCGCATGCGCGTGCGAGCCGCGTCGCATCTGCGGTGAGCGAGGTCGATCACGTGCCGGTCCAGGGCGGTCAGGGCGTCCCGGTAGCGGGGTGTCTCGGCGATGACGGCGCAGTCGAGCATGAACGCGGCGGCGGGCGCCCCCAGGTACAGGCCACTGGTGTCGCCCGCGCTGATGGTGGTGGCGACGGCGGTCTTGATCCAGGCGTGTGCCTGTTGCCAGGTGCCGTCTCCGGCACGGGCCCGCTCGATGTGCAGGAGCGCGGATCCGGCGGCACCGGCGGCGAGGTCCTGGCCTTGCCACGGCTGGCCCTCGGGTAGAGGGGCAGGGATGGCCAGCTGGCGGGCGAAGGCGTCCGCGAGCATGGCAGGGCTCATGGTCGTGATCATGGCTGGCGCTCCCGGTGTCGCAGGGCGCAGGCCCGGGCGATCCGGTCGGTGGCGCGTTCGTGATCGGGGTCGACGGGCAGCGCCCGGAGGTAGTGCTTGTGGAGGAGCGAGCGCAGCACGCTGTCCCGGGCGGGCTGGGGGGCCAGCTGCCGGTAAGCGGTCAGGGCGGCAGCGCGCTGCTGCCAGGCGGCCACGACCTCGGGCCCGCCCCGCAAAGTGTTCAGGGCGGTGTGCTCGGGGTCGGCCAGAGCCAGGGCCAGCGTGATGCGCTCCCGGGATATCGGGCCGCGTTCCTGGGGCAGGGCGCGGGTCAGCCAGTCGGCTGCCTGAGCGGCGTCGCCGGTGAACTGCACCGCAAGGTCGAACATGCTCGCCGCAGTCAGGGCCTGCCCGATGGCGGCGTCCTCCGCCGCGGCGCGGATCTGCGCCACGCCGGCGGCCGAGTCCGCGGCGAAGACCAGCTGTGCGGCATCCAGTACGGGGCCGTCCCCGAATGGGCCGCTGGGCGGCCTGTAGGCGGCCAACTCCACGCGCATCGCGAGACGTTGGCTGTTGAGGACGTCGGCCCAGGCGTTGAGCAGGGCCGCGGCAGGTCCGAAGAAGTCTGGGTCGGCGAGGCGCAGGTACAGGGCCAGATGCTGGCCGGAGTCCGGGCGGAGGGTGTCCCGATGGCGCTCGAACCACCAGTGCGGCATGGTCGGGAACTGGCCGAGCACGTCGGGGAGGTGGTCCGTGAGGATCTCGTCGTACCTCTTCGGGTGCGCGAACAGGCCGGCGTGCAGGGCGGTGGACGTTCCGTCCGCCCGGGGAGTGAGGGAAGAGATCTTCGGCTGGCGCGGGACGCTGTCGGCGGGGGTGGAGTTCGCGAGCGGGATCAGGAGCTGGTGGGGGCGGCCGATCCAGGCCCAGTCCTGCGGTGTGGTGCTTTCGCGTAGTTCGACGAGGCGGTTGCGGTCCACGCCGGCGCGCAGGAGAGCACGGTGAATGTGCTGGTCGAGGTCGAGGGGCAGCTGCTGGCCGTCTTCGACCAGGGCGAGGTGCGCGGGGACGTGGAGCCGTTCGCGCCACCGGTCAAGTGCCGTGGTCCAGTCGGCCATGGGGGCGGAGCGGCCCGGCAGTTCCTCGGCCGACAGCAACCAGCGGGCCGGGGCAAGGATCGTCCGCTTGTAGCGCACGCGGGGCAGGTAGGGCAGGGTGGCGGCGACCCCGAAGGTGAACTGCCGGTAGGCGGCGCTGCGGGCGGTGGTGATCTCCGCCAGGAACCGGGCGAGCGGTGGCGTGTGGACGGAGGCTTCCAGCGCGTGGGTGACGCGCGGTTCGACGTGCTGCCCGGTCGAGGGGCGGAGCAGGTAGAAGCGGCGGTCATCGGCCGTCACGGCCAGGTCGTCGAGCGGGATGACGCCCGGGCCCGTCTCCTGGTGCTGGCCGAGAGGGATGAGGTGCGGGAGGACCTGCAGGGTGCGGGTGATGTTCTCGTTGCGCCGCCGGCGAGGAGTGAAGGACAGCTGGGCGGCGATCACACCGGGGTCGGTGGTCGCGTAGGAGTCGGTGAGCGCTGTCTGCGCGGAGGACGGGAGCAGGTGTGCGAACCGGCCGAGCATGCTGCTGCCGGGGCGGGGCGCCCCGGTGACCAGCAGCCGGTAGCCGCCGCTGTGCACGGCTTCAAGGGACGGGGCGTGGATCTCCATGGCGATCTCGGCCCGGGGCAGAGGCAGCAGCGGTTCAGTGTGGCTGGCGGTCAGGTCGGCGATGATGGCGCGGGTGAGGACAAGCTCCCGCCTCCCGTCGAGCATCGCCTCCTGGAGCAGACGGAGGATCTTCTCGTCCCGGTCGGTGACCTGATACGGCGGCCGGGCGCGCTCGGAGCCCAGGAAGCCCGCAGGCAGGCCGAGGCCACTGTCGGCGACCAGGTCCAGGACGGGCACGACGGCCTCGGTGCCGTACCGGCCGAGAAACCGCTGGTGGTAGTCGCGCCATTGCGGATACCCGTACGGATGGGGCGACAGCTGGTGCATGACCCCGGCGGCCTCGGCGGCTTCGTTCAGTAGGGCTTCGGGGATGTGGGGGGTGCAGTCCAGCGCAGCGTCGACCAGCAGCGGGACGCGTCCGGTGGCACTGACGCGCTGCATGCTCTGCGCCAGTCGGCCACCGGGTGACCAGGGGGCCGCAGTGTCCGGGTGGTTCAAAACGCCTTGGATCGCAGTGAGTTGGGAGGTCAGTTCGGCGAGGTCGGGGATGCTGGCGGCGTCTGCTTTCTCCAGCTCGTCGCACACGTGGCCGAGCGTGTCGATCGACGTCATCGGGGGCCACAGACTGCTGATCAGGATGTGCTTGCTCAACAGGTCGGTGATCAGGCCGCTGAACTGTTCGGGGCGCGCGCTGGGGAACCGGTCGGCCAGCCGGTGCACCAGCAGGTCGTACGGGATCGGGGTGCGGGCCGCTTCCAGCGCGGCGGCCACCGGCCGGGTGAGACGCACCGACAGCTCGATGGGTGCGTAGCCGGGGGTGTGCGCGTCGGCCGGCATCCCCTCCACCACATGCCGGTTGCCGCGGGAGCGGCCGGTGTTGTTCGCGACCACCGTCAGTCGGGCCAGGAGATCGGGGCTGCTTTCCAGCCGGGTGATGACGTCTGTCAGCCAGTCGGCGTCGGGCCGCAGCATCGTCCGGTACCCGTCTCCCCACCGCACGTCGGCGACGTGAGCCGACTTGGCGGGGGCGACGCCGGCGAAGACCCCGAACGGCGTGGGCCGGTGGTTCCACCGCAGGAGATAGGCCGCCACGGACCGCACGGCCCGCCGGATGCGGCGGGCATCGGTCACGGTGCCGTTGAGGATCTCGGCGACGCGCTGGCACAGCACGGGGCTGGCGGCGGACAGCGCATCGGGAACCGGATCGCGCCACACCTCGGCCAGCCACTGCCGGCCCCGAGCGGGAGTGTCGCGGCCGTCGGACAGGTCGAGGTCCGGCACGGATATCTGGCAGGAGGCGGTGGAGGCGCGCAGCAGCATGCCGGGCTGCCACTGATAGGTGAGGGGAGATCCGTGGGCCACCGGTGTCCCTTCCTGTGGTGGGGTGCGCGGACGGGTGGTGCCGGGGCGGCAGCGATGATCTGCTGCCGCCCCGGCGGCGGGGCCGTGTCAGGCGGCGTCCTCGATGGAGGACTGGCAGGCGCTGGCCCCGTTCTCGCAGGTGTTGCCGCAGCCGTCGCTGGTGGGGCACATGAAGACGGTGTACGGGCTCTCGGAGATGACGACCCGGATGTCCAGCTCGAAGTCGTCCTCGGCGAGGGAGTCGACCGGGGAGGTGGTGCTGGGGAGTTCGAGTACGGCGGTGGTCATGGCGATCACTCTCTTAGTCCGATGGATGGTGCAGGACGACCTGGCCAGGAGCCGTGGACTACACGGCCGGCCAGGAGATCGAAATCCGGCTGTGCCTCTTGTCGACGACCCGGTCGCCGGTGATCAGGTCATCGGGCGTGCCCGCCGGGTAGACGGCGATGCGCGGTCCGTCCGTGCCGCGGACCTTTTCGCCCCAGGTGCGGAAGATGTCGGCGATTCGCTCAGCGAAATCGGCCGCGTCGGGCCCGAAGGCGTGGACGCCGTACTCGGCGGTCTTCTTCTCGGTGTCGCGGCGGACGACCGTGTAGGCGAAGTGCGGCCCGTCGATGGCGACCATGGACCAGCTGTTGCCCGTTGGACCGATCTTGCCGGTGGCCGACTCGGGGTTGGTGGACATGAAGCAGAAGCTCGGGACCTGGGTGGACAGGTACATCTGGAGGGTGCCGATGGGCTCCTGGCTGGCGACGCTCACCCCGGTCCATGTCTCGGCACGGGCGCTGTTCAGGACGCCGTCCAGCAGGGAGGGGTTGGAAGGCAAGCCCTCGTCGAAGCGCAGCGTGACGCCCTCCGCTCCGGGGAGCTGCATGACCTGCTGCGTGTGGGAGCCGGCGCCCTGTGCCGCTACGAAACCGCACACGTGGGCGCTGGTGGCGACGAGGTGGTCGGCCTGCCGGATGAACCCGTACGTGCGGGTCAGGCCGTTGATGCGCAGTGGCACGACGAGGCGGCCGTCGTCTTTGAGCTGGTCGATCCAGGCGGGCGGGATGTCCCAGGCGCCGAGCGTCACCACGATCGCGTCGTAGGGCGCAGACTTGGCGACACCGTCCTCCGCGTCGGCGACCACGACGTTGACGTTGGTGTAGCCGGTCTCGGCGAGGAACCGCCTGGCTCGGTCGGCGGGCGCCGGGTCGATGTCGACGGTGGTGACCTGACCGGTGGGCCCGACCAGCTCCGCGATGTAGGCGGCGTTCGGCCCGTTGGTGCCGATCTCCAGCACGTTGTCACCGGGGCGGATGTCGGCCTGCTCCAGCTGCATCGCCTGGATCTGGGGAGCGGACACCGAGCTGGTGTGATTGCCGTGCTCGTCTTCTTTGGTGATCACGGCGTTGTACATGCTGTAGGCGTCGCTGAGCGGCGCCTCCGGGACGGCGAGGTGCCGGGGCACCTTGCGCATGGCGGCCTCGACTGCGGGCGACACGATCGTGCCGTCCTCCTTGAGCTGGTCGACGGCCTTGTTGCGGAGTCGGGTGGCCTCGTCGGGGTCCACGGTCACATCGGTCATAGGGGGTTCCTTACGGGGCTTCGTTGCGCCTTCGCCTCCGGCGTTGGCGCCGACTGCAGTGTGGTTCGGCAATGGATACCGGCTGGCGGAGGCCAGCCTTTGCTCAGCGCCCCAAGGGCAGCTCCTGGACACGTTCGAAGGTGTAGGTGTGACGATCAGGATGTTGGGTTTCCATCACCAGCCACACGGACTTGACGCGCACGGTCACGTGATGGCGGGCGTGGCGTAGCAGGGCTGAGGCGAGGGCGTCTGCCCGGTCCACTTGGTTGAGGTAGTGGGTGTCGACCTTCCCGTAGGCGGCCGACATGTGCGGGAAGTACGTCTGGGCGGCCTCGGGCAGGACCAGACCGGCGTTGGCCAGGCCGGCTCGGACTCGCAGATTCAGGTGCAGCGGCGGGTTCGAGGGGGCGTCATGGGGCCAGACGCGGGCGAGGGCGGCGCTGCGGCTGAGCGCGACCGGGCCGATGTCGATCGTGAACGGCTCCTGGTCGGCCAGATCGATCCGAAGGGCTTCGGCGGTGTCCTTGAGCTGCCGGGGACCGACGCGCTCGTCGGCGTAGTCGCGCGACAGGGCGCCCTGGATGGTCCAGTGCAGGTCGTCGTCTGCGACCGGGGCCACGATGTCCTCGTACGGGGCGAGGACTTCTCGTACCTGCCGGAAGTAGTCGATTACCTCGGCCGGCGGCAGCCACAGCACATGCGGGCGGACGCTGTCCTCGGCGGGAGCGTCTTCGGAACGCCACCGTCGGCCGGTACTCATGAACGCCCTCATGCTGGTGTCACCGCCAGCTCGCGCAGGGAGAAGTCGGCAGTGACCAGCAAGTGGTCCGAGGCGGCCTCGGCGTCGGGACCGTAATGAGTGGTGTGTGCGCGAGCGGTGGCGGCGACGTTCTCCGTGACGCGCAGGGTGTCGATGCGCCGGCGGCCGAAGTCGTCGGCTCGCCCCTTGGCGTCGATCCAGTGCCCGCACGACCACTGCCACGGCACGTCCAGGACGGCGGCGCTGTCCCGCAACCCGCCCGGGTCGCGCCGCAGGAACTCCCCGGCCTCACGGTTCGCTCGCTTGGGAGCGTCGGGGTTGTCGGGGTCGAAGATGACCTGGTAACGCAGCTTGCGGTGGTCTTGCTCCAGATAAGGCTCGGGATCGTAGAAGTCGCCGTTCGGCCGCCGGTCGGCGCTGATGGAGTTCCAGTCGGCCGCGACGCCGCCAGCCACATCGGGGTCCTGGAAGACCGACATCACACGACGGGCCTCCTCCAGACGACGCTCGGGGCTGAAGGGATAGGCGTGATACGAGCACCAGCGGGTGGGCACCGGGCCGCCAGCGCGGAAGTCGGCCATGGCCAGGCCGTGCCAGAAGTCACTGCCGCCCTCGTAGGCGCGGAAGGTACCGGGGACCGGCTCGATGTCGGAGGTCCACAACAGGCCGACATGGAAGCGGTGGGCACTCGCCCCGGACGCCTGGCTTGCCAGGGCGGGGACCGCTCTCTTCCCACGGACCGGCATCACCTCGCACATGAGGCCGGTGTCCTCGGCGAGGTAACGCAACAACTGTTGGGCATCGCTCTTGGTGGGGCCAAGGAGTTCCTGGACGCCGAGGACGCCCGTGCGGTTCTGGAAGGCGGAGCGGATGTTTCCCACGATCAGCTCGTAACGCTGCTTCTCGTCAGGCGTGGTCGGTATCTGCAGGTTGAACAGGTTGTACGTGCCGAATCGGAACAGCGCCGGTGTCACGGCGGGACTCCTTCTGCGTCGTGGTCAGTGCGCGGCCGAGGCGGACGGGGACAAACGCACGGGATAGCGGTGGGCGGGCGGATGATCGATGGGCAGGTCGGGGCGCCAGAAGCTGAGGACCTGGGCAGAGGGCACGAACAGCGGGCCGGGCAGATCGTCCAGGCGGCGCCACTGCCACCGCGCGACCACCTTCGGTTCCTTAGCGGTCGGTGTGCCCTGGAAGCGGCGGATGAGGACCGCGGCGGTGAGGCGGTTGAGGTTGTGCCGCGCGTCCAGGAGCACGGCGAGCACCCAGACGTCCTCGGGGTGTGCCACGAGGCCGGTCTCCTCGGCGAGTTCACGGATCGCAGCGGTCTCGATGGACTCGCCGGCACCATCGAATGCGTCCACCTTGCCGCCGGGCAACTCGTAGGTTCCCAGGCGGTGTTGCCCCATCAGCACGTGGCCGTCCGGGTTGGTGACGATGATGCCGACCCCCAGGGCCGCCTGGGCGACCGGCGGCCGAAGGCTTCGCTCCTGAGCCACCACCCTGGGCGCGTCAACGTGCGGAAGACGGCGGGCCTGGATGAGCTGGCAGACCACCGGGTTGTCGGCACCCGGGGCGTGTAGAAGGTCGATGGACTCGACGGCGAAGCCGTGCTCGGCCAGCAGCCGCTCCCAGACCTCGGGGGCGAGAATCCACATCTGAACCGGGATCGGAGCGGTCTTCGCCAGCCGCACTTCCTCTTGGCGGGCGGTGACAGCGGGGGAAGGGCCCAGCCCGTTCAGGTTGGTGTGCAGGGTGGAGAAGACCAGCCGTCCACGCGGCCGGATCCCGTTGCGTAATGCGGGCAGCAGCCGGTGCGGGTCGATGTAGGACAGGCCATGCACGGAGTACACGAGGTCGTAGGGTTCACTCTCGCGCAGGTGGGCCACGGCGTCACTGGTCAAGAACCGCCCGCCCGGCAGGGCGCCGAACCGGTTGAGGGCGCGCTGCTGCTGGGTGGGGGAGACGTCGATGGCGTCGACGAAGGCCGCGTGGTCGCGTGCGAGATGCGCGGCGTGGACTCCGGCCCCGGAGCCGAGGTCCAGCACGCGGTATCCGGCGACGTCGCCGAGGACGCTCGTGCCAGGGCCGGTGCCCCAGAACCCCCAGTCGATCTCGGTGACCTCCGGGGGCTGGTAGCCGCGGTCGAGCTGCCTGCGCCCGTACTCACGCCAGGCATCCTCATTCACCCGCTCCGCTGTCGTGGGATCGGATGTCGTCATGCCGCCTCCTTCCGGAGCCGGTGCAGGGTGCGATGGCCGCGCTCGACGAGTTCGGGGTCGCCGTGCGCGGCGCCGTACTGGATGCCGCTGAGCGCGTCGAGGGCCGACAGACCCTTGAGCGCTTGGTCCTCATCCGGGGACAGCAGGCGGCCGTACCCGTCGAACAGGGAGGCTTCGAGCTCGGGCGCGTCAATCCAGGTGTCGGCGATGCGAACGAAGTCACTGACCAGGGGCCCGACTTCCGCGCGTTCCCAGTCGATGAGGGCCAGATTCCCGTGGTCGTCGAGCAGCAGATTGCGCCGCTGTACATCACCGTGGCGACGGCCATGGGGAACGGGCGGTACACGAGGCAGGCGCAGGGCGAGGGACCGCACCAGCGTCTCCTCCCCAGGCTCGAGGAGCCCGTCGGCGGCCACCAGGTGCCGCTCCAGCCTGGCTAGCCCGCCCAGGGCCTGCGCCATCATCGGGGGCTCGCCGAGGTGAAGGGCCCGCAAGAGCTGCCCGAGCTGGCGGTAGACCGACTGCCAGGCAGCCACGCTCAGGTCGGCGCCGTGGAGCACGCGGCCGGGAAGCGCGCTGACGATCACGGCGAGTTGATCCGGGTCGGCGGCGACGAGCCGCGGGGCGCGGCCAGCTCCGAGGGCCGGGGCCCACTCTCTCAGGGCACATGCCTCACGCTGGTGGAACTTGGGCCCCTGGTGAACCTTCAGGAACCAGCTCCCGCTGTCGCGTCCGGTCAGCCGCCACACACGGGAAGCCTCCCGCGCCCAGGAGGCGTCCGTGACCTCCTTCAGCGGGCCGATGGACTGCTCGGCGAACGTGCCGAGCTGCTCGCCCAGGACGGCGTACGGGTCCGGCGCCCGCGCGGGCAAGGGGTGCAGACGGCTTGGCCCGTTCGCATCGTAGGCGATCGGGTCGTCGGGCTCCTGGAGATGCAGTGCGAAGGAGTGCCCGTCCCGGTACGCCTCCAGGCCGGCCCGGCAGTACGCCACCATGTCGTCGGGCAGGTCATGGAGGGCAAACCAGTCCAGCTGTGAACAGCGGTCCGGCTCGGCGATGCGCGGGACGCCGGACCACCGGGTGACCTCGAAGAACCAGCCGGTGCGGTTGTGACCCCTGGGGCTGCGGTGCTGCATCACCAACGCGACGCGGACATCGGCTGGCCGGATGATGACGCCCAGCTCCTCCTCGGCTTCCCGGACCAGCCCGGTGACCACGTCCTCGAAGTCTCCGTCGAGGTGCCCGGAGGGCATGTGGAGCAGGCCCGTGGCGTAGGTGTCGCCCGCCCGCCGGCTCAGCAGCACCTCGCCGCCCCGCCGCAGGATGAGATGGACGTCGACCGGTTCCCGATGGCGCTGCACGATGTCGTCCCCGCCCCGATGTGAGGCTGTCTGCCCGTTCACCGCTGGCCTGCCAGACGGGGCTGCGGCCGACGCCGAACCGGTTCCGGGCACCGCGGCGTGGCGTCGGCGAACCGCCCCGCAAAGGGGTTTTCGGGAACGCGCGCGAACGCGCGGGTGTGGGGCATGCGGATCTCCGGGGTGCAGACGCGACGTCCAGCGTCAGTGACCGCGACGCCCGGGTGCCCGTTTCCGGACGTCACGGATTCTAGCCGGGACACCAGGGGGAGTTGGCTGGTCACCGGCCTGATCACGCCGGTCTGCTGATCACACAGCTCGGCCATGCGTGGACTCCTTTCGGGCCGTGCCCGCGTATGACGCGGCCTGGGGCAGGACCGGGTATTCGAGTGCCAGTGTCTGTGGCGCGGTCAGGCCCGGGGAGGTCAGTTGCCAGCCGTCGAACAGCCGGGCGATCTGTTCCTTCGTCCGCAGGTGGACGGGGCAGCCGGCCGCCGTCATGGTCTTGGCGAATCGGCGCACGGGTTTGCCCGAGACGTCGGCGGTGGCGTGCGTGATGACGAGAGCGCTGCCGGCGGCGGCTACGTGTTTGTACTGGTCGACGAGGACGGTCAGGGGCTGCGCCGGAGTGTCCTCGATGTGGTGGAGCACGCTGCCGAGGAGAAGGATGACCGGTTCTCGCCAGTTGATCGTCTCCAGGATTTCTCTGGAAGCGAGGATGGCCTCGGGGTCGCGTACGTCGGCGCACAGGCTCTCGACGACAGCGGGCGCCTTGCCCGTCATCATTGCGTCGGCGTGAGTGTGCACCAGCACGTCATAGTCGATGCACACGGCGCGGGCGCCGGGATGAATGCGGGTCAGGACATCCACCGGCGTGGGGCCGTGGGGAAGGCCGCAGCCGAAGTCGATCAGCTGCCGGATGCCCGCGATGGCCAGGGCCTGCACCATTCGGAGCAGGTACAGGCGCTCGTGGCGGACGGCGCTCTCCAGGAACGGCATGCGCTTGGCCGCCCGAAGGGCTCCGTCACGGTCGACGATGTAGTTGTCCCGCCCACCGAGCAGGTAGTTCTGCATCCGGGCGCTCGACGGCCGGGCCTGCAACTCGGAGATCGCTGCGGAAGGGTGGAGGATCACCGGATGGTCAGGTCGCATGCCGCTCCACCTCACCGGTGATCGTGTGGAGTTCAGGCAGACGCCACGACGGACCGTCCGGTGCACCGAGCCACAACGTGTGTTCCGTTTCCGTGATCGTCACGCCCAGCTGCTCCACCTCGGGTTCTCCGGCCGCCTGCCACCGACCGAGCGCGTCGAACAGATCGGAGCCGAGATCGCGCGGCCCCCACTCGTAGATGCGGGGGGAGTGGAGGAAGACCACGGCCCGAGACGCCTGGTGGTCATGAATACGCAGGCGGTCGGCAACCTCGCCTTCGAGCTGCGCAACGCCGCGCACGACCTGCATCCGAAGGTCAGGGCGCAGCAGGCCGGCGAACAACCGGGCCGCCGGCCGTACGTGCGCCCCCCTCGCGTCCAGGGCTTCCGACGCCCTCGGGCTGCCCTGCGACTCGACGGAGGTGCCCTCACCAGGGCGGTGCTCGCGCAGCCACACGGTCTGCGGAGCCGGTCCGGCGTGGAAACGTCCACTGGCCGAGGCCCCGTCCCGCGCGACGGTCAGGACGAGCAGCGTGCTGGATCCGCCCAGAGCGGTACGGACGGGCAGGCACAGTCGGCCACCTGGACGAACCCGGGTGATCCACTCCCACGGCACACGGCGTACCGCACGATGGGACAGGAGCCCGTGGAACGAACCCGCCGGCCCCAAGACCCCGGCCCGCGATCCGCTGACCACGCGAACCCGCGGGTAGGGGCGCAGGCGCTGCCGGGCGATCTCGGCGAGACGTTCGGTGTCCGCGACCGTCACCACCTGGCCGCCCTGGAGAAGGTGGTCCAGACAGGCTGCCGTCCAGCCGCAGTCTGTGCCGATCTCGGCAACGGCCGTCCCCGGTACTGGAGCAAGCGCGGCCAGGCGCGCCGCGGCGTCTTCTTTGGACGGGATCACTCCCGTGACGATGCCGGGGCCGCCCTCCCCACCGTCGTCGACGTCGAACACGAGCATCTCGGAGCGATGGACGAACTTCGCCCACTCCCCGGCGTTCTTACTCCGGTCCACCCTGCGCCAGCGACCACCTCGGTGCGTACGGATCACGTGGGGCACGAAATCCTGTCGCCGATCGCAGGTGAACACGTCCCCCGCATGCTGGTGAACGTGGCCACTGCCCGGTCGCAGGCTGCCGGCCTCGACGTGGGCGTTCATACCTGTCCTGCCACGGCGACGACGTCTCCGGAGTTGTCACGGCCGGTCGCGGGGCCCAGGAGACGGAACTGCCATCCTCGCGTGACCGCGTGCGCGGCCGAGGAAGCACCGAGGGCCCGCAGCAGGCGTCGAGCGTCCTTGCGCACGTCGTCCAGCGGACGCTTCTCGCCGGCCGCGATCTCCTCGACGGTCATTCCGCCGGCGAGCCCTGCCAGGACTGTGCGCTGCTCCTCCGGCAGCTCGACGAGGTGGTCCACGGGCCCGGGGACGTCCAAGTGCCCGTGACGGTAGGCGAGGTCCACCATGCCTGCCCGCTCGGAAGTTCCGAGCTTTCCGCCGATCCGGAGGATGTACGTCTTGACCGTGCTGTCGGACACTCCCATGTCGCAGGCCGTCTCTGCGGTCGTCCTTCCCTGGGAGATGCCCAGCAGAGCCTCCCGCTCCTGAGGGGAAAGCGGCGGCGAGATGGTCTCGTCCGGGGCCGGCATGGTCGTACTCCTTCGGTGTTCTGGCACAGTCGTCGTCTTATCGGTGCCGGCCCACTCTGCTGGTCGGCTGATTGGGGCGTGAGCTACGAACCGCCGTAGAGCTGCAGGGCGAGTTCGGCGAGGACGTAGACGGTGGGCAGGCTGATGGCGGTAGCGAGGAGGACGGCGCCTCGGTGCGCGCGAGCCTGTTGCCAGCCACGTCGAACGCGCCCTGGGGCCGGCTCGTCTTTGCGGGCTGAGCCCGAATTCGGTGGGGAGGCCGGAGCACGGTGAACCCGCTGACGGTGCGCCGCGCGATAGGACCCGGTCATGTCACTCACCGCTCCGCTCGCAGTCCTGCTCGGCGTAGCGCAGCAGGGCCTCGGTGTGGACGGCGAGACGGAATGCGTGCTCCCTCGCCGCCTTGAGCCCCTCGCCCGGAGCGACATCCCGGGCCTCCTGCGAGCGCTCGATCGCCTCACCGCATGCGGACCACCCGCGACTCCCGGCGGAGAGCGATTCCAAGTGGATCGAGACGTAGGGGACGAGCGTCGTGACGTAGCCGCTGAGCGCTCGTGTGACCGCCGCGAGGGTGTGCGGATGCGGGTACACCCCCGCCTGCTCCCAGGACTTCGCCGCACGAATGGCTTCGCGGATACGCGTCGAATCGAACCCGGCGCACACGGTCCTGCCCCAGCCATCGACAACGTCGTCAGAAGCGCCGACAGCAGGAAGGACGGCGAGCAGCTCCCGCCCGACCTCGGACATCCGCCGGTGCAGGAACGCCGCTCGCACGGCGTCGCCGGGAACCTCCTCGTCGAGCAGGGCACGAACGCGTACGACCAGTCGCTCCTCTTCCAGAGGAGGCTCGTTGGCATCGAGGGGAAGGACTGCCCCGAGCAGTCGCATCAAGTGGCCGCGCATGAGCAGCAGTTGGACGTGTCGCTCGTCCGGGTCTTCGCTGACGGAGGCCGTCTCGGCGAAAACCAGTCTGGTCACTTCGCGATGAAGGGTCTCCTGCGCCGCGAAAGGCGGCGGTCCGGGTACCAGCGTCGACAGAACGACCGTCAGGTCACGGTCCAGTTCCTGGAATGAGCCCTCCGGCCAGGAGATGCCACCCGCATGCCCACCGTTGGCTGTAGGGGCCGAGGTCGTGGTGCAAGTCATTAGGTCAACTCCATCGGTGAGGTTCGTAGTTGGCGATCGGGGCGTTGCTTCGGCGGCACCCCAAGGGGAACCGCCGAAGCAGTTCGAGCCGCCACTCGCCGACAAGGGCGGTTCGTCCAGGTGAAGCACGGCGCAGCGTGCTACATGGGCATCGTCCAAGGGGCGCGTAGACACCGGTACCGCGCCGCAGGACCCGGTCGGGACGTCCTGGGACGTCCCGCTGTTCGCACAACCACCAGGGCCGAACGACCCAACAACGGTGAGCCGTTGCGGCTGGGCGGCTCCGTCGCGCCCACCAGACGATGGACTCACTACCTCGGTGGAGCATCGCCGGCTTAGTTCTGCGGCTGCTTCGCGCGTGACTGTGACCATCACGACCTCCTCGCAGGGACGCGGAAGACGCACCACGTCGACCTGCCGTCGGTGCTGACGCCCCAGTCCTGTGCGAGGACGGCAACGAGGAACAGCCCGCGGCCGGAGACATCTTCGTCGTCCGCAACGGTGAGCTTGGCTGGCGCCGGGTTGCCGTCTGTGACTTCGACCCGTATCTCTCCGCAGGCGTAGAGGACCGTCAACCCGATGTCTCCGCAGCCGTGCTCGATGGCATTGGCGACAAGCTCGGAGACGGCCAGCACGATGTTCTCTGCGGTCGGCCCAGGTACTTTCCACAGCCGCAGGTGGGCCGCGGTAATCCGGCGCATGCGTCCGACTCGGGCCTTGTCCGGGGTGAAGGCCACCGCGAAACCGAGGGCGGTTTGGTGCACAAGTTCTGCTGCGACCATGGCGACGGCTGTGGCGGGGCTCATCGAGGGCCGATCCCACCGTGCCACTGCGGGCCGACGCCGCCCAGCAGTACGGCGCTCAAGACAGTGGATCTGCCAGTAGAGGAGTTCATGTGGGGGTGCTCCCGCTTGTCGAGTAGCCGGCCTACAAGAGCGAACCGCCTAATCCCGGTAACTGGAATGGGGTCAAGAGCTCGGAGGTGGTCAAGGTGATCAAAGATCGTTTGCGGTCATCGACGCAGGCGGGCGGCGTGGTGCGCGCGGGATGGGCACGCGTGGCCCCTGCCTCCTCAACGTTGTGCATTTGGCCTGGATCCAGTGCACAACATTGGTCTGCGCGGCCAACTCCCGTCGACTGACGAAGGGTTCCCGGTTCATGGTGGTGCTCCCTTGCTGTCGCTTGCTGGGCGAAGCACGGTTAGGAGCATGAGGGCCGCGAACCCTCTTGCGTCATTGCGTCGTTGCATGAGCGGGTATGCATGAGACGCATGGACCGGCGGACAGCGGACACCTAGCGTCTCTAGGCTTGGGCTCCCAGAGCGGAGCGCCAGACGAGCGGGGTACGGCACATGGCAACTGGGCAGGTTCGGCACTGCTCCTGTGGCACCCGGTTGGCACGGGACAATTACGCGAACCGGTGCGCCCTCTGCCTCCGCCGGGACCGGGCTCATGCTGTGGCCTCCCCGCCCGTTGTGCCCCCAGAGTTCTGGCAGCGGCCCACCATGCGTGAAGCGCTGAGTAGTTGGCACATGGGCCAGGTGTTCTACGCCTACCGCACACATCCATGGCATGGCCGGGTGCTCTCGCAAGAAGCCATGGCTGTATGGCTCGGACTCAATCAGGCGCAACTCAGCCGTATTGAGAGCGGAAAACCTCCGCAGGACCTCAGCAAACTCATGAGGTGGGCGCATAGCCTGCGGATTCCGGCAGACCTACTGTGGTTCAAGTTGCCCAGGCCAACGCAGGAAGTCTCTACCGAGGCTGTGCCTGTAGTGCCACCACCTGAAGAAACGTCGTCCGCTCAGAAAGAGGCCCCGCAGGTCGGCGTGATGCTGCCTGTCGTCATCCACGGCCGGGCAGTCCTGGTGCCGGTAAACGCTGAAACCCTTGCAGCGAGCGGTTTGGGCACGCTACTTGGTCACTCGGCGGACAGCACCGCCACGGACGCACGCAAGCGAGACCCAATGAGCCCCATAAACCGCCGCGACTTGCTCAGGACTGGCGTTGCAGCTGCCGCGCTGCCTGGCCTCGGGCTGGACGAGCTAGAACACATTGCGGCTGCGCTGGACGATGCCCGCTACCTCGACGGGCCGGTCGTTGGCTACTTCCGTCGCCAACTCGAAAAAGCCAAGCACGACGATGGGGCGCTTGGCCCGAAGAAGACATTGCCGGTTATGCTCGGCCTATTGGGTGCGATTGGGGGCCATGCTCGGGACGTAACACCGCGTGTGCGCCGTGAACTCCTCGCCGTCGGTGCGGAAGGTGCAGAGTTCACCGGATGGCTGTACCGAGACATTCAACAGCCGCAGGCGGCCGTCTTCTGGTATGACCGTGCGATGGAGTGGGCACAGGAAGCGGACAACGCCGCCATGCAGGGCTACGTGCTTCTCAAAAAGTCACAGATGGCGTACGACGAGCGTGATGCCCTGCGCATGCTGACGCTTGCCGAAGCTGCCAGCAATGCCCGCTGGCAGCTGCCCGTCCGTGTCCGGGCCGAAGTTACGCAGCAAGAAGCACTAGGCCGCGCCATGCTCGGGGACCCGCTCGACGTGGTGCGCGGCAAATTGGACACGGCGCAGAACCTCTTGGCCAGCGTTCCCGAGGAGGAGCCAAACAGTCTCGGGGCGTACTTCACCGGGCACACGCGCCTGCTCCGCGATGCAATTACCTACACTGAGGCCGGTAAGCCGAGTCTCGCCGTCGATCTCTTCAGCGACGTATTGAGCATGGGTGGCCTCTCCCGCCGCGACACGGGCTTTTTCAATGCGCGACGGGCGGCAGCACTGGCGCTCAGCGGTGAGCCTGACGAAGCCGCGAAGGTCGGCAAGGAGTCGGCCGAAGTTGCGCGTGAAGTGAAGTCAGAGCGCACAGTGCACGTCCTCGGCGAGGTACTTCTGACCCTTGATCGGTGGCGTAGCCGGCCTGCGGTCCGTGAATTCTGTGAGTCGCTTACTGCCTGAGCCACTCGGTCACGGTGCGGATGACGAAGGCTTGGTATTCCTGGCTCTTGGGGTTCAAGTATTGCGGGTCATCGTGGACAGCGAAACCGTGCTGCGAGCCCTCAACGGGAACGAGCTCAACCGGTGCCGTGAAGTGCTCGACAGCAACGCGCGAGGACTCGTACGGAACGAGCGTGTCAGCCGTGCCGTGCACGATGAGCGTTGGTGCTTGGACCTCCCCGAGTGCTTCATAGGGATTAAGCCAAAACACCTCGTTGAGAATGGGCCGCCCGTGGCGGAGCGTCGGCGTGAACTGGAGTGCGCCGCGCTCGTTGAGTTCCTGGGCGGCGTCATCGCTGATGGCGTCATCTGTCCAGTACGGCCGACTGTCGATAGTCCGCCGCTTATAGTCCAGCTGTGGGTTGAAAAGTACGAGCCGAGTAACCTCGCTCGGTTGCTTTGCGGCGTAATAGGCGCAGATACCGCCGCCGAAACTCGCGCCTAGCAACGTGATTTGTTCGGCCTGAGTCGCTTTGTGGACGTGCGCAAGCATGACGCGAATATCGTTGAGGATTGTCGAGAGCGTTAGCTCTTCCTGCCGTCCTTCACTCTCGCCATGGCCGCGTAGGTCAAAACGGAGCGAGGCGATGCCGGCGTCAGCAAGGCCGCCCGCAAGCCGCGTGAAGAAGCCGCCTTCTTCACGGGTGACGCCTCCGCCGTGCACAAGCACCACGGCCGACGGCGTCGCTTTCCGGGGACGTACCAGGGTGCCCGCCAGGTGCAGGCCGTCAAGGGTGCGAACGCTCACGCTGTTAGTCACCATGAGGGCAAGCGTAGTTATCAGCTCACGGCGGCAAGGACCTCCGCCATAGAGTCGTAGTTGGCACGCGCTCGCCAGAACACGGCAAACCATCGAGACCACGGGCACCAGAGCGCCCGAAGTCGTGAAGCGTTGGAGCTGTGGCTGGCCTGGGGGCTTCCAGCGAGCGCAGTCGGTCAACGTGGTCAAAGATCGAGTTCACTGGTGGGGGCGCAAGGATGGCGCGCGAGCGGAACGAGAAGCTAGCCGCACTGCTGGAGGAAGCTCGCTGGTCACGGGCCCAGGCCGCCGCGGCGTACAACCGAGTCGCCGAGGAGACACTGAACGGCGAGGTCCGGGAGAACTCCAAGATCGGGCGCTCCCACGTGAGCATGTGGGTGGGAGGCACCCAGCCGACGGGAATCGCACCCGCTATCTTGTGCCAGGCGCTGTCCCGTCGCTTGAAGCGTGAGATCACGCCACAAGAGATCGGGTTCGCAGCATCCACCTCACCAGCGCAGGGGGCGCTGGACTGGCGCGTCGATCCGTTGATCACGCTGAAAGACATAGGGAGTGGCGTGGACCCGGACCGGCGCCGCCTGCTGGCGGGCGGGGTGTACTCCGCGGCGGCCCTGATCCTGCCGGACGAGACGTGGTGGGACACCATGTCGCGGCCACCAGCCGAAGAGCCGCCGACGGGCAAGCGCGTCGGCCTGGGAGACGTAGAGACCGTACGCGAGCTGACTCTAGCGTTCTCGCGCATGGACCAGCGGCGCGGCGGCGGGCACGGTCGGCGCGCGGTCGACGAGTACCTGCGGCATGAGGCCCACAAATTCCTCCGGGGCAGGTTCGCTGACGATGAGACCCGGCGCGCCATGTTCGCGGCCTCTGCCGAACTGGCGTATCTGTCGGGGTGGATGGCCTTCGACAACAGCGAGCATGCGATCGCGCTCCAGCGCTTCAACACCGCGGTGAAGCTGGCAGCGCGCTCCGGCAACGCACCCCTGATCGGACACATACTGCGGGCCATGGCGCACCAGGCACTCGACCTAGGTTTCCGGCGCGAAGCCCTTCAGATCGCGCAGGCTTCGGTGCACGGCGAGCGGTACGCAGCCGCCACGCCCCGGGAACGCGCTCTCCTGGGTGTAGTGCACGCACGGACTCTCGCCGCCAATGACCACAACCAAGAGGCGGTCCGGGCCCTGCTTCGAGCGGAGGACAATCTGTCGAACGCCCATGACGGCATCAGGGAGCCGGACCGCACGTTCTTCTTCGGCGAGGCGTCGTTGGCACACGAGACCGCATGCACACTGCGGGATCTCGGTGATCACCAGCGGGCGATCAAGGAGTTCCGGCGCTCCGTGCGCACGCGTGGAACTGCGTTCCGGCGGACGCACGCGGTTACCCTCGGGTACATGGGGGCGACGCAAATCGCACAAGGTGGCGTCGAAGAAGCCTGCGCGACATGGACTAGCGTCCTGGACGCTATGGAGGACGGGATCTACTCCGGCCGTGCGCGGCAGAGGGTCGTCGAGATGCGACAACTTCTGTCGCCCTACCGGAAGCGCGGCATCCCCGCGGTAGGCGTGCTCGATGCCCGCGCGGCGGCGTATCTGGCCCAAGTAGATTGATCGCAAGTGTCGTTGAGATGGAGTCGAAAGGCTGGGGCATGACCTTGGAGATCAAGCCGATCGGGGAAGTCGTCGCGGGCCGTAGGGAGGTCTCCGATGACTATTGGGGTGGCATCGAGTCGGTAATTCAGCTCGATGAGGATGAGTTCCCACTCGACTCAGTGCAGGGCCTGCGTGAATTCTCTCATCTGGTGGTCGTGTGGCACTTCGACCAAGCGTCCCCGAGCGACATCGAGTACCACGCCCGCAGCCCGCGCGGAAACCCGCAGTGGCCGGCAACAGGCACCTTCGCGCACCGCAATCACCGGCGCCCCAATCAACTCGCGCAGTCCTTCCCCCGCCTGTTGGGAGTCGACGGCCTCCGTCTGCGGGTGACCGACCTGGATGCCGTGGTCGGTACGAAGATTTACGACCTGTCTCCGTTCTTCATTGCGATGGGGCCGCGCGGCCCGGTTCACGAGCCCGCATGGCCTGGCGAGATGCTGGAGAACTACTGGGCAGAGAAGGGCTGACCCTCGGTGCTCGACAGGGGGCCTTCAGCCGCTCGCCGAGACTCAGCCAGCGGTGGGGGCCAGGAAGGCGCGGACGGTCCTGACATGCTGGGCGGCATGGCAACTCTCGGTGGAAAGCCCATGTCCGCAGACGACTTGCTCCCCCTGGCCCTGACCAACTTCGGTCACTTCACGTCCATGCGCGTCGATGGCGATGGCAGCATCCGGGGCCTGAGGCTGCACATGGAACGGCTCGTACGCGACTGCAAGACCGTGTGGGGCGCGGATCTGGACGCCACGCTCGTTCGCGAGTACGTCCGCCGGGGCCTGGAGGGGCAGAGCGGCCCGTGCGTCGTCCGAGTCACGATCTACGACCCGAAGGTCGAGATGGGACACCCGGCCGACGCTGACGAGCCGCACATCCTTGTGTCGGTGCGCGGCGCCGGCGCCCTGCCCCCGGAGCCGCTGCGCGCCATGAGCGTGCCGTACGAGCGCGACCTGCCGGAGGTGAAGCACGTCGGTCTCTTCGGTGCCCTGCACGCCCGTGGGGCAGTGCAACGTGCGGGGTTCGGCGACGCGCTGTTCGTCGGCCGCGACGGTCGCGTGAGCGAGGGCGGCACCTGGAACGTTGGCTTCATCGACCGCAACGGGACTGTGGTGTGGCCGCAGGCCCCCGTGCTGCCCGGTGTGACGATGGCCCTCCTGCGGAAGCACGGCAACGGCGTCGAGCACCGGACCGCCCCTATCACCATCGACCAGGCCAAGCGTATGGCGGCGGTCTTCGCGACGAACACCAGCATCGGGGTACGCGCCTTGTCGGCGATCAACGACAAGGAATTGTCGGCTGAGCACCCTGTGCTGAGCGAGCTCCGCGAGACGTACCTGTCCATCCCCGGCGAGACCCTGTAGCTGTACCGCCGAGCGGCTGGCAATGCTGTGCGCGGCTTCCCGGACGGGACGCCCATCCCGGGCGAACCACGCGCGGCCGGTTCACCGTGCCACCCCCGTTGTCACATGGAGGAGACGGCATACCCGCGCCGACGGATCACGACTACCTTGCAGGAATGACCTTGGTCCAGCCTTCCAGCCGTCTCGATCGCCTCTCCGATGCGCCTGGCGAACTCTTCGTTTACGGCACGCTCCAGTTCGCTGTCGTCCTCGAAGCTCTGTTGGGGCGAGTACCGGCCTACATTCCGGCTTCCACACCGGGGTGGCGCGCTGCCGCGCTCGAGGGCCGGGTCTATCCCGGCCTCGTTGCCGCGCCCGGAACCGCCGCGGCTGGCCTCGTGCTCACCAACCTGACCGACCAGGAATGGACGTTGCTCGACTCGTTCGAGGACAACCGGTACGAGTTGCGGGAGGTGGCTCTCTCGACCGGCGGCCACGGGTTGGCGTACATCTGGCCGGACGGGGAGGTGCGGCCAGAGGACTGGGACCGAGCCGAATTCGAGAGTCTGCATCTTCAGGCTTACGCCGCTCGGTGCGCCCGGATCGGACCGAGGCTGGCCGCAGGCGAGCCCAAGGGCGAGTAGGCAGTCTGGCGCCAGGCTGGTCAGGCGATGTAACCCTCACCAGCGCAATCGACTCACGACTACCTTGCTGATATGACGATCTCGGCTGTAGCCGCCCGCGCTGTATTAGAAGAAGCCTGCGCCCTAGCAGGCTTCGACCCCGCAGGTGCCGAGCCCGTCCGCCTCGCCGAGAACGAGATCTGGCGCCTTGGCAGCAACGTAATCGTCCGTATTGCCCGCGCCGGCCAGTGGAAGGCTGCCTTGCGCGAGGTCCTCGTGGCCCGGTGGCTCGCCGACAACGGAGTGTCGGCCGTGCGCGCATTGCCGTCCGAGCAGCCCATCGAGGCCGGAGGACGGCCCGTGACTTTTTGGGCCGAGCTCCCGCCGCACGAGACCGGCAGCGTCATGGACGTTGTCACGCTGCTGATGCAACTCCACCCGTTGCCGGTCCCGGACCTGCCGCTCGACCGGCTGGACCCGTTCGTCCGAGTGACCGAGCGTATCGAGGCGGCCACGTCGCTGACGGAGGACGATCGCGCCTGGCTACGGGATCGGCATGCCGAACTTCGCGAGCAGTGGGAGCACCGGCCTCGGGGCCTGCCCGAGTGTGTCGTGCACGGCGATGCATGGGTGGGCAATGTCGTGCGTACGGTGGACGGTCCGGTACTGCTGGACTTCGAGCGTGCCTCCGTCGGGCCGCCAGAGTGGGATCTGGTGTCCATGGCGGTCAAAGTGTCCACGACCGGCACCGTGACCGCAGCGGCGTATGCCGAGTTCTGTGCTGCGTACGGCATGGACGTCACGAAGTGGGAGGGGTACGGCCTTCTCGCCGGGGTTCGTGAGTTGCGCATGACCACATACGCGGCCCAGTACGCCGCGACGCGGCCCGAGCGGCAGGCTGAGGCTCAGTACCGCGTTGACTGCCTGCGCGGTCGTGCCGAGCCGCGTCCGTGGAGCTGGAAAGGGATCATGTGATGTATTCCATGCATCCGGTCGATCGTTCTAGCCCACGCCTTGCTGTGCGTGAACTCGCCGTTAAGGACGTGGATGCGGTGCTGGCCATCTACGGCAGCCCCGAAGCTACGGAGCACCTGTCGTTCGAACCGCGTAGCCGTGAAGAGGTGGCCCAGATGGCGGCCAGGTCGATTGCCTCGGCGAGAGCGACTCCGCGCATCGAATACGCGCTCGCCGTCATCGAACGGGACACGAACGAGTTGATCGGGTTCGGCCGTCTCGCCGCCGATCCACATCAGCAGCGCGGAGCCACCATGGGCTTCGCACTGCGTCCAGATGCCTGGGGCGTCGGATACGGCGTGGAGATGGTGCGGTTGCTACTCAGCGTCGGGTTCGACGATTTGGGTCTTCACCGCATCTGGGGAGCGCGATCTCCTCTTAACGACGCCTCGGCCAAGACGATGGCTGCTGTCGGCATGGTTGAGGAAGGAGCGATCCGCGAGCACGTCCTGAAAGGCGGCAAATGGCGGGACTCCGTCGTGCACGCGATCCTCGATCGAGAGTGGCAGTCCACCACGCGGGTGTAGGACTCCTTCAGGCGCTGGCTGAGTCTCACCAACTCCCTCTTCGCTGACGGCCATCGGGATTTTGCCCCATAGTGCGCTACTCGGCTGCTCGTTTCCGCCTCGACGGCCGATGACGGGCCCGCGTGGCTCTGCCAGCACTTCCTGACCTCACTTGGCAAGCTGACGCGCGGGGCCAGTCAAGACTGTCGAAGCCACCTGCGGCTGTTCACCTCATGTACTGGTGCCGGTGGTGAGAGCCAGGGCGTGTGCGCGGACTCCCGGGTCGGTACCCAGAGCCGCATCGGCGAGGAGATGGAGGCGCCAGTACAGGTCCAGGCGCCGCTGATCGGCTGGGGCGGGCCTATGGGTGAGCATGGGCTGAGGTGAGAGCAGACGTAGACGTACGGCGAGGCGGGCGAGGTCGGATATCGGGTCGCCGAAAGCGGCGAGTTCCCAGTCCAGCAGGAGCCGTGGACCCTCTGGGACGCGGAGGAGGTGTCCGGGCTGGAGGTCGTGGTGGAGCAGCCGGGGCTCGATCTCGAGGTTCACTCGGTCGAGGTCTCGGCGCAGGGCTGCTGCGGCAGTAGCGAGATCGGGTGCCGTGGCTGTGTAGAGGTTCAGGCGGTCGTGGAGGTAGTCGCGCCAGGTGTGGTGGCGGGTGGCTCCGGCGAGGCGCCCGAAGTGGGTTCCGGGGATGGCGTGGACTGCGGCGAGGGGGCCGACGAGTTCATCCAGGAACTGGTCGGCGGGAACGGGCTCGGCCTGGACGACGCTCTGGGCGGTCCAGGCCGGCTGCCTTTCGACGTCGGCGTGCAGCAGGCGGGGGCTGGGGGCCCGGTGGTGGGTGAGGAGGGCGAGGGCGGCGGCCTCGTTGGCGGCACGGGCCGGGTCGCTGTAGTGCTTGAGGATGTACGGCTCGCGTCCGCCGATGTACCAGACGCGGTTGGCCTGGCCGGTGGTGATTTCGGTGGCGTCGTCGGGGACGCGGCCGTCGATCCTCATAGTCAGGCGATGTCGCCGAGGTAGCGGGTGGGAGGCTCGCCGTGGGCGAGGTCGGCGATCGGTCCCCGCAGGCCCTGGGGCAGGAGGTTGAGGCCGGGAACCTTCTCTAGCTCCACCCATTCGAGCCCGGTCTGCACGTCGTCTTCGGCGTGGCCGCCGAGCGGGCCCGGGTCGCCTTCGGGCCGGCACAGGAAGATCGCTTCAACCCGGTGGTCCTCCGGGGCGCCGCCGTGGTGGGCGCCGATGTACTCGCGCAGCCACAGCAGGCGCTCGGGCGTGACGTCCAGGCCGGTTTCCTCGTGGACCTCGCGGCGGACCGTGGTGCCGAGGGCTTCGCCGGGGTGCTGGCCTCCGCCGGGAAGGAAGTAGCAGTCCTGTCCCTCCCAGTGGGCGCGCTGGAGCAGGACGTGGCCGTCATGGAGGACGACGGCCTTGGCGGCGTTGCGGACGGTCGCGGTAACGGTTTCAGCCACGGGGGCTCCCACTCTTGCTTGGAGGTTGAGGTGTTCAGCGTTCAGTCTTGCCGAAGCCGAGGCGGCGTCCGGTGGCCTTGGCCCAGATCAGCCGCCAGGGCCCGCCCAGCCGGATGAAGGGCTGGAAGGGGCTGGCCGCGACGACCGCGATCGCACGCGCTGGGGCAGCGCGCGGCGGTGGCTCGGTGGTGGCGGGCGGGATAACGCGGTGGTGCAGAGCCGGTGCCAGGGCGAGCAGCCGGCAGGTGGTGATGGGGCCGTGAAGGAGGACGCCGGCTGCGGCGAGCCCGGCCCAGAGAGGGCCTGCCCACCAGGCGCTGGCCACGGCGGCGGTCAGCAGCGGTGCGCCGACGAGCCAGGCGGCTTCGTCCGCCCACTCCCGCAGTACGAGGGCGGCCCTGGCCGGCCGGGGGAGGGCGCTGGGCAGGTGGGCGATCTCTCGGGCGTGGCGGTCAGGTCGTGCCGACGCGGTGAAGGCGAGCGCGTGGAGGTTGGTCAGTCCGGCGGTGTCGGTGTAGGGCTCGTCGAGGACGAGAGCGGTGGACGGTGCGAAGTCGGCGCCGAGGAGGGAGAGGCGGTGACCGGTGCCGAGGTCTTCCATCGGTTCGGGGAAGCCGCCGAGCCTGCGCAGGGCCGGGAGGTGGACGGCCATGCCGCATCCGACGGCGTACACCATCGGCCGCAGCCACGTCCGGACCGGCTCCGGGAGCCGGGAGCGGGTGAGCCACTGGTGGAGGCGTACGCGGGCGAGTTCGATGCCGAGGGAGCGCCGCAGCTGGTATACCCACTCCTCGGTCAGCAGCAGGCCGGCCATGCCGCGCGGGAAGGGGCGGCGGGTGAGCAGAGGGAGCCGCTGTTGCTGTATCAGTGCCGGCGTCCGGCCGATGCGTGCCCGGTGGGCTGCGGCGGCGTCGGCGAAGGCGGTCAGGGTGGCCGTGTCGGGGACGGCGTCGGCGTCGTAGACCAGGACGAAGGTGTCGTGGGCGTGGGTGTCCTCGCACCAGCCGAGCGGCCCGAGCAGGTCGGGGAGGCGGTCGAGGGCGAAGTTGAGCTGTCCGGGCTTTCGGCCCCCGACGTCGGGCTGGTGCAGATGCGCCAGCGGCAGCCCGCTCGTGGGGCCGGTGGCCAGGGCGGTCACGATGTCGGCGGTGCTCGGCTCGGCGTCGAACCGCTCAGTCAGCACCTCCAGGCGTTCGCCGGGCGGGGTGGTGTTGACGGTGTCAGCAACGGCGGGGCAGCGAGCGGCGGGGAACAGGCCCCGCAGCTGGGATGCCGTCAGTATGGGCAGCGCGGCGAGCTCCGGTAGGCGAGCGCGGTGCTGGGCGCGGGCAGTCTGCTCGCGTTCGGTGGTGATGACCGCGACGGCCGCCCGGCCGGTGGGGTAGTCGAGCCCGGTGAACGCGGCGATCGACTGGGCGGCGACGGCCTGTTCGCGGAGCATCGGTAGCAGCACCACCAGCCACGGCGCCTCCCCATCCTCGTCGGCGGGGCGGTGGGCGGAGGCGGACAGCAGCCACCGCGCACTCGCCTCGACCGCGAGGGCGGCCCAGACCGCGCGGACCAGCAGCCCGGTCACGAGCACCGGCACCACAACGTCCAACCACACGTTGGCGGCGCTCATCCTTCCCCCAGCAGCCGGTAGACGGTGCGCACTTGGTCGGCGACCAGCGGCCAGGCGAAGGACTCGGCCCGCTCCCGGGCGGCCACGCGCCGTGCGGTGTGGTCGGCGGTGCCCAGCTCGGCAAGGAGCTTGTCGGCGGCGTCGGCTGCGGCCGGGACGTCGCCGGGTGGGACGAGGACGGCTGACGGGCCGTTTCCGGTGTAGTGCTGGATGCCGCCGATATCCGTGACGACGGCCGGGGTACCGCAGGCGAGCGCTTCCAGCAGAGCGTTGTTGGCGCTCGCCCCGTTCAGGGGCAGCAGCAAGAACGCCGCCCGCCGGTACAGGCTGATCAGTTCCTGCTCGCTGATCCCTTCGAGTACGCGGGCGGCCGGGTGCCAGGGGCGCGAGGCGGCCTGCCGGGTGACGACAGTCAGCTCGATCTCTCCGCCGTGGCGGCGGTGCAGGAGGTGGTGGACAGCATCGAGGGTGCCGAAGTCGCGCAGCCACCAGCCGACGGTCAGCACCAGCGGCCGGCCGGGCTCCGGCGCTGTGGCGGCGGGCGTGAAGGCAGCGGTGTCGATGCCGTGCGGCACCAGGTGCACGCGCTTCTCCGGAATCAGGTTGCAGAAGAACGCCTGCTGATGAGGGTCGAGGACGATGATCTGCTCGGCCCGCGAAGCCAGGCGCCGCCATACCCGCATCGGCACCAGCCCTGCAAGTTGGTCGGGTGGCTGGTGGTAGGTGACGGCCGTCGGCCTGGTGCGGTGACGGGAGAACCAGAACTGCTCGTCCCCGTACAGCACGTGCGCAGGCTGGCGGGAGGTGAGGACGCGCAGATCTGTGGCGAAGTGCTCGGCCGGGTAGAACGGCAGAGGGCACTGAGGACCGAGCACGCGGTGGGCGGCAGTGAAGGCCAGCCGCGCACCCGGGTGTCGGGGCGGGGCGATGCGGCGGACGTCGGGCAGGTGGTCCAGCAGGCGGTCGTAGCCGCCGTGGGCGGTGTGCCAGGGCACGCGGACGACGGAGGCGATCACGCGCGTCACCTCTCTGTTGCGGGCAGCAGGCCGAGCCGGCGCAGCTGCGCGGTGATGGCGGCGGGCCGGTCGAGGCGCACCACAGTCAAGCCGGCCGTGCGGTTGGGGTGGAGGCGCTCGGACCAGCGTCGGCGGTGCCGGTGGTGGTGCAGAGGCCCCCAGCGCAGGATGGAGTCCGGGGCCAGCAAGTGGCGGAAGGTCTCCCGGTTTCCGGCGAACAGCTCTTCGCCGGTGGCGGCCCGGCGCAGCGAGCGGCTGACCAGCCGGGGCAGGCAGACCCGCAGCGGCAAATCGAGCCACAGCACCAGCTCGGCACGTTCCAGGAGCATCTCGGCGACCTCGCCGCCGTAGTTGCCGTCCGCGATCCACGCCGGTCCGGCGAGGCGGTCACGGACGCCCTTGTGGAAGACGGGTGTGTCCAGGGGAGTCCAATCGGGCCCCCAGAACAGCTCGTCGAGGTCGATGCCGGGCAGGCCGGTGTGGGCGGAGAGCGCTGCGGCCAGCGTCGACTTGCCCGAGGCGACCGGTCCGATCAGGGCTATACGGCTGGGTGTCACGGGAGCCTCCCCGTCACCGTGTCGGCGATCCGCTCCAACAGGGCAGGACTGTGTACGCCGGCCGTGATCGCGAGGACGGGCACCGTGGCGATGAGGTTCTCGATGAGGGCGGCGGCTTGGCAGGCCAGGTCGTCCACGGGCCGCGTCCGGACGGCGAACCAGGGCTCCCGCCAGTCCTCGTCGTGCGGGGTGCAGCATGCCGCGGCAAGAGCGGTGCGGGCCTGCGCCGCGCCGAGGACGCGGCTGCCCAGGCTGTGGTCTTCCTCGCGGAGCTGTGGGATGACTACGAGCCGCAGTGGCGCCGTCTCCTGCACGCGAGAGGAGAAGGCGCGGGCGAACTCGCGTGGGGTCAGGGCAGCTTTTCGGCTGCTGCCGAATGCGTCGGGCAGCGTGTGCGGTTTCGGCAGGCCCTCGCGCGGGGCGACTGCGGACAGGGTGCCGCCGCCGATCCGGACGGAGATCGGCACTCCGGCCACCACGCCGGCGTCGGCGGTGATCAGCGCTCGGTCGGAGGCGATCAGGTCGGCCCCGCGGTGGGCGGCCAGCGCGGTCAGCACGGTGGTCTTGCCCGACCCGGAGGGGGCGGCGATGAGCACGCCGTGGTCGTCGAGGGCAGCGGCTGCGGCGTGAAAGGAGGTCAAGCCGCGATTCTCGGCGCAGCGCATCACGACCTCGCGGACGACGCGCATCAGGTACCGCTCGCCGCGCTCGGCTCCAGGGGTTAGGAGCACGGATAGCCGACCTGCCGCATCCCGAGCGTAGAGGTGGTCCTGGGGCAGATGCGTGTCGGGGCCAGGCCGCCACCAGGTGATCTGTTCGAGTTGGCAGGAGCGGTACGGCTCGCCGCGGAACGGCACCACGGTCAGTGACGGGGCGCCCGCGGCGCGGGCGATCCGGTTCTGGAAGGAGCCCGCGTCGTGGCGGATCCGGACTGTCGTCTTCTCCCCACACGGTGGGGCGAGCTGGCGCTCGGGGACGAAGGCCCGAAGGTACCGCGCTTGGGCGGCGTAGAAGGCGACGTCGGTGACGGCGTGGAAGCGGTGTCCGGCGAACATCACCATGGCCGTCTTCGCGCCGGTCATGATCGGCACTCCACCCGGACCGCGGTCAGGGCGGGTGCGGAGGCGAGGAGTTCCTCGGGCGTTCCGTTCAGCAGGCGACGGGCGACGTCGATGCCCATCTTGACCGCGTGGTCCATGTTGCCGATCTCATAGCGCCAGGTCCCGAACCGGCCCCGAGGGTAGATCCCGTGGGCTTCCATCCACGGCACTACCTGCGCCAAGACCTCGTCCCGCCCCATGGTGGGCACCGGGTAGGCGTACGGGATCACCTCGACATGGGTGCTGGCGAGCGGCGTGTGCTCGGGCACCAGGCCATGACGGCGAAGTGCCTGATCGCACGAGCGGACCAGAGCATGGTGGTCGAGGCTTTGGCCGGCGGCGAGGGAGGTCTCGGTCATCCAGGCGCTGTAGGTGCCCGTGTCGGCGCAGGGGACGTTGGCGGGTGCGTACTTGCTGAAGTTCGTGGCCCGGTAGAAGGGGATGTCGGGCTGCGGGAAGTAGAGCCAGGACCGGCTGTCCGTGGTCGGTGTCTTGTAGCCCAGGCCGACCATGGCCACGGTGGTGTGCCGCAGGCTCCGGGCGGCCGTCCGGAGCGAGGACGGGCATGTGGCGGTCATGGCGGTGAGCTGGTCGAGCGGGCCGGTGGCCACTAGGTGGTCGTAGCCGACTCTCTCGCCGTCGGCGAGGATGACGGTGCGGGTGGTGGGATCGACGGCGACCACGTGAGTCTGGGTGCGCAGGTGGCCAGCGTCGATGCGGACGGCGAGCCGGTGCCAGATTTCGCCCGTGCCGCCGGACGTGGGGAAGGCGAAGGTGGCGTTCGGACCCCACCGGCGCGCGGGTGCTGCGGTTCCGGCGAACGCGGCCAGAATCTCCTCGACCTCTACAGGGGCCACCCGCTCGGCCACCCACGCCGAACCCATGTCCTCAAGCGGCGTCGCCCAGACCTTGGTGTTGTACGGGGCGAAGAAGCGGTCCACCAGGGCCTGCCCGTACATGGTGCCCAGCCACGTCGCGAAGTCCGCCGGTGCCGAGGGTTCCCCGCTGCTGACGTGACGTGCAGCCAGGAGATCACTAAGGCAGGCCGTAGCGTCCCTTGGCGGGAGGTGATGGAGGTGGTGCTGGAAGGGGTAGGGCATCCATCCGTCGCCGTAGCGGATGTAGGAGGAGCGGTCGTGGTACAGCAGTTCCTCTGCGGTGAACAGATCGGCCAGCAGCCGGTCAAACTCGCCGAAGTGGGAGAAGACCACGTGGCCGCCCAGGTCCCACGTGAAGCCGGCCGCGTCCACTACGGAGGAGGCGAGCCCGCCTGGGGTGGACGCGGACTCCAGCAGCAGGAAGTCGCGGTGGCCGAGGCGGGTCAGCTCGTCGGCGCAGGCCAGACCGCATGGTCCGGCCCCGAGTATGACGATCCGGCCGGTGTCTGGCGTGTGCGTGGGGTGGGGCATGACGCCCTCCTTCGATCGGCAGACGACGTGGAAACGCCCAGCCCACGGGTTGGGCGGCGTTGCAACGGCGGTGACTCGGCTCAGGCGTGCGGCGAGTAGGATCGCTCCCCACCTGGAGGCAAGGGTTCAGGGAGGCGGGCGCCGATCGAGGGTCGCTACCCGGGTCTCGCGCCAGGCAGCAACGCGCTCAGCGAGGGGGAAAAGGCGCGGTCCAGCAGCGCGCGTTCGGCGGCCTCCAGCCGGGCCGGATCCGTGCTGAGCGAGGTGGTCGACGTCGACAACGGTGAACTCGTTGGCGAGTCGGCTCTGGCATGAACGTGGCGTCACGAGACGGCGCTCCCGGGGACGAAGAATCCTGTCCAAAGCCGTCTGTGACCGCGACGCCCGGGTGCCCGTTGCCGGACGTTGACGAGTCTATCTGTGCTGTGACGCAGGGGTGTTAGGCATTTTCGTGTCAACGACACATCTACTCGTTCGACGGCCCGTGCTGCTGCCGTCGCCCAGGCAACAGGTTCTTGCGTCGAGTGGCTGTGTGCGGAGTTTGGAGACTCGGGGCGGCGATGGATCGCCGGTGGCCTCCGGCAGCCGTTGCCCGGGAACGCTGGAGTCGACACGCGAGGACGCGCGGGCGACAGCCCTTGTCGCGGCTCGGCTGCCCGGTCGTCGTACGCCGCGACGCGCCCGAGGCTCCGGAGAAGTACCGCAACGAGTGGAAGCGTCGCGAACACCGATTTGCCCAACGACCTTAGGACTCAGGCTAGATAGACTCGGCGGAGTCCGGCAACGGGCACCCGAGTCGCTGCGGTCACAGGCGGCGTACGCATTGTTTTCCTTATGCTCGGGAGGCCCCGCTGTGCCGTGTGTGCTGCCTGTCAGGCGCCGTCGATATCGCCCCGACGCTCCTGCTGAGGCGTTGACCCAACCCATGCCATTACGTGGCACGAGGCCGCGTGCGCAAGTGCCGCGTTCCCAGAACGGGTCGTCCTGCACCCGAGGGCCTGCCTTGCGGCCTGCGCGATCAACTGTCCTTCGCCACCGGCATGTCGAGAAGGAGAAGGTCTTGCCACACCGTTGTGTGATCGGACTTCACTTAGTCCTGGTTCAGGGTGACCGGGTGCTGCTCGGTCTCCGTGCAGGCACCGCTTGGTGTGACGGCTGGTGGCATGTTCCGGCCGGCCATCTTGAGGAGGGTGAGTCCTTCCTCGCCGGCATGGTCCGTGAGGCTCGGGAGGAGCTGGGCATCGCTCTCGAAGAGGCGGACTTGGTGGTCGCGCACACGGTCCACGACTACGACCCCAAGACTCGCGAGAGTCGGCTCCAAGTCTTCTTCACCGCCAATCAGTACGCCGGGCGGCCTCATGCCGCAGAACCGGACAAGTGTGCAGAGCTACGGTGGTGGCCGCTCTCGGCTCTGCCGGAGAAGCTCGTGCGCTACACCCGCCAGGCCCTGATCTGTATTCAGCGGGGCCAGAGCGCGAGCACGGTGGGGTGGCCCGATGCCTGCTGACGACGTGCGTGAGCCGGTGGGTTTGATGGCGCCGGAGGACTATGCGCGTTCACGCGCGGTTTTCTGGGGTGGGGCTGCGGTGCTGTTCACCGATGCAGAGGGCAGGGTTTTGGTCCTGGATCCCGCGTACCGGCCTGGAAAGCTGCTGTTGCCCGGTGGGGGCGTGGACCAGGCGGAGCGGCCGTCGGCCGGGGCGGTGCGCGAGGTGGCCGAGGAACTCGGGCTGTCCGTCGGTGTACGCCAGCTGCTGGCGGTGGACTGGGTCAGCAGGGGCAATCCGGAGTTTGGGACGGTGTGCGGCTTTCCCGGTGAAACCGTCTCCATTTGGGACGGTGGCGTCCTGGAGGAGA
This sequence comes from Streptomyces aquilus, assembly GCF_003955715.1. Classification (NCBI taxonomy): domain Bacteria; kingdom Bacillati; phylum Actinomycetota; class Actinomycetes; order Kitasatosporales; family Streptomycetaceae; genus Streptomyces; species Streptomyces aquilus. The sequence goes on along the minus strand of NZ_CP034463.1, from coordinate 3,891,286 downwards.
GCGACATCGCCCGGATTCGCTTGCCCGAGAACGAGATCACCTCGTTCCACTTCCTTCCGCCGGCGCAGGCCGCACGCCGCATGCGCCCGATCGAGAGGCGACGGATGCTCGCTGCCTTGCGTGCCCGGATCGACCGTGCCGGACCCGCCGTGCTGGAGGACGGTGAGAGCGTCGGGCTCGGACGGGCACTGCAGCGATTGGACGTCGTCCCGCGTATTGCGATCGGCTACCAGGACATCGCATGGCACCCGGCCATGGAGCCCGCCGCCGGCCTTCCCGTGAAGCAAGCGTGGGTGTGGGCATTCGACCCGCTCGGCCGGGTCGTCGTCCTCGTGGATCCGCGCGACGGCCATGTCGTCCTGCCGGGCGGAACGGTCGAAACGGACGATGACGGGCCGAAGGCGGCAGCACTGCGTGAAGCCGCCGAAGAGGCGGCTCTGCGCCTGCACGATGCCGTCTACCTCGGCTACCTCCTCGATCCGGACGGTGCGGTCTACGGCCCAGGCACCGGGGCGAACGCCCGGGCGCGTTACATCGCACGCATCGACTCCCTGGGGCCGGCGGCACCGGATGTCGCGACCCGCATCACCTACAGTCGGCTGCTGGTCAGCCCGGTGCAGGCGAGCGAGCTGCTCGGCCTTGGACGCGCCGGAGTCGAACAGGCCGAGTACGCGGCCCAAACGGCGGCAATCCGCTGGGGGATTCCGCTGAGTCCGCCGCAGGCCGCGATCGAGATCCCTCACACGGGCATGGCGGCCCTCCTGCCCTGACGTCCGCACGTGACGCGCACCCTCGTGCCGGAGTCCTGCCGGCGCGACGCCCTGCACCGCCTTTCTGGCCCTGGAGGAGGACTCTCATGTCCGGCGAACCTGACACGACCGAACAGACTGTCGGCAGCCCTGACCGCGTGGTCACCGACGAGCAACGGGCGTACTGGGCCCAGCTCGAGGCACCCATGGCCTCCTGCACGGCCTTGATCACCGATGCTGACGGCCGCATTCTCGTGGTTGACCCGACCTACAAGGACGGCTTCGACATGCCCGGCGGCATGGTCCAGGCAGACGAAACGCAGATCGAGGGCCTGGAACGTGAACTGGCCGAGGAACTCGACCTGACCGGCGTACCGATCGGCCGGTTCCTCGTCCTGGACCAGGTCCCCGCTGCCCGGTACGGGCGGGCCATGGTCGTCACGGTGTTCCACGTGGGTCCCCTCACCGACCAGCAGACGCAGTCCCTGCGCTTCGCGGACGGGGAGATCGGCGCCGCCGAGTTCCTCCCCGTCGAGGAGGCCCTCGCGCGGCTGCCGCACCGCCTCGCCCGCCGCATCCAGGCGGCGTACGCCGCGCTCCTCGCTGGTGTGCCGGCCGCTCTGATCGACGGCAAGTCCCACGTCCTGTCCAGCTCGGTCGTATCGGAGGCGCGATGAAACGGCTCCTGAAACGGGTCTGGAAGACGGAACAGACCGTCTCCGAGTCCGAGGTCGCGCTCTTCGGCGGGGCGCTGCGCTACGACTTCGGCTGGGTACGCCACGAGTACGCGCGACTGGACACCAAATTCGGGCAGGCCGCCCTGATGGTTCCGACGCTGGTGGGCAGCACCCTGCGCCTGGCCTGGCAGGCGGACCGCCGTGCCCTGTTGACCATCGGGATCGCCGAGGTGGGCCAGAGCATCACCCAAGCCGCCGGGCTGCTGGTCACCAACCAGGTCATCCAAGCCCTGCTCAAGGACGGGGACAACGCCTCACGGCTGCACGCCGCGCTGCCGGCCCTGATCGTCGGCTGCATCATCGCCGTGGTCGGCACCGTCCTGGCCTGCCTTTCGACGGCGGGCACCGGACGGCTGGAGCCGAAAGTCGAGAGGCTGGCCACCGAACAGTTCCTGGAGGGCGCTGCCCGCGCGGAACTCGAGGCCATCGAAGACGGCGAGTTCCGCACGCTCCTGGACTCGGCGTACTTCGGCGCCCAGTCCTCCCGCACCATGATCGGCGTCTGCGTAGCAGTGGTGAACGGCGTGTTCTCCCTCATCGCCGCAGCCGGCGTGGTCACGGTCCTCAGCCCCGTACTGCTGCCCCTGCTGCTGCTCATCGCGCTGCCCCGTGGCTGGGGCGCCATGCACGTGGCACGGCGCCGCTACGCCTCCCGGATGCAGTGGATCGAGCACGAACGGGCCAAGCGCCTGGTCAACAACCTCATCACCGCCCGGGAATCTGCCACGGAGATCCGCGTCCATCAGGTCGGCCCCTTCCTGCTCGATCACTTCCACGAGATGGGCCAGACCGCCGAGGCTGAACAGACCCGCCTTGCCGACGGCCGCGCGGTCACCGAACTGATCGCCGCGGCCATGGCCGGCCTCGCGTCGGCGGCCACGTTTGCCGGCCTGGGCGCGCTGTGGCTGACCGGCCACATGAGCGCCGCCACCGTTGCCACGGCCGCGCTCGCGATCCGCACCGGCTCAGCAAGCCTGGGCGCCCTCGTCGACAACATCCTGCGGCTGCACGAGGAGTCCCTCTACGTCCGCGACCTCGACCACTTCCGTGACGAAGCCGAACGCCGGGCCATCCCCACAGGCGGACAGCCCGTAAGCGACTTTCCCGACCAGGTCACCTTCGAGAACGTGTCGTTCACCTACCCCGAACGCGACACTCCCGCCCTGCACGAAGTGAACCTGACCTTCCCGCGCGGAGCCGTCATCGCCCTGGTCGGCGCGAACGGCAGCGGCAAGTCCACCGCGGTGAAGCTCCTCGCCGGCCTGCACCGGCCCACGGCCGGCCGAATCCTGTGGGGACAGACCGATCTCGTCGAGGCCGACCGGGTGGACATCTTCCGGCACGTGGCCGCTCTCGATCAGGGCTTCCAGCGCTGGCCCTTCACCCTTCGGACCAACATCCAGATCGGCCAGCCGGAACGCAACGCGGACGACGACATCACCCGCGCTGCCGCCTACTCGGGCGCCGACAAGCTCGCCGCCGCCCTTCCCCGTGGTCTGGGCACCCTGCTGGCCCGGCAGTTCCGCGGCGGTCAGGAACTGTCCGGGGGACAGTGGCAGACGGTCGGGCAAGCCCGGCTGCGGCACCGGCAGGCGAGCCTCGTCATCGCCGATGAGCCCACCTCCGCCCTCGACCCCGAGGCCGAGATCGAATCCTTCGAACGCATCCGCCGCCTGGCCGACGAGGGCAAGACCGTCGTGCTCGTCAGCCACCGCATGGCCGGCGTCCAGCACGCCGACATCATCTATGTCCTGGACGAGGGACACCTCGTAGAGAGCGGTTCCCACCAGGAGCTCATGGCTCGACCTGATTCCCCCTACCGGCGCATGTACCTCATGCAGGCCAACCAGTACGGCAGCACCGCGCCACTGGTGCTGCCGACTCCCTCGGCCAACGGCGAATCGCATGCCGCAAGCACCCCCGACTAACCGCCACCACCCGCCGCGTACCGCCAGGCCCGGTGGTCAGCGGCGGCGCAGCAAGTGGACCGCCGACCCGTTGTGGAGCACGCTGCGCGACCTGCTGGGCTGCCTCGGCGTGATCGCAGTCGGCCTCGCCATCACCATGATCGTCACCCTCCTCACCTCCCACTTCCCCGACCACAGGATCCGTCCGTGACCCACCTCCCGCCCAAGCTCGTCGTCGGAACCCGCGACTCCGACCTGGCCATGGTCCAAGCAGCCCACGTCGCCGGACTACTCGAACGCGCCTTCCCCCAAGTCGCCGTACATGTGGTCCCGATGAAGGCGGCCGGTGATCTGCACCAGGGTCCCCTCGCGCAGATCGGCGGCAAGGCCGTATGGGTACGCGAGCTGGACCGGGCGCTGGCCGCCGCACGCGTCGATGTCACCGTCTCGTGCGCCAAAGACCTCCCCGGGCCCCACGAGCGCGGCACCGACACCACCATCGGCGCCGTCCTGCCCCGCGAAGACGCCCGGGACGCCCTCGTTCTCCCCGCCGGACAGCCCGACGCCACCCTGGACGACCTCGCACCCGGAAGCATCCTTGGCACGAGCGCGCCGCGCCGCATCGCCCAACTCCGCACCCGCTACCCCCACCTCACCATCCAGCCGGTGCGCGGCAACCTGATCCCCAGGCTCGCCCGCCTCGACTCCGGCGAAGGTGACAAGCCCCTCGACGCCCTCGTGGTCTCCTATGCCGGACTATGCCGGGTGTCCCGGGCGGACCGTGCCACACAGCTCATCCCGGTCTCGGTGCTGGCCCCGGCCACCGGCGCGGGCACGCTCGTCGTCGAGCAGCGAAGCGGCGACACCATTGCCGCCCACCTCCTCGAGGCCATCAACGACCCCGCCACCGCCCGGCTGCTGGCTGTCGAGCGCGGCGTCCTCGCCCAGCTCAAAGGCAACTGCCAGACCGCCTGCTCAGTCCACGCCCACTACACCGACAAGCCCCACCGGATCAGAGTCGACGCCGCCGTCTACCACCCCTCGCACGGCGATGCGATCCGCGTCGCAGCCACCGGACCGGCCGACGACCTCGGCGGCCTCGTCGAGAACATCACGCAGCTGCTGCACGGCGAAGGCGTCGAACGACTCCTGCCGCGCTGACCGCGTGCGGCCCCGGTCGCCAGCGGGAGCTCAACACGGGACGAGACACCACACGGCGGGGCCGTAACAGCCATACCCATGAGGGGAGTTCACAGACGTGCCGCACCGATCCGATCCCAACGCCCCAGGAAGCCTGTGGCGAGACAGAGACTTCCGGCACTATGCCGTCGCCCAGGGCATCAGCGTTACCGGGAGCGGCGTAACCACGATCGCGCTGTCCGTCCTGGCCGTCGTCGAACTGCACGCCTCCACCTTCAACGTCGCGCTGATCGCCTTTTCCTCCAAACTCCCACCTTTGCTGCTGTCCCTCCACGCCGGCGTCCTGGCCGACCGACGGCGCAAACGTCCCCTGATCATCACCTGCGATCTGCTCTGCGCGGCTGTCCTGCTCACCCTTCCCACCGCACAGCTTCTCGCCCGCATCACCCTGATCCATCTCTACGCGGTCGCCTTCACGGTGGCCGCCCTGCAGGTCATCGGCAGTAACGCGGCCATCAGCTTCCTGCCCTCCCTCCTCGGCCCGGGCCGAGGAGGGAGGGCAACTCCAAGATGGGCGCTGGCAACTCCCTGGCCGACCTCATCGGCACCAACTCCGGCGGTGCCCTCGTCATGGCGCTCGGCGCCGCCCGCGCCATCACCGTGGATGCCGCCTCTTACCTGGCCAGCGCCCTGCTCCTGTGGCGCATCAGGCACCACGAAGAGCCGCCGCCACCCCGAAAGGCCGGCACCAGCCAATGGGCCGAGATCCGCGAGGGCCTCACTTACACCCTGCGCACCCCCGTCGTGCGGTCCATCGTGCTGTCCAACACGGCCACCTCCTTCGTCTTGGCCGCCAGTAGCGCCCTCTGGTCGCTGTACCTGCTGCGCGAGCTGCACTGGAGCCCGGCAGCCCTCGGCATCGTCATGGGCGCCGGCGGCGCCGGCGGCATCCTCGGCGCCCTCGTCTGGCAGCCCCTGGAACGACGCTGGGGCCCAGGCCCGGTAATGCTCGGAGCGCTCTCCCTCAACCCACTCGCCCAAATCCCTCTGGTTCTCGTTGGACCTGGACTTGGCGGGCAGATCGCTATCGGTATCGGCATGGTCATCCAAACCGGCGCCGCGGTGTGCCACGGCGGACTCCAGAGGGCAGTCCGCCAGGAACTCGCCCCCGACGAACTGCAGGGACGGGCCCAGGCAACCGGAGCGTGGCTCGCCTTCAGCCTGCGACCCTTCGCCGCCCTCGCCGCTGGCGGCCTCGGCACGTGGCTAGGGCTGCACCCCACCCTCACGCTCATCACCGCAGCCCTGGTCATCCCGTTCCTTGTGCTCTGGAACTCACCCGTGCGGGACATGGGCACGGTCGCCCCCGCTTCCCTGACTGTTACCGAGGAGCCCGCGAACCCGTGACTATCAACAACCCGGCCACGTACTGGGATCCGCTGTGGACATCAGGGCGCCGCTACCGCCGCCTCAGTCTCGAAGAGCAGCAGCTGACCGGCCAGTTCCTCGGCGCCGGCCACGGCCGGCCCGCGCTCGACGTCGGCTGCGGCGACGGTGTCCTTGCCCGGTATCTGCATGGTGACCTGGGATACCGCACCACAGCGATTGACTGTTCCTCCGCCGCGCTGGAGATCGCCCAGGCCGAGCAGGACATGTCGGACGGTCCGCATTTTCAGCGGCTGGACATCGAGACCGAGGACATCCGAGTGTTGCCTGAGGCGGGCTACGCCGCCGTCACCTGCCGCTTGGTGTTCGCCTTCATCAAGGACAAGGCGGCCTTCCTCGCCCGCGTCCGATACCTTCTCCCACCCGGCGGGACGTTCTGGGTCGTTACCCCGCTCGCTGAACGCCTCCCGGACGATCGGAAGTCCATCGGGATCAGCCCACAGCACGCCGAACTGCTGACCGCGTCCTGGTCCTCTGTCCACAGCGAAGATCTGGACACGCTGCGCTGCTACGCGTTGCGCCCCTGACCCGGTCACCGGTCTCTGGTCCCGGAGCTCCATTGTCCACTCAGGTCAGGACTACCCGCAGGAGGGTCAACAAGCCCTCCGTGTCGGTCAGATCAGGGACGACAGCGTCGGCCCCGGCGGCGCGGAGTTCCGCCACCGAGTGGATCCCGGAGGCGACGGCAACACAGTGTGCCTGGGCGTCATGGGCCGCGCGCACATCGCGGGGCGTGTCCCCGATCAGGACGGTCGGCACGACGAGTGGGATGCCGTGGGCAGCATGGATACGGGCACGGGCCGCGTCGACGAGACGCGCTCGGTCGTCGCTGTCCTCGCCGTACCCGCCAACAGCCATGTCGAGCAGGCCATCAAGCCCGAACGCACGCAGCTTGACGTGGGCATTGGCCGAAATGTTGCCGGTGAGGACTGAGGAACAGATAGCTGGGTTCGCCGCGAGTGCCTTCAACGCGTCCTCGACACCGGGCAGGACATGACCCCGCCGGCGCAGATCTTCCTCGCGGCAACGGCCAGCTTCCTCCAGTGCCTGCTGCGCCCGCTCCCAGTCAGGATCCGGCAAACCGTGCCGGATGAACATCTCGCGCATGATCGCCCGATCCGTACGCCCGTCTGTTGGAGCAGGCAATTCGGCCTCCCGCCCAGCTAGTGCCTTGAAGGCGCTGGCGTAGATCTCCTTGCTCACACCGGAGTTTTCCACAAGGGTGTGGTCCACGTCCCACAACACAATTCGCTGCACGTGACCAGGGTAGGCAGCGTGAACTACCTGTTAAAAGTGACCTGGTGGGACGTCCTGGCGTCCCGCAAGATCTTGCCGCGTCCCAAGACGTCCTGCGAGGATGCGATGGTGAACGAGCGGTTGCGTACGGTGATGCTTCAGCGGCAGATCACCCCAGAGAAGCTCGCGGCCTCGTGCCAAGTTGATGTCAAGACGGTGGAGCGCTGGATCAGCATCGGCCGTCAGCCGCTCCGTCGGCACCAGTGGGCGGTTGCGAAGCATCTCGGTGTGGACGTGTCGTACCTGTGGCCGCCCGAGGAGGACGAGGCGCAGGGGCAGCCGACCGAGCAGACCGAACTGGTCGCTGCCTTTCCGAACCGCGCGAGCTTCCCGCAGAAGTCCTGGGTCCGCCTCCTGAAGACCGCTCAGGAGCACATCGACGTGCTGGTGTTCAGCGGCACGTTCTTCGCGCAGACTAATCCGCGCGTTGCGGCGATGCTTGCCGAGCGCTCCGATGCCGGAGTTCAGGTCCGCCTCTGTTTCGGCGACCCATCGGGCAAGGCGGTCGCCGTCAGGGACGAGGAAGAAGGCATCGGCGGCACCCTCTCAGCAAAGATCAGGGCGTCCCTCACCTACTACCGCAAGCTGATCGGCACGCCCGGATGCGAGGTGCGCCTCCACGACACCACCCTCTACAACAGCCTCTTCCGCTTCGATGACGTGCTCCTGGTCAATCCGCACGTCTGGGGGCAGCCCGCCAGCGCAAACCCCCTGTTCGAGCTGCGGCGCCTGGAAGAAGACGGCTGGTTCGACCACTACGCCGGCAGCTTCGACGCCGTCTGGGAGACTGCAAAGCCCTGGTCACCCGAGTCCATGTGAGGAGCGCGGCCCGCGATGGGACGTACGGAGTACTGGTACGACGAGAACGCACCCAAGCCGAACACGTTGATCCCGGCGTGCAACATGCTGGTAGTCCGGGAGGCGGACGGGGCGATCCTCCTGCAGCGGCGCCGCGACACAGGGCAGTGGGCTCTACCCGGGGGAGCCATGGACATAGGGGAATCCCCATCGCAGTGCGCAGTCCGCGAATGCAAGGAAGAGACCGGAATCGACGCCGAACCCACCGGGCTCCTCGGCGTGTACTCGGTCCCTGAGCATGTCGTGGCCTACACGGACGGGGAGATCCGGCAGGCATACGAGGTCACCGTGATCGGCCGGCCGGTCGGAGGCGAGCCCACCATCAACGACGAGGCCGATGGCGTCCGCTGGATCCTGCCCGGCGAACTGGACTCCTACGACATCCACCACTCCATGCGGAAGCAGATCGCCCACTACCTGGACGGGACGTTCCCTCACGTCGACTGAGCACTGTGCCCTCCCTTACCGCTCTGCCAAGATCAGTCGGGCTTCGACTCTGTGTACAGCAGCTCGGAGATCCTCATCGGCTCGGCGGATGAACCGGCCGACGATGCTGTCGCAGTCGTACCGAGTGAGGATCTCCGCCAGCCGCGCATCCACGGTGGTGGGGGTGCCGTCCGGGGTGGTGGTCATATCGCAGTACACGAGAGCATCCACCAGCTCGGCGTGGTCGAGGATCGGGAACTCGGCCTCCAGTTCTTCGCGCAGCCCGCGCTCTTCCGCCTCCAACAGCGCGTACGAGTGGTTGGCGACCAGCCGTACCAGGCGCGCGTCCGCGGCTGAACGGTCGCGCAGGTAGCGTGCGCCGTCCAGCGGATGGAACCCCGTCGTGGCGAGCGACGGCGTGTAACCAATGTCGTGCAGCATCGCCGCTGCCCACAGTAGTTCGGCATCGTCGCCCAGGATCCCTGCCACGGACTGGGCCCTTGCGGCAACGCCCTGAGAGTGTGCCCAGCGCCGAGGCAGGGGCTCCGCGAGGAGGGACCTGGCCAGGTCGCGGGCCCAAACGGTGAGATCCATGCTCGGCAGACTATGACGTAGGGCGCGGGGGCCGAGCGGTGATCGGCCGGACGTCCCAGGACGTCTACCGTTCTGATCCCCCGCCGGGCGGACGTCAGGTGAGGAAGGGCCGTCGAGCCGTCCGGCTGACCGTGCGGCGCCCCACGTGTGTTCCGCCCGGTCCTGGCGCGGCCGATAGGGTGTCCGGGCCCAGCCGCTGTCCCGGTGACGGGCCCGCGTCCGGTGAGAGGACCCCGCAGTGAGCCAGCACCGTTCCGCCCGTGCGGCGGTGTTCTCGGCTGGGTCTTGGGGTACCGCAGTCGCCAAGATCCTGGCCGACGCTGGTACCGACGTCACCGTGCACGCCCGCAGAGACGAGATCGCCGACGCGATCAACACGGTTCACCGCAACCCCGGCTACTTCCCGGACGTAGAGCTGCCCGCCTCCCTGACGGCTACGACCGATCCGGCCGCCGCGCTTCGCGGCGCGGACTACCTTGTGCTGTCCATCCCCGCGCAGTCCCTGCGGACCAACCTCGCCGCGTGGACGCCGCACATCGGGCCCGACACCGTGATCGTGTCGCTGATGAAGGGCATCGAACTGGGCAGCGGGGAACGGGCGAGCCAGGTCATCACCGAGGTGACCGGCGTGAACGCGAACCGGGTCGCAGTGCTGTCGGGTCCGAACCTCGCCCGCGAGATCATGGACGGCCAGCCCGCCGCTGCCACCGTCGCCTGCCCCGACGAGGACGCCGCCCGTCGCTTCCAGCAGGTATGCCACACCACCTACTTCCGGCCCTACACCAGCACCGACGTGACCGGCTGCGAGCTGGGCGGCGCCGTGAAGAACGTCATCGCCCTAGCGGTCGGCATCGCCTCAGGCATGGGCCTGGGCGACAACGCCTCGGCGATGCTCATCACGCGCGGGCTGGCAGAGACCACCCGGCTTGCTGTGGCCATGGGCGCCCACCCGGCCACCCTCGCCGGTCTGGCCGGCCTCGGCGACCTAGTGGCCACCTGCTCGTCTCCGCTTTCCCGTAACCGCACCTTCGGCACCCACCTCGGCCATGGCCTAAGCGTCGAACAGGCGACGGCCGCCACCCGGCAGACCACCGAAGGTGTCAAATCCGCCCAGGCGGTTCTCGCCCTCGCGCATGCACACGGCGTTGAGATGCCGATCACGGAAGTGATCTCTGCCCTGCTGCGCGAGAAGGTCACCCTCGACGAGGCCGCCGCCGCGCTGATGCAGCGGCCCCCCAAGCCCGAGCGCTGACCCCCGGTGCCCGGTCACGGGGCCGTCCCCATCACTTTGACTCCCCACCCGGAGGCGCCTGCCCATGCACGTGTCCGCTGTCCAGATCGCCGTCGCCGCTGCCCCCAACCTCCCGTCCGCAGCTATGTGATCGCGGAGGTACCGGGCACCATCGAGCGGATGGAACCCGGTGGTGGCCCGCGAGGGCGTGTAGCCGATGTCGTGCAGCATCGCTGCCGCCCGGAGCTGTTCTACATCCCTGCCCAAGATCCCTCCGAGCGACTGAGCCTTGGCGGCAGGGTGGTGATCAGTCAACTTCCCAGGAAGTCTGGCGCGCGTTCCACTCGGCGTGCCGGAGGACGCCTGGTACGGCTTCAGCTCATGGCAGACGAGAAAGAGCCCCAATGGACTGGAAGCTCCTCCGGGATCATGTCAACGTACAACGACCCGGAAAACACCTGTTCAACGAAGGGATGTGGGCTTCCGGGGCAAACCGGTAGACGGTCGCCCCCAGTCCGCAGCCCGCGCCACTCGTCCCGTGACCGAGCGCAGCCCCAAGGAGGTCCACCTGCCGAATCCCGCAAGCCGATCTGCCCCCTTCACTGCACTCACCCTCATGGCGCTCAGCGTCGCGAACGCGTGGACCGCCCAGGTGACGGAGGACTACGCCGCCCTGTCTACAGGGTTTTGTCTCTGCGTCTGCACGGCGGCAGGTCTGTTCGGTGAGGACCTGATACAACGCGGCTACCACCGCGACCCGAGAGGTTCTCGCCTGATCGTGGTACATCCCGGCGCGCAACTCGCAACACTGCCCATGGCGTTGGCGCCTCCGAGTGCGTCGTGGCACGCAACCTCGAACGCCGCACCGGCGACCGGCTGCTGGAGCTTGTCGCGCATGGTGCGACCCCCGCTCTCCACTCGTGCCGCCTGGCCTCCTGATCGAGGCGGAGAAAGGGGCGAGGGGCAGCTCTCGTAGTGCGGAGCGATATATAGCAGACGATCCCCGGTTACCGAAACCGGGGATTGTGCGGAGCATTAATGGTGTTCGCACCCGGCTGTGCTTGGCGGTGGAGCCGTGGCGGACGCAGTAGGCAGCGCCGCATAAGACGCAAGGAGGTATGCGCGGCCCCCGCCCGCTGCTGCCCTGAATCCGCAGCGCCTGATAGCTGAATGTCAGTGGTGCCTCCGCCGAGTCGGCGTAGGTCCTCAGTGCTGTTGGTTCCGCTCTGTCGCCCCCGCGCGCTCCTTCGCAAGGAACACCCGCCATGTGCCGATCCGCGATACCCCCTGCCCATTTTCGCCCCGGGCTGGCAGACCCGTGTGCCTCGCTCGCCACCCCCGCCTCCATCCGCAATCGCGAGGTGGCCTCATGGCGGTAGCGGTTCGACCTGGGCAAAAGCTGACGGTTGACGAGGTCTGTGCCGAGCTGCAGATCGCCAAGTCGACCTTCTATGACTGGCGGCAGAAGGGGCGTGGGCCGCGCTGCATTCGGCTTCCCAACGGCTCACTCCGGATACGGCGCGGTGATTTCGAAAACTGGCTTACTGATTGTGAGGATCGTCTTTGATAGGCAGTACGTTTGACGTCCGGGTCTACAGCATCGAGCGGCGCGAGCGAGCCAACGGGTACACCTATAAGGTAGTTTGGAAGGTCGGCACCAAGAAGCACAGCAAGACCTACAGCACCAAAGCACTTGCGGATGCTCGCCGCTCGGATCTGCTGACTGCGGTCAAGCGTGGTGAACCCTTCAGCCTCGAAACTGGACTGCCGATCTCGCACTCCAGCAAGGCGGCGGAGACCAACTGGTACGACTTTGCTCTTGACTTCGTCGATAAGACGTGGCCCCGCTCCTCGGGTAATACTCGAAAGAACATCGCCAAGGCGATGACCACAGCAACTGTCGCCCTTCTCCGGACTACGCCGCAGTTCGATGCGGTCTTCGTTCGCACGGCACTGCGCGAGTGGGCCTTCAATACCAAGCGGCGGACCAACCCGGATGAGCCCATCCCTGATGAGGTCCGAGTCGTCCTCGACTGGGTTCAGCGGAACACCCTGCCGATGTCTGCCTGGGAGAAGACCGAGAAGGTCGACGCAGTCGTCACCGCACTAGGAACGCTACTGGACGGCACCGCAGCCGCAGCCAGCTCCGTCACCCGAAACCGGCGGATCATGAACCTGGCAATGGAGTACGCCGTGCGACACGGCATCCTCCGGTCGAACCCGCTCCCGAAAGGGAAGGGCAAGGGGGAGGGCGGTGGTGCTCCCAAGGTGGCCCAGGCCATCGACAAGCGCTCGCTGCTGAATCAGGAGCAGGTAGCGGCTCTCCTGGACTGGATCGGCCGCCGCCCGCGCCACGCAGCTGTCTACCAGGCGTTCTTCGCCACGCTCTGCTACGCCGGCCTCCGCCCCGAGGAAGCCGTTGCCCTACGCGTAACTGACGCTTACCTCCCGGAGCCTGGCGCCGTGGACGAAGACGGCGAACCAGTCTGGGGGGAGTTCGTGGTGCACGAGGCCCAGCCGGAGGTCGGCAGTCAATGGACCGATACGGGGGACCCGCACGAACAGCGGTACCTGAAGGGTCGAGCTGACGGAGACACTCGCACCGTGCCAATCCACCCCGATCTTGTCGCCCTGCTGCGGACGGTCGTCGAGCGTCACAAGTTGGGGCCGGCCGACTTGCTCTTCCCGGGGGAGCGGAAGGGGGGCATGCTGGCGGGGTCCGTCTTCCGACGACTCTGGGACAAGGCGCGCAAGGCAGTCCTTGCGCCGCACGAGTACGATTCCCCGGCTGGCAGACGGGTGTACGACTGCCGTCATATCTGTCTGACAGCGTGGCTGAATGAAGGTATCCCCCCGGCCCAGGTAGCTGCGTGGGCGGGCAATAGCGTGCCGGTCCTGCTCGCGATCTACGCCCGGTGCATCGGTGGTCGACAATCCGACTACTTGAAACGGATTGTCGGCATCCGCTACGTATCGGCAGCATGAAGTGGTCCGGGCCCCACCACGGTGGGGCCCGGACCACTTTCTGTATGTCGGGGGCGGGTTCTCGTAGAAGGGCTGGCGGGGCGGGATTCTGGGGGACGCATGGGGGACGGCCAGCCGTAGAGACCCGGTTTCAGCCAGTGCTAGCCGGACTCCGGCGCCTGCCAGGCCATCGGTTTGCGCGGTAGCAGGAGGCCGCGTAAACACACCCTGAACTGGGAAAACGCAGCCTCGTCGGTGGTAAGCCGGTGGCGCCCCCGGCAGGACTCGAACCTGCGGCCAAGCGCTTAGAAGGCGCCTGCTCTATCCACTGAGCTACGGGGGCCGGTGTGGTGGCCTCGTGTCTGGTGCCCGGGTGTGGGCTGATCCGTGACGTTGCCGGGGACAAGGATAGGGCTCCCGGATCCATGTCCCTGTTGCTTCGCCTCCGTGGCTCAATGTGGAGGTTCGGTGAAGCGGTCCTGATAATCGCAGGCAGGTACGAATCGTGCATCGCTTTTGGCGTCTCACGCCACGGGTGTTGTGTACTCGTTATGCCTGGACTATGCCGTTGTCCCGGTCACCCCTTCCGTCCCTTGTGTCCTGTCGGCGCGCAGACATGCTCATATGCTTCAGAAATCCCCTAAAATTGGGCATTCTTCGCATGTGGTGACCTTGGACGTACGGCCTCAGCTGCTCGACGCACTCTCCGCCCTGCGCGACCGTGTCGCCGCCGCACGCTTCCCGCTGCCCCTCCCAGGGGCTCCACGCGCGCGTGCCAACCGCGACGAACTGCTCGCCCAGCTCGACGACTACTTGGTGCCCCGGTTGAGGCAACCCGAAGCTCCCCTGCTGGCCGTGGTGGGGGGTTCGACCGGCGCCGGGAAGTCGACCCTCGTCAACTCCCTTGTGGGGCGGCGGGTCAGCGAAGCCGGTGTGCTGCGCCCCACGACCCGCACCCCGGTACTCGTGTGCCATCCGGAGGACCATCACTGGTTCAGCGGCATGCGGGTCCTGCCCGACCTCACGCGCGTGTGGGTGCCCCAGCAGGACGGCGGCGACGACCTGTTGCTGCCCGGCGAGGACCCCACGCGCGTACTGCGCGTCGAGACCGCCGACACCCTCCCGCCCGGCCTCGCCCTCCTCGACGCCCCCGACGTCGATTCCCTCGTCGCCGACAACCGCACCCTGGCCGCCGAACTCATCTGCGCGGCCGACATCTGGGTCATGGTGACCACCGCCGCGCGGTACGCCGACGCCGTCCCCTGGCATCTGCTGCGCACCGCCAAGGAGTACGACGCCACCCTCGTGACCGTCCTCGACCGGGTACCCCACCAGGTCGTCTCCGAGGTGTCGCGCCAGTACGCCGCGCTGCTCACCAAGGCGGGGCTCGGCGACGTACCCCGGTTCACCGTGCCCGAGCTGCCCGAGTCGGCCTGGGGCGGCGGACTGCTCCCCGCCACCGCCGTGGCGCCGCTCAGGACCTGGCTCGTGCACCAGGCCCAGGACCCCGCCTTCCGCCAGCACGCCCTCGCGCGCACCGCGCACGGCGTCCTCGACTCCCTCAAGGCCCGCATGCCCGAACTGGCCGGCGCCGCCGCCGCCCAGTACGCCGCCGCGCTGCGGCTCACCGCCGCCGTCGACGGGGCCTACGACAGCGAGCACGCGCGCGTGCGGGGGCGGTTGCAGGCGGGGGCTGTACTGGCCGGGGACGCCTTGAAGCGGTGGCGGGCCTTTCCGCTCGACTGCACCGCCGGGGAACTGCTCGACGCGCTCGTGGAGAGCCTCGCCGCGCTCCTGCTGTGCGCCGTCACCGCCGCCGACGAACGCGTCGACGAGGCCTGGCGGCGCGAACCCGCGGCGGGCGCCCCGGAACTCACCGGCCGCGACCCGGCACTGGAGACCCCCGAGCACCGGATCGGGCTCGCCGTACGGCGCTGGCGGCGCGAGCTCGAGGAGTACGCAGAGGAAGAGGTGCGCGACCTGGAGCGAAGTGTCGCGCCCGACCCCGAGGTGATCGCCGCCCTCGTCGCCACCGCGCTGCTCGGCGGCCGTCGCGCGCGGACCGCCGGTGAGGGCCTCGCCGAGCGCCTCGGCGCCCACGGCGCGCTGCGGTTGCGCGACCGGGGCGGGCGGTTGCTCAGCGAACACCTGGACCGGGTCGTGCACGCCGAACGCGAGCGCCGTCTCGCGCCGCTCGACGCGCTCGACGTACACCCCGAACCCCAGGCCGAACTCATCGCCGCCCTGTCCGTACTGCAGAAGGAGAGGTGACCGGTGACCGCCGTCACTGACCAGGACCACGCCGACGACACCGATCGCACAGATCACGCCGATCACACCGATCACACCGATCGTGCCGCTCACCCTGCTGATCACGCGGAGGAGACCGTTTCCGGGGACGGGGGTGGGGGTGGAGCGCCGGTGGAGGACGATGCCGTGGATGCCGTGGATGCCGTGGATGCCGTGGATGCCGTAGATGCCGTAGAGGTTGCAGAGGTCGTAGAGACGGAAGACGTCGTGGAAGCTGTGGAGCCTGAGGGATCCGGCAGGGGCGACTCCTGTGGTCGTACGGACTCCTCCTCCGGGGCCTGGGACGACGGGCTGATCGCGCGGCGGGTGAACGAGACCGCCGGGGGTGCGCCGGTCGCCGTCGTGGAGGCGCGCGGGGCCGGGGCGCCGGTGGCCGCTCCCCTGGCGTACGACGGGGCGCTGCGGTCGCGGCTCGACGCGCTGCGGGAACTCGTGGGGCTCTCCCGTACCCGGCTCGACAGCCGGACGCTCTCTGAGGCGGGCCGGGTGCTCGACGAGGCGGCCGCGCGACGCAGGCTGTCCGGGCAGCACACCGTCGTCGCCATCGCGGGCGCGACCGGCAGCGGCAAGTCGCAGCTGTTCAACTCGCTGGCCGGGGTGACGATCTCGGAGACGGGCGTACGGCGGCCCACCACGGCCGCGCCCATCGCGTGCAGCTGGAGCGACGGTTCGGCCTCGCTCATCGAGCGGCTCGGCATTCCGCCGAGGCTGCGGCGGAGGCCCCTGCAGAGCGCCGAGATGGAGGCGCAGTTGCGTGGGCTGGTCCTTGTCGACCTGCCCGATCACGACTCGGCGGCCGTGCAGCACCGTGAGCAGGTCGACCGGGTGCTGGCGCTGGTCGATGCCGTCATCTGGGTCGTCGATCCCGAGAAGTACGCGGACGCGGTGCTGCACGAGCGCTATCTGCGGCCCATGGCGGGTCACGCGGAGGTCATGTTCGTCGTCCTCAACCAGATCGACCGGCTGCCCGGCGAAGCCACCGAGCAGGTCCTCGACGACCTGCGGCGGCTCCTCGACGAGGACGGGATCGCGCTCGGGGAGTACGGCGAGCCGGGCGCGACCGTGCTGGCGCTGTCCGCACTGACGGGTGACGGTGTGGGGGAACTCCGGGAGGCGCTCGGGCAGTTCGTGGCCGAACGCGGGGCGGCGGCCCGTCGGATCTCGGCGGATGTCGACGCCGCCGCGTGGCGGCTGCGGCCCGTGTACGCGACCGGGCGGCGGACCGGGCTGAGCGAGGAGGCGCGGGACGAGTTCGCGGTACGGCTCGCCGACGCGGTCGGCGCGACGGCGGCCGGCGAGGCGGCCGAGCGGGCCTGGCTGCGCAACGCCAACCGCGCGTGCGGGACGCCGTGGCTGCGGCTGTGGCGGTGGTACCAGGACCGGCTCGAACCGGTCACCGGGCGGCTGCCGTTGCGCGCGCAGGCCGAGGAGGAGGCGACCGCGCGGCAGCGTGTCGAGCAGGCGGTGCGGACCGTCGCCGACCGGGCCTCCGCCGGGCTGCCCGCGCCGTGGGCGCAGGCGGTGCGGGAGGCGGCCGTACGGGGCTCGCAGGGGCTGCCCGAGGCGCTGGACGAGCTGGCGGCGCGGGCCGGACTGCCGCCGGGGCGGCCGCCGCGGCCGGGGTGGTGGCCGGCGGCCGTGCTCGCGCAGGCGTCCATGACGCTGCTTCAGGTCGTGGGCGGACTGTGGCTGGTCGGGCAGATCGTCGGCTTCATGGCGCCGAATCTCGGGGTGCCGGTGCTGTTGATGGTGGCCGGGATCATCGGTGGTCCGCTGGTGGAGTGGAGCTGCCGGATCGCGGCGCGGGGGCCGGCACGGCGGTACGGCATGGAGGCGGAGCGGCGGCTTCGGGAGGCGGCGGCCGGGTGTGGGCGGGCCCGGGTGCTGGATCCGGTGGCGGCGGAGTTGCTGCGGTACCGGGAGGTTCGGGAGCAGTACGGGAGGGTTTTGGGGGTGGAGGCCGGGGTGCGGTGAGCTCGGTTTCGGGGGGTGGGTCGCTCGTTCGGGGGGTCGGGTTTTCCACAGGTGGGCGGTGGTCCACAGCGCTCAGCGGGCTCGGCCCGGCGGAGGCAGTCTGGCTCCACGGCGATCGCGGCGGACGCGGTCGACGGGACAGGGGACGGACACAGCAGCCGTACGGGACGGGCCCGTACGCGTGTCCGTCGTCCGCTATCCGCCCGGTACGGAGGGCCGGCCGGGCGAGGGAGGGGTTCGAGATGAACGAGACGATCGTGTGCGTGGTCGGCAACGTGGCGACGCAGCCGGTGTACCGGGAGCTGGCGGCCGGGCCGTCGGCGCGGTTCCGGCTGGCGGTGACCCAGCGCTACTGGGACCGTGAGAAGAGCGCGTGGACGGACGGGCACACCAACTTCTTCACCGTGTGGGCCAATCGGCAGCTCGCCACGAACGCGGCGGCCTCGCTGAACGTGGGCGACCCGGTGGTGGTCCAGGGCCGGCTGAAGGTGCGGTCGGACGTGCGCGAGGGGCAGAGCTGGACCTCGGCCGACATCGACGCGGTGGCCATCGGGCACGACCTGGCGCGCGGGACGGCCATGTTCCGGCGCGGGCAGAAGCCGGAGGCGGGCGCGGCGGACACGAGCGCCGCGCAGCCGGAGCCGAACTGGGAGACACCCGTCGGTGACGGTGCCGGCCAACAGGAGCCGGAACCCGTCGCGGTGACGTGACATCAGCCCGCTGTGGCGAGTGGGCGACGACGTGTGCGCCGGACCGTCGCGGTGACGTGACCTCAGTCGACCGCGGTGGGCGGCGACTTGTGCGTACCGAAGTGCGGCTTATCGGCGAATGCTCCCTGAACCAGTCGGGTGGATTTGTCGATAAGCCCTGCTCGCGGGTGATCTTGGCGATAACGATTCCGAGTCGGATCGGCCGTGCGACCGCATCACCGGGAACCGTGGTGCGGCGCTTCCTTAGGATGCCGAACGTGGCTCTCGGGGCTTCTGATTCTGCTGGTGGGACCGTTCCCCCCATGTCAACGGGTCCTGCCTGAAGGGGAATTCTGTGTTTTCTTCGCTCTCTGCGCCCGGCACGCGGCGGTCGGCACGCGGACGAGGGGTGGCTCGGCTCATCGCCGGGACGCTGATGTCCGGGCTCGTCGCGGCCGGTGTGCTGGCCGGTGCCGGCACGGCCGCCGCCGGTGACGGTACGGCGCAGATCCAGGGCGGGGCGACCGCGACCATAGGCGGCCTGAAGACGTACGGCACGGCCGTCATACACGACGACTCCGGGGACATGGAGGTCTCGGCGGGCCTGTTCGAGATGTCCGTCGAGGACGGCGGCATGCTCCAGACGTACTGCGTCGACCTCTACAACCCGACCCAGCGGGACGCCAAGTACCACGAGACGCCGTGGAGCGGCACCTCGTTGGGTACCAACCGGGACGCCGGCAAGATCCGTTGGATCCTGCAGAACTCCTATCCGCAGGTGAACGACCTCGCGGCGCTCGCCGCGAAGGCGGGCATCGGCGGCGGCCTCACCGAGCAGGACGCGGCGGCCGGCACCCAGGTGGCCATCTGGCGCTACTCGGACGGCGCGGACGTCGACGCCGCCGACCCGCAGGCCGAGAAGCTCGCCGACTACCTCCATGACAACGCCCGCGCGCTGGCGGAGCCCTCGGCCTCGCTGACGCTCTCGCCGGCCGCGGTCTCCGGCCGCTCCGGCGGGCTCCTCGGGCCGGTGACGGTGCACACCGACGCGGACAGCGTGACGGTGACGCCGCCGGCGGACGCCGTCACCAGCGGCGTGCGGGTCGTCGGCAAGAACGGCATGGACCTCACGTCCGCGAAGAACGGCAGCCAGATCTTCTTCGAGATCCCCGAGGGCGCGGCGGCCGGGTCGGCCGAGGTGGCCGTCCAGGCCTCCACGACCGTGCCGGTGGGCCGTGCCTTCACCTCCGAGAGCAGGAGCCAGACGCAGATCCTGGCCGGCTCCAGCGAGTCGACGGTGTCCGCGACGGCGAGCGCGACCTGGGCCGACAAGGGCGCGATACCGGCCCTCTCCGCGGCGAAGAACTGCGCCGAGGGCGGCATCGACATCACCGCGGCCAACGAGGGCGACCAGCCGTTCACCTTCGAGCTGCTCGGCCTGGAGCACACCGTCCCGGCGGGCGAGTCACGGACGGTGACGATCCCGCTCCAGGAGGACCAGGCGTACGACTTCGCGATCACCGGTCCCGCAGGCCTGGACAAGCGCTTCACCGGCGTCCTCGACTGCCAGACCCAGGGCAACGAGACCGGTGACACCACCCAGACCCTCAGCGAGCCGAGCCCGCTCACGGTGGGCGGCACCTCGGCCGGCACCAACCTCGCCGAGACCGGCGCGTCCAGCGTGACGCCGGTGATCACGGGTGTGGCGGTGGCGCTGGTGGTGATCGGCGGGGCGGCGCTGGTGCTGGTGCAGCGGCGGCGGACGCAGGACTGAGCGGGGCCGGAGGGCCGGAGGAAACCCCAGGTCACAGCGTAGGCCCCAGGTCGCTCACTGCGTCATGATCTGTTGATGGATGAGTACGCGTGGCCTACGGGCCCGGATCTGCCGACGGGAGACACCGTTCTCCAGAGCTGGGCGGCGACCGTCGCAGCCTTGCCTGTGGGGACCCACATCACCGGGGAGGTCATCGGCCGCCAGCCCTTTGGTGTCTTCATCCGCATCGAGGGTGTGCCCAATGCCGTGGCGCTGGCCGAGATCACGGCCATGCCGCTGGGGATGGAGCTGCCCGCCCTTGGGGCCTCCGTCGAGGGGGAAGTCTTCTGGCACGCCCACAATCACCAGGTGAGGGTCCGGTTGGACGAGTGGCGGACGTCTGCGGAGTGATCGGTCCCTGGGCCGTCTCTGGGCCGTGCGACGGCGCCCGCGGCTGCTCAAGAGCGACCGACAGTGACAGGCGAGCCGTCGCCGTCGGGGAAGGAGTCCCAGGTCAGGGCCCCTCGGTCAAACGCGTTTCCCCCGGAGGGTGGCGGTCAGGCAAGATGGGGTGTATCTGCCCACTGCCAGATTTCAAGCTGCCGGACGGTTTCTCTTGGCTGAGTACATCTACACCATGCGCAAGACGCGCAAGGCAATCGGCGACAAGGTCATCCTTGACGACGTATCGCTGAACTTCCTGCCCGGCGCGAAGATCGGTGTGGTCGGCCCGAACGGTGCCGGTAAGTCGACCATTCTGAAGATCATGGCGGGGCTGGAGCAGCCCTCGAACGGTGACGCGTTCCTGTCGCCGGGGTACACCGTCGGCATCCTGCTCCAGGAGCCGCCGCTCAGCGAGGACAAGACCGTCCTGGAGAACGTCCAGGAGGGTGTCGCCGAGGTCAAGGGCAAGCTCGACCGGTTCAACGAGATCGCCGAGCTCATGGCGACCGACTACTCCGACGCGCTGCTCGACGAGATGGGCAAGCTCCAGGAGGAGCTCGACCACGCCAACGCGTGGGACCTCGACGCTCAGCTGGAGCAGGCCATGGACGCGCTGGGCTGCCCGCCCGGCGACTGGGCCGTCACCAACCTCTCCGGTGGTGAGCGTCGGCGCGTGGCACTGTGCAAGCTGCTGCTGGAGGCCCCCGACCTGCTGCTGCTCGACGAGCCCACCAACCACCTCGACGCCGAGTCGGTGAACTGGCTGGAGCAGCACCTCGCCAAGTACGAGGGCACCATCGTCGCCGTCACCCACGACCGGTACTTCCTGGACAACGTCGCGGGCTGGATCTGCGAGGTCGACCGCGGCCGGCTGCACGGCTACGAGGGCAACTACTCCAAGTACCTGGAGACCAAGCAGACCCGTCTCAAGGTCGAGGGGCAGAAGGACGCCAAGCGGGCGAAGCGGCTCAAGGAAGAGCTGGAGTGGGTCCGCTCCAACGCCAAGGGGCGGCAGGCCAAGTCCAAGGCCCGTCTCGCGCGGTACGAGGAGATGGCCGCCGAGGCCGACAAGATGCGGAAGCTGGACTTCGAGGAGATCCAGATCCCGCCGGGTCCGCGCCTGGGCAGCATCGTCGTCGAGGTCAACAACCTCAGCAAGGGCTTCGGCGACAAGCTCCTCATCGATGATCTGAGCTTCACGCTGCCGCGTAACGGGATCGTCGGTGTCATCGGCCCCAACGGTGCCGGCAAGACCACGCTCTTCAAGATGATCCAGGGTCTGGAGACCCCGGACTCCGGTTCCATCAAGGTCGGCGAGACCGTCAAGATCTCGTACGTCGACCAGAGCCGCGAGAACATCGACCCGAAGAAGACCCTGTGGGCCGTCGTCAGCGACGAGCTGGACTACATCAATGTGGGCCAGGTCGAGATGCCGTCGCGGGCGTACGTGTCCGCCTTCGGGTTCAAGGGTCCCGACCAGCAGAAGCCCGCCGGTGTGCTCTCCGGCGGTGAGCGCAACCGTCTCAACCTCGCGCTCACCCTCAAGCAGGGCGGCAACCTGCTGCTCCTCGACGAGCCGACCAACGACCTCGACGTCGAGACCCTCGGCTCGCTGGAGAACGCGCTGCTGGAGTTCCCGGGCGCGGCCGTGGTCGTCTCCCACGACCGGTGGTTCCTGGACCGAGTGGCCACGCACATCCTCGCTTACGAGGGTGACTCCAAGTGGTTCTGGTTCGAGGGCAACTTCGAGTCGTACGAGAAGAACAAGATCGAGCGGCTCGGGCCGGACGCCGCGCGTCCGCACCGCGCCACCTACAAGAAGCTGACCCGGGGCTGATCGATCTTGCGGCACCTCTACCACTGCCCGCTGCGCTGGGCGGACATGGACGCGTACGGCCACGTCAACAACGTGGTCTTCCTCCGCTACCTGGAGGAAGCCCGTATCGACTTCCTGTTCCGCCCGGAGAAGGACTTCAAGCAGGGGTCCGTGGTGGCGCGCCATGAGATCGACTACAAGCGGCAGCTCGTCCACCGGCACACGCCCGTGGCCATCGAACTGTGGGTCACGGAGATAAGGGCCGCGTCCTTCACCATCGCCTACGAGGTGAAGGACGAGGATCTCGTGTATGTGCGGGCCTCGACCGTCATCGTGCCGTTCGACTTCGAGACCCAGCGGCCGCGTCGGATCACCTCCGAGGAGCGGGAGTTCCTGGAGGGGTACCGGGACGACGACGAGGAGGAGGCCGTCGCCGCATGACGGTGCTCCACCTGGCCGACGAGGGGGAGGCGGCGGATCTCGCGGCCTTCCTCTCCCGTCTGCTGCATTACGACCGCGGGGCCGCCGTGCGGCTCCAGGCCGCCGGGACCGCGCTCGCCGTGTTCGGGCGGCCGCCGTCCTTCGAGGTGCTGGCGATCCGCGCGGTGCGGCTGGCCAAGCCGTACGAGGACGGGCTCGACGTCACGCTCGATGTCACCGTGTCGGCGGGCGAGTTGCTGGAGTCCGTCGACGAGCACGCCGCCACCGCCGGGGTGCCGACGGCGGTGACCGGGCCGCCGTGGGCGGGGGTGCTGCCGCCGCGCGGTGGGTGGCAGGTCGTCGCCGGGCTGCCCGCGCCTGACGCCCTGCGGGGCATGGTGGGCGCCGGGGTCGCCGAATTCCGTTCCCGTACGCAGGAGTTGGCGCCCGAGAGCCGTACCCGTGCCGAACTCGACCGGGTCGGGCGGGAGATCTGGTCCCGGACCGTCGGGGAGACGGAGTTGCCGGTGCGGGCCGTGCATGCCGCGCAGTCGCTCGGATTCCTGCGCGGTGGCGGGGAGTTGGCGCTGCTGTCCTGCGGTGCGTGGCTGCGGCTGCGTACGCCGTACGGGTCGATCGCCGTGCGGCGGGCGGGACTTGGGGCGTTGGGCGTCAGCGTGCGCTGAGCGGGCGGCTACCTGCGGTTCGGGTGTGGGCGCGGTCAGTCGTGGTCGCTGTCGTCCGGCCAGATGCCGATGTGGTCCGGCTCCAGTTCCAGGGCCACGCGGTCGCGCATGCCCAGGGCGTCGGTGTACTCGGCGGGGAGTTGGAGGCGGCCGGCGCGGTCGAGCATGGCGTACTCGCGGGCCACGACCGTCTCGTGGCCGGTCGTCGCATCGACCTCGCTGCGGCGCAGGACCTCCGTGGAGGTGCGGCCGTCCCTGATGGCGACGGTGCGGCGGACCTCGCCGGCCACCGTCTGGTCGTGGGTGACGATCACGATGGTCGTGCCGAGTTGTTCGTTCGCGGTGCGGAACGCGGCGAAGATCTGTTCCGCTGTCTGGGAGTCGAGTTCGCCGGTGGGTTCGTCGGCGAGGAGGACCGCGGGGGCGTTGGCGAGGGCGACGGCTATCGCGACGCGTTGCTGCTGGCCGCCGGACATCTGGTGGGGGTGGCGGTCGCGGCAGTCCGCGATGCCCAGCAACTCAAGGAGTTCCAGGGCGCGTTCGGACTTCGCCTTCCGTGCGGT
Organism: Streptomyces aquilus; assembly: GCF_003955715.1. NCBI lineage: Bacteria > Bacillati > Actinomycetota > Actinomycetes > Kitasatosporales > Streptomycetaceae > Streptomyces > Streptomyces aquilus. The sequence goes on along the minus strand of NZ_CP034463.1, from coordinate 3,867,283 downwards.
GCGGGTGGCGGAGAGCTGCATCGGGAGGGTGATGTTCTGGGCCGCGGTGAGGTAGGGGAGCAGGTTGCGGGAGGTCTGCTGCCAGACGAAGCCGACGGTTTTGCGGCGGTAGGCCAGGCGGTCCTTCGCGGTCATGGTGAGGAGGTCGTGGCCGGCGACGCGGGCCGCGCCCGCGGTGGGGGTGTCCAGGCCGGCGAGGATGTTCATGAGGGTGGACTTGCCGCTGCCGGACGCGCCTACCAGGGCCATGAGTTCGCCCTCGCGGACCAGGAGGTCGAGGCCTTGGAGGGCTTGGACCTCTATGCCGTCCGTGGTGAAGATACGGACCAGGCGGTCGCAGGTGATGAGGGCGTCGTGGCCGTAGGTGGGGGTGTTGCGGGCGGCGGTGGCCTTGGTGGTCAGGTCGGCGAGGGTGGGGTTGGTGGTCACTGGGGCCTCCGTGTGGCGCTGGCCTGGGTGGGGGCTGGGCGGGGGTGGGCTTCACTTGCCCGCGCTGGCGGGGTGCCGCGAAGCGCTCCGCTGGAAGGGCCGCGTGGTGCCGACGTTCGGCTGCGGCGCCGTTGTGGCTGGTCGCGCAGTTCCCCGCGCCCCTTCAGGGCGTTGCGGGGCCGTGGGCGACATCGCCCAGCCTCGTTCATCGCGTATCCCCCGCCCGCAGCTCCGCCACCGACCCCCGTCTTCCCGACCACCATGCCTGTGCCCCCGCCACTCCCACCGTCACCAGCACCACCGCGGCCGCCGGTATCGCCAGGGACCAGGCGGACGTACGCAACTCGGCATTGCCTCCGGAAGACGGGGCCGCCGCCAGGGCGATGGTCGTCAGGTCGATGCCCGGGGACAGGAGGTGGACCGTTGCCCAGCCTGTCAGGATGCCGCCCGCCGCTGCCAGGAGCGCCTGGGGCAGGGACTCCAGGATCAGGAGGCGGCGGCCCTGGGGGCGGGTGAGGCCCATCGTGCGGAGGCGGGCCAGGAGGGCGATGCGTTCGGGGGCGGCGCGCAGGAGGGAGAGGAGGAGGGCGAGGACGGCGTAACCGGCGCCCGCCGCCACCGCTGCCGTGTAGATGTCCTCGGCGCCCGACTGGAGGGGGGAGTTGACGTACCGTGCCCGCTCCTCGGACCGCGTCTGGACGTGGCCGGCGTCGCCCGTGGCCTTGCGCAGGGTCGCGCCGGAGATGCCCCCGCCCGTCAGCAGCAGCGTCGTCGGGCGGGCCGTCGGGCCGCTGAGGCCCGCCCTGTCCACCACCAGGAACTCCGAGCCGTTCACCGCCGGCGTCCGGTCCCGTACGAGCGTGATGCGGACGGTGATCGTCGTCGTGCCGTCCTCCAGGAGGACGGGGAAGGGGCGGGTGCCGTACGCCTTCGCGACGGAGGGGGAGGCCAGGGCGGGGAGGACTCCGCCGGCGCGGGTGCCGGTCAACTCGCCCTCGGTGTAGGGGCCCAGGCCCGTGCTTGCCGCCAACTTCGCGTATCCGCCCGGCTCCACGCCCACCAGGGGCACCGACACGCTGCCGTCCGTCGGCTTCGCCTGGTACGCGATGCTCGCCTCCGTCAGGGCGGACACGCCGGGCGCGTGGCGGAGCCGGTCCGCGAGGCCGGACGGCAGCGGTCCGTCCGCGTCGACGCGGGCGTCCGCGCCCACCGCCAGCAGCGCCGCCTGGTCGCGGGCCGCGGAGACGCCCGTCAGGACCGAGCCGCCGAAGGCCGCCGTCGTCAGGGCGGTGAGCAGGGCCAGCAGGGGGAGGACCGCCGAAGCCGACGTGCGGCCCGCGCGCGCGAGTGAGAGGTGCGCGACCACCCCGCGCAGGCGGCCGGCGGGGCGGGCCAGGCCGCGCAGCGGGAAGGGGTAGAGGCGGACCAGGACCAGGGCCGCGATCACGCCCGTCAACACCGGGGCGACGTAGGACAGTTCGTCGCCGGACGAGCCTCGTCTGCGCAGGGTCTCCACCGCCGCCACGGCCAGCACGAGCAGTGTCAGCTCCGCCACCGTACGGCGCCGGGACGGTCGTAGCGTCGCCACGTCCTCGCGGCCGGTGTGCACCCGGACGACCCGGTGCGCCACCGCCGCGCGCAGCGGGAGCGCGGCGCAGGCCACGGCCGTGACGACGGCGGCAGCGACGACGGCGTACGTCGCTCTGCCCTCGGGGATCGCCAGCACGGCCGCCGCCAGACCGAGGGCGCCGGCCGGTACCGCGACCGTGGCCGTCTCGGCGAGGAGGCGTCCGGCGAGGCCGCGCAGGGACGCGCCGCGGGCCCGCAGCAGGGCGAGTTCGGTGCGGCGGCGGTCGGCGGCGAGGCCCCCCGACATGAGCAGGACGACCGCGGCGACCGTGCCGGCGCCGACCGCGGCCACGGCGACCAGCGGGGAGACGCCCTCGCGGAGCCGGGAGTAGGCGGTCAGGACCTCGCTCAGATCGGTGTCCGTGTCCATGAGGCCGCCGGTGACCGAGCGGGCCTGTTGAAGGGCCGGGCCGGACTCCAGGGAGGCGACAGCCGTTTTGAGGCGCTCCACGTCGTAGGCGTGCAGCGCGCCCATCGCGGGCGCCAACTGCCAGTAGCGCCAGGGGTTTCCGGGAGTGCCCAGCATCGCGGGCGCCGACTCGGGGGCGAGCAGCAGGGCGCCGAGCCAGTACTTGTCGGCGTCCGAGCTCGGACCCGGCATCCGGATCAGGGCGGGCTTGCGGAGGAGCGGCTGTCCGGACCAGAAGGCGCCGGACGGGTCGCGCGGGGTGACGATGCCGGTGACCCGTACGGCCAGCGGAGCGCGTGACTCGCCGGGCACGTGGATGACCGAACCGACCTTGATGTGCAGGGACTTGGCGGTCGCGGCGCTGACCGCGGCCTCCACCTCCGGCGTCGCCGCGTCGGCCGGGGCGGCGGGCCCGCGCGGCAGTCGCCCCTCGACCGAGCGGACGTGGTCGGCGAGGCCCTGCTGGGCGACCAGAGCGACCTGCGCGGGCGTCCCGGTCGGCCGGGGCAGCCAGGGGTCGGGCACCTCCATGTTGGTGGAGGTGCGCACGCCGTACGTCGACTGATGGCGGTCGGCGACCAGCGGCTTCTCGACCGTGGCCAGGATCTTCTCGTACTGCTCGGCCAGGGTGGCGGGGCGCAGGTCCTGTTCGGAGACGATGCCGTACTCGGGCTGGGCGTACAGCTGGATCGAGGTGCGGTCGGCGCCGGCCCGCTCGACGGCCCGGTGCAGGCCCGCGTCCGCGTACCGGTCCAGGGCCCGGGGCAGGGCGGCGGCGAGGCAGGCGGTCAGCGCCACCAGCAGGGCGAGGGCGAGGGCCGCGCCGGGGGCGGTGCGCAGCCGGGTGCGGACCCAAGGGGCGACGGCCGATGTCACCGTACCGGCCCCCCTCGCCCAAGCGTCACAGACGCCATGTCACTCCCCTCCCTGTTCCCGCAGCGACACCAGTGGATTCGCCCGCCGCAGCGCGAGGACGGCGGTGACGGCCAGCGGTGTCGCCGCGACCGCCGCCAGCAGCAGGGCCACCTGTCCCACCGGCAGTTCCACCAGCACCTCCGGTACGGGGCGGGTCGCGTCGGACGTCAGGAGGATCAGCGGGATCACCGCCCGGGCCAGGACGGTCCCCAGCGCGGCGCCCACGAGCAGGGCCAGCGTCACCAGGACGCCCTGCTCGACGGCGATGGTGCGGGCCAGCCGGCGGCGTGGGGCGCCCAGGGCGCGCAGCACCGCGAACTCGGAGTCCCGCTCCCGCAGCGAGCCCGTCGCGCTCACCGCGAAGCCGAGCGCGGCCAGTGCCGCCGCCACCCCGGCCGCCGCGGTGAACGCCGCCTCCGGTCCCGCCCCGAACGGGTCGTCGCGCAGTTCCTCGGCGATCTCGTCGCGGACGACGACCTGGGCGGGGTCCAGGTCCGGGCGGGCCCGCAGCGCCGCGGCGACCGAGGGGGGCCGGTCCGTCTCCAGCCACCACTCCGTCGGCGTGACGCTCTCGCCGTACTTGGCCTCCAGCACCCGGTTCACGGACCGCAGATCGACCAGCAGCGCCCCGCCGGTCTCGCTCCCCGTCGTGGGCAGCGCCCGGACCGCGGCGACGATCCGCACCGGCAGCGACCGGCCGCCGAACGTCACGTCCACGCGCTGCCCGGTGCGGGCGCCCGCCGAGTCGAGGAAGCGGTCGGTGGCGACGGCGGTGACCTGCGGTGCCGCGGGCTGCGTGGCCTGGAGGCGGACCGTCAGCGAGGCCAGGGTCCAGGTGTCCTCGCGCGGGACGTAACCGGTGCCGTACGCCACGGACGACCCGCTCACGCGGGGCGGGGCGGGCGCGTTGCTGCGGTCGGGGAACTCCGAGGTGTTGTCGCTGAGAGTGCGGGCCGTCCAGGCGGTGGGCAACTCGACCCGGCTTTCCGCTCCTCGGGCCGTCACAGCGGTCAGCGCGTCGAGGGAGAAACGCTGTTGGTCCGCCCGCTCACGCGGCACCGGCAGCACCAGCTGTACGTCGGTCAGCAGCAACTTCCCCGGCGGTACGGCCAGTTCCAGCGGGTGGGGGCGGCCGTCGGCGGCGAGGGACCCGGCCGGGAGCCGGTACGGGGTGCCGTAGCGGTCCTCCAGGGTGACCGTCACGTCGGCACTCGTGCCCGGCGCCGAGCCGCGCAGGGTCGCCGTCAGCCGCAGGCGGGCGCTGCCCGCGGGGACGGCCGCCCCGGCCGACGCCCCTTTCGGGCCGAGGCCGGCCAGCAGGGGCCGTACCGGCTCGTCGGACAGGTCCCGGCGCAGCAGGACGGAGTCCGCCGCGTGCGCGGTGTCCAGGGCCAGCACGGTCGCCGAACGGCCGCCGGACAGGGGCAGTTCGGTACGGACGGCCGGCGCGGCCTCGCGTACGTGGGGGACGGCGGCGTAGGCGTCGGTGCGGCCGAGGTCGTCCTCGCCGTTGGCCAGCACCCGCACCGGCACGCCCGCGCGGAAGTCGGCCTGGTCGTCCTGCGAGCGGTCGAAGGAGGCGCCCTGCCCGATCGCCAGCACACCCAGCGCCACGGCGAGCACCAGCAGCAGCACCGGACCCGCGCCCCGCATCGGACGGCGTCCGATCTGCCAGCCCGCGAGGGCCGCGGCGAGGCCCCGTCCGGCGGCGGCCCGGCGTTCGGCGAGCCGGGCCAGCGGCGGCAGCAGCCGCAGGGTGAGGACCGTACCGGCGAGCAGTGCGAGGGCGGGGGCGGCGACCAGCAGGGGGTCGACGCCCAGGGTGCCCGAGCTGTCGCCGGTCACCGCGCCCGTGGTCTGCCGGCCCAGCTGCCAGTACGCCACCCCGGCCACCACCAGCAGCCCCACGTCCGCGCCCGAGCGCAGCGCCGACGGCAGGGCACGGGCCCGTCCAGTGGCGAGGGACGACGTCAGCGCGGGCAGTGTCACCGCCAGCGCACAGCCCAGCGCCACAGCCGCCGCCACCAGCCACACCCCGAACGACCCGGCCGCCGGCACGTCCAGCTCAAGGCCGAGCCGGGACAGCGCGCCCTGCCCGGCCAGCAGCCGGGTCAGCGGCCCCGCCAGCAGCGGCGCGCACACCACCGCGGGCACCGCGAGCAGCAGCGCCTCCAGCGCGGCCAGCCCCGCGACCCGCGGCCGGGAGGCGCCGCGCGCCCTGAGCAGCCGGGTCTCGCCCGTGCGCTGGGCGCTCAGCAGCCGGGCCACCAGCAGCAGCGCACAGCCCGCGAGGAGCACGAGTTGGAGGGCGACGATCAGCAGGGTGGAGCGGGAGACCAGCAGCGAGCGGTCGACGCGGTCGAGGACGGCGGGCAGATCGGTGTGTGCGGCCGTGGTGCCGCTGAGCGCGGCCTCGCCGCGCAGCGCCGCGCTGCCGTCGCGGGCCGCCTCGCGCAGGGCGCCGATCCGGCCGGTCGTCAGGTTCGAGAAGTCGGCGGTCGCGAGCCACGCCGAGGGCCCGGCGCTGACCTTGCCGCCGGTCAGGGCCTCGGGGGCGGCGAGGAGGGGGCCGTACGTGGTGAAGTCGACCTTGTTGACGCCGCGGCCGTGGAGATCGTCCAGGAGCTGCCAGTACGGGGCGTCCGCGTGGGCGGGACGGTAGAGGCCGACGACGTGGATCCTCACCTTCGGGCCGCCGAGGCGGTCGACGAGGGTGAGGCGGGCGCCCGGCTTCAGTTTCAGCAGCCGGGCGGCGCTCTGCGGCAGCGCCACCTCGCCGGCCGCCGCCGGTGCGTGGCCGTCCGTGATCCGCACCTGGGAGGCGTCCAGGGCCGCGAAGTGGGTGAGATCCGGGTCCCCGGACCGCTCGGCGGGCGGCCGGAGCGAGCGGGGCAGCGCGTACGGGCCCGACTTCAGCAGCGTCCGCACGGTGACCGGCAGCCCGTCGAACGTCGTGCGGGCGCCTTCGCGTACGGCGGTGTCGGCGGCGGCACGGGACGCGGCCGGGACGTCGGCCTTGACGATCAGGGCGGCATCGGAAGCGTTGCGGGAGTCCGCGAGCGAGTGGCGCAGGGCGGCGTCACCGATCGCGCCGGAGTACGCGGCGAGCGTCGCCAGGACCGCCGTCGTCAGCAGGACGGTCAGCAGCGCGGCGGCGAGCAGGGGGCGATGCGCCCGCGCCCGCTGAAGGACGAACCTCGCGAACCCCCCGTACCACGCCACCCCGTCACCCGACCCCCGTCGTGACCGTCATCCCCACCGCGGTCCGACGTGTTGTCCAGACCTCCGGGCGATGCTGTCAGAGGGGGCGAGGGTCAGTAAGCGGTTGTGCGCCGGACTTGACCGGATCGTGATCGGAAATCGACGTCGTACGACCGGAATTCGGGACTCAGTGCGCGGGTGCCGGGATCAGCCCTCGGTGTTCACCATCGACGCCGCCGCGTACGTCAGGTAGTTCCACAGCGTGTGCTCGTGCTCCTCGGACAGGCCGAGCTCGTCCACGGCCACCCGCATGTGCTTCAGCCACGCGTCGTGCGCCGCCCGGTCCACCTGGAACGGGGCGTGCCGCATCCGCAGCCGGGGGTGGCCGCGGTTCTCGCTGTACGTCGTCGGGCCGCCCCAGTACTGGATGAGGAACAGCGTCAGCCGCTCCTCGGCCGGGCCCAGGTCCTCCTCGGGGTACATGGGCTTCAGGAGCGGGTCCTCGGCCACACCCTCGTAGAAACGCCGGACCAGGCGGCGGAAGGTCTCCTCCCCGCCGACCTGCTCGTAGAAGGTCTCCGTCTGAAGCGAGCCGCGCCGAATCTCTGTCACCGCTCCATCGTCTCAGACGGGGGGAACCAGGACTTGGGGCTTAGGACCCTTCCGCAGGACAGTGGAGGTATGGGTGCGCACGCTCTCCACAAGGACCTGGAAGACCTCGCCGCCGAGGCGCGGGCCGAGCTCGTCGACCGGATCGACGCGAGCGGGGCCTGGGCGGACGACCCGGTGTGGCGGGAGGCCTTCGCGGCCGTACCGCGGCATCTGTTCGTGCCGTACTACTACGTCGGCGTCAGGGGCGGTCACGAGCGCCGCTGGGGCGAGAGCCCCGACGCCCGCGCCCGGGAACGCTGGGTGCGCGGCGCCTACGCCGACACCCCGCTGGCCACCCGGCTGCGCGACGGCGAACTGGTCACCTCCAGCAGCCAGCCCTCCCTCATGGCGATGATGCTGGCCGCCCTGGAGGTCGAGGACGGCGACCGGGTCCTGGAGATCGGCGCCGGTACGGGATACAACGCGGCGCTGCTCGCCCACCGGCTCGGCGACGACGACCTCGTCACCACCGTCGACCTGGAGCCGGACATCACCGAGGCGGCCCGGCAGCACCTGGCCGCCGCCGGCCACCACCCGGTCGTCGTCACCGGCGACGGCGCCCGCGGGGTGCCCGAGCGCGCCCCCTTCGACCGGATCATCGCGACCTGCGCCCTGACCTCGATCCCGCCGGCCTGGCTCGCCCAGTGCGCCCCCGGCGCCCGCGTCCTGGCCCCGCTGGCCACCGGTCTGATCGTGCTGACCGTCCGGGACCCGGGGTCCGCGGAGGGGCGCTTCCTGCCCACGCCCGCCTACTTCGTGCCGCTGCGCGGCGAGGGGCGGCCGGAGCCGGAGCCCGCCTCGCTGGGCGGGGTGCCGCGCCAGGCACGGGAGGACGACCTGTTCCGCTTCCTGCTGGACCTCAGCCGGGGCAGCCTCACGCCGCAGGAGGCGTATCAGCTCTGGGAACGGGAGGGGCGGCCGCCGCGCGGGCGGTACGGCCTCACGGTGAGCGGCGGGGACGAGTGGGGGTGGCTGGACGATCCGGAGGGGCCGTACGCGTGGCCCCTCCGGCTGCCGTGACGCTGCGCGCCGCTATCCGCGGCGGACCGTGATCGTCGTCCAGGCGCCCACGTGCACCCGGTCGCCGTCCTGGAGCGGCACCGGCACGAAGGGCTGGATGGGCTCCTCCGCGCCGTTGACCGTCGTACCGTTCGTCGAGTTCTGGTCGACGACCGCCCAGGAGCCGTCGGGCTGCTGCACCAGCACCGCGTGCTGGTGCGAGACGCCCGGGTCCTCCGGCGGCACCGACAGGTCGATGTCCGGGGTGTCGCCGGTGGAGTGCCGGCGGCGGCCGATGGTGACCTGGTTGCCGGTGAGCGTGCGCTGCTGCTCGGGCGAGTACGCGGGCAGGTTGAGACCCGCGGCCTCGGGCCCCGAACGCTGCATCATCGCCATGAAGTACTCGCGGTCCGGGCCGATGGTCGCGATCCAGGTCGCCGGTCCCGCGGGCTGCTGCTGATAGCCGGGGCCGGGCGGGGCCTGCGTGGAGCCGGGCTGCGGGTAGCCGTAGCCGCCGGGGGCACCACCGGGACCGCCGCCGGGGGCGTTGGAGGACGGCGGGGAGATCACCCAGTCGTCCTCGCCGCCGCCGAAGGACGGACCGCCGGGCTGCGGCCGGTTCGTCTCCTGCGGGAAGGCGGGCGGGGCGGACGGACCGGACGGCGAGAACGCCGACGGGGCGCCGGGGCCGCCGGGCCCTGCGGGCGGCGTGGGGCCGGGCGGGGGCGGGACGGGGCGGGAGGGGTCGTTGCCGAAGGGGGAGGAGCCGCCGGAGCCGGGCGGGGCCTGCGTGGAGCCGGGCTGCGGGTAGCCGTAGCCGCCCGGACCACCGGGACCACCGGGGCCGCCCTGGGTTCCGAAGCCGCCGGGGCCGTTCGGGCCGCCCTGGCCACCGGGACCGCCGGGGCCACCGGGACCGCCGGACCCGCCAGGACCACCCTGCGTACCGAAGCCGCCAGGTCCGTTCGGGCCGCCGGGGCCACCCGGGCCGCCCTGCGTGCCGTAACCACCGGGACCGTTGGGTCCACCGGGACCGCCGGGAGCGTTCGGGCCGCCGAAGCCACCAGGGCCGTTGGGGCCGCCGGGACCACCAGGTCCGGCCTGCGTACCGAAGCCGCCGGGACCGTTGGGGCCGCCGGAGCCGCCAGGACCGCCAGGTCCGGGCTGCCCGCCGTAGCCGCCGGGGCCGTTGGGGCCGCCGGGGCCGTCCGGGCCCTGGCGCTCGCCGCCGAAGGGCGGGATCGGCTCGGCGGGGCGGTTCATCTGGGACGGGCGGGAGCCCTGGTACTCGTACGAGTCACCGCCGCCGTACGACGCACCCGGCGGCGGGCCCTGGAAGCGCACGCCCGGGCCGGGGGCCGGCGGGCGCGGGGCGGCCGGGGTGTACGAGGTCGCCGTGTTCGTCAGGAAGTTCCACCGGCACTCCTCGCAGAACGGCGCGCCGCCCTCACGGGGCGTACGGCACTGCGGGCAGAGCTCCGGCTCGGGGTCCGGCACGGCGGACAGGTGGGAGCGTCCGGGCTGGCCGCCGGCGCCGGGCGGGGGCGGCGGGAAGCCGTAGCCGCCACCGGGGGGCGGCGGCGGGGGAGGGGGCGGAGGCACGGCACCGGCCATGCGGTGACCGCAGACCTCGCACCAGTCGTCGGAACCCGACTGGTGTCCGTTCGGGCAGGTCGGCATGTCGGCGCTTCCCCCTCTCACGTAAGGAGACTTCTAGGTCGCTTCTGTCTACTTCTGTTTACTTCTTTACACGAACTGTCTTTGTGGACCGGGTCTCGAGAGTCATCTCGTCGGCCTCCTCGACCTTCGCCTTCAACCGCACAGTACCTGTCGCGGCATCGACCACGTCCACCACCTTCGCAAGCAGTTTCGCAGTATCGGCGTTGCCGGAAGCGCTTGCGAGCTGAACGGCCCGGCCCAGTTTGGCCGTTGCTCCATCCATATCGCCCGCTTTGCGCAGATCGAGGCCTTGTTGGATGACTTGTGCCAGTTCGGCCTGGCCGGTGTAGTGGGCTACTTGAGGGTTGATCGACGTCGAGGCGACCATGTCGTCGGTCCACACCGCTCGTACCAGCCCCTGGGCGCCCAAGTTCTGTGCGCTGCCGTCGGGTTGGGGGATGACGAGCGAGACGCGGGCGGCCAGCATCTCCTGGCCGAGGTTCGCGACCGGGACCTCCACGCAGACGTGGTAGTCACGGGACTCGTCCCCCCAGGAGCCGGTGGGGTAGTCCCCGGCGCGCGGGCCCGCCTCGGTGCGGCGGTCGGTCAACTCCTCGACGGTGGGCGCGACCTGCTTGACGAACTTGATGGTGGTGCCGACCGGCGTCCACAGCCGCAGCGAGACGTCCGCGACCTCCTTGCCCATCGCCGTCTCCATCATCTGCGTGAAGTCGGCGGCGAGCCCGGCCGGGTCGGCGACGATGTCGGCGGTGCCGAGCAGCGCCGAGGCGATGCCTGTGACTTCACTCACTTCCCAGTCGGTGCCCACGCCCCGTGCGTCACAGGTGAAGCGTCCGGCGCAGGAGTCGAGGGCCGCCTTGAGGTCCTGGGGTGACTCGTGTTCATTGCGGCCGTCGGTGAGCAGGATGCCGTGCCGGATGGTGACGTCCGCCGAGGACAGCAGCCGGTCGGCGAGCCGCAGCCAGGTGCCGATGGCGGTGCCGCCGCCCGCGCTGAGCTTGCGCAGCGCCTGCTTGGCCTGCTCGCGGGTGGTGGCGTCGGCGACCGCGAGCCGCCCGCCGCCCGGATAGACCTCCTTGGCGACATGCGTGCCGCCGATCACCGCGAAGTGCACCCCGTCGCGCAGGGTGTCGACGGCCGCGGCCGTGGCGTCACGCGCGTTGCGCATCTTGGTCGGCGGGTAGTCCATCGACCCCGAGCAGTCGACCATGATCGCCACGGCCGCGTCCGGGCCCTGGCCCGATGTGTAGAGATGGGGCGCCCCGACCGCGCTGCCGACGGTGCCGCCGCCGGTCGCGGAGACCGTGACGATCGCGTTGACCTCGCGGCCGCCCTCCGGCAGGTACTCGTTCTGGTACACGTCCACCGAGAACTGCGGCACGTTGGACTTCGAGAAATTGGCCATGCCTGTTCGAATCCCCCTTGAAAACCCCGCGGTTGCGGGGCGTACGACTGTGTGCGGACCGGTCCCCTCCGGTCCTGCGAGGCATCCCCGTACGAATCGGCCTCAGGCCGATCCTGCCCCCTGATGCGGGGCGGGGAACGGCACGAGGGCCACTGTTACGTTGTCGTGGCCGCCGCCGTCCAGTGCGTGACCGACCAGGACCTGGGCGCCGTGCAGGGGGCGGACGGCGGCATCGAGCGGGACGGCCTCGGCCATCTCCTGGGCGGCCTCCGCGTAGTTCCACAGTCCGTCGGTGCACACCACCACTACACCCGGCCGGTCCGGCTTGAAGGAAGCGGTGTGCGGCTCCAGTTCGTAGGCGTCCGCGCCGAGCCAGCCGGTGATCGCGTGGGCGCGCTCGTCGGCGTACGCCTCCGCCTCGTTCATCAGGCCCGCCGCGACCATCTGCGCGGCCCACGAGTCGTCCTCGGTGAGGCGGGCCGGCAGCGCGCTGCGGTCCACCGGCACCCAGTAGGCGCGGCTGTCGCCCACCCAGCCGACGACCAGCAGCCCGGACGTCACCACGGCGCCGACGATGGTGCAGGCCGGGGCGTTCTGGTGCGGGGCGTGCTCGCGGGCCGTCTGCGGTTCGGCGGCCAGGGCGTTGACCGCGCGGGAGGCGGCGACGATCGCCTCGTGCATCGCCTGCTGCGGGTGGGTGCCGAGGGGCAGGGCGGCCAGCAGCGACTCGCTCGCCGCCCGGGACGCGGCGAGGGAGGCGTCGTCGGGGCGGGTCGCCGAGGAGACGCCGTCGCAGACGATCGCCACGGACGCGGGCGAGCCGTCGGGCAGGGCGGCGGTGCCGACGGCGAACGCGTCCTCGTTGCGGTGGTGGCGCAGACCGCGGTCGCTGACGGCCGCCATCGGGCCGCACTCCTGCTCCATGTGGTCGCGCTCGCGCGGCTGGGCGTGCCCGCAGTTCTCGCAGTAGCCGTCGTGGTCGACGCGGCCCGCGCGGCAGGCCACGCACACCTTGACGCCCTCCGCCGGGGTCGGCGTCTCGGCGGCCACCCGCGGGTCCGGCGCCTGGAGCGGGTACTCGTCCGGCTCCGGCGGGCGGTCGAAGCGCACCCCGGAGGCCGGTGAGACGGGGGAGCCGCTCGGGGGCGGCGGTGGCGTCAGGCCGTGGTCGCCGGGGGCGGTGCCCGCGGGGTCGTGGGCGACCGGCCAGGGGTCGCCCTCGGCGGGCGGCGGCACCGGCGCCGAGCCGTTCACGGCGAGCGTCGGGTGGTCGTCCGGAGGTGCCGGTACGGCGGACAGGTCGTATCCGCACGCACCGCAGAAACGGTCACCCGACTCGAGCGGCTCCTCGCAGCTCGGGCAGTTCGTCAGGGCGGCCTGCTGGGGCATCTGCGACATCAACTACACCCACGTCCGGGGGCGGTAACGGTTGGCACGTTCCACCAGGTCGATCCTCTCCTCGCCGCCCCGCGCGAGCCGGGCCAGCGTGCGGTACGAACGCTCCAGTCCGAAGCGGAGTCCCCGCTCGTCCAGCTCGCTGCCGAGCAGCACCCGGCGGGCGGCCGGGTCGGCGCCCTGGCCACCGGAGAGTACCCAGTCCAGCGCGCAGCCGAGGACTTCGGCGGACAACTGCTCCCGGCGCGCCGGATCCAGTCCGTACGCGTCCAGCGCCTCGACCTGCCCGGCGGCGGCGGTCAGGTCGTCAAGGAACGGTACGTCACCGGCGGCGGCCGTGCGCTGACGCAGCCGCGCCCGTACGGCGGCCACGCGGGCGGCGGTGTAGTGGATGGACGACTCCGGAACCGACTCCAGGGTGCGTACGGCACTGCCGCGGTCGCCGGCGGCGAGCTGGACCCGCGCGAGCCCGAAGGCGGCGCTGACATAGCTGGGGTCGGTCGCCCAGACCAGGCGGTAGTACTCGGCGGCGTTGTCGAGCTGGCCCAGCACCTCCGCGCACAGGCCGAGCGCCAGCTTCGGCGCGGGCTCGCCCGGGAAGGCGTCGTAGATGGCGTCGAAGGCGAGCGCGGCGGCTTCGTGATCGCCGGTGACGAGGGCGGCGACCCCGCGGTACCAGACCACCCGCCAGTCGTCGGGCCGCTCGTCCTCGACCCGCGTCAGCGCCTCCAGGGCGGTGTGCGCGTCGCCGTTCTCCAGCCAGGCCCGGATCTGCCGCAACCGCGTCTCGACGGACGGCGCGGGCGCGGCGGCGAGCGCCCCCAGCAGCTCCGCGGCGGCGGTCGCCATGAGCCCGGCGAGGAAGCCGGCGTTGGGGTCGGAGGGGTCGACCCGCGGCACGGGGAGGGCCAGCGCGGCGGCGGGCGTCGCCACCGGCTTGACCAGCGCCGCGCCACTCCCCGGCGTCGGAACGGCCGCAGGGAGGAGAGCGCCCGGGGCGGACCGCCGCGGAACGACCACCCGTGCCCCCAGCCGCGAGACCTCCCCGTCCAGCTTCGGGAACAACTCCGTGTCCGGCACCCGCAGTTCGGGCCCGAACAGCGTCGACAGGGCAGGGCGTGCCCGCCCCGTCTGGAGCGACACGACCTCCCGCAGCACGCCGGTCAGCTGCTCGGCCATCTCCTGGGCGGAGGCGAAGCGGCGGGCCGGGTCGGGGTCGGTGGCGCGGACCAGGAGGCGGTAGAAGGACTCGTACTGGTGGAAGACCTCGATGTTGTCGGGGTCGGGCAGGGAGTCCACGAAGACGTTCGTGTAGCCCTGGAAGTCGAAGGTGAGGACGGCGAGGGTGCGGGCGACCGTGTAGAGGTCGGACGCCACCGACGGGCCGACCTCGGCGACCTCCGGCGCCTGGTAGCCGACCGTGCCGTAGATCGCCGACTCGTCGTCGTCCATCCTGCGGACCGCGCCCATGTCGATGAGCTTGAGCTGGTCCTCGGTCTGGATGGCGTTGTCGACCTTGAAGTCGCAGTACAGCAGGTTGCGGCTGTGGAGGTGGCCGAGCGCCTCCAGCGCCTCGATGCCGTACGCGCAGGCCTGTTCCACCGGGAGCGGGTCGCGCTTGCCGGCCGGGGTGCGGCGGTCGTTGGCGATCTCCTTGAGGGACTTGCCGCCGACGTACTCCATGACGATGTAGCCGTCGAGCGAGCCGGTGCGCTGGTCCAGGTGCTCGACGAAGTTGTAGATCCGCACGATGTTGGCGTGCTCGATCTCCGCGAGGAAGCGCCGCTCGGAGATCGCCGCCGCCATCGCGTCCTGGTCGCCGGTGTCGAGGAGGCCCTTGAGGACCACCCAGCGGTCGGAGACCGCGCGGTCGACGGCGAGGTAGACCCAGCCGAGGCCGCCGTGCGCCAGACAGCCCACGACCTCGTACTGGCCGTGCACGATGTCACCGGCCGCCAGCTTCGGCACGAACGAGTACGGGTTGCCGCACTTGGTGCAGAAGCCCTCCGTACGCCCCGGACGGTCGCCCCGGGACCGGCCCACCGGCGCCCCGCAGTCCGAACGGGAGCAGAACCGCTTGCGCTCGGGGACTTCCGGGTTCTCCAGCACCATCCCGCGCGGGTCCGGACGCGGCACGCCCGGCACCTCGACCAGACCGGCGCCCAGCCGGCCCCGGGCACTCGCCCCGGTGCTGGAACCCGAACTGCGCACCGACACCGAGCGGCCCGTCGTACGGCCCGACAGGGAGCGGGAGAGGCGGCCCGACACCGAGCGCCGGGACTTCGACGACTGGGACGTGCTGCGCGAGGTGCTGCGGCTGCTGCCGGAGCGCGCGCTGCCGCTGCCGGAACCGCGCGAGCCCTTGCCGCCGCCCGTCATGCCGGTCGGCGACGACCCCACCATGCCGCTGGCCGACACCACCGGCGCGAGACCGCAGGTGTCGCAGTACAGCTCACCGCCGCCGACGTCCTCGTACGTCCCGTCGCAGCCTGGCCGCTGACAGGCCTGCTGTGCTGCCTGACTCATGACCGGTCCTCCCCCCTACGGTCCTCTGGCCCGCTCTGCTCCGGCACCCGCGGGGCGCGCAGCAGCTCGGCGGCCGCGTGCTGGTAGCGCAGCACGGCCTGTTCGGCGACGCGCAGATCGCACGGGGCGCTCCACAGCATGCGGCGCGCCGCGTCGTAGCGCTCGATCAGGAACGGGTCCTCGGCGAGGCCGTGCCGGGCGACCTTCGCCTTGTACGCGTCGAGGCGGCCGCGCAGCTCCGCGCGGACCGCCAGTGGCTGGGTGACCGCGGTCAACGACTCGCGGGCGCGCAGCAGTTCGTCCTCCGCCTTCTGCTCCAGCGACTCCAGGAGCGGGGACAGGCGGTGCCACTGGGCCTGTCTGCGGTACTCGGCGGCCGTCGCCAGCTGCTCCTGGAGGACGGTCGGCGGACCGCTGACGACCGGCACCTCCGTGGCCGCGATCTTCGCCAGCACCTCGCCGCGCGCGGTACGGGCCTCGGCGAGCGTACGGTCCGCGCGCGAGAGCACGTCACGGAGCCTGATCAGCCGCTGCTCCGCATCCTGACGGACCGTCAGCACCGCGTCGATCTCCCGGCGTACGTCCTCCAGGGCGCGCGCCTCACGGTCGTACACCGTCGTGTCCGGGCGGCCGCCGCCCGGGGCCGAGCTGCCCGGGGTGGGGTTCCAGTAGGCGAGCGGGTCGGAGACCACCTGCTCGCGCAGGTGCGTCAGCGTGTGCGTGATGCGCTCCAGGTCGTCGCCCGCCGGGTGCTCGCCCGGGCGGACGCCCACCGAGTGCGCGAGCTTGCGGGTGCGCTGGAGTTCGGCGGCCAGTAAATCTATCCGCGCGGGCAGCGCCGACCACACCGCGTCGGCGGCGACGACCATGTCGAGCGAGGTCGCGTACAGCTCGTTCATCCGGTCGACCAGCGTGGCGAGGCTGAACTGCTCGCTGAGCTTGCCCGAACCGCCGTGCAGGGTCGGGGCGTTGGCCGTCGCCGTGGCGCTGCCCGCGACCGTCACCGACTCGCCGCGCAGCAGCTCCGTCAGCTCCACCAGGTCCTCGCGGCTGGACCAGCGGCGCCGCGACCTGATCTCCCTGGCGCTGCGCAACGCGTCCGTGTACGCGTCGAAGTACGCCCACAGCAGCGTGATCGACGCCTCCGCGGCCGCCCAGCGCTCCTTGGTGACCCCCGTGAGCTGGGCGCCCTCCAGGAGCCTGCGGCCGGAGTGGTCCTGCAAGGCGAGGAGCGAGGTCTCGATCGCCTCGTACTCCGCGCCGAGCCGCGCCAGCGCACGGTCCACCTCGTCCCGGTCCATCACCGGCCCGGGGGGTCCCGTGACGCCCATCGATCACCTCTCGCTGCTGGTCTGGTTGTTGGGGGTGGTTGCTCGCCGTTCGGGTGCCTGTCGGTGCCTGTCCGTGCCTGCCTCAGCCCGTGCGGAGGTACTCCGCCGGTGTCGGCGGCTTCGACTTCGCTGAGTCCTTGTCCAGTGTCGCCGACAGCCACTTGTCGTACGACGCCTGCCAGCCGTTCGCGGTGTCCTTGCGGTAGTCCGCCAGGATCTGGTTGACCCGGCGTACCAGATCGTCCGCCTTCAGGTTCATCGCCACGCCGTAGTACTCGGTCGTGAACGGCTCGCCCTTCAGCTGGACCGTCGGGTCCTGGGCCGCCTGGCTCGCGGCGAGGGCGCCGTCCGTCACCACCGCGTCCACCTCGCCGAGTTGGAGCCGCACCAGGCAGTCCAGCTGGTTCGGCACCGGCTCGACGATCTTCGCCGTCGCGGGGAGCCGGCCCGCCTTCTGGTCGTCCGTCAGCGTGGTGTTCGCCGTCGAACCCTCCGCCGTGCAGATCCTCTTGCCGGCGAGCGTGTCGTCGTACCCCTTGATCGGCGAGGACTTGGGGGCGAGGACCTGCTGGCCGGTCTTGAAGTACGGGGCGGAGAACGCGACCTGGCCCAGGCGCTTGCAGTTGATGGTCATCGTGCGCACCACCATGTCGACCCGGCCCTCCTGGAGCGCCGGGATGCGCTGGTTGGTGGGGATCGCCTTGAACAGCACCGCGTTCGGGTCGCCGAGGATCTCGGCGGCGATCCGGTGCACCAGGTCGATGTCGAAGCCCTCCAGCTCACCGCTGGTGCCGGCGTTCGGGTTGCGGTAGCCCCAGCGGTAGCTGTTCTGGTCCACGCCGACGATCAGCTTGCGCTTGTCGCCCACCCGGGCCTTGATCTTCTTGATGGTGTCGCCGTCCGCGCCCGACGGGGACAGCGTCTGCTTCTCCGGTGCCTTCACGATCTGCGGGTCCTGGCAGGGGTCGTCCTCGGCGCGCGCCTGGCTGCCGTGGGCCACACCGGGGCCGCCGGCCGCCGTGCTGTCGGCGCCCTTCGACTGCGTCAGCGGCAGCAGCAGTACGAACGCGAGCGCGAGGGCGCAGACCACCGCCATCGCGGCCACACCGCCCCAGCCCTTCAGACCGGCCCGCAGACGTCGTACGTTCATCGTCACGCCCCCTCTCACCGGTACTCCGACAGCCTGCGGCCGATGCCCAGCACCGCGCCGGCCGCGCCCAGGACGGCGAGCACCGCCGCGCCCACGGTCAGGCCCGTCATCGCGTCCAGGCCGTCGCCGGCCGACTGCTCGAACTCGGTCTCCTCGTGCGCGATCGCCTTGGCGAGATTGGCGTCGACGCTGTCGAAGCACTCGCCCGTCGCGTTCTTGGGGCCGATGACCCGGTTCAGCGCCGCCTCGTAGTTGCCGTTGTCGTCCTCGTCGCGGGCCGCCTTGTGGCGGTTCTGCCACTCCTTCATGTTGCCCTGGGCCTCGGTGACCGGCTTCTCGCCGGAGTTGTCGTCGGCGAGCTTCGCCGCTTCGGCCAGGCCCGCGCCGAGGGTCTTCATGTCCTCCTGGAAGTCGCTGTCGTACGCGTCCAGCGTCTGCTCCACGCCGTTCGCGTCCTTCACCGTCACCGTCTCGGCGCCGCGGGCGACCAGGGTGAGGTTCTCGTTGCCGCGCGCCTTCAGGGAGGCGATGCGGGCGTCGTGCAGGACGTTCAGGGAGCGGACGCCGTGGTCGTAGGAGTCGTTCAGTCCCGCGCGCGCGACGGTGTGGCCGACGACGAGCCACAGGAGCACGACCGTCGCGGTGGCCGTCGCCGCGACCAGGCCGTGGTTCATGACCCGGTTGGTGCGCCGGTAGTTGCGGTGCTGGGCCCAGGCGAGGGCGGCGAGGACCAGGACGCCGAGGGCTATCGCCGCCCACGGGTAGGGCGTCGCGTCGTCGTAGTCGGCGCGGAGGCGTTCGTTCTCGCTCGTGTACAGGTCCTCCGCCGCCGGGAGCATGTCGTTCTGCATCTTCTCGTTGGCGTAGCGCAGATACGCGCCGCCGACCGGGAAGCCCTGGCGGTTGTAGGTGCGGGCGCGCTCCACCAGGCCCTTGTACTCCGGCAGCAGACGGTTGAGCTTCGTGACCGTGGCCGCGGCCGGGGAGTCGGGGTCCGAGTTCGCGGCGGCCTTGACGAGGCCGGCGGCCGCCTTGTCGATGTCCTTCTCGTAGCGGTCGCGCGAGGTCGCCGTCTCCTGGCCGCCGGCGAGGAAGCCGCTGGAGGCGGCCGTGTTGGCGTCGGCGAGGCTGCGGTAGATGTCGGCGGCGGCGCTGCTGAGCGGCTGGCTCTTGTTGAGGACGTCGTCGGCGGCGGCCGCGCGGTCGGCCGTCTGCCAGGCGGTGACCGCGCCGAACGCGATGACCAGGGCGGCGAGGAAGGCGCCGATGATGCGGAGCCGGCCGGGTTCGGTGGTGGCCGCGTGGCGCAGGCGATCGAGGCCCTCGGCGAACGCGGTGCGGCGGGGTTCCTGTGGGGCGGGGGCGGCGGCCGGGGTGGGGGAGCCGTCGCCCTGCGCCGGGGGGCCTGGTTGTGGCGGTACGGCCGGCATCGTGGGCATGCCGAGGTTCGGTGGTGGCGCCGCGCTGCTTTTCGGCGGGTGTGTCACTGTTGACCTCCCCCATGGTCATCTGTCGCCGCAAGTATCGCTGCCGGGACCGACAATGCGCACCGGCCTTCACTGGATCTTGATCGGATCGCAGTGTGTCTGCCGGAATCCCGGCATCACACAGCGCCCCGCACCACCCCCTGCCCAATCACACGTCGGGGGAATCTGTTCGGTTCCCGGTTCGGGCGGGCTCGGGTGGATGCGGGGTGGACGGCGGTGGGGAGGTGGGCCGTCAGTGCTCGTAGTGCTCTCGTGTGCGTGTCTGGGCCTCCACGGGTGCCCCTACGTCGTCCAGGCCCAGCAGTGCCGCTCCCAGTACCGGGCTCGCCGTGACCACTTGGGGGACGGCCTTGGGGGCACGGGACGCGAGCAGGTCCCTTATTCCTGCGTCCAGTCGGGGGTGGCGTGCGGCCAGTACGCCGCCGCCCAGGAGAACCGGCGTCTCCTCCTCCAGGAGGTCCAGACGGGTCAGGGCCACCGTGGCCATCGCCACCACCTCTTCGGCCAGGCGGTCCACCAGGGCGCGGGCGATGCGGTCGCCGGAATCCGCCGTGGTGAAGAGGACCGGGGTGAGTTCGTGGCGGCGGGCGGGGGCTATGTGTTCCCGGTGCAGGGCCTCTATCAGGGCGTACATGGACGGGAGGCCGTAGTGGGCGGGCAGGGTGTGGGCCAGCGCGGTGGGGGCGCCGCGGCCGTCCGCCGCCCTTGCCGCGTGCCACAGGGCCTCCTCCGCCAGGCCCCAACCGCCGCCCCAGTCACCGGAGATGCGGCCCAGTGCCGGGAAGCGGGCGGTGCGGCCGTCGGGACGCATGCCGACGCAGTTGATGCCGGCGCCGCACACCACGGCCACGCCGCGGGGTTCGGCGGCGCCGGCGCGGAGGATGGCGAAGGTGTCGTTGCGGACCGCGACGGTGGTGCCCCAGGCGCGGGCTTTCAGGGCCGCGGCCAGCTGTTCCTCCTCGAAAGGGAAGTCCGCGTTCGCCAGGCACGCCGAGATGTGGTCCGTGGTGGTGACTCCGGCTGTGGTGAAGGCTTCGGTCACGGCCTCGGCCACGGTGTCCAGCGCCGCCTCGACGCCCGTCGCGTGGGGGCGGAAGCCGTCTCCTCGTGCCGTGGCCAGGACCGTTCCGTCGGGGGCCAGGACGGCGACGTCCGTCTTGCTGTTGCCCGCGTCTATGGCGAGGACACCTGCGGTCATGCCCACGCGAGATGCTCCCGGTTGTGTGCGATCAGTCGGTCGGTGAGGTGGTCGGCGTACTCGTACTGGCCGATCAGGGGGTGGGCGAGCAGGGCCTTGAGGACACGGTTCCGGCCGCCGTGCAGGGCCGCTTCCAGGGCGAGGTGTTCGTAGGCCGTCACGTTGGCGATCAGGCCCGCGTAGAGGGGGTCCAGGGGTGGGACGGGGAGGGGCGTGGCGCCCTTCTGGCCCACGGCCGCCTGGACCTCGATCACCGCGTCGTCGGGGAGGAAGGGGAGCGTGCCGTTGTTGCGGGTGTTGACCACCTGGTACGGGCTTCCCGCGCCGGTGAGCAGGGCCGCGGCCAGGTCCACCGCCGCCTCCGAGTAGTACGCGCCGCCGCGCCGGGAGAGGAGCTCCGGCTTCTCGTCCAGGGCGGGGTCGGCGTAGAGCGTCAGCAACTGGGCCTCCATCGCGGCTACTTCGGCCGCCCGGGAGGGCTTGGTGCGTAGTTCCCGTACGACTTCGTCATGGGCGTAGAAGTAGCGGAGGTAGTAGGAGGGGATCGCGTCGAGGTGGGTGAGGAGGGCGTGCGGGAGGTGGAGGTCCGCCGCTATCGCCTCGCCGTGGTGGGTGAGGAGGTCGGGGAGGACGTTGCGGCCCTCGGGGCCGCCGAGGCGTACCGCCGTCTCCCAGGTGAGGTGGTTGAGGCCCACGTGGTCCAGGTGGACCTCGGAGGGGGCGACGTCGAGCAGGGCCGCGAACCTGCGCTGGAAGCCGATGGCCACGTTGCACAGGCCCACCGCCTTGTGGCCCGCCTGGAGGAGGGCCCGGGTGACGATGCCGACCGGGTTGGTGAAGTCGATCAGCCAGGCGTCGGGGTTGGCGCGGCGGACCCGCTCCGCGATGTCCAGGACCACGGGGACCGTGCGGAGGGCCTTGGCCAGGCCGCCGGCGCCGGTCGTCTCCTGGCCTACGCAGCCGCACTCCAGGGGCCAGGTCTCGTCCTGTGCGCGGGCCGCCTGGCCGCCGACGCGGAGCTGGAGCAGGACCGCGTCGGCGCCGTCCACGGCCGCGTCCAGGTCGGAGGTGGTGGTGATACGGCCGTCGTGGTGCTGCTTGGCGAAGATGCGGCGGGCCAGGCCGCCCACCAGGTCGAGGCGTTCGGTTGACGGGTCGACCAGGACGAGGTCCTCGATGGGGAGCGTGTCCCGCAAGCGGGCGAAGCCGTCGATGAGTTCGGGGGTGTAGGTCGAACCGCCGCCTACCACGGTGAGTTTCATATGCGGGACTAACCCTTCACTCCGGTGAGCGTGACACCCTCCACGAACGCCTTCTGCGCGAAGAAGAACACGAGGATCACGGGGGCCATGACCAGCACGGTCGCGGCCATGGTCAGGTTCCAGTCGGTGTGGTGCATGCCCTTGAAGGACTCCAGGCCGTAGCTGAGGGTCCAGGCGTTCTGGTTCTCCGAGGCGTAGATCTGGGGGCCGAAGTAGTCGTTCCAGGCGTAGAAGAACTGGAACAGGGCCACCGCGGCTATGCCCGGCTTCGCCATGGGGACGACCACCCGCAGGAGGGTGCGCAGGTCGCCGCAGCCGTCGACCTTCGCCGCGTCCACGTACTCGTTCGGGATCGTCATCAGGAACTGGCGGAGCAGGAAGATCGAGAACGCGTCGCCGAACGCCATCGGGATGATCAGCGGCCACAGCGTGCCGGAGAGGTCCAGCTGCTTCGCCCAGAACAGGTACATCGGGATGATGACGACCTGCGGCGGCAGCATCATCATCGAGATCACCAGCATCAGGGACAGATTGCGGCCCCGGAAGCGGAACTTGGCGAGCGCGTACGCCACGGGGAGCGAGGAGACGACGGTGAGCGCCGTGCCCGCCCCCGCGTACAGGAGCGTGTTGCGCCACCAGGTGAGGAAGCCCGGGGTGTCGAAGACCCTGCGGTAGTTGCCCCACTCCCAGGTGTGCGGGATCAGGTCCCGGCTGAGGGCCTGGGTGTCGCTCATGAGGGAGGTCAGGAACACGAACACGAAGGGGAGGGTGAAGAAGAGGGCGGCGGCGAGGCCGAGGGAGTGGACCGCGATCCATTCCAGGAGCGCCTTGCGGCGGGCCGTTCGTTCGGCGGGGCCGGCGGGGGTGCGCACCTGTGCGGGCCTGTCCAGTACTTGGGTCATCGGTCAGTCACCTGCCTGGATCAGGCCGCCCCGGCGCCGCATCAGGAACGCGGTGAAGGCCATCGAGAGGGCGAAGAGGACCAGGGCGACGACACAGGCCGAGCCGTAGTCGAAGCGCTGGAAGCCGAGGTTGTAGACGAGTTGGGGGAGGGTGAGCGTGGACTTGTCCGGGTAGCCGGGCTCGAACTGGGTGCCGGCGCCCTGGATCACGCCCGAGGCGACCTTCCCGGCGATCAGGGGCTGGGTGTAGTACTGCATCGTCTGGATCACGCCGGTCACCACCGCGAACATCACGATCGGCGAGATGTTCGGGAGCGTGACGTACCGGAACCGCTGCCAGGCGGAGGTCCCGTCCAACTCGGCCGCCTCGTACTGCTCCTGGGGTACGTCGAGCAGCGCGGCCATGAAGATGACCATCAGGTCGCCGATGCCCCACAGGGCGAGCAGGGTGAGGGCCGGCTTGGACCAGGTGGGGTCGTTGAACCAGCCGGGCGCCGGGATGCCGACCTTCTCCAGGACCGAGTTGACCGGGCCCGTACCGGGGTTGAGCAGGAAGGCGAAGGCCATCGTCGCCGCCACCGGAGGGGCCAGGTAGGGCAGGTAGAACAGGGTGCGGAAGACCCCAGTCCCCGTCTTGATCTTCGTGATCAGCAGGCCGATCCCGAGTCCGAACACGACCCGGAGACTGACCATCACCACGACCAGCCACAGGGTGTTGCGCAGGGCCGGCCAGAAGAAGGGGTAGTGCTGGAAGACGTACGTCCAGTTCTGGGTGCCGCTCCATGTCGGCGGCCTGAAGCCGTCGTAGTGCATGAACGAGAAGTAGACCGTCGAGATCAGCGGGTACGCGAAGAAGACCGCGAAGCCGATCAGCCAGGGGGACATGAAGGCGAGGGTGCGCAGCGCCGACCTGCGGCGCTTCGACGCCAGGGTGATCGTGGCCATCACTTCGCCTGCGCGATGTCCGTGTCGATCTGCTGCGCCGCGTCCGCGAGGCCCTTGTGGAGGTCGGTGACCTTGCCGCTCTCGTAGGCGTAGCCGAGTTCCTGGACCGTGGTGAGGTACACGCCGCCGTTGACCGAGGACGGGGCGGTCGTCGAGTCCGGGTTCGCCGCGATGTCCAGGAAGGTCTTGAAGCGCGGGTCGTACTTCAGCTTCGGGGACTTCAGGGCGGCGAGCGTGGAGGGCACGTTGTGGATGGCGTTGGAGAAGTTCACCACCGCGTCCGTGTCCGTGGTGATGTACTTGACCAGCTCCCAGGCCGCGTTCTGCTTCTTGCTGGTGGCGGCGATGCCGGCGATGGTGCCGGTGATGTAGCCCTTGCCGTACTGGTCCGCCTGGTCGTCCGGGACGGGCAGCGGGGCGACGCCGATCTCGAAGCCGGGCTTGGCGTCCAGGGCCATGCCCAGGCGCCATTCGCCGTCGAGCTGCATGGCGACCTGACCGGTGTGGAAGGGGTGCTTGGGGCCCCACTCGTCGCCGAGCTTGGCGCGGTACGTCTCCAGCTTGCGGTAGCCGCCGAGGGCGTCGACCAGCTTCTTCTGGACGGTGAAGGCGGCGGCGACGGCCGGGTCCTTCGCGATCGTCGACTTGCCGTCCTTGTCGAAGTACGTGGGCGAGAACTGGCCCAGGTAGTGCTCGGTCGTGGTCTCCCAGCCGTGGTAGTTCGGCATGAAGCCGAGCTGCTTGAAGCTGTCGCCCTGCGGGACGGTCAACTTCTTGGCGTCGGCCTCGAATTCGGACCAGGTCCTCGGCGGGGCGCTGATGCCCGCCTTCTCGAAGGCCGTCTTGTTGTAGTAGAGGCCGTAGGCGTCACCGAGGAGCGGGACCGAGCAGCGGTTGCCGTCGAACTGGGTGTACTCGTTCATCGCCGCCGGGAACGTCTTGTCCGGGTCGATCTTCGCCTTCTCGAAGAAGGGGTTGAGGTCGACCAGGGCGCCGGAGGAGCAGAACTTGCCGACGGCGTTGGTGGTGAAGGACGAGATCACGTCGGGCGCCTTGGAACCGCCCGCGCGCAGCGCCTGGTTGATCTTGTCGTCGGTCATGTTGCCGACGACGTTGACGTGGATGTTGGGGTGCGCCTTCTCGAAACCGGCGACCAGTGCCTTCACGGCCTTCACCTCGGAGTCCGCGCTCCAGGCGTGCCAGAAGTTGATGGTCGTCTCCTTGGAGGCGTCGTCGTCGGCGCCGGAGCTGGACTGGCCGGTACAGGCCGTGGTCAGGAGGGCGACGGAGGAAAGCAGGGTAAAAGCCGCTGTTCGGGCACGGTTGGGCATGGCGAAGTCTCCCTGGGGCGGGGAAGGGGATGAGGGAAGGGCTCAGCGCGAGGTGTCGAAGACCTCGTCGCGGGTGGCTGCCAGCGCGCTCTCCAACGCGCCGCGCAGCACGGGCTGTTCGCGTACGTCGCCGACGACGAGGTGGGGGCGGGCCGCGGCCAGCTCCGCCAGTTCGGACTGGACGAGCGCGCGCAGCCGCTCGCCGCCGGCGGTGAGGGAAGCGCCGCTCAGGACGACGAGTTCCGGGTCGAGGACGGAGACGAGCGAGGCCAGACCGGTGGCGAGGCGGGTCGCGTATGTCTCCAGCAGCTGTTGGTGGGCGGGGTCTTCGGAGTGTGCGGCGCGGGCGACGAGGGCGGCGGCGACCTCGGCGTACGGGCCGCTGGGGATGTCGTCGATGCCGAGTTCGCGGGCGAGCCGGGGGACGGCCTGCGAACCGGCCAGCTCCTGGTAGCCGCCGCTGTTGGCCTTGGTGACCTGCCGTACCAGCGGGGTGCCCGGCACCGGCAGGAAACCGACCTCGCCCGCGCCGCCGGTCCAGCCGCGGTGCAGCCGGCCGCCGAGGACGAGGGCCGCGCCGAGGCCGCCCTCGTTCCACAGCAGGACGAAGTCGTCGTGGCCGCGGGCCGCGCCGAGCCGCTGTTCGGCCACGGCGACGAGGTTGACGTCGTTCTCGTACTCCACCGGCATCGGCAGCGCGGCGGCGAGTTCGCCCAGGAGGGCGGGGGTGTGCCAGCCCGGGAGGTGGGAGGCGTAGCGCAGCCGGCCGGTGCCCGGGTCGAAGGCGCCGGGGGTGCCGATGACGAGCCGGTGGACGTCGGCGCGGACCAGCCCGGCCGCCTTCAGGGCGCCGTCGAGGGCGTCGGTGACCTGCTGGACGACCGGGGTGCCGGTCCTTCTGCCCGGGGTGGGCAGTTCGTACGAGCCGATCGTGCGGCCGGTGATGTCGGCGACGGCGGCGAGGATGCGTTCGGGGGTGACGTCGAGGCCGGCGGCGTACCCGGCGGCCGGATTCACCTCGTACAACTGGGCGTTGGGGCCCGGGCGGCCCTCGGTGGTGCCGCCGGCGAGGACCAGGCCCGCCGCTTCGAGGCGGGCCAGGAGCTGGGAGGCGGTCGGCTTGGACAGGCCGGTGAGTTTGCCGATGCGGGTGCGGGACAGCTGCCCGTGCTCCAGGAGGAGGTCGAGGGCGGCACGGTCGTTCATGGCGCGGAGTGTGCGCGGGGTGCCGGCCATGTGTGCCCCTCTCCCGGGAATGTTCCGCAGCAGACTCTACGGACCGTGACTGTTAGGAAGGTTTCCTATCGGATGCAGGGAACATAGGTCCGGGCCGTGGGGGAGTCAAGGGGGTGAAGGAAACCGCCCTCGCGGGAAACGGAGTCGTTACCTGCGAGCCCGGTACCGGGGGCGCAACGAGTTCATCACGATCACGCCTTCCCGCAGGTCGGGGCGTGCTTCTTCACAGCTTTCCGGCTTTTCATCGATCGGCTGCGAACGTGGGTTCGGGGCGCGGTGGGGGTGGGGCGTGAGGAATGCGGTGCGACGTGCCGTGCCGGTGGTGGTGCTGGCGTGCGCGGTGGCGGGCGGTCTGTCCGGGTGCCGGGTGGGCGGGGACGACACCAGGGCGACGACCCGCGTGACCAGGACGGCGTCGGCGTCGGCTTGTACGGGGGCGATCCGATGGGGGCGGGTGAACGAGGAACGGACCCTTGTCGCCGTGTCGCGGGTCGTCACGGTGGGCAAGGACGCCGGGGACGTGCGGCTGCTGCCGGTCCGGGTGCGGGAGCTGGTGCCGCGGGTCGAGACGAGCGGGGCCGGGCTCTCGACCGAACGGGTCCTGGCGTCCCTCGACAAGCGCCTCGGCGACGCGTTCGAGGTGGCCGGGCCCGGCCGGTCGTCCGCGACCGTGGAACACCCCGACGTCGCCGATTTCCTGGGCGGCTCGGGCCGTTTCGTCTCCGCCTGGGGCGTACGGGCCGTCGACGCGAGCTTCACGGCGGACTGCGGCGGTACGACGCCGGTGTACGGCAGCGTCAGCACCTGGTACGGCAGCAGCGGCGCCTCGTTGCGGTGCGGCGTGGACCCCGCCGAGCACGGCGACAAGGAGCGCTGGGTGACCGAGGCGTACACCCTGGCCTGCGGAGACGGTTCATGAAGCTGCTCCTGGCGTGCTGGCGGGCGGCCGTGGCCGTCCAGTCGCCGCTGATGGTCGTCCAGTTGCTGGCCGGGCTCGTTGACGACGGATTCACCTGGGGCAACCTGGGGCGGTCGCTGGTGATCGCGCCGCTCACCTGGGGCACCGTCAGCCTGCTCTGGGCGGTGCTGGTGTGGGCGTGGCTGCGGCGCCGGTCGCGGACGGCGGGACTCGCGTTCTCCGTGCACGTCCTGGACGACCGGCAGACGCACCCGCTGCGCTCGGCGGACGTCTCCGACGGCTGGCAACAGCGCATACGCGACCGACTGACCTCCTCCGACCGGGCCTTCCTCATCGCCGGGAAGGGGCAGGAGATCGCCGGGAAGGGCCAGGAGGAGGTCCGCTTCCTGTGGCGCCCGGGCCGCCGCGCGGACCACTCGGTGCACGGCTCCCTGTCCTTCGACGCGGCTTCCGGAACGGTCCTCGTCGACCTCCGCGAAGGCGACCACCACCTCGGCGTGGCCGGCCTGCGCAAGGGCACGTCGTACGTCGCCGTGTGCCAGGTGGCGCGACAGCTGGGGCTGAGGGGGACGGCCGCGGGATGACGGAAGGGCGGCGCCCGGGATCACACCGGGTGCCGCCCTCCTCGTACCGCCTGCTACTTCGGCACGCTCGGCGGGGCCAGGGGGGTGGCCGCCTCGGCCTGGGGGGACGCCGTGTTGGAGTAGACCGAGGGGGCCGCCACGGCCGCCGTCGGGTCCGGGGCCGGCTCGGGGTCCGCCGCCACCGCCGGGCCGCCGACGATGTCGATGTCCGCCGCGTCGAAGGCGCGCTTGACGCGCCAGCGCAGTTCGCGTTCCACCGTCAGGGCCTTGCCCGGCATCGTCTTCGCGGAGACGCGCACGACCATCGAGTCGAGCAGGACGCTGTCGAGGCCCAGGACCTCGATCGGGCCCCACAGGAGCTCGTTCCAGGGCTCCTCCTTGCTCATCCGCTCGGCGACCTCGCCGATCGTCGCCTTCACCTTGTCCAGGTCCTCGGACGCGCGGAGGGTGACGTCGACGCCCGCCGTGGCCCAGCCCTGCGAGAGGTTGCCGATGCGCTTGACCTCGCCGTTGCGGACGTACCAGATCTCGCCGTTGTCGCCGCGCAGCTTCGTCACGCGCAGGCCGACCTCGATGACCTCGCCGGAGGCCACGCCCGCGTCGATGGTGTCGCCGACGCCGTACTGGTCCTCCAGGATCATGAAGACGCCGGAGAGGAAGTCCGTGACCAGGTTGCGGGCGCCGAAACCGATCGCGACACCCGCGACACCCGCGGAGGCCAGCAGCGGGGCGAGGTTGATCTCGAAGGTGGCCAGGATCATCAGCGCCGCGGTGCCCATGATCAGGAAGCTGGCCACCGAGCGCAGCACCGAGCCGATCGCCTGGGAGCGCTGACGGCGGCGCTCCACGTTCACCAGCAGGCCGCCGAGCGCCGTGCCGTCGACCGCCTGGACCGTGCGGTTCATGCGGTCTATCAGCTTGGTGATCGCCCGCCGCACCGCGACTCTCAGCACCGCCGCTATCACCAGGATCAGCAGGACGCGCAGCCCGATCGCCAGCCAGGTCGACCAGTTCTGCTCGACCCAGCTCGCGGCGTTCGTCGCGCCCTCCTGGGCGTCCTGGAGCGAGGGGACGGTCGCGACCCCGCTCTCCGACGGAGAGGGCGACGGGGTCGCGGCCAGTAGGACGGCGGGCAAGGACACGGCAGGTACCTCCAGGTGCAGCGTCCGCCACCCGGCTGATGGTCAAGGTCACGGAAAGGTCACCGGGCGGCAGACCCACCACACTAACGGTGCATCGTGTGGGGATCGTTGCCATGTTCGAGGGAGAGACCGTGCTCACCTGGGGATGAAGAAAGCAGTGGTCGCAGGTGTGGTCGAAAACACTCCCAGCCCGTTACCGGGAGATGGTGGCGCTTCCACCAGGCATGAGGGGAGACTGACTACAGATCGTCCCGGCGCGAGCCACGCGCCGCCGACGCCCAAGGAGGCATCCGTGCCGCATGTCCTGGTCCTCAACGCGTCGTACGAGCCACTGGGCGTCGTACCGCTTCGCCGCGCGCTCATCCTCGTGCTCGAAAACAAGGCCGTGTGCCTTGAGGAGTCCGGCGCCTTCATGCACAGCGCAACCGTCACAGTCCCCGCACCAAGCGTGGTCCGGCTCAAGCGATTCGTCCGGGTTCCCTATCGGGGGCCCGTTCCTCTGACCCGTCGTGCGCTGTTCGCCCGCGACGGGGGCCGGTGCATGTACTGCGGTGGCGTCGCAACCAGCGTCGACCACGTCATCCCGCGCAGCCGCGGGGGCAAGCACGTGTGGGACAACGTGGTGGCCTCGTGCCGCCGCTGCAACCACGTGAAGGCCGACCGACACCTGTTCGAGATCGGCTGGCGGCTGCGTCACAAACCCGCTCCGCCCACCGGCCTGGCCTGGCGCATCATCGGGACCGGGCACAGGGACCCGCGCTGGCTGCCGTACTTGCAGCCGTACGGCGCGGACGACGCCCTGGCCCGGATCGACGGCATCTCCGCCTGACGACGATCCGGGCCTTCGTGTTGTCCCGTGGGTGTGCTGTCCCGGGGGTCCCCCGTGCCCCCGGGACAACAGTCGTGGGTGCCTGCCGGGCCACGGTCGTGCGTGCCCACGGGGCAGTGATCACGGCCGTCTCAGGCGTACCGCAGCTCCGCCGGGCGCGCTGAGCGGCGCAGCAGCGGCAGCGAGGTCGCGGCGGCCAGCAGGCTCGCCGCGTACACGGCCACCGGGACGAGCAGCGCCAGGTACGGCACCACCGGCGCCCCGTGCTCGGAGGCGACGGAGGAGGACCAGACGCCGATCGTCAGTCCGCCGAGCCCGGCCAGCGCGGTCGCCGGGGCCAGCGGGATCGCCGTCTCCAGCAGGGTGGCCTTCGCCAGCACCGCGTACGGCACTCCGCTCGCCGTCTGCGCGGCCAGGCCCCGGCGCCGGGTGGCGACGGACTCGGCGGTGCCGACCGCGAGCGCGGTGAGCACCAGGACGAGGGCGACGAGGACGGCGAGGCCCGTGAGGTTCAGGCCGTTCTCGTAGTAGCCGACCGGCTCCGCGTAGTGGCTCCCCCGCTCGTGCAGGAGCGACAGCATCACCTGCCGTACCCCCATGAACCCGGAGCCGACGACCGTCACCAGCAGCACCGCGGCATGGGTACGGGCCGCCGCCCACGGGTCGTCGCGCAGCCGTTCCGCCGCGATCAGCACCGCCGGGCTCTTGGCGCGGGCGGCCAGGCCCTCGCCGAGTTGCCGGGCCGAGGCGCCGGTCAGCCACACCGCCACCGCGCCGACCAGCAGACACATCGCGAAGATCGTGAGCGGGCCGAGTGTGAACCGGAGCGGGTTGCCGAACACAGGAGTGGCCGCCACATACACCACGAGGAGCACGAGCAGCGCGGTCGCCGCCCGGAACAGCCGTCCGGGACCCCGGGCCGGCCGCACCCGCCGTACCCAGCCCAGTGGCGAGGCGATCAGCCGGCGCAGCGCCAGCGCGCTCACCGCCGTGCCCAGCACCGGCACCCCCACCGCCACCACCGCGATGCCCGCCCAGGCCGCCGGGTCGGGGTGCCGCCAGATCCGGAGCAGGGTCAGCACGGCGAACACCGTGGTCACCGCCGCCGCCACCAGACAGGCCAGCCCCGACTCCAGCGCGGCGATCCGCCGCGTCTGCGCGGGGGTGGCCCCCGCGAGCCGCAGCGCGGCCAGCCGCCGGTCGCGGTGCACGGCGCCGATGCGGGCGCACTGGCCGACGAACCCGAGCACCGGTATGAACAGCAGCAGGAGCGCGGCGATCACGCCGGCCCGGGTACCGGGCTGGTCGAGCAGTCCGCCGCCGACCGGCACGGTGAGCTGCCCCTCCAGCGGCACGAGCGCGGCGATC
Source organism: Streptomyces aquilus (assembly GCF_003955715.1). Classification (NCBI taxonomy): domain Bacteria; kingdom Bacillati; phylum Actinomycetota; class Actinomycetes; order Kitasatosporales; family Streptomycetaceae; genus Streptomyces; species Streptomyces aquilus. The sequence goes on along the minus strand of NZ_CP034463.1, from coordinate 3,836,360 downwards.
ACCAGCCCCAGGCCGGTCGCCAGTGCCGCCCCGACGGCGAGGAGCAGGGCCCGCCACCCCTCCCGGCGGTCCGAGCCCCGGGTGAGCAGCCAGGCGAGGCGCAGATCGGCGCTCAGGTGCGTCCAGGTCGTCACGCCGCCACCTCCTGCGGGACCACGATCCCGTCGCTGAGTGCGACCTCGCGGTCCGCGTAGGCCGCGACCTGGGCGTCGTGGGTGATCAGCAGGACCGCCGTGCCGCGCTCGCCGGCCGTGTGGGTCAGTGCCGTCATCACCTGTTCGCTCGCCAGGGAGTCCAGCGCGCCCGTGGGCTCGTCCGCGAAGACCACCTTCGGGTCGGTGACCAGGGCCCGGGCCAGCGCGGTCCGCTGGGCCTGGCCGCCGCTCATCTCGCCGGGCCGCAGCGCCTCCTGCCCCAGCACACCGAACCGCTCCAGCCACTCCTGGGCCCGGACCTGGGCGTCCTTGCGGGCCGCGCCCGCCAGCATCAGCGGCAGGGCCACGTTGTCGAGCGCCGTCAGCTCCGGGATCAGCTGCCCGAACTGGAACACGACCCCGAAGTCCGTGCGCCGCAGCTCGCTCAGCCGCTTCTCCGGCAGGGTGTGGAGCTGCTCCCCTGCGTAGCTCACCGAGCCCTCGTCCGGGCGGACGATGCCCGCGAGGCAGTGCAGCAGCGTCGACTTCCCGCTGCCGCTGGCGCCGGTCACGGCCAGGATCTCGCCGGCCCGCAGGTCGAGGGAGGCGCCGCGCAGGGCCTCGGTCGGGCCGTGCGCCTTCACGAGGTCACGCGCCGCCAGGAGCGGCACTGTGGTGCTCATGCTGTGTCGACCTCCGCGGTCAGAGTGGTCAGCCGGGCCGCCGTCGTGGTCATCCAACGGAGGTCGGCGTCAAGGTGGTTGAGGGCGTAGTCCGCCGAGAGGACGGTCGCGAGATCGGCGCCCTTGGCGGTCTTGACGTGCGTGAGCTCCCGCATCCGGGCCATGTGGGCGGCGCGTTGGGCGCGCAGATAGGCCTCCGGGTCGCCGCCGGAGAGGATCGAGACGACGACCTTGGCGAAGATCTCGTTGGTGACGAAGGGGGCCGGCGGGGCGATCTCCCCTGCCCACTGGGCGAGTTCCCGCTCCCCGTCGGCCGTCGCACGGTACGTCGTACGCTCCGGGCCGCCGTCGGACTCGGTGGCGTCGACCTCGGCCAGACCGTCGCGGACCAGGCGTTGCAGGGTCGTGTAGACCTGCCCGTAGGCCAGCGGACGGGCCTGCGGGAAACGTTCGTCGTGGCGCCGCTTCAGGTCGTAGCCATGGCTCGGCCCCGAGGCGAGCAGCCCCAGCAGGATGTGGCGGGTGCTCATGGCGATCATTATGCACTCGATACATGTACTGAGTGAATAGTGGTCTGTGATCTTGCGGGGCTCTCCCGGTGATCTTGCGTGGCTCTTCGGAACGGACAGAATGTGACGAGAGCCGCGTTGTTCGCTTCCGCACGTCTGTCGTCGCTTCCGCTGGGTAGGGCTGCGGTATCCGCACGTCGTACAGGACACTCCCCACAAGGAGGCCCCCGTGGCCGCACCGGCACACCCCCTCTCCAAACCCGAGGCGTTCCTCGGCGCGCACGACTGTGTCTTCAGCGCCGAGGGCGCCTGCGTCGAGACGCCGCTGACCAGCGAACCGCCCCTGCCCGACGCCGAGCCCCTGACCAGCGAGCCGCCGCTGGCCGACGCCGCCCCGTTGACCAGCGAGTCCGATGCCGATGCGGAGTTGTAGATGACCGCTGCCGAGCCCCCGTCCGAGGACCTCTCCCGGCTTGCCGGGCTGCACGGCGTCGCCACCTCCTACCGCCCCGCCCCGGACCGCACCGTCGACGCCTCGGCCGCCGCCGTCACCCGCACCCTCACCGCCCTCGGCGTCGACACCGCCGACCCCGCGGCGGCGCTGGCCGCCCGTGAGCGCGAGCTGCGCGCACGGCTGCTGCCGCCGACGGTCGTGTGCTGGAGCGGCACCCCGTCCGCCGCCCTCGACGCCCTCCCCGACGGCACCCGGCTGCGCATCACGACCGAGCAGGGCGAGACCCGCTCCGCGGTCGACCAACTCCCGCCCGGAGTCCACTCGTTGACCGCCACCGCGCCGGACGGCCGGGTCGCCGAGGCCCATCTGGTCGTCGCCCCCGCCCGGCTCCCCACCCCCACCGGACGCTCGTACGGACTGCTCGTCCAGCTCTACTCCCTGCTCTCCCGCCGCTCCTGGGGCATGGGCGACCTCGGCGACCTCGGTGAACTCACCGCCTGGGCCGGACGCGCGCTCGGCGCCGGATTCGTGCAGGTCAACCCGTTGCACGCGGCCGTACCCGGCGCCCCCACCGACCCCTCGCCCTACCGCCCCTCCTCCCGCCGCTTCCCCGACCCGGTGCACCTGCGCGTCGAGGACGTCGACGAGTACCCGTACGTCGCCGACCGCGACCGCGTCCGCGCACTCTCGGAACGGGCCGCGCTCCTGCGCGAATCGGTCCTGGAGAAAGGGGCGTTGATCGACCGGGACGCCGTGTGGGAGCTCAAGCGCGAGGCGCTCGAACTCGTCCACGAGGTCCCCCTCGGGCCCGGCCGGCGCGCCGCCTACGCCGACTTCCTCGCCCAGGAGGGCCAGGCACTGGAGGACCACGCCACCTGGTGCGCGCTCGCGGAGGTGCACGGCTCGGACTGGAGCCGCTGGCCGGCCGCGCTGCGCGACCCCCGGTCCGGCGAAACCGCCCGCGCCCGCGCCGAGTTGATGGACCGCGTCGACTTCTGGTCATGGCTCGCCTGGCTCACCGACGCCCAACTCGCCGCCGCCCAGCGCGCGGCCCGCGACGCCGGGATGGGCGTCGGTGTCGTCCACGACCTCGCGGTCGGCGTGCACCCGCAGGGCGCCGACACCTGGGCGCAGCAGGAGTACTTCGCCGCCGGGATGTCGGTCGGCGCCCCGCCGGACGCCTTCAACGCGCGCGGCCAGGACTGGGGGCTGCCGCCCTGGCGCCCGGACCGTCTCGCCGAGTCCGGTTACGCGCCCTACCGCCGCCTGCTGCGCGCCCTGTTTCGGTACGCCGGTGCGCTGCGCATCGACCACGTCATGGGCCTGTTCCGCCTCTGGTGGGTCCCGCAGGGGCTGCCGCCGACCGAGGGCACCTACGTCCGCTACGACGCCGAGGCCATGCTCGCGATCCTCGTGCTGGAGGCCTCGCGGGCCGGGGCGATGGTCATCGGCGAGGACCTGGGGACCGTGGAGCCCGGGGTGCGCGAGACGCTGCGTGAGCGGGGGGTGCTCGGCACGTCGGTGCTGTGGTTCGAGCGGGACTGGGAGGGGGACGGCCGGCCCCTGCCGCCGGAGCGCTGGCGCGCGGACTGTCTGGCCACCGCCACCACCCACGACCTGCCGTCCACCGCCGCCCGGCTCACCGGAGAACACGTCGAACTCCGGCACCGGCTCGGGCTGTTGACGCGCGGGCTGGCCGAGGAACGGGCCGAGGCGGCCGCCGACACCGGGGAGTGGCTGGAGGTGCTTTCACGCCTCGGGCTGCTGCACGCCGCGGGGGGTGGGCGCGGCACGTCGACGGAGGAAGCCGAGGTGCAGGCCGTGCACCGGTTCCTGCTGCGCACGCCCGCCCGGCTGGTGGGGGTCTGGTTGCCGGACGCGGTGGGGGACCGGCGGCCGCAGAACCTGCCGGGGACGTGGGATCAGTATCCGAACTGGCGGTTGCCGATCGCGGATGCGGAGGGGCGGGCGGTGACGCTGGAGGAGTTGGCGGGGGAGCCTCGGTTGTACGCGTTGGTGGACGTGTTGCGGGAGCGGGGGCTGGACGGGAGTGGGGCTTGAGGGGCGGCTGCTTGGGTGGGGGGTGGGGGGCGGCTTGTGGTGCGGCTGCCCGCGGCTGGGCGGATGGGCGGCGGCAGCTCATACGTACCCCCGGGCGCGCGGGCTCGAGCGGCGTTAGATACTTTGGCACCGTGGACAAGAAGAACGCCCTGCGCGCCGGTGCTCTGGCTGCCGGTACGACGCTGATGATGCTGCTCATGACGTCTCCCGCGCTCGCGCTCACCCGGGACGACGGTGACGACCCCGGGTCCGGCCTGAGCGTCATCGAGACGCTGGGCCTCTTCGTCGCGGCCCCGCTCGTGATCTTCGGGGTCATCGCGGGCCTGGTACTGGTCCTGGACAAGTCGCACGCGGACCACCGGGTGAGCGTGCCCAAGAGCAAGGCGAAGGCCAAGGCCAACGCCTGACCGGGGTTCACCCAGGTCAACACAGGTTTCCCGAGGGCGCCGGCCCTGTCCCGCGTACGCGCAACCGCCGTACGGGGTCAGGCCGGCGCCCTCAGTGTGTTCGCGGGGCCGTGTTTCTAGGGGTTCGGCGCCGTGAGATACCGCTGCACCGTCGGGCCCAGCCACGCCACGATCTCCTCGGGGTGCAGCGCCACCGCCGGCGGAATCCGCAGCACGTACCGGGTGAGTGCCAGCCCCAGCAGTTGCGACGCCGTGAGCGCGGCCCGCACCGGGATCTGCTCGGGGTCGGGGCACACCTGCCGGGCCACCGGCAGCAACTGGTCCCGGAAGATGCCCTGCATGCGCTCGGCCCCGGCCTGATTCGTGGCGCCGACCCGGAGCAGGGCGGTGAGGACCTCGTCGTCCTCCCACATGTCGAGGAAGTGCCGCACCAGGACCGCGCCGACGTCCCGCGGGGAGAGCCCGCCGATGTCCGGCAGCTTCAGGTCGACCGCGACGGCCGCCGCGAACAGGCCCTCCTTGTTGCCGTAGTAGCGCATCACCATCGACGGGTCGATGCCCGCGTCCTTGGCGATGGCGCGGATGGTGGCCCGCTCGTACCCGTCGGTGGCGAACCGCTCCCTGGCCGCGACGAGGATCGCGTCACGGGTCGCGTCGGAGCGACGGGGGCGGGGGCCGGGGCGGGGGTTGGGATTGGGGGGCGCGGGGGTGGTGGTCATGCCTACGAGTGTAGGCCTACACCTGTTTGCCAACAACCGTTTGCCAGCAACCGTTTGCCAACAACTGTTGACTTCCTGGTGCACCCAGCCCTACTCTCCTCAACGAGCGTTGGCCAACAACCGTTGGCAAACACATGTTGGCAACAGGAGGCCACCATGAACGGCACCGGCACCGGCACCGGCACCCACCCCGTGATCGTCGTCGGCTCCGGCCCCACCGGCCTGCTCCTCGCCGGTGACCTCGCCGGCGCCGGCGTCCCGGTCACCCTCGTCGAGAAGCGCCCGCACCAGATCAGCAACCTCTCCCGGGCCTTCGGTGTCCACGCCCGCACCCTGGAGCAGCTCGACGCCCGCGGCCTCGCCGACGACCTGCTGGCCACCGGCGACACCATCACCGGCCTGCGTCTCTTCCGTCGGCTGTCGCTCGACCTCGGGACGCTGGAGTCCCGCTTCCCGTTCCTGCTCATCACCCCGCAGTACGAGGTCGAGCGGCTGCTGGAGCGGCGGGCGCGGGAGGCGGGGGTGGAGTTCCGGTACGAGAGCGAGGTCGTCGGGCTGCGGCAGGACGACGGCGGGGTCGACCTCGACGTACGGGGCCCGGACGGGGTGACCGCCACGCTCCGCGCGGACTACGTCGTCGGCACCGACGGCCACCACAGCGCCGTGCGCCGGGCGATCGGCGTGGACTTCCCCGGCGTCGCCGTCATCAAGTCCCTCTTCCTCGCCGACGTCCGGCTCGCCGAGAAGCCCGAGGGCGTGCTCACCGTCAACGGGGCGGACGACGCCTTCGCGATGATCGCCTCCTTCGGCGACGGCTGGTACCGGGTGATGGGCTGGAACCGCCGGCACGAGGTCCCCGACGACGCCCCGCTCGACCTGGACGAGATCAAGGAGGTCACGCGCCGCGCCCTGGGCACCGACTACGGCATGCACGACGCCCGCTGGCTCTCCCGCTTCCACAGCGACGAGCGCCAGGCGCCGCGCTATCGGGTCGGCCGGGTCTTCCTCGCCGGGGACGCCGCGCACGTCCACTCCCCGGCCGGCGGCCAGGGCATGAACACCGGCCTCCAGGACGCGGCCAACCTCGGCTGGAAGCTGGCCGCCGCCGTCCAGGGACGGGCCCCCGAAGGGCTCCTGGACACCTACGAGGCCGAGCGGCACCCGGTGGGCAAGGCGGTGCTGCGCAGCAGCGGCGGGCTGGTCCGGCTGGCCCGCGCGCAGAACCCGGCGCTGCGTGCCCTGCGGGGCCTGGTGTCGGCCTTCGTCAACGTAGCCCGCCCGGTGCAGCGCAAGGCGCTGGGCCAGGTCTCCGGCATCGGCTACCGCTACCCGGCTCCCCGCGGCGCCCATCGCCTCACCGGTACCCGCGTCCCCGACGTCGCCCTGACCGGCGGTCGCCTCTACGAGGTGCTGCGCGGCGGCCGGTTCGTACTGATCACCCCGGAGGCGTACGACGACCAGGGTGCCCGCAAGGACCGGCTGACGGTGGCCCACTGGACGACCGACCGCCGTACGACCGTGCTGGTACGGCCCGACGGATACGTGGCCTGGGCGGCGGACGCGGCGGACCCCGCCCGGACCGAGGCGGCGCTCACCGCCCACCTCGGCAGCTGACCGGCTCTAGCGGCCCGTCTCCTCCGTGCCCGCGAGCAACTCCCGCAACAGGTCGGCCAATTGGTCGGCCTGTTCGGCGTTCAGGGTGGACAGGGCCGTCGCCTCGGCGGTCAGACCGGCGCCGACCGCCTCGTCGACCGTGGCCAACCCCTTCTCCGTCAGGGTCACTTGGAGGCCGCGGCGGTCGTGGGGGTCGGGGGAGCGGCGGATCAGGCCCGCGCGTTCCAGCTTGTCGAGGCGGCCGGTCATGCCGCCGGTGGTGAGCATCAGCGTGCCGGAGAGCTGACGCGGGGAGAGGGTGTAGGGCTCGCCGGACCGGCGCAGGGTGGCCAGGACGTCGAACTCGCCGCGGGAGATCCCATGGGGCGCGTACGCCCGTTCCATGCGGTCGCCCATAGCGCGGGAGAGGCGGAAGATCCGTCCGAAGACCTCCATCGCCTTGGTGTCGAGGTCGGGACGTACGGCCGCCCACTGGTCGACGATCGCGTCGACGGGGTCCTTGCGCGGTGCACTCATGCGGAGAGTATCCGCCCGGTTCCGGTCGCCCGCAAGAAAGTGGGTTGACAGTAAGTAGCTTAGCGCTAAGCTAATTACCACCAAGCGACCTTCAGAAGGGTGTCGTCGTGAACCGCGCCGCGACCGTCCTGCTCACCGCCCTCGCCCCCGTCTCCTGGGGCACCACCTACGCCGTCACCACCGAGTTCCTCCCGGCGGACCGCCCCCTGTTCACCGGCCTCATGCGGGCCCTGCCCGCCGGTCTGGTCCTGCTCGCCCTCGCCCGGGTGCTGCCGCGCGGCATCTGGTGGGGGAAGGCCGCGGTGCTCGGCGCGCTGAACATCGGCGCCTTCTTCCCGCTGCTGTTCCTGTCGGCGTACCGGCTGCCCGGCGGGATGGCGGCGGTCGTCGGGTCGGTCGGGCCGCTGTTCGTGGTGGGGCTCTCGGCGGTGCTGCTCGGGCAGCGGCCCACGACCCGGAGCGTGCTCACCGGGGTCGTGGCGGCGTTCGGCGTCAGTCTCGTCGTACTGAAGGCGGCCGGGGCCCTCGATGTCGTCGGCGTGCTGGCGGCGCTCGCCTCCGCCGCCTCCATGTCCACCGGCACCGTGCTGACCAAGCGCTGGGGCCGGCCCGAGGGGGTGGGCCCGCTGGCGCTCACCGCCTGGCAGTTGACCGCGGGCGGGCTGCTCATCGCGCCGCTGGCCTTCCTGGTCGAGGGCGCCCCGCCGGCGCTCGACGGGCGGGCGATCGGCGGCTACCTCTACCTCGCGCTCGCCAACACGGCCGTCGCCTACTGGCTGTGGTTCCGCGGTATCGGCCGCCTCACCGCCACCCAGGTCACCTTCCTCGGCCCGCTCTCCCCGCTGACCGCGGCGGTCGTCGGCTGGGCGGCGCTCGGCCAGGCGCTGACGCCGGTCCAGCTGGCGGGTATGGCGCTGGCGTTCGGGGCGACGGTGGTCGGCCAGCTGCGGCAGCGGACCCCGGGGGCGACGGCTGGTGCCCCGATCCAAACGTTCAGTTTTACTGAAAAGAACGCTCGTAAAGATTCGATGGACGTGACAGGTCCGGCGCTGCGACGGTAGCTCCACCGAGATCACCGAGATCACCGAGCAGTCAGCAGTGGAGGACCTACGTGACCGACGTCCTCGAAAGGACCCCCACCCGTACGACCCCGAGGGCCGCGCAGACCGCCGCCCTCGGGGTCGTTTGCGCCGCCCTCGCGACCGTCGTCTGGTCGGGCAGCTTCGTCACCTCGCGTGCGCTGCACGACAGCGTGCCGCCCGTTCAGCAGGCCTTCTGGCGCTGGATCGTGGCGCTCATGGCGGTCGCCCCGTTCGGGGCGCGGCAGGCCTGGCGGCAGCGGGCGGCGATCCGCCGGCACCTCGGATACGTCGTCCTCGCCTCGTTCCTCGGCGTCACCGTCTACAACACCCTGGTCAACCAGGCCGGGTTGACCACCCCGGCCGCCACGATGGGCATGATCATGGCCGCGTCGCCGGTGCTGATGGCGGTGTTCGAGCGGGCGTCCGGCGTACGGCTGGGGCGGCGCCGGGCCGCCGGGCTGGTGGTGGCCTGCGTGGGGGTGCTGCTGCTGATGGGCGGCGGTGCCGGGTTCGCGGCCGGGGACCTGTGGATGATCGGCGCGGCCTGCTGCTTCGCCGCGTACAGCGCGCTGCTGCGGCGCCGGCCCGCCGAACTCGGGGGTACCGCCTTCCTGTTCACCACGTTCCTCGTCGGGGCCGGCCTGCTGCTGCCCGCGCAGGGCGTGAGTGTGGCGGTCCAGGGCGGGTTCACGCCGACGACCGCGACGCTGCTGCCGCTGCTGTACGTCGGAGTCGCCTCCTCCGCCGTCGCCTTCTTGGCCTGGAACAAGGCGATCGCCCTCGTCGGCGCGGCCCGTGCCGGGGCCGTCTACTACCTCCAGCCGGTGTGTGTGGCCCTGCTGTCGTGGGCCGTGCTCGGAGAGAGGGTCGGACCGGTCCAGGTGCTGTGCATGGCGCTGATCCTCGGCGGGGTGATGTTGGGCGCCGCCTCCTAGCTTGCGTAGGTTGCCCTCATGGTCGAGTGGGACATCCGGAAACTGCGCATCCTGCGGACACTGCGGGAGCAGGGCACCGTGACCGCGACGGCCGAGGCGCTGCGGATGACTCCGTCGGCGGTGTCGCAGCAGCTGACCAATCTGGCGAAGCAGGTGGGGGTGCCGCTCCTGAAGGCGCAGGGGCGGCGGGTGCGGCTGACGGACGCGGCGCTGCTCGTGCTGCGGCATGCCGAGGCGGTGTTCGAGCAACTGGAGCGGGCGGACGCGGAGTTGGCGGCGCATCTGCGGGGTGAGGTGGGGGAGGTCCGGGTCGGCGCCTTCTCGACCGCGGTGCCCGCGCTGGTCGTACCCGCTGTGCGGGCGCTGCGGGATTCCGCTCCCGGGGTGAAGGTGCGGGTGCGGGAGGCGGAGGCGGGGGAGGCGTACGAACTGCTGGCGGCGGGGGAGGTCGACCTCGCGTTGTCGCTGGCCGCGCAGGCGCCGGTGGTGGGGGACGGACGGTTCACGCGGGTGCAGCTGCTGGCGGACCCGCTGGATGTGGCTCTGCCCCGCGGGCATGAGCTGGCGGGCGTGCCGGGCCTGCGGTTGGCCGACCTGGCCGGGGAGCCGTGGATCTTCGGGGGGAGCGGGCCGTGGTCGGACATTACGCGCGGGGCGTGCGAAGCGGCCGGGTTCACGCCTCGGCAGGGGCACTCGGCGGCGGGGTGGACGGCGATCCTGGCGATGGTGGAGGCGGGGATGGGGGTGGCGTTGGTGCCGCGGATGGCTGCGGTGGGGAGGGGCGGGGTGGTGATGCGGGAGCTGGGGGCGGACCGGCCTGTACGGCATGTGGTGGCGGCGGTACGGCGGGGTAGTGAGGCGGGGGTTGTGGTGGGGCGGGTGCTGGGGGCGTTGGAGGGGGTTGCTGCGGGGGTGGGTTGAGGGTGCGGCGGGGTGAGGGGCTGAGGCCGGGGGGTGTCACTCACCCGCGTTGGCGGGGTGCCGCTGCGCCCACCCGTGCCGCCCCAGCGGCACGACTGCCCGCAGCTAGGCGGGGATGCATGAAGACTGGCGCCCGCCGCAGGTGCTCAAGGGGCACGGGGAACTGCGCGACCAGCCCCCACCGGCCCGCACACGCGTCTCAAGCTGCCGTCCCCCGCCCCTGGCGTCCCACGACAAGGGGCGCCCGGAATCACTCCGGGCGCCCCCCATCCACGTACCGCCTACTACTCCGTCGCCGCCGCGTCCGCAGCCTGCGCCCTCAGCGCGCGTTCCACGCCCGCCCGGGACTCCGAGACCAGCCGGCGCAGGGCCGCGTTGGGCTCGGCGGACGTCAGCCAGGTGTCCGTCTTGGCCAGGGTTTCCTCCGAGACCTGGACCGACGGGTACAGGCCGACCGCGATCTGCTGGGCGATCTCGTGGGAGCGGGTGTCCCAGATGCCCTTGACCACCTCGAAGTACTTGTCGGTGTAGGGGGCCAGGAGCTCACGCTGACCGGTCTGGACGAAGCCGCCGATCACCGCTTCCTGGACCGCGTTCGGGAGCTTGTCGGACTCCACGACCTGCGCCCAGGCCTCCGCCTTCGCCTCCGCCGTCGGACGGGCCGCGCGGGCGGTCGCCGCGTGGCGCTCGCCGGCCGCGGTCTTGTCCCGCTCGTACTCGCCGGCGATCTCGGCCTCGTCGAAACGGCCCACCGCCGCGAGGCGCTCCACGAACGCCCAGCGCAGCTCGGTGTCCACGGCCAGGCCCTCGATGGTGTGCGAACCGTCCAGCAGGGCCTCCAGGAGGTCCAGCTGCTCCGGCGTACGGGCCGTCGCCGCGAACGCGCGCGCCCACGCCAGCTGGTGGTCGCTGCCCGCGGTCGCCGACCGCAGGTGCGCCAGCGTGGCGTCGGTCCAGCGGGTCAGCAGCGCCTCGCGGGCCGCCGGGTCGGCGTACAGCTCGATCGCCAGCTTCACCTGGCGGTGCAGGGACTGCACGACACCGATGTCCGACTCCTTGCCGATGCCGGACAGGACCAGGGAGAGGTAGTCGCGGGTCGCGAGTTCGGCGTCGCGCGTCATGTCCCAGGCCGACGCCCAGCACAGGGCGCGGGGGAGCGAGGACTCGAAGTCGCCCAGGTGCTCCGTCACGAACGCCAGGCTCTGCTCGTCCAGGCGGACCTTCGCGTACGACAGGTCGTCGTCGTTCAGCAGCACGACCGCCGGGCGGCGCTTGCCGACCAGCTGCGGCACGGCCGTCAGCTCGCCGTCGACGTCCAGCTCGACGCGCTCGTCGCGGACCAGCTTGCCGCTGTCCTCGTCGAGCTCGTACAGGCCGACCGCGATGCGGTGCGGGCGCAGCGTCGGCTCGCCCTTCGCGCCCGCCGGGAGGGCCGGGGCCTCCTGGCGGATGGCGAAGGACGTGATGACGCCGTGCTCGTCCGTCTCGATCTCGGGGCGCAGGATGTTGATGCCCGCCGTCTGGAGCCACTTCTGCGACCAGGTGCCCAGGTCGCGGCCGGAGGTCTCCTCCAGCGCGCCCAGCAGGTCCGACAGCCGCGTGTTGCCGAACGCGTGCCGCTTGAAGTACGCCTGCACGCCCGCGAAGAACTCGTCCATGCCGACGTACGCCACGAGCTGCTTGAGGACGCTCGCGCCCTTGGCGTACGTGATGCCGTCGAAGTTGACCAGGACGTCGTCCAGGTCGCGGATCTCCGCCATGATCGGGTGCGTGGAGGGCAGCTGGTCCTGGCGGTACGCCCACGTCTTCATCGAGTTGGCGAACGTCGTCCACGAGTGCGGCCAGCGGCTGTCCGGCGCGTACGCCTGACAGGCGATCGACGTGTACGTGGCGAACGACTCGTTCAGCCACAGGTCGTTCCACCACTCCATGGTGACCAGGTCGCCGAACCACATGTGGGCCAGCTCATGGAGGATCGTCTCGGCACGGACCTCGTACGCGGCGTCCGTGACCTTGGAGCGGAACACGTACTGGTCGCGGATGGTGACCGCGCCCGCGTTCTCCATCGCGCCCGCGTTGAACTCCGGCACGAACAGCTGGTCGTACTTCTTGAACGGGTACGCGTAGTCGAACTTCTCCTGGAACCAGTCGAAGCCCTGCCGCGTCACCTCGAAGATCGCGTCCGAGTCGAGGAACTCGGCGAGCGAGGGACGGCAGTAGATGCCGAGCGGGACGGACTGGCCGTCCTTCTCGTACACGCTGTGCACCGAGTGGTACGGGCCGACGATCAGCGCCGTGATGTACGACGAGATCCGCGGGGTGGGCTCGAACTCCCAGACGTCGTCCTTGGGCTCCGGCGTCGGGGAGTTGGAGATGACCGTCCAGCCGGTCGGGGCCTTCACGGTGAACTGGAAGGTGGCCTTCAGGTCCGGCTGCTCGAAGGAGGCGAAGACGCGGCGGGCGTCCGGCACCTCGAACTGGGTGTACAGGTACGCCTGCTGGTCGACCGGGTCGACGAAACGGTGCAGGCCCTCGCCCGTGTTGGTGTAGGCGCAGTCCGCCGCCACACGCAGGACGTTGCGGCCCTGGAGCAGGCCGGGGAGCGCGATGCGGGAGTCCTTGAAGACCTCCGCCGGGTCGAGCGCGTCGCCGTTCAGGGTGACCTCGTGGACCTCGGGGGCCACCAGGTCGATGAAGGACTCCGCGCCGCTCTCGGCCACGTCGAAGCGCACCGTGGTCACGGACCTGTAGGTACCGCCCTCTTGCGCGCCGGAGAGGTCGAGATCGATCTCGTAGGACTCGACGGTGAGCAGCTGGGCTCGCTGCTGAGCCTCTTCGCGAGTCAGGTTTGTGCCAGGCACGCGGTCATCTCCTCGTTATGGGTAGGTTCGGCGGTTCCGCCATCCTTCCATGGGAGCCGGACGAAACGCGATGTCCGGAACCCGCCGGTGACCGGGGAAGACAGGCGGGAGGGTGGAGTCCATGGCACCCATGACACCCACGGCACACATGACACCCGTGACGCACATGACGACCTACACCGCACGCCCCGTCCCCCCGTCCGCTCTGAAAGAGCTCCGCTCCACCGACGACTCGGGGCGCGGGATGGTTCCCGTGACCGACGACGAGGGCGGCGCGCCCCTCCGGTGCTGCCTGCGGCGCAGCGTGCCGGGGGAGCGGATCGCCCTGGTCTCCTACGCCCCGCTGCGACGCTGGGCCGCGGAGACGGGCGCCGAGCCGGGGGCCTACGACGAGCAGGGGCCCGTCTTCATCCACGCCGAGGAGTGCCAGGGACCCGAGGGCGACGGATATCCGTTCGACAACGCCCACCGGACCGTCCGGCGCTACTCCGCCGCCGGGCACATCCTCGGCGGCGAGCTGGTCGCCACCCTCGACGACGACGCCTTCCGGAACGCGTTCGACGACCCGGCCGTGGCGCTCGTCCACGTCCGGGCCGTCGAGTACGGCTGTTTCCTCTACGAGGTGCGCAGGCCCGCCTAGCCCTTCAGCTCCGCCGCCACCAGCTCCGCGATCTGCACCGCGTTCAGGGCCGCGCCCTTGCGGAGGTTGTCGCCCGAGACGAACAGGGCGAGGCCGTTGTCGACGGTCTCGTCGCTGCGGATGCGGCCGACGTAGGAGACGTCCTTGCCGGCGGCCTGGAGCGGGGTCGGGATGTCGGAGAGCGCGACACCGGGGGCGCCGGCGAGCAGCTCGGTCGCGCGCTCCGGGCTGAGCGGACGCGCGAAGCGGGCGTTGAGCTGGAGCGAGTGGCCGGAGAAGACCGGGACGCGCACGCAGGTGCCGGAGACCTTCAGCTCGGGGAGCTCCAGGATCTTGCGGGACTCGTTGCGGAGCTTCTGCTCCTCGTCCGTCTCGTTCAGACCGTCGTCGACGAGGTTGCCGGCGAAGGGCAGCACGTTGAAGGCGATCGGACGCTTGTAGACCTGCGGCTCGGGGAAGTCGATCGCCCCGCCGTCGTGGGTCAGCTTGTCGGCGTCGGCGACGACCTTCTGGACCTGGCCGTGCAGCTCCGCCACGCCCGCGAGGCCGGAGCCGGAGACCGCCTGGTAGGTGGTGGCGACCAGCGCCGTCAGGCCCGCCTCGGCGTCCAGCACCTTCAGGACCGGCATCGCTGCCATGGTGGTGCAGTTCGGGTTGGCGATGATGCCCTTGGGGCGGTCCGCGATGGCGTGCGGGTTCACCTCGGAGACCACCAGCGGCACCTCGGGGTCCTTGCGCCAGGCCGAGGAGTTGTCGATCACGACCGCGCCCTGCGCGGCGACCTTCTCGGCCAGCGCCTTCGAGGTCGCGCCGCCCGCCGAGAACAGCACGATGTCCAGGCCCGTGTAGTCCGCCGTCGCCGCGTCCTCCACCGTCACGCCGTCCAGGACCGTCCCCGCCGAGCGGGCCGAGGCGAACAGACGCAGCTCGGTGACCGGGAACTCCCGCTCCACGAGGATCCTGCGCATGACCGTGCCGACCTGGCCGGTGGCTCCGACGATTCCTACCTTCACGACGACTCCTTCTACATGGCGGGTGCGTGGCCTGGACGTTTCCATCATGCGTCTCTTACCGGCCGGTGTGTCCAATCGTTTGCCCGAGGGATGGGACGGCATGCCGGTCAGGGGCGCAGCTCCAGCGTCCACTCGCCGAGGCAGCGCACGTGGAGGATCGAGCTCGATATGCGGTACGGACCGGAAGAAGCGGTGAGTTTCCGGTGCGGGAAGAGATTTTCGTCCAGCTCGAAGACGTGGATCATGGCCGTTCCGACGACCACCAGCTCGGCCTCGGGCCCGGTGTGACGTACGACTCCATACCAGCCACCCGGCGTCCGCGCGCCGAGCACGGGGGCCGCGCTGATCGGGGCCGGCTCCAGCCGCCACTTCGTGTCCTCGGCGGCCCGGACCGTGACGAAGCAGGTGCCGCCGGGGTCGACCCACACCGGACCCAGGGTGGGGCGGCGCCGGCCGAGCGTGTCGGCGATCATCGCCGACTTGCCGTAGGGGTGGTTCAGGGACCAGGCGCTGAGATGCTCGTCGTTGCCCCGTGAGGTCCGGGTCACCGTCATCAGGGTGGGCGGGCCCTGGTAGCGCAGGACGGTGCTGCCCCGGCCCTCGGTCGGGCCGGTGAGCGGCGGCGCCTGCTCCTCGGGCAGCAGCCGCAGCGTCCAGTCGCCCGCGCACTTGACCCGTACGGCCTGCTCGGCCCTGCCGTCGGCGAACAGCACGGCCGTGCCCCGGGTGCCGCGCTGGCGGCCGGTGAGCCACTCGTCCTCGTCGCCGTACTCGTCGACGAGCTTCACTTCGAGGCTGTAGTCGGCCTTCGCGCCGGGGAAGTCGTACTGGACCAGGGCCGGGCGCCCGGGGCGCGGGTTGAGGAGCGTGACCGTCTTGTCGCCGCGGCCCTCGTAGGCGCCGGTCTGCCGGCCCGTGGACGGGTCCCGGACGGGCAGCGGCTTGGCGGTGAGCTCCCAGCTGCCGTCGCCGTGCTCGACGACGAGGAGCAGCGGGCCGTCGGGGACCGGGACGGTCTGCTTGAGCTTGCCCGTCTCGTTGCACAGCATCTCGTGCTCGTCGAGGTCGTCGAAGTGCTCGGCCTCGTGGCAGTTCAGCACGAACCACTCGTCGCGGTCGGCGCCGCCGTCGAAGCGGACCTTCACATCGGCCATGGTGCCGGTGTAGGCGACGACGTCGGGGCCACGGCCCGTGAGCGTCTGCGTGCCCAGCTGCCGGGCCGCCGACAGCGGCAGCACGGTGATCGTCCAGTCGCCGTCGTAGTTGACCTTCATCCGCAGCGGGCGGTCGCGCGGGGGCTGCACCAGGGCGCGGCCGTGGAAGTCGCGCAGGGTGGTGTTGAAGACGGTGTCCTCGTCCTTGTTGCGCCGGTTCAGCGTCTCGACGAGCAGCCACTCGTCACCCCGGACCCGCGCCTCCACGATCACCGGCCCGGGCGGCAGCGGTACGTCCACGGAGACGACGCCGTTGCCGCGGCCGCTCTGGGTGTGGGGCCGGAAGTCGGTGCCGAGGGGGGTGGGCGTGTACGTGGGGATCGGGGCGGACGTCGGTACGGCATCGGCGATCGGCGGAACGGCCGCCTTGGTGACGCCGGCCTGCATCACCGGAGGCACCGGAGCCGGCGCGCTGGGCGGCACCTGCGCCACCGGTTCCTCCGCCACCACGATCCCGAAGTCCGTGGCCAGCCCCGCCAGCCCCGACTCCCACCCCTGCCCGACCGCCCGGAACTTCCACGCCCCGTTGCGCCGGTAGAACTCCCCGAGCACGAACGCCGTCTCCCCGGCGGCGTCCGTCACGTCGTAGTGCGCGACGATCGTGCCGTCGCCCGCGACGGTCTGGAGCGCCAGCCCCGGCACCGCCCCGAACGTGCCGCCGTCGCAGGACGCGGCGACCAGCACCCGCTGCACCGCCGGCTCCACCCGGGGCAGGTCCAGCTCCAGCCACTCGGCGAGCTGGTCCACGCCGTCCCCGGTACCGAGGTGCCGTACCGCGCCCGACGGGTGCGCGGGCTGGTTGTGGAAGACGAGGTCGGCGTCGCCACGCACCTTGCCCGTCGCGTCCAGCAGCAGCGCCGAGACGTCGACGACGGGCGTCCCCGGGACCTTCCGGCGGCAGACGGCAACCCTCAGAGGACCGGTGGGAACAGGGGTGTTGGCCCCCTTCACGATGTGGGTCATGGGGCACATGGTGGCAGTGAAGATCATGTGAAGAAAGAATTCCGGGAATCGGGCCGAACGTTTCCGCCCGGACCGGCGTCATAGAGGAAACGCGGCGAGGAGAGGGGGAGCTGTGCTGCGCAGAATGGCCCGCCGCGGCCAGCGGGACGGCGTCCATGACGGGCCGGACGACCCGCTCGACGCGGCCCAGGAACGTCGGGTGCGAGCCGTGCTCGCGCTCGGCGGCGTACCGCAGGCGGACCTGCCGGACGGGGTGCAGCAGGTCCGCCTGCGGTTGCTGGAGCGGGCGGCCAAGGGGTACGAGGCGCCGCGCGACGTCTCCGCGTGGGCGGCCGTCGTCGCCTCCAACCTCGCCATGGACTGGCACCGCGCCAAGCGCCGGCAGGAGCGCATCGGTGAACGCCTCGCCTCCTTGCGGCAGTTGGAGCATCCCTCCGGCGAGGACACCAGCGTGCTCTCGCTCGCCGTCGCCCAGGGGCTGGACGAACTCCCCGACGCCCAGCGCCAGGTCCTCGTCCTGCGGTTCTACGCCGACCTGCCGGTCCGGGACATCGCCCAGGAACTCGGCGTCCCCGAGGGCACGGTCAAGAGCAGGCTGCACACGGCGGTCCGCGCGTTGCGCGCCCGTCTGCACGAGGACGAGGTGGTGTGACATGACCGCCGAACACCGGGACGTCGACGCGCTGATGGCCGCGCTCACCGGCGAACCGCTGCCCGACGACGCGGATGCCGCACTCCGCGCCGAACACCGCGCGGCCACCGATGACATCGCCCTGCTGCGTGAGCAACTCGGCCTCATCGGAGACACGTTGGCGCGCGAGCCGCGCCCGGCGCCGAGGCCCGCGGCCCGTCCCTCACGTGTCCGCGGCTGGGCCCCCCGGCTCGCCTTCGGCACCCTCGCGGTCGCGGCGGCGGCCTCGGTGGTCACCGGGCTCGGCTGGCTGATCGCGACGGGCGGCAACGACTCCGCGGACGCCGGGAGCAGCGCCAGCGACAAGTCCCAGACCGGCGCCGAGGCCGGCCCCCGTTTCGGCAGCCCGCACTACCTGGCCTGCACCCGGCTGGTGGTCGAGGGGAAGGTCACCTCGGTCGAACGCCTCGCGGACCAGGTGCAGTTGCGGATCACCCTGGACGTGGTCCGCTACTACAAGCAGGACGGGGAGGGCCCGAAGCAGCTCACCTACGTCGTCGACGACGTCTTCGTCGACGGCCTGCACAAGGGCGACCGGGTGCTGTTCGGGGTGCTCCAGGGCGATGCCGTGCCCGACCACTGGGTGGTCGGCGAGAAGGAGGTGGCCCGCGAACGGGCCTGGGTCCAGGCGTCGTTGCCGGAGTCACGCGGCCTGCCGTGCGCATGAGAAGGGGCGCATGAGAACGCGCGCATGAGAAAGGGCGGGCGCCCAACGGACGCCCGCCCCTTTGCCGTATCCGTGGTTACGGCGTGACCTTCTCGATCTTCACGCTGCCGATGCCCGCGACCGTGCCGCGCGCGTTCACCAGCTGGACCTGGCCGAAGAACTCACGGCCCTCCGGAGCGGCCGCCAGGGCGGTGACGCTCGCGGAGACGTTCGCCGAGGCACCCGTGGCCAGCTTCACCGCGGCCGAGTCGTCGACCGTGACGGCGCCCAGGGCGGCGGAGAAGAACACGTCCTGGTAGTCGTACGCGGTGGTCCCGGCCGGGACCGAGTAGCCGACGACCTCGATGGTGTACGTCCCGGCGGCCGGGGAGGCGATCGAGACGGCCTCCTCCGAGTCGCCGTCGGCGGACTGGCCGACCTGGGTGCCCGCCGCGTCGTAGACCGTCAGGTCCAGGTCCGCGGAGGCGTCGGAGACGTTGCCGATGACCACGTCGAGCGACTTGGCGCCCTCGGGCACGTCGACCGTGGTGGTCTGGGTGGCACCCTCGGCGATGGACGGACGGGCCGACTTGGCCGAGCCGAGCGGGCCGCCGGCCAGCTTGCCGTCGAGGGCGGCGAAGTTGTTCGTCACCTTCCAGGAGGCGGCGACCGGGGTGCCGACCTTGGCCTCGGGCACGGTCACGACCTCCGGGGCGAAGGCGGCGCCGAGGACGGTGACGTCCAGCTTGTACGGGTTGTCGAGCAGCGGCGACGTACGGCGCGACTCGACCTCGATCTCCCAGACGCCGGCCTGCGGGTCCGCGTAGGAACGCACGTCGGGCTTGCAGCCGTTGCCGTCGAGGTAGTTGTTGTAGCAGTACGGGGTGCCGGTGTTGTCGACCGGAGTGCCGTACGGGTGGATCGCGATGAACCGGGTCTGGCTCTTGCCCTTCAGCCCGCCGATCGCGACCTCGAGGGACTTGGCGCCCTCGGGGACGGTCACGAAGTAGGACTGCGAGCTGTTGCGCTGGACGGTGCTGGACGCCGAGTAGGTGTACTTCACCGGCGTCGAGACCACGACCGTGTTCAGGATCTGCTTGTCGACGCCCTCGGTGAACGGGTTGTCGACGTCCAGGATCGCGCTCTTGATGCCGGCGGACGGCGACTTGGCGACGATCTTCACGGTGACCGGCTTGTTCAGCTCCAGCTTGACCACCGAGGAGCCGGCGATGGAGAAGGTGCCGGAGGCGTTGTTCTCCAGGCTCAGCAGGTGCCGGATCGGCTTGGCGTCGCCGGTCGTACGGGTGATGGTGACGTCGTACGACTTCTTGACGCCGGCCTTCAGGCCGCCCTCGCGGTCGTAGATGCCGGTGCCGAAGCCCGGCGTCTTCAGGAACTGGTCGATCGCGGTGTCGACCGGCGCCTTGACGGTGTACTCGTCGGCGGTCGCGCCGTCCCGGATCGCGTCCCAGGCGTCGACGATGTCGATGCGGCCCGCGCCCTCCTCGTACGCCTGCACACCCTTGATGTGGTGGGCGGTCGAGGTCAGTGCCGTGCGCAGGGTCGCCGGGGTGAGGGCGATGCCCTTCTGCTTGGCGGCGGAGAGCAGCAGCGCCGAGGCGCCCGCGGCCTGCGGGGAGGCCATCGAGGTGCCCTGGAGCATCGAGTAGCCGGCCGGCAGCGTGTAGCCCGCCTCGGCGACCGGGGAGCCCGGCAGCCAGGTCTGGGTGGTGTTGATCGAGGCACCCGGGGCGACGAGCGTCGGCGTGAAGCCGCCGTCCTCACGCGGGCCGCGCGAGGAGAAGGGCAGCAGCGCGTACGGCTTCGACACGGCGGAGCCGTAGTTGGACGCCCAGGTCGCCTTGGAGATGGCGGCGCCGACCGAGATCACCTTGTCGGCGAGGCCCGGGTCACCGATGGTGTTGGCACCGGGGCCGGAGTTGCCGGCCGAGATGACCAGCTGGACGCCGTAGGTGTCGATGAGGCGCGTGTAGAGCTCGGCGCGCGCGTTGTTGCCGTCGTTCAGCGCCGGCAGACCGCCGATCGACATGTTGACGATGTCGACACCGCGCTTGGTGACGAGGTCGATCATGCCCTCGGTGAGCGCGACGTTGGTGCAGCCGCCGGTCCAGGTGCAGGCACGGGACGAGACGATCTTCGCGCCCGGGGCCGCGCCGTTCATCTTGCCGCCGAACAGGCCGTTGGCGGAGGTGATGCCGGCGACGTGGGTGCCGTGCTCGGACTCGATGACGCCGATGTTGACGTAGTCGGACTTGTCACCGGCGGCGTTGAAGACGACGTCCTTGCGGATCTCGACGACGAACGGCTGGCGCTCGACGACGTCGGTGGACGGGTTGTCGGTACCGAAGTAGCCGATCTGGAAGCCGTCCTTGTACGGCTTCATGGCCGTGTCGTCGGTGAAGTCGTTGTTGTTGTTCAGGTCGACCCGGACGGTGCCGGCGGCCGCGTCGTACAGCACGCCCCAGACGTCGGTGGTGTCGCCGTCGCGGTTGGCGTCGCCCTTGGCGTCACCGCCGGCCGTGGCCGACTCGCGGAACAGGTTGAACTGGTAGGCGCCCGCCGGGGCCTTCCAGGTGGCGCCCGCGATGGTGAAGGTCGGGCCGCTGACCGGGTTGTTCATCCGCCGCCAGGTGGCATCGCCGTCGGAGACCGGGTCGGTCGACGTCACCCAGTCGACGATCTTGCGCTCGCCGGTGGTGGTCTTCTGCAGCGCCGGGTGACCGAGGTCGACACCGGAGTCCAGGATGCCGATGGTGACGCCGCGGCCGTCCGCCTTCGGGTGGTCCTGCACGAACTCGACGGCGCCCGTCTCGAAGGACGGGTTGTACGGGTTCACGGCGGGGGTCTTCTTGTCCGGCGCCGGGTACGTCTTCGTCGTCGCGGCGGACGCGGCACCCTTGGCGGTGTCGGCGGCCGGCGTCGGGTCGTCGAGCGCGATCTCCTGCCGCAGGTCGATGCCGTGCACGGAGGAGAGCTTGGCGGCGGCCGCGATGGCCGCGTCGGCCTTTGCGGTCGGCACGGTGGCGCGGACGTAACCGAGCTTGTCGTAGGTCTTGCCCACGAGGCCGCCCTTGACCGCGTCCAGCTCCTCGGCGACCTGCTCGGTCTTGCCGGGGGCGGTGGCGACCATCAGCGTGACGTTCTTGTCGCCGGCGGCCTTGGCCTCGGCGAGGAGCTCCGCGTCGTCCGAACCGAGCTTCTGGGCGGCGGACTTGACGCCCGGGTCGGCCGCGGCCGGCGTGTCGGCGTCGGCGGAGAAGGCCATGGGTATCGGCCCGGCCGCGGAGAGCGCGGCCACGAGACCGGCGGCCACGGCAATGCGCACCACGCGTCTCGCGCCGCCCGATATCGGATCGCGCTGGGGGGTGAGGGTCATCGGCATCCCTTGTAGGTAAAGGAACGTGCGTTCTGCGAGCGCACAGCTTTACGCATGGGAAGGATGTTTAGGGAGAGTTGACCGAATCGATATGGGGTGGTGGGGAAAACCCGCGATCCCTTTTGGGAAGTTGAGCAACAAAAGGGACAAGTCTCTTACGTTTCTCTCAGCTTTCTCTGGTACGCGCATAGTGCCGCGACGCCTTCGCCCGGTTCCCGCACGCCGCCATCGAGCACCAGCGGCGCGTCCCGTTCCGTGACGTGTCGAAGAAGTGCAGGATGCACGCCTCGTGGGCGCAGCCCCGGATGCGGTCGGGTGCGGTGGCGAGGAGCTCCAGGTAGTTGCGGGCGGCGAGCCAGGCGGGCCCCCACGCGGGGTCGCGGAACTCCGGGACCTCGCCCGGCCCTTCGGCGGTGAGGGTGGCCCGGATGCGGCCGTGATCGAGTACGGCGTCCAGCGGGGCCGTCTCGCCCCCGTCGACGGCCTTCCGCAGCGCGTCCCGCGCCTGGAGGGTGTGCCGCAGCGTCGGCGCGTCGGCCGCGAACCGTCCGTCGAGCGCGTTGGCGGCCAGCCATACGGCGAGCCCGTCGTCGTCCTGGAGCAGGTCCTGGACGGCGCCTTCCCGCATCCACCGCGTGTTGAGCAGGTCGAGGGCGAGGGGCTCGCCGGTGAGGGGGCGCGGGTCGGCAGACATGTGGGGGCTCCTTCGGTGCTAACCGCTCAAGGGTACGTGAGGGGTTGCGGCAATCGCATCTAACCCTTAACTTCAATAAGAGAGGTTAGCCATGAGGGCGGCCGTTTTTCCCTGGGGAGAGTCATGACCTTGCGCACCGGCCACATCGGCCTGAACGTCACCGACCTCGACCGCTCGCTCGCCTTCTACCGGGACGTCCTGGGCTTCACGCTGATCGGCGAGGGCAAGGAGGAGGACCGCCGGTACGCGTTCCTGGGCGACGGCTCGGCCCTCGTCCTCACGCTCTGGCAGCAGGCGGCGAACGGCTTCGCGGGCGACCGCGCCGGCCTGCACCACCTCGCCTTCGAGGCGGATTCGATCGAGCGGGTGCGGGAGTACGAGGAGGCGCTGCGGACGTACGGCGTGGACTTCGCCTACGACGGGGTCGTCGCCCACCGCGAGGGCGCGGCGTCCGGCGGCATCTTCTTCCACGACCCCGACGGGACCCGGCTGGAGATCTCGGTGCCGGACGGCGCGGAGGGCGCGCCGGCGCCCGTGGAGTCGGCTCCGACCTGCGGGTTCTTCTAGCCATGGGCACGTATCACGCGGGTTCGCGCGCCGTGCAGGACCGGGTGGGCGTGCGGGAGCGCGCGGACCATGTGGGCGCCTCGATCGGCGAGGGCATCAAGCCGGTCGCCGCCGCGTTCCTCGGCTTGCAGCCCCTGCTCGTCGTGGGCGCCGCGGACCCGTCGACGGGAGAGGTCTGGGCGTCCGCGCTGCACGGGCCGCCGGGTTTCGTACGGGCGACCGGCCCCCGCCAGATGTCGGTGACGGGAGCAGTGGCGGCCTCGGACCCGCTCGCCCCGGCCCTCACCGGCGACGGCACCCTGGTGGGCACGATCGCCCTCGACCCCCGCACCCGCCGCCGGATGCGCCTCAACGGCCGACTCCGACCAACGGAACGGGGATTCGTGGTGACGGCGGAACAGGTCTTCGCCAACTGCCCGAAGTATCTGCAGAAGAGGGACTCGTACGAGGTGGTGGCCGACCGGGCCGGGCAGGAACCGCGACGCGGATCCGAACTGACGCCGTCGCAGGCGGAGTTCATCACCGCGTCCGACACCTTCTTCCTGGCGACCGGCCACCCGGGCGGCGCCGACGCCAGCCACCGCGGCGGCAACCCCGGCTTCGTGCACGTCGCTTCACCGCTCGAGCTCAGCTGGCGCGACTACCCGGGCAACTCGATGTTCCTCTCCCTGGGGAACCTCGACACCGACCCCAGGGCGGGCCTGCTGTTCCTGGACTGGACGACGGGCACCACCCTCCAGCTCACGGGCGAGGCACGGACGGAGTTCGCAGGCACCGAACGCCGGGTGCGGTTCACCGTCACGCAGGCCGTCGAACGGCCCTCGGCACTCCCGCTGCGCTGGTCGGCCCCGGAACACTCCCCGGCCAATCCCGACCCCGCGGGCTAACTTCACTGCATGCGCAAGAAGTTGAGGGTGGCGGCCTACGCCGTGTGCGTCCGTGACGAACAGATCCTCCTCGCCCGCTGGATCGACGACGACGGCAAACCGGAGTGGACCCTGCCGGGCGGCGGCATGGAACACGGCGAGGACCCCTACGACACCGTGCTGCGGGAGGTGATGGAGGAGACGGGACACACGATCGAGATCACCGGCCTGCTCGGCGTGAACTCCATCCGCCTCACACAGAAGCGGAGGTGGGGCCGGAACATCGACCGCCAGGGCCTGCGCCTCGTCTACGAGGGCCGGGTCACCGGCGGCGAACTGCGCCCCGAGGTCGGCGGCTCCACGGACATGGCGGCCTGGCACCCCCTGACGGAGGTGCCCGCGCTGAACCGGGTCGGGCTGGTGGACGTGGGGCTCGCGCTGTGGCGGGAGCGGCCGGTGACGGGACGGGTGACGGGCGTACGGGAGTGACCGGCGGCCGTCGCCGCGATTCCCTCCCGGACGGGCCGCTCGTCTGGGATGCTGAGCGGCATCGCCATTGCCGAGGGGGACGGCCATGGAATGGTCGATGTCCATCACATACGGTGCGCTGGGCGGCCTCGTCGTGGAGATCGTGGTCTTCTACGGCCGGATCGCGACGTGGCAGGCGGCCAGGCACCGGGCGCTGTCGCGGAACCGGCGGCGCGACAAGCTGCCGCGCTTCGACAAGTACATCGACCCGCCCTCCGACGCGCTGGCCGCCCTGACCCGGGTCTCCCTCGGCGCGGGCGCCGGCTGGCTCTTCTCCGGTCAGCTGACGGGCGCGCTGGCCACCGTGGCGGTCGGGGCGTCGGCGCCCGCGCTGCTGAGGCAGTTCGGCAGCGCGCGCACGCTCCAGGCGGCGATCGCCGGGACCCAGCCCGAACCGGCGGCGCCCGCGGCCTCGGCGGGTGAAGAGGTGCTCGAATCATGAGCCGCCTCGCGGAGCGCTACTGGGCCTCCCTGACGGACACCCGCCCCGAGGCCCTGGACCACCTCATCGAACACGGCCGCCGCCGGGATCTGCCGCTGTGGCGGAGGTATGTGGCGTCGCTGCTGGACGTCGAGCCGCTCGCCCCCGTCGGCGACCCGGGCACACGTCAGCAGGAGGGGGACGAGGAACCGGAACCCCCGACGTCCACGCTCTACTACTCCCTCGACACGGACATCGCCCTCGGGCACACCGCGCCGGAGCGCAGGGCCGGGCGCCTCATCGCCGGCTGGGCGCTCACCGCGGTCTTCGTCGTCGCGGCCGTCCTCGGCTTCTCTCTTCACTTCGGCGCCCAGGAGCAGGTGGCCCCGGTCATCGAGATCGGCGGCGCCCCGCGTACGAGCCCGCCGCCCGAGGCGCGTGAGGAGGCGGGCGGGTACGCCTGGCTCCCGCCCCAGGGCTGGCACCGGGACGTGAAGACCGTCGCCGAGGTGCACTACACCTCCCCGAGCGGGGACCAGGAGGTGGCGGCCAAGTCCTCCCTCGCTCGCGGCGACCTGATGAAGACCTGGAAGACGTCGGAGAAGAACGCCCGGCAGGGCGACGGGTACCAGAAGATCCGCTTGGAGGAGGCCCGCTTCGAGGGCTGGCCCGCGGTCCTGTGGGAGTACACCTTCACGCTCAACGGCGAGTCCTGGCACGCGGTGCTTCTCGGCTTCACGGTGGAGGGGCAGACGTACCAGATCAACACCTGGTACCAGCCCACCGCGACCCAGCCGGTCAAGACCTACGAGAAGGTCCGGGCGAGCTTCACCCTCCTGCCGGCGTCCCCCTCGACTACCCCGCCAGATGAACTGAGCGTGACCACTCTCCGGCCAACCGGCGAGCCCTCGTAGACACCCAGGGTCCCCCAAGATCCACGTACGGTGATCGGCGTCGCGCGTTGCCGCCTCGTTCACGCGCAGGCCATCCCCGCTGCCAACGATCCGGAGTGAGCGGGGAATTCGCGGCAGCGAGCGACCCGCGACCACTGCCGACGCGTTCGCACTCGGGGAGATCGCGCCATGTCGCGCATACGCTCTGTCGCCACCTCCGCCCTGGCGGTCAACCGCCGTACCGTCCTCGCCGCCACCGGCGCCGCAGCCGTCTCCGCCGGCGTCGGCTACGCCCTGCGGCCCACCGACAGCCAGGCCGCCACCACCACGCCCGCCGCCGACACCGCCGCCGAGGCGCCGGTCGCCCAGTCCCGGCGGGCCCCGGCGGCCGCCCCCCTCGCGCCCTACACCCGCGGCACCACGGTCGCCACCGTCGCCGCCCCGCGCACCTCCTCCGGCTTCCGCCGCCTCGGCGACGGCCCCGGCTGGGCGCGTGTCGTGCGCGGCGACCTCGCCGCCGCGAAGTCCGGCCGGGCCGGCCGCCGTACCGCGCTCGCCGCGTTCGTGCAGCTCACCGACATGCACATCATCGACGCCCAGCACCCGATGCGCCTGGAGTACCTGCGCTCGACCGACGTGCACGCCTGGCGCCCCCAGGAGGCGCTCACCGTGCACGGCGCGATCGCCCTCGTCGAGCGGATCAACGCCCTGCGCGGCGCGCCCGTCACCGGTGCCCCGCTGCACTTCGCGATGACCACCGGCGACAACACGGACAACAACGCCAAGACGGAGCTGGAGTGGTTCCTGACGGTGATGAGCGGCGGCCGGATCAGCGCCAACTCCGGTGACCCGCGGCACTACGAGGGCGTCATGAACAGCGGCATCAAGCAGTACTGGCAGCCCGACGCCACGGTCCGCGACGCCGACAAGCAGCGCGGCTTCCCGCACCTCGACGGCTTCCTCGCCGCCGCGATCCGCGAGCTCAACAGCCCCGGCCTGAACCTGCCCTGGTACTCCACGGTCGGCAACCACGACGCCATGCCGCTCGGCTGCTACGGCTCCCACGCCGACCCCTGGCTCACCGAGTACGCGATGGGCGGCAAGAAGCTCATGAGCCTGCCGGCCGCCGAGGCGAAGAAGCTCCAGGACGCCATCAAGACGGCCAAGGACCCCAAGGGCGCCGGCTTCCGCGAGCTGCTCAAGGCGCACGCCCGCGACATGCGCTCGGTCACGCCGGACGAGAACCGGGCACCGTACACGCCGACCGAGTACCTCAAGGCCCACCTCGACCCGGCCCACCGCGGCCTCGGACCCGTGGGCCACGGCTACTCCACCGCCAACCTCGACGCGGGCACCCAGTACTACACCTTCCGCATCGCCGACGACGTCATCGGCATCAGCCTCGACACCACCGACGCCGGCGGCCACTACGAAGGGTCCGTGGGGACCGCCCAGCTGAAGTGGCTGGAGAAGACCCTGAAGGACAACAAGGACTCGTACGCCATCGTCTTCAGCCACCACACCAGCAAGTCGATGGACAACACCCGCCCCGACCCGGCCCGCCCCGGCGAGCGGCGGCACAGCGGTGCGGAGGTCGTCTCCCTGCTGTCCCGCCAACGCAACGTCCTGGCCTGGGTCAACGGCCACATCCACCGCAACGACATCACCGCGCACAGCGGCTCCGGCGGCGGCCACGGCTTCTGGGAGATCTCCACCGCCTCCCACGTCGACTACCCCCAGCTCGCCCGCGTCATCGAGCTGGTGGACAACAAGGACGGCACGCTCTCCCTGTTCACCACCTGCGTCGAGTCCTCCGCCCCGCACCGCACCGACTTCGCCGACCTCTCCCAGACGGGCCTGGCGGCGCTGTACCGAGAGCTGTCCTTCAACGCCCCGGGCGCCAGCACCACGCTGGGCGGCGCGGCGCGGGACCGCAACACGGAGCTGGTGCTGAAGAAGGGCTGAAAACCGCTCAACCGGAGCAGAGCGGTCAACCTCGGCGATCGCGCCCGTGTCTCCCTCCCCGACCAGCAGCGAAGGCCGGAAGGGGAAGAGCATGAGGACCGTACGGACGACTCTCGTGGCGGTGACGGCGGTGGTGCTGTCGGCGGCACTGGCGGCACCCGCGTTCGCCGCCCCGAGAGGTCACGGCGACCACGAGGCGACCCGGGAGGCGATCGAGGCCGCCGTGAAGGATGGCGTCCCCGGCGTCACCCTCACCGCGGGGAACTGGTCGGCGACGGCCGGCGTGGGCAACCTGCGCACCGGCGCGCCCCGTTCGGCCGACGACCGCTACCGCATCGGCAGCATCACCAAGACCTTCGTGTCGACCGTGCTGCTCCAACTGGAGGCGGAGGGACGGCTGTCGCTGGACGACACGGTGGAGAAGTGGCTGCCGGGCGTGGTGCGGGGGAACGGCCACGACGGCGGCAAGATCACCCTCCGGCAACTCCTCAACCACACCAGCGGCATCTACGACTACACCGAGGACGCGGAGTTCGTCCGGACCTACTTCATGGCGGACGGCTTCTTCAAGCACCGCTACGACACCAGGACGCCGCGGGACCTGGTGGCGATCGCCATGACCCACCAGCCGGAGTTCGCGCCGGGCACGACGTGGCAGTACTCCAACACCAACTACATCGTCGCGGGGATGGTGATCGAGAAGGTGACGGGGGCGCCGTACGGCGACGAGATCCGGCGGCGGGTGATCGAGCCGCTCGGCCTGCACGCCACCTCCGTGCCCGGCACCCGCGCCACCGTCCCGCAGCCCAGCAGCCGTGCCTACTCCAAGCTCGCGGAGACGACGACGGGACCGACGTACGACGTCACGAAGCTCAACCCGTCCCTCGCTGGCTCGGCGGGCGAGATGATCTCCGACTCCAAGGACCTCAACCGCTTCTACGCGGCCCTGCTGAAGGGCCGGCTGCTTCCGCCCAAGCAGCTGAAGGAGATGAAGACGACCGTGCCGACCGGCGGACCCGGTCAGTACGGTCTCGGCATCGCGGGTGTCGCGCTCAGCTGCGGCCTGCGTGTCTGGGGCCACGACGGCGGCATCCACGGCTCCCAGACGGTGGCCCTGACCACCGGCGACGGCCGGCATTCCGTCGCCTTCAACTTCAACGGCGACTGGTCGGGGGACGCGGTCGCGGTGGTCGAGGCGGAGTTCTGCGGCGAGTAGCCACGCCGACCCGGACACGAAGCACCGCGTTCATCCGGACGTAACGTCCGTACCGCCTCATATCGGCTAACCCGCAGTTCACGGGGATGGCTCGATCTGAGTGCAAGGCGGGTGGTCGTGTGCGTACGGGACACGGACTGCGAGTGTTGTCGGTCTACGAGGGGTTCTTCTCCGGCGGTGCCCGGATCGTGCACACCGACGTGGTGCTGGGCCTGGTGGAGGGCGGCCAGCACCACCACGTGCTCAGCGTGCACGCGGAGATGTACCGGGAGGCCACCCGCCAGCGCATGCAGGACGACGCGTGTCATCGCGCGTTGACCTCGGCGGGCGTGGTGGTCTCCGCACTCGACCGGAGGCAGGGCGATCCGGCCGCCTTCACCGGGCCGGACCTGGCCGAAACGGCGAGGGCGATGGCGGCGGCGGACGTCATCCTGTCCCTGAAGGAGCAGCCGCTGGCCCTGCTGAACCAGTCCGGCCTGCCCCGCCGCCCGGTCGTCGTCTGCCTGCACCGCTCGGACCCGCAGAACCAGGGCGAGGCGCTGGACGCGCTGAAGGCGGCCATCGCCGACGGCACGGTCGCGGCCGCCGTCTGCTGCGCGGAGTCGACGAGAGCCGCGTACCAGGCGGCGGGCATCCCCGCCGAGCTCCTGCACGTCATCCCCAACGGCGTCGACCTGCTCCGCTTCCGCCCGGACGCGGCCCGCCGCCTCGCGCTCCGCGAGGACCTGCGCATCCCGGCGTCGGCCCCGGTGGTCGTCTTCGCCGCCCGCTACGACGCGATGAAGAACGTCCCGCTGTTCTTGCGGGCGGCGAGGGAGTGGCTGGACCGGGAGCCGGCCGGGCACGTCCTGATGTGCGGGGCGGGCATGACACCGGCCAACGCGGACCTGATGGCGGACCTGGGCACGCTGGACCGTTCCCGACTGCGTCTGCTGGGCGTGCGCCGGGACATGGAGACCGTGTACGCGGCCTCGGACGTGGTCGCCCTCACCTCCGCCTGGGGCGAGGCGGCCCCGCTCTGCCTGATCGAGGGCATGATGTGCGGCGCGGTGCCGGTGACGACGGACGTCGGCGACAGCGCGGCGATCGTGACCGGCCTCGGCTTCGTGACCCCGCCGGACCCGGCGGCGATCGCCACGGCCTGGACGGAGGCGGTGGCCGCCCGCCCGGACCGGGCGGGCGCCCTCGCGGCGAGCCGCGAACGCTTCAGCCGTACGAGGATGATCGCGTCGTACGCGGCCCTGCTGGACGGCATCCACACGGCCGCGACCCCCCGCCCGAGCCTCCCGGAACCGCTGTGACGGGGCCGGTGAAGCCGGACGCGACGGCGTTCCGACCGTGCCGGTTGTCGGTGGGCTCCGCTTGGATGGGGGCATGTCCGTTCACGCCCTGATCAGCCGCCTGCCCGCGATACCGGTCCTCCGCGACCGCTGCCGGGCCCTGGCCGTGCTCGACGCCGTCCTGTCCCCCGACTGGGAGGACCGGTACTTCTCGTACTCCGCCCGCTGGTCGCCCACCGAGGAGATGGCGTCGATGCGGGACGGGAGCGGCAACGAGTACGCGATCGTGTTCTCGCCGGCCGGCGCCTATGCCCGCGGCTTCGACCACGAGTCGCCGATGAGCCCGTACGCGCGGGAGGACCACGAGCCCTGGCCCGGCCTCTTCGACGGGCTCCCCGAGGTGTTCCGGCCGTATGTCACCGAGCCGTCCTTCACCGACGAGAACGGGACGCCGCTGGCCACGGTGTGCTTCTGGCGGGAGGCGGCCGACCCCGCCTGGCACGCCGGGGCGGTCGAGGCGGGCGGGGAGGACGACGGCAGCGCCGAGTGGCTCTTCGAGGTGCTGCTCGACGGACGGCCCGAGGGATACCGGGAGTTCGCCGAGGAGTACTACGAGACCGAGGTGGACCTCGACGCCGTACGCCATGTCTGGGCCCTGCGCCCGCTGACCGGGGCCGTGGTGTCCCGGCTCAACCCGTCCCCGGCCCCCCTGTCCCTGGACGATCTCGAAAAGGAGCTGGCCCTGATCGGCTACCCGGCGTCCTGATCCGCGCGCGAGGAGGGGCCGCCCGGTCCCCTCCGCCCGGCGGCCCCTCCTCTCCCCTCCTGGTCCCGCCCCGGTCCGTCACTACCGGGGCAGCACCACGACATACGCGGCCGGGTCGCGGTCGCCGGACGCCATCAGGGCCGTACGGACCACGGCCGCCTGCTGTTCCACCGACTCGCGGAGCTTCTTCGGGGTGATGTGGACGACCGTGATGCCGAGGCGCTCCAGGTGCTCGCGCTTGCGGGCGTACTCCGACCACAGCGCGTCGTCGTCCTGGCGCGGGGCGCGGGTGTCCAGTTCGACCGCCACGGCCTGCTCGGGCCAGTACGCGTCCAGGCCGCCGAGGTGCGGGCCGCCGGGCAGCCGCAGGTCGACGTTCCACACCGGGTCCGGCAGGCCGTGTTCGCGGACCATGCGGTAGAGGCGGTCCTCCGCGATCGCCCGGCCCTCGGCGAGCAGGGAGTCCACCGCGTCCACCACGTGCGGGCGGGACAGCAGCTTCGCCGCGTTCAACTCCCGTACCACCGCCGCCGGTTCGCAGTGACCGCCCCGGACGGCCTCGGTGAGCAGCCGGCGTACCGCGCCCGCGTCCGTCAGCTCCGACACCGCGTCCGCCAGCGCCCGCGGCACCGGCGCCACCGGGACGCCCGTCACCTGCTGCGGGGTCGGCAGGGACGCCGTACGGACGATCCGCGCGCTGCCCGTCGAGCGCAGCCGGCGCAGCCGCGGGACCAGGACGTCGATCTTGTCGACCGCCATCAGCGGCGGCGAGGACGTGAAGCCGTGCAGGGTCAGGGCCGCGAGGCCGGTCAGCATCGCCTCCGTGTACGTCGGGGCGTGCGCCTCCTCCGCGCCCGGCTGCGCCGGGACCCCCGCCGGGCGCTCCTTCGCCGCGTACATCAGGACCGCGTGCAGCCGCTCCTCGCTGGTCGGCGGGCCGGGGTGGAGCAGGATCACGCCCGGGAGGATCTGCTGCCAGGGGCCGCCGGGGCGGCACTGCTCGTTCACGTCGGCCGGCGAGATGCCGTGCGTGCGCAGCTGCGCCGTCGTCATCACCCGGCGGTGCACCTCCGAGAGGTGGCGGACCGGGCGGGGGGAGAGCGGGGGGACCGGGGTGTTGTGGTTCATGCAGCGGGGATTCCCGCCGCGGGACCGCCCTCTAACCGCTGTTACGTGCCTGTCGATAAATGCGGACAAGACGGCACTAAAGGACGGGTGTTCGGATGCCGAGTAGGCGGCGAAAACCCCTGGTCCGAATGGGGTGGACCAGGGGTTACGGCCGTTATTGACTGAACTTCGTAACGGCTACCTACCGCCCAAGCTCAGGGCAGAGATCGGGCTTTGGAGCGCGGTTCCTCAGCCCGCCTTCGCGTCGCACGCCTGCCCCCGCAGCGCCCGGGCCAGGTCGTCCCGCGCCTCCAGGACCAGCCGGCGCAGCGCCGGCGGCGCGTCCTCGTGCGCCGACAGCCACGCGTCCGTCGCGGTGAGCGTGTCGGGGGAGTCCTGGAGCGAGGGGAACAGGCCCCGCACCACGTCCATCCCGATCTGGATCGACCGGTCCGCCCACACCCGCTCGATCGCCGCGAAGTACTTCTGGGCGTACGGCGCCAGCAACTCCCGCTGCGAGGACTGGTTCCAGCCCCCGATCGTCGCCTCCACCAGCGCGTTCGACAGCGCGTCCGACTCCACCACCTGCGCCCACGCCTGCGCCTTCACCGCCGCCGACGGCCGCGAGGCCAGGCAGCGGACCTGGTGGCGCTTGCCGGACGCGGTGTCGTCGCGGGCCAGCTCGGCCGCCAGCACCTCCTCGTCCGCGACCCCGTGCGCGGCCAGCGGACCGAGGAACGCCCAGCGCAGCTCCTGGTCGACCGTCAGACCGTCGATCTTCGCCGACCCCTCCAACAGGCCCTGGAGCAGCCGGAGATCGGCCTCGCCGGACGCCGCGGACGCGAAGAACCGCGCCCACGCCAGCTGGTGCTCGCTGCCCGGCTCGGCCAGCCGCAGCTCCTTCAGCGCGCCCTCGGCGAGCAGCCGCTCACCCGTCGGACGCCACTCGGGCGCCACATAGTTGACCAGCGAGGAGTGCGCCCACGCGTGGAGCATCTGGAGCACGCCGATGTCCGACTCGCGGCCCGCGAAGCGCAGCACCAGGTCCACGAAGTCGCGGGCCGGCAGCAGCGCGTCCCGCGTCATGTTCCACAACGCGGACCAGCACAGGGCGCGGGCGAGCGGGTCCGTCAGATCGCCGAGGTGCGCCTTCAGTGTCTCCAGCGACCCCGTGTCGAACCGCGTCTTGCAGTACGTCAGGTCGTCGTCGTTGACCAGCACCAGCTCCGGCGCCTCGGCACCCACCAGCTCCGGCACGACCGTACGCGGCCCGTCGACGTCCACCTCCACGCGCGCGTACCGCTCGACGGCGCCGTCGGCGCCCTTGCGGTACAGGCCCACCGCGATCCGGTGCGGGCGCAGTTCGGGGTGCGACTCGGCGGCCTCCTGCAACACCGCCAGCTCGGTGATCCGGCCCTCGGCGCTCAACAGCACCTGCGGGGTGAGGGAGTTGACGCCCGCCGTCTGGAGCCAGGACCGCGACCACGCCGCCATGTCCCGGCCGCTGGTCTCCTCAAGGACCGACAGCAGATCGCCGAGGCGCGTGTTGCCGTACGCGTGCCGCTTGAAGTAGCGCCGCGCGCCTTCGAGGAACGCGTCCTGCCCGACGTACGCCACCAACTGCTTGAGCACGGAGGCGCCCTTGGCGTACGTGATGCCGTCGAAGTTGAGCTTCGCGTCCTGGAGGTCGCGGATGTCGGCGGTGATGGGGTGCGTGGAGGGCAGCTGGTCGGCGCGGTACGCCCAGGCCTTGCGGCGGTTGGCGAAGGTGATCCAGGCGTCCTTGAAGCGGGTCGCGCCGACGTTGGCGAACGTGCCCATGAAGTCCGCGAAGGACTCCTTCAGCCACAGGTCGTCCCACCACACCATGGTGACCAGGTCGCCGAACCACATGTGCGCCATCTCGTGCAGGACCACGTTGGCCCGGCCCTCGTAGGACGCCTGCGTCACCTTGCCGCGGAAGATGAACTCCTCACGGAAGGTGACCAGTCCCGGGTTCTCCATCGCGCCGAGGTTGTACTCGGGCACGAACGCCTGGTCGTACTTCCCGAACGGGTACGGGTAGTCGAAGTGGTCGTGGAAGAAGTCCAGGCCCTGCTTGGTGACCAGGAAGATGTCGTCGGCGTCGAAGTGCGGGGCGAGCCCCTTGCGGCACATCGCGCCGAGCGGGATCTCCAGCGTGCTGCCGTCGGCGAGGGTGCGGGAGTAGGAGTCGGTCACGTAGTGGTACGGACCGGCCACCACGCACGTGATGTACGTCGAGATCGGCTTCGTCTCCGCGAACCGCCACACGCCGTCCGCGTGCTCCCCGACCCCGTTGCTCCACACCGTCCACTCCTCCGGCGCCCGCACCTCGAAGCGGAACGGGGCCTTGAGGTCGGGCTGCTCGAAGCCCGCGAAGACCCGGCGGGAGTCGGCCGGCTCGTACTGCGTGTAGAGGTAGACCTCGCCGTCCTCGGGGTCGACGAAGCGGTGCAGCCCCTCGCCGGTGCGGGAGTAGGCGCACTGGGCGTCCACCACGAGCTCGTTCTCGGCGGCGAGGTCCTCCAGCGTGATCCGGGAACCGTCGAAGACCTCGCCCGGGTCGAGATCACGGCCGTTGAGGGAGACGGAGGTCACACTCGGCGCGATCAGGTCGGCGAAGCTGGTGGCGCCGGGCTCGGCGCAGCGGAAGCGGATCGTGGTGACGGACCGGAAGGTGCGCGGGGACTCGTCGCCGTCCTCCGCGGCCGAACGCACGTCGAGGGACACGTCGTACCCGTCGACGGACAGCAGGGCGGCCCGCTCCCGGGCCTCGTCACGGGACAGATTCTCACCGGGCACGGGCGGCACTCCCTGAAGTCGACAGCGGGTGTTCGGTATGTGGACAGCACCGATCCTGCCATGTGCCCCTGACGCTCGGGAGCAGGGAATGGGGTGCGGGTGGACGGCGTTGTCCGTACGAATCGAACACTTTCCTTAGGAGACGCATGTCCGAGACCGCGAGCACCTCCGCGAAGACCCCCGTCGACTTCTGGTTCGACCCCCTGTGCCCCTGGGCGTGGATGACCTCGCGGTGGGTGCTGGAGGTGGAGAAGGTCAGGGACATCGAGGTGCGCTGGCACATCATGAGCCTGGCCGTGCTCAACGAGGACAAGCTGGACCAGCTGCCCGAGGAGTACCGGGACATGCTGGCGACCAAGGCGTGGAAGCCGGCGCGGGTGGTGACCGCCGCCTGGCAGAAGCACGGCGCCGACGTCCTCGGCCCGCTCTACACCGCGCTCGGCACCCGCTTCCACAACAACGGCGAAGGCCCGACGCTGGAGGCCATAGCCGGTGCCCTGGCCGACGCCGGGCTGCCCGCCGACCTGATCGACTACGCCGACCAGAAGGACTTCGAGTTCGACGCCGAGCTGCGCGCCTCCCACAAGGAGGGCATCGAGAAGGTCGGCCAGGAGGTCGGCACCCCCGTCATCGCCGTCCCCGGCCCCGACGGCGAACAGATCGCCTTCTTCGGCCCGGTCGTCACCCCGGCCCCCAAGGGCGACGACGCGGTCCGCCTCTGGGACGGCACCCTGGCCGTCGCCTCGGTCCCCGGGTTCTACGAGATCAAGCGCACCCGGACGAAGGGCCCCGACTTCAGCAACCTGTAGGGATCACTCCGCGGGCTCGGCGGCCGGGTTCCGGAACTCCTCCGGGAGCCGGGCGCCGTCGCGCTGGTTGTGCGCGGGCTGGTAGAAGCGGCAGCCCGCGGAGGTGCAGCGCCACAGGTCGGTCCTGCCGCGATGCCGCTGCTCGACCACCGTCCACTCCCGGCCTTCGAGCTTGCGGAACTTCCGGTCGTACTTCTTGCAGGTCGGGCAGTACTTCTTCTCGAAGAACATCGGCCCCTCCTCGGCTCCGCCCGGCGATCACCACCGGCTCCGGACGTCGGTCCTCACCGCGTCGACCCCGAGTTCGTAGTACAGCGCGTACGCGCCGGACGCGCCCCCGAAATCGCTCGCTCCGCTGCCTCGGTTCTTCAGATCCGCGCCCGTGCCCGGGCCGCGTCCAGCCGCGTCAGATGGTCGTCGTAGCCCTTCGCGTAGTACGCCGCCCGCCCGGGGTCCGGCTCGACGATCGTCGTCGGTCGGGTCCACGCGGCGGTGTCCAGCGCGACCCCGTACCGCTCCGCCGCCGCCAACACCGCGCCCCGCGCGCCCACTTCGCCCTCCACGACCCGCAACGGCCGTCCCAGCACGTCCGCCAGCAGCCGCATCCAGGCGGGGCTGCGGGTGCCGCCCCCGCACACGGCGAGCGAACCCGTCAGGCCCGCCGCCTCCAGACAGTGCCGGGCCGCGTAGCCGATGCCCTCGCAGGTGGCTCGGACGAGGTCGGCCGGGGTCGACTCCAGGGAGACGCCGGTGAGTTCGGCCCGCAGGCGGGGCTCGACGAAGGGGGCGCGTTCGCCGGAGGGCGCGAAGTAGGGGAGGACGCGGACGCCGTTCGCGCCGGGCGGGGTGTCGGCGAGGAGGGAGTCGACCTCGTCATGGGCGATCCGGGTCGTCGACAGCACCCAGTCCAGGGCGGCCGTACCGACCATCGCGGGCATCGCGCGCAGCCAGTGGCCGGGGCGGTCGGTGGAGATGTGCAGGCCGGCCGGTTCGCCGGTCAGGTCGAGACCGGTCGTGGCGACGAGGGCGGCCAGACAGGTGCCGACGATCAGCAGGCCGTCGCCGGGTTCCGTGACACCGGCGCCGAGCGCGCAGGCCGCGAGGTCGTAGGGGCCGTTGGCGAGAGGGGTGCCGGCGGGCAGGCCCTCACCCCGCGCCGCGCCCGTGGCGACCGGGTCGCTGATCGGGGCGAGCAGACCCCGGCGGTGGGTCAGGCCGAGGAGTTCCACGACACGGTTGTCGTAGGCGCGGGTCCTCGGGTCCAGGAACGGCATCGACGCGTCCGACACGTCGGTCGTCGCGCGGGGCGCGCCGGTCAGCCGCTGGAACACCATGTCCTTGCAGTAGACGGCCGCCGTCGCCGCGGCCAGGGACTTCGGGTCGTGACTGTCCAGCCAGGCGAGCAGGGGGCCCGGGCAGCCGGGGAACATGGCGCTGCCGGTGCGGCGGAAGACGGTCTCGAAGGTGCCGTCCGCGAGCCAGCGGTCGACGAGTTCGGCGGCCCGGCCGTCCATCCAGGAGACGGCGGGCCGGACGGGACGCCCGTCCCGGTCCAGCAGCCACACGCCGTCCCCCTGGCCGGTGAGCCCGGCCAGCTCCACCGCCTCGCCGGTCACCTCCTCCAGTACGGCGACGACGGCCCCGTACACCTCGTCCATGTCCTGCTCGACCGTCCCGCCCCGCATGCTGAGCCGCACCGGCCGGGCGGCGACCTTGAGCTCACGGCCCTCGGAGTCGAAGGCGGCGGCTTTCACGGTGGACGTACCGACGTCGATCCCGACGTACATGTATATGGCTCCTTCGCCTGCGGGGCGCTCTCAGCCGGTCGGTGGCTCCGGCAACGCCCTTGGGACTGTGGGCGTCAGCTGAGTGAGTGGGCCAATGGTTCCCCCCTGACCCAGCGGCCTACCTCCGCCGCCGCGGCAGCCGCACCCTTTTCGGCCACCGCGCGGCTCGCCCCGCCCAGGTGCGGGGTGAGCACGACCCGGTCGGCCAGGCCGAGCAGGCGGGAGCCGGGCGGGAGCGGTTCCTGTGCGTAGGTGTCCAGGGCCGCCGCCGACACCTGGCCGCTTTCCAGGGCGTCGCACAGTGCGCCCTCGTCGAGGAGGGGGCCGCGGGCCGCGTTGACGACCACCGCGCCGGGTGGGAGGAGGGCCAGCTCGCGGGCGCCCAGCAGGCCGCGGGTTTCCGGGGTGAGGCGGGCGTGCAGGGTGATCGCCCTTGAGCGGGACAGGAGTTCGTCCAGGGACGTCACGCGCAGGCCGTGGATCTCGCCGCGGACATGGGGGTCGTGGACCGTCACCCGCGCGCCGAACGCGCACAGCACGCGGGCCACCCGGCTGCCGACCGCGCCGTAGCCGACCAGGCCGATGGGGAGGTCCTCCAGTTCCAGGCCGCTGTGTTCGTACGTGTAGTACGCCGCGCCCTTCCAACTGCCCTGCCGGGCCAGCAGGTCGTGGGACTGGGGGATGCGGCAGACCACGACCAGCCGCAGCCGCTCGGCGGCGGAGTCCAGGACGCGTTCGGTGACCGGCGCCATCTGGGGGACCAGGACCTCCGCGCCCTCCAGGGCCGCGATCACCTCGTCCTCCGTACCGCACGCCTCCTGTACCTCGGCCACCGGGCCGAACGGCTCCAGGGGCCGGCCGAGCGTCAACTCCCGAGGGCCCGGGCGATCAGCCCCGGCCGCACGAAGTGGTCGCCGGCTGTCAGTACCTGTAAGGGGTCGCTCATCGCGGGTCGTCGCCGCCCCTCGTCGCACAGACCTCGTAACGGACCTTGTGTTCGTCCAGGTCGCGCAGCGCGTCCGCCGGTGCCCCGTCGTCGACCAGCAGCAGGTCGAAGCGGGAGAGGGGGGCGACGCGGTGCAGGGCGGTCCGGGCGAGTTTGGTGTGGTCGATCAGCAGGACGTTGCGGGCGGCCGAGTCGAGCATCGCCCGCTTCACCGACACGATGTGCTGCTCCTGGTGGTAGGCGTACCCCCCGTGCACGGCCGACGTGGACGCGAAGCAGACGTCCACCCGCAGCGACTGGATCGCCTCGACGCAGGAGACGCCGAGGAAGGAGGAGTGCAGGGGGTCGTAGTCGCCGCCGAGGGCCATGAGGTGGATGCCGCGCTGGTCGGCGAGGAGGTTGACGGCCTCCAGGAAGTTGGTGACGACCGTGAGCGGGGTGACCTCGCCGAGGCGGAGGCGGCGGGCTATCTCCAGGGCGGAGGTGGAGTCGTCCAGCATGATCGCCATGCCCGGCTCGATCAGCCCCAGCGCGTGCTCGGCGACCGCCGCCTTCTCCGCGCGCATGGTCTTCAGCCGGTACTGCACGTTCGACTCGAAGACCCCGGACGGCTGGGCCGTCACCCCGCCCCTGAACTTCCGCACCATTCCCTGCCGTTCGAGCTCGTCCAGGTCGCGGTGGATGGTCATCAGGCTGACCCCGAAGTGCTCGGCGAGCTCGGCCGCGGTCGCCGAACCGTCGGCGAGGACCCTTTCGGCCATGGCGGCCTGGCGGGCCGCGGGGCCCTGGGGTGCGTTGCCCGTGGAGCTCATGCGGTGATCCTTCGCCCTGGACACTGCGGCCGGTCGGCCTCGAACAGCGTGCTCGGACAACACATCGAGACGACTCGATAACAGAGGGTGTAACGGCGGAAGACGGCCGTCAACCCCTCGCGCCCACCCACATATCGGGGCAGAGTGAGAAGTTCACGGTTCTGGATGTGCGGGAGGCCGGGATGGAGCAGGAGACGTGGCTCGGGATCGACCTCGGGACGCAGAGCGTCCGCGCCCTGCTCGTCACGGCCGACGGCACGGTCCTGGGCAGCGGCTCGGCCCCGCTGCGCGGGCGGCGTGACGGCGTACGGCACGAGCAGGACCCGGGGGAGTGGTGGACGGCGGTGTGCGTGGCGTCCCGGGTGGCGCTGGGCGAGCGCCCCGGCAGGGTCGGCGGGCTCGCGGTGTGCGGGACGTCCGGGACCGTGCTGTTGACGGACGGCGGCGGGCGGCCGGTGACCCCGGCGCTGATGTACGACGACGGGCGGGCGTGGGCGGAGGCGGAGCGGCTGCGCGGGGCGGGCCTCGCGGTGCAGAACACCTGGGGGCTGCCGAAGGCCCTGTGGCTGCGCCGCGTGCACGGCCCGGGCCGGATCACCCACCAGCCCGACGTGATCACCGCCCGCCTCACGGGCGGCCCCGTCCCCACCGACTCCAGTCACGCCCTGAAGACGGGGTACGACGTGACGGGCGACGCCTGGCCGCACCTTCCGGGTGTGCCGGAGCTGCCCGACGTCGTACGCCCCGGCACCCGCCTCGGCGAGGTCTGCGCGAGTGCCGCCGAGGCCACCGGTGTCCCGGTCGGCACTCCGGTCATCGCCGGCATGACGGACGGCTGCGCGGCCCAGATCGCGGCCGGTGCCCTGCGCGCGGGCTCCTGGAACTCGGTGCTCGGCACCACCCTGGTCCTCAAGGGCGCCTCCCCGACGCCGGTCCACGACCCGACCGGCGTGGTCTACAACCACCGGGCCCCCGACGGGAGTTGGCTGCCCGGCGGCGCCTCGGGCGTGGGCGCGGGCGTGCTGACGGCGGCGTTCGCGGGGGCGGACCCGGCGGCGATGGACGCACGGGCGGCGCGCCACGAACCGGCCGGGGCGATCGCCTACCCCCTGGTCTCCCCGGGCGAACGCTTCCCCTTCCTGGCGCCCGGCGCGACCTCCCTGCTCCTCGGCGAACCCGCGGGCGAGGCCGATCTGTGGGCCGCGCTCCTCCAGGGCATCGCCTTCACCGAACGGCTCTGCCTGGACTACCTCCACCACCTCGGCGCCCCCCTCGACGGCCCCCTCACCTTCACCGGCGGCGCGGCCCGCAGCCCGTACTGGAACCAGCTCCGCGCCGATGTCCTCGGCCGCGAGGCACGGGTGCCGGAACAGACCGAACCGGCCCTGGGCATGGCCGCGTTGGCGGCGCACGGGGTGACCGGAGAGACACTCCCCGACATCGCCGACCGCATGGTCCGCGTCCGCACGGTCGTCACCCCCCGCCCGGACCGCACGACCCGCTTCACCGAGCCGTACGCCCGCCTGGTCGACGAACTCGCGGTCCGGGGCTGGCTGCCGCCCCCGGTCGCGGCGCATGCGCACGCCCGTCTCGGCCGGGATACTGCGGACTCATGAGCAGTACGACCCTCCTCCTCGCCCGCCACGGCCAGACCGTCTGGCACGCCGAGAACCGCTACGCCGGCGTCAGCGACATCGCGCTCACCGACGAGGGCCGCGCCCAGGCCGAGGCGCTCGGACGCTGGGCCGCCGCCCACCCCGTGGACGCGATATGGACGTCCACGGTGTCCCGGGCCATCGCCACCGCCGCCCCCGCCTGCCGCGCCCTCGGCCTCACCTCCCACCCCGAACCCGACCTGCGTGAATGCGACTTCGGGGTTCTGGAGGGCCGTACGCTCGCCGAGTTCGCGGCGCAGGACCCCCAGGCGGCGGAGGCGTTCCGGAGCGACCCCGTGGCGCACCCGTTCCCCGGCGCCGAGGACCCGAAGGAGGCGGCGGAGCGCGGCGTCGCCGCCCTGCGCCGCATCGCGCGGGCCCATTCCGGCGAGCGCGTCCTCGTCGTGGCCCACAACACCCTGCTCCGGCTGGCCCTGTGCCGGCTGCTGTCCATCCCGCTGGGCGAGTACCGCCGGGTCCTCCCGCGGTTGCGGAACGCGGCGATCACCGAACTCCGGGTGACCGCCACGGGATCCGCCGCACTTCTCTCCCTCAATGTGCCGTGCGACCTGCGTCTTCCGTAGCACCATGGGCACATGACGGAGATCGACACCTCGGTACCCCATTCGGCCCGGATCTGGAACTACTGGCTCGGCGGCAAGGACAACTACCCGGTGGACGAGGAGGCCGGCGACGCCTACACCGCCGTCTTCCCCGGCATCGTCACCATCGCCCGCAGCAGCCGTGCCTTCCTCGGCCGCAGCATCCGGTATCTGGTGCAGGAGGCGGGCGTACGCCAGTTCCTGGACGTCGGCACCGGCCTGCCGACCGTCGACAACACCCATGAGGTCGCCCAGCGGATCGCCCCCGAGGCGAGGATCGTCTACGTCGACAACGACCCGCTCGTCCTGACCCACGCCCGCGCCCTGCTCACCTCCACCCCGGAGGGCGTGACGGCGTACGAGGACCTGAGCCTGTACGAGCCCGAGCGCATCCTGGAGCAGGCGGGCAAGACCCTCGACCTCTCCCGGCCCACCGCCCTGATCCTCAGCGGCATCCTCGGCCATGTCGCCGACTACGACCTGGCCCGGGACCTCGTCACCCGCCTCCTCGCGGGCCTGCCCTCCGGCAGCTTCCTGTGCGTCAACGACGGCTCCCGCGGCACCGACCCGGACTACGAACAGGCCCAGGACGCCTACAACGAGACCGGTGCCGTCCCCTACTTCCTGCGCCCGGTCGAGCAGATCACCGCGTTCTTCGACGGCCTGGACCTGGTGGAGCCGGGCGTCGTCTCCGTCCCCCTGTGGCGCCCGGACGCCGGCAGCACGCCGGAGCCGATCGGCCAGCACGGCGGTGTGGGCCGCAAGCCGTAGGCGCCCCGCACACCGGAAGGCCCCCGCGAGTCACGTCCTCGCGGGGGCCTTCCGTCCTGCCGCCTGCCACGTGAAGGGTGAGAAGACGATCACGAGCAGGACGTATTCATACACCCGTCAGGGCGCGAGCAGCAGCACATCCGCGCGGGACCTGGCCGCCTCGTAACGCCGGGCCACGTCCTGCCAGTTGACGACGGCCCACATGGCGTCGATGAAGTCGACCTTCTGGTTCCTGTACTGGAGGTAGAAGGCGTGCTCCCAGGCGTCGAACACGAGGATCGGCACCGCGCCCTGGCCGACGTTGCCCTGGTGGTCGTAGACCTGCTCGACGACCAGCCGCCCGCTCACCGGCTCGTACGCGAGCACACCCCAGCCGGAACCCTGTGTGGTCGCGGCGGCCTTGGTGAGCTGCGTCTTGAAACCGGCGTACGACCCGAAGGACTCGGCGATCGCGTCGGCGAGGTCCCCGACCCCGTCGGCGGCGAGCGGCTCACCGCCGCCGTCCTTCGGGCCGGTCATGTTCTGCCAGTAGATCGAGTGCAGGATGTGCCCGGACAGATGGAAGGCCAGGTTCTTCTCCAGCCCGTTCAGGGCCGCCCACTGCTCCTTGTCCCGTGCCTCCGCGAGCTGCTCCAGCGTGTCGTTGGCGCCCTTCACGTACGCCGCGTGGTGCTTGTCGTGGTGCAGCTCGATGATCTCGGGGCTGATCACGGGGGCGAGCGCGGAGTAGTCGTACGGCAGTTCAGGCAGCGTGTAGACGGGCATGACGGGTCCCCTCAAGAGCTTGTTGCAAGTAGCTTGCAATAACAAGCTAACAGCAGAAAGCCCCCGTGCGGATCACACGGGGGCTTTCGGGGGGTTGCGCGAGGTCAGTTCACGGCCCGCCCGCGCTGCCACGCATAGCCCACGGCCGCCAGTACCACCGTCATGACGCCGGTCGAGTACAGCTGCACCCGGGTGTCCGCCTCCCGCGCCATCAGGACGAAGATCCCGGCCATCCCGGCCAGCGCCACCCACGTCAGCGCCGGGAACGCCCACATCCGCACGGTCAGCTTCTGAGGCGCCTCCCGCTCCAGCTGCCGGCGCAGCCGCAGTTGCGAGACGGCGATGAGGATCCAGACGACCAGGATGACCGCGCCGATCATGTTGAGCAGCCAGGAGAAGACGTCGTCCGGGCGCCAGTAGCTCAGCACCACGCACCCGAACCCGAACACCGAGGACACCAGTACGGCGACCCGCGGCACCCCGCCCGACACCCGGCCCAGCGCCTTCGGGCCCTGCCCGCGCTCCACCAGGGAGTAGGCGATGCGCGAGGAGCCGTAGATGTTGGCGTTCATCGCGGACAGCAGGGCGACCAGGACGACCACGTTCATGAGCTGTCCGGCGCCCGGGATGCCGAGGGAGTCGAGGGCGGCGACGTACGGGCCCTTCTCGGTGACCGCCCGCGAGTCCCACGGGACCAGCGTCACGATGACCGCCATCGAGCCGATGTAGAACAGCGCGATGCGCCACATGGCCGTGCGGACCGCGCTCGCCACGCCCTTCACCGGGTTCTCCGACTCCGCCGCCGCGATGGTGACCGTCTCCAGGCCGCCGTACGCGAACACGGAGGCGAGGACGCCGATGATCAGCCCCTCGCCGCCGTTCGGCAGGAACTCCGTCAGGTGCGAGGTCCCCGGAGAGTCCGTGCCCGGCAGCACGCCCGCGATCGCCAGCACCCCGAGCACCAGGAACAGGCTGATCGCCCCGACCTTCAGCGCCGCGAACCAGAACTCGAACTCGCCGAAGTTCCGCACGGCGGCGAGGTTCGTGGCGCAGAAGACGACCATGAACAGCGCCACCCACGCCCACTCCGGCGTCCCCGGCAGCCACCCGGTCACGATCTTCGCCGCGCCGATGCCCTCCAGGCCCACGGCCGTGCAGAGCAGCACCCAGAAGGACCAGCCGGCGGTGAAGCCCGCCCAGGGGCCGATCGCGCGCTCGGCGTGCGCGGAGAAGGAGCCCGACGACGGATAAGCGGCCGACATCTCGCCCAGCATCCGCATCACCAGCATCACGAGGAGCCCGGAGAGCGTGTAGGCGAGGACGATCGACGGACCGGCGGCGGCGATGCCCGCGCCGGAGCCCACGAACAGACCGGCGCCGATGACACCGCCGAGGGCGATCATCGACAGGTGGCGCTG
The DNA here is from genome assembly GCF_003955715.1 of Streptomyces aquilus. Taxonomy (NCBI): domain Bacteria; kingdom Bacillati; phylum Actinomycetota; class Actinomycetes; order Kitasatosporales; family Streptomycetaceae; genus Streptomyces; species Streptomyces aquilus. The sequence goes on along the minus strand of NZ_CP034463.1, from coordinate 3,792,209 downwards.
CTTGAGGCCGTGGGAGAGTGCGGTGCCGGGCTCGGGCGGGGCCTCGACGGGGGTGGTGCTGGGCATGAGCGCGATTCGTCCAGTACGTGAGACGGCAAAACGCCCACAGTCTGGGCGGCCTCTCCGCTCAGAAGGAGAGACCGCCCAGTATGCGGACGCCGCCCGTACCGGCTGTGACTAGGCCGCCACGCTCGTGTAGTGCGAGGCGTCGCCCTCCACGGAGTAGCTCTCCTTGCCCTCGATGCCGACCGGGATGTCACCGGCGACGGTCACCCGGTGCAGCCGGCGGGCCTGGCGGTCGTAGTTGTCGACGGCGTAGTGCTGGGTGATGCGGTTGTCGAACAGGACGAGCTGGTTCGGCGACCAGCGGTGGCGCAGGATGTGCTCCGGCCTGACCACGTACGACTGGAGCAGGTCAAGGAGCGTGCGCGACTCCGTCACCGACAGGCCCACGATGCGCTGCGCGAACCCGCCGATGAACAGCCCGCGTTCACCGGTCAGCGGGTGGACGCGGACCACCGGGTGGGCGGTGCGGTACTTGATCGACGTGAACTGGGCACGCTGGGCGGCCTTCTTCTCGTCGATGTCCTCCGCCGGTACCGCGTAGTCGTAGTCGTTGGTGTGCTCGGCCCACAGGGTGTCCGCCAGCTGCCGCAGCGGGTCCGGCAGACTCCGGTACGCCGCAGCGGAGTTGGTGATCAGGGTCTCGCCGCCGTACGGCGGGAGCGTGAGGCTGCGCAGGGTGCTGGCCTGCGGCGGGTTGAGGACGAAGGTGACGTCCGTGTGCCAGTGGCTGGCGCTGCCCTGCTCGCTGTCGACGGGCAGCACGTTCGCCGCGCCGTCGACGGCGGGCACCGTGGGGTGGGCGGTGGTGAGGTCGCCGAAGTGGCGGGCGAAGGCCTGCTGGCCCTCGTCGTCGAGGTGCACGTCGTCGAAGACGAGCGCCTTGTGGACGTTGAGGGCCTCGCGGAGGGCGGCGACGGTCTCGCCGTCCAGCGGCCCCGCGATGTCCACCCCGGACACCTGGGCGCCGATGTGGGCGGTGACCTTGCGGATGTCGAGCGTCATGATCGGGTCCTCTCAGACGAGCGTGGCGGTGTACTGGTTGGCGGGGCGGGGGAGGCCGTAGCGCTCCCGCAGGGTGCGGCGCGGACCGTACTCCTCGCGGAGCAGGCCGCGGGCGCGCAGGATCGGGACGACGTGGTCGACGAAGAGATCGAGGCCGGAGGGCAGCACGGCCGGCATGATGTTGAAGCCGTCGGCGGCGCCGAGCGTGAACCAGCGCTCGATCGCGTCGGCGACCTGCTCGGGCGTCCCGGCGAAGGTGAGATGCCCGCGCCCGCCGCCGAGCCGCCCGATCAGCTGCCGTACGGTGAGCCGCTCACGCCGGGCGAGCCCGACGACCAGCGTGTACCGGCTCTTGGCGCCCTCGATGGCGTCCTCGGAGGGCAGGTCGGCGGGGAGCTCGGCATCCAGCTCCAGGGTTCCGGCGGGCAGTTGGAACAGCCGCTCCAGGTTGGCCACCCCGTGCTCGTGCACGATGTGGTCCTCCAGCTCCTGCTCCGCCGCCCGCGCCTCGGCCTCCGTCGAGGCGAGGACCGGGACGATGCCGGGCAGCACCTTGAGGTGCTCGGGGTCCCGGCCCGCCCGTACGACACGGGACTTGAGGTCGGCGTAGAAGTCCTGCGCGTCCTTGAGCGTCTGCTGGGCGGTGAACACCGCCTCCGCGTACCGGGCCGCGAACGCCTTGCCGTCCTCGCTGGAGCCCGCCTGCACCAGCAGCGGGTAACCCTGCGGTGAGCGCGGCACGTTGAGGGCGCCCTCGACACTGAAGTACGTCCCCTGGTGCCGGGGCGGGTGGATCTTCGTGTCGTCGCCCCAGACGCCGGACGCCTTGTCGGCGACGATCGCGTCGTCCTCCCAGCTGTCCCAGAGCTTCAGCGCCACGTCCAGGAACTCGGCGGCACGCGCGTACCGTTCGGCGTGCGCGGGTTCCGCGGCGAGGCCGAAGTTGCGGGCCGCCTCGGCCCCTGCGGTCGTGACGATGTTCCAGCCCGCCCGGCCGCCGCTGATGATGTCCAGCGAGGCGAACTTGCGGGCCAGGTTGTAGGGCGAGTTGTAGGACGTGGACGCGGTGGCGATCAGGCCGATGTGCTCGGTGGCCGTGGCCAGCGCGGTGAGCAGCGTCAGCGGCTCCAGGGCGCCCGCGGGCCGCTGCGAGACCGTGCCCCACAGCTGCGGGCCGTCGGCGAGGAAGAGCGAGTCGAAGGTGCCGCGCTCGGCGCTCCGGGCCAGCCGGACGTAGTGGTCCAGCTCGACATGCGCGTACGGATCGCTCTCCGGGAGCCGCCAGGACGCCTCGTGGTGGCCGGTGTTCATCAGGAACGCGTTGAGATGCAGCTGTTTGGTGGTCATGCGTGGTTCTCCTCCGTCGCACGGGGGCCGATGGTCATGCGTGGTCCTCCGTCACTCCGAGCGCCTTCAGCAGCCGCTCCCGGTACTCGCCCAGCAGCGGATCGCGGTACGACCGCGGATGCGGGGGCTCGATGGCCAGGTCGAGGCCGATCCGCCCCTCCTCCAGCACCAGCACCCGGTCGGCCAGCACGATCGCCTCGTCCACGTCGTGCGTGACCAGCAGCACCGACGGCCGGTGCCGCTCCCACAGCTCCCGCAGCAGGGCGTGCATCTTGATCCGGGTCAGGGCGTCCAGCGCCCCGAACGGCTCGTCGGCGAGCAGCAGTTCGGGCTCCCGGACCAGCGACCGGGCCAGCGCCGCCCGCTGCGCCTCCCCGCCGGACAGCTCGTTCGGCCAGGCCCGCTCCCGCCCCTTGAGCCCCACCTCGTCGAGCGCGGCACGCCCCTTTTCGGTGCCGTCCGTGCCCAGCAGGACGTTGTCCAGGACCCGGCGCCAGGGCAGCAGCCGCGAGTCCTGGAAGACCACCGATATCCGCTCGGGGGCGGTGAGCTGCCCGCTTCCGACGACCTCGTGGTCCAGGCCCGCGATCGCCCGCAGCAGGGTGCTCTTGCCGGAACCGCTGTGCCCGAGCAGGGCGACGAACTGTCCGGCGGGGATGTCCAGGTCGATGCCGTCGAGGACCGTACGCTGGTCGAACGACCGGGTCAGGCCCCGGAGTCGGACGGCGGGCCGGGTCAGCTGCTCAGTGAGCGTCGCCATGACAGCACCTTCCTTTCGATGAGGCGGACCGCGCTGTCGGAGACGAGACCGAAGACGCCGTAGACGACCAGGCCGACGAGGATGACGTCCGACTGGCCGTAGTTCTGGGCCTGGAACATCAGGTAGCCGAGCCCGCTGGTGGCGTTGATCTGCTCCAGCACGACCAGGCCGAGCCAGGAACCGGTGACACCGAGCCGGAGTCCCACGAAGAATCCGGGCAGCGCGCCGGGGATGACGATCTGCCGGATGAACTGGAACCGGTTCAGCCCCTGTACCTCGGCGAGTTCGACGAACCGGCTGTCGATGCCGGCCAGCGCGGCATGGGTGTTGAGGTAGATCGGGATGTAGACGACGATCGCGATGATGGCGATCTTGAAGGTCTCGCCGATGCCCAGCCAGAGGATGAACAGCGGGATCAGACCGAGGGTGGGGATCGCCCGGTTGAGGTTCACCGTCCCGTCGATCAGCGCCTCCCCGACCCGGCTCAGCCCCGCCGCCAGCGCCAGCGCGACCCCGGCGACCAGGCCGATCGCGAAGCCGGAGGCGGCCCGCTGGAGCGAGGTCAGGATGTCGTCCGCAAGGGTGCCCTCGGTCCACAGCCGGGCGCCCGTCTCCAGCACGTTCCAGGGCGCCGGGATCGCCCCCGGGTCCAGCCGGCCGGCGGCGGAGGCGGCGGCCCACAGGGCGAGCAGCAGCACCGGGCCGATGAGCCGGGCGGCGGGCAGCCGGCGACCGGGGGAGAGGCTGCGGCGCCTGCGGCGTACCGCCGGCGGGGCCTCGGTGACGGCGGGGGCCGTCGTCGTCACGGCGCTCACTTCCGGTACTCCTCGGACACGGACCGCGCGGCGATGCCCTCGAAGCGGTGGTCGAAGAGCGAGGCCACGTCGAACTTCTTCACGAAGCCGCCCTCCGCCAGCAGATCGGCGGTCTCCTGCTCCCACCGGATCGCCTCTCCCCAACTCGGCGGGAACAAAGGCTTGTTGGCGAGGTCCGAGATCGACTTGGCCTGGGCGGCGGTCAGGTTCTGCGTCTTGACGTAGAACTCCTCGTTCCAGACGTCCGGGTTCTCGTACGCCCACACGGTGCCCTTCGCCCAGTACGGGATGTACGCGGCGACCGCGGCGGCCTTCGCCTCGTCGTTCAGCACGGAGGTCGGCGCCCACAGCAGGTTGAGGAGGTCGACGACGTCGGTGGTGATGAGCCGGGCGCCCTTCGCCTGGTACTGCGCGATGTACGCGGGCGACTGGGTGTTGGGCAGCGGGGCGATGTCCACCTGGCCCGACTGGAGCGCGGTGAGGAACTGGTTGCTGGTCAGCGGGACCAGCTTCACCTCGTCGTAGGCCAGCCCGGCCTTCTTCAACGCCCGCAGCAGCACGACCCCTTGGGCCTGGCCCTGCGAGAACGCCAGCTTCTTCCCCTTGAAGTCCCGCACCGAGCGGATGTCGCTGCCGGGCTTGGTGGCGAAGACGTAGTTGGGCCTGCGGGTGATGTTGATCGCGACGATCTTCGCGTCGAAGCCCTGGTAATGCGCCTGGATCGGCGGAATTCCCGCGTTGTTGGCGAGGTCCAGGGACTTGGCGCGGAAGGCGTTGATGACATCGGGACCGGCGGCGACATTCACCCAGCTGGAGACCTTGAACGGGAGCTCGCCCAACTCGGCCAGCTTGAACTGGAGTTGCTGGGTGCCTTGATACGAGGAGATCCGCAGGGCGGTGCCTGGTGGGACCTTGTCGGCGAGCGGCGCGGTCGAGGCGCCCTCGTCGCTCGTGGCGGCACTGGACTCGGCGCAGCCGCTCAGCCCGGCGACGCCGGCCGCGGCGCCCACGAGCGAGGTGAGGAACAGTCGTCGGTCCATTCCGGACGTACGGGAAATGGGCATGGGAGGACTCCCTGAATTGGTGCATGAAAAGGCGCGGGGAAGGAAATTCACGCGGCAGAAACGAGCGCGTCACACGGGGCAGCGTGTCAGCAACAGAAGGCGCGACAGTGCAGGTGAGGGCTCATGAACACGATGCTCGCGGCCTCGCGGAACCCCTGTCAACATTCGGAGTTTCTGAATTAAATCCGCTCAGGTGACACGGTCAGCGGGTCCCGGTAGAGCACGTCGAGCGCCACCGCTCCACCCGCCACCGCGAGCACCGCGTCCGGGAAACTCGTCGGGATCACCGACCCCGACCGACCGGCCCCGACCTCCTCGCGCAGCGCCGCGAGGCAGTCCTCCCGATGGACCGCGCCGACCTCGGTGACGACGACCACGTCCGGATTGAGGACGTCGAGCAGCAGTCCCGCCGCCCGCCCCGTCATCCGCGACCGCTCCACCAACAGCCGTACCGCCACCGCATCGCCGTCCGCCGCCGCCCGCACGAGATGCATCGGGTTCACCCCGGCGATCACCCCGGCGGCCCGCGCCTTCCGGCACAACGTCCGCTCGCTCAACTCCACCTGGAGGCAGCCGGTCCGCCCGCACTCGCACGGCTCCGCTCCACCCGGCACCGGCAGATGGGCGATGACGCCCGCCTGCGAACGCGGCCCGTGATGCACCTCGTCATGGGTGGCGAACGCCGCGTCCACCACATTGCCGACGAACAGTTGCAGCACGCTCCGGCTGCCGCGCGCCCGCCCGAACAGGCGCTCCGCGTTCACCAACGCCCGCGCGTGCCCGTCCACATGGACCGGCAGCCCGGTGTGCGCGCCGAGCAGCTCCCGCACCGGTACGTCACGCCAGCCGAGCAGTGGATGCTCGACGACCGTGCCGGTCTCCCGGTCCACCCAGCCCCCGGCCGCGAAGCCCACGCCGAGCGGCCGGCACCCGGGGTGCGCCGCCAGCAGCGCGCCCAGCCCCTCGGCGGCCCGTGCAAGGACCGGCGCCGGATCGGTGCCGTCCGCGTGCTTGAGCTCCCGCGAGGCCACCACCCGCCCCCGCAGATCCAGCAGCGCGACCGTCGTATGGGGCACCGCCACATGGACTCCGCCCACGACGAAACGCGAGGAGTCCAGGTCGACCGGCACATGGGGGCGCCCCACACCGCTGGTCCGCCGGGGCACGGCGGCCTCCTCGATCAGCCCGAGCCGGGTGAACCGGGCACAGTAGTCCGTCACGGACGCCGGGGACAGCCCGGTCAGCCGGGCGATGGTGGAGCGCGCCACCGGTCCGTGCTCCAGCACGGACCGCAGGACGACACTCGCGCTGGTCCGCCGCCGGTCACTGTCGGCGGCGCGGGCCAGGGGAGACGTAAGGGTGGGCATGGTGATCACCTCGGGGGGCCGGTCCGACACTGCGCCGTACGCGAGGGGCGAGACCGGATCGGGGCCTCACCCGGGACGGCGACAGGCGGCCGCGCCCACGCGCCGCAGGTCGACATGGCGACGCGACGTGAGGAAGAGGGCCTGGGCAACCATGGCTCGAAGGGTAGGCGGCACCGACCGGATCCGGCCAGAGCGCCCCCACCCCTTTGGTGGGACCCTACAGACGCCGTTCACATTCGACACGTGAGTGAAACGTCCCGGCCTCAGTGACCGGCATCACGCCGTACCGGGTGTAACGGACACCCTTTGTATGGAGACCACCAACCCGCGACTCCAGCCTTTGTCGAGCGCTGACGGTGATCGACGCGAGCCGCCCGGGATAGCGTCGCGATGTCCGGTCCCTGTCACCCACCTCGCGGAGTCCCCATGAGCACCGCCGTCGCCCCCGTCCGCCCCGGCCAGGTCCTCGCCGACCTGCTCCCGGCCTCCCGCGTCCGCGACATCGCGCTCGTCGTCGGCGGCGCCGCGCTCACCGGCCTCGCCGCCCAGATCTCCGTGCCCGTGCCCGGCTCCCCGGTGCCGGTGACCGGCCAGACCTTCGCCGCCCTGCTCGTCGGCACCACGCTCGGCGCGGGCCGCGGCTTCCTCTCCCTCGCGCTGTACGCCATCGCCGGCGTCGCGGGCATGCCGTGGTTCGCGGGCGCCACCTCCGGCTCGGCCGCCCCCTCCTTCGGCTACATCCTCGGCATGATCCTCGCCTCCACCGTCGTCGGCGCCCTGGCCCGCCGCGGCGCCGACCGCTCCGTGCTGCGCACGGCCGGCGCGATGCTGCTCGGCGAGGCGATCATCTACGCCGTCGGCGTCCCCTACCTCGCCGTCGCCACCGGCATGTCCGCCTCCGCCGCCGTCGCGGCCGGCCTCACCCCGTTCCTGCTCGGCGACGCCCTCAAGGCGGCCCTGGCGATGGGCCTGCTGCCGAGCGCGTGGAAGCTCATCAAGCGCTGACGCCCCAGCCGTCACCGAAGAGGTTCGCCGGGTCGTACGTCGACTTCACCCCGGCGAGCCTCTTCCGCGTCCGAGGGTCGTACAGCCCCTCGCCCCGATCCCCGGCCCCGAAGGCGAAGTTGACGGCCCGTCCGAGGGTGCGCGGCGCGAGCACCTCGAACGCCGGATCGAGCAGGGCCCGCGCCTTCGCCCGTTCCCCCATGGTCAACAGCCGCACCAGGAACCGCCCGTCCCGCCACGGCACCGAGTTCCCGGCGGGCCGCGCGAGCGCCCCACCGGGATGATTGACCTGTACGACGACCATGGAACCGACCTCTGGCCCTGTGAGCCGCAGGAACTCCCCGCCCGCGTCCGCCGCGTCCAGCTCACTCAGCACCGCGCTGTCCCCGTAGTAGGCGCACGGAGACGACGTACCGCCCACGCAGATGCGGCGGCGACGCCGGCGGATCCGGGTACGGTACGGCGGCGAAGGACGAGGTCAGCCCGTCCGGCACGGTCCGCGTCCAGGCCTCGTACGCCCGCAGCACGGCCGCCGGATCGACCCGCCGCCCGTCGACCGCGAGCGAGCCGCCGTACAGCGTCCGCACCGGGACGAGCCCGATCTCCGACTCGGTGACCACACCCAGGCGGTGGCCGCCGCCGAGGAGCGCCCGGTACAAGTCGGAGCCGGGGGTGGCATGGTGCACGCGCCCGTCGCCGGTCACCACATCGAGCCACCGCACATGATCGGCTGCGTACCCGAACTCCCGCGCCGGGATGCCGAGTCCACCGCCCAGCGTGGAGGAGACGGCACCGACGCCCGGTGCCGACCCACCCCCACTGCTCAACGCGTGGGAGATTCCCGGCGACGGACAGCTTCCGGTCGGCCGCGTGACGGACGGCGGCATAACCTGACACCCGCCGTCAGGTTATGCGGCCGCGTGACGGACGGCGGCATAACCTGACACCCGCCGTCAGGTTATGCCGCCATGTGTCCGTCAGTGTCTGTCGGTGTCCGTCCGGTCAGATCTCCTGCCGCGGCCGCCGCGTCGACCACCACAGCCCGGCCACACCGGCCGCCATCAGAGCCGCGCCGGCCGCCCCCGCCGGGAGCAGATCGCGCGCGACACCGGTCTTCGGCAGCTGGTCACCGCCGGGCCCCACCGGCTTGTTGTCGGTACCGAGGAGCAGCGGGGTGGCCGGGGCGTTCGGCGACGGATTCGTCGTACCGAACGGAACCGGGCCCTGCTGCCAGTACGTCTTCTTCCCGTCGCCGGTCTGCACCGGCAGACAGATCTTCCCGGTCTTGTCGAGATCGAACGACGCGTCGACGGCGTACGACTTCGACTTACCGGCCGCGAGATTGTCGATCGGGCAGACGAAACCGCTGTTCGAGCCCTCCGGCAGATCGCTTTCGGCAATCGAGGAGCAGCCTTGAACGCTATTGACCGTGAGGCCGTCGAAACCGACGACCAAAAGCTGGATCTTTCCGCTGTCCTTGGTCCCTTCGTTCTTCACCGTGGCGGTGATGTCCGTCTTCTCGGACTTGTTGTCGACCGAGATCTGTTCGGGCAGCAGCGTGGTCAGCTTCACGCCGTCCGGCGCCTCGTCGACAACCTTTCCCCCCTTGCTGCTTCCGGGCCCCTGGTCATCCGCGCCGGCGGTGCCGGAAAGGATCAGCACGGCCGAGAAAGATGCCGTGACCAGCGATCCCGCGATGGTCGTCATGCGACGAGAACTCATGTTCGTCCCCCTTGGCTGCGCCTGAATTCGCAGTACTTGAAGAGCTACCACAAGATTTCTCCGCACTATGCTGGTACGGCGCGAAGTGTGACCATTGTGTTGAAGTAGGCGTTGACCGGTGCACGGTGGAGGGGGTGCGACGGATTGCCGGGGAATATGGGAAACGCGGGAAGCGCGGGGAACACGGGGAACACGGGAAACACCCGGAGCGGCGGGGCGCCGGGGATCCTCGTGGCGAGCCGATATCGCCTGGTCGAGAGTATCGGTCAGGGGGGAATGGGGCGGGTGTGGCGGGCCGCCGACGAAATGCTCGACCGGCAGGTCGCGGTCAAGGAAATGCGCATCGACGGTCTCGACGCGGAGGACACCCGCACCCGCCGTGAACGCACCCTGCGCGAGGCCCGCGCGACGGCACGCATCGACCATCCCAACGTCGTGCGGATCTACGACGTCGTGGACGAGGGCGAACGCCTGTGGATCGTCATGGAGTTGGTGGCGGGCCGCTCCCTGGAACGGATGATGGCGGAGGACGGCCCGCTCGGCCCCCGGGAGGCGGCCCGGATCGGCATCGGACTGGTGACGGCGCTGCGGCAGGTGCACGCACGCGGCGTCCTGCACCGGGACATCAAGCCGGGCAACGTGCTGGTGGAGGGCGCCGGCCACCGCGTGGTCCTCACGGACTTCGGCATCGCGGCCATCCAGGACGCCAAGGCGCTCACCATGGTCGGCATGCTGGTCGGTTCCCCCGACTACATGGCCCCCGAACGCATCGCGGGCCGCCCGCAGGGCCCACCGTCCGACATCTGGTCACTGGGCGCGACGCTGTGCGCGGCCCTGGGCGGCCGGTCCCCCTTCTCCCGGGACACCACCCTCGCAACCCTCCACGCGGTGTTGTACGAGGAGCCCGAACTCCCCGCCGGGGCAGGACCGTTGCGCCCCATCCTGGCCGCACTCCTGGACAAGGATCCGGACCTGCGCCCAGGCCTGGACGAGGCGGAAGAGGCACTCACCCCGACGGCATTCCCACCACCGACACCGACGGTACGGGTGGGAAGGGAGGCCGACGAACCCCCCTCAACCCCAACCCCCGTCCAGGACACACCCACCCCGGTCTTCCCCTGGCCGAGGCCAGAACTCCCCACGCCCCCTTACCTGAACGCCTCACAACTCCCGGCCCACCTGCCGCCCACCCCCACACCCGACCGGAAACCACCCCACCCCGACACCCACAAGCCACCACACACAGACGCCACTCCACCACCCACCCCCGGCACCGAGCCCCACAAGGGCCCACCGCCCCCCACGGATGCCGCAGACGCCCAGTCCGGCCAGGCGCCGTTCGCTCCCATCCACGATCCCGCACCCGCCGCGGGCCCCGACCCCGGCGAGGGCCCACCGGCCCCTGCGCATGCCGCCGACGCCCCACCCCGCCAGGGACCCTTCGCTCCCCCCTACGACCCCGCACCCGCAGCCGACGCCCAACCCCGACCGGCGCCCTTCGCCCCCACCCACAACCCCGCACCCGCCACCGGCGTCCAACCCCCACAGGGGCCACCCGCACCCGACCACGAAAGTCGCACGGGTGGTGCGGGTGGGAAATCGATCCGGGCCGAAGGCCCGGCTCCCGCCCCCACCCACAACGCCTCCTCAGAGGCTCACGGCGGCATCTCCCTCATCCGCTCAGAGGCCGTCACCGAACGACGCCCCCTCCCAGCACCCCCACACCGCCCCCACCCACGAACCCGCACCCGCCTCCTCACCGTCGCAGCCCTCACCACAGCCGCCGCGGTGATCACCACCGTGATCCTGCTGAACGCCAACTCACCCGGCACGAAAGACGAGGCACAAGGCACCCCCACCCCGACACCCACCTCGACAGCCCCCGCCTCCGCCTCCCCGTCCCCCACAGTCGAAGGCACCTCACGCCCCCGGTCCCTCCCACCCGGCGCCCACCGAGAAGCCGGCGGCTTCGCCTGGGCAACCCCCCAGGGGTGGCGCAGAGATGTGAAGACAGGTGCGGAGGTGCACTACACCTCCCCCGACGGCACCCAGGAACTCGCCGCGCTGTCCGCCCTCGCCCGAGGCGACCTGATGGACACCTGGAAGACCTCGGAGCAGAACGCCCACCAGGGCCAGGACTACCGAAAGATCCGCTTGGAGGACACGGAGTTCCAGGGCCACCCGGCGGTGGTCTGGGAATACACGTTCACGCTCAAGGGCGTCCCCTGGCACGCCCGCCTGCTCGGCTTCAACGCGGACGGCAAGTCGTACCAGGTGAACACGTGGTACCAGCCGCAGACGGAGACGCAGGCACTCAAGACGTACGAGAAGGCCAAAAACAGCTTCACGGTGCTGTAGCAGCCGAAGAAGCCACAGCACCGTGAAGGATCCAGGACGACGCGTCAACCGACCTTGATCTTGTCCTGCACATCCGTTCCGCCGGCGACGTCCGAGGAACGCCCGCCCCGCACCCGCTCCTTGAGCACGGCGACCCCCAGCACGAACGCGGCGACGAGCAACGACAGCAGCACGGTCGTACGCCCACTGCTCGCCCCCTCCGTGTCGGTCAGCATGTAACCGAGCACGAAGACGATCAGCCCGGCCGTCGCCCAGGTCAGATACGGGTACAGCCACATCTTCACGACCAGCTTCTCCGGCGCCTCGGCCTGGATGATCTTCCGCATCCGCAGCTGCGAGAAGCAGATGACCAGCCACACGAACAGCGCGACCGCGCCGGAGGAGTTGACGAGGAAGAGGAAGATCGTGTCCGGCGAGAGGTAGTTGAAGAACACGGCCACGAAGCCGAAGATCACGGACGCGAGGATGGCCGTCATCGGCACACCGCGCGAGGTCGTCCGCGCGAACGACTTCGGCGCGTCCCCCCGCTCACCGAGCGAGAAGGCCATCCGCGAGGCCGTGTAGAGCCCGGAGTTGAGACAGGACAGCACCGACGTCAGCACGATGAAGTTCATGATCTGACCGGCGTGCGCGATCCCGAGGGAGTCGAGGGCGGCGACGTAGGAGCCGGACTCCTTGATGGACGGGTCGTCCCACGGCAGCAGCGTCACGACGACGAAGATCGAGCCGAGGTAGAAGACGCCGATCCGCCAGATGATGCTGTTGGTCGACTTGGTGACGGCCCGCTGCGGGTTCTCGGACTCGCCGGCGGCCAGCGTGGCGATCTCGCTGCCCATGAAGGAGAAGACGACGAGCAGGACACCGGTGAGGATGGCGCCGGGCCCGTTGGGCAGGAAGCCGCCGTGGTCGGTGAGGTTGGACAGGCCGGCCTTGTCGGCGTCGACGCCCGGCAGCACACCGAAGACCGCGAGCCCGCCGATGACGATGAACGCCCCGATGGCGACGACCTTGATCCCGGCGAACCAGAACTCGAACTCGCCGTAGGAGCCGACGGACACCAGGTTCGTGGCGGTCAGCACCACCATCACGATCAGCGCCCATCCCCACTGCGGGACGGCGGGGATCCATCCTTCGAGGATCTTGGCACCGGCGGTGGCCTCCACCGCGAGCACCACGACCCAGAAGAACCAGTAGAGCCAGCCGATGGAGAAGCCGGCCCAGCGCCCGAGCGCCCGGTCGGCGTGGGCGGAGAACGAACCCGAGGTCGGGTTGGCGGCCGACATCTCGCCGAGCATCCGCATCACCAGCACCACGAGCGTGCCGACGAGTGCGTACGACAGGAGGATGCCGGGTCCTGCGGTGGCGATGCCGGAACTGGAGCCGACGAACAGTCCGGCCCCGATCACACCGCCGATGGCGATCATCGACAGATGTCGGTTCTTGAGTCCGGCCTGGAGACCAGTCATGGGGGGAATTCCTTTGCGCCGGGTGAGCGGTCCCCGTACGGGTTGCGTACGGATCGGTCCAGTGAATCGGAGGCAAAGGAATTCGTGAACCTATGAATCCGGATTGTTACTTGAGGTTTTCTTGAGCTTCCATGGTTGGGTCTTGATTAGGGCGGTAATTTTCCTCCCGGACACCCAGAGCGGCTGCCCCGAAACAGCCATGTCACACTCATCCCATGCGCGTGTATCTCGGCTCCGACCATGCGGGCTTCGAACTCAAGAACCACCTCGTCGAGTGGCTCAAGGCCGCCGGCCACGAGGCCGTCGACTGCGGCCCCCACATCTACGACGCCCAGGACGACTACCCGCCGTTCTGCCTCCGCGCCGCGGAGCGCACGGCGGCCGACCCCGACGCCCTCGGCATCGTGATCGGCGGCTCGGGCAACGGCGAGCAGATCGCCGCGAACAAGGTCAAGGGCGTCCGCGCCGCTCTCGCCTGGAGCGAGGAGACGGCGTCGCTCGGCCGCCAGCACAACAACGCCAACGTCGTCGCGGTGGGCGCCCGGATGCACACCCAGGACGAGGCGACGAAGTTCGTCGAGACCTTCCTCGCCACGCCGTTCTCCGGTGACGAGCGCCACATCCGCCGCATCGACATGCTGGCCGACTACGAGACGACCGGCGACCTCCCGCCGATCCCGGCGCACCACCCGCAGCAGGACTGACGCACGCCCCAGGGGGCTGGAAGGAACAGGCACCGTGCCAGAGGGGCACACGATCCACCGGTTGGCGGCCGACTACGCCGACCGCTTCTGCGGCACGGCGCCCCGCGTCACCAGCCCCCAGGGCAAGTTCTCCGACGCCGCCGCCCTCCTGGACGGCGCCGGACTCACCCGTACCGAAGCCCACGGCAAGCACCTCTTCCTGGGCTTCCGGGGCACCGGCCGGGACACCGACTGGGTCCACATCCACCTCGGCCTCTTCGGCAAGGTGGCCTTCGGCGACGCCCCCGCGCCGCCGCCCACCGACACCGTCCGGCTGAGGCTCGCGAACGCCACGTCGTACGTCGACCTGCGCGGCCCGACGACCTGCGCCCTCATCACGGACGCCGAGAAGGACGCGATACACGGTCGCCTGGGCCCCGACCCGCTCCGCGAGGACGCCGACCCGCAGACGGCGTACCGGCGCATCTCCCGCAGCCGTACGACGATCGCCGCGCTCCTGATGGACCAGAAGGTCATCGCCGGCGTCGGCAACGTCTACCGCGCCGAGGTCCTCTTCCGGCACGGCATCGACCCCTACCGGGCGGGGAAGGATGTCACCGCGCGCGAGTGGGACGCGATCTGGCGGGATCTCGTCGACCTCATGCGCGAGGGCGTGCGCCACAACCGCATCGACACCGTCCGCCCCGAGCACACCCCGGAGGCGATGGGCCGCCCGCCCCGCGTCGACGACCACGGCGGCGAGGTGTACGTCTACCGCCGGGCGACCCTGCCCTGCCACATCTGTGGCGGCGAGATCCGCACCGCCGACCTCGCCGCCCGCAACCTCTTCTGGTGTCCGGGCTGTCAGACCCGTTAGCGGGTGCGTCAGAACCCGTGCGGCAGCCAGGGCGCCACCGGCGACCCGAACCCGACCGCCGCCTCCGTCAGCGCCCCCTGCCGCAGCTCCCGCACCCGCCCCGCGGCCCCCAGCGCGGCCAGGCTCACCCCGCCGAGATACGCGGCCCCCAACTCCCGTACGGACAGCGCCAGATCGGCCGCGTCCTCGGTCCGCTCGCAGGTCGCGCCCTTCGCGTCCCCGCTGAGCCGCCAACGCCCCGTGTTCCAGGGGCAGAAGTCGTCCTCGACGTCGAACACCACGTCCACCGGCGCCTGATAGGTCCGCGCCTCCAGGGCGGCCCCCACGTCCACCAGCCGGACATGCAGCGAGTCCCGCAGCCGCGGCTCGCAGCGCCGGAGGTCGGAGACCAGCTGCTGCCAGACCTCGTCGACCGGCCGCCCCCGCGCATGCACCTTCGACGTCAGATCGATCCCGAACAGGAACCGCCACAGCGCCGCGTGCGCGGCCGGATCCAGCGCCTGTACGTCCCGCAGCACCACGGTCCCCTTGGGCCCGGCGGCGTCCCACTCCGGCTTCACATGGAAGCGCGCGTACCCGACGACCTCGCCGTCCCGCTCCGCGACCACGCTCTGCAGCGGCGAGGCCCCCTCCCGGTCGCTCTCGGGATCGAGCAGCCCGAGCCGCTCCCACCCGGGAAGCCGCGCCACCATGCCCGGCCGCTGCGGCACCAGCCGCGCGTACACCGCCTCACAGGCGTCGAGCACGTCGGCCGGCTTCGCGTACCGCACGCGTACGTCATCGGTACCGGGCGGCACGGACAGCCGTACCCGGGTGGTGTCGATCTCGGCGTTGACGTGGAACGTCGCCGGCGCGTACCCGAACCGGCCGTAGATCGCCGGCTCGCTCGCGGTCAGGACGGCCAGCGGCCAGCCCCATTCCCGTACGTCGTCCAGCTGACGCCGCATCATCGACCGCAGCACCCCGCGCCGACGATGGGTCGCGGCCACACTGACCATGGTCACGCCCGCGGCCGGCACCGAGGCGCCGCCCGGCACGGTCAGCCGGAAGCTGAACGCACCCGCCGTACCGACGCACTCGTCCCCGTCCCAGGCGCCGATGGAACGGTCGAGTTCGGTGAGCGCGTTCCACAGCTCCCGTTCCTCGGCTGCCTCCGGGACTCCGCCGAAGGCCCGGATCAGGTTGTCGTACCACTCGTCCCATTCGTCCTGCCGCAGCACCCGCACGTCGATCGCCAAGTCAGAAGCCATGGACCATGCCTACCAGGGCATTGCGGGACGAGCCAGGGAATTTCTCCTTGGTGGCCGCAGGGTGGCTTTCCGTGAAGTTCACTGTGAAGTTGAACCTCGGACGGGGGACAAGTGGGACCTCCCGTGCCAAGCAGCTGGTCCGATGGATAGGGTCCCGAACTAATGGCAGCAGGACGAGAGCGGCGCGCGGCGGCCGACACGTTCACGGCCCGGTTGAAGATGCAGTGGCACCGGGCCCGCGTCGGCCTGCGCAGAAGCGCCGTGGACTACTTCCGCGGGGACGGCTCGGACTGGGTCGCACTGGCCGGTCTGCTCCTCACGATCCCGCTGATCGCGGCCACCACCCTGATGAACTCGGTGTGGTGTTCACCGGCCGCACTGGTCCTCCCGATCGTCGCGGGCGGACTGCTGCTGCGCCCGGCCAGCCTGCTGGGCCTGTACGCGGCGGCGGCGACGGCACTGATCGTGGAGTCCGTGCAGCTCGGCCCGTACACGGAGGGACCGTCGAGGGTCACCCCCGGCATCGTGCTGGTCGTGGCCGCATGCGGGTTCTTCGGCCTCCTCATCGCCCAGTTCCGCAGCCGGGTCGGCGTGCCCTGGCGGCGCGGCGGCACCATGCTCTTCGACCTGCGCGAACGCATCCGCGTCCAGAGCAAGCTCCCCAAGCTCCCGCCCGGCTGGCACCGCGAGATGGCCCTGCGTCCGGCGGGCGGCCAGTCCTTCTCCGGCGACTTCGTGGTCGCGGCCCGCACCAACGGCGGCCGCACGATGGAGGTCGTCCTCACGGACGTCTCCGGCAAGGGCATGGACGCGGGCAGCCGCGCCCTGCTCCTGTCCGGCGCCTTCGGCGGCCTCCTGGGGAGCCTGCCGCCGCACGCGTTCCTGCCCGCCGCCAACGGCTACCTCCTGCGCCAGGACTGGGACGAGGGCTTCGCCACCTCCATCCACCTGGTCCTGGACCTCGACTCCGGCGACTACGAGCTCTACTCCGCGGGTCACCCGCCGGGCCTCCAGCTCAGCGCGGGCAGCGGCCGCTGGGAGGAGAAGGCGGCGGAAGGCCCCCTCCTCGGGGTCTACGACGGCGCCCAGTTCGACCCCGTGAAGGGCACCCTGCGCCCCGGCGACGTCCTGATGCTCTTCACGGACGGCCTGGTCGAGACGTCGGACCGGGACATCGTCGAAGGCATAGACCGCCTGACCGGCGAAGCCGACCGCTATGTGGCCGGCGGCTTCCACGGCGCCGCCTGGCACCTGATCGAGGCAGTGGCGAAGGACGTCAACGACGACCGGGCCCTGCTCCTGATCTGCCGGGAAGGCCCCACGGCGACGGCCCAGCCGACCCTGCCGTAGCCGCGTCGAGGTGGGGTTTTCCCCCGCCCCGATTCGCCAGCCGCCCTCATCGCCCCGCCCGCCCCCGCTCCGTAGCGTCAAGAACATGACCTCGGACCGGAAGAAATCCCCCATGTCCACCCCCGGCGAATGGGCCGTCGAACTCCACGGAGTCACCCGGCGCTACGGCCGTGGCCGCACCGCCGTCCACGCCCTCCGCGGCATCGACCTCACCCTCCCGCCGGGCACCTTCACCGCGGTCATGGGCCCTTCCGGCTCCGGCAAGTCCACGTTCCTCCAGTGCGCCGCCGGCCTCGACCGCCCCACCGCCGGCACGGTCCGCCTCGGCGGCACGGAGATCACCGGCATGAAGGAGAACAAGCTCACCGCCCTGCGCCGCACCCGCCTCGGCTTCGTCTTCCAGGCCTTCAACCTGCTCCCGTCCCTCACGGTCGAGCAGAACGTCGCCCTCCCGACGCGCCTCGCGGGCCACCGCCCCGACCGCCGCCGCACCGCCGAGGTCCTCGCCCAGGTCGGCCTCGCCGACAAGGCCCGCCGCCGCCCCGGCCAGCTCTCCGGCGGCCAGCAGCAGCGCGTCGCCATCGCCCGCGCCCTCGTCACCCGCCCCGACGTGGTCTTCGCCGACGAACCGACCGGCGCCCTGGACACCACCACCGCGGCCGAGATCCTCGCCCTGCTGCGCCATGCCGTCGACACCGAGCGCGCCACGGTCGTCATGGTCACCCACGACCCCACGGCGGCGTCCTGGGCCGACCGCGTCCTGTTCCTGGCGGACGGCGAACTCACCACCCACCTGGACCGCCCGACCCCCGACCAGATCGCCACCCGCATGCAGACCCTCGCGGCCCACCGCGCCGACGTGAAGGCAGCCGCCTGATGCGTCCCAACGGCCTGGCCCGCGCCGCCCTCCGCTTCCGCCCCTCCGCGTTCGTCGGCACCTTCGTGGCCCTCGTCATGGCCGCCGCGATCGTCTCGGCCTGCGGCATCCTCCTGGAGACCGGCGTCCGCGCCGAGGTCCCGCCCGGCCGCTACGCGGGCGCACCCGTCGTGGCCGCCGCCGACCAACGGGCCCACTACGGCAGGGGCGACAGCGCCGACAGCGAGCCGGTCCCCGACCGCGCCCGCCTCGACGCCGCCCTGGTCGCCAAGGCGGCCATCGCCCCCGGCGCCCGCACCGCCGTACCCGACGTCACCTTCCCGGTCACCGGCCCGCACGGCCCCCTCGACGCCCACAACTGGTCCGCGACCGCCTTCACCGGCGAATGCCTCACGGCGGGCCGTGCCCCGGGCCCCGGCGAGGTGGTGCTGAGCCGGGCAGAGGCCGGCACCCGCGTCACCCTCACCACCCCGGACGGCACCCACACCTACCGCGTCTCCGGCACGACCGCCGCCCCCGGCGTGTGGTTCACCGACCCGGAAGCCGTACGCCTCTCAGGGCACCCGGGCCGTATCGACGCCATCGCCGTCCTCCCGAAGCCCGGCGTCACCACCGGCACCCTGGCGGCCCAGGTGGCACACGCCCTGGGCGGCCAGGCCGAGATCCACACCGGTGACGGCCGCGGCACCGTCGCGGACCCCACCCTCGACGAGGCCAAAGAGGTCCTCACCGGCATCGGCGGCTCCTTCGGGGGCATCGCCACGGTCGTCGCCATGTTCACGGCCGCCGGCACCATCGCCCTGGCCGTCGGCCAGCGCGCCCGCGAGTTCGCGCTGCTGCGCGCCATCGGCACCACCCCGCGCCAGATCCGCCGCACCATCGCCACCGAGACCCTCCTCGCCGCCCCGCTCGCGGCCGCCCTCGGCTGTCTGCCGGGCACGGCCCTCGCGGCCTGGTGGCTGGACCAACTCCGCGACCGGGGCGCGGTCCCGGAACAGGTCGACCTGGCCGTCTCCTGGATCCCCCTGGTCTCCGCGACCGGCGCCGTCCTCCTGACCGCCCTCCTCTCCGGCTACCTCGCCGCCCACCGCAGTTCCCGCATCAAGCCGGGCCAGGCGCTGAGCGAGGCGAGCGTGGAGCGGCTGCGCGTCGGCTGGATCCGCACCCCGCTCGGCCTCGCCGCGGTCGCGGGCGGGTGTGTCTGCGCGGCCCTGGCCGCCTCCCTCACCGGCGAGGACGCGGCCAACGCGGCGCTCGGCGTCGTCGTGCTGTTCATGCTCGCCGTGGGCCTGCTCGGCCCGCTGGTCGCGCGTGCCTGCGCGGCCCTGTTCGGCCTCCCGCTGCGCGGCGCCGGCGCCTCCGCGGCGCTGGCCGCCGCCAACTCCCGTACCAACGCCCGCCGTCTGGCCTCCGCGATCACCCCGATCGTGCTCGCGATGGCGTTCTCCTCGGTGCTGGTCTTCCTGCACACCAGCGAGGACCACGTCACCGCCCAGCAGCAGCGCGACGGCATCACCGCCGACCACATCGTCACCGCCCCGGACGGCGGCCCCGGCCTCGCCCCCGACGCCGTACGACGGGCCGCGGGCACCCCCGAAGTGACCGCCGCCGTGGGCCTGTTGAAGACCTCCGTGCTGGTCCCCGGTGCGGGCGGCGCCCTGGAGGCGGCCACCGCGCAGGGCGTCACCGGCTCCGCCCGGGACCTGGCCGCCGTACAGGATCTGGACGTCAGGACGGGGCGACTGTCCCTCACCCAGGGCGAGATCGCGGTCGACGCGTCCCTCGCCGACACCGCGGACGTCCGGGTCGGCGACCGTCTCCACCTCCGCCTCCCCGACGGCACGAAGGCCGCGCCGCGCGTCGTGGCGACGTACGGCCGCGGCCTGGGCCTCGCCCAGGTCACCCTGAGCCGTGCCGACCTGGCCGGCCACGTCACCTCCGCCTACGACACGGAACTGTGGACCAAGGGCGGCACGACCGCCGCCCTCAAGACGCTCGGCACCGTCCAGGACCGCTCCGGTTACACCACCGCCCAGTCCGTGGACCGCGAGCTCAACGCCTGGGCGAACAACCTCATGGCGGCCGTCCTCGGCGGCTTCGCGGCCGTCGCCGCCGTCAACACCCTGGTGATGACGGTCCTCGACCGCCGCCGCGAACTCGGCACGCTCCGCCTCATCGGCTCCACCCGCCGCCAGGTAATGCGGATGATCCGCTGGGAGGCCCTGCTGGTCGCCCTCGCGGGCATCGCCCTCGGCACCGCCATCGCCCTCGCCACGCTGGTGCCGATGATGAACGGGCTGACGGGACAGGGCCCTTACATCCCGCCTCTGACCTACGGAGCCTTCGCGGGAACGATCGTCGCACTCGGCCTGACCGCGGTCACCCTCCCGGCCAAGGCGGCACTCCGCAGGGAGACACTGGACGAGTGACCGAACCACTGACGCTCGCCGAGATCGAGGCCCTCGCCCGCACGGCTCACGAGGGCCAGACCGACAAGGCCGGACGCCCTTACGCCGAACACCTCCAGGCCGTCGCCGAGGGCGTCCGCACCCAGGGCGGCGACGCCGACCAGATCGCGGCGGCCTGGCTGCACGACGCCGTGGAGGACGACGCCCTCTCCGAACAGTGGCTGACCGAGGCCGCGCTGAGTCGTCGTACGAAGGACATCGTGCGTGCCGTCACCAAGCGCGCGGGGGAGCCGCCCGAGACCTACGCGGCCCGCATCCTCGCCACGCCCGGCGCCCTGCTGGTGAAGGAGGCGGACCTGGCCCACAACGCCGACCCGACCCGCCTCGCGGTGCTGGACGAACCGACCCGGAAACGACTGACCGAGAAGTACGCGCGCATGCGCACACTTCTCGGTCTGGTACGGAACGAGGGTTAGGCCGGGACCTTCTCGCGGTGCTCCTGCCGCTGCCGCTCCCGCGCCACCTCCGCGGCGTCCTTCCTGAACGCCCACTCCATCTTCGGCTCCATCGCGAACCGGAACACCCGCCGCACCGGCGCGGTGCACAGCACCGTGACGACCGCGGCGGCGACCACGCTCACGAAGATCTCACCGGCCGGCCGGTGCAGCCACGCGTGGTCGAACCAGCCCTGGTAGTCACCGGCCTTCACCAGGAAGCCGTGCAGCAGATAGCCGTAGAGCGTGCCCGCACCGAGCGCCGTGAACCACATCTTCCGGCGCGGCACCCAGGCGAAGAAGCAGGCGGTCAGCAGCAGCGAGCAGCCGAACATCGCGAGCACCATCACCGGACCGACCCACCACGGGGCACCCAGGTCCTGGGCGGCGTCCCGGTGGTAGAACCACGCGGTGTTCATGCGCGGCACCGCCCACCAGCCGACGGCGAGCGCGGCCGCGAACACCGGCACGGCCAGGATGCGCATCCGCCAGGTGCGGACCATGTGGAAGTGCTCGGCCTTCATGCACAGCCCGAGGACGAAGTACGGCAGGAACTGGAGCACCCGCTGGAGGTCCAGGTCGTTGCCGATCGACGGCGCCACGGACGCCAGCATGGCGATGCCGAGGGCGACGGGGAGCGGCCGGCGGATCATCTTCAGGATCGGGGTGCACATCCGCCAGACGAACAACGCGCACAGGAACCAGGTCAGATACCAGGGGTCGAGCAGACTGATGTCCTTGCCCGGGTCGTCGCCCGCCGCGCGCTCGAAGAGGACGTACGCCGTCTCGAACAGGATGTACGGCACCGCCACGCCCGTGATCAGCCGCTTGAGCCGGTCGGGGCGCATGTCGAAACTGCGGGAGAAGAAGCCGGAGATGATGATGAACGCCGGCATGTGGAAGGAGTACACGACCGTGTACACGCCCTCCAGGATGCGGCTGTCGCCCTTGAGTGGCTCCCAGGCGTGACCGACCGCGACGAGCACGATCGCCAGGTACTTGGCGTTGTCGAAGAACGCGTCACGCTGCTTGCCCTGTGGCTTGTGCCGAGGCTGCTGCTGAGTGAGCGGTGAGCGGGGGCTCGGCACTCCGGGTGCCGACGACTGTGCCGGCGGGAGCGGCACTCGGGGCGAGGCGGCGTGGAACATCTGAGGCACCCTAGCGTTGTCTGTGCGATTTCGTAAAACCGGCCACGTCATTCCTGGTTATCGGCTTCGGGTACCCGATATTTCGGCAAGCCGACGCCATTCTCCACGTGACGGTGAACACAGCGAATGGAGAGGCCCAGACGTCACCGCAAGGGTCGTATTGGTGGGATTCATCCCGACTAAATAGGGCATATGACCAGCAGGCGACTCCTGTGGAATGTCCGCTTCCTGCGCGGTGGTTGGGGCCGCCGCTCATTTTCGAATTACCTGCGAACGCGATGTGTGGAGACCGAAACGATCCGGTCGAATTCCCTGTGCGATCCCCGTGTGAGTGGGCGCTCGAATTGCTGTACGGAACCCGGGGTGTTGGCCACGGACCCGGACGGCGCCGCACAGTTCGGGCACAGGTGTGGTCAACGATGTCTCACCTGCCGCATACAGCGGCTTGGTTGGTGGCACGATGGTTCTGGCGGGGGTGCGCGGGGCTGGCACCCCCGGGCCGGGAGAGCGGACCGACCTAGGGTGTGATCAGTTGTGGCCATTTCGCTGTCAGTGGTGCTGCTGTTGGCGATCATCATGGTGGTGTTGATCCGTGGCGGGTCGCTCAAGGCAGGACCCGCGATCGTGGCCGTGCTGTTCGGCTTCTTCCTCGCCTCGACGGGCATGGCCGACGACATCCAGCGCTTCCTCAACTCGATAGCGGAGACCATCAACTCGATCCAGTTCTGACCCCGTTGAACCGCCGGGCCAGGGCCTGCGGCATGATCCGCCGGACAGGCCCTAGGCTGACCAGCCCGGTCACGGGGGCCGGTGACGGACGGGGGGACGTACGGGGATGGCGCTGCGCGACTCGGACCCGGCGGAGGTGGGCGGTTACCGCATCGAGGACCGGCTGGGCAGCGGTGGCATGGGCGTGGTCTACCTCGCCCGCTCCGCCTCCGGCCGCCGCCTCGCGGTCAAGGTGGTGCACGCCCAGTACGCGGACGACGACGAGTTCCGCGCCCGGTTCCGCCGCGAGGTGGACGCCGCCCGCCAGGTCAGCGGCGCCTTCACCGCACCCGTGGTGGACGCGGACGCCGACGCGCCGCGCCCCTGGATGGCCACGCTCTACATACCGGGCGCCGATCTCGGCACCCACATCCGCCTGCACGGTCCGCTGCCGCCGTCCCGTGCCCGGGAGTTGGCCGCGGGTCTCGCCGAGGCCCTCCGTGACATCCACCGCGTCGGCGTCGTCCACCGGGACCTGAAACCGGCCAACGTGATGCTCGCCGACGACGGCCCCCGCGTCATCGACTTCGGCATCTCCCGCGCCACCGGACTCGGCGCCTCCGACGCCCTCACGCAGACCGGCCGCGTGATGGGCACACCGCCCTTCATGTCCCCGGAACAGTTCTCCGCCCCGCACGAGGTGGGCCCCGCGGCGGACATCTTCTCCCTCGGCGCGGTGGTCGCCTTCGCCGCCTCAGGCAAGGGCCCCTTCGACAGCCCGAGCCCCTACGAGACGGCGATCCGCGTGGTGGAAGGCGCCCCGGAACTCACCGACGTACCCGAGGAGTTGCTCCCCTTCATCCGCCTCTGCCTGGAGAAGGAGCCCAAGTCCCGTCCCAGCGTGGACGAACTGCTCCGCCTCCTGCGGGACGGCACTCTGCCCAACCCCGGCCCCCCGACCCTCCTGGACGCCCCGCGCCCCCGCCGGCGCCGCACCCGCCTCCGGCTGCTCACCGCGCTCGGCGCGGCCCTCCTCGCCGCCGTGGCCACCACCACCCTCGCCCTCACCGACGACGACGCCGCCGCCCCGGAAAGCCTTCCCGCGGGCTGGGAGGCCTGGCACCGGCAGGCGAAGGACCCCAGTGTCGACAAGGACCCGATGGGTCCCACCGCCCTCTTCAACCGCTGCGTCGCCTCCGGCACCTCCCTGGTCTGCGCGGGCGACGAGATCATGGCCACCCGCTTCGCGCTGGCCGACGGCGCCAACACCTGGGGCCGGCCCATGGACCCGACCGCCGAGGACGCCGACTTCGGCAGCAGCGGCTCCGGCGCGGGCACGATCATCGGCTCCCACGACGGCCGCGTGTACGTCTACGGCGCCGACGACCGGCCCGGCCGCGGCGAGGCGGCGTACGCGACCCGCTACTCGATCCAGGCCCTGGACGCCGGGACCGGCGAGGTCGCCTGGCAGACGGTCACCGCCGACAGCACGGACGGCACCGAGCCGAGCAGCGACCAGGGCGCCTCCGCCGCCGTCCCCGCGGGCGTCGTCACCGTCTACGGCAAGACGGGCGACCAGTACGCCCTCCTCGACGCCGAGACCGGCGAGGTCCGCTGGAAGCGCCCCCTGCCGAACCCGAACCAGTACATGAGCCTGCTGCGCAGCGCGGGCGGACAGGCGTACCTGCTCACCGCGAAGTACACGTCCGACGTCATCGAGAACACGAGCGTCAGCCAGCTCGACCCGGACACCGGAAAGCCCCGCTGGACCGTCAGGCTCAAGGGCGACGTCGACATCGTCGGCCGGCGCGCCGGCCGCCTGCTGCTGCTCAACACCACCGGCCCCCGCCGCACCCTGACCCTGATCAAGACGTCCACGCACATCGTCACCACGGTGAGGCTCGCCAGGCCCCAGCCCGAGGCCGCGACCCCCACCCTCACGGGCGGCACCCTCTACTTCACCCTCTCCAACGGCGGCATCCGCGCGGTCGACCCCGACACCGGCCGCCAGCTGTGGGAGGGCAACTCCGGCGTAGAACTCGCGGGCCCGCCCATCGCCTCCCGCACCCACCTGTACCTGGCGTCCCCCAGCGGCCGCCTCGCCGCCGTCAACCGGACGACCGGCAAGGTGGACGGCACCCTCGACGGCCGCGACGAAGCCGCCGTGGACGGCTCCCCGACCGGCGCCCCACTCACCCTGGTGGGCGACGCGCTCTACGTCCCGTACGGCCTGCGCTCGGTCTACACGGTGGATGTACGGACCCTCTGACCAGGTACGAAGATCTTGTACGACGGGCTCGCCGGGGAGCGGATCGACTCCACGTGCCGTTGTCCGTGTTGTTGGTCGACGCGTGGCATGGCAGTTTGCGATCGAGCCCCATCCTTAAGGGGTGGGTGATCGGGGCCGCAACTTCTCTCCGACTCTGCCGGGCGGACCGGTTCAAGTTGCCTGTTACGGTCGTCTGATGGCTGATCTTGTTGGGTGGTTGCAACTGCTTGGTGCGGGCAGCGTCGGTGGCGTTGCGGGCCAAGTGGTAGCCCAATACGTGAGTGCGGGCCCCGAACGTCGTAAAGCTCGTGCCGATGTTCGGAGCGCCATGACGGAACTGGATGAGCTTGTCTGGCGTGCGGACGACCCCGAGGTCTGGCCTCGGCTCCGGAGGGCTCTGCATGCGTTCGAATCGGCCTCGATGATCGCTGGGGTACCTCGTGAACTATCGATTTGGTACGTGACTACGAGGTTGGCCTTCTACGGGCAGAGTCGTCGTAACTACGATCGGCACGGCGGCCCTGATGAGGGCGGTGGGTGGCTGGAACGCCATCATCTGCAAGGCCTGAACGAGGCCGCCGAGATGATCTACCAAGCTCTGTGGCATCCCCAACGGTCACGGTGGTTCCGGAAGGGACGACTTGCGGCAGCTAAGGAGCGGACGCGTCGGGCTGTAGCCGACTCCCCAGAACTCTTGCGCGATCTAGAGAGAAGTGGTGGGCCGGTCTGATCGCTTCAGCCCGCTAAGGCACAGGTTGGCTGCGAACAACAGCGCTGGCCAGCACGCGAGCAGAGGACGGAAGCTCAACGCTCGGAAAGCGGCCGGTTTGTCGTCCTTGCTGAAACC
The DNA here is from genome assembly GCF_003955715.1 of Streptomyces aquilus. Taxonomy (NCBI): domain Bacteria; kingdom Bacillati; phylum Actinomycetota; class Actinomycetes; order Kitasatosporales; family Streptomycetaceae; genus Streptomyces; species Streptomyces aquilus. The sequence goes on along the minus strand of NZ_CP034463.1, from coordinate 3,766,326 downwards.
ACGCGTCGAACTCTTGGCTCACGTGCTTCGACGTCAGCAATACAACTACAGCCATGGAACGGGACCTTCCCCCTTCCAACGTGGTCACCTTGAACCACCCACTTGCGTCCAAGGTCAGCTTTTCCTTCGGCCAGACCTCAGTGCTGTTGGGAATGCGGTGCACGATCCACACTTCATGATCTTGAGGCAGGTCAAGGACTCTGCCTTCGACATTGATCTCGGTGTCGAAGGTGTCGTCCTCGATCGGGCCGGTGAGCCAGGCCCGGCTCCCTTGTCCCAATCCTGCCTGGGCCTGGCTTTTTACTCGACGCCGTTGCGGATAGGACAGTAACCAGGTCAAGAGTTGTTGTCCGCCACGGGTGCACGCGACACAGGCGGACACAAGGATGGTGCTCAACGCCCCACCCAATGCCCCTATCAGCAAATTGATCATCTTTATAGGTCGTGCACCGGTGGGATCGTCGCTGCACGCCTCCCCTCACCCAATGAGACTAGGCGCCGGACAGCATCTCTCAAGGTTTTCCTTGCGATTTCGTGTTTTGGCTCGGATCGGTGTGAAGCGGAGCCTCCAGGCGCCCCCTCCATCCCGGTGCGGGCCGATCCCCCGCCGGAGGCAGGAGCCCAGCAGGGTCGTACCCCTGAGGACGCCCGCGCCAGGGCGGTTCGACAGCTGATGGAGCCGGGGCGGGAGCGCGTTCGGCTTGTCGCAGAGTTGGAACGGCTGGACGCCCGGGTTCGTCCGCTGAGCCGTCGAAGCCGTCGAAGCCGTCGAAGCCGTCGAAGCCGTCGAAGCCGACGTGCCCTACCGCTGAGTCGCAGAGCTGACGGGGGTTCCCGCGCGACCGTGGCCCGCTGGGGCAAGGACGGGGAGTAGCGAAAGGTGAGGCCGCACCTGTCGACAAGCCCGAAAGCCGAAGAGGCACGCGGGGGACACGCAGGACTGAACGCGACCCCGGAACGCGATCAGGGCCAGGCGGAGGAATCATCCTCTGACCTGGCCCTGAGTCGTGTGGAGCGGGCGACGGGAATCGAACCCGCGTAGCTAGTTTGGAAGACTAGGGCTCTACCATTGAGCTACGCCCGCACGCGACGCGCCGCAGGTCAGGTGACCGCGGCACAGAAGGCATCGTAGCGGGTCGGCCCCCTTCGCCGCACACCCCGGTCCGCCTTGCCGCGCGGCCCCGTAAATGCGGCGATCCCATGGCCTGCGGGCATGTACCCTACGTGTCGCACCAGACGGGGTGTGGCGCAGCTTGGTAGCGCGTCCGCTTTGGGAGCGGAAGGCCGTGGGTTCAAATCCCGCCACCCCGACCACCTTTCTTGATCGCCTTTTGGGGCGTGTCGCGGCTGCGGTTACTATGCAAGCTGCATGCCCGTGTGTCTCTCGTCTGACCCTGACGACGTCCTCCCGGGCGGCGAATCCGCCGGAGCCGTTCTGGCCCCGGCAGAATCCAAGAAGTCAGCCCCCAAGGAGACCGAACCGTGAAGAGCGCCGTGGAGACCCTGAACCCGACCCGGGTTCGGCTCAGCATCGAGGTGCCCTTCGAGGAGCTCAAGGACAGCCTCGACGCGGCGTACAAGAAGATCAACCAGCAGGTCACGGTGAAGGGCTTCCGCAAGGGCAAGATCCCGGCCCGCGTCATCGACCAGCGGTTCGGCCGCGGTGCGGTCCTGGAGGAGGCGGTCAACGACGCGCTTCCGAAGTTCTACACCGAGGCGGTCAACGAGGCCGACCTGGACGTCCTCGGCCAGCCCGAGGTCGACATCACGGAGCTGAAGGACGGCGACACGCTGAACTTCACCGCCGAGGTCGACATCCGCCCCGCCCTGGAGATCCCGGACTTCTCCGGCATCGAGGTCGAGGTCGACGCCGTCGAGGTCACCGACGAGGACGTCGACAAGTCCGTCGAGCAGCTCCGTGAGCGCTTCGCCGCCACCTCCCCGGTCGAGCGCGCCGCCGAGGACGGCGACGTCGTCACGATCGACCTGGAGGCCAAGGTCGACGGAGAGGTGCTGGAGGACGGCATCGCCAGCGGTGTCTCCTACACCATCGGCTCCGGCGAGCTCCTCGACGGCATCGACGACGCCGTGAAGGGCCTGGAGGCCGGGGCCGAGGCCACGTTCACCTCCGAGCTCAAGGGCGGCTCCGCGGCCGGCAAGGAGGCCGAGGTCACCGTCAAGGTCACCCAGGTCGCCGCCCGCGAACTGCCCGAGCTGGACGACGAGTTCGCGCAGCTCGCCTCCGAGTTCGACACCCTCGACGAGCTGAAGGCCGACAGCCGCAAGCGCCTCGAGAACATGAAGCAGTACGACCAGGCCACCCAGGCCCAGGAGCGCGTCCTGGAGAAGCTCCTGGAGCTCGTCGAGGTGCCCGTCCCCGAGAAGCTGCTCGAGGACGAGATCAACACCCGCAAGCACAACCTGGAGCACCACCAGCTCGGCCAGATGGGCCTCGACCTCGAGAAGTACCTCGAGATCCAGGGCAAGACGGCCGAGGAGTTCGACGCCGAGACCAAGGAAGCCGCGGTCAAGGGCATCAAGACCCAGTTCGTCCTGGACGCCCTGGTCAAGCGCGAGAAGCTGAACGTGAACCAGGAGGAGCTCACCGAGCACCTCATGCGCCGCGCCGCCTCCTCCGGCATGTCCCCCGACCAGTTCGCCCAGGCGGTCGTCGAGGGCGGCCAGGTTCCGCTCCTCGTCGGCGAGGTCGCCCGCGGCAAGGCCCTGGCCGTCGTGGTCGAGGCCGCCACGGTGAAGGACACCAACGGCGAGGTCATCGACCTGGACGACGAGGACGAGGTCGAGGAGGCCGCCGAGGTCGCCGCCGAGGCCACGGAGGCCGACGCCACCGAGGCCGACACCGAGAAGACCGAGGGCTGAGCCCACGGCACCTCGTAGGTCGTAGGACGGGCCCCGGGTCACTCATGACCCGGGGCCCGTCCGCCTTCCCGCCAGGCCGTCCCGCGCTACGCCCCCGGCGAACAGCCCGGTATCCGGGATTCCCCGAAGGGACCAGCGCGTTAGGGTCCATGAATACGAGGGGAGTGGAGTCCCCGAGCGGCTCCAAGCCCCGCAGGGAACACGCAGGGAAACGTGAGACGGCCCGGCGCCGTCGTAAGACGAGCAGGTGGATACGTGACGAATCTGATGCCCTCCGCCGCCGGCGAGCCTTCCATCGGTGGTGGCCTCGGCGACCAGGTCTACAACCGGCTGCTCAACGAGCGGATCATCTTCCTCGGCCAGCCGGTCGACGACGACATCGCGAACAAGATCACCGCACAGCTGCTGCTCCTTGCCGCGGACCCGGACAAGGACATCTACCTCTACATCAACAGCCCGGGCGGTTCGATCACGGCCGGCATGGCGATCTACGACACCATGCAGTACATCAAGAACGACGTGGTGACGATCGCCATGGGCCTCGCCGCCTCCATGGGCCAGTTCCTGCTCAGCGCGGGCACCCCCGGCAAGCGCTTCGCGCTGCCGAACGCCGAGATCCTGATCCACCAGCCGTCCGCCGGCCTCGCCGGCTCGGCCTCGGACATCAAGATCCACGCTGAGCGGCTGCTGCACACCAAGAAGCGCATGGCCGAGCTCACGGCTCAGCACACGGGCCAGTCGTTCGAGGAGATCACCCGCGCCTCCGACCGCGACCGCTGGTTCGACGCGGAGGAGGCCAAGGAGTACGGCCTCATCGACGAGGTCATCACCACGGCCGCCAACATGCCGGGCGGCGGCGGCACCGGGGCCTGAGCCCCGCAGCAGGGCCCGCAGCGGCCCGCAGAGCCCCCAGCCGACCGCCTCAGCTCCTAGGAGACAGACAGTGAACGACCACCCCGGCAGCGGCCTGTACGACCGCACGCGCGCCGAGTACACGGGCCCCTCGGCGGAGTCCCGGTACGTCATCCCGCGCTTCGTCGAGCGCACCTCGCAGGGCATTCGCGAGTACGACCCGTACGCGAAGCTCTTCGAGGAGCGCGTGATCTTCCTCGGCGTCCAGATCGACGACGCCTCCGCCAACGACGTCATGGCGCAGCTGCTGTGCCTGGAGTCGATGGACCCCGACCGGGACATCTCGGTCTACATCAACAGCCCGGGCGGCTCCTTCACCGCCCTCACGGCGATCTACGACACGATGCAGTTCGTGAAGCCCGACATCCAGACGGTCTGCATGGGCCAGGCGGCCTCCGCCGCCGCGATCCTGCTGGCCGCCGGTACGCCGGGCAAGCGCATGGCGCTGCCGAACGCCCGCGTCCTGATCCACCAGCCGTACAGCGAGACCGGCCGCGGTCAGGTCTCCGACCTGGAGATCGCCGCCAACGAGATCCTGCGGATGCGCTCGCAGCTGGAGGAGATGCTGGCCAAGCACTCCACCACGCCGATCGAGAAGATCCGTGAGGACATCGAGCGCGACAAGATCCTCACGGCCGAGGAGGCGCTCTCGTACGGCCTGATCGACCAGATCATCTCCACCCGGAAGATGAACAACGCCGCAGTCCGCTGACGCGGCTGCTGTATCGTCTGCCGCCCCTTGGCATGGTTCGTGTGCTTTGACACGCTGCACGTCAAAGTGAACCCGGCCAAGGGGGGCCCGAACGGGGGGCCAGGCAAGGTACCGTCGGATTAAGGCAGCACCAGGAGCCGCTGGACTCGAAAGCGTCCAGTCGTCTCCCAGGCGAAGGGGAAGCACACCGTGGCACGCATCGGTGACGGCGGCGATCTGCTCAAGTGCTCGTTCTGCGGCAAGAGCCAGAAGCAGGTCAAGAAGCTCATCGCAGGGCCCGGTGTCTACATCTGCGACGAGTGCATCGATCTCTGCAACGAGATCATCGAGGAAGAACTCGCGGAGACCAGCGAGGTGCGCTGGGAGGAACTCCCCAAGCCCCGCGAGATCTACGAGTTCCTCGAGGGCTACGTGGTCGGCCAGGAGGCGGCGAAGAAGGCCCTCTCCGTGGCGGTCTACAACCACTACAAGCGCGTCCAGGCCGGCGAGAACGGCGGCGCCAACGGCCGTGACGACGCGATCGAGTTGGCGAAGTCCAACATCCTGCTGCTCGGGCCCACGGGCTCCGGCAAGACACTCCTCGCCCAGACCCTCGCCCGCATGCTGAACGTCCCGTTCGCGATCGCGGACGCCACGGCGCTCACCGAGGCGGGTTACGTAGGCGAGGACGTCGAGAACATCCTCCTGAAGCTCATCCAGGCTGCGGACTACGACGTCAAGAAGGCCGAGACGGGCATCATCTACATCGACGAGATCGACAAGGTGGCTCGAAAGAGCGAAAACCCGTCGATCACGCGGGATGTGAGCGGTGAGGGAGTCCAACAGGCGCTGCTGAAGATCCTGGAGGGCACGACGGCGTCGGTCCCCCCGCAGGGCGGCCGCAAGCACCCCCACCAGGAGTTCATCCAGATCGACACGACGAACGTCCTGTTCATCGTGGGCGGTGCCTTCGCGGGCCTGGAGAAGCTCATCGAATCGCGGGCCGGCGCCAAGGGCATCGGCTTCGGCGCGACGATCCGCTCGAAGCGCGAGCTGGAGGCCAAGGACCAGTTCGAGGACGTCATGCCGGAGGACCTGGTGAAGTTCGGGATGATCCCCGAGTTCATCGGCCGCCTCCCGGTCATCACCTCGGTCCACAACCTCGACCGCGAGGCCCTGCTCCAGATCCTGGTCGAGCCCCGCAACGCACTCGTGAAGCAGTACCAGCGCCTCTTCGAACTCGACGGCGTGGAGCTGGACTTCGAGCGCGAGGCCCTGGAAGCCATCGCCGACCAGGCCATCCTCCGCCAGACCGGCGCGCGAGGCCTGCGCGCCATCATGGAGGAAGTCCTCCAGGGCGTGATGTACGAGATCCCGTCCCGCAAGGACGTGGCGCGGGTCGTCATCACGGCGGACGTCGTCCACTCCAACGTCAACCCGACGCTGATCCCGCGGGATGCGCGGGGCGGGCGGGGGTCGGGGGAGCAGAAGACGGCGTAACGGCCGCGGACAGAGACACGAACGAAGGGGCCCCGGTCAACTGACCGGGGCCCCTTCGCAGTTGACGAACGTCAGGCCTTCACGCGCACGTCCTGGCGGAGCTTGGCGGCGAGTTCGGCCGCCTCCGTCATCGTGGCGCTCTTGCCCGCGACCAGGTCGGCCATGTCGTACGACACCACGTACGCGAGCGTGCTGTGGTCACCCCAGACGCAGACCGGCATGGTGATCTTCTGGCCGGACTCGCTGGACTCCATCTCCTGGCACTTCATGATGCCGTTCTCGAACCCGGCAGGCTTCTGCTCCGTGGGGGAGCCCACAAGGGTGACGCCGGAGTCCTTGTCCTTCTTGGACTCCGTCTTCAGCTGGGCGAACATCGCGTCGACGACCTTCTCCGGGTCCTCGATGCTGCCGTAGACACCCGCGAAACCCAGGGTCTTCACGGTCATGCCCGTGCCCGCGTCGTAGCTTGCGCTGACGTCCTTCGCACCCTTGACGCCCCACGACTCGGCGTCCTTGACGTCGCTCTCGGTGAGGGTGTCGGCCTCGGCGTCGTCGCCCTTCTTGTACTCGCTGTTGAGGACCGTCGCCGGTGCCGTCAGCTTGTACGTACCGTCATCCGCGATGTCCGACCCGCTGCTGCTCCCCTTGAGCAGCAGCGCCGCCCCCACCGCGACAGCCGCCACCACGGCCACCGCGCCGATGATGATGCCGAGCTTCTTCTTGCCGCCGCCCGGTGCCGGGGGCTGCGGGACGCCGTACGGGGGCTGGCCGTAGGGGGGCTGCTGGCCGTACGGGGGCTGGCCCTGGGGCGGGACGCCCTGCGGGGGCTGCTGCGGGTAGCCGTAGCCCGGCTGGGGCGCGGTCGGCTGCTGAGGGTAGCCATAGCCGGGCTGGGGGGCCTGCGGCGGCTGCTGGCCGTACGGACCCGGCTGGCCGTACGGTCCGGGCTGCTGGGGCTGCCCGCCGTACGGGCCCGGCTGGTTGTAGCTCATTTCCTGGGTTCCCCTCCAGATACTTATGTGTTCCCGACATCCTTGCGCAGGCAGGGCGCAGGTACCGCATCGGGGGGCCCACCGTTACAGAACAAACGCGTTTCGGGACACGCCCGGGACACCCCTAAACTGACCCCGTGACCGAGAACGCTCAGCAGCAGCCACCAGCGCCCGACACCGAACTGCCGACCCAGTACGCGCCGGCCGATGTAGAGGGGCCGCTGTACGAGCGCTGGGTAGAGCGTGGTTACTTCGAGGCGGACGAGAAGAGCGACAAGCCGCCGTACACCATCGTCATCCCGCCGCCGAACGTCACGGGCAGCCTGCACCTCGGGCACGCCTTCGAGCACACCCTCATCGACGCCCTGACCCGCCGTAAGCGCATGCAGGGCTTCGAGACGCTGTGGCAGCCCGGCATGGACCACGCCGGTATCGCCACCCAGAACGTCGTCGAGAGGGAGCTCGGGAAGGAAGGCAAGTCCCGTCACGACCTCGGCCGTGAGGCCTTCGTCGAGCGGGTCTGGCAGTGGAAGGGCGAGTCCGGCGGGCAGATCTCCGGGCAGATGCGGCGCCTCGGTGACGGTGTCGCGTGGTCGCGTGAGCGCTTCACCATGGACGAAGGGCTGTCGCAGGCCGTCCAGACCATCTTCAAGCGGCTCTACGACGACGAGCTGATCTACCGCGCCGAGCGCATCATCAACTGGTGCCCGCGGTGCCTCACGGCCATCTCGGACATCGAGGTCGAGTACCAGGACGACGACGGCGAGCTGGTCAGCATGAAGTACGGGGAGGGGGACGACACCATCGTCGTCGCCACGACCCGTGCCGAGACCATGCTCGGTGACACCGCCGTCGCCGTTCACCCCGACGACGAGCGCTACAAGCACCTGGTCGGCAAGCTCATCAAGCTCCCGCTGACCGACCGCTCCATCCCGGTCGTCGCCGACACCCACGTCGACCCCGAGTTCGGCACCGGCGCCGTCAAGGTGACCCCGGCCCACGACCCGAACGACTTCGAGATCGGCCAGCGGCACGACCTGCCGGCCATCACGATCATGGACGAGCACGCCGTCATCACGGCCCACGGTCCCTTCCAGGGCCTGGACCGCCTGGAGGCCCGCTCCGCCATCGTCGCCGCGCTGCGCGCCGAGGGCCGGATCGTCGCCGAGAAGCGGCCCTACGTCCACTCCGTCGGCCACTGCTCGCGCTGCAAGACCACCATCGAGCCGCGCCTGTCCATGCAGTGGTGGGTCAAGGTCGGCCCGCTCGCGAAGGCCGCCGGCGACGCCGTCCGCGACGGGCGCGTCAAGATCCATCCGCAGGAGATGGAGAAGCGGTACTTCGACTGGGTCGACAACCTCCACGACTGGTGCATCTCACGGCAGTTGTGGTGGGGCCACCGGATTCCCGTCTGGTACGGGCCGGAGGGTGAGGTCGTCTGCGTCGGGCCCGACGAGGAGCCGCCGAGCGGCGAGGGCTGGCGTCAGGACACCGACGTCCTCGACACCTGGTTCTCCTCGGGCCTGTGGCCGTTCTCCACGCTCGGCTGGCCCGAGCAGACCGAGTCGCTCGCGAAGTTCTACCCGAACTCCGTCCTGGTCACCGGCTACGACATCCTCTTCTTCTGGGTCGCCCGGATGATGATGTTCGGCCTGTACGCGATGGACGGCACGCCGCCGTTCCACACCATCGCCCTGCACGGCATGGTCCGCGACCAGTTCGGCAAGAAGATGTCGAAGTCCTTCGGGAACGCGGTCAACCCGCTGGACTGGATGGACAAGTACGGCTCCGACGCGCTCCGGTTCACCCTCGCGCGCGGTGCCAACCCGGGCGTCGACGTCCCGATCGGCGAGGACTGGGTCCAGGGCTCCCGGAACTTCGCCAACAAGATCTGGAACGCCACGCGCTTCGCGCTGATGAACGGCGCGACGGTGGAGGGCCCCCTCCCGGACGCCTCCGCGATGTCGGCGACGGACCGCTGGATCCTCTCCCGCCTCAACTCGGTCGTCGCCGAAGTCGACGCCCTCTACGAGGACTTCCAGTTCGCGAAGCTCTCCGACGCCCTCTTCCACTTCGCGTGGGACGAGGTCTTCGACTGGTACGTCGAGCTGTCCAAGACGACGTTCCAGGCGGGCGGCGAGCCGGCCGAGGTCAGCAAGCGGGTCCTGGGCGAGGTCCTCGACGTCACGCTGAAGCTGCTGCACCCGGTGGTCCCGTTCGTCACGGAGACCCTGTGGACCACCCTCACCGGTGGGGAGTCGGTTGTCATCGCCGAGTGGCCGACCGACAGCGGCTTCCGTGACGCGGCGGCCGAGACCGAGATCGAGAGTCTCCAGTCCGTCATCACCGAGGTCCGCCGCTTCCGCGCCGACCAGGGCCTCCAGCCCGGCCAGCGCGTCCCGGCCCGCCTCACGCTCGACGGCACGGCGCTGGCGCCCCACGAGGCCGCCATCCGCCAGCTCCTGCGCCTCCAGCCGGAGGGCGAGAGCTTCTCCGCGACGGCGACCCTCCCGGTCGCGGGCGCCACGGTCGCCCTCGACCTCTCCGGCACGATCGACGTCGCTGCGGAGCGCAAGCGCCTCGCCAAGGACCTCGCCGCGGCGGAGAAGGAGAAGGCCCAGGCCACGGCCAAGCTCGGCAACGAAGCGTTCCTGGCCAAGGCCCCGGACAACGTGGTGGACAAGATCCGCGGCCGCCTGGCGAAGGCGGACGAGGACATCGCAAGGATCCAGTCCCAGCTGGACAAGCTGCCGCCCGCGTAAGGGTTTCTACGACGCCGAGGGCTCCCGGAACCATTTGGTTCCGGGAGCCTTCGCGTACCCAAGGGGCGCGGGGAACTGCGCGACCGGCCACGAACCACCCGCACCCGCCGAACAAGACAAGCCACCCCACTCCATAGGCGAGCTGTCACCCCCCGTCCGTAGACTGACCCCGTGAGCGACAGCGACGACCCCTTCGACGAGATCATCTCGGCAGAGACCGACCGCGACCCCGACCTCGCGGTCATCGAGGCCGGCAGCCGCACCCTGCGCACCCAGGGCACCCCGCCCGAGGCACAGGTGCCGACCCGCCCCGAGGACCCCGAGCTCGACAAGGCCCTCAGGGACGTCGAGGCGGAGCTCGCCACGCGCTGGGGCGAGACCAAGCTGGAGCCCTCCGTCAGCCGCATCGCCGCGCTGATGGACGTCCTGGGCGAGCCGCAGCGGTCGTACCCGTCGATCCACATCACGGGGACGAACGGCAAGACCTCCACGGCCCGCATGATCGAGGCCCTGCTCGGCGCCTTCGAGCTGCGTACGGGGCGGTACACCAGCCCTCACGTGCAGTCCGTCACCGAGCGCATCAGCCTCGACGGGGCGCCGATCTCCGCCGAGCGCTTCATCGAGACGTACGAGGACATCAAGCCGTACGTCGAGATGGTGGACGCGCGGCAGGAGTACCGGCTGTCGTTCTTCGAGGTGCTGACCGGCATGGCGTACGCCGCCTTCGCGGACGCGCCCGTGGACGTGGCCGTCGTCGAGGTCGGCATGGGCGGCACCTGGGACGCCACCAACGTCATCGACGGTGACGTCGCCGTCGTCACGCCCATCGATCTCGACCACACCGACCGGCTCGGCGAGACGCCCGGCGAGATCGCCAAGGAGAAGGCCGGCATCGTCAAGCAGGACGCGACGGTCATCCTGGCCCAGCAGCCGGTCGACGCCGCTCAGGTGCTGCTCAAGAAGGCGGTCGAGGTCGACGCCACGGTCGCTCGGGAAGGGCTCGAGTTCGGGGTCGTCGCGCGGCAGGTCGCCGTCGGCGGGCAGCTGCTGACGCTGCGCGGGCTCGGCGGGGAGTACGAGGAGGTCTACCTCCCGCTGCACGGCCCCTACCAGGCGCACAACGCCGCCGTCGCGCTCGCCGCCGTCGAGGCGTTCTTCGGCGTCGGCTCGCAGCGGCCCGAGCCGCTCGACATCGACACCGTCCGCAAGGCCTTCGCTGCCGTGTCCTCGCCGGGCAGGCTGGAGGTCGTACGGCGGTCTCCCACCGTCGTGCTGGACGCCGCCCACAACCCGGCGGGTGCCCGCGCCACCGCCGAGGCGGTCGGTGAGGCCTTCGACTTCAGCCGGCTGATCGGTGTGGTCGGGGCGAGCGGCGACAAGAACGTACGGGGGCTCCTGGAGGCCTTCGAGCCGATCTTCGCGGAGGTCGTGATCACGCAGAACTCCAGCCACCGCGCCATGGACGCCGACGAGCTGGCCGCGATCGCCGTCGAGGTGTTCGGCGAGGAGCGCGTCCAGGTCGAGCCGCGGCTGCCCGACGCCCTGGAGGCCGCGATCACGCTGGCCGAGGAGGAGGGCGAGTTCGCGGGCGGCGGTGTGCTCGTCACCGGTTCCGTCATCACTGTCGGCGAGGCCCGACTGCTTCTGGGGAGGGGCTGACCACCCGTGCGTACGCTCTGTTCTTCGACCCTGATCGGCGAGTTCTTCGTCATCGGCTTCGCCGCCCTGGTCGCGATGAAGGACGACGACCTGTCCATGTCCACGGTGTGGACCGTCAGCGGGATCGCCATGTTCCTGTGTCTGGCGCTGTGCGGCGTGGTGACCCGGCCGGGCGGCATCGCGCTGGGCTGGGTGCTGCAGGTCGCCCTCATCGCCTCCGGGTTCGTCGTGCCGACGATGTTCTTCCTGGGCGCGGTCTTCGCCGCCCTGTGGTGGGCCTCGGTGCACTACGGCCGGAAGATCGACGAGGCGAAGGCCAGATTCGCGGCGCAGGCGCAGGCGGAGACCCCTACACCTGACGCTGCGTGACAGCCGGCCGGACACGCCCTGTAACCTCGGTCTTCCCGCACCACGCTTGACACGCTCGACTAAGGAGCCCCCTCGTGACGCAGCGCACCCTCGTCCTCCTCAAGCCCGACGCCGTCCGTCGTGGCCTGACCGGCGAGATCATCAGCCGTATCGAGCGCAAGGCCGGCTGGCAGATCACGGCGCTGGAGCTGCGCACGCTGGACCAGGAGACGCTGGAGCAGCACTACGGCGAGCACAAGGGCAAGCCCTTCTACGAGCCGCTGGTGGAGTTCATGGCCTCCGGCCCGGTCGTGGCGCTGATCGTCGAGGGTGAGCGGGTCATCGAGGGCGTGCGCGCGCTGGCCGGTCCGACCGACCCGATCGCCGCCGCCCCCGGTTCGATCCGCGGCGACTTCGGTGTGATCGTCCGTGAGAACCTCATCCACGCCTCCGACTCCGAGGAGTCCGCCGAGCGCGAGGTGAAGATCTTCTTCCCGGGTCGCGCCTGACGCGTGTGCCGTTGGTGAAAGTCCGGGGGGCCGCCTCCGGACTTTCTTGGCATATGCGTGCCGATCGAGGGAACGAGCACCCCCGAACGCCCCTCTCCAGAAGCGAACACCGTCGGCATCTGCTGACAATGGCGGAGACCCTTACGCAGTGTTCGTGCGGGCGCCACTACGATGGAAGCCTTCACGTCACAGCACCCACTTCGCCGACCTGAAAAGCCCTCAAAAGCTCCCAGGAAGGCCAGACGAATCCTGATGGGGAACTCAATGTCGTTCATCGGCCGTGACATGGCTGTCGACCTCGGGACCGCCAACACGCTGGTGTACGTCAGGGGTCGCGGGATCGTACTCAACGAGCCGTCCGTCGTCGCGATCAACACCAACACCGGTGGCATCCTGGCGGTCGGCGCCGAAGCGAAGAAGATGATCGGGCGCACGCCCGGCAACATCGTTGCCGTCCGTCCGCTGAAGGACGGCGTGATCGCCGACTTCGAGATCACCGAGCGGATGCTCCGCTACTTCATCCTGAAGATCCACAAGCGGCGGTATCTGGCTCGTCCGCGGGTCGTCGTCTGTGTGCCCTCGGGCATCACCGGCGTCGAGCGCCGTGCCGTCATCGAGGCGTCGTCCCAGGCCGGCGCCCGCCAGGTGCACATCATCGAGGAGCCCATGGCCGCGGCCATCGGCTCCGGCCTGCCGGTCCACGAGGCCACGGGCAACATGGTGGTCGACATCGGCGGCGGCACGACGGAGGTCGCGGTCATCTCGCTCGGCGGGATCGTCACCGCCCAGTCGATCCGCGTCGCGGGCGACGAACTGGACAACGCGATCATCCAGCACATCAAGAAGGAGTACTCCCTCCTCCTCGGTGAGCGGACGGCCGAGCAGATCAAGATCACGATCGGTTCGGCGTACGACCTCGACGCTGACGAGCACACCGAAATCCGCGGCCGGGACCTCGTCTCCGGGCTGCCCAAGACCGTCGTCATCTCGGCCGCCGAAGTCCGCAAGGCGATCGAGGAACCCGTCAACGCGATCGTGGACGCGGTGAAGACGACCCTCGACAAGTGCCCGCCCGAGCTGTCCGGCGACATCATGGACCGCGGAATCGTTCTGACCGGCGGCGGCGCCCTGCTGCGCGGTCTCGACGAGCGGCTGCGCCGCGAGACCGGCATGCCGATCCACATCGCCGAGGACCCCCTCGACAGCGTGGCGCTCGGCTCCGGCAAGTGCGTGGAGGAGTTCGAGGCGCTCCAGCAGGTGCTGGACGCCCAGCCGCGCAGATGAGGTAACTCTTCGATTCCGCCGTACGAGATGATCTCCTCTCGTACGGCGGATCGTTGATATAGAGGCATAAGCTCGCGCATACACATCCGCGCGTACACACCCGCACATTCCTGAACACTGCACATTCCTATTGAGGAAGGCACGGCCGCCGCACGTGAGGGACACACGAGAGAGCCGGCTGCTCCTGGTGCTGCTGATCGCCATCGCGTTCGCACTGATCACGGTGGACATCCGCGGCGGGGAGGACTCACCGGTCGACGGTGCCCGCCAGGCCGCGGCCACGGTCTTCGGCCCGATCGAGGACGGCGTCTCCGCCGCGGTGAACCCGGTCGGCAACGCGATCTCCTCGATCCGCGACTCCGGTGAGCGCCACGACCGGCTCGCCGCGCTGGAGAAGGAGAACGCGGCCCTCAAGGCGAAGCTCGGCAGCGACGACCGCAACGCCAGCCGCCTCAAGCAGCTCAACAAGTTGATGGGCATCGCCGCCGAGGGCCAGTACGGCATCAAGGGCGCCGAGGTGATCGCCATAGGAGCGGCCCAGGGCTTCTCCTGGACCATCACCATCGACGTCGGCTCCAACGACGGCATCAAGCGCGACATGACGGTCCTCAACGGCGACGGACTGGTCGGCCGCGTGACGACGGTCGGCCCGAACACCGCCACCGTGCTCCTCGCCAACGACCCCGACTTCACCGTCGGCACCCGCATGGAGGCCGGCGACGAGCTCGGCTTCGCCTCCGGGCAGGGCGACCGCCCGCTGCGCGTCGAACTCCTCAACGGCAAGGCCGAGGTGAAGAAGGGCGACCGCCTGGTCACCTTCGGCTCCCAGGCCGACAAGCCGTTCGTGCCCGGCGTCCCGGTCGGTGTCGTCTCCCGCGTCGACCCCTCCGGCGGCGGCCTGACCCGCACGCTCTACGTGACGCCGTACGTCAGCTTCACCAAGCTCGACGTCGTCGGTGTCGTCGTCGAGGCCCCGAAGAAGGACCCGCGGGACACGGTGCTGCCGAAGAAGCCGAAGCCGACCCCCACCCCGACCGTCACCGTCACGGTCACCCCCTCGGCGAACGCCAATGCCGACGGCCAGTTCGAGCAAGAGCAGTAGGAGCTGATTCCCCTTGCGTGTCAACCGGATCCTGCTCTCCACCTCCCTCGTCGTCGTCGCCCTGGTCCTCCAGGTCAGCGTCCTGTCCAGACTCCATCTGCCGGGCGCCGTCCCCGACGTGCTCCTGCTGACCGTCCTGGGCCTCGCCATGGTCTACGGCCATGTCGGCGGCGCCCTCGTCGGGTTCGGCGCGGGACTCCTCGCCGACCTCGCGCCGCCCGCGGACCACGCGGCCGGCCGCTACGCGCTGGTGCTGTGCGTCATCGGCTATCTCGCCGGCCTCGCCAAGCCGGAGAACGGCCGCCTGAAGTCGGCCACCGGCCCGATGGTCGTCGTGGTCGTCGCCGCCCTCGGCACGACACTGCTGTACGCCGGTGTCGGCGCCCTCGTCGGCGACACCGCCGCCCGTCATGTCGGCCTCGGCAGCCTGCTGTTCACGGCCGCGCTCTACGACCTGCTCCTCGCGCCCTTCGTCGTCCCCGGCATCATGGCGCTCGCCCGCCGCGCCGAGAACGACCCGCTCGCGGAGACCAACTCCGCCGCGAAGGCCACCGACATCTCGTCGGGGTGGCTGTCGTCCGGGACGGGGCTGAAGATCGGCGGTCAGCGGGGCGGGCTCGGCTCGCTGAAGACCAAGGCGCGGACGCGCACCGCGCGGGTCGGCCGCATCAAGGGGGTCAAGCGGCTGTGAGGGCGGGTGTGTTGAGGGCCCATCAGGTGTCTGTGGCCGTCTCGGGCGCCCGCGCGCGGAGCGCGCTGGTGGATGGATCACTCGAACGGGTTTGCCAGGGCGGAACGCCGTCTCACAGGTCAGCCGTTCATCATTCGTACGCGCACACAACTCGGCGCACTGAGAGGGGGCGGCAGCCGCAGTGACCAACATCCCCGAGACCGGTCGGACCCCACGGGTCCAGATCAGGCTCATCGTGATCCAGATCCTCGTCCTGTCCCTCCTCGGCACCCTCGGCGGGCGCCTGTGGTACCTCCAGATCCGCGAGGGCGACGAGTACGCGAAGGAGGCGTCCGGCAACCACGTCCAGCAGGTCGTCGAGCCCGCCGTCCGCGGCTCGATCCTGGACGCGCGCGGCGTGCCGATCGCGGACAACGAGACCCGGCTGGTGGTCTCCGCCTCCCGCACGGACCTGCTGAAGATGAGGGACGACGGCAAGGCCGTCCTCACCAAGCTGGCCAAGGTCCTCGGCATGAAGCCCGAGGACGTCATGCAGAAGGTCCGCCTGTGCGACGCCGAGACCCCGCAACCCTGCTGGAACGGCTCGCCGTACCAGCCCATCCCCATCACCGACGAGGCCACCGCCAAGCAGGCCCTGCAGATCCGCGAGCGCGCCGAGGACTTCCCCGGCATCACCGCCGAGCCCGAGGCCGTGCGCCGCTACCCGAGCCCCGGCAAGGCCAACACCGCCCAGGTCCTCGGCTACCTCTCCCCGGTCACCGACGAGGAGATCACCAAGGCCCAGGACACCGACTCGCCCTATCTGCGCTCCGACCAGGTCGGCCGCTCGGGACTCGAGCGTGAGTACGACAAGGAGCTGCGCGGCAAGGCCGGCGTCACCCGCTACGAGGTGGACAACCTGGGCCGCGTGATCGGCCAGGCCGAGGCCGACGAGGCCCAGCCCGGCGCCAATCTCGTCACCAGCATCGACTCCCGCGTCCAGCGCGTCGCGGAGTACGAGTTGAACGACGCGATGAAGGAGGCCCGCAAGCAGTTCGACGACAACACCGGCGAGAACTACAAGGCGGACTCCGGTGCCGTCGTCGTCATGGAGGCCAAGACCGGCCGGATCGTCGCCATGGCCTCCAACCCGACCTACGACCCCAACGCCTGGGTCGGCGGCATCTCCGCCAAGGACTACAAGAAGCTGACGGGCAAGGACTCCAACTACCCGCTGCTCAACCGGGCCATCCAGGGCCAGTCGGCACCCGGCTCCACCTTCAAGGTGATCTCCACGGCCGCCGCCGTCGAGGCGGGCTACGACTTCGACGGCCGCTACCCGTGCACGAGCTCGTACTCGGTCGGCGGCCAGGTCTTCAAGAACTTCGAGTCGGAGAACTTCGGCCCCATCAACCTCGGCCGCGCGCTGGAGGTCTCCTGCGACACCGTCTTCTACGGCCTCGCGCACAGGGAGTGGCAGCGGGACGGCGGCATCAACCCGAAGAAGGGCCAGCCGAAGGACTACTTCTTCAAGGCCGCCCACCAGTTCGGCCTCGGCAAGACCACCGGCATCGACCTGCCCAACGAGGTCACCGGCCGCGTCCCCGACCGCCAGTGGAAGCAGGCGTACTGGGAGGCCAACAAGGACGCCTGGTGCAAGACCGGCAAGAAGGACGGCACGTACGTCGAGAAGATCTCGTACGAGAACTGCCTCGAAGGCAACAAGATGCGTGCCGGTGACGAGATCAACTACTCCATCGGCCAGGGCGACACCATGGTCACCCCGATCCAGATGGCCACGATCTACGCGGCGATCTCCAACGGCGGCACCCTGTACAACCCGACGGTCGGCAAGGCCATCGTCAGCGCCGACGGCAAGAGCGTCGACGAGATCGCGCCCAAGTCCCACGGCAAGCTGCCGATAAGCAAGACCACGCTGGCCAAGATGGACGACGCCCTCGCGGGCGTGGCCACCCGCGGTACGGCCGCCTGGCGCTTCGCGCAGGTCGGCTGGCCGCAGGAGAAGATCCCGATGCACGCCAAGACGGGTACGGCCGAGGTCTACGGCAAGCAGACGACGTCCTGGTTCGCCACGTACACCAAGGACTACTCGATCGTGATGACGATCTCCCAGGGTGGTACGGGCTCCGGCGCCTCGGGTCCGGCCGTGCGCAACATCTACGACGCGCTGTACGGCGTCTCCGACGACGGCACCATCAACAAGAAGAACGCGCTGCTGCCCACCCCGCAGAAGAGCCTGCCGAAGGTCCGCACGGACGGCACCATCAAGTCGCCGAAGGTCGCCAAGGACCCGGCCAAGCAGCAGCGGGTCAGCCAGGAAGGCGCCCCCAAGCCGGAGGAGACCACCCTGGCGGCGACCGTCGAGCAGCCGACGAGCGGCAACCGCAACACCCGCAGGCGGCGCCGCCGCAGGGGAAGCCGGAGGATGTGCACATGACCGGCAACAGCTTCTCCGTCTCCGGGTACGGCCCCGAGCGCGCGGGCTGGACCCGGCTGTTCGCCCGTGACTCGCTCGCCCGCCGGCTGGACTGGCCGATACTGTTCGCGGCGCTCGCGCTGTCGGGCATCGGCTCGCTGCTGGTCTTCTCGGCGACCCGCAACCGCACCGAGATCAACCAGGGCGACCAGTACTACTTCCTGATCCGGCACATCATGAACACCGGCATCGGGTTCGCCCTGATGATCGGCACGGTGTGGCTGGGCCACCAGGCGTTGCGAACGGCCGTGCCGATCCTCTACGGCGCCTCGGTGTTCCTGATCCTCATGGTGCTCACCCCGCTGGGCTCCACGGTCAACGGCGCCCACTCCTGGATCGTCCTCGGCGGCGGCTTCTCCCTCCAGCCCTCGGAGTTCGTGAAGATCACGATCATCCTGGGCATGGCGATGCTGCTGGCGGCGCGGGTCGACGCGGGCGACAAGCCCTACCCGGACCACCGGACCGTGCTCCAGGCGCTGGGCCTGGCCGCCGTGCCGATGCTGATCGTCATGCTGATGCCCGACCTCGGATCGGTCATGGTCATGGTCATCATCGTGCTGGGCGTGCTGCTCGCCTCCGGCGCCTCCAACCGCTGGGTGTTCGGGCTCCTCGGCACCGGCGCGATCGGCGCGATCGCCGTCTGGCAGCTCGGCATCCTGGACGACTACCAGATCGCCCGCTTCGCCGCGTTCGCCAACCCCAGCCTCGACCCGGCGGGCGTCGGCTACAACACCAACCAGGCGCGGATCGCGATCGGTTCGGGGGGTCTGACGGGCGCGGGGCTGTTCCACGGCTCGCAGACCACCGGCCAGTTCGTGCCCGAGCAGCAGACGGACTTCGTCTTCACGGTCGCGGGCGAGGAACTGGGCTTCGTCGGTGCGGGCCTGATCATCGTGCTGCTCGGCGTGGTGCTGTGGCGGGCCTGCCGGATCGCCCGGGAGACGACCGAGCTGTACGGCACGATCGTCGCGGCGGGGATCGTGGCCTGGTTCGCGTTCCAGTCCTTCGAGAACGTCGGGATGACGCTGGGCATCATGCCGGTCACCGGTCTGCCGCTGCCGTTCGTGTCCTACGGCGGAACCTCCATGTTCGCCGTGTGGGTCGCGGTGGGACTCTTGCAGTCGATCAAGGTGCAGCGGCCGATGTCGGCCTAGCGGCGTCACAGGGGGAGCGGAGTGTCCGAGGAGTACGTGGCCGTGTGCCCGGTCGACGAGGAGCTGGTCGACCGGCTGCTGGCCCTGGCGGAGCTGGACCTGACCGACGCCGAGAGCGTGGCGGCCCGGCTGCGTGAGGCCGGCTGGCCGGACTGGTCGGAGGCGGTCGGCGGGCCGGCGTACGAGGACACGCCCGACGTCCCCGAGGCCACCCATGTCACCCCGCACGGCCACTTCGTCACCGCCGACGGCGACGGGACCCTCCACCTGCCCTTCGCCTACCTCTACACGGTCGACGGCGGCCTGCTCGACGAGGACATCTGGGCCGGCGTGCCCGGCTGGACGAGTCAGGAAGGCGCCTGGCGGCCGGAGTTCGACGCCCACCACGCCACCGTCGTCCAGCGCTTCACCGACCGCCTCGGCCTCCCGCACCACGACATACGCCAGCCCCGGTTCCACACGCGGTACGTCAGCTGGCGTCTGGAGCACAACGTGGTGATCGTGGGGCAGGGCCCCGAACCGATGTCGTACGACCAGTTCGAGGACGCCCACGTGCTACTCCTGTCCCGTACGGCGCAGGACGCGCCGTTCTCGGACAGTGAGGCGATGAGGGCGCTGCTCACCTCCTGATTCCCGGCTTTTCCTCGGCATTCGGGCCTGGTGCCCTCTGCCCTCCCGCCCCGACTCGGTCTAGATTCGGTTCATGGCGGACACAAAGCGCGAGATCGAGCGAAAGTACGAGTCCGACGACAGTGGGCTGCCCGACCTGACCGGTGTCGCCGGGGTCGCGGCCGTCATCGACAAAGGTGTGGCCCACCTCGACGCCACCTACTACGACACCCATGACGAACGCCTCGCAGCGTCCTCGATCACGTTGCGCCGCCGCACGGGAGGCCACGACGCCGGCTGGCACCTGAAGTTCCCCGTCGCGCCCGGCGTACGGGACGAGATCCAGGCGCCCCTCTCCGACACCCTGCCCGACACCCTCGCCGGACTGGTCCGCTCCCGGGTGCGCGAGAGCGAGCTGGTCCCCGTGGTCCGGCTGCGCTCCGACCGCGATGTGCGCGACCTCATGGACGCCGACGGGCAGCTGCTCGCCGAGGTCAGCGTGGACGCCGTGCACGCCCAGCGGCTCGCCGGGGGCGACGCCAGCGCCCAGTGGACCGAGCTGGAGGTGGAGCTGGCGGACGGCGGCGACCCGGCCTTCCTCGACCAGGTGGAGAAGCGGTTGCGCAAGGCGGGGGTGCGGCCCTCGAAGTCGGCGTCGAAGCTCGCGCGTGCCCTGGCGGAGACCGCCCCGAAGAAGCGCGTACCGGCGTCCGTCGACAACCCGGTGACCGCGGGCGACCACGTCCTCGCGTACATCCGCGCCCAGCGGGACGCGATCGTCGAGCTCGACCCCGCCGTGCGCCAGGACGCCGAGGACTCCGTCCACAGCATGCGCGTCGCCACGCGCCGGCTGCGCAGCACGTTCAAGTCGTACGGCAAGGTCCTGGACCGGGAGGTCACCGACCCGATCGGTGAGGACCTGAAGTGGCTGGCCGGCGAGCTGGGGGAGGACCGGGACCGGGAGGTGCTGAGCGAACGGCTGACGGCGGCCCTCGACGAGCTGCCCGCCACGCTGGTCCACGGCCCGGTCGCGCGGCGGCTGGGCCACTGGGCGGGCGACCGGCCCGGCGGGGCGAGCGCGCGGCTGATCGGCGTCCTCGACTCCCGCCGCTACCTGGCCCTGCTGGACGCCCTGGACGGGGTGCTCGCCGAACCGCCGCTGCTGAAGGCCGCCGGGAAGAAGCCCGGCAAGGTGCTGCCGAAGGCCGTACGGAAGTCCTTCGGCAAGGTGTCCGCGCTCGTCGAGCAGGCGCTGGAGCTGGAGCCCGGCACCGACCGGGACGTCGCCCTCCACGAGGCCCGCAAGAAGACCAAGCGCACCCGGTACGCGGCGGAGACGGCGACCCCTGCCCTCGGCGCGTCCGCCAAGTCCCTGACCAAGGCCATGAAGGGGCTCCAGAACCTGCTCGGGGAGCACCAGGACAGCGTCATGGCCCGCGGAACCCTGAGCGAGCTGTCCGCGGTGGCGCACGCGGCGGGGGAGAGCGCGTTCACGTACGGGCTGCTGTACGGGCGGGAGGAGCGGCGGGCGGCGGCCGTGGAGGCGGACCTGCCCGGGTTCTGGGACGGGATCAAGGACGGTGCGGACGACCTGTGACCCTTCGGGCGTCCGAGGAGTGGCCGCGCTCGCGTTAGGCTAGATGGTCACCCCTGTCAGTCCACGGAAGTGCGAGATGTCAGCCGAAACCGCCGAGTCGGTGTTCCCGCAGCTCGAAGCTCTGCTCCCGCATGTGCAGAAGCCGATCCAGTACGTCGGCGGCGAGCTCAACTCCACGGTCAAGCCCTGGGAGTCCAGTGACGTCCGCTGGGCGCTCATGTACCCGGACGCCTACGAGGTCGGGCTGCCCAACCAGGGCGTCATGATCCTCTACGAGGTGCTGAACGAACAGGAGGGCGTCCTCGCCGAGCGCACGTACAGCGTGTGGCCGGACCTGGAGGCGCTGATGCGGGAGCACGGCGTCCCGCAGTTCACGGTGGACAGCCACCGCCCGGTGAAGGCCTTCGACGTGTTCGGCCTGTCCTTCTCCACGGAGCTGGGCTACACGAACATGCTGACGGCGCTGGACCTGGCCGGCATCCCGCTGGAGTCGAAGGACCGCGGCCTGGACGACCCGATCGTGCTCGCCGGCGGCCACGCGGCCTTCAACCCGGAGCCGATCGCGGACTTCATCGACGCGGCGATCATCGGCGACGGCGAGCAGGCCGTCCTCGACATGACGCGGATCATCCGTGAGTGGAAGGCGGAGGGACAGCCGGGCGGCCGCGAGGAGGTCCTCTTCCGCCTAGCGAAGACGGGTTCCGTCTACATCCCGGCGTTCTACGACGTCGAGTACCTCCCCGACGGCCGTATCGCGCGCGTGGTCCCCAACAAGTCGGGTGTTCCGTGGCGTGTGTCCAAGCACACGGTCATGGACCTCGACGAGTGGCCCTACCCCAAGCAGCCCCTCGTCCCCCTGGCCGAGACGGTCCACGAGCGCATGTCGGTCGAGATCTTCCGCGGCTGCACCCGCGGCTGCCGCTTCTGCCAGGCGGGCATGATCACCCGCCCGGTGCGCGAGCGCTCGATCACGGGCATCGGCGAGATGGTCGAGAAGGGCCTGAAGGCGACGGGCTTCGAGGAGGTCGGCCTCCTCTCCCTGTCCTCCGCGGACCACTCGGAGATCGGCGACATCGCCAAGGGCCTGGCGGACCGCTACGAGGAAGACAAGATCGGCCTCTCGCTCCCCTCCACCCGCGTCGACGCCTTCAACGTGGACCTGGCGAACGAGCTGACGAGGAACGGCCGCCGTTCGGGCCTGACCTTCGCGCCCGAAGGCGGCTCGGAACGCATGCGCAAGGTCATCAACAAGATGGTCTCGGAAGAGGACCTCATCCGTACGGTCGCGACGGCCTACGGCAACGGCTGGCGCCAGGTGAAGCTGTACTTCATGTGCGGCCTGCCGACGGAGACCGACGACGACGTCCTCCAGATCGCCGACATGGCCGCGAACGTCATCGCCAAGGGCCGTGAGGTGTCTCGCTCCAACGACATCCGCTGCACGGTCTCGATCGGCGGTTTCGTCCCCAAGCCGCACACCCCGTTCCAGTGGGCCCCGCAGCTCTCGGCGGAGGAGACGGACGCCCGCCTGGAGAAGCTGCGCGACAAGATCCGCGGCGACAAGAAGTACGGCCGCTCGATCGGCTTCCGCTACCACGACGGCAAGCCCGGCATCGTCGAGGGCCTGCTGTCCCGCGGCGACCGCCGCATCGGCGCGGTCATCCGCGCGGTCTACGAGGACGGCGGCCGCTTCGACGGCTGGCGCGAGCACTTCTCCTACGACCGCTGGATGGCGTGCGCCGACAAGGCCCTCGCCCCCTTCGGCGTGGACGTCGACTGGTACACGACCCGCGAGCGCACCTACGAGGAGGTCCTCCCCTGGGACCACCTCGACTCCGGCCTGGACAAGGACTGGCTCTGGGAGGACTGGCAGGACGCCCTCGACGAGACCGAGGTCGACGACTGCCGCTGGACGCCCTGCTTCGACTGCGGCGTGTGCCCGCAGATGGACACGGCTATACAAATCGGGCCGACCGGCAAGAAGCTGCTGCCTCTTGCTGTCAAGAACGCTGCGCCGGCGCCTAGTGGTCACGTCCACTGAGGTGAGCGAGGCGCTTGACCGGGTGGTTGAAGCCTTGTCGGGGGCGAGCCAGGTCGAGATTGCAGCTGTGCTCACCACCGCTGGCGTGTCGCGTCGTCGGCAGCTGATGCTGGAGAGCCGCCCTCGAACGCCTCTGCCAGAGCCTGGAGGGTCCTCGGGTATCCATTCTGAAGTCGAATGGGTCTGACCTTTCCGGGCCTCGGGTACGCGGCCGTGCAAGCTGCTGAGCCTCCTTCCGTTTAAGGAAGGGGGCTCATCGCTTTTGGTGTCGATCCCGCAGTGCCGACTGATGAACCTTTGGTTACGCTCTAAGGGTGTGACCTGCGCGGATAGTCGAAGTGGGTCGCATTTGGCAAGTCTGTAGGCGAGGCGGCCGTTGCTGGATACAGTCGTCTCATCACTCCTGGTTGTGGGGGCAACCAGAGCTCTGGTCGGCGGTGCCGACGTCCTGGGGAGGGCTTGCAGCGCATGAGTCGTCGTTCTAGCGGTTTTGTTGGCGTCTGGGCTGATATGCAACGTCAGCAACAGCGGCAGCTGGAGGCTGAGGCCAGACAGCAGCGGGAGCGGGCGAGACAAGCGCGTGCCTACCAGCGACATACTGCGCAGGCTCATCGCGAGTATCGGCAAGCAGAGGCAAGGCAGCGCACCGAGGAGTTGGACGCACAGGTCGCGTCGCTGCAAGGTGTGCTTGCTGCCGGTTGCCGGGCCCCGGCCTTCAGGGCGGCTTCGTTGATGCGCTCCGAAGCGCTGCAACCCTTCTCGCCGGGGCCACTGGCAGTGCCCGTGCCCATGCCGGACCCGAATCAGTACCAGGCCCAGGGCGGGTGGACCGCGAGTCGACGTGCGCATGCAGAGGCCGAAGCGCGTGCCCGTTTTGAGCGTGACTGGCATGCGGCGCAGGCCGCTGAGGCTCAACGGCAGCAGCAGTTAGCCGCCCAGCAGCGTCAATACGAGCAGTGGGCGGAGGCGCAGCGGTCGGAGGTGCGTCGGTACAACGCTGGCATCACCGAGGTGACCGAAGGGGTTCGGCAAAGGGAGCCGGGTTCGGTCGTCGAATACTTCACGGCGGCCCTCTACTCGTCGACGGCTTGGCCCGAAGGGTTCCCCCGGCAGGTTGCGGCGGCTTACGACCCGGGGGCACGACAACTGGTGCTCGACTGGGAGTTGCCGGGATACGGGATTGTCCCTGAGGCGAAGTCGGTGCGGTACATGGCGTCTATTGATCAGGACAAGGAAACGCCACGTCCTGCGGGCCAGCGTCGCGCGTTGTACCGCGAGGTTCTCGCGCAGTGCATGCTGCTCGTGTTGCATGAACTATTCGCGGCGGATGAGTTCAACGCATTGGAGTCCGTGGCGTTGAACGGGTTCGTGGACGACCACGATCCGGCGACGGGACGACTAGCGCACATCTACCTGGCGACTGCGATGGCGCAGCGATCCGTGTTCACCGGGTTGCACTTGGAGCAGGTGGAGGCGGTCAGTTGCTTGACTGACGCCCTTCGGGGGCAACTTGCGACTCGACCGGACCAACTCGGCCCCGTCCGTCCTGCCCGCAAACCGCAGGATGTCGGAAACCGCGTCGTTGCTCACGGAGGCGACGAGGAACCGGATCTCTACGAAATGGATCCGATCGCCTTCGAGTCTCTTGTTGCCGATCTCTTTCGGGCCATGGGGATGCAGGCCGTGACGACCCAACGCTCGAACGACGGTGGCGTGGATGTTGATGCCGTTGATCCCACGCCCATACGGGGCGGCAAGATCGTCGTTCAGGTGAAGCGCTACCGCAACACCGTGCCCCCCACGGCCGTCCGTGACCTGTACGGCACTGTGCAGGACGCCGGCGCCAACAAGGGGGTCCTGGTGACGACAGCGGGGTTCGGTCCCGGCTCGCACACCTTCGCCAACGGCAAACCGTTGGAACTCATCTCGGGCGGCGAACTCATTGACCTGCTCCACCGGCATGGACTGCGCGGACGCCTGGGGGAGGGTGGACGAGCAGCCCCAACACGGCAATCGGTGCCTCCGAGCGCTACGACCCCGCCCGACGACTACAACGTGTTGGGCATGTCCTGGTCCGGCCGGGTTGCGCTCGACGTCTGCGCGCTTGTCTGCTCCGGGAATCGAGTCCTCAGCGACGACCACTTCGTCTTCTTCAACAACCAGCAGACGCCAGATCGCTCGGTGTGTGCGCTCCCTGCTACGGCGCCGGACAAAGCGGCAATCCGAGTCTCCTTCGACTCGCTGCCGGAGAATGCCGACCGCTTCGTCCTGGTGGCGGCCGTCGACCCAGAGGTCAATCCGCAGGCGGATCTGTCCGGGTTCACGGATGCGTGTATCCGTTTGCTCGACCCGGCGATGGCAGAACTCGGCCGACTTGAGGTCTCCGACGGGCGTCCTGGGGAGACCGCCCTCGTGCTCGGGTCATTTCGGCGCAGGGCCAGCGGGGACTGGGACTTCGTGCTTGGCGGCAAGGGCTACACGGGGGGATTGGAGCAACTTGTGCAGGACTACGGCATCGTCGTGGAGTGACCTCTCTGTGCTCATCTGTAAGTCTGCGTTCGACCGCAGATGGGCACGGCGATACAAATCGGGCCGAGGTACGAAGTTGCTGCCCCTTGACGATCAAGAACGCTGGTCCGGCGCCCGCTTCGAGCGGTCACGCGCACTGAGGCGAGCGAGGCACTCGATCAGGTGATTGAGGCGCTGGCAGGGGCGAGGGAGAAGGAGTTGCAGGCGGCGCTTGTTGCAGCTGGCGCTTCGACTTCTCGCCCCGCAGCGTTGTCGACGTCCCGTCGGACGCCACCTCCAGGCCCTGGCGACCCGTCGCGGATCGCCGCTTTGGTGGAGTGGGTATGAGCCCCGGGGCCTCCTTTCGGTCATATCGTCTACTGGGCGCATGATTTGCGCGGTCTGTAGCCACGATTACTGGCATGGCGACTTCGGGGGCGATACGCAGTCGGTTCGGTGGTTTAGGGCAGTGGTGGGGCGTCCTGGCCGGGGCGCTTCTCATCGCGGCGTGGATCAACGCGGCAGCCGGCCCAGTGGTGATCATCGTCCTGTCGGCCTCGGTCCTGCTGTGGTCTTTCTTCCAAGCTCCGGTGACCTGCGGAGCCCCGGTGCGAGGACGGACCGACGGCTGCCGTAACAACGCCACCGGCATCCTCATGGGCTGCCACATCCATCAACATCGCTGGCAGAAGCTCAAGATGCTGATCCTCCGGCGCCGCGTGCGCGAGTTCTGCTCCGGGTTGTTCTCGGATGGCAAAGCAGCCCTCGTGACCCTTGCGGCGGTGGGCAGCTTTATTTCCGGGCTGGTGGCGCTGATCCCGGGTGTTGCTGTCTGACCCGACCGCGCAGGTTCCGTCATACGCCTTTGCCCGCAGATGGACACCCACATCCAGATCGGCCCGACCGGAAAGAAGCTGCTGCCGCTGACGGTCAAGAACGCGGCGTCGGCGTCTGCTGGGAGTGGGCACTCGCACTGACGTGGGTCAGGGTGGCTGTGGTGAGACGAGCGGGGGTGTCCTCGGAGCAGAGGTCACCTTCCGTTCGGGGCCTTTCCGGAGGGCGAGCTCACGGCCAGTTTGGTACGGGCGAATTCGTGGTTGGCGGTCACCCGTTCGCGGTGCTGCGGCGGTAGTTTTCCGCCGTCCAGGAGTTGCTCGCAGGCCTCCAGTGACTCGCGGTAGGCGCCCATCCAGTACGCTGCCACCGCCAGCTCGTCCAGGGCCCGCCAGTCGTACCAGCCGTGTTCGACGAAGAGGATGTCGTCGGGTGGCGGGAGCTCCGCCGCGCGTCGTGCGAACAGGTACGCGAGCGGCCAGCGTTCGCCGCGGGTCCGGCACAGGTGGGCGAGTTCGCCGAGGGGCTCGGCTCGGGTGGGCCGGTGTTCGTGGGCGTCCAGGAAGCGGGACATGACCTCGGGCATACGGCGCTTCAGCTCCAGGGCGAGGCGGGCCGCGTAGAGCCGGGAGCAGAACGCCTCCTCGGCGAAGCCGTCCATGGCCGCGCGGCGGTCGTAGGCGGCCAGCGCCTTCGCCGGTTCGTCGGCGTCCCGCCAGCTCTGGGCGAGGTAGAAGGCGTACCGGGTGTTGCCGGGTTCCTTGGCGAGGCCGTCCTTGAGGAGCGCCGCGTCCCGCAGGTACTTCGTGCGCGCGCTGCCCTGTGACCGGCCTCCGCCGCCCATGATGACCATGCGGACGCCGTCGAGGGTGGCCCGGCTGAACTCCGTGTCGCACTCCAGGTGTTCGTGCAGCACGCCGACGTACCGCCAGGGGAGGCGGGCCGACACCAGCGTCGGGCGCCAGTGGACGACCGGGCCGTGGCGCACCTGCATGTCGTAGCAGTCGTGGGTGAGCGCCGGCAGGGTGAAGCCGGGGTCGGTCTCCAGGACGTCGTCGGCGTCGATGAACAGCAGATGGCCCGCCCGCTCCCGGGCCCGCTCGATCGCCTCCGTACGGCTCGCGCCGAAGCCGCGGAAAGGGCTCTCGTACAGCGCCCCGGGCAGGTCGGCGAGGGTCTCGCGGACGATGTCCTGGGTGCCGTCGGTCGAGCCGGTGTCCAGGATCACCCAGCTGTCGACGAGGGGTCGTACGGACTCGAGGCAGCGTCGGATCACATGCGCCTCGTCCTTGACGATCATATTGAGGCAGACCGCGTTTGTGTTATTCATGGCATTTTCTTTTCTCTGCGGAAAAGGACCGCCCGGTGAAATTATCCGGCGCCGGGGGTGCGTGCAAGCAGCCACTGGTGGAATGGCAGGTATAGGTATTCCCATGGTCATCGCCGCGCAGCTTCCCCCGCCTCGCGAAGAATTCCGTCCCGCTGTCGCGGACGTGTCCGTGCGCGGCCGCGTGCTGCTGTGGGCGGCGCCGTTCGCCCTCACCCTGGGCCTGGGCGGCTTCGGGCTGACCGGTCCGCTGCTCGGCCGCGACGAGCTGGTCACCTGGGACATGGCCAGCCGGGACACCGGCCGGATTCTCGCCACGCTGCGCAATGTCGACGCCGTACACGGCACCTATTACCTGCTGATGCACGGATGGGTGAAGCTCTTCGGGGATTCCGTTCTTTCGCTGCGGCTTCCTTCCCTGTTCGCGGTGGCGGGGACGGCGGCCGTCGTGGCACTCCTCGGGAACCGGCTCTTCGGATATCGGGCCGGAATTCTGGCCGGGTTCCTCTTCGCGCTCGTCCCGGCCGTGAGCCGCTACGGCCAGGAAGCCCGCTCGTACGCGCTGGTGATGCTGGCCGTCGCCGGCGCCACGCTCCTGCTGCTCCGCGCCCTGGACCGGCCGCGCGGCCCCTGGCGCTGGGCCGCCTACGCGCTCGCGCTGGCCCTCACCGGGCTGCTGCACCTGATCGCGCTCTCCGTCGTGATCGCCCACCTCTGTCTGCTCGCCGCCCACGCGCGCCGCGACCGCTCCCTGTGGTGGCGGGCCGGCCTCGCCCTGACGGCGGCCGCAGCGACGGTCACCCCGCTCGCCCTGCTCGGCCGCTCCCAGGCCGGACGCCAGCTGTACTGGGTCCCGGCGCCCGACGGCTGGGCACTGCTCTCCCTCCCCGGCGAGGTCTTCGCCTCCGCGCTGTGCGCCGGAGCCCTCATCGCGCTCGCCCTGGCGGCCCGCTCGGAGCGCAGGGCACCCCTGCTGCTGTGCGGCACCTGGGCGCTGCTGCCCCCGGCCCTGGTCTGGGCCGCCTCGCACGGCGAGGTCTCCTACTTCCGCGGCGTCTACGTCCTGTTCACCCTCCCGGCCTGGGCGCTGCCGGCCGGCTCGGGGCTGGCCGCGGCCCGGCGTTCCTGGAAGGCGGCAGCGGTGGCCGTCGTGGCGCTGGCGCTGCTCGCCCTGCCGGACCAGCGGCAGCTGCGGCAGCCCTTCGAGCACAACGCCCCGGTGCCCCTCGACTACGCGGCGGCGGCCGAGGTGATCGAGCGGCTCCACCGGCCCGGGGACGCGGTCGTCTACGACCGTTTCGACAGCTGGCAGCTCGACGGTGGTGTGCGCTACTACCTGCCGCGTGACCTGGAGCTGCGGGACGTCTTTCGGACGCGGACGCCGGCCCAGATCGACGACCTCTACCCGGCCCAGTGCTCCGTCCCGGAGCTGTGTCTGAAGGGCGAGCGCCGCATCTGGCTGCTGACGCAGGGCACCGACTTCCCCTTCAACGCGATCGACCCGGCGCAGGCGGGGGCCCTGCGCAGCCGGTACAGGATCTCGACGAGCACGCCGGTGACGGGGATGACGGTGAGTCTGCTGGAGCGCGTCGGCGCGGCAGGGGGCGCCCGGCAGTCCTGACATGCTGCCGGACACCCCCTTGCGGCGGTGCTACGGGACGACGGTCCCGCCGTTCACGGCGCCGGGCGCGGGCTGCCGGTTCACCAGGGTCCAGTCGTCCTCACAGGTCAGCGTGATGTCGCTGGTGCTCACGTCACACGTGGTCTCCCAGATCGCACCGGCCGTGGTGATGACGTCGATGTTGACGTCCCCTTCCGTGTCCATCCCGCCCAGGGCCTGTTGCGCGATGGAGATCGCGCAGGCGTTCGACGGGTAGTTGTCGAGCTGGCTGAGGTCCGTCCACAGGTACGGCCCGGGCTGCGGCTGAAGGTCGCGAATGCCCGCGTAGGCCCTGGTGACCGGGTCGCCGGCGGTCGCCGGGGACAGCGCGGCCCGCAGCTCGAAGTTGTTCTCGTCCCGGGTGGCGTCGATGTCGACGCACAGGCCGGGCGCGCCGGTGGCACCGGTCGCTCCCGTCGCACCGGTCGCGCCCGTGGCACCCGGCGTGCCGTTCTCGCCCGAAGGACCGGTGGCTCCGGTGGCGCCCGTCGCACCCGCGGGTCCGGTCGCCCCGGTGGCTCCCTTCGCGCCCGTCGGGCCCTTCGGCCCCGTGGCGCCCTTGGGGCCCGTCGCCCCGGTGGCGCCCTTGCACTTGTCCTTGCCGGTGTACGCCTCCGCGCCCGCCGTCGAGCGATGCGGCTTGTGCGGCTTGCAGTTGTCGCCCGTCCGCGGCGTCGCCGCCGGTCTCTCGGACACCGCCCGAGCGGCCGCCGCGGCCGGGGTGACCAGTCCGCCGGCGACGACCAGGGCGAGGGAGGTCAGCACCCCGGCCTTCTGGAACCTCGCCCGGGCCGGCGGCCCCAGCAGCGAGGGAGTGTGTCGAGGACTCATAGGCATGCTCCTTGGCACCAAACGGGTCCGGGGGAGTTCCCGGACCTCGGTGCGAGCGTGACCCGGCCGCCCTCGACAGCCGACGTGCGCGCGACGGACGCGCCGTCAAATAGGTAAAACGGTCTAGCAAATAGGTAAAACGGTCCAGCGGACAAGCGCCGTGACGGCATCGCAACCCACCGGGTGCATCCAGGGCGCGGGCCGCGGCGTCTTGTCCGGTATGGAACCGCAGAAGCCGCTGCCTGAGCCCCGACAGCCGGAGGGGTGCCTCGTGACGGCCATCCGCATCCCGGTGCGGATCGTCGTGCTCGTGTTGGTCGTGCCCGTGCGCATGGCGTGGGACGCGCTCGTCGTCGCCGGACGGTTCCTGAACGACACCGTGCTGCGGCCGCTGGGCCGCGCCCTGGAGTGGGTGCTCGAGTGGACAGGGCGCATCCTGTTCGTGTGGCCGCTTCTGGGCCTGTGGCGGTATGTGCTCGTACCCCTCGGCAAGGGGCTCGCGTGGCTCGGGAACGTGCTGGTCGTCGTACCCGCCGTGTGGCTGTACCGGTACGTGCTCACGCCCGTGGGGCACGCCATCGCGTGGGCCGCCCGAGGGGTCGGACGCGGGTTCGCCGCACTCGCGGCCGGACTGTACGCCGCGGGGGCCTGGCTCCTGCGGTACCTCGTCGTCGTACCCGCTGTCTGGCTGTACCGGTGGATCCTCACACCGTCCGGACACGGGGTGATGTGGCTGCTCCGGGGGATCGGGCGCGGGATCGCCGCCGTCGGGATCGGCGTGTACACGGCCGTCGCCTGGCTGGTGCGCTGTCTCGTCGTCGTGCCCGCCGTGTGGCTGTACGAGTGGGTCCTCACGCCGGTCGGGCACGGCGTGATGTGGCTGCTCCGGGGGATCGGGCTCGCGCTGTACTGGGTCACGCGCGTGGCGTTCGTGCTGCCGGTGCTCGCCCTGTGGCGCTGGGTGCTCACGCCGGTCGGGCGGTTCCTCGCCGTGGTCGGGCGGGAGGTGGGGGACGCGCTCGGGCACGCCTGGCGGATCGCCGGGCACGTCTCGCTCGCCGTCGGACGGTTCCTCGCCGCCCTCTTCCGGTGGGTCTTCGTCGAGCCGGTGCGCTGGACGTACCGGACCCTGCTCACCCCGGTCGGACATGTCGTACGTGATGCCGTGCTGCGGCCCGTCGCCGAGGTCGCCCGTGGTGTCGGGAGGGCCACGCGGGAGGCGCTCGCCTCCGTACGGGAGACCGCGCGGCAGGCGCGCGCCGACTTCCGGCGCATGCTCTTCGGCGAGCCCCGGGAGACGGTCGCCGTGGACCGGCGGGAACCGACGGGGCTCGAGACACGTACTCTTGGTAGGAGTACGACCGCTCTCACGAAGGACTGAACGACACTGGGCAAGCGACAGCCCGAAGGCCCGCCGCCCGCACCCGCGGTGCAGCGCATCCGACTGCGTTACACCAAGCGCGGCCGCCTCCGGTTCACCAGCCACCGTGACTTCCAGCGCGCCTTCGAGCGTGCGCTGCGCCGTGCCGAGGTGCCGATGGCGTACTCGGCGGGGTTCACGCCGCATCCGAAGGTGTCGTACGCCAATGCCGCACCCACCGGCACGGGCAGTGAGGCGGAGTATCTGGAGATCGCCCTCACCGAGGCGCGGGACCCCGAGAAGCTCAGGGTTCTGCTCGACGAGTCGATGCCCCTCGGCCTCGACATCGTCGACGCGGTCGAGGCCCGGACGTCCGGGCTCGCCGACCGGCTGACCGCCTCGGTGTGGGAGCTGCGGCTCGACGGAGTGGAGCCGGCGGAGGCCGAGAAGGCCGTTGTCGCCTTCAACGCCGCCGACGCCGTCGAGGTCCAGCGCAAGACCAAGAACGGCATCCGTTCTTTCGACGCCCGCTCCGCAGTCGTACGGCTGGAGACGCACAGTCCCCAGGCTGATAGGCCGACGGACCAGCCCTGTGCGATACTGCGGCTGGTTGTTCGGCACGTGACGCCTGCCGTACGACCCGACGACGTCCTGTCCGGTCTCCGCGCCGTGGCCGACCTGGCGCCGCCGGTCCCCGCAGCGGTGACCAGGCTGGCGCAGGGGCTGTTCGATGAAGAGACCGGCGAGGTGACCGACCCGCTCGCGCCCGACCGCGAGGCAGCTGAGGCCCCCACAACGGCCGCTGCCGCCGCGAAGGCGCCGGCGTAGGGAAGGTCCCGCGAAAGGACGGACGTCGTAGCGCCGCCCTCGTACTCGGGAGCCACCTGGGTCGGGCAGCGCACCGACCAGAAGACTTTCGCCAGGCCGTACCCAAGAGGGTGTACGGAACCGGCGAGACAGGACACAGAGAGCTCCCGTGCGGCGCCCGCGCCCCGGACGGCGGCACCGCGCAACGCGCGAGCCGCGGACGTCACCGGCATCGCCGGACCAGGCGCGGCGCCCGGGAGCCTGACGGGAGAAACGCCCGCATGCTCGAGCCGACCGAACCCACCGAGGGTTCCGAACTCAACACCCCCAGCGACACCCTGCCGCCGCGCCGCCGGCGCCGTGCCGCATCCCGGCCGGCGGGTCCGCCGGTCGCCGCCGCGGCCGAAGCGCCGGACGAGGTGACGCCGGCCATACCGGCCGCCGCCGAGACCGCCGCGGAAGAGCCGACGGTGACCGAGGAGACGGTGACCGAAGAGGCACCCGCGCCGCGTACGCGTCGGCGTGCCACCCGCCGGGCGTCCGCGCCCACCGGGTCCCCCGCCGCTGACACCGCCGTCGCCGAGACGGTCGTGCCGGTGGCCGAGGAGAGCGCGCCCGCCGAGGCCGCCGCTGTCGAGACCCCGGCCGCCGAAACCACCGAAGAAGCGCCCGCGCCGCGGCGTCGCCGCGCCACCCGCCGGGCCTCCGCGCCCACCGGGTCCCCGGCCGCCGCCGAGACCCCGGCTGCCGAGACCGTCGTACCCGCGGCCGAACCGGAGGCCGAGGCCGAGGCCGAGGCTGTCGAGGAGACGGTGACCGAAGAGGCGCCTGCGCCGCGTACGCGTCGGCGTGCCACCCGCCGGGCCTCCGCGCCCGCCGGTGCGCCGGTCGCCACCGGCACCGAGGCCGCCCCTGAGGCCGTTTCCGAGCCCGCTCCCGCGGCTGTCTCCGAGCCTGCTCCCGCGGCCGTTTCCGAGGCCGATGCCGACGCCGCCCCCGAGGCCGCCGTCGAGGAAGAGGCCCCGCGTCGGGGTCGTCGGCGTGCCACGCGTCGAGTGGCCGCGCCCGCCGAGGCGCCCGAGACCGTGGAGGCGCCCGTGAGCGCTGACGAAGAGACCAAGCCCGCCGAGGAAGCCGCTGCCGAGGCCCCCGCCGCCGAGGAGGCCGCCCCGCGCCGCGCCCGCCGGCGTTCCGTGCGCCGCGCCGCCACCGGGTTCTCCGAGCCCGCGCGGGCCGCCGGTGACGAGGCCGCCGAGGAGGACTCGCCGCGCCGCCCCGCGCGGCCCGCCGTGGCCGTGTTCCAGGCGCCCGTGTTCACCGAGCCGCAGTTCCAGACGCCCGAGCGGGCCGCCGCCGCGGCCGCCGCCGAGGCGGAGGTCGAGGAGCCCGAGGAGCCCGCCGCCGAGGAGCCCCAGGAGGAGCCGGTCGCCTCGCGGCGCCGTCGCCGCCGCCGGGGTGAGCCCGCGGAGACCGAGGCGCCGCAGGTCGTCGAGACCGAGGACGAGGCCGAGGAGGCCGACGCCGAGGCCGAGGACGGCGTCGAGGGCGACTCGGAGGAGTCCGAGGAGACCGGGTCCCGTCGTCGCCGTCGTCGTGGCGGCCGTCGCCGGCGCCGTGGCGAGTCCGCCGACTCCGAGGCCGAGGGCGAGGAGGGCGACGAGTTCGCCGCCGATCAGGACGACCGGGCCGATCAGGAAGCTGCGGACACCGCCGAGCAGATCGAGGAGGACGCCGAGGACGAGCACGGCGACGAGGGCGGTTCCTCGTCCTCCAGCAGCCGTCGCCGCCGGCGCCGTCGTCGTCGTGCCGGTGACGCCTCCCCGGACGCCGAGCCCGGTGACGGCGACCCCGAGCGGACCGTCGTCAAGGTGCGCGAGCCGCGCCCGAAGGCGGAGCCGTCCGACGAGGTGCAGTCCATCAAGGGCTCGACCCGTCTGGAAGCCAAGAAGCAGCGGCGTCGGGAAGGCCGCGAGCAGGGCCGCCGCCGCGTCCCGATCATCACCGAGGCCGAGTTCCTGGCCCGCCGCGAGGCCGTCGAGCGCGTGATGGTCGTCCGGCAGAGCGGTGAGCGCACGCAGATCGGCGTCCTGGAGGACGGCGTGCTCGTCGAGCACTACGTCAACAAGGAGCAGGCCACCTCGTACGTCGGCAACGTGTACCTGGGCAAGGTCCAGAACGTGCTGCCGTCCATGGAGGCCGCGTTCATCGACATCGGCAAGGGGCGCAACGCGGTCCTGTACGCCGGTGAGGTCAACTTCGAGGCGCTGGGCATGGCCAACGGGCCGCGGCGCATCGAGTCCGCCCTGAAGTCCGGCCAGTCGGTGCTCGTCCAGGTGACGAAGGACCCGATCGGCCACAAGGGCGCCCGTCTGACCAGCCAGGTCTCCCTGCCGGGCCGCTACCTCGTGTACGTCCCCGAGGGCTCGATGACCGGCATCAGCCGCAAGCTGCCCGACACCGAGCGGGCCCGGCTGAAGACCATCCTCAAGAAGATCGTCCCCGAGGACGCGGGCGTCATCGTGCGCACCGCCGCGGAGGGCGCCAGCGAGGACGAACTGCGCCGCGATGTCGAGCGACTGCAGCAGCAGTGGGAGGACATCCAGAAGAAGACCAAGAACGGCAACGCGCCGACGCTGCTGTACGGCGAGCCGGACATGACCGTCCGGGTCGTCCGCGACATCTTCAACGAGGACTTCACCAAGGTCGTCGTCAGCGGCGACGACGCGTGGGAGACCATCCACGGCTACGTCTCGCACGTCGCGCCCGACCTCGCCGACCGGCTGTCGAAGTGGACCAGCGAGGTCGACGTCTTCGCCACGTACCGGATCGACGAGCAGCTCGCCAAGGCGCTGGACCGCAAGGTCTGGCTGCCCAGCGGCGGTTCGCTGGTCATCGACCGGACCGAGGCGATGGTCGTCGTCGACGTCAACACCGGCAAGTTCACCGGTCAGGGCGGCAACCTCGAGGAGACGGTCACCAGGAACAACCTGGAGGCGGCCGAGGAGATCGTGCGTCAGCTGCGGCTGCGCGACCTCGGCGGCATCATCGTCATCGACTTCATCGACATGGTGCTGGAGTCCAACCGGGACCTGGTGCTGCGGCGCCTGCTTGAGTGCCTGGGCCGGGACCGGACCAAGCACCAGGTCGCCGAGGTGACCTCGCTGGGCCTGGTCCAGATGACCCGCAAGCGGGTCGGCCAGGGCCTCCTCGAGTCGTTCTCCGAGACCTGCGTCCACTGCAACGGCCGCGGTGTCATCGTCCACATGGAGCAGCCGACCTCCGTCGGCGGTGGCGGCAAGCGCAAGAAGCGCGGCCGCGGCGGCATCGAGCACGTGCACGAGGCCGCGGTGGCGGCGGAAGCGGCCGAGGCCGCCGACCACGACGAGGTGGAGACCGAGGCCGAGGTCGCCGCCGAGCTCGCCGAGCCGGTCGCGCTGCCCGCGCCCTTCGAGCCGGACGAGGAGCTGTACAGCAGCGCCGCCGAGGCGGAGGCCGCGGCCACCCGGGGCCGTTCGCGGCGCCGGGCGAGCCGTCGGGCGTCCGCTCCGGCCGGTGCGCCGCGTCGCGAGAGGGCGTCCGAGCGGGCCGACAGGTCCGAGCAGCGCGAGCCGGAGGGGCAGGTCGAGGAGACCGTCCCGACCGCGCAGGACGTCACCGTCGCGGAGGAGGTCGAGCGTCCGGTGCAGCCGGAGCCGGCCGCCGAGGCGCACGCCGAGCCGGTCGCCGCCGAGGACCCGGTCGTCGAGGAGGCCGCGCCCAAGGGCCGTACCCGCCGCCGTGCCACCCGCAAGGTGTCCGCGCCCGCCGGGTCGCCCGCGGGTGCCGAGGCCGCCGTGGTGACCGTCGCCGAGGCCGCTCCCGCGGTCGAGGCGCCGGTGGAGCAGCCCGAGGCCCAGCCGGAGGCGCCCGCCGAGAGCGCCGCCCCGGCCCGTCCGCGGCGCCGCGCCGTGCGCAAGGCCACCGCGCCGACCGCGCCCGAGGAGGCCGCCGTCGTGGTCGTGCCGACGGCGACGGAGACGGAGACCGTGGCCGCGGAGGAGACCGAGGCCCCCGCCAAGAAGACGGCCCGTAAGACGGCCAAGAAGGCGACGGCGAAGAAGGCCGCCACCAAGAAGACGGCGGCCAAGAAGACCGCGGCGAAGAAGACCGTCGCCAAGAAGACGACCGCCAAGAAGGCGGCCGCGAAGAAGACGGCGGCGGCCGAGCAGCAGCCGCTCTCGTCCGTCTCGACGACGGCCGACGAGAGCTGACGCTCCGAAAGCCGCGCACTCATGAAGCCGCCCCCGGTCCCACGGCCGGGGGCGGCTTCATGTTTTTTTCTTGTTACCTGGGCAACCCCGACGGAGTTCGGGTCGTCATACAAGTGTCGAAAGTGCGAACAGGCGTTGAATCACCCCTAGCTGCGGTGAATCACCTTTCCGCCAGCATGGTTACGATGTAAACCGAGATCGACGACAAATCCTGACAGTTGGGGTTTCACCCCCTTCTCGGCACAGTCATTGGGGCTTAACACGTGAAGGCACTCGTGCTCTCCGGGGGAGCGGGCACTCGCCTCCGCCCGATCACCCACACCTCGGCCAAACAGCTCGTGCCGGTCGCCAACAAGCCCGTGCTCTTCTACGGCCTGGAAGCGATCGCCGACGCCGGGATCACCGAAGTCGGCATCGTGGTCGGCGACACCGCCGACGAGATCCGGGAAGCGGTCGGCGACGGCTCGCGGTTCGGCATCGAGGTCACCTACATCCCGCAGGACGCGCCGCTCGGGCTGGCCCACGCGGTGCTGATCGCGCGGGAGTTCCTCGGCGACGACGACTTCGTCATGTACCTCGGCGACAACTTCATCGTCGGCGGCATCACCGGTCTGGTGGAGGAGTTCCGGGCCGAGCGGCCCGAGGCGCAGATCCTGCTGACCCAGGTGCCCAACCCGACGTCCTTCGGTGTCGCGGAACTCGACGCCCAGGGACGGGTGGTGGGCCTGGAGGAGAAGCCGAAGCAGCCCAAGAGCGACCTGGCGCTCGTCGGCGTCTACCTCTTCACCCCGGCCATACACGAGGCCGTCCGCTCCATCGAGCCGTCCTGGCGCGGCGAGTTGGAGATCACGCACGCCATCCAGTGGCTGATCGACGAGAAGCGCGACGTCCGCTCCACCACGATCTCCGGCTACTGGAAGGACACCGGCAACGTCGCCGACATGCTGGAGGTCAACCGCTCGGTCCTGGAGACCGTCCCCCCGTCGAACGAGGGCACGGTCGACGAGGACAGCGAGATCATCGGCCGGGTCCGCATCGAGGCGGGCGCCCGGGTCACCGGCAGCCGGATCGTCGGACCCGTGATCATCGGGGCCGGGACGGTCGTCAGCGACGCGTACATCGGCCCGTTCACCTCGGTGTCCGAGGACTGCCGGATCGAGGACAGCGAAATCGAGTATTCCATCGTGCTGCGCGGCTCGTCCGTGACCGGTGTGCGCCGGGTGGAGGCCTCGCTCATCGGACGTGACGTCGAGGTCACGCCCGCTCCCCGTAACCCGTCGGCCCACCGGCTCGTGCTCGGTGATCACAGCAAGGTGCAGATCTCCTCATGACGACCACCAAGATCCTGGTGACCGGCGGTGCCGGTTTCATCGGCTCGCACTACGTCCGTACGGTGCTCGGACCCGAGGGCCCCGGTGACGTCGAGATCACCGTCCTCGACAAGCTGACGTACGCGGGCAACCCGGCCAACCTCGACGAGGTGCGCGAGCACCCCGGGTTCTCCTTCGTGCAGGGCGACATCTGCGACCCCGAGCTGGTCGGCAAGCTGATGGCCGAGCACGAC
The DNA here is from genome assembly GCF_003955715.1 of Streptomyces aquilus. Lineage (NCBI taxonomy): Bacteria > Bacillati > Actinomycetota > Actinomycetes > Kitasatosporales > Streptomycetaceae > Streptomyces > Streptomyces aquilus. The sequence continues at coordinate 3,727,978 of NZ_CP034463.1, read as the reverse complement.
CAGGTGGTGCACTTCGCCGCCGAGTCGCACGTCGACCGGTCCATCGACGGCGGCGCCGAGTTCGTCCGTACGAACGTCGTCGGCACGCACACGCTCATCGACGCCGCCCACCGCGCGGGCATCAAGACCTTCGTGCACATCTCCACAGACGAGGTCTACGGCTCCATCGACGAGGGTTCCTGGCCGGAGACGCACCCGCTCCAGCCGAACTCGCCGTATTCCTCCGCGAAGGCCTCCAGCGACCTGATCGCGCTGTCGTACCACCGCACCCACGGCCTGGACGTGCGGGTGACCCGCTGCTCCAACAACTACGGGCACCACCACTTCCCCGAGAAGGTCATCCCGCTCTTCGTGACCAACCTCCTCGACGGCAAGAAGGTCCCGCTCTACGGCGACGGCGGCAACGTCCGCGACTGGCTGCACATCGACGACCACGTCCAGGGCATCGAGCTGGTGCGCACCAAGGGCCGGGCCGGCGAGGTCTACAACATCGGCGGCGGCACCGAGCTCTCCAACAAGGAGCTCACCGGGCTGCTCCTGGAGGCCTGCGGCGCGGACTGGGAGACCAGTGTCGAGTACGTCGAGGACCGCAAGGGCCACGACCGCCGCTACTCGGTCGACTGCACGAAGATCCGCGAGGAGCTCGGCTACGAACCCCGCAAGAGCTTCCGGCAGGGCCTCGCGGAGACCGTGCAGTGGTACAGAGACAACCGCGCCTGGTGGGAGCCGCTGAAGGAGCGGGCCGCGCTGTGACCGACAACCGCATCTGGCTGGTCACCGGCGCGGGCGGCATGCTCGGCCAGGACGTCCTGGCCCGGCTCGCCGAGGCCGGCGAGCAGACCGTCGCCCTCGACCGCGCCGCCCTCGACCTCACCGACGCCGCCGCCGTGCGCGGCACGATCGAGACGCACCGGCCCGCGGTCGTCGTCAACTGCGCGGCCTGGACCGCCGTCGACGACGCCGAGAGCCGCGAGGAGGAGGCCCTGCGCATCAACGGCGACGGCCCCGCCCATCTCGCCGCCGCCTGCGCCGCCACCGGCGCCGTCCTCCTGCACATCTCCACGGACTACGTCTTCGCGGGCGACGCGACGACCCCGTACGCGGAGGACGCCCCCACCGCCCCGCGCAGCGCCTACGGCCGCACCAAGCTCGCCGGCGAGCGGGCCGTGCTCGGCATCGAGCGCGGCTATGTGGTGCGCACGGCCTGGCTGTACGGCACGGGCGGCCCCAATTTCGTCCGTACGATGATCAAGCTGGAGGGGCTCAAGGACACCCTGGACGTCGTCGACGACCAGCGCGGCCAGCCCACCTGGAGCGCCGATCTCGCCGGGCTGCTGTACGAGCTGGGCCGCGGCGCCCTGGCCGGCACCGCCCCGGCCGGCGTCTACCACGGCACCAGCTCCGGCGAGACGACCTGGTACGGCCTCACCCGGGAGATCTTCCGGCTGCTCGGCACCGACCCCGACCGGGTCCGCCCCACCACCAGCGAGGCCTTCGTCCGCCCCGCCCCCCGCCCGGCCTACAGCGTCCTCGGCCACGACCGCTTCGCGGCGGCCGGCCTCACGCCCCTGCGGGACTGGCGTGCGGCGCTCACCGAGGCCTTCCCGGAGATCCACCGGGTCCAGACGAAGGAGGACCCGGCGTGACCGTCAAGGTCAGCGTGGTCATCGCGGTCCACAACCCCGGCAAGTACGTCGAGGACTGCATCGGCGGTCTGCTGCGGCAGAGCCTGCCGACGGACGAGTTCGAGGTCCTCTTCGTCGACGACGGCTCCACCGACGACACCCCGGCCCGGCTGGACGCGCTCGCCGCCGAGCACCCGCACCTCCACGTCGTCCACCAGGAGGCCTCCGGCTGGTCCGGAAAGCCCCGCAACACCGGGATCGACGCCGCTCGGGGCGAGTACGTCATGTTCGTCGACCACGACGACTGGCTCGGCGACGAGGCCCTGGAGCGGATGTACGCGTACGGCACGGCGAACGACGCCGATGTCGTCGTGGGCAAGATGGTGGGCATCGGACGGCCGGTGCCGCAGGAGCTGTTCCGGGTCAACCGGCCGCGGGCCACCGTCGAGAACGCGCCGCTGATCGACAGCCTCACCCCGCACAAGATGTTCCGGCGGGAGTTCCTCGCCGAGCACGGCCTCCGCTTCAAGGAGGGGCGCCGGCGCCTGGAGGACCACGTCTTCGTCGTCGAGGCGTACCTGCGGGCCAAGAGCGTCGCCGTCCTCGGCGACTACCCGTGCTACTACCACATCACCCGCGACGACGGCTCCAACGCGGGCTTCCAGCGCTTCGACCCGGCCGGCTACTTCGGCAACCTCCGCGAGGCCCTCGACGTGGTCGAGGAGCTCACCGAGCCCGGCCCCCTGCGCGACCGGCTGTTCAGCCGCTGGCTGCGCGTCGAGATGGTCGAGCGGCTGCGCGGCAACCGGCTGCTGAAGCTCCCCGAGGACTACGCCGAGGAGCTCTACCGCGAGATCCGCAAGGTGGTCGTCGAGCGCTTCGGACCCGGCGTCCTCACCCACCTCGCCCCCATGCAGCGGGTCGTCGCGGGCCTGGTCGCCGCCGACCTCCACGACGACATCCGCGCACTCGCCCAGTGGGAGGCCGCGATCCGGCCCACCGGCGAGCTGACCTCCCTGACCTGGGAGAACGGCTCGCTGACCATCGGCTTCGGTGCCGAGTACGAGTCCGGCGGCGCCCCTCTCCTCTTCCGCCACGAGGACGGGCGTGACGTGCTCGACCTGCCGCTGACCGAGAAGGCACGCGAGGCGCTGGACGGGCAGGGCATCACGCTGGACGCGCGTGTCGACGACAGCGATGTCGACCTGGTGGTCCGCAACCGCGACGACGCCACCCAGTACTACCTGCCGCTGAAGAGCGAGCGGCACGAGGTCGACGCCGAAGCGGAAGGCGCCTTCCGGCAGCGGATCACCGCGACCGCCGTGCTCGACCCGGAGACCGCCGCCGCGGGCTCGCCCCTGACCAAGGGAATCTGGGACTTCTACCTGCGCATCAAGGCCGGCGGCTGGAGCAAGGAGTGCCGGATCGGCGCGGTGCACGGCGAGGGCGTGGAGCCCGGGCGGCTGGCCGCGCTCACCGGTGAGCCGCGCCGGCTCGTGCTGCCGTACTGGACCGACGGGCCGGGGAACCTCTCCCTCGACGTCGACCAGCACACCAACAAGCTGGAGCGCGAGGCCGTGGTGCTGGTGGACCCGGCCGCGGCGGTGGTGGCCGAGGGGGCGACCGTCCGGCTTCCGCTGCCGCTCGCGGTGACCGGCGAGGAGGCCGTACAGCTGCGCTTCGAGCGCAAGGGCGTCGGCAAGTTCGCCGCCGACGCCGTGGCGGACGGCCGTACCGTGACCGCGGAGCTGCCGGTCGAGCGGCTCACCGGGGCGCGCTGGGCGGTCCGGATCGGGCTGCCGTCCGCCGACCGGGGCGAGCCGAAGTGGACCCGTCTCCCCGTCGACGTGGTCGTCGCGGCCGACGGCACCGCTAAGGTCATCGACCGGCACATCCCGCCGGCGAAGCCCGCCCCGAAACCGGCGCCGAAGCCCAAGCAGCCCGCCCCGCCGCGGCCGCTGTGGCGCCGGGTCGCCGGACGCGTCAAGCGGGCCCTGACGAACCCGCAGAAGAAAAGCTGAGGGCGTTGTGATGCGACCTCCGCAGGACAAGAGCTGAGGGCGTTGTGATGCGACCTCCGCAGGACAAGAGCTGAGGACCTGTGATGCGACCTCTTTCGATTTCCGGCTCCTGGGTGCACGAGCCGAAGGTCTTCCCCGACGGCCGGGGCAGCTTCCACGAGTGGTTCAAGGCCCCCCTCTTCACCGAGGCGGCCGGCCACCCGCTCACCCTCGCCCAGGCCAACATGTCCGTCTCCAGCCGGGGCACCCTGCGCGGCATCCACTTCGCGGACGTGCCGCCCGGTCAGGCCAAGTACGTCAAGTGCGTGCGCGGCGCGGTCCTCGACGTGATCGTGGACATCCGGGTCGGCTCGCCCACCTTCGGCCGGTGGGAGATCGTCCGCCTCGACGACCAGGACCACCACGCCGTCTACCTCTCCGAGGGCCTCGGCCACGGCTTCATGGCGCTGACCGACGACGCGACCGTGGTCTACCTGTGCTCCGAGGGCTACGCCCCCGAGCGGGAGCACGGCATCCACCCGCTCGACCCGGAGCTCGGCATCGAGTGGCCCGCCGACCTCGCCCCGCTGCTGTCCGCCAAGGACGAGCAGGCGCCGAGCCTGGCCCAGGCCCGTGAGCAGGGGCTGCTGCCCTCGTACGAGGAGTGCGTGGCGTACCGGGCCGGTCTCGGCGGGTGACCGGGACGGGGCCGGTTTGACCCGTTCGGCAGCGGCCCCGTAACCTTGACCGTCGGCGTGTCCTTGGATATGGGCGCGCCACATCCCCGTAAACCTCATCCTCTCGGGCCTTGCGGCCGGGAGAGGCCGCTCGTTCTGCCGGGCGGCTGGACTGCGGGGGTGCCGTTCCCGAGCGAGAGAGTGAGATCCGCGTGTACGCCATCGTGCGCAGCGGTGGTCGCCAGCACAAGGTTGCTGTCGGCGACATCGTTGAGGTTGACAAGATTTCCACCGCCCAGGTTGGCGACACGGTCGAGCTCTCGACCCTGCTCGTTGTCGACGGCGACGCTGTGACCAGCGACCCGTGGGTGCTGGCCGGCATCAAGGTCCAGGCCGAGGTCGTGGACCACCACAAGGGCCAGAAGATCGACATTCTGCGCTACAAGAACAAGACCGGTTACCGCCGTCGCCAGGGCCACCGCCAGCAGTACACGGCGATCAAGGTCACTGAGATCCCCACGGCTGCGAAGTAAGGGACTGAGGAGAAATGGCACACAAGAAGGGCGCATCGTCCACCCGGAACGGTCGCGACTCCAACGCTCAGCGGCTCGGCGTGAAGCGCTTCGGCGGTCAGGTCGTTTCCGCTGGTGAGATCCTCGTCCGCCAGCGCGGCACGCACTTCCACCCCGGCGCGGGCGTCGGCCGTGGCGGCGACGACACGCTGTTCGCGCTGAACGCCGGTGCGGTGCAGTTCGGCACGCACCGTGGCCGCAAGGTCGTGAACATCGTTCCGGTCGCCTGAATCAGGGCTTAGACCGAACGCTTCGCGAGGCGGACCTCACTTCCCGGTCGGGAAGGCGGGTCCGCCTTTCGCGTGTTACGTAAGAGACATCCCGTTCGTTTTCTGGAGGCACCGAACCATGACCACCTTCGTGGACCGCGTCGAACTGCACGTCGCCGCGGGTAACGGAGGCCACGGCTGTGCCTCCGTCCACCGTGAGAAGTTCAAGCCGCTCGGCGGACCCGACGGCGGCAACGGCGGACGCGGCGGGGACGTGATCCTCACCGTCGACCAGTCCGTGACCACGCTGCTCGAATACCACCACTCCCCGCACCGCAAGGCCACCAACGGCAAGCCCGGCGAGGGCGGCAACCGCTCCGGCAAGGACGGCCAGGACCTCGTCCTGTTCGTACCGGACGGCACCGTCGTCCTCGACAAGGCGGGCAACGTCCTCGCCGACCTGGTCGGCCACGGCACCTCGTACGTCGCCGCCCAGGGCGGCCGCGGCGGCCTCGGCAACGCGGCGCTGGCCTCGGCCCGCCGCAAGGCGCCCGGCTTCGCGCTGCTCGGTGAGCCGGGGGACATGCAGGACGTCGTCCTGGAGCTGAAGACGGTCGCCGACGTGGCGCTGGTCGGCTACCCGAGCGCGGGCAAGTCCTCGCTGATCTCGGTGCTGAGCGCGGCCAAGCCGAAGATCGCCGACTACCCCTTCACCACCCTGGTCCCGAACCTCGGTGTGGTCACCGCCGGCTCGACCGTCTACACCATCGCCGACGTGCCCGGTCTGATCCCGGGCGCCAGCCAGGGCAAGGGCCTCGGCCTGGAGTTCCTGCGGCACGTGGAGCGGTGCAGCGTGCTGGTGCACGTGCTGGACACGGCGACCCTGGAGTCCGACCGCGACCCCGTCTCCGACCTCGACATCATCGAGGAGGAGCTGCGGCAGTACGGCGCCGGGCTCGACAAGCGGCCCCGCATGGTCGTCCTGAACAAGATCGACGTCCCGGACGGCAAGGACCTCGCCGAGATGGTCCGCCCGGAGCTGGAGGAGCGCGGCTACCGCGTCTTCGAGGTGTCCGCCGTGGCTCACATGGGGCTGAAGGAGCTGTCGTTCGCGCTGGCCGACGTGGTCGCCAAGGCGCGGGCCGCGAAGCCGAAGGAGGAGGCGACGCGGATCGTCATCCGGCCGAAGGCCGTCGACGACGCGGGCTTCACCGTCACCCGCGAGGAGGACGGGCTGTACCGGGTGCGTGGCGAGAAGCCCGAACGCTGGGTGCGGCAGACCGACTTCAACAACGACGAGGCCGTCGGCTACCTCGCCGACCGGCTCAACCGCCTCGGTGTCGAGGAGGAGTTGATGAAGGCGGGCGCCCGCTCCGGCGACGGCGTCGCCATCGGCCCCGAGGACAACGCCGTCGTCTTCGACTGGGAGCCCACCGTCATGGCGGGTGCCGAGATGCTCGGCCGCCGCGGTGAGGACCACCGTCTCGAGGCCCCGCGTCCGGCGGCCCAGCGCCGCCGCGACAAGCAGGCCGAACGGGACGAGTCGGAGCGGGAGTACGACGACTTCGACCCGTTCGAGAAGTAGCCCTTCCTGAAGGTGTGAAGGGTTAACGGCGGGAAAAGCCGCGGCCTACGGCAGGGCAACCAACCGCCGTTCCGGTGTGTCGTACAGGGCAGCACGGATGAGGATCTTGGGATCTCCCCGTTGATCCTCTCCGTGGTCGACTGCCCTCGCGGCCAACGGAGTTCGTATGTCCCTGCCTAGTCACAGACCCCGGCGCGCCGTCGTTGTCGCGATCAGCCTGATCGTCGCCACGTGCGGCGCCCTGCCCGCCGCCCAGGCGACCGCTCCGGCGGCCGGCGTACGGCAGGACTTCAACGGCGACGGCTACGGGGACCTCGCCGTCGCCGCGCCCTACGCGACGGTCGGCGGCAAGGCCAAGGCGGGATACGTCGCCGTCCTGTTCGGCTCGGCGAGCGGTCTGCGGACCTCCGCCAAGAAGGTCTACAGCCAGGCCTCCGCCGGCATCCCCGGCAGCCCCGAGGCCGGTGACCTCTTCGGCTCCCGGCTGGCCGCGGCCGACCTCGACGGCGACGGGTACACCGACCTGCTCGTCGAGACCCTCGCCGAGCAGTGGCAGCGGGACGGCGTCGAACACTCCGGCACCCGGACCGTGCTCTGGGGCGGCCCCGCCGGTCTCACCTCCGGCACGGTGCTGCCCGCCGAGGGCACCGGCCGCCTCCAGGCCCCGCTGACCGTCGCCGGTGACTTCGACGGTGACGGCCACCAGGACCTCGCCCGCGACGGCCGTGTCCTCCTCGGCCCCTTCGGCCGCGACGGACGCCCCGCCGCGACCCAGGAGAACGCCCCCTTCACCGACCACGACCTGCTGATCGTCGCCGTCGCCGCCGGGGACACCGACGGCGACGGGACCGACGACCTCGCGGTCATCGCCCGGGAACACGACTGGGACAGCGAGACCGACTACGGAAACTACGTCTACTACGCGCACGGCAGCCGCGAGGGCCTGCGCCCGGGCGCCCAGTTGACGGCCCTCGCCCTGCGCAGACAGGACGCCATCGCCCTCGGCGACCTCGACGGCGACGGCCGCGCCGACCTGGTCCTGGGCGAGAACGGCCTCCGTGTCGTCCGCGCGGGCCGGCAGGGCCTGCCCGACACCGCACCCCGGGTCATCACCCAGGACACCCCGGGCGTGCCCGGCGCCCAGGAGACCGGGGACGACTTCGGCTGGACGGTGTCCATCGGGGACAGCAACGGCGACGGGTACGGCGACATCCTCGCCGGCATCCCGGAAGAGGACTTCGGCGGGCTGAAGAACGCCGGGACCTTCGCCGTCGTACCCGGCGGACCGGGCGGGGCGACCGGCGCCGGCACCAAGGTCCTCAGCCAGAACACTCCGGGCGTGCCCGGCACCGCCGAGAACGGCGACCGGTTCGGCCTGAACGCCACGTTCGTCGACGGCAACGGCGACGGAAGGGCCGAGCCGGTCGTGGCATCCGTCGCCGAGAACTCCTTCGCGGGCGGCGTCTGGGTCTTCCCCGGCGGCGCCACGGCCAAGGGCTCCTTCACCTTCGGCGCCCGCACCCTCGGCACGGTCGCGAACGGGGCCCGGCTGGGCACCACGTTCCCGCGCTGACCCCCCTTTCACATCGATCAACCGGAGCACCATGAGCAAGCGCAGGCTCGCCCTCGCGGCGGCCGCGGCGGTCACCGCTGCCCTCACCGTCCCCGTGGCCGCGCAGGCCGCCGAGGCCGGGCCGGCCGCGAGCAGGCCGCACGACGACTTCAACGGCGACGGCTATCCCGACCTGGCGATCGGCGCCCCGCCGAAGACGAGCGCCGGCACGAAGCCGGGTTCGGTCACCGTGCTGTACGGCTCGGCGAACGGTCTGTCGACCTCGCGCAGGCAGGTGCTCGACGACTCGAAGGTGTACGACGAGTCGCACCCGACCGGGTACGGCACCGATCTCCAGAGCGCCGACCTCGACGGCGACGGCTACGCCGATCTGCTGTCGTTCATCCAGTGGGCGCCGGTCGACGGTGACCGGGGCAACACGGTCACCGTCAACTGGGGTGGTCCCAAGGGCCTTTCGGCCGACCGGGACAACCTCGTGCGGCTGCCCGACTCCGTCTGGACGTACGGATTCACCGTCGGGGACGTCGACGGGGACAAGCACCCGGACGTGATCACGCTGGGCAACGAGTACGGCGTCGAGGACGGCTACGGCGACGTCCTGCACGGCCCGTTCGACCGCTCCGGCAACCCCGCCCGCACCTCCACGTTCACCATCGACACCGACAACTTCCAGATCGCGCGGACGATCGCGGCCGGTGACGTCAACGGCGACGGCATCGCCGACCTCGCCGTGGGCGCCGTGGACAGCGAGGAGCCCGACTCCCGCAAGACCGCGCTGCTGCTGGGGAGTTCGCGGGGGCTCGCCGCCCCGATCTGGCTCAAGGACCCGAACGGGCGCCGCATGGGCGGCGAGGACCTGGCGATCGGCGACCTCAACAAGGACGGCTACGCCGAGATCGTCATCGGCCACTCCATGGACGTCTACGACAGCGACGTCGAACTGCCCACCAAGGGCGGCGCGTTGGGCGTCGTCTACGGCGGTCCGAACGGCGTCTCCACCACCCGCAAGCCGGTGTGGATCAACCAGGACACCGCCGGCGTGCCCGGCGCGGGCGAGCGCGGCGACGGCATGGGCACCGGACTGTCCATCGGCGACACCGACGGCGACGGCTACCAGGACGTGGCGACCGGCCTGCCCGGTGAGGACCTCGGCACCCTCGCCGACGCGGGCAGCGTCCTCGTGCTGCGCGGCGGCGCCCACGGTCTGACCGGCACCGGTGCCAAGACCTTCCACCAGAACACCACCGGTGTCCCCGGCACCGCCGAGAAGAACGACCGCTTCGGCACCGCGACGACGCTCGTCGACGCCGACGGCGACCACAAGTACGGCCTGGTCGTGGGCGACCCGGCGGAGAACGCGAACAACGGTTCCGTGTGGGTCTTCGCCGCCACGTCCGGCGGCATCACCGCGAGCCGCTCCTTCACGTTCGGCGCGGCCACGGTGGGCGTGACACCGACGGGGGCACGGTTCGGGACGTCGCTGGGGGACTGACGGCGTCGACAGCAACGTAGGACGACAGGGGAGGGCTTGATGAGGGGACGCAGGGGCAGATGGGGCGCGGCGGTCGCCGTGGTCCTGGCCGTCACCGGGGCCGCGGTCCCGGCGGCGGCGGACTCCGCGACCACGACCGCGCGGCTCCAGGACGACTTCAACGGCGACGGGTACGCCGACCTCGCGGTGGCCGCGCCGGCGGCGACCGTGGGCGGCAAGGCCAAGGCCGGGTACGTCGCGGTGCTGTACGGGTCGAAGAACGGGCTGACCACCACGGGCCGGAAGGTGTTCACGCAGAACACCGCGGGCGTGCCCGGCAGTGCGGAGGCGGGCGACGGCTTCGGCTCCGCGCTCGACACCGCCGACCTGGACGGCGACGGCTACGCGGACCTGGTGGTCGGCGTGGGAGGTGAGGACACCTCGGCCGGTGTCGACACCGGGCTCGTCGAAGTGGTGTGGGGCGGCGCCCACGGGCTCGCGGGCGGCGCGTCCGTGGCGAGCGGGAAGGCGTACGACCAGCTCGGCGCCAAGGGCCGGCTGACCGTGGGGGACGTCGGCGACGACGGCTCCCCGGACGTGGTGACGGTGGCGAACCAGCACGATCTGCGGGTCCTCAAGGGCCCGTTCGCGCGCTCCGGCGCGTACGGCGGCGAGGTGCTGGTGCCGGACCGGTACGACAGCCGGGTCCTGGACCTGGCCACCGGTGACGTCAACGGCGACGGCCGCACCGACGTCGTCGGCGCCGAGAACGACGCCGACGAGTTCGACTCGCGCCGGGTCGTGTACTGGCTCGGCAACGGGACCGGGCTCAACCCGTTCACGCTGGTGTACGACATCGACGGCGCCGGGCTCCAGGGCGGCGAGAGCCTCGACGTCGGGGACGTGAACCGGGACGGCTACGACGACATCGTGGTGGGCCGGGCGATCGACGGCTACGACAGCGACCACGACGCCTATCTCGCCAAGGGCGGCCGGATCGCCTGGATCCCGGGCACGGTCGGGGGACCGGACGGCGTGCAGGCGCAGTTCCTCAACCAGGACAGCCCCTCCGTGCCCGGCACCGCCGAGAAGGGCGACCGGTTCGGCACCGACGTGCAGCTCGGGGACGTCGACGGGGACGGCTGGCTGGACGTCCTCACCGGGGTGCCCGGCGAGGACCTGGGCACCCCCACCGACCCGGATGCCTGGCCCGACGCGGGTGCCGTGGTCGTGCTCGCCGGCCGGGCCGACGGGCTGACCGGCGTCGGCTCCCACCAGGTGGTCACGCAGGAGACCGGCAACGTGCCGGGCACCGCCGAGAAGGGCGACGCGTTCGGCACGGCCGTCCACCTCGGGGACGCCAACGGCGACGGGCTGGCCGACGCGGCCGTGGGCGCGCCGGGGGAGAACGCGAACACCGGGTTCGTGTGGACCTTCCGCTCCCGGGCGTCGTACGTCGTCGAACCGGGCGGGGTGCCGCTGCCGGCGACGATCGTGGCACCCAACGGCACGACGGCCTTCGGCAACACGCTGCTGGGGACGACGGCGACGGGGGCGCGGCTCGGGACCGGGTTCGCCTCTTGAGCGGAATCGTCTGATCATCCCTCAGACCCGTTGCGGCCACGACGAGTTCGTGTGCCGTGACGGGTCTTCTGTTGTCTGCCCAGTTGTCATGTGCGGGCATCCCGGCGTTCAGCGGGTGGACCGCCCCGGCGCATGAGCTTCCTGTGTCCATGAGGCCAGTGAGGCAAGGGAGTTCGCTGATGACCGGAGCTGTTTCGCCCGACCGCCGCCGCTTTCTGACCGCCGGAGCCGCCGTGCTCGGCGCCGCCGCCTCCGCCCAGCTGTGGCTGCCGACCGCCGCCCGGGCAGCCGAAACCCCCCTGCCCGACGGGGTGTTCAGCCTCGGCGTGACCTCCGGTGACCCGCTCCCCGACGGCATCGTGCTGTGGACGCGGCTCGCCCCGGACCCGCTGAACGGGGGCGGCATGCCCGACCGCGCGGTCCCCGTGGAGTGGGAGATCGCCGAGGACGAGCGCTTCAGAAAGTCCGTCCGCCGCGGCGTCACCCAGGCCCGGCCCGAGTACGGGCACAGCGTTCACGTGGATGTACGGGGCCTGCGCCCGGGCCGTGCGTACTGGTACCGCTTCCGCACCAGCGGCCAGCTCTCCCCGGCCGGCCGTACCCGCACCGCCCCGCACCCGCACAGCAAGGGCGGCAGCCTGCGCGTCGCGCTCGCGTCCTGCCAGAACTGGCAGCACGGCTACTTCACCCCGTACGCCGACATGCTCGCCCAGGACCCCGACTTCGTGCTCTTCGTCGGCGACTACATCTACGAGTCGACGCCGTCCTCGACGGGTGTACGCCGCCACGAGGGCACCGGTGAGCCGTACAGCCTGGTCCAGTACCGCAACCGCTACGCCCAGTACCGCAGCGACCCCGACCTCGCCGCGATGCACGCGAACGCGCCCTGGGTCGTCACCTTCGACGACCACGAGGTCGACAACGACTTCGCCGGCGAGATCCCGCAGGACCCCGACAAGCAGACGCACGACGCCTTCGTGGCCCGGCTGACCGCGGCCTACCAGGCGTACTACGAGCACATGCCGGTGCGCGCGACCTCGGTGCCGAACGGGCCGCACATCCAGATGTACCGGCGCCTGGAGTTCGGCCGGCTGGCGCGGCTCAACGTGCTGGACACCCGGCAGTTCCGCAGCGACCAGGCGACCACGCAGGAAGGCGCCCAGGACCCGTCACTGACCATGCTCGGCGCCCGGCAGAAGGAGTGGCTCCTCGACGGGCTGCACGACTCCCCGGCCCGCTGGAACCTCATCGCCTCGCAGATCATGATGGCCGAGACCGACCTCAAGATCGGCGAGGGCAAGCTCTGGTACTACGACGCCTGGGACGGCTACCAGGCCGAACGCAACCAGCTCATGCGGGAGTTCACCGACGTCCGCAACCCGGTCGTCTTCACCGGCGACCGGCACCTGACGATGGTCAGCGACCTCAAGGAGGACTTCGCCGACCCGGACTCCGACGTCGTCGGCGCCGAGTTCGTCGGCACCTCCATCTCCAGCAACGGCGACCAGGACCAGGCCGCCTTCCACGCCCAGTGGGACCCGCTGATGGCGGACAACCCGCACTGGAAGCTGCTCGACGCCCACCGCGGCTACCACCTGTTCGACATCGACAAGCACGGCATCGACGCCCAGGTGAGGGTCGTGGACACGGTCCGGCAGCCGACCGCGACGGCGAGCACGCTGGCCGCGCTGCGGGTGGAAGCGGGACAGCCGGGCGTCGAGCTCGCCTGACCGGGGGTGAATCCTGTGTGACGGGAGCCTGGGGCTCAGCTGGGTCCCAGGTCTCCCTCAGCACGGCCCCAGGAACCCCTCCTACCGTCCCGTGACCATGGAGACGGACTGTACGAGAAGCCCCGAAGGCGTCCCGGCGCTGCCCCCGGGCACCCGCCTGCTGCACATCGGCCCCCACAAGACCGGCACCACGTCGATCCAGGGCGCGCTGTTCGCCGCCAAGGACCGCCTCGGCGTGCACGGCGTCCTGTGGCCGGCCGCCACCCGGCACCCGATGGAGGCCGTCCTCGCGGCCTGCGCCCGGCCCGGGATGATGGGCGACGCCGGGCCCAGCGAGAAGCAGTGGCTGCGCCTGGTGGCCCGGGTGAACGGCGCCGGGCGGGCCGTCACGTCGGTCATCAGCAGCGAGTTCTTCGCCGACGCCCCCGACGACGCGACCATCGGGCGGATCGTGGCGCAGCTCGGCGGCGACCGCGTGCACGTCCTGGTCACCCTGCGCCCGCTGGCGCGGATCATGCCCTCGCAGTGGCAGCAGTACGTGCAGAACGGGCTGCGCATGGGCTACGAGGAGTGGCTGGAGCACATGCTCCGCAAGGCCCCGTACGACAAGCCCAACCCCAGCTTCTGGCACCGGCACCGGCACGACCGGCTGGTCGAGCGCTGGGTCGGGGCGGTCGGCGCCGAGCGGGTCACCGTCGTCGTGGTCGACGACCGCGACCGCGACGGGCTGATGCGCACCTTCGAGCGGCTCCTCGGCCTCCCGCGGGGCCTGCTCCGGGAGGTCCCCGACACCGCGAACCGCTCTCTCACTCTCGCCGAGACCGAAATGCTGCGGAATCTTAATAAGGAATTCCGCGGCAATGGACTCCCCGACGAGCTGTATTCCAGGCTGGTGCGGCACGGCGCGGTGATGCATATGAAGAACGCGTGCACTCCGACCCCGCAGGACGTGAAGATCCGCACCCCGCGGTGGGCTGTCGAGGCCGCCGCGGAGATCGGCGCCGGGATGGCGCGGCGCATCGGCGCGACGGGCGTGCGCGTCCTCGGCGACCCGGCGCTGCTGTCCGCCGTGCCGAAGCCCGGCACCGAGACCCTCGCGGAACCGCGGATCGCTCCCGAGGTGGCCGCTCGGGCCCTGTACGGGGCACTCGCGGCAGCCGCCGCCGCGCCGATCCGGAACACCGCCCCGGTCACGTCCCGGACCGTGCACCAGACCTCGTCCAGGGAACTCGTGAAGGTGCTGGGACACCGGTGTCTGAAGCGGCTGCGACGCCGCTGAGCGGTACCGTCGTCACCCACAGCAATACATAACTCCTGTGGAGTTACTCACAGCAATTCCAGGGTGCTCACCACAACGGTCTCCTCAATCACCAGGAGTACAAGGTGAATGACAGGTGGCGCGCACATATGCGGCGGACGGCGCTCACCTTGCACTGCGGTAACCCCAAGTGGGACCATTTCCACGTTCCCTGTCGCCCCGAGGTAGGTCACCTGTGTCCCAGCACATCGCCAAGCCCCGTACCACCGCAGTGATCCTGGCCGGCGGTACCGGTCAGCGCGTGGGTCTCTCGATCCCCAAGCAGCTGCTGAAGATCGCCGGCAAGGCAGTCATCGAGCACACCCTGACCACCTTCGAGAACGCCGACTCGATCGACGACATCATCGTCCTGATGGCGCCGGGCTACGTGCCGGACATAGAGAAGATCGTGGCCAAGGCCGGGTTCACGAAGGTCAAGAAGATCATCGAGGGCGGTTCCACGCGGAACGAGACCACCGAGCGCGCCATCGAGGCGCTCGGCGAGGGCCTGGCCGACGGCGAGGACCTCAACGTCCTGTTCCACGACGCCGTTCGCCCCCTGCTCTCGCAGCGCGTCATCGACGACTGCGTGGTCGCGCTGGAGCGCTACCAGGCCGTCGACGTCGCCATCCCGTCCGCGGACACCATCATCGTGACCCGCACCCACGGCCAGGACGGCGAGTTCATCACCGAGATCCCGGACCGCTCCCGGCTGCGCCGCGGCCAGACGCCGCAGGCCTTCAAGCTGTCCACGATCAAGCGGGCCTACGAGGTCGCCGCCGGCGACCCCAACTTCCAGGCCACGGACGACTGCTCGGTCGTGCTCAAGTACCTGCCGGACGTGCCGATCCACGTCGTCGCGGGCGACGAGTACAACATGAAGGTCACCCAGCCCGTCGACGTCTTCATCGCCGACAAGCTCTTCCAGCTGGCCTCCACCGCCGCGCCCGAGCAGGTCTCCGAGGAGGCCTACCGCGAGCTGCTGACCGGCAGGACCATGGTCGTCTTCGGCGGTTCGTACGGCATCGGCAAGGACATCGCCGAACTCGCCGAGTCCTACGGCGCGAAGGTCTACGCGCTGGGCCGCTCCACCACCGGCACGCACGTCGAGAACCCCGAGGAGGTCGACGACGCGCTGTCCAAGGCGTACGCCGAGACCGGGCGCATCGACTACGTCGTCAACACCGCCGGCGTGCTGCGCATCGGCAAGCTGGCCGAGACCGACAACGCGACCATCGAGGAAGCGCTGAAGGTCAACTACCTGGCCCCGGTGCAGATCGCCCGTTCGTCGTACAAGTACCTGTCCGAGACCAAGGGCCAGCTGCTCCTCTACACCTCCAGCAGCTACACCCGCGGCCGCGCCGAGTACAGCCTCTACTCCTCCACCAAGGCCGCGATGGTGAACCTCACCCAGGCCCTGTCCGACGAGTGGGCCGGTGACGGTATCCGGGTCAACTGCGTGAACCCCGAGCGCACCGCAACTCCGATGCGCACCAAGGCCTTCGGTCAGGAGCCGGCCGGCTCGCTGCTGTCCTCCGAGGTCGTGGCCCGTACGTCGCTGGACGTCCTGCTGTCCGAGCTGACCGGACATGTCATCGACGTCCGCCAGCAGGACCCGACCGCCGCCGCGGGCAAGGCCTCCGGCTTCGAGCAGGCGCTGGCCTCCGTTCTGGACCGTCAGGACGGCGTGGCATAATCAACTGCAATTAGACATCTGTTATTCAGGCCTCTGTGTCTGCCCGTTATCGGAGCATTCGCAGGGGCCTGAATCAGTACCTCTCGCGAATTCCTCACATTTTCGCCGCACCACCGAACAAAACCGGCACTCCCCCTCCAAGAGCAGGTTCCTCCGTGATAACCAGAGCCATTCGCGTCGCCCGGGTGGGCAGTGCGGCCGAGCTGGCCGCGGCGGCCCTCATGATCCTGGGCTTCCCTGTGCTCATGCTGGCCGCGCTCGTCCCGAGCGTTCCCGCCTTCGCGGCCGCGGCCGCAGTGACGTACCTGGCGGACCACTATCTGCATCGCAAGAGCAGCTATCTGATCAACCGCCTGAGCAAGGTGCGCGCGGGTCTGTCGATCCGCTTCCTGATCCGGCAGCTGCTGTTGATCCTGCTGCTGGCTCGCCTGGATCTCGCGGACGGCATCGTCTTCTACGGCGCGGTCGCCTGCTTCATCGCGTTCTACGGCCTCCAGGCCCCGCACGGCGCCCTGGTCACCCTGATCCGCAACCGCCGCCGGATGCCGGTCGCCACCCGTAACGTCGACCTGGCCGCCCGGATCCGCATCCCGGACGCCCCGCCGCGCCGCCTGCTCAACCGCTCCGCGGAGAAGATGCTGCACCTCGACCTGTTCGCCGTCGTCGGCGTGCTGGTCTCGGGGTTCATGGACGACAGCCTCGCGGCGTTCATCGGCATCGGCGCGACGATAGGGCTGGGCACCCTGTACGTCCTCGCCCTGATGCCGTACGTCCGCGGCAGCAAGATCCCGCCGAACGCGGAGAAGGTCCTGGCCGCCGTCGACGACTGGCTGGCCGGCTACCGGCCCGAGACGGTGCTGTACTTCTCCGGCTCCAAGGACTCGGCGTACCAGGTCAACATGTGGCTGGAGACCATGGAGCAGCTGGACTCCAAGCCGCTGATCATCCTGCGTGAGCGGGCGATACTGAACAACCTGGCGCCGACCACGGTCCCCGTCATCTGCGTGCCCGGAGGGGTGCACCTGATGAACATGGACCTGTCGACCGTGCGCGTCGCGCTGTACGCGGCGAACGTCGGCAAGAACATCCACCTGCTGCGCGTCCCGACCATGAAGCACGTCTTCATCGGCCACGGCGACAGCGACAAGCTGGCCAGCGTCAACCCGTTCAGCAAGGTGTACGACGAGGTGTGGACCGCCGGCCGCGCGGGCCGCGACCGCTACGCCATCGCCGACGTCGGTGTCCGCGACGACGACATCGTGGAGGTCGGCCGCCCGCAGCTGGCGCCGATCCAGACCTGGCAGGGCGTGCCCGACGGACGTATCCCGACCGTCCTGTACGCGCCCACCTGGGAGGGCTGGGACGGCAACCCCGGCAACACCTCCCTGGTGCTGGCCGGCGAGAACATCGTCAAGAAGCTGATCAAGGCCGACCCGCCGGTCCGCATCCTGTACAAGCCGCACCCCTTCACGGGCACGGTCAGCAAGGAGGCGGGCGCCGCGCACGCGCGCATCACCGCGCTGGTCGAGAAGGCCGCCGCCGAGCGCGCCACGGACCCCCGCTTCACGGCGGACGCGACCGCCCAGGCGCAGGCCAAGGCCGAGCTGACCCGCATCGAGGCTCGGATCGCCCAGCTGGCCGGCAACGGCGGCGAGAAGGGCGACGAGGCCGAGGCCACCCGTGACGGCCTGGTCGACGTGGCCAAGCACGAGGAGATCGCCCGGCTGCGCGCCGAGTGGAACGCCGCCTACTGGCGCTCCTTCGGCACCCACGAGCACCGCGTCATCACCGGCGCCGAGCCGCGGCTGTACGACTGCTTCAACGTCTCCGACGCGATGGTCTCCGACATCTCCTCCGTGGTCTCCGACTTCATCGCGAGCGGCAAGCCGTACGCGGTGACGGACTCCGCGGAGCTGGGCGTGGAGGAGTTCAAGCGGCAGAACACGGCGGTGCGGGCGGCCACGATCCTGTCCAACAGCGCCGCCGAGCTGGGCGAGCTGCTGAGCGCGGTCCGCGACCCCGCGGGCGACCCGCTGGCCGAGGACCGCAAGGAGCTCAAGCAGTACCTGCTGGGCCCGGACGAGCCCACGTCCATCGAGCAGTTCAACACCGCGGTGGCGGACCTGGCCCGCAAGGCCGACACCCGCAACGTCGGCCAGGAGTCACGGGCGGCGGCCTCAGCCGCGGAGGCCGCGACCACGGCCTGACCCAGCGCCTGGCCCATTCGGCCCAGGGCCCGGTTTTCGAGGAGTGATTCTCGAAAACCGGGCCCTTTTGCGTATCTGAGGGGGGAACGGTCGTTGTAGTCCGTGACCTGCCTCACAAAGGCCATGCACAAAGACAACCGCTTACGCCATTCGACCGTCTGACTGAATGTGAATATGAGGATACGGGGGAAATGTGACCCAGCCTGATGTGACCGTGGTCATCGGCGCCTACGAAGCGATGCCCTACCTCGTCGAGTGCCTCGCCTCCGTCGAGGCCCAGACCCTCGACCACGCCCGCATCGAGGTCATCGCGGTCGACGACGGCTCCACGGACGGCACGGGGGAGTGCCTGGAGCAGTTCGCGGCCCGCGTCGACATGCCGGTCACCGTCATCCGCCAGGACAACTCCGGCGGCCCCAGCGGCCCGCGCAACGTCGGCCTGGACAAGGCCGCCGGGCGGTACGTGTTCTTCCTCGACGCCGACGACCGGCTCGGCCCCGAAGCGCTTCAGCGGATGGTCGCGATGGCCGACCGCAACGGCACGGACGTGGTGCTCGGCCGCGTCGAGGGCATCAACCGCAAGCCGCCGCAGTCCATGTGGGGGCGGACGCTGGAGCGCACCGACGTCTGGTCGTCCAACATCAAGTTCACGCTGAGCGCGCAGAAACTGTTCCGCCGCGAGCTGCTGAACCGTCACAGCATGCGCTTCGACGAGTCGCTGTGGACCGGCGAGGACGCCCTGTTCACCATGGAGGCCTATCTGCGGGCCGACGGCGTCTCCCTCATCGACGACTACACCTGCTACTACCTGGTGGGCCGCGAGGACGGCAAGCACGTGACGAGGAGCGGGAGTTACACCCTGCGCTTCGACTCCGCACGCGCCCTGACGACCCTCATCGCCGACATGCTCCCGCCGGGCCCGCGCCGCGACATGCTCATGGTCCGCCCGTTCGTCGTCACCCTGCTCCCGCAGTTCGGCCCCAAATACCTCAAGGACAGCGAGAAGGTACGACGGCACAAGTTCGAGCTGGCGAAGCCGCTGCTCGACGCGTACTGGACCGACGAGGTCGCCCGCCGGCTGCGGGTCGAGGAGCGGCTGCGGATGCACGCGGTGGCCGAGCAGCGCCCCGAACTCCTCCTGGACCTCCTGGAGTTCCAGCGGGCCAAGAAGGAGCCCGAGGCGCTGCTGGAGAAGCGCGGCCGGCGGGTGTACTTCGCCTACCCGCACTTCCGGGACACCGCCGTCGGCATCCCGGACGCCCTCTACCTCGCCGAGCCCCGCGAGGCCCGCGCCGTCCCGGGCTACCGGGAGGGCGGGCTCGACTCGTTCATGCGACGGGCGGTGCGCAAGGCACGCCGGGCGCTGCCGTCGCGGTCCCGGGACGTCAGGCCGGCTGCGGCGGCGTGACGGCGGACGGGTCCTCGGCCGGCCGGGGCGCGGGGATCTCCGCGGCCAGCCGCTCGGCCATCCGTACGCGGTGCTCCCGCGCCGCCGAACACAGCGCCTGCACGGCCGCGTTGAAGCGCTCCTGCGAGGACGGCTCGTCCGGCCCCAGCAGATGCCGCTTCAACTCGGCCCGCGCCTCGGCGAGTCCGTCCTTCTCCGGATGCCGTACGGCGTCCAGCAGCCCCGGCACCCCCGCCGCGTCCGGCGTCAGCACGGTCGCCGCCCGGACCGTCGGGAAGGCCTCCCGGAAGGCGTCCTCGCCCAGCCCGCTGGTGTTGGCCACCGCATAGGGCTTGCCGCTCGCCAGGAAGTCGCTGACGACGCTCGACACATCGCTGACCAGCAGATCGGCCCGGTTGAAGCACGCGTACAGCGCGGGCCGGGTACCGGTGACGATCTGGTGCTCCCACTCCGGCAGCGAGGCCCAGTACGCCGCCTCCCAGGCCGCCGTGGCCCGCTCCACCGCCCTGGCCCGCCCCCGCGGCGGCGCGGACTGGAGCAGCATCCGCTCCACCGAGTCGGCGCTCGTCCGGAAGTCGGCGGTGGTGAGCCGGTCCAACTCCTCGGTGCACCGGGCCAGTTCACCCCCGGAGGCGGGTCGCGCCCCGGACCGCGCCCGGTTGGCGGCCCGGATCAGCTCCCGGATGCGCAGATCGGCCGCCCCCGCCCGCGGATCCACCGACCCGGTCAGCGGATGCGGCTTGTACAGCAGCCGTACGCCGGGATCGGCGAGCAGCGCCCGTACGAGGTTCTCGCCGGCCTCGATGACGGAGGTGTTGCCCGGATTGCCGTCCCAGCCCTCCCAGGTGGGCGCGTACAGGACGGTGGTGTACGTGCCCTTCGGCGGGCCCGCGTACGGCCGTACGGCCGCCAGCTGCGGCCGGCCGATCTCCCGCACCTCGCGGTCGTCGACGCCCACCTCGGCCAGCGCGTAGCGCTCCCGCGCCGCAGGTCCCGCCACCCACACCTCGTCGTACGCCTTCGCGTACGGGTTGCACGAGGACAGCTTGTCGCTCTCGCCGTGGTTGACGAACGTGTGCTTGAGGGTGGGGATGCGCAGCACCTGGGAGGTCTTGCCGGAGTTCGACGGGTGGATGAGGACCTGGAGCGTGGAGTGCTCCAGGCGCATCAGGGTGGTGACCTTGGGCAGGCAGATGATCGGCACGTCGGTCGCGGCGATCTTCTGCACCATGAAGCGCTCGCGCAGAATGATGACCGGCCGCCCGTCGAGCTGGGCGAGCGGCTCCAGCCACATGTTCGCCTGGTAGGCCGAGGACGCGCCGCCGGAGAAGTACAGGCCGACGGTGGGCCGGTAGTCGGCCAGCCAGGCGTCGAACCAGTCGAGGACCTGCTGCTCGCCCGCCGGGCGACGGCTCGGCAGCAGCCGCAGCAGCAGCTCGCCGAGGCCGAGCAGCCCCAGAACGAGGGAGACCGCGAGCCCGCCGGCCGCGGCGGCCGGGTGGTCGGTCGCCGCCGTGGCCGCCAGGCCGAAGGTCGCGGGCAGCCCGAACACCAGCAGCCGGTGCCCGGGGCGGCGCAGCAGCAGCGCGGGCGGGGCGGTCGACAGGCGGAGCGCGGAGGCGTCGATGTTCCGGGTCACCACCGGCAGCGTGCGGGTGCGGCGGACCAGGACGGAGACCGCCTGGATCGCGCAGTGCAGGGCGTAGAAGAGCAGCAGGGCGGCGACGATCGGGCCGTACACCCCCTCCCGGTCCTGCTCGCCCACCCGCAGCAGCCCCGCCACCAGCAGCAGGTCCCGCAGGACGTGCCGGACGGTGATGTCCGCGTGCGACTTGGCGAACACCGTCGCCATGCCCCGCTGCCAGCGGTGCAGCACGCCCTCCCCGGCGACCGAGGCGGCCGTCGCGGCGAGCAGCAGCGGTACGTCCGGGACGAAGGCGGCGACGGCCTGGGCGGCGATGGCGGAGGCCAGCAGGGCCGTGACGAGGACGCGGGGCGCGGCGCGCCGCAGGGGCAGGCGCCTGCGCCGCGGGCGGCTCTTGGGGCTGTCGGTGGCGGAACGCTTCAGCGGGCGTCTGAGGCGGAGCAGCCGGGGTCGGCGGAGTCTCTTCGTGGGCACGGCGTCACTCCAAGGTCGTCAAGGACGTGCGCCCGGGTTAACGCCCGCCGACCACTGGACGACACGCGCGTGTCCGGGCGCCTTGGGGCGACCGTGGAGTGATAGGGACGCCTGGTCCGCTCAGCGACCCGACTGGAGAGCCCGGCGGATCGGGCCGCCGACGACCCGGCGGGCGCGGCGGTAGACCGACGGCGCCGGGATGACTCCGCTGGTTCCCCCCGACCGGGAACCGGTCCTGGCGCGGGCCAGGTCGCGCTTCAAGCGCTCGTTGTCCTGGGTCAGGTCGGCGATGGTGCGCTGCATGAACGCCATCCGCGAGGCGAGCGAGCCAAGGTCGGCCTCCAGCCAGGGGCGCACGCCCGCCGGGAAGGACAGCTTGCGCAGCCGCTCCTCGAAGGCGGCGCCGCCGTCGCCGTGCGTGAAGGTGTTCTGGAGGCCGTTGCGGTCGAGGAAGCCCATGAACCGCTCGTAGCGCTCGTGGTGACCGCTCATCAGCTTGCCGAAGTCCGCGTCCTCGTACAGCTTCGCCGGGTCCAGGTCCGCGGGCACCTTGTCGATGCGCAGGTGCGGGATGTCGAAGTAGCGGCACAGCTCCAGCGTCCGGGAGTCGCCCGAGAGCACGGTCGCGGGCGTGCCGGCGAGCAGCGCGGCGATGTTGCCGTGGATGCGGGAGCCGAAGGAGAAGTCGAAGTCGCGCAGGTCGTCGATCCAGGTGACCGGGTCGATGTAGACGCGGACCTTGTCCTCGGCGTACATCGGGTGGTCGGGGTGCGTCGGTATCGCCTTGACCTTGGCGTTCGGGTCCGACAGGTCCCGCCAGTGCAGCTGCCGCGCGTCGGACAGGTTCTGGCCGATGAAGCGCAGATGCGGGTACTGGGCGTGGGTGCGCTCGATGACCTTGCCCAGGCCCTGCTTCCGGACGGCGCTGTGCGAGCCGTTGATCGCGATCCGGGACTCGGCGGTCAGCTCCGGCGCCCGCTTGTGCACGGCGAGCTCCTTGCCGTACATGAACAGCGACGGGCAGCCGATCACCTCGACGTCCCGGAAGCCCATGTCCTTGAGGTACTGCTCGGTGAACTCGCCGCGCACGCCGATCGAGGCGCTGCGGTCGAGGACCGCGGAGACGAAGTCGCGCACCGCGGGCTCGATGGGCTTGAGCCGTGACGGGTCGTAGTTCAGCCCGGTCTGCGCGCCGACGCCGGCGATCACGACGGGGATCTTCAGCCGTCTGATGAGCCGGGTCAGCCGCTTGAGCGCGAGCTCGAACGACGGACGGAAGGCGTTCGCCAGCGGTACGACGAAGGCGTCGTACTCCGCGTTGATCTGGTCCGCCGATGCCACGTCGGTCCTCATGCCGTTCGACACCACCTCGGTGGACGGCGTCTGGAGGATCTTGTGGGCGGCGTCGCTGAAGATCAAATTGCCCGAATTGGTGGCGATGACGTCGCGCTGGAGGGCTTCCTCCACGGTGACGACGTCGAACGGACTCTTACCGGACCTTAGGAGAACGCGCTTCACGGCGTTCAACCTAAGTTGGCACGTTCTTTGATTTCTATACGGAACGCCTACAACCTTTTTGCCGTATGCGGCGCGTGAGCAAGCAGTCACGTCCTGGTGTGTCCGGGGGCTGAAACGCCGAGGCGGGCGGAGGGACGCTTCGCGTAGATTGCTGGCACGCTGCGCAGAATTGGAGAGTGCAAGTGGCCGGGGCAAGGCAGGGTGTCGTAGAGGCCCGCAGGATCGTCGTCAAGGTGGGCTCCTCGTCGCTGACCACCGCGTCGGGAGGGCTGGACGCCGACCGCGTCGACGCGCTCGTCGACGTCCTCGCCAAGAGCCGCAGCGGGGGAGAGAAGGAGGTCGTCCTCGTCTCCTCCGGTGCCATCGCCGCCGGGCTCGCCCCGCTCGGGCTGCGCCGCCGCCCCAAGGACCTGGCCCGCCAGCAGGCCGCCGCCAGCGTCGGCCAGGGCCTCCTCGTCGCCCGCTACACCGCCTCCTTCGCCCGCTACGGCGTCCGCGTCGGCCAGGTGCTGCTCACCAGCGACGACATGAGCCGCCGGTCCCACCACCGCAACGCCTCCACCACCCTCGACAAGCTCCTCGCGATGGGCGCCTTCCCGGTCGTCAACGAGAACGACACCGTGGCGACGGACGAGATCCGCTTCGGCGACAACGACCGGCTCGCGGCGCTCGTGGCCCATCTCGTCCGGGCCGACCTCCTGGTGCTGCTGTCCGACATCGACGGCGTGTACGACGGCGACCCCAGCAAGCCCGGCACCTCGCGGATAGCGGAGGTGCGGGGGCCCGCGGATCTGGCAGGCGTCGAGATCGGCAGCGCCGGGAAGGCCGGGGTCGGCACCGGCGGCATGGTCACCAAGGTCGAGGCCGCCCGGATCGCGGCCGCCGCGGGCATCCCGGTGGTGCTCACCAGCGCCGTGCACGCGGCCGACGCGCTGAGCGGCGCCGACACCGGCACCTACTTCCACCCCACCGGCAAGCGCTCCGCCGACCGGCTGCTGTGGCTCCAGCACGCGTCCACCCCGCAGGGCTCGCTGACCCTGGACGACGGCGCGGTGCGGGCGGTGGTGCAGCGCCGCACGTCGCTGCTGCCGGCCGGGATCGCCGCCGTGGACGGCGAGTTCAACGCCGGGGACCCGGTCGAACTGCGGGACGCCGAGGGGCGCGCGGTGGCCCGGGGGCTGGTCAACTTCGACGCCAAGGAGATCCCCCAGCTGATCGGCCGCTCGACCCGGGAACTGGCGCGGGAGCTGGGGCCGGCGTACGAGCGGGAGGTCGTGCACCGGGACGATCTGGTGGTGCTCCAGCCTTAAGGGCTTGGTGGTGCTCCAGCTCTGAGGGGGCCTGGTGGTGCTCCAGCCCTGAGGGCCTCCCGAGCGGTGTCGCCCGGCCGAAAACGGGGGGAACGCCCTGTTCTACGGGTCACCCCCAGGTGGACGTTCCGCAAAAGTGCCACGCGAGCCCTTGCGGCCTGCTCAACTTTGTCTCAGGGACACATTCCGCACGACCACCGTGTCGGTCACTGGCATCACTGGGTAAAGGAGGCCGTCGTGAGACGAGTGCGCCCTGGGGCCACGCCCCGTGGTGGTGCCGGGGAGGCCTCGTCCCGAGCGGCCGGTGAGGAGCGCCTCTTGACGAGCGTCGCGGCCGGCGACCGCTACGAGGAGCCGGCCGAGCTGCCCCGGCTGTGGCACGTCACCCTCAGCGTCTCCGGCAAGGAGGCCCCGCTGAAGGAGGTGCGGCGCGGACTCGAACAGCTGGCCCACGACCACCCCTTTCTGCTGACCAGCCGCTACGCCAACGACCACGCGGAGATCCGCTACTGGGAGGAGGCCCGCGACCTCCACGACGCCGCCGCCGTCGCCCTGCGCCTGTGGGGCGAGCACCGCCAGACCGCGCAGCTGCCGCCCTGGGAGATCGTCGGCCTGGAGGTCATCGACCGCGAGACCTACCACCAGCGCGTCGCCGAGGGCTACGGCCCGGCCCCGGCGACCCCGGTAGGGGTTCACCCCTTTTGACCTGCATCGCTCGATAGCGACGCATTGGCCCCGTCTCGCGGTGCAAGACGACGGGGTCCCCACCCCCGTACGGCGCACTACCCTTCCCTCATGACCACGCTCTCGCCGTACGACTCGATGTCCCCGGTCACCCAGGCCGCCTACCGCGCCAAGGCCGCCGCCGCCGACCTCGCCCCGCTGCCGCGGGCCGAGAAGGACGACGCGCTGCTCGCCATCGCGGACGCGCTCGAGGTCCGTACGAGCGAGATCGTCGAGGCCAACGCCAAGGACATCGCCAAGGCCCGCGAGGCCGGCACCAGCGAGACCGTGATCGACCGGCTGACCCTCACCCCGGAGCGCGTGCGCGCCATCGCCTCCGACGTGCGGGACGTCGTCGCGCTGCCCGACCCGGTCGGCGAGATCGTCCGCGGCTCCACCCTCCCCAACGGCATCGACCTGCGCCAGGTCCGCGTCCCGCTCGGCGTCGTCGGCATCATCTACGAGGCCCGGCCGAACGTGACGGTCGACGCCGCCGCCCTCTGCCTGAAGGCCGGCAACGCCGTGCTGCTGCGCGGCTCGGCCTCCGCGTACGAGTCCAACACCGCCCTCGTGCGGGTGCTGCGGGACGCCGTGGGCGGAGCGGGGCTGCCCGCCGACGCCGTGCAGCTGGTGCCCGGCGAGAGCCGCGAGAGCGTGCGCGAGCTGATGCGGGCCCGCGGCCTGGTCGACGTGCTCATCCCGCGCGGCGGCGCCTCGCTGATCCGGACCGTCGTCAGCGAGTCGACCGTCCCCGTCATCGAGACCGGCACCGGCAACTGCCACGTCTACGTCGACGCCCAGGCCGACCTCGACATGGCGATCGACATCCTGATCAACTCCAAGGCGCAGCGCCCCAGCGTCTGCAACTCCGCCGAGACCCTCCTGGTCCACCAGGACATCGCCCCCGAGTTCCTGCCGCGCGCCCTGGACGCCCTCGCGGAGGCCGGCGTCACGGTGCACGCCGACGACCGGGTGCTGGCGTACGCCAAGGACTCCAAGGCCACGGTCGTCGAGGCCACCGCGG
Source organism: Streptomyces aquilus (assembly GCF_003955715.1). Classification (NCBI taxonomy): domain Bacteria; kingdom Bacillati; phylum Actinomycetota; class Actinomycetes; order Kitasatosporales; family Streptomycetaceae; genus Streptomyces; species Streptomyces aquilus. The sequence goes on along the minus strand of NZ_CP034463.1, from coordinate 3,701,650 downwards.
AGGACTGGGAGACCGAGTACCTCTCCTACGACATCGCCGCCGCCGTCGTCGACTCCCTGGACAAGGCCGTCGAGCACATCCGGCTGTGGACCTCGGGCCACACCGAGGCGATCGTCACCACCTCGCAGCAGGCCGCCCGCCGCTTCACCCAGCTGGTCGACTCCACCACCGTCGCCGTGAACGCCTCCACCCGCTTCACCGACGGCGGCCAGTTCGGCTTCGGTGCCGAGATCGGCATCTCCACGCAGAAGCTGCACGCCCGCGGCCCCATGGGCCTGCCGGAGCTGACCAGCACGAAGTACATCGTGACCGGGGACGGTCACGTACGGCGCTGAGCCGCCCGCCCGTGCGTACGGGAGCCGTCTCACCCAGCGGATGAATTTCCATACCGTCTGCCCAAATTGACCCCCCAGGTCTACTCTGGATTCGTGCCGGAGGACGTGGGGGGTACGCCGTTCCCTGACGGCTGGGAGCCCGACGACGACCACGACCGCGGGGTGTCGGACGAAGAGTTCGCCTCCGTGGTCTTCGACGAGGCCTTCATCCGGGCGGCCGTGGTGCACGAGCCGACCGCTGTCGAACGCCTCCTGGCCGCCGCCCAGGCAAGAGCCGAGGCCTCCGAGGCCGAGGCCCGCCGGGCCCACAGCCGCGGCGAGCGCTATGACGACGGGTACGGCACCGACGGCCGCGCCGGTTTCGGCCATGATCCCGAGCTCGACGACCTGGACGACACGGACATCCTCGAAGGCCGCTACGGCGCCCCGGGCACCTACGGCAAACAGGTCCGCTGGCACCGCCCCGTCGCCTGGATGCTCGCGCTCGTGATGGGCATCGGCATGGTCGCGCTCGCCTTCACCGCGGTCTACCGCGGCGCGTCCTCGAACAACCGCGACCAGGTCCCGCCTCTGCCCGCCACCACCGGCCTCGAACAGGGCCGCACGGCGACCCCCTCCGCCTCCGCCGAATACTCCCAGCCGGCCTTCTCGGCGGACCCGAAGACGCCCTGACAGTTTCCCGGCCGTCCGCTGACGGTCCTGGTGAGAACCTGTCAGAACTTGTCGTGCGGCGGGGCGTTTACCTGAGCTCCCGGAGACCTACTCTGAAGATATGGGAGGGCCTGGAGAACCACCTGAGGGTGCACCCGAGGGCGGCCCCGGGGGTGGTGAGGACGAGTACCGATCCGTCGTGTTCGACGAGTCGTTCGTCCGTGCTGCCCGGCTCCAGGAGTACTCCGCGCAGGAGCGCATCGCCGACCACGCCCCCGCCGTCCGACGCCGCCCGCCGATGCGCCGGGGACTGTCCCGGCAGGCACTCGCCCTCGTCCTGCTGATCGCCCTCGCCTTCGGCACGGCGATCTACATGGGCGTACGGCACCCCTACCAGACCCCCGCCGCGGTACGGGACGTCTCGATGCCCCTCCAGACCACCGTCGTCCCGCTCGCCCCCGTGGGCAAGGTGCCGGGCGCAGCCGACCCCGAGTACCTGTACGACCACAGCCCCGCCGCCCAGTTCCGCATCGGCGCCGCCGGGATCACGCTGCCCGCCGCGCGCGACACCTCGCACTTCTCCGAGACCCAGGTGATGAGCGCCCTGGACACGGTCAAGGAGTACCTGGTCCGGTCCGCGCTCTACCCGGAGGTGCTCACCGGCGGCCAGACCCGGCCCGTCCGCGTCCTGCTCCCCGCCGACCAGCACCTCCAGTTCGACGAGAGCCTGAGCCATCCGGCCGCGGACGGGCGGCACGCGGTGACCGGATGGCTGGTCCGCTTCGACGCCAGGAGCGTGCGGCTGGCCGACCCGCAGATCCGGGTGCGCGGGACGCTGGCCGTGAGCGAGACCGAGTCCACGATCCTCGAGGTGACCGCGGACCACACGTACGTGTACGCGCTGCGGCCCGCCGGGGCCGGCGCCAAGGCGCAGGCCTCGCTGTTCACCGTCCGGCGGGAGCTGCACTTCCGGTTCGACCGGGAGGACGTACGACTGCATCAGGCGCAGCTGTCCACGTCGTACGTCCAGGCCGGGCCGTTGTCCTGCGGTGACAACGCGGCGGATGTGCTGAGTCCGCTGCTGGCGGGGCAGACGGCGAAGGCGGGTGGGCCGGTGGGGACCGATCCGTTCGCCACGGATCGGGCCACCGCGGTTTGTGGGACGTTGGCCTCGGGGGCGTTGCCCAAAGGGTGAGGGGCGTTTTGCTGCCCAGTCGCCGTAGGGGTTCGGTTGTGCGGCGGCTGCGGACTGTGGGGGCTGGTCGCGCCCACGCGGCGGAGCCGCACATCGATACAGTCCCGCGCCCCTTGAAGCGTTGACCCTCCCGGCGATTTTCAGTCCTCGTCCGTTTCCCTCGGGGGCTGGTCCTTCGGGTTCGTGGCCGTGAAGCCGCCGAAGCCTCGCCTCACCCTGCCGCCCAGGTCGCCCGCGCCGCCCGCGATGTCCGTGACCAGCTTCATCAACGGGTCCTTGGAGCTCTTGACGTTGCTCGCGTAGCTCGCCGCCGACTCGCGGAAGGAGTCCGTGACCGACGTGTCCTTGTCCTCGGTGCGGCGCGGGTAGTGGCCGTCCAGCAGGCGCTGGTAGTCGCGGGACTCGGACCACTTCTTCAGCTCGGCCGCGCGGACCGTGGTGAAGGGGTGGCTGCGCGGGAGGACGTTCAGGATCTTCAGGACCGAGTCGCGCAGGTCGCCGCCCGCCTCGTACTCCTCGGCCTGCTTCAGGAACGCGTCCACGTTCATCTCGTGCAGATGGTGGCCGCCCGCGAGCTTCATCAGGCCGCGCATCGACGCCTGGAGGTCCTGGCCGACGAGCAGACCCGCGCGGTCCGCGGACAGCTCCGACTTGCGGAACCACTCGCGCAGCGCGGTCACGATCGCCATGATCGCGAGGTTGCCCAGCGGGATCCACGCCACCCTCAGCGCGAGGTTCGTCAGGAAGAGCAGGATGGTGCGGTAGACGGCGTGGCCGGACAGGGCGTGGCCCACCTCATGGCCGACGACGGCCCGCATCTCCTCCTCGTCGAGCAGCTCGACGAGGCCGGTCGTCACCACGATGATCGGCTCGTCCAGGCCGATGCACATCGCGTTCGGCTTCGGGTCCTGGCTGACGTACATCGGCGGGACCTTCTCCAGGTCCAGGATGTAACAGGCGTCCCGCAACATGTCGTTGAGGTACGCGAACTGCTGCTCCGAGACCCGCACCGAGTCGGACAGGAACAGGAGCCGGAGGCTCCGCTCGGGCAGCAGGCCGCTGAGTGCCTTGAAGACCGTGTCGAAACCGCTGAGCTTGCGCAGCGCCACCAGGGCGGAGCGGTCGGCGGGGTGTTCGTACGCACGCGAGGAGATCCCGGGGAAGCGCCTGCGCTGCCTGCTCGGGACGTTCTCGTGTCCGTTCTGCTCGTGGCCGTCGTCGGACATGTCTTCCCCCATGTGCGTGAGTGTGGTCCTTTGCGGACCCTTGTGCGGCCCTTTGCGCCCCCCGAAGCAGAGCCCAGCCTAGGCGGAGATACGGTGGACGGGCAGTACAGCGAAGGAGTCCCGTCATGGAGCACAGCCCCGCGTCCGCCTGGCTGACCGAAGCCGCGAACGCAGCCCAGCAGGAAGGGTCGGGGTATCTGCTCCGGGTCGTACTGGTCGTGATGGTGGTGGGCTGTGTGCTGACCGCGTGGTTCCTGCTGCGGGGCTACAAGCAGAAGGACGACTGAGCCGGGCCGGAAGTTCCGTCGCGGTGCGCCAACGGCGGAGTCGGCGTGATCGCCGCCGAGCCGCCCGCTTACGATGGGCCGACATCTTTATCCCGCCCACACCGGATAGGTCCAGATGAGCTTCCACAGCACCGCTGCCCAGTTGGTCACCCTTGCCGCCGAGGGCGAGGAGCACGGCGGCAACCACGAGAGCCTGAGCCCCTACCTCACCGGCGGTGGCGCCTTCGTCGTCCTGCTGCTTCTGCTGTGGATCACCACCCGCTTCAACCGCGACCGCTGAGCCGCCGAGGGCCCGGGGGAGACCGGCCGCACGGAACGGGCCGGTAGGGTCTGCACGCATGGGAGAGCAGGACATGCCTACCGGCCCGGGCAACGCCCCGTCGAACCCCGGCAAGCGCCGCCTCGGCGTCATGGGCGGGACGTTCGACCCGATCCACCACGGACACCTCGTGGCGGCCAGTGAGGTCGCCGCGCAGTTCCACCTGGACGAGGTGGTGTTCGTACCGACCGGGCAGCCGTGGCAGAAGAGCCACCGCAGTGTCTCGCCGGCCGAGGACCGCTATCTGATGACGGTCATCGCCACCGCCGAGAACCCGCAGTTCTCGGTGAGCCGCATCGACATCGACCGCGGCGGACCCACGTACACCGTGGACACCCTGCGCGACCTGCGGGTGCTCAACCCCGACACGGACCTCTTCTTCATCACCGGAGCCGACGCCCTCGCCCAGCTCCTCACCTGGCGGGACACGGAGGAACTGTTCTCCCTCGCGCACTTCATCGGCGTGACCCGGCCGGGCCACCACCTGACCGACGCCGGGCTCCCGGAGGGCGGTGTCTCTCTCGTGGAGGTTCCCGCGCTCGCCATCTCCTCCACAGACTGCCGTGCGAGAGTCGCCAAGGGCGACCCGATCTGGTACATGGTGCCGGACGGAGTCGTGCGCTACATCGACAAGCGCGAGCTGTACCGCGGCGAGTGAGCCGAGAGGGGCACCGGTGAACGACCGATACGACGCGGGACACGACGGCGACCACGACGACCAGTACCAGCTTGTCGGCTACGACGAGTACGGCCGGCCCGTCTACCAGCAGGTGCCCCAGCAGCAACCGCACCAGCAGCCGTACGACCCCTACGCGCAGCAGCCGCAGCAGGGTTACGGCTACGACCCGTACGCCGCCGGAGCACAGCAGCAGACGGGGCAGTACCCGGCACAGGCCTACGACCCCTACGACACCGGTCAGCAGAACCCCGTGCCGTCCTACGACCCCTACGGGGGCGCGCAGGGCGGGGCGCCGGCCGCCCCGTACGACCCCTACGGGCAGGCCGCGACCAGCGCGCAGCAGCCCCGGGTCGCCGAACAGACCGCCTACATCCCGCAGCAGGCGGGACCGGTCGAGGAACCGGACGGCCGCGCCCGGCCCGAGGGTTCCGAACGCGACTACCACACCGAGCAGTTCGCCTTCGTCGAGGAGCCCGACGGTGACTCCGAGGACGTCATCGACTGGCTGAACTTCACCGAGAACCGCACCGAGCGCCGCGAGGAGGCCAAGCGCCGCGCCCGCAGCCGGCTCGTCGCCCTGGTCGTCGTCCTGGCTCTCGTCGCGGTCGGCGGCGTCGGCTATCTCTGGTACGCCGGGAAGCTGCCCGGACTGTCGTCGTCGTCCGACTCCGGGACCGGCACCGGCACGTCCACCGCCGCCCAGAACCGTGACGTGATCGTCGTCCATCTGCACAACACCAAGGGCGGCGGCACCTCCACGGCGCTGCTCGTCGACAACACCACCACCCGGCAGGGCACCACCGTCCTGCTGCCCAACTCCCTCGCCCTGACCGACGACGACGGCACCACGACCACGCTCGCCAAGTCGGTCGAGGACGACGGTTCCTCCGGCACCCGCGACGCGATCGACACCGTCCTCGGCACCCAGATCCAGGGCACCTGGCGCCTGGACACCCCCTACCTGCAGAACCTCGTCGACCTCGTCGGCAACATCGACGTCGACACCAACACCGACGTGCCCGACCCGGCCGCCAAGAAGAAGGGCACCGCGCCCCTGGTGAACAAGGGCAAGGCCCAGACCCTCAGCGGCAAGACGGCCGTCGCCTACGCCACCTACCGCGCCCCCGGCGAGGCCCAGAACGCCCAGCTGGAGCGGTTCGGGCAGGTCATGCAGGCCGTGCTGCGCAAGCTGTCCTCCGACGCGGGCGCCGCCACGACCACCGTGCAGACGCTGGCGCAGATCCTCGACCCGTCCCTCACCGACAAGGACCTCGGCACCTTCCTCGCCAAGCTCGCCGACCTCGCCAAGGGCGGCGACTACAAGACGGCGCTGCTGCCCGTCCAGTCCGACGGCACCCTCAGTGCGCAGGCCAGCGACAGCGTCGTCAAGGACGTCCTCGGCGGCACCGCCAAGAGCCCCGACCAGGACGCCGCCGTCCGCGTCTCGGTCCAGAACGCCAGCGGTGTGAAGGACAACACGGAGAAAGCCCGCGTGGTCCTCCTCAACGGCGGCTTCACCTTCCTGGAGGGCGGCACCGCCTCCGGCACCCAGGCCGCCTCCAAGGTCGTCTACGCCGACGCCGCCGACAAGGAGAACGCCACCGAGGTCGCCAAGACCCTGGGCCTGCCCACCAGCGCCGTCAGCAAGGGCAAGACCACCTCGAACGCGAACGTCTCCGTGGTCCTCGGCCAGAACTACGACCCGTCCTCGTAGCGGCCCCCGTGAGGCCGGGTCGCGGACACCCGTGACCCGGCCCCACCTGGTGGTTCCTTAATCACATGGGGTGCGCTCGGCGGTCCGTGAGACCCTTGAGGTCAAGTGACCGCCGACCGAAAGCCGTGTAGTGACCGCCACTGACCGCTCCATCGAGCTCATCCACACCGCCGCCCAGGCGGCCGCCGACAAGCTCGCGCACGACATCATCGCCTACGACGTCAGCGACGTGCTGTCGATCACGGACGCCTTCCTGCTGGCCTCCGCGCCCAACGACCGTCAGGTCAAGTCGATCGTCGACGAGATCGAGGAGCGCCTGCAGAAGGAGCTCGGCGCCAAGCCGGTACGCCGCGAGGGCGACCGCGAGGCCCGCTGGGTCCTGCTCGACTACGTCGACATCGTCGTCCACGTCCAGCACAGCGAGGAGCGTGTCTTCTACGCCCTGGAGCGGCTGTGGAAGGACTGCCCCGAGCTGGACCTGCCCGAGGACGCCAAGGCCACCCGCGGCAAGGCCGAGGAGCACGCCAAGCTCCAGGCCGCCGAGGAGTCCGCCGACCTCGATGGTGACTGGCGATGAGTGCCACGGGTGAGGTGACGGACGCGAAGCGGGGCGGCCGCGGCCGCCGCGTCATCCTGTGGCGGCACGGCCAGACCTCCTGGAACGTGGAACGCCGCTTCCAGGGCACCACGGACGTCGCCCTCACCGAGACCGGCGTCGCCCAGGCCCGCCGCGCCGCCCGGCTGCTCGCCTCCCTGAAGCCCGACGCCATCATCGCCTCGGACCTCCAGCGGGCCGCGAACACGGCCGCCGAGCTCGCCGTGCTCACCGGCCTCGACGTCAGCCACGACGAGGGCCTGCGCGAGACGTACGCGGGCGCCTGGCAGGGGCTGACGCACGAGGAGATCATCGCCTCCTACGGCGCGGAGTACGCCGCGTGGAAGCGCGGTGAGCCGGTCCGCCGCGGCGGCGGCGAGCTGGAGACCGAGGTGGCCGACCGCGCCGCCCCCGTGGTGCTCCGGCACGCCGACAAGCTCCCCGACGGGGGCACCCTCGTCGTCGTCAGCCACGGCGGCACCATCCGCACCACCATCGGCCGCCTCCTCGGCCTGGAGGCCCGGAGCTGGGAGAGCCTCGGCGGCCTCTCCAACTGCTGCTGGTCCGTCCTCGGCGAGGGCGCTCGTGGCTGGCGGCTGCTCGAGCACAACGCCGGCACCCTGCCGGAACCGGTGCTCGGGGACGACGACTGAGCGGATTTCACTTTCCGGCAGGTCGCAGGCTAAAGTTCTTCTTGTTCGCCCCGCCGAGCGGGAAGAACGAAGCTTGGGGCTATAGCTCAGTTGGTAGAGCGCCTGCATGGCATGCAGGAGGTCAGGAGTTCAATTCTCCTTAGCTCCACAGATCGACACTCTCGAGTTGTCAAAGATCAGTTGATGAAGATCCCGTCCCTAGAGGGCGGGATTTTTCATTTCCACCAGGCGGGCCGTCCGCCGCGCCGTCTCCTCGTCGTCCGGCGTGTAGACGACGATCCGGCACTCCGGCATCCCGTGGATCGACAACGACACCGACGTCATCCGCAGCTCGCCCACCGCCGCATGCCGGAAACCCTTCACATGCCGTCCGGGCTCCGCCACGTCGCCGCTCTCCCACAGCCGGGCGAACAGCGGACTCGCCGCGGACAGCTTGCGTATGAAGTCCTCCCAGGAGGGCTCGCCGGCATGCAGGCCGTAGGCCGCGCGCAGGGTCGCGACCATCGACGGCAGCTCCCTCTCCCGGAACATCAGCGGGCAGTCGTCCTCCGCCGCGGTGAACAGCCCCCACAGGGCGTTGGGAAGGCGACCGGAGCGCTGCACCAGCGGCGCGCCGAACACGGTGCGGTACACGTCGTTGGCGGCCAGGATGTCGTACCGCGCGTTGTAGACCACCGCCGGGCGCGGTTCGAGGGCGTCGATGATGCCCTGGATCTCCGGACCCGGGGTCTGCGCGGCGGCCTCCGGGACGGCGGAGTACGGCACCTCCGCCAGGTGGTACAGATGCTCCCGCTCCGGCGGATCGAGCCGCAGGGTGCGGGCCACGGCGTCCAGGACCTGCGCGGAGGCGTTGATCGGGCGGCCCTGCTCCAGCCACGTGTACCAGGTCACGCCCACCCCCGAGAGCTGGGCGACCTCCTCACGCCGCAACCCCGGCGTACGGCGCCGTAAGCCCGGTGGCATCCCCACGTCCTGCGGTGTCACCCGCGCCCGCCTGCTGCGCAGGAACGCGGCCAGCTCAGGTCGGCGGCGCTGTGTCGTCCCCATCGTCACACCCCCCATCGTCGACGCCCGGACCGTGCGCTGCCAGGTGCTGTCAGTACCAGCATCAGTGGGCTCTCGGCACCCGTACCGGAGCGGCGGCACGCTCGACGCCATGACGACAACACCCCGTTCCGGACCGGGTGCAGCACCCGTTCCCAGCACTGCGATCAGTGAAGCACCCGGCACTGACAAAGGCCCCGGGCCGCTGCTCGCCGTCGTGCTCGCCGCCCTGTTCATGGCGCTGCTCGACGTCTTCATCGTCAACGTCGCGGCCCCCACCATCGGTACCGAACTCCACGCCTCCGGCGCGGAGTTGCAGCTGGTGGTCGCCGGCTACACCATCACCTACTCCGTGCTGCTGATCACCGGGGCCCGGCTCGGCGACCGGTTCGGGCACGGCCGGGTCCACCTCGCCGGGATGGCGCTGTTCACCGCCGCCTCGCTCGCCTGCGGTCTCGCGCAGGGCGCCACGGAACTCATCGCCTTCCGGCTGATCCAGGGCGCCGGTTCGGCGGTGATGATCCCGCAGGTGCTCAGCCTCATCCAGCGCAACTTCGTCGGCGAGGCGCGGGTGAAGGCGCTCGGCGCGTACTCCGCCGTCCTCGCCGTCGGCGCCGCCGCCGGGCAGATCCTCGGCGGAGTCCTGGTCAGCGCCGATCTGTTGGGCACGGGCTGGCGGCCGGTGTTCCTGGTGAACGTGCCCGTCGGCGCCGTCCTCCTGATCATCGGCCGACGTGTCCTGCCGCGGGAACGCGGGGGCGAGCCGGAGCGCGGGCGCGGCATGGACCTGCCGGGACTGGTGCTGCTCGGCGCGGCCGTGTCGCTGTTCACGGTGCCGCTGGTGCTCGGGCAGGAGGAGGACTGGCCGCTGTGGTCGTGGCTGTCGCTGGGCACGGCCGCCGTGCTGTTCGCGGTGTTCTGGCGGTACGAGTCCGGGCTCGCCCGCCGCGGCGGCGACCCGCTGATCGCACCCCGGGTGCTGCGCCACCCCGGCATGGGCCTGGCCGTGCTGCGGATCCTGGCCGCCATGGCGGTCAACGGGGGCTTCCTGTTCGTGCTCACGCTGCACGTCCAGGGCGGCCTCGGCTACAGCGCCCTGCGCGCCGGACTCACCTTCGCGCCGACCGCGGTCGTCTTCGGCGTGGTCGGACTGACCTGGCGGCGCTGGCCCGCCGCATGGCAGCGCGCCCTGGCACCGACCGGGTTCCTGCTCACCGCGGTGGCCGTGGCCGGGGTCGGCCTGGCGCTCGACGGCGGCGGCGACGGCGGGGTGTGGGTGTACGTGTCGTACGCCGGGGTCGGCGTCGGTCTCGCGCTCGCCTTCAGCCCCACCCTGACCCGGGCGCTGGCCACGGTGCGGCCCGAGGACGCGGCGGACGCCAGCGGGCTGCTCGCCACGGTCACCCAGCTCGGCCAGCTGACCGGTGTCGCGGCGTTCGGCACACTGTTCTTGAACCGGCTTGAGTCACTCGGGGCCTTGGAGGCGTATACCTCTGCGGAGGCGCTTTCGGCGTGCATGTTCGCGCTGGCCGGGACGGCCGCCCTGGGGGCCGTGTCCGGACTGGTACTGAGGCGTCGCTGACCGTATTGGTCCGGCCGTGGCAGAATCAAACGGCCGGAAGGGGGCGCGGCCCGACGGGAGGGAGCAGTGATGCCTGCGAGCATCCTCAAGGAGGTCGGCCACCTCCTTGAAGCAGCGTCGACACGGGACACGGTCACCCGGCTCACCTGCCCTTCCTGCGGTTCCCTCCATGTCGCCCAAGTCCTCGGTGACAACGGCGGAATCTCCTACGTGTGCACGGCCTGCGGCCACAGCTGGAGCTGATCGATGGGTGCACACAGGCGAAAGTGCGATTGGTGCGGCAGCGGGACGCCGATCGTCCGGGACATGGAGCCGCTCAATCCCGACTACCAGTACTGGTGCGAGGAATGCGCGCGGGCGCTGATCATAAAAGGCGACCCGATCGAGACGTACCGCGAACTCGAGGGTGAGCCGATCTACGGTCGACTCCTGGAGGAGCACTGCACACTCAAGCGTTTCTACTCGTTCGTGACGGCTTGACCGGTTCGTCCGCTGGGGGCCGGAAACGATTTGGTGTTCCGCCCCGGGGCCGGTTAATGTTGGCGTCGTCGCCGGGGGAAACCCCGGGAGACACCAGGCAAGGGGCTATAGCTCAGTTGGTAGAGCGCCTGCATGGCATGCAGGAGGTCAGGAGTTCAATTCTCCTTAGCTCCACAGAAAGATCCCGCCGGATCGAAAGATCCGGCGGGATTCTTGCGTTTCCAGGGGCAGTTGTCCTCGTGCTCCCCGAACGACGAAGGGGCCGCCCGGATCGGGCGGCCCCTTCGTGCTGTCGACTCAGCGGCCCAGCGCCCGGCGGCCGCGGCCCTGGGAGAGGACCGGGAGGTTGCGGGACTGGCCGTTGTCGCGGGGGGCCGACTCCTCCAGGCGCAGGGCGAGGGCGGGGCAGCGGCGCACCGCGCGCAGGGCCTTCGCCTCGGCGTAGCGGGGGACCTGGGCCTGGGCGACCGTGGGGAAGCCGTCGGCGCCGAGTTCGAAGACCTCCGGGAGGATGTCGGCGCACAGTCCGTGGCCGCGGCACAGCGTCCAGTCGACGTAGATCTTCTGACGGCTGGGGCCGTTCTCCTCGGCCTCGCCGCCGCCGGGGATGCCCACCGGGGTCTTGCCGCCCTCGAAGAGCGGCAGAACGCCCTCCACGGGCCGTCCGCAGCCGTTTCCGAGGACGTGGGCGGCGAGGTCGTCGGTGAACGCCTTGATGGTCGACTCCAGGAACATCGCCGAGCCGTCCGGGTGCGAGCACGCGCCGCGCCGCTTCACGTTCTTGGCGACCTGCTTGAGCGCCTCCAGGGCGGCCGGACCGCCGCCGTTGAGGATGTCCTCCATGCCGCGCGCGGCGGCCGGCAGTCCGAGGTAGCAGGGGCCGCACTGGCCCGCGCTCTCCTCGGCCAGCCACTTGGCCACCATCAGGGACTCGCCCAGCGGGCAGGTGTCCTGGCTGATCGGCAGGATCGCCCCCGCGCCGAGCGAACCGCCCACCGCGTCCAGGGAGTTGCGGGAGACGATCGCCTCGTTGACCGTCGCCGCGTCGATCCACTTGCCGTGGTAGCCGCCGGTCAGCACACCCTGCGGGACCGGTGGGGCGCCGGCGAGCTGGAGGACGTAGCGCAGCGGCACGCCCGTGGGGACCTCGATGACCATGGGGCGGGCGACCGCGCCGGAGACCGTGAGCATGACGGTGCCCGGCTCGTCGTACAGGCCGGTGTTGCCGTAGCGCTCGGGGCCGATGCGGGCGGCGATCGCCAGCTGCGCGAAGGTCTCGGCGTTCGACAGCAGGGTCGGGGCGCCGCCGACGCCGTTCTGCGAGGCGCTGACCTTGCGGCCGGGCGGGATCGCCGGGCCGCCGTCGATGGAGCGGATCAGCGAGGCCGCGGCTCCGGTGACCATACGGACGGGATTGCGCTGCACGCGCGCGCGGAGCGCCGATCTGCGGCCGTTGCTGAGGCCGCGTTCGGCGAGCGCGGCCTCCATGGAGCGCTGCGTGGACTCCCGGGTGACCCCCACCACGAGCGTGCGGGCACCCAGGGCCTCGGCGGCCAGCAGGGCGCCGTCCAGGATGAGGTGCGGGGCACGGTTGATGAGCACCGTGTCCTTGCGGCACGCCGGTTCGTCCTCGCTGCCGTTGACGACGACGACCGGCCGTACCCCGCGCTTGATGGCCGCCTCGGCGACCGAGCGCAGCTTCTTGTGGAAGGGGAAGCCCGCGCCGCCGCGGCCCTTCAGGTTGATGTTCTCGGCGAGCTTCGCGAGTTGCTCGCCGCCCAGGGGTTCGAGCGGCCCGTGCACCTTCAGGTGCATGGGCAGATCGAGTCTTTCGACAAGGTCGAAGCCCGACGTGAGCTGGGGAAGACCGACCACGCGGACTTCTGGGACGTCGGGCAGGGCCTCGTTCACCTATAACCTCCGGAAGGCATGTTCCAAGGTTCGCCCGAGCCCGGTGCACCGAAGTCGTAGGACTCACCGGGCGTTGGATCAGTGGCGGGACCGCTGTTGTACGTGTCGTTCGAGTAGTACGCGCCGGAAACGGTGTTCGACTCACCGGTGTCGTACACGTCACTCGTGCCGTATCCGGACGTGTCCGCATTGCGGTAGGTCGGGATGTTGTATCCGGTGTCCTGGAGCGGGTCGTAGGCCGACGGAGGCGCCTCGCCGACCGGCGGCGGCGACGGGATCGGCCAGCTGCCCGAGGTGCTGCCGCCGCTGTCGTAGCGGGGCATGGCCTCCGTGGTCTGCATGTCCATCGGCAGGTCCATGCGGGCGGTCTGGTCGGCGGCGCCGTACGAGGGCTGCTGCGGGATGCGCGGTGTCGGGGTGACGGCCCGGTAGGCGGCCGCGAAGCCGTTCGCGGGTTCCGGGGCCGGGGTGTCGTAGGAGGGTGTCGCGCGCGGCTGTGCGGTGCGGGCGTTCTCGTAGCCGGGCAGCGCGGCGGAGGAGGCCTCGGCGACCCTGGCCCGGCTCGCGTCCAGCTCCTCGCGGCCCGGCCGCTCCTCGGTGCCCAGGATCGCCTGGATGCGGTCGGCGACCTTGCGCTTGACCGGGCGGGGCGCCGCGCGCAGGGCGAGCGCGGCCATGACGCCGGCCAGGGAGAGGCCGTAGAGGATCACGAAGATCGGCTTCGCCTGGCGACCCGCGTAGAGCCCGTGGATCAGGGCGAAACACCAGGCCGGGTAGGCCAGCATGTGCATGGCGCGCCAGCGGGCCGCGACCGGCGCCGGGGAGGCGAACTGGTTGCGCAGGGCGCCGGTGATGCCCACGAAGATCATCAGCAGGCCGGCCAGCGAGCCGAGGCCGATCAGACCGGCGCTGCCGGTGACGCCGAGCGAGAACGGGATGAGCGCGGCGATCAGCTGGGTGTGGTCGAGGGCGACCTTCGTGGTGATGTGCAGCAGCAGGAAGGCGATCGAGCCGACGGCGGTCGTGCGGTGCACGGCCTGGCCGATGATCCGCTGTTTGGGGTTGAGGAAGATCCGGTCCTGGGCGACCAGACCCCAGATCACCGAGCAGCTGAGGGAGACGAGGGACAGCACGCCCGCGCCGAAGTTCAGGAAGTCACGGACCGTGTCACCTCCTACCAGCACGAACACGGGTATGAAGAGCAGAGCGACAGCCGTCGCCATGCCGTAGGCCGAGCGGCCGGGCCTGGGGAGCGAGCTGTTACTTCGACGAGGGTTCATGGGGGCAACTCCGAGCAGTTCGGGTAGGCGGTCCCGCTGCCGCACTCTAAGTGGAGCCATACCGATCGGTACGGGATTTGAGTTATTGCGCTGTTACCAAAAGGCCGTGGGGTCGTTGTGGTGTCCCTTAGGGGGCGTTACGCGAAGTAACTTTTGACGTTTGTTCAGTTCGGTACCCGATGTCCGGGGCCATAGGAGGCATACGTATGTGCGTCGCGGCTTGCTCAACGGCTGCGGTACCCTGACGCCATGCGTGCCGTACGCCTTCTGCTTAGCGGGCCGCGCTGATCAGTCCCGACCGCCGGACGAGCCGGCCGGTCGGAGTCAGCGCGGCGTCCCCTCCTGTGCGAGGGGATTTTTCGTTTCCGGAACGAGACAGCCGCCGGCAGAGACGATCGATGGAGCTTAAGGATCATGAGCGAGACGAACCCCGCCGCTGCCGCCGAGGTGGCCGCGCCGCACCGCTACACGGCCGCCGTCGCGGCCGAGATCGAGGCACGCTGGCAGGACTTCTGGGACGCCGAGGGTACGTACGCCGCACCGAACCCCAAGGGTGACCTGGCGGGCGACCCGGAGCTGGCCGCCAAGCCCAAGAAGTTCATCATGGACATGTTCCCGTACCCCTCCGGTGCGGGCCTGCACGTCGGCCACCCGCTGGGCTACATCGCCACCGACGTCTTCGCCCGCTTCCAGCGGATGACCGGCCACAACGTCCTGCACACCCTGGGCTTCGACGCCTTCGGCCTGCCCGCCGAGCAGTACGCGGTGCAGACCGGCACGCACCCGCGTGTCTCCACCGAGGCCAACATCGAGAACATGAAGACCCAGCTGCGCCGGCTGGGCCTGGGCCACGACAAGCGCCGGTCGTTCGCCACGATCGACCCCGAGTACTACAAGTGGACCCAGTGGATCTTCCTGCAGATCTTCAACTCCTGGTACGACGACGAGGCCAGGAAGGCCCGCCCGATCGCCGAGCTGGTCGCCCAGTTCGAGTCCGGTGAGCGCGCCGTACCGGGGCACACGCGCGCGTGGAACGAGCTGACCGCCGCCGAGCGTGCCGACGTCCTGGGCGAGTTCCGCCTGGCCTACGCCTCCGACGCGCCCGTCAACTGGTGTCCCGGCCTGGGCACCGTGCTGGCCAACGAGGAGGTCACCGCCGACGGCCGCTCCGAGCGCGGCAACTTCCCGGTCTTCAAGGCCAAGCTGCGCCAGTGGAACATGCGGATCACCGCGTACGCCGACCGGCTGCTGGACGACCTGGACGCCCTGGACTGGCCCGAGGCCATCAAGCTGCAGCAGCGCAACTGGATCGGCCGCTCCGAGGGCGCCCGCGTCGACTTCCCGATCGACGGCGAGAAGATCACCGTCTTCACCACACGCCCCGACACCCTGTTCGGCGCGACCTACATGGTGCTGGCGCCCGAGCACCCGCTGGTCGAGAAGTTCACCCCGGCCGCCTGGCCCGAGGGCACCCGCGACGTGTGGACCGGCGGTCACGCCACTCCGGCCGAGGCCGTCGCCGCGTACCGCGCACAGGCCGCCTCCAAGTCCGACGTGGAGCGGCAGGCCGAGGCCAAGGACAAGACCGGCGTCTTCACCGGCTCGTACGCCAAGAACCCGGTCAACGGCGAGCAGATCCCGGTCTTCATCGCCGACTACGTGCTGATGGGCTACGGCACCGGCGCGATCATGGCCGTGCCGGCGGGCGACCAGCGCGACTTCGAGTTCGCGCGCGCCTTCGAGCTGCCGATCACCTGCATCGTCGAGCCGACCGACGGCCGCGGCACCGACACCTCCACGTGGGAGGACGCCTTCGCCTCGTACGATGCGAAGATCATCAACTCCTCCGGCGCGGGCGTCTCCCTGGACGGCCTGCCGGTCGCCGAGGCCAAGGCGCGCATCACCGAGTGGCTGGAGCGGTCCGGCATCGGCGAGGGCACCGTCAACTTCCGGCTGCGCGACTGGCTGTTCAGCCGGCAGCGCTACTGGGGCGAGCCCTTCCCGATCGTCTACGACGAGGACGGCATCGCGCACTCGCTGCCCGAGTCGATGCTGCCGCTGGAGCTGCCCGAGGTCGAGGACTACTCGCCCCGCACCTTCGACCCGGACGACGCGGACACCTCCCCGGAGACCCCGCTGTCCCGCAACGAGGACTGGGTCAACGTCACGCTGGACCTGGGCGACGGACGCGGCCCGCGGAAGTACCGGCGCGAGACCAACACCATGCCCAACTGGGCCGGTTCCTGCTGGTACGAGCTGCGCTACCTGGACCCGCACAACGACCGGCAGCTGGTCGACCCCGAGATCGAGCGGTACTGGATGGGCCCGCGCGAGGGCCAGCCGCACGGCGGCGTCGACCTGTACGTGGGCGGCGCCGAGCACGCCGTGCTGCACCTGCTGTACGCGCGCTTCTGGTCCAAGGTGCTGTTCGACCTGGGCCACGTCTCCTCCGCGGAGCCGTTCCACAAGCTGTTCAACCAGGGCATGATCCAGGCCTTCGTCTACCGCGACAGCCGTGGCTTCCCGGTGCCCGCCGAGGAGGTGGAGGAGCGCGACGGCGCCTTCTACTACCAGGGCGAGAAGGTCACCAAGCTGCTGGGCAAGATGGGCAAGTCGCTGAAGAACGCGGTCACCCCCGAGTCCATCTGCGAGGAGTACGGCGCCGACACCCTGCGCCTGTACGAGATGGCCATGGGCCCGCTGGACGTCTCCCGGCCGTGGGACACGCGCGCGGTGGTCGGCCAGTTCCGGCTGCTGCAGCGGCTGTGGCGCAACGTCGTCGACGAGGCGACCGGTGAGGTGACCGTCGTCGACACCGAGGCCGACGAGGACACCCTGCGGGCACTGCACAAGGCCATCGACGGCGTCCGGCAGGACCTGGAGGGCATGCGGTTCAACACCGCCATCGCCAAGGTCACCGAGCTGAACAACCACCTGACCAAGGCGGGTGGCGCGGTGCCGCGCTCGGTCGCCGAGTCGCTGGTGCTGCTGGTCGCTCCGCTGGCCCCGCACATCGCCGAGGAGCTGTGGCGCAAGCTGGGGCACACCGACTCGGTGGTCCACCAGGACTTCCCGGTCGCCGACCCGGCGTACGTCGTGGACGAGACCGTGACCTGCGTCGTGCAGATCAAGGGCAAGGTCAAGGCCCGCCTGGAGGTCTCGCCGGCCATCTCCGACGAGGAGCTGGAGAAGGTGGCGCTGGCCGACGACAAGGTCGTGGCGGCGCTGGACGGGGCGGGCATCCGCAAGGTGATCGTGCGGGCGCCGAAGCTGGTGAACATCGTTCCGGCGTAAGCGTCTCGCCGGTAGCCGGTAGCTGGTGGCTGGTGGCTGGTGGCTGGTGGCTGGTGGCCGTGGCCGGTGGCTGGGGCTGATGGCCCATGGCCGGTGGCGGTGGCCGGCGGTCGGCGTCGGCGGTCGGCCCTTAGGGGTTCGGTACGGGCAGGTTCGGGGTTCTTCTGGAACTTCGGGCCTGCCCGTGGCGTTTACCGTTGAAGAGCGGCGCGGAGCCTCGCGCCCGGTCGGAGGAGGAGCGCTGTGGAGGCACTGATGACGGTCGTCGCTCTGCTTTTCGTCTTCTTCCTGGTACTGGGTGCGTACGCCACCGTGAAGGCCGTCGGCGCCGCCAAGCGGGGCGTGGACCGCACGATCACCCAGGCCCGGCGCACCGTCGAGGACCACACCCTGCGCGCCAAGTCCATGGTGCAGCCCGGCCCGGCGGGCGAGGTCGCCCAACTGCGGCTGAAACTGCGCACGTCCATGCGCGCCACGCAGGACGCGTTGCACGCGGGCGTGGCCGAGGACGAGTCCCTCAAGGAGTCCCTCGCCCTCTTCGAGCGGCTGAGCGCGCACGGCCACGAACTCGACGCCGAACTGCGCCGACTGGAGTCCGAACCGGACCGCGCGACCCTCGCCGAGCGGCTGCCCGCCCTGCGCGAGCGCACCGAGACCATCACCCGGTCCGCGGACTCCCTGCGCTGGGCCGCGCGTGACCGGGCCCGCCGTTTCGCGGACGACGACCTGGACTCGCTGAGCACCCAGATCGACATGGAGGCCGGCGCGCTGCGGCACTGGACCACGACCGAGCCGTCGAGCCCCACCCGCGCGCAGTCCTCGCCACCGCCCTGGCCCGAGGCCCCCGCCGCCGAAGGCTCCAGCTCCCAGCAGACCTGGCCGGAGACCCCCCGCTCCCGTACGGCCGAGGAACCGGCACAGAACGCAGCCATCACTCCGCCGACCACCCGCCCCACCTACCCCTGGCAGAAGAAGCCCCGCCCCGAGAGCACGACTTGATCCGGCCACGGCCCTCCCGGCCGGGAGGGGTCGGACTGCCGCCCGGGCGCTACGCCAGGTAACCTCCAGCTCATGTCCCGCCATGTCGCGATCGTCACCGATTCAACGGCCTACCTGCCGCCGCGGACGATGGAGCGTCACGGCATCACGGCGGTGCCGCTGACCGTGGTCCTCGGCGACCAGGCATTCGAAGAGGGCACCGAGATCTCGACCCGGTCCCTGGCCCAGGCTCTCCAGAAGCGACGTCCGGTCACCACCTCCCGCCCGAGCCCGCAGCTCTTCGCGGAGACCTATCGCAGGGTGGCCGAGGCCGGTGCCACCGGAATAGTCTCCCTCCACCTCTCCGCCGAACTCTCCGGCACCTACGACGCGGCCGTCCTCGCGGCCCGCGAGGCGCCGGTGCCGGTGCGGGTCGTGGACACCGGGATGATCGCCATGGCACTCGGCTTCTGCGCGCTCGCGGCGGCCGAGGCCGCGGAGAGCGGCGGCACCATCGACGAGGCCGTGACGGCCGCGGAGAAGAGGGCCGCCGGCACCTCCGCCTACTTCTACGTCGACACCCTCGACTATCTGCGCCGCGGTGGCCGGATCGGGGCGGCGCAGGCCCTCTTCGGCTCCGCGCTCGCGGTCAAGCCCCTGCTTCAGTTGCAGGGGGGCCGCATCGAACCGCTGGAGAAGGTGCGTACGGCGTCGAAGGCGATCGCCCGCCTGGAGGAGATCGTGGCCGACCGGGCGGGAAGCGCCCAGGTCGACATCGCAGTGCACCATCTCGCCGCCCCCGACCGGGCGTCGGCCCTGGCGGACCGGCTGCGGGCGCGGGTGCCCGGGCTGGCGGACCTGCATGTGAGCGAGGTCGGGGCGGTGATCGGGGCGCACACGGGGCCCGGGTTGCTGGGGGCTGTGGTCTCGCCTCGGTGACGGTGACACGGGGGCGGCGGTTCATCACTCGTGTGGGTGATGGAGTTATCCACAACTGGGTGGTTGTCCCCGGGAATTGAGCAAGATCATCGCGGATGCGTGATGTGCCCGATCCTCGTCGCATGGCACTTCAATCACGTTCACGCACAGCAACTCCCACCAGTGGGGCGGGCCGTGGCCCCGCCTCGGATGTCCGCACCCGCCATCGCCGCAGTCCTGCGACCAGGGGCCGGGCACGACAGCGGTATGCGTCGGCCGAGGAGCTTCGGCGGCGCGCGGAGGTCATCTTCGCCGAACGGGCGGGGGTGGGGCGCGAGTCGGGGGTGGAGCCGGGCGGTGGCCGGGATGCGGGGTCGGGCCGTGATGGGCCGGGCGGTCCGGGGGCGTCGCAGTCCTGGGCGGATCGTCCGTCGGAGTCGCAGTCCTGGGTGGATCGTCCGTCGGAGTCGCAGTCCTGGGTGGATCCTCCGTCGGCCTCGGCCTCGGGCTCGGTGTCGTCGGGCTCGGGTTCAGGTTCGGGTTCGGGTTCGGGGGACGGGGATTGGCGGGGGCGGGTCGGGCTTGCCGTGCGGGAGCGGGTGCCGGTGTGGCTTCAGGCCAGGTGTGGACTGGAGCGGCGGAGCGTCGTCGCGCTGACCGTGCTGCTCGTGGTCGCAGCCGGCTTCGCCGTACAGCACTTCTGGAGCGGCCGTACACAGTCGGTGGCGGCGCCGGAGGTCGTGCGGGCCGCGGTGCCTTTCCAGGAGCGGCACGAGGAGGCGGGGCCCGGCGCCGCGAGCGGTGCGCCGAGCGTGGCCGGTACGGCGACGGCCGAGATCGTGGTGGACGTCAGCGGCAAGGTCCGCGAACCCGGCATTCGCCGGCTCCCGGCGGGGTCGCGGGTCGCGGATGCCCTCCGCGCGGCCGGCGGGGTGCGGCCGGGCACGGACACCACCGGCCTCAACCGGGCCCGCTTCCTGGTGGACGGTGAGCAGGTCGTCGTGGGGGCCCCGGCGGGGGCGGCGGGAGCAGTGGGAGGGTCGGCCGGAGCGGCCGGAGGCGCGGCCGGTTCAGGTGGCTCGGCGCCGGGGGCCGGGCCCGCCGCGCCCGTCTCCCTCAACACGGCGACCGTGGACCAGCTCGACACTCTTCCCGGCGTCGGTCCGGTGCTGGCCCAGCACATCGTCGACTACCGCACCCAGCACGGCGGTTTCCGCTCGGTGGACGAACTGCGCGAGGTCAACGGCATCGGGGAACGCCGCTTCGCCGACCTGCGGAATCTCGTACGGCCATGAGCGGCCTCCCGGGGCCGCCGAGGCCTCCGCGCGCAACGGCCCCGCCGCGTCCTGCGGTGCACGCCACGGCCCGCGCCCGGCTGGGAGCGGCCGACCCGCGGCAGGAAGGGCCGACGGATCTACGACTCGTGCCGCCCGCGCTCGCCGCCTGGGTGACGGCGGCGTCGTTGCTGGACGCCGCACAGGAGTGGGTCACCGGTGTCGGCGTCGGGTGCCTGGCCATGGGGGCCGTGCTCCTGCTGTGGCGCGGACGTGTGGGGAGACGCGTGGCGATCGCCGCGGTGCTCCTGTGTGTCGCCGCGGCCGCCGCCTCCGCCGGGCTGCACGGCGCCGACCTGCGCCGGGGGCCGGTTCCCGGGCTGGTGCGGGAGTACGCCACCGTGACCGCCGAGGTCGAGGTCACCTCCGATCCCCGGCTCACCCGACCACGGGTCAAGGGGGATCACATGGCACCGGCCTCCGTGCTGATCGGCGCGGAGGTGCGGAGGGTCGAGGAGGCCGACGGGACGACGGTGGCGACGCGGACGCCGGTGCTGGTGATGGTGGACGTGGGATCGGGAAGGGGGAGCGACCGAGACGGAAGGGGGGTGGACGGGGCCGGCGGCCGCGGGGACAACGGTGGCGGTTGGGTGGATGAGGCCAGTGGTCGGAAGGAGTGGGGCGATCAGAGCGATCGGGGCGGCGCGGATGCGGATGTCGGGCCCGGAGCGGCGGCGTGGCTTCGGTTGTTGCCTTCCACTCGGGTGCGGGTGAGTGCGCGGCTGGCGCCGACGATGGTGGAGGGGGACCGGGTCGCCGGGGTGGCGCGGGTCTCGGGTCGGGTGGGGCCAGAGGTCGTGGCGGAGCCGTCGGGAGTGCAGCGGTTCGCCGGACGGCTGCGGGCGGGGCTGCGGGCGGCCACGGAGCCGTTGCCCGGTGACGCCCGGGCGCTGTTGCCGGGGCTGGTCGTCGGGGACACCTCGCGGATCACGCCCGGGCTGGACGAGGCGTTCAAGGCCACCGACCTCACCCACACGCTCGCCGTCTCCGGGAGCAACCTCACGATCATCCTCGCCCTGCTCATCGGACCGCCCGGGCTGGCCCAACGCGTCGAGCGCAGAGGCCTCGCGCCCCGGCTCGGCCTCCCGCTGCGTACGACGGCGGTGCTGGGCGGGGTACTGACGCTGGCCTTCGTCGTCGTGTGCCGGCCGGACCCGAGCGTGCTGCGGGCCGCGGCCTGCGGAGCGGTCGTGCTGCTGGCGCTGGCCACCGGACGCCGCAGATCGCTGATCCCGGCGCTGGCGACGGCCGTACTGCTGCTGGTGCTGTACGACCCCTGGCTGGCCCGCAGTTACGGGTTCCTGCTGTCCGTGCTGGCCACCGGGGCCCTGCTGACGATCGGGCCCCGCTGGAGCGCGGCCCTGCAACGGCGGCGGGTGCCACCGCGGCTGGCCGAGGCGCTGGCCGCCGCCGGTGCCGCGCAGGCTTTGTGCGCGCCGGTCGTGGCGGTGCTGTCGGCGCGGGTGAGTCTGGTGGCGGTGCCGTGCAATCTGCTCGCGGAGTTCGCCGTGGCCCCGGCCACGGTGCTGGGTTTCGCGGCGCTGGCGACGGCGCCCGTGGCGTTGCCGGTGGCCAAGGTGCTGGCGTGGTGCGCGAGTTGGCCCGCCGGATGGATCGCGGACGTCGCCCGCACCGGGGCCGCACTGCCCGGCTCGGGGGTGGACTGGCCGGGCAGCTGGGGCGGGGCGGCGCTGCTCGCCGTGGTCACGGGGGCGGTCGTCCTGGCCGGGCGGCGGTTATTGCGGCACCCGTGGTGGTGCGGGGCGTGCGGGCTGCTGCTAGTGCTGGTGGTGGTGCAGCCACCGCCGCTGACCCGGGTGGTCACGGGGTGGCCGCCGCCGGGTTGGCGGTTCGCGGTCTGCGACGTGGGGCAGGGGGACGCGACGGTGCTCGCGGCGGGTGACGGCACCGGTGTGGTGGTCGATGCCGGGCCCGACCCGGCGCTCGTCGACCGGTGCCTGCGCACACTCGGGATCACCAAGGTCCCCTTGGTCGTGCTGACCCACTTCCACGCCGACCATGTGGCGGGCCTGCCCGGGGTGCTGCGGGGACGGGCCGTGGGCGCGATCGAGACGACCGGGTTCGAAGAGCCCGTGGATCAGGTGGAGTTCGTGCGGCGAGAGGCGGCGCGGCGGCACATCCCGGTCACCCGCGCGGTCGCGGGGGAGGAGCGGCGGACCGGGGCGCTGGCCTGGCAGGTCGTGTGGCCGCCCCCGGGTTCGCCGCCGGGGGTCGCGGGAGCGCCTGCGACGCCGGAACCGGAAGGGCCGAACGACGCCAGCGTCACGTTGCTCGTGCGGTCGGGCGGGTTGCGGTTCCTGTTGCTCGGCGATCTCGAACCCCCGGCCCAGCAAGCGCTGTTGAGGTCACCGGCGGGCGCGTCGCTGGGCGGCGTGGACGTGCTGAAGGTGGCTCACCACGGCTCGGCCTACCAGGATCCGGAACTCATACGGAGGGTGGCCCCACGGCTGGCGCTGATCTCCTGCGGCCGGGACAACCCGTACGGCCACCCGGCTCCCGGCACGGTCGCGGCCCTGCGGGCCCAGGGCGCGGTGGTGCTGCGCACGGACGAGGACGGGGCACTGGCGGTCGCCGGCACGGAGGAGGAACTGAGGGTGGTGGGAGGTTGAGGTCGGTCGCGAGCGTGGGTCGACCGGGGAGACGTGGCGGAGACTGAAGGCATGGATTCTGTACAGGTCGACGCCTACCTCCGCCGTCTGGGAGCCGGCCGCCCCGCGCGGCCCACCACGGACGCCCTGCGCGAGCTTCAGCTGCGCCAACTGCGGGCCGTTCCCTTCGAGAACCTGTCGGTGCATCTCGGCGAGGAGATCGTGCTGGAGGAGAAGCGGCTGCTGGACAAGGTGGTCGGGGCGAACAGGGGAGGGTTCTGCTACGAACTCAACGGCGCCTTCGGGGCGTTGCTCGGCGCGCTGGGGTTCGACGTGACGTTGCTCGCGGGCCGGGTGTACGGGGAGGAGGGGCGGCTCGGTATCCCGTACGACCACCTCGCGCTGCGGGTGCGGACGGTGGACGGGGGCGACTGGCTGGTCGACGTCGGCTTCGGGGCGAACAGTCACCGGCCGCTGGCGATCGGGGTACGGGAGGAGCAGGCGGATCCCGCGGGCACGTTCCGGGTCGTCGAGGCGGCGCCGGACGCGGCGGGGGTACGGGGCGGTGGGGTCGCGGCGGCCGAGGCGGCGGACCTGGACGTCGTCATGAACGGCCAACGTCAGTACCGCCTGGAGGTCCGGCCTCGGGTGCTGCGCGACTTCGTGGCGGGCGCGTGGTGGCACAGCACGTCGCCGGGGTCGCACTTCACGCAGTCGCTGGTGTGTTCGCGGGTCGCGGAGGACGGGGGCAGGATCACGCTCAGCGGCCGGAGCCTCAAGGTGACGGCGGCGGACGGGACGCGCGAGGTGCGGGAGCTGGCGACGGACGAGGAGGTGCTGGCGGTGTACCGGGAGCGGTTCGGGATCGGGCTGGAGCGGGTGCCGGAGGTGCGGGCCTTCGGCAGGGCCGGGCGGTGAGCGCGACAGGGAAGGGGCTGATCGTCGGCGCGTGAAGGTGGGTGCCTGAGGGGTGACTGTCCGTGGTGCGGGTGGTGTCTGAGGGGTGGCTGTCCGTGGTGCGGGTGGTGTCTGAGGGGCGGCCGTCCGTGGTGCGGGTGGTGTCGGGTGGGTGCCGGAGAATGGGGGCGTGAGTGATGTGAGACATGTGCTGGTGCTGCCCGACCGGGATGCCGCCGAGGAAGTGGCGGAGGCGCTCGGGGAGCGGTTCGCGGTGGCCGAGGAGCCGCAGCTGGTGCGGGACGCGTTGGCCGGGGAGGACGACGCGGAGGACGCGCAGTGGCTGGTCGTCCTGCGGGACGAGGAGGGACGGCTCGACCCCGGGGAGCTGGACGAGTTCGTGGGCGCGTGGGACGGGTGGCGGGAGGAGCCGTAAGGCCCGTGGGATGGGCGCGGGAGGAGCCGTAAGGCCCGTGGGACGGGCCGCGGCGTGAGCAGTAGGACCCGTGGCACGGGCCGCGGCGTGAGCAGTAGGACCCGTGGGACCGGGAAGGCCGGGTTCGGCGGCGTTCGTTGTCAGTGGTGCGTGCCATGCTTGTCGCGATGGCCAGGAAGACTGCGAATGACGACCCTCTCGCCCCCGTGACGCTCGCCGTGGGCCAGGAGGACCTTCTGCTCGACCGTGCCGTGCAGGAGGTGGTGGCCGCCGCCCGGGCCGCCGACGCCGATACGGACGTACGGGATCTGACCCCGGACCAGTTGCAGCCCGGCACGCTTGCCGAGCTGACCAGCCCCTCGCTCTTCGCGGAGCGCAAGGTCGTGGTGGTGCGCAACGCGCAGGACCTGTCGGCCGACACCGTGAAGGACGTGAAGGCGTATCTCGGGTCGCCCGCCGAGGAGATCACGCTGGTGCTCCTGCACGCGGGCGGTGTGAAGGGCAAGGGGCTGCTCGACGCCGCGCGCAAGGCCGGGGCGCGGGAGGTGGCCTGCCCGAAGATGACCAAGCCGGCGGATCGGCTGGCGTTCGTGCGGGGTGAGTTCCGGGCGGCGGGGCGGTCGGCGACGCCGGAGGCGAGTCAGGCGCTGGTCGATGCGATCGGCAGCGATCTGCGGGAGCTGGCGTCGGCCGTGTCGCAGCTGGTGGCCGACGTCGAGGGGACGATCGACGAGGCGGTGGTCGGGCGGTACTACACCGGGCGGGCGGAGGCGTCGAGCTTCACCGTCGCCGACCGGGCGGTCGAGGGCCGCACCGCGGAGGCGCTGGAGGCGCTGCGATGGTCGTTGGCGACCGGTGTGGCGCCGGTGATGATCACCAGTGCGCTCGCGCAGGGCGTACGGGCGATCGGGAAGCTGTCGTCGGCGCGAGGTGGGCGGCCCGCGGATCTCGCGCGGGAGCTGGGGATGCCGCCGTGGAAGATCGACCGGGTGCGGCAGCAGATGCGGGGGTGGACGCCGGACGGGGTCTCGGTCGCGCTGCGGGCGGTGGCCGAGGCGGACGCGGGCGTGAAGGGCGGCGGGGACGACCCCGAGTACGCCCTGGAGAAGGCGGTCGTCGCGATCGCGCGGGCGGCGCGGTCGCGCGGGCGGACGTAGGCGGCGGCGTCGGCTGATGCCGGGGGTGCGACTT
This sequence comes from Streptomyces aquilus, assembly GCF_003955715.1. Classification (NCBI taxonomy): domain Bacteria; kingdom Bacillati; phylum Actinomycetota; class Actinomycetes; order Kitasatosporales; family Streptomycetaceae; genus Streptomyces; species Streptomyces aquilus. The sequence goes on along the minus strand of NZ_CP034463.1, from coordinate 3,676,042 downwards.
CGCAGGCCCACTCGGACCGGGCTGAAAATGCCGACCGGTGAGAGGACAATCAGAGCCATCAGCCGCATATCGCCGAGGTCATGGAGAGGTGGCGGTCGTCATGGCTGAACACCCGCACGCGGCGCTCGTCCGCAGGGGATACGAGGCGTTCTCGCGGGGGGACATGGATACCCTGCGGAGTCTGACGGCCGGGGACGCCACGCACCATGTGCCCGGTTCGCATCCGCTGTCCGGTGACTTCAAGGGGCTGGACTCGATCATCGAGATGTACGGCCGGCTCGGTGCGGAGACGAACGGGACCATGAGGGTCCAGTTGCGGTATCTGCTGGTCGACGGGCGGGGGCATGTCGTGTCCGTGCACCGGTTCACCGCCGAGCGGCAGGGCCGGAGCATCGACGAGACGGGAGGGATTGTGTTCCGGATCGTCGGGGACAAGATCACCGATCTCGACGAGTGCGTCGAGGACATCGACAAGAGCAACGAGTTCTGGGCCTGAGCAGAGCGCGAAGCCCGGGCATGCCGAAGGCCCCGGCTTCCGCCCTGGGGAAGGGCGGGCGCCGGGGCCTTCGGTTCACGATGCTGGATCCGCGCCCGCGTGGCGAACGCAGGCCGCGCGCAGATCCGGGGTGCCGGACGGGAGCGGATGAGAGAGGGCCCGCTCGATTCCCTCCGGCGGTCAGATCAGAAAGGGTCAGCCGTTGAGGCCGGCCACCTTGGAAGCAAGCGCCGACTTCTTGTTGGCGGCCTGGTTCTTGTGGATGACGCCCTTCGAGACGGCCTTGTCGAGCTGACGCGCGGCAGCGCGCTGGTACTCGGTGGCCTTCTCGACGTCACCCGCGGCAGCAGCCTCACGGGCCTTGCGGATCGCGGTCTTCAGGGAGGACTTGACGGCCTTGTTGCGCAGCCGGGCCTTCTCGTTGGTCTTGATCCGCTTGATCTGGGACTTGATGTTCGCCACTGATTGAGCCTTTACAGGTTCAGGCACGGGACCACGAGGGATCCGGGCCAGGTGATTTCTTGGGGTGTGCCTCGCGCTGAGAGGGCATGAGACACAGCCACCCAGGCTACCAGGGGGGTGGGCGGCGGCCCAAAACGGTCCCTGGTCGCCCGCCGTGGGACCATGGAGCCTACGTATAGATCCGACCCGAGGCATAAGGCGCCTCAAGAGACAGGACCCTGCGTGCCCGCGACCCCTAACAATGTGCCCGAGCCGAGCCGTACCGACCCGGCTCTGATCCGCAATTTCTGCATCATCGCGCACATCGACCACGGCAAGTCCACCCTCGCCGACCGGATGCTCCAGCTGACCGGTGTGGTCGAGCAGCGGCAGATGCGTGCTCAGTACCTCGACCGTATGGACATCGAGCGTGAGCGTGGCATCACGATCAAGTCCCAGGCGGTGCGTTTGCCGTGGGCTCCGACCCACGACAAGAGCAACACGCACATCCTGAACATGATCGACACCCCCGGGCACGTCGACTTCACCTACGAGGTCTCGCGGTCGCTCGCCGCCTGCGAGGGGACCATCCTCCTCGTCGACGCCGCCCAGGGCATCGAGGCCCAGACCCTCGCCAACCTGTACCTGGCGATGGAGAACGACCTCACGATCATCCCCGTGCTGAACAAGATCGACCTGCCGGCCGCGCAGCCCGAGAAGTTCGCCGAGGAGCTCGCCAACCTGGTCGGCTGCGACCCCGACGACGTGCTGCGGGTCTCCGCCAAGACCGGTGTCGGCGTCGACGTGCTGCTCGACAAGGTCGTCAAGGAGGTCCCCGCGCCCGTCGGCGTCGCCGACGCGCCCGCCCGCGCGATGATCTTCGACTCCGTCTACGACTCCTACCGCGGTGTCGTGACGTACGTCCGTGTCATCGACGGCCAGCTCAACAAGCGCGAGCGCATCAAGATGATGTCGACCGGCGCCACCCACGAGCTGCTGGAGATCGGCACCAACTCGCCCGAGATGCTCGGCGCAGACGGCCTCGGCGTCGGTGAGGTGGGCTACCTCATCACCGGTGTGAAGGACGTCCGCCAGTCCAAGGTCGGTGACACCGTCACCAGCCAGCAGAAGGGGGCCACCGAGGCGCTCGGGGGCTACAAGGACCCCAAGCCCATGGTCTTCTCCGGGCTCTATCCGCTGGACGGCTCCGACTACCCCGAGCTGCGCGAGGCGCTGGACAAGCTCCAGCTCAACGACGCCGCGCTGGTCTACGAGCCGGAGACCTCCGCCGCCCTCGGCTTCGGTTTCCGCGTCGGCTTCCTGGGCCTGCTGCACCTCGACGTGATCCGGGAGCGGCTGGAGCGCGAGTTCGGCCTCGACCTCATCGCCACCGCCCCCAACGTGGTCTACCGCGTCCTCATGGAGGACGGCACCGAGCACACGGTCACCAACCCGAGCGAGTTCCCCGAGGGCAAGATCAACGAGGTGTACGAGCCCGTCGTACGGGCCACCATCCTCGCGCCCTCGGAGTTCATCGGGGCGATCATGGAGCTGTGCCAGACCCGGCGCGGCACCCTGCTCGGCATGGACTACCTGTCCGAGGACCGGGTCGAGATCCGCTACACCCTGCCGCTCGCCGAGATCGTCTTCGACTTCTTCGACCAGCTGAAGTCCAAGACCCGCGGCTACGCGTCCCTCGACTACGAGCCCACCGGCGAGCAGGCCTCCAGCCTCGTCAAGGTCGACATCCTGCTGCACGGCGACAAGGTCGACGCCTTCTCGGCGATCACGCACAAGGACGCGGCGTACGCGTACGGCGTGCGGCTCGTCGCCAAGCTGCGCGAGCTCATCCCGCGGCAGGCCTTCGAGGTGCCCATCCAGGCCGCCATCGGCTCCCGGGTCATCGCCCGCGAGACCATCCGCGCCATCCGCAAGGACGTCCTCGCCAAGTGCTACGGCGGTGACATCTCCCGTAAGCGGAAGCTGCTGGAGAAGCAGAAGGAGGGCAAGAAGCGGATGAAGATGGTGGGCTCTGTGGAGGTTCCGCAGGAGGCCTTCATCGCCGTACTGAGCAGCGACGACGCCGCGGGTTCCGGCAAGGGCAAGAAGTAACCCGGATTTCCCGTGAAAACAGGGGCCTGTCGCAGCTGAGCGCGACGGGCCCCTACGCGTGCGTAACGTCGCCCTCTGTAGGAAGTGACAGGCCGCCGCCTCTTACGCAGGCGGCGGTCGCGCTCTACTCTGATCTCCACTCGATAGTTACTCGTGAGTTAAACAACACCCACTCGGGCACACCCCGTGAGTGCCCGGCCCCTCGAGTACACCAGCCGCACTGAGCCAGCCGCCGCACTGTCGCGGGCCCCGGAGGATGTCGTGAGCGACACACAGACCCTGATCGAGAACCGACCGCCGAGCGTGGCGACCCTCTTCCTGGAGCGCGTTGCGGCCACGCCCGACGCGGAGGCGTACCGCTACCCCGTGCCACCGGCCTCCGGTGAGGGCCCCGACGACTGGAAGTCGCTGAGCTGGGGGGAGGCCGCCGAGCGGGTCTTCGCCATCGCCGCCGGCCTGATCGAGCTCGGGGTGCAGCCCGAGCAGCGGGTCGCGCTGTCCTCCTCGACCCGCGTCGAGTGGATCCTCGCCGACCTCGGCATCCTGTGCGCCGGCGCCGCCACGACCACGGTGTATCCGCAGACCAACGCCGACGAGTCGGCGTTCATCGTCTCCGACTCCGAGAGCCGCGTGCTGTTCGCCGAGAACGCCGAGCAGCTGGCCAAGGCGCGGGAGAAGCGCGCCGAGCTGCCCGAGCTGACGCATGTCGTGGTCATCGACGCCGAGGGCGTGGAGACCGGCGACTGGGTGCTCACCCTCGCCGAGCTGGAGGCCCGTGGCGCGGCCCGGCTGGAGAAGGACCCCGACCTGATCAAGGAGAAGGTCGGCGCGATCACCAAGGACCAGCTGGCCACCCTCATCTACACCTCGGGCACCACCGGCCGCCCCAAGGGCGTACGGCTCCCGCACGACAACTGGGCCTACATGGCCAAGGCGATCGCCGCGACGGGGCTGATCAGCGCCGAGGACGTGCAGTACCTGTGGCTGCCGCTCGCCCACGTCTTCGGCAAGGTCCTCACCTCCGGGCAGATCGAGGTCGGGCACGTCACCGCCGTCGACGGCCGCGTCGACAAGATCATCGAGAATCTGCCGGTCGTGCAGCCGACGTACATGGCGGCCGTCCCGCGCATCTTCGAGAAGGTCTACAACGGGGTCGCCGCGAAGGCCCGGGCGGGCGGCGGCGCCAAGTACAAGATCTTCCAGTGGGCGTCCGAGGTGGCCCGGGAGTACGCCAAGGCCAGCCAGGACAACTTCCGCCGCACCGGCACGGCGAGCGCGCCCTTCGGCCTCTCCGCCAAGCACAAGGTCGCCGACGCGCTGGTCTTCGCCAAGATCCGCGAGGCGTTCGGCGGCAGGCTGCGGGCGTGCGTCTCCGGGTCGGCCGCCCTCGCGCCGGAGATCGGCTACTTCTTCGCGGGCGCCGGCATCCACATCCTGGAGGGCTACGGCCTCACGGAGTCCTCGGCCGCGTCCTTCGTGAACCCGGGTGAGGCGTACCGCACCGGCACGGTCGGCAAGCCGCTGCCCGGCACGGAGGTGCGCATCGCCGACGACGGGGAGATCCTGCTGCGCGGGCCCGGCATCATGGAGGGCTACCACGGGCTGCCCGAGAAGACCGCCGAGGTGCTGGAGAGCGACGGCTGGTTCCACACCGGGGACATCGGTGAGCTCTCGCCCGACGGGTACCTGCGGATCACCGACCGCAAGAAGGACCTCATCAAGACGTCGGGCGGCAAGTACATCGCGCCGGCCGAGGTCGAGGGGCAGTTCAAGGCGGTGTGCCCGTACGTCTCCAACATCCTCGTGCACGGGGCCGACCGGAACTTCTGCACGGCGCTCATCGCGCTCGACGAGGTCGCGATTCTCGGGTGGGCCGAGGAGAACGGGCTCGGCGGGAAGCCGTACGCGGACGTGGTGGCGGCGCCGGAGACGGTTGCCCTGGTCGAGGGGTATGTGAAGCAGCTCAACGAGGGGTTGCAGCGGTGGCAGACCATCAAGAAGTTCCGGTTGCTGCCTCGGGATCTCGATGTGGAGCACGGGGAGATCACGCCGAGTCTGAAGTTGAAGAGGCCGGTCGTGGAGCGGGAGTACAAGCATCTGATCGATGAGATGTACGCGGGTACGCGCGAGGCGTAGGGGTGGTGGGGGTCGGTTGGCGGCTGCGGGTGCGTGGGGGCTGGTCGCGCAGTTCCCCCGCGCCCCCAGGAAAAAGGCCTTAGCCCCGACCCCTGCCCAACAGTTGCCGTAGCTCCTGGACCCGGGTGCGTAGCGCCTCCCGGTCCGGGGGGCCCTCCGCGTCCAACTCGGCCTCCAGCTCCGCCAGTCTGGCCGCCACCTCCCCGCACTCCGCCTGGTCCTGCGCCAGTAGCCTCTCCAACTGCTGGTTCTTTCTGTGCAGCTCCAGGAAGACGCTGACCTTCGCCCTCAGGACCCAGGGGTCGAACGGCTTGGTCAAGTAGTCGGCCGCGCCGGTGGCGTAGCCGCGGAAGGCGTAGCCGGAGTCGTCCTCCGCACCGGTCAGGAAGATGATCGGGACGTCCTTGGTCTGGTCGAGCCGTTTGATGTTCGCGGCGGTCTCGAAGCCGTCCATGCCCGGCATGCGGACGTCGAGCAGGACGAGGGCGAACTGCCGGCGCAGCAGCGCCTTCATTGCCTCCTCGCCCGAACGCGCCCGGACGAGCGGCTCGTTGAGGGACCCCAGGACGGCCTCCAGGGCGATCAGGTTGTCCTCCATGTCGTCGACCAGGAGGATGCCGGCGCGCTCGTCGGTCGTTGCCTCAGCGCTCATGGTGACTGTGCCTCATTCAGTCGTCGGGCGGAACCGGCACTTCTCCTGTCGTGTCCGGTGCCTCTACGGCAGTCTGCGCCTCGGAACCGGTTTCGTCCCCGCCCTCGGGATCGAGGAGTGCGCACACGACGGTCAGCAGCTGGTCGACGTCCACCGGTTTGGGTACGTAGTCGTTGGCGCCCCGCGCGATCGACTTGTCCCGGTCCCCGGGCATCGCCTTCGCGGTCAGCGCGACGATGGGCAGCCCTGTCCAGCGGGGCGTGCGGCGGATGGCGGCGATGGTCTCGTAGCCGTCCATCTCCGGCATCATGATGTCCATCAGGACGAGTTCGACGTCCGGGTTGCGCTCCAGCGTCTCGATGCCCTCGCGGCCGTTCTCGGCGTAGAGGACGGGCATGCCGACCCGGCCCAGGACATGGGTCAGCGCGAAGACGTTGCGGATGTCGTCGTCGACGATCAACACACGGCGTCCGGGGAGCACTTGACCCGCCCGGCCGGACTTCCACGCCTCCAGCTTGGTCGGCGCGGGCCAGGCGTCGTCCACGTCGTGGGTGGCCGTGAAGGGCTCCGTGGACAGCTGTTCCGGCACGGCGGGCAGGGAGCGGTCCTCGGGGACCGGGCCGGTCGCCGAGTGGCCGGGGCTGACGACGGGGACGTAGAGCGTGAAGGTGGAGCCCTGGCCGGGTTCGCTCTCGGCGACGATACGGCCGCCCAGGAGGCCGGCGATCTCGCGGCTGATGGACAGCCCGAGGCCGGTGCCGCCGTACTTGCGGTTGGTGGTGCCGTCGGCCTGCTGGAACGCCTCGAAGATCACCGGGAGTTTCTCGGCCGCGATCCCGATCCCGGTGTCGGAGACGGCGAAGGCGACCACGTCGTCGCTCTCGCCGACGTACCGGCGGTCGGGGTCCTTGATGCGGTTCACCCGGAGCTCGACCCGGCCGGTCGCGGTGAACTTGATCGCGTTGGACAGCAGGTTGCGCAGGATCTGCTGGAGGCGCTGTTCGTCCGAGTACATCTCCCGGGGGACGGCCTCGCCCACCGAGACCTCGAAGGCGAGCCCCCGGTCGAGGGTGAGCGGGCGGAAGGTGGCGTGGACGTAGTCGAGGAGCTTGATCAGCGGGAGCTTCTTCGGGCGGACGTCCATCCGGCCCGCCTCGATCTTGGAGAGGTCGAGGATGTCGTTGATGAGTTGCAGGAGGTCCGATCCCGACCGGTGGATCGTCGTCGCGAACTGCACCTCCTGGTCGGAGAGATGGCCGTCCGGGTTGTCCGAGAGCAGCCTCGCCAGGATGAGCAGGGAGTTGAGCGGGGTGCGCAGTTCGTGGGACATGTTCGCCAGGAACTCCGACTTGTACTGGGAGGACGTGGCCAACAGGGCGGCCTTCTCCTCCAGTTCGGCGTTTGAGCGCTGCAACTCCGCCTGCTGCTTCTGGAGTTCGTCGGAGCGTTCCTGGAGCTGCATCGCGAGGCGCTGGGACTCGCCGAGCAGTGACTCCGTGCGGGAGTTGGCGATGATGGTGTTGATCGCCACGCCGATGGTGTTCACGAACTGGTCGAAGAACGCCAGGTGGACGTCGGAGAAGCGGGAGAACGAGGCGAGTTCGATGACACCCAGGAGCTTGTCCTCGAAGAGGATCGGGATGATCACGACGCTCGTCGGGGCCGCCTCGCCCAGACCGCTGTTGATCTTGATGTAGTCCGGCGGGGCCTCCTCGACGAGGATGCGCTTCTTCTCGCGCGCCGCCTGCCGGACCAGGCCGTGCACCGGGAGGCCGCCGGTCTCGACGGTCGCGCCCTGGGCCGAGCCGTAGCCCGCGATGAACGCCAGCCCCTTCGTGGGAACCGTCGTGCGGATGGAGGCGCCGTCCTCGTCCGGGTCGGCCAGGAAGAACGCCCCGTACTGGGCGTTCACCAGCGGCGTCAGCTCGCGCAGGATCAGGTCGGCGACCTCCATCAGGTCGCGGTGGCCCTGCATCAGCGCGGCGAGGCGGGCCAGGTTCGACTCCAGCCAGTCCTTCGCGCGGGTCGTCTCGCGGAGGTTGGCCACCATCAGGTTGATGTTGTCCTTCAGCTCGGCGACCTCGCCCTGGGTCTCCACGGTGATCGAGCGGGACATGTCGCCCTGCGCCACCGCGGAGGCGACCTCGGCGATCGCGCGGACCTGGGTGGTCAGATTGGAGGCGAGTTCGTTCACGTTGGTCGTCAGGCGCTTCCAGGTGCCGTACACGCCCTCCACCCGGGCCTGGCCGCCGAGTTGGCCCTCGGAGCCGACCTCGCGGGCCACGCGGGTCACCTCGGAGGAGAACGAGGAGAGCGTGTCGACCATGGTGTTGATGGCCGTCTTCAGCTCCAGGATCTCGCCGCGCGCGTCCACGTCGATCTTCTTGGAGAGGTCGCCGTTGGCGACGGCGGTGGTCACCTGGGCGATGTTCCGCACCTGTGACGTCAGGTTGTCGGCCATGTAGTTGACGTTGTCGGTCAGGTCCCGCCAGACACCGCTCACGCCCAGCACCTGGGCGCGTCCGCCCAGCCGGCCGTCGGTGCCGACCTCGCGGGCGACGCGGGTCACCTCGTCGGCGAAGGCGCGTAGCTGCTCCACCATCGTGTTGACGGTGTCCTTGAGTTCGAGGATCTCGCCGCGCGCGTCGACCGTGATCTTCTTCGACAGGTCGCCGTTGGCGACGGCCGTGGTCACCTGGGCGATGTTCCGCACCTGCGACGTCAGGTTCAGGGCCATGAAGTTGACGTTGTCCGTCAGGTCCTTCCACACGCCGGACACGCCCCGCACCTGCGCCTGGCCGCCGAGGTTGCCTTCCGTGCCGACCTCGCGGGCGACGCGGGTGACCTCGTCGGCGAAGGCGGAGAGCTGGTCCACCATCGTGTTGATCGTGGACTTCAGCTCCAGGATCTCGCCCTTGGCCTCGACCGTGATCTTCTTGCCGAGGTCGCCCTGGGCGACGGCCGTGGAGACGAGGGCGATGTTGCGGACCTGCGACGTCAGGTTGTCCGCCATGAAGTTGACGTTGTCGGTGAGGTCCTTCCAGACGCCGGAGACGCCCCGCACCTGGGCGCGGCCGCCGAGGTTGCCCTCGGTGCCGACCTCGCGGGCGACGCGGGTGACCTCGTCGGCGAAGGCGGAGAGCTGGTCCACCATCGTGTTGATGGTCGACTTCAGCTCCAGGATCTCGCCCTGCGCGTCGACCGTGATCTTCTGCGAGAGGTCGCCGTTGGCCACGGCGGTGGTCACCTGGGCGATGTTCCGCACCTGCGAAGTCAGGTTCGACGCCATGAAGTTGACGTTGTCGGTGAGGTCCTTCCAGACGCCCGACACACCCCGCACCTGGGCCCGCCCGCCCAGCTGGCCCTCGGTGCCGACCTCGCGGGCCACGCGGGTCACCTCGTCGGCGAACGCGGAGAGCTGGTCCACCATCGTGTTCACGGTCAGCTTCAGTTCCAGCAGCTCACCGGTGGCCTCGACGGTGACCGTGCGGGTCAGGTCGCCGCGGGCCACGGCCGTGGTCACCAGGGCGATGTCACGGACCTGCGCGGTCAGCCGGGACGCCATGGTGTTGACCGCCTCGGTCACGTCCCGCCAACTGCCTGACAGACCCGTCACCTTGGCGCGTCCGCCGAGCCGCCCCTCGGTGCCGACCTCGCGGGCGACCCGCGTCACCTCGCCGGTGAACAGGGACAGCTGGTCGACCATCTTGTTCACGGCCCGGCCGAGCCGCCGCAGATCGCCCCGCAACTGCCGGTTGCCGTCGTGCAGATCGACGCGCTGGGTCAGATCGCCGCCCGCCACCGCGTCCAGCACCCGGGTCGCGTTGGCGGCCGGGGCGACCAGGGCGTCCAGCAGCTGGTTCACATCGCTGACCCGGGAGGCCCAGGCGCCGGCCCCGGGGCTCGGCGAGAGCCGCTCGTCGAGCCGGCCGTGCCGCACCAGCTCCCGCTTGACCCGCTGGACCTCCGTCGTGAAATGGACGTTCCGGTCCACCAGCTGGTTGAAGATCGCGGACAGCTCGGCCACGACGGGGCCGTGCCCCGTCTCCGGCACCTTCGAGAAGTGCCCGTCCCGCGCAGCCGTCATCGCGGCGAGCAGCGGACGCAGATCCGATGCTCGAATCTGGTCCTGAATGTGTCCGTCTTCGAGCACGCGCGTAGCACTGTTCTCACTCATGGCGGCCCACTTCGGTAACTCGGCGCTTATGGGCGCAGTCAGTCTGTCACTCTGTCCGCATCGACTGAGGTGATTCGTCCGAACTGCTCGGGGAGCTGGACATGGGGGCCATTCCGACGCAACGGGAGAACGGTGCCCGTGCTTCTGATGCGCCCGTGCCCGACCGCGTGCCCCCGTGCGCCCGGGCGCACGCCGTCCTTCCCGGCAGCTCCCAGGCGCCGGGCGCCGCCCGCGCCCTGCTGCGCGCCGCGCTCACGGAATGGACCGAACTCGCCCTGCCCGGCGCGGAACTGCTCACCGAACGCGTCACCGGCGACCTCACCATCGTCACCAGCGAACTCGTCACCAACGCGGTCGTCCACGCGGGCACCGACGTCGAGCTGGACTGCCGAATGGAGGACACGGGCGCGGTGGTCGTGGAGGTCACCGACCACCACCCCTCGCGCGCCCCGCGCGCCGGGGCGCCCGAAGCGCCGTACCCGACACCGGAGTACGCCCCCGAGGCACCCGAACTCGGCGGGGGCACACCGGAGTACGGGCGCGGTCTGCGTCTCGTCGCCACCCTCGCCGAGTCCTGGGGCATCACCTACCGCACCGGCTCCAAGACGGTGTGGGCCCGGCTCACCGACGAGGACGACGCGACCGCCGGCGACCTGGACACGTACCCGGGGGAGCACGGTCTGCGGGTCGCCGAGATCCTCGCCCCCGAACCCGCGCGCGCCGAGCGGGACCGGGAGTGGCTCAACCGCGGCGCCCTGTCCTTCCTCGCCGAGGCCTCCGACCTGCTCGCCGGGCAGCTCGACGAGGACCTGGTGGCCGCGCTGGCCGGGCAGCTGATCGTGCCGCGGCTCGCCGACTGGTGCGCGGTGTGGCTGGAGGACGAGCTCATGGGCCGCTGGGGCTCCCCGCGCGCGAGCGAGGCCGAGGGCGGGGGCGGCATCGGAGGCTGGGGCGCCGACGGGATCGCCGGACCGGGACCGCGGCTGGCCCGCGTCTGGCACGGCAGCGAGAACCTCATCGAGGACCTGCGCCGGGCCCTGGAGAAGGAGGTGCCGCGGCTGCCGGACCCGCCCCGCTCGGGCCCCGTCCCCTTCCCCTGGCCCGGTGAGGCCCTCGGCCCGCACGGCCTGCACGGCACGGCCCTCGCGTACCGCCTCGTCGCCGGCGGCCGTCCGCTCGGCACGCTGGTCATCGGGCGGGCGGGCCTGCTGCGCTTCCCCGACGAGGTCACCGGGCTCGTCGAGGACCTCGGCCGCCGGGTCGCCCTCGCCATCAGCGCCGCCCGCCAGTACGCCCGCCAGGCCACCATCAGCGCCGTCCTCCAGCGCGGACTGCTGCCCGGCGCGGTCGCCGAGATCCCCGGCGTGAGCAGTGCCCTCGTCCACGAACCCTGCGACAAGGCGGGCCCCAGCGGCGACTTCTACGACCTGTTCCCGTGCGGCGACGGCCGCTGGTGCTTCGCCATCGGCGACGTCCAGGGCAAGGGGCCCGAGGCCGCCGTGGTGATCGGCCTGGCCCGGCCCTGGCTGCGGCTGCTGGCCCGCGAGGGGTACGCCGTCGCCGAGGTCCTCGACCGCCTCAACCAGCTCCTCCTCGACGACGCCACCGAGGCCGCGGACGCCGCCGCCCGTGCCTTCGTCGGACCGGTGGGCCCCGCCGGTCCCGCCGACGGCCCGCAGACCCGCTTCCTGTCCCTCCTCTTCGGCCAGCTCCGCCCCTTCGACGGCGGCGTCCAGTGCACCCTCGCCTCCGCCGGCCACCCGCTGCCGCTGCTCCTCGGACCGGACGGCGGGGTCCGTACGGTCGCGCAGCCGCAGACGCTCCTCGGGGTGGTCGAGGACGCCGTCTACACCAGCGAGATCATCGAGCTGCGCCAGGGCGACACCCTGCTGTGCGTCACCGACGGGGTCACCGAGCGGCGCAGCGGCTCCCGCCAGTTCGACGACGGCGACGGCCTCGCGGCGGCCCTCGCCGGCTGCGCGGGCCTGACCGCCCCGCTCATCGCCGAGCGCATCAAACGCCTGGTCCACGAGTTCGGCGTACGACCGCCCGACGACGATCTGGCGCTGCTGGTGCTGCAAGCGGAGTAGACCTGACGGACCGTCATCACCCGCACGTTCCTTCGAATGGCCCGATTGGCATTTCTTCACACTTTCCATACATGAGCAGTGGGGGCCGTTTTCATGAGACGAGGGAAAGCGTGCTGCACAGAAACTGGAAAGCGACCGGACTGGGCGGAATCAGTCTGGCGCTGCTGGCGGCGGGAACGCTCGCCGGTTCGACCGGAACCTCGGTGGCCCTGGCCGCCGGAGCGGGCGACGGCACGGTCACCGTGCGCGTGGTCACTGAGGTCGACGCCGACGGAGCGTACGACAGCGTCCTGGAACCCGGCCTGTCCGGCGTCAAGGTCACCCTGACCGACGACGCCGGCGCGACCCTGACCGCAACGACCGGCGCCGACGGCACCGCCGTGTTCACCCCGTCGTCCTCCGCCCTGACCGGCGGCAAGTACCGCATCCAGGTCGCCAACCCCGACCCGGACACCCTCTCCCCGGCCAACGCGGGGCTCGGCACCGGCGCCGACGTCATCCGCTCCGGCGTCGGCTTCGTCGATGTCGGCGGCGGCACGAACGTCACCTACACCACCGGCTTCTGGGAGCCGGACCTGTACTGCCAGGAGAACCCGGCCCTGGTCACCTGCGGCCTGGCCAAGGGCGACGCGACCGGACAGCAGGGCCTGGTCTCCTTCCCGTCGGGCTTCGCCAGTTACCAGGACGGCCCCCTCACCCAGCTGACCGACAACACCCAGCAGCAGGCGGTGTTCGGCATCGGCACCGACCGCACGGGCAACGTCTACGCGGGCACCTCGGTCAAACGCCACACGGAGTACGGCCCGGCGGGCGCGGTCAACGCGGTCTACCGCTACAACGCCACCAGCAAGGCGCTGACGACCTTCGTCACCCTGCCCGGCGCCCTGACCGCGCACGACAAGAACAACAACTACCTCAACGACAACGCCGTCTACGCCAAGGTCGGCCGCGAGGGCCTCGGTGACGTCGACGTCTCCGGCGACGGCAAGACGCTCTACGCGGTCAACCTCAACGACGCCAAGCTCTACGCCGTGCCCATCCAGGGCACCGGCGACGCCGTCACCGCCGGCACCCCGGCCTCGTACGCCATCCCCAAGCCCGCCTCCTGCGTCGGCGACTGGCACCCGTACGGCATCGGGGTGCGCGGCGCCCGGGTCGTGGTCGGCGGGGTGTGCGGCGCCGAGACGACCGTGTCCGGCACTGCGGCCTGGGGCGACCCGGCCCAGCTCAGCGGGCACGTCTACGCGTTCAAGGGCGGGCAGTTCAGCGAGCTGTTCACCCACGGACTCGACTACCCGCGCGGCTGCGCCTACCGCTTCACCGGCACCCCGGACACGTTCTACCGCTGCGACGACAACACCACCGTCGGCCAGCGGATGAGCGGCGACTGGGAGGCCTGGAACGAGCGGGTCCCGGTCAAGGAGGAGCACGGCTTCGTCGCCGCCCCGCAGCCGATGCTGTCCAACATCGAGATCGCCGACAACGGCGACCTGATCCTCGGCTACCGCGACCGCTTCGCCGACATGCAGGGCACCAACACCTACTCCTACGGCTCCACGACCACCCAGGTCTCGGCCGTCGCCGCCGGTGACACCCTGCGGGCCTGCGTGTCCGGTACGACGTACACGCTGGAGAACGACGGCGGCTGCGGCGGGCTGACCGGCGCCCTGCCCGGCGACAAGCGGGGTCCGGGCGGCGGCGAGTTCTACAGCGACTTCACCAAGCTCGCCGACGCCCAGCACGACCAGATCGACGAGGGCGGCCTGGTCCTCCAGCCGTACCGGAACAAGCTGTGGACCACCGCCTTCGACCCGTACACCAACCAGGCCTACGAGCAGGGCGTACGGCGCTGGACCGCCGACTCCGGGGCCATCGAGGCCAACCTGAGGCTCAAGTCCACCTGGAGCGACGGCGCGAACCTCTTCGGCAAGGGCAACGGCCTCGCCGACCTGGAGATGATCTGCGACCAGGCGCCCGTCCAGATCGGCAACCGGGTCTGGTACGACTCCGACGGCGACGGCGTCCAGGACCCCTCCGAGCCGCCCGTCGCCGGGGTCAAGGTCACCCTGAAGGACAAGGACGGCAACACGCTGACCACGACCACCGACGCCAACGGTGAGTACTACGTCGGCACCGCGGACGGTCTGAAGCCGAACACCGAGTACGAGGTCACCTTCGACTACAGCGGCATCGACACCTCCACGCTGCCCGGCAAGCCGGCGCTCGACGAGATCAAGTGGACGCTGAAGGAAGCCGGCTCGGACCGGGCGATCGACTCGAACGTCGACCCCGCCGGCAAGACCACCGTCAAGGTCGGCGACCCCGGCTACGTCAACCACGACGTGGACGCGGGCCTGGTCGGGCCGATCAACAAGCTCGGCGACTACGTCTGGTACGACACCAACGGTGACGGCATCCAGGACAAGGACGAGAAGGGCGCCAAGGGCATCACGGTCAAGCTCATCGACCCGAAGACCGGCAAGGTCATCAGGACGACCACGACCGACGAGAACGGCAAGTACCTGTTCACGAACCTGCCGGACGGCGACTACCGGGTCTGCTTCGTCAAGCCGGACGAGTACAACTGGACCAAGCAGAACGCGGGCAGGGAGGGCGACGACTCGGTCGTGGACCCCGCCACCGGCTGCTCCCCGGTCGTCACCCTCGGCCCCGGCAAGCGCGAGAACCTCACCCTCGACGCCGGTCTCGTCAAGGAACTGGGCCTGACGGTCGCCAAGACCGACGCCAAGACCAAGAAGCCCCTCGCCGGCGCGGTCTTCCAGCTCTGGCGGGACAGCAACGGCACCCACGGGCTCCAGCGCACGGGCCCGAAGAAGGACACGTTCGTCGACGACTGCGTCACCAGCGGCAAGGGGCGCTGCTACTTCGACGACCTGCCGGCCGGCACGTACTACCTGGTGGAGACGGATGTCCCCGAGGGCTACGTGCTGCCGAAGAGGCCGGTCACCGGGCCGTACGCGGTCACGCTGAAGACCGCGTCCTCGAAGGACGGCCTCGTCGTGAAGATCGCCAACAAGCGAGGGGAGCCGTGCAAGGGCAAGTGCTGACACGCCCGCGTGGGTGAACGTCGGGTGGGCCGTGCGCCGGTGTCGACCGGTGGGCGGCCCACCCGGCTGTAGAGACGTGCCATGCGCATCAAGGTGAAGACGCTCCTGGTGACGGGAGCGGTCCTCGCGGCGGCCGGACTCACCGCCACGACCGCCGTGTTCGTCTCCGGCTCCGACGAGGGCCCGCGCCCCGTCTCCGCCGCCGAGGCCCAGCGGATGGCCGTGACCCGCTTCCGCATGTACCGGGCCAGCCCCTCGGCGGTCACCGTACGGGTGACGACACCGGCGGGTACGACGGTGATCCGCGCGGTCGTCGACCACCGGCGGCACCGCGCGGTCGGCGCCTACGAGGCCGGGGACGAGGCGGCGCGAGGGCTGCTGGCCTGGGACCTGTCGGGGGTGGCGGTCGCCCGGGGCGGGGCGGCGGGAGCCGTGCGGTCGGGGGAGTCGGGCGGGCCGGGGGAGACCGGCGGGCCGGCGTCCGGTGCGGAGGCGGGAGCCGTGCGGTCCGGGGAGTCGCCCCGGCCGGCGCCCGGCGCGGAGGCCTCGGTGTCCGCGGTGCTGCGGTCGGTGCGCGCGGTAGGGGTGGGCGAGTGGACGCGGCGCGGGTTCGCCGGCGGGCCGCTCGACACGGGACTGCGACTGGTCCTCGGCCTGGCCGCCGACCGGCCCGACAACGCCCAGCTGCTCGCCCAGTCCGGCCCGTCGTGGCTGCGCGGCGACCGGATCGACGGGCACCCCCTGGACGTCTTCTCCGGCCCCCGGCCCCGCCCCCAGGGCTCGGCGCCGCCCGCCGGCCACTCCCCGCTGGCGTACTGGATCGACGCCGACGGCGACCTGCGCCGCGTGACCGCGACGCTCGGCACGGGCCGGACGGTCACCGTCGACGTGACGGCGGGCCATGCGACGACGGGGAAGCTGCCGGAGGGGCCTTGGAAGCCGCGCCGGAACCAGTCGCACTGACGCGCGGTGTCGTGCACACCTACCGCCGAGCACCGGAACCGGCTGCCCACCGCCCATCGGCACTGCCTTCGCCGGCTTCGGCAGCGGACAGCTCCCGGGTGGGGAGCCGCGCCACTACCAGCGCCGGAGCCGGGCTGCCCTGGCCTGCGGCGTCGCCCACACCTACCGCCCCGCCGGCACCGCCTTCGCCGACCTCGGCAGGGGATAGTCCCCGGCGTTCACCCGGCCCGGCAGGCCCACGGCCGGGCGTGGGGGTGCTGTGCGCGGGCCCGGCTGGTTCGGCTGGGCGGGGGGTGCCGGGGCGTCCTGGAAGGAGATGCCGGGCGGGGCCTTGAGGGGGTGGGCGCGGCCCAGGGGACGGCGGCCGGTGCCGGGTTCGGCGGGGAGCGGCGTCTCCGTGCGGGTGGCGCGGCCGCAGGGGGTCAGCGTGCTCAGGTTCGCCGGGCTGGTGACCGGCTCCCCGTTGTCCGCGAAGCAGTTGCCGGCCGGGGCGCCGGTGGCCAGCACCACGTCCGTGCCGTTGCCGGTGACCCGGTTGCCGCGGACGGTGTTGTCCCGCGCCGGGTAGCCCTGGACGTCGCTCAGCAGGACACCGGCCGCGCGGTTGCCGGAGATCAGGTTGCGCTCGATGACGTTGCCCCGGCCGCCTCCCGCCCCGACGCCGATCCCGAAGCCCCCGTCGGCCTGTTCGGGGCTGCGGTCGTCGTTGTTGTCGGTGATCGCGTTGCCGGCGATCACCGCGTCGTGCTGCGGGCCGAGGGCCTCCAGGTCGTTGGAGTTGAGGGTCAGGCCCACCCGGTTGCGGGAGGCCCGGTTGCCCAGCAGATACAGCCCCTCGGACGCGTTCGTCACCTCCAGGCCCACCGCGTTGTGCTCCACGGTGTTGTGCCGGACCACCGTGTCGCAGGGGCGGCACTGGCCGACGTAGATCCCGGAGTCGGCCTGCCCGGAGGCGTAGGAGTGCTCGATGACGCCGGAGCGGGCGTCGAAGGCGTAGATGCCGTACAGGGCGTTGTTGTAGGCGGTCACGTAGGAGGCCCGGAAGCCCCTCAGCGGCGGGAACGCGACCGTGTCCAGCGGGTCGTAGCCCGCGCCGCCCGCCCCGCCCGTCTGGAGGCGCTCGTCGGTCACGCCGGTGAACAGGACCCCGTTGGCGAGATGGTCGCGGACCGTCAGGTTCTCCACGACCGAGCCCGCCCCGGTCACCGTGATGCCGTTGGACCGCTCGAACTCCCCGTCCACCACCACCTTCGAGCGCTCCGTCCCGCGCAGCACCACGCGCGGCTTGGCCACGACGACGCTCTCCCGGTAGACCCCGGGCGAGACCAGCACCAGCCCGCCGGGGCGCACCCGGTCCACCGCCCGCTGGAGGGAGCCGACATCCCGCGGGACCCGGACGACGGCGGGGCCGGCCGTGCCGCCCGAGCTGCCCGGTGAGCCGCCGCCGGGCGCGCAGGAGACGAGGAGGACGAGAAGCGCGGCCGCCCACAAGACGGGGCGCGGGAAACGGATCGATCGCACGCCGCAGATGTATCGTCCCGTTCGTGCTCAAGGCAACGAATGCCGGATTCGACACGCTTGACGGTTCCTCAGGGACCGGCCCCGCCCGCCGGACCCTCCTCGCCGCCGCCACCGGCCTCGCGGCGACCGGCTGCACGGCCGCCCCCCGGTCCGGCCGCGAGGGCCCGGGCGCCGACGGCGTACGCCAGCCCGGGGTGACCACCGCGCAGCAGAGCGCCGCGCTCGTCCTGTCGTACGACCTCACCGCGGGCCCCCGCCGACTGCGCACCGTGCTCGGCGCCTGGGCCGGTGTCCTCGCGGCGGACCGCGCCCCGTCCCTGACCGCAACCGTCGGCCTCGGCCCCCGCCTCGCCCCGAACACCTTGCGGGAGTTGCCGCCCTTCCCCGGCGACCGGCTCGACCCCGCCCGCTGCGGCGGCGACCTGCTCGTCCAGCTCTGCGCCGACGACCCGGACGCCCTCACCCGCACCGCGGCCCGGCTCGCCCACCCGGAGCTGCGGCCGCGCTGGCGGCAGCCGGGCTTCCTGCCGCCGCACCCGACCGGCTCGGTGCCCCGCAACCTGCTCGGCTTCAAGGACGGCTCGGCGAACCCGACCGCCGAGGAGTGCGAGCGCTGGGTGTGGCGGCCGGACGGCGGGACCTTCCTCGTCGTCCGCCGAATCCGGCTGCGCGTCGACGACTTCGCACGCCTCACCCCGCGGCGGCAGGAGGAGGTCATCGGCCGCCGCCGGGCCGACGGCGCCCCGCTGGACGGCGGGCGCGAGGACGACGACGTGGACATCTTCGCCAAGACCCCGCACGGCCGGTACATCACCCCGCTCGGCGCCCACGTCCGCGCCGCCAGCCCCCGCCTCGACGGCGGCGCCCGCATGCTGCGCCGCGGCTACTCCTACGACGACGGCCCCGACGACCGCGGCCTGCTGTTCCTCGCCTACCTGCGGGACCCGGCGCTGTTCGTCCGCGTCCAGCGGCGGATGGCGGCACAGGACGAACTGAGCCGGTTCAGCGAGCACCAGGGGTCGGCGGTGGCGTATGTGCCGCCGGCGAAGGAGCTGTGGGCCTGAGAGTGCGTTCCGTGCCCGGTTTGACGCCCCACACGAAGACCGAGTCGTTCTCGGCGAGGGTGTTCCACAGTCGCCGCGCGTCGTCGAGCCGCAGATTGACGCAGCCGTGCGAGCCGCCGCTGTACAGGTCGCCGTTGCTGCCGTGGAAGGCCTGGCCCTCGTCGAAGAACTGGGCGTACGGCATCGGCGCCTCGTACAGGTCGGAGTAGTGGTCGATCTCCCGCCAGTAGACGGTGTGCCATCCGGTGCGGGTCTCGTAGCCGTCGCGGCCGGAGCGGATCGGCACCGGCGCGAACACCACCCGGCTCCCCTTCTGCACCCACATCAGCTGCCGGTCCAGGTCCACACAGGCGACCCGGTACGCGCGCACCGGGCAGCGGCCGGCCGCGTTCGGGTTCGCGCGGGCCTCCACCACCAGCATGGTCCGGTACGTCGCGAGGCCCGCGTACCCGTCGGCGGGCCGGACGCCGTTGCGGGACTGGAAGGCACGGATCGCCTCGCAGTCCGCCGCCGACTGCCGCCCGTCCACCCCGAGCCGCAGATGCCGCTCCAGCTCCCGCTGGTAGGGGCCGGTGCCGGTGGTGCAGGGCACGGGGGCGGCGGTGGCGGGGGCGGCCAGGGCGAGGGCGAGTAGGAGGCCGGCGAGCGGTGCGGAGGTGGCGGTGCGGAGCGGCCTGGACGTGCCCATGACGGCCTCCTGTCTCGATGTGCCCGGACCTCCAGCAATACGGCAGCGGGCCCCGACCGGCGGCCCGGACTGAGCCATCCGGGCCCGTCGCCGACGTACGGGACAATGGGACACATGCCTTCCGCACTCCCCGACGGCGAGCCCGTCCCCGACGACGGCGCACTCCCCGCGCACGCGCTCTCCGGAGCCGCCGAGCGCCCCCTCGGGTTCTATCTGCACGTCCCCTACTGCGCGACCCGCTGCGGGTACTGCGACTTCAACACCTACACCGCGACCGAGCTGCGCGGCACCGGCGGCGTCCTCGCCTCCCGCGACAACTACGCCGACACCCTGATCGACGAGATCAGGCTGGCCCGGAAGGTGCTGGGGGACGACCCGCGCGAGGTCCGCACGGTGTTCGTGGGCGGCGGTACGCCGACCCTGCTGGCCGCGGATGATCTCGTCCGGATGCTGGCCGCGATCCGCGACGAGTTCGGCCTCGCGGCGGACGCCGAGGTCACCACGGAGGCGAACCCGGAGTCGGTGGACCCGGCCTATCTGGCCACCCTGCGCGCGGGCGGCTTCAACAGGATCTCCTTCGGCATGCAGAGCGCGAAGCAGCATGTGCTGCGCGTGCTGGACCGGACCCACACGCCGGGGCGCCCCGAGGCGTGCGTGGCGGAGGCGCGGGCGGCGGGCTTCGAGCACGTCAACCTGGACCTGATCTACGGCACCCCGGGCGAGTCGGACGACGACTGGCGGGCCTCCCTGGACGCGGCGATCGGCGCCGGCCCCGACCACGTCTCGGCGTACGCGCTGATCGTCGAGGAGGGCACCCAGCTGGCCCGGCGCATCCGCCGCGGCGAGGTCCCCATGACCGACGACGACGTCCACGCGGACCGGTACCTGATCGCGGAGGACGCGTTCGCGGCCGCCGGCTTCGACTGGTACGAGGTCTCGAACTGGGCGACCTCCGAGGCCGGGCGGTGCCTCCACAACGAGCTGTACTGGCGCGGCGCGGACTGGTGGGGCGCGGGGCCGGGAGCGCACTCGCACGTCGGCGGGGTGCGCTGGTGGAACGTGAAGCACCCCGGCGCGTACGCGGCGGCGCTGGCGGCGGGACGCTCGCCGGGGGCGGGGCGTGAGGTGCTGTCGGAGGAGGACCGGAGGGTCGAGCGGATTCTGCTGGAGCTGCGGTTGAGGGAGGGTGTGCCGCTTGACCTGCTCCGGGAGGAGGGTCTGCGGGCCGCTCGCCGGGCGCTGTCGGACGGGCTTCTGCGACAGGAGCCGTACGACGAGGGACGTGCGGTGCTGACGCTTCGGGGGCGGCTGCTGGCGGATGCGGTGGTGCGGGACCTGGTGGATTAGGCGCCCTCAGCGCGTCTTTCCTACGCCGTGACGAAATCGATCAGTTCCTCCACTCGGCCCAGGAGCTCCGGCTCCAGGTCCTTGTAGGAGTTCACCCGCTTCAGGATCGCCTGCCACACCGCGCCCGTGTTCTCCGACGGCCAGCCCAGGGCCTTGCACACGCCCGTCTTCCAGTCCTGGCCGTGCGGGACACGCGGCCACGCCGCGATGCCCAGGGACGACGGCTTCACCGCCTCCCAGATGTCGATGTACGGGTGGCCCACGACGAGCGCGTGGTCGCTCGTGACCTGCTGGGCGATCCGCCACTCCTTCGTGCCCGGCACCAAGTGGTCCACCAGGACGCCCAGCCGCGCGTCCGGGCCCGGCGCGAACTCCGCGACGATCGACGGGAGGTCGTCCACGCCCTCCAGGTACTCCACCACCACGCCCTCGATGCGCAGGTCGTCGCCCCACACCTTCTCGACCAGTTCGGCGTCGTGCCGGCCCTCGACGTAGATGCGGCCGGCGCGGGCCACGCGTGCCCAGGCGCCGGGGACGGCCACCGAGCCGGAAGCCGTACGGGTGGGACGTACCGGAGCCGACGACGTCGGGCGTACGAGCGTCACCACCCTGCCCTCCAGCAGGAAGCCCCTCGGCTCCAACGGGAACACCCGGAGCTTGCCGAAGCGGTCCTCCAGGGTCACCGTGCCCGCCTCGCAGCGGATCACCGCGCCGCAGAAACCGGTGCCCGGCTCCTCGACCACCAGGCCGGGCTCGGCCGGGACCTCCGGGACGGGCTTCGGCTTCTTCCACGGCGGGGTCAGGTCGGCGGAGTACTGGCGCATTCGGATGACGATAGGAGAAGCCCGCGGCGGGTCAGTGCGACACGCCGAAACGCCGTGCCAGGGCGTCGCGCTGGGCCCGTACGAACGCCGCGTCCACCACCGCTCCGTGACCGGGCACGTACAGCGCGTCCTCGCCGCCCAGCTCCAGGAGCCGGTCCAGGGCGGCCGGCCAGTGCGACGGTACGGCGTCCGGGCCCGCCTGCGGCTCGCCGGACTCCTCGACCAGGTCGCCGCAGAACACCACTTCGGGCGAGCCCGGGACGAGGACGGCGAGATCGTGGGCCGTGTGCCCAGGGCCGACGTTCGCCAGCAGGACCTGCCGGCCGCCGCCGAGGTCGAGGGTCCACTCGCCGGAGACCAGATGGCGGGGGTGGGGGAGGGCGTCGACCGCCTCGTCGGCCAGGTGCTCCGCCAGCCCCTCCCGTACCGCGTCCGCGCGCAGCTCCGCGCGGGCCTGGTGCTGATCGAGGAGCGTGTCCATGCCGACCGGACCGAACACCTCCGCGCCCGCGAACGCGGCCGCGCCGAAGACATGGTCGAAGTGGGGGTGGGTGAGCGCGAGATGGGTCACACGGTGCCCGGCGAGCGCCTCCGCCTGCGCGCGCAGCCGCGCCCCCTCCGCGAGACTCGACCCGGCGTCCACCAACAGGGCCGTGTCCGCGCCGACGACCAGCCCCGCCGTGCAGTCCCAGACCGGCAGCCGGCATCGGCCCACCCCGGCCGCCACCCTCTGCCACCCCAGCTCTTCCCAAGTCACCGTCATACCGCGACGCTAGCGGTACAGGCGGTCACACCCGGGCCGACCTTGCCCGGGTGGTACCCCGCCGCCGTACACTGGGCCGCGGGGAACGCTGGCACTCGGACGGACAGAGTGCCAGGCGGGGGCCTGGGGAACGACTTCTGGAGGTGTGCGCGGATGCTGAGTGAACGCAGGCTTCAGGTGCTGCGCGCCATCGTCCAGGACTACGTCGGCACCGAGGAGCCCGTGGGTTCCAAGGCCCTCACCGAGCGGCACAACCTCGGCGTCTCCCCGGCGACCGTGCGCAACGACATGGCCGCCCTGGAGGACGAGGGGTTCATCGCCCAGCCGCACACCAGCGCCGGGCGCATCCCCACCGACAAGGGCTATCGGCTGTTCGTCGACAAGCTCGCGGGCGTCAAGCCGATGACCGCGCCCGAGCGGCGCGCCATCCAGAACTTCCTCGACGGCGCCGTCGACCTCGACGACGTGGTGGCCCGCACCGTGCGGCTGCTCGCGCAGCTCACCCGGCAGGTGGCGGTGGTGCAGTACCCGTCGCTGACGCGGTCCACCGTGCGGCACGTGGAGCTGCTCTCGCTCGCTCCCGCGCGCGTGATGCTCGTCCTGATCACCGACACGGGCCGGGTCGAGCAGCGCATGATCGACTGCCCGGCGCCCTTCGGGGAGGCCTCGCTGGCCGATCTGCGGGCGCGCCTCAACAGCAGGGTCGCGGGGCGTCGCTTCACCGACGTGCCGCGACTGGTCGAGGACCTGCCCGAAGGCTTCGACGTCGAGGATCGGGGTACGGTCGCGACTGTGCTCTCCACTCTGCTGGAGACACTCGTCGAGGAGAACGAGGAGCGGTTGATGATCGGCGGCACCGCCAATCTCACCCGCTTCGGACATGACTTCCCCCTCACCATCCGGCCCGTCCTGGAGGCGCTGGAGGAGCAGGTCGTGCTCCTCAAGTTGCTTGGCGAGGCAGGGGATTCGGGCATGACCGTACGCATCGGTCACGAGAACGCCTATGAGGGACTCAACTCAACTTCGGTGGTGTCGGTCGGCTACGGTTCGGGCGGCGAGGCAGTAGCCAAGCTCGGCGTGGTCGGACCGACCCGCATGGATTACCCGGGAACGATGGGAGCGGTACGCGCAGTGGCACGGTACGTCGGACAGATCCTGGCGGAGTCGTAAGTGGCCACGGACTACTACGCCGTTCTCGGCGTGCGCCGCGACGCGTCGCAGGATGAGATCAAGAAGGCGTTCCGTCGGCTCGCACGCGAGCTGCACCCGGACGTCAACCCGGATCCGAAGACCCAGGAGCGGTTCAAGGAGATCAACGCCGCTTACGAGGTCTTGTCGGACCCGCAGAAGAAGCAGGTCTACGACCTCGGCGGCGACCCGCTGTCCCAGGCGGGCGGCGGCGGCGCGGGCGGCTTCGGTGCCGGTGGCTTCGGGAACTTCTCGGACATCATGGACGCGTTCTTCGGTACGGCGTCCCAGCGCGGTCCGCGCTCGCGCACCCGGCGCGGCCAGGACGCGATGATCCGGCTGGAGATCGAGCTTGACGAGGCGGCCTTCGGCACCACGAAGGACATCCAGGTCGACACCGCGATCGTCTGCTCCACCTGCAACGGTGAGGGTGCGGCGCCGGGGACCTCCGCGCAGACGTGTGACATGTGCCGGGGCCGCGGTGAGGTCTCCCAGGTCACCCGGTCCTTCCTGGGCCAGGTCATGACCTCGCGGCCCTGCCCGCAGTGCCAGGGCTTCGGCACGGTCGTGCCGACGCCGTGCCCCGAGTGCGCCGGTGACGGCCGGGTCCGCTCGCGTCGCACGCTGACCGTGAAGATCCCGGCCGGTGTCGACAACGGCACGCGGATCCAGCTCGCGGGTGAGGGCGAGGTCGGGCCCGGTGGCGGTCCCGCCGGTGACCTGTACGTCGAGATCCATGAGCTGCCGCACCCGATGTTCCAGCGGCGCGGTGACGATCTGCACTGCACGGTGACGATCCCGATGACGGCGGCGGCGCTCGGCACGAAGGTGCCGCTGGAGACGCTGGACGGCCTGGAGGAGGTCGACATCCGGCCGGGCACCCAGTCCGGGCAGTCGATCCCGCTGCACGGCCGCGGTGTCACGCATCTGCGGGGCGGCGGCCGGGGCGATCTCATCGTGCACGTCGAGGTACAGACCCCGAACAAGCTGGACCCGGAGCAGGAGCGACTGCTGCGCGAACTGGCGAAGCTGCGCGGCGAGGAGCGGCCCCAGGGTCAGTTCCAGCCGGGGCAGCAAGGGCTGTTCTCGCGGTTGAAGGACGCGTTCAACGGGCGCTGAGGTGAACTGGGCGTACTGCTGGGGGTCCGGGGGTCGGCCCCCGGGCGGACACAGTCGGCCGGGGCAGCAAGGGCTGTTCTCGCGGTTGAAGGACGCGTTCAACGGGCGCTGAGGCGGGAGGGGCGCCGGCGCCGTGAGGTGATCGGTGCCTTCTTGTGCCAAGGGACTATGCCTGGGGAAGGCCGGATTCGGACTTGTTCGGGGGACGTGACACCATGCGGGCATGTCCTCCGCGCTGACCGATCTCTTCCCCTATCCGATCGTGCAGGCCCCCATGGCGGGCGGTGTCTCCGTGCCGCAGCTCGCGGCCGCCGTGTCCGAGGCCGGGGGGCTCGGGTTCCTTGCCGCCGGGTACAAGACGGCCGACGGCATGTACCAGGAGATCAAGCAGTTGCGCGGGCTGACCGGGCGGCCTTTCGGCGTGAACCTCTTCATGCCGCAGCCCGAGTACGCCGATCCCGCGGCGGTCGACGTGTACGCCCACCAGCTCGCCGGTGAAGCGGCCTGGTACGAGACCGAGCTCGGCGACCGCGACAGCGGGCGGGACGACGGATACGACGCCAAGCTCGCCGTACTCCTCGACAACCCCGTCCCCGTCGTCTCCTTCCACTTCGGCGTGCCGAACGGTGAGGTGCTGGAGGCGCTGCGGCGGGCCGGGACCGTCACGCTCGTCACCGCGACCACCCCCGACGAGGCCCTCGCCGTCGAGCGGGCCGGGGCCGACGCGGTCATCGCGCAGGGCGTCGAGGCCGGCGGGCATCAGGGCACCCACCGGGACGTCCCCGAGAACGACGGCGCCGGGCTCGGGCTGCTCTCGCTCGTCGGGCAGATCCGGGAGACCGTCGGGATTCCCGTCGTCGCCGCCGGCGGCCTCATGCGCGGCAGCCAGATCGCCGCCGTGCTCGCCGCCGGCGCCAGTGCCGCCCAGCTCGGCACCGCCTTCCTCGCCACCCCCGAGTCCGGCGCCGCCGACCTCCACAAGCAGGCGCTGACCAACCCCCTCTTCGTGCGGACGGAACTCACCCGGGCCTTCTCCGGCCGGCCGGCCCGCGGGCTCGTCAACCGCTTCATGCGCGAGCACGGCCCGTACGCCCCCGCCGCCTACCCCGAGGTCCACCACCTGACCTCCCCCCTGCGCAAGGCCGCCGCCAAGGCCAAGGACGCGCAGGGCATGGCCCTGTGGGCGGGACAGGGGCACCGGATGGCCCGCCCGCTGCCCGCCGGGCAGCTCGTGGAGGTGCTGGCCGCCGAACTGGCCGACGCCACGACAGCGTTGTCGGCGTTCCGGGCCCTCGGAGGTGAGCCGCGATGACCGCTCCCGTGTTCGTCGTCGAGCACTTCGACGCCGCCGGCGGCGGCCACTACGTCCTCGACGGGCCCGAGGGACGGCATGCCGTCTCCGTGAAGCGCCTCCAGCCCGGCGAGGACGTCATCCTCACCGACGGGGCCGGACGGTGGGCCGACTGCGTCGTGCTCGGCACCGAGGGCAAGGACCGGCTGATCGTCCGGATGGACGGCGTCAGCGAGGAACCCGTGGCACAGCCGCGCATCACCGTCGTCCAGGCCCTTCCCAAGGGCGACCGGGGCGAACTCGCCGTCGAGACCATGACCGAGGTCGGCGTCGACGCGGTCGTGCCCTGGCAGGCGGCCCGTTGCATCACCCAGTGGAAGGGCGAGCGGGGGCTGAAGGCGCTCGGCAAGTGGCGGGCCACCGCCCGCGAGGCCGGCAAGCAGTCCCGGCGCCTCCGCTTCCCCGAGGTCGCGGACCTGGCGACGACCAAGCAGGTCGCGGCACTCCTCGCCGACGCCGACTTCGCCGCCGTGCTCCACTCCGACTTCGAACGCGGCAGCCGTCCGCTCGCCACCGCCGAACTCCCCGACGAGGGCGAGATCGTGCTCGTCGTCGGACCCGAAGGGGGCGTCGCCAAGGACGAGTTGGCGCTCTTCGAGGAGGCGGGTGCGGAGGCGTACGTGCTGGGTCCTACCGTGTTGCGTACGTCGACCGCCGGGACGGCGGCCGCGGCCCTGCTCCTCGGCCGCACCGGCCGCTGGTCCTGACCGAACCTCCGGGGGAAACACCGTGGAACTCGCCCAAGTACGGCTCCTCGTCACCGACTTCGCCGCCTGCTACCGCTTCTACGCCGAAGTCCTCGGCCTGAAGCCGCAGTCGGGGGCGACCGAGGGACCGTACGAGAAGTTCAGCCCCACCACCGGCTCGGCCGGCATCGCCCTCCAGGACCGGGCCATGATGGCCGGCGTCCTGGGCGAACTGGGCGACGAGGCGACCGGGCACCGTTCGCTGGTGGTGCTACGCGTCGACGACCTGGACTCCTACGTCGAGCAGATCACCGCCCGAGGCGCCGAACTCCTCCACGGTCCCGCCCCGATGACGGACCGCATGCGCGTCGCCCACCTCAAGGACCCGGAGGGCAACCTGGTGGAACTCCAGGAGTGGCTGCTGCTGCGCGCCTGACCGCGTGTCACTCGATTGTGGGATGAGTGTCCGTATGTGCTCTACCGCGCCGGGCGGGACAGTGGGAAGCTGCCCTCCATGGGGGTATTGAGGAGGATTTGGCGGCACCGGGGCCGACGCATCGGCGCGGTGGCCGCGCTCGTCGTCGTGACCGTCGGCGGGGCCGTCGCCTGTGATCCCGCGGGGCTGAGCTCCGCGTCCGTGGCGTACACGACCGACCAGACGGTGACCAAGGAGCTGAACCGGCAGCACGCCAACGTGCAGTGGCTCACCTGCACGGCCTCCTACGGCAACCGCTCCACCCCGACCGCGACCGAGAACGCCGTCGCCGAGGTGCACTGCACCGGCGAGACCGACAACGGCAAGGACATCAAGGTCGACGGGAAGATCACCCGGGTCGTCAACGGGCAGTGCGTGCGCGGGGAGTTGACGGCGAAGATCGACGGGAAGCAGTGGTTCCAGGTGAATGGGCTGGGCAACTGCAATGCCACCCCCGAGCCGGCCGGCAACAACAATCCCGGTGCCACGGTCACCGTGACCGTCACCGAGACCGTGTGGTGCGACAAGTACCCGGACTGCCGCCCGGTGCAGGGCAAATGACCTTAGGGTGATCGGGTGACCCAGCCCGCGACGCCCGCGTATCTCCGATACCCGCATCTGCACGGCGACCTGGTCGCCTTCACCGCCGAGGACGACGTCTGGATCGCGCCCCTCGACGGCGGCCGCGCCTGGCGGGTCAGCAGCGACAACGTGCCGGTCTCCACGCCCCGCATCTCACCCGACGGCACCACCGTCGCCTGGACCTCGACGCGGGACGGGGCGCCCGAGGTGCACATCGCCCCGGTCGACGGCGGACCCGCGAAACGGCTGACGCACTGGGGGAGTTGGCGCACCCAGGTGCGCGGCTGGACGCCCGACGGGCAGGTCCTGGCCCTCACCACCCACGGCCAGGCCAGCCTGCGCCGCTCCTGGGCGCACACCGTCCCGCTCGACGGCGGCCCGTCCACCGTCCTGCCGTACGGTCCCGTGGGGGGTGTGGCGCAGGGGCCGAGCACCGTTCTCCTCTCCGCCCCGATGGGGCGCGAGGCGGCCTGGTGGAAGCGGTACCGGGGCGGTACCGCGGGCAAGCTGTGGATCGACGACGGTGGGGACGGGGAGTTCGTACGGCTGCATGAAGAGCTCGACGGGAACATCGAGTTCCCGGTGTGGGCGGGGGAGCGGATCGCGTTCCTCTCCGACCACGAAGGTGTCGGGGCCGTCTATTCGTCCCTCGCGGACGGGGCCGACCTGCGCCGGCACACCCCGCTCGACGGTTTCTACGCCCGGCACGCCGCCGGGGACGGCGACCGGGTCGTCTACGCCTCCGCCGGCGAGCTGTGGGTCCTCGACGACCTGGACGGGGCGGAGCCGCGCCGGCTCGACATCCGGCTCGGCGGCTCCCGCGCCGACCTCCAGCCGTACACCCTGAACGCCTCCCGCTGGGTCGAGTCGGCGTCCCCCGACCACACCGCACGCGGCAGCGCCGTCTGTGTGCGCGGGGCCGTGCACTGGGTCACCCACCGCTCCGGCCCGGCCCGCGCCCTCGCCGCCGAGCCCGGGGTGCGGTCCCGGCTGCCGCGGGCCTTCCGCGCCGACGGCGAGGAGTGGGTGGTGTGGGTGACGGACGCCGACGGCGACGACGCCCTGGAGTTCGCGCCCGCCACCGGCCTCGCCCCCGGCGCCACCCCGCGCCGGCTCGCCGCGGGACAGCTCGGCCGGGTCCTCGACCTGGCGATGGCACCGGACGGCAGCCGGGCCGCCGTCGCCGCGCACGACGGACGCGTCCTCCTCGTCGAACGCGAGACGGGCGAGGTCCGCGAGATCGACCGCAGCGAGGACGGCGACGCCGCCGGGCTGGTCTTCTCACCCGACTCGGCCTGGCTCGCCTGGTCCCACCCCGGCCCGCGCCCGCTCAGCCAGCTCCGCCTCGCCAACACCACCGACCTGTCGGTCACCGAGGCGACCCCGCTGCGCTTCCAGGACTACGCCCCCGCCTTCACCCTCGACGGCAAGCACCTGGCGTTCCTCTCCACCCGCTCCTTCGACCCGGTCTACGACGAGCACGTCTTCGACCTGGCCTTCGTGGAGGGCGCCCGCCCGCACCTCATCACCCTCGCCGCCACCACGCCGTCCCCGTTCGGACCGCAGCGGCACGGCCGCCCCTTCGACGCGCCCGACAAGGACGAGACCCCCGACAGCGAGGGCGCCCCGGCCACCCGGATCGACCTCGAAGGCCTCGCCGACCGGATCGTGCCCTTCCCGGTGGAGGCCGCCCGCTACTCCGAGCTGCGGGCCGCGAAGGACGGCGTGCTGTGGCTCAGGCACCCGGTGCGCGGGGTGCTGGGCGCCTCCCGGGCCACGCCCGACGCACCCGACCCCAAGACCGAGCTGGAGCGCTTCGACCTCGTCCAGCAGCGCGTCGAGCATCTGGCCGCCGACGTCGACCACTTCGCCGTCAGCGGCGACGGCAAGCGGGTCCTGCTGGGGACCGACGGCCGGCTGAAGGTCGTACCGAGCGACCGCCGCGCCTCGAACGACGACGACAGCGACACCAACATCACCGTCGACCTCACCCGGATCCGGCAGACGATCGACCCGGCGGCCGAGTGGCGGCAGATGTACGACGAGACCGGCCGCATCATGCGCGACCACTTCTGGCGCCCCGACCTCGGCGGCACCGACTGGGACGGCGTCCTCGACCGCTACCGCCCCGTCCTCGACCGCGTCGCCACCCACGACGACCTCGTCGACCTGCTCTGGGAGGTCCAGGGCGAGCTGGGCACCTCGCACGCCTACGTCGTCCCGCGCGGCGGCTACGGCAGCGGCGCCCGGCAGGGCCTCCTCGGCGCCGACATCTCCCGCCACCCGGACGGCAGTTGGCGCATCGACCGCATCCTGCCCGCGGAGACCTCCGACCCCGAGGCCCGTTCCCCGCTCGCCGCGCCCGGCGTCGCGGTCCGCGCCGGGGACGCGATCGTCGCGGTCGCGGGCCGGCCGGTCGACCCGGTGACGGGTCCGGGGCCGCTGCTCGTCGGTACGGCGGGCAAGGCGATCGAGCTGACCATCTCCCCGTCCGGCGGCGGGGAGGTACGGCACGCGGTCGTCGTCCCGGTCGCCAACGAGGAGCCGCTGCGCTACCACGCCTGGGTCACCGACCGACGCGCCTACGTCCACGAACGCTCCGGCGGCCGCCTCGGCTACCTCCACGTCCCCGACATGCAGGCCCCCGGCTGGGCGCAGATCCACCGCGACCTGCGCGTCGAGGTGGCCCGCGAGGGGCTCGTCGTCGACGTCCGCGAGAACCGCGGCGGCCACACCTCCCAGCTGGTCGTGGAGAAGCTGGCCCGCAGGATCGTCGGCTGGGCCAGCCCGCGCGGCATGCGCCCCTACAGCTATCCGCAGGACGCCCCGCGCGGCCCTGTCGTCGCCGTCGCCAACGAGTTCTCCGGCTCGGACGGCGACATCGTCAACGCGGCCATCAAGGCCCTCGGCATCGGCCCGGTCGTCGGCACCCGCACCTGGGGCGGCGTCATCGGCATCGACAGCCGCTACCACCTCGTCGACGACACGCTCGTCACCCAGCCCAAGTACGCCTTCTGGCTGGAGGGTTACGGGTGGGGCGTGGAGAACCACGGCGTGGACCCGGACGTGGAGGTCGTCCAGCGCCCGCAGGACCACGGGGCGGGACGGGACGTCCAACTGGACGAGGCCATAAGGCTCGCCCTGGAGGCCCTGGAAGGGACTCCGGCGAAGGTGCCTCCGTCGCTTCCCTGACCTGCTCGATACGATGCCCCTCAGACTTCGGGCGATTACGGTGAGAGGACGCACATGCCAGGGGAGCCGCAGGCCGACTGCCTGTTCTGCAAGATCGTCGAGGGGCAGATCCCGGCCACGATCGTCCGCGAGTCGGACACCACCGTCGCCTTCCGGGACATCAACCCCCAGGCGCCGACGCATGTCCTGGTCATCCCCAAGGTGCACTACCGGGACGCCGCCGCGCTCGCCGCCGCGGAGCCCAGCATCGCCGCCGACGTGCTGCGCGAGGCGCAGACCGTCGCCGACGAGGAGAAGCTGGAGAGCTACCGCATCGTCTTCAACACGGGCGCCGGCGCCGGCCAGACCGTCTGGCACGCGCACGCGCACGTCCTCGGCGGCCGCGGCCTCGCCTGGCCCCCCGGGTAAGTCACCGTGTCCGTACGTGAATTGGTGGTCCTCGGCACCGCCAGCCAGGTCCCCACCCGGCACCGCAACCACAACGGCTACCTGCTGCGCTGGGACGGCGAGGGCATCCTCTTCGACCCGGGCGAGGGCACCCAGCGCCAGATGCTGCGCGCCGGGGTCGCCGCGCACGACCTGAACCGGATCTGCGTCACCCACTTCCACGGCGACCACTCCCTCGGTCTCGCGGGCGTCATCCAGCGCATCAACCTCGACCGCGTCCCGCACGAGATCACCGCCCACTACCCGAAGTCCGGCCAGCGCTTCTTCGACCGGCTGCGGTACGCGACGGCCTACCGGGAGACGGTCGCGCTCACCCAGGCCCCGGTGAGCGAGGACGGGGCGCTGGGCGCGTCCGCCTCCTACACGCTGGAGGCCCGCAAGCTCTCCCACCCCGTCGAGTCCTACGGCTACCGCCTCGTCGAACCCGACGGCCGCCGCATGCTGCCCGACCGCCTCGCGGCGCACGGCATCAAGGGGCCGGACGTCGGGCGCATCCAGCGCGAGGGCGCGGTCGGGGACGTGACCCTGGCGGACGTCAGCGAGGTCCGCCGCGGACAGCGGTTCGCGTTCGTCATGGACACCCGCCTGTGCGACGGCGTGTACGCGCTCGCCGACGGCTGCGACCTGCTCGTCATCGAGTCCACGTTCCTCGACGAGGACACGCACCTCGCGGTCGAACACGGCCACCTCACCGCCGGGCAGGCCGCGACCGTCGCCCGGGACGCCGGCGTACGGCATCTCGTCCTCACCCACTTCAGCCAGCGTTACACCGAGCCGGACGAGTTCGAGCGGCAGGCGCGGGCGGCCGGGTTCGAGGGCGAGCTGACGGTGGCGCACGACCTGCTGCGGGTACCGGTTCCGAAACGGCGGTAAAGCGGCCGTACGATGCTTTGATGCCCCTCCCCAAAGCTGAACTGCACCTGCACATCGAAGGCACACTGGAGCCCGAGCTGGCGTTTGAGCTGGCCGCGCGCAACGGCGTCGAGCTGCCGTACGCGGACACCGATGAGCTGCGCAAGGCGTACGACTTCGAGGACCTCCAGTCCTTCCTGAACCTGTACTACGAGCTCATGGCCGTGCTCCGCACCGAGCGCGACTTCGAGGATCTGGCGAACGCCTATCTCGCCCGCGCCGCCGCGCAGGGCGTGCGGCACGCGGAGATCTTCTTCGACCCACAGGCGCACATCGCGCGCGGTGTGGCCATGGGCACGGTGGTGGAGGGGCTGTGGCGGGCGCTCGGCGAGAGCGAGGCCCGGCACGGTGTCTCCACGCAGCTGATCATGTGCTTCCTGCGGGACGAGTCCGCCGGGTCGGCCCTTCGGACGCTGGAGGCCGCGAAGCCGTACCTCGACCGGATCGTCGGCGTCGGGCTCGACTCCGCCGAGGTCGGGCATCCGCCGGTGAAGTTCCGCGAGGTGTACGAGGCGGCTGCCGCGCTCGGGCTGCGACGGGTGGCGCATGCGGGCGAGGAGGGGCCGCCGGCGTACATCACCGAGGCGCTGGACGTGCTCGGGGTGGAGCGGATCGACCACGGGCTGCGGTGCGTGGAGGATCCGGCGCTGGTGGAGCGGCTGGTGCGGGAGCGGGTTCCGTTGACCTTGTGTCCGCTGTCGAATGTGCGGCTGCGGACGGTTGATGTGCTTGCGGATCATCCGCTTCCGGCGATGTTGGATGCGGGGTTGCTGTGCACCGTGAACTCTGACGACCCTGCCTATTTCGGGGGGTATGCGGGGGACAACTTCGATGCGGTGCGCTCCGCGTTGGGGCTGGGGGAGGAGCGGTTGCGGGAGCTTGCTCGGAACTCGTTCCTGGCGAGTTTTCTTGAGCATGATGAGGAGCGGAGGGCTCGGTATCTCGCCGAGGTGGATGCGTATCGGTTTTGAGTCTGGCTGCGGGCCCGGTGGGGGCTTGTCGCGCAGTTCCCCGCGCCCCTGAAGGCCCTCTACGCAGCTGTTGCCTTGTCGTAGGACGGCGCCTCCACCGGGATCTCCACCACCGGCAAGGAGCGCCTGCCCGCGCCCATCGCCACCGCCGTCATCGGCACCGCGATCACCAGCAAGCCCGCCGCCAGCACCCAGCCCATGGCCTCGAAGCCCGCCTGTGCCGACAGCAGGCTGCCTGCCAACGGGCCCGCCGCCGTGCCCAGGGACGATGCCGAGCCGACCAGGACCGCCCAGCGGCCCCTCGGGTCCAGGGAGGCGGCCAGGCCGATGACGTACGACAGGACGATCGGGTAGAGCGTGTTCCACGCGATCTCGCCGGTCGCGAACGTCGTGAGGTCGGTCGCGGAGGCGCTCAGCGCGATGCAGGCGGCGATCAGGGCCGTGCCCGCGCCGATGGGCAGAGCCTTGCCGAGCCGGGGGCCGAGTGCGCCCGCGCCGATGACGCCGAGCAGACCGGCGCCGAGGGCGATCGCGAAGACCGCGCCGACGGTCGCCTCGGTGAGGTGGGCCTGGTCGAGGCCGATGCGGCCGCTGACGCCCCACAGGGAGTTCTGGGCGAGGGACCAGCACGGCAGGGTGCCGGCGAGGAGCAGACCGGCGCGCAGGTGCGGGAGGGGCGTCTTCGCCTGCTGCCGGGTGCGGTGGGGTGCCGTGGACGGTGAGAGGCGGGCGGTCAGGGGCCAGACCGCCGCCGCCGTGAGGGCGATCGCCGCCAGCGGCTGGCCGTGGCCCGGGCCGAGGTGCGGGACCGTCAGATAGACGGCGCCAGCGAGTGCGGAGACGCCGAGCAGGCCGAGCGTGGTGGTGCGGTGCGGGTCGGGCTGGGCGGCGATGCCGGTGGCGGCCACCGCCGTCGCCGTACCCGAGCCGAAGCCGCCGATGAGCACGCCCGCGATGACGGCCCCCACGGTGTGCGTGAGCGCGGCGCCGCCGTAGCCGAGGACGGCGAGGACGAGGCCGGTGCGGGCGAGGAGGCGCGGGCCGATCCGGTCGACGCGGGAGGCGAGCAGGAAGCCCGCCGAGGCCGAACTCAGCAGCAGCGCGCTGCCGACGGCGCCCGCCTCGGTGGCGGAGAGCGGAAGCCCCGAGTCCAGCCGGCCGACGGTGGTCGGGAGGAGGTACGGGGCGAGGTACCCGGCCGTGAAAAGGGCGACGAGGGGCCAGGGCAGGGTGGAGCGACGGGCGGACACGGGCGTTCCCAGGGCATGCGAAAGAAGCGGCTCAGAAAAGGGGGTTGGGCGACGACCGTCGACGGACAGGAACGCGCGGGCAATTTGTATCAAGCACGCGGTTCGAGAAGAAGAGTGGGGGGTGTGATGTGGGGCACTTCGTGTTTGGGGTGGGGAAGGGTGGGTAGCAGCACTGCCTTCACCGCCACTGAGCCGCCGCTCCGTTCCCAGGGGGCGCCGCCTCGATCTTCGCCCTGATCTCCCGCATCACCGTGACGATCCGCTCCTCGTGCCCCGGTGTCAGGCGGGCCACCGGCACCGAGCAGCTGATCGCGTCCTGGGCGGGGGCGTCGTAGCGCAGGGCGAAGCCGAAGCCGACGATGCCGAGGACGCCTTCTTCGTGGTCGATCGAGTAGCCGCGGGAGCGGGTCTCCGCCAGGTCCGTCAGCAAGGATTCCCTGGTGGTGTGCGAGTTGGGGGTCAGCGCCTCGTACGGCCCCTGCGGTAGCTCCGCGTCCGCTCGCTCCGCCAGCAGCGCCTTGCCCAGCGCGCCCGCGTGTGCCGGCAGGCGGCGGCCGACGCGGCTGATCGTGCGCAGGTACTCGTGGGACTCGCGGGTCGCCAGATAGGCCACGTCCCGGCCGTCGAGCCGGCCCATGTGGATGGTCTCGCCCAGCGCGTCGGACGCCTCGTCGAGATACGGCCGTACGACCCGGACGCGCGGGTCGGAGTCGAGGTAGCTGGTGCCGGTCAGCAGGGCGTGGATGCCGATGCCGTAGAGGGAGCCGGTGACGTCGGTGCGGACCCAGCCGCGCGAGATCAGGGTCTGGAGGAGGGCGTACATCGAGCTGCGGGGGACCTGGAGCGCGTCGGCCAGCTCCTGGAGGCGCGCCGGGCGGTCCCCACGGGCCGCGAGGAGTTCCAGCAGCTCGACCGTCCGCGCCGCCGACTTCACCTCGCGGACGCCCCCTGTCTCTGACATGCGCCGATCGTAATCCGACGGGACGGCGCCGTTGACGGCTGTTGTCCGCGTATCTAACCTCCATCTTTATATGTGGATGTCGTCTACATGAGGAGATGACGCAGTGAATCTCACGATCGCCGACGTACGGCTGACACCGATCCTCGTCGCGGACCCGCCGCTGCTCAACACGCAAGGGGTGCACCAGCCGTACACGCCCCGGCTGATCGTCGAGGTGGAGACGGCCGGCGGGGTGGTGGGGTTCGGGGAGACGTACGGCGACACCAAGTACCTGGAGCTGGCACGGCCGTTCGCGCGGAAGCTGATCGGACGTCAGGTGTCCGACCTGAACGGCCTGTTCGCGGTCGCCGACGAGGTGGCCGTGGCCGATGCACGGGTCTCCGGGCAGGTCGACGTGGGTGGGCTGCGCGGTGTGCAGACCGCCGACAAGCTGCGGTTGTCCGTCCTCTCCGGGTTCGAGGTCGCCTGTCTCGACGCGCTCGGCAGGGCGCTGGGGCTGCCCGTGCACGCGCTGCTCGGGGGCAAGGTGCGGGACGCCGTCGAGTACAGCGCCTACCTGTTCTACAAGTGGGCCGACCATCCGGCGGGCGTCGCCGCCGAGAAGGACGACTGGGGGGCCGCCCTCGATCCGGCCGGGGTCGTGGCGCAGGCCCGGCTGTTCAAGGAGCGGTACGGGTTCACGTCGTTCAAGCTCAAGGGCGGGGTGTTCCCGCCGGACGAGGAGATCGCCGCGGTGCGGGCGCTCGCCGAGGCGTTTCCCGGACATCCGCTGCGGCTCGATCCCAACGGCGCCTGGTCCGTGGCCACTTCGCTGAAGGTGGCGGAGGAGCTCGGGGACGTCCTGGAGTATCTGGAGGATCCCGCGCTCGGTACGGCCGCCATGGCCGAGGTGGCCGCCGGGACCGAGGTGCCGCTCGCCACGAACATGTGCGTGACGACGTTCGCGGAGATCGCGGAGGCGTTCGCGAAGGGGGCCGTGCAGGTGGTGCTGTCCGATCACCACTACTGGGGCGGCCTGCGCAACACGCAGCAACTCGCCGCGATCTGCCGGACGTTCGGGGTGGGGGTGTCGATGCACTCCAACACTCACCTGGGGATCTCGCTGGCCGCGATGACACAGGTGGCGGCCACCGTGCCCGACCTGCACCACGCGTGCGACTCGCACTACCCGTGGCAGACGGAGGACGTGCTGACGGAGCGGTTGGTGTTCGAGGGCGGGAAGGTGGCCGTGTCCGACGCGCCGGGGCTGGGCGTCGAGGTCGACCGGGAGCGGCTGCGGGCACTGCACCGGCGGTGGGTCGACGACGACGGAGGACTGCGGGAGCGGGACGACGCGGCGGCCATGCGGGTCGCGGAGCCGGGGTGGGTGACGCCGGGGGTGCCGCGCTGGTAGTGCCGGGCGGGGGAGCGGGACGCGTGGTGCGAGCCGGTGTTGACACCCCTGTTGTCAGTGGTGTGGTGCAGACTGGCTGAATCCGTACCACTCGCAGGGAGCGCCCCGTGATCGCGTCCAGCGCATCCAACGCGTCCACCGGAAAGGGACCGTCGCACCGAGGAGCGGCCGGGCCGTGTCAGGCCCAGGTCGACCCGCTCGCCGCGCTGCGCACCCCCGACGACCCCCCTTGGGACGTCTATCTCACCGGCACCGTCTTCCTCGACATCATCTTCACCGGGCTCGACTCCGCACCCGTGCGCGGGACCGAGTCCTGGGCGCGCGGGATGGGGTCGAGCCCAGGCGGTGTGGCCAACATGGCCACCGCACTCGCCCGGCTGGGGCTGAGGACCTCCCTCGCCGCCGCCTTCGGCTCCGACCACTACGGCGAGTACTGCTGGGACGCCCTGGCCCAGGGCGAGGGCATCGATCTCTCGCCGTCACGCACCGTCCCCGGCTGGCACTCCCCGGTCACCGTCTCCATGGCGTACGAGGGCGAGCGGACGATGGTCTCCCACGGCCACGAGCCGCCCCCGGAGGCGGCAATCATCCAAGAGGGCGCCCCGGACTGCCCGCCACGCGCGCGTGCCGCCGTCGCCTCGCTGGTGCCGGGCAAGCGCGCCCCCTGGATCGCCCAGGCCGCGAGCAAGGGCACCCGCGTCTTCGCCGACGTCGGCTGGGACGACACCGGCGCCTGGGACCTGGCGGGCCTGGTCGACCTCGAACACTGCGAGGCCTTCCTGCCCAACGCCGAGGAGGCCATGCGCTACACCCGCACCTCCTGCCCGCGCGAGGCGGCCCACGCCCTCCTCGACCATGTGCCGCTCGCCGTGGTCACCCTCGGCGCGGAGGGCGCCTACGCGGTCGACCGGCGGACCGGGGAGTCCGCCGAGGTGCCCGCCATCGCCGTGGAGGCCCTCGATCCCACCGGCGCCGGTGACGTCTTCGTCGCCGGGTTCGTCACCGGCACGCTGGCGGGCTGGCCGCTCGCCGACCGGCTCGCCTTCGCCGGGCTGACGGCCGCGCTCTCCGTCCAGGAGTTCGGCGGCTCCCTGTCGGCACCGGGCTGGTCGGAGATCGGCGCCTGGTGGCGCAAGGTCCAGTCACTGCCGGGCCAGGACCCCGCGGCCCTGCGGCGGTACGGCTTCCTGGCGGAGCTCGTACCGGCGGAGCAGGCCCGCCCGTGGCCGCTGAGACGAGCGGTACCGACGATCGGGTTCCGGCGGTCGGCGTAGGGCCTGCGGGGCCCTACGAGGCCGTGCGGGCCAGCAGCTCCGTCACCTGGTCCCGGACCACCTCGCGCGCCTCGGCCGGCAGCGCGCCGATCGCCGTACCGGCCAGCGCGTCCAGCACCGGCTCCGCGCCGCCGTCGCACTCCGTGCTCTCCGCGAGCACGTCATAGCCGTCGCGGACGGCGATCCGCAGGAGGGGGCGGATGCCCGCGGGGGCGTGTACGGCGGTCGCGACGACCAGCGGGGGCGGGCCGCCGGGGGCCTCCGACAGCTTGCGGTAGGCGGTCGCCAGCGGGGTGCGCCAGCGCAGGCTCAGCAGCAGCGGACGCTTCGCCGTCAGCTCGGCGAGGTCGGTCTCGTAGGGGCCCTCCGTGTCCAGCACCACCGCACGCGCGTCCAGCACGACGGCCGCGGGCAGCAGACAGCGCAGGGTGCTGCCGACGATGTTCCCGCCGACCGTGGCACTCCTGCGCACGGCACCGGTGCCGACCCCGGCCGCCGCCCGGTGCAGCACCTCCGGCACCCGCTCGTCGACCCGGTGCAGCGGCACCGCCGCCCCCAGTTCCCCGGCGCCGAGCACATTGGCCTCGGGCACCTCGCGCAGGCTCATCGCCTGCCGGGGGAAGCCGTCCCGCTGCCAGACGGCCCACTGGAGGGTGGCTCCGCCGACGGGTATCGCCCCCTCGGACAGGCACTGGCGTGCCTCGGACACGGACGTGGGCAGACGCAAGAGCACGGCCGACCTGCTTTCCCGGACTGGCGCGACGAGAACCCGGTGCGCGCGGAGCGGTGTCGGCGCGCATTCTCCCCACGCGCGCGGGGGGCGTATGCAGGGCTCACCGCGGCACCGAGGGCGCCCGCACCCCGGTCGCCGCGGGCGGAAAAGGCCTTCGGCGTTGTCAGTCCCCCGGCGTACCCTGGAAATCGCCAGGCCGCCCATGTGGCGGGCGAGTCGTTTCGAGGAGGACGAGCAAGGCCTACAGAGCCGGCCCATGACTCAGACACCCACAGATCGCACCCCCGCGCAGGGACAGGCGAGAGCACAGTTCACCGTCCCCGCCCAGCACCCCATGGTGACCGTGCTGGGGTCCGGCGACTCCCTGCTGCGCGTGATCGAGAAGGCCTTCCCGGCGGCCGACATCCATGTCCGGGGCAATGAGATCAGCGCGGTCGGCGACGCCGCCGAAGTGGCCATCGTCCAGCGCCTGTTCGACGAGATGATGCTGGTGCTCCGCACCGGACAGCCGATGACGGAGGACGCAGTGGAACGCTCCATCGCGATGCTCAGAGCGAGCGAGAACGGCACCAACGACGGCCAGGAGACCCCGGCCGAGGTGCTCACCCAGAACATCCTCTCCTCGCGCGGCCGGACGATCCGCCCCAAGACCCTGAACCAGAAGCGGTACGTCGACGCGATCGACAAGCACACGATCGTCTTCGGCATCGGCCCCGCCGGTACCGGCAAGACCTATCTCGCCATGGCCAAGGCGGTGCAGGCCCTTCAGTCCAAGCAGGTCAACCGCATCATCCTGACCCGCCCCGCGGTGGAGGCGGGCGAGCGCCTCGGCTTCCTGCCGGGCACGCTCTACGAGAAGATCGACCCCTACCTGCGCCCGCTGTACGACGCGCTGCACGACATGCTCGACCCCGACTCCATCCCGCGCCTCATGGCCGCGGGCACGATCGAGGTCGCCCCCCTGGCGTACATGCGCGGCCGTACGCTCAACGACGCCTTCATCATCCTCGACGAGGCCCAGAACACCTCCCCCGAGCAGATGAAGATGTTCCTCACCCGCCTCGGCTTCGACTCGAAGATCGTGATCACGGGTGACGTGACCCAGGTCGACCTGCCCAACGGCACCAAGTCGGGTCTGCGTCAGGTCCAGGACATCCTCGAAGGCCTCGACGACGTCCATTTCTCCCGCCTGTCGTCGCAGGACGTCGTACGGCACAAGCTCGTCGGCCGTATCGTCGACGCGTACGAGAAGTACGACAGCACGCACGGCACCGAGAACGGCACCCACAAGGACACCAAGGGCGGCCGGGGCAGGGCCGGGCACAAGGGGAAGTAGACACCGCAGCACCATGTCGATCGACGTCAACAACGAGTCCGGAACCGAGGTCGACGAGCAGGCGATCCTCGACATCGCCCGCTACGCACTCGCGCGGATGCGCATCCACCCGCTCTCCGAGCTCTCGGTGATCGTCGTGGACACCGACGCCATGGAGCAGCTGCACATCCAGTGGATGGACCTGCCCGGGCCGACCGATGTCATGTCCTTCCCGATGGACGAGCTGCGGCCGCCCGGCAAGGACGACGAGGAGCCCCCGCAGGGGCTGCTCGGCGACATCGTGCTCTGTCCCGAAGTGGCCAAGAAACAGGGGGAGGACGCGCCCACGCAGCACTCCATGGACGAGGAGCTCCAGCTCCTGACCGTCCATGGCGTGCTGCACCTGCTCGGCTACGACCACGAGGAGCCGGACGAGAAGGCCGAGATGTTCGGCCTCCAGGCCGCCATCGTCGATGGCTGGCGCGCGGAGAAGGGGCTGACCGGTCCGTCGCCGGCCCCGACCGTGTCATGAGCCTTCCCCTCGTCTCCGGCGCGATCGCCCTGGTCGTCGTCGCCTGGCTCGCCGCCTGCGCGGAGGCGGGCCTCGCGCGCGTCTCCAGCTTCCGCGCCGAGGAAGCCGTCCGCGGCGGCCGGCGCGGCAGCGCCAAACTCGCGCAGGTCGCCGCCGACCCGACCCGTTATCTCAACGTGGCGCTGCTGGTCCGCGTCGCCTGCGAGATGGCCGCGGCCGCCATGGTCACGTACGCCTGCCTCCAGGAGTTCGACGGCACCACCCAGGCCCTGCTCGTCGCGATCGGCGTCATGGTCCTGGTGTCGTACGTCGCCGTCGGCGTCTCCCCGCGCACCATCGGCCGCCAGCA
The DNA here is from genome assembly GCF_003955715.1 of Streptomyces aquilus. NCBI lineage: Bacteria > Bacillati > Actinomycetota > Actinomycetes > Kitasatosporales > Streptomycetaceae > Streptomyces > Streptomyces aquilus. The sequence goes on along the minus strand of NZ_CP034463.1, from coordinate 3,634,970 downwards.
CCCGCTGAACACCGCGACGGCGGCGGCGTACGTCCTGCTGCCGCTCGCGCGGATCATGGGCCCGATCCCGAACCTGCTGATCCTCATCGGCAACGCGCTCACCCCCGGCAAGGGCTTCCGCCGCGGCCCCTTCGCCTCCGAGGCGGAGCTGCGCGCGCTGGTCGACCTCGCCGAGAAGGAGTCGCTCATCGAGGACGACGAGCGCCGCATGGTGCACTCCGTCTTCGAGCTCGGCGACACCCTCGTGCGGGAGGTCATGGTGCCGCGCACCGACCTCGTCGTCATCGAGCGCTACAAGACGATCCGTCAGGCCCTCACCCTCGCCCTGCGCTCCGGTTTCTCCCGCATACCGGTGACCGGGGAGAGCGAGGACGACATCGTCGGCATCGTGTATCTGAAGGACCTGGTCCGCAAGACGCACATCAGCCGGGACGCGGAGAGCGAGCTGGTCTCCACGGCCATGCGGCCCGCCGCGTTCGTGCCCGACACCAAGAACGCCGGCGACCTGCTGCGCGAGATGCAGCGCGACCGCAACCACGTCGCCGTCGTCATCGACGAGTACGGCGGCACCGCCGGCATCGTCACCATCGAGGACATCCTGGAAGAGATCGTCGGCGAGATCACCGACGAGTACGACCGCGAGCTGCCGCCGGTGAAGGAGCTGGGCGACGACCGCTACCGGGTCACCGCCCGCCTCGACATCACCGACCTGGGCGAGCTGTACGGCCTCGACGAGTACGACGACGAGGACGTGGAGACCGTCGGCGGACTCCTCGCGAAGGCCCTCGGGCGCGTCCCGATCGCCGGCGCCTCGGCCGTCGTGGACCTGCCCGACGAGCGGGCCCTGCGGCTGACGGCGGAGGCCGCGGCCGGCCGGCGGAACAAGATCGTGACCGTGCTGGTGGAGCCCGTGGAAGTGTCCAAGGAGGACGAGTGACCCCGCAGGAGCTGCGCGCCCTCTGTCTGTCCTTCAACGCGGCCGTGGAGGACTTCCCCTTCTCGCCGGAGATCTCGGTCTTCAAGGTGCTGGGCAAGATGTTCGCCCTGTCCTGGCTGGACAACCGCCCCCTGACGGTCAACCTCAAGTGCGACCCGGAGGACGCGGTCCGGCTGCGCGCCGACCACCCCGGCCTGATCATCCCCGGCTACCACATGAACAAGCGGCACTGGAACACCGTGACGGTCGACGGGGAGTTGCCCGACCAGCTCGTGCGGGAGCTGATCGAGGACTCCTACGACCTGGTGGTGGCCGGTCTGCCGCGGGCGGAGCGGTTGCGCCTGGACCGGCCGTGACCGTTCCGGGGCGCGTCAGCACACCGGCACTCCGGGCACCTGGTTCTCCGGCACGCTGAGATAGATGTTGGTCATGTAGCCGCCGTACTGCGGCAGTCGGGCCCACCAGTCGTTGACGTAGGGCGGCTGGCTGACCTGCTCGCCGCGCTTCTGGCAGCCGACCAGGACCTCGGCTCCGGCGGGCAGGGTGGTGACCGCGCCGGAGGCGGTCGTCGCCTCGGTGCGCACCCGGACCCCGCTGCCCCAGGTGCCGACCCAGGTACCGGCGGGGCGGGCGGCGCCGGGGACGTTCAGTGAACGGGTCAGCCGCCCGATGTCGGTGTAGGCCTTGCCGTAGGACGTTCCGCTGGGGTGCAGGGTGAAGACCGCCACGATGGAGCGGTCGCCCGCGCCCACCACACCCGTCGTGTGCAGTGCCGGGCGGGTGAGATCCACGGCGTCGGCGACCGCCGGCGTCCGGGCGGCCGTTCCCGCCGGTGCCTCACCGGTCCGGGCCGCCTTCGCGGCCGTCGTGGCCGGTGCCGTGCAGCCGCCCGAACTGAAGCCCGACCAGCCCTGCTTGACGGCCCAGGGCCGGTTGAAGGAGCCGGCGATGCCGAAGTGCTGGTCGTAGCCGTCGGTGGCGCAGCGGGTGGACCGCCGCAGGTCGCCGAGGACGTAGTCGCGGGTCGCCGCCGGGGCGGAGTCCAGCAGATAGCGGTAGATCTTCACGGTGTCGCGGGCCGAGAGGGCGGTGTAGCCCCAGTAGCCGGGGTGGGTGGACGGCGGCCGGGCGGTGTCGGTCAGGCCGAGCCGGGTGACCATCCGGTCGACGATCGCGCCTGAGCCGTTGTTCGACCAGAACGTGCTCGCGGCGTCGTCGTCGCTGCCGCGCAGCATGGTGTCGATCCTGGCCCGGTCGCTGGCCGGCAGGGCGTCGGGGCCGCGGTTCCAGAGCACGTCCAGGGCGATCAGCAGCTTCACCACGGACGCCGACCTGAACTGTGCGGCGGTGTTCAGCTGTTCGGTGAAGGTGCCGGTCTGGCGGTCGAAGACGGCGACGCCCGCCGTCACCCCGGCCGGCACGTCGGCCCGGGCCGACGCCGGGCGCGCCGAGGGGGACTCGGCGGAGGCGGCGGACATGGTCGTCGCGGTGCCGCACAGCAGCGCCGCGAGGGCGGCGGTCAGCACGCCCGCCCGCAGCGCGCCCCGTGCGCGGTTCAAGGTCGTCATGGTCGTCCTCGGGATAGGGGGGAAGTGGGGTTGGGGGTGGGGAGGAGCACGAGAGCGCCGAGGAGACGGGCTCCTCGGCGCTCTCAACCGGTCAGCAGACCGGCAGGCCCGAGTCCGGCTCGTCGTCGCCGCCGCCGACGAGGAAGATCTCGCTCATGTACGTGGCCGGGACCGCGCCTCGCGCCGGGGCCTTGACCCACCAGGTGTGCGAGTAGCCGCCGTAGGTCGCGCGACCCCCCTTGACCTGGCACTCCGCCAGCAGCCAGCCGCCGGGCGGCGACGTGGCGACGACCTGGGCCTCCGGATCGGGACGGGAACGCAGGTTGACGTCCGTGCCCCAGATCGGGCAGCGGTACAGCCCCCGGTAGTCGGGGTCGGGGGTGCAGGGCGCCGAGTCGGCGGCCCACGCGGACGAGGTGAGGCCGGGGGAGAGGAGCAGCCCGGCGGCCAGGGCCACCGCCGCGACCCCTCTCGTACCGGCGTGGGAACGGCTCAGGATGCCGGTCAGCATGTCGGTACCCCCGGCAGCCAGGAGGCGGGGTGGTCGATGTAGATGTTGGAGATGTAGCCGCCGAGCGCCGGGACGAAGGACCAGGCGTCGTTGGTGTAGCCCTCGGCGTTGACCACGTCGCCGTGCTTCTGGCACTGCACGTTGACCGCCGTCGGCCCGGTCAGCGTGCGCACGACCGCCGCGTTCAGCCGGGCGTCGGTGCGCACCCGTACCGAGGTGCCCCAGGTGGTGAAGTTGGTGCCGGGCGTTCCGCTGCCCGGGGTGCACGGCAGGTTCACACCGCGCTCGTTGAGATAGGGGACGGGGTCCACGCCCCGGGTGGCGGACGTGGAGGCGTACACCCTGAGGTGCAGGTGCGGCCCGGTGGAGTCGCCCTCGGAGCCCATGAGCGCGATCAGCTGGCCGCTGTCGACCCGCTGGTTCACGGAGACGAGACGCTCGTACATGTGGCCGTACTCGGTGATGGTGCCGTCGTCGTGCCGGATGCGGATCCACTGGCCGTAGCCGCTGGCGGGGCCGGAGGCGATGACGGTGCCGGGTCCGGTGGAGTAGATCGAGGTACCGCGGCTGTTGGCGATGTCGACGCCGTCGTGGCCGGAGCTCCACCCCTGGGTGACCGTGCCGGCCGCCGGGCAGGAACCGGCGTAGGCGGCGGCCTTGGCGGGCGGGGCGGCGGCGGCCTGGCCGGCCGCGAGCGGGACCAGCCCGGCAGCGGCGACCGCGGCGACGAGCAGGCCTATGGGCTTGGTGCGCTTCAGTACGCGCATGGCGGTGTCTCCTTCATGGGTGGGATGAGCGGTGTGCGGATCGGGACGGAGGTGCGGGAAACGGCCGGTCAGCACTCGCGGACCCCGGGCAGCCAGGCCGCCGGGTCGTTGATGTAGATGTTCGAGATCCACGCCTTGTACTTGGGCAGGTACGACCAGGCGTCGTTGGTGTAGCCCTCGGCGGTGATCATCTGTCCGTGCTTCTGGCAGAGGACGTCCACGGCCGTCGGGCCGGGCAGCCGGGCCACGGGCGGCTGCTGGAGGCTGGGGTCGGGACGGAGGGCCACATCGGAGCCCCAGGTCATGAACCGTTTGGTGCCCTCGGGCGGCTGCTGGGCGCCGGTGATGCGCAGGGCCCCCGCGTACTCGGAGTTCAGCCGGACGTCGCTGACCATCACGAGCGTCCCGGACTCCCGGGCCTCGACCATCTTGCCGTTGCCGAGGTAGACGGCGATGTGGTGGACGCTGCCGAGGTCGGCCGGGTTCGAGCCCCACAGCAGCAGATCGCCGGGCTGCAAGGGCGCGATCCCCTGGGCGCGGGTGAACCGGGCGGTGGCCTCGCTCCACCGGGCCTGGTTCCACGTCCCCTCGGGCAGGGCGATGCCCGCTCCCTGCCAGGCCGCGTACTGCACGAGGTGCGAGCAGTCGAAGCCCTTGACCTGGCTGTCGTGGGCGCCGGGGCCGCCGCCGGGATAGTCCTGACCGTACGTCGGCCCGTGGATGGAGCCGCCGCCCCACGAGTACGGCACCCCGATCTGTGAGCACGCGGCGTTGACGATCGCCTGTGCCTGGGCGGGTGCGTCCGCCAGGGGACGGCAGCCGGCGGCGGACACGTCCGCCGAGGCGGCCGGTGCCGAGGCGGCCGTGGCCGTACCGGTACAGGTCAATGCGGTGGCGAGCAGCAGCCCTCCTGCCGTCGCGAGCGTGCGGTGGGTGCGACGCATGGGTCCCCCTCGGGTGGTGGGTGCGCGGGTGCGCGGGTGCATGGGTGCGCGAATGCATGGGTGCGGTACGGGTCGGTGGCGTCCGGTGCGGTGGATGGTGCGGCGGTCCGTGTGTGCGGGGCGGTGCGGTGGTCCGCGTGTGGGTGGGGCGGTGCGGTGGCCGGTTCCTGGGCGGCGGGCTCGGCCTCCTACGCGGCGAGCGCGGCGCGGATCTTGGCGAGGCCGCGCATCCGGTTGCGCTGCACCGTGCCGCGGTGTGCGCCGAGCCGTTCCCCCGCCATGTCGTGGGTCAGGCCCTCGATGTCGACCAGGATCACGGCCGCCGCCTCCTTGGGGGACAGCCCGCTCAGCAGCGCCGCCGCCACCGCCTCGGCCTCCCTGCTCGCGAAGCCGCCGTCCCAGCCGTGTTCCGGCAGCCGGTCGGTGCAGCGCTCCTGGCGCGAGGGGTGCCGCCACAGGTCGCGCAGCAGGTTCAGCGCCGCCGCGCAGGTGTAGGCGTACGGCTGCTGCTGACGCGCCAGGGTGCGTGCCCGGGCCCGGCGGGAGAGTCTCAGGTACGTCTCCTGCAGCAGGTCGTCGGCGTCGTGCGGATTGCCGGTCAGCGCCAGCAGCCGGCGCCGCAGCTTCGGCATCACGGCGGTGAACGCCTCGTCGAACTCGGCGGCGGTCATGTGGTCGGTGGTGGTGTTCTGCACGGTGTTCCCCCGGAATCCGGCTGTCTCAGACTGTGGTGGGGCTCAGGGCGGCGGGCCCGTACTTGGCCGTCGGCGCTTCGGTCAGGAGCGCCCAGTACCGGTCCCCGTACGACCAGTGCCACCACTCGGTGGGGTAGTTGACGAACCCCGCGGCCGTCATGGCGCGGCCCATCGCCGCCCGGTGGGCACGGGCCTCGGCGTCGATGTTGAGCGCGGCGGTGCGGCAACCGCCCGCGCTCTCCTCGGGGGTGGCGTTGACCTCCGTTCCGAGCGGCAGTTCGGCGCCGTCGGCCGTGCACAGCGTCAGATCCACCGCGCCGCCGCTGACGTGCGGGGCGACCTCCGGGGGCGAGATGTACGCGCTGGCCAGCTCCCGGATCCGGGCCGGGCCGGCGTCCGGGTGCGCCAGGCGCAGCGCCGCCGCGTACTCCTCGAAGTAGCGGTGTTGCAGGGCGGGCGGCCGGAAGCCCTCCACCATCAGCAGGCGGACGCCGTGGGGCAGCGCCTCCTGTGCGAGCAGCAGCCGGCGCAGTACGTCGGCCCGCAGATGCGCGTACGAGCCGTCGTCGTCGGTCTTCCGCGTGTCGACCCGCAGGGCGGCGAACTCCCGGGCGTCGACCAGGGGTTCACCGTTGTCGGTGACACGCGTGGCGGCGACCCGGGGGTCCGAGAGCAGGATGATGTCCGTCACGCTCACAGCGTCGCGGCGGGCGTTGCAGGATCGATGCAGATCTTCTGCAGGACGCATGCAGGGCCGGGAACGCGCCACCCGTACCTGCGGACCGATGAATTCCGGACACCCCTTCCGTCACATCGGTCAGCCGTGCAACCCGCGGTCCGCGGGCGGAGGTGAGTGTCAGTGGGGGCCGGCACGGTCCCCGGCTCCAGGACGTGAGATCGGGGGACGCGGTGGACGTTTGCCTTCTGGGTCCGGTCGAGGTGTTGCGCGGGGGACACCGGATCGCGTTGAACGGTCCCAAACCGACCGCGATCCTCGCGGCTCTCGTCGTGCGTCTCGGTGAGGTGCTGTCCGTGGAGCGGCTGGTCGATCTGGTCTGGGAGGAGGAGCCGCCCGCCACCGCGCGGGCGCTCGTCGCCTCGCACGTCTCCGGACTGCGCCGAGCCCTGGCCGGTACCGAGGGTGCGGAGGCCATCCGCACCCGGACCCCCGGCTACGTCGCCGAGTTCCCGCCCGCCGCCGTGGACGCCCGGCGCTTCGAGGCGGCGTTCGCGGCCGGCCGGGAGGCGGCCGTCGCCGGGCGGGCCGAGGAGGCCGTCGAGCTTCTTCAGGCGGCGTCGCGCCTGTGGCGCGGCCGGGACGCCCTGGAAGGGCTCGGCCAGTCCTTCGCCCGGGTCGAGGCGCTGCGCCTGACGGAACTCCGGCTGGAGGCACAGGAGTTCAGGTTCTCCGCCGAGCTGGACCTGGACCGGCACACGGATCTCGTCTCCGAACTCGTCGCCCATGTCGCCGCCCACCCCCTCCGGGAGCGCCCGCGCGGCCAGCTGATGACCGCCCTGTTCCGCTCCGGCCGGATGCCCGACGCCCTGCGCTGCTATGACGAGGGCCGTCGGCTGCTCCGTACGGAACTGGGCGCGGACCCCGGCCCGGAACTGCGGGCCCTGCACCAGGCCCTGCTCCGGGCGGACACGGCGGTGCTCGGAGTGCCGACGGCCCGCAGAGCCGCGCCCGCCGGGAGGAGAGCCGTGCCCGTACCGGCGGCGGCCGCCCCGCGCGCGGACGAGGACACCACGGCGGTCCGCCGTGACGAGCGGCCCGACGCCGGCACCCGTCCGCCGGTGCCCACCCAACTCCCGCCCGACGCCGCCGACTTCGTCGGACGTGACGAGCAGACGGCCTGGGCCACCGCACTGCTGGAGAAGGTGCGCGACCCGCTGCGCACCGCGCCGCCCATCGGGGTGATCTCCGGCCGCTCGGGCACCGGCAAGACCGCTCTGGCCGTCCACGTGGGCCATCGCACCGCCGCGCTCTTCCCCGACGGACAGCTCTTCGTGGACCTGCGCGCCTCCGACTCGGAGCCGGTACGGACCGCGGACGCCCTGGCCAGACTGCTGCGCGCGCTCGGGGTGGATCCGCAGACCCCGGCACGCGACGAGGAGGACCTCCTCGGGCTGTACCGCACGCACATCGCACGCCGCCGGGTCCTGCTCATCCTCGACAACGGTGTCAGCGAGGCCCCGCTGCGCCCGCTGCTCCCGCCGGGCGGCGGCTCGGCCGTGCTGATCACCGCCCGCCGCCGGCTGGTCGCGCTGGAGGGCGCCGCCCACCTCGATCTGGGGGTGCCGTCCGAAGGGGAGGCACTGGATCTGCTGGCCCGCGTGGCCGGACCGGCCCGGACCGCGCTGGAACCCGAGCGGGCCGCCGAGATCGTCACGCTGTGCGGCCGGCTGCCGCTCGCCGTCCGGGTCGCCGGTGCCCGTCTCGCCGCCCGCCCGCACTGGACGCCGGCGCGGCTGGTGGCCCGCCTGCGGGATGAGCACCGCCGACTGGACGAACTACAGGCGGGCGACCTGGAGGTGCGCGCGAGCCTCGGCATGGGCTACGCGGACCTGGACAAGCAGGAGCAGCGCGCCCTGCGCCGCCTCGCCCTGATCGACCTGCCCGACTTCGCCGCGTGGGTCGCCGGGCCGCTCCTGGACGTGGGTGAGGACGACGCGGAGGACGCGGTCGAACAACTCGTGGACTGCCACTTCGTGGAGGTCGTGGGCACCGACGGGACGGGCCGGACGCGCTACCGGATCCACGACCTGGCGCGCGAGTACGCCCGCGAGCGCTGCCTCGTCGACGAGACGCGGGAGGACCGCGAGGCTGCGGTACGCAGACTGGTCGCCCGCTGGCTGACGATGGCCCGCCTCGCCGCGGCCCACGGCCCGGGAGGCGCGTCACGGCTCCTGCCGGTCGCGGGCACGGGTGGGGCGGGGCGGGCGGATGCCGGGGTGGGGCGGGGTGCGGGTGGGCCGGAGACGGGTGCGGAGGTCCTGGTCGGGGCGGAGGCGGGTGCGAGCGGGGTTGCGGAGGTCGTGGGCGGGGTCGTGCGCGGTGTGGGTGGGGTTTTCGGGGGCGCGGATGAGCCGTCCGCCTGGTTCGCGGCCGAGCTGCCGTGTCTGCTGGCCGCCGTCATCCACTGCGCCGACCGCGGCATGTCCGACGCCGCCCGTGAACTCGCCGCCACCCTCATGGCCGCCTCCGTGGCCCTCTACAACCAGTTCGACGCCTGGTCCCGTTCCCACGACGTGGCCTTGGCGGCGGTACGCCGGGCCGGGGACATCGAGGGCGAGGCCTGGCTGCTGAACGGTCTGGGCCGGCTCCGCCTGGAACAGGACCGCCTGGACGAGGCGTACGCGTTCTTCGCCCTGGCGCTGCGGCTGTTCGAGGAGCGGTCCGTACGCACCGGCCGGGCGGACGCGCTGGCCGGCATGGGGGCGGCCCGGCGCGAACAGGGCCGCTACGACGAGGCGTTGCCCCTGCTGACCGCGGCGCTCGACCAGTACCGGGAGCCGGCGGACCACGCGTCCATGGCCCATGTGCTGTACGGCATCGGCTTCGTGCACCGGGAACAGGGCCGCGACGACGAGGCATGGGAGGCGCTCTCCCGTGCCCACCGCCTGTACGTCAGCGCCCGGGACCGGCATGGCGAGGCGCTCGCGCTGCGGTCACTGGGCCTGTGTCACCGGGCGCGGGGCGAACTGGCGGCCGCGGAGGCCCTGCTGCGGCAGTCCCTCGCCCTCTTCGAGGAGACGGACGACGCGTACGGCATCATGTACGCGAGCCAGTCCCTCGCCAAGGCCGAGTTCCGGCAGGGCCGGATGACCGAGGCCCGGCGGCGGCTCGACCGGTGCCTGGAGATCACCCGCAAGCGGCAGGACATGTTCGGCGAGGCCCTCGTCCTGCGCACCCTCGGCGAGTGGTATCTCGCCGCGTCCGACTGGGAGTCGGCGACCGAGACCCTGCGCCGGGCCCTCGGGCTGTGGGACGCGCTGCACCTGCCGCTGTGGCGCGCCCGCACCCTGCGGGACCTGGCGCGCGCCGAACTCGCCCAGGGCCGGACCGTGACGGGACGCGAGTTCGAGCGGGAGGCGCACGACGTCTTCGCCCGACTCGGCACCCGCGAGGCGCTCGAACCCTTGGAGGCCATGGAGGCGACCGACGCTCGGGGGCGCTGACGCAGCCGTCGGCACTCATACGAGAGGCGCCCCCGCCCCGTCGCCGGTGTGAGCGGCGCGGCACCCGCCGCCCGCGACCGCCGCCGGACGAGGAAGAGGCCCCTCCACCATGCCGAACACGTCACCCCGTACTTCACCCCGCACGCTCCGAGCGCTGACCACGGCCTTCCTCGTCGCCGCCGCGGCGCTGGCCGGCCCCGCGACCGCGACGGCCCAGCCGGAGCTGGCCGCGCAGCCCGCCGTCTCCCGGGCCGCGGCGACGGGTTTCACGGAGGTCCATGTGTGGGCGACCGACGTCAACGTCCGCAACGGCGCCTCGGGAGCCCCCGCCGAGACGTGCAGGGCCTACCCCTCCCGGCAGAACTGCGGGGTCGTGGCGACGCTGTCCCAGACCACCGTCACCGCCTACTGCCAGAAGCAGGGGGAGCTCATCAGCGACGCGGGTTACAGCAGCCGGTGGTGGACGTACGTGGAGGCACCGAACCGGTACTGGGGCTGGGTGAACAACGTGTACATCACGGGGGACGAGCACCTCGCGCACGTCGACGACTGCACCTTCTGAGCGGAAGAGATCATCAGAGATCCGCGAAGACGGTCCGCGGCACGGTCATACGAACGCGCCGCGCCACCCGTCGTAAGGCCGACCAGGAAGCATCCACCGCAAGGGGACACAATGGCGAAGCGATCCACCAGGCTGGCGGCGACGGGGCTGGCGCTCGGTGCGGCACTCTCCCTGCTCGGCACGGCCGGCAGCGCGGAGGCCGCCGCGCAGAGCGTGAACACCACGATCCAGGCGGGCAGCAACCTCCGGGCGGACGCCACGACGAACAGCAGGCTCGTCGGCACCACGACCTCCACGAGCAAGGCGCTCATCAGGTGCTACGTGCGCGGTCAGTACGTGGAGGCCGGCGGCTACGGCACCGACGTCTGGTACGTCGGCTACGTCGACGACTACGCCGCGACGCCGCCGCACTCCTACTACAACGTCTGGGTGTGGGGCGGCAACGTGAACGTGGGTGCCGACCCGTCCCCCGAGCTCTCCCCCTGCTGACGCGCGGAACCACACCGAGGAGCACCCATGACCAAGCGAAGCAGGACCGCCGTGGCCGCCGGGCTGACGCTCGGCGCAACCCTCTCCCTGCTCGGCGCCGCAGGGACGGCCGGGGCCGCGCCGTCCGGCCCCGGCGATGTCTTTGCGACGACCGTGCAGGCCAACAGCAATTTGCGCGACGCCGCCAGGACCAGCGGCCGGCTCCTGCACACGACGACCGAGGAGAGCGAGGCCGGCATCCTGTGCTACACCCGCGGTGAGCGGGTGACCGTGGGCGGCTACACCACGAATGTCTGGTATCACGGCCAGGTCGTCGACTACGGCGCGGGCGGGATCTTCAACAACGTCTGGGTGTGGGGCGGCAACGTGAACGTCGGCGCCGACCCGGCCTCCGGCATCCCCGTCTGCTGACCGGCTCGCCCCGCCCCACCTCGCGCGATCCACGCCCCCGAGGCCTCCGCTGCGCACGGATGCCCGGGGGCACGGTCGCGTCCGGGACGGGACAAACGCCTAAGTATGCTCGGGGCATGACCGAGAGCAACGTGCCCGACCTCGACCCCGAGGACCGCAAGATCGTCACCCTGGCCCGCTCCGCACGGGCCCGTAACGGTGTGCCCGAGGGGGCTGCGGTACGCGACGACACCGGCCGCACCTATGTCGCGGGGACGGTGGCTCTCGCGTCCCTTCGGCTGAGCGCGTTGCAGACGGCTGTGGCGATGGCGGTGGCGTCCGGGGCCAAGTCGCTGGAGGCGGCGGCGGTGGTGACGGAGGCGGAGACGGTCGCCGTCGCGGACCGGGCCGCGGTGCGGGATCTGGGCGGGGCGGCCACACCGGTGCTGCTGGCGGGGCCGGACGGGGTGGTGCGGGCCACGGTGACCGCGGGCTGACATCGCCCGCGCCGCCCTTTCGGGGTCGGCCGAAATTGAACCTTGCCGTGTTCAGTCTCTCGCGCATCAATGGAACCGGTAGTTCCGACGGTCCGTCAGATTTACCTCGCCACCCCCCACGCGGCGCGTCCCGCACCACGCCCCGCCGACGGGCCGTTCGGGCATCTCCCATCCATCCCCACATGGCACTTCCCCGACACGGGAAGGGATTCGGAACCCGATGAGAGGCAAACGAACAGCGACCGGTGCGGCACTGGTGACCGGGGCGCTCGCGATCGCCGGGCTGGTGTGCGCGCCCGCCGCCCTGGCCGTCAGCCCGGGCAGCGCGACCATCAACGCCGACTGCGGCGGCTTCGGCAGCGGTGAAGCCACCATCACCGCCACCCAGGACGGCACCGCCGCGACCATGACGATCAACTCCTCGGCCATCACCGCACCGATCGGCCTGTCCGAGGACTCGATCACCTCGACCCTCACGCTGGTGAACGCCGCCGGCGGCACCACGTCCTTCACCGCCACCGAGAACCCGGCGATCGCCGCCGGCGACCCCGTGCAGGTCGGCCCGCTCCCCGGCGTCGTGGCCTCCGGTGACAGCCTGGAGGCCTACGGAGGCTCGCTCACGATGACGGTCTTCGGGATCACCATCACCTGCACGGCGACCGCACCGCAGTCGCCCGGTCCGTTCGTGTTCGACTGAGTACGAGCAAATGCCGGTGCTGCCGCGGTAATTGATGGTTCGTCAGATTACTGCGGCAGCTCCATTGACTTCTCACGCAATCCCCACATCAATGCCCCCTGTCGGCGCAGAAGAGCCGCTGCGCCCGCATCCCTCGGAGGGGGCAACCAACCATGAGAATCCGAAGACGCCGACTGGCGTCGCTGCTGGGGGCGACCGCGCTCGCCGTCACCGCCGGCGGTGCGCTCGTCGGGCCGGCCGAAGCCGCGAGCAACGTCGACTTCGCCACCCACTGCATCCCGCCCGCCGTCGCCGGCATCCCGCCCATCGACGGCACCACCACCGCGCTCATCACGGTCGACAAGGCCGCCCCCAAGGTCGGCGACACCGTCACCGTGACCTACACGGTCGTCAAGCCCGCCGCGAGCAACCCCACCGCCATCAGCCTCCCGGCCGACATCATGACGCCGTCCGGAAAGGTCAGGCTCGGCGGGGCGCAGACCGGGGACGTGACCGTCGTCGGGCCCAAGAAGAACGACCCGGTCGCCGGCAACGCGCCCTTCCCGTCGTTCAGCATGACCGGCACCTTCACCGTCACCACCGCCGGAGCCATCACGCTCTCGCCCGGTGACTACAACATCCACACCAGCTACATCCTGGAGCTGGACACCCCCTGCACCGTCATCAGCCCGCCCGCGCCCGTCTCCGAGACGATCACCGCGAGTCCGGCCACCCAGCCCAACACCCGTGCCATCACGCTCGGTTCGGCCTCCGGGAACCCCGGTGACAGCGTCACCGTCAACGGCAGCCACTTCACCCCGGGCGCGACCGTCACCCTCGCCGGACGCTCCGGTGCCGGCCAGACCGCGGACACCGCGACCGTGACGGCGGACACGGCCGGTGCCTTCAGCGGGTCGCTCGTCGTGAACGACAAGACCACCACCGGTGTCGTCGCCTACGAGGGCGCGAGCTGGAGCGATCAATCAGGTGCCGGGCCCGCCGCCTACACCGTCATCGACAACACACCCGTCCCCGACAACGCCCAGAAGATCAGCACCACCGTGAAAGCGGGCACCCTCTCCATGACCCAGGCCGGGGACACCGTCTCCCTGGGCGCGGTCGACTACGGCAAGGGCGGCGCCTCGGGCGGCGACCTCAACACCGTGAGCGTCAAGGACTTCCGTGGCGGTGTCGCGGGCTGGTCCCTGACCGGCAAGGTCACCGACTTCACCGGTCCCGGCGCCAAGATCGATGCCGGGGCGCTCAGCTGGACCCCCGCCTGCACCACCAAGGCGGGCAGCCCCAGCACCTGCCAGGCCGGCTCCTCCGGCACCGTGGGCACGGCCGGGGCGACCCTCGCGTCCGCCCCCGACGGCACGGTCACCGGCGGTGAGTTCACCGTCGACGCGAAACTCTCCCTGAACGTACCGGCGTTCACGCCTCCGGGCACGTACTCCGGCGTTCTCACCCTCACGCTCAGCTGACCGTACGGGCGTCCGCACCCGCCCGTGTCGCCTCGTCCAAGTGGGGGTCCGCACCCATGCGCCGTACGTTCCACGCCCTGGTCCTGGGCCTTCTGTTCCTCCTCGTCACCCCCTGCGCGCACGCCGCCGACAACGGCAGCTGGTCCGTGTACCCGCTCGCGTCCAAGGTCGCCGCGCGTCCCTACTTCTATCTCTCCGCCGACCCCGGGCAGACCCTCACCGACAAGGTGGTCGTCGCCAACAAGACCGGGAAGGCGCTGACGTTCCGCCTGTACGCCGCCGACGCCTACAACACCGCCCGCGACGGCGGCTTCGCCGTGCGCACGGTGACGGAGAGGATGCGCGGCGTCGGGGTGTGGGCGCGGCCCGCGAAGGCCCGGGTCACCGTTCCCGCGCACGGCAAGGTGACCGTGCCGTTCACGATGAAGGTGCCGCAGGGTGCCGAGCCCGGTGACCATCCGGGAGCCATCGTGGCCCTCGACGAGCGGATCGACCGGGGCGACGGCTCGGTCGCGCTCGGGGTGCGGCGGGCCGTGGCCGCCCGTGTCTATCTGCGGGTCGGCGGGCCGACCCTCCCCGCGATCTCGGTGGAGGACGTCCGGGTCAGCCACCACCAGCCGCTCGTGCCGGGACTGGGCGACAGCGCGGCGACCGTCTCGTACACCCTGCACAACACCGGCAATGTCACCCTCGACCCGAAGGTCGAGCTGCGCGCGACGGGCCTGTTCGGCCGTACGCTGCTCGCTCGCGACCTGACGAAGGTCCCCTCCGAGCTGCTGCCCGGGCCGCGCGTCCGGCTGAGCGAGCCGTGGCGGGGCGCGCCCCAGCTGGACTGGGGTGAGGTGACGCTCACGGCGAGCGCGAAGGACACCCGCGAGTCGGCGGGCGCCTCCTTTCTCGCGCTGCCGTGGCTGATGGCCGTGCTGCTGGGGATGGTCGTGGGGGCGGGGGCCGTCCTCGCGATCAGAGCGCGTCGGGGCCGCGTTCGCCCGTCCGTACGCGCACGACCGTCTCGACCGGCAGTGCCCACACCTTCCCGTCCCCGATCTTCCCCGTCTGCGCGGCCTTGACGATCGCGTCGATGACGGCGTCGGAGTCGGCGTCCTCCACCACGACCTCGATCCGGACCTTCGGGACCAGGTCGACCTGGTACTCGGCGCCGCGGTACACCTCGGTGTGGCCGCGCTGGCGGCCGTAACCGCTGGCCTCGCTCACGGTCAGGCCGTGGATGCCCAGCTCCTGGAGGGCGGTCTTCACCTCGTCGAGGCGGTAGGGCTTGACGATGGCGGTGATGAGCTTCATGCCTGGCTCTTGACCTTCTGGGCGGAGGGGACGGAGGACGCGCTGACCGGGGCGCCGTGGCCCAGGACGCCGTGATCGTATGCGGTCTCGGCGTGCACCGTAAGGTCCAGGCCGGTGTGCTCCTGCTCCTCGCTCGCGCGGAAGCCGATCGCCTTGTCGAGCAGCTTGCCGATGCCGTACGTCACCAGGAAGGCGTACGCCCCCACGGCGGCCACGGCCACCAGCTGCCTGCCGAGCTGGGCGAGGCCACCGCCGTAGAGCAGACCCTCGGGGCCGCCGGTCATCTCCTCGACCGCGAAGACGCCGATGAGGAGGGTGCCGACGACGCCGCCGACCAGGTGGACGCCGACGACGTCCAGCGAGTCGTCGTAGCCGAGCTTGAACTTCCAGCTCACGGCGTAGGAGCAGAGCACGCCCGCGGCGAGGCCGACGACGAGGGCGCCGAGCAGGGAGACCGAGCCGCAGGACGGGGTGATCGCGACCAGGCCCGCCACCGCGCCGGACGCGGCGCCCAGCGTGGTGGGGTGGCCGTCGCGCTTCTGCTCGACGAAGAGCCAGCCGAGCAGGCCCGTGCAGCCGGCGGCGAGGGTGTTGAGGAAGGCGGCCGCGGCGAGCCCGTTGGCGCCGAGCGCCGAGCCGGCGTTGAAGCCGAACCAGCCGAACCAGAGGAGGCCGGCGCCGAGCACCACCATGGGGAGGTTGTGCGGGCGCATCGCGTCCTTCTTGAAGCCGAGGCGCGGGCCGAGGACGAGCGCGAGGGCCAGTCCGGAGGCGCCGGAGGTGATCTCGACCGGCAGACCGCCCGCGAAGTCCAGTGCGCCGAGCTTGTCGAGGATCCAGCCGCCCGGGCCCCAGACCCAGTGGGTGACGGGAACGTATACGAGCAGCGCCCAGACCGGCACGAACACCAGCCACGCACCGAACTTCGCGCGGTCCGCGATCGCGCCGCTGATCAGGGCCGCCGTGATGATCGCGAAGGTGAGCTGGAAGGTGGCGAAGAGGAGGGTGGGGACCGTGCCCTGGACGCTGTCGGGGCCGAGGCCCTTCATGCCGGCGTGGTCGAGGCCGCCGATGAGGCCTTGGAAGGTGTCGTCGCCGAAGGCGAGGGAGTAGCCGGCGGCCAGCCACACCACCGTGACCAGCGCGATCGACACGAAGCTCATCATCAGCATGTTGAGGACGCTCTTCGTGCGGACCATGCCGCCGTAGAACAGGGCCAGACCCGGGGTCATCAGCAGGACGAGGGCGGTGGCGGCGAGCAGCCAGGCGGTGTCGCCGGTGTCGATACCTTGCGCGGCGAGGGTCACGGTCGTCTCCAACGGTGTGGGGGCTCGTCAGAGGTTCACCGGCGTGCGTTTCCGGTCGGGCACGGCGGTGTTTCCTCGATGTTTCGTTGCGTGGAGGTTTCCGGGAGCTCACCGGGAGACGGGTAAGGGGACGCCTGTGCGGCGGGGGTCTGTGGATCAGGGAGAATGGGCGCCATGAGCGTTCGCAGTCAGTCATCCGAGCCGTCTGAGCCGACCGGGGCTCCCCATCGCGCCGGCTTCGCCTGCTTCGTGGGCCGCCCCAACGCGGGCAAGTCCACCCTCACGAACGCTCTGGTCGGGCAGAAGGTGGCGATCACCGCCGACCAGCCGCAGACGACGCGGCACACCGTGCGCGGGATCGTGCACCGGGAGGACGCCCAGCTGATCCTGGTGGACACCCCGGGGCTGCACAAGCCGCGGACGCTCCTGGGGGAGCGGCTGAACGACGTCGTGCGGACCACCTGGGCCGAGGTCGACGTGATCGGCTTCTGCCTGCCGGCGAACGAGAAGATCGGTCCCGGTGACCGGTTCATCGCCAAGGAGCTCGCCGGGATCAAGAAGTCGCCGAAGGTCGCGATCGTCACGAAGACGGACCTCGTCGACTCCAAGGCCCTCGCCGAGCAGCTGATCGCGATCGACCAGCTGGGCAAGGAGCTGGGGATCGAGTGGGCGCACATCGTGCCGGTGTCGGCGACGGCGAACAAGCAGGTGGATCTGCTGGCGGACCTGCTGGTGCCGCTGCTGCCGGAAGGCCCCGCGCTGTACCCCGAGGGTGACCTCACCGACGAGCCGGAGCAGGTCATGATCGCGGAGCTGATCCGTGAGGCCGCGCTGGAGGGCGTGCGCGACGAGCTGCCCCACTCCATCGCGGTGGTCGTCGAGGAGATGCTCCCCCGCGAGGACCGCCCCGCCGACAAGCCCCTCCTCGACATCCACGCCTTCGTCTACATCGAGCGCCCCAGCCAGAAGGGCATCATCATCGGCCCCAAGGGCAAGCGCCTGAAGGAGGTCGGCATCAAGAGCCGCAAGCAGATCGAGGCGCTGCTGGGGACGCCGGTGTTCCTGGACCTTCACGTGAAGGTGGCGAAGGACTGGCAGCGGGATCCTCGGCAGTTGCGGAAGCTGGGCTTCTGATCCGCACCTCGAAGCAGTTGCGTCGCTTGGGCCTCTGATCTGCACCCCGAAGCAGCTACGGCGTCTGGGCTTCTGACGGGGACAGGTCCTGTAGGCCCACCACCCTGAGCAGCTGGAGGCGTTCGTAGGCCTCCGTGCCCGGGCGGGCCGAGTGGACTATCAGGAGGTGGTGGTGCTCGTGGCTGAGCATCACCTCGCAGTCCAGTTCCAGGAGGCCGACCACGGGGTGCAGGAAGCGCTTCGTCGCCCGGTTGCGCTGCGACACCTCGTGTTCCTCCCAGAGGGCCGCGAACTCCTCGCTCAGGGCGCGTAGTTCGGCGACGAGTGCCGTCGGTTCCGGGTCGTCCGGGCGGGCCGCCGCCACCGCCCGGAGCGATGCGACGTGGGTCCGGGCGTGGACGGCGATGTCCTCCTCCGGGAAGAGGTCCCGGACCGCCGGGTCCAGGAAGAAGCGGCGCAGGAGGTTGCGGTCCCGGCGCGGCCGGGACATCACGTCACCCACCAGCGCCTTCGCCAGCGCGTTCTGGGCCAGCACCTCACCGCAGTCGTTCACCACCTGCGCCGGGGTGTCGTGCAGCCGGTCGAGGATCAGCAGGAGGCCGGGGCGGACGTGGGCCGACGCCGTTTCCCGGCGTGGGGGTTCTTCGCCCGCCAGATGGAACAGGTGGTCCTGCTCGACGTCCGTCAGCCGCAGCGCACGCGCCAGTGCCGTCAGCATCTGCCGGGACGGGCGCGGGCCGCGGGACTGTTCCAGGCGCGTGTAGTAGTCCACGGACATCCCCGCGAGCGACGCCACCTCCTCCCGCCGGAGGCCGGGCGTACGGCGCCTCGCCCCCGGCGTCAGGCCCACGTCCGACGGGGTCAGGCGGGCGCGGCCACGGCGTAGGAAGTCCGCCAGTTCGGGTCGGTTCACCCCTCCAGCCTGCGGCACTCCGCCCTCCTTATCCAGGGACTGCCGGTCCCCCGATCGAGAGGTCTCTCCCGGCCGGCACGAACCCGGCAGAGGCTGGTCACCGACGAGAGGAGCACAGGATGCTGACGTTGGTGACAGGGACGACCGGGCAGGTCGGCCGACGGTTCGTGCCTCGGCTGCTGGCCCAGGCCCGGCCGGGCGAGAGGGTACGGGTGCTCGTGCGGGACGCCACCCGCGGGGAACCCTTCGCCGAGCTGGGCGCCGAGGTCGTGGTCGGCGATCTGCGGGACGCCGAGGTGCTCGGCAAGGCGGTCGCCGGCGTGGACGTGGTCGTGAATGTCGCGGCCGCCTTCCGCGGGGTGCCGGACGAGGAGGCCCGGGCCGTCAACCACGAGGCGGCCGTGGAGCTGGGGCATGCCGCGCTCGCGGCCGGGGTGGGGCGGTTCGTGCAGGTCAGCACGGGCCTTGTGTACGGCACCGGACGCGGGCGGCCGCTGACCGAGGACGACGAGAGCCGGCCCGGCGGGGGAATGTGGGGCGCCTACCCCGAGTCCAAGGCGCGGGCCGAGCGGGAACTGCTCGCGATGGACGGGCTGGACGTACGCGTCGCCCGCCTCCCCTTCGTCTACGGCGAGGGCGACCCCCATCTCGCCCAGTCCCTGATGTGGGCCGGGAACTGGGCGGCCACCCAGCGCCTGCACATGGGCCACCACGTGGACGTCGCCCAGGGCCTGCTGCGCATCCTGCACGCGCCGGGCATCGCGGGCCGGATCTACAACATCGCCGACGACGCCCCCGTCACGGCGGTGGAGCTGCACCAGCTGAACGGCGCCGAGGTCCCGCCGGAGCTGTACGAGCGGACCGACCCCGACCCGTGGCTGGTGCTCATGTCCACGGAACGGATCCGAAGGGAGCTGGGGTACCGGCCGGTGTATCCGTCGGTCTACGCGGCCAGGGACGCCGGAGCGCTCTAGTCCACGCCCCTTATACGGTCGACGAACACGGCCCCCGCCACCGCGATCACCGCCGCCACCAGATACAGCACCCGGTACCCGCCGAGATGCGTCACGATCGGTGCGGCCACGGCGGGGGCGGCCACCTGGGGGAGGGCGTTGGCGACGTTGATGACGCCGAGGTCCTTGCCCCGGTCCAGGGCCTTCGGCAGGACGTCCGTCATCAGCGCGAAGTCGACCGACATGAACACCCCGAGGGCCAGGCCCAGCAGCGCCGCCACCACGATCGCGCCGGCCCAGGTCTGCCAGGCCGCGAGCAGCGCCGTGGCCGCCGCCATCAGCGCCCCGGACCAGCGCACGAACGGTTTGCGGCGGCCCACCCGGTCCGACCAGGCACCGCCCACCACCACCGTGGCCAGCAGCGTCACGCTGTTCACGGCGGTGAGGATCAGGACGCCCTGCTCCGGGTCGTCGTGGTGGAGCCGGTCCCGGAGGTAGTAGAGGAGGTAGAGGATCACCAGCGCGTTGCTGAGGTTGATCAGGAACCGGGTCAGCCAGGCCCAGCCGAAGTCCGGGTAGCGGCGGGGGCTCAGCCAGAATCCGCGGGCGAAGGAACGGCCGTGCCACGGCGGGCGGTCCGCCGTCGCCAGGCGCAGGTCCGGGTAGCGCAGGACGTACGGCAGGACGCCCGCCAGCGCGAACACCGCGCACGCCGCATACCCCGCCGCGATCCCGCCGGCCGCCGTCGCCAGCCCCGTACCGGCCACCGCGCCCAGGATCTGCGCCGCCCCCAGCCACCCGCCCACCGACCCGCGTTGCAGCCGCGGCACCCGGTCCGGCACCGCCGCCGTCACGGCCGCGAAGGACGCGTTCAGGGTCAGCTGGACCAGGCACCAGCCGAGCGTCATCAGCCACAGGCCGCCCGCGCCCGCGAGCAGGAGCAGGGACAGGAACCCGCCGCCCGCCCCGGCCACGATCCACGGCGTACGGCGGCCCCAGCGCGCCGTCGTCCGGTCCGACAGGGCGCCGAAGAACGGGTTCGCGGCCAGGGACACCACCGCCCCGGCGCCCGTCACCCACGCCAGCAGCGTCTCCTTCGACATGCCCGTGCCGGGTGCGAAGTCCTCCGCCTGGCGGGCCAGCAGGATCTGCAGCGGGCCGTACCAGCCCACCCAGATCGCCACGTTGGCGAGCGAGAGGGCCGCCGTCCAGCCCCGGCCGACCCGCTCGACGGGTTCGTCCAGGGCCGCCGTCGTCACCTCTGGGCCCGCAACAGGGACTGGTACCAGGCGTAGGAGTCCTTCTTGGTCCGCTCCTGCGTCGTGAAGTCCACGTGCACCAGGCCGAACCGCTGCGCATAGCCCTCGGCCCACTCGAAGTTGTCCATCAGCGACCACACGAAGTAGCCGCGGACGTCGACGCCCGCCTCCACCGCCCGGTGCAGGGCCCGCACATGGCTGTCGAGGTAGTCGATCCTGGCGCGGTCGTGGAGGCCCTCGTACGAGCAGCCGTTCTCCGTGATGACCACGGGCGGGAGCCGGTCGCCGTAGCGTTCGCGGAAGGTCGTGAGGAGTTCCGTCAGGGCCTCCGGGACCACCGGCCAGCCGAAGTCCGTGACCGGGACGTCCTCGATCTCCTGGACGGAGAAGGGCAGTTCGGCCGGGATGGTCAGCCCGCCGAACTCGATGTCCGCGCCCTGCGGGGCGCCCACCCGGGTCGGCGCGTAGTAGTTGACGCCGTAGAAGTCCAGCGGCTCGGAGACGACCTTGAGGTCCGACGCCACGTCGCCCGGCATCAAGTCGCCCAGCCCGTCCGGGTATTCGCCCAGCAGGATCGGCTCGGCGAACAGCCGGTTGAGCAGCAGGTCGTAGAACGCCGCCGCCTCCAGGTCCGGCTGCTCCTGCGAGGCGGGCCAGGTCGGGCCGTGGGAGTTGGCGATGCCGATGTCCGTGGCGCCGCGGGCGCGCAGGGCCTGGACGCCGAGACCGTGGGCGAGGAGCAGATGGTGGGCGACCGGGAGCGCGTCGAACATCAGCCGCTTGCCGGGGGCGTGGGCGCCCAGCGCATGGCCGAACAGGGTGTGTTCGGCGGGCTCGTTGAGCGTGATCCACTTCCGCACCCGGTCGCCGAGCCGCTCGGCGACGACCGAGACGTACTCGGCGTACCGGGCCGCGGTGTCCCGCTCCAGCCAGTCGAGACCGACCGGCAGGTCCCAGTGGAAGAGGGTCGGGACCGGGCGGACGCCCGCCGCGCAGAGCTCGTCGACCAGCCGGTCGTAGAAGTCCAGCCCGCCGGGGGAGTTCACCCTCGGCCAGGAGATCGAGAACCGGTACACGTCCACGCCCAGGTCGGCCAGGAGCGCCACGTCCTCGCGGTAGCGGTGGTAGTGGTCGCAGGCCGTCGCCGCCGTCGAGCCGTCCTTCACCCGGCCCGGCTCGGCGGTGAACGCGTCCCACACGGAGGGCTCGCGCAGCTCCGCCGCGCCCTCGATCTGATGGGCCGAGGTCGAGACGCCCCAGAGGAAGCCGGCCGGGAACTTCGGTATCGCGTTGGTCGCCATGGGCGGGATCATCCTTACCGCCGGTAAGGGAAGTCAACGCCCCAGCGTGAACTGCCCGTTACGCTCCCTCCTTCAGCACCCGCGTGATCAGCTGCCGCTGCTCCTCGGTGAGCCGGGGGTCGGCCGCGTAGACCGTCCTCCCGTCCACCGTGATCTCGTAGCTGAACCCGTCGGGGACCCCGACGGGCGGGAGGTGCCGCCCGTCGGAGACCGCCTTCTCGGCCAGGGCTCGCCATTCGTGTGCGTCGGGCCGCCCCGAGGTGTCCACCTCGGCGCTGCGCTCGATGCCCGCGAATCCGCCCGTGCGCCTCACTCGAATACGCATGGGACCGTGTGTAGTACGGAATTACGCCGTGCGCACCCCGACCTGCTCCCAGGCCTTCAGCACGGCCTGGAGTTCCTCGCCGTCCTGGTAGCGGGCCTTGGCCGCCGCCACCGTCAGCGTCGCGAAGTCCGCGAACAGCGCGTCCTTCTTCAGCTGCCCGCCGGTCAGCACGTCGTACCAGATCTGTCCCGCCCGCTCCCAGGCGTGGCCGCCGAGGGTGGTGGCGACGATGTAGAACGCGTGGTTGGGGATGCCGGAGTTGATGTGGACGCCGCCGTTGTCGCGGCCGGTGCGGACGTAGTCGTCCATGGTCGCGGGCTGCGGGTCCTTGCCGAGGACGTCGTCGTCGTACGCCGTGCCCGGCTCCTTCATGGAGCGCAGCGCCTTGCCGGTGACGCGCGGGGCGAGCAGGCCCGCGCCGATCAGCCAGTCGGCCTCGGCGGCGGTCTGGCCGAGCGTGTACTGCTTGATGAGGGAGCCGAAGACGTCGGACATCGACTCGTTGAGCGCGCCGGGCTGGCCGAAGTAGGTCAGGTTGGCGGTGTACTGCGTGACGCCGTGGGTGAGTTCGTGGCCGATGACGTCGATCGGGATGGTGAAGTCGAGGAAGATCTCGCCGTCCCCGTCGCCGAACACCATCTGCTCGCCGTTCCAGAAGGCGTTGTTGTAGTCCTTGTCGTAGTGGACCGTGGCGTCCAGCGGGAGGCCGTTCGCGTCGATCGAGTCGCGCTCGTAGGCGTTGAGGTAGAGCTCGAAGGTGGCGCCGAGGCCCGCGTACGCGCGGTTGACCGTGGCGTCCTTGCCCGGTTCCGAGCCCTCGGCGCGGACCTTCTTGCCGGGCAGCTCGGTGCGGTGCTTCGCGTCGTAGAGGGTGCGGTGCGGCTTGCCGGCCTCCGCGCCGAGCGGCGCGGTGACGGACGGGGCGCCGATGACCGTGGTCAGCCGGCGGTGGGTGCGCTCGAAGGCGTCGCGCTCCAGGGTCTTGCGCGCGGGATCGGCGAGCGCGGGGTCCTCGGCCTGGGCCAGCTTGTCGAGGACGTGCGGCGGTACGACGGTGCAGAAGACGGGCTCGAAGCCCCCGTTGGTCTTCGTCATGCCCGGCACCCTTGCACTGCGTCATACCGGTGTCACTAGCCGCAACCATGATTGGTGAAATATGCGGACAGGGAGCGGCACACTCCGTGACGAAGTGGTATGACGAAGTGGCGTGGCGCACTTTTTGTCCGGTTCCCTGGTTATTCGTCACCCGGGTCCCGCATGCTGATACAGCGCCCCGCATCCGAACCGGCTCGGCTAGCATGCTTCGCATCATGCGTTTCGGGCTGCTTCTTCTTAGCTGCCGCGGCGAGGGCCTGTAGTCCAGGTCGACTCCCTCCCCGCGGAGCTTGGCGTTGCGTCGTCGGCCGTCCTTCCGGACACCCTGAGGAGCCCGAGTCATCATGGCGAACCGCCAGCAGCCCAGCAGCATGCCGATCCACAAGTACGGCCAGTACGACCAGGTCGACATCCCGGACCGCACCTGGCCGGACAACCGGATCACCGTCGCCCCCCGCTGGCTCTCCACCGACCTGCGTGACGGCAACCAGGCCCTGATCGACCCCATGTCGCCCGAGCGCAAGCGCCGGATGTTCGACCAGCTGGTCAAGATGGGCTACAAGGAGATCGAGGTCGGCTTCCCGGCCTCCGGCCAGACGGACTTCGACTTCGTACGCTCGATCATCGAGGAGCCCGGGGCGATCCCGGACGACGTCACCATCTCCGTGCTGACCCAGGCCCGCGAGGACCTGATCGAGCGGACCGTGGAGTCCCTGAAGGGCGCCAAGCGCGCGACCGTCCACCTGTACAACGCGACGGCTCCCGTCTTCCGCCGGGTCGTCTTCCGCGGCTCCAAGGACGACATCAAGCAGATCGCCGTCGACGGCACCCGCCTGGTCATGGAGTACGCCGAGAAGCTGCTGGGCCCCGAGACCGAGTTCGGCTACCAGTACAGCCCCGAGATCTTCACCGACACCGAGCTGGACTTCGCCCTGGAGGTCTGCGAGGCGGTCATGGACGTCTACCAGCCGGGCCCGGGCCGCGAGATCATCCTCAACCTGCCCGCCACGGTGGAGCGTTCGACGCCGTCCACGCACGCGGACCGCTTCGAGTGGATGCACCGCAACCTGTCCCGCCGCGAGTACGTCTGCATCTCCGTCCACCCGCACAACGACCGCGGTACGGCCGTCGCCGCCGCCGAGCTGGCGCTGATGGCCGGCGCCGACCGCGTCGAGGGCTGTCTGTTCGGGCAGGGCGAGCGCACCGGCAACGTCGACCTGGTCACCCTGGGCATGAACCTGTTCTCCCAGGGCGTCGACCCCCAGATCGACTTCTCCGACATCGACGAGATCCGTCGCGTGTGGGAGTACTGCAACCAGATGGAGGTCCACCCGCGCCACCCGTACGTGGGCGACCTGGTCTACACGTCCTTCTCCGGCTCCCACCAGGACGCCATCAAGAAGGGCTTCGACGCGATGGAGGCCGACGCGGCCGCCAAGGGCGTCACCGTCGACGACATCGAGTGGGCGGTGCCGTACCTGCCCATCGACCCCAAGGACGTCGGCCGCTCCTACGAGGCGGTCATCCGGGTCAACTCGCAGTCCGGCAAGGGCGGTATCGCGTACGTCCTGAAGAACGACCACAAGCTGGACCTGCCGCGCCGGATGCAGATCGAGTTCTCGAAGATCATCCAGGCCAAGACGGACGCCGAGGGCGGCGAGGTCACGGGCTCGGACATCTGGGCGACCTTCCAGGACGAGTACCTGCCGAACCCCGAGAACCCGTGGGGCCGTATCCAGGTCAAGAACGGGCAGTCGACGACCGACACGGACGGTGTGGACACGCTGAAGGTGGAGGCCACGGTGGATGGTGTCGACACCGTCCTGACCGGTACCGGCAACGGTCCGATCTCGGCCTTCTTCGACGCGCTGGCCAAGGTCGACATCGACGCGCGGCTGCTGGACTACCAGGAGCACACGATGAGTGAGGGTGCGTCCGCGCAGGCCGCGTCGTACATCGAATGTGCGATCGACGGCAAGGTTCTGTGGGGGATCGGGATCGATGCGAACACGACACGTGCGTCGCTGAAGGCGGTTGTGTCCGCTGTTAACAGGGCTGCGCGCTGATCGTGGGTTGATGGTCGGGTGCGGCGCCGTCGTGGCTGGTCGCGCAGTTCCCCGCGCCCCTAGGGCATCTCCCCGACCGACGTTTTCCAGGGCCCCGTCCGCTGTCGTCCAGCGGGCGGGGTCCGTTTGTTTCCGGCCATCTCGTCGTAGAGGTCACGGAAAGGTCTCGTCCAGGGTGCTGACTGGGGGTCTCCGATGTGGCTAACATCACGCCAGCGCGGCGATGTTGCCGTGCGGTTACGCGGAGGTGTGACGTGCTGCCAGGACGGGGACGAAACGACCGTGTCGTCAGGCCTGCGCGCATGCTGGGCACGCGTACCGCATGGACGCCCGTGGGCGACGGGGAGTTCTTCTGCCCCGGCTGCGGCGGGGACCGCAACTACCAGCGGCTGACCGGCCGCCGCCGCTTCACCCTCCTCGGCGTCCCGGTGCTGCCGCGGGGTGAGACCGGGCCGGTCGTCGAATGCGCCGCCTGCTGTCGCCACTTCGGGACCGACGTCCTCGACCATCCGACCACCACCCGCTTCTCCGCGATGCTCCGCGACGCCGTCCACACCGTCGCCCTCGCGGTCCTCGCCGCGGGCGGCACCTGTTCGCGTACGGCGCTGGAGGCGGCCGCCGCCACGGTCCGCGCCGCCGGATTCGACGACTGCACGGAGGACCAGCTCAGCGCGCTGGTGCAGGCGCTGGCCGCCGACACCGGGCGGGTCTTCGGCGAGCCCTGCGGGGCGGGGCTGGCGATAGAGCTGCACGAGGCGCTGGATCCGCTGGCGCCGCATCTGGCACCGGCCGGGCGGGAGTCGATCCTGCTCCAGGGCGCCCGGATCGCGCTGGCCGACGGGCCCTACACCCCCGCCGAGCGCGATGCGCTGGCCACGGTCGGCGGCGCCCTCACCATCTGCGCCGACGACGTCACGCGGCTGCTGGCGGCGGCGCGGACACCGTCGTAGGACCGTCGGTACTCCCCAGGGAGTAACCGGGGCCCGGTACCGCCCTCCGTAGTAACCCCCAACTCGCCCTTCCGCGCGACGATTCGAGCTCCCCGCGCCGGGAGTCTGGACACGACCCAGACATCCGACCGGAGGGAGGCCCGTCGATGGGGGCCGCAAGGACGACTTCCGCACGACGGCGGCGTGCCGTGCCCTGGGTGATGCTCGGGCTGTGGATCGCCGTGCTGGCGATCGCCTCGCCGTTCGCCTCGAAGCTCGCCGACGTCCAGCACGACCGGGCCGTCGACTACCTGCCCGGCAGCGCCGACTCGACGCAGGTCGCCAGGATCCAGGACCGGCTGCCCGGTGGCGAGGCCACCGAGATGGTCGTCGTCTACCACCGCGACAGCGGACTGACCGCGGCCGACAAGGCGACCGCCGCCCGGCAGAT
This sequence comes from Streptomyces aquilus, assembly GCF_003955715.1. Taxonomy (NCBI): domain Bacteria; kingdom Bacillati; phylum Actinomycetota; class Actinomycetes; order Kitasatosporales; family Streptomycetaceae; genus Streptomyces; species Streptomyces aquilus. The sequence goes on along the minus strand of NZ_CP034463.1, from coordinate 3,608,233 downwards.
CGAGCGGATCGCCGGCGCGCACCAGCTCACCGACCGGCCGCGGGGCGTCCCGTCCGAGGACGGCACCACCCTGATGTACCCGGTGGCGAGCACCGAGCCGGGCACCGACGAGAAGGCGCGCGACGCGCTCGTCAACGACGTACGGGACATCGCGCACGACGACGGCGGGATGAGCGTCGACGTGGGCGGCCCCGGGGCGCTCCAGACCGACGCCGCCGAGGTGTACAACGCGCTCGGCGGGCCGCTGCTCTACACCACGGCCGGGGTCGTCGCGCTGCTGCTGATCCTGATCTACCGCAGCCCGGTCCTGTGGCTGGTGCCGCTCGCCGTCGCCGGGCTCGCCGACTACCTGTCGATGGGCGTGGCGTACGGCGTCAACCAGGCGTTCGGCACCGCTGTGACCGGCGCCAGCTCCGGCATCATGACGATCCTCGTGTTCGGCGCGGGCACCGACTACGCGCTGCTGCTCGTCTCCCGGTACCGCGAGGAGCTGCGGCGCTTCGAGCGGCCGTACGACGCGATGGCCGCCGCGCTCAGGGGCTGCGGCCCCGCGGTGCTGGCGTCCTCCGGCACGGTCGCGGCCGGCCTGCTCTGCCTGCTCGCCGCCGACCTCAACTCCAGCCGCGGCATGGGCCCGCTCGGCACGGTCGGCATCCTGTGCGCGCTGGCCGCCATGCTGACCCTGCTGCCCGCGGTGCTCGTCCTGCTCGGCCGCCGCGTCTTCTGGCCGCTCGTGCCGCGCTACGGCAGCACCCCCAAGGCCCGCCGGTCCCTGTTCGCGGCGATGGGCAGCTCCGCCGAGCGACGCCCCCTGGCGGTGCTCGCCTCCGGCGCGGTCCTGCTCGGCGCGCTGGCGCTCGGGGTGCTGAACCTGCCCGGCGCCCTCAAGCAGGAGGACTCCTTCACCACCAAGCCCGACGCGGTCGCCGCCATGGAAACCCTGGCCGAGGCCTACCCCGAGCAGGGCACCCAGCCGCTCACCGTCCTCGCCCCCGCCGACAAGGCCGACGCCGTGCTCGGCGAGGTCCGCGGCACCCGGGGTGTCGCCTCGGCGGAGCGCGGGCGCAGCGGGGACGGCTGGACGGAGATCTCGGTCGCCACGACCTCCGCACCCCAGTCGGCGGGCGAGACGGCGACCATCGAGGCCCTGCGCGACCGCCTCGACGACTCGCTGGTCGGCGGGGCCAGCGCCCAGCAGCTCGACCTCGCCGACACCAACGCCCGCGACCGCATGATCGTCGTACCGCTCGTCCTCGTCTCCGTCCTGCTGATCCTGGTCGCGCTGCTGCGGTCGGTGGTCGCGCCGCTGATCCTGGTCGGCGCGGTGGTCGCCGTGTGGGGCGCGGCGCTCGGCATCGGCGGGCTGGTCTTCGGGCCGGTGTTCGGCTTCGAGGGCACGGACCCGGGGCTCGGCCTGCTGTCCTTCGTCTTCCTGGTGGCGCTCGGCGTCGACTACGGCATCTTCCTGATGCACCGGATGCGCGAGGAGTCGCTGAAGGGCACCGAACCGGTGGCGGCGGCGCTGACCGCGCTGCGGACGACCGGTGGCGTCATCGCCTCCGCCGGCCTGGTCCTCGCCGCGACCTTCGCGGTGCTCACCAACATGCCGCTGGTCAGCCTCGTCGAGCTCGGCTTCGTCATCGCCGTCGGCGTCCTGCTCGACACCTTCCTGGTCCGCACCTACCTCGTGACCAGCGCCGCCGTCGCGCTGCGCCGCACGGTGTGGTGGCCGGGCGCCCTGTCCCGCGACCCCGGGCCGCCGGCCCCGCCGAAGGAGCCGGAGCCCGTGGCGGCGGTGACGCACTGAACGGAACCGACCGGCGCCCCTCCTCTCCCGGAGGGGCGCCGTCCCGTCGGAGGATGACCCCCATGCACCTCACCACGACCCCGGTGCGGCCCCGCCTCGGCGAACGCGTCACGGCGGCGCTCACCCGCGACCCCAGGACCGCGCCGCACGCCACCCGCAACGACGCGGTGCTGGCGGCCGTGCTCGCCGCCGTCGCCGCGGTCCTCGCGGCCTTCACCGACACCCTCCGCCACCCCGACGCGCTGGGCTGGACGCTGCTGCTCGCCGCCCATGTGCCCCTGGTGTGGCGCAGGCGGCGGCCGCTGCTGGTGCTCGCCGCGGTGGTGGTGCTCGTCATCCCGTACCACGCCCTCGACAACAACCACGGCGCGCCCGTCCCCGCCTCGCTCGTCGCGCTCTACACGGTCACCGTCACCCAGCGCCCGGCCCGCTCGATCCTGGTCGGCGCCGCGGGCCTCGCCCTCTCCCTGACCGTGATGCTCACCTTCGGCGACCACAAACAGGCCTCCGACCTGGTGCGCATCTACGGCTGGGTGCTGGCCGTCCTCTTCATCGGCATCGACGTCCGCTACTACCGCCAGTACGTCGCCTCCCTCGTCGAACGCGCCGAACGGGCCGAACGCACCCGCGAGGAGGAGGCGCGGCGCCGGGTCGCGGAGGAGCGCCTGCGGATCGCCCGCGACCTGCACGACCTCCTCGCCCACACCATCACCCTCATCGGCGTCCAGACCTCGGTGGCCGCGCACGTCCTGGCGGCCGACCCCGAGCGCCTGGACCGGGAGACGATTGCCAAGGCCCTCAACGACATCGCCGACACCTGCCGCACGGCCCGCGGCGAGCTGCGGACGACGCTCGAGGTGCTGCGCGAACAGGGCGCCGCGGCCAAGGAGGCGCGCGGCCCGCTGCCCGGCCTCGACGGCGTCCCCGACCTGGTGGAGGCGGCCCGGCTGGCGGGAGCGCGGGTCACCCAGACGGTACGGACCGGCGAGACGACACCGCCCGCCGTGGGGGCCGCGGCCTACCGCATCGTCCAGGAGGCCCTGACGAACGCGGTACGGCACGCGGGGGCGGAGCCGGTGGTACGGGTCGAGGTGTACGAGGAGCAGGGCGCCCTGCGGCTGGCGGTCACGGACGACGGGGCGGGGGAGGCGGGTGCCGGTGGTTCTTCTTCCGGTGACGGCGGATTCGGGCTGGTCGGGATGCGGGAGAGGGCCCGCAGCGTGGGTGGCACACTCGACGCGGGGCCGCGGGCCGGGGGCGGTTTCGAGGTGACGGCGGTGCTGCCGCTCAGGGGTGCTCTGGAGGGGGCCGGATGACGATCCGCGTACTGCTTGCGGACGACCAGACGCTCGTACGGGCCGCGTTCGCGATGCTCGTCGAGTCGGCGGGGGACATGGAGGTCGTGGGTGAGGCCGGCACCGGCCGGGAGGCGGTGGAACTGGCCCGGGGCGCGGATGCCGACCTGATCGTGATGGACATCCGGATGCCGGACCTCGACGGCATCGAGGCGACCCGGCTGATCGCGGCGGACCCCGACCTGGCCGGGGTGAAGGTGCTGGTCCTCACGACGTACGACACGGACGAGAACATCGTGGAGGCGCTGCGGGCGGGGGCGTCCGGGTTCCTGGTGAAGGACACGAGGCCGGCGGAGATGCTGGAGGCGATCCGGACGGTGGCGGCGGGGGAGTCGCTGCTGTCACCGGGGCCGACGGCGCGGTTGATCGCGCGCTTGCTGAGCAGCCCGACGGCGACCACTCCGGTGGCGGGTGGGCCGGAGTGCCTGTCCGAGCGGGAGCGGGAGGTGCTGACGCTGGTGGGGCGGGGGTTCAACAACGCGGAGATCGGCGAGGTGCTGGGGCTGAGCCCGTTGACCGCGAAGACCCATGTCAGCCGGATCATGGGGAAGTTGGGGGCGCGGGACCGGGCGCAGTTGGTGATCGTGGCGTACGAGTCCGGGATGGTGACCCCCGGGGGTGTGTAGGCGGCCTACAGCAGCCCCGCCCCCGCCAGGAACTTCCCCACCTCCGCGACCTCCGCCTCCGACAACCCCACCTGCGGCTCGGCCGTCGCGGGGCAGGCGATGACCCCGCGGAGGTACAGCGCGGCCTTGAACGCCCCCAGGGCCGCCGAGGATTCCCCCATCCGCCCGCGGTCCCCGGCCCGCACCATCCCGAACAGGCCGCACAGGCGTTCCTATTCGGCGCGGGCCGCGGCCCAGTCCCCGGCGCGGCACAGCTGGTACAGGCGGACGTAACCCTCGGGGTCCACGTTCGCCAGGCCCGGTACCGCGCCGTGCGCCCCCGCCGCCAGTGCCGAGTCGACGAACAGTTCGGAGCCCGTGAGGGCCGCGAAGTCGACGAGGTCGGAGTGGCCGCGCAGGCCCCGCAGGATCTCGCGGAAGCCCGCCAGGTCGCCGCTGGAGTCCTTCAGGCCCGCCAGGACGCCCTCCGCCGCCAGCTCCAGCACCACCTCCGCCGGGAGTTTCGTGTGGACGCCGCTCGGGAGGTCGTAGGCGATGACCGGGAGGTCGGTCGACGCGGCGAGGAGGCGGTAGTGGCGGGCGATCTCCGCCGGGTGGGTGCGGGTGTAGAACGGTGCCGTCGCCACGACCGCGTCCGCGCCCGCCGCCGTCACCGCCCGGACCTGCTCCCGCACTCGCGGCGTCGTCATGTCGATGACCCCGGCCAGCACCGGCAGCCGCCCGCCCACATGACCCGTCACCGCCCGCACCACCGACTCCCGCTGCCCGTCCGTGAGGTACGCCGCCTCCGACGACGTACCGAGCACGAACAGGCCGTGCACCCCCGCCTCCAGCAGGTGGTCGACCAGGCGGAGCAGCGAGGGGACGTCCACCTCGCCGTCCGGCGTCAGCGGGGTGCACACGGGTGGTACGACGCCGGTCAGCGGGGCGGGGACGGTCATCGAGGCTCCCTTTCGTCGGTCCTACGCGGGCGGCGCGGTCAGCTGGGCCGCGATCGCCGCGCCGTCCAGCCACACGTTCTCGCGGGAGATCTTCCCCTCCTTGAACTCGAAGACATGCAGCATCCGGAAGGTGATCCGGCGGTTGTTGCCCGGGATGCCCATGAACCGGCCGGTGACCACGGCGGTGATGAAGTCCTCGGTGATCGCCGCGTCGTCGGCGTAGTACGTGTGGGTGCGCTCCGCCTTCTCCACGCGGAGGTCCTTCACCAGCTGGTGGTAGCGGTCCAGTGCGGCGTCGACGCCGTGGATCGGGTCGCCCGGGAAGCCGACGACGTCGTGCTCGACGTCCTCGGTGTAGACGGAGACCGCGCGCTGCGGGTCGCCGTGCTCCTCGGCCAGCATGTGCGTCCCGATCAGTACTTCCATTTCGGCGGGTGTGGTGCCCATGGGGCACCCCCTCTCGCTCATGCCGCGGCCCTCGTGGCCACGGCCCCCGTTGATGAGACAGTGCTACCGTAATGAGAAGAGTTTCTCACTACAAGAGGGGATTCGCATGACGGAGGGGCGCACCGGAAGCGCGACCGGCGCGACCGGAGGGCTTGCGCGCGGTGGGGTGTCCGAAGGGCGGCGCAATCAGAAGCTGCGTACGCGCCGGGCGCTCGTCGACGCCGCCGTCACCCTGGTCCGCGAGGGCAGGCCGGTCACCATCGCCGACGCCGCCGAGGTCGCGCAGGTGTCCGTCGCCACCGCCTACCGGTACTTCTCGCACCCGCGTGACCTGCTGCGCGAGACCCAGAGCACGGCCCTCGGCTTCGAGGCCCTCGCCGATCTGCCGGACGATCCCGCCGAACGGGTCGACCAGCTCGTCTCCCGCGTCGCCGACCTCCAGCTCGGCGACGAGGCGGTGTGGCGAGCCGTGCTGCGCTCCTCCCTGGAGCGCTGGACCCCGTCCGACGCCGGTGCGCCCGAGGACGCCGACGACAGCGTCCCCATCCGCAACCGGTTCCGCCTCGACCTCTCCCGCACCGCCCTCGAACCCCTCGCCGGCACCCTCCCGCCCGACCTCCACCGCCGCCTCCTCATGGCCGTCACCCTCGTCTACGGCGTCGAGGCGCTCATCACCACCCGTGATGTCTGCGAACTCGACCCCGCGGAGGCCAAGGACGTGATGCGCTGGGCGGCGGGCGCGCTGCTGGAGGCGGCGCTGCGGGAGGCGGAGGGCGATGACCGAGGCTGAGTGGGGTCGGGACGACACCGGTGTGCTGCGGCTGCCGTCGGGGCGGCTGGTGCGTGGCCGGGGACTGCGGCGCCCCCTCCCGCCGGGGGCGCCGGCCCCCTCGTACGGCCTCTACCTCCTCGGTCACCGGCCCCCGGCCGTCTCCTGGGAGTCACGCTGGCTGCGCTGGCCCGACTTCCGGCTGCCCGCCGATCACGCGGACGCCCGCGACGCGCTCACCGAGGTGTGGGAGCGGGCCGCGGGCGAGCGCGTCGAGGTCGCCTGCGGAGGCGGACGCGGGCGTACGGGGACGGCGCTGGCGTGCCTGGCCGTCCTCGACGGCGTACCGCCGGGGGACGCCGTCGCGTACGTCCGCGCGCACTACCACCGGGGTGCGGTGGAGACGCCGTGGCAGCGGCGCTATGTGCGGCGGTTCACGCCCTCGCGGTGAGGGTGTGCGCCAGCAGGGCCGCCGTGTCGCGGATCAGTACGTCGTCCCGGGCGGCGTCCTGCGCGGGCAGCGTCGACAGGACGGCCAGCAGGAGCGGGGTGCCGTCCTCGGTCCAGGCGATGCCGACGTTGTTGTTGGTGCCGTAGGAACCGCCGCCCGTCTTGTCGGCGACCGTCCAGGCCGGCGGCAGACCGGCGCGCAGGCGGGTGCCGCTCGTGGTGTTGTTCCGCAGCCAGTGCGTGAGCAGGGCGCGGTCGGGGCCGTCGAGGGCGTCACCGAGGACCAGCCGGCCGTAGGTCCGGCCGATCGCGTACGGGCTCGTCGTGTCCGTGATCCGCCATGGCTCGGCCGAGTTGAGCTCCGTCTCCCAGCGGTCCAGGCGGGTCACCCGGTCGCCTAGGGAGCGGGCGAAGCGGGTGATGGCGGTGGGGCCGCCGAGTTCGCGCAGCAGGAGGTTGCCGGCGCCGTTGTCGCTGAAGGTGATGGCCACCTCGGCGAGTTCGGCGACCGTCATGCCGTCGGCGAGGTGCTCCCGCGTCTTGTCGGAGCCCTCCTTCGGCAGGTCGGCGTCGGTGTAGTGGATACGGCGGGACAGGAACTCGCCGTCGCGGTCGAGGTCGCGCAGCACGGCGGCGGACGCGAGCGTCTTGAACAGCGAGCACATCGGGAAGAGTTCGCCGGCGCGGTACCGCACGGTCCGGCCGGTGACGATGTTCCGGGCGAACACACCGAGCCGGGCCCCGTGCCGAGCCTCCAGCTCACGCAGGCCCTCGGGGGCGGAGGCGTGTGCGGGTGCGCTCGTCAGGAGGGCGGCGGTGGTGGCGGTGGCGGCGGTCAAGAGGGTTCGGCGGGCTAAGATCGCGCTCTCCTTCGGTCGGTGGACGTGAACGATCTCTTCAGTGATCGACGCCGTACGTCATTCCTTGGTTGCGGGCTCGTAGACCATCGGCGGACGGCGGTGCGGGCGTGGGCCCGCCACAGTGGCCGTATGGAGATGACCAGGAAGACCGAGGGGATCAGCCGGGCACGGTTTCTGGCGGGGGCGGCGGCGATCGGGGTGGCGCTGCCCTCGGGGGCCGCCGCGGCGGTCGACAGGGGACGAGCCCGCGAGGGACTGGCCCGTCGCGGTGTCGTCTACACCGTCGGCGCGGGGGAGACGCCGGCCACCGCCTGGAGCACCGCCCGGATGCGGCGTGACCTCCGCGCCGTCCGCGACGACCTGCACGCGAACACCGTCGACGTCACCGGCGACGGCGTCGAACGCCTCACCTCGACCGCCGCCGAGGCCGCCGAACTCGGTCTGCACGTCTGGCTCCAGCCGACCCTCGGCGACGTCCCGGAGCGGGACATCCTCGAACACCTCGCGGAGACGGGCCGGTTCGCGGAGCGGCTGCGGCGGCAGGGGGCGAGCGTCGACTTCAGCGTGGGCTGCGAGTTCTGGCTGTTCGTGCCCGGGATCATCCCCGGGGACGACGTGTTCGAGCGCATCGCCCACCTCCAGAGCGGGAACCTCGACCTGGCCGCGATGCGGCGCCGGCTCGCCCGCTTCACCGCGAAGGCGGCGCGGCTCGGCCGCAGGGTCTTCCACGGCCGCCTCAGCTACGCCTCCGCCCCGGAGGTCGACCAGGTCGACTGGGACCTCTTCGACATCGTCGGCGTCGACTACTACTCGTACTTCCCCCGACGCTCCGGCTACGTAAGGGAGTTGAGGCATTACCTGCGCCATGGCAAGCCCCTCGCCATCACCGAGTTCGGCACCTGCGCCTACCGCGGCGCTCCCGAGACGGGCGGCATGGGCTGGGACATCGTCGACCACCGCAAGACGCCGGAGGAGATCAAGGACCCGATCCCGGTCCGCAGTGAGCGCACCCAAGCCGCTTACCTCGTCGACCTGTTGGACGTCTTCGAGTCGATGAACCTCTACGCGGCGATGGTCTTCGAGTTCCTCACCGCGGACGCCCCGCACCGCCCCGGCGACCCGCGCCACGACCTCGATTTGGCGAGCTACGGCATCGCCAAGGCGATCCAGGACCGCCCCGGCGATCCGGACTCGCCCTGGCACTGGGAGCCGAAGGCGGCGTTCCATGCCGTGGCCCGGGCCTACGGGAAGGCGGGTCAGCGGCAGTAGAGGTCGGCGGCGGGGCGCTTGCCCGTGGCCAGGAAGCGGGTCACCGCCGCGTCCCCGCAGGCGTTGCCGTTGTCGAGGTAGGCGTCATGGCCCGTGGAGTTCACGGTCACCATGACCGCCCGCCGTCCGAGCGCCTCACGGAGCTTCAGGGCGCCGCCCACGGGGGTGGCGACGTCCCGTTCGTTCTGCACGAGGAGGACGGTGGAGGGGCCGCGGTCGGTGATCACCGTCGGCGGCTCCTCAGGCGGGTAGGGCCAGGCCGCGCAGACCATCGCGTTGCGGGGCATGCCGGCGGTGAGCGGGAACTTGGCCCGGCTCTCCTCGACTCCCTTGCGGTACACGGCCGTTGAGGTCGGCCAGGCCACGTCGTTGCAGAGCGTCCCGGCGCCCACGGCGGAGACGTTCTGGAGGACGGCGTCGGGCGGCGAGGCCGGTGCGGGCGGCACCGTGCCCTTCTCGGCGGCCAGCATCAGCTGCGCGAGCGCGGGGAAGTCGTCGGGGTCGTAGAGGCTGCTCAGCATGGCCTGGCGCAGCATGTTGCCGTTCAGCTCGGCCGGGTTGGCGCCGGGCCACGGGAGGGGCTCGCGGTCCAGGCGCGCCGCGAGCGCCAGGAACCGGGGGCGCACCTCGGCGGCCGTCGCGGCGACGCGGTACGGATTGCCGGGCGCGGCAGCCCACTCGGCGAACTCGGGGAAGGTGTCCTCGACGCCCTGCTCGTGCCCGGCGAGCCAGGCGCGGGCGACCCGGGTGGGATCGGGGTCGTCGTTGCTGTCCAGCACGAACCGGTCGGTGCGGCCCGGGAACATCTCGGCGTAGACGGCGCCCACGTACGTCCCGTACGACACTCCCCACGCGGAGATCCGCCGCTCGCCCAACGCGGCCCGCAGCCGGTCCAGGTCGCGGGCCTCGTTGCGGGTGCTGAGGTGCCGGAGCAGCTCACCGCCGTTGCGCTCGCAGGCCTCGGCCATCCGCCGGGCGGTGGCCATGTTCGCGTCGACGGACCCGTCCGCGGCGGGCCAGGGCCGTGACGCGGTCAGCGAGAGGTCGCGGCGCTCCAGTCCACAGTCGACGGACGTGGAGGGCGCCAGCCCACGCGGCGCGAACCCGATCAGGTCGTAGGCGTCGCGCACCTCCTGCGGCAGCTTCCGCCCTTTCCCGGAAGGGTCGTCGAGGCTCGACCCACCGGGCCCGCCGGGGATCAGGAACAGTGCCCCGCGCCGGGCGGCGGGCTTCTCGCTCACGATCCGCGAGACGGCGATCCCGATGCTCGGACCACCGGGATCGGCGTAGTCCATGGGCACGTCGAGCACGGCACACTGCTGCCGCGGATCGACCCCGCCACCCGCACACTTCCCCCATTTCAGGGCGGGCGCGGCGGGCGCGGCGGACGCGGTGAGGGGCGCGAGAGCCCCGAAGACGATCCCGGAGGCGACGGCGATCCGGAGGAGACTCTTGGTCGGCTGCTTCATGCCGTCGAGCCTTCCGGATCTCCACGCCCGCCCCCATCCGGCCAACTGCCTTGTCCGCGCGGGGGTTTACCCCAGTGATCAGCTACCGGCAGTGCCACCCCCTCGCGTGCGGGTATACATGGGGGCGGGGAGGGGACGGGGGATGCGTAAGTTTCTGCTGCCGGTGTTCGTGCTGGGGCTGATCGTGCTGTTCGTGTCGACCGGGGCCGGGACGGCGTCGGCCGAGGAGGCGGACCGGTGCGAGTCCCGGGCGCTGCGGGACGCCGAGGTCACCAGCTCGGTGCGGATCAAGCACGACGGCGAGGACTACACACGCGCCGAGGCCGACATGGTCGTGGAGGTGCCGAAGTCCTGGCCGCTCTCCGACGATCTGCTGCTCAACGGGGACGCGGCGGCCTACCGGGCAGCGATGCGGTGCCTGGTGCACGACACCTACGACGACTACCCGTACCGCGACACCGAGTGGCGGCCCTGGCCGCCCCGGGTGACGGTCGGCGCGAAGACCATCACGGTGAAGTACCGGGCCGTCAGCTCCGTGGACAGCCTGACCGACCGCTGGTTCGGCCCCTGGCGCATCACACCGGGCAAGCGGTTGTGGACGCTCTCCCTGGAACGCCCGCCGGCGCTCGCGCGGTCCTGGTGGCGGGAGATCTCCGTCGACCTCGGCAACCGCGGCGCGCGGGACATCTGGCCGATGCCCACCAAGGGCTCGGCGAACGAACTGACCTGGACCTGGGCCAAGTCCGACATGCCGATGCCGGCGCTGTGGGTGCGGATGCAGCCGCCGGCCGCCAAGGCACTGACCCTTCGCTGGGAGGAAGGCGCCCCCTGGTATCTGGTGCGGTCGGTCACCTGGGTCTCCTGGGACCTCGTGCTGTTCCCCGTGGCCCTCTTGCTGATACGGCGGCTGTCGCGGTCCCCGGCCCCGACCCTCCAGACTCCCGCTGAGGTGGCCACCCGGCGCAATCTGCTCCTGTGGGTCTGGCTGATGTTCGTCATGTCGCTGCTCTTCGAGCTGGCGGATGATCTGCCCCGGATGTCCACCTGGTGGGACAGCCATCGCGTCGCCTGGAACCTCGCGCTCGGCGCGGGTTTCGGTATCGTGCCGTCCCTGTTCGGCAGGCCCCAGGTCTCCGCCCGGGTGGCCGTCGCGGTGGCCGGCGTGTATCCCGTCGTGGTGGCGGCACGCCCCGGCTGGTTCGGCCTGCCCGGCGACTTCTGGCTCGACCAGATGATCACCGACGAGGTCCTGCGGGCGCAGCGGACGGGCGGGTTCTGGTGGCTCGCCCTCGCCTGCGCCTGTGTGGCCTTCGTCTGGATGGTGGGCGGGGTGTCGGCGCTCCGGCGGATCAGGGCGGGAGCGGACGTCCAGAACGCCGCGACGCCGCCGCGGGGCACCTTCCCCTGGTGGGTCCTGCCGGTCTGCGCGGTCGGCGCGGTGGTCCTGCCCGCCCTGGCCCTGTGGGCCACCCACAACTCCTGGTCCCAGACGACCTGGCTGAGCACCCGGGACGACTTCTGGGAGCTGTGGCGCTTCGTCTACCACTACAACGAACTGGCCTGGTTTCCCTCGTACATGCCCCTCTGGTGGTTCGTGACAGTGTGCTGGTGGTACGGCCTGACCGCGGCGCTCCTCGCGGTCCTCGCCGCCCGCGCGGCCGCTCCCCACGACGAGCCGGTCGCTCCCGAGGGGACGACGCTCCTCGTCCTCGCCCTCTTCTCCTTCCAGTTCGTCTGGCCCGTCCCGGGCTGGTACGTCGGCCTGTGGCTGTCGCCCATCACCGTGCCGGTCACCCTGCTCACCGGCTTTCTGCTGCTCGCCGTCGGCCGGCGCCGTGCCGTGCTGTGGCAGAAGCCGCTGCCGGACAAGCCGGACAAGCTGCTGCGGCACGCGATCCGGGAGTCCGACCGGAGCTGGCTCATCGAGTCCGCCCGCACCTACCGGGACCTCCACTCGCGGCTGCGCCGGCTGGAGCAGGGCGACCCGGAGGGCAGGCGGCAGCAGATGGAACAGGACCTCGACGCCCTGCACCACTGGAACCCGCCCGGCGCCACCGTCCCGTTCGCCGGCGTCCGGCTGCCCGAGTCGGTGGACGTCGTGGAACTCGCCCTCGCCTGGGGGCCGCGCGCGACCTGGTGGCAGAACGCCTGCCGCGCCGCCCTGCTCACCGCGCTGATCGCCGTGCCCGCCAACGCCGTCTCGTTCTGGGCGGACAACATCCGGGGGTCGCTGTGGGACAGCGTGACCAGGGACAGGCTCGGCATCGTCGGCCTCCTCGCCAACGCGGCCAGTCTGGAACTCTGGGCAGCCGCCCTCGGCTTCGTCCTCGGCGCGCTGTGGCGGGTGCTGCCCGGCCGCCGCGGCCCCGCCAAGGCCCTGGGCCTGTTCCTGGTGTACGCCGTACCCGTCGCCGCCCACTGGATCCTCACCCGCGCGACCGGCCAGGCCTTCGGCACCTGGGCCCTCGATCTGGCGCTGACCCTGCTCGTCCTCACCGTGACGGGCGTGGTCATGGACATCGACACGTTCCGTCAGGAGGGCATCTACTGGCCCACCAAGGCGTCCCTGCTGCTGTCGATCTACCAGCTGCGGACGGCCTCGGTGCAACTGGCGTTCCTCGTCGCCCAGGTGGTGGCCCTCGTCGGCGTCTGGCAGCAGCTGAAGGGCAACGACCCCATGATCCTCATCCAGCCGGGCGAGGGCACCGGCAAGTCGGGCGGCCCCGACGCCATGAACCCCTGATCCGCACCAGCGACGCACAGACTCCAGCCGAGTGTAGGGAAAGCGGCTCGTCCCGGTGAGGTGAAGCGTGAAATCCGGGGGAGCCGGGGAGGGACCTGGAGGAACGTCATGCGGCGTGCCGCGTCGGGGAAGTGAGGGAGCCGGTGAAGGAACTGCGGGCGGCGTCGGAGAAGCTCCGGGGCGAACCGGTAGGTGTGGCGCGGGACGCACGCTGTCCGGTGCCGCGATGAGGGTCCCCGTCGGCAGCCACGTCGTGGACACCCGCACCGGACGGCTCGGCATCGTCATGGGACACGAAGGCCCCTACCTCCAGCTCAGACCCTACGGCGGCGGCAAGGAGTGGGACGTCGCCCCCGACGCCGTGCGGTACGCGACCCCCGCCGAGCGGCTCAGCGCGGCGACCGAGTACGCCAACGCCCGCAGCCGGGGTGAGGGGCCGTGACCGCACTGTCGTAGGGTCCGGGTCCCATGGGTCTGTGGAGCATACGGAGCTGGGCGAAGCCCAGGACGGCAAGCCGGTACCCCGTTCCGCTCACCCGCACCAGCTGTGGGCGGTGTCGCTGAGCGCGCCCGTGAGCCGGGACCGGGACGCCTCGCGCGGCACGCTGTACCCGTTCACGCGAATCGACGACGAGCGGGCCGGTGACTGGCTCGCCGGGCAGTGGGGCATCACCACGCGCGACAGGCCGGTGGAGACGACCGGCGCTGGATCTGCCCGCCCCGCAGGCCACCGCCGACGCCCACCTCCGTGCCCTCCTCGACCCCGCCCACCGCGCCAGTCCGTGGAACCATGCCCCCTGGACCAGCACCAGCCACCCCGACCGGGCCCGCTGACCCCTCGACGTACGGGACAATGACCCCATGAGCCTTTTCCGGGACGACGGCATCGTCCTGCGGACGCAGAAGCTCGGAGAAGCGGACCGCATCATCACCCTCCTCACCCGAGGCCACGGGCGCGTGCGGGCCGTCGCGCGCGGCGTGCGGCGGACCAAGTCCAAGTTCGGGGCGCGACTCGAACCCTTCTCCCATGTCGACGTGCAGTTCTTCGCGCGCGGGAGCGAGCTGATCGGGCGCGGGCTGCCGCTGTGCACGCAGAGCGAGACCATCGCCGCCTACGGCAGCGGGATCGTCTCCGACTACGCCCGCTACACCGCAGGCACCGCGATGCTGGAGACCGCCGAGCGGTTCACGGACCATGAGGGCGAGCCCGCCGTACAGCAGTACCTGCTGCTCGTCGGGGCCCTGCGGACCCTCGCCAACGGCGAGCACGCCCCGCATCTCGTCCTCGACGCCTTCCTGCTGCGCTCCCTCGCCGTCAACGGCTACGCCCCCAGCTTCGGCGACTGCGCGAAATGCGGGCTCCCCGGGCCGAACCGGTTCTTCTCCGTCGGCGCCGGAGGCTCCGTCTGCGTGGACTGCCGGGTGCCCGGCAGCGTCGTACCCTCTCCGCAGACCCTGGAACTCCTCGGCGCGCTGCTTACGGGAGACTGGGGGACAGCGGACGCGTGCGAGCCGCGCTACGTCCGGGAGGGCAGCGGACTGGTCTCCGCCTACCTGCACTGGCATCTGGAACGCGGGCTGCGCTCGCTGCGTTACGTAGAGAAGTAAGCCGGAGAGGAACGAAGCAACATGGTCGTACGTGGGATCCTGGGGCGCCAGCGCCGCGAGTACAGGACGCCCGAGCCCCACCCCTCCGGCGCCCGCCCGCCGAAGCTCCCCGGTGAACTCGTCCCGAACCACGTGGCGATCGTCATGGACGGCAACGGCCGCTGGGCGAAGGAGCGCGGGCTGCCCCGCACCGAGGGCCACAAGGTCGGCGCCGAGCGCGTCCTCGACGTCCTCCAGGGCGCCATCGAGATGGGCGTCGGGGCCATCTCGCTGTACGCCTTCTCCACCGAGAACTGGAAGCGCTCGCCCGACGAGGTCCGCTTCCTCATGAACTTCAACCGCGACTTCATCCGGAAGACGAGGGACCAGCTCGACGAGCTCGGGATCCGGGTCCGCTGGGTGGGCCGGATGCCCAAGCTGTGGAAGTCGGTCGCCAAGGAGCTCCAGGTCGCCCAGGAGCAGACCAAGGGCAACGACAAGCTGACGCTGTACTTCTGCATGAACTACGGCGGCCGTGCCGAGATCGCGGACGCCGCGCAGGCGCTCGCGGAGGACGTGAAGGCGGGCCGCCTCGACCCCTCCAAGGTCAATGAGAAGACCCTCGCCAAGTACCTCTACTACCCGGACATGCCGGACGTGGACCTGTTCCTGCGGCCCAGCGGCGAGCAGCGCACCTCCAACTACCTGATCTGGCAGAGCGCGTACGCCGAGATGGTCTTCCAGGACGTCCTGTGGCCCGACTTCGACCGCCGCGACCTGTGGCGGGCCTGCGTCGAGTACGCCTCCCGCGACCGCCGCTTCGGCGGCGCCCTGCCCAACGAGGAGCTGCTGGCCATGGAGGGCAGGCAGACCGCCCCGTAGGCGGCGACCTGGCCACTTCGCGGCTACCCGCCGTTCACGGGGCTCGCGCACGATCCGGCCATGAAGGTCACGCACCGCGCCATCCCCGCCGCCCTCGCCCTGGGCACCCTGCTGGTCGCGGCCCTGCCCGCGCAGGCCGCGCACCAGCCCGCCCACGCCACGAGCTACGGCACCAAGGCCACGTACAGCCCGCGGCAGGACGCGCACTCCTACCAGCGCCCGCCGGCCGGCTTCACCCCGGTCTTCACGGAGAACGTCTCCCGGCACGGCTCCCGTGCCGCCTCCGACAGCGAGGACGGCGATCTCGTCCTCGCACTGTGGGACAAGGCCGCGGCCGCGGGCCAACTGACCAGGAAGGGCAAGGAGTTCGGCCCCACGGTGCGTGCCCTCCAGGCCGCCATGGCGAAGGTCGGCTACGGCAACCTCAGCGCGCGCGGCGAGCAGGAGATGCGGGACACCGCCGCCCGCATGCAGCGGCGGCTGCCCTCCCTCTTCGCGCGGATCGCCGCCGACGGCGAGAAGATCGACGTCGTCAGCTCCGGGCAGGGCCGCGCCATCGACAGCGCGAACGAGTACGCCGGTGAGCTCGCCGCGACCGACCCGGCCCTGAAGCCGCTGATCGGCGCGACCCGCACCGACAAGGACCTGCTCTACTTCCACAAGGCCGCCGGCGGCGCCGCCTACCGCGACTACCTCGACCACGACCAGCGGCTCGCCGCGACCCTGAAGTCGATCACCGACCAGCCCCGCACCCACGAGGCCGCCCGCAGCGTCCTGCGCCGCCTCTTCGCGGCCGCCTTCGTCGAGCAGCTGAGCGCCGCCGACCGGGTCGCCGCCGCCGAGGCCGTCTACAACCTCTACGCCATCGCCCCCGCGATGAGCGAGGAGAGCCCGGACGGCAAGGGCTGGGGCATGCAGCGGTACGTCTCGCGCTCCGACGCCGCCTGGTTCGGCTACCTCTCCGACGCCGAGGACTTCTACGAGAAGGGCCCCGGCTTCGCGGACAGCGACATCACGTACAAGATGGCCGACGTGCTGCTGGACGACTTCTTCCAGCAGGTCGAGGCGGAGAAGGCGGGCACCAGCACGCTGGGCGCCGAACTCCGCTTCAGCCACGCCGAGGAGATCATCCCGCTGGCCGCGCTGATGGGCCTGCCGGGCAGCACCCGGCCGGTCACCGCCCAGCAGCCGTACACATACGGCACCAACCCGTGGCGCGGCGCCTCGGTCTCGCCGCTCGGCGCGAACATCCAGTGGGACGTCTTCCGCAAGGGCGACCGCTGGCTGGTGCGGATGCTCTACAACGAGAAGGAGACCGCGTTCAAGGCGGGCTGCGCGCCCGTCGCGAAGGGCAGCACGTTCTACGACCTGGACGAACTGGAGAGGTGCTTCGGCCGTGCGTAGGCCGTGCGCGTACGATCCCGCCTCATGGTCATGAACATGGGGCGGGACGCCGATCAGGGCGTGGTCGAGCTGGCGTACCAGCCGGTCGTCGGGGACTACGCGGGGGCGCTGCGCGAGCGCAGGCGCTTCAACCGGGCCGGGCGGATCCAGAAGGTGGCGCTGGTGCTGATCGGGCTCGCCTGGGCGCTGGACCTCGGGGCCGCGGTGGGTGGCGGGGACTCCAACACGTTTCTGCTGATCTGGGTGCCCCTGGTGGTGGCGCTGCTGCTGTTCCAGCCCTGGCTGACGGCCCGCCAGGTCCTCAAGGCCGCCGCCCGCAACGGGGCCTACCGGGCGACGGTGTCGGACGCGGGCCTGACGGTGGTCACCGAGCACAGCTCGACCTCGGTGGGCTTCGCGGCCCAGCCGCGCTACCGGGAGACCAAGGAGCTGTTCGTCCTGTACAGCGACGACAAGAACGCCACCTGCTTCACGGTGCTGCCCAAGCGGGGCGTCGCGGACCCCGCCGACGTGGACCGGCTGCGCGGGATCCTCGACCGGAACCTGAGCCGGGTCTGACGCGCCGGGGTCAGCCGGCGGAGGCCGCCGCGCAGTCCGCGCACGTGCCGAAGATCTCCACCGTGTGTGCCACGTTGACGTAACCGTGCTCCGCCGCGATGGCCTCGGCCCACTTCTCCACCGCGGGGCCCTCGACCTCCACGGCCTTGCCGCAGACGCGGCAGACCAGGTGGTGGTGATGGTCGCCGGTGGAGCAGCGGCGGTAGACGGACTCGCCGTCGGAGGTACGCAGGACGTCGACCTCACCGGCGTCGGCGAGGTTCTGGAGCGTGCGGTAGACCGTGGTCAGGCCGACCGAGTCGCCCTTGTGCTTGAGCATGTCGTGGAGCTCCTGCGCGCTGCGGAACTCGTCGACCTCGTCCAGGGCCGCCGCCACGGCAGCCCGCTGCCGGGTCGAACGGCCCTTCACGGGCGGTCCAGCGGTCGTCACCGGTTGCCTCCTCACACCTTCTGCGTCTGCCGGGCCATTGTGCCAGCCCGGCGTGTGCGCAGTCAGACGCCGATCCTTCCCTCGCCTGCCCGACTGGCCGGAATCACACACTCCGCCGGGTCGCCGGCGGCCTGGGCGGCGGCTGCCGCCCGGGCCCGGCGGCGGGCCAGCGGGGTGGCCAGGGCCGTGGTCAGGATGAACGCCGCGATGGTCAGCAGGACGATCGTCGCGCCGGGCGGTACGTCCTGGTAGTACGACGTGACGGTGCCGCTGATGGTGACCGTGACGCCGATGGCCACGGCGATCGCGAAGGTCGCCGCGAAACTGCGGCTGAGCTGCTGCGCCGCCGCCACCGGGACGACCATGAGGGCCGAGACCAGCAGCAGGCCCACCACGCGCATGGCGACCGTGACGGTCACGGCCGCCGTGATCGCCGTCAGCAGGTTCAGGGCGCGCACCGGCAGACCCGTGACCCGCGCGAACTCCTCGTCCTGGCTGACCGCGAAGAGCTGCCGGCGCAGCCCCAGGGTGACCACCACCACGAAGGCCGCGAGCAGACAGATCGCCGTCACGTCCGACTGCGACACCGTCGACAGCGAGCCGAAGAGGTACGAGGTGAGGTTGGCGTTGGAGCCGGTGGGCGCGAGGTTGATGAACATCACGCCGCCGGCCATGCCGCCGTAGAAGAGCATCGCGAGGGCGATGTCGCCGCGGGTCTTGCCGTACCAGCGGATCAGCTCCATGAGCACCGCGCCGAGGACGGAGACGAGGGTCGCCATCCACACCGGCGAGGTGTTCAGCAGGAAGCCGAGGCCGACGCCGGTCATCGCCACGTGGCCGATGCCGTCGCCCATGAGGGCCTGGCGGCGCTGGACCAGGTAGATGCCCACGGCCGGGGCCGTGATGCCGACCAGGACGGCGGCGAGCAGGGCCCGCTGCATGAAGGCGTAGTCGAGGATCTCCATCAGCTCAGCAGTCCCGTGTGGATCGGCTCGTGGGGGTGGACGTGGTCGTGGCCGGGGAGCGCGTGCTGGCCGACCGCCTTCGGGGGCGGTCCGTCGTGCAGGACGCAGCCGTCGCGCAGGACGACCGCCCGGTCGATCAGGGGCTCCAGGGGGCCCAGTTCGTGCAGGACCAGCAGGACCGTCGTACCGGCCGCGACCTGTTCCTCCAGGGTGTGCGCGAGCA
This sequence comes from Streptomyces aquilus, assembly GCF_003955715.1. Taxonomy (NCBI): domain Bacteria; kingdom Bacillati; phylum Actinomycetota; class Actinomycetes; order Kitasatosporales; family Streptomycetaceae; genus Streptomyces; species Streptomyces aquilus. The sequence goes on along the minus strand of NZ_CP034463.1, from coordinate 3,589,448 downwards.
CCTCCTGGCTCGCCAGGTCGACGCCCGCCATCGGCTCGTCCATGATCAGCAGTTCGGGTTCGGCGGCGAGCGCGCGGGCGATCAGGACGCGCTGGTGCTGGCCGCCGGACAGCGCGTCCACCGAGTCCTTCGCGCGGTCCGCCATGCCGACCAGCTCCAGGGCCCGGCGCACGGCCTCGCGGTCGGACTTGCGCAGCACCCCGAAGCGGGCGCGGGACAGCCGGCCGGACGAGACGACCTCGGTGACCGTCGCCGGGACACCGCCCGCGGCCGTCGTGCGCTGCGGGACGTAGCCGACGCGCGCCCAGTCCCGGAACGCCTTGCGGTCCGTGCCGAACAGGCGTATCTCGCCCGCGGCGAGCGGTACTTGGCCGATGATGCTGCGCACGGCGGTCGACTTGCCGGAGCCGTTGGCGCCGAGCAGCGCGACGACCTCACCGTGGTTCACGGTGAGGTCGATGCCGCGCAGCACGGGCCGCGAGCCCAGGTCGGCGCGGACGCCGCGCAGGGAGATGACGGGCTCGGACACGGACTCCTCCGGGTGGGTCATTTGGCGCCTAGCGCGCTCTTCAGCGCCTTGAGGTTGGACTCCTGGACCTGGAAGTAGTCGTCGCCCTTGGACTTGGACGTGATGCCCTCGATCGGGTCGAGGACGTCCGTCTTCAGGTTCGCGTCGGAGGCGATGGTCTTCGCGGTCTTGTCGCTGACGAGCGTCTCGTAGAACACGGTGGTGACGCCGTCGGCCTTGGCCATCTTCTCAAGGTCCTTCACGCGGGCCGCGCTCGGCTCCGACTCGGGGTCGAGGCCGTTGATGGCCTCCTCGGTCAGGCCGTAGCGCTCGGCGAGGTAGCCGAAGGCGGCGTGGGTGGTGATGAACACCTTCGTCCTGGTGTTCTTCAGCCCGTTCTCGAACTGTGTGTTGAGGCCGTCGAGCTTCTTCACCAGGGCCGCGGTGTTCTTCTTGTAGTCGGCCGCGTGGTCGGGGTCGGCCTTCTCGAAGGCCTTGCCGACGCCCTCGGCGACCTGGGCGTAGCGCACCGGGTCGAGCCAGATGTGCGGGTCGAGGCCGGCCAGTTCCTCGTTCTCGTGGTCGTCGTGCTCGGCCGCGTGGCCGCCGACCTCGTTGCCGTGCTTCTCCAGCGTGGTGAGGGAGGCGGCGTCGATCTTGGTCTTGACCTCGGACTGGGCCACCGCGTCGTCGACGGAGGGCTGGAGGTTCTTGAGGTAGAGCACCGCGTCGGACTCCTGGAGCTGCGCGGTCTGCTTGGCGCTGATCTCCAGGTCGTGCGGCTCCTGGCCGGGCTCGGTGAGGCTGGTGACGTGCACATGGTCCCCGCCGATCTGCTCGGCGAGGAAGGCCATCGGATAGAACGACGCGACGACGTCGAACTTGTCCGTGTTGCCGGCGGCGCTCGCGCCGGAGCACGCGGAGAGGGAGCCGAGGCCGAGGGCGGTGACGGCCGCGATGACGGTCCCGGATATGTGCTGTCGTCGTACGTTCATGACAGTCATTTTCAACAAATATGGAAACCGTTGTCAACAAAGCTGGGTAAGGGGCCGGTGAGAGGGGTGGAGGCCCGGACCGATTTGATACCGGGGGTGTCGGCGCCGGTAACCTGAGTCATTCGCTGCCGTCCATTCGTCATGAAGAGAGCACCGTGGCCGCCGACAAGATCGACACCATCGTCAGCCTGAGCAAGCGCCGTGGCTTCGTTTTCCCCTGTAGTGAGATCTACGGCGGTCAGCGCGCCGCCTGGGACTACGGACACCTGGGTGTCGAGCTCAAGGAGAACATCAAGCGCCAGTGGTGGCGCTACATGGTGACGTCGCGCGAGGAGGTCGTCGGTATCGACTCGTCCGTGATCCTGGCCCCCGAGGTCTGGGTGGCCTCCGGTCACGTCGCCACCTTCTCGGACCCGCTGACCGAGTGCACCTCCTGCCACAAGCGCTACCGCGCGGACCACCTGGAGGAGGCGTACGAGGAGAAGAAGGGCCGCCTCCCCGAGAACGGCCTCGCCGACATCAACTGCCCGAACTGCGGCACCAAGGGCCAGTTCACCGAGCCCAAGCAGTTCTCGGGTCTGCTCTCCACGCACCTCGGCCCGACCCAGGACTCCGGCTCCGTCGCCTACCTGCGTCCGGAGACCGCCCAGGGCATCTTCATCAACTTCGCCCTGACGCAGACCGCCGCGCGCAAGAAGCCGCCGTTCGGCATCGCGCAGATGGGCAAGTCCTTCCGCAACGAGATCACGCCCGGCAACTTCATCTTCCGCACCCGCGAGTTCGAGCAGATGGAGATGGAGTTCTTCGTCAAGCCGGGCGAGGACGAGAAGTGGCAGGAGTACTGGATGCAGGAGCGGTGGAACTGGTACACCGGCCTGGGTCTGCGCGAAGAGAACATGCGGTGGTACGAGCACCCGCAGGAGAAGCTCTCCCACTACTCCAAGCGCACCGCCGACATCGAGTACCGCTTCCAGTTCGGCGGCAGCGAGTGGGGCGAGCTCGAGGGCGTCGCCAACCGCACCGACTACGACCTCACCGCGCACTCCAAGGCCTCCGGCCAGGACCTCCACTACTTCGACCAGGAGGCCGGCGAGCGCTACACCCCGTACGTCATCGAGCCCGCCGCCGGTGTCGGCCGCACCCTGCTGGCGTTCCTGCTCGACGCCTACGTCGAGGACGAGGCGCCCAACGCCAAGGGCAAGATGGAGAAGCGCACGGTGCTGCGCCTGGACCACCGCCTCGCCCCGGTGAAGGTCGCGGTGCTCCCGCTCTCCCGCAACCCCGAGCTGTCCCCGAAGGCCAAGGGCCTCGCCCAGGCGCTGCGCCAGAACTGGAACATCGAGTTCGACGACGCCGGCGCGATCGGCCGCCGCTACCGCCGCCAGGACGAGATCGGTACGCCGTACTGCGTGACGGTCGACTTCGACACGCTGGACGACAACGCCGTGACCGTCCGCGAGCGCGACTCGATGAAGCAGGAGCGCGTGTCCCTCGACCAGATCGAGGGCTACCTGGCGAGCCGCCTCGTCGGCTGCTAGGACACCGGCTGCCGCATTGGCCCTTGATGCGGGTCCCGTAGTGGACCTGTATCAAGGGCCATCGTGCTTTCAGGGTGAGGGCATGAGCCTCGCCTTTCTCCTCACCACCCTCGTCGTGGTCGCCACCCCCGGTACCGGCGTCGTCTACACCCTCGCCGCCGGGCTCTCCCACGGCCGCCGCGCGAGCGTCGTCGCCGCCTTCGCCTGCACGCTGGGGATCGTGCCGCACGTCCTCGCCACCGTCACCGGCGTCGCCGCGCTGCTCAACGCCAGTGCCGCCGCCTTCCAGGTCCTCAAGTACGCCGGTGTCGCCTATCTGTTGTGGATGGCGTGGGCGAGTCTGCGGGACCGGGACGCGATCACCGTGGAGCGGGATGCCGCCGCGCCCTCCTCCGCGGGCCGGGTGATCGTCCGAGGGGTGCTGATCAATCTCCTCAACCCCAAGCTGACGATCTTCTTCTTCGCGTTCCTGCCGCAGTTCGTGAGCCCGCAGGAGCCGCATGCGCTGCCCCGGATGCTCGGGCTCAGCGGGGTCTTCATGCTGGCGACCTTCGTGGTCTTCGCCGCGTACGGGGTGCTCGCGGCCACGGTCCGGCGCCATGTGATCTCCCGGCCGCGGGTGATGGCGTGGCTGCGGCGCAGTTTCGCCGGGTCCTTCGTGCTGCTCGGGGCGAAGTTGGCGACGACTGACAGCTGACAGATATTGAAATCTGTCAGCTGTCATGTCAGGCTGGGCCGCATGACGACACAGACCCCCCGCACCCTCGGAACCACCGGCCCCCAGGTCTTCCCCCTCGGCCTCGGCTGCATGGGCATGTCCGGTATGTACGGCGAGGCGGACCGTGCCGAGTCCATCGCCACCGTGCACGCCGCCCTGGAAGCCGGCGTGACGCTCCTCGACACCGGCGACTTCTACGGCATGGGCCACAACGAGCTGCTGGTCAGCGAGGCCCTGCGCACCGCCCCGGCCGCGCTGCGCGAGAACGCTCTGGTCAGCGTGAAGTTCGGGGCCCTGCGCGGTCCGGACGGCGACTGGTACGGCTTCGACGGGCGCCCGGCCGCCGTGCAGAACTTCGCCGCGTACTCCCTCCAGCGCCTGGGCGTCGACCACATCGACGTCTACCGTCCCGCCCGGCTCGACCCGGACGTGCCGATCGAGGAGACCGTCGGCGCGATCGCGGAACTCGTCGAGAAGGGGTACGTCCGGCACATCGGGCTGAGCGAGGTCGGCGCCGACACCATCCGCCGGGCCGCCGCGACCGCCCCGATCGCCGACCTCCAGATCGAGTACGCGCTCATCTCCCGCGGCCCGGAGCGGGAGATCCTGCCCACCCTGCGCGAACTGGGCATCGCCGTCACCGCGTACGGCGTGCTCTCGCGCGGGCTGCTCTCCGGCCATGTCGCGCCCGGGCAGGAGTACGCGGCGAACGACTTCCGCGCCCACTCGCCCCGCTTCCAGGGCGACAACCTCCGGCACAACCTCGGTCTCGTCGAGGCCCTGCGCAAGATCGCCGAGCAGAAGGGCGTCTCCGTCGCGCAGATCGCGATCGCCTGGGTGCTTTCCCGGGGCGAGGACGTTGTGCCGCTGATCGGCGCCAAGACCCGTGCGCGGCTCGACGAGGCCCTGAGCGCCCTGGACGTGACGCTGGACGCGGCCGACCTCGCCGCCGTCGAGGCCGCCGTACCGGCGGACGCGGCGGCCGGTGAGCGGTACGCCCCCGCCCAGATGGCCATGCTCGACAGCGAGCGCTGACCGCGGCGCCGGGTACCGTCTAGGCATGCCAGCCACCAGCGAAGCCCTGACCGCCGAGCGCATCCTCGAAGCCACCGAGGAGGTGCTGCGCCGCCACGGCCCGGCCAAGGCCACCGTGGTCGACGTGGCCCGTGCGCTCGGCGTCAGTCACGGCAGCGTCTACCGGCACTTCCGCACCAAGGCGGCGCTGCGGGAGGCGGTGACGAAGCGGTGGCTGGACCGTACGACCGAGGTGCTGGCCCGGATCGCGACGTCCGGCGGCGACCCCGAGACCCGGCTGCGCGAGTGGCTCGCCGCCCTGTTCGCCGCCAAGCGCCGCAAGGCCGGTGACGATCCCGAGCTGTTCGCGACCTACCAGGTCCTGGCCGTGGAGAGCGGCGAGGCGGTCAGCGCCCATCTCGCCGACCTCACCGGCCAGTTGGCCCGGATCATCCAGGACGGCGTCGACACCGGCGTCTTCACCGCCCCCGACCCCGAGGCCACGGCCCGTGCCGTCTTCCACGCCACGGGCCGCTTCCACGACCCCGGTTACGCCGCCGCCTGGCAACGCCACGACATCCAGGCCGAGTTCGAGGCCGTCGTGGACCTTCTCGCCCGGGGGCTGCGCGCCTGAGAGGCGTCAGTCGTCCTTCGGGTTCACCGTCGCCTGATGGGCCTCCATCAGATGTTCCTCCGCCTTCAGCCACGGCAGGAACTGCGCGGCCTTCTTCCAGCCGCAGGTGTCGCATCTGATCGTGCGCTGGGGGCCTTTGCGCAGCACCTGGACGACATGCTCCCGCCCGTGCTGATCCCAGCGGCTCACCTTGCTCGTGCTGATCTGCAACATGATGCCTCGCCTCCGGTGAGGCAGTGTGCAGCAATCACAACATCAACAGGAGCTTCTTCACGGCGAGTTCGCTGAACCGTGAACAGTCCTCACCCGATGGTCCGCGGCAGGCGCAGGCTCAGCAGGCCCGTCAGGGCCACTCCTGCCAGCTGGGCGAGGAGCGTGGTGATCAGGGCGTCGCGCATCCCCAGGGTGGGGATCAGGGAGAGGAACAGGGTGCCCAGGGTGGCCACGCCCAGGGCGAGTGAGGACTGCTGGGTGGTGATCATCACGCCGCTGCCCACGCCCGCCCGGGACTGCGGTACCTCCGACAGGACGATGCGGAAGATCACGGGGAGCTGGAGGGCCTGGCCCGCGCCCGCGATCGCCGCGCCCGGCAGCAGTTCGACCAGACCGAGGTCCGGCCAGGAGCGCCAGGCCGCGAGGGCCATCAGTGCCACGCCCACCGCCTGGATCGCCGCACCGGCGGTGACGACCCGCGTGCCGTACTTCGCGACCAGCCGCGGGCCCGCGAGCGAGGTGAAGAAGAACACCACCGCCATCGGCGCGAGGGCGAGCCCGGCCCTGACCGGCCCCAGTCCGGCGCCGCGCTGCAACGCCACCGCGATCACGAACATGAAGCCGCTGAACCCGATCGAGAACGGCACGATCATCACGAGCCCGCGCCGCAGCGACACCAGCCGGAACAGGCTCGGCGGGACCAGGGGCGTACGGCCGCGCCGGTCCGCCCCGCGCTCCACCGCCCAGAACGCCGCCGCCGCGAACGGGAACGCCGCCAGCGACAGCCACGTCCACAGCGGCCAGCCCGCCGCCCGCCCCTCGGTCAGCGGGGCCAGCAGGGTGAGCAGGGAGACGCCCAGCAGGACCGTGCCGGGGCCGTCCACCGGCTCGGGGCGCTGGGAGCGGGTCTCCGGTACGGCACGGGCGGCGAGGACCAGGCCGAGGACGACGACCGGGACGTTCACGAGGAAGACCGAGCGCCAGCCGGTGCCCGCGATGTCGGCGGCGACCAGCACCCCGCCGAGGATCTGGCCGGCCACCATGGACAGGCCCGCCGTGGCGCCGTACAGCCCCATGGCCTTCGCGCGGCGCTGGCCGCTCGTCGCCGCCTGGATGGTGGCCAGCACCTGCGGCAGCATCGCGGCCGAAGCGGCGCCCTGCGCGACCCGGGCCGCGACCAGTGTCCACGCGGTCGGTGCGAGCCCGCAGGCCAGCGAGGTCAGGCCGAACGCCGCCATGCCGCCGAGGAAGAGCCGGCGCCGGCCGAAGAGATCGCCGAGCCGGCCGCCCAGGACGAGCAGCACGGCGTACGCCAACCCGTAACCGGACACGACGAGTTCGAGGACCGACTCGCTCGCCGAGAGGTCCCGGCCGATGGTGGGCAGGGCGACGTTGACGATGAAGAAGTCGATGAGGGGCAGTGCCGCGCCGAGCAGCACCGTGAAGAGACCGAGGGCGCCGAGCACGGGTGGGGCGTCGGAGGTGCGGAGGTGACGTGAGGTGATGGTTTCGGTGGTCACGCAGTCCAGCGTCCGCCGCGCCTGAGACTGGTACCAGAGTCTCCTTATCCTGGTAGAAGGAGTACCTGGAAACAGGGTCCGCCGGGCGGCACGCTGGAGGTATGACGACGATGGCCGAGGTGACGGCGACGGCCCCCGCGAGCTCCGGCGCGACGGGTGCCGCGGAGGTGCGGCGGCATGAGCTCGCCGCGTTCCTGCGGCACCGGCGTGAGCACATCAGCCCCGAGCAGGTCGGCCTGCCCCGAGGGCGCCGGCGCCGTACGCCCGGGCTGCGGCGCGAGGAGGTCGCGCACCTCTCCGCGGTCGGCGTCACCTGGTACACGTGGCTGGAGCAGGCCCGGGACATCCAGGTCTCGGTGCAGGTCCTGGACGCGCTGGCCCGCACGCTGCTGCTCGACCCCAACGAGCGGGCCCATCTCTTCCAGCTCGCCGGCGCGGTCGATCCGACGCCGGCCACCACCTGCCCGTCCATCACGCCCGCGATCCAACGCGTCCTGGAGCAGCTGGAGCCCATTCCGGCGTGCGTGCAGAACAGCCGGTACGACATCCTCGCCTACAACCGCACGTACGGGCTGCTGCTCTGCGACCTCGACGCGGTGCCCGCGGAGGACCGCAACTGCCTGATCCTCTCCTACACGCACGAGCCGTGGCGGTCCTCGATCGTGCACCTGGACCAGACCCAGCGCCTCATGGCCGCCCGCTTCCGCGCCACCATGGCCGGGCACCTCGGAGAGCCCGCCTGGAAGATGCTCCTCCAGCGTCTGCGCACCGAGTCCCCCGAGTTCCGCGAGGCCTGGGACCGGCATGAGGTGGGCGCCCATCGCGGCAAGCGCAAGGAGTTCCTGAACCGGTACGTGGGCCGGGTCGCGGTCGATCACACCGACATGTGGCTGGGGCCGGAGGCGGGGCCGCGCATCGTGACGTACGTGCCGGCGGACGAGGAGTCCGAGGAGCGGTTGGAACGGCTGCACGCGATCGCCCTGGAACGGACCCCCCGCTCCGCCTAGGCGGAGACCCCCGCGGCCTCCCGCACCTCGGCAGCGGACAACCGCTCAGCCACCCGCTCCGCACTGCGCCGGGCCCGCACCCCGCTGCTCAGCGCACCCAGCACCAGCACCGCGAACCCGCACCCGGCGAGAATCCACCACCCCGGCCCGGCGGCAGCCACGAACGTCTCCTTGTAGGACGATGCCCCCACCCCCGCCGCCAGCACCGCACCGATGACCGCGACTCCCAGCGTCTGCCCCAACTGCCGGCTCGTGGAGGCGACCGCCGCCGCCACCCCCGCCTGCGCGCGGGGCATCCCGGACACCGCCGTGTTGGTGATCGGCGCGTTCACGAACCCGAAGCCGAGGCCGAACAGGACGTATCCGATGAAGAGCGTGACGTTCGAGGTCTCCGCGTCGAAGGCCGCGAACATCACCCCGCTCGCCGTCATCGCGAACCCGGCGATCAGCAGCGGCACGCGCGGCCCCCGGGTGCCGACCAGCCGCCCGGACATCGGCGCGCACAGGAACGTCGGCACCGCCATCGGCAGCATCCACAGCCCCGCGTGCAGCGCGTCCAGCCCCCGGACGTTCTGCAGATACAGCGTCGACAGGAACAGGAAGCCGCCCAGCGCCGCGAACGCGCTGATCGCGATCACCGTCGCCCCGCTGAACGGCACCGACCGGAAGAACCGCAGGTCGATGAGGGGCTCCTCGCGCCGCGGCTCGTACCAGAGGATGCCCAGCAGCGCGGCCAGCGCCAGCGCGGCGTACGGCAGCGTCGAGGCGAACCCGGCGTTCGGGGCCTCGATGATCGCGTACGTCAGCGAGCCGAACAGCACGATCACCAGGAACTGGCCCAGCGGGTCGGGGCGCTTGGCCTTGGGGGCGCGGGACTCGGGGACGTAGCGGAGGGTGAGCAGGAGGGCGGCGAGGCCGACCGGGAGGTTGATCCAGAAGATCGAGCGCCAGCCGACCGAGTCCACGAGCAGGCCGCCGACCAGTGGTCCGGCGGCCATCGAGATGCCGACCACCGCGCCCCACGCGCCGATCGCGCGGGCGCGCTCGCGCGGGTCCGTGAAGGTGTTGGTGATGATCGACATCGCGACCGGGTTGAGCATCGAGCCGCCGACCGCCTGCACCATGCGGAAGGCGACGAGCGCCTCCAGGTTCGGGGCGAGGGAGCACAGCACCGAGCCGGCCGTGAAGACGACCAGGCCCGCCATGAAGACCCGCCTGCGGCCGATCCGGTCGGCCGTCGACCCGGCCAGCATCAGCAGCGAGGCCAGGACGAGCGTGTAGGCGTCGATCGTCCACTGCAGCCCGGACGTGGTGGCGTCGAGGTCGTGCTGCATGGACGGCAGGGCGACGTTCAGCACCGTGTTGTCGAGGCTCACGATCAGCAGGCTCATGCAGCAGATCGCGAGGACGAGGAGGCGCCGGCGATGGCTGAGCTCGGGCATGGGGACCAGCGTACGCCGATTTCAATAGTGCGTCTAACTAATGGTCATTACATGATCGAGTGGGAATCGAGCGGGAATCGAGTGGGAGTCGGGCGGGGCTCCAGTCGGGCTCCGCCGCGGGGCACTGGTCGCCGTACGCGACAATGGGGGAATGTCCACGACCACCGCGCCCCTCCAGATCGGGCCGCACACCGTTCAGCCGCCCGTCGTCCTGGCACCCATGGCCGGGATCACCAACGCGCCCTTCCGCACCCTGTGCCGGGAGTTCAGCGGGGGCAAGGGGCTGTTCGTGAGCGAGATGATCACGACGCGGGCGCTGGTCGAGCGCAACGAGAAGACCATGCAGCTGGTCCACTTCGACGAGAGCGAGAAGCCGCGCTCCATCCAGCTGTACGGCGTCGACCCGGCCACCGTCGGCAAGGCCGTCCGCATGATCGCGGAGGAGGGGCTCGCCGATCACATCGACCTGAACTTCGGGTGCCCGGTGCCGAAGGTGACGCGCAAGGGCGGTGGGTCGGCGTTGCCGTACAAGCGGCCGCTGCTGCGGGCGATCCTGCGTGAGGCCGTGTCGGGGGCGGGTGATCTGCCGGTCACGATGAAGATGCGCAAGGGCATCGACGACGACCACATCACGTACCTCGACGCCGGGCGGATCGCGGTCGAGGAGGGCGTGACGGCGATCGCGCTGCACGGGCGTACGGCGGCGCAGCACTACGGCGGTACGGCCGACTGGGACGCCATCGCGCGCCTCAAGGAGCATGTGCCGGAGATCCCGGTCCTCGGCAACGGCGACATCTGGTCGGCGGAGGACGCGCTGCGGATGGTGCGCGAGACCGGCTGCGACGGGGTGGTCGTGGGGCGCGGGTGCCTGGGGCGGCCGTGGCTGTTCGCGGACCTGGTCGCGGCGTTCGAGGGGCGTACGGAGGACATCTCGCGTCCGTCGCTGCGCGAGGTGGCCGACATCATGGTCCGCCACGCGCGGTTGCTCGGGGAGTGGATCGGCGACGAGTCCAAGGGTGTCGTCGACTTCCGCAAGCACGTCGCCTGGTATCTGAAGGGCTTCGCGGTCGGCAGCGAGATGCGCAAGCGGCTGGCGATCACGTCGTCGCTGGAGGAACTGCGGTCCGGCCTCGACGAGTTGGACCTCGACCAGGCGTGGCCGGCGGGAGCGGACGGTCCTCGCGGGCGCACGTCGGGCAACAACCGGGTCGTCCTGCCGGACGGGTGGCTGAAGGACCCGTACGACTGCGCGGGCGTCAGTGAGGACGCGGAACTGGACACCTCCGGCGGCTGAGCGGTCTCGACACCGCCGGACGGTTCGTCGACACTGATCGCCGTGGTGGACGGTGCGGTGTGGGTGGCGGCCTTTACCGGCGGCACGGCGGTGCTCGCCAGTTGGGTGACGACGCTCGGGAACACGCGGGCCGCCCGGGCGCAGGCGGAGACGACGGAACAGGCCCAGCGCCGAAGCCGGATAAGGGAGTTGCGGCGCGCGGCCTATCTGGACGTCATGGAGCAGGCGCACATCACGAGCCGGCTCTACTACCGGGTGTACGACGCCTACGTCCAACTCGCCGAGCCCGAGGCGAGGTTGGCGCGATTCGAGGAGCTGCGCGTCGAACTGCGGGCCGCCTACGACCCTTTCATGCGCAGTGTCCGGGTCGTCGTCCTGGAGGGGCCGGCGCCGGCCGCGGAGGCCGCCGAGACCGTCCTTCAGGCGGCGGCGACCGCGAACGGGGCCCTGTGGCGGATCGCCAGGGGGCAGGACGGGGCGCGGGCCCGGTTCGACGACGCGCAGACGGACTTCCTGCGCCGGCTGGAGCAGTTCGTCGAGACGGCGCGTGGGGCCATGGAGGGGGCCTGAGCGTCAGCCCGAGGACGGGTGCGGTGTGGAGCCGTATGCCTTCAGGAAGCGGTCGCGGAACGCGCTCATCTTCCAGACCGGGGCGTTGTGGGCCGGCTTCAGGCCCTCCGTCCAGTTCCAGCCGGTGATCTTGTCCAGGACCTTGGGGTCCTTGGCCACTATGGAGATCGGGACGTCGCGGCTGGCGTGGTCGCCGCTGACCCGGGCTATGGGCTGGTGGTCGCCCAGGAAGACCAGGACGGTGTTCTTGGTGCCGTAGCGCTCCAGCCACTGGGTGAGGGCCGTCACCGAGTACTGGATCGACTTGCCGTACTCCTCACGGGACTTGGTGGGGTCGGTGATGATGTCCGAGGGCTTCTTGCCGGCCTTCTGGACGGCGTCGAAGATCTTGCCGTCGCCCAGGTCGTTCCAGTCGACCATCTTGGGGATCGGGGCCCACGGCTGGTGGCTGGAGGTCAGGATGATCTCCGACATCAGGGGCTTGTCCCGCTTCTTGCCGTGGACCTGGCGCTGGAACGCCTCCAGGGCGTACTGGTCGGGCATCGTCGACCAGCTGAACTTCGGTCCCTGATAGCCGAGTTGGAAGGCGTTGTAGACCTTGTCCAGGCCGTAGTAGCGCTGCTCCGGCCAGCCTTTCTGGATGCCCGGCATGACGCCGACCGTGTCCCATGCGCCCGTCTTCTGGAACGCCTTGGTGAGGCTCAGGTGGTCGCTGGCCATGACCGTGCGGTAGCGCTGCTGGTTGTCGATCCACAGGCCGGACATGGTGGTGGAGTGGCCCAGCCAACTGCTGCCGCCGTACGTCGCCGACGTCAGCCAGCCGCTGCGCGCGCTGTACCCCGCCTTCTTGAGGGCCTCGGTGCTGGCGGTGAGCGTCCGGTCCACGCCCGGCGCCATGATCGGGTCCTCGATCGCGCTGCGGCCGTAGCTCTCGATGAAGGTGAAGATCACGTCCTTGCCCCGGAGGTCGGGGACGAGTTGGCTGCCCGGGGTCGCCCCGAACGTGTCCGACTTGGCCTCGCGGGCGAACGCCGCCTCGTCGCGGATCGTGTCCGTCACCCGCGTCGCCTGGATCTTCAGCGCCGCCGCGGCCCGGTCGGCGGCGATCGGCATGCCGCCGAGCTGGAGCCCGAGCGCGTAACAGGTGATCCAGACGACGGCCGCGATCAGGGTGCCCCGGGTCGCCTTCGCCCGGTTCGCCACGAGTACGTTGCTCAGCCGGACCATGGCCAGGGCCGTCAGGGACAGCAGGAGCAGGACGAGGACGATCGCTCCGATCACCGCGAACACCGCGACCGTGCCGCCCATCGAGTCCTTGACGTACGACTGCGCGTCGTCCAGCAACTCCCAGTCCAGGATCATGTTGAAGCCCCGGCCCAGATAGTCCCGGAAGCCCATGTCCAGCAGGTTCAGGATCGTCAGGATGCCCAGCCCCGCTCCTGACACCGCCGCCACGACGATCCTGGGACGCCTCGGCAGCCACAGGGCCACCGCCGCCCCGATGATCGCCTCGACCGGGATGCGCGTGAACCGGTTGGGCTTGAGGGCGGGCAGCGCGTTGGGGAGCAGGAGCGCGGCCAGGACGAGCAGGGCGGCGAGGGCGGTCACCGTCCAGCGGAGGATCGGTGGGCGGGGGCTGGCGGGGGCGTCGAGGACGACGTCCTCGGTCGGCGGGGGCGTGCTGGTGGAGACGGACACCCGGAGGACCTTCCGTGCGGGACCCGATGGCGTGGTGGCGGGTCCGACATGGGGTCTCGGACCCGCCACATTCGGGTACGGGGTGCCGTGGGCGGCCGTTCAGGGGGGCCGGGCAAACACCAAGCAAACGGCTGCTCAACGCCGTGCCTTCAAGGGGCGGGGAACTACGCACCCCCTACCGCGGTCAGCAACGCCAACGGCGCCGCGGCCGACCGAGCCTCCCGCACACACGCATGCGGATAAGGCACCGGCTCCCGATGCGTGTCCCTGCCGTACCCGGCGATGACTTCCGGGAGCCGGTGGCCGGCCGCCGTCGCCGCGTCCACCAACCCGTGCGCCACCGAACGCGCCTCGTCATGCAGCCCGTACCGCGCCAGCCCCAGCGTGATCAGCGCGTTGTCGTGCGGCCACACCGAACCCCGGTGATACGACAGCGGGTGGTACGCCGCCTGCCCGGCCGCCAGCGTCCGTACGCCCCAGCCCGAGAAGAAGTCCGGTTCCAGCAGGCGCCGGCCCACCACCTCGCCGTACTCCTTGTCCAGCAGCCCCGACCACAGCAGATGCCCGGCATCGGAGGCCAGTGCGTCCAGTGGGCGGCCGTCGCCGTCCAGGGCGAGGGCCGGGAAGGCGCGGTCCCGCATCCAGAAGTCCCGCTGGAAGCGGTCGCGGAGGTCTCCCGCGGCCTGTTCGAGGAGGGCCGCGTACGTCTCGTCCGCCCACACCGTCCGCGCCAGCCACGCCGTGCGCCGCAGCGCGTCGTACGCGTAGCCCTGCGCGCCCGCCGCCATCACCGCGCCCGAGGCCCGGGTGCCGTCGGAGGAGCAGATGGAGCCGGGGGAGTCCTTCCAGTTCTGGTTGGCGAGGCCGCCCTGGTCGGCGCGGTAGACGAGGTAGCCGCGGGAGGTCAGGCCGCCGTGGTCCAGCATCCAGCCGATCGCCGCGCGGGCGTGGGACTCCAGGCGGCGGGCGAGGGTCAGGTCCCCGGTCTGTTCGACGTAGGCGCCGAGGAGGACCAGGAAGAGGGGGGTCGCGTCCACCGAGCCGTAGTAGCGGCCGTAGGGGACCTGGCCGAAGTGGGCCAGTTCGCCGTGGCGCAGCTCGTGCACGATCTTGCCCGGCTGGGCCACCGCGTTCGCGCCGGTCTCGGTCGCCTGTGCCGCGGCGAGGGCGGGGAGGGTGGCGGCGGCCAGCTGGGGGCGGTAGGGGAGGGCGAACAGGGAGGTCAGCAGGGCGTCCCGGCCCAGCAGGGTCAGGAACCACGGGGCGCCCGCCGCTGGGACGCGGAGGTCCTCGCCGTCCGGGCCCTGGGCCGGGACCTGGAGCGACGCCAGGTCGGCGAGGCCCCGGGCGCAGGCGGCGGCCAGTTCGGGCCAGCCGGTCGGGAAGGCCACGCCCTCCACGAACTCGCCCTCCAGGGCGATGAGTTCGGCGTTGAGGGCGGCGGGGGACCTGGGGACGCGCAGGGCGCGTTTGTCGCCGTGCGGGCGGGCCATGACCCGGAGGGTCAGTTCCGCCGTGCCGTGCGGCTCCAGGTCCAGCGTCCAGACCAGGCGGCGGGCGCCGGTGCCGGTCTCCTCCACGGCGTCCGGAGCGGGCTCGGCCGTCACCGTCGTACGGGAACGCCATTCGCCGCGCTGGTAGGTGAACTCCACGCCGGAGTCCAGGACTTCACGGGAGCGGGTGGCGCCGGTCTTGGCGTAGGTGCGGTAGTCGGAGCGGAGTTCGAACTGGTCGGTGAAGTCGGCGTCCGCGGTGACCGCCAGGCGGACCGTGGTGGGGACCGGGCGGTTGCTGGTCACCTTCAGGGATTCCACGAACGAGCCGTCGCCGACCGCCTGTTCGCGGAAGATCGTGTACGCCGGGGGTTCGTTGCGGCCGCCCCGGGGGACCAGGACACAGCGGGCCGTGTCGCCGTCGGCCACCGGGGTGAGGGACTCGGGGACGGCGCCGTCCACCGTGAGCTGCCAGCGGCTCAGATGGCGGGCGTCGCGTACGAACAACCCTTCGGGGGACGGGGAGCTGCCGCTCCGCACTCCGCTGATGTCCCCGCCGTCTCCCACGGCCGCGAACGTCCCGCCGCGCACGAGCAGATGATGCCGGTCCGTCATTCCCGGTCCCCTCCCTTGGATCCCGTGTGGGTGGTGGCGCTGTGGAGCAGGTCGAGCGAGAGCGCGGCGGTCCAGCCGAAGCCGGTCGCCCCGCAGGCCTCGCCGGTGTACGGGTCGACGTACTCCGCGAAGTCGGAGGTGTCGGCGAGGTGCAGGACCGCCCTGCGCAGGGCGGCGGCCCGGCCCCGTTCGCCGTGCGTACGCAGGCCGCGCTCCAGCAGCCAGTTGGTGTTGAACCAGGCCGGGCCGCGCCAGTAGCGGTGCGGGTCGAAGGCCTCGCCGAGCAGGTCGTAGCTGGGGACCAGGCGGGTGGCGCCGCCGAGTCCGAAGTGCTTGGAGGCCGTCGTGCGGACCAGGGCCGTGACGACGTCCCGGGGGAGTGTGGGCAGGACGAGGGGGATCAGACCGGAGACGCCGCGTTCCGGGACGAGCCTGCCGGTGCGTACGTCACGGCAGAAGAACATGCCCTCCGCCGGGTCCCACAGCCGGTCGATCAGGGTCGCGGTCAGGCGCTCGGCCCGGGTGTGGCGGGCGGTGCCCGGGGCTCCCAACTCCTGGGCGATACGGGCCAGCGCGTGCTCGGAGGCGATGAGCAGGGCGTTGAAGGACGGGTCCTCGACCGCGAACTCCCCTGCTCCGTCGGCGTATTCGCCGTCCCGGTAGTCCGTCGCCAGGCGCACGTAGCGGCCGTAGTCCAGGTCCGTGGGGCGGTCCGCCGGGGAGCCGTGGTCCAGGTCGGCGCGGCGGAAGGAGCGGGCCGGGGCCGGGGTGATCCGGCTCAACGGGGTGTCCCAGCAAGGGCTGTTGTCCATGCCCTGTTCCCAGGGGTGGACCACCGACGCCAGGCCGGCGCCGCCCAGGTCCCTGCGGTGCAGGAGATAGCGGTGCCAGGCGGCCAGGTGGGGGTAGACCCGGGTGAGGAAGCCGCGGGCCCGGGACAGGCCCGGGTCGGCCTGGTGCACCAGCCAGGCGGCCAGCGCGTGCACCGGTGGCTGCACGATGCCGGACGTCTGTACGGTGCGCGGGGCGCCCGCAGCGCGCCCCGCGGTCGAGGAGCGCCAGAAGTCGGGGCTCGGGAAGTACGCGTCGAGCGGCACGGAGGGGTTGAAGACGATGTGCGGGATGCGCCCGTCACCCCATTGGGCGTCGAGCAGCGTCTCCAGTTCCGTCTGGGCCCGTAACGGGGACAGGTGCCGCAGGCCGATCGCGATGAACGCGGAGTCCCAGGACCACTGGTGCGGGTACAGGCTGCGGGAGGGGACCGTGGAGGTGCCCGTCCAGTTGGCCTCCAGTACCCGGGCCGCCCTGACGTGCAGAGAATGTGTCGTGACGTCCGGTTCGTATACGAAGGGTCGGGTCCGGACATGCGAGGTCAGCTGGGCGGTGCGATCCACTCGGGGCTCCCCGAAGACGTTCGGCCTGACCAGTTCGGTCGAGGCCACCTTAGAGTTACGTCTATTTAACACGCAAAACTCAATATGTAATGCAAGCTTGAGAAACACAAGGGGGTGCGCATGAGTGGTCGAGCTCAAGCGAGCGCCGGCGAACTGCTCGAACTGGTGCGAAGCGGACGAGCGACGACTCGTGGTGCCCTGCAACAGGTGACCGGGCTGTCCCGGGCCACCGTCGGCCAGCGCCTCGACCGGCTGTTCCGGGCCGGCTGGCTGCGCGAAGGAGCCGGCGGGCCGGTGGACTCCCCGCTCGGCGGACGGCCCTCCATCACCCTGGAGTTCGACGACTCCCACGCCGTCGTCCTCGCCGCCGACCTCGACACCCGGCACGCCCGCGCCGCCGTCCTCTCCCTGACCGGCGAGATCCTCGCCGAGCACGGCGGGACCCTCGTCATCGAGGACGGGCCGGACGCGGTGCTGGGCGAGCTGGGCCGCTGGTTCGCCGAGCTGCTGGAGAAGGCGGGGCACCGGGCCGAGGAGGTGTGCGGCATCGGGCTCGCGGTGCCGGGGCCGGTCGACAGCGAGACCGGCCGGGTCGTCCAGCCGCCGATCATGCCGGGCTGGGACGGCTACGACATAAGAGAGCGCCTGGCGGGAGCGTTCAGCGAGCACACGGGCGCCGGCCGGGTGCCGGTCCTCGTCGACAACGACGCCAACCTCATGGCGTACGGCGAACAGCGCACGGGACATCCGGACTGCTCGGCCTTCGTGCTGGTCAAGGTGTCCACCGGCATCGGTGCGGGTGTGGTGGTCGACGGTTCGATCTATCGCGGCATCGACGGGGGCGCCGGGGACATCGGGCACATCCGGGTCGGCACCGACGCGCTGTGCCGGTGCGGGTCGTACGGCTGTCTCGCCGCCGTCGCGAGCGGCGGTGCCGTGGCGCGGCGGCTGGCCGAGAGCGGGGTGCCCGCGGCGTCCGGCTCGGATGTGCGGGACCTGCTCACCGCCGGGCATGTGGAGGCCGCCGCGCTCGCCCGGGAGGCCGGGCGGCAGGTCGGGGACGTGCTGGCGACCGTGGTGACGCTGCTGAACCCCGGGGTGCTGATGATCGCCGGGGATCTGGCCGGGACCCCCTTCCTCACGGGTGTGCGCGAGCTGCTGTACCAGCGGGCGCTGCCGCGCTCCACCGCTCATCTGGACGTCGTCACCTCACGGCTCGGGGAGCGGGCCGGGCTGGTGGGGGCGGCGGCCCTGGTCGTGGAGTACCTGTACGCGCCCGGGCGGGCGGAGGAACGGCTGCTGGCGCTCGGTGTGTGACGTCCGCATGGTGGTACCCGGCCCTTGGTGGCGGCGTGATTCTCGCCACCTCTGATCGGGGTGACGCTCAGATGAGCGGATCTTGAGCGGCTGCACTTCTCCAAGGGGTGGCACCCAGTGCCACCCCTTGATCGTTCATCGATCGAAATCAGGCGTGCTGAAAGCCGCTCACCTGAGCGCTGTGAGGCGTCTTCGAGGTGGCGTGCGTTCAAGAGGTGAACACATGATCACCCGATTGCTTGCCAAGCTTTGACTTTCGATCCGCTGGCAGAGGGCTGGTTACGAGCACATGACGCGCAAGTGGACGTACCCATGAGCCTTCGATCTGGGTATGTTCCCCGTCGTCAGGGCAGCCACCGCGTCCTCGAGGGAGTCGAGAACCGTGTCGGAAAACAAAGAACCCCACGTAGCGAAGTTCGTCTACGACTTCACCGAGGGAAACAAGGACCTCAAGGACCTCCTCGGCGGCAAGGGCGCGAACCTCGCCGAGATGACCAACCTGGGACTCCCCGTTCCCCCCGGCTTCACCATCACGACCGAAGCCTGCAAGGTCTACCTGGAGAGCGGCGCGGAGCCGGTGGCACTGCGTGACGAGGTGAGTGCGCACCTCGACGCCCTGGAGACGCGGATGGGCAAGAAGCTCGGCCAGGCCGACAACCCGCTGCTCGTCTCGGTCCGCTCCGGCGCCAAGTTCTCCATGCCCGGCATGATGGACACGGTCCTGAACATCGGCCTCTCCGACAAGTCGGTGAAGGGCCTCGCCGAGCAGGCGGGCGACGAGCGGTTCGCCTGGGACTCCTACCGCCGCCTCATCCAGATGTTCGGCAAGACGGTCCTCGGCGTCGACGGCGAGCTCTTCGAGGAGGCCCTCGAAGCCGCGAAGGACGCCAAGAAGGTCGCGGTCGACACCGACCTGGAGGCGGCCGACCTCAAGAAGCTCGTCACCAAGTTCAAGCGGATCGTCAAGACCGAGGCCGGCCGGGACTTCCCGCAGGACCCGCGCGAGCAGATGGACCTCGCCATCGAGGCGGTCTTCAACTCCTGGAACACCGACCGCGCCAAGCTCTACCGCCGCCAGGAGCGCATCCCCGGCGACCTGGGCACGGCCGTCAACGTCTGTTCCATGGTCTTCGGCAACCTCGGCCCCGACTCCGGCACCGGCGTCGCCTTCACCCGCGACCCCGCCTCCGGCCACCAGGGCGTCTACGGCGACTACCTCCAGAACGCCCAGGGCGAGGACGTCGTCGCCGGCATCCGCAACACCGTGCCGCTCGCGGAGCTGGAGCAGATCGACAAGAAGTCGTACGACCAGCTGATGCAGATCATGGAGACGCTGGAGAACCACTACAAGGACCTCTGCGACATCGAGTTCACGATCGAGCGCGGCCAGCTGTGGATGCTCCAGACCCGCGTCGGCAAGCGGACGGCCGGTGCCGCCTTCCGTATCGCCACCCAGCTCGTGGACCAGGGCCTGATCGACGAGGCCGAGGCGCTCCAGCGGGTCACCGGCGCCCAGCTCGCCCAGCTGATGTTCCCCAAGTTCGACGAGGACGCCAAGGTCGAGCAGATCGGCCGGGGCATCGCGGCCTCGCCGGGCGCGGCGGTCGGCAAGGCGGTCTTCGACTCGTACACCGCCGTGAAGTGGTCGCGCTCGGGCGAGAAGGTCATCCTGGTCCGCCGGGAGACCAACCCCGACGACCTCGACGGCATGATCGCGGCCGAGGGCATCCTGACCTCGCGCGGCGGCAAGACCTCGCACGCGGCCGTCGTCGCGCGCGGCATGGGCAAGACCTGTGTCTGCGGCGCCGAGGAGCTGGAGGTCGACACCAAGCGGCGCCGGATGACGGTCCCGGGCGGACACGTCGTCGAGGAGGGCGACGTCATCTCCATCGACGGGTCGAGCGGCAAGGTGTACCTCGGTGAGGTGCCCGTCGTCCCCTCCCCGGTCGTGGAGTACTTCGAGGGCCGCATGCACGCGGGCGCCAACGACGCCGACGAGCTGGTCGAGGCCGTGCACCGGATCATGGCGTTCGCCGACCGCAAGCGCCGCCTGCGCGTCCGCGCCAACGCGGACAACGCCGAGGACGCGCTGCGCGCCCGTCGCTTCGGCGCGCAGGGCATCGGGCTGTGCCGTACCGAGCACATGTTCCTCGGTGAGCGCCGTGAGATGGTCGAGAAGCTGATCCTCGCCGACACCGAGGAGGAGCGGGAGTCCGCCCTGGCGGAGCTGCTGCCGTTGCAGAAGAAGGACTTCGTCGAGCTGTTCTCGGCGATGGACGGCCTCCCGGTGACGGTCCGTCTCCTGGACCCGCCGCTGCACGAGTTCCTGCCCGACATCACCGAGCTGTCGGTCCGCGTGGCCCTCGCCGAGTCCCGCCAGGAGCCGCACGAGAACGAGCTGCGGCTGCTCCAGGCGGTCCACCGCCTGCACGAGCAGAACCCGATGCTGGGCCTGCGCGGCGTCCGTCTGGGCCTGGTCATCCCCGGCCTGTTCACCATGCAGGTACGGGCGATCGCCGAGGCCGCCGCCGAGCGCAAGAACGCCAAGGGCGACCCGCGCGCCGAGATCATGATCCCGCTCGTCGGCACGGTCCAGGAGCTGGAGATCGTCCGCGAGGAGGCCGACCAGGTCATCGCGGAGGTCGAGGCGGCGACGGGCACGCAGCTCAAGCTGGCGATCGGCACGATGATCGAGCTGCCGCGGGCCGCCCTCACGGCCGGTCAGATCGCGGAGGCGGCGGAGTTCTTCAGCTTCGGCACGAACGACCTCACCCAGACGGTGTGGGGCTTCAGCCGGGACGACGTGGAGGCGAGCTTCTTCACGGCCTACCTGGAGAAGGGCATCTTCGGGGTGTCGCCGTTCGAGACGATCGACAAGGACGGCGTGGGCTCCCTGGTGAAGCTGGCCGCCGAGGCCGGCCGTGCCACCCGCCCCGACCTCAAGCTCGGCGTCTGCGGCGAGCACGGCGGCGACCCGGAGTCGGTCCACTTCTTCCACGAGGTCGGCCTGGACTACGTCTCCTGCTCCCCGTTCCGTATCCCGGTCGCCCGCCTGGAAGCGGGCCGCGCGGCCTCGGAGTCGGCGGGCAGCGACCACCGCTGACCCACCGAAGACGCCGGAGTCGTCGTCCGTCCCCGACCCTCAACACCGATGGGCGGCGACTCCGGATCACCAAGAAGGGGCGGGACCCTGTGCGGGGGTTCCGCCCCTTCGGCCTGCGCGGGGGCGGCCCTCCGCCGGCCTGTGCGGGGGCCCTCCTTCGGCCCTTCTACGGGCGGTCCGCCGGAGCCCGGCGCCTGCGGGCCGCCAGCAGGACCCCGCTGCCGGCGGCCAGGGCGACCACGCTGCCGGCCGCGAGGTACGGGGTGGTGTCGGTGCCGCCGGTCTCGGCGAGATCCTCGCCGGCCTGCTCCCCGGCTGTCCCGTCGTTGTCGGTCGCATCGTCGTCGGCGGGGACGAAGTCCGCGGGTGGCCGGTCGCAGCCGACGCCGTCGCCGTCCCGGTCCAGATGGGTGCCGTAATGCTCGTCGCCCTTTTCGATGTTCGCGTATCCGGCGGCGTAGGCGTCGGTGCAGTTCGCGAACGGGTGGTCGCCGTCGTGGGCCGAGGCGGCCGACGGGAGTACGGCCAGGGCCAGCGCGGCGGCGACGAGGGCGCCGGGCTTGCGGAGCAGCTTCACTGCGGGTCCTTCCGGGGGTCGTGCGGACAGGTCGTGCCGATGTCCGGACGCGTGATCAAGAAGTGACGGTCGGTCAGATACGAGGTGACGAACCTATTGAGGGACCGCATGTGTGGAGGCGGTATGAAGGACCCGTGATACGAACGTGACGTGACCGGGCGGTAACTCTCGGCGAGCCTGGCGCCGGATCAACTGTCGCAGGCGACGCCGTCGTTGTCGCGGTCCAGGTGGGAGGCATAGCCGGGCTCGCCGCGATGGATGGGAGCGGCGCCGGCGGCACGGGCTTCGCTGCAGTTGGCGTAGTAGACGCTGCCGGAGTCGTCGCCCGAGTCTGAACCGGAGCCGGATCCGGTGTTCACCTCGGCCCGCGCCGATGCCGACGCCGACGAAGAGGGCGAGCGCGAGAGCGGGCAGCACGTACCGCTTCCGGGCCCACTTGGGTGCGGGGCCGGAAGCGGACGGCGTGGTGTACGGGTTGGTCATGGCGTCCCCCAGAGGTGCTGTGTGAGGGGATGGCCGTATGGCCGCACCTTTGTTTGTGAAGGTGAAGTGTTCAACCCGTGACCAATGTGCGGCTACGCCCGGAACGGTCCCGTCACTTCGTACGTGATGCCGCCCGACGAGCTTCCCGTCGTGCCCCGCTGGCTGGAGAAGTACAGGCGGGTGCCGTCCGGGGAGAAGGCCGGGCCCGTGATCTCCGAGGACGACTGGCCGTCGATGCGGAGGAAGGGGGCGACGATGTCGTCCGGGGTGATCAGGCAGATCTCCATGGTGCCGCCGTCCTCGGCGACGAAGAGGTCGCCGGAGGAGGAGCCGGTGACGTTGTCGACACCGGTGAGCGGGGCCGTGCCGGAGGTGACCAGGGAGTCGTCGTACGCCAACTCGTAGGTGTCTGACGTCAGGTTGAGCTGCCAGACGCGGTTGTCGCCCTTGGTCGTGAACCAGACCTTGTCGTCGGCGTAGTGGCAACCCTCGCCGCCGTTGAAGGACTTGGAGCCGGAGACCTGGGTGCGGGTGGTCGTGGGGGAGCCGTCGGGGTCGGGGACCGTCGTCCAGGTGTAGGAGCCGGAGGTGGCCGTGCCCGCCACCAGCACCTGGAGCGTGCCGGACGACAGGTCGCCCCAAGTGGTGGGCACGAAACGGTAGAAGCGGCCGTTCGTCTCGTCCTCGGTCAGATAGATCACCTTGCGCACCGGGTCCGCGGCCGCCGCCTCGTGCTTGAAGCGGCCCATCGCCGGCCGCTGCACCGCCGCGTTCACCCCCCACGGGTCCGTCTCGTGGACGAACCCCCGGTCCACCTCCTCGCAGGACAGCCAGGTGTTCCACGGCGTCCTGCCGCCCGCGCAGTTCTGCCGGGTGCCGGACAGGATGCGGTACGCGCCCGTGATCGCGCCGGTGGAGGAGAACTTCACCGCGCTCGCGCCGCCGCTCGGGTTGATCTCCGAGTTGGAGACGTAGATCCAGCCCGCGCCGTCCGCGTAGCAGGCGCCGCCGTCCGGGGCGCTGTGCCAGGCGTACGACGTCCCGCTCACCGTCTGCCCCGAGCGGGCGATGACCCGGCTGCTGAAACCGGCGGGCAGCCGGATGCCGTTGGCGTCCGGCGAGCCGAGCGCCCCGTAGGGGCCGGTGCCGGGCTGGGCGGGGGCGGCGTATGCGGCACCGTGCCACAGGGAGCCGCCGAAGGCGGCGGAGGCCCCGCCGACGACGGTCGCACGGAGGAAGGTACGACGTTCCACGCTCACTCCACAGGGGTGTCGTGACAGCCCCGCCACCGGTCGGCGGCGGGGTCGCGCGGTGTCGGACCCTAGGGGCATGGGATTGACGTGTCATGGACAAGGCGTGAATCGGGCGTACGGCTCGCGTGACCAGGAGTGCCCCCGCTCATAGGCTGGGGCTTCCGTCATCGGTGGAGGGAGGCCGGCCATGTCCGGCTGGAGCGCGCGGGACATCCCCGACCAGAGCGGGCGCACGGCCGTGGTCACCGGCGCCAACAGCGGCCTCGGGTACGTCACCGCACGGGAGCTGGCCCGCGCGGGCGCCCGGGTGGTGCTCGCCTGCCGCAGCGAGGCCCGCGGCACCGAGGCCGGGGACCGGCTCGTCACCGAAGTGCCGGGCGCCGACGTGGAGTTCGCCCGGCTCGACCTCGGGGACCTCGCCTCCGTACGGGACTTCGCGCGCGGCTTCCCGTACGACCGCCTCGACCTGCTCGTCAACAACGCGGGCGTGATGGCGCTGCCGTACGGCACCACGGCGGACGGGTTCGAGACGCAGTTCGGCGTCAACCACCTCGGGCACTTCGCCCTCACCGGGCTGCTGCTGGCCGCGCTCCTCGACACTCCCGGTGCCCGGGTGGTGACCGTCTCCAGCGAGGCGCACGCGCTGGCCAACATCGACCTCCGCGACCTCAACAGCGAGCGCAGGTACCGGCGTTGGGTCGCGTACGCCCGCTCCAAGACCGCCAACCTGCTCTTCACCCACGAGCTGGCCCGCCGGCTCGCCCGGCACGGGGCGGACGTCGTGGCCGCCGCGGCCCATCCGGGGTACGCCGCGACCAACCTCCAGGAAGCCGGGCCGCGGATGGCCGGGCGGCGGTTCGTCGAGCGGTTCATGGCGGTCGGCAACAGGTTCTTCGCCCAGTCCGCGGAGGGCGGCGCCCTGCCCACGCTGTACGCGGCCACCGCCCCCGACGTCCCGCCCGACTCCTTCACCGGCCCCTCCCTCGCGGGCTGGCGCGGCGCACCCGGACCGTCCTGGCGGGCCCCCTGGACGGTGAACGACCGGGCGGGTGAACTGCTTTGGGGCGCATCCGAACAGCTCACCGGGGTGACCTACGAAGGGCTGAAAGCCTGAGCCGCCGCCTCCTCGGCCGTTAATGTCACGCCCATGCGCGAAGACCTGCCCCAGATACTCGCGGACCATCCCCGCAACGCCGCACTGCTGGCCTTCCTGCGGGCACAGGGCTGCGCGCCCAGCGGACCGCACGACTACGCGCTGGGCGCATGGCAGTTGCACACGCATCCCGATCTCATGGACCGGCTGGCCGAGCTGGGGCTGGGTGCGCCCTTGCATGCCGCCTACGGCGTTCCCCTCCTGGCCCGCGAGGGCGTCGCGGCCGTCGCCGCCACGGGAACGAGCAGGCTGCTCCTGCGTCTTCCCGTGGCACCGGCCGACCTCGAACCCTCCACGCCGGTTCCCGGCCTGGACCGCGACGGATGGTGGGCCGTCGACGCCTGGCAGAGCGAGCTGACCACGGTCGAAGGGGACCACCGGCTCCTGACGGCCGTCGATCGGGCGCTGGTCCACGCCCGCGCCCTCGTCGGCAGGTGACGCCGTCGGCTCAGGCCGTCGCGCCGCTGTCCACCACCAGGTCCGTGCCCACCACCGAGGACGCGTCGTCCGAGGCCAGGTAGAGGACCGCCGCGGCGATCTCGTCCGTGCCGGAGATGCGGCCCAACGGCAGGGTGTCGGCGGCCCGTCGGGTACGCTCCGCCTCCGTCTCGCCCGGGCGCAGCGACATCGGCGTCTCCACCGCGCCGGGGCTGACCGCGTTGATCCGGACGCCGTCGCGGATGTGGTCCAGGGCGGCGCCTCGGGTGAGCACCGAGACGGCCGCCTTGGTGGCGGAGTAGGCGGCGGCCCCCGGGTGGCGGGCGTGGACGCCGAAGATCGAGGCGATGTTGACGATCGCGCCGCCCGAGGGCTGGGTGCGCATCTGGCGGACCTCCGCCTGGAGGGCGAGGAAGACGCCGGTGACGTTGGCGCCGAGCTGCTCGTGCCAGTCGGCCTCCGGGAGGTCGGCGAGCGGCTGTCCGCCGCGGAAGACGCCGGCGTTGTTCACGGCCACGTCGAGCGAGCCGAACCGGTCCACGGCGGCGGCCACGAGGGCCTGGACGTCGGCCGCGTCGGTGACGTCCGCGGTGACCGCCAGGGCCTTGCCGCCCGCCTCCTCGATCAGCCGTACGGTCTCCTCCAGCGGCTCCCGGCGGCGTCCGGCCACGACGACCTGCGCGCCCTCCGCGGCGAGTGCCAGGGCGATCGTGCGGCCGATCCCCGAGCCGGCGCCGGTGACGAGAGCGGTCTTGTCGGTGAAGCGGGTCCTGGCGGTCATGATCTCCCCTTATTCTTGACCGATCGGTTTATTATTCAGGCAAATAAAAAAGGCGGCGGACCTCAGTCCAGCAGCGCCAGCGCCTGTTCCGCCGCGTCCCGCACCCGGGCGGGGTCGGGCGAGGCCTTGCCCACGACCTTGAGGCCCTGGAGCAGTACCAGCAGCATGCGCGCGAGAGTCAACGGGTCGCGGCCCTCGGGCAGTTCGCCCTGTGCCTGCGCGCGGACCAGGCCCGAGTGCAGGACCGTCTCCAGGTGGTCCCAGTTCCGCTCGACCTGACGGGCCGCCGCCGGGTCGTGCGGGGCCAGCTCGGCCGCCGTGTTGGTGATGAAACAGCCGTTCAGGCGCAGGTTCTCGGCGGTGGCCTCGTCGGCGTAGCGCCGGACGAGCGCGCGGACGGCCGGCAGCACCGGGCCCGGCCGGGACAACTCCCCGAGCAGGTCCGGCAGTCGTTCCTCGTAGCGCTTCAGCGCCTTCAGGTACAGCTCGTGCTTGTTGCCGAAGGTCGCGTAGATGCTGGCGCGGCCGACGCCGAGGTGCTCGACGAGGTCGGCCATCGACGTCGCCTCGTAGCCGCGCCGCCAGAACAGCTCCAGAGCTGCCTGCAACGCGGCCTCGGGGTCGAACTCCTTGGTCCTGGCCATGGGGAGCAGCCTAGGACTTTCGGGAACGGTCGGTCAAGAAACGGTCCGGGACCTCAAGCGGCCCGCACCTGGTATGTGGTGATCCGTACCGTCTCGTCGTCCAGGCATTCCCCGGTCTCCAGGTCGAAGCGCTGCTTCAGCAGGGGCGAGGCCACGAAGGGCCGTCCCCGGAGGGAGCCGGTCAGGCCGCGGGAGAGGACCGCCGCGCCACCGAACGGGTCGCGGTTGTCGATGGCGTACAGCTTGCCCGCGCGGTCGCGGAACAGGGCCACCTGGCGGCCGTCGGGCAGCAGGGCCGCGACGCCGCGCCCCGGCAGCAGCACGTTCAGGTCGCAGACCGTGAACCAGCTGTCGCCGAGCTGGAGTTGGATCTTGAGGTCGGTGGTCTCGGGTGCCAGGGTCATCGCTGGGCGGTTCCTTCCAGGACGTCTTCAGCGGGGCGCATGCCGATGGACAGCAGCGGCAGGTCGGGCTTGATCTGGTCGCGCTCGGGGACGAAGCCGACGACCGGGTCGGGGGTGTCGGGGGCGTTCACGAAGGACACGAACCGGGCGAGCTTCTCGGGGTCGTTGATGGTGTCGGCCCACTCGTCGCGGTAGTGCGCGACGTGGTTGGCCATCAGGCTCTCCAGCTCCTCGCAGATGCCGAGGGAGTCCTCGACGACCACGTCACGGACGTGGTCCAGGCCGCCGGGGATGCGCTCCAGCCAGGTCGAGGTGCGCTCCAGGCGGTCGGCGGTGCGGATGTAGAACATCAGGAACCGGTCGATGAGCTTGATGAGTTCGGCGTCGGAGAGGTCCTGCGCGAGGAGGTCGGCGTGGCGCGGGGTGGCGCCGCCGTTGCCGCCGACGTACAGGTTCCAGCCGCCGGAGGTGGCGATGATGCCGAAGTCCTTCGACTGGGCCTCGGCGCACTCGCGGGCGCAGCCCGAGACCGCCGACTTCAGCTTGTGCGGGGAGCGCAGGCCCCGGTAGCGCAGCTCCAGGTCGATCGCCATGCGGACCGAGTCCTGGACGCCGTAGCGGCACCAGGTCTGGCCGACGCAGGACTTCACCGTGCGCAGGGACTTGCCGTACGCGTGGCCGGACTCGAAGCCGGCGTCCACCAACCTCGTCCAGATCAAAGGGAGTTGTTCGACGCGGGCGCCGAACATGTCGATCCGCTGGCCGCCGGTGATCTTCGTGTAGAGGCCGAAGTCGCGGGCGATCTCGCCGATGACGATCAGGCCCTCCGGGGTGATCTCGCCGCCGGGGATGCGCGGGACGACCGAGTAGGAGCCGTTCTTCTGGAGGTTGGCGAGGAAGTGGTCGTTGCTGTCCTGGAGGGCGGCCTGCTCGCCGTCGAGGACATAGACGTCGGCGCCGATCGTCGGGGCGAGGGAGGCGATGATCGAGGCGACCGCCGGCTTGCAGATCTCGCAGCCGTCGCCGCCCCGGGCCTCGTCGCGGCCGTACCGGTCGAGGAGGTCCTGGTAGGTGTTGATGCGCAGGGCGAGGACGATCTCGTACAGCTCCTCGCGGGTCTGTCCGAAGCAGCCGCACAGGCCCTTGTCGACCTCGACGCCGGACGCCTCCAGCTCGGCGTTGACCAGCTGGCCGAGCACCTTGACGCAACTGCCGCAGGTCGTACCGGCCTTGGTGCACTTCTTCACCTCGGGCACGGTGGTGCACTGGTGGTCGGTGACCGCGGCGCGGATGGTGCCCTTGCGGACGTTGTTGCAGGAGCAGATGATCGCGTCGTCCGGCAGGGCGGTAGGGCCGAGCTGCACCGACTCACCGGCACCGGCGGGCAGCACCAGCGACTCGGGGGAGACCGGCGGGATGGAGCCGGTGAACGCCTTCAGCGTGCCGTAGGCCTCCGCGTCGCCGACCAGGATGCCGCCGAGCAGCGTGCCGTCGCGGCCGATGACCAGCTTCTTGTACAGGCCCGCGCGGGAGTCGGAGTAGACGACGTCCAGGCAGCCCTCGGTCGTGCCGTGCGCGTCGCCGAAGGAGGCGACGTCCACGCCGAGCAGCTTCAGCTTGGTCGACAAGTCGGCGCCGACGAAAGCCGCTTCGTCCGACGCGATGGTCGCGGCGGCCGTCTCGGCCTGCTCGTAACCGGGGGCGACCAGGCCGTACACCCGGCCGTCGGCGGCCAGCGCGCACTCGCCGATCGCGAAGACGCTCGGGTCGCTGACCGTGCGGCACTGCTCGTCGACGGTGATGCCGCCGCGCTCGCCTACCGTGAGACCGCAGTCGCGGGCCAGCTGGTCGCGGGGGCGGACACCGGCGCTGAACACCACCAGGTCGGTGGCGAGTTCGGAGCCGTCGGACAGCTTCATGCCGGTGACCGCGCCGGACGCGTCGACCACGATCTCCTGGGTGCCGACACCGGTGTGGACGCTCAGGCCCATCTCCTCGATGGTCCGAAGCAGGGCCGCGCCACCGCCCTCGTCCACCTGCACCGGCATCAGGCGCGGCGCGAACTCCACGATGTGGGAGGTCAGTCCGAGCCCCTTCAGTGCCCCGGCGGCCTCGAGTCCCAGCAGACCGCCGCCGACCACGGCACCCGTCGTCGAGTTCTTGGCGTACTCCTCGATCGCGAGGAGGTCCTCGATCGTGCGGTAGACGAAGCAGCCGGTGGCGTCCTTGTTCGGGACCGGCGGGACGAACGGGAAGGAGCCGGTGGCGAGGACGAGGACGTCGTAGGCGAAGACCTGGCCGGACCGCGCGGTGACCCGCTTCGCGTCGCGGTCGATCGTCTCGGCCGGGTCGCCGACGTACAGCTCGATACCGTGCGTCTCGATGAACTCCAGGTCCGTCAGGGACAGGTCCTCCGGCGTCCTGCCCGAGAAGTACGAGGTGAGTGCGACGCGGTCATAGGCCGGGCGCGGCTCCTCGCACAGCACGACCACGCGGTGCGTGGCGGTCAGGCCGCGCTCGGCGAGGGCCTCCAGGAAGCGCTGGCCGACCATGCCGTGGCCGACGAGGACGATCGTGGGGGTGGCCTCCGTGGCCTCCGGGCTGGCGGTCATCAGGAGCCTCCATCGTTGGTGAGCAGGTGGAGCAGGGGGCCGTCGTCGGGGAGCGGCTCTGCTCCCTCCCAGGCGCGGGCGAGCGCGCCGACGGTGCCGAGTTCGCCGACGAGGACCCCGCCGACCAGGCGGTCGTCGCGGACGACGACCTTGCGGTAGGTGCCGCGGGTGGCGTCCGTGAGCTGGACGACGTCGTCCCCCGGCCGCGGCTCGGTCTCGCCGAACGCGGCGAGGTCGAAGGGGGAGTTCGGGTCGGTCAGCGTCAGCCGGGTCAGGGAACGGGTGCCGGTGTAGCGGGCGTTCGTCCGGCCGGCGAGCAACTCGGCGAGCACGTCGGCCTGTTCGAGGGCCGGGGTGGCCAGCCCGTACAGCACTCCGTCGTGCTGGGCGCAGTCGCCGATGGCGTGGATGTGCGGGTCGGAGGTGCGCAGTTCGTCGTCGACGACGATGCCCTTGCGGATCTCCAGACCGGCGTTCCAGGCCAGGCCCGCGCGCGGGTGGACGCCGCAGGCCAGGACCACGAGGTCGGCGTCGAGGGCGTAGCCGTCGGACATCTCGACCGAGCGGACCGCGCCGCCGACGACCCGGACGTCCCGCACCCGGCACTCGGTGTGGATCTCCACGCCGAGGTCCTTCAGGTGCCGCTGGACCAGCTTCGAGGCGCTCGGGTCGAGCTGGCGCTCCATGAGCCGCTCGCCCTGCTGGGCGAGGACCACCTGGGCGCCGCGCTGGGCGAGCGCCCGGGCGGCGGAGACGCCGAGCAGTCCGCCGCCGATCACGACCGCCTTCACGCCCGGCCGGACCTGCTTCGACAGGCCCAGGCAGTCGTCCATGGTGCGGAAGGCGTGGACGCCCTCCGGGAGGACGTGGTCCCGGTTGAACAGGCCGCGCAGCGGCGGCAGCACCGGGTTGGAACCGGTCGCCAGGACCAGTGTGTCGTATGCGATCTTCGAGCCGTCCGCGCACTCGACGGTCCGGGCCGCGCGGTCGATGCCGGTGACCCGGGCGCGGGTGAGCCGCGCCGGCGCGGGCAGCGCGATCACGTCGGGGCTGTAGCGCCCGGCCAGCACTTCGGCGAGGAGCACCCGGTTGTACGGGTGGTGCTCCTCCTCGCCGATCAGTGTCACGGGCGTGCCGAGCTCGCCGAGCCGCCGGGCGAGACGGACGCCCGCGAGGCCGGCGCCGATCACCACCACACGCGTATTCGAGGTCATGTCCAGGAGCCTGCGGTGCCGGTGTTACCCGACCGCATCGCGTCTGTTTCCCGCGAGGAACGCTGCGCTCCCCACTGCCGGGGTGCGGATGTGAGGGTTCGGGACGGGCGTCGGGGGTGCGTTGTGAGGAGCTCGGAGCCTGGGCACGGCCCAGGTGATTGGACGCTGCACGTATCCCGTTCATAAGGTCGCGCTCATGCCCGACATACCCCTGGCCACCGTCGTCGTCCTGTGCCTCGCGGCCCTGGCGGCCGGCTGGATCGACGCCGTGGTCGGCGGCGGAGGCCTGCTTCTGCTCCCGGCCCTCCTCCTCGGCCTCCCGCCCGGCACGCCGGCCGCGCACGCCCTCGGCACCAACAAGGCGGTGGCCATCGTCGGTACGTCGGGGGCGGCGGTGACGTACGCGCGCAAAGCGCCGGTCGACGTGAGCCTTGCCGTCCGTATCGGCCTGGCCGCCCTCGCGGGTTCCTCGGCGGGCGCGTTCTTCGCGGCCGGCATGAGCACGGAGGTGCTCAAGCCGGTGATCATGGTGGTGCTGGTCGGGGTGGGGACCTTCGTCATCCTGCGCCCCGCGTTCGGCACGGCACCCGCGACCGGCCCGGCCACCCGCCGCCAGGTCCTAGGGTCTGTCCGGCGGATCATGCCGCAGACGCGGGGCTTGGCACGCCGATCTGCCGCGTTGTCGTCGGTTGCCGACGCTCCGCGTCGCCGCCCTCCTCCGCCTTGCAGCTCGACGCACCAAGCCCCGCTCACCTGCGCTAATAAGGCGCCGCCGCTTTCCTGCGACCTGATCCGCCGGACAGACCCTAGCCGCGATCGGCCTCGCGGGCCTCGGCATCGGCTTCTACGACGGCCTGATCGGCCCCGGCACCGGCACCTTCCTGGTCCTCGCCCTCACCGCGGTCCTCCACCTCGACCTCGTCACCGCGTCCGCCACCGCGAAGATCGTCAACTGCTGTACCAACGCCGGCGCGCTCGCGATGTTCGCCTGGCAGGGCGCCGTGCTCTGGCAACTGGCCGCGCTCATGGCCGTGTTCAACCTCGCGGGCGGCACGCTGGGCGCGCACACCGCGCTGAAGAAGGGCAGTGGGTTCGTCCGGGTCGTGCTGCTGACGGTGGTGTTCGCGCTGGTGGCGAAAATGGCGTGGGAGCAGTGGGTGGCCTGACGTTACGGTGACCGCATGGCGACCCAGGTGATCGTGCTCAACGGCGGTTCCAGCTCCGGCAAGTCCGGGATCGCGCGGTGTCTTCAGACGGTGCTGCCGGACCCGTGGCTGACCTTCGGGGTCGACTCGCTGATCGAGGCGATGCCCGGCGAGGGGGTCGGTATCGAGTTCGCCGCCGACGGCGGGGTGGACGTCGGCCCCGAGTTCATGGCCCTCGAAGCGGCCTGGGCCCGCGGGATCGCCGCGATGGCACACTCCGGCGCCCGGCTGATCATCGACGACGTGTTCCTCGGCGGCGCGGCGACACAGGAGCGCTGGCGCCGGGTCCTCGACGGCCTCGACGTGCTGTGGGTCGGCGTCCGCTGCGAGGCGGCGGTGGCCGCGGGCCGTGAGATCGCCCGTGGAGACCGGGTGCGGGGGATGGCGGAGCAGCAGGCGGAGCTGGTCCACCGGGGCGTGGTCTACGACGTCGAGGTCGACACCGCGCACGCCGAGTCGCTGGAGTGCGCCCGCACCATCGCCAAGGCCGTGGTCAGCGGCTCCCCGTGAGGTGCGCGAAGACGACCACGTTCCCCTGGTAGCCGGTCGCGCGTGAGTAGCCGCCGCCGCAGGTGATCACCCGCAGCTCGGGGCGGCGGGCCGCGCCGTACACCTTCGCGTCGGGGAAGTCGTCGGCGTCGTAGACCTCGACGGAGTCGACGGAGAACACGGCCGTGGTGCCGTCGCGGCGTTCCGTCTCGATGCTGCTGCCCTTCTTCAGGGCGCCGAGGTCGTAGAAGACGGCGGGGCCGTCGGCGTTGTCGACGTGCCCGGCGATGATCGCGGTGCCGGTCTCACCGGGGGTCGTGCCGGCCTCGTACCAGCCGGCGAGGTTCTTCTTCGCGGCCGGCGGGACGTCGAGGCTGCCGGTCGGGGTGAGCCCGAGGCCCATCAGGGGGGCGTCCACCCGGATCGAGGGGATGCGGATGCGGTCGGGCGGCGAGGGCGGCAGCGGGGGTGCCGAGCGCGGGTCGGTGTGACCGGCGCGGGCCTCGGACGCGGCCGGCTGCGGCGGCGCGTGCCTCTCGGCGCCGCTGCGCAGCAGCCATGCGCCCGTGCACAGGGCGACCAGGGTGACGGCCGCTATGACGACGTTGCCGGCCCGGCCGGCCCTGCTGAAGCTGCGCACAACGAGCCTCCTGGACGGTGGACCCGCCCCCCTCCGGGCCGCGAGGGGCGTCGGACCCGGAGGGGGAGGGACATGCGGTACCGGCGGACGGACAGCGGAGGGTGTCCGTCAGATCCCGTCGCCTCTCGCCCGGCGATGCAGGAGCCAGGTACCGCCCGCGGCGGCGACGGCGAGAGCCGCCACGCCGGCCGCGGTCTGCACGGGGTCGGGGCCCAGAGCGCCACCGACCCCCGTCTTCACACTTCCTCGGGGATACACCTGCTGCCGCGTCGACGTCATCGTGATCACGAGGTCCCCAGTGACCCGTTTCCCGCCCTCCGCGCAGCTCGCGACGATCTCGTACGTCCCCGGCTGCGCGCTCTCCGGCACCTCGAACTGCCCGATCGCGTCCTGCTCGTGGGTGCTCGGCGCGAGCGTGAACCGCCCGGCGCCGACCGCGCTCGCGTCGCCCTCCGCCGTGGCGTCGTCGCCGCAGGCCGCCGTGTTGACCGTGACCTGCCCGCCCGGCGCCACCGAGGAGGGGTACACCTCCAGGGTGCCGGCACCGGCGGCGTGCACCGGTGCGGTTGCCAGACCGGCGGCCGCGGCGGCGAGCGCGGTGCCGGTGAGCAGACGGGCGGTACGGCGCATCGGGTGCTCCTTCGAGCGATTCGGTGTCCCCTGCCCTTCCGAGGTAAGTGGCAGCGGGCCGCGCGCGCTTCCTGAGGGTGTGTCAGAAATACGGTGAATGGGTGTCAGATCGGCGTGAAGGGGGCTCGATCGCCCGGAGTTTCAGCAGGTCACCGCCGTACGGCAGGGGGGCGCGGAAGAGAACCCGAAGGGCGCAGAGCGCGCGTGCGACCGGGTGACCCGCCGCTCGCGGCGACTCGTGGCGACGACTTGACCTCGACCAAACTTGAGGTATCAGCCTGTACTGCATGCCCATCACAGACACGCTCATCTCCGACGCCCCGCTCCACGTCACCCTCGTCGTCGGCAGCAACCGGCACGGCCGGTTCGGCCCGGTGGTCGCCGACTGGCTCCTCGGCCGGATGCGCGACCGCGACGACCTGATCCCGGAGGTCGTCGACGTGGCCGACGTCCACCTCCCCACCAGCCTGACCCCGACCCCCGAGGCCACCGCGGCCCTCGCCGACGTCACCCCGAAGCTGGAGGGCGCCGAGGCCTTCGTCGTCCTCACCCCCGAGTACAACCACTCCTTCCCGGCCGGTCTGAAGAACCTCGTCGACTGGCACTACGCGGAGTGGCGCGCCAAGCCGGTCGGTCTTGTCTCGTACGGCGGCATGGCGGGCGGCCTGCGAGCGGCCGAGCATCTGAGGCAGGTCTTTGCGGAACTGCACGCCGTGACGGTCCGGGACACGGTGTCCTTCCACAACGCGGGCGCGTCCTTCGACGACACCGGCCGCCTGAAGGACCCGTCGGGGCCGGACGCGGCGGCGAAGACGATGCTGGATCAGTTGGTGTGGTGGGGGAGGGGGTTGAGGGAGGCGAGGGCGAGGCGCCCGTACGGGGCGTAGCCCCGTCCCTTAGGGGCGCGGGGAACTGCGCGACCAGCCCCCACCGGCCGGCAGCCGCCCTACTGCACCCAGCCACCCCCCTCCTCCGTATTCGGTCACTTCGGCAGCCGCAGGGCCAGCCCGTCGAGGACGACCTCCAAGCCGTAGCGGAACTTCTCGTCGCGCACGGCGACCGGGTCGGTGATCTCGGGGGCATCGGTGTAGGAGCCGGCGAGATGCTCGTGCCCGGCGGCGGCCTGCTGCGCGGCGGGCATGAGGCGGGCGATGAAGCCGGCCTCGGTCTCGCCGGAGCGGGCGACGGTGGTGAGCCAGGCGGCCTCGGTGGTGCTCATGCCGATGACGTACGACAGCACGGTGTCGATGGCGCGGCTCGGCTCCGGGAAACCGGCCGCCGTGAACAGCGCGGCGAGCCGCTCGGAGTAGCTCATGAGGTTCGGGCCGAGATAGGCGAGGCCCGCCTGGCCGAGGACCGAGGACAGCCAGGGGTGCCGCAGGGCGGTGGCCCGGAACCCGGCGGCGGCCTCGCCGACGGCGGCCCGCCACTGGGCGCCGTCCTGGAGCTCCGGTACGCGGATCTCGGCGGCGACCTCGTCCACGGCGAGCTCCATCAGCTCGTCCTTGGTCGCGACATGCCGGTACAGCGAGGTCGCGCCGGCGTTGAGGCGGGCGCCCAGCTTGCGCATGCTCAGCGCCTCGATGCCGTCGCTGTCGAGCATCGCGACCGCCTCCCGCACGATCGCCTCCCGGCTGAGGGCCGGCTGGTCGGGGGTGCGCTGCTCCCGGGCCCATACGGAGGGGAGGGGGGCGGGCTTGGCCTTGGGGGGCATGGGGGCTCCTCGGCTGCGATGCGTACGTCGTGCGCAACCAGCGTACAGAGGTCATGGGTTGCGCACACTGTTCCGCTCTGCGTACAGTGTTCGCACCGAAGGAACAGTGTTCGCAGCAGTGAGGGGATGTTGGCGATGGAACCGCGTGATCCGCGTCGTTGGTGGATTCTGATCGTGCTCTGCCTGAGCACGCTGGTGCTGACGGTCGACAGCATGGCGCTGACCGTCGCCGTGCCGTCGATGGCCGAGGACCTGGGCGCGAGCGCCCGCGACACCCAGTGGATCCTCGACTCCTACATCCTGGTCTTCGCCGGACTGCTGCTGACCTCCGGCAGCCTGGGCGACCGCTTCGGCCGCCGGAAGGTCATGCTGATCGGGCTCCTGCTCTTCGGGGCGGCGTCACTGGCGGCGACCTTGTGCACCAGCCCGGGCGAGGTCATCGCGGTCAGGGTGGCGATGGGCGTGGGCGGAGCGTTGATCATGCCGTCGACGCTCTCGATCCTCATCACCGTCTTCGACGAGGACGAACGCGGCAAGGCGATGGCGGCCTGGGGCTCGGTGTCGATGCTGGGCCTGGTGGGCAGCCCGGTCCTCGGCGGCGTCCTGATCGACCACTTCTCCTGGCACTCGATCTTCTTCATCAACGTGCCGATCGTGGTGCTGGCCCTGATCGCCGGGGTCGTGCTGATGCCGGAGTCGAAGGCGCCGTGGCAGAAGGCCGACCCGCTGGGCGCGGTGCTGTCGGCGGCCGGGATGACGGCCCTGGTGTGGTGGATCATCGAGCTGCCGCTGCACGGCGCCCTCGGCGGCAGTCAGACGCTCACCCTGATGACCGCGCTCGGGGCCCTGGCCGGCTTCGTCGTGTGGGAGAACGTCAGCAAGGCCCCGATGGTCCCGCTCGTCCTCTTCAAGCACCGCAACTTCAGCGGCGGTTCGCTCTCCCTGGCACTGGTACAGATCGGCAACGGCGGCCTGCTGCTGGTCCTGACCCAGTACCTCCAGTTCGTCCTCGGCTACTCGCCGATCAAGGCGGGCCTGGCGTTCCTGCCGCTCGCGCTCGCCGCGCTCGCCGGCAACGGCCTGGGCGTGAAGCTGGCGGCGAGGATCGGCAACCGGTTCGTGATCCTGGCGGGGATGCTGGTGATGGTGGCGTGCTTCGCGCTGCTGACGACAGTGGACGCGGCGTCCGGCTTCACCGTCCCGGCGGTGGCCCTCGGGCTGCTGGGCCTGGGCGCGGGACTGGCGATGCCGGCCGCGGTGGGCGCCCTGATGGGCACGATCCCGGCCGACAAGGCGGGCGTCGGCTCGGCCCTCAACGACACGATCCAGCAGGCGGGCACGGCACTCGGCATCGCCATCCTGGGCTCGCTCCTCTCCAGCGGCTACACGGCGAAGATGCCGGCCGGCGCCCCCGAGGCGGCCCGCCACTCGATCGCCGGCGCGGCGACCCTGGGTGACGCGAACCTGCTGCGCACGGCCCGGGAGGCCTTCACCTCCTCGATGTCGACGACCTTCACGGTCAGCGCGATCGGCGTCCTGGCGGCGGCCCTGCTGGCGGTCCTGGTCATGCGGGACGGCAAGGAGGGGCCGGTGCCCGCGGCGCAGGAGAAGAAGAAGGAGAAGGAGAAGGAGAAGGAGAAGGAGGCTGAGCTCGCGGCCTGAGGTGAGATCGAGGGGGGCCGGTTCCCGGGAGGGGCCGGCCTTCCTCGCCGTCTGCGTGGTGCCAGGGTTCGTTTCCGTGTCCCTCCGGGTACCCGGGACGCGTGTGTATGCCGAGGAGAGACCGCGGATGACCGCGCCGGACAGGCCGACGACCGGCGCGGACGTGCTGCCCGTCCTGCGCAGCCTGAAGGAAGTGGCCGAGCTGGTGGAGCGCGACGAACGGCTGTTCGTCCGCTGGTCGCGCGGGCCGGACGCCGATGTGGAGGAGACCGCCGCCAGCACCGACGACCTCACCGGGTTGAGCATGCCGGGCCTGTCCGCCAACCCGCTCCACGTCGAGCCCTGGTGGCAGGACCGTTCGACGGAGCTGTGGGTGGCGCGTCGGCTGTACGACTACTCGCATCTGCCGCGCGAGAAGGGACCCGGCGTACGCCCGTGGATTCTGGTCGGCCGGGAGGTGGGCCGCGGCCCCGACAACGAACCCCTCGTCCGGGACGTGGAACCCGTCGGCTGGATCGACGAGGACGTCATCGGACAGGCGGAACGGGAGGTCGCCGAGCAGGCGGCGCGCTGGGGGCCGCTACGGCGTGAACGGTGAGGCGGCGCCGGTGGCGGGCGCCACCGGCCTCATCCCTCGGCCGGTTCCCGCCGGGCCTCATGGTTGGCCAGCAGGTTCAGGAGCTCCGCCACGGTCAGTCCCGACTCCGCAGGGTGACGCAGGATCGTCCCCGGCTGGATGCGGTACGTGTTCGATCTGCCCTCGCGCGTGTGGGTCAGATACCCGTCGCTCTCCAGATCCGAAATGATCTTCTGGACGGCGCGCTCGGTGAGATGACAGCGGGCCGCGATGTCGCGGATGCGGGTGGTGTGGTCCTCCGCGATGGCTGCCAGCACACGGGCGTGACTGGTCAGGAAGGTCCACCCCGAGTGTGGTTCCGGCACTTCTCCCATGGGTCAAGCGTATGGCCTCTTGTTCGTGAAAACAAAAGAACGAATTAAATTTCCGGTATCTCTTGACGTGTGAAGGAGTGGTGCGGAAGCTGGAAGCGGAGCGAGCGGACTCGACAAGGACGGCGGAAATGCACGCACCGACGGCGGCCGACGAGACCGCCCTGGACCTGACCATGGACGTGCCCTCCCCGGGCGGCCATGTACGCGTGACGATCCGCGGCGAGCTCGACCTCAGCGCCGTCCCGGCACTGGAGCGAGCGCTGCGGAAGGCCGTCGCACGCGCCACCCGGGGCGTGGACCTGGACCTGAGCGGTACGGCTTTCTGCGACTGCGCGGGTCTCAACGCCCTGCTGGCCGCCCGGCGGCACGCGCTGGAGCGCGGCAGAACGTTCACCATCCGATCCGCCGGCCCCGCGGTACGGCGCCTGCTGACCGCGACCGGCACCTGGCCACTGTTCACACCGGGGGAGCACGCCCTGAACCACGACGAGCAGGCACTGCGCAACGAGGTCGTCCAGCTGCGCCGCGCCATGCAGACGCGGCCCGCCATCGACCAGGCGCGAGGCATCCTGATGGCGACGTTCGCGCTCAGCCCCGAGGACGCCTGGGACGTTCTGGTCAGGATCTCCCAGAACACCAACACCAAGCTGCACGTGCTCGCGGGCCGGCTGGTGGGCACGGCACAGGACGGAGGGCTCCCCGAGGGCCTGCGACAACAGGTGACGGCGGTGCTGGCGACCCTGCCCGCGTCCTCCGACGCCGAGGAGCCCTCGCCGGGGGCGGGGGCGGCGCCATGAGGTGAGCGGACCGGCGGTGCGGTGGCGGAGCCCGATCAGGCCCGCCACCGCACCGCCGCGCTCACATCCGTGCGCCGATCAGCCGACGTTCACC
The DNA here is from genome assembly GCF_003955715.1 of Streptomyces aquilus. NCBI lineage: Bacteria > Bacillati > Actinomycetota > Actinomycetes > Kitasatosporales > Streptomycetaceae > Streptomyces > Streptomyces aquilus. The sequence continues at coordinate 3,550,634 of NZ_CP034463.1, read as the reverse complement.
GCGCTCCACGCCGCGGCCACCGCGTTGTACTCCGCGCTCCCCGTCCCGTACAGGTCCTTCGCCGCGTTCAGCGTCGCCGTCCGCGCGCCCGCGTAGTTCGTCGACGAGGTCATGTAGACGGTCAGCGCCCGGTACCAGATGGCACCCACCTTGTCCCGTCCGATCCCCGACACCGAACTGCCGTTGCAGGTCGGCGAGTTGTAGCTGACGCCGTTGACCGTCTTCGCCCCGCTGCCCTCGGACAGCAGATAGAAGAAGTGGTTCGCGACGCCCGACGAGTAGTGGACGTCCAGGTTCCCGACCGAGGAGCTCCAGCAGTCGGCCGAGTTGCCGTCCTTCGACGGCTTGTCCATGTAGCGCAGCGCGTCCCGCCCGAAGCCGGACCGGACGATCTTCTCGCCGATCAGGTAGTCCCCGGGGTCGGAGGAGTTCGCGGCGTAGAACTCCACCAGCGTGCCGAAGATGTCGGACGTCGCCTCGTTGAGCCCGCCGGACTCGCCCGAGTACGTCAGCGCCGCCGTCTTCGACGTCACCCCGTGCGACATCTCGTGCCCCGCCACGTCCAGCGACACCAGCGGGCCGAGCTGCGTCCCGTCACCGTCGCCGTAGGTCATGCAGAAGCAACTGTCGTCCCAGAAGGCGTTGTTGTAGCTGTTGCCGTAGTGGACGCGGTTGTACGACCCCTTGCCGTCCCCGCCGATGCCGTTCCGCCCGTGGACGTTCTTGTAGTAGTCCCAGGTGACGTCGGTGCCGTACTGCGCGTCGACCGCGGCCGTCGCCCGGTCCGAAGTCGCCCCGGTGCCCCAGTGGTTGTCGGCGTCGGTGAAGAGCGTCGCCGGGGCACGGCTGATGCAGATGCCGAAGATGCACAGGTCGGTCTTGTTCGCCGCGTCACCGGTGTACGTGTTCCCGCGCGTGGGGTCCTTGAGCTGGTACGTCGACCCCGACAGCGTCGTCTGCAACGGCACCGTCCCGCCGTACAGCGACTTGCCGTCGCCCGAGGCACTCTCCAGGGAGTCCCAGGCGTCGATCTGCGCCCCGGTCCCCGCGTCGGTCAGCACCACGCGCGCGACCGGGTTGCCCCGCTCGTCCTGGGCCACGGCCTCGGTGCGCCAGGCCAGCTTGGGCGTACCGTGCAGGGCGTCGACGACCAGCTGCGGCTTGGCGGTCAGCTTCTTCAGCGTCTCGCCGAGGTTGGCGGCGCGCAGCGCGTTCGCGGCGAGGTCGGCGGCCTTCGGCGCGGACAGGGCGGGCGTCGTGCGGGAGAGCGAGATCGCCTTCTTCGTCGCCCGGTTGACGCCCTCGTACGACCCGTCCGGCGCCAGGTGGACGACGAAGTCGCCGCCCAGCACCGGCAGGTTGCGGTAGGTGCGGTCGTAACGGACGTGCTGGGTGCCGTCCTTGTCGACGACGACGTCCCGCACCTTGGTCTGCTGCGCGGACGTCAGACCCAGCGCGGAGGCCCGCTCGGCCAGCACCGAGGCCGCGTTGTCGAGGGCGGTGGCCCGGGTCGGTCTGTCGGCCGCGTCGGCGGCGGGGACGAGTGCGGCCGCGAGCAGAGCGGTGGTGGTGGCGGCCACGCCGGCCGCGGCGAGCCGGGAGCTCCTCAGGGAGGGGAGGGAGCGGACAGGGCGGACTGAGCGTATTCGGCTCATCTGTCTCCTCAGGAAGGCGCCTTGGGGCGCGTGGGGGAGGCGCTCGTGCTGGAGGAGATTCAAAGGGCACAGGCCTGTCATGTCCATACCGCGTCTGTGCCGGTGTGTGTGGAGAGAGAATCGTTTCTGTGAGCCTCACGCCCTTCCTCGCCCCCTCGCCCCCGCCCGCCCTCCCGTTCTTCGTCTACGGCACCCTCCGCCCAGGTGAGCCCAACCACGACCACTTCCTGCGCGGCCGTACGAGGGCCGAGGAACCGGCCCGCCTGCACGGCGCGGCCCTGTACGACGGCCCCGGATACCCGTACGCCGTGGAGGAGCCCGGCGTCGTCCGCGGCGACCTCGTCACCGCCCGCCCCGAGGAGTACGCCGCCCTGCTCGTCGCCCTCGACCGCCTGGAGGAGTACGCCCCCGGCGACCCCCGCAACCTCTACGAACGGGTCGAGCGCGAGGTGGTCCGGGAGGCCGACGGGACGCCGGTGCGGGCCTGGGTGTACGTCGCCGCCCCCGCGGTGGCCCACCGACTGCGCCTCCAGGGCAGCCGCATCGAGACCGGCGACTGGCTCACCCTGCGCTGAGGCCCGGGCCGCCCGCTACGGCCTCAGGGCTCGACCGTCTCCAGCCGCACCGCGCACGTCTTGAACTCCGGCATCCGCGAGGTCGGGTCGAGCGCCGGGTTGGTGAGGGTGTTGGCGCGGCCCTCGCCGGGCCAGTGGAAGGGCATGAACACCGTGTCGGGGCGGATGCCGGTGGTGATCCGGGCCGGCGCCACCGCCCGGCCGCGCCGGGACACGACCGCCACCGGGTCGCCCTCGGCCGCGCCGAGCCGGGCCGCGAGCCGCGGGTGCAGCTCCACGAACGGACCGGGCGCGGCGGCGTTCAGCTCGTCGACCCGGCGGGTCTGGGCGCCGGACTGGTACTGGGCGACGACCCGGCCGGTGGTCAGCAGCACCGGGTACTCGTCGTCCGGCTCCTCCGCCGACGGCCGGTGCGAGACCGGCACGAAGCGGGCGCGGCCGTCGTCGGTGGCGAAGCGGTCGAGGAAGAGCCGGGGGGTGCCGGGGTGTGCGTCACTGTCCTGGGTGGGACAGGGCCAGAACACCCCGTTCTCCTCCGCCAGCCGGCGGTAGGTGATCCCGGAGTAGTCGGCCGGCCCGCCCGCGCTGGCCCGGCGCAGCTCCTCGAAGACCTCCTCGGGGTCGGTCGGGAAGCCCTTCTCCACGCCGAGCCGGTCGGCGAGTTCGTGCAGGACCTCCAGGTCGCTGCGGACGCTCTCGGGCGGGGTGATCGCCTGCCGGCGCAGCAGCACCCTGCCCTCCAGGTTGGTCGTGGTCCCCGTCTCCTCGGCCCACTGGGTGACCGGCAGGACGACATCGGCGAGCGCGGCCGTCTCCGACAGCACGACATCGCACACGGCAAGGAAATCAAGGGACTTGATGCGCTCCTCGATGTGCGCGGCCCGCGGCGCCGACACCACCGGGTTGGAGCCCATCAGGAGCAGGGACTTGATGTCCTGGCCGAGTGCGTCGAGGAGTTCGTAGGCGCTGCGTCCCGGTCCGGGGAGCGCGTCGGGGTCGACGCCCCACACCTCGGCGACATGCCGTCGCGCGGCCGGGTCGTCGAGCTTGCGGTAGCCGGGCAACTGGTCGGCCTTCTGGCCGTGTTCACGTCCGCCCTGCCCGTTACCCTGCCCGGTGAGGCAGCCGTACCCGGACAGCGGCCTGCCCGCCCGCCCGGTCGCCAGGCAGAGGTTGATCCACGCGCCCACGGTGTCGGTGCCCTTGGACTGCTGCTCGGGTCCGCGCGCGGTCAGCACCATCGCGGCCTCCGGCTCGCAGAACATCCGCACGGCTTCCCGGAGCCGGGGCACCGGTACGCCGGTGATCCGCTCCACGTACTCCGGCCAGTGCGCCATCGCGGCGGCCCGCGCGTCCTCCCAGCCGGCGGTGCGCTCGGCGACGTACGCCTCGTCGACCCGCCCCTCGGCGACGATCAGGTGCAACAGGCCCAGCGCCAGGGCGAGATCGGTGCCGGGGCGCGGCATCAGATGCAGGTCGGCCTGGTCGGCCGTCTTCGTCCGGCGCGGGTCGACGACGATCAGGGTGCCGCCGTTCTCCTTCAGCTCGGTGAAAAAGCGCAGCGAGGGCGGCATGGTCTCGGCGAGGTTGGAGCCGACGAGGATCACACAGCCCGTCTTCGGGATGTCCTCCAGCGGGAACGGCAGCCCGCGGTCCAGGCCGAACGCCTTGATGCCGCCGGCCGCGGCGGAGGACATGCAGAAGCGGCCGTTGTAGTCGATCTGCGAGGTGCCGAGGACGACCCGGGCGAACTTGCCCAGCGTGTACGCCTTCTCGTTCGTCAGGCCGCCCCCGCCGAACACCCCGCACGCGTCCGGACCATGTTCCGCACGCGTACGCCGCAGCCCCTCGGCGATCCGGTCCAGCGCCTCGTCCCACGTCGCGGGCACCAGCGTGCCCCCGGAGCGCACCAACGGGGAGGTCAGGCGGACGCTCGACGAGAGCACCGCGGGCGCTGTCCGGCCCTTGCCGCACAGCGCCCCCCGGTTCACCGGGAAGTCCGCGCGCTCGGTCACTTCCACGCCCCCGTCCGGGACGGGCGTGAGATTCATCCCGCACTGCAGGGCGCAGTAGGGGCAGTGGGTGGGCGTCGCGGTGTTCTGCATGCCCTTCAGCGTGCTTCCGCCGTGTTACGGGCGCGGCGGCTCCCGGTTACACGGCCGGGACGGCGACCTCCCCGCGGGGCGACGGCCGCCGTGAGGCATACGGGTCCCCCCTTTGAGTCGCCGCCGGCCGGGGCGGACGTTGCCGCTGTGGTGAAAGACGCCACATGTGGCGCATTCCGTTCCGTGGTTGGCCGATCACGCCTAGTTGAGTGTTGAAAAACCGCGGCTACAGTCGAGCGCGGATCCAGCTTGGCGCCAGGTCGTCCCTCACGCGAAGAAGCCAGCCAGGAGGTCCCCCCAGCATGCCTCTGCGCCATCTGAGCCCACGCGACCAGCACCTTTTCCTCCGGTACGGCGTCGGCCCGGCCGTCCCCGTCCCGGACCCGCTCCTCCACCGCGCCGTGGAACGCCAGGCCGCGGCCACCCCGCACGCCGTCGCCGCCGAACACCTCGGCGCGCGGATCACGTACGGCGAACTCGACCGCCACGCCGACGCCCTCGCCGCCCGGCTGATCCGCGAGGGCGTACGCCCCGGCGACCACGTCGGCCTGTTCGTCCGCCGCTCCCTGCCGATGGTCGTCGGCCTGCTCGGCATCCTGAAGGCGGGCGCCGCCTACGTCCCGCAGGACGTCGCCCTCGCCCCCACCCCCCAGCTCGCCCACGTGATCCGCACCGCCCGCACCCGGGTGGTGATCACCGTCGCCGAGCACGCCCACCGCGTCCCGCTGCCGCCGGACCACCATCTGATCGCCCTCGACGAGCCTCTGCCGTACGTCCCGGCACCCCGCCTCCCGCGACAGTCTCGCCGGCCGGTCCCCGTGGGCCCCGACGACGGCTGCTACGTCCTGTTCACCTCCGGCACCACCGGCCGCCCCAACGGCGTGAAGGTCACCCACCGCAACGTCGCCAACATCCTGCTCACCGCCCCCGGCGACCTCGGCATCCGCCCCGGCGACCGGGTCGCCCAACTCCTCAACATCGCCTTCGACATGGCCGCCTGGGAGATCCTCGGCTGCCTCGCCCACGGCGGCACCCTCGTCATCCGCGGCAAGGACATCGCGGCGGCGGCCCGCACGGCCGACGTCCTCGTCGCCACCCCCACGGTCCTGTCCGGCATCGACCCGGCCGCCTGCCCGCACGTCCGTACGGTCGCCGTGGCCGGGGAGCCCTGCCCCCGTCCGCTCGCCGACCGCTGGGCGCACCGGGCGGCGTTCCACAACTGCTGCGGCCCGACGGAGACGACCATCGTCAACACGATGAGCCGCCACGACCCGGCCGCCCCGCTCCTCACCATCGGCCGCCCCACCCCCAACAACACGGTCTACGTCCTCGACGCCGACCGCCGCCCCCTGCCCATCGGCGAGGTCGGCGAGATGTGGGCCGGCGGCGACTGCGTCTCGGCGGGCTATCTGGGCAACGACGCCCTCAACGCCGAGCGCTACGCCCCCGACCCCTTCCTGGGCGGCGGCCGGAAGATGTTCCGCACCCGCGACCTCGGTCGCTGGACCCCCGACGGCCAGCTCGAACACCTCGGCCGCACCGACGACCAGGTCAAGGTGCGCGGCTTCCGCGTCGAACTCGACTCCGTCTCCTCGGTGTTGGAGTCGGTCGACGGCTGTGTCCGCGCGGTGACCCTGAAACGGGACGCCCGCACCCTGGTCGCCTTCGTCACCCCGGCGGACGTCGACCCCGACCGGGCCCGGCGCGCGGTGGCCGACGCGCTGCCGTACTACTGCGTCCCCGAGGCTGTCATGCCCCTGACACATCTGCCGGAGACGGACCGCGGCAAGATCGACAAACCGGCGCTGCTGAGGCTGGCGGAGGAGCGCATGGCGGTGTCCCGATGACGACCTCACTGGAACGGCGGACCACGGACCTGCCCCCGCTCACCCCGCGCCTCCGCCGCCTGCTCAAGCACCCGCGCCTGATGCACTACAACCGCCTGTGGGCGCTGGTGCTCCTTGCCAACGGCGGGTTTCTGTGGGCAGGTTGGACCCCGACCACCCGCACCATGGGCCACGCGGCCCTCGCCAACCTCGCCCTGGCGGTCCTGGTCCGCCAGCAGTACGTCATCAACCTCTTCTTCCGGCTGGCGACTTGGGCCCCGACGAGCTGGCCGCTGAAGGTCCGCTGGACGCTGGGCAAGGTCTACCACTTCGGCGGCCTGCACGTGGGCGGGGCGCTGGCGGGCACGGCATGGTTCCTGGCGGCGACGATCAGCACCCACAACACCCGTCAGTCCACGGTCGGTTGGACCCTCCTGGCCCTGCTGGCGTTCATCATCGCCACCGCCCTGCCCCCCTTCCGCTCCCGCCACCACGACCACTTCGAGAAGATCCACCGCTTCGGCGGCTGGACGGCCCTCGCCCTCTTCTGGACCCACACCCTCCTGTCGTCCCCCGGCCCGGTCGAGGTGTCGGTCCTGGCGGTCGTCACCTTCAGCGTCGCGCTGCCCTGGCTGAGGCTGCGCAAGGTCGCCGTACGCCTCGAACGCCCCTCCCCGCACGTCGTGTTGGCCCGCTTCGACCACGGCGAGACCCCGTTCGCGGGTTCCTCCACGGCGATCAGCCGCACCCCGCTCAAGGAGTGGCATTCCTTCGCGAACGTCCCGGCTCCCGGAGAGCCCGGCTTCCGGCTGACGATCTCCCGGGCCGGCGACTGGACGGGCGCCTTCATCGACGACCTCCCGGAGAAGGTCTGGGTCAAGGGCATCACCACCGCCGGAGTCGCCAACATCGAGACCCTGTTCACCAAGGTCGTCTACGTGGCGACCGGCAGCGGCATCGGCCCCTGCCTGCCCCACCTGCTGGCCGCCGAGGTCCCCTCCCGCCTGGTCTGGGCGACCCGGGACCCCCGCGCCACCTACGGCGACGCCCTCGTCGACGAGATCCTCGCCGTCCAGCCCGACGCCCTGGTCTGGGACACCTCCCGGCACGGCAAGCCCGACATGGTCCGCCTCGCCTACGAGGCCTACCGCGACTTCGGGGCCGAGGCGGTGATCTGCATCTCCAACAAGAAGCTCACCTGGCAGGTCGTGCACGGCCTGGAGCGGCGGGGGATTCCGGCGTACGGCGCGATCTGGGACTCATAGAAAGGGGACCCGCATGAACCACCTGAAGGTGGAACGGCAGGGCGCCGTCGTCACCGTACGCCTGCACCGCCCGCACGTCCGCAACGCGCTGAGCGGTGAGCTGCTCGCCGAACTCCTGGCGGCACTGCGCCCGTTGGACGACGACCCCGAGGTCGGCTGCTACGTGCTCACGGGCGCGGAGCGGTACTTCGCGGCCGGGGCCGACATCAAGGAGATGGCCGGGATGACGGCCGTCGACATGGCGGCGGCGGACTACTTCGGGGCCTGGGAGGAGTTCGCCGATCTGCGCACGCCGAAGATCGCCGCGGTCAACGGCCTCGCGCTGGGCGGCGGTTGCGAGCTGGTGATGATGTGCGACCTGGTGATCGCGGGGGAGTCGGCGGTGTTCGGCCAGCCGGAGATCAAGCTGGGCGTGATCCCCGGCATCGGCGGCACCCAGCGCCTCACCCGTCTGATCGGCCGCGCCAAGGCGATGGACCTGGTCCTCACCGGCCGCACGATGGACGCGAGGGAGGCGGAGAGCGCGGGCCTGGTGTCCCGGGTGGTCCCCGACGACCAGGTGCTCCCCGAGTCCCTGAAGGCCGCGGAGACGATCGCCTCCTACGGCCGTACGGCGGTCAGAGCGGCCCGCGAATGCGTCGACCGGTCCCTGGAGACCGGCCTGCGCGACGGCATCCGCTTCGAACGCCGGGTCTTCCACGCCCTGTTCGCGACCCACGACCAGAAGGAGGGCATGACCGCGTTCCTGGAGAAACGCGCGCCACGCTTCACCGGCCGCTAGCCAGCGCCCTGCCGACCCCCGGTTCCTTGGGCCCGAGGAACCGGGGGTCGGGCTCGAAGACGGCGTCCAGCGCGGCCTTGCCGGCGGCGAAGATCTCCCGGGCGCCGCCGTAGTACCAGGTCACGTCGTGCTTGGCGTCGACCCCGACGCCGTACGACGTCACCCCGGCCGCCTCGCACAGCGCGACCGCCCGCCGGATGTGGAAGCCCTGGCTGATCAGCACGGCCCGGTCCACGCCGAAGATCTTCTTGGCCCGGACACAGGAGTCCCAGGTGTCGAATCCGGCGTAGTCACTGACGATGCGGGCGTCGGGAACGCCGTGCCGGGTCAGATAGGCCCGCATCGCGTCGGGCTCGTCGTAGTCCTCCCGGCTGTTGTCGCCGGTGACGAGGACGACCTCGACGCGGCCCTCGCGGTACAGCGTCGCCGCCGCGTCCAGCCGGTGCGCGAGATACGGCGACGGCTCCCCGTCCCACAGCCCCGCCCCGAACACGACGGCGACCTCGGTGCGCGGCACGTCCTCGGTGGTGCGCAGCCGGTCGCCCGTGACGACGTACATCCAGGTCGCCGGGAGCAGAGCCAGCACACACCCGGCCATCACGGCCTGCACGAGCCGCCGCTGCCCGGTACGGGTGCGCGGCAGACGGGGTCGGCGCAGTCTCACGGGGTCCCTCCCAGGTCGTCCTTCGACAGTCAGGGACGTGCCGCAAGCGCCCACGGTTCGCCGCCGCACACGTGACCAGCCTCACGCACGCGCACGAAACCGCAGGTCATCCCACCTCACACCGCCCACCCACCCCGCGGTGAACCCACCGAAAATCCCCGTTATCTCCATGCAACGGGGCGGCAACGTCCCCCCGCCACCATCGGTCCATGACAGCGTCGGGTAATTCGAGAGCTCCCAGCGACGAGTCCAAGGCAGTCCACTTCGACAGTACGGCGCACCTCATGAACCGGATCACCAGCCAGCTCGCCAGCCAGCTCAGCCTCGTGTCCCTCGCCGGCAGGCGGCGCCCTGAGGCTCCCGCGCTCGTCGTCGTGGCCCACGGCAGCCGCGACCCGCGCGCCCTGAGCACCGTACGCAGCCTCCTCGACAAGGTCCGCGCCCAGCGCCCCGGCCTCCCGGTCCACCTCGGCCACATCGAGCTCAACGAGCCGCTGCTGACCGACACCCTCAAGACCCTCGGCAACCGCGAGGCGATCCTCGTCCCGCTGCTGCTGAGCCGCGGCTACCACGTGAAGCGGGACATCCCCGAGATGGCCGCCGAGACGGACGTACGCGCACGCGTGGCGCCCGCGCTGGGCCCGCACCCGCTCCTGGTGGACGCGCTGCACGCGCGTCTGGTGGAGGCGGGCTGGGAGGAGTCCCCGCGCGTGGGCAGCGCGGTGGTCCTGGCGGCGGCGGGTTCGCGCGACCCGGAGTCGAAGGTCGACATGGCCCGTATGGCGACCCTGCTGTCGACCCGCCTGGGAGTCCCGGTGGTCCCGGCCTACGCCACGACGGCGGCCCCCACGGTCCCGGCGGCCGTCGAGGCCCTGATGGCGCGAGGCTACGACCGTGTGGCGATCGCCTCGTACTTCACGGCCCCCGGCCGCTTCGCGACGGAGTGCGCGGAGGCGGCACCGTGGCTGGCGTCGGCGCCGCTGGGCACGCACGAGGCGATGGCCGACCTGATTCTTCACAGGTACGACCAGATGACGTCCCTGAGGGGCGCGGGGAACGGCGCGAGCAACCACGAACAACCCGCACTCGCCGTCTGACAGCGCAAGGCACACGAACCGGCGAATTGTCAGTCCCTGCCCGTACTGTCGAGTCATGCCGTACGACCTGCCCTCAACAGACCGCTGGGCCCCGGAGCCTGACAAGCGCCCCGGCCGCACCGCCTTCCAACGCGACCGTGCCCGCATCCTCCACTCAGCCGCGCTGCGAAGGCTCGCCGGAAAAACGCAGGTCGTCACCCCAGGCACCCGAAACCAGGCCTGGGACGCCAGCCCAAGAACCCGCCTGACGCACTCCCTCGAGTGCGCCCAGGTAGGCCGGGAGCTCGGCGCGGCCCTCGGCTGCGACCCCGACCTGGTCGAAGCCGCCTGCCTCGCCCACGACCTCGGCCACCCCCCGTTCGGTCACAACGGCGAACAGGCCCTCAACGAGTTCGCGGAGGACTGCGGCGGCTTCGAGGGCAACGCGCAGTCCCTGCGTCTCCTCACCCGCATCGAGCCCAAACGCTTCACCGAGGAAGGCTCGGTGGGGCTGAACCTCACCCGCGCCACCCTCGACGCGGCCACCAAATACCCCTGGCCCCGCGGAGGGGGACCGCAGGCGGCGTCCCCCAAGTTCGGCGTCTACGAGGACGACCGCCCCGTCTTCGACTGGGTCCGCAAGGACGCCCCCGGCGCCCGCACCTGCTTCGAGGCGCAGGTCATGGACTGGTCGGACGACGTGGCGTACTCGGTGCACGACGTCGAGGACGGCCTGCACGCGGGCCACATCGACCCCAACTGCCTGCACGCGGAACCGGAGCGGCAGGCGGTGTTCGCGGTGGCCCTCGGCCGGTACGTCCCCGCGGACACCGACACCGCCGAACTCGCCGCGGCCCTCGACCGGCTCCAGGACCAGCCCTGGTGGCCGCACGGCTACGACGGTTCCGCCGTCGCCCAGGCCCGGCTGAAGGACGCCACCAGCCAGCTCATCGGCCGCTTCTGCCTCGCCGCCGAGGGCGCCACGCGCGCGGCGTTCGGCGGCGGCCCGCTCACGAGATACGCCGCCGAACTCGTCGTACCGCACGAGACACGGCTGGAGTGCGCGGTCCTCAAGGCCGTCGCCGACCGGTACGTGATGCAGCGCGCCGAGCAGGAGCGGCTGCGGGCCGACCAGCGGATCGTGGTGGCCGAACTCGCCGAGGCGCTCACCGTCCGCGCCCCGGACGGGCTCGACCCGCAGTTCCGGGCGCTGTTCGACCAGGCGGTCGACGACCGCGCCCGCAAGCGGGTGATCGTCGACCAGATCGCGTCCCTCACGGACGCGTCGGCGCGATCGCTTCACGCTCGCTTGACGGGGCATATGTGAGACAGATGTGCCATAGGTGAAGCGAAACGCGCCCGAATGTGACCCTCCGTGGCCTGATCGGGCCACTCCCTCTTCCCCCATCACGCTGCGTGCGGGACGCTCCCATGTGGCGGCACCCGCTGTGTTTTCTGGGGCGACACTCCCCAGACACCCCCGGTAGGAGGCATCAAGTGGTCGACGCGGACCAGACATTCGTGATCGTCGGAGGCGGTCTCGCCGGCGCCAAGGCGGCCGAGACGCTCCGAGCGGAGGGCTTCACCGGTCGCGTGATACTGATCTGCGACGAACGCGACCACCCCTACGAGCGCCCGCCCCTCTCCAAGGGCTACCTGCTCGGCAAGGAGGAGCGCGACAGCGTCTTCGTGCACGAACCGGCCTGGTACGCGCGCAACGACATCGAGCTGCACCTCGGCCAGACGGTCGACGCGATCGACCGCGCGGCCAAGACGGTCCGCTTCGGCGACGACGGCACGCTCGTCCACTACGACAAGCTGCTTCTGGCCACCGGGGCCGAACCCCGCCGCCTGGACATCCCGGGCACCGACCTCGCGGGCGTCCACCATCTGCGCCGCCTCGCCCACGCGGAACGCCTCAAGGGCGTACTGGCCGCGCTCGGCCGGGACAACGGCCATCTCGTGATCGCCGGCGCCGGCTGGATCGGCCTGGAGGTCGCGGCGGCGGCCCGCGAGTACGGCGCCGAGGTCACGATCATCGAGCCCGCCCCGACCCCGCTGCACGGCGTCCTCGGCCCCGAGCTGGGCAGCCTCTTCGCCGACCTGCACCGGGAGCACGGCGTGCGCTTCCACTTCGGCGCCCAGCTCACCGAGATCGTCGGCCAGGACGGCATGGTGCTGGCCGCCCGCACCGACGACGGCGAGGAACACCCGGCGCACGACGTCCTCGCCGCGATCGGCGCGGCCCCGCGCACCGCCCTCGCGGAGGCGGCGGGCCTGGAGCTCGCCGACCGGGCGCACGGCGGCGGCGTCGCGGTCGACGACCGGCTGCGCACCTCCGACCCCGACATCCACGCGGCCGGTGACGTCGCCTCCTTCCACCACGCCCTCTTCGACAGCAGGCTGCGCGTGGAGCACTGGGCCAACGCCCTCAACGGCGGCCCCGCCGCGGCCCGCGCGATGCTCGGCCAGGACCTCGTCTACGACCGGGTCCCCTACTTCTTCTCCGACCAGTACGACCTGGGGATGGAGTACAGCGGCTGGGCGCCCCCGGGGTCGTACGACGAAGTGGTGATTCGCGGGGACGCCGGAAAGCGTGAGTTCATCGCGTTCTGGGTGAAGGAGGGCCGCGTGCTGGCCGGGATGAACGTGAACGTGTGGGACGTCACGGACCCGATCCAGCAGCTGATCCGCACGAAGACCCAGGTGGACACGGAGGCACTGGCGGACCCACACGTTCCGCTCGACAGCCTCGTCTCTTGAGTGTCAGTCCACCACCGTAGAATTCACGCGTGGCAGGACGGATCAATGACGAGGACGTGAAGGCGGTACGGGACGCGGTCCCGATCGACGCCGTGGTGTCCGAGTACCTCCAGCTGCGCAACGCGGGCGGTGGCAACCTCAAGGGCCTCTGTCCGTTCCATGACGAGAAGTCGCCGTCCTTCCAGGTCAGCCCGAGCAAGGGACTCTTCCACTGCTTCGGCTGCCAGGAGGGCGGCGACACCATCACGTTCGTGATGAAGGTCGACCACCTCACCTTCTCCGAGGCGGTCGAGCGCCTGGCCGCCCAGGCCGGCATCACCCTGCGCTACGAGGAGGGCGGGTACAACCCGGCCCACCAGCGCGGCGAACGCATCCGCCTGGTCGAGGCCCACAAGATCGCCGCCGACTGGTACAGGGAACAGCTCGCCACCAGCCCGGAGGCCGACACCGGCCGCAAGTTCCTCGCCGAGCGCGGCTTCGACCAGGCCGCCGCCGAGCACTTCTCCGTCGGCTACAGCCCCCAGGGCTGGGACCACCTCACCCGCTACCTCCGGGGCAAGGGCTTCACCGACAAGGAACTCCTCCTGTCGGGCCTGTCCCAGGAGGGCCGCCGCGGCCCCATCGACCGCTTCCGCGGCCGTCTGATGTGGCCGATCCGCGACATCGGCGGCGACGTGGTCGGCTTCGGCGCCCGCAAGCTCTACGAGGCGGACACCGGCCCGAAGTACCTCAACACGCCCGACACCGCGATCTACCGGAAGTCCCAGGTCCTCTACGGCATCGACCTCGCGAAGAAGGACATCGCCAAGGCGTCCCGCGCGGTCGTCGTCGAGGGCTACACCGACGTCATGGCCTGCCACCTGGCGGGCGTGACCACCGCCATCGCGACCTGCGGCACCGCCTTCGGCGGCGACCACATCAAGATCCTCCGCCGGCTGCTGATGGACAACGGCAGCGCCCGCGTGATCTTCACCTTCGACGGCGACGCCGCCGGCCAGAAGGCCGCCCTGCGCGCCTTCGAGGACGACCAGAAGTTCGCCGCCGAGACCTACATCGCCATCGCCCCCGACGGCATGGACCCTTGCGAACTGCGCCTCGCCAAGGGCGACGAAGCCGTCGCCGACCTGGTCGAACCCCGCACCCCGCTCTTCGAGTTCGCGCTCCGCCAGATCGTCGTCCGCTACGACCTCGACACCCCGGCGGGCCGCGCCGCGGCCCTCGACGAGGCCGCCCCGATCGTCGCCCGCATCAAGAACAGCGGCGCGCAGCACGAGGTCGCCGTCCAGCTCGCCGGCATGCTCGGCATCCTCGACACCCAGTTCGTCGTCAAGCGCGTCGCCCAACTGGCCCGCTGGGCCCGCGACCGCGGCGGCAAGGGCGCCCCCGCACCGGCCCGCGGCCCCCAGCAGCCGTACGAGGCCACCCGGCGCACCGCGGCCGGCGGCCCCGCGCTCCAGCTCCGCAACCCCGTCTACGCCACCGAGCGCGAGCTGCTCAAACTCGCCCTCCAGCGCCCCGAGTTGGTCTCCCCGGCCTTCGACGCCTACGGCATCGACGAGTTCACCGCGGCCCCCTACGCCGCCGTACGCCAGGCGATCATGGAAGCGGGCGGCGCCGAGTACGGCACGCAGGACGCCCAGGACTATCTGGTCCGGGTCCGCGAGGCCGCCCCCGACGACGCGGTCCGCGCGATGGTCACGGAGCTCGCCGTCGAGGCGATCATGCGCAAGACCGTCGACGAGATCTACGCGGGCATCCAGCTGGTGGCGGTCCGCCGCCGGGCCGTGGAGCGCCGCGTCCGCGACATCCAGAGCACCCTCACCCGCCTCGGAACGCACGGAGACCCGGCGGAACTGGCCGCCGTGCAGAACGAATTGTGGGTGCTCCAGCAGTACGACCAGGCACTGCGGGAGCACGGAGCCGCAGCTCTCTGAGCGTGTCGCGTCCGTCAGGGTAACCACCCGGTCACGGACCGGACTCAAAAAGTCACCGCACGCCCCTCGTGGCGGCGATGTGTCGTACTCCACACTGGGTTCCGGTGCCTGAGTCCTCGGAGCGCAGCAGATCCGTCCCCAACGGGTCCCAGACCCTCGCGGTTCCGCTCATCGCGTACGGGACGGACAGCGGCGAGGCCGCCGACTCCGTCCCCGAAACAGCGCTGCCGCACTCCTCCGCAGCGATCATCCTGGAGGTCGCCCCCGTGCAGACCCAGACCCTGACCCAGACCGAGAACAGTACGGACGCCACGGAACCGGACGCCGAGACCGACGTTCTCGTCGCGGTCCCCCCGCAGAACCGTGTCGTGCACCACCCCGAGACCGAGCCGGAAGAGCCGCCCGCCGACGCGCTGGAGAGCGCGGAGGCCGCGGAGGCGCCCGAGCCGGTCGAGGCCCCGGAACCGGCCGCCCGCAACCGCGCCGACACCAGCGGCCCGTCCTCCGACCTGTTCCGCCAGTACCTCCGCGAGATCGGCCGCATCCCGCTGCTCACCGCGGCCGAGGAGGTCGAACTCGCCCGGCGCGTCGAGGCCGGCCTGTTCGCCGAAGAGAAGCTCAGCACCACACCCGACCTCGACAGCCAGCTCGCCCTCGACCTGGACCGCCTGGTCGTGTTGGGCCGCATGGCCAAGCGCCGCCTCATCGAGGCGAACCTGCGCCTGGTGGTGTCGGTGGCCAAACGGTACGTCGGCCGCGGCCTGACCATGCTCGACCTGGTCCAGGAAGGGAACCTGGGCCTGATCCGCGCGGTCGAGAAGTTCGACTACGCCCGTGGCTACAAGTTCTCGACGTACGCCACCTGGTGGATCCGCCAGGCCATGTCCCGCGCCCTCGCCGACCAGGCCCGCACCATCCGGGTGCCGGTCCATGTCGTCGAGCTGATCAACCGGGTCGTCCGCGTCCAGCGCCGCATGCTGCAGGAACGCGGCTACGAACCGACGCCGGAGGAGGTGGCGGGCCACCTCGACCTCGCGCCGGAACGCGTCAGCGAGGTGCTGCGGCTGGCCCAGGAACCGGTGTCGCTGCATGCGCCGGTGGGCGAGGAGGACGACGTCGCGCTGGGCGACCTCATCGAGGACGGCGACGCGACGTCACCCGTGGAGTCGGCGGCGTTCCTGCTGCTCAGGGAGCATCTGGAGGTGGTGCTGTCGACTCTGGGCGAGCGTGAGCGCAAGGTCGTCCAACTCCGGTACGGGCTGGTCGACGGGCGTCCCCGCACGCTGGAGGAGATAGGCCGCATCTTCGGCGTGACGCGGGAGCGGATCCGGCAGATCGAGTCGAAGACGCTCAACAAGCTCCGCGATCACGCATTCGCGGATCAGCTGAGGGGTTACCTGGATTAGAGGAGGGGGCTGCCGAAGCAGCCCCCGCACAGCTAATCCACTTCTGCCACCGCCTGCGCGAACTGCGCCTTGTACAGGCGGGCGTAGGCGCCGTCCGCCTCCAACAGGTCCGCGTGCGCGCCCTGTTCCACGATCGAGCCGTTCTCCATCACCAGGATCGTGTCCGCGTCCCGGATGGTGGAGAGGCGGTGGGCGATCACGAACGACGTGCGGCCGTGGGCGAGTTTGGCCATCGCCTTCTGGATCAGCACCTCGGTGCGGGTGTCGACGGACGACGTGGCCTCGTCGAGGACCAGGATCGTCGGGTCGGACAGGAACGCCCGCGCGATGGTGATGAGCTGCTTCTCACCGGCGCTGACGCCCGTGCCCTCGTCGTCGATCACCGTGTCGTAGCCGTCGGGCAGCGTCCGGACGAACCGGTCGGCGTGCGCGGCGCGCGCGGCCTCCTCGATCTCGCCGCGGGTGACCTCGCGGGAGGCGCCGTACGCGATGTTCTCCGCGATGGTGCCGCCGAACAGCCAGGTGTCCTGGAGCACCATGCCGATCTGGGCCCGCAGTTCGTCCCGGGACATCTTCGCGATGTCCACCCCGTCGAGGGTGATCCGGCCGCCGGAGACGTCGTAGAACCGCATCAACAGATTGACCAGCGTGGTCTTTCCGGCGCCCGTCGGGCCGACGATCGCGACCGTGTGGCCGGGCTCGACCTTCAGGGACAGGTCCTCGATCAGCGGCTTCTCGGGGTCGTAGCGGAAGGAGACATGCTCCAGCGCGACCCGTCCGCGCAGTTCCTCCGGGCGCAGCCCCGGGACCGGGTCCGCCTGCTGCTCCTCGGCGTCGAGGAGTTCGAAGACCCGCTCGGCGGAGGCGACGCCGGACTGCACGAGGTTCGCCATGGACGCGACCTGCGTCAGCGGCATCGAGAACTGGCGCGAGTACTGGATGAAGGCCTGCACGTCACCGATGGAGAGGGCACCCGACGCGACCCGCAGCCCGCCGACGACCGCGACCAGCACGTAGTTGAGGTTCGACACGAACATCATCAGCGGCTGCATGACCCCGCTGTTGAACTGCGCCTTGAACCCGGCCTCGTACAGCGCCTCGTTCTGCTCGGCGAACTGCTGTGCCGACTCGTCCTGCCGCCCGAACACCTTGACCAGGGTGTGCCCGGTGTACATCTCCTCGACGTGCGCGTTGAGCTTGCCGGTGGAGCGCCACTGCTGCACGAAGTGCGGCTGCGACCGCTTGCCGACGCGGGTGGCGACGACGAACGACAGCGGCACAGTCACCAGCGCGACCAGCGCCAGCAGCCAGGAGACGTAGAACATCATCGCGAGCACGCCGATGATCGTCAGCAGCGAGTTGATGAGCTGGCCCATCGACTGCTGGAGGGTCTGCCCGATGTTGTCGATGTCGTTCGTCGCCCGGGACAGCACCTCGCCGCGCTGGCGCTTGTCGAAGTACGACAGCGGCAGCCGCGACATCTTCGTCTGCACGTCCTCGCGCAGCCGGAACATCGTGCGGTTCACGGCCCGGTTCACCAGCCGGGTCGCCACCGCCATCAGCAGCCCCGCGACGGCGAAGGCGCCGGTGGCGAGGAGCAGGACATGTCCCACGGCGGTGAAGTCGATGCCCTCGCCGGGGGTGAAGTCGGTGCCGCTCAGCATGTCGGCGATCGCGGAGTCACCGCGCTCGCGCATCCCGGCGAGGACCTCCTCCTTCGAGGCCCCGGCCGGCATCTGCCGGCCGATGATGCCGGCGAAGACCAGGTCGGTGGCCTTGCCGAGGATCCACGGCCCGATCGAGTTCAGGCCGACGCTGACCACCACACAGGCCAGCAGCGCGTAAATGGTGAACCGCTCCGGCCGGAACTGTCCGATCAGCCGCCGTCCGGACACCTTGAAGTCCAGCGAACGGCTGTCCGGGCCGCCGCCGGCCATCATCCGCCCCATGGGCCCGGCCATCAGGCAGCCTCCGCTTCCGTCAGCTGGGAGAGCACGATCTCCCGGTAGGTCTCGTTGTCCGCCATCAGTTCACGGTGCGTGCCGGTGCCGACGACCCGGCCCTCGTCGAGGACGACGATCCGGTCGGCGTCGCGGATGGTCGCCACCCGCTGGGCGACGATCACGACGGTCGCCTCCGCCGTCTCCGCGGCGAGCGCCGCGCGCAGCGCCGCGTCGGTGGCGTAGTCGAGCGCGGAGAAGGAGTCGTCGAAGAGATAGATCTCGGGCCGCTGGACCAGCGTCCGGGCGATCGCCAGCCGCTGCCGCTGACCGCCGGAGACGTTCGTGCCGCCCTGGGCGATGGGGGAGTCGAGGCCGTTCTCCAGCTGCTCGACGAAGCCCTTGGCCTGCGCCACCTCCAGCGCGTGCCACAGCTCCTCGTCCGTGGCGTCCGGGTTGCCGTAGCGCAGGTTCGTCGCCACGGTCCCCGCGAACAGGTACGGCTTCTGCGGCACGAGCCCGACCGTCCTCGCCAGCAGCGTCGCTTCCACGTCCGCGACGGGGACCCCGTCGACCAGCACCTCGCCCTCGGTCGCGTCGAACAGCCGCGGCACCAGCCCCAGCAGCGTCGACTTGCCGCTGCCGGTCGAGCCGATCACGGCGGTCACCTCACCGGGCCGGGCCACCAGGTCGACGGCCTTCAGCACCGGCTCCTCGGCACCCGGGTAGCGGAAGCCCGCGCCCCGGATCTCCAGGTGCCCGTGCCGGCGCAGCTCGGTGACGGGGGCGAGCGGCGGGACCACGCTGGAGTCGGTGTCGAGGACCTCCTGGATGCGCTCGGCGCACACCTCCGCACGCGGCACCATCATGAACATGAAGGTGGCCATCATCACGGACATCACGATCTGCATCAGATAGGCGAGGAACGCCGTCAGGTCGCCGATCTGCATGCCGCCGCTGTCGATGCGGTGGGCGCCGAACCACACCACCGCGATCGACGACAGGTTCACCGTCGTCATGACCACGGGGAACATCAGGGCGAGCATGTTGCCGGTGGCCAGGGACATCGCGGTGAGGTCGCCGTTGGCCTTCCGGAACCGCTCCTCCTCGTACTGGTCCCGCACGAAGGCCCGGATCACGCGGTTGCCGGTGATCTGCTCGCGCAGCACCCGGTTCACGGTGTCCAGCCGCACCTGCATGGACCTGAACAGCGGCCGCAGCCGCCGTACGATCAGCGTCACGCAGATGCCCAGCGTCGGTACGACGGCGACCAGCACCGCCGACAGCGGCACGTCCAGGCCGAGGGCGAGGACGATGCCGCCCACGCACATGATGGGCGCCGAGACCATCAGGGTGAACGTCATCAGCGCCAGCATCTGCACCTGCTGGACGTCGTTCGTGGTCCGCGTGATCAGCGAGGGCGCGCCGAAGTGGCCCACTTCACGGGCCGAGAACGACTGCACCCTGTCGAAGACCGCGGCCCGCACGTCCCGGCCGAGCGCCGCGGCCGTCCGGGCGCCGTAGTAGACGGCCCCGATGTTGCACACGACCTGGGCCAGCGAGATCCCGATCATCAGGGCGCCGTAGGACAGGATGTAGCCCGTGTCCCCGTTCACCACGCCGTGGTCGATGATGTCCGCGTTGAGCGTGGGCAGGTAGAGGGTGGCGCAGGTCTGCAGGAACTGGAGCAGGACCAGCACACCGATGGGTTTCTTGTAGGGCCTGAGATAGGTCCGCAGAAGTCGTATGAGCACGCTACGTCTCTCGGAGTCGGCGACAGGGGCCGGAGGTGGTTGCCCCTGGCCCCTATCGTCGGACACTCCCCCCGCGTTACCTCAACCGATTAAGCCGACAGCAGTGCTCTTTACCGTCTTATGGGCGGAAGGCACCCTCGGACGGTCAGCCGCGGAAGGCGTTCGGATGTGTCTGCTCCCGCACGGACACGAACTGCTGGCGGACGGCCTGTCCCACCGCCAGTTCCTCGCCGGGCTCCAGGATCTGCGCGGCCGCCCCCTGCCAGGCCGGCGGGGTGCGCGGGTCGAGCGTGCCCTGCGACACGCCGAGCGCCCAGGCCGCCTGCCGGGCGGCCCCGATCGCCGCGTAGTCCGCGGGCTGCGGTACGACGACCTGGGCGCCGAAGATCGCCGGTGCCGCGGCCTGCACGGCCGACAGCTCGGCGGCGGCCCCCAGCAGGAAGACCCGCCGCACCTCCACGCCCCGCCCGCGCAGCACGTCGAGGGCGTCGGCGAGCCCGCACAGCATGCCCTCGAACGCGGCCCGCGCCAGGTGCTCGGGCTTCATCGACTCCCGCCGCAGCCCGGCGAGCGTCCCGGCGGTGTGCGGCAGGCTCGGCGTCCGCTCACCCTCCAGATAGGGCAGCAGCACGAGCCCGTGCGAGCCCGGCGTCGACTTCATCGCCAGCTCGGACAGGGCCTCCAGATCGGGCAGCCCGAGCAGCTCGGCGGTGCCGCGCAGGGTCCGTACGGCGTTCAGGGTGGTGACGACGGGCAGGTGCATGCCGGTCGCGTCGGCGAGGGACGTGATCATCCCGGAGTTGTCGACGAGCGCCTCGGGGTGCACGGCCATGACGGACCCGGAGGCCCCGAGCGACACGACGGCGTCACCGAGTCCGATCCCCAGCCCGAAGGCGGCGGCCATGGTCTCGCCGGTCCCGGCGGAGATCAGCAGCCCCTCCGGGGTCGTACCGGCCGCCTCCGAGGGGCCGATCACCTCGGGCAGCATGGCCTGGTGACCGAGCGCCAGCTCGACGAGGTCGGTGCGGTAGGCGCCGGTGGCGGCGGACCAGTAGCCGGTGCCGGAGGCGCCGCCGCGGTCGGTGGTGCGGCGCACGGGCCGCCCGAGGAGCTGCCAGACGAGCCAGTCGTGGGCCTGGAGCAGCACGGCGGTCCGCAGGGCGGCGTCGGGCTCGTTCTTCACCAGCCAGCGCAGCTTGGTCACCGGCTGCGGCGCCTGCGGCACACAGCCCACGGCCTGCGCCCACGCCTCGCGCCCGCCGAGTGCGTCGATGAGATCGGCCGCCGCGACCTGGGCACGCTTGTCGCCGCCGACGAGCGCGGGGCGGACGGTGTTGCCCTGGGCGTCCAGCGGCACGACGGCGTTCTGCTGCGCGGACACGCCGATGGCCTGCACGCCTTCGAGCAGCCCGCCGCCGGCCGCCTCACCGAGGGACAGCAGCCAGGCCTGGGGGTCGACGTCGGAGGGACGGCCTTCCACCGGGTGCGGGGCGTAGCCCTGCCTGAGCACGGCGCCCGTGTCCGCGTCGCAGACGACGATACGAGTGAAATCGGGCGCACTGTCCAGCCCGGCGACTATCCCCATGGCGAAAATTCTATGGGCCGGACGACGTCACCCCGCCCGGCACTCAAGTGTTGCTGGTTCCCCAGTCGTCCTCGGCGGCGCCGTTGGTGTTGCGGTCCCGCAGGGAGCGGACCCGCTGGGCCACCGAGTCCGGCACCCGGTCCCCCACCTTGTCGCTCACCGCGTGGTACGCCTTGCCCGCGAACTGGCGGCCCTGCTGGGCGGCCGATTCGGCGGTGTTGCGGACCGCGGGGTTCTGCGAGACCTGTCGCGCGGACTTCTTCAGCTGCTCGTAGCGCTCGCGCCCGGCACGCGTGCCCAGCACGTAACCCAGAGCCAGCCCGGCGACGAAAGTGAGCTTGTAGCGCATGGCGGCCACCCTTCCCTTGCGTAGGTCTGCGGTGCGGCGTCGGTGCCGGGAGGAACCGATTGGCGGAGCACCCCCCTGCTTGCGCTAATGTATGTGTCGCAGCGGACGCCCGCCCCCTGGCGAATACCCAGCGAGGTACGTTCGATGCAACGAGGCATTCCTCCGTAGCTCAATTGGCAGAGCAGCCGGCTGTTAACCGGCAGGTTACTGGTTCGAGTCCAGTCGGGGGAGCTTCGATCTTCCGTAGCTCAATTGGCAGAGCAGCCGGCTGTTAACCGGCAGGTTACTGGTTCGAGTCCAGTCGGGAGAGCGTGTTGAACAAGGACCCCCGAAGGGGTCCTTTTTCATGTGATCACCCCTGGACCGGGAACCGCGCAGGTCACAGCGGAGTCCTTCAGGGCATGCGAAGTCGACCATACGAAGCAGGAGATCGTATGAGCGGCTATGCTGCGGCAGACGGCGCGCACACATGTACGCGACACGCCGCTATGGGGCGGTAGCTCAGCCGGTTAGAGCAGCGGACTCATAATCCGTCGGCCGTGGGTTCGAGTCCCACCCGCCCCACCACTCGATGTGGTCGAAGAAACGATCCACCGATGGTGTCATGGCCCCGGCCCAGCCGGCTCACAGGAATCGCCCAGGTCCACTCGACATGCTCACAGCATGTCTGCCGTAAGTGGAGCTCGTGAGGCCGGTCCGGGCGCGGTCCGGGTGTTGATCGTCGACGACGAACCCGAGCTCACCGAACTGCTGTCGTGGGCCGTCACCGATGCGGGGTGGCAGCCGTTCCTCGCGGCGGACGGGCATGGCGCGCTCGGTCTCGCCCGGGGGTGTGCGCCGCACGCCGTCGTTCTCGACGGCATGCTGCCCGACCTCGACGGCGTCCAGGTGCTGCGCCGGCTGCGGTACGAGAACGCCGGCCTGCCCGTGCTCATGCTCACCGCCCGCGACACGCTGGAGCACCGGATCGACGGGCTCTCCGCCGGCGCCGACGACTACGTCACCAAACCCTTCTCGCTGGAGGAGGTCATGCTGCGGCTGCGCGGGCTGCTGCGCCGCTCCGGCGCCGACGCGGCCGCCGCCGACGAGTCCGTACGCGTGCTCGGCGACCTCGTCCTGGCCGAGAAGACCCGGCAGGTGCGGCGCGGCGGGGAGGCGATCGCGCTGACCGCCAAGGAGTTCGACCTGCTGCACTTCCTGATGCGCCACCCCCGCCAGGTGCTCAGCAAGGCGCAGATCCTCGACCACGTCTGGAACAGCTCGTTCGAGAGCGAGGGGAACCTGGTCGAGGTGTACGTGTACAGCCTGCGCGGGAAGCTCGACAAGGGGCGCCCACCGATGATCCACACCGTGCGCGGCGCGGGATATGTCATCAGGGCTGCGGGCGAGGGGAGATGAAGACCCTGCGGGCCCGGCTGGTGCTGTTCGTGTCCCTGGCCCTGGTCGTGGTCTGCACGACGATGGCGGTGGCCACCGTTCTCGTCCAGGGCGCGCACCTGAAGGCGGACCTGGACCAGCGGGTCCGGGACGCGGCCGACCGCAGCCAGGGCGGCCTCCAGCGGCGTTCCGGTGACGCCACGGACCTCGGGTTCCTCAACGAGCGCGGCCAGCCCACCGGTACCGTCGCCGCCCGGCTCACCGACGGGAAGGTGGTCGCCGCCGAGGTCATCACCGAGGACGGCGGCCGGCAGGTCCTCACCGCCGCCCAGCGCGCGGCCCTCGCCGGGGTCACCGAGGCGGGCACGCTCTCCACCCGGACCATCCCCGGCCTCGGCACCTACCGTCTCACCGTCGCGAGCGGCGACGGCCCCGCCGTCCTCGCCGGACTGCCCGCCGCCGAGGTCAAGGACACCGTCCACGACCTCGTCGCGGCCGAGGCCGTCATCGCCGTCGTCGGCCTGGCCGGCGTGGGCACGGTCTGCGCCTGGGGCATACGGCGGCAACTGCGGCCCCTCGGACAGGTCGCCGCCACCGCCGTCGAGGTGGCGAACGGACCGTTCGGCACCGGCGAACTCACCCGTGTCCCCGCCCCCGACACCGACACCGAGGTCGGCCAGGTGGGCGCCGCCCTGAACGTCCTCATCGACAGCGTCGAGTCCTCCCTCGCCGAACTGCGGCGCAGCGAGGACCGGATGCGCCGTTTCCTCGCCGACGCGAGCCACGAACTGCGCACCCCGCTCGCCTCCATCGCCGGATACGCCGAACTCATGGACCGGGGCGCCGCGAAGATCGAGCCCGCGCTGGTCTGGCAGCGGGTCTCCGCGCAGTCCGCCCGCATGACCGGGCTCGTCGAGGACCTGCTGCTCCTGGCCCGCCTCGACGAGGGACGGCCGCTGGAGGAGGCCGACGTCGACCTCGCGACGCTGGTCGCCGAAGCGGTGTGGGACGCGCGGGCCGCCGGTGCCGACCACGACTGGCAACTTGCCCTGCGCCTCGACGAACCGGCACTCGTCACCGGCGACGCCGCCCGGCTGACCCAGGTGGTCGCCAACCTCCTCGCCAACGCCCGCGCCCACACCCCGCCCGGCACCCGGATCGACGTGGAGGTGGCGGCGGGACGCGCCGAGTGCGTGGTCGTCGTCCGGGACGACGGGCCCGGCATCCCGCCCGACCTCCTCCCGGCCGTCTTCGAACGCTTCACCCGCGCCGACGCCTCCCGCACCCGGGCCCCCGGGCAGGGCGGCGGTTCGGGGCTCGGGCTGGCCATCGCCGCGGCGCTCACGGCGGCGCACGGCGGGCGGATCGAGGTGGCGAGCGAGGCGGGGTGCACGCGGTTCAGGGTGACGTTGCCGAGGGCCGTGGCACGGTCCACAGCGACCTCGTAGGAACGCCGGCCGACCTCATGGAAAGCCTGGTCACGGCCGTCGGGGCGGTCACGGAAAGCCTGCGTGGCGGCCGCGAACGGCCTGCGTGGCGAACTCGCTTCAGCGGAGCCTCAGTTACGGCCCCCAGGGTGGTTCTCCGGTGGCCGGTCCGCAGGGGACGCGGCCAGGACGAAGGGAGCGGACCACGATGGCCGAGCTCGACACCGGTGGGCAGCCGCGGCAGAAGGCCGAGGTCGCGCGTCGCGCCCACGCCAGTCGCCGCAACTTCATGCGCAAGGTCTTCTTCGCGTCCGGTGCCACGGCCGTCGCCACCATGGGCGGCGCCGGTGCCTGGGCGGCGCTGGCCGACGACAGCACGGGGACGGCCGACGCGAGCGCGACGCCGAGCGGTGCGCCCAGCGGCGGTCCGGGCGGCGGCACCGGAGGCCCCGGCAACCAGTCGGTCACCGAGGACTTCTTCGGTCTGACGACCGACGGCAACCGGATCGACGACCTGTTCACCATCCATTCCACCGGCGTGGCGACCACCCCCGTCATCACCGCCGCCAACGCCTTCCTCGCCGGGCTGACCGACGACCAGAAGACCTCGACCGTCTTCACCGTGCACTCCACCGAGTGGCGGCTGTGGAGCAACGTCGACTCCTACGAGCGCCAGGGCGTCTCGCTCGCCGACCTGAGCGACGACCAGAAGGCCCTCGGCACCGCGCTGCTGAAGGCCGCGCTCAGTGCCGACGGCCTGGAGACCACGGAGAAGATCCGCCGGATCAACCAGGCGGCGGGCGAGGCGATCGGCAACACCACCGCCTTCAACGAGGACGCCTACTACTGGACCGTCATGGGCACCCCGTCCCGGACGGAGCCCTGGGGCTTCCAGTTCGACGGCCACCACCTCGTCATCAACTACTTCGTCCTCGGCGACCAGGTCGTGATGAGCCCCTGCTTCTGGGGTTCGGAGCCGACCACCATGGAGATCGACGGCGAGACCGTGACCGTGTGCCACGAGGAGGTCGCCGCCTCCCTCGCCTTCATCAACTCCCTGACCACGGCGCAGCAGGCGGTCGCCATCGAGTCGGCGACCAAGGCGAACGAGTCGATGAAGGCGGGCGCCTTCTCCGACAACGCGGTCCAGGAGTACACGGGCCTGCGCGGCGACAAGCTCGACGCCGCCCAGAGGAAGAAGCTGCTCGCGATCGTCGAGGCCTTCGTGGGCCGCGCCAAGGCGGACGCCGCCAAGGTGCGCATGGCCGAGGTCGCCCGGCACCTCTCCGACACCTACGTCACCTGGGCCGGCGGCACCGGCGACGACGACGCCTTCTACGTCCGCGTCCACAGCCCCGTGGTGTGGGTGGAGGTCGACTGCCAGAGCCCGGGCCCGCTGGCGGGCGCGTACGGCGCCACACAGGGCGGCGGCGCGACCCAGCTGCACGTCCACTCGGTCATCCGGACCCCCAACGGCAACGACTACGGAAAGGAGCTCCTCAGGCAGCACTACCTGACGTCACCGCACCACCGGTGACACCCGTTCCCGTCATCCCGTGAGCCCCTTCACCCCGCCGGGGAGGGGCCCACGGGCGTGTGCAGCCGTGCGAACACGTCCTCCAGCGGCAGATCGAGCCGGTCCTTGTCCCCGCTCCAGTGCCGCAGCACCGCGGCCGACGCCTCCGCCAGGTCCGGTGGCAGTCCTACGGCGTCCAGGGCGGCCGCGATCTCCGCCATCTCCGGCGCCCAGCGCCAGGCACGGGCGGCGACGCCGGGGAAGTGGTCGACCTCGGCGAGGATGCGGGCCGTCAACGCCCGGCCCTCCGCGGCGAGTTCCTCGCCCACGCCATGGCTCGTGGCGAGGGCGTGCGAGACGGCCGCCAGGACCCGCGCCGACTTCTGGAACGAGGCGTACGCCATCTTGAGCGCGGAGGCCGCGCCGATCCCGGCGTCCAGGGGGCGGGCGACGACATCGGTGCCGTCGAACAGCGCGGCCGTCCCCGCCACCGCCCGCGCGTCGCCGCTCAGATAGAGGCGGGGGCCGCTGCCGTCCGCCGGAGGGCCGCCGATGATCGAGCCGTCGACCATCAGGGCGCCGCGCTCGGCGCAGGCCTTGCCGATGCGGGTCGCGCGGTCCGGGCTGATGGCGTTGGCCTCGACATAGATGCCCCGGAAGTCGTGCTCCAGGACCTCGTGGGCGACGTCCTCGGCGGCGTGCGGCGGGCAGACGGAGAGGACCAAGTCGCTGACGGACAGGGCGGACGCGAGGGAGTCGGCGGCCACGAGGCCCGCCTGACGTGCCCGTTCCACGGAGGCCGGGCCGCGGCCCGTCGGGACGTACAGGACGCGCGCCCCGGTGCGGGTCGCCTGGCCGCCCACCGGGGCACCCATCGCCCCCGGGTGCAGGAGCGTCACCGTTGTTCTCATTTCCGCCTCCCGCACGGCAACCTTCTGGGATCCTGCGGCGACTGTACGTCGAAGGCCTCCGTCCCCGGAGCCCCACCCGACACACAAGGACCTCAGCCGTGGCCCCTCCCTCCGCGCACCGCCGCCCCCGCAAGTCACGTGCCCTTCTCATCGCCGTGGCGGTGGGGGCGGTCGCGCTCATCGCCTCCGTGATCGTGGCGTTCCGGCCCGGTGGCGGCTCGGGGGACGCCGTGTCGGTGGCGGACGCCGGCCGTGCGGCGAGCGCCGGGTCCGCCGCGGTGACGCCGTCCGCCACTCCGTCTTCGACACCGAGCGGGTCGGCTTCCGCCTCGGCTTCCGCCTCGGCCTCGGCTTCTGCTTCGGCGAGCAAGAAGGCCACCCCTAAGGCCACCGTCGCCAAGCAGCCCAAGGCCACGCCCAAAGCCCCTGTCAGCACAGGCTCGTTGGCGGGCCGGATCAAGCCTGGCGTCACCTACAGCGGAGTCGCCACCTTCTACGACGCCGGGAACGGCGACGGCGCCTGCACCTTCGGTCCGGCCGGCACCGTCATGACCGCCGCCATGAACACCGCCGACTACGAGACGGCCAAGGCGTGCGGGGCGTACGTCCGGGTCCGGGCCGCGAGCGGTGCCTCGATCACCGTACGGATCACGAACGAGTGCCCCGCGCCCTGCCGGGTCGGCCAACTCGACCTCAGCGCCGAGGCGTTCGCGAAGCTCGCCGCGCCGGTCAAGGGCCAGATACCGATCACCTGGAGCCTGGTCAGCCCCGGCACGGGCGAGAAGCTCGCCGTCCGGTACAAGACCGGGTCCAGCCGCTACTGGTGCGGCATCCAGATCCTCGGCCACCGGAATCCGGTGGCGCGGCTGGAGGTGCGTACCAGTGGCGGCTGGACCGTGCTGCCCCGCGCCTCGTACAACTACTTCCTCTCCGAGCAGGGCGCCGGCTGCGGTGGGGCGATCCGCGTCACCGACATCTACGGGGAGCGGCTGACGGTGGACGGGATCGCCCTACGGCCGAACGTCGTCCAGGCGACGGGTGTGCAGTTCGCCGGGCACTGAGCTCAGCTCGTCGTCACCGCCGTGTCGTCGACGACGAAGCTCGTCTGGAGCGAGGAGTCCTCGACACCGGAGAACTTCAGCGTCACCGTCGTGCCCGCGAAGGCCGACAGGCTGAACGACTTCTGGACGTACCCGGAGGCCGCGTTGAGGTTCGAGTACGTGGCCAGGGTGGTCGACCCGGCGGTGACCGTCAGCTTGTCGTACTGGGTGCTGGTGGTGGTCTCGGCCGTGTCGATGTGCAGGTAGAAGGTGAACGTGGTGCCGGTGCAGCCGCTCGGGATCGTCACCGACTGGGAGAGGGTGTCGGTGTGGGTCGAGCCGTAGCCGTCGAGCCAGGCCTTGTAGGAGCCGGTGCGGGCGGCCTCGTCGCTGTCGTTGGTGATGACGCCGCTGGTGGCGGTCCAGGTGGTGTTGCCGGACTCGAAGCCCGCGTTGCCCAGCAGCTGAGTGGAGGTGCAACTGCCGCCGCCACCGCTGGAGTTGACGGTCCAGGTGAAGGAGGCGGTGCCGGTCGCGCCGGTGCTGTCGGTGACCGTGACGGTCGAGCTGTACGTCCCCGCCGCGGTCGGGGTGCCGGAGATGACGCCGGTGGAGCTGTTGATCGACAGGCCGGTGGGCAGACCGGTCGCCGCGTACGTCAGCGAGCCGCTGTTGGTGCTGCTCGCGCTGATCTGCAGGCTCACCGCGGTGCCGACGGTCGAGGTCTGGCTGCCCGGGTTGGTGACCGTGACGCCGGTGCTCGGGACCGTGATGTGGCCGCCGACGTTGATGCCCGCGAAGGCGTTGCCGACCCCGGCGTACTGCGTGGAGCCGGTGCCGTAGAGGGCCGCGGCCGCGTTGAGGGCGGCGGTGCGGGCGCCCGCGTAGTTGGTGCTGGACGTCATGTACGTCGTCAGCGCCTTGTACCAGATCTGGAGGGCCGCGGCCCGGCCGATCCCGGCCACGGCGACCCCGTCGGAGGTCGTGCTGGTGTACGTGACGCCGTTGATGGTCTTGGTGCCGCTGCCCTCGCTCAGCAGGTAGAACATGTGGTTCGCGGGCCCCGACGAGTAGTGCACGTCGAGGTTGCCGACGCCCGAGTACCAACTGTCCGCCGACGAACCGTCCTTGCTCGGCTTGTCCATGTAACGCAGCGGCGTGCCGTCGCCGTTGATGTCGATCTTCTCGCCGATGAGATAGTCGCCGACGTCGCTGGAGTTGTTGGCGTAGAACTCGACGCCGGTGCCGAATATGTCGGAGGTGGCTTCGTTCAACCCTCCCGACTCGCCGGTGTAGTTGAGCCCCGCCGTGTTGGAGGTGACGCCGTGGCTCATCTCGTGCCCGGCCACGTCAAGCGAGGTCAGCGCGTGCGTGCCGCCCGAGCCGTCGCCGTACGTCATGCAGAAGCAGTCGTCGTCCCAGAAGGCGTTGACGTACGCCGAGCTGTAGTGGACGCGGGAGTAGGCCGCCACGCCGTCGTTCTTGATGCCGCTGCGGCCGAAGGTGTTCTTGTAGAAGTCCCACGTGACCTGGGCGCCGTAGTGCGCGTCGACGCCCGCGGTCTGGGTGTTGGAGCCGGACCCGGTGCCCCAGGTGTCGTCGGTGTCGGTCATCAGCGTGCCGGTGCCGGACGTGCCGTTGTTGAGGCTGTACGTCTTGTGGCCGCCACGCGTGGTGTCGTACAGCTGGTACGTCGAACCGGACAGCGTGGTCCCGAGGGTGACCGTGCCGCTGTACTGGCTGTTGCCGGTGCCGGTCTCGACGCCCTCGAAGCGGGAGAGTTCGGCCCCGGTCGTGGCGTCCGTGACGACGTGCAGCTTGCTGGGGGTGCCGTCGTCCTGGAAGCCGGTGACGACCGTCTCCCAGGCGAGCTTCGGGGTGCCCGCGCCGGCCCAGATCACCTTGCGGGCGCTCTCGGCGGCGGGGCTGGTGGCGTCGAGCGCCTTGGCGGTCCGCAACGCCTTCGTCCGGGCGGCGGACTTGCCGAACGTCGCCGTCGTCGACTTCACCGAGACGGTACGGCGGTTGTCGTTGAAGGTGGTGCTCACGGTGCCGGCGGCCCGTGCGGCCGGGGGCGTGTGCACGACCAGGTCGCCGCCGAGGACGGGGAGACCGGCGTAGGTGCGCTCGTAACGGGTGTGCAGGGTGCCGTCGTTGTCCTTGACGACGTCCTTGACGACCAGCTTCTCCTTGGCGCCGAGGCCGAGGGTCTTCGCGGTCGCGCCCGTCTTGACGTCGGCGCTCTTGATGAGCGCGGTCCGCTGGGCCGGGGAGAGCTTGGCCTCCAGGCCGCCGGTGCGCAGCGGGCTCGGGTGGGGGGAGGCGGGCGCGGCGGTCGCGGGGACCGTCTGGAGGCCGAGGGCCAGCAGCGCGGCGGTGGCCGCCAGGGCTCCGGCGGCGGTCGCCGGTCGGGTCGCCGACCGGGTCGCCTGTCTGGTCGCCTGACCGGTCGACTGTCTGGTCGCCTGTCTGGGGGTTCGTCTCACTCTTGCTCCTACTGCGACGGCCGCACGCCGGCGGCCGGTGACAGACCGGGCAGACGGATGTGCTGTCCGGGTCGGACTGAGCAGTGCAGGGCTGAGCAGTGCGGGGTGCGGTTCGGAAGGATGACAGAATTGACGTAGGCATGTCATGTGGAGGGGGGGCATTCGAGGGCCGTACGGGGGGCGTCGAGGGTTAACCCTCTGCGTAGCTGTGAACCGTCTGTGTGACGTACCGGGCCGCACCGCCGGCTCGGCGCAGACAGTGGCCCGGGCCCCGCGTCCGTGGCAGGATCCGCCGGACCGGCCGTGCACCCGTTCTACGGGGATTGACCGGCCCGGCGGCGGGTAAGCGCGGTTCGTCCAGGATCAGCGGGGAGCGGTATGAGCGGCAGGAGTGGGCCAGGAGGGCTCGACGGACCAGGACCGGGCGGCAAGCCCAGCCCCTTCGTCCACCCCGCGCTGTTCTACCGCGACACCGAGGACTACCTCGACGGCACGCTCCGCTTCGTCCGCGAGGGGCTCGCCGCGGGGGAGCCGGTCGCCGTGGCGGTGCCCGGCCGGAACCTCCGCCTCATCAGGGAGGGGCTCGGCTCCGCGGCCGGCGCCGTACGCCTCCTCGACATGGAGCAGGCCGGCCGCAACCCCGGCCGGATCATTCCCGGCGTGCTGCGGGCCTTCGCCGACGCGCAGCCCGCGGGACGTCGGGTACGGATCATCGGCGAGCCGATCTGGGCGGGCCGGACGGCCGTCGAGTACCCGGCCTGCGTCCAGCACGAGGCCCTGATCAACACCGCCTTCGAAGGCCGTACGGCCACCATCCTGTGCCCGTACGACGTCCGGCGCCTCGACGAGCGGGTGCTCGCCGACGCCTACGCCACGCATCCCACGGTCATCCACGGCGGACGGACCTCGGACAGCGCGCAGTACGCGCCGGACGTGATCGTCGCCCGCTACAACGAGCCGCTGCCCGAGGTGCCGGAGGCGTCCGCCCTGACCTTCCCCTTCGACGAGGACTCGCTGCCCGAGGCCCGCCACCGCGCCACCGCCGAGGCCACCCGCCTCGGCCTCACCCCGGCCCGCGCACAGGATCTGATGCTGGCCACGGCCGAGCTGACGACCAACAGCGTGGTGCACGGGGGCGGGCGTGGGGTGCTGCGGGTGTGGGGGGAGGCGGGGGAGAGGGGGGTGGCCGGGTCTGACGGGGTTGGCGGCGCGGTGGTGTGCGAGGTGCGGGACTCCGGGGTGCTCGTGGACCCTCTCGTGGGGCGGCGCCCGGTTCCGCTGCACCAGCGTGGCGGGCGTGGGCTGCTGATGGTGAACCTGGTGGCCGACCTGGTCCGCCTGCACACCGGCCGGGCGGGGACGACGGTGCGGTGCTGGTTCGGGCGGTGACCGGCGCTCGCGCGTAGCGTGAGGGCATGCGGGTGCTGGTCGTCGAGGACGAGGCACGGTACGCCGCCGGGCTCAGGGACGGACTGGAGGCCGAGGGCTTCGCCGTCGACGTCGCGCGGGACGGGGTGGACGGCCTGTGGCTGGCCCGGGAGCACACCTACGACGCGATCGTCCTCGACATCATGCTGCCGGGGCTCAACGGCTACCGCGTCTGCCGGGCCCTGCGCGGCGAGGGTGACTGGACGCCGATCCTCATGCTCACCGCCAAGGAGGGCGAGTGGGACGAGGTCGAGGGCCTCGACACCGGCGCCGACGACTATGTGACCAAGCCCGTCTCGTACGCCGTACTGCTGGCCCGGCTGCGGGCCCTGCTGCGCCGCGAGGCCCGGCAGCGGCCGGCCGTGCTCGCCGCCGGTGACCTGCGGCTCGACCCCGCGGTGCGGACGGTGAGCCGGGCCGGGCGGGAGATCGAGGTCACCGCGCGGGAGCTGGCGGTCCTGGAGTTCCTGCTGCGGCGGGCCGGGGAGGCGGTGTCCAAGCGGACCATCCTCGACCAGGTGTGGGGCGACGACTTCGAGGGCGATCCGAACATCGTCGAGGTGTATGTGAGGCGGCTGCGGAACAAGGTCGACCGTCCCTTCGGAAGGGAGTCGCTGCGGACGGTCCGGGGGCACGGGTATCGGCTGGTGCGCGATGACGGGTGAGCGGCGTGAGCGGCGTGAGCGGCGTGGCCGGGAGGGGCGGCTGAAGGCGGCGCGGGACGGGCGGTTGCGGGCGGGGCGGGATCGGCGGTTGTGGGCGGTGCGGGGGCGGGCCACCGGCATCGCCGTACTCGCCGTGGCGGTGGCGATGGTCGTGGGCGGTACGGCGCTGGTCCTCGGGTTGCGGACCGAGCTGAGCAACGACGTACGGGACGCGGCCCGCGCCCGTGCCCGGGAGGTCGCCCGGGTGATCGAGGCCGGCCGCGGCGTGCCCGTGCTGCGCGTGACGGACCCCGACGAGGAGTTCGTGCAGGTCGTGGCCGCCGACGGCACGGTGGTCGCGGCCAGCGCCAATGTGCGGGGCCGGCCCGCCTTCGCCGACCTGCGCCCCGGCGGCACCGCGGCCGTGGACACCCCGCTCGACGAGGACCCGTTCCTCGTGGTCGCGGTCGGCGCGCGGGACGGCGGCCGGGAGCTGGTCGTCCTGGACGGCCGTACCCCCGCCGGGGTCGCGGAGGCCACGGCGACGGTCACCCGCTTCCTGCTCATCGGTCTGCCCGTGGTGCTGGTGCTCGCCGCGGCGGCGACCTGGACCGCCGTGGGCCGGACGCTGGGGCGGGTGGCCCGTGCCGAGTCCGCGCAGCGCCGTTTCGTCTCGGACGCCTCCCACGAACTGCGCACCCCCGTCGCCACCCTCCGCCAGCACGCCGAGGTCGCCCTCGCCCACCCCGACCGGGCCGACACGGGGGCACTCGCGGGGACGGTGCGCGAGGAGGCCGTACGGATGCAGCGCCTCGTCGACGACCTGCTGCTGCTCGCCCGCGCGGACGAGCGCGCGGCGGGCGGGGTACGACGGCCGGTCGACCTCGACGACCTGGTGCTGGAGGAGGTGCGCAGGCTACGGGCGGCGGCCGCCGCGCCGGCCGTCGACAGCACCGGCGTCGGGGCGGCCCGGGTGACCGGCGATGAGGAGGCGCTGCGGCGGCTGGTGCGCAATCTCGGGGAGAACGCGGCGCGGTACGCGCGCGGGCGGGTGGCCTTCGCGCTGGGCGACGGCGGGGACGGGTGGGTGCGGCTGGTGGTGGAGGACGACGGGCCGGGGGTTCCGCCGGCCGACCGGCAGCGGGTCTTCGACCGGTTCGTACGGCTGGACGAGGCGCGGGTGCGGGACGACGGCGGGGGCGGTGCGGGGTTGGGTCTCGCGATCGTGGCCGAGGTGGCGCGGGCGCACCGGGGGACGGTGGCCGTGGAGCGGGCCGCGGCGGGGTCGGGAGATGCGGGGTCGGGAGATGCGGGGCTGGGAGGTGCAGGGCTGGGAGGTGTGGGGCTGGGCGGGGCGCGGTTCGTGGTGACGCTGCCGTCGGGGGAGCGGAACTGAATCGTCCGTCAGGTGTGTTCAGGGACCGTTCAGCGGGGGCGGCGCAGGCTGAGGGGGTTCGGCTTGGGAGGTCGTCATGAGGTACCGGAACCTGCTCACCCTCGGAGCCGTCGTCCTGCTGGCGGGCGCGTGCACGGACACGCAGGGGGCGGCGCAGCGCGACGACTGCGTCCACGTCGTCGACGAGGCAACCGGCCGAACCAGCCCGGCATGCCTGCCGACCGCACCCGAGAGCGACCGCGTGGACCGCGCGACGCCCGTCTTCACCCACCCGACCCCCGTCACCAACCCCCTCCACCCCAGCAGCAGGGTCCGGCAGACGATCTACGGCGGCCAGGTCGACGGAAGCCCCTTCCGCACGGAGGTCACGGTGCTGCCCGACCCCGAGCCCATCACCTGGGCCGGGCACACCGTCCCCGCCCTGGCCGTCCAGTACGTCGCGTATGCCGACGGCCGGATCGAGGAGGCCACCGTCGACTGGTTCGCGCAGGCCGACGACGGTGCCGTCTGGTACCTCGGCGAGGACGTCTCCACCTACGACCACGGGGTGGTCAGGGACACCGAGGGCACCTGGCAGGCGGGCAAGGGCGGCGCACCCGGCGCGATGATCATGCCCGGGCATCCGCGGAAGGGGGACGTCTACCGCTCGGAGAACCAGCCCGGCGTCGTCTTCGAGGAGGTCCGGGTGAAGGCGGTCGACCAGACCGTGGACGGGCCGTACGGGAAGGTCGAGGGCGCGATCACCGTGCACGAGCTGCACATGGACGGCACGACGGAGGACAAGGTCTTCGCACCGGGGTACGGGGAGTTCTCCACGGGCGGGGACGGAGACCTGGAGGCGGTGTCGCTGGCGGTGCCGACGGACGCGAAGTCGGGTGCGGAGCCTCGGGAGCTGGGGGCGCTGGAGGCGGCGGCGCGGGCGGCCCAGGACGGTGCGGTGACGGCGGCGGACGTGCGGGGCGTCGGGTCGGCGTGGTCGGCGTACCGGGCGGCGGACGACGTACCGGCTTTGCTGGAGCGGCAGTTGACGCGGGACGCGGGGGCGCTGGAGGGGGACGACCCGGCCGGGGCCGCGTTGCGGGTCGCGCAGGACGTGACGGATCTGCGGCTGCGGTACGAGGGGGTGCGGGACGTGGACCGGGCGCGATTCACCTTGTGGGCACAGCAGTTGGGGATCGACGCGCGGGACGGGGACAAGGGCGCGGTGGCGGGTGACATCAGCAGCCTTGAACTGGTGTGGGAGCGGCTCGGGGGCGGGACGTACCAGGACCTGGAGAAGGCCAGGGACGCGGCTGATCGGGGGGACCTGGGGGAGGCGGGGCGGATCGCGCGGGAGTTGGGAGGGCCGGGGTTCACAGCGGTGCCTGCCAGGTGACCGTCGTCCCCCTACCTCCGTACCCCGCCGCCTCTCGGTCGTCGTGCACCGTCAGCCGTACGCCGTCCCGTCCGTCGGGCAGGGTGGCCGTCGCGTCCACCGTCACCTCGATGCGGGAGACGCCGGCGCGGCGGGACGCGGACGCCAGGGCTCGGCGCAGGGCGGTGAGGAGTTGAGCGGCGGTCTGTTCGGGGACGCGGGTCTCCACGGGGCCGGCGAACTGGGTCGACGGAGTGAAGCCGAGTAGTGCCGCCGCGCCCGCCGTCTCTCGGAGTACCTTGCCGCGGAAGGTGGTCGGGGCGTCCGCGGGTGGTTGCTGGAGGGCGAAGATCGTCGTGCGGACCTCCTGGATCGTCGACTGGAGTTCGTCGACCGCCTTGGTCAGGGCTTCCCGTACGTCCTCCGCTCCGGTCCGGCGCTGGGTGGACTCCAGCATCATCCCCGTCGCGAACAACCGCTGGACCACCAGGTCGTGGAGGTCGCGGGCGATGCGGTCGCGGTCCTCGAAGACGGCCAGGAGTTCGCGGCTGTGCTGGGCGTCCGCGAGGACGAGGGCCAGGGCGGCCTGGGAGGCGAACTGGACGGCCAGCAGGCGTTCCACGGAGGTGTACGGCCGGTCGCCGCGGCGGCGGGGGAGGGCGAGGGTGCCGATCAGCCGGCCGTCCGCCTGGAGGGGCAGCATCATGCTGGGGCCGAAGCGGTGCCGGACGTGCGTCGTCATGCGGGGATCGGTCGCCGAGTCGTCCACGAACACCGGCTCACCGCCCAGGAGTTGTTCCAGGACCGGGCTGCCGGGGGCGATCGTGGTGCCGACGATGTCGCCCGGGTCGTCGTACGTCGACGCCGTCACGATCTCCATGCCGCCCTCCTCGGTGGGCTGGAGGATGACCCCGGCGGAGGCGTCGGCGAGGATGCGGGCCCGTTCGGCGACGGTCGTCAGGGCGTCGGTCGCCGGCCCGTCGCTCAGCAGCGCCGTCGTGACGGCCGCCGCGCCCTCGATCCAGCGTTCCCGCTGCCGTGCCGCCTCGTACAGCCGGGCGTTGCCGATCGCGATGCCGGCCTGGGCGGCGAGGACGTGGAGGAGCTGTTCGTCCTCGGCGGTGAACGTGTCCTTCCCCGCGAGGTGCAGGGTGCCGAACTCCTCGTCCTGGACCAGGATCGGCACGGTGAGCACGGCCGCTTCCGGGGCCGCCGTGCCCGGGGCGCTGATCTCGATGAGGCCGTCCTGGCCCGGGTCGGCCGTCCCGAGCGCGGCGTACCGGGCGCCGGTGAGCTCGGCGGCCGCGTCCACGATGTGCTGGAGGGTGGTGCGCAGTTCGAGATCGGTGCCGACGCCGAGGACGGCCTCCAGGAGGGGCGGGAGCGGGTCCTCGCCGGTCAACGGGGCGCCTCAGTCGGTGATCGGGTCCAGCGCCAGCGGCTCGATACGGCCCTCCAGCATCGCGCCCAGGCCCTCCACCGCGCACACCTCGGGGCGCTCCGCGATGTGCACCGGCATGCCGGTCGCCTGGCGCAGCATCTGGTCGAAGCCGGGGAGCAGGGCGCTGCCGCCGACCATCATGATGCCGCGGTCGGCGAGGTCGGCCACCAGGTCCGGCGGGCAGTCCCGCAGCACCTTGCCGATGCCGTCGAGGACGGCGGTGAGCGGGGTCTGGATCGCGTCGCGGACGGCGGCGGTGTCGACCTGCACGGAGCGGGCGAGACCGGTGGCGACGTCACGGCCGTGGATCTCGGTGGAGGCGGGGCCGGACGCGGTGAGACCGTTGCCGGACAGGGCGAGCTGGAGCGGTCGTACGGACTGGCTCGGCAGCATCAGCTCGTGCTGGTGGCGCAGGTGCTGGACGATCGCGTGGTCCACGGCCTCGCCGCCGACCGGGATACGGACGGCGTTCACGATCGAGCCGAGGGAGAGCACGGCGACCTGGGTGGCCGCCGCGCCGCAGACCAGCACCATGGTCGCCTCGGGCCGCTCCACGGGCAGTCCGCAGCCCACGGCGGCGGCGATGAGGGTGTCCACCAGCTCCACGCGGCGGGCGCCGAGGCCGACCAGGGTCTCGATGGCGGCGCGCTGGGCGAGCGGGTCCGCGTCGTGCGGGGTGCAGGCGGCGGCGCGCAGGATCGGCTTGCGGCGCAGCGAGCGGCGGATCTTGTCGCCGAGCAGGTGCCGCAGCATGCGCTGCGCCATCTCGATGTCGACGACCGTGCCGCCGGAGACGGGCCGCACGACACGGATGTAGTCGGGGGTACGGCCCGTCATCTTCTCCGCGAAGTCGCCGACCGCGATCAGTGCGCCGGTGCGGGTGTTGACGGCGGCGACGGACGGCTGGTCGACGACGAGCCCGGCGCCCTTCACGTACACCCGCGTCCTCGCCGCGCCCAGGTCGACGGCGAAGTGGCAGCGGCGCAGCTGCTCCAGACTGGCGGTCATGGCAGGTCCTCCCGAGAGCACAGACCGGGGGGCCGCGCCGGGCGGCGGGCCTCATTGGCATCGTGTGGGGAGCGGGGGTGGGGCGCCTTCTGGAGGGGGCCGGGTGGGGCGCGGCTGAATGGGGGGTTTTGCGGCTTATGTCCCAAATAAGTGTCAGATAAGTCTTCGGGGGTGCCCCTAAGGCTTCTGACGGCGGGTCACAGCGTGCGGGCCGCGTCGAGGAGGGGTTCCAGGGAGGAGAGGGGCCTGTCGTGTCCCGTCTCCCGGAGGCGCCGGGCCGTGGCGGGGATGTCGGCGAAGGCGATGACGCGGAGGCCGAGGCGGGAGGCGGCGTCGAGTTCTGCGGTGGAGGAGCTGATCAGCAGGCCGGTGGCGGAGGGGCGGCCGGTGCGGGCGAGGGCGCGGAGCAGGCAGTCCGGGTTCGGCATCAGCAGGGCGAGGTCGTCGCTGCGGCCGTGGACGCCGGTCAGGGGGAGGCTGTGGTGGGACACCACGCGTTGAGCGGCCTGCTCGCAGACGTCCGTCACCACCTCCACCCGGCGGCCGGACTCGGTCAGGGCGCGGATGAGGGCGTGGGCGTCCGGGGTGGGGTGGGTGTGGGGCACGGCCCGCAGTTCGAGGTCGTCGAGCCGCCCGCGCAGCGTCGGGCCGACGGAGGCGGTCGCGAAGGCCCGCAGCACCTCCATGGGGTGCGCGGGAGTGTTGAGGGCGGAGTCGAGGGGGTGCCCTTGCAGGGCCTCCTCGGGGTCGCGGTTCTCGACCGCCAGCGAGATCAGCTCCAGGGCGGCGGCGCGGGCGGACTTCGTCGTGAACAGGCGGGTGAGAGGGCCGTCCAGGCCGATCAGGACGGTCTCGGTCGCGCGGAGGTGGGCGGTGAGGGGGTCGTCGGACGAGGCGCGCCGGGTCTGCGGGGCGGCGGGTGCCGGGTCCGGCGCCGGGAGCAGCCGTACCGAGCAGCTGACGGAGAGGCCGGGGATGGGCCACTCGCGCAGGCCGGCGTACAGAGCCTGTTGGGTCGGGGCGAGGCGGTGGCGGCGGGTGACGCGGCCGGCCTCCCTGAGGACGTGGTCGAGGAGGATCTCGCGGACGTTGGTGACCTCGCCGAGGATGAAGGCCATCGGGCCGGCGACATGCCAGGACAGGTCGATCTCGGCGGGGAAGCCGCGGCGGCCGGAACTGGGGAGGGTGACGTGGTGGGTGGTCCGGTGGATGGTCAGGTCCACCTCGTAGTACCGGACGGGGCGGCCGCGGGTGGTGGACGGAGGGGTCAGGGTGAGCTGGCCGCCCGAGGGAGCGAAGACGAGAGCGGTGCGGTTCGGGTCGGGGGTGAGCTCGTGGGCGACCCAGGTGGTGAAGGGGCCGCGCACCAGGTCGCGGGGCTCGGCGTCCGGCTCGGCCGAGGGGAGGCGCAGGGGGCAGTACCAGGCGACGGGTTCGGGATCCGTGCCCGTCCGCAGTGGTTCGAAGCGGCCCGCGCCCGGGGCGGCCGAGCTATCGGCGTACTCCTCGTAGAGGCGTGGGGTGATCAGGATGGTCACGTCCGCGTCCGTCTGCTCCAGGAGGCCTCGTGTGTCCGGTGGCGGGGAGGCCGTGGTGTCCCAGAACGTCACCATGACCCGTGGCGCGTCGGGCAGCGCGTCGAGTTCCTCGGGCAGGCCCCGCAGTACGGCGACCAGGAGTGGCAGCAGGTAGGCGGCCGGCTCGGTGACGACGGCGAATCCGTTGTCGCGGGTCCGGACGTCGTAGTCGTAGGGCTGGAGGTTGCCGCGGGCCAGCAGGCCGTTCACCGACTGGCCGAGGACGGCGTGTGCGTGGGGGTCGTCGGCGCCCAGGATCTCGAACGTGATGATGGGCCGGGCGGCGCAGGCCGAGAGGGCGCGGCGGAGGTCGTTGATGCGGGCGCGGGCTGTCCGGGCGACAGGTCCGGGGATACCGGCGAGCGGTTCGTCGCCGTACCAGAGGTTCAAGGCCCGCTGGGCCTCGGTGCGGTTGGGCCCGGCGGCCAGGATCTCCTCGCAGCCGAGTACGTCGACCACGATGTCCGGTGGGTGAAGGGCGTAGCCGTCCGGCAGTTGGGCGAGGGTGCCGGGGCCGAGGCGGTTCCGTAGCTCCTGGGCGAGGTCGCCGAGGGCTGCTGAGGCGTCCTGAGGAGGCTCGTCCCAGATGCATCGGGCCAGTTCGGCGACGCTCAGTCGACGGCCCTGTTCGAGGAGCAGCACGCACAGCATGGCCTGTGCCTCCAGGGACCGGATCGGGCCGCGGTTGAGGCGCAGCGGGCCGAGCATGCCGACCCGTAGGGGCTCGGAGTACGGGCTGCGGCGTGCGGCCAGGTCGTCCAGCAGGACCTGGAACGCTCGCACGTCGGTCCGGGCGCTGTGCCGTATTGACTGACGGCCGAGGGTGAAGCGGCTGATCACGGCCGTTCCGTCCGGCCGTAGCAGCACGCCGTCCCAGCCCTCGCCGCCCCGCATCAGGCGGTGTTCGTGCAGGGCGGACAGCCCTGATTCCACACCCTGCCGTATCCGGTCGAGCACCTTCGTGGACACCCCCGGCCCGCTGCCCCGCTCCAGCTCGGTGACCGTGACGCCGTCCACGCACTCGGTCGCCAGATAGGGCCGGGTCCCCTCCACCCACCAGTCCACGACCGGCGCGACGTTCGGATGCCGCAGGCGGCCCAGGACTTCCGCCTGCATGAGGAAGATCTCCGCTCCGGCCGGCTGCTCCGCGTACTCGCGGACCAGCACCAGCCGTTCGACCCGCGTGTCCACCGCCTCCCACTCCTGCGCCCCCCGCTCGCCGACCACCCGATACCGCCCCCCGAGCAGCACCCCCGCCACCTCGGCGCCACCCCCGAGCCGCCGTACCGTCTCCTCCCGCACCGTCGCGAACGCCGCCCCCGCGTCCCCCGCCTCCGCCCTGAACTCACCCGCCGCCAGCCCCGCCCGCTCGTCGATCAACCCGCCCACCCGCGCCAGGAATTCACGCGTCCGGCCACGAGCCGTGCGGGGCAAGGTCCGCTGCAACAGGTCCCGCACCCCCGGCCGGAACTCGTACGACCCCGGCGGCCCCGGAACCGTCGTCAGCATCCCGCTGAGGATCACCTCGGCCAGGTGCTGCGGGCGCGGCCGGTGGTCCAGGACGCGCTGGACGAGCCGCATGACGGGGAGGGAGGGGACCGCCAGCGACAGATGGCCCGCCAGGCGGAACGCCTCCGGGGACGCGGTGGAGCGGAAGTGCAGGACCAGGTCGCGGGGCGGCAGCGACGCGATGTCGGGGGCCGTCGACTCCACCGGTGCCACCGGGCTCCGGCCCAGCCACGCCACCGCGCCCGGCACCCGTCCGCCGCCCGGATCGGCCACCAGGGACGACCAGTTGGCGAGCCAGGTCGGCCCCGGTTCGAGGACGGGCAGGGGCAGCGCGCCGGACGGTGGCGGTGGGGGTGCGGTGTCCGGGGCGTACGGGGTGAAGGTGAGGAGGGACGACGGCGCCGCCGGGGACGGGGCCGTCAGCAGGCCCGGGGCGGCGGGCAACGCCGTTGTGTGCCACAGGAGTTCGGGCAGTGGCTGGAGGACTGCCAGCGGCATCCCGTGCGCCCAGCGGCGCAGCGTGCGGTACCAGCGGTCGCCCGCCGGGCCCGGCCGCCACTGCGGGCCCATGCAGTCGCTGACGACGAGCGTGACCGTACGGCCGTCCGCCGCCACCGGCACCCCGTGGGCGCGGCCGTCCGGGGTCGCCCGGTGCAGGGTGACCGTGCGGAAGACGCCCGACTGGGCCAGGATCGTGTGGAGTTCGCGGACCAAAGGACGCCAGATCGGCATCGTGGGGCCCGCGTCGCACACCAGGTTCAGGTGCAGCCAGCGGTCCGGGGCGGGGCGCAGGACCGGCAGCCAGACGTCCGCGTGCGCGCCCAGGCGTGCGATGCGGTCGGCGGTGGCCGTCTCGTCGAGGATCTTGCGGCGGGGGGCCGGGACCCGTCGCTTCAGGGGGCGCAACGCCCGTTGCAGGGCGAGCGGGTGGTGCAGCATCGGCGGTGCGGGGGCGAGGAGGGGGCGGCTCGCCGGGGCGGATCGCGCGGGTGGGAGCCGTAGGGGGACCCGGTTGTCTTCGGCTTCCTGGGGGAGTGGGGGCTCCGGCAGAGGGGCCGGAGGCTCCGGGTGTGCGGCCGTCGCTGCTGGTGGTGTCTCCCGCGCCGGAGTGGCCGTGACGGTCCGGTCGGCGACCTCGTGATCCTCCCCGTTCCCCAACCCCTGGGCCAGCCACAACAGTTCGGCCAGTTCGCGTGTCGTCGGCCCGTCCTCGGCCGACGACGCCTCGCCGAGGATTCGGGTCAGCCGCGCCAACAGCCCCCCGGCTTCCTCAGAAGCCATCGCCGTCCGCCGTCGCGCTCAGGTACGGCATCAGCTGTTCGGCGAGCGCGTCCCGGGAGTCCGCGTCCAGGCCCGCCACGCCCGTGAGGTAGATCGCGTTCAGGAGCTGGTCCGTGGCGAGTTCGCCGCTGTTCGCGCGGTCCAGGAAGGTCTTGATCAGGGCCCGCATCCGGTCGTCCGGGGCGCCGAGATGGGCGCGGACGATGTCCGTCAGCTGCTCGCGGCCCGGTCGGCGGAGTTTCAGGCGGACGCAGCGGCGCAGGAAGGCGGGCGGGAACTCGCGTTCGCCATTGCTGGTGAGGACGACGAAGGGGAAGGCGCGGCAGCGGACCCGGCCGCGGTGCACGGTCACCGGGGTGTCCGTGCCGTCCGCGAGGACCTCGGCCGTGGCGTCGGGCGTGTGGCGGGCCGCGCGGACCAGTTCGGGGATCTCGAACTGGCCCTCCTCCAGGACGTTCAGCAGGTCGTTCGGCAGGTCGAGGTCGCTCTTGTCCATCTCGTCGACCAGGAGGGTGCGGGGACGGTCGTAGGGGAGCAGGGCCGTGCCCAGGGGGCCCAGGCGCAGATGGTCCTCGACGCCGCCGTGGGCGCGGGGGCCGCCGCCGGGGCGGGCCGCGTAGAGGCGGGAGAGCGGGTCGTACTGGTAGAGGCCGTCGGCGAGGGTGCTGCGGCTGGTGATGTTCCAGCGCAGGACCGGGCCGAGGCGCAGCTCGCGCGCCACCGCGTAGGCCAGCGAGGACTTGCCGGTGCCGGGCGGGCCCGTGACCAGCAGCGGGCGGCGCAGACACAGGGCCGCGTTGACGAGCTGGACGCTCTCGGGGGTGGCCACGTAGGTGCGGGCGCGGTGCACGCGGTCCGGGGAGACGGCCGCCTCGTCGTCGTCCTCGGCGGGCGGCGGCAGCGCCGGGCCGCCGTCGAAGGCCCGCCACGGCGGCGGCGCGGGCAGGCCGGTGATGCCGTCGTGCGGCTCGCTGTCGCCGGTGTAGACGGACCAGTTCGACTTCGGCATCGGCAGTCCTCACGCTACGGGGGTGTGTACATGGGCCGCGCCCTCGTGCCGGTCCTTGAAGCAGCGCGGGTCGTCCCACAGCAGCTGGATGTCCCGCGCCCAGTGGTCGTCCCGGGAGTCCGCCTCGTCGCGCAACGCCAGGACGTG
Organism: Streptomyces aquilus; assembly: GCF_003955715.1. Lineage (NCBI taxonomy): Bacteria > Bacillati > Actinomycetota > Actinomycetes > Kitasatosporales > Streptomycetaceae > Streptomyces > Streptomyces aquilus. Next base: position 3,507,405 of record NZ_CP034463.1, on the reverse strand, counting down.
GCGCGGGAGTTCGGCGGGTGGGACATGCCGTACGTGGGTGTCGAGCGCGTCGAGGAACGCCGCACCGGGGCAGGTGTCACGGCATCCGTCGGTCCCGGCTCCGGTGCCGCCGCAGCCGCGGCGGGACCAGACGATCACCGGGGCGGGCGCGGTGAGCGAGTTCTTGAAGTGCTCGCGGGTGAGCGCGGCGTCCGGGACGGCGGCGAAGCCGGTCAGGCAGGTGCCGTTCCGGCGCAGGGCGAGACGGAGTTCGCCCGGCTTCTCCGGGGAGTCGCAGGTGACGCGGTGCACCTGGCCGGTGCTGGCGCCGAGCCGGTTCCAGGTGCGGGTCAGCACGTGGCGGGTGCCGCGGCCGCGGCGGGTGTGGTCGGTGACGACGACCGGGTAGGCGCAGCCGAGCGGGGCGTCGCCGGGCGCGCACGCCCAGCGGTCCACCGGCCAGTCCAGCCAGTCCCGGGGGAGTGAGAAGGCGATCAGCTCGTCGCCGCCCGGGGTGAGATGACTGAACGCCGCGTCGATCCGGTCCTGGAGATAGCCGTGCAGGCCCGCCAGCGGAACGGTGTCGGAGGCGACCGGGTGCCGGCGTTCCCCGCTGTAGGCCGAGACCTCCACCTGGACGTGGTCCTCGCCGGCGCCGCTGTGGCGGAGCTCGACGAGGATCGGCTCCCAGGCCGGGCCGGTCGAGCCGGTACCGCTCGGCGGGGCGGCGGGCGGGTGCAGCAGGGCGTCCAGCCGGTCGGCGAAGCGGGTCACCGTGTCCGGGTCGTCCAACTCGGCCTGCACGAACAGGGCCGCCGACCACAGCGAGTCGAAGCCGCCCCGCGGCGGGGCGGGGGCGAGCTCGTCCGCCGCGTCGGCGTACAGCCGTACCGGATCGCAGACCAGTCCGGTCCGTACGGCCTTCTCCACCAGTCTTCTCAGCCGGCGCCGGGCGGCGAGCGGGCGCCCTGCGGTCGGGACCAGGCCCTCCAACTCGGCGCAGTGGCGGGCGAACACGTCGGTGGGCAGCATCCGGCCGGTGCGGATGTCCCGGGCGCCGGCCGCCGCCGTGACCATGCCGACGACCTCGCCGGTCTCCACGAGGACCACGGCCGCCCCGCTGAACCCCGCGACCAGCGGCTGTCCATGGCCGCTCCACGCCTCCAGCTGGATCCACTCACCGCCGACCCGGACCGGCCCCGTGGTGCGGTACTCGGCGAGCTGGCCCTCGTCGTAGCCCCTCGGGAAGCCGTACGCGATGAGCTTGCGGTCGCCGTGCGCGGTGTCCGCCGGGGCGAGGGCGGCCGGGGTGATCGACACCTCCGCCGCCAGCTCCAGGACGGCGAGATCGCCCAGGTCGCTGGGGTGCCCGCCCCAGGCGCCGCGCGCCACCACCCGGGCCGGGACCGGGGCGGAGCCGGGGAGCTGCGGGAAGGACACGGTGACCGCGGCCTGGCCGCCGTTCTCCTCCGGGACCACGTGCGCGCAGGTCAGCACCCGGTCGTGGGTCACCAGGAACCCCGCCCCGGCGATCTGGCCCGCGCGCTCGATGCGGGCCTGCCACGCGGCGCCGGTCATGAACGTGAGGGGGTCCAGGTCAGCTTGACCACGAGATGGCCCTCGGCCGACCCCTTCGCGATGATCGCGCCCGACTCGGCGGCCAGCTTCACCCCGAACTCGATCTCCACACCGTCCGGTTGGAGCGCGCCCTCGCGGAACACCCGGAGCGCCGCCTCGGCCGCCGAGCGGACCCCGTCGAGCGCGGCCTCGAACGTGCGGGCCGCCTGGACGGTCCCGTCCCGCGAGACCAGGCGCGAGCCCGCCCCGTCGTCGGCGGCCTCCACCGCGACCACCGCACCGTCACCGGTCTTGAACTCGATCACGCCATCCATGACGCCCCCGTCGTGTGCTGTACCGAGCCGTTCCCATTGTCCGGGACGACGGCACGCGTTGTCCCGGTTTCGGCACGCTGGGCTTCCGGGGGCGCATGCCGGGTCACCGGTCCTCGCGGATCACCCCCAGTTCCGCCAAGTCCTGCGGACGGAGCCGGAGTTGTTCCGCCGTCGGCCGGATCTCCGTCGCCGGTCGCTTCAGGATCGCCGCGGCGAGTTCCGGGGCGATCACCGAGAAGTAGCTGTCCGGTGTGGCCCAGGTGTTGCCGGGGGGCGCGAGGGCCAGGGCGCCGCCGGAGCCGCCCTCGCCGATGAGGAGCGTGGTGACCGGGGTGCGGGCGGCGGCGACCGTCAGGAACAGGTCCGCGATCGCCGCGCCGACGCCCTGCCGTTCGGCCTCCGCGTCGTTGGCGGCGCCCGGCGTGTCCACCAGCGTCAGCACGGGGATGCCGAGCCGGTCCGCCAGCTGGATCAGCCGGGTCGCCGTGCGGTAACCGGCCGGCCGGGTCGCCGTCCCGTCCTGCGCCGCGTACGCGATCGTCCGGCCCTCCCGCTCGCCGAAACCGCAGAGCATGCCGGGGTCCACGCCGCCGCAGCGGTCGCCGGAGAGCGGCAGGCGGTGCGTGAAGTAGGCGTCCAAGTAGGCTGCCGCACGCGGGCGTTGTGGGGAACGGGCTCGGCTCACCGCCTCCCAGCCGGTCGCGGGCGGGTCCGGCGCGCCGAGCGGGGCGGGCACCGGGGCCGGGGCGCCGCTCGGCCGCGTCAGCAGCCGCAGCCACCGCCCCAGCACCCCGCGCAGCTCGCCGGGGCGCACGACCGCGTCCACCGCCCCCGCCGCGAACTGCGCCTCCGCCGTGTACGCCGCAGGCTCCGCGTCGGCCGGACGGACCCGGGAACCGGCGAAGCCGACCTGGGCGCCGGGCAGGGCGAGGGTGACGTCGGCGCCGGCGCCGAGGGTGGCCCAGCCGCCGCCGGTCGTCGGGTCGCGCAGGACGGCGATCTGCGCAAGGCCCGCCTCCCGCGTGAGCGCCGACTGGCGTGCCACCCGCTGGAGCTGGGTGAGCGCGAGCATGCCCTCCTGCATCCGGCTGCCGCCCGTGGCCACCAACGGGACGACCGGAAGCCGGTGTTCGCGGGCGTACGCGTACGCCGCCTCCAGCCGGTCACCGGTGCGGACGCCGAGCGAGCCGCCCAGGAAGCCGAACTCGAAGGCGATCAGCACGGCCCGGGTGCCCTCCACCCGCCCCGTGCCGCACACGACCGACTCCTGCTCCCCGGTGCGCTCGGCGGCGCGGGCGCGCGAGGCGTCGTAGCCCTGCCAGCCGAGCGGCCCGTCGGGCGGGAACTCGCCGCTGGGGGCGGGGAGTTCGGTGAAGGTGGACTCGTCGGTGACGAGGGCGAGGGCGGCGCGGGCGGAGAGGCGCTCAGCCATGCAGGGCCCGCTTCATGATCTTCCCCATGTCGTTGCGGGGGAGGGCGTCCAGGTGGTGGACGACGCGGGGGCGCTTGTGCGGGGCGAGGCGGCGGGCGACGTGGTCCGCCAACTCTTCTGCCTTCGGCGGTGATTGAGGATCGGCCGGCACGATCCAGGCGACGATCCGCTCGCCCAGGTCCGCGTCCGGCTCACCCGTCACGGCCGCCTCCCGCACGCCCGGGTGTTCCAGCAGCGCGTTCTCGATCTCGCCCGCCCCGATCTTGTAACCCCCGCTCTTGATCAGGTCGGTGGCCTTGCGGCCGACGATCCGGACGTAGCCGTCGGGATCACGCACCGCCATGTCCCCGGTGCGGAACCAGCCGTCCGCCGTGAACGCGGCGGCCGTCGCGTCGGGACGGTTGAGGTACTCCGTGAACAGGTTCGTCCCGCGCACCTGGATCTCGCCCACCGTCTCGCCGTCGTACGACGTGAGCGGCGTCCCGTCCTCCTCCACCAGCCGCAGCTCCACGCCCGGCAGCGGTACGCCGACGGTGCCCGCGCGCGGCTCCCCGTCCGCGCGCACACTGGTGTTCATCAGCGTCTCCGTCATGCCGTACCGCTCGATCACCCGCCGGCCCGTCGCGGCCGTGATGCGCTCGTGGTCGTGCACCGGGAGGGCGGCGGAGCCGGAGACCAGGAGGCGGGCTCCGGATAGCGCCTTCACCAACTCCGGGTCCTCGGGGAGGACTTGGGCGATGCGGTGGTACATCGTCGGCACCCCGAACAGCATGGTCGCGCCGTCGTTCAGCTCCCGCGCCACGCCCTCCGTGGAGAAGCGGCCCAGGTGGCGCACCGAACCGCCGCGCCGCAGCGGGCCGAGGGTGCCCAGCACGAGACCGTGCACATGGAACAGCGGCAGCCCGTGCACGAGCACGTCCTCGCCGGTCCACCGCCAGGCGTCGGCGAGCGCGTCCAGGGTCGACGTGACGGCCCGCCGGGGGATGACGGCCCCCTTGGGCGGGCCGGTGGTGCCGGAGGTGTAGACGATCAGGGCGGGGGACTCGGCGGACACGTCGGTGTCGAGGAGGGCGCCGCCCTCGGTCGTCCGCGGCACGACGTCCATGCGCGCCAAGTCCCGCAGGGGAGGCGGGAGTTCGTCGCCGGGTGCCGCCAGGGCCAGCGTCGGTGTGCTGTCGGACAGGATGTGCCCGAGTTCCTTCTCGCCGGACCTGGGGTTGAGCGGTACGGCGGCCACACCGGCCTCCAGTGCCGCCACCACCGCCACCGCGGTCTCCAGCGTCGGCGTCGCCCAGACGGCCACTCTGCCCGCGCCGCCGATCCGTCCCGCGAGGGCGGCGGTGGCGGCGGCGAGCTCGCCGTACGTCAGGGAACGATCGCCGAACCGCAGCGCGGGTCGGTCGGTCCGGTCGCCGGTCAGGGCCGGGAAGAGAGAGGACACGCGGCGTACTCCTTCGTCCGTCAGGTCAACCACCACGATCCCTCCGTACACCATCGACTGCCGGAAGAAACGCTCACGGTCGACCTCCGGCGTCAGGACACCGCAGTCCTCACCACATCCGCCACCACACAGCTCACGTTGTCCGGGCCGCCCGCCTCGTTCGCCGCGCCGATCAGGGTGTGGACGGCCGCCTCCGGTGTGGCCGCTGTGGTGAGGGCGGTGCGGATGCGGGCGTCGGGCACGACGCTCGACAGGCCGTCGGAGCAGAGGAGGTAGCGGTCGCCGGGGGCCGCGTCATGGAGGCGGAGGTCGGGGGCCGCGGTGCCGAGCGCCTTGAGGAGGAAGGTGCGGCGGGGGTGGGACGTGGCCTCCTCCGGGGTCAGCCGGCCCTCGTCGATCAGGGACTGGACGAGGGTGTGGTCGTGCGTGATGCGGAACAGGGCGCCGTCCCGCAGGAGATAGGCACGGGAGTCGCCGATGTGGACCAGGGCGAGGCGGGAGTCCGTCCAGAGGAGGGCGGTGAGGGTGGTTCCCGAGTCGCTCTCGCCCGCGTCGCCCGCGCCGTGCACCGTCTCCTGAAGGAGGCTGAGCACGTCACCGGCCGGGATCTCCTGTGTCTCCAGCGTCTTCAGCGCTTCCACGGCCGCCCGGCTCACCGGCGCGCCCCCGGGCCCGAAGCCGTCCGCGACCGCGAGCAGCCGGGTGCCCGCGTATGCCGTGTCCTGGTTCTGCGGGCGGACCCGGCCGGTGTCCGAGTGGGCGGCGTAGCGCAGTTCCAGCATGGGGGCCTCTTCCCGTCGCCTGTCCGTCGTGAGGTGGTCGATCAGGAAGGCGGCCAGGTCGCGACGCTGGGCCGTTTCCGCCTCCACCCGGTCCCAGTAGGCGCGGATCTCCCCGGCGGCCGCCTCCGGCGCGAGCGCGCACACCTCGCGGATGCGGGCCAGCGGCATCCCGATCCGGCGCAGCCAGGCCACCAGCCGGGCCTGCTCCAGCTGCGCCGCCGCGTAGTAGCGGTAGCCGGTGTCCGGGTCGACGCGGGCGGGGCGCAGCAGGTCCAGTTCGTCGTACAGCCGCAGGGCCTTGGGCGACAGCCGGCACGCCTTCGCGAAGACGCCGATCGTCAGCACGCGCCACCACCTCCCCTTCCGGTTCCCGTCCCCGATGCTGGGGCTTCACCAAGGGGGAAGGTCAAACGGGTTGCCGCGGTTGCGTGCCCTCCGGTTAGCCTGCCGGGACTGCGTACACCCATCCGAAGGGACCCACCCGTGCCCCGAGTCGCCCTCGTCACCTACGACCCCCGTCCCGAGCCCTCCCGCGACCGTGACCTGCCCGTGCTGGTGGACGTGCTGCGGGCCGCCGGGGCCGATGCGGAGGCCGTGTTCTGGGACGACGCCGACGTCGACTGGGGCGGTTACGACCTCGTCCTCATCAGGTCGACCTGGGACTACAGCTGGCGGGCCGCCGAGTTCACGGCGTGGGCCGAGCGGGTCGGCAAGGTGACCCGGCTCGCCAATCCCGCCGACGTCGTGCGCTGGAACAGCGACAAGCGGTACCTGGGGGAGCTGGCGGCGGCCGGCGTGCCGACCGTGCCCACCTCGTACCTCGCTCCGGGTGACGCGGTCGAGCTGCCGGGTGATCACGAGTACGTCGTGAAGCCGACGTCCGGCGCCGGGGCGCGGTATGCGGCGCGGTACACGGCCGAGCAGCACGACACGGCCGTACGGCATGTCGAGCGCATGCACGCGGAGGGGTTCACCGCGATGATCCAGCCGTACATGCGCGGCATCGACGCCGCCGGGGAGCGGGCGTTGCAGTTCTTCGGCGGGCGGCTGCTGCACGCCAGCCGGAAGCGGGCCGTCCTCGCGCCCGGCACGGCCTTCGACGCGGACAAGGTCGCCCACCCGGGCCTGGAGCCGTGGACGGCGACCCCGGCCGAGCTGGACGTCGCCGAGCGTGCCCTGGCCGCCGTACCGGACGCTCCGGAGCTGCTGTACGCGCGCGTGGACCTGGTGGACGGGGACGACGGGGCGCCGGTGGTGATGGAGCTGGAGCTGGTCGAGCCGAACCTCTTCCTGTTCCTGCACCCGCGGTCGCTGCCGCGGGTGGTGGAGGCGGTGCTGGGGGCGGCCGGGGCGCCGGACGCGACCCCTGGTCGCCCGTAGCGGCGGCAACTCCGCGATCCGCGCCTCACCTGGGCGGCAGGTGCCTCAGTGCCTGCGCAGGCAGACCCGGCCCCGCCGCCATGACCCGGCACCCCGACCGGCCCGCCGCCACGCATGGTTCAGCCGTCCCGCGCCCGTCACCGTGCACCACCGCATCGCCGCCACCTCCCACACGCCCTGCCCGAACGCCCCGTTCACACCGCCACCTCGTCCTCCTCCACGCCGATCACCAGCTGCGGCACGGCCTCGGGTCCGGGTGCTCGGTCATCGGGTCGCCTCCCACGGGCCGCCTCGGCTGAGAACTCACCTTCGGACCGTAGGACGACGGGGAGCGACGGCTGCCGGATGTCCGGCATTGTCCGTTTTTCGCGCCCGTTCGGGAGCGGACATGGGTCAGGGATGATCGAGTACGTCCGTACGAGGGCTGTGCGTGACCAAGTCCGTACGGTGCTCAGCGCACCGTCAGCCGTTGCAGCAGGCCCCAGGTGAACTCCGCCGCGCACTCCCGTCGCACGCCCTCCGCGTCCGGTGCCGTGAACGCCAGCCCCCACCTCGTCGGGGCGGTTCCCTCCAGGGGACGGGCCGGGGCGAAGGCGCGGGCGGCCTCGTCGACCGTGCACGACCAGGGGGTGAGGTCCTCCAGGGTGCGCAGGGTCGGGCCGGGCGCCCCCGGTGCCCGGACCAGCCACTCGTTCCACACCGCCGACCCGGTCGGTGCCAGCAGCACCTCGAAGCGCAGGTCGGGCCAGAGCGGCAGCGGCCACAGCCAGGCCTCGCACTCCATGTCGCCGACCTTGCGGGTGAGGACCGACTCGGGGGCGCCGAGGACCGAGCGGTAGCGGGAGGCGGCGGCACGCGCGCGCGGGGAGTGCAGCATCGCCTGCCAACGCTTGTTGGCCTCGCGCATCTCGGCGAGCGAGGCGCCGAGTTCCCGGCGGGCGTCCTCGACCAGGTCCGGGTTGTGGTCGGCCATACGGCGCAGCAGGACCAGCTGGAAGTCAGCGGGGCCGAAGGGGCTGGCGGGGCCGGCGGGGGGCTTTGCGGAGGGCATGCGTCCCATGGTCGCCGACCGGACCGGCAGGACGGCGGCCGTCCGGGAGAAACAGGACCGAGTTGACGTACCGCGGCCCCCGGAACGGCAGCACGCGCCGCAGCAGACCGTGCGAGACGACGTACGAGGCACCCTCCTGGTGGGCCTCCAGCGGGAAGGAGCGCAGCGGCACCCAGGTGTCGCCCGGCAGCACCCAGCCCTCGTAGTCCAGCAGCGCCAGATACGTCACCACCGGCCCGATCGGCTGGATGCGGGACTCCAGCTCGACGAAGAGCGCCGGGCGGTCGCGGGCCAGGATGCCGGTCGCGCCGCGCAGCACCGCCAGCTCGCTGCCGTCGACGTCGACCTTCATGAACCCGACGTCCTTCAGGCCGAGTTCGTCGAGGGTGACACAGCCGACGGGCAGCGCCCGCTGGTGGATGTCCCGGCGGACCAGCGAGGACACTCCGCGCTCGCCCGTGTCGTCCGGGGGCAGCCACAGCCGGGCGGTGCCGGGGCGCTCAGCCGCGGCGGCCTGCACGACCCGGACGTTGGGCGGGGCGGTGGCGGCGAGCAGCCGGGCCAGCCGCGGCACCGGCTCCACGGTCACCACCCGGCGGGCCCGCCCCGCGAGGCGGCGCGTCCAGGGGCCGTACCAGCCGCCGACGTCCACGGCCGTGCCGCACCCTTCCGGGCACAGCTCGGGCAGCCGGGCCAGCTCCGGTTCGAAGCGCGGATACACCGCCCGGGCGACGGCGGCCACCAGCCGGTCGGGCAGCAGCGGGGCGATCCTCGCGGCCAGCGTCATGACACGGTCCCCGTCGTCCCCGTCGTCCCCGTGGTCCCCGTCGTCCCCGTCGTTCCTTCGGTCCGGGCCATCCGCTTGAGCAGGTCCTCGTGCTCGTCGTCCGACACCTGCTCCCCGGACGAGGGCAGCAACTGCGGGATGCCGTCCACGATCGGGTACCTGCGGCGCAGCCGCGGGTTGTAGAGGGCCTCGTCCGGTGCCGCCGGGCCGTCCGGCAGGACGAGGTGCAGCGGACCCTTGTCGAGCGGGCACGCCAATATCCGCAACAGCGGGTCGTCGGGATTCATGGGGGTGTCAACTCCTTGGCACCGATGGGGGGTTGAGGGTCGAGTTGCTGGTCGTGCCGGGGCATGGACAGCAGGACGGCGACGGCGAGGACCGTGCCCGCGAGCCGCAGCGCGAGCCGCAGCGGGTCGTGCGGCAGCGTCTCGCCGAACGACAGCGTGCCGAGCACCGCCGTGAACAGACAGGTCACCGTCGTGCACACCGGCACGATCAGCGAGGCACGGCACCGTTGCAGCGCGGCCTGTGACATGACGAGCCCGAACGCGCCGGTGAACAGCAGGAGATACGGATAGGGAGAGCGCAGGACGTCAACCACCGCCGTCCCGAACCCACTTGAGGTCAGCCGCGTCGACACCCCCTTGATGGCCAGCGAACTCACCCCGTAGAGCAGGCCCACCGCCACGCCGTACTCGACACCGGTCGTCGGCAGCCGGTGCCGGTGCCGGGAGCGGCGCTCCGCCGCCCCGTACAGCCACACCCCGGCCGCCAGCGACGGCACGCACACCAGCAGGATCAACTGATAGGGCGCCGCTTGGCTCACGGAGTCCGCGCGCTCGTCCAGCGACAGCACCACCATCAGCAGCGCCCCGAGGATCGCCCCGAGCGCGTACCGCTCCCGCCCGCTCGTCTCCTCGCCCAGCAGCCGCGCCGACAGCAGCACCAGCAGCACCAGCCCGGAGACGAAGATGCCCTGCGCGGCGGCGATCGGCAGCGTCCGGTAGACCACGAGCTGCGCCCCGAACCCCGCGGCCAGCGCGAGCGAACCACCGATCCAGAGGGGGCTGCCGAGCACCAGCCGCAGCAGCCGGGCGGGCTGCCGGATCGACACCTCGGGCAACGAGGTGAGCGCCCGTTTCTCCAGGACGAAACCGATGCTGTACAGGGTGTTCGCCAACAGGGCCGCCGCCACTCCCCACCACATCGTCCACGCCCCCTAGGTCTTCCGCGCGTGCAACAACAGGATCGAAGCGAGCGACGGTCTGCGACACGCCAGCCGGTCCAACGGCCGCAGCGGACGCGGTACGCCGTGGAAGGGTGCCCCTTCCAGCCGTACGACGGTGAAGCCGGCCGCGGCCACGAACTCGCGCAGCGCGCGGGCGGTGTAGAGCCGCAGATGCCCCACGACCTCGTGTCCCGGACGCCCGTGGATCGCCCGCAGGCTCACCTCGGAGAACACCGGCTGGATTCCGGCCAGCAGCAGGGCGCGGTTGTACCAGGCGGCCAAGTTCGGGGTGGACAGCATGAGATGGCCGCCCGGGCGCAGCACCCGCCGGATCTCGTCCATCGCCGCGTCCGGGTCCACGAGATGCTCGACGACCTCGCTGAACAGCACGGCATCGACCGAGCCGGAACCGAACGGCAGCCCCCCGCCGGTGAGTTCACCGCGCACGGCGCACGGGATCCGGGTCCGGGCACGGCGCAGGGCGTCCTGGGACCAGTCGACGCCGACGAGATGGTGGCCGGGGAGCAGGGGCGCGGCGGTGGCCGCGGCCGTTCCGTCGCCGCAGCCGATGTCCAGGATCGTCTGCGCGGGACGCGTCCCGAGTGCCGTCGCCAGCATGCGGGCCTGGCGGAGGCTGCGCGGGGTGCCGGAGGCGACCGGGACGGCGGGGTCCTCGTAGAAGTCGCGCAGTTCACGGGGCTTGGCCGGGGCGGTGGTCATGACTGCTCCACGTCCGTGGTGTGCAAGTAGTGCTCGAACAGGTCGCGCAGATGGGCGCCGTCGCCGTGGCTGAGCAGGGACCGCGACCAGCGCAGGGCGAGGTGCAGCCGGCCGGCCGTGGACGCGGTGGTGACGGTCAGGCCGCGGGGCATCCTGGCCGGCGCCGAGAACCACACCGCGTGCGCGCGGCCCGCCTCCTCGCCGAAGTCCAGGGGGTACGGGATGCGGCCGATGTTGCTGAGGAGGGTCGTGGACGTCCAGGGGGCGGCGGCGCGGCGCAGGCCGCGGGTGAGCGCCGCGCGCCACGCCACGGGGGTGACGGGGGCGGTGAGGAGGGCGGCTCCGTGGCCGAGCTGGGGGCGGGGGAGGGACTTCAGGGCTCGGGTGCGGGTGGCCGTGCGGGTGAGGAGGCGCTGCATGTCGGAGGTCGTCAACTCGGCTGGGGCGAAGGGGACTTCCACCAGGCGGGTGCCGTTGCCGATGGGCATGGTGAGGTCCCGGGGGCGGTCGTCCACCGGCATCGTGATGCGGAGGGGGCGGGGGTGGGCGCCGTGTTCCCTGTTCCAGTGGGCGATCGTCAGGGCCGTGGTGACCATGAGCTGGTCGTTGACGGTGTAGGGGGCGCCCTTGGGGCGGTGGGGGAGGGGGAGTTCGGTGACGAGCATGCCGTTGCCGGGGGAGGGTTCGGGGGTGCCGGGGGCCACTCGGGCGGGGGGTGACCAGTTGGAAGGGGTGTCTGGGGAGGCGGGTTGGGGTTCGGGGGTGCGGGTGGGGGGTGCGGTGGGGGAGTTGTCCTTGCCGCCGTAGATCTCGGCCGCGGTGGCCAGGACGCGGAGGCAGGCTGGGCCGTCGAGGGCGGTGTGGTTGACGGTGAGGAACAGGACCGTGCCTTGGTGCTGGCCGGGGGTGGGTGTCGCTTGCCCGCGCTGGCGGGGTGCCGCTGCGCCCACCCGTGCCGCCCCAGCGGCACGACTGCCCGCAGCTGGGGCAGCGGAGCCGACCGCGTCTGTCGCCTCGCTGCCCTCCGCCCGGCCCGCCCCCTCCACCACCTCCAACCGCACCGGCGGCGAATCCGTCAGCGGCGGTGCGGTCGTCAGCGCGCGCGTCCTCGCGTCCCGCAGCGCGTCCCTCCCCGGTGCCGGGAACGTCACCACCTCCACGTCCGGGCGCTCGGTCAGTTCCCATTCGTAGCGGCGTCGGTACCAGCGCCCCCGCGCCTCCCGCATGAGGATGCGCGGGTGGCGCAGCAGGGCCTCGTGGAAGGCCTTGCGCAGGCCCGCCGGGTCCAGCCGGCCCGGGAGGTGGACCTCGATGTGGACGGTCTCCGGTTCCTCCTCCTGGAGGCAGTGCCGGGCGACCTCGTCCACGACCGGGAACGGAATGGTCCGCACGTTCACGCCTTCTCTCCCCCCTCGACCCTGGGCAGCACCCGGGTCGGCGCCTCCGACTCGCCATCCGACTCGTCGTCCGGTTCGCGCACGCTCACCACCGCCGCGAACAACCCGATCAGCGCCAGCAGTTGGGCCGCCCGCCCGAACGCCCCCTCGCCCGCGGCCACCGGCTCGCCCGCACCCGTCGCCGCCGCGATCCCCGCCCCCGCGAGGGCCGCGAACGCGATCGGGACGAGCCACGCACGGCGTCGGTGGGCGAGCAGGGCCAGCGCCGGGACGAGCAGGGCGAACCAGCCGGCGATCACCACGCCCACCACCGTCAGCGCGACCGTCCCCAGCCACAGCCCCGGCGGCGGCGCCACCGGCTGTGGCTCGTCGGGGTTGGGGGCGCGGCGCCGCCACAGGGCGAGGCCCAGCAGGAGCAGCAGCGCCACACCGCTGCCGATGAGGGCGCCGTCGTAGGTCACCGCCGGTTCGTACGACAGCTTGACCGCGCCGCCGGCCCCGGCCGGGATGCGCCAGCCCTGCTGCCAGCCGTCGAGCCGTACCGACGACAGTTCCTTGCCGTTCAGCGTGGCCTTCCAGCCGTCGTTGTAGTTCTCGTACGTCGTCAGGTAGGTGGCCGCGCCCGAGCCGACCGTGACCTCGCGGCGGTCGCCGAGCCAGTCGTCGATCTTCAGGTCGCGGCCCGCCGGGGTGGGTTCGGTGACGGTCCCGCGGGTCAGGGTCAGGTCGGTGAGGGTCAGGGGTCCGGCGTCGCCGCCCTCCACGCGGTGAGCGCCGGCCGACAGCTCCAACTCCGAGTCCGGGCGTCCTTCCTGGCAGAGCGTCACCGACACCGGGCGGCGCTCGCGCAGGTCCGCCACCGTGCCCTTCACGCTCGTCCGGTACAGCTCGCCGTCCACCGAGACCACCGGTCCCTCGCCGCACGGCAAGGAGAACTTCCGGGTGTCGCGCGGCTGGGGCGTGCGGTACTGGTCGAGGGACGGGATGTAGGCCTCGGTCAGGCCCACCGGGAGGCGCAGGTTCTCGTCGACGACCGGGTTGTAGAGGGTGACCGGGGCCGTCTCGGTGATGGTGATGTCGAGGCGGTCGGTGGTGATGGCCGGGAAGCGGACCCAGCCGTTCTCGTCGACTCCGGCGGTCGTCGAGCCGTCGGGGGAGCTGATGGCGACCTGGGTGGGGCGGGTCGCGAGGCCTCCGGCGGGGGCCAGGACCAGTTCGCTGACCGGCTGTTTTCCGTCCCAGCCGAGATGGATGGTGGGGCGGTCGCCCGCGATCCACGCCGTGGTCAGGTCGCCGTCGGTGAGGTTGCGGGCCGACAGGCCGGTGCCGAGGGCGGCGGTGGAGTCGGCGGTGGCGACGATGCGGTTGTCCTGGTCGGGGGCGACCTCGTACAGCAGCTTGTCGAGCTCCGTGCCCGGCACGGTGGTCGCGCTCGCCTTCACCTCGTACGTCCCCGCCGTGGCCGTCGAGAAGCGGCGGTGCAGGCCGGCCTCCGTGCCGTCGGCCGCCCGGTGCAGGGAGATGAGGTCCGCGCCCGCGTCGGTGTCCTCGGCGTCGGTGGGCAGCCGGAGGAGTCGGGTCACCTGGACGTCCGGCAGGTCGATCTCGGAGAAGCCCGCGCCCAGCAGCCCGGAGCGGCGTTCGACGGAGTCGAGGATGGTCAGCTTCATCCAACTCGTCGGCCCGGTCGGCGCCTTGACGCTCTGCGTCATGCCGTCGGGGCGCAGGAAGCTGGTCCGCGAGCCGTTCTCGGTCTCCACCCGCACCTCGGTCGGTGCCGCGCGCACGCTCTCCTGCGGCAACGGCGTCACCTTGAACGACGACGGCATGTCGTACGCGTCGTCCGTGAACCCGATCCGCAGCCACTGCCCGTCCGCCGAGCCCAGCGAGCCCTCCACCCACGCGGTGTCGGGGTTGCCGTCGAAGGCGTTGACGGGGTCGAACTGCGGGAGGTGGAACAGCCAGTTGCCGTACGAGGACGCCGTCACCGAGCTCGCGCCGCGCAGTTGGGCGACCGTCTGATGGTCGAGGCCCTTGGCCGGCAGGATCTGGTGCGGTTTCTCCCCGGCGTCCTCGGAGGCGTCCGGCGCGTTGCGCTCGCCACTGGTGTACGTGTACGACGTGTTGGAGTTGACCAGGCCGAAGCGGGTGTCGGCGCGGCGCAGTCCGTCGCCGGTGATCTGGAGCGGGGGCGTGCCGAGCCCGGGGTGGTTGTCGCCGGTCAGGACCGTCGCCCGGCCGCGCAGCTCGGCGGCCAGCGGCAGCAGCGACTCGGGGCCGCCGGAGACGGTGGCGGTGTCCGCGACCGGCAGCAGTCCGGCGTGCCCGGGGTTCGGGGTGCCGTCGGGCGGCATGTAGATCTCCACCGCCCGCTGCCTGGGGTACAGCCCCTCGACGGCGAGCGGCGCGTCGTGCACGATCCGGCCGCCGGTCATGATCGGCCCGTAGCCGATGACCCGCTTGTACCCGGACTGCTCCAGGGTCCGCTTGACGACGGTCGTCGGCACATAGCCGATCTGGTCGGGGTCGAGGTCGTTGCGGACGACGACGTACCGGATGCCGGAGCGGGCCAGGAAGTCCGCGAGCCCGGGGACTTCACCCCCGCTGGTCAGGGCGTCCTCCACGGCGTCCATGGCCCGCCGGTTGCCGGCCGTGCCGAACGGGACGTAATCGCGTTGCGCCCAGCGGGACTTGGCGACCACGTCGAGGGGCTGGTCGATGGTCGAGCCCCAGGTGTAGATGCCGTGCGCGGTCGCCGGGACGACGAGCGCACGGGAGTCGGGGGAGAACTTCTCCAGCCAAGTCGCCGTCGACTTCCAGTACTTGGGGATCTCCTGGAAGGAACCCGGGTTCAGGATCGACCCGTTGAGATACGGCCACATCAGACCCGGCAGGATCAGCACGGCGGCGACCAGCGGGGCGAACCGCCGCCCCCGCACCGGCCGCGCCCCGCGTGTCTCGGCGGCGACCCCGACGAGATGGGCGAGCCCCAGCACCAGGGCCAGCGCGAGCCCCGTCTGGAACTTGTAGATGTTCCGGAAGGGCGCGAGCCCCCCGTTCAGCCAGTCCCGGACGACCCCGTGGAAGGGCGCCCCGAACCCGCCGCCGTACCCGGCGAGCAGGATCAGCGCGGCCACGATCACCGTCAGCGTCAGCCAGCGCCGCTCCGGCAGATCCCGTCGCGCCAGGCCCGCGAGCCCGAGCCCGGCGGCCAGCGCCGAGCACACGATCACGATCACCGACGACGCGACCGTCCACCCGGCCGGCAGCCACGCCTCACCGAAGTGCAGATAGGCGACCCAGTTCCCGGCGCCGCGCAGCGCCTCCGTCGCCGACATGGTCTCGGTGGTGGTCTGCGCGCTCTCGACGTACGGCAGGAAGTTCTCCCCGTAGACGCCGAGCAGCAGCAGCGGGATCCACCACCAGGCGGTCGCCAGGACCACCCCGGATATCCACCAGGCGAGCAGCTTTCTCTGCCGGGGGCCGGGGGACCGGGTGAGCAGATACAAGCCGACCGGCAGCAGCGAGGCGAGGGTGGCGGCCGCGTTCACCCCGCCCATGAAGGGGACGACCAGCACCGACCGCACGGCGGCGACCCGCGCGCTGTACCGCTCGTCCGTCAACGGCAGCAGCACCCAGGGCAGGAACGCGCCGGGCAGCGCGGCGGCGGACGTCGACCCGATGACGATGGTGAAGACCGGCCACAGGGCGTACGCGAGCGCGGCGAGCAGCCGGGAGGACGGGCTCCCGACCCGCAGCCGCTCCGCGAGCCGCAGCGCGCCCCAGAAGGCGACCGACACGATCAGCGACAGCCACAGCCGCTCCGCCAGCCACACCGGCAGCCGTACGGCGTCGGCCAGCCAGTAGAACGGCAGCATCGGCCACAGATAGCCGGTGTACTGGTCGGAGATCCCGCCGAAGGACCCCTGGTCCTGCCACAGCTGCCCGAGATCGTCGAAGAACCGCCCCGGGTCGACGGTCACACCCAGCTTGGTGTCGAAGGTCTGCCGCCCCGGATGCACCGCCAGCAACAGCACGAACACCACGGCCCAGAACCCCACCAGCCACCGACGTGACCGCGGGCCCTCCGGCGGGCCCGACATGCGCGCGGTGGAGGGGACGGCGGCCGGAGGAGGGGCCTGGACCGTGGATGTCGTCATGGTGGACACCGCCGGAGGATGAGGAGGAGGTTCCAGGTGGCCACCTCACGGATCCCGGGCGCCTTCACCACGGTCTCGGCGAGGAACGGCCAGTAGCGGGAGCGCGCCGAGACGACCCTGACGTCGTCACGGGCGCGCACCTGCCGCAGGGTGGGGCCGATGTGCACGGCGAACAGGTTCTCGCCGAGGGTGTGCTTCGCGGCCCTGCCGGTACGGCGCCGATAACGGGCCCGCGCCCGCTCGGCGCCCAGATAGTGCCAGGGCGCCCACTCGTGACCACCCCACGGGGACAGCCAGTTGGTGAACGACAGATAGATCAGCCCGCCGGGCCGCGTCACCCGCACCAGCTCACTGACGAAGGTCTGCGGATCGGCGACGTGTTCGAGGACGTTGGAGGAGAAGGTGACGTCCGCGACCCCGTCGTACAACGGCAGCAGATACCCGTCGGCGATCACGGCCCCGTCGGGCGGCTTCGCCCCGAGCTCCGCCGCGTCGGGCTCGAAGAGGTAGGCGTGGGCACCGCGCCGCCGGAACTCCTCGGTGAAACACCCGCTGCCACCCCCGACGTCGACGACGGTCCGGCCGGCGACGGGGCCGTCGTAGGCCTCGACCTGATCGACGGAGTCGCGGGCCAGGAGTGCGTAGCAGGCCTCGGGGTCGTCCTGCTCATGGAGGAAAGCGCGAAAAAGGGTGAGCGAGCGTCTGAACGAGGGGTCCTTGATGCCGCCCGAGGGGCGCGGGGCTGTATCTGATATGCGGCTACCGCCGCGTGGGCGCGACCAGCCACGAGGCACCCGCAGCCGCATCACGGCCCCCAGCCCCTCACCGCCTCCGCGGCAACGGCCCGGAACTGTCTCACGGACCGCTCCCAGCGAAAACGAGCCGCATGCTCCCGAGCGGCCTTGCCCATCAACTCCCGCCGCTCACCGGACAACGCGAGCGTGCACCAGGCGGCGGCGAAGGACGACTCCCCTCGCGCCAGCACACCCGTCTCCCCGTCCACGACGGAATCCCGAAGGCCGGGCACGTCGAAGGCGATCGTCGGCGTCTCGCGCGTGGCGGCCTCGGTCACGACCAGCCCCCACCCCTCCACCGCCGACGGATGCATCAGCATCCACGCCTCGCACAGCAGCCGGTGCTTCTCGGCCTCCGAGACATGGCCCGTGAACTCCACACCAGGCCCGGCGAGTTGCTGGAGTCTCTCCCGTTCAGGGCCGTCCCCGACGATGACGAGCCGCCCGCCGGTCACGGGACGCACCCGCTCCCACAGCCGCAACAGCAGATCGATCCGCTTGTACTCGACCAGCCGGCCGACGGCGACGAACAACGGCTCGGGCGACCGGTCCGCCCGTGGCCCCGGCTCCTCGACTCCGTTGTGGACGACACGGATACGATCACGTTCCACGCCGATCCCGCGGAGCGCCTGCGCGGTCGACGCCGACACGGCCACCAGCAGACTCCGGTGCTGCGCACCGGTCAGCGCCCAGTGTTCGAGTCTTCGGCCGAGCCGCGCGGCCGGGGCCATCGGGCCGCCGAACCGCATCTTCCACAGGTCGGTGTGGACGTGGTTGACCAGGCACAGCGTGGGACCGCGGTGCCAGACGGGTGCGAAGTACGGCATCCCGTTGCAGACCTCGACCAGCAGATCGCAGTCGCCGACCTGACGGGAGAAGGCGGAGCGGGCGCGCAGAAAGTGACCGAGCTCGCCGCCCGCGGAGACGACCCGGTAGTCGCGGTACGACGCGGGACCGCCGCACAGCAGGGTGACCTGGTGACCGAGCCGGGTGAGGCCGTCGGCGAGCCGGTCGACCAGGAGCTCGGAGCCCCCGGCGGCCGGGTTGCCCAGGTCGCGATGGGCGAGGAAAACGATTCGGCGCGGAGGTGGGGGGAGCGCCGAGGGGTGCTGCGATGCCGCGGGGTGCGTGGCGCGCAGCGACGAAGGCACGTGCTGGGGCATGCGTGCTCCAACTCGTCTCAGGGTGCGGAACTCGAAGCGTGGGGAGGTGCTTTACGTTCCTGTGGGGGATTTGGGTGCTTCCTACGAGGAGGATGTGGGTGGACTGTGCTCGGGTGGGGGTGGACAGTTTTCGCCCACCCGTTCCTCATTGCTACTCACCGGGATGACAATTTCCGGGCTTATTAGAGCTGACGTCACGTCACATCGTGAGTGTGGGATCGGGCGTATCGGAATTACCGGGATGCCGCCTCCCCCGTACCAACAAAACGGAACCGGCCACCACCAGGACGAACCCGCCCACAGCCGCCCCGATCGGCACCGTCACGCCGATCGCCTTCAGCTGCCCGCTGTCCCGCTTCGCCAGCCGTACGGCCTCCTTCTGCGTCGCCGTGGTGAACGCGATCTTCTCGCTGTCCAGCAGCACCACCGCGTCCTTCTTCGAACCCGGCGCCCGCAGCGTGCGCTTGGGGCCGACCTGCGCGTAGATCACCCGGCCGGTGCGCTGGTCGACGACCAGCTCGATGCCGTGGTTGGAGTACCACTCCTCGGCCAGCACCTGCGGCTGGTTCCTCAGGCCGACGAGGGTGCCCGGCACCAGCCGGGTGCCGACCTTCGCCGGGGCGACCGTGCCGGTGAACCGGTAACCCGTGTACCCCTGGATCTTCTTGGTGTCCCGGTAGGTCAACACGACGGTCGAACCCAGCGAGTTGTCCCACCACTGGTACGAGCGTTTCCGCACGTCGAAGGGGAACTTCAGATAGGCCTCGCCCTCGATGTACGGCTTCTCGCCGCAGCAGTGCACCGGCTTGGTCGTCTTGCGGTTCATCACCCAGCGGTGCGGGATGAACTCCAGCGCGTCGTGCGGATCGGCGGCCGGCAGCGACTTGTCGGTGTCGACCGTGGTCGTCACGTCCCAGACCGCGTCGCCGCTGCGCTCGCTGTCCTCGACGTTGCCGCGCACCCGCTGGGTGACGGTGATCTCCTGGCCGGGCACGGTCTCGACCTTGTCGGTGTCGAAGACGCTGCCGGTGCCCTTGTAGACGGCGGTCTGGTCGATGTCGATCGGGTTCACGGCGGCCCGCGGGGTCACGTACCACGCCAGCAGGGGCGCCAGGACCAGCAGGAACGTGCCAAGTCCCAGCAGAATCAGTGAGAGTGGTGAGGCTGTACGGCGCATCCGGGCACTCCAGGGGCGTGAGGGTACGGAGTTCGGGCCGCTCTATGGGCCGGGAACCGTAGGGCTCTCTTGACGAGGTGTCAATGTCTTGCTGAGACTGGGCTCCACAGGCAGGGTGGGACGCCGGGGTGGGGACAACCGCCGGAAGAGAGCCACTGAGAGGCTGACCCTGCGATGTCCAGACTGCTCGCCGCCGCACTGACCGTCGTGGCCGCCGCCGTGCTCGCCGTGGGTGCCGCGCTCGGCATCGTCGCCCTGCTCGACGCCACGCCCGACCAGCCCAACACCCCCTTGATCACGTACGAGCAAGCGGGCCAGGGGAGTTGAGACGTGACGGCCCGCCCGGCAACCGTCAACTCCCGCTCGGCCTGGCTCGACGTGCCTCGCCTCCAGGTGCGCCGGTTCGCGGCGATCGCCATGGCCGAGGCGCCCGAACTCGCCGACGAGATCCTGCGCGAGATCCGCCGCGAGTACCCCCATCTGCCCGTCGTCCTCGACGAGTCCGGCGAGCCGATGGCCCTCGTCGGCATCCGCCGCGCCATCGAGGTGTTCGTCCAGCACCTGGAGACCGCCGAGGGCCGCCCGACCGTGCCGCCCGGCGTCTTCCAGGAGTTCGGCCGCGGCGAGGGCCTCGGCGGCCGCAGCCTGGACTCCCTCCAGGCGATCTACCGCATGGGCGTACGGCTCGCCTGGCGCCGCTTCGCCGAGATCGGCCAGCGCGTCGAGATCCCGCCCCCCGCGATGTACGAACTCGTCGACGCCGGCTACGAGTATCTCGACGGCCTCGTCGACCAGTCGGTCCGCGGCTACGCCGAAGCGGCGGCGAGACAGGCCGGCGAACGCTTACGCCTCCAACGCGGGCTGATGGAACTGCTGTTGGCCGCACGCCAGCGCGGCGGCAACCCCGACGACCTGCTCACCGAACGCGCCGCCCGGATCGGCTGGAACCTTCCCGAGAAGGTCGCCGTCGGCGTACTGCTGCGCCCGGCCCGCGAGGCCATGGCCCCCGCGGTCGGCCAGGGCGTCCTCCTCGACATGGACTACGAACAGCCCCGCATGGTCGTCCCCGAACCCGACTGCGCGGGCCGCCCCGAACTCCTGCACCGCGCCCTGACCGGCTGGGCCGGCGCCATCGGCCCGCCCGTCCCGCTCGCCGACGCGGCGAAGTCGCTGCGCTGGGCGGAGGCGGCGGTGAGCCTCATGGAACGCGGGCTGCTGCCGGCCGGTGAGGTCCTGTACTGCACCGAGCACACGGAAGCGCTGGTCCTCCTGCAACCGGAGGAACTCATCGACGACCTGGCCCTGCGCTGCCTGGCCCCCCTCGCCCACTGCGGCCCCACCCACGGCCGCCGCCTCGCCGAAACCCTCCTGGCCTGGCTGGAGACGCGCGGCGGCGCCCCGGAGGTCGCCGCCCGGCTCGGCGTCCACCCCCAGACGGTCCGCTACCGCCTGCGCCAGATCCGCGAACTCTGGGGCGCCGAGATCGACGACCCGGACCGCCGCTTCGAACTGGAACTGGTGCTGCGGGCGCAGAGGTTGCGAGGGGCGCTGGGGGTGGTCCAGGGCTCTTAGTCGCGGCCCTTGAACTCCACCGGCCCCGCGTTCATCTCGATCGTGCCGTCCGGGTGCAGTACCGGGCGGCGCTCGGTCATGCGGCCGCTGTACGCCTCGATGTGGTGGATCGCCGCGCCGTCCGCCGAGGTGAAGTCGACGAGGGCGATGGCCACCCAGTAGCGCGTCTTGGTGTTCTCGAAGAGCGGGACCGTGACGTTCGAACCACGCCCGTCGTCCACGACCACCTGCGCGCCGAAGCTCTTGAAGGAGCCGAAGCCGTTGCTGAGGGCGGAGTACGCGCACAGCAGGACGTATCCCTGCTGGTCCGGCCGGACGATACGGACGGTCTCGCGGCCGGGAGTCTTGGAGTCGCCGTCGAGCTGGATGTACGGGGCCTGCTTCAGCGAGCCGAGGTTCTTGTAGTAGACGACGTCGGCCTTCGGGCCCTTGTCGCCCTTCTCGGGCTTCTCCGGCATCTTCTTCGCGAGCCCGGTCTTGACGATCGTGCCGGGCGCCTCGGCACCGCCCCGCCGCGCCTTCGACGCGGGCACGAACAGGGCGTACAGATCGAGGTCGGCGCCCCGGCGGCGCCGCTGGTCGCTGCCGCCGTCCCACTCCAGCGTCACGGTGACGACCAGCTCGCGGTCCTGCTTGTCCAGGCTGATCGCGACCTGGCCGCCCTTGTCGAGGCTGACCTTGCCGAGCGGGGGTTTGACGAGACTGGTGGGAGCGGCAGCAGGAGCAGGAGCCGGTACCTGAGCCGGCGGTGTTGTCGCCGGGGCCTCGGGCTCCGACACATCGATCCCGAAGTCCGTCGCCAGCCCCGCCAGCCCCTCCGCGTACCCCTGCCCGATGGCCCGCAGCTTCCAGCCGTCGCCCCGCCGGTACAGCTCCACCAGCAGGACGGCCCGCTCCCCGTCGACCAGCGGCGGCTGCCGGAAGACGACGGGATCGGCACCGTCCTGGACACCGCGCACCTCGACGTCGGCGACCGTGCGGAACGTACGCGACAGGTCGTCCGGATCGCAGCTCGCGATCAGCACCACCCGGTCCACGTCGGCGGGCAGCGCGCCGGGATCGACGGCGATCCGCTCGGGCGCGCCGGCGTCCGCGGCGAGGTGGCGGACGGCACCGGACTCGGCGGTGGGCTGGTTGTAGAAGACGAGGTCGGCGTCGGACCTGACCTTGCCGTCCGCGCCGACCAGCAGGGCGCTGAGATCGACCGGATCGCCCGCGGAGCGCAGTTCGGCGGTCAGCGGCGCCGCTTTGACCGTGGTGTTCCCGCCCTTGAGAAGTTCCGGCACAGCTATTACCCCCACCCCATCGATGTGACGTCACCTTGTCACATCGGCGGTGGCGGGCAAGGGGGTGCGTCGGCGGACAGGCTCGTCGAGATGGACCACGACGGTCTTGTAGAAGCGGTGCACGGCGTCGTCCACACTGCGGATGAAGCCGGACTCGGCGTTGCCGCGGGTGCTGCCCATGCTCTTCAGGAGGGACAGCCGGAAGCCGGTGATCTGCGTGCCGTTCTTGGGCAGCAGGTCGGCCGGTTCCGGGCGGAGCCGTTCCAGGGTGCCGCGCGGCCCCAGGGTGTCACCCTCGACCAGCGTCTCCACGTGCAGGTCGGCCGGTGCCTCGGCGAGGCGGCGGACCAGCCGCTTGGCCCAGGTCAGGGGGTACCCCTGCTCGGGTGCGGGGATCTCGATGGACGTGCGCAGCCTGCCGGTGCGCAGATCGGCGCCGACGGTGAGCAGGCCGGGCGCCTCCTCGACGCGGAGCTGGGCCTGCAACCGGCCTTCCAGGCACAGCTGGTCGGCCAGTTGGGCCCGGCGGGTGCCGTGGTCGGTGCCGCGCCTGACGCGCTGGGCGGGCAGCACTTTCTGGCCGAGTTCGCCACCGAGTCTGAGGCACACCTGGCGGATGAGCCGCTCCCAGTTCTCGACGACTTCGAGGGCCCGTGGGTCGCCCTGGCAGAGGGTCTCGTCGTTGATGCCGTTGCGTACCGGTACCCAGGCGGAGCCCATGTTCTGGAAGCCGTGGCAGCCGGAGTTCTCGTGCTGGAGATAGTGGAGCAGTTCCTGGAGCAGCCAGGTGCGCGCCGCGTTGCCGACCCCTTCGTGCCGGATCAGCAGCTGTGCCTGGTGGGCCACTTCGGCCCAGGACAGGTGCCAGAGCGCCACCTGGTGCTTGCGCCGCCGGTCGATCCTGACGTCGACCAGGGGGCTGCCCTCCAGCGCGACGTCGTTCGACAACGTGATCACGGCTTCGTAGCCGCGCCGGGCGGCGATGTCCATGTAGGCCTGCACCTGGTCGGCCTTGAGGGCGTTGCCGTTCGTCTTGGTCTCGACGAGCGCCGTCCACAGCTTGCCGGCCCGCTCGATACGGATCACTCCGTCGGGCCGCCGGGGTGTGTCACCGTGCGGCAGGGTGACCTCGGTGAAGGTCTCCATACGGCCGGAGGGCGCGCCGAACGCGGCGGTGAGCCGCCGGCCGAACCGTGGCACCTGGGTCATCACCGACAACAGCACCGAGGTGGCGCGCATCTCCCGGTCCCGGTCGCTCTTCAGCGTGGAGAGCGGGAAGAGCC
The DNA here is from genome assembly GCF_003955715.1 of Streptomyces aquilus. Lineage (NCBI taxonomy): Bacteria > Bacillati > Actinomycetota > Actinomycetes > Kitasatosporales > Streptomycetaceae > Streptomyces > Streptomyces aquilus. The sequence goes on along the minus strand of NZ_CP034463.1, from coordinate 3,483,881 downwards.
GGGCGGGACGCCAGGAGTCGTTCTCCCCCAGGGACTTCTGCGGTGCGCTGGGCGGGGTCGCCCGCTTCTTGGCGGTGCGGGGCCGGGCGGCCGGTTTGCGGGGCCCGGCTTCGTCGGTGGTTCGGCGGGGAGCCGGTACGGCGTTCAGGGTCTCGGCCGGATCCGGCTCGGAGACCGCGTCCGAGGGCAGGCCGACCGGCTCACCGGTCCCGGTCGGTTCCGGCGTCGCCGCGGGCGCCGTACCCTCCGCGTCGTCGTCGCCGGTGGTGGCCTCCGCGTCGTCGCCGGTACCGGTGGCCTCCTCCTCGTCGTCGATGTCGACCCCGAAGTCCGTCGCGAGGCCTGCCAGCCCGGAGTCGTACCCCTGCCCGACGGCTCGGAACTTCCATTCCCCCGCGCGGCGGTACAGCTCGCCGAAGATGATCGCGCTCACCTTGCCGGGGTCGCCGATCGCGAAACGGAGGAGGTGCTCGCCCACCGCGTCGGACAGGGTCACCCGGAGGTCGTCGAGTTCCCCGAAGTGCGCGCCGCCGTAGCGGCTCGCGGCCACGACGACGCGGTCGACCTCGGGCGGCACCACGGTCAGGTCGAAGCTGATCCGGTCCTCGTTGCCGTCCTCGGTGGGCGTCTTGTCCAGCAGGTGCACGCTTCCGTCGGCGGCCACCGGGTTGTTGTAGAAGTAGAAGTCCGCGTCGCTGCGGACCTTGCCGTCCGGGCCCAGGAGTAAGACGGACACATCCGCGTCGCCGTCCCCCGCCGGGCTGCTCCAGCCCAGGCTGACGATCACCGAGCCGGTGTTGTCACTCAGCGCCGACAGGGCAGCATTGGACCCCTTGGTCATTTCGCGCACGAGATTCCCCCCAGGAACCGCATCCCCCAAGACTCGCCACGCAATGTGACGCGTCACACACGGACACAGTAGTCCCGGCAGCTCGCACGCGTGCCGTTCCCGCCGAAACGGGACGGGTGTGGAACGCCTGATCTGCAGAACCATTGCCGGGGCAAACCCGCGTTGAGTAGCCTGTGTTCGCTATTCCGATCGCCTGTTGAAATTTCGAACACCGTGAACGATGCTCGACAGGCGCCGAACTCCACTGACACCTCACAGGGAGGGGGCCGAACGTGGGACGTCTCGTACCTGCCGTGACCCGGGCTCTCGACATCCTCGAGCTCTTCCTCGACGGCGACGGCACGCTCTCCGCCCCGGACATAGTGCGCAAGCTCCAGCTGCCGCGCACCACCGTGCACGAGCTGGTCACCACGCTCGCCGCACGGTCGTACATCGTCCCGGTGCCGGGTCAGCCGGGACGCTACCGGCTCGGCGTGCGCCCGTACCAGCTCGGCAGCCGCTACGCCGAGCAGCTCGACCTCGCCGCCGAGGGCCAGCAGGTCGCCCGCTCGGTCGCCGAGACCTGCGACGAGACCGTCCACGTGGCCATCCTCGAGGGCACCGACGTCATCTACATCGCGAAGGTTGACTCCACGCACGCGGTGCGCATGGTGTCCGCCGCGGGACGCCGGCTGCCCGCCCACTGCACCTCCGTCGGCAAGATGCTGCTGGCCTCGCTGCCCGAGCCGGAGCTGAGCTCCCGCATCCCGGACAACGCGGACCTGGCCGCGATGACTCCGAACAGCATCACCGACCCGGCCGCTCTGCGCGAGGCCCTCGCCGAGATCCGTGAGCGGGGTCTCGCCGTGGAGCGCCGCGAGTCCAACCCGGACGTCTCCTGCGTGGCCGCCCCGGTCCGCGACCGCACCGGCCGGGTCGTGGCCGCGCTGTCGATCTCGGTGCCGATGATCCGCTGGAGCGAGGACCGCCGCGAGGAGCTGGAGCAGCTCGCCGCCAAGGGTGCCGTCGAGCTGTCCGAGCGCCTCGGCCACCGGAGCGTGGGATGACCTCGAAGACGTACGACTACGAGGTCGCCGTCCGCGCCGAGGCCACCCTCGGCGAGGGGCCGACCTGGGACGCGGCGACCGGCCGGCTGCTCTGGCTGGACATCCTGGGCGCCCGCCTGCACACCTACGACCCGGCGACCGGGCACCGCACGGTCCGCGTCACCGACCAGCACGTGGGCGCCGCGAAGCCGCGTGCGAACGGCGGCCTGGTCCTCAACCTGCGCGACGGCGTCGCCCTCCTCGACCCCGACGACACGTTCCGCTGGCTCCACCACGAGCCGGTGCCGGGCCGCCGCGCCAACGACGCGGCGATCGCCCCCGACGGCTCCCTGTGGGCCGGCACCATGCGCTACGACGAGGCCCCCGGCGGCGGCACCCTGTCCCGCTACACGGCCGACGGCACGGCCGAGACGGTCCTCGACGACGTGGCGGTCAGCAACGGCACCGGCTGGAGCCCGGACGGCCGCCTGATGTACTACATCGACTCCCCGACCCGCCGCGTCGACGTCTTCGACCACGAGGCGGGGAGGGTGTCGAACCGCCGCCCCTTCGCCGAGATCGAGGACGGCGCGGGCTTCCCGGACGGCCTCACGGTCGACGCGGACGGCTGCGTGTGGGTGGCCCTGTGGGACGGGGGAGCGGTACGCCGCTACACGCCGTCCGGCGAACTGGACCGTGTGATCACCTTGCCGACCCCGCGGGTGACGGCGTGCGCGTTCGGGGGGAGCGACTTGACGGACCTGTACATCACGACGGCGAGGGTGGGACTGGAGACCCCGCATCCGGTGGCGGGCTCGCTGTTGGTGGTTCCGGGCGCAGGGAAGGGATTGCAGCAACTCCCCTTCGCCGGGTGAGCTGATGCCGCTTCTTTCAGGGGCGCGGGGAGCCCCCACCGCCCCGCACCCGACGAACTACTGAATCCCCGCCGCCTTCAACTCCTCCGCAGTCAAAGGCGGTTCAGCAAGCGTCGCCTTCAACGGCCCCACCAACGCCGCCAACAAAACAGACGGCGCCAACAACACCTCCGCCCGCCGCTCCAACGACGTGACGTCAGTGACCCGGCGGGCGATCCGCCCGTTCCCCGTGGCCGTGTACATCAGCCGATCCACGTACGCGGCCACGAGCCGGTCCCGCCCCGTGGGCCCCTCCTCCGTCGCGCCGGGATAGAACACGTCCTGCCCGGTCGCGAGGTCCCACGCCGCCCCCACCGGGCGGGCCACCGCCTTCTGCACCCGACGGGACACCCCCGGCGCCCCCCATCCGTGCCGCCGTACGACATCCCGAAGGATCACGGCACTCTGCGCCCCCACGGCCAGCCCGTGCCCGTACACCGGGTTGTACGCGGCCAACGCGTCGCCCAGGACGGTGAAGTGGTCGGGCCACGCGGGCATCCGCTCGTAGAAGTACCGCCGGTTGACCGTCGTCCGCGTGAACGCCACGTCGGACAACGGCTCGGCGCGGTCCAGGAGTTGGCCGATGAGCGGGTGCCGTAGCTCCTCGCGGGCGAAGCGTGCGAAGTCGTCGCCGGAGGCGTTCGCGGAGGTCGGTTCGCCGCCGCGGGTGCCGTTGAGGGTGACGATCCAGCGGCCGTTCTCGATGGGCAGCAGGAAGCCCGCGCGGCCGGGACCGTCGCCGCGGGCGTCGGACTGGACGTTGACGACCGGGAAGCCGTCGCGGGCCTGCTCGGGGGCGAGATACAGCCGGCTCGCGTAGGCCAAGCCGGAGTCGACCTCGCGCTGCTCCGGCGCGGGCAGGCCGAGCTCCGTGAGCCAGCGGGGCGCGCCCGAGCCCCGCCCGCTCGCGTCCACGACCAGCCCCGCGTCGAGGGTCCGCTCCCGTCCGTCGCGCCCGCGCACCCGCACCCCGGTGACCGCCTCGGAGCTGCCGACCAGCTCCAGCACCTCGGTGCCGTCGAGGAGTTCGACGCGTTCGTCGGCGAGGACCCGGGCCCGGACCGTCGCGTCGAACAGGTCGCGTCCGGCGAGGAGGACGTGGTGGGACTCCGGCCAGCGGCGGAACCAGCCGTGCGCCGACAGCACGACCATGTCCGTGGTGACCGGCGCCCGGCGGGCCCCGGCGGCGCGGAGTTCCGCGGTGACGCCGGGCAGGAGTTCCTCCAGCGCGCGCACACCGCCCGACCACAGCATGTGGGCGTGCCGGGCCTGCGGCAGCCCCTTGCGGGGCGCGGGCGCCACGGGCAGTTCGTCGCGCTCCACGACGACGACCCGCTCGGCGAGCCCGGCCAGGGCGGCGGCCACGAGCATGCCGGTGTGGGATCCCCCCAGGACTACGGCGGTTCTGACGGGGGACGGAGCTTCAGTCATGCGTGGACATGCTCTCTGCCGGGACGGCCGCGCGGGCGCGTACCGCCTTGATCTCCTCGGGCTTGCGCAGGGCCTGGGACACGGCCTGGATCTCCTGCAGCAGGTAGGTGGTGTCGGGGGCGCTGGTGCCGCCGCCGTCGGGGGAGCGGCGCTCGGCCTCCACCGCGTCCAGGATCGTCACGGCCGAGGCGAGGGCCTGCGCGCGGCCGGGCGGGAAGCCGAGGGCGAGGGCGGCGTCGTAGGACCGGGTCCGCAGGTCCTCGTCGAGGCGGCGGGCGAGTTGGAGGAGGGTGTCGCGGATGAAGGTCTCGCGGCGGATGAGCCGCATCTCGGGCGTCGCCCGCAGGCCGAGCGGCTCGCGGCCGCCCGCGACGGTCCGCATGAGGCGGGCCAGCGGCGCGAGGCCGCGGTGGCGGTGGCGGACCAGCCAGCGCTCCTGGAGGTACTGGCCGGCGTGCGGCACGATGAAGCCGACCGCGACGAACGTGGCGGCGATGCAGGCGGCCGAGGGCGCCACGTTGGTGTTCAGCCAGTCCAGGTCGTGCCCGGTCCAACGGGCCGCCACCGCCGTGAGCTTGGCGGCGCTGAACAGCAGGTTCGTCGCGAAGCCGATCCCGAGGAAGCGCAGTCCCCAGCGCAGCCAGGCGTCGAGGCCGTCGGTGCGGATCCAGTTCCACACCAGCCGGGACGTGACCAGGCTGGCCACGGTGTGCGCGGTCAGGTAGAGGAGGATCAGCTCCCGCATGAAGGGCGTCGAGGCGTAGTACGTGTCCAGGTCCCGGATCTGTTCCACGGGCACGTCGGCGAGCGCGAACAGGATCCACAGCGCGGCGACGACGGCCGCGTAGACGGCGACCACCCAGCGGGTCGCGCGGCGGGTCTGGGCGTGGCGTTCGGTACGGCCGTTGCGCCAGTGCACGACCAGCAGCAGCCAGGACGCGCACAGCGCGGTCAGCAGCGAGTACACCCAGGGCGCGGCGATGTTGGGGACCCCGGTGACGCGGTTGGTCCAGGCGATGGTGGAGGGGGCCGCGAAGACGAACACCGCGCAGGCGAACAGCAGCAGGCCGCCGACGGCCCGCAGCAGCGGGTCCCGCCACAGCTTGAGGATGCTGGGCAGCTTGATCGCCAGGGCGGCGGTCAGCACGGCGGTGGGGAGCCAGAAGGAGACGTACATCCCGCTGAGGAGGTTTCCGGCGGCGAGGGTGCTGCTCACCGGTCCGTGCCCCGGCGTCCGCGATAGCCCATGGACCGCTCCAGCGGCGCGAGGTGCCGCCGGCCGCCGTGGCCCGACAGATAGGGCCGGAAGACGGCGGCGAGACGGTGTCCGAAGTCGTCCGCCTCGGCCTCGTCCGTCTGCCGGGAGCCGTCGCGGGCGGCGACGGTCAGGGCGTCCTTCCAGTCGGGCTCGCCCGCCAGCGCGCGGGCCGCGGCCGGGCCGACGCCGTGCCGGTGGCCGGCGTGCAGATGCCACAGTTCATGCCCGAGGATGACCAGTTGCTGCACCGCCTCGGCCCGCTCCTCGACGATGACCAGGTCGAAGTCCTGGAACTCCACCCACAGGCCGGTCACCTCGATCTCGTCGGGAAACCGCTCGAACCGCAGCTCCACGGGCCGCCCGCCGCGGCGGACGCTCATCGCCTCGCACAGCGCCCGGCACACCTCGCGCACCCCGGCCGGGGGCCGCGGTCTGGCCCGCACGGCGGCGCCGAGCTCGCCCGCCAGATCACGCATCGCGGAACCGCTTCTCGCCCGCCGCAGCGCCGCGGCGATCCGCCCCGCTCGGGTGCGCGCGCCCGCGATGTCCATCGATCCCCCTTCTCACCACCGCACGGCAGTTCGTCCGAGAGTACGCGGCGGGGAGTGTTCACGTCATGGGTTCCGATGACGGTTCAAGTAAGTGGGAACGATCGCCCGGGTGCTGGAAATCCCGTGCGGACCATTGACTGGCAAGTGCTTCCTCTCTACGGTCCCGTTCGAGGTTACGGGCACTCTTCGAAATGCCGAACGTACTGAACATGCCGAACAAGCCCTGAAAGGCGAACATGCACACCGCTCGCTTCACCCTCGACCCCGCCTTCAAGATCGGCCACGTCAACCCCCGCGTCTTCGGCTCCTTCGTCGAACACCTCGGCCGCTGCGTCTACACCGGCATCTTCGAACCCGACCACCCCACCGCCGACGAGGACGGCATCCGCCAGGACGTCCTCGCACTCGTCCGCGAACTCGGCGTCACCGCCATCCGCTATCCCGGCGGCAACTTCGTGTCGGGCTACAAGTGGGAGGACTCCGTCGGCCCGGTGGAGGACCGCCCCCGCCGCCTCGACCTCGCCTGGCGCTCCACGGAGACGAACCGCTTCGGCCTGTCGGAGTACATCGGCTTCCTCCGCAAGGTCGGCCCCCAGGCCGAGCCCATGATGGCCCTCAACCTCGGCACCAGGGGCGTCGCCGAGGCCCTCGAACTCCAGGAGTACGCCAACCACCCGTCCGGCACCGCCCTCGCGGACCTCCGTGCCGCGCACGGCGACAAGGACCCCTTCGGCATCGGCCTCTGGTGTCTCGGCAACGAGATGGACGGTCCCTGGCAGACCGGTCACAAGACGGCGACGGAGTACGGCCGCCTCGCCGCCGAGACGGCCCGCGCGATGCGCCAGATCGACCCGAACGTCGAACTCGTCGCCTGCGGCTCCTCCAGCCAGTCCATGCCGACGTTCGCCGAGTGGGAGGCGACCGTCCTCGCCGAGACGTACGAACTCGTCGACTACATCTCGCTGCACGCCTACTACCAGCCCGAGAACGGCGACATCGACTCCTTCCTGGCCTCCGCCGTCGACATGGAGTCCTTCATCGAGAACGTGGTGGCGACCGCCGACCACATCGGCGCGAAGCTCAAGTCCAAGAAGAAGATCAACCTCTCCTTCGACGAGTGGAACGTCTGGTACGTCTCGGACTGGCACGAGATCGAGAACTCCGACGCCCGGGACTGGGCGGAGGCCCCCCGCCTGCTGGAGGACAACTACAGCGTCACCGACGCCGTCGTCTTCGGCTCCCTCCTCATCGCCCTGCTCCGGCACGCCGACCGCGTCACCGTCGCCTGCCTCGCGCAGCTCGTCAACGTGATCGCGCCGATCATGACCGAGCCGGGCGGCCCGGCCTGGCGGCAGACGACGTTCTTCCCGTTCGCGCAGGCCTCCCGGTACGGCCGCGGCGAGGTCCTCGACGTACGGGTCGACTCCCCGACGTACACCACCGAGAAGTACGGCGAGACCGACCTGCTGCACGCCACCGCCGTGCGCGCGGAGGACGGCTCGGTCACCGTCTTCGCCGTGAACCGCAGCCGGACGGAGGCGCTGCCCCTCGAAGTCGCCCTGGGCGCCCTGAACCTGACGTCCGTCGTCGAGCACAGCGCCCTCGCCGACGCCGACCCGGACGCCCGCAACACCCTCGCCGAGCCCGAGCGGGTCGCCCCGCACGCGGTCGAGGGCACCGTCCTCACGGACGGCACTCTGACCGCCGTCCTCGAACCGCTGTCGTGGAACGTGATCCGGTTGGCCTGACAGGCCATTGCTCAGACGTTCTCCACCGGCACCCCGCCCGCCGACGCGCCCAGCAGGGTCAGCCGTACGTCCTTGGGGCCCGCCTCCGTCGTGCCGTCCGAAAGGACCGCCAGGGCGAGGGAGTTGGTGCCCCGGGTGCGCAGGATGCCGTTCGGCAGGACGAAGGGGTGCCGGGGGCCGGCGTCGTTGACGTACTGGCCCATGTTCCAGCCGTTGAGGAAGACCTGCACCCGGTAGGCACGCTTCGGATCGTCGTCGAGGGTGAGTCCGACCGAGGCGTCGACGCCGGTGGGGACGGAGAGCCGGAAGCCGGTCCGGTACCAGGTCACGCCCTGGCGGCGGTCGGCGCGCGGCAGCTTCACGGTCTCCCACGCCCGGTCGTCGAAGGCGGGCAGGTGCCAGCCCTCCCGCTCGCCGTACAGCCCGCCGTTGTTGAGCGGCCCGCGCACAGGGTCGGCCGCGCCGGACCCCTGGAGTCGCCAACTCACCTTCGCTGACGCGCCCTTGAAGTGCGCCGACGTCAGGCCGCGGGCCGCCTTGTGGGTGTCGAGGGACGTGTCGTCCACGTCGTGCGCCATCCGCCGGACGAGCACGGACAGCACATGCTCCGCGCGCTTTCGCAGCTTCTCCGGTACGTCGAAGGTGGCCGTGGCGGTCCAGGTGCCCTTGCGGGCGGACCCGGCGTCCGGTACCGGCATCCGGTGCGTGCCGAGCGGTTTCCCGTCCAGCCAGGCCATCAACAGCCCCTGGGTGCCGGTGCTGTAGGCGAGGGAGACGGATGCGAGGCCCTCGGCGTCGGTGACGTGTCCCCGGTACCAGACGTCGCCGTAGTGGAAGCCGTAGTCGTCGGCGAAGAGGACGGGCTGTCCGTCGGGGACGGGGGTGGTGCTGAAGGAGGTCTTCTTGTCGGCCTTCACCCACGCCGAGTCGTCGAAGTCCGGTGCGGACTCCGGGTTCTCGTCCTGTCGCCGCCAGCCGCCGAGGGCCGGGAGCGGCACCGGGCCCTGGCCGGGCAGGGGCTTCAGGGCGAGCAGACTGAACGTGGCGCTGATCCGGGAGGGCACCGGCCGCTCGTTCCAGGTGACCTGCTCGATGCCGCGCGGGCCCCACACCTCCAGGCCGGTCAACTTGGTGGTGTCGCCGGTGAGATGGACCGTGTCGTCCTTCAGCCGGACGTCCCGCACCAGCGAGGGGCCGTACACCAGCCCCGACCCGGACGGCGTCTCGTACGGCCACAGCCGCAGCGCGGTCGTGTCGTCGGCGAACAGCAGCAGCAACGGCCGGTCGGAACCGCCGTTCTCCACCTTCACGCGGGCCAGCTCGCCGACGCCGAGCGGGCAGGTCACCCGCAGCAGGCCACGGTCGTAGATCCACGCCGGTTCCGCGTCGAGCCGGGTCGCCGTCGGCTCCTCCGGGCACTCCACGACGACCTGTGCCATGTCGCCGTACCGCCCCGAGAACACGGCGATGTCCTGCCGCCCGGCGGAGACGAACAGCATGAGCTGGGCGGTGGCGTACTTCAACGTCCGCCCGCCCAGCTTGAGTTGCGTGCTGAGCACCTTGGTGTCACCCGGCCGGACGTTGACCGGCACCTCGATCCCGGCGCGCGGCAGCGGGGTGGACACCGCCTTGGCGGAGTCGTTGCGCACGACGTAGGTCTGGGAGTCGGTGTCCCGGTTGACCAGGTGCTCCACCTCGAGTCGGCCGCCGGGAGAGGCGACGTTCCTCCTGCGGTCCAGCTTGGCGAAGTCCGGCACGGTCCGCAGCAGCTGGCCGAGCTGGTGGACCGGCGCGAGCGGGACGGCGCCCAGCCGCCCCGCGCCGAGTGCCGCGTCCCTGTCGTACGACGTCGTGGCGACCTGCGGCGCGGGCAGCCAGCCCCAGGACGTCCCGCCGTAGGCCATCGCCGGACGGTGGAGCCGGGTGAGGGGGGTCTGCGGCACGGACAGGGGTACGTCGATGCCGTCGGCCCGCACCTTCTTGCGGAGGTGGGTGACGTAGGCGGTGTCCGGCGCCTGCTCCAGCTCGTACAGCAGGACCGTGCCCCTGCCCTTGGTGTAGAGGTGCCGGGCGGCGATGGCGTTCACCCGCGTCAGCCACTCGTCGGCGTGCGCCAGATAGGCGGGGTCGGTGGTCCGGGCGTGTCCCCCGGTCGCCGTCAGCCAGCCGGGGAGGCCGCCCGCGTCGATGTCGGCGCCGAGGTGGGGGCCGGGGCGCAGCACGACGTACAGCCCGGTGGCGGCGGCCGTGCGCAGGAAGCGGTCGAGGTCGCGGACGCCCGTGAAGTCGTACGTGCCCGGGGCGGGGGAGTGGTAGTTCCAGGCGACGGAGAGGCTGACGGCGTTGTAGCCGTGCGCCCGCATCTTCTCCAGCACGTCCCGCCACAGCGACGGGCTCGGCAGCCGGAACAGATGCATCTCGCCCGGCCACAGCGCCAGCCGCCGGCCGTCGACGAGCAGGGAGTAGCGGTCGTGGCCGACCGTGTGGACGGCGCCGTCCGCGACGGGCGGGGCCGGCGGCGGCCCCGTGGGCACGACGCGGGGCCCCGTCCGCGACGGCAGCACACCGCCGCTGCCGGTCAGCGCGAAGCCGAGCGCGGCCGTACCGGCGAGGGTGCTGAAAGTTCGTCTGCTGAGCTCCACGCGAGCGTCGCCTCCTGTTGTGCCTGCGTTTCCCGGGACGCGAGTGAGGGACCATTCTCCATGCCCGGGGCGGCACGCCTCACAATGGTCCGTATGAGGATCTCGGCACGGGCGGACTACGCGGTACGAGCGGTACTGGAGCTCGCCGTACGACAGGGCGGCGGACCTGTGAAGACTCCCGTGAAGGCGGAGACCATCGCCCTCGCCCAGGACATTCCGCACAAGTTCCTCGAAGGCATCCTCGGCGACCTGCGCCGCGGAGGCGTCGTCGACAGCAGGCGCGGCGGCAACGGCGGCTACACGCTGGCCCGGGACGCGGCCGAGATCACGGTGGCCGACGTGATCCGGGCGGTCGACGGCCCGATCGTGTCGGTACGGGGCGAACGGCCGACGGGCCTGGCCTACACGGGCTCGGCGCAGCCGCTCCTGCCCCTGTGGATCGCTCTTCGCGCGAATGTGCGCCGCATCCTGGAGGGCGTGTCGATCGCGGACATCGCGGCGGACGCACTGCCGACGCCGGTGCAGCAGCTGGCGGCGGAGCCGGCGGCCTGGGAGAACCCCTGAGTGTTCTGAGGCCGCGCTGTGGGCCGCCGTCCTCACGTATCGGCAGAGGTCGGACACTGTGAAGATGCTGTGAAAACCGCACCTGTGAATGGCTTGAGTTCGTCCTGTCCGCGGCGCCGGTCTGTCCCTACGGTCCGGGTGGCACGTCAGCCACCCCCCAACTGTTACGGAGAGACCATGACTCGTGGGCTCCTGCTGAGCGGTGCGGTAGCCGCTCTGCTCACCACGGCACTACCGGCCCAGGCCGCCACCTCGTCCGGCGGGTTCGAGGACCCGCCGCCGGACAAGATCGTCATCAAGGTGGCGACGGTGAACGGCAGCGGCTGCCCCGCCGGGACGACGGCGGTGGCCGTCTCCGAGGACAACACGGCCTTCACGGTGACGTACAGCGACTACCTCGCCCAGGCGGGCGGCGGCTCGGACCCGACGGCGTTCCGCAGGAACTGCCAGCTGAACCTCATCGTCCACGTCCCTCAGGGCTTCACGTACGCCATCGCCAGCGCGGACTACCGAGGCTTCGCCGCCCTCCAGTCCGGCGCGACCGGCACCCAGAGAGCCTCGTACTACTTCCAGGGCTCCCCGAACACCGCGTCCCGCTCCCACCCCTTCAACGGCCCCTACAACGACAACTGGCAGGCCACCGACACGACCGACTGGGCCCAACTGGTCTGGGCACCCTGCGGAGTCCAGCGCAACTTCAACATCAACACGGAGCTGAGGGTCGCGGCGGGGTCGACGTCCGCGAACAAGGTCAGCTTCATGACGATGGACTCGACGGACGGCGACATCAGCACGGTGTACCACCTGGCGTGGAAGGAGTGCCCGGAGAAGTGACGCTGACGTAGTCCGTCACTGTCGCCCGAGGGCCACGGCCACCATCACGGCCACGCCCACCCCCGCCCAACAGGCGGTAGCCCCCGCCACCCGGAGGCCGGTCATGCCTGGCCGGTCTCCCGGGGCGGGGGTGCGGCGGGACCACAGCGGCCGGGGTTCCGACCAGAGGTACGCCGGAAAGCCGAAGCCGAAGACGACCGAGGCGAGCAGCCAGTAGCCGGCGCTCGGGGTACGAAGGTCCCGTCTGGCCACCATGTCGACGACCGCGACGAGACAGCAGGCGGCCACGGGCCAGGCGAAGTGCGGCATGACGAACCAGTACATGAGGGGGACGAGGACATCCAGGAAGCCCAGGGCGTCGAACCGATCACCCTCCTCGAAGGTCACGCCGGCCGCTTGCTCGCCCAACCGCTCTTTGACGTCCGCCGTGAAGTGCTCGGCTTCCGCCCCCGGGAGGCTGAGGTCGTCGTGGTAGGTGAACGCGTGATCCCCCAGAAATCCGGTGGACCAGAAGACCCGCACCTCACCGACGTCCGGACTGGTGACCTGCACGACGGACGCGTCCCCGCTCCGCAGGTCCCGCAACAGCTCGGGAACCCCGGCTCGTGCCGGGAACAGGCTGGAACACAGGCCCAGGAATCCGGCAGCCAGCACGACCAGCGCCAGCACCCGGAAAACCAGCGCCGCCTGTGCCGTATGCCGTTCGTCAACACCCCAAGCGCGGAATCGCGCCATGACACGCGTTTCAGGAGTCATTTCAATTCGCCACCGACGTCGCCGCCAGAAACCCGGCGCTACCCGAGCTGAACGGGCGTGAACGCGGCCGCGTCCCCCTGCCACTTCTTGTGCACCCACAGCCGCTCACCAGCCAGCTCGATCTGCGCCCAGGTTCCGGACATCGGGCCGATCCTCGTCCCCTGCGGCAGCCGGGCGATCACCCCGATGAACGCGACCATGAGGAAGGCGATCTGAAGTCGAGGGTTGATCCCGCCCTGGGCGATCACCACCCGCCGGACCTGTTCACCGGGCCTCAGAAATTCCTGGGCCCGCGCGACTACCTTGCCTGCAAGCTTCGAAGACACGACACTCCGTCGATCGATCATGGTCAGGGCACGCCGCCGTCGCCGTCACGGCTCGAAAGCAGAGTGCTCCACGAGGGGATCTCCGGAAATCTCATAGCCAGAAGTCGATCAGTGAGGCGAGACAGTAGCCGCCATGGACTTCCTGCGAACAGGGGACTAATCGGACGGTCCCGCTTTGGGGTCGTGACCCTGATCACAGCAGGTCAAGCCGAGGGGGAGAGGGTGAGGTGCGGGGCCTGATCCCCGACCCCTCCTCCGCGTCCCCGACCCCTGCTCCGCCCGCTCCAGCGCCGGGGCGTCCCGCACAACTCGCCGGTCGCCGACACCCGCGCCGGCGCTGTCATCGACGTACGAAAGCCGCGCCCGCTGGAAGAAGCCGGGCGCGGCCTGTGCTCGGGATGTGCCGGGGCTGAGTTCTGGTGTCAGACCTCGACGCCCAGCGTCAGCGTCCCGGTGTACCCCGACGACGGGGAGCTGCCGATGGCCTTCAGGGTCAGCAACCCCGACGCCGCGCCCCCGTCGTCGTAGATCGAGTCCTGGGCCAGGGTCGTCCGCGTGACCGTGTTCGCCGAGTACGGGGACAGCGCGCCCACTCGCGCGGTGATCGCCTCGTCGAAGAACAGCTGGCCGGTGTGGACTTCGGTGCCGCCGGTGAAGGAGCCGTCCGAGGTGAGGGTCACGCCGGTGTGGACCTTGACGTGGATGTGGACGCAGCGGCCCCGGTACCAACCCGGGTACACCGTGGTGATGGTGGCGACGCCGCCGGCGTCGGTGAGGACGCCGCCCCGCAGGAACGTGCCGTTGTCGGCCTCGTTGTGGCCGTTGTTGCCGACGTAGCCGGAGTACTCGCCGAGCACGTCGGCGTGCCAGATCTCCACGAGGGCGTTGGGGATCGGCGCGCAGGTGTCGTCGTTGACGACGGTCAGCGCCAGCTTCAGCACGAAGCCGGTCTTCGTCTCGCGGATGTCGGAGCGGACGAGCGCGCCGTCCAGGTAGTAGGGGCCTTCGGTCATCTCCTTCGTGAGGGTGCAGACGGCCGCGGCGGCGACGGGGGAGGCGTCGGCCGCGTCGGCTGTGGGGGCTTCGGGCACTGTGGTGCCCACGGCAACTGCCGCTGCCGTGGCGCCGGTTGCGATCAGAACGGTACGGCGCCCGACCGGGGTGGGGGTTGCTTCCGAAGTGTCTGTCATGAACACGGCACCGTAGGAGTGCTTGCTGTTGATGGGCTGTCAGTTCGGCAAAGTGAGAGACCGTCAAGTTCCTTGCGAGACAGGATCCGGACGCGACCCTTCAGGGGGCCGGGTCTTCCGCATGCCGCCCGTGGTGGCGGCGAGCAGCCGCTAGCTTGGCCGCATGAGCGACAACCGGATCGAGCTGGCCGACGCCGTGCAGGCCGTGCGAGACGAACTCATCACCGCGGCGAGCCGTTCCTCCGGCCAGGACGTGACCTTCGAAGTGGGGGACATCGAGCTGGAGTTCGGGGTTGAGCTGCGCAAAGAGGTCAAGGGCGGGGTCAAGGTGAAGGCGTGGGTCGTCGAGGGCGGGGTCGACGGGGGCGGCGACACGACCCGTACGCATCGGGTGACCGTCACGCTGAAGGCCCTCGACGCCCGGACCGGGCAACCGTGGAAGGTGCGGAACGAGAACCGGGGGAGCGTCGGCCGGTTCGGGCGAGGTGATGACGAGCGGTGATCGGGGGGCGGGCCCTGGACCGGGTCGTCGTGGTACGGGGCGAGCGGGGGCAGGGCAGCGGGGTGCTGCTGGACCGGCGGCGGGTGCTCACGGCGTGGCATGTGGTGGGGGACGGCAAGCGGATCGAGGTGATCCATCCTTCGTCCAGCCGGCCCGTGTTGTGCGACGTCCACTGGGCGGGCAAGAAGATCGATGCCGTGGTGTTGATCGCGACGACGGACGTGATCAGCGCCCAGCGGGCGGCGCCCATGGGCCGTCTTAGACACGGCAGGGTCGCCACCGGGGCCGCACTGCCGCTCTGCGAGATCGTCGGGTTTCCATGGAATCAGCGCTACGGGGAGCATGGCGAGGATCTGGAGTACGACCAGTACCGGGCCACCGTGCTGCCGATGGCCGGACGGATCAAGGGCGCCCTCACCTGCGAACTCGACCAGCCGGCCGCGGACGAACCAGAGGACGTGACGATGTCTCCCCTCGCCGGGCTGTCCGGTGCCCCGATCTTCGCGGGCCCCGTACTGCTCGGCATAGTGACCCAGGTGCCCCAGGCGCGCCGGCATCTCAGGATCGAGGGAGTACCGATTTCGGCCCTCGTCGACCTTGGCTCGCTGAAGCTCCGCGGTACCTGGCAGGAACAGATCACCGAGGTGCACCCCGAGGACGAGCGCTTCGAGGACCGGTACGCGAAGGACCTGAGATCCCAGTACCGCAAGACGGAGATCTTCGGCATCGAGGAACTGGGGCGGAGAGAGTCCCGGTGGGACCTGGACACGGCCTATCTGAGCCTGCGGGCGGAGGCTCCCGCGCGCTCGTCCTCGTACGCTGCCGGCATACCGAGACGGCCGCGCCCGCTCTGGGGCAATCCTCAGCGTGTGGAGGCACTGCTGGCGGACCGGCCTCGCGCCCTGCTCCGCGGCGAGGCGGGTGCCGGCAAGACGACCCTCGTCTGGTGGCTCGCCGCCCATGCCGCGGTCGGCAGTCTGGACGCGGATCTCACCGATCTGAACGGCCTCATCCCCTTCGTGGTCCCCCTGCGCGAGGTGCATGCCCGCGGCGGACGCTTTCCCAAGCCGTCGGAGCTCCTGGCCGCTGGACGGACCCTCACGGACGGGGAGCCGGAAGGCTGGGTGCACCGTGTGCTGGAGGCCCGTCGCGGGCTGCTCCTGGTGGACGGCTTGGACGAGGTTCCGGCAGCGGAGCGAGAAGGGGCGCGGCGCTCGCTCGCCGCACTCCTCGACCGCTATCCCGGCACACGCTGCCTGGCAACCGTGCGCCCCAACGCGGTCGACAAGAACTGGCTAGAAGGGGACGGCTTCGCCGAGCTGACCCTCCTGCCGATGAGCGACGCCGACATTCACGCCTTCGTGGAGGCCTGGCACAACGCCGCACGCACCGAATGTGGCCGGACGGAGGACGAACTCCTCACCTCCCTGGAACAGGACCTCGCCCACCAGTTGGAGCGGAACACCGCGCTGCGCGACCTCGCCCGCACGCCGCTGTTGGCAGCCGTGATCTGCGCCCTGCACCGGCGCCGTCGAGGCCTGCTGCCCACCACCCGCTGGCAGCTCTACAGGGCCGCACTCGCCATGCTCCTGGGCGGACGGGACGCGGGGCGGGGCGTCCTGCACGCCGACCCCATCCGGCTGGACTCCGACGAACAGCACGCCCTGCTTCAGCGGTTGGCCATCTGGCTGGTGCGTACGGGACAGCAGCAGATGACCTACGACCAGGCCGTCCAGCAACTGGCTCTCGCCGTGCGGGACATGCCTCAGGTCGGGGAACAGGGGCCACCCGAGCGGGTGCTGCGCTTCCTGCTGGACCGCAGCGGACTGCTCCAGGAACGGACCGACGACGCGTTCCAGTTCATCCACCGCACATTCCAGGACTTCCTGGCGGCCAAGGAGTTTCATGAGAGCGGCTACTTCCTGGAACTCCTGGAGCAGGTCCGCAACGAGGCTTGGCAGGACGTGATCGTGCTGGCTGTCGGCCACATGTCACGGCCGGATGCCTTCAAGCTCATCACCGCCCTCGTGGATCTCGGGGATGCCGCCCCGAACAGACAGGAGAAGTACCAGCTCCACCTCCTGGCGGCGCGGTGTGCGATCAACGTCCAGACCTTGAACCAGTCCCTGATGGAGGCGGTGAAGGGCCGGGTGGATGCCCTCATGCCGCCACGGGACGGCGGGGAGGTCGAGGAGCTCGCGGGCCTGGGGGACTGGGTCGTCGGAGTGCTGCCGGACGGGGATGAGCTGAGAGAGCGTGTGGCCCTGAACACGGTGCGACTCCTCGGCCGGGTGCGCAGCCCGAAGTCACGGCGCAAGCTGAGACAGTGCGCGTTCCATCCGGACCGGCTCGTCCGCAGCGAAGTGGCGGGGGTCTGGGACCTCCAGCCGCTGGAGGAGTACACCGCGGAAGTCCTCGAAGGGGCCGACCTGTTCGACCTGATCGTCGACAAGGAAGCGGCGCTCGTACGACTGCCCCGGCTCGGTTCCGTCGCCAGGCTCACCGTGCGGGGCTCGTACACCGCGAGGCAGCTTGACGCACACCTTCCCGTACAGCACCTTGCATCACTCACGCTCTGCGGCAATGGGGCCGTCAAAGATCTCGCGTTTCTCCGCAGCCGAGAGGAACTGCGCAGAGTCGCACTACAGGATTGCTCAGCCCTTTCGGACCTGTCCGTGCTGCGCGACCTTGACCTCACCGAGCTCCAGCTGATCGGGGGCGGGACCACCGTGGCCCTCGAACCACAGCCGGACGTGCACCACTTGGAGATCGGGGCCGAACATCTGCGACGGCTCGACTTCCTGGAGGAATGGTCGAATCTGCGGTCGCTGACAGTCGAGGGGTTCTCCCACAGCCCCGCCTGGACCCTGGCAGCCTCCGCTCACGCGCCGCGGCTCACTCGGATCGCGCTGGCTGTCGACTCGATCTCGACCCTGAGGTCGCTGGATCCGCTCCCGCACATCGAGCGGCTGATGCTTACCGGTCTGGAGCAGTACACCGACATCGCACCGCTCAGGGCTCTCTTCCCGCAGCTCAGGCGACTGGGCCTGGAGCTGGTCGGAGGGGGAAGCCTCGACCTGCGCCCCCTGCACGACATGACCGACCTGCGCATCGACCTCTGGAACTCCGGGCCGAGAAAGGCCGTCATCGTGGGCGCGGAAGCCTTCGGCGACCGCCTGCGGTGCTGATACCGCGGTCGTGGCATCGAGCGTGCCCCCGTTCCGTCGAACCCGAACGGGGGCGCGCTGTCCGTCAGTTGGCCGCGCAGGCCAGGTTCCAGCCGCCGTACGAGCCGCTCACGTACGAGCCGTTGTCGACGTGGCCGACGCGGAAGTAGAAGCAGGCGGCCTCGTTCATGTCGGTGTCGTAGATGTAGGCGTTGGAGATGCTCCACCCGGTGTAGCCGCCGGTGTAGTCCACGTGGATCTTCGTGTCGCTCGTGGAGGGGTTGCCCGTGGTGGGGTTGGTGTACTGAAGGCGCACGCCCTTGCCGTCCGAGCAGACGTCGAGGATCTTGAAGGTGTCGCCGTCGTCGTAGAAGTACGCGGCACCACAGGAGTTGCTGGAGCTGGCCGTGTAGATGTCGGCCGCGAAGGACGAACCCGCCGTCCCGACCACGAGGGCCCCGGCGACGAGGGCGGGCACGGCGAGATGTCTGAGCTTGGGCATGCTTGAACTCCTTGCAGGGCAAAGGGGGTTGAGCGTGGGGGGAGTTCAGGTCGTCGACACCGTGTGAACGGACTATGCCCAATATTTGATC
The DNA here is from genome assembly GCF_003955715.1 of Streptomyces aquilus. Taxonomy (NCBI): domain Bacteria; kingdom Bacillati; phylum Actinomycetota; class Actinomycetes; order Kitasatosporales; family Streptomycetaceae; genus Streptomyces; species Streptomyces aquilus. The sequence continues at coordinate 3,465,530 of NZ_CP034463.1, read as the reverse complement.
TCTGTACAAGAGCAGTCGGGCTGTCAGGTGCCTGTGAGTGTCGTTCGCATTCACGCCCCCGCCGCATTGGGCCAAGCGCCACTGTTCGGCCAGCCCTGCGCCGGCGCCGGCGTCAACCCGTTGGTGCCCCGGACCTGCGCCGCCGTCAGCCCACCCCGTGCGGGCACCCCGGGCGGCGTGGGACCGGCGGCAGGCACCCCGTACGGCGACTGGGCGGCGGCCGCAGGAGCGACCGGCATCGGCATCGGCTGCGGGGCGACCGGCGTCGGCATGGGCATCGGCTGAGGAGCCACCGGCTGCGGGGCCATCGGCTGTGCGGCGACCGGCTGAGGCGCCGCCGGCACCGGCACAGGCGCCGGCGCCGCGGGCATCGGCGCCGCCGCCATGGCCTGTGCGGCCAGCGGCATACCCACCCCGTTGCTCATCAGGCGGTCCACGGCCGCCGTGCCCGAGCTGTAACTGGTCCCGGTGGACAGCTCGGGCACGGCGGCTCCCCTCCTGGTCCCGTAGAGCACCTGTTCCAGCGCGGACACCAGGCGACGCACGTCCGTCTGGGGGCGCACCACGAGACGCAGGAAGCGGCTGGACGAGCCGATCTTGTTACCGCACTCGCGGACCAGGATCCGGTGCTCGGAGAGCAGCCGGTCCCGGACCACGGTGCCTTCGGCGCCCACGGGGAGGCGTACGAAGAGGAAGTTGCCCTGGGAGGGGTAGACGGTCAGACCGGGGAGGGCGGAGAGCTGGCTCGACATGTCGAGGCGGTCCCGGCGGACCTGCTGGAGGCTCTGCGCGTACTCGGCGCCGTGCTCCTTGAGCATGAACACCACGTACTCGGCGAAGGCGTTGAGGTTCCACTTCGGCAGCATCGAGCGGACGCGGCCCGCGAGCGCCGGGTTGGCGACCATGTAGCCGAAGCGGATGCCGTGCAGCCCGAAGTTCTTGCCGAGCGAGCGGAGCACGATGACGTTGGGGCGCAGCATGGCCTCCTGGACCACGCTCGGCTCCGCCTCCGCGTCGGCGAACTCCAGGAAGCTCTCGTCGATGACGACCAGGTCGAGGTCGGCCATCGCGTCCATGAACTGCACGATCGCGTGCTTGTGGAGGAAGCCGCCGTCGGGGTTGTTGGGGTTGCAGATCACGGCGGCCCGGGTGCCGCGGGCCCGTATGAACTCGGCGTACTGGGCGAGGTCGAGGGCGAAGCCGCTGGACTCCTGGAGCGGGAACATGTCGACCCGCTTGCCGGTCTCCATGGGCTGGTCGGTCCAGCGGCCGAAGGTGGGGACGGGGACGGCGAGGGACTCACGGACCAGCAAGTGGTCGATCCACGTGATTAGTTCGGTCGAGCCGTTGCCCATCGCCACGGCCTGCGGCGGGAGTTGGAGGAGGTTGCACAGCTCGGCGGTGATGGTGTCGGCGCTGGACGGGTAGTACGTGATGATGTCGCGCAGTCGGCCTGCCATCTCGTCCCACATCCCCGGGGTGGGGAAGTAGGGGTTCACCGGGATACAGAAGTCGATCGGGCCGGCCCCGTCTCCTGCCGCCCGCGTCAGCGCCGCCATGGACGGGCTGTGTGCCGCGGAGCTGCGGAACAGCGAGGTGACGTTCTCGGCCATGGAACCTCCGTATGGGGCGGACCCGGTGGGGACGGCCGGGTCCGTCGTCTTTGGGTGGCCCGCGCGGGGGAGCACGGGCCGCTCATACATACGAGGGCTGCGGTGACACTGTTCAACCACTGAGAAATCGGTAAGAACTTGTGCCCCACCTGTGAAGGAGGGTCGGGAGGGTCAGGAAGGGAAGGAGTGCACGGTCGTCGACCGGTAGGTCTCCCCAGGTCGCAGCACGGTCGACGGGAAGTTCTCGTGGTTCGGGGAGTCGGGGTAGTGCTGGGTCTCCAGGCACACGGCGTCGCCCTGACGGTAGGTGCGGCCGGCGGGGCCGACCAGCGTGCCGTCGAGGAAGTTGCCCGAGTAGAACTGGAGGCCGGGCTCGGTGGAGGCGATCCGCAGGGTGCGGCCGGAAGCGGGGTCCTGGAGCGTCGCGACGTGCTCCGGCTCCGCCGAGATCCCCTTCTCCAGCACCCAGTTGTGGTCGTACCCCTTGGCCGCGAGCAGCTGCGGATGCCCGGTGCGCAGGTCCCGGCCGATCGGCTTCGGCTCCCGGAAGTCGAACGGCGTGCCGTCCACCGGTGCCAGTTCGCCGGTCGGGATCAGACCGGCGTCGGTCGGCGTGAAGTGGGCGGCGGGGATGGTCAGTTCGTGGTGCTCGATCGTGCCGCTGCCCTCGCCCGCGAGGTTCCAGTAGACGTGGTTGGTGAGGTTGACGACCGTGGCCGTGTCGGTGGTGGCCGCGTAGTCGATGCGCCAGTCGCCCTCGGCGGTGAGGGTGTACGTCACCGTCGCCGTCAGCGTGCCGGGGTAGCCCATCTCGCCGTCGGGGGAGGTGTACGACAGCCGCAGGCCGATGTCGGTGCCCCGCTCGAACGGCTCGACGTCCCAGACCACCGTGTCGAAGCCCGCCTCGCCACCGTGCAGGCTGTTGTCGCCGTCGTCGACGGAGAGCTGGTACGTCTTGCCGTCCAGGGTGAACCGGCCCTTGCCGATGCGGTTGCCGTACCGGCCGATCAGCGCGCCGAAGTACGGGCTGGACGTGACGTAGTCCTCGAGGTGGTCGAAGCCGAGGGAGACGTTCGCGTACCGGCCGTGCCGGTCGGGGACTTCCAGGGACTGCACGATCCCGCCGTACGACAGGACCTTCATACGGGTGCCGCCGTTCTCCAGCGACCAGCGGTGGATCTCCGTCCCGTCGGCGAGCTTGCCGAAGAGTTCCTTCACCAGATGTCTCCTCCCATGGGAAGGGCCCCGCCTTCCGACGGGGCCCGACCGGTCGATCCGTGTGCTACGAACCGGACTTGCGCTTGTTCCACACGTCGAACCCGACCGCGGCCAGCAGGGCGAGGCCCTTGATGACCTGCTGCCAGTCGGAGCCGACGCTGAGGAGGTTCATGCCGTTGTTGAGAACACCGAGGACGAGACCACCGATGATCGCGCCGAGGACGGTGCCGACACCGCCGCTCATCGACGCGCCACCGATGAACGCCGAGGCGATGGCCTCGAGTTCGTAGTTCAGACCCGCCTTCGGGGACGCCGCGTTCAGGCGCGCGGCGATGGCCAGACCCGCGAGGGCCGCGAGGGCGCCCATGTTGAGGAAGACCAGGAAGGTGACCTTCTTGTCCTTCACGCCGGACAGCTTCGCGGCCGGCAGGTTGCCGCCGATCGCGTAGATGTGCCGGCCGAAGATCGAGTTGCGCATCAGGTAGCCGTAGCCGACGACCAGGCCGCCCAGGATGAGCAGGACGATCGGGGCACCCTTGTAGCTGGCGAGCAGCATGGTGACGACGAGGATCGCGGCGACGATCGAGACGAGCTTCAGCAGGAAGAGGTTCCTGGGCAGCACCTCGAGGGAGAACTCCTGCTGGCGCCCCCGGTCGCGGACCTCCTGGAGGACCACGAAGACGATCAGGGCGAGGCCCAGGAGCAGCGTGATGTTGTGGTAGTTGGTCTCCGGGCCGACCTCCGGCAGGAAGCCGTTGCCGATCTTCTGCAGGCCGCTCGGGAACGGGCCGAGGGTCTGGCCCTCCAGCAGGATCTCGGTGAAGCCGCGGAAGACCAGCATGCCCGCGAGGGTGACGATGAACGACGGTATGCCGAGATACGCGATGAGGAAGCCCTGCGCCGCACCCGCGCCCGCGCCGACCGCCAGGCTCAGCGCCACGGCGATGGGCCAGGACACGTCGTGCTGGACCGTCAGTACGGCCGCGAACGCGCCCACGAACGCAGTGACCGAGCCGACCGACAGGTCGATGTGGCCGGCGATGATGACCAGCATCATGCCGATCGCGAGGATCAGGACGTAGCTGTTCTGAAGGACCAGGTTGGAGACGTTGCGCGGCAGCAGCAGGTCGCCGTCGGTCCACACCGCGAACAGCGCGACGATCAGGCCGAGGGCGATCAGCATGCCGTACTGGCGCATGTTGCGGCGCAGGCCGTCCAGCATCAGCTGCAACAGGTTCTCGCCGGAGGCCGATCCGCTCTTGCCCGGCGGCGCCGGGGCCGGCGTCTTGGCGGTCACATCCGTGCTCATCGGGTTACCTCTTTGTCCTTGGTCATCTGGCGCATCAGCGATTCCTGCGAGGCCTCGGCACGGGAGAACTCGCCGGTCAGCCGCCCGGCGGCCATCGTGTAGATGCGGTCACACATGCCGAGCAGCTCCGGCAGTTCGGACGAGATGAAGACGACCGCCTTGCCCTGCGCGGCCAGCTGGTCGATGACGGTGTAGATCTCGTACTTGGCACCGACGTCGATGCCTCGGGTGGGTTCGTCCAGGATCAGCACCTCGGGGCCGGCGAAGATCCACTTGCTGAGGACGACCTTCTGCTGGTTGCCGCCGGACAGCTTGCCCACCGGCTCGAAGACGGTCGGCGCCTTGATGTTCATGGACTTGCGGAAGCCCTCGGCGACCTGCCGCTCCTGGTGCTCGTCGACGACACCGCGCTTGGCCACCTTGCCGAGGGCGCTCAGCGAGATGTTGCGGTTGATGGTGTCGATGAGGTTGAGGCCGTAGTGCTTGCGGTCCTCGGTGACATAGGCGATGCCGTGGTCGACCGCCTCGGCGACGGTCTTCGTCCGGATCTCCTTGCCGTCCTTGAGGACGGTGCCGGCCGCGTACCGCCCGTAGGAGCGGCCGAAGACGCTCATCGCGAGTTCGGTGCGGCCCGCGCCCATCAGGCCCGCGATGCCGACGATCTCGCCGCGCCGGACATGGATCGACACGTCGTCGACGACCTTGCGCTGCTGGTCGATCGGGTGGTGCACGGTCCAGTCGCGGATCTCCAGCGCCGGAGCCGCCTCCAGCTCACCCTCGTACGCGGTGCGTTCGGGGAAGCGGTGGTCCAGGTCGCGGCCGACCATGCCGGAGATGATCCGGTCCTCGGTGGTCTCCGCGGACTTCACATCGAGGGTCTCGATGGTCTTGCCGTCGCGGATGATCGTCACCGAGTCCGCGACCTTGCGGATCTCGTTGAGCTTGTGGGAGATGATGATCGAGGTGATGCCCTGCTTCTTCAACTCCAGGATGAGATCCAGGAGTTTGCCGGAGTCCTCGTCGTTCAGGGCCGCGGTCGGCTCGTCGAGGATGAGCAGCTTCACCTTCTTGGAGAGCGCCTTGGCGATCTCCACCAGCTGCTGCTTGCCGACACCGATGTCAGCGACCCGCGTTTCGGGGTGCTCACTGAGCCCCACCCGGCGCAGCAGCTCGCTCCCGTGGCGCAGGGTCTCGCGCCAGTCGATGAAGCCGCTGGAGGCGTGCTCGTTGCCGAGGAAGATGTTCTCCGCGAGGGAGAGGTAGGGCACCAGCGCCAGCTCCTGGTGGATGATGACGATGCCGCGCGCCTCGCTCGCCCGGATGTCCTTGAACTCGCAGACCTCTCCCTCGAAGAGGATCTCGCCCTCGTACGTGCCGTGCGGATGGACGCCGGAGAGCACCTTCATCAAGGTGGACTTGCCGGCGCCGTTCTCCCCGCAGATGGCGTGGACCTCGCCCTGCCGGACGGTCAGCGTGACGTCCGAGAGCGCCTTGACGCCGGGAAAGGTCTTGACGATCGAGCGCATTTCCAGGACGGGTCCCGCCATGGTCGTGCCTTCCAATCTCTGTCTGGTGCAGACGACTACAGCCGGGGGCTGATTACTTGAGCTCACCCTCGGTGTAGTAACCACCGTCGACCAGGACCTGCTTGTAGTTGGTCTTGTCGACGCTCACCGGCTTCAGCAGGTAGGCGGGGACGACCTTGGACCCGTTGTCGTAGGTCTTGGTGTCGTTGGTCTCGGGCTTCTTGTCGTTGAGGACCGCGTCCACCATGTTCGCCGCGACCTTGGCGAGCTCACGGGTGTCCTTGTAGACGGTCTGCGTCTGCTCGCCCGCGATGATCGACTTCACGGAGGCCAGCTCGGCGTCCTGACCGGTGAGGACCGGCAGCGGCTTGGACTTGGTGCCGTAGCCGTCGGACTTCAGCGCCGACAGGATGCCGATGGAGATGCCGTCGTACGGCGAGAGCACCGCGTCGACCCGGCCGGACTTGTAGGAGCCGGTCAGGATGTCGTCCATGCGGCGCTGGGCGGTGGCGCCGTCCCAGCGCAGGGTGGTGACCTTGTTGAGGTCGACCTGGCCGGACTTGACGACGAGCTTCTTGGAGTCGATGTACGGCTTGAGGACGCTCATCGCGCCGTTGAAGAAGTACTTGGTGTTGTTGTCGTCGTTGGAGCCGGCGAACAGCTCGATGTTGAAGGGGCCCTTGCCGCTCGCCAGGCCCAGCTTCTCGACGATGTAGTTGGCCTGGAGCTCGCCGACCTTGGTGTTGTCGAAGGAGGCGTAGTAGTCGACGTTCGGCGTGCCGAGGATCAGGCGGTCGTAGGCGATGACCGGGATGCCGGCGTCCTTGGCCTCCTGGAGGACGTTGTTGAGCGACTTGTTGTCGATCGCGGCGACGATCAGCGCCTTGACGCCCTGGGTGATCAGGTTCTCGATCTGCGAGACCTGCTGGTCGGGCTCGTCCTCGCCGTAGACCAGCTTGGTCTTGTAGCCCAGCTTCTGCAGGTTGGTCTCGACGTTCTTGCCGTCGGCGATCCAGCGCTCCGAAGACTTGGTCGGCATCGCGATACCGATGGTGCCGCCCTTGGCGTCGCCCTTGCTTTCCGCGCTGCCGCCTTCGCTGTCCTGGCCACAGGCGGTCAGGGAGAGGGCGAGGACGGCCGAGGTGGCTATGGCGGAGAGTGCAGCTCTGCGGTTAAGCATGATCATCATCCTTGATGGTCTAGAGGCCAGGGCGATCTGCGGTACGAGCGCCTGTCTGGTGGAGCGTGGAGCGTGGTGCGGAGAGGAACCGAGAAGTTGTGTCGGAGTCTGTTCGACTCCGTCGGCTTCTGTGAAGGGGCGTTGTCCGGAACGTTATGCAGGCGTTTCGAATCGCTTCAGCGCGCCCGGCAGTCGCGAGCCGAGCGGCGCCATGTCGCCGTCCGCTCCGTGCCGTGCGAGCAGGTCCAGGGCGAGCCGTCCGCGCCGCACTCTCTCCTTGGCGGTGGACAGCGTGAGCTCGCGCATGTGATGGCCGTAGGGGTAGATCCCCGGGGCCTTCGACAGGCCGAACTTCAGATAGAGCGGGGCGCCGCGCCGGATCAGCTCGGCGACCTCGTACATCCGGACATAGCCGCCGAGGTCGTCGGGGGCCTCGATGTACATGTCCATCGGGGCGCCCGACACCCGGCGGATCTCGGTGAGTTGATCGAGCGTCAGATCGCTGGGCACGTTGATCGAGTCGCCGCCGAGGTTCTCGTAGACGGCGTACGCGGCCGGGTTCACCGGGCCGATCAGCGCCGACACCTTGAGCGTGGTGTCGGCCGGGATGATCCCGGCGGTTCTTGCCCGGTGCAGCGTCCACAGCACGCCCTCGTCGGCGACGAGCAGGCACTTCACGCCCAACTCCGTCGCCCGGACGGCGTCTTCGACGCATCCGGCGACCGCGTCGTGGCCGCGGGCGCGCAGTCCGGCGCCCTTGGAGTCGGTGCGGGTGGAGCCGCCGATGTCCCAGGTGCCGCGCGGGCCGGTGAACAGGCAGAGCTCGATGTCGCGTTCGGCGGTCGCCTCGACCATCTCGGTGATCTCGGCGTCGGTGAGCATCCACACACCGCTGCCCTGGCTGATCCGGTGGATCGGCACGTCGAGCCGCGAGGACTCCTTGAGGACCACCGAGAGGGCCTCGGGGCCCTCCACGGAGGGCACTTCGGTGCGCCAGCGGCCGCCACCGGGGAAGGCGTGCGGGGAGGCGTCGGCCGGGTCGAGGGCGGGAGCACCCAGGCCGAGCGCGGTGAGCGCCTGCTCACCGGGTCGTCGGGCCGCGCTGGCGGTGGTGTCGGTCACAAGCTGTCCTTCGTGTTCGATATTTCGGACGTGGATCGCGGCTCTGCGTGCAACAAGGCTTAGGAACAGTGGATGTACGCCGGTACGAAGTCGTCAGGTACTCCGTACCGGCGTACGGCTCAAAGGGGTGTCATGGCTTGAGGAGGACCTTGCCGACGGCCGGGTCGCCGGACCCGACCAGCTCGATGGCCTGCGGGAACTCCTCCAGCGGCAACTCGTGCGTGACGAGCGGCAGCGGATCGAGCAGCCCGGCCCCGAAGACCCGCACCGTGTGCGCCCAGGCGTCCGGCGGCGCCCCGAACACGGTGTGCACCTCCAGCTGCCGTACGACGAGATCGGTGGGGTCCAGTCCGTCCGCGCCCGGCGCCGGGATGCCCGTCAGGACGAGCCGGCCGCCGCGTCTGAGCAGCGAGGCCGCGGTGTTCGCGGCGGACGCCGACCCGGCGGTCTCGATGACGACGTCGAAGTCGTCGGGGAGCTCCTGGTCGCGGGTGCGGAAGTCGGTGGCGCCGAAGGTCTTCGACAGCTCCGCGCGGTCCGGGCGGGTGCCCACCACCAGCAGCTCCGAGGGCGAACCCGCCCGCAGGAACTGCACCGCGAACATCCCGAGCGTGCCCGTGCCCACCACCGCGACCCGCTCACCGGGCCGTGCGTTCGCCTTCAGCGCGGCGGCCGCGATGCACGCGGCCGGCTCCAGCAGCGCCGCCGCCGTCAGGTCGGCGTCGTCCGGCAGGGCGTGCAGCAGCCGGGCCGGCAGGGTGAGGGTGGCGGCCATGGCGCCGGGCTGGGTGAAGCCCGTCTCCTCGTAGCCGTCGGTGCACAGCGTGGTCTCGCCCGCGTGGCAGCGGTCGCAGACCTGGCAGTTGCGGAAGCCCTCGCCGACCACCTTGCGGCCGACCAGCGACTCCGGGACCCCGGAGCCCACGGCCTCGACCACCCCGGACCACTCATGGCCCGGGGTGAGCGGGTACCGGACGTACCCCTCGGGCCGGTTGCCCTGGTACACCTCGCGGTCGCTGCCGCAGATGCCGACCGCGTGGACGCGGACCAGGGCCTCGCCGGCACCGGGCTCTCGCGGGGTGTGCGCGACGAGCTCGTGCTCGCCGGGCGCCCCGATGACGACCGCGCTGCTCACTGCTCGGTGCCCTTCGGCTTGCGCTGCTCCCAGCCCTCGGCCCACAGGTCGAAGCGGGCCTGCTGCTGCGGGAACTCGGCGGCGGCGTCGACGTCCAGCTCGACACCGAGGCCCGGCTCGTGCGACAGCTCGAAGTAGCCGTCCACGACCTGCGGGGCGCCCTTGACGACCTTCTTGATCTCCGCGTCGGCGAAGTCGTTGAAGTGCTCCAGGATCTTGAAGTTCGGGGCGGTGAAGCCGACCTGGAGGGAGGCGGCGGTGAGCACCGGGCCGCCCACGTTGTGCGGGGCGACCAGCATGTAGTGGGTCTCGGCGGTCGCGGCCAGCTTGCGGGTCTCCCAGATGCCGCCGATGTGGCCGACGTCGGGCTGGATGATGTCCACGGCCTGGCTCTCGAAGAGCTCGCGGAACTCGATCCGGTCGTGGATGCGCTCACCGGTGGCGACCGGCATGTCGACCTTGGCGGCCACCTTCTCCAGCGCCTTCAGGTTCTCCGGCGGCACCGGCTCCTCCAGCCACGCGGGCTTGAAGGGCGCGAGGTCCTTGGCGAGGCGGACGGCGGTGGCGGGGGAGAAGCGGCCGTGCATCTCCAGCATCAGCTCGGCGTCCGGACCGATGGCGTCCCGGACGGCCTCGATGAGCGAGACGGCGTACAGGCTCTGCTCGTGGTCGAGCTCGAAGTGGCCGGTGCCGAAGGGGTCGATCTTGAGGGCCTTGTAACCGCGCTCCATGACGCCCTGGGCGGCCTTGTGGTAGGCCTCCGGGGTGCGCTCGGTGGTGTACCAGCCGTTGGCGTAGGCCTTGACCTTGTCGGTGACCTTGCCGCCGAGCAGCTGCCAGACCGGGACGCCGAGGGCCTTGCCCTTGATGTCCCAGCAGGCCATCTCGATCACGGCGATGCCGGACATCACGATCTCGCCCGCACGGCCGTAGTCGCCGTACTTCATCCGCTTGACCAGATCCTCGACAGCGAACGGGTCCGACCCGAGAATGTGGTTGGTCTTCGCCTCGTGCAGATAGCCGAGCAGGGCGTCGGTGTGGCCCAGCATGCGGGTCTCGCCGACTCCGGTGAGTCCCTCGTCGGTGTGCACCTGGACGTAGGTCAGGTTGCGCCATGGCGTCCCGACCACGTGCGTGCTGATTCCCGTGATGCGCACGTCAGCTACTCCCTAGGCTCTGAAGCTTGTTGTTCGAAATTTCGGCTCACGTTCGAAATGCTGGCCCGACGGTAAGGACGTCTCGGGCGGGGTGTCAATGGGTCGGAGGGTCGAACGCCGGAATGGTCTTGGTGACGTGCACATCCGTCCGGGATCTCAACTCCTGCAGCCTGCGGCGTTATTCAACCGTGACGACTTCCCTGATGCAGCCCTCTTGACCGCCGCGAATTGTTAGCGCTCACAATGTGCCTCGCATTCAATCGATCGCTGACCGCCGGGAGGTGCGGCCGTGAACCACTTGGAGCTCCGGCCGCCCACCATGGCCGACGTGGCACGCCTGGCCGGCGTGTCGCACCAGACCGTCTCCCGTGTCCTGGGTGATCACCCCAACGTGCGGGAGGAGACCCGGGCCAAGGTGCTCCGCGCCATCGAGGAGATGGGCTACCGCCGCAACTCCTCGGCACGGGCCCTGGCCACCCGCCGCACCCGCACCCTGGGTGTGGTCGCCGCCAACACCACGCTCTACGGTCCGGCCAGCACGCTGTTCGCACTGGAGGACGCGGCGCGGGCGGCGGGGTACACCGTCTCGACGGTCAGCCTGCACAAGCTGGCGAAGGAAACCCTCTCCGAGGCGCTCGACCACCTCAGCGAGGGCGGCGTGGAGGGGGTGATCGCCCTCGCCCCGCAACGCTCGGCGGTCGAGGCCCTCGCCGAACTCCGCCACCCCTTCCCGGTGGTGGTCGTCGGCACCGGCTCCGGCGCCGAGATCCCCAGCGTCAACGTCGACCAGCAGCTCGGCGCCCGGCTCGCCACCGGTCATCTGCTGGCCGCGGGCCACCGCACGGTCTGGCATCTCGCCGGACCCGAGGACTGGCAGGAGGCGGCCGACCGGGTCACCGGCTGGCGGGACACCCTCGAAGCGGCGGGCGTCGAGCCGCCGAAGCTGCTGCGAGGGGACTGGAGTCCACTGTCGGGCTACCGTGCGGGCCAGCAACTGGCCGGCTGGGTGGGCCGCGGACTCACCGCCGTCTTCGTCGCCAACGACCAGATGGCACTGGGGGTGTTGCGGGCCCTGCGGGAAGCGGGGGTGCGCACGCCCCAGGACGTCGCGATCGTCGGCTTCGACGACATCCCGGAGTCCGAGTTCTTCGCTCCACCGCTCACCACCGTCCGGCAGGACTTCGCGACGGTGGGCAAGCACAGCATCGCCCTGCTGCTGGACCTCATCGAGGGCCGGGCCCCGTCCGGGACGCCCGGAGTCGCCATCGAGCCGCATCTCGTGGTCCGGGCCAGCACCGCTCCCGACTGACATGCACCGACCAGCTAATTCGTACACCAGTGTGACCGATATTTCGAATAATGATCGACAGGCTGGACGCAGGGCAGTCGGTCCCACGAGTACAGCGGTCCTCCCCGGACCGGCTCTTCAAAGGAGAAGAACATGCTCAACAGAAGGAACTTCCTCACTGCGGCGATCGGCGTGGCGGCGGCCGGCACCCTGGCGGCCTGCGCCAAGGAGGACGACAGCGCCGGCGACTCCACGGGAGGCGGCGGCAGCAAGAAGATCGTCCTCGGCTTCTCGCAGGTCGGCTCCGAGAGCGGCTGGCGCACCGCCAACAGTGAGTCGGTGAAGTCCGCGGCCAAGGACGCGGGCTACACCCTGAAGTTCTCCGACGCCCAGCAGAAGCAGGAGAACCAGATCTCCGCGATCCGCAGCTACATCGCGCAGAAGGTCGACGTCATCGCCTTCTCGCCGGTGGTCGTCACGGGCTGGGACGCCGTGCTCAAGGAGGCCAAGGCCGCGAAGATCCCGGTGGTCCTCACCGACCGCTCCGTCGAGACCTCCGACGACTCCCTGTACGTCACCCTGGTCGGCTCCGACTTCACCGACGAGGGCCGCCGCGCCGCCAAGATCCTCGAGAAGGTCATCGCGAAGGCCGGCCTCAAGGGCAACGTCAAGATCGCCCAGCTGGAGGGCACCACCGGTGCCGCCCCCGCCATCGAGCGCGCCAAGGGCTTCAAGGAGGTCATGGACGCCGAGCACAAGGACGACTGGAAGATCGTCGTCAGCCAGACCGGTGACTTCACCCGCGCCGGCGGCAAGCAGGTCATGGCGGCCTTCCTGCAGTCCAACCCGGACATCAACGTGCTCTTCGCGCACAACGACGACATGGCCATCGGCGCCATCCAGTCCATCGAGGCGGCCGGCAAGAAGCCCGGCAAGGACATCCTCATCGTCTCGATCGACGGCGTGAAGGACGGCTTCGTCGCCATGTCCGAGGGCAAGATCAACGCCATCGTCGAGTGCAACCCGCTGCTCGGCCCCCAGCTGATGGAGGTCGTCAAGACGGTCCACGACGGCGGCTCGGTCGAGCGCTGGATCAAGACCAAGGAGGGCGACTTCATGCAGGACCAGGCCAAGGCCGCGCTCCCGACCCGCAAGTACTGACCGACCGCACGCACCGGTGGGGAGCCCTCAGCGGGCCGGGCACAGCCCGGCCCCGGCGGGGCTCCCCGCGGGGGACCGGCCCACCGCAGTACAGAACTGCCGTGCGCCAGAACCGATTTCATGGAGGAGCGCTGCCATGGCAGAGCCGCAGCCCGTCCTGGAGATGACGGGCATAGTCAAGGAGTTTCCGGGGGTAAGGGCTCTGTCGGGCGTCGACTTCCGGCTCTTCCCCGGCGAGATCCACGCCCTGATGGGCGAGAACGGAGCCGGGAAATCCACCCTGATCAAGGTGCTGACCGGGGTCTACACCCTGGACGGCGGCACCATCACCCTCGACGGCAGGGCCGTGCGGATCGGCAGCCCGTTGCAGGCGCAGCAGGCCGGCATCAGCACCGTCTACCAGGAGGTCAACCTCTGCCCCAACCTGTCGGTGGCGGAGAACATCTTCATCGGCCGTGAACCCACCCGCGCCGGCCGCATCCAGTGGAAGCGGATGCGCAAGGAAGCCGCGGAGATGGTCGACCGTCTCGGCCTGGACATCGACGTCACCGCGCCGCTCGCCTCGTACCCGCTCGCGGTGCAGCAACTGGTCGCGATCGTACGGTCGGTGGGCCACGGCGACAGCGACGGCTCGGGCTCCGGCACCAAGGTCCTCGTCCTGGACGAGCCGACCTCCAGCCTCGACCGCGACGAGGTCCTCGAACTCTTCCGGCTGATGCGGCGGTTGCGCGACGAGGGCGTGGCGATCCTCTTCGTCTCCCACTTCCTCGACCAGATCTACGAGATCTGCGACCGCATGACGGTCCTGCGCAACGGCACCCTCGTCGGCGAGCACCTGGTCCGCGACCTCGACCAGGTCCAGCTCATCGAGCTGATGATCGGCAAGGCCCTGGACCAGCTGGAGGAGCTGCACGACCACCAACTCCACGCGGACGTCGGCGAGTCGCTCCTCACCGCGGAGGGCCTCGGCCGCACCGGCGGCATCGCGCCCTTCGACCTCGACATCAAGAAGGGCGAAGTCGTCGGCCTCGCGGGCCTGCTGGGCTCCGGCCGCACCGAACTGGCCAGGCTCCTCTTCGGCGCCGACCAGCCCGACACCGGCAAGGTCACCATCGGCGGCAAGCAGGTCTCGATGAGCGCCCCCAACGACGCCATCGGCGCCGGCGTCGCGTTCTGCTCCGAGAACCGCAAGACCGAGGGCCTGGTCCCCGACCTGACGGTCCGCGAGAACATCATCCTCGCGCTCCAGGCGGCCCGCGGCTGGACCCGCCCCATCCCGACGGCCCAGCGCGACGAACTCGTCGCCAAGTACATCAAGGCCCTCGACATCAGGCCCGCCAACCCCGAGGCCCGGGTGGGCCAGTTGAGCGGCGGCAACCAGCAGAAGGTGCTCCTCGCCCGCTGGCTCATCACCCAGCCCAAGCTGCTGATCCTCGACGAGCCCACCCGCGGCATCGACATCGGCGCCAAGACCGAGATCCAGAAACTGGTGGTCTCCCTCTCCGAGGACGGCATGTCCGTCCTCTACATCGCGGCCGAGCTGGAGGAGGTCCTCCGCCTCAGCCACACCATCGGTGTCCTGCGCGACCGCAAGCTGGTCGCCCGGCTCACCAACGGCCCGGAGATCACCCCCAGCAAGATCCTCGAAACCATCGCCAGTGGCGAGCAATCCCTCGTCGGCGGCGCGCAGAGCGGAGAACAGCAGTGACCACCACCAACCGCTGGCGAGCACTGACACGCCACAACCTCTTCTGGCCGGTCGCGGTCCTGGTGGCCCTGCTGCTCGTCAACATCCCCTTCACGCCCGACTTCTTCGCCATCCACATGACGGACGGCCACCTCTACGGCAGCCTCGTCTCCATCGTCCTGTTCGGCTCGCCCCTGATCCTGGTGGCGGTCGGCATGACCCTGGTCATCGCCACCGGCGGCATCGACCTCTCCGTCGGCGCGGTCGTCGCCATCACCGGCGCGCTGACCTGCTCGTACATCAGCGACCGCAAGGACCAGGACGCGCTGGCCGGAGTCCTGCTGGCGATGGGTCTCGGCCTGCTGGCCGCCGTCGTCTGCGGTCTGTGGAACGGCTTCCTGGTGGCCCGGATGGGCATCCAGCCGATCATCGCGACCCTCATCATCATGGTCGCGGGCCGCGGCGTCGCCCAGCTGATCACCGACGGCCAGATCATCACCATCAACAGCGAGCCGTACAAGCTGATCGGCGGCGGCTACTGGCTGACCCTGCCGTTCTCCATCTTCGTGGTCGCCGCGGTCGTCGCCGTCACCGTCGCCCTGACCCGCCGCACCGCCCTCGGCCTGCTCGTCGAGTCGGTCGGCGGCAACGCCGAGGCCAGCCGCCTGGTGGGCATCCGGTCGATGCGCATCAAGATCATGGTGTACGTCTTCTGCGCCCTGTGCGCCGGCATCGCGGGCCTGATGATCAGCTCCAACACCTCGGCGGCCGACGGCAACAACGCCGGCCTGTGGATCGAGCTCGACGCCATCCTCGCCGTCGTCATCGGCGGTACGTCGCTGCTCGGCGGCCGCTTCTCGATCGGCGGCACGGTGGTCGGCGCCCTCGTCATCCAGACCCTGACGACCACCATCTACACGATCGGCGTCCCGACCCAGACCAACCTGGTTTTCAAGGCCGCCGTCGTCATCGTCGTCTGCCTGCTCCAGTCCCCGAAGTTCCGCGCCAAGGTCTTCGGCGCCCGTGCGAAGACCCCGGCCCCGGCGACGCCGCCCGCGGCCCCCGCCGAGCCCGCTCCCAAGATGGAGGTGTCGTGATGAGTGCGACCACCCAGACCCCCACGACACCCGGCAAGACCGAAGGCCGTACGCCGTCCGGGGCGGCGCGGCTGCTGGGCGACCGCCGCCTGCCCGTCCTGGTCACGGCCGCCCTGTTCCTCGCGATGTACATCGCCGGACTCAGCCGCTACCAGAACTACGGCTTCGGCGACTCGCAGGTCTTCCTCAACCTGTTCATCGACAACAGCTACCTCCTGGTCGCCGCGGTCGGCGCCACCTTCGTCATCCTCTCCGGCGGCATCGACCTGTCCGTCGGCTCGGTGATCGGCTTCACCACCATGCTCACGGCGTGGCTGGTCCAGGACGTGGGCCTGCCGCTGCTGGTGGTGATCCCCATATCCCTGGGCGTGGGCGCGTTCGGCGGCTTCCTCATGGGCTATGTGATCCACAACTTCGAGATCCAGCCGTTCATCGTGACCCTCGCCGGCCTCTTCCTCTTCCGCGGCCTGTGCCTGGTCATCAGCAAGGAGTCGATCGCGATCAACGACTCCGCGGTGAGCAGCCTCGCCGAGACCCGGGTGTCCCTGGGCCTGGGCGACCTGTCCATCGGCGCCGTGGTGGCTCTGCTGGTCCTGGCGGCGGCCTTCTACCTCCTCCACTACACCCGCTTCGGCCGCCGGATCTACGCCATCGGCGGCAACGAGCAGTCGGCCCTCCTCATGGGCCTCCCGCTGGGCGGTACGAAGATCGCGGTCTACACGATGAGCGGCTTCTGCTCCGCGCTCGCCGGCCTCCTCTTCATGCTCTACATCCAGTCCGGCGACCCGCTGCACGCGGTCGGCATGGAACTCGACGCGATCGCCGCGGTGGTCATCGGCGGCACGCTGCTCACGGGCGGCTCCGGCTATGTCCTCGGCACCCTGTTCGGCGTCCTCGTCCTCGGCCTCATCAAGAGCATCATCCAGTTCGAGGGCACGCTCAGCTCCTGGTGGACGAAGATCGCCACCGGTGTGCTGCTCTGCGCGTTCATCCTGATCCAGCGTGTGATGACGACCCGCAAGAAAGCCTGAACAGCCCGAAAGGGAACCGGTTTCGGCGAGTTGAGGGACGGATGGGCGGATCCTCCTCAACTCGCCGCACCGGAACGACCAGTTCCCACACAATCTTCACAGCCGCCTCTAGGAACCCTCCCTACGAGGAACTTAATCTTCCCGCGTCATGGACTACTGCCTCCCGTGCCGACGGCACCTCAACGGCGCCCTCGCCTGCCCGGGGTGCGGTACCCCAGTCGAAGAGCTGCGCGCATACGCCGCCCAGCAGCCGCAGCAGCCGCAGGCCCAGTCGTACGTGCCGCAGCAGGGGGGTGGCGGGGCGTACCAGGCGTACGACGGTGGTGGCTACGCGGATGCGTACGGGGGCGCCCCCGAGGCCCCCTCGTACGGGAGCGGTCCCGAGACCGTCGCGTACGGCGACAGCGCTCCGGCCGCCGAGAGTGCGCAGAGCCACGAAGGGCCGTACGAAGAGCCCGAGGTGACGCCTGAGGAGGCACCCGAGGTCGTGGTCGGCGGCAGGGCCGCACGGCGCCGCGCCCAGGGCCGCCGCGGACGGGCCGTACCGCAGGAGGAGCCGGAGGAGTACGACGACTCCGAGGACCTCGAGTACGACGACGAGTACGAGGACGAGGACGCCGACACCGAGGGCGGTGGCAGCCGGCGTGACCGCAAGGCCGCGGCGCACCGCCGCAGACGCCGCCGCCTCCTCCTGGTCGCGGCGGGCTTCGTGCTGGCCGCCGGAGGACTGAGCCTCGCCGAGCTCGGCATGGACGCCCCGGGCTCGAACCCCGCCCCGGCCGCGGCGGGCGGCGAGTCGGCGGACGGCGCGGCGTCGGCGGACGCGAGCACGCCGGCCGAGCCGTTGGACGACACGAACGGATCCGACCCCTCGGCCTCGGCCTCCGCGGACGCCTCCGCGTCACCGTCCGCCTCGGCGTCGAAGGACGACAAGGACAAGGACGACAAGGACAAGGACACCCAGTCCGCGACCGCCACGACCCTGGTCGTCCCGCCCACGAACGCGCAGACGCCCCCGGCCGCCTCCGCGACCCCGACCGCCGACCCGACGTCGGCCCAGCCGACCGCGCAGCCGTCGCCGACGGAGAGCGAGTGTGACCGGTTCCTGTGGTGGTGCACCTGAGGGTTCCGGCCCTCGCCGGGCAACTGCGCGGCCGCGCCTAGGAGTTCAGCATCCGTCGCAGCAGGTCCCGCAGCGACTCCCGCTCCGCGTCCGACAGTCCGGCCAGCGGCGCGCGGGCGAACCGCAGTTCCTCGCGCAGGCTCCGGGCCACCTCCCGGCCCTCGTCCGTCACCGCCGCCACCTTCACGCGCCGGTCGGCGGGGTCCGGCCGCCGCTCCACGAGCCCTCGCGTCTCCAGCCGGTCCACGATCCCGGTGACGTTCGACGGCTCGCACTTCAGCTTCTGGGCCAGCTTCCGCATGGGCAGCGGCTCCAGCGACAGCAGGCTGAGCAGGCGCGCCTGGGCGCCGGTGAGCGCGTGGTCGGCGGCGGCCTCCTCGTAGTCCTCGTAGAAGCGCGCCACGACGTCACCGATCAGCTCGACGACCTCCATGGTCAGCGCGTCGGGGCGACGGGTCTTGGGTGGAGTGGCCATGGTCCAAGCCTAACCCCATTACTTGACAACATGAAATATTCAGGAGCATGGTTGTTTCAGGTACTGAAGTAAATCGGAAAGGCTCTGTCATGATCAACCGCGAGTGGCACCTGCTCAGCCGTCCCGTCGGCTGGCCGAAGCCCGAGGACTTCGCCCTGGTCGAGACCGAGGTGAAGCAGCCGGGTGAGGGTCAGGTGCTGGTGCGGAACAAGTACCTGTCGGTGGACCCGTACATGCGGGGCCGGATGTCGGCCGCCAAGTCCTACGTCGCCCCCTTCGAGCTCGGCAAGGTCATGCAGGGCGGCGCGGTCGGCGAGGTCATCGCCTCCGGCGCCGAGGGCATCGCGGTCGGCGACCACGTCCTGCACTTCGGCGGCTGGCGCGAGTACGCCACCTTCGACGCCGCGCAGGCCGTCAAGGTGGACCCCGACGCCGCCCCCCTCTCCACCTACCTCGGCGTCCTCGGCATGACCGGCCTCACCGCCTACGCGGGCCTGCTGCGTACCGCGTCCTTCAAGGAGGGCGACAGCGTCTTCGTGTCCGGCGCGGCCGGCGCGGTCGGCAGCCAGGTCGGCCAGATCGCCAAGCTCAAGGGCGCCTCGCGGGTCATCGGCTCGGCCGGCTCCGACGAGAAGGTCAAGCTGCTGGTGGAGGAGTACGGCTTCGACGCCGCGTTCAACTACAAGAACGGGCCGGTGAGCGAGCAGCTGCGGTCCGCGGCGCCGGACGGGGTCGACGTGTACTTCGACAACGTGGGCGGCGACCACCTGGAGGCGGCGATCGGCTCGCTGAACCAGGGCGGCCGGATCGCGATCTGCGGCATGATCTCCGTCTACAACAACACCGAGCCGGCTCCTGGTCCGAGGAACCTCGCCCGTCTGATCCAGACCCGCGGCCGTATCGAGGGCCTGCTGGTCGGCGACCACTACGACCTCCAGCCGCAGTTCGTCTCCGAGGTCGGCCCGTGGGTGGCGTCCGGCGCGCTCAAGTACCGCGAGACGGTCGTCGAGGGCATCGAGAACAACCTGGAGGCGTTCCTCGGGGTACTGCGCGGCGACAACGTCGGAAAGATGGTCGTCAAGCTCTGACACCTTCTGCTTGTTTCCGGCATGCGGTAACTTCTTTCCGAAACCGCCGTCGATCGTGGGCGCGAGTCGTACGGCGGACCTAGGAGGAAGTACCGCATGTCCATCCAGCAGTCCGACGTCCTGTACACCGCCGTCGCCACCGCCGAGAACGGTCGCGACGGCCGCGTCGCCACCGAGGACGGCCGCCTCGACGTCGTCGTGAACCCGCCGAAGGAAATGGGCGGCAACGGCGAGGGCACCAACCCCGAGCAGCTCTTCGCCGCCGGGTACAGCGCCTGCTTCCAGGGCGCGCTGGGCGTCGTGGCCCGCCAGACCAAGGCCGACATCAGCGGCTCCACGGTCACCGCGAAGGTGGGGATCGGGAAGAACGACGACGGGTTCGGCCTGATCGTGGAGATCTCGGCGCACATCCCCAACGTGGATGCCGCCACGGGGCGGGCCCTGCTGGAGCAGGCCCACCAGGTGTGCCCTTACTCGAAGGCCACGCGGGGCAACATCAGCGTGACGCTGGTCTGAGGCCGCTCGTTCACAACACGGAGGCCGCACCCCTGGACGTGGGGTGCGGCCTTTTGTGTTCGGTGCGTTGAGAAGGCGCCCGGGTTCAGTGGGCCAGTGCTGCTGTGTGTACCGCCCTCACCAGGATGCTGTTTTCTGGTGCTGCCCCGCCCCCCGGGAAAGCCAGCCGTCTGCGGGTGTAGCCGTAGGCCAGGCCGCTGCGGGGGTCGGCGAAGCCCTGGGAGCCTGCCGCGCCGCTGTGGCCGAAGGCGCCGGCGCCCAGGAAGGGGTGCCAGGTGTCGGCCGTGGCCTGGAAGCCGAGGCCGTAGGAGCGGTGGGCGCGGGCGATCAGGTCGTAGCCGATGGAGTGGATCTGGCCCACCTCGGCGATCGTGTCCGGCTTGAGGAGGGGTGGGCGGTCGTTGAGTTCGCTGATGGCCGCCGCGTACATGCCGGCGATGCCGCGGGCCGCGGCCACCCCGCCCGCGGAGGCCGGGCCCTTGGCGCGTACCTCGCGGGAGTTGGCGTAGTCGACGAGGTCGCCCGTGTCCGGGACGTGCGCGTTGAACGCGATCGAGGCCAGGGTGTGCGGGCCCTGGGGGGAGGCGTCGATCAGGGCCTGCTGCTCGGGGGTGGGGAGCATCGGCTGGACCGGGCGGTAGCGGGGTTCCTGGGAGGCGGGTAGGCCCAGGTGGAAGTCGAGAGAGTACGGGGCGCGGACTCGTTCCTCCCACAGGTCCTGGATCGTGCGGCCCGTGGCGCGGCGGACCACCTCGCCGGTCAGGGCGCCTATGACCAGCGCGTGGTAGCCGAAGGCCGTGCCGGGGCGCCAGAACGGGCGCTGGTCGGCGAGGCGTTCGGCGATCACGCGGTCGTCGGCCATCTCGGCGCGTGAGAATCCGGCGTCCAGGCCGACCAGGCCCGCGCGGTGCGCGAGCAGGTCGCGGAGGGTGAGGGCGCCCTTGCCCTCGGCCGCGAACTCCGGCCAGTAGTAGGTCACCTTGCGGTCCAGTTCGAGCGTGCCGTCCTGGACCAGGAGCGCCACCACGAGGTGCGCGGCGCCCTTCGTCGAGGAGAAGACGGCGTGGAGGGAGTCCGCCTCGTTGCCGTCGCCGGTCCACAGGTCGACGACCCTGCGGCCGTGCACATAGGCGCACAACTGGCCTTCGTAGTCGGGACGTTCACCGGCCACGAAGGCGGCGAACTCCTCGCGCACCGCCTCGAAGCCGTCGGCGACGGTGCCGTGGATCTCCTGCGTCATCCGCTCTCCTTGACTGCTGCCATGTTGAACAATGCCCGTGCCACCTGCGGGAATTCTCCCTTCGGGTGGTCCCGGAAGAGAGGCTCGGTGCCGAAGAGGACCGCGTGCGGACCGCTGATCACCGACGGCCGGCCGGCCGCGGCGGACGGTCCGCCGGTGCCGTCCTCCAACGGGCGCCAGTGCCCGGAGAGCAAGGGGTTGCCGGTCGCGTACGACTGCTCCACGCGGACCTGCGGCCCGAGGTCGGTGAACCAGACGGGCGCGTACACGAAACCGTAACCCGGGGTGCCGGTGGTGATCGGTCCCGCGTTCACCATGCGGACCACGCCGTTCGCGTCCCCGTTGCCCTCGACCGGCTTGGCCGCCAGGAGGCCGGTGGCGGTGCTCAGTTCGGCTCCGCCGATGCCTCGTCCGACCAGGCCATGGCCTTCGGGCTTCGCGAGGAACGCGTCGAGGGCCGTGCGGGCGGGCGCGGTCAGGTCCGTGTACTCCAGCCCCGTCGACACCATCAGCACGTCCGTCGCCGACCAGTCGTAGCCCGCGTTGAGGACAGCTGTCGAGACCGGCGTGACCTCGAAGTTCATCTCGCGCAGGGCGAAGAGCTCACCCGGGGTGACCGCGGCGGCCACGCGGGTGCGGTGGAGCGGGGTGGTGCCGGTGAGGCGGGTGGCGTCGAAGGCGACGTCGTGGGTGCGGGCGAGGGCCATGGCCTTCGGACGGGCCGACGCCGGGACGATCGCGGTGCCGCCGTCCGCCGTGGTGCGTACCGGAACACCCTGCTGGAGAAGGGAGTTGAGGGCCGCGATCGCCGCAGGGTCGTCCAGGCGCAGGCCCAGGTCGCCGTGCGGGGCGACCCGGCCGACGCTCGTGGCCTTGTCCACGGAACGCAGGGGGAGGCCCGTGAGCCTTCCCGTCGGCGCGGCCGTCACCTCGGCTCCCCACAGCCTGCCGAGGCTCCAGCCCGAGATGTCGTACATCACCGACACCTTGTCGCTGATGTCCCGGCCGTCCGCCAACAGGACGTTCGCGAGGCCGCGTTTGGGCTGGTGCATGTCGACGACGTACGAACCCTTCGCGTACGTGCGGCCGGAGAGGTGGAAGGCCTTGGTGGCGCGGGTGACGCGGATGTCGTTGGCGAGGAGGTGGTCCACGAGGCGGGCCGCGGCTGTCCTGCCGGCGGGGATCACGTAGGCGCGCGGGAAGGTGGTCGTGTAGACGTCCTCGGGGCCGATCCCGGGCACGCCCGGCACCGTCTTCTCGGACACCGGCACCTGTGCCGCCCCGGCCGCTCCGCGCCGGAAGACCTCGATCTGGTCGGCGACGAGCGAGGCGCGGCGGGCCTGTACGAAGTCGAGCGTGGCCCGGATCGCGGCGCCCGCCACGGCCGTGTTGACGGCCGAGCGGCGGCGGAGTTCCTCGACCGGGAGGCTGGTGTAGGCCGAGTTGTTCACCTGGAGCGGGATCTCGACCGTGTGCGCGGCGACCGTGCCGTGGAAGGCCGCGTACTGCGGCGTGAAGATCGGCGGCCAGTCGTCCCAGCCCTCCTGCTGGTCCCGGAACGGGATCTGCGCCGGTTCCACGCCGTCCTTCGCGGGCGTGTAGCCGAGTCCGTTGACGGCGGCCTCCATGCCGAGGGCGTTGGCGTAGGTGTTCTTCAGGAAGAGGTCGTACTCGTAGTTCTCGCCGTGCGGGGGAGTGGTGGGCTCGATCAGGGTGCCGTTGACGTAGCCGTGCAGGTCGAGCATCACGGCCGGCTGCTTGTCGATCTCGATCTGCCGCATGACCCGAGTCTCGGGCTGGGAGGCGGTGACGAAGTCCCGGTTCAGGTCGAAGCCGTTGGCGTTCGCGCGGGTGCCGGCGATACGGCCGTCGGGGTTGGCCGTGATGTTGAAGTACAGGCGGGAGTGGGCGAGAAGGTCCGCCGTGCGCTTGTCCTTGGCGGTGGCGAGCTGCTCGATGAGCTTGAGGGAGGCGTCGGTGCCCTCCCACTCGTTGCCGTGGATGTTGTTGTTGAAGAAGACGGGGGCCTTGTAACTCGCCTTGATCTCCGCAGATTTGGCGGCCGTCGCCGGGGCGTTCTCGATGAGGTCGCGCATCCGTTCCTGGGCGCGGGCCTGGCGGTCGGTCTCCGGGGCGGTGACGGTCACCAGATAGAGGCGGTGCCCGCCCGCCGACTTCCCGGTCACCTCGACGCTCACCCGGTCACCGAGCGCCTGGAGCGCGTTCAGCTTCGGGGCGATCGCGTGGTACGGGGTGAGGCCGAGCTTGAGGGACTTGTCGGCGGGGTTCTCAGGGTCGGGGGAGAGCACCTGCTCCCGCGGATAGCCGGTGATCGGGCGGCCGGCGGGGGCGTCGATGCCGAGGGCGCGCGCGGCGGCGCTCGCGGGGGCCTGGGCGGCGCGCCGGTCGAGGGCGGGCTCGTGCCGGGTGGGGGCGGGCTTGGGGTCCGCGCCCGCCGGGTGCGGGGTGAGGAGCAGGGACCCCGCCGTGGTCAGGGCGAGGGCGGCGATCAGTACGGGTCTCGCAGGGGTGGTGCTCGTGGTGCGCACGGGTCGTACCTCCTCCGGGAGCTTCCTGAGATCGGTACGGCGACATGTACCTGTTCGACTCAACCGGAACAAGAGGGAGTTCGTGTCACGGATGCCCCGGACGGCGCATCCCGCCGACCCCGGACGGGGCATGCTGAAGGCGAACGAGCCGAGGACGAGGAGAGCCACCCATGGCAACCATCCCTTCGCTCCCCAGCAGGGACGACGTGCTGCGCATGGCCCGCAGCACGACCGACATCACCGGCCAACTCCTGGACACCGCAGGCAACATCACCCGGATCGCGATCAACACCTTCGACCCCAGAGACGGTTCCGGCCAGGAGGTGCTCCGGGTCCTGCGGCAGACCACCGCCGAACTGGCCGAGGCCAGCGCCTCGCCCCAGGCGCAGGAGGCGTTCTACCGCATCGTCGACACCCTGACCCGCCTCGGCACCAGTGGCGCACCCCTGGCAGTGCACCCGGTCAGCCAGCCGGCCCAGGCCCTCCTCACCGCGCTGGGCGACAGCCTGCTGCCGGTGCTGGACGCGGTGGAACCGGCGGTGGAGGAGTTCGCCACGGCACTGGGCGACCTGGTGGAGGCCATGTCCCCGCTGCTCCCCGCCACGGCGGGCCTCGCGGCCGGCATCCTGCTCGCCCTCACCCCGCTGATTCGCTCGGCGGCGGAGGTCCTGCGCGACTCGTCCCCCGAACTCCGCCGCATCGCCGACGCGTTGACGGCCGCCCTGGCCCCGCTGATGCCGCTCCAGGTGGCCCTCGCGGAACGCGCGGCCGGGGCGGGCGCGGGCGTCGTCCGGGCCTCCCTCCAGCCCCTCGCCGACCTCACGGAGGCGGCGGCCGCGACGGCCAAGGCGGCCGGGCCGGTGCTGGTCGCGGGCGAGGAGTTGCTGGTGGCCGGCCTCGAACACCTCCAGCCGCTCCTGCTGGCCGGCGCCTCCCGCGCGGGCCGGGTGGCCCGGACGGCGGCGGTACGGGTGTCGGCGGCGGTGAGCCCGGCGGCGGAACCGGGGGTGGTGGTGTCGGTGGCGGCCGTATGAGGGGCAGGGCGGTTGCGAGGATCAGGGGTCGTCGGGGCCCGGCGCCCGGCTCGGGGGCGTCCACGACCGGGAACCCTGATCCGGCCGCCCGATAGAGTTCGGCCATGCGCGATCTTGGGGTGGGGTTCAAGTACCTCCTGAAGGGCCAGCGGTGGGTGGCCCGGCACGGCAAGCAGTACGAGTTCGGGCTGATCCCGGGGCTCATCACCCTCGTCCTCTACGGGGCCGCCCTGGTGTCGCTCGCGATCTGGGGCGACGACCTCGTCGCCTGGGCGACACCGTTCGCCGACGACTGGTCGAGCCCCTGGGCGGGGCTCTTCCGCGGCTTCCTCACCGTCGTGCTGTGGGCGCTCGCCCTGCTCCTCGCGGTCCTCACCTTCACCGCGGTCACGCTGCTGATAGGCCAGCCGTTCTACGAGAGCCTGTCGGAGAAGGTCGACCGTGACGTCTCCCCGGACGGCACCGCCCCCGAGTCGAACCTCCCGCTCTGGCGGGAGCTGTGGATCTCGGCGCGGGACAGCCTGCGCATCCTCTTCCGCGCCCTGCTGTGGGGCGTCCTGCTCTTCGGCCTCGGGTTCATCCCGTTCGTCGGGCAGACGGTCGTTCCCGTCATCGGCTTCTTCGTCACCGGCTTCTTCCTCACCGAGGAACTCGTCGCCGTCGCCATGCAGCGCCGCGGCGTCGAACTCCGCGACCGGCTCGCCCTGCTCCGCTCCCGCAAGACCCTGGTCTGGGGCTTCGGCACGCCCCTGGGCCTGGCCTTCCTGGTCCCGTTCGTCGCGGTGTTCCTGATGCCGGGCGCGGTCGCGGGCGCCACCCTCATGGCCCGCGAGCTGCTCGGTGAGGAGACGCTGGACGACTCCAACGACGTAGAGGAAGTCACCTCTTGACCGAGATACTCGCCGTCGCCGTCATCACCGTCCTGGCCGTCATCGCCCCCGGCGCCGACTTCGCCATGGTCGTCCGCAACAGCTACCTCCACGGCCGCCGCACCGGCCTCCTCGCCGCGACCGGCGTCGCCGCGGGCGTCCTGGTCCACGTCACCTACACGATGCTCGGCGTGGGCCTGCTGATCGCCTCCTCCACCTTCCTGTTCACGGTCATCAAGCTGGTGGGCGCCGCCTACCTCGTCTATATCGGCATCCGTACCTTCCGCGCCCGAGGCGAGGTCGAGGTCGACCTGGAGACCACGTCGGACCTCACCCCGCTCCAGGCCCTGCGCTCCGGGTTCCTCACCAACGTCCTCAACCCCAAGACGACGCTCTTCGTCGTCTCGACGTTCGCCCAGGTCGTCAGCCCCGGCACCCCGGTCTACCAGCAGGTGGGCTACGGCCTGTTCATGTCGCTGGCCCACCTGCTGTGGTTCGGCGTCGTCGCGGTCTTCTTCTCCCACGACCGGATGCGCACCCTGATGCTGCGCGGTCAGAAGGTCCTCAACAAGGTGATCGGGTCGGTCCTGGCCGGCCTCGGCATCAGCCTCGCGTTCGCTCCGTCGCACTGACGGCGACCGTCAGGATCGCCCGCACCTGCGCGATGATGTCGAGCCGGTTCGCCACGAACTCCGGGTCGGTCACCTCGGTCGTGTTCCCGGCCCCGAACTGAAGCACGGGCGTGTGCACATGGCCACCCGGCAGCCGGTCATGCAGCCCGAGCCGGTCCCGCAACAGCGTGGCGCGATAGGCGATCTCGTTGGAGAGGTAGTTCCCGCCGCCCCCGGCCCGGGCCGTCGACCCCTCCGTCGGCCCGTCCGGGCGCACGACCGGGTCCGTCCCTCCGGCCGGTATCTCGGTCACGCTCGTGTTGTCGTAGACGGGAAACCGGCCGGTTGCGGCAGCCACCATCGCCTTGTACGGCAAGGTCGTCGTCGTCCACTGCGGCTGCGAGGCCGGATCGGTGACCGGCACGGTCTCCGTCCGGCTCACGTTCTCGTTGTCCGGGAACCCGCCCCGCCAGGCCCCGTTGGTCCGCTCGACGTCGAACCGCCCGACCCGCCCCTGGCTGACGGTCGTGAACAGATCGACCTTCTTCAGGTACGGCCGCAGCGTCCGCTCCACGGTCTGGTCCGCGAAGTCCTGCCACCGCACCGGGAACACGGCCGTCTCCACCCGCGCCGGCCCGTCCGCCGTCTCGATGACCGTCCCGTCGAGCGCGAGCGCGGTCGCCCCGGACGGGTTGGAGATCCGGATGTCCCGGTCGAGAGTGAACGGATCGAACCCGGTGACGAGGACCCGCTTGCCGCCCTTGGGGTAGTGGATGTCGGTCTGCCCGCGCGAGGTCCGCTCCAACTTATCGAGCAGGGCGGTTCGTTGGCGGTCGCTGAGCCCGAACTCCGGCTCCCATCCCCGCACTTCCCGGGTCATCCCCAACCGCGCCCAGTACAGGGGCCGATCGTCGTCCCGGCTCAGATCCCCGCCCGCGGGCCCACGCCCCTGCGCCCGGTCGACGGCCCGCTCCCACAGTGCCGATCCTTCGCGTACGACGATCCGGCGGGCCTGCGCATAGCTGTGCGCCGAGCCGAGCGCCTGCGCGAACTCCGGTGCCACGGAGTCGAAACCGGACCGCCGGAGAATCTCCTGCGGCACCGCGTTGCCGAGCCGCTGCTCCTCGACGGTGGCGGCGGCCGCCCGGGCCGGGTGCGGGGCGGCCGTGAGCCCGGCCACCAGGGCGAATCCGAGAACGCCGATGCGAACACGTAGGGAAGTCACGGGAGTTCAGCCTCCGTTTGGTGTGGGGGAGTGCGCCGAGTATCGCGTGACGGAAGTGGTCTACGCCATGGCGCGTGGTTCAGGAGGGGAGCCGGCCGGCCGCCTCCCGCAGCGCCCCCACGAACGCCTCCGCCGCCGGGGCCGGCGACTGGCCCCGCACCGTCGCCGCGTACACCGCCCGCGCCGGAGCCCCCTCGTCCAGCACCGGCACCAGGGCCACGTCGGGTCGTACGGACGCGGCGGCCAGCGCCGGTACGAGCGTCACACCGAGGCCCGCGGCGACGTACCCCTGCTTGGCGGTCCACTCGGCGACGACATGCGCGACCCGGGGCCGGAACCCCTCTCGCAGGGCCGCGTCCAGCAGCGTCCCCTCCGGGCGGGCGCTCCCCGAGATCCAGTCCGCGTCGGCGAACCGGCCGAGCCGCACCGGGCGGCCGTCCGCCAGCGGATGACCGGCGGGGACGGCGACGTACAGGGACTCGTCGAGGAGGTGGTGCAGGTCGTACGACTCCAAGGGCGGGCGGCCCGTCGTCGAGACGACCGCCAGGTCCAGATGGCCGGCGGTCAGCCGGTCCAGGAGCCTCGGGGTGAAGCCCTCCTCGCGGGCGACCCGCACCTTCGGATGCCGGGCCCGGAACGCGGCCAGCGCCTGCGGCACCAGCGCCGCGTCGGCCGTCGCGAACGCCCCGAACCGCAGCCGCCCGCCCGCGAGTTCCCGCAGGGCGGTGAGCTCCCGCCCGGCGCCCCGCAGTGCCTCGGCGACGGTCTCGGCGTACGGCACGAGCACGCGACCGGCCTCGGTGAGCCGTACGCCCCTCGGCAGCCGGTCGAAGAGCGGGGCGCCGCCCAGGGCCGCCTCCAGCGAGGAGATCTGCCGGGACACCGCGGACTGGGTCCAGCCGAGGCCGCGCGCGGCGACGGTGAAGGACCCCTGGCGGGCGACCTCCAGGAAGGCCCGCAGCCAGACGGTCGAGAGGTCGAGCGTCTCGAATTCATGCGAGGTCGGCATGGCAGCCATGCTAGACATTCGCTTGTCGCATGCGTCGGCCGCCGCATAGCGTCGTGGCCATGGAGCACATCGCATTCCTGGGCCTCGGGCACATGGGCGCCCCCATGGCCCGCCGACTCCTCGCCGCCGGCCACCCGTTGACGGTCTGGAACCGCACCGCCGAGAAGACCGCGGCCCTCGTCGCCGAGGGAGCCGTCGCGGCCGTGTCACCCGCCGACGCCGTACGGGACGCCGACGTCGTCGTCACGATGCTCGCCGGGCCGGCCGCGCTGGAGGCGGTCACGGAGGCCATCGCACCGGCCCTGCGCCCCGGCACGCACTGGATCGAGATGTCCACCGTCGGGCCCGACGCCGTACGCCGACTCGACCGGTTCGCCGGCGTCTCCGTCGTCGACGCCCCCGTCATGGGCAGCACCGACAAGGCCGCCGCGGGCACGCTCGGCATCCTCGCCGGCGGTGACACGGCCCCCGTCGCGCATGTCCTCGCGCACCTCGGCACCGTCACCCGCACCGGGCCGCTCGGCTCCGGCGCCGCGCTCAAGCTCGTCGTCAACTCGGCCGTCATCGGGGGGATCGCGGTCGTCGCCGAGGCGCTGCGGCTCGCCGACGCCCTCGGTCTGGACGGGGAGACGGCCCGCGCGGCCCTCGCCCACAGTCCCCTCGGGGGAGCCGTCGCCCGCGCCTTCGCGGAGGGCGTCCACTTCGACACGGCGCTCGCGGTGAAGGACCTCGACCTGGCCACGCAGGCCGCCGAACTGCCCGTCATCGAGGCCGCGTCGGACCAGTACCGACGGGTCGCCGAGCCCGGCACGGACATCTCCGTGGCCGCCGCCCGCATCCGTACCGCCGACCGCTGAAGGAACCAAACCCCGTGAAGATCACCCTCGACAACCCGGCCTCCGCACCCCAGCCCCTGAGCCCCTACTACTCCCAGGTCGCCCGCGTCGAACAGGCCGACGGCAGCGCCCTGTTGTTCCTCTCCGGCCAGATAGCCGAGGGCGACACCCTCGCCGAGCAGAGCCGGGGCGTCTTCGAGACCATCGACGCGCTGCTGAGGGCGCACGGCGCGACACTCGCCGACGTCATCAACATCCGGACCTATCTGACGGACATCGGCCGCCTCGCCGAATACGGCGCCGTACGCGGGGAGTTCCTCACCGGCACCCCGCCCACCAGCATGACGTTCGAGGTGCCGCGGCTGTTCCGGGCGGAGGCCCTGATCGAGGTGGAGGTCGTCGCCGCGGTGCCCGCACCGCGGTGATCCCTTCCGGGTGATACTGCCTGCCATGAAGGCGACGAACCTGGGCGTGCTCTTCCTCATCGAACTGGGCGCGCTGGCGGCCGTCGGCTACTGGGGCTTCACCCGTGCCGTGGCGACCCCGCTCACCTGGCTGTTCGGCCTCGGCGCCCCGGCCGTGCTCATCGTGCTGTGGTCGTGCTTCGGTTCGCCGAAGGCCCCGTACAAGACCCGAGGTGCGGTCCGCGTCGGCTTCGAACTGCTCTGGTTCGGGGCGGGCGTGGCCGCGCTGTCCGCCGCCGGGGCCGTGGGCTGGGCCGTGGCCTTCGCCGTCGTATGCGTGGTGAGCAAGGCCCTGGCCGTCATCTGGCGCCAGTAGCCGGGAAGTTCAGGGGTTCCCCGATTGACGGTCGCGGTCTCGACCGCGTCGCGGGTCGCCGAGGCAGGATGGAGGCGTGCAGGGACTTCGACGAGGAGGCACCGTGATGCAGGGAACCGCCGACCAGGCCCGCGAGGCCGCCGTCGAGGCCGCTCTCGGCAAGCTCGACCTGGATGCCAAGGCCCGGCTGCTGTCCGGCCAGGACATGTGGACGCTGCCCGCCCTGCCCGAGATCGGCCTCGCGTCGCTCGTCATGTCCGACGGCCCGATCGGCGTCCGAGGGGTGCGCTGGACCGCCGACGACCCGTCGATCGCCCTGCCGTCCCCGACCGCCCTCGGCGCCACCTGGGACCCCGAACTCGCCCGCCGCGCAGGCGTCCTGCTCGCCCAGGAGGCCCGCCGCAAGGGCGTCCACGTGCTGCTCGCCCCCACCGTCAACCTGCACCGCTCCCCGCTCGGCGGCCGGCACTTCGAGGCCTACAGCGAGGACCCGTACCTGACCGGTCTGATCGGCGCGGGATACGTGAGCGGCGTCCAGTCCGGCGGCGTCGGCACCACCGTCAAGCACTTCGTCGCCAACGACGCCGAGACCGACCGCTTCACCGTCGACAACCTCGTCTCCGAACGGGCCCTGCGCGAGCTGTATCTGCGGCCCTTCGAGCTCATCGTCGAGAACGCCCGCCCCTGGGGCATCATGACCGCCTACAACCAGGTCAACGGCGTCACCATGACCGAGCACCACCACCTGGTGAACGAGATCGCGCGCGGCGAGTGGGGCTTCGACGGCTACAACGTCTCCGACTGGATGGCCGCCCGCTCCACCAAGGGCGCCATCGAGGGCGGCCTCGACGTGGCCATGCCCGGCCCGCAGACCGTCTACGGCCCCGCGCTCGCCCAGGCCGTGCGGGACGGCGAGGTCGACGAGGCCAAGGTCGACACCGCCGTCCGCAACGTCCTGCGGCTCGCCGCCCGCGTCGGCGCCCTGGCGGACGTCGAACCCGTCGTCACCGAACTCCCCGACACCGTCGACGGCCAGGCGCTCGCCCGCGAGATCGCCCGCCGCGCCTTCGTCCTGGTCCGCAACCAGGGCGCCCTGCCGCTGAAGCCCGGGAGCGTCGCCCTCATCGGCGCCGCCGCCCGCGACGCCCGTGTCCTCGGCGGTGGCTCCGCCACCGTCTTCCCGTCCCGGATCGTCTCCCCGCTCGACGGCCTCACCGCGGCCCTGCCCGACCTGACGTACGCCGTCGGCGCCGACCCCGACACCGAACTCGCCGTCGCCGACAAGGGCTTCACGCTGCACGCCGTCTGCCGGGACGCCGACGGCAACGTCCTCGGCACAGGCTCCGCGCCCAACGGCCAGATCCAGTGGATGGGCGACGACCTCCCCGACGGCGTCACCCACGACACCCTCCACACCATCGAGCTGACCGGCACCTTCACCCCGCGTGACACCGGCCCGCACACCTTCGGCATCAAGGGCGTCGGCGCCTTCACCCTCACCGTCGACGGCACCCCGTACTACGACGACCTCCAGCTCCCCGCCGACACCACCGACCCGTTCGAGGCCTTCTTCGGCTCCCCGGTGCCGCGCGCCGAGGTCGAACTGACCGCCTCAGAGCCGGTCGAGGTCTCCCTCACCCATGTCTTCCGGCTCCCCGAGGGCTTCCCCTTCAAGGTCGTCGCCTTCGCCCTCGCCCACCAGGAGCCGCAGCGCGACCCCGACGAGCTGATCACGGAGGCGGTGGCGGCCGCGCGGAACGCCGACACGGCCGTCGTCGTGGTCGCCACCACCGATCGCGTCGAGTCCGAGGGCTTCGACCGCAAGGACATGAACCTGCCCGGCCGCCAGGACGACCTGGTCCGCGCCGTCGCCGCCGCCAACCCGAACACGGTCGTGGTCGTCAACTCCGGCTCCCCGGTGGAGCTCCCGTGGCGCGACGACGTCGCCGCCGTCCTGCTCAGCTGGTTCCCCGGCCAGGAGGGCGGCGCGGCCCTCGCCGATGTCCTCACCGGCGCCCACGAGCCCGGCGGCCGCCTCCCCACCACCTGGGGCGCCCTCGCCGACGCCCCGGTCACCCGGGTCACCCCGCAGGACGGCCGGCTCCCGTACACCGAGGACGTCTTCATCGGCTACCGCGCCTGGGCGAAGGAGGGCCGCACCCCCTCGTACCCCTTCGGCCACGGCCTCGGCTACACCGACTGGGCCTACGAATCCGTCGAGGTCACCGGTACGACCGTCAAGGTCCGCGTCCGCAACACCGGCGAGCGCGCGGGCCGTGAGGTGGTCCAGGTCTATCTCGCCCCCGCCGAGCCGGGCGACCGCCCGGAGCGCGCCCTCGCCGGCTTCGCCGGGGTCGAGGCGGCCCCCGGCGAGACCGCCGAGGTCACGGTGGAGATCCCCCGCCGGGCCTTCGAGACCTGGAGCGAGGAGGA
The DNA here is from genome assembly GCF_003955715.1 of Streptomyces aquilus. Taxonomy (NCBI): domain Bacteria; kingdom Bacillati; phylum Actinomycetota; class Actinomycetes; order Kitasatosporales; family Streptomycetaceae; genus Streptomyces; species Streptomyces aquilus. Next base: position 3,433,218 of record NZ_CP034463.1, on the reverse strand, counting down.
GGGAGCGTGGTCGTTTGTGAAGGGTTCGTACGAGATCGAGATCGGACGGTCGATCACGGACCGCCGTCTCACCGAGACGATTAACGTCTGATCCGGGACAAGTCTCCCCACGAGCAGCCCCGGCCCGGGACCTGACACCCGGGTCGGGGCAAATGCTTTCCCGGGGAGCTCAGCGCGTGCCGAACGCGTACACCGTCTCCGAGCGGAACACCGCGCCGGGGCGCAGGACCGTACTGGGGAAGTCGGGCTGGTTGGGGGAGTCGGGGAAGTGCTGGGTCTCCAGTGCCACGCCGTCGCAGGGGGCGAAGGGCTCGGGCAGATGATCGGCGGTGTAGAGCTGCAAGCCCGGCTCGGTGGTCGAGACGGTCAGGACGCGGCCGGAGGAGGGGTCGTACAGCTCGGCGACCTCGACGGGCGCGTCCGTCACGCCCTTGTCGAGCACGAAGTTGTGGTCGTAGCCCGACCCGGTCTTGCGCCCCTCACGGAAGTCGAACCGCCCGCCCGTCACATCCTCCAGCGCCCCGGTCGGGATCAGGTCCGCGTCCACCGGCGTGTACCGGGAGGCGGCCAGCCGCAGCTCATGACCGCCGGCGTTCCCGGAGCCGGCCAGGTTGAAGTAGCTGTGGTTGGTGAAGTTGACGACGGTCGGCGCGTCCGTCGTCGCCTCGTAGGCGATCCGCAGCGCCCCGTCGGCGTCCAGCGCGTAGGTCGCCGAGACGTCGAGCCGCCCCGGGAACCCCTCCTCGCCGTGCGGACTGACCCGCGCCAGCCGCAGTCCGTGCTCGCCGACCGGCGTCACGTCCCACACCCGCTTGTCGAAGCCGCGCTCGCCACCGTGCAGCGAGTTGGGCGCGCCGTTGGGCGCGAGCGCGTACGTCACCCCGTCCAGCGGGAAGCGGCCGCCGGCGATCCGGTTCGCGAAGCGGCCGATCAGCGCGCCGAAGTAGGGCCCGGTGTGCGTGAGATAGCCGTCCAGGTCCGCGAACCCCAGCACCACGTTGTGGACGCGCCCGTCCCGGTCCGGCACCTCCACCGACTGCACGATCCCGCCGTACGACAACACCCGCACCCGCACACCGGCCCGCTCCAGCGTCCAGCGGTGAACCGGGGTGCCGTCGGGAAGTGTGCCGAAGAGTTCGTTCATGTGCGGAACTTTAAGTCACGCGGTGGGAGCGGTGACTTTCCGGTAGGCGATGTCAGCGAGCCTCGCCTGGCCGTCCACACTCGGGTGGAACCAGTCCCAGTGGCTCAACTGGTCGGTCCCGAACCGGTACTCGTAGACCGCGCCGCCGTCGAAACGGCACCGCTTGTCCTTCGCGCACACCGACTCCAACACCTCGTTGTACGCCTCCACCCGCTCCTGCACGGTGTCGCGCCGCTCGGTCGCCGCCGCGTCCAGCGCGTCCGCGTCGCCCAGCATCGACGGGCAGATCCCCAGCTTCCACACCTGTTTGCCCAGCGGGTTCGTCCGGCCCTGCGACCACAGCCGCTTCAGGTTCGGCACGCTCGCCACATACACCTGCGCCTTCGGCGCGGCCGCCCGCAGCGTGTCCATCGCCTCCTCGAACTGCGCCCGGAAATCGGCCACCGACGTCATCGCCGCGGCCGAGTCCCGGCACGCGTCATTGGCCCCCGCCATCACCGTCACCAACTCCGGCCGCCGCGTCGCCGCCTGCGCCATCTGCCCGGCGAGATCCGCCATCCGCGCCCCGGTCACCGCGTAGTTCCAGCTGGACGACGCCGCCTTCGCCCGCCCCAGCAGGCGTACGGCGAGACTGTCGACCGCGGTGTCGCTGCCGGTCGCCCACGACGCCTCCGCGCAGTCCTTGAGCAGCGAACAGGCGTCGAAACCCCGGGTGATGGAGTCACCGACCGCGGCGAGCGATGCCGGGCTGCGGTCCCACAGCGGCGTCGGCGACGGGGACGGCTTGACTCTCTGGGCCGCGGAGCCGGACGGCTCCGACGCGTTGCCACCGACGGCATCGCACCCCGCGACGCCCAGAACACCCGCCGTCACGACGGCGAGAACGGCACGCGCACCCCGGCTACGCATCCCCTGGTGACCCCCTCGGTCGACTTGCAGGTCCTTGCGGAATTCGTCCCCCTCCATGACAACGCACGGGGGTTCCCGACCACGCCCCGGGAACCCCGAACCCCCCGTACTAGCGTCCTGCCGGGTGAATGGCGGGCGTTTCCCGGCACCGGGACCGACGGTACGTCACACTCCTTGCGCCGCCGCACGGTAGCCTCGCCATCAACGTGGCTGCCGCCACCGCCACTCATCTCGTCCGCACAATGGTCCCGCTCTGCCCGGAGGTCCCGGTGACGACACGTGGAGTTCTGTACGTGCACTCCGCTCCGCGCGCGCTGTGCCCGCACGTCGAGTGGGCCGTCGCCGGAGTGCTCGGCACGCGCGTCAACCTCGACTGGATCCGGCAGCCCGCGGCCCCCGGCACCTGGCGCTCGGAGTTCTCCTGGCAAGGCCAGCCGGGCACCGCCTCCAAGCTCGCGTCGGCCCTCAGAGGCTGGCACCTGCTCCGCTTCGAGGTGACCGCCGAGCCCTGCCCCACGGCCGAGGGCGAGCGCTACAGCTGCACCCCCGACCTCGGCATCTTCCACGCCGTCACCGGCATCCACGGCGACATCCTGATCCCCGAGGACCGGCTGCGCGCCGCCCTGACCCGCTCCCAGCAGGGCGAGACGGACCTGGAGGCCGAGATCGCCAAACTCCTGGGCAAGCCGTGGGACGACGAGCTGGAGCCGTTCCGGTACGCCGGCGAGGGCGCGCCGGTGCGCTGGCTGCACCAGGTGGTCTAGGCCTCGTGGACACGCCGAAGGGCCCCCACCGACCGGTGGGGGCCCTTCCGTTGCGTACGAGCACTGCTCAGACCGTGCGGAACGCCAGCACCACGTTGTGGCCGCCGAAGCCGAACGAGTCGTTCAGCGCGGCGATACGGCCCTCCACGGGCAGCTTGCGCGCCTCACCGCGGACGACGTCGGCGTTGGCCTCCGCCTCCGGGTCGAGGTTCTCGACGTTGATGGTCGGCGGCGCGACCCGGTGGTACAGGGCGAGGATCGCGGCGACGGACTCCACACCACCGGCACCACCCAGCAGGTGGCCCGTCATGGACTTCGTCGCGGACACCGCGAAGTGGTCGGTGTCGTCGCCGAACACCTTGCGCAGCGCCTTCAGCTCGGCCACGTCACCGGCCGGCGTCGAGGTGGCGTGCGCGTTGACGTGCACGATCTCCGCCGGGTCCAGGTCGCTGTTGTCCAGCAGGTTCTGAAGGGCGTGGGCGATGCCCCGGCCCTCCGGCTCCGGCTGCACGATGTCGTGACCGTCGGCGGAGATGCCCTGGCCCACGGCCTCGGCGTACACGCGGGCACCGCGCTTGGCGGCGTGCTCCGCGGACTCCAGGACGATGACACCGGCACCCTCGCCGAGCACGAAGCCGTCGCGCGCGGTGTCGTAGGGACGCGAGGCGCCCTGCGGGTTCTCGTTGTTCTTGGACATCGCCATCATGTTGCCGAACGCGGCGATGGGCAGCGGGTGGATCGCCGCCTCCGTGCCACCCGCGACGACGACGTCGGCGCGGCCGGAGCGGATCATCTCGATGGCGTAGCCGATGGCCTCCGCGCCCGAGGCGCAGGCGGACACCGGGGTGTGCACACCGGCACGGGCACCGACGAGCAGACCGACGTTGGCCGAGGGGCCGTTCGGCATGAGCATGGGGACGGTGTGCGGGGAGACGCGGCGGACGCCCTTCTCCTTCAGCACGTCGTACTGGTCGAGCAGCGTCGTGACGCCACCGATGCCGGAGGCGATGACGGCCCCCAGACGGTCGGGGTCGACGGCGGGGTCCTCGCCGGCCTTGGCCTCGAACCCGGCGTCCGCCCACGCCTCCTTGGCCGCGATCAGCGCGAACTGCGCCGAGCGGTCGAGGCGGCGGGCCTGCGGCCGGGGGATGACCTCGGTCGGCTCCACGGCGACGGGCGCCGCGATGCGGACGGCCTGGTCGGCCGCCCACTCCTGCTCAAGGGGCTTCACACCGGACTTGCCGGCGATCAGGCCTTCCCAGGTAGAGGCTGCGTCGCCACCCAGCGGTGTGGTTGCGCCGATACCGGTGACGACCACGGTGCGATTGGTCGGGCTCACGGGAAATCTTTCTCCAAGTATCACGAGGATTCAGCGGCGCCACCGCCGGGTGGCGGGGCTTGTGCAGCCGGGCCTAAGGGGTGGCTCAGGCCTGGTGCTTGAGGATGTAGTCGGTCGCGTCGCCGACCGTCTTGAGGTTCTTGACGTCCTCGTCCGGGATCTTGACGTCGAAGCGCTCTTCAGCGGCGACGACGACCTCGACCATGGACAGCGAGTCGACGTCCAGGTCGTCGGTGAAGGACTTGTCCAGCTGGACGTCCTCGACCGGGATGCCGGCGATCTCGTTCACGATGTCGGCGAGACCGGCGACGATCTCTTCCTGAGTGGCGGCCATGTGAGGCGCTCCTTCTTCTTGATCCAGAGGGTGTGGCAGGTGGTGCTTCCCGTACCGGACCGTGTGATCCGGCACGGAGTGCCTAGGGGAGGGTAACGACAGTGGCGGCGTAGACGAGACCCGCCCCGAAGCCGATGACGAGCGCGGTGTCGCCGCTCTTGGCCTCGCCGGTCGCCAGGAGCCGCTCCATCGCGAGCGGGATCGAGGCGGCCGAGGTGTTGCCGGTGGTGCGAACGTCACGGGCGACCGTGACGGACTCCGGCAGCTTCAGTGTCTTCACCATCGAGTCGATGATCCGCTCGTTGGCCTGGTGCGGAATGAAGACATCCAGGTCGTCCGCGGTGATGCCGGCGACGTCCAGCGCCTCCTTGGCGACCTTCGCCATCTCGAAGACGGCCCAGCGGAACACCGCCTGGCCCTCCTGCGTGATGGCGGGGAACTTGGCGACCTCGCCGGAACGGTAGTCCGTCCACGGCACGGTCTGCTTGATCGTCTCGGACTTGTCGCCCTCGGAGCCCCACACCGTCGGGCCGATGCCCGGCTCCTTGGCGGGGCCCACGACGACGGCGCCGGCACCGTCACCGAACAGGAAGGCCGTCGCGCGGTCCTCCAGGTCGGTCAGGTCCGAGAGCCGCTCGACGCCGATGACGAGGACGTATTCGGCCGAACCCTCGACGATCATGCCCTTGGCGAGGGTCAGGCCGTAGCCGAAGCCCGCGCAGCCGGCGGAGATGTCGAACGCGGCGGCCTTGTTCGTGCCCAGCTTGTCGGCGATCTCCGTCGCCACGGCCGGGGTCTGCTTGAAGTGCGAGACGGTCGAGACGATCACGCCGCCGATCTGCTCGGCGGAGATCCCGGCGTCCGCGATGGCCTTGCCGGACGCCTCGATCGACATCGCGGCGACGGTCTCCTCGTCGTTCGCCCAGTGCCGGGTCTCGATGCCGGAGCGCGAACGGATCCACTCGTCGGACGAGTCGATCGTCTCGAGGATCACCTCGTTGGGCACGACCCGGGTCGGGCGGTAGCCGCCGACGCCCATGATCCGCGCGTACGGGGAGCCCTTGCTGGGCTTGATCTTCGACATTGCTCGTTGGCTCCTTTTCAGGCGCTCTGCTCGGCGATGAGCTCGCGAGCGGCGTCGAGGTCGTCGGGGGTCTTGAGCGCCAGGGTCTTCACACCCGGCAGGGCACGCTTGGCGAGCCCGGTGAGGGTGCCGCCCGGGCACACCTCGACGAGCGCGGTGACGCCGAGCTCCTTGAACGTCTCCATGCACAGGTCCCAGCGGACCGGGTTGGCCACCTGGCCGACCAGCCGCTCCAGCACCTCGGCGCCGGTGGCGACGGTCCGTCCGTCCTTGTTGGAGACGTAGGGGAGCGTCGGGTCGGTGGGCGTGACGGCCTCGGCGGCCTTCGCCAGCGCGTCGACCGCGGGCGCCATGTGGTGCGTGTGGAAGGCGCCGGCCACCTTCAGCGCGATGACCTTGCGGACACCCTCGGGCTTGTCCTCGTTCAGCGCGGCGAGCTGCTCCAGCGTGCCGGCGGCCACGATCTGGCCCGCGCCGTTCACATTCGCCGGGGTCAGACCGAGCTTCTCCAGGTGCGCCACGGAGGTCTCGGGGTCGCCGCCGAGCAGCGCCGACATCCCGGTCTCGGTGATCGCGGCGGCCTCGGCCATCGCCAGACCGCGCTTGCGCACGAGGGTGAGGGCGGCGGTGTCGTCGAGGACACCGGCGAGGGCGGCGGCGGTGAACTCACCGACGGAGTGGCCCGCGACCGCGCCGGGCGTGACGGCACCGAGTGCCGCCGCCGACAGGATCCCGGCGGCGACCAGCAGCGGCTGCGCCACCGCGGTGTCACGGATGGCGTCCGCGTCGGCCTGTGTGCCGTAGTGGGCAAGGTCCAGCCCGATGGCGTCCGACCACGCGGCGACGCGGTCGGCGGCACCGGGGAGTTCGAGCCAAGGAGTCAGGAAGCCGGGCGTCTGGGCGCCCTGGCCGGGAGCGACGAGTACGAGCACTCTCACACTCTCTCTTGTGGACGGCCACGGCCGCCCGTGGGGACAGGGACGAAGAACACGGGGGGGTTTTGTGGGCCCCCGACAAAAGCCTAGAGCTGGAGATCCCCGTCGACCAGACGCCCCAGGATCAGCGCGATCCGCAACGTGAATGCCGAGCGTACATCCGAGGGTGACCAGCCGGTGACGTCAGTCACACGTCGAAGCCGGTAGCGCACGGTGTTGGGATGGACGAAGAGCATCCGGGCCGCGCCTTCGAGACTGCTCGCCTGTTCGAGATAGACGGAGAGCGTCTCCAGCAGTGCCGAGCCGGCCTGCTCCAGCGGTCTGTAGATCTCCTCCACCAGTTGCTCGCGGGCGCTGGGGTCACCGGCGATCGCGCGCTCCGGCAGCAGATCGTCGGCCAGTACCGGGCGCGGGGCGTCCTGCCAGGCGGAACATGCCTTCAGACCGGCCGCGGCGGCCTGCGCGGACCGGGTCGCGGCCAGCAGATCGGGCACCACGGGCCCGGCGACCACAGGTCCCGCCGCATAAGGCCCGATCAGCGACTTGGCGACCGCGAGCGGATTGTCGCTGCCGCCGGCGATGACGACGAGCCGGTCGCCGAGCACCCCGGTGAGCACCTGGAGCTTGGCGTGCCGGGCGGCCCGCCGGATGGCCTCGACGGTCAGCTCGGAGTCCCCGTCGGGGGCGGTGCCGAGGACGACACAGACATGTTCGGGAGCGTTCCATCCGAGAGCGGCGGCCCGGCTGACCGCCCCTTCGTCGGCCTCGCCGCTCAGCACGGCGTTGACGACCAGCGACTCGAGACGGGCGTCCCAGGCACCCCGTGCCTCCGCGGCCTGGGCGTAGACCTGGGCGGTGGCGAAGGCGATCTCGCGGGCGTACACGAGCAGGGCCTCGCGCAGGATGGACTCGTCACCGGGAGCCGCCACCTCGTCGATGGCGCTCTCCATGACCTCGATGGTGGTGCGCACCATCTCGACGGTCTGCCGCAGGGTGATGGCCCGGGTCAGCTCGCGGGGAGCGGTGCCGAAGACGTCGGTGGAGATGGCCTGCGGAGCGTCGGGATGCCGGAACCACTCGGTGAAGGCGGCGATACCGGCCTGCGCGACCAGCCCGATCCAGGAACGGTTCTCCGGGGGCATGGCCCGGTACCACGGCAGTGTCTCGTCCATGCGCGCGATGGCCTGCGCGGCGAGGGACCCGGACGACTTCTCCAGCCTCTTCAGGGTCGCGGAGTGCGGATGGACGACGGATGCGGCGGCTGCGGTGTTGCCGGTTTCGGGTTCGGGCACGGGACAAGACTGCCTTATCCGGACGGGAGCATGCGCTGGCGGGGTCTACGGTGGGGCTCGTGATGGATGTGCGACGTGCTGGTGAGCGTTTCCCGGGGGGCGACCCGGCGGCCGGGATCGACTCCCGTCACGCCTTCTCCTTCGGCTCCCACTACGACCCCGACAACCTCCGCTTCGGCGCGATGATCGCCTGCAACGAGGAGCGGCTCGCCCCCGGCGCGGGCTTCGACGAGCATCCGCACAGCCACACCGAGATCGTGACGTGGGTGGTGCAGGGCGAGCTCACACATCGCGACTCGGCGGGGCACGAGACGCGGGTCCGCGCCGGGGACGTGCAGCGGCTGAGTTCCGCCGGCGGCGTCCGGCACGTGGAGCGCAACGACGGGGACCGGCCCCTGACCTTCCTCCAGATGTGGCTGGCCCCGCGGGAGCCGGGCGGTGACCCCGCCTACGAGATCGTCCGCGGCATCGCCGACTCCACCCCGTACGCCGTCCCGGAGGCGGCCGCGATGCTCCACGTACGGCGCCTCGCGGCGGGGGAGCGGACCGCGGTGCCGGACGGGGCGTACGTGTACGTCCATGTCGTACGCGGTGAAGTCCGGCTGGGCGGAGACGAGTTGGGGCCCGGCGACGCGGCACGCATCACCGACGCCGAGGACGTGGACGCCGTGGCGGTGACGCGGGCCGAGCTGCTGCTGTGGGAGATGGCCTAGCGGCCGCGGAGTTCGGCCAGCACCGCGTCCGTGAACGGCGGCCACGCCTCCACCGCCCACGGCCCGAACGCCCGGTCCGTCAGCGCCACGCAGGCCGCCCCCGCGCCCGGGTCGACCCACAGGAACGTACCGGACTGACCGAAGTGCCCGAAGGTGCGCGGCGAGGACGAAGAGCCCGTCCAGTGGGGGGACTTGGCGTCGCGGATCTCGAAGCCGAGGCCCCAGTCGTTGGGGTTCTGGTGGCCGTAGCCCGGCAGAACACCCTTGGTGCCCGGGTACTGGACGGTCATCGCGTCGGCGACCGTGCGGGGGTCGAGAAGGCGCGGTGCCTGGACCTCGGCGGCGAACCGGGCGAGATCCCCGACCGTCGACACACCGTCCTTGGCCGGCGAGCCCTCCAGCGAGGTCGACGCCATGCCCAGCGGCTCCAGGACCGCCTGGCGCAGATACTCGGCGAAGGGGATGTCCGTCGCCTTCGCGATGTGGTCGCCGAGCTGCTCGAACCCGGCGTTGGAGTACAGCCGGCGCTCACCGGGAGGCGCGGTCACCCTGTGCTCGTCGAAGGCCAGCCCCGAGGTGTGGGCGAGCAGATGCCGGACCGTCGACCCGGCGGGCCCCGCCGGCTCGTCGAGCTCGATCGCGCCCTCCTCGTACGCGACGAGCGCCGCGTACGCCGCGAGCGGCTTGGTGACCGAGGCCAGCGGGAAACGCCGGTCGACGGGCCCGTGGGTGCCGAGGACCGTACCGTCAGCCTGTACGACACCCGCCGCGGCGGTGGGAACCGGCCAGTTCTCGATCAGCGCGAGGCTCTTCAACGACATGCCGTCGAGCCTAAGCGCTCACAGCGCCAGCTCCAGCAAGGGGTCCGGCTTGGGCAGGAAGCCGAGGGAGTCGTACAGCGTCCTGGCCTCGGTCGACGCGGTGAGCTGGACGCGGCGGACACCGCGCTCACGGAACCAGTCCAGCAGCGCGGTCATGCCGGCACGCGCGTATCCCCGCCGCCGGGCGTCGGGGTCGGTGGCGACGCTGAAGACGAAGCCGACGACACCGTGCGGGTTCCCGGCCTTGCCGATCCGGTAGTCGACCGTCCCGCACACCAGCGCCGCCAGGGCTCCGGACCGCTCGGGGTGGTCGACGACGAAGGCGGCGAAGTCCCCGTCCGGCTCCGCCAGCCGGGCCCGCAGGACCGGCAGCGACTCCGTGTGCCACGCTGTGGACGGGTCGGCACCGGCCATCGAGTCGATCATCACCTGGCGCAGCCGCAGCACTTCCGCGGCATCCTCGGGCTCAGCACGTCGTACGAGACTCATGTCCCGCACGCTAGTCAGCGCGCCCCGTCCCGTCCTGCGGATTTCTTACCTGTTCCGCTTGCTTGGAGTGCACTCCAAGGTTTTAGCGTGGGGGTCATGACGGTGATGGAGACCACGACCACGGGTACCAGGACCGACAGCTGTGCCGCCCCGCCGCACCCGCATCGGCGCCCCGAGGGCCAGGACAGCTACACGATCAGCGAAGTCGTCGCCTTTACCGGACTGTCCGCGCACACCCTGCGCTGGTACGAGCGCATCGGCCTGATGCCGCACATCGACCGCTCGCACACCGGCCAGCGCCGGTACAGCAACCGCGACCTGGACTGGCTCGACCTCGTCGGCAAGCTCCGGCTCACCGGCATGCCGGTCGCCGACATGGTGCGGTACGCGGAACTGGTGCGCGAGGGCGACCACACATTCAGCGAACGGTACGAGCTTCTGGAGACGACCCGCCGGGACGTGCTGTCCCGGATCGCGGAGCTCCAGGACACCCTCGCCGTTCTCGACCGGAAGATCAGCTTCTACGCCGATGCCGGTCGCGCCTACGAAACGGAGAAAGCCGGATGACCGACCGCACGATCCCCACCGCACGACTGGGCGCCGACGGCCCCGAGGTGGGAGTTCAGGGCCTGGGCTGCATGGGCATGAGCTTCGCCTACGGCCCCGCCGACGCGGGCGAGTCGCGCGCCACCCTGGAACGCGCCCTGGAACTCGGCGTCACCCTCTACGACACGGCGGACGCCTACGGCGCCGGGGAGAACGAGAAGTTCCTCTCCCCGTTCTTCAAGGCCCACCGCGACGAGCTGGTGATCGCCACCAAGTTCGCTCTGACGGTCCCGCCGGACGACCCGACCCGGCGCATCATCCGCAACGACCCGCCCTACATCCGCCAGGCCGTCGAGGCCAGCCTCAAGCGCCTCGACGTCGACGTCATCGACCTCTACTACATGCACCGGCGCGATGTGAACGTGCCGATCGAGGAGACCGTCGGCGTCATGGCCGAACTGGTCCGCGAGGGCAAGGTCAAGCACCTGGGCCTGAGCGAGGTCACCGGCACCGAGCTGCGGGCGGCCCAGGGCGTCCACCCCATCGCCGCCGTGCAGTCGGAGTGGTCCCTGTTCAGCCGCGACATCGAGTCCGGCGTGGTCCCGACCGCCCGCGACCTCGGCGTCACCCTGGTCCCCTACTCCCCGCTCGGCCGCGGCTTCCTCACCGGCTCCTTCGCCAACGCCGACAAGGACCTCACCGCCGGCGACTTCCGCCGCCAGCAGCCCCGCTTCACGGGCGAGAACGCGGCGTCGAACGTGGCCCTCCTGGAACCGATCCGCACGGTGGCCGAGACCCACGGGGTGTCCTTGGGCCAGGTGGCACTGGCCTGGGTCCACCAGCAGGCACAGGTGCACGACCTGCCGGTGATCCCGATCCCGGGCACCCGGAAGGCGAGCCGGGTGGAGGAGAACGTGGGGGCGGTGGGCATCGAACTGACGGAGGCGGAACTGGCGTTGCTGGAGCCGATCGCGGGGAAGGTGGCGGGCGACCGCTACGCCGATATGGCGTTCACTTCCGCCGGACGTGAGTGAAAGGCTTTTAGGGGCGCGGGGAACTGCGCGACCAGCCACGAACCACCCGCACCCGACGAACTGCCTCACAACTCAGCCAACAACTCCGCCTTCTTCATGGAGAACTCCTCATCAGTCACCAACCCAGCCTGATGCAGCTCTCCCAGATGGCGAATCCGCTCAGCGATGTCGGCCGGATCGCGCCTCGGCGCGGCGGCCGGCACCGCCGCCACGGCCCCGCGCTCCCGAACCGCCGCCAACACCGCCGCGGCGAACGGCAACGACTCATGGACCGGCCCGTACCCCAGCCCGAACACCACCGCCGCCGGATCCTGATCGGCCTGCGCGGGCGACGCCACGTCACTGCGCAGCAGCCGTAGATGCCCCTCGAACACCTCCGGCGACCGCCACTCCACCCCGCTCAGCTGGGACACGGCGAAACTCTGGTCGCCCGCCTTCCACTTCGCCGACGACGCCCCCGTCCAGAACCACCGGAAGAACACGGTCTTCCCGTCGAAGGACGCCTTCCCGTCGTACGCCTTGAAGGACAACGGCACCTCGGGCGCCGGCACGAGGAAGCGTTCCACCGGCTCGTCGCCCGGCGTCAGTTGTGCCCGCAGCTCGTCGGCGTAGTACTCGGCGAGGGTCTCCCGCTCGGCCGGCAGCACCAGCCGGTACGGGTCGCACCCTTCCTTCAGCTGCCCGGCCGCCGCCTCCATGAGAGGGTCGGCGCCCGGCCTGGGCTCGGCGCGCAGGACGACCGTGCCGCGCTTGCCCGGGGTGAGGGTCACCCCGGACAGCGCCCGCAGCGGAATCCGGCGCTCGCCCAGGGACTGGAACAGCTTGGGTGTTCGAATGCCTCGTTCGTAACGGATGAGCACAGAGTCGGACTCGAACTCCCAGGCGGCATGAAATCCGGCCAGTACGTCACCCATGCGGCTCATCGTATGCGGCACGAGCTCCTCCGTCGCCTCCCTGCGCAGACCGCAATTCCTGCGCCTCTACGCGCGTCCGTCCGTCGTGGCGCCGGACAAACCGGCCCGGCACGCCTTGTCGTTGTCGGAGCAGTGCACCGAGCGGTATGCGCCGACGCCGATCTCGGCGAAGTTCAGCAGGCTCTCGGTACCCGGCTCGAAATAGCCGCTGTGCCCCTTCGCGTCCGCCGCCGACAGCACCCGGGCCCCGAACGCGGAGGACACCGGATCGGCTCCATGACCCAGACCACCGAGCTCCAGGTACGGCACGTCCTGGATCCAGTCGTCCGCGTCCCGCATCGCCCACACCTGCGCCGAGGTGTGCAGATGGGAGGCCTTCTCGACCCGCATCCCCGGACTGCCGGCCACCGCGATGTCGGCCACCCGCTCCGGAAGTTCGCGCGCGGCGACCCCGCAGACCACGGAGCCGTAGCTGTGGCAGAACAGGGAGACGGGGGCGCTGCCGGGCAGCGCGCGCACCAGCGCGTTCAGCCGGACCGCCCCCTCGGCGGCCCGCACGCCGGTCGCCGAGTCGAGGCCGATCCCGCCCGGCGCGGTGTAGTCGGCCCAGGCGATCACCGCCGTACGGACCGAGGGGCTCGCCGCCTTCTCGGCCGCGTACAGGGACTTGGCCATGCCGACCGGGGCCGAGTACTTGCGGTAGGTGCGCTGGAAGGTGAGCAGGTCGGTGTCGACGCCGGGGACGACGACCGAGATCCGCTCCGCCTCGGTCAGGCTGCCGAAGACCTCGGCGACCCGGCCCGAGCCCTCCGGGTCGAAGGCGAGGATGTGCCGCTCGTCGCTCATCAGCGCCTCGTAGCGGTGCATACGACGGCCCGCGTCGCGTTGCCCGTCCGGGGACAGGCGGCTGTCGTGCATGCGTTTCAGCTCGGTCTTGCGGGCCTGGCCGAGCGCGACGCGGTTGGCGCGGTAGCGCAGCTCGACGGGGGCGCCGTTCATGTTGCCGACCGCGAGCGGGTAGCGGTGGGCGAGCTTGCCGCGCTGCTGAGCGGTGAGCGAGGCGAAGAAGACGGCGAGCCGGGCGGGGGAGGCGTCCGGGTCGGGGAGGTGGTGTCCTGCGATGCGACCGTGCTCCCAGGCGCTGAGCGACGCCTGGAGCGGGGTGGTGGGCCGATCGCCCTTGAGCGCGGTCCACCCGGTGGTCGCCAGCATCACGAACACCACGGCCAGCGCGAGCAGTGCGCGCCAGACGTTCAGTTGGGGAGAGGTGTCGAAGGAAGTCACTGGGAGGACACACTAGGAGAACGAGACGGTCTCGCGTTAACCGAGTGACAGGGATCACGTTTCGGTCGCCGTGACGATGACCTCAGTTTGTTCGCCAGTCGCCCGCCAGTGCCGGGCCCACCTGTTCGAGATATGAGACCGTGAGCGACCGCATCGCGTCCAGACCGAAGTCCGCACCGGTGCTCCACTGCCGCTCGGTCATCCGCATCACGCCGCTGAAGACGGCCACCACGAGCCGGGGCCGCGGGTCCGCCGCCACGTCGAGCCCCTCGCGCTCGGCGATGATCCGCGCGAGCGCCTCCTCGCTCTCCATGGAACGCCGCAGATGGGCCGCGAGCAGCACCGGCGTCGATTCGATGACCTGGTACATCCGCAGGTACAGCTCGACCGGTACGACGGACTCGATGACGTCGTTGAGCGAGTCCCAGCCCTCCACGACCGCCTGCCGCAGGACCTCCATCGGCGCCTCGTGCGGCGGCCGGGCGCGCACCGCCTCGACGAAGTGCGCCACCGCCAGCTCCACCACGGCGAGGGCGGCCTCCTCCTTGTTGGCGAAGTAGCGGAAGAAGGTGCGCTGCGAGACGTCGACGGCGGCGACGACGTCGTCGACGGTCGTGCGCTCGTACCCGCGCGTGGTGAACAGTTCGAGGGCGGCGCGCAGCAGGGCCTCACGGGTGCGCTGCTTCTTGCGTTCGCGCAGGTTTTCCATGGTGTGTCAGTTACCGACTTGTGAATTGCTTTGTCAATTGTCAGCGGCTGTCATTAGCCTCGGAGCATGACTAGTCAGACCACGCTCGACAAGACGGGGCCGGGGGACGAGGCGTCGGCCTCCCCGTCGGGCCCGGCCCCGGCCGCCGGGCTGCGCGGCCATCCCTGGTTCACCCTCATCACCGTGGCCGTCGGCGTCATGATGGTCGCCCTCGACGGCACCATCGTGGCCATCGCCAACCCGGCCATCCAGAAGGACCTCGGCGCCACCTTCGCCCAGGTGCAGTGGATCACCAACGGGTACTTCCTCGCCCTCGCGGTCGCCCTGATCACCGCGGGCAAGCTCGGTGACCGCTTCGGCCACCGCCAGACGTTCCTCATCGGCGTCGTCGGCTTCGCCGCCGCGTCCGGTGCCATCGGGCTGTCCAGCAGCATCGGCGCGGTCGTCACCTTCCGCGTCTTCCAGGGCCTGTTCGGCGCGCTGCTGATGCCGGCCGCGCTCGGACTGCTGCGGGCGACCTTCCCGGCCGAGAAGCTCAACATGGCCATCGGCATCTGGGGCATGGTCATCGGCGCCTCCACCGCGGGCGGCCCGATCCTGGGCGGCGTCCTGGTCGAACACGTCAACTGGCAGTCGGTGTTCTTCATCAACGTGCCGGTGGGCGTCATCGCCCTCGTCCTCGGCGGGCTGATCCTCCTCGACCACCGTGCGGAGAACGCCCCGCGCTCCTTCGACCTGCTCGGCATCGGGCTGCTGTCGGGCGCGATGTTCTGCCTGGTCTGGGCCCTGATCAAGGCCCCGGAGTGGGGCTGGGGCGACGGCAAGACGTGGGCGTTCATCGCCGTGTCGGTGCTGGGCTTCGCGCTCTTCGCCTTCTGGGAGACCAGAGTGAAGGAGCCACTGATCCCGCTGGGCCTGTTCCGCTCAGTCGCCCTCTCCGCGGGCGTGGTCCTGATGGTCCTGATGGCCATCGCCTTCATGGGCGGCCTGTTCTTCGTCACGTTCTACCTCCAGAACGTGCACGGCATGAGCCCGATCGACGCGGGTCTGCACCTCCTACCGCTCACCGGCATGATGATCGTCGGCTCCCCGCTGGCGGGCGTGATGATCACCAAGCTCGGCCCGCGCGTCCCGCTGGCCGGCGGTATGGCCGCGACCGCGATAGCGATGTACGGCATGTCGACGCTGGACACGGACACCGGCAGCGCGGTCATGTCCCTCTGGTTCGCCCTGCTGGGCCTGGGTCTCGCCCCGGTCATGGTCGGTGCGACCGAGGTCATCGTCGGCAACGCGCCGCTGGAGCTGTCCGGTGTCGCCGGCGGTCTTCAGCAGGCCGCGATGCAGATCGGCGGCAGCCTCGGTACGGCGGTGCTCGGTGCCGTGATGGCCTCCAAGGTCGACAGCGACCTGGCCGGCAACTGGAAGGCCGCCGGACTGCCGGCGCTCACGCCCGCCCAGCAGGCGCAGGCCTCCGAGGCGGTCCAGGTCGGCGTGCCGCCGATCGCCAAGGGGACGCCGGAGGCGATCGCCGCGAAGATCACCGACGTCGCGCACGACACGTTCATCTCGGGCATGAGCCTCGCGTCGCTGGTCGCCGCGGGCGTGGCCGCCGTCGCGATCTTCGTGGCGCTGCTGACGAAGAAGGGCGCGAACGCGGAGGCGGGCGCGGGCGTGGGCCACATCTGAGGAAATTCAGCGGGACTTCCCTCATCAGAGTGAAGACGCTAAAGATTCCTCGCTCCCGGCACGCACCGCACGTCACAGTAGGTGAAGCCCTCCGGTACGGCATGTTCCTCAGGCAAGTGCGGGACGGGTGACCGGCGTTGCGGCGCGCTGCCGGAGGGGGGCGGCGCGCCGCAAGACCGGAGGATTAGCAGGAGCATCGGGGGTACTCGCCAGTCATCGAACCCAACTTGCCTAGGGGTTCCGGGAGTTGTTGATGATGGCGGGCTTTGGTCATGGAACGCGCAGGTACCCCCGCTCACGTGGCCGGACGTGGTCACGGACCGGGCCGGATCGCGCGACGCTCGGAATCATCGGAGTCATCTGCGCGGTCGCCGGCTTCTTCGTGCTGGGGATCATCCTCGGCCCGGTGGCGATCGTCTGCGGTTGGCTGGCCATGGGCCGCACCTGGTCGCGCTCGCGCCCGGTGACGGCTCTGGTCGCCTTCGTACTGGGCGCCATAGACACGCTCCTGGCAGTCATCTGGCTGGCAGGAGCGGCTTCCCCGGGGAACGGCATGTTCTAGCGCCGGGGGTAGTGAGGGAGGGACCCCTGGCGCGATGAGCCGGGGGTCCGCCCCTGTACGAAGACGCGACGCCTTCCCCCCCGCCGACCGGACGTGGTCACGGACCGGGCCGGATCGCGCGACGCTCGGAATCATCGCCGGGGGTCTGGGGGTGTCCCTCGGAGAGTCAGTATCTGCGCGGTCGTTGGCTTCTTCGTTGGTCGCTTTCGTACGGGGCGTCATAGACACGCTCTTGGCAGTCATCTGGCTGGCGGGAGGGCCTCCGGTTCGGGAACCGGGGGCCCGCCTCACGGTCTGACCGACTGCTGCTGTTGCAGCTCCGCGACCTGTGCGCGCAGCGCTCGTACCTCCTCCGTCAAGGCCATGATCGCCTCCGTCTGGCGGCGTTCCTCCACGTCGTCCTTCTCGAAGCGGGCGATGAACCACGCGGCGATGTTCGCGGTGACGACACCGAGCAGGGCGATGCCGGAGAGCATCAGGCCGACCGCGATCACCCGGCCCAGACCGGTCGTCGGGGCGTGGTCGCCGTACCCCACCGTCGTCATCGTCGTGAACGACCACCACACCGCGTCACCCAGCGTCCGGATGTTCCCGTTCGGCGAGTTCCGCTCCACCGAGAGGACTGCCAGGGAGCCGAACATCAGCAGGCCGACCACCGCCCCCGCGACATACGTCGTCAGCCGGATCTGCGAGGCCATCCGCGCTCTGCGCTGCACCAGCAGCAGCGTGGCGACGAGCCGGAGCAACCGCAGCGGCTGGAGGAGAGGCAGGACCACCGCCCCCAGGTCGAGCCAGTGTCGTCGTACGAACTCCCGACGGTCCCGCGAGACCGACAGCCGTACGACGTAGTCGACGGCGAACGCCCCCCACACCACCCACTCGACACCCGTGCACACGGCCGTCAGCTCATGGCCGGCCGAGTCGTCCACGATCGGCACGGCATAGGCGACGGCGAACAGCACCGCAAGCGCCATCAGGGGCCGCTGGGTCAGGTGTTCCCAACGGACCTGCGCCGGTTCTTCCTTCATGTCCGCATCGTAAAGAAGCGGTAAGGGGAGGAGGGGAGGGAGAAGGAAGAAGGGATGAAGGGAGAAGGGATGAAGGGAGAAGGGCGGGGAGCCGCTTGGCCCCACCGCCCTTCAGTGCACCACCGTGCGTGCTACGCGTCGCCGCCCGCCGCGCCCGGGTCGGCCGCCGCCACGTCCAGGAGCTGGTAGCGGTCGATCGCCTGCTTCAGGGCCGAGCGGTCGACCTTGCCCTCCTTCGCGAGCTCGGTCAGCACGCCCACCACGATCGACTGCGCGTCGATGTGGAAGAAGCGCCGGGCCGCGCCCCGGGTGTCCGCGAAGCCGAACCCGTCCGCGCCCAGCGACTGGTACGTGCCCGGCACCCACCGCGCGATCTGGTCCGGCACCGCCCGCATCCAGTCGGACACGGCCACGAACGGCCCCTGCGCACCCGACAGCTTCCGCGTCACGTACGGCACCCGCTGCTCCTCCTCGGGGTGCAGCAGGTTGTGCCGCTCGACGTCGACCGCCTCGCGCCGCAGCTCGTTCCAGGAGGTCGCCGACCAGACGTCCGCCCTGACGTTCCACTCCTCGGCGAGGATCTTCTGCGCCTCGAGCGCCCACGGCACCGCGACGCCGGACGCGAGGATCTGCGCCGGGACGGAGCCCGAAGTGCCCTCGCTGTAGCGGTGGATGCCCTTGAGGATGCCCTCGACGTCCACGTTCTCGGGCTCGGCCGGGTGCTGGATCGGCTCGTTGTAGACGGTGAGGTAGTAGAAGACGTCCTCGGCCTCGGGGCCGTACATCCGGCGCAGACCGTCCTGCACGATGTGCGCGATCTCGAACCCGTACGCCGGGTCGTACGCCACACAGCCGGGGTTGGTGGAAGCCAGCAGCTGCGAGTGACCGTCCGCGTGCTGAAGACCCTCACCGGTCAGCGTCGTACGCCCCGCGGTCGCACCCAGTACGAAACCGCGCGCCAACTGGTCGGACATCTGCCAGAACTGGTCGCCGGTGCGCTGGAAACCGAACATCGAGTAGAAGACGTAGACCGGGATCAGCGGCTCGCCGTGCGTCGCGTACGCCGAGCCCGCCGCGATCAGCGACGCCGTGCAGCCGGCCTCCGAGATGCCGTCGTGCAGCATCTGGCCGGTCGGCGACTCCTTGTAGGCGAGCAGCAGATCGCGGTCCACCGACTCGTACTGCTGGCCAAGGGGGTTGTAGATCTTCGCGCTCGGGAAGAACGAGTCCATGCCGAACGTGCGGTACTCGTCCGGCGCGATCAGCACGAACCGCTTGCCGAGCTCCTTGTCCCGCATGAGGTCCTTGAGGAGCCGGACAAAGGCCATCGTCGTCGCGATGGACTGATGACCCGACCCCTTCTTCACGGTCGCGTACGTCTTGTCGTCCGGCAGCGCGAGCGGCTTGGCGCGCACCACGCGCGTGGGGACGTAACCGCCCAGCGACTTGCGGCGGTCGTGCATGTACTGGATCTCCTCCGAGTCCCGGCCCGGGTGGAAGTACGGCGGCGCGCCGGACTCCAGCTCCTTGTCGGAGATCGGCAGGTGCAGCCGGTCGCGGAAGCCCTTGAGGTCGTCGACCGTCAGCTTCTTCATCTGGTGGGTGGCGTTGCGGCCCTCGAAGTTCGGGCCCAGCGTCCAGCCCTTGACCGTCTTGGCGAGGATCACCGTCGGCTGGCCCTTGTGCGCCTTGGCCGCCGAGAACGCCGCGAAGATCTTCTTGTGGTCGTGACCGCCACGGCCCAGGTGCAGGATCTGGTCGTCGGTCATGTTCTCGACCATCGCGCGCAGCCGGTGGTCGTCACCGAAGAAGTGCTCGCGGATGTACGCGCCGGACTCGGTGGCGTACGTCTGGTACTGGCCGTCCGGCGTGGTGTTCATCCGGTTGACCAGCACCCCGTCGCGGTCCCGGGCCAGCAGCGGGTCCCAGGAGCGGTCCCAGACCAGCTTGATGACGTTCCAGCCGGCGCCGCGGAAGACGGACTCCAGCTCCTGGATGACCTTGCCGTTGCCGCGCACCGGCCCGTCGAGGCGCTGGAGGTTGCAGTTGACGACGAACGTCAGGTTGTCCAGGCCCTCGCGGGCGGCGATGGTCAGCTGGCCGAGCGACTCCGGCTCGTCCATCTCGCCGTCGCCGAGGAACGCCCACACATGCGACTTCGACGTGTCGGCGATCCCGCGCGCGTGCATGTACCGGTTCATCCGCGCCTGGTAGATCGCGCCGATCGGGCCGAGCCCCATCGACACGGTCGGGAACTCCCAGAAGTCCGGCATGAGCCGCGGGTGCGGGTACGAGGACAGGCCGTACGGCGCCTTGGACTTCTCCTGGCGGAACGCGTCGAGGTTCTCCTCGCTGAGGCGGTCCAGCAGGTACGCGCGCGCGTAGATGCCCGGGGAGGCGTGGCCCTGGAAGAAGACCTGGTCGCCGCCGTCGCCCTCGTCCTTGCCGCGGAAGAAGTGGTTGAAGCCCACGTCGTACAGCGAGGCCGAGGAGGCGAACGTGGCGATGTGGCCGCCGACGCCGATGCCGGGCCGCTGCGCCCTGGACACCATCACCGCGGCGTTCCAGCGGGTCGCGTTGAGGATCTTCCGCTCGATCTCCTCGTTGCCCGGGAAGAACGGCTCGTCCTTGGTGGCGATCGTGTTGACGTAGTCCGTGCTGCGCATCTCGGGCACGGCCACGCGCTTCTCGCGGGCCCGCTCGATCAGCCGCAGCATCAGATAGCGGGCCCGCTCCCGGCCGCGCTCGTCGACGGCGGCGTCGAGGGAGTCGAGCCACTCCTGGGTTTCCTCGGGGTCGAAGTCAGGAACCTGACTCGGAAGGCCGCCAATGATGATCGGGTTGCGATCGGATCCGGAAGCCACGCTGTTCCTTACCTGTCAGAGGGCCGTATTCCTGTATGTCTGCACCGCTCCCCATCGTGTACCTCGGGGCGCCAAACGTCATCTCTACTGTGGGGTAACCAGAGGCGCGCGGCCAGGTATGGTTCCCAAACGCACATAGGGGGCAGAAACGTGTGGCATGCGTCACCGTGGAGCCATGATGATGTGCCTGAAGTTGCGGTGACACGTTCCGGAACGTCACCGTTTCGGCGGTCTGAACGGCCGGGTACTTGCGCGATCCGCCCCGCCCGTGTGGACTACGGCCAATGCTTCGCGCACGCGCGTGGCTGAGTCATTCCCTAAGACATGATCAGGAGGCAACCCGTGAGCGCGACCGCGGACCACGCGGAGGAGCGGACGAACCCTGCCGCAAGGCTGGGGTTCCAGCCCGAGCAGGTGGTCCAGGAGATCGGCTACGACGACGACGTCGACCAGGAGCTCCGCGAGGCCATTGAAGAAGTCATCGGCGGCGAGCTGATGGACGAGGAGTACGACGACGTCGCCGACGCCGTGGTGCTGTGGTTCCGCGACGAGGACGGAGACCTCACCGACGTACTGGTGGATGCCACCACGTACATCGAGGAGGGTGGCTCGATCCTGCTGCTGACGCCGAAGACCGGCCGCGACGGCTACGTCGAGCCCAGCGACATCTCCGAAGCCGCGACGACGGCGGGGCTCTCCGCCTCCAAGAGCGTCAGCGTCGGCAAGGACTGGAGCGGCAGCCGTCTGGTGACCCCGAAGGGCGCCAAGTCGAAGCGGTGACCTCCGCCCGGTAGTAACCGGACGGGCTGAGCCACGCAGTGTGCTCGGCCCGTCCGTCGGCCTGTCGTGATCGCTGCGTAGGGTGGGTCTCACCCGAACAGTCCCACCGAAAGGGATTCACGACGATGGCGATCCAGGTCGGCGAAAAGGCCCCCGACTTCGAGCTCAAGGACAACCACGGTGCGACCGTGAAGCTGTCCGACTTCCGCGGCAGCAAGAACGTCGTCCTGCTCTTCTACCCCTTCGCCTTCACCGGGGTGTGCACCGGCGAGCTCTGCGAGCTGCGCGACAACCTGCCGCAGTTCTCCGACCGCGACACCCAGCTCCTCGCCGTCTCCAACGACTCCATCCACACCCTGCGCGTCTTCGCCGAGCAGGAGGGCCTGGAGTACCCGCTGCTGAGCGACTTCTGGCCGCACGGCGAGGTCTCCCGCGCCTACGGCGTCTTCGCCGAGGACAAGGGCTGCGCGGTGCGCGGCACCTTCGTCATCGACAAGGAGGGCGTGGTCCGCTGGACCGTCGTCAACGCGCTGCCCGACGCCCGTGACCTGAACGAGTACGTCAAGGCGCTCGACACCCTGTGATTCTTCGGTTCCAAGGCCTGCGGGCCACGGGAACCCGTCACTAGGATCGAGTCGTTGATCCGGTACCAAACGCATGGCGGGGCTCCCCGCCCCTGGACACCAATGGAGGACTCGTGGGAGTCAGCCTCAGCAAGGGCGGCAACGTATCGCTGACCAAGGAGGCCCCCGGCCTGACCGCGGTCATCGTCGGTCTGGGGTGGGACGTCCGCACCACGACCGGCACGGACTTCGACCTCGACGCCAGCGCGCTGCTGCTGAACAGCTCCGGCAAGGTCAGCAGCGACGCCAACTTCGTCTTCTTCAACAACCTCAAGAGCCCCGACGGCTCCGTCGAGCACACCGGCGACAACATCACCGGTGAGGGCGAGGGCGACGACGAGCAGATCAAGGTCAACCTCGCGGCCGTCCCGGCCGACATCGAGAAGATCGTGTTCCCGGTCTCGATCTACGACGCCGAGAACCGCCAGCAGTCCTTCGGCCAGGTCCGCAACGCGTTCATCCGCGTCGTGAACCAGGCGGGCGAGGCGGAGATCGCCCGCTACGACCTCTCCGAGGACGCCTCCACCGAGACCGCCATGGTCTTCGGTGAGCTGTACCGGCACGGCGCGGAGTGGAAGTTCCGCGCCATCGGCCAGGGCTACGCCTCGGGCCTGCGCGGCATCGCGCAGGACTTCGGCGTCAACGTCTGACGTCGGCAATGTTCCACGGCTGAGTCGTGACCTTCCGGGACACGACATTGCCGGATCCGGCGCCGTACGGTTTGCGTGCGGCGCCGGACGCGCACCACAACAAAAAAGGCACACGGGGAGGACCAGCATCATGGGCGTCACGCTCGCCAAGGGGGGCAACGTCTCCCTGTCCAAGGCCGCACCCAACCTCACCCAGGTGATGGTCGGTCTCGGCTGGGACGCACGCTCCACCACCGGAGCCGACTTCGACCTCGACGCCAGCGCGCTCATGTGCGCCGGGGGACGGGTCATGGGTGACGAGTGGTTCATCTTCTACAACCAGCTCAAGAGCCCGGACGGCTCGGTGGAGCACACCGGCGACAACCTCACCGGTGAGGGCGACGGCGACGACGAGTCGATCCTGATCGACCTCTCCAAGGTGCCGGCCCAGTGCGACAAGATCGTCTTTCCGGTCTCGATCCACATGGCCGACGAGCGCGGCCAGACCTTCGGCCAGGTCAGCAACGCCTTCATCCGTGTGGTGAACCAGGCCGACGGCCAGGAGCTCGCCCGCTACGACCTCTCCGAGGACGCCTCCACCGAGACCGCGATGATCTTCGGCGAGGTCTACCGCTACGGCGGCGAGTGGAAGTTCCGGGCCGTCGGACAGGGGTACGCGTCCGGCCTGCGGGGCATCGCACTGGACTTCGGGGTCAACGTCTCATAACGCGTTATGAGCAAAAGCCGGTCCCCGGTGGGCGGCGAAGGGCTCGGGACTAGACTTCGGCTTCAAAGTCTTCGTAAAGCCGAGTACGGCGCGGGGGAGACCCGTACACAAGGATTGGGTAGCCAGTGGTTCTGAAAACCTTCGGCTGGTCGTTCGCGATCACCGCGCTCGGCCTCGTCGCAGCGGTCTTCTACGGGGGGTGGGAGGCCTTCGGCATCGTCGCGATCCTCTCGATCCTGGAGATCTCGCTGTCCTTCGACAACGCGGTGGTCAACGCCGGGATCCTGAAGAAGATGAGTGCCTTCTGGCAGAAGATCTTCCTCACCGTCGGTGTGCTCATCGCGGTCTTCGGCATGCGGCTGGTGTTCCCGGTCGTCATCGTCGCGATCAGCGCCAAGATGGGGCCCATCGAGGCCGTTGACCTCGCTCTCAACAACAAGGACCACTACCAGGAACTCGTCACCGACGCCCACCCGGCGATCGCCGCGTTCGGTGGCATGTTCCTGCTGATGATCTTCCTCGACTTCATCTTCGAGGACCGGGACATCCAGTGGCTGCGCTGGATCGAGCGTCCGCTCGCCAAGCTCGGCAAGGTCGACATGCTGTCGGTCTGCATCGCGCTGATCGTCCTGCTCATCACCGCCTTCACCTTCGCCACCCACGCCCACCAGCACGGCGGCGCCCATGTCGACAAGGCACAGACCGTACTGATCTCCGGCATCGCCGGTCTGATCACGTACATGGTCGTCGGCGGACTCTCCGGCTACTTCGAGGACAAGCTCGAGGAAGAGGAGGAGCGGGAGCACGAGGAAGAGGAAGAGGCCGCGCGCACGGGCAAGAAGAAGCCCGCCGTCGTCCTCGCCGGCCAGGCCGCGTTCTTCATGTTCCTCTACCTGGAAGTCCTCGACGCGTCCTTCTCCTTCGACGGTGTCATCGGCGCCTTCGCCATCACCAACGACATCGTCCTGATGGCGCTCGGCCTCGGCATCGGCGCCATGTACGTCCGGTCGCTGACGGTCTACCTGGTCCGCCAGGGCACCCTCGACGACTACGTCTACCTGGAGCACGGCGCGCACTACGCGATCGGCGCGCTGGCCGTGATCCTCATGGTCACCATCCAGTACGAGATCAACGAGGTCATCACCGGCCTCGTCGGCGTCATCCTCATCGCCTGGTCCTTCTGGTCCTCCGTACGCCGCAACAAGGCCCTCGCGGCGGCCGAGGGAAACGCGGGCTCGGACGAGAAGACTGAGGTCTCGTCCGGGGTGTGACACCCCTCGGGCTGAGAGCCTGTGTCTTATTCCCGGTCGGATCAGCGCGCGACGCCTGGCCGGGGATATGACACAGGCTCTGAGGGAACGCTCTGAGCGGGGCGGCATCGAGGCGACTCCTCGACGCCGCCCCGTCGGTCTTTGACACAGTGGTGCCGGCAGTGAAGCGGCCAGTGAGGTGGGGGCGGTAATGGGCTTCTTGGACGGACTCTGGCCCGGACGCGCGGTCGAGTTCGACTCGGGCAGCGCGGCGAGCAACGCGATCGAGCTGACCAAACGGCACGACCGGGTGTCCCTGACCAAGCAGGGCGCGGAGACCGGGCATCTGCGCATCAACCTCGCCTGGCGGATGCGGACGTCCGACATCGGCGGCAACCAGCGCGAGTCGCTGCTGCGGCACCCCTTCCGGGCGCTCAAGCCGCCGGAGGTCATGGGCCACAGCCAGAGCATGGTCAACGTCGACCTCGACCTGGGGTGCCTGTACGAGCTGACGGACGGCTCCAAGGGCGTCGTACAACCCCTCGGCGGACTCTTCGGGGACGTCAACTCACCGCCGTACGTCAAGCTCAGCGGCGACGACCGGTTCGGGTCGGCGTCCGGCGAGACCGTCTACGTCAACCTCGACCACCGGGACTCCATCAAGCGGATCCTGGTGTTCGTCTACATCTACGACCAGACGCCGGCGTTCGACCGGACCCACGCGAGCGTGACGCTGTACCCGAGCAACGGGCCGCGGATCGAGATAGGCCTCGACGAGCGGCATCCCCAGGCACGGTCATGTGCGGTGGTGATGATCGAGAACGTGAAGGGGGAGATCATCGTGCGGCGTGAGGTGAAGTTCGTGTACGGGTTCCAGGCGGAGCTGGATCGGTTGTACGGGTGGGGGCTGCAATGGGGGCGGGGTTACAAGACCAAGGCGGAGCGGTGAGGTTCGCCTGGGAACTCGGGGGTCCGGGTGGTGTGGCGGGTGCGGGCCGGTTGTGGCTGGTCGCGCCGTTCCCCGCGCCCCTCAAGGCCGGATGAACTGAGGTCCCTGGGGAGGGAGCCGGAAGTCCGGGTCCAGCGCTGCTGCCGCAGGCACCGGTACCGGAGGCTGCGGGTAGCCGTACGCCGGCTGGCTGGTCGGCTGGGGGTAGCCGTACGCGGGCTGGGTCGCCGGAGGGGTCTGCGGGTAGCCGTAGGCCGGCTGCTGCGGGACCGCGGTCGGCTGTTCCGGGGGGAGGGGCTGGGAGGCCTCCGGGGTCGGAGCCGGCTCCTCCGTGACCTCCGAGTCGTCCACCGAGATGCCGAAATCGCTGGCCAGGCCCTTCAGCCCGTCCGAGTAGCCCTCGCCCAGGGCGCGGAACTTCCAGCCCTCCCCGCGGCGGTACAGCTCCCCGCAGATCAGGGCCGTCTCGCGGCCGGTCTCCGGCTTGATGTCGAAGTAGGCCAGCGGCTCACCGTCGGCGACCGAGGCGTCGTACAGCAGGATGCGCAGCGCGCGTACGGTGTCGAACGTGACGCCGTCCGCCGATGCGACCAGCAGAATCTGACCGACGCCGGGCTCGACACCGGAGAGATCTGTCTGGATCGTGTCGGTGAGGCCCTCGGCGACCCGCTTCTTGCCGAGCCGCCACACCTTCCCGGAGGGGTGCCGGGGCTGGTTGTAGAAGACGAAGTCCTCGTCGGAACGTACGCGGCCGTCGGGGCCGAGGAGCAGCGCCGAGGCGTCGACATCCGGGACCCCCTGCCCGGGCGTCCAGCGCACCACGGCGCGCACCGTGGTGACATCCAGCGGGACGTTCGACCCCTTCAGCATGGCGTGCGTCATGCGGTCATCCTGCCTTCTCGGTCCTGCTCACGACAACGCGGGGGTACGGGCACCCGACAGGGGTACCCGGCAGTGCTCGACAATGGTGTCCACACGGTTGTCCCCGCGGGCGTTACCTGAAATTCATGCCCGGCGGGAACCTCTGACATGGCTCGGTACGTACTATTACCGGCCACCTGTTCTCAAAATCCACAGGCTTACCTTGCGCCACGGGGGAGTTTTATGCGTCATTTCGGGCACATCGCCCCTGAGGTGCGGCAACACCTCTTCCATCGCGAGCCCTGCGCGTTCGACGCGGAATCGCCGGCCCGGCTGCTCTCCGCGGCCCTGGGCGCCACGCTGTACAGCCCGGCCACCCGGCCCCGGCTGGCCGACGACATCGTCAAGCAGACCAGTCGCGGCGTGGTCTCGATGGTGCTGTGCCTGGAGGACTCCATCGGTGACGAGGACGTCGCCGCGGGTGAGGAGAACCTGGTCCGGCAGTTCGCCGACCTCGCCGCCCGCGAGGACGTCGAGCCGCCCCTGCTCTTCATCCGCGTGCGCACGCCCGAGCAGATCCCCGACCTCGTCCAGCGCCTCGGCAGGACGGTCCGGCTGCTGTCCGGGTTCGTCTTCCCCAAGTTCACCGAGGAGCGCGGCATCCCCTTCCTGGAGGCCCTCGCCGGCGCCGAGCAGGCGAGCGGCCGCCGGCTCTTCGGCATGCCCGTCCTGGAGACGCCCGAGCTGATGTACCGCGAGTCGCGCGTCGACGCCCTGGAGGGCATCGCCCGTGCCGTCGACAAGTACCGCGACCGCGTCCTCGCCCTGCGCCTCGGCGTCACCGACTTCTGCTCCTCGTACGGCCTGCGCAGAGCCCCCGACATGACGGCCTACGACGTCCAGATCGTCGCCTCCGTGATCGCCGACGTGGTCAACATGCTGGGCCGCGCCGACGGCACCGGGTTCACCGTGACCGGCCCCGTCTGGGAGTACTTCCGCGTTCCCGAGCGCATGTTCAAGCCGCTGCTGCGGACCAGCCCCTTCCTGGAGGGGCAGGCGGTGGAACTGCGCGAGAAACTGATAGAGCACGCCATGGACGGGCTGCTGCGGGAGATCTCCCTCGACCATGCCAACGGCCTGCTGGGCAAGACCTGCATCCACCCCTCCCACGTGCCGGCGGTGCACGCGCTGTCCGTCGTCAGTCACGAGGAGTACAGCGACGCGGCCGACATCCTGCGGCCCGAGCGGGGCGGCGGAGGCGTCCTGCGCTCGCAGTACACGAACAAGATGAACGAGGTGAAGCCGCACCGCGCCTGGGCCGAGCGGACCATGCTGCGCGCGGAGGTCTTCGGCGTCGCCAACGAGGACGTCAGCTTCGTCGACCTGCTCGCCGCCGGTATACCCGGCTGAAGCTCCGATTCAAGGGACGCATGAACAACGCAGTGAACAGCAGGGTGCCGGACACCATCTGGTCCGGCACCTGGGTCGCCGAGCGCCTCGGGGTCGAACTCGTCGGCGACGAGGGCCTGACCGACCTGCTCGGCCTGGCCCTGCGCCGCAACCCCAAGCGGGCCCACCTCCTCGTCTCCCACGTGCTCGGCAAGCACGTACCGCAGTCGCCGACGGTGGTGTACAGCCATGGCTTCACCCTCGGCCGCAGGGTGCGGGAGCTGCTCGCGGAGGAAGCGGCCACCGCGGTCGTCCTGGGCTACGCGGAGACGGCGACGGGTCTCGGTCACTCCGTCGCCGACGGCCTGGGCCTCGCCCCCTATCTGCACTCCACGCGCCGCCCGGTCGCCGGCGTCGCCCCGGCGGGCGGCTTCGAGGAATCCCACTCGCACGCGACGTCCCACCTGCTGCTGCCGGAGGACGCGGGGCTGCTGGCCGGTGACGGTCCCCTGGTGCTGGTCGACGACGAGTTCTCCACGGGCAACACGGTCCTGAACACCATCAGGGACCTGCACGAGCGCTATCCGCGCCGACGGTATGTGGTGGTGGCGCTGGTGGACATGCGCTCGGAGGCGGACGCGGGACGGCTGGAGGAGTTCGCGCGGGAGATAGACGCCAGAGTGGACTTGGTGGCGGCGGCCTCGGGGAACGTACGGCTGCCGGAGGGAGTACTGGAGAAGGGCCAAGCCCTTGTAGCGGAGTTCGAGACCGCCCACCCAGGGGCGCGGGGTAGTACTGAATGTGCGGCTACCGCCGCGCGGGCGCCATCAACCCCCACCGGCCCGCAGCCGACCTTCAACCGCGTCGACCTCCACTGGCCCCACGGGCTCCCCGACGGCGGACGCCACGGCTTCACCCCGGCCCACCGGGCCCGTCTCGAAGCCGCCCTGCCCGAGATGACCGCCCGCCTCGCCGAGGCCATCCCGGCGGACGCCCACCGCATCCACATACTCGGCTTCGAAGAGCTGATGTACGCGCCCTTGAGGCTCGCCCGCGAGCTGGAGCAGGTCGCGGGAGGCGCCGAGGTCACCTACTCCACCACCACCCGCTCACCCGTCCTGGCCGTCGACGACCCCGGCTACGCGATACGCAGCCGTATCGCCTTCCCGGCCCACGACACCCCCGCCGACGGTCCCGGCGACCGCTACGCGTACAACATCGCCGGCGCCGGATTCGACGTCGTGGTCGCCGTGGTCGACTCCACCGCCGACACCCCCGAACTGCACGCCCCCGACGGCCTGTTGGCGCAGCTGGCCGAAACCGCCCCGCACATACTGCTCGCGGTCGTCCCCTCGTACGTCCCCTCGTACGTTCCCGAAAGGCCCTCCATGCTCCCCGAGCCCCTCCGCGGCCCCGCCTTCTCCTCGTACGCCCCCGACGAGGTCGGCTGGCTGCTCCAGGACCTGTCGGACGTGACGCTGGAGGCGCCGACCGAGGAGCGCGAGGAAGCCATCCAGAGCGGCGGCGCGCACTACGCGGAGTCGCTGCCGGTGGAGTACCAGCCCAGCGAGCAGTACCAGCAGCTCTTCCACACCGCCCTGGACGCGTCCGCGGCGCGGCTCGCGCAGGCCGTGGGTGCCGTGACGGAGATCGTGCTCGAAGAGCGCTCGCCCCGGCCCGTCCTCGTCTCGCTCGCCCGCGCCGGAACCCCCGTCGGCGTCCTGATGCGCCGCTGGGCCCAGTTCCGGCACGGCCTCGACCTGCCCCACTACGCCGTCTCGATCGTCCGCGGCCGCGGCATCGACGCCAACGCGCTGCGCTGGCTCGCCGCCCACCACGACCCGGCCGACGTCGTCTTCGTCGACGGCTGGACCGGCAAGGGCGCCATCACCCGTGAACTCGCGGACGCCGTCAAGGAGTTCGAGGCGGCGGGCGGCGCCACCGGCTTCGACCCGGAGATCGCGGTCCTCGCCGACCCGGGCTCGTGCGTGAAGACGTACGGCACCCGCGAGGACTTCCTCATCCCCTCCGCCTGCCTCAACTCCACTGTCTCCGGCCTGATCTCCCGCACCGTCCTGCGTGCGGACCTGGTCGGTCCGGACGACTTCCACGGCGCGAAGTTCTACCGCGAACTCGCCGGAGCCGACGTCTCCGTGGACTTCCTGGACGCGGTCTCCGCCACCTTCCCGGAGGTCGTGGACTCGGTGGAGCAGCAGGTCAAGGAGCTGATGTCCGGTGACCGCGAGCCCACTTGGGAGGGCTGGGCGGCCGTCGAACGCATCAGTGAGGAGTACGGCATCCAC
This sequence comes from Streptomyces aquilus, assembly GCF_003955715.1. Lineage (NCBI taxonomy): Bacteria > Bacillati > Actinomycetota > Actinomycetes > Kitasatosporales > Streptomycetaceae > Streptomyces > Streptomyces aquilus. Next base: position 3,403,256 of record NZ_CP034463.1, on the reverse strand, counting down.
GACGTGAACCTCGTCAAGCCCGGCGTCGGCGAGACCACCCGGGTGCTGCTGCGCCGCGTGCCCTGGAAGATCCTCGCGAAGGCCGGTGCGGGCACCGACCTCGACCACGTACGGCTGTTGGCCGAGCAGAGAGGCGTACCGGTGGAAGAGGTGGCCGAACTGCCGTACACCTGCGTGGGGTTGATCCACCCCAAGTACACGCGGGGCGCGACCGGCGCCGACGGCAAGGCGGTGGCGGTCTGATGCCGGTGCTGGTGGCGAGCGACCTCGACCGTACGCTCATCTACTCCTCGGCGGCCCTCGCGCTGACCATGCCGGACGCGCGGGCGCCGCGGCTGCTCTGCGTCGAGGTGCACGAGAGCAAGCCGCTGTCGTACATGACGGAGACGGCGGCCGGACTGCTGGGCGACCTCGGTGACGCGGCGGTGTTCGTACCGACGACGACCCGGACCCGCAAGCAGTACCAGCGCATCAACCTGCCCGGCCCGGCGCCCACGTACGCCATCTGCGCCAACGGCGGCCATCTGCTGGTGGACGGCGTCACGGACGCCGACTGGCACGCCCGCGTCCAGGCCCGGCTGGCCGACGAGTGCGCGCCGCTGGACGAGGTGCGCGAGCATCTGCTGCGCACCGCCGACCCGGTGTGGGTGCGCAAGCACCGGGTCGCCGAGGACCTCTTCGCTTACCTCGTCGTCGAGCGCGAGCTGCTGCCCGAGGACTGGGTGAAGGAGCTCGCGGTGTGGGCGGAGAACCGCGGCTGGACGGTCTCCCTCCAGGGCCGCAAGATCTACGCCGTCCCGAAGCCGCTGACGAAGAGCGCGGCGATGCGGGAGGTGGCGCGCAGGACGGGGGCGGAGCTGACGCTGGCGGCCGGTGACTCCTTGCTGGACGCGGATCTGCTGCTGGCCGCGGACAGGGGCTGGCGGCCGGGACACGGGGAGCTGGCGGAGGCGGAGTGGGCAGCGCCGACGATCAGCGCTCTGCCTGAGAGGGGCGTATTGGCCGGGGAGCGCATTCTGCGGGAGTTCCTGAAAGCAACGCGGCTGTAAACGCCCTGTCTTCAGGGGCGCGGGGCTGCACTGAATTTGCGGCTACCGCCGGGCGGGCGCGACCAACCCCCACTCACCCGCGCCCGACAACGCACCCGGCTGCCTAGCCGCAACACCCTCCACCGCAACAACCGCCGCCGGCCTTGGGCGCCGGCGCCGCACTCGCCGTACCCCCCACCGCCACCGTCGACAACAACTTCACCGTGTCCTCATGCCCCGCAGGGCACGTGGCCGGCGCCGAGGACTCAGCCATCGGCCGGCTCAACTCAAACGTGTCGCCGCAACTCCGGCAGCGGTACTCATAACGAGGCATGCGCACAGGTTAACCGCGCCTCAGTGCCCGGCCCCCCGCTCGTCCCGGATCTGCGCGACCACCCGAGCCACCGCCTGCCGCACCGCCTCCGTCTCGGTGAGGAAGTGCCAGTAGTCGGGGTGCCGCCCCTCCAGCGTGCCGATCGCCCGGTCAAGGCGGGCCACCGACTCGTCCAGCGGGCGGGCGTGCCGGGGGTCGGGCGTGTTGCGTCCGGTCATCGCCAGCCGCTGCGCGTCCCGGATGGCGAACCGCGTCCGGTCGATCTCCTGCTGGGGGTCCTTCTGCACGGCGTTGAGCCGGCGCAGCCGGTCACCGGCCGCCGACACGGACTCGTCCGTCGAGTTCAGCAGCGCCCGCACCGTGGACAGCAGGGCCGTCGCGTCCGGCCACCGCTGGGCGTCCCGCGCGGCCCGCGCCTCGGTGAGCTTCAGTTCGGCCTGCCGTACGTTCTCCACGGCCTGGTCGGGAACCTGCTGGAGGTCCTGCCAGCAGGCCGCGGAGAAGCGTCGCCGCAGCTCGCTGAGGACCGGCTCGACCTGACCGGCACGGGTGGTGAGTGCTTGCGCGCGGGTGCGGAGCGAGACGAGCCGGTGGTCGATCTCGGCGGCCTTCTCCGGCAGCCGCTCGGCCTCCACGCGGACCGCCTCGGCCTCCCGGGCGACGCGCTCGGCACGCTCCAGGGTCTGCGGGACGCCATGCGCCCCGGCGCCCTGGTTGAGCTTGGTCAGCTCGGGGCCGAGGGAGGCGAGCCGGGCGGCGAGGTCGTCGGCCTTCAGGCCCGACTGCCGTACCGCGTCGAGGGCGTTGGACGCCGCCAGCAGTCCCTGCCGGGCCCGCTCCACCGCCGGGGCGAGCCGGGCCAGTTGGGTCTCGGCCTTGCCGAGCAGCGGCCCGAGGCCGTCCGCGAACCGGTCGAGATCCTGCTTGACCCGTCCGAGCTCGTCCTTGGCGGCGGTCAGCTCGGTGCGGGCGCGGGCCGCGACCGACGCCTCCAGGTCGTCGCGGTCGAGGTCATGGGCGTCGACGGCGTTGATGTACTGATGGCTGGCCTCGTCGATGCGGCGGCCCAGCGCCTCGAAGTCGGAGACGGCCCGGCGGGCGGCGGGGGAGTCGTCGACGGCCGTGATGGTCTCTATCGAGATCCGCAGGTCGCGCTGGGCGGTGTCCAGCTCGTAGAACGCGGCCGCGGCGGCGTCCTTCGCGGCCTGCGCCTCGGCCCGCTGGTTCTCGGCCCGGCCGCCGAACCAGCGGCGGGTGCCGCCGCCGGCGAACGCCGCGGGCAGCGCGAGGGCGGCGGCCAGGGGCAGGGCGAGAAGGGTGAGGGTGTCGCGCAGCGCGGAGTGGGTGCGCGGCGCCGACGACGAGTGCGGTTGTGCCGGCGAGTACGGCTGTGCTGGTGTCGCCGTCACATCCCTCTCCCGTGCTGTGTCCGTCCTGGCCCGGTTGCCATTCTCCCACCGGTTAAGGACGAACACACGGGCCCGTTAGTTCGCGGTCCTGACGGTGACTTTGCCGTCGCCGGTGTGTGCGGAGACGACGTGCGAGCTGGACTCGTCGCGTGGGACGGAGACGTCCACCCCGCCGTCGCCGGTCTCGGTCGAGACGCGGTAGGTGGCCTTGGGCAGTTCGACGGTGACGGAGCCGTCCCCGCTGCGGGACTCCACCAGGTCCGGTACGGCGCCCAGTTCGAGGTGGACGGAGCCGTCACCGGTGCGGGTGCGCACCTTGTGGGAGGTGACCTCCGCGCGCACGGAGCCGTCGCCGGTCTTCAGGTCGAGCGGGCCGCTGGAGTCGGTGACATGGACGGACCCGTCGCCGGTGCTGATGGTCAGCGGGGCCTCGAAGCCCCGCGCCCGCACGCTGCCGTCCCCGTCCTCGACCTGCACGGCGATCCCGCGCGGCACCTCGATGCGGTGCTTGGCCGCGCAGTCGGCGACGACGCCGGTGCAGTGCATCCGCAGTTTGAGCCGGTCGTCCTTCATGGACCAGGTGACCTCGGGGTCCTTGCCGAGCGCGACGGACCCCTGGAACCAGCGCGTGACCTCGACCGTCCTCGCCTTGGCGGCGTCGACGGCGACGATCTCCAGCGCGGAGTCGTCCGAGTCGATGGTGAGGGTGTCGCCGTGCAGGGTGAAGGCCCGCTGGTCGGGATGTTTGTCGTCCCCCGCGGAGGCCCCGCACGCGCTGACGGCCCCGATGAGAGCGACGGCCCCTGCGGCGAGGACGGCGCGGGCGGTGACGGAACGACGGGTCATGAGAGTCTCCCCCTGAAGGCCCCTGAAGGCACTGACAAGCCTCTTCGACCGTACGGACCGCGGGGCGGCCGGGGGATCCGGGACGCTCCCGGATACAGGGTGGGGAAAACCCCCGGAAGAACCCTGACCGCATCCGGTTTGCAGGACAGTGCCCCGGGCAATGTAGGCTGTCGACTCGTCCTGAGCGCGGCTCGGGGTGCGGGTGCGTAGCTCAGGGGTAGAGCGCCTGCCTTACAAGCAGGATGTCGGCGGTTCGAAACCGTCCGCGCCCACCAGCGTGCAGGGGACCCCGGCCGACAGCGGCCGGGGTCCCCTGCGTTTCGTCACTGCGTTTCGTCCCGTGCGTGCTTCAGGTTCATCCGCGCGTCCACGCGTTCCCCCGCCGCGACCTCCGCCCAGAAGCGGTGGCCGCTGACGAAGACGGCGAGTTCGTGTTCGCGTTGGCGGAGCTTCTCCACCTCCGCCTGTTCGTCGGCCGTCCAGCCGGGTGAGGCGGGACGTTCCACCTTGCGCCAGCCGGCGGTGTCGCTGAATCCGTCCAGGGGCTCGACCGACCAGGGCAGCCTTTTGAGCAGGGCCGACAGCTCGGCCCTGACCTGATGCAGCTCCTCCTGACCGGCGAGGAGGTCACTCGGAAAGTCATAGGTCGTAGCCACGGCGCAATGCTACGCCTGTTCGATTTAGGGGTGCGAGTTTCTTCAGTGGGTTCATGCGAACGGGTGTGGCAGCCGCGGCGGGCCCGGTGGCGGGGGCGGGCGCCGCTGCCAGGATCGGGCGTATGAAAAGTCCTCTCACCTACCAGGACACCCTCTTCGTCAACTTCCGGCACTTCACGTTCCCCGAGGGATCGGGGCACGGATTCCGCTGGGTGGACATCAAGCGGTTCCGGCTGGCGGTCGAGCCCCCGGCCGACCGTGACCTGCTCGCCGCGCTGATCGCGCGGCCCGAGTTCCGGGACCTCTACGACGGCTCGGGGATCTGGCAGGACCTACGGCACGGGCGGTGGTGGGTGGACCGGATCGGCCCGGAGGCATATCTGCCGGTCGACGCGGAGGGCGCGCACGGTGTCGTCCGGAGCTGGGCCGACGGGCTCGGCCCGGTGCCCGCCGCGCTGGACGAGCGGCTGGAGGAGACGGTCTACGGGCCCGCCCGGCGGGCGAGCGGCCGGTACGTCCTCGGGGAGCTTCCCGAGGACGCCCGGCACGACTACGCACAGGTCCACATCGAGTTCCACGAACTCGTCCTCGTCGACCGCGCCCTCGGCGTCCTGTCGCTCGTGGTCGCGGCCGACGACTGACTCGCCGCGTCTCAGTGACCGGCCGCCCGCAGCTCCGTCACCAGGCGGGTCGCCACCGGGACCGGCACCCCGGAGCGCTCCGCCGCGCGCAGCAACGCCCCGCCGATCGCGTCGAGTTCGAGGGGGTGGCCCGCCTCGGCGTCGCGCTGCATGGACGACTTGGTCTGCGGCGGGAACGCGTCGTAGCGGGCGAGGGCCTGCGCCGGGTCCACCGCGGCGCCCGACGCGCGGCTGACCGCGGCGGTCTCCTCGACCAGGGCGGTCAACTCCTCGCGATGCCGCGTGCGGATGTCGCCCAGCGGGAGCGCGTACCGCGTGGTGAGCAGGGCGAGTGGGGCGAGGAACGCCATCTTGGCCCACAGCGCCGAGGCCTCGTCCGGCAGGACCCGGGTGGTCGGCCCGGCCGCGTCCAGCGCCGCCGCCAGCGTCTCCAGGCGGTCCTTCGCCACCTTGTCGCCGCTCAGGTCGATCTCCGCGAGGGGGCTGCCGTGGACGATCTCCCCCGGCGCCATGCGTGTCGACTCCGTCCGGATCACCGCCGGGGCCACCGCCTCGTCGCCGTAGCGGGCCCGCAGCGCCGCCGGGTGCTCCACGCCGTTCAGGAACGGTACGAGGAGCGCGTCGCCCAGCGCCGCGGGCGGGACGCGGTCCAGCGCCGCGGCGAGCGCGGTGTGCTTGACCGCCACCAGACAGGCGTCGACGGGTGTGCGCAGCTCGGTGTCCGCCTCCACCGCGGCCGTGAAGTCACCGTACGGGCCGCTGCGGACATGGATGCCGGTCGTCCGCAGCGCGGCGGCCGTCTCGTCCCCGGCCAGGCAGAGCACCCGGTGCCCGTCCCGGGCCAGCAGTCCGGCGAGCAGGCCGCCGATGCCCCCCGGGCCCAGGACGGCCACGGTCAGTTTCTGGTCGTGCGTCGTCACACGAACTCCCTTCGTCGGTCGACCCCTTGAGTGGTGGCCGCCTCGCGACGGATCATCGCAGACGTCACAGCCGTACGGTCTCCCCGGGCTCGGGCAGGTGCAGCCGCTCGGTCAGGCCCGCCTCCGCGAACGCCTTCGTCAGCGTCGGGCCGTCCTGCGTGAAGTGGCCCCAGTGCTCGAAGTGCAGCGGTACGACATGACGGGCGCCCAGGATCACGGCCGCCTCCGCCGCCCGCTCGCTGGTCAGGGTGAGCGGGGCGTCCGGCACGACGGGGGTGCGGGCCGCTCCCGCGAACAGCACGGCCACGTCGACGGGGCCCTCGCGGTCGGCGATCTCGCGGACCAGGTCCAGGTCGGCGTTGTCGCCGCTGACGTAGACCTTCGGCAGCCCCGCCCCGGACAGGACGAAGCCGGTGACCTCGCCGACGAGGGGTTCGGAACCCTTGGGGCCGTGCAGGGCGGGGACGGCGGTGACGCGGACGCCGCCGACCTCCGTGTGCTCCCAGGCGGGCAGGGCGCGCACGGGGGCGCCGATCCGGTCGTACGCCGAGGCCGTGGACAGGACCAGAGGCGCGGACTCGAGGAACGTCCGGCCCGTCGTGTCCAGGTTGTCCGGGTGCTGGTCGTGGGAGAGCAGGACGGCGTCCACCGGGGCGAGGTCGGCCGCTCGCACCGCCGGGCCGGTCTTCTTCACCAGCGTGCGGGAGCCGAGGTCGTACTCGCCGGGCGCGTCGAAGGTCGGGTCGGTCAGCAGGCGCACCCCGCCGAGCGTGATGAGAGAGGTCGGGCCGCCGACGTAAAGGATCTCCACGGAAGTCATGTACTGCACAATCCGGCCGACGCCCCGCGCTATTCCTGCGGCCGGGCCACACTGGAGGCATGTGCCGCAGTATCAAGACCCTTCGCCCGCCCGTGTTGCCCGAGGAGGCGACCGAGGACGAGATCCGGGCCGCCGCCCTCCAGTACGTGCGGAAGGTGTCCGGCTTCCGGGCGCCCGCCGCGCACAACCAGGAGGTGTTCGACCGGGCCGTCGACGCGATCGCCGAGGCCACGGCCGAACTGCTGGCCGGCCTGGAGGTGCGCGGGGCGGCCGCGCGGAAGGCGGGGTAGTTACGCGGGCTGGCGGCGCATCACGTACGCCGCGCCGGCGCCCGCGCCGAACAGGGCCAGCACCGACACGCCGGTCGCCAGCCAGGTCGTGCCCAGCCACCGGCCGCCGTAGTAGCCGAGGGCGACGCTGTACGCCGCCCAGGCCAGGCCCGCCAGTGCGGACCAGGGCAGGAACTCGCGGATGCGGCGGTGCGCGGCGCCCGCGACGAAGGAGACGACCGAGCGGCCGGCCGGGGCGAAGCGGGCGAGGACGACCAGCGGGCCGCCGCCGCGGGCGAGGGCCGAGCCGAGACGTTCCTGCGCGGTGGTCAGCCGGCGGGAGCGGGCGATGGCGCGGTCGAGGCGGTCGCCGCCGCGCCAGGCCAGCCGGTACGCCACCAGGTCGCCGAGGACGGACGCGGTGGCGGCGCAGAGGGTGAGCAGCAGGATGTCCGGGACGTCGGCCGGGACCTTGCCGGCGGCGGTGCCCGCGGCCGCGGCGGTGGCGGCCGTGATGACGAGGACGCCGCTGGGCAGGACCGGCAGGAACACGTCGAGCAGGACCGACGCGGCCACCAGCGCGTAGATCCATGGGCTGCCGATCAGCGCGCCCACACTCCCGAGATTCTCGAACACCGTCACTCCCCGTTTCCCCCCGTAACAGCCACACAGCGTACGCGGGGGGTGTGACAGGAGGCTCATGGGGGCGCGTGTGTCCTGCCCGGGTTGTTCACACCGCTGACACGTTCCGGGTGCTTTCGAGAGGGGAGGCGTCCGTCGCGAACGGCGCCCGTCCGGTGGGGACGGGCGCCGTCGTGGAGCGGGTGGGTCAGGCGGCCACGGGCGCCTTGTCCGTGGCCGGTCGCCCGGCGGCGGCCGGTGAGCGCTTCGCGAGCAGCCGGTCGAGGCCGAAGGCGCCGGAGCCGGTGAACACGAGCAGCAGGAAGGCCCAGCAGAACATCGCCGAGGCCTCGCCGCCGTTCTCCATCGGCCACAGCGCGCCGGGCTGATGGACCTTGAAGTACGCGTACGCCATGGAGCCCGAGGCGATGAACGCGGCGGCCCGGGTGCCCAGGCCGAGCAGGACGAGCGAGCCGCCGACGAGCTGGATCACGGCCGCGTACCAGCCCGGCCAGGTGCCGGCCGAGACACTGCTCATGCCGAGGACGCCGAAGAGCGAGGCGGCGCCGTGGCAGGTGAAGAGCAGTCCGACGACGATACGGAACAGGCCGAGGACGTACGGCTGGGCGCTGTTGAGGCGTCCGGTCATGTGGGGAGTACTCCTACGGTCGGACCGGTCCGTGGGGAGGACCGGTGTGGGGACAGATCCGTGCGAGCACTCCACGCTAGGCGGGCCTAATCGATGCTTGCAAGTTCAACATTTGGCCACGGATTTGCCTCTGCTTCCGCTTCCGTTTCACCTGTAGCGGCACGTAGAGCGGTGCGAATGGCCTCCCTGGCCACCGCATCGGCATCCGAAAGCGTGACCGAATCCACACCTGGCCGGGCGCCCGCCGCGGTCACCCAGTGCACTCCCTCCGTCGGCACACCGAACGCCAACCTCCTTGTATGCACCGCACCTTGACGGTCAATCAGACGGTAGGGCCGGGCCGTGACGTCCAGTCCGCCCGTCTCGTACCCGTCGACCGTGTGGGCGCGGCACTCCCCGGCCGCCAGCAGTCCGGCGAGCAGGGGGTCGGCGGTGCGTCGCACGTCCGGTTCCGGCAGCCGCGCCTCTATGAGCGTGGTCACATGGACGGCGGACCCGGGGACGTCCGGCGAGTGCGCCACCCAGGCTCCGTCCCTCTCGGCGACCGCCACCCGCGGGCCGAGCACCTCCACCGAGCCCGCCTCCATCAGCGCCACCAGCTCCTCGATACGGCGGCGGGGCGGGCCGATGGAGAGGAACGCGTTGAGCGGCGTGTACCAGCGGTCCAGGTGCTCGCGGCGCGAGACGCCGGTGAGGCCGCCGTGGTCGACGATCAGCCGGAGTTCGTTGCGCAGGTCGCGCAGCACGTCGAGGGCCGCCTTGAGGGGGCCGTCCACATTGCCGAGGGCGGCCTGCGCGGCGTCCTCGCGCAGCTGCGCCAGCAGCCAGGAACGCCACTGGCCGGGGTCGGTGAAGCCGCGGCCCGTATACGGCCGGGAGATCCGGTCCCAGCTCCAGCGGTCGGCGTCCGGAACGCCGAACTCGTCGAGGACCAGCGCCTCTTGGGGGTCGCCGTGCGGGACGGCGAGGAAGCGGTCGGGGAAGTCGGGTCGCCGGGTCAGAGCCGTGTAGTAGACGGTCTCGACCTCCTTCGCGGCCAACGGCCATATCTCCGCGAGGAAGTCGGGCGCCTCACCCGAGTCGGCGCGCTTGCGGAAGCCGGCTATGACCTCCGGGGTGAGCACGAGCGGGGTGTGCCGGCCGTACGGGCCCTTGGCGTTGTCGCCGCGCGCCTGGTACGGGATGCCGCGCCGGGAGCCGGCGTACAGGCGGGGTTCGCGGCCGGAGGGGAGATAGCGCAGGCCGTCCGGGCCGGGGCGGAAGCGGCCGCCGCGACCGGTCGTCAACAGGGCTGTGTGGTCGAAGAAGTTGAGGCCCAGGCCGCGCAACAGCACCGGTTCGCCGGGGCGGATGGCGTCGAGGTCGACGTCGGCGGGGTTGGCGGGCGGGATGTGGCGCAGGCCGTGGCGGGCGGCGTACGCCGCGCTGTGCCGTTCCTCCGGTGTGGGGAGCGTGGGCAGATGGCCCTGGGTGAGGACGACGGCGGTGAGGCCGGTCAGGGTGCGGCCGTTGTCGAGGGTGAGGCGCTGGCGGCCGTCGGGGGTGTCGTCGAGGCGGGTCGCGCGGGCCGCGTGCGTCTCGACGCGGACGGCGGGCGGGGCCTCGCGGACCGTACGGGCGAACACCCACTCCAGGTACCGCCCGTAGTGGGCGCGGGTCGGGTACGCGTCCGGGCCGAGTTCGCCGGCCGCCCACTCGTACAGGCTCGGGCCGGGCCGGATCGGTCCCGAGCAGTCCACGCTGTCGTCGGTGAACAGGGTGACCTGGCAGGCCACGGTGTTCATCAGCAGCTCGGGCGACTGCGCCACCCGCCACACGCTGCCCGCGCCGGGCGGCGCGGGATCCACCACGTGCACGGTCAACCCGACGCCGGGCGGCACGAGTTCGGGCACCGACGCGCACAGCCGCTCCAGGACGCTGGTGCCTCTCGGGCCGGCGCCGACCACGGCGAGGGAGACGGACGACGGCGGCGCGGTCGGTGCGGACAAAAGGGGGACTCCCGGGCGTGGGGGGCGCTGGGCAGGGGCCGCCCGCCGGAAGCGGACGCTCCGCCTCATCATGCCGTCGGGGCCCACAGAAGCCAACGCCGGTCCCGGCCACCCCGCGCGTCCCTCAGGAACCGGTGAGCGCCGACTCCTCCACGGTCTTCAGCACGCCGTTCCCCCGCGCCCGCTCCAGCCGCAGCCGGGCCGAGCGCCCCCGCAGCGTCAGCGTCATCAGCTGGTTGCCGAACCAGGGGCCGCCCGTCCGCCGCCAGACCACCGGCGGGCGCGGACAACCGCCGTGAGCCGCGAACCGGCGGCCCAGCAGCCGGGCCGGCGCACTCCAGCCGAACCGGAAACCGAGGCGTATGGACAGCGGGACGGAGTTGTGGACCGGCGAGCAGGTCAGCTGGAGCACCCGCGCCTGCGGGCCGCCGCCGGAGGGCCACGTGGGCTCGGCCACGTACGCGTGGTGCACGTCCCCCGAGAGCACCAGCACCGTCGCGGGCGCCTCGGGCCCGGACCCCGCCTCCGCGAACAGCGCCGCCAGCGCGTCGAAGGACGCCGGGAACGCCGCCCAGTGCTCCAGGTCGGCCCGGCGCCGCAGATCCTCCCCGAACCGCGCCCAGCGCGCCCCGCGGTCACCCCGGCACAGGGCCGCGTTCCAGGCCTCGGCGTCGTGCACCAGGTGGGGCAGCAGCCAGGGCAGGGAGGTGCCGACGAGGAGATGGTCATACGACTCCCGGTCGGCCAGGGCCTGTTCGCGCAGCCACCGGGCCTCCCCGGGGTCGAGCATCGACCGGTGCTCCTCGTCGAGGACGCGGGCCGCCCGGGTGTCCACCATCAGCAGCCGCACCCGCCCGAAGTCCCGCCGGTAACTCCAGCGCACCGAGGCCGGATCGGCGTCGGCCCGGCACGCGAAGCCGCGCAACTCGTCGGTGCCGTCCGGGTGGTGGCGGACGGCGGCGTAGAGCGGGTCGGTGGCCAGCTCGTCCGGGGTGAGGTTGCCGAGGTGCTGGTACACCCAGTACGACATCAGGCCGCTCAGCAGCCGCTCCCGCCACCACGGGGTGGCCCGCATGTCCGCCAGCCAGGCCGCCGAGGTGTTCCAGTCGTCCGATATGTCGTGGTCGTCGAAGATCATGCACGTGGGCACGGTGGACAACAGCCAGCGCACCTCGGGGTCGAGCCAGGACTCGTAGTAGAGGCGGGTGTACTCCTCGTAGTCCGCGACCTCGCTGCCCGGCGGCTCGCTCAGGTCGCGGCGGGCGGCGAGCCAGCGGCGGGTGGCCGGGGAGGTCTCGTCGGCGTACACCTGGTCGCCCAACAGCACGAGCACGTCCGGGCGTTCGGCGTCCGGGTCGGCGGCGATCCGGGCGGCGAGGGTGTCCAGGGCGTCGGGGCCGACCGGGTCCTTGCCGCCGTCCGGCGGGGCGGCCCAGCGGCAGGAGCCGAAGGTGACGCGGACGGTGTCGCCGTCGGCCGGGGAGTGGAGGGCGGACGGCGGGAAGGGCGAGTCGGGCAGCGGCCACACCCGGGTGCCGTCCAGGAACACCTCGTACGCCTGTGAGGTCCCCGGGGTCAGGCCGGTCACCGGGATCAGGGCGTAGTGGTGGCCGGCGATCTGGAAGGTGCGGATCTCACCGTGCGCGCCCCGGTCGCCGCGCACCTCGGCGGTGCACGGACGGCTCGCCTCGACCCACACGGTCGCGGACGAGCCGTCGGCGTATCTCAGCAGGGGACCCAGGCGCAGTTCGGCCACGCGATCACTCTCCTCCCTTCTCGCGGTCGGTTCGCCTCCGGAGCGCTTTCAGCCGGTGTCGAGAGGACGATCGTGCTCAGCCCTTCGGGCCTCCGCGTGTTCGCCCTCTCGACACCGGCGCGCTCCTACGGCTCACTTCCGGCGTCGCCCCGTACGGTACGGAACGACAGGGGAGGTTGGGGAGGTCCCGGATCAGCAGGCGCTCAGGTAGTTGGTGAGCGCGCTCTTCTCGGCGGAGTCCACGGACAGGTCGTAGTAGTACTTCACCTGGACCCAGGCGCGGACGTAGGTGCAGCGGTACGAGGTGACCGACGGCATCCAGGTGGCCGGGTCCTGGTCGCCCTTGGACTGGTTCACGTTGTCGGTGACCGCGAGGAGCTGGGGGCGGGTGACGTCGTTGGCGAAGGCCTGGCGCTGCGCGGTGGTCCAGGCACTGGCGCCGGAGTCCCAGGCCTCGGCGAGCGGGACCAGGTGGTCGATGTCCAGGTCGGAGGCGGCGGTCCAGGTGGCGCCGTCGTAGGGGGAGTACCAGCTGCCGCTGGTGGCTGCGCAGGAGGAGTCGGTGACGACGTTGGAGCCGTCGCGCTTGAGGATGTACTCGCGCGTGTTGCAGGTGCCGCTGATGGTGATCCACGTCGGGAACAGGTCGCGGTTGTAGCCGGTGCGGTTCTCGGTCGCCACGGTGAGCGAGGCGAGGTAGGTGCGGGCGGTGGCGGCGCTGACCGGCGTGGGGAGGGCGGCGGAGGCGGTCGGGCCGTTGAAAAGTCCGACCGAGGCTATGAGTCCGGTGAACGCCGCGAGTATGCTCAGTCGTCGACGCGCGTAGAACTTCGGCATGCGAACTCCCTGGGGGTGAGGGGGTGTTGGGGCGAGCGGGCGAAGGAATGCTCGCCGCGCCGTGTTGCGGGGAGATGTGCGTCGGGTGAGAAGTTAGTGACGTGTACATGACACGACAAGGTTTACGGCGAAACGATCTCGTATGATTGACGGAGTTGAAGGGGAGTAGCTCTTCGCCGGACCGTCGACATACTGCTCAGCTCGTCTGAGCCGGCGCCCGGAGGCGGGTCCCTTGCGGACCTCGCCAGCGAGACCTTCGGCACAGCAGTGCACTGACCGTGTGCTGCCATGCCGAGGTGTCGTTCTCGCGGTAACACTCTCGGTGGGCAGCCCCGACCGATTGAGGAACCTTGATCAGCTTCACCGTGACGGCCGTGGTCTTCGGCGTCGTCTTCCTTGCCGAACTCCCGGACAAGACCGCCCTCGCCGGGCTGGTCCTCGGCACCCGGTACCGCGCGTCCTACGTCTTCGCCGGTGTCGCCGCCGCCTTCGCGCTCCATGTCGCGCTCGCCGTCGCGGCGGGCAGCGTGCTGACGCTGCTGCCGCAGCAGATCGTGCACGCGATCACCGGTGTGCTCTTCCTCGGCGGCGCGGCCGTGCTGCTGCGGAACAAGGAGGACGACGACGAGGAGATCCGGCGGCCCGAGAACCAGTCCTTCTGGAAGGTCGCCGGGGCCGGGTTCATGCTCATCCTGGTCGCCGAGTTCGGTGACCTGACGCAGATCATGACGGCGAACCTCGCGGCCCGGTACGACGACCCGCTGTCGGTCGGACTGGGCGCCGTGCTCGCGCTCTGGGCGGTGGCCGGGCTCGGCATCGTCGGCGGAAAGGCCCTGATGAAGCGGGTGCCGCTGGCGCTCATCACCAAGATCGCGGCCATGCTGATGCTGGCCCTCGGCGTGTGGAGCCTGTGGGAGGCCGTGAGCGCCTGAGCTGAACGGTCGGTGAACTGTTCCGGGATGCGGTGGCGGGATCATGGTCGCGTTTTGTACCGTGGAGAAACAAAGTGGCTCCCGCCCGTTTTCCCTGACCGGCGGGCGGGGCCGCCTTGTCCCGCCGGGCGACCCCCGGCGTTCCCCGCGCCCTGGAGCTGCCGATGACGGCCACCGCCGTACCCACCGTGCTGACCGCCCGCGCCCTCCTGCTGGACATGGACGGCACCCTCGTGAACTCCGACGCCGTCGTCGAGCGCTGCTGGCGGCGCTGGGCCGAGCGGCACGGACTGGACGGCGACGAGGTCATGAAGGTCGTCCACGGGCGGCAGGGGTACGCCTCCATGGCCCTGCTGCTGCCCGACCGGCCCATGGCTCAGAACCACGCGGACAACGCCCGCATGCTCGCCGAGGAGACCGCCGACATGGACGGCGTGGTCGCCGTCCCCGGCGCGCAGGCCTTCCTCGCCTCGCTGGCCGGGGTGCCGCACGCGCTGGTGACCTCCGCCGACGTCGCCCTGTCCACCGCGCGCATGGCCGCGGCGGGCCTCGCGCTGCCGGAGGTGCGGATCACCGCCGAGAGCGTCGGCGCGAGCAAGCCCGACCCCGAGGGGTTCCTGAAGGGCGCCGCGGAACTCGGCGTGGACCCCGCGGAGTGCATCGTCTTCGAGGACTCCGGGGCGGGCATCACGGCCGGGCGTGCCGCGGGCATGCAGGTGGTGGGGGTCGGGCCGCGGGCCGACTTCCATGAGCCGGACGTGGTGGTGCGGGACCTGACCCAGGTGCGGGTGGAGGCGCGGGGCGACGGGGAGATCCGGCTCTACGTCGGGTGAGGTGACCCGGGCGTCACCGGCCCGCGGGCGTCACGGCTCCGTCGTCTCCGACTCCAGCCTCGCCCGCGTCGCCAGGTCGTAGACGCCGTACTCCTGCACCTGGATGCCCCGCGCCCACTGGTAGCGGGTGACCGCGTCCTCGACGGCCTCGTTGTAGTGGCCGCCCGGCTTCCTCGGGTAGAGGTTGAGCTGGGTCAGGCGCAGTTCGAGTTCCACGACCTCCTCGCCCTGGGAGCCGCGGGCCAGCACCGGTGGGGCGGTCTCCTCGGAGCTGCCGATGGTGTTCTCCGTGTTCGCGGGGGCCGCGGCCGTCGGGGTCGGGGTGGACGTGCCGGACGCCGACGGGGTCGGTGACGCGCTGGTCCGTGACGGCGACGGGGAGGCGGACGCCGACGGGCTCGCGCTCGGGGTCGGGGACGCCGAGGTCGGCCGGGCCGGCGCCGCGCTCGTCTCCGGGGACGCCGGTGCCGAGCTGGTCGGCGCGTCCGGGACGCTCGCCCGGACCTCCTTCGGCAGCGCGGTGTCGCGCTCCGGGCTGTCGTACGAGAACAGGCCGCTCGCCAGGCCCGCCGCCGCGACCACCGTCACCAGGGCGCCACCGACCGCGCCCAGGAGCAGCGTGCGGCGGTTGCGCGGGCGGGGTGCGTCGGGCGTGCTCTCGTGGTCCGGGGCGTTCTCGAAGAGGCTCAGGTCCGTGGGGCTCGGCGGGGGCGGCACGGAGATCGGGCGCAGCTGCATCGTTGCGTCGGGTGCGGGTGCGGGTGCGGGTGCGGGTGCGGGCGTGGGGGCCGGGGCCTCGGGCTCCCGGCTCTCCGATTCCAGGTCGACGTACGGCCGTATGCGCAGCGGATCGAAGTCCTCCGCCGCCGCCTGTTCCGCCTCGCGCGCGTCGCGCAGGGCGTCGGACGCCCGCTGGGTGCACCCGCAGGACGGGGTGTTGTCGACGCCTCTGGGTGCCCCGCACTCCGGGCACAAGTGGCCGCTCTTCTCCGCCATGTGTTCGTCCCTCCCCTCGCGAACTCCAGAGATTATCCAGACCCTCTTCACACCCGCCTCCCGCCAACCCCCGGAACAGTGGCTTCCAACAGGACTTGACAGGCCAAAACTGGTCACACCGACCACGATGGAGTCGTAACGAGTCTCACAGGAGGTCTTCATGGCCGCGGATGCGCACGCCAGGACGGGAGAGGTGCGGGGCGCGCGGGACGAACACGTGCCCGGGAACGTCCTCGTGTCGATCGGGGCGCTGCTGCTCGGGATGCTGCTCGCCGCGCTGGACCAGACGATCGTGTCGACCGCGCTGCCGACCATCGTCAGCGACCTCGGCGGCCTGGAGCATCTGTCGTGGGTCGTCACGGCGTATCTGCTCGCCTCCACGGCCGCCACGCCGCTGTGGGGCAAACTCGGGGACCAGTACGGGCGCAAGAGGCTGTTCCAGACCGCGATCGTGATCTTTCTGATCGGGTCCGCGCTGTGCGGGGCGGCGCAGGACATGCCCCAACTCATCGCGTTCCGGGCGGTGCAGGGGCTCGGCGGCGGTGGGCTCATGGTGCTGTCCATGGCGATCGTGGGTGACCTCGTGCCGCCGCGTGAACGCGGGCGCTACCAAGGGCTGTTCGGGGCGGTGTTCGGGGCGACGAGTGTGCTCGGGCCGCTGCTGGGCGGGGTGTTCACCGAGCATCTGAGCTGGCGTTGGGTCTTCTACGTCAACCTGCCGGTCGGCGTCGTGGCGCTCGCCGTCATCGCGACCGTGCTGCGGATTCCGCGCAAGGCGACCCGTCATGTCATCGACTATCTCGGGACGTTGCTCATCGCGTCCGTCGCCACCTGTCTGGTGCTGGTCGCGTCCCTCGGCGGCACCACGTGGGGGTGGGGGTCGCCGCAGATCGTGGGGCTGGCCGTGCTCGGGGTCGTGCTGGGCGTCGCGTTCGTGGCCGTGGAGCGGCGGGCCGCGGAGCCGGTGCTGCCGTTGAAGCTGTTCCGGATCCGGACGTTCGTCCTGTCCGCGGTGATCAGCTTCGTCGTCGGGTTCGCCATGTTCGGCGCGATGACCTATCTGCCGACGTTCCTCCAGGTCGTGCAGGGCGTCTCGCCGACCATGTCCGGGGTGCACATGCTGCCGATGGTGTTCGGGCTGCTGCTGTCGTCGACGGCGTCCGGGCAGGTCGTGAGTCGTACCGGGCGGTGGAAGGTGTTTCCGGTCGCGGGTACGGCTGTCACGACGATCGGACTGCTGTTGCTGCACCAGCTCGACGAAGGCAGTTCCACGTGGGTGATGAGCAGTTGCTTCTTCGTGTTCGGGCTGGGGCTCGGGCTCGTCATGCAGGTGCTGGTGCTCATCGTGCAGAACGCCGTGTCGTACGAGGATCTCGGCGTCGCGACCTCCGGGGCGACGTTCTTCCGGTCGATCGGGGCGTCGTTCGGGGTCGCCGTCTTCGGGACGGTGTTCACCAACCGGCTCGGGGACAAGCTGGCCGACGCGTTCGCCGGGGCCGGGGCCGGGGGCGTGTTGCCGGGCGGGGTGACCGTGGACGGGCTGGAGGCCGATCCGCGTGACATCGCGAACCTGCCGGCTGCGTTGCGGCCGGCCGCGCTGCACGCGTACGCCTCGTCGATCACCGACGTGTTCCTGTACGCCGCGCCTGTCGCCCTGTTGGGGTTCGTGCTCGCGTGGTTCCTCAAGGAGGACCGGCTGCGGGCGTCGGTCACCGCGCCCGATGTGACGGAGACGCTGGCCAGTAATCCGGTGGAGCGGTCGTCGTACGACGAGGTGTGCCGGGCGCTGTCGGTGCTCGGGACGCGCGAGGGGCGGCGCGAGATCTACCGGACGATCACGGATCGGGCCGGGTACGACCTGCTGCCCGGGGCCAGTTGGCTGCTGCTGCGCATCAACAGGTACGGGTCGGTGGAGCCGGCGTCGCTCGCCGCGCGCAGTTCCGTGCCGCTGCCTGTCGTCATCGCGGCGGCTCGGCAGGTGGAGGAGCGGCGGTTGGCGGTGCGGTCCGGGGTGGACCTGGTGCTGACGGCGGAGGGGATCGCGGTCGCGGAGCGGCTTGCGGCGGCTCGGGAGGCGTCGCTGGCGGAGCTGCTCGGGGACTGGTGGGGGCCTGATCGGCCTACCGATCTGGTGCAGCTGGTGGGCGAGTTGAACGCGGAGCTGTGCGGGTCTGATCGGGAGCAGCCGCAGAACGGTTCGGTGGCATCGGCCGGGTGAGCCCGGCGCAACCGCATCGTGATGCGGCCCAGTCGAGCCCGCCGTTCCGCAACAGTTCGGTGACATGGCCCGGTTGAGCGTGCCGTATCGGGGCAGAACGGTGGTCGCCGCCCCGGCGCGTCATCACAATGGGGTGGCATCACCAGAACGCGGTGTGAGGGGGCGGCGATGAGGGAGACCGGGGCCGACGAAGGCATGGACCTGGCGGACGCGATTACGATGCTGCGCGAGCAACTCGCCGAAGCGCAGCGGCGGGTGGCCGCTCACGGAGACCAGGGCGTGAACCTCACGCTCGGGGAGATCACCCTCCAACTGGGCATGGAACTGACCCACACCCGCGGCATCGACGGCGGACTGCGCTTCTCCGCGCTCAGTTTCGGCGGCAAACGCGAGAGGGCGGACCGAGGCACCCACACCCTGACCCTCACACTGAACGCGGGAGGCCCCGACGGCCGCCCCCTCGACGTCAACGACCGGGAATGACCCGCCTGCCCACCGGAGCACCACGCACCACAGGCAACAGCGGGGGAGGAACCGATGGAGGTCGACCGTCGGGTGCTGGTCCGGCTCCACGAGCCGGGGTACGAGACACCGAGGCTGGGCACGGGCTATCTGATCGCACCGCACCTGGCGCTGACCGCCGGCCATGTGATCGGCGGCGAAGCCGGCCCGGCGGAGGGCCGGGTGACGGTGAGCCGACCCGGAGTCGGTGAGAGGCAGCACACGGCAGAGGTGCGCTGGTTCCGGTACGCCCCGGACGTCGACGCCGCACTGGTGGAGGTCACCGAGCGGCAGGACTGGGTGGTGCCGCGGTCCCTGCGCGAGGTCAAGGGGCAGCCGCCCCAGCGGTGGGGCGAGCTGATCGGCAGCCGTTCGGTACCGGTCAGTCTGATCGGCTTCCCTCGCATGCTGAAGTCCGACACGGACGGCACCCGCGACGACGAGCAGCTGTCCGGGCACATCCAGCCCGGCACCGGCTCCCTGTCCCGCCGCTACGAGGTCTACGGCACCGATCCCACCGTGCCCCGCCAGGCACCGCGCGGCAGCCGCTGGTCGGGCATGTCCGGAGCCGCCGTGCTCTGCGGTGACCTGCTGTGCGGTGTCGTCGGCAAGGACCGCCGGGCCGAGAACGGCACCCGGCTGACCGCGACCCCGGTGCGCGCCCTGCTCGCCGACGAGAGCTTCTGCCGCCAACTCGCCCTGTGCACCGGCTGGGAGCCGATCCTGGAGCCCGCCGAGGCCGCCCATCTGCTGGCTCCCGCGGCGCGGGACCTCGACCTGCGGTCCGTGGCGACGCTGCTGCGGGCCGACGTCGAGGCCGTCACCTTCCACGGCCGCCACCAGGAACTCGAAGAGCTGCTCAAGTGGTGCCGGGGCGACGGCAGTTTCTCCGTGCAGGTCCTCACCGGCCCCGCGGGCCAGGGCAAGACCCGACTGGCCCGCCAGCTGGCCACCACCCTCCGAGAGCAGGGCTGGATCACCGGACAGCTGCGGCCCAATCTCACCGACGGTCACGCCGACGCCGACCTCGGCGGGCTGGACACCGACCGCGACGAACTCGTCGTCGTCGACTACGCGGAGACCAGGCCCCGCCTGGTGCGGCATCTCATCGATCATCTGCGGACCACCCGGCACCGCGTCCGGCTCCTGCTGGTGGCCCGCTCCGACGGCGCCTGGAAGACCGACCGCCTGGACGCCGGAGCCACCGCCCACGATCTCCTCGTGGCCGCCCCGCTCTTCCCGATCGGCCCGCTCCAGCCCCGCCACCTCCCCCCGGAGGAGCGCGCGGAGGCCTACACGCAGGCCGCCGTCGACCTCGCCCGGCTGATGAGTCTGGTCCCCCATCTGCCCGACGCCGACTGGCCGGACCTCGCCCGCAGGCTTCAGCCCCCCACCGATCTGGCGGATCCTCGCTACGACTCCGCCCTGACGCTGCAGATGAGCGCGCTCAACGCCCTGCTGCAACACGGTCCCGCACCGGTCGGCACCACGCCCGGCGAACCGGCCGAGGCGGTACTGCTGCGCCATGAAGAGGGCTACTGGTACCGGACCGCGCAGAGCCCGGGGTTCCTCCTGGGCCTGAACACCACCACTCTTCGTCGTGTGGTCGCCACCGCCGTCCTGTGCGGTGCCGCCACCGAGAGCCAGGCCACCGACATCCTGACCCAACTCCGCGGGCTGCCCGCGGACAAGGTCTTCGACACGGCCGAATGGCTGCGCGCCCTGTACCCGCCCGAGCCCGAGCGCTACTGGGGAGCCCTCCAGCCCGACCGCATCGCCGAATATCACGCCGCCAGCTGCCTCATCCAGCCGGGCCTGCCCCTGCCGGCGCTCCTCACCGACGCGACGCCCGATCAGCAGGCGCAGATCGTCACAGTCCTCACCCGCGCCATCACCGCCCACTACAACGCGCACCGCACCGAGCAGAGCGACGCCGTGCTGCGTGCCCTGCGTCAGGCCCTCGAAAGCACCTCGCTGCACCACGAGGCGCTGGACAACGCGAGCACCGCACTGCCGTACCCCTCGCACATCCTCACCCCGCTCGCCCTTCAGCTGACCAGCGACCTGGTGGAGGCCTTCCGTCCGCTGGCCGCCCACGACCCTTCCGTCTACGAGGCGGATCTGGCCCGGACGCTGTCCAGCCTCGGCGTCTATCTGACGGGTACGGGCCGATCAGAGGACGCGCTTGCCGTCGACCAGGAGGCCGTGGAGCTCTACCGTCGGCTGGTCGAGGTCGATCCGGCCGGGCACGAGGCGGATCTCGCCCGCGGGCTGGCCAATCTCGGGGTCGATCTGTCGGACAGGAAACGGACCGACGAGGCCATGGCCGCCACCCAAGAGGCCGTGGAGATCTACCGTCGGCTGACCGACCGCTCGGACGCGTACGCGTCCGACCTGGGGCACGCCTTGGTCGTCCTGGGAACCAGGCTGTCGGAAGTGGGGCGCTACGACGCGGCCCTGGCTCCGTGCGAGGAGGCGGTGACGATCTTCCGCCGGCTCGCCGCCGACCATGGCGCCGCACAGGAGTCGAACCTGGCCTATGCGCTGTCCGGCCTCAGCAACCGGCTGGCGGACGCGGGATGGGCGGACGAGGCGCTGGCCGTCACGGAGGAGTCCGTGGCGATCTACCGTCGGCTCAACCTCGCCAACCCTGCCGCGTACGAAGGCACTCTGGCCTATGCGCTCGCCGGTCTGGGCATCCGGCTGGCGAATGCGGGGCGGCAGGTGGACGGGCTGGCCGCGACCGAGGAGTCCGTAGAGATCTACCGCCGGCTTGCTCTCGCCAACCCCGGTGCGTATGAGGACAGCCTGGCCTATGGGCTGACCAGCCTGGGAATCGGGCTGGCGAGTGCGGGGAAGGAGTCCGAAGCCCTGGCCGCGAGCAAGGAGTCCGTGGAGATCTACCGCCGACTCGATCAGGCCGGTCCCGGCTTGGTCGCAGGCGAGTTGGCCTACGTGCTCTCCCATTTCTGTGCGCGGCTGGCGGATGCGGGACAGGTGGACGAGGCGTTGGCTGCCGTGGAACAGGCCGTGGAGATCCATCGGAGGCTGGTGGCCGACCGTCCTGACGGGCACACGGCAGACCTGGCCCGGAGCCTGTCCGTTCTGGGCCTGCGGCTGGCGGTGGCAGGGCGGATGGAGGAGGCTCTGGCGGCCGATCGAGAGGCGGTGGCGATCTTCCGTCGGCTGGCCGTCGATGAACCGGCCGCTTACGAGGCCGATTTGGCCGCGGTGCTGACCGGCCTGGGTTTCAGGCTGACCGAGCAGGGCCAAGTGGGAGAGGCTCTGGCAGCCGATCAGGAGGCCGTACGGCTCTATCGTCGGGCCACTGCCGGCAGCCCCGGGGCGAACGAGGCGAAGCTCGCGCGCGGGCTGGCCAACCTCGGCATCGATCTCGAGCAGTCCGGGCGGCCCTACGAGGCTCTGGTCGCCGACATGGAGGCCGTGCAGATCTATCGCCGGCTGGCCGCCGTCAACCCGGCGTCGTACCAGATCTCCCTGGCCCGTGCGCTGTCCGGCGTCGCCGACCGGCGGGCAGATGCCGGGCAGCCGGACGAGTCCCTGGCGGCCACCGCGGAGGCGGTCGAGATCTACCGCCAACTGGCCGCCGACCGCCCCGACGCGCACAAGGCCGGCCTGGTGACGGCACTGACCGCCCTCGGCGGTCGCCTGGCGGCCGTGGGCCGTGCGACCGAGGCCCTGACCGTCGATCAGGAGTGCGTGGACCTCTGGCGTGGGCTCGCCCACGCCGACCCCGCAACGTTCGAGAGCGACCTGGCTTTCGCGCTGTCCACCTACGGCATCCGGCTGTCGGAGACGGGGCGGTCGGCGGAGGCCCTGGTGGCCGACGAGGAGGCTGTGGAGATCTACCGTCGGCTGGCCGCCGTGAACTCGGCGGCGTACGACGCCAGATTGGCTCGTGCGCTGAACAACTTCGGCATCGACCTGATGGACGCGGGCCGGGTGGACGAGGCCGTGGCGCTCGGTGAGGAGACCGTGAGCCGCTACCGTCGGCTGGTAGCCGATGACCCGGCTGCCCATGAACCCCGTCTGGCTCGCGCGTTGGCCGGATTCGCCGGCCGACTGGTCGGCGTGGGCCGGGTGGAGGAGGCCGTGGCGGCCGATCAGGAGGCCGTGGAGATCTACCGTCGGCTGGCTGCCGACAAACCGGCCGTCCATGACGCCGCCCTTGCCGACGTGCTGTCCGTCTACGCCATCGATCTGAGGGAAGCGGGCCGGGCGGACGAGGCTCTGACAGCCGCCGGGGAGGCGGTGGAGCTCTACCGCCGACTCGGCAGCGACGGCTCCGGCGCCCATGAGAGCGACTTCGCCAATGCGCTGAGGCAGCTCGCACGCCTCCTCGCGGAGGCGGGGCACGCGGACGAGGCCCTGGCGGTCAGCCGGGAGGCCGTGGGGGTTCTTTGCCGGCTGGCTGCTCACGACCCGGTCAGGTACGAACCCGAGCTGGCCCAGGCGTGGCTCGGCCTCGCCAGCCGGCTGACCGACGCCGGGCGTGCGGAGGAGGCCGTGACCGTCACGGGCCGGGCCGTGGAGGTCTTCCGGAGCCTGGCTGCCGGCGGCGGGACCGCGCACGAGGCTTCTCTGGCCCGTGCGCTGATCGATCTCGGTGTCCATCTCACGGAGGCGGAGCGGGTGTCCGAGGCGCTGGCGGCCGACCAGGAAGCCCTGGAGATCCTGCGTCGCCTCACCGAGGACGATCCAGCCGAGTATCGGCCGGCGGTGGCCCGTGTGCTGTCCAACCTGAGCATCGACCTGATGGACGCAGGCCGCGTGGAGGAGGGCCTGGCGGTCGACGAGGAGGCCGTGGAGCTGTTCCGCGAGCTGGCTGCCGCCGACCGGGCCCAGTACGAGCCCGGGTTGGCCCGCACGCTGGCCAGGCTCGGCGAACGCCTGGGAGGCTTGGGGCGGTTGGACGAGGCCGTGACCGCCAGGGAACAGACGGTGGAGATCTACCGTCGCCTCGCCGCCGTCTCCACGGTTCACGACGAAAGCCTGGCCCGCGCTCTGGCCAACCTCGGCGTCGATCTGTGGCAGACAGGCCGGACGGACGAGGCAGTCGCCGTCCAGACACAGGCCGTGGAGGTCTTCCGTCGGCTGGCGTCGGCAGGCCGTCCTGTCCCGTATGACGTGGACTTGGCCTACGCGCTGACGGGCCTCGGAGCCTGGCTGGACGACACCGGACGCAGCGGCGAGAGCCTGGCCCTCTACGCCGAAGCGGTGGAGATCTACCGTCGGCTCAACAGCGCCGATCCCTCCGCGCACGAAGGGGACCTTGCGGGGTCCCTCGGCACCCTCGGAATGCGCCTGACGGATGCGGGGCGGGCGGAGGAGGCACTGACGGTCGACGAGGAGGCCGTGGAGGTCTACCGTCGGCTGGCCGTCCAGGATCCGGCCACGTACGAGCCCGACCTGGCCAACGCGTTGCTCAACCTCTCCATCGATCTGTCCGTCGCGGACCGTCCGCACGAGACCCTGGCCGTCTGCCAGGAGGCCGCGGGCATCTACCGCCGGGCGGTCGCGGAGCATGCGGTCGAGCATGAGGCGGGCCTGACGCGCGCACTGGAAAGGGTCGGTGACCTGCTGGTGCGGGCGGGGCGGACGCGTGAGGCCTTGGCGGTCGACGTCGAGGCCGTGGAGGTCTACCGCCGGCTGGCCGCCCGTGACCCGGCCACGTACGAGGAAGGTCTGGCCCGTGCGCTGGTCAACCTCCGGATCGACCTGGTGCGGCTGGAGCGCTCAGGTGAGGCTCTGCGCCACGACGAGGAGGCTGTGGAGATCTTCCGTAGGCTCTTCGCCGCCGACCCGGCCCGTTACGAGGTGGACCTCGCTCAAGGGCTGATGGGCTTCGGGATCCGGCTGGCGGACGCGGACCGTACGGACGAGGCGCTGGCCGTCATGGCGGAGGCTGTGGAGAGGTTCCGCCGGCTCGCGGCCGGCGGATCGGTCCCGCACGAGGCTGATCTGGCCCGTACCCTCGCCAACTTCTCCATCGCTCTGGCCACGGCGGACCGGTCGGCCGAGGCAGTGGAGGCCGCCCGGGAGGCTGTGGAGATCTTCCGCAGACTGGCTGCCGCCGACGCGGCCTCGTACGGGCCGCCGCTGCGCCGCACGCTGAACGGCTTCGCCAACCGCCTGAGGGAGGCGGGCCAGGAGGACGAGGCCGCCGCCGTCGCCGCGGAGGCGCAGGAGATCCAACGCCGGCTGAACGGCACCTCCGACACACAGCCATGAGGAAGGGCTCCCTACAGGTTCTTCGAGAACCAGTGCTCCGCGTACTTGTCGTCGTTGTGCGGGGGCGTTTCCTCGTAGCCCAGGCGGGTGTAGAGGGCTCTGGCCTCTGTGAGGTCGTCGCGGGTGTCCAGGATCATGCGGGTGGCGCCCAAGGTGCGGGCTGTGGCTTCCGCCGCTGCTACGAGGAGGGCCGCGCCGCCCTTGCCGCGTAGCTGCGGCTGGACGAACACCCTTTTCAGTTCCGCCGTTTCCGGGTCCAGGAGCCGTACGCCCGCCGTCCCCGCGGGCTCGCCGTCGTGGCGGGCCAGTAGGAGGGTGCCCTTCGGTGGGGTCAGGGCGGACCAGTCGGCGCGGGTGATCTCGTGCTCCAGTTCCTCCGGGGCCGTGCGGCGGTTCTCGTGGAGGAGGTAGTAGCGGTCGCTGACCTCTGTGTAGTACGCGCGCCAGAGGGCTGTTGCGGCGGGGGAGTCGTGGGGTTCCGGTGTGACGGTCCAGGTCATGGGCGTCATTCTCGGGTGGGGTCCGGGGCGGGCCACAAGCGGATATCGGGGGCGGGGCCGTTTGAGGGGGGTGGTCCGGGCTACTCGTGGCACATGACTACTGGCGTGATCATCGCTCTGATCGTGATCGTGGCGGCCGTCGTCGTGGTGGCGGTCGTCCTGGCCCGGCGGCGTGGGCCCGGCGGCCGGGACCTGAAGCGGCGCTTCGGGCCCGAGTACGACCGGGCCGTCGCCCGGCACGACGGGGACTCCCAGGCCGCCGAGCGCGAGCTGGCCGAGCGGGTGGACAAGCACGGGTCGCTGCGGGAGCGGGACCTGGAGCCCGCCCAGCGGGAGCAGTACGAGGCCCGGTGGGCGGCCGCCCAGGAGCGGTTCGTCGAGTCGCCCCGCGAGGCGGTGAGCGAGGCGGACCGGCTGCTCGCCGAGGTGGCCGGCGCCCGCGGGTTCCCCGACGGGGGGCAGTACGAGGAGCAGCTCGCCGCCCTGTCCGTGCACCACGCGCACCATGTGCACGGTTACCGGCGCGTCCATCGCGTGGCGCGTGGGACGGAAGACGGTGCGCAGGGCGGCACCGAGGAGATGCGTGAGGCCATGGTCGAGGCCCGGGCCCTGTTCGAGGAGCTCGTCGGCGCCGGTGGGCGCAGGCGCGAGCTCGCCGAACCGTCGTCCGGCGACCGGTCCGCGCGCCATGACGGCCACGGCCATCTGCCGTGGGCGTTCACCCGGCGTCAGGCGAAGGGGAGTTGAGAGGCATGACGGATGCCGTGACCGGTCCGCAGAAGGGCCAGGGGGACGGTTCGCCCCTCGTAAGTCCGCAGAAGGGCCAGGGGGACGGTTCGCCCCTCGTAAGTCCGCAGAAGGGCCAGGGGGACGGTTCGCCCCTCGTAAGTCCGCAGAAGGGCCAGGGGGACGGTTCGCCCCTCGTAAGTCCGCAGAAGGGCCAAGGGGACGGTTCGCCCCTCGTGGCGGGGCATGAAGGGGAAGGGCGCGGCTTCACCAAGGAGCGCGAGAAGGCTCCCCTGGTGGCCAGTCATGAGGCCGCGGGGCGTGACGCCCATGGCGGGCGGCTGTTGGCCGACGACCAGTGCGACAAGCTCGCCGGGCAGCTCCAGCACGCCATGACCGGGTTCGTCGACGGGCCCCGGGCCGCCGTCGAGGAGGCCGACCATGTGCTGGAGGAGGTCACCTCCCGGTTCACGGACGCCATGACCCAGCGGCGGCGCACCCTGCGCCAGTCCTGGCAGGGCGCCGACCAGGGGGACGGACAGCACAGCGGTTCCGGTGACACCGAGCAGCTGCGGCTCGCCCTGCGTGACTACCGCGAGCTGACGGAGCGGCTACTGAAGCTCTGAGTCCGGATTCCTCGCCGCCCGGCGCTCCCGCCACTGGCGTACGACCTCTTCGACGTCGTACGGCTTCTTGCCCAGCGGGGGGCCGGGCGGTGGCCTGAACATCATGGCGCGGATCTTGACGTTCACGTCGGTGATCAGTTTGCGGACCGCGCGTTCCGACGGGGCCGCGTAGGCGGCGGCCAGGGTGTCCTCGGCCTCTTTGCGCAGGGCGAGGGCCGGGGGGAGCGACGAGAGGCCCTCGCGGGCCATCTTGCGCTTGATCCACCACAGTTCGTCGTAGGGCGTGCTCAGCTCCGGCGGCAACGGTTCGCCCGCGCCCGGGAGTCGGTCGAAGTCGCCGCGGCCCTGCGCGTCTCGGATCTGTTTGTCGACCCAGGACTCGAACGGGACACCGGGTGGCTTTCGCTCGGTCATGCGTCCATTGTGCCGGACGCGATGGGGCCGGGCGATTTATCATGCGGCCGCTGTGCAAGGACACTTGCTCAGGAACGGTTCAGGAACTGCAAAGGGAGCGCACGTGCTCGAACTCACCATGGCCGCCGTCTCCGCGGCGGAGGAGGGTGCCACGGCCGGCATGCTCATGGCCGACGCACCGAGCGAGCCCGGCGCGCTGCTGCGGGTGGGCCGCGACAAGTCCGTGTGCCGGCTCGCCACGCCCGACGACTGGCTGTTCGTCTCCCGGGTCCACCTGGAGTTCCTGTGCGGGCCGGAGGGGGTCTGGCAGGTGACCTGGCTGCGCGGGTCGCAGGCCGAGCCGTCCAGCGAGGTGCGGCTGACCGTCGGGGAGTACGCCCAGCCGCTCGCCTACGGCGGGAGCGTCACGCTGCCCCGGGGCGGCAGCGGTGAGATCGTCGTCGTGGACCGCACCGCCCCGCGCAGCGTCAACGTCGGCTTCTATCACGAGCTCTGAGGGCCGCCGAGGGCTACGACCGCACCCGCGCCAGCGCGAAGCCGTCGTAGCCCTTCGCACCCACCGTCTGGATCGCCGTCGCCGTCAAGCGCGGGTGGGAGCCCAGGAGTTCGATGGCGGCGCGGGTACCCATGACGTCGGCGTCGGTGTCGTCCGGGTCGGCGACGCGGCCGCCCCGTACGACGTTGTCCACGATGATCAGGCTGCCCGCGCGCGTCAGCTTCAGCGCCCACTCCACGTAGTGCGGGTTGTTCTCCTTGTCCGCGTCGATGAAGACCAGGTCGAAGGGGTCCGGGTGCTCGTCGGCCAGGCGGGGGAGGGAGTCGAGGGCCGCGCCGACGCGGATCTCGACGAGCCGGTCCAGGCCCGCCCGCGCGATGTTGCGGGCCGCCACCTCGGCGTGCCGCGGGCTGTACTCCAGCGAGATCAGCCGGCCGCCGGCGGGCAGGGCGCGGGCCAGCCGGATGGTGCTGTAGCCGCCGAGGGTGCCGACCTCCAGGATGCGCCGGGCGCCCTGGATCTGTGCCAGGAGCTGGAGCAGCTTGCCCTGTGCGGCGGTGACGGCGATCGCCGGGAGTCCGGCCGCCTCGCTGTCCCGCAGGGCGGCTTCCAGGGCTTCGTCGTCCGGCGCGAGCTGGGTGGCGAAGTAGGTGTCCACGGCGTCCCAGAGCTGCGACTCGCTCATGATTCCTCATTCGTAGAAATGCGTAGAAGTAGTCGGTAGCGCTAACCCGCCCGCGGGCCCATCGGTTGCGCGGCGGGTGCGGCGTACGGCGAACAGGGCCACCGCCGCCGTGAGCGCGGCCAGGGTGGCCGCGACCGTCAGCAGCCAGGCCGGGACGCCGGCCACCGTGCGGAGCCGGTCCTCGTAGACGACCTGCTGGAACGGGGTGTCCGCGGCGGTGCGGCGCAGGGTGTGGTCGCCGTCGATCAGGGACGGGGCCGGGAACTCCTGGCCGATCGCCGTCAGGAACGGAGTGCCCGCGGTCAGCTCGGCCAAGGGGCTGTTGCGCGGGGGAGTGATCCGGCCGGCGAAGGTGACGCGGGGGCGGGAGCCGCCGATCGCGGAGGCCGGTTCCATGCGGTGGGCGGCCAGGACGTACAGGCCCAGCGACTGGGGGGTGCGGGCGAGGCGGGACAGCCGCATCGGGTAGACCGGCTCGTCGGCGGCGAAGGACAGGCTCAGCGGGTCCAGGGTGCCCTGGAGGGGGGTGCCGGTGGTGTCCGGGGCCAGCCGGATCGCGACGTACTCCCAGCGGCGCGCCACGTACGGCTGGAGGGCGCCGCTGAGGCGGGGCGGGAGGCTGAAGCCGTGGTCGGCCAGCCAGTCGCCGAGGGCGTCCGGGTCGGTGGCGGTCAGACGGGCCACGTCGAAGGGGCCCAGCTTCTGGCGGTCCACCACGCCCACACCGGGCGCCCTGCCCACGCCGGGCGGGGGTGCGCCCGCGTCCCGGCCGCCGCCGGAGACCAGCGGCCAGTCGCCGTCCTGCGGCCAGAAGTGGGAGCGGGTGCGGTGCACCGGCGCGGTCGCCGCGTCCAGCTGGTCGAAGACGGCCGGGTTGCCGAGCGTCACGTCCGCGCGGTGCGGGACCGGCATGATCCAGGCCGCCCGGTCGCTGTCCCCGTCGACCGTCAGCCGCATCACGATCCGCTCCCGGCGGCCGTCCCAGCGCACCACCGACACCTCGCGCGCCACGGCGACCCGCCGGGCGGGGTCCGGGACCAGGGCGCCGCAGCCGCAGGCGTACGCGGGGGCGACCAGGGAACCCAGCTGGGTGGCCCATAAGGCCAGGACGACCGTGAGCAGGCGACGGCGCGCCCGGCCTCTCAGGAAATCGAGCATTCCCCCAAAACCTTCCGCCGCGCGGTCGTCGGCCCTTCAAGCGGTCACGCGGAGCATACGGGTCGGCGCCTGGTGGCTACACAAGTGATCCACGGCCCGCTCGGCGAGGCAGTGCGAGACGGTGCGGACTATCGTCATTCGGACAAACGCAGAACGGCCGTCAGGCAAAGCGGAACCGTCTGCGTCTCTTCTCCGGGGGACTGTGTGCGCCTCATAGGCTGCGCACGACAACCTTCGCGTATCGGACGTGAAGGGCGAACGGGGCGGGAGGTCCAGGCACGTGGTGAACACGAACCCCAGCGGAGGACCGGCGGAAGCCTTCGGAGCGACGGCCGTCGAGACGGCCAGAGCGAGAATGCGCGTGGCCAGATTCCTGCTGTGGGTGGTCGCCGCGATACTCGCCGTCCGGCAGGTGGCCGTCGTCCTCAGCACCCCCAGCGGAGAGCGGCTGACCGACCTGGAGACGTGGGTCGGACCCGACGGCGTCCTCCATGTGAAGGGGTCGCTGTACGACTCGACGGAGTTCACCGGCACGCCCTTCGGCGGGCTCGTCCTGAAGCCGCTCACCAAGGCGGCCGAACAGGCGCTCGGCTGGGGCTGGACCTTCGGGACGCTGCTTCTGGTCGTCGCACTCGGCCTTGTCGTCGCGCGGGCGCTGCCTCAGCCGGTGAACAGACGTACGTCCTTCTTCGCCGCGCCGGTCGCGATCAGCCTGCTGATGCTGTCGCTGCCGGTCCGCAACACGCTGTATCTCGGGCAGACCAGCATCATGCCGGTGCTGCTGGTGCTGGCCGGCTGCTTCGTCGCGCGCGGACAGCGCACGAGCGGCCTGCTGATCGGCCTGGCCGCGGCGCTCCAGCCGACGGTGCTGCTGTTCGCCGGGCTGCTGTGGTTCACCGGGCGGCGCCGGGCCGCGCTCACCACCGGGGCCACGTTCGCGGCGAGCACGGCCCTGGCGTGGGCGGCGCTGCCGCACGACTCGTACACCTACTGGGTCCACCACATGGCCGGGGCCGGTCTCGGCGGCGACGCGGACGACCTCGCCAACCAGTCGCTGCACGGGGCGCTGCTGCGGGCCGGGTTCGAGGGGCCGGTCGAGGTCGGGCTGTTCCTCGCGCTCGGCGCGGCCGTGGCCGCGCTCGCCCTGCGGCGGGCCGTGCGCTACGCCCGCGACGGACAGCTGCTGCTCGCCGTGGCGGTCACCGGCTGCGCGGCGATCCTGGTGGCGCCGATGGCCTGGCAGCACCAGCTGCTGTGGGTGCTGCTCGCGGTCGTCGGACGGGTCGGCAAGAAGGCCTCGGACCGGTATGTGTGGCCGGTCGCGGTGGTGCTGGTGATGACGCTGCCCGCGAAGATGATCCTGCCGAACATGGCCTCGCTCTATCCGCTGCGCGACAACGTCGTCCTGCTGGCCGCGCTGGCCGCGGCGACCGTCGTGCCGTTCCTGTCCCGGACCTCGCCGTACTACCGGACGCCGATCCCGACGGAGTACGCCGAGCCGGTCCCGGCCCGCTTCCGGCGGGTGCCGCTGCTGCCGTTCCTGAAGCGGGTGCTGACCAGGCCCAACCTGCTGTTGGAGTTGCTGCTTATTCGTGTCACCTACGCCGCGTACCAGAAGGTGCGGCTCGCGGCGACGGGCGGCACCAACTCCGAGGGCCGGGCCCGGGCCGAGGAGCACGGGCAGCAGATCCTGGACATCGAGCGCTGGCTGCACATCGACATCGAGCACTGGGCGAACCACGCGGTCGTCAAGGTCGACTGGCTGCGGAACTTCTTCGACTTCTACTACACGTCCTTCCACTTCGTCGTCCCGCTGACGGTCCTCGGCGTCCTCTACTGGCGGCGCCCCGTCGACTACCGCTGGGCCCGCGCCTCCCTCGGCTTCGCCACCCTCCTCGCCCTGGTCGGCTTCTGGCTCTACCCGCTCGCCCCGCCCCGCCTGATGCCGGACCTGGGCGTCATCGACACGGTCCACGGCGTCCAGGACTTCTCCAAGCCGGACTACGGCACCCTGACCGCCCTGACCAACCAGTACGCGGCGATGCCCTCGCTGCACTTCGGCTGGTCGCTGTGGTGCGGGGTGGTCATCGCGATCGTCGCGCCGAAGTGGTGGTTGAAGCCGCTGGGGCTGCTGCATCCGTTCTTCACGGTGACGGCGATCGTCGCCACCGGTAACCACTGGGTGCTGGACGCGGTCGGTGGCGCGGTGGTGGTGAGCGCCGGCTTCGGGCTGTCGTACCTCTTCCAGGGGCCGCGGGCGCGGACGGTGAAGGAAGCGGCGGCGAGTGAGCGGCCAGTGCTGGTGCGCGCTCCCGGGAGCGGGTGACAGCCGCGCCTTCGTGGGGGTGCAATGGGGGCGGAGGCGCCATGGACGCGGACGCGGAGCTCGACCGGGGACGCCAGGCCTGCCGGCGGCAGGCCTGGGCGGAGGCGTACACGCTGCTGGGCAAGGCCGATGCGGTACGGCCGCTCGACGCCGCCGACGTCGAGGCGCTCGCCGAGGCCGCCGACATGCTCGGGCGGTGCGACGACGCGGTCGCCCTGCTGCGCCGGGCCTTCACGGCACACGCGGGCAACGGCGACGTCGGGGCGGCGCTGCGGTGCGCGTACTGGCTGTGCAAGGGGCTCGCCTGGGGCGGGGAACTGGCCCAGTCCGGTGCCTGGCTGGCCCGCGCCCAGCGGCTCGCGGCCGCCGCACCCGACTGCCCGAGCCGCGGCTATCTGACGATGCTCGAAGCCGAACTGCACTTCCGCGCGGGCGAACCCGCCGAGATGCTCACGCTCGCCCGGCACCTCGCCGCGACCGTCCCGCCCGACGCCGACCCCGACCTCCTCGCCGGTACGGCGATGACGCTCGGCCTCGCCCTGGTGAGCAACGGCGAGGTCGCGGCCGGGCTCGCCCAGCTCGACGAGGCGATGGTCGTCGTCGCCGACGGCACGCCCTCGGCGCGGTCCATCGGCATGACGTACTGCGTGGTCATCGGCACCTGCCAGGAGCTCCAGGAACTGCGCCGCGCCCAGGAGTGGGCGAAGGCGCTCGCCCGGTGGTGCGCGGCCCAGCCCGACTTCAGCGGCGCCTACCGGGGGCTGTGCCGGGTGCACCGGGCCGCCCTCCTCCAGCTCGGCGGGGCCTGGCCGGAGGCGGACCGCGAGGCACGGCTGGCCTGCGCCCAGCTCACCGCGGGCTACGGCGAGAGCGCCGCGGGCTGCGCCTTCTACCAACTGGCCGAACTCCACCGCCTGCGCGGCGAGCACGCCGAGGCCGAACAGGCCTACCGCGACACCCTGCGCCACGGCTGGGACACCCAGCCCGGCCTCGCCCTCCTCCGCCTGGCCCAGGACCGCCCCGCCCCGGCAGCGGCGGCGATCCGCCGGGCCCTGGCGGAGACGACGGACCCACTGCGCCGGGCCCGGCTGCTGCCGGCGGCGGTGGAGATCCTGCTGGCGGAGCGGGAGGGCGAGGCTTCCGAGGAGGCCCTCCGCGCCGCCGATGAGCTGGCCGCCCTCGCCGATGCCCAGGGCATCGCCGCACTGCGGCTCATGGCCTGCCAGGCCCGCGGTGCCGTGCTGCTCGCGCGGGGAGCCGCGGGGGAGGCGCTCGGGGTGTTGCGGGAGGCCGGGCGGGGATGGCGGGAGCTGGACGTGCCCTACGAGGCCGCCCGGGTCGGGGTGCTCGTCGCGCTGGCCTGCCGGGCGCTCGGCGACGAGGACTGCGCCGCGCTGGAGCTGGACGCGGCGGGGCAGGCCTTCGCGCGGCTCGGGGCGCTGCCGGACCTGCGGCGGGTCGAGGGGCTCCGGAGCGGGCGGCAGCGGTCGGTGCTCTCGCCCCGGGAACTCGACGTCGTACGGCTCATCGCCCAGGGCCGCACCAACCACGCCATCGCCGCCGAACTCGTCCTCAGCGAGAAGACCGTCGCCCGGCACATCAGCAACATCTTCGCCAAGCTCGACCTCGGCTCCCGTACCGCCGTCGCCGCGTACGCCTTCGAGCACGGGCTGGTCCGCTCCCCGGGTGTGTAGGAATACCCATACCCCGGCCCCACGGAATGGGCATTGCTGTCGATGCGCGCGGTAGCGCCCCGCGCGCAGCATCCAAGCGTGTCCGACGACGCGCTCACCCCCCGCGAACAGCTGCGAACGGCCCGGCTGAGGTACGCCGACAGCGCCGCCGAGCTGGGCACCCTGCTGCGGCTGCGCGGTGAACTCGCCGAGGCCGAGCGGCTGTTGCGGCAGGCCGTGGAGATCTACGAGGCCGAGCGCACCACGACCGAGGAGCTGGCATGAACACCGAACTCACCGAACACATCGAGACCGTGGTCGTCGGCGGCGGTCAGGCCGGGCTCGCCACGGGGTACCACCTGGCCCGCGCCGGACGGCCCTTCGTGATCCTGGAGGCGGGGGAGCGCGTCGGCGACAGCTGGCGCGGGCGCTGGGACTCGCTGCGGCTGTTCAGCCCGGCGAGGTTCGACGGCCTGCCCGGACTGCCCTACCCGGGCCCCGCCTGGGCGTTCCCCACGCGGGACGAATTCGCCGACTACCTCCAGGCCTACGCGGGATGGGCGGAACTTCCGGTGCGGACGGGCATCCGCGTGCGGCGGCTGTCGTACGACGGCACGCGGTACGTCGTCGAGACGGACGGCGGTGTGCGGTACGTGGCCGAGAACGTGGTCGTCGCCGCCGGGTACGACCGGCTGCCGAAGATGCCGTCGTACGCCGATCAACTCGGCCCGGACGTCAGGCAGTTGCATGCCGTCGACTATCGCGGCCCCGGGCAGTTGCAGGACGGTCCCGTCCTGATCGTCGGGGCGGGCAACTCGGGCGCGGACATCGCCGTCGAGCTGGCCGCGAGCCACCGTGTCCTGCTGTCCGGGCCGCACCCCGGGCAGATCCCGTGGCGGATCGAGCGGCCGGCCGCGCGGGTGCTGACGCCGGTGCTGTTCTTCGTCTTCCGGAACGTCCTGACGATCCGCACCCCGATGGGCCGCAAGCTGCGGCCGAAGGTGCTCGCGCACAGCGCCCCGCTGATCCGGGTGAAGGCCGCCGATCTGAAGGCGGCGGGCGTCGAGCGGGTGGACCGGGTCGTCGGGGTGCGCGACGGGCTGCCGGAGCTCGCCGACGGGCGGCGGGCGGAGGTGGCGAACGTGGTGTGGTGCACGGGCTTCCGGCCGGACGTCTCCTGGATCGACCTGCCGGTCTTCGACGCGGACGGCGAACCGGCGCAGCGGCGCGGCGTGGTCGCCTCGCACCCCGGGCTGTACTTCGTGGGGCGGCTGTTCCAGTACGCGATGGCCTCGTCGATGATCCAGGGCGTGGGCCGGGACGCCGGGCACGTCGCCCGGCACATCGGCGCCCGGCAGCCGGCCGCGCCCACGGCCGTCGCGGCGGACGCCGTCCGCCTCGGGGGAGGCAGGAACGGGGCGTGAGGGTGGGGATGCTCCTGCCTCCCTCGGGGTCCGGACGGGCCGGCGGCGCCGGGAAGCCGCCGGCCCGGGAACGGGGGGAGTCAGGCCATGCTGACCTGGAGTTCCTTCACGCCGTTGATCCATGCCGAGCGGAGGCGGCGGGGGTCTCCGGTCAGGACCAGGTTCGGCATCGCGTCGGCGATCGCGTTGAAGATCAGGTCGATCTCCAGCACGGCCAGGGACTTGCCCAGGCAGTAGTGCGGGCCGCCGCCTCCGAAACCGAGGTGGGGGTTGGGGTCGCGGGTGATGTCGAAGGTGTCGGGGTCGGTGAAGACCTCGGGGTCGTGGTTGGCGGCGGCGTAGAAGATTCCGACCCGGTCGCCCTTCCTGATCAGCTTGCCGCCCAGCTCGGTGTCCTGGGTGGCGGTGCGCTGGAAGGCGTTGACCGGGGTGGCCCAGCGGACGATCTCCTCGGCCGCGGTCGCCGGGCGCTCGGCCTTGTACCGCTCCCACTGGTCGGGGTGGGTGAGGAAGGCGTGCATGCCGTGGGTGATGGCGTTGCGGGTGGTCTCGTTGCCCGCGACGGCCAGCATCAGCACGAAGAAGCCGAACTCGTCGGAGTTCAGGTTGCCTTCGTCCTCCGCCGCGACCAGGGTCGTCACGATGTCCTTCGCCGGGCACTGCTTGCGGTCGGCCGCCATGTTCATCGCGAACGCGATGAGCTCCATGGCCGACTGCTGGCCGACCTCCTCGGTGATCGCGTACTCGGGATCGTCGTACGAGATCATCTTGTTGGACCAGTCGAAGATCTTGGCCCGGTCGTCCTGCGGGATGCCGATGAGCTCGGCGATGGCCTGGAGGGGCAGTTCGCAGGCGACCTCGGTGACGAAGTCGAAGGAGCCGGGGTGTTCGCGGGCGTTCGCCGCGATGGCGGTGGCGCGGGCGCGGAGGTTGTCCTCCAAGGCACGGATGGCACGCGGGGTGAACACGCGTTGCACGATGCTGCGGACCCGGGTGTGCTCCGGCGGGTCCATGTTGAGCAGGATCAGCCGCTGGGCGTCGATCGCGTCGCGCTCGATGTGCTCGTTGAAGCGGATGATCGCCGTGTTGAGGGTGGAGGAGAAGAGCTCGGGGTGCGTGGACACGTACTTGACGTCCGCGTGCCGTGTCACCGCCCAGTAGCCCTCGTCCTGGAAACCGGCGACGTTGCCCGACTGGGGAATCCAGCGGACCGGTTCCGCTCGGCGCAGCGCGGCGAACTCCGGCAGCGGAACGCGCTGTTGCAGCAGATCGGGGTCGGTGAGGTCGAACCCGTCGGGGAGCTCTGGACAGGTCATGGGGCAGCTCCAGCCGTGTTCCAGCCTTGTTCGGCGGTCTTCTGACGGTCCATCAGGTCGTGCGGTGAACGTAGTAACGGGTTCTAGAAGTAGCAAGAGGCGTGCACGACTCTTGCGGCGATGGACCCCCTGTCAGCAGACTGCACGTGGAACTAGAACACGTACTAGTTCCGCGTGGCGGGCCGGGCCGGGACGCCCCCGCGCCGCGCGGGTACGCAAGGAGAGGAACTCCTTTCATGGCCGCGGAACCCGTGATCGTCGAAGCCGTACGCACCCCCATCGGCAGGCGCGGCGGCGCGCTCGCCAACCTCCACCCCGCCTATCTGCTGGGCGAGACCTACCGTGAACTCCTCGGCCGCACCGGCATCCCCGCCGACTGCGTCGAGCAGATCGTCGGCGGCACGGTGACCCACGCCGGCGAGCAGTCCATGAACCCCGCACGCACGGCCTGGCTGACGATGGGCCTGCCGTACGAGACGGCGGCGACGACGGTCGACTGCCAGTGCGGCTCCTCCCAGCAGGCCTCGCACATGACGGCCAACCTCATCGCGGCGGGCGTCATCGACATCGGGATCTCCTGCGGTGTGGAGGCGATGTCGCGGGTGCCGCTGGGCTCGGGTTCGAAGCACGGTCCGGGGAAGCCGTTCCCGGACGAGTGGAACGTGGACCTGCCCAATCAGTTCGAGGCGGCCGAGCGGATCGCCCGGCACCGCGGGCTGACCCGCGAGAACGTCGACGCGCTCGGCCTGATCTCGCAGGAGCGGGCCGCTGTCGCCTGGAGCGAGGAGCGCTTCAAGCGGGAGACGTTCGCCGTGCAGGTCCCGACGACCGAGGACGAGCAGCACGCCGGACAGGGCATGTGGCGGCTCGTCGACCGGGACGAGGGCCTGCGCGACACGTCCATGGAGGCCCTGGCCGGCCTGAAGCCGGTCATGCCGACCGCCCTCCACACGGCGGGCAACTCGTCCCAGATCAGCGACGGCGCCTCGGCGATCATGTGGGCGTCGAAGCGGATGGCGCGGGCGCTGAAGCTCCGCCCGAGGGCCCGGATCGTCGCCCAGGCCCTGGTCGGCGCCGACCCGCACTTCCACCTCGACGGGCCGATCGACGCGACCAAGGCCGTGCTCGGCAAGGCCGGGATGTCCCTGAAGGACATCGACATCGTCGAGATCAACGAGGCGTTCGCGTCCGTGGTGCTGAGCTGGGCCCAGGTCTTCGAGCAGGACCTGGAGAAAGTGAACGTCAACGGCGGCGCGATCGCCCTCGGGCACCCGGTCGGGGCCACGGGGGCCCGGCTGATCACCACCGCGCTGCATGAACTGGAGCGCGTGGACAAGGAGTTCGCGCTGATCACGATGTGCGCGGGCGGCGGACTGGCCACGGGCACGATCATTCAGCGGATTTAGGCAGCGGATTCAGGGTCGACAGAAGTTGACGCAGACTGGTCAACTTGCCCGATGTTCCTCAATCTCATCCTCCGCGTCCTGCCCTTCTACCTCCGCGAACCGATCGTCATCGGCATCTGCCTGACCATGGCCGGTGCGTGCTTCTACTGGTTCGTGCAGGTAGGGGGCTTGGGCAGAGGCGGCTTCGGGCTGCTGTTCCTGGCGATCGCGGTGCTGCGCGCGTATTTCTTCCGCAAGGAGTGGAGAGCGCACCAGGCGGCGAAGGTGCTGGGCTTCAGACCCGAGGCGATGTAGTACCGCTCCAGAAGACGAAGTGGCGGAACGCGGCGGGGTCGATCGTGAGGATCGGGCCCGCCGGGTTCTTGGAGTCGCGGATGGCGATGAGGGCGGGGGTGTCGGAGACCTCTACGCAGTTGCCGCCCTGGTCGCCGCTGTAGCTGGACTTACGCCACTCAGGCTGGCTCTCCATAGCGTTCCTCCATCACACGCCGGATCGTCGCCGCCGACTCCTTGAGGGACAGTGCGGCAGCCTGAAGATGATCGTAACGGAGTGTGCAGTCGGTGACCGTGTCCGGGTTCGCGCTCGGATGCGCGCTGTTGTAGCCCTCCGTATAGACGATGGTCGGGTCGCTCGCGAAACGGTAGACGTCGAACGAGCCTTGGAGTCCCGCGTGCGCTCCGGCCGAGAACGGCAGGATCTGGACATTGATCCGGGGGTTGGTCTCGAAGGCCAACAGATGGGCGAGTTGACCCCGCATGGTGTCCGGGCCGCCGATCTCCTGGTAGAGCGCGGCCTCGCTCAGCACCGCCCAGAAGACGGGCGGCTTCTCCTTCTCGAAGATGCGCTGACGAGCGAGGCGCACGGCGGTGCGGTCGTCCAGATTGGTGTCGTCCAGCGAACCGAGCACGGCACGGGCATAGCCGTCGGTCTGAAGGAGGCCGTGGATCATGTGCGACTCGAAGGAGTAGATCTCGATGGCCCGCGATTGAAGCTCGGCCACCTGCCTGAACCACGCCGGGAGTTGACTCCTCAGCACCAGCTCCACGAGCCGTGACAACAGCCCGTCCGACCCGAGCGCCGCGTCCGCCCGCTCGCTGAACTCCGGTGTCGGCACCTTCCTCGCGGTCTCGATCTGGCCGACCAGGGAGCCGGTGTAGTTGAGGATGTCGCCGAGCTGTTTCTGGCTGAGTCCGGCCGATTCCCGTAGCCGCCGCAACTCGAAGCCGTAGTAGTCGAGCGGCGAGGCTCCCGGGTCAAGGACGTTGATGTGCGTCACGAACAGCCCCCACTCCAGAACGGGTTGTATCCGACCTGTAGCCCAGCGTAGTCGCGGCAGTTCAGGCTCGTCCCGTGAACACATACTTTCCCCCCACCACGCACTACCGCATGCGTGTCACGGTCGGAGAGCACTCCGTCCGCCACATCCGCCGTATCGTCCGCTCGCTGCTCACCGAGTGGGAGATGACGCAGCTGGTCGACGCCGTGGAACTGGGCGTGACGGAGCTGGTCACCAACGTCGTACGGCATGTTCCGGACCGGCGGTGCGAGGTGGTCGTGCTGAGAAGGGCGGGAGTTCGGGTCGAGGTGACGGACGGGTGCCCTCAACGGCCGGTCATGAGACGTGAGTTGCCGCCGGACGCGGAGGGCGGTCGGGGGCTCGTGCTGCTGGACGCGGTCGTGGGCAAGTGGGGTGTGTCCGGTGCGGCCGGGGGAGGGAAGACGGTCTGGTTCGAGTGCCGCCGCTGAGTCCGTGCCGGGCTCGCGGTCGGCTCGCCCCGCCTACTCCCGGCCCGAGGCCGTCACCGCCAGCACTCCCACCAGCACGGTCGACACCAGCAGCGGGATGCCCAGCCCGTGGTCGTCCACCAGCCACGCCCCCAGCGCCGCGCCCGCGATCATCGCGACGACCGCGGCGGTACGGCGGGCCCGGTGCGTTCCCGGGCCGTCGGCGGCGAGGCCGGTCAGGGTCATCGTGAGGACGGTGGTCGTGAGGTCGGCGACGCCCAGTTTGCGGACGGTGGCGTTGCGCAGGCCCATCGCGAAGGCCGTGACGGCGATGAGGGTGTAGACGGTGGCGGTGTCGTCGGGTGCGGCGAACGCGACGACGGTGGACGCGGCCAGGAGCAGGGCCTCGGCGGCGAGAGTGCGGCGTACCCAGGTGCGGCGCGGACCCCGGCCGAGACGCAGGGCGATACGGCCGCCGACCGCCGCGCCGAGCATGAAGGCGAGCAGTGAGGTCAGGGTGTGGGGGACGGAGAAGCCCGGGGCGCCCGCCGCCGCGAAGCCGAGGACCACCACGTTGCCGGTCATGTTCGCGGTGAAGACATGGCCGAGGCCGAGATAGCTGACGGCGTCGATGAGCCCGCTGACCGTGGTCAGGGCGAGCAGCACCGGCACCAGGCGCAGGCCGCGGTCCGTGGTCGGTTCCGTGCTCCGGGCGCTCCGCGTGTTCTCCGTGCTCACCGGGTCAGTGGACCACGTACGGCGCCGGGATCGTAGTACGGCGGAAGGCGGCGGCCCCGTGGAACGGGAGCCGCCGCCTTCGTGCGTCAGTCGTCAGTCGTCAGGCTGCTCAGTACCAGCCGTTGGCCTGCCAGAACGCCCAGGCGCCGGACGGGCTGCCGTAGCGGGAGTTCATGTAGTCGAGGCCCCACTCGATCTGGGTCTCGGCGCTGGTCTTCCAGTCCGAGCCGGCGGAGGCCATCTTGGAGCCCGGCAGGGCCTGGACCAGGCCGTAGGCGCCGGAGGAGGCGTTGGTGGCGTTGACGTCCCAGCCGCTCTCGTGCTCGACGATGTTGCTGAACGCGGAGTACTGGGCGGCGTTCGGGATCATCTTGTGGGCGATGGCCTTGGCCTGGGCGGCCGAGTCGGTGGTGGCCGCCTGAGCGGGCGCCGCGGTCAGCACGAAACCGGCGGTGGCGGCGGCCATCGCGACGGTGGTGATGGCCTTCTTCGGAGAAGCGATGCGGCGAACGATGCGGGAGACGGACACGGAGAACCTTTTCTTCGGGGACGTGGTCTGTCGCGGGCGGTGCCGGTTGCACGGGGCATCCGGTACATGCGTCGGCGCCGAGGCCCGTGGGCTTGTCGGCGCCGTGCGACGTTGTCCAGAGAAACAGGCTTGGAGCGCGTCCGCAATGACCCCTTTTGCTAGTGGTGGTCGTATCTGGGGCGGAAGGGGTTCGTGTGAGCTGGCTCTCAATGCGCAGGTCAGAGGCCATTATGACGTGGGCATGGCGTCCGATATGTACTACTAAGGCGGTTAGTTCGTGATGTGGGTCATGTGGGGTGGTTCACCGGTCAACGGGGTTCGAATGTGACCGCGCTCTCGAAGGCGGCGCGGCGGGTGGCTCTGCGTAGCGCCCTGAGCACGGCGGGGCCGAGCGTGAAGGTGAGGACGACCGTGCACAGCGCCCGGCCCAGGTCCCAGCCCAGCGAGGTGGCCACGCAGTAGAGGAAGAAGCGGGCCAGATTGCCGGGGACGGAGTCGTCCGGCTGGAAGGCGATGTTCGAGGCGGTGCCGCTCAGGAACGGCCAGCCGGCGAGGTTGGTGATCGTGCCGTAGGCGAAGGCGGCGAGGAAGCCGTAGACCGCGAGCAGGGCGAGTTCCCCGCGTCCGCGCAGGCGCCGCGCGCCCGGCAGCAGCCCTGCGCCCATCGCGAACCAGCCCATCGCGAGCATCTGGAACGGCATCCACGGCCCGACACCGCCCGTGAGCAGGGCCGACGCGAACATCGAGACCCCGCCCAGGGTGAATCCGAAGCCGGGGCCGAGGACCCGGCCGCTGAGCACCATGAGGAAGAACATGGGCTCGATACCGGCGGTCCCGGCGCCGAGGGGGCGCAGGGCCGCGCCCGTCGCGGCCAGGACGCCGAGCATCGCGACCGCCTTCGGGCCGAGGCCCGACTCCGAGATCGTCGCCGAGACCACGACCACGAGCAGGATGAGCAGGCCCGCGAAGAGCCAGGGGGCGTCGGTCGCGTGTGCGGTGAGCTGGGAGCGGGGCGGGGCGAGGAAGGGCCAGCCGAGGGCCGCTACGCCGACGGCGCTCACGAGGACGAGGGCGGCGATGGAGCGGGGGCCGAGGTGGATGACGTTCATGAGCTTCCGATGCGTCCGGTGCGTCCGGTGCGTCCGGTGCGTCCGGTGCGTCCGATGCGGCCGGTGCGTCCGAGGGCTTCCTTCACCTGGGCCACGGTGAGCCACTGCTGCGGGGCGAGGATCTTGCTGACCTGCGGCGCGAAGGAGGGGGACGCGACGACCACGTCGGCCGCCGGGCCGTCCGCGATGATCTCGCCGTCCGCGAGCAGGACGACACGGTCGGCGATCTCGGCGGCGAGTTCCACGTCGTGGGTGGCGAGGACGATGGCGTGGCCCTCGGCGGCCAGTGCTCTGAGCACGACCGCCAGGCGGGCCTTCGCCGCGTAGTCGAGACCTCGGGTCGGCTCGTCGAGGAGGAGGAGCGGGGGGCGGGCGGTGAGGACGACGGCGAGGGCGAGCGCGAGGCGCTGGCCCTCGGAGAGGTCGCGGGGGTGGGTGTCGTCGGCGACGCCCGGGAGGAGGTCGGTGACGAGGGTGCGGCAGGTGCCGGGGGCTGCGCCGGCGTCGGCGTCGGCCGCCTCGCATTCGGCGGCGACGGTGTCTGCGTAGAGGAGGTCCCTTGGTTCCTGGGGGACCAGGCCCACTCGGCGGATGAGGTCACGGGGTGGGGTGCGGTGGGGGATGGCTCCGCCGGTGCGGACTCCTCCGGAGGTAGGGGCGATGAGGCCTACGAGGGTGTTGAGGAGCGTGGACTTTCCGGCGCCGTTTCTGCCCATGAGGGCGAGGGTTTCGCCGGGGGTGAGGGTGAGGGTGATGTCGGTGAGGGCGTGGATGTGGGAGCGGCGGACTGAGAGGGAGTGGACTTCGGCGGCGTAGGGGGAGGGGGGTGGAGTGGCTGGAGTGGGTTTGCGGAGCCAGCGGAGTCGGGGCTGGGCGGGGGTGGGTGTCACTCGCCCGCGCTGGCGGGGTGCCGCTGCGCCCACCCGTGCCGCCCCAGCGGCACGATTGCCCGCAGCTAGGGAGTCCCGAAGATCCCCCGCCCTTCGCCTTGCGTCTCTCACCGTCAGGGGGAGCGGGGACCAGCCCGCCAAC
Organism: Streptomyces aquilus; assembly: GCF_003955715.1. NCBI lineage: Bacteria > Bacillati > Actinomycetota > Actinomycetes > Kitasatosporales > Streptomycetaceae > Streptomyces > Streptomyces aquilus. Next base: position 3,360,866 of record NZ_CP034463.1, on the reverse strand, counting down.
CGGCCCAGGCCTACCACCGGCGGATACACCGGGGACACGGCCATGATCTCGGCCGGGGTGCCCAGCAGCAGAGGTTCGCCGGGGCCTGGCAGGAGGGCTATCCGGTCGGCGTACTGGATCACTCGCTCCAGGCGGTGTTCGGCCATGAGGATCGTCGTGCCCAGGTCGTGGACCAGGCGTTGGAGGACCGCGAGGACTTCCTCCGCCGCGGCGGGGTCCAGGGCGGAGGTCGGTTCGTCGAGGATCAGGGCCTGGGGGTGCGGGGTGAGGACCGAGCCGATCGCCACGCGTTGCTGCTGGCCGCCGGAGAGGGTGGAGATCGGGCGGGCGCGGAGGTCGGCCAGGCCGAGGAGGTCGAGGGTTTCCTCGACGCGGCGGCGCATCACGTGCGGGGGCAGACCCAACGACTCCATGCCGTAGGCCAGTTCGTCCTCGACTGTGTCCGTGACGAAGTGGGAGAGCGGGTCCTGGCCCACCGTGCCTACGACGTCGGCCAGTTCGCGGGGTTTGTGGGTGCGGGTGTCGCGGCCCGCGACCGTGACCCGGCCGCGCAGGGTGCCGCCCGTGAAGTGCGGGACGAGACCGCTGACGGAGTTGAGGATCGTGGACTTGCCGGTGCCGGACGGGCCGACGAGGAGGACGAGTTCACCCTCGGGGACCTCGAAGTCGATGCCCTGGACGGTGGGTTCGGTCGCGCCGTCGTAGGTGACGGAGACGTCCTCGAAACGGATCACGACGGCTCCTCGGGGGGCGGGGTGACGAAGGCGGGCAGCAGGCCGAGGAGGATCGCGGCCGCGGGGTAGAGGGGGAGGGTGGGGGTGGTCAGGGGGATGACGCCGGGGTGGAGGGCCGCGGGGTCGTGGACGGAGGCCCAGGCGAGCGCCGCGGCCACCGCCGCGCCGGACGCGGTCACCAGCCAGGCGCGGGCGCCCCAGGGGTCGGGGCGGTAGCGGGTGCGGGGGGTGCGGCGGCCGCCCAGGCGGAGGCCGGCGAGGGCCGCGGCCGCGCCGGCGAGGAGGACGGGGACGCCGTACGTGCCGCCTTCGGCGGTCAGCAGGCCGTACGTTCCCGCGCAGACGCCGAGCAGACCGCCGAGGGTGAGGGCGTTCGTCGTACGGCGGACGCGGGGCGGGACGTCGGCGGTACGGCCGTAGCCGCGGGCGTCCATCGCGGCGGCGAGGGCGACGGAGCGTTCCAGGGCGCCTTCGAGGACGGGCAGGCCCACCTGGAGGAGGCCGCGGAGGCCGGAGTCGGGGCGGCCGCGGAGGCGGCGGGCGGCGCGCAGGCGCTGGACGTCGGCGATGAGGTTCGGGGCGAAGGTGAGGGCGACGACCACGGCGACGCCCATCTCGTACAGGGCGCCGGGGAGGGACTTGAGCAGGCGGGTGGGGCTGGCGAGGGCGTTCGCGGCGCCCACGCAGATGAGGAGGGTGGCCAGTTTCAGGCCGTCGTAGAAGGCGAAGGTGAGGGTCTCCGCGGTGACCTTGCCGCCGAGGCGGATGCCCTGGGCCCAGTCCGGGAGGGGGACTTCGGGGAGGGTGACTATCACGTGCGTGCCGGGGAGGGGCGAGCCGAGGGTGACGGCGAAGGCGAGGCGGATGAGGAGGACGGCGAGCGCGAGCTTGACGAAGGCGGAGTAGGAGCGGGCCCAGGGGGTGTGGGGGCGGCGGGCGGCCACCACGTAGGCGGACGTGGCTATGAGGAGGGTGAGGAGGAGGGGGTTGGTGGTGCGGGTGGCCGCGAGGCCCAGGGAGAGGGACCAGAGCCACCAGGCGGCGGGGTGGAGGGGGGTGGGGTGGGTGCGGCGGGTGGGGGGTGCTGTGGGGGGCGTTTCGCCTGCCCGCGCCGGCGCGGGGCAGCTAGGGCTAGCGCTGGGCACTTCTACGCCGTCGTGTCTGCCATATGGCTGCCGCGGCCAGGGTTGCCACTGCCGCGGAGCCCGCCAGTAGGCCTACCGAGGGGCCGGAGTCGTTCTTGGTCTCCTTTTTCGCCGACGCCTCCTTCTTCCCCGACGCCACCGGCTCCCCGCACCCCTGCTCCGGATACCCGGAGATCGCGCACAGCAAGGCGTTCGTGTCGTAGCGCAGGGGCTTTGCCACCGAGGCCAGGGCTTCCGCCGTGGTGGCGTCCTCCGGTACGACCGCGCACGTCGTGCGGGGGGCCGGCGGGGTTTCGCCCGAGGGCGCGTCCTGCTGCGTGCCGAAGTCGATGACCAGGGCGACGCGCTTCTTGCCGTGCTCGGTGGGGGTGTCCGCGCAGATCGTCGTGAACGACGCCGTGCCGCGTGGCTTCGTCGCGTCCGACGAGTCCTCGCTCACCGCGAAGCGGAAGCCCTGGACGTCGCCGTCGGAGGGGACCGCGGTGGCGGGGCCCTGGGTGGCGTAGGTCCAGGTCGAGCCGGTGCGGTCCCAGAAGGACCAGTAGCGGTAGCCGGTGGCGTGGGCGGCCTGGGTGGAGAGGGGGAGGAGGCAGAACGCCGTCAGGAACAGGGCGGTGACGCGGCGCATCACGGGTGGCGCTTCCGGCCGCGGAGCATCAGGCCGAAGCCGATGAGGGCGCCGAGGAGGAGACCGCCGCCGACGGTCCAGGCGACGGTGAGGGTGCCGTCGTCGTCCTTGCCGCTCTTCCCCTCGATGTGCGGGGCCTCTTCCGCAGTGGGCAGGTGCTCGGGCTTCGGGCCGGTCGCGTTCAGCAGCGTGACCAGGTTCTTGCCGCCGAAGTCACGCGGGTCCACGCCGGCGGAGCGGGCGGCGAAGATGAGCTGGGCGTAGGCGGCGGGGCCGCTCTGTGCGGCCCACTTCAGGGCGTGGGTCTCCAGCCAGTGGACGGACGCGGCGGCCTCGTCGTTGAACTCGGCGGCGGAGAGGGCGACGACGGCGTCGGCCGTGTTGCCGTAGTCCGGCTGGTCCTCGGAACCGGGCAGGACCGACTTCAGGTACTTGTCCTTGGACATCGTCTTCGCGAGGTAGGAGGCGCCGTTGTGGACGGCCGTCTCGAAGCTGCTCGGCTTCTCGCAGGATGCGGAGGACTGGTCGTCGCCGAGGAGGATGGTCTCCGGCCCGCCGCCCAAACCGCTGAGCACAGCCGCCGCCGTCGCGTCCGCGTTGGCGGTCAGCTTCCCCTTCTTGTCCGGCTGGTAGGCGAAGGCGCCCGCGCCGTCGCCGGTGCAGGGCAGGGCGAGCTTCAGCAGAGCGTCGGACGGCGTGTGACCGGCCTTCTTGAATTCCGAGGTCGAATCCACCTCGTTGCTGGAGAGGAGCGCATCGATGACCACGGACGTGGAGTTCGCGTCGGTCGCCCCGCCTGGCGTGTAACCCCAGCCACCGTCCTTGTTCTGCACGGACCTCAGCCAGGCGATGCCCTTGCGCACCGCGTCCTCGTGGTTGCCGCCGACCACGGCGAGGGCGTGGACGGCGGCCGCCGTGCTGTTCGTGTCGACCATCACCTTGGCGTCACAGGGCTTGGCCGGATCGGCGCGGAAGGCCGGGAAGGCGCCGTTCGCGCACTGCTGGCCGGCCAGCCAGTCCACCGCCTGCTCGGCGGGGACCACACTCTGCTTGTTCTGCGCTATCAGGGCCCAGGACTGCCGCCACACCCCGTCATACGTCGGGTCACTCGTCCCGTACAACCCCTCCGGTATCGCCACCGAAGGCGACGGCGAAGGCGAGGCGGACGGATCTGCGGCCACGGCCGGTGTGGCCGTGCCGATCACGGCGGTGGCGGCCAGGACCGCGGCGCTACGGCGGACGTTCATGATCGGCGGATGCCTCTCCCTGCAAGGGAGCCGGGCGCACGGGAAACCCCCGGGCGGCTCGGCCCCGTAGACCTCGACGGTGCCGTGCACCGGCCGGATGCCGGTGCGCGTGAGCCGGTCAACTGCTCCGTGCGGGGCGATCCGGCTCGCCGCCCAGGGAAGGACGGCTCACGGTTGCGGGTCAGCGCCGGAATTGCACCGGCTTCCCCCCGTACGGGTGTGATGACGACGCGGCCACTCTACCCGGCCGTAAACAACGGGCTGAGGGGCTCCTGTGAGGGGCTCCCGCGCTGCGGATAGGTTCGGCGGCATGGAGATCACGGGGAGACTCATCGGCTCGGGGCGGGCGTCCGACGTGTACGAGATCGACGACGACTGGGTGCTGCGGCGCGACCGGGAGGGGTACGCCGACGCCCTGGCGGAAGCGGCCGTCATGGAACATCTGCGCGGGCACGGCTACCCCGTACCCCAGGTGCGGCTGGACGCCTCCTCGCGCAGCGACCTCGTCATGCGGCGGCTGCACGGGCCGACCATGCTGGCCGCCTTCGCCGCCGGGCGGATCGACGCCCGGGAGGCGGGGACGGTGCTGGCACAGCTGCTGCGGCGGCTGCACGCCGTTCCGGGACGGATCGTCCACCTCGATCTCCATCCCGACAACGTGATGCTCACCGACGACGGGCCCTACGTCATCGACTGGGCCAACGCCGAGGAGGGCGACCCGGGGCTCGACTGGGGCATGTCCGCCGTGATCCTCGCCCAGGTCGCCGTCGGTGAGGAGGCGATCGCCGAGCCCGCCCGCGCGATGCTGGCCGCGCTGCTCGCCGACCCGTCCGAGGTCACGGAGGAGGGGCTGGCGGAGGCACGCAGGCGGCGGGCGGTCAATCCGACCATGAGCCGCGCCGAGACCGAACTGCTCGGTGCCGCCGAGGACTTGATCAGGACCTACCGGTCATGACCTTCCCGTCCTGACCGGCGTCGGCCCCCCGAACGGCAGCCTCAGCCGCCGCGCCGCCAGCAGCCACGTACCCTCCGCCGACCTGCGGAACTCGTCCTCGTACTGACCCACCTGCACCGGCGGACCCGGCGGGACCGGGCCCTGGGCGTCGCCCTCGTGGCCGTCGACGCGGTACGTCGTGAAGTACGAGGTCGCCGTCGCCGTGTCCGGGGACGTGACGGTGACGAGGATGTTCGACATCACCCGGCGCGAGAGGCGATCCGCCGGTCGGGAGCCGAAGTACGCCCGCAACGCCTCCCGGCCCTCGGAGCGCCGCCCGTCACCGCCCGGCGGCGGCCACTCCCAGACGCCGTCCTCGGTGAACAGCTCGGCGACGGAGCCCGGTTCGCCGAGGTCGAGGCGGTGGACGAAGTCGATGATCAGGCGTTCGCAGGCGCGCTCGGCCAGGAGTCGTTCCAAGGGGTCCATGGCCGCCATGGGATCACACCGCCACGTACGTCACCGGCTCGCTCCCCGCCACCGCCTCCGCCCGGCCCAGCTTCACCAGGCGCCGCAGATGCGCCTCCGCCTCCGAGACGGCGATGTTCCGCGATCCGTAAGGGATTTCGGCCCAGGGACGGTTCCACTCCATGCGCTCGGCGACCTGCCAGGGCGTGAGCGGCTCGACGAGCAACGTGCGCAGCCCGTCGAGGCGTTCCTCGTGATGGGTCAGCAACTCCCGTACCCGGGCGGGCGCGTCGGTGAAGACGTACTGGTGGGCGGGGAGGACCTCCGCGGGGGCGAGGCGGCCGACGCGTTCCAGGGAGTCGAGGTAGTCGCCGAGCGGGTCGGTGACGGTGGCGTCGTCGGGGTCCTCGTACAGGCCGATGTGCGGGGTGATCTCGGGGAGCAGGTGGTCGCCGGAGAACAGGCGGCCGTGGCCGGGGAGTCGGGCCGGGTGCTGTTCCTCCAGGTGGAGGCAGACATGGCCCGGGGTGTGGCCCGGCGTCCAGATCGCGCGCAGGCGGCGGCCGGGGAGGGGCAGGAGGTCGCCGGGGACGATCTCGCGGTCCGGTACGGCGGGGGAGAAGCCGGGGAGGCGGCGCGGGCGGGCGGTGCGGAGGGGGGCCACATGGTCTTCGGGGGCGCCCGCCGCCTCCAACTTGGCCGTCATGTAGGCGAACCAGCGCTCGGGGCGGGTCTCGCCGGTGCGGCGGACGATGGCCGCGTCCGCCGCGTGCATCGCGATCCAGGCGCCGGACGCCTCCCGCACCTGGCCCGACAGGCCGTGGTGGTCCGGGTGGTGATGGGTGATCACCACCCCGTGGATGTCGGTGGGTGAGGTGCCGCATGCCTCCAGGCCCTCGGCGAGGGTGTCCCAGGACGCCGGGTCGTCCCATCCGGTGTCGACCAGTACCGGGCCGGCGTCGGTGTCGACGACGTACACGAGCGTGTAGCCCAGGGGGTTGTCCGGGATGGGGACTCGAGCGGACCGGACGCCGCCGCCGTGATCACTGACCTGTGTCATGGGCTCCCCTGTCGCCGCGTTCCGGCCACTATAACTAGAACGGGTTTCGATGGGAGCCCCGGTCACCCAACCGGGGTGCTGTGCGGTCTGTGGACTCCTCCCAGTGGAACTGGTATCAGTTCCGGTATCTGATGAACCGTCAGAGTCAGCTCCCGGGGAGGCAGTCGGCCATGACCGAGCTCGTGGAACACGGACAGCTGTTCATCGGCGGGGAGTTGACCGACCCCCACGGCAAGGACGTCATCGAGGTGATCTCCCCGCACACCGAGGAGGTCATCGGACGCGTCCCGCACGCCGCGCAGGCGGACGTGGACGCCGCCGTCGCCGCCGCCCGGCGCGCCTTCGACGAGGGGCCCTGGCCGCGGATGAGCCTCGACGAGCGCATCGAGGTCGTCACCCGGATCAAGGACGGCATCCTCACCCGGCACGAGGAGATCGCCCGCGTGATCTCCTCCGAGAACGGGTCGCCGTACTCCTGGAGCGTCCTCGCGCAGGCGCTCGGCGCGATGATGGTGTGGGACGCGGCGATCACCGTCGCACGGAACTTCACGTACGAGGAGCAGCGCGACGGCGTGCTCGGGAAGATCCTCGTGCGGCGCGAACCGGTGGGCGTCGTCGCGGCCGTGGTGCCGTGGAACGTCCCGCAGTTCGTCGCCGCCGCCAAGCTCGCGCCCGCGCTGCTCACCGGCTGTACGGTGATCCTCAAGCCGTCGCCGGAGTCCCCGCTGGACGCGTATCTGCTCGCCGAGATCACGCGGGAGGCCGGGCTGCCGGAGGGCGTGCTGTCGATCCTCCCCGCCGACCGTGAGGTCAGCGAGTACCTGGTCGGGCATCCGGGCGTGGACAAGGTCTCCTTCACCGGGTCGGTGGCCGCGGGCAAGCGCGTGATGGAGGTCGCGTCACGGAACCTGACCCGGGTCACCCTCGAACTGGGCGGCAAATCGGCGGCGGTCGTGCTGCCGGACGCGGACGTCGAGTCGACGGTCGCCGGTGTCGTCCCGGCCGCCTGGATGAACAACGGCCAGGCGTGCGTCGCCCAGACCCGCATCCTCCTCCCGCGCTCCCGCTACGACGAGTTCGCGGACGCCTTCGCGGCGGCGGCGAGCGCGCTGGTGGTCGGCGACCCGCTGGACCCGGCGACGCAGGTCGGGCCCCTGGTGGCGCAACGCCAGCAGCGACGCAACCTCGACTACATACGGATCGGCCAGGAGGAGGGCGCGAAGATCCTCACCGGCGGCGGCCGTCCGCCCGGCCTGGACAAGGGCTGGTACGTGGAGCCCACCCTCTTCGGCGACGTCGACAACTCCATGCGGATCGCCCGCGAGGAGATCTTCGGCCCGGTCATCTGCCTTCTCCCGTACGGCGACGAGGCCGAGGCCGCGAAGATCGCGAACGACTCCGACTACGGGCTCAGCGGCAGCGTGTGGACGGCGGACGTGGCCCACGGCATCGAGTTCGCGCGCGGGGTGCGGACGGGCACGTACAACGTCAACACCTTCAGCCTGGACATGTTCGGCCCGTTCGGCGGCTACAAGAACTCAGGGCTCGGGCGGGAGTTCGGGCCGGAGGGCTACGGCGAGTTCCTCGAACACAAGATGATCCATCTGCCGGCCGGCTGGGAGGCGTGAGGGGGCAGCCATGGGCGACCGCTGGCAAGTGGAGGTCGACCGGTCGATCTGCATCGGCTCGGCCCAGTGCGTCCACCGCGCCCAGGGCGCCTTCCGGCTCGACTCCGGCATGCAGTCCCACCCCGTGGAGCCGGAGACCGACGCCAACGAGAAGGTCCTGGAGGCCGCCGAGAACTGCCCGGTCGAGGCGATCATGATCACGCTGCTGGGCAGCGGGGAGCCGGTGTTCCCGCCCGAGGAGTGAAGGCTCACAAGGAGGACTGGCCGCGCGGCCGAGGCCTTCGAGGAGGTGCTCGCGCACTTTCCGGATGAGTCGGATGAGCCGGATGAGAAGGACAGCGCGGTGTGGTGGTACGACGCAGCGTTCGCTTGATCCGCCGGGCAGGCCCTGGCCGCGAGGCCGCCGCCCGCGCGCCACGGGGGGAAGGCGACCCGGCGTACTGGAACCTCGGTATCGCGGCGACCATCCAGCGTGACTGGGCGACGGCACGGGACGCCTGGGTGGGCTTCGGCATTCGACTCCCGGACGGGGAGGGCGAGATCACCGGCCGCTTCGGACACGCGTGCGTGCGGCTCGACACGGGCGGCGAGCGGGAGGTCGTATGGGTCGAACGGCTGTGTCCGACCCGCGGCCGGGTGGTGAACGTGCCCGTCACCGGCGGACGGCGCTACGGCGAGATCGTCGTCCACGACGGCGCCCCGAACGGCGAGCGGATCGTCGACGGCACCACCTTCCCCGTCTTCGACGAACTGCTGCTCCTCCAGGAGTCCGAGCTGCCGACCCTGGAGGTGACCGTCGCCGCGGGCGAGCGCGCCGACCTGGAAGCGCTGGTCGGCCTGTTCACCGAGCACGGCTACGGCGTCGAGCCCGCGAGCAGCCTCCGGATGCTGTGCGCCTGTTGCAGCGAGGGCACCCACGAGCAGCAGCGCAGCGTCGAGGCGGGCGCCCAGCGGCTCGCGCTCGCGGCCCCGCCGGAGGAGGCGCGCCGGCTGCTGGAGCGGTGGGCGGCGGAGGCGGCGATCGGACGGAGCTGGAGCGGGCTGGAGCCGGTCGGATAGGCGGGGCGGGGCCGCGAAAAAATATCCTTATTGGGGGGTTCCGTCCAGGTTCCGGCGTTCTATCCTGGAAGTGGCCTACGGGACGAGTGAGGGAGCCCGAGCGGAGTAGCCGACTCTGGCGCGACGCGGAAGCAGCGCATCCGCCGGTGCCGACGTCGACGGTCGGGCTGAGAGGCCGGAAGGCAGCGGTCAGGCCGGAAGGCGACCCCCAGAACCTGATCCGGACCATGCCGGCGAAGGGAACCCGTCTCGTAGGTTCCTTATGTGTCCTCCGGTGCCGTGAGGTCGATCAGTCGGCACACCGTCTCGATGTCGATCTTGACCTGGGCGATGGAGGCCCGCCCCGAGAGCCAGGTGATCAGCGCCGAGTGCCAGGTGTGCTCGATGACCCGGACCGCGGAGAGCTGGTCCGGAGTCGGGTCCGCGAGCCCCATCGCGTCCAGGATGATCACCGTGGTCTGCCGGGAGACCTGGTCGACCTCGGGGGAGACGCTGCGGTCGGCGAAGGTGAGGGCGCGGACCATCGCGTCGGCCAGATGCGGCTCGCGCTGGAGGGCGCGGAAAGCGCGCATCAGGGTCTCCGCGACCCGCTCGGCCGCCGTCTCGCCCTGCGGGGGCTTCTTCCGCAACGTGCCGTGCATGTGCTCCAGTTGGTCCTGCATGGTCGCGACCAGCAGATGCACCTTGGAGGGGAAATACCGGTACAGCGTGCCGAGCGCCACCTGGGAGGACTCCGCGACCTCCCGCATCTGCACGGCGTCGAAGCCGCCCCGGCTCGCCAGTTGGGCGCTCGCGTGCAGGATGCGGCGCCGACGGGCCTCCTGCCGTTCGGTGAGCGGCGGCGAGTCGGTCCGCACCGTACCGGCTTCGACCTTGACCGGCTTGACCGGTCTGGCCGGTGGCTTGGCTTGCGCTGGCATGGGTCGGGTCCCGTTCCGTGACAATCGGTGAGGGCGAATGATCGCACAGCATGACAGGGGCTTCGGCCGTGGCGCGAATCACCTGATCCACTGCTCACACCGCCCCTACCTGCCGGTAGATTCAGAGCCTCTTGGACGATCAAGTCTGAAACTTGTTCTAGATTAGCGTCCCGGCGTAATCTCGCGGGAAACAGCAGGGAGAAGGGGGCCCGGAGTGACCGCTGAGGCCAGTCAGGCGGGGTCCCAGGAGGACCCGGCCGCGGACGGCGAGCGACCGCTCAACATCGCACTCCTCACCTATAAGGGAAACCCGTTCTGCGGCGGCCAGGGCGTCTACGTCCGCCACCTCTCCCGCGAACTGGCCCGCCTCGGCCACCGCGTCGAGGTCATCGGCTCCCAGCCGTACCCGGTCCTGGACCCGGGACTGGAGGACCGGCTGTCCCTCACGGAGCTGCCGAGCCTCGACCTCTACCGCTCCCCGGACCCCTTCCGCACCCCGAAGCGCGACGAGTACCGCGACTGGATCGACGCCCTCGAGGTCGGCACCATGTGGACCGGCGGCTTCCCCGAGCCCCTCACCTTCTCGCTCCGCGCCCGCCGCCATCTGCGCGCAAGACGCGGCGAGTTCGACGTCGTCCACGACAACCAGACGCTCGGATACGGCCTGCTGGGCGACGTCGGCGCCCCCCTGGTCACCACCATCCACCACCCCATCACCGTGGACCGGCAGTTGGAGCTGGACGCGGCCGAGGGCTGGAAGCGCCGCTACTCGGTCCGCCGCTGGTACGCCTTCACCCGCATGCAGAAGCGCGTCGCCCGCCGGCTGCCCTCGGTCCTGACCGTCTCCGGCACCTCCCGCCAGGAGATCGTCGACCACCTCGGCGTCCGCGACGACCGCATCCACGTCGTCCACATCGGCGCCGACACCGACCTGTTCAAGCCGGACGCGTCCGTACGACGGGTGCCCGGCCGGATCGTCACCACCTCCAGCGCCGACGTCCCGCTCAAGGGCCTCATCTACCTCGTCGAGGCCCTCGCCAAGGTCCGCGTCGAACACCCCGACGCCCACCTCGTCGTCGTCGGCAAGCGCGCCGAGGACGGACCCGTAGCCCAGGCCATCGAGCGGTACGGCCTCGAAGGCGCCGTCGACTTCGTCAAGGGCATCACCGACGCCGAACTCGTCGACCTGGTCCGCTCGGCCGAGATCGCCTGCGTCCCGTCGCTCTACGAGGGCTTCTCCCTCCCGGCGGCGGAGGCCATGGCCACGGGAACACCGCTGCTGGCGACGACCGGCGGAGCGATCCCCGAGGTCGCAGGACCGGACGGAGAGACCTGCCTCGCCGTCCCACCCGGCGACGCGGGGGCGCTGGCCGCCGGTCTGGGCCGGTTGCTGAGCGACCCGGAGTTGAGGGCTCGGCTCGGCGCGGCCGGACGTGAGCGGGTACTGGCGAAGTTCACCTGGGCCCGGGCCGCAGAGGGAACGGTGGCCAGGTACCGAGACGCGATGGGTCGCTCCGCGACCCCGCTTCCCGGCCGCTCCGCGGCCTCAGTGACTGTGACAGGCATCTCATCCGAAAGCAGGGCCACGTGCTGACCGTCGACTTCTCCCGGTTCCCGCTCGCCCCGGGCGACCGCGTCCTGGACCTCGGCTGCGGAGCCGGCCGGCACGCGTTCGAGTGCTACCGGCGCGGCGCCCAGGTCGTCGCCCTGGACCAGAACGCCGAGGAGATCCGCGAGGTCGCGAAGTGGTTCGCGGCGATGAAGGAGGCCGGCGAGGCCCCCGAGGGCGCCACCGCCACCGCCATGGAGGGCGACGCCCTCGCGCTCCCCTTCCCGGACGAGTCCTTCGACGTCGTGATCATCTCCGAGGTCATGGAGCACATCCCGGACGACAAGGGCGTACTCGCCGAGATGGTGCGGGTGCTCAAGCCCGGCGGCCGGATCGCCGTCACCGTCCCGCGCTACGGCCCCGAGAAGGTCTGCTGGGCGCTCTCCGACGCCTACCACGAGGTCGAGGGCGGCCACATCCGCATCTACAAGGCGGACGAACTGCTCGCGAAGATCCGCGAGGCCGGCCTCAAGCCGTACGGCACCCACCACGCGCACGCGCTGCACTCCCCGTACTGGTGGCTGAAGTGCGCGTTCGGCGTCGACAACGACAAGGCGCTGCCGGTGAAGGCGTACCACAAGCTCCTGGTCTGGGACATCATGAAGAAACCGCTCGCGACCCGGGTCGCCGAGCAGGCCCTCAACCCGCTGATCGGCAAGAGCTTCGTGGCGTACGCGACCAAGCCGCACCTGCCGCGGGTGGACGCCAAGTGACCACTCCCCGGACAGAACACCTGGTCCTGCCCGGGGTGCTGACCGCCGAGCAGGCCGCCGCGACCGTCGCCGGCATCCTCGCCGTACAGCGGGAGGACGGCGCGATCCCCTGGTTCCGCGGCCACCACCTCGACCCGTGGGACCACACCGAGGCCGCGATGGCCCTCGACGCGGCCGGCGAACACGAGGCGGCGGAGCGGGCGTACGACTGGCTGGCCCGGCACCAGAACACGGACGGCTCCTGGTACGCGGCGTACCAGGACGGGGACTTCGCCGAGGTCACCGACCGGGGCCGCGAGACCAACTTCGTCGCCTACATGGCCGTAGGGGTGTGGCACCACTACCTCTCGACCGGCGACGACACCTTCCTGGACCGCATGTGGCCGTCGGTCTACGCGGCGATGGAGTACGTCCTGCGGCTGCAACAGCCCGGCGGCCAGATCGGCTGGAAGGGCGAGGAGGACGGCAGCTTCACGACGGACGCGCTGCTGACCGGCTCCTCCTCCATCCACCACGCGCTGCGGTGCGCCCTGGCCATCGCCGAACAGCGCGAAGAGGCCCAACCGGACTGGGAGTTGGCGGTAGGGGCACTGCGCCACGCGATCCGCCGCCATCCGGAGCGGTTCCTGGACAAGGACCGCTACTCGATGGACTGGTACTACCCCGTCCTGGGCGGCGCGTTGACGGGCGTGGAGGCCAAGTCCCGGGTGGAGAAGGACTGGGACCGCTTCGTCGTCCCCGGCCTCGGGGTGCGCTGCGTCGTCCCCAACCCGTGGGTGACGGGCGGCGAGTCGGCCGAACTCGCCCTGGCCCTCTGGGCGATGGGCGAGTCCGACCGCGCGCTGGAGATCCTCCAGTCCATCCAGCACCTGCGGGACGAGGAGTCCGGCCTGTACTGGACGGGCTACGTCTTCGAGGACGACGCGATCTGGCCGCGGGAACTCACGACCTGGACGGCCGGATCGCTGCTGCTCGCGGTCGCCGCGCTGGGCGGCGACGAGGCGACCTGCCAGGTCTTCGGCGGGGAACAGCTGCCGAAGGGCCTGGACCCGGACTGCTGCGCCTGACGGCTCACGTCAGTGGCGGTGCACCCGGTTGGCGATGGCGTGCCCGACGAACAGGTACACCACGGCCGCCAGCCCGTACCCGGCGACGACCCGCGCCCACGCCTCGTCGAACGTGAACAGGTCATGGCTCCAGCCCGCCAGCCACCGGGCCGCGTCGTGGATGAACTGCACGAAGTCGTTCGCGCGGTTCGCGTCCAGCAGGTACATCAGAATCCAGAGGCCCAGAATGAGGGCCATGATGTCGGCGACGACCGCTATGACCGTGCCGGCCGAATTGGCACCGCGATATCGAGAGGACATAACCAGCGGGTTGCCGCTCAACCGTGTATGAAACCCGAACGGGTTCGCCCGGGTGGCGACGGGCACACGGCGGGGTGAAGCTGCCGGGAGACGTGGACGAACCCTCCCGGAGGCCCCCGTGCCCGCACCGCTCCGCCGCCTGCTGGTGGCGCCGACGCTCTGCTGCGTCCTGCTCGCCGGGGCCACGGCCTGCGGTGGCGACGACGACAGCGGCGCCGCGACGACCCCCACGGCCTCCGTGACGTCCTCCGCCACGGCCTCCGCCGAGCGGCAGAAGTTCGCCAAGACCCGGTTCGTGGCGAACGCGGGGCTGGCGGCCGGGGCGACCTACCAGTGGATCGTGAAGCCCTGGCGGGCGGGGAAGTTCAAGAGCGGCGCGGACGGCCGCAGGGTGGCGCTGGTGAAAGCAGGTCTCGCCGGCACCTTCGCCTACAACCGCCTCAAGGCCGCCTCCCGCAACGCCGCGGGCGACCCGACCCTCGCCAAGGCGGTCGCCCCGCTCACGGCGGGCATCGACGCCCTGAAGGACCTCCCGTCGAAGCTCCGCAAGGGCGACACGAGCGTCGCCGGCACCTTCGACGACGTCATCAACCAGGTGAAGGACGCGGGCAGGACCGCGGGCGCGGAGGTCACGGAGAAGGTGCCGTCGGCCGCGCAGCTCACGTCGGGTTGAGCTCCGCCAGCACCCGCAGGGTGGCGCGGTCCGGCGCCAGCGCGAGCAGATCGGTCACCGGCCCCTTCCGCCACAACTCCAGCCGCTCGGCGATGCGTTCACGCGGCCCGACGAGGGAGATCTCGTCGGCGAAGGCGTCGGGGACGGCCAACACCGCCTCCTCCCTGCGGCCTTCGAGGAACAGCCGCTGAATCCGGCGCGCCTCCTCCTCGTACCCCATGCGGGCCATGAGGTCGGCGTGGAAGTTGCGACGGGCGTGGCCCATGCCGCCGATGTAGAAGCCGAGCATGGTCTTCACCGGGAGCAGACCTTCGGCGATGTCGTCGCAGACCCGCACCTGGGCCATCGGCGCGACGAGGAAACCGTCGGGGGCGTCGGCGAGGGAGGCCTCGTACACCTCGGGGCGGGTGGGGGACCAGTACAGGGGGAGCCAGCCGTCGGCGATACGGGTGGTCTGGGCGATGTTCTTGGGGCCCTCGGCGCCGAGGAGGACCGGGAGGCCGGGGCGGAGGGGGTGGGTGATGGGCTTGAGGGGTTTGCCGAGGCCGGTGGCGTCGGGGCCGGTGTAGGGGTGGGAGTGGAAGCGGCCGTCGACCTCGACGGGCCCCTCGCGGCGCAGGACTTGGCGTACGACGTCGACGTACTCGCGGGTCGCGGTGAGCGGCGACTTGGGGAACGGACGGCCGTACCAGCCCTCCACCACCTGCGGCCCGGACAGGCCCAGGCCGAGCATCATGCGGCCGCCGGAGAGGTGGTCGAGGGTGAGGGCGTGCATCGCGGTGGTGGTGGGGGAGCGGGCCGCCATCTGGGCAACGGCGGTGCCGAGCTTGATGGTTGTGGTGTGGGCGGCGATCCAGGTGAGGGGCGTGAAGACGTCCGACCCCCAGGACTCGGCGGTCCACACGGAGTCGTAACCGAGCCGCTCGGCCTCCTGCGCGAGCGGAACGTGCTCCGGGTTGGGGCCACGCCCCCAGTAGCCGAGCGCGAGACCGAGCCGCATGCCTGCCTCCTGACGGTACGTCAGACTCCGGTCGGGGAGGCGACTGTACGACAACGGCCCCCCACCCGGAAGGGAGAGGGGCCGTGCGTTGGTTGTCGCTCGGGGCTCAGCCGCGCTGGATGCCCGAGGTGTCCTGAAGGACGCCGCGACGGCCGTCCTGCGTCTGGGCGACGAGGGCCGGGCCGCGCTGCTCGACGGCCAGGTACCAGGTGCCCGGCGCCAGTTCGGCGATCGGCGTCTGCGAGCCGTCCTCGGCGAAGAGGGGGCGCGGGACGGGGACGGCGAACCAGAACGGGGAGAAGTCCGACGCGGCCGGCGCGGGCTGCCCCGGCTGCGGCTGCGGCTGACCGGCGTTGAACGGAGCCGTCGGTTGCGGCTGACCACCGTAGGGCTGACCGGGCTGCGGGGCACCGGCACCGGGGTAGCCGTAGCCGCCGGGGGGCTGGGCGCCGTAGGGCTGGGGGGCGGCGGGGCCGGGGGCGGGGAGGAGGGCGCCCTTGAGGGCGGGGAGCAACGGGGTGGCGACGGCCGCAGCGGCCAGGACCAGAGCGGCGATGAAGCCGAGGATGAGACCGGCGGCAGCGCTGGCGCCGTCACCGACATCCACGAGGGCCCAGAACAGGCTCCAGGCGGTGAGCACGGTGAACGCCGCGCCGACCGTCCCGAGGTCCAGGCCGGCAACCTTGCGCGGCTGCGGCAGAAGACGGTTGACGACGATCAGGGCGGCACCGATGACACCGCCCATGTAAGTGCCGAGGCCGTTGCCCAGGTTGTCCCACGCAGTTACGTCGAGGTCGTAGCCCTTGACGGTGTAGAGGTTGAGGAACGACGCGATGAACAGCAACACCGCTGCTCCGATCACCACGCCGTCGCCTCGAGTGAGGGAGCGGATATTCACTTCAAGGTCCTTCGGTTCAGTCGTCTCGTCATCGGCTCGCTGGAGGCGTCGCTGTCACCATGTCGCCGTCAGGCCCGGGTGTGAAGCGCGGGGGTGGCCCCTCATCGTAAAGACGACCTTATCGTCCGTCCGACGAAGCTGTCCGCAGGGATCAACCCGCGAACCACTAGCCGCGCAGGAAACTCACGATTCCTTCAGAGATCCCCTGCGCCGCCTTCTGCCGCCAAGCACCGCTGGTCAGCTGTGCCGCGTCCTTGGTATCGCGCATGTTGCCGCACTCGATGAACACCTTGGGAACCGTTGACAGATTGAGACCGCCCAGGTCCTTACGCGTGACGAGCCCGGTGCCGTCGCCGACGTAGTTGGAGGGGGCGCTGCCCGTGGCGCGGACGAACTTGCCCGCGATGCGTTCGCCGAGGTCCGCGGAGGCGGCGACGATCGGGCGGGTGTCGGCGGCGCCCGCGTGGACGCTGCCCGGAAGGATGACGTGGAAGCCGCGTTGACCGGCGCCCGCGCCGTCGGCGTGGATGGAGACGACCGCGTCGGCGTGGGCCTTGTTGCCGATGCGGGCCCGCTCGTCGACGCAGGGGCCGTACGTCCGGTCGCCGTCCTGCGTCAACTTCACCGTGGCGCCCTGCTGTTCGAGGAGCTTGCGCAGCCGGTGGGCGACGTCGAGGGTGAACTTAGCCTCGGTGTAACCGGAATTGGTGGAGGTGCCCGTCGTATCGCATTCCTTCCAGTTCGTGCCGATGTTCACCTTCTTGTTGATCTCGGCCGTGTGCTGGAAGTTGCTCGGGTTGTGCCCGGGGTCGATGACGACGACCTTGCCCTTGAGGGGGCCGGAGGCGGCGGGGGCGGAGGTGGAGGGGGTCTTGCTCGGGCTCGGGCTCGGCTTTTCGTCGTCGGTCGACTTGGGGGTGGACCAGGGGGACGCCGGTGCGCTCGACGAGGAGGCCGGCGTACCCACGGCCTCGCTCGAATCGCCGCCCGTGCCGCCCACCGCCTCGTACACCAGCCAACCGAGCAGCGCGCCCGGCACGAGGGCGGCCACCGCGACCGTCAGGGGGCGGCGCCTGGGGCGGCGGGGCTGGGGAGGATCGAAGTCCGGGCCTACGTACGACACGACAGCCACCCTAGCGGCGGCGCACGGCGACGGCGGGTCGGCGCCGCCGGACGGGGCGTGTCATCCGAACGGCACACCGGCGTCGCTCACGGCCGGGCGGTATGCCGAGAATCGCCCATGAAATCACTTATGCGCTTCATAGTCGGCGCCGTCCTCACGACCGCCGCCCTCAGCACGTCCGCGGCGGCCCAGGCCGATCCGTTCCCCTGCACTCCGCCGGAGGACGCCTGCGCCGTCGACTACGTCTACGGTCAGCCGGGCGTCGGCACCGGCAACGTCATCCAGACCCCGGTCGACATCGACATCAACGTGAAGCCCTGAAGGCGCCTCAGATCCCCGTACCGACCCGTCGCAGCACGCGCAGCGTGTCGGTCGCGGAGACCTCCGTGAAGGCGCCGGACTCCAGCGCCCGCAGATAGATCCGGTACGGCGCCTGCCCGGTGAACTCGTCCTTCGGGTCCGGGTGCACGTCGTGGATGAGCAGCAGCCCGCCCTCCGCCACATGGGGCGCCCAGCCCTCGTAGTCGGCGGTGGCGTGCTCGTCGGTGTGGCCGCCGTCGATGAAGACGAGGCCGAGGGGAGCGCCCCAGACCTTCGCCACCTGCGGGGAACGGCCGACCAGCGCGACGATGTGGTCCTCCAGGCCGGCCCGGTGCAGGGTGCGGCGGAACGTCGGCAGCGTGTCCATCAGGCCGAGCTCCGGGTCGACCGTCTCCGGGTCGTGGTACTCCCAGCCGGGCTGCTGCTCCTCGCTGCCCCGGTGATGGTCGACGGTGAGCGCCGTCACCCCGCCGGCCCGGGCCGCGTCCGCGAGGAGGATCGCGGAACGCCCGCAGTACGTCCCGACTTCGAGGAGCGGAAGCCCGAGGGCCCCGGCTTCGACGGCGGCCGCGTACAGGGCGAGCCCTTCGTGCGTGGGCATGAACCCCTTCGCCTCCTCGAACGCGGCGAGGATCTCGGGCTTGGGTGCCGCGGCGGTCATGGGGTCCCTTTCGGTCGTACGAGGGTTTGGGTGCCCATGGTGCACCACACCGTTCCTAAAGACTGAGCGGGAGTGAGTCCTGTTGCCAGGTCTCATGCTCGGCCGAACGCCCCGGACGGTGTTGGGCGTTCTGGTTGCCCGCGTTCGCTCCGCGTCCGGGCGGCACGGATCGGGTCCGTGGTCCGGGAATGCGGCGGCGGGTTCCCTCACGCCCAGGAGCACCTGGTCTGGCCTGGACGGTCCGATGCCCCTGCTCATCACTCCGGTGAGCAGGGGGCGGTGCCGTCCGTCGCCGGATCGGGTGTGCCTGGGCGCGCCTTCCGATCGCCATGGCAGCAGCATCGTGGCGAGTGGTCTTACGGGTCCTCGTGGTGAGGGGGTTCTGCCAGTGCTGGGCACCCCACCGGCTGGTGTAGGCCGGGTCCACGGCGATGATGGCGATACCCGTCTGATCCGCCATCGAGGCCAGCCGCGCACGCAGCTTGCTGGTGGGCATGCCGGAGATCAGCTGCCGGAAGCGTGTGCGGCGGCCGTGTTTCTCCCGGGTCTTCTCGGCGGCGAAGTCCAGATCCTCGACCGCGATTGCTTTGACGCCGCACGCTTGGGCCCAGTGCAGGAGGCGGGTGAGCGTGTGGCGGACCTGGGCGTCACGGTGCTCGGCGGTGCCGGTCAGGTCGTAGGAGAAGCGGCGCGGGGTGCCGGTCGGGTTGCCGTGGGTGTCCAGGCGCCAGGCGGCGAGGTGGTCGGCGTTCATGTCGACGCCGATCACGCCGTGGGCGAGCGCCGCCTCGATCGCAAGGGTCGGGGTGGGCGGGATCTGCCAGGACGCGGTCAGATACCAGCGCTCCCGGCCGGTATCGAGGTGGATGCGGTAGGCGATGGCCCGGTTCGCCGCACCCGATCCGCCCACTCCTGCCCCCGGTGCGCGAACGTCACCCGGCAGGCCAGGACGTACCGGCCGTGCGGGAAGTTCGCCAGATACCCCAGTGGCGCGGGGAGGTTGATGCTCACCTCGCCGTCGGGGCTGATACGGATGGTCTCGTTGCCGTACCGCTTGCCCGCCTCACCGTCCGCCTGGCAGAACCAGCGCTCCGCCTCCCACCGCCCACCGCCCACGCCATTCCGACTCCGTGAGCCCTGCCGCCTCCAGGTGGTGGCGGGTGCGGGCCAGCTGTCTGCCACCGCGTACGACGTGCACAACACCGGTCTCGCGGTCGGCCCGCGCGGCGGCCAGCCGGTCTTCCAGTACCCGTAGCCGCCGGGACTTCGCATGCCATTCCCGCCGCGACCGGTAACCCCCCGGTGCCGTCTTCGTCCCCTTCTGCCTGACCGGCAGCGCCAGCCGGGCGGCGATGGTGCGGATGCCGGCTTCCAGGTTCTCAAGGTGAGCCAGCTGGCAGCGGCGGGCCAGCGCCCACTGATCATGCGTGGCCTTGGTGATACTGCCCGCCCACCGCGACGACGAGGCAGGGGTGAGCTCCCGCTTCCGCATGGCCCACGCCTCCGTGGAGTGCGCCATACCGTCCCGGCAGCGTGCCTTGAGATCCTTCGAGGCCAGCGACCCCAGATGCGCGCCGACCAGCCGCAGCACCTTCTCATCGCCGGGTGTCAGTTGCTTGAGACGGGTCCGGATGGCCACACCACTGGGACCGGACGCGACGAATGGCGGCGCGATGCTCCTCAGCTCACCCACCCCGCCACCCCCACCGCTCGCCCCCGAAGATTCCGTCGCCATGGGAAACGAGCACGACCCGTAAAGGTCACGCATTCGATGAGAGAACATCAGTTCCCCGCTTGAACCGATGCCAGGGGCGAGGCGCGCGCGGCACAACCGAGACCAGCATCACTCACTCCCGCTCACCAGAACACTCTTGAACGCACTCCAATGGCAGCAGCACCACACCCCCGCCATCTGCGTGACGGGGGTGTGGTGCAAGGGCCTTCAGGCGCGCGGGGCCGTATCCCTATGCGGCTCCGCCGCGTGGGCGCGACCGGCCACAGCCGACCCGCACCCGACAACGAACCCCTACGCGGTCACAGTCTCACCGGGCAACGAAAGATCCACGTCCACGGCACTGTCATCCCCCGCATGCGTGGCCGAAGAAGCAAGCGGCCCATGCCCGGAGGCCTTCGCCGCGAGCACGTACGCCCCCTCCGCCGGCACGGCAAGCGCATAGCTCCCGTCCTCCTCGGACAGCGTGGCTCCCGCCTGCCGCCCCCGCCGGTCGATGAGCGTCACCTTCGCCCGCGCGACGGGAGCACCGTCGGCGCCGAGGACCCGCCCCCGAAAGCCTCGCAGAGCCTCCTCCGCACGCTCCAGGTTCGCGTCCTCCTCGCTGCTCGCGTTGAGCCGCGGGGCACGGTCGGGCTTGGGGAGGAACAGGGCCATCAGCAGGCC
Organism: Streptomyces aquilus; assembly: GCF_003955715.1. Taxonomy (NCBI): domain Bacteria; kingdom Bacillati; phylum Actinomycetota; class Actinomycetes; order Kitasatosporales; family Streptomycetaceae; genus Streptomyces; species Streptomyces aquilus. The sequence goes on along the minus strand of NZ_CP034463.1, from coordinate 3,340,280 downwards.
GATCGCGACCGCGCCCGTCGCGATGAGGAAGGAGACGCGGAAGCCGTGCATCGTGGGGATCTCGACGCCGTTCACGGTGTTCGCGGTGTTGGCGAGGACCATGCCGATGACGGCGCTGGACACCGACGTGCCGATGGACCGCATCAGCGTGTTGAGGCCGTTCGCCGCGCCCGTCTCCGACGCGGGCACCGCGCCGACGATCAGGGCGGGGAGGGAGGAGTACGCGAGACCGATGCCCGCGCCGAGCACGACCGCGATGACCAGGCTCTGCCAGGCCGCGCTCATCAGGCCGAGGCCCGCGCCGTAGCCGATCGCGATGATCAGCATGCCGAGGATGAGGGTGAACTTGGGGCCGTACTTCGCGGAGAGGCGGGCGTAGACGGGCGCCGTGACCATCATCGTCAGGCCCAGCGGGGCGACCAGCAGACCGGCGACGACCATGGACTGGCCGAGGCCGTAGCCCGTGGCCTTCGGGAGCTGGAGCAGCTGGGGAAGGACGAGCGAGACGACGTAGAACGAGACACCGACCATGATCGAGGCCAGGTTGGTGAAGAGGACCGCCGGGCGGGCCGTGGTGCGCAGGTCGACGAGGGGGGCCGCGGCGCGGAGCTCGTAGACGCCCCACAGGACGAGGACGACGGCGGACGCGGCGAACAGGCCGAGCGTGGTGCCGGACGTCCAGCCCCAGTCGCTGCCCTTGGTGATGGGCAGCAGGAAGAGGACCAGGCCGGTGGAGAGGCCGAGGGCGCCGAGGAGGTCGAAGGTGCCTTCCGCGCGCATCGTCGATTCCGGTACGACGAGCAGGGTGAGCACGATGGAGAGCGCGCCGAGGCCCGCGGCGCCGTAGAAGAGGGCGTGCCAGTCGGCGTGCTGGGCGATCAGGGCGGCGAGGGGGAGGGCGAGGCCGCCGCCGACGCCGATGGAGGAACTCATCAGGGCCATCGCCGAGCCGAGCTTCTCGCGGGGCAGCATGTCGCGCATCAGGCCGATGCCGAGGGGGATCGCGCCCATGGCGAAGCCCTGGAGGGTGCGGCCGGCGATCATCACGAGCAGGTCGCTGGTGAGCGCGCTGACGAGGGCGCCGATCACCATGACCGAGAGGCTGGCGATCAGCATGCGGCGCTTGCCGTACAGGTCGCCGAGGCGGCCCATGATCGGGGTGGCGACGGCACCGGAGAGAAGGGTCGAGGTCAGGACCCAGGTGGCGTTGCTGGGGGCGGTGTCCAGCAGCTGCGGCAGGTCCTTGATGACGGGGACGAGCAGGGTCTGCATCACCGCGACGACGATGCCCGCGAACGCGAGCACCGGGACGACGGCGCCGCTTGCGGTGCGGGCGGGCTGGTCGGTCGGCGTAGGTCTCATGTGTGCAATGAACTCGGTGTGCCCGGGCAACTATTCCGATGCTTTGGTCAGCTAACGATTTCTTTATCTTCTCTTGGGAAACGGGGTCGCAGGCCGTACGTCGTACGTCGAAATCCCGATGCCAGGGGCGCAGAGCGGTTGAGAGTATGACGCGCATGTCCCGAGCCGCCGAAGTCCCGATCGCCGCCGCGCCCCCTCGCCGTACCGCCCCGCCCGCCTGGGTGCTGGTGGCGCTCGCGTGTGCCGGGCAGTTCCTCGTCGTGCTGGACGTGTCCGTGGTGAACGTGGCGCTGCCGTCGATGCGGGCCGATCTGGGCCTGAGCGGGCCCGGGCTGCAATGGGTGGTCAACGCGTACGCGATCGCCTTCGCCGGGTTCATGCTGCTCGGCGGGCGGGCCGGGGACCTGTACGGGCGCAAGCGGACGTTCCTGGTCGGGCTCGGGCTGTTCACGCTGGCCTCGCTGGCCGGCGGGCTGGCCCAGGACGGCTGGCAGCTGCTGCTGGCGCGGGCCGTGCAGGGGCTCGGCGCGGCGGTGCTCGCGCCCTCGACGCTGACGATCGTCACGTCCGCCGTCCCGGAGGGGCCCGCACGCGCGCGTGCCATAGCCACCTGGACCGCGGTCGGCGGAGGCGGCGGCGCGGCGGGCGGCCTGGTCGGCGGGGCGCTCGTGGACGTATCGTCCTGGCGCTGGACCCTGCTGATCAACGTGCCGGTCGGGGCCGTCGTGCTCCTCGGCGCCCTGTGGTGGCTGAACGAGAGCCGGGCCGGGGACGGACGGCGGCTGGACCTGCCCGGCGCGGTGCTGGTGACCGCGGGCCTGGCCACCCTGGCGTACGGCATCTCCCGGACGGAGGCCTCGGGGTGGGCGTCGGCGGCGACGGTGGTTCCGCTGGTCGCCGGGCTCGCGCTGATCGGGCTCTTCCTCGCCGTCGAGGCGCGTACGGCCGCCCCGCTGATGCCGCTCGGGCTGCTCCGCGTCCGGTCGGTGGCCTCGGCGAACGTGGCGATGTTCCTGTCCGGCTCGGCGATGTTCAGCATGTGGTTCTTCATGACGCTGTACGCCCAGAACGTCCTCGGCTACTCGCCGCTGGAGGCCGGGCTCGCCCTCGTGCCCAGCTCGCTGGCCGTGATCCTGGGTTCCAAGACGGCACCGCGGCTGATGCGGGCCGTGGGCGCGCGCATGGCGGCGGTCCTGGGGACGTGCGTGGCGGTGGCCGGGTTCGCCTGGCAGTCGACGTTGAGCGTCGACGCCGGGTACGTGGTGACGATCATGTGCCCCGGCATCCTGATGATGCTGGGCGCGGGCCTGGCGACGACGCCACTGGCGGCGCTGGCCACGTCGGGGGCGGCGCCCGGGGAGGCCGGGCTGGTGTCGGGGCTGGTCAACACCTCGCGCACGATGGGCGGCTCGCTGGGGCTGGCCGTGATGTCGACGGTCGCGGCGTCCCGGACGGGGGAGCGGGGGACGGCGGAGGCGCTGACGGAGGGGTACGCGCTGGTGTTCCGGACGGGGGCCGGGGTGCTGATCGGCGGGGTGCTGCTCATGCTGGTGTGGCTGCCGCGGAAGGTGGTGGCGGCCCCGTCGAAAAAGTCCTCGAACTGAGGCAACGGTCCGGGCGGCTCATGGACTCCTTTGAACATCTAGGAGGTGCCCATGGGGGATCGCAAGGAGGCTCGGGACGCTGCGTTCCAGAGCTTTGTCATCGGCCGCTGGCCGCGGCTGGTGAGGACGGCATTTCTCCTCACGGGGGAGCAGCACGCCGCGGAGGACCTGGTCCAGTCGACCCTGGAACAGGTCTACGTGGCCTGGCGCCGGGTCGGCTCGGCCGACGACCCGGAGGCGTACGTACGGCGCGTGATGATCAACGCGCACGCGAGAAAACACCGCAGGAAACTGAGGGAGTTCCTGGCTCCCAAGGACGACTCGGGGCTGGTGCGCGAGATCGCCGACACCGGTGACCGCATCGCGCAGGCCGAGGACCGCAGCGCCCTGCTGAAGGCGCTGGCCCAGTTGCCGCCGCGGCAGCGCGAGGCCGTGGTCCTGCGCTACTGGGAGGACCTGACCGAGACCCAGACCGCCGAGGCGATGGGCTGTTCCGTCGGCTCGGTGAAGAGCAACGCGGCCAAGGGGATCGCGAAACTCCGCGCCATACCGGGGCTGGCCGACATGGTGACGCAGGGAGGGCGGAAGTGATGAGCGCCGACCGGGAGACGAACCACGACATGACGAACAGCGACATCACCCTCCTGCTGGCCGACGCCACGGACGAGGTCGAGATCGGTATAGCCCCCTACGAAGCGGTGATCCGCGGCGGCCGCCGCCGCAAGGCCCGCCGCTGGGCGGTGGCCGCGGCCACCGCCCTGGTGATCGCCGGCTCCTCGGCGACGCTCGCGGTGGCGGGGCTGCCGGGCGGGAGCGGCACGGTGACACCACCGGCGACCCAGGCGCCCACGGCGACCCGGGCGGACCTCTACACCCCCCAGCGCACGACGCTCGCGACCGGCGTCGAGGACGGCAAGGAGTGGCGGGTGGTCATCGACGTCTGGGCGGCCCCGAGGAGCGAGGTCGAGGCCGCGGGCCAGCTGGAGGCGATGGGTGAGTACGGCGACGTCCCCTCGGGCGTGACCAAGGCCTCCGAGCTGATCGGAAAGAGCTCGTACGTCACGTTCCTCAGCGACGGAGACAGCGCCGACCGGGACAACCGCAGGCCCGTCTACGAGGACGCGTTCGAGGTGACCGACGACCCCATGAAGGGCGCGGACGTCCAATCCGCCGCGATCCCCTTCAGGACGACGAACGAGCATGTGCAACGCCTGGTCATCGGCATGGTCGGCCGGGACGCCGAGCAGGTCACCTGCACCTGGAGGGACGGCACGAAGACGAAGGTCGACCGCCCGGGCGGGAACACCGCTGTCGGCACCGACCAGCCGGCGATCCGCAGGGCCGAGGGCTCCCCGGTGGACTGGTTCGTGTGCCTGGCGCCGAAGGGGACGGACTACGGGACGGCGGATGTGACGGCGATGAGGTAGCGGAGAAGGGGAGTCGGGGCCGAGGTCTGGGCGGGACACGGGGGTGTCCGCCCCGGCCGGCGCCGCATCCCCGCGGGGCGGGCGCGGCCGGCGTTCAGTGGATGTCGTGGTCCGGGTGGGCGCGGTCGTAGGCGTCGCGGGCCTCGGCGATGACCGGGCGGTGGGTCAGGGACCAGTCGGTGAGGGCCTTGACCAGGTGGGTGAGGCTGCTGCCGGTCTCGGTGAGGCGGTAGTCGACCTGGGCCGGGACGCTCGGGTAGACGGTGCGCAGGACGAGGCCGTCGCGCTCCAGGCGGCGCACGGTGAGGGTGAGCATGCGCTGGGAGATGCCGTGGATCGCGCGCTGCAACTCCCGGAACCGGCGTGGGCCGCCGGCGAGTTCGACGATCACGAGCACGGACCACTTGTCGCCGATGCGGTCGAGGACGTCACGGATGCCGCAGTCGGGGTGGTCCTCGTGGCCGCAGGGGTCGAGGTCGGCCGGTGCGGTGGCGAGGGGCGGGGCGGGCGTGGTGGTTACCCCCGTGTGCGTGGGTGACATGGAACTGCCTCCTTGTGGGGGGTAGTTGGGCGGACAAGGATCAAGCGTAAGCAAGTGATCAACCTGCGCGAGCCCGACGGGGGAGACATGACCGGCAGGATTCTGGTGACCGGGGCGAACGGGGGCCTCGGCTCCGCCACGCTCGCGGCACTGCGGGCGGGCGGTGCGGACGCCCTCGGCGGCAGCCGCACCCCGGGCGACGGGACGAGACGCCTCGACTTCGACGACCCGGCCGGCATCGACCTCACCGGCGTGGCCACCCTGGTACTGGTCTCCGCCGGTTACGCCGAGGACGACCAGGTCGTCGCACGGCACGCGGCGGCGGTCGACGCGGCCGTGCGGGACGGCGTACGGCATGTCGTCTACACGAGCCTGGCGGGCGTCGGAGACCACCTCGGTTTCGCACTGGCCCACCGTGCGACGGAGCGGCTGCTGCGCGCGTCCGGCCTGTCGTGGACGATCCTGCGCAACGGGCTGTACGCCGAGCTCTTCGGCGGACTGCTGATGTGGTCGGCCGACGGGACGGCCGTGGAGTCGGCGTTCGGCGACGGCGCGCTGGCCGCGGTCACGCGGGCGGACCTCGCCGAGGCCGCGGCGGTCGTCGCGGCGGACCCGGCACGCCATGCCGGGCGCGTCCACGAGTTGGTGGGTACGCCGATCAGGGCGGCGGACGTGGCCGGCCGGCTCGGTGTCCCGCACCGGGGCATCGGCCTGGGCGAGTACCGGCGCAGGCTCCTCGACGAGACGCCGGGGCTGCTGCCGTTCCAGCCGCCCATGCTCGCCTCGATCGCGACCGCCGTACGGCACGGCTTCCTGGACGGCACCCGTCCCGACCTGACCGACCTCCTCGGCCGACCGTCCACCCACCCTCTCGAAACGGCGGTCGCGGCGGCGTCGGCCACGCGGCCGCGGGTGACCGTGTAGCGCCGCGCCGGCCAAGGGTCTGGGGTGGCGCCGCGCAGTGTCGTGTCGGCCGCGTCGCCGCGCAGTGTCGTGTCGGCCGTGGCGCCGTGCAGTGTCGTGTCGGCCGTGTCGCCGCTACACCCACCCCTGCTGCCGGGCCTCCCGCAGTGCCTCGGTCCGGTTGCGGGTGCCTGTCTTGCCGATGGCGGAGGAGAGGTAGTTGCGGACCGTGGACTCCGACAGGTGCAGCGCGTCGGCGATGTCGGCGACCGTCGCGCCGTCCGCCGAGGTGCTCAGGACCTCGCACTCACGGGCCGTCAGGGGGTTGGGCCCGGCGCTGAGGGCGGCCGCGGCGAGCGCGGGATCGATGACCGTCTCGCCGGTCAGCACCCGGCGGATCGACGAGGCCAGTTCCTCCACGGGGCCGTCCTTCACCAGGAAACCGGCGGCCCCGGCCTCCATGGCCCGGCGCAGATAACCGGGGCGGCCGAAGGTGGTCAGGATCAGCACCCGGCAGTCGGGGGCCTGGTCGCGGAGCTCGGCGGCGGCGTCCAGGCCGCTCTTGCCCGGCAGTTCGATGTCGAGGAGCGCGACGTCCGGACGGTGCGTCAGCGCGGCGTCCACGATGAGGTCACCGGCCGCCACCTGCGCGACCACCTCGATGTCCGCCTCCATCCCGAGCAGCAGCGCGAGCGCGCCCCGCATCATGCCCTGATCCTCGGCGAGGAGAACCCGGATGGACTTGGCGGGCCGGTAGTCCCGCGGCATCTCGTTCACGGCCCAAGGGTAGGGCGCGGTCGCCTGCGGCGCTCGGGGTCATGCCCCGGTGGGCACGGACACCATCCCGCTGTCCGGACCGGCCGACCTCACCAAGTGCCCGGTGTCGCCCCCCTCCACCGGCAGCTCCGCCGTCACCACGAACCCGCCCCGAGCCCCCGCTCCGGCCTCCAACCGACCCCCCGCCACCGCGAGCCGCTCCCGAAGCCCCCGCAAACCGGTGCCGGTGCGCGTGCCGCCGCCCTCGCCCGTCTCCCCGGCGTCGGCTCCGCTGCCGCTCCCCGCGATGCCCGTACCGCCGCATCCGCCCCCGTCATCCGCCACCCGCACCCGAACCCTCCCGACCTCCCCTTCCACCGAGATCTCGCACCGGGCGACCCCTTGCCCGTGCCGCACCACATTGGTGACCGCCTCCCGGACCACCCACCCCAGCAACGCCTCCGTCTGGGCCGCGAGCGGCGGGCCGGAGTGCCGGACGACCGGCTGCACGCCCGCGGCCTCCAGGACCGACCTCGCCCGGTCGAGTTCCGTGCTCAGGCTGCCCTCGCGGTAGCCCGTCACCGCCTCGCGGATCTCCGTGAGGGCCTGGCGGCCGACGGACTCGATGTCGGTGATCTGGGCGACGGCGGCGTCGAGGTCGCGGGGCGCCAGGCGGCGGGCCGCCTCCGACTTGACGACGATCACGGACATGGTGTGGCCGAGCAGGTCGTGCAGATCGCGGGAGAAGCGCAGGCGTTCCTCCTCGACCGCGCGCCGGGCCAACTCCTCACGCGCGGCGCGCAGTTCCCGTACCGCCTCGGACAGCGACAGGATCGCCGCCGTCACCATCGTCGACAGGAAGGTGGCGTAGGCGATGTTCACCGCGTCCCAGCCCTCCCGGTACGAGGAGACGGCCGCCGCCAGCGCGGTCAGGGCCAGGCAGGTCCTGCCGAGCCACGGCCCGCGGGTGACGGCCCCGGTGGCCAGGCCCAGCAGGGGGAAGAAGTACAGCCAGCTGCCGCCGTAGCCGAGGGCCAGGGCGCAGGTGACCACGGCCATGAGGACCAGGGCCACCCGGGTCGAGCGGGCCTGACGGGTCTGCTTCGTGAAGGCGCGGAAGACGACGTAGATGTAGAGGGAGTTGAAGACGAACAGGCCGATGCCGCCGAGCACCGGCTGCCGCGTGCCCGCCTGGAAGAGGTTGGAGAACGCGCCCATTCCCAGCAGCAGCCAGGGGAGGAGCGAGAACCCGGTGGGCGGCGGGCCCGGCGTCTCCGCGGAGGCGCGGGCCCGGCGCGCCTCGACCCGGCAGGACACCGACCCCCACCCGTGCCCCTTGCTCCCGGTCTCCTGCTTGCCCCGCATCCCCTGTGTCATGGCTCCACGCTACGAACCCCACCCCTCCGCGCGGCAGAGCCGGTCGTACGGAATCCCGCAGGACAAATGTCATACGGCCGTGCCCCGCCCCCATCCGAGCTGACACCCCGTCAGGAGTCTTCACAACTCCCGTGCGCTGGGCTATACAGGGGGCGCCGGACTGGAACGCGTTCTAGATCGGCCCGTGACGACCTCGGTATGGCCGACGGTGCGGACGGCCGTACCGGGGTCTCTCTGAGCCCGACTCCGAACCCGAGGGAGCCGCAGTGCCCATCGATGCCGCCAAGGCCCTTGCCGCCGAACCCCGTTCCGGCGAGATCTCCTGGAACCCCAAGGACGTGCAGCTCTACCACCTCGGCATCGGCGCGGGCGCGAACCCCGACAAGGACAGTCCCGCCACCGACCCCGACGAACTGCGCTACACCCTGGAGTCCCGGCTGCACGTCCTGCCGAGCTTCGCCACGGTCGCCGGCTCCGGCTCGCCCGGCGTGATCAGCGGCCTGTCCATGCCCGGCATCGAGGTCGACCTGGCCCGGGTGCTGCACGGCGGACAGTCGCTGACGATCCACCGCCCCCTCCCGGTCGACGGCACCGCGACCGCCACCGGCCGGATCGCCGCGATCTACGACAAGGGCAAGGCCGCCGTCCTCGTCATGCGCACCGAAGTCACCGACGCCGAGGGCCCGTTGTGGACCAACGACGCCCAGATCTTCGTACGCGGGGAAGGCGGCTGGGGTGGCGAGCGCGGGCCCTCCGGACGGCTCGAACCGCCCGTCGGCGAGCCGGACCGGGTCGTCGAGCGGGCCGTCCGCCCGGACCAGGCGCTGCTCTACCGCCTCTCCGGCGACTGGAACCCGCTGCACGCCGACCCCGAGTTCGCCAAGGTCGCCGGGTTCGAGCGGCCGATCCTGCACGGGCTGTGCACCTACGGGATCGCGCTCAAGGCCGTCGTCGACACGCTGCTCGGCGGGGACGTGACCCGCGTGCGGTCGTACGACACCCGGTTCGCCGGGGTCGTCTACCCGGGCGAGACCCTGCGCATCCGCATGTGGCACACGGCCGCCGAGACCCGCGTGGCCGTCAGCGCCGTCGAACGGGACGACGCGCCCGTCCTCGCCGACACCGTCGTCGCACACTCCTGAACTCCGCATGATCCGAGGGGAGCCGCACCATGCGCGCAGCCGTACTGCACGAGATCGGCCAGGACAAGCTGGAGGTCCTCGACGACGTCGAGGCGGTGGGCTTCGGCCCGGGCAAGGTGAGGATCCGGGTGCGGGCCACCGGGCTGTGCCACTCGGACCTGTCCGCGATGAGCGGCGTCCTGCCGCAGCCCGCGCCCTTCGTACCCGGGCACGAGGGCGCCGGGGAGATCCTCGAAGTCGGGGAAGGGGTCAGCCACTTGAAGGCGGGGGACCGGGTCGTCGTCTGCTGGCTGCCCGCCTGCAGTGTCTGTCCCGCCTGCAAGCGCGGCCAGACCGAGCTGTGCCTGGCCGGGTTCATGAACGCCGGCACCCCCAACTTCAAGCGCCCCGCCGGTGACCTGTTCGGCTTCGCCGGCACCGGCACCTTCGCCGAGGAGGTCGTCGTCGACGTCGGCTGCGCCGTCCCGATCCCCGACGACGTGCCCTTCGACATCGCCGCGCTCATCGGCTGCGGGGTGACCACGGGACTCGGTGCCGCCCTCAACACCGCCGATGTGGCCGCCGGTTCGTCCGTCGCCGTCATCGGGTGCGGAGGCGTCGGCATATCCGCGATCCAGGGCGCCCGGCTCAAGGGCGCCGCCGAGATCGTCGCCGTCGACCCGGTCGCCTCCCGGCGCGAGTCCGCCCTCAAGTTCGGCGCCACGAAGGCCGTTTCCCCCGACGAGCTGCCCGACGCCAAGCAACAGGTCACCGGCGGCGAGGGGTTCGACTACGTCTTCGAGGTCGTCGGCAAGTCCGCCACCGCCCGCACGGCCTACGACCACACCCGGCGCGGCGGCACCCTCGTCGTCGTCGGCGCGGGCGCCATGGACGACTTCCTCCAACTCAACATGTTCGAGCTGTTCTTCGACGAGAAGCGCATCCTGCCGTCCATGTACGGCGGCGGCGACGTCCTCACCTCCTACGAGCGGACCATCGCGCTGTGGCGGGCCGGCCGCATCGACCTGGAGGGGCTCATCACCCACCGGGTGCCGCTCGCCGACATCAACGAGGCCCTCGACCAGATGCGCACGGGCACCGCGCTCCGTACGTGCATCGAGATCTGAGGAACCCGGACCATGTCACTGCCACTTGAGGGGCTGTCCGCGATCGTCACCGGTGCGGGCCGGGGGCTCGGCCGGGCCGAGGCGCTCGAACTCGCCCGGCTCGGCGCCGCCGTCGTCGTCAACGACTTCGGACAGCCCGGACGCGACGGCTCCGGCGCGGCCTCCGCCGGCCCCGCCGAGGAGGTCGCCGCCGAGATCCGCGCGGCGGGCGGCAAGGCGCTCGCCCACACCGGAGACGTCGCCGACTTCCACCAGGCCGGAGAACTCGTCGGGTCGGCGGTCGCCGAGTTCGGCAAGCTCGACATCCTCGTCAACAACGCCGGCATCCTGCGCGACCGCATGGTGTTCTCGATGACCGAGGGGGAGTGGGACGCGGTCATCCGCGTCCATCTCAAGGGCCACTTCAACACCACGCACTTCGCGGCCGCACACTGGCGGGCACGGGCCAAGGAGGCCGGGGGGCGGGTGTACGGGCGGATCGTGAACACCTCCTCGGAGGCGTTCCTCGCCGGTTCGGCCGGACAGCCCAACTACGCCGCCGCGAAGGGCGGGATCGTCGGGCTCACCACCTCCACGGCCCTCGCCCTCGCCAAGTACGGCGTCACCACCAACGCCATCTGCCCGCGCGCCCGCACCCGGATGACCGAGGACGTCTTCGCGGGCCTCGAACTCCCCGAGGACCGCCTCGACCCGCTCGCCCCCGAGCATGTCGCCCCGCTCGTCGGCTACTTGGCCTCCCCGGCGGCCGCCCGCGTCAACGGACAGCTCCTCGTGGTCCACGGCGGGATGGTCGCCGTCGTCGAACGGCCACGCGTGCGGGCCAAGTTCGACAGCAAGCAGGAGACCTTCACGTACGACGAACTCGACGCGGCCCTCACTCCGCACTTCGCGCAGCGGCCGGAGGGGGAGACGTTCGGCGCGGCCGAAGTGCTGGGGCTGAAACGCGCATAGCGCCAACACAGAACGGCCCCGCTCACCACGAAGGTGAACGGGGCCGTGCGTCCTGCGTCCTCAGGCCGCCGACTCGGTCTCCTCGGCCGGCTTGCGGTGCCGGCCGCGAGGGGCCGATTCACCGTCCTGAGCCGAGATCTGACCGCGGTGCCTGCCGTGGCCGGAGGCATCCTGGGAATCGGTGTGCGGCGGCTGAATCGTGCGTGCGTCGCTCATCGGAAGAACTCACCCCGTCAACATGATCTTTCTAACAGCCGGGCGAGTTTAACCGGCACCCCACGGGCCGAATCCAGGCGGCCACGCCAACCGGCACTAGTTCGTTACAAGACGTGCCAGAGGCGCTTTCCCGAGCGGCACCGGACGCGGCACCACCGGTTCCACCGGCTCCGGTTCGGCGTCCGCCGCGGGCTCCGGGGGATCCGGCTCCGACGGCCCGCCGGTACCCGAGGCCGACGCCGTGTCCGGCGTCCGCCCGGCGGCCGTCCCGCCCCTGTCCGGATCCCCCGGGCCCGCGTCCCCCGCGGTTCCCCCGTTCCCGATGGCTCTTCCCCCCGCTGCGGGCATCGTCAACTCCGCGACCCCGCACGGCACGTCGTCCGTCGCGTACGGCAGTCGCAGCACCCTGTCCCGCGTCCACAGCCCGCTGCCCGCCAACCAGCCCACGGGCGCCGCGAGATGGTGCACCTGCCGCCCGTCCGGCCGCCACATCCCGACCCAGCTGCCCAGCGGCCCGTCGATGCGCAGCGCCACCGCGCAGCTCTCCGGCATCAGCACCTGCCCCGGCTGGATGGCGAACGGCGTCACCGTGCACTCCGGCAGCCGCAGGCTCTCCGGGAAGCGCACCGGCAGCGTGCTGCCCATGACGCCCCAGCCCAACCGTTCCTGCCCGGGCGACGGCGCGTCGGAGGCGATCAGCAGCAGTCCGCTGTCCGGGTCGGCCAGCAGCAGCCGGTCGTCGCTGCCCGCCGCGATCTGGAGCAGCGGCGACACCTCGCCGCCCCGTGCCAGGTCCACCACGATCGCCTTGGTGCAGCCGCCGACCTCCCGGTCCAGGGCCAGCATCCGCCCGGCCCGGTCCAGCCACACCCCGCCCGAGCAGCGCCCCGGGATCTCCGCGAGGTGCTCCGGGCCGAAGGCACCCCCCGCCACGAGCCACACCGCCGTCGTCCGCCGGCCCACGGCGAGGGCGTACGCCTTCTCCCCGTCCGGTGCCGGCGGCAGCAGCCGCAGCCGGGTCCCCTCGTCCGGGCACTCGACCGCGCCGAGCAGCAGCTCGCCGGTGCCGGGGCCGGTCGGGTAGAGCAGCGAGAAGTTGTGCCGCCCGTCCGCGAACCGCCGGATCAGAACCCGCCCGTCCGCCATCGGCTGCACTTCAGTGCCGGGCTCCTCCGGCTGGTTGCCGGGCAGCGGCACCGCGTACGGCTCCGGGCCGTCCATCGTCCAGCGCTCCGGGAACCAGGAGTCGCCGTCACGTGTGAGGCGGGCGGCGTAGGCGCCGTCCGCGGTGATCACGCAGCCAGCCTGCGGCGTACCGTCCTCGTCCGCCGCCGTGGGCTCGATCGCACAGGCCGTCATGGTTCGGTCACCTCCGGCCACGAAGCTAGTTTTCGCACGCACGGACGGGGGACCAGGCGATGACCACTTCACACAAAGGGGTGGCCAAGGAACGATTCGCCTGAGGAAACGGAGGTGGGTGTGCTGGGCGGGGCCAAGGGGAGCCACACCGGTACAAGGGCGCAGAACAGCCAGGTAGCCTTTTGTGCGTGCCCCGTCTGTCTGAAGTCATCGCCGCGCTGGAGACCCTGTGGCCCGCCGAGCGGGCCGAGTCCTGGGACGCGGTCGGCACCGTCGTGGGCGATCCCGACCAGGAGGTCGGGCGGGTCCTGTTCGCCGTCGACCCGGTCCAGGAGATCGTCGACGAGGCGCTGAAGCTGGGCGCCGACCTGCTGGTCACCCACCACCCGCTCTACCTGCGCGGTACGACGACGGTCGCGGCGACCCACTTCAAGGGCCGGGTCGTCCACACCCTCATCAAGAACGACATCGCGCTGCACGTGGCCCACACCAACGCGGACACCGCCGACCCGGGTGTCTCCGACGCCCTCGCCGGCGCACTGGACCTCCGGGTCGTACGACCCCTCGTACCGGACCCGGCCGACCCGGGCGGCCGCCGGGGCCTCGGCCGGATCTGCGAGCTGGACCACCCGCTGACCGTGCGCGAGCTGGCCGAACGCGCCGCCGAGCGCCTCCCCGCCACCGCGCAGGGCATCCGCGTCGCCGGCGACCCCGAGGCGGTCATCCGCACGGTCGCCGTCAGCGGCGGCTCCGGCGACAGCCTCTTCGACGTCGTACGCGCCGCCGGCGTGGACGCCTTCCTCACCGCCGACCTGCGCCACCACCCCGCCTCCGAGGCGCGGGCCCACAGTCCTCTCGCGCTGCTCGACGCGGCGCACTGGGCCACCGAATGGCCCTGGTGCGAGCTGGCCGCCGCCCAGCTCGACGAGATCTCCGACCGGGAGGGATGGGACCTCAGGGTCCACGTCTCCCGCACGGTCACCGACCCCTGGACCGCCCACGCGGCGTCCACCGCCACCACCGACTCACCGGGAGCCCCCAACTGAACGCCGCGCCCGCCGACCAGATCCGTCTTCTCGACGTCCAGGCCCTGGACGTCCGCCTCCAGCAGCTCGCGCACAAGCGCAGGTCGCTGCCCGAGCACGCCGAGATCGAGTCGCTGACCAAGGACGCGACCCAGCTGCGCGACCTCCTCGTCGCCGCGCAGACCGAGGAGAGCGACACCGCCCGCGAGCAGACCAAGGCCGAGCAGGACGTCGACCAGGTCCGCCAGCGCGCCGCCCGCGACCAGCAGCGCCTGGACTCCGGCGCGGTCACGTCCCCGAAGGACCTGGAGAACCTCCAGCGCGAGATCGCCTCCCTCGCCAAGCGCCAGGGCGACCTGGAGGACATCGTCCTGGAGGTCATGGAGCGCCGCGAGTCCGCCCAGGAGCGGGTCGCCGAGCTGACCGAGCGGGTCGGCGCGGTCCAGGGCAAGATCGACGACGCGACGGCCCGCCGGGAGGCCGCGTACGAGGGCATCGACGGCGAGGTCGCCAGCGTCACCAAGGAGCGCGAGGTCATCGCGGGCACCATCCCCGCGGACCTGCTCAAGCTCTACGACAAGCTGCGCGAGCAGCAGGGCGGCATCGGCGCGGCGAAGCTGTACCAGCGCACCTGCCAGGGCTGCCGCCAGGAGCTGGCGATCACGGACATCAACGAGATCCGCGCGGCGGCCCCCGACACGGTCGTCCGCTGCGAGAACTGCCGCCGCATCCTGGTGCGCACGGCCGAGTCGGGTCTGTAAGGGCCCGAGGGTTCAGTAAAGGCCTGAGGGTCGGCAGGGGCCTGCGGGTCCTGTAAGGAGCTTTACGCGTGCGGGAGTTCATCGTCGAGGCGGACGGCGGGTCGCGGGGCAACCCCGGCCCGGCCGGGTACGGCTCGGTCGTCATCGACCCGGCGACCGGCGAGACGCTGGCGGAACGGGCCGAGTACATCGGCGTCGCGACGAACAACGTCGCCGAGTACCGGGGGCTGGTGGCGGGTCTGCGCGCGGCGCACGACCTGGACCCGTCCGCGTCCGTCCACGTCCGCATGGACTCCAAGCTCGTCGTCGAGCAGATGTCGGGCCGCTGGAAGATCAAGCACCCGGACATGAAGCCGCTGGCGATGGAGGCGGCACGGGTGTTCCCGCCGGACCGGGTGACATACGAGTGGATCCCGCGCGAGCGGAACAAGCACGCGGACCGGTTGGCGAACGAGGCGATGGACGCGGGGGCGCGGGGGGAGCAGTGGTCGGAGTCCGGTTCGACGGCGGAGTTGCAGGCGCGGGCGGCCGAGTCCGCCGGCTCCGTAGCGTCAGCTGTGCCTGAGGTGTCCGGCCCGCCGGGAGACGCGGCGGCGGGTGCGGCGCGAGTGCGGGCGGCGCTGGGGGCGGCCGCTGCCGGGACGGCTTCGGGCTCTTCTGCCTCGGCGGCTTCGGCGTCCTCCGCCGCTGCCGCTTCTTCTCCTGGCCGGTCCTCCCGCCGCGGAGCGGCGGAGTCTTCGGGCGGCGGAGCCGCTGAAGCCGACGCTGATGTCCGTGCCGCTCAAACCGTCGCCAGTTCCGGCTGGGCCCCGGCCGACATGGGAGCGCCGGCGACCTTCGTGCTGTTGCGGCACGGGGAGACGCCGCTGACTCCGCAGAAGCGGTTCTCGGGGAGCGGGGGGACCGACCCGTCGCTGTCCGAGGTGGGCCAGGAGCAGGCGCGGCTGGTCGGGGAGGCGCTGGCCCGGCGTGGCACCGTACAGGAGATCCTGGCGTCGCCTCTCGCCCGTACCCGGCAGACCGCGGCCGCCGTGGCCGAGCGCCTCGGGCTGGACGTGACCGTCGAGGACGGTCTGCGGGAGACCGACTTCGGGGCGTGGGAGGGGCTGACCTTCGGTGAGGTGCGGGAGCGTTACCCCGACGACCTCAACCGCTGGCTCTCCGACCCCGACGCCGAACCCACCGGCGGCGGCGAGAGCTTCGCGGCGACGGCCACTCGTATCGCCGCCACCCGCGACAAGCTGATCGCCACGTACGCGGGCCGCACGGTCCTGCTCGTCACGCACGTCACGCCGATCAAGACGTTCGTACGCCTCGCCCTCGGCGCCCCGCCGGAGTCCCTGTTCCGTATGGAACTGAGCGCCGCGTCGCTGTCGGCGGTGGCGTACTACGCCGACGGCAACGCCAGCGTCCGCCTCTTCAACGACACGTCCCACCTGCGTCCCTGAGGTTTTTGAGTTCGGCCGCAGCGCGGGCCAGTTCCTCGACCCGCGCCCAGTCCCGGGCGGCCAGCGCGTCCGCGGGGAGCATCCAAGTCCCGCCCACGCAGCCGACGTTGGGCAGGGAGAGATAGTCGGGAGCGTTCGCCGGGCCGATCCCGCCCGTCGGGCAGAACCGCGCCTGCGGCAACGGCCCGGCGAGCGACTTCAGATACGCCGTCCCGCCCGCGGCCTGCGCCGGGAAGAACTTCATCTCCCGCACCCCGCGCTCAAGCAGCGCGACGACTTCGGACGCCGTGGACACCCCCGGCAGGAACGGCACCCCGGACGCCCGCATGGCGTCGAGCAGTACGTCCGTCCACCCCGGGCTGACCAGAAACCGCGCCCCGGCCGCCACCGACGCCGTCACCTGCTCCGGCGTCACGACCGTGCCCGCGCCGACCACCGCGTCCGGCACCCCGTCGGCGATCGCCCGGATCGCCTCCAACGCGGCCGGCGTCCGCAGGGTCACCTCGATCGCCGGCAGCCCTCCCGCCACCAGCGCCCGCGCCAGCGGCACGGCATCGGAGGCGTCCTCGATGACGACGACGGGCACGACGGGGGCGAGATCCAGCACGCTCATGGCCTCATCGTGCCCAGGGGGAGCGATGTGTGCAACGAGCGTTGCGGAGGGTGCAATGGATAGGTGGCCGCGCTAGTGGATCTCGTCCACCAGCACATCCAGCGTCCACGCCTTCCCGGCCCCCTTCGGCGGCTCGACCTCGACGACGTACCCGAGGTCCCGCAGCGCCTCCACCAGCTCGGCAGGCCCCGCCGGCGCGATGCCCGCCGACAGCAGACTCCGTACGATCCGCCCCTTGGTGGCCTTGTTGAAGTGGCTGACCACCTTCCGCGTCGGCGCGTGCAGCACCCGCACGCTCGCGGTCCGCCCGGCCACCTCCCCCTTGGGCTTCCACGCGGCGGCGTAAGCGGAGGACCGCAGATCAAGCACGAGCCCCGACCCCGCCGCCTCCGGCATGACGTCGGCCATGGGCCCCCGCCAGTGCGCGCCCAGCGCCCCCAGCCCCGGCAGCTTCACACCCATGGAGCACCGGTACGAGGGGATCTTGTCGCCGACCCCGACGGCCCCCCACAACCCGGAGAACACGAGCAACTGCCGCCCGGCCCGCCGCTTCGCCGCAGTGTCGAGGGAGGCGAGGCCGAGCGCGTCGTACAGCACACCGGTGTAGATCTCCCCGGCGGGCCGCGCCCCGGCGCTCAGCAGCTCGGTGTTCTTCCCGACCTCACCCCGCAGCCCCTCGCTCAGCCCGAGCACCTCCCGGGCCTTGTCCTCATCCCCCGCACACAGCTCGACGAGCTCCGCGAGCACGGCGGACCGCGCCTCGGTCAGCCCCGGCAGCGACAAGGACTCCAGCTTCAGCGGGGCGCCACGACCGGAGGAGGCCTTGCCTTCGGACGGCGGCAGCAGGACAAGCACGGGCGGGATCTCCTTCACGTCTGGCTTCGCCATAGCGTACGGCGTGCCACCCCGCGCCCCCCGCTCTACGCTCGCTGGTATGCCCCGCCGCCACATCAGCGTGACCGGCGCCCCCGAAGCCCCTCTCCGGGCCGCCCTCACCGCACTGCGCACCGAACTCGGAGTGTCGGAGGCCTACCCGCCCGAGGCGCTGGCCGACGCCGAGCGTCCTCCGCTGCTCCCGACGTACGACGCCACCGACATCCCCTTCTTCACCGTCGACCCGCCCACGTCCGTCGACCTCGACCAGGCGATGCACCTCTCCCGCCAGGGCACCGGCTACCGCGTCCGGTACGCCATCGCCGACGTCGCCGCGTTCGTCGTACCAGGGTCGGCACTGGACAAGGAGACCCACAGTCGGGTGATGACCTTGTACTTCCCCGACGAGAAGGTCCCCCTGCACCCGCCCGTGCTGAGCGAGGGCGCGGCCAGCCTGCTCCCGGACCGGACCCGCCCGGCGGCCCTGTGGACGATCGACCTGGACGCGGAGGGCCGGACGGTGGCGGTGGACGTGCGCCGCGCACTGGTCCGCAGCCGCGCGAAGCTCGACTACGAGGGCGTGCAGAAGGAGATCGACGAGGGTACGGCGGAGGAGCCACTGGCGCTGCTGAAGGTGATCGGCCGGCTGCGGGAGGAGTTGGAGGTGGCCCGTGGCGGCATCTCCCTGAAGGTCCCCGAGCAGGAGATCGTCGAGCTTGACGGGGGATATGAGCTGACGTATCGCGCGCCGCTCCCCGCGGACGGCTGGAACGCCCAGATCTCCCTCCTGACCGGCATGGCGGCCGCCGACCTGATGCTCGCGCACGGCACCGGCGTACTCCGCACGCTCCCCGCCGCCCCCGACGGCGCCGTGGGCCGCCTGCGCCGCACGGCCCACGCGCTGCACATCGACTGGCCGCACCATGTCTCGTACGCGGCGCTGGTGCGCTCGCTGGACCCGCATGACCCGCACCACGCGGCGTTCTTGCAGGAGTGCACGACGCTGCTGCGGGGTGCGGGTTACACGGTGTTCCGGGACGGAGTTCTTCCGTTGATCACCACACACTCGGCGGTGGCGGCGCCGTACGCCCACTGCACGGCCCCTTTGCGCCGCCTGGCCGACCGGTACGCGTCGGAGATCTGCCTGGCGGCGGTGGCGGGGGAGGCGCCGCCGGAGTGGGTGCTGGCGGCGTTGGAGTCACTCCCGCAGGAGATGGCCGAGGGCGGCCGGCGTGCGGGCACGGTCGAGCGGGAGTGCGTCGACATCGTGGAGGCGGCGCTGTTGAAGGACCGGGTGGGGGAGGTCTTCGACGGGTGCGTGGTGGAGGTGGAGGAGCGGAGGCCGTCGGTGGGGGTGGTGCAGTTGGAGTCCCCGGCGGTGATCGGGCGGATCGAGGGGGACCGTCTTCCGCTGGGCGAGCGTCTGCGGGTCAGGCTGGTGCAGGCCGATCCGGGAGCGGCGAAGGTGCGGTTCGCGCCTGCGTGATCGCGCTGATGAGGGAGGCGGGGTCGTCGGCGTGGAAGCGGACGGTGTGGATGTGGCGTTGGCGGCCGAGTGGGGTGAAGTGGGTTATGGGGTGGGTGAGTTCGAGGGTGACGGTGGTCTGTGCGCCCACGGGGACGTCGAGTTCGCCGTCGGCGCGTTCGTGAGTGGTGCGCAGTTCGCGGCGTACGGTCGCGATGTGCTCGACCGGTATGCGCAGATCGACGTGCACGCCGTGGCGGACGCGCAGCACGCCGGGGCCGAGCACGTGCGGCCGTACGACGGAGGCCGCGTGCATCCCGACGACGAACACGATGGTGTACACGTCGAGCACGAACACCACGTGGTGCACGGTCGGATGGTCCCGCAGCAGCACGGACATGGTCAGCGTCTCCACGCAACACACAAAGGCGAAGCCGAACATCACCGCGCCCTGCCCCCGCGCATACCCGAACGCCCGCCCGCCGTCGGCCCCGTGCGTGCGCCGCGCCGCCCACAGCGCCAGGCTGGCGAGCAGCCGCAGCTCATGGCGCACGAGGACCCACGCAGCCGTCCTCCCGGCCGTCCTCCCGGCCGTCCTCCCGGCCGTCCTCACGACGGCTCCTCGGCCTCGGTGAGGATCCGCATCGCGAGGCGGAGGACTTCCGCCTGGGCGGGGGCGAGGTCCGCGTAGAAGGCGCGCATGAAGCTGTTGTCCGCGTCGATCCCCGTGCGGGGGACGAGCTCGCGGGGCATGCAGTCGGCGAGGGTACCGGCGGCCTCCGCCACGCGCGGGTCGGCAGGTTCGGCAGGGTCGGCCTCGGCGAGGTCGTCGAGCAGGGCGTACGCCTCGAGTGCCCGCGCGATCCCCTCGGGGGAGCCGAGGGCGCCGCGCAGCAGGTCCACGAGCCGCTCCCGGTCCTCCACGGCCGTCATGGTGTCGATCAGCGCGAGCATCTCGCGGTCCTTGACGGCCATGGGGGAGTCGGCCCCGACATGAGCCAAGTCCCCGAACAGCGAGGCCAGTTCCGGCGAGACGGGCCCCTCGACGCTCAGCCCGCCCTCCGCCTCCAGCAGCGCCCGCAGCCGCGCCCGCCGCTCGCGGATCGCCGCCTCCTGCCGGGCCAGGTCCTCGTCGAGCTCGGTGAGCACTTCGACGAGATCCTTCCCGGCATCCTCCGCGAGCACGTCCCGCACCTCCGCGAGCCCCATCCCCAACTCGGTCAGCCGCCGGATACGGGCGAGGACGACGGCGTGCCGCAGGGTGTAGTCCCGGTAGCCGTTGCTGAGCCGCTCTGGCTCGGGCAACAGCCCGAGATGGTGGTAGTGCCGCACGGTCCGCGTGGTGACGCCGACGGCGGCGGCGAGTTCTCCGATGCGCATGGGGTCAGTAGAGACGTTGACGTCGCGGCATGGTCAAGGGGCAGGGGCAGGGGCCGGGCCGATGCTGGTCACTAACGGGTGATCTTCGACGGTTCGGTCCTGGCGCTAGGTGAAGGGCTGTTGTCTGGTGGCCGTGGCACTGGATCCGATGAGGGGGAACTCGTGGTGACGCCGTTGCTCGATGGGCACCACGAGCACTGCATCAGCCAGATCGTGGAACAGCTGTACAGGCGTTCATCGACAGACGTGCAGTGGCACTCCCCGAGCCCTTCTCCTTCGACCTGGAGACAGCGGACTTTCTCTGACCACCTAGGCGTTGCACCCTGAGAACGACGGAGGACAGGGGGCGCGGCGTGGAACAGGCACTGTGGACGCGGGCAAGACTGGGCCGCTGTGGCCCCCGCCTGGACCTCCTCACGGCCCGCTTCGACAAGCACGTCTACGCCCCCCACGCCCACGACGAGTTCACGGTCGGCGTCTGCGTGGGCGGCTCGGAGATCATCGACTACAGAGGCGGGCACATCCGCACGGGCCCGGGCAGCATCGTCGTACTGGCACCCGGGGAGGTGCACACGGGAGGCCCGGGAACCACGACGGACGGTTACGCGTACCGGGCCCTGTACGCGGCGACACCCCTGCTGGCCGATGGCACCCTCGGCTTCCCGCACTTCCGCGAGCCCCTGATAGACGACCCGGAGCTGGCTGCCGCCCTCCGCCTGACGCACACGGAACTCAGCGCCTGCCCCGACCCGCTGGAGGCGGAGTCGCGACTGCCGTGGCTCCTGACGGCACTGGCCCGCCGCCACTCCACGGCACGGGCGACGGACGACGTGGTGCCGGGCGGCGACGGTATCGCGCTGCTCGTACGAGACCGTCTGGCGGACGAGTTGCTGGCCCCTCCGTCCCTGGCGACGCTGGCCGAGGACGTGGGCCTGTCCCGCTACCAACTCCTCCGGGCCTTCCGTACGACGATGGGCCTGCCCCCGTACGCCTGGCTGGCGCAATACCGAGTCCACCGCGCCCGCACCCTGCTGGAATCGGGCCTGCGCCCGGCGGAGGCGGCGGCAGCGGTGGGCTTCGCCGACCAGGCGCACCTCACCCGCTGGTTCCGGCGGGTGCTGGGGGTGACGCCGGCGGCGTACCGCAACAGCGTTCAAGACGGGCGCTGACGCCGCGACGAGCATGGCGGTATGACTGCACGCGGCTGGTTCCTGTTCTCCCTGATGGGAGTGGTGTGGGGGATCCCCTACCTGATGATCAAGGTGGCGGTGGAGGCTCCGCTGTCCCCGTCTTTCGTGGTGTTCACGCGGTGTGCGCTGGGGGCGGCGTTGCTGCTGCCGTTCGCGGCGCGGGGGCTGCCGGCGACGGTCCGGGCCCACTGGAAACCGCTCCTCGCCTTCGCGTGCATAGAGATCATCGGCCCGTGGTTCACGCTGACGGACGCGGAGAGGCATCTGTCGAGCTCGACGGCGGGTCTGCTGATAGCCGGGGTACCGATCGTGGGCGTGGCACTGGCCCGCTTCTTCGGGGCCACGGAGCGGCTGGGGGCGCGCAGGGTGACGGGGCTGGGGCTGGGCCTGGCGGGGGTCGGAGTCCTGACGGTGCCGCATCTGACCGGGGGAGACGCGCGGTCGATGGCGGAGGTGCTGGTGACGGTGGTGGGGTACGCGACGGCGCCGCTGATAGCGGCGAGGCACTTGCGGGCTGTCCCGTCCCTCCAGCTCACGGCGTCGTGCCTGGCGCTGGCGGCGGTGGTGTACGCACCGGCGGCGGGGGCGACGTGGCCGTCGTCGATGCCGTCGGGTTCGGTTCTGCTGGCGCTGGCGGGCCTGGGAGTGATCTGCACCGCGGTCGCCTTCGTGGCCTTCCTGGAGCTGATCAAGGAGGTGGGCCCGACGCGGTCGACGGTGATCACGTACGTGAACCCGGCGGTGGCGGTGGCGGCGGGCGCGCTGTTCCTGGGGGAGGAGCTGACGGCGGGGGTGGGGGTGGCCTTCGTCCTGATCCTGGCGGGGTCGGTGCTGGCGACGGCGGCCGGTCCTGCGAGGAGTGGGGGGCCGGTAACATGGTCGACACGGCAGACGAGCCGGGCGGACGGCCGCGTGGAGTCCCCTTGACGGGGGGCTTCCCGAGGAACGTCCGGGCTCCACAGGGCAGGGTGGTGGCTAACGGCCACCCGGGGTGACCCGCGGGACAGTGCCACAGAAAACAAACCGCCGGGGACCTCGGTCCTCGGTAAGGGTGAAACGGTGGTGTAAGAGACCACCAGTGCTCAGGGTGACCTGGGCAGCTAGGTAAACCCCACCTGGAGCAAGGTCAAAAGGGGCCGCCTTTTCGGAGGCGGCTCTGCGGGAACGTCCGAGGGCTGCCCGCCCGAGTTCCCGGGTAGACCGCACGAGGCCGGCGGCAACGCCGGTCCTAGATGGATGGCCGTCGCCGAGACGTCCGCGAGGACCCTCGGCACAGAACCCGGCGTACAGCCCGACTCGTCTGCCGCTACCCGCAGCTCTATCTGGGACGGGCCCTCTGATCTGGGGCGGAGGTCTTTTCCGGTCTTTTAGGAGCTTGCCGTGTTACGTGTTACGTGGCGAGAGTGCCTCAGGCAGCCCTGAAAGTCCCCGAGGGAGGAACGAGGGGCAGACAGTCCGAGGGGGCGACCCGGGGATCGAACCTTCGGACTGCATCTTGGTTGCGACTCGGGACGCACCCGCAGGGGGCGTCCCGCAGGGGGCGTCCCCTCAGACCGTTTCCCGCGTCTCCCAACGGTCCCGGAACCACACCAACGTCTCCGCGAGCAGTTCGAGGTTGCCGTTCTTCACCAGCAGGGAGAGGCGGATGTTGGGGCGCAGCTCAAGCTTTCCCTCTGGGATGTGTACGCCCTCCAACTTGTTGAGACGCGTGAGGAGTTCGGCGCGTAGCGCACGGTCGGTGAACGGGTCCCGCGTGGCCAGGTACTGGAAGACCACCTCCGCCGTGCCGCCCCTGCCACTACCCGGGTACAGCGTCATCGGCCAGATGCCCCGGCCGGGTGCGCCTGCCTGGCCGAGCATGAGGAACGCGCTCGTCATGACCTGGCCCGCCCCGTGTCCGATCCAGCCGCCCAGTTCTTCCCAACGGGCGAAGAGCGTCCGGACCGCCTCGACCGTCTCCGGGGAGTCGTCCGCCGCGAGCTGGCGAAGGAAGCGGTCTGCGCGTGTCTCCTCGCCCTGGCCGGCGCTGGTCGTGCGCTGCGCGGTGTCTTCGGCCTCGGCTCGGTCGTCGTCCTCGGTGACGAGCAGTGCGAGGTCGTCTGCGGTGAGCCGCTGCGCCGGGTCGGCGGCGCCGGTCACCGTGAATCGGATGCCGTCGGCGGCCAGGCGGGAGCGGACGTCGTCGCCGTCGTCGTCGGACGTCCAACGGAAACCCTCGGAGACCTTGCCCTCGGACGTGAGCACCCGGTACGCGCCCACCACCCCCGGCGTGCTCGCCAGGTGGTTGCCCACGGCCTGGGCGCCCGAGCCGAGGAACGCGGCGAGGTCGCCGTACGACGTCCACGTGCCGTGCGGGAGTGCCGCCAGCACCTGGTGTGCCAGATGCCAGTCCCGGCTGCGCTGCGCGCGGCCGACTCCACGTAGCGGGGCGGGCCACAAGGAGATTGCACGGTCGGCGAGTTCGTCGGCGCGGGCGAGGATCTCCTTCGCGCCCCAGCGTTCGGTCGCGGCGATGCGGCGGTTCATCTCCAGGTGACTGCCATGGAGAAGGCCCTGTTTGCGCTCGAAGGGATGGTTCGACAGCTCGGAGTTGACCGCGGTGAGCGTGAGGTTCCCGAGGGTGTGTTGCAGGCGGGAGTGCAGATCCTTCGCGCTCTCCCCGTCAGCCGCCTCCTCCTCCAGCATCTCGAGCCACTCGTCGCCGGGCGACTGCGGCATGACGTGCTCGATGGTGAGCTGGGCTGCGGCGAAGTCCACCGGCTCCGGATGCTCGTAACTCTCCTCCAGCCGCTGCAGCACCACCTTCCGCTGCTGTGAGCGTCCGAACTGGTAGAAGGGCGCCTTCTGGATCTTCTCGCGCAGCTCCCTGTCGTCGGGCCAGAACCGGTTCTCGGAGGAGAGCAACTGGTGCAGCCCATCGGCGACGGGCACGTCGAGCGGGAGTTGCCCGGGCACGGACTGGAAGATCCTGTTGAGGTTGTTCGTCGGCACGCGGCAGATCATCCGGCGTACCAGGAAGCTCTCGATGTACGACATCGCACGGGCGGTGTCGGTTGAATCGAGGTCTCCGCGGGCGCGGCGGTCGAGGAGCAGCATCAGTGCGGGGTAGGTGACCTGGGCCTGCCAGGCGTTCAGGCGGAGCAGATGAGCGCGAACCGCTGCGTCCGGCTCCTCCTCGGGGTGGAGCAGGCGGCGGAAGACGGCGGCGCGGCCGTACAACTCCCTGATGTAGTCCTCGATTTCCTCCTCGCTCGCCTCGTCGCGCTCGAAGCGCTGCTGCTGCGCCGCGTACAGGTCCTGGCGGCGTACCCGGTCGTCGCCGTCGAGGACCAGTTGCAGCCACATGAGCTGTTCCAGCTCTTCGTTGCTCAGGCTGTCCTGCAGCGGGAGCCAGTACGTCTCGTAGACGTGCTCGCCGCGTGTGGTCAGCTTCATGAACAGGTAGTTGCGCAGCAGGTCCGCCTGGCTGAGCTTGAGCCCGGTGTTGTTGAGGGACTCGAAGATGCGGTGCACGTTGTCCCCGTGCTGGGCGGTCACTGCCACCAGCGTCAGCCGGGAGGTGATGGCCTGCTCGATGCGGAACACGTCCTGCGGGGCGGACGGGTCGGCAGCCTCGACGAGCTTTCGGCGGAAGAAGCTGTAGGCCGTGGCGACACTACTGCCGACCTGCTCGGTCAGTGGTCCGCGGATGTGCGCGGCGAACTGTGTCCGGTCCGCCTGGGTCGGCAGCAACCGGAAGTGGTCGATGCCGGTCTGCCACTTGTTGATCAGGTACTGCTCGTCGATCCGCTCGGCCTGACGCGGCTCGGCGTCCTTGACGTGATCGCGGATCGCGGCCAGCGCGAGGGAGAGCGTGGTCAGCCGCTGCTGGCCGTCGACGACGAGCCATCGGGAGAACGTCGCATCGTTCTGCGGCGACGGCGCGAGGACGACGGACCCCAGGAAGTGTGTGTTCGCCTGCTCACCGCGCTCGATCAGCTCGGCCTGCTCCAGGATGTCACTCCATAACTGTCTTAGCTGCTTCTCCGTCCAGGAGTACGTCCGCTGATAGAGCGGCACTTGGAACTGCTGAGCCTTGCCCTGCACGAGATCGGCGAACAGCGTCTCCTTCGCCTGCATCGTGGTCCCCCCTTGGCAGTTGGAGCGGTCGTGGCACGTGGGAACGACGATAGGGCCGCTTTCCGCAGACAGTTGCCAGAACGCTGGGACACCGCGGCCGGGCGGCCGCATTCCATCTGTGGATGTGCCACGAGCACGCCGGACTGGTAGACAGCGGAGGTGGATGCCGCCGGATGTCAGAAGTCCGGCAGCAGGACGAACCGAACCACCAGGGCGAGGACACAAGACATGCTGCTGGCCGAGCAGGCACTCACCGGACTGAGGCTGCGCGGACAACAAGTGCAGGCCGCTGTCAGCGTGTTCGCCGACGAGGCCCGCCGGCGCTCCTCAGTCGGCCTCGGCGCGGTCGACAGCAGGGCATTGCTGACCGTCTTGCATGACCTTCCAGCGGACGTCCCAGTATCGGCGT
The DNA here is from genome assembly GCF_003955715.1 of Streptomyces aquilus. Lineage (NCBI taxonomy): Bacteria > Bacillati > Actinomycetota > Actinomycetes > Kitasatosporales > Streptomycetaceae > Streptomyces > Streptomyces aquilus. The sequence continues at coordinate 3,314,253 of NZ_CP034463.1, read as the reverse complement.
CTTCGCTCGATGCCCATGCCCTGCGGATGCTCCACGCCGCGCCGCCCGGCGTGGTCGCGCTGGTGGAGGGTGAGGGCATCGTCGTACGGCAACTCGTACCCGCTGCCTGTGTCGAGCTGGTTCTTCTCCGCGGACCACGAGGCGTCTCACCCCGCGCATGGGACTCCGCGGTTCGGGACGCCTCGCAGTTCGCGCCGTTCTGCGCCCGCGGGGTCGTCGTATCGCGCCCTGCGGCGGCATCAGGGCAGCACGACTTCCCATCACCTGACGACCCCGACATGGACCTGCTTCTCTTGAAGGCCCGCTTCTATGGGGTCGGCGTAGCCACCCAAGAGCCGGCGGGGCTGCGTTGGCTCCTGGAACCCGCCCCCTACCGGCCTCGACGGCACTCCGCTGCCCAGTGGCTGTTCCATGAGCAGGCCTGGCGTCAACTAGGGCCGGAATGGTCCTGAGTCCGGTGCTTCCCTCTCGTGGGCAGCGCGGGCGGACTCCAGCGGCGCCAGGCCTGAAGCACCTTCGGAAACGAGACCTCCGTGTCCGTCTGGGACGACAGTAGGCGGTGGTATTCCCGGGCGTCCGTGAGTTGCTGACGCCACCAGCCGATGCGGTCGTCGCCTGGGAGGGTGGCGTCCAACTCCTCATGCAGTGAGTAGAGTTCGCAGACAGTGTGCAGCAGGGCCCGGAGGACGTCCGCGTCGCTGTCCGTGAAGCGGGTGAGAGCCGCCCCTGCGCACACCGCGCAGTCGCAGGTCCACGGATCGACGTGGGCGAACCAGTCCTGGAGCGTCGCCACGCGGTGGTAACGGAGCAGGCGCCGGACCAGCACCACTGGAAACGGCTTGTGGCCGCCACCTCCGCTGTCGGGCCGTGGAGCCACACCGTGCCGGAGTACGGCCGAGGCGCCGACCGCCGCACCCAACGCCCCGTGCGCCATGGCATCAAAGGCCGCGAGATCAGTGCGCCAGAGAACGAGTCGGGGACAGGATCGGCACAACTGCCGTAGCCCTTCGGAGGCTTGGTCGCGTTCGAGTGGGTCGCCGTCCGCCTGCATGATCAACGCCACGGGATGCCGACAGCTCCGGATCTGCTCGGCGAGGTCGGGAAGGGAAGAGCGCCGTAACCATCGCCAGCTGCACGGCAACAGTACGACGGTGTCCCCGCGGCGCAAGTGGTTGGCCTGACGGATTACGGCCTTGAGTACCGACGCGTCGCCCACCTGGTCAGCCGGGATGAAACACGTGGGTGTGACGGCATAGGACGCCTTGTTGTCGCGCTGGCCGTCGAGAATCTCATTGAGCCCGGCGAGGTCCAGGTCGCGCCAGCCGTAGTTGGTCTTGAGACCGAACGGTGCATCAGTGGTGGCGATCTGTTGGGTGTGGCTGCCCTGGTCCATGACCACAGTCGTCTCGGGCCGGGCGTTGCGTATCTCCCTGCACCTGACCGGCGCGGCAGCACCCGTCAGCACCAGTCCGCCAGTGCGAACCGGGATGTACGGGAGCACGTCGATCGCCAGCTGGTCGTTGACCATGATGAGCAGACGGTCCCGCAGCATTTCGTCTACTGCCTCGATCCCAGCCCCCACGAGATCGTCCCCCTCACGGTTGTCAGGCCGCCCCGCTGTTTCTCACTGTCAGAGCAGTGAAATGAACGGCGCAAGACCGCCTGCCAGGGGCGGAGCGGTTCTCGGACAGGGGATGATGGCGCCCAGAAGAGTTCGAGCTTTCCGTCAGCACCCACCTGGTGAGGCGGCGGGAAGGATCCTTCAGAGGACTGACATCGCCGCGAGGTAGCGTCAGGCACTGCGAAGAGCCACTTCAGGAGCCGCCGATGGACGACGACCTTCAGCTGATCAGCGACGGCGACGGCCTGGCCGTCATTGGAAGCCCGACGGCTGTCGAACGCTTCCTCGTCTCCGAAGGACTGCCGTCGAAGGATCTCGGACTGCCGAGGCTCGGCCCCACCCTCAGTGCTGTGGCTGGAGCAGCGCAGAAAGGTGCCGAGATCGCGGCCGACTCGGGCCGCTGGGTGAAGTTGACCGAGCAGTCGGCGCACGCTCTCGAGAAGTACGGGCTGATGAAGGGCTCGAACTCGGGTGTAAGCCGTGCCGTGTTGACGAAGAACGGCAAGATCAAGGGGCTCCTCGAACTGGAGAAGACGCCCGGATCGTTTCTCACCAACCCGGCACGCCTGGCCGGTGCAGCGGGGCTCATGGCGCAGCTTGCGATGCAGCAGACCATGGACGAGATCACCGACTATCTCGCCGCGATCGATGCGAAGGTCGACGACGTGCTCCGCGCTCAGAAGGACGTGGTGCTGGCGGACATGATCGGAGCGGGCCTCGTCATAGAGGAGGCCATGACCGTTCGAGAGCAGGTGGGCCGGGTCTCCGCGGTCACGTGGTCGAAGGTGCAGGGCACGGCGATGACGATCGCGCGGACCCAGGCCTATGCGCTGCGTCAACTCGACGCGCTCACCGAGAAGATGGAGCACCAGACCAAGATCGGTGACCTTGCCAAGACCTCCAAGGACGCGGAGGTCGCGGTGGGGGAGTGGCTTGCCGTTCTGGCCCGTTGCTTCCAACTGCACGACGCGATCTCCGTGCTCGAACTCGACCGCCTACTGGACGCATCCCCGGATGAACTGGACCGGCATCGCCTCGGACTTCAGGTTGCCCGGCAGAACCGTAGGGAGCTCATCTCGCAGAGCACCGAGCGTCTGCTGGCCCGCGTGGACGCGGTCGTCGACAGGGCCAATACGAAGGTGCTGCTGCACCCGACCGCGTCCCCGGCCGTCGTGCATGCGGGCAATCATGTCGCGGTCGCCGTCGTCGACTTCCACGGGCGGCTCGGGATCGAGCACGGTCGACAGTTGATGGACGCGAGAAGGTGGTTGGACGCCGCCGCGGAGGCGGGGGAACGGGCGCTCGACACGGGAGCCGGAGGCGTCAACGCCGCCAGGCGTCTCGGTAACGAGACCCTCCATCGGGTCAGATCGGTGACGGGCAGGCTCTCCAGCGAGATCGGCGAGCGAGCGCTCCGTCGACGGGGGGACGACGAGGAACGTGGGACACCGGCTGAACCGGTGGAGCAATGAGCTGAGCCCCACCGGACGCTCACGATCGTGCAGACTTCTTCTGAGCCGTACCAGTCATCCAGGACTGGCAGATCCAGCGCGCCAGCCCACCCACGGCGATGGCCGCGACGATGGCTCCCCAGTCGATGACGTGTGGCAAGCCGGGCCATAGGGCGAAGAACGCGAGTGTGCCGATCAGGCCTACGAGCAAGGCGGCGGCGCCGGCTCGCTGCCGTCGGGTCTCCTGTGCCTGGTCCGGATTCGTCGCCTGGTGCTGCTCCGCCATGGGGGACTCGCTTCGTGATGGGGTGGCTCTGACTTACGCGGTGCACTCCATTGACGTGGAGATGGGCGCGCGCCCTGCCATAACGAGGGAGCCTCTGCGCAGAGTTGTTTTGCATACGGTCGATCTCGCACCGTCGGCGCGGATGATGAGGGTGCGTACGAGGCGGAGTCTGACGGTGAGCTCACCGGGGCAAGGGTGACCGCTGATGTCTGCGATTGTGCAGAGGGCGCTCTCCGAGTCGCCTTCCTGCCCCGGCGTAGAGCTCGACTTGTCTCCCTCTCTTTGCCTACGGTCCGGCTCGCGTCGTCAGGCGGAAGTCGCCTCCGCCGTCAGCCGTTCGTCCAGGGTGTGGATGATCGTGGCGGCCTTCTCGGCCGCCTCGTCGTCGTCAGGGGCGCCGATCACGGCCATCAGTGACTCCACCAGGGCCATCTTCAAGTCGTCCGTGGGGCGGGTGTCCTCGGTTATGGGCGTCGTCATCTGGGGGTCTCTCCTCGGGGTCGTCGTGGGGTCTCAGAAGGCGTTGCAGGCCCGGAAGATGTGGGCGAAGGAGGCGATGGACGCCGGGCCGTCGAAGGCTACGTACTCGGGGAGGCAGGCGTGCGGGGCCCACTTCTCCTTGTAGTCCAGCTGGGTCTGCGCGGGGTACAGCGCCGCGCCCTCCGCCCACAGGAAGTGCATCAGCCACTGGAAGGACGGGCTGGCGCCCGGGAGTTCGTTCGCCTCGTCCAGGCCCGTGAACGGGGTGAAGCCGAAGTGGAGCCACTCCACGCCCTCGGCCGTGAACTTCTCGATCGCGTGGGCGTTGATGGCCTCCATCAGACCCGGCGAGCCGTTCGGGATGCGGCGGCTCAGGTCGTGCATCCAGCCGGCCTTGGTGCCGTAGACGGGGGAGTAGGAGATGTAGCTGACCGGGGCGCCGTCGATGCTGCCCACGAAGAGGCGGCGGTGCTGTTGGGCTTCGCCTCCTACCTGGCCCACCAGGAACTCCAACGGCCTCGCGTGGTCGCCCTTTGAGCCGAGCCACGCCCTGTCGATCGTCTCTAGGGCCTCCTCGCAGTTCTCCGCCGGGACCTCCTCGATCGTCAGGCCGTTGCGCAGAGCCCGGGAGATCTTGTTGCGCAGCTGCATGAAGCGCGTGCCGCGGAGGGTGAAGTCGGGCAGGTGCACCGCCCAGGACGCGCCTATCTGGTTGACCGTGAAGCCGGCCTCCCGGTACTGCTCGGCGTCGGGGCGCTGGAGTTGGACGGAGACCAGCTGGAGCTGTTCGGCGCGGGCGTACTCGCGCAGGCCCTCCACCAGCTTGCCGTAGGCGTCGGGTGCGGCGAACGGGCCGCCGAACTGGACGAGGTGGCGGCCGGTTCGACGGTAGATGGCTACGCCGTCCACGCCGGGGAGGGTGAAGACGCTGTTTCCTGTGTTGAGGGCCAGGAAAGAGCTGGGGTTGTCTGATTGGGTGTGCGTCTTGATTGCCCGCAGGACGGGGTTGTCCAGGGTCGTTGCGCTGGTCGCCGACATAGCGTTCCTTCCTTGGGGACGCGAATCTTCTGTCGAAAGTAGAGCACCTTCGAATACCGCTTCGGTAGAGCTGCCGGGAACGGTTGTGAGGGTGTCAGGCAGACGTCAGGGTGATGTCAGCGGGGCATGGCAATGTATTTCTCGAGAGCAGGGCGGGGAACCGAAAGGGGAACCGGACCGGATCTCAGGGAGAGGTGCCCGGAGTGGCTTATCGGGGACCGTGCAAATGGTCGGGCTCATCGAGTCCGCGCAGGTTCGAATCCTGCCCTCTCCGCGCAGTGTGTAACAGGGAGAGGTGCCCGGAGTGGTTTATCGGGGACTGTGTGAATGGTCGGGCTCTTTGAGTCTGCGCAGGTTCGAATCCTGCCCTCTCCGCGCAGGTGCAGTAGGTGGTTGCTGGGAGAGGTGCCCGGAGTGGTTTATCGGGGACCGTGCTCACGGTCGGGCTCATTGAGTCCGCGCAGGTTCGAATCCTGCCCTCTCCGCGCATGGTGTATGTCCCCGCCGACAGGGTCGGGGGTCGCGGGCCTCATGGGCGAATGAGGTTCCTGGCCTCCGGCCCTTTCCTTTGTTGCCGGCGTCGGGCTTCATCAGTCCGCGGTCAGGTGGGCGTCAGCAGCGGCTGATTCCATCAGCCCATGTTCCTGCCCCCTGACCATCTCACGTACAACCATCCGCCTCTTACCCGGTGACGCCTTATGGAGCATGCGATGAGCGAACAGGCCCTGGTGGTGGAGAAACTCTCCGAGCTGCCCCGGTCCGAGCGGTCGGAATATCTTGAGGACTTGGTCGTCGCGGAGTTCAGGGATGTTCTCCTCATGGGCGGCGACGAGGAATTTCCCATCGATCAGAGTTACTTCTCCCTCGGGTTCACCTCGCTTCGGATCATGGAAGTGAAAACCCGGCTGGAGGCTCTGCTCGGGTGCACGCTCAGCACGAACGTCCTGTTCAACAAGCCTACCGTCGAGAACCTGCTCGAATACCTGGCCGACGAGGTCCTCGGCGACCTCATGCCGTGACCACTGCGGGCTGTCGAGAAGAGGGAAGACCGTAATGTCGAAAACCCCGCACAACGAGCCCATCGCACTGGTCGGCATGGGTTTCCGGCTCCCGGGCGGCAATGAGTCGCCCGAGGGGTTCACCGAGTTCCTGAAGAACGGCGGGTCCGGTATCCGACCCGTCCCCGAGGACCGGTGGGATGTCGCCGCCCTGAAGCCCCGCCCCGACGAGGGCGACGAGCCCGAGCTCGGCAAGGTGCGCACCACCGGCGCCGGATTCCTCGACCAGATCGACCAGTTCGACGCGCCGTTCTTCAACATCTCGCCCAAGGAAGCCGCGTTCGTCGACCCTCAGCAGCGACTGCTCCTGGAGACGGCCTGGCAGGCACTGGAGCAGGCCAACATCAACCCCGCCGAACTCCGGCACGGAAACGGCGGCGTGTACGTCGGCGCCAGTTCCATCGACTACGCCCTGGAGATGGAGGGACTGCCGTACGAGGAGCTGGACGGGCATCTCGCCGCCGGGATCACGCTCTTCCCGCTCTCCGGCAGGCTGTCCTACTTCTTTGGGCTCCGTGGGCCCAGTCTGACGGTCGATACTGCTTGTGCTTCCTCGCTCACCGCCACCCATCTCGCCGTCGAGGGGCTGCGCAGCGGCGCCTGTGACGTCGCCCTCGCCGCCGCCGTCAACTGTCTGCACCACCCGCGCATCTTCGTGATGTTCTCGCACGCCAACATGCTGGCCCCGGACGGTCGTTGCAAGACCTTCGACGAGGACGCCGACGGGTATGTGCGGGCCGAGGGCTGTGCCGTGCTCGTGCTCAAGCGGCTCTCCGACGCACAGCGCGACGGCGATCAGGTGCTCGCCCTCATCCGCGGCACCGCCATCGGCGAGGACGGCGAGAGCGCCGGGCTCACCGTGCCCAACGGGACCGCCCAGGAGACCGTCATCCGCGCGGCGCTGCGCAACGCCGAACTGACCCCCTCCGACATCCAGTACGTCGAGGCGCACGGCACCGGCACCCCGCTCGGCGACCCCATCGAGATGGGCGCCATCAGCGATGTCTTCGCCGACTCCCACACCGCCGAACGGCCCGTCACCGTGGGCTCGGTCAAGACCAACCTCGGGCACACCGAGCCGGTCGCCGGCATCGCCGGTGTCATCAAGACCGTCCTCCAGATGCGGGCGGGGACCATCTTCCCGCACATCAACTTCAGCAAGCCCTCCGGCCGTATCCCCTGGTCGAACATTCCCGTGACCGTGCCGACCGAGAATCGGCCGTGGGAGGTGGACGGCACCCCGCGGCGCGCCGTCGTCAACAGTTTCGGCTTCGCCGGGTCCATCGCCGCCGCCGTCATCGAGGAGGCTCCCGCCAAGGAGGTCGCACCTTCGGCCCCCGCCGACGACGGCGGCCACGTCTTCACCCTCTCCGCCAAGTCCCGCCGCTCGCTCGGCATGCAGATCGAGCGCTACCGGCAGCACCTGGAGCAGAACCCGGGCGTCGACATCGGCGACCTCTGCTACACCGGCAACGTCGGGCGCAGCCACTTCACCCACCGGGTGGGCGGCCTCGTCACCGATCACGCGTCCCTGAGCGCGCTGTTGCAGCGGGCCGCCGATACCGCCGACGGGCCCGGCCGCCGCAACGACGTACGCAAGACCGCCTTCATGTTCGCCGGGCAGGGGTCGCAGTACCCGGGCATGGGGGCCGCGCTGTACCGGCAGTTCCCCGCCTTCGCCGCCCAAGTCGACGCCTGTGACGCGCTGTTCGCCGACAAGCTCGGTCGGTCCGTCAAGGACCTGATGTTCGCGACGGACACGGACACGGACACGGGCGCCAATGGCGATGAGCTCCATCAGACCCTCTACTCCCAGCCCGCCCTCTTCACCTTCGAGTACGCCCTCGCCAAGCTGTGGATGTCCTGGGGTCTGCGGCCCAACGTGCTCATCGGGCACAGCATCGGTGAGGTCACCGCGGCCGCCGTCGCCGGGTTGTTCAGCCTGGAGGACGCCACCGCGCTCGTGGCCGCCCGTGCCCGGCTCATGCAGTCGGTCACCGCGCCGGGCGGCATGGCCGCGGTGGGTGCGCCCGTCGAGGACGTCGCGCCGCTGCTGGAGAAGTACGACGACCTTGCCGTGGCCGGGGTCAACTCGCCGCAGCAGACCGTGATTTCCGGCGGCGAGGAGTCGCTCGCCGACGCCATGGCGGCGTTCGCTGAGCGCGGACTGCGCGTCAAGCGGCTCACCGTCTCGCACGCCTTCCACTCCCCGCTGATGGCGGAGGTGTACGACGCCTTCCGCGCCGAGATCGCCGGCATCGAGTTCCACGAGCCGGCTCTCACCCTCATCTCCAACGTCACCGGGAAGGTCGCGCGGTTCCGTGAGATCGCCGACCCCGACTACTGGGTCCGACACATCGGTGCTCCGGTCCAATTCGCCGACGGTATGCGGACGTTGGAGAAGCGCGGTCGGCATGCCATGATCGAGATCGGGCCTTCGCTCGGGCTGAGCGCGCCGGCCAAGCAGTGCGTCACCGCGCAGGATCACCTGTGGCTGGCCAGCTCGCACCCGACCGACACCGACGGGCGGACCGTCCGCAACGCCGTGGCGCAGCTGTACGGCGCCGGATTCACCCTCTCCTGGACCGGTTTCCACGCGGGGCGGGAACGCACGGCCGTCGCGCTGCCGGGCTACGCCTTCGACCGCAAGCGGTACTGGCTGCCCACCACCGCCAACCGGCGGCACGGCCTCGGCACCCGGATCGCCGACACCAGCGGTGTCCACCATCCGCTGCTCGGCGCCGAGACCAGTACGGAAGAGCAACGGGCAGTGGGGATAAGGGAGTTCTCCGCCGTCATCAGTGCCGAGCAGCCCGGCTATCTCGCCGCGCACGTCGCCATGGGCAAGGTCGTCTTTCCCGGCACCGGATATCTGGAGATCGTGCTCGCACTCCAGGACGCGGTGCTCGGGCACACCCGCCGTGCCGTCCGTGACGTGAGCCTGCGGGAGGCGCTGATCCTCGACGCGGACACCCCGACCCGGCTGCGGACCCGGCTCGCTCCGGGCGCGGACGGTGTCTTCGCCGTCGAGATCGTCAGTCTCGTCGGCAGCGGTGAGGACGCCGTCGAGCGGGTGCACGCGACCGCCGTGCTGTCGGCCGCCGACGAGGCGCAGGACGGACCCAGCGACGCCGCGCGGGCCCTCGTAGGACTGGCCGGCGACGGGGAGCGGCCGTCCGATGTGCTGCGGGCGGAGGACGTGTACGCCGCCTACGCCGGCGCCGGACTCGACTACGGGCCCGCGTTCCGGCTGATGCGGTCCGTCACCCGGTTCCCGAGCGGGCTGACCGTCGGTGACCTCCAGGGCGTCGACGCGGGGCCGTTGGAGCATGTGCCGCCGGCGCTGCTGGACGCGGCCATGCACAACATGGGCGCCCTCGCCGACGACGGCAACTCTTATCTCCCCGTCCGCTTCGGGCGGTTCACCCTCTTCCGCAAGCCGCGCGCGCATGAACTGCGGACACTGCTGCGGCTCGTCCCGGCCGACTCCGCGGACGTCGACGTGTGTGCGGACGTACTCGTGCTCGAAGGCGACGATCCCGTCATGGAGTTGCGTGGGCTCGGGCTCAAGCAGCTGGCCGACACGCCCGGTTCGCCGCGTCGCAGCTTCTTCCATCAACTGCGGTGGACCAAGCGGTCGTTGACGGGCCAGGACGCAGTCGCCGAGCGGCGGGTGCTGCTCGTCGGGCGGCCCGACGACGGGTTCCGGGAGACCGCCTCCCTGCTCGCCGGGAGCGGCGGACGGATGTTCTTCGCCGACGGCGCGGACGAGGCGGGCGCCCTGCTGGTGCAGGAGCGGATCACCGACGTGGCCTGGCTCTGGCAGGACGGCGTGGACGGGCTGCGGGCCGAGTCCGAGCGGAACTACGCCCGGCTGCTGGCCCTGCTCGCCGTCCTCGACCGAGAGGGCTTCGGGCGGGACCAGCGGCTGTGGCTGGTCACCGAGCAGGCCCAGCCGCTGCGCGGGGACGACCCGGCGCGGACCCGGCTCGCCGCGGCCTCCCTGTGGGGCTTCGGGGCCGTACTCCTCAACGAGTACCCGTCGTACCGGACCACGATGATCGACCTGCCCGCCGACGGCACCGGACCGGCCGCGCTCGCCGCCGAGCTCACCGCGCGGGAGACCGGCGACTTCCAGGTCGCCTACCGCGGCGGCCACCGGCACGTACGGCGGCTCGTCGCCGACGATGCGCGGGCCCGCCGGGACAACGGGTTCGGGCTCGCGGTCAAGGAGTACGGCACCTTCGCCGGCATCCGGCCCGAGCGCGTCGAGGAAGTGGCGCCCACCGGTGACCAGATTCAGGTCCAGGTCGCCGCCGTCGGCCTCAACTTCAAGGATGTCCTCAACTCCCTCGGCATGATGCGGGAGTTCGGCGAGCAGCCGCTCGGCTTCGAGTGCGCCGGAACCGTCGTCGCCGCCGGACCCGACGCCTCCTTCGCGCCCGGCGACGAGGTCATCGTCAACTACCTCGGGCTCATGCGGCGCCGGGTGACCGTGCCGTCCGCGGTCGCCGTACCCAAGCCCGCCGGGCTCGACTTCACGCAGGCCGCCGGACTCATCTCCGTGTACGTCACCGCGTACTACGCCCTGCACCGGCTGGCCGGCATGAAGGCCGGCGACCGGGTGCTGGTGCACGCGGCGGCCGGCGGCGTCGGACAGGCCGCCGTCCACCTGGCGCGGCTGGCCGGGGCGGAGGTCTTCGCCACCGCGAGCCCGCACAAGTGGCCGCTGCTGCGCGAGCAGGGCGTCGAGCACCTGATGAACTCCCGCACCCTCGACTTCGCCGACGACATCGAGCGGATCACCGGCGGGCGCGGCGTCGACATCGTCCTCAACAGCCTCAACAAGGACTTCATCCCCGCCGGCATGAAGTCCCTCGGAAAGAACGGGAGGTTCGTCGAACTCGGCAAGGTCGGGGCGTGGACACCGGAACAGGTCGCCGCGGAGCGGCCGGACGTCTCGTACTTCAACTTCGACCTCAGCGAACTGCCCGAGGACCGGCTGATCCCGCTCAACCAGGAGATCATGCGGATCATCGTGGACCTGGTGGCGGCCGGGGACCTGCCCGCGCTGCCGGTGACCGGGTACACCCTCGACGAGGTCGAGGAGGCGTTCGGGGTGCTCAGCCGCGGCGCCAACATCGGCAAGCTGGTCATCGAGTTCGACGACCCGTCCGCCGCCGAGGCGCGCCCCGTCGAGCTGCGGTCCGACCGCGTCTACGTCGTCACCGGCGGCCTCGGCGGTCTCGGTCTCGTCGCCGCGGAGAAGCTCGTCGACCTCGGCGCCGAACAGGTGGTGCTCGTCGGCCGCCGCAAGGAACCCGTGGCCGACGTCGCCCATCTGCTGCGACGGCTGCGCGAGCGGGCCGAGGTCACCGTCCTCCAGGGCGACGTCTCCGACCCCGCGGACATCGCCCGGATCATCGCCTCCCTCAAGCGGGCGGGGGTGCCGGTCGGCGGCATCGTCCACGCGGCCGGTACCACCGCCGACCAGCCGGTCGCCGACCAGACCTGGCAGAGCCTCGACGAGGTCTTCCAGGCCAAGGTGTACGGCTCCTGGCTGCTGCACGAGGCCACCGCGGACCTTCCCGAGCTGGACTTCTTCGTCGGGTTCTCCTCGGCCGCCCCGGTCGTCGGCGCGCCCGGCCAGTCCAACTACGCCGCGGCGAACGCCTACTTGGACACGCTGATGGTCTGGCGGCACGCCCAGGGACTGCCGGGTCTGTCGATCAACTGGGGGCCGTGGGCCGAGGTCGGCATGTCGGCCAGGCTCGGCGAGGCGCTCATCCGGCGCTGGGAGGACGAGGGCATCAAGCTCTTCTCACCCGGCCGTGGCGCCCGCGCCTTCGCCTCGGTGCTGGGCCGTCCGCTCGGCCAGCTCGTGGCCGGCGAGGCGGACTGGGACCGGTTCACGTCCGCCAAGCCGGTGCGCAACGCCCTGTACGAGCGGCTGGTACGGGCCGGCGGCGGCGCCGAGGCACACGCCCTGGACCTGGAGGCCCTGCGCCAGCTGCCGCAGGCCGAACGGGTCGCGGCGCTGGAGGAGCTCGTACGGGCCAGGACCGCCGAGGTGCTGCACCTCGACGACCCCGACTCCATCGACCCCTACGCCGAGTTCGCCCAGGTCGGCCTCGACTCGCTGGTGGCGGTGGAACTGAAGACCAAGCTGGAGGCGGCACTTCGCCTCCCCCTCCCGCCCCAACTGGCCTTCGACCACCCGTCACCGGTGCAGCTCGCGACGTTCCTGGAAGGGGAGTTGACGGCCGCGGCGGCAGCCTGACCGAGGGGCCGGGGCGTGGAGCCGTACGAGCTCCACGCCCCGGCACCCCGCGCAAGCCCCCTCGGCACCCCGTACGGCTCCCCACCCACCCCACGAGCCCCACCCCGGCACCCCGCAAAGGAGACTTCCGTGGCCGGACCGAGCACGGACACCATTGCCGCCCGATCCCTTCAGCACGCCGCCCAGCGGCCGGACCACCCGGCGATCATCTGCGAGGGCCGTGAGACCACCTACGCCGAACTGCACCGGGCCAGCAACCGCACCGCCCACGCCCTCACCGCCGCGGGCCTGTCGCGCGGTGACCGGGTCGCCTTCCTCGGGCGGGAGAACGAGCACTACTACGACCTCGCCGTGGGCTGCGCCAAGACCGGCGTGGTCCTCGTCCCCATCAACTGGCGGCTGACCGCGGGCGAGGTGGACCACATCCTGCGTGACTCCGGCGCCCGGATGGCCTTCGTGCAGGGCGAGTTCCTGTCCGCCGTCGAGCGGGTCCGCGACAGCCTGCCCGACCTGCGTGAGATCCACCGCTTTGACGGCGACGGTCACCCCGCCGAAGGCTTCCTCGCCTGGAAGGGCGACGCCCCCGACACCGACGTGGACGTGGCGGTCGGGACCGAGGACCCGATGGTGCAGATGTACACCAGCGGCACCAGCGGCCTGCCCAAGGGCGTCGTCCTCGCCCACCGCACCTTCTTCACCTTCGTCGAGCAGATGCGCCGCGCCGACTGCGACTGGATCGACTGGCGGCCCGAGGACCGCACCCTGATCTGCTTCCCCGGTCTGCACTCGGGCGGCATGGCCTGGTTCATGCACGCCTTCAACGTCGGTGCCACGTCGGTGGTGATGGGGATGTTCGTCGCCGAGGAGGCCGTACGGCTGATCCCCGAGCATCGGGTCACCACCGTGTGGGCGGCCCCGGCGATGCTCGACATGATGATGGCCGAACACCGGGCCGGGCCGGAGGCGTTCGCCTCGCTGCGCAAGGTCGTCTACGGCGGCGCCCCCATCTCCCCGTCCCAACTGGAGCGCTGTCTCAGCGTGTTCGGCTGTGAGCTCGCCCAGATGTACGCAGCCGCCGAGACCGGCAGCGTCGTCACCTGCCTCACGCCGGCCGACCACGTCCTGGGCAACCCCCGGCTGACCTCGGCCGGCCGGGTCTGCCCCGGCAACGTCGTACGGATCGTCGACGAGGACGGCAAGGAGCTGCCGGCCGGCGCCATCGGGCAGGTCACCGTGTGGACGCCGGCGCACTTCGTGGAGTACTTCCGGCAGCCGGAGGCCACCGCACGGGCGCTGCACGACGGCTGGCTGAAGCTCGGCGACGCCGGATATCTCGACGAGGACGGCTATCTGTTCCTCTGCGACCGGATCAACGACACGATCATCGTCGCCGGGCAGAACATCTACCCCGTCGAGGTGGAGAACGCGCTGCGGGCGCACCCCGCGGTCGCCGACGTCGCCGTCGTCGGCGTCCCCGACGCCCGCTGGGGCGAGACGGTCCGCGCCTGCGTGGTCGCCGCGCCGGGCGCCGAGGTCACCGGGCGTGACCTGCTGCTCTTCCTGCGTGGCCGGCTGGCCGACTTCAAGATCCCCAACAGCTACGAGTTCCTGGACGTCCTGCCCCGCAACCCCACCGGCAAGGTGCTGCGCCGTGAACTGCGTCAGCGCATCGCGGCGGCCGCGGGATGACAAACGCACCGAACATCAGCCCACCACCTCAAGGAGCGAGATGACCGAGCCCGTCGCCGCCGGGGCGGACCGCTGGTTCCAGCCGGAGAGCGCACCCGAGGCCGGAACCCGGATCTTCCTGCTGCACTACGCGGGGAGCGGGGCGTCGATCTACCGGGACTGGCCGCCGCTGATCCCCGCCGACGTCTCCACCCAGGCCGTCCAGCTGCCGGGCCGTCAGGAGCGGCTCGGCGAGGAGATGTTCACCGACGTGGGCCCGCTCGTGGAGACGCTGGCCGACTGTGTCAGCGCCGAACTCGACGGCCGCCCCTACGCGGTCTTCGGGCACTGCATGGGGGCACTGCTCGCCTACCGGCTCACCGTCGAGCTGGCCGAGCGCGGCGAACAGCCCCCCGTGCTGCTCGGCGCCTCGGCCTGGGCGCCGCAGGGCTTCCGCACCCCGGCGCCCGAGCAACTGCGGGTGCCGCAGAGCGAGTTGGTGGAGTGGGCCCGGGGTCTGGGCTCGCTGCCCGAGGCCATCCTCAACGACACCGAGGCACTCGGGCTGATGATGCCGGCCATGCGGGCGGACCTGGAGGTCTGCGCCAGCTATCACGACGACGCCGCCGAAGTGCCCTGTCCGATCGTCACGTACAGCGCCGACAAGGACCCGCTGGTGGACCCGGAGGCCATGGACTCCTGGGTGCCGCGCACCACGTCCTACCTCGGCAACCGCCTCTTCCGGGGCGGCCACTTCTTCCTCCACGAGGAGACGACGACCATCACCGCGGACTTCGTCCGCCTGCTGCTCGGCCGGGCGGCGGCGGCCAGGTCCGCGCTGTGAACGACCCGGAACAGCACCCGGAACAGCAACCCGCCACCGAAAGGGAGTCCGACATGACTCTGGTCAACCCCAATGACTTCGCGGACCGTTACGTCGCCGCCTGGACCGAGACCGACCCGGAGGCCCGGCGCAAGCGCGTCGAGGAACTCTGGGCGCCCGACGGCAGCTACGCCAACGCCATCGCCGTCGTCACCGGCCACGAGGCCATCGCCACCCAGGTCGGCTACGCCCACGACGCCTACGCCACCGGCGGGTTCACCTTCCGCTCCTGCAACAACGCACGCGGACAGCACGACACCCTGCGCTTCAACTGGGTGATGGTGTCGGAGACCACCGGCGCCCTGGAGGCCGTCGGCTTCGACTTCGTGACCCTGGACGACGAGGGCCGGATCGTCACCGATCACCAGTACTTCGACACGCCGCCCAGCTATGTGGTCCCGGCGCCCGGGGAAGCAGCCGCCTGACGGTTCTGCTCCTCTACTCCGCTGCCCCTGCCGGCTCCTGCCCGGCAGGGGCAGCGGCGTGCAGCCGGGTCAGCAGCGCTCCCGTGTTCGCGTCGGCCGGCAGGAACGCCTCGACGGCCAGCTCGGCGACGGTCACGTCCAGCGGCATGCCGAAGGTGGCGATCGTACAGAACAGGGAGAGCTCCATGTCCTGGTAGCGCAGGCGCAGCGGCAGGGTCAGATCGGCGTTGTCGCTGCGCGGCGGGTGCGTCGGCTCGGGGCCCGCCGGATACGTGCACAGTTCGTCGTACAGCTCCGAAAGGCCCGGCTCGGCGGTGAGTTCCACGCGTCGCCGCAGCCGCTGCATCAACTGCGCGCGCCAGTCGGGGAAGTTGAGGATGCGCGGCTGCATGCCCTCGGGGTGCAGGGCGAGGCGGAGCGCGTTGACGGGGGAGCGCAGCAGATGGGGCGCGGCGCCCTCCGCGAAGAGCGCGAAGCCGCTGTTGCTGAGCACGATGTTCCAGTGGCGGTCCACCACGAGGGCGGGGAAGGGTTCGTGCCCCGACAGGATCTGGCGGAGCGCATCGTGTACGGGGCGCATCTCGGCGGCATCCAGGGGAGAGTCCGTGTAGGCGGGCGCGTAGCCGGCGGCCAGCAGCAGCTGGTTCTGCTCGCGCAACGCCAGTTCGAGTTGTCGGCCCAGTCGCAGCACCATCTCGCGGCTGGGCTTGGAGCGCCCGGTCTCCAGGAAGCTGAGGTGACGTGCGGAGATCTCGGCCCGGGTGGCCAGCGCGAGCTGGCTGTAGCCTCGCTGCTCCCGCCACTGTCGCATCAGCTCACCCACGGAGCGGGACACTTGCCGGCTTACCTGCACCTCGGTCATCTCTTCACCCTGCATCATTCCGGGCGTCGGGGACAACCGCGGAAGACGGTCGCCCGAGCGGTCCGCGAGCGGCGACGGGGGACACCGCTCACGGACCGCCGTGTCCCGGCCCGCGGCACCTGCGAGTGCGCCGCGGACCGGGGGTCTGCGGGGGTGTGCGCGACTACGCCTGCGCCTGGTGCCGTCCGGCACCGACGAAGCGATGGTGCTCGCGGATCAGGCCCTGCTCGTCGCGGAGCAGGAAGTCCACGCCGGTCTCGCCCGTCGCCGTGCGCCACGGGTAGCGGAAGGCGTCGTGCTGGGCCGAGGCGCTGCCCGCCCGCTGCCGGGCCCCGCTTGCCACGAGGGCCGCGGCGATGGCGTCCACACCGTCGTGCGCGCCGGTCTCGTCGACGTAGAGCGCGCCCGGCAGATAGAGGTCGGCGACCTCCTTGCGCGGTTCCTCGGCCGTGCCGGCCGCCAGGTGCCGTTCGGCCTGCGCGTCCAGCTCGTCCGTGGGCATGGGCGGCTCGTTGAACTGGTAGTCGGCGATGATGCGGCCCTCGTCGTCGAGGAGTACGACGTCGAAGCCGACCGCGAGCACGGTGTCGGAGTCACCGGGAGTCATCAGCCAGTTGAACGTCAGCGCGCCGGCGTGGCCGACCGGGTTGTCCCCGGACCGGAAGCGCAGGCCCTGTCCGGCCACGAACTGGTCGTGCGCCTCGGTGACCCGGGCCACCAGCTGCTCGGTGCCCTGGAAGCGGCGGGTCTGGGTGTAGTGGAGCCCGTCCGGGGTCCACAGGTTCGCCACCTCGGCCCCGCGCGCGGCGGCGTCGGGCTCGTTCCAGACGGCGACGTAACGCTTCAGCAGGTCGTCGGCGTTCAACGTCAACTCTCTCTCTGTGTGAGTGTCGGAGCGGCGACACGAGGGCCGCCGCTCCAGGGGGTCGTGCGGGGGGTGCCGGTGGGGGGTGCCTCCCGGCGTTCGTGCGGTGGTGCTCGCGGGAGCTACTTCCCGGCGTTCGTCCGCGGCAGCGCCTGCACCAGCAGGGCCAGGGCCGCGGCGACCCCGACGAGGAAGTAGATCCCCATGTCGAAGGCGTGCGCGTAGGTCGAGGCCACGGGGTGGTCGCCGAGCGCGTTGTAGAAGATCACGCCGATGATCGCGACGCCGATCGAGTTGCCGATCTGGAGGCCGGTGGTCAGCACACCGGAGGCCGAGCCCGCGTACTGCGGGTTGACCCGGGCGAGCACGGTGGACGCCAGCGGCGCGACCGCCAGGCCCATGCCCGCACCGTCGATCGCCAGGCCGGGGATCAGCCACGCGGTGTGGCCGCCGTCGCCGAGCTGGGCGGCGGTGATGCCGATGACGATCAGACCGACGGCCATGATCACGGCGCCGACGGCGATCACCTGGCGGCCGAGCTTGGCGGCGAACTTCGTCGCGTTCATCGAGGTGTACATGTAACCGGCGCCGATGGCGGCGAAGAGCAGCCCGGCCTCCAGTGCGCTCAGGCCGCGGCCCGCCTGCATGTACAGGGCGAGGACCAGGAAGAACGACGCCTGGCCCATCCAGAAGACCAGCTGGCAGCCGAGGCCCACGACGAACGCGCGGTCCTTGAACATCTCCATGTTCACCAGCGGCGAGCCGCCCCGAGCGGCGATCGACCGCTCGACGCCCACGAACACGGCCAGCAGCACCGCGAACGCCGCGAAGCAGCCCCAGGTCCAGGCCGGCCAGCCCTTCTCGCGGCCCTCGATGAGCGGCAGCACCAGCGCGACCAGCGCGAGTGTGATCACGCCGACGCCGAGGAAGTCCAGCTTGGGCTTGCCCTCGGCCTTCGACTCGGGGACCAGCTTGACGGTCAGGGCCATGATCAGCAGGCAGATCGGCAGGTTCACCAGGAAGCAGGCACGCCAGTCCAGGCCCGCGATGTCGGCCTCGATCAGCAGACCGCCGATGAGCTGCCCGAAGACGGCGGCCAGCCCCATGGCCAGGCCGTACCCGGCGAACACCTTCAGCCGGGCCGGGCCGGTGAAGATCGTGCCCAGCAGGGCCAGCACCTGGGGGGCGAGCAGTGCCGCGGCCAGGCCTTGCAGGACCCGGGAGAAGACCAGGAACTCACTGGTCTGCGCGACACCGCACAGCAGCGAGGCGATCGTGAACAGGCCCATGCCCAGCAGGAACATCCTGCGGCGGCCGAAGAGGTCGCCCAGCCGGCCGCCGGTGATCAGGCCGACGCCGTAGGCCAGCCCGAATCCGGCGACCACCCACTCGATGGCCGAGGCGCCGGCATGCAGGTCCGTCTGCAACGAGGGGATGGCGACATTGACGATGAAGAAGTCCAGCGTGGTGATGAAGACACCGGCGAGCACCGTCGGCAGGATCAGCCGGTGCGGTACGGCCGGGGGCGCGGCCGCCGGTGCGCCCGGGGACGACGCCGGGGCGCTGCGGTTGGTCTCGGTGGTCATCCTTCGTAACTCCCAACGAACACACGGATGTTCAGCTGCGCCCACGGCCGGATGGCCGATGGGTCGAGTGCGAACTCCAGCGTGTCGCCGGGGCGGCCCGGGGGTCAATTACCTACCAGGTAATCACCGGCGGGCTCCGGTGATTACCCTGCCCGAACTCAAGTGCGGTGTCAGCGCGAAGTCAGGCCATCCTGAATGCTCATCGCGGCGGTGCGCCGTCGACACCATCGAATAGGGATCAGGCCAGGACCTGGACCGGATTCCCGGATCAGCATCGCGTCAGGACGCGGTCAGTACCGACTGCAATCATCATTCCGAATTCTCCTGCAATCCCCTGCAATCCCATTTCGATTGCATTTTCCGAAGGGTCCGCGAGATGAATCCCGGAAAAAAGTTGCGCAGTTATGGGCTGTTTATCGCGGGGAAAGACATCGAAGGCGACGGCTGGGTTTACACCGTCAGTGCCAAGTCGCTTCTCGAGGATGTCTTCACCAGTGTCAGCCTCAAACGCACCCTTGAGAAGGACGCGGACTCCGACGCCGCGGAGCACCCTTACGTCATCGGCCGCTGCGCGATAGCCGACGACGCGGCCATCGACCTCGCCACCGAGGCCGCGGCCGCCGCGGCGCCCGGCTGGGCGGCGGTTCCGCTGGAGCGTCGCATCCGGCTCGGCAGCCTCTTCCGTGAGGAACTGCTGCGCCGCGAGGACGAGTTCGTGGAGATGCTGGTCGCCGAGTCCCACCCGGTCAAACTCGCCCGCTGGGAGCTGAGTTGCCTGCTCCAGGTCTACAGCGAGGAGAGCATCCGCTGGTACGCGCAGCAGATGCACACCGAGTTCGAGGACCGCGGGCGCCGGCTGATCGTCCGCCGGCAGCCGGACGGGGTGGTCGCCTTCAACCCGCCGCAGAACGCACCGGCGCCCAGCGCCGCCCTCGCCGTCCTGGCGATGATGGCCGGCAACGCGGTCGTGGTCCGCGCCCCGCGCAGTATCGCGCTGAGCACCCTGTGGGTGCTGCGGGACGTGGCGGCACCGCTGCTGGACGAGGTCGGGGCGCCGCCCGGCACGCTGAACGTGGTGTGCGCCAACCCCAAGCAGACACTGGACCGTTGGATCTCCAGCCCGCTCATCGACGACATCTTCTACATCGGAGGCAGCCAGGAAGGCCTGCGCTTCCAGGAACAGTGCGTCGCCCACGGCAAGAAGCCGATCCTGGAACTCGCCGGCAACGACGGCATCATCGTCTGGAAGGACGCCGACCTCGGCTACGCCGCCGAAGCCATCACCGAGTCCTTCTACGGCTCCGGGCAGATCTGCATGGTCCCCAACTACGTGCTGGCCCACCCCGACATCGCCGACGACCTCATCGCCGAGGTCAAGCGGAAGGTCGCCGACGTACGCCCCGGCTACCCCGACCAGGAGGACGTGCTGCTGTCGCCGGTGCGCCGCACCGAGCGGTTCTTCGGCCTGCTGGACCGGGCCCTTGAGCAGGGCGCCGAACTGGTCACCGGCGGGCTGCGCACCGAACTGGACGGCACCCCCTCGGAGACCGGCGTCTTCCTCCAGCCGACCGTGCTGCGGGTGGACGGAATGAGCACGGCCCGCGAGCACGAGGTCGTCCGGCACGAGACGTTCTTCCCGCTGCTGCCGATCGTGGTCGCCGAACCGGACACCGACGAGGTGCTGCTCGACCGCTTCCTGGACTTCGTCAACAGCAACGAGTACGGGCTGCGCAACTCGCTGTGGGCCAAGGACGAGACGGTGGTCGACACCTTCGTCCAGCGGGTCGTCAACGGCGGCCTGCTGAAGGTCAACGACTCCCACATCGGCTTCCTGCCCTACCTCCCGAGCCACGGCGGCACCGGCCTGACCGGCGGCGTCTTCGGCGAGGCCAACTACCCGATGCTCAAGACCTCGCACGTCCAGGGCATCAGCATCGCCCGTGACGTCAGCCCCCACGAGACGGTCTTCGGCGACTGACGCGGCGCCCCCACTCCACCACCCACGAACTCCCCCTCAACGAGGTGACACCTGTGCGCACTCTCGACGCCGCCCGCGACACCTGCGAGCGCTTCCATCCCGGGCTGGTGAAGGCCCTGGCCGCCCTGCCGTTCGAGGAACGCGAGGCCCACGGCAGCCCGGTCGTCGACCTGTTCCGGCAGGCCGCCGGGGTGGGGCTGCTGATCCCCACCGAGTACGGCGGCCTCGGCGCCGACCCGGTCGACGCGGTGCTCGTGCAGCGGGCCGTCGGCTCGCTCTCCCCGTCGCTGGCCGTGGCCTCGACCATGCACCACTTCACCGCCGCGATGCTCTACGCCCTCGCCGACGGCAAGAACCGGCTCACCCCCGCCCAGACCGAGGTCCTGCACACCGTCGTGCCCGAGCAGCGGCTGATGGCCTCCGGCTGGGCCGAGGGCCGCACCCAGCAGAACATCCTCAGCCCGGCCGTCACCGCCACCCCCGTCGAGGGCGGCTATCTGCTCAACGGCGCCAAGAAGCCGTGCAGCCTGTCGCGTTCGATGAGCCTGCTCACCGCGAGCATCGCCGTGCCCGGCGCGGACGGCACCCCGGAACTGGCGCTGGCCCTGGTCGACGCCGCTTCCCCGGGGCTCACCCGGCACCCCTTCTGGGGCAGCGAGGTGCTGACCGCCGCGCAGAGCGACGAGGTCCGCCTGGCCGACGTCTTCGTCCCCGAGGACATGGTCGTGCGCACCACCGAGGACGACCCGGACCGCATCGAGGACCTCCAGAACGCCGGCTTCGTCTGGTTCGAGATGCTCGTCTCGGCCGGTTACGCCGGCGCCGCCGCCGGGCTCACCGAAGAGGTCCTCGCCCGGGGCCGCGGCACCGCGAGCGAGCGCGGCGCCCTGCTGATCCGTACCGAGGCCGCCTTCGACCTGCTGCTCGGTGCCGCCCGCGCGGTCCGCGACGGCGTCGGCGGCGAGGAAGCCGTCTCCCAGGTGCTCATCGCCCGGTTCGCCGCGCAGGAGGCGCTCTCCCTCGTCACCCAGCAGGCCCTCGAACTCCTCGGCGGCATGGACTTCATCCGCTCCTCCGCCCACCAGCGGCTGGCGGCCTCGGTACGCCCGCTCGCCTTCCACCCGCCGTCCCAGGGCGCGACCGTCGAGCCGCTCCTGGCGTACGCGGGCGGCGCCGCCCTCGACCTGTCCTGAAAGCGAGTCACCGATGACCACGTACGCCGAAGCCCCGGCCGGCCAGGAGGCGGAGATCCTCCAGCTGTACCGGGCGCACCTCAGCAAGGGCCGGGCGACCCTGGCCGAACTGTTCGGCACCCATATGGAGGTCGAGTCGCAGGGCGCGTGGGTGACCACGTCCGACGGCGAGCGCTTCCTCAACGCGGGCGGCTACGGCGTCTTCATCATGGGCGCCCGCCACCCCCTCGTCATGGAGGCGGTCCGCCGCCAGCTGGAGACCCACCCCGTCGCGACCCGCATCCTCCTGGAGCCGACCGTCGCCCGCGCCGCCGAGGCCCTCGTCGAGGTCGCCCCGGAGGGCCTGGACCGCGTGCACTTCGCGCTGTCCGGCGCGGAGGCGGTGGAGACCGGCCTCAAGCTGGCCCGCGCCAACGGCCGCAAGCGGACCGTGTCGATGAAGGGCGGCTACCACGGCAAGACCCTGGGCGCCCTGTCCGCCACCGCCAAGGACGTCTACCAGGCACCCTTCCGCCCCCTGATCCCCCACGTCAGCCACCTCCCCTTCGGCGACATCGACGCCCTGCGCGAGGAACTGGCCGCGCACCCGGGCGAGGTGTGCGTGATCATCGAGCCGGTGCAGGGCGAGGGCGGCGTGATCATCCCGCCCAAGGGCTACCTCAAGCAGGTCGAGGAGGCGGTCCGGGAGTACGACGGTTTCCTGATCGTCGACGAGGTGCAGACCGGCATCGGCCGCCTCGGCGAGTGGTGGGGCCTGGACACCGAGGGCGTCCGCCCCGACGTGCTGCTGGCCGGAAAGGCGCTCGGCGGCGGTGTCGTACCGGTCTCCGCGGCCATCGCCACCCGCAAGGCGTTCCGGCCCTTCGACAAGGACCCCTACGTCCACACCGCCACGTTCTCCGGCCAGCCGCTGCTCATGGCCGCCGTGCAGGGCACCCTCCGCGCGGTCCGCGAGGAGGAACTGGTGTCCAGGGCGCGGGAGTTGGGCGCCCGGCTGCTGCCGCGGATCACCGAGATCGCCCGCCGCAACATCCCCGATCTGGTCGTGGCGGTCCGCGGCCGGGGCCTGCTGATCGGCGTCGAGCTGATCGAGCCGGGGCTGGCCGGCGAACTGCTCATCGAGCTCTTCAACCACGGCGTGGTCGCCAACCACTCCATGAACGGCTCCTCCGTGGTGCGGTTCACCCCGCCCGCGATCCTCACCGACCAGGAGGTCGAGTTCCTCCTCGACTCCTTCGACAAGGCCACCGTCGACCTCGTACGGCGCTCGGCCACGATGCCCGAAGGCGGCAACTGACCATGCGACACGTCGAACTCCACGCCCTGGTGCCCCTCGCCTCCGCCGAGGAGGTCTTCACGACCGTCCCGCGCTGGGAGCGCTACCCCGAACTCGCCCCGCACGTCCGCGCCACCGAGGTGCACGCCGGCCTGCCCGGCCCGGTCGGCAGCTCCAGCTGGGAACTCCACTTCCGCAGCGGCCTGTTGCGCTGGACGGAGGAGGACACCTTCCTTCCCGACAGCCTCCAGATCCGCTTCGAGCAGACCGACGGCGACTTCGACAGCTTCGAGGGCGTCTGGACGCTCCGCCAGCAGGGCCCGGACGTCTCCGTCGTCTTCACCGCCGACTTCGACTTCGGCATCCCGAGCCTCGCCAGCATCCTCGACCCGATCGCCGAGCGCGTCATCAGGGAGACCGTCGCCTGGGCCGTCACCGGCTTCTTCCCGGGTGCCACCGTCCTCGACGCCGACATCGACCTCGCGGCGGCGAGCTGACCCGCACCGCTCCCGCCCACCGGCGGCGGAGCGAGCCGACCGCACCGACGCCCGCCCACCGGCGGCGGACATCCCACCGCCGCCGGCCCCGTCCCCACTTCACCGGAGCCCTTCAGGAGTTCAACCGTGGACCAGGCCAACCCCTTCGAGACCCCCCGCACCTACTCCCTGCACCGCGCCGAGTACCTGGTCGGCCTCGCGGTCACCACCGGCCTGATGGCCTATCACTTCTCGGACATCCGCTGGCTCCCCGCCATCGGACTCTTCCTCTACATCGACCTGATCGGCTACATCCCCGGCGCGATCGCCTTCAAGAAGGCCGGCGGGGCCCCCATCCACAAGGGCTACTACGTCGCCTACAACGTCATGCACAGCCTCATCACCCAGGGCGCCGTCGCGGCCCTGTGGTGCTGGCTGGTGAAGCCGGAGTGGGCGCTGCTGGTGCTGCCGTTCCATCTCTTCGGCGACCGGGGCCTGTTCGGCAACTTCATGAAGTCGTTCGCGCTGCCCTTCGAGCCGGTCCGCCAGCCCGGATACCTGCGGCTCCTGGACGACCTGGGCCTGCCGCACCCCAAGCCGGTCGGCCACGCCATGGACCCGACCCCGGTCGGCCACATCCCCGCCGCCACCGGCGCCGCCCCCGTCACCTCCGTCCCCGCACCGGCCGTACAAGAGGTGTCCCGATGACGACCAACGTCACCCTGCGCAACCGCTGGAGCTCCCAGGAACGCGCCTTACGACGACTCGCCGCACCGGTGTCCGTGCTCACCGCCGTCCACGAGGGCCACCAGCACGGCACCACCGTCAGCACCGTCACCCGGGTCTCCCGCCGCCCGCAGGTCCTCGGCGTCTGTCTGCGGCCCGACTCGGTGCTGGCCAAACTGGCCACCGCCGAGGGCCGGTTCGCGGTCAACATGCTCAGCGCGGCGCAGGGCCCGCTCGCCCGGCACTTCGCCGAGAGCTCCCGGCCCGACGGCGCCGCCCAGTTCGAGGGCGTCGACTGGAAGCCGGCCGCCTACTCCGGAGCGCCGCTCTTCGCCGGAGCCCTCGCGCACTACGACTGCCGGGTCGTGGGCCGCTTCACGGTCGGCGACCACGAGGTGCTGCTCGGCGCCGTCGTCCACGCGCACAGCCTCGACGGGGACCCGCTCGTCAGCCAGGACGGCGAGCTGTACGCCGGAACCCTGATCCCCGTCGCCGACCACGACGACCGCGCCGCGCAGACCCCGGCCCCGCTCGGTGTGGACCTGCGGCTCGCCCTGCCCCTGACGCCCGCCAAGGAGAACGTACCGACATGACCACGCCCACCGCCCACGAGGCCGACTGGGACACCGCCCCCGGTCTGCTCGACGGTGCCAAGGACCTCACCCTCGGCCCCGACCGGTGCAATCTGGCGTACTGGTTCACCGAGGTCGCGCAGGGCACCCTGCGGGACCGCGGTGCCACCGGGCACCACGAGAAGGCGGACGTACCGGAGTTCCTGCGCCGGCCCGGACCGCTGCGCGAGGCGCTGGTCCTGGAGTTCGGCTTCCGCAGCCTCTCCGAGGAGATCGCCACCCGCCTCCTCGCCCACTACGTCGCCCGCGCCCCCGGCATCCCGGAGATGGAGTTCTACGCCACCCAGCTGATGGACGAGGCCCGGCACGCCCGGGTGTTCCGCAACCACCTGGTCGAACTGGGCCTGCCCGAGAAGACGTTGCTCGCCGACATCGACGCGATGGCCGTCGACTACCGGCGCGAAGTCCTCCAGCCCGTCGAGGACTTCACCCTCGACATCATCCGCGACCAGGGCGACTTCTACGGCGGCGTCGCCGTGTTCGCCATCGTCATCGAGGGCGTCCTCGCCCCCGCCGCCGAGCTCAGCGAACGCAAGTGGACCCCGCTGTCGGAGGCGACCCAGGAGGTCTCCCGGGGCACCGCCATCGACGAGATCCGCCATCTGACCGTCGCCAGCACCATCCTGCGCGACCACGTCCGCGACCACCCCGAGTACCTGCCACGGCTGCTGGAGATCCTCGCCGCCGGCAACGAACTGTGGGACCGCGTCCCCGACAAGCCCTACGTCCTGCACCGCGAGGAACTCTTCCAGCAGGGCATGGCCGAACAGGCCGAGCTGATCGGCGACTACGAGGTCTGGCCCGGCGTACGGCTGCTCGACACCACCCCGGAGCAGCGCTACGACATGGCGGAGCGGTGGACCGACGAGATGGCCGAGAGCCGGATGGCCTACATGGGTCTGCCGGCGGACGCCCTGGGACGGAGTGAGCGTCCGTGACGGCGCCCCTCCCCGCCTTCGGCGCACCGCCCGGCCGGGCGCCCGTCATCGTCGGCGTCGGCGGTCATGTGCCGCCGAACGTGGTCACCAACGACGACCTGGTGGCCCGCCTCGACACCTCCGACGAATGGATCCGCACCCGCACCGGCATCGCCGCCCGGCACGTCGTCACCCCGGGCACCGCCACCTCCGACCTCGCCGTCGAGGCGGGCCGCAAGGCCCTGAAGTCGGCGCAGGACGCCCAGGTCGACGCGGTGGTGCTGGCCACCACCACACCCGACCACCCCTGTCCGGCGACCGCGCCCGCGGTGGCGGGACGGCTCGGACTGACCGGTGTCCCGGCCTTCGACGTCGCCGCCGTGTGCACCGGGTTCCTGTACGCCCTCGCCACCGGCGCCGGCTTCCTCGCCAGCGGCCTCGCCGAACGGGTACTGGTCATCGCCGCCGACGCGTTCACCACCATCGTCGACCCGGCCGACCGGGGCACCGCGGTGATCTTCGCCGACGGCGCCGGAGCCGTCGTACTGAAAGCCGGCGACGCGGACGAGCCCGGCGCGCTCAACTCCGTCGTGCTCGGCAGCGACGGCGAGCTCAGCGACCTCATCTCGGTCCCGGCCGGCGGCTCGCGCCAGCGTTCCACGGGACTGCCGCCCGAGCCCGGCGACGAGTACTTCCACATGGCCGGGCGCGCCACCTACCGGCACGCCGTGGAACGCATGACCGCGGCCGCGCGACAGTCCCTCGCCGGCACCGGCTGGGCCCCCGAGGACGTCGACCGGTTCGCCTCCCACCAGGCCAACGCCCGCATCCTCGAAGCCGTCGCCGAACGGCTCGGCATCGGACCCGAGCGGCGGCTGTCCAACATCGAGCACGTCGGCAACACCGGCGGCGCCTCCATCCCGCTGCTGCTGGCCCAGAAGTCGGCCGACGGCGAGCTGAAGGCCGGCGACCGGGTCCTGCTGACCGCGTTCGGCGGCGGCCTCGCCTGGGGCGCGGCCACCCTCACCTGGCCCGAGCTGTGACCGGGCCCGTGCCCACCCACCCACACCGTCAACCGGAGGTCGATCACCCATGTTCGAGAGCCTGAAGGAAATACTCGTCAACAAGCTCAAGGTCACCCCCGAGCAGATCACCCTCGACGCCACCTTCGAGGACATCGAGCTGGACTCGCTGGCCGTCGTCGAGCTGTCCCTCGTCCTGGAGACGGAACTCGGGGTGTCCGTCTCCGACGACGAACTCCTGGACACGCACACCGTCGGCGAGATGGTCGAGCTCATCGAGTCGCGGAGCGCGCGGGTGTGATGGCCGCACACGACATCGCCGTCACCGGTCTCGGCCTGGTCACCCCGGCCGGGATCGGGACGGCCGCGAGCTGGTCGGGCGTCCGCGCCGGGCGCCCGGCCGCGGCCTACGACCCCGTACTCGCCGACAACCCCGTCCGGATCTCCTGCCGGGTGCCCGACTGGGACGCCGACACCCTGCTCGGCGCCCGCCGGGCCCACCGCCTCGACCGCTTCAGCCAGTTCGCGCTCGTCGCGGCCCGCGAGGCACTCGCCGACGCCGGCCTCGACCCCGCCACCTGGGACGGCGCCCGCGTCGGTGTCGTCCTCGGCTGCGCCGACGGCGGCCCCGGCACGGTCGAGGCACAGCACCGGACGCTGGTGGAGCACTCGCCGGACCGGGTCTCCCCGCTGCTGCTGCCGATGCAGCTGCCCAACATGCTGGCCGGGCAGACCGCCATCGAGTTCGGCGCCACCGGCCCGAACCTGGTGGTGGCCACCGCCTGCGCCTCCGGTACGACCGCCATCGGCACCGCCCGCGACCTGCTGCTCCTCGACCGGTGCGACGTGGTGCTGGCCGGCGGCAGCGAGGCCATGATCACGCCCCTGGTGATGGCCGGCTTCGCCCGCATGGGCACGCTGTCCCGGCGCACCGACGACCCGGCCGCCGCCTCCCGCCCGTTCGACCTGGACCGCGACGGGTTCGTGGCCGGCGAGGGCGCCGGGGTGCTGGTCCTGGAGCGGCCCGCCGACGCCCGGGCCCGCGGCGCCCGGGTCCGCGCCCGGGTGACCGGGTACGGCGCCTCCGCCGACGCCCACCACGTCACCTCCCCGCACCCCGACGGCGTGGGCCTGGAGGCGGCGATGCGCGGCGCGCTGGCCGACGCCGGGGCGCAGGCCTCGGACGTCGGACACGTCAACGCGCACGGCACGGCGACCCGGCTCAACGACCTCGCCGAGGCCAGGGTCGTGCACCGCGTCCTCGGCGACCCGCTGGTCACCTCCACCAAGGGCGTCACCGGTCATCTGCTGGGCGCGGCCGGCGCGGTGGAGGCCGCGTTCACGGTGCTCGCCCTCCAGGAACAGACCGTGCCGCCGACCGCCAACCTCGACACCCCCGACCCCGACTGCGAGATCAAGGTCGCCGCCACGCTCACCGGCACCCGCTTCGACCTGGCCCTGAGCAATTCCCTGGGCTTCGGCGGCCAGAACGCGGTGCTGGCCCTGGCTACCGCCTGAACCGTCCGCCACCCCCCGTCCTCCCGTCCCCTCAACTCCCTCCCCAGGAGCCCGCGATGACCGCCGGACCACCATCCTCCTCTTCCTCCCCGGCCCCCACCCGCACCCTGACCACCAGCTACATCGTCTTCATGATCGTCGCCGCGGCGGCCCCGCTCTCCGCGATGGTCGGCACCGTCCCCCTGGCGTTCGCCATCGGCACGGCCGAGGGCGTACCGGCCGCGTTCGTCTTCGCCGGCGTCACCCTGGTCTGCTTCTCCGTCGGGTACGCGATCAGCGCCCGCCGCACCGGCGGCTCCGGAGGCTTCTACGCCTCCGTCGCCGACGGCCTCGGCCGGCCCGCCGCGGTCGGCAGCGGCTGGGTGGCGGTCGTCTCCTACAACTGCGCGACCATCGGACTGGTCGGCGCCTCCGGCTACTTCACCAGCCTGGTGCTCGCCGACCACGGGATCACCGTGTCGTGGCAGTGGTGCTGCGCGATCGTCCTGGCGCTCGTCGCCGTCCTCGGCTACCGGGACATCGCCGTCAGCGCCCGCGTCCTCGCGGTCCTGATGGTCGCCGAGATCGGCATCCTCGCCGCCCTGGACGTGGCCGTCCTCCTCCGGCACGGGCTGCACGCGCTGCCCGGCGACTCGTTCTCCTGGCACGCCGCCACCGGCCCCGGCGTCGGCGTCTCGCTGATGTTCGCCTTCGTGTCCTTCATCGGCTTCGAGTCGGCCGCCCTCTACGGCAAGGAGGCGCGCGACCCGCGCCGCAGCGTGCCGCGCGCCACCTACGCCGCCGCCGTGCTGATCTCCGGGTTCTACGCCCTGACCAGCTGGGCCGCGGTCGGCGCGATCGGCGCGGGCCGGGTGCGGGAGACCGCCGGGACGCACCTCGGCGACCTCTTCTTCGTCCTCGGCGACGACTACCTGGGCTCGGCCGGCAGCACGCTCCTCCAGATCATGCTCTGCTCCAGCCTGTTCGCCGCGACCCTCGCCCTGCACAGCGCCGCCAACCGGTACTCCCAGGTGCTGGCCGACGACAAGCTGCTGCCCGCCGCCCTGGGCAGGCTGCACCCCCGGCACGGCTCCCCGCACCTCGCGAGCGTCCTCCAGGTGGTCGTGAGCGCGGTCGCCGTGACGGTGTTCGCGCTCGCCGGCCTCGACCCGTACGCCAACCTGACCACCAGCATGCTGGGCCTCGGCACCCTGGGGATCATCGTCCTCCAGGCGCTGGCCGCGCTCTCCACGCTCGCCCTGCGCCGCAAGGGCGTCCGGCTGGGGTGGACCGGCACGGTCGCGCCGCTGCTGGGCTTCGCCGGCCTGGCCGCCACGGTGTATCTCGTGGTCGGCAACTTCGACGTGCTGACCGGCGCGACCGGCGGCATCGTCGTCCAACTGCCCTGGGTGATCCCGGCGGTGGGCGTGCTGGGCGCGCTGTGGGCGCTGCGGCTGCGTGCCGTCGCCCCCGCCCGCTACCGCGCCCTGGCCACCACCCACATCGCCCCCGCCCCGGACGGTTCCCCCACCCCAGTGGCGGAACCGCACACCCCCACGACGGTCACGGAAGCGGCCTGACCGGTTCACGCGGCTCGGCCGCGACATCCCGCACCGCAACCGCCGTCCACGCGACCCGGAGGGAACGACATGCATGACGTACGCGAGTTGATCGAGAGCGGGGCGGAGGCGGAACGGCGGCTCGCCCGGCGTGGCTATCTGCTCGACCT
The DNA here is from genome assembly GCF_003955715.1 of Streptomyces aquilus. Classification (NCBI taxonomy): domain Bacteria; kingdom Bacillati; phylum Actinomycetota; class Actinomycetes; order Kitasatosporales; family Streptomycetaceae; genus Streptomyces; species Streptomyces aquilus. The sequence continues at coordinate 3,284,304 of NZ_CP034463.1, read as the reverse complement.
CGACGCCCTGCGGGCCGCGCAGACGCGGCGCGCCGGCGCGCAGGAGGCGGTGAGCGGGCTGCGGGCCGAGATGAAGAAGGCCTCCCGCGGCCCGCACGGGGCGCCCGGCGCGGAGGGCGCGGAGGGCGCGGAGGAGGCACGGGAGCGGAGCCGGCGGCTGCGGGCGCGGGTGCAGGCTGCCGAGGCCGAGGCCAGGGACGCCGAACAAGCCCTTAAGGCAATGCTGTTGACGGTGCCGAACCTGCCGGCGGACGACCTGCCCGACGGCTTCGGCGAGAAGGAGGCGCTGGAGGTACGCCGGGTCGGCCCGCAGCGCGGCTCGGGCCCCGGCCTCGGCCGGCACCACGCCGAACTCGGCGAGCGGCTGGGCGTGTTGGACGCGGGCGCGGCGGCGAAACTGTCCGGGGCGCGCTTCAGCGTCAGCCGGGGTCCCGGTGCCGTCCTGGAACGGGCCCTGGCCTCCCTCCTCCTCGACCTGCACACCCGGGAGCACGGATACACCGAGTACGCGGTGCCGCACCTGGTCAGCCGGGAGACGATGACCGGCACCGGACAGCTGCCCAAGTTCGAGGAGGAGCTGTTCGCCACCTCGGTCGGCGGCCGGGAGATGTTCCTGATCCCGACCGCCGAGGTTCCGCTGACGAACCTCGTGGCGCGGGAGCTGCTCGACGAGCGCGCGCTGCCGCTGGCGATGACCGCCCGCACCCCCTGCTACCGCGCGGAGGCGGGCTCGTACGGCCGCGACACGCGGGGCGTGCTGCGGCTGCACCAGTTCGAGAAGGTGGAGCTCGTGCGGGTCTGCCGGGAGGAGGACGCGGGGGAGCAGCTGGAGCTGATGCTCGGCCACGTCGAGGAGTGCTTGCGGCGGCTGGAACTGTCGTACCGGGTCGTGCTGTTGCCGGCCGGGGACATCGGGTTCTCGGCCCGCCGGACCTACGACGTCGAGGTGTGGCTGCCAGGCAGCGACACCTACCGGGAGATCTCCTCGGTGTCGGACTGCGGCACCTTCCAGGCCCGTCGGGCGGGCATCCGCCACCGGGCGGGCGGCGCCCGGCGCATCGCCGCCACGCTCAACGGCTCCGGTCTGCCGATCGGGCGGACCGTCGCCGCCCTGCTGGAACAGGGACAGCAGCCGGACGGCTCGGTCCTGCTGCCGGAAGCGCTGACGCCCTACATCGGCTTCCGCCGACTGCTACCCGGCGGTGCCACCGAGTAGGCCGGCCACCGACGGGTGCGGGTCAGGCGGGTGCGGGTCAGGCGGGCTGGCGCAGGAAGGTACCGGTGCCGTGCAGCGCGGGGTCCTGGTTGAGCATCTGCTGGAACAGCAGACGCAGCTTCGGGGACGGCTCCATCCCCAGCTCGTCGTCGAGCCGCAGCCGGGCCGCGTTGTAGACGGTGATCGCCTCGGCCTGCCGGCCGCTCTGGTAGAGCGCCAGCATGAGCAGCTCGGTGATCCGTTCCCGCCACGGGTGGGTGATGCTCATCCGTTTCAACTCGCCCACCGCGCCCATCGGTTCGCCCGCACGGATCCGCAGCCACAGGAGGTCCTCCTGCGCGGACAGATGCTCCTCCTCCCACTCGGTGACCGCGCTCTGGCAGAGCGGTCCGAGGGCCGCGTCTCCCAGCGGGCGGCCCTGCCAGAGCCGCAGGCCTTCCTCCAGCTGCTTCTGTGCGGTGCACAGATCGGCGTCCGCCATCGCCCGGTGGGCCTCGCGGATGTACGTGCGGAACAGGTTGAGGTCGATGTCCTCCGGCGCCACGTCCAGGCTGTAGCCGGAGGTCCGGCTGAGCAGCGCGCCCGCGGCCGACTTGCCGGCGAGCTGCGCGAGGGTGCGGCGCAGCCGGGACACATGGGCCTGGAGCGCGTTCTCGACGGTGGCCGGGGGGTTCTCCCCCCACAGCTCGCTGTACAGCGTCGAGACCGGGACGACGGCCGGGGCCTGGATGAGCAGGCTCGCCAGCAGCGAACGCTGCCGGAGTCCCGGGACGGTGTGGAACGCGCCGTGGTCGCCCACGGCGATCGTGCCTAGGATGCGGAACCGCATGAGAAACCCCCGTATGGGACTAATATTGGATCTTCTCTGACTCCCGGCGTTTGTTCTGCCATGGCTAGAAGTGTGCAGGCCCGCTCTGGAGTTCGACTCGATGCCGGAGGGGTGCTCTTCAGCGCTCTGAGCAGGTAAGAAGCAGGTAAGAGGGGGAGGGGGCGAGGGGGGTCACTCGCGGCGCACGAGCGTCGCGCCGACCACCATGCACCGCGATCGCCGTCACGACCGTCACCAGCTTCAGCAAGTCCTCGAAGCCCTTGATGACATAGCCGCCCGCCCATGTCGTCAGCCCCCGCATGCCCAGAGAACCCACGGTCAGCGTGAAGAATCCGGGCAGGAGGAGCACCAGCCGGGGCGGCCGCCGCGGGGCCCGGGCCAGCACCGTGGCCGTCGCCGTCAGCACCACCGCGGCCACGAACGTGCCGCCCGTCTCGCCGATCAGCTTGGTGACCAGCGACTGCACCGCGACCGTCAGGTACACCAGTGCCAGAAGTGGCCAGAAAAGGCGGTACGGCACCGCGAACGCGAGCACGGTGCCGACGGTGAACACGATCCACGACAGGAACAGCGCCCAGCGCGGCAGATCGGCGTCCGCGGCGACGTCGAAGAGGGCGCGGGTGGAGGTGCCCGTCGCGTACACGCCCAGCAGGACGCCGAGATACAACTGCACGAGCAGGAAAACCGAGTTGACCAGGCGGATCGCGCCGGTCGTCATCCACCCGGCGGCCGGCTCGGCCGTCGCCGCGCTCAGGTAGTCGCCGGGCACGAAGTAGAAGAGCGCCGGGAGCATCAGCAGGACCGGACCGCCGTGGGAGGGGGTGCGGGCGAACACCTCGATCGTGACGATCGAGATCACCGTGGCGGCGACCAGCGGCAGGACGGCCGCGAGGCGCGGCACACGGTCCGCGACGACCGCCAGACTCGCCGCGATCGTGGCGAGCACCGCCGTGCTCGCCACCTCGTACGAGGTCGACTGCATCAGCGGCGCGAACCCCAGCGCGAACAGCACGATGCCGATGAGCTTCGCCCACCAGGGATACGGCGGCCCCGACTCCTCGATCGCCGCCAGCCGCGCGCCCGCCCGCGTCACGTCCGTACGACCGGCCCGCACGTCCGCCAGCAGCGGCTTCAGCGCGGTGACCTGGTCCAGCCGGAAGACCTCCGGAACGCCCCGCACGATGACGGTCCGCGCGGCGCCGTCCGCGGCGGTGACCGTGAGCGTCGCCGTGTCCGGGACGAGGAGCAGCGACGCCTCGCCGCCCAGCGCCCTGGCCGTCGTCGTCACCGCCTCCTCGATGCCCTCCGCCCCCTCGCCGCTGGTGTTCAGCAGCAGCCGGGTCAGCCGGGTGAGGAAGCCGGCGAGCTCGTCGAGGCCGGGGGTGATCGCACGGGACGACTCCACCCACGGCCTCCTCCGGACTCCGATGCGATCGACGGCCCCACAGAGCGCCCCGCCGACGGCTCTTACGGCAAACGGCCTCCTCCAGCCTGCTGCTCCGCCGACCGGAACGGCCAGGCGGTTGGGCCGTACGGGCGACGCGAGCGCAGGAGAGGGCCGCCTCCCGTCGTCACCCCAACGGCCTAAGCCGCCATGCGGGCACCTGGATTCGAGCCGACCCTGGCAGCACCCCAACTGCCCGGCCCCGGGAGGGCTTCATGGCGTCCACTCGGGGATGTTCGGCGGCCCGGCCCCAGACGCCCTCGCCGCCCTCATCCAGATGCTGGCCACGCTCCGCGACCCCGAGACGGGCGCCACCCGCATCAACGGCCTGGACTGTGACGGTACTTGGGACGGCGTCGGCTACGACGAGGCCCAGTTCCGCGCCGACGCCGGCGTGTTGGACGGCGTACGGCTGACCGGTACCGGCACGGTCGCCGACCGCCTCTGGGCCCGCCCCGCCGTCACCGTGCTCGGCGTCGACTGCCCGCCGGTCGTCGGCTCCGCCGCCGCCGTGCCGCCGACCGCCCGCGCCCGCGTCAGCCTGCGCGTGCCGCCCGGCACCGACGCCCAGGCCGCGCTCAAGGCACTCACCCAGCACCTCACGGACGCGGCGCCCTGGGGCGCCCGGGTGACGGTCGAGACCGAGGGCACCGGCTCCCCGTTCCGGGCCGCCACCGACGGCCCCGCCTACACGGCCCTCGGCAAGGCCATGCGGCAGGTCTACGGCAAACCCCTCGCCTTCCTCGGCCAGGGCGGCTCGATCCCGCTGTGCAACGTCCTCGCCACCACCTACCCCCGCGCCGAGATCGTCCTGATGGGCGTCGAGGAGCCGCGCTGCCTCATCCACGCGCCCAACGAGAGCGTCGACCCGTCCGAGATCGAGCACATGGCACACGTGGAGGCCCTGTTCCTGCACGAGTACGCGGCCGCGCACGGCCGTTGACAGAGTCCTAACGCGGGCCCAGCGACCGTTCCCGCACCCGCTCCAGATGCCCGGCGAAGACCTCGCGGGCGTCCGGCGTCAGCGTGCGCAGGGCGATCAAGGCGGTGATCACGACGTCGCACAACTCGCTCTCGACGTCCTCCCAGGTATGGGAGTTGCCCTTGCGCGGGTTGCGGTTCATCGCCCCGATCACCGCCTCGGCCACCTCGCCGACCTCCTCCGACAGCTTCAACACCCGCAGGAGGAGGCTCTGTCGCCCGTCAGGGAGTTGGCTGTCGGACGGGCGGTGCGAGTCGAGCCACGTCCACAAGTCGTCGATGCCCGACCAGATGCCGGGGTCCTGATCACTCATGGACGCAGCTTGGCACGCTGGGTTCAGCTCTTGCCGAGGAGCTTGTTCATCTCCTCGATCTCCGCGCTCTGCCCGGTGACGATGTCGTCGGCCATGGCGGTGGCGGGGTCATAGGCGCCCTTCGCCTTCTCCGTCTTCGCCATCGCGACCGCGCCCTCGTGGTGTTCGACCATCATGGTCAGGAACATCGTGTCGAAGGCCTCGCCGGACGCCTTCTCCAGCTTCTCCATGTCCGCGTCGCCCATCATGCCGGGCATCCCGGACATCCCGGAGTCCGCACCGTGGTCCATGCCCGGCATCGACTCCGCCGACCCGGTCGCGGCCGGGACGTCCTCGCCCCACGCCTTCAGCCAGCCGGACATGGTCTCGATCTCCGGGTCCTGCGCCTTCTCGATACGCGCGGCGAGGTCCTTGACGTCCGCGGACGAGGCCCGGTCGGCGGCGAGTCCGGCCATCTCCAGCGCCTGACGGTGGTGCGGGATCATGCCCTGCGCGAAGGAGACGTCCTGCGCGTTGTGGGCGGTGGACGCGGACGCCGAGGGGGAGGCGGACGCGGCGGCCGACGTGCCGTGGCCGGCCGCGTGACCGCTGTCGTCGCCCCCGCACGCGGCGAGGACGAGGGCGGCGGTGACGGTCGCCACGGCCATGACGGCAGCGCGGCGCGTACGGATGGTGCTCATGCTGGAACTCCTGCTGGATGAAAGGGATCTGGACTCCGGGCATGCCGAGGCGCACGACGTGCGCGCGGCAGTCGTGTCTAGATCCGCAGGAGTTGGAGTTCCGCCAGGGACGGGGGAGCGCGGGCCCCGTCCGGGTCCGCGACCGCACACGCCCGCAGTACGTCGTCCCGTACGACGCCGGCGACCGGGTCGGCCACCAGGGCGGGCAGCGCCGGCCCCCCGCCCACCGCGGCCGCGGAACAGGCGGCGTCGGCATGGGTCACATGTCCGGAGCCGCAGTGGCCCTCGCCACCGCAGTCGTCGTGAGCCGCCGACACGGAGACGACGCCGGCCATCGGGGAGGAGTGCGGATGATCGCCCGGGAGGGCCGCGCCGGGCGCCAGGGCGTGCATCCCCATGACCCCGGCCAGCACCGCCAGCACGAGCAGCCCGCGCCACCGCCGCAGAGGCGGTCGCAGGCGGAGGTGCTCGGGACGGTTCACGGGGCACAGCCTAGGGGCAAGTGCGAGGGCGGTTCCGGGTGGGGACGGAAGAGGCAGGTGAGACGGCTGGTCCGCGGGTCGCGGACGAGCACAGGTGAGACAGGAGTCACTCCTCCCCGAACAGCGCCTCCTGCTCGTCGAACCCCTCCGCCGCCTCCTCCCTCTTCCCGTCCCGTACCCGCCGGTTCCGCGCCCCCACGACCACCGCCGTCAGCGCGGCGGTCGCCGCCAGCGCCGTGGGGACCATCCAGCCGCGGTCGAACACGTGCCCGACCGCATGGTCGAGGGAGAGGCGCCCGGGACCCGCGACCGCGAGGCCAGTGGCCGCCAGGCCCAGGGTCGCCGCGTACTCGAACCCGCCCTCGGCGTTGAAGAAGCCGTTGGGCGCGTGCACGGCGGACGCCCCCGCCATCGCCCCGGCCGCCGCCGCGCCCGCGGCCGGCGTCGCCAGGCCCAGCGCCAGCAGCGTCCCGCCGCCTGCCTCCGCGAGGCCCGCCGCGGTCGCGCTGGCCTTGCCCGGCGCATAGCCGACGGACTCCATGAACTGGCCGGTTCCCTCCAGGCCATGGCCGCCGAACCAGCCGAACAGCTTCTGCGCGCCGTGCGCGGCCAGCACACCCCCGGTTCCCAGGCGGAGCAGCAGCAGGCCCAGATCACGTCGGTCGTACGTCGTCACGATGACTCCTGGAGAAGACGGCAAGAACAACCCCTCCCGCGTTTCCACCGTCGCACCCCTGACACCTCCCGGGTCCGCCCAGGGCCGCCGTTCGGGTGGCGGGCCCGGAACGGTGGTGTGAGTCTGACTGGCATGACGATTCAGACGTCCAAACTCAGCGACCCGGCCGTCCGCGCCTTCGTCGATGCCGTCAACGCGCACGACCGCGACGGGTTCATGGCCCTCCTCGCCCCCGGCGCGACCATGTCGGACGACGGTTCCGACCGCGACCTCACCGACTGGATCGACCGCGAGATCTTCACTTCCCACGGTCACATGGAGGTCGACAACGAGTCCCGCGGCGGCCGCGACCTGATCGCCCGCTACAGCAACGACACTTGGGGCGAGATGCGCACCAAGTGGCACTTCGAGGTCGAGGACGACGGCAGGATCTCCCGCTTCGAGACCGGCCAGGCGTGACGGCCCGCCGGGGGCGGCACTTCTAGTACTGCGCGTACGACTGCTGCTGCCGTTGTTCGGTCAGGGTGATCTGCCCTGCCTTGATCGTCGCCAGCCGAGGCGCTCGCCGTGCGATCGAGGAGTCGTGGGTGACCATGACGAACGTCAACCCGTACTCGTGCCACAGCCGTTCCAGCAACGCCATGATCTCGTCCCGCATCGACTCGTCGAGGTTGCCGGTCGGCTCGTCGGCAAGCAGCACCTTCGGCTTCTTGACCAGGGCCCGCGCGATGGCCACTCGCTGCTGCTGTCCACCTGACAGCTCGGCCGGTGCGTGGGTGAGCCGTTCGCCGAGACCGACCGAGCGCAGCACCTCGGCCGCCCGCTCGCGGCGTTCGGCGGGCTTGACGCCGAGCGGGACCAGCGCCGTCTCCACGTTCTCCTGCGCGGTCAGCGTCGGGATGAGGTTGAACGACTGGAAGATGATGCCGATCTTCTCTGCCCGCAGCCGGGTCAGCCTGGCTTCGCTGATCTTCGCCAGGTCGACACCGTCCAGTTCGACGCTGCCCTCGGTGGGGCGGTCCAGTCCGCCGATCATCTGGAGCAGCGTGGACTTGCCGCCGCCGGTCGGGCCCTGGATGACCAGCTGGTCGCCGTCCTCGATGGTCAGGTCGATGCCGCGCAGCGCCTCGACCGTCTCCTTGCCGCGCGTGTAGCGCTTCGTGACGCTCGTGAGTCTGTACATGTGAACTCCGTGGTGAGGAAGAGTGGGGTGGTACGGCAGCGCGGGCGCCGTCACGACACGCTGCGCAGCGCGTCCGCCGGCCGCATCCGCGAGGCCCGCCAGCCGCCCATCGCGCCGGCGATCAGACCGCCGGTCACCGCGAGGCCGACCGCGAGGGCGATGGTGGTCGGCGAGACGGGCGCGGAGAGCGCGATCTCCATGGTGTTCTGCGTGGACTGCTGGCCCGGACCGCCACCGCCGGGGCCGCCGCCCATGCCGCCACCGCCACCGGCGTTGCCGAGCTGCGCGGTCAGCTTCGGGCTGATCGCGGTCACCGCGTAGGCCGCCGCGAGGCCCAGGCCGATGCCGAGGGCGCCGCCGAGCAGACCGTTGACCATCGACTCGCCGACGACCTGCCGGGTCACCCGGCGGCTCGGCCAGCCCAGCGCCTTCAGGGTGCCGAACTCACGCACGCGACGGGACACGGCGGACGAGGTGAGCAGCGCGGCGACCAGGAAGGCCGCGGCGAGCACCGCGATCGACAGCCACTTGCCCACGCTGGTGGCGAGGTCGGAGGCGGTGGAGAGGGAGCCGGAGACGGTGTCGGCGAGGTCGGCGGAGGTCGTCACCGTCGTACCGGAGATGTTCTTCTGGATGGTCGACTTGACGGTGTCGATCTGCTTCGAGTCGGTCGCCTTGACGTAGATCGTGGTGACCTGGTTCTTGGCGTCGGCGAGCGTCTGGGCCTGCTTCAGCGGCAGGTAGACGTCGGTGGTGGACTCGCTGCTGGAGGCCGTGGCGATGCCGATGACCGTGTACTTGGTGCCGGAGATCTTCAGGGTCTTGCCGACCTTGTACTTGTTCTCCTTGGCGTACGACTTACTGAGCACCGCGACCTTCGCGTCGGTCTGCGCGGCCGTGAACGTCTTGCCGGAGGTGATCTCCATGCCGGCCAGCGGGCCGAGGGTCTGGTCCGTGACGTCCACGCCGGCGACCGAGTAGGAGTTCACGTCGAACGAGGCGCCGCCGCCCTGCACCTGCGGCGCGGCCGTGCTGTTGCCGCCGCTGCCACCCCCGGGGCCGCCCTGGCCCTGCGACTGGCTGTTCCCGGTCGTGGACTGCGCCTTGCCCTGGGTGAAGGAGCCGTTGACCTTGGTGACGTTGAGGGTGATCGCGCCGACGGCGTTCGCGACACCGTCCTGCTCGGCCACCTCGGCGACGAGCGCGGCCTTGAGGGCCTGGCCGCCCTGGGTCATCACCCGGTCGGAACTCTGCTCCTCGTCACTGTCGTTCGCCTTGGCGTCGAACTCGAAGTTCGGTCTGCCGGAGCTGTTGCCGGTGGGCGCCGACCGGGCCTTGGTGACGGTCATGTCGGTGCCGAGGCCGTACAGCGACTTCAGGACCTTGTCCTGAGCCTGCGTCATGCCGGCCGACACCGAGTTGACGGTGATGACCAGCGCGATACCGAGCGCCAGACCCAGTGCGATGACCAGAGCCGCCTTCTTGCGCCGGCCCAGCTCGCGCTTGAGATAGATGCCAAACATCCCGTTCCTCGAGGTTCGTGGCGCCCGCGTGGTGGGCGCGGCCTCAAGTTAGGGACGAAAGGTTGAGCGGCCGTGAGGATGGGATGTGGGGGACCTGAGAGGCGATGTGCGTGAGCTGAGAATCCGCGCACCGGCCCGAAACCGCCCGGCCGGACATTGCACGGCAGCCGTTCCACCCGCCGGTGTGCACCCCGCGGTCCCACGCGGAGCCCACCCCCAACCGGCGTGGTGGAACGGCTGCCGTCTCCCCCCTCGGTTTGGCCGGAATGTCTCCACTCCAACTGTGAAGCTCTTGTGGAGAGGAGTTGAGCATAAGTCCGCGACCGGCCGTGATGGTGCGGAGTGAACGATTCCGGTTGTGCAAATTGTCAGCCGGCGATGGCACCGGGTGAGGTTCAGCCGCGCCCCACGTACGGCATCGCCGTCGCCAGTACCGTCGCGAACTGCACGTTCGCCGCGAGCGGCAGCTCCGCCATGTGCCGCACCGTGCGCGCCACGTCGGCGACGTCCATCACGGGTTCGGGCGCGATCTCGCCGTTGGCCTGCAAGGCACCCGTCTGCATCCGTGCCGTCATGTCGGTGGCCGCGTTGCCGATGTCGATCTGCCCGACCGCGATGCCGTACGGCCGCCCGTCCAGGGACAGTGACTTGGTGAGCCCGGTCAGGGCGTGCTTGGTCGCCGTGTAGGCGACGGAGTGCGGGCGCGGGGTGTGGGCGGAGATCGACCCGTTGTTGATGATCCGGCCGCCCTGCGGGTCCTGCTCCTTCATCTGCCGGTACGCCGCCTGCGCGCACAGGAACGCCCCGTTGAGGTTGGTGTCGACGACATGCCGCCAGGCGTCGTACGGCAGTTCCTCGACCGGCACGCCACCGGGCCCGAACGTCCCCGCGTTGTTGAAGAGCAGGTCCACCCGCCCGAACCGGTCCACGGTCGCGCCGAACAGCGCGGCCACCTCGTCGGGGCGTGAGACATCCGTCCGTACGGCGAGACAGGCGCCCTCGGGCGCGAGTGCCGCCGTCTCCTGAAGCGTCTCGGTCCGCCGCCCCGCCAGCGCCACCGACCAGCCCGTGCGCAGCAGTTCCACGGCGACGGCGCGACCGATCCCGGAGCCCGCTCCGGTCACCACGGCGATCCTCACATGTTTGGTGTCCATGAGCGCGCAGCGTAGGTGAGCCTCCGCGATACGGAAGCCACTGTCCGCCATCCGGGTACTGCCACCCCCGTGACCGTGTGTCGGCGCCGGGCCCGCGCCCTTCCCCTCCCTCAACTGTGACGGGAGGAATGAATGACCATCACACCGGGCCGGTCGGGCGGGCGCAGCCGTGAACTGCGCGCCGCCTCCCGCCTTGTCGGCCGCCGCCGCTTCCTGGGCCTGACCACCGCGGCCGCCGCCCTCGCCTTCGCCATGGACCTGCCCGCGACCGGGACCGCGGCCGCCGCCGAACTCGACGCGAGACGCATCACCGACTTCCCCTTCACGCTCGGCGTCGCCTCCGGGGACCCGCTGCCCGGCTCGGTCGTCCTGTGGACCCGGCTGGCGCCCGCCCCCTACCAGCCCGACAGCGGCCTGCCGGCCGAACGCGTCGACGTCGACTGGGAGATCGCCGAGGACGAGACGTTCGCGACGGTCGCCGCCAGGGGCACGGCCGTCGCGCACCCGGAGTTCCACCACAGCGTGCACGTCGAGGCCGAGGGCCTGGCCCCCGGCCGCGTCTACTTCTACCGCTTCCGGGTCGGCGACTGGCTCAGCGAGACCGGCCGCACCCGCACCGCGCCCGCCGCCGACAGCCAGGTCTCCGCCATGACCCTGGCCGCCGTCTCCTGCCAGGCCTACCACGACGGCTACTTCACGGCCTACCGCCACCTCGCCGAGGACGACGTCGACCTGGTCCTGCACCTCGGCGACTACCTCTACGAGTACGCCGTCGGCCCGGCGGGCGGCGCCCGCGACTACACCGACCGGTCGCTTCCGGCCCTCTTCGACCACGAGACCGAGACGCTGGAGGACTACCGGCTGCGGTACTCCCTCTACAAGAGCGACCCGGACCTGCGGGCCGCGCACGCCATGCACCCCTTCGTCGTCACCTTCGACGACCACGAGACCGAGAACAACTACGCCGGTTCCGTCTCCGAGGACGACGTCCCGGCGGAGCAGTTCCTGCTGCGCCGCGCCGCCGCCTACCGCGCCTACTGGGAGAACCAGCCGCTGCGCCTGGCGCAGCTGCCCGTAGGCCCCGACATGCAGCTCTACCGACGGCTCCAGTGGGGCCCGCTGGCCCAGTTCGACGTCCTCGACACCCGCCAGTACCGCTCCGACCAGGCCTACGGCGGCGCCAAGCACGCCCCCGGACCCGAGTCGGAGGACCCCACCCGGACGATGACGGGGGCGGCCCAGGAGCAGTGGCTGCTCGACGGCTGGAGCACCTCGCGGGCCCTGTGGAACGTGGTGCCCCAGCAGGTCTGCTTCGCGCGGCGCCGACTGGACCTCACCCCCGAGCCCGCGGTCTCCATGGACGCCTGGGACGGCTACCCGGCCGCCCGCCGCCGCATCCTCGACGGCGTCAAGGCGGCCGGGATCGAGAACCTGATGGTGCTCACCGGCGACCTCCACCGGGGGTACGCCTTCGACATCAAGGACGACTTCGACGACCCGTTCTCCCGCACCCTCGGCACCGAGCTCGTCGCCACCTCGGTCAGCAGCGGCAAGGACGGCGAGGAGAAACCCTCGAACTGGGCCACCTACACGGCCGCCAACCCGCACCTGAAGTTCTACGACGGCCGGCGCGGCTACACGACCGTCACCCTCGACGGGGCCGGGGCCCGCGCCGACTTCAAGACCCTGCCGTACGTCACCACGCCCGGAGCACCGTTGACCACGGCCGCCTCCTTCGTGACGGAGGTGGGCAACCACGGGTTCACGCCGGCGTGACGGCCTCCTCGGCGAGCTCTCCCGGGTAGCGGACGCCGACGCGGTCCCTGATCGCGTCGAGCGTCCGCATCACGGCCAGGGTGCCGTCGAGCGGGACGAGCGGTGACTCGGTCTCGCCGGCCCGCAGGGCCCGCATGACCTCGGTGGCCTCGTGCTTGAGGCTGTTGCGCGGACCGGCGGCCGCGTCGGCCTTGAACTCCTCGGGGTCACGGCCGTCCCGGTGCAGCACGAACCGGTCCGGGAAGAAGAAGCCGTACGGCACGTCGATGCGGCCCTGGGAGCCGGTGATCGAGGCCGAGGTCGCCGTACCGCCGATGATGGAGCAGTGCACCGAAGCGAGAGCGCCGCTCTCGAAGGAGAGAAGGGCGCCCGTCTGGAGATCGACGCCCTCGTCGGAGAGCACCGCTCTCGCCACCACATCGGACGGCTCTCCGAGCAGCAGCTGGGCGAACGACACCGGGTACACGCCGAGGTCCAGGAGCGCGCCGCCGCCCTGCGCGGGGTCGCGCAGCCGGTGCGAGGGCGGGAAGGGGCCGGCCAGTCCGAAGTCGGCCTGGACGCTGCGTACTTCACCGATCGCACCGTCGTCCACCAGCGCCTTCAGCTGCCGGATCAGCGGGTTGCAGTACATCCACATCGCTTCCATCAGGAAGCTCCCGCGCTCCCGCGCCAGCCCGACGAGCTCCTCCGCCTCGCGCGCGTTCAGCGTGAACGCCTTCTCGCACAGCACGTTCCGCCCGGCCTCCAGACACAGCCCGGCGGCGGCCCGGTGCGCCGAGTGCGGTGTGGCGACGTACACGACATCGATGTCCGCGTCCTCGGCCAGCGCGCCCCAGTGCCCGTACGCCCGCTCGATCCCGAACCGCTCCGCGAACGCCCGCGCCGACTCCTCGCTGCGCGAGGCCACCGCCACGACCTCCGCGTCCGGCAGATCGACGAGATCCGCCGTGAACGCCGCCGCTATCCCGCCGGTCGCCAGAATTCCCCAGCGCACGCTCTGTTCCGCCATGCCGGTACGCACCCGCCCCTGTTCGTGACGCTCGCCACTGTGTACGAGCTGAGAGCATAGGCGGCGCAGTACATCGAGAGGGAGGGGCACATGCCCGAGCGCGGGCCATCCACACCGGACCTGAACCAGGCGGCCGCACCGGAGACGGAGGCGGCCGCCCCCGCTGTGCGCCGCACCGGACTGCTCGTCACCTTCATCCTCGGCGGCCTGACCGCGACGCCCCCGCTGGCGATGGACATGTACCTCCCCTCGCTCCCCGAGGTCACGACGTCCCTGCACGCGCCCGCGGCGACCGTCCAGCTCACCCTCACCGCCTGCCTCGCCGGCATGGCCCTCGGGCAGCTGGTGGTCGGCCCGATGAGCGACCGCTGGGGCCGCCGCCGCCCGCTGCTCATCGGGCTGGTCGTCTACGTCCTCGCCACCGCCCTGTGCGCCCTCGCCCCGACCGTCGAGACGCTGGTCGCGTTCCGGCTGACGCAGGGCCTCGCGGGCGCGGCCGGAATCGTCATCGCCCGGGCCGTCGTACGCGACCTCTACGACGGGGTCGCCATGGCCCGCTTCTTCTCCACCCTCATGCTGATCGGCGGCGTCGCCCCGATCGTGGCGCCGCTCATCGGCGGCCAGATCCTGACGGTGACGGACTGGCGGGGCGTGTTCGTCGTCCTCACGGTCATCGGGGCGCTGCTCGCCGGGCTGGTGTGGGCACGGCTCCCGGAGACCCTCCCCGTGGAGGTCCGGCACGTCGGCGGCGTCGGCGAGGCCCTGCGCTCGATGCGCGCCCTCCTCGCCGACCTGCCCTTCGCCGGGTACATGCTGACCGGCGGCTTCGCCTTCGCCGCGCTGTTCGCCTACATCTCGGCCTCGCCGTTCGTGGTCCAGGAGATCTACGGCGCCTCCCCGCAGACCTTCAGCCTGCTGTTCGGCGTCAACTCGGTCGGCCTGGTGGCCGTGGGCCAGATCAACGGCAAGCTGCTGGTCGGGCGGGTCAGCCTGGAGGTGGTGCTCGGTGCGGGCCTCGCGATCGTGACCGCGGCCGCGGCGGCGCTGCTGCTGATGTCCCTGGGCGTGTTCGGCGAGGTCGGCCTGGCCCCGGTGGCGGCGGCGCTCTTCGTCCTGATGTCGGCGATGGGCCTGACCCTCCCCAACGCCCAGTCCCTCGCCCTGCTGCGCACCAAGCACGCGGCGGGCTCCGCGTCCGCCCTGCTCGGCACGTCCTCCTTCCTCATCGGCGCGATCGCCTCCCCGCTGGTCGGGATCGCCGGGGAGGGAACCGCGGTCCCGATGGCCGTCGTCCAGTTGTCGGCAGCACTGGTAGCGCTTACCTGTTTCATGGGAATGTGCCGTCCTTGGAACAGACGTGCGAGTGTGGAGGGAGCGGAGAGCTGAGCGCGCCGAGACTGCGCAGCGACACACCGGAACGGGCCGGACTGGACCCCGGGGAACTGCGGCTCCTCGCCCAGGACGTCCACGACCTCACCACCGGCGAACGCCCCTGGGCCGCGGGCGCGGTCGTCGTGGCCGGCCGGGGGCCGGTCGTCGCCGTGGAGGAGGCGGCGGGCTGGGCGGTCCGATACGCGTCGTACGACCCGGAGGCGGACGCGGGCGTGGAGCTGCCGCGCCGGAGCCGCGTCCCGATGACGACGGACACCCCCTTCGATCTGGCCTCCCTCACCAAGCTGTTCACGGCGGTCGCCACGATCCAGCAGATCGAGCGGGGCACGCTCGGCATCGACGCCAGGGTGGGCGCGTACCTCCCGGACTTCCGGGCGGCGGCCGCGCACGGCATCACCGTCCGCGAACTCCTCACCCACACCTCGGGCCTGCGCCCCGAACTCCCGCTGTACGACCACCCGGACGACACGGCCCGCCTCGCGGCCCTCCAGGCGGAGCCGCCGATCGGTGTGCCGGGCACGTACTGCTACTCCGACCTCAACCTCCTGCTCCTCCAGCACGTCCTGGAACGCATCACCGGCCGCACCCTCGACGTCCTGATCCACGACGGCATCACGCGCCCCCTGGGCATGACGTCCACGGCCTTCGGGCCCTGCCCCGGGGCGGCGGCCACGGAGGACCAGCGCCGGCCCTGGGCGAAGGTGGACCGGGGGATGCTGCGGGGTGTCGTCCACGACGAGAACGCGTGGGCGCTGGGCGGTGTGGCCGGCCACGCGGGCCTCTTCTCCACGGCCCACGACCTCGCGGTGTTCTGCCGCACGATCCTGGCGGGCGGCTCGTACGGCCCGGCCCGCATCCTGGGCCCCGACTTCGTGGAACTGCTGCTGACCCCACCGGGCCTGGGTTTCGCCCTGGACCAGCCGTGGTTCATGGGCGAACTGGCGGGCCGGGGCGCCGCAGGCCACACGGGCTTCACGGGCACGTCCCTGGTCCTGGACCGGGCGACGGACACGTTCCTGGTCCTGCTGGCGAACACGGTCCACCCGAGACGCCGCCCGGCGGACAACGGGCCGAGGGCGGACGCGGCGACGCGGGTGGCGCGGGCGGTACGGGAGAAGTGACCTCTTCGGGGTCGGGTCGGCAACCGTAGAATCACCGGGTGAACGTCCCCGTACCCCCGGCCGAGTCCCTCCGCGCCACCCTCGCCGGTCTCCTCGACGGTCTCCCGCCCCGGCAGGCCGCCCAGGCCGTGGAGCGGCTGATCGCCACCTACCGCGGGGCCACCCCGACCGACGCCCCGATCCTCCGTGACCGCGCGGACGTCGCCGCGTACGCCGCCTACCGGATGCCCGCCACCTTCGAGGCCGTGCGGTCGGCCCTGGCGGAGTTCGCGGCGGCCGCCCCCGACTGGTCCCCGCAGAGCCACGTCGACGTCGGCGGCGGCACCGGCGCCGCGACCTGGGCCGTCACCGCCACCTGGGACGGCACCCGCCCGGTCACCGTCCTCGACTGGGCGGAACCCGCGCTGGCCCTGGGCCGCGAGATCGCCGCCGCCAACCCCGCGCTCGGCGCGGCGACATGGCAGCGCTCCCGTATCGGAGCGGCGCTCACCATCGAGAGCACCGATCTCGTCACCGTCTCCTACGTCCTCAACGAACTCACCCCCGCCGACCGCACCGCCCTCGTCGACGCCGCCGCGACCGCCGCGCAGGCCGTGGTGATCGTCGAGGCCGGCACCCCGGCCGGCTACGCCCGCGTGATCGAGGCCAGGGACCGGCTCATCGCCGCCGGCTTCCACGTCGCCGCCCCCTGCCCGCACAGTGCCCGCTGCCCGATCGTCCCCGGCGAGGACTGGTGCCACTTCTCCGCCCGGGTCAGCCGCTCCTCCCTGCACCGCAAGGTCAAGGGCGGCTCCCTCGCCTACGAGGACGAGAAGTTCAGCTACGTCGCCGCCACCCGCTTCCCCGTCACCCCGGCCGCCGCCCGTGCCGTCCGCCGTCCCCAGATCCGCAAGGGCCAGGTCCTCCTCGACCTGTGCGAGCCGGACGAGCGCCTGACCCGGACGACGGTCACCAAACGCCACGGCGACCTGTACAAGGCCGCACGCGACGCGGACTGGGGCGACGCATGGCCGCCCCGGACACCGTGACGAGACGCCCCGTCTCACCCCCTTGGTACCGTCACCCCATGCCCAAGCAGCGACCCCCTGCCCCCGACTCCAGCCGCCGCAGCGAGAAGTCCCGCCGCGCCATCTACGACGCCGCCCTCGCGCTCGTCGTCGAGGTCGGCTACCCCAAGACCACCATCGAGGGCATCGCCGCCCGCGCCGGCGTCGGCAAGCAGACGATCTACCGGTGGTGGTCGTCGAAGGCGGACGTCCTCCTGGAGGCGTTCCTGGACCTCTTCGCCCAGGCGTCGCGGGAGGCGGGCGAGGAGCCGTACGTCATCCCGGACACCGGTGACCTCGCCGCCGACATCAAGGCCGTGCTGCGGGCCACCGTCGACCAGCTCAAGGACCCCCGGTACGCGGCGCCGTCACGGGCCCTGGCGGCCGAAGGGCTGGTCGACGAGGAACTCGGCCGCAGGTGCGCGGCCACACTCATGGAGCCGTCCCTCCAGCTCTACGCCGACCGGCTGCGCGCCGCGCAGCGAGCCGGTGAGGTGCGCCCGGACATCGACCCGCGCATCGCCCTGGAGTTCTTCATCTCCCCGCTGGCCCAGCGCTGGCTCCAGCACACCGGCCCGATCTCGTACGAGTACACCGACACCCTCGTCGACTACGCCCTCCACGGCCTCGCGCCCCGCTGAGCCGGAACCTTGCGAGGAGGGGCTAAATCCCGGCAAAGCGGGCCATGGCGCGCGATCGGCAGCCCCGGTACGCCCTGTCCCACCTACCCCGGTTGTCGGCTCCGGCCCCCCGGAGCGCAGGATGGTGGGACCATAGGGCATGCTGTCCGCACACAGCGAGGCGAGGGGATAGATGAGCCAGGAGTTCGGCGGCCGGACCGGCCTTCAGGGCAAACTCACCCAGTGGCTGCGCGGACGCCGCCCCAAGGAGGCCGCCGACGACGGCGGCCGTGAGGCCCTGCTGCTGGCCGCCGCCGGAGCGGGACTGCCGCTCGCGCCCGCCGCGCACCCGGCTCCCGGCTACCGCTGCTCCTGCGACCGGGTCGGCTGTCCCACCCCCGCCCGGCACCCCGTCTCCTTCGCGTGGCAGACGCAGTCCACCACCGACCGCGGCCAGATCGAGCGCTGGGCCCGGCATCAGCCGCAGGCCAACTTCATCACCGCCACCGGCATGGTCCACGACGTCCTGGACGTCCCCCTGGACGCGGGCCTGGAGGCCATGGAGCGGCTGCTCGCCTCCGGCATCGAGGTCGGGCCGGTCGCCGAGAGCAGCGACGGCCGCCTCCTGTTCTTCACCCTCACCCGCGGTACCCCCGAGGACGAGGACGAGTGGTGGCCGTGCGAGCTGGACTGCCACCCCGAGACCATGGACGAGCACCCCGGACTGCGCTGGCACTGCCGGGGGTCGTACGTCCTCGTACCGCCCGCGCAACTGCCGGGTGAGGGCCAGTCCGTGCACTGGGTCCGCGGCCTCGAACACCCGCTGCCCGACCCGCTGAGCCTCCTCGAGGTCCTCACCGACGCCTGCGCCCGCTACGCCGGCGCGGAGCCCGACCACGCCTCCGCGGCCTGGCCCCTGCGCGGCTGAGACGCCGTAGCGGCTACTCGCCCTTGCCGGCCGTCAGGCCCTGGATGCGGCCCAGCAGCTTCACCTGGCCGCCGGCCGTGCTCTTCGGCGGGTCCAGGGCGATCTCGTTGGAGATCGACTCCAGCGTCAGCGACTGCTTGACCTCGCCGGTCGTCAGCGCCCGCACGGCCGCCGTCTGGGCGGGCACCGAGGTGCCGGGTGCGGCGGTCTGCTTCACGTAGTGGCGCGTGGTGAAGAACACCGCCGCGCCGCCGTCCTTCGTCCGCAGCGCGAGCGGGGCGTACGCGCCGCTGGTGAGGGGCTCGTCGATGTACTGCTTGACCAGGCCCGGCTTCTTGGCGTCCTTCTGCCGGTCGGTACGCCACCCGCTGGTGTGCGTGCCGTCCGCGAAGACCTTGCCCTTGCCGTCCTGGAGGTAGGTCGCGTAGTCCTGGCTCAAGTCCCCGGGCGCGACGGTCAGTTCGGTGGAGTTCACGGGGACCGCCTCGGCCCAGCCGTCCGCGTCCGTCTTGAACTCCGGTACCTCGTCCGGGGCGACCAGCGTCAGATACGCCGCCTGGAACGGCTCGTCGAGGCCGCCCCGGGTGAACACGAACAGCCAGCGCGCGCTGCCGCCCTTGTTGGCGGCCGCGTCCGCGACGAACCAGCGCGGCCAGCCCGCCTTCTCGGTGATCGTGTACTTCACGTCGGTCAGCTTCAGCGGCGTGTGCGAGGGGTTGCCGTCCGGGCTGGTGACCGAACCGGCCTTCAGACGCGCGGCGTCGATGTCGCCGAGGGGCCCGGTGACATGGTCCGCGTCCAGTGAACTGTCGTACGCCTTGTCCGCGTCGTTGTACGCGGTCGTGAACTCCTGAAGCGCCTTCGCGGCCTCGGCCTTGGTCGTCGCGGGGAGTACTTCGCGTTCCCCGTGCACCACCACGCATCCGCTCGCCGTCAGCGACAAAGCGGTCACCGAGGCCGCTATCAGCGCCCTCCGGTCAATCCGCCGAAGAAGACGTAGCCTTCGAGGGCTGCGATCCCTGCTCATCGGGTATCTTCACCTTCCCCTTCCCGGAGGCGAACCCTACCGGGGCGAGGAACAGGGCGAGCGTCGGGATCAAGTACAGCAGCCACACCGTGACCTGGAGGACCGTCGGGTCCGGCTGGAAGTTGAGGATGCCCTTGAGCAGGGTGCCGTACCAGCTGTCCGGCGGGATGGTGTCGCTGATGTCGAAGGCCCGGTTCGTGAGCCCCGGCAGCCAGCCGGCCTCCTGGAGGTCGTGGAAGCCGTACGCCAGCACACCCGCGGCCACGACGACCAGCATGCCGCCGGTCCAGGTGAAGAACTTGGCGAGGTTGATCTTCAGCGCGCCCCGGTAGAACAGCCAGCCCAGCACGACCGCCGTGGCGATGCCGAGCCCGGCGCCGATGACCGGACGCGGGGTGCCGTCACCGGCCGCGTGTACCGACGTCCACACGAACAGGGACGTCTCCAGGCCCTCCCGGCCGACGGCGAGGAACGCGGTGGCGACCAGTGCGCCGGTGCCCATCCGGAGGGCGGCGTCCAGCTTTCCGTGCAACTCCGCCTTCAAGTGCCGGGCGGTGCGCCGCATCCAGAAGACCATCCACGTCACCAGGCCGACCGCGAGGATCGACAGGGAGCCGCCGAGCGCCTCCTGCGCCTCGAACGTCAGCTCCTGGGAGCCGAATTCGAGCGCGCAGCCGAAACCGAGCGCGAGCGCGACGGCGACGCCGATGCCGGTCCAGACGGGCCTCAGCGCGTCCTTGCGCTCCGTCTTCACCAGGTAGGCGATGAGGATGCAGACGACGAGGGACGCCTCCAGGCCCTCGCGCAGACCGATCAGGTAGTTGGAGAACACGGTCGCTCACGCCTCCTTGGAGAACAGCGTCCGGCCCCACCAGTCGTCCTTGTCCCGGACGCCGGGCGGGACGGCGAAGACCGCCGAACCCACGTGCTGGATGTACTCGTTGAGGGCGTCCGTGGCCAGATTGCGCTGGATGCGGATGAAGCCCTCGCGGACGTCCTTCTGGTACGCCAGGAAGAACAGGCCCGCCTCCAGACGGCCGAGGCCGTCCGTGCCGTCGGTGAAGGAGTAGCCGCGGCGCAGGATCGTCGACCCGTGGTTGGCGGTCGGGTGCGCGAGCCGGACGTGCGCGTCGGGCTTCATCGCCTTCAGGAACGGCTCGTCGCGTTCCTTGGCCTTGCCGACCGGGGCGCCCTCGCCCTTGTCACGGCCGAAGATGTCCTCCTGCTCCTGCAAGGAGGTGCGGTCCCAGGTCTCGATGTGCATCCGGATGCGCCGGGCGACGAGATAGGACCCGCCGACCATCCAGTCCGGCCCGGCCTTCTCGTCGACCCACACGAACTTCTTCAGACGGTCCGTCTCCGTGCCCGCGATGTTGCGGGTGCCGTCCTTGAAGCCCATGAGGTTGCGCGGGGTCTGCTCCTCGGGCGTGGTCGACGACGTCTTGCCGAAGCCGAGCTGCGACCACTTGATGACGACCTTGCCGAAGCCGATGCGGGCGAGGTTGCGGATCGCGTGCACGGCGACCTGCGGATCGTCGGCGCAGGCCTGGACGCACAGGTCGCCGCCGCTGCGGTTCCTGTCCAGGGCGTCCCCGGCGAAGTGCGGCAACTCGACGAGCGCGTCGGGCTGTTGGTCCGCGAGGCCGAACTTCTGGAACAGCGAGGGCCCGAACCCGATGGTGAGCGTCAGCCGTGACGGCTTGAGCCCCACGGCCTCGCCGGTGTCGTCCGGCGGGGCCTCCGCCAGCCCGCCGAAGGCCCCGTCCCCGACGGCCTGTCCACCGGTCATCCGGCGGGCCGCGGCCGTCCAGTCCTTCAGCATCTGCACGAACTCGGCGCGGTCCTCGGTCTTCACGTCGAACGCGGCGAAGTGCAGCCGGTCCTGCACCGGCGTGGAGATACCGGCCTGATGGGGGCCGTGGAACTCGATCGCGGCGCCCGCCTCGGCGGCGACGGTGTCGACGTCGTCGCCGCCACGGGTCATCGCGACCGCGCCACCGGCCGCGACGGCACCGAGCGCGAGCCCGGCACCGCCCCAGCCGATGAGCGAACGCCGGGACGGGGCCGGTGAGTTGTCGGTCTGCGGGTTCTCGCTCATCGGGTGCCCCCCACTCACTTCACGACGACGGCGGCGGCGAGCTTGGACAGCGGCTCCGCGAGCGCGTTCACCGCGTCCGACAGCTCCTTGCGGTCGGCGTCGCCGACCTTGTCGTACGAGGTGAAGTCGTACGACGTCTTGTCGGCCCGGTACTTGTCGAGCAGCGTGTCGATCGCGGCGAACTGCTTGTCCAGCTCGGTCACCAGGGCGGGGTCGTTCTCCTTGGCGACGGCCTTCAGCAGCTCGTACGACTTCTCGGCGCCCTCGACATTGGCCTTGAAGTCGACGAGGTCGGTGTGCGAGTAGCGCTCCTCCTCGCCGGTGACCTTGCCGGTGGCGACCTCGTCGAGGAGCTCCTTGGCGCCGTTGGCCATGGAGGTCGGGGTGATGTTCGCCTTGCCGACCCGCGTCTGCCAGTTCTTGAGGTCGGTGATCAGCTGGTCGGCGAGCTCGGACTCGCGCGCGGTGAGCTTCTTGTCCTTCCAGAGGGACTTCTCCAGCCGGTGCCAGCCGGTCCAGTCCTTCGCCGGGTCCTGCCCCTCCTCCAGGCCGTCCTCACGGACGTCGACCTTGGGGTCGATGTCACCGAACGACTCGGCGACCGGCTCGGTGCGCTCCCAGCCGATCCGGGAGGGGGCGTAGGCCTTCTGGGCCGCCTTGAGGTCGCCGTCCTTGACCGCCTTGGCGAAGGTCTCGGCGAGCGGCAGGGTCGCGTCGGCCTGCTCCTGCACATAGGTGCGGTAGGCGGCGACGGCCTTGTCGAGGCGCGGGTCGCGCTTGGCGGCGGTGCCGCCGGTGGCCTTGACGTCCTGGCGGATGCCGTCGCCCTTCATGCCGGGCTTGCAGGCGATGGTGTAGTCGCCGGCCTTCACCTCGGCGGTGACGCGCTGCTTGGTGCCGGCGCCGATGTTCTCCCGCTCGGTGACGATGCGGTCGTCGGGGAAGAGGAGGTAGACCTCGGTGACCTTGGAGCCCTTGTTCTCGATGGCGAGCTCGACGTGCCCGGCCGGGAACTCCTTGGTGGACACCTCGCACTTGCTGTCGGTGGCGGTCACGTTGATCACCCGATCACTGCTCGCGTCGCCGCCCTTCTCGGTGCATCCGGTGAGGGCGGTCAGAGCCGCCACGGTGGCGGTGGCGGTGACGGCGGACAGACGGACGGCTCGCATGCAGGCTCCCGTGGGTGGCTATGGGTGGCCGAAAAATCACGTGACAGCGCTCACACGGATTGGTGAGGCTGCCCTAACTTAACCGAGGCTTACCTGCGTGATACCCGGCCGTGCCGTGATTCACCTCTCATAGACGCTGTAAGGGCACGTCACGATCACGGTGACCTAAAACGGACCCCAAGGAAGCGTCAAGGGAAGCTCAAAGAGGTCTCACAGATTCCAGGCCGGGGGGAACTGGTCCCCATGAACAGGGGGCACAGAGAACTGCTGGGGCCGGGACGGCTGGTACTGAACATGCACGGCCGCCCCGGCCCGGCCGCGTTGCGCTGGGAACGGGCGGACGGTCGCCGGCTGTTGCTGCGGCAGGGCGAACAGCCTCTGCTGCTGGGGAGGTCGGTGGGTACGGGCTGCTGTCCGGATTTCCACCTCCACCGGCTCGGGGGCTACCGCTCCCCGCTGCCGCCCCTGCGGTCGGCCGACCAGCGCTCGCCGCTCGACTGGACGCATCAGTACACGCGTTGGCTGGAGGAGGCGGACGCAACGCCGTTGCGGGACGGCCGCTGGGAGCTGGCCCTGCGGACCGGGTTCCCGCCCTGCGTCTGGACCGCGGACTTCGTACGGGACTGGCCGGGCGGCCGCTTGGAGCTGTACTGCGGGGGCGGCTGGAACGGCGTTCTGCCGCTGCGGCGGCTCTCCGCACCGGACGCCGGGCGGGTGAAGGCGTACCGCAAGCACGCCCGCGAGGGCACCCTCGCGCCCGTCCTGCTGTGGTGGGTGACCTTCCTCGACGGTTTCGTCATCCTCGACGGGCACGACCGGGCCGTGGCGGCGCTCGCGGAGGGCCGGACCCCGCCGTCCGTGGTGCTCGGCCAGGTGCCCGACGACAAGGTCTGGCGCGAGGCGGCCGAGCGGTTCACGCACGACCACGAGCACCGCATGGGCGACCTCGCGACCCGCCCGGCACGGCAACGGGCCGCCCTGGAACGCGGATACGCCGAGACGATCGCCTCGCTCCCGTACGCCGTCGAGCCCACGACCGTACAAGCCCTCCCCGGCGGAGCCGCCACCTGGGAAGCTCTCGCCGCCCGCGCAATGTTTCAATGCCCCCGTGACTGACTACGACGTCCTCCGCGTCTTCTGTGCGCCCAACGGCGGATACGGCAACGAACTCGGCGTCGTCCGTGAGGGCTCCGTGATGCCCGGCAGGGACGAACGCCAGGCGTTCGCGGGCAAGCTCGGCTTCAGTGAGACCGTGTTCGTCGACGACCCCGAGCGCGGCGTCATCGACATCTACACCCCCACCCTGCGCCTGCCCTTCGCCGGCCACCCCTGCGTCGGCACGGCCTGGCTGCTGGACGTGCCCGAACTGGTCACGCCCGCGGGGCCCGTCGGCGCCCGGCTGGACGGGGAGTTCAGCTGGATCGAGGCGCGGGCGGAGTGGGTCCCGCCGCGCACACTGCGCCAGTACGCCTCCGCCGCCGAGGTCGACGATCTCCCCGTACCGCCCAAGGGGGAGTGGATCTACGCCTGGGCCTGGGAGGACGAACCCGCCGGCCGGGTCAGGGCCCGTGCCTTCCCCGGCCGCGACGACGGCGTCGACGAGGACGAGGCGACGGGCGCCGCGGCGATCCTGCTCACCGACCTGCTCGGCCGCGCCCTGAACATCACCCAGGGCGCGGGCTCCCAGATCCTCACCGCTCCGCAGCCCTACGGCTGGGTGGAGATCGGCGGCCGGGTGGTGCTGGAGCGCGAGCCCGAGCGGTAGACCTCTCGGCCGGCCTCAGGCGCTGAGCGGGAATTCCTCGCCCAGCGCCCGGAACACCGCCGTGTTCAGCGCGAACGCCCGCCTGCACTCCGCCACGATCCGCTGCTTCTCCAGGTCGTCCGCCCGGACCGCGTCCAGCAGTGCGCGGTAACCCCGCTTGAACGCGGCCGGGTTGGCGATCCCCTCGAACACGTAGAACCGCACGCCGTCGCCCTTGCGCGCGAAGCCCCACGTCCGCTCCGCCTTGTCGCGGATGAGCTGGCCGCCGGACAGGTCGCCGAGGTAGCGCGTGTAGTGGTGGGCGATGTATCCCGCGGGCCAGCGCTCGGCGCACTCGCGCACCCGGTCCGCGTACGCCCGGGTGGCGGGCAGCGCCGACAGTCCCGTACGCCATCCGGGGCCCCGCAGATGCTCCAGGTCCCGCTCCAGCGCGGCCAGCCGGTACAGCTCCGGCTGGATGAAGGGCCCGGCCACCGGGTCCGACGCCAGCCGGTCCGCGCCGGACTCCAGTGCCTCGTACACGAACCACAGTTGCTCGGTGTAGCGCGCGTACGCGTCGACGCCCAGCCGGCCGCCGAGCAGGTCGCTCATGAACGTCGAGGTCTCCGCTTCGACGTGCTGTTCGTGGGACGCGGTGCGGATGACTGTCGAGAAGGAGTCCATGCGCCATATCCTCTAAGGTAAGGCTTACCTAAGTCAATAGGTTTGCCGACAGCCTGTCGGTAAAACCGTACAAGAAAAGACCCGCCCCCAGCAGGGGGGGCGGGTCTCGGCGGGCTACGGCAGCGTCAGGATCTCGGCGCCGCTCTCCGTCACCACCAGCGTGTGCTCGAACTGTGCCGTCCGCTTGCGGTCCTTCGTGACGACTGTCCAGCCGTCGTCCCACATGTCGTAGTCGTGGGTGCCCAGCGTCAGCATCGGCTCGATCGTGAACGTCATGCCGGGCTGGATGACCGTCGTCGCGTGCGGGCTGTCGTAGTGCGGGATGATCAGGCCGCTGTGGAAGGACGAGTTGATGCCGTGCCCGGTGAAGTCACGGACGACGCCGTAGCCGAAGCGCTTGGCGTACGACTCGATGACCCGGCCGATGATGTTGATCTGGCGGCCCGGCTTGACCGCCTTGATCGCGCGGTCGAGGGACTCGCGCGTCCGCTCCACCAGCAGGCGGCTCTCCTCGTCGACCTCCCCGACCAGATAGGTGGCGTTGTTGTCGCCGTGCACCCCGCCGATGTACGCCGTCACGTCGAGGTTGACGATGTCGCCGTCCTTGAGGACCGTCGAGTCCGGGATGCCGTGGCAGATCACCTCGTTGACGCTCGTGCACAGCGACTTGGGGAAGCCGCGGTAGCCGAGCGTCGAGGGGTAGGCGCCGTGGTCGCACATGTACTCGTGCGCCACCTTGTCCAGTTCGTCGGTCGTGACACCGGGTGCGATCTTCTTGGCCGCCTCGGCCATCGCCCGGGCCGCGACACGGCCGGCGATCCGCATCGCCTCGATCGTCTCGGGCGTCTGCACCTCCGGACCGGTGTACGGCGTCGGCGCGGGCTTGCCGACGTACTCGGGGCGACGGATGTTTCCGGGCACGGAACGGGTGGGGGACAGCTCCCCTGGGACGAGCAGCGACTGGCCAGACATGCCAGCGAGTCTAACGAGCCGCGGTGGGGGAACATGTCCCTGGCGAGAGGAGCAGGTCATGGCCTTGTTCAAGAAGCGCACGGTCGGCAAGCCGGGCGAGTGGTACTACTGCCTGGAGCACAAGAAGGTCGAGGAGGGGCCGGACTGCCCCGCCAAGGACCGCTTCGGCCCGTACGCCTCCCGGCAGGAGGCCGAACACGCGATGGAGACCGCCCGCGAGCGCAACCTCCAGTGGGAGAACGACCCCAAGTGGCACGACGCCGCGAAGGGTGCCGAGGACGACTGATCAGGCCTCGGCGGGGCTCACCCGTGCGGCGGTCTCGCGCTGGGCCCGTACCCGCGCCGCGTGGTCGTCGGTGCGGGCGTCGTACGTCATCAGCTTCGGCAGGCACAGGGCCAGCAGTCCCACCGCGCCCGCGCACAGCAGCCCGCCCGACCACACCGACGCCCGCACCCCCCACCAGGCGGCGAAACCGCCCGACCTGACCTGGCCGAGGGTCGGGCCGACCGAGTAGGACAACAGCTCGATCCCGGCGAGCCGGCCCCGCAGCTCGTCCGGGATCGTCTGGTTCCACATCACCCCGCGGAAGATCCCGCTGACCATGTCGCACCCCCCGGCCACGGTCAGGAACAGCAGCACCAGCCATACGTTCCCCACGACGCCGGCCGCCGCGATCGCCACGCCCCACAGCGCCGCCGACAGCACGACCATCCGGCCGTGCCGGTGGACGCGCGCCGTCCAGCCGCTCGTCACGCTCACCAGCATCGCGCCCAGCGGCACCGTCGCGTACATCAGGCCCAGCGCCCACTCGGCGTCCAGCTCGTCCGCGAGGAACGGCAGTACGGCCAGCGGCATCGCCAGCAGCATCGCGACCACGTCGACGGCATAGGTGCCGAGCAACTCCTTGCGGCCCCACGCGTACCTGGCCCCCTCGGCGATCGCCTTCAGCGACGGCTTCGCCGCCTCGTGCGCGGCGGGGGAGGCCGCGATCGGGATCATCAGGGCCACGGAGACCACGAAGGTCGCCAGGTCGGCGGCGTAGGCCCAGCCGAGGCCCGCGTACGCGACGACCACACCCGCCAGCGCCGGGCCCGCGACCCCGCCGACCGTCCAGCGGAAGGTGTTGAGGGAGGCCGCGGCCGGCAGATGCTCATGGGCCACGATCCGCGGCCACAGCGAGTCGAGCGCGGGCCGCTGCACCGACGTCAGCGCCGAGGAGACGGCGGCCACGGCATACAGCGGCCACACGGCGGGCCGCGGCAGCAGCGCGTTGAGCAGCAGCACCGCGCTCAGCAGGCCCTGCCCGGCCTCCGTCCAGATGATCAGGCCGCGCTTGTCGAGCGCGTCGGCGAGGGCACCGCCGTACAGCCCGAAAACGATCAGCGGGACGAGTTCCACCGCGCCGATGGCCCCGACCGCCGCCGCCGACCCCGTCAGCTCCTTGATCTGCACCGGCAGCGCGACGAACGTCAGAAAGCTGCCGAAGTACGAGACCAGCCCCGACACCCACAGCCGCCGGAAGTCGGCCGACGCCCGCCAGGGAGCGAGGTCGGGGAGGACGGAACGCAGGCGGGAGGGCGCCGGATCGGCGTCGGTGTCGGTGTCGGTCACGACCGGTCATGCTCGGGCGGCCCGCCCGCCCCGGCAACCGAATTTCCCGCTACCAGCGCGTCGGCGGCGGTGCCGTCAGCTGTTCCGTCAGCCGGGAGAGCCGGTCCCGGAAGCGGCGCGGGCCGCGCGGCGCGGGCAGGGCGTTCTCCCCGGCCGCCGCGCTCACCAGATGCTGCACGGTGTCCAGATCGAGGTCCGTGCCCTCCGGCACCGCCAGCGACTCGTGCGCCATCGCCGCCAGGCCGCCCTCGCCGGGGCCGAGGGCGAGAACGGTGGCACCGGCCCGCCGGGCGTCGTGCACCCGCTCCAGCAGCGGGGCGTCCGGCTCCTCCGGCGCCACCACCAGCAGCGTCTCGCCACGCCGCGCCGCCGCCAGCCGGCCGGGGCCGACGGCCAGATGGGCCGGGTCGGAGGGGCGCGCGTCATGCCGTACGAGGGTGGGGGCCAGCTCCGGGGTGCCGGACCAGGCCGCCTCGTCCACCAGATGGGCCGCGAGATGCCAGGGCTCGTACTCCGGGGTGCCGACCAGCAGCAGCCCGCCCCCGTGCGAGACGACCGACCCGCGCAGCACCCCCGCGAACCGCCGGGTCGTCCCCAGCCACTCGGTCCCGGCGAGCACTTCGCGCAGCAACGCGACCCGTACGGCGTCCATGCGACCGCATCCTGCCGCAACCGGTCGCCCGTGACCCCGGGTTCCCTTCGAATTCGCCCGTATCGGTCCGGGGGAGCGTGCCCCCGCGCTCACCTGATCGGCCGGGGTGCGGGAGGCGCACGTAAAGTCAGCCCATGACCTCTACGGACAGTGCTGCTCAGACCCCCGCGAAGGCGCCCGCCAAGGACCCCTGGGACCTCCCCGACGTCTCCGGACTGGTCGTCGGCGTGCTCGGCGGGACCGGCCCCCAGGGCAAGGGCCTCGCCTACCGGCTCGCCAAGGCCGGCCAGAAGGTGATCATCGGCTCGCGGGCCGCCGACCGCGCGCAGGCCGCCGCCGCCGAGCTCGGGCACGGGGTCGAGGGCGCCGACAACGCCGAGACCGCGCGGCGCAGCGACATCGTGATCGTCGCCGTGCCGTGGGACGGGCACGGCAAGACGCTGGAGTCGCTGCGCGAGGAACTCGCCGGGAAGCTGGTCGTCGACTGCGTCAACCCGCTCGGCTTCGACAAGAAGGGCGCCTACGCCCTCAAGCCCGAGGAGGGCAGCGCCGCCGAGCAGGCCGCCGCCCTGCTGCCCGACTCCCGGGTCGCCGCCGCCTTCCACCACCTGTCGGCCGTCCTGCTCCAGGACCCGGAGATCGACGAGATCGACACCGACGTCATGGTGCTGGGCGAGGAGCGCGCCGACGTCGAGATCGTCCAGGCCCTCGCCGGCCGCATCCCCGGCATGCGCGGCGTCTTCGCGGGCCGGCTGCGCAACGCCCACCAGGTCGAGTCGCTGGTCGCCAACCTGATCTCCGTGAACCGCCGCTACAAGGCACACGCGGGACTGCGCGTCACGGACGTGTGACGGGATGGGGGACACTGGACGCCGTAGCGCAGCAGTGTCCCCCGACCGGTCTCGACAGGAGAATCGCCCCCATGCCCCGCCTCGCCCTCTACGCCCTGATCGTCTGCCTGCTCGCCATCGCCGCGGCGGTCGTCTCCTTCGCGCGGGGCAGCTTCCTGGGGATCGTCTGGGTGCTGATCGCGGGGCTGTCCAGCAACATGTGCTGGTACTACGTGAAGCGGCGCAAGGTCACGGGCTGACCGTGCAGAAGTCGCTGGTCTGCCAGAACCGGTAGAGGTCCTGGCCGCAGTACGTCTCCATGTCGCTGATCCCGAGGCCCGCCAGGATCGAGTCGACCAGGTCGAAGAACGCGTGGTTGACCGACGGCACCCACAGCAGCGCGAAGACGAACAGCAGGCCGAACGGCGCGAACGGCTCCACCTGGCGCTTGATGTTGTACGACAGCCAGGGCTCGATGACGCCGTAGCCGTCCAGGCCCGGGACCGGCAGGAAGTTCAGGATCGCCGCCGTCACCTGGAGCAGCGCGAGGAAGGCGAGCGCGAACCGGAAGTCGGCCGGCACGCCGTCCAGGGCGTCCAGCCAGAACGGGGCCGTGCACACGGCCGCGAACAGCACGTTCGTCAGCGGGCCGGCCGCCGAGATGAGACTGTGCCGCCAGCGGCCCCGGATGCGCCCGCGCTCGATGAACACCGCGCCACCCGGCAGGCCGATCCCGCCCATGATGACGAAGAGGACGGGCAGGACGATGCTGAGCAGGGCGTGGGTGTACTTCAGCGGGTTCAGGGTCAGATAGCCCTTCGAGCCGACCGAGATGTCACCGCTGTGCAGGGCCGTCCGCGCGTGTGCGTACTCGTGCAGACACAGGGAGACGATCCACGCGGCCGTCACGAACAGGAACACCGCCACCCCGGGCTGCTCCGCGAACCCGGTCCAGGTCGCCCACCCGGTCACCGCCGTCACGGCGAGGATCCCGACGAAGACGGGGCTGATCCGCCGGTCGCTGCGGCGGGCGGCAGTGGCTGTCATGGGGTTCCCCCGACTCTCGTACACGCGCTGGGACTGCCCGACCGTACCGGGCGTACGACGAAAACGTCTCGCGGTCGGTCATCGGTTCCGTAGAAGGTGGGGGACATGGGGTTGTGGCATGTGTATGACGAGGGCCGGCAGACGGAGTGCTGCGGGCCGCCGTTCTCGGCGGCGGCTGTGCTGGAGACGTTCAGTACGGTGCGGCCGGTGCGGGGTTGAGACCGGGGCCTCAGTGAGGCCCGCATCCGTCGCGGACCGTCGCCCCCGACACAGCCCCGCCCGACTTCGTAACCCCGTGACCGGCCCCCGAGCTACCAGAGACAATGGACCCCGTGCGCTATCGCATCCTCGGCACCACCCAGGCACTCCGTTCCGACGGCACCCCCCTTCCGGTCGGCGGGGCGCGGCTGCGTGCCCTGCTGACCGTGCTGGCGCTGCGGCCCGGCCGCACCGTGACCGTGGGGCTGCTGGTCGCCGAGGTGTGGGGCGGCGACCCGCCCGCCGACGCGCCCGCCGCCCTCCAGGCGCTGGTGGGGCGGCTGCGCAGGGCCCTCGGCGCGGACGCCGTCGCCTCCGTGGACGGCGGCTACCGGCTCGTCGCCGCGCCCGACGACATCGACCTGCACCGCTTCGACCGGCTCACCGGTGAGGGCGCCCGCGCACTGGCCGACGGCGACGCGACCAAGGCGGCCGGCGTCCTCGACGACGCCCTGGCCCTGTGGCGCGGCCCCGCCCTCGCCGACCTGCCCGACCACACCGCCGAGTCGGCCCGTTGGGAGGCCCGGCGGCTGGACGCCCTGCGGGCCCGCCACACCGCCGCGCTCGCTCTCGGCCACGCCGAACAGTCCCTCCCCGAACTGACCGCCCTCTGCGACAGCCACCCCCTCGACGAACCCCTCCAGGCCCTCCGCCTACGCGCCCTCCGCGACGCGGGCCGCACGGCGGAGGCGCTGGCCGCCTACGAGGACGTACGCCAGTCGCTGGCGGACCGTTTGGGAGCGGACCCGGGCCCGGAACTCCGGGCACTGCACGGGGAGTTGCTGGCCAACGGATCGGCGGGACGGGGCCCGGCCGCGGGGCGGAGGCCGCCGGTGGGGCATGGGGGCACGGCGAGCGCGGGGCCGACGGCGGGCTGGGGTCCGGCGGCGGGCCGGGGCTCCGTGGGTAACGACGGGGTGGCGGCAGGCTGGGGGCCGGCTGCGGGCCAGGGCCCGGTGGGTGACCACGGGGCGGCTGCGGGCCGGGGCTCGGTGGGTGACGACGGGGTGGCGGCAGGCCAGGGCCCGGGGGCGGGCCAGGGCCCGGTGGCTGGCCAGGGGGCAGCGGCGGCCGGGCGGTGGCCCGCGGCAGCGCAGGGTCCGGTGGCAGGGCAGTGGCCTGCGGCACCCCACGACCCGGTCGCCCCGTCGCCGTCCGTCGCCTCGGCCGACGTGTCCGGGCGCGCCGCCGGAGGCCTCCCCGGCCTCGGCAACCTCCGTGCCCGGCTCACCTCCTTCGTGGGCCGCGAAGCCGACATCGAGGCCATCCGCGGGGATCTCGCCGCGGCTCGGCTCGTCACGTTGCTCGGGCCCGGTGGGGCCGGGAAGACGCGGTTGTCGCAGGAGGCCGCCGAGACCGTGCGGGACGTCGCGCCGGACGGGGTGTGGCTGGTCGAGCTCGCTCCCGTCGACGACCCCGACGACGTGCCGCAGGCCGTGCTCACCGCCGTCGGCGCCCGCGAGACCGTGCTGTACGGGGCCGGCGCCGAGGCGATGCGGGCCGGGAACGAGCGGCACGACGACCCGGTCGAGCGGCTCGTCGAGCACTGCGGCAGGCGGCGGATGCTGCTGATCCTCGACAACTGCGAGCACGTCGTCGAGGCCGCCGCCCGGCTGACGGAGGCGCTGCTGGAGCGGTGCCCGCAGCTGACGGTGCTGGCCACCAGCCGTGAATCCCTCGGCGTACCAGGGGAGTTGCTGCGGCCGGTCGACCCGCTGCCCGAGCCGGTCGCGCTGCGGCTGCTCGCCGACCGCGGGGCCGCCGCCCGGCCCGGCTTCCGGGTCGAGGCCGACGAGGAGACCGCCGCGGCCTGCGCCGAGATCTGCCGACGCCTCGACGGGCTCCCGCTCGGTATCGAGCTCGCGGCCGCCCGGCTAAGGATGTTGACGCCACGTCAGATCGCCGACCGGCTAGACGACCGGTTCCGGCTGCTCACCTCCGGCAGCCGCACCCTGCTGCCCCGCCAGCAGACGCTGCGGGCCGTCGTCGACTGGTCCTGGGAGCTGCTGGACGAGGGGGAGCGGGAGGTGCTGCGGCGGCTGTCGGTGTTCGCCGGCGGCTGCGACCTCGCCGCCGCCGAGGCCGTGTGCGGTCCGGTCGCGCTGGACGCGCTCGGCTCGCTCGTCGACAAGTCCCTTGTGGTGGCCGCCCCTTCGGAGAGCGGTGAGATGCGCTACCGGCTCCTGGAGACCGTCGCCGAGTACGCGGCCGAACGGCTCGACGAGAGCGGCCGACGGGCCGAGGCCGGGCGCGCGCACCTCACGTACTACCGCGAACTCGCCCGCACCACCGACCAGTTGCTCCGCGGCCCGGGCCAGCTCGCCGCCATCGGCCTGCTGGAGCGCGAGTACGAGAACCTGCGCACCGCCCTGCGGCTCGCCGTCGCCGAACGCGACGAGCAGGAGGGGCTCTGCCTGGTCCTGTCGCTGGGCTGGTACTGGCAGATGCGCGATCTGAAGATCGAGGCCCGCACCTGGTCCCGGGAGATCATGGCGCTCGGCCCCGACCCGTTCCCCGAGCCCGTCCGCCCCGCGCGGCCGGTGTGGCAGCGCTGCACGGACACGCCGCCGCCCTGGACCGGAGAGGTGCTCGAAGAGGCCCGGCGCGGGCTGCATCTGACCCATCTCGCCTGTATGGACACCGAGTTGGAGGCGTGGCAGAACCCGGCGGCGCAGGCGAAACTGCGGTCCATCGCCCAGACGTACGAGCCCGGCATGCCGCAGACCTGCCGCATCCCCGGCTCCCTGTGGCTCTTCGCCGTCATGCTCACCGGGGACATGGAGCGGCTGCGGCTGATCCTCGACGAGACCGTGCGCACCTCCCGCGAGACACCCGGATACGACTGGGAGCTCGCCGCGAGCCTGCAATGGCGGGCCAACCTGTTCGCCCACCGGATCGACTGGGAGGGAGACGCCCTCGCGGACGCCGACGAGGCACTGGAGATCTACGAGCGCCTCGGTGACCTGTGGGGCACCGCCGAGGCGCTCGCCGCGCGGGCCGAGTCCCATGAGCGCAAGGGCCGTTGGGGCGAGGCCGCGGCCGACTACGAGGCCGGGATCGACCTCGCCGGCCGGCTCGGCGCCCGCGCCCAGCAGGCCGTTCTCAAGGCCCGGCTCGGCAGCGTACTGATGGAGTCGGAGCCCGAGCGGGGGGAGTTGCTGCTGCGCGAGGTGCTCGCCTCCCACGACGGCGGCCACAACGAAGCGCTGCCCGCCGCCCGGCTCTTCCTCTCCGCCCGGCTCGCCCAGACCGGCCGGGTGGCCGAGGCGCGCGAGCAGGTCCGGCTGCTGCGCGAGGAGTTCGGCATCTCCCACTTCATCATCTTCGACGCCTTCATCCTCGGCGCGGAGGCCCACGTGGAAGCGGCCGCCGGCGCCTTCGAAGCCTGCCTCGACAAGGTCCGCCAGGCGCTGGGCCGGGCCGAGGACCCGCTGTCCCAGGCCATCGCCCCGCACATGCGCGCCCAGTACCTGCACATCGCCGCGCTCGGCCTGGCCGGTGCCGGCGGCCGCGCCGCGGACGGGGCCCGCTGCCTCGCGGCCGGCGACGCGCTGCTGCCGGCCGGCCGTGTCATGCCGGCCTACGAGCGGGAGCCCCGCGAGCGGGCCGAGCGGCAGCTGCGTGCCCTGCTCGGCGACGCGGCCTACGCCACGGCGTACGACGAGGGCGCCGGTCTCTCCCCCGGGGAGGCCGCCGCCCTCGTCTGAACCGCGCCACCGGTCGACGTCAGCTCTTCGTACGGAACTTGTGGATCGCCACCGGTGCCATCACCGCGGTGATCGCCACCGACCAGCCGATCGTCACCCACAGGTCGTGGGCGACGGGACCGCCCACCATCAGTCCGCGCGCGGCGTCCGCCAGCGTGGACAGCGGGTTGTAGTCGGTGAAGGTCTGGAGCCAGCCCGGCATCGAGGTCGTCGGCGCGAAGATCGACGAACCGAACTGGAGCGGGAACAGCACCAGGAAGCCCATCGCCTGCACGGACTGCGCGCTCTTCATGACCACGCCCAGGGTGAGGAACACCCACATGATCGACGAGGCGAACGCGGTGGCCAGCGCGACGGTCGCGAACAGGCCCGGCCAGTTGGTGATGTCGAAGCCGACGGCGACGGAGACCAGCATCAGCACGGTCGTCGCGAACAGCATCCGCATCAGCTCGACGGAGATCTTCGCGAACAGCACCGAGCCGCGCCCGATCGGCAGCGACCGGAACCGGTCCATGACACCGGAGTTGAAGTCCTGGCTGAACCCGGTGCCGACGCCCTGGGAGAGCGTCATGCTCATCATCGCGATCATGCCGGGGATGACGTACTGGACGTACTGGTCCTGGCCGCCGCCCAGCGCCTGCCCGATCGAGCCGCCGAAGACGAACACGAACAGCAGGGTGAAGATGACCGGCATCAGCAGCGCGTCGGCCATCGACTCGGGGTCCTGGCGGATCCACAGCAGGTTGCGGCGGATCAGCGCGCCGGTGTGCCGCAGATGCCCGCGCAGCGGGATACGGACGTCGTCGACGGACTTGGCGGCGCTGTCGGCGGTAAGGGTGGCGGCGCTCATACGGCGACCTCCTCGCGGGTCTCGGTGGGCACGGTGTCCTGCGGGACACTGGCGCGGTGGCCGGTGAGGGACAGGAACACCTCGTCCAGGCTGGGCAGTTCGGTGGTGATGCTGGAGACCGTGATGCCGCGCGCGGTGACCGCGCCGACCACGGCGGTGAGCTGTTCGTCGCTGAGGATCGGCACCAGCAGGGAGCCGGACTCCGGGTCGACGGTGGTGGTGGCCAGGCCGGTGATGCCGAGGCCGTCGAGGTGTCCGGCGAGCGGGCGCAGCTGCAACGGATCGGCGGGGCGCACCCGCAGGGTCCGGCCGCCGACCTTCGCCTTCAGCTCCTCGATGCCGCCGCCCGCGATGACCTTGCCGCGGTCCACGACGGTCAGCTCGGAGGCGAGCTGCTCGGCCTCCTCCATGTACTGGGTGGTGAGCAGGACGGTGACCCCGTCGCCGACCATCCGCTTGACCTCGTCCCACACCTCGTTGCGGGTGCGCGGGTCGAGGCCGGTGGTCGGCTCGTCCAGGAAGAGCACCGCCGGGTGCCCGATCATGGAGGCGGCCAGGTCGAGGCGGCGGCGCATACCGCCGGAGTAGGTGCTCGCCGGGCGCTTGGCGGCCTCGGTGAGCGAGAACCGCTCCAGCAGCTCGTCGGCGCGGCGGCGGGCCTCCTTGCGGGGCAGGTCCAGCAGCCGGCCGATCATGTAGAGGTTCTCCCAGCCGGGGAGCTTCTCGTCGACGGAGGCGTACTGCCCGGTGAGCCCGATCACCCGGCGCAGCTGCCGCGGCTGCCGGACGACGTCGTACCCGGCGACCGTCGCGAGGCCGGAGTCGGGGGAGAGAAGGGTGGACAGGATCCGTACGAGGGTGGTCTTGCCGGCGCCGTTCGGCCCGAGCACACCCATCACGGTGCCCTCGCGCACGTCCAGGTCGACGCCGTCCAGCGCCTTGGTCTCGCCGTAGTGCTTGACCAGTCCCCGCACGGACACGGCGATGTCGGCGCCGCTGCGGTTGTTGTCGATTCGCGTCATGCCGAGAACGGTGCCAGCCGCCACCGACAAACGACCTACAGCCCACCGACAGCCGCCTACAGACCGCCGACAAGCCGGCAGCCCGCCGATGGGGGAAGTCGGCGGGCTGCCTCTGTGCCGCTGTGGCTCTAGTGGACGCTGTGCTCCTCCTGCGGGAACGTCCCGCCGACCACGTCCTCCGCGAACGCCTTCACCGCGTCGCCCATGACCGTGCGGAGGTCGGCGTACTGCTTGACGAACTTCGGCACCCGCCCGCCGGTGAGGCCGAGCATGTCGGTCCACACCAGGACCTGCGCGTCCGTCTCCGCACCCGCGCCGATGCCGACCGTCGGGATGTGCAGCGTGCGCGTGACCTCGGCCGCGAGCTCCGCCGGGACCAGCTCCAGGACGACCGCGAAGGCACCGGCGTCCTGCACGGCCTTCGCGTCGCGCAGCAGCTGCGCCGCCGCCTCCTCGCCGCGGCCCTGGACGCGGTAGCCCATGGCGTTGACGGACTGCGGGGTGAGGCCGATGTGGGCCATCACCGGGATGCCGGACTCGACGAGCAGCCGGATCTGGTCGTACGACCGCTCACCGCCCTCCAGCTTGACCGCCCCGACCCCGGCCTCCTTGACCATCCGGGTCGCCGAGCGCAGCGCCTGCACCGGGCCCTCCTGGTAGGTGCCGAAGGGCAGGTCGCCGACGATGAGCGCGCGGGACGTACCGCGGACGACGGCGGCCGAGAGCATGGTCATCTCGTCGAGGGTGACCGGCACGGTCGACTCGTAGCCGAGGTGGGTGTTGCCCGCGGAGTCACCGACGAGCAGGACCGGGATGCCGGCCTCGTCGAAGACGGCCGCCGTGGACGAGTCGTAGGCGGTGAGCATGGGCCACTTCTCGCCGCGTTCCTTGGCGAGGGCGATGTCGCGGACGGTGATGCGGCGGGTGCCCTTCCCCCCGTACAGCGCTTTGCTGCCGTCGGAGGGCTTCGTCGGGGCAGCCGAAAGCTGCGTCATGGCAACGGCTCCTTCAGTCATCTCGAGGCGCCCTGACGGCGTCCCCGGATCACCTCCATGGTGGCACCTCGTCTCACGCGCGGCCAGACCGGGTGACGGGACGTGGGTCACGCGTCGAGCGACGTACGTCCGTCTCCCTAGGTCCGTTCTTAAGGTCTCCGTAAAGAATTCCGATACGAGACGGTGCCGTATCGGAATGGGTCTAGGCTCGGCCGTATGACTTCTCCTGCCGATCCCGCCCTCACCGGCTCCCGTATACCTGAGGCCGTGCACCGGCGCCGCTGGGCGATCCTCGGCGTGCTGATGCTGAGCCTGCTGATCGTGGTGCTCGACAACTCGATCCTGAACGTCGCGATCAAGACGATCTCGACCCCCGCCCCGACCGGCCTGGGCGCCACCCAGAGTGAGCTGGAATGGGCGATCAACGCCTACACCCTCGTCTTCGCGGGTCTGCTGTTCAGCGCCGGGCTCCTCGGTGACCGGCTCGGCCGCAAGCGGGTGCTGCTCGGCGGGCTCGCCGTGTTCGGCATCGGCTCCGCGCTCGCCGCCTCCTCCGGGTCGCCGGAGCAGCTCATCGCCTTCCGTGCGCTGATGGGGCTCGGCGCCGCCTTCGTGATGCCCGCCACCCTCGCCGTCCTCATGAACGTCTTCGAGCGCGACGAGCAGCCCAAGGCCATCGGCATCTGGGCCGGCGGCGTCGGCCTCGCGATCGCCATCGGGCCGATCACCGGCGGTGTGCTCCTCGACCACTTCTGGTGGGGTTCGGTCTTCCTCATCAACGTGCCGATCGTGCTGCTGGCCCTCGCGCTGATGCTGTGGCTGGTGCCGGACTCCCGCGACCCCAACCCGGGGCGCATCGACCCCGTGGGTGTCGTCCTGTCGGTCGTCGGACTGGTCCTGCTGGTCTACGGCATCATCAAGGGCGGCCAGCTCGCCGACTTCACGGACCCGAAGGTGCTGTCGACCATCGGCGCCGGTCTCGCCGTACTCGTCGCGTTCGTGGTGTTCGAGAAGCGCAGCGACCACCCCTCCATCGACGTCACCTACTTCAAGAACAAGGTCTTCTCGGCCGCGATCGGCGCCATCGCGCTGGTCTTCTTCGCGCTGATGGGCGTGACGTTCTTCTCCGTCTTCTACACCCAGAGCGTGCGCGGGTACTCGCCGCTCCAGACCGGTCTGCTGATGCTGCCGCTCGCCGCCGCGCAGATGATCTTCGCGCCGCGGGCCCGGCTGGTGGTCGACCGGTTCGGCAACAAGGCCACCACCACGGCCGGGCTGCTGGTCATCGCCGCGACCCTGGCCGCGTTCGCCGGGTTCGAGGCGGACACCCCGATCTGGCTCCTGGAGGTTGTGTTCTTCCTCATGGGTGCCGGCATGGCGCACATCATGACCCCGGTCAGCGTCGTCATCATGCAGGCGCTGCCGCGCGAGAAGGCCGGTTCCGCGTCCGCGCTGAGCAACACCTTCCGGCAGGTCGGCGGCGCCCTCGGCATCGCCGTCCTCGGCTCGGTCCTCTCCACGGCCTACCGCAACGGCATCGAGGACAAGCTCGGCCTGCTTCCGCCCGGCGCCCGCCACACCGCGGGCGAGTCCATCGAGGCC
This sequence comes from Streptomyces aquilus, assembly GCF_003955715.1. Classification (NCBI taxonomy): domain Bacteria; kingdom Bacillati; phylum Actinomycetota; class Actinomycetes; order Kitasatosporales; family Streptomycetaceae; genus Streptomyces; species Streptomyces aquilus. The sequence continues at coordinate 3,245,661 of NZ_CP034463.1, read as the reverse complement.
ACCCTCGGCGTCGCCGAGAAGCTCGGCCCCCAGGGCAAGGCGCTCATCGCCCCGGCCCACGACGCCTTCCTGCACGCCATGCACACCACCGCACTGTGGGGCGCGGGCGTCGCGGTGGTCGGCGCGGTCGTGTGCGCCGTGTTCCTGCCGGGCCGGCCGCCGGCCGACGAGAAGGACGAGCAGGGGCGGGAGTTGGTGACGGCGGCGGAGTAGCCGGGCGCCGGCCCAGGCGGGGGACAATCACCTCGGACCACAGAAAGGGACGCAGCGACGTGACCAGCCTCGCCGAAGCCGGAGGCACCCTCCGCCCCACCGCCCCCGCCCGCGGGCGCCCCCGCAGCGAAGCCGTCGAGCGGGCCATCGTCGAAGGGGTGATGAAGCTGCTGGAGGACGGCGTCCCGCTCGCGGAGCTGTCCATCGAGCGGATCGCCCGTACCGCCGGCGTCGGCAAGGCCGCCATCTACCGGCGGTGGAGCGGCAAGGAGGAGCTCTTCGTCGACGTCGTCCGGACCGCCGAGCCGCCGGACCCGCCGCTGCCCGGCACCTCCATGCGCGACGACATCGTCGTCCTGCTGGAGTCGTTGCGGCAGCGCGGGCTGGTCACCCGGACCTCGGCGATCCTGCACAACGTCTACGCCCAGATGAAGCAGAGCCCGAAGATCTGGGCCGCCTACCACGACGCCGTGGTCGCCCCCCGGCGCCGCGTCGGCCTCGACGTCCTGCGCCGCGGCCGGGACAACGGCGAACTCCGCGCCGACCTCGACCTGGAACTCGTCAACGACCTGTTCGTCGGCCCGATGCTGGTGCGCGCCATCATGCGCCCGGACGCCGACCTGCCCGAGGGGCTCTCCGAGCAGATAGTCGACACCGTCCTGGAGGGTCTACGGCCCGTCAGTTCACCTTCCGTCAGTTCGCCGACCCCGTAACCCCGATGTGCGCGTTTCGTCACAGACGGCGCTTTCCGCGGCCGTGTCCGGAACCCCGAACGGCGACTTGTACGTCCTCGTGCGGGTACGGCCGTCATGGGACGGCAGGATCGGAACCGATCATCCCCTAGGGTCTTGAGTTACGCCGGGGGACGGACGGATGCACGGCAGGCAGTGAGGCGACGCGGTATGGCGCAGCAGGCGTACTTGGAGGAGACGGACAACGGCGGCTCGGGGCCCGAGCGCCGGGGCTCCAGGTTCCGACGCCTGCTGGACAGACTGACCGGCCCCTGGCGCGGCGACCCGCGGATCTGGCGGCGCGGCCTCGTCCTCGCCGCCCTGGCCCTGGTCCTCGCGCTGATCATGCTGATGCACTCCCGCATCCCCAACGCCATCGGCAACCTCGGCAGCCTCACGGAGACCTTCCTGCCCTGGCTGGGCCTCCTCGTCCCGGTGCTGCTGGTCCTCGCCTTCGTACGGAAGTCGGCGACCGCCCTGATCGCGGTGATCCTCCCGGCGGTCGTCTGGCTCAACCTCTTCGGCGGGCTGCTCACCGACAAGGCCGGCGCCGGCGGCGACCTCACCGTGGCCACGCACAACGTGAACGCCGACAACCCCGACCCGTCCGAGACCGCCCGTGACGTGGCGGCCTCCGGCGCGGACGTCGTCGCCCTGGAGGAGCTGACCTCCGCGGCGGTGCCGACGTACGAGAAGGCGCTGGCGGGGACGTACGAGTACCACTCGGTGCAGGGCACCGTCGGGCTGTGGAGCAAGTACCCGCTGAGCGGGGTCGGGCCCGTCGACATCAAGCTGGGCTGGACCCGCGCCATGCGGGCCACGGTGACCACGCCCGAGGGGCAGGTCGCCTTCTACGTCGCCCACCTGCCCTCGGTCCGCGTGAAGATGGAGGCCGGTTTCACCGCCCGGCAGCGCGACAAGAGCGCCGACGCGCTGGGCGAGGCCATCGCCCACGAGCCGCTGGAGCGGGTCGTGCTGCTGGGCGACCTCAACGGCACCATGAACGACCGCGCCCTCAACGCCGTCACCTCCCAGCTGCGCTCCACACAGGGCGCGGCCGGCAGCGGGTTCGGGTTCAGCTGGCCGGCCTCGTTCCCGATGGCGCGGATCGACCAGATCCTGGTCAAGGGCGTCGAGCCGGAGAGCTCGTGGACGCTGCCGGAGACGGGCAGCGACCACCTCCCCGTAGCCGCCCGTCTGAAGGTGGACACGTCGTCGTAACCGTCTGGAATACTGGGCCTGCAAGGCTTTGTTCCGTAGGTGAACATAAGCACCCCGGAACAACCCCGAAAGGCCCTTCATGCCCCTCGCCCTGCTCGCCCTCGCCGTGGGCGCATTCGGCATCGGCACCACCGAGTTCGTCATGATGGGCCTGCTGCCCGAGGTCGCGGACGACCTGCACGTCTCCCTCCCCACCGCCGGCCACCTGGTCTCGGCGTACGCGCTCGGCGTCGTCATCGGCGCCCCGCTGCTCGCCGCGGTCACCGCGCGCATGTCCCGCCGTACGGTCCTCATCGCGCTGATGGCGCTGTTCGTGGCCGGCAACGCGGCCTCCGCCTTCGCGCCGGACCACCACTGGCTGCTGGCCGCCCGCTTCCTCAGCGGCCTGCCGCACGGCGCCTTCTTCGGCGTCGGCGCGGTCGTCGCCACGACCATGGTCGCGCCCGAGCGCAAGGCCCGGTCGGTGTCGCTGATGTTCCTCGGACTGACCGTCGCCAACATCGCCGGCGTGCCGGTCGCCACGCTCATGGGCCAGCACCTGGGCTGGCGGGCCACCTTCCTCGGGGTGAGCGCCATCGGCCTCGCCGCGATCGCGGCCCTGGCCGCGCTGATCCCGCACGACCGGGTGGCGCCGGCCCACGGCGGGCTGCGCGGCGAGCTCGCGGCCCTGAAGTCCCTCCCCGTCTGGCTCGCCCTCGGCACGACCGTCGCCGGGTTCGGCGCGCTCTTCGCCGCGTACAGCTACATCACGCCGATGCTCACCGACTCCGCCGGGTACGCCGACACCAGCGTCACGCTGCTGCTCGCGCTGTTCGGCGTGGGCGCGACGGTCGGCAACCTGGTCGGCGGGCGGCTGGCCGACCACGCGATGCGGGCGACCCTGTTCGGCGGCCTGGTCTCGCTGGTCGTGGTCCTCGGCGCGTTCCCGCTGCTGATGAGCACGCCGGTGAGCGCGGCCGTGGCGGTCGTCCTGCTCGGTGTCGCGGCCTTCGTCACCGGCTCGCCGCTCCAGCTGATGGTCATGGAGAAGGCCTCCTCGGCCCCCTCGCTGGCCTCCTCCGCCAACCAGGCCGCCTTCAACCTGGCGAACGCCGGGGGCGCGTGGATCGGCGGCCTGGCGCTGGCCGCGGGCTTCGGGGCCACCTCCCCGGCCCTGGCGGGGGCGGCACTCGCCGTGCTCGGCCTCGGCATGGCGGGCACGGCGGCCGTGGTGGACCGGCGGCGCGCGACCGTGCCGACGGCCGGACGGGAACGTGTCGTCGCCGCGCACGTACCCGACGCGCTGGACGCGAGCCTCACCCGCTGAGACCTCGCACTGCCGAACGCCGCGGGCCCGGCTCAGCAGTCGTAGCGATACGCGTACGGCGTGTCCACACCGGCCGGTCGCGGTCGGCGGCATGGTCGTCGTACGGCAGCCCGACGGCCGTGGGCCGGTTCCGTCGCGGTGATGCTCAGCGGACGGGGGCGGTGGCTCGGGGAGCCGGCCGGTCTCGCTCACGCCCGCCGCGTCCCGCCAGTACAGCCGCAGTAGCGCGACCCGGTCCTCGTGGGCGTCGTGAAGACGCGGGCACCGGACGCTGTGGCAGGTCGGTGCCCGCCGGGAAGAGCAGCTCGGGGAGTCCGTCGCGAGCCGTACGACTGGCACCCTGGCGCCGTGCCCCGCGTCGGGAATCACCGGCCAGGGCTCCTCGGCGGGTCACAGCAGCGGGCCGGCGGTCGAGCTGTTCCGTACGCCGGGAAGGCCGGCGCGCGGGAAACACCCGCGCCTCCACACTTCCCGACGCGCCGGCCCACGACGAGGGCGCCCCGTCGTCCCCGTCCTCAGTTCCCCGAGAGCTCCTCGAACCGCTCCAGATCCCGCAGCCACGCCCGCGCCGAACTGTCCGACGGCGCACGCCAGTCGCCGCGGGGCGACAGCGAGCCGCCCGCCGACACCTTCGGGCCGTTCGGCATGGCCGAGCGCTTGAACTGGGCGAAGCCGAAGTAGCGGCGGCAGAAGACCCCCAGCCACCGGGCGATCTCCGGCAGGTCGTACGCCACCCGCTTGGCCTCCGGGAACCCCGGCGGCCACGCGCCGGCCTCCGCGTCCCGCCAGGCGTGCCAGGCGAGGAAGGCGATCTTCGAGGGGCGGAAGCCGTAGCGCAGGACGTGGAAGAGCGTGAAGTCGTGCAGCGCGTACGGGCCGATCTTCGACTCCGTCGACTGCATCTCCTCGCCGGGCACCAGCTCCGGGCTGATCTCCGTGTCGAGGATCGCGGTGAGCGTCTTGCCGGTCTCGTCGCCGAACTGGCCGCTGCTGACGACCCAGCGGATGAGGTGCTGGATCAGGGTCTTCGGGACGCCGCCGTTGACGTTGTAGTGGCTCATCTGGTCGCCCACGCCGTACGTCGACCAGCCGAGCGCCAGCTCGGAGAGGTCACCGGTGCCGAGCACGATGCCACCGCGCTGGTTGGCCAGCCGGAAGAGGTAGTCGGTGCGCAGGCCCGCCTGGACGTTCTCGAAGGTGACGTCGTACACCGGCTCGCCGGACGCGAACGGATGCCCCATCTCCGCCAGCATCAGCCGCGCGGTCGGCGTGATGTCCAGCTCGGCCGCGGTGACGCCGAGGGACCGCATGAGGGCGTGCGCGTTGTCCTTGGTGTGGTCGCTGGTCGCGAAGCCGGGCAGCGTCCAGGCGAGGATGTCGCTGCGCGGGCGCCCGGCGCGGTCCATCGCGCGGGCGGCGACGATGAGCGCGTGGGTGGAGTCGAGGCCGCCGGAGACACCGATGACGACCTTCGCCCCGCCGATGGACGCGAGCCGCTGCTGGAGGCCCTGGACCTGGATGTTGTACGCCTCGAAGCAGTCCTGGGCGAGCCGGTCCGCGTCGGCCGGCACGAACGGGAAGCGCTCCAGGCGCCGCCGCAGCCCCAGGTCCGTCAGCGGCGGGTCCAGCTCGAAGCCGACCGTGCGGAAGCCGCCCGTGCGGGCCGCGTGGGTACGGCGGTTGTCGTCGAACGTGCCCATCCGCAGCCGCTCCTGCCGCAGCAGGTCGAGGTCGACGTCGGCGACGGCGTACTCGTCCCCGAGCGGGAACCGCTCGGTCTCGGCGAGCAGCACGCCGTTCTCGTAGATCATCGTCTGCCCGTCCCAGGACAGGTCGGTCGTCGACTCGCCCAGACCGGCCGCCGCGTAGACGTACGCCGCGAGACAGCGCGAGGACGCCGAACGGCACAGCAGCTTGCGGTCCTCGGCCCGCCCGACCGTGATCGGGCTGCCGGACAGGTTGACCAGCACGGTCGCCCCGGCGAGGGCCGCCTCCGCGCTCGGCGGCACCGGCACCCACATGTCCTCGCAGATCTCGGCATGCAGCACGAGACCGGGCACGTCCGAAGCCTCGAAGAGCAGGTCCACGCCGAAGGGAATCTCAGAACCGCCCACCCGGATCGCACCGCCGCGCTCGTCGGCGCCGTCGCCGATCTGCCGGCGCTCGTAGAACTCGCGGTAGTTCGGCGGGTACGACTTCGGCACCACGCCGAGGATGCGGCCGCGGTGCACGATGACCGCGCAGTTGTAGACCCGGTTGCGATGCCGCAGCGGCGCCCCGACGACCAGCACCGGCAGGAGCCCGGCGGACCCCTCCACCACGGTCGCGAGCGCCGCCTCGACCTCGTCGAGCAGCGTGTCCTGGAGCAGCAGGTCCTCGATCGAGTACCCGCACAGCACCATCTCGGGAAAGACCGCGACCGCGACCCCTTCGTCCGCACACCGCCGTGCGTGCCGCAGGACGGCTTCGGCGTTGGCGGGCGGATCGGCGATGACGGTGTGGCCCGTACAGGCGGCGACACGCGCGAAGCCGTGCTGGTAGATCGACCGGAAGTTCAACGGAGTCGGAGGCACGGCGCCCAGTGTAATCCGTGTAATCGTCAAAGCGACGCGATGGGGCGCGGGACGTGATCGTCCCGCGCCCCATCGGCTGCCTTGCTAGCGCCGCTTGTACGACTCCACGTAACCGCCTGCGGGCGTACCCACACCGGTCACCGGGTCATACCCCTTCACCGCGATCAGCGAGCTGTCCTTGCCCAGCGACCGCACCGAAGTGGCCAGACCGTCCGTCGCGTCGACCCCGTTCACGAAGTCCACGCGAGCCACCGCGAGCTCCGACCCCGTCGGGGTGTCGGTGACGTCGTGGTAGACCTTCGACCCGTACTTCGCGTAGATCGACGGGTTGGCGAAACCGATCGCCTTGCCGCCGCGCGCCTCCGTGGCGAGCGCCTGCACCGCCGCGATCACCGGCGCCGCCAGCGACGTGCCGCCGATCCGGTACTCGCTGTACTTCTCCGAGCCGTCCGGGAAGGTCTGCGTCTGGCCGACCTTGAAACCGGTGTTCGGGTCGGCGATCGCGGAGATGTCCGGGACCACCCGGTTGCCGGCCGCGTTGTTGGCCTTCGCCAGCGCGTCCGGGACGACACCCTTCTGGTAGAAGGGCTCGGCGACCGTCTTGCTGGTGCCGCCGCCCGCACCGGAGGTGAACGCGCCGGGGAAGTTGGTCCAGCTCTTGCCGTCCGCGGACAGCGTGGCCTTCTCGGTGCCCCAGCCGGTCTCCCACAGGTACTTGTCGCCCTTGCCGACCGCCAGCGAGGTACCGCCGACCGCCGTCACCCACGCCGAGTTGGCCGGGGTGTCGACCTGCTTCGTACCGGTGTGGGCGACCTCGTCGCCGTTGTCACCGGAGGAGAAGTAGAAGCCGATGCCCTCGACCGCGCCGAACTGGAAGACCTGGTCGTAGGCGGCCGCGAGGTCCGGCGTCTGGTTGGCCTCGATGTCGCCCCAGGAGTTGGAGACGATGTCGGCGAGGTGGTTGTCGACGATCTTGCTGAGCGAGTCCAGCAGGTCGTCGTCGAAGCAGGACGCGGCGCCCACGTACGTGATCTGCGCGTCCGGCGCGACCGCGTGCACGGCCTCGACGTCGAGGGTCTCCTCGCCGTACCACCCGGAGGCGTCGCACTCGTCGGCGCCGGTGTGGGTGTAGTTCTTGGGCAGGACCTGCTTCAACTGGCCCGTGTTGTAGGCCGCGTCGCCGTGCTTCTTGGCGTAGGTGGCCGCGTCGTAGGCGATGGTCGGGGAGGCGAACGCGTCCGTGATGGCGACGCGCACCTTCTTGCCCGTGTACGTGCCGGCACCGTAGGCGGCACGCAGCTGCTTGCCGGTGTACCCCTTCACGGCGTACGGGATCTTCGTGCCGTACGCGTCCGGCAGCGTGCTCGCGATGTTGGAGCCGTAGTACGAGGAGAACGGCCCGGAGTTCTTGAACACGGCACCGGGACCCGGCAGTTGGTCCGCGTGGTCGGCCTTGTGCGGGGCGGTGTCCAGGCCGGTGACGGTCAGGACGGCGCCGTTCAGGCTCTCCGGCGCGGACGCCGCCTTCGACGGAGCGCGGTAAGTCTTCGTGCCCTTGGCGTAGTTGTGCAGCTGGGTGCCGAACGCCTTCTCGGCGGCGGCCACGTCACCGGTGACGGAGACGTAGTGCTGCGTGACACCGGTGACCTTCAGACCGGCCGACGTCAGCCAGGACTTCACGGCGGCGACCTGGGCCTTCGTCGCGCCGAAGCGGGACTGCGCCTGGCCGGCGCTCAGGTACTTGCCGTACGAGGCCGACGACGGGTCGGACACGGCCTTCGCGTACCCGGCGAGGCCGGCGGCGTCCTTGCCCGCCAGATAGACACGGGCCGAGACCCGCGAACTGTCGGCGGCGGCGCCCTTGTCGGCCTTCGCGGTGGCCCACGCGGGCCTGGTCCCGGCCAGCGTGTCACGGGCCGGGGAGTCCGAGGCGTGCGCCGCGGGTATGCCGAGCGCCAGCGCGCCGGCGATCATGGGCAGTGTCGCTGCCATGCTCACTCCGGCGCGCGTTCTGGCGCGGTTGGATCTCATGGAACCCCCTGGTTGCGGTTCGTCGCGAGTAGATCACTCGCCGGGCAACTCTTTCGACGAACCGTTCATGCCAGGGGAATGCAAAACCCAAGAAGAGCCCAATTAACCTAATGCCAAGGCCATTTGAGCGTGAACGCGCTATGAGGACCGAGGGGAAACCCTCTATGGACCGCCGCGGTTGCCTGGGAACTCCCTACGGACTCCCTAGGAACGCGGTTTCGCGCCCCGCTCCTTGAGCATGTCCGTCATCAGCTCGATCTCGGACTCCTGCGCGTTCACCATGCCCTGCGCGATGTCCTTCTCCACCTTCACCGTGCAGCGCGTCACACAGCCCTCGGCCATGTGGATGCCGCCCTTGTGGTGGTCGGTCATCAGCTGGAGATAGAAGATCTCGGCCTGCTTGCCGCTGAGCTTCTGGAGTTTCCTCAGCTCGGTGTTGGTCGCCATGCCCGGCATCAGCGCGCCGTCCTTGCCGTCGGCCATGCCGCCCATGTCCATCCAGGTCATCGGCGGGTCCGACGACACCTTCGGCAGCTCCCACAGATCGAGCCAGCCCAGCAGCATGCCGCGCTGGTTGGCCTGCGTCTGCGCGATGTCGAAGGCGAGCCGGCGCACCTCCTCGTTCTTGGTGCGGTCGCGCACGATGAACGACATCTCCACCGCCTGCTGGTGGTGCACCGCCATGTCCCGCGCGAAGCCCGCGTCCGCGGAGTCGGCGGTGGGCGTGGCCGTGGAGTCGTCGCCGTCCGCGACCGCGTAGGTGACCGCGCCGGCCGCGACCAGCACGGCCGCCGCGGTCCCCGCGATCCAGCCGACCTGCCTCACTGCGCCTTACCGCCCGTGCAGACCGCGCCCTTCTCGGGCGTCTGCTCGCCCTGGACGTACTTCTCGAAGAACTTCGCGACGTTCGGGTCGCTCGCGCTCGTCACCGTCCGCTGGTGGCCCCACGCCGTCAGCATGATCGGGTCCGCCTGGCCCTCGTACGGGCTCATCAGCGTGTACGGCGTCGCCTTCACCTTCGCCGCGAGCGCGTCCACGTCGGACTTCTTGGCCTTGCTGGTGTACGTCACCCAGACCGCGCCGTGCTCCAGCGAGTGCACCGCGTTCATGTCGTCGAGGGCCTTGGTGTAGACGTCGCCGTTGCAGTTCTGCCAGACCGCGTTGTGGTCACCGCCGGCCGGGGGCGTCATCGGGTACTTCACCGTCTTGGTGACGTGGGTCTGGCTGAGCTTGGCCGACCACGTCTTCACGCCGTCCTTGCCCGTGGTCCAGTGGCCCGGGTTCTTCGAGTCGGAGGCGGTGCTGCTGTCGTCGCCCTGCGACTGGACGAGCACGACGGCGCCGACGACGAGAGCGGTCACGACCGCCACGCTCGCACCGATCGTGAGGATCCGGTTGCGGCGCTCGCGAGCCTGCTCGGCACGCCGCATCTCGGCTATGCGCGCCTTCCGCTCAGCGGATTCCTTCTTCTTGGCGGAGCCCATGGGGTTGTGTCCTTCTGGGGAATGGGGGCCGGTCGGGTCCGCTGATCGTAATGGGGAAGGCGTGGTCTCTCGTAGGGCGGGCACAGGAATGGCCGAAGATCGGGTTCCGCCGGCCGCCGGGGCGTGGCAGCTCACGGCCTGCCCGGCATTACGTATACGGGTCCGAGCAGGCAAGATGGGCGGCAGAACAGTACACCTGTCGGACGTGAGGCGTTCAATCGGGCGTCGGCCTGCCGATCATGGTCCGCAACACGGATGAAATGGTGTTGTGGTGGGATGCTCAGGTGCCCGACCGTCTCTCGCGGGACCGGAGGCAGGCGGCCTGACCAGCAAGGATGGGGAAGCTAGATGGACAAGCAGCAGGAGTTCGTGCTCCGGACGTTGGAGGAGCGCGACATCCGGTTCGTACGCCTGTGGTTCACGGACGTGCTGGGCTTCCTCAAGTCCGTCGCCGTGGCCCCGGCCGAGCTGGAGCAGGCCTTCGACGAGGGCATCGGCTTCGACGGCTCCGCGATCGAGGGCTTCGCCCGGGTCTACGAGTCCGACATGATCGCCAAGCCGGACCCGTCGACGTTCCAGGTCCTGCCCTGGCGTGCCGAGGCCCCCGGCACGGCCCGGATGTTCTGCGACATCCTGATGCCGGACGGCTCGCCGTCCTTCGCGGACCCGCGCTACGTCCTCAAGCGCGCCCTGGCCCGCACCTCCGACCTGGGCTTCACCTTCTACACGCACCCCGAGATCGAGTTCTTCCTCCTGAAGGACAAGCCGCTCGACGGCTCGCGCCCCACCCCGGCCGACAACTCCGGCTACTTCGACCACACCCCGCAGAACATCGGCATGGACTTCCGCCGCCAGGCGATCACCATGCTGGAGTCGATGGGCATCTCGGTGGAGTTCTCCCACCACGAGGGCGCGCCGGGCCAGCAGGAAATCGATCTGAGGTATGCGGACGCCCTGTCCACGGCGGACAACATCATGACGTTCCGCCTGGTCATGAAGCAGGTGGCGCTGGAGCAGGGCGTCCAGGCGACGTTCATGCCGAAGCCGTTCTCGGAGCACCCGGGCAGCGGCATGCACACCCACCTCTCCCTCTTCGAGGGCGACCGTAACGCGTTCTACGAGTCGGGCGCCGAGTACCAGCTCTCCAAGGTCGGCCGCTCCTTCATCGCGGGCCTGCTGAAGCACTCGGCCGAGATCTCCGCGGTCACCAACCAGTGGGTGAACTCGTACAAGCGCATCTGGGGCGGCTCGGAGCGCACGGCCGGCGCGGGCGGCGAGGCCCCCTCGTACATCTGCTGGGGCCACAACAACCGCAGCGCCCTGGTCCGCGTCCCGATGTACAAGCCCGGCAAGACCGGCTCGGCCCGTATCGAGGTCCGCTCGATCGACTCCGGCGCCAACCCCTACCTGGCCTACGCCGTCCTGCTGGCGGCCGGCCTCAAGGGCATCGAGGAGGGCTACGAGCTCCCGCCGGGCGCCGAGGACGACGTCTGGGCGCTCTCGGACGCCGAGCGCCGCGCGATGGGCATCGAGCCCCTCCCGCAGAACCTCGGCGAGGCCCTGACCCTGATGGAGCGCAGCGACCTGGTCGCCGAGACGCTCGGCGAGCACGTCTTCGACTTCTTCCTGCGCAACAAGCGCCAGGAGTGGGAGGAGTACCGCTCCGAGGTGACGGCCTTCGAGCTGCGGAAGAACCTGCCGGTTCTCTAGTTCAGCCGCCGGTTGTCTGGTTCACGTACGCGGGGGACACAGCCGCGGTGCTGATGCGCCGCGGCTTTCCCGTGCCGTCCGCCGGGAGGGTGTACAGGTCCGCCCCGTAGTCGCCCGGCAGCGCGTAGACCAGCGTCCGCGGGTCCTTCCACACCGCCTGGTCGTCGACGCTGCGGGGCTCGGCGAGCGCGGTCTCGTGCATCGTGCGCAGGTCGAGGACGTACAGCCGCCAGGGGGCGTCCTTGGGAAGGCCCTTCGCCCGCTTCTTGTACGCGATGCGCGTGCCGTCGGGGGAGAGGGACGGGCATTCCACGTTGGTGTGGAGGGTCGTGACCGTGCGGGCCCGCAGGTCGCCCCTGACCAGGTAGGTCTTCCGCTGCGTGGCCAGGGTCGCGTAGAAGGTGCGGTCGTCCGACGCGAAGGTCACGCCCCAGAAGTTCACGTCCGCCGAGCGGTAGGCGTGGCCGTCCTTGATGACGCGGTAGGCCTCCAGGCTCGGCGTCAGTTCGCCCGTCCGTACGTCCACGATGGCCGCGCGGGTCGAGAAGTCGGTGCCCGCGTAGGAGTCGCCGCCCACGAAGGCCGTCCACGCGGCGAAGTGACCGGTGGGGGAGACGCGGGCGCGGGACGGGATGCCGGGGACGTCGTAGTGGTCCTTCTCCTTCAGCCGCGCGTCCAGGACCAGGGCGCGGTAGGAGTCGGAGACCGCGCCGTGGACGGCCTGGAGGCACACGCCGGTGCCCGCGGCGGCGTAGAAGCGCAGGCATTTCACGCCCGAGGCGGTCCGTGGCCCGGAGGGATCGGATGCCGGTACCGACGTCAGTTCGTCGCGGTGCGGGCCCCACGCCATGTTGCGGAAGACCATGCGGCCGGGGGTCGTGAGCGCGACGCGGCCCGCGCTCACGCGGGGGCCGCCGGGCTGGGTCTCGTTGCGGCGGTCCGCCCGCGCGGAGGCGTGCAGGACCGACAGCACGGCGACCGTGGCCAGGGCGAGTACGGCCGCGAGCAGGACGAGGAGGCGGTTGCGTACGGTCACGCGGAGGACTCCAAAGGACGCAGGATCGTCAGGGACAGGACCGCGCACAGGGCCAGCGCCGCCGTCGACGCCCACAGCGCCGTACGGTCGCCCCACAGGGTCCACGCGGCACCGAACCCGAGGGAGCAGGCGAAACGGGCCAGCGCCTGTCCCGTCTGGACCACCGCGAGACCCGACGAGCGCAGGCTCTCGGGAACGCTGTCCGAGGCCGCCGCCATCAGCACACCGTCGGTCGCCGCGTAGAAGGCGCCGTGCAGCAGCAGGACGAGCGCCACGCTGTGCGCGGAGGCCAGCAGCAGGGCGTACGCCGCCAGCAGCGCCCCGTGGCCGGCCAGGAAGACCCGCCATCTGCCGACCCGGTCCGCGAGCCTGCCCAAGGGCACCGCGAGCAGCAGGAACGCCGCCGCCGTACCCAGCGGGAGCAGGGCGAACCAGCGGTCGGGGACGTCGAGCCGGCGTTGCAGCAGGAGGTAGACGAACGAGTCGCTGACCGTGGCGAGGCCGAGCAGCAGGGCGCAGACCGTGACGCGGCGCAGGTCGCGACGGCGCAGGAGACTCAGGGCGGCGCGCAGGGTGGGGCGGGCGTCGTCGGAAGCGGGCTCCGCCCGGGGCTCTGCCCGGCCGCCCGGCACGAACAGCACCAGGACCAGCACCCCCAGCACCGCCACGCAGAAGCTGACCGTGAACACCGCGTCGTAGCCGTCCACCGTGGCCCGCAGGATCAGGAACGCCGCCAGCGGGCCGAGGAGCGCGCCCGCCGTGTCCATGGCCCGGTGCACGCCGAAGGCACGGCCCCGGGTCTCGGGCGTCGACGACAGGGAGATCAGCGCGTCGCGCGGGGCCGTGCGCAGTCCTTTGCCGGTGCGGTCGGCGGCCAGGACCAGGCCGATGGGGGTGAGGGAGTGGGCCAGCAGCAACAGGGGCTTGCAGAGCGCCGACAGCGCGTAGCCGAACCCGGCCACCCACTTGTGGCGTCCGCCGCCGCGGTCGGCGAGATGCCCGCCCACCAGTCGTACGACCGCCGAGAAGCCGTTGTAGACACCGTCGAGGAGCCCGAAGCCCAGCGGGGACAGGCCCAGGCCGGCCACCAGGTACAGGGGGAGCACGGCCGTCACCATCTCCGAGGAGACATCGGTGATCAGGCTGACGGTGCCGAGGGCGAGAACCGTCGGGGCGACCGTGCCGCCGCGACGCCGCCCGGCCGTGGTGGCCCGGGCGGCGCGGGTTTCCGCTACGTACATCTCAGGAGGCCCAGATCCCCGTGATGTCGGACGCCGAGGCCGCGTTGCCGGCGTGGGTCGTCAGGCCCTTCATGTCCTCCAGGGTGCGCAGGAGGCTGTAGTGGTTGTACGTCGTCGAGCTGGACGACCCGGCCGCCACCGGCTGCCCGTACAGGACCGTCGGGATGCGGTTGCCGGAGAGGCGGTTGTCCTCGTCGAAGGTGATGACGAGGAGGCTGTTGTGGGTGGCCGCCCAGGTCGCGTAGGCGCCGAGGTTGCTCTTGATCCAGGTGTCACCGGTCGACACCGAGCAGTCGTGCATGTCGTTGCACAGGTTCGGCACGACGAAGGAGACGTCGGGGAGGGTGGCGTAGTCCGTCGGGAACTGGGCGAACGTCTTCGCGCTGGACGTGGAGACATTGCTGAAGCCGAACCAGGGGTTGTGCTTCTGCGCGTACTTGCCGCTGCCGCAGGTCGTCGAGCCCTGGCTGGGCAGCGACTCGTTGTAGCTGGCCCAGGTCCTGCCGGCGGCGGTCAGCTCGGAGGCCAGGTTGGCGGCCGAGGAGAAGCCGGGCGTGACGCAGCTGTCGTCGGTGACGCCCTGGGTGGAGCCCGAGAACAGCGCGTAGTAGTTGGGCTGGCTGGGGTGGGTCTGGGCGTAGGACTGGGTCAGGGTGGCACCGCCCGTCCGCAGCGAGTTGATGTACGGGGCGCTGGAGGAGCCGATCACCTGGCTGTACGCGTGGTTCTCCATGACCACGACGACCACGTGGTCCGGGGTCGGTACACCGGACGCCGCGGCCGAGGAACCGCCGAGGCCGGTCCACAGACCGACGGCCGCCGCCGTGACGGCGAGCGCGGACACCATGGCCGTACGGCCGCGGCGCAGTGCCGAAGGGGCTGAACTGCCGGACACATCAACCTCCGAGTGGGGGGAAGAGCGAGGATGGCGGTGCGGACAGAGCATGCACACGCCAAGATGCCCTCATCCCCTCTCGGTCAATCCGGACCATGAAGATCAAGTGAACAGCCGTCAGCTGAGCGGCTCCCCGAACCGCTGTCGCCTACCGCCGCCCCCTACTGCTGTCGCCGCGAGGCCAGCTCCGTCAGCAGTTTGTGCAGCGGCTCCGTCTCCCGGCGCCGGTACTCCTGGATCGCCCAGCCGTTTCCGTCCGGGTCCTTGAAGTACATGAACGTGGCCCCGTCCTGCGGCCCGAAGGACTGCGGCTCGGTGACGTCCAGACCGCGCGCGGTCAGCTCCTCGTACGCCGCCTTCGCGTCCGTCACGCACAGCTGCATGCCGTGATACGTGCCCGGCTGCGGGGTGCCCGTGGGGACCTGGAGGCCGTCGACGAGCGCGATCGAACAGCCCGAGCCCGGCGGGGTCAGCTGGACGATCCGTACGCCCGGCATCACCTCCCCGTCGAGGTCCACGTGGAAGCCGACCTTGTCCCGGTAGAACTCCTTGGCCCGGTCCACGTCGGAGACCGGCATCAGGATCACTTCGAGGCTCATGTCCATGGCGTGACTCCCTTGTCTACGTCTGTCCACGTCATCAGAACCGCCATCGGGTCTGGCTGAACGGCTCCCCCTTACCGAAGCCGAAAACGGTGCGGGGCGCCACCGAAAAGACCAGAGCGCTTCCCCCGCCGTGCCGGAAGCTCCCGTCACGCACCTCGAAGTGCCAGAACTCGCCGTACTTCGCCTCCCACGCGGCCGCCAGCGCGCGCAGCCGGCCGTCGTCGGCGACGCGCACCGCCGCGCCCTCCACGACCAGGTCGTACCCCTTGTCCCAGGTGTTCGTCCCGGTCGTCAGCACCACCTGCGGGTTCGCCGCGAGGTTCAGGGCCTTGCGCTCCTCCGGGCCGGTGCAGAAGTGCAGGGCGCCCTCCGACCAGACCGCGGGCAGCGGCGTCACATGCGGCCGCCCGTCCGGCCGTACCGTCGAGATCCAGAACAGTTCGGCCGACTCCAGCAGCTCCACGGCCCGCGACCACGGTGTCGCCGTGGCGGTCGGGTCGCTGTAACGCTCGTCCAGCCGGGTCTCAGGTTCGTCGTGAGTCATACAGGGCAGACCCCGTCCCGGCCCGGAACTCATCGGCGCTTCCCGCAGGCTCTGCGGTTAGGCTCGATCGCGGTAGATCACGCACATCGCGCAGATCACGCGGGTCGCGTACGACCTTGATCCGACGGGAGGGCCGGGGATGACGGCGCCGGGGCGCAGGAGCAGTACGTTCAGCAGGCTGCTGCGGCACGGGTTCACCGATCCCTCCGCCGCCGAGCGGCTCCTGGACGGTCCGGAGCTGAGCGGCGTACGCAATGACCCGGTGCTGCTGGAGGCCCTCGGGGCCACCGCCGACCCCGATCTCGCGCTGCACGGTCTCGTCCGGCTGCTGGAGGCGCAGACCGACCGCGAGCTGCTCGACACGGTCATAGCGGCCAAGCCGCTGCGCGACCGTCTCCTCGGGGTGCTCGGCGCCTCCGCCGCGCTCGGCGAGCACCTCGCCCGGCACGCCGGGGACTGGCAGGCGCTCGTCACCTACGAGCCGCGCGATCTGCACCCCGGGGTGGAGGAGTTCGAGCGCGGGCTCGCCGAGGCCACCGACCCCGTCTCGCTCCGCGTCGCCTACCGCCGCTGCCTGCTGTCCATCGCCGCCCGTGACGTGTGCGGCACCACCGACATCGCCGAGACCGCCGCCGAGCTGGCCGACCTCGCCACCGCGACCCTGCGCGCCGCCCTCGCGATCGCCCGCGCCGCCGCCCCCGAGGACGCCGCCCTGTGCCGGCTCGCCGTCATCGCGATGGGCAAGTGCGGTGGCCACGAACTCAATTACGTCTCCGACGTCGACGTCATCTTCGTGGGCGAGGCGGTCGACGGGGCCGACGAGGGCAAGGCCCTGCGCGCCGCCACCAAGCTCGCCTCGCACATGATGCGGGTCTGCTCCGAGACCACCGTCGAGGGCTCCATCTGGCCCGTCGACGCCAACCTCCGCCCCGAGGGCAGAAACGGTCCGCTGGTCCGCACGCTCTCCTCCCATCTCGCCTACTACCAGCGCTGGGCCAAGACCTGGGAGTTCCAGGCCCTCCTCAAGGCCCGCCCGGTGGCCGGGGACATCGAGCTCGGCGAGGAGTACGTCGCCGCCCTCGAACCCCTCGTCTGGAAGGCCGCCGAGCGCGAGAACTTCGTCGCCGACGTGCAGAAGATGCGCCGCAGGGTCGTCGAGAACATCCCCGTGGCGGAGATCGAGCGCGAGCTGAAGCTCGGCCCCGGTGGCCTGCGGGACGTGGAATTCGCCGTCCAGCTCCTCCAGTTGGTGCACGGCCGCGCCGACGCCTCACTGCGCAGCGGCACCACCCTCGACGCCCTCCAGGCCCTCGCCGCCGGCGGCTACGTCGGCCGCGACGACGCCGTCCAACTCGACGACGCCTACCGCTTCCTGCGCTCCATGGAACACCGCATCCAGCTGTTCCGGCTGCGCCGCACCCACCTCGTCCCCGAGGACGAGGCCGACCTGCGCCGCATCGGCCGCTCCCTCGGCCTGCGCACCGACCCGGTCGCCGAGCTGAACCGCGAATGGAAACGGCACACCAGTGTCGTACGACGCCTGCACGAGAAGCTCTTCTACCGCCCGCTGCTCGACGCCGTCGCCCAACTGGCGCCGGGAGAGGCCAGGTTGAGCCCGGAGGCGGCCCGGGAGCGGCTGGTGGCGCTGGGGTACGCCGACCCCGCCTCCGCCTTGCGCCACCTGGAGGCCCTCGCCTCCGGCGTCACCCGCAAGGCCGCCATCCAGCGCACCCTCCTGCCGGTGCTGCTGGGTTGGTTCGCCGACTCCGCCGACCCGGACGCCGGACTGCTCAACTTCCGCAAGGTCTCAGACGCGTTGGGCAAGACCCCTTGGTATCTGCGGCTGTTGCGCGACGAGGGCGCCGCCGCCGAGAACCTCGCCCGGGTCCTGTCCGCCGGCCGTCTCGCTCCCGACCTGCTGATGCGCGCCCCCGAGGCGGTCGCGCTCCTCGGCGACGAGGAGGGGCTCGCCCCTCGTGGGCGGGCCGCGCTGGAACAGGAGACCCTCGCCGCCGTCAGCCGCGCCGACGGCGCCGAGCAGGCGGTCACGGCCGCCCGTGGCGTCCGCCGCCGCGAACTGTTCCGTACCACCGCCGCCGACATCATCGGCTCCTACGGCACCGAGACCCAGCCCGTCGAGGCCGACCAGGGCGCCCTCGTCGACCGCGTCGGCGGCGCCGTCTCCGACCTCAACGCCGCGACCCTCGCGGGCACGCTCCGTGCGGTCGTCCGCGACACCTGGGGCGACACCCTGCCCACCCGGTTCGCCGTCATCGGCATGGGCCGCTTCGGCGGCCACGAACTCGGCTACGGCTCCGACGCGGACGTCCTCTTCGTCCACGAGGCGCGGGGCGGCGTCCCCGAGCAGTCCGCCGCCGAGGCCGCCAACAAGGTCGTCTCCGAGATGCGCCGCCTGCTCCAGCTCCCCAGCGCCGACCCGCCGCTCCTCATCGACGCCGACCTGCGCCCGGAGGGCAAGTCCGGGCCGCTGGTACGGACGTTGAACTCGTACGAGGCGTACTACCGCCGGTGGTCCCTGGTCTGGGAGGCGCAGGCCCTGCTACGGGCCGAAGTCGTCGCCGGTGACCAGGACCTGGGGCGGCGCTTCATCGAGCTCATCGACCCGCTGCGGTACCCGGCGGAGGGGCTCGGGGAGGACGCCGTACGGGAGATCAGGCGGCTGAAGGCGCGGATGGAGTCGGAGCGGATGCCGCGCGGCGCGGACCCGAAGCTGCACACGAAGCTCGGTCCTGGTGGCCTGTCCGACGTCGAGTGGACCGTGCAGCTCTTCCAGTTGCAGCACGGCTGGGCCGTGCCGGGGCTTCGTACGACCCGGACGCGGGAGGCGCTTGCGGCCGCGTGTGCCGCCGGGCTCATCTCGGGTGAAAATGCCGAGATCCTGGACGAGGCTTGGGTGTTGGCCACTCGGGTGCGCAATGCCGTGATGCTGGTGCGGGGACGGGCGGGGGACACGTTCCCGACCGAGGCCCGTGAACTGGCCGCTGTGGGACGGTACTTGGGGTACGGGCCGGGGCATGCGGGGGACATGTTGGATGCGTATCGGCGCACGGCGCGCAGGGCGCGGAGTGTGGTGGAGACGTTGTTCTACGGGGCGTAGGCCTTCTTTGTCGGGCGCGGGTCCGTTGTGGTTGCTCGCGCAGTTCCCCGCGCCCCTGTGGGGCGCGTCATGGCGACGCCGACCAGAACCACTGCCATGCCGGTCAGCACCCGCAACCCCACCTTCTCGTCGAGCAGCACCGCTCCCAGCGTCACCGACACCACCGGCAGCAAGTAGCCCACCGTCGCCGCCGTCGTCGGGCCCTCGTCGGCTATCAGGCGGTAGTTGAGGTAGAAGGTCACGCCCGTTCCCAGCACCCCCAGCGCCGTGACCGCGCCCAGCGCCACCAGGTCCGCGTCCACCGGGCCCGCGACCGGGAGCGACAGCGTCGCCCACCCCGTCGCCATCAGCATCTGCGCCGCCGACATCGCCATCGGCGCCCGTTTGTCGGTCAGCCTGCGGGCCATGTACGCGAACGCCACCGCGTAGCTCGCCGCCGCCCCCAGCAGGGCCAGCGCGGCCCAGCTCAGCAGGCCCGAGCGGTGCCAGGGGGCGAAGATCAGCACCGTACCGGCGAAGCCGAGGAGCAGGCCGGTCAGGCGCAGCGGAGGCAGGGCGCGGTCGGTGCCGAGCAGGAGGCCGATCAGCAGGGACCACAGGGGAGTCGTGGCGTTCAGTACGCCCGCGATGCCCGAGTCGAGGTGCTGCTCGCCCACCGCGAACAGGGCGAACGGGATCGCGTTGCAGAACAGCGCGGCGATCACCAGGTGCCCCCAGGTCGCGCGGGAGCGGGGGAGCCGCTGGCCGGCCGAGCGGGCCAGCACCAGCAGGGTGGCCGTCCCCAGCGCGCAGCGGACGATCGTGATCTGGGCGGGGGAGAGGCCGTGGTCCAGGGCCAGCTTGATCCAGAGGAACCCCGAGCCCCACAGGAGGGCTAGGGCGGCCATGCGGAGCGTGGAGGCGGGAGACATGCCTCTACGGTCGGGGAGCGGACGCGTGAGGACAAGTGAAGAGTTCTGGATGGGTTGTTAAGCTGTGCTACATGCTGGATGTGCGTCGGATGCAGGTGCTGCGGGCCGTGGTGAGCAGCGGGTCGGTGACGGGGGCCGCGGCGGTCCTCGGGTACACGCCGTCCGCCGTGAGTCAGCAGATCGCCGCGCTGGAGAAGGAGGCGCGGACCGAGCTGCTGGAGCGGGTCGGGCGCGGGGTGCGGCCGACGGCCGCCGGGCTGCTGCTGACCGAGTACGCCGACACCATCAGCCGCCAGGTCGCCGAGGCGGAGACGGCACTGGCCGACCTGCTCGCGGGCCGCACGGGACGGCTGGCGGTGCGGTACTTCGCCACGGCCGGCGGCTCGCTGGTCGCCCCGGCGGTGGCGCGGCTGCGCACGGAACACCCCGGCGTGCAGATCGACCTGAGGCTGATCGACCCCGAGGACCCGCTGCCGGACGTCCGCGAGGGCCGTGCGGACCTGGCGCTGGTGGTGGGCGCAGGCGCAGCGGCCCCGGACGGCGTACGGCTGCTGCATCTGCTGGACGATCCGTACCTCGCGGTGCTGCCGGCGGGCCACCGCCTCGCGGACGCCCCCGAGCTGGAGCTCGCCGACCTCGCCGGCGAACCCTGGGTCGGCAGCGAATGGCCCGGCCCCTGTCTCGACGCCCAGCTCACCGCCTGTGAGGCCGCCGGGTTCCGGCCCGGGTTCGTGGTCGACAGCGAGGACTACGTCACCGCGCAGGGGTTCGTGGCGGCGGGCCTGGGCGTGAGCCTGATCCCCAGGCTGGGGCTGGCCACCGGCGTCCGTCCGGGTGTCGTCGTACGGGAGTTGCGGGCGCCGGAGCCGACGCGCTCGATCCACGCGGCCGTACGCGAGACGGCGCCGCCGCAGCCCGCGCTGCGGGCGTTCATCGCGGCGCTGCGGGAAGCGGCTGCCCGACCGTAGGCACGAGCTGCGGCAGGCGGTACGGCAGGGCGCCGTACCAGAGCCGCGCCACCGTGAAACCGAAGGTCAGGCACAGGATGCCGCCCACCGCGTCCAGCCAGAAGTGGTTGGCGGTGGCGACGATGACGACCAGGGTGGCCGCCGGGTAGAGGAGCCCCAGCACCCGCGCCCAGGGCACCCTGGCCAGCGCGAAGATCGTCAGACCGCACCACAGCGACCAGCCGATGTGCATCGACGGCATCGCGGCGTACTGGTTCGACATGCTCTTCAGGTCGCCGGACGCCATCGAACCCCAGGTCTGGTGGACCACGACGGTGTCGACGAAGTCGCCGCCGTTCATCAGCCGGGGCGGGGCCAGCGGATACAGGTAGTAACCGACGAGGGCGACGGCGGTCGTGGCGAAGAGGGCCGTGCGGGTCGCCGCGTAGCGGCCGGGGTGGTAGCGGAACAGCCACACCAGGACACCCAGCGTCACCACGAAGTGCAGCGTCGCGTAGTAGTAGTTCATGCCCACGATCAGCCAAGTCACCGAGTTCACGGCGTGGTTGACCGACTCCTCGACCGCGATCCCCAGGTCGTGCTCGACCCGCCAGATCCAGTCGGCGTTGCGCAGCGCCTCGGCCCTCTGCTCCGGGACCGCGTTGCGGATCAGCGAGTACGTCCAGTAACTCACCGCGATCAGCAGGATCTCGAACCAGAGGCGGGGGCGGCGCGGGGTGCGCAGGCGGCGAAGAAGGCCCCTGCCCGAGTTCTCCGCGACAGGATGCAGAACGGCCTCTTCGCGGCCTTCCACTGTAGTCACGGTCGAATCACCCATGGACACAGAGTCTGCCAGAAAAGCCCTTGCCCCCAGATCATCCCTCGGGCGGGTTCAGGACGCATGTTCTACGGCGGGACGAGGCCCTCGTCTCCTACCAGCGCACGGCCCGGAACCCCGTTCTCTCCGTCTCAGGAACGAGAACGCTCCCCACGGGACGAAACAGGCGCCGAAGCCGTCGAACCGCGCACCACCAGCTCCGGCATGAACACGAACTCGCTGTGCGGCGCGGGCGTCCCGCCGATCTCCTCCAGCAACGTCCGCACCGCGGCCTGGCCCATCGCCGGAACCGGCTTGCGGACCGTCGTCAGCGGCGGGTCGGTGAACGCGATCAGGGGGGAGTCGTCGAAGCCCACCACCGAGACGTCGTGCGGCACTTCGAGGCCGAGCTGCCGGGCGGCCCGTATCGCACCCAGCGCCATCATGTCGCTCGCGCACACCACCGCCGTACAGCCCCGGCCGATCA
Organism: Streptomyces aquilus; assembly: GCF_003955715.1. Classification (NCBI taxonomy): domain Bacteria; kingdom Bacillati; phylum Actinomycetota; class Actinomycetes; order Kitasatosporales; family Streptomycetaceae; genus Streptomyces; species Streptomyces aquilus. The sequence goes on along the minus strand of NZ_CP034463.1, from coordinate 3,223,791 downwards.
GCGCGGTGGCCGCGGCCTGACCGCCCTCCAGGGTGTAGAGGGAGTGCTGGACCAGCTCCGATTCCACGGCCTCCGCCGACAACCCCACCTGGTCCTGCATCGCCCGCACGAACCCCTCGATCTTGCGCTGCACCGGCACGAACCGCTTCGGGCCGAGCGCGAGACCGATCCGGGTGTGACCGAGCGAGGCGAGATGCGTGACCGCCAGCGTCATCGCGGCGCGGTCGTCGGGGGAGATGAACGGCGCCTGCACCTTCGGCGAGAAACCGTCCACCAGCACGAACGGCACGCCCTGGCCGCGCAGCTGCTCGTAGCGCTGCATGTCGGCGGAGGTGTCCGCGTGCAGTCCGGAGACGAAGATGATGCCCGCCACGCCCCGGTCGACGAGCATCTCCGTGAGCTCGTCCTCCGTGGAACCGCCCGGGGTCTGGGTGGCCAGCACCGGGGTGTACCCCTGCCGGGTCAGCGCCTGCCCGATCACCTGGGCCAGCGCCGGGAATATCGGGTTCTCCAGCTCCGGGGTTATCAGGCCCACCAGGCCCTCACTGCGCTGCCGCAGGCGCACCGGGCGCTCGTAGCCCAGGACGTCGAGAGCGGCCAGCACGGACTGGCGGGTGGTGGCGGCGACGCCCGGCTTCCCGTTGAGGACGCGGCTGACGGTCGCTTCGCTGACCCCCGCTTGAGCAGCGATGTCGGCAAGCCGTGTGGTCACAGGGTTGGACTGTACCGGCCGACCCTGCCCTTGCACACCAATCGGACGCCGTGGGCGACCTGTTGACCGTCCCGGTCCGAGTTGCTGGGTCATCGCGCTCCCTCGTGAAAGTGATGGCAAGAGCTTGCAGAGTCTTGCACAGGGCGCTCCTGACCGCTCCACCCCTGGAAACAAGCGTCTCACGGCGGTAGCCGCGAGGTCACGCCCGGATAACTTCGATGACGTCTTGCACTTTTTTGCTGCAAGGTCTTTCGCAACGCTTACATCGCTGTTACGTTCGGCGACGCCCGGCGGCGGCAACGGCGCAGTCGGCAAGACCGCAGGGACGGCAGACGGGGCCGACCTCTGCACACGCAGGGCCGGCGGACGGGACCGCCCCCTGTACCACACGGGCTTTCACCCTCAAGGAGAACTCATGCGGCGTGGCATAGCGGCCACTGCGCTGGTGGCGTCCCTCGCCCTCGCGGCGACGGCCTGCAACGGAGACGACAGCGGCAGCGACTCGAGCGGTCCGGTCACCATCACCTGGTGGGACACCTCCAACGCCACCAACGAGGCGCCGACGTACAAGGCCCTCATCAAGGAGTTCGAGGCCGCGAACAAGGACGTCAAGGTCAAGTACGTCAACGTCCAGTTCGACCAGGCGCAGAACAAGTTCGACACCGCCGCCGGCTCCAAGGGCGCCCCGGACGTGCTGCGCTCCGAGGTCGGCTGGACCCCCGCCTTCGCCAAGAAGAGCTACCTGCTGCCCCTCGACGGCACCGAGGCCCTCGCCGACCAGGCCAAGTTCAAGCCGAACCTGATCGAGCAGGCCAAGTACGAGGGCAAGACCTACGGCGTCCCGCTGGTCACCGACACCCTCGCCCTCGTCTACAACAAGGCCCTCTTCGAGAAGGCCGGCGTCGAGGCCCCCAAGACCTGGGACGACCTGAAGAAGGCCGCCGCCACCATCAAGGACAAGACCGGCGTCGACGGCTACTGGGGCTCCACCCAGGCCTACTACGCCCAGTCCTTCCTCTACGGCGAGGGCACCGACACCGTCGACGCCGCCGCCAAGAAGATCACGGTGAACTCGCCCGCCGCGCAGAAGGCGTACGGCACCTGGCTGAGCCTCTTCTCCGGCAAGGGCCTGCACAAGGCCGACACCACCGCCGACGCCTACGCCCACATCCAGGACGCGTTCGTCAACGGCAAGGTCGCCGCGATCGTCCAGGGCCCGTGGGAGATCACCAACTTCTACAAGGGCTCCGCGTTCAAGGACAAGAACAACCTCGGCATCGCCACCGTCCCGGCCGGCTCCACCGGCAAGGCGGGCGCCCCGACCGGCGGCCACAACCTCTCGGTCTACGCCGGCTCCGACGCCGCCCACCAGAAGGCCGCGCTGAAGTTCGTCAACTTCATGACCTCCGCGAAGTCCCAGGCGACCATCGCGCTGAAGAACTCCACGCTGCCCACCCGCGACGACGCCTACACCGCCGAGGTCAAGGCCGACCCGGGCATCGCCGGCTACCAGGGCGTCCTCGCCGCCGCCCAGCCGCGCCCGGCCCTGCCCGAGTACAGCTCCCTGTGGGGCCCGCTGGACACCGAGCTGCCGAAGATCGCCGGCGGCAAGGAGTCCCTCGACAAGGGGCTGAGCAACGCCGAGACCGCCATCGCCAAGCTGGTCCCGGACTTCAGCAAGTAAGCCCCGAGCGGCCGCCGGATCTCCCGAAGCATGGGGGGAGAGATCCGGCGGCCATCGGCCTGTGAGCCGTACACGAGCCGTACACCCCTTGAACCTCCCAGAAGGTGTCGAACCATGACAGTCGCCATCGACCGCGCGACCGGCAAGCGCCGCGGTGACCGCGGGCCCCGGCCCGGGCTGGGCCAGCGCCTGAAGCGCGGATACCAGAAGCACTGGTACGCCTACGCGATGATCGCCCCGGTGGCGATCGTCCTCGGCGTCCTCGTGCTGTACCCGCTGGTGTACGGCCTCTACCTCACGCTCACCGACGCCAACAGCCTCAACACGGCGCGGACGATCGGCGTCAACCACATCGACGCCACCTACAAGTTCATCGGCCTCGACAACTACGCCGACATCCTCTGGGGCGACACCGCCTACGACCGCTTCTGGTCGCACTTCATCTGGACGATCGTGTGGACGGCCGCCTGTGTGGCCCTGCACTACGGCATCGGACTCGGCCTCGCGCTGCTGCTCAACCAGAAGCTGCGCGGCCGCACCTTCTACCGGCTGATCCTCATCCTGCCGTGGGCCGTGCCGACCTTCGTCACCGTCTTCGGCTGGCGGTTCATGCTCGCCGACAGCGGCATCATCAACAGCTTCCTGGGCAGTCTCCACCTGCCCGAACCGTCCTGGCTGGAGGACACCTTCTGGCAGCGGTTCGCCGCGATCATGGTCAACACCTGGTGCGGTGTGCCGTTCATGATGGTCTCGCTGCTCGGCGGACTCCAGTCCATCGACTCCTCGCTCTACGAGGCCGCCGAGATGGACGGGGCCAACGCCTGGCAGCGCTTCCGGTACGTCACCCTGCCGGGCCTCAGGTCCGTCAGCTCCACCGTCGTACTCCTCGGCGTCATCTGGACCTTCAACCAGTTCGCCATCATCTTCCTGCTGTTCGGCAACACCGCCCCCGACGCGCAGATCCTCGTCACGTGGGCGTACTACCTCGGCTTCGGACAGCAGCCGCGTGACTTCGCCCAGTCGGCGGCCTACGGCATCCTGCTGCTGGCCATCCTGATCGTCTTCACCTCCTTCTACCGCCGCTGGCTGAACCGCAATGACCAGCAGCTCGCGATCTGAGGCAGGAGTCACCATGAGCACCTCAACCCCCTCCGAGATCAAGGCGGACCGCCCGGTGACCCCCCAGGTCCTCGAAGCCTCCCGGCCGCGCAAGGTCCGCGGCCGTGAGGAGCGCGGCCGCGCCGCGTCCCTCGCCTCCCACGGCATCCTGATCGTCGCGAGCCTGATCGCGCTGTTCCCGATCGCCTGGCTGGTCTATCTGTCCCTCGGCCCGGACAAGGACGACTACCTCCACCCCGGCGGCATCTGGGACAAGATGACGCTGGACAACTACTCGTTCGTCCTTCAGCACACCAACTTCTTCGAATGGCTGAAGAGTTCGCTGATCGTCTCCCTCGGCACCACCGTCATCGGCGTGTTCGCGGCGGCCACCACCGGCTACGCGGTCTCCCGTATGCGGTTCCCCGGCTACAAGAAGCTCATGTGGGTGCTCCTGGTCACCCAGATGTTCCCGATCGCCGTCCTCATCGTGCCGATGTACCAGATCCTCGTCGACCTTCAGCTCGTCGACAGCTACCTCGGCCTCGTCCTCGTCTACTGCGCGACCGCGGTCCCCTACAGCGCCTGGCTGCTCAAGGGGTACTTCGACACGATCCCCTTCGAGATCGACGAGGCCGGCCGCGTCGACGGACTGACCCCCTTCGGCACGTTCTTCCGGCTGATCCTGCCGCTCGCCAAGCCGGGCCTCGCGGTCGCCGCCTTCTACAACTTCATCACCGCCTTCGGCGAGGTCGCCTTCGCCTCGACGTTCATGCTCAGCGACGACAAGTACACCTTCGCCGTCGGCCTGCAGAGCTTCGTCAGCGAACACGACGCCCAGCGCAACCTGATGGCCGCGACCGCGGTGCTCATCGCCATACCGGTGTCCGCGTTCTTCTACCTCGTACAGAAGAACCTCGTGACCGGCCTGACGGCCGGCGGCACGAAGGGCTGACATCCCACCGACCCGAGGCGGTCGCGGTGTCCATCCGACCCCGCTGTCACCGCGGCCGCCTCGCATCACCGTTGTCTGCACACCTGACCCCATGACCCCGTTACGTATCAAGGACGCCATGAGCCAGCAGCACTCCGCCCTCGCCTCGGCCCCGACCCCCGCCCAAGCCAAGCGCGGCGACTGGTGGCGGGACGCGGTGATCTACCAGGTGTATCCGCGCAGCTTCGCCGACAGCAACGGCGACGGCATGGGCGACCTGGAGGGCATCCGCTCCCGACTGCCGTACCTGCGCGACCTGGGCGTGGACGCCGTGTGGCTCAGCCCCTTCTACGCCTCCCCGCAGGCCGACGCCGGCTACGACGTCGCCGACTACCGGGCCGTGGACCCGATGTTCGGCAACCTGCTGGACGCGGACGCGCTGATCCGCGACGCGCACGAACTGAGCCTGCGGATCATCGTCGACCTGGTCCCCAACCACTCCTCCGACCAGCACGAGTGGTTCAAGCGCGCCCTGCGCGAGGGCCCCGGGTCCCCCCTGCGCGACCGCTACCACTTCCGCCCCGGCAAGGGCGAACACGGCGAACTCCCCCCGAACGATTGGGAGTCCATCTTCGGCGGCCCGGCGTGGACCCGGGTCACCGAGCCCGACGGCACCCCCGGCGAGTGGTACCTCCACCTCTTCGCTCCCGAGCAGCCCGACTTCAACTGGGAACACCCCGCGGTCGGCGACGAGTTCCGCTCCATCCTGCGCTTCTGGCTGGACATGGGCGTGGACGGCTTCCGCATCGACGTGGCCCACGGCATGGTGAAGGCGGAGGGCCTGCCGGACATCGGCGGCGACGGCGACCAGCTCAAGTTGCTGGGCAACGATGTCATGCCGTTCTTCGACCAGGACGGCGTCCACGACATCTACCGCCAGTGGCGGCTCATCCTCGACGAGTACGCGGGCGAACGCATCTTCGTCGCCGAGGCCTGGACGCCGACGGTCGCGCGTACCGCGAACTACGTCCGCCCGGACGAGCTCCACCAGGCCTTCAACTTCCAGTACCTGGGCACCCATTGGGACGCGGAGGAGCTCCGCAAGGTGGTTGACCTGACCCTGGAGGCGATGCGCCCGGTCGGCGCCCCGGCCACCTGGGTCCTCTCCAACCACGACGTCACCCGCCACGCGACCCGCTTCGCGAACCCGGCGGGCCTCGGCACCCAGATCCGCACGGCGGGCGACCGCGCGCTCGGCCTGCGGCGCGCTCGCGCGGCCACCCTCCTCATGCTGGCGCTGCCGGGCTCGGCGTACATCTACCAGGGCGAGGAGCTGGGCCTGCCGGACGTCGTCGACCTCCCGGACGAGGTCCGCCAGGACCCCGCCTACTTCCGCGGCGCGGGCCAGGACGGCTTCCGCGACGGCTGCCGCGTCCCGATCCCGTGGACGCGCGAGGGTTCGTCGTACGGCTTCGGCACCGGCGGCAGCTGGCTTCCGCAGCCGGCGGAGTGGGCGGACCTGAGCGTCGAGGCCCAGACCGGCGTGGCGGGCTCCACCCTGGAGCTCTACCGCTCGGCCCTCGCCGTCCGCCGCGCCGAACCCGACCTGGGCGCCGGCGACTCGGTGGCATGGCTCCGCGCGCCGGAGGGCGTACTGGCCTTCCGCCGGGGCGAGTTCGTCTGCGTGGCGAACACCACCGGCGAGTCGGTGACGACCCCGGCGTACGGCCGGGTGCTGCTGGCGAGCGGCGAGGTCGCCGAGGTCGACGGCGACGCGAAGATCCCGGCGGACACCACGGTGTGGTGGACGACGGCCTGAGCACGGACGCACCCGCACCGGGCCCCCGCCGCCTTCGGGCAGCGGGGGCCCGGTGCCTTTTCCCGGGTGACCGAAGATTTCCCCGTCGGCGTGTCGATCGGCGCGCCCCGCGATCGACGCTTGAGTGGAAGGGCGACCGGCGCCCACCGTCCCGAGGAGAGACCATGCGGATCCGCGCCCGCCTCAGCATGAGTGCCGACGGCTATGTGACCACCCCGAACGGCTGGCCCGCTCTGACCGCCGACCCCGCGTTCGTCTCCGGCGAGAGCCACGGCATCCGGGAGTTCCTCGCCGACTGCGAGGCCGCGCTCATGGGCCGCACCACGTTCGAACCCGCGCTGAACAACACCCGCTGGCCCTGGCCGGACCTCGATGTGTTCGTCCTCGGCTCGCACCGCCCGGAGGGCACCCCGGACCACGTCACCACCGACAGCGATCCCGTGCGGCTGCTGGAGAAGATCCGCGCGGCCAACAAGGGCGGCGACGTCCACCTCGTCGGCGGCCCGCGCACGATCGGCACCTTCCACGCCCTCGGCGCCCTCGACCGCCTCGAACTGGTCGTCCTGCCCTTGCTGTTCGGGGCCGGCACCCGGCTGACGCCCGCACTCGACGCCGACACCGGGCTGACCTTCCGGAGCCAACGGGCGCTGCCCGGCGGCTCGGTGGAGATCGTATACAGCTGCGAGGGCAGCCGCGCCGACCTGCCGGGCAGGCCGGCCAGTCAGCGCTGAGCACCGACGGCCGGCAGAGGCCCGGGGATTGTTGAATCGTGGGGCAGTTGAGAGGACCACGTCAAGGGAACCGGTGAAAGTGTTTGCTGTGAGTTTCAAGCCTCTTGCTGTAAACCTTTCGTCAGGGGTACGTTCACGCCGGCGCCGGGCAAAGACGCCCGGCCGTCCCGCAAGGAGCCCCACGTGATATCGAGATGGCCAGCCAGCGCATCCCTCACCGCGCTCGCCGCAGCCGCGGCCCTCGTCCTGCCCGCCACTCCCGCCGCCGCCTCCCCGCCCGGCACCAAGGACGTGACCGCCGTCCTGTTCGAGTGGAAGTTCGCCTCGGTCGCCAAGGAGTGCACCAACACCCTCGGCCCCGCCGGATACGGCTACGTCCAGGTCTCCCCGCCCGCCGAGCACATCCAGGGCTCGCAGTGGTGGACGTCGTACCAGCCCGTCAGCTACAAGATCGCCGGCCGCCTCGGTGACGCCACCGCCTTCAAGAGCATGGTGGACACGTGTCACGCGGCCGGCGTGAAGGTCGTCGTCGACACCGTCGTCAACCACATGTCGGCGGGCAGCGGCACCGGCACGGGCGGGTCGTCGTACAGCAAGTACAACTACCCCGGCCTGTACTCCTCCTACGACTTCGACGACTGCACCTCGACGATCAGCGACTACACCAACCGCGCCAACGTCCAGAACTGCGAACTCGTCGGCCTCGCCGACCTGGACACCGGCGAGGAGTACGTCCGCGCCACCATCGCCGGGTACATGAACACGCTGCTCGGCTACGGCGTCGACGGCTTCCGCATCGACGCGGCCAAGCACATCCCGGCGACCGACCTCGCCAACATCAAGTCGCGCCTGTCCAACCCTTCCGTGTACTGGAAGCAGGAGGTCATCTACGGCAGCGGCGAGGCCGTCCAGCCCACCGAGTACACGGGCAACGGGGACGTCCAGGAGTTCCGTTACGCCTACGACCTCAAGCGCGTCTTCAACAACGAGAACCTCGCCTATCTGAAGAACTACGGCGAGGGCTGGGGGTACATGAGCAGTGGCGTCTCCGGTGTCTTCGTCGACAACCACGACACCGAGCGCAACGGCAGCACGCTCAACTACAAGGACGGGGCGAACTACACCCTGGCCAACGTCTTCATGCTCGCCTACCCGTACGGCGCCCCGGACATCAACTCCGGCTACGAGTGGTCGGATGCCGACGCCGGGCCGCCCAACGGCGGAACGGTGAACGCCTGTTGGCAGGACGGCTGGAAGTGCCAGCACGCCTGGCCGGAGATCATCCGCATGGTCGCCTTCCGCAACGCCGTGCGCGGCACGGCGGTCACCAACTGGTGGGACAACGGCGGCGACGCGATCGCCTTCGGGCGGGGCAGCAAGGGGTTCGTGGCCATCAACCACGAGGCCGGCAGCCTGAGCCGTACGTACCAGACCTCGCTGGCCGCCGGTACGTACTGCAACGTCCAGAACAACACGACGGTGACCGTGAACTCCAGCGGGCAGTTCACCGCCACCCTGGGCGCCAACACCGCGCTCGCGATCTACAGCGGCAAGTCCAGCTGCTGAACCTCCCCCTGGGGAACTGAAAGGTCTTTCCGTTACTTTCAAGACTCTTGCTGTAAGCCTTACGGCGGCGATACGGTCGCGCGGGGTCGGACCCACCCAGAGCCGTAATCGCAAGGAGCCCATCTGTGATACCGAGATGGCCGACGCCGTCGAGGCGCCGTACCGCCCATGCCGGACGGGTCGCCGCGGTCACCGTCACCGCGCTGGCCGCAGCGCTCGTCCAACCCCTCGCGGCGCAGGCGGACACACCGCCTCCGCCACCGTCCGACGCCAAGCTCGCCGCCGAGCCGGCCCGCCACGACTCCACGCGCGAGCAGTTCTACTTCGTCCTGCCGGACCGTTTCGCCAATGGCGACACCGGCAACGACAAGGGCGGCCTGACGGGCACCCGCCTCAGCACCGGCTACGACCCCACCGACAAGGGCTTCTACCAGGGCGGCGACCTCAAGGGCCTGACCAGGAAGCTCGACTACATCAAGGGGCTCGGCACCACCGCCATCTGGATGGCGCCGATCTTCAAGAACCAGCCCGTGCAGGGCACCGGGGCCAACGCCTCGGCCGGCTACCACGGTTACTGGATCACCGACTTCACCCAGGTCGACCCGCACTTCGGGACCAACAAGGACCTGGAGAACCTCATCTCCAAGGCGCACGCCAAGGGCATGAAGGTCTTCTTCGACGTCATCACCAACCACACCGCCGATGTCGTCGACTATGAAGAGAAGTCCTACGACTACCTCTCCAAGGGCGCGTTCCCGTACCTGACCAAGGACGGCGAGCCGTTCGACGACGCCGACTACGCGGACGGCTCCAAGAGCTTCCCCGAGGTCGACGCGGACTCCTTCCCGCGCACGCCGACCGTGTCCAAGAACAACAAGGTCCCGTCGTGGCTCAACGACCCCACGATGTACCACAACCGCGGCGACTCCACCTTCGCCGGTGAGTCCTCCACCTACGGCGACTTCTCCGGCCTCGACGACCTGTGGACCGAGCGTCCCGAGGTCGTCAGCGGCATGGAGAAGATCTACCAGCGGTGGGTCAGGGACTTCGACATCGACGGCTTCCGGATCGACACCGTGAAGCACGTCAACATGGAGTTCTGGACCCAGTGGGCCACCGCCCTCGACTCCTACGCCGCCCGGCACGGCCGCGACGACTTCTTCATGTTCGGCGAGGTCTACTCCGCCGACACGTCGATCACCGCGCCATACGTCACCCAGGGCCGCCTCGACGCCACGCTCGACTTCCCCTTCCAGGAGGCGGCACGGCAGTACGCCTCCCAGGGCGGCAGCGCACAGAAGCTGGCCTCCGTCTTCGGCGACGACTACAAGTACACGACCGACAAGGCCAACGCGTACGAGCAGGTCACCTTCCTCGGCAACCACGACATGGGCCGCATCGGGTACTTCCTGAACCAGGACAACCCGAAGGCGACCGATGCCGAACTGCTGAAGAAGGACAGGCTCGCCAACGAGCTGATGTTCCTCAGCCGCGGCAACCCGGTCGTCTACTACGGCGACGAGCAGGGCTTCACCGGCTCCGGCGGCGACAAGGACGCCCGCCAGACGATGTTCGCGTCGAAGACCGCCGACTACCTCGACGACGACGAGATCGGCACCGACCGCACCCACGCGAGCAGCGCCTACGACACGAGCGCACCGCTGTACCGGCAGATCAGCGCCCTCGCCAAGCTCCGCAAGGCCAACCCGGCGCTCACCGACGGCATCCAGACCGAGCGCTACGCGGCCGACGGTGCGGGCGTGTACGCGTTCTCCCGCACCGACGCGAAGACCGGCCAGGAGTACGTCGTCGCTTTCAACAACGCCGGTGAGGCCAAGTCGGCGACGTTCGGGGTCGGTTCGGCCGGCATGGCGTACCAGGGCATCTACGGTGGCGACGCTTCCGTGAAGTCCGACGCCGACAGGAAGCTCACCGTCACCGTCCCGGCCGGCTCCGCGATCGTCCTCAAGGCGGCCGCCAGGCCCGCCAGGTCGGCCACCGCGCCGACGATCACCCTCAAGGCCCCGGCCGCCGGTGCCACCGGCACGGTCACGCTCTCCGCCGATGTCGACGGGGGTCAGCTCAACCGCGTCGTCTTCGCCGCCCAGGCCGGCAACGGCACGTGGCGGACGCTCGGCTCCGCCGACCACGCCCCGTACCAGGTCACGCAGGTGATCGGCAAGGACGTACCGGCCGGAACCGCCCTGCGCTACAAGGCGGTTGTCGTCGACGCGCAGGGACGCACCGCGAGTGCCCGCGCCGCGTCCACCACCGGCACCCCGCCCGCCGAAGAGGTCCCCACCGCCTCGTCCCGCGACTACGCGATCGTCCACTACAAGCGCGCGGACGGCGACTACGCCGACTGGGGCCTGTACGCCTGGGGCGACCTCGCCGACGGCGAGGCCACCAACTGGCCCGCCAGTCACCCCTTCACCGGCCGGGACGCCTACGGCGCCTTCGCCTACGTCAAGCTGAAGCCCGGCGCCTCCAGCGTCGGCTTCCTGGTCATCGACAAGGACGGGAACAAGGACGTCTCCGCCGACCGCTCGATCGACGTCACCGAGACCGGCGAGGTGTGGATCGAGCAGGGCAAGACGGACGTCCTGACCGAGAAGCCGGACTACCCGGCGCAGGACAAGACCAAGGCCGTCCTCCACTACCACCGCGCGGACGGCGACTACGACGGCTGGGGGCTGCACGTCTGGACGGGCGCCGCGAACCCCACGGACTGGTCGAACCCGCTCAAGCCGGTGAAGACTGACGCCTATGGCGCGGTTTTCGAGGTACCGCTCACCGACGGTGCCACCAGCCTCAGTTACATCATCCACAAGGGCGACGACAAGGACCTCCCGTCCGACCAGTCGCTCGACCTCACGGCCGACGGGCACGAGGTGTGGCTGTTGAACGGCCAGGAGAAGTACCTGCTCCCGCAGCCCGCGGGCGCCGCGGCCGCCCTCGACCTGACCACCTCCAAGGCGGTCTGGATCGACCGGAACACGGTCGCCTGGAACGGCTCCGACGCGGCCGCCTCCACCCAGCTGCTCTACAGCCGCGACGGCTCGATCACGGTCAAGGACGGTGCGCTGACCAGCGACGACGAGCGCTGGCTGCGGCTGACGAAGACGAGCCTCACCGACGCCCAGAAGGAGAAGTTCCCGCACCTGAAGGCGTACACCGCGTGGACCGTCGACCCCCGCGACCGCGACCGGGTGCGTCAGGCCCTCAGCGGTCAGGTCGTCGCCTCCCAGCGCGCGGCCAACGGTGCCGTCCTCGCGGCGACCGGCGTCCAGATCGCCGGCGTGCTCGACGACCTGTACGCGGACGCGGCGGCGAAGGCGGACCTCGGGCCGACGTTCAGCAAGGGTCGCCCGACGCTCTCGGTCTGGGCGCCGACCGCGCAGTCCGTGAAGCTGGAACTCGACGGCTCCACCGTCGCGATGAAGCGCGACGCGAAGACCGGCGTCTGGTCCGTCACCGGCCCGAAGTCCTGGAAGGGCAAGGAGTACCGGTACGTCGTCAGGGTCTGGGCGCCCAGCGTCCGGAAGCTCGTCACCAACAAGGTCACCGACCCCTACTCGGTCGCCCTGACCACTGACTCCGCGCGCAGCCTCGTCGTCGACCTCGACGACAAGTCCCTGGCCCCGTCGGGCTGGACGTCGTACACCAAGCCGAAGGCCACCCCGCTCAACGACGCGCAGATCCAGGAGCTGCACATCCGGGACTTCTCGATCGCCGACAGGACGGTGGCCGCGAAGGACCAGGGCACGTACCTCGCCTTCACCGACAAGGACAGCGACGGCTCCAAGCACCTGCGTCAGCTGGCGAAGTCGGGCACGTCGTACGTGCACCTGCTGCCGGCCTTCGACATCGCGACCATCCCCGAGAGGAAGTCCGACCAGGCGACCCCCGACTGCGACCTCGCCTCCTACCCGGCCGACTCCGACAAGCAGCAGGAGTGCGTGGCGAAGACCGCCGCGAAGGACGCCTTCAACTGGGGCTACGACCCGTACCACTACACGGTCCCCGAGGGTTCGTACGCCACCGACCCGGACGGCACCGGGCGCACGGTCGAGTTCCGCAAGATGGTCAAGGCGCTCAACGACGACGGGCTGCGGGTCGTCATGGACGTCGTCTACAACCACACGGCGGCGAGCGGGCAGGCGGACACCTCCGTCCTCGACCGCATCGTCCCCGGCTACTACCAGCGGCTCCTGGCCGACGGTTCGGTCGCCAACAGCACCTGCTGCGCCAACACGGCGACCGAGAACGCGATGATGGGCAAGCTGGTCGTCGACTCGATCGTCACCTGGGCCAAGGAGTACAAGGTCGACGGCTTCCGCTTCGACCTCATGGGCCACCACCCGAAGGCCAACATCCTGGCGGTCAGGAAGGCCCTCGACGAGCTGACCCTCGCCAAGGACGGCGTCGACGGCAAGAAGATCATCCTGTACGGCGAGGGCTGGAACTTCGGCGAGGTCGCCGACGACGCCCGCTTCGTGCAGGCCACGCAGAAGAACATGGCCGGCACCGGCATCGCCACCTTCTCCGACCGGGCCCGTGACGCGGTGCGCGGCGGCGGGCCCTTCGACGAGGACCCGGGCGTCCAGGGCTTCGCCTCCGGCCTCTACACCGACCCCAACTCCTCGAAGAGCAACGGCACTCCGGCCGAGCAGAAGGCCCGGCTGCTGCACTACCAGGACCTCATCAAGGTGGGGCTGAGCGGCAACCTCGCGCGGTACGCCTTCACCGACACCGACGGCAAGCAGGTCACCGGCGCCCAGGTCGACTACAACGGCCGGCCCGCCGGGTACGCGGACGCGCCCGGCGACGCCCTCGCCTACGCCGACGCGCACGACAACGAGTCGCTGTTCGACGCGCTGACGTACAAGCTGCCCGCCACGACCAGCGCCGACGACCGCGCCCGGATGCAGGTCCTCGCCCTGGCGACGGCCACCCTCTCGCAGGGCCCGGCCCTCTCCCAGGCGGGCACCGACCTGCTGCGCTCCAAGTCCCTGGACCGCAACTCCTACGACAGCGGCGACTGGTTCAACGCCATCCACTGGAACTGCGCGGACGGCAACGGCTTCGGCCGGGGTCTGCCGATGGCGGCCGACAACGCGTCCAAGTGGTCGTACGCCAAGCCCTTGTTGGGGCAGGTGAAGGTCGGCTGCGAGCAGATCGAGGGGGCCTCGGCGGCGTACCGGGATCTGTTGAAAATCCGTTCGACGGAGGCCGATTTCTCCCTGGACACGGCCGCGCAGGTGCAGTCGAAGCTGTCCTTCCCGCTGTCCGGGAAGGACGAGACGCCCGGTGTGATCACCATGGAGCTCGGTGACCTGGTCGTGGTGTTCAACGCGACGCCCCAGACGCAGGAACAGCGGGTGGCCGCGCTGGCCGGGACGGCGTACGCGCTGCACGAGGTCCAGGCGACGGGCGCGGACTCTACCGTCAAGCGGTCTTCGTACGAGCCGGTTTCGGGCACCTTCGCGGTTCCGGGGCGCACTGTGGCGGTATTCTCCCGCAAGTCCTGACAACGGCATTACCTTGGTGGAGCAGACCCGGTCCGGGTCTGCTCCACTGTGTGGTCCAAGGGCGCTGAACACATGGACGTCGACGGAAACCTGACAGGCACGACCGTCATGGTCGTGGACGATTCGGAAGCAAGCCGCTACGCGATGAGCACCCTGCTGAGCCGGGCGGGGCACCGCGTCGTGCCGGTCGCCAGCGGTGGCGAGGCGCTCGCCGAACTCGACGTACGGCTGCGCAAGGGCACCCTGCCGGACGTGGCCCTCGTCGACGTGGGGCTGCCGGACATGAGCGGCTTCGACCTGTGCCGCCGCTTCAAGGAACGGCCCCACACCGCCGGGCTGCCCGTCGTGCACTTCTCCGCCGCCCAAGTGGCCCCGGTCGACTGCTGCGAGGGCCTGGACGCGGGGTCCGAGGCCTACCTGAGAGTGCCCGCCGAGCCCCTGGAGATCGAGGCGGTGGTCCGGGCCGCCGTGCGCAACGCACGGGTGCGGGCCGACGACCGGGCGCTGGTACGACGGCTGACCCTGCTGTCGGAGACGATCGTCACCATCCAGGCGGCGCGCTCCTTGCAGGAACTCACCGACGCGGCCGCCGAGGGCATCTCGCGGGTCACCGGCACCCCCGCCGTCGTCTTCGTCCTGGACCAGGAGGACCGGCTGTACCGGGGCCTGTCCCGGGACCGCATTCCGGTCGCCCTGCCGGACGCCGGGGCCGACCGTACGGTGGCCGCACTGCTGCGGCGGCTCACCCGCGGGCAGGGCGGCGGGGTGCAGCTCACGACGGTGCCCTCCCCGCTGTGGCCCGCCGGGTACTTCCGGCCCGGTGTCGAGCACGACGCCCGGCTGGCGCTCGTCCACACGCAGGACGGCCGGGCCACGGTGTGCCTGGCCGCGCCCGCGCGCGGGATGCGGCGGATGGGCCCCGAGCGCGAGAGCCTGCTGGCCCAGCTGACCCAGGCCACCGCGTTCGCCGCCGAACCGCTGCTCATGTACCAGGTGGAGCGGCATGTCGCCCTCACCCTCCAGCACAGCTTCCTGCCCCAGCCGCACCGGCTGCCCGAGCTGCCCGGCATGAACGTCGTGGTCCGCTATGTGCCCGCGTCCCCGGAGACCGAGATCGGCGGCGACTTCTACGCGGTGCTGCGGACCTCCGAGGGCGTGCTCACCGCGGTCGGTGACGTCGTCGGGCACTCGCTGGACGCGGCGACCGTCATGGTGGAGATCCGGCACGCGCTGCGCGCCTACGCCGTCGAGGACAGCGACCCGTGCGTGCTCGCCGAGCGCCTCGACCGGATGCTCCAGCGCTACCACCCCGACCTCACGGCCACGGTCTGCATGGCTCTCGTCGACCCCGCCACCGGGCGCACCCAGGTGGCCAACGCGGGCCACATCCCCCCGCTGATCGTCCGCGACAACGGCAGCGCCGACTACGTCAAGGCGGCCGGACCGCTGCTCGGCATCGGCCTGCCCCACCCGCCCGTCACCGAGCTCTTCCTCGAACCCACCGACCGGCTCCTCATGGTCACCGACGGCCTGATCGAGACCCGCGGCACCGACCTCTCGGCCTCCATGGAACACCTCCGCGCGGCCGCCGTCGGCTCCCTGCCCGGCCTGGACGCCCTGTGCGACACCCTCCTCGCCTCCTTCGGCCACGACCGGGAGGACGACATCGCGATGCTGGCGCTGCGGCTAGGCTGAAGCCCGTTGACCTAGCACAGGAGTGCCCATGCCGCAGATCACCGTCGACTACTCCCGGACGATCACCCCCGCTTTCGACCGGGCCGGTTTCGCCCGGGCGCTGCACGAGGCGACGGTCGAGATCGCGGCGGCGAAGCCGGAGGCGTGCAAGACGCAGTTCCGGGCGAGCGAGTTCACGGCCTTCGGATACGAGGACCCCGATGAGCACGGCCACGCCGTGGTCCATGTCACCCTCGGTCTGCTCGCCGGGCGCACCGAGGAGACCAAGGCCAAGCTGACGGAAGCGGTCCTGGAACTGCTGCGCAAGCACATCGAGGTCGACCCTGGCACCGTGCTGCACGCCTCCGCCGAGGTCCGTGAACTCGACGCCTCCTACCGCAAGTTCTAGGACGCCAGCGCGATCAGCCGGCCCACCAGGTCGGCGAACGGACCGTCGGCCGGCTCGTCGCGGAGCATGACGCGCACCAGCGCGCCCATCTCCTCGTCGTACGCGGCGCTGACCGCGGCGAGCGCCGCGAAGTCGCGCACCAGCTGCGCCTCCAGCTCGCCGCGCGGGATGCGCCGGCCGTCCAGCCAGATCAGTGCCGTCGACTCGGCGAGCGAGATCCAGGAGCGGACGACCAGTTCCAGTCGCGCGGGCGGTTCCGTGATGCCCAGATGCGACAGGATCTGTTCGTACGCGGCCTGCCGTACGGAGTCGATGAGGGCGTTGGTCGCCGTGGAGCCGACCGCCGGGCCGCCGCGCATCAGGGCCGCGAAACCGGGCCCGTGCTCGTCCACGAAGTCGAAGAAGCGCCGCATGACCCGGAGCAGCCGCGCCCCCAGCGGCCCTTCCTGCGGCTCGACGAACCGGCCCGCCAGATCGTCCGCCGCACGCTTCAACGCGGCCTCGTACAGGCTGAGTTTGCCGGGGAAGTAGTGGTAGACCAACGGGCGCGAGATGCCCGCCGCGGCCGCTATCTCGTCGATGGACACGTCATCGGGCGAGCGCTGGCTGAACAGTTCGAGGGCGACGCCGATCAGTTGCTGCCGCCGCTCCTCGACTCCCATTCTTCGCCGTACCCCGGTAGTCATGCGAACACCTTACCGATCGGATCCGGCCCGGAACGGACCGGTCCGAACCCTGGATGTTCACATATCCAGCACGAGCCGCTCACTTCGTGCCCGTGAAACGCAGATGAGCATCGAGTCATCCCGCTCGGCATCGGTCAGCAACTCGTCCCGGTGGTCCACCTCGCCCTCCAGCACACGCTGTTGGCAGGTCCCGCAGAAACCCTGTTCGCAGGAGTAGAGCGTGTCGGGCAACTCGGCGCGCACGGCGGCCAGTACGGAGGAATCGGCCGGCACGGTCAACATCCGTCCAGTGCGCCGGAGTTCGAGCTCGAAAGCGCCGCCCGGCGCCGCGGCCCGCGGGGTGAACCGCTCCGACCGCACCTGCGGGAAGCGCTCTTCGACCGCCGCCATCAGCCCTTCCGGTCCGCAGCAGTACACGGCGGCACCCTCGGGCACCTCCAGCGCGTCGAGGTCGGGCATCCCGGCCACGACGCTCACCCGGTCCAGCTTCTCCAGCTCCGCCACGAACGGCATCGACTCCCGCGACCGCCCGCAGTACAACAGCCGCCAGTCGGCGCCCGCCGGCAGGGCCCGCAGCATAGGCAGGACGGGGGTGATCCCGATGCCGCCCGCGACGAAGACGTACGACTCCGCCTCGACCAGCGGGAAACGGTTGCGCGGCCCGCGCACCTCGATCTCCATGCCCTCGGCCAGCTGCTCGTGCACCTCGCGCGAGCCGCCCCGCCCGTCCTCGACGAGCCGCGTCGCCACGGTGTACGAGGAGGTGTCCGCCGGGTCCCCGCACAGCGAGTACTGCCGTACGAGTCCCGACGGCAGCACCAGGTCGAGATGCGCGCCGGGCTCCCAGCGCGGCAGGTCCCGCCCCTCCAGGCGCAGTTGGACGACCCCCTCGGCGACCTCCTCGCGTGCGGCCACCAGCAGCCGGAGCGCCCGCGACCGGGGCCGCCCGGAGACCGGCTCCTCCAGGGCGGGCATCGGCCACAGCGGCGAGACCCGGATACGGCGGCGCATGGCCCGCCGGGCGAGCAGCGCGGCCCCCGCGACGACCGCGACGGTCAGCGGCTTCGGCATCAGGCGGCACCCTTCTCGGCGGCCAGCGCGGCGGGGGACTGGGCGAGATAGGCGACCGCCTGCGCGGTGCTGCCCTCCTGGGAGGGGTGGTAGGCGCGGCTCAGATAGCGCGGTATCGACCGGAGCATGTCGCCGGTCGCGGGCAGCACACCCTGCCGCCCCCGGACGTAGAAGTCCTTGAAGCCCGCCCTGCCGTCGACGAGCGTCGGGTCGTTCTCCATGAAGAACCGGGCCCCGCGCTGCCACAGGAACACCAGTGTCGCGAAGGCCAGCGCCCAGGTCCGCACCCGGCGCCGGTAGCCGCCGTCCACGTGCATGAAGAGCTCGAAGGCGACCGACCGGTGCTCGACCTCCTCGGCGCCGTGCCAGCGCAGCAGGTCCAGCATGGTCGGATCGGCGCCCCGCCGGTCCAACTCCTCGGCGTTCAGCACCCAGTTGCCGAGGAACGCGGTGTAGTGCTCGATGGCCGCGATGGTGGCCACCCGCTCCATGAGCCACCACCGGCGCGCCCTGCCCGGCGGCAGTGTCCGGTCGCCGAGCAGCTTCTCGAAGAACCAGTCGATCTGCGCGGTGTACGGCGTCGGATCGAGGCCCAGCTCCCTCAGGTGCGGCAGGACCTCGTCGTGCGCCTGGGAGTGCATGGCCTCCTGGCCGATGAACCCGATGACGTCCTCGCGCAGCCGCTCGTCCCGGATGAGCGGCAGCACCTGCCGGTAGACGTGCACGAACCAGCGCTCGCCGGCCGGCAGCAGCAGGTGGAGCACGTTGATGGTGTGGGCGGCGAAGGGATCACCGGGCACCCAGTGCAGCGGGGTGTCGTCCCAGGAGAAGGACACCTTGCGGGGCTTGAGGTGCACCCGGTCCTGCGTGTTAGACATGGCGTCAATGTACTGACGGGTAGGGCGAGCGGGAACCCCTGTGCGGCCTGTTATTTACACCGACGTCAGCAAGCGGGGCTCAGCGCAGCCCGTTGATCGCCCGCCCGTCGGCCAGCGTCCCCTTCAGCCCGGCCTGCGCCCCTTCCTTGGCCTTCACCGCCAGCAGGTTCCCCTGGCCCGAGCCGCGCACCGCGCCGGTCGTGCTGATCGACGCGGTGTTCTTGCCGCCCGCCGCCAGCAGGTACCAGGAGCCCGACCCCGACTTCCACAACACGCCCGCCAGCACGTTCGGGTCGCGCGGGCCGCACGCCGGGACGTTCTCGGCCTGCGCCGCGACCGCCCCGTACGCCGAACCCGGGGTGCGGAACTGCGCCAGCGCGCGGGTCCCGCCGCCGCGCCAGGTCTCCGCGCGCGTGCACACCCAGTCCGCCGACCCGCCCGCCTCGGGCAGCGGCTGCTCGGCGTACGCCCACGCGTTCACCGTCCGTACGCCGGCCGAGCGCATCGCGCCCAGCGAGCAGGCGTACGGCGCCCAGGTGCGCAGCGCCTCCGCGCCGGACGCCTCGTGCACCGCGCCGGGGCGGCCCGTGGTGAGGCGGGCCGGGACCAGTTCGCCGAGGTCGCTCATCAGGCGGGTGCCGGAGCGGTCCGTCAGCTGGAGCACGTTCCAGGACGTGCAGCCGCCGTTCTGCTGGGCCGGACCCGCCAGCGGCGAGGTGACGCCCTCGGTCAGGGTCAGGTCCATCGCACCGGAGCCGGGCTTCAGCAGGTCGCGCTCGGCGGCCTTCTTCACCCAGGGCGCCAGCAGATAGCGGACGTTGCCGTCGGCCCGGCCCAGCACGACCGCGCTCGCCTCACCCGGAGTGGCCCCGTCGACGCGCGCGAAGTCGAGGGCGGCGCCCTTGGTGCCGTCCTTCGGCTCGGCGTAGCGGGCGATGCGCAGACCGTCGTAGAGGATCACCACGCGCGCGTTGTCGACGAGTCCCGCGTACAGCAGCTGCGGCGGGCCGGCGGGGCCGCCGGACGGGGTGCCGGGGGTCGCGGAGACCTGGACGGTCTCGCCGGGGCGGGCCCAGACGGCGAGGGCGCGGCGCAGCAGCGCGGTGTCGTGGGCGAGTTCGCCGCGGGCGGGCCAGACGGAGAAGTCGTTGCGGGAGGCGGCCTGCCAGGCGGTGGCCGGGACCCGGGTCAGGTTGGCGGTGTCGAGGGCGGCCTGCGCAGACGGGTTCCGCGCGTACGCGGGCGCGGCGGCGCCGTCGGGGCCCCAGCCGCCGCCCGGCAGCCCGAGCAGCGCCCCGCACACGGCGACCGCCGCCGCGGCGGCGAGCGCGGCCTTCAGGTGCTGCCTGCGGCGCATCAGGTCGGTGGGGCGGGCCTGGAGCGAGCAGGCGTCGAACTCGGGGGAGTCGAGGAGGGCGTACTGGGCGGGCACCTCGGCGGCCTCGTCCAGCGCCTCGTCCGGGTCCGCCACCCCGGCCTCGGTCAGCACCCGGCGGACGTCGCCGTCCGGGAGCCGCTCCAGACCGCGCAGGACGTAGGCGGCCCGGGCCTCGCCGGACAGCGCGGACAGCCGCTGGTCCAGGGCGAGTTCGTCGGCGCCGCCCGAGCGCGGGAAGAGCCTCAGCCCCCACACCTGGGGGAGCAGCGGCGGGAGTTGGGAGCGCTTGGGCCAGGCCCGGAAGGTCAGCGGCAGGCCCGCCTCCAGCGCCGTACGCAGCACCTGGAGGCGGACGAAGGCGTACCCCGGGTCGCCGTCGCGGCCGGTCGACTGGGCCGGGATGGCCGGTGTCGAGGCCCGGCCGCGCGGCAGGGCGCGCTGGGTGAGGGCGTGTGCGGTCAGGACCCGCCGGTTGCGGCCGAGGCCCGGCGGCAGCACCAGATAGGCCAGCCGGACCAGCCGTGGGTAGTGCTCGACGAGCGCGGCCTCGGCCTGTTCGACATCGACGAACGGCTCGGCGGAGGCGGACGGTGCGGGGCGCGGGGCGACATCCTGTGACTGCACGTTCAGCAGAACGAGCGAATCGTGCGTTGGTCACCGCCGCCCGGGCGACTCAGTCGTCGGGGTCGACCAGTGCGCGGGCGTAGTTGGCCATCGACCGCTGGTAGCGCGGCAGATGCGGGGCCAGGGCGCCGAGGACGAGGGAGAGGCCCTCGCGGTCGCGGCCGAGGCTGGACAGGCACAGGGCGAGACAGGCTCGTACGGCGTCGTCCAACTCGTCGGAGGGGGCGTCCAGTTCGGGTGTCAGGAGCTTGACGCCCTCCTCGGCCTGGCCGAGGTTCCGCAGTGAGCTGGAGAGCTGGATCTTCGCGCGGCGCCCCTTGTAACCGGACAGCCCGCGTGCCAGCGCCTCCCGGTACAGCGGCGCCGCCTTGTCCGAGTGGCCGGTCGAGTCCCAGGCGCAGGCCTGCTCGAAGGGGCCGAGCGGACTGTCGTCGGGGAGTTCGGCGACGAGGGCGTCGATCACCGCGCGGAAATCCGCGGCCCGCTCCTCGGGATAGTCGTCGAAGGTGGCCCAGGCGGCCGTCACGCGTTGTTCCCAGTTCTCGTTCACCGGCACACTTTCGCACAGGCGTACCCACTGGGACAGCCGATTTGAGCGCGGCGTGCTCCCCGGCCGTATGGAAGGGGACGGGCACCCAGGCCCACGGGAAGGTTCCGGAGGAACAGATGAGGTTGACCCGACCGATGCTCGCGGCGACGGCAGCCGCGGCGGTCCTCGTGCTGGCGGGCTGCGGCTCCGGCGACGGCGACGACAAGGCCGCCGTGCCGGAGACGGCGAGCGGCAGCCTTGAGCACCTCGCCGCGGAGGTGGGCTGCAAGCCGACCATCCAGATCGACGCCGACGAACTCCGCCAGGCCTCGTGCCGCAAGAGCGACGCCCACGGCAAGTTCCTGCTGGCCACCTTCGCCACCGACCGCGGCCAGCGCGAGTGGATCGACGGGGCCAAGGACTACGGCGGTCACTACCTCGTCGGCCGCAAGTGGGTGGCCGTCGGCGAGACCGAGAACGTGACCGCGACGCTGCGCGAGACGCTCGGCGGGAACATCGAGGAAGGCCAGGACCACACCGCGCACTCCGGTCACTGAACGCGCAGAACACGAAAGAGCCGGCGGTGGGAATTCCCACCGCCGGCTCTCTCATGCGCTAGCTAGCTCACTGGCACCGCTGGCCGGTGTTGATGCAGTTGACCATCTTGTTCATCGTCTGCGTGGAGAAGAAGTTGATGAAGTCGTTGTGGTCGGTGATCGGCTTGTGCAGGTTCTCCGGGAAGGTGTCCACCGCGTACGGCTGGATCACCTGGCCGTTCTGGAGCTTCGGGGCCGGGACGTTGTAGACGAGCCGGACCTGGAGCTGCGGGATCGCCTTGAAGCCGTTGGCGCAGGAGCCGTCGGCCTGGACGAACGCCACGTGCGTACGGTGGTTGGCGCTGTCGATGTTCTTGCCGTCCCAGCAGCTCTGGAAGTTGGTCGTGCGCACCACCTGGCTGCCCTGCGGGCAGATCGGGTACTTGTCGTGCAGCTGGACCTTGTTCTCGAAGCCGGTGCAGCTCCAGTTGACGTTGGCGTTCGCGTTGCCGTTGACGAAGGCCTTCGCGTCACCGGTGATGATGCGCAGGGCCGTCGGCATCGCGACGACGTTGCCCTTCTTGTTGCCGACGAACTTGATCTGCGCCTGGGAGGCCTGAAGGATCTTGCCGACGTTGCCTTCCTTGCCGCCGCCGTCCTTGTTCTGGTCGAAGTCCTGCGTGCCGTTCTGAAGGCGCAGCACCGGCCAGAAGTACGAGGACTTGTCGCCCTGGTTCTGGCAGGTGGTCTGGGCCCCCGCCAGCTCCTGGTCGCTCGCGAACGCGTCGTTGCTCTGGTTGCCGACGTAGTCGTGCAGGTGGTGGGCGCCGTTGCTGACACCGGGCGCCACGATCACGTTGTCCGTGTTGTGGTTCTTGTTGCCGTTGGTGCCGCACTTCGTGATGAACACGCCCCGGGAGCCGGAACCGCCGTTCGCCTTGAGGCCGTTCTGGCCGACGCCCAGCTGCGCGTTGGCCTGCACCTTGGTGATGTCCACGAAGTCGGCGGCCGTCGGGCCGTTACCGCCCTGACCGTTCTGCTGCTGGCCGCCGTTCTGCTGGCCGCCCTGCTGCTGACCGCCGTTCTGCTGCTGGCCGCCCTGCTGCTGGCCGCCGTTCTGCTGCTGGCCGCCTTGCTGCTGGCCGCCGTTCTGCTGCTGACCACCCTGACCGGCGTTGGTCTGCGGCTGCTGGGCCGGGATCCCGGTGCAGGCGGCGAGCTGCGACAGGTTCGCGACCTGTCCGCCGGCCCGCTGGATGTTGATCCGGATGCGGTCCAGAGCGGCGGACCGCTTTTCCTTCAGCGGGCCGAGGATCGCGTTCTGCACGAACCCGGAGTCGCCCGCCTGCGCCTGGCGCGTGGACGCCAGCCGGGCGTACGCCTCGGTGATCTGCTTGTCGAGGTTCGCCAGCTCCGTACTCACGCCGTTCCGGGCGCCGTTCGGGACGTTCGTCAGCTTCTGGCCGACGTCCGGGCACTGGATCGTGGCGATCTGGGCCCCGGCGGCCTTCACCTGGTTCTGCCCCGAGCTCGACTCGTGAGCCGATGCGTAGAAGTTCGCCCAGACAAGCCCGCCCCCACCGAGCGCTAGGGCTGCCGATCCGGCCACGACCTTGGTGGTCATCGACGTACGGCGTTTGCGATTGTTGCGTCCCATGGAACTCCTCTGACTTCCTTGCGGGGCATTCGAGGCGCCCGACAGGAGTGAAGCGGCGTCGTTCCATACGGACGCGGTCCCACGGGTGTTCACGCGTCTCTCATAAAAATCAGAGGATTACCCGGCAGTCCCGCCCCAACAGCCGCTTGAGCAGCAGAAGTTACGGAGAATCAGCGGCCGCTCACCGGCCCTGGTCCAGATAGGCGAGGACCGCCAGAACGCGACGATTGTCGTCGTCCGACACCTCGAGGTCCAGTTTGGCGAAGATGTTGGAGGTGTGCTTGGCAATGGCCCGTTCTGTGACGACGAGCTGTCCCGCGATCGCCGCGTTGGACCGGCCCTGCGCCATCAGCTCCAGCACCTCCAGCTCGCGTGGGGTCAGCCGGCCCAGCGGCTGGTCGGCGGCCGCCCGCCGGGTCAGCAGCTGCTGGATCACCTGCGGGTCCATGGCCGTGCCGCCCGCCGCCACCCGGTGCACCGCGTCCACGAACTGCGCCGCGTCGAACACCCGGTCCTTCAGCAGATAGCCCACCCCGCCCGTGCCGTCGGCGAGCAGCTCACGCGCGTACAGCTGCTCCACGTGCTGCGAGAGCACCAGCACGGGCAGCCCGGGTCTGGCCCGCCGGGCCGTCAGCGCGCACTGCAACCCCTCGTCGGTGTGCGTGGGCGGCAGCCGTACGTCGACCACGGCGACGTCCGGCTCCAGCTCGGCCAGCGCGCGGGTGAGCTCGGGGCCGGACTCGACGGCGGCGGCGATCTCGAAGTCATGGGCTTCAAGGAGCCGGACCAGCCCGTCCCGCAGCAGGAACAGGTCTTCGGCTAGGACAACGCGCAAGGGATCTCCATGGTGACCATGGTGGGACCGCCCGCGGGGCTGCTGACGGCCAGGACGCCGTCGAATGTACCGAGCCGCCGTTCGACCCCGGCCAGTCCCGACCCGGCCCCGATCACCGCGCCGCCCTTGCCGTCGTCGGTGACGCTGATGCGCAGGGTGCCGTCCTTGTGGTGCAGGTCGATCCAGAGCCGCTGGGCGTCCGCGTGCTTCACGGCGTTGGTGAGGACCTCGCTCACCGCGAAGTACGCCGCCGACTCCACCGGCGCGTCGGCCCGCCCGGGCAGCTCCACCGTCACCTCGGCCGGCAGCGGCAGCCGCAGCGCCAACGCCCGTACGGCGTCGCCCAGTCCGCGCTCGGCGAGCACCGGCGGATGGATGCCGCGCACCAGGTCGCGCAGCTCCGCGAGGGCGTCGACGGAGGACTTGCGGGCCTGCGCGAGCAACTCCTTGGCTTTCTGCGGGTCCTTGTCGAGGAGCAGCTCGATGGTGCCGAGGTCCATGCCCATGGCGACCAGCCGGGCCTGCGCCCCGTCGTGCAGGTCCCGTTCGATGCGCCGCAGTTCGGCGGCGGAGGTGTCCACGGCGTCCTGTCGGGTCTCCGTCAACACCCGTACCCGCTCGGCGAGTTCGCCCTGGCTGGGGGTGAGGAGGGCGCGGGTCAGGCGGAAGTGGGCGCGCAGCACGGGCGCGGGGAGCAGCCGGAACAGCAGCAGGAGGACCAGGGCGAGCGCACCGGCGCCGAACGCGGAGGCCTGCCCGGTGACCGGCACGAAGGCGTACCAGTACCCGTCCGGGAAGGCCCGCCACAGCCCGGCGGCCAGCGCGAGCCCCTCCACCGGGTAGAGCAGCAGCACGGCCGGCAGCAGCGCGGTCAGGAACCCCGCCGTCATGTCGACCGGCAGCCACCTGAGGTCCCGCCAGGTCGCCGGGTCACCCAGCATGCCGAAGGTGCGTCCCCAGGGGTTCGCGTTCGCCGGGAGCGGCCGGTACGCCGACGCGATCCGCACCCCGCCCCACTCGGCGGCGACGACCCGGCGCCAGTCCGCGAACGCCCGTACCCCGGTCAGCACCCACGGGGTGGTGACGATCCCGACGCCGATCGGGATGAGCGCGATCGACACCAGCGACAGCACGAGGCACAGGACGGCACCCGGCAGCGCGACCAACGCCAGCCCGAACCCCCGTACCGCCGCCAGACCCGAGGTCCGCGCCCATGTGCCGCCGCCGCTGTGCTGTGTCTCGATGCTCATGGCAGCAGTCTCGCCGAGGCCCTGCGCCGGGTCACGGGGCTTGGCCACCCGGTCAGGGGGTGGTGCCAGGTACACCCCCGGCAAGCCCCAGTACCTTCGCCTCCACCTCCGGGTCGAGCCCCGCGGCGGGCCGGTCCGGCCGCTGCGGCGCGGTGCCGCCGATCTCCCGCAGCCAGCTCCAGGTGTCGGCGACGGTCTCGGTGACGGGACGGCACGTCAGTCCCGTGTCCAGTGCCTTGGTGACGTCACCGGTGTGCAGGGCCGCATGCAGGTCGCTGCCCGGCGGCACCCACACCGGCAGCTGCGTCCAGGGCTCGATGCCGGCGCCGAGGACGACGTCCGGGTCGGTCCAGCGCAGCTCGGCACCGGAGCCGGTGACCTTCGCGCAGGCCTCCAGAAGGCCGCCCATGGTGGCGTGCCCGCTCGGCCCGACCAGGTTGTACGGCCCGCTCAACTCCCGCTCCACGGCGCCCAGTACCCACGCGGCGAGGTCGCGGACGTCGATGTACTGGAGGGGCAGATCCCGCGGCCCCGGGGCCAGCACGGGCCCGCCCCGCGCGATCCGGGTCAGCCACCAGGGCAGCCGCCCGATGTTCTCGTACGGCCCGAGGATCAGCCCCGCGCGGACGAGCAGCGAGCGGTCCGCGCCGAAGACCTCGGTCGCGGCCAGCTCGCCGCCCCGCTTGTCACGGGCGTAGTCGCTCTGCCCGGCATCGGCCGAGGCGCCCTCCACCAGGGGTGCGTCCTCGGTCAGTTCGGCGGCCGGCGGCCATGCGTACACCGAGCGGCTCGACACGTACACGTACCGCTGTGCGCGGCCCCGCAGCAGCCGCGCCGCGTCCCGCACCGCCAGGGGTGCCGCCGACCAGGTGTCGACGACGGCGTCCCAGGTGTCCGTGCCGGCCAGGGCGGCGAGCCCGTCGGGCGCGGTGCGGTCGCCGTGCAGCGACCGCACCCCGGCCACGGGTGCGTGCCGTCCCCGGTGGAAGACGGTCACGTCCCAGCCGCGCCCGAGCGCCGCCTCGACGACGGCGCGCCCCACGAACTCCGTACCACCCAGCACCAGAAGTCTCATGGCGGAGACTCTGCCTGGTGGAAGGGGTCCGCGTAACGGGTCTCTGCCGTCAGCAGACAGCCTGCCGCGAGGTCAGCGCCCGGTCGGCGGCGCGTACTTGTAGCCGACCCGGCGGATCGTCTGGATCGCCTGCCGGTGCTGGGCGCCCAGCTTGCGGCGCAGCCGGGCGATGTGGACGTCGACGGTGCGGCCGTCGCCCACGTGGCCGTAGCCCCACACGGTCGTGACCAGCTGGTCGCGGGTGTGCACCCGGTGCGGGTTGGCGACGAGGTGGGCGAGGAGCTCGAACTCCAGGTACGTGAGGTCGAGTTCGACGCCGTTCACCTCGGCGGTGCGCTGCACGGTGTCGATGCGGACGAGCGGTTCGTCGTCGCTGTCGGCACCCAGGGCGCCCGGCGCACTCAGGGCGCCGGGTGCACCGGTCGCGGCCGGTTCGGTCGGCAGCAGCGGCTGCTGGTCGGCCGGGACGAGCACCAGGTAGCCGATCATCGGCGGCTGGCCCGGCAGCGTGGGCAGCGTGTGCTGCGGGGCGGGCAGCCAGGTGGCACCCGGCGGCAGGAAGTCCGCCACGTGCAGTACGTCGTCGGGGCCGACGGCCCTGAGCCGGTGCCGGGGGCCGGGCTCGGCCGGGGCGGTGCCGAGGGGGGCGGGAGACAGAGAACGAGTGGTCGCCATGAGGGTCAGCTCTTTCGCGCGAGGAGGTCGTCCCGGGGACGGGTCGTCCCAAGACGTGGATCGACTGCGCGCTGGCCGAAGGCCGGACGGGGTGTGTACGGCTTTAGAGGGCCCGCGCGTTCCTCACGCGGCAACACACCCGGTCGAAGTCGTGGTGCTGACGGGAAGGCCAGAACGGCTCGAGGTCATGGCGACCTGTCGCGGTGGGGTTCTGGAAACTGGCCATGCCCACATTGAAGCAGACACAAGCCCGCAACAGGACCCTCCTCTCACAGCTTGGACGCTTCCTTGACGAGAAACTGACGTCGCGTACGTCACCCCACCAGGCGTTTGCGCCAGTTCAGGGGGCCGACGTCGATGGCCCGGCCCGGACTGCCGTCCCACTGGGTGGACAGCCCGACGGTGGTGAGGGCGGCGACGACCTCCTGGCCGACGGCGGTGGTGGTCTCGTCCGAGCCGTCGAACCCGCCGTAGTAGAGGGCGAGTCCGTGGCCCTCGGCGGCCTGCTCGGTGACCTGCTGATGGAAGAAGACGTATCCGCGCGCGTCCTCCCGCTCGGCGCCGATCTCGCCGGTGCCGCAGCTCCGGCAGCAGGTGAAGTTCTCCCGGGCGGTGATGCCGGCGGCCTCCAGGGCCTCGAAGGCGCGGGTGAGCCGCTCGGGGTCGGTGACCCCCTCCCAGGTCTCCTGCTCGGCCACCCGCTCCAGCCACAGCCTGTCCACCAGCCGCTGCGCCTGGGGCTTGGACACGGGCCGTTCGTCGCCCTCGACCAGGTAGTCCTCGGCGATCTCGGCGAGCACCCGCCGGGTGTCGTACCCGCAGCGCAGCCGCACCCGCACCCGCTCCTCGACCGTCTCCCGCACCTCGTCCGGAAGGTCGGGAACCTCCTCCCGCGGACCCAGCTCGATCAGCTCCCAGTCGACGCCCGCGTCCCAGCCGGCGTCCTGCCGGGCCCAACCGGTCAGAAGGTCCGCGACCCGGCCGAGGTCGGTGAGGTTCGTACCGAAGAACTCGTCATAGCTGCGCCGGTGCTCCAGCCGGTAGTCCCCGCCCTCCTCGTGCCACACCTGGGCGAAGACGTCCGGGAGGTCCGGTATCCGCTGGACGATCAGGAACCGGTCCCGCTCGCCCCCGATCCGCTCCACCAGCCCGCTGAGCCGCTCCGCCGAAATCCGCGCGTGCGTCTGCCAGTTCTCGGTCTCGACCTTGATGTCCAGACCCCCGTCGATCTCCATGCCCCCACCATGTCAGACCCCACTGACAACGCGCCGAGGGGCGCCCACCTGTCGGTGGACGCCCCTCGGGAAACCTCTGCGCGGATCAGCTCTGGCCGGCCTTCTCCAGCGCGGTGCAGCAGGTGTCGACGATCAGCCGCGTCACGACGTACGGGTCGACGTTGGCGTTGGGGCGGCGGTCCTCGATGTAGCCCTTGCCGTCCTTCTCGACCTGCCACGGGATACGGACCGAGGCGCCGCGGTTGGAGACACCGTAGGAGTACTCGTTCCACGGGGCGGTCTCGTGCAGACCGGTCAGGCGGTCGTCGATGCCGGCGCCGTAGTTCTTCACGTGGTCCAGCGGCTTGGAGCCCTCACCGAGCGACTCGCACGCGGTGATGATCGCGTCGTAGCCCTCGCGCATCGCCTTGGTGGAGAAGTTGGTGTGCGCGCCGGCGCCGTTCCAGTCGCCCTTGACCGGCTTCGGGTCCAGGGTTGCGGAGATGCCGAAGTCCTCGGCGGTGCGGTAGAGCAGCCAGCGGGCCACCCACAGGTGGTCCGAGACCTCGAGCGGGGACAGCGGGCCGACCTGGAACTCCCACTGGCCGGGCATGACCTCGGCGTTGATGCCGGAGATGCCGAGACCGGCCTTCAGGCAGTTCTCCAGGTGCGCCTCGACGACGTCACGGCCGAAGATCTCGTCGGCGCCGACACCGCAGTAGTAGCCGCCCTGCGGGGCCGGGAAGCCGCCCTTCGGGAAGCCGAGCGGGTAGCCGTCCTTGAAGAAGGTGTACTCCTGCTCGATGCCGAAGATCGGCTCCTGGGAGGCGAACTTCTCGGCGACCTCGGCCAGCGCGGCACGGGTGTTGGAGGAGTGCGGCGTGAAGTCGATGTCGAGGACCTCGCACAGGACCAGGATGTCGTCGCCGCCGCGGATCGGGTCCGGGCAGGAGAAGACCGGCTTGAGCACGCGGTCCGAGGAGTGCCCCTCGGCCTGGTTCGTGGACGACCCGTCGAAGCCCCAGATCGGCAGCTCCGCGCCCTTGGCGTCGTCCGCCAGGATCTTCGTCTTGGAACGGAGCTTGGCCGTCGGCTCGGTGCCGTCGATCCAGATGTACTCAGCCTTGAAGGTCACGGGCCACATCCTTCGGGGGTGGGTCTCTAGGCGCGCTTGCGGGTGCTGCTGGGTGCTGCGGCGCTGCGGCACTGAAACGCCGCGCTTGGTGTGCGCGAGCCTGTCAACAGGCGATTTCCCGGCCATTGCTCGAATGTGAACCCCGTGTTACCTGCTCGTTCTGTGGCGAGTTTCACGCTGTGAGGGGCGGCGGCGACCGGAGACCGGCCCCGGAAGCCGGCCGCGGGGCCGGTGGCGCCGGCTCGTATGCGATGGGGTTGGGGGCTCAGTCCTCCTCGGCCACCGCGTCCCGCACCCCCGTCAGGAACCCCCGGATCGCGGCCCGCTCCCGCTCGTCGTACGTCTCCAGCAGCCCCACGGCCCGCTCGATCACCGGCCCGAAGAAGGCCCGTCCGAGCGCGACCGCCCCCTCGCTCACCTCGATCACCACCTTGCGCCGGTCCCGCTCCCCACGCACCCGCCGGACATGCCCCGCCCGCTCCAGCCGGTCGACCAGCGCGGTCGTGCCCGCCGAGTTCAGCCCGAGCGCCGCCCCGAGCCGCCCTGCCGTCATCTCCTCACGCGCGCGTGCGGCGTCCATGAGGGCGATCAGGGCCCGCACGTCCGTCGGGTGCATGGCGTGGCGCTGGGCGAACCGGGCGCTGTGCAGGCCGAGTTCGACGGTGACGGCGCGCAGCAGATGGACGATCTCCATCTCGGGCCCCTGGGGTGTCGTGCCGCTCATGCCGCTCCTCGGCTATTGTCTCGCTCGTCGAACATCTCGCTCGACGAGATAATAGGGGAGGGCCCGATGAGCACGTACGACGACGACGCTTTCCAGGCGGCCTACGACAAGGTCATGGCCAAGTGGCCCGCGGAGCGGGAGGCGGTCCGGGTCCCCACGCCCTTCGGCGCGACCCACGTCACCGTGTGCGGACCGGCCGGCGCGCCCCCGCTCGTCCTGCTGCCCGGCGGCGGCGCGACCTCCGCGTCCTGGTACGCCCAGGCCGCCGACCTGGCCCGCAGTCACCGCGTGCACGCCGTCGACCTGATCGGCGACGCGGGCCGCAGCGTCCCGGCCGCCGACCGTCACCCCCGTACGGTCGCCGACCTGGCGGCATGGCTGGACGCGGTCCTCGACGGCCTCGACATCGAGGAGACGGATCTGGGCGGGCACTCGTACGGCGCCTTCGTCGCCCTGCACCACGCCCTGCACGCGCGCGTGCGTGAACCGGGGCGGGTGCGCAGCCTGTTCCTGCTGGACCCCACCCTGTGCTTCGCCGGATACCGGCCGGCGTATCTGCTTCACGCCCTGCCGATGCTGCTGCGGCCCGCGCCCCACCGCGTCCGGGCCTTCCTGAAGTGGGAGACCGGGGGAGTGCCGCTCGACCCCGACTGGCTCCGCCTCCAGGAGGCGGCCGCCGGCTTCCCCTCCGTAGCGAAGCCGGTGACCGGCCCGCGCCCGGCCGATGAGGCCCTGCGCGGCCTTGACGTGCCGGTCCTGCTGCTCGTGGCCGCGAACAGCAGGACACATGACACGTACAAGGTGACGGCCAGGGCGAGTGAACTGCTGCCGCACGCCGAGACGGTGGTGGTCCCCGACGTCTCGCATCACGCGCTGCCGCAGTCGGCACCCGCCGAACTGGGCCGCCGCCTCACGGAGTTCCTACGTCGTTGAACCTCACCCCACCTTCTCGATCACGGCTCGCCGGATCAGGAACTTGCCCGGTTCCCGGACCTGCTCGAAGGCGGCGTTGTTCAGCAGGACACAGCTGCCCGAGACCGAAGTGACCTTCACCGTCGTGGACTTGTTGTTGTCCAGGTTGGTGACCTTCAGCGTCGTCCCCGCCGGGAACTGGTTGCTGGACGCGGCGGGCGCACCACCCTCACCGGAGAGGGTGACGGTGGATCCGTTGCAGACCTGCCGCCCGGAGGCGGCCGGTGCGCTCGCGGCGGCACTGGGCGCCGCGCTCGGTGCGGCGCTCGGTGCGGCGGGAGCCGCCGGCTGTGCCGCCTGGGAGCCCTGAGCCGACTCCCCAACGGCGCACCCGGACGCCTTCTGCTGCACCTTGATCTGCTCGATGACCGCTTGCCGGTTGGCGATCCGGGCCGCCGACTGCGCGTCCGGAGCGGCGCGTTGGCCGTCGATGAACTTCTGGTTGTTGCCGAGGGCGGTGGCGAGCCCCTGGCAGACGCCCGAGTCGGCCGCCTTCGTCCGCGGTTGCTGCGCCTGGGAGGCACTCGACGTGCTCGCCATGACGAAGGCCCCACCGCCCGCCACCGACGCCGCGCCCACGAACAGCGCGATCTTCTTGCCTGTACCGAGAGTTCTCCTACGCGACATGCGCGCCTCCTGAAGAGGTAGGGGAGCGTACGCCGCTATGTACGAGATACCGAACGAGGTTACTCAGCGGTTACAGGAGTCACTGAAGTAACCTGCGTCACACCGGACTTCGCCGTCAGCCTCACACCGAGTCCGGATCCTCGTACGCGACGACGTTGTCGTCGACATACCGGAGAAGGTCCTCGGTCTGCTCGGTGATCGCGGCCTCGTCCTGCTCCGAACCGTCGCCCCACTGCCCGTTGGCGAACACCACGGACCGCACGGTCATCAGTCGCCGGAACACCCCCGCCGACCCCGGTGGCACCGTCGGCAGCCCGGCCGCCGGCGGCGGATCGAGCGACACGACCTGGTAGGTCACCGGGTCCATCGAGGCCATCGCGAACACCGACGAGGCGTCCTCGGCACGCCGGAAGCTCAGCACGGTCACCGTCACCTGCGAGCGCCGGTCGGCGTCCGTGAACAGCGCGGCGGTCAGCCGCTCGCACCCCCGGCCCTGCTCGATGAGCGCGGCCAGCTCCGGCGACATGCCCTTGGCGCAGTCGGAGGTGGTGGCCAGGTCGACCCGCTCGTACCGGGCACCGTCGGACAGCCGCACGCTCTTCGCCGGGAAGGCCTGCTCCGGGCGGATGACCGGCCGTGAGAGCAACGAGGGCAGGGCGGACGGGGCGTCGGAGGGGAGGGAGGCCGCGACGGACGGTACGGCCGGGGACGGCGCGCCGGCGGAGGAGGCGGCCGAGGACGAGGCGGCGGCCGCCGTGCCCTCCCCGCCGCGGTCCGTGTACAGCACGGCGCCCGCGGTGATCGCCGCGACGAGCACCACACCCGTCCCCGCGGCCACCGCCCGCCGGGTGCGCCGACGCCGGCGTATCCGCTCCTGCTCGACCACCCACTGGGTGTACGGGTCCGGGGTCCCGTACGGCATTCCTTGATCACCGAAGGTCATGGCGGCGGAGGGTAACAGTGCGAGGGCCCTGAACTCCCGCCGCCGGACAAGCGGTTACCTATCGGGCAGAGCGGTCGCCCTGCGCCTACCGGGACAGGGCGTCCCGGACGGCCTCTTCGCTGCGGCCCACCACCGCCGTGCCGTCGTCCGCCGTGATGATCGGCCGCTGGATCAGCTTGGGGTGCTCGGCGAGCGCCTTGACCCACCGGTCCCGCGACGTCTCGTCCCGCGCCCACTCCTTGAGCCCGAGCTCCTTGGCGTCGGCCTCCTGGGTGCGGGTGATGTCCCATGGTTCGAGGCCGAGCCGGTCGAGTACGGCCCTGATCTCGGCCTCGCTCGGCACGTCCTCCAGATAGCGGCGGACGGTGTAGTCGGCCCCCTCCGCATCGAGCAGGCCGATGGCGCTGCGGCACTTGGAACAGGCCGGGTTGATCCAGATCTCCATGCCTCTCACGGTACGCGAAAACCCCTGTTCCACCCCTGTCACAGCACCCCCGAAAGCCCTTGTGGCCAGGGGCTTTTGTCAGTGGGGGCGGGTAGAATAGAAGCAGTGTTCGAGGGTGTGGGGCGGGGCCGCGGAAGCCTCGTCGGACACCCTGACCGCGACAGGAGGATGCCTGTGCCCGCTGCCGCTCTGAAGCCGTTGCCCACCCAGTCGACCGTCCAGCACCCGGTGTTGCTCGACCTGCCGTACGCCCCCGTGGAGAAGCGCCCGCTGCCGCCGGGCCGGCCACGCGAGTGGTACATCACGCACAACCGCCGCCTGAAGGCGATGCGGCTCGCCATCGCCCTGCTCGACTCGGGCGTGTACCTGCCGAACCAGGCGCGCAACGAGAAGATACGGAGCACGGCGGAGACGATCGGCGTACACCCGCCGTCGGACACGACGTGCCACATGGTGCGGGCGCTGATGCGTTACGCGCGGTGAGCCGTGGGGTGCCGGGTGCCGGGTCCGCACGGACCCGGCACCCGGCACCCGCCGCTCACGCCGCCCTATGCCGACAACTCCCGCTCCAGCGGCGTCCGGAAGCGGGGTGTCACCCGGGTCGCCCCCACCCACCCGCGCAGCCGCTCCGCCTCCGCGGCGATGGCCGCCTTCGCCTCCCGCCCGACCCCGTCCTCGTCCAGCAGCCGCCAGACGATCTCCCCGTCGGGCCGCTGGGCCCAGCCGCCCACCACCCGGCCGTGCCACCACACGGTGGGCCCGACATTGCCGCTTCTGTCGAACAGCGGGGGCCGCAGAGCGGGCGCGAGAAACCAGTCCCGCCGCTGCCAGCCCATGGCGGTCGGATCGAGAGCGGGCAGCAGAGCGGCCCAGGGCCGGTCACCCCCGTCCACGGGCTCGGCGTCCCCCTGCGCCACATACCCGGTGCCCTCGTCGAGCGCCACGGCCTCCGCGCCGATCGCCGCCAGCGCCCGCCGGACGTCCGTCACCTTCCAGCCGGTCCA
This sequence comes from Streptomyces aquilus, assembly GCF_003955715.1. Lineage (NCBI taxonomy): Bacteria > Bacillati > Actinomycetota > Actinomycetes > Kitasatosporales > Streptomycetaceae > Streptomyces > Streptomyces aquilus. Next base: position 3,189,375 of record NZ_CP034463.1, on the reverse strand, counting down.
CCACTTGAGGTCGTCCTCCGTGGCCGGTCCGCACGCCGTGAGCCAGTGGCGGAGCAGGGACGCCTGGGCCTCGGCCACGTCGAGTTCGGGATGCGGGGGAGCGGCGGCCCACCGGAACTGACTCGAGGTCCAGGACCCCAACGGCCGCCCTCGTACGACCTTCCCCTCCACCCCCAACACCCTCAGCAGCCGGGTCGAGACGGTGTGGACACCCTCGTAGCTCTTCCCGGCGGCGTACACGAACTGCTCCCGCAACCGCGGCTCGTCCTGCGCGAGTTCGGCCGCGGTCGCCTGCCCGCGCCGCTCCAGGGCGGCCAGCGTGGACGCCTCGACGTCCGCCAGCCAGGCGGCGTCCGGCGCCCCCGCCTTGGCCATGTCCTTGACCAGCGAGGTCCGTTCACGCCCCGCCACGACCAGCCCGGTGGAGGCGTGCACCACCGCGGTCAGCTCCGCGGGGAACACGAACACCGTGTGCCGCATGCCGTGCATCCGCACCAGGGTCCGGTCCTCGTACAGCGCGCGCTCGGTCTCCGCGACGGTCTTGCCGGACTCCGCCAGCCGGGCCCCGACGGCCAGATGCACGGTCGCCGGATCGCTGCCGTGCAACGCGACGAGAGCCTCGGCGACCTCCTCGGGCCGCTCTGCTCGCGAGCCCGTCGCCAGCCGATGCCGCACGCCCAGCCGTCCGCGCCGCTCCTCCACCCCGACGTACCGCATCCGACCTGCCCTCCGCCCACCACACCACCGACGCCCCCCCATCCTGCCGAACCCCACTGACAACGACGTCTCGACGCGAACCCCCACCCGTCCCCACCCGTCCCCACCCGTCCCCACCCGTCACCCGATCGCCGTACTCCGCATGCGCGCGCCCCCCTCGCACGCTTCCCTGCGATCAGGAGGTGTCCGACACCAGGGATCAGCCGGCACGGCGAAATCGGGAGGCGCGATGCAGAGGCACGGCGGATGAGCGCCCCGGGAACCCCCGGCTCCCCCGGCGTCGCCGGAACCTCCGGCGGCCCCAGCCCCGGCGACCGCGCCGCCCAAGGACGATCCGCCCGCAAACGCGTCCCCCGCTCCGCCCACGCCACCTGGATCCCCTCCCTCGACCGCCCCGACCCCGTCGCCGTCCTGGAACGCCAGGGCCGTGACCGCCTCCCGGAGCTGCTGCCGATCAGATACGGCAGGATGTCGGCCTCCCCGTTCGCCTTCCTGCGCGGCGCCGCCGCCGTGATGGCCACCGACCTCGCGTCGCAGCCTCACACCGGCCTCACCGTGCAGCTCTGCGGCGACGCCCACCTCCTCAACTTCGGCCTCTACGCCTCTCCGGAACGCAGCCTCCTCTTCGACCTCAACGACTTCGACGAGACGTTCCCCGGCCCCTTCGAGTGGGACGTCAAACGCCTCGCCGCCAGCGTCGTCGTGGCCGCCCGCGAGAACGGCCACAGCGAGGCGAAGGCGCACCGGGCGGCCGTGGAGGCGACCGCCGCGTACCGCACGTCGATGCGCCGGCTCTCCGGGCTCGGGGAACTCGCCGTCTGGTACGAGAGCCTGGACGCCGACGCGCTGCTCCCGCTCGTCCGCTCCACCCGCCTCCGTCGCCGAGCCCGGTCGACCCTCACCCGGGCCCGCCGCCGCACCAGCCTCCAGGCCCTCGGCAAGCTGACCGAGGTCGTCGACGGGCGCCGCCGGATCATCGAGGACCCGCCGCTCCTCGAACGCGCCGGTGTCCCCGACATGGCCGCCCTGCGCAAGATCTTCAGCGACTACCGCTCCACCCTCTCCGAGGAACGCCGCCTCCTCCTCGACCGCTATCGCTTCGTCGACGCCGCCCGCAAGGTCGTCGGCGTCGGCAGCGTCGGCACCCGCTGCTTCATCGTGCTGCTCGCCGGCCGGGACGCGGACGACCCGCTGTTCCTCCAGATCAAGGAGGCGCGGAAGTCCGTACTGGAGGAGCATCTGCCGAGCGGGCCGTACGTCCATCCCGGGCACCGGGTCGTCGCCGGCCAGCGACTGCTCCAGGCCGCCGGCGACATCTTCCTGGGCTGGATGAGCGGACCGCAGGGGCGCGCCTACTACTGGCGGCAGCTGCGCGACATGAAGGGCTCGGCGGAGGTCGCCGGGATGAGCCCGGCGGAGCTCACCACGTACGCCCGCCTGTGCGGCACCGCGCTGGCCCGCGCCCACGCGCGCTCCGGCGACCGCATCGCCATCGCCGCCTATCTGGGCGGCGGCGACACCTTCGACCACGCGATCGCCGAGTTCGCCCGCTCCTACGCCGTCCAGACCACCACCGACCACACCACCCTGGGCGCCGCGATCGCCGCGGGCGTGGTGACGGCGGCACCGGAGGTGTGACCGCGAGAGGTCCACGCGCGGCGCGCTGACGACGGGACCCGAGGGGCTGCTCAGGCGTACCGCTCCAACAACCCGCCCACATAAGCCTCCAGCCGCCCGCCCAGCATCTCCGGCGTCAGATCGCTCCGCCCCAGTTCGCGCCACGGCCCCGCAAGCTTCGCGGCGTCGGGGGCGTAACCGAGGGCGTCGAGCAGCCGCCAGTACAAGTGGTCGGCCCCGTCCGCGAGGTGCCGCCCGCCCTGCGCCTCGTACCGCTCCCGGAACGCCAGCCCGTGCTCCGGCCCGTGCAGCAGCGCCAGCGCCGTCGAGCAGTGGGCCACGTCCAGGTCGGCCGGCCCCCAGGAGGTCTCCACCCAGTCGACGACCCCGCTGATCCGCCCCCCGGCGAAGAGGACGTTCCCCGGGTGGAAGTCCCGGTGCAGGAAGACCCCTTCGTACGACGGCGGCTCGCGCCGGATGACGTCCACGGCCCGCTCCCACATCGCGCCCGCCGGCACCCGCGCCCGCTCGGGAGACGTCCACGCCTGATACGTCCGCGGCCGTTCCTCCGGTACGACGGCGTGTATACGGGCGAGTTGCCCCGCCAGCAGGTCCAGGCGTCGTACGAGATCCTCCTCGTCCACCCGCACCCGGCCCGGCAGCCTGGACATCAACAGGCTGGGATGGTCGGCGAGTTCGGCGGTGGCGTCCACGGCGAGCAGCGCGGGGGCCGGGACGCCGTCCGCTCCGGCGAGCAGCGTGAGGATGGCCGCCTCGCGCGCGAGGAGCCCGGGGGCGTGGTGCCGGAAGAAGGGCTTCACGAAGGACCGCAGCACCAGCTCCGCGCCGTCGTCGAGGGTGAGCCCGCGCATCTGCGAGCTCCAACCGCCCGACAGGAAACGGGTCGTGGCGACCGTACGGCCCTCGGGGAGCTGCTTGGCCAGCCAGGCGCGGGTCGCGGTCCAGCCGTCGGCCAGCAGCGCGTCGGCGAACTCCCGCAGGTCGTCCGGGTGATCGTGGAACCAGACCCCCAACCGGTGTCCGGCGTCCGGGAATTCGACGCGGGTGAACTGCGACCGCGCGGCCAGCGCGTCCTGCACGGCCTCGGTCACGGCGGCCGGGATCACCGCATCGTGCCGCGGCACCGCCAGCACCGCCCGGCCCTCGTACGCCCGCAGCGTGTTCAGCGCGGGTGCCTCGTGCCAGCTGTCCGGGGTACGGATGATCTCGCTGAACCGCCCGTCGCCGTCCCCGAAGGGCACGTCCCACGCCTCGGCCGCGTACACCGCGGGCGCGCACAGGCCGATCGCCGACACGCGCCGCCCGTAGTGCCGTACGAGATCCGCGACCGTCTGCCCGCTCATGCTGAACCCGACCAGGACCAGCGACCCGGCCGCCGGCACCCGCGCGTCGATCACCGCGGCGGCCTGCTCGAACCGCCGACGCAGACTCAACTCCCGTAGCTCACCGCTGGATTCACCGTGCCCGGAGAAGTCCAGGGCGAGCACCCCGCAGCCACGGCCGGCGAACTCCGCCAGCACCGGCGTCAGCCGCTCCGTGCTGCCGTTGCCCGCCCCGTGCAGCACGACGACGGTGGCCCACCCCGAACCACCGCCGTCCTGCACCCCGCTGAGCCGTTCGCCGTCATGACCGAGGGTGAAGGAGGAGAGCATGCCGTCATTCGATCACGGGTCGACGACGAAAAGGAGATGCACGCCGAGTGACGGACTCCCTACGCTGGACACCTGTTGCGGAGCTGTCACCTCTGCTTTCCGCAGGGCGGGCGTCACTCTGCGCGTTCGGCACTACTCTGCTGCTCACCCACCCACGCACACGGAGGCCACCGATGGGCACCATCGTCATGGCCGGGACCGCAGTTCTGGTCGTCTTAGGATTCGGGAACCACCTCTACTGGCTCGCCGCCGTCGCCGTGCTGTTCCTGTACATGCAGTACGGGCGCGGGACGTCCGCCACCCCGTCCAAGGGCGGCGGCTCGTCGTCCGGCGGCGGGATGATGCCCAGCGACTACCGCTCCTACCGCGACCGCCGGGACAAGCAGGCCAAGTGGGAGCGTCGCTACCGTCGCGAGCGCCCCTTCGAGTCGCGCCGCCAGGAGCGCGAGAAGAGCAAGTGAGACCGGTACGGGCAGCCCCTGGTCGGCGAGGTCACAGACCGGGGGCGCCCCACACCGGGAACCAGCGGCTCAGATCCTGTTCGAGCCGCAGATCGTCCGCGAGCGCCGCCTTCACCCGCAGCTCCAGCGCGTTGTCCCGCCGCTGCCCGCCCCCGGGCAGCGGCGCGAACGGGTAGAAGGTGCCGCGCTTGTAGAGGTAGACCAGCGCGAGCATGCGGCCCGCGTCGTCCCGGAAGCCCGCGAGCGAGCACAGCAGCTGCGGGCCGAAGCCGTTGACCTCCATCGAGGAGTTCACCGCGTGCAGATCGTTGACCAGCAGATGCAGCTGGTCGGGGGCGCGCTGGGACACCAGCCAGGAATAGCCGTAGTCGTCCCGCCGCAGCTCGACCGGAGGGCCGTCGCGGTCGGTGTCCGCGTCCAGCAACGCCTGCACCTCGCGGTGCGTCTGCTCGAACGCCGCGCCCTCGACGGTCGCGAAGCACACCGCACCGCTCCCGGTCGGGGTGAACCCCGCCGCGGCCTCCAAGGTCACGGCCGCCGACGGCAGGGCGAAGAGCCGGTCGAGATCGGGCGCGACCGGCTTGGTGCGCCCGAGCAGGATGTCCAGCAGCCCCATCCGCTACTCCGACATCCCGGGCCGGGCGGCCTCGCCCAACTCGGCGGAGATCCGCCCCAGTTGATCGAGGCGCTGTTCCAGGGTCGGGTGGGTGGAGAAGTACCGCTCGATGCCGGGCTCCTTGCCGGTGGCCGGGGTGAAGTAGAAGGCGTTGAAGGCCTGCACGGTCCGCAGGTCCTTGGTCGGGATCCGGGCGATGTCCCCGGACACCTTGGTCAGCGCGGAGGCGAGGGCCGAGGGCCGCCCCGTCAGCTGCGCCGCGGCCCGGTCGGCGGCCAGCTCCCGGTACCGGGACAGGGCCCGGATGAGCAGGAAGCTCAGCGCGTACACGGCCGCCGAGACCCCCATGACGGCGGCGAAGATCACGGCGGTGTTCTGGTCCTTCCGCCCGCCGAAGACCTGCGAGTAGAACGCGAACCGGACGATGAGCCCCGCGATGACCCCCAGGAACGAGGCGACGGTGATCACCGCGACGTCCTTGTGCGCCACATGCGACAGCTCGTGCGCGAGGACACCCTCCAGCTCGTCCTTCTCCAGCCGCCGCAGCAGCCCGTCGGTCACGCACACCACGGCGTGCTCGGGGCTCCGCCCGGTGGCGAACGCGTTGGGCATGTCCATGTGGGAGACGGCGACGACGGGCTTGGGCATGTCCGCGATGGCGCACAGCCGGTCCACGACCCCGTGCAGCTCGGGATACGCCTCCCGCTCCACGACCTGGCCCCGCATCGCGAACAGCGCGACCCGGTCGGAGAACCAGTACTGCGCCACGAGCATCGCGGCCACCACGGCCACGACCAGCACCCAGGACTTCAGCAGCACGATCAACGCGCCCACGAAGACGACGTACAACAGCCCGAGCAGGAACAGCGTGACCGTCATCCGCACGGTCAGGCGCCGGTCGCTCCGGAAGCGGCTCTGCATCTGCATCACCCCGCAGTCAGGCACTCGTCCCGACTCCCAGTGTGCACCCGGCCCCACCATGAAGCGGTCGCGATCAGCCCTGGGACGGGCAAAGGCTCAGGCCGGAAGCCCCGCCTCCAACTTGCGCCGTCGCAGCACGTACTCGCTGAACAGCTCCCGCGCCCGGTCCAGCAGCTCACCCACCTCGACCACCCCGTGGGGCACGTCCGCGGTCGGGTGCCAGCGCTGCACGGCCTGCCGGGCCGCGTGCCGCAGCCTGTCGTCCGGGTCGTCGACGAGCGCGACCGCGGCCCGCAGCCGTGCGAGACCGCTGTGCTCGTGAAGCAGCCGGAACGCGGAGACCCGCACCGCCCGGGTCCGCCCCGCCGCGAGGCGCCCCAGCAGCCACTCCTCGTCCAACGACCGCGCCGAGGGCACCAGCTCCGCCGTCGCCTCCCGCACCACCCCGGGGTCGGGATCGTCGAGCAGCGCCGTGAACCGCGCCACGTCCGACACGTCCAGACTCCGCAGCCCCGCCACGGCCCGCGCCCGCACCGCCGCCACCGGGTGCGAGGTCAGCGCCCACAACACGGCCGTGTCCCGCCGCTCCCCGCACTCCGCGAGCCCGCTGACGACCCCCGGTGACACCTCCGCACCGGCACACCGCTCCCGGTACCAGGCCGCCGGATCACCCCCGTACTGCCGCACCACGTACCGCGCACAGGCCCGCACCCGCCCCGCCCGGTCCCCGAGGAACCCAGCGGCCCGCTCGGGCATCCCGGCCCGCCGCAACGCGGTGACCCCGGCCGCCCGGGCCCGCGGATTCCGCGCGCCGAGCAGCGGTTCCAGTACGCCGTCCCGCGGACCCTCCTGCGCCAGGGCAGCCAGCGCGGCATCGGCGCACAGATCCTGCACGACGGTGTCGTCGTCGAGCGCGGCGGCACGGGCGAGTTCGGCGGGGGAGAGGAGACGGTTGGCGATGACGAGACGGTGGGCGTAGCGGCGTACGGCACGGTCGCTGTGCCGGCACAGCGGTACGAGGATCTCGCGGGGCGCGGTGCTCAGCAGCGCGGTGGTCAGATCGGCGGCGAAGTCGCCCCGCCCGCGGCGCCCCATCCGCAGGATCAGCGGTGCCAGCCGGGCCGCGCCCTCGGCGTCCAGCAGCTCCGCCAGCCGCTCCCGGGCCCGCTCGCGCACCTGGGGAACCCAGTCGGCGCACCGCACCACCACCAGCGGCAGCAGTTCCGGGTGCTCGCCGACCCTCTCCAGCGCGGACTGCCGCACCCGGCCGTCCCGGTGGCACAGGCCGAGCGCCAGCTGGGACGCGGTGAGCCGGACGCCACGGGGCAGCAGACGCCGCTCCCGGCCCAGCACCTTGACGAGCAGCCGGCCGCTGTCGGTCCGCTCCCACGCCGACATCCACACGTACCCGTACGCGTCCGGTACCCGGGTGAGCTGCCGTACCCCGGCGTCCAGCGCGGTCCAGCCGGCCGGGTCGGCGGTGTCGAAGGCCTCCCGCAGGGAAGCCCCCTCCGCGAGCCGCACCGCCGCCGCGTTCCCGTCCTCGATGTCCATGCCCACCCGCCTCCGTACGTCCGGCGAGCGTAAGCGACCGCCCCCCGAGCGGGCGTGCGATTTACCTGCTCGGCGCCGTGCCTAGTACGGCGCCCGAAACCCGCTGTACCCCAGCAGCACGATGACCGCCGCCACGACCCCGAACACGATCGCCGCCGAGGCCCAGCCCGAGCGCGGCCGGGACACTCCCTCCGGGTCGGCGCGGAACGGCTGGGGCTCCGGGGGGTTGTCCTTCCAGCGGGCGGCCAGCATCCGGGCCCTCGCCGAGGGCTCCTTGAGCTCGGCGGCGTCGGCCCAGCGGATGTCGAACTCCCGCTCCTCGTCGTCCCGTTCGGGCATTCTCGTGACCCCCGTCAGCTTTCTTCGAACAGTCGTGCCGGAAACCATACGACGGCGCCCCCGCACCTGGACAACAGGGGCGGGGGCGCCGTCGTACGGACTACGCGTCGATCACACGTCGAAGTAGAGCTCGAACTCGTGCGGGTGCGGACGCAGCTGGAGCGGAGCGATCTCGTTCGCGCGCTTGAAGTCGATCCACGTCTCGATCAGGTCGGACGTGAAGACGTCACCGGCGAGCAGGAACTCGTGGTCGCGCTCGAGGGAGTCGAGAACGGCCGGGAGCGAGGTCGGGACCTGCGCCACGCTCGCGTGCTCCTCGGGAGCCAGCTCGTAGAGGTCCTTGTCGATCGGCTCGGCCGGCTCGATCTTGTTCTTGATGCCGTCCAGGCCCGCGAGCAGCAGCGCCGAGAACGCCAGGTACGGGTTGCCGGAGGAGTCGGGCGCACGGAACTCGACGCGCTTGGCCTTCGGGTTGGAGCCCGTGATCGGGATACGCATGGCCGCGGAGCGGTTGCGCTGCGAGTACACCAGGTTGATCGGCGCCTCGAAGCCCGGCACCAGACGGTGGTACGAGTTCACCGTCGGGTTGGTGAAGGCGAGCAGCGACGGGGCGTGCTTGAGGATGCCGCCGATGTAGTAGCGGGCGGTGTCCGACAGGCCCGCGTAGCCGGCCTCGTCGTAGAAGAGGGGCTGGCCGCCGGCCCACAGGGACTGGTGGACGTGCATGCCCGAGCCGTTGTCACCGAAGATCGGCTTCGGCATGAAGGTCGCGGTCTTGCCGTTCTTCCAGGCCACGTTCTTCACGATGTACTTGAAGAGCTGGAGGTCGTCGGCCGCGGCGAGCAGCGTGTTGAACTTGTAGTTGATCTCGGCCTGGCCGGCGGTGCCCACCTCGTGGTGCTGACGCTCGACCTGGAGGCCGGAGGCGGCGAGCTGGAGGGAGATCTCGGCGCGCAGGTCGGCGAAGTGGTCGACCGGCGGGGTCGGGAAGTAACCGCCCTTGTAGCGGACCTTGTAACCACGGTTGTTCTCGACCGCACCGGTGTTCCAGGCGCCGGCCTCGGAGTCGATGTGGTAGAAGCTCTCGTTCGCCGAGGTGGCGAAACGGACGCTGTCGAAGACGTAGAACTCGGCCTCGGGACCGAAGTACGCGGTGTCGGCGATGCCGGTCGACGCGAGGTAGGCCTCGGCCTTCTTGGCCACGTTCCGCGGGTCACGGCTGTACTGCTCGCCGGTGATCGGGTCGTGGATGAAGAAGTTGATGTTCAGCGTCTTGTCACGGCGGAAGGGGTCGACCCGCGCGGTCGACAGGTCCGCGCGCAGCGCCATGTCGGACTCGTGGATGGCCTGGAAACCGCGGATCGACGAACCGTCGAACGCGAGCTCCTCGTCCGGGTCGAACGCCTCGACGGGCAGCGTGAAGTGCTGCATGACGCCCGGCAGGTCGCAGAATCGGACGTCGACGAACTTGACGTCCTCGTCCGCGATGAACTTCTTGGCCTCGTCGGCGTTCTGGAACATCCAGCTCCTCCTACTCCCGACGGTTCCGTGCCGGGGTGGTAGTTCGTTCGTGCGGCCAGTGCGGTGGCACACGCTGTGCCCGACCCTAGGGACGCGTGATTTCTCAGGCGTGACCCATTTGTTTCGCACAAGTTAACCGGATGCCTTCCGATCCACCCCACCTGTCCGTATCCCGAAACGCGGGCAGTACCGTGGATGGGTGGACAAGAGGGAAGCAATCGGATCGTGGCTCTCCGGCCCCCGTGCGGCCGCCGAGGAAGCCGGTGTGGACTTCGGATACCGCGGTCAGCAGCTGGGGCTGCCCGAGGAGGGGCCGGGCTCCATCGCCCGGCCGGGACGGCGCCTGGGCGCCCTGGCCGTGGACTGGGGGATGAGCATTCTGATTGCATCCCAATTGATCACTCAGGGCTACAAGGCCCCGGCGACCTCGAACTGGGCGCTGCTGGTCTTCTTCCTGATGAGCGTCCTCACCGTCGGCACCATCGGCTTCACGCCGGGCAAGCGGCTCTTCGGCCTCCGGGTCGTCGAGGTGACCACCGGCCAGGTCAAGCCCCTGCGCGCCCTGCTGCGCTGCGTCCTGCTGTGCCTGGCGGTGCCGGCCCTGGTCTGGGACCGCGACGGCCGAGGCCTGCACGACCGGCTGGCGGGCACGGTCGAGGTACGGATCTAGACCCACGGGTTGTACGGATCCAGACTCACTGGTTCTTCTACGACGAAGGTTCTTCTACGACGAAGGTTCTTCTACGACGAAGAGGGCGCCCGGATCACTCCGGGCGCCCTCTTCGTCGTACGGCGTCGATCAGCGCGCCTTCGGCCCGCCCTTCGGCAGCTTCATGCCCTTCGGCATGGGCCCCTTCGGGAGCGGCATGTTGCTCATCAGGTCGCCCATCGCGCGCAGCCGGTCGTTGGTGGCGGTCACCTGGGGGCCGGTCAGCACACGCGGCAGCTTGAGCATCGAGGTGCGCAGCTTCTTCAGCGGGATCTGGTCCTCGCCCGTGCCCACGATCAGGTCGTGCACCGGCACGTCCGCGACGATGCGGTTCATCTTCTTCTTCTCGGCGGCCAGCAGGGTCTTCACCCGGTTCGGGTTGCCCTCCGCGACCAGCACGATGCCGGCCTTGCCGACGGCCCGGTGCACCACGTCCTGGCTGCGGTTCATCGCCACCGCGGGGGTCGTCGTCCAGCCCCGGCCGATGTTGTCCAGCACGGCCGCGGCGGCGCCCGGCTGTCCCTCCATCTGCCCGAACGCGGCCCGCTCGGCCCGGCGCCCGAACACGATCGCCGTCCCGAGGAAGGCGAGCAGGAGGCCCAGGATGCCGAGGTAGACCGGGTGACCGATCAGGAAACCGAACGCGAGAAAGACACCGAGGATGAGGAGGAAGACACCCGCGAGCACCAGGCCGATCGTCTTGTCGGCCCTGCGGGTCATCTTGTACGTCAGGGCGATCTGCTTCAGACGCCCGGGGTTTGCGGCATCCGCCGCGCTGTCACTTCTCGCCATGCCACGAAGTCTACGTGGCCCCGGGAGCGCCGACGACGGCAGTCTCCCGACAGCCGCCGGCGTCACGGACGGGAGGCGAGGGCCTTCTCCAGGACCTGCTGGGTCTCGACCCGGTCCTTGGCGCGGCGGCGGTCCTCCAGGACGGACGTCCAGGCGTTGCGGCGGGCGGTGCGCTGGCCGCTGCTCATGAGCAGCGACTCGACGGCACGGAGTGCATCGGTGAACGACGGGATGGCGGTGGCGCGTACGGGCGCGGCCTGCATGATGGAGGTCCCCCCTCAGGGATTGCGGCTCTGGTGAATGGTGCACGGGCTGTACAACCAGGGTCACTGATTGGTGTTACCAGGGCGTGACCGACCGGTCAAACACCAATGAAGCCTTGATATGCGGCCCGAAAACGCTGACGCGGCCCTGATGAGGCCCCCATCTGCGGGGACATCCAGGACCGCGTCAATCGGCCACTACCGTGCGGTAGTTGCTTGTGCTCGGATTCACACGGAGTGAGTGGCACTCCGTGCCATCCAGTCGTTCTCCAGCGAGGCTCAGACAGCCTGCGAGGCGACGTAGGAGCCGCGCTTCTCGACGGCCATCTGGTAGAGCCGGCCGGCCCGGTAGGAGGACCGGACGAGCGGGCCCGACATGACACCCGAGAAGCCGATCTGCTCGGCCTCCTCCTTCAGCTCCACGAACTCGTGCGGCTTGACCCAGCGCTCCACGGGGTGGTGGCGCACGGAGGGCCGCAGGTACTGCGTGATGGTGACGAGCTCGCAGCCCGCGTCGTGCAGCTGCTGGAGCGCCTCGCTGACCTCCTCGCGGGTCTCGCCCATGCCGAGGATCAGGTTGGACTTGGTCACCAGGCCGAAGTCGCGGGCCTCGGTGATGACCTTCAGGGAGCGCTCGTAGCGGAAGCCGGGGCGGATCCGCTTGAAGATCCGGGGCACCGTCTCGACGTTGTGCGCGAAGACCTCGGGGCGCGACTCGAAGACCTCCCGGAGCAGCTCCGGTACGGCGTTGAAGTCGGGGGCGAGCAGCTCGACCTTGGTGTGGCCGCCCTCGCGCTCCGCGGTCTGCTGGTGGATCTGGCGCACGGTCTCGGCGTACAGCCAGGCGCCGCCGTCCTCCAGGTCGTCGCGGGCGACGCCGGTGATGGTGGCGTAGTTCAGGTCCATGGTGACCACGGACTCGCCGACGCGGCGCGGCTCGTCGCGGTCGAGGGCCTCGGGCTTGCCGGTGTCGATCTGGCAGAAGTCACAGCGCCGGGTGCACTGGTCGCCGCCGATGAGGAAGGTCGCCTCGCGGTCCTCCCAGCACTCGTAGATGTTGGGACAGCCGGCTTCCTGGCAGACCGTGTGCAGACCCTCGCTCTTCACGAGTTTCTGCATGGCGGTGTACTCGGGACCCATTTTCGCCCGGGTCTTGATCCACTCGGGCTTGCGCTCGATGGGGGTCTGGGCGTTCCGGACCTCCAGGCGCAGCATCTTGCGTCCGTCGGGTGTGACTGCGGACACATCGGCTCCCTGTAGCTTCGATTCTTCGGCGTACACCAGGGTACGCCCGTGTTTTCCAGGGCCCTACAGCAGAGGCCAACCTCTCGGCCGCGGGCCCCATTCCCCACCGTCAGGCGGTCGCCCGTTCAATCTCGCGGGGCTTCAGATCGGCGTTCTCCAGCACATCCCGCAGATGCCGCTCCACCACCGGCAGCACCTCGTCGATCGTCACGTCCCGGCCCAGCTCGTTCGCCAGCGACGCCACCCCCGCGTCACGGATGCCGCACGGGATGATCCGGTCGAACCAGCGGTTGTCCGGGTTCACGTTCAGCGCGAAGCCATGCATCGTGACGCCCTTGGCGACCCGGATGCCGATCGCCGCGATCTTGCGGTCCTCGCGCCGCTGCCCGGCGTTGGACGGGGCGTACTCGGGCCCGTTCATGCGCGGGTCGAACTCCTCGTCGTGCAGCCGGGGGTCGAAGTCCAGCGACAGGCCGCCGAGCGAAGGGCGCTGCTCGACGGGGTCACCGAGCACCCACACCCCGCTGCGCCCCTCGACCCGGCTGGTCTCCAGACCGAACTCGGCGCACGTGCGGATCAGGGCTTCCTCGAGGCGTCGTACATGCGCCACGACGTCCACCGGGCGCGGCAGCTTCTGGATCGGGTAGCCCACCAGCTGCCCCGGGCCGTGCCAGGTGATCTTGCCGCCGCGGTCCACGTCGACGACCGGCGTGCCGTCGAGCGGGCGCTCGTTGTCGGCCGTGCGCCGGCCGGCCGTGTAGACCGGCGGGTGTTCGAGCAGCAGGACGGTGTCGGGGACCTCGTCCGCGAACCGCGCCGCGTGCACCCGGCGCTGCTCGTCCCACGCCTCCTGGTACTCGACGGCGTCCGCGCCGAACCCCATACGGACGAACCGCAACTCACTCACGGCAAGCGCCTCCCTAGCACGACCGGCTGTCGTAAGGCACGAAACGTGCCTACGCCACTGTACGACTCGCCGTCGCGCGTCAGCCGTGCGGTCAATCCTCACACGATCGGATGAACGAACGTGGAAGTGTGCGATCGTCTGCTCACTCTCCGCTACATTCACGCCGTCCTATAGAGGCCATAAGGGCTGCTCACAGGCAATCCGGGCAGGAGACACCACCGCAGATGACGGAACGACCCGCGCAGCGCACTCCCAACCGCCAGCTCGCCGCGCTCATCGCAGAAGCGGGGTTCTCCAACGCGGGACTCGCCCGTCGAGTGGACCAACTCGGTCTGGAACACGGGCTTGATCTGAGATACGACAAGACATCGGTCACCCGGTGGCTGCGCGGCCAGCAGCCCCGCGGCACCACCCCCGCCCTCATCGCCGAGGTCTTCACCCGCCGCCTCGGCCGGCGCCTGAGCGCCCAGGACCTCGGTCTCGACGCCTGCGCGCCGGTCTACGCGGGCCTGGAGTTCGCGGCCACCCCCGAGGAGGCCGTCGACATCGTCAGCGGGCTGTGGCGCAAGGACTCCGGCAGCCACGCCGAGCTGCGGAAGATCGCCTTCACCCCGGCGGGCCTCGTCGTCCCCAGCCGCGACTGGCTGATCGGCCGGGCCGACGACAAGGTCGCCCGCGGTGAACCCCCGCTGCGCGTCCCCGCCCAGGGCCGCCCCGCGGTGCCCCGGCAGCGCGGCGCCGAACGCGGCCCCGGCCAGAAGGTCACCGGCGGCGACATCGCCGCGCTCCGCTCGGTCGGCGAGCTCTTCCGCTCCCTCGACAACATGTACGGCGGCGGCCACGCCCGCCAGGCCCTCGTGCGCTACCTGGAGCACGAGTGCGAGCCGATGCTGCGCGGCACCTACGGCGAGCAGACCGGCCGCCGCCTGTTCGCGGCCGCCGCCGACCTGACCAGGCTCGCGGGCTGGACGTCGTACGACATCGCGGCGCACGGGCTCGCGCAGCGGTACTTCGTGCAGTCGCTGCGGCTCGCGCAGGCGGCCGCGGACCGGGCCTACGGGTCGTACGTGCTGATCACGATGAGCCGCCAGGCCGTCTATCTCGGGCACGGACGCGAGGCGGTGCAGCTGGCGCGCGTCGCCCAGCAGGGGCTCGGGACCAACGCCCCGCCGGTCGTGCAGGCGCTGCTGCACGCCGTCGAGGCGCGCGGGCACGGGGTGCTCGGCGAGGTGCGCAACTGCACGGGCGCGCTCGTCCGTGCCGAGCGCGCCCTGGAGGCGGCCCGGCCCGGTGACGAAGTCCCGTACTGGGCCCGCTTCTTCGACGAGGCACAGCTCGCCGACGAGTTCGGGCACGCGCACCGGGACCTTCAGCAGTTCCGCGCGGCGGCGCAGCATGCCGAGCGGTCGCTCCAGCTGCGGGCGCCGGCGTACGCCCGCAGTCGGCTCTTCTGCCGGGTCGTCCTCGCCTCCGCCCGGCTCGGCCTCGGTGAGCTCGATCAGGCCTGCGCACTGGGGGCGGAGGCGGCCGGCGCCGCCGCGGAGATGCGGTCGGTGCGGGCGATCGAGTATGTGAGGGACTTCGAGCGGAGGTTGGAGCCGTACAAGGACGCTGCACCGGTGCGGGGGTATCGGGACAAGGTGGCGGCGCTGGGTTAAGCGGCCTCGGCCGAGGGGAGCGGGTCCGCCCTGTGCATCGAACCCCTTGCGCCCAGGTCCGCCAGCAGCGCCGACGTCGCCCGGTGCGCCGAATGCAGCGCCCCCTGGACCGTGCTGGTGTCCCGGTGGTCGCCGCAGACGTACAGGCCCGCCAGGAGGCGTACCGGGCGGCGCAGGTCGTGGGGGGCCCGCATGGTCGGGACCGCCTCCGGGGTGTGGTGGACGGCGAGGGTCTCCCAGCGGGTCGTCGACGTGCCGTAGAGGCGGGCCAGGTGCATGCGTACGGCGGTCTCGACGTCCGGCGGGGGCGGGCCGAGGACCGTCGAGGAGATCAGGGCGCGGCCCGCGGGGGCGCGGCTCGGGTCCACCTGGCTGACCACCGCCGTGTGGGCCACCGGGCCGCCGCGGTCCGCGTCCAGCAGGAGCGCGGTGCCGGTCGCCGGCGGCTCGTCGGTGGTGTGGTGGACGACCGTCACCTGGTGGAAGTCCGGTACGCGCAGCCCCGGCAGCAGCTCCGCGGCGGCGCGCGCGTCGGTCGCCAGGAGGACCGCACGGCAGCGGAACTCGCCGTGCTCGGCGGTGGTCACCGTGTTCGTCGAGACCGAGGTGACCCGGACCCCGGTGTGCACCGTCCCCGGCGGCAGCGAGCGCGCCAGCAGCTCCGGCAGGACCTCCGCCCCGCCCTCCGGCACACACAGCCGCCCGCCCGCGAAGGAGCGCAGCGCGAGGTCCGCGCAGCGGCTGGACGTCGTCAGCTCCGGGTCGCACAAAAGGGCGGCGAGGAGCGGGCGCAGGAAGCCGTCGATCGTGCGGGCGGGCAGACCGCGGGCGGCGAGGGCCCGGGCGGCGGGGAGTTCGGGGCGGGCGAGGAGGCGCTCGACGGGGGCGCTCGCGATCCGGGCCAGCGCGGCGCCGAGGCGGGCCTGGTCGACGGCGGTGCCCAGCGGGGCGGTGCCGGCGCGGGGGAGCGCCGTCGGGCGCGGCGCCGGGCGGGGGGCGCTCGCCAGGGCGCGTACGGCATGCAGTGCGCCCCGCGCGCCCCTCGTGCTCCGCACAGCGCCTCCCGTGGTGCTCCCCGGGGCGCTCCTCGTGTTCGCCGGGGTGGCGCCCGCGCGATGGTGGCGTCCGTCGCTGTGCAGCAGGACGCCGGGGGCGAAGGGGCGCAGCGCCAGCCCGTCGAGCCCTGGTGTCAGGCGCAGTTCGGGATACGCCGTGGACAGCAGCTGCCCGATGCGGTCGAGCCGGAAGCCGTCGACCTTCTCCGTCGACATGCGGCCCCCCACACCGTGGGCGGCCTCCAGGACTGCGGTCGTCACTCCTGCGCTGGTCAGCCGATGCGCCGCGGAGAGCCCGGCGACCCCGGCTCCCACGATCACGACGTCCGCCTGGTACGCGGGCTCAAGCACGTGCCCCTCCTCGAGGTTGCGCGGCCGGTGGGGACGTCATGCCCCCAACAGGCTCCGGGGATACCCGAGTTCGGCTTGAGGTTAAGGCTGTGATCGGTCAGGGACAGTCGCGCATGAACAGGGCACGGTCGCACGGCGGTCGCATACGGTCATACGGCTGCTCGGAGCGCCCCCTCGATCTCCGGGAACGCGAACGTGAACCCCGCCTCCAACAGCCGCTTGGGCACCACCCGTTGACTCCCGAGGACATCCCCGGCCATGTCGCCGAGCACCGTCCGCAGCACCGGCGCCGGCACCGCGAACACCGTCGGCCGGTGCAGCACGCGTCCCATCGCCTCGGTGATCTCCCGGTTGGTCAGCGGGGTCGGCGCGGTGAGGTTGAACGGGCCGGACAGCCCGTCGGTGTCGATGAGATACCGGATCGCGGCCACCTCGTCGTGCAGCGCGATGAACGACCAGTACTGCCGCCCGTCGCCCAGCCGCCCCCCGAGCCCCGCCCTGAACAGCGGGAACAACCGCCCCCAGGCCCCGCCCCCGCGCGCCACCACCAGCCCGGTCCGGGTGAACACCGTCCGCACGCCCGCCTCCTGGGCCGGAGCCGCGGCGCCCTCCCACTCCACGCACACCTCGGGCAGGAAACCCTCGCCGGGCGGCGCGCTCTCGTCCACGACCCGGTCGCCGGTCTCGCCGTAGTAGCCCATGGCGCTGCCGTTGACGAAGACCCGCGGTGGCACGTCGAGCGAGGCGACGGCCTTCGCGAGCGCCGCCGTGCCGTGCACCCGGCTGGACCGGATACGGGCCTTGTACGCCTCCGTCCACCGCCGGTCCCCGACCCCGGCACCCGCGAGGTTGACCACGACGTCGCACCCGGCGAGCCCGGCCGCGTCCACCGTCCCGCCCTCGGGGTCCCAGCGCACCTCGCCCTCCCCTCGCGGCACGCGCCGGACGAGCCGCACCACCTCATGACCGTCCGCCGTCAGAGACGTCACCAGTGCACTGCCGATGAGGCCGGACGCACCGGCCACCGCGATTCGGGAAGGCTGCATGCCGCCCATTCTGCGCCCGGGCAGCGGGAAAACCCGTCGCCGCGGGGTGGACCCGCCGCCGTAGGCTGACGGTCATGTCCGAGCCGTACATACGCCGCGCCCTGCCCGACGACGACGAGGAGCTGGGGCGTCTCGACCGCGCGACCTGGTCACCGCTGCACGCGGTGATGCCCGAACCGCAGCCGCCCTACGAGCCGTTCTTCGACGAGCGGCACAGCCCCGACGACCACCTGGTCGCCGAGCTCGACGGCCGCGTCGTCGGCTACGTCCGCCTGGCCTTCCCCACCTCACTCGCCGCGAACGCCCACGTCCGCCAGATCCAGGGCCTCGCCGTCGCCGAGGAGGCCCGCGGCCGTGGCGTCGGCCGGGCGCTGATCCGCGCGGTCACCGAGGAGGCCCGCCGCCGCGGCGCCCGCCGCCTCACGCTCCGCGTCCTGGGCCACAACACCCCGGCGCGCAAGCTCTACGAGTCCGAGGGCTTCGTCGTCGAAGGTGTGCTGCCGGAGGAGTTCCTGATCGACGGCGCGTATGTCGACGACGTGTTCATGGGGCGCGGCCTCTGAGGCGCGGCGGCCCCTGGTTCAGCAGTCCCTGATCTGGTCGGCCTCGGCGGCGTCGCGGCGTCTGCGGACGACGACGTAGAGCGCGCCCCCGGCCGCCAGCAGGGAGATCAGGAAGAAGACGGGCAGTGTCATGTGCCCAGGGGTACGCCCGCGCGGGCGCCCGGCCAGGGCATTGGTCCGTCCGAGGGCGCTTCTCCTCGGACTGTCACGACGTGATCAGGTCACCCGTGTCCACCGGCGCGGTCGCCGTCGCCGCGCGCTCGGCGTCGGCGGCCACCTCGTCGGCGGTGAGGACGTACCCCGTCTCGTCGTCCGACGTCGACCGGGCGAAGACCACGCCGTACACCTTGCCGTCCGTGGTCAGCAGCGGTCCGCCGGAGTTGCCGGGCCGGACGGTGGACCGGATCGAGTAGATCTCGCGGGTCACGCTCGCGTCGTTGTAGATGTTCTGGCCGGTCGCCCGGACCCGGTTGGCCACGGTGGCCGCCTGGAGGTTGAGGTCGCCGTCCTGCGGATAACCGGCGACGACCGCGGAGTCCCCGCGCGAGGCGCTGTCGTCGAACTTCAGCACCGGCGCCCGCAGCCCCGGCACGTACAGCACGGCCACGTCCCGGTCCGGATCGAAGAGCACGACCTGTGCCTCGTACGACCTCCCGACCCCGCCGATCCGCACGCTCGGCCCGTCGATGCCCGCCACCACGTGCGCGTTCGTCATCACGTGCTCCGGCGCGTACACGAACCCGCTGCCCTCGCGGCCCTGGGTGCCGGAGGCGCCCTCGATCTTCACGGTGCTGACCTTGGCGGCGGTCGTCGCGGCCCGGGTGACGCTGTCGCCGGTGGGCTTGGCGACCTGGGCCGTCGACTCGTTCTCGAACGGGTTGAAGACCTGCGGGAAGCCCGCCTCGGTCAGCGCGGACGTGGCCCGCGAGAACCAGCCCGGCGTGGTGTCCGGCATCGCGTCCTGCACCGCGCCCAGCAGCCGCGAGTCCCGGATCGACGAGGTGAGCAGCGCCGACGAGGACGCGCCCAGCACGCTCGCCGCCACCCACGCCACGATCAGCACGGCCACCGAGTTGGCGGCGGCCCCGCCGATGCCGTCGGCGACCCGGAGCGGCCCCTTGTCCAGCTCCCGGCGCAGCCGCAGCGCCAGCCGCCCCGCCAGTTCATGCCCCACCACGGCCGGGACCAGCACGGTCAGCACCGCGGTCACCGTCGCCGACGTACTGCCCGGTGTCACCAGATCCATCATCCAGGGCAGCACCCACACCCCGATGACCGCGCCGCCGACGAACCCGGCGAAGGAGACACAGCCGGCCATGAGGCCGCGCCGGTAGCCGGATGCCGCGTAGGCCAGGACGACCAGCACCAGCACGATGTCGAGCAGATCCACGGAGCCGCCTTTCTCTCGGACCCCTTATTACGGGCGGGACGGGCCCGGTGATCAGCACGCCCGCGCGCGTGGCGCCGGAACAGGCCACGCGCGCGTGCACACGATGTCCGTGCACCCGGAGAAACGCCCCGGACCTGGACGATGGTTCCACCGGGTGGCACACCACACATCGCGGGCGCGGCGGATCGGGCCGAGAGTGGGACCATGCGTGTCCGAAGAGCACGGGGGATGCGAAGAGGCCGCCGACCGGTCCGAATACGGACCGGGCCGCCGTGGCGAAGCCGCCGCGCGCTGCTCCTGCTGTCCTGCGTACCCGGCCTCGCGGCCGTGGTGGCCCTGGTCCTGTGCGCGACCGGTGTCGAACGCCGCGCCGAGGCCCGCCCCGCGCACGCCCTCGCGGCCCGCCCGGCCACCTCGCACCACGCGCCGAGGCCGCACATCGTGCCGCGCTCGGTGTGGGCGACGGGCACGGGAGAGGCGAACGGCGTCGCCCGGACCCCGCCCCCCGCCCGGTACGACGACAAGGTCGTCGCCGTCTTCATCCACCACACCGACTCGCCCAACAGCTACGACTGCGCGGACGCGCCCCGCATCATCCGCTATCTCGCGGCCGGCCAGACCGGCGTCCGGGACTGGGACGACATCGGCTACAACTTCCTGGTCGACCGCTGCGGCACGATCTACGAGGGCCGCGCGGGCGGCGTCGACCGCCCGGTCACCGGCGCCCACACCCAGGGCTTCAACCACCGCACCAGCGGCATAGCGGCCCTCGGCACCTTCACGGCGGGCGTCCGGGTCCCCCCGGCCATGGCGCACGCGATCGCGGCCCTGGCGGCATGGAAGCTGGGCCTGGCGGGCGTCGACCCGCGCGCGAGCGTCAAGCTCGTGTCGAGCAACAGCTACAGCCGCTACCCCACCGGCACCACCGCCGCCCTTCCGGCTGTCGCCGGCCACAACGAGGGCTACATGACCAGCTGCCCCGGCGCCGCCCTCACCGCCGAGCTCCCCGCCATCCGGAGCGAGGCGGCCCGCCTCCAGGGCAGGCTCACCCCGTCACCGTCGCCCTCACCGTCGCCCGAGGTAGACCCGCACCGCTCGCTGTAGGACGGCCCCCTGGCCGCCCACCGGCCGTTCCCACTCGCCGAGGTACTCCACGACCCGCCCACCCGCCCCGGTCTTGAAGAGCAGCCGCCCCAGCAGCTTGCTCTCCGCCAGCTCCGGCGTGACGGAGCGCAGGTCGTAGGTCTCGGCGCCCGCCGAGCGGGCGTCGTTGAGCATCCGCCACAGCAACGCGCTGCTGGGCCGGAGCTGACGCCCCCGACGCCCGGAGGCGGCGTACGAGTGCCAGCCCCTGGAGCCCACGTTGATCATCAGCGCGGCGGACAGCGCGACCCCGTCGTACTCGGCGAGATACAGCCGCACCTGGTCGTCGTCCAGGGCGTTGAGCGCCTTCCACAGGCGCCGGAAGTAGTCCGGCGGGCGTGCCTTGAAGCCGTCGTGGGCGGCGGTCGAGGTGTAGAGGCGGTGGAAGTCGGGCAGGTCGGCGGCGCTGCCCCAGCCGACCCGGACACCGGAGTTCTCCGCGGTCCGCAGCGCCTGCTCCCAGTGCGGGGCGAGGGCCGCGCGCAGCTCGTCCACCGACCGCCCGGCGAGCGGCACCTGACACCCGTACCGCGGCTGCCCGAGCCCGAACCCGTTTCCCTCCTCGGCACACCGCCGCCACCCGAGCCGCTCCAGCCGCGCCCCGGCGTCCAGCGCGAACCCGTCCACCCCGTCCGCGGGCACCTCCCGCAGATGCCGTACGGCCGGGTCGGCGACGCCCGCCGTGACGGTGCCCGGCTCCCAGTGCCGCACCACCAGCGGCGGCCCGATCCGCAGCGAGAAGGCGCCGCGCCTCTCCACGTGCGCCACGAGCGGGTCGAGCCAGGGTTCGAGGCGCGACCGCCAGTCGATCGACGGCCCCTCCGGGACGTACGCGAGGCAGCGCCGGGTCCCGGGAAGCGGCCTGTACAGCACGAGCGCGGCCGCGACCAGCGCCTCCCCCTCGAACCACCCCACGCTCTCCGCCTGCCAGTCGGGCTTCACATCGCCCCACTCGGGAATCTGGAGATGACTGACCGCGGGGTGCCGCCCGAGGTGGGCGAGATGCTCCTCGCGCGATATCTCCCGCACGTACGGGCTGGTCATGGGCAGGGCGCTCCTGTTCGGGGGCGGCCACGGTACGCCGCGTGTCACGCCACGGGTCAAGAGACCGAAGGTGAACCTTCTGTGCTCCGCTTGCTTCCGTGCGCTCACAGGCTTCTCGTAGCCGGCTCAACGACCACCCCGAGACAACCCTCCTACCGTCAACGCACACGCACTGAAACTGACTGGAGGCGGGGAAGATGAACAGCAGTCACACCGGCACCAAGACGTCCCGCGGCCCCTGGGCGGCGCTCTGCGCGGCCGTGGCCGTCGTCCTCGGCCCGGCCGCCGTCACAGCCTCCGCCCTCGATCAGGCCAACGCGGCGCCCCTGCATCACGTCGTGCTGAAGGCGGATCAGACACAGGCCTACATCCCGACGGACCCGACCCGCCGCAAGGGCGCGGCCTGACCGGGATCCAGGCGAGGCGGGGCTCAGCCCCTGAACCGCTCCCACAGCTTCGGGTAGCGCTCCGCGAGTGCTGTCTCGTCCTCGAAGTCGATCGGTGTGCCCTCCGGCTCCGGAGCCGCCGGGGGGATGCCGAGGTCGGGGGCGACGGCGCCGGTGAGCTGTTCGTACGCCTCGTCCGCCGCGTAGCCGAGCTCCTCGCCGTCGCCGTCGATCTCCTCGTCGAAGTCGCCGAGCAGGTCGGCCAGCGCGTCGGGGGCGTGCACGGCGCCCTCGTACACCTCACGGCCCTGCCCGATCAGCCAGCACCGGAAGAAGTCGAAGGCGTCGTCGCTGGCCCCGTCGAGGAGCAGCCACGCGGCGCCCCAGAGGTCCCAGGTGTACGCCCGGTTGTAGCGGGCCTCGAAGTGACGGGCGAAGTCGAGGACCATCTCCGGGTCCAGTTGGAGGAGTCTGTCGACGAGCAGGTCGGCCTGCTCCTCGGGGTCGCCCTCGGCGGCCTCGCGGGTGGCGTCCACCAGCTCCCAGAACTCCGTCTCGTCCATCACGGGTCCAGCATCGGCCCTGCGCGGGTGGGGCGCACGTGGAGTGCGGCGGATTGTTATGTCCCGTACAGGCGCCCCAGGCGCAGCGCGTCCGCGGTGAAGCGCGCCCGGAGGCTCTCCGGGGCCAGCACCTCCACTTCCGGGCCCAGCCCGGCGAGCTGGGTGTGCGCGACCTCCTCGGACTCCACGGGCACGGTCACCGTCACCCAGCCCTCCGCGTCCGGTGCCGCGGCCCGCGCCAGCGCCTCCCGCACGGAGAGCCGGTCCAGGACGTGCGGCAGCACGCGCACGCCCTCCGGGGACAGCCGTACGACCACTTCCGCCCGCAGGATGGCCCGCGCGAACTGTGCGGCCCGCTCCTCCCAGAACCCCGGCAGATCGAAGTCCGCGTCGCGGGAGAACCGTTCCTCGCCCGGCTCCACCGCCGTGAACCGGTCGATCCGGTACACCCGGAACGCTCCGGATGCCCCCTGTACCCGCGCGCACAGGTACCAGACGCCCGCCTTCAGCACGAGCCCGTACGGCTCCAGCTCCCGCTCCACCTCCGCCTCGCCCTTGCGGTAGCGCGCGACGACCCGCCGGTCGTCCCACACCGCGTCCGCGACGGCGGGCAGCAGCTCGGGCGTCTTCGGCTCGCTCCACCAGGTCGGGGCGTCGAGGTGGAAACGCTGGGCGGCCGAGCGCGAGGCGTCCCGCAGGGAGGGCAGAAGCGCCGCCGACACCTTCAGGCGGGCCGCCGAGGCCGCGTCCTCCAGGCCCATCTCGCGCAGCGCTCCTGGCAGCCCGGACAGGAACAGCGCCTCCGCCTCACCGCGGTGCAGGCCCGTGAGCCGGGTCCGGTACCCGCCGATCAGCCGGTACCCGCCGGCCCGCCCCCGCTCCGCGTACACCGGCACCCCCGCCTCCGACAGCGCCTGCGCGTCCCGGGTGACGGTCCGCTCGGACACCTCCAGCTCCTCGGCGAGCTCGGCGGCGGTCATGGAGGGACGGGACTGGAGGAGGAGCACCATCTTGATCAGGCGGGCGGCACGCATGGGCTCATCATGCAACGAGGCCCCCGCCGCGGCGGGGGCCTCCTCACTCACCGGGCTCCTACAGCCCGTACTTCTCGCGCGCTTCCTTCACCGCCGTCGCCTTGACCTCGCCGCGACGGGCCAGCTGGGCGAGCGCGGCCACGACGATCGACTCGGCGTCGACACCGAAGTGGCGGCGGGCCGCGTCGCGGGTGTCGGAGAGGCCGAAGCCGTCCGCGCCCAGCGACGACCAGTCCTGCTCGACCCACTGCGCGATCTGGTCCGGGACCTGGCGCATGTAGTCGGAGACGGCCAGGACCGGGCCCTCGGCGCCGTGCAGCGCCTGACGGACGTACGGCACCCGCTCCTCGCCGCGCAGCAGGGCCGCGTCGGCCTCCAGCGCGTCACGGCGCAGCTCGGTCCAGGACGTCGCGGACCAGACGTCGGCCGCCACGCCCCACTCCTCGGCCAGCAGCCGCTGTGCCTTCAGAGCCCAGTGGATCGCCGTGCCGGAGCCCAGCAGCTGGATGCGCGGGGCGTTGGCCGCGGCCACGTTCAGGCCCGCCGACTCCGCGGTGTTGAAGCGGTACAGGCCCTTGACGATGCCCTCGTCGATGCCGAGGCCGGACGGCTTGGCCGGCTGCGGGAGCGGCTCGTTGTAGACCGTCAGGTAGTAGAAGACGTTCGGGTCCTCACCCGGGGCCGCCTCGCCGTACATCCGGCGCAGACCGTCCTTGACGATCGTGGCGACCTCGTACGCGAACGCCGGGTCGTACGTCAGGGACGCCGGGTTGGTCGCCGCGATGACCGGCGAGTGGCCGTCCGCGTGCTGGAGGCCTTCACCCGTCAGCGTCGTACGACCGGCCGTCGCGCCGACCAGGAAGCCGCGGCCCAGCTGGTCGCCGAGCTGCCACATCTGGTCGGCCGTGCGCTGCCAGCCGAACATCGAGTAGAAGATGTAGAACGGGATCATCGCTTCGCCGTGCGTGGAGTACGCGGTGGACGCGGCGATGAAGTCGGCCATCGAACCGGCCTCGGTGATCCCCTCGTTGAGGATCTGGCCGTTCTTGGCCTCCTTGTAGTACATCAGCTGGTCGCGGTCGACCGGCTCGTACGTCTGGCCCTTGGGCGAGTAGATGCCCAGCGACGGGAACAGCGACTCCATGCCGAAGGTGCGCGCCTCGTCGGGGACGATCGGCACCCAGCGCTTGCCCGTCTCCTTGTCGCGGACCAGGTCCTTGACCAGGCGGACGAAGGCCATGGTGGTGGCCACGTTCTGGGAGCCGGAGCCCTTGTCGAAGGAGGCGAAGGCCTTCTCGGCGGGGGCGGGCAGCGGGGCCAGCGGGTGCGTACGGCGGGCCGGGGCCGGGCCGCCGAGGGCCGCGCGGCGCTCCTGGAGGTAGCGCACCTCGGGGGAGTCGGCGCCGGGGTGGCCGTAGGGGACGACACCGTCGACGAAGTCGCCGTCCGAGATCGGCAGCTCGAGAAGATCACGCATCGTCTTGAACTCGTCCACCGTCAGCTTCTTCATCTGGTGGTTGGCGTTCTTCGACGCGAAGCCCTCGCCGAGCGTGTGGCCCTTGACCGTCTGGGCCAGGATCACCGTCGGGGCGCCCTTGAACTCGACCGCGGCCTTGTAGGCGGCGTACACCTTGCGCGCCTCGTGGCCACCGCGGGAGAGGTGGAAGCACTCCAGGATCTTGTCGTCGCTCAGCAGCTTCGCCATCTCGGCGAGCGCCGGGTCCTTGCCGAAGAAGTCCTGGCGGATGTAGGCGGCGTCGCGGGTCTGGTACGTCTGGACCTGCGCGTCCGGTACCTCGCGCAGCCGGCGTACCAGCGCGCCCGTGGTGTCGAGCTGGAACAGCTCGTCCCAGGCCGAGCCCCACAGCGTCTTGATGACGTTCCAGCCGGCGCCGCGGAACTGGGCCTCCAGCTCCTGCACGATCTTGAAGTTCGCGCGGACCGGGCCGTCGAGGCGCTGGAGGTTGCAGTTGATGACGAAGGTGAGGTTGTCGAGACCCTCACGCGAGGCCAGTGCGAGTGCCGCGGTGGACTCGGGCTCGTCCATCTCACCGTCACCGAGGAAAGCCCAGACGTGCGAAGCGGACACGTCCTTGATGCCGCGGTTGGTGAGGTACCGGTTGAAGCGCGCCTGGTAGATGGCGGAGAGCGGACCGAGACCCATGGAGACGGTCGGGAACTCCCACAGCCAGGGCAGCCGGCGGGGGTGCGGGTACGAGGGGAGGCCGTTGCCGCCGGACTCGCGGCGGAAGTTGTCGAGGTGCGCCTCGTTGAGACGCCCGTCGAGGAAGGCGCGGGCGTAGATGCCGGGGGAGGCGTGGCCCTGGATGTAGAGCTGGTCGCCGGAACCGTCGGCTTCCTTGCCCTTGAAGAAGTGGTTGAAGCCGGTCTCGTAGAGCCAGGCCGCGGAGGCGAAGGTGGCGATGTGGCCGCCCACGCCGTACTTGCTGCCCCGGGTCACCATGGCGGCCGCGTTCCAGCGGTTCCAGGCGGTGATCCGGGCCTCCAGCTCCGGGTCACCGGGCAGGCCCGGCTCCGCGGAGGTGGGGATGGTGTTGACGTAGTCGGTCTCGAGGAGCTTCGGCAGCGCGATGCCGTTGCCCTCCGCCCTCTCCAGCGTGCGGCGCATCAGGTACGCGGCACGGTGCGGGCCGGCAGCCTTGGCGACCGCGTCCAGGGAGGCCTGCCATTCGGCGGTCTCCTCGGGGTCCCGGTCGGGGAGCTGGTCGAGCTCGCTCGGCTGGATGGCGTTGGGGTCGGTCATGTCGCCGCCTTCCTCAGTCGAAGGGGGTTCCCTCATCGGTAAGGGTTCGGGGGTGCCCTTGGTCTTTGGCAGGACAGGGCTTGAGCTTCGGTGGAAGCCCGTCAGGCCCCGGTGGAGGCCCGTCGGCGACTGTAACTCCCTGATCGATGATCGATCAAAGGGTTGACGGGCAAAACCTCTCGATTCCGAGAAAGTAGGCACGGGGTGCCTTCGGTGATGGCACCGGGTGACCTTGTTGAGGGCTTGTTTTCGCAGGTGAGCGGGGGGCTGCTCGGGTGGTGCCGAGTGGTGTCAGGTACCTAGGGGCGCGGGGCTGTATTCATTTGCGGCTCCGCCGCGTGGGCGCGCCCAGCCACAACGCACCCGCACCCGACAATGCACCTTTCCTACTCGCCTTCATGCCGGGGCGCACACCCCAGCACATGCGCCTTCACCAACTCCGCGATCCGAGGATCCCGGCGCCGAAACGCCTGCACCAACTCCTCGTGCTCCTCCGCATACGACTGCTGCACCGTCCCCAGCCACCGAATCGACAGCGCCGTGAACACCTCGATGCCCAGCCCCTCCCAGGTGTGCAACAACACCGAGTTGCCCGCCGCCCGGACCATCTCCCGGTGGAAGCCCACCGTGTGCCGCACCTGCGCCGTGCCGTCCGACTCCCGGTCCGCCTCGTACAGCGCGGCGACATGCGGCTCAAGGGCCGAGCAGTCGCCCGCCAGCCGCTCCGCCGCCAGCTCCGCCGCGATCGCCTCCAGACCGGCCCGGACCGGGTAGCTCTCCTCCAGGTCGGCCGCCGTCAGGTTCCGCACCCGCACGCCCTTGTTCGGCGCCGACTCGATCAGCCGCAGCGACTCCAGCTCGCGCAGTGCCTCCCGCACGGGCGTCTGGCTGACCTCCAGCTCGGTCGCGATCCGACGCTCGACGATGCGCTCGCCCGGCTTCCAGCGCCCGCTCACGATCCCCTCCACGATGTGCTCGCGGATCTGTTCGCGCAGCGAGTGGACGACGGGCGCGGTCATGAGTGCTCCTTAAGGAGGGGCCGCCCATCGGCCCCGGGGGCGTTTGACGTTTAGACAATAAGGCCGCAAGCGCTTCCCGGAGGGGCGCACGGGGGCGCTTTCCCGCAGGTGAGACGAGACTTACACGCTCACAGGACGACTCGCCCTGTAAAGCCCCGTACCGGAGCGGCCCCGGAGGCGTCACCGCCGTGTCACCGGAGGAACCCCGGCCCGCCTCCTCCCCGTCGCGGTCGGCATGGGGTGCCCGCGCGGGGCGCCCCCGCACCATCGGGGGATGGCATGAACAACCGAGGACGGCGCGGAGCGCTCCGCTGGACGGCCGCGGCGGCCGTGATCGGCGCGATCGTCGGCATCACCGGCTGCCAGCAGACGGCGCCCCGGGCGAAGGCGGCGGCCACGCCCAGCGGCACCGCGGCGATCACCAACATGGCGGGCGGCGGCCAGGCCGGCGGCGGCGCCTGCGTCTTCGTCAAGCCGGACGGGGCGCAGAAGTTCGGGCACGTCGGCTGGGGCTTCCGGGTCACCGGCACGAACCAGTGGGTCTACGGCGCCGTGGAGAACCCCACCAACAAGCTCTACACCCCGCCGGGCGGCGACATCGGCGCCTGGCACGCGCAGGGATCGTACGACCGCATGCTCAGCGACATGTCCCGGGACGCCCACTACCCGGGCAAGTCCACGCACCCGTACAGCCGTTACCGCTGTGTCGCGTCCTCGACCAGTGACGTGAACGCGGCCTGGGCCATGATCCGCAGCGTCGAGAGCCGCGGCTTCCTCGTCGGCCTCGACCCGAAGAGCGGCGAACTCACCTCACGCGACTGCCTCGACGCCACGTACGACGTCCTGAAGGCCTACCGGACCCGGCACCTGACCTACTCGCCCCGGCTCAACGTCCCGAACGTGTGGGTCGAGACCCTGTGGGCCTGGAGCGACCGCACGCTGACGCCCCGGTAGCGGACACGACGGTGCCCCGCCCGGAACAGCTCCGGACGGGGCACCGTACAGGCACTGAAGAGGCTTACAGGCCGAGCTCGACCTCGAACTCGCCCGCCTCCAGGATCGCCTTGACCGCGGTCAGGTAACGGGCCGCGTCGGCGCCGTCCACCAGACGGTGGTCGTAGGAGAGGGTCAGGTAGGTCATGTCGCGGACGCCGATGACCGTGCCCTCCTCGGTCTCGATGACCGCCGGGCGCTTGACCGTGGCACCGATACCGAGGATCGCGACCTGGCCCGGCGGCACGATGATCGTGTCGAAGAGCGCGCCGCGCGAACCGGTGTTGGAGATGGTGAAGGTCGCGCCGGACAGCTCGTCGGGCGTGATCTTGTTGGCGCGGACCTTGCCGGCCAGCTCCGCCGTGGCCTTCGCGATGCCGGCGATGTTGAGGTCGCCCGCGTGCTTGATGACCGGGGTCATCAGGCCCTTCTCGGAGTCCACCGCGATACCGATGTTCTCGGTGTCGAAGTAGGTGATCGTGCCTTCGCCCTCGTTGATCTTGGCGTTGATCGGCGCGTGCGCCTTCAGCGCCTGGGCCGCGGCCTTGACGAAGAACGGCATCGGGGAGAGCTTGACGCCCTCACGGGCCGCGAACGCGTCCTTGGCGCGGGCGCGCAGCTTCATCAGACGCGTGACGTCGACCTCGACGACCGAGGACAGCTGCGCCTGCTCGTGCAGCGCCTTGACCATGTTGTCGCCGATGACCTTGCGGATGCGCGGCATCTTGACGGTCTGGCCACGCAGCGGCGAGGCCTCCAGCGTCGGCGCCTTCTTGGCGGCGGGGGCGGCCGGGGCCGCGGCGGGGGCGGCCGGGGCAGCGGCGGCGGCCTTCGCGGCCTCGGCGGCGGCGATGACGTCCTGCTTGCGGATACGACCGCCGACGCCGGTGCCCTTGACGGAGGCCAGCGCGACACCGTGCTCGGCGGCGAGCTTGCGCACCAGCGGGGTCACGTAGGCGCCGTCGTCACCGGAGGTCGCGGCCGGAGCCGGGGCCGCGGGGGCGACCGGAGCCGGAGCGGCCGGCGCGGGGGCCGGAGCGACCGGAGCCGGAGCGGCGGCGACCGGGGCGGGCGCGGGAGCCGGCGCGGCGGGGGCGGGAGCCGGGGCCGGCGGCGCCACGGGGGCGGCCGGGGCGGCGGGAGCCGGGGCAGCGGCGGCCGGAGCCGGAGCCGCGGGGGCGGCAGCGGCCGGAGCGGCACCCGGGGCACCGATGACGGCGAGCTTGGCGCCGACCTCGGCGGTCTCGTCCTCACCGACGGTGATCTCCAGCAGCACACCGGAGGTGGGCGCCGGGATCTCGGTGTCGACCTTGTCCGTGGAGACCTCGAGCAGCGGCTCGTCGGCCTCGACGGAGTCGCCGACCGACTTCAGCCAGCGGGTGACGGTGCCCTCGGTGACGGACTCGCCGAGCGCGGGCAGGACGACGTCCGTGCCCTCGGCGGAACCGCCGCCGGTGGCGGCCTCGGCGGTGGGAGCGGGCGCCGGGGCGGCCTGCTCGGTGGACGGGGCGGCAGCGGCCGGCTCCGGAGCCGGGGCGGGCTCGGGGGCGGGCTCGGCGGCCGGGGCCGGAGCGGCGGCGGGGGCGCCGGTGCCGTCGTCGATGATGGCCAGCTCGGCGCCGACCTCGACGGTCTCGTCCTCGGCGACCTTGATGGAGGACAGGACGCCGGACACGGGGGAGGGGATCTCGGTGTCGACCTTGTCGGTCGACACCTCGAGCAGCGGCTCGTCGGCCTCTACTCGCTCACCCTCGGCCTTCAGCCAGCGGGTGACAGTGCCCTCGGTGACGCTCTCGCCGAGCGCCGGAAGGGTTACGGAAACCGCCATGGTTTCGGTTGCTCCTTACGAATTGCGGAAGTCTGTGTCGTCGCGGAGACGGAGTCGCTTCGCGGTGTTCGACCGAGGGTCAGTCGTGCGCGTGCAGCGGCTTGCCCGCCAGGGCCAGGTGGGCCTCGCCGAGCGCCTCGTTCTGCGTCGGGTGGGCGTGGATGAGCTGGGCGACCTCGGCCGGCAGCGCCTCCCAGTTGTAGATCAGCTGGGCCTCGCCGACCTGCTCGCCCATGCGGTCGCCGACCATGTGGACGCCGACCACGGCACCGTCCTTGACCTGGACGAGCTTGATCTCGCCCGCGGTCTGGAGGATCTTGCTCTTGCCGTTGCCCGCCAGGTTGTACTTCAGAGCGACGACCTTGTCCGCACCGTAGATCTCCTTGGCCTTGGCCTCGGTGATACCGACGGAGGCGACCTCCGGGTGGCAGTAGGTCACGCGGGGGACACCGTCGTAGTCGATCGGGACGGCCTTGAGGCCGGCCAGACGCTCCGCAACCAGGATGCCCTCCGCGAAGCCGACGTGCGCGAGCTGGAGGGTCGGGACCAGGTCGCCGACGGCGGAGATGGTGGGGACGTTCGTCCGCATGTACTCGTCGACCAGGACGTAGCCGCGGTCCATCGCGACGCCCTGCTCCTCGTAGCCGAGACCGGCGGAGACCGGGCCGCGGCCGACGGCCACCAGCAGGACCTCGGCCTCGAACTCCTTGCCGTCGGCCAGGGTGACCTTGACGCCGTCGGCGGTGTACTCGGCCTTCGAGAAGAAGGTGCCCAGGTTGAACTTGATGCCGCGCTTGCGGAACGCGCGCTCGAGAAGCTTGGAGGAGTTCTCGTCCTCGACCGGGACCAGGTGCTTCAGGCCCTCGATGACGGTGACGTCCGCGCCGAAGGACTTCCAGGCGGAGGCGAACTCGACGCCGATGACACCGCCGCCCAGGATGATCGCGGACTTCGGCACGCGGTCCAGGACGAGGGCGTGGTCCGAGGAGATGATCCGGTTGCCGTCGATCTCCAGGCCCGGCAGCGACTTCGGCACGGAGCCGGTCGCCAGGAGCACGTGCCGCCCCTGGATGCGCTGGCCGTTCACGTCGACGGAGGTCGGGGAGGAGAGCCGCCCCTCACCCTCGATGTACGTCACCTTGCGGGAGGCGACAAGTCCCTGGAGGCCCTTGTACAGGCCGGAGATGACACCGTCCTTGTACTTGTGGACCCCGGCGATGTCGATGCCCTCGAAGGTGGCCTTCACACCGAACTGCTCGCTCTCGCGGGCCTGGTCGGCGATCTCGCCCGCGTGGAGCAGGGCCTTCGTGGGGATGCATCCCCGGTGCAGGCAGGTGCCGCCGACCTTGTCCTTCTCGATCAGGGCGACGTCCAGGCCCAGCTGCGCCCCGCGCAGGGCCGCGGCGTAACCGCCACTACCACCGCCGAGGATCACTAGGTCGAAAACGGTGCTGGCGTCGTTCGCCACGTCACGTCCTCCATGCATGTGCGCCTACGCCGGTCTGCGGTGACCGGTCGGCGGCTGGTGTCCGGCCGCTCTTTCTTCGGCCCTGTGGTGGGGCCCTGTCCTGCCGAGCCCCATCTTCGCACTTGTCCGAAGGGAACGAGACGCCGGGCCGGGGTGTGAGACGCCACACGCTCACATGTGAGGACGGCACAAAGTGAGATGCCTGGGGTGACATACGGAGGGGCGCGGGGAACTGCGCGACCGGCCACAGCCGGCCCGCAGCCGCCCGCGAACCCCAGGCACCGAGCACTCAGGCGATGGTCACCCCAGGTCACCCGCGGCAGTCAGCTCCGCCAGCCGCACCAAGGTACGCACAGCGGTACCCGTCCCGCCCTTGGGCGTGTACCCGAACGGCCCACCCTCGTTGAACGCGGGACCCGCGATGTCGAGGTGCGCCCAGGTGATCCCCTCGCCCACGAACTCCCGCAGGAAGAGCCCGGCGACCAGACCGCCGCCCATCCGCTCACCCATGTTCGCGATGTCGGCGGTCGGGGACTCCATCCCCTTGCGCAGGTGCTCGGGCAGCGGCATCGGCCACGCCGGCTCGCCGACCTCCTCCGCGGCCTCGTGCACGGCCGTGCGAAACGCGTCGTCGTTGGCCATGATCCCGTACGTCCGGCTGCCCAGCGCCAGCATCATCGCCCCGGTCAGCGTCGCCACGTCGACGATCGCGTCCGGCTTCTCCTCCGACGCCGCCCACAGCGCGTCGGCCAGCACCAGCCGGCCCTCGGCGTCGGTGTTGAGGACCTCGACGGTCTTGCCGCTGTACATCCGCAGCACGTCACCCGGACGCACCGCGGACCCCGACGGCATGTTCTCGGCGAGCGCCAGCCACCCGGTGACGTTCACTTCGAGACCGAGCCGCGCGACGGCGACGACGGCGGCGAAAACGGCCGCCGCACCGCTCATGTCGCACTTCATCGTCTCGTTGTGACCGGCCGGCTTCAGCGAGATGCCGCCCGAGTCGTACGTGATGCCCTTGCCGACCAGGGCGAGGTGCTTCTTCGCCTTGGAGGAGGTGTACGACAGCTTCACCAGCCGTGGCTTCGCCTCGGAACCGCCGCCGACGCCCAGGATGCCGCCGTAACCGCCCTTGACCAGCGCCTTGTCGTCGAGCACCTGCACCTTGAGGCCGTGCTCCTTGCCCGCGGCCTGGACGACGGCGGCGAAGGCCTCCGGGTACAGGTCGTTCGGCGGGGTGTTGATCAGGTCCCGAGCGCGGTTCAGCTCCTCCGAGACCGCGAGGGCCCGCTCGACGGCCGCCTTGTAGGCGCGGTCGCGGGGCTTGCCGCCCAGCAGGGCCACCTCGGCGAGCGGCGCCTTGCCCTTCTTCGGGTCCTTGCCGTTCTCCTTGTACGCGTCGAAGGAGTACGCGCCCAGCAGCGCGCCCTCGGCGATCGCACCGGCGTCCGCGGCGTCCGTCAGCGGCAGCGCGAACGCGGCCTTCTTCGAGCCGTTCAGCGCGCGGGCGGCCGTACCGGCGGCCCGGCGCAGCGCCTCGGCGTCGAAGGAGGAGTCCTTCTCGGGCTCCGGGCCGAGACCCACGGCCACCACGAGGGGCGTCTTGAAACCGGACGGCGCGGGCAGCTTCGTCACCTCGCCCTCGGCACCGGAGGCGCCGAGGGTCTCCAGGACGCCGGCGAGCTTGCCGTCGTAGGCCTTGTCCACGGCTTCGGCGCCCGGGGCGACGACCAGGCCCCCGGACCGGGATGCAGCGCCCTTGGCGACACCGATCACGATCGCGTCGGCCCGCAGGCCGGGCGCCGCGGCGGTGCTGAGAGTGAGAGCAGTCACGGTGGTGAAATCTCGCTTCCGATGTGAAGTTCCAGTGGTCGAGCGGGTGGGTCGACCGGGCCCGACAGCCGACCCTAGATCTGACTCAGGGGGCGGCATCGACCGGGGCCTTCACCCCGTCGATGAACACCCGGAACGAGCCTACGCGCGTGGCGCGGTTTCGCTCATTCCTACGGGCGTTCACCTGTCGGTGGCGTCGTAGCCATTTCCCAGCTCTCACTCGCGGTCACCTCGGCCACACTCACTGTGTTCCGGTGGGCGCTCTGTTCGCCGCTTCGCATGATTTCCACGGATCCTCCCCGGATTGCCCGCAAAGGGGCCGCACGAGGATCTTCTGGGGGGAAGGACACCCAATGGCGCAAAGTGCGCACAGATGGAAGGCCGTCGCCGCCGTCTCCACGGCGGCGGGGCTGATCGCGCTGGGCCTGGGGGCGCCCGGCGCCGCCGCGGCGACGACACCGCGCATCGACCTGAAGGTGCTGGTCGTGGACAACGGCGACAGCCCCGTCCAGGCCATCACCGCCCAGCTCAGGAGCACCGGCATCCCGTACACCGTCGTCGACCTGAACGACGCGGGTCGCCCCGCCATCACGAGCGCGTTCCTCGCCGACACGGTGGGTGGCACGCCCCGGGCCAGGTACCAGGGCGTCGTGCTGCCCAACGAGACCCCGTTCGGGGCCGGTTCGGCGGAGCAGACCGCGCTGGAGGCGTACGAGAAGACGTACGGCATCCCGCAGGTCGACGCCTACACCTGGGCGCACCCGGAGGTAGGCCTGGACTACAGCGTGTACTCCGGGACGCTGGACGGCCGGACGGCGGACGTCACCACGGCGGGCAGGGCGGGCTGGTTCGGCTATCTCGACGGGGCCGTCGCCTTCGAGGACAACTCCGCCTCGACGCAGGAGAGTTACGGCTTCGTCGCCACCCCTCGCACCGGCTTCACCAGCTACGTCGACGTCCCCGTGCCGGGCGGCACCGGCCGGGGCAGCCTGATCGGCGAGTACGCGCACGACGGCCGCCGCGAACTCGTCGTGACCTTCGCCTACAACCAGTACCAGCAGCAGTTCCGGGTGCTGGCCCGCGGCATCGTCGAGTGGCTGACCCAGGGCGTGCACCTGGGGCAGGCCCGCAACTACTTCGAGGTCCACGTCGACGACGTCTTCGCCCCCGACAGCCGCTGGGACACCGCGCACAACTGCACCCCGGGCGACTTCACCTGCCCCGGCGGCGACGGCGCGGGCACCGTGCCGATCCGGATGACGGCCGCCGACGCCCAGTACGCGGCGCAGTGGCAGCAGGAACACGGCTTCAAGCTCGACATGGTCTACAACGCCGGTTCCGGCGAGGAGTGGAAGACCGAGAACGGCGGCACCGACGCGCTCGCCACCCAGATGCTCGCCGACAAGGCCAAGTACCGCTGGATCAACCACACCTACACGCACAAGTTCCTCGGCTGCGTCCAGGACACCACCAGCGTGCCGTGGAGCTGCGCCAAGAACGCCGACGGCAGCACCCAGTACCTGAGCCGCGCCGACATCTCCGCGGAGATCGGCGACAACTACAACTGGGGCGTCGGCAAGGGGCTTCCGCTCAACCGCGCCGAACTCGTCACCGGCGAACACTCGGGCCTGCGCACCCTGCCCCAGCAGCCCGACGACAACCCCAACCTCGCGGGCGCGCTGGCCGCGAACGGCGTCAAGTGGACCGCCTCCGACAACTCCCGTGAACCCGAGCAGCGTTCGGTCGGCAGCAGCACCCTCACCGTGCCGCGCTACCCGATGAACGTGTACTACAACACGGGCACCGACGCGGAGATGGCCGACGAGTACAACTGGATCTACACCTCGGCGGCCGACGGCGGCAGCGGCCTGTGCGAGAACAACCCGTCGTCCACCTGCCTGCCCGCGCCGCTCGACACGGCCACCGGCTACCGGTCGTACATCGTCCCGCAGGAGGCCCGCACCGCCCTCGGGCACGCGATCTCGGGCGACCCGCGGCCGCACTACGCCCACCAGTCCAACCTGGCCGAGGACCGCACGCTCTACCCGGTCCTGAACAAGGTGCTGGCCGACTACCAGGCCCTGTTCGCCGACAACACCCCGCTGGAGAACCTCGCCCAGGCCGCCATCGGCACCGAACTCCAGCGCCGCGCCGCCTGGCAGGCCGCGCTGGCCTCCGGCAAGGTCACGGCGTACCGGGTGGGCAACACGGTGACGATCACGGCGCCGAGCGGGACGCAGATCCCGGTGACGGTTCCGGAGGGGAGCAAGCAGCAACTCCTCCTTGGTACGACGACCTTCGGTACGGCGTATGCGGGCAGGCGTTCGGCCTGGGGGGCGCCTGCGGCGCTGCAATCGGCGTTGACTTTGAAACTGCCGTAAGGGGAGCGGCTTTCAGGGGCGCGGGGAACTGCGCGACCAGCCCCCACCCACCCGCAGCCGGGTCTGGTCCGCAGTCCTCCGCACAACATCCGCACAACAGGGGGGAACACGCGCGGCTATGCGAACCGGCCGTCACGTCACCATGCTCACCGAAGGCACCTACCCGCACGTCCACGGCGGCGTCAGCACCTGGTGCGACCAGCTCGTCAAGGGCATGCCGGAGGTCGACTTCCACATCCTGTCGCTCACCGGCAGTGGCCGCGAACCCGTGACCTGGGAGTTGCCGCCGAACGTCTACCGCCACACCTCGGTCCCCACCTGGGGCCCGCGCCCGGGCCGCAGGTCCGCCCCGTTCGGCAGGGCGAGGCGCCGCTTCCTCGACTCCTACGAGCGTTTCCTGCTCTCTTTCCTGGACCCGGAGGCCGGGCACCAGCACGACTTCGGCGAGGCCCTCCACGAACTGGCCCGACTGGCCCGCGACGGACGGCTGTCGGCGGCCCTGCGCACGGAGTCCGCCCTGCGTTCCCTGATGTGGATCTGGACGATGCCGCACCTGCCCGTCGCCGCCGCCCGGCCCACGGTCCACGACGCCCTCACCGCCACCGACCTCCTCGAACACGCCCTGCGCCCACTGGGCGTCCGGGTCCCCGAGGACTCGGTCGCGCACGCCGTCAGCAGTGGCCTGGCCACCCTGCCGGCCCTCGCCGCCCACGCCCTCGACGGCGTGCCGTTCCTCCTCACGGAGCACGGCATCTACCTCCGCGAGCGCTACCTCGGCTACCGCTCCGACGCCCAACGCTGGCCGGTGAAGGCGTTCATGCTCGGCTTCTACCGTGAACTCAATTCACACGGGTACAGAGCCGCCGACCTGATCACACCGTGCAACCAGTACAACCGCCGCTGGGAGGAGCGCGGCGGCGCCGACGCCGACAAGATCCGCACGGTCTACAACGGCGTCGACCCGGCCGCCTTCCCGCACGCGGGCCCCGAACCCGAGGTCCCCACCCTCACCTGGTGCGGCCGCGTGGACCCCATCAAGGACCTGGAGACCCTGATCCGCTCCTACGCGATGGTCCGCGCCGAACTCCCGGAAACCCGCCTGCGGTTGTTCGGCCCGGTCCCACCGGGCGGCGAGGAGTACCGCACCCGTCTGGAGAAACTCGCCGCGGAACTCGGTGTCACCGACGGCCTCACCTTCGAGGGCCGCATCAGCGAGGTCTGGCGCGCCTACGCCGCCGGCCACGTGGTGATGCTCTCCTCCATCTCCGAGGGCTTCCCGTTCTCCATCATCGAGGCCATGTCCTGCGGCCGTACGACGGTGTCGACGGACGTCGGCGGGGTGCGCGAGGCCGTCGGCGACACCGGCCTGGTGGTCCCCCCGAGGGAACCGGAGAAGATGGCGGCAGCGGCCCTGACCCTCCTCAAGGACGACGAACGCCGCCTGAAGCTGGGCGAGTTGTCGCGCCGGAGAGTGATCGACCGCTTCACGCTCCGCCGCTCGGTGGACGCCTTCCGCACCATCTACCAGGAACTCGCGGGCCTGCCCGAGGTGTACGAGCCCACGGTCGAGACCGTCACCGACTGGACCCTCGAACTGCGCGACCCCTGGTACGCGGCGGTCGCGACGGACGGAACCGACTGGTGAGCGGCTCCCTCTGGCTGCCGCCCGGCGCCCGCCCCGACACCTTCCCCGCGATCCCCAAGCAGCGCACCACTCCCAGCTGGGCCGGCCCCGACCCCGTCGACGAACTCGCCGCCCGCCTCGACGACTTCGTGGCGGCGGCGGTCCACCCCGACGAGATCGCCGCGCTCCTGGAGTCCGACGGCCTGTCGGACGACCAGATACGCGAGCGGTACGGCGTGAAGAACTCCTTCGCGCTGGCCGAGGAACTCTACGAACGCGTCGGCCGCCGCCACCCGGAGCCGGAGACCCCACCCCACGACCCGTGGCGGGTCGGCCTGCTGTCCTGCCTGCTCCGAGGAGCCCTCTTCGCCCTCCCGGGCTTCGCCTACGTACTGGCCGCCGCAGCCCCGCTCCCGCTCCTGGCCGGCGCCCTGACCGGCTGGGCCTGGAACCAGGGCCTGGCCCACAGGGCGTACACCTGGCTGGGCTTGGGGGACGGGAGGGCGGCGAGGCGGAGCCTGCTGCTGGGGGCGCCGACGGGGGTGGTGCTGGGCGCCGTGGTGGCATTGCTGGTGTCAGGCGCGGCAGACGAGGCCGCGGCCTTCGCGGCGGGACAGGCCGTGTACATGGGGGCATCGACGATCCTGCTGGTACTGAGCCGCGAACGAGCATTGTTGTGCGCCCTGTTGCCCATGGCGGCGGGAGCGATCCTGACCCTGCTCCACCCCGTCCCGGACGCAGCGAGACTGACGCTGCTCCTGGGCTCGCTGCTCGCGGTGACAGCCCTGGCAGCACGTGAAGTCACGCGTGAGGGCAACGCCCGTCAGGGGCGCGGGGAACTGCGCGACCAGCCCGCACCCGCCCGCAACCAACCAACAGCGCGAGGCCCCCGTCTTTCCGGCTCTTTCCCCTACGCCGTGTTCGGCCTCGCCACCGGCACCCTCGTCCTCCACGCAGCCCTCGCCGACAACCTCACCGCCGTCATCCTCACCCTCAGCATGGGCCCCGCCGAATGGCTCCTGTACCGACTCCGCAGCACAGCCCTCACCGCCCTACGATCGAGCACCACCCCAACAGCGTTCCGCCGCACAACAACCCACACCCTGCTGAAGTACCTGACCGCCTACCTCCTCACCCTCCTCATGGCCCTCACCACCGGCATCAGCCCGGCCCCCCTCCTGCTCCTCGGCGCGGTCCTGTGGACAGCCCTGCTCCTACAGTCCTTCGGCGCGATCCTCACCACGACAGCGATCTGCTCCATGGCGGCCCTGGCCCAGACGCTCGCGTCCCTGACGCACTGTTGCAGCCCGTACTGGATCACCCTGACCGTGTACGCAACCACCGCCACCACCCAAGCCGCCCTCGCCTGCGCCCTGTTGGGGAGGGCGACCGCCCACCGATGACGAACCTCCTGCTCCCGTACTACGAGCACCCGTCCGTCCGCCCCGCGGAGTGGGACGCGATCATCGCGGCGGCCCCCCACCTCTACGCGGTCGTCCTCAACCCGGCGAGCGGCCCCGGCGACCGCCCCGACGAGGCCTTCGTCGAGCTGGCCGCACGCCTCAGAGCCGCAGGCGTACGGACCCTCGGCTACGTCGACACCGCCTACGCCCACCGCCCCCGCACCGACGTCGTCCGCGACCTCACCCAGCACCGCGACTGGTACGCCACGGACGGCGCCTTCCTCGACCAAGTGGCCGCAGGTGAAGCCGAGTTCACGTACTACCGCCGCCTCGCGACAGCGGTCCGAGGCACCCTTGCCCTCAACCACGGAACCGCCCCGCACCCCGCCTACGCCCGCATCGCCGACGTCCTCGTGACCTTCGAGGGCCCCTGGACGTCGTACCTCCACCTGGGCCCGCCGAAGTGGCGCGGCGGCACGGACGTACGGC
Source organism: Streptomyces aquilus (assembly GCF_003955715.1). Classification (NCBI taxonomy): domain Bacteria; kingdom Bacillati; phylum Actinomycetota; class Actinomycetes; order Kitasatosporales; family Streptomycetaceae; genus Streptomyces; species Streptomyces aquilus. The sequence goes on along the minus strand of NZ_CP034463.1, from coordinate 3,150,005 downwards.
TCTGCCATCTCGTGTACGGCGTCCCGCGTGGCGCGGATCTCGCCGTGCACGGGGCGGATCTGTACTGCGGGGTGCCCGGTATGGGTGATCATCCTTGGGGTACGTTGCCCCACACTCTGGAGCCCGCGCAGTGAGACGCCTTCTCTGGCTGTTCCCCGTCCTCCTCCTCGCCGCCTGCACCACGGCCCAGGACGGCAAGCCGAGCCCCCGCTGGCAGCCGACCCCGGGTCTGGCCTGGCAGTGGCAGCTGAGCGGCAAGACGATCGACACCTCCGTCGACGTCCCGGTCTACGACATCGACGGCTTCGACCAGCCGAAGGCGACCGTGGCCGCCCTGCACCGCGAGGACCGCAAGGTGATCTGCTACCTGTCCACCGGCGCCTGGGAGGACTGGCGGCCCGACGCGAAGAAGTTCCCCAAGTCGGTGATCGGCCGCGGCAACGGCTGGGAGGGTGAGCGCTGGCTGGACATCCGGCAGACCGATGTCCTTGAGCCGCTCATGGCCGCCCGCATGGACATGTGCGAGGACAAGGGCTTCGACGCGGTCGAGCCGGACAACATGGACGGCTACAAGAACCGCACGGGATTCGACCTCGACGCCTCCGACCAGCTCCGCTACAACCGCCTGATCGCGAAGCTCGCGCACGACCGGGGCATGGCGGTGGGCCTGAAGAACGACCTGGACCAGATCCCGCGGCTGGTGGACGACTTCGACTTCGCGGTCAACGAACAGTGCGCCCAGTACGACGAGTGCGCGGCCAACACGCCCTTCATCAAGGCGGACAAGGCCGTGTTCCACGTGGAGTACGAGCTGCCGACGAGCGCCTTCTGCCCGGAGTCGCGCCGCCTGAAGCTGAGCTCGATGGCGAAGAAGTACGAGCTGGGGGTGTGGCGCCGGGCCTGCTAGGCCCCGAAGCTCAGGACGACCAGCGCCGTCGTCGTCGCGGTCTCCGCGAGGCCGCCGAACACATCCCCCGTGATCCCGCCGAAGCGGCGCGTGCAGTGCCGTAGCAGCAGTTCGGAGGCGGCAAGGGCGACGAGGACGGCGACGACCGGGCCGTAGCTCCCGACCAGCAGCCCGATCCCGGCCGCCGCCACCAGCACCGCCACGACGACCCCGACCGCACCCCCCACCGGCACCACGCCCGCCACCGCCGCCCCCAGCCCCTCCGGCCGGGCCGCCGGCACCCCGGCGCGGGCCGCCAGGGTCAGGGCGAGCCGCGCGACGACCGCCGCGACGACGGTGGCCACCGCGCCCCGGGCCCATGAGTCGTCGTAGGCCCGTGCCAGCGCGGCCACCTGGCCCAGCAGCACGAAGACGAGGCTGATCACCCCGAACGGCCCGATGTCCGACTGCTTCATGATCCGCAGCGCGTCCTCCGCGGGCTTGCCGCTGCCGAGCCCGTCGGCGGTGTCGGCGATGCCGTCGAGGTGCAGGCCCCGGGTCAGTACGGCCGGTACCGCGACCGAGCCGACCGCGGCGAGCAGCGCCCCCGAGCCCAGCCACAGCAGCGCGAGCCCGACGCCCGCCGCGACCCCGCCGATCACCACACCCACCAGCGGGGCGCACAGCATGCCGCCACGCGCCGCCTCCCGGTCCCAGCGGCTCACCCGGACGGGGAGCACACTCAGGGTGCCGAGAGCGAAACGAAGGCCGTGGAGCTGCACAGACGTGGACACGCCCGGAAGAGTAGCCCGGTCAAGGGCCCCGCCCGACAGCCCGCCCCCGGCCCCCGTAGCCCGGTCGCCGCACCCGCCGGGCAGGCCGTCCCTCCTGGCCCGAAACTGGGCCCATGGGCCACTGGCTGCACCGCAACATCGTCGAACCCGGCAAGCTGCCCCTGCTCCTGGCCCTGACCGCGTTCGTCGTCACCTTCCTCGTCACCCGGGTCATCACCCGCCTCATCCGCGCGGGCAAGGGGCCGTTCGGCAACATCAGCTCCGGCGGGGTGCACATCCACCACGTGGTGCCCGGCGTGATCCTGACGGTCCTCGGCGGCTTCGGGGCGGTCGCCAGCGGGCGGCACGGCTTCGGGTCGGCGGTGTTCGCGGTGGTCTTCGGGGTCGGCGCCGGTCTGGTGCTGGACGAGTTCGCGCTGATCCTGCACCTGGACGACGTCTACTGGACGGAGGAGGGCAGGAAGAGCGTCGAGGTCGTCGTCCTCACCGCGGCCCTGGTCGGGCTCATGCTGTCCGGGTTCTCGCCGTTCGGGGTCAACGACATGAGCCAGGAGGAGCTCAAGGACCGCGGCAGCGTCATCTCGACCGTCCTGGTCAACTTCCTCTTCGCCCTCGGCGTGCTCCTCAAGGGCAAGACCCGGATGGCGATCTTCAGCGTGGTCGTCCCGTTCGTCGGCATCATCGGGCTCGTCCGCCTGGCCCGCCCCGGCTCACCCTGGGCCCGCCGCCTCTACCGCCGTCGCCCCCGCGCCCGCGCCAAGGCCATCCTGCGCGCCTACCGCCACGACCGCCGCTGGGCGGGCCCCCGGCGCCGCCTCGAGGACCTGATCGGCGGCAAACCCGACCCGGACCCCGCACTCGAAGCCGGCCGCCGGTGACGGTGCCGCAGGGCCGACACCCCGCACAGCGCCAGCACCGCCACGATCGCCGCCAGATGCTCCTTGCCCGCGAGGTTGTCCTTCAGCACCACCTCGACCACCATCGCGGCGATCACCACCCCCGCGGTGACGTACGCCCGGTACCGCCACCCCAGGAACACGGCCAGCCCCACCACCGCCGCCGACGGGCCGGTGTCGACGACCAGGGAGTCCGAGGCGGGCAGACCGAACGGGCTGTCGGGGCCCAGCCAGATGCCCACACGCGCGTACAGCGTGCCGGCGAGCGTGGCGACGTACGCGATGACGAGCGTGCGCCACCAGCCCAGGCAGATCTCCGCGATGCCGAAGACCAGCAGGATCTGGGCGAGCGCGCCCCAGACGGGCAGGTCGAGGGCGGGGACGAACAGCGACAGGGGAGTGCGGAGCAGAGCCAGCCACAGCGGGTCCTCGGCCCGTACCGCGCCGACGTCCTCGACGAACCGGAAGCCCCACGACTGGTTGTGCACGAGGTGCAGCACCGCCGTCAGGCACACCACCCCGACCGTCATCGGCACCGCCCGCCACCGCCGCCGCACCAGCGGCCCGCGCACGGCGACGTACAGCGGCCCCCATTCGGTACGGGCCCAGCGGGCGAGTGTCGTCATCTCTGCTTCTCCAGGTGTGTCCGGTGCAGCCCCGGCAGCTCCAGGAACCCCTCCGCGCGCGCCGAGGCGAGCCCGATGCGCGGCAGGTCCGCGCTCTTCTCGAAGAGCAGGAACCGCGGCTCCCAGATGGGCCGGTACTTGGCGTTGGCGCGGTACAGGGACTCGATCTGCCACCAGCGCGAGAAGAAGCTGAGCAGCGACCTCCACAGCCGCAGCACCGGTCCCGCACCGAGCCGTCCACCACGTTCGAAGACCGACCGGAACATCGCGAAGTTGAGCGAGACCTGAGTGATCCCGATCTCGCGGGCCCGCCGCAGCAGCTCGATCACCATGAACTCGACCAGTCCGTTGTCGGAGTCCCGGTCCCGCCGCATGAGATCGAGCGACAGCCCGTGCGGCCCCCACGGCACGAACGACAGCAGCGCCCGCAACTCGCCCTGGCCGTCCGCGCATTCGAGCATCACACAGCGCCCGTCCCGGGCGTCCCCGAGCCGCCCCAGCGCCATGCTGAAGCCGCGCTCGGTGGCCCCGTCCCGCCAGTCGTCGGCCCGCTTGACCAGCGCGGCCATCTCCGTGGCCGGGATCTCCTCGTGCCGCCGGATCCGCACCGTGTACCCGGCCCGCCGCACCCGGTTGTGGGCCTGCCGCACGGTCCGCATGGCCCGCCCCTCAAGGGTGAACTCGGCGACCTCCACCAGCGCCTCGTCCCCGAGCTCCAGCGCGTCGAGCCCGTGCCGCGCGTACACGGTCCCCGCCTCCTCGCTCGCCCCCATCACCGCCGGGATCCACCCGTGCGCCCGCGCCTGGTCGAGCCACGGCTCGATGGCACCGGGCCAGGCCTCCGGGTCGCCGAGCGGATCCCCGGAGGCCAGGGCCACACCTCCTACGACGCGATAGGCGACGGCGGCCTTGCCGCTCGGCGACCAGACGACGCTCTTCTCCCGGCGCAGCGCGAAGTAGCCCAGCGAGTCCCGCTCGCCGTGCCGGTCGAGCAGCTCCCGCAGCCGCTTCTCGTCGTCGTCGGTCAGCGGGTCGACGGCACGGCGGGAGCGGAAGGCTGCGTAGAGGACGGCGAGGAGGAGCACCGTACTGAGGCCGTTGACGGTGACGTCGACCCAGTTGGGGGTGGCGATGCCGGGAGAGCGGAAGTCGGTGATGGAGACCAGGCGCAGGGTGCCGTAGCGCCAGCAGGCGGCGAAGGGGGAGTGCCGCTCGTTGGTCACCGTCACCAGCAGTGCCGCGAGCAGCGAGGAGGCGAGCAGCCCGCCCGCGCCGACGGCGGCGGCCAGCTTCGGGTTGGCCCGGTCACCCTTGGCGTAGAACTCCCGCCGCCCGAGCACCAGCGCGCCCGTGAAGGCGGCGGTCAGACCCAGCGACACCCAGTTCTGCGGATGCCGCCGGATCTCCGGGAACACCATGGCGAACGCCAGCAGCGCGAGGAACGCCCCGCTCAGCCCGAGGTTGAGCAGCCATGCGGCCCGCTTGCGGCGCCGCATGGTGATCGCCAGGAACGCCGTGAAGACCCCGGAGGCGAAGCCGGCGGTCAGCAGGTACGGCGTGAACAGATCCTCCTGGTTGTGCCGCCGCACGTCCTGCCCCAGGGACACCCACACCGCACTGAGGAAGTTGACGAACGCGACGAGCCGGAGGTACCAGACGGCGAATCGGGCGTATCCCATGAAGGTGGATCATATGGGCGCCCTTGTCCGTTCTGCCGGACCTACTCCTCCTTCTCCGGCTCCTCCTCGACAGCCGGCTCCGGCTTCTCCGGCAGCTCGGCCGCCAGCGCGGCCGCGGCCTGCACCAGCGGCAGCGCCAGCAGCCCCCCGGCGCCCTCGCCCACCCGCACTCCGTGGTCGAGCAGCGGCTCAAGGGCCATCCGGTCCAGCGCCTTCGCCTGCCCCGGCTCCCCGGAGTCGTGCGCGGCCAGCCACCAGTCCGGCGCCCGGAAGGCGATCCGCTGCCCGACCAGCGCGCAGGCGGCGACGACCACACCGTCCAGGACCACCGGCAGCTTCCGCACCGCGGCCTGCAACAGGAACCCGGTGATCGCGGCGAGGTCGGCGCCGCCCACGGTCGCGAGCAGCTGCAACTGGTCGCCCAGCACCGGCCGCGCCCGCCGCAACGCGTCCCGGATCGCCGCGCACTTGCGCATCCACGTCAGGTCGTCGATCGCGAGCCCGCCCCGCCCGGTCACCACCGACGCGTCGGTCCCGCACAGCGCGGCGATGAGCACGCCCGCCGCCGTGGTCCCGCCGACGCTCACATCGCCGAGCACCACCAGATCCGTACCGGAGTCGGCCTCCTCGTCGGCGACCGCCATCCCGGCCCGGAACGCGGCCTCGGCCTCCTCCAGGGTCAGCGCGTCCTCGACGTCGATACGACCGCTGCCGCGCCGCACCCGATGCCGTACGACGTCCTCCGGCAGCGTCTCCGGGTCGGTGTCCAGCGCCATGTCGACGACCCGCACCGGCACCCCGAGCCGCCGTGCGAGCACCGACACCGGCCGCCCGCCCTCCAGCACCTCGCGCACCAACTCCCCGGCGCTGCCCGCCGGCCGGGCCGAGACGTCGAGCTCGGCGATGCCGTGGTCACCGGCGAAGAGCACCACCCGCGGTCGTTCGATGGGCCGTACCGGCACGGCGGACTGTGCGGCGGCCAGCCACTCACCCAGGTCGTCGAGGCGGCCCAGCGACCCGGGCGGCACGATCTGGCGCTCACGACGCGCCTCGGCGTCGCGGCGCACCCCGCCGTCGGGGCGCTCGATCAGATCGGAGAAGTCGTCGAGATTAAGCGAGCTCATTCGCCGAACAGTACCGGCACCGGTCGAACAGAACGGCGGCGCCGGGGCACCACGCACACCGCACGTCGTTGCTCCCAAGATCGAGATCCCATACGTTCCGTTTTGCAGCGGATTGTCGTATGTCTCAGGGAGCCCCCATGAAACGCCTGCGCGCCCGACTCGCCGACCTCGACCGCAGACGGCGCCACCGCTCCACGGCCCGCGCGATGCTGCGCCTGAACCCCGAACCGGAGAGCTGGCTGGACGTCGGCACCGGCGAGGCCCACTTCCCGGCCGAGGCCAAGGCGCTGTTCCCGTACACCTCCTTCGACGGTCTCGACACGACCACGGCCGTGCTCGTGGCCCGCGAGGCGGAGCGACTGGAGGAGGCGTACCTCGGCACCCCGGCGGCCCCGCACCTCACCCGGGCCCTGACCGCCCGCTACGACGTGATCAGCGTCCTGAAGCCGGTCGCGGAGCTCGGCGCGGTCCTGACGTTCCTCCGCCCGGGCGGCCATGTGCTGGTGGAGACCGAGGGAGCCACCGACGCGCTCCGCGGGGAACTCGAAGCCGCGCACTGCACGATCCTCCCGCCCACCCGGCACCCCGCCCTCGACCGCCTGTCGAGGACGACCCGAGTGATCGCCCGCAGGCAGTCGCAGTCGCAGTCCTCAGCCCCGTAGCACCAGCGCCTGCCCCGCCACCACCAGCAGCACCTGCTCGCACTCCCCGGCGAACGCCGCGTTCAGCCGCCCGAGTTCGTCCCGGTAACGCCGTCCGGAGGCGGTGGCGGGCACGATCCCCGACCCCACCTCGTTCGACACGGCGACGACGGTCCGCCGGGTCGCCCGCACCGCGTCCGTCAACTCCCGCACCCGCTTGCGCAGCGCCCGCTCCCCGCCCCCGGCCCACTCCGCGTCGTCCCACGCCCCGACGGCGTCCATCGCGTCCGTCAGCCACAGCGACAGACAGTCGATCAGCAGCGGCGGCCCCTCGTCGGCGAGCAGCGGCACCAGGTCGCAGGTCTCGGCCGTACGCCAGGAGCCGGGCCGCCGCTCCCGGTGCGCGAAGACCCGCGCCGCCCACTCCCCGTCCCCGTTCCGCGTCCCGCCGGTGGCCACGTACAGCACCTCCGGGAAGGCCTCCAGCCGCCGCTCGGCCTCCACCGACTTCCCGGACCGCGCCCCGCCCAGCACCAACGTCCGCCGCGGTACGTCCGGTACGTCCTCGTAGGCGCCGACGGCCAGTGTCGTCCCGTCGGGTACGGCCCGCGCGCCCGCCGCCGCGAGCCGGCGCCGCAACTCGCCGCCCGGCGGCACGTCGTGGTCCAGGTGCACGGCGACGACGTCGGTGGTCGGCCCCACGGCCCCCACCGCCCGCAGCCTGGCCAGCGCGTCCGGCCGCCCCACGACATCGGCGAGGACCATGTCGTAGACGTCCGTGCCGTTCTCCTCCAGCCCCGCCGGAGCGCCCCCCGGCGGCAGATACAGCAACCGCTGCCCGTCCGGCCCGGTCACCGCGTACCCGGTGCCGGGCGAGTCCATCGCCACCGCCCGCACCCGATGCCCCGTCAACAACGCCAGCTCCCGCCCGTCCGGCACCCGCCCCGGCTGCGGCAGTCCGGCCGGCACCTCCACGGCGGGCCCGTCGTGCGGATGCGACAACAGCACCTGCCGTACGCCCCCGAGCGAATGCCCCGCCCGAGCGGCGGCGAAGGCGACACCGGGCGTCAGATCGAGCATGAGCGCCCCGTCGACGAGCAGCGCGGTGGCGGCACGGGCGTCGACACCGAGCGCGACAGCACAAGAGGAACAGGGGCAGGAGGGCCGGGGCAGCCCCGAGGGCCCTCCGGTACCGAGCAAAGTCACGTCCACAGGACAGATTTTCGCCGGTAACTTCTGATCATGCGCGCGCTGCATGCCCCCACGCAGCCGCGGACAACCGAATAGGCTCTGAAACGCAGTCACACCTGGGAGGCGTACATGGCGGCATGGACGTGGCGATTCGAGAAGGCCGACGGGACGGAGGTCCAGCCCGCGGTGCAGCCCGAGGAGTTCACCACGCAGGGGGATGCCGAGTCCTGGGTCGGTGAGTACTGGAAGGACCTCGCCGAGGGCGGCGCCGATCAGGTGCACCTCTTCGAGGACGGCACGAAGATCTACGGTCCGATGAGCCTGCACGCCGAGGAGGCGTAGGACCTGGAAAAAGGGGGGCGGCCCGCTCGGGCCGCCCCCTTCTCACTGCTCGCCCAGCGTCACGTCCACCGTCTTCACGTCCCCGTCCCGCGTGTACGTCACCGACGTCTCGTCACCCGGCGACTCCGCGGCCAGTGCCTCGGAGAGGGACGTGATCGTGGTGATGTCGGTGGCACCCAGCTTGGTGATGATGTCGCCGGCCTCCAGGCCGGCCTTGTCCGCGGCCCCGCGGCTCTTCACCTCGACGACGGCCACCCCCGCGGCCTGGAAGCTGTCGTCGACGACCGTGCGCCCGGTGATGCCGAGCGCGGCCCGGCCCGAGTCGGTGACCTTGCCGTTCTCGACGATCTGGTCGGCGACCGTCCGCACCATGGACGCGGGGATGGCGAACCCGATCCCGGGCGCCGCGCTGTTCCCGAAGTTGGGGTCGGTCGCGGCGAGCGTCGGGATGCCGATGACCTGCGCGTCGAGGTTGACGAGGGCGCCGCCGCTGTTGCCGGGGTTGATGGCCGCGGAGGTCTGCACCATGTTGCCGATCGTCGCGCCCGTACCGCCGTCCGAGCGGCCCTCGGTGACGGTCCGTCCGGTCGCCGAGACGATGCCCTGCGTCACGCTGGACGACAGGCCGAGCGGCGAGCCCATGGCCAGCACGATCTGGCCGACCTGGACCTTCGAGGAGTCCGCGAACGTCGCCGCCCTCAGCCCGTCCGGCACCTTGTCCAGCTTGATGACGGCGAGGTCCTGCTCCGGGTAGGAGTAGACGAGCTTCGCAGACAGGGTGTTCTCGTTGTTGGCGGTGGTGACCTGGAAGGTCTTCTCGTTGCCGACGACGTGCGCGTTGGTGACGATGTGTCCCTTGTCGTCGTAGACCACCCCGGAGCCCAGGTCACCCGAGGCCTGGATCTGCACGACCGACGGCAGGACCTGCTTGATGACCTTCTGGTAGGCGTCCTGGAGATCGTTGTCGACGGCGGGAGCGGCGGCCTGGGTGGTCGGGTCCTGCCGCTCGCCGGCCGAACCGGAGGAACCGGAGTCGGAGCATCCGGCGAGCAGCGCGACGGAACAGGCGAGCGCGGCGAAGGGCGTGACAAGGCGTGGGGCACGGCGGCGGTGAGCGTCCATGCCCCGAGTCTCACTTCAGGGTGAATATCCGGCTTGTGCTGTACACCCGAACGGGCGCCTCAGCCCCGTACCCCGCACAGATGCAGCAGCGCCGCGACCGCCCGGTACGGATCGGTCCGCCCGGCCCGCTCCTCGGCCGCCAGCAGCGACTCCAGGTCGGCCGGGATCTCCGCCCCGTCCACCGCGGTGTCCGTGAAGACCCGTACGCCGTACCAGGCCTGGAGCGGCGCCCCGATCCCGGCGAGCGTCGCGGTCAGCGCGGCGAGCCGGTCGGCGCGTACGTCGAGGCCGAGACGGTTGGTGTAGGAGACGGTGTCGAAGGAGGCGAGAGCCGTCGCCCAGTCACCGGACAGCCCGGGCCGCATGGCCAGCGCGTCGGCGTTGCGCACCAGCAGCGACACCAGCCCGCCCGGCGCGAGCATCCGCCCCAGGCCCGCCAGCAGGGCGTCCGGCTCCTCGACGTACATCAGCACGCCATGGCACAGCACCACGTCGAAGCTGCCGGGCAGGAAGTGCACCCCGGTGTCCCGGCCGTCGCTCTGGACCAGCCGCACCCGCTCCCGGATGCCCTCCGGCTCACCCGCCAGGGACTCCCGGGCGGCGGCGAGCATCGTCGCGTCCTTCTCGACACCGGTCACCTGGTGACCGGCCCGGGCCAGACGCAGCGCCTGCGTGCCCTGGCCCATGCCCACGTCGAGCACGCGCAGCCGCTGCCCGACCGGGAAACGTCCCGCTATCTGCTCGTCGAGCTGCCGGGCGACCAGCTCCTGTCGTACGACGTCCCGCAGTCCGCCCAGCTTGTTCAGCCAGGCTTCCGCGCCCCCGGTGAACGGCGTAGTGCTCAGGGCCGCTCTCCGCGCTTGACCTGCGGCTTGGGCAGCCGGAGCCGGCGCATCTGGAGGGAGCGCATGAGGGCGTAGGCCACCGCGCCCTTCCGGTTGTGGTCCGGGAAGCGCTCGGCGAGCCGCTTCTTCAGGCGGAAGGCGGTGAGGATCGAGTCGAGCACGATCAGCACGATCACGACGAGCCACAGCAGCAGCGCGATGCTCTGGAGCGAGCCCACCTGCACCATGCTCAGCACGAGGATGATCACGGCCATCGGCAGGAAGAACTCCGCCACGTTGAACCGCGCGTCGATGGTGTCGCGGGCGAGCTTGCGGACCGGGCCCTTGTCACGCGCGGGCAGGTACCGCTCGTCGCCGCCGGCCAGCGCCTGGCGCTGCCTCTCCATCGCGGCACGACGCTCGTCGCGCTGGCGCCGGGCGGCGTCCTTGCGCGTCATCGACGTGTTGGCGACGCTGCGGCGCTGGGACTGCGCCTCACTCCGCTTGGGAGTGGGGCGACCCTTGGGGGCCTGCGGATCGCGGGGCTGCTTGGAGTCGGTCACCGGGGCCTGGGCGGCGGTGGCCTTCTCTTCCTTGGTGGCACGGCTACGGAACACAAAACCCAAGGGTACGGGGTGCCCGGGGTTGGACCCCAGCCCGGTGGGGAACGATCCGGCAACACCAGTCGTCATGTAGGGGGACAGAGGGGACGTCCGGTGACCGACTGCTCACCCTGAAGGTCACCTACTCCTCACGCCGGAGCAAGGCCTGGGGCAGTCGTCCTTGGGGATGAGCGCATCCGTCCCCGAACAGTGCGTCAATGGATGCAGGGCCCGTACTGTGGGTTCTGTCGCAGAGCTGGAGCTGGAGTCCGTCAGAAGGGGGCGCGCGAAGCCCATGAGCGGTGTCATGAAGCGTATGGGGATGATCTTCCGCGCGAAGGCGAACAAGGCCCTTGACCGGGCCGAGGACCCTCGCGAAACCCTCGATTACTCGTACCAGAAACAGCTGGAGCTGCTCCAGAAGGTCCGCCGCGGGGTGGCCGACGTGGCCACGTCCCGCAAGCGCCTGGAACTCCAGCTGAACCAGCTGCAGTCGCAGTCCTCCAAGCTGGAGGACCAGGGCCGCAAGGCGCTCGCGCTCGGCCGTGAGGACCTCGCCCGCGAGGCACTGTCCCGCCGGGCCGCCCTCCAGCAGCAGGTCACGGACCTGGAGACCCAGCACGCGACGCTCCAGGGCGAGGAGGAGAAGCTCACCCTGGCGGCCCAGCGGCTCCAGGCCAAGGTCGACGCCTTCCGGACGAAGAAGGAGACCATCAAGGCCACCTACACGGCGGCCCAGGCCCAGACCCGGATCGGCGAGGCCTTCTCCGGCATCTCCGAGGAGATGGGCGACGTGGGCATGGCCATCCAGCGCGCCGAGGACAAGACGGCCCAGCTCCAGGCCCGCGCCGGCGCCATCGACGAACTCCTCGCCTCCGGCGCCCTCGACGACCAGTCCGGCATGCACAAGGACGACATCCAGGCCGAGCTGGACCGGCTCTCCGGTGGTACGGATGTAGAGCTGGAACTGCAGCGCATGAAGGCCGAGCTGGCCGGAGGCTCCTCCTCCCAGCAGGCCATCGAGGGTGGCACGAGCCAGTCGCAGTCCCAGCAGCAGCCGCAGGACACCCCGCGCTTCGACAAGCAGTGACGGACGGCGGGGCCCACGCCTAGGAGGGCGACATGATCGTACGGATCATGGGGGAGGGGCAGGTGAGGCTGGCTGACAGCCACCTCACCGAGCTGAACAAGCTGGACGACGAGCTGTTGGCCGAGATGGAGAACGGCGACGGCCCCGGCTTCCGCCGCACCTTCGACGCCCTCCTGGCCAAGGTCAGGGAGCTCGGCGACCCGGTGCCGGACGACTCCCTGGAACCTTCGGACCTCATCCTCCCGTCCCCGGACGCGACGCTGGACGAGGTCAGGGAGATGCTCAGCGACGACGGGTTGATCCCGGGGTGACTTCTTAGCGCTGTCCGGGGGCGGGAGCCCCCGGTGACGGCCACGGAGGCGCCCCGTACCTTGTCAGACGTGAGTACCGTCGACCGCGTCCGGCACCAGCTGAAGGCGCACCCCATGGCGCTGGACGCGATCCTCGCGGTCGGCGTCCTCGCCTGCATGGTGGTCGGCTCCTTCGTGGACCCCCGCGGCCCCGACGGAGTGACCTGGGGCATCCGCACCCCGGACCCGCTCAGCCTCGTCCTCATCGGCCTCAGCGCCGCCGCGCTCGTCTTCCGCCGCCGCGCCCCCATCACGGTCCTCGCCCTCACCGGCACCTTCTCGATCGTCGAGTGCGTCACCGGCGACCCGCGCGCCCCCGTCGCCATGTCCGCGGTGATCGCCCTCTACACCGTCGCCTCCACCACCGACCGTCCCACCACCTGGCGGGTCGGCCTGCTCACGATGACCGTCCTCACCGCCGCCGCCATGCTCGGCGGCCCGCTGCCCTGGTACGCCCAGGAAAACCTCGGCATCTTCGCCTGGACCGGCATCGGCGCCACCGCGGGCGACGCGGTCCGCAGCCGCCGCGCCTTCGTGCAGGCCATCCAGGACCGCGCCGAGAAGGCGGAACGCACCCGCGAGGAGGAGGCCCGCCGCCGCGTCGCCGAGGAGCGGCTGCGGATCGCCCGCGATCTGCACGACGTCGTCGCCCATCACATCGCCCTGGTCAACGTCCAGGCGGGCGTCGCCGCGCACGTCATGGACAAGCGCCCCGACCAGGCCAAGGAGGCGCTGTCCCATGTGCGCGAGGCCAGCCGCTCCGCGCTCAACGAACTCCGCGCCACCGTCGGTCTGCTCCGGCAGTCCGGCGACCCCGAGGCCCCGACCGAGCCCGCCCCCGGCCTCGACCGCCTCGACGAACTCGTCGGCACCTTCCGCAGCGCCGGCCTGCATGTCGAGGTCGCCCGCGCCGACGCCGGCACCACCCTGCCCGCCGCCGTCGACCTGGCCGCCTACCGGGTCATCCAGGAAGCCCTCACCAACGTCCAGAAGCACGCGGGCGGCGAGGCCAAGGCCGAGGTCAGCGTCGTCCGCGTGGGACCGAACATCGAGATCACCGTCCTCGACAACGGAGCCGGCGAGGAGGAACCCGCGGACGGCGGCGGGCACGGGCTGCTCGGCATGCGGGAGCGGGTCACCGCCCTGCGCGGCACCCTCACCACCGGTCCCCGTTACGGCGGCGGCTTCCGCGTCCATGCGATCCTGCCGGTCAAGACCCGCGGCCGCGGGTCTCCCGACACCGTATGAGCGACTCGCGGAACTCTGGCGCACCGCGCGGCAGTTGTCGTAGCACCGAGCCTTCCGCCGCAACCGAGACCCCCGCCGCCGTCCGGCATCTCGCCGCGACCGAACCCCCTGCCGCAGAGGACCCCGTATGACCATCCGCGTCCTGCTCGCCGACGACCAGGCCCTGCTGCGCAGCGCCTTCCGCGTGCTCGTCGACTCCGAGCCCGACATGGAGGTCGTGGGGGAGGCCTCCGACGGGGCGGAGGCCGTGCGGCTGGCCAAGGAGGAGCGGGCCGACGTCGTGCTGATGGACATCCGGATGCCCGGCACCGACGGTCTCGCCGCCACCCGCATGATCAGCGAGGACCCCTCCCTCGCCCAGGTCCGCGTGGTGATCCTGACGACGTTCGAGGTCGACGACTACGTGGTGCAGTCGCTGCGGGCCGGCGCCTCCGGCTTCCTCGGCAAGGGCAGCGAGCCCGAGGAGCTGCTCAGCGCGATCCGGATCGCGGCCGGCGGCGAGGCCCTGTTGTCCCCGGCCGCAACCAAGGGCCTCATCGCCCGCTTCCTCGCCCAGGGCGACGGCGCCGACGAGACCGCCGACCCCGCCCGCACCGCCCGTCTGGAGGCACTGACCGTGCGGGAGCGGGAGGTGCTCGTCCAGGTCGCCGGCGGGCACTCCAACGACGAGATCGCCGAGCGGCTCGAAGTCAGCCCGCTGACCGTGAAGACGCACGTCAACCGGGCCATGGCGAAACTGGGCGCGCGGGACCGGGCGCAGCTGGTGGTGATCGCCTACGAGTCGGGGCTGGTACGTCCAAGGGTGGAGTGAACTCCACCCCGGCGTACTGCGGCCGGAGTATGCGCCGGATAAGGAAATGGACCTGGGGGCTACGAAACACCAGTCCCACAGGACCCAGGGTGTAGGGGCCACTTCTGCCGCTCACAGAATTGAGATCCCTGACCCATGTCCTGGCTGTCGAAGTTCAGCCTCGCCCAGCGTGCCCTGATAGGCCTGATGTCGATCATCGCGCTCGCCTTCGGCGCGATCGCGATCCCCCAGCTCAAGCAGCAGCTGCTGCCGTCCATCGAGCTGCCCATGGTGTCCGTGCTGGCCCCTTACCAGGGCGCTTCCCCGGACGTCGTCGAGAAGCAGGTCGTCGAGCCCATCGAGGACAGCCTCGAAGCCGTCGACGGCATCGAGGGCGTCACCTCGACGGCCAGTGAGGGCAACGCCGTGATCATGGCGTCCTTCGACTACGGCCCCGACACCAAGCAGCTCGTCGCCGACGTCCAGCAGGCCGTCAACCGGGCCCGCGTGCAGCTCCCGGACTCCGTGGACCCGCAGGTCATCGCCGGTTCCACGGACGACATGCCGACCGTCGTCCTCGCCGTCACCTCCGACAAGGACCAGCAGGCCCTCGCCGACCAGCTCGACAAGACGGTCGTGCCGGAGCTGAAGTCCGTCGACGGCGTCGGCCAGGTCACCGTCGACGGCGTCCGTGACCTCCAGGTCACCGTCACCCCGGACGACGCCAAGCTCGCGAAGGCCGGTCTCACCTCGGCCGCCCTCGCCCAGGCCCTCCAGGCGGGCGGCGCGACCGTCCCGGCCGGCTCCTTCGACGAGGCCGGCGCCAACCGCACCGTGCAGGTCGGCGGCGGCTTCACCTCGGTCGCGCAGATCCAGGACCTGATGGTCACGGGTACGACCGGGAAGAAGCCCGTCCGTCTCGGTGATGTGGCCGACGTGAAGCAGGAGGAGGCCGCCGCCGACTCCCTCACCCGCACCGACGGCAAGCCCAGCCTCGCCGTCATGGTCACCATGGACAAGGACGGCAGCGCGGTCTCCATCTCCGACGCCGTCGAGGACAAGCTGCCCGCCCTGCGCAAGGACCTCGGCGGCGGCTCCGAGATCACCGTCGTCTCCGACCAGGGCCCCGCGGTCGCCAAGGCCATCGAGGGCCTGACCACCGAGGGCGCGCTCGGCCTGCTCTTCGCGGTCCTCGTCATCCTGGTCTTCCTGGCGTCCGTCCGCTCCACCCTCGTCACGGCCGTCTCCATCCCGCTGTCGGTGGTGCTGGCGCTCATCGTGCTGTGGACGCGTGACCTGTCCCTGAACATGCTCACGCTGGGCGCGCTGACCATCGCCATCGGCCGGGTCGTCGACGACTCGATCGTGGTCCTGGAGAACATCAAGCGCCATCTCGGCTACGGCGAGGAGCGCCAGGACGCCATCCTCAAGGCGGTCCGCGAGGTCGCCGGCGCGGTCACCTCCTCCACCCTCACCACGGTCGCCGTGTTCCTGCCGATCGGCCTGGTCGGCGGCATGGTGGGCGAGCTGTTCGGCTCCTTCAGCCTGACCGTGACGGCGGCGCTGCTCGCGTCCCTCGTCGTCTCGCTGACGGTCGTGCCCGTCCTGTCGTACTGGTTCCTGCGCGCCCCGAAGAACACCCCCGAGGACGCGGAGGAGGCCCGCCGCCTCGCCGAGGAGAAGGAGGCGCGGAGCAGGCTCCAGCGGCTCTACGTCCCCGTCCTGCGGTTCGCGACCCGGCGGCGGCTGACCAGCGTGCTGATCGCGGTCGTCATCCTCATCGGCACGTTCGGCATGTCCGGGCTGCTGAAGACGAACTTCTTCGACCAGGGCGAGCAGGAAGTCCTCACCGTCAAGCAGGAGCTGAAGCCCGGCACCAGCCTGGCCGCGACCGACGCGCAGGCGAGGAAGGTCGAGAAGCTGCTCGCCGACACCGAGGGCGTCAAGGACTACCAGGTCACCATCGGCTCGTCCGGCTTCATGGCGGCCTTCGGCGGCGGAACCGACACCAACCAGGCCTCCTACTCGGTGATGCTGGACGACTCGGCCTCCTCCGACGACGTCCAGGACAGCATCGAGGCCGGTTTGAAGAAGCTCGACGGCATCGGTACGACGACCATCGCGGCCGGCGACGGCTTCGGCAGCCAGGACCTGAGCGTCGTCGTGAAGGCGGCCGACCCGAACGTCCTGCGCGAGGCGTCCGAGGAAGTGCGCAAGACCGTGGCCGGCCTCGACGACGTCACCGACGTCACCAGCAACCTCGCCGAGAGCGTCCCGCGCATCTCGGTGAAGGCCAACTCCAAGGCCGCCGCGGCCGGTTTCAACGACCAGACCCTCGGCCAGGCCGTCGCCGAGGCGGTCAAGGGCACCACCGCCGCCAAGGCGATCCTCGACGACACCGAGCGCGATGTCGTCATCCGGTCGGCGAAGCCCGCCCGGACGCTGGACGAGCTGCGGAACCTGAAGCTGGGCCCGGTGAAGCTGGGTGACATCGCGACGGTGAAGCTGGTGGACGGCCCGGTGTCGATGACCCGGATCGACGGTCAGCGGGCGGCGACCATCACCGCGAAGCCGACCGGCGACAACACGGGCGCGGTGAGCCAGGACCTCACGTCCAAGCTCGACGCGCTGAAGCTCCCGGCGGGCGCCACGGCCGAGATCGGCGGTGTCACCTCCGACCAGGACAGCGCGTTCAAGAACCTGGGCCTGGCGATGCTCGCGGCGATCGCGATCGTCTTCATGCTGCTGGTGGCGACGTTCCGTTCACTGGTCCAGCCGCTGATCCTCCTCGTCTCCATTCCGTTCGCGGCGACGGGCGCGATCGGCCTGCTGATCCTCACCGGCACCCCGATGGGCGTCCCCGCGATGATCGGCATGCTGATGCTCATCGGCATCGTGGTGACGAACGCGATCGTGCTGATCGACCTCATCAACCAGTACCGCAGGCAGGGGTACGCGACGGTCGACGCCGTCATCGAGGGCGGCCGGCACCGGCTCCGCCCGATCCTGATGACGGCCCTGGCGACGATCTTCGCCCTGCTCCCGATGGCCCTCGGGGTCACCGGCGAGGGCGGCTTCATCGCCCAGCCGCTGGCCGTCGTCGTGATCGGTGGTCTGATCACCTCGACGCTGCTGACCCTGCTCCTGGTCCCGACGCTCTACACGATGCTGGAGCTCCGCAAGGAGCGCCGCGCGAAGAAGCGGGCCCTGAAGCGGGAGAAGAAGGCGGAGGCACCGGCCCAGCCGGAACCCGCGGGAGTGTGACCAACCCCTGAGAGGGCGGCCGGGCGACCGGCCGCCCTCGCTCTTCGCGTGCGTATTCTGTGGCCTCGAACTGCCGTGCGCGGGAAGGGACATACGGTCGTGCCACTGCACAAGGACGACCCGAAGTCGGTCGGCGGGTACAAGCTGGTCGACCGGCTCGGCTCCGGCGGCATGGGCGTCGTCTACTGGGGCAGATCGCGCTCGGGCCGCGACGTCGCCGTCAAGGTGGTGCACGCCCAGTACGCGGAGGACAAGGTCTTCCGCGCCCGCTTCCGCCAGGAGATCGAGGCCGTCCGCAAGGTCAGCGGCGCCTTCACCGCGCCCGTGGTGGACGCCGACCCGGAGGCGGTACGGCCCTGGATGGCGACCCAGTACGTCCCCGGCAGCTCCCTCGCCGAACGCATCCGCGACCACGGCGCCCTCAAGGGCCCCCAACTGCGGCGGCTGGCCCTGGGGTTGGTGGAGGCGCTGCGGGACATCCACCGGGCCGGAGTCGTCCACCGGGACCTCAAGCCCGCCAACGTCCTGATGGCCGAGGACGGCCCCCGCGTCATCGACTTCGGCATCTCCCGCGCCGCCGAGAACCACCAGACCCTCACCGAGACCGGCCAGATGATCGGCACCCCGCCGTTCATGTCCCCGGAACAGTTCACCGACGCCCGCACGGTCGGACCCGCCTCGGACGTCTTCTCACTCGCCGCGCTCCTCGTCTTCTCGGCCACCGGCCGCGGCCCCTTCGACGCCGACAGCCCGTACATGACCGCGTTCCGGGTCGTCCACGAGCCACCCGGACTGGACGGCGTACCGGAGCGGTTGCGGGCGGTCCTGGAGCGCTGCCTGGTCAAGGACCCCGCCGAACGGCCCCCGCTGGACGTCCTGGCCAAGGAGTTCGCCGAGGCCCTGCCCGAGCCGGACCCCATGGACCCGGACACCACGATGCTCAGCCTGGGCGATCTGCGGACCGTCGAGGAGACGTACGCCGGGACCGGCTCGGCCGCCCCGGCGACGAGCGGGCGTCGCCGGCGCCGGCTCCGCCCCCTGCTGGTGGCGGCCGGCACCGTCGGCGCGCTGGCCCTGGGGACGCTCGGGTACGCGCAGTTCGGGGTCTCGGACGACCCCTCGGCGGCCAGCGACGACCCGGGTTCCCGATGGGCGCCCGCGCCGCTGCCCGACGGCTGGCAGCCCTGGCGGACCACGGTGGCCGAGCCGGCGCGGTGGGGCGAGATCCAGCCGCTGGGCGCGGCGGACGGTGAGGTCGGCGACGCCTCCTGCGTGCGCAGCGGGGACGCCGTCTACTGCGCGGGCGCCAACGTGCTCCCCGAACGCCTGGACGCGCGCACCGGCGACACGCTCTGGCGTGCCTCCCTGGCCTCGACCGGCGGCGCGAAGAAGACCTACGACGCCTCGATCCTCGGCGTGCACGACGGCACGGTGCTGATCCGGCAGTCCGTCGCCGGCGTGGACTCCTCACGGGCCACGGTCCATGTCATCGCCCTCGACGCGCAGCGCGGCGACGAGCTGTGGCGGCGCGAGGTGAACGACCAGAACGCCCAGCTGATCCTGTCGCGCGAGATCGTCCTGACCGTCGACCCCGGCGGCAGGATCGTGACGGCCCGCGACCCGCGCACCGGCCTGGACCGCTGGACCAGCGAGCTGCCGTCCGGCAGCAACTGCGCGTTCCTGACGGCCGGCACCGCCCTGTACGAGCACTGCTTCCCGCAGCGGGGCGGTCCCGACGCGCAGCTGCTGCGCCTGGACCGGTCCGACGGCTCGGTGGTCAAGCGCATCAAGACGCCGTACGACAGCGGTGTGGCCGGCACGGTGGAGGGCCTGCTGGCGGTGCTGCCCGCGAACCACAGCGGGCCGGACGCCCTGGAGGACTCGACCTTCGGTACGGTCCTGCTGATCGAACCGGACACCGGGAAGCGCACCACGATCAAGCTGACGAAGACCTACACGGGCTCCACGACCCTGGCGGGCGGCACCCTGTGGATCACCGAGGTCGACGGCCGCGTGTCCGCCGTGAACCCGCTGACCGGCGAACAGGCGTGGCAGACGAGCACCGTCGTGGAGAACTCGGGCCCGCCCACGTACGACGCCAAGACCCGCACCGTGTTCGTGGCCGGCCCCAGCGGCCGGGTCGCCGCTCTCGACGCCGACACCGGCGAGAACCTGTGGGAGACGGGCCCCCACGCCGAGAAGATCTCCGACAGCAGCACCACCAAGGCCCGGGTGCTGCTGTACGGCGGCGCGCTGATCGCCGTCACCCCGGACGGCACGGTCTTCGGCCTCGACCCCGCAGACCCCTCGGACCCCTCAGACCCCGAGGAGGACTCCTCCTCGGGGTGATCACCAGGGTGTTACGGCAGCGCCAGCATCCGCTCCAGGGCGAGCTTCGCGAACGCCTCGGTCTCCTTGTCGACCTCGATGCGGTTGACGAGCTTGCCCTCGGCGAGCGACTCCAGCGTCCACACCAGGTGGGGGAGGTCGATGCGGTTCATGGTCGAGCAGAAGCAGACCGTCTTGTCGAGGAAGACGATCTCCTTGCCCTCGGGCGCGAAGCGGTTGGCGAGCCGGCGTACGAGGTTCAGCTCGGTGCCGATGGCCCACTTGGAACCGGCCGGGGCCGCCTCCAGCGCCTTGATGATGTACTCGGTCGAACCGACGTAGTCCGCCGCCGCCACGACCTCGTGCTTGCACTCGGGGTGGACCAGGACGTTGACCCCTGGGATGCGCTCGCGCACGTCGTTGACCGAGTCCAGCGAGAACCGGCCGTGCACCGAGCAGTGGCCGCGCCACAGGATCATCTTCGCGGCACGCAGCTCGTCGGCGGTCAGGCCGCCGTTCGGCTTGTGCGGGTTGTAGACGACACAGTCCTCCAGGGACATGCCCATGTCCCGGACGGCGGTGTTGCGGCCGAGGTGCTGGTCGGGCAGGAAGAGCACCTTCTCGCCCTGCTCGAACGCCCAGTCCAGCGCGCGCTCGGCATTGGACGAGGTGCAGATCAGGCCGCCGTGCTTGCCCGTGAACGCCTTGATGTCCGCGGACGAGTTCATGTAGGAGACGGGCACGACCTGCTCGGCTATCCCGGCCTCGGTCAGCACGTCCCAGCACTCGGCGACCTGCTCGGCGGTGGCCATGTCGGCCATCGAGCACCCGGCCGCGAGGTCGGGCAGCACGACCTTCTGGTCGTCGCTGGTCAGGATGTCCGCGGACTCCGCCATGAAGTGCACACCGCAGAACACGATGTACTCGGCCTCCGGGCGCGCGGCCGCGTCCCGGGCCAGCTTGAAGGAGTCGCCCGTGACGTCGGCGAACTGGATGACCTCGTCGCGCTGGTAGTGGTGGCCGAGGACGAAGACCTTGTCCCCGAGCTTCTCCTTGGCCGCACGGGCGCGCTCCACCAGGTCCGGGTCGGACGGCGAGGGCAGGTCGCCGGGGCACTCCACACCCCGCTCGCTCTTCGGGTCGGCCTCACGGCCGAGGAGCAGCAGGGCGAGGGGCGTCGGCTGTACGTCGAGCTCCTGGGTCTGGGCGGTGGTCACGACACGCACCCTTTCTACTTTTCGTCGTTCTGACGTTATCTATCATAACCCGGTTCACGTCACTTTGACGATGGTCATTGCGTCGATGTGACATGAATCCCGACGCGGCATTTTCCGCCGCCTGTCAGGTGTGCGAGCATGAAGAAGACGCCGGAAAAACGGCGCCCGGCCCGGAATGAATCCGCGGCCTTGCCGGTTGCACCAGTCGGCAAGCAGTCTCCGTACAACCCGGGAGAGATGTAGATGTCCGTATCGGACGAGACCAGCACCGTCACCGACGGCATCATCCTGTCCGACGCCGCCGCGGCGAAGGTCAAGGCCCTGCTCGACCAGGAAGGCCGTGACGACCTGGCCCTGCGTGTCGCCGTCCAGCCCGGTGGCTGCTCCGGCCTGCGCTACCAGCTCTTCTTCGACGAGCGCTCGCTCGACGGTGACGTCGTCAAGGACTTCGACGGCGTGAAGGTCGTCACCGACCGCATGAGCGCCCCGTACCTGGGCGGCGCGTCCATCGACTTCGTCGACACCATCGAGAAGCAGGGCTTCACGATCGACAACCCCAACGCGACGGGCTCCTGCGCCTGCGGCGACTCCTTCAGCTAAGCCCCACGGCTCAGCCGAAGAACCGAACACACGCGAAGGCGGCGGCCCCCTCCGACAGGGCCGCCGCCTTCAGCTGTTCTCCGGGGCTTCGGGGCTACCGCGCCCCGGAGGTGTTCGGCAGCCGGGCCCCCGCCTTCTCCAGCGGGATCTCCTTGCCGTCCGAGCCGACGACCTTCCGGTCGCCCAACGGCTCATCCAGCCGCACGCTCTGGTGGTACACCTTGGCGATCATGATGCAGACCTTGTCCGGCCAGGGCGTCTCGGTCACCGTGACGGTCACCTTGTCCGAGCCCTCGACCGCGGCCGCCTTGTAGTCGGCGCAGACACCGCCCGTGAAGCTCACCGTCAGCTCGTTCCCGTCGGCGGTGTAGCCGTCCACCTGCACGTCCCGGGTGGCCGGCGCCGCGGTCGGCTCGTCGGAACCCGGCCCGGTCGGCCGCGGGCTCGGTGGAGCGGTCGGCTCGCCGCTCGGCACCGCGGACGGCGTCGGCGAGGCGATGTACTTCGGGTCGACCGCCGGATACGTCACCGTGAACGGGTCCTGCGCCCCCGCCGCCTTCACCTCGAACAGCCAGGACGGCACCAGCGTCTGCCGCGCGTCCACATACTGCGCGGCAAGCCCGAACACGGCCTTCTCGACGGTGATGGTGTCCTGCTGCGCGGGCTGCGGTGTACCGGCCTTCGGAGCGCCGGACGACGACGAACCGCAGGGCGCCTCCAGGCGGTCCTTCAGCGGTACGGGACTGGCGCAGCCGCCGATCCCCATCCGATGGTCGGCCGCCGGCCGCGCGTTCATCAGCTCCAGCGCCTTCTCCGCACCCACGACGGGGTACGTGTCACCCTTCACCGGCGCCTTCAACTGCCCGCTGCCGCCGACCACCTCGCCCCGCACATTGACCACGACGCCGGTCGTCCAGCCGTGCGTCGGCAGTCCGCCTACCACCGGATCGGCGTTCACCACCCGCTGCGCACCCATGACCTGGCTCGCGTCGATCTTCGCGTCGTCCTGCCCGACCGCCTTCAGGACCGGCGCCGCCGCCTTCCTGGCGACGTCCTCGCTCACCGGGTCGACGGCCGGGGCGGCGGGGTCGCTCGCGCACACCGTCTCGCTCTTGCAGTCGTCGGTGCCGGGCGCGTACCGGTGGAAGGTCCAGGTCCCCGGCGCGAGCTGGTTCACCTGGAGACTCGGCCCGGCGGCGTCCTGCCCGCCCACCTTCCAGGCCTTCCCCTCCAGGACCGGCGTCCCGGTCACCCCGAGCGCCTCGGCCAGCCGGGCCACCTCGTCCTCGGTGACCTCGCCGGTCGCCCGGTACACGGGCGCGGAGTCGGGGCCGTCGGGGAGCGTGCCGTCGGCCTGGTAGGTCGGGCCGTACGGGTTCGGCTCCCCGGGTGCGATGCCGCCGGTGCCGCCGCCGTCGGTGTAGCCGTCCAGATGCAGCGGCGGGGGAGTGTCGTCGCCGGGCGCCCCGGACGTCGTACCACCGTCGCCCGAGCCGCTCGCGGCGCCGGTGGCGAGATACGCCCCACCCCCGCCGACGAGCAGCACGGCGGCGGCGACGGAGGCGATGAGCACGGGGGAGCGGCGCCGGGTGGGGCGCTCGGTGTCGTCCCGCTGACCTGAGACCGCGACGACGGGCTCCTCGGGGGCACCGGATTCCTCGACGGCTTCCTCGGCGGCCGTCTCCGTGGTCTCGGCGGCCGTCTCCGTCGTTTCGCCGGTCTCCTCGGCAGCCGCCTCCGCCTCGGTGGTCTCGCCGGTCTCCTCGGCGACCGCTTCCGGGGCCTCCTCGGCAGCCTCATCGGCGCCCGTGTCCCTGTCGACGACCTCGGCGTCGTCGTCGTTGTCGGGTCGCTCGGTGTTCACCGCATTCGCTCCTTCGGCCGCGCAGCTGTCCCATTGACCCTGACCCGGCCCTGTCAAAAGGGCGAGTCGGAGGGTCGTATCCCGCATCCCCTTTACGGGGGACAGCGATGGGACGCAGCGGGGGAGCGCACGGTTCCCTTCAGCGCGCCGGGCCCAATCTCCGTAGCGCCGGGCTCAGTCTCCGTAGTCCGACATCGCGTCCAGCAGCCGGGCGGACTTCGTCGGCACCTTCACCCCGTGGATGAGGGACGGGGACACCGGGAGGGAGGCAACCCGGTCGGGGGCGGCCCAGTGCGGGACCATCCGGGCGCAGTCACCGCGCAGCGACGCCAGATCGCCGTCGAGGTCGGCCGGAGCGGGGGCAGGGGCCTTGAGGTTCGTCATGACGGCACCGTAGGCACGACGGAGCCCGCGAAGAAAGATCTACTATCGGGTAGTTTTGGCCGCTTCAGAGGCCCGTACGGACCAGGTAGCGTGAACTGTCAATCCAGTTTCTCCCCACAGGAGAGTCCACGCCGTGCGCATCGCAGTCACCGGCTCCATCGCCACCGACCACCTCATGACCTTCCCCGGCCGCTTCGCCGACCAGTTGGTCGCGGACCAGTTGCACACGGTCTCGCTCTCCTTCCTGGTCGACAACCTCGACGTCCGCCGCGGCGGCGTCGGCGCGAACATCGCCTTCGGCATGGGTCAGCTGGGCACCGAGCCGATCCTGGTCGGCGCCGCAGGCTTCGACTTCGACGAGTACCGGGCGTGGCTGGACCGCCACGGCGTCGACACCGCCTCGGTCCGTATCTCCGAGACCCTGCACACCGCCCGGTTCGTCTGCACCACCGACGCCGACCACAACCAGATCGGCTCCTTCTACACCGGTGCGATGAGCGAGGCCCGCCTCATCGAGCTCCAGACCGTCGCCGACCGCGTCGGCGGCCTCGACCTGGTCCTCATCGGCGCCGACGACCCGGAGGCGATGCTCCGCCACACGGAGGAATGCCGCTCCCGCGCCCTCCCCTTCGCCGCCGACTTCTCCCAGCAGATCGCCCGGATGAACGGCGACGAGATCCGGGTCCTGCTGGAAGGCGCCACGTACCTCTTCTCCAACGAGTACGAGAAGGGCCTCATCGAGTCCAAGACCGGCTGGACGGACGCCGAGATCCTCGCGAAGGTCGGTCACCGCGTCACCACGCTCGGCGCCCGAGGCGTACGGATCGAGAAGGCCGGCGAGGAGCCGGTCGTCGTCGGCTGCCCCGAGGAGGACCGCAAGGCCGACCCGACCGGCGTCGGCGACGCCTTCCGCGCCGGGTTCCTGTCGGGCCTGGTCTGGGGCGTCTCGCTGGAGCGGGCGGCCCAGGTGGGCTGCATGCTGGCGACCCTCGTCATCGAGACCGTCGGCACCCAGGAGTACCAGCTGCGCCGCGGCCACTTCATGGAGCGCTTCACCAAGGCGTACGGCGACGAGGCCGCGGCCGAGGTCCAGAAGCACCTGGCGTAAGGCCTTACGAGGTCCGGCGGACGAGGTAGGCAGTCCCCTTGTCCGCCGGCTCCTCACCGACGTACTCCTGCTCCCGCATCTCGCACCACGCCGGGATGTCGAGACGGGCCGCCTCGTCGTCCGACAGCACCCGCACGAGCCCGCCCACCGGCACGTCGCCGATGACCTTGGCCAGCTCGATGACCGGGATCGGGCAGCGCTTGCCGAGGGCGTCGACGAGCAGCTCGTCCGCGCGCACCACCGCGGTCGGCGTGGGTGCGCCCAGCTTCTCCCGTACGCCGTTCACCACGCCCGGCAGCACGGCGAGAAACCGCTCCACGTCCTCGGCCGCGGTCCCCGCCGGCAACGAGACCCGCACATTCCCCTCACTCAGCACCCCCATCGCCTTCAGCACATGGCTGGGCGTCAGCGTGCTGCTCGTACAGGACGAACCGGAGGAAACGGAGAATCCCTCCCGGTCCAGCTCGTGCAGCAAGGTCTCCCCGTCGACATAGAGACAGGAGAAGGTGACGATCCCCGGCAGCCGCCGCTCCGGATCGCCGACCACCTCCACATCCGCGACGAGCTCCGGCACCCGCGCCCGGATCCGCTCCGTCAGCTCCCGCAGCCGTACCGCCTCTTGAGCCGCCTCGGCCCGCACGGCCCGCAGCGAGGCCGCCGCCGCGACGATCGCGGGGAGGTTCTCGAAGCCGTATCCCCTCTCGTCCACCGGCCCTTGAGCGGCGAACCGCACCCCCTTCCGGACGACAAGCAGCCCGACTCCGGCGGGCCCACCCCATTTGTGCGCACTGCCCGCGAGAAGCGACCAGGGCCCCTCCACCGGCCCCCACGCCAGCGACTGCGCCGCGTCCACCAGCAACGGCACCCCGGCGGCCCGGCACACCTCGGCCACCTCGGCCACCGGCTGCTCGGTCCCCACCTCATGGTTGGCCGACTGGAGACAGGCGAGCGCGGTGTCCGGCCGGAGCGCGTCGGCGTAGCCGGAGGGGACGACCCGCCCCCCGCGGTCGACCGTCACCTGGGTGACCGAACCGCCCTCTTTCTCGTGCAGTTCGGCCGAATGGAGCACGGAGGAATGTTCCACGGCTGACACGATCAGGTGACGTCCCACGCGCCGCCGCCCCGCCAAGGCCCCGGCGATACCGCTGTGTACGGCATGCGTCCCTGAAGGGGTGAAGCGCAGTTCGTCCACCCGACACCCCACAGCCTCGGCAGCGGCTTCCCGAGCGGCATCGAGCAACATCCGAGCCCGCCGCCCCTCCCGGTAGAGCCGCGAAGGATCAGCCCACCCCTCGTCCAGGGAGGCCAACAGCGCCTGACGGGCTACGGGATGAAGGGGCGCACTGGATGCAGCGTCAAAGTAAGACACGCGCCAACGCTAACGCCGCCAGGGGCGCGGGGAACTGCGCTACCAGCCCAAAACAACCCGCACCCGCCAATCCAGCGAACCACCCCACCCACTAGGCACCCCTCCCCGCGAACCCCCAGAACGCGTCGGCTAGGGTTTGGTCCGCATAAACATCCAAACCCCTGCCCGACGCAGGGCGGCGACCGACCACCGAGTAAGGCAGGCCGCAGCCAATCCGCGCGGGCGAGACTCTCGGGAAGGCGCTACGTGAGTCCCAACGGCTCCGACCGCTCGCCGCGGCGCCCGATGCGGCGGAAGCTGCTGCAGGCAATGACCGCGGGCCTGGTCCTGGCGACCGCCACCGGTTGCACATACAAGGACTTCCCCCGCCTTGGTATGCCCACCCCGACCACGGAAGAGGCTCCGCGGATCCTCTCCCTGTGGCAGGGCTCCTGGGCTGCCGCGCTGGCCACCGGCGTGCTGGTGTGGGGCCTGATCCTGTGGAGTGCTTTCTTCCACCGGCGCAGCCGCACGAAGGTCGAAGTTCCTCCGCAGACCCGGTACAACATGCCCATCGAGGCGCTGTACACCGTGGTCCCGCTCATCATCGTCTCGGTGCTGTTCTACTTCACGGCCCGCGACGAGTCGAAGCTCCTCAGCCTCGACAAGAAGCCCGACGTCACTGTGAACGTGGTCGGCTTCCAGTGGAGCTGGGGCTTCAACTACATCGAGAACGTCGACGGTTCCACCGGCGACGCGAAGACCGACAAGAACCTGGACGCCATTCCGGACCGGTTCAAGGCGGACTTCCCGGCGAACGCCGGCGGTGTCTACGACGTCGGTACGCCCGGCACCCGCAACCCGCAGACCCACAACCCGGGTCCCACGCTGTGGCTGCCCAAGGGCAAGACGGTCCGCTTCGTGCTCACCTCGCGTGACGTCATCCACTCCTTCTGGGTGGTGCCGTTCCTCATGAAGCAGGACGTCATCCCGGGCCACACCAACTCCTTCCAGGTGACCCCCAACAAGGAGGGCACCTTCCTGGGCAAGTGCGCCGAGCTCTGCGGCGTCGACCACTCCCGGATGCTGTTCAACGTGAAGGTCGTCTCCCCCGAGCGCTACGAGCAGCACCTCAAGGACCTCGCCAAGAAGGGGCAGACCGGTTACGTTCCCGCGGGCATCGAGCAGACCGCCCACGAGAAGAACCGGGAGACGAACAACCTGTGAGCATCCTCAACGAACCCCAGGGTGCCGCGGCAGCTGAGGGACACTACTCAGACGAGCTGCCGGTCCGGCGCAAGCAGCCCGGCAACGTCGTGATCAAGTGGCTCACCACCACTGACCACAAGACGATCGGAACGCTGTACCTCGTCACGTCGTTCGCGTTCTTCTGCATCGGTGGCGTGATGGCGCTGCTCATGCGCGCCGAGCTCGCCCGGCCTGGTCTGCAGATCATGTCGAACGAGCAGTTCAACCAGGCGTTCACGATGCACGGCACGATCATGCTGCTGATGTTCGCGACGCCGCTGTTCGCCGGCTTCGCGAACTGGATCATGCCGCTCCAGATCGGCGCCCCCGACGTCGCCTTCCCGCGTCTGAACATGTTCGCCTACTGGCTGTACCTGTTCGGCTCGCTCATCGCGGTCGGCGGCTTCCTCACCCCGCAGGGCGCGGCCGACTTCGGCTGGTTCGCCTACAGCCCGCTCTCGGACGCCGTGCGCTCCCCGGGCGTCGGCGCCGACATGTGGATCATGGGTCTGGCCTTCTCCGGCTTCGGCACCATCCTCGGCTCGGTCAACTTCATCACCACGATCATCTGCATGCGTGCGCCGGGCATGACCATGTTCCGCATGCCGATCTTCGTGTGGAACGTGCTGCTGACCGCCGTCCTGGTCCTGCTCGCCTTCCCCGTGCTGGCCGCGGCCCTCTTCGCGCTGGAGGCGGACCGCAAGTTCGGCGCCCATGTCTTCGACTCCGCCAACGGCGGGGCGTTGCTGTGGCAACACCTCTTCTGGTTCTTCGGCC
This sequence comes from Streptomyces aquilus, assembly GCF_003955715.1. Taxonomy (NCBI): domain Bacteria; kingdom Bacillati; phylum Actinomycetota; class Actinomycetes; order Kitasatosporales; family Streptomycetaceae; genus Streptomyces; species Streptomyces aquilus. The sequence goes on along the minus strand of NZ_CP034463.1, from coordinate 3,121,662 downwards.
ATCCAGAGGTGTACATCATCGCGCTACCGTTCTTCGGCATCATCTCCGAGGTCATCCCGGTCTTCTCCCGCAAGCCGATGTTCGGCTACATGGGCCTGATCGGCGCCACCATCGCGATCGCCGGTCTGTCCGTGACGGTGTGGGCCCACCACATGTACGTCACCGGCGGAGTGCTGCTGCCGTTCTTCTCCTTCATGACGTTCCTCATCGCCGTGCCAACGGGCGTGAAGTTCTTCAACTGGATCGGAACGATGTGGAAGGGGTCCTTGAGTTTCGAGACCCCGATGCTCTGGGCCACCGGCTTCCTCATCACCTTCACCTTCGGTGGTCTGACCGGTGTCATCCTGGCCTCGCCGCCGATGGACTTCCACGTGTCCGACTCGTACTTCGTGGTGGCGCACTTCCACTACGTCGTCTTCGGCACCGTCGTCTTCGCGATGTTCTCCGGCTTCCACTTCTGGTGGCCGAAGATGACCGGCAAGATGCTCGACGAGCGCCTCGGCAAGATCACGTTCTGGACGCTGTTCGTCGGCTTCCACGGCACGTTCCTCGTCCAGCACTGGCTGGGCGCGGAGGGCATGCCGCGGCGTTACGCCGACTACCTGGCGGCCGACGGCTTCACCGCCCTGAACACGATCTCGACGATCAGCTCGTTCGTGCTCGGCGCGTCGATCCTGCCGTTCCTCTACAACGTGTGGAAGACGGCCAAGTACGGCAAGCCGGTCGGCGTCGACGACCCGTGGGGCTACGGCCGTTCGCTCGAGTGGGCGACGTCCTGCCCGCCGCCGCGGCACAACTTCCTCACCCTGCCCCGTATCCGCAGCGAATCCCCGGCGTTCGACCTGCACCACCCGGAGATCGCCGCTCTCGACCAGCTCGAGAACGCGCCTCACGGTGAGAAGGCGCTCGCTGGTGGCAAGGAGGCCGGCAAGTGAAGATCCAGGGCAAGATGTTCATGTGGCTGAGCGTCTTCGTCCTCGCCATGGCGGTCGTCTATGGCGTGTGGTCGAAGGAGCCGGCCGGTACCACGGCCCTCTTCCTGGCCTTCGGTCTGTGCATCATGGTCGGCTTCTACCTGGGCTTCACGGCCCGGCGGGTCGACGCGGGCGCGCAGGACAACAAGGAGGCGGACGTCGCGGACGACGCCGGCGAGGTCGGGTTCTTCAGCCCGCACAGCTGGCAGCCGCTGTCCCTGGCGGTCGGTGGCGCGCTCGCCTTCCTGTCGATCGCGATCGGCTGGTGGCTGATGTACTTCTCGGCGCCGCTGATCCTGGTCGGCCTGTGGGGCTGGGTCTTCGAGTACTACCGCGGTGAGAACCGCACCCAGTAGCACGGCCTGAGCTCAACGAGAGCCCGGACACTCCGTCAGGAGCGTCCGGGCTCCCGCTTTTGCAGCAGTTTCGATGGCCGGATGCAGCAGTGCCCGTCCCTCGTACGAGTTACCCGCCGCGCCGCTGCTGACGAACGTTCCTAGCGTGAAGTACATGAGCCACACTCCGCGCACGCGCACCGTTCTCTCCTGCACCCTGCTGGTGCTCGCCCTCACCGCGGGCGCCACCGCCTGCAGCAGCGACGGCAACCCGCTGTCGGCGGCGCCGTACGACGCGGCGGACCAGATTTCCTTCAACGGCCCCTCCGGCGACGGCAAGAAGGCCGACCCGGACAAGCCGCTGGAGGTCACCGCCGAGGACGACGACGGGCGCATCACCGACGTCACGGCCATGGACGCCACGGGACGCCATGTGGCGGGCGAACTCTCCGCCGACGGCAGCCGATGGCACAGCACCACCCCGCTGGCCGCCAGCGCCCACTACACGGTCCGGGTGAGCACCGAGGACGAGGACGGGGCGCCCGGCCGCCGGGTCCTCGCCTTCGACACCGGCAAGCCCACCACGAAGAAGCGCCTGAAGGTCACCTTCGGCCCCAAGGCGGGCAAGTACGGCGTCGGCCAGCCCATCACGGCCGAACTGAACAAGCCCGTCAAGGACAAGGCGCAGCGGGCCATCGTCGAGCGCGCCCTCAAGGTCGACTCGATGCCCGCCACAGAGGGCGCCTGGTACTGGGTGGACGACAAGGAACTCCACTACCGGCCCAAGGAGTACTGGCCCGCCCACGCCACGATCCAGGTCCGCAGCAACCTGGACGGAGTGAAGATCAGCGACCGCTTGTGGGGCGGTCGGACCAAGCCCCTCAAGCTGACCACCGGGGACCGCATCATCGCGGTGACGGACGCCTCGTCACACAGCATGACGGTCTACAAGAACGGCGAGGTCATCAAGGAGCTCCCGGTCACCACCGGCAAGCCCGGCTTCGAGACCCGCAACGGCGTCAAGGTCGTACTCGGCAAGGAGTACTTCGTACGGATGCGCGGCACCAGCATCGGCATCGCCGAGGGCTCGTCCGAGTCGTACGACCTGCCGGTCTACTACGCGACCCGGGTCACCTGGAGCGGCGAGTACGTGCACGCCGCCCCCTGGTCCGTGGGCTCCCAGGGCTACGAGAACGTCAGCCACGGCTGCACCGGCATGAGCACCGGCAACGCCGAGTGGTTCTTCGACACCGTCCACGAGGGCGACGTGGTGAAGGTCGTCAACTCGTACGGCGACACCATGGAGACCTTCGGTAACGGTTTCGGCGACTGGAACCTCAAGTGGAACAAGTGGCGCAAGGGCAGCGCCCTGACCGCCGGCGCCCCTGAGGCCCCCAGCGCCGAGCAGCGGGCCCGACTGCGGCCGGAGAGCGTCTAGGGCCGCCTCAGGCGCTCAGGGCCCGCTTCTGGCGCAGCAGGGAGGCCAGTGCCGAGGCGAACTCCACCGGGTCCACCGGGTGCGTCACAGCGCCCTCGGCGCGGCTCCAGGTGGCCAGCCAGGCGTCCTGCGGGCGGCCGATCAGCAGCAGCACCGGCGGGGAGTTGAAGACCTCGTCCTTGATCTGGCGGCACAGCCCCATGCCGCCCATCGGTACGGCCTCGCCGTCCAGCACGCAGACGTCGATCCCGCCCCGGTCCAGCTCCTTGAGCACCGCGGCGGACGTGGCGCACTCCACGAACTCGACCACCGGGACGTCCGGAGCCGGCCGCCGGCCGGTCGCGAGCCGTACCTGCTCGCGGGTGTTGGCGTCGTCGCTGTAGACCAGCACCGTGGCGGTCGCCTGCATGCTTCCTCCGTGACATCAGCGTCGTACGGACAGAACAGTTGCCGCGGATGCTACTCCCTTGAACAGCCCGTCAACACCCGCTGGAGCGCCCCCGCGATGGGCCATCCGGGCAGTACACAGGGTGCGAACACTCCGAACGGCACCCCCCGGAGTGAGGGCGGGATAAGCGACCGACATAATGTCGGTCGTGGCGACAGCAACGACAGTAGAAACCGGGCACGCGCACCCGTCGGTCAATCGGCCGAACCTCACCAGTGTCGGAACGATCATCTGGCTGAGTTCCGAGCTGATGTTCTTCGCGGCCCTCTTCGCGATGTACTTCACCCTGCGATCGGTGACGGGTCCCGATCACTGGAAGGAAATGGCCGAGAGCCTGAACCTTCCGTTCTCGGCGACCAACACCACGATCCTGGTGCTCTCCTCCCTCACCTGCCAGCTCGGCGTGTTCGCCGCCGAGCGCGGTGACGTGAAGAAGCTCCGGATGTGGTTCATCGTCACCTTCGTGATGGGTGCGATCTTCATCGGCGGTCAGGTGTTCGAGTACACCGAGCTGGTCAAGAAGGACGGGCTCTCGCTCTCCTCGGACCCGTACGGCTCGGTCTTCTACCTGACCACCGGTTTCCACGGTCTGCACGTGACGGGTGGCCTCATCGCCTTCCTGTTCGTCCTCGGCCGCACCTACGCGGCCAAGAGGTTCACGCACGAGCAGGCGACCGCCGCCATCGTCGTGTCCTACTACTGGCACTTCGTCGATGTCGTCTGGATCGGCCTCTTCGCCACGATCTACCTGATCAAGTAGTCGGGGCCCGTTCCCGAGCGCCTCCACGAGAAGCGCACTTCCAGAAGCATCGACGCAGAAGATCCTGACACCGGGGTAATCCGTGAAAAAGCTCTCCGCACGACGACGCCATCCGCTGGCGGCGCTCGTCGTCCTACTCCTCGCGCTGGCGGCCACTGGGGGGCTGTACGCCGCGTTCGCGCCCGCGGACAAGGCGCAGGCCGATGAAACCGCCCAGTCCCTCACCATCGAGGAGGGCAAGAAGCTCTACGCCGTGGGCTGCGCCAGCTGCCACGGCACCGGTGCTCAGGGCACCACCGACGGGCCGAGCCTCGTGGGTGTGGGCTCCGCGGCCGTGGACTTCCAGGTCGGCACCGGCCGTATGCCGGCCCAGCAGCCGGGCGCCCAGGTCCCGCGCAAGAAGGTCATCTACACGCAGGCCGAGATCGACCAGCTCGCCGCGTACATCTCCTCGTTGGGCGCCGGTCCGGTCGTCCCGACGAAGAACCAGTACAGCCCGGAGGGCGCGGACATCGCCAAGGGTGGCGAGCTGTTCCGCACCAACTGCGCGCAGTGCCACAACTTCACCGGCAAGGGCGGTGCGCTGACGCACGGCAAGTTCGCGCCGAGCCTCGAGGGTGTCGACCCGAAGCACATCTACGAGGCCATGCAGACCGGCCCGCAGAACATGCCGTCGTTCCCCGACACCACGCTGTCGGAGCAGAACAAGAAGGACATCATCGCGTACCTCGACGCGGTCAACGGTGACGACACCGAGAGCCCCGGCGGCCTCGAGCTGGGCGGCCTCGGTCCGGTCAGCGAGGGTCTCTTCGCGTGGGTGTTCGGACTCGGTGGCCTGATCGGAATCGCCGTCTGGCTCGCCGCTCGGACCGCAAAGGCCAAGAAGTCATGAGTAGCCAAGACATTCCAGAAGAGAACCTGCCCGCTGAGCAGGACGCCCACGGCGCGGTGAGCGTCGCGGACGACAAGGACCCCTTCGCCGACCCCGGCCTGCCGCCGCACGAGCACCGGGTCCAGGACATCGACGAGCGGGCCGCCAGGCGGTCCGAGCGCACGGTGGCGATGCTGTTCACCCTGTCGATGCTGGCCACGATCGGCTTCATCGCCGCGTACGTGGGTGTCCCGCACGACAAGGCGATCTACGTCTTCCCCATCGGGCACATCAACGCGCTGAACTTCTCGCTCGGCCTGACCCTCGGTGTCGCCCTCTTCGCGATCGGCGCGGGCGCGGTCCACTGGGCCCGCACCCTGATGTCCGACGTGGAGATGGTCGACGAGCGTCACCCGATCGAGGCGTCTCCCGAGGTGCGCGAGAAGGTCTTCGACGACTGGAAGCAGGGCGCCAAGGAGTCCGCGCTCGGCCGTCGCAAGCTGATCCGCAACACCATGCTCGGCGCGCTCACCCTGGTGCCGCTCGCCGGTGTCGTGCTGCTGCGCGACCTCGGCCCGCTGCCCGGGACCAAGCTGCGTCACACCATGTGGCGCAAGGGCCTCCAGCTCGTCAACATGAACACGAACGAGCCGCTGCGTCCCGAGGACGTCGCGGTCGGTTCGCTCACCTTCGCCAAGCCCGAGGGCCTGGAGGAGCACGACGAGGAGTTCCAGACCGAGATCGCCAAGGCGGCCCTGATGATCGTCCGGATCCAGCCGGACAACATCAAGGACAAGCGCGAGCTCGAGTGGTCGCACGACGGCATCGTGGCGTACTCGAAGATCTGCACCCACGTCGGTTGCCCGATCTCCCTGTACGAGCAGCAGACGCACCACGTGCTGTGCCCGTGCCACCAGTCCACCTTCGACCTCTCCGACGGCGCCCGGGTGATCTTCGGCCCCGCTGGTCACGCCCTGCCGCAGCTGCGCATCGGTGTGAACGAGGAGGGTTACCTCGAGGCGCTCGGCGACTTCGAGGAGCCCGTCGGTCCTGCTTTCTGGGAGCGCGGATGACCACCACGACCGAGACCACAGACTCCCGCTCTCGCGGGAAGGCACCGGCCGGCGAGAAGCTCGCCGACTGGGCCGACGGCCGACTGGGGATCTACTCCCTGGCCAAGGCCAACATGCGCAAGATCTTCCCCGACCACTGGTCGTTCATGCTGGGTGAGATCTGCCTGTACAGCTTCATCATCATCATCCTCACGGGTGTGTACCTGACGCTGTTCTTCCACCCGTCGATGAACGAGGTGGAGTACCACGGCAGCTACGTCCCGCTGCAGGGACAGCTGATGTCCGAGGCGTTCAACTCGACCATGCACATCTCCTTCGATGTGCGCGGTGGTCTGCTGATCCGGCAGATCCACCACTGGGCGGCGCTGATCTTCCTCGCCGGCATGTTCGTGCACATGATGCGTGTGTTCTTCACGGGCGCGTTCCGCAAGCCGCGTGAGGTCAACTGGCTGTTCGGCTTCCTGCTGTTCGTCCTGGGCATGTTCACCGGCTTCACCGGTTACTCGCTCCCGGACGACCTGCTCTCCGGCACCGGTGTCCGCTTCATGGAGGGCGCGATCCTGTCCGTGCCGATCGTCGGCACGTACCTGTCGTTCTTCCTCTTCGGCGGCGAGTTCCCGGGCGGCGACTTCGTGGCCCGCTTCTACTCGATCCACATCCTGCTGCTGCCGGGCATCATGCTCGGCCTCGTGGTGGCCCACCTGATCCTGGTCTTCTACCACAAGCACACGCAGTACGCGGGCCCCGGCAAGAACAACAACAACGTCGTCGGCATGCCGCTGCTGCCGGTCTACACGGCCAAGGCCGGAGGCTTCTTCTTCCTGGTCTTCGGTGTCATCGCGGTCATCGCGGCCATCGCCTCGATCAACCCGATCTGGTCCATGGGCCCGTACCGTCCGGACCAGGTGTCCACGGGCGCCCAGCCCGACTGGTACATGGGCTTCTCCGAGGGCCTGATCCGTGTCATGCCGGGCTGGGAGATCAACTTCTGGGGTCACACGCTCGTCCTGGGCGTCTTCGTCCCGCTGGTGATCTTCCCGCTGGTCCTGGTCGCGATCGCGGTCTACCCGTTCATCGAGGCCTGGGTCACCGGCGACCGGCGCGAGCACCACATCCTGGACCGCCCGCGCAACGCCCCGACCCGTACGGCCTTCGGCGTCGCGTGGATCACCTGGTACATGGTGCTGCTCGTCGGTGGTGGAAACGACCTGTGGGCCACCCACTTCCACCTGTCGATCAACTCGATCACCTGGTTCGTCCGCATCGCGTTCTTCGTCGGTCCGGTCATCGCGTTCATCATCACCAAGCGGATCTGCCTCGGCCTCCAGCGCCGCGACAAGGACAAGGTGCTGCACGGCCGCGAGTCCGGCATCATCAAGCGCCTGCCGCACGGTGAGTTCATCGAGGTGCACGAGCCGCTCAGCCAGGACGCGCTGCACACGCTCACGGCGCACGAGCAGTACAAGCCGGCCGAGATCGGCCCGACGGTCGACGAGAACGGCGTCGAGCGCAAGGTGAAGGGCTCCGAGAAGCTGCGCGCCAAGCTCAGCGAGGCGTACTTCGGCGAGGAGTCGCAGATCGCCAAGCCCACCGTCGAGGAGTACAAGGAGATCACGAGCGGCCACGGCCACCACTGATCGCTGCGCTCGCCACGCGCGCTGGAAGGGCCCCCGTCCGGTCTTCGGACGGGGGCCCTTCTGCGTGTCCTGAGCTGGATAGGGTGGGGTCAAACATCTGTTGAAGCAGGTCTCACGACACCCAGGAGCGGCCGTATGAGCGCTGTGACCCCCGCTGGAGGCGACACCGCGGCGGGCCGTTCCTGGCCCGAGGTGCTGAACGCCCTGCTGTACGGGCAGGACCAGAGCGCCGACGCCACCGCCTGGGCGATGGACAAGATCATGCGCGGCGAGGCGACCGACGCGCAGATCGCCGGGTTCGTGGTGGCCCTGCGCGCCAAGGGGGAGACGGTCGAGGAGATCACCGGCCTCGTCCGGGCGATGTACGAGCACGCCAACCTGATCGAGGTGTCCGGGCGGACCGTCGACATCGTCGGCACCGGCGGCGACGGCGCGAAGACGGTGAACATCTCCACGATGTCCTCCCTCGTCGTGGCCGGCACCGGCGCGAAGGTCGTCAAGCACGGCAACCGCGCGGCCTCGTCGGCATCGGGCTCCTCGGACGTCCTGGAGAAGCTGGGCGTCAACCTCGACCTCACGCCCAAGCGGGTGGCCGAGGTCGCCGAGGAGGCCGGCATCACCTTCTGCTTCGCCATCAAGTTCCACCCGGCGCTGCGTCACGCGGGCGCCGCCCGCGGCCAGTTGGGCATCCGCACGGTGTTCAACGCCCTCGGCCCGCTGACCAACCCGGCGAAGGTCAAGGCGCAGGCGGTGGGCGTCGCCGACCCGCTGATGGCGCCGATCGTCGCCGGGGTGTTCGCCGAGCGCGGCAACTCCTCCCTGGTGTTCCGCGGCGACGACGGCCTCGACGAGCTGACGACCACCGCCACCTCCCGGGTGTGGATCGTCCGCGACGGCAAGGTCACCGAGGAGGCCTTCGACCCGCGTGACGTCGGCCTCGAACTGGTGCCGGTGGAGGCGCTGCGAGGCGGGGACCCGGCGTTCAACGCGGAGGTCGCGCGCCGGCTGCTCGACGGTGAGACCGGCCCCGTCCGGGACGCGGTCCTGCTGAACTCGGCGGCCGCTCTGGTGGCCCTGGAGCCTGGCTCGGGGACGCTGGCGGAGCAGCTGCGGGCCGGCATGGACCAGGCCGCCGAGTCGATCGACTCGGGCGCCGCCAAGCAGGCCCTCGACCGCTGGGTGGCGGCCAGCAACCGGTAGTCGTGCCGATCGTCGTCCCGCGATCCGGACACGGGTTGCGGGCCGACGATCACATCGCGTACTTTCCTGTACCAGGTCATGAGTGACAGTCATGAGGCCCCGGCCGACTGTCCGGCAACCCTCCGTCCGTGGCGGGGTGCCCCGGGTGAAGACCAGGCCGTAGGCAGCGAGGTCTACGGCAAGCGCGGGCCCCTCTCGAATCCAGGGGTCCTGGTCGTTCGAGGGAGTCTTCCGTGAGCAAGCGAATGCGATAGGGCCGCAGAGCCCCGCCTCCGCGCACCCTTTTTCTCTTCTTCCGCATGCCAGCTTCTTCTGTATGCCTGCTTCGGCATGCCCTCTCACGGGAGTTCCCCATGTCTGTCTCCACCGCTGCCGCCGCCCAGACCATTTGTGCCCCCCTGCCCGTTCTGGGCCGTGATGTCACCGTCCCGCTCGTCACCGGTGGCGAGGTCACCTACGCCGCCCTCGACTACGCCGCCAGCGCGCCGGCCCTCCAGCGGGTGTGGGACGACGTGGCGGCGTACGCGCCCTACTACGGAAGCGTCCACCGCGGTGCCGGGTACCTCTCGCAGCTGTCGACCGACCTGTTCGAGAACGCCCGCAGGACCGTCGCCGAGTTCCTGGGCTGCCGCGAGGGCGACCAGGTCGTCTTCACCCGGTCCACCACCGACTCCCTCAACCTGCTCGCCGCCGCGCTGCCGGCCGACTGCCAGGTCTTCGTCTTCGAGACCGAGCACCACGCCTCCCTGCTGCCCTGGCGCGACGCCCGCGTCACCTACCTCGACGCGCCCCGCACCCACCAGCAGGCCGTGGAGACCCTGGAGAAAGCCCTCGCCGACCGCGACCCCTACGGCCCCGCCCTGGTCTGCGTGACCGGTGCCTCCAACGTCACCGGCGAGCTGTGGCCGGTGCGCGAACTGGCCGCCGCCGCCCATGCGCACGGCGCCCGGATCGTCCTCGACGCCGCCCAGCTCGCCCCGCACCACGCGGTGTCCGTCGCCGACCTCGACGTCGACTGGGTCGCCTTCTCCGGCCACAAGCTGTACGCCCCGTTCGGCTCCGGCGTCCTCGCGGGCCGCGCGGACTGGCTGGTTCAGGCTCAGCCGTATTTGGCCGGCGGCGGCGCCAGTCGCAAGGTCACCCGGCGCGAGGACGGCGGCGTGGACGTGGAGTGGCACGAGAGCGCGGCCCGCCACGAGGCCGGCTCCCCGAACGTCATCGGCGCCTACTCCATCGCCTCGGCCTGCAAGGCGCTCACCGAGGCCGGCTTCGACAGCCTGGTCGCCCGTGAGCAGTACCTGATCGAGAAGGTGCGGGAAGGCCTGGCGGACGTCCCCGAGGTCCGCATCCTCTCCCTCTTCGGCGACGACGCCCCGCGCGTCGGCGTGATCTCCTTCGTCGTCGAGGGCTGGAACAGCTCCCACTTCGCCGCCGCCCTCTCCGCCGAGTACGGCATCGGCGTCCGCGACGGCCTCTTCTGCGCCCACCCCCTCGTCCGCACCCTGCTCGGCAGCGACCCGCAGACCCAGGGCGAGTGCGGCGCCCCCGAGGCCGCGCCCGGCGAGAAGTCCCTCAACGCCATCCGCGTCAGCTTCGGCGCGGGCACGCCGGACGAGCACGTGGAGCGGTTCGTGACCGCCGTGCGCGAGCTGGTCAGCGACGGTGCGAAGTGGCGGTACCGGACCGAGGACGGGCGCTGCGTCCCGGCCGTCTGACCGGCTGACCTGCGCTTGCCGGTACGCTCCCCTACGGCGTTCGTACGACATACAGGGGGAAGCCGGAAGTGCAGGCGCTGCGCACGACGGATCCGCGCAGGGTCGGCCCGTACGAGGTACGAGGCCGGCTCGGCTCGGGCGGCATGGGCGAGGTCTACCTCGCCGAGTCACGGACCGGGCTGCGGCTGGCGGTGAAGGTCGTCAGGGCCGAGTACGCCCAGGACCGCACCTTCCGGGCCCGGTTCCGGCAGGAGGTGCGGGCCGCGCAGACCGTCGGCGGGGCGGGCACGTACACCGCACGGGTCGTGGACGCCGACCCCGAGGGCGAGCGCCCCTGGATGGCGACGGAGTTCGTGGAGGGACCGAACCTGCGGGACGCGGTCCTGGACGGCGGACCGCTGCCCGAGCCTGCGGTCCGGGTGCTGGGGGCCGCGCTCGGGGAGGCGCTGGGCGCGATCCACGCCCGTGGCATGGTCCACCGGGACCTGAAGCCCTCCAACATCCTGCTGGCGCCGGACGGCCCCAGGGTCATCGACTTCGGGATCGTCCGGGCCCTCGAAGCGACGGCGATGACCCGCACCGGCGCGATCGTGGGCTCGGTCGGCTATGTCTCGCCCGAGCAGATCCGCAACGGCGGCAAGGTCGGACCGTCGAGCGACGTGTTCTCCCTGGGGGCCGTCCTCGCCTACGCGGCGAGCGGCCGCGAGCCCTTCGGCGAGGGGCAGGACTCGGTGATCCTGCTGCGCATCCTGACCCGGGACTTCGACCTGACGGGCGTACCGAGGGAACTGCTGCCGCTGGTGGAGGCCTGCCTCCGGGAGGAGCCGGGGCAGCGGCCGATGCCGGCGGACGTCGTGGCGGCCGTGGGGGGTTCCCCGCGCGGCGGTCTGCGTCCGGGCTGGTACACCGCTGCGGGGCCGGGCCCCGAGGCGTCTCAGGGGACCGAGATCTGGCTTCCGGAGCGGGAGTCGGGGGAGCGGGAGAGCCGGGTCGAGTATGTGGCGCCGGTGGCGGAGACGCCTGACGTGGCGCCGCCCGAGGTGGAAGCCGCGGATGGACGGCCGTCGCGGCGCGGGCTGCTGCGCCTCGCCGCGGGCGGGGTCGTGGTCGCCGGCGCCGGGGGAGCGGGCGCCTGGTGGTGGCTCGGGCAGTCGGAGACCGGGAGCTCGGGCGAGGGGAAGGGCGGGAGCGCGAAGGCGCCGGGGTCCGTCGCACGGAAGGCGTCCGTGAACTGGACGTACAAGGCCGGCGGCCCGCCGCACGTGGCCGGCGGTGCCGGCGGGGCGCTCTCCGTCGACGGCCGGACGCTGTACTTCGTGGGGGACGACGGGAACCTGCGGGCCTTGGGAAGCGACGGCAAGGAACGCTGGAAGGCGACCGTCTTCAAGGGGGCGTCCTTCGTCACCCGGCCGGTCTTCACGGCCGACGGGATCTTCGTCGCAGTGGTCAGCGACACCGAGCCCGAACCGGGCCGGCTCATCGCACTGAGCGCCGAGGGCGAGGTGATGTGGACGCGCGAGCTGCCGAGTCCGTTCTTCCAGCAGCCCGCGGTGTTCAGAGGCAACGTCGTCGTCGGTTCCTCGAAGCACACGATCGACGGGGCGGGGATCGTGCAGGCCTACGACGGCCGGGGCAAGGTGCGCTGGTACGCCGAGCTGGACGGTGCGCCGCACGAAGAGCTCGTCGTGGCCGGCGACGTCCTCTACGTGCCCTGCTACGACAACCACCTCTACGGCATCCGCGAGGGCGGCGCCACGCCGTTCGACGCCCCGCTGGACGGTGATGTCGGCCGGCCCGCCGTCAGCAGCGACACCGTGATCGTGAGCACCGGGAACCAGGCCGCCGAGTTGTTCGGGCTGGATCTGACGGGCCGCCTGAAGTGGCGGGAGCCGGACCTCGCCGGTTCCTACGTCCCGGCGAACGCGGACTCCTTCGCCTTCCTGGGGGTGACCGACACGGGGGCGGCGCTCAAGGCGATCACGGCGCGCGGCGACGTGGTCTGGACGTACGGCGGGGGCGGGGCCTTCTCCGACCCGGTGCTGGTGGACTCCACGGTCTACGTACGCACCGACACCGAGGTCCACGCCCTCGACCTGCGGGGCGAGCTGCTCTGGAAGGCGACGGTGGGCCCCGACCCGGGCGTCCTGCTGACCCCCCTCGTCCACGGCCGCCGTGTCTACGCCGGCACGAACAAGGGCATTGCCGCCCTCGACGTCACCGTCTAGTTGTCGAGCCCGATCGCGAACGCCGCCTCCAGGTCGTGCTGGGAGTACGTGCGGAAGGCGACGTGGGTGTCCGTGGCCTCGACGCCCGGGATCTTGCTGATGCTGCCGGGGATGACCTCGGCGAGGTCCTCGTGCTGCCGGACGCGGACCATGGCGATCAGGTCGTAGGTGCCGGTGACGGAGAAGACCTCGCTCACGGAGTCCAGCGCCGCGATCGACTCGGCGATCTCGGGGATCCGGTCCACGCTGGTCTTGATGAGGACGATCGCGGTGATCACGGCTGGTTCTCTCCCTCGGGGGCCGGAGCTGGGGCGGGCTTCACTCTAGTCGCAGGGGGGAATCGCACCCACGCGAAGGCGAAGCCCAGGCCGAAGCCCACCAGGTGCGCCAGATACGCCACCCCGGGCCCGTTCGGCGCCCGGCCCGCCGCCAGCCATTGCAGGGCCGCCCAGAACGGCAGCACCACCCAGGCCGGGAAGCGCAGCGGGAGGAAGAAGAGGAACGGCAGCAGGCTTGTCACCCTGGCCCCGGGGAACAGGTAGAGAAACGCTCCGAGCACGGCTGAGATCGCCCCGGAGGCGCCCACCAGCGACTGGTCGGAGTCGGAGTTCGCCGCCGCGTAGCCCAGCAGCGCCAGATAGCCGCAGCCGACGTAGAACAGCGTGAACTGGACGCGGCCCATCCGTTCCTCGGTCAGCACTCCGAAGACATAGAGGAAGAGCATGTTGCCGAGGAGGTGGACCCAGCTGCCGTGCACGAAGAGGGCCGTCGCGGGGGTCAGGGCGGCTCGGGCCGAGCCTTCGAACAGTTCTGCGGGGACCACCCCCCAGCGGTGGAAGTAGGCCCGCTGGGCGGCCAGCAGTTCGTCGCCGGTGCCGTAGGCCGGATTGAGGCCCGCGGCCGGGCCGATCAGGAACAGCAGACAGCACAGGGCGATCAGGCCGTAGGTGACCGGTGCCGACCCCCACAACGACCTGCTCGCGCCACCGACCGTCACCCTCCAGTTGCTGATCATGAACACAGAGCATGACGTAACGGGACGCAACCGAACAGACCGCCTCGCCGCCGGGTGGGCGATATGGACGGCCGAGCGACGACTACCCGCCAGGCCGTAGGGTTACGAGCCACACGCACCGGGCCCGGTGTGTCGCGGACAATAGAAGACCTAGCAGGAAAGAGCACAGGCACGATGACGGTTCCCCTGCCGACCGCCTCGACGCGGTGGCGCTGCACCCTCTGCGGCAACCTCACGCGGTTCGACGTGACCCGCTCGTCGAAGGTCGTCGAGTACGTCCACCTCGACCTGGCCGGTGAGCCGAAGGTCGAGGAGCGCGAGGTGGTCAGTGAGACCATCGAGTCGGTGCGCTGCCGCTGGTGCAACGCCGTGGATCAGGTGGAACTCGTGGACAGGCCGGGCGCCGGCTCCTGAGGGAGCGGCCCCCGCACACAGGTTGGGGTGTTGACGGATGGTGGAGTCACAAGGCGGGGGGCCGGGCGACGGCGCCGCTGAGGTGCTCGACCGTCCGCTGCCCGACGGGGTGCGCCGCCGTGTCGTACAGATCGTGTCGGACGGCTTCGGCGGACTGACCGTCGGTGAACTGCCCGCGCAGCTCAGACAGTACGCGCGCTTCGCGCCGAACCGGCGGGCCAAGTTCGCCGGCAACGCGATGGCGGCGGCGCTGGAGACCGATCCGCTGTTCCGGCAGCGGATCGGCGAGAAGTTCAGAGAGGCCCAGCCGGAGCTCTCCGGCGCTCTCGACACCGGCTCGCCGCCCCCGGCCGCGGATCCGCTCGACGTGGCGGCCGCGGCCTATGTTCTGCGCCCCACGGGTTGGGTGAAGCTCGTGACCGCGGCCGGCGAGGAGGCCCAGCGGGCCGACGCCGAGCGGGCCGACGAGGAGAGCCGCATCGAGCTGGAGCGGCTGCGCGAGGAGCTGGTGGCGGCCCGGGAGCAGACCCGGACCGAGACCGAGCGGCTGCGCACCGAGCTGGAGTCGGCGAAGAAGGAAGCCGAATCGCTTCACCGCAAGCTGCGCGCCGCCCTCAGTGACGTCAAGCGCGGCGAGGCGGCGCTGCGCAAGCTGCAGGGCGAGATGGACGCCGTGCGCGCCGAGGGGCAGACGCAGGTGTCCGCCGCCGAGGTCGAGACGCGGCGGCTCAAGGCCCGGCTGAGCGAGGCCGAGGCGGCCCTGGAGGCGACGCGCAGGGCGGCGCGTGAGGGGCGCAGTGTCGAGGACATGCGCGTGCGGCTGCTGCTGGACACCGTGCTCGACGCGGCCCAAGGGCTGCGCCGGGAGCTGGCGTTGCCGCCCGTGTCGGTACGGCCCGCGGAGACCGTCGACGCGGTCGAACCGGGACGCATGACACCGAAGGACATCGCCGCGCGGGCCCTGTCCGAGCATGATCCGGCCATTCTGGATCAGCTGTTGGCCCTGCCGCAGGCCCACTTGGTGGTCGACGGCTACAACGTCACCAAGACCGGCTATCCCCAGATGCCGCTGGAGAAGCAGCGGCTGCGGCTGCTCGGTCAGCTCTCGCAGCTCGCGGCGCAGACCGGGGCGGAGGTCACCTGTGTCTTCGACGGTGCCGAGCTGGCCGCGCCGGTGCTGCTCGCGCCGCCGCGCGGGGTGCGGGTGCTGTTCTCCAAGCCGGGTGTCACGGCCGACGAACTGATCCGCCAGCTGGTGCGCGCCGAGCCGCCGGGCCGGCCCGTCATCGTCGCCTCCACCGACCGCGAGGTCGCCGACGGGGTGGCCAAGGCGGGGGCCAGGCCGGTCGCTTCGGCGATGCTTCTCAAGCGCCTGTCCTAAACATCGAACTTGTGGGCTCATTGCCCGAATTGGTCGGATCGTCACGCAACGTAGTGTCAATCGAGCATTACCGCACGTGAGTTGTGTGTAAAGAATGCAGTCCGTGACCGATTTTTTCGCGTGAGGATTTGAACTGATCACAAGAAGGTCACTAGGGTCTGGGCTCGAACCTCCGAACGGGTGATCACTCACAAGAAGGAGCTCACCTCCGTGGCGTCCCACCGTCGACCCAAGCAGCCGAGCCGCACACGCGTGACCGTGCTGACCACCGCTGCTGCCGCCGCCGTCGCGCTGAGCGCCAACGCCGCCAACGCGGCACCGAGCGAGAAGCCCAGCAAGGACGAGGTCAAGTCCAAGGTCGACAAGCTCTACGAGGAGGCCGAGCAGGCCACCGAGAAGCTCAACGGCGCCAAGGAGAAGCAGGAGAAGCTCCAGAAGGAGATCTCCGCCATCCAGGACACCGTGGCCCGCGGCCAGGAGGAGCTCAACGGGCTCCGTGACTCCATGGGTCTCGCGGCCGCCGCCCAGTACCGCACGGGCTCCATAGACGCCTCCCTCCAGCTCTTCCTGTCGTCCAACCCGGACGACTACCTGGACAAGGCCTCCACGGCCGACCAGTTGAGCGCCCAGCAGGTCGAGGCGCTGAAGAAGATCCAGGAGAAGCAGCGCGAGCTCGCGCAGGAGCGTGCCGAGGCCTCCGAGAAGCTCAAGGACCTCTCCTCCACCCGGACCGAACTGGCCAAGAAGAAGAAGGAAGTCCAGGGCAAGCTCGCCGAGGCGCAGAAGCTCCTCAACACGCTGACGGCCGCCGAGAAGGCCGCCCTCGCCGCCGAGGACGCGCGCGCCAGCCGCTCCGCCAGCGAGCGCGTGAACCTCGGCGACACCCCGCCCGCCTCCAACTTCGCCGCCGCCGCCTTCCAGGCCGCCCAGACGCAGCTCGGCAAGCCGTACGTCTACGGCGCCACGGGCACCGCCTCCTACGACTGCTCGGGCCTGACCTCCTGGGCCTACGCCCAGGCCGGCGTCTCCATCCCGCGCACGTCGCAGGCCCAGGCCAACGCCGGCACGCGCATCTACTCGCAGAGCCAGCTCAAGGTCGGCGACCTCGTCATCTTCTACGGCGACCTGCACCACGTCGGCCTCTACGCCGGCAACGGCCAGGTGATCCACGCCCCGCGCACCGGCACGGTCGTGCGCTACGAGTCGATCGGCAACATGCCGTTCCAGTTCGGCGTCCGGATCTGATCCCCCCGAGGATCACCTTCAAGATCACGACACCCCACCGCCCGTTCGGGCGAATCCCGGCGACGTGAACTGACCCCACGCCCCGCCACTGACCTGCGTCGGTGGCGGGGTGTCACGTTGTGTGGCCGTGGAGGTCTTTGGAAGCGCCCTTGTCGCGGGGCTACTGTCGGCCGCGTTTCCTGTCCGCCAGCGGAAGGGGTGCGGCTTCTCGTGAGGTCCCATCGCCGCCTTGCATCGACATCGTCCGGGTTCGACCGGGGCGCCAGTGCCGCGCTCTGCGTCCTGACCGCCACCGCCGCGGCCCTCGGGGCCGTACCGGCCACGGCCGCCCCGCACGACGACACCCGTGCCGAGGTGGACCGCCTCTACGAGGAGGCCGAGAAAGCCACCGAGGCCTACAACAAGGCCGACGAACGCGCCGACTCGCTGAAGAAGCAGGTCGGTACCGCGCAGGACCGGATCGCCCGGCAGCAGGACCGCATCAACGCCATGCGGGAGACGCTCGGTTCGCTGGCCGGCGCCCAGTACCGCTCCGGCGGCCTCGACCCGTCCCTCGCCCTGCTGTTCTCCGACGACCCGGACGACTACCTCGACAAGGCCGCCGCCCTCGACCGGATCACCGCCCATCAGGCCGGTGAGCTCAAGGACCTCCAGACGGCGATGCGGGAACTCGCCCAGGAGCGCGCGGAGGCGGCCGGTCAGCTGGCCGAGCTGGAGAAGAGCCGCAAGGCCGTCGCGCATCACAAGCGGACGGTGGAGAAGAAGCTCGCCGAGGCCCGCCGGCTGCTCAACTCCCTGCCGTCCGAGGAGCGCGCCGCGTACGACCGGGCCTCCCGCTCCGGCCGCGACGAGATGCCCGACCTCGGCGGCGCGCTGCCGCCCAACGCCCGGGCCGCCGCCGCGGTCGCCGCGGCCCGCGCCGCGCTCGGCAAGCCGTACGTCTGGGGCGCGACCGGCCCTTCCGGCTTCGACTGCTCGGGCCTGATGGTGTGGTCGTACCGGCATGCCGGCGTCTCCCTGCCGCGCACCTCGCAGGGCCAGCGCTACGCGGGCCGTCAGGTCCCGCTCTCCCAGGCGCAGCCCGGTGACCTGGTCACCTACCGCGGTGACGCGAGCCATGTCGGCATGTACGTCGGCAACGGCCAGGTGATCCACGCCCCCTACCCCGGCGCCCCCGTCCGCTACGACCCGGTGGGCATGATGCCGGGCGCGACGGTCACCCGGGTCTGACCCGGCCCTCTGACCCTGGCGCCGCTCCCGCCGTACGATCGTGAAATGGCTGGTCGAAGGCGGGCGTCGAGACACGGGGCACTCGCGCTGTGTCTGCTGCTGGTCTCCCTGGTGGCCTGTGGGGGAAAGCCGGGGACCGGGACCGCCAAGGCCGATGTCCAGGAGCTGCTCGACCGGCGGTCGGTGGCCGTGCTCGACCGGGACCGGGCCGCGTTCATGCAGACGGGTTCGCTGGACTGGTTCGAGAACGCGCGGGGCGTGCCGTTCGCGGCGTGGGCGTACCGGCTGACGGGGCTCCACCAGGACGGCACCGAGGCCACCGCGGACGTCGAGCTCAAGTACCGCATACAGGGTTACGACAACGCCCCCGTCACCGTCGGCCGCACGCTCACCCTGAGCCTGGACGCGGGGGGCGAGTGGTACGTCGACCGGGAACAGCCCGCGAAGAAGTCCGCCCAGCAGCTGTGGGACCAGGGCGAGGTGGACGTCGTCCGCGGGAAGCACAGCCTCGTCCTAGGCGTCGGGCGGTCGAGCGCGGCGCTGCACACCTACGCCGATCTCGCGGACCGTGCCGTTCCGGCGGTGTCGGCGCAGTGGGGCACCGACTGGGCGCGGCACGTCGTCGTGCTCGTACCGACGTCGCTGGAGGGCATGGCCGGGCTGCTGGGGTCGCCCGCCTCGTCGTATCGCGGGATCGCCGCCGTCACCACCGGCGAGACGGGCTCCCCGGCGCGCGCGCCCGCGGACCGGATCATCGTCAACCCCGACGCGTACGGCGTCCTCGGCAGCGTCGGCAAGCAGGTCGTGCTCACCCACGAGACCACTCATGTCGCCACCCGCGACCACACCACCGCGGCCACCCCCCTGTGGCTGTCCGAGGGGTACGCGGACTGGATCGGTTACCTCGGCTCCGGCCGGTCGCCGGTCCAGGCCGCGCCGGAGCTGTGGCGGTCCGTGACCGAGGGGCGGACGCCGAAGTCCCTGCCCGAGGACGCGGACTTCGGGTTCAGCGGCGACGCGACGAAGCTGGCGGAGGCCTACGAGAGCGGCTGGCTGGCCTGCCGGATGATCGCGGACCGGTGGGGCACCGACCGGCTTCGGGCGTTCTACCAGGCGGTGGGCGCCCACAAGCGGCGCGCCGGGGCCGTCGAGGACGCGCTGAGGGCCGTGCTCGGCACGAGCCTGGACGACTTCACGGCCCAGTGGCGGGACTATCTGCGGACTCAGCTCGGCTGAGCCGCTCGATGGCCTCCTCCAGCCAGGTGCGTTCCGCCTCCCCGGTCGCCCGCGCGACCCGCAGCATGCCCTCCCGGAACAGGTCCGCCGCCTCCTCCGCGCGCACGGGTCTGCCCTCGTCGTAGAAGAAGCTCGTGGGCGTGTCGAGGAACTCCAGGCGGCGGCGGAGCACCGCGGCCTGTTCGCGGCGGTCCGGGAGGTGCCGCAGGAACGTCAGGACCGTGTTGAAGCGGACCTGGTCGGAGATCTCCACCGGCTTGGGATGGCGCAGGCGCTCCAGGAGGTCCGCACGGCCCGTGCCGGTGAGGGAGAGCGTGCGCCGCGGGGCCGCGCTCGCGCCCGGCTCGGTGTGCTCGTCGAGCTTGCCCGCCTTGATCAGCCGGGTGATGGCCGGATAGAGCGCGCCGTCGCTGACCGGGCGGACATGACCGCTGAGCGCCTTGATGCGCTCCTTCAACTCATAGCCGTGCAAGGGCTCTTCGGCCAGGAAGCCCAGGATCGACAGCTCCAGCACGCCGATTCCTCCTTGTGGTCGTCGTGACGCCATGGTACCTCTTATCGAGCTACCTCGAAACGAGGTAGCTCGTTTCGAGGGGGTTGCTGTGGTCTTCGGGGCCGTGGTCATGGACAGTCATCGGCGTCGGCTCGTCGCGCTCGCCCGTCCCGTCTACTTCTCGCTGCTCGCCTCCGTGGCCGCCGGGATCATCAACACCGTCTGGGTCTCCCGGCTCGGCGGAGCGGCGGTCGCGGCCGTCGCCGTGGCGACCAACGCGGAGAACGTGCTGCTGGGAGTCGCCCTGGTCTTCGGCTCGGGCACGACCGTGCTGGTCGCGCATGCCAGGGGCGCGCGGGATCCCGGGGCGGTACGGGCCGCCGTGCGCGGGGGCTGGGCGGTGTTCGGGGTGGTCACGCCGGTGGTCGTGGCGGGCGGGTATCTGCTGCGGGAGCCGCTGGCGCGGCTGGTCCTCGGCGGGGGCGCGGCGCTGCCCCTCGCCGTCGGGTACTTCGCGATATCGATGCCGGGAATCGCCGTGTTCTTCGCCCAGCAGCTGGTCGACGGGATCCTGAAGGGCACGGGGGACACCAGGACACCGATGCGGCTCGCCCTGCTCGCCAACGGACTGATCCTCGTCTGCGACCCGCTCCTCATCCACCTCTACGGCGTCCAGGGCGCCGCCGCCTCCACGGTGCTGTGCCGGTGCGTGGCGCTGGGGGCGGGACTCCTCGCCCTGCGACGGAACGCGCTGCTGAGGGCGGCCGCGGGGCCCGGGGTGGCCTTCCGGCGCGTGCTGCGCACGGGGCTGCCCATGGCCGCCGACTTCACCGTGCGGCAGGGCGGGGCGCTGGTGCTGGTCGGGATCGTGGCGCGGGTCGGGGTGACGGCGGTGGCCGCGTACGCCATCGCGTACAAGGTCCTGTACGTGGCCACCATGGGCTTCTACGCGGTCCGGCAGGCCGCCTCCCTCCACACCGCGCATCTGCTGGGCGCCGGCAGGGACGCGCGGCGGGCGATCGGGCGGGAGGCGGTCGTGGTGTCCGGCGCCTTCGGGGC
Source organism: Streptomyces aquilus (assembly GCF_003955715.1). Lineage (NCBI taxonomy): Bacteria > Bacillati > Actinomycetota > Actinomycetes > Kitasatosporales > Streptomycetaceae > Streptomyces > Streptomyces aquilus. Next base: position 3,100,913 of record NZ_CP034463.1, on the reverse strand, counting down.
GGCCGCCGCTGTGCTGTTCGCCGTGACCGCGCCCTGGATCATGGCCGCCTTCGGCGCCGAGGGCGGCGTCGCCGGCGAGGGGGTGCTGTTCCTGCGCTGCGTCGGGCCCTATCTGCTGCTGATGGCCTGCTTCATCGCGCTGGGCGGGGTCTTCGAGGGGAGCGGGGGCGCGCCGGTGCTGCTGAGGGTGACGCTGCTCGGTACGGCGGTCCAACTGCCGTTGGCGTACGGGCTGTCCGGGCTCGGGCTGCCCGGGGTGTGCCTCGCGATGGCGTCGGCGATGGCCGTGCAGTGCGCGGTGGTGGGCGTGATCCTCGGGCGGTCCCGGCGTCAGGAGGTGACCGAGGTCTCCGACGGCTCCTCCGTGGCCTGCGCGACCTGAGCCCGCTCGGGGTCCTCGGCGGCCGCGCTGACCGTGCCCCGCCACAGCTCGACGGCCGCCAGCACGGTCGCGGCGACGAGCAGGCCGTTGCGGAGGAAGAGGAGGGTGACGCCGAGGCGGTCGCTGGCGACGACGTCGGCGAAGTAGACCGGGAACTCCAGGACCGTCACGAAGGACGCCACCAGGACCAGCAGCGCGGGCACCGTCATCCGGCTCGCCCGGAAGCACAGGCAGACCGCCGCCAGGCCGATCAGCCACACCATGTACTGCGGGCTGATCACCCGGCTCGTGGTCGTGAACAGCAGCACCGCCACGAACGCCGCGTCCGCCGTGGTGTGCGCCTCGAAGCGGGTCGCCACCAGCCGCCACAGCAGCAGCCAGCCGAAGGCGATGCCGGTCAGGGCGAGCGCGGCGGTGCTGACGACGTTCACCCACGGGCCGAGGAACTCCACCGAGCCGTAGTTCAGCAGCACCTGGCCGTCCCAGCCGAACTGCCGGGCCACATGGAAGACCAGCGAGCCCAGCGACTCCACCTCGGTGCCCCGGTCGGCCTGGAAGGTCAGGAACGCGAAGGAGCCGGGCATGGTCACCGCGAACAGGGCCGCGAGACCGGCCGCCGTCACCGCCGCCGACATCCAGACACCGCGCCTGCGGGCGGCCACCAGCAGCAGCACCGGCCACACCTTGAGCATCGCCCCGAAGCCCACCAGGGCGCCCATCACCCGCGGATGCCGGGCGCCCGCGAGCAGCGCGGCCACGGCGACGGCGGTGACCATCACGTCGTAGCGGGCGTACACGGTCGGGCCGAGCAGCGGGACGCCCACCACCCATACCCAGGCGCCGCGCAGGCTCCGGCCGGGGCGCAGGCCCCCGTACAGCAGCAGGGAGAGGACCACCAGGTCGGCGAGGAAGGCGAGGACGAAGAACGCGGTCGCGTACGGAAGGAAAGGCAGCAGCGCGGGGGAGAGGATCGCCAGCGCTGCGGCCGGCGGGTACTGCCAGGTGACGTCGTCCTGCGGGAAGGTGCCGGTGCGCAGCACGTCGTACCAGCCCTGGTAGATCACCGACACGTCGCTGGTGACGTCCGGGCCGGGGAAGACGTACACCTTCAGGACGAACAGGAGCAGCAACAGCCTCGTCAGGCCCCAGGTCACCAGCAGTCCCGCCGGAGACCGCCTCGCACCCGCAATGTCCACCGGAGCCCCTGTTCGCGCGTTGCCGTCTGTGCCGTCTTTGAGATGGCCATGATGTCCCGACCTGCTGTGAGGGTGCCATAAACGCGGCCGGGACCGGCTGTGCGGGGGTCGTGGAGCGGCGGTGGGCCCGCCGTTGGATAGGGTCGGCGGCGATGCGCACGACGATGTCCAAGACCCTGATCGTCACGAACGACTTCCCGCCCAGGCCAGGCGGTATCCAGGCGTTCCTGCACAACATGGCGCTGCGCCTCGATCCCGAGCGGCTCGTGGTCTACGCGTCGACCTGGAAGCGGGGCCGGGAGGGCGTAGAGGCCACGGCCGCCTTCGACGCCGAGCAGCCCTTCACCGTCGTACGCGACCGTACGACGATGCTCCTGCCGACGCCCGCGGCCACGCGTACGGCGGTCGGACTGCTGCGGGAACACGGCTGCACGTCGGTGTGGTTCGGGGCGGCGGCGCCGCTCGGGCTGATGGCGCCCGCCCTGCGGAAGGCCGGGGCCGAGCGGCTGGTGGCCACGACCCACGGGCACGAGGCGGGGTGGGCGCAGCTGCCCGCCGCGCGTCAGCTGCTGCGCCGGATCGGCGAGGGCACGGACACGATCACCTACCTCGGCGAGTACACGCGGTCGCGGATCGCCGGCGCGCTGACGCCGCAGGCCGGCTCGCGGATGGTGCAGCTGCCGCCGGGGGTGGACGAGAAGACCTTCCATCCGGGGTCGGGCGGTGACGTCGTGCGGGCGCGGCTCGGGCTGACCGACCGGCCGGTGGTGGTGTGCGTCTCGCGGCTGGTGCCGCGCAAGGGGCAGGACACGCTGATCCTGGCGATGCCGCGGATTCTCGCCGACCAGCCGGACGCGGTGCTGCTGATCGTCGGGGGCGGGCCGTACGAGAAGGAGCTGCGCAGGCTTGCGCGCGAGACCGGGGTCGCCGACTCCGTCCGTTTCACCGGGTCCGTGCCCTGGTCCGAGCTGCCCGCGCACTACGGCGCCGGGGACGTGTTCGCGATGCCGTGCCGGACGCGGCGGGGCGGGCTGGACGTCGAGGGGCTCGGGATCGTGTACCTGGAGGCCTCCGCGACCGGGCTGCCGGTCGTCGCCGGGGACTCCGGCGGGGCGCCGGACGCCGTGCTCGACGGGGAGACCGGGTGGGTCGTACGCGGCGGGTCGGTCGAGGACTCCGCCGAGCGGATCCTGGCCCTCCTGGGCGACGCGGAGCTGCGGCAGCGGATGGGGGAGCGGGGCCGGGCCTGGGTCGAGGAGAAGTGGCGCTGGGACCTGCTGGCAGAAAAGTTGAAGACGTTGCTCTAGCCGTCTAGGCGGAACCGAATAATCCGCCCATGCTGCGCGCATGACAGCAAAACTGATGCAGCGTCAGCTGACGAGACGTCACATCCTGGGCATGGTGGCCCTCCAGACCGCCGCCGCGTCCGGTCTCACCCGCATCGGTCTCGAGTCCGCGTCGGCCGTGGAACCGGCCGCCGTCGACAACGCCCCGGCCATCGTGGTCGGTTCGGGCTACGGCGCCGCCGTGGCCGCCCTCCGCCTCGGCCAGGCGGGCATCCGCACCCTCATGATCGAGATGGGCCGGCTCTGGAACACCGCCGGCTCCGACGGCAAGGTCTTCTGCTCCACCGCCAGTCCGGACCAGCGCTCCATGTGGTTCCGCACCCGCACCGAGGCACCGCTGGCCACGTTCCTGTGGCTGGACGTCGTCAACAAGGACATCAGCCCCTACCCCGGCGTCCTGGACCGGGTGCACTTCGCCGACATGTCGGTGTTCGTGGGGCGGGGCGTCGGCGGCGGTTCGCTGGTCAACGGCTGCATGGCGGTGACCCCGCTCAAGTCGTACTTCGCCGAACAGTTCCCGACCGTCGACGCCGACGAGATGTACGCGACGTACTTCCCGCGCGCCAACGCCATGCTCGGCGTCAACACCGTCGACCCGGCCTGGTTCGAGTCGACGGAGTGGTACCGCTTCACCCGGATCTCCCGCAAGCACGCCCAGAACACCGGCCTGAGGACCACCTTCGTGCCCAGCACCTACGACTTCGCCTACATGCAGAAGGAGGCCGCCGGCACGGCGACGAAGTCGGCGCTCGCCCAGGAGGTCATCTACGGCAACAACCACGGCAAGAAGAGCCTCGACAAGACGTATCTCGCCGCCGCGCTCGGCACCGGGAACGTCACCATCACCACCATGGAGCGGGTCAGGGCCATCAGCCGGGCGAGCGACGGGTCGTACGTCCTGACCGCCGACCGGATCAACGACGCCGGCACGGTCGTCGAGACCAAGCAGTACAGCTGCACCTACCTGTTCCTCGGCGGCGGCAGCCTCGGCACCACCGAACTCCTCGTCCGCGCCCGGGACACCGGCACCCTGCCCGCCCTGAACGCGAGCGTCGGCGCCGGATGGGGGCCCAACGGCAACACCATGCTCGGCCGGGCCAACCACCTGTGGGACACGGTCGGGGCCAACCAGTCGACCATGCCGGTCATGGGCATCGACGACTGGGCCAACACCGCCAACCCCGTCTTCGCCGAGATCGCCCCTCTGCCCACGGGCCTCGAACACTGGGTCAGTCTCTACCTGGCGATCACCAAGAACCCGCAGCGGGCCGCGTTCACCTACGACAGCGCCACGGACGGCGTGAAGCTGGGCTGGACCGCGGCCCAGAGCGCGGTGTCCTCGGGCATGGCGAAGAAGCTCTTCGACCGGATCAACTCGGCGAACGTGACCATCTACCGCACCGATCTGTTCGGCACGCCCAGCCGGACCTTCGCCGACGACTTCACCTACCACCCGCTGGGCGGCTGCGTGCTGGGCAAGGCGACCGACAACTACGGCCGGGTGAAGGGGTATTCGAAGCTGTACGTCACCGACGGCTCGCTCGTGCCCGGGTCGATCGGCGTCAACCCGTTCGTGACGATCACCGCACTCGCGGAACGGACGATGGCGCGGGTCCTCGTGGAGGACACCGCGCCATAAGTCCCGTACCGCAGTGACTACTTCTGGTAGATCGCCTCGATCTCGTCCGCGTAGTCCTTCGCCACCACGTTGCGCTTGAGCTTCAGGGACGGCGTCAGGTGGCCCGACTCCTCCGTGAACTGGGAGGACAGAATGCGGAACTTCCGCACCGATTCCGCCTTCGACACCGCGGCGTTGCCGTCGTCGATCGCGGCCTGGATGGCAGCGTTCAGGTCCGCGTCCCCGGCCAGCGACGCCGCGGTGGCATCCGCCGGCTTGCCGTGCTCGGCCGCCCAACGGCCCAGGAACTCCTCGTCGATGGTGACCAGCGCGCCCACGAAGGGCCGCCCGTCGCCGACGACCATGCACTCCGCGACCAGCGCGTGCGCACGGATACGGTCCTCGATCACGGCCGGGGCGACGTTCTTGCCGCCCGCGGTGACGATGATCTCCTTCTTGCGGCCGGTGATCCTGAGATAGCCGTCCTCGTCGAGGGTGCCGATGTCACCGGTGTGGAACCAGCCGTCGGCCAGCGCCTCGGCGGTCGCGGCCTCGTTGTTCCAGTAGCCCTTGAACAGGTGCTCGCCGTGCAGCAGCACCTCGCCGTCGTCGGCGATCCGGACCACCGAGCCGGGCAGCGGCTGACCGACCGTGCCGATCTTCTGCCGGTCCCAGGGGTTGAAGGCGGTGGCCGCGCAGGACTCGGTGAGGCCGTAGCCCTCCAGGACCGTGAAGCCGATGCCGCGGAAGAAGTGGCCGAGCCGCTCACCCAGCGGGGCGCCGCCGGAGATGGCGTACTCGCCCTTGCCGCCGAGGACCGCGCGCAGCTTGCTGTAGACCAGCTTGTCGAAGGTCTTGTGCTTGATCTTCAGCCCGAGGGACGGACCCGACGGGGTGTCCAGCGCCTTGCTGTACGCGATCGCGGTGTCGGCGGCCTTGTCGAAGATCTTGCCCTTGCCGTCCGCCTGCGCCTTGGCACGCGCCGAGTTGTAGACCTTCTCGAAGACGCGCGGCACGCCCAGGATCAGCGTCGGCCGGAAGGAGGCCAGCTCGTCGGTGAGGTTCTTGATGTCCGGGACGGTGCCCAGCTTGATCGGCGCCATCATCGGCGCGATCTGCACGAGCCGCCCGAAGACGTGCGCGAGCGGCAGGAAGAGCAGCACGGAGCACTCGCCGGTGCGGAACAGCGGGCGCAGCCGCTCCACCACGTTGCCGCACTCCGCGAAGAAGCTGCGGTGGGTCAGCACACAGCCCTTGGGACGGCCGGTGGTGCCGGACGTGTAGACGATGGTCGCCGGGTCGTCCGCCTTCGCCAGCGAGCTGCGCTCCTCGACGGCCGCGTCGCTGATGTCCTGGCCGGCCCGGCCCAGCTCCGCCACGCCCCCGCCCTCGATCTGCCAGACGTGCTTGAGCGCGGGCAGCCGGTCGCGCACCGACTCCACGGCCGCCGCGTGATTGTCCAGCTCCACGATGCAGGCGGTCGCGCCGGAGTCGGCGAGGATCCACTGGATCTGCTCCGGCGAGCTGGTCTCGTACACCGGCACGGTGACCGCGCCCGCGCACCAGATCGCGAAGTCGAGCAGCGTCCACTCGTAGCGGGTCCGCGACATCAGGCCCACCCGGTCGCCGGGCTGCACACCCGAGGCGATGAGACCCTTGGCCGCCGCGTGCACCTCCGCGAGGAAGGTCGTGGCCGTCACGTCCTGCCAGGCGCCGTCCACCTTGCGGGCGATGACGGCGACGTCGGGATGCTGCGCGGCGTTTCTGCGGACGATGTCGGTGAGGTTTCCGTCCGCAGGGACCTCGTACAAGGCCGGAAGGCTGAACTCGCGCAAGACTGCTGCTCCTAATAAGGCGCCGGCGCCACGACGTTGTGCGATGCGACGGTGCGGTCCAAGGCTCGGGCAGGTGCTCAGGCTTCTTTGCATGGTTGCAGCCACTTGTTGAAATCCCGAGCACGACTGGACTGCCCGGACGTTACCCGCCGGTATGGCGTCTCCGACAGGGGGTCCCGGCGAGATGTTCGCTGCGTCACACGGATTGGTGTTTCTCAGCGCAGAGTAGTCGAGGCGTCTGATGACTGGCCAGTAACCGCAGGTCCGGCCGCCACTGTTCACGTATGCCGCACACGCCTACCCTTGATCGCCATGGCACCCTCACCACCCGGAAACCGCAGGACACGCGTCCATGTGGTCAGCGACGTGCACGGCAACGCCCGTGACCTGGCCCGCGCCGGCGAGGGCGCGGACGCCCTGATCTGCCTGGGTGACCTCGTCCTCTTCCTCGACTACGCCGACCACTCCCGCGGCATCTTCCCCGACCTGTTCGGCACCGAGAACGCCGACCGCATCGTCGAGCTGCGCACCGCCCGCCGCTTCGAGGAGGCCCGCGAGTTCGGCGCCCGCCTGTGGGCCGGGATCGGTACGGACCGGGCGAGCGCCATCGAGAAGGCCGTACGCAAGCAGTACGCCGAGCTGTTCGCCGCGTTCCCGACACCGACGTACGCCACCTACGGCAATGTCGACATGCCGCCCCTGTGGGCGGAGTACGCCGGACCGGGCACCACGGTCCTCGACGGCGAGCGCGTGGAGATCGGCGGCCGGGTCTTCGGCTTCGTCGGCGGCGGCCTGCGCACCCCCATGCGCACGCCGTACGAGATCAGCGACGAGGAGTACGCGGCGAAGATCGAGGCGGTCGGCGAGGTCGACGTGCTGTGCACGCACATCCCGCCCGAGGTGCCCGAGCTGGTCTACGACACCGTCGCGCGCCGCTTCGAGCGAGGGAGCCGGGCGCTGCTGGACGCGATCCGGCGCACCCGGCCCCGGTACGCGCTGTTCGGCCATGTCCACCAACCGCTCGTGCGCCGGATGCGGATCGGGGCGACCGAGTGCGTCAACGTCGGGCACTTCGCGGGGAGTGGACGGCCGTGGGCGCTCGAATGGTGAGCGGCCGGTGAAGTCCGAAGGGTGACGGGCGGTGAAGTCGGCCGGTCACGTGCGCGGTAGCCTTCACGCTGCACACACGTGCGCACGCTTCATGACCTACCGGCCCGCATCTGGAGGAGCCACGGCGATGGCGGAACACACCAGCTCGAGCATCACGATCGAGGCGGCACCGGCCGACGTCATGGCGGTGATCGCCGACTTCGCCCGCTACCCGGACTGGACGGGCGAGGTGAAGCAGGCGGAGGTCCTCGCGACGGACGCCGCCGGCCGCGCCGAGCAGGTACGGCTCGTCATGGACGCCGGCGCCATCAAGGACGACCAGGTGCTCGGCTACACGTGGACCGGGGAGAACGAGGTCTCCTGGACGCTGGTGAAGTCCCAGATGCTGCGCCAGCTGGACGGCTCGTACGTCCTCAAGGCCACCGGCACCGGTTCGACCGAGGTCACCTACCTCCTGACCGTCGACGTCAAGATCCCGATGCTCGGGATGATCAAGCGCAAGGCCGAGAAGGTCATCATCGACCGGGCGCTCGCCGGGCTGAAGAAGCGGGTGGAGTCCGGGGCGAAATAGGGATTTGCCGCGGGGGGATCTACCGTTCACTCCCATGCGCACCCTCCTGATCACCGGTCCCGGCGGCAGCGGTCGTACGACCCTTGCCGCCGCCACCGCACTCGCCGCCACGCGCGCGGGTGAGCGGACCCTCCTCCTCAGCGGCGACCGGACCGACACCCTCGGCGCGGTCCTGGGCGTGGCCACGGGGCCGGTGCCCGTCGAGGTCCGGGAGGGACTCACCGCCTGGCGGCCCGACGCGACCGCCGGTTTCCGGGACGACCTCGCCGGCTTCCAGGAGCGCGCCTCCTCCGTCCTCGACCTGCTCGGCGCCTCCCGCCTCGACCCCGAAGAGGTCACCCCGCTGCCCGGCGCCGAGGAACTCACCCTCCTGCGTGCCCTCCGGGACGCGGCCCTCTCCATGGGGGCACCTCCCAGGCCTTTCGGGCACTGGGGGAGGCACGACCTGCTCGTCGTGGACCTGCCGCCCACCCCGCAGGCCCTCGCCCTCCTCGCCCTCCCCGGGGAACTGCGCCGCTATCTGCGCCGGCTGCTGCCGCCCGAACGGCAGGCCGCGCGGGCGCTCAGGCCCGTGCTCGGACGGCTGGCCGGGGTGCCGATGCCCTCGGAGTGGCTGTACGAGACCACCGCGCGCTGGGACCTGGAACTCGCCGCCGTCGAGGCCGTCATCGCCGACCGCAAGACCGTCGTACGGCTCGTCGCCGAACCCGGCCCCGCCGGGGCCGACGCCGTGCGCGACGCCACCCTCGGGCTCGCCCTGCGCGGACTGCGGCCCGACCACCTGATCGCCAACCGGGTCCTGCCCGACGCGTCCGCCGACAGCTGGCTCGCCGGACCCGTCGCCCAGCAGCGCAAGACGCTGGAGGAGTGGCGGGAGACGTACGAGGTCGTGGAGATCGCCCACCCCGGACGGGACCCGCGCGGCCTCGACGACCTCGACGCCCTCGTGGTGCCCGGGGCGCCGGAGACCTCCTCCCGCGTCGAGTGGCCGGTCGTCGACCGGCTGGCCGAGGACGGCGTGCTGGTGTGGCACGTGCCCCTCCCCGGTGCGATACGGGACGAGCTGGACCTCATCCGGCGCGGGGACGAACTCGTCGTCGCCGCCGGGCAGTTCCGGCGGATCGTGCCGCTGCCGTCCGCGCTGCGCCGGTGCACCGTCGCCGGGGCCGCGCTGCGCGACGGGGAGCTGCGGGTCCGGTTCGCGCCGGACCCGGATCTCTGGCCGCAGACCCCGTGAATCCGGTGCGGCCGTTCGGGTAACGTCGTAAGGACGCAACGCAGTCAGGAGTCCGTCATGAGCGAAGAGCTCCGCCCGTCAGACGCCGCCTCGGGGAACGAGGCCGTGGACGAGGTGCGGGCCACCGACGCCGACGCGTGGGCGACGGCGTGTGCCGAGGATCTCGCGGCGGAGAAGGCCCGTCGCCGCGCCAGTTACGGCCCGCCGCCCGGCTCGGCCGCGGAGGAACTGCGCAAACTCGTCGACGCCGTCAGCGACAAGCTCTCCTCGATCCAGTCACCGCTGCTCGGGGCGGTCGCCGGACCGGCCGCCCAGCAGGTGGTGCAGCAGGTCGTCCAGCAGGCCAAGGCCGCCGTCGAGCCCGTCATCGAACGCAACCCGGACGTCTTCGACCACCTGGCAGCGGCCGGCAGCGAACTGCTGGCCGCCTACCGCTCCGCGGTCCAGGCCCAGGAACAGCGCTGGACCCAGCGGGACACCAAGCCCGGGAAGGGCGGCGAGGAGCCTGGTCCGGGGGAGCGCATCGACCTGGACTAGAGGTCGCTCGGGTACGGTGGGCCGTAGCGGGGCTCGACCGAAACTGAGGGATTCATGGGACTCACCATCGGCGTCGACATCGGCGGCACGAAGATCGCGGCCGGCGTGGTCGATGAGGAAGGCAACATCCTCTCGACCTTCAAGGTGCCGACCCCGGGCACGCCCGAGGGCATCGTGGACGCCATCGCCTCCGCCGTCGAGGGCGCACGCGCAGGTCACGAGATCATCGGCGTGGGCATCGGAGCCGCCGGTTACGTCAACCGGCAGCGCTCCGAGGTCTACTTCGCGCCCAACATCGACTGGCGCAACGAGCCGCTGAAGGAGAAGGTCGAGGCCCGCGTCGGCCTCCCCGTCGTCGTGGAGAACGACGCCAACGCGGCCGCGTGGGGCGAGTACAAGTTCGGCGCCGGCAAGGGCCACCGCAACGTCATCTGCATCACGCTCGGCACCGGCCTCGGCGGCGGCATCATCATCGGCAACAAGCTGCGCCGCGGCCACTTCGGCGTCGCCGCCGAGTTCGGCCACATCCGCATGGTGCCGGACGGGCTGCTGTGTGGCTGCGGCTCGCAGGGCTGCTGGGAGCAGTACGCCTCCGGCCGCGCCCTCGTCCGGTACGCCAAGCAGCGCGCCAACGCCACCCCGGAGCGCGCCGAGGTGCTGCTCGCCCTCGGCGACGGTTCGCCGGAGGGCATCGAGGGCAAGCACATCTCCGTCGCCGCCCGGCAGGGCGACCCGGTCGCCGTCGACTCCTACCGCGAGCTGGCCCGCTGGGCCGGCGCCGGCCTCGCCGACCTGGCCTCCCTCTTCGACCCGTCCGCCTTCATCGTCGGCGGCGGCCTCTCGGACGAGGGCGAACTGGTCCTCGACCCGATCCGCAAGTCGTACAAGCGCTGGCTGGTGGGCGGCAACTGGCGCCCGGTGGCGGATGTCATCGCGGCTCAGCTGGGGAACAAGGCGGGGATGGTCGGCGCGGCCGACTTGGCGCGAGAGCCGGACCCGATCATGTGATCCAGCGGTGAGGGCAAGGCTTTTCAGGGGCGCGGGGAACTGCGCGACCAGCCACAACGGGGGGCCAGTCGCACACATACCTCGCGCCCCGAGCTGTCAGGCGCAAAAATCAACGCCATGGCACCTGACGATTCAGCGCTCGTCCGAGTCCTCAGCTACAACGTCCGCTCCCTACGCGACGACACCGCCGCCCTCGCCCGAGTCATCAAGGCCTGCGAACCGGATCTCGTCCTCGTCCAAGAAGCCCCCCGCTTCTTCCACTGGCGCAAGAAACTCGCCCGTCTGGCCCGCGCAGCCGACCTCGTCATCCTCACCGGGGGTGCGACAGCGGCGGGCCCGGCCATCCTGTGCGATCTCCGCGCCACCGTGGAGCGCACGGAAGACGTCCTTCTCCCGCTCACACCTGGGCAGCACAGGCGCGGCTTCGCGACCGCCGTCGTCCGGTTCGGCAACGCCCGCCTCGGCGTACTCAGCTGTCACCTCAGCCTCCAGAAGGACGAGCGCTACGAGCAGGCCGGCATGCTCCTCGACCGTCTCGCCGGCATGGGCGTCGAGCACGCCGTCGCGGGCGGCGACCTCAACGAGCGCCCGGGCGGCCGGACGTTCCGCCGTCTCGCCGAGAGCCTCCAGGACTGCTGGGCGGTGGCCCCCGACGGCGGCGAGCACACCTGGGTCCACAGCGAGCCGCACCAGCGCATCGACGCGATCTTCGCGACGAAGGGCATCGAGGTGCTGGGCTGCGGGGTCCCTCTGCACCTCCCCGAGACAGACCTGAGGGTGGCCACGGACCACCTCCCGGTCCTGGCCACCCTCAGAGTGCCCGCCGCCGACTAGACGACCGCGCCCCGCCCGGGGTCGTCGTCCTCGTCCTCGTCCGTCCGCATCCGCATCACCAGCGTCGCGAACCCGCCCAGGAAGCCGCCGATCCCGATCGTGGCGAGCCACCAGGTCATGTCCCAGCTCAGCAGTACCGCAAGCAGCAGGAGCAGCGGGCCGCCCAGCACCGCGAGCCAGGCGAACTTGGCCGTGGTGTCGGCGTCCGGCAGCGGGGGCGGCTCCGGCGGGACGAAGTGGCCCTCGTCGTCCTCGTCGAAGTCCTCCTCCGCCGGCTCCGGCGTCGTGTAGTCACGCGGGCCGACGCCGGGCGCGAAGGCGACGGAGCTGCCCAACGGCTTGGCCGACGCGGGCTTCTCGTCCCCCTTCGGCCGCTCCGCGGCGGCGTCCGTGTCGGTGCCGCTGTCGTTCGTCTCCGGCTCCAGCAGGGCCAGGTCCTCCACCGACTTGAACGGCTTGGCGCCCGGCGGGTCCGGCGGCTCCTCGCCGTACCCGGCGACGATCGCCTCCCAGGCGGCGGCCTCGTCGAAGGGGACGTGCTGCTCCTCCGGGCCGAGACCGTCGCGGTCCTCGCGGTCGTCGCGGTTCTCCCGGTCCTCGCGGTCCGAGTCGTACTCAGCCACGTACGGCCGTCCCTTCCTTGCTGCCGGAGCCGGCGGCGAGCCGGCCGATGAACGCGGAGCTCTCCTCGAAGATCCGCTCCGCGTCATGGTCCAACGTCGCCACGTGGTAGCTCTGTTCCAGCACGATCTCCGTCACGTCCGTCGACGACACCCGGCTCAGCACGCGCGCGGAGTCGGCGGCCGGCACGACATGGTCCTCGGCGCTGCGCAGCAGCAACAGCGGCTGGGTGACCTGCGGCAACTCGCCGTCGACCAGCCGGAAGAAGGCCCGCAGGGAGTGCGCGGCGTGCAGCGGCACCCGGTCGTAGCCCAGTTCGTGCCGGCCCTCCTTGGCGATGTCGTCGGCGATGCCCGGCGTCGACCGCAGGAGATGACGGGCCACCGGAAGGGCGTAGGGCGCGAGGCCGTGCATACGGTTCGCCGGGTTGACGACCAGCACGCCCCGCACCGCGTCCCCGTGCTTCGCCGCGAGGCGCAGGGCGAGCGCGCCGCCCATCGACAGGCCGGCCACGAACACGTCGGCACAGCGCTCGGTGAGGGCGCGCAGCTCGCGGTCCACCTCGGCGTACCAGTCCTGCCAGCCGGTGAGCTGCATGTCCTCCCAACGGGTGCCGTGGCCCGGCAGCAGGGGCAGCGACACCGTCAGGCCGCGCTCGGCGAGGTGCTCCGCCCAGGGGCGCAGCGACTGCGGGGAACCGGTGAAACCGTGGCAGAGGAGGACACCCGTCTCCCCGCCCTCATGGCGGAACGGCTCGGCTCCAGGGAGGACCGGCACCTTCGGTCTCCTGTTCATGGGGTCGGTTGCGTGTTCATGGGGTCGTGCGCAGGTACTTCACCGTACGCGACCGCACTGACACCGACCAGGGTCGTCGGGTCCTTTGACGGTGCTCCGGGTTAAGGTCTGATCGACAGACACAGGAGGCACTCGGTTGTTGTACGGAACGATGAAGGTCGCCATCGGAGGGCCGCTGAAGGTCGCCTTCAGGCCCTGGGTGGAGGGCGCCGAGAACATCCCGGCCGAGGGCCCCGCGATCCTGGCGAGCAACCACCTCTCCTTCTCGGACTCCTTCTTCCTGCCCGCGGTCCTCGACCGCAAGGTCACCTTCATCGCGAAAGCCGAGTACTTCACGACGCCCGGTGTGAAGGGCCGTCTGACGGCCGCCTTCTTCAAGGGCGTCGGCCAGCTCCCCGTGGACCGCTCCGGCGCGCGTGGCGCGGGCGAGGCGGCCATCAAGAGCGGCATCGAAGTCCTGGAGCGCGGTGAGCTGTTCGGGATCTACCCGGAGGGCACCCGCTCGCCCGACGGCCGCCTCTACCGGGGCAAGCCGGGCGGCCTCGCGCGCGTGGCGCTCGCCACCGGCGCGCCGGTCATCCCGGTCGCGATGATCGACACGGAGAAGATCCAGCCGCCGGGCAAGGTGATGCCCAAGATCATGCGGCCGGGCATCCGCATCGGCAAGCCGCTGGACTTCAGCCGGTACCACGGCATGGAGCACGACCGTTTCGTGCTGCGCGCGGTGACCGACGAGGTCATGTACGAGATCATGAAGCTCTCCGGCCAGGAGTACGTCGACATCTACGCGACCGCCGCCAAGCGGCAGATCGCGGAGGCGGCGAAGGCCGAGAAGGAAGCGGAGAAGGCGGCCAAGGCCGCCCTCGCGCAGGCTGAGAAGGAACGCGCCGAGTCCTGACATCGGGACATCGGGTGGGGGTGGGGGGCATGGCCAGGCGTGAGCGTGTCATGAGGATGTCGGTCGAGCTGCCGCTGTGGCGTGCGCTCACCGGCTACCGGGTGCTGACCATGCTGTACGCGGTGGGCCTGTTCGCCACGCAGTACGACGACTACGACCGCCCGGGCATCGCCATCGGCTACTACGTCGTCCTGTGCGGCTGGACGCTCGCCACCCTGCCCCGCGTCCAGAACGAGGCGTCCTGCACCAAGCGCTTCCTCGCCGCCGACCTGACCGTCGCCCTCACCGGCATCGTGCTCACCCCGCTGGTCGTCAACGACGCGCACATCGACGGCGGCGGCCCCACCCTGCCGTCGATATGGACGGCAGGCTCGGTCCTGGCGTTCGCCATCAAGGGCGGCTGGCGCTGGGCCGCGTTCGCCTCCACACCGGTCGCCGTCGCCAACCTCATCGAGCGCGGCGCCCCCGCCCGGGACACCATCCACAACGTGATCCTGGTCTGGGTCGCCTCCATCGCCATCGGCTACGTCGTCGAGGTCGCCCGCGCCTCCGAGCGCACCCTCGCCCGCGCCCTGGAGATCGAGGCGGCGACCAGGGAGCGGGAGCGGCTGGCCCGGGACATCCACGACAGCGTGCTCCAGGTGCTGGCCATGGTGCAGCGGCGCGGCGCCGTCCTCGGCGGCGAGGCGGCGGAGCTGGGCCGGATGGCGGGCGAGCAGGAGGTGGCGCTGCGCACCCTGGTCTCCGGAGGGCTGACGCGGGTCTCCTGGGCGTCCGAGGACGCGGCCCAGGGCGCGGTCGTACGGGCCGTCGACGAGCCGGAGCCCGAGGGTCCCGTCGATCTCCGCGTGCTGCTCGCCCCGTTCGCCGCCGCCAAGGTCAGCTTCGCCGAGCCCGGTGCTCCGGTGGAGCTGCCCCCGGCCGCCGCGAGGGAGTTGGCCGCCGCGGTGGGGGCCACCCTGGACAACGTACGGAAGCACGCGGGGGAGCAGGCGCGCGCGTGGATCCTGGTCGAGGACGAGCCCGGCGAGGTGATCGTGACCGTACGGGACGACGGGCCCGGCATTCCGGAGGGGCGGCTCGCCCAGGCCGAGGGGGAGGGGCGGATGGGGGTGGCCCTGTCGATCCGGGGGCGGTTGCGCGATCTCGGCGGCAGCGCCGAGCTGATCTCGGTGCCCGGGCAGGGCACGGAGGTCGAACTGAAGGTACCGAAGGCTTCACGGGGGAAGGCAGGACAGCGATGAGTGAGCAGCAGGGCCCGATCAAGGTGATGGTGGTCGACGACCACCCGATGTGGCGCGACGCGGTCGCCCGCGACCTGGGCGAGTCCGGCTTCGAGGTGGTGGCCACCGCGGGCGACGGCGACCAGGCGGTACGCCGGGCCAAGGCGGCCGGGCCCGATGTGCTCGTGCTCGACCTGAACCTGCCGCTCAAGCCCGGCGTCCAGGTCTGCAAGGAACTCGTCGGCCACAACCCGGCGTTGCGGGTCCTGGTGCTGTCCGCCAGCGGCGAGCACGCCGACGTGCTGGAGGCCGTGAAGTCGGGCGCGACCGGCTATCTGCTGAAGTCGGCGTCCACGGAGGAGCTGCTCGACGCGGTGCGCCGGACCGCGGTCGGGGACCCGGTGTTCACGCCGGGCCTCGCCGGTCTGGTCCTCGGTGAGTACCGCCGCCTCGCCTCGGAGCCCGCGCCCGCCGCCGACGCCGACCAGCCCAAGGCACCCGAACTCACCGACCGCGAGACCGAGGTGCTGCGCCTCGTCGCCAAGGGCCTGAGCTACAAGCAGATCGCCGAACGCCTGGTCATCTCCCACCGCACGGTCCAGAACCACGTCCAGAACACCCTGGGCAAGCTCCAGCTGCACAACAGGGTGGAGCTGGTCAGGTACGCGATAGAGCGCGGACTTGACGACGAGTAAACCGATGACCCCCTGATTCACCGGAATTGCCCTTCCGGCCCATCCCTGTGTGACCTGGATCACCATTAGCGTGGCCTTCACCAGGCAACCGCGGCGAAGGGACATTTCCATGCGGGTCGGAGTACTGACCGGAGGCGGCGACTGCCCCGGGCTCAACGCCGTCATCCGGGGCATCGTCCGCAAGGGCGTGCAGGAGTACGGCTATGACTTCGTCGGCTTCCGGGACGGCTGGCGCGGGCCCCTGGAGGGCGACACCGTCCGCCTCGACATCCCCGCCGTGCGCGGCATCCTGCCCCGCGGCGGCACCATCCTCGGCTCCTCGCGGACGAACCCCCTGAAGCAGGAGAACGGCATCCGCCGGATCAAGGAGAACCTCGCCAAGCTGGAGGTCGACGCGATGATCGCGATCGGCGGCGAGGACACCCTGGGCGTGGCCGCGCGGCTCACCGACGAGTACGGCGTCTCCGTCGTCGGCGTACCGAAGACCATCGACAACGACCTGTCCGCCACCGACTACACCTTCGGCTTCGACACCGCGGTCGGCATCGCCACCGAGGCCATCGACCGGCTGCACACCACCGCCGAGTCCCACATGCGGGTCCTGGTCTGCGAGGTGATGGGCCGTCACGCCGGCTGGATCGCCCTGCACTCCGGCCTCGCCGGCGGCGCCAACGTCATCCTCATCCCCGAGCAGCGCTTCGACCTCGACCAGGTGTGCGCCTGGATCACCTCCCGCTTCAAGGCCTCGTACGCCCCGATCGTCGTCGTCGCCGAGGGTGCCATGCCGAAGGACGGCGACATGGTCCTCAAGGACGGGTCGCTGGACTCCTTCGGGCACGTCCGGCTGTCCGGGGTCGGCGAATGGCTCGGCAAGGAGATCGAGAAGCGGACCGGCAAGGAGGCCCGTACGACCGTGCTCGGGCACATCCAGCGCGGGGGCACCCCGAGCGCCTTCGACCGCTGGCTCGCCACCCGCTTCGGGCTGCACGCCATCGAGGCCGTACGGGACGGCGACTTCGGGAAGATGGTCGCGCTGCGCGGCACGGACATCGTGCGCGTGCCGATCTCGGACGCCACGGCCAAGCTGAAGACGGTCGCCCCGGAGCTGTACGCGGAGGTCGGAGTGTTCTTCGGCTGACCACCCACCACCCCTCGAACCCCGAGCGCCGTCATGGCTTCCGTGGCGGCGTTCGGCAGGGGCGCCCGCTGACAGAGCGCCTCCGCGGGGGTCTGTGAGATATTCGCCAGGACCAGACAATTCCGGCGTACCCCCCGGAGGGCCGCGTGGAGATCCTCGCCTTCGGTGTCCAGGCCGACGAGAAGCCCCTGATCGAGCGCGCCTTCCAGGGCCACCACGAGGTCCGCTGCCTGGACGTCTTCCTCAACGAGGACACCGCCCCCATCGCGGCCGGCTACGAGGCCGTCTCCACCAGCGTCAACGCCGAGCTCGGCCCCCGCGTCCTGGAGGTCCTGGCGGCCGGCGGCACCCGGATGATCGCCCAGCGCTCCACCGGCTTCAACAACATCGACCTCAAGGTCGCCGAGCGGCTCGGCATGACGATCGCCCGCGTCTCGTACTACTCGCCGTACTCGGTCGCCGAGTTCGCCTGGACCCTCGCCATGGCCGTGAACCGGCGGATCGTCCGCGCCTCCACCCGCACCCGCGACTTCGACTTCCGCCTCGACGGCCTGATGGGCCGCGACCTGCACGGCCGCACCGCGGGCGTCCTCGGCACCGGAAAGATCGGCGAGGCCTTCACCCGGATCGCCCACGGCTTCGGCATGAGGCTGCTCGGCTGGGACGTCGCCGAGAACCCCGCCTGCCTGGAACTCGGCATGAAGTACGTCTCCAAGGAGCAGCTGCTCGCCGAGTCCGACCTGGTCACCCTGCACGTGCCGCTGATGCCGGAGACCCAGCGCCTCCTCGACGCCGCGGCCCTGCGGGCCATGAAGGACGACGCGATCCTCGTCAACTCCAGCCGCGGCGGCCTCATCGACACCGCGGCCCTCGTCACCGAGCTGCGCGCGGGCCGCTTCGCGGGCGTCGGCCTCGACGTGTACGAGGCGGAGGCGGGCCTGTTCTTCCTCGACAAGTCCCTGGAGGCCATCGAGGACGACACCCTGGCCCGCCTGGTCACCTTCCCGAACGTCCTGGTCACGTCCCACCAGGCGTACTACACCGAGGACGCCGTCGGCCAGATCGTCGACGCCACGGTGCGCAACGTCCTCGACTACAAGGCCGGCCGCCGCTCGGAGAACGTGCTCGTGCCGCGCAGCTGAGCCGTCAACTCCCGTACGATCGCGGCCCCGTTCAGCGTCAGCACCGACTCCGGGTGGAACTGCACCCCCGCGAAACCAGGCCCGCGCAGCGCATGCACCTCGTACGCCCCGTTCCGGCTCACCTCGATCTCGTGCGCGGCCAGCTCGGCCGCCGTCTCGTCGTCGCAGCGCGCCACGAAGCTGTTGTAGAAGCCGACGGTCTCCTCCCGCCCGAACAGGTCGACGGTCGTCTGCGCCCCCTGGTACGGCACCTCCTTGCGTACGATCTCCAGGCCCAGCTCCGCCGCGATGAGCTCGTGGCCGAGGCAGACGCCGAGCACGCCGTGCCGGTGCTCGCGGATGACGTGGGCGGCGAGGTCGCGCAGGAAGCGCATCTTCGGGTCGGTCAGGTCGGAGGGGTCGCCCGGGCCGGGGCCCAGGACGACCGGGCCCTCGTGGGCGAGGACGGCCTCGCGCAGACCGGGCTCGTCGTAGCGCCGGACGGTCACCTCCAGCCCGCTGGAGCGCAGGACGTGCGCGAGCATCGCCGTGAAGGTGTCCTCGCCGTCGACGACGAGAGCGTGGCCCGCCAGCTCCTGAGACCGCTCCTGCATCCGCAGCCAGAACGGCGCGAGGGACGACCGGCGGCCGTCGAGCGCGGCCCGCACCCGGGGGTCGTCGGACAGCTTCGGGCGCGCCTCCTCGGCGCGCGGCCGTGCCGGTCGTACGCCCAGGGCCGCCAGCACCCCCGCCGCCTTCGCGTGCGTCTCGGCCACCTCGCTCGCCGGGTCCGAGCCGCGCACCAGCGTCGCGCCGACCGGGACCCGCAGCCGCCCGTCGGCGGCGATGTCGGCGGTGCGGATCAGGATGGGCGAGTCGAGGGTCTGGGCGCCGCCCGAGTCCCGGCCGAGCAGGGCCAGCGCGCCCGCGTAGTAGCCCCGGCCGCCGACCTCGTGCCGCTCGATGACCCGGCAGGCGTTCTGCACCGGGGAGCCGGTGACGGTGGCCGCGAACATGGTCTCCTTGAGCACCTCCCGGACGTCCAGCGAGGACTTCCCGCGCAGCTCGTACTCGGTGTGCGCGAGGTGGGCCATCTCCTTCAGACGCGGCCCGATCACCACGCCGCCCATGTCGCCGACCGTGCACATCATCTTGAGCTCCTCGTCGACGACCATCGACAGCTCCTCGATCTCCTTGCCGTCGGCGAGGAAGTCGAGCAGGTGCTCGGGGGTGGGGCCCTCGGCGGGATAGCGGTACGTCCCGCTGATCGGGTTCATCACGACCGTGCCGCCGGACATCCGCACATGCACCTCGGGGCTGGCGCCGACGAGGGTGCGGTCGCCGGTGTGGACGACGAAGGTCCAGTAGGCGCCCCGCTCGCCCACGAGGAGCCGCCGGAACAGGGCGAGCGCGTCCCCGCGGGAGAACCCCGGGATCTCCCCCTCGTACGTCCGACGGATCACGAAGTTCGCGCCCTCGCCCCGCCCGATCTCCTCCCGCAGCACCCGGCCGACGATCTCGCCGTACTCCTCGTCGGCGACGTCGAAGCCGCCGTTCTCGACGCGGACGTCATGGGCGGGGAGCTGCGCCAGGGCGTCCGGCAGGGCCAGTGTGTGCGTCTCCTCGGGGACCAGCACCGTCAGCGGTGTCCCGTCGTCCCGCACGTCGAAGCCGC
Organism: Streptomyces aquilus; assembly: GCF_003955715.1. Classification (NCBI taxonomy): domain Bacteria; kingdom Bacillati; phylum Actinomycetota; class Actinomycetes; order Kitasatosporales; family Streptomycetaceae; genus Streptomyces; species Streptomyces aquilus. The sequence continues at coordinate 3,081,073 of NZ_CP034463.1, read as the reverse complement.
GCTCGCGGATCTGCCGGAAGGGGACGAGGGCGAGCCCCTCGTCGGGGAGGTCGGCGAGGCGGTCGTACGAGGAGACCGGGCCGAGGAACACCTCGACGGTGTTCTCGTCGTGGCCCGGCGTGCGGCGGCGCAGCAGGGCGAACGGGCGGTCGTCGTGCACGAGCTGTGTCAGGTCCATGGTTCCTCGGCTGTCGATGACGTCGATGGTGAGGAACGACCCCGGAAACGCCGAAGGCCGCCCCTCGGGCGGCCTTCGCGAAGTCTTGCGTACGCGCAGTCAGTGGGCCGCCGGATGAGCGGTCCACCACCAGTTCTGGGTCGAGTGCGCGAACATGCGACGCACCCTACCCCATGTCCGTTCTCTGTACTCCGTGTCTCATTTGATGGGCATGCGCCGGGAGCCACGACACGACCCCGTAATGTTGAGGCCGTGACCGTGAACGCTAAGACCAGCGCGAGCGCTGGCAACACCTGGCGAGAACTGCCCGCGGCGCAGCAGCCCGAGTACCCCGACCCCGAGGCTCTGCGCGCAGTCGTTGCGGAGCTGGAGTCGTATCCGCCGCTCGTCTTCGCGGGCGAGTGCGACCAGCTGCGCGCCCGGATGGCGTCCGTCGCCAAGGGAGAGGCGTTCCTCCTCCAGGGCGGCGACTGCGCCGAGGCCTTCGACGCCGTGTCCGCCGACCACATCCGCAACAAGCTCAAGACCCTGCTCCAGATGGGCGCCGTGCTGACGTACGCCGCCTCGGTGCCGGTCGTGAAGGTCGGCCGGATCGCCGGCCAGTACTCCAAGCCGCGCTCCAAGGGCACCGAGACCCGCGACGGCGTGACCCTGCCGACCTACCGCGGCGACTCGGTCAACGGCTTCGACTTCAACGAGAAGGCCCGCATCCCGGACCCCGAGCGCCTGAAGCGGATGTACAACGCCTCCGCCTCCACGCTCAACCTGGTGCGCGCCTTCACCACCGGCGGCTACGCCGACCTGCGCCAGGTGCACGCCTGGAACCAGGACTTCGTGAAGTCGTCCCCCTCCGGCCAGCGCTACGAGCAGCTCGCCCGGGAGATCGACAACGCGCTGAACTTCATGCGGGCCTGCGGCACCGACCCGGAGGAGTTCAAGACCGTCGAGTTCTACTCCTCGCACGAGGCGCTGCTGCTCGACTACGAGTCGGCCCTCACCCGCGTGGACTCGCGCACGGGCCGCCTGTACGACGTCTCGGCGCACATGGTGTGGATCGGTGAGCGCACCCGGCAGCTGGACCACGCGCACATCGAGTTCGCCTCGAAGATCCGCAACCCGATCGGCATCAAGCTCGGCCCGACCACCACGGCCGAGGAGGCGCTCCAGTACATCGAGCGCCTCGACCCGGACCGCGAGCCGGGCCGGCTCACCTTCATCGTGCGCATGGGCGCGGACAAGGTCCGCGACAAGCTGCCCGAGCTGGTCGAGAAGGTCACCGCCTCCGGTGCGACGGTCGCCTGGGTGACCGACCCGATGCACGGCAACACCTTCGAGGCCGCCTCCGGTCACAAGACCCGCCGCTTCGACGACGTGCTCGACGAGGTCAAGGGCTTCTTCGAGGTCCACAAGGCCCTCGGCACCCACCCGGGCGGCATCCACGTGGAGCTCACCGGCGACGACGTCACCGAGTGCGTGGGCGGCGGCGACGAGATCTTCGTCGACGACCTGCACCAGCGCTACGAGACGGCCTGCGACCCCCGGCTGAACCGCAGCCAGTCGCTCGACCTGGCCTTCCTCGTGGCGGAGATGTACCGGGACCAGTAAGGGTTTCGCCTGTTACAGGGGCATGAGGTGGGGCGCGGATCACATACGATCCGCGCCCCACACCACTTTTACGCTCCCGGCGGGCCGGGTAAGGTTAGGTTAGCCTCACCGATCAACGGGGATGGCAAGACCGATCAATCCCGTCGGGAGGTGAGCCGCGTGTACGTCTGCAGTTGCTTCGGTGTCACCGAGCAGCAGGTGAAGAAGCACGCGGCGGACGGTGCCTGCACCCCCCGCCAGATAGCGTCGGCCTGCAAGGCGGGCACGGACTGCGGTTCCTGCGTACGCCGTATCCAGGCCATCCTGGGCCGGGGCGCGTGCCCCCGGCGTGAGCTGGCCGATCAGGGTCAGCCGATGCTCGCGGAGCTGGACGAAGCGGCCTGAGGTCTGCGGCTCAGCTCTCCGGCTGCTCGATCAGCTGGGCGATGTACAGCGCCTCACCGAGCTTCTCCAGGAGCTCCAGCTGGGTGTCGAGGTAGTCGATGTGGTGCTCCTCGTCCTCCAGGATCGACTCGAAGATGTTCGCCGACGTGATGTCGCCCTTGGCGCGCATCACCTCGATCCCGCGCTTGAGACGGTCGATCGCCTCGACCTCGATCTGCCGGTCCGCCTCGAACATCTCCTTGACCGTCTGTCCGACCCGGACATGGAACAGGCGCTGGTAGTTCGGCAGCCCCTCCAGGAACAGGATCCGGTCGGTGAGCACCTCGGCGTGCTTCATCTCGTCGAACGACTCGTGGCGGGTGTACTTCGCGAGCTTCGTCCAGCCGAAGTTCTCCTGCATCTTGGCGTGCAGAAAGTACTGGTTGATCGCGGTGAGCTCGCCGGTGAGCTGCTCGTTGAGGAATTCGATGACCTCGGGGTCGCCCTGCATCGCAGAGGCTCCTTCCAAAGGGGGAACTGGCAGGTTGCGCCGCATCCTTGCACCGTCACCGAAGATCGTCCAGTAAGTCTGCGCTTAGTAAGTAAGTCCATGCTTAGTCCGATTTGAGATGAGTCGGGATGGGGTTGGTCAGGTGCACCGCCCGTGGTCTGTCAGGATGGAGTCATGGGTCAGCCGGTGGAGCGCGAGAGTGGAGAAGTGGCGCATTCCGAGCTACCGCCGGGGCAGCGACTACAGCGTGGCTGGCCCGTCACCCACTACGGGCCGGTCCCCAAGTTCCGGCCCGAGCGCTGGGAGTTCCGGGTCTTCGGCGCCACCGCGGACGGCGAGAAGCACTGCTGGAACCACGAGGAGTTCACGGCCCTGCCGTACACCTCCGTCGTGGCGGACCTGCACTGCGTGACGAAGTTCAGCATGCTCGGCGCCGAGTGGGGCGGTATCCCCGCCCGGACCGTCCTGGAGATCGCCCCGCCCGCACCGGATGTCACCCATGTGATGGTCTGGGCCGAGTACGGCTTCAGCTCCAACCTGCGTCTCGCGGACTTCGCCGCCGACCGCACGATCTTCGCCACCCACAAGGACGGTGAGCTGCTGACCGCCGAGCACGGCTTCCCGCTCCGCCTGGTCGTCCCCCATCTGTACGCCTGGAAGGGGCCCAAATGGGTCCGCGGCGTCGAGTACATGACCGCCGACCGCCGCGGCTTCTGGGAAGAACGCGGCTATCACAACATCGGCGACCCGTGGAAAGAGCAGCGGTACTCGTACCAGGAGGGACCGGGGGACGGCCCCGACCTGTAGCCGCCCCGGTCAGTGGTGCTGGTGCACCACCGCGTGCCCCTTGCCCCGGCCGATCATCCACTTGTTCACCGGCACGGTGACGACGAACGCGATGGCCAGCGAGATCGCCAGCGCGCCCCAGAACAGCAGGTCGGTCAGTTCCGCGTCCATCGCGCCCGGCCACAGCACGATCACCCCGTTGTCGACCAGCTCCATCACGGCGATCGACAGGGTGTCCGCGGCCAGCGCCACCCGGACGGCGGCCCGGAGGCCGAGGCCGGAGCGCAGGACGCCGCGCAGGGTGAGCGAGTAGCCGAAGAAGAAGGCGAGGACGATCGCGAGGATCGTCGTCGGCAGGTTCCCCCAGCCGAGCGCGGTGCCGATGACCATGCCGAGCACTTCGCCGATGGCGCAGCCGGTGAGGCAGTGGAGGGTGGCCTGGACGGCCATGGACCAGCTGCTCGCCGGGTGGTGTACGTGTCCCGCGTGCGCCTCGTGCTGCATGAGTGCCCCCAACGTCAGGTAACGGTTCCTGCATCCAGCAAGAACCGTATACCCCCAGGGGGTATTCCGTAACGGGTTACGCGTCGCGAAGTTTCTTCAGCCGCTCCACGTCCGCGGCATGCCCTTCCTTCCCGCCGGGGGTCTCGATGATCAGCGGTACGCCTGCCGTGGCCGGGTGGGTCATCAGCGCCCGGAACGGGTCCTCGCCGATGTGGCCGGCGCCGATGTTCTCGTGCCGGTCCTTGTGGGCGCCGACGACGTCCTTGGAGTCGTTGGCGTGGATCAGCTTCAGCCGCCCCTCGCCGACGGTGTCGACCAGCAGGTCGAGGGTCTGGTGCATGCCGGACGGGCCGGTCAGATCGTGTCCGGCCGCGAAGATGTGGCAGGTGTCGAGGCAGATCCCCAGCTTGGGGTGGGCGTCCAGGGCCTCGAAGTACGGTCCGAAGTCCCAGGTGCGCGAGCACAGCGAGGCGCCCTGTCCGGCGGTCGACTCCAGCAGCAGGAACGGGTCGTCGTCGTGGGTGAGCTCGTCGAGCAGCGGCAGCATGTGCTCCCGGACCTGCTTCAGGGCCACGGACCGGTCCCGTCCGCCGGTCGCGCTGCCCGTGTGCACGACCACGCCGAGCGCCCCGATCTCCCGCCCGCGCCGCAGCGAGTGCCGCATGCTCTCCACCGACTTCTCCACGGTGGCCTCGGTGTGCGAGCCGAAGTTGATCAGGTACGGGGCGTGGACATATGCCGGGATCGACTCGGCCGCGCAGGCCGCCCGGAACTCCTCGTCCTGCCGCGGGTTGCCGGCGGGCGTGGCCCAGCCGCGCGGGTTGGCGACGAAGACCTGTACGGTCTCCGCCTTCAGATCGCGGGCGTAGGACAGGCCGACGGAGTTCAGACCGCCGGCCACGGGGACATGGCCGCCGACGGGGTTGCGCTGAGTCATCACCCGTTCAGGGTGTCATGCGCGGGGGAGTGCCCCGTCGGTGGTCCAGGGTTCGTCCAGGGGCCGGTCTCAGCGGATCTCGATCGTGATGGTCGATCCCTTGGGCGCGGTGTCGCCGCCGTCCACGGACTGGCTCTTGACGGTGTCGCCGAACAGCCCGAGGATGCCGCGGTCCTCGTCGACCTCGAACCCGGCCGCCTCCAGCGCGTCCTTCGCGTCGTCGACGCTGTCGCCGACCACGTCCGGGACCTCGACCATCTCGGGGCCCTTGGAGATCGTCAGCGTCACGGTGTCGCCCTCGGCGGCCCGGCTGCCCTCGCCCGGCGTCTGGGCGGCGACCTGGCCCTTGTCGAACTCCGAGTTGACCTGCTCGGTGGCGACCTTCACCTTCAGGCCCGCCTCCGTCAGATCCGCCTTGGCGTCCTCCAGGCTCTCGCCGGTGACGTCCGGGACGTCGACCGGGCTGCCCTTGCTGACGACCAGGGCGACGGCCGTGCCCGCGTGGAGCTCGGTGCCGCCCTCGGGGTCGGTGCGGATCACGAAGCCCCTGATGACGTCGGAGCTGAACTCCCGGGTGACCATGCCCGGTTCCAGTCCGTCGTTCTTCAGCCGGAGCCGCGCCTTGTCCAGTCGGTAGCCCTTGAGGTCGGCCAGCTCCACGGTCTTCGGGCCGTCGGAGACCGTCAGCGTCACCGAGTCGTTGTTCCGTATCCGGGTGCCGACCTCCGGGTCCGAGTTGATGACCCGGCCCCGCTTCACGGTGTCGCTGTAGGCGTGCTTCACCTTGCCGACGTCGAGACCCTCCTGGGAGAGCCGCTCACGCGCCTGCGCCTCGGTCTTGCCGATCAGCGCCGGGACCTTGGTGAACTGCCCGGAGTTGATGTACCAGACGCCGGCGCCGACACCGAGGATCAGCAGGAGCGCGACGACGATCGCGAGCGGCCCGCGCGGAAGGCCCGAGCCACGGCGCCGCCGGGGCGGCGGGGGCGGCGGGGACGCCAGCCGGCTGGTGCGGTTGAGCGCGGACCCGTCGTCCTCGTTGACCGGCAGCGGCCGCGGCACCGTCAGCGAGCGCGGGATCACACTCGTCCGGTCCTCGGTGTTGTCGTGCTCGGTGGTCAGCGCCTGCGGCGGTACGGCGTCCAGCTGGTCCGCGCTGAGCGCGGCACGCGCCTCGCGGACCTGGGCGAGCATCGCCACCGCGTCGTACGGGCGGACGTCCGGGGTGCGGGCGGTCGCCGACGCGACCAGCTCGTCCAGCTCGAACGGCAGGCCCGGCACGATCGCCGAGGGCGGCGGGGCGTCCTCGTGGAGGTGCTTGTAGAGAACGATCGCGGGCGAGTCCCCGTCGTGCGGCTTCTCGCCGGTCAGCATCTCGTACAGCACGACACCGCACGCGTACACGTCGACGCGGGCGTCGGCGGCGCCCGGCTGCTCGATCTGCTCGGGCGCGAGATAGGAGACGGTGCCGAGCACGGCACCGCTGGTGTTGGTGACGGTGTCGACCGAGCGGACCAGCCCGAAGTCGGCGACCTTGACCCGGCCGTCGTCCCCTATGAGGACGTTCTCGGGCTTCATGTCGCGGTGCACGAACCCGGCGCGGTGCGCGGCGCCGAGCGCCGCCAGCACCGGCTCCAGGATGTCGAGCGCGGCCCGCGGCTGGAGCGCCCCGCGGTCGCGCAGCACGTCCCGCAGGGTGCAGCCGGCGACGTACTCCATGGCGAGATAGACGTACGACCCGTCGGCGCCCTGGTCGAAGACCTGCACCACGTTGGGGTGGGCGAGCCGGGCGACGGACTTGGCCTCGCGGATGAAGCGGTCGACGAAGGTGGCGTCGGCCGCGAGGCCCGGGTGCATCACCTTCAGGGCGAGCACGCGGTCGAGGCGGGTGTCCAGGGCCCGGTAGACCGTGGCCATCCCGCCGACGGCGATCCGCGCTTCCACGCGGTACCGGCCGTCGAGCACCTGCCCGACCAGAGGGTCCTGAAGGGTCGTATCCACGCAGGTGAGTGTACGAGCCGTGACTGACAGGGCCGGGGGTTCGGGTGAGATCGGGGCGGGACTGAAGCCGAGCTGTGACGGACCTCGCACCCGCTCCCGAATCTCATCGAACGTACGTTCAGAATGCCGGGCGTTCGGGGTCGAGACGCGCCAACCCCTCGGTGGGGGAGGAGGCTTCGGCGAAGTGGCGCTTGGGAATGCGCCCCGCCCGGTGGGCCAGCCGGCCCGCCTCGACCGCGTGCCGCATCGCGTGCGCCATCAGCTCCGGCTCCTGGGCCCGCGTCACCGCCGAGGCGAGCATCACACCCGCGCAGCCCAGCTCCATCGCCAGCGCCGCGTCCGACGCCGTACCGGCGCCCGCGTCCAGGATCACCGGCACGCGCGCGTGCTCGACGATCAGCTGGAAGTTGTGCGGGTTGCGGATGCCGAGCCCGGAGCCGATGGGGGAGCCCAGCGGCATGATCGCCGCGCAGCCCACGTCCTCCAGCTTCCGCGCCAGGACCGGGTCGTCGTTGGTGTACGGCAGCACCGTGAAGCCGTCGTCGACCAGGGTCTCCGCCGCCTCCAGGAGCTCGATCGGGTCCGGCAGCAGGGTGCGCTCGTCGGCGATGACCTCCACCTTGATCAGGTCCGTGCCGAGCGCCTCGCGCGCGAGGCGGGCCGTCAGCACCGCCTCGCCCGCCGTGAAGCAGCCGGCCGTGTTCGGCAGCACCTGGATGCCGAGCTCGGTCAGCACGGACAGGACCGAGCCGTGCACGGTCGGGTCGACGCGGCGCATGGCGACCGTCGTGAGTTCCGTGCCCGAGGCGACCAGCGCCCGCCTCAGCACGTCCAGACTGGGCGCCCCGCCCGTGCCCATGATCAGCCGGGACGCGAACGTCGTACCGCCGAGGACGAAGGGATCGTCGGCCATGGGTCAGCCTCCTTGGACGGCGGTCAGGACCTCGACGCGGTCCCCCTCGGAGAGGGGCGTCGACGGCCACTGCGCGCGCGGGACGACGGTTTCGTTGAGGGCGGCGGCCACTCCGGAGGGTGCCGGGGTGAGGGCGCGCACGACGGTGTCGAGCGCCGTGCCGGGGGCGAACTGGCGGGGCTCCCCGTTGACGGAGATGTTCATGCGGGCTGCTCCGTGAGGTGCTTCGTGAATCGCCTGGGGGTGAAGGGGCGGGCCTCGTCCGGGAGTTCACCGGTGGTCAGGGCGTGGGCCATGGCGTCGCCGGTGATCGGCGTCAGCAGTACGCCGTTGCGGTAGTGGCCGGTGGCCAGCAGCAGCCCCGGCAGCTCGGTCGGGCCGAGCAGGGGCGCGTTGTCGGGGGAACCGGGGCGCAGCCCCGCGCGGGTCTCCGTCAGCGGCAGCTCGGTGATGCCGGGGACCAGCTCATGGGCGTCGCGCAGCAGTTCGTACACCCCGCCCGCGGTCACCGTCGTGTCCCAGCCCTGCTCCTCGCTGGTCGCCCCGATCACCAGCTCGCCGTTCTCCCGCGGCACCAGATAGACCTGGCTGCCGCGCACCACGGCCCGCACGGTCCGGCTCAGGAACGGCGCGTACCGCTGCGGCACGGTCAGCCGCAGCACCTGGCCCTTCACCGGGCGCACGGGCGGCAGCACGGCCTCGGGGACACCCGCGAGGCGTCCGCTGAGGCTGCCCGCCGCCAGCACGACCTGCCCCGCGCCCAGCCGCGTACCGTCGGTCGTGGTGATACCGGCGGCCCGGTCCCGCACGACGTCGAGCCGCTCGGCCCAGTCGCGGTGGAACACCACGCCCGCCCGCTCGCAGGCGGCCAGCAGCGCCCTGGTCAGCCGCCGGGGGTCGATCTGGTGGTCGCCGTCCACCCGCAGCCCGCCGCGCACGCCCGGCGCGAGCATCGGCTCCAGCCGCCGGCACTCCCGCCCCGAGAGCCACTCGGACTCCAGCCCCGACTGCTGTTGCAGGGCGTGCAGTTCACGCAGATGGGCCCGGTCGTCGGCGTCCAGGGCGACGGCGAGTGTGCCGCAGCGGCGGTGGCCGAGGTCGAGCCCGGTCAGCTCGGTCAGCTCGGCCGCGAAGTCCGGATAGCGGCGGGCCGAGGCCAGGTTCAGGCCGAGCAGGGTCTGTTCGCCGTAGTGCAGTTCGGTGACGGCGGCGAGCATGCCGGCCGCCACCTGGGCGGCCCCGCCGCCCGGTTCGGGGTCCACGACGGCGGTGGCGAAACCGCGCTGCGCGGCCCGCCAGGCCGTGACGAGGCCGATGATTCCGCCCCCGACGACGAGGACGTCTGACGTACGTGAGGACATGGGCGTCCAGCCCCTCCCTTCGCCGGCATGACCCGGATCAGGTTCGTACGGTCGGAGGCCGCCAGCCTCCCTCTCAGCCCGGTGCGTCCGGGCTCCCGCGAGTGCTCTACGTTGGCCACCCTAGCCCGACGTCGTATGTCTCAGTAAGGGAGCCTCTCTCGGTGGCACGCTCGCTCGACGGTCTCGTCCTCGCCCCGGTCGCCGACCAGGCCCCAGGTCAGGTGGGTACCCGGACCCGGTTCACGTACCACGAGAAGGACGGCGAGATCTGGGCCGAGTACGCGGGCGGCGACGTCGTCCGCGGCCACCTGGTGGGCACGCGGGCGGGCGACCGGCTCGACTTCCGGTACGTACAGCTCAAGCACGACGGGACGACCTCCTCCGGGCACTGCGTGTCCACGGTCGTGGACCTGCCCGACGGGCGGGTGCGCCTGGCGGAGCGCTGGGAGTGGGAGTCACAGCCCGGCAGCGGGACCAGCGTTGTGGAGCAGGTCACTGTGCAGGACTCCTGACTGACAAATTGTCAGTTGTCTATGGTGATCAGGTGAGCGACGAGACGGAGACGCAGGCGCGGCGGCGTGTGGTCGTGGTCGGCGCGGGCATGGCCGGCGTACAGACCGCGGTGGCCCTGCGCGAACAGGGCTTCACCGGCACGGTGACGCTGATCGGCGCGGAACCCCACCAGCCCTACGACCGGCCACCGCTGTCCAAGGCGGTGCTGCTCGGCAAGGCCGAGGGCTCCGCCTTCGACGTCGACTTCGAGGCGCTCGGCATCGAACTGCGGCTCGGCGTCGAGGTGCTGGGCGTCCGCCCGGCCGACCATGAACTGGACGCCGAGGGCGGACCGGTGCCGTACGACGTCCTGGTCCTCGCCACCGGCGCGGAACCGATCCGGCTGCCCGGCGCGGAGGGCGTCCCCGGCGTCCATCTGCTGCGCACCCTCGACGACGCCGAACGGCTGCGCCCGGTGCTCGCCCGGCAGCACGACATCGTGGTCGTCGGCGCGGGCTGGATCGGCGCCGAGTTCGCCACCGCCGCGCGCGACGCGGGCTGCGCGGTGACCGTCGTCGAGGCCGCCGACCGGCCGCTCGCGGGCGCGCTGCCCGCGGAGGTGGCCACGCCGATGGCCGCCTGGTACGCCGACGCGGGAGCCGCGCTGCGCACCCACGCGCGCGTGGCCCACATCGAGCCCGGCGAGGTCGTCCTCGACGACGGCTCCCGGCTGCCCGCGGACGCGGTCGTGGTCGGCATCGGCGCCCGCCCGGCCACGTCCTGGCTGTCCGGCTCGGGCATCGACCTCGGCGCGCACGGAGAGGTCGTGGCCGACGCGGGGCTGCGCACATCAGTCCCGGACGTGTACGCCGTGGGCGACTGCGCGTCCTTCCCCTCGGGGCGCTACGGCGAGCGCCTGCTGGTCCACCACTGGGACAACGCCCTCCAGGGGCCGCGCACGGTCGCGGCCAACATCATCGGCGAGGCACCCTCGGTCTACGACCCGGTGCCGTACTTCTGGTCCGAGCAGTTCGGCCGTTTCGTCCAGTACGCCGGCCACCACACGTCCGCCGACACGGTCCTGTGGCGCGGCGACCCGTCCGGACCGGCCTGGGCGGTGTGCTGGCTGCGGGAGAACCGCCTGGTCGCGCTCCTGGCGGTGGGCCGGCCGCGGGACCTGGCGCAGGGGCGGCGCCTGATCGAGGCGGGGACGGCACTCGACACCGGGTTGCTGTCGGACCCGGGGCGGCCGTTGAAGGCGGCGGTGGTCTAGCGGAAACGTCAAGGTGGGAGCCGTTTCGGGCGGCCCCGGCTTCCGACTGTCAGTGCGGGATGGCAGGCTTGATTCCGTGACCGAGATTGACGCAAAGATCGATGCTCTCGTCCCCGCCTGGCTCACCCTCCCCGACATCGCAGAAATGCTGGACGTCGAGGTGACGCGTGTGCGGCAGCTGGTCAAGGATGGCCAGCTCATCGCCGTACGCCGAGGTGAGAACCGCGCCCTGCACGTCCCCGCCGCCTTCATCGACGGGGCCGAGCAGAAGGTCGTCAAGGGCCTCGCCGGGACCCTGACACTCCTGAGGGACGACGGCTTCACCGACGAAGAGATGCTGGAGTGGCTCTTCACCCCGGACGACAGCCTGCCCGGCACTCCGGCCCAGGCCCTGAGCGAGAACCGCGGCACGGAGGTGAAGCGCCGGGCCCAGGCGCTCGCCGTCTGACCCGCACACCGTCCGGTGCGTGAACCGGGGCCGCAGGATGTCCGTGCGGCCCCGGGCCGGGGTGGCTGCCGGACCGGGCGGCGGCACCCCGCGAGCGCGGGCGAGCGCACCCACCCCCGGCCCACGCGACCTGCCACGGCGTACCGGCATGCCCCGCCCCGACCCGCCTGTGTTTCACTACCGCCCGCCAAGGCCGACCGCACTCGTCCACGGCCCGTACGCCACCGACACCGGGGGAACGACCATGACCGACGCCGCCCGCACCGCCCGCGCCCAGCTCGCCGACGCCCGCGTCTACCTCTGCACGGACGCCCGCAGGCGCCAGGGCGACCTCCCGGAGTTCCTCGACGCGGTCCTGGCCGGCGGCGTCGACATCGTGCAGCTCCGCGACAAGGGCATGGAGGCCGCCGAGGAACTGGAGCACCTCCAGGTCTTCGCCGACGCCTGCGCCCGCCACGGCAAGCTCCTCGCCGTCAACGACCGCGCGGACGTCGCCCACGCCGCCTCGGCCGACGTCCTCCACCTCGGGCAGGGCGACCTCCCGGTCCCCGCCGCCCGCGCGATCCTCGGCGACGACGTCCTCATCGGCCGCTCCACCCACGCCGAGCGGGAAGCCGCCGCCGCGGCGACCCAGGACGGCGTCGACTACTTCTGCACCGGCCCCTGCTGGCCCACCCCCACCAAGCCCGGCCGCCACGCCCCCGGCCTCGACCTCGTCCGTCACACCGCCGCCCTCGGCGCCGACCGCCCCTGGTTCGCCATCGGCGGCATCGACCTCGGCAACCTCGACGAGGTGCTGGAGGCGGGGGCCGACCGTGTCGTCGTCGTACGCGCCATCACCGAGGCGGACGACCCCGGCGCGGCCGCCGCGGAGTTCGCCAAGCGCCTGCGCCTGCGGTGACCAGCCGCATCGGGGCCCCGCTAGACGAAAGCTGTCCGATGGGTGGACAACAAATCGACAAAACGGGCAAATTTCCGTGATCTGGTTGGGTGACCAGCGCCCCCTGGCTAACCTGCCGGTATGGCCCTCGGAACCGCATCCACCAGGACGGACCGCGCACGCACCGTGCGCGACATGCTCGCCACGGGCAAGACGACGTACTCCTTCGAGTTCTCGGCGCCCAAGACTCCCAAGGGTGAGCGGAACCTGTGGAGCGCGCTCAGGAGGGTCGAGGCGGTCGCCCCGGACTTCGTCTCGGTGACCTACGGTGCCGGCGGCTCCACCCGCGCGGGCACCGTCAAGGAGACCCAGCAGATCGTCGCGGACACCACTCTGACCCCGGTCGCCCACCTCACCGCGGTCAACCACTCGATCGCCGAACTGCGCAACATCATCGGCCAGTACGCCGACGCCGGGATCCGCAACATGCTCGCCGTGCGCGGCGACCCGCCCGGCGACCCCATGGCCGACTGGGTGCCGCATCCGCAGGGCCTGACGTACGCGGCCGAACTGGTCCGGCTCATCAAGGAGTCGGGTGACTTCTGCGTCGGCGTCGCCGCCTTCCCGGAGATGCACCCGCGCTCCGGCGACTGGGACACGGACGTCGAGCACTTCGTCGACAAGTGCCGTGCCGGCGCCGACTACGCCATCACGCAGATGTTCTTCAAGCCCGAGTCCTACCTTCGCCTCCGCGACCGCGTGGCCGCAGCCGGCTGCGCCACCCCGGTCATCCCCGAAGTGATGCCGGTCACGAGTGTGAAGATGCTCGAGCGACTTCCGCAGCTCAGCAACGCGTCGATCCCGTCCGTCCTGAAAGAGCGGATCCTCACAGCAAAAGACGATCCGGCCGCTGTACGCTCCATCGGTATCGAATTCGCCACCGAGTTCTGCGCGCGGCTACTGGCCGAGGGAGTGCCCGGACTGCACTTCATCACGCTCAACAACTCCACGGCGACGCTGGAAATCTACGAGAACCTGGGCCTGCACCACCCACCGCAGGCCTAGACCGGCCGCACGGATATACGACACACTGCGTAGCGGTCACTGGGAGAGGGGCGTACATGGGCTGGACGGTCCTCTACATCGCGTTCGGCATCGTCGCGCTGTGGTTGCTCGGCGAGGTGCTGCTCCAGTACAAGGCGCGGCTGCGCTGGCGGCTGCTCGCCTTCGCGGGCTTCCTCGGCGTCGTCCTCGGTGTGCTGATCCCGTCGGTCGTCGTCATCGGGCTGGGCGCCATCGCCTTCGCGATCGGCCAGACGTACGTCACGCTCTCCTTCCGCCGCGGCTTCGAGCAGGGCTGGGCGGTCAATCCGCCGGCGGCCCTGGGCGGCCTGACCGGCGGCAAGCGCCCCCGCCGTGAACGCGGTCGCGAGGAGCCCACCCTGGAGGTCTCCGACCTGGAGGCGTCGGACGCCGACTACGGCGACGAGGCCAACTACCGTCAGGACCCGGCCGGTTACGGCGACGACTACGACCGCGACGACGTGTTCACGCCCGCCCGCTCCGCCGCGGCGGCCGAGACCACCGCGGTCTACGAGCCCCAGCCGATGCCGGACGACACCGGCTCCTACGGCATATACGGCGACACCCCCTACCCGGCGGCGACCGGCGACGGCACCTACGCCGGCCAGGACCAGTACGCGACGGCCGCCCAGGGCGCCGACCAGAGCTATTCCTACGACGGCTACACCGGCTACGACCAGCAGCAGTACGGCTACGACATGGCCGGACAGCAGCAGTACGCCGCCTACTCCGACCCGTACATCGGCACCCAGACCTACGGCGGCGCCGGCTACGACACCTCGTACGGCGGCCAGCAGAGCTACGACCAGCAGGCCTACGGGCAGGACCAGTACGGCAACCCGACCTACGGCGGCGAGACCCCGGCCGGCGGCGTCTGGGTCCCGCAGCAGCGGTCCGACGACTCCTACGGCGGCGAACTCCCGCCGGAGCAGCAGTACCCCTACCAGGGCAACGGCCAGCAGGGGAACGGCTACGACGAGCAGTACCGCTTCTGAGCTTCTGAGCGGCGGTCACCCGCAGCGGGCGGCTCGCGGGGCCGTCACTGAGAGCCCCGGAAGTCCGGTCCCTCCACGATCAGTCCGGCGACCAGCGCGCCCGACATGCCCGCGTGCGGGAGTCCGCCGCCGGGGTGCGACCAGCCACCGACGGTGAACAGGCCCGGCAGGCCTGTGCTGTTCGCCGGGTGCAGCAGACGCCCTTCGGCCGCGGCGAGAGCCGGGGGTGGTACCGCACCGCCCGCCGCGCCCGTCGTCTCCGCGATGTGGGCCGGAGTGCGTACCTCGTGCCAGAGGAGGCGCTCGCGCAGGTTCGGTACGGCCCGCTCGGCGGTGGTGATCAACTGGTCCGCGTGGTCGGCGAAAACCTCGGACTCCGGCTGGCCGCTGTCGGCGAACGCGGGCACGGTCGTCGTGAGGGTGACCGCCTCGTGGTCCGCGTCCGGGACGGAGCGGACGTCGTCGGGGCGCAGGACGGTGAGCGTGGGGCGCGCGTCGAGTCCCGGAGACGAACCGAACAGCAGGCCCAGTTCACGCTCCCGGTCCTCCGCGTGCACGACCGTCTTGTGCGCCACACCTTCCGGGCGGCCGCCGCGCAGCGCCAGCAGCACCGTGAGGCGGCTCGGCAGCCCGCGTCGAGGGGGAACACCGCCGTCGCCCCGGATCGCCGTGCCCCGCACACAGCGGTCCAGCACCTCGGGAGCGACTCCGGCGACCACGAACTCCGCCTCCGCCACCGAGCCGTCGCCCAACTCCAGCCCGGCCGCCCGGCCGTCCTTCTCCACCACGCCGGTGACCTCGGCGCCGAAGTGGAACTCCACCCGGCGTGCCACACACCGCTCGTACACCGCGCGCGCCAACTCCCGCATGCCGCCGCGGACATACCAGGTCCCGAAGGCGTGCTCCATGTACGGCAGCACCGCCGCGCTCGCCGGGGCGGTGCTCGGGTCGAGGCCGTACGCCAGGGCGTAGCCGTCCAGGAGCGCGGCCAGTCGGGGGTCGCGCAGCTCCCAGGCGCCGATCTCGGTGAGCAGCCCGGCGCGGCGGGTGCGCAGCAGCTTCTTGTGCGGGACCGACGGATAGGGCTCGCGGTCGGCGAGCACCGACCAGTTGGGCCACAGAGGCTCCTCCAGGAGCGGCCGGCGTGTACGGTCCCAGGCCTCGCGGGCCCGGACCAGGAAGTCGCCCCAGCGGTCACCGGCGCCCGCACCGAGGGCCTCGTCGAGCGCCGCGACCACGCCCGCGCGGGACGCGTTCGGCAGGGAGACCTCGGTGCCGTCCGCGAAGAGGTGCCGCGACGACGGGTCGACCTGGACCAGCTCGACGACCGACTCCAGCGGTTCCTTGCCGGTCTTGACGAAGAGGTCGCGGTAGACGGCGGGCAGCGGCAGCAGCCCCGGGCCGGTGTCGAAGGCGAACCCGTCGCGCTCGAAGCGGCGCACCGCACCGCCGTACGTCTCCGTACGCTCGTACACCGCCACCCGGTGGCCCGCGACGGCCAGCCGGGCAGCGGCCGCCATCGCGCCCATCCCGGCGCCGATCACCGCAATCCGTGCCATGCCCGCGACTTTATCGGCCGCCACTGACAGCCCAGGTGACAGGTGGGGTCACCAGCCGGGCGGCGACCCCGACCGGCCCGCGAGCCGCTTCTCCTCCCGGCGCTGGGCCCTGCGCCGCAGGAACCGCCGGATGCGGGAGACCAGGAAGATCAGTATCACCAGCCCGCCGACGAGCAGCACCGCCGCGATGATCGCCGCCGCCTGCGGGTGGAAGATCGCGAAGGTGACGAGGCCGGCGACGCCGAGATCCTCGGCCAGGCTCACGATCACGTTGCTGAGCGGCTCCGGCGAGGTGTTCACCGCCATCCGCGTCCCGGCCTTGACCGCGTGGCTGGCCAGCGCCGTCGAACCGCCGACCAGACCCGCGACCGCGTCGTTGAGCGAGCCGCTCTGACCGGCCAGCACCGCGCCCACCCAGGCGCCCGCTGCGGGCCGGATCAGCGTGTGCACGGAGTCCCACGCCGAGTCGACGTACGGGATCTTGTCCGCGATGGCCTCGCACAGGAACAGCACGCCCGCTGTGACGAGAACCTCAGGGCGCTGCAAGGTCTCGGGGACGTCGTCGCTCAGCCCGGTCGCGCCGAAGACGCCGAGCAGCAGCACGACGGCGTACGCGTTGATTCCGCTGGCCCAGCCGCTGGTGAAGACAAGGGGGAGTACGGACACGGAGGCGATCGTAACCAGTCGGCAACGGGGCGTCCTGGGCCTGAGTGCGCAGCTCTGAGTATCCGTACCTAGTGGGGGAGATGAGTACGCGCGCGGATGGGGCCCGACCTGCGTGAACGAGAGAGTGGAGCCACGGAGAAGGGAACGGCTCCGGCACCGGCGACACGGGGCGCCGGAGCGGAGCCGCCCCGGATCCGCTCCTTCCGCCGGCGGAAGTCGGCGGGAGCGAGGCACGGGGCCCGGGGGAACGACCGAACGGGGGTCCAACGGGGGACACGGGGGAAAACGGGGGAGCACGAGAAGGCGCCGGTTCGAGGTGGCCCGCGGGGGACGCGGCCACAGCGGACCGGCGCTTTCGTGTCTACGCGCGCGTGCCGCGCCTCAGCCCCGGCCGCTCACCCGGCCCTGCAACAGCCGCGACAGCGCCGAGTGGACGTCGTCCAGCGAGCGTTCCGGCTGGAACGCCTTCCAGTCCAGCGCGGCCACCAGCACCATGCCGACGAGCGCGGACGCGGTCAGGGACACGTCGATGGCCTCGTGGAACTCGCCGCCCTCGATGCCCTCGCGCAGCACGTTCTCGACCACCGCCACCGCCTGCTGACGGACCACCATGAGCGTGGACTGCCAGGCCCGGTTGGTACGCCACAGCTCGGCCACGTACAGCTGCGTGAAGGCCGGGTAGCGGTCGATGAAGACCAGGCCGGCCCGGATCATCGCGTCCAGGGCGTCCGTCTTGCTGCCGCCCGCCGCGGCCGTCCGCTCCGCCGCCTCCTTGAGGGAGGCGGTGAGGAGTTCCACGCCGTGCCGCAGCAGCTCCTCGAAGAGGACGGACTTGCTCGCGAAGTTGTAGTACACGGTGCCCTTCGCGACCCCGGCCCGCTCGGCGATCTCGTCGACCGTGGTGGCGGAGAAGCCCTGCTCCGCGATGAGGGTGACGGCCGCCTCGTAGAGCTTCTGGCGGGTGGCCTCGCGGCGCGTGCTGCCGCTGCTGCTTTCCATGGCCCTGATTGTCACAGCAACCGTGGGCCCGTCGGTCGTCGAGGTCACAGGCTCAGCTCCGGGTGCAGACGGTCGAGGGTCCACACCTGGCGGCGGCGGGCCGACAGGGCGGTCAGTGCGAGCGCGCCCGCGGTGAACGCGACGAGCACCACGCACGCGTGCCACACCGGACCGAGCCCGCCGCCCGTGATGAGCCGGCGCAGCGCCTCGACGACGTAGCTCATCGGCAGGAAGGGGTGGATCGCGTTGAAGAAGCCGGGGCTGGTCTGTACGGGGTACGTGCCGCCCGCGGACGTCAGCTGGAGCATCAGGAAGGCCAGGACGAGGATCCGGCCCGCCGCCCCGAAGCGGGCGTTGAGCCACTGCACGATCGCCGCGAAACACGCCGTGACCAGGAACAGGAAGCCCACGGTCCCCGCCGCCCGCACCATCTGCAGGCCGATCGCCCAGTGCAGCACCGACATCAGGGCGACGGTCTGGAGCACCCCGACCGCCACCACCGGCAGCCAGCCCGCCAGCGCGATCCGCCACGCCGGGGCGCCCGCCGCGAGCGCGCGCCGGTTCATCGGCGCCACCAGCATGTACGCCACCATCGCGCCCACCCACAGGGACAGCGGGATGAAGTACGGGGCGAAGCCGGTGCCGTAGTTGGGCGCCTGGTGCAGGTCCCGGGAGACGAGCTGGACCGGGTCGGCCATGACGCCGGTGCGCTCGTCGCGGTCGGCCTTGCCGTAGTCGGGGATCTGGCCGGCCCCGTCGTGCAGTCCGTCGGAGAGCTTCCCGGTGCCGTCGACGAGCTTGAACATGCCGCCGTTGAGGTCCTGGGCGCCGGTCTTGAGCTTGCCGACGCCCTCGTCCAGGTCGCCGGCGCCGGTCTTGGCGGTGCCGAGGCCTGTGTGGAGCGTCTTGGCGCCCGCGGCGACCTTGCCCGCGCCCTCGTTCAGCTTGTTGATCTTGGAGACGGCGTCGTCGAGGTCCTCGGACAGGTTCGGCGCCCGGTCGGCGAGGGACTGGGCCTGCTTCTGGAGGGTCGCCAGGTTCTTGTCGAGCTTCTTGAGGTCGCCGTCCTGGTCGTCCACGAGGGTGTTCAGGTCGTCCGCGATCGTGGCCACGTCGGCGGCGGCGTCCTTGGCCTTCTTCAGGTCGGCGCAGGCCCCGTCCGGCAGGACCGGGTCCTCGCAGCGCGCCTTGTAGACGTCGTTCAGGGTGTCGGAGGCGGTACGGGCGCCCTTGGCGGCGACGGGGGCCGTCTTCACCAGGGTGTCGAGGTTGTCGCGGATCGCCCCGGCGGAGTCCGCGACCAGCTGGGCGGTGTCGCCGATCGTCTTCTCGTTGTCCTTCAGGAACGGACCCACCTTGTCCGCGACCCCGTTGACCTTGTCGGCCAGCGTCTGGGTGCCCTCCGCGACCTGCGCCGAGCCGTCCTGGAGGTCGCCCGCGCCCTTGTCGAGCTTCTTGAGCCCCTTGGACAGCTTGCCGCTGCCGCTCTTGGCGTCCGTCAGCCCGTCGGCGAGGTCCTTGGAGCCCTTCTCGGCCTTGACCGTGCCGGTCTCCAGCTTGTCGGCGCCCTTGGCGGCCTTGACCGTCGCGCCGTGGATGTCGGAGAAGGAGATGAAGATCTGGTCCAGGAACGACCGCGACGCCTTCGTCGACGCGGCCTGACGGACCTCGCTGAAGACCGTGCGGGAGATCTGGCCGACGATGTAGTTGTTCGCGTCGTTGGTCCTGACCTGGAGCGCGCCCGTCTCGGGGGAGTCGCCCGCGCTGGAGGCGATCCGCGCGCTGAAGTCGGTCGGCACGGTCAGCGACAGGTAGTACGTGCCGTCCTCGACGCCCGCGCGCGCGTCGGCGGCGCTCACCTCGTGCCACTCGAACGTGTCGCTGTCGAGCAGCCCCTTCGTGATGTCGGCGCCCGCGGTGATCTTCTTCCCGTCGGCGGTCGCGCCCTTGTCGTCGTTCACCAGCGCCACCGGGATGCGGTCGAGCCGGCCGTACGGGTCCCAGAACGACCACAGGTACAGGGCGCCGTAGAGCAGCGGCAGCACCAGCAGCGCCACCAGGGCGGCGCGCGGCAGCTTGCCCCGCCCGAAGCGCCGCAGCTCAAGAGCGGCCAGTCGCGGCGAGCGCATCGGTCCCCTCCTTCTGTCCGGTGGCGATCGTCAGAACGCCCTCAGGAGCCTCGCTGCACACCGCCACGACCGTGGTCCCGGCCTCGGCGAGCGACCTCAACAGCGCCCAGACCTCGGCCCGTTCCGCGTCCGACACCTTCAGGTCGACGTCGTCGACGGCGAGGAGTTGCGGACGCCCGATGAGCGCGAGTGCGAGGGACAGGCGCAGCGCCTCAAGCCGCTCCAGATCGCGTACGGCGGTCCGCGAGCCCTTGGGCAGGGCCTCCCGGTCGAGACCGGCGGCGGTCAGGGCGGTGTCGATGCGCAGCCTCGCCTCGTTCGCGCGCTCCGCGCGGGGCCGCAGCAGGGCCCGCAGGGAGTCCCCGAACCGGCGCTGGAGCAGGGCCCGCTCCCGCAGGTGTTCCCCGACGGTGAGGGCCGGGTCGAGGTCGGTGACGCCGGCGACATGGGCGACGGCGCTCAGCCGCCGCACCGCCCCGAGCTGCTTCGGCAGCCGCGCCCCGCCCACGGTCGCGGTCCCCTCGGTGGCCTTCATCCGTCCGGTGAGCGCGAGCAGCAGACATGTGCGGCCGGTTCCCGACGGGCCCTCGACCGCGATGAGCGACCCGGGCTCGGCCTCGAAGGTGATGCCGCGGAAGGCCCACCCCCGCGGTCCCTTGAGCCCGAGGCTCTCGGCTGCGACGGCGATTCCGTCCACAGCCCACCCCCTGAGTGTGTGGCAAGTTTTTGAACTGACTGGTCAGTGCAAAAGTAACCCGAACCTTCGATCGAAGCAAAAGCCCAGGTCAGAACGGATTGTCAGTGCCATACCTCACGATGGGCACATACGGCCACAACGCCGTCACGCAGACGACAGGAGGTTCGTCATGGCCACCTATCACGCAGCAGCCGCCCGCCGGCGCCGCGCCACCGGCCCTGCCCCCTCACTGACCGGACCGGCGAGCGACGTACACCCCGTGCTGCGCCGGACCACGGCCCCGCCCGCCGCCCTCGACCTGCTCGCCCAGGCCCGCGCCGGACTCGACGAGGCCGCCGTCCTGGAGACACCGAACGAGCGCTATGCGACGGCGCACCTCGCCGCCCTGCGCACCGCCGCCGCCGTGCTCGCCGCGCGAGGCCGCCCGGAGCCCACGCCCCGACGCCGCGCCAAGATCCGGAGCGCCTGGGAAGTGCTCCCCGAGATAGCGCCCGAGCTCGCCGAGTGGAGCGCGCTCTTCGCCGCCGGGGCCCGGCGCCGCGCCCGGGCCGAGGCCGGCATCCAGGGCGCGGCCTCCCGCCGGGACGCCGACGACCTCATACGCGACGTGGCGATGTTCCTGCGCCTCGTCGAGCGGATGCTGGTCCTCCAGCCGGTCCTGCCCCAGCCCCGCCAGGACGCCGACCACCCGGACCCCGACGACCACCCAGGGAGCAGGGACATGCCGGACGCGGGGTGACACCGCCGGCGGGACGCGCGCCCGCACCGGCCGGCGCAAGGGGGGCCGCCAAGGTGCCGCGTCCGGCGTATGAGACGTGCCCTCGGCCACCGCCCCGAGGTGACCAGGTGGGGCAACGGAGGCAATAGGGTGGAGGCGCCTGAAGCCCTTCGCCCTCCGTAGCCCGGGCGGGGAGGGTGCCCGTTCGCTCCGCCGCGCAAGAGGCGGTGCCGCGCCGAGGAGTCAACTGTCGTGTCGGACCCGCTGCGACCCCGCGCCTCCCTCCGTACCGCCGTGGTCTGGGAGGTCCTCCAGGACGCTCTCGAACGACGGGTCAAGGCCACGGGCCGGGAGTCCCTGGACGTGCTCGACACCGGGGGCGGCAGCGGCAACTTCGCCGTGCCCGTCGCCCGCCTCGGCCACCGTGTCACCGTCGTCGACCCCAGCCCCAACGCGCTCTTCGCCCTGGAGCGCCGCGCCGCCGAGGCCGGCGTGGCCGACCGGGTCCAGGGCGTCCAGGGCGACGCCCACGGCCTCTTCGACGTGGTCGAGCGCGGCGCCTACGACGCGGTGCTGTGCCACGGCGTCCTGGAGTACGTCGACGAGCCCGCCGAGGGAGTGCGCAACGTGGTCGCCGCGCTGCGCTCCGAAGGCGTCCTCAGCCTGCTCGCGTCCGGCCTCGGCGGCGCCGTGCTCGCCCGCGCCCTCGCCGGCCACTTCAAGGAGGCCAAGCAGGCCCTCGCCGACCCGAACGGCCGATGGGGCGCCGGTGACCCCGTCCCGAGGCGCTTCACCGCCGAGCAGCTCACCGCGCTGGTCGAGGGCGCGGGCCTGGAGGTCGGCGCCGTGCACGGCGTACGGGTCTTCGCCGACCTGGTCCCCGGAGTGCTGGTCGACACCGAGCCCGGCGCCCTGGAGGCGCTGCTCAAGCTGGAGGAGGCGGCCGCCGAGCTCCCCGCCTTCCACTCCGTGGCCACCCAGCTTCATGTGCTCGGCGAGACGCGGACGACCTCCTGAGGCCCGGGTGCCCCGTCCTGGTGCCGCGCTGATCAGGGACTTGGGTGCAGATGGAGTACGCCACAGGCCCCCCGATCGGGCGCCCAGCGCCGTATGATCGAGGGAGACCGCCCGGCATGACGGGCCGGCTGCTGGGGAATGGAAGATTCAGTGGCCGGGACGTTCATGGCGGAATCCGGTTGGCCAATTGGCGTAGAGGGGCGGGTTTCACGGGGGCGATTCCCTGCCTATCCTGAAGGGACCCCCCGGGTCGCCCCGGCGACTGCACGATGAGGAGGACTCCGTGCCGCTCTCGGAGCACGAGCAGCGAATGCTCGAGCAAATGGAGCGAGCGCTGTACGCCGAAGATCCCAAGTTCGCGACAGCGCTTGAGGGAAGCGGGCTGCGCACGTACACCCGGCGACGGGTCTACCAGGCGGTCGCGGGCTTCCTCGTGGGTATCGCGCTCCTCATGGCAGGAATGGTCGCCAAGCAGGTCTGGCTCAGTGTGGTGGGCTTCCTCGTCATGCTGGGGTGTGCGGTACTCGCCGTGACCGGTTGGCGCAAGGCCCCCAAGCCGGGCGAGCAGCCCTCGGCAGGTGGACCGCACGCCCGCCGTCAGCCACGGCAGAAGCGCTCCATGATGGACCGCATCGAGCAGCGCTGGCAGCGGCGCCGCGACGAACAGGGCGGCCAGTAGCTCGACCACAAAGCTGATGAGGGGGTGACCGTCCACCGGACGGTCACCCCCTCACGCACGCCCTTGTTCAGGCCTCTGGCCCCGGCGCCTCCGGGGACCCTGTGAGCGCCTGAAGAACAGCGGTGGACACAGCTGAGGCCCCGATCCGTTCCCCACGGACCGGGGCCTCGGCAGTGATGCGTGCCCTCCGGCCTCAGCTCTGCTGGCCGGACGGTTTGCGCAGGGTCGGCCGGGCCGCCGCCACCCGCGCCGTGACACCGCTCCACCACTCCGAGACGGCCCACACCACTCGGACGGTCGAACGCGGGGCGAAGGTCGCGCGCAGCCGCGTGCCCCGCGGCGCCGTACCGCGCAGCCCGGCGACGGCCCGCCGGACGTCCTCCGCCAGCCCCGCCACCGGACGTGGCCGCGGCGCGTAGAGGACCTGCTCCACCGCTTCGGCCACACGATGCACCGAGGCCGCGGCCTCGGGTTCGAGATGCCCCACCCGGACGATCCGGGCCGCCGCCTTGCGCGGGGTCTGCGACCCGTCCGGCACGATCCCGAAGTCCCAGGCCGTGTCCGTCAGTTCCAGCCAGACCGCCAGAGTGTGCAGCGCGGCGTCCGCCTCGGTCCGTCCGTGCGCCCCCAGCCGTACCGCGCGGGTCCGCATCCGCCACAGCGCGGGCGCCAGCGGGATCGCCAGGGCGGCGAGACCGGCGAACGCCCAGGCCAGCAGGACGTACCACTTCGGACCGTCGTCGTCCTTGATGAGCGCGGCCGCCGCGGACTCGCTCGGGCAGGCCTCGAGCTTCTTCTGCTCCGCCGTGCAGCTCTCGCTCGCGGAGGGGGCGGCGGACGGCGCCGCGCTCGCCGACTGCGTCGGCCTGCCGGTGTCCGGCAGGTTGCTGCCCGGGGCCTCCGTCTGCGTGTACTCGGGCTGCGTGCCCCGGGTCGGGGTCGGCTCGAAGCGGGTCCAGCCCACCCCCTCGAAGTACAGCTCCGGCCACGCGTGGGCGTCCTTCAGCCCCACCGACACCGAACCGTCGCCCTGCGGCGTACCCGGTGCGAAGCCCACGGCGACCCGGGCCGGGATGCCGAGGCTGCGGGCCATGGAGGCCATCGCGAAGGAGAAGTGGACGCAGAAGCCCTGCTTGTTCTCCAGGAACCGGGCGATCGCCTGCGAGCCGCTGCCCGCCTGCACCTGGGTGTCGTACTGGAAGCCCCCGGTCACCGTGAAGTACTCCTGGAGCTTCACCGCCTGCTCGTAGTGGTTCGAGGAGCCGGCGGTGACCTCACGGGCGGTCTTGGTGACGATGTCGGGCAGGGACTTCGGCAGCTCGGTGTACTCGCGCTTCAGGGCCGCGGGCGGCTCCGGCGCCGTGGCGAGCTGCTCGGCCGTCGGCCGCACGTCCAGGCTCCTGACCGTGTACGTCGCCCCGCGCGTGGTCTGGCCGTGGTCCCCGACCAGCGTCATGCCCTCGGGTTCGTAGCGCCACTTCCCGTCGACGTCCACGCCGCTCGGCGGGTACGGCATCGGCAGCCAGTCCTGCTGGTACCAGTCGGCCGCCGAGATCCGCGTCGTGATCTCGGCCCGCCGGACGTCGGCACCGAGCCCGAGCGGGGTGGGGAACTCGTCCGGAACCTTCTCGATGCTGCGCTTGGACGGCTTCCAGGTGGTGCCGTCGAAGTCGTCCAGGGAGACGATCCGCAGGTACTGGCTCGCGGCCGCCTCGGGGTTCGAGCGCACGGACAGGACCTGGCGGTCGTCGTCCGCGTTGAGGTTGTCGCGCAGGGACACCAGGGGGTTCACCGCGGAGATCGTGCCCCCGCTGCCGTTCCCGGCGCCCGCGCCCGTGCCCACGCCGTCCAGGAGGCCGCCGCTCATCGAGGGCAGGGCGATGGGCACCACGAGGGCCAGCCCCAGCGCGACCGCGCCGATGCGCCGCCCGGTGCGGACCGGGGCCACCACACCGGACTCCGCGCCGGGAGTGCGCGGTGCCCCGCCGAAGACCCGCCCCCACTGGGAGAGCCGGTCGCGTCCCTCGGCGAGCAGCAGCATCAGATAGCCCGCCGCCGCGACCAGGAACCACAGCCAGTCCGCGCCGCCGTCGGACAGCCCCGCGGCCACCGAGTACAGCGCCAGCAGCGGCAGCCCGGCCGGAGCCGCGCTGCGGAAGGTCACCGCGAGGGTGTCCACCGCGAGCCCGATGACCAGGACGCCACCGATGATCATCAGCCGGATGCCGGCGGACTCCAGCGGCGCCGGGATCGCGTACCGCGCGATGTCGTCGCTGCCCTGCTGGAGCAGGTCGGCGAAGTGCCGGAAGGCCTCGGGGCCGGGGACGATCCCGGCGACCGCCTGCTCCCGGGCGAAGACCAGGGTCAGCATCATCAGCGTGACCAGCGCCTGCGAGGCCACGGTCAGCGGCCGGGCCAGCGGCACCCGCCGGGTCGCCGCGCCCACCAGGGACTGCACGCCCAGCAGGAAGGCCGCCTGGACGATCCACGTGGCCGGCTCGACCAGGGGGAGCAGGGCGCAGGACGCCATCAGGGTGGCCGCCCAGGCGCACAGCGCCAGTCGTGCCCGCCCGCTCATGCCGGTGCCCCCTCACTGCCCGCGCCGCTCGCCACACCCAGACCGGTGCGCTCACGGTCCGCCTGGCGCCACAGCTCGGTCAGAGAGGCGCCGCGCGGCACGCGCAGCGCCGTCCAGCCCACCTCGCGCAGCATCCGCAACCGCTCCTCGCTCCGGTCCAACGGCCCGGCCACATCGGTCGGTTCCCGCCCCCAGCTCGCGCTGTCCAGCAGGAAGGCGACCGCGCCGCCGCTGCGCTGGCGCATCTTGGCGGCGACCGTGGCCTGTTCCTCGTCGAGGTCGCCGAAGAAGGCGACCAGCAGCCCTTCGTTGCCGCCGCGCAGCACGTCGTACGCGCGCGACAGGCCGGTGCCGTCGGAGTGGTCGATCACCGCGAGGGTGTCCATCATCAGGCCCGCCGCGTCCGCCGACTCCTGGTTCGCGCCGGCGAACCCGTCCGCGCCCTCGCCGGGCACCGAGCTGCCGGTGTCCGTCAACAGCCGTACGGAGAAGCCGCGTTCGAGCATGTGGACCAGCGCCGACGCGGTGCCCGAGACGGCCCACTCGAACGCTGAGTCGGGGCCCGCGCCGTGGAAGGCGAGACCCCGGGTGTCGAGCAGCACCGTGCAGCGGGAGCGCTGCGGCTGTTCCTCGCGGCGCACCATCAGCTCGCCGTAGCGCGCGGTGGAACGCCAGTGCACCCGGCGCAGGTCGTCGCCGTAGCGGTACCCGCGCGGGATGACGTCGTCCTCGCCGGCCAGCGCGAGCGAGCGCTGTCGCCCGTCGCCGTAGCCCTTCGCCTCGCCGCTGAAGCGGACCGGCGGCAGCGGCTCCACGCGCGGGATCACCGTCAGGGTGTCGTACGAGGAGAAGGACCGGGTCAGCTCGCACATGCCGAACGGGTCGGTCAGGCGCAGCTGGAGCGGGCCCAGCGGGTAGCGGCCGCGCAGGTCGGAGCGGACCCGGTAGGACACCTCGCGGCGGCCGCCCGCCTCGACCCGGTCGAGGACGAAGCGGGGGCGCGGGCCGAGCACGTAGGGCACCCGGTCCTGGAGCATGAGCAGGCCGGTGGGCAGCCGCGAGACGTTGTCCATCCGCAGATGGACGCGGGCCTCGCTGCCGGCGGGCACGCGCGCGGGGGAGAGCCGGCGGCTGCCGGCGACCCGGTAGCGGGTGCGGTACAGGACGGTGGCGCAGACCAGGGGCAGCACGGCCAGCAGCAGACCGACCCGCAGCAGATCGCTCTGCCCCAGGACGTACGCGCAGATGGCGGCGGCGATGCCCGCGGCCAGGAAGGACCGGCCGCGGGTGGTCAGGCCGGCCAGCGCGGTGCGCATCCCGCCCTTGTCGCCCCGGTCGGCCTCCGCGTGGCCCGGCCCGGCGGCGGTGGTCATCCAAGCCTCCGCGGCGGCTGCTGGCCGTAGCCCGGCGTGCCGTGGCCGAGGCCCATGCCGCCCTGCTGCTGGGGCACCGGGGTGCGCTGCAGGATCTCCTGCACGACCTGCTCCGCGGTGCGCCGGTTCAGCTGGGCCTGGGCGGTGGGCAGCAGGCGGTGGGCCAGGACGGCGACGGCGAGGGCCTGCACGTCGTCCGGCAGCGCGTACTCCCGGCCGCTGAGCGCGGCCGACGCCTTCGCCGCGCGCAGCAGATGCAGCGTCGCGCGCGGGGAGGCGCCGAGTCTGAGGTCGGGGTGGGTGCGCGTGGCGGCGACCAGGTCGACGGCGTAGCGCCGGACCGGGTCGGCGACATGGACGCCGCGGACGGCGTCGACCAGCTTCACGATGTCGTGCGCGTGGGCCACCGGCTGGAGGTCGTCCAGCGGGTTCACCCCGCCGTGGACGTCGAGCATCTGCAACTCGGCCTCCGCGCTGGGGTAGCCGATGGAGACCCGTGCCATGAAGCGGTCGCGCTGGGCCTCCGGCAGCGGGTAGGTGCCCTCCATCTCGACCGGGTTCTGCGTGGCCACCACCATGAAGGGGCTGGGCAGCTCGTAGGTCTGCCCGTCGATGGTGACCTGCCGCTCCTCCATGGACTCCAGGAGCGCGGACTGCGTCTTCGGCGAGGCGCGGTTGATCTCGTCGCCGATCACGATCTGCGCGAAGATCGCGCCCGGCTTGAACTCGAAGTCCCGGCGCTGCTGGTCCCAGATCGAGACACCGGTGATGTCCGAGGGCAGCAGGTCGGGCGTGAACTGAATACGCCGCACCGAGCAGTCGATGGACCGCGCCAGTGCCTTCGCCAGCATGGTCTTGCCGACGCCGGGGACATCCTCGATCAGAAGATGCCCCTCGGCGAGCAGCACGGTCAGCGAAAGCCGTACGACCTCGGGCTTGCCCTCGATCACACCCTCCACCGAACTGCGGACTCGCTCCACAGTGGCAGTCAGATCAGTGAGGCTCGCTCGATCGTCATAGGTCGTCACCCGGCCCTCCTCGGCCCGTTCTTTCTCCGGGCCGACGCTCTGCGTTGCGGACCGGCCCACCCCGAATCACGGACACCACGCGGAAATGGTTCCGCGTGACGTCCATCCACGCATTCTTGCTGCCGTTACCGATTCGTGTCACTCGCCTGTGGACAACTGCCTGCGATTTGTCGGGGCTTGCGACGCTTTGGGTGCCCCGGAAGCGGAAATCAACAGCAGAACGACAGCTTCGGAGCGCGGCCGGGCGCGGTCAGGCGGGGTCGATCTCGCGCAGCAGGCCGGTCTTCACGTCGAAGACGAAGCCGCGCACGTCGTCGGTGTGCAGCAGGAACGGGTTGGTGCGCACCCGCTGCATGGACTGGCGTACGTCCTGGTCGACGTCCCGGAAGGCCTCCACGGCCCAGGCGGGGCGCTGGCCGACCTCGTCCTCCAGCTCGGTGCGGAAGTCCTCGGTGATCTGCTCCAGGCCGCAGTTGGTGTGGTGGATCAGCACGATGCTGCGGGTGCCCAGCTTGTGCTGGCTGATGGTGAGCGACCGGATCACGTCGTCGGTGACCACGCCGCCCGCGTTGCGGATGGTGTGACAGTCGCCGAGCTCCAGGCCGAGCGCCGCGTGCAGGTCGAGGCGGGCGTCCATGCAGGCCACGATGGCGACGTGCAGAACAGGGCGGGCGTCCATGCCGGGGTCGGTGAACGCGGCGGCGTACTGCTCGTTCGCGGCGACGAGCCGGTCGGTGACGGCGCCGGTACGTATGGCGCCTTCGGATGCGGTGGCGGCGGATGCAGAAGTCGTCATGGTGACGACATTACTGGTCACCGCTGATCCGGTCCTGCGGTGAGAAGGGAAAAAGACCGTCATCACGTCCTCTTTGTGAGGTAAGCCACAGGGGTGGCGGGGTACGCCCGAGCGGGTGATTTCCCGCCGTCGGCCGCCTCGCCCCGATGCCCGGCCGCGACGCGCAGGCCGGTTGATTGACCGCGAGACACCGTGGACTAAAGTGACGCGAAGCGGGAGGCGAGGTCTCCCTGCTGGCATGAATTCCCCAGGAGAAACCGGCGCAGTCACCGGATCTCCCCACGCGCGCGGCGCGTACGTACGGCTCGGCCTCCTCCCGCTCCCGGCCGGCTGACGCTTCCGGCGCCGGCAGGCCTCCCCTTCACGAGCGGGCGGGGACCCGGCGGTGCGTACGGCCCGCCGGACCTGAGAGGGCCCCTTGAGCAACACGCGACATGTCCCGGTGATGCTCCAGCGCTGCCTGGACATGTTGGCCCCCGCCCTGCACGCCCCCGGAGCGGTCGTCGTCGACTGCACCCTCGGTCTCGGCGGCCACAGTGAGGCCCTCCTCCAGCAGTTCCCCGAGGCCCGGCTCGTCGCCCTCGACCGCGACAAGGAGGCCCTGCGCCTGTCCGGCGAGCGCCTCGCGCCCTACGGCGAGCGTGCCACGCTCGTCCACGCGGTCTATGACGAGCTTCCGGAGGTTCTCGAGCGACTCCGCATTCCGCACGTCCAGGGCGTCCTGTTCGACCTCGGCGTCTCCTCCATGCAGCTCGACGAGGCCGACCGCGGCTTCGCCTACGCCCAGGACGCCCCGCTCGACATGCGCATGGACCAGACGACCGGCATCAGCGCCGCCGAGGTCCTCAACACCTACCCGCCGGGCGAGCTGGTGCGGATCCTGCGGGCGTACGGCGAGGAGAAGCAGGCCAAGCGGATCGTGGCCGCGATCGTGCGCGAGCGCGAGAAGGAGCCGTTCAGCAACAGCTCGCGGCTCGTCGAGCTGATCCGGGACTCCCTGCCGCAGGCCGCCAAGCGCACCGGCGGCAACCCGGCCAAGCGCACCTTCCAGGCGCTGCGCATCGAGGTCAACGGCGAACTCTCCGTCCTGGAGCGGGCGATCCCGGCCGCGGTGAAGGCCCTCGGCGTCGGCGGACGGATCGCCGTGCTGTCGTACCACTCGCTGGAGGACCGGCTGGTGAAGCAGGTGTTCGCGGCCGGCGCCGCCAACACCGCGCCCCCCGGACTCCCGGTGATCCCCGAGCAGTACCAGCCGCGGCTCAAGCTGCTCACGCGCGGTGCCGAACTTCCCACCGAGGAAGAGGTCGCCGAGAACCGGCGGGCGGCCCCCGCGCGGCTGCGTGGCGCCGAGCGGATCAGGGCGGACATCGAGTGAGGAGCGGAGTGAGCAGGAAACCCGAACTGAGGGGGCGGGCGGCTCGGCTCGCGCGGCTCTTCCCACCCCATTCCGGCTCCGGCCGGCCCGGTTCCGGCCAGGCCGCCCGCACCCCGTTCGTGCTCCTCGTCGTGCTCCTTCTCGGCGGCGGCCTCATCGGACTCCTCGTGCTGAACTCCGCGCTCAGCGAAGGGTCGTTCAAACTCGACGACCTCCAGAAGGAGACCAAGAGCCTCACCGACCAGGAGCAGGCCCTCCAGCGCGACATCGACGCCTACTCCGCCCCCGACGCCCTCCAGCGCC
This sequence comes from Streptomyces aquilus, assembly GCF_003955715.1. Lineage (NCBI taxonomy): Bacteria > Bacillati > Actinomycetota > Actinomycetes > Kitasatosporales > Streptomycetaceae > Streptomyces > Streptomyces aquilus. Next base: position 3,050,826 of record NZ_CP034463.1, on the reverse strand, counting down.
GGGCCCGCGAACTCGGCATGGTCCCCGGCGGAGACCCGGCCTTCCTCGCCCCCGACGGCACCGTCAAGGGCGTCCCGAGCGCCGCGGCCGAGCAGTCCGCGGTCCAGGTCGTACGACCCCCCGAGGCGATGCCCGTCACGGCCGCGTCCCCGACGCCCACGGCCGCGCCCACCCCCACGGCCGTCCCCACCCCCGCAGTCACGCCCTCCACCGAACCGTCCTCCGCGACCCCGACCCCCGGCAGGTGACGGAAGTGTCCGACAGGGAACCGCCGCGCCGCCGTGTGCCCGGACCCGCCAGGCCCGCCCCCGACGGCCGCCGGCGCCCCGCCGGCCCCGGCGCCCGCCCGGCCCGCCGCCCACCGGCGCCCCGCCCCGCGGCCCCGCGCGCCACGGCCGCACGGCAGATCCGGCTCGGCAGCCCCCGGCCCCGGCTGCGCATGGTCAGCCTCGGCCTGACCCTCGTCCTGATCGCCTTCGCGGTCCGGCTCCTCCAGGTCCAGGCCGTCGACGCGAGCACCTACGCCGCCAAGGCCGAGCAGAACCGGTACGTCGGCTACACCCTGACCGCCGAGCGCGGCCAGATCACCGACCGCGGCGGCGTCGCCCTCGCGACCAGCGTGGACGCGTACGACATCACGGCCGACCCGACGCTCTTCAAGCGCAAGCAGCTCAAGATCGACGACGGGCCCGAGCAGGCCGCCGCGCTGCTCGCCCCGATCCTCGGGCAGGAGCAGGCCGACCTGGCCGAGAAGCTCCGCACCAAGGGGCAGTACGTCAAGCTCGCCGGACGGCAGACCCCGCAGGTCTGGAAGCAGATCAAGGACCTCAAGAGCGCCCTGGCCGCGAAGGCCGAGGACGGCACCGGTGTCAACGTCCTCGCCGGTGTCTTCGCCGTCGCCACCAGCAAGCGCGTGTACCCGAACGGCGATCTCGCCGCCGGGATACTGGGCTGGGTCAACGCCGACGGCAAGGGCGGCGGCGGGATCGAGCAGAAGCTGAACACGCTGCTGTCCGGCAAGGACGGCAAGATCCGCTACGCCCAGTCCGGCGGCCGGCAGGTCCCGACCGCGGGTTCCACGGAGACGCCCGCCGTGCCCGGCAGCGACGTCGAGCTCACCATCGACCGCGACATCCAGTGGGCCGCGCAGAACGCCATCACCGAGCAGGTGCGCAAGTCCAAGGCGGACCGCGGCTACGTGATAGTGCAGGACACCAAGACCGGCGAGATCCTCGCGATGGCCAACTCGCCCGGCTTCGACCCCGGCGACCTCTCCCAGGCCGACCCCGGCACCCTGCACAACTGGGCCGTGGAGGACGCCTACGAGCCCGGCTCCACCGCCAAGGTCATGTCGATGGCAGCCGTGCTGGAGGAGAACGTAGCGACGCCGCTGACGCACGTCACCGTGCCGAACCGGCTGCACCGCGGCGACCGGCTCTTCAAGGACGACATCGACCACAAGACCTGGTACCTCACGCTCAACGGCGTGCTCGCCATGTCCAGCAACATCGGCACCATCCTGGCGACCGGCCAACTCGGCAAGACCCAGGCCCAGTCCAACCAGGTCCTCTACTCCTACCTGCGCAAGTTCGGCCTCGGCAGCTACAGCGGCCTGGACTTCCCCGGCGAGACGAAGGGCATCCTCGCCGCGCCCCAGGACTGGTCGACCTCGCAGCAGTACACGATTCCTTTCGGCCAGGGCGTCTCCCTCAACGCGATGCAGGCCACGTCCGTCTACTCGACGATCGCCAACGGCGGCGTCCGCGTCGAACCCACGCTCGTGCGGGGCACGCAGGGACCCGACGGACGCTTCACACCCGCCGCGAAGCCCAAGAAGTCAAGGGTGATCAGCGAGAAGACGGCGAAGACCCTCGCCCGGATGCTGGAGTCGGTCGTGGACGACGAGGCGGGCACCGGTGCCAAGGCGCGTATTCCGGGGTACCGGGTCGCGGGCAAGACGGGTACGGCCAACCGTGTGGATCCGGCCACCGGCAGGTACCACGGCTACACCTCGTCGTTCGCCGGGTTCGCGCCCGCCGACAGCCCCCGCATCACCGTGTACTGCGCGATCCAGAACGCCACCAAGGGCAGCTACTTCGGCGGTCAGATCTGCGGCCCCGTCTACAAGCAGGTCATGGAGTTCGCCCTGAAGACCCTCCAGGTCCCACCGACGGGAACCAAGTCCGCCTCCCTTCCCGTCACCTTCACGCCCTGATCAGTACGAGCAGCCAGGAACCACCTCGTGACAACGATCACTCCCGATCCCGGGAACCAGAGCACGCCCGCGCCCTCGCTTCGCTCCGAAGCGGGTGTGCCCGGTACGCTCACCGCCGTGCCACACGCTGATCAGTCCCAAACCACCCAGAAGGGCCATCCCGTGACATATCCGGGACCGCCCCGGCCGGTCCGGGTCTCCGCAACACCCCTCGCGGAACTCGCCGATCAGCTGGGTGTCGAGCAGCCGGACAGCACCGCCGAGGTCACGGGCATCACCCATGACTCGCGCGCGGTCCGCCCCGGCGACCTGTACGCCGCCCTCCCGGGCGCCCGCCTGCACGGCGCCGACTTCGTCACCCAGGCCGCCGGCCTCGGCGCGGTCGCCGTGCTCACCGACCCGACCGGCGCCGAGCGCGCCGCGGCGACCGGTCTGCCGGTCCTGGTCGTGGACGACCCGCGCGCGCGGATGGGCGAACTGGCGGCCACCATCTACGGCCACCCGGGCCGCGACCTGCTCCAGATCGGCATCACCGGCACCTCCGGCAAGACCACCACCGCCTACCTCGTCGAGGGCGGCCTGAAGACCAAGAACAACACCGGTCTGATCGGCACGGTCGAGATGCGGATCGGCGACGAGCGCATCAAGTCCGAGCGCACCACCCCCGAAGCCACCGATCTCCAGGCCCTGTTCGCGGTCATGCGCGAGCGCGGCGTCGAGGCGGTCGCGATGGAGGTCTCCAGCCACGCCCTGGTGCTCGGCCGGGTCGACGGCTGCGTCTTCGACATCGGCGTCTTCACCAACCTCAGCCCGGAACACATGGAGTTCCACTCCGACATGGAGGACTACTTCCGGGCCAAGGCACAGCTCTTCACGCCGAAACGCAGCAGACTCGGCGTCGTCAACTTCGACGACGAGTACGGCCGCCGCCTCGTCGAGGAGGCCACGGTCCCGGTCGTCACCTTCTCCGCCGAGGGCCACCCCGACGCCGCCTGGCGCGCCGAGAACGTCCAGGTCGGCCCGATGGACTCGACGTTCACCGTGATCGGCCCCGAGGGCGAGCGCATCCACGCCCGGTCGCCGCTGGCGGGCCCCTTCAACGTGGCCAACACCCTCGCCGCGATCGTCGCCCTCGCCGTCGCCGGGCTCGATCCGCAGACCGCCGCCGACGGCGTCGCCGCGGTGCCGGGCGTGCCGGGGCGCCTGGAGCGCGTGGACGCCGGACAGCCGTATCTCGCGGTCGTGGACTACGCCCACAAGACCGACGCCGTCGAGTCCGTCCTCAAGGCGCTCCGCAAGGTCACCGAGGGCAGCCTGCACGTCGTGCTCGGCTGCGGCGGCGACCGCGACCGGACCAAGCGCGCGCCCATGGGCGCCGCCGTGGCGCGGCTCGCCGACACCGCCGTACTGACCTCCGACAACCCCCGCTCCGAGGACCCGCTCGCGATCCTCGCAACCATGCTCGAAGGCGCGGCGTCCGTGCCAGTACACGAGCGCGGCGAGGTCCAGGTCTTCGAGGACCGGGCCGCCGCGATCGCCGCAGCCGTCGCCCGAGCACGGCCCGGAGACACCGTGCTGGTCGCGGGCAAGGGCCATGAGCAGGGCCAGGACATCGCCGGGGTGGTCCGTCCGTTCGACGACCGCCAGGTGCTTCGAGAAGCCATCCAGAAGACCCAGGGATGAACTTGTGATCGCCCTCTCTCTCGCCGAGATCGCCTCAGTCGTCGGCGGGCAGACGCACGACATACCGGATCCGTCCGTCCAGGTCACCGGGCCGGTCGTCCGGGACTCCCGAGAAGTGGAGCCCGGCAGTCTCTTCGTCGCCTTCGTCGGCGAGCGCGTCGACGGCCACGACTTCGCGGCGCAGGTCGTCGAGGCGGGCGCGGCCGCCGTGCTGGCGTCGCGCCCCGTCGGCGTGCCCGCGATCGTCGTGGACGACGTCCAGACCGCGATCGGCGCCCTCGCGCGTGAGGTCGTACGACGGCTCGGCGCGACCCTCGTCGCCCTGACCGGCTCGGCGGGCAAGACCAGCACCAAGGACCTCATCGCCCAGGTGCTCCAGCGCAAGGCGCCGACGGTGTGGACGCCGGGCTCGCTCAACAACGAGATCGGGCTGCCGCTGACCGCCCTGTCCGCCACCGAGGAGACGCAGTTCCTCGTGCTGGAGATGGGCGCCCGCGGCATCGGCCACATCCGCTACCTCGCCGAACTGACGCCCCCGAAGATCGGCCTCGTCCTCAACGTCGGCACCGCCCACATCGGCGAGTTCGGCGGTCGCGAGCAGATCGCGCAGGCCAAGGGCGAGCTCGTGGAAGGGCTGCCGGAGGAGGGCGCGGCGATTCTCAACGCCGACGATCCTCTCGTACGGGCCATGGCGTCCCGTACGAAGGCGAAGGTGATCCTTTTCGGAGAGTCCGACGAAGCGGACGTACGCGCCGAGAACGTGAGACTCACGGACACGGGACAGCCGGCCTTCAGGCTTCGCACACCCTCCGGTGACAGCGACGTGACCATGCGCCTGTACGGTGAGCACCACGTGTCGAACGCGCTCGCCGCGGCCGCCGTCGCCCATGAGCTGGGCATGTCCGCGGAAGAGATCGCCACCGCGCTCTCCGAGGCGGGCTCCCTCTCCCGCTGGCGGATGGAGGTCACCGAGCGCCCGGACGGCGTGACCGTCGTCAACGACGCCTACAACGCCAACCCCGAATCCATGCGGGCCGCACTGCGCGCGCTCGTGGCCATGGGCCGGGGGCGGCGGACCTGGGCGGTGCTCGGCAAGATGGCCGAGCTCGGGGACGAGGCGCTCGCCGAGCACGACGCGGTCGGACGGCTCGCCGTCCGGCTCAACGTCAGCAAGCTCGTCGCGGTCGGGGGCAGGGAAGCGTCCTGGCTGCAACTGGGCGCATATAACGAGGGTTCGTGGGGTGAGGAGTCGGTGCACGTGTCCGACGCACAGGCGGCGGTCGACCTGTTGCGCAGCGAGCTGCGCCCGGGAGACGTCGTTCTCGTGAAGGCGTCCCGTTCGGTCGGCCTGGAGAGCATCGCCGCGGCGCTGCTCGCGACCGGTGCCGAGGGTGAGGTTTCCGCCCGATGATGAAGCAGATCCTGTTCGCAGGAGTCATTGGTCTGTTCCTGACCCTGGTCGGCACCCCGCTGCTGATCAAGCTGCTCGCCCGCAAGGGCTACGGCCAGTACATCCGCGACGACGGCCCGCGCGAGCACGCCAGCAAGCGCGGTACGCCGACCATGGGTGGTATCGCCTTCATCCTCGCGACGGTCGCCGCCTACTTCCTGTCCAAGATCATCACCGGCTACCCGCCCACCTACTCGGGCCTGTTGGTGCTCGGCCTGATGGTCGGCATGGGTCTGGTCGGCTTCCTCGACGACTACATCAAGATCGTCAAGCGGCGCTCGCTCGGTCTGCGGGCCAAGGCGAAGATGGCCGGCCAGCTGATCGTCGGCATCAGCTTCGCGGTGCTCGCCCTGATGTTCCCGGACGCCCGCAACAACACCCCGGCCTCCGACAAGCTGTCGTTCATCACGGACTTCGGCTGGAAGATCGGCCCGGTGCTGTTCGTGATCTGGGCGCTGTTCATGATCCTCGCCATGTCGAACGGCGTGAACCTGACGGACGGTCTGGACGGCCTGGCCACCGGTGCCTCCGTGCTCGTCTTCGGCGCCTACACGTTCATCGGCGTCTGGCAGTTCCAGGAGTCCTGCGCCAACGCGGGCACCCTGACCAACCCCAACGCCTGTTACGAGGTGCGCGATCCGCTCGACCTCGCGGTCATCGCCTCGGCGCTGATGGGCGCCTGCCTCGGCTTCCTGTGGTGGAACACCTCGCCGGCCAAGATCTTCATGGGCGACACCGGTTCGCTCGCGCTCGGCGGTGTCCTGACGGGTCTGGCCATCTGCTCCCGCACGGAGCTGCTCGTGGCCATCATGGGCGGCCTCTTCGTCCTCATCACCATGTCGGTGGTCATCCAGGTCGGCTCGTTCCGGATGACCGGCAAGCGGGTCTTCCGGATGGCGCCGCTCCAGCACCACTTCGAACTCAAGGGCTGGTCCGAGGTCCTCGTGGTGGTCCGCTTCTGGATCATCCAGGGCATCTGTGTGATCGTCGGCCTGGGTCTCTTCTACGCGGGATGGGCGGCAGAAAAGTGACCTCCTCGGTGTCCGCGGACTTCCAGGGCAAGCACGTCACGGTCGCCGGACTCGGCGTCTCCGGCATCCCGGCGGCCAAGGTGCTGCACGCGCGCGGGGCGCTCGTCACGGTCGTCAACGACGGCGACGACGCACGCGCGCGTGAGCAGGCCGCCGAGTTGGAGGCGCTCGGCATCACCGTCCGCCTCGGCGACGGCGCGACCCTGCCCGAGGGCACCGACCTCATCGTCACCGCACCCGGCTGGAAGCCGGACAAGCCGCTGTTCGAGGCGGCCCGCGCGGCCGGCGTGGAGATCTGGGGCGACGTCGAACTCGCCTGGCGCCTGCGGGGTCCCGACGCGGCCCCCTGGCTCGCGATCACCGGCACCAACGGCAAGACCACGACCACCCAGATGCTGGCGGCCATCCTGAAGGCGGCGGGCCTGCGCACGGCGGCCGTCGGCAACATCGGGATCTCGGTGCTGGACGCGGTGCTCGGCGAGGAGCGGTACGACGTCCTGGCCGTGGAGTTGTCGAGCTACCAGCTCCACTGGGCGCCCTCCCTGCGCGCCCACTCCGCCGCCGTGCTGAACCTCGCGCCGGACCACCTCGACTGGCACGGCTCGATGGAGGCGTACGCACGCGACAAGGGCCGCATCTACGAGGGCAATCGCGTCGCCTGCGTCTACAACGTCGCCGACAAGGCCACCGAGGACCTGGTCCGCGAGGCCGACGTCGAGGAGGGCTGCCGGGCCATCGGCTTCACCCTCGGCTCGCCCGGCCCCTCCCAACTCGGCGTCGTGGACGGCATCCTGGTCGACCGCGCCTTCGTGGAGAACCGGCAGAAGAACGCCCAGGAACTCGCCGAGGTCTCCGACGTCAACCCGCCGGCCCCGCACAACATCGCCAACGCCCTTGCGGCGGCGGCCCTCGCGCGCGCCTTCGGGGTGCCCGCCAAGGCCGTACGGGACGGTCTGCGGGCCTTCACCCCGGACGCCCACCGCATCGCGCACGTGGCCGACGTGGACGGCGTCGCCTACGTCGACGACTCCAAGGCCACCAACACCCACGCCGCGGAAGCCTCGTTGGCGGCGTACGAGTCCATCGTGTGGATCGCCGGCGGGCTCGCCAAGGGGGCCTCCTTCGACGAGCTGGTCGCCAAGTCGGCAAAGCGACTTCGGGGCGTGGTGCTGATCGGCGCCGACCGGGCCCTGATCCGCGAAGCCCTCGCGCGACACGCGCCGGAAGTACCCGTCGTCGACCTCGACCGGACCGACACTGGGGCGATGCTCCAGGCGGTGACGGAAGCGAAGCGGCTGGCTCAGCCCGGCGACACGGTGCTGCTGGCCCCGGCCTGCGCCTCCATGGACATGTTCACCAACTACAACAAGCGCGGTGACGCGTTCGCGGAGGCGGTTCGCGAACTCGGCTCCTGACCGACGTAGCGGAGGCTCTGATGCCCAGCAGCCGTACCGGCCGACCGCCCGTGCAGCGGACCGTCAGACGTCCCGCCGCCTCCCGGACCGTGCGCGACAATCCCGTACGACAGCTCTACCTACGCGCGAAGAAGGCCTGGGACCGGCCGCTGACCGCGTACTACCTGATCCTCGGCGGCAGCCTGCTGATCACCGTGCTGGGGCTGGTGATGGTCTACTCGGCCTCCCAGATCAAGGCGTTGCAGATGTCGCTGCCGGGCTCGTACTTCTTCCGCAAGCAGCTGCTGGCCGCGGCGATCGGCGCCGGGCTGCTGCTCGTGGCCTCGCGGATGCCGGTGAAGCTGCACCGGGCGCTGGCCTACCCGATCCTCGCGGGCGCGGTCTTCCTGATGGCCCTGGTGCAGGTGCCGGGGATAGGGATGGCGGTCAACGGCAACCAGAACTGGATCTCGCTCGGCGGCTCCTTCCAGATCCAGCCCAGCGAGTTCGGCAAGCTCGCGCTCGTCCTGTGGGGCGCCGACCTGCTCGCGCGCAAGCAGGACAAGAAGCTGCTGACCCAGTGGAAGCACATGCTGGTGCCGCTCGTCCCGGTCGCCTTCATGCTGCTCGGGCTGATCATGCTCGGCGGCGACATGGGGACCGCGATCATCCTGACGGCGATCCTTTTCGGCCTGTTGTGGCTCGCGGGAGCGCCGACCCGGCTGTTCGTGGGGGTGCTGTCGATCGCCGGTCTGATCGGCCTGATCCTCATCAAGACCAGCCCCAACCGGATGGCCCGGCTCGCCTGCATCGGCGCCACCGAGCCCCGCTCCGCGGGAGCCGACTGCTGGCAGGCCGTGCACGGCATCTACGCCCTGGCCTCTGGCGGAATCTTCGGCTCCGGGCTCGGCGCGAGTGTGGAAAAATGGGGGCAACTGCCCGAAGCGCACACGGACTTCATCTTCGCCGTCACCGGTGAGGAACTGGGCCTGGCGGGGACGCTGTCGGTGCTGGCCCTGTTCGCGGCTCTAGGCTATGCGGGTATCCGCGTGGCCGGCCGCACGGAGGACCCCTTCGTCAGGTATGCCGCGGGAGGCGTGACCACCTGGATCACCGCGCAGGCGGTGATCAACATCGGTGCGGTGCTCGGCCTGCTGCCGATCGCCGGCGTCCCCCTCCCGCTGTTCTCCTACGGAGGTTCCGCCCTGCTGCCGACCATGTTCGCGATCGGGCTGCTGATCGCCTTCGCTCGTGACGAGCCCGCTGCGCGGGCCGCGCTTGCGATGCGGCAACCCCGCTTTGGTAGAAAGCGGGGTGCCGGGGGCTCCGCTCGGACCAGGGAGCCGCGGAGATGGAACACGATGCGACGGCGTGCCTCGGCGGCACGTACGTCCGGAGAGCGGTGAATTTCGGTGCATGTCGTACTCGCCGGTGGGGGGACCGCCGGCCACATCGAGCCCGCGCTCGCCCTCGCGGACGCCCTGCGCAGGCAGGACCCGACCGTGGGAATCACGGCCCTGGGCACGGAGCGCGGCCTCGAGACTCGTCTCGTCCCCGAGCGCGGCTACGAACTCGCGCTGATCCCCGCCGTACCGCTGCCACGCAAGCCCACACCCGAGCTGATCACCGTGCCGGGCCGACTGCGCGGCACGATCAAGGCCGCGGAGCAGGTCCTGGAGCGCACCAAGGCGGACGCGGTGGTCGGCTTCGGCGGTTACGTGGCCCTGCCCGGCTACCTCGCCGCCAAGCGCCTTGGCGTGCCCATCGTGATCCACGAGGCCAACGCACGCCCCGGCCTGGCCAACAAGATCGGCTCGCGCTACGCCGCCAAGGTCGCCGTCTCCACCCCGGACAGCAAGCTGCGCGACGCCCGCTACATCGGCATCCCGCTGCGCCGCACCATCGCCACACTCGACCGGGCCGCCGTCCGCCCCGAGGCCCGCGCGGCGTTCGGCCTCGACCCGAACCTGCCGACCCTCCTGGTCTCCGGCGGCTCCCAGGGCGCCCGCCGGCTCAACGAGGTCGTCCAGCAGGTCGCCCCCTGGCTCCAGCAGGCCGGCATCCAGATCCTGCACGCGGTCGGCCCGAAGAACGAACTGCCGCAGGTGCACCATATGCCGGGGATGCCGCCGTACATCCCGGTACCGTACGTGGACCGGATGGACCTCGCGTACGCCGCGGCCGACATGATGCTCTGCCGCGCGGGCGCGATGACCGTCGCCGAGCTCTCCGCCGTCGGACTCCCGGCCGCCTACGTCCCGCTGCCCATCGGCAACGGCGAACAGCGGCTCAACGCCCAGCCGGTGGTCAAGGCGGGCGGCGGTCTGCTCGTCGACGACGCGGAACTCACCCCGCAGTGGGTCCAGCAGAACGTCCTGCCCGTGCTCGCCGACCCGCACCGGCTGTACCAGATGTCCCGCGCCGCCGCCGAGTTCGGCCGCCGGGACGCCGACGACCTGCTCGTCGGCATGGTGTACGAGGCGATCGCCGCCAACCGTGCACGTCACTAGGGACGCATGACCGAAGGGCAGGGAGCGTGGCCGGACCGACCACTGCCGAACGCGGTGAACGCCAGCAGGAGTCGTCCGTTCCGCCCCCTGTCCGACGGCTGAGGCCGCCCCGGCCTCGTACGATCATCATTCTCGCCGTCGCGCTGGTCCTCCTCGGCGCCGGTGGCGTCTGGGCGCTCTACGGCTCCCAATGGCTGCGCGTGGAACGGGTGTCGGTCTCCGGCACCGGTGTGCTGACGCCCGCACAGGTGCGCGAGGCTGCCGACGTACCGCTCGGATCGCCGTTGATTTCCGTCGACACCGATGCGATTGAGGCGCGCTTGCTCCGGAAATTGCCCCGAATTGACTCGGTTGACGTGACTCGCTCCTGGCCGCACGGAATCGGGCTGAAAGTGGTCGAGCGCACTCCGGTTCTGATTGTCGAAAAGGGCGGAAAGTTTGTCGAAGTGGACGATGACGGCGTCCGTTTTGCCACGGTTTCCCGGGCCCCGAAAGGCGTCCCCGCGCTCGAATTGGCGCCCCCGGAGTCCAGCTCCGCCACCGCGAGCCTGCGCCGCTTCGGCGACGACCGGCTGGTGCGCGAGGCGGTACGCGTCGCCGGTGACATTCCGGCCGCCGTCGCCCGCACGACCCGGACCGTCAAGGTGCGTTCGTACGACGACATCTCGCTGGAGTTGAGCGACGGCCGGACCGTCGCGTGGGGGAGCGGCGAGAAGGGTGCTGCGAAGGCCCGTACGCTCACCGCTCTGCTGAAAGCGGCGCCCGGTGCGCGGCACTTCGACGTCTCGGTTCCCACCGCCCCTGCGTCATCAGGGAGTTGACGTACATCCGCGCAGGCCAGCACCCTGGTTGGCTACCGCTACGGCTGATCACATAGGGTGAAAAGAAAAACGGGAGGTTCGGCGTGTTCGTTGAACGTGCGCCACTTGTCGACTTAGTGTCCTGTTCAGAAGACTCCAGGGAACAGACACACTGGTAACCCTAAACTTCAACGTTAGGGTTCGGGTCGGCACTATGGACCGTCCCATTCGGCATCCGTCGTCGTATCGCATGACCACGCGAGACGACGACACGTAACTCGAGGCGAGAGGCCTTCGACGTGGCAGCACCGCAGAACTACCTCGCAGTCATCAAAGTCATCGGTGTCGGCGGCGGTGGTGTCAATGCCATCAACCGGATGATCGAGGTCGGTCTCAAGGGCGTCGAGTTCATCGCCATCAACACCGACGCGCAGGCGCTGTTGATGAGCGACGCCGACGTGAAGCTCGACGTCGGCCGTGAACTCACCCGTGGACTCGGCGCCGGCGCCAACCCGGCCGTCGGACGCAAGGCCGCCGAGGACCACCGCGAGGAGATCGAGGAGGTCCTCAAGGGGGCCGACATGGTCTTCGTGACGGCCGGTGAAGGCGGCGGCACCGGCACCGGCGGCGCGCCCGTCGTGGCCAACATCGCACGCAACCTGGGCGCCCTCACCATCGGCGTGGTCACGCGCCCGTTCACCTTCGAGGGACGGCGCCGCGCCAACCAGGCCGAGGACGGCATCGCGGAACTCCGCGAAGAGGTCGACACCCTCATCGTCATCCCCAACGACCGGCTGCTGTCCATCTCGGACCGCCAGGTCTCGGTCCTCGACGCCTTCAAGTCGGCCGACCAGGTCCTGCTCTCCGGCGTCCAGGGCATCACCGACCTCATCACCACGCCCGGCCTGATCAACCTCGACTTCGCCGACGTCAAGTCGGTCATGTCCGAGGCCGGTTCGGCCCTCATGGGCATCGGCTCGGCCCGCGGCGACGACCGCGCGGTGGCCGCAGCCGAGATGGCGATCTCCTCGCCGCTCCTGGAGGCGTCCATCGACGGCGCCCGTGGTGTGCTGCTCTCCATCTCCGGTGGCTCCGACCTCGGCCTGTTCGAGATCAACGAGGCCGCCCAGCTGGTGAGCGAGGCCGCGCACCCCGAGGCCAACATCATCTTCGGCGCGGTCATCGACGACGCCCTCGGCGACGAGGTCCGCGTCACGGTCATCGCCGCCGGCTTCGACGGCGGCCAGCCGCCGGCCCGCCGGGACACCGTCCTCGGCTCGACCTCCAACTCGGGCCGCCGCGAAGAGCCGACTCCGGTACGGCAGACCGAGTCCCGCCCGTCCTTCGGCTCGCTCGGCAGCGTCACACCGAAGGAGGAGCCGGAGCCCGCGCCGGAGCCGGTCGCCGACCTCCCGGTCGCCCCGCCGGTCCCGCCGTCGCGCACCTACTCGGACAGCGCGGCCGAGGAACTGGACGTGCCGGACTTCCTGAAGTGATAGGACAGCGCGAGACCGTGAGCGGCGCGCACTTCGCCTTCACCGACCGGTGGGGCGGGGTGAGCGCCGTTCCGTACGAGGAGCTCAACCTCGGCGGAGCGGTCGGCGACGACGCCGACGCCGTCCGTACGAATCGCGAACTGGCCGCCAAGTCGCTGGGGATCGACCCGGCGCGGGTGGTCTGGATGAACCAGGTGCACGGGGCGGAGGCGGCGGTGGTCTCCGAGGCGTGGGGGGACCGGCCGGTGCCGCGGGTCGACGCGGTCGTCACCGCCGAACGCGGTCTCGCCCTCGCCGTCCTCACCGCCGACTGCACGCCCGTCCTGCTCGCCGACCCGGTCGCCAACGTCGTCGCCGCGGCGCATGCGGGGCGGCCGGGCATGGTCGCCGGGGTCGTCCCCGCCGCCGTACGGGCCATGACCGAACTCGGCGCCGAGCCCGGCCGGATCATCGCCCGCACCGGGCCCGCGGTGTGCGGGCGCTGCTACGAAGTCCCGGACGCGATGCGCGCCGAGGTCGCCGCCGTCGAACCGGCGGCGCACGCCGAGACGAGTTGGGGCACTCCCGCCGTCGACGTGACCGCCGGAGTGCACGCGCAGCTCGACCGGCTCGGGGTGCGCGACCGGGAGCAGTCGCCGGTGTGCACGCTGGAGTCGCGCGACCACTTCTCGTACCGCCGCGAGCGCACCACGGGGCGACTCGCGGGATATGTCTGGCTGGACTGAGAGAGCATGACGGACCGTAAGGGCGAACTCGCCGCAAATCTGGCGAAGGTGGAGGAGCGCATCGCCGCCGCGTGCGTGGCCGCGGGGCGCAAGCGTGAAGAGGTGACCCTGATCGTGGTCACCAAGACCTACCCCGCGAGCGATGTGCGGATCCTCTCGGAACTCGGTGTCCGCGACGTCGCCGAGAACAAGGACCAGGACGCGGCACCCAAGGCCGCCGAATGTTCTGATCTGCCACTGACTTGGCATTTCGTGGGTCAGCTACAGACCAACAAGGTGCGTTCCGTGACTGGTTATGCCGATATGGTGCATTCGGTCGACCGGGCTCGACTCGTCACGACGCTCTCCAGGGAAGCGGAGCGGCAGGGGCGGGAACTCGGCTGTCTGATCCAGGTCGCGCTCGACGCGAACGAAGGCGGCCGCGGGGAGCGCGGGGGCGTCGCGCCCGACGGAATCGAAGAGTTGGGCGAGCTTGTGGCGGCGGCGCCGGGGTTGCGGCTGGCGGGTCTGATGACCGTCGCACCCCTCACCGGCCCTTACGCGGGACGCGAACTCGCGGCGTTCGAGCGGTTGATGGATTTGTCGACCGACCTGCGCCGAGCCCATCCGGCTGCGAACATGGTCTCGGCAGGGATGAGTGCGGATCTCGAACAGGCCGTGGCCGCCGGAGCGACACATGTACGCGTCGGTACCGCGGTACTCGGAGTCCGCGCGAGGCTCGGGTAACGTCGCCAAGAAGTCGGACCACAGCAGAAAATATGGTCATTACCGCCGAAAGGCGGGCGTAACGACCTCGTGGATCGCAGGCACTTGGCAGTCGTCAGCAGATCCACCACAGAGCGGAGGACTCAGAGCATGGCCGGCGCGATGCGCAAGATGGCGGTCTACCTCGGCCTCGTGGAGGACGATGGGTACGACGGCCGAGGTTTCGACCCCGACGACGACTTCGAACCCGAACTGGACCCGGAGCCCGAGCGGGACCACCGGCGGCACGAGCCCGTGCACCAGTCGCACAGTGCACATCAGTCCCAAAGGGACGAAGAGGTGCGAATCGTACAGCCGTCCACCCCGCGTGAACCGGTCGCACGTTCCGCTTCGCTAGCCGCGGAATCCGGACGTCCGGCGCGCATCGCGCCCGTGGCGTCCATCACACAAGAACGCCAGAGCCTGGAGAAGAACGCACCGGTGATCATGCCCAAGGTCGTGTCCGAACGAGAGCCTTACCGGATCACCACACTTCACCCGCGGACCTACAACGAGGCCCGTACCATCGGGGAACACTTCCGTGAGGGCACCCCTGTGATCATGAATCTCACTGAGATGGATGACACAGATGCGAAGCGACTTGTCGACTTTGCGGCCGGTTTGGTGTTTGGTCTTCACGGCAGCATCGAGCGGGTGACGCAGAAGGTGTTCCTGTTGTCGCCTGCTAACGTCGATGTCACGGCGGAGGACAAGGCCCGTATCGCAGAGGGCGGGTTCTTCAACCAGAGCTGAGACGCAAGGCCGGAAACAGCAGTACAAGTAGTACCCGGCAGCACGGAAACAGGGGAGAGGGAAGCACAGGTCATGAGCGTGGTTCTGGATGTCGTCTACATCGCGCTGATGTGCTTCCTGATCGTGCTCATCTTCCGGTTGGTCATGGACTACGTCTTCCAGTTCGCCCGCTCGTGGCAACCCGGCAAGGCGATGGTGGTCGTTCTGGAGGCCACCTACACTGTCACCGATCCACCGCTCAAGCTTTTGCGGCGGTTCATTCCGCCGCTGCGTCTCGGGGGCGTGGCGCTCGACCTGTCCTTCTTCGTACTGATGATCATCGTCTACATCCTGATCTCGATCGTGAGCCGGCTGTGAGCGATGTGAACTACCGTCTTGCCGATGCCGACGACTACGTTGAGGTGAAGAGATGCCGTTGACCCCCGAGGACGTGCGGAACAAGCAGTTCACGACCGTCCGCCTCCGAGAAGGCTATGACGAGGACGAGGTCGATGCCTTCCTCGATGAGGTCGAAGCCGAACTGACCCGCTTGCTCCGCGAGAACGAGGACCTGCGCGCCAAGCTGGCCGCGGCCACGCGCGCCGCTGCGCAGAACCAGCAGAACATGCGCAAGCCTCCGGAGGGTCCTGGCGGTCCCGGTCCGCAGGACCAGCAGCAGGGTATGCCTCAGCAGGGGATGCCGCAGCAGGGCATGCGAGGACCGGGCGGCCCCGTGCCGGCCGGCATATCTGGCCCGCCGCAGCAGCAGATGGGCGGCCCCATGGGCGGCCCGCCCCAGCTGCCGAGCGGTGCGCCGCAGCTGCCCGCCGGTCCCAGTGGGCAGGGTGGCCCGCAGGGTCCCGGTCCGATGGGCCAGGGTCCGATGGGTCAGGGCCCGATGGGTCAGGGCCCCATGGGTGGTCAGCCGCCCATGCAGCAGCAGATGGGTGGCCCGATGGGCGGCCCCATGGGCGGTCCGATGGGCGGCCCCGGTCAGGGTCCCGGTGGCGACAGCGCCGCCCGTGTCCTCTCGCTGGCCCAGCAGACCGCCGACCAGGCGATCGCCGAGGCCCGTTCCGAGGCCAACAAGATCGTCGGCGAGGCGCGTTCGCGTGCCGAGGGTCTCGAGCGTGACGCCCGTGCCAAGGCCGACGCCCTGGAGCGGGACGCGCAGGAGAAGCACCGCGTCGCGATGGGCTCCCTGGAGTCCGCCCGCGCCACGCTGGAGCGCAAGGTCGAGGATCTGCGCGGCTTCGAGCGCGAGTACCGCACCCGCCTGAAGTCCTACCTGGAGTCGCAGCTGCGTCAGCTGGAGACCCAGGCCGACGACTCGCTGGCTCCGCCGCGTACCCCGGCGACCGCGTCGCTTCCGCCGTCCCCGGCGCCCTCGATGGCCCCGGCCGGTGCGAGCGCCCCGTCGTACGGTGGGAACCCGGGCGGCATGGGCGGTGCTCCGGCGCCGGCCGCCCCGTCCTACGGCGGTCAGCAGCAGATGTCGCCCGCGATGACCCAGCCGATGGCTCCGGTCCGGCCGCAGGGTCCGTCGCCGATGGGGCAGGCCCCCTCGCCGATGCGCGGGTTCCTGATCGACGAGGACGACAACTGACGAGTTGTAGTACGCCTTAGGCGTCGGCAGCGTTCAAAGGGGCGAGCCCTGGACTTCGGTCCGGGGCTCGCCCCTTTTACGCGGGTTGATCTCGTGGGGTGGGGTGGGGTGGTGTGGGGGCGTGGGCGCAGCCTTTGCCATGCAGAGGTACGGCAAAGGCCCGGTCTCCGCGGACGGGAGACCGGGCCCTCGTAGGCCGTGCCCTTGTTACGCCTTGCGCAGGCGGAACGTCAGGGACAGGCCCTCGTCCGTGAACGGGGCGCCGAACGTGTCGTCCGCCTCACCCTGGGCGAAGTCCGTCGACAGGACCTCGTCGGCGATCAGGCCCGCGTGTTCGGTCAGGGCCGCGATCACCGCCGGGTCCGTGGACGTCCAGCGCAGGGCGATGCGGTCGGCCACGTCCAGGCCGCTGTTCTTGCGGGCCTCCTGGATCAGGCGGATCGCGTCACGGGCCAGGCCCGCCTGCTTCAGCTCCTCCGTGATCTCCAGGTCCAGGGCGACCGTCGCGCCGGAGTCGGACGCCACCGACCAGCCCTCGCGCGGGGTCTCCGTGATGATGACCTCGTCGGGTGCCAGCGTGATCGTCTCGCCGTCGACCTCCACCGATGCCGTGCCCTCGCGGAGCGCCAGGGACAGGGCGGCGGCATCCGCGTTCGCGACCGCCTTCGCCACGTCCTGGACGCGCTTGCCGAACCGCTTGCCCAGGGCGCGGAAGTTGGCCTTGGCAGTGGTGTCGACCAGGCTGCCGCCGACCTCGGAGAGGGACGCCAGCGACTCGACGTTCAGCTCTTCCGTGATCTGCGAGTGCAGTTCGGGGTTCAGCGTGTCGAAGCCCGATACCGCGACCAGCGCGCGCCGCAGCGGCTGACGGGTCTTGACGCCCGACTCCGCGCGCGTGGCACGGCCCAGCTCGACCAGGCGCCGGACGAGGACCATCTGCCGCGACAGCTCCGGGTCGATGGCGGACAGGTCCGCCTCCGGCCAGGTGGACAGGTGGACGGATTCCGGGGCGCCCGGCGTGACCGGGACGACCAGGTCCTGCCAGACCCGCTCGGTGATGAACGGGGTCAGCGGGGCCATCAGCTTGGTGACCGTCTCCACGACCTCGTGCAGCGTGCGCAGCGCGGCCTTGTCGCCCTGCCAGAAGCGGCGACGCGAGCGGCGGACGTACCAGTTGGACAGGTCGTCGACGAACGCCGAGAGCAGCTTGCCGGCGCGCTGGGTGTCGTAGGCCTCCAGAGCCTGCGTCACCTGGTCGGTGAGCGCGTGGAGTTCGGAGAGCAGCCAGCGGTCCAGGACCGGGCGGTCGGCCGGGGCCGGATCGGCCGCGGACGGCGCCCAGTTCGACGTACGGGCGTACAGGGCCTGGAAGGCGACCGTGTTCCAGTACGTCAGGAGCGTCTTGCGGACGACCTCCTGGATCGTGCCGTGGCCCACGCGGCGGGCCGCCCACGGGGAGCCGCCGGCCGCCATGAACCAGCGGACCGCGTCGGCGCCGTGCTGGTCCATCAGCGGGATCGGCTGGAGGATGTTGCCCAGGTGCTTGGACATCTTCCGGCCGTCCTCGGCGAGGATGTGGCCGAGGCAGACGACGTTCTCGTAGGACGACTTGTCGAAGACCAGGGTGCCCACCGCCATCAGCGTGTAGAACCAGCCGCGGGTCTGGTCGATGGCCTCCGAGATGAACTGCGCCGGGTAGCGGCTCTCGAAGAGCTCCTTGTTCTTGTACGGGTAGCCCCACTGCGCGAACGGCATCGAACCCGAGTCGTACCAGGCGTCGATGACCTCCGGCACGCGCGTGGCCGTCTTGCCGCAGGCGTCCTTGGGGCAGGCGAAGGTGACGTCGTCGATGAACGGGCGGTGCGGGTCGAGGTCCGACTGGTCGGCGCCGGTCAGCTCGGTGAGCTCCGCGCGGGAGCCGACGACGGTCAGGTGGTCGTCCTCGCAGCGCCAGATCGGCAGCGGGGTGCCCCAGTAGCGGTTGCGGGACAGCGCCCAGTCGATGTTGTTGTTCAGCCAGTCGCCGTACCGGCCGTGCTTGACCGTGTCCGGGAACCAGTTGGTGTTCTCGTTCTCCTGGAGGAGGCGGTCCTTGATGGCCGTGGTGCGGATGTACCAGGACGGCTGCGCGTAGTAGAGGAGCGCGGTGTGGCAGCGCCAGCAGTGCGGGTAGCTGTGCTCGTACGGGATGTGCTTGAAGAGGAGGCCGCGGTCGTGGAGGTCTTCCGTGAGCTTCTCGTCCGCCTTCTTGAAGAAGACACCGCCGACCAACGGGACGTCCTCCTCGAAGGTGCCGTCCGGGCGGACCGGGTTCACGACCGGGAGGCCGTACGCGCGGCAGACCTTGAGGTCGTCCTCACCGAAGGCGGGGGACTGGTGGACCAGACCCGTACCGTCCTCGGTGGTGACGTACTCGGCGTTCACCACGTAGTGGGCGGGCTCCGGGAACTCCACGAGCTCGAACGGACGTTGATACGTCCAGCGCTCCATCTCGGCGCCCGTGAAGGACTGGCCGGTGGTCTCCCAGCCCTCGCCGAGCGCCTTGCCGACGAGCGGCTCGGCGACGACGAGCTTCTCCTCGCCGTTGGTCGCGACGACGTAGGTGACGTCGGGGTGCGCGGCGACCGCGGTGTTGGAGACCAGCGTCCAGGGGGTCGTCGTCCAGACCAGGAGCGCGGCCTCGCCGGCGAGCGGACCGGAGGTGAGCGGGAAACGGACGTACACGGACGGGTCGACGACCGTCTCGTAGCCCTGCGCCAGCTCGTGGTCCGACAGGCCGGTGCCGCAGCGCGGGCACCAGGGGGCGACGCGGTGGTCCTGGACCAGCAGGCCCTTGTCGAAGATCGTCTTCAGCGACCACCAGACCGACTCGATGTACTCGGGGTCCATCGTGCGGTAGGCGTCGTCCAGGTCGACCCAGTAGCCCATGCGGGTCGTCAGCTCGGTGAAGGCGTCGGTGTGGCGGGTCACGGACTCGCGGCACTTGGCGTTGAACTCGGCGATGCCGTACTTCTCGATGTCCGGCTTGCCGCTGAAGCCGAGCTCCTTCTCCACCGCGAGCTCGACCGGCAGGCCGTGGCAGTCCCAGCCGGCCTTGCGGGCCACGTGGTAGCCGCGCATGGTGCGGAAGCGGGGGAAGACGTCCTTGAAGACGCGCGCCTCGATGTGGTGGGCCCCGGGCATGCCGTTGGCGGTGGGCGGGCCCTCGTAGAACACCCACTCGGGGCGGCCCTCGGACTGCTCCAAGGACTTGGCGAAGATCTTCTGCTCGCGCCAGAAGTCGAGCACCGCGTGCTCGAGCGCGGGCAGATCGACCTGGGCGGGCACCTGGCGGTACTGCGTCATCAGTCTTCCTCCGGCGGACTTGCTGCCTTCCGTCCGGAGGGACGAGAGCTACGTCATATCCTGCGCCGCCTTCGGCGCGCTCCCGCGGTACCACCCTCCTTGGCTCCCCTGTGCGCCGAACGCACCGGTGAGCCCCCTCATTGGGGTCGCGATGCCGGGTCTACTGGCCCTCCTGGGCGTTCTTCCGGCGGCTCCGGGGTGATCTTCACGTCGCGCTCGCCCCCGGGCTTCCACCGTCCCCGGGTCGCTCTGGGCTGCGTACGTCGTTACTCGTCCCCATCCACGCTTCTCGCTCCGCCCAGTGTACGGCGCCGCGAGGACAGCGGCCGACCGGTTTTCCCGGCCTCCGGGGCGCGGGCTCCGGAGTGACCCGAATGGAGCGGTACGCGTGTTCGGATTCCGGGACGCGCGATCCGGCGGATTACCGGGCGGGGAGCTGGGCACAACGCTTGCATGCCTGGCGTGCTCCCTGCGCGAGGCGGGCGAATCGGGCGGTGCGCCCCGTTGCCGCGGGACTCAAGTCGATTTATCGTCCCAGCACGATTCGCGTGCAAGATCACAATATGTGAAGGGGCCGCGGCCATGGTGGCGAAGAAGACCGCCGATCAGAAGTCGGCGTCGGGCAGGTCCACACATGCCTCCGGCGGTGCGGCCAAGGACGTGGGCGGGAAGAAGGCCGTGGGGGCGGCGGCGAGGAAGGCGGCCGAGAAGGCGGCGGAGGGTCCTGAAAGACCGGGGGCGGCGGCCGGGAGCAGGAAGACGGCGGCCAAGAAGACTGTGACGAAGAAGGCCGCCGCCAAGAAGACGGCGGAGACGGCGGCGGAGACGACGGAGACAGCGGAGCCGGCCGCGAAGAAGGCGGCCGTGAAGAAGGCGGCTGCCAAGAAGACGGCGGCGACGAAGACGGCGGCGAAGAAGGCGGCCGCCAAGAAGACCGCCGCCGCGAAGAGCACGAAGAGCACCACCTCGAAGACCTCGAAGACCACGAAGAGCACCTCCACGAAGACCGCGACCGGCGAGAGCACGGCCGGGAAGACGGCCAAGAAGGCGAGCGCGGCGCAGGCCGCGAAGCAGACGGGAGCCACGACGGTGGTTGCGAAGAAGACTCCTGGCACGGCCACGGCGGCGAAGACGGCCGTCCCCAAGGCACGCCTCGCCGCGGCGGAGCCGGGCGAGCTCGCGGTCCGCCCCGGCGAGGACCCCTGGACCCCGGAGGAGGTCGCCGAGGCGCGCGCCGAGCTCCAGTCCGAGGCGCTGCGGCTGCGCGCCGAGATCACCACGTCCGAGGAGTCCCTCGTGGGTCTCATGCGGGACTCCGGGGACGGCGCGGGCGACGACCAGGCCGACACCGGCACCAAGAACATCACGCGCGAGCACGAGATGGCCCTCGCGGCCAACGCGCGCGAGATGCTCGAACAGACCGAGCGGGCCCTGGACCGCCTCGACGCGGGTACCTACGGTCTGTGCGAGAACTGCGGCAACCCGATCGGCAAGGCGCGTATGCAGGCGTTCCCGCGCGCGACCCTGTGCGTGGAGTGCAAGCAGAAGCAGGAACGCCGGTACTGAGGGTCCACCTGGGCGTGCCGTACCCTCGTCCTCAGTCAGGCACCTAGGTTGAGGGACTCACGTGACCGAAGCGGAGCGCATGATCGGTACGCCGGACACCCCTGAGGGGGACGGGGCCGAGCCGGAGCAGGCAGCCGGGCAGGCGGGCGTCGAGGAGCGGCCCCAGGCCAGGGGCAAGCGCCGGATCGCCGTGCTGTTCGCCGTCGCCGCCTTCGCGTACCTCCTCGACCTCGGCAGCAAGCTGCTCGTGGTGGCCAAGCTGGAGCACCACGCGCCGATCGAGATCATCGGGGACTGGCTGAAGTTCGAGGCGATCCGCAACGCGGGCGCCGCCTTCGGCTTCGGCGAGGCCTTCACCGTGATCTTCACGGTGATCGCGGCGGCCGTGATCGTGGTCATCGCCCGCCTCGCCCGCAAGCTCTACAGCCTGCCCTGGGCGATCGCGCTCGGCCTGCTCCTCGGCGGTGCGCTCGGCAACCTCACCGACCGGATCTTCCGCTCGCCCGGCATCTTCGAGGGCGCGGTCGTCGACTTCATCGCGCCGAAGCACTTCGCGGTGTTCAACCTCGCCGACTCGGCGATCGTGTGCGGCGGCATCCTGATCGTGCTGCTGTCCTTCAAGGGCCTCGACCCGGACGGCACCGTCCACAAGGACTGAGCGCGCGGTCGGGACTGTCTCACCCGTCCGGCATACTCGACGGGTGAGCACGCTTCCCGAGATCCGAACCCTGCCCGTGCCGGACGGCCTGGAGGGCGAGCGCGTCGACGCCGCCATCTCCCGCATGTTCGGCTTCTCCCGCACCAAGGCGGCCGAGCTGGCGGCGGCGGGCAAGGTCCAGGTCGACGGGTCCGTGGTCGGCAAGTCCGAGCGGGTGCGCGGCGGCGCCTGGCTGGAGGTCGAGATGCCCGGCGCGCCCGCGCCCGTGCAGATCGTCGCCGAGCCGGTCGAGGGCATGGAGATCATCCATGACGACGACGACGTGGTGGTGATCGTCAAGCCCGTCGGCGTGGCCGCCCACCCGTCGCCCGGCTGGACGGGACCGACCGTCATCGGCGGCCTCGCCGCCGCCGGGTACCGCATCTCGACCTCCGGCGCCGCCGAGCGCCAGGGCATCGTGCACCGCCTCGACGTCGGCACCTCCGGCCTGATGGTGGTCGCCAAGTCCGAGTACGCGTACACGTCGCTCAAGCGCCAGTTCAAGGAGCGCACGGTCGACAAGCGCTACCACACCCTCGTCCAGGGCCACCCGGACCCGACGAGCGGCACCATCGACGCCCCCATCGGCCGCCACCCGAACCACGACTACAAGTGGGCGGTCACGGCCGACGGCAAGCCGTCGATCACGCACTACGACCTCATCGAGGCGTTCCGCGCGGCCTCCCTGCTCGACGTGAAGCTGGAGACGGGCCGCACCCACCAGATCCGCGTCCACATGGCCGCCCACCGCCACCCCTGCGTCGGCGACCTCACCTACGGCGCCGACCCGACCCTCGCCAAGCGGCTGCGCCTGACCCGGCAGTGGCTGCACGCGGTCCGGCTCGGCTTCGAGCACCCCGGGGACGGGCAGTGGGTCGAGTTCGAGAGCGACTACCCGGAGGACCTCCAGCAGGCCCTGGACCAGGTCCGCGAGGAGACGTACGCGTGAGCGGGCCGTCGTACGCCGTGCGGGTCGCCGAGGACCCCGCCGACCGGGAGATGTGCTTCGCCGTGCGCAAGCAGGTCTTCGTCGTCGAGCAGGGCGTCCCGGAGGACCTGGAGTACGACGCGTACGACGCCGTCGCGGTGCATGTGCTGGCCGTGCGGGACGACGGGGTGGCGCTGGGCACCGGGCGGCTGCTGTACGGCGCGCAGGCCGCCGAGAAGGTCGGCGGTGATCTCACCCTGGGGTCGCTCGGGCGGCTCGCGGTGGCCGAGGAGGCGCGCGGTCTCGGCGTCGGCGTGGCGCTCGTACGGGCCATCGAGGACGCGGCACGCGCGCGGGGGCTCGCGGCGGTGGATCTGCACGCGCAGACGCACGCGCTGGGGTTCTACGAGCGGCTGGGGTACGAGGCCTACGGGCCGGAGTACCTGGAGGCGGGGATTCCGCACCAGGGGATGCGGCGCGCGCTGTAATTGATCGCGGCGGCCGTCATGGCAGGCTGGACAGCTGGAGTTTCCTGTTCGTCCGACCCGCCGGAGCCTGACCGTGGATCAGTTGGCCCTGCTGTTCATGCTGTTGCTCGGGGCCGTGGTGAGCGTCCCGGTGGGGGAACGGTTGAAGCTGCCGGCGCCGGTCCTGATGACCCTGCTCGGGATCGTCCTCGCGCTGCTGGACTTCGTGCCGAACGTCGAGATCGAGCCGGAGCTGATCCTGCCGCTCCTGCTGCCGCCGCTGCTCTACGCGGCCGTGCGGCGCACCTCCTGGCGGCAGTTCGCGGCCAACGTACGGCCGATCCTGCTGCTCGCCGTGGCGCTGGTGTTCGTCACCACCCTGTGTGTGGCCGCCGTCGCCCAGGCGATCGTGCCGGGGCTGCCCGTCGCCGCCGCCGTGGCGCTCGGCGCGCTGGTCGCGCCGCCCGATCCGGTCGCGGCGACCGCCGTCGCCGGGCAACTGGGGCTGCCGCGGCGGCTGGTGTCGATCCTGGAGGGCGAGGGGCTCTTCAACGACGTCACGGCCATCGTGCTGTACCACGTGGCGATCGCCGCGGCCGTCAGCGGTTCCTTCCATGTCGGGGAGGCCGCGTTCGAGCTGGTGCTCTCCGCGGTCGTCGCCGTCGTCATGGGGCTCGCCCTGGGCTGGGGCGCGAACAAGCTGATGGACCTGCTCGGCGACGCCACCCTCCAGATCGGGCTGACGCTCCTCGTGCCGTACGCCTCCTACGTGCTCGCCGAGGAGCTGCACGGGTCCGGGGTGCTCGCCGTGCTCACCACCGCCCTCTTCCTCGCCGAGTACGGCACCGACGCCGACGACGTGCTCACCCGGCTCGCCGGGCACACCTTCTGGGACATCGTCGACACGCTCGTCACCGGGGTGGCCTTCGGGCTGATCGGGCTCGAACTGCACAACGCCATCCGGACCGCGTCCGGGCGGTGGGGCGAGATGCTCGGCTGGGCGGCCGCGATCGTCGCGGTCGTCGTCCTCGTACGGCTGCTGTGGCTGCTGCCCGCGACCTGGGTCGCCAAGCGGCTGCACGCCAGGCAGGACTACGACGAGGAGATCCCGATGACCTGGCGGGAGACCGTCGTCATGTGGTGGTCGGGGATGCGAGGGGTGGCGTCCGTGGCGTTGGCGCTGGCGATTCCGCTGAAGACCGAGGACGGGGGCGCCTTTCCCGACCGGGACGAGATCGTGTTCATCGCGTTCGGCGTCATCATGGCGACGCTGGTGCTCCAGGGGCTGACCCTGCCGTGGCTGGTGAAGCGGCTCGGGGTGAAGGCCGACACCGAGCGGGAGAAGGAGTTCGAGAAGACGCTGGCGATCCGGGCGGCCAGGGCGGCCAAGCGGCGGCTGCGGGAGATCGAGGACGTCGAGGAGCTGCCGGAGGAGCTGTCCGAGCAGATGCTGCGGCGGGCCTTCGACATCGGGGTGCGGATCAGTCCGGACATGGGCGACGAGGAGCGCCGGGAGGCGCACCAGCAGCGGGCGAAGCGGCTGAAGCGGGTGCGGCGGATCCAGGGGGAGATGCTGAGCGCGGCGCGGCACGAGGTGCTGGCGGCGCGGAGTGAGCCGGGGGCGGATCCGGAGGTGGTGGACCGGGTGCTGCGCCATCTGGACGTGCGCAGTCTGCGGTGACCTGACAGGCGTATGACCTTCGTGTGAAGGCGGATGACGGGAGCCACAGCCCTTCTTAGGGTGGGTTCATGGCTCGCAACGTGGTGATCAGTGGTGGCGGTACGGGAATCGGGCTCGCTGCGGCCCGGGTCTTCGCGGCGGACGGCGATCGGGTGCTGCTGCTCGGGCGGCGCAAGGAAGTGCTGGAGGAGGCCGGGGTGCCCGGGGCGCTGACGTACGCGGCCGATCTCAGTGACACGGCCGATGTGCGCGGGGTCGCCGAGTTCGTCGGGCGGGAGCTGGGGGCCGTGGATGTGCTCGTCCACAGTGCCGGCGGGACGGGGCAGCTCGAACCGCCTGCCGCCGGGGACGATCCGCTGGACGCCGTCGCGCACAACTGGACCGTCAACTTCCGGCTCAATCTGCTGACCGCCGCGCTGCTCACCGAGGCCCTCAAGGACCGGCTCGCCTCGCCCGGCGGACGTGTGCTGTTCGTCAGCTCCATCGCCGCCTACCGGGGGTCCGGGAGCGGGGCGTACGGGGCCGCCAAGGCGGGGCTGCATCCCTACGCCCACGACCTGGCCCGGGATCTCGGGCCGCGCGGCATCACCGTGAACGTGGTCGCGCCCGGCTACATCGAGGACACCGAGTTCTTCGGCGACGCCATCGACCCCGCCCGGCGGGAGCGGCTCATCAACGACACCGCGAACGGTCGCGCCGGGAACCCGGGGGACGTCGCCGAAACCCTGCACTGGCTCGCCTCGCCCGGCGCCGGGCACGTGACGTCACAGATCGTGCAGGTCAACGGGGGTGCCGAGCGGGGTAACTGACGGTCAGCGGTTCTGCCTCGGGGGCTCGTGCATCCGGCGGGGCGCGCCGTCCGGGGAGGCGGACGAGCGGGCGCCGTTGCGGCCCGGGGGCGGAGCCGAGTCGGCCGTGTTGACGCGGGGGAGGGCGTAGGGGTGGTGGTCGGTCAGCCAGCGGATCATCTGCTCGCGGACCGTGACCCGTACCTTCCAGATGTCGTCGGCGTCCTTGGCGGTCACCAGGGCCCGCACCTGCATGGTGTTCGGCGTCGAGTCCGTGACCGTCAGATCGCAGGCACGGCCGTCCCACGCCGGGCACTCGCGGAGGATGTCGCGGAGCTTCTCGCGCATCGCGTCCATCGGCGCCGAGTGGTCGAGGTGCCAGTAGACGATGCCGGTCATCTGGGCCCCGCCGCGCGACCAGTTCTCGAACGGCTTCGAGGTGAAGTACGACACCGGCATGGTGATCCGGCGTTCGTCCCAGGTCCGGACCGTCAGGAAGGTCAGTGTGATCTCCTCGACGGTGCCCCACTCGCCGTCCACCACGACCGTGTCCCCTATGCGCACCATGTCGCCGAACGCGATCTGCAGCCCCGCGAACATGTTGCTCAGCGTGGACTGCGCCGCGACACCGGCGACGATGCCGAGGATTCCGGCCGAGGCCAGCAGCGAGGCACCGGCCGCGCGCATCGCCGGGAACGTCAGCAGCATCGCCGCCACCGCCACCACGCCGACGATCGCGGCGACGACCCGCATGATCAGCGTCACCTGGGTGCGCACCCGGCGGACCCGGGCGGGGTCCCGGTGCATGCGCGCGTACCTGCTGTACGACGTCTCGACGACCGCCGCCGCGATCCGGATCACCAGCCAGGCCGCCGACCCGATCAGCACGAGCGTGAGGGTCTGCCCGATGCCGACCCGGTGCTCGCGCAGCACCCGGGCCTCGTCGTAGGAGCCTCTGAGCATCGCGGCGCACAGCACCAGCTGGTAGGGGATGCGGCCGCGGCGCAGCAGTCCCCACAGCGGGGTCTCGCTGTGCCGTGCGTCGGCCTTGCGCAGCAGCAGGTCCGTGGCCCAGCCGATGACCAGCGTGAGCAGGACCGAGCCACCGATGACGATCAACGGACGGAGTACGTTCTCCATGACCCCGAACCTAACCGGCACCACGGGGTCATGAACATGTGACTTCCGCGGAGATATGGGTACGGGCGCGCGCCGGCGCTGTCGTACCCGGCTGGCACCATGGCCTCATGAACATCATGCTCTTTCACTCGACCTACGGTCTGCGGCCCGCCGTCCACCAGGCCGCCGACCGGCTGCGCGCCGCCGGACACCAGGTCTGGACACCGGACCTGTTCGAGGGGCGCACGTTCGAGACGGTCGAGGAAGGCATGGAGTTCAAGGAGGGCATCGGCAAGGACGAGCTGCTCAAGCGGGCCGTGCTGGCCGCCGCGCCCTACTCGGAGCGGGGCCTGGTGTACGCCGGGTTCTCGTTCGGCGCCTCCGTCGCGCAGACCCTCGCCCTCGGCGACGACAAGGCGCGCGGGCTGCTGCTCCTGCACGGCACCTCGGACATCGCGGCCAACGCCACCGTGGACGAGCTGCCGGTCCAGCTGCATGTCGCCGAGCCGGACCAGTTCGAGACGGACGACTGGCTGAGCTCCTGGTATCTCCAGATGGGCCGCGCGGGCGCCGACGTGGAGATCTACCGGTACGCCGGGGCCGGTCACCTCTACACCGACCCCGACCTGCCCGACTACGACGAGGAGGCCGCCGAGGCCACCTGGCGGGTGGCGCTCGGCTTCCTCGACTCGCTCTAGGTCAGCCGGCGCGGTAGGCCGCGAAGCTCTGCTGCATCCGCGTCACCTGGCCCGCGGTGAACTGGTACATGCAGCTGTCGTACGTGTAGTCCATGAAGTTGTGGATCGGGTCGACGCCGGTCTTGTTGGTGCAGCTGTCGCGGCCGGTCGGGCACTCGAAGGCGGCGCTCTTCTCGGCCGGGGTGTCGCTGACGTAGTCGCCGTTGCCGTTACAGCCGCCCTGGAAGGTGTGGTACAGCCCCATCCAGTGGCCGACCTCGTGGGTGGCGGTGTCGCCCTCGTCGTAGTTCGTCGCCGAGCCGCCGGGCAGGGAGGCGTCGAGGATGACGACGCCGTCCATGGCCGGGCTGGACTTGTACGAGCTGGGGAAGGTGGCCCAGCCGAGGAGGCCGTCGCCGAGGTTGGCGGTGTAGATGTTGAGCGCGTTCGCGCCGCCCTTGCGCAGGGCGGTCTTCATCGCCTTCTCCTCGGCCGAGCCGGAACCGACGTTGTACCAGGCCGCGTTGTCGGTGTAGTCGGTGCCGGCCAGCGTGAACTGGTAGCCGGAGTCGACGTTTCCGGTGCCCTGGCCGGCGTAGGCCGCGTTCAGGACGTTCAGCTGGGCGTTGATGGCGGACGAGCTGAGGTTGCCGGTGGCGCCGTCGTGGATGACGTGGAAGTACACCGGGATGGTGGTGGAGGACGCGGCGGCGAGGCTGCGGCTGCCGGACTTGGGCAGCTTGTCGAGCTTGGCCTTGAGGTCGGCGTTCATCGCCTGGGCCTTGGCGGCGCTGACCTCGTTGGGCTCGGCGATGTGCGCGCCGCTGCCCGGGCGGGATTCGCGGGCCGCCGCGTGGGTGTCCGTGTCGGCGCAGTCGGCGGCGGCCGGAGCCTGGGCCGCCGCGAGTCCGGTGGGCGCCGACAGGGGAGTGAGCATCAGGGTTCCGGCCACAACTGCCGTGCCGAGAAGGCGTCTGCGCGTAGTGGGGGATATCCGGGCAAGCGCACGCATGCTGACTCCTAGCGGATGCGTTGGGGAGAGCGGACGCAGGGGTCTTCCTGGCCGCCGCCCGGAGATTACGTGTACATGCTCAGCCTGTAAATGCCTTCCGATCACCTTCTGACCGGCCAAGGGGCGCGGCCGTATACGAACACGGGCCGCGCCCCTCGCCGTTGGCCAAAACCTGACTACACGGGGTCGTACGTCCGCTCGACCTTCTGGGTGCCGGACTTCGTGCGGTACGAACGGGCCCAGGACGAGGTCGCGTTGGCCTTCGTCTTGTCGGAGACGACGTAGTAATCCATCTGCGCGCGGTCGGCGGTGATGTCCAGGACGCCGTAGCCGTGGCGGTCGGTGTCGACCCAGTGGACATGCCGGTTGGCCAGCTTGATGACCGGCGCGGCGAGCGCGGAGACCGTGCCCTCGGGGACCTTGACGAGATCGTCGAGGTTGTCGGAGGTCACCGAGGTGACGACGAACTCGGTGGCGGCCGAGGCCGACAGCGGGTACGTTCCGGCGTCCACCGGCACGTCGTTGGCCCACGCCATGTGGATGTCACCGGTCAGGAACACGGTGTTGCGGATGGCGTTCGCGCGCAGGTGGGCCAGGAGTTCACGGCGGTCGTCCGTGTAGCCGTCCCACTGGTCGGTGTTGAGGGCGAGGCCCTCCTGCGGCAGTCCGAGCAGCTTGGCGAGCGGCTTGAGCAGGTCCGCGGAGAGCGAGCCGATCGCGAACGGCGAGATCATCACCGAGTTGCCGACCAGCCGCCAGGTGGTGTCGGAGGACTTCAACCCCGCCTTCAGCCAGTCCAGTTGGGCCCGCCCGGTGAGGGTGCGGTCCGGGTCGTCGACCGTGCCGTTGCCGACGGACACCTGCTGCGAACGGAAGGACCGCAGGTCCAGCAGCGACAGGTCGACCAGCTTGCCGAAGCGCAGCCGCCGGTAGGTCGTCCCCGCGATCGCCGGACGTACCGGCATCCACTCGAAGTACGCCTGCTTGGCGGCCGCCTGGCGTGCGGCCCAGGTGCCCTCCGTGCCCTCGGTGTGGTTCTCCGCCCCGCCCGACCAGGCGTCGTTGGCGAACTCGTGGTCGTCCCAGATCGCGACGACCGGAGCCACCGCGTGCAGCGCCTGGAGGTCGGCGTCGGTCTTGTACTTGCCGTGCCGGACGCGGTAGTCGGCGAGGGTGAGGATCTCGTGGGTCGGCGCGTGCTGCCGTACGACGGTGTCGCGCGTGCCGTACTCGCCGGTGCCGTACTCGTAGATGTAGTCGCCCAGGTGCAGCCAGGCGTCCAGGTCGCCGCGGGCGGCGAGATGGCGGTACGGGGAGAAGTAGCCGGCCTCCCAGTTGGCGCAGGAGACCACGCCGAAGCGGAGGTTGGACACGGCCGCGTCCGCCGCCGGCGCGGTGCGGGTGCGCGCCGCCGGGGAGTCGGTGCCGCCCGCGGAGAAGCGGAACCAGTAGGTGGTGGCGGGGGCGAGGCCGCGGACGTCGGCCTTGACGGTGTGGTCGGAGGCGGCGGTCGCGGTGACGGAGCCCTTGGCGACGATGTTCGTGAACGCCTTGTCCGTGGCGACGATCCAGCTCACCTCGGTGTCGGGGCCGAGCCCGGAGCCGGGTATCGCCGCGGCCACGGGGGTCACCCGGGTCCACAGCAGGATGCCGTCGGGCAGCGGGTCGCCGGAGGCGACGCCGTGCAGGAAGGCGGGGACCTCGTCGGCGGCGCCGGCGGGGAAGGGGGCCGCGACGAGGGCGGCGCCCGCGGTGGCGGCGGCCTTCACGACCGTACGGCGGCGTGGCGCCAGGGAGTTGAGGCGCTCGGATGCTCTGTGTCTACTGGTCACGACCGATCAGGTTACTGATCGGTATGAACGAGAGCGGGCGAACCGGTGAAAGTTCGCCCGCTCTTTGACCGAAGGCCTGGATCAGCGCTGGATCAGGCCTGGCTCAGCCCTGGCTCAGGCCTTCAGAGCCGCTTCGAGCGCCGTGTTGAACTCGGCCACCGTCATCGGCGCGTTCTCGCCGTCGGAGCCGGTCAGGGTCTTGCCGTCCATCTTCAGGGTCGGGGTGCCGCCCACGCCGGCCTTGTCGAAGAGCTTGGACTCCTCCAGCGCCCACTTGTCGTAGGTGCCGTCCTTCACGTCCTTCTGGAACTGCTTGTTGTTCTTCAGGGCGTCGACCGTGTTCGCGATCTTGATGAGGTAGGCGTCGTCCTTGAACTTGTCGTCGGTCTCCTCGGGGTGCCACTTCGTCGTGTACATCGCGGTCTTGTACTCGAGGAAGGCCTCGGGGCTGACGTTGAGCGCGGCGCCGAGCGCGCTGAGCGCGTTCTTGGAGCCCTCGCCGGTCAGCTTGTCGTCCAGGAAGGTGGCGCCGACGTACTGGATCTTGAACTTGCCGGCGTCGAGGTCCTTCTTGACGGTCGGGCCGACCGTCTGCTCGAACTGGGCGCAGACCGGACAGCGCGGGTCCTCGTACATGACGAGGGTCTTCTTGGCGCTGCTCTTGCCGATGACGACGGTGGTGCCGTTCGTGCCGGTGGTGTTGGCCGGCTTCACCAGCTTGTCGTTCTTGGCGTCTTCCCAGTAGCCGGGCTTGTTGCCCTGGACGACGGCGTAGCCGATGCCTCCGGCTATCGCGAGGACGCCCACGATGGAGCAGGCGACGATGACCTGCCGCTTGATCTTGTCGCGCTTGGCCTGGCGCTCGCGTTCCTGCCGCAGGCGCTCGCGCGCCGCCGTCTTCGCAGACTGGCTGTTCCGCTTGCTCATGGGGGATCTCCGTAAGGGGACGCGCACACGTGGGTGCGGATACGTAAAAGAGGGGGTGGTGATGCTCGGTGCTGTGCGTGCTCGTTCAGACGAGAGCGGCCGAGCAGGGCGGTCCACGCCGTCCCAGGGAGTGCACGAGAAGCCGGTCGCGGGCGGCCGTCGTACGACGACGGGGGTGCCGCGGGACGCGGGGCGCCGGGGTCCGTCGTACCGCCACCGCGGCGACCGCGAGCAGGAGCGGGCGGAACGTGGTCGCCGCGACCGCCCCCAGCAGCTGGGCCAGCGCCCGCTCGCCGCGGCGCAGCCAGGCGGCGGCGAGCAGGCCGACGCCGATGTGCGCGCCGAGCAGCAGCCAGGCGGCCTGCGGATCGGCGTGGGCGAGGAGGCTCGCGAGCCGGTCGGTGTCGGCGCCCGTGACCCGGGCCAGGGGGCTGCCGACGCTGGTGCCGTCACCGCAGAGCACGTCCCAGCCGACCGAGCGCAGCGGGCCCGCGACGGGGCCGCCCGCGGCGCCGTAGCAGACGTGCTGCCCGGTGGTGAGGACCGTGTCCGCGGCCAGCTCCAGCGGGACGAGCAGGGCGGCGATCCGCCCGAAGCTCCGCTCCCGGCCGGCCAGGGCGTACGCCACGGCGAACACGGCGACCGCGACCAGGGCCACCGTGTTCAGCGGGAGCGGGGCACGGGACAGCAGTACGTGCGACGCGGTGCTGAGCGTCACGACGAGTGCCGTGAACAGCGCCGCGCGGAGCGCTCGTAGCTGGGTCCCGGATATGTCCATAGCGACAGAGAGTGTGTCACGCGCCCCTGTAAGGGACCCCTAAAAGGTCCCTGTGAGCGCCCCTATCGTTATCGACATCCGTGCGGTTTCCGTCACAGGCCCGGAATCCGGCCGTTGCGGAAGAGGTCCACGAAGATCTGGTGGTCGGCACGCGCGCGTGCGCCGTAGTCGTGGGCGAAGGAGACCAGGAGCTCGCCGAAGCCCTCCTCGTCGGCCGCGATCGCCGCGTCGATGGCCCGCTCGGTGGAGAACGGCACCAGGGACTCGCCGGACTGGTCGTCCGCCGCCGCGTGCATGGTGGCCGTGGCCCGGCCGAGGTCGGCGACGACCGCCGCGATCTCCTCGGTGTCGTCGATGTCACCCCAGTCGAGGTCCACGGCGTACGGCGAGACCTCGGCGACCAGCTGCCCCGCGCCGTCCAGCTCGGTCCAGCCCAGCCACGGGTCGGCGTGGGCCTGGAGTGCGCGCTGGGAGATCACCGTGCGGTGCCCCTCGTGCTGGAAGTAGCCGCGGATCGCCGGGTCGGTGATGTGCCGGGAGACGGCCGGGGTCTGGGCCTGCTTGATGTAGATCACGACGTCGTTCTCCAACGCGTCGCTGTGGCCCTCCAGGAGGATGTTGTACGACGGGAGTCCCGCCGAGCCGATCCCGATGCCGCGGCGGCCGACGACGTCCTTCACCCGGTACGAGTCCGGGCGGGCCAGCGAGGTCTCCGGCAGGGTCTCCAGGTAGCCGTCGAAGGCGGCCAGCACCTTGTACCGCGTGGCCGCGTCCAGCTCGATGGAGCCGCCGCCCGGGGCGAACCGGCGCTCGAAGTCGCGGATCTCGGTCATCGAGTCCAGCAGCCCGAAGCGGGTCAGCGAGCGGGCGTCGCGCAGCGCGTCCAGGAGCGGGCCCTCGGCGGTGTCCAGCGTGAACGGCGGCACCTCGTCGCTCTTGGCGCCGGTCGCCAGGGCGTGGACGCGCTCGCGGTACGCGGCCGCGTAGACGCGCACCAGCTCGGTGATCTGCTCGTCGCTGAGCGCCTTCGCGTAGCCGATCAGGGCGATCGAGGCGGAGAAGCGCTTGAGGTCCCAGGTGAAGGGGCCGACGTACGCCTCGTCGAAGTCGTTGACGTTGAAGATCAGGCGGCCCGTGGCGTCCATGTACGTGCCGAAGTTCTCCGCGTGCAGGTCGCCGTGGATCCACACGCGCGAGGTGCGCTCGTCGAGGTACGGGCCGCCCCGCTTCTCGGCGTCCAGGTCGTGGTAGAAGAGGCACGCCGTGCCCCGGTAGAACGCGAACGCCGAGGCCGCCATCTTGCGGAACTTCACGCGGAACGCTGCCGGGTCGGCGGCCAGGAGCTCGCCGAAGGCGGTGTCGAAGACGGCGAGGATCTCCTCGCCGCGAGGCTCGTCGTTGAGCTGCGGTACCGACATCGCGGGGTGCCTCCTGGTGCATGTGTACGACAGCGTTTCTGTCGTCTCAACGGGTGGGGTCGCGCGAAAGTGCCCGCGACAACCCTCGCTGTGAAGGTACGCGGGGCGGCCCCCGGAGTGTCAGTCCCGAGGCATAGACTTCGACGCTGTCCCCCGAACTGTCCGCCAGCCTGTCGCCGAGCGTTTCCCAGGAGGCCAAACCGTGTCGAAGCCGCCGTTCACGCACCTGCACGTCCACACCCAGTACTCCCTGTTGGACGGTGCCGCGCGGCTGAAGGACATGTTCGACGCGTGCAACGAGATGGGCATGACCCATATCGCCATGTCGGACCACGGCAACCTCCATGGGGCGTACGACTTCTTCCATTCCGCGAAGAAGGCCGGGGTCACCCCGATCATCGGCATCGAGGCCTACGTCGCCCCCGAGTCCCGGCGCAACAAGCGCAAGATCCAGTGGGGTCAGCCGCACCAGAAGCGGGACGACGTCTCCGGTTCCGGTGGTTACACCCACAAGACGATCTGGGCGGCGAACGCCACCGGTCTGCACAACCTCTTCCGGCTCTCCTCGGACGCCTACGCCGAGGGCTGGCTCCAGAAGTGGCCCCGGATGGACAAGGAGACCATCTCCCAGTGGTCCGAGGGCCTCATCGCCTCCACCGGCTGCCCCTCCGGCGAGCTCCAGACCCGGCTGCGCCTCGGCCAGTACGACGAGGCCCTGAAGTCGGCCGCCGAGTACCAGGACATCTTCGGCAAGGACCGCTACTTCCTGGAGCTGATGGACCACGGCATCGAGATCGAGCGCCGGGTCCGCGACGGCCTCCTCGACATCGGCAAGAAGCTCGGCATCCCGCCCCTGGTGACGAACGACTCGCACTACACGTACGCGCACGAGGCGACCGCCCATGACGCCCTGCTCTGCATCCAGACCGGCAAGAACCTCTCCGACCCGGACCGCTTCAAGTTCGACGGCACCGGCTACTACCTGAAGTCCACGGACGAGATGTACGCCATCGACTCCTCCGACGCCTGGCAGGAGGGCTGCCGCAACACCCTCCTGGTCGCCGAGCAGATCGACACCACCGGCATGTTCGAGGCCAAGAACCTCATGCCGAAGTTCGACATCCCCGAGGGCTACACCGAGGTCACCTGGTTCAAGGAGGAGGTCCGCCGCGGCATGGAGCGCCGCTACCCGGGCGGCATCCCCGAGGACCGCCAGAAGCAGGCCGACTACGAGATGGACGTCATCATCTCGATGGGCTTCCCCGGCTACTTCCTCGTCGTCGCCGACTTCATCATGTGGGCCAAGAACAACGGCATCGCGGTCGGCCCCGGCCGAGGCTCCGCGGCCGGTTCGATCGTCGCCTACGCCATGGGCATCACCGACCTCGACCCGATCCCGCACGGCCTGATCTTCGAGCGGTTCCTCAACCCCGAGCGCATCTCGATGCCCGACGTCGACATCGACTTCGACGAGCGCAGGCGCGTCGAGGTCATCAGGTACGTGACCGAGAAATACGGCGCCGACAAGGTCGCCATGATCGGCACCTACGGCAAGATCAAGGCCAAGAACGCGATCAAGGACTCCGCGCGCGTGCTGGGCTACCCGTACGCGATGGGCGACCGCATCACCAAGGCCATGCCCGCCGACGTCCTCGGCAAGGGCATCGACCTCAACGGCATCACCGACCCCTCGCACCCCCGCTACTCGGAGGCCGGCGAGGTCCGCGGGATGTACGAGAACGAACCGGACGTGAAGAAGGTCATCGACACCGCCAAGGGCGTCGAGGGCCTGGTCCGGCAGATGGGCGTGCACGCCGCCGGCGTGATCATGTCCAGCGAGACCATCACCGAGCACGTGCCCGTCTGGGTGCGCCACACCGACGGCGTGACCATCACGCAGTGGGACTACCCGAGCTGCGAGTCGCTCGGCCTGCTGAAGATGGACTTCCTCGGCCTGCGCAACCTGACGATCATGGACGACGCCGTCAAGATGGTGAAGTCCAACAAGGGCATCGACCTGGAGCTGCTGAGCCTCCCGCTGGACGACCCCAAGACCTTCGAACTGCTCCAGCGCGGCGAGACCCTCGGCGTCTTCCAGTTCGACGGCGGCCCCATGCGCTCGCTGCTGCGCCTGATGAAGCCCGACAACTTCGAGGACATCTCCGCCGTCTCCGCGCTCTACCGTCCCGGCCCGATGGGCATGGACTCGCACACCAACTACGCGCTGCGCAAGAACAAGCTCCAGGAGATCACCCCGATCCACCCGGAGCTGGAGGAGCCCCTCAAGGAGGTCCTGGACGTCACCTACGGCCTGATCGTCTACCAGGAGCAGGTGCAGAAGGCCGCCCAGATCATCGCCGGCTACTCGCTCGGCGAGGCCGACATCCTCCGCCGCGTGATGGGCAAGAAGAAGCCCGACGAGCTGGCGAAGAACTTCACCATCTTCCAGGCGGGCGCCAAGAAGAACGGCTACAGCGACGAGGCGATCCAGGCCCTGTGGGACGTGCTGGTCCCCTTCGCCGGCTACGCCTTCAACAAGGCGCACTCCGCCGCGTACGGCCTGGTCTCGTACTGGACGGCCTACCTCAAGGCCAACCACCCCGCCGAGTACATGGCCGCGCTGCTGACCTCCGTCAAGGACGACAAGGACAAGTCGGCCGTCTACCTCAACGAGTGCCGCCGCATGGGCATCAAGGTGCTCCCGCCGAACGTCAACGAGTCGGTGCACAACTTCGCCGCCCAGGGCGACGACGTGATCCTCTTCGGCCTGGAGGCCGTGCGCAACGTCGGCACCAACGTGGTCGAGTCGATCATCAAGAGCCGCAAGGCCAAGGGGAAGTACGCCTCCTTCCCCGACTACCTCGACAAGGTCGAGGCCGTCGCCTGCAACAAGCGCACCACCGAGTCGCTGATCAAGGCGGGCGCCTTCGACACCCTCGGCCACACCCGCAAGGGCCTCACCGCGCACTTCGAGCCGATGATCGACAACGTGGTCGCGGTCAAGCGCAAGGAGGCCGAGGGCCAGTTCGACCTCTTCGGCGGCATGGGGGAGGAGGAGACCAGCGAACCCGGCTTCGGACTCGACGTCGAGTTCACCACCGACGAGTGGGACAAGACCTATCTGCTCGCCCAGGAGCGGGAGATGCTCGGTCTGTACGTCTCCGACCACCCGCTCTTCGGCCTGGAGCACGTGCTCTCCGACAAGGCCGACGCGGGCATCGCCCAGCTCACCGGAGGTGAGCACGCGGACGGCGCGGTCGTCACCATCGGCGGCATCATCTCGGGCCTCCAGCGCAAGATGACCAAGCAGGGCAACGCCTGGGCGATCGCCACCGTCGAGGATCTCGCCGGCTCCATCGAGTGCATGTTCTTCCCGGCGACCTACCAGCTGGTGTCGACCCAACTCGTCGAGGACGCCGTGGTGTTCGTCAAGGGCCGCCTCGACAAGCGTGAGGACGTCCCGCGCCTGGTCGCCATGGAGCTCCAGGTCCCCGACCTGTCCAACGCGGGCACCAACGCGCCGGTGATCCTCACCATCCCGGCGACCAGGGTCACCCCGCCGATGGTCAGCCGCCTCGGCGAGATCCTCAGCCACCACAAGGGCGAGAGCGAGGTCCGGATCAAGCTCCAGGGTCCGACCAAGACCACCGTCCTGCGCCTGGACCGGCACCGGGTGAAGCCGGACCCGGCGCTCTTCGGTGACCTGAAAGTGCTGCTCGGCCCGTCCTGTCTGGCGGGTTAGCCGTACGTCGAGAGGGCGCATCCGTGAACCGGATGCGCCCTCTCTGTGTGCCTGGGTCTCAACAACCCGCGGGTCTCGACCCGTTATGCAGATGTCAGTTGTGACCGAAGCGCTTCTGCTTGCCCTTGCGGGCCATGTCACCCGGAGTCACCTGGGTCATGCGCTGCTCGGCCTGCGCCTCCATCGAGGACTGCTGGGCCTGCTGCTGACCACGCTCGGACTGCGGCTGCTTACGGTCACGGTTCTTGTTCTTGGCCATGGTGATCTGCCTCCTGAGGGGGATCTAGGGGCCAGGGCCGCGACCAGATTCACATAGGCTGACAAAGAACGCATTTCGGATAATTACCGTGTGTGACAGGGGTTGTCGTCCGGCGATGCCCCGAAACGCCACGCCGAAGATCGAGTTCCGGCCGTTAACCTCCGCGTGGTCGGGCAGACTCGAAGGAAGCCCGAAGCAAACCTCCCGGGAAGAGGGTGAGTCGCGTGGACCGCTGCATCGTCCTGGTGGACGCCGGCTATCTGCTGGGGGCGGCCGCCTCCCTCCTGGCGGGGGAACCTTCCCGATCCCGGATCACCGTCGACCACGCCGCTCTGATCCAGGGCCTGCGCGATCGCGCCGAGTCGGACACCGAGCGGCCGCTGCTGCGCATCTACTGGTTCGACGGCGCCCCCGACCGCGTGCCCCAGCCCGAACACCGCCGGCTGCGCGTGATGCCCCGGGTCACCGTCCGGCTCGGGGCCCTGACCCGCAGCGACGGACGCTGGGCCCAGAAGGGCGTCGACGCCGCCATGCACGCCGAGCTCACCGAGCTGGCCCGCAACCGCGCCTGCTCCGACATCGTCCTCGTCACCGGCGACGGCGACCTGCTGCCGGGCATGATGGCCGCCAAGGAGCACGGCGTCGCCGTCCACCTGTGGGCCGTGCAGGCCGCCGACGGCGACTACAACCAGTCCGAGGACCTGGTCGCCGAGGCCGACGAACGACGCGTCCTGGACCGTACGTGGATCACCAAGGCCGTCCGCGCCAAGGAACTCGGCGGGATCTGCGCGCCGCCGCCCGCGCCCCGGCCCGAGATCGCCGCGATCCTCTCCGCGCCGCTGCCCGAATCCGCGCTCGCCGCGGCCGCCGAGCGCTCCGCCGACGAGGGCGAGCACACCCCCGCCGCCGCGTCCGAGAACGGCACCCAGGAGCGGGTGCCCGCGCCCAAGGGCGTGCCCACCCCCAAGGACCTCGCCGCCCTGCGCGCCCCGGGCGTCCAGCCGCAGCAGCCCGCCAACGCCACCCTGCGCTGGTCCTCCGACAAGGGCTGGGTCGACCGGCCCGGCGGCGCCGCCGAACCGCCCGAGGTCGCCTCGATGCCGACGCTCGCCCAGCTCACCACCGCCGAGCAGCGCTGGGCCGACCGGGAGGAGGACATCACGACCGTCGGAGGCGACCCCTACGAGGTGGGGCAGGTCTTCGCCCGGCGCTGGATGGAGCGGTTGGGCGACCAGAGCCATCTCCAGAAGCTGTCCGGGATGTACCCGCGCATCCCGCACCGCATCGACGGGGAGCTGCTGCGCTACGCCGCCCGCTTCGGACTGCTCGCGCACAAGGACGACCAGATCGACGAGCACGACCGGTATGCCATCAGGGCCGGGTTCTGGCGCGAGATCGACGTCCGCACGGCCGCGGAGCACGCGCCCGCGGGGGAGTGAAACGGCACATACCCCGCCCCCAAGGGGGAGCGGAGCTTCCCGACCCCGTAGTCTCGTCCCTTGTGAGTACGCGCGCGGCACAGGCACTTCGGCATGGCGACGATGTCGTGTGCGCGGTGCGCGGACTGACCAAGACCTATCCCGCGGTACGGGGCAGGCGCGGGGTTCCCGCGACGCCCGAGGTGCGGGCCACCGACGACGTACGACTCGACATCCGCCGCGGTGAGATCTTCGGACTGCTCGGGCCGAACGGCGCCGGCAAGTCCACCCTCGTACGCCAGCTGACCGGCCTGATGCGGCCCGACAGCGGCACGGTCGAGATCCTCGGGCACGACATCGTGCGCCACCCGGAGCGGGCCGCGCGCATCCTCGCCTACCTCGGCCAGGAGTCCACCGCCCTCGACGAGCTCACCGTCTCCCTCGCCGCCGAGACCACCGGACGGCTGCGCGGCCTGGAGGCGCGTGCGGCCCGGGCCGAGCGGGACGCCGTACTCGACGAACTGGGGCTCGCGCCGCTCGCCGGGCGGGCGATCAAGAAGCTGTCCGGCGGTCAGCGGCGGCTGGCGTGCTTCGCCGCCGCGCTGGTCGGGGAGCGGCCGCTGCTGGTGCTCGACGAGCCGACCACCGGCATGGACCCGGTGGCGCGGCGAGCCGTGTGGGCGGCCGTGGACCGGCGCCGGGCCGAGCGCGGCACGACCGTCCTGCTCGTCACCCACAACGTCATCGAGGCCGAGACCGTCCTCGACCGGGTCGCGGTCCTCGACCGCGGCCGGGTGATCGCCTGTGACACCCCCGTCGGGCTCAAGGAGCAGGTCGCGGGAGAGGTCCGGGTCGACCTGGTGTGGCGCGAGGCCGCGCCGCTGCACGTCCCCGAGGTCGCCGCGCTGCACGACCGGGCCGTCGAGACCGGACGCCGCTGGACGCTCCGGCTCGCCCCCGAGGAGGCCCGCGCGGTCGTCGCCACCGTCACCGGCGGCGCCGCCTTCGCCGCCCTCGACGACTTCACGCTCGCCACGCCCAGCCTGGAGGACGTGTACCTGGCGCTCGGCGGGGCGGCGCGGCAGGGGCTGGTGAAGGCGTGAACGCTTTGAAGGCTCTTGAGTCGGGCTTGAGCGAGCGGGCCGTAGCATCCGTACGGAGACGGAACAGGGCGAACGTATCGGTGACCCCGTGGGTGAAAGGGAGCAGCGCCACGTGAGTGTCGTACCCGCCGAGGTGCTGCCGGGCGGCGCCCTGGCCGTCGAGGAGACGGACCGGGAGGCGGCCGAGCTCGGGCCGCGTGCGCGGCTGTGGCCGGCGCTCGTGGCCGTGTACCGGGCCCAGTTGTCCCGGGCCCGAGTCGCGCGCATCCCGCTGCTGTTCGTGGCGACCTTCCAGTCCGTCGGGATCATGGTCCTGATGCGCGGGGTCGTGGACGGCGGGGCCGAGGCGCAGGCCGTCGTCGCGGGCTCCGCGGTGCTCGTCGTGGCGTTCGTCGCGCTCAACCTGCTCGCCCAGTACTTCGGGCAGCTGCGGGCGAGCGGCGGCCTTGACCACTACGCGACGCTGCCGGTGCCGCCCGCCGCGGTGGTGCTGGGCGCGGCGGGGGCGTACGCCTCCTTCACCGTCCCCGGGACCGTCGTGACCGCGGTGTTCGGGTGCGTGCTGTTCGGGCTGCCGATGGCGCATCTGTGGGTGCTCGTCGCCGTGATCCCGCTCGCCGGGGCCGCGCTCGCCGGGCTCGGGGCGGCCTTCGGGCTGCTCGCGCCGCGGCCGGAACTGGCGACCGTCCTGGGTCAGTTGGGCATGTCCGCGGCGCTGCTGCTGGGCGTCCTGCCGGCCGACCGGATGCCGGAGGGGGTGCGGTTCCTGCGGGACCTGCTGCCCTCGACGTACGGCGTCGAAGCCTTCGCGCGGACCTTCGGGCCGCATCCCGACTGGGCGTTCGTCCTCGGTGACCTGGCCGTCTGCGGAGCGGTCGGGGTCGTCTCCCTCGGCGTCGCCACCTGGGCCTACCGTCGAGCGGCCGTCCGGTGACGCGCCGCACAGGCGGGCCTGGCACGATGTCAGGGTGACCGCACCGCTGACTCCTCCGCCGCCGAGCGACCCCTCCCCGCACCAGGCCTGGCAGGCACCGCCGCCCTACGGTGCCGGTGGGCCCGGAAGCCTGTACGAACAGGACGGCCCCGGAATGAAGACCGAACTGCGGGAAGCCGCCGTGATCACGGTGGCGGTGGCGCTCGGTGGGCTGCTGCTGGGTGTGCTGTGGTGGTGGCTGGCGCCGCACGTGCCGCTGGTCGGGGACGTCGTCGAGAAGCGCTGGATCGTCTACGTCAAGGACACCGAGGGGGAGCAGGCGGTCGGCGTCGACGGCACGTTCGCGCTGCTCGGGCTGGCGTTCGGGGTCGTGAGCGCGGTCGTCGTGTTCCTGCTGCGGCGGCGTGGGGGTGTGCCGTTGGTGGTGGCGCTCGGGGTCGGGGGGCTGCTCGGGTCGCTGCTGGCGTGGCGGGTCGGGGTGTGGCTCGGGCCCGCGCAGGATGTGCTGGCCCATGCGAAGTCCGTGGGCAAGGGGGTGACGTTCTCGGCGCCGCTGAAGCTCGGGGCGAAGGGGGCGTTGCTGGCGTGGTCGTTGGGGGCGCTGTTGGTGCACCTGGGGCTCACGGGGTTGTTCGGGCCGCGGGATCCCGAGTTGCCGGCGTATGGGGCGGGGCCTTACGGGGCGAAGCCCTCGGCGTAAGGCTTTCGGTGCGTTGTGGTTGCGGCGGGGATTCTCTCGCCCCCGCCGCCCCTACCTGTCCCATCCCTGGGGGCTGCGCCCCCAGACCCCCGCTTCGGCCCTGGACGGGCCTCGTCCTCAAACGCCGGACGGGCTGAAAAGCGCCCCTACGCCGGGCGCCTGCCGTGGTTCGAGCGGCCCTTCTTCGTGCGCCATTTCCGCTTTCGCGTTTTCTTCGACATGTTCCTCGTACTTAACCGAGGAACGGACCCGCGTCGAGAGGTCAGGCGCGGCCGATGGGGGCCAGGACCGCGTCCGTGAGCTTCGCCAGGTCCTCGGGGGCGAGTTCGACCTCCAGGCCTCTGCGGCCCGCCGAGACACAG
This sequence comes from Streptomyces aquilus, assembly GCF_003955715.1. Taxonomy (NCBI): domain Bacteria; kingdom Bacillati; phylum Actinomycetota; class Actinomycetes; order Kitasatosporales; family Streptomycetaceae; genus Streptomyces; species Streptomyces aquilus. The sequence continues at coordinate 3,008,687 of NZ_CP034463.1, read as the reverse complement.
ATGGTGGGATGGGCGGAGGCGGAGGCGTCCAGGACCGTGGGGAGCTTCTTGCGCTGGCCCAGGGGGGAGATGCCGCCTCGCACGTAGCCTGTCGTGCGCTCGGCGAGGGTCGGGTCGGCCATCGCCGCCCGCTTGCCGTTCACCGCCGCCGCCAGGGCCTTCAGGTCCAGCTGGCCCGCCACCGGGACCACCGCCACCGTGAGGGTGCCGTCCACGTCCGCGACGAGGGTCTTGAAGACCCGCTCGGGGGACACGCCCATCGCCTCGGCCGCCTCCTCGCCGTAGGAGGGGTGGCTGGGGTCGTGGTCGTAGGCGTGGACCGTGTACTCCGCTCCTGCCGCCGTCAGGGCCACCGTCGCGGGGGTGCCGCCTGTCTGCTGTGCCTGCTTCTTGGACTTCTTCGCCATCGGTCGTCCCTCGGACTCAGTTCAGACTCGTCGGGCCGCGCGTCAGGTCCGACGCCGGCAACGACGGCAGATTACGGATGATCGCCGTCTCCGAGCGAAGGAGTTTCAGCTCGTCGCGCAGCCGGGACGCGGTGTCCGGGGCCTGGAGGAGGCGCTGTTTGGTGGGGGTGTCGAGCATCATCGCCGCCGCCACCAGATAGGAGACGACCGCCGGTTCGTCCGGCAGTTCGGAGCCGGAGGCGAGGGAGCGTTCGCGGGCGCCCGCGAGGCGCTTCTGGTAGGCGCGGAAGGCCCTCAGGACGCCTTCGGCCAGGGCGCCGGCCTCCTCGCCCCGCTCCTCCGGGAGCTCCTCCAGTTCCGCGACGAGATACGGGCCCGACGCGTCCACGGACAGCAGCTTCACCCGGGTCGTGCCGGTCGCCAGGACCTCGAACGTGCCGTCGGCCCGCTCCCTGATCGTCGCCGCGTCCGCGATGCAGCCGGTGCCGTGGAAGGCCTTGGCGGGGTCGGCGCCGAAGCCCGCGGCCGGGCCGCGTTCGGGCACCGACGTGGGATCGGGCATGCCGGGCTCACTCGCCGCCACCTCGTGGCCGTCGCGAATGGCGACGACGGCGAAGCGGCGCGGTTCGTCCTCGGGGGTCTTCAGAAGTTCGCGCATCATGGCGCGATAGCGCTCCTCGAAGACGTTCAACGGGAGCACCAACCCCGGGAACAGCACCGAGTTCAGGGGGAAGAGCGGGAGCCGGACGGTGGTCACGGCGCAAAAGCCTAGTGGTCGCGGGAGTGTGCACGTCCGCGGTGCCCACTCCGTGGATGCCCGGAGGCCGATCGCAGCCGGATCTCCTCCCGCAGTTCCAGGAACCGTCCCAGCGGGTCGTCGGAGACCAGTTCCCAGGGGAACGAGGTGGCGTACGGGCCGATCCGGCGCAGCTGCTCCAGGGCGTCCTCGCGGCGGTCCAGGAGCGCGAGGACGTACGTCAGCTTGTTCCGCATCTCGGCCGGCCACGGGTCCGCCGCCGGGAACCGCGCCGACAGCGCGATCGCCCGGTCCACCGCCGCGTCCAGCCGGGCCCGGGGTACGTCCGGTCCGCAGCCGTCGGTCAGATAGGCGAGCGCGGCCCGGGTCGGCAGGGCCTGGACGAGGGAGTCGGCCGGGGCGTCCTGCGCGGCCGTCTCCGCGAAGTCGAAGCACTCCCGGTGCGAGCCGTGCCAGCTCTCGGCGAGACAGCGCAGGGCGGCGGCATGGCAGCCGTAGTGGTGCGGGGCGCGGCGGATCGCCGCCTCCCACAGCTCCTCGAAGTACTTGTGCCCGGCGCGCGAGCCGTGCGCGTGGTCCAGCGCGATCCGCCACGGCACCGGATCGCGGTCGTCACCGCGCGCGGCGGCCGTGATCAGCGGGCTCACCTCGCGCAGCAGCTCCTCCCGCGCGGGCGATCCCCAGACGCGGGTCACGGCGAGCTGGGCGCCGACCACGAGCATGTCCGGGTCGCGCGGAGCGGCCGTACGCCAGGACTCGAACCACTCGGGGCGCGCGCACGCGAAGGACGCCAGGCGTACGACGTACCGGTCGCGGTGTTCCCAGGCGGAAGCCGCGCGGGTCGAGGCGAGCAGGGCGGCCGCCACCTCGTACGATCCCTGCCCTGCGGCCACGAGGGCCGGGCCGAGCCGGTCGTCGGGCGCGTCGAGAAGCACCTCGTCGTCGGCCGGCAGCGCGACAGGCGGGTGCTCGACGGTCCTGGCCGTCCGGGAGGAGCGGACGAACGGGGGCAGCAGAGCCATGGTGTCGACCATTGAAAAGCCGCAGGTCGCACGAGCGCCAGAGGTTCCGGGCAAAGTACGGAAAGTTGTACGGCGGAAGGTCAAGAGCGCGTAAAAATGATTAGTGTTCAACAATCGTTGGACCGCCGTGCCCCCGAACGTCGGCGTCAGTTGCGTCTCAGCAGCCTCGTCGCCCCGGCCGCCACCGTCGTCGCCAGGATCCAGCCCAGCAGGATCATCGCCGCCGCCAGCCACTGCCAGCCGCCGCGCAGCTGCCAGAAGCCGACCTGGCCCAGGTCGATGACCGGCAGGAGCAGGTCGAGGGCGAACAGGGTGGCGTTCCAGTGCGGGCCCTCGTCGCCCTTGAGTGGCGGATGGTCGGCGTGCGCGAAGGCCAGCGAGCCCGCCGCCCACAGCACCGCCATCCACACCAGCGCCCGCCCCGGCCGGTAGCCGTAGGCGACCGTCCAGTCCTGCGCGTACCCCCACAGCTTCGCGGCCGGCGGCAGCGTCTCGCGGCGGCGGCGCTGCTTGGCGAGCAGTACCTCGCGCGCGTCCTCGTCCTCGCCGCCGGCCCGCAGCACGGCCGCGAGGCGCTCGTACGGCTCCGGGTTGTACTCGGCGGTCGCCGCGGACACCCACGCCAGCCGCTCCTCCAGCGGGAACGGGCCCCTCGGCACCAGGTTCTCGTAGCCGAAGCCGCCCATGTGCAGCCGGCCCGGGCCCGGCCAGCTGTCGGTGCGGTCCATCAGGTTCACCACCCGCGCCCCCGACAGCACCACCCGCCCGCGCGCCGGTGCCTGCCCGAGGAAGCGCAGCTCGGGCGTCTGGATGCGGCGCAGCGACACCTCCTGGTCGTCGGTGAGGGTGAAGCGGGCCTTGTCGAAGTCGACCGCGTCCCCGAACCGGCCGTCGTCCAGGCGCAGCCCGCCCCGGCAGGTGAACCGCTGGATGCGCGTGCCCTGCGCCGGGGTGGCCCCGCTCAGCAGCGGGCTGCCGACACCCGCCGGCGTCAGGTACATCGAGCGCCCGACGGTCAGCTGGGGAGCGTTGAGCGCGAGCCGCGTGTAGGGGTTGGCCAGCTTCGCGCCGCGCAGGCTCAGCGAGACACCGACCTTGGCGCTGCGCAGGCTCAGCTCGCCGTGCGACTCAAGCAGCTCGGCCTGGAGATCCTGGCCCACGCTCATGCCGTCGGCGGCGATCGAACGGCCGCTGCGGTCCCGGTAGACGATCGCCTGGTTGAGCAGCAGATCGGTGCCGATGTGCGCGTCGGTCAGCCGTACGCCGTTGTGGAACCGGCAGCGCGGCAGATGCAGATCGCCCTCGGTGTGGACGCGGGCCGCCTCCAGGCGCGGCACCGAGCAGTCCACCAGGCGCAGGGTGGCGAAGCGGGCCTCCGGCAGCAGGACGTCCCGCTCGAACCGGCAGCCCTTCATCTCCACGTACGGCACCACGGTGCCGCCCGCCAGGTCCAGCGCGCCGCTGATCTGCACGCCGGCCAGCTTCAGCGACGACACCCGGCCGGCCAGTGCGGGCGGCCCGTCCAGCAGCAGCCAGCACACGATGCGGGCCCGCACGGTCCGCTCCGGGCCCCACGGGTGGCCGCCGTGCGGATCGTCGACGACCGCGTCGCCGCTGCTCAGGTCGTACACACTGCCGTTGCGGAAGGCCTGCCACATGCCGACCTCGGCAGGCGTCAGATCGTCCGGCAGGTCCCCCTCGGTCACCACTCCTCCAATCGCGTGCGCATCCCCGTCATGCCCGCGTCATGCCCGCTGGGTGAGGCCCCGAACGCGGGCCTGTCCGGCGGATCAGGTCGCAGTAAAGCAGCGGTGCCTCATCGACCCCGCGTCTGCGGCATGATCCGCCGGACAGGCCCATAGACGTGAAGGCGATCTTCCAGGTTGCGTACCAGGTCGCGTATCAGCCATTGGAATGCCCGAACGACGCCGGACCGTGGTCTGAGAGAATTGGGTCTGTGATCTCCCGAATCGATCTGCGCGGCGACGCCCTCCCCGAGGGCCCCGCCCTGCGCGACCTGCTGCCCCGAGCCGACTTCGACGTTCAGGCCGCCCTGGAGAAGGTGCGTCCGATCTGCGAGGCCGTGCATCATCGGGGCGACGCGGCGCTGATCGACTTCGCCGAGAAGTTCGACGGGGTCCGGCTGGAGTCCGTACGGGTTCCGGCCCAGGCCATCAGCGAGGCACTGGAGTCCCTCGACCCGGCCGTCCGCGCGGCCCTGGAGGAGTCCATCCGCCGCGCCCGGCTCGTCCACCGCGAGCAGCGCCGCAGCACCCACACGACCCAGGTCGTCCCCGGCGGCACCGTCACCGAGAAGTGGGTCCCGGTCGACCGGGTCGGGCTGTACGCGCCCGGCGGCCGGGCCGTCTACCCGTCCTCCGTGATCATGAACGTGGTCCCGGCCCAGGAGGCCGGCGTCGAGTCCCTCGCCCTCGCCTCCCCGGCGCAGGCCGAGTTCGGCGGCCTGCCGCACCCGACGATCCTCGCCGCCTGCGCGCTGCTAGGCGTCGACGAGGTGTACGCCGCCGGCGGCGCCACCGCCGTCGCGATGTTCGCGTACGGCACCGAGTCCTGCGCGCCCGCCAACCTGGTCACCGGCCCCGGCAACATCTGGGTCGCCGCCGCCAAGCGCTACTTCACCGGCAAGATCGGCATCGACGCCGAGGCGGGCCCGACCGAGATCGCGATCCTCGCGGACGACACCGCCGACCCGGTGCACGTCGCCGCCGACCTGATCAGCCAGGCCGAGCACGACCCGCTCGCGGCGGCCGTGCTGGTCACCGACTCCGTCGCGCTCGCGGACGCGGTCGAGAAGGAGCTGGAGCCGCAGGTCGGGGCCAGCAAGCACATCGACGAGCGGATCCGCCCGGCCCTGGAGGGCAAGCAGTCCGCGATCGTCCTCGTCGACGGCATCGCCGAGGGCCTGCGGGTCGTCAACGCCTACGGCGCCGAGCACCTGGAGATCCAGACCGCCGACGCCGGCGCGGTCGCCGAGCGGGTCCGCAACGCGGGCGCGATCTTCATCGGCCCCTGGGCACCCGTGTCACTCGGCGACTACGCCGCCGGGTCCAACCACGTCCTGCCCACCGGCGGCTGCGCCTGCCACTCCTCCGGGCTCTCCGTCCAGTCCTTCCTGCGCGGCATCCACATCGTCGACTACACGAAGGACGCGCTGGCGGACGTGGCGCACCACGTGGTCACGCTGGCGGAGGCGGAGGACCTGCCCGCGCACGGCGCGGCGGTCAAGGCAAGGTTCGGGTGGAAGGTGCCTGAGAGCAAGTGAGCTTCGGAATCGACGATCTCCCCGTACGGGACGAGCTGCGCGGCAAGTCCCCTTATGGCGCGCCCCAGTTGGACGTGCCCGTACGGCTGAACACCAACGAGAACCCCTACCCGCTGCCCGAGCCGCTGGTGGAGCGCATCGCCGAGCGCGTCCGCGAGGCCGCCCGCGACCTCAACCGCTACCCCGACCGGGACGCGGTCGAACTGCGCACCCAGCTCGCCAAGTACCTGACGGACACGTCCGGTCACGAGGTCGGCCTGGCCAACGTCTGGGCCGCCAACGGCTCCAACGAGGTCATCCAGCAGCTGCTCCAGACCTTCGGCGGCCCGGGCAGGACGGCGATCGGCTTCGAGCCGTCGTACTCGATGCACGGCCTGATCGCGCGCGGCACGGGCACGGGCTGGATCTCCGGTCCCCGGAACGAGGACTTCACCATCGACGTCGAGGCGGCCGCGCGAGCGATCGCCGACGCCAGGCCGGACGTCGTCTTCGTCACCACCCCCAACAACCCCACGGGCAACGCGGTCCCGCCCGAGACGGTCCTCGCGCTGTACGAGGCCGCGCAGGCGGCGAAGCCGTCGATGGTCGTGGTCGACGAGGCCTACGTCGAGTTCAGCCACGGCGACTCGCTGCTGCCGCTCATCGAGGGACGGCCCCAGCTGGTCATCTCGCGGACCATGTCGAAGGCCTTCGGCGCGGCGGGTCTGCGCCTCGGCTACCTCGCCGCGCACCCGGCGGTGGTGGACGCCGTACAGCTCGTACGGCTGCCCTACCACCTGTCGGCCGTCACCCAGGCGACCGCCCTGGCCGCCCTGGAGCACACCGACACGCTGCTGAAGTACGTCGAGCAGCTGAAGGCCGAGCGGGACCGGCTGGTGAGCGAGCTGCGTGAGCTCGGTTTCCAGGTCGTGGAGTCCGACGCGAACTTCGTGCAGTTCGGCCTCTTCGACGACTCCCACGCGGCCTGGCAGAAGATCCTCGACCGGGGTGTCCTGGTCCGGGACAACGGCATCCCGGGGTGGCTGCGGGTCTCCGCCGGAACCCCCGAAGAGAACGACGCGTTCCTCGACGCGGTCCGTGAGTTGAAGAAGGAGCTGAACGCATGAGCCGCGTGGGACGCGTGGAGCGAGTCACGAAGGAGACCTCCGTGCTCGTCGAGATCGATCTCGACGGCAGCGGCAAGGTTGAGGTGGCGACCGGGGTCGGCTTCTACGACCACATGCTCGACCAGCTCGGCCGGCACGGTCTGTTCGACCTGACCGTGAAGACCGAGGGCGACCTGCACATCGACTCGCACCACACCATCGAGGACACCGCCCTCGCCCTGGGCGCCGCCTTCAAGCAGGCGCTCGGCGACAAGGTCGGCATCTACCGCTTCGGCAACTGCACGGTCCCGCTGGACGAGTCCCTCGCCCAGGTGACGGTGGACCTGTCCGGGCGCCCGTACCTCGTGCACACCGAGCCCGAGAACATGGCGCCGATGATCGGCGAGTACGACACCACCATGACCCGGCACATCCTGGAGTCCTTCGTCGCCCAGGCGCAGATCGCCCTGCACGTGCACGTGCCGTACGGGCGCAACGCGCACCACATCGTGGAGTGCCAGTTCAAGGCGCTCGCGCGGGCGCTGCGCTACGCGTCCGAGCGGGACCCGCGCGCGGCCGGCATCCTCCCCTCCACGAAGGGCGCGCTGTGAACGGGCTGTCCACCGTCCTGATCGTCCTCGGCCTCTTCCTGGTCGGCGGGATCATCTCCTTCGTCAAGCAGGGGATGCCCAAGCAGCTCGTCGTGCTGCTCTCCATCGGCGCCGCGATGTGTCTCGTCGCCGGTGTCATGAGGCTGGAGGTGTGGAGTTGAGCGCATCCTCGAAGAAGGTCGTGGTCTTCGACTACGGCTTCGGCAACGTGAGGTCGGCCGAGCGTGCTCTCGCGCGCACCGGGGCCGACGTCGAGATAACGCGTGACTTCGACAAGGCGATGAACGCCGACGGGCTGCTGGTGCCGGGCGTCGGCGCCTTCGCCGCCTGCATGAAGGGCCTGCGCGACGCGCGCGGCGACTGGATCATCGACCGTCGGCTGTCCGGCGGGCGCCCGGTCATGGGCATCTGCGTCGGCATGCAGATCCTCTTCGCGCGCGGCATCGAGCACGGCGTGGAGACCGAGGGCCTCGACGAGTGGCCCGGCTCGGTCGAGCCCTTGCAGGCCGACATCGTGCCCCACATGGGCTGGAACACCGTGGACGCGCCGGCCGGCTCCGAGCTGTTCGCGGGCCTGGACACGGACGCCCGCTTCTACTTCGTGCACTCCTACGCCGTCCACGACTGGACCCTGGAGACCGCGAACCCGGCGATCAAGGCCCCCCTGGTCACCTGGTCGACGCACGGCAAGCCCTTCGTGGCCGCCGTGGAGAACGGCGCCCTGTGGGCCACGCAGTTCCACCCCGAGAAGTCCGGCGACGCCGGAGCGCAGCTGCTGAACAACTGGATCGGAACCCTCTGATGCCCTCGAAGCTTGTACTCCTTCCCGCCGTGGACGTCCGCGACGGCCAGGCGGTCCGCCTCGTGCACGGCGAGTCCGGTACGGAGACCTCGTACGGCTCCCCCCTGGAGGCCGCCCTCGCCTGGCAGGCGGCGGGCGCCGAGTGGCTGCACCTGGTCGACCTGGACGCCGCCTTCGGCACCGGCGACAACCGGGACCTGGTCCGCCAGGTCACCGAGGCCATGGACATCAAGGTGGAGCTGTCCGGCGGCATCCGCGACGACGCCTCCCTGGCCGCCGCGCTCGCCACCGGCTGCACCCGCGTGAACCTCGGCACCGCCGCCCTGGAGAGCCCGGAGTGGGTCGCCAAGGTCATCGCCGAGCACGGCGACAGGATCGCGGTCGGTCTCGACGTCCGCGGCACGACCCTCAAGGGCCGCGGCTGGACCAGCGAGGGCGGCGACCTCTACGAGGCGCTGGAGCGTCTCGACAAGGAGGGCTGCGCCCGGTACGTCGTCACCGACATCGCCAAGGACGGCACGCTCCAGGGCCCCAACCTGGAGCTGCTGCGCAACGTCTGCGCGGCGACGGACCGGCCGGTCGTGGCGTCGGGCGGCGTGTCGTCGCTGGACGACCTGCGCGCCATCGCCGAGCTGGTACCCCTCGGTGTCGAGGGCTCCATCGTCGGGAAGGCCCTGTACGCGAAGGCGTTCACGCTGGAAGAGGCCTTGGAGGCTGTGTCCTGATGACTGATGCCGTACGGCGGGTGCAGAGCGGAAGCCCCTGGGAGGAGTCCTTCGGTTTCGCACGCGCCGTCGCGGTGGGCGACCGGGTGCTGGTCGGGGGCACGACGTCCTTCAAGGGGTCGGTGCTGTACGGCGAGGGCGATCCGTACGAGCAGGCCAAGGTCGCCTTCGGTACGGCGATCGAGGCGCTCGGCGAGTTCGGCCTGGACGCCGGGTCCGTGATCCGTACGCGGATGTATCTGACCCATGCGCGGGACGTGGACGACGTGGGCCGCGCGCACAAGGAGCTCTTCGACGCGGTGCGTCCGGTCTCGACCCTCCTTGTCGTGGAGGGCTTCGTGGACCCGCGCATCCTCGTCGAAGTCGAAGTAGAGGCATTCAGAGGAGCCGTGAACTCATGACCCTGGCGGTCCGAGTCATCCCCTGCCTGGACGTGGACAACGGCCGGGTCGTCAAGGGCGTCAACTTCCAGAACCTGCGCGACGCGGGCGACCCGGTCGAGATGGCCAAGGTCTACGACGCCGAGGGCGCCGACGAGCTGACGTTCCTGGACATCACCGCGTCGTCCGGCAACCGCGAGACCACGTACGACGTGGTGCGCCGCACGGCCGAGCAGGTCTTCATCCCGCTCACGGTCGGCGGCGGTGTGCGGACCGCCGAGGACGTGGACAAGCTGCTGCGGGCCGGTGCGGACAAGGTGGGCGTCAACACGGCGGCCATCGCCCGTCCCGACCTGATCCGCGAGATCGCCGAGCGGTTCGGGCGCCAGGTGCTGGTGCTGTCGGTGGACGCGCGGCGCACTCCCGAAGGCACCTTCGAGGTCACCACCCACGGTGGCCGCAAGGGCACCGGCATCGACGCCGTCGAGTGGGCGCACCGGGCCGCCGAGCTGGGGGCGGGGGAGATCCTGCTCAACTCGATGGACGCGGACGGCACCAAGGACGGCTACGACCTGGAGATGATCGCCGCCGTCCGCAAGCACGTGACGGTTCCGGTGATCGCGTCCGGCGGCGCCGGCAAGCTCGCCGACTTCGCCCCGGCGATCGAGGCGGGGGCGGACGCGGTCCTGGCGGCGTCCGTGTTCCACTTCGGCGATCTGCGGATCGGCGAGGTGAAGGACGCGCTGCGGGGGGCCGGGCACCCGGTGAGGTGACGCGCTGCTGAGGGGAGCCCCGGCTGCCGGTGAGGTGGGCGGGGCTTTCTTGCCGGGAGATAGGAAAGGAAAGTTGCGCAACTTTTCTTTCCTATCTACGATAGCGGCATGGCAAGCAAGGAGAACCGCCGCATCAAGGATGTGGGGACGCTGAAGGCGCTGGCGCACCCCTTGCGGGCGAACCTGTACCGGCTGTTGTCCGTGGCCCGTGTGGCCACCGCCTCACAGCTCGCCGACCAGGTGGACGAGGCCGTGTCCCTGGTCAGCTACCACCTGCGCAAGCTCGCCGAGCACGGGCTGATCGAGGAGGCCGAGCCGCAGACCGGTGACGGCCGGGAACGCTGGTGGCAGCCGTCGTCGGACGGTGTGAGCATCCGCGACGCGGACTTCCGGGACGCCCCGGAGAAGGCCGCCGCGCACACCGCCGCCACCCGCCTCTTCCATGAGCAGCGCGCCGACCTCTACCGGCGCTACCTGGACGAGCGCGCGGCGTGGGGGCCCGAGTGGAACACGGCCTGCCAGGACTCGGAGTCCTGGCTGCGGCTGACCCCGACGGAACTGTCCGAGCTGGGCGAGGAGTTGCTGGCCCTCGCCAGGAAGTACGACGAGAAGGGCCGGGCCGCCGAGGCCGCCGGCGACACCGAAGGGCGCGAGAACGTCGCGTTGCACGTGTACGGCTTCCCGTTCCGCGTCTGAGAAGGGCTCCTGTCATGACGGTCACCGCCGTAGCCCCGGCCCATGTCGGCAAGGCCCACCGCGACGGCAACGTCCTGCGCTGGCTCGCCGCCTACACCTCCTCCATGGTCGGCGACAGCGTGTACTACATCGCCCTGTCCTGGGCCGCCGTCCAGACGGGCAGCGCCTCGCAGGCCGGGCTCGTGATGTCCGTGAGCGCGCTGCCGCGGGCGGTGCTGATGCTCGGCGGGGGAGTCGTCGCCGACCGGCTCGGACCGCGCCGGGTCGTCATCGGCAGCGACGTGGTGCGCTGCGCGGCCGTCCTCGCGGTGGCGGCGCTGCTGTTCCTCACCAGCCCCGGGCTGTGGCCGCTGGCCGCGCTGGCGTTCGTCTTCGGCACCGTCGACGCCGTGTTCATGCCGGCCGTGGGCGCCCTACCCGCGCGCGTGACGTCACGGGACCAGCTCGCGCGCGTGCAGGGCATGCGGGGCCTGGCGATCCGGTTCGCGAGCGTGGTCGGGGGACCGCTGGGCGGCCTCGGGGTGGCGGTGGGCGGGGCGGCGGCCGCGTTCGGGCTGGCGGGGCTGCTGATCGCGGTGTCGGTGCCGCTGCTCGTGTCCGTACGGGTGGGGGAACTGCCCGCCGACGACAAGGCCGGTGACAGCCCTCGGGGCAGCGCCTGGAGCGACCTGGTGAGCGGCCTGCGCTACATCCGCCGGCACCGCGTGCTCGCCCCGCTGATGCTGGCCATCGCGCTCGGGGACCTCGGGTTCGTCGGCCCCCTCAACGTCGGCCTGACCCTGCTCGCCGACGAACGCGGCTGGGGCGCCTCCGGCATGGGTGCCGTGCTCGCCGGGTTCGGGGTCGGAGCCGGCGCCGCCTCTCTGCTCCTCACCGTGCGCGGGCGGCTGCCGCACGCCGGGCAGGTCGCGGCGTACGCCATCCTCGCGGGCTCCGTCGCCATCGGGGCGCTGGCGTTCGTGCCCAGCCTCCTCGCCGCCGTCGGCACCGCCGTGCTGGTCGGGCTCCTCGCCGGGCTCAGCGGCGCGATGTGCGGGGCGCTGCTCCAGACCCAGGCCGACGCCGCCTACCTGGGCCGCGTCACGGCCGTCTCCGGACTCGTCAGCCTGGGCTTCGCGCCGCTGAGCATGCCGCTGTCCGCCGCGGCCATCGGGGCCTGGGGCACGGGGCCGGTGTTCGTCGTCAGCGCGGCGGTGTGCGGACTCGGCGGGGTCGTCGCCCTGCTGGTACGGGACCTGCGCCGAGCCGAACTCCCGAAGTGACCCCTAGATACCGAGCTGCTTGCCCTCGGACAGCTTCGCGATGGCGTCCTTCTCGCCGTCCAGGTCCACCTTGGCGGCGCTCTTGCGGCCGTACAGGAACAGCAGCAGCTCCGACGGCTCGCCCGTCACCGTCACGACCGGCGTGCCGCGGTGGGCGACCGCCGTCTGGCCGTCGGGGCGGCGCAGCACCAGGCCGGTCGGGGCGCTGCGGCCCATCAGCCGGGCGGTGCGCTCCAGGCGGGACCACAGGGCGTCCTGGAAGACCGGGTCGAGCTCGCGGGGCGTCCAGTCCTCCTGGGCCCGGCGGACGTCCTCGGTGTGGACGTAGAACTCGATGATGTTGGACGCCTCGTCGAGCTGCTTGAGCTGGAACGGCGAGAAACGCGGCGGCCCGGTCCGGATCAGCTGGATGAGCTCCTCGTACGGCTTGGCCGCGAACTCGTCCATCGCCTTGTCCAGGCGGGCGGAGAGCTGCTTGATGAGGAGGCCGGCGGAGGCGTCCGGGCGCCGCTCGCGCACCACCACGTGCGCGGCGAGGTCCCGGGTCTGCCAGCCCTCGCACAGGGTGGGCGCCTCGGGGCCGGCGGTTTCCAGGAGATCGGCGAGCAGAAGTCGTTCACGCTTGGCGAAAGTCGACATGCCGTCAGCCTACGACCGCGTAGCGGGTCCGCCCACCCGTCTCCCGGCCACCACCCCTCACCGAGGCGCTTCGCGCCGCCTTTTCCAATCAGTGGACACCACGCCGGAACTGTCAGCGGCGCGCGGCACAATGGCACCCATGACCAGCACGCCCCCGCCCACCGCCCTCGACCCCGAGATCGCCGCCCGCCTCAAGCGCAGCGCCGACGGGCTCGTCCCCGCCATCGCCCAGCAGTACGACACCGGTGAGGTGCTGATGCTCGGCTGGATGGACGACGAGGCGCTGCACCGCACGCTCACCACCGGCCGCTGCACGTACTGGTCGCGCAGCCGCCAGGAGTACTGGGTCAAGGGCGACACCTCCGGCCACTTCCAGTGGGTCAAGTCGGTCGCGCTGGACTGCGACGCCGACACCGTCCTGGTCAAGGTCGACCAGGTCGGCGCCGCCTGCCACACCGGCGCGCGCACCTGCTTCGACGCCGACGTGCTCCTCAAGGACGGCGCCGGTTCCGGCGTACCGGCCGCGGATCAGTAAGGTCAGCCGCCATGGACCTCGAGACCTTCCGCAAGCTCGCCACCGACCGCCGTGTCATCCCGGTCACGCGCAAGCTCCTCGCCGACGGCGACACCCCGGTCGCGCTCTACCGCAAGCTCGCCGCCGAGCGCCCCGGCACCTTCCTGCTGGAGTCCGCGGAGAACGGCCGCTCCTGGTCTCGCTACTCCTTCGTGGGCGTGCGCTCCGCCGCGACCCTGACCGCGCGCGACGGCCAGGCCCACTGGCTCGGCGCCCCGCCCGTCGGCGTCCCCGTGGACGGCGATCCGCTCGCCGCCCTGCGCGCCACCATCGAGGCCCTGCACACCCCGCACCAGGAGGGCCTGCCGCCCTTCACCGGCGGCATGGTCGGCTATCTCGGCTACGACATCGTCCGCCGCCTGGAGAAGATCGGCCCCGGCGAGCGCGACGACCTCCAGCTGCCCGAACTCACCATGCTCCTCACCAGCGACCTCGCCGTCATGGACCACTGGGAGGGCTCGGTCCTGCTGATCGCCAACGCGATCAACCACAACGACCTCGACACCGGAGTCGACGAGGCCTACGCCGACGCGGTGGCCCGGCTGGACGCCATGGAGGCGGACCTGTCCCGCGCGGTGGCCCAGCCGCCCGCCGTCCTGCCGCCCTCCGAACTGCCCGAGTACACCGCCCTGTGGGGCGGCGAGGACTTCCAGGCGGCCGTCGAGGACATCAAGGAGCGCATCCGCGCGGGCGAGGCCTTCCAGGTCGTCCCCTCCCAGCGCTTCGAAACGCCGTGCACGGCAAGCGCGTTGGACGTCTACCGGGTCCTGAGGGCCACCAACCCGTCCCCGTACATGTACCTGTTCCGCTTCGACGGCTTCGACGTCGTCGGCTCGTCCCCCGAGGCCCTCGTGAAGGTCGAGGACGGACGGGCCATGGTCCACCCCATCGCCGGCACCCGCTGGCGCGGGGCCACCCCGCAGGAGGACCAGGCCCTCGCCGACGAACTGCTCGCCGACCCCAAGGAGCGCGCCGAGCACCTGATGCTGGTCGACCTCGGCCGCAACGACCTGGGGCGGGTCTGCGAACCGGGCTCGGTCGAGGTCGTCGACTTCATGTCCGTCGAGCGGTACTCCCACGTGATGCACATCGTCTCGACGGTCACCGGAAAGGTGGCCGAGGGCCGGACGGCCTTCGACGTCCTCACGGCCTGCTTCCCGGCCGGCACCCTCTCCGGCGCCCCGAAGCCCCGCGCGATGCAGATCATCGACGAACTCGAACCGTCCAGGCGCGGTCTGTACGGCGGCTGCGTCGGCTACCTCGACTTCGCGGGCGACTCCGACACGGCCATCGCCATCCGAACGGCCCTGCTCAGGGGCGGTACGGCCTACGTCCAGGCGGGCGCCGGGATCGTCGCCGACTCCGACCCGGTCGCCGAGGACACCGAGTGCCGCAACAAGGCGGCGGCGGTGCTGCGCGCGGTGCACACGGCGAACCGGCTCGGGCAATAGGGCGCTTCTCATAGGAACCCCGGGTGACGGTTCGCCCGGGGTTCGGGCGATAGTGGAGTACGTGACTGCCGTTCCTCACCCCCGTTCCGAAGCCGCAGGACCCGCCAGGGCCGGCCGCCTCAGCCTCGCCACAGCCCTGCTGGCCGGTGCCCTCGGCGCGGCCGTGGCGCTGCTCGCGACCCGTCAACAGTGGTCGTCGGGCACCGCGACGGTGGCCGGCGGCGACTTCCCGCTGACCGCCAAGGGCAGCGACGTCACGGGCGTCCCCGCGGCCCTCGCCATAGTGGGCCTCGCCGCGCTCGTCGCCGTCTTCGCCGTCCGCAAGGTGGGCCGCTTCGCGGTCGCCGCGCTGCTCGCGCTCTCGGGCGTCGGCATCGTCGTCGCGGCGCTGCTCGGCGTCTCCGACAGCTCGGCACTCGACGAACAGGCGGCGTCCGCCTCCGGCGACGCGGCCGCCACGGTCGACGGTCTCAGCCACACCGCGTGGCCGTACGTCGCCGTCGCCGGCGGTGCGTTGATCCTGCTGGCCGGGTTGCTGGCGCTGCGGTACGGGCGGATGTGGCCCGCGATGTCCGGGCGCTACGAGCGGAACGGGGCGCCTCGGACGGTTCGGCGGGCGAAGGCCGTTGATCCCGAGCGGCCTGAGGAGATGTGGAAGGCGTTGGATCGGGGCGAGGACCCCACGGGGGCGTAGCGCTCCGCCGGGGAGGACCCGTTTTCGGGTGCGGGCCGACCGTGGCTGGTCGCGCAGTTCCCCGCGCCCCTTGGGGGGGTCCACTCACCCGCGTTGACCCGCTAGGGCCACCCCTGCTCACCTCTCCCGTGCACGTGCGGAAGAATGGTCTCCGAGCGTCCGGCTCAGACACGAATACAGCAACGAGGAGCAAGTCATGGCGGGCAGCAGCCACGGTCACACCCCGGCCGCCTGGACCGGTGTCACGATCGCCTTCATCGGTTTCTGCGTCGCGGGCGCCTTCATGGTGATGGCCCAGCCCGCAGGCTTCTGGGCCGGCATGGCGATCGTGGTCATCGGCGGCATCGTCGGTTGGATCATGAGCGCGATGGGCCTGGGCCAGCCGAAGGACGCCCACAAGGACCTCCTCGCCTCGCAGCCGGAGCCGGCGAGCGCCAAGGGCTGAGAGCGGCAGCAGCCACCTCGTGGAGGGGCGGACCGGCGAAAGTGCCGGAGCCGCCCCTCACGCGCGTCCGGGGCCGAGCGGGGCACAATGCGAGGCGTGAACGCCGACAGCGAGAGGGTGCTGACCCACACGCGCGTGCTGAGCCGTCTGGCCGTGCCCGCCGGCGTCCTCACGGCCGTCGCCGGAGCCTTCGCCTACGTGGCCGCGGTGGACCCCAACGAGCCCGGCCACTATCCCGTCTGCCCGCTCCTGCGCTACACCGGCCTGTACTGCCCCGGCTGCGGCGGACTGCGCAGCGCGCACGCCTTCGCCCACGGGGACGTCATGGCGGCGCTCCAGGCCAACGCCCCGGCCGTTCTCGGCTATCTGGGCTTCGCGGTGCTGTGGACCGTCTGGGTGGTCCGTGCGGCGCGCGGACGACCGCTGCGCATCGACCTCGGCCCGGTCCACCTGTGGACGCTGGGCGCGTTGCTGCTGGTCTTCACCGTTGTCCGGAACCTGCCGTTCGGTGGCTGGCTGCATCCTTGATCAATGGGCGAACGTCCAGGTAGTGGGACCGCCGTCAACCGGATGCGAGGCCTACGCCCTCCTGCGGATACCATCGCAGTGACCGCCTTTTCCCACCGGTCGCTGGAACTGTCAACCGTCTGGAAGGGGGCCGCTCGCGTGAGTGTGCTCGACGAGATCATCGACGGAGTCCGTGCCGACCTCGCGGAGCGGCAGGCGCGCGTCAGCCTCGACGAGCTCAAGGAGCGCGCGGCGAAGGCTCCCGCGGCGAAGGACGGCGTGGCCGCACTGCGCGGCGACGGCGTCAAGGTCATCTGCGAGGTCAAGCGGTCCAGCCCCTCCAAGGGCGCGCTGGCCGCGATCGCCGACCCGGCGGGCCTGGCCGCCGACTACGAGGCGGGCGGCGCCGCCGTCATCTCCGTCCTCACCGAACAGCGCCGCTTCGGCGGCTCGCTGGCCGACCTGGAGGCCGTCCGCGCGCGCGTGGACATCCCGGTCCTGCGCAAGGACTTCATCGTCACGTCGTACCAGCTGTGGGAGGCCCGGGCCTACGGCGCCGACCTCGCCCTGCTGATCGTGGCCGCCCTCGAACAGCCCGCCCTGGAGTCCCTCATCGAGCGCGCGGTGTCCATCGGACTCACCCCGCTCGTCGAGGTCCACGACGAGGACGAGGTCGAGCGTGCCGTGGACGCCGGCGCGAAGATCATCGGCGTCAACGCCCGCAACCTCAAGACCCTGGAAGTCGACCGCGGCACCTTCGAGCGCGTCGCCCCCGAGATCCCCGACCACATCGTCAAGGTCGCCGAGTCCGGCGTCCGCGGCCCCCACGACCTCATCGCCTACGCCAACGCCGGCGCCGACGCGGTCCTGGTGGGCGAGTCCCTGGTGACGGGCAAGGACCCGAAGACGGCGGTGGCGGACCTGGTGGCGGCGGGCGCACATCCCGCGCTTCGGCACGGGCGCGGATGATCTTTCGGTAGGCTTGCCCCGATGACTCTCTCACTGACCCTGACGACCGTGGACCGGTACGCCCGCCTCGCGCGCGGCTGCCGCCCGCGGGGTTGCCGTGCGCCGGCACGCAGGGTGCACGGCCGCAGGGTGCGGTACGTGATCGGTGATGAGCCGGGGCAAGTGAACGGCATGCGATGGCAGCAGCGCCCCGTCAGGGGCGCGGGGAACTGCGCGACCAGCCACTACGGGTCCGCAGCCAACTGATCACCCCCGCCCCCACGGCGAACAGTGCTGTTCACACATCACTCACCGTGAGGTTTCCGCATGCCCAGCGAGTTCTTCATCCCCGACCCCCAGGGTCAAGTACCGACCGCCGAAGGCTACTTCGGCGACTTCGGCGGCAAGTTCATCCCGGAGGCCCTCGTCGCCGCCGTGGACGAGGTCGCCGTCGAGTACGACAAGGCCAAGCATGACCCCGAGTTCGCCCGCGAGCTCGACGACCTGCTGGTCCACTACACCGGCCGCCCCAGCTCCCTCACCGAGGTACCGAGGTTCGCCGAACACGCCGGTGGCGCCCGGATCTTCCTGAAGCGGGAGGACCTCAACCACACCGGCTCCCACAAGATCAACAACGTGCTCGGCCAGGCGCTGCTCACCAAGCGCATGGGCAAGACGCGCGTCATCGCCGAGACCGGCGCCGGTCAGCACGGCGTGGCCACCGCCACCGCCTGCGCGCTGTTCGGCCTCGAATGCACCATCTACATGGGCGAGATCGACACCCAGCGCCAGGCCCTCAACGTGGCCCGGATGCGGATGCTCGGCGCCGAGGTCATCGCCGTGAAGTCCGGCAGTCGCACGCTGAAGGACGCGATCAACGAGGCGTTCCGCGACTGGGTCGCCAACGTCGACCACACCCACTACCTCTTCGGTACGGTCGCCGGCCCGCACCCCTTCCCGGCGATGGTCCGCGACTTCCACCGCGTCATCGGCGTCGAGGCCCGCCGCCAGATCCTGGAGCGGGCCGGCCGGCTCCCCGACGCGGCGATCGCCTGCGTCGGCGGCGGCTCCAACGCCATCGGCCTGTTCCACGCCTTCATCCCGGACACCGGCGTACGCCTCATCGGCTGCGAGCCCGCCGGGCACGGCGTGGAGACCGGCGAGCACGCGGCCACCCTGACCGCGGGCGAGCCCGGCATCCTGCACGGCTCCCGTTCCTACGTCCTCCAGGACGAGGAGGGCCAGATCACCGAGCCGTACTCGATTTCGGCCGGTCTGGACTACCCGGGCATCGGCCCCGAGCACTCCTACCTCAAGGACTCCGGCCGGGGCGAGTACCGCGCGGTCACCGACGACGCGGCCATGCAGGCCCTGCGCCTGCTGTCCCGCACCGAGGGCATCATCCCGGCCATCGAGAGCGCCCACGCGCTGGCCGGCGCCCTGGAGGTCGGCAAGGAGCTCGGCAAGGACGGGCTGATCATCGTCAACCTGTCCGGCCGCGGCGACAAGGACATGGACACGGCCGCGCGCTACTTCGGCCTGTACGACACCGACGCCGAGGTCGCGGCCGACGCCGCCGACCTCGCCGAGATCGAGGGGGACGCCAAGTGAGCGGGAACATTCAGCTGCTGTCGGACACCCTCGCCGGTGCCAGGGCCGAGGGGCGCTCCGCGCTCATCGCCTACCTCCCGGCCGGGTTCCCGACCGTGGACGGCGGCATCGAGGCGATCAAGGCCGTCTTCGACGGCGGAGCCGACGTCGTCGAGGTCGGGCTGCCGCACAGCGACCCGGTCCTCGACGGTCCCGTCATCCAGACCGCCGACGACATCGCCCTGCGCGGCGGCGTCAAGATCGCCGATGTCATGCGGACGGTGAAGGAGGCGTACGCGGCCACCGGGAAGCCGGTGCTCGTGATGACGTACTGGAACCCGATCGACCGCTACGGCGTCGAGCGCTTCACCGCCGAGCTCGCGGAAGCGGGCGGTGCCGGGTGCATCCTGCCCGACCTGCCCGTGCAGGAGTCGGCGCTGTGGCGGGAGCACGCCGAGAAGCACGGCCTCGCGACCGTCTTCGTCGTGGCGCCCAGCAGCAAGGACGAGCGGCTCGCGCAGATCACCGCGGCGGGCAGCGGGTTCGTGTACGCCGCCTCGCTGATGGGTGTCACCGGCACCCGGGAGTCGGTGGGCGCGCAGGCGCAGGACCTGGTCGAGCGCACCCGCGCCGTCGGCGGCGACCTGCCCGTCTGCGTCGGGCTCGGCGTCTCCAACGCGGCGCAGGCCGCCGAGGTGGCCGGCTTCGCCGACGGCGTGATCGTCGGCTCGGCCTTCGTGAAGCGGATGCTGGACGCGCCGGACGACAAGGCCGGCGTCGAGGCCGTCCGCGAACTCGCCGGTGACCTGGCGAAGGGCGTGCGCGGACAGGCGTAACAAGTCCGGACGTTTCGTACGGGTCACTCGAACGGGTGGACCTGGGACCGGGGAGGCGCGCTGCGCCTCCCCGGTTCGTTTCCGGGGTGTGAGCGAGAAGAACCGTGAGGGAAAGCGCACCGCCCGCGAGCGGCTGGCGGTCGAGCGTGAGAAGCAGAAGGCCGCGGAGAGGCGGCGGCGGACGCTGATCGTGGCCGCGAGCGTCGTCTGTGTCCTGGGGCTCGCGGCGGTGATCGGCATCGTCGCCGCCAACTCGGGCAAGGACGACGGCAGCGACTCCGCGGGCCCGGTCGTGGCGCCGTCGGGCGCCAATGGCGACGACCAGCTCGCCATCCCGGTGGGCAAGGCCGACGCCAAGTCCTCGCTCACGGTGTGGGAGGACTTCCGCTGCCCGGCCTGCAAGTCCTTCGAGGACGCCTACCGCTCGACCATCCATGAGCTGACCGGCGCCGGCCAGCTGAAGGTCGAGTACCACCTCGCGACGATCATCGACGGCAACATGGGCGGCACCGGCTCCCGCACCGCGGCCAACGCCGCGGCCTGCGCCCAGGACGCCGGCAAGTTCACCGCGTACCACGACGTGCTGTACGAGAACCAGCCCCCGGAGACGGACGACGCCTACGCCAAGAACGACAAGCTCATCGAGCTGGCGAAGAAGGTCGACGGCCTGGACACGCCGGCGTTCCGGACGTGTGTCGAGAAGGGCACCCACAACAGCTGGGTCGCCAAGTCCGCGGCCGCCTTCCGCAACGGCGGATTCAGCGGCACCCCGACCGTCATCCTCAACGGCAAGAACATCTACCAGGACCAGACGATGACCCCGGCGAAGCTGAAGAAGCAGGTGCAGGACGCGGCCAAAGGGTAACGGGGGGTAAGAGAATTCCGACCCTCCTGTTATGGAGCCGTAGCCGGGCTGCCTGCCGTCGGCGGCGCCCGGCACGGTAGCGTCGGTCCTGCCATGGAACTTGCCTACATTCCCAGCCCGTCGCACGGGGTGTACCACCTCGGTCCCATCCCCCTGCGCGGCTACGCGTTCTGCATCATCATCGGCGTCTTCGTCGCGGTCTGGCTCGGCAACAAGCGCTGGATCGCCCGCGGCGGCCGCGCCGGCACGGTGGCCGACATCGCGGTCTGGGCGGTGCCCTTCGGCCTCCTCGGCGGCCGGCTCTACCACGTGATCACGGACTACGAGCTGTACTTCAGCGAGGGCCGTGACTGGGTGGACTCCTTCAAGATCTGGGAGGGCGGCCTCGGCATCTGGGGCGCGATCGCGCTCGGTGCGGTGGGCGCCTGGATCGGCTGCCGCCGCCGGGGCATCCCGCTGCCGGCCTACGCCGACGCCATCGCCCCCGGTATCGCCTTCGCGCAGGCCATCGGACGCTGGGGCAACTGGTTCAACCAGGAGCTGTACGGCCGGGAGACCGACCTCCCCTGGGCCCTGAAGATCACGTCCTCGACGGACGGCCGGGTTCCGGGCACCTACCACCCGACGTTCCTGTACGAGTCCCTGTGGTGCATCGGCGTCGCGCTGCTCGTCATCTGGGCCGACCGCCGCTTCAAGCTCGGGCACGGACGGGCGTTCGCGCTGTACGTCGCCGCGTACTGCGTGGGCCGGTTCTGGATCGAGTACCTCCGCGTCGACGACGCCCACCACATCCTGGGCCTGCGCCTGAACAACTGGACCGCGCTGATCGTCTTCCTGCTGGCGGTCGTCTACATGGTCCTCTCGGCGAAGAAGCGCCCGGGGCGCGAAGAGGTCGTCGAGCCGGGTGCCGCCGACGACGAGGCGGACGACGCCGAGAAGGCCGAGGGCGTGGCGAAGGGCGAGGCCGAGTCCGACTCCGAGGAGACGACGGACGAGGCCGATTCCACCGCGGTGAAGGACGAGGCCGAGTCGGCCAAGAAGAGCTGACGGTCGAACGTACGACGACGAAGGGCGCCCGGGGATCACCGGGCGCCCTTCGTCGTGCGGAGGTTCAGCGGCGGCGGGCGAGCGACAGAGTCCGTCGCGCCGCTGTCACCACCGCCGCGTCGACGAAGCTGCCGTCCGGGAGCGCCTGGGCGCCCTGTTCCGTGGTCGCCGCCTTCACGATCGTCTCCGCCTTCTCGATCTCCGCCGGGGTCGGGAGGTAGGCGCGTTCGATGATCGGGAGCTGGCGGGGGTGGATGGCCGCCCGGCCCAGGAAGCCCAGGGTGCGGCCGTGGGCGCAGGAAGCGGCCAGGCCCTCCAGGTCGCGGATGTCGGGGTGGACCGACTGGGGCGGGGACGGGAGGTTCGCGGCGCGCGCCGCCACGATCACGCGGGAGCGGGCCCAGTCGAGGCCCGCGTCCTCCCGTACGCCCAGGTCCGCCCGTAGGTCCGCCTCGCCCAGGGCGATGCCGCGCAGGGCGGGGTGGGCCGTGGCGATCGCGTGGGCGTGTTCGATGCCGAGGGCCGACTCCAGGAGGGCGAAGAGGGCGGGTGCGCCGCCGTCGGCGGGGGTGGCGCGTTCGGCGATGGCGGTGATCTGCCGCGGTCTCGTCACCTTGGGCAGGCGGAGGCCGGACAGGCCCGGGAGGGCGGCCACCGCCTTCAGGTCCGCCGCCGCGAGCGGGCCGTCCAGGGCGTTGACGCGGACGTGGACCGGGACGGGATGCCGTTCGGTGAGGAGTTCGGCGGTGGCGTCGCGGGCGTAGGGCTTGCGGTCCGGGGCGACCGCGTCCTCCAGGTCGACCACGACGACGTCGGCGCCGGCCGCCAGCGCCTTCGCCACCACGTGCGGGCGGTCGCCGGGGGCGTACAGCCACGTCAGCGGTGTGGTCATACGGCGCCCTCCGCGCGCAGCGCCGCCAACTCGGCCTCCGTCAGGCCCAGTTCGGTCAGGACGGTGTCCGTGTCGGCGCCGTGCGGGCGGCCCGCCCAGTGGATTCCGCCCGGCGTGGCGGAGAGGCGGAAGAGGACGTTCTGCATGCGGAGGGGCCCGAGTTCGGGGTCGGGGAGGGTGGTAATGGTGTCCAGGGCCGCGTACTGCGGGTCGGTCATCACGTCCCGGACGTCCTGGACGGGGGCCACGGCGGCCTCCGCCTTCTCGAAGGCCGCCAGCACCTCCGTACGGGTGCGGGCGGCGATCCAGGTGCCGACCGCCTCGTCGAGGACGTCGGAGTGACGGGCGCGGTCGGCGCCCGTGGCGAACCACGGCTCGGCGATCAGATCCTCGCGGCCCACCAGGCGCATCACGCGCTCCGCGATCGACTGGGCCGAGGTGGAGACGGCGACCCAACCGCCGTCCGCGGTGCGGTAGGTGTTGCGCGGGGCGTTGTTGGCGGAGCGGTTGCCGGTGCGCCGCTGGACGTAGCCGAGTTGGTCGTACCAGGTGGGCTGGGGGCCGAGGACGGTGAGGATCGGCTCGATGATCGCCATGTCGACGACCTGGCCCGCGCCGGTGCGGTCGCGGGCCGCGAGGGCCGTCATGACGGCGTACGCCGTGGCCAGGCCGGCGATGGAGTCGGCGAGGCCGAAGGGCGGCAGCGTCGGGGGTGCGTCCGGTTCGCCGGTGATCGCGGCGAAGCCGCTCAGCGCCTCGGCGAGGGTGCCGAAGCCGGGGCGGTGCGCGTGCGGGCCGAACTGGCCGAAGGCGGTGACCCGGGTGAGGATCAGCCGGGGGTTGACCGCGGACAGCTCGTCCCAGCTCAGGTCCCACTTCTCCAGGGTGCCGGGGCGGAAGTTCTCGATGACCACGTCCGCGGTCGCCGCCAGGCGCAGGAGGGTGGCCCGGCCGCCCGCCTTGGAGAGGTCGAGGGTGATCGTGCGCTTGTTGCGGCCCAGCACCTTCCACCACAGGCCGATGCCCTCCTTGGACGGCCCGTGGCCGCGGGAGGGGTCGGGTTTGGTGGGGTGCTCGACCTTGACGACCTCCGCGCCGAAGTCGCCGAGCAGGGTGGCGGCGAGGGGGCCGGCGAAGAGGGTGGCCAGGTCGAGGACGCGGAGGCCGGAGAGCGGGGCGGTGGGGGGTGGGGTGCCGGTCATGCGTTGTGCTGCTTGTCGATCTCGGAGCGGTACGGCATCGACGCCGACGCGCCCGGCCGCTGCACCGACAGTGCCGCCGCCGCTGCCGCCCAGTGCAGGGCCTCGCGGATCGGGCGCTCCTCGCTGAGCGCGACCGCGAGGGTGCCGGCGAAGGTGTCGCCCGCGCCGGTCGAGTCCACGGCGGTGATCGACGGGGCGGGTACGGCAAGGGGGTCGGCACCGTCGCGGGCCGCGTAGAGGCTGCCCGCCGCACCGAGCGTGACGACGACCGCCGGCACCTGGTCGAGGAGGGCCCGGGCCGCGGCGATCGGGTCGGAGAGGCCGGTGAGGGTGGTCGCCTCGTACTCGTTGGGGAGCAACAGGTCGGTGACGGCGAGGAGTTCGGGCGGGAGGGGCTGCGCGGGGGCGGGCGTGAGGATCGTCCGGACGCCGTGCGCGCGGGCCGCCTCGGCGCCGGCCACGACGGCCTTCAGCGGGGTCTCCAGCTGGAGCAGCAGCGCGTCGGCGGAGGCGATCAGGCTCTCGTCGCCGGGGGCGAGGTGGTCGACGGTGCCGTTCGCGGCGGGGATCACGACGATCGCGTTGCCGCCCTCGTCGTCGACGACGATGTGTGCGGTGCCGGACGGGCCCTCGACGGTGCGGAGATGGTCGGTGTCGACGCCCGAGTGTTCGAGGGTGGAGCGGAGTTGGGCGCCGTAGGGGTCGTTGCCGACCGCGCCGATCATCGAGACGGTGGCGCCGGCGCGGGCGGCGGCGATCGCCTGGTTGGCGCCCTTGCCGCCGGGGATCGTACGGAACGCGCGGCCGGTGACCGTCTCGCCGCGCTGCGGGGCCTTCTCGACGTAGGCGACGAGGTCCATGTTCGTGCTGCCTAGTACGGCGATGTGGGTCATGGGTGGGAAGCCTCCAGGTGAGTCAGGTGGGCGAGGGCGTCGAAGCCGGTGCCGTCGAAGTCGCCCACGGAGGTGGCGAGTCGGTTCTTCAGCGGGGTCGTCCAGCGGTCGGGGAGCCTGTCCGGTGTGCCGGTGAGGAGTCCGGCGATGCTGCCTGCCGTGGCGCCGTTGGAGTCGGTGTCCCAACCGCCGCTCACCGCTTTGCAGATGGACGCGGTGAAGTCGCCGTCCGCGTGGGTGAGGGCGGCGGCGATCAGGGCGGTGTTGGGGATCGCGTGGACCCAGTGGTGGGCGCTCGCGTAGGTGGCGTGGAGTTCGTCCACGACCTTGTCGAAGTCCTCGGTGGTTTCCGCCAGTTGGATCGCGTGGTGGATCGCCCGGCTGAGGCGGGAGGCCGCGGGGATCACGGTCAGGCCGGTGCGGAGGCAGGCGTGGATGTCGTGGCTGCCGGTCGCCGCGGTGGCGATCGTCGCGGCCGTGAACATCGCCGCGTAGACGCCGTTGGCGGTGTGGGTGAGGGTGGCGTCCCGGTGGGCCTGTTCCGCCGCGGCGGCCGGGTCGCCGGGGTTGGTCCAGCCGTGGACGTCGGCGCGGATCAGGGCGCCGATCCATTCCCGGAAGGGGTTGCGGTGGCGGGCGGTGTGCGGGGGTTCCAGGCCGAGGAGGAGGTTGCGGTAGGCGATGCGTTCGGCGGTGAACGTGCGGCCTGCCGGGAGTTCGTCCAGCCAGAGGGTGGCCACGTCCGAGGTCGTGAAGTGTCTGCCGTGGCGTTGGAGCAGGAGGAGGTTGAGGAGGGGGTAGTTGAGGTCGTCGTCCTCGGGCATGCCGTCGATGTTCTCGGCGAGGGAGGTGGGGGCTGAGCGGCGGTTCCAGGGGTGGGAGCGGAGAAGGGTTTCCGGGACTCCTCGGGCTGTGAAGTAGGTGGTCAGGGGCCAGTTGCCGGTGGACTCGGCCAGTTGGCGGATGGCGTTCAGGGGGAGTTTCTCCACCGGTTTGCCCAGGAGGCAGCCGACGGCTCGGCCCAGCCAGGCTGCTTCGTAGGCCGCGGGGGGCGGGGGTGCTGTGGGGATGGTCGGAGCGAGGGCGGGCCATTCTGGGCAGCCGGCCTTGATCTTGGTCAGGTCCGTGGGTTCCTGGTCCGTCAATGTGCTTGGCAGGTCTGACAGTTCGTCCAGGAGGTCTTTTGCCAGTTGGCGTAGGTAGCGGGACGGGGGCTGGGGGGAGGCGCCTGCTCTGAGGGGGGCCTCCATGCCGCCTGCCGCTTTCCAGCGCGCGGCGATCACCCCGGGTTCCCTGCCGTCCAGTGCCGCCTGGCGGAGTTCGTGGCCCAGGAGGTCCTCCGGTTGGACCCAGGTCAGTCGGAGCATCTCAGGCCTCCGATCTCCGTGAACGCGGCCTCGTGGGCTCGGCGGCGGTGGATGTCGTGGTCGTGGATCTCGCGGGCCACTGCGGTGAGCGTCCTCGCCGGTTCCCACAGGTCCAGACGGCTGGCCTCCGCGACCGTCTTCGACCAGGTCTCCGGGACCGGGGAGCCCAGGGCACCCGCGATCGCGCCGGCCATCGTCGCGATGGAGTCGCAGTCGCGGCCGTAGTTCACGGCACCCAGCACCGCGTCGCGGTAGTCGCCGTTCGCCACGATCAACATGCCCAGGGCGATGGGGAGTTCCTCGATGGCGTGGAGGCGGGAGGGGCGGCGGGCGCCGAGGGAGGGGGCCCGGTAGTCCGGGCCGACCGTGTCGTAGGGGGCGACCGCCTCGCGGAGCGGGGTCAGCGCCGACTCGAAGGTGGTGTGGTGCGTTGCCGCTTCGCAGACCTTCTCGATCGCCGTCCTCGTGCCGTCCTTCGCGAGGGACAGGCAGTGGGAGACGACCGTCTCCGGCGTCGCGTTCGGGGCGCAGGCCGCCGCCACGGCCGCCGCGAAGACTCCCGCCGCCTCGCGGCCGTACGACGACTGGTGGGCGCCGGCGATGTCGAGGGCCTCGGCGTAGGCGGCCCTCGGGTTCGCCGCGTTGACCAGGCCCACCGGGGCCATGTACATCGCCGCACCACAGTTGACGATGTTGCCGACGCCGGCCTCACGAGGGTCCGCGTGGGCGTAGTGGAGGCGCGTGACCAGCCATTTCTCCGCCAGGAAGAGGCGGTGGAGGGGGAGCGCCTCCTGTTCGAGTTCGGGGATCCAGCGGGGAGTCGTCATCAGGTCGGGGACCAGGTGGTCGGCGACGGCGTAGGCGTCCAGGTGGTCGCGGACCTCGGCGTAGACCCTGATCAGGGCGTGCGTCATCAAGGTGTCGTCGGTGACGTGGCCGTCGCCCTTGTGGTACGGGGCGATCGGGCGGGCCGTACGCCAGGCGTCGCCGTTCCAGGGGCCGACGATGCCGTGGACGCGGCCGGCGTGGCGTTCCAGGATCTGGTCGGGGGAGTAGCCCTCCACCGGGCCGCCGAGTGCGTCGCCGACGGCGGCGCCCACGAGGGCGCCGGTGATGCGGTCTTCGAGGGTGGGGGTGGCCGAGGTGGGGGTGTGTTGTGGGGGTTTGCGTGAGATCGGTGGCATGAACCGAATCATCCTCCTGGCAGGGGCGGTTGCGTGGCTTCCAGGAGTTCGGCGAGTTCCACCAGGTCGGTGCCGGTGAGGCGGGGGAGGGCGCAGCCGGAGAGGGTGCGGCAGGTGTCCCGCCAGGAGGGCGGGAGCGCGGCGCCGCCGGTGAGGGCTCCGGTGAGGGCTCCGGTCAGGGCGGGGGCCGAGTCCGCGACGCGGGACAGGCAGGCGGCGGCGGGGACGGCTGCCGAGATGTCGCCGTTCGCCGCGGTCGCCAGGGCGAGGGCCACCGGGACCGTTTCCGCGGCGGCGATGCCGTAGCTGTAGACGTGGTCGACGATCTGGTGTTCCAGGAGGGGGATCAGGGCGAAGGCGGTGGGGGTGGTGCGGGCGAGTGCCAGGGCGTGGCGGGCGTTGCGGCCGATCTCCGTGGACTCCGGGAGTTCGGTGAGGGCGGCGTCGACGCAGGTGTGCACGTCGGCTCCGGTGAGGGCGAGGGAGAGGGCCGCGGCCATGGCTCGGGCGCCGTGGACTCCGTCGCCGTCCTGGGTGTAGCGGGCGTCGAACTCGGCGAGGTCCGCTGCGAGTTGGGGGTTGCCGGGGTGGGTGACGGCCAGGACGCAGGCTCTGATGCAGGCCGCGTCGTCGAAGTAGTGGGGGTTGTCGTGGCCGGTGGCGGGTGGGCGTAGGCCGGTGGCGAGGTTGCCGAGGCCGGCGCGGACCGAGATGCGGGCGCGTAGGGGGAGTACGGCGGACTCGATCTCGGGGGCGCGGTTCGCTGCGGCGGCTACTTCGCCGGCGAGGGTGGTCCAGGTGAGGTCGATCGCTGCTCTGGTACGGCGGTCTCGGCTGAGGTCGGGGAGGGTGGTGTCGTCGCCTGCGCGGAGGAGGGCTTCCGCGGTGAAGGCCGCCCATTCCGCGTCGTCGGAGGGGCCGAGGCGGAGGGGCTCGGGGGGTTGGTTGAGGGCGATGGGGACGGGGAGGGTGGTGGTGGCGTTGTGTTCGGCGAAGGTGTCCAGTTCGCGGGTGAGGCGGCGGGTCCAGTCGGGCATGCGGGCGGCTCTGTGGCGGGCGGCGGGCCAGCCGGCGGCGTCGCCTGCGGCTAGGCCTAGGAGGAGGCCTTCGATGCGGTGAGGGTTTGGGGTGGGGGTGTCGGCGGTTTTGTCTTTCGCCCCCGCCGCCCCTACCCGTCCCATCCCCAGGGGCGCTGCCCCTTCGACCCCGCCAGGGGGCTCCGCCCCCTGGACCCCCGTCGGCCCCGAAACGGCCTCGTCCTCAAACGCCGGACGGGCTGAGTGATGCGGGGCGGGGCTGAGAGGTGGCGGCTCGTCTTCGAGGGGCGGAGGGGCTGAGGGGTGTGGGGTGGGGGTGCGGGGTGTCGGCTCGTCCTTGAGCGGCGGAGGGGCTGGGGGAGGTGGGGCGGCCTCGGACGTCGGGCGGGCTGAAATGGTCGCACCGGCGTCGGCAGGTGTTGGCTCGTATTCGAGTGTCATGCCAGCGCCTCCGCCTCGTCGCCGTCCGCCGCCAGTACGTACTCCTCGCCCGGTGTCAGCAGGTCCGCCACGTTCAGGACGTGGTGGCCCGCCATCGACGGCAGGCAGCTGCCCCTTGCCGGGCCGATGGCCGCTGCCCACTCCGTGGGGATCGCGGACGCTCCCCTCGTCGCGCCTGCCAGCGCGCCCGCCACCGCTGCCGTCGTGTCCGCGTCGCGGCCCATGTTGACGGCCGTCAGGACCGCCTCCACGAAGTCGCCGTCCGCCGCCGCGTAGGCGCCGAAGGCGAGGGCCACCGCCTCCGGGGCCAGGTCGGTCCAGGGGTAGCCGCCGATGACCACCGCGGAGCGGACCGCTCGTTCGCCTCGGTGGGCCACCGCCACCGCGCGGCGCAGGGAGCGGGCCGTCCAGGAGTCGTCCGGGATCACCGCCAGGGCCGAAGCGACCACCGCCACCGTGGGGGCGCCCGCCATCGCCGCCGCCACTCCTGCGGCTACCGCCTGGCCGCCGTAGATGCCCTCGCCGTCGTGGCTCACGGAGCCGTCGATCGCCGCCAGGCGCGCCGCCTCCGCCGGGCGGCCGGACGCGTAGACGCCGAAGGGGGCCGCGCGCATCGCCAGGCCGTCGCTCCAGGCGTGGCGGTGCTGGGCGGAGATGGGGGCAGCCAGGCCCCGGCGCAGGTTCTCCAGGGTGCCGCGTTCGCTGAAGCCCGCTCCCCGGAACGGGCCCTCCTCGCGGTCCGCGATCCACTCGTGCCAGGCCGCCTCGACGTGGGCCGGGGTGAGTGCCGAGCCATGGCGGGCCAG
This sequence comes from Streptomyces aquilus, assembly GCF_003955715.1. Classification (NCBI taxonomy): domain Bacteria; kingdom Bacillati; phylum Actinomycetota; class Actinomycetes; order Kitasatosporales; family Streptomycetaceae; genus Streptomyces; species Streptomyces aquilus. Next base: position 2,979,466 of record NZ_CP034463.1, on the reverse strand, counting down.
GAGGAGGCCAGAGAAGATCGCGTACTCGGTGTCGTCCGTGCCGGCGGGCGTCTCGGCCACGTACCCCGTGATCCTGCCCCAGCGGGCTCGGATCTCCGACGGTTTCAGGTTCTCCGCGGGGGCGCCGAGGGCGTCTCCCACCGCCAGGCCCAGGAGGGCGCCGCGGCCCCGTTCGCGGAGTTCGGCGGCGTTCCCGGGTGCCGGGGCCGAGGGGATGCAGGCGATCGATGCCATACGGCGGGCCTCTCCTCCGGGGGCTCCGCACAGGGCGCGGGGCCTTTGCGGATGTGTCCCACGGGGCGGTCACGACAAGAGCATCCCTTGCCTCAGCATCACCCGGTCGACATCTGAGCAGGCTTGCGATCGTATGCGCATTCGGAGGTAAAGGTGCAGGTTAGCCCAGCCTTTCCTTCGTGGCGGGCGGGAATTTCGCGTCGTACAGTCTGGTTGTCGGTAATTAGAATCTGTCTAAAGTTAGCTTTGGCTTAGCTTCCCTGGGGGACCCCTGATGGCCATCATCGAGACCGAGGCGCCGCTGCACGAGGCGCACCGTGACAACCACACCCATCGCGATGTCAATGGAGGGTGGCTGCGGCCCGCCGTCTTCGGGGCCATGGACGGACTGGTCTCCAACCTCGCGCTGATGACCGGCGTCGCCGGTGGCGCCGTCGGGCAGCAGGCCATCGTGCTCACCGGGCTCGCGGGGCTTGCCGCCGGGGCCTTCTCCATGGCCGCCGGTGAGTACACCTCCGTGGCCTCGCAGCGCGAGCTCGTCGAGGCCGAGCTGGACGTCGAGCGGCGGGAGCTGCGCAAGCATCCGCAGGACGAGGAGGCCGAGCTGGCCGCGCTGTACGAGGCACGGGGGGTCGAGCCGGCGCTCGCGCGGGAGGTCGCCAAGCAGCTGTCGCGTGACCCCGAGCAGGCTCTGGAGATCCACGCACGGGAAGAGCTCGGGATCGATCCCGGCGACCTGCCCTCGCCGCTGGTCGCCGCCGTCTCGTCCTTCGGTGCCTTCGCGCTCGGTGCGCTGCTTCCCGTGCTGCCCTATCTGCTGGGGGCCAGCGCCTTGTGGCCTGCGGTTCTCGTCGCCCTCGTCGGGCTGTTCGGGTGCGGTGCCGTCGTGGCCAAGGTGACGGCGCGGACCTGGTGGTTCAGCGGTCTGCGACAGCTCGCTCTCGGTGGTGCGGCGGCCGGTGTGACGTACGCCCTGGGCAGCTTCTTCGGAACGGCCGTAGGATAGGCCGACCGCTACTTATGCGTTGGGCCGCATAAGTAGCCGTTACTCACTGGTTTCGAACGCTTAACCACTGGGCATGAGCCGTAAGCGCTGTGGGCAATGACGCCTGCCGCGCACCCGCGAGGTGAGCGACGCCGCCTGCCTCGCCCCTGGAGCGACGGACATCGATCTGTCCCGTTCGCTCCCCCCACACTTCAAGCCACGTGCGCGATACCCCTGTCGCCACCGCGTGGCGTCCGCATGTTGGAACGCAGTATCCGGTTCCCGAGAACCACTCCATCATGTAACCTGCACGAAATTTTGCGCACACGCAGAGGGCCAACGTCGTCCCTCGGCACGCAGATATGCCACTTGAGACGACGACGGGAGAGCCGATGCGTACGCCGCGCCAGCCGTCCCAGCATTCCGCGAATGGCCAGAAGTGGTCCTTCATGGATGCTCGCCCTGCTGCGCAGGGTATGTACGACCCCCGCAACGAAAAGGACGCCTGTGGCGTCGGTTTCGTGGCCACCCTCACCGGCGAGGCGAGCCATGCGCTGGTCGAGCAGGCGCTCACCGTTCTGCGCAACCTGGAGCACCGCGGTGCCACCGGCTCCGAGCCCGACTCGGGTGACGGAGCGGGCATCCTGACCCAGGTTCCGGACGCCTTCTTCCGTGAGGTGGCCGGCTTCGAGCTGCCCGAGGCGGGCGCCTACGCCGTCGGTATCGCCTTCCTCCCGGAGGACGGCACCGAGGACGCCGTCTCGCGGATCGAGACGATCGCCGGCGAAGAGGGCCTCACCGTCCTCGGCTGGCGTGAGGTCCCGGTCGCGCCCGAGCTCCTCGGCGCCACCGCCCGGTCGACCATGCCCGCCTTCCGCGAGATCTTCGTCGCCGACGGCGCCGGCTCCGGCATCGAGCTCGACCGCAAGGCCTTCGTGCTGCGCAAGCGCGCCGAGCGCGAGGTCGACGTCTACTTCCCGTCGCTGTCCGCGCGGACCATCGTCTACAAGGGCATGCTGACCACCGGCCAGCTGGAGCCCTTCTTCCCGGACCTGTCCGACCGCCGCTTCGCCTCGGCCATCGCGCTCGTCCACTCGCGCTTCTCCACGAACACCTTCCCGTCGTGGCCGCTCGCGCACCCGTACCGCTTCGTCGCGCACAACGGTGAGATCAACACCGTCAAGGGCAACCGCAACTGGATGGCCGCGCGTGAGTCGCAGCTGGTCTCCGACCTGTTCGGGGACAAGGGGCTGGAGCGGGTCTTCCCGATCTGTACGCCCGACGCCTCCGACTCGGCGTCCTTCGACGAGGTGCTCGAACTCCTGCACCTGGGCGGGCGTTCGCTGCCGCACTCCGTGCTGATGATGATCCCGGAGGCGTGGGAGAACCACGACTCCATGGACCCGGCCCGGCGCGCCTTCTACCAGTTCCACTCCACGATGATGGAGCCCTGGGACGGCCCGGCCTGTGTCACCTTCACCGACGGCACCCAGGTCGGCGCGGTCCTCGACCGCAACGGTCTGCGTCCCGGCCGCTACTGGGTCACCGACGAAGGCCTCGTCGTCCTCGGCTCCGAGGTCGGCGTCCTCGACATCGACCCCGCCAAGGTCGTCCGCAAGGGCCGCCTCCAGCCCGGCAAGATGTTCCTCGTCGACACCGCCGAGCACCGCATCATCGAGGACGACGAGATCAAGGCCGGCCTCGCCGCCGAGAAGCCGTACGCCGACTGGCTGGAAGCCGGCGAGATCGAGCTGTCCGACCTGCCCGAGCGCGAGCACATCGTGCACACGCACGCCTCGGTCACCCGCCGCCAGCAGACCTTCGGCTACACCGAGGAGGAGCTGCGCGTCATCCTGGCGCCGATGGCCAAGGCCGGTGCCGAGCCCATCGGCTCGATGGGCACCGACTCGCCGATCGCCGCGCTGTCCTCGCGCCCGCGCCTGCTCTTCGACTACTTCACCCAGTTGTTCGCGCAGGTCACCAACCCGCCGCTGGACGCGATCCGCGAGGAGCTCGTGACCTCGCTGCGCTCGTCCCTCGGTCCCGCGAGCAACCTGCTGGAGCCGACGGCCGCTTCCTGCCGTAGCGTCACCCTGCCCTTCCCGGTGATCGACAACGACGAGCTGGCCAAGCTCATCCACATCAACGCCGACGGCGACATGCCCGGCTTCAAGGCCGCGACGCTCTCCGGTCTGTACCGGGTCTCCGGCGGCGGCGACGCCCTCGCCGCGCGCATCGACGAGATCTGCGCCGAGGCCGACGCGGCCATCGAGAACGGCGCCCGGCTGATCGTCCTGTCGGACCGCCACTCCGACGCCGAGCACGCGCCGATCCCGTCGCTGCTGCTCACCGCGGCCGTCCACCACCACCTCATCCGCACCAAGCAGCGCACCCAGGTGGGCCTGCTGGTCGAGGCCGGTGACGTCCGCGAGGTCCACCACGTCGCCCTGCTGATCGGCTTCGGCGCCGCGGCCGTCAACCCCTACCTGGCGATGGAGTCCGTCGAGGACCTCGTCCGCGCGGGCACCTTCCTCTCGGACATCGAGCCCGAGCAGGCCATCCGCAACCTGATCTACGCCCTGGGCAAGGGTGTTCTGAAGGTCATGTCGAAGATGGGCATCTCGACCGTCGCCTCCTACCGCGGCGCCCAGGTCTTCGAGGCCGTCGGCCTGGAGGAGACCTTCGTCGAGAAGTACTTCAACGGCACCGCCTCCAAGATCGGCGGCGTCGGCATCGACGTCATCGCCAAGGAGGTCGCCGCCCGGCACGCCAAGGCGTACCCCGCCTCCGGCATCGCTCCCGCGCACCGCGCGCTGGACATAGGCGGCGAGTACCAGTGGCGCCGTGAGGGCGAGCCGCACCTGTTCGACCCGGAGACGGTCTTCCGCCTCCAGCACTCGACGCGCAGCGGCCGCTACGACATCTTCAAGAAGTACACGGACCGCGTGAACGAGCAGTCCGAGCGGCTGATGACGCTCCGCGGGCTCTTCGGCTTCAAGTCGGACCGTCCGTCGATCTCCGTCGACGAGGTCGAGCCGGTGAGCGAGATCGTCAAGCGGTTCTCCACCGGCGCCATGTCCTACGGCTCCATCTCGCGCGAGGCCCACGAGACCCTCGCCATCGCCATGAACCAGCTGGGCGGCAAGTCCAACACCGGTGAGGGCGGCGAGGACCCGGACCGCCTGTACGACCCGGCGCGCCGGTCGTCCATCAAGCAGGTCGCCTCCGGCCGCTTCGGTGTGACCTCCGAGTACCTGGTCAACGCGGACGACATCCAGATCAAGATGGCCCAGGGCGCCAAGCCCGGTGAGGGCGGTCAGCTGCCCGGCCACAAGGTCTACCCGTGGGTCGCCAAGACGCGTCACTCGACGCCGGGCGTGGGCCTCATCTCCCCGCCGCCGCACCACGACATCTACTCCATCGAGGACCTGGCCCAGCTGATCCACGACCTGAAGAACGCGAACCCGCAGGCGCGGATTCACGTGAAGCTGGTCTCGGAGGTCGGCGTCGGCACGGTCGCGGCCGGTGTGTCGAAGGCCCACGCGGACGTCGTCCTGATCTCGGGTCACGACGGCGGTACGGGCGCCTCGCCGCTGACGTCGCTCAAGCACGCCGGCGGTCCCTGGGAGCTCGGCCTCGCCGAGACCCAGCAGACCCTGCTGCTCAACGGCCTGCGCGACCGCATCGTCGTGCAGACCGACGGCCAGCTCAAGACCGGCCGTGACGTCGTCATCGCCGCGCTGCTCGGCGCCGAGGAGTTCGGTTTCGCGACCGCGCCGCTCGTCGTCTCCGGCTGCGTCATGATGCGCGTCTGCCACCTGGACACCTGCCCGGTCGGCATCGCCACCCAGAACCCGACGCTCCGCGACCGGTTCACCGGCAAGGCCGAGTACGTCGTGAACTTCTTCAAGTTCATCGCCGAAGAGGTCCGTGAGATCCTCGCCGAGCTGGGCTTCCGCTCCATCGAGGAGGCCGTCGGCCACGCCGAGACCCTCGACGTGACCCGCGCGGTCGACCACTGGAAGGCGCAGGGCCTGGACCTGTCCCCGCTCTTCTACGTGCCCGAGCTGCCCGAGGGCGCCCCGCTGCACCAGGTCATCGAGCAGGACCACGGCCTGGAGAAGGCGCTCGACAACGAGCTCATCAAGCTCGCCGCCGACGCCCTGGCCGCCGACTCGGCGACCGACGCCCAGCCGGTGCGCGCCCAGGTCGCCATCCGCAACATCAACCGCACGGTCGGCACCATGCTCGGCCACGAGGTGACGAAGAAGTTCGGTGGCGCGGGCCTGCCCGACGACACCATCGACATCACCTTCACCGGCTCCGCGGGCCAGTCCTTCGGCGCCTTCCTCCCGCGCGGCATCACGCTGCGCCTGGAGGGCGACGCCAACGACTACGTCGGCAAGGGCCTCTCCGGCGGCCGGGTGATCGTCCGTCCCGACCGGGGCGCCGACCACCTCGCCGAGTACTCGACGATCGCGGGCAACACGATCGCGTACGGCGCGACCGGCGGCGAGCTCTTCCTGCGCGGCCGTACCGGCGAGCGGTTCTGCGTCCGCAACTCCGGTGCCCTGGTGGTCTCGGAGGGCGTGGGCGACCACGGCTGCGAGTACATGACCGGCGGGCACGCGGTGGTCCTCGGCCCGACGGGCCGCAACTTCGCGGCCGGCATGTCCGGTGGCGTCGCGTACGTCATCGACCTCGACCGGGACAACGTCAACGTCGGCAACGTGGACGCCGTGGAGGCGCTGGACGACAGCGACAAGCAGTGGCTGCACGACGTGGTGCGCCGCCACGCCGAGGACACCGGCTCGACGGTGGCCGAGAAGCTGCTCGTCGACTGGGACGCGTCCGTGGAGCGCTTCAGCAAGATCATCCCCAGCACGTACAAGGCAGTGCTCGCCGCCAAGGTCGCCGCCGAGCAGGCCGGTCTCTCCGAGACCGAGATCACCGAGAAGATGATGGAGGCGGCGATCAATGGCTGACCCGAAGGGCTTCCTGAACCACGGCCGTGAGGTCGCCAAGTCCCGCCCCGTCGACGTCCGGCTGAAGGACTGGAACGAGGTCTACGTCCCCGGCTCCCTGCTGCCGATCATCAGCAAGCAGGCCAGCCGCTGCATGGACTGCGGCATCCCGTTCTGTCACAACGGCTGTCCGCTGGGGAACCTCATCCCCGAGTGGAACGACTACGCCTACCGCGAGGACTGGGCCGCCGCCAGCGAGCGGCTGCACGCGACCAACAACTTCCCGGAGTTCACCGGTCGCCTCTGCCCCGCGCCCTGCGAGGCGGCGTGCGTGCTCGGCATCAACCAGCCGCCGGTCACCATCAAGAACGTCGAGGTCTCGATCATCGACAAGGCGTGGGACACCGGTGACGTCGCGCCGCAGATCCCCGAGCGCCTGTCCGGCAAGACCGTCGCCGTCATCGGCTCAGGGCCGGCCGGCCTCGCCGCCGCGCAGCAGCTCACCCGGGCCGGTCACACGGTCGCCGTGTACGAGCGCGCGGACCGCATCGGTGGTCTCCTCCGGTACGGCATCCCCGAGTTCAAGATGGAGAAGCGGCACATCAACCGCCGCATCGAGCAGATGCGCGCGGAGGGCACCCGCTTCCGCACCGGCATCGAGATCGGCCGCGACCTCAAGGCGACCGACCTGAAGAAGCGGTACGACGCCGTCGTCATCGCCGCCGGTGCGACCACCGCGCGTGACCTGCCGGTCCCGGGCCGCGAGCTCAAGGGCATCTACCAGGCCATGGAGTACCTGCCCCTGGCCAACAAGGTGCAGGAGGGTGACTACGTCACCGCCCCGATCTCCGCCGAGGGCAAGCACGTCGTGGTCATCGGCGGCGGCGACACCGGCGCCGACTGCGTGGGCACCGCCCACCGCCAGGGCGCGGCCTCGGTCACGCAGCTGGAGATCATGCCCCGCCCGGGCGACGAGCGGAACGCCGGCCAGCCCTGGCCGACCTTCCCGATGCTCTACAAGGTCACGTCCGCGCACGAGGAGGGCGGTGAGCGGGTCTACTCCGTCTCCACCACCCACTTCGAGGGCGACGAGGACGGCAACGTCCAGTGGCTGCACCTCACCGAGGTGGAGTTCATCGACGGCAAGCTGACCCCGAAGCCGGGCACGGAGCGCAAGATCCCCGCCCAGCTGGTGACGCTGGCCATGGGCTTCACCGGCACCGACCGGGAGAACGGCCTGGTCGACCAGTTCGGCCTGGAGCTCGACGAGCGCGGCAACATCGCCCGCGACGCCGACTTCCAGACCAACGTGCCCGGTGTCTTCGTCGCCGGTGACGCGGGCCGCGGCCAGTCGCTCATCGTGTGGGCGATCGCGGAGGGCCGCTCGGCCGCCCGCGGCACCGACCGGTTCCTGACCGGCACCAGCGACCTGCCGGCGCCGATCCGCCCGACGGACCGCGCGCTGATGGTCTGACGGTCCCTCAAAAGACGTCCCGTACAACGGCGTACGGAACGCTGACGGCGCCTGCCCATCTCGTCCCCGACCGGACGATGGGGAGGCGCCGTCGCCTCTTTCAGCCGGAGGGCGCGTGCAGTCGGAGGGCGCCTTCCCGTCGGCGGGCGTTTCAGCCGGAAGACGCCTCCAGGCCCTCGAACTCCACCGTCGCGTCCTCCGAGTAGGCGCCCACCCGCCCCTCGTCGTACGGCAGTTCGGCGTCCGTGAACTTCACCAGCGGGGTGCCGTCGACCGCCACGGACAGCGCCGCCCCGCGCTGTTCGACCCGCACGTCGTACCAAGGACCCACCGGGTACTGGGTCCGTCCCGTCGCCAGGAAGCGCTGGCCGCCCGGGTAGGCGGGGTCGCGCTTGCCGAGCTCCCAGCCGTTCGGCTTGAGGGTGATGTAGTAGAAGTGCTCCGGGTCGGTGTACGCCCAGACCAGCCACGGCACTTCCCACGGGTTCGGCTTCGGTGAGCGCAGCTGCTTCACCGTCCGCATCCGGGCCTCGTAGCGCACGTCCGTGTAGACGGCCGTGCTCACCACCAGACCGGCGTGGGTGGTGCCCGGGTCCTCGGCGGCCATGGGGGAGAGGGTGAGCGAGGAGTCGTCGCCGTGGTTGGTGCCCATGCCGTTGAACACCGACAGCCAGCGGCCGTGCGTGGTGCCGTCGATCCAGGGCTTGGGGGGCGGGGAGTCGTCGCCCTGGCACTGGCTCACGGTGATCGCGACGATCGCGGCCAGGGCGAGAGCCAGCGCCAGTCCGATGAGGCGACGACCCCTGAGTGTCATGCCGTCGAGTATGGCCCGGATGTCGTCAGGCCGACCGGGACATCGGCGGCGAAGTCCTCGGCCAGCTGACCCAGGATGCGGCGCGCGGCCTCGCCGTCGCCGAAGGGATTGCCCGCGGTCGCCATCCGCCGGTACTCCACCGGGTCGTCCAGGAGCCGTTCCGCCCAGGTGACGATGGCGTCCGGGTCCGTGCCGATCAGCCGGGCCGCGCCCGCCTCCACCGCCTCGGGCCGCTCGGTCGTCGTCCGCAGCACCAGCGAGGGCTTGGCGAGGCTCGGGGCCTCCTCCTGGATGCCGCCGGAGTCGGTGAGCACGAGGTCGCACTCGGCCAGCGTCGCCGCGAAGTCCAGGTAGTCGAGCGGCTCGACGAGCTTGACGCCCCGCTGGCCGTCGAGTTCGGGCAGCAGCGCGTCCCGTACGGCCGGACTCTTGTGCAGCGGCAGCACGATCTCCACGTCCCCGCGCCGGGCGAGCCGGGTCAGCGCCCGCCCCATGCCGCGCATCCGCTCGCCCTGGTTCTCCCGGCGGTGCAGGGTGACCAGGATGCGCTTGGGGCCTGCCCGGCGGATCATGTCGCCGTCGCGGGCCGGGCAGGCGTTGTCGTCGGTGCCGAACGCGGAGGTGCCGCTGCCCTCGGCCAGCACCCACAGCAGGTTGTCGATGACGGTGTTGCCGGTGATGAACACCTGCTCGTCCGGGACGCCCTCGTCGGTCAGATGCCGGGCGGCGGCCGGGGTCGGGGCGAAGTGCCAGCGGGCGATCCGGCCGATGAGGCTGCGGTTGAGCTCCTCCGGGAACGGGTTGTCGATGACACCGGTGCGCAGGCCCGCCTCGACATGGGCGACCGGGATCTTCTCGTAGAAGGCGGCCAGGGCACCCGCCAGCGCGGTGGTGGTGTCCCCCTGCACCACCACCAGGTCCGGCCGCTGCTCCCGCAGCACCGTGCCGAGCTCCCGGACCAGCCGGGCGGTCAGATCGGAGAGCTGCTGCCGGGTGCGCATCACGTCGAGGGCGATGCGGACGTCGACGCCCAGCATGCCGAGCATCTGGTGGAGCATCTCGCGGTGCTGGCCGGTGGTGACGACGATCGGCTCGAACTGCGGGCCGGCGGCCATCGCCCGCGCCACGGGCGCCAGTTTGATCGCTTCCGGCCGGGTGCCGAGCACCAGCATGGCGTGCACGGGCATGGTTGTCGGAGGTGTGGACATGGGTGCCCCCCTTGGGCATGCGTGATCGGCGCAGCGATCACGTGAGGGTGATGAGAGGTGAGGCGAGGACCCGCGCGGGGACCCGGCGCGGCCTGAATGTCCTCAGTGGAGCGGTACGGATGTCGTCAGGTGCGTGCCGTCTTGAGCCAGCCGCGCTGGCCGGTGAGCATCCGCCAGAAGCCCCACCAGCCGGCCGCGAACCAGATGTAGCCGTAGAAGACGAAGACATGGGCGAGCAGGACCGAGCGGACCAGGCCCAGCTCCCGTTCCCGCTTGGCGTACACGTAGCCGTACGCGTAGGCGGCCGTGAACGACAGCAGATACGGGCCGAGCAGCCACATGGGCGAGACCAGCGGATGGCCGACCTGGACGGAGGCCACGACGGTGGCGCCGAAGGCGACGAGGAAGGACAGCGGCAGCAGCGAGGTGAGCAGGATCAGCACCGGGCTGGAGAGGTGGTACAGCAGGTCGACCGCGGCCTTCGTGGGGACGTCCCTGAGGATGAGCGGGACGAGTCCGGCCGACTGCAAATGACCCTGGAACCAGCGGGATCGCTGGCGGATCAGGCGCCGCAGGCTGAGCACGGCCTGCTGGGAGACCGCGGCGGTGGTGCAGTGCTGGTTGGTCCAGCCCTTGGCGATCAGCCGCACGCCGAGGTCGAGGTCCTCGGTGAGGCTGTCGCTCCACGGGCCGTCGCCGTCCAGGGTGTCGAGCGCCGACAGCCGCATGAACTGGCCGTTGCCGCCCATGCCGACGCTGCCGATGTAGCGGCGGGCGCTCTGGAAGACGTCGCCGTAGACGACGAACTCCATGTCCTGCATGCGGGCGAGCAGCCCGAGGTGCCGGTTGTACATGCGGACGCAGACCTGTACCGCGCCCGTCCTCGGGTCGTCGAAGTACGGGTCGACCGACTGCACGACATGCGGATCGAGCCGTCCGTCGGCGTCGACCACGCACAGGACCACGTCCGCCGGATCGTGGCCGCCGAGCAGGCCGGACGCGCGCAGGTGCCGGACCCCGTCGTTGAGGGCGGCGCCCTTGCCCTTGCGGCAGTTCGGCGGGGTACGCCGGTGCACATGGACCAGGCTCGGATCGGCGGCCCGGGCGACCTGGAAGGTGCGGTCGTCCGAGCCGTCGTCGATGACCAGCGCCATGAAATTCCGGGCGGGCAGCGAAGTGATCCGCTCCAGGCTTTCAGAAAGCACTTTCTCCTCGTTCAGACAGGCGAGGAGAAATACGTAGAACCGGTCTCTCCGGTCGGTTCGGGAACGGCGAATTCTGCGCCTCGACAACAGAAAGAGACTCGTGTTGTAGCACCCGGCCATAATGATCAGAGTGATGCTCGACCACAGGAGCAGTTCAGTGATCATGGCTGCCCCCGGCGCCGACCTGCATCCTTTCGTCGGCCCGCGTTCTTTGTGCCTGGCGGCGCAGTCGTGCCCGGGCCAGCAATATCAGACAGGCCGTCAAACAATAGAACAGAAATCCGGCCCCCGCCGTCGCCTGTAGCGCTTTGGCCAAAGGTAGCCCCGGTACAGCTTCTGGCGCGGCCATCGCCCCTGCCAGGGGCAGCAGAGCCCCCAGGGCGGGTCGTCCGTACATTGTCCCCCCACATTTCACAGCGCGTCCCCATCGCGCCGAGGTGAACGTAGCAGACGCCGAGGGCGGGTCAGAAGACTATTCGGAAAAAGGACAAGTCCGATCTTCCGGTAGGGTCACCTGGCGCTCAGGAATTCACCCTTCGATCCATTGACACCGTTCATGCCGGTCAGAAGAATCGGTGACTTCCTATTGGGAAAAACCTTTGCCAAGACAAGGCAAAGTGGGGGGAATGATCGTGAGACCGTTGATCCGTCCTCGGCGACGAGGAATCTCGAAGTTTTCCGTGCTCCTGCTGCTGATCGCCGCCCTGTTGAGCGGCACTTTCCTGGCCGCCGGCGCCCAGGCCGCACCAAAAGGTCATGGACATGGCCATGAAAACGTCGGCGGGAAATCCGGAATGAATCGCGTCGACCTCAAAGGCTGGGCGAAGGCCCAGCTCAAGGCCGACGACGCCCGCCACGACAAGGCCCGTGCGAAGACCTCCGCGACCACGCTGTCGACCACCGCGGTCTTCCCGGCCCGCACCGCCACGACCGTGACCCGCCAGGCCGCCCTGCTCCGGGCCGCCGACGCCGAGGTCGCCGCCGCGGCCGACCCGAGCACCCTCGTGCTCTACGACACGGCGGGCCCCTACGGGCAGTTGGGCGAGCTGTACGCCATGGCCGCGGCCAACCTCGCGGGCCATTTCGGCACCGTGACCGCCAAGCCGGTCCAGCAGTACACGGCCGGTCTGGTCGACACGTACACGGCCGTGATCTACATCGGCTCGACCTACTACTGCTGCGACGTCCCGGACGCCATCCCGGCCGCCTTCTACCAGGACGCCGCCACCACGACCAAGCCCGTGCTGTGGATGGGTGCCAACATCTGGAACATGGCGAACTCGGTGGGCGTAGCCCAGTTCACGCAGAAGTACGGCTGGGACCCGACGACGTCGTACTACGAGGACGGCGGATCGATCGGCACCGTGACGCAGGTGGCGTACAAGAACCAGGCCCTGACCCGGAAGATCCCGGCGGGCCAGGACGGCGGCGTGCTGCGCCCCAACGTCCTCACCGGCCCCGGCTACCCCGCCGTCACCCGGCTCGCGGAGGGCCTCGACACCTCCAACGGGCACACCTTCGGATGGGCGGTCCGCTCCTCCAACCTCACCTACATCGGTGAGATCCCGTTCGCGTACGTCTCCGAGAGCGACCGGATCATCGCCCTGGAGGACCTCCTCTTCGACGCCCTCGCGCCGGCCACCGCCGAACGGCACCGCGCGCTGCTGCGCCTGGAGGACATCAGCCCCGACTCGGACCCGGCCGAGCTGCGCGCGACGGCCGACTACCTCAAGTCGCAGAACATCCCGTACGGCATCAACGTGATCCCGGTCTACAAGGACCCCAACGGCACCTACAACAACGGCGTCCCGCAGACGATCACGCTCGCCCAGCGGCCGCAGGTCGTCAGCGCCCTGAAGTACATGCTGGCCAGGGGCGCGGTCCTGATGGACCACGGCTACACGCACCAGTACGGCAATGTCGCCAACCCCTACAACGGCGTCACCGGCGACGACTTCGAGTTCTACCGGGCGCACGTCGACGCCTCGGACAACGTCGTCTACGACGGCCCCGTCGCCGAGGACTCCACCGTCTGGGCGCAGGGCAGGGTGACCAGCGCGCTGGCCGCGTTCGCCGCCGTCGGACTGCCGAAGCCGACGCTGTGGACCACCCCGCACTACGCGGGTTCGGCCACCGACTACAAGGCCATCAGCGCCAACTTCGCGGCCCGCCTGGAGCGTTCGCTGTACTTCTCCGGAACGCTCAGCGGCAACTCCGCCGGACCCAACGTGTTCATCGGCCAGTTCTTCCCGTACGTCGTGAAGGACGTCTACGGCACCAAGGTGCTGCCCGAGAACATCGGCAACTACGAACCGGACGCCTTCAACAACCACCCGCCGAGGCTGCCGGCCGACCTGATCGCCTCGGCCAAGGCCAACCTGGCCGTCCGGGACGGGTTCGCCAGCTTCTTCTACCACCCGTACTACCCGACCCAGCCGCTCAAGGACACGGTCGACGGCATCAAGGCCCTGGGCTACACCTTCGTCAGCCCGACGAGCCTGTGAGGCGGACCACCGCCAGGAGGAGGGTCGTCGCCGCGGCAGCGGCGGCGGCCCTCCTCGCCGCCGCGGGCTGCACCACCACCGGCGCCTCCGACGACAGGAAACCGGCGGCGCCCCTGCGCGGCATCACCCTGCCCTCCTGGTACCGCACCGACTACGACAGCCCCGCCGCCCCCCGCTACCTCCAGGACATCAAGGCCACCGGCGCCCGCTGGGTCACCTTCACCCCCACCTGGTACCAGCGGCACCGAAGCGACACGGAGATGCACCGCACCGAGGAGACCGCGAGCGACGCGAGCCTGCGCCGGATCGTGCGCCGTGCGCATCGGCTCGGCCTCCAGGTGATGCTCAAGCCGCACGTGGACCTGCCCGGCGACGGCGACCGCGCCGAGATCCGCCCCCGCGACCGGGCCGCCTGGTTCACCTCGTACCGCCGCTTCATCACCCACTACGCCGACCTCGCGGCGGACACCGGCGTCGAGCAGTTCGCGGTCGGCACCGAACTCGCCGGGGTCTCCGGCGACCGCGAGGCGTGGACCCGCGTCATCGCGGCGGTCCGCGACCGCTACGACGGCACCCTCACCTACGCCGCCAACTACGACGAGTACGCCAAGGTCCGCTTCTGGACGCGGCTCGACCTCATCGGCATCGACGCCTACTGGCCGCTCGCGGAGAAGCCCACCACCGACGTCGGTCGACTGCGCCGCGCCTGGCAGCCGATCACCGAGGAACTCGCCGCGTTCGCCGAACGGTACGACCGGCGGGTGCTGTTCACCGAGGCCGGGTACGTCAGCCAGCGGGGCGCGACCACCGCGCCGTACGCCTGGGACCTCAGCGACCACACCGGCGACGCCGAACAGGCCGCCGCCTACCGGGCGTTGCTGGAGACGTTCACCGGGCGCCGCTGGTGGGCCGGGGTCTGCTGGTGGATGTGGGACGACTGGCCGGACAGCGGCGAGACACCGGCGAAGCTGGCGTATTCGCCGCACGGGAAACCGGCGGAAGCGGTGCTGCGCGAGGAGTGGGGTACCTAGCGCACCTTGTACGTCTCCCCGTACACCGCCCACGTCAACGGCGTCTCCAGCTCCAGCTTGCCCTCGCGCAGGAAGCGGCGTTGGGCGGTGTCGACGCGGGTGGTGTCGATGTCCGCCTTGCGGGTCCGCATCGCGGCCTTGCGGACGTCGAGGAAGGCGCTCAGGTAGGCCTCCTCGGAGCCGCCCTCGGAGGGCAGGTCGGCCTTCTTCATGGCGGCCTCGCGCAGGCCGTAGAAGCTGGTGGCGTTGGTGCCGGGGCCGTGGAAGACCATGGCGTCGTAGTAGATGAACTGGCCCAGCGCGCCCAGGCCGTCGAGCTTGGCGAGGCGGACCGCGGGGTCGAAGTAGACGCGGTCGCGCTCGGCGTCCTGCGCCTCGCGGAACGCCTCGACCTTCGCCTCCGCCTTCCACGCCGCGGTGAAACCGGGGTCCAGGCCCTCGTGCGAGTCCGAGCCGTCGACCTCGCGCAGGGCGGGGAGGTAGCGGGCGAGGCCGTTGTCCGGGTGGTCCTTCGTGTAGCGCTCGACCAGGGTGAGCAGGTCGTGGGTGCCGGTGCAGAAGCCGATGATGCCGGCCGTGTAGCCCTGCCCGTCGCCGATGTCCTCGATGTAGGCGTAGGCGGTGCGCCAGTCGAGGGTGGAGTTCTCGGCGCTGGCCACGATCTGCTGGGCCAGCTCCTTCTTGGCGGGGGCCGTGAGGCCCGGCGGGAGGGCGGCGATGGCCTGGTCGTCGGCCGAACGTTTCCCCTCGGCCCGGCCCCTGGCCGCCTCACCGTCCTCGCCGACCACCGACCGCGAGGTGGTGTCGGGCTCCTCGGACGAGTCCGAGGGGGACAGGAAGAAGACCCCCGCCGCGATGACGACGGGCACGGCCGCGAGCAGGGGCACACCGATACGTCTCACCGGGTCAACTCCGAGACGCGCACGAGCGTCAGGACCACGAACAGCGCCAGCAGCGCCAGACAGGCGGCCGCCTGGATCAGATCGCGCCGCGGCCCCCGGGGAGCGTACGCGTAGGCGAACGCGACCGCGCAGCCCGTGAGCAGCCCGCCGAGGTGGCCCTCCCAGGACGTGACCCAGGCCGAGCCGACCAGCCAGACCAGCATGTACGCCATGAAGCGGTTCACGCCGCTCATGTTCGAGCCCGCGCGGCGGGCCAGCACGTAGTAGGCCCCCGCGAGGCCGAAGACCGCGCCCGACGCGCCCAGCGACTCCGTGCCGGTGTCGGCGAGCAGCGCCTCGGCGACGGAACCGCCGACCGTCGCGAGGAGGTACAACGCCAGGTAACGGACCCGGCCCAGCGCCGGTTCCACGACCCGGCCCAGCTGCCACAGCGCGAGCATGTTCAGCACGATGTGCAGCAGCCCGAAGGTGCCCTCGGTCGGCTCCTGGTGCAGGAAGCCGCTGGTGAGCAGGCGTTCCCACTGTCCGGCCACCAGGCCCTCGGCGTGGAAGTCGGACGGGTAGAGGGACTGGTAGACGTAGTGGCCGCCGTCCGGGCCGATGAGGCCCGCGGTGAGCATCGCGAAACGGTCGACGATCGCCGGGCGGACCACCTCGCCGACGTACGCGAGCACGTTGAGCCCGATCAGTACGTACGTCACCAGCGGCACCGCCGACACCCGCCCGCCGACGATCGTGCGGGCCTGCCGTACCGACTTCGCGCCCTCCTTCACGCACTCCACGCAGTGGTGGCCGACCGCCGCCTCGCGCATGCAGTCCGGGCATATGTACCGGTCACAGCGGGTGCAGCGGACATGGGACTCCACCTTGGGATGGCGGAAGCAGGTGGTGACGGCGGACTCGGTGGCGTCGGGTTCCACGGCCGGCTCCTCGGGAGATGGGACGATCTGTGAGCCGGTGGGGACGGCGGCGATCAAAATAGCCAATGCCCGTGAACAGAGAGACGGTGGGGGAACGAATGGCGGCGATCAGCCTCAGCAAGGTCGAGGAGAAGGCGCCCGCGCTGGTGAGCCTGTACAAGAGCGCCGGGGTCTCGCTGAGCAAGCACGGCCTGGACGGCCTGCGGGCCGCCGTCTACCTCGTCGTCGACTACTCCGGGTCGATGAAGCCGTACTACCAGGACGGCAGTGTGCAGGCGCTCGCCGACCGGGTGCTGGGGCTGTCCGCGCACCTCGACGACGACGGCCGTGTCCCGGTCGTCTTCTTCTCGACGGACGTCGACGCCGAGACCGAGATCGCCCTCGCCGACCATGAGGGGCGCATCGACCGGATCGTGGCCGGGCTCGGTCACATGGGCAAGACCAGCTACCACCTGGCGATGGACGCGGTCATCGACCACTACCTCGACAGCGGCTCCCGGGAACCCGCCCTCGTCGTCTTCCAGACCGACGGCGGCCCGATCAACAAGCTCGCCGCGGAACGGTACTTGTGCAAGGCGGCCCGGCTGCCGCTGTTCTGGCAGTTCATCGGCTTCGGGGACGCGAGGAGCAAGCAGTTCGACTATCTCCGCAAGCTCGACGAGCTGTCCGTCCCGGACAAGCGGGTCGTCGACAACGCCGGGTTCTTCCACGCCGGTGCGGAGCCGCGGAAGGTGTCCGACGCCGAGCTGTACGACCAGCTGGTCGGCGAGTTCCCGAAGTGGCTGGTGGCCGCCCGGGCGCAGGGCATCATTCCGCCAGGCGCTTGAACTGAGCCTCGGTGAGGGCGAGTTCGAGGGCACCGGCGTTCTCGGCCAGGTGGGCCGGTGACGAGGTCCCCGGGATGGGGAGCACGTTGGGGGCGCGGTGCAGCAGCCAGGCCAGCGCGGTCTGCGAGGGCGTCGCGCCCAGTTCCGCGGCGACCTCGGACAGTGCCTCCTGCTCGCCCCCGCTGACCGGGAAGTACGGCACGAAGGCGATCCCGCGCTCCGCGGTGTGGTCGATCACCGGGTCGTGGCCGCGCTCGGCCAGGTTGTACACGTTCTGCACGCTCGCGATCGGCGCGATGCGCGCGGCCTCCTCGATCTCCTCGACGGACACCTCGGAGAGCCCGATGTGCCGTACCTTGCCCTCCTCCTGGAGCTGCCCGAGCGCGCCGATCTGGTCGGCGAGGGGATAGGCGGGGTCGACGCGGTGCAGGTACAGCAGGTCGAGGCGGTCGGTGCGCAGCCGGCGCAGGCTCAGCTCGGCCTGCTGGCGCAGATAGCCGGGGTGGCCGTGGGGGATCCACTCGGCGGGGCTCGGGCGCAGGACGCCCACCTTCGTCGCGATCACGACGTCGTCGCGGTGCGGCTGGAGGGCTTCGGCGAGCAACTCCTCGTTCGCGCCGAGGGCGTAGGCGTCGGCGGTGTCGAAGAGGTTCACGCCGAGATCAACGGCCTTGCGCAGCAGGGCGATCGACTCCGCGCGGTCGGTGGGGGCGGTCCAGATGGGGGCCGTCATGCCGGAACGCTCGTGCGGGGCGTTCGCCAGCCGCATCGCGCCGTAGCCGATCCGCCGTACCGCGAGGTCGCCGCCGAGCCGGAATACCTGGGTGTTCGTCATGGCTGCGACGCTATGAGCTCACATGGATGTGAGGTTCAAGGGCCTGTGAGGGGGATCACATGAAGATCGGGGAGCTCGCCAGGGAGACCGGAGTGAGCGTGCGGCTGCTGCGTTACTACGAGGAGCAGGGGCTGCTCGACGCCGGGCGCACCCCGGGCGGGCAGCGCGTGTACGACGCCGGCGCGCCCGTGACCGTACGCCGTATCCGTGCCCTCCTCGACGCCGGGCTGCCCACCCGGGTGATCCGTGAGGTGCTGGACTGCGTGTGCGGCAGCGAGGCCGAGGTGGAGCCCTGCCTGACACCCCTGTTGCTGGAGCAGCTCCAGGGGATCGAGGAGCGGATCGCGGATCTGGAGGGCTCACGCCGGTCGCTCACGCGGCTGCTCGCCCCGTTGGCTTAGCCGTACGACCGTGCCACCCTGAGGTTGATCCGACGGGAGGCGACGACGTATGGACGGCGCGCGATCGGTGAACGGACGGGCGGGCGGCCGGAGTTCGGGGCCGCCCGGCGGCGGGGAGAAGCTCGCCGACTGGGCGGACGGGCGGCTCGGTCTGTACGGGCTGGCCAAGGCCAACATGCGCAAGCTGTTCCCGGACCATCCGTCCTTCATGCTGGGCGAGATCTGCCTCTACAGCTTCATCGTCATCATCCTGACCGGCATCTACCTCACCCTGTTCTTCGAACCGAGCGGCGTCGAGGTCGTCTACAACGGCTCCTACGAACCCCTCAACGGGATCGTGATGACCCGGGCGTTCGAGTCCACGCTCGACATCAGCTTCGACGTGCGCGGCGGGCTGCTGATCCGGCAGATCCACCACTGGGCGGCGCTGGTCTTCGTCACCGGCATGCTCGTGCACATGATGCGGGTGTTCTTCACCGGCGCCTTCCGCAAGCCGCGCGAGGTCAACTGGGTGTTCGGCTGGACCCTGTTGATGCTCGGCATCATCACCGGCCTCACCGGCTACTCGCTCCCCGACGACCTGCTGTCCGGCACCGGCATCCGCTTCGCGCAGGGCGCCATCCTGTCCGTGCCGATCGTCGGCACGTATCTGTCGTTCTTCCTGTTCGGCGGGGAGTTCCCGGGGCACGACATCATCCCGCGGCTGTTCCCCATCCATGTCCTGCTGCTGCCCGGGATCATGCTGGGCCTGGTGACCGCGCATCTGATCCTGGTCTTCTACCACAAGCACACGCAGTTCCCGGGGCCCGGCCGCGACGAGAAGACGGTCGTCGGCATGCCGCTGCTGCCCGTCTACACCGCGAAGGCCGGCGGGTTCTTCTTCCTCGTCTTCGGCATGCTGGCGTTCATGGGCGGCATCGCCCAGATCAACCCCGTGTGGGCCTTCGGACCGTACCGCCCCGACCTCGTCACCACCGGCGCCCAGCCCGACTGGTACCTCGGCTTCTCCGAGGGACTGATCCGGGTGATGCCGGGATGGGAGATCAACGCCTGGGGCCACACGCTCCAGTTGGGCGTCTTCATCCCCTTCTCGCTCTTCCCGCTGATCCTGGCCGCCATCGGCGCCTATCCGTTCATCGAGGCCTGGATCACCGGCGACAAACGCGAGCACCACATCCTGGACCGGCCGCGCAACGTGCCCGTGCGCACCGGCCTCGGCGTGGCCTGGCTGAGCCTGTACGCGGTGCTGCTGATCGGCGGCGGCAACGACGTCGTGGCCACACATCTGCATCTGTCCATCAACGCGATCACCTGGTTCGTACGGATCGCCGTCTTCGTGGTGCCGGTGCTCGCGTTCGTCGTCACCAAACGGGTCTGTCTCGGGCTCCAGCGCCGGGACCGGGACAAGGTGCTGCACGGCAGGGAGTCGGGCATCATCCGGCGGCTGCCGCACGGCGAGTACGTCGAGGTCCACGAGCCGCTCGCGCAGGCGCAGTTGCACACCCTCACCCAGCACGAACAGAACGGCCACTACGAGATCGGCCCGCTCGTCGACGCCAACGGCGTCCGCCGCCCGGTCAGCACCTCCATGCGGGTACGGGCACGGCTGGCGCGGGCGATGTTCGGACCGGAGACACGGATCCCGAAGCCGACGGTGGAGGAGTACCGGCAGATCAGCAGTGGGGATCACCAGCACTGAGGACCGTGTCCCGGCACTCCTCGGGGCTGCCCCAGGCCGTGCGCAGGGTGCGGGCCTTGGTCAGCCACAGGGACAGGTCGTACTCCGCCGTGTAGCCGATCGCGCCGTGCAGTTGGAGGGCGGTGCGGGCGGTGGCGTACGCCGCCTCGCCTGCCGTGACCTTGGCGGCGGCGACGTCGGCCGGGTCGAGGGTGACGGCGGCGGCGAGCACGAGGGGCCGGGCGAACTCCAACGCGGTTTTGGCGGCGGCCAGTTGGTGCTTGACGGCCTGGAACGAGCCGACGGGGACGCCGAACTGGGTGCGCTGCCTGACGTAGCGGACCGTCTGGTCGAGGAGGGCGAGCCCGACGCCGAGGGCCTGCGCGGCGGTGGTGAGACGGGCCAGGAGGAGGGCTTTCGCCAGGGGTGGCTCGCTGGTGAGAAGGGCGCCGGGGGTGAGGGTCGTCAGGCGCCGGGCCGGGTCGAGGGACGGGCGCACCGGGCCGTGACCGGTGGCGGCGTGCAGGCCGTCGGGGGTGAGGACGAGACAGAGGTCGGCCGCGTCGCCGTCGAGCGCGTACGGGCCGCCGTACGCCACCGTCGCCAGGGTCTCTCCCGACACGAGCCGCTTGACGAGGTCGGGCGTGGGCAGCAGGACGGCGGCGGCGATGGTCTCGACGAGCGGGCCGGGGACGACATGACGCCCCAACGCCGTGAACGCCAGGGCGAGTTCGACCGGGCGGACGCCGACGCCGTCGTACTCCTCCGGGGCGGCCAGCGCGAACACGCCGGCCGCCGCGAGCCGGCTCCACAGGGCGCGCCCGCTCCCGTGCTCGCCGCGACTCCACTCCCGTACGACGGACGGCGTGTCCGCCCCGGTCAGCATGGACTCCAACGAGTCGGTGAACGCCCGCTGTTCGTCGTCGAGCACGAGCCGCATCAGCGTCGCCCCTTCGGCAGGCCCAGCAGGCGCTCGGCGATGATGTCCCGCTGGATCTCGTTCGTCCCCGCGTAGATCGGGCCGGCCAGGGCGAAGACGTACCGCTCCGCCCACTCCGTGTCCGCCAACTCGCCCTCCGCGCCCAGCAGATCGAGGGCCGTCTCGGTGAGCGCGATGTCGTACTCCGACCAGAAGACCTTGTTCAGGCTGGACTCCGGGCCGAGGGACGCGCCGTCGAGGAAGCGGGAGGCGGCGGCGTAGGTGAACACCTGGTAGGCGCGGGCGCCGATCAGGGCGTCGGCGACCCGGGTCCGCATGCCGTCCGGGCCGCCCCGGTCGCGCCACAGGGCGTGGAGGCGGTCCGCCGCCGCCCGATAGCGGCCGGGGGAGCGGAGCGTGAGCCCGCGTTCGTTGCCCGTCGCCGCCATCGCGATCCGCCAGCCCTGACCCGGCTCCCCGATCACGTCCGCGTCCGGCACGAACACCTCGTCCAGGAACAGCTCGGCGAACGCCGGCTTGCCGTCGAGACGGGCGATCGGGCGGACCGTGACACCGGGCGCCCGCAGGTCGAACATCAGGTACGTCAGGCCCTGATGGGGCTTCGCGGCGTCCGGATCGCTGCGGAACAGGCCGAAGGCGCGGTCCGCGAACGCGGCCCGGGACGACCACGTCTTCTGGCCGCTCAGCAGCCAACCCCCGTCCGTACGCACCGCCTTGGAGCGCAGCGACGCCAGATCCGAACCCGCCTCCGGCTCGGACCACGCCTGCGCCCAGACCACCTCACCGCGAGCCATCGGCGGCAGCACCCGCGCCCGCTGCTCCTCCGTGCCGTGGTCGAAGAGCGTCGGCGCGAGCAGGCTGATCCCGTTCTGCCCGACCCGGCCCGGCGCGCCCGCCGCCCAGTACTCCTCCTCGAACAGCAGCCAGCGCACCAGCCCCGCGTCCCGCCCGCCGTACGCCACCGGCCAGTCGACCACCGACCAGCGGTCCGCGGCCAGTTCGGCCTCCCACGCGCGATGGGCCGCGAAGCCCTCCGCCGTCTCCAGGGAGGGCAGCGAAGCGGTCGGGACATGGGCCGCGAGCCACGCCCTGGCCTCCTCCCGGAACGCCTGCTCCCCGGGCGTGAACGCGAGATCCATCGCCGAACCCTCCCGCCACCGAGCTTCCCTAACAAGTGTTTGGTAGGTTAGCGTGCCCCCATGACAGGCGTCGAGAGTCCGGTGTACGAGCCGGGGCACGGGCTGCTGAAGGGCCGCACCGCCGTCATCACCGCCGCGGCCGGCGCCGGGATCGGCGGGGCGACCGCGCGGCGCTTCCTGGAGGAGGGCGCGCGCGTGGTCGTCAGCGACGCGCATGTGCGCCGGCTCAAGGAGTGCGAGACCGAGCTCGCCCGGGAGTTCCCGGGCGCGGTGACGGCCGTGCCGTGCGATGTCACCGACGGGACACAGGTGACGGCGCTGTTCGAGGCCGCGGTGCGGGAGCACGGCCGGCTCGACGTCGTCGTCAACAACGCGGGGCTCGGCGGGACGTCCGACCTCGTCGACATGAGCGACGAGCAGTGGTCGCGGGTGCTGGACGTGACGTTGAACGGGACCTTCCGGTGCACGCGGGCGGCGCTTCGGCTCATGAGGGAGACCCGCGGCGGTGTCATCGTCAACAACTCCTCCGTCGTCGGCTGGCGCGCCCAGGCCGGGCAGGCGCACTACGCCGCCGCGAAGGCCGGCGTGATGGCGCTGACCCGGTGCGCGGCGATCGAGGCGGCCGGCTTCGGGGTGCGCGTCAACGCGGTCGCGCCCAGCCTCGCCATGCACCCGCACCTCGTGAAGGTGACGTCGGCGGATCTCCTGGAGGAGCTGACCGCGCGGGAGGCGTTCGGGCGGTACGCCGAGCCCTGGGAGGTGGCCAACGTGATCGTGTTCCTGGCGTCGGGCTACTCGTCGTATCTGACGGGAGAGGTCGTCGCCGTCAGCTCCCAGCACCCGTAGGACGAGAATGGATCTGTGCCGACCAAGAAGAAGCCCCAGGTGACCGCCGCCCCCGCCCGGCGGCGCGAACTCCTCGACACCGCCGCCGAGGTCTTCGCCGAGCAGGGCTACAACGCCACCACCGTCCGCAAGATCGCGGACCATGCGGGCATGCTCGCGGGCAGCCTCTACTACCACTTCGACTCCAAGGAGTCGATGCTCGAAGAGATCCTGCGGACCTTCCTCGACGAGCTCTGGGCGGGTTACGACACCGTCCTGGCGGCCGAGTCGGGCCCGCGCGAGACCCTCGAAGCCCTTGTCACCGAGTCGTTCCGGGAGATCGACCGGCACCGCGCCGCCGTCGCGATCTACCAGAAGGAGAGCAAGCAGCTCGTCGCGCAGGAGCGGTTCGGGTTCCTCGTCGAGTCGCAGCGCAGGTTCGAGAAGGCGTGGCTGTCCACGCTGGAACGCGGGGTCGCCGCCCAGGTCTTCCGGGCCGACCTCGACATGCGGCTGACGTACCGCTTCGTGCGCGACACCGTCTGGGTCGCCGCGTCCTGGTACCGGCCCGGCGGACAGCACAGCCCGGAGGAGATCGCCCGGCAGTACCTGTCGATGGTGCTGGACGGGATCGCCGTACGCGAACAACCCCAATAACCCCGATCAAGTGCCCCTTTATGCAAGGGAGTTGTCATGGGCGAGGCCTACATCGTCGAAGCGGTGCGGACGCCCGTCGGGCGGCGCAAGGGAGGACTGAGCGCGGTCCATCCGGCCGACCTGGGAGCGCATGTGCTCAAGGAACTCGTCGCGCGGGCGGGGGTCGATCCGGCCGCCGTCGAGGACGTCGTCTTCGGATGCCTGGACGCGGTGGGGCCGCAGGCCGGGGACATCGCGCGGACCGCGTGGCTGGCGGCCGGGCTGCCCGAGGAGGTGCCGGGCGTGACCGTGGACCGGCAGTGCGGCTCCTCCCAGCAGGCCGTGCACTTCGCGGCCCAGGGCGTGCTGTCCGGGACGCAGGACCTCGTCGTCGCCGGCGGCGTGCAGAACATGTCGATGATCCCGATCGCCTTCGCGACCCGGCAGGCCGCCGAGCCGCTCGGGCTGACGCAGGGGCCGTTCGCGGGCAGCGAGGGCTGGCAGGCGCGGTACGCGGGCAAGCCGGTGAACCAGTTCGTCGGCGCCGAGATGATCGCCGCGAAGTGGGGGATCAGCCGGCAGGACCAGGAGGAGTTCGCGCTGCGCTCCCATCAGCGGGCGCTGCGGGCGATCGACGAGGGGCGCTTCGCGCGGGAGACCGTGGCGTACGGGGACGTCGACGTCGACGAGGGGCCGCGCCGGGACACCTCGCTGGAGAAGATGGCCGCGCTGAAGCCGGTCGTCGAGGGCGGCACCATCACGGCCGCCTGCTCCTCCCAGGTCTCCGACGGCGCGGCGGCGATGCTGCTGGCCTCCGAACGGGCCGTACGGGAACACGGGTTGCGGCCCCGCGCCCGCGTGCACCACCTGTCCGTCCGCGGCGAGGACCCCATCCGCATGCTCACCGCGCCCATCCCGGCCACCGCCCACGCCCTGAAGAAGACCGGCCTGTCCATCGACGCCATCGACCTCGTCGAGATCAACGAGGCCTTCGCACCGGTGGTGTTGGCGTGGCTGAAGGAGACGGGCGCCGACCCGGAGAAGGTCAACGTCAACGGCGGTGCGATCGCGCTGGGGCATCCGCTGGGGGCGACGGGCGTGAAGCTCATGACGACCCTGTTGCACGAACTGGAGCGCACGGGAGGCCGGTTCGGGCTCCAGACCATGTGCGAGGGCGGCGGGCAGGCCAACGTGACGATCATCGAGAGGCTCTGAGGCTTCACGGAGTGGCGGGGAGGCCCGAGATGACCTCCTCGGCCTCCTTCATGACCCGCTCCACCAGCTCCGCGCACGACGGCAGGTCGTCGATCACCCCGGCGACCTGCCCCGAGGCCATCACCCCGAGGTCCGTCCGGCCGTCCACCATCGCGGACTTGAGCAGCATCGGCGTGTTGGCGGCGAGCAGCACCTGGCTCCAGGTGAGCTCCTTGCCGTGCTTCATGGCGAGGCCGTCGCGCAGCATCCGGCGCCAGGTGAGCCCGGACAGGGCGCGGTAGCCGGCCGCCCTGCGCACCGCGTGCAGCAGGCGCCGCGGACGGCCTGACCGTTCCAGGGAGTTGACCAGGTCCGTGCGGAGCATGCGGTGCGGCAGTCCGTCCACCGCGCGGGTCACCGTCACGTCCTTGACGCCGGCCGCGAGATAGCGCCGCTTCACCGCGTCCGGCACCGTCGAGTCCGACGTCAGCAGGAACCGCGTCCCCATCGCCACGCCCGCCGCCCCGTACGCCAGCGCCGCGACCAGCCCGCGTCCGTCGAAGAAGCCGCCCGCCGCGACGACCGGGATGCCGACCGCGTCGACGACCTGGGGGAGCAGTACGGTCGTCGCCACGTCGCCGGTGTGCCCGCCGCCCTCGCCGCCCTGCACGATCACCGCGTCCGCTCCCCATGCCGCGACCTTCTCGGCATGGCGGCGGGCCCCGACGGACGGGACGACCACGACGTCCGCCGCCTTGAGCCTGGCGATCAGGTCGGGGGAGGGCGCCAGTGCGAACGACGCCACCCGGACGCCCTCGTCCAGCATGATCGACACGCGCTCCCCGGCGTCCGCCGCGTCCGCCCGCAGATTCACGCCGAAAGGTGCGTCCGTACGGGACTTGACCTCCCGTATCGCGTCCCGCAGCTGGTCGAGCGTCATCGTCGCGGAGGCCAGGATGCCCAGCGCGCCCGCGTTCGCCGTGGCCGACACCAGGCGGGGGCCCGCGACCCAGCCCATGCCGGTCTGCACGATCGGGTGGCGGACCCCGACGAGCCGGGTCAGTGCCGTGTCCATCAGACGGCGACCTCCCTGGCGCGGGCGCCGGCCGGGTCGAGCACCTCGCGGATCAACTTCAGTTCCTGGGCGGTCGGTTCGCGGGTGTACGGCACCTCGGAGGGGAGACTGAGCGGGAAGCCCGTCGCCTCCGTCACCTGCTCGACACTCACCCCCGGATGCAGCGAGGCCAGCCGCATCGAGTGGTCCGGCGTCGCGAAGTCGAAGACGCCGAGGTCGGAGACGACCCGCGGGATGCGGTGATGACGCGCGCCGGCGGCATGGTCGTACCCCACCCCGCACACCATGTCGACCTTCTCCACGAACACCCGCCGGGAGTGCTTCGGCACCCAGTAACTCGTCGGGTTGTTGAGGGTGTTGACCGGCGCGCCCCGCACCCCCAGCAGCTGCCGTCTCGGGCGTTCCCAGTCGCCGATGCAGGAGATGTTCTGGTTGCCGTACCGGTCGATCTGGCTCGCCCCCATCATCACGTGCCGCCGCCCGCCGGTGACCAGGGCCAGATGCTGCCGGTACGGCAACCAGCCCTCGACGGTGCCCTCGGCGTCCACGATCATCGCCTCGCCGTCGGTCAGCAGCAGGTCCGGTGCGAAGGTGAGGCGGGCCAGCCGGGCGCCCACGGAGGGGATCAGGCCCATGGGGCTCGCCAGGATCTCGCCCGCGTCGCGCCAGGCCTCGGCGCAGGCGATCACGCAGTACTCGGCGCGGGTCGCGGTCACGTCGTCCTCCCGTCGAGGTACTTCGCGGCGAACTCCGGCCAGGGTGTGGTCGCGTACGCGCGCTGGGCGTCCTCGTCGCGGCCGTAGTCGGGTGCGCAGGACGTGAAGTGCGCGCCGCCCGGCGCCTCGACGACCCCGGTCACCACGTGCCGTTTGAGCAGCAGCGACTGGGGTGGCCCCTCCTTCGCGAACTCGGCCGTCCCGACGACCCGTTCGCAGGAGACGTACGCCGCGTCGGCCGCCTCGCAGAAGAGGTCGTCGAAGTACGGGTCCGGGCCCAGGTACTGCCCGTTGCCCTGCCGGTCGGCGCGGTTGACGTGGACCAGGGCCGCGTCGAGTCGCAGGGCGGGCACGGCGACGAACGTCTCGCCGTCGTCGTACGGCGAAGTCACCGTCCGCAGCCCGGGGTTGACCCGCATGACGTCCGAGCCGAGGCCGGCCCGCACCGGCAGGAACGGCAGCCGGTTGGCGGCGGCGTGCAGTCCCCACATGAACATCGCCTCGTCGATCTCCGTCAGTGCGAAGGCGCCGCTCTCGCGGGCGGCCCGGTAGTGGGGTTCGAGGGGGATGGAGTCGAGGGTGACGAAGGGGGCCACGAGTGCGCGCAGGCGTCCGGCGGCGGCGAGCATGCCGACGTCCGGGCCGCCGTACGAGACGACCGTGAGATCGGTGATGCCGGTGCGCAGCAGCGCCCGCACCAGCTCCATCGGCTTGCGGCGGGAACCCCAGCCGCCGATGCCCAGGGTCATGCCGCTCTGAAGACGGGAGACGGCCTCGTCGGCGGTCATGGTCTTGTCGGTCATGGTCTTGCGGCTCACCTAGGAATCACCCTTCCCGAACCTGCTGCGCACCCGGTCCGCGACCCCGCTCACGCTCGCCTCGAACGTGAATCCCTGCTCGAAGCGGTAGCTGCGGCGGACGTCGACCGGGTCGATGCCGTTGATGGCGGCCTTGGCCAGGCGCAGCAGCTCCCCGTCCTTCGCGGCGATCTTCCGCGCCAACCCCAGGGCCGCGTCGAGCAGTTCCTCACGCGGCACGACCGCCCACACCGACCCGTGCGCATGCAGCTCGGCCGCCGTGACGGTGCCCGAGGTGAAGTACAGGGCGCGCATGAGGTGCTGGGGGACCAGCCGGGCCAGATGGGTGGCGGCGCCCAGGGCTCCCCGGTCCAGCTCGGGCAGCCCGAAGGTGGCGTCCTCGCTCGCCACGATCACGTCCGCGTTCCCGACCAGTCCGATCCCGCCGCCCAGACAGAAGCCCTGCACGGCCGCGACCACCGGGACCTCGCACTCGTACACCGCCGAAAAGGCCTCGAAGCAGCCGCGGTTGACCCCGACCAGGGCGTCCGCGCCCCGCGCCTGGAGCTCCTTGATGTCGACGCCCGCGTTGAACCCCCGCCCCTCGGCGGCCAGCACCACACAGCGCGTGCCCGGATCACGGCCGGCGGCGCGCACGGCGTCGGCCAGTGCGTACCAGCCGTCCACCGGAAGGGCGTTCACCGGCGGGAAGTCGACCGTGACGACGCAGATCCCGTCTCCTCGGATCCCTTTTTCCTCGGATGAGGTGGAGACACCCATGGAAGCATCAGCTACCTTTCCACCAAACGTTTGTTAGGTGGAGGGTAGCGGCGAATGGAGCTGAAGGGGAGGGTCGCCGTCGTCACCGGAGGAACCCGGGGCGTGGGCGCCGGGATAGCGCGCTCCTTCGCCGAGGCGGGCGCCCAGGTCGTGGTCTGCGCCCGCCGCCCGCCCGAAGTCCCGCTCAAGGGAGCGGAGTTCATGCCCCTCGACGTCCGTGACCACGACGCCGTGCACGCCTTCTTCGCCGCTCTGCCCCGCGTCGACGTGCTCGTCAACAACGCGGGCGGCGGCCCCTACCGGCTGCTCACCGACGTGGACGCGGCACGGCACGCGCGCGTGATCGAGCTCAACCTCCTCGCCCCGCTGACGGTTTCCCTCGCCGCGTACGACCACCTCAGACGCGCGAAGGGCTCCGTCGTGATGGTCGGCAGCGTCAGCGGCAGCCGCCCCTCGCCCGGATCGGCGGCGTACGGGGCGGCGAAGGCCGGGCTGGAGAACCTCGCCCGCTCGATGGCGGTGGAGTGGGCGCCGGACGTCCGGGTCAACACCCTGGTCGTCGGCATGGTCCGCACCGAACTCGCCCACCTGCACTACGGCGACGAGCGGGCACTCGACGCCGTGTCGCGCACGGTCCCGCTCGGGCGCCTGGCCGAGCCGGCCGACGTCGGCGCCGCGGCCGTGTTCCTCGCCTCGGACGCCGCCGCGTACCTCAGCGGGGCCTCGCTCCTGGTGCACGGGGGCGGGGAGCGGCCGCTGTTCCTGGATGCCGCAACTGCCCACAGGGAGACGTGAGATGAGCGGAATCTGCGACCACTGCCGACAGGAGACGTGAGATGAGCGGAATCTGCGACCACTGCCGACAGGGGACATGAGATGAGCGGAATCTGCGACGGCCGGGTCGTCGTCGTCACCGGGGCGGGGCGGGGGCTCGGCCGCGCCCACGCGCTGGCCTTCGCGGCGGCGGGAGCGCGGGTCGTGGTCAACGACCTCGGCGTGGGGCTGGACGGCACGCCCGGCGCCGACAGCCCGGCGGCACGGGTCGTGGCGGAGATCCGCGCGGCGGGCGGCGAGGCGATGGCGCACGGCGGCGACATCGCGACGACCGAAGGCGCGCGGAGTCTGATCGCGACCGCCGTGGAGAGGTACGGCCGCCTCGACACCCTCGTCAACAACGCCGGTTTCCTGCGCGACCGGATGCTGGTGAACCTCGACGAGGACGACTGGGACGCGGTGCTGCGGGTCCACCTGAAGGGCCACTTCCTCCCGCTGAAGCACGCGGCGGCGCACTGGAGGAGCGAGGCGAAGGCGGGCCGTACGCCGGTGGCCCGGATCATCAACACCAGTAGCGGCGCCGGGCTGTTGGGCTCGCTGGGGCAGGGCAACTACAGCGCCGCGAAGGCCGGGATCGTCGGGCTGACGCTGGTCGCCGCCGCCGAACTCGCCCGTTACGGCGTCCAGGTGAACGCGATCGCGCCCGCGGCCCGGACCCGGATGACGGAACGGACCTTCGCGGAGACGATGGCGGCGCCCACCGCCGGGTTCGACGCGATGGCCCCCGAGAACGTCTCGCCGCTCGTGGTCTGGCTGGGCTCGGCGGCGAGCGAGGGCGTCACCGGGCGGGTCTTCGAGACGGAGGGCGGCCGGGTCACGGTCATGGAGGGCTGGCGTCCCGGTCCGAGCGCCGACAAGGGTGCGCGCTGGGATGCGGACGAAGTCGGGGACGCCGTACGGAAGTTGCTGGCGTGCGCCGAGCCGCCGGGGGCGGTCTACGGGACGACGTAGGAAGTCCTACTCGGCGAGGCGCTCCGCCGCCTCGCGCTGGTGCTCCGTCATCACGTCCAGGAAACGGATCACCGTCTCCAGCTCCTCCGTGGTGAACCCCTCGCACTTCTTCGCGATCTCGACCGCGTAGTCCTCGAAGAACCCGAAGAGCTCCGCGAGCTTCTCGCGGTTCAGCTCGACGAGCACCCGGCGCTTGTCCGTGGGGTGCTTGACCCGGCGCACGATGCCCTTGGCCTCGAGCCGGTCGACCAGGCCGGTCACGGAGGCGGGGGCCAGCCGGGTCAGTTCGGCGAGTTCCTTCGCGGTGAGCGGGCCGTGCCGCTCCAGGAAGTCGAGGGCCTTCGTCTCTGTGGGGTTCAGGCCCTGCCGGGCGGCGACCGCGGCGTGGAACATCACCGTGGCCCCGCTGTTCTCCCGGCCGGCTGTGAAGAGGCGCAGCAGGGTGTCGGCGCGCCGCTTGTCGTCCCTGGGGACGGCCCGCTCCAGGTTCGGGACGGGGCCGTTCGAGGTGGGCCCGCTCGCCGTGTCGCTGCTCATGGCGCCAGGCTAGCAAAAAGTTCGTTCGGTCGAACTAACTACTTGCGATCAACGTGGCGCCGATGCAAGTCTTTCGTTAGGTCGAACGAAATAAATAACCGATGGGGGAACCCGCCATGACGACCACAGGCCTCACCACCACACCACCCGCCACCGCCGAGCCCCCATACCCCCGCCGCTGGGCCGCCGCGACGGTCATGATGATCGCCGCCCTGATGGACCTGCTCGACGTGACGATCGTGAACGTCGCGATCCCGTCCATCGGCCGCGACCTGCACGCCACACCCACCGACCTGCAATGGCTGATCTCCGCCTACCTGCTCGGCTTCGCGGCCACGCTGATCGTCTCCGGCCACCTCGGGGACCGCTTCGGCCGCCGGGGCCTCTTCCTCGCCGGCACCGCCGGGTTCGGGCTCGCCAGTCTCGGCTGCGGGATCGCCCAGACGCCCGGACAGCTGATCGCCGCGCGCGCCGTGCAGGGGGTGATGGCAGCCGTCCTCATGCCGCAGGTGCTCGGCTCGTTCCGGACGCTGTTCCACGGCAAGGAACGCGGCGCCGCCTTCGGGATGTACGGCGCGGTGGCCGGGTTCGCCTCGGCGGTCGGCCTGCTGCTGGGCGGGCTGCTGACCGACGCCGACCTGTTCGGGCTCGGCTGGCGGTCGGTGTTCCTGGTGAACGTGCCGATCGCGATCGCGACGCTCGGGGCGGGCCTGCTGCTGGTGCCGTCGACCAAGGAGCGGTCGGCCGGGCGGCCGGACGTGCTGGGCAGTGTCGTGCTGGCGGGCGGGCTCGTCGCCATCGCGCTGCCACTGGTGCAGGGGCGGGAGAACGGCTGGCCGCTGTGGGGCTGGAGCTGCCTCGCCGCCGGGGTCTGCGCGATCGTCGGGCTCGCCGTGTTCGAGGCGCGGCGGCGCCGGCCGGGGAC
Source organism: Streptomyces aquilus (assembly GCF_003955715.1). Classification (NCBI taxonomy): domain Bacteria; kingdom Bacillati; phylum Actinomycetota; class Actinomycetes; order Kitasatosporales; family Streptomycetaceae; genus Streptomyces; species Streptomyces aquilus. The sequence goes on along the minus strand of NZ_CP034463.1, from coordinate 2,948,135 downwards.
GACACCGCTGCTGCCGGGGCGCGCGTTCCGCTCACCCGCCTTCTCCGTGGGGGTCGTGGTCCAACTGGTCTGCTCGGTCGGGATGCAGGGCTTCTTCCTGGTCTTCATCGTCTGGCTCCAGGGCGGCCAGGGCTACTCGCCCCTCCAGGCCGGGGTCGTCGCCGTCGCCTACTCGGCCGGGGCGTTCCTGACCGCGCCCGTCGCCGACACGCTCGCCACCAAGTACGGGCGCTGGGTCCTCGGCGCCGGAGCGCTGCTGATGGCGGGCGGCTTCGCCTGGGTGTGGGCGGCGGTCACCGGCGCGGCCGACACCCACACCGGGGCGTGGCCGCTGGTGCCGGGCCTGGTCGTCGCGGGCGCCGGGCTCGGCTTCCTCGTCGTACCGCTGGTGAACGTGGTGCTCTCCGCGGTGCCCGGCGAGCTGGCCGGCGGCGCCTCCGGCATCCTCTCCACGGCCCAGCAGTTCGGCGGCGCCCTCGGCGCGGCGATCATCGGCACGGTCTTCTTCGCCCACGCCGACGACGGCCTCACCCACGCGCTCACCACGGCGATGCCCTGGGTGACCGGCGGATTCGTCGCCTGCGGGCTGCTGTGCGCGGCGCTGCCTCGGCGGGCGGTCAGCGGCTACGAGGGGTAGGGGAGGACACGGACGAGCCCCTGGGGGAGCCGCCCCCGGGGGCTCCGTCACGTGTCGCACTCCCACACCGTCCGGCACACCCCGCACCGCGCCCGCATCCGCCCCCGCACCGGCACCCGGATCTTCTGATGGCAGGTCGGGCAGGGAAAGGACACCCGCAGCTGCCCGCCCCCGTCCGGACTGAACGCGTACGGCACCCCGGCCGGCGCGGCCGCCGCATGCTTTCGCTCCCGCGCGTACCGCCGCCGCCCCGCCCACCCCGCCGCGGTCAGCGGCGGCTGCTGCTCGTCCTCCCGCGCCCGCGCCATCCCCTTCACATACGCGGTGTAGGCCTGCGGGCTGGTGAACCACACCGACGGGTCCTCCCCGAACACCAGCGACCGCTTGGCGAGGACGTACCCGAACTCCTCCGGCGTCAGATACCCCAGCTTCTGCGAGGAGGCGGAGTCCTCCCGGTACGCGTCCAGCAGCAGCCACCCGGCACCCAGATACGTCGCCGCCGTGTCCGTGAGGATCTCGTTGTCCCGGGTCCCGGGGAAGGACAGCCCGAGGCGGTGCAGATACACATGCATCACCTCGTGCGCGAGCGCCGCCCCGATGTCCCGCCGATGCGTCCGGAACCGGTCGTTGAGTTCGACGAAGTACTCGGGCCCGGCGGCGAGTTCGACGTTCGCCGCATGCGTCATCTCACGGAAGCCGACGATCATCCGGGCGTCGGGGAGCCGGTAGTGCCGCACCATCTCGCGCGCCACCCGCTGCGCCCCCAGATGGAGATCGTCGGTGTCGCAGAACGCCACATCCGCCGGGACTACGCTGGTCGCGAAGGTCTGGACGGTGTCGTACGACAGCCGTTTCCACAGCGCGGTGATCGCGGCCCGCACCGTCTCCAGATGCGGATACCCGTGCTCGACCGGTCCGTCGTTCGCCACGCCCATACCCCCAAGACGCCGAGAACCCGTTCCCACTCTACGAGGTCATCGGCTCCGGACGTACGGCGCCGAAGCCGCCCGCTCCAGCTCAAGAACCCACACGTCGTTCACCCCGTCCCGCAGTACCGGGCCGGGCACGTACAGCGACCGCTGCGGGCCCACGCACCAGTACCGGCCGAGGCTGAAGCCGTTGATCCACACGAAGCCGCGGGTCCAGCCCGGCAGTTCCAGCAGCGCGTCGCCGGCGCCGTTCACGTCGAGAGTGCCTCGGTACAGGCCGGGGGCCCCGTCCTCGGGAAGAGCTCGTAGCCGCACGTCATCGACGGCGTCCAACGCGTCCAGCCGCAGCCCACGCGCGCGTACCCCGTGCAGATACTGCCGCTCGTGCAGCAGCCCGCCGGTGATCCCCTTGGACTCCCCGGTGCGCGGCCCGTAGTTGACCCGCCCCAGCGACTCCACCCACAGCTCCACGCGCGCGTGCCCGGCGACCGGCTCCTCCAGCCGCTCGTCCGCCTCCGTCAGCACCCCGGCCCGCTCCCCGTCGACGTACACCACGGCCAGATCGCGCAGCCCGCGCGCGAGGAACGGGTAGGGCTGCCGCGGCCCCGGCACGGTCACCTCGTAGCGCACCAGCCCGCGGTCCACGTCCAGTGCCTCGAAGGACGGCGGGACGGGGGAGGTGACGACCGGCCCGCCCCGCGCCTCCAGCACGTCCGCCAACGGCGCCCACCCCGCGAGCTCCACCTCCGCGCCCGCTGCCAACTGCGTCGGCAGCGGCGGGAGTTCGGGCAGCGGGCCGTCCGCGTACGGGGCCAACACCTCGCGGAAGCGCCAGAACTTCTCCGTCGGGTGCCCGAACTCGTCGATCGGGGCGTCGTAGTCGTACGACGTCACATCCGGCTCCAGCACCCCGTCGTGCAGATCGCCGCCGCCCCGGTTCGCCCCCGCCCAGCCCGCGAAGCTCGTCCCGCCGTGCGCCATGTACAGGTTCACCGACGCACCGCACTCCAGGATCTCCCGCAGCGCCGCCGCCGCGTCCGCCGGATCCCGTACGACATGGCCGGCGCCCCAGTGGTCGAACCAGCCGCACCAGAACTCCATGCACATCAACGGCCCTTCGGCGCGGTGCCGGCGCAGGGTCGCGAAGGCCTCCCGGGCCTGGGAGCCGAAGTTGACCGTCGCCAGCATCCCGGGCAGCGAACCGCCGGTCAGCATGTGGTCCTCGGGGCCGTCCGAGGTGAACAGCGGAACCGTGACACCGGCCGCGCGGATCGTCGAGGCCAGCCACCGCAGGTACTCCGCGTCCGAGCCGTAGCTGCCGTACTCGTTCTCCACCTGCACCATCAGCACGGGACCGCCCCGGTCGACCTGCCGTGACACGACCTCGGGCAGCAACCGGCCGAACCACCGCTCCACCTGCCGCAGATACACCGCGTCGCTCGTCCGCGCCCGCCCCGCCAGCCAGTGCGGCAGCCCGCCGTTCTCCCACTCGGCGCAGATGTACGGGCCAGGGCGCACGATCGCCCACAGCCCCGCCGCCCGCGCCGCGTCCAGGAACCGGCCCAGGGCCGCCACGTCCTCGTACCTCCCCGGCCGCGGCTCGTGCAGGTTCCACGGCACGTACGTCTCCACACAGTTCAGGCCCATCGCCCGCAGCATCGCCAGCCGGTGCCCCCACTGCGCCTCGTGCACCCGGAAGTAGTGCAGCGCGCCGGACAGCAGCCGCACCGGCCGCCCGTCCAGCAGAAACTCCTCGTCCCCGACCGTGAACTCGCTCATACGCCCCACCCTCACCCCTGGTGTCGATCACCGTCCATGGACAAAGATCGACGGGACTTGGACCGAAGACCGGCGGGACGTGGACCGAGGATCGGCGGGACCTGGTCCGGAGATCGGCGGGACCTGGTCCGAGGATCGGCGGGACCTGGTCCGGAGATCGGCGGGACGTGGACCGAAGGGAGAGACCCGTTGACGTACCACACCTGGATGCGGTTCTTCACCCCCGGCCCCGCCCACCACCGCCTCGGCCTGGTCTGCCTCGGCGTCGGCCTCCAGTACGGTGCCCTGCCCACCGTCGGCCCCCGCGTCCTCGACCACCACGTCGCCGTCGTCATCAGCACCGGACACGGCTGGTACGCCCACCCCGACGGACGCCGTACGACCATCACCGCACCCGCCCTGCTCTGGCTCACCCCCGGCACCCCGCACCACTACGCACCCGACCCCGGCACCGGCTGGGACGAGGGCTTCGTCGACTTCACCGGGCCCGCCACCGCCTCCTACACCGACCTCGGCTACATCGAACCCGACCGCCCCGTCGTCCCCCTCTCCGACGCCGCCGCACCCCGCGCCGTCATCGGCCGCATGGCCCGCGCCGCCCGCCGCGACAACCCCCTCCTGGAGGTCGAGACCGGCGCCGCCGTCCACGAACTCCTCGTCGCCCTGCGCCGCGCCCGCGCCGACCTCACCCCCGACGGCGAACAACTCCTCAAGGCCCTCGCCCGCGACGCCTGCCTGCCCCTGTCCGTCGCCGACCACGCCGCCCGGCACGGCATGACCCTCGCCGAACTGCGCACCGCCGTCCGCCGCGGCGCCGGTTGCAGCCCCAAGGACTACCTCCTCGGCATCCGCCTCGGCCGCGCCAAGGAACTCCTCGCCACGACCGAACTCCCCGTCGCCGCCGTCGCCCGCCGCGTCGGCTACGACGACCCCGCCTACTTCTCCCGCCTGTTCACCCGCCGCGTCGGCACCCCACCCGTCCGCTTCCGCGCCCAGCAGGGCCGCGTCGTCCCCGGCGGCTGGAGCGACCGGGTACCCGACCCCGAGGATCCGCCGATCATCCCCGGCACCTGGGCACCGTAGGGTTGACGCCCATGACCACCAGCAACCCCGGTACCGGTGCCGTCGACCCCGCCGTGCGCGAGGAACTCGCCCGGCTGCGCGACAGCATCGACAACATCGACGCGGCCGTCGTCCACATGCTCGCCGAACGCTTCAAAGCCACCCAGCAGGTCGGCCTCCTCAAGGCCCGGCACCAGCTCCCGCCCGCCGACCCGGCCCGCGAGGCCCGCCAGATCGAACGGCTGCGCAGCCTCGCCGAGAACGCCAAACTCGACCCCGCGTTCGCTGAGAAGTTCCTGAATTTCATCATCGCCGAGGTGATCCGCCACCACGAGCGCATCGCCGAGAACGCCACCAACGGCACCACGCCCACAGCGAACTGACCTCCCCGGACGTCCCCCAGGGCGTGACAGAACGCCCCCCGCAGGGGCATGCTGCGCTGTGCACTCCTTGTCAGCTGCCGGGCACGCACGGTCAGCGCCTCGGACATAAGCTGGTTGTCCCATGCGGGAGGGACGTCGGGCCATGCCGTCGGATGCCAAGATCCTCATCGTCGACGACCACGAGGACACGCTGTACGCGCTGGAGAGCGCCCTCGCCCCCCTGGGCTACCGGCTCGGCAGGGCCACCAGCGGCGACGAGGCCCTCAAACAGGTCCTGCGCGGCCAGGTCGGCCTGCTCCTCCTCGACGTCCGCATGCCCGGCGTCAGCGGCCTCGACGTCGTCCGCTACATGCGTCGCGTCGAACAGACCCAGCACATTCCCGTCGTCCTGCTCACCGGCTTCGGCCCCGACCAGGAACTCACCGCCACCGCCTTCGCCCTCGGCGTCGCCGACCTCGTCATGAAACCCATCGACCCCTGGACCCTGCGCACCAAGGTCCGCTACCTCTACGACACCCACCGCCGCCGGCTCGCCCTCGAAGAGGAGAACCGCGCCCTGCGCGCCCTCGTCAAGGACGGCCCCGAAGCCCCCGGCCGCCCCGCCCGCCCCGCCCTGCCCCACCCGGACCCCCGCGTCCCCGTCCAGCGCGCACAAGGGGCGCACACCGACAGTCTCGAACAGGACCGGACATAGGCCGCGTACCGATCCGCCCCTGTGCCACGACCCCGCCATCAGGCAGCATGTCGTGCATGTCCGTACTGACGCGCGACGAAGCGCAGACCCGTGCCACACTCCTCGACGTCCACCGGTACACGATCGACCTCGATCTCACCACCGGCGACGACACCTTCGACTCGAAGACCGTCATCCGCTTCACCGCGCGCACGGACGCGGACACCTTCATCGAGGTCAAGCCCGCCGAACTGCGCTCCGTCACCCTCGACGGACAGCCCCTCGACCCCGAGACCCTCGACGGCAACCGCCTCCCCCTGAAGAACCTCACCGCCGGTGAACACGAACTGAGCGTCGACGCGAGCATGCGCTACTCCCGCACCGGCGAGGGCATGCACCGCTTCACCGACCCCACCGACGGCGAGACCTACCTCTACTCGAACCTCTGCATGGACGACGCCCAACGCGTCTTCCCCGTCTTCGACCAGCCCGACCTCAAGGCCGTCTTCGAGATCACCGCGACCGTCCCCGAGAACTGGACGTTCCTCGCCAACGGCATCACCACCGCCCTCGGCGACGGCCGCTGGCAGGCCGCCCCCACCCCCCTCATCTCCACCTACCTCGTCGCCGTCGCCGCCGGCCCCTGGCACTCCGTCCGCACCGAACACCGCGGCCTGCCCTTCGGCATCCACTGCCGCCGCTCGCTCGCCCCCCACCTCGACGCGGACGCCGACGAACTCCTCACGATCACCAAGCAGTGCTACGACCGCTACCACGAGAAGTTCGAGGAGCCCTACCCCTTCGACTCCTACGACCAGGCGTTCGTCCCCGAGTTCAACGCCGGCGCCATGGAGAACCCCGGACTCGTCACCTTCCGCGACGAGTTCGTCTACCGCTCCGCCGTCACCGACACCGAACGCCAGACCCGCGCCATGGTCATCGCCCACGAGATGGCCCACATGTGGTTCGGCGACCTCGTCACCCTGCGCTGGTGGGACGACATCTGGCTCAACGAGTCCTTCGCCGAGTACATGGGCTACCAGACCCTCACCGAAGCCACCCGCTTCACCGACACCTGGACCGACTTCGGCGTCGTCCGCAAGGCCTGGGGCTACGACGCCGACCAGCGCCCCTCCACCCACCCCGTCGCCCCCGACCCCGAGCTCGTCCCCGACACGGCCTCCGCGATGCTCAACTTCGACGGCATCTCCTACGCCAAGGGCGCCTCCGCACTACGGCAGTTGGTGACCTGGCTCGGCGAGAAGGACTTCCTCGCCGGCATCAACACCCACTTCGCCCGCCACAAGTTCGCCAACGCCACCCTCGCCGACTTCATCGACTCCCTCGCGAGCGTCACCGACCGCGACGTCCACGCCTGGGCCGACACCTGGCTGCGCACCACCGGCGTCGACACCCTCAAGCCCGTCATCATCCCCGGCGACGAAGGCACCTACGCCCTCCAGGTCGAACACGACGGCAGCCGACCCCACCGCATCGCCGTCGGCCTGTACGACCGGGCCTTGGCCGACAACGCAGCCGACGAGGGCCGCCACCTCGTCCTGCGCGAGCGCCTCGACCTCGACGTCCCGCAGCCCGACGGCCCGCTGCCCATCGGCAAGCGCCCCGCCCTGCTGCTCCTCAACGACGGCGACCTCACCTACGCCAAGGTCCGCTTCGACGCCGAGTCCTTCAAGACGGTCACCGAGAGCCTGTCCGGACTGCCCTCGCCGCTCACCCGCGCGGTCGTCTGGAACGCCCTGCGCGACGCCGTCCGCGACGGCGAACTCCCGCCCGTCGCCTACCTGGAGGCGGCCCGCGCCCACCTCCCGTACGAGACCGACCTCGCCCTCGTCCAAGGCGTCCTCGCCTTCGCCTCCGTCCAGGTCGCCGACCGCTACGCCACCCCCGAGGAACGCCCCGCCGCCCTCGCCACGCTCAGCAGCCTGTGCCGCGACCTCATCCGCCGCACCGAGGACGGCGACAACCCCGGCCTGCGCCTCATCGCGGTACGCCACTTCATCGACGTCGCCGCCCACCCCGACACCATCGCCGCCTGGCTCGCCGACGGCACCGTCCCCGGCGGCCCCGAACTCGACCCCGAACTGCGCTGGCGCGTCCTCGCCCGGCTCGCCGTCCTCGGCGCCACCGACGAGACCGCCATCGCCGCCGAACTCGCCCGCGACCCCTCCGCCACCGGCCAGGAAGGCGCCACCCGCTGCCGCGCCGCGCTGCCCGACGCCGACACCAAGGCCAAGGCGTGGGAGGCGATGTTCACCCACGACGACCTCTCCAACTACCTGTTCATCGCCAACGCCCAGGGCTTCTGGCAGCCCGAACAGGCCGACCTCGTCCGCGCGTACGTCCCCCGCTTCTTCGAGGACGCCGTCACCCTCGCCGCCCGCCGCGGCCCCGCCATCGCCGACGCCACCGGCCGCTGGGCCTTCCCGGCCCACGCCGTCGACGCGGAGACGCTGGGCTGGGGAGAGCGGTGCCTGAGCGACGCCGACCCGATCCCGGCCCTGCGCCGCAAGCTCGCCGACCAATTGGATGACTTGGGGCGTGCGTTGCGAGTGCGACAGGCGTAGCGCACGGACGTACCCCCTTTCGGGTTTCGATCGTTGGTCTTTTCGGGCGCGATGACGCATCCGCGTACAAGCTGGAACTCCCTCTAGCCCAGCGCGCCCGGGAGGACCCACGATGCCCACCCCACCCCTCGCGTCCGGCCCCGACGCCCTGCGCCCGCTGCTCACAGAGGTCCTGGAGGCCCTGGGGGAGGGGGCGCGGGCGCGTGGGGGGCCGTTGCCGGGGGGTGGCCCGGAGGCGGTCGCGGAACGGCTGCGGGCGGCCGTGGGCGACGTACTCCCGCAGGAGGGTGACCCGGAGGCGCTACGGCACGTGGTGCGGGCGTTGGCGGAAGGCTCGGCGGACCCGGCGGACCCGCTGTGCGCGGCGCATCTGCACTGCCCGCCGCTGGCGGTCGCAGCGGCAGCGGACTTGGCTGCGAGCGTGCTCAACCCCTCCCTGGACTCCTGGGACCAGGCACCAGCGGCGTCCGAACTGGAGCTGCTGGTAACTCGGGCACTTACAAACGAGGTCTACGGTGAGCCGCCCAGGGGCGCGGGGAACTGCGCGACAAGCCTCCACCTACCCGCAGCCGACAGCGACGCCCTGGTAACAACGGGCGGCACCGAATCCAACCAACTGGCCCTACTCCTGGCCAGGGAATCCCTCGGTGCCGGCGTCCGGCTGATCTGCGGGGCAAACGCCCACCATTCACTGCCCCGCGCCGCCTGGCTATTCGGCCTTCCCGACCCAGTGATCGTCCCCACCCCCACCGGCACCCTCGACCCCACCGCCCTCGCCGAAACCCTCACCCGGCACCAGGGCCCCCACCTCGTCGCCGCCACCGCAGGCACCACCGACGCCGGCCTCATCGACCCCCTCCCCGAGATCGCCGCCGTCTGCGACACCCACGGAGCCCGCTTCCACATCGACGCGGCATACGGCGGAGGCCTCCTCTTCAGCGAAACCCGGCGTCACCAACTCACCGGCATCAGCGCCGCCGGCACCGTCACCCTCGACCTGCACAAACTCGGCTGGCAACCCGTCGCCGCCGGCCTCCTCGCCGTCAAGGCCCCGCAGGACCTCGCCGCCCTCCACCAACGCGCCGACTACCTCAACGCCGACGACGACACCGAGGCAGGCCTGCCCGACCTCCTCGGCCGCTCCCTGCGCACCAGCCGCCGCCCCGACGTGCTGAAAATCGCCGTCACCCTGAAAACCCTCGGGCGGGCAGGACTCGGCGCCCTCGTCGACCAAGTCTGCGACCGGGCCCGCGAGTTCGCGGAGCTCCTCGACGCACACCCCCGCTTCGAGCTCTACGACCGGCCCACCATCAGCACGGTGCTGTTCCGCCCCGCACACGCGACCGACGACGACATCGCCGCCACCCGCCGGCACCTCCTCACCACCGGCCGCGCCGTCCTCGGCCGGGCCCGCATGGACGGCCGGCTCTGGCTCAAGGCCACCCTCCTCAACCCCCACACCCGGCCCGACGACCTGGCCGCCCTCCTGAAACTCGTGGAAGGAACCACCCCCCGATGAGCCCCACCCCCACCCCCACCCCGCCCCACGAGCCCGACGCACCCCGCGACCTGGTCGGCATCGGCATCGGCCCCTTCAACCTCTCCCTCGCCGCCCTCGCCCACCCCCTCGCCGAACTCGACACCGCCTTCTACGAACAACGCCCCGCCTTCGACTGGCACCCAGGCCTCCTCATCGACGGCGCGCGCATCCAAGTCCCGTTCCTCGCCGACCTGGTGACCCTCGCCGACCCCGCCAGCCCCTGGACCTTCCTGAACTACCTCAAGGCCCGCGAACGGCTCTTCCCCTTCTACTTCGCCGAGCGCTTCCACATCCAGCGCGCCGAGTACGACGCCTACTGCCGCTGGGTCGCCGAGAACCTCCCCGGCCTCCACTTCGGCCACCAGGTCGACGCCGTCCGCTGGAACCCCGAACGCGACATCTTCGAAGTCGACTTCACCCAGCTCGACACGGAAGGCGAAGCCGAGGCCCTCGGCCGTACGTACACCAGGAACATCGTCCTCGGCGTCGGCACCGAGCCCTACGTCCCCGAACCCCTCAAGCCGCTCGTCGAAGCCGCCGGCGTGCCCGTCATCCACGCCGCCGACTACCTCGCCCACCGCGAGACCCTCACCGCCGCCGAACACGTCACCGTCATCGGCCTCGGACAGTCCGGCGCCGAGATCTTCCTCGACCTGCTCCGTCAGCGCCCCGCCGGCCGCGAAGGCCTCCACTGGCTCGGCCGCACCGAAGCCTTCGCCCCCATGGAGTACTCCAAGCTCGGCCTGGAGCACTTCACCCCCGACTACACCCGCTACTTCCACGCCCTCGCCGAAGGCGTCCGCGACCGCCTCGTCACCACCCAGTGGCAACTCCACAAGGGAATCGACAACGACACCATCGCCGCCATCCACGACGAGCTCTACCAACGCACCCTGCACGGCGGCTGGCCCGACACCACCCTCACCCCCGGCGTCCGCGTCCGCACCGCCGGCCGGGTCGCCACCACCAAGGTCGAACTCCACCTCGAACACACCGAGCAGAACACCCGCTCCCGCCTCACCACCGACGCCGTCGTCCTCGCCACCGGCTACCGCGAACGCCCCCTCGCCCGCATCCTCGCCGGACTCGACCCCTACCTGCGCCGCGACAGCCGCGACCGCCCCCGCGTCGACGAACACTTCAGGCTCGTCATGGACGCCTCCGTCACCGGCTCCCTCTACGTCCAGAACGCCGAACGCCACACCCACGGCGTCGGCACCCCCGACCTCGGCCTCGCCGCCTGGCGCAGCGCCGCCATCCTCAACACCGTGACCGGCAAGGACCCCTACCCCCTGCCCACCCGAACGGCCTTCACCACCTTCGGACTCGAGCAGACGGCCCGGGTCCCGCAGGCCCGCCAGGCCCCCGCCGCGCTCACCCCGCTGACAGACGCCCGATAAAAGCCGTCGCGGACCCGTACCGCCTCAAGGCCGGGTCCGCGACGAGTCCAACGCGCCAAAGTCGGCTAGAACACCGGCGTACCGTTCCGCGTCAACTTCCAGTCCACCGACGCGAAGTCAGCGGGGTTCAGCACACCCTTGGCCGTCACCCACTCCGCGATCCGGGTACGGATCTCCGTCGACTCCGACCACAGCTCCTTCGCCGACGCCACATGCGGGAACGCACCGCCGCCGTTCGCACGGTAGTTGTTCACCGCGAACACGAACTGCTGCGCGTCGTCCAACGCGGCACCGTTGTACGTCAGGTTCTTGATCCGCGAACCCGCCGCCTGCGCGATGTCGATGTCGTACGACAGCCCCGACACGTAGTCGTAGTTGTAGTCCGGCCGGTTGTTCGCGTTCGTCAGCTTCTCGACGTCCACCACCGCGTCCGCCGCCGTCTGCACGAAGTACTGCGCCGAGTACTCCAGGTACGCCCTGATCTGCGCCCCGGTCAGGAGCTTCGCGACCAGCGTGTTGTCGTACACGTACAGGCTCGACAGGTCGCGGATGGTGACGTCACCGGCCGGGATCTCCGAGGTCCGCGAGAACGGCGACGCCTGCGCGATGACCGGCAGCGAGGCGTACTCGGTGGACGCCAGCGCCGCCTTGACGACGTCCTCCTGGACCTTCGTGATCAGGTCGATGATCGGGGCGTCCTTGTAGCGCGCCTCGACCGTCGTCAACGTCTGCGTCGCCGTACCGACGACCTGGTTGACGTACTCCACGACGACGTCGTGGTCGTCCTTCAGCAGCTTCGTGATCTTCGGGTCGTCCGCGACCGAGTTCGAGTTGAGGACGGACGCGGCGACCGACTCGACCGTCCACCTCCCCTTCTCGAAGACCAGCTCGATGTCGAACAGCGACAGCCGCTCCGCATAGGCCAGCGGCTCGGACAGCACGACGGTCTTGCCGGTCGCCGTGTTGGTGACCTTCAGCTCCGGGATCTCCACGTGCGCGTGCCCGACGAGAATCGCGTCGATCCCCGGCACCTGCTGGGCGACGAGCGCGGCCGAGTTCTCGACGTACGGCAGCTGGTCACCGTAGGAGGACGTACCTGACGACCCCGAATGCGCCGACACGACGACCACGTCCGCGCCCATCGACCGCAGCTTCGGCACCCACTTCGCCGCCTGCTCCTCCAGACCCGGGAACGTCAGCTTGCCCTCGACGTACGCCTTGTCCCAGATCGCGATACCCGGGTTGGTGAGCCCGAGCACCGCCACCTTCACCGGCGGCGCACCCGGCACGTGGAACTTCTTGATGAAGTAGGGCGGGAACGCCGGCTTCAGCGTCTTCGCGTCCAGCGCGTTCGCACCCAGCAGCGGGAAGTCACACTGCTCCTCGAACTTCCGCAGCGTCTCGATGCCGTAGTTGAACTCGTGGTTGCCGAGCGCCACGGCGTCGTACCCGATGGCGTTCATGGCGGCGGCCATCGGGTGCACGGGACCACCGGGGGCGGTGATCGGGTCCACCTTCGCGTAGTAGTACGTCAGCGGCGTGCCCTGGATCGTGTCGCCCGCGTCGAGCAACAGCGTGTTGCAGCGCCCCTTCTCCGCGCGCACCTGGTTCACCAGCGTCGAGATACGCGACAGACCCTGCGCGTTGCCCTTCGCGTCCGAGTACTCCGCGTCCTTGAAGTAGTCCCAGTTGAAGACATGCCCGTGCAGGTCCGTCGTGCCCATCACCGTCAGGGAGTACCGCTTCGCCGGCTTCTTCCCCTTCCCGGCCTCCGCCGCCTGCGCCGCAGGAGCCCCCACCGCGCTCGCCAGCGCGACCCCGGCTCCGGTCACGGCGGACTTCTCCAGGAACTTCCTGCGGTTCAACGGCATGTCTAGATCTCCTAGGGGCACGGTCAACGACGCGCGTAGATAAACGCGCGTAGATTCTGACCCGAGCATGCCGAACGGCAATAGCCCCCAGAGGTTTCGATCTGGTGACCTAACCCGTCACTTGAGCCGCCGGTAACCAGTCAAGAAGTGACAGAGTGGGTCGTATGACCACACCTTCCCCGGACCCCGCACCCCCCGTGCCCTACGGCACCCCCGACGCCCCCCGCATCGCCGTCCGCGGCGAAGCACGCCTCGAAGTCGACCCCGAGATCGCCCGCATCGGCGTCACCGTCGCCGCCCGCGGCAAAGACCGCCGCACCGCCCTCGACGACCTCACCCGCCGCAACGCCACGGTCCTCGACCTCATCAAGACCTACGGCGACGCGGTCGAGAAACTGGAGACGGGCTCCTTCTCCATCACCCCGGAACTGAAGGAGAAGGGACGGGGAGAGAGGGTGCATGCCTATCACGGCCGCGTCCGCATCACCGCGGAACTCACGGACTTCACGGCCTTGGGCGAACTCACCACCCGCGTAGCCGACTTGGACCTCACCCACGTGGACGGCCCCTGGTGGGCCCTGCGCCTCACCTCACCCGCCTACCGCGAGGCACGCCAACAGGCCGTACGCGAAGCGGTCCAGCGAGCACAGGAGTACGCGGAAGCACTGGGTACGACGCTCGCGGCCCTGGTGGAGCTCGCCGACATCGGCGCCGAGAACGCCCAGCCCCTCGCCCCCGCCGCACCCGGCGGCCGCATGCGCTCCATGGCCTACGCCGCCGCGGAAGACACCGCCGCAGCCCCCCTCGACCTCGAACCCCAACGCCAACACGTCCACGCCCAGGTCAACGCCCGCTTCACCATGCACCCGCCGCGACTGTGAACCGCCCACTTCAAGTCTTGTCAACACCCCTTCATCGAAAGGTTGTTGGGCGGTCATTCCCGGCCAATTCCCTACCCGCCGGTAAGCCCTAAGGTCGAACCATGCGCCGAGCCAAAATCGTCTGCACCCTGGGCCCCGCCACCGACACATACGACCAGATCAAAGCCCTGGTCGAAGCCGGAATGGACGTAGCCCGCTTCAACCTCAGCCACGGCGGCTACGCCGAACACGAGGAGCGCTACCAGCGCGTCCGCAAGGCCTCCGACGAGACCGGCCACAGCGTCGGCCTCCTCGCCGACCTTCAGGGCCCGAAGATCCGCCTCGGACGCTTCGCGGAGGGCCCCGTACTCCTTGAACGCGGGGATTCCTTCACCATCACGGTGGAGGAGGGCGTGGAGGGAAACCAGGGGCGGTGCGGGACGACGTACGCCGGCCTGGCGGAGGACGTGACGCCAGGGGAGCGCATCCTCGTCGACGACGGCAAGGTGTGCCTGGAGGTCACGGAAGTCGACGGCCCGCACGTCCACACGACGGTGGTCGAAGGCGGCATGATCTCCGACCACAAGGGCCTGAACCTCCCCGGCGTGGCGGTCTCCGTCCCGGCCCTCTCGGAGAAGGACGAGGCGGACCTGCGCTGGGCGCTGCGGGCGGGCTTCGACGTCATCGCCCTGTCCTTCGTCCGCTCCGGCCGGGACATCGAGGACGTCCACCGCATCATGGACGAGGAGGGCCGCAGGCTGCCGGTGATCGCCAAGGTGGAGAAGCCGCAGGCGGTGGACGCGATCGAGGACATCGTCGCGGCCTTCGACGGCATCATGGTCGCGCGCGGTGACCTCGGCGTCGAAATGCCCCTGGAACAGGTCCCGATCGTCCAGAAACGCGCGATCAAACTGGCCAAGCGCAACGCCAAGCCGGTGATCGTGGCGACGCAGATGCTGGACTCGATGATCGACAACTCGCGACCCACGCGGGCGGAGGCCTCGGACGTCGCCAACGCGGTCATCGACGGCACGGACGCGGTGATGCTGTCGGGCGAGACGAGCGTCGGCAAGTACGCGGTGGAGACGGTCCGGACGATGGCGCGGATCGTGGAGGCGGCGGAGGAGGACATCCTCGCGAAGGGCCTGCCCCCACTGACGGACCGCAACAAGCCCCGCACCCAGGGCGGGGCGGTGGCTCGGGCGGCGGCGGAGATGGGCGACTTCCTGGGCGCGAAGTTCTTGGTCGCGTTCACGCAATCCGGGGACACGGTACGGAGGCTCTCCCGGTACCGGTCCCCGATCCCGCTGCTGGCGTTCACGCCGGAGCCGGCTACTCGCTCGCAGTTGAATCTGACGTGGGGTGTGGAGACGTTCCTCGGGCCGCATGTGGATTCCACGGACGCGATGGTCGACCAGGTGGACGAACTGCTGTTGAAGTACGGCCGCTGCCAGAAGGGCGACATCGTGGTCATCACGGCCGGTTCGCCGCCTGGGGTGTCCGGGTCGACGAACCTGGTCCGGGTGCATCACATCGGGGTGGATGACAAGTAGGAGCGGTCAGTGTTTGGGGCCTACGTGGGTGTCCATGAGGGCTACTGAGGCTTTGCGGGCGATGGAGATGTTGAAGGGGTCGCTGCCGCGCGCGAGGGTGGTCCACTCGACGCCGACCTTGTCGAGGGTGTCGGTGAAGAGCTTCCTGATGTCGTCCGACTTGTTGGTGAAGAAGTACCGGGGGTATTCGTAGCGCTTGCGCTCACCGGCGACCATGCGGGTGGTCCAGTGGGTGATGCGGCAGCCGTCGGAGTGGATGAGGCCCCGGATGAACTCCCAGGGGTGGGCGTCGACGATGGCCTGTTGCCAGGGTTCGAGGGTGATGGGGCGGTCATGCTTCTTGCCTGGGCCGTGCTGGGGGAACATGCAGGTCCAGTGCTTGCTGAACGACTTCACCTCGATACATCCAGCCCGTTGGACACGGCTGGTGCTGGGGTAGGGCAGGACCTTGCGCATGGCGGCTTCGGCGGCCTCAACGAGCCCCGGCCAGGAGGCAGTGCACGAAACCATGAGGTAGTGCTGTCTCGGCTTAGAGATGATGTAGCCGTCCCCCAAGTAGAGACCCAACAAGTAGGCGTACGCCGCAGGGTTTTCGGGTAGCTCTGGCGCGTCCGTGCAGCGAATGCATGGCGGGGTTCGAGACAACGGCTCGATTCGGCTCAGCCAACATGAAATCGCGTGTCGGGAGATGCCTGTCTCTTTGCTGACGGAGTTCAGGCTGCGCCCCTGTGCCACCAGGGTCAACGCCCGCTTGCGCGTGCTGATGTCGTACATCTGATCAGGGTGTGCGAGTGATCGCGACAACACGCAGCAAAAAGCGGATGTTCACGAGAACGTGGACATCCGCTTTCGGCGAGTTCCTTGGAATCCAAGGAAAAGTACCCCGGGTCGGATTCGAACCGACGCTGTATGGGTTTTGAATCCATGGCCTCTACCGCTGGGCTACCGGGGCTCACCTTCGATGTGAAGGTTGGTGGTTACCCGCCGTGCCCCCACCTTACCGCAGCTAGGTACGCTCTTGTCAGCAGCACCCCTGCCCCTGAACGAGGAGCCCCCGTGACCGCCCCCGAGTCGCCCCAGCCCGTAGACGCGCCCGACGACGACAAGTCGCACGTGCCTCCGCTGACGACCCGTGTCGTCATCGCCGAGGACGAGGCACTGATCCGGCTCGACCTCAAAGAGATGCTGGAGGAAGAGGGCTACAGCGTCGTAGGCGAGGCCGGTGACGGTGAGCAGGCCATCGAGCTCGCCCGTGAGCACCAGCCCGACCTCGTCATCCTCGACGTGAAGATGCCCAAGATGGACGGCATCTCCGCCGCCGAGAAGATCGCCGAAGAGCGCATCGCGCCGGTGCTGATGCTCACCGCCTTCTCGCAGCGTGACCTCGTGGAGAGGGCTCGCGACGCCGGTGCCATGGCGTATCTCGTGAAGCCGTTCAGCAAGAGCGACGTCGTGCCCGCGATCGAGATGGCCGTTTCCCGGTTCACCGAGCTGAAGGAGTTGGAGAAGGAGGTCGCCGACCTCACGCTCCGCCTGGAGACGCGCAAGCTGGTCGACCGTGCCAAGTCCATCCTCCAGACCGAGTACGGGCTGACCGAGCCCGCCGCGTTCCGGTGGATCCAGAAGACGTCGATGGACCGGCGTATGTCGATGCAGCAGGTCGCCGAGGCCGTCATCCAGGACGCCGAGGAGAAGAAGGCGTCCAAGGGCTGACCAGCGCGGCCAAGCGTGAGGCCCGCGTCCCCGACAGGGGGCGCGGGCCTCGTCGTATCAGCGTGCGGGCTCAGTCCTCACCCAGGTACGCCTTGCGGACCGACTCGTCGTGCAGCAGGCTCTGTCCGCTGCCCGACAGGACGATCTTGCCGATCTCCATCACGTGGCCGTGGTCGGCCAGGGAGAGGGCCGCCTGGGCGTTCTGCTCGACGAGGAGGATCGTCGTGCCCTGGGACTTCAGTTCGGCGATCGTCGCCATGATCTTCTGCATCATGATCGGGGACAGACCCATGGAGGGCTCGTCCAGCATCAGCAGCTTGGGCTGGGACATCAGGGCGCGGCCCATCGCCAGCATCTGCTGCTCGCCGCCGGACAGGGTGCCCGCGGCCTGCTTACGGCGTTCGCCCAGGATGGGGAAGAGGTCGTAGGCGCGCTGGATGTCCTTCTCGATGCCTGCCTTGTCGTTGCGGAGGAAGGCGCCGAGGCGGAGGTTGTCCTCGATCGTCATGCGGGGGAAGATGTGCCGGCCCTCGGGGGAGTGGGCCAGCCCCAGCGAGACGATGTCGTGGGCGGGGACCTTCTTCAGCGACTTGCCGCCGAACTTGATCTGGCCGCCGACCGGCTTGAGGAGACCCGACAGGGTGCGCAGGGTCGTCGTCTTGCCGGCGCCGTTGGTGCCGATGAGGGTGACGACCTCGCCGGCCTCGACCTTGAAGGAGATGCCCTTGACGGCCTCGATCTTGCCGTAGGCGACGCGGAGGTCCTCGACCTCGAGGAGTGCGGTCATCGGTCGTTCTCCTTGCCGGGCGTGGCGTCCGAGGGGGCGCTTGCTTCGGCTGCTTCGACTTCGGCCACTTCTTCGTCGCCGGGGGTGCCTTCGAAGGGTTCGCCGAGGTAGGCGGCGATGACGCGTTCGTCGCCCTGGACGGTGGCGCTGTCGCCCTCGATGAGCTTCTCGCCCTGGACGAGGACGGCTACGCGGTCGCAGAGGTTGAAGATGAAGCGCATGTCGTGCTCGATGACGAGGACGGCGATGCCCTTGTCGCGGATGGCGAAGACCAGTTCCTCGGTCGCCCGCGTCTCCTGGGGGTTCATGCCGGCGGTCGGCTCGTCGAGCAGGAGCAGGCCGGGCTCGCTGGCCAGCGCTCGCGCGATCTCCAGCTTGCGCTGCTCGCCGTAGGGGAGGTTACGAGCCAGGTGCTCGGCCTTGTTCGCGAGGCCGACGAACTCCAGGAGTTCCATGGCGCGTTCGCGGGAGGCGGCTTCGGCCTTGTGGAAGCCGGGGCCGCGGAGCAGGGCGCTCCAGAGGCCTTCCTTGGTGCGGGTGTGGCGGCCGACGAGCACGTTCTCCAGGACCGTCATGTTGGCGAACAGACGGATGTTCTGGAAGGTGCGGGCGATGCCGGCGGCGGTGACCTTGAAGGACTTGGGCGGCAGGACGGTGCCCTTGTAGCGGACCTCTCCCTCGGTGGGGATGTAGAGGCCGGTGAGGCAGTTGAAGAAGGTTGTCTTGCCGGCGCCGTTGGGGCCGATGAGGCCGACGATCTCGCCGCTGTTGACCTGGAGGTCGACGTTGCGTACGGCGGTGAGGCCGCCGAAGCGCATCGTGACGCCGCGGGCGTCGAGGACGGTGGTCCCGGTGACGGTGGTGGTGTCGGTCATGTGTCAGACCCCTGTCTTGCTGAGGACTGCGGGGGCTTCGGCCTCTTCGTGGAATTCGAGTTGGCGGCGCCGGTTCGGGATGAGGCCCTCGGGGCGGAACCGCATCAGCAGGACGAGCGCGACGCCGAAGGCGAAGAGCTGGTAGTCGCCCAGGAACTGGAGCTTGGCCGGGATGAGGTAGAGCAGGGCCGCGCCGACGAGGGGGCCGGCGATGGTGCCCATGCCGCCGAGGACGACCGCCGCGAGGAGGAAGGCCGAGTTGGGCGGGACGACGTGGGCGAACTGGTACTGCTCGGGGGTCACGGTGTAGGTGACGTGGGCCTGGACGGCGCCGGCGAGGCCGGCGAGGGAGGCGCCGAGGGCGAACGCGATGAGCTTGACGCGGAAGCCGTTGATGCCCATGGCGAGGGCGGCGGTCTCGTCCTCGCGGATGGCAATCCAGGCGCGGCCGATGCGGGAGTCGCTGCTGCGCTTGAAGACCACCACGACGATGAGCGTGATGAGGAGCATCAGCAGGAAGTAGTTGGCGAATCGGCCGATGGTGAAGCCGAGGATGGTGTGTTCCAGTCCGAAGTCGAATCCGAGGATGTCGAGGTTCGGGATGGAGGAGATGCCGTTGGAGCCGTTGGTGATGTCGGGTCCGCTGGTGCCGTCCATGTTGAGGACGGTGATGCGGAAGATCTCACCGAAGCCGAGCGTCACGATGGCGAGGTAGTCGCCGCGCAGTCGCAGGGTGGGGGCGCCGATGAGGACGCCGAAGACCATGGCGACCGCGGCGCCGAGGAGCGCGGACAGCCAGAACGGCAGGTGCAGGTCGAACGGCGAGGAGGGGGAGCCGGAGACCATGGCCGCGGTGTAGGCGCCGACGCCGAGGAAGGCGACGTATCCGAGGTCGAGGAGGCCGGCGAGGCCGACGACGATGTTCAGGCCGAGGGCGACGGTGGCGAAGATCAGGATGTAGACGCCGATGGTCGCGTACTGGTCGTCGGACTGGGTGAAGGGGAAGAGGGCGGCGGCGATGAACGCGCCGAACATGGTGATGGTGCTGTGCCGGCCGGTGATCGCCGAGACCCGGGCCACGAGCCCGGCCTTGGAGAGGGCGGCGAAGAGGAACCCGACGGTGATGAGGAAGCCGACGAAGAGTTCGTCGTACTCGGTGCCGATGCCGTAGGTGAAGACGGTCAGGCCGACGGCCATGGCGGCGACGATGACGAGGATCTCGGCGTAGGCGGGGAGTTTGCGGGCCGGGGCCGGGGAGGGGGTGAAGACGGCCGACTTCAGGAGGGCCACGATGTGGCGCCAGATGCGGCCGATGCGTTCGCCGACGCTCTCGTCCTCGTCGACCGGCTCGTCCTCCGGCCGTTCGAAGGGCAGGGAGAACGCGCCGAGGAAGGCGGCGAGGGTGACGGCCGCGGCGATGTAGCCGCCGGGTTCGAGGTTGACGACGCCGCCGAGTTCGTCGCTGATCGCGATGACGGTGTACCAGGTGGTGGCGAAGGTGCCGGTGGCGGCCAGCTTGATGGCGCCGTCGGCGCCGGCGGGGGTGAGCCAGCGCAGGCCCTTGACGCCGTACGAGGCGAGGCCGAAGAGGGTGGTGAGGGCGCCGCCGATGAGGACGAGGACCTGGAGGCCGCCGGGGTAGCCGTAGACGGTGAGGTCGCCGGGGAAGGCGGAGGTCCAGGTCCAGGCGAGGAAGGTGGAGACGACGGCGAGGGCGCCGCCGATGGTGGCGAGGGCGCGGCCGACGTTCTCGGGGAGGCCGACGAGGCCCTTGGTGGCGCTGTCCTTGTTGACGGGGGCGCCGGTGCTTTCGGTGGTCTGTGTCGTCATCGGTGTCACGCCCTGTCCGCGACGCGCTCGCCGAGCAGGCCTTGTGGCCTGACGAGGAGTACGAGGATGAGGAGTACGAAGGCCCAGACGTTGGCCCAGGACTGGCCGCCGAGGAGGTCGAAGCCGGGGACGTCGGCGATGTAGGCGGTGGCCATGGTCTCGGCGAGGCCGAGGACGAGGCCGCCGAGCATGGCGCCGTAGATGTTGCCGATGCCGCCGAGGACGGCCGCGGTGAAGGCCTTGAGGCCGAGGATGAAGCCCATGCGGAACTGGACCTGGCCGTACTTGAGGCCGTAGGCGACGGCTCCGACGGCGGCGAAGAGGGCGCCGAGGGCGAAGGCGACCACGATGATGCGGTCGGTGTTGATGCCCATGAGCTTGGCGGTGTCGGGGTCCTGCGCGGTGGCCTGCATGCCGCGGCCGGTGCGGGTCTTCATGACGAAGTAGGCGAGGATCGCCATGCTGACGGGGGCGGCGACGAACAGGAAGATGTCACCGGTCTGGATGGTGACGCTGCCGATCTCGAAGGGTCCGCCCGGGATCTCGGGGAAGTTGATGGACTCCTTGGCGCCGGGGTACCAGGCCCACACGGCCTGCTGGAGGGCGAGGGAGAGGCCGATGGCGGTGATGAGGGGCGCCAGGCGTGGCGCGGTGCGCAGGGGGCGGTAGGCGAACCGTTCCGCTCCGACGGCGACGAGGACGGCTGCGATGACGGCTCCCACGAGCATCAGTGGCAGTGCGACCCACATGGTGGTGCCGTCGGGCAGTACGTACAGGTAGACCGTGAGGGCTCCGAACCCTCCGATCATGAAGATCTCGCCGTGGGCGAAGTTGATGAGCTGGACAATGCCATAGACCATTGTGTAGCCGATGGCGACCAGCCCGTACATTGCTCCTAGTAGCAGGCCGTTGACCAGCTGCTGCGGCAGTTCGTTCACCGCATGTCCTCCGAGGTTTCGGATGTTCGACGGATGTGACCGGATGTGTGTCCGGGGCCGGATGCGAGTCCGCGCGGGGCGCCTGTGGAACAGCGCCCCGCGCGGCTCAGGTGGTGCGGGTGGGGGTGGGTCAGCCGGTGTAGGTACCGGACTTGACGGCCTTCCAGGCACCGTTCTCGACGGCGTAGACGGTGAGCTGCTTGTTGGTGGCGTCACCGAACTCGTCGAAGGAGACCTTGCCGGTCACACCGTCGAAGGAGACGTTCTGGGTGGCGGCGGTGATCTTCGCGCGGGCGTCGGACGGCAGCTTGCCGCCGTTGTCGTCGACAACCTTCTTCACGGCCTGGATGATCGCCCAGGCGGCGTCGTAGGAGTAGCCGCCGTAGGCCGCGTACTCCTCCTTGTAGCCGGCCTTCTTGTAGTCGGCGACGAACTGCTTGGCGGAGTCGAGGGTCTCGACCGGGGCGCCGACGGAGGTGGCGAGGTCACCGGCGCTGTTGGCACCGGCCAGCTCGATGAAGGTCGGGTCGTAGATGCCGTCACCGCCGACGAGCGGGATCTTGGCACCGGCGGCCTTGATCTGCTTGCTCAGCGGGCCGGCCTGCGGGTACTCGCCGCCGTAGTAGACGACGTCGGCGCCGGAGTTCTTGACCTTGGTGGCGACCGCGGAGAAGTCCTTGGTGTCCGGGTCGATGTGGTCGGTGCCGACGACCTTGCCGCCGATCTTCTTGAACTCGTCGGTGAAGGTGGCGGCGAGACCGGCGCCGTAGGTCTTCTTGTCGTCGATGACGAAGACCTTCTTCTTCTTGGCGTCGTTGTAGACGTACTGCGCGGCGAACGGGCCCTGGATGGCGTCCGTGGTCGCGGTGCGGAAGTACGACTTGTAGGTGCGGACCTTCTTGGTCTGCCAGTCGACACCCTGCGTGAGGGCCGGGCCGGTGTTGGCCGGGGAGATCTCGACGAGCTTGGCGTCGTCGAAGACCTTCTGCATGGACTCGGCGACGGAGGAGTTCAGCGGGCCGACGACGCCGAGGACTTTGTCGTCGCTGACGAAGGTGGAGGCGTTGGCCTGGCCCGAGGAGGGCTGGGCCTGGTCGTCGAGGGCCTTGATCTCGAAGGTGACGCCGTCGACGAGCTTCTGCTTGTTGGCGGTCTTCGCGGCGAGGTCGACGGAGTTCTTGATGCCGAGGCCGAGGGCGGAGAGGTCACCCGTCAGCGGGGCGTCGACACCGATGACGACCTTGGTGCCGCCGCTACCGGAGTCCGAGCCGCCGTCGTCGTCGCGCGAGCCGCAGGCGGTGAGGGTGAGTGCTCCCGCCGCCAGCGCGGCGGTGATGGTGATGAGCGAACGTTGACGCACGATTCGTCCTTTCACTGGCGCGGCGCTCCCCCCTGGAAGCGGCCGAGTCTCTGCGCTGGTCTGTGGTGAGTTTCCATGGCGCGGTGACTGGGCGTGACTCTAAGCGTGTGCAGGGAGGGTGGAGGAGGGTCTGACGGAGGCTGTGACGCTCTTGTTATGACACGTCGTAATGCAGAGCGGTACTGAGTGGGTGGAACAGCGGAATTCAGGCCGATTCGCCCTGTCCACATTTTGAGAACCCGCAGGACCCGCCCGGGGGTGTTCAGGTGTCTCAGGGGTTTTGCTAATTACCCAGAACCGTTGCTGCAGGCGACTTGTAGGGCCTCTGACAGATGTTGGGCGTATCGCTGCCCGAGGATGAAACTGTGAACTTCTATTGCGCGCGTATTACGTAGAGTTACGTCAAGGAAAGGGAGTCCGGCGTTCCATGGCACTTTTCTGCATTGCGACACCCGCATCGTGATGACGACCTTGCGGCTCGTCCCCGCACTCGTCCGGAAAGGGGCCTTTGGGGTGGAGGTCACCGACATGCCCGCGTACGGCTGTGAAACGCGGGTCACGGTGACCGGCGGCCCGGCGAGCACGCTCAGTTCCACCCCGAAGCTGAAGCTGTGCGGCCCGGCGCCCTTGGGCGTGGCCTCGCCGCTGAGGTAGTGCAGGTCCGTCACTTGGGACGGGTACGGCGGGTCGGGAGGCGCCGGCGGCTGGGGCCGGGTCGCGTAGAGGTAGGTGCCGCACGCGAGGAGGACCGTGGCGGTCGCGGTGGCGAGGACGGAGCGCCGGTGTCTGGCGTACAACTCGCCGACGCGGCCGCGAGGTCGGGGCCGGGTGGTGGCGTCCAGGGTGTCCAGGGTGTCCCAGGCGTGCGTGCCCTCGCCCGGTTCGACCGGTCCGACGCCGCTCACTGCCAGGGTCCCTTGCCGGGGCCGCCGTCGCGGTACCACCGCACGCAGCCGCTGCGGGCCTGACGGTCGATCAACTGGTCGGCGGCCGCGGCGCCTTGCTTCTTCTTCGCGGCGCGGGCGGCGTCGACGACCTTGATGAGGATGTCGTACTGGCCGTTGGACAGGCCCATGGACTGGTAGTCGCCGTAGGTGTTCTGGTCCAGCACCTCGCGGGACCAGTGGGCGACGAGGCGGGTGCAGAGGTCTTCGGGGGGTGCGCTGGGGGAAGGGGGTGCCGATGGCGGTGGCGATGCCGACGCCGACGCAGGCGTCGGTGCCTGTGCGGTGGCGGAGCCGGAGTCTCCGCATCCGCCGAGGGTCAGAAGGACCACCAAGAACCCGACCCCGGCCCCGACCCCGACTCCGACCCCGGCCCCGAGGACCGGGGTTCCTCCCGTTCGCATGCCCCGACGCTAGGCCTTGCGGCACGGTCGGGGCCAGAGGTCCTGCCGTCAGGCGCCGGCCCCGACGCGGGCGGCGTCGCCCGGGTTCACGTCGCGCAGCAGACAGGTCAGCCGCGCGGTGCACACCCGCCGCCCCTCCTCGTCGCTGATCACGATCTCGTACGTCGCCGTCGAGCGCCCCCGGTGCACGGGCGTGGCCACGCCGGTCACCAGGCCCGAGCGGGCGCCCCGGTGGTGGGTGCAGTTCAGGTCCACGCCCACGGCGATCTTCGAGCTGCCGCCGTGCAGCATCGAGCCGACCGAGCCGAGGGTCTCGGCGAGCACGGCGGACGCGCCGCCGTGCAGCAGTCCGTACGGCTGGGTGTTGCCCTCCACGGGCATGGTCCCGACGACCTTCTCCGCCGAGGCCTCGACGATCTGGACGCCCATGCGGGTGCCGAGGTGTCCGGCGGAGAACAGGGCCTGGAGGTCCACGCCGAGCGCGGCGTACTCGTCGATGACCTCTTGCGGGAACTTCACGTGCTGCTGCTCGCCCATGGGGCCCGGCTCCGTTCGTCGGGAACTCTCACTCGAACTCAGATGACTGAGCAAACGCTCAGTCGGTGGCCGATTGTTCCAGACGGACGACGACGGACTTGCTGGCCGGGGTGTTGCTGGTGTCCGCGGTGGCGTCCAGCGGGACGAGGACGTTGGTCTCGGGGTAGTAGGCGGCCGCACAGCCGCGCGCGGTCGGGTAGTGCACGACGCGGAATCCGGGAGCCCGGCGCTCGACGCCGTCCTTCCACTCGCTGACGAGGTCCACGTAGGAGCCGTCGGCGAGCTTCAGCTTTGCCGCGTCCTCGGGGTTGACCAGGACGACCCGGCGGCCGTTCCTGATGCCGCGGTAGCGGTCGTCGAGGCCGTAGATCGTGGTGTTGTACTGGTCGTGCGAGCGCAGGGTCTGCAACAGCAGCCGGCCCTCGGGGAGCGCCGGGTACTCGACGGGCGCGGCCGTGAAGTTGGCCTTGCCGGTGGCGGTCGGGAAGCGGCGCTCGTCGCGGGGGGCGTGGGGGAGGGTGAAGCCGCCGGGCTCGGCCACGCGCGCGTTGAAGTCCTCGAAGCCGGGGATCACGCGCGCGATGCGGTCCCGGATCGTGGCGTAGTCCTTCTCGAACTCCTCCCAAGGGGTGCGGGAGGCGTCACCGAGGACGCGGCGGGCCAGGCGGGCCACGATGGCGGGCTCGGACAGCAGGTGGGTGCTCGCGGGCTCCAGGCGGCCCCGGGAGGCGTGCACCATGCCCATCGAGTCCTCGACGGTCACGAACTGCTCGCCGCTGCCCTGGAGGTCGCGTTCGGTGCGGCCGAGGGTCGGCAGGATCAGGGCACGCGCGCCCGTGACGGCGTGCGAGCGGTTGAGCTTCGTCGACACGTGCACGGTCAGCCGGGCGCGCCGCATGGCCGCCTCGGTGACGTCGGTGTCGGGGGAGGCGGAGACGAAGTTGCCGCCCATGGCGAAGAAGACCTTCGCCCTGCCGTCGCGCAGTGCCTCGATGGCCCGTACGACGTCGTAGCCGTGCTCGCGCGGGGGCGCGAAGCCGAACTCCTTCTCCAGGGCGTCCAGGAAGGCCGGGGCGGGGCGTTCGAAGATGCCCATGGTGCGGTCGCCCTGCACGTTGGAGTGACCGCGCACCGGGCACACGCCCGCGCCCGGGCGGCCGATGTTGCCGCGCAGGAGCAGGAAGTTGACCACCTCGCGGATGGTCGCCACGGAGTGCTTGTGCTGGGTCAGGCCCATCGCCCAGCAGACGATGGTGCGCTTCGAGGCGAGCACCAGGGAGAGGGCTTCCTCGATCTCCGCGCGCGTGAGGCCGGTCGCGGTGAGCGTCTCGTCCCAGTCTGCGGCGCGGGCGGCCGGGGCGAACTCCTCGAAGCCGTGGGTGTGTTCGTCGACGAAGGCCTGGTCGACGGCGCCTTCCGTCTCCAGGATCAGTTTGTTGAGGAGGCGGAAGAGGGCCTGGTCGCCGCCGATGCGGATCTGGAGGAACAGGTCGTTGAGGGCCGCGCCCTTGAGTATGCCCTGGGCGGTCTGCGGGTTCTTGAACCGCTCCATGCCCGCCTCGGGCAGCGGGTTGACGCTGACGATCTTCGCGCCGCCCGCCTTGGCCTTCTCCAGGGCGGAGAGCATGCGCGGGTGGTTGGTGCCTGGGTTCTGGCCGGCGACGATGATCAGGTCGGCCTTGTAGAGGTCCTCCAGCAGGACGCTGCCCTTGCCGATGCCGATGGTCTCCGACAGGGCCGAGCCGGAGGACTCGTGGCACATGTTGGAGCAGTCCGGCAGGTTGTTGGTGCCGAGCTCGCGCGCGAAGAGCTGGTACAGGAAGGCGGCCTCGTTGCTGGTGCGCCCCGAGGTGTAGAAGAGGGCCTCGTCGGGGGAGTCGAGGGCGGCGATCTCCTCGGCGACGATGTCGAAGGCGCGCTCCCAGGTCACCGGCTCGTAGTGCGTGCCGCCCTCGGGGAGGTACATGGGGTGGGTGAGCCGTCCCTGCTGGCCCAGCCAGTAGCCGCTGCGCGTCGCGAGGTCGGTGACGGGGTGCGCGGCGAAGAACTCCGGGGTGACCCGGCGCAGGGTGGCCTCCTCGGCCACGGCCTTCGCGCCGTTCTCGCAGAACTCGAGGGTGTGCCGGTGGTCCGGCTCCGGCCAGGCGCAGCCCGGGCAGTCGAAGCCCTCCTTCTGGTTCACCCGCAGCAGCGTCAGCGCGGTCCGCTTCAGCCCCATCTGCTGCTGCGAGATGCGCAGGCTGTGCCCCACGGCCGGCAGCCCCGCCGCCGCGTGCTTCGGCCCGGCGACCTGCGGAGCGTCCTGGACCGGATCACCCTTGGGCGGCTTCGTTGCCATCGCGGCGCTCTCCTTCGCATGCACATGTGAACTACGTCTCCGATCCTCGCACGCACCACCGACAGTGACGGTCGCCGGGGCGTGGGGAGGACGGAGACCATGGTTGCGTATTGAGCAATAGTTGCGGAAGGGGGAACGAGGGCGGTTCGGTGGCCCCTGGTGAGGCTTGGCCGCGGCTGGGCACGACTGTCAGTGGGGCGTGGCAGGATCGGGGGCGTGGCAGAGACAGCATCGAAGAAGACCGACAACAGCCCCGGCGGCAGCCGCCCGCGCCTGATGCTCATGGACGGGCACTCCTTGGCGTACCGCGCGTTCTTCGCGCTGCCCGCGGAGAACTTCACGACCGCGACGGGCCAGCCGACGAACGCGATCTACGGCTTCGCCTCGATGCTGGCCAACACCCTGCGCGACGAGGCGCCCACGCACTTCGCGGTGGCCTTCGACGTGTCGCGCAAGACCTGGCGCTCCGAGGAGTTCACGGAGTACAAGGCCAACCGCTCCAAGACCCCCGACGAGTTCAAGGGCCAGGTCGAGCTGATCGGCGAGCTGCTCGACGCGATGCACGTCTCGCGGTTCGCCGTCGACGGCTTCGAGGCCGACGACATCATCGCCACGCTCGCCACCCAGGCCGAGGCCGCCGGCTTCGAGGTGCTGATCGTCACCGGCGACCGCGACTCCTTCCAGCTCGTCAGCGAGCACACCACCGTGCTCTATCCGACGAAGGGTGTCTCCGAGCTGACCCGGTTCACCCCGGAGAAGGTGTTCGAGAAGTACGGCCTGACCCCCGCCCAGTACCCCGACTTCGCGGCCCTGCGCGGCGACCCGTCCGACAACCTCCCGGGCATCCCCGGCGTCGGCGAGAAGACCGCCGCGAAGTGGATCAACCAGTTCGGTTCGTTCGCGGACCTCGTCGAGCGCGTCGAGGAGGTCAAGGGCAAGGCCGGCCAGAACCTGCGCGAGCACCTGGAGGCGGTCAAGCTCAACCGCCGCCTCACCGAGATGGTCCGCACCGTCGAGCTGCCGAAGACGGTCGCAGACCTGGAGCGCGCCCCGTACGACCGCAAGACGCTCGCGATGATCCTCGACACCCTCGAGATCCGTAACCCCTCGCTGCGCGAGCGCCTCCTGGCCGTCGACCCCGGCGCCGAGGAGGCCGAGTCGACGCCGGTCGTGACGGCCGGCGTGGAACTCGACGGCACTGTCGTCGGCACCGGCGAGCTGTCCGCCTGGCTCACCGAGCACGGCACCCAGACCCTCGGCGTCGCCACGGTCGACACCTGGGGCCTCGGCACCGGCTCGGTCGCCGAGATCGCCCTCGCGGCAGCCGGGGGACCGGCCGCCTGGATCGACCCCACCCAGCTCGACGAGGCCGACGAGAAGGCCCTCACCGGCTGGCTCGCCGACGCCGCCAGGCCCAAGGTCTTCCACAACGCCAAGGGTGCGATGCGCGTCTTCGCCGAGCACGGCTGGAGCATCGCCGGCGTCTCCATGGACACCGCGCTCGCCGCCTACCTCGTCAAGCCGGGCCGCCGCTCCTTCGACCTGGACGCCCTGTCCCTGGAGTACCTCGGCCGCGAGCTCGCCCCCGCCGCCGCGGCCGACGGCCAGCTCGCCTTCGGCGCGGACGACGGCGCCGAGGCCGAGGCCCTCATGGTGCAGGCCCGCGCCATCCTCGACCTCGGCGAGGCCTTCGAGGCCCGGCTGACGGAGGTCGGCGCCGCGGACCTGCTGCGCGACATGGAGCTGCCCACCTCCGCGCTGCTGGCCCGCATGGAGCGGCACGGCATCGCCGCCGACCGGGCGCATCTGGAAGCCATGGAGCAGATGTTCGCCGGCGCCGTCCAGCAGGCCGTCAAGGAGGCCCACGCCGCCGCCGGGCACGAGTTCAACCTGGGCTCGCCCAAGCAGCTCCAGGAAGTCCTCTTCGGTGAGCTGGGCCTGCCCAGGACGAAGAAGACGAAGACCGGCTACACCACGGACGCCGACGCCCTGGCCTGGCTGGCGACGCAGACCGACAACGAACTGCCGGTGATCATGCTCCGCCACCGCGAGCAGGCCAAGCTGCGCGTGACGGTCGAGGGCCTGATCAAGACCATCGCGGCGGACGGCCGTATCCACACGACGTTCAACCAGACGGTCGCGGCCACGGGACGCCTCTCCTCCACCGACCCCAACCTCCAGAACATCCCCGTCCGCACGGACGAGGGCCGGGCCATCCGCCGCGGCTTCGTGGTCGGCGAGGGCTACGAGTCGCTGATGACGGCCGACTACAGCCAGATCGAACTGCGCGTCATGGCCCATCTGTCGGAGGACGAGGGCCTCATCGAGGCGTTCACGTCCGGCGAGGACCTGCACACCACGGTCGCCTCGCAGGTCTTCGCCGTCGAGCGCGACGCCGTCGACGCGGAGATGCGCCGCAAGATCAAGGCCATGTCGTACGGCCTCGCCTACGGCCTGTCCGCCTTCGGCCTCTCCCAGCAGCTGAACATCGAGGCGGGCGAGGCGCGTGCCCTGATGGACACGTACTTCGAGCGTTTCGGCGGCGTCCAGGACTATCTGCGCCGCGTGGTCGACGAGGCGAGGGCGACGGGGTACACGGCGACCCTCTTCGGCCGCCGCCGCTACCTCCCCGACCTCAACAGCGACAACCGCCAGCGCCGCGAGGCCGCCGAGCGGATGGCCCTGAACGCGCCGATCCAGGGCACGGCCGCCGACATCGTCAAGATCGCGATGCTCAACGTCGGCAAGGCCCTGAGCGAGGCGGAGCTCACCTCCCGCATGCTGCTCCAGGTCCACGACGAAATCGTCCTGGAGATCGCCCCCGGCGAGCGCGACCGCGTCGAGGAGATCGTCCGCCGCGAGATGGCGGGCGCGGTCCAGCTGCGCGCCCCGCTGGACGTCTCGGTGGGCGTGGGCCCGGACTGGGAGTCGGCGGCGCACTAGCCTCCGGCGGTGGACCGGTGTCTGCGGTGGAGGGAGTCTGGTTACCCGGCTCCCTCCACCGCAGCGGTATGCGGGCCCCGGCCTTCGTGGCCGTGGGCGCGCGAGCCACCCCCGGTGCCGCACCCTGTCACCCCGAGAAGCCGTCACTCAGGTGGCCCCCGCGAAAACGCCCTCACCCACCCCCGCCCGTAAAGATGCGGACATGGGTATACGCACGCTCCACCGCCAGACGGCTCCGGCGCAGGCGACCACCGATGCGACCGCGTCCACCCCAGCCGTGCACGTCCCGCCCTTCTCGGCAGCGGCCGGCACCCCCCGCATCCCGACGGACCTCGCCACGACCCTCCGCAGGGCGGCCACCGACGTCCGTCACCGCTTCGTCCGGAGGGACTGGCTCAACCGCGGGGACCTCCGCCTGTGGGCCGACCAGGCCCGCGGCTACCTCGCACTGCTTCTCAGCGCGGTCCCCCGCTCGCGCCCGATGCGGACCGTGACCGTGTTCATCGCAACCGTCGGCACGGTCACCGACCCCTCGGGCGGCTCAGCCCCCGTCAGGACCGCCACCGACCCCGCCGCCGGTCCAGCCCCGGACAGGGCCGTCACCGATCCCTCGGACGGCCCCGCCCCCGACAGGACCGCCACCGACCCCTCCGCCGGCCAGGCCGCCCCCGACAGGACCGTCACCGACGCCCAGGACGGCTCGGCTCCCGCCCGGCGAGGTCCGGCGCCCGGACCGGACGCCACGCCCTGACCGCCACGGCGTACCCGAGCACCCCCACCACCAGACCCGCGCCCACGCCGAAGCACAGCGTCGGGATCAGTTCCCACGGCCTCGCGGAGGACCCCCAGTAGGCCCACCACCGCGAGGCCCGCTGCACCGCCGCGACGAGCACGCAGCCGCCGATGCCCACGGCGGCCCACCACCGGTCGCGCGCCGAGAGCGCGGGCACGCCCGCCGGCTCGCTCACCGGCATCCGCCGTACCGCGTACCCGACGAACCAGGCGATCACCACCGCGGCCACCGCCGAACTGCCGTACTGCAGGTACCAGTACAGCGGTGACCCGGCGATCGTCTCGCCCAGCACCGGGAACAACCGCATCCCCCACCGGTCGAGGTGCGTGAACGCGTCCCACACGACATGCGTCAACGCCCCGAGCGCCGCCGACACGTACCACCGCGCCACCAGCGCCGGCCGTACCCGCGAGCGTGGCGCCCCGCAGCGCAGCAGCGCCGCCACCCGCCCCTGCCGCGCCCTCGGCAGCAGCGCCACCAGGGGCTCCCGCACGAGCAGCCAGAGCCCCACCAGCGCCCACGCGATGAGCACGTCGACGGTGAACACGCCCGTGAAGGAGTGGGTGACGGTCCCGAACTCCATCGCCTCGGAGAACGCGCTCGCCGCGAAGTACGTCATGTCGGGAGCGAAGGAACCCGCCACGAGAACGGACGGAACCAGCCGCCCCCGCCCGGTTCCGTCGGCACGCACACCAGGTAACACCGCGGCCGCGTGACTGAGGGTGAACGGCAAGAGGCCTCCCAAGGCAGGAAACGGACCGGCCCAGTATGGCCAACTGGTGAAAACCGGGCACGAACGGGTGCCCGAGCAAAGGAAGTTGCCGTAGGGTCGCCTGGGTCACTCCGCCGGGGAGCGGGGTCGAACCGACATTGAACGGCAGAACCGAACAGTAGAAAACAGTAGAACCGAACAGCAGAACAACGCACGGAAAAAGCTCCACGAGGGCAACCCGCGACGCGGGTCGATCGTCACACCATGACGAGCACGTCGGACGGAGACGGGCGCTCGGCGTCCACGGGAGGGGTTCACTTTATGTCGGCGCAATTCGGCAGGCGGCTGCGCAAGGGGGCGGTGGCCACCACCGTCGCCGCCGCGGCGGTCGCGGCACTGTCCGCGTCCCAGGCACCCGGCGTGTCGGTCGACGACAACGGCAGATCGACCACCGCCGACGCCCAGCCCACTCCCGACCCGGTCGACGACGACGGCGCGACCGGCGGCTCGCCGTTCTACATGGACCTGCCGCCCCTCAACAGCCCGAGCCCCGTCCCGAGCGCGGGCAGCGGCGGCACCGGCGTCACGGGCACCGGCGAGGCCGGCATCCCCGCGACCGTTCTCGACGCGTACAAGAAGGCCGCGGCGGCCCTCCAGGAGTCCAAGCCCGGCTGCAACCTGCCCTGGCAGCTCCTCGCCGCCATCGGCAAGGTCGAGTCCGGCCAGGCCCGCGGCGGCCGCGTCGACGCCGACGGCACCACGATCGGCAAGATCCTCGGCCCGCAGCTCGACGGCAACGGTTTCGCGCTCATCCCGGACACCGACCACGGCGTCTACGACGGCAACAGCACGTACGACGCCGCCGTCGGTCCCATGCAGTTCATCCCCTCCACCTGGGAGTGGGCCGGCCGCGACGGCAACGACGACGGCAAGAAGGACCCCAACAACATCTACGACGCGGCCCTCGCCGCCGGCCACTACCTGTGCCGCAACAGCTGGGACCTGTCGGTGCAGGCCGACATGAACCGCGCGATCCTCAGCTACAACAACTCCCAGGACTACCTGCACACGGTCCTGTCGTGGCTGGAGTACTACCGCAAGGGCACCCACGAGATCCCGGACGGCACCGGCAGCCTGCCCGGCCACCGCAGCGACGACAACGACCCCCCGAGCCCCTCGCCGTCGCCCACCCCGCCGTCGACGCCCGGCACGCCCAGCACACCCGGCACGCCCACCACCCCGAGCAGCCCGCCGCCGTCGGACCACCCGTCCACGCCCGGCACCCCCACGCCCACGCCCACCCCCACCCCGACCGACACGGTGGACCACCTGGAGGACGCGGGCACCGCGAAGCTCACCGCGCAGGCCGGGGACACGTTCAGCAAGCGGATCAGCACCCGCGCCGAGACCTCGGCCGGCAAGGCCGTCGGCAAGGTCCGTATCCGCTTCACGATCGTGGGTGACACCGACACCACCTTCACCGGCGGCGAGAGCGTGGCCACGATCGTCACCAACGGCTCCGGCGTCGCCGTCGCGCCCGCGCTGAAGGCCGGTGAGAAGACGGGCGACTTCACCGTCCGCGTCGCCGTCGTGGGCCGCGCGGTCGCCGGCCTCGACTACAAGGCCACCGTCACCGAGCGCGTCGCCGACACCCTCGCCCGCACCAGTGACACCGCGCTGACCTGCACCCCGGGCGGCGAGTTCGCCGACCAGGTCGAGGTCAAGGCGACGTACGACGGCGCCGTCGCGGACGGCGTCGCCGCCACCGCCACCCTGATCACCTCGGCGGACGACCCCACCGAGAACACCAAGGGCCCCTACTTCAAGGACGCGGACGGCAAGACCGTACGCACCCTGAAGGGCCTGGAGACGGACGCGAACGGCCTGCTGAAGCTGCCGAAGCTGTACGCCGACGACACGACCGGCACGTTCCTGCTCCGCATCAACACCGCGGGCGGCGCGTCCCTGACCGTCGAACTGACGGTGGCGGCGGCCGCCGAGCCGACCGAGTCACCGAGCCCGTCGGCCAGTCCCAGCGCGTAAGTTCGCGTACTTCCCGTACGACGTCGACGGCGTCCTTCTCCGGAAGGGCGCCGTCGTCGTGTGCGACGTGTTCTCATCTCGGCCGCCCGTTGCTACGGTGCCGGACCTGACGATGTATCAGTTCCGGGCTCACGGGGTCCGGTCGGGAGGCCGTCATGCGTGCCCTCATCGCCGCCGCGATCGGCCTGGCCGTCGCGCTCGCGCTGGTGTTCACGATCACCGCGATGGGCTCGCCGACCGGCGAAACATCGCCGAAGCCGCTGCTCACGACCGTGCCGTCACACCCGTAACCGCCCGGGAGGGAGGCCGAGATGCGCCGCAAGGCCAGCCTGATCCTGCTCGCCCTCGCCGTGTTCTTCGCGGCACTGTCCCCGCTGCTGCGCTGGTACGCCTTCCCGCGCCTGGCGAAGATACCGGCGAACCAGTACCAGGACATGGTCCTGGAGGCCAAGGACGCCACCCTCGTCGACAACTCCCTCCAGGAGAAGAAGGTCTCCAAGATCACCATCGTGCAGACCCTCAAGGGCAACGTGGAGGCCTCGGAGAAGATCGAGAAGACGCTCGGCCGGGACGTGGTCGTCTGGGACAGCCTGTCGTACGCCCAGGACCCCGACGGCAAGATGGTCGCCTACATCCCCGAGCGCTACATCTTCGACGCCCACAGCCAGGACCCCGTCCACGCCACCGGCGAGATGGTCGACGGCGACCCGGTCAAACGCGAGGGCATCGAGTTCAAGTGGCCCTTCCGGACGGAGAAACGGGACTACGAGTACTTCGACGCGCAGACCCGCACCAGCAACCCCATCCACTACAAGGGGACGCAGAACTTCCGCGGCCTGGAGGTCTACTACTTCGAGCAGACCATCCCCTGGACCCAGGTGAAGTTCCCCAAGAAGCTGCCCGTCGCCGGCATCACCCCCGAGCAGATCGCCAAGACCGGCATGACCCGCTGGTACACCACGGTCCGCAAGTTCTGGGTCGAGCCCGTCACCGGCGCCCCCGTCTACGGCGAGGAGATCCACAAGGAGGAACTCCGGGGCGGCACCCTCCTGGGCGACCGCGAGAAGGTCACGGCGTTCGCCGGGCACGTGAAGATGCGCGAGGACTACATCGAGCACACGGTCGATCTGGTCAAGTCCAACCGCCTGCTGGTCCTGCTGATGACGACGTACCTCCCCTGGGGCTTCCTCACCCTCGGAGTCCTGCTCCTCGCCCTCTCCCTGTGGCTGGAGGCCCGCAGCCGCCGCCCGGACGACCCCGTGCCCACGACCGCCGACGAACCGGAACCGGTCACCGCCTGAGGCGTGCGTTGGTGTGGCGCGTCGGCTCGGCGGTCGCCGGGTCCTCCGGCCACGGATGCTTCGGATACCGGCCGCGCAACTCAGCCCGTACGCCGTTGTAGCCGTCCTTCCAGAAGGAGGCGAGGTCGGCGGTGACGGCCGCGGGCCGCCCGGCGGGGGAGAGGAGATGGACGAGCAGCGGCACCCCGGCGACCCGCGGCGACTCCCGCAGCCCGAACATCTCCTGCAACTTGACGGCGAGAACCGGCTGTTCGGGTTCGGAGTAGTCGATCCGGATCCTGGACCCGCTCGGCACCGCGATCCGCTCGGGCGCGAGCTCGTCGAGCCGCCCCGCCTCACCCGAGGCCCAGGGAAGCAGCCGGTTCAACCCCGCCCCGGCATCGATGCGCGCCAGATCGGCCCGCCGCCGCGCCCGCCCGAGTTCCGGCTCCAACCACTCGTCCACGCGCGCGTGGAGCGCGTCGTCGGAGACATCAGGCCAAGGATCGCCGACACGCAGCCGCAGAAAGGCGAGCCGCTGCCGCAGGACGCCGGCCTCCGGCGACCAGCGCAACAACCCGAACCCCTCCTGCCGCAACCCTTCGAGAAGCGCCTCGCGTACGAGGGTGGCGTCGGCGTCCTTCAACGGCCGTGAGGCCAGCTCGATCGCCCCGAGCCGCTCGACGCGCCGCGCGACGACGTCCCCGTCGGCCCAGTGCACCTCCTGCGCCGCGGCGTACATCGAGGCCGCGGCCGACCGCGCCGTGTCCTCGTCGACAACCGCCGCGAGCTGCACGCGCGCGTGCCCCTTCCCGACGGGCCGATCGGCGACGGCCACGGCGATCCAGGGCGCCCCGCGCAACGCGGAAGCCTCCGGCAATTCGGCCCGCGTACCGGAGGCCATGAGATAGGAGCCTCCGTCGGCTTTTGCGACCCGCTCGGGGAAGGCGAGGGCGGCGACAACGCCGACCAGCCGCTCATCGCCGCCGGTGCGCCGTTGCCCGGCGGCAGCCTCTTCCGCGCCGTTCGCGGCATCGGCCGTGGAGACGGCCCGCAGCCGCCGTACCTCCGTGCGCCACCGCCCCGCATAGGCGTCACCCCCACGCCGTGCGGCCCGAAGAGCCGCCGCGAGATCGTCGCCGTACTCCCGCGGTACGTCCTCCGACAGCAGCGCCACCACCTCGGCCGCGTCGCCCGGCGCGTCCAGCAACGCCCGCCCCAGCCGCGGATGCAAGCCCAGTCGAGCCAACCGCACCCCCCGC
Source organism: Streptomyces aquilus (assembly GCF_003955715.1). NCBI lineage: Bacteria > Bacillati > Actinomycetota > Actinomycetes > Kitasatosporales > Streptomycetaceae > Streptomyces > Streptomyces aquilus. The sequence goes on along the minus strand of NZ_CP034463.1, from coordinate 2,912,104 downwards.
TCCGTGGCCCGCCCGGCGGAGTCCACCGCCTCGACCGCCACGAGCGCGGCCCGCGCCGCCGCCATCGCCCCACCGGGCGGCGGATCCGGCAACGCCAGCCCGGACGCGTCGGGATCGCCCCAGCAGGCCACCTGGAGCGCGAACGCCGTCAGGTCGGCCACCTTGATCTCCGGCGACGGGAACAGCGGCAGACGCGTGTCCTCGGCCTCCGCCCAGCACCGGTACACCGCCCCCGGCGCCTCCCGCCCGGCCCGCCCCGCCCGCTGCCGCCCGGCAGCCCGCGAGGCCCGCACGGTCGTCAGCGCGCTCAACCCGCGCGCGTGATCCACCCGAGGCTCCCGGGCCAGCCCGGAGTCGACGACCACCCGCACCCCGGGCACCGTCAGCGAGGACTCGGCGACGGACGTCGCCAGCACCACTCGCCGCCGCTCCGCGGGAGCCAGCACCGCGTCCTGCACGGCCGCCGGAGCCCGCCCGTGCACCTGGAGCACCTCGACATCCCCCAGGCCGCCGAGCTGCCCGGCCACCCGCGCGATCTCCCCGACGCCCGGCAGGAAGCACAGCACGTCCCCCGCCCGCTCGGCCAGCGCCCGCCGCACCACCGACGCCACATGCGCCAGCAGCGCCGGATCGACCCGCATCCCGTGCGGCGGCCGCACCGGCCGTACCGGCGGCGCCCACACCACCTCCACCGGATGCGAGACCCCCGCCGCCTCGACGACCGGCGCCCCGCCCAGCAGCCGCGCCCAGCCCTCGGCGTCCGTCGTCGCCGACGCCGCCACCAGCCGCAGCTCCGGCCGCAGGGTCTGGCGTACGTCCCACAGGAAGGCGGCGGACGTGTCCGCGTCCAGGTGCCGTTCGTGGCACTCGTCGAGGATCACGACGTCCACGCCGGGCAGCTCCTGGTCGCGCTGCAACCGCTGGAGCAGCACCCCGGTCGTGACGACCTCCACGCGCGTGTGCCGCCCGACGACCCGCTCGCCGCGCACGGTGTACCCGACGCTCTCCCCGGCCTTCTCGCCGAGCAGCCACGCCATCCGCCGGGCGGCGGCGCGGGCGGCGATGCGCCGCGGTTCGGCCACGAGCACACGCCGCGCGGGGGCGCCGGCGTCCAGGAGACCCGCCAGGGCCAGTGGCACCAGGGTCGTCTTGCCGGTGCCGGGCGGCGCGACGAGGACGGCGGTGCCGTGGTCGTCGAGCGCCGCGCACAGGTCGGGCAGGGCGGAACGTACGGGCAACCGGTCGAGAGCATCGCTGCGGATCACCCGTCCAGTCTCGGGCACGCGGCTATTGTCACCGCATGCCAGTGCCTGACGAAGACATGCCACTGCCCGACGAGGACGCGACGCTCGCCCACCATCTGGGTGCCGCCGCGCAGGCCGTGGGCGCACAGGGAAAGCTCACCCGCCTTGTGGCCGGGAGGCTGAAAAAGGACGTGCTGGAGATCCGCCTCGGCACCGGCCTGGCCCCGGAGGCGGCGCTGGCGCTGGCGGAGCAGATGGTGGTGGGCTGTGTGCCGCCGTTGGCCGTCGTCGCCCTGCCGGACGGCGGCCATGCCGTCCGCGCGGTGATGGGGACCGGATTCGGTGGGATGAACCCGGCCGTCGTCACGCTCACCGTCACCGCGGCCGACGGCGCGGGCAGCACGGTCCTCGTCCGGGGTGCCGCCAAGGAGGGGCTGATCAAGCAGCGCGGCGGCCAGCGGGCCGTCGAGGGGATCGTGTCCCGGTGGCTGGCCGCGGACCCCACCGCCGGCCCCGAGACCGACCTGCCGGACTGAGAGACCTCAGCCCCTGTCGTCCCGCTCGCACACGAAGATCGCCGTCCCCGGGATCATGTTCCCGCGCAGCGGCGACCAGCCGCCCCACTCCGAGGAGTTCCAGGCCGGCCACTCCGGCTCGACGAGATCCACGAGACGGAAGCCCGACGCCGCGATGTCCCGCACCCGGTCGCCGATCGTCCTGTGGTGCTCGACGTACACCGCGCGGCCCTGCTCGTCCTGCTCGACGTACGGCGTGCGGTCGAAGTAGGAGGCGGACACCGACAGCCCCTCCGGGCCCGGCTCGTCCGGGAACGCCCAGCGGATCGGGTGGGTCACCGAGAAGACGAAGCGGCCGCCCGGGCGCAGGACCCGGCGCACCTCCGTCAGGACCCGCACCGGGTCGGCGACAAAGGGGAGCGCGCCGTACGCCGAGCAGGCCAGGTCGAAGGAGGCGTCCGCGAAGGGGAGGGCGCCGGCGTCGGCGCAGACCAGGGGGAAGGAGCCGCCGATGCGCAGGGCGTGCTGGAGCTGGCGGTGCGAGATGTCGAGCGCGACCGGGCGGGCGCCCTGCGCATCCAGCCAGCGCGAGCACTGGGCCGCGCCGGCGCCGATCTCCAGGACGCGCCGGTCCTTGAGCTCCTCCGGCGGGCCGAGCAGCTCGGCCTCCACCTCGTCCAGGCCCTCGGGGCCCCACACGAAGCGATCGTCGCCGAGGAACGTGCCGTGTTCCACCTGGTACTCGTCGGCGTTCCGGTCCCACCAGCCCCGGTTGGCCCGGGAGCTCTCGGCGGCTCCCGCGTCGCGCCGCGTGGCCTCCGGCTCGACGTCGGACGCGGAGGCGGACTCGGAAGAAGTGGGCTCTTGGATGATCGGCTCCCTCGTCGTACTCTTCCCTCCAACCCGTCCCCACGGGTGTCACGGAAGAGGTGTCTCAGGCCTGCGTGGCCTCCAGAGACAGTTCTTGTGCCGGGTATGCGGCGATCCGCCCCGGGTGTGCGCCTTCGCGCATTGACCCTGCCCGGCTGCCCCCGTATGCTACAAGTTGCGCTGCGGGCCTGCGCACCTCAGACGTAGCAGGCTGCGCTCGCATCTGTTGTATGTCCCCTCGGTTGTCGAGGCGCCATCACCAGTTTCTGGTTTGGCGCTTCCTTGGCTGTCCGGCTTCATCAGAGCGATACGGGCTCCCGGCGTAGCAGTACCTACGACTTTCTGTCCGTAACCGGAGCCCTTTCCCACATGACGAGCAGCACCGAGACCACCGCCACCACCCCGCAGGTTGCGGTCAACGACATCGGTAACGAGGAAGCCTTCCTCGCCGCGATCGACGAGACGATCAAGTACTTCAACGACGGCGACATCGTCGACGGCGTCATCGTGAAGGTCGACCGGGACGAGGTCCTGCTCGACATCGGTTACAAGACCGAAGGTGTCATCCCGAGCCGCGAGCTCTCGATCAAGCACGACGTCGACCCCAACGAGGTCGTCGCCGTCGGTGACGAGATCGAAGCCCTTGTTCTCCAGAAGGAAGACAAGGAAGGCCGCCTGATCCTCTCGAAGAAGCGCGCCCAGTACGAGCGTGCCTGGGGCACCATCGAGAAGATCAAGGAAGAGGACGGCATCGTCACCGGTACCGTCATCGAGGTCGTCAAGGGTGGTCTCATCCTCGACATCGGCCTCCGCGGCTTCCTCCCGGCCTCCCTGGTCGAGATGCGCCGTGTCCGCGACCTCCAGCCCTACGTGGGCAAGGAGCTCGAGGCGAAGATCATCGAGCTGGACAAGAACCGCAACAACGTGGTCCTGTCCCGCCGTGCCTGGCTGGAGCAGACCCAGTCCGAGGTCCGCCAGACGTTCCTCACGACCCTCCAGAAGGGTCAGGTCCGTTCCGGTGTGGTCTCCTCGATCGTCAACTTCGGTGCCTTCGTGGACCTGGGTGGCGTCGACGGTCTGGTCCACGTCTCCGAGCTGTCCTGGAAGCACATCGACCACCCGTCCGAGGTTGTCGAGGTCGGCCAGGAAGTCACCGTCGAGGTCCTCGACGTCGACATGGACCGCGAGCGTGTCTCCCTGTCGCTGAAGGCGACGCAGGAGGACCCGTGGCAGCAGTTCGCCCGGACCCACCAGATCGGCCAGGTCGTCCCGGGTAAGGTCACGAAGCTGGTTCCGTTCGGTGCGTTCGTCCGCGTGGACGAGGGCATCGAGGGTCTGGTCCACATCTCCGAGCTGGCCGAGCGCCACGTGGAGATCCCGGAGCAGGTCGTCCAGGTCAACGACGAGATCTTCGTCAAGGTCATCGACATCGACCTCGAGCGTCGTCGCATCAGCCTCTCGCTGAAGCAGGCCAACGAGTCCTTCGGTGCCGACCCGGCCTCGGTCGAGTTCGACCCGACCCTGTACGGCATGGCTGCCTCGTACGACGACCAGGGCAACTACATCTACCCCGAGGGCTTCGACCCCGAGACCAACGACTGGCTCGAGGGCTACGAGAAGCAGCGTGAGGAGTGGGAGCGCCAGTACGCCGAGGCGCAGACCCGCTTCGAGCAGCACCAGCAGCAGGTCATCAAGAGCCGCGAGGCCGACGCTGCCGCTGCCGCCGAGGGTGGCGACGCCGCCGGTGCGGCTCCGGCCGCGGGTGGCGGTTCGTACTCCTCCGAGGGTGCGGACACCTCCGGCGCGCTGGCTTCCGACGAGGCGCTCGCCGCGCTTCGCGAGAAGCTCGCCGGTGGCCAGAGCTGAACGCTCACTGAGCACTAGCTCCTGACTGAGGGGCCGTACCTTCCGAGGTGCGGCCCCTCAGCCGTGCCCGGCCTTCGGTATCCCTCGTGACACGGTGGAGCGGCGCACGAAAACGCCGTAAGAGATGGCTGATCAGCTCTGCCGGTGGGAATGCCCCTGCTTCAGGGGGCGTTGAAGCGTATGAACACGAGGAGGAGCGGTCACTGTGCTTGATCCGCAGGGTTTGTACGCATGGGAGCCGAAGGGCCTGGCCGTCGTCGACATGGCGCTCGCCCAGGAGTCGGCCGGCCTTGTCATGCTCTACCACTTCGACGGATACATCGACGCGGGCGAGACCGGCGACCAGATCGTCGACCGGGTGCTCGACTCGCTGCCCCACCAGGTCGTGGCCCGTTTCGACCACGACCGGCTCGTGGACTACCGCGCCCGCCGTCCGCTGCTCACCTTCAAGCGCGACCGCTGGACCGACTACGAGGTCCCCTCGATCGAGGTGCGACTCGTCCAGGACGCCACCGGGGCGCCCTTCCTGCTGCTGTCGGGGCCCGAGCCGGACGTGGAGTGGGAGCGCTTCGCGGCGGCCGTCCAGCAGATCGTGGAGCGGCTCGGCGTCCGCCTCTCGGTGAACTTCCACGGCATCCCCATGGGCGTCCCGCACACCCGCCCCGTCGGCCTCACCCCGCACGGCAACCGCAACGACCTCGTGCCCGGCCACACCAGCCCCTTCGACGAGGCGCAGGTCCCCGGCAGCGCCGAGTCGCTGGTCGAGTACCGGCTCATGGAGGCCGGCCACGACGTCCTGGGCGTCGCCGCGCACGTCCCGCACTACATCGCGCGCTCCCCGTACCCGGACGCGGCCCTGACCGTGCTGGAGGCCATCACGGCGGCCACCGGTCTGGTGCTGCCCGGCATCGCGCACGCGCTGCGCACCGACGCGCACCGCACGCAGACCGAGATCGACCGTCAGATCCAGGAGGGCGACGAGGACCTCGTGGCCCTCGTGAACGGCCTTGAGCACCAGTACGACGCGGCGGCGGGCGCCGAGACCCGCGGCAACATGCTCGCCGAGTCCACCGACATCCCGTCCGCCGACGAGATCGGGCGCGAGTTCGAGCGCTTCCTGGCGGAGCGGGAGGGCGACAACTGAGCCCAGTGGGGTGCGTTGTCAGCGGCACCGCCTAAGCTGCGGCTCATGTTGAAGGTGGGCCTGACCGGTGGGATCGGTGCCGGTAAGAGTGAGGTGTCGCGGCTGCTCGTGGAGCGGGGGGCCGTGCTGATCGACGCGGACCGTATCGCGCGGGAGGTCGTCGCGCCCGGTACGCCCGGGCTGGCCGCCGTCGTGGAGGCCTTCGGGGCCGGTGTGCTCGCCGAGGACGGCAGCCTGGACCGGCCCAGGCTCGGGTCGATCGTGTTCGCCGACCCCGAGAAGCTCGCCGTGCTGAACTCGATCGTGCACCCCCTGGTGGGCGCCCGCTCCCGCGCCCTCGAATCCGCCGCCGACGAGGACGCGGTCGTCGTCCATGACGTGCCGCTCCTCACCGAGAACGGCCTCGCCCCGCTCTACGACGTCGTGGTCGTCGTCGACGCGGCCCCGGAGACCCAGCTCGACCGCCTCGTCAGGCTGCGCGGCATGACCGAGGACGACGCACGCGCGCGGATGGCCGCCCAGGCGACGCGGGAGAAGCGCCGGGAGATCGCGGACATCGTCATCGACAACGACGTACCCCTGGAAGACCTGCGGCGACGGGTGGCGGACGTATGGGACGAGCTCGTACGAAGAGCCCGCGCGCCCCACGAGGCTGAGGGCTCGCCCCGGAGGCCTCAGGAATAGCGGCCGCCTGTCCGGGCGTTGAACCCTTCCAGTGAGGGAAGGACTCTGCCGTGCCCGAGACCAGCGGTTGGACCGGACGTACTCCGGAGACGCATGTGATCGACTTCCGTGCCGCCGAGCAGTTGCTCGCCGCACGGGACCCGCAGGGCGCGGTGAAGCTGCTCGACCAGGTGATCGCCGCGCACCCCGAGAACACCGCCGCCCGCCTGCTGCGCGCGCGTGCCTTCTTCGCGGCCGCCCAACTGCGGCCCGCGGAGCTGGAGTTCACGATCGTCCTGGAGCGCGAGCCGGACAACGCGTTCGCGCACTTCGCGCTCGCCCGTACCTATGAGCGTCAGGCCCGCCCCGACCAGGCCAAACGCCACTTCCGGCTGGCCGCCGCACTGGACCCGAACCCGCAGTACCTGAAGGCGGCGCGGTTCGACGCGTGACGGCTCAGGGCGCGGGCCGGTCCGGGGGCCGGTTCCCCGGTCGTCGGCTCGGCGGCCGCTGCCCTGGTGACCCGCCCGGTGGCCGGTGCTCCGCCGGCCGGTACGGTGGGACGTCCGGGCCCGGCTGGTAGTGCGGGCCCTGTCGGATGTGCCGGAGGATCAGGGTCAGATCGACGGTGACGACCAGCCAGAGCACCCCGCAGGCGGCGGCCCACCCGGGGCGGCCCGCGAGGGCGAACGCGGCTGTCCCGAAGACCGCCCAGAGCAGCCCCCACACGCTCAGCCAGAACCGGGCCCGCAGCGCACTGCGCGCGGTCGTCGGCTCACTGCCCGTACGCATCGGGATCACCACTCCTCTCTGCCAACGTACTCCTCGTACCCCTTGCTGGAGGGCGCGTGCTGCCGGACACCGATGAGCTCGCCGAGGTGCTGCTCGACCTCGCGGTACCCCATGAGGACATCAACGAGATCGTCGCCCGGCGGCGGACGCTGACGGCCGACGCCGGAGCGATGCGGCTGGTGGCGGAGTGCGTCGAGGCGGTGGTGCGCGACATGGGGGAGATCGTCGAGTACGGCGACGGCTTGCAGCTGACCGCGCGGACCGCCGAGGCACCGGCGGCGCTGCGCCGGATCTTCCCCGCGTACGTGTTCGTCGCGGCGCTTCCGCACACGCGCGCGTACCACCGGGCACGGGGTGTCCCCGCCGACGTCTCCCGGCGCACCCTCACCGACCTCGGGCGGAACATGGCCGTCCACCGCAGGCGGCACGGAACGGCGGGAGTCCAGTCACCGCAGTGGCTGGCGCTCCATCTCCGCGGTGAGATCTACCAGTTGGGGAGACTGCACTTCCAACGGGCGCGGCTCTGGTCGGGTGCGGCACGGGGGCTCGCGGCGGCGGGGATGCCTGCGACCACCGGCACGCTCTGTCTGGACCTGCACATCCCCGACTTCCTCGGCCCGCTGACGCCGGCCGCGTGCGACCGGGCGGTGGCGCTGGCGGGCGAGTTCTTCGCGAAGCACTACCCCGAGGAGCGGTACCGGGCGGTGACGTGCCACTCCTGGCTGCTGGACCCGCAGTTGAAGCGGTACCTGCCCGCCGACTCCAACATCGTCCGCTTCCAGGAGCGGTTCCGGATCGCGCCGCGAGACGCCGAGTCGGCCGACACCGAGCCGGTCCAGTTCGTGTTCGGGGACCCGGAGCTGCCGGTGGCGGGGCTGCCTCGGCGTACGTCGGTGGAGCGGGCGGTGGGCGACCATCTGCGGTCCGGTGGGCACTGGTACGTCGGGCACGGGTGGTTTCCGCTGCCCTAGGAGGGGCTCTCCGTCACTCCGTCCCTCGAATGGGTGAATGCATGCGAGTGGGGAACGGGCTTGCGGATGCGGCCGTTTGACGGGCATGGAACTGCACATGCGTGAGGGGTACGAGGGGACGGGGCCGGGGGCCATCACTCCGGACGGCTGCGCGGTGGAGCTGTACTCGCGGTTGCCGGTGTACGACGAGCCGGACATCATCGCCGCGGCCGTGCCGGCGGGGGCGCACATCCTGGAACTGGGCTGCGGCGTGGGCAGGATGACCCACCCGCTCCTGGAACGGGGCTTCAGGGTCACGGCGGTGGACGAGTCGCCGGAGATGCTGGCCCGCGTCCAGGGGGCGCGCACGATACGCAGCACGGTCGAGGATCTCGACCTGCCCGAGACGTTCGACGTGGTGATGCTCGCGTCGTTCCTCGTCCACACCGGCGACGCCGAGGTGCGACGCGGGATGCTGCGCGCCTGCGCCCGGCATGTGGCGGAGGGCGGGTGCGTACTGATCCAGCGGGAGGGCGAGGACTACCACACCAACCTGCCGCGCGAACGCGTCGACCCCAGCGGCTTCACCGTCCGCATGGTGTCGGCGGAACCGGTCGGCGACGGGGTGAACTCGGTGCGCGCGGAGTACGAGTTCCCGGACGCGGTATGGACCCAGACGTTCCTGGCCCGGCCGCTGACGAAGGATCAGTTCGAGGAGGCACTGGAGGAGGCGGGCCTGCGGGTGGACAAGTACCTCACAGAGGACCGGATATGGGTACGGGCGGTGCGAGCGGAGACGGCTGGGGAGACGGCTGGGGCTGCCTAGGCGGCCCCGCGAAGGTGAGGCTGTTCGCTTGGCGGCGATGAGTTTCTGTGCGGGGGTCGGTCTATCTCTGTGACAGCACAACGGACCGCATTCCACAGGAGCCCCCGATGTCCGAGACCACCGTATCCGTCACCGCCGCCGCGTCCGCCAACTCCGGTACCGGCACGGTCGTCGCCGAGTCCGCGACCGCCCGTGGGCGCCGCGCCAGGATCGCCCTGCGCACCATTCAGGTGCTGCTCGCCCTGTTCTACGCGTTCGCGAGCGCGCTGCCCAAGCTGATCGCGCACCCCACGGCCGCCGACGCCTTCGCCGAGATGGGCTGGGGCAACGCGGGGATGTACACCATCGGCGCGCTCGAACTCGCCGGTGCGATCGCGTTGTTGGTCCCGGTGTTGCAGTCGGTGGCGGCGGTGGCGCTGAGCGGGCTGATGGTGGGCGCGTTCGTGGTCCAGGTCTCCTACTTCGACGGGGAGAACGCCGCGACGCCGCTGATCCTGATCATTCCGCTGGCCCTGATCGCCTGGGCTCGCCGCGGTCAGAACGCCCAGCTGCTGCGGATACTGCGACGCCGCGCGTGACAGCTGCTCCGGCGCCCCGCAAACCCCGGACGGACTGGCCGACCCAGTCCGTCCGGGGTTTGCGGGTGAGGTCCGTTCAGGGCCGAAGCGGGGGTCTGGGGGGGCGGGGGCGAGGAAACCCCGCCGGTCACCGCCCGCCGGCGCGGCCACCCGCACTTCCACCCTTGCGTCCACCCGGCATCCCGGGCACCCCCGGCACCCCGGGCACCCCACCCATCCCCCGCAAACGCTCCATGTCCCGCCGGTCCCGCTTGGTCGGACGCCCGGCACCCCGGTCACGGATCCCCGCCGGAGCAACCGCCTCGCGAGGCGGAGGCGGCGGGCTGTTGTCGACATAGCACTGCACCGCGACAGGAGCCCCCACCCGCTTCCGGATGAGGCGCTTGACGACGACGATCCGCTCCCGCCCCTCATGCACCAGACGGACTTCGTCACCGACCCGGACGGAGTGGGCCGGCTTGACCCGCTCACCGTTCACCCGGACATGACCGCCCTTGCAGGCGGCGGCACCGGCGGACCGGGTCTTGATCAGCCGCACGGACCAGATCCAGCTGTCGACGCGAACCGTCTCGCCCTGCTGCGGCCCAGCGGCCTCGGCGGCGGCCACAGCGGCGGCGACCTCCGGATCCGGCCCCGCACCGCCCTCACGTCCGACCGACTCCGCTCCGGCCGACTCCGCTCCGGCGGAGGCCGACTCTGCCCGGACGGGTGCCGACGTCGCGCCAGTAGCGGTCGGCGCGCCCTCGGCACCGTTCCGAGCGGCTGCGACGGCGTCCACGCCCTCGCCCGCCCCGCCTTCCCCACGTTCAGCAGCCATGCCTCGACCTTAGCCGCCCGCCCCCGCTCACCCCGACGCCATTTCCGCACCGGCTCCGGTCCCCACCGCTCGTGGTCCCGGGGTGGCGAGGACACCGTCGTACGGTGGTGACGTGGACGCTCTCGACGACCTGGACCGGCGCATCGCAGGCTGCCGTGCCTGCCCCCGCCTGGTCGAGTGGCGGGAGGAAGTGGCGCGTACGAAACGGGCCGCTTTCGCCGACCAGACGTACTGGGGCCGCCCGGTGCCGGGATTCGGGCCGGCGGACGCCCGGATGCTGATCGTCGGCCTCGCCCCCGCCGCGCACGGCGGCAACCGCACCGGCCGGATGTTCACCGGCGACCGCTCGGGAGACGTGCTGTACCAGGCGCTTCACGACGTCGGCCTGGCCTCGCAGCCCACGGCGGTGAGCATCGACGACGGCCTTGCGCTGCACGGCGTCCGCATCACCTCGCCCGTGCACTGCGCCCCGCCCGCCAACAAGCCCACCCCGGGTGAGCGGGACACCTGCCGCCCCTGGCTGGTGCAGGAGCTGAGGTTGCTGCGGCCGACGCTGCGGTCGGTGGTGGTGCTGGGCGCCTTCGGCTGGCAGGCGACGCTGCCCGCGCTGATGGCGGCGGGGTGGGACGTGCCCCGGCCGCGGCCCGCCTTCGGGCACGGGGTGCGTATACCGCTCGACGGGATCGAGCTGTTCGGGTGCTTCCACGTCAGCCAGCGCAACACGTTCACCGGCCGGCTGACCCCGCGGATGCTCCGGGACGTGCTGCGCACGGCGGCGGCCGTCGATTGAGGGGACCTGATCACCGTACGAGAACCAGGGGAGTCAGCTGGGTTCGCCGAACAACTGTCGTACCGTCGACTCGTAGTTGGTCCGCACGTGGGCGAGGGCGTGGGCGCGGGCCCGCTCCGGGTCGCCGGAGGCGATCGCCTCGTACAACTCGCGGTGTTCTATGAGGAGTTGGGGCCACTCCTCGTTCCGCCTGGTCATCCAGCGCAGTCGGCCGGCGACCGGTTCGAGGGCTTCGATCAGCAGGCTGTTGTCGGCCATGGCCACGATGCGGTCGTGCAGCCGGCTGTTGATGTCCGTGATCGTCTCCGCGTCGCCCGCCTCGGTCGCGGTCGCCGCCTCGTCGAGGAGCCGCTCGACCTCGGCGAGATCCCGCGGTGTCGCGCGGGCCGCGGCCAGCCCCGCCGCGTAGACCTCCAGCGCCTCGCGCAGTTCGAAGAGTTCCTTGACGTCCTGCGGGTTCAGCCGCCGTACGACGGTCCGGCGCGGGGTCTCGAAGTGGACGAAGCCCTCGGCGACCAGGGCGCGGATCGCCTCGCGGACCGGCACCCGGGAGACGCCGAAGCGCTCGGCGAGCTCCCGTTCGACGAGTCGGTCGCCGGGGCGCAGCCCGCCCGCGATGATCTCCTGCCGTAGCGAGGCCAGGACGCGTTCGCGGATGGCGCCGAGGGGTTCGATCTTCGTCGTGGAGCTCATGGGCCCATCTTCGCCGACTCCGGAGGTGTTTTACGGAGCGTTAACAGAGGCGACATCGGTCGGAACGCTTGACGGGAGGACTATGACCGCAGTTTGGTATACCAAACTGGCGTTCCAGGCGGCCTTATCCGGCCACCCTCCTCCGTCCCCGGCTCATGGAGGCCCCGTGTCCCTCGCCGACCGCGCCACAGCCACCGGCGCCCCAGCGTTCGTCCCCGATCCCCGCCTCACCAACGAAGACCTCGCGCCCGCCGAGAAGCGGAACTGGAAGGTCTTCGACCTCTTCGCGATGTGGATGTCCGACGTCCACAACCTGGGCAACTACACCTTCGCCGCCGGTCTGCTCGTCCTCGGCATGAACGTGTGGCAGGTCTTCACCTCGCTGCTCGTCGGCTTCGTGCTCATCTACATCGGCATGAACTGGATGGGGAAGATCGGCCAGCGCCACGGCGTCCCGTTCCCGGTGGTCAGCCGCATCAGCTTCGGCATCTGGGGCGCCAACATCCCGGCCCTCATCCGGGCCGTGATCGCCATCATGTGGTACGGCATCCAGACCTATCTGGCCTCGGTCGCGGTGAACGTGATGCTGCTCGCCGCCTGGCCGGGCCTGGAGTCCTGGACGCACAGCTCCTTCCTGGGACTGGACGCGCTGGGCTGGGTGTCCTTCCTCTCCCTGTGGCTGATCCAGGCGCTGATCATCAGCCAGGGCATGGAGTCGGTCAGGAAGTTCCAGGACTTCTGTGGTCCGGCGATCTGGATCGTCATGATCGCGCTCGCGGTCTGGGTGCTGGCCAAGGCCGACTGGACCATCTCCCTCACCACCACCCCGCATCCGGTGTCGGTCGGCGAGCAGTGGCGGCAGTGGTTCGGAGCGATCGGCCTGATCCTCGCCACGTACGGCACGCTGATGCTCAACTTCTGCGACTTCTCCCGCTTCGCCCCGGACTACAAGACCGTCCGCCGCGGCAACTTCTGGGGTCTGCCCATCAACTCGACGGCGTTCGTGGTCGTCTCGGTGATCGTCACGGCCGGTTCGCTGGAGGTGTTCGGCGAGGCCATCACCGACCCGGCGGAGCTGGTGGCCAAGGTCGGCAACACGTGGGTCCTGGTCGTCGCGGCACTCACCTTCGCCATCGCCACCATGGGCGTCAACATCGTCGCCAACTTCGTCTCACCGGCGTACGACCTCGCCAACGTCTGGCCGCAGAAGATCAGCTTCAAGGTCGGCGGCATGATCAGCACCGTCGCCGCGCTGGTCGTCACCCCCTGGAACCTCTTCTCCAACCCGACCGTCGTCAACTACTTCCTCGGCGGCCTCGGCGCCTTCCTGGGCCCGCTGTTCGGCGTGATCATGCTCGACTACTACTGGATCAAGAAGGGCCGCGTGGACGTCGACGAACTGTTCTCCGGCGCCCCCGGCTCCCGCTACTACTACAAGAAGGGCGTCAACCCCAAGGCGCTGTGGGCGTTCCTGCCGTCGGCGGGCGTCGCGGCCGTGCTCGCCCTCGTGAAGACGTTCAGCGACGTGGCCCCGTACTCCTGGTTCATCGGCACCGCCCTGGCGGCCGGACTGTACGCCATGCTGTGCCGGGACGAGCGCACCGTCGCCACCAAGGCCGTGGGGGTCTGACGGACGTGCGGATCGTCGTCACCAACTGCAACACCACGCAGGAGATGACCGAGGAGATCGTGCGAGGTGCCCGGGCCGCGGCAGGCCCGGGCACCGCCGTGACCGGGCTGACGCCGCAGTGGGGGCCCGAGTCGGCCGAGGGCTGGCTCGACAGCTACCTGTCGGCGGCCGCGGTGATCGACCTCCTGCGGACCTACGAAGGCCCCGCGTACGACGCGGTCGTCATGGCCGGTTTCGGCGAACACGGACGGGAAGGCGTCCGGGAGCTGGTCGACGTCCCCGTCGTCGACATCACCGAGGCCGCGGCCCATCTGGCCTGTCTGCTCGGCCGGCGCTACGGGGTGGTCACCACCCTGGAACGCTCCTGCGGCCAGATCGAGGACAGCCTGGAACTCGCCGGCGTGGGCCGCAACTGCGCCGCGGTGGTCGGAACGGGGCTGAACGTCCTCGAACTCGGCGACGCGGAGCGCACGGAGGCCGCCTTCGTGGCCGCCGCGGAACGGGCCATCGCCGCGGGCGCCGAGGTACTGGTGCTGGGCTGCGCCGGGATGACGGGGCTGCAACGGGCGGTGGGGGAGAAGCTCGGGCTGCCGGTGGTCGACGGGGTGGGGGCCGCGGTGAAGCTGGCGGAGTCGCTGGTGGGGTTGGGGCTGGGGACGAGCCGGGTGGGCGGGTACGCGCGACCGTTGCCCAAGGGGCGGGTCTGGGGGAGGGGGGTGGGGTGAGGGGTTTGCGGCGCTGGCGGTGGGGTGAGGGGTTTGCGGCGCTGACGGTGGGGTGAGGGGTTCGTGGCCCTGGAAGTGGGGTGAGGGTTTGCGGCCCTGGTGGTGGGGTGAGGGGTTCGTGGCGCTGGCGGTGGGGCGGGGGTTTGCGGTCCTGGTGGTGGGGTGAGGGGTTCGTGGCGCTGGCGGTGGGGTGAGAGGGCGTGGCCTTAGCGGTGGGGTGACAGGGCGCGGCCCTGGAAGTGGGGCTAGGTCGGTGGTGCCGCGGTGCCCGGAGCCGGTGAGAGGCCGCCGTCGGGGTGATCCTGGCATGGTCCGGTCGGCGGTGCGCCAGGGGCGGAGGCGGTACGACCGCACACTTCCGTCGTGACGTGGCGCCGCCCCCGCGTCTCCCTCACCTCCTGATGCTCGGCGGCGGAACGGGAGTCTCCGGTGTTCAGGTGGTCGTCGGTGGCGGGTGGCCGGGCTCCGCGTACCGTGCTCGCCGCGCTGCTGCTCGTCGGGTGGTGCTGCACCGGAGCCTCGGGGGACGAGGCCGAGCCGTTCTGGACGAACCCCGACTCCCGGGCCGCGCAGCAGGCCGCCGAGTGGAGGCTGGCGGGGCGGGACACGGACGCCGCGCTGATGGACCGCATCGCGACACGTCCCCAGGCCGAGTGGCTGAACGGCCCGAACCCCGGCCCGGTGGTCCGCGCCCGCACCACCGACGCCGCCCTGGCCGGCCGGACCGCCGTACTCGTGGCGTACTACATCCCCCACCGTGACTGCGGCCTGTACTCCACCGGAGGTGCACCGAGCGCGGCCGACTACCGCGCGTGGGTCGACGAGTTCGCCGACGCCCTCGGCGACCGCGGCGCCTATGTGATCGTCGAACCCGACGCCGTCGCCCAGGTGGTGGCGGGCTGCACCCAGGTCGTGGCGGAGGACCGCTACGCCCTGCTCGCCTACGCCGTCGACCGCTTCACGAGCAGCCCGCACACCCATGTGTACCTCGACGCGGGCAACTCCGGCTGGATTCCGGAGGCTTGGCGCCTGGTCGACGCGCTCGCGGCAGCGGGCATCGCCCAAGCCGACGGCTTCGCGCTCAACGTCTCCAACTTCCAGACGAACGCGGCCAGTTCCACGTACGGCGACTGGCTGTCGGGGGATCTCGGCGGCAAGCACTACGTCATCGACACCAGTCGCAACGGCAATGGGCCGTACTCCGGCACCGACAGCTGGTGCAACCCGCCCGGCCGAGCCCTCGGTGAACCCCCGACGACGCACACGGGCAACCCCCGCCTGGACGCCTACCTCTGGATCAAGCGCCCCGGCGAGTCCGACGGCACCTGCCGGGGCGGACCGGCGGCGGGCAGCTGGTGGCCGTCGTACGCGCTGGAGCTGGCCCGAAACGCCGTCCGCTGAAGCTCCCCTGGTCGCTCACGGCCGCCATACGTACCGCACGTCCGGCTCCCGCTCCTCGTTCCCCCTCCCGTCCGTGTGCTCGACCGCGACGAAGCCATGCCGCTCGTAGAAACGGTGGGCGGGCTTGTTGACCTGGAAGGTCCACAGCTGCAACCCCTGTGGACTGCGCTCCTTGGCGAGCGCGACGAACCGGTCCCCGATGCCCTGCCCGCGCCGGTCCGGGGCGAGATAGAGCTGGGAGAGCAGATCGCCGTTGAGCACCATGATCCCCACGATCTCCCGAACCCCCGCGACCTCCCGCTGCCCGGCGTCGGTCGTCTCCGCGACCCACGTCTCCCGCAGCGGTACGACCACGTCCCGGATGTAGTCCCGCACCTCGTCGTCGGACCGCGGCCTGACGACGGTCGGCAGTGCGGCATCGAACGACCGCAGCCAGACGTCGGCCGCCGCGGCGGCGTCGGCGGGGGTGGCGCGACGTATCGTGACGCCCGGTGCGTCGTCGTTCATCACGCCTCCTCCGGGATCGCGGCCGTCGCCGTGATCTCCACCAACTGCCCGCTGTACCCGAGGCAGGCCACACCGATCAGCGTCGACGAGTGTGGTCCGGTGCTGAGTCCGGACGCCTCCACCACCTCCCAGACGGCGGAGAGGACCGAGGTCTCCTGGCTCACGACGTACACGTCGGTGGCGAGCACATGGGCCAAGTCACTGCCCACCGCCCGTAGTTGCTCCTCCAGGTTCGCGATCACCTGCTGGGCCTGCCGCACCGGGTCCCCTTCGCCGACGAGGCCGCCCTGGGCGTCCAGCGGCACGGACCCGGCGAGAAACGCGAGCTTCGTGCCGGCCTCGACGACGGAGGCGTGGGAGTAGGTGGGTGGCGGGAAGAGGGCGGGGGTGGTGACGCGCTGGATCACGGCGGCTCCAGTAATGGACGGGTGGCGGACAACCTCGCGATCATCCAGGCCATGGTCCCGACCCGCATCTGAATTTCGCGCCGGCCATGGATATCCGGTCGACAGCGCAGCCTGCCGGTGTCAGCCTTTCCGGCATGCGCGACAAACGCCTGGGCCGTTTCACGGTAGCCGACTTCTAGCGGTCCACCGGAAGTCCCGGTGGACCTCGGAGGTCTGCCATGTCACGCACCGTTCACCACGTCCCCAGCAGCCACCGCACCCTGCCCGCCTACTGGCCGCTCGGCCTGGCGGGCCCCTGGACCGGCAACGCTTCTGCCGAACTCCGCTACACCCGCGAGGAGTTCACCCGGGCCCGACGCGAGGGACGTCGTCCCGTACCCAGCCTCGTCGTGCGGAGCTTCACCTCGTACACCTACTCCCGCGCCATGAACGAGCGCCGGAACTCCCCGTACGAGCGCCGGGCCCGGGCGGCGCTGCAGGCCTTCCGTAGCTCTGCCCGCGCGCATCTGCGCGCGGCGCCTACGGGCGTGCTGCCGCTGTGGGCCGAGGACCTTGACCTCCCCCCTGCTCGCCACCGCCACCGCGACCTGTGGGAGGCCTGAGCGAGCCCGGGCGGGCTGGCGCCCTCATCCTTCCGATCGCCGTGTCATGTCCGCGGAGGACCGCATTCCCGTTCCCGCAGTTGTCGTTCACACTCCCGTGCAAGATCCGGATACGCCTCGGCGATGGCCGCGTAGACCTTGCGCCGCAGCAGTTCCTCCGCGGCGGCGCGGCCGGTGCTTCCGTAGAGTCCGTCGAGGAGTTCGTCGTAGCGGGTCAGCCCATGACGGAGGTAGTTCACCTTCCACCGGGCGAGCGCGCCGGGCTCGGCTGTCTCGACCGTGACCGGATCGGGCACATGGCCCGAGCGTTCGTGGACCCGCTCCTGGTCCCCGCGGTTGCGATGCGCGCCAGCACCTCCCGGCGCCTGCGCGCGGCGGCGGCCTTCGCGGCGACGGAGCGGCGCAGCGCGACCGCCGCCGCGGTGCGGAACTCCTCGCTCCGCTCGGCGGCCGCGATCCGCTCGACGCGGTAGAGCCGTGTCTGCGGCGCCGACCGGAAGTACGGGTTGGTGCGCAACAGGTCCGGCTCACCCAGGAGTTGGCGCACCATTCCGGCGGTCCAACCCCTGGCTCGCAGCCCGGCCACGGACACATGGGTACGGTTCTGCAGAGCGGGCGTGCCGTTGCGGTCGTCCCGTTTCTGGTTGCTTTCGTGCGCCGTCATCATCGCTTCCCCCGTCGTAACACTGAGTGACGGGTTCATTGATAACGCGCACCACTGACAACGGCCTGGAGCGACAGAGCCGGGCCGGGTGCTGTGCGCTATGCCGTGAGCAGGGGCGCGAGGAATCGGCTGGGCTTCCCGTGCCAGAAGATGGCGAGCGAGTCGCGGGAACGGGTGGCGGCGACGAAGAGCAGCGAGCGGGCGCGCTGAATCTCGCGCCGGTACCGCAGCGCGTCGCTCTGCTGGAGACCGATCACCACGCTGCGCGGGACCAGTCCCTCACTCACCCCCGCGATGATCATCCGCTGGTATTCGAGCCCCTTGAAGCGGAACATCGTCCCGATGTGAACTCCCTCGTCGCTGCGCGGCCCGTCCGGGCCGATCTCGACAGCCCGGATCTCCGCCTGGGCCAGGCTGTAGGCCACCTCCTGGGCCATGGCGTTGGTGGGCACGCAGATGGCGATCTGTTCCAGCGGAATGTCGTTCCAGGCCCCGATCAGCTCGACGATCGCCTCCCGTTCGGACTCCCAGTCCGCGCTCGGGTGCAATGCCGGAAGCGCGCCGTTGAGCACCGACCGGTACCCGGCGAGCGTCTCCTGGTTGCCGTCCAGGTCGTCGAAGGATTCGCCCTCCAGCACGCCGAGCGCGGAACCGAGGATCTGCCGGGTGGTGCGATAGCTGAGGGTGAGCTTGGCGGACCGGCCGCGGATGTTGATGCCGAGGCTGCCCAGGGTCACCTGGTTGTTGTAGATCCGCTGATGGGTGTCACCGACAAGGAAGATGTCGTTCCGGTCCGGGGCGACCATCGCCCGCAGCATCTTCCAATGACCCGGCCGGAGATCCTGCGCCTCGTCCACCACGATGTGCCGGTAACGGTGATGCAGCCAGCCGGCGGAGCCGTCCTGGAGGTGGATGTTGTCCAGGCCGCCCGCCTCCTCGCGCTGCCGCTCGATGTTCTGGATCCGCTGTGCCCGCTCCATCTCCAGCCGTGCGGCCCGCTCGGCCACCTGGGCCCAGGTCTGGCGGCCCAGACGGTCCAGGCGCTGGGTGAACTTCTCCGCCAGCTGCCAGATCTCGGCCCGCTCGGCTCGCGCGATGTTCCGTCCCCGGCCGGCCCGGCGGGCCCGGAAGTACTCGGTGCGGGAGGCCACCGCCTGGCCGAGGATGACCTGGGTCCACTCGTCGTGCAGGAAGTCGGCGTCCCAGCCGGTCTCCCCGAGTTCGTCGAGCATCGCGCGCCACTCGCGCAGCACCTGGTTGTCGTCGATGGTCTGCTTGGCGCTGCCGGGCTCGGCCTCCCGCACCACGCGCAGGGCGAGCTGGTCGACATGGCTGATCTCCACACGGGACAGCAGCGCCTCACCGCCCAGCTCGACCAGACGGGCCCGCAGATCGGCGGCCAGGTTCTTGTTGTACGTGGTCAGCAGGACCGGCTTGGTGCGACCCGGGGGAAGCTGTTCGACCAGGTGCTTGACCCGGTGCAGGGCGACGATGGTCTTCCCCGTGCCGGGGCCCCCGCCGACCCGGGCGGGACCGGAGTAGTCGCGCGCCACGAGCTTGGCCTGCGTGGGGTGCAGGAAGACCTTCCAGCGCCCGAAGTCCTCGCCTTCGAGGGCTTCGCGCAGGGCCTCGTCCGTAGTGGTGACCATGGTCGCCGGGCGCTCGGCGGCGGCCTGGAAGTCCTCCGTGTCGACCGGTTCGGGCGCGGTAACCGGCGCGGTCACCTGCTCCAGTACCTCGTCGTAGGACTTTCCGTCGAACAGCGAGAGCAGGACCTCGCCGGTCAGCTGAGGGGCGAACTCGACGAGTCCGAGGAGCTGCTCCTCCGTGGTGAGGGTCCGGATCACCGGGACCAGCGGCTCCGCCACACCGAGGTCCGTGAGCTGCTCGTCGGCGAAGCGTGCGAACAGGGGCTCGGGCCGCGCCGGTTCGGGCCGCTCGGGGGCAGCGGGGCGCGGGGCCGCGATCCGCCGCAGCACGCTCTCCTCGACGACCTGGAGGTCGACGTACTCGATCGCGCCGGTGACCTGGTTGATGCCGTAGGAGAGGCGGTCGAGGTTCTCGTAGACCTCCTTGCGGTGCTTGACCGAGACGATCAGCCAGTCCTGGTCGGCGAGCCGGAGCAGCAGCGCGCGGTACTCGTCATTGACGCGCGCGGACCACAGCCTGCTGTCGCCCTTCAGCTGCTTGAGCTGAAGTCCGGTGGCCTGTGGGTTGGTCTTGAACTTGTGCTGGAAGTCGTAGAGGGCGCCCTTGACCGCGCGGGGGAGTCTGAGGATCTCCTTGTCGGCCTTGTCGAGCAGACGCAGTGTCACACTCGCGGTGTTCATCGGCGGGGCTCCCCCTGAGTCGTTCCGTTGTTCTGTACGTGTGCGTCGAGGCGTTCGGCCAGCTCTTCCGCGGTCCAGTCGCTCGCCGACCGGACCTCCCACCCGGCCGCTGCGAAGGCACGGTCCCGGTCCTGGGCCTCGTAGTCGGGCTCCGCTCCCGAGGGCTGGTGGGCGAGCACCACGCCCACCTTGCGGTCGGGCCAGGCGAGTTCGGCCAGCCACCCGTGTTCGTCGAGCTCGAATCCGTCGACCGGCGCGGGCGCTCCGCCCATGGCAAGTGACACCGCGAGGAGTTGGAGGCCGGGTTCATCGGGATCGAGGTATTCGAGGACGCGGTCCCAGCCCTGGTTCTGCTGCGCCGATACGGCGACGTTGCGCACGGACGGCGTGGCGACGACCGCGGGCTCCAGGACGACGGTAGCTTCGGCCCCCTCCTGTTCCACCGCCTCCAGCTCGATCCGGGCCGATGCCAGCCACCCCGAACCGCCCACGATCGCCAGGGTCTCCGGCGCGAACGCGCCCAGCCGACTGATCGTCAGCTGAGCACTGTCGCCGCCCCCGTGCTCCAGGAACTGGAGGAGGTTGCTCCAGTACAGCCACGCACGCCATCGCACCTTGTGCGCCTCCGAGTCGGCGAACACACCCGCGCCGTCGTCCAGCACACACAGCGCCGTCCATGCGGGAGGCCTTCGCCGCCCGTCGGCGACCACTACCAGGGGGCATCCCGACCGGTCCTTCGCCGCGAGAACCTGCAGAGGGCCGCCCCCGCCGGTCAGCGGAGCGCCCCGCAACGCGTCACCCAGCTGTGCGCTCAACGCCTCGGCCGGCACCTTCGCCGTCTGAGCCACCTCCGCGCCGGTGAGGCCGGCGACAGCCGCCTCCGCCCGCGCCAGCCACAGGTCGGGGGCCGGGGAACGCAGATAGGACAGCAGCATCTCGGCGGGGTTGACCCAGACGTTCTCCTCCAGCTCGCCCGGCAGCTGCTTGCGCACCTTGTCGTAGTACGTGCGCGCCTGCTGGCGCCCCTTGTCGCCGTACGGCTGCCACACCCTGTCGGCGGGCCCGGTGCCCGCATAGCCGGTGTCGCGCACCCGGGTGCGCCACGCCTTGACGTCGTAATACGTGAGCTGGAAGACCCGGAGCCCCTCCGCCCGCAACCGCGTTCGCTTGGCGGCATCCTCGGCGACGCGGTTGTGCTTGGCCGAGGCATGGAACTCGTACCCGTCCAGGTAGAGCGCCAGCCGTGGTCCGGGTGCGTCGAGCCGCTCGAACAGCACATCGGGGCGGGTGCCGTCGAGCACACGCTGCTGGGACACCCGCCAACTCAGTGTGGTGCCGTCCGGGTTCGTCAGCCGCAGATCAAGCGAGTACGTGCCCGCGGTCGTCGTGTACGCATCCGCACTCGCCTGCGAAGCCGGCTGTAGTGCCCACTCCTTGAGCGTGTCGATGAACATGACCTCGAGGTCGCTCTCGGCCTGCCGCTCCAGCGGAATGGCGTGCGTCGCCGCAACCGGTGAAGTCGCCCAGCGCTCACCGGACTTGCCCAGCAGCTCGTCCAGCATCTGCCGTACTTCGTTGCGGCTGACCCGGTCGTAGTCGGTCGCGGCGACGCGGCGGAGCAGGCAGCGGTGGCAGCCGTCGAGGCCCTTCTCGATGCACGGGCAGCTCTCGATGACCTCGCGGGCCTTGAGCAGCACTTCCCGGAAGCCGTCCGCCGAGGCGAGGCGGTGCAGATAGCCGGTGCCGCCGGGCAGCCGGTCGTAGACGACCAGGAAACGGCGGGGCCAGTCGCCGTCACCGCCGTCCGGCATGGACGCGGCGGCGATGTCGATGTGGTCCGGGTCGCCGCCGTATCGGGCCGCTATGCCCACGAACAGGGCGGCGGTGAAGGAGGCGAGCCGTTCCCTGGCGCGGGCCACGGAGGCGGGCAGCAGGATGCGTACGGCCTCGGTGACCAGCTCGTGTGCCAGGAGCAGCGGGATGTCCTGACCCTTGCCCTGTCCCTCACCCGCGGTCCGCGTCTTGCGGCGCGGACACCACAGCAGATGGTGGGCCCCGGCTCTGCTGGACGTGGCCAGGGACTCGGTGAGGGCGTCGTACGGCTGGTCCACCACCGGACGCCCGTCGGCCGTGGCCCCACCGCAACTGGTGCACACATAGAAGGGGTTGAGACGCACCTCGTCCCCGGCGACCGGCACGGTGCTGCTTCCGTCCTGCCGGTCGAGGCCCAGGTTGAGGGTTCTGATGACGGCGCGCCGGGTGAAGTCGACGCCGAACACGGCGGTGTCGTGCCGCCACGAGCCGGGCGTGAGGTGCACCGGGTCGATGTCGACGGTCGTGAGCATCGCGTAGCGGCGTCGGTCCCGTTCGTCCTTGTCGTCCCGGACACGGGCGTCGTCACGCTTGTCGCGGGCGATCACCCGACGCGGTTCGAGCACGTACTGCACGCACCCGGCGTCGGCGATCTCCCGCCCGCCGCAGCGCGGGCAGGGCAACGTGTCGGTCTTCGCGTTGTCGGTGCGGGTGTAGCCGCACGCCGGGCACAGCCGCCACACCGACCAGGCGCGGCGCTCGGGGCTGCCGATGTCCAGGGCGCGGACGACGTGCTTGTAGCCGTTGACGTAGAAGCTGTTGCCGGGGGCGAGTTCGGCGAGGGCGAGCCGGCGCGACCGCTCGTAGTCGCGCACCTCGCTGCGGTAGGTCTTCTTCGCGCCCTCTTCCTCCTGCTCCTCCGTCCAGTAGAGGGTCGCCTCCAGCTGGGTCGTCGTGTCGGTGAGGCTGTAGTTCGGGAGCAGTCCCAGATCGACGAGCGCGCCATGGGCGCTGGTCTGGCTGAGCTCGCGCAGCAGATCGCCCGTCGTGCGACGCTCGGCCATCAACTCCCGGTGTTCCCGGTCCTGTTCGGGGTCGGACCGCACCAGGCCGTCCATCGCCGTGTCGATGGCCGCGATCCGCCGTCGCAGTTCCTCGCGGCGGGCCGTCCAGTCCTCCTCGGCCTCCTGGAGGGCGCGGGCGATCCCGCCGGTCGCATAGGCCCGCAGTTCCTCGGCGGCGTGGTCGGTGACCTCCGCGAAGAGGCCGAGGAAGTCCTCGACCAGCCGGGCACCGTGGGTGAGTGCGGCGTCCTGCAAGTCCTGGCACCAGCCCGTGGTGCCGAAGAGCGCGGACACCAGCCGTGGCGCGGGCTGCA
The DNA here is from genome assembly GCF_003955715.1 of Streptomyces aquilus. Classification (NCBI taxonomy): domain Bacteria; kingdom Bacillati; phylum Actinomycetota; class Actinomycetes; order Kitasatosporales; family Streptomycetaceae; genus Streptomyces; species Streptomyces aquilus. Next base: position 2,888,900 of record NZ_CP034463.1, on the reverse strand, counting down.
GCCGTTCGCCGTCCGCGGTGGTGAGAGCGCCCCGTGCGGCCAGGTCCAGCAGATGGGCCGTGTACTGGCGGCGCAGGATCTCGACAGCCGACAGATAGCAGCCGGGCGGGACGATGTCGCCCGCGATCATCTCGCGTGGCTCGTCCAGGTAGTACAGGTCGCGTGCGCGACGCCCGCCGAAGGCGACCACGAGCGCGTTGCCGGTCCGGCGGCCCGCCCGCCCCGCTCGCTGCACGTAGTTGGCGGGCCCCTTCGGCAGCGAGCCGAGGAGCACGGCCGACAAGTCGCCGATGTCGATGCCGAGTTCGAGGGTCGGGGTGCACGACAGCACGTTGGGATCGGTGTAGTGGGTGCCGTCGCGGAAGGTGCGTTCGACGCGCTCGCGTTGCGGCCGGGTGAGCATGCCGGTGTGCTCGGCCGTCACCACGCGGAAGGTTCCGCCCGTCCGGTAGAGCCGACGGTAGTAGTCGCTGCGGTAGTCCCGCTCGCGGGAGCCTCCGAAGCCGCCGGAGGAGCTGGTGACGCTCATGGTGAGGTCGTCCTGCGTCGGCCTCAGCACGCCCTGGCAGCGGTAGCGGGGGCACGGGTGCCCGTACCAGCGGGTCTTGCGCTCGGGTGGGACGACCTGCTCCCAGCCGCAGTCGGGGCAGCTGACGAACGCCCGGTTCACGACGGCGTCGTCCAGCAGCCGCACCTCGATGTGCCCCGGCTGCAGGCCGTACACCTTCGTCGTGCGGTCCTGCGCCGTGCGGACGGCCAGCACGCCCTCCTCGACGAGCACGGGCAGCAGCCGCCGCAGATACTCGTTGGCGCCCTGGACGTCCAGGCCGAGACAGCGCCGCGTCCAGTCCTGGTACCAGCCGAGCCGGCCCGTGGCCGCGTCGAACGTCGACTTCTCCTTGGGCACGTCCACCAGGAACCGGGGCGCGGCCACCCCGTCGGGGAACGCCGGCATGCCGTCCGGCCGTCCGCCCCACACCTTGAACCGGGTGACCCCGGCATCCCGCATCCACGGCTCCAGCCACCGGTGATGCACACCGCCCCGCATCCGGATCCGCTCCAACAGCCCGCGGACGAACGCCAGATAGCGATCGGGCGTGGGCAGCTCCCCGACGGCGACCAACTGCCCCGGCAGCGTCAGATGCAGATCACGCGCCAGCGCGGTGATGCGCTCCGGGTGCCTGAGCGCGACCTCGGCGGCCACCGTCCGGGTGAGTTCCAGCGTGCGCCCCTGCCGCGAGCGCAGCCCGAACTCCATCACCGTGGCGAACGCCAGCCGCTCACCGATCAGCTTCCACGTACGGGCATCACCGGTGCCCCGACCCGACAACAGCCGGTCCACGCCCGGCTCGTCGTGCAGATCCGGCGGTACGACGGCTGCCAGGGCCTGGGTGTCGTCGATGGCGTCGAGGACGTTGCCGATCAGGTCGTTGAGCGCGAGCGGCTCCGGTGCGTCGGCGAGGGTGTGGGCGAGCAGCGACCTGAGCGAGAACTTGTACGAGGCGTTGGCGACGTAGCCGGCCCGGTGCGCGGCGTCCTGCGTGGAGTCGTTGAACAGCAGCGTCTTGCGCTCTTCCGGAACCAGCGCGATGTCCCCACCGGTGAACAGCTGCGTGACGGTCGCCGAGGCGAGCGCCGCGAGCGACGTACCGAGAAAGCGGATGCCGTTGTCGGTGTTGCAGGCCGGGCAGCGATCGTCGACGGCGGCCTTGTCAGCGGACTTCTTGTCGGTGACGGCGAGCGCGAACCAGCCGTCCTGCAACTCCTCACGGTCGGTGGGCGCGGGCAGCCGGTACGCCCCCTGGGCCGCGTCGAGAACGACGACGGACAGCGGGTCGAAGCCGCTGCCCGACGCCGGCTTGTCTCCGGTGAGCGCCGCGAGTGCCTCGTCGCGCTCGGCGGGCGTCGCGGCGATGAAATAGCGGATACGACGCTTGTCGCGCCCCACGCCCGCCCGCCACACCTTGTCCTGCGCCATCACGAGTTGCTGCGGGTCGGCCTCCGGGGACAGCGCGGCCCATCCGGACCGCCCGCAGTTACGGCAGTACACGGCGGGCAGATGCACGGCTGCGGGTCGTGCGGCCGTGTCGGCGCCCGGCTGCGCCTCGGCCCGCCGGGCGTCCCCGGACGGCCAGTTGCCGGACGACCGCTCGCCGTCCCCGGCGTCGGTGCCGGCGGGCGCCGACGCCAGGGCGGCACGGCGGGCGGCGGTGCGATCGTCCTCGTACCAACGGAACTCGGGCGTCGGCCCGACTCCGCGCAGCACACGTGTGACGGGCCGCACCCACAGATGCGCCTCGACGTGCAGCAATGGCCGGGGCCGCTTCTCCTCCGACTCGGGGTCCCGGGCGGCGGACAGCAGGGCCACGAACCTCGACAGTGCCTGGAGCACCAGGCGCGGGTTCTCACGCGCGGTGCGGGCCCACGCGTACCCGAACCGGCTCATGCGGTCCCGCAGTTCCCACTCACTGAGGGGTTCACCGTCGAGCAGCGAGAGCACACCGTGCGTGAAGTCGTGCCGCTTCAGCAGCCTGCCGATCTGGAACGCGTCCAGTCCCCTCCGTCCGAGCAGCCGCTCCGCGAGCCCGTCGAGATCGAGCAGATCGGGCCGGGCCTCGATCCCGGGCCCGCCGGAGCACTCGATGACCTCCTTGGGGGACGGCGGCTCGGGCAGTTCGTAGTCGACCTCCCCGGTGAACTGCCCGGCGGTCATCCGCTCCTCGCCGATCACCGAGTCGGCGGGGAAGGGCATGCCGAAGACCTGCGCGGCGACGTCGAGGATCCCGCCGTCCGGACTGGCGCTCTCCCCGAGCGTCGCGGAGGTCGCCACCGGGCAGATGGTCCCGAGCGGCTGCCCCGGCCGGCTCTTGCCCGTCGCCGTCGCGAGCCGGCGCAGCAGCATCGCCACGTCCGTGCCCTGTGCGCCGTCGTACGTGTGGAACTCGTCGAGCACCACATACGTGATGTCGGCGCCCTCCCACAGCGGTTGGTCCTCGCCGCGCTGCAACAGGAGGTCGAGCATCTTGTAGTTGGTGATCAGCACGTCCGGCGGGGAGAGCCGCATGTCCTCGCGGCGCGTCATGACCCGCCGGAAGTCGGTGTCGGGCCGGTCACCGATGTAGAGGCCCGCCGTGACCTGCGCCAGCTCGGGCTGCGCCAGATACTCGCCGATGCGCCCGGCCTGGTCGGTGGCGAGCGCGTTCATCGGATACAGCAGCACGGCCTTGACGCCCCCGCGCCCGGCGGCTTTCTCCCGTGCGCAGTGGTCGAGCACGGGCACGAGGAACGACTCCGTCTTGCCGGACCCGGTCCCGGTGGTGATGAGCGTCGGCTGTGCCGGCCCGCGCAACGTGCTGAGCCGCTCCCACGCCTTCGCCTGATGCCGGTACGGCGGGAAGCCGGGCGTCCAGTCGAGATGCCGGCGCCAACTGTCGTCGGCGGTGTGGAACGGCGTCCGGATCCGCAGATACGGCCCCCGGAAGATCCCCGTCTCGGGGTGATTCAGGAACCGTTCCAGAGCGAGGCGGGTGTCCGGGTCGGTCAGGGCGTACGTCGTCGTGAGGTACTGAGTCAGACTGCCGCGCACCTGCGCAGCGGCCAGGGTGGGCCGCACGACGTACTCCTTCGTCCCAGGTCGGTGTACGGATCAACCGTTCTGCCCAACCGTATAGCGGACCAGTGACGACGTCCCGCGAATCCCGCCTCACCCTGTGTGCTTCCGGTTTCGCTGTGGAGCATTCCTGGCCGGAATTGCGCTCTTTCGTTACGAAGAATGCCCGCTCACCCTGTGACCAGGGGCGATCGAGGATTCGGCGGGCGAGGGGGAGCCGCGATGATCGAGCCGATCTATGTACCGATCCTGCCGACGCGGCCGCGTGCCTGGAAGGCCTTCGAAGCGCTGGACACCCGATTACGGAGTCGAATCGCGCCGCTGTGGACCATCGTGCCGTGCGTCGGTCCGGAGCGGGCCCGAGGAGAGCGGCCGGCCCTGGAACCTGATGACGACCGGACGGTGCTCGAACCCTGGCTGGTCCCACTCATGGACCGGCTCATCACGGCGGTGGACGGGGCGCCGGGCTGGATCGACGCCAGCCATGTGGAGAGCCAGGTCCGAGGGTCCGCCGTGGGGTTGTGGCGGCTGGCGACGAGGAGTGGCCTACGACTGGTCACCGGCCCGGAGCGGGACCACACGCTCCAGCGCTACACCGCCGACCTCGCGTTCCAGAGCGGCCGGGGACTCGGCATACGGATCCTGGTCGACGAGCCACCGGACGAACGCAGCTCCGCTGCGCTGCTGGGCATGGTCGACCGCCTTTGTCTGCCGCCCTCGCGGACCGACCTCATCCTGGACATGGGCGAGATCACGGCAGGCGACGAGACGGACAAGGGCGCGATCGCCGCGCTCGATCTGCTCGGTACGTTGCTGCCGTGGCGGACGGTTGTGCTCGCGTCCGGGGCGTTCCCGCGATTCCAGGAGCAGGGCGGCGCGGAGTTCACACATGTGGTGCGGCGCTACGACCATCAGCTCAACCACTTGGTGCACAGGTCCAGGCCCGCTTTCCCAAGAGCAGTGTTGTACGGCGACTACTCCGTGGAGCACGTCTCCGCCGCCAACATCCCACCCAGCAAAGATCCTTACGGCCCGCCGTGGGGCCTGCTGCGCTACACCACGCCGGACGACTTCCTCATCGCCCGGGCGCCCATGCGAGGGCGCGCGCGTGCGGAGCGGGTGCGGGAGTTGGCTCGTTGGATCACGGAGTACGAGGGGTTCCGCGGGGCGGAGTTCAGTGAAGGTGAGCGCTGGCTGCAGGCGTGTGCAGACGGGGAGGGGACCAAGGGGTCAGGCAACCCGGAGACCTGGATGAAGGTGGGGCACATCCAGCACATGAGCTTCGTCGTACGTCGGCTCATGAGTGCTGTGGAATGATCCAAGCGCAGTCGGAGCATGGCTACGGGGAGACATGTGGTGGGGGTTCGGTACGACCAACGGGCGCTCGCTCTCGTCGAGGTACGAGGAGGGCAAGGGGATTGGGAGAAGGCCCAGAAGGAGTTCGAGCAGCGGGACTGGCGGGTCGTCAGGTCATTCGCGAGAGGTGACGACATATCGGCCGGCGTGCTGACGCCGGATGCCGACTCGCGGATGTACCTCGTCGAAGTGCATCTCTTCGGGGCGCGCAACGACAGAACGGTGGGGGCCGCAGCTTGGCGGGTCCAGCGTCTGGCGAAGACGGCCAGGCTCGAAATGTACGTCAGACGCTGCGACTTGCTCGAAACGGATCGGGAAGTGCTCACCGAGTGGAGAGTGCACACGGTTGCGCATCGCCCAGAGCCGCGCCCCCCGCAGGAGGCCCAAGGCCTCGCTGCGCGACTGCGTTGGAGGTGGAACGTCTTCCTCGCCCGAGTCGGTGAACGTCGAGGCCGTCACGACATCGGGACCCTGGTGAGCGGTACGGCTTCGGAGGCCGGGCGGCTGTCGCGCATGGACATGCAGACCGGAGCGTCTCCCCGGAGCGATGTCGATGTGCGCGCCGTGTATGGACGGGAACGCAGCTATATCGTCGGGAGACGTGAGGAGGCCGCGCTCCGCCATGCCTACCAGATCGTTGGCTGGCTGGTGGCGATGGACTTCTGCGCGGTCCTCGCGAACCACCATTCCGGCTATCAGGCCTGGTTCTGGGGGCTTTTGGCGGTGGGCTCATTCGCGGGGGCACTGTGGGACGGCAGTCGAACCTTTGTCTCCGGTGGGCGCGTGCTGAGCGTCTTCATCGTCTGCTTCGCGGCATTGCTCCTGCTGACTGCTGTTCTCGGCTGGGGCCAGGCCGATGCGGCGACACCACTCCAGATGCTCTTCTGCATTGCGGTTCTGTTCACCGTGATCGGCATCTGGCTACTCGTGCGGCAGTGGACCTGGGGCGAATGGCTGGCCTGGGCCGCTCCGCTGGTACTGACGGCGGTCTTCTCCTTTGTGGTTGCCTCGGGGTCGGTGCTCCATGCCCTGTACGCGAACATGCTCGGGCTCGATCTCGGCGACCTGGATGTGCCAGGCCTCTGGCAGGCGACGGCCGCCGTCAAGCTGCTGGGCTTCCTGAGCCTGGCGCTGTTCGTGCCGGCAGCGTGGGGCATCGCGAAGCATCGGCATGTGTCCTACATCCGCCCGGGGGAGGAGCTGAACGTTCCGCTGTATCTGCTTGCACAGGTCATGGTGCTCGGAGTGGTCGCGGTGCTGGCCGTGGAGTCCGCTGACCATGCCGCAACAGCCGTCAAATCCGCCGCCGACAACGGGAAGAGCGCGCCGCCCTACTTCGGAGTCCAGCCTGAGTGGATCTGTGCACAGCCAACGGTCCCCAGGTCGAAGCTGAACGTACAGGGACACGAACTCCACTCCGAGCGACCCTATTTGTCGTTCGGGGTCTCCGGTGACTACGCCGTGCTCTGGGACTCGGAGGCCGCCGAACCGTTCAAGGTGCCCGCCGGGCAACTACGGCTACTCCCCGCGAAAAGCCCACGCGCAGCCTGTTGAACTGTCACCGCCCCGCCCCTTGGCCGCCTGCCCAGGCGCGGAGCGGCAGCCGGGTCGGGTCGGCGAGCGTGTCGAAGTAGGGCTCCTTGCTCCAGCTTTCCCGATGCCCGATGACGAACAGTCGCCGCTTCGCCCTGCTCACCGCCACATTGAGGAGGTTCGGCTTCTCGGCGGCCCAGGCGCGGGCATGAGCACCTTCACGGGGATGGGTGCCGAGCACCAGGATGACGACGTCCGACTCGTTGCCCTGCATGGTGTGCACGGTGCCGATGTGATCCTTGAGGAAGGCGGAGGCGGAGGCAGAGTCGCCGAGGTGCATACCGCGCACCGTCCTCGCACAGCCGGCAACCACCTCCCGGAACGGGCTGAGAACACGTATCCGGTCCAGCTCGACGCCCCATACGTGATGGAGCTTGGTGACCATCCGCTCCAGGGCCGCCCCCTCCTCCGGAACCCATTTGCCGACCGTCTCGCCCGGAATCACATCCACCCAACAGCTGAGGGGGTAGGCGCAGGTGAGGCAGCCGCTTCTGGCCTCCGCCACGCACTCCGGGCAGAAGTCGGGACCGGGAAACGGCTTCTCCCGCGTCCCGTAAACCATCAGGCCCTCGTACGCGATGTCATTGCTCAGCTCGAAGATCGTTCGCTCGCACCGCCGGTGCACCCGCAGCGGGGCGCCCACCCAGACCGGATCGATCTCACCGTCCGGCTGTCGGGACTCGACGGTCGTCCCCCAGCGGTTGGTCCGATCCGCCACCCGCTGGGCGGAGGTCCGGGACGGCAGCCACTCCTCGTCGACGCCGTACGCCTGCCGCAGCCGTTCCTGGACGCTGACCGGCAGCGATACGACGGGCTCCAGCTGCAAGGGATCGCCGACCAGCACAGCACGCCGGGCCCGCCACAGGGCGCCGACCGCGGCCTGCGGTGCGGCCTGTCCGGCCTCGTCGATGAGCACCCAGCCCAGCGATTCCTGCTCCAGCGGCCCGAAGAGCCGCCCGCACGAGGCGAACGTCGTGGAGACCACCGGCATGACCAGGAACAGTGACTGCCACACGACCAGCGCCACGTCCGGCGGTGCCATCCCGGCGAGCACCTCTTTGAGCAGCAGCAGATTGAGTCGTACGGTCCGGGCGTTGGCGGCGACGAAGGCGCGGTGCAGATTCAGCGCGGCCAGGAACACCCGGGTCCGCGCCGCACAGAACTCCTCGTCCGACCACGGTGACGACAACTCGCGCTGCGTGTCGCCAAGGTGCTCCCACCCCTCCGGGAAGTGCTCGCCCCACTGCGCCCGAGCCTGCTCCAGAGCGCGCCGCGCGCCGTCGGCAGCCGCCTGTGCCAGCCCCAGTTGAAGCCGCGCGTGCCTGCGGACCTCGGTGACCTCGGCCAGCACTCGATCCGTAGCTCGGGCAAGGCTGCCCGCCGCCCCGTAGGCGAGGAACGTGCGCTCCACCTCCGACTGGCACCAGCGGTCCCGGTCCTGCCACTCCGCGAAGGCCCGTCCGGCGCCGAGAGCACCCAGCAGTCCGCCAGGCCGGCCCCGACGATGCCTCTCGGCTCGGTCACGTGCCTCCTCGTACGCCACCGACGCATGCCGCAGGTCGGTGCGTGCATCGGCTGCCGCCTGTCTGGCGCCCTCCTCGTCCTCCCGCGCCAATCGCTCCGACAACTCCGCGGAGTCCAAGGACGCGTCGAGCCGGCCGAGGTCCCGCATCGCATGCGCCACTCCCGCCCGGTCGGCACGCAGGGCCTCGGCCTGCCGCAGCGCATCCAGGAAGGCGGCCTTGGCGGCAGCCCAGCCGTCCACCGCAGCAGTGCCCTCCGGGACGGGCAGGGGTCCATTCCCACGCGTGGGGAATCGGACGCCGGCAGGAGGGTCGCACAGTGACTCCCCGCGCTCCAGCCGCTGGAGCAGCGACTGCATGCCGTTGGAAGTACCGCTGGGCGTCTGGCCGTTGCCGGAGTCTCCGCGGGGGTTACGCGCCCGCCCGCGGGAGTCCTGTTTGGGCTTCTCACCCCACCACCAGCGCGACATGAACTCCTTGCGCTTCTCGGACTTGCCGAGCGGCGCGGCGACCGCGCCCCAGGCCGGGGCTCCGTCGAGCAGGGACACCGCCTGGTCGAGGAAGTACGAGGCCTCCCCGAGCCACTCCTCTCCGAGGGCGTCGAGTGCGGGCAACTCGGTGGTGATGTTCTGCACCGCTCCGTTGTTGGAGGAGGCGACGACGATCTCGTGCCCGGTGAGAGCGGGTCTGAGCCGCGCCACGCTGCGGGTGTATCCGTCCGCTTTCCATTCCACGCGCCCGCTGAACCCGTCCGCGGCGCGTGTGAGTGCGGCCAGATGTACAGCCCGCTCCACCACGATGGAGGCGATCAGATCGCGGAGCATCGTCGTCTTGCCCGTCCCCGGCGGCCCGTTGACGGAGAACAGCCCCGCTCCGCCGGACAGTTCGGCGATGATGCGGTTGACCGCGAACTGCTGGCTGAGGGCGAGGGGATGCTCGGTCGGAGCCGGCCACCGTCCCAGCGGCGTCGCCTCGGGTGCGACACCTTCCAGGACCACTTCGGGGTGGTCGCGTACGTCGATCCGGTCCCTGGCCCGTACGGCCGCCGGATCGGTCAGGTAGGCGGTCAGCGCCTTGCCGTGGCTCTCCGCGCTCGCGACGCGCTCCAGGTCCTCGGGCAGCAGGCTGTTGAGGAAGGCGGGGTCGGGGTCGGGCAGTGAACCGTCCTTCTTGCGGCGGACCCGCTGACTGTGGATTCGGATGCTCGCCGGCGACAACAGATCTCCGACCCCGCACAGATCGGCGACATGCGCCGCGAACGCCACCAGGTCGGGCAGTTCCAGGGGGCGCCCGGGTTCCTGTGCGTCGTCCTCAGGTTCCGCTGTCGGTTCGGAGCTGTGCGTGGGCTCGGGCGCCACGCCGGCAGGAGGCCCAGGGGGAGTGGATGCCGCGATACCGTCCGGCTGCCGTCCAGCCCGGGCCCCACCGACGCGCCGCGCGACGGGCCGCAACGCCCCCGCGATCGCACCCGCTCCCATGTCCCCGATCAGTGCGCCGAGTGCGCCGACCGCGGCCGAGCTGAGGATCTCCCGGATCAGGCTGCGCCAGTCGCCGGACCTGGTGCCCGGAGCGCCGGGGGCGGCAGCGGGCGGGTCCGGGAGGAGAGGCACCGCACCGCCGGGTTCGGAAGGGGTCCGGGTGTACGGAATGTGGTGCTGGGTGAGCATGCTGATGGCCTGCCCGCACTGGCTCTCGGTTTCCTCGAATCCGTCGAGCCAGCCTGGGGTGTTCGGCCCCGGATCACGGACCCGGCCGGTCGCCCACGCACAGGTGGAGAAAGCCGTCCCGCCCTCCAGGAGGACGCCGTCGGAGTCCACGGTGATGGCGAAGACGGCGGTGTCGCCCTTCTGCTGCCGTACCCCGGCGTGGTCCTCGCCGTCCGCGCCGAAGTGGTCCTCAAGGGCCTTGCGGATGGCGGACAGTGGAAAGACTCCGCCGTAGACCGTGTGACGCCACACCTCCTTACGGGTGTCGATCCGTTCCCGCCGCAGAGGATGGCCCGACTCCCAGGGCAGTGCGGGCCATGGCTCCCCGGGCCGGACATCCACCTGCTGGAGCCACTCGCGCTCCGACACCCGGGCTCCGCGTCGGGGAGGGGACGGCAACTGGGGCGGACTGAACAGTTCCACCGCTCGCCAATAGTTCACGACCTCGGTACGCCGCCACTGTTCCGACCGCATCCGCCCCCCTGGTCTCCCGCGGGTCACCACCGAAGTGATCCAACTTACCTGTGCCCGGTGTGCCGCTGGCTCGACGGATGACAACTTCGCTGCGTGTCACAGGAGTTGGGCTATGGTTGACGTCACGCTCTGTTGATGTGACTGGGTCAGATCGAGTGACTCGGTGTGATGGAATCCGGAAGCTCGGGGGCATCGTGGATCCGTACCTCCTCACCATGGCCGGAACGGCCGGGACGACAGTCGTCACCCTTCTTGTCGGCGAGGGCTGGCAGCAGGCCCGTGACGGGGTGATCGCCGTGTGGCGGCGGTTCCGCCCGGAGGCCGCGGATGAGATCGGGCGCGAGCTTGAGACGTCCAGAGCGGCTCTGCTGCAACTGCCGACAGGTGACGACCAGGGCTCCGACATGCAGCAGATGGAGGGGCAATGGATCGCGAGGTTCGTCGGGCTGCTGAGCGAGCATCCGCAAGCCGCCGACGAGCTGCAGAGCCTCATGGAGCGCTTGCGGCAGGGGGCCGGGCAGTCGATCAGCGGCGGTGTGCGCTTGCAGGCGCGAGCCGAGGGCAGCAGCCGTATCTACCAGGCTGCTCGTGATCAGCACATCACCGAGCGATGAGCGGACTGGACAGGTGGGATGACGGCACCGGCGACCGTGCCGAGGCGTGGGGCCGCGCTTCGGACAACCGGCAGGTCTTCCAGTCCCGCGGCAACCAGTATGTGACGCAGGTAAACCTGGCGGCACAGGCTCAGGGGGAAGCCGCTCACCAGGCGCGAGAACACGCCGATGTCGTGGTCCAGGTACTCGCCCGTGCTGTGGGGGACCTCACGGCCCGCTGTGAGGACCTGGAAAAGAAGGCGAAGCGAGCGAAGGCCGAGGGGCGGGCCGAGGCGCACGCCGAGTTCGCCGAGAGGCTGAGGGACGCGGAACTGCGCGTCATGAAGGCCCAGCGGATGATGCGGGAGGCGGAGCAGGAGCGCGCGAACGCGGAATCGCTGCTGGCCCATGCGCAGCGGGAGCTCTCGCGACAGCAGCGGAAGGCGGAACGAGAGCGGGCCGAGCGGGTGGGGAGCCAGTATGAGCAGGCTGCCCGGGAAGCGCAGGAGACCGCGCAGTTCGATCAGATCTTTGAGCAGGCAGAGGTCCAACTGGGCGCGGTGCGCGATGAATTGCGGCTGCTGAGCGAGCAGATACAGACGCGCGAAGAGGGCGGCCCGCAGACGGTCCTGGCGGGCGAGGTCCTGCACGGGGAAGGCGACGAGTGGCCAGACGCAGGGATGCCCTCGGACGGCACGGTGTCCCAAGGGAACGATGCTGAGCAGCGGTTCGAGATCGGAGGCTTTGCCACGGCCCCCGCTCCGGCGCAGTCTCCCCGACAACACACCAGATGGGGAACCGCGCTCGGGGTCGCGACCTTCGCCGCCGCCGCTCTGCCCCTGCCGATCGTCGGCTCCGCCATCCGGAGCATGTACTCGGCCAAGAGCCCTCCCGCGATCATCTGGGGGACCCTCTTCGACATCGTCGCCGTGCCGACGGCGCTGGTCGTCACTGTCTTCCTCAGTTCCCTGGTGGCCGCGGTCTTCCAGTGGTCCGATGGCGCCTCAGACGCAGGCTGTGCCGTGCACGTCGTCGCCGGCATCGGACTCTTCATCACCGGAATCGTCCTCGATCCCGGTACGTGGCCGTGGCTGACGCAGGCCGGTCGCATCGTGGCGGAGTATCTGGGACCGCTGTGATCGAGGGGGCCACGGCGTGTCACCGGCGAGCAGTCCAGCGGCCGAGGTCGGCGAGCAGGTCGGCATGAGAGCGGTTCTGGCCCACGGGCGCGGTCAGCAGGCCGTGCTTCGCGGCTTCCTGCGCGATCAGCGGGCCCTCGCTCTCGCGGAACGGCGGCGACTTCAGCTCACGCTTCAACTTGCCCTTCGGGTCGTTCATCAGCCCCGTGTCCTTGCCGCGTAACTGGGCAGGGATCTTCCACTTGGGGTGGGCGTGCCGGAACGCCTCGGGGAACAGGAGCAGCCACCCTTCGGATTCCCACGCGGCGAGGGCGTACGCGGAGTCGGCCGGGCACTGGCGGTCCAGTTCCGCGGCGACGGTCTTGCGGACGGCCAGGTAGCGGTCGTCGGTGTAGCCGTCCAGGTCCTCGTGAACGGCGAAGGCGACAAGGGGCCCCTTCTGCTGGAGAGCCTTGCCCTTGGCCTTCCCCACCAGAGTCCGCACGCTGCTCTCCAGATCCCCGCCGCGCTTCTTCTTCAGCCGGACGGGATCGTTGATGCGTACGATCCTGGAGTTGCCGAGGCCGGGATGGTGGGCCCGGATGATCTCGGCGAGGATCTTGCAGTCGTTCTCGTCCTCACCGGCCAGCACGATCACCCCGCGCCCCGGCCGCTCCGCCCCCCGACGGTTCACAGCTCGCGCCCGGTGAGGTCGCCGCCGAGGACGCCGGAGAACCAGAGGTCGCCCAACGGCTGGTCCCCGCTCTCCTCGACGATCGCCTCGACCTCCTCGACGGTCAGAGCGGGGATGATCGAGGCACCTTCGGCGTCGCGCTCGCAGATCACGATCTCCTCGGGGAGGAGCCGGTCGACGAGGGCCGGGGAATGAGTGGCGACCAGGAGCTGGCTGCGGTGCGACGCCTCGCGCAGGCGTTCCACGATGAGGGCGAGAGCCTGCGGGTGCAGGCCGTGGTCGATCTCCTCGATGCAGGTGAGTGCCGGTGGGTGCGGGTCGTAGAGCAGGGCCAGCAGGCCGAGAAGGCGGACGGTGCCGTACGAGGCGAAGGCCAGCGGAGTGGGGCGGCGCAGGCCGCTCTCCCGCAGGAGGACGGTGACCTGGTCGGAGGCGCCGCCGAGGGTGGCGAACTCGATGTCCTCCAGCTGCGGCAGGACCGTGCGGGCATCGGCCACAAGGGATTCCCAGAGGTCCGCGTCCTCGGAACGGAGGTACATCAGGAACTCGGCGAGGTTCTCCGCCTGGGGTGACAGATCGACGAAGCGACTCCTGCGCCGCGTCCGGTACGGCTGGCGGGCAGCCGCCACATCCACGTCGAAGACCCGGAAGGAGGAGAGCTGCTGGGCGAACCGGGAGACCTCCTCACCACCGTCGGAACTGGCCAGCCGCGGCAGTGTCGACAGGCCGCTGCTCAGCCGCTGGATACCGAAGCTGCCGCTGTCGTCCTCCTTGCCACCCGCCTTCGTGTCGACCACCTCCGCCGAGTCCCCGGAGATGGTGATGCGCCGTCCCCGCCCCTGGGTGCGCTTGAAACGGAAGGTCTCGCTGCGGGAGAGGCTCTCGGCGCCCGACTTCAAGACCCTGCGGCGGATGGTGAGTTCGTACTCGTCGGGAGAGCTCCAGTTCGCATGCGTGGTCCACGTCGCCTTGAGGCCGATCTTCAGCGTGGCCGGAGGCTTGGGACCGCCCCAGAATGCGATCTCCCCAAAGCCGTCCCGGGAGTCGAGCGCGGGCTGGAGATCCGTACGGATGACGTCGGCGAGGAAGTCGAAGACTTCGAGGAGGTTCGACTTACCGGTGGCGTTCGGACCGACGAGCACGGTCAGCGGGCCGAGCGGAACGGTCACTTCGCGCAGGCTGCGGAAGTTCTCCACGTGCAGTTCGAGCAGATGGCCAGGCATGCGGGGCAACCTATCGGGAAGCGGGGCGGGTGTGACGGGTGGGGAATTCGGCCCGGGTCGCTGATTTTGCCTGATGAGGCGTCTCCCTGCTGGAGAGACGCCCGGTTCACGGCCAAATTGAGGATTGACTCAATCTGCGGTTCCGGCGGGAGAGGCGGGTGTGAGGTTGGCCGAACAGGCCCTGTTCCCACTGGTGTTCGCGCCGGAGACACTCGCGCAATGGTGTACCAATGCCGCGCGCAGAAGCCTGACGGACGGCTGTGCAAGAACAGGGTCACAGGACCTGACATGCGCTGCCACCACCACAGGGGGCTGTCGGCGGGACCAGTGACATCGCCGCCTCGCCGCTCCCGGCCTGTGAAGCGGACGGCGACAGCGCGGGGACCCGCGCGTGTCGCGGTTCCGGCCCGTCTCCTGAGCGTCGTCGCCTGGAGGAGGCCGCCGGATTCGTTGCGGACACGCTGAACGGTGGCGGGGTGGCGGGGTGGCGGCCATCGCGGACCGGGCCTCCGTCTACCTCACCGACGCGACGTGAAGGCGCTGATCAGGAAGCACCGTAGGAAGGGGTGCGATGACCTGGCGGAGCATCCTGCGGGGAATGGAGAAGCTGCACGATGCTGCGGCCCGGACCGGGATTTGCAGATCGCAGGCATCTACGTCTGCCTGACAGGGAACCGAGAGCTCGTCGACTGCGCCTGCCTGAAGGACGTCCTCAAGGTCGAGGGGAAGGAGCGCCTCAAAAAGCCCGTGGAGGACTGGAAGTCGGTGCCCCGCAGAATGTCGGACGTGGCGGGCGAGGTGTGACGGCACAGGCCCGCCAGGACAGCAGTCGGGACGCCAAGATCTGGATCGATGCAAGGCGGGTCACATTTCGCACATGAACTTCACAGTGCGTCAGCTCGGCCTGGACGACAACGCCCCTGTCTCCTGGAAGAGTTGCGTTACTGTGAGTCGTGTTGACGTTGCCGGACCCAAAAGTTGTGTGGTCTGGTCGATCGAATTCTCGGGGGATGCCATGGACCCGTATCTCGTCACCCTGGCCGGAGAAGCTGGTGCGGCAATGGTGGCCCTCCTCGTGAGTGAGGGATGGCAGCAGGCACGGGACGGCATGGTGACTGTGTGGCGCAGGTACCGTCCGCAGGCCGCGGACGAGGTCGAGCGAGAGCTCGAGACCTCTCGCCGGGCGCTGCTCATCGCAGCCGACTCCGCTGACACCACGGGCGACACGGACGTGGCGAGGGACTGGGAGCACCGGGTGGCGGACCTGCTGGGCGAACACCCCGGCGCCGCAGAGGAACTGCGCACGCTGCTGGACCGGTTGACCCCAGTGGCGCCGAACCGTCAGGAGATCCAAGGCGGAGTGCGACTCGACGCGCATGCCTCGGGCAGTTCCCGGATCTACATGTCGGTGGGTGACCAGCACATCAACGAGCGGTGAGCGGCATCGAACCGTCCGGCCGGGAGGGCCGGAGAGAGACCGACATGCGGGGCAGTGCCTCGGACAACGGGCAGGTGTACCTGTCCAGGGGCAACCAATACATCTCTCATCTTCACCTTCATGAAGAGCCCGGCGGCTCGGCCAGGGAACTGGCGCAGGCCGGGATGCGCGGTGCGGCGCTGGAGCTGACGCAGGAGCGCGTCACCTTGCTGATCCGGACGTTGAGCCTCACTCAGGCCGAGCTGCGGGCCCGCTGCGCGGAGCTGGAGGAGGAGGCGCGGCAGGCGAGGGCCGAAGGACGTGCCGAGGCGCTCGCAGAGATGCAACAGCAGTTGCAGGCCGCCGAACTCCGCGTCATGAAGACGCAAGAGATGATGCGCGCCGCGGTACAGGAGCGCGAGAAGGCGGAGGCACTCCTCACTCAGGCCCATGAGGAACTGGCGCAGCGGCGCCGTGCCGAGGAGCGGCGCGAGAAGGAACGGGCCCGACTGGCCGCACTCGCCCGCGCCGAGGCCGAGACGGCACCCCCTGCGGTGACGCCGGACGAGGAGGGCCAGCAGTTCACGGAGTTCCTGGAGCGGGCCGAGGAGCAGCTCGGTCGGGTGCGGGACGACCTGCGGCTGCTCGGTCACGAGATCACGGGGCAGGACGGCACAGCGGCTGCCGCGCAGGTGATCGAGGGCCAGGTGGTACGTCAACCCGGTGAGAGTCGTGAGCAGGCTCCGAAGGAAGCGAAGCCGGCTCTGGTTCACCCTCCGACCGCCAAGACACCGGAAGCGAAGACGCCTTCCGGTTCCCCGTCCAGGAGCGGCGGCAACAGGGCAGCCACCACACCCAGGCGCACCACGCGGACTCCCGTGCCTGGACCGCGCCGACCGTTCCGGATCGCCCTGATCTGGCTGCTCTGCCTGATCCCGGGGTGGGTCCCGCTACTCGTCGTCACGATGAACCGAGCCGTGTACGCGACCGACGCGAGTGTGGTGGAGGCGGTGGTGTTCACCGTCGCGAGCGTTGCCCTGGGTGCGGTGGTGTTTGCGGGGGTTGGGTTCGCGGTGTTTGTGGTGTTGGCCTTGAATCTCGACCGGGACTCGGAGGAGGGCGCCGGCTTCGCGGGAGTCGGGGTTGCCTTCGCGGCGACGTTGGGTCTGCTGATTGCCGGGTTCTACACGCCCCTCGACGCGCCCGGCCCGCTCGGAGCCTGGGGGAAGGCCCTCGCCTCGGCGAT
The DNA here is from genome assembly GCF_003955715.1 of Streptomyces aquilus. Lineage (NCBI taxonomy): Bacteria > Bacillati > Actinomycetota > Actinomycetes > Kitasatosporales > Streptomycetaceae > Streptomyces > Streptomyces aquilus. The sequence continues at coordinate 2,872,347 of NZ_CP034463.1, read as the reverse complement.
GGGGTTTCACTGAAGCACGGTCGGATTCGGTTACCGAAGAAGCTCCGCCCATACGGTCTTGCCGGGGGCGTTGGGGCGGGGTGCGCAGCCCCAGTTGTCCGCGAGGGTGGCTACGAGGAGGAGGCCGCGGCCGGATTCCGAGTCGGCGGACGGGGGTGGGGTGGTGCAGGTGGGCGAGGGGTGCTTCTCCGTGCGGGTGTCGGTGACCTCGATGCGGAGAGTGGTTGCGGTCGTGGTGAGGCGGAGGTGGAAGTCGCGGCCGGGGATGTGGGCGTGGCGGACCGCGTTTGCTGTGAGCTCGGCCGCGATGAGGGTGAGGGTCTCGTTCGTGGGGGTGGTGTAGGGGTGACCCCAGTCGTTGAGGCGGTGTGAGACGAGTCGGCGGGCGAGGCGGGCGCCGCGTGGGGTTGAGGTGAACTGCATTGCGAACTCGTGGGTGGGTGCGTGGTGTTGTGAGGCGCGGTGGTGCGGGTGCGGGCCGGAGTGGTGTGGGGGAGTTATCGGCTTCATAAGGTCAACACTCTTGTACTGTGAGTAACCTTGACCAGGTGGGACGCGCTGACGTGTGTGGGTTGTACGTGGTGCGGGGCGTTACGTGTGGGGTTCGGTGCGGGAGGAACTGCGGCATGGACGACGAGGTTCAGGGGTCGGGGTCGGGGTCGGGGCCGGGGCCGGGGCCGGGGTCGGAGGGCGAGTACGAGGCTGGGGCGGGGATGCTCCATGTTTTCGGGCGGCAGCTGAAGCTGTTCCGGGAGCGGGCGGGGATGGGGCGGGCGGAGTTCGGGTCGCTGGCGGGGTATTCGGCGTCGACGATCGCTTCGTTTGAGCAGGGGAGGCGGATTCCGCCGCTACGCCACGAAGGCTGTGCCCGGGCTGATGCAGACGGAGGAGTACGCGCGGGCGGTGTTCGCCATGTGGCGGCCCTTGCTGGACGAGGAGATCATCAGCCAGCGGGTCGCGGCTCGGCTGGCCCGGCAGCAGGTCTTCTCTCGCACCCCGTTGCCCACCATCAGCTTCGTCATCGAGGAGTTCGTGCTACGGCGTCCGCTGGGCGGGCGGGACGTGATGCGCGGCCAGTTGGAACAGATCCTTCTGTACGGTCAGCGGCGCAACGTCGAAATCCAGGTGATGCCGATCGAGCGCGAGGAGCATGCTGGGTTGGACGGACCCTTCACCTTGATCGAGACACTGGAAGGGCAGAGGATCGCCTACGTGGAGGCGTACAAGGACAGCCGCCTCTACACGGAGCGGAGGTCGGTACGGGAGATCGAGGAGCAGTACGGCATCCTCCGGGCCCAGGCTCTCACTCTGCGCGAGTCGCTGGCCCTCGTCGAGAAGTTGCTTGGAGAGAGATGAACGCCCAACAGTCGGTACCTGAGTCGGCCTGGTTCAAGAGCAGTTACAGCACGGGCTCGGGCGGCGAGTGCGTCGAGGTTGCCGCCAGCTCGGGTGCCGTGCATGTCCGTGACTCCAAGGACACGAGCCTTGCTGCGCTGAGCGTGGAGCCTGTGACCTGGAGCGCGTTCGTCGAGTTCGCGGCGGTGTGATTGGGGCGGAGCCCTCGGCGCGTGTATGTGCGTGCCGAGGGCTCTTTGTCATGCCGAGGCGGGTTGCGGGGGTGACCAGCGGCCGAGGGCGATCTCCTCGTCCAGGCGGGCCTGGAAGTGCGCGTGGGCTGCGCGCATTTCGGCTTCGCGGTCGGCCTTGTAGAAGGGGGCCGTGTAGCCCGCCGGGGGTGGGGTGCCGTCCGGGTCTTCCAGGTGGGCGATGAGGTCGAGGTAGTCCTGCTTGGTTTGCCCGTGGCCAAAGGTGAAGGGGCTGGCGGCGACCTTGCGACCCTTGGCGTCGAACCAGGTTGCTGATTCGTAGTCGTGCAATTGAGGGAAGCGGGACTTGAAGATCGCAACGAGCTGGTCTGCTGTGATGCCGAGCCAGACGGAGACGAGGGCGTCGAGTTCGACCTGAGCAGCTCGGCGTTCGTGCTCGGTGCGGAGAGGGGTTGCGTAGTCCCAGGTGGGCTTGAGACCGGCAGCGAGGGGCTTGAGGCCATGCCATCCAGGGTTGGCCCAATCCTCATAGCCCGCCCACTGACGGTCGAACAGCTCCGCCCAGAGGGTGGCGTAGTGCGAAGTCAAGGCGTTGAGGCGAAGAGTGCGGAGGAGGAGGGCGGGAGCGAGGGGGTGCGTCGAGGTGGGGGCAGGCATTTTGCGTGCTTCAGCGCCGCGGAGGTCGGAGCGACCTGTGATGCGGAGCAGGTAATCAAGTGGCAGAGAGGCCCAGAAACCCGCGTTGAGCACGGTAAGGCGTTCGTCAGACAGGGCCGCCGAATGCACGGCATCGATGTGGGCGGGGCCGGGTGGGATGAGGGCTGCATGCAGGCAGCGGCTGCTGTCGAAGGGGACCCTCCTCCGCCAAGCCAGCCGGAAATACGAGGTGGAGGGTTTCCCGTTCCAGGAATCTTGGGCCGCCACGTATGTTGTCTGGTCAGCTGCCCGCACGTAGTTGGTCACTGGAGCGTACGTCTCGGTCAGGTTGGTCGGAACGAGCAAGTCCCAGTCCCTATTGCTCCGACAGGGGATCCTCGGCTCCTTCGAGAAGGGAAGTGCCGACGCGAAATGCGGCCCTTGAAGGATGACGTCCGCGAACTCGGAAACGGACTGATTTCCCCAGCGGATCAGCCCGTCCTTCTTTGCGCCGGCTTCGTGGTATCCGCTCGTGATCGCCGGTTGGCAGTCGGCAAAGCTGCTGCGATAGGTGGCCAGCGCCTCGATTGCTCCCTGCTCGCCCACGAGGACGGGATACAGCAGCGGAGCCTGGGCCGCTCCACCCTGCGAGCCCGTCAGGGCCTGCCAGCTGGCAAGGAGGGCAGTGTTCACCTGCACCACGCGATCGCGGTGCGGCCTAATGTCCCATGAGCCGTTGTGCTTGATGCCCGGTGTTGGGCCTCGTCCATCGTGGGCTAGGGAAGCGGGCAGGACGTCGGCGTCCCGGAGCTCGCTTAGGTGAAGAAAATGAGGCTCTTGTGGGGTGCCATAGATGTGCATCCCAAATTCCTGGGACCAGTTCAAATCGTCGAAGGCCCACCTTGATGAGTTGACGAAATGAGCGTGGACTCGAAGATGTCGATAAGTGGCGGCCCGGATAGTACCCTCGCGCGCGCCACCCAAGTGCGTGTCCGGGTGGATCAGGCCCGCGCTGCCCTGCGATGCGATGTTCTGCCACACCTGGGCCATGAAGGCCCGATAGAGATCGCTCTGTGTGCCCAGAAGAAGGGGATACGTCGCCGGGCTGCCCAGAACGGCCATAGATCCTGCATGTACGGCCAACTCGTCGAGGAGGAACCTCTGGTCATCCGTGCTGGAGTTGAGCACCTCTTCCTTGCGTAGCCGCCACTCCTCAGTGGTTGGTCGCTCCGCCAGCACGAACCACGGCTCCAGCTCAGCCAGAACCACGTCCTCCTGCCACTGCGGCCGAACCCAAGGCGGATTCCCCACCTGCAAATCAAACCCACCAGCCCGCGCAAACACCTGCGCGAACTCCAACTCCCAATGAAAGAAACCCTGCTGCCCCGCAACATCCCGAGCCACCGCGGCCCACGGATACCGCTCCTCCAACCGCAGAGCCAGATCCATCCCCATCAGATCCGGCAACGCATCCTCATACGGCTCAAGCTCATCCAGCCGCTCGAACTCCGAGATCAGCGAGTCCGCAGGAACCTCCCGCCGCCCCAGCAACGACTCCGCGAAGTCCAGCCAGTCATCAAGCTCGGCCAGCGGAACCACCACCCGCCGCTGCTCGCTCACCGCCTCCTTGCGCCGCCCAGTACGCCGCTTGTCCAAGTTCTCCCGAGTGAGCGCAAGCTGCTTGGGATCAACGCCGAACCCAGGAAGCGCATCCTCTTCCCAACTCATCAGCACACCGGAGTCCGACCCCGAACCCGAGTCAGCACCCTCCTCGCCCACCCCCAGAGACGACTCAAACGCCCCCGACTCCTCCACCAACTCAGCCACCCGCCGATACCGCTCATCCGTACCGTCAAGCAGCGAAGCGCCCTGCACAGGCCAGAACCACAGCGCACACCACGCATCCATCAGCGTCTTGAGCCGCCAGTAAGGCGTATCGACAGCCTCAAGATCCGCCAGCACCTCATCCCGCTGCACGGCGACTTCAGGCGCCCGCAGCCAACCACCCTCCGCGCCCCACACCTCGATCCGCCGGGAGATGTCCCGCTCGGAGATCTCCAGACGCCGCACGACAAGCCCCCACAGGTACTCGACCCTCCGCGCGAGCCCCTGCAACCGCTCCGTCTGCTTCTTCGACGGCGACTTGGTGAAGGCCTTCCGCCACGCCCCCAACGCCTTCGACTCCTCCGGAGCCAGCGCCTTGGCCTCCTTCTCTGCGGCGACCGAACCCCACTCCTTCGCAGGCAGCAGGAAGTGATGCACAGCCCCCACCGGCAGACCACCCGCCGCCTCCGTCAACGGGAAACGCTCGGGCGTCGACCCCAGCCATCCCCCCTTCTTCAACTTCTCGGCGGCGTACACCTCCCTCCGGCCGCCGATCAGCGAGTTACCCCGCCGCAAGTGCAGACCGAACCACGGCGCTTCCATCCCGGGATGCATCGTGTTGAGCCACAACGACACCTCGGCCAGTTCCACGGCCGTCGAATTGAGGTCCACGCCATAGGAGTTGTGCAGGGCGACGTAGGCCTTCACCCGCTGCAACTCCACCGCATACTTCTCGGTGTCGATGGCAACGCCCAACTCGTCCTGCCGACGCCGCAGATACTCCGCCGCCACCTGGTTGATGGCCTCGTTCAAGAACGCGCCCGACCCCAGCGCAGGTTCGCAGATCTTCCAATCCAGCAGCTCCCGCGCCGGCGTCACCTCACCGTCCTGGTCCAGCCGGTGCTGCAAGGCCAACTGCACGGTCACCTTGGTCAGCGACTCCGGCGTGTAGTACGACGCCGACGTCTGCCGATCCCGCCCCGACAGCCGGTACACGAACGACCCCGGCCGATACCGGACCCGTACCTCCTCGCCCGTCTCCTCGTCACGCCTCCGCACGAAGACCGAGTCCGGATACTCGTCCGCCTTCGACGCCGGCACCAGCCAGGAACCGTCCTTCGAGTGCCCGCCCTTGGCGACCTCGTACAGCTCCTCGCCCGCCACGAACCCGGAGTACGACATCAACCCCTCGTACACGGCCCCGAGTTGGTTGATGCCGAGCTGCGCGTACGAGATGAAGCCGCCGCGCTCGCCCTTCTTGCCGCGCGTGAGCATCAACAGCCGCAGCACCCGGTACAAGGTCGCGTTGCGCAGCCGCGTGTCCACGAAACGCGCCACGCCCGTCTCGTCCTCGTCGACGCGCGGATCCCGGACCGACCGCGCCCCGATCAGGCGGATCGAGTCCGCCTCGAACAGCTTGGAGTGCAGCGGCTCGAAACGCAGACCCACGTCCTCTGAATCGCGCTCCCCCTCGACCGCCTTCCCGTGCATCCGGCGCGAGCGGTAGCCCTCCTGCACCTTCCTGAAGAGCAGGTCCAGCGACTCGTACAGGTAGAAGCCCTCGCGCGCCTTCTCGCCCACCAGGTCCCGCTCCGCCACCAGCTCACCGAGCCGCCCCAGCCCATACCCCTGGTGGTACTCGGGATAGTCCGACGGCAGGATGCCCAGTTCCGGGCGAGCTTCCGCATACAGCAGGAACAGGATCCGGTACAGATAGCGCAGTGACTCCCGCGTCAACTGACGTGACAGCTCCGGGAGTTCCGCTACCTCCTCCGGCCTGACCCCCGCCGCCCGCACCCGGTCGAGGACCTCGTTCGCGATCAGTTCCACGGACAGCCTCAACCCGTCCCGCAGATCACTCGACACCCCCACCGCATGCTTCGTCGACTTGTCGACCAGGCCCGCGAGCGGGTTCTCCCCGCCCTCCTCGGGCGTTCGCAGTGAGTCCGCCCCGAACAGGGCCGCCAGCGTGTCGAGTTCGCCGCCCGCACGCGTGTCGTTGCGTTCCAGCGCCGCGTCCAGGGAGGCCGCCAGGTACCGGCCCTCACCCCACGCCGCCCGGTCGGCGAGCACGACGACTCCACCCATCAGCAACAGCACATAGCGAGGTGCGTCCTCGCACGCGAACAGGAACGACGCCAGCTTCGAACCCGTCGCCACCGCGTTCGAGCCGTCCAGCGGCAGCCGGTGCAGCAACCGCCCCGAACCGTCCGGGTCCATCGCCGCGTCCGGCTCGGCCGCCCACCCGCAGTCCAGGGCCACGAGCCCCGGCTCGGCATGCGCGACCTGGACCTCGTAGGTGTGGTCCGCGCGTTCCACCGTCAGGGTCTGCGGTTTGGCGTCGTAGCCCAGTGCACGCAGGACATCCGCGTTGAGCGCCGATACCCGTTCCCGCCACGCAGGCGCGTCGTACGTCCTCGCGTCGTCCGGCTCGGAAGCCGCCTCTGCGAAGTCCGCGCGCGCCTTGAAGTACCTACGCCGCAGCTCACGCAGGCCGACTCGCGGAGTCACCGGAAGTGAGGACGACGACTCCGTGGGCTCCTGCTCGTCAACTCCCGCCGCTGCCTCCTCCCGCTCCTTCCACACAGCGAGGAGTCCCGACTTGAGGTCCTTCGGGAAGACCTCGGCCAGATAGTGGGCGGAGAAGTAGTCGCCGCGGTTGACGAGAGAGTCGTACGACATGACGGAGAGGACCTCGGGGATCAGCTGGTGTGGTCGAGGACGGCGAGGACCCGGAGCATCGGGCGGCCGGTGGTGAGGAGCGAGTCGGCCAGGTCGGCCAGGTCGGACTTGGTGCGATTGTCGGCGAGGGTCGGTTGCTCCCAGTTGCCGAGGCGGAGTTTGTAGTCCTCGATCGGGCCGGTCAGCGCCTTGTCCCAGTCGCTGCTGTGGCGGCGCAGGAAGCGCTCGGCGGCCTCCAGGGCGCCCGGGATGCCGGCGGCGAGGAGGTCCAGATCGTGGTCGTGCAGCGGATTGGCCATGGTCGGGCCTACGCCCGCCCGGCGCAGCGTGCCCACCATGTCGTCGGTGACCTCGCCTCCCCGTACGGCCATCCACTTCACGACCGTCGGACGGCCCAGCTTGTTGGAGAAGATGCCCTGGATCAGGTAGGTCGGCGCCTCGACGTCCGCCGTGATGACCGGTGCCTCCTGGCGGCCCAGCCGTACCAGCACCTTGTCCGTCAGCCACTCCACGACCGGGTGGAGGTCGGTGAGGAGTGAGATCTCCGGCCAGCTGGACGCTGACGACTCCCGGGCGCGGACAAGGGAGTTGTTGGCAAGCGTGCGGTTGAGCGTCACCAACAGACGTTCGTGCAGGCGCTGTTCGCGGCGGTAGTCCGGCGGGAGCGCCTTCATGCGGTGGGTCAGGTCGGACGGTGGGCGGAAGGACAGCAGGCCCGTCTCCGAGTCGATGTCCAGCTCCAACTGCCGCTGCGCGTCCGGGAAGACCTCGCGGATCGCCTCGTCCAGGAACTCCCGGGTGCCGGTGAACAGGCGGGGTACGTCGGCGGGTGCGGGCGGCGCGTCACCGTCCACCTCGCCCGGCTCGTCGCCTACCGCGCCGAAGAAGTCCGCGAGGAAGTCGCCGCCGTCGTCCTCCGCCTCGGCCGCCGTCGCGTCCAGCGACTCGTCGACCGTACGGCCGCGCAGCAGGTCCTGGATGAGGGACTTCTCCTCGGCCTCGGCGCGGTAGAGGCCGGACACCGCCTCCGCCGTGCCCAGGCTGCGGTGTGCCTCGTCCTCGCGCTCCAGGAGCCGTTCGGCGACCGTGCGGTCGTCCTTCGCGTCCTCGACCTCGCTGGTGAGGATCAGCGCGCGGAACTGCGGCTGGTGGGCCTGGCCGTAGCGGTCGATGCGGCCGTTGCGCTGCTCGATGCGGATCAGCGACCACGGGACGTCGTAATGGATGAGCTGATGGCACTGGCGGTGCAGGTTGACGCCCTCGGACGCCACGTCACCGGTGAAGAGGAGCCGTACCGGGTTGTCGGCGAGGCCGAAGTCCTCCACGCACTGCATCTGCTGCTCGTCGGAGAGACCGCCGTGCATCACGCGCGCGGCCTCCTGGAGCGCCTTGCCCTTGAAGCCGAGGGCCGCCGGGACCGCCGTACGCAACCACTCCAGCGTCTGTACGCGCTCGGAGAAGACGACGACCCGGGTGTCGCTGCGCGGACCGACCCCGATCTCGCGCAACTGCTCCACCAGGGCCCGGAACTTCGCCGAGTCCGTCTCCGACATGACGAGCGTGAGGTCGGCCAGGCGCTGGAGTGCCGCCAGTTCGGGCTCCGCCGAGCCGTCCTCCTTCGCCTTGAGGGTTCGGATGCGGGCGTCGACCGTCGATGCGAGGGCCTTGTGGGAGGACAGGAAGGACTTCAGCAGCGTGTAGGGGAAGAGGCGGCTCTCGCTCACCGAGGGGCGGTCCTGCGGGAGCCACACCTGTGCCAGCTCCTCGAAGATCTGCTCCTCGGCCGGGGTCGCCGCACAGTGGACCGACGTGCTCGGGCCCCGGTCCGCCCACTGGCCCTTCATCTGCTCGCGGACCTCGGGGCTGATCTTCGTACGCCGGATGAAGAGGTGCTCGATGTCCTTCGCCTCGTACCGCTCCGGGTCGCGGATCGCGGCCGGGTCGAGGAGGGAGATCAGCTCGGCGAAGGAACGGGCGTCGCCGTTGTGCGGGGTGGCGGAGGCCAGGATGAGTGCGTCGGTCTGCGGGGCGAGGAGCCGGGCCAACTGGTTGCGGAGGGAGCCGCGGTTGATGAGGTTGTGGGACTCGTCGATGACGACCGCGTCCCATGTGATGCGTTCCAGATGGTGCTTGTACTGGTCCGTGTTCTTGAGCGTGTCGATGGAGACAATGACCCGCTTGAAGTACGTGAACGGGTTGCGGCCCGCCGGGATCTCCCGCTGGATGCGCTCGATGCCGACCGAGTCGAGGCGGATCAGGGGGATCGCGAAACGGGTCCACAATTCGTGCTGGAACTGCTCCAGGACGTGCTGCGGCGTGACGACGAGAATGCGCTCGCCGCGGCCCCGGCGGATCAACTCCGCGAGCGTCAGGCCGATTTCGAGGGTCTTGCCGAGGCCGACCACGTCCGCGATCAGCATGCGCGGGCGCAGGTTCTTGCCGGACAGTGCGAGTTGCGCCGGGCGATGCTGGTAGGGGAGCGAGTCGAGCAGGAAGCTGTCCGCCAGCGCCAGGCCGCGCTCCGACTGGGGGAGCGGCGTCTTGCGCAGGATGGCTTCGAGGAAGAGGCGGCTGCGCCGGAAGTTCGGGGAGTCGTCGGACGTCAGCTTTGTCCGGCTCGGATCCATCAACTGCACATCGTCGAGGTTCGTGAAGAAGACGGCTTCCTGGTCGCGGACGAACTCCGAGACGCCCACCGCCTCGATCTTGTCCCCGTCGTGTGCCGTGTGCGTCACGTTCCGTACGAGCCACTCCTCGTCACGGACCTCGATCTGCGAGCCGGGCGGGTACTTGGCATCCCCTTCGTCCGCACCGGCGCTGTGGGGAGCGTGCGCGACGGCACCGGCCTGCTCGACGGTCACGAGGGCTGCCTCCGGGAATGTCAGGTGCTTGAAGGGGAGGTTGAAGGGAGTTGTCTCAAGGTTTCTCAGAACTTCGCATGCTGAGCGTAGGCCTCGCGCAGCTGCTGGGCCACGCGCTTGGCCTGCACGGAATGCCGTATGCCGGGGCCGCCTGAGCGGGGAGCGGTCCGTGCCCGGACCCGCGGCGAGGGCGCCGGGGTGGCGGGGGCCGGGACCGGGGGTGCCGGCTGCTGCTCGGGGGCGGTCGGCTCGGCCTCCGCGGTCGGGCTGGGGATCACCTCGTCAGCCGTCGGCGGAATGGCGACGTCTTGGACTCCGCCGGTGCTCTGGGCCACGTGAGAGGTGAGTCGGCGCCGGGCCTGGGCGACCTTCAGGCCCTTGGCCTCGATCACGGCACGGCACTGCTGGACCACGTTCTGCAGGGTGGGACGCAGGCTCGGGTCGTAGGTGAGCATCGTGGTCAGCAGCGGTATCAGCTCGTCCGGGGCGCCGCTCAGGTCCGGCTTCGCGTCGGCCTTGGTGATCAGGTGGAAGAGGGCGTGGATGTTCTCCGCCTGGAACGGATAGTGGCCGGTTGCCGAGTAGAGCAGGACGGCGCCGAGGGCGTAGACGTCCACTGGCGGCAGCAGGGGCTTCACGCCGTTCGCCTGCTCGGGAGCCATGCAGGCCGGAGTGCCCATGATCGTGTTCGGGGCGGTGAGGGAGGCGCTGGACTCGGTGAACATGGCGAGACCGAAGTCGATGACCTTCGGGCCGTTCGGGCCGAGGAGGATGTTGGCGGGCTTGAGATCCCGGTGCAGCAGACCCTGTTTGTGGACGCCGGCGAGGGCCTCGGCCAGCGTCGCACCGAGGGACGCCACGAGAACGGTCGGCAAGGGCCCGCAGGTGTTCACATGTTTCCGCAGGTCAGGGCCGTCGACATACTCGGTGGCCAGCCAGGGCTGCTCGGCGTCGGGGTCCGCGTCCATGAAGGCGGCGATACGCGGGCCCCAGATGGTCTTCAGAACCTCGACCTCCTGCGCGAAACGCAGCCGCGTCTCCGAGTCGACCACCGTGGGCTTGATGACCTTGACCGCGGCCGGTTCGCCCCCTTGCGACTCACCGAGGTAGACCTGCCCCATGCCGCCGTGGCCGATCCGGCCGAGCAGTTCGAAATCGCCGAGCTGCGTCGGATCCTCGGGGCTCAGTGGCGCCGCGTTCACGTGGGTCTCGTCCCTTCGCCCTGGTCATCCCGTATGTGCACCGTGCAACGGTAGTCCACGCCCCACGGTCAGCTCACGGCGGCGAGCCTCCGCCGTGGCCTGTCAGCCTTCACTGTCCCTCTGACCTGCGGGGGGGGGTACCCCGCCCCAGAGGACCGAGGAGTCGGCAGGTCGATGAGATCGCTGACGTCCGCCACCTCCTGAAGGGTCCGGGCCAGTGAGACCAGGGTCTGGCGGACCTCTCCGATCCGCTCGCGCAGTGCGCCCGCGTGTTCCCACTCCCGCTCCCACGCCACCGGATCGTGTCCCTCCGGCCGCTGCGACTCGTACGCCGTGAGTCGCGGATGCCACGACGCGAGCAGCGGGCGCAGGACGCGGTTGAGGACCGTCACCGCGAGGACGCCGAAGCTGACATGGCCGGGGGCCAGGGGAGGGGCGACGTCGGGGCCGTAGCGGCGCAGTATCTCGCGGGTCGTGTTGAAGAAGGTGTAGAGGGAGGACAGCGCCTCGCGCAGGAAGCCCTCGCCCGGGTCGAGTTCCTCGACCGACACGCGCGTGACGAGTTCCAGGTACAGCTCCCAGGCCGCACTGCGTTCCGCGTCCGCCGGCTCCCACGTACCCGAGATCTCGCCGACGAACGGAATCGTCAGCCGGGCCGTGACCTGAGCCGGGCCGCCCGGTCGGCGCCGCCTGCGCTGCCTGTTTGCCATGATCGACCTCCCCGGTACCCACAGTAGGGTAAGTCGCCGTGTGGGACGTCTTCCTCAGCTACAGCCGCAGCGATGTGGAGCGGGTCCGTCCGCTCGCGCGGGCCTTGCGCGGCGGGGGCCTTCGGGTGTTCACGGACGAGACCGGAGTCGCGTCCTTCGCGGGCATCAGCGACACCATCCGCCGTGAACTGGCCCGCTCCAGGGCCCTGCTGGCGTACTACTCCGCCGGCTACCCGGAACGCGAGGCCTGCCAGTGGGAGTTGACCACCGCGTATCTGGCGGGACTCGGTGAAGGCGACCCGCGGCGCCGGGTCATGGTCGTCAACCCGGAGCAGGGGACCGGTCATATCCACCCCGTCGAACTCCGGGACGCCCGGCACGCCTCGGACGACGACCTCGCCACCCTCGTCGACGACGTACGCGCGCATGTCGCCGGTCTCGACGGCCCCATGCCTGTCCGCGCGTTCGGCGTACGACGCCGACGGCCGGGCGCGCCGCAGCCGCACCCCGGGTTCCTGGGCCGCCTCTCCGAACTGTGGCAGGTGCACTCCGCCCTGCACGCCCACACCGCGCCCCTCGTCACCGGCCGCGCCGCCGCCCACGCCGTCCAGATCCGCGGCACGGCCGGCATCGGCAAGACCGCCCTCGCCCAGGAGTACGCGCTCCGTTTCGAGGCGGCGTACCCGGGCGGGGTCTTCTGGCTGAACGGGGAGGCGTACGACGACTCGCTGCGCGCCCTGGGAATCACCGAGCCGTACGACCAGTTCGAGGCGGCCGGCGAACCGTTCCTCTGGATCGTCGACGCCGTCCCCGCCGGCCGGCTCCCCGCGCGCGAGATCACCGGCATGGCGGCCCCGCACCCACTGGGCCGCACCCTCTTCACGCTGCGCAGCAGGGCGTACGACGGACTCGGCACCGCCGTGGACCTCGGCCCCCTCGACCCGCCCCACGCGCGCGTGCTCGTCGGCGGTGACGACGCGCTCGCGGAGGCGACGGGCGGCCACCCGCTCGCCCTCACGCTCCTCGGGCGGGCCGTTGCCGCAGGTCACGACGCCCCTGCGCTCTACGACCGGCTGCACGCGCGCGGTGCCTCGCTCCTCGACACGCTGGCCGGTGAGGACGTGACCGCCGCTCTCGTGCGCGACGTGGACACGCGGGACGCCGCCGACGCGCTCCGCTGCGCCGCTGCGCTGCATCCGCTGCCGCTGACCGCGGAGGACGCGGAGCAGGCGCTGGCCGCCGCCGATCGCGTACCGAGGGCCGTCGCCCACCGCCGTGCCGACAACGGCATCGCCGAACTGCGCGTCCGCGGTCTGCTCACCCCGGTCGCCGACGGTGGCTGGCAGCTCCACCCGGTCACCCTGCACGCCTGGCACCACCACGACCCGGCCCCCGCCCGCACCGAGGCCCTGCGCCGAGCCGCCCTGCGCACCCTGTGCGCCCGCCGCGACCCGGTTACGCTGGCCTTCCCCGGTGGCCGAAGGGAGGCACCCATGACAGCGCCCAGCGAGTCGGAGCGGATGGCCGCCTTCGACATCCAGGTCGAGCTCGTCACACGGATCGGGGTGCAGGAACTGGCGCCGGGGACGGGGAGTCTGCGGGAGGCGCTGACGTCCCTGAAGTCGCTGATCGATTTCACGCGCGCGACGCTGCACACGTACAGCATCGGTCTGGAACGGGGGTCGGCCGACGGCACGCCGACGGTCCAGACCCTCGCGTACGGCCTGATCAACGACGTCATCCGCCCCTTCACCTCGACCTGGCACCCACGCCTGGCCGCGTACGAGGCCCGCTGCCCGACGGACACCGCCCCCCTCGACCACGAGACGGCCTGGCCGGAGGCGGACACGATGCGGGCCGAACTGACGGCGTTGCAGGGGCCGTTGCGGTCGATCGCCGACTCTCTGGGTGGCATTTCGGGGGCGGACTTCGGGGTGGCGGCGACGGGTTAATGCGGTCGCGTCGGACCGGAGCGGCTCCTTACGCTGCACCCATGCCCGCCCACACCGACGCCGCCTTCCTCGACTCCACGGCTGACCGCCTCGCCGCCCTGCCCACCGTCCAGGCCGTGGCCCTCGGCGGTTCGCGCGCGCAGGGCACGCACCGCCCCGACAGCGACTGGGACTTGGCGGTGTACTACCGCGGCCCCTTCGACCCCGCCGACCTCCGTGCCGTCGGCTGGGAGGGCGACGTGTCGGATGTCGGCGGCTGGGGCGGGGGCGTCTTCAACGGTGGCGCGTGGCTGACCGTGGACGGGCGCCGCGTCGACGTCCATTACCGCGATCTCGACGTCGTGGAACACGAGTTGGCGGAGGCGGAGGAGGGGCGGTTCCATGTGGAGCCGTTGCTCTTCCATCTCGCGGGGATTCCCAGCTACTTGGTGGTGGCCGAGTTGGCGATCAATGAGGTGCTGCGGGGTGATCTGCCTCGCCCGGACGGCTATCCCGCGAAGTTGCGCCGCACGGCGAGCGACCGCTGGTACGGCACTGCTCGCGCCACCCTCTCCTATGCCCGCGCCAACCACGCCCCCGCAGCCCGTCTCACCGAAACCGCCGGCGCCATCGCCACGGCCGCAGTACAGACGGCGCACGGGATGATGGCGTCCCGGGGCGAGTGGGTGACCAACGAGAAGCGGCTCCTGGAAAGGGCCGGGCTGCGAACCGTGGACGGCGTCGTCGCGTCACTCTCCGAGGAAGCGACCCCGGATTCCCTGATCCAGACGGTCACCCGGGCCGAGGCGATCTTCGAGACAGCGAGCCGGGGCAGCGCCGCGGATCTCTAGGAGGGCAGGAAACGCATGGTGCGGGTGCTCATCTCCCCGTCGTACGGAAGCACCGAGACACGGCGCCACTGGGCGGACACGATCGACCGGCAGGTGGACTTCTCGGTGCCACGCCACGACCGCCTGCTCACCTCGGAACAACGGGAACAGCTCCGGTCGCTGCACCCGGAGGGTCGTGCGAGGTTCTGGGGAGCGACTCCCGCCCACGACAGGAAATTCGCGGACGTGGCCACCGGCGACGTCGTGCTGTTCACGGGGCAGGGGCAGGTGCGTGCCATAGGAGAGGTCGGAGCGATCTTCCGCAACCGAGACCTCGCCGATGCGCTGTGGCCGCCCCGGCCCGACGCACCGAGCTGGCACACCGTCTACAGCCTTCTCGACGTGGTGCCGTCCGGCATCACCTACGAGGAGCTGAACGCGTCGATCGGATACCGTGCCGCCCACAACTTTCCCGGCCAGATGGTCCTGCGCGGCGACAAGGCGAGGTCAGTCCTCGAAGACTTCATGATCGTGCCGGGTGCGACGAACCCGCCCGCGTCGGCGCCGGCGGTCGCAGGAAGCGCGGACCCGGTCCGCATCGCTGCGCTTGAGGAACTGCGTACCCATCGGACCGGCTACCGGCGGAGCCGACGCCTGATCGTCGTCGATCGGCGTGAAGCCCGACTCGTGCGTGAGTACCGGCAGTTCCTCGCCGATCGCGGACTGACGGCCAGTCGGTTCTTCTGTCCGGCCGGCATCAGCGACATGTACGTCGAGCACACCGGCGAGCCCGAGGTGATCGAGGCGAAGAGCGCCGCCGACCACGGCCATGTACGGCAGGCGTTGGCCCAGCTCCTCGACTACGCCCCCCACAGCCCGGCCTCGGCGCACACCCTCACGGCGCTGTTCCCCGAAGCGCCGGACCCCGACGACATCGCACTCCTGCACCGCTACGGCATCGACTGCGTCCACCAGGAGCCGGAGAGCGGCTTTCGGCGAGTACCCGCGTCGAGAGAGCGTCGGGCCCTCATGCGTGAGGTGTGGTCGGAGAAGCCTGCGGCGGCAGCGGCGGGATGACGCCGACCGCCACCGCTTCCCTGTGGCTGTCCGCTCACGCTTCGGTGTGAACTCGATTGGACCTGGCTGGCCGGAACACCCCTGCTGGTGAACCCACTTCTGGCTCACCCGAGGCGCCGAGGCTCTGGGCCGTACACCTCCGAACCCGAAAGGCCGGAGCCGTGATCGGTCAACAGGGCAGACGACAGTGGGCTCTTTCAGCCGATCTTGATGCGGGACGCAACTTGTACGGTCCGTGGGCCGGTTGCCCTGACGAGGTTGCGTGGGCTGCCTCCTTCCTGCCCGGCGTCCGACCGCCGAAGGAGCAGTTCGCCTGTGACCCCCTCTCCCCAAGTCGCCCTGGTCGCCCAGCGGCTGGGCTTCACCTACGCGTCCGGTGCCGGTCTGAAGCCCGCGGATCTCGCCCTTGCGTCAGGAGAGACGGCCGCCGTAGAAGGCCCCTCGGGCTCCGGCAAGAGCACCCTGCTCGCCCTTCTCGGTCTGATCCTCACGCCGAGCACCGGCTCCCTGGCTATCAGCGGGACCGACACCGGCTCACTCACACCGAGCGAGCGGGATTTGTTGCGGCGGCGGGAGATCGGCATCGTCCTTCAGGACCTCGGTCTCCTGACCTTCCTCAACGCCTGGGAGAACGTGGCCGCCGCCTTCGGGCCGCGGTTCGGGCGGCATCGTGGTGTGGCTCGGGATCTGCTCGGTGATCTCGGGATGGGGGAGCTGGTCGACCGGCCGGTCGCGGAGCTCTCCGGTGGGCAGCGGCAGCGTGTCGCCGTCGCTCGGGCCGCGGTGAAGCGACCCGTGCTCGTCCTGGCCGACGAGCCGACCTCGGGGCTCGACCCGAAGAACGCCGACCTCGTGAAGGGCGCCCTGCGTGCGTGTGCCGCGCAGGGCGCCGCCGTACTGCTCGTCACCCACGATCGCGGCATCGCCGAGACCTGCGATCGGCGGTACGCGCTCGACGAGGGAGTGCTGTCCCCTGTCTCCAGCGTCTCCAACGCCTCCAGCGCCTCCATGGAGAACGCTCGCACCGACAACGCCCGCAAGGAGAAGCTCGGATGAGCCTCTGGAGCCTCCACACCTGGAAGCGGGACCGGCGTTCCCTGCGCAGGGCCTTGCCCACCCTCGCCGTCATGGGCGCGCTGCTCGGCACGGCCGCGGGAGTCGCCGCCGGGGCCGCCGGGGCCGTGGAGCGGGACGTACTCGGGTCGGGTGGGCTCACCCAGGTCGAGTTGTCGTCGTTCGAGGGGGATGACTCCGTCCGTGCGCTCACCGACTCCGCGCTACGGGACGCGGAGAAGACACCGGGCGTCCGTCAGATCGTCGCCGACTACCCAGCCACCCTGTACGCCGAGGAAGAGGGCACTTACGACCTCACCAGCCACACCCTCACCCCGGGCGACGACCTGCCCGTCACCCGAGGTGCCCTCCCCGCCCAACTCGGCCGGGATCACATCGTGTTGCCCGCCTCCTCCCAGGGCACCGACTTCGCCCCGCTCCTCGGCCGTACCGTCGCTTTCGGGTACACCAAGGCGACCGGCGCCGGCGCCGGGGCCGGTACCACCGCCGTCGTCAAGCTGACGATCGTCGCTCTGTACGACCCGAGTTGGCAGGCCGACGGGCCGGGCGTCGCCTATCTCTCCGAGGAGACCGCCGCCCTGCTCGCCGCGGCGCGTGCCGGGCAGACGGTGGAAGACTTTCGGGGCCAGGAGGGTGCCCAGTCCGCCGTCGTCGTGGTCGGGCATCAGGAGCAGGTCGCCGGTGTCGTCAAGTCGCTTCAGGGCGACGGCTTCTCCGCCTCCGCCGTGTCCGACCGGGTGCGGAACCTGCCCGGTCTCTTCGGCGCCGCCGATCTCGCGATGCGTATCGGTGTGCTCGTCCTGGCGCTTGGCGCTGTCTGGCTCGGTGTCGTCCGGGCCGCCGACAGTGCGCGGGCGCGGATCGGGCAGCTCGCGATTCTGCGGATTCTCGGGTCCGGGCGGGGTGAGCTTCGGCGGATTCTGCTCGGGGAGGCCGCGTTGTCCGGGGGAGTGGCGGGCATCCTCGGTGCGGCCGTCGGTACGGGGGTGTCCGTAGCGCTCGCCGGTCCGCTCAGTGAGGTTCTCGGTCTGCCCATCACCGTCGCGGATGCGCTGCCCGGTCCGGGATGGGCAGCCGCGGTGCTCTTGCTGCCGGGTGTCGGGCTTGCCGCCGGAACTCTTCTCGGAAGCCGGGACGTTCTTCGCCGCGACCCTTATCTCACCGCCCGCGCGCACAGCTGACGGTGCGATACGAAGCCCACGTTGCCGGCCGCTGTCTCGCGTACGTATCCGCCGTCGATCGCTGTCGATCATCGTCGATCGCCGTATCGACCGGGTCCGGAGCCCCTGGACAGTTGAGTTCATAAAGAAAGCGGCAATAGGGCCAACCGTCACATCCCCGAAATACGACCGCCCCAACTTCTCCCCCCACGCGATCTACCGTGGACATCCACGCCCGGCCACCGTCGCCCGAAGGCACCCTCCGCCCTCGACCGGACGACAGGAGCCCAGTGTCCCGCCCGCTCGACCTCCCGCCCTGGCTCGCCCACGCCCTCCGCACCCAGCGCGGGCCCGTTCCCTGGAACGCCGTCCTGCGCGGCGCCCTCTCCGCCGGGCCCCTGCTGCTCGTCGCCGTGGTCGCCGACCGCACCTCCCTCGGTGTCGTCGCCGCCATCGCCGCGATGCTCGCCGGGATCAACGACCGGCCCGGCAGCCGGCGGGCCTCCGTCCAGCGGATCGGGGTGCCGGCGGTGGCCGGGGCGCTGGGGATGCTCGTCGGGACGTACGCCGGACAGCACGTCGCCGCTCTGCCCCTCACCCTTCTTCTCACCGGGCTCGGCCTGGTCGCGGGCGGCATGAGCGCCATCGGGCCGGTCGCCTCCGGGGCGGGGACGCAGCTGCTCGTCGCCTCCGCGATCGGGGCGGGGATGCCGCTGCCGGAGGCGGGCTGGCAAAGGGCGCTCGGCTATCTCGCGGGCGCAGCCTGGCTGCTCGGGCTCCGCCTCGCCCTGCCCACGCCCGGCTCCCTCGCCGGTGACTTCCGGTTCGACGGGGAACGGGAGGCGGTCGCGCGGGTGTACGACGCCGTCGCCGACCTCCTCGACGCCGTCGGCGCCGACCACGCCACCGCCCGCCGCGCCGCCCTCACCGCCGCTCTCGACCACGCGCAGGACGCCCTCGCCGGGCCCCGACTGCGGCGTTACGCCAGCTCCGCCGCCGAGCGGCGGCTGCACGCCCAGTACGCCGCCGCCCTCCCGCTCGCCGAGGCCGCCACCGCGCTCGCCTGGGCCGGCGAACCCCTGACCGGGCGGGCCTCGGCCGGGCCCCGCCGGCTCGCCACCGCCGTACGCGAGAACACGCACACCGGGCCGCTGCCCGCGCCCACCCGGTCCGCCCCCGCCCTGCGGGCGCTCGACGACGCCCTGCTGCACGCCGCCGAGGCCTTCGACCGGGGCAAGGGCGGGGATCTGCACACCCGTCGGCGGGCGGCCGGGGATCTGCTGCGGGCCGCGTTCGGCAGTGGCGGACGGGAGTACGGGCTGCGGGTCGCCCTCAGCTTCGGCGCCAGCGCCGCCATCGCCCAGGGCCTGCACCACTCCCACTGGTACGGGCAGCACGAGCACTGGTACTGGCTGCCCGCCACCGCCGTCTTCCTCGTCAAGCCGGATCTCGGGCCGCTGGTCTCGCGGGTGCTGTGCCGGGCCGCGGGGACCGTGCTCGGCGCGCTCGTGTTCGCCGCCTTCGCCGCCGTACTGCCCCGGCCCGAAGGGCTCATCGCGCTCGTCGCCGTGAGCGGGGCGCTCATCCCCGTCGCCACCCGGCACTTCGCCGCCCAGACCGCCGTGGTCACCGTCCTGGTGCTCGCCCTGGTGATGGTCGGCGGCGAACCGCAGGCCTCCGTGAGCCGGATCGGCGAGACGCTGCTGGCGTGCGCGCTCGTGCTCGTCGTCGGCCATCTCCCGATGCCGGGGCAGCGCGGCGGGGGAGTGCGGGCCCGGCTCGGCGCTGCGAGCGAGGCCGCCCAGGCCTACCTCTCCCACGTCCTGCACGAGACGGACCCGGACGCGGACAGCCGTCGCGTCCGCTGGACCCTGCGCCGCGAGGCCTATCGCACGCTCGCCGAGGCCCGTACCGCCATCGCCCTCGCCGCCGCCGAACTCCCGCCGCTCGCCCGGCACTCGGCGGGGGCGGGCGACGTCGTCGCCGTGCTCGAAGAGCTCGTCGACACGACCACCGCGTGCGCCGTGCATCTGGACGACTCGGGCCGGCTCACGCCCCTGCACACCGAGCGGCTCGCCGAGCTGCTGGACCAACTGGCGCAAGGACGCGGCCACTTGAGGGTACGGCTGCCCGAACTTCCCTTGGCTGTCTAGCCGATCCGTACCCACACCGGCGCATGATCCGACCCAGGGGCCCCTCGCCTTCCCGCCGGGTTCGCGTCCACGGACGGCAGGTCGGGTGCCGCCTCGTCCGGCAGGCCGGTGCCCGCCGCCGTCACCCGGCGGACCAGGCGGTGGCTCAGCAGGATGTGGTCGATCAGTTCACGGCGACCGGAGTTGACGCGGGAGAAGCGCTGCTCGGCGGGGATGAGTGGGGCCACGTCCCACAGGCGCAGCGCGTCGCCGCCGTCCGGCCGGTCGAAGCCGGGCGTGCCGATCTCGGAGCCGGGCGGGCCGAGCAGGATCTGCGTGGTCGCCGCCTGCACCTCGTCGTTCAGATCACCCAGTACCACCACGTCCCGCTCCCGACCGTCCCCCGCCAGCAGCACATCGGCCAGCGCGCGCAACGCCGTCGCCTCCGCCGCCCGCCGGTACAGCGCGTACGCCCCGTAGCGTGCCCGTTCGCCCTCGTCGCGGGGCGCGAACCGGCCGCCCGGATACGACAGCAGCTTCGACTTCAGATGGCAGACCGCCGCCCGCAGCGGGCCGGCCTCCGTCGCCGCCTCCACCGCCAGGAAGCCGCGGCCCGCCTCCGCGGCCACGCCGCCCTCGTCGTCCGCCTGCACCGGGCGCAGCCGTGCCGGGAACGCGTTCGTGTCGGACAGCACCTCCAGCGGGACCCGGCTGAGGAACCCGACCCGGATGCCCCGGCCGTCCGGGTGCCGGGACAGCGCGGTGTGCCAGTCGCCGTCCAGCAGGCCGGCCAGGTCCCGCAGCGCCTCCGGCTCACCGACCTCCTGCACGCCCAGCAGCGTCGGGTTCAGCTCCGTGATCGTGGCGGCCAGGGCGGCGAGCTTCGTCTCGTAGGCGGCCTTGTCGGGCGGGCCGAACGGGCCGCCGGGGCGGTACAGGTTCTCCAGGTTCCAGGTGCCGATGAGCATGCCGGTCCCCCTTCCGGGCGGTGTCATGAGGCCAGCGTGCTCGTCCGGGCGACGCCGCGACAGAGCCGGGACGCGATGCGCGGTTCGGCTCACACGACCCGACGACCACGCCGTACGTTGGCGTGATGACCGACTCTCCCGCCGACCTCGTCATCACCGGTTGCACCGCCCTCGTCCACGACGCCGAGGAGCGCATCGGGTTCGAGGAGAACGCCACCGTCGTCGTACGGGACGGTGTCATCGAGTCCCTCACGGCGGCCGAACCTCCGGCCGAGCCTCCGCCCGCCGCCGAACACATCGACGCCCGGGGGCAGGTGGCGATGCCCGGGCTCGTCAACTGCCACACCCACGCCCCGATGGTCGCCCTGCGCGGGGTCGCCGAGGACCTGCCCACCGAGGAGTGGTTCAACGACGTCGTCTGGCCCGTCGAGTCCAACCTCACCGGAAAGGACGTGGAGTTGGGCGCCCGGCTCGCCTGCGCGGAGATGATCCGCGCGGGCGTCACCTGCTTCGCCGACCACTACTTCTCGATGGACGCCGTCGCCTCCGTCGTCGAGGAGTGCGGCATCCGGGCGCACCTGGGCGAGGCCTACTTCTCCTCCCAGGGTCCCCAAGGGCGGGAGAGATCACTGGAGTTCGCGCTCCGGCACCGCGGCGGCGCCGCCGGTCGCATCACCACCGCGCTCGCCCCGCACGCCCCCTACACGGTCGACGACGCCGACCTCGCCGCCACCGCCGAACTGGCCCGCGCCCACGGCCTCCCCGTCCATCTCCACGCCGCCGAGAACCGCGACCAGGCCGACACCAGCCTCGAACGCCACGGCGTCACCCCCATCGAGGTGCTGGCCCGCACCGGCATCCTCGACACCGACGTCCTCATCGCCCACGGCACCGGCATCCTCGACCGCGACCTGCCGGTCCTCGCCGGTGCCACCGGCCGCGTCTCCGTCGCCACCGCACCCCGCGGCTACCTCAAGTTCGCCTGGCCCACCACCACACCGGTCCGCGCCCTGCGCGACCTCGGCATCCCCGTCGGCCTCGCCACGGACGGCGCCGCCTCCAACAACTCCCTCGACGTATGGGAGTCGATGGCGCTCACCGCGCTCATCCAGAAGTCCACGACCGGCGACCCCCGTTGGCTGACGTCCCGCCAGGCGCTGCACCACGCCACCCTCCAGAGCGCCCGCGCGGTCGGACTCGGCGACACCCTCGGCACCCTCGCCCCCGGCCGCCGCGCCGACCTCGTCCTCGTCGACCTCACCGGCCCGCACACCCAGCCCGTCCACGACCTCGCCGCCACCCTCGTGCACAGCGCCCGCTCCTCCGACGTCCGCACGACGATCGTCGACGGACGGGTCCTGATGCGCGACCGGGAGCTGCTGACCATCGATGTTCCCGGTGTCGTCAGGGAGTTGGGGGAGCGGATGCCCGCGCTCCTGGACCGGAGTCACGGCGGGCGGATCCAGGAGTACGACACCTGAGAGCCGCCGGAAAACGACGACGAAAAAATTCTCCGGCCCAGCGATGAGTTCCGCCCCCGCCATCGGTCACCACCCCGAACGGACCGTTGCACAGGAGGGCTCATGTCACTTCCGGAGGTCGTCTCGCGTGCGCAGTGGCGCGCGGCGCGCGAGGAACTGCTGGTCAGGGAGAAGGCGGCCACACGGGCGCGGGACGCGCTCAACGCCGAGCGGCGTCGGCTGCCCATGGTGGAGATCGAGGAGGAGTACCTCTTCGAGGGCGGCGACGGGAAGGCGACGCTGCTCGACCTCTTCGAAGGACGGTCCCAGCTCGTCGTCTACCACTTCATGTTCGCGCCGGAGTGGGACGCGGGCTGCCGCAGTTGCTCGGCGTTCCTGGACCAGATCGGGCATCTGGCGCATCTGAAGGCGCGGGGCACCACGTTCGCGGCGGTGTCCCGGGCGCCGTACACGAAGATCCTGCCGTTCAAGGCGCGGATGGGATGGACCGTGCCCTGGTACTCGTCGTACGGCGACGACTTCAACCGCGACTTCGAGGCGACCCTCGTGCACGAGGGGGAACTCGTCGAGCGGCCCGGCATCAGCTGCTTCCTGCGGGAGCGGGACCGCGTCTTCCACACGTACTCGACGTACGAGCGCGGCCTGGACGGGCTCGGCTCCACGACCAGCCTCCTGGACCTGACCGCGCTGGGCCGGCAGGAGGAGTGGGAGAAGCCCGAGGGGCGCGCGTCGGCGCTGGGGGCGCCTGCGGGCAGTGAGCGCGTCCGCTACCACGACGAGTACGAGGATTGACGCGGAGCGTGCAGGAACTGACACGAGCGGTAACGGAAGTGACCGTTCGGTAACCAACTTCTCACGCTGCGCGTTGAACCAGTGTCAACTACGTCTCAGTCCCGCAACTCAGCGAGCCGTTCCGGCCCTCCAGAGCGTTAACTCCTAACAGAAGGACGCTTGATCGGAGGTGCAGGATGGTGAACGGGCGAAAGGTGCTCGAGCGCTTTCCCGCCGGTGGCCCGCGTGGCTCCTGGCCCGCGGAGGAGTTCGCGCACGCACGGCG
Source organism: Streptomyces aquilus (assembly GCF_003955715.1). NCBI lineage: Bacteria > Bacillati > Actinomycetota > Actinomycetes > Kitasatosporales > Streptomycetaceae > Streptomyces > Streptomyces aquilus. The sequence goes on along the minus strand of NZ_CP034463.1, from coordinate 2,849,175 downwards.
CATGGAGGGCACGCCCGCCGAGGTCGTGATGGACCTCGCGACGGACGCGTTCCTGGTCGTCGTCCCCGCGGACCCCGCGATCAGCTCGCCTTCGGTGCCGTGAACTGGTCCGCCTGGAGCGAGTACAGCTCGGCGTAGACACCGCCGGTCGCCAGCAGCTCCTCGGGGGTGCCCGACTCGACTAGCCGGCCCTGCTCCAGGACGTGCACCAGGTCGGCATGGCGTACGGACGCCAGGCGGTGGGTGATCAGGACGACCGTCTGCCCGCTGCCCGCCAGGGCGCGGATCTTCTCGAAGACCTCCAGCTCGGCCCGCGCGTCCAGCGCCGCCGTCGGCTCGTCCACGATCAGGATGCGGCCGCGCCGGTAGGCGGCCCGCGCGATGCCGAGGCGCTGCCACTGTCCGCCGGACAGCTCGTGGCCGCCGCTGAAATGGCGGGCCAGCAGGGTGTCCAGGCCGCGCGGCAGATCCGCCACCACGTCCTGGGCGCCGGCCTCGGCGATCGAGTCGGCCATCCGCTCCTCGGTCAGCGGCGCCGCCGACCGGCCGACCGCCACGTTGACCCGGGCCGTGAACGGCCAGCGCTTGAAGTCCTGCGCCACCATCGCGATCCGCTCGGCGAGCAGCTGCCGGTCCGCGTCCGCCGCGTCCACGCCGTCCCACAGGATGCGGCCCCGGTCCGGCTTGTAGAGCCCGGCCAGCAGCTTCACCAGCGTCGTCTTGCCCGAGCCGTTCTCGCCGACCAGCGCCACGATCCGGCCGAGCGGGAGGGTGAGCGTCACGTCGTCCAGGGCCGGGTGCGTGGACTCACCCGGATAGCTGAACGTGACGTTCTCGAAGCGGATCTCCCGCGGGTCCTCGGGCAGCTCCCGTCCGCCGACCGGGATCGCGCGCTGCTCTGCCTCGACGTACAGCCGTTGCAGATCGCCGACGAAGAGGGCCTCCTGGTGGAGCTGGTTCACCTCCAGGACCAGGCTGTCCAGGCTGGCGGAGCCCGAGCGGATCGCGATCACCGCCGTGCCCGCCACCGACAGCGCCATCGCCCCGGCGAGCAGCAGCCCGCCCAGCGTCGCGTACGTCGCCACCGTCGCGAGCCCCGTCCAGAACGCCGCGATCAGCCCGGTACGGGCCGCGAGCCGGGCCAGCCGGGCCTGTTCCGCCTCCGCCGCCTCCGACATCGCCCGGTAGTGGTGCAGCAGGAACGGGCCGACCCCGTGCACCCGGATCTCCGGTGCCGCGGTCGGTTCGGTGAGCAGTTCGCTGAGCAGATGACCGGCCCGGGCGTGCTGCACCCAGGTGTGGAAGGACTCGTACCGGCGCCGGGCGATCGTCAGGGCACTCCACGCGCTGGGCAGGGTCATGGTCACCAGCAGCGGCAGCAGGGCAGGGTGCAGCACGGTCAGGACGCCGGCCGCCGCGATCAGCGAGATCGCCGCGTTCATGACCCGGGTGGCGTAGGCGATCATGCGGCGGGCGGACGTGGCGCCGTACTGGGCGGTGTCCAGCAGTTTGTGGAAGGCGTGGTCCTCGATCGCGGCCAGCTCCACGGCGGCCGCCCGCTCCAGATAGCGCTCGGTCGCCACCCGCTCCACCTTCGGTTCGAGGCGTCCGGTGGCGTACGTCGAGGCGGCCCGCAGCAGCGCGGCCACCAGCATGACCGAGGCCATCGCGACGAGGGCGGGGACGGCACCCCGTAACCGTTCCTCGATCGCCCCGCCGCCGATCAGCCGCCCCAGCACACTGTTCACGGCCAACAGACTCACCGCCTGTGCCGCACCCCGGCCCGCCTCGGCGCCGAGCACGATCTTCGCGGCCCGCCGGTCGGCCTGCCAGGCGAGCCGGAAACTGAGCGAGAGCAGCGCGGGCAGCTGCCGCACCAGCTCCCGGAAGTTCACCCGGAGCCGGGCGTCGGAGTGGCTGTTCCAGCCCATGTCGTAGCGCAGCGGCCCACCGAAGAGCAGCCGCTCCGACTCCGACACCTCAGGTTCTTCGGCGTCGCGCTTCTTCCCCACCGACGGCCTCCCCCGATCGTGGACGGAGGGCCACTATCGCGGGAGGGGGGCGCCGGGGGCAGGGCGCGGAGGAGAGGGGCTGTTGCGCGCGGGCGTACGCCTTGGTGGAGTCGGGCTCGGCTCAGGCGCTGACCGGTCGCGACCAGGCGGGGGTCGTCCCCGTCAGCCGGCACAGGGCCAGATACAGGGGGATCGGCGGGGTGTAAGGGACCGTGCCCTCCGGCTTGTGGATGAGGCCGGGGACGCCCGGGGCGTCGGGGACGATGGCGCCGGTGGCGTAGCGCGCGGGCGCGGGCCACTCCAGGGCGTAGTCGGAGTCCGACGGAACGATCCACCACCAGTGCGCCTCATCGGCGTAGACGCATCCGACGCGCGGCAGCCGGGGCATCACCAGCGGGCCGAAGCGGGCGGGTACCGCCACCGCGTCGCAGCCCAGCGGGGCCGTCATGCCGTCGGGTACGGGGAGCCGTCGGGGGGTGACCGGCGTGTGCAGTCCCCGCCGGAGGCGGACCAGCGTGTCCAGGGTCATGACCTGGCCACCGGTCGCAGCCCTCAGAGCCATGGGCCCCCCGTCCCGTGCTGCGGCGCCGACCCGTGGTGCCGGGAGGTGCCGTGGTGGCGGGCTTCCGCCCCGTCGTACCGGACTTCCGTGCCGTCGTGCCAGGGCGCCCCGTAGTGCAGGGTCTCGCTGCCGTCGCGCCGGGGCCTTCCGAGATGCCAGGTCTCGGCGCCGCCGGGGGGCCAGGGCTCGCCGCCGGTGTGCCGGGGGGTGCCGTCGTGCCGAGGGGCCGCGTCGTGCCGGGCGGCTCTCGCCGCGTCGGGGCGGGGTATGCCGGCGCCGTGGTTGGGTTTCGCGTCACTGTGTCCGGGGGTTCCGGCGCGGTGGTCGGGGATCGGGTCGCTGTGCCGTGATGCCCCGGTGCCGTGACCCGGTATCGCGTCGCCGCGGCCGGGTATCGCGTGCTGCTGTGCGTCGGTGCGCTGCTGTGCGTCGGTGTTGTGCCGCGCGTCGGCGTCGTAGCGGTGGCGGGCGTCGGCGTCGTGGCGGGCGTCGGTGGCGTACCGTGCGTCCGCCTTGTGCAGGGCGTCCGCCCCGTCGTCCTCGCCGCCCGGGCCGTCGGCCGGGCCGGGCTTGGGGCGGGCTCCCCAGCCGAGGTCGTTGTGGGGGCCGGTGTCGGTCCCCGCGGTGTCGCTCTCGCGGGGCAGGTCCGCCCAGACCAGGAGGCCCGGGCCGTGCTCGTGGGTGCCCCAGGAGTGACACAGGGCGTCGACGAGAAGCAATCCCCTCCCGTGCTCCTCCTCGCCCCGCGGCGCGCACGGGTGCGGTTCGCCCGGGGCGCAGCCCTCGTCACGCACGGCTATGCGCACCAGGTCGTCGCCGTCGTGCAGCTCGCAGACTATGTGTCTGCTCGCGGTGTGCACGATGGCGTTGGTGACGAGCTCGGAGACCACCAGGGCCGCCGTGTCGCAGGTGTCCTCGCAGACCGCCCAGCCGTTCAGCCGGGCGCGCGTCAGCCGTCTGGCCTGCGCGGCGGAACCCGGATGTGCGGCCAGCTCGAACCGGAACCGGCGCTCGGCAGCGGGCCCGGCAGAGCGGCCTGCTCCCGATGCGGCACCGAGGCTGTGGGGGCCTGCGGCGGCGTCTGTTCCTAAGGGCGCGGACGGAATCACGCTTGCCACTATCGCCCCGCCGTGAACACTTGGCAAGTGTCACTCTGAAAATTGCAGAGTGCTGTGTGACGGTCTGGAAGGCCGTGGCACACTGCTCGCAACAAGCATGTCGAGCGGCGCCAGTTGAGATCACCGGAGATCCGACCAGGTCTTCGAATAGGTCTTCGAATGGCGCCGTCGGGCTGCCAGGATTCTTTTGCGCAGGTTTCTGTACAGGTTTCTACGGGTCCCCGGAACCCCGGGACGTCCAGGAGGTGGAGGGTGAGCGAGCCGCGGTCCGCGCCGACGGTCGGCCAGGTCGTCCTCGGCCGGCGCCTGCTGGACCTGCGTGAGCGCGCCGGTCTCAAGCGCGAGGAGGCCGCCAAGGTCCTCCGCGTCGCCCCGGCCACCGTCCGCCGCATGGAGATGGCCGAGGTCGGCCTCAAGATCCCGTACCTCCAGCTGCTCCTGAAGTCCTACGGCGTCTCCGACGAGGAGGCCGACGCCTTCGTGCAGCTGGCCGAGGAGGCCAACAAACCCGGCTGGTGGCAGCGGTACCACGACATCCTGCCCGGCTGGTTCTCGATGTACGTCAGCCTCGAAGGCGCCGCCAGTCTCATCCGGTCCTACGACCCCCACTTCGTGCCCGGGCTGCTCCAGACCGAGGAGTACGCCCGCGGTGTGCTGAAGTCCGGAGCCATCGGCCAGACCCGGCCGGAGGACATCGAGCGGCACGTCGCTCTGCGAGTACAACGCCAGGAACTGCTCACCCGTCCGGATGCCCCCCGTTTCTGGGCGGTCATCGACGAGACCGCGCTGCGCCGCCCGGTGGGCGGCCCGGAGGTGATGCGTGCCCAGATCGACAAGCTGCTCGAGGCCACGAAGCTGCCCAACGTGACGCTGCAGGTCGCCCCGTTCGCCAACGGGCCGCACCCCGGCACGTACGGGCCCTTCGTGCTGTTCCGATTCGCCGTGCCGGAGCTTCCGGACATGGTTTACAGCGAGTACCTGACCGGCGCCGTCTACCTGGACGCGCGCGCGGAGGTGGCGACCCACCTCGAGGTCATGGACCGCACGGCGGCGCAGGCCGCTACGGCACATCGCACGAAGGAGATCCTCCGGGATCTCCGCAAGGAGCTGTGAATGGATCGCATCAAGCCGCGCATACCGGTCTACAACGGCATGCCCGCGCGGGAGTTGGGCAGCGAGGGCTGGCACAAGCCGTGGAGCGGCGGCAACGGCGGCAACTGCCTGGAGGCGATGAAGCTGGCCGACGGCCGGATCGCCGTCCGCCAGTCGACCGATCCGGACGGCCCGGCGCTGATCTACACCACGGACGAGATGACGGCGTTCATCGAGGGCGCGAAGGCGGGGGAGGCGGACTTCCTGCTGTCATGACGTCAGTTGGCATTTGTTAAGCAATGGTTGGCATCGGGACTCAGAACCAGGAGGCGATCCGCCGGGGCGCGTCAACCAGTCGGCTCACCACCACCACGGGCAGCGGCGGCTGCTCGGCCTGTGCGGGGCTCAGGCTGAGCCCGTAGTAGATCTGCTCGATCGAGGGCGGTCCGACCGCGAGATTGCGCCGGACCGCCTGGGCGGACGACTCCTCGCCGGTCTGCACCAGATACGCCGCCGCCATGGTGCCCGTACGGCCCACGCCCGCACCGCAGTGCACGAACACCGGCCCCGCCGCGCGGGCGACGGTGTCGAGGAACGCCCGCACCTGCTCCGGCCTCGGCGTCTGCCCGTCCCGGATGGGCAGGCGTACGAGCTTCAGCCCGGCCTTCGCGGGCTCGGCGAGCTGGGCCGCGCTCAGGTCCTCGGCACGCAGGTCGACGACCGTGGTGATGCCCAGGGCGGCCAGGGCCCGGTATCCAGCGGGCGAGGGGGCCGCGCCGCGCCACAGCCGCCCCCGCGTGTCGACCGGCTGGAAGTGGTGGACTCCCTGCACGGTACGGGTCCCGGCCGGTGCCGGGCTCTCCTCGCGCATCCAGTACGACAGCGCCAGGACGCCTCCGGCGCCGGCCGCCCACAGGACGGCGTAACCGAGCACGACGGCGAGGAGCAACCGCAGCGTGCGCCGCTGGAGCGGACGCTTGTGGAAGGCGGGGCGGGGCAGGGTGGCGGTGAGGACGGCCATGGGCGACCCGGGGGAGTGGGGGACGTGGGTGCTTTCGCATGGTAGCCCGTCACCCGATCGGCCGTCTTGTGCGTGTGTGCGATGTTATGCGGCCCTTATGCCCCTGCTGTGGCCGTGCCGCTCAGTCGTCGTCGGCGTCCGCGTCCCCGATGCCGACCACCGTGAGGTGCGCGCGCTCCAGCGTCGCGTCCTCCAGGCAGCCGCGCAGCCGCAGCCGGTCGTGATCCGTGAGCGCCGGCCGTACGACCCCGGCGTACAGCCCGTCGCCCAGGTCACCGAGGGTCGCGTGGCGCAGCGGCACGGAGGTGGAGTCCCGGCAGCGCTCCCAAACCTGCTCCGCGGCCAGGGCCCGGCGCTGCGCCGTCATGTCCGGGCCGCGCATGTCGACCCGGACCACGACCGAGGTCGCCGCGCTGTCGTTGGCGTTCTCCTCCCGGGTCTGGGTGAAGTGCGCGAGGCCCACGACGAGCCCGCCGAGCAGGGCCACGCCGAGCGTGCCGACGGCGGCCGTGCGCACGGTACGGCGCCGGTCGCGCCGGACGCCGTAAGGCGGCAGGTCCGCGACGTCCTCCAGGTCGCCGGGTGCGGCGGGGTCGGGTGCGGTGAGGACGGCCAGCCGCCCGGCAAGGCGCCGTTCCGCGGGCCCGGCCGTCGCCGACGCGATCCGCTGCACGACCCAGGCGAGCCCGGACAGCAGCACGCCGGTGACCATGAGAACGGGCACGAACACGTACGTGCGCTCCGCCGGGTCCTCCAGCCACCGGAACCGCCCGGGACCGTCCGCCGGTTCGGGGGCGCCGCGCAGCCGGGCCAGCGCGTCCTCCTGGCGGGCGGCGAGCTCACGCTGACGCCGGTCGCCGTCGCGCAGCCGGTCCTCGATGCGGGTCAGCCGCCCCAGCAGCACGATCCCGAGCAGCATGACCTCGACCACCAGCAGCAGCACCCCGCACAGCATCGCCCGCTGCCACTGCCACCGGTACAGATAGACGAGGTAGGTCCCCGCCCCGGCCGCGGCGAGGCCTCCGAAGAGGTAGGCGATCCTCCTCATGACGCGCCCCCCACCGCATCCCGCAGCGCGACGTCCGTCGCGTCGTCCGGGTGTACCTCACCGGTCGTGCCGTCCACGGTGAGCCGGGAGCCGGGCGGGAAACGCCGTACGGCGTCGGCGGCGCCGACCACCACCGGCAGGCCGAACTCCCGGGCCAGCGCGGCGAGATGGGACAACGGGCTGCCGGTCTGGGCGACGAGTCCGGTGAGGCCGGGCAGCAGCGGCGCGAGCGCGGGGTCCAGGGTCCGTACGACGAGCACCGCGTCCGCGGGCCGTGCCCCGGTCCCGTCCCACGCCGTCCCGACGGCCCGCCCACCGGAGACCCCGCGCCCGCCGTCCCCGTCCCGGCCGCCCTCGTGCTCGGCGACGACCTTGCCGTCCGCCAGCCGGAACGCGTCCGGCAACGGGGCCGACCCGGCGGACGGCATCCGCTCACCGAGGTCCCTGGGCAGCGCCCCACCGTCGAGCGCGTGGGCGAGCTCCCGCCACCGCAGCAGCGCCACCCGCTCGACGCCGACCCCCCATCGCCGACCGGCCGCACGCACGAGCCTGACCTGCAACTCCTGCACCCATCGGATACGGAGGCGGAGGGCTTCCCGGGGCGGGAGCGCGGGGGCGGGGGTGGAAGCGGGGGGTGCCTTGTGGGGCCGTACGGCAGCCTCCGCGTCGACCACGGGGGTTGCCTCGTGGGTTCGTACGGCAGCCCCCGCGTCGACCGGCCCCCTCGCCTCCGGCAGCCGCCCCCGGCCCCGCAGGCTCGGTGCCGTGAGGGCCAGGACCACGGGGTGGGTGGTGATGATCCGGTCGTCCGGGAGGTGCTGGGCGCGGGCCTCGGACAGGGCGGTCAGGGCCGCGCCCGCCGCGGTGCGGTTCGTCGGCGGGTCGGGCAGCAGGGCGCCCGCGAGGGCCTCCTGGGCGTGCAGCGACACCAGCACCGCGCGCGTCCAGCGGAGTTCGGCGGCCAGCGCCGGTGAGGGGAGCCCGGCGGGTGACGGGATGCGGGCCAGCCGGGCGTCGACGTCCGCGACGAGGTCCGTCGCGAGGCCGGGCAGCGCCGCGCTGAGGCGGCCCACCCGCCACGCGGCACCTAGCCGGCGCGCGCCCGGCGCCGGATTGAGCAGCGCGAGCCACCGGTGCCGTGGCGGGGCCGTGCCCAGCAGGCGCAGGTCGGCCGCGGCCCGTCCGCCGACCGTGGTGACCACCGGCACCGCCCGCAGCAGCCGCCGCGGTGCGCTGCCCGCGATGTCCAGGGCGGCGGCGAGTCCCCGGGCCATGGGCGCCACCCACAGGTCCTCCTCCAGGGGCTCCAGCTGCCCGGGCAACGTCTCGGCGACCGGCCCGGGTCCGAGCAGCCGGGCCCCGCGCGGCGGTCGTGCCGCCATCGCGGTGATCGGCCGGCTCTGGAACAGCCACAGCCGCCCGTCCTCGTCGAAGCCGAACTCGATGTCCTGCGGCCCGCCGAACACCCGCCGGGCCCGCCGCGCGAGCCGCGCCAGCCGGAACAGCTGGGGGCGGGTGAGGAGGGGATCGGTCCGCGGTCCCGCGTCCGGCGGCTCCGTCCGCAGCAGCCGCCCGCTCCGGCTCAGCCAGTAGCCGGTCCCGGCCTGCTCCCCGCCGACCAGGCTGTCCGGCCCGCCGCGCACCGCGCTGACCAGCATCCGGTCGGTCCGCCCGGCGACGGGGTCGGCCCCGAACATCACTCCGCCGACGCGCGCGGTCAGCATCGGCTGCACCAGGACCGCCATGGGGGCCGTGGACCCGTCGGGCCGGTGCGCCGAGTCGAGCACGGTCCGGACCGCCGCACGGAAGTCCCGCCAGCCGCGCACGTCCAGCACGGAGGCGAACTGGCCCGCGAGCGACGACTGTTCGGTGTCCTCCTGCGGCGACGAGGACCGTACGACGAGGGGAAGGGTGCCGTCCTCGGACAGTTCGGCCCAGGCGCGCCGCAGGGCGGTCCCGTCGGTGGCCGCGCCGGCGGGTATCACGAAGCCGGGCAGCACCGGCAGTCCGGCACGGGCCGCGCGGGCGAGGTTCGCGGCCTTGGACCCGGCGGACCGGGGGACCGCGGCGACGGGTTGCTCAAGGACGACGGTCGCGTTCGGGGCGGCCTCGCCCCGCGGAGCGTCCCCGCCGCGCGCGCCCTCTCCATGACGTTCGTCGAGCGTCGTCATCTCGAACACCCTCCAGGACCGACCGCCAACAGGGGGGACGCGCGGGGGTGGCCCTGCGCCTGACGGCGGAACGAAGGATGGGGCGAACCCTCTGCCGGACCCGGCCGGACCGGGTGCGGCGGCAGCACGCCTCCTTGTCCCGATGATCCCACCGCCGTTCCGATCCATGTAGCCCGTAAGCCACTTTTCGGACAGCTGTCAGGGGAAATCCGAACACGGTAGGAGAGGGCCTCCGGCGGCCGGTCCAGCCGCAGCAATCCCCGCCTCGTCCCCGCGCAGGAGCCGCGGAACACCGGGCTCATCCGAAGGCAGGAGAGGCGCCGCTTTCGCCACGCGCCTCAGCCCGGGGGCAGCGACGCGCACAGTGCCTCCAGCGCCGCCCCGTACGCGGCCTCGGACGGGGTCGCGTACCCGACCACCAGGCCGTCCTGGGCGGGCATGTCCGCCGCCGAGGCCTCCGGGTGCCGGAACTCCGCCAGCCCGTCGAGCGCGACGCCCTGCCAGACGGCCGCCTTGACGGCCGACCGCTCGGTGCCGGGCGGCAGCCTCAGCACCGCGTGCAGGCCGGCCGCGACACCGCTGACCTCGACGTGGGGCGCGTGCGCGGCGAGCGCCGCGACGAGCCGGTCGCGGCGGCTCCGGTACCGCTGCCGCATGCGCCGCACATGACGGTCGTACGCCCCGGAAACCAGGAAGTCGGCGAGGGCCAGCTGATCGAGGACGCTCGCCCAGGCCTCCCGCTCGCCCTTGGCCGCGAGCACGCCGTCGACGTACCGTTCCGGCAGCACCATCCATCCCAGCCGCACCGCGGGCGACAGGCTCTTGCTCACCGAGCCGAGGTAGATCACCCGCTCCGGATCGAGCCCCTGGACCGCCCCGACGGGCTTGCGGTCGTAGCGGAACTCGCCGTCGTAGTCGTCCTCCAGCACCACACCGTCACGCGCGCGTGCCCAGTCGACGGCCGCGGCCCGCCGCTCGGCGTGCAGCGGGCCACCGGTCGGGAACTGGTGCGCCGGAGTGAGCAGCACGGCCCGCTCGCGCGTCAACCGCCCGACGTCGGCGCCCTGTTCGTCCAGCGGCAGCGGTACGGTCCGCACGCCGGCGCCCGCGAGCAGCTCACGGTGGAACGGCAGGCCGTACGCCTCCACGGCCAGGGGGCCCCTGAGGACTTGGGCGTTCTGGAAGAGCAGCCGCAGGGCGTGCGCGAAGCCGGAGCAGATCACGATCCGCCCGGGCTCGGTACGCACTCCACGCGCGCGTGCCAGATACTCCGCGAGCGCCTCGCGCAACTCCACGCGCCCGGCGGGGTCACCGGGCCCGAACACCTCGTCGGGTGCCTGCTGAAGGGCCCGCCGGTAGGAGGTCAGCCAGGCCGCCCGCGGGAACGTCGACCGGTCCGGCGTGCCCTGCCGCAGGTCGTGCCGCGGTCCACGCGCGCGTGACGGCGACTTCCTGGGTACGCGCGCGTGCCCGGCAGCCCGCAACGGTTCGGTCCGCTCCGCCACCCGCGTCCCCGAGCCCTGACGCGCGGTGAGCCACCCCTCCGCGACGAGTTCGGCGTAGGCGTCGGCCACCGTGTTGCGGGCCACGCCGAGGTCGGCGGCGAGCGACCGGTACGGCGGCAGCCGGGTGCCGGGGGCGAGCCGGCCGCTCCGTACGGCCTCCCGCAGGGCATCGCCGAGCGCGGCCCGCCTGCCGCCCGGACCGGTTCGCTCCGCCGTCGTCTCCAGGTGGAGGTCGAAGCCGAGTCCCTCGGCGGAATTGACCCATGATTTCTCCACGAAAATGAACCCTACAGCCGGTCTCTCCCGACCGTAGGTTGGAGACATGACGACGAACACGATCGCTTCCGCGCCGACGACCCGCCTGAACTTCGCCAAGTCCGCCCCCAAGGCGTTCCGCGCCCTCATCGGCTTCGACGCCGCCGCCCGCGAGGGCCTCGACCCGGCCCTGGTCGAGCTGATCCAGATCCGCGCCTCGCACCTCAACCACTGCGCCTACTGCCTCCACATGCACACCAACGACGCCCGTAAGGCCGGCGAGAGCGAGGACCGGCTGCACATGGTCGCCGTCTGGCGCGAGGCCCGGCACTTCTTCACGGAGAAGGAGCAGGCGGCGCTGGCCCTGACCGAGGCCGTGACGCTGGTCGCCGACGGCGGGGTCCCGGACGAGGTGTACGCGCAGGCCGCGGAGCGGTTCGAGGAGCAGGAGCTGGCCCAGGTGCTGGCGCTGATCTTCGCGATCAACACCTGGAACAGGGTGGCTTTGGCGACGAAGAAGGTGGCGGGGACGGACGAACGGCGCTGACGCTGCTCGGTGCCTGTGGCGGGCGGTGCGTCAGACGGCCACCGGCCACCGGCCGCCGGGCCCGCGGCGCGTGGTGCGTGGTGCGTGGTGCGTGGTGCGTCACACGGTCATCGGACGGTCGTACGGCCCGATCGGCGCCGGCAGTCGTGAACTCCCCGTCAGATGACGGTCGACGGCCGCCGCCACCGCCCGCCCCTCGGCGATCGCCCACACGATCAGCGACTGCCCCCGCGCGGCGTCCCCCGCGGCGAACACGCCGGGGGCGCTCGTCGCGAACCCTGCGTCCCGCGCGATCGTGCCGCGCGGCTCCATGGCCAGCCCGAGCTGGTCCACGAGGCCGTCCGCGCGGTCGGGTCCGAAGAAGCCGAGGGCGAGCAGGACGAGGTCGGCGGGGAGCGTCCGCCCGGTGCCCGACACCGGCCGCCGCTCCGCGTCGACCTCGACCAGGTGCAGCGAGCGCACCTGCCCGTCGGCGTCACCGGTGAAGCGGAGCGTGGACGCCGCGAACAGCCGCGCGTCCGCGTCCGCCGCCGGGGCGGTCCTCAGCGCACCGGCCTCCTCGTGCGCGGCCGACAGCCGGTAGATCTTCGGGTACGTCGGCCAGGGCTCGGTGTCCTCGTCGCGCTCGGCGCCGGGCTGGGCGTAGATGTCCAACTGCGTGACGGACGCGGCGCCTTCACGCACCGCGGTGCCCAGACAGTCGGCGCCCGTGTCACCGCCGCCGACGATGACGACGTGCTTCCCGGCGGCGGACATCGGGGAGACGTCCAGATCCCCCTCGCGCACCCGGTTGGCCAGCGGCAGATACTCCATGGCCTGGTGGATGCCGGCCAACTCCCGCCCCGGCACGTCCAGTTCACGCCAGGCGGTCGCACCGGTGGCGATCACGACCGCGTCGTAGCGCGACCGCAGCTCGGCCGCCCCGATGTCCCGCCCGACCGCCGTGGACGTACGGAACTTCGTCCCCTCAGCCCGCATCTGCGCGATGCGGCGCTCCAGATGGTGCTTCTCCATCTTGAACTCGGGGATGCCGTACCGCATCAGCCCGCCGAGCCGGTCGTCCTTCTCGAACACGGCGACCGTGTGGCCCGCCCGCGTCAGCTGCTGTGCCGCGGCCAGCCCCGTCGGTCCCGAGCCGATGACCGCGACGGTCCGCCCGGACAGCCGGTCCGGCGGCCGCGGTGGCGCGAAACCGAGCTCCCAGGCCCGGTCGGCGATGGCCACCTCGACGTTCTTGATGGTGACCGCGGGCTGGTTGATGGCGAGCACACACCCCGCCTCGCACGGCGCCGGGCACAACCGGCCGGTGAACTCCGGGAAGTTGTTGGTGGCGTGCAGCCGGTCGGCGGCGGCCCGCCAGTCGTCCCGGGAGACGAGGTCGTTCCACTCGGGGATGAGGTTCCCGAGCGGACAGGCGTCGTGGCAGAACGGTATGCCGCAGTCCATGCAGCGGTCCGCCTGCTGGTTGATGATGGGCAGCAACGCCCCGGGGACGTACACCTCGTCCCAGTCCCGGACCCGCTCCTCGACCGGCCGACGCGGCCAGTCCTGACGAGGGGTGGTCATGAATCCCTTGGGATCGGCCATGGCCGTCTTCCTTGCGTTGGCATCGACGGGCCGTGCGTCATCGGGCGGCACTCTTTCGGCCACGATACGTCGCCCGGGCCGCGCCCGCAGAGTGGGGGACAGCGCTTTCTCGGCGGGCTCTCGCCGACCTCGGGGGACCGTCCCGCGGTTAGGTCAGGGCCAGTACGTACGCCACCGCCGCCGCACCCGAGGCGACCATGCGGACGTGGTTCCACATCGTCCACTCGCGTACGTACGTCGGCCAGTACGCGGCCGCTTCGGGAGTGCCGGCGTCCAGCTTGAGCAGGGCCTCGTTGCGCGGCACGTTCGCCACCATCGTCACCCCGAACGAGCCGACCAGATACAGCGCACTGCCCACCAGCAGCTCCACCGTGCCGTCGTCCGGCAGCAGCACGAACGTCACCACCGCGAGCACCGCGCACAGCACCGCCGAGCCGACGAACACGAGCATGAACGCCGGCCGCAGCGCCGCCACGTTGATCGCGTTCATCGCGGCGACGCCCTGCGCGGGCGGCAGCGCGGCGAGCCCCCTCATCACGAAGGTCGAGAACGCGCAGAACACCCCCGCCACCAGCCCGGTCCCCAGCACGCCCAGCACCGTCAGTACGAAGTACGGTCCAGCGATCATCTCAACGTCAACTCCCGCAATCGGGCCGAGATCCTGCCCGGCACCCCACCGTCACCACAAGTGAATTCCCGTACGGGACGCGTCACCATGGCCGATCGACCCGGACACATAAGCAGGCGTCCAGAGCACGTCTCCTTCCGGAGAGTCACCGCCAGCCCTCCAGCACGCCGGCCACCGTCACCGCGATCCTCCGCCGGGCCTCATGCCGGGGCACCCCGCTCATCAGCAACTGGTCGTAGGGCGTGTCCAGATGCCGTACGGACGCCACCACCGCCGAGACGACGGCCCCCTCCGACAACGCCCGCCCCGCCGCACTCCGCCCCACCCGCCCACTGCCCCGCAGCGACGCGTGCGCGGCGATCCCGCGGGCCCGGTCGGCCGGGCAGCCGGGAAACAGCCGGCGGATCTCCGCCGCGAACGCCTCCGTGAACCGCACGTCCTCGACCGCCCGCCGCCGGGCGTCCCGCACCCGGCGCCGCCGCCGTGCCTCGGCGTCCGCCAGACACCGCGCCTCCGCCCGGGCCAGCGCACCTTCCTCGACGAGGACACCCTGCCGTTCGTGCCGCCCCTTGCGCCGGTTGAACCGTACGACCACCGCCGACAGCCCACTCTCCTCCCGCGACCTGCGCGTCAGCGCGGTGTCGCCGCGCGGCAGGAACACCAGGTGGCCGAGGTCGGCACAGTCCAGACACCGGGGCGCCCCGTCCTCCAGGACCAGCATCGCCAACGGCCCGCCCCGGCACTCGGCGCACTGCTTCCGCTTGACGGGCTGGAAGACGAGAAGTTCCGTGCGGTGCGGGGGAGTTGCCAGGTGTGCCATAGGGGGTTCATTCCCGTGCACGGGCCACGAACCACCCCGCCGGCCCTACTCCCCACCCCCCTGTCGGCCCTACTCCGCCCCCTTGTCGGCCCTACTCCGCGCCTGGCCCCGTGCCTGTCACCGACACCCGCGTCCGATGCCGCGTCGGACGCTCGATCTCGTCGACCACCGCCACCGCGAGGTCCGCGTACGACAGCGCCGGCCCCGCTCCCTCGGGCACCCGCTCACCGCCGATCGCATACCGCCCGGTGCGCGGCGCACCCTGCTCCAGTCCTCCTCCCGGGGTGAGCATCACCCAGTCGACCGCGTCCTCTCCGGCCGCGTGTGCGCGCAGCCGGTCCAGCCCCGCCGTGTGCGCCCGAGCGAACGGCCGGATCTCGGGCGGGAACACCGCGGGGTCGTCCATCACCGGCCGCCCGTCCGCCCCGAGCAGATTCGCGAACAGCCCCACGGCCACCAGCCGCCGCACACCCGTCGCGGCCAGCCCGCCCAGCAGCGCGTCCGCCGCCGTCACGAAGAAGTCCGGATCGAGCGAGTCGAAACCCTGCTCCGGCCCACTGAACGGCGACACAGCGTGCACGGCGGCCACATGCCCGCCCGCCACGGCACGGACGGAGCCCGGGTCGGTCACATCACCCCGGACGACCGTCACCCCCTCCGCGCCCAGCTCCGGATACCGGGCCGGCTCCCGCACCACGGCCGTCACCTCGTACCCGCGCCGCCGCGCCTCCGCCGTGACCGCCCGCCCCGCACGCCCACCGCCCCCGAAGACGACGATCCCGTCACCCATGGCCAACCTCCTTGTCGGACACCGGCGTTCGGTGCCTGACCTGGACGTTAGAGACGCAAGTCCCGGTTACTTCAACGGTATCGGCGCTAGCCTCGACCGATGACCGCTCCGCTCGCCCCTGACATGTTCGACCCCCTCTGCCCCTCCTCCGCGATGCCCTTCCGGGTGGGGGACAAGTGGACCGGTATGGTCATCCGCTGCTTGGAGGGCGGCCCGCGCCGGTTCACCGAACTCCGTGTCCCGCTCCGGGCCGTCACCCCCAAGGTCCTCAGCGAGACCCTGCGCGCCATGGAGCGTGACGGCCTGCTCACCCGCACCGCGTACGACGAGAACCCGCCCCGTGTCGAATACGCCCTCACTCCTCTCGGCCGCACCCTGATTCCCCTCCTCGACGCCGCCCGCGCCTGGAGCGAGACCCACCTTCCGCACCTGCTCGCCGCCCGCCGGTCCCATGAGCGGGACGCATCCTGACCGTCGATCCTGCGAGGGGGCGCGTCCCGGCCGTCGGCCACGAGGGGACGCGTCCCGGCCGTCGTTCCCACGAGGGGACGCGTCCCTGTCGTCGGTTGACGCATCATGGGCCTTGTGCGACTCGAAGCGATCACCTGGGACCGGCTCGGCGACCTCCTCGCCGACCGCCTTCTCGACCTGAAGCCGGCCGACGGCGGCTCCTGGCCGCGCATCGCCTTCGACGGCGCCCCCGCGGCCCGCCCCCAGGACCTCGCCGAACGCGTCGCGGAAGCGCTCCGCGTACGAGGCCGCCCCTCTCTCGTCGTCGGCACCCAGGGCTTCCTGCGCCCCGCCTCGCTCCGCTTCGAGTACGGCCACCAGGACGTGGAGGCCTATTACGACGGCTGGTTCGACACCGGCGCCCTGTGGCGCGAGGTCTTCGGCCCCCTCGAACCCGGCGGCGACGGCCGTGTCCTGCCCGACCTGTGGGACCCCGACACCGACCGCGCCACCCGCAGCCCCTACGTCCAACTCCCGCCCGGCGGTTTCCTGTTGCTGCACGGCCCCCTCCTGCTGCGCCACTGGTTCCCCTTCGAACTGACCGTCCACGTCCTCCTCTCCCCGGGCGCCCTGCGCCGCCGCACCCCCGAGCCCGAGCAGTGGACCCTGGAAGCCTTCGAGCGCTACGAGCGCGAGACCGACCCCGCCGGCACCGCCGACGTCCTGGTGCGCGCCGACGACCCCCGGCACCCGGCATGGCGGGGCTGACCTGGCTCCCGGAGGTTCGTTCCCGGAAGATCCAGCAAACCACTTTTATATGCGCGTGCATGTAACTACGCTGGGCCCCATGACGACTTCCACGAGCGGTCAGCTCTCTTTCGACGACTCCGTCCGCGCCCTCCTCGACGGCAAGAACTTCGCCAGCGTCGCCACCCTCGGCCCCGACGGCGCCCCGCAGAACTCCGTGGTCTGGATCAAACGCGAGGGCGACGCCGTCCTCTTCTCCTCCGTCGACAACCGCCAGAAGATCCGCAACCTCCGCCGCGACCCCCGGATCAGCGTCTCGGTCTACGACCTGGCCAACCCCTACACCTCGGTCGAGATCCGCGGCACCGCCGAGATCCTCCCTGACCCCGACAAGCGCCTCCCGCGCGACCTCTCGCACAAGTACCTCGGCATCGACCCGCCCGCCGAGAAGGAGGACGAGACCCGAGTGATCATCCGTGTCGTCCCGCGGAAGATCGTGGGCTTCTCCGTCTGATCCGCCCCGCTCCAGGCCCCGCCTCCGGGTGCGGCGGCGGCCGGGCGCGGCGAGAATGAACGGCGCCGGGACCAGCGGAGCACTCCCGCTCCGCGCCGGCCGTCCGGCACCGGGAGGTACTTCATGACCACCGCCGGAGACATCATGCACCGCGGCGCCCAGTGGATCCCCGCGCACGAGACCCTGGACCGCGCCGCCCAGCTGATGCGTGAGCTCAACGTCGGAGCCCTGCCCATCAGCGACGCGAACGAACGGCTCTGCGGCATCCTCACCGACCGCGACATCGTCGTCGGCTGTGTGGCCGTGGGGCACGACCCGGCCAAGGTCACCGCCGGTGAGATGGCCCAGGGGACACCCCGCTGGATCGACGCGGACGCCGATGTCAGCGACGTGCTCCGGGAGATGCAGGACCACCAGATCCGCCGGCTCCCCGTCATCGAGAACAAGCGCCTGGTCGGCATGATCAGCGAGGCCGACCTCGCCCACCATCTGACGGAGGACCAGATCGCGGTCTGGGCGGAGAGCGTCTACGCGAAGAGCGCGACGCGCTGACCGTCGTCCACGGGCGTGCTCAGAGCCAGCCGTTGCGCCGGAAGCCGCGGTACAGCACCAGGCACGCCACGGATATGACGCCGAGGACCATGGGGTAGCCGAACGTCCAGCGCAGCTCCGGCATGTGATCGAAGTTCATGCCGTACACCCCGCAGACCATCGTCGGCACGGCGACGATCGCCGCCCACGCCGTGATCTTCCGCATGTCCTCGTTCTGCGCGACCGTCACCTGGGCGAGATGTGCCTGGAGGATCGAGTTGAGGAGTTCGTCGAAGGCGGCGATCTGCTCCTTGGCGCGCAGCAGATGGTCGGAGACGTCGCGGAAGTACGCCTGTATCTCCGAGCTCACCACCCGTATCGGACGCGTGGACAGCTCCTCGATCGGGCGGGTCAGCGGCACCACGGCCCGCTTCAGTTCGAGGAGTTCACGCTTGAGCTGGTAGATGCGGCCCGGGTCGGTCCGCGCGCCGTCCGGCGAGAAGACGTCCGTCTCGACCTGGTCGATGTCCGCCTGGACCGCGTCCGTGACGTTCAGATAGTCGTCCACCACATGGTCCGCGATCGCGTGCAGCACCGCGGCCGGTCCCTTGGCCAGTTGCTGGGGGTCCGCCTCCAGTTCCTCGCGCAACGGGCCCAGCGAGCCGTGCATGCCGTGGCGCACGGTGATGACGAAGTCCTCGCCGACGAACACCATGATCTCGCCGGTGTTCACCACCTCGCTCGTCGCCGTGAGCTCCTCGTGCTCCACGTAGCAGACGGTCTTGAACACCGCGAACAGCGTTTCGTCGTACCGCTCCAGCTTGGGACGCTGATGCGCCTCGATCGCGTCCTCCACCGCCAGCGGGTGCAGTTCGAACAGCTCCGCGATGCCCGCGAACTCCTGGTCCGTCGGCTCATGGAGGCCGAGCCACACGAAACCGTCCCCGTGCTTGCGCACCCGCTCCACTGTGTCGACCAGGTCGCCGCCGCCCGGGACCCTGGACCCGTCCCGGTACGACACGCAGTTCACGACCGAGGAGCCCAGCGGTGACCGGGCGGGATGGCTCAGGTCCACACGCGGGCGGCGCCGCGCCAGCCTCGCCACCCTGCGGAGGCCGCCGACCCTGCCGAGGCTCGTGACCTTCCGCAGATTCCCTGCCATGGACATCTGGATCTCCTTGCGTGGATCCCCGCTCGCCGCATTGCTGCGCCCTGGCGTGCCAGTGTGCCAGCCCTGCGTGAAACGCGGGTAAGCCTGTGGGAGCAGGGCATTCCGCTTTGTTCCCGCCTGTGGACGACGGGTTTCCGGCCCGGCGCGGGACACTCGGGTACCCCGCGTAGAGTTGCGTCGCCGTGCTGTCGCATGCGGCGCCGTGCTGTCGTATCGGAGCGTCGACCACCATGCACAAGCCGGACAACTGGGATGATCGCGACATGATGCGAACCGACGGCTATCTCCTCGACAACCGGCAGACCGAGGCGGGAGAGCGCTTCGACGCCTTCGCCTCCCTCTTCGACCCCACGACGTTCCGGCACCTCGAAGGATTCGGCATCGGACCCGGCTGGCGCTGCTGGGAGGTGGGGGCCGGAGGTACGTCCGTGGTGTCCTGGCTGGCCAAGAAAGTGGGGCCGACCGGCAGGGTCGTCGCGACCGACATCGACACCTCCCGGGTCGCCCCGGCCGCCCGGCCGCCGGTGGAGGTGCGGGTCCACGACGTCGGTGCGGAGGAGCCGCCGGGGGAGGGCTTCGACCTCGTGCACGCCAGGCTCGTACTCGTCCATGTGCCGGACCGGGAGCGGGCGTTGCGGTCGATGGTGGAGTCCCTGCGGCCCGGCGGACGGCTGCTGATCGAGGACGCCGACCCCGCGTTGCAGCCCCTGACGTGCCCCGACGAACACGGTCCCGCCGAGCAGTTGGCGAACCGGCTGCGCACCGGTTTCCGCCGACTCCTCGCCGACCGCGGCGCCGACCTCTCCTACGGCCGCCGACTCCCACGCCTGCTGCGGGAGGCCGGTCTGCGCCGCGTGGAGGCCGACGCGTACTTCCCGCTGACCTCACCGGCCTGCGCGGCCCTGGAGTCCGCCACGATCCGCCAGATCCGCACCGACCTCGTCACGGCGGACCTGGCCACGGACGAGGAGATCGACCGGCATCTTGCGAACGTCGAGTCCGGGGCGATGGATCTCGCTACGGCGCCGATGATTTCTGCGTGGGGGCGGAAGGCGTAGGGGGTGGGTGGAGGTTGGTCGAGGTGGCCGGGCGGAGGCGAGCCAGGGTTGCCCGGACGTTCGGGTAGCGGGTCGTCCTCGCTCCGCCGGTGCTACGCGGCTGGGCGTCCCGCCGGTGCTACGCGGGTGGGCGTCCCGCCGGTGCTACGCGGGTGGGCGTGTCGTCGGTGTTACCCGGGCGGGCGGGTCGCCGGTGGTCGGGCTCCTACCGCCTCGACCGCCCTCGCCCCCGCCCGGCATCCTTCCCGCGTCGCGTCCTCGGGCTCGGCGCCGGTGAGGAGGGTGGCGAGGAAGGCGCCGGTGAAGGCGTCGCCGGCCCCGGTCGTGTCCGTGGGAGTGGCCGGGACCGCGGGGATGCGGGCGGACACGGTGCCCGAGCGGGCCACCAGCGCACCGTCCGCGCCCAGCTTGGTGACCACCAGCGGAACATGACGGCTGAGCTTGGCCGCCGCGTCCTCCGCGTCGGGCAGCCCCGTCAGCAGGCAGGCCTCGTCGCGGCTGGGCAGGAGCACGTCGATCCCCTCCACCAGCGTGAGGAACCGGTCGACACCCAGCTCCACGAGGAAGCCCGCCGACGCCGGATCCAGACTCACCGGTACCCCACGCGCGCGTGCCGCCTCCAGAGCCACCTCCACGAACGCCCGGCTCCCCGCGGAGAACAGCAGATACCCCGACAGATGCAGCCGGGTCACCCCGTCGAGCAGTGCGTCGGACCAGTCGTCCGGAGTGAGCCGCAGGGACGCCCCGCTGTCCGTGACCAACGTCCGCTCGCCGGCGGCGCTCGTGTCGACGAGACAGATCACCGTGCCGGTCGGCGCCTCCGGGTCGACGACGAGACGGGGTCGTACGCCGCACAGGCTCAGCTCCCGCTCGTGCCAGGCTGCCGCATCCGCGCCCACCCGCCCGAGCAACCGGACCTCGCCCCCACCCCAATGGGCCGCCCAACAGGCCACGTTGGCACCGGCCCCACCAGGCAGCGTCCGAATCGCCGCGACGGTGTCCGTACGTGCCGCGAGCGGCCCCCGATGCCGCGCGACGATGTCGGTGATGACGTCCCCGACAACCAGCAGCGCCCCGGCTCCCTCGCCCCGCCCCCCGGACACCATCTCGTCCCCGGTCCTCCCCGCGCTCACCCCTACGCCTCGGCCCAAGCCCAGGCCGCCGCGATCCGCCCCGCCAACCGCACATTGCCCCGTACCGCCGCCAGATTGGCCTCCAGCGAGGCGCCGTCGGTGTGTCGTACCAGGTAGTCGAGGAGGAACGGGGTGACCCCCTGGCCCGTGATGCCCCGTTCCTCGCAGGCGTGCAGGGCGTCGGCCAGTACGCGCGCGTGCAGGTCGGGGTCCAACTGCTCCGCTTCGGGGACGGGGTTGGCGATGATCAGCGCCGACTCCGGTCCGGCCACGGCGTCCTGAGCCCGCATCACCGCCGCCACCTGCTCGGGAGACTCTAGCGTCCAGTCCACCGGGTGTCCCGAGTCCGACAGGTAGAAGCCGGGGAACCGATCCGTGCCGTAGCCGGCCACGGCGACGCCCAGCGTCTCCAGCCGTTGCAGGGTCGCCGGCACGTCCAGGATCGACTTCACGCCCGCGCACACCACCGTGATCCGCGTCCGCGCCAGCAGCCCCAGGTCGGCCGACTCGTCCTGCGTCACCGTCCACTCCCGGTGCACCCCGCCGAGCCCGCCCGTCGCGAACACCCGGACGCCCGCCAGCGACGCCAGCTGTGCGGTGGCCGACACCGTGGTCGCCCCGCTCACCCCGGCGGCCACCGCCAGCGGCAGATCGCGATGGCCCAGCTTGCGGATGCCGTCCTCGTTCGCGACCCGCTCCAACTGCTGCTTGTCCAGGCCGACATGGGGCCGCCCGTCCAGCACCGCGATCGTCGCGGGAACGGCGCCCTCGCGCCGTACGACGTCCTCCAGTTCCAGCGCCACCTGGAGATTGCGCGGCCGCGGCAGCCCGTGCGCGATGATCGTGGACTCCAGGGCCACCACGGGTCGACGCGCGTCGATCGCCTCGCGCACTTCTTCGGAAACCACCAGCACCACGCGCATGCCTCCTGTCGATCGTCCTTCCCTCATCTCTGGCGGGCGGCACACCCGGCCAAACCCTTGCGAGCCGTGGGAGACGACACCGGCCTGGGGTGCATGGCGGGCAATTCGCCATGTTTCTTTCATGTCGTCCTCTGGGGGCGGGACCCGGTGGCGTCGGCTGACTGCTACGAGAGCGCTGATCGGCGCGCGAGGGGGCCCATGCGCGTGGGCCCCCTCCTCGGGCGACAGCTGTCAGACCGGCTGTACGCCCTTGAGCGCCCCGTGCGGGTCGAGCACGTACTTGCGGCTCGCGCCCTGGTCGAACTCGGCGTAGCCGCGCGGCGCGTCCTCGATGCCGATGACCGTCGCGTTGACCGCCTTGGCGATGTGCACGCGCTCGTGCAGGATCGCCATCATCAGGCCCCGGTGGTACCGCATCACCGGGCACTGTCCGGTGGTGAACCGATGGCTCTTGGCCCAGCCGAGCCCGAGCCGCACCTTCAGCGTCCCGGACTTCGCGTCCTCGTCGACCCCGCCGGGGTCGTCGGTGACGTACAGGCCGGGGATGCCGAGGGCGCCGCCCGCGCGGGTGAGCCCCATCAACGAGTTGAGGACGGTGGCGGGCGCCTCCGGGGCCTCGGGGCCATGGGCCCGGGCCTCGAAGCCGACCGCGTCGACCGCGGCGTCCACCTCGGGCTCGCCGAGGATCTGCTCGATCTGCTCGCCCACGCTGCCGCGCGAGACGTCGACGGTCTCGCAGCCGAAGCTGCGCGCCTGCGCGAGCCGCTCGGCGTTGAGGTCGCCGACGATGACGACGGCGGCGCCCAGCAGCTGCGCGGCCGCGGCCGCCGCCAGTCCGACCGGCCCCGCCCCGGCGATGTACACCGTCGAACCGACACCGGCGCCCGAACTCACCACGCCGTGGAAGCCGGTCGGGAAGATGTCCGACAGCATGGTCAGGTCGAGCAGCTTCGCGCGAGCCTGGTCCCGGTCCGGGAACTTCAGCAGGTTGAAGTCCGCGTACGGCACCATCGCGTACTCGGCCTGGCCGCCGACCCAGCCGCCCATGTCGACATAGCCGTAGGCCGCCCCGGGCCGTGCCGGGTTGACGTTCAGACAGATGCCGGTGGCGCGCTCCTTGCAGTTGCGGCACCGGCCGCAGGCGATGTTGAACGGTACGGAGACGATGTCGCCGACGTCGATCGTCTCGACGTCCGGCCCCCGTTCGACGACCTCTCCGGTGATCTCGTGTCCGAGGACCAGTCCCTCGGGCGCGGTCGTCCGCCCGCGCACCATGTGCTGGTCGCTGCCGCAGATGTTGCTGGCGAGGACCTTGAGGATCACTCCGTGCCGGCACTTGCGGCCGACGTTCTCGGGTGCGACCCCCGGTCCGTCCTGGACTTCCAGCGTCGGGTGGTCGATGGTCCTGACCTCCACCGCTCCCGGCTTGAGATACGCGACTGCCCTGTTCCCGCTTCCACTCATGCGTGATCGCCGTCCCTTCGGCTCCGAAGTCTTCGGATGCCAGTGGCTGTGCGCATGGCGGAGTCTGCTACCGCGTCGGCCTTCCGGCCAGCCGTCGCGCGCGGACCGGAGACGGTCGTTGCCTGGAACAGCGGTCCGGAGACGGTCGTCGCCTGGAACAGCGGACCCGAGACGGTCGTCGCCTGGAACAGCGGACCCGAGACGGTCGTCTCCTGGAACAGCGGACCCGAGACGGTCGTCTCCTGGACCAGTGGTCCTAGAACAGCGGTTCGGGGAGCACGCCCTCCAGGGCGAGCAGCTTCCGCTTGGTCTCCAGGCCGCCCCCGAACCCGCCGATCCCGCCGTCGCTCTCCACGACCCGGTGGCAGGGCACGACCACCGGCAACGGGTTGGAGCCCATCGCCACCCCGACCGCCTGCGCCGCGCCCGGCTGACCGACCCGGCCGGCCAGATCGCCGTACCCCACGACACTGCCGTACGGCACCCCGGCCGCCAGCTCGCGCAGCACCTGGCGGTTGAAGCCGGAGATCAGCGACCAGTCCAGGGACAGCTCGAAATCGCGCCGCCGGCCCGCGAAGTACGCCTCGACCTGGCGTATCGGCTCGGCCAGCAGCGGGGAGCCGGGCGCCTCGACGGGCTCGCTGCCCAGACGGGAGGCGAGCCGGTCCAGTGCCTTGTCGCGCACCGGGTCGGTGGCGTGGAACACGACGTTGACGAGGCCCGCGCGGGTCGCGGCCAGCAGCAGGGGGCCGATGTCGGTGCCGACGACGGCCCATACGACCTGCTGCTCGTTCTGCCCATGGCTGTCCATGCGCCCACCGTACGACCCACCACTGACAACGCCCCGCGGAGCGGACCCGCGGGCCTCGGCCCGCCCGGAGCCGGGTGGCGCGGGGCCCGCCCGGCCCGGCGCGTCTCAGGACCCGCCGGTCGCGTCCCGCACCACGTCCGGCTTGTTGCTGATGATGCCGTCCACGTCGTACCCGGCGACCCGGCGGGCCGTCTCCGCGTCGTTGACGGTCCAGGCGAAGACCTTCAGCGGTTTGTCGTGCGCCCCGTCGAACGCGTGGACGGCGGCGACGTACCCGGGGGAGATGGTGCTGTACGACGGGTTGATCTGGTCGGTGAACGTCGCGTACGTCGACAGGTTCGCGACGGACGGCGTACCCAGGATGGCGGTCTTGACGCCGGGCTTCAGCGCGTGGACGGTGCGCACGCTGTCCGCGCTGAAGCTCTGCACGATCAGCCGGCTCGCGCGGTGCGCCTGGTCGAGCCAGCCCTCGTCGGAGAGGACCTTCAGGGTCTGCTGCTCGATGCCCGGGTAGAGGGCGGGGTTCTTGATCTCCAGGAGCAGGTTCTGGTTGTTGCGCTCCACCCGGCGCATGTACTGCTCCAGGGTCGGTACGCGCGCGCCCGCGTAGGAGGCGCCGAACCAGCTGCCCGCGTCGAGGCGCGCGATCTCGGCGGCGGTGAAGTCCTTCACCTTCCAGGGTGCCCGGCCCGGGAACACCTCCTCGACGTCGGTGGTGCGCTGGAGGCTGTCGTCGTGGATGACGACCAGCTCGCCGTCCTTGGTGCGCTGGACGTCGTTCTCTACCCAGTGGATGCCCAGCCTGGCCGCCGCGTCGACGGCGGCCAGGGTGTTCTCCGGCGCGTAGGCGGAGGCGCCCCGGTGGGCGATGACCGTGGGCGGTTCACCGTCCTCGGCGGCCCGGACGCCGGAGGAAGGCAGCAGGAGGGCGGCGGTCCCCAGAAGCGCGGTGGTCGTGGCGGCAACGGCGCGCGCGTGCATGCGTACTCCTTGCGTCGAGCGTGCACGGACAGCTCCACTGTGACAGCAGAGGGTCAACAGCAGCGGAGTACAGAATGGCCACAGATTGAATGGAGTTGCCCAACTCCGCTCACGGGTGCCGCACAACTGCGGCAACGGCGTGGCAAGGGCGTGTTTCTTTGCCGGAAAATCGTTCGACCATTCCGGTGGGGGTCATACTCTTCGCCTCGACCCTGACCGCTCCAGCGGTCCTGGGAAGGGGCGCTTTTCAGCACATTCCGGGACGCAAGAAGGCGGAAGGGTAGCCGCGCATGCAAGGCACGGTCGACGGATTCAGCTACGGACTCGTCACACCGCTGGTGGCCTACCTCATGGCTTGCCTGGGAGGCGCCCTCGGCCTGCGCTGCACCACCAGATCCATGCTGGTCTCGAACTCGTGGCGGCCGGGCTGGCTCGCCCTCGGCGCCGCCGCGATCGGCTCCGGCATATGGACCATGCATTTCGTCGCCATGATGGGGTTCACCGTCAAGGGCGCCCCGATCCACTACGACAAGCCGACGACGTTCGCGAGCCTCGGCGTCGCGATCGTCATGGTGGGCGTCGGGATCTTCATCGTCGGCTACAAGGGCGCCAGGGGAACGGCCCTGTTCACCGGGGGCACCATCACCGGGCTCGGCGTCGCCTCCATGCACTACCTGGGCATGGCCGGCATGCGGCTCAACGGGAACCTGGAGTACAACACGCTCACGGTCACCGCCTCCGTCGTCATAGCCATGGTCGCCGCCACCGCCGCACTGTGGGCGGCCGGCCAGGTCAGGGGGCTGATGTGGAGCGTGGGCGCGAGCCTCGTCATGGGGCTCGCCGTCAGCGGCATGCACTACACGGGCATGGCCGCCCTCAGCGTCCATCTGCACGGCGGCTCCGCCGCCCCGTCCTCGGGCGACTCGCCCGCGGAACTGCTCGCGCCCATGATGGTCGGCCCCCTCGCCTTCCTGCTGATCGCCGGTGTCGTCGTGATGTTCGACCCGCTGATGGTCATGGGCAAACCCGACTGGGCCCCCGTCGAGAACAAGCCAGGTATCCCGGCCCACGCCGAGGCCGCGCACACCGCCCGCCGCCCGACGATCCGCACCCGCCGCGGTGTCGGCCACCGAAGCTCCCGCACCCCGCAGAACCGCTGATCGGACCGCGTTGTCAGTGGGGGGTCGTACGGTGGTTCCATGCGGCCCGTTTCCCACATCGAACGCACGGTGGCGCCCTTCGAGGTCGTCAGCCCCTACCAGCCCAGCGGTGACCAGCCGGCGGCCATCGCCGAGCTGGCCAAGCGCATCGAGGCCGGTGAGAAGGACGTCGTCCTCCTTGGTGCGACCGGCACCGGCAAGTCCGCCACCACCGCGTGGATGATCGAGAAGCTCCAGCGGCCCACCCTGGTGATGGCCCCGAACAAGACCCTCGCCGCCCAGCTGGCGAACGAGTTCCGGGAGCTCCTGCCCAACAACGCCGTCGAGTACTTCGTCTCGTACTACGACTACTACCAGCCCGAGGCCTACGTCCCGCAGTCGGACACCTACATCGAGAAGGACTCCTCGATCAACGAGGAGGTCGAGCGCCTGCGCCACTCCGCGACCAACTCGCTGCTCACCCGCCGTGACGTCGTCGTGGTCGCCTCGGTCTCCTGCATCTACGGCCTCGGCACCCCGCAGGAGTACGTGGACCGGATGGTCCCCCTCAGGGTCGGCGACGAACTCGACCGCGACGAGCTGCTGCGCCGCTTCGTGGACATCCAGTACACGCGCAACGACCTGGCCTTCACCCGCGGCACCTTCCGGGTCCGCGGCGACACCATCGAGATCTTCCCGGTCTACGAGGAGCTCGCCGTCCGCATCGAGATGTTCGGCGACGAGATCGAGGCGCTGTCGACCCTCCACCCGCTCACCGGCGAGATCATCAGCGACGACCAGCAGCTGTACGTCTTCCCGGCCTCCCACTACGTCGCCGGTCCCGAGCGCATGGAGCGGGCCGTCAACGACATCGAGAAGGAGCTGGGCGAGCGCCTCGCCGAACTGGAGAAGCAGGGCAAGCTCCTCGAGGCCCAGCGGCTGCGCATGCGCACCACGTACGACCTGGAGATGCTCCGCCAGATCGGCTCCTGCTCCGGTGTCGAGAACTACTCGATGCACTTCGACGGCCGCCGGCCCGGCTCCCCGCCCAACACCCTGCTCGACTACTTCCCGGACGACTTCCTGCTCGTCATCGACGAGTCGCACAACACCGTCCCCCAGATCGGTGCCATGTACGAGGGCGACGCCTCCCGCAAGCGCACGCTGGTCGACCACGGCTTCCGGCTCCCGTCCGCGCTGGACAACCGGCCCCTGAAGTGGGAGGAGTTCCAGGAGCGCATCGGGCAGACCGTCTACCTGTCGGCCACCCCGGGCAAGTACGAGCTCTCCCGGGCTGACGGCGTCGTCGAGCAGATCATCCGCCCCACCGGCCTGATCGACCCCGAGGTCGTCGTCAAGCCCACCGAGGGCCAGATCGACGACCTGGTGCACGAGATCCGCACCCGCACCGAGAAGGACGAGCGCGTCCTGGTCACCACGCTCACCAAGAAGATGGCCGAGGACCTCACGGACTACTTCCTGGAGCTCGGCATCCAGGTCCGCTATCTCCACAGCGACGTCGACACCCTGCGCCGCGTCGAACTGCTGCGTGAACTGCGCTCCGGTGAGTTCGACGTCCTGGTCGGCATCAACCTCCTCCGTGAGGGTCTCGACCTGCCCGAGGTGTCCCTGGTGGCGATCCTCGACGCCGACAAGGAGGGCTTCCTGCGCTCCGGCACCTCACTGATCCAGACCATCGGCCGCGCGGCGCGCAACGTCTCCGGCCAGGTCCACATGTACGCCGACAAGATCACCCCGGCGATGGCGAAGGCCATCGACGAGACCAACCGCCGCCGGGAGAAGCAGGTCGCGTACAACACCGAGCGCGGCATCGACCCCCAGCCGCTCCGCAAGAAGATCAACGACATCGTGGCCCAGATCGCCCGCGAGGACGTCGACACCGAGCAGCTGCTCGGTTCCGGCTATCGCAAGCAGAAGGACGGCAAGGGTGCCAAGGCCCCCGTGCCCGCCCTCGGCGGCAAGGCGGCGGGCGGCAAGGCGGCCAAGGGCAAGGCCAAGGCGACCGTGCCGACCGACCGGCCCGCGGCCGAGCTCGCCGAGCAGATCGAGGAGATGACCGCGCGGATGCGCGCCGCCGCCGCCGACCTCCAGTTCGAGATCGCGGCCCGGCTGCGCGACGAGGTCTCCGAGATGAAGAAGGAACTGCGCCAGATGCGGGAGGCGGGTATCGCCTGACGGACATGCGACGCCCCTGTTGTACGCGCAGTGTTGCAAGACCGACACAAAGTGCGGCCCCGGGTAGCGGCACTGTCAGTGCTCCTGCGTAGGGTTCTGGTCAACCGCGGACTCCGCGGCAACAGGGGACAGTTCGAGAGGGGAATCAGCGCGTGACCGTCAACATGACCAAGGGTCAGGCCATCAGTCTGCAGAAGAACGACGGCGGCAGCCTGACCGCGGTGCGCATGGGTCTCGGCTGGCAGGCGGCCCCCCGTCGCGGCCTGTTCGGTTCGCGCACCCGCGAGATCGACCTGGACGCCTCCGCCGTGCTGTTCGCGGACAAGCAGCCCGTCGACGTCGTCTTCTTCCGCCACCTGGTGAGCGACGACGGCTCGGTGCGTCACACCGGTGACAACCTCGTCGGCGGTGTCGGCCAGGGCGGCGACGACGAGGCGATCCTCGTCGACCTCTCGCGCGTCCCGGTCCACATCGACCAGATCGTCTTCACCGTGAACTCCTTCACGGGCCAGACCTTCCAGGAAGTGCAGAACGCGTTCTGCCGCCTGGTCGACGAGACCAACGGCCAGGAGCTGGCCCGCTACACGCTCGCGGGCGGCGGCGCCTACACGGCCCAGATCATGGCGAAGGTGCACCGCACCGGCGCCGGCTGGACGATGACGGCGCTCGGCACCCCGGCCAACGGCCGCACCTTCCAGGACCTGATGCCGGCGATCCTGCCGCACCTGTAGGCCGCCCGGCCAGGGCCCGTGACGCCGGCCTGACCCGGCGGACGGGCCCTGGCGGCACCCGACACCGAATGCGATACAGGGGGACGAAGGCATGACGGCCGAGCTGGTGCGGGGGCAGAACCACCCGCTCTCCCAGGCCCGCCTCGAGATCCGGGTCTCGGCCGGCAAGCCGGTCGTCGCCGGCGCGACGCTCAGCGACGAGCACGGCAAGGTCCACGGCGTGGAGTGGGTGGCCCACCCGGGCGCCCCCACCCTGCCGGGCCTGGAGGTCTCCCGGCAGGCCGCCGCCGACCACCGTCTCGCGGTGGACCTCGGTGCCATGCCGGAGGCCGTGCACCGGATCAGCGTGCTGCTCGCCCTGCCCACCGGAGTGGGCGGACCCGTCCGGTTCGGTGGCCTCGCCGCCCCCTTCCTCGCGGTCACCGGCCTCGACGGCTCCGAGGTCGCCAACTACACCATCACCGGCCTGGAGGCCGAGTCCGCCGTCGTCGCCCTGGAGCTCTACCGCCGCCAGGGCGCCTGGAAGGTCCGCGCCGTCGGTCAGGGATACGCGGGCGGT
This sequence comes from Streptomyces aquilus, assembly GCF_003955715.1. Lineage (NCBI taxonomy): Bacteria > Bacillati > Actinomycetota > Actinomycetes > Kitasatosporales > Streptomycetaceae > Streptomyces > Streptomyces aquilus. The sequence goes on along the minus strand of NZ_CP034463.1, from coordinate 2,819,611 downwards.
CTCGCCGACCTCTTCGCCGACCAGGGCCTGCCCGAGGCCCACCAGCTGGCCGCCGGCATCAACGACGCCGTGGCCCAGGGCCTCGCCCGCTCGGTGCAGGCCCCCCGCACGACCGACGGCGACCGCACGCGACACGCGGCGACCCCGAACCTCGGCGCCGACCAGGGCGGCGCCGCGACTCAAGGCGCCGTACCGCCGCCTCCGCCCGTGTCGCCGTACGGCACCCAGGCATCGGGCACTCCCGGACAGCCGCCGGTCTCGCCGTACGGCCCCTCGGCTTCGGGCACTTCCGGCCAGTCGTCGGTCTCGCCGTACGGCCCCTCGGCTTCGGGCACTCCCGGACAGCCGCCCGCCTCGCCCTACGACCCCCCGGCCGCCCCGGACCCGTCCGCCGCCCCGCAGCCCGGCTCCACCACCGGCGGCCCCGTCGACTACAGCCACCCGCGCCGCCAGACCACCGCCCCGCCGCCACCCCCGCCGACCGCGCCCCCGGCCCAGCTCGGACAGCCCGCGCAGCCCGTCGCGGGGGACGCGACCGGCTGGTCCATGGACGAGCGGCTCTACAACCAGGTGTGGGGCATGTTCGAGGACCTGGCCCGCACCATGGCCGCGTACCGCAGCGCCGTCGACTTCGCCGACTCGCGTATGGAGAAGGAGCTCGACCAGGCCCTGTCCGACCCGCGCAGCAGGATCGGCGGTCAGAGCGACGCGGCGCGCGAGACGGCCCACGCCAAGCACACCCAGCTCGTGGACCAGGCCCGTGCGGTCCTGGACCGGGACCTCGCGCAGCTCGCCGCCGAGGCCGACGTCGTCGAGCCCGCGCTGCCCGCGGCCTACGCCCGCTGGGACAACCCCGTCTGGCACGGCTACCGGGTGCCGATGGAGATCCCCATGGCCCTGCGCCTGGGCGACCTGCATCTTCCCGAGGCGCCGCAGCTGCGCATCCCGATGCTGGTCAGGCTGCCGCTGGAGCGCGGGCTGTGGATCGACAGCGGACGGGCCGACTCGCTCGACGGCTCCTTCACCGACTCCCATGAACTCAAGCGGCTGGCGATGGAGTCGGCGGTGGCGCACGCGGCCCGGCTGCTCGCCGTCTATCCGGCGGGCGAGTTCACCGTCCACGTCATCGACCCGGCGGGCTCCGGAGGGCAGGCGCTCGTCCCGCTGGTGCAGAGCGGTGTGCTCGCCGGCCCGCCGGCCCTCGGCGCGGCCGGTGTCGTGGACGTCCTGTCCCGGCTCACCCAGCGCGTCGACCTGGTGCAGATGGCGGTGCGCGGAGGGGCGCCCGACGCGCTCCCGCCGGGCTTCGACACCTCCGAGCAGCTGCTGATCGTCAACGACTTCCCGCACGGCTTCGACGACCGCGCCGTGACCCAGCTGCGCTACCTCGCGGACGAGGGTCCGGCGGTCGGCGTCCATCTGATGATGGTCGCGGACCGCGAGGAGGCCGCCGCGTACGGCCCGTTGCTCGACCCGCTGTGGCGTTCGCTGCTGCGACTGAGCCCGGTCCCCGACGACCATCTCGCCGACCCGTGGGTGGGGCACGCCTGGACGTACGAGCCCTCGCTCGTACCCCAGGGCAGCCAGGTGCTCCAGCAGGTGCTCAACCAAGTGGCGGCCGCCCGTGCCAAGTACGCGTAAAGGCTCCTGACCAGCTACTTTGACCTTTCTTTTGCCAATCGCTTTACCTTTCCTTGGTGATTGGGGTACCGTTTTCCTCGCGGAGGGGAGTACTCCCTGTCGACTGCGGCGTACCCGTCAATACGGAACAGATCCCATGGATCTGCTCCCGGGGCGTCGGCCCATCCTGGGTGGAAGAGACCTCCGGCAGCGCGACGACGCTGTTATTTGCCGTTACGTAATGCCGGAGGATCAGTGGATGTTTCCGTGACCCTGTGGGTCCTGACCATCGTGGGCCTCGCCGCCCTCATCGCGGTCGACTTCTTCATCGGCCGCAAGCCGCACGACGTCTCCATCAAGGAAGCCGGAATCTGGACCGTCGTCTGGATCGCCCTGGCCGGCCTCTTCGGCCTCGGCCTGCTGATCTTCGGCGGCGGCCAGGCCGGTGGAGAGTTCTTCGCCGGCTTCATCACCGAGAAGTCGCTGAGCGTCGACAACCTCTTCGTCTTCGTCCTGATCATGGCGAAGTTCGCGGTGCCCTCGCAGTACCAGCAGCGGGTGCTCCTCGTCGGTGTCCTCATAGCCCTGGTCCTGCGGGCGATCTTCATCGCCGCGGGCGCAGCCATCCTCGCCAGCTTCGCGTGGGTCTTCTACCTCTTCGGCGCCTTCCTGATCTGGACCGCCTGGAAGCTCATCCAGGAGGCCCGGGCCGACGAGGAGGACGAGGAGTTCGAGGAGAACAAGCTCCTCAAGGCCGCCGAGCGCCGCTTCGGCGTCGCCGACCGCTACCACGGCACCAAGCTGTGGATCGTGCAGAACGGCAAGCGGGTCATGACCCCGATGCTGGTCGTGATGCTCGCGATCGGCACCACCGACGTGCTCTTCGCCCTCGACTCCATCCCCGCGATCTTCGGCCTGACCCAGGACCCGTACATCGTCTTCACGGCCAACGCGTTCGCCCTGATGGGTCTGCGTCAGCTGTACTTCCTCATCGGCGGCCTGCTCAAGAAGCTGGTCCACCTCAGCTACGGCCTGTCGATCATCCTCGGCTTCATCGGCGTCAAGCTGGTCCTGCACGCACTTCACGAGTCCGGGGTCCACGTCCCCGAGATCAGCATCCCGGTCTCGCTCGGCGTGATCTGCGGTGTCCTCGTCGTCACCACGATCACCAGCCTCCGTGCCTCCAAGAGGCAGGCGGCGGCCGAGGCGGCGCAGACGCGGAGCGATGGCGCTCCGAAGGACAGCATCGACGCCTGACCACGTCGGACGTAGGAACAACCAGCACCGGGAGCGGCGTATGGCCGATTGCCGCTCACCGCTCCCGGTGCTTGCTTTGTTCTGAGCGCGTTCCCCGCTCGGGGACGCCCCGGCCGACGGAGGCAACCATGAAGTTCGTGCAGATCATCGACTTCGAAACGGAGCGGCTCGACGAGATGGAGCAGCTGCTCGAAGGCGCCCGGCAGCGCATGGAGGGCCAGGAAGGCGGCCCCACCCACCGCATCCTGCTGAAGGACCGCGACACGCCCGGACGCTACCTCGCCGTGATCGAGTTCGAGTCCTTCGAGGAGGCGATGCGCAACAACGAACGCCCCGAGACGAGCCAGATGGCCGAGCAGTTGGGCGCGTTGTGCACCCGGGCGCCGCGCTTCGTCAACTGCGACCTGGTGGACTCGCGCGAGCTGAAGTAGCTCGAACCGCCGTATGAGGCCCCGCGGCACCGAAATGCGGGGCCTCCGTACCTTTGGGAGGATCCCTGCATGATCGTTCGGCTCAGGTCGCTCACCACCCAGTGGACGATCCTCGTGCCGGTGCTCGCGGTCGTCCTCCTGGCGTTCACCTGGGGACGCGACCTGCCGGGCGCGGTCGTCGCCCTGGTGACGCTGGTCCTCGCGGGGGCGGTCCTGGCTGCCGTGCATCATGCGGAGGTCGTCGCCCACCGGGTCGGTGAACCCTTCGGCTCGCTCGTCCTCGCCGTCGCCGTCACCATCATCGAGGTCGCGCTGATCGTCACCCTCATGGCCGACGGCGGCGACAAGAGCTCGACCCTCGCCCGGGACACGGTCTTCGCGGCCGTCATGATCACCTGCAACGGCATCGTCGGCCTCTGCCTCCTGGTCGCCTCCCTGCGGCACGGCCTCGCGGTCTTCAACCCCGAAGGCACCGGCGCCGCCCTCGCGACCGTCGCCACCCTGGCCACCCTCAGCCTGGTGCTGCCGACCTTCACCACGAGCAAGCCGGGCCCGGAGTTCTCCGGCGTCCAGCTGACCTTCGCCGCACTGTCCTCGCTGGTCCTGTACGGCCTGTTCGTCGCGACCCAGACCGTACGGCACCGCGACTACTTCCTCCCCATCACCCGCCAGGGCGAGGTCATCACCGCCGACGACCACGCCGACGCGCCCTCCGCCCGCACCGCCCTCATCAGCCTGAGCCTGCTGGGCCTCGCCCTGATCGGCGTCGTAGGACTGGCCAAGGGCGTGTCGCCCACCATCGAGTCCGGCGTGGAGGCCGCAGGACTGCCGCATGCCGTCGTCGGCGTGATCATCGCCCTGCTGGTGCTGCTGCCCGAGACCATCGCCGCGCTGCGCTCGGCCCGCCGCGACCGTGTTCAGACCAGCCTCAACCTCGCGCTCGGTTCGGCGATGGCCAGCATCGGCCTGACCATTCCCGCGGTCGCGCTGGCCTCCGTCTGGCTCTCCGGCCCCCTCGTCCTCGGCCTCGGCGCCACCCACATGGTGCTGCTCGCCCTCACCGTGGTCGTGAGCTCCCTGACCGTGGTGCCCGGTCGGGCCACCCCGCTCCAGGGCGGCGTGCACCTGGTGCTGTTCGCGGCGTATCTGGAGCTGGCGATCAATCCCTAGGCCACCCGTCGCCAACTCAGTCCAGAGCCGGCTCCGCCGCGCCCGCCACCACCAGGGCCACCGGCCGTGTCTCGGGCAGCAGCGCGAAACACCCCAGACTGAGCAGCGCGATCCCCGTCAGATACGCCCCCACCCCCCACGGCACCCGACCGCCCTGCTCGGCCAGCGCCGTCGCCACGATCGGCGTGAGCGCGCCCCCGAGGACCCCGCCGAGGTTGTAGCCGACCGCGGCACCCGTGCAGCGCACCCGCGGCTCGTACAGCTCCGGCAGATATGCGGCGATCACCGCGAACATGGTGATGAACGCGAGCATCGCGCCGAGGAACCCCAGGAACATCAGCGGGGGTTCACCGGTCGACAGCAGCGCGACCAGGGGGAACATCCACAGAGCCGCCGCCGCACACCCGGTCAGGCACAGCGGCCGCCGCCCGTACCGGTCGCCGAGCAGCGCCACCACCGGCGTGAGCGAGCCCTTCACCAGGACCGCCGCCATGATGCAGGCCAGCATGACGGTACGGCTGACGCCCAGCCGTTCCGTGCCGTAGGCGAGGGACCAGGTCGTCACGGCGTAGAAGATCGCGTACCCGATCGCGAGCCCGCCGGCCGTCAGCAGGACCAGCCGCCAGTGGTCGCGCGCGACCTCGACGAGCGGCACGCGCGCGTGGTCGTCGAGGGCGAGGAAGGACGGGCTCTCGGCCAGCGACGACCGTAGCCGCAGCCCCGCCAGGGCCAGCACCCCCGCCGCCCAGAACGGCACCCGCCACCCCCACGACGCGAACTGCGCCTCGGTCAGGGTCGCCGACAGCACCAGCATCACGCCGTTGGCGAGCAGGAAGCCCAGCGCGGGCCCGACCTGCGGGAAGCTCGACCACAGGCCGCGCCGCCCGGCCGGAGCGTGCTCCGCCGTCAGCAGCACCGCGCCGCCCCACTCCCCGCCGAGCCCCAGCCCCTGGAGGAACCGGAGCACGAGCAGCAGCAGGGGAGCGGCCACCCCGATCGAGCCGTACGTCGGCACACAGCCGACCGCGACCGTGGCGCCGCCGGTCAGCAGCAGCGACAGCACGAGGACCGGCCGCCGCCCGTGCCGGTCCCCGATGTGCCCGAACAGCACCGACCCCAGCGGCCGGGCGACGAACCCCACCCCGAACGTGCCGAACGCCGCCAGCGTCCCGGCCAGCGGCGAGAACGTCGGGAAGAACAGCGGCCCCAGGACCAGCGCCGCGGCGGTCCCGTAGACGAAGAAGTCGTAGAACTCGATGGCCGTCCCGGCGAGCGAGGCGGCCGCGAGCCGCAGCATGGAGGGCGCCCTTACGGTGCGTACGTCGTGCATGCCGCGTCAACTACCCACGGTGACGGTGGGTTACGGGGGCGTACGGGAGCTTCAGTAGGTGACCGTGATGCGCCGGGCGGGACCGTCGACGCGGACGAGCCCGCCGTAGGGGATGACCAGTTGGGGGTCGGTGTGGCCGAAGTCGACGTCGAAGACGATCGTGGTGTCGGGGGCGTACGTCCGCATCGCGCGCAGGACGGCCTCGCGCTGCTCGGCGGCGTAACGGGCGCCTTCCTCGGGGCTGTTGGGCCGCTCGAAGGACCAGGTCTTGGGGCGGCCCATCAGGAGCGCGGAGAAGCGCCGGAGCAGACCGCGCTCGCCCATGTTGCGCAGGGTGCGGAAGACCTCCGCACTGCTCGGCATGTCCTCGGAGGTCTCCAGGAGCAGCACACCGCCGTCGTACTCGCTCAGGTCGCGGGCGATCTCGCGGTCGGCCATCAGCAGCCAGCCCAGGATCTCCAGGCAGCCGCCCCAACTGCGGCCCTCGATCACCCGGTCGGGGTTCACCCAGGTCCAGCCGTCGCCGGGTTTGGTCTCCGGCTCCGCGTCGAAGGTCGCCGGGTCGGCCCAGTCCCGGTTGACGTCGTTCCAGCGCTCGGCGGGCCGGAGTTCGTACGCGCCGGAGGTGAACAGCGCCGCCCGCAGCGACTCGGCGGTCAGCGGGTCCATGGCGACGGGCCGTCCGAGCTGCACCATCACGGTCGCGCCGTGGTAGCCGACGATCCCGGTGTTGCTCAAAAAGGCCAGCAGATTGGTGTTGTCGCTCATCCCGAAGAACGGCTTCGGGTTCGCCCGGATCAACTCACGGTCCAGATACGGCAGTACGGTGATCTGGTCGTCGCCCCCGATCGAGGCCATGATCACCTTGATGTCCGGGTCAGCGAAGGCGGCGTTGACGTCGGCGGCCCGTTCCTGTGGGCTCGCACCCATCTTGCGGGTCGTCGGGTACTCGACCGGTTCGAGACCGAACTCCTCGCGCAGCCGCTCCAGGCCCAGTTCGAAGGGGCGCGGGAAGAGCCCGGGCAGTCCGGCGCCGGGCGAGATGACGGCTATGCGGTCACCGGGGGAGGGCTTGGGCGGGTACGAGATCGTCGTCATTCGGGGAGGGTACGGGCCGCACCGCGTCCGGCGCACCGTGATAAACCGGGTCTGAGCAGCGGTCTTCAACGGACCGCCCACCCGTCACCGGACCGGAGGAACCGTGCCCCGCACCCTGGCCAACGCCCCGATCATGATCCTCAACGGCCCCAACCTGAACCTGCTCGGGCAGCGTCAGCCGGAGATCTACGGCAAGGACACCCTGGCCGACGTCGAGGCCCTGTGCGCCAAGGCGGCGGCCGCGCACGGCGGCACGGTGGACTTCCGCCAGTCCAACCACGAGGGCGAACTGGTCGACTGGATCCACGAGGCGCGGCTCAACCACTGCGGCATCGTCATCAACCCCGGCGCCTACTCGCACACCTCGGTCGCCATCCTGGACGCGCTCAACACCTGCGACGGGCTGCCGGTGTTGGAGGTCCACATCTCCAACATCCACCAGCGCGAGACCTTCCGGCACCACTCGTACGTCTCCCTGCGTGCCGACGGTGTCATCGCGGGCTGCGGGGTGCAGGGGTACGTGTTCGGGGTGGAGCGGGTCGCGGCGCTGGTGGGGGCGGCGCAGGCCGAGGCGTAAGGACCGTCGGCCTGGAGGGCGGTCGTTACAGCCGGTCTTCACAGGCAGCTTCAGCGCCCCCTTTACAGTCGCCCCGCCTCCACGATCCGTCGCAGGAAGCGCCGCGTGCGCTCCTGCTGCGGGTCGCCGAAGATCTGCTCGGCGCTCCCGCGCTCCAGCACGACCCCTCCGTCCAGAAAACAAACCTGGTCGGCGACGTCCCGCGCGAAGCCCATCTCGTGCGTGGCCAGCACCATGGTCATGCCGTCACTCTTGAGGTCACGGACGACATTCAGCACCTCGCCCACCAGCTCCGGGTCGAGGGCGGCGGTGATCTCGTCGAGCAGCAGCAGCCGGGGCCGTACGGCGAGCGCGCGCACGATCGCCACGCGCTGCTGCTGGCCGCCGCTCAGCCGGTCCGGGTACTCGCCCGCCTTGCCACCGAGTCCGAGCCGCTCCAGCAGCTCCCTGCCGCGCTCCTCGGCCTCCGCGCGGGACACCCCGTGCACCCGGCGCGGGGCGAGGGTGATGTTCTCCAGCACGGTCATGTGCGGGAAGAGGTTGTACGCCTGGAAGACCACGCCGATACGGCGGCGTATCGCGTCCTGGTCCACGCGCGGATCGGTGATCTCCTCGCCGTCCAGCCAGATAGCGCCGTCGTCGATCTCCTCCAGGAGGTTCGCGCAGCGCAGCAGCGTCGACTTGCCCGAGCCGGAGGCGCCGATCAGCGCGGTCACCGTGTGCGGGGCGACCTCCAGATCGACGTCCCGCAGCACGACCGAGCCGCCGAAGGTCTTGCGGACGGACTCCATCCGCAGCACCGGGGCGTCCGTGGCGCTCATGCGATCCCTCCCTGGGCGCGCCGCCGGTCCATCCGCGCCGTCACCCAGTCCGTGAAGCGGGTCATCGGGATGGTCAGCGCCACGAACACCAGGCCCGCGACGATGTACGGCGTGTAGTTGAGACTGCGGCCCACGATGATGTCGGCGGCCCGTACGGCGTCCACGGCGCCGCCGATCGACACGAGCCCGGTGTCCTTCTGTAGCGACACCAGGTCGTTGAGCAGCGGCGGCACCTGGCGCCGTACCGCCTGCGGCAGCACCACGTAGCGCAGCGCCTGCCGGTTGGAGAGGCCGAGCGAGCGGGCCGCGGCGCGCTGCGAGGGGTGGATGGACTCGATGCCGGCGCGGAACACCTCGGCGACGTACGCCGAGTAGGTCAGCGTCAGCGCCGTGCCGCCCAGCCACACCGGGTCGACCGTCACGCCCTGGAGCCGCAGCGCGGGGACGCCCAGCACGACGATCATGAGGTTGATGATGAGCGGGAGCCCGCGGAAGAAGTCCGTGTAGGCGGCGGCGAGGAAGCGCAGCGGGAAGAACACCGGCCCGCGCAGTGTGCGGGCGACGGCGATGAGCATGCCGAGGACCAGCACGGCCACGCCGCAGATCAGCAGCAGCCGGACGTTGAGCCAGAGCCCTTCGAGGACCTTGGGCAGCGCCTCGCGTGCGTACTGCCCGTTGAAGAAGGTCTCCTTGGTGCGCGGCCAGCCGGGCGCGTTGACGACGACCAGATAGAGCACGATCGCCGTGGCGAGCGTCGAGACGGCGGCGATCGCCGTGGCGCGGCGGGAGCGGGCACGTTTGTGGCGCTCGCGCTCCAGCCGCCGCGCGGACGGCGTGTACGTGTCGACCGGGTCCGGCGTCTCCGCGCCGGACTCGTCCTTCGTGAGCGTCACTTGAGGACCGGGGCGTCGACGGCGTCGGACAGCCACTGCTTCTCGATCTTCGCCAGGGTGCCGTCCTTGCGCAGGGCGTCCACGGCGCCGGTCACGCAGGAGGTGAGCGCGCTGCCCTTGTCGAGGACGAGGCCGAACTGCTCCGGGGTGCCGCCCTGGTTCTCGAACTGGCCGACGATCTTGGCGTCCGTGACCTCGGCCGCGGTGATGTAGAAGGCGGTCGGCAGATCGACGACGATCGCGTCCACCTGGCCGTTCTTCAGGGCGGACTTGGCCTGGTCGTTCTTGGCGTAGGCGGCGGCCTGCCGCGTCGGCTTCACCACGTCCTCGATGTAGTTGAGGCTGGTCGTGCCGACCTGGGCGCCCAGTTTGAGGCCCTTGAGGTCCGCGATGCTCGTCGCCTTGGCGGCCTTGGAGTCCTTGAGCGCGATGACGGCCTGGCGCACGTCGTAGTAGCCGGACGAGAAGTCGACGGCCTTCTTGCGCTCGGCGCTGATCGACACCTGGTTGATGTCGAAGTCGAACGTCTTCTCCCCGGGCGCGAACGCCTTGTTGAAGGGGACGCTCTGCCAGACCACGGCGCTCTTGTCGTAGCCGAGGCGCTCGGCCACGGCGTAGGCGACCGCGGACTCGAAGCCCTTGCCGTTGGCCGGCTTGTCGTCCTTGAACCAGGGCTCGTACGCCGGCTCGTCGGTGGCGATCGTCAGCTTGCCGGACGTCTTGGTGGCGAGCTTGCCCTTGGCGCACGCGGCGCCCGTCGTCGACCCCGAGGGTTTGGCGGCGGCGTCGTCCTCGGGCTGCGGAGCACAGCCGACGGCGGTGGCGAGCAGGGCTGTCGTTGCGGCGGCTACGACGCGGCGCAGGGTGCGAGGGGCGAGGTGCATGGCGGGAGATTGACAGCACGCCACCCCGTTTGTCGAGGTCACGTCGGCTTTTGTCCGCATACTGGGAACGCGTGTTGCGTTCTCGTGAACGTTCCCTGTGACGGTGGTTCGCCGGGGCCGCCGGTCGAGGGCGGGGATCGGAAGACCGGCGGCCCGTACCGCGCAGGAGCCGTCATCCTGTGCGGGGCTGCCACCAGTTGACCCCGCAACAACGTGGGCCGGGAGCGTGCGGATGACTCCGGCGTGTGCGAAGGGTTCACACGGGGCGCGCGAGAATCGCCGCGCGCCCGTTGTTCACCACCCGCGCCCGTTTCGGCAGGCCCTGCGTTCACCACCCGCGCCCGCCCCACTTCGGCAGGCCCTGCGTTCACCACCCGCGCGCGTGCCACTCCGGCAGATGCGGTCGCTCCGCGCCCAGCGTCGTGTCGTTGCCGTGGCCCGGGTAGACCCAGGTCTCGTCGGGGAGGGCGTCGAAGATCTTCGTCTCGACGTCGTGGATGAGGCTGGCGAACGCCTCGGGGTCCTTGCGGGTGTTGCCCACGCCACCGGGGAACAGGCAGTCGCCGGTGAAGACATGCGGGTGGCCGTGTGGGTCGTCGTAGACCAGGGCGATCGAGCCTGGGGTGTGGCCGACCAGGTGGCGGGCGGTGAGCTCGACGTGGCCGACGTGGAGGGTGTCGCCGTCCTCGACGAGGACATCGGTCGGCACGGGGATGCCGGCGGCGTCGTCCCGGCCCGCGTACGTGCGCGCGCCCGTCGCCTCGACGACCCGGGCGAGCGCCTGCCAGTGGTCGCCGTGCTGGTGGGTGGTGACGACGGAGGCGATGCCGTCGTCACCGATCATCCCGAGCAGGGTGTCCGCGTCGTTGGCCGCGTCGATCAGCAGTTGCTCGTCCGTGGCCCGGCAGCGCAGTAGATAGGCGTTGTTGTCCATCGGGCCGACCGCGATCTTGGTGATCATCAGGTCCTTGAGCTCATGCACGTCCGCCGGGCCACCGACGGTCACCTGTCCGCTGTACGTCATGACGGTCAGTCTAGGACGCGCTCACAGCGGAGGAAGCTCCGGCAACTCTCCGTCCGTCACCCGCAGCGTCGATCCGTCCCGGCGTCCGGCGAGCCACCCGAGCAGGTCCGCGGGAGAGCCCGCCACGGTGGCCGCGACCGCCTCGCCCACCCGACCCGTCGTCCACACGCGCGTGCCGTCCGTCAGCCGTGTCGGGGGTACGTCGGGGTGCCCGGTGAAGCGGTCGGCGAGGAACGCGATCTCCCGGTCCGTGAACTCCTCCGGCAGATCCTCCAGCTCGTACCCGATCCCCAGGTCGACGTGGTGCAGCTCCACCTCCACCCATCGCCGGAACGGAACCCGGGACGCCGAGTCGGTCACGCCGTTGCGCAGCTCCACGGTGCGGGACCAGTCGGCCGGCACGGCCCCCGCCTCCTGGAAGCGGGCGGCGCTGTCGCGGACGTCCGCGAGCTGGACGTCGAGGGGGCGCGGGGCGTCGCGCTCGATGTCGGCGTCCCGGGCGTCGCCGGAGGCGTACATGGGCAGGCCCCGCAGCACGTTCACGAGCGCGTCCGCGTTGCGGGCGAGGTGGGCGAGGACGTGACCTCGGCTCCACCCGGGAAGCCGTGACGGCTCGGCCACCGACGCGTTGTCCCGTTTGGCGACTGCGGTGAGCAGCCGATCCGTAGCGTCACGTACAGACGCCAGGTCATGCGCGTGATCAATCATGCCGCCGACCCTAGTCCCGCCACACCTTTGGGTGAAGGTGGTGAAGCAGTGCCGTAAATCGAATGCGCGTGCTATATGGTCGGTCGTGGCGTCGGGCATGCTGGATGGTCCGGGATTGTTCTCCCATTCGGGAATCCGACCGGCGTTGTCAGTGGCTCCCCCTAGTGTGAGAAGACACGGGGGCCTCGCCCCTGTCACTTCTCTCAAGAAAGGTGCGGACCGGCGTGGCCGACCGTCTCATCGTCCGTGGCGCGCGCGAGCACAACCTGAAGAACGTCTCGCTCGACCTGCCACGCGACTCGCTCATCGTTTTCACGGGCCTGTCCGGGTCGGGCAAGTCCTCCCTGGCCTTCGACACCATCTTCGCCGAGGGCCAGCGTCGCTACGTGGAATCGCTCTCCTCGTACGCCCGCCAGTTCCTCGGCCAGATGGACAAGCCCGACGTCGACTTCATCGAGGGCCTCTCCCCGGCGGTCTCGATCGACCAGAAGTCGACCTCCCGCAACCCGCGCTCGACGGTCGGCACCATCACCGAGGTCTACGACTACCTCCGGCTGCTCTTCGCCCGCATCGGCAAGCCGCACTGCCCCGAGTGCGGCCGGCCCATCGCGCGCCAGTCGCCGCAGGCCATCGTCGACAAGGTCCTGGAGCTGCCGGAGGGGAGCCGCTTCCAGGTGCTGTCGCCGCTGGTGCGCGAGCGCAAGGGCGAGTTCGTCGACCTCTTCGCCGACCTCCAGACCAAGGGCTACTCCCGCGCGCGGGTCGACGGTGAGACCATCCAGCTCTCCGAGCCGCCCACGCTGAAGAAGCAGGAGAAGCACACCATCGAGGTGGTCGTCGACCGGCTCACGGTGAAGGACTCCGCCAAGCGCCGCCTCACCGACTCCGTGGAGACCGCCCTCGGCCTGTCCGGCGGCATGGTCGTCCTCGACTTCGTCGACCTGCCCGCCGACGACCCCGAGCGCGAGCGCATGTACTCGGAGCACCTGTACTGCGCCTACGACGACCTGTCCTTCGAGGAGCTGGAGCCCCGCTCCTTCTCCTTCAACTCGCCCTTCGGCGCCTGCCCCGAGTGCACGGGCATCGGCACGCGCATGGAGGTCGACCCGGAGCTGATCGTCCCGGACGAGGACAAGTCCCTCGACGAGGGCGCCATCCACCCCTGGTCGCACGGCCACACCAAGGACTACTTCGGCCGACTGATCGGCGCCCTGGCGGACGCGCTCGGCTTCCGCACGGACATCCCGTTCGCCGGGCTGCCGCAGCGCGCCAAGAAGGCCCTGCTCTACGGCCACAAGACGCAGATCGAGGTGCGGTACCGCAACCGGTACGGCCGCGAGCGCGTGTACACGACGCCCTTCGAAGGCGCCGTCCCCTTCGTCAAGCGCCGGCACAGCGAGTCCGAGAGCGACGCCAGCCGCGAGCGCTTCGAGGGCTACATGCGCGAGGTGCCCTGCCCCACCTGCCAGGGCACGCGCCTGAAGCCGATCGTCCTCGCGGTCACCATCATGGGGAAGTCGATCGCCGAGGTCTCCGGCATGTCCATCAGCGACTGCGCGGACTTCCTGGGCGAGCTCAAGCTCAACGCCCGCGACAAGAAGATCGCCGAGCGGGTGCTGAAGGAGGTCAACGAGCGGCTGAAGTTCCTCGTCGACGTCGGCCTGGACTACCTCTCGCTCAACCGCGCGGCCGGCACCCTCTCCGGCGGCGAGGCCCAGCGCATCCGCCTGGCCACCCAGATCGGCTCCGGACTCGTCGGCGTGCTGTACGTCCTCGACGAGCCGTCCATCGGTCTGCACCAGCGCGACAACCACCGGCTGATCGAGACCCTCGTCCGGCTGCGCGACATGGGCAACACGCTCATCGTCGTCGAGCACGACGAGGACACCATCAAGGTCGCCGACTGGGTCGTCGACATCGGCCCCGGCGCCGGTGAGCACGGCGGCAAGGTCGTGCACAGCGGCTCCATGAAGGAGCTGCTCGCCAACGCGGAGTCGATGACGGGCCAGTACCTGTCCGGCAAGAAGGCCATCCCGATCCCGGACATCCGCCGCCCGCACGACCCGTCCCGGCGACTCACCGTGCACGGCGCCCGGGAGAACAACCTCCAGGACATCGACGTCTCGTTCCCGCTCGGCGTCTTCACCGCGGTCACCGGCGTCTCCGGCTCCGGCAAGTCCACCCTGGTCAACGACATCCTGTACACGCACCTGGCCCGTGAGCTGAACGGCGCCAGGAGCGTTCCGGGACGGCACACGCGCGTGGACGGCGACGACCTCGTCGACAAGGTCGTGCACGTCGACCAGTCGCCCATCGGCCGCACCCCGCGGTCCAACCCGGCGACGTACACCGGCGTCTTCGACCACGTCCGCAAGCTGTTCGCCGAGACCACCGAGGCGAAGGTCCGCGGCTACCTGCCGGGCCGCTTCTCCTTCAACGTCAAGGGCGGCCGCTGCGAGAACTGCGCGGGCGACGGCACCATCAAGATCGAGATGAACTTCCTCCCGGACGTCTACGTCCCGTGCGAGGTCTGCCACGGCGCCCGGTACAACCGGGAGACCCTGGAGGTCCACTACAAGGGCAAGTCCATCGCCGAGGTCCTGAACATGCCCATCGAGGAGGCGATGAACTTCTTCGAGGCCGTCCCGGCGATCAACCGCCACCTGAAGACGCTCAACGACGTCGGTCTGGGTTATGTCCGCCTCGGCCAGTCCGCGACGACCCTCTCCGGTGGTGAGGCCCAGCGCGTGAAGCTCGCCAGCGAGCTCCAGAAGCGCTCCACCGGACGCACGGTCTACGTCCTCGACGAGCCGACCACCGGTCTGCACTTCGAGGACATCAGCAAGCTGCTGAAGGTCCTCGCCGGCCTCGTCGACAAGGGCAACACGGTCATCGTCATCGAGCACAACCTCGACGTGATCAAGACCGCCGACTGGATCGTCGACATGGGTCCCGAGGGTGGCGCGGGCGGCGGTCTCGTCGTCGCCGAGGGCACGCCCGAGGAGGTCGCCGGGGTCCCCGCGAGCCACACCGGCAAGTTCCTCCGCGAGATCCTCGGCGCCGACCGCATCAGCGACGGATCCTCGGTGAAGGCCCCGCGCCGGGCGGCGACGAAGACGGCGGCCAAGAAGACGGCGGCCGCGAAGACGGTCGCGGCCAGGTCGACGGCGAAGAAGACGGCGACGGCCAAGACGGGCACCGCGGCCGCGAAGAAGGCAGCCTCCGCGAAGAAGGCGGCCCCTGCGAAGAAGGCGACCCGGGCCCGCAAGGCCTGACAGGGCAGAACGGCGGACAACTGGGAGGCGGCCGGCCGACGGCCGCCTCCCGGCGCCGTTTCAGGCCCCCTGGGATCCCGCCCGTAGACCCCAGCCCGCTAGATCCCCGCCACCTCGTCGGCGTACGGCGGCTCCGCCCCGGCCCGTGAGCAGGTGACCGCCGCCGCGCGCGCCGCGAACCGCAGCAGCCGCGTCCAGTCGTCCCGGCGCAGCGCCTCGACCCCCTCCGCGGACAGGGCGTCGAGGGCGGAGAGCCCGTGCAGCAGGGCCGCGTTCACGGTGTCGCCCGCGCCGATCGTGTCGACGACGTCGACCTCCTCGCCCGGCACCGCGTGCACGCCCCCGTCCCGGGTGAACGCGGTCAGCCCCTCACCGCCCTGCGTGATGACCACGGCCGACGGGCCCGACGCCAGCCACTCGCGCGGGGTGCCGCCCAGCCACAGCGCGTCCTCCTCGGAGAGCTTCAGCAGCGACACCGACGGCAGCCAGCTCTTGAACCGGGCCCGGTAGGCGTCCGGGTCCGGGATCAGCCCGGCGCGGATGTTGGGGTCGAGCGCGGTGAACACGCCCCGCGCGGCCGCCGCCCGCATCAGCTCCTCGTAGGCGCTCGCCCCCGGCTCCAGCACCAGCGAACAGGTGCCGAAGGACACCGCGCGCGTACCGGCGGGGAGCCGGTCGGGGGCCGTGAACAGGCGGTCGGCGGTGCCGTCGACGTAGAAGGAGTAGGCGGCCGAGCCGTGCGCGTCGATCGTGGCCACGGCCAGCGTGGTCGGTTCCGGGCCGCGCTGTACGGCCGACACGTCCACCGACGCCCGCCGAAGCCCGTCCAGCAGCGCCTCGCCGAACGCGTCGGACGACGTACGGGAGCAGAAGGCGGTGGGGGAGCCGAGGCGGCCGAGGGCCACGGCGGTGTTGTACGGGCCGCCGCCGAGCGCCGGCGTGAGCCCCGCCAGGGCGCCCGTGCCCTGCGGTACCAGATCGATGAGGGCCTCACCGGCGACGACGATCACGAGTCGGGTCCTTTCTCGGACTTCGAGAACTTCTCGAACTTCTCGAACTTCTCGAACTTCTCGCACTTCTCAGCTGTCTCGAACGGGGTCGGCCGGTCCGGGGAGTCGGCGCAGCCGCACGAGCTGCGGTGGACGAACGTGCACGGCAGGCGCACGGTCCCGGCCGGCCGGTCCGGGGCGGCCAGCCGCGCCAGGAGCACCCGGACCGCCTCGGCGCCCAGCTCCTTGCTCGGCTGGGCGATCGCGGTGAGCCGGGGCGAGAAGAGGTCGGCCCAGGCGAAGTCGTCGAAGCAGCACAGCGCGAGGTCGCCGGGCACGGACAGGCCACGGTCGCGCAGGGTGCGCAGGGCGCCGATGGTCATCGCGTTGTTGGCCGTGACGAGGGCCGTGGGCGGATCGGCGAGGGACAGCAGCGCGGCGGTCGCCCGCTCGGCACCGGCCGACGCGGAGTCGCCGTACGCGACGAGCTGTTCGTCGTACGGCAGGCCGGCGGCCGTGAGGCCGGAGCGGTACCCGGCGAGCCGCTCGCCGCTGGTGCTCAGCCCCGGCAGGCCCGCGACCAGGCCGATCCGCCGGTGGCCGAGTCCGGCGAGGTGGGTGACGAGCCGGCTCGTCGGCCCGGCGTTCTCGGCGCAGACCTGGTCGAAGTGCGGCGGGCCCTCGACCACCCGGTCCAGGAGTACGGTCGGCACCCGGTGGCGGTCGAGGTAGGCGAGCAGGTCGCCGGGCTCCGCGGAGGGCGCGACGATCATGCCGTCCACCCGCCGCTCGTGCAGCAGCTGGACGACCTTGCGCTCATGGGCGGGGTCGTCGTGCGGGTCGGCGATGAGGAGGCTGTAGCCGTGGCGCAGGGTCTCGGCCTCGACGCCCTGGAGGATCTCCGTGAAGTACGGGTTGCTGATCGCCGACACCGCGAGGCCGATGGAGCGGGTGCGGGACGTCACCAGGGAACGGGCGAGGGTGTTGGGCGTGTAGCCGAGCTCGTCCATGGCGTCCAGGACGGCCTGGCGGGTGTGGGGGAGGACCGGGCGGGTGCCGTTGAGCACGTGCGAGACGGTCGCCACGGAGACGCCCGCGCTGCGCGCCACGTCGGCCATGGTCGGCATGACATCCCCCGTTCCGGGCCGGTGACGACCACCGGCAACACCTTCAGGCCGGGAACGTATCCCATCCGGAGCTGCGCGTAAACGCTTGCGCAAGCGTTTACGCGCAGTATCGTGCCCAGGTTGCCCGGCCCTCAGGGGGCGCGCCCTACTCCCAGTCCCACCCGATCCCCACGATCCCGCTGCGCACCCGTGGCTCGACGATGTGGACCGAGCGGTGCAGGCCGGTGAGGGCGAGTTCCTGGCGGCCGCTGCGCGGGGCCGCCGGCGAGTGCTGGGTGAAGCGGTGGCAGCGGGTCGGCAGCGCGTTCTCGTCGAACCGCACCTGGAGCGCGTACTGGCCGCCGGCCGGCCCGAACCCGCGGACGTACTCGCGGGACACGCCGGCCGTGCCGTCCTCGACGGCGTAGCGGAACAGGAACGTCTCGCCGGCCCGGAGCCGGGTGTCGAAGAGCAGTTCGGCTACGAGCACCCCGGTGTCGTGGTGCAGCCGGACGCGTCCCGTGCGGCAGTTCTCCAGGGCGTGCACCTGCATCCGCTCCGGCACGCATCCCGGGTCGCCGTGGTGGACGGCGACGAAGCGGTCGACGCCGTCCTTGTGGGCGCGCACGATGTGGTGCGACTCGCGCCCGAGGAGTTCGCGGCGCCCGCCTATCCGCACCCGCTCGTGGTGGCCGAGGGTGTGCAGGCCGCCGTCCACGGGCGAGTCCAGCTCGGCGAGCAGCCGGTGCAGCACGCCCGAGGCCTCGACCAGGGAGCGGTAGGAGCGGGCGGCGGGGTGCTGGCCGGTCGCGGTGTCGTCGCTCTCGGCGAGCAGCCTGATCAGCGACTCCTCGGGCAGCTGGAGGATCTCCTCCAGGGCGCGGACGGCGCGCAGCGACTCGGGGCGCTGCGGCCGCCGTGCGCCCTGCTGCCAGTAGCTCAGGCTGGTGACGCCGACTTTGACCCCGTGACGTGACAGATGGTGCTGCACCCGCTGGAGCGGCAGACCGCGGGCGGCGATCGCGGCACGCAGGGCCACGTGGAAGGGGCCGCCTCGCAGGGCCGAGTCCAGTTCCGCGGTGGCGACGACGGCGGCGACGTCCGCGTGCTGTGTGGCGTGCGGCATGCAGGGGCCTTTCTGTGGGTGTTCGCAACGGCTGGTCAGACCGTGCGTGGGGGGTGTCCTCGGGGTCACCCGCCGGCGCAGCGGCGTCTTTGAGTACGTACGCCGCGGCTTCCGTGCGCCGTCGTTCACGGCCCCGAGTTCCCCCGCATTGAAGCGTGTTGATCTAGTCCCGACAACACCTCCGGACCAACAGCGGCCCGTGCGCGGCTGATACGTGACTGGTCAGGTCAAGTCGGCGCGCCGGAACCGCTGTTGTCGAGTACTGCTCCGATCGCCCGGGTGGAGAGCGCCGACTTGCGCAGGAAGCCGCGAGCGGGGCCGGCGGCGACGAGTTCCTCGAAGTCGTCCAGCGAGTGCGTGGAGATCGGGATGATGACGGACGTGACGCGGCCGGTCAGGGCGACGGCGACACCGTCGCGCTCCGGCAGGGCGCGCGCGGCCTCCAGGAACCGGGAGGGAAGGCCTGGCGAGCCTGTGCGAGCGGTTCGGGTACGAGGTCGTGGGCCAGGCCGGTGACGCGGCGGGGCTCCTGGACCTCGCCCCCGCACACCGCCCGCTACCTCCTCAAGGGCCGGGTCACCGTGGTCGAGGAGTCCATCGAGGCCCTGGACCGCATCGGCCGGGGCGGCTCGGTGACCGACGACCACCGGCGGGTACCGGCCGTTCTCACGTTCCTGGAGTCGCGCTGGCGTCGTCCACAGCCCCGCCGGACTGTCACCGCCCGCCAGTAGGGTGTGAAGCATGGCCGACCCCTCCAGCTACCGCCCCGTGCCGGGACAGATCCCGGACTCTCCCGGGGTCTACAGGTTCCGCGACGAGCACCGCCGGGTGATCTACGTCGGAAAGGCGAAAAGCCTGCGCCAGCGCCTGGCGAACTACTTCCAGGACCTGGCGAACCTGCACCCCCGCACCCGCACGATGGTGACCACCGCCGCGTCCGTGGAGTGGACGGTGGTGTCCACGGAGGTCGAGGCCCTGCAACTGGAGTATTCCTGGATCAAGGAGTACGACCCCCGGTTCAACGTCAAGTACCGCGACGACAAGAGCTACCCGTACCTCGCGGTGACGATGAACGAGGAGTTCCCGCGCGTGCAGGTGATGCGCGGTCACAAGAAGAAGGGCGTCAGGTACTTCGGCCCGTACGGGCACGCGTGGGCGATCCGCGACACCGTCGACCTCCTGCTGCGCGTCTTCCCCGTCCGGACCTGCTCCGCCGGTGTCTTCAAGAACGCCGCCCGCACCGGCCGGCCCTGTCTGCTCGGCTACATCGGCAAGTGCTCGGCGCCCTGTGTCGGCCGGGTCTCGGCCGACGAACACCGCGAACTCGCCGAGGAGTTCAGCGACTTCATGGCCGGCCGCACCGGCACCTACCTCCGCCGTCTGGAGAAGCGGATGACGGAGGCCGCCGAGGAGATGGAGTACGAGCGGGCGGCCCGCCTGCGCGACGACATCGAGGCCCTGAAGAAGGCCATGGAGAAGAACGCGGTCGTGCTCGCCGACGCGACCGACGCCGACCTGATCGCGGTCGCCGAGGACGAGCTCGAAGCGGCCGTCCAGATCTTCCACGTGCGCGGCGGGCGCGTGCGCGGCCAGCGCGGCTGGGTCACCGACAAGGTCGAGGAGATCACCACCGGTGCCCTCGTCGAGCACGCCCTGCAACAGCTCTACGGCGAGGAGACCGGCGACTCCGTCCCCAGGGAGGTCCTCGTCCCGGCCCTGCCCGACCCCCTCGAGCCGGTCCAGGAGTGGCTCACCGGCCGCCGCGGGTCCAACGTCTCGCTGCGCATCCCGCAGCGCGGCGACAAGAAGGCCCTCATGGAGACCGTGGCGCGCAACGCCCAGCAGGCCCTCGTGCTGCACAAGACCAAGCGCGCCTCCGACCTGACGACCCGCTCGCGCGCCCTGGAGGAGATCGCCGAGGCCCTCGACCTCGACAGCGCCCCGCTCAGGATCGAGTGCTACGACATCTCCCACCTCCAGGGCGACGACGTCGTGGCCTCCATGGTCGTCTTCGAGGACGGCCTCCAGCGCAAGAGCGAGTACCGCCGCTTCCAGATCAAGGGCTTCGAGGGCCAGGACGACGTCCGCTCCATGCACGAGGTCATCACCCGCCGCTTCAAGCGGTACATCGCCGAGAAGGAGAAGACGGGGGAGTGGGTCGAGGACGGCTCCGGCAGCGGCTCCCCAGACCCCCAGGACGACTTCCGGGACGCCTCCGGGAACACCCTCACCGAGGACAACGGCCGTCCCAAGAAGTTCGCCTACCCGCCCCAGCTCGTCGTCGTCGACGGCGGCCGGCCGCAGGTGGCCGCCGCCAAGAAGGCCCTCGACGAGCTCGGCATCGACGACGTCGCCGTCTGCGGTCTGGCCAAGCGCCTGGAGGAGGTCTGGCTGCCCGACGAGGAGGACCCGGTCGTCCTGCCCCGCACCAGTGAGGGCCTCTACCTCCTCCAGCGCGTCCGTGACGAGGCCCACCGCTTCGCGATCACCTACCAGCGCACCAAGCGGGCCAAGCGGTTCCGGTCGAGCCCCCTGGACGACGTACCCGGGCTGGGGGACACCCGTAAGCAGGCGCTTCTGAAACATTTCGGCTCGTTGAAGAAACTTCGGTCTGCCACCATCGATCAGATCTGCGAGGTTCCCGGCATAGGCCGCAAAACGGCCGAGACCATTGCCGTGGCGCTCGCCCAGGCGGCACCGGCCGCCCCTGCTGTGAACACGGCCACTGGAGAGATCATGGAAGAGGAACCCGGCACCATGGGTTCCACAGGGGAGCCCGCGACGGCGGGCGCCCCGGACGAACGACGGGGGCAGGAGACATGAATGTGAACGAGCACGAAGGCCAAGAGACCCCAGGCCCAGAGAGCCAGGGCGGAGACGGAGCACAGGTGAGTACGGGCACGAGTACGGGCGCGAACGGCGACGCCGCCGGGATCCCGGAGGCGGCCATCCCCGAGCTGGTGATCATCTCCGGGATGTCCGGAGCCGGCCGGTCGACCGCCGCGAAGTGCCTGGAGGACCTCGGCTGGTTCGTCGTCGACAACCTCCCGCCCGCGCTGATCCCCACCATGGTGGAGCTCGGCGCCCGCTCCCAGGGCAATGTCGCCCGGATCGCGGTGGTCGTCGACGTCCGCGGCCGGCGCTTCTTCGACAACCTCCGCGAGTCCCTCGCCGA
Source organism: Streptomyces aquilus (assembly GCF_003955715.1). Lineage (NCBI taxonomy): Bacteria > Bacillati > Actinomycetota > Actinomycetes > Kitasatosporales > Streptomycetaceae > Streptomyces > Streptomyces aquilus. The sequence goes on along the minus strand of NZ_CP034463.1, from coordinate 2,798,127 downwards.
CCTGGAGGCCAAGCACGTCACCCGGCGGATCGTCTTCCTGGAGTCCTCCGACGACGCCCTGGTGCGCCGCTTCGAGTCCGTGCGCCGCCCGCACCCCCTCCAGGGCGACGGCCGCATCGTCGACGGCATCGCCGCCGAGCGCGAACTGCTGCGCGAGCTGCGCGGCGACGCCGACCTGGTCATCGACACCTCCAGCCTCAACGTGCACGAACTGCGCGCCAAGATGGACGCCCAGTTCGCCGGCGAGGAGGAGCCCGAGCTGCGGGCCACCGTCATGTCCTTCGGCTTCAAGTACGGCCTCCCCGTCGACGCCGACCTGGTCGTGGACATGCGCTTCCTGCCCAACCCGCACTGGGTCCCGGAGCTGCGCCCCTACACCGGCCTCAACGAGGAGGTGTCGGCGTACGTCTTCAACCAGCCCGGCGCCAAGGAGTTCATCGACCGCTACAGCGAACTGCTCCAGCTCATCGCGGCCGGCTACCGCCGCGAGGGCAAGCGGTACGTGACCATCGCGGTCGGCTGCACGGGCGGCAAGCACCGCTCCGTCGCCACCTCCGAGAAGCTCGCCGCCCGCCTCGTCTCCCAGGGCGTGGAGACGGTGGTCGTACACCGGGACATGGGACGCGAATGACCGCACGTTCTCCGCGGCTGGCCCGGCTCGGCAGGCTGGGCCGGACGGTGCCCGAGTCCCGCGCGGGCCGGCCCGTCGAGGTCCGGGGCGCCAGGCCCCGCCGCCGCGGCGCCCAGCCCAAGGTCGTCGCCCTCGGCGGCGGCATGGGCCTGTCCGCCTCGCTCGCCGCGCTGCGCCGCATCACCGGTGACCTCACCGCCGTCGTCACCGTCGCCGACGACGGCGGCTCCAGCGGCCGGCTCCGCGACGAGCTGGGCGTCCTGCCGCCGGGCGACCTGCGCAAGGCGCTGGCCGCGCTGTGCGGCGACGACGACTGGGGCCAGACCTGGGCCCGCGTGATCCAGCACCGCTTCCACTCCCAGGGCGACCTGCACGACCACGCGGTCGGCAATGTGCTGATCGTCGCCCTGTGGGAGCAGCTCGGCGACCATGTCCAGGCCCTGGACCTGGTCGGCAAGCTCCTCGGCGCGCACGGGCGCGTGCTGCCCATGTCCGCCGTCCCCCTGGAGCTCCAGGCCCTGGTCAAGGGTCACGACCCGGAGCGCCCGGAGGAGGTGGACACCGTCCGCGGCCAGGCCACCGTCGCCCTCACCCCCGGTGAGGTGCAGTCGGTGCACGTGGTGCCGCACGACCCGCCCGCCGTCCCCGAGGCGGTGGCCGCGGTCATGGACGCGGACTGGGTGGTCCTCGGCCCCGGCTCCTGGTTCTCCTCGGTCATCCCGCACCTGCTGGTGCCGGAACTGCTGGACGCCCTCACCGAGACGAAGGCGCGCCGGGTACTCTCGCTGAACCTCGCCCCGCAGCCCGGAGAAACCGAAGGCTTCTCCCCGCAGCGTCATTTGGAGGTTTTGGGACGACACGCCCCTAAACTCGCCCTGGACGTGGTGCTGGCCGACGAGGCCGCCGTGCCCGACCGTGACTCGCTCACCGATGCCGCCAAGCGGTTCGGCGCCGCGGTCGAGCTGGCCCCGGTGGCCCGGCCCGACGGAACCCCGAGGCACGACCCGGAGCTGTTGGCCGCCGCGTACGACCGTATTTTTCGGATGCATGGAAGGATCGGCCCATGGCGATGACGGCAGCGGTGAAGGACGAGATCTCCCGGCTCCCCGTCACCCGTACCTGCTGCAGAAAGGCGGAGGTCTCCGCCATCCTGCGGTTCGCCGGCGGCCTTCACCTGGTGAGCGGGCGCATCGTGATCGAGGCGGAGCTGGACACCGCGATGGCGGCCCGCAGACTCAAGCGGGACATCCTGGAGATCTTCGGCCACAGCTCGGAGCTGATCGTGATGGCGCCGGGCGGACTGCGCCGCGGCTCGCGTTACGTCGTCCGGGTCGTCGCCGGCGGTGACCAGCTGGCCCGGCAGACCGGCCTGGTCGACGGCCGGGGCCGCCCGATCCGCGGCCTGCCCCCGCAGGTCGTCTCCGGGGCCACCTGTGACGCGGAGGCCGCCTGGCGCGGGGCGTTCCTGGCGCACGGCTCGCTCACCGAGCCCGGCCGCTCGTCCTCCCTGGAAGTGACCTGCCCGGGCCCCGAGGCCGCGCTCGCCCTGGTCGGCGCCGCCCGCCGGCTGTCCATCGCCGCGAAGGCCCGCGAGGTGCGCGGCGTGGACCGCGTGGTCGTCCGGGACGGCGACGCGATCGGCGCGCTGCTCACCCGGCTCGGCGCCCATGAGTCGGTGCTGGCCTGGGAGGAGCGCCGGATGCGCCGCGAGGTGCGGGCGACGGCGAACCGGCTCGCCAACTTCGACGACGCCAACCTGCGCCGCTCGGCCCGCGCGGCCGTCGCCGCCGGTGCCCGGGTGCAGCGCGCGCTGGAGATCCTCGCCGACGACGTGCCCGAGCACCTCGCCGCCGCCGGGCGCCTGCGCATGGAGCACAAGCAGGCCTCGCTGGAGGAGCTGGGCGCCCTCGCCGACCCGCCGCTGACCAAGGACGCCGTCGCCGGCCGTATCCGCCGCCTGCTGGCGATGGCCGACAAGCGGGCCCAGGACCTCGGCATTCCGGGCACGGAGTCCAGCATCACCGAGGAGATGGCCGACAACCTGGTGGGTTGATCCACCGTCAGGACGCCGGTGCCGCCGCCCGCTTGGGTGAACGGCACCGGCTTTTGCATGTCAGTGAGGCACCCTTGACTGGATCATGAAGTGTCATGAGCCTGGCATCTGTTCGCTGCTGTGGCGGACCACTGCAAGGGGGGCACATGAGTCGAAGAGCGAGACCGATCCTCGCCGTTGGCGCACTCCTCCTGGGCGGCGCGGGCCTCGTGCCCGTCGCCCAGGCTGCGGAGAGCAGCGGCTCTCCCGGTCCCGACGAGGTCAAGGTCTACCGGGCCGACGTCACCAGCGCGCAGGTACCCCTGCTGCTGGCGGCCGGTCAGGACGGCCACGAACTGAGCGAGCAGGTACCCGCGAAGGGCACCGCGACCGTCGAGGTCTACCTCACCGACAAACAGGCCGACAAGCTGGAGAAACAGGGCGTCGACCTTACCGAGCACGCCCTCTCCGCCAAGGCCGAGGCCCGCGTCGAGGCCGCGGCCGAGGGCGTGTACCGCCCCTACAGCGGCAGCGGCGGCCTCAAGCAGGAGATCCTCGCCACCGCCCAGGCCAACCCGGGCCTCACCAAGGCCGTCTCCATCGGCAAGACGGTGAACGGGCAGGACATCCTCGCGCTCAAACTGACCAAGAACGCGAAGCAGACCAAGGACGGAGGCAAGCCCGCCGTCCTCTACCTGTCCAACCAGCACGCGCGCGAGTGGATCACGCCGGAGATGACCCGCCGGCTGATGCACTACTACCTGGACCACTACAAGACCGACAAGCGGATCAAGAAGATCGTCGACTCCACCGAACTGTGGTTCGTCCTCTCGGCCAACCCCGACGGCTACGACTACACGTTCACCGGCACCGACCAGCGCCTGTGGCGCAAGAACCTCCACGACAACAACGGCGACGGCTCCATCGCCATCGGTGACGGCGTCGACCTGAACCGCAACTTCGCCTACAAGTGGGGCTACGACAACGAGGGTTCGTCCCCCAACCCCACCAGCGAGACCTACCGCGGCACGGCACCGAGCTCCGAGCCCGAGACCAAGGCCCTGGACGCGTTCGAGAAGCGGATCGGCTTCACGTACGGCGTCAACTACCACTCCGCCGCCGAACTCCTCCTCTACGGGGTCGGCTGGCAGGTGGCCACCGACACCCCGGACGACGTCATGTACAAGGCGCTCGCCGGAACCCCCGACAACTCCGCGATCCCCGGCTACCGTCCGCAGGTCTCCTCGGAGCTCTACACCACCAACGGCGAGGCGGACGGCCACGCGTCGAACGTCAACGGCCTGGCGATGTACACGCCCGAGATGTCGACCTGCCAGACCGCCTCGGACCTTGACCCGAACGACCAGTGGAACGCGGCCGACTGCCAGTCGGTGTTCAACTTCCCGGACGACGAGAAGCTGATCCAGCAGGAGTTCGAGAAGAACATCCCGTTCGCGCTCTCCGTCGCCGAGTCGGCGAAGCAGCCCGACCAGCCGAAGTCCTCGCTCGGCCTGAAGGCCGCCGACTTCACCCCGAAGACCTTCACCACGTCCTACTCGCGCGGCGCCGACCAGGAGGTCTCCGTCGTCGTGCGCAGGGCCGTGCGCGACAAGGAGCTCAAGTACCGCGTCAACGGCGGCCACACGCACGACGTGCCGCTGCGCGCGTGGAAGGGCGGCGAGACGTACGGCGGTGAGGACAACCTCTACTTCGACGAGTACCGCGCCAAGGTCCCCGAAGGCGACCCGGGCGACAAGGTCGAGGTGTGGTTCACCGGCGAGACGCGCGACAAGAAGCGCACCTCCAGCCAGCACTTCACCTACACGGTCGCCGAACGGCCGCGCGCGGACACACTCGTCGTCGCCGAGGAGGGCGCGACCGCGACCCAGGCGCAGACCTACGTCGACGCCCTGAAGGCCAACGGCCGCAAGGCGATCGTCTGGGACGTCGCCACCCAGGGTGCGCCCGACGCGCTCGGCGTGCTCGACCACTTCAAGACCGTCGTCCACTACACGGGCGCGAGCGTCCCCGGCAACGCCACGCAGCTTCAGCTGCGCGCCTTCCTCAACGAGGGCGGCAAGCTGATCGAGGCGGGCGAGCGGGCCGGCGGCAACGTCGACCTCGGCGGCGGCACCCTGTCGAACGACTTCAGCCAGTACTACCTGGGCGCCTACACCCGCACCTCGCTGCCGAACGCCACCGCCTTCCAGGGCAGCGGCAAGCTCGCCGGAGCCGGCGCGGCCCTCGGCGCGGCGCCGGGCAACCCGCTCGACACCGCCGGGTCGTTCAGCGTCACCTCCGACAACCTGCCGGCCGCCACGTTCCCGCAGTTCGCCAGCGCGGGCGGGGGCAGCTACCCCGGCACCGTCAACCCGTACGGTCCCTACGAAGGCGCCTCCATGGCCGCCGTCACGCACAGCGACTACGCCTGGAACCGCCTCACCCGCACCATCGACCTCACCAACGTGACCGCCGCGCAGGCGCCCACGTTCCAGACCCGGATGCTGTGGAACACCGAGGAGGGCTACGACCACGCCGTCCTGGAGGCCCACACGACCGGGGCCGACGACTGGACGACGCTTCCGGAGAAGAACGGCGCGACCAGCAACGCCGTACCCGTCGAGTGCGAGGCCGGGTACTTCATCGCGGCCCACCCCGCGCTCAAGCGGTATCTGACCCTGGGCTCCGGCGGCTGCACCAACACCGGCACCAGCGGCCAGTGGAACAGCTTCACGGGTGCCTCGGCCGGCTGGCAGCAGGTCGCCTTCGACCTGTCCGCCTACGCGGGCAAGAAGGTCGAGATCTCCATCAGCTACATCACCGACCCGGGCAGCGGCGGACGCGGCGTCCTCGTCGACAACGCCTCCGTCGTCATCGGCGGCCAGGCCACCGAGACCGAGGGCTTCGAGACCTCGCTGGGTGCCTGGAGCGTCCCCGGACCGCCCGCGGGCAGCCCGGCGGTCGTCAAGGACTGGGGACGTGCCGGCGAACTGTTCAAGACGTACGGCGCGGTCACCACGGACGACACCGTGCTGCTGGGCTTCGGCCTGGAGCACGTCACCGCGGCGGCCGACCGCACGGCACTGCTCGGAAAGGCGCTCGCCGCACTCAACGGATGAGCGCGGACAAACACGTACGAGCGGGGAGTGTGCTGGTCAACACTGACTGACTCTCCGTAGTCAATTCGAGCTATATGGCCTTTCGGCCCGGGCGGTCCGTACCCCTACTGGCGGGTACGGACCGCCTGCCCGTGTATGGGGCATCTCGATGTCACCGAGGAGGCGTCGGAGAGGTAGGGTCGTAGGCGGTCGGGGACATCCCAAACAGAGCTCGCCGGCACCGCATAGCCGGCGTACCAACGAGGAGATCGGTTCGTGACGATCCGCGTAGGCATCAACGGCTTCGGTCGTATCGGTCGCAACTACTTCCGCGCGCTGCTGGAGCAGGGTGCAGACATCGAGATCGTGGCTGTCAACGACCTGGGTGACACCGCGACCACCGCTCACCTGCTGAAGTACGACACCATCCTGGGCCGCCTCAAGGCCGAGGTGTCGCACACCGCCGACACGATCACGGTCGACGGCCACACCATCAAGGTGCTGTCGGAGCGCAACCCCGCCGACATCCTGTGGGGCGAGCTGGGCGTCGACATCGTCATCGAGTCGACCGGCATCTTCACCAAGAAGGCCGACGCCGAGAAGCACATCGCCGGTGGCGCGAAGAAGGTCCTCATCTCGGCTCCGGCCAAGGACGAGGACATCACCATCGTGATGGGCGTCAACCAGGACAAGTACGACCCGGCGAACCACCACGTCATCTCCAACGCCTCCTGCACCACCAACTGTGTGGCGCCGATGGCCAAGGTTCTGGACGAGAACTTCGGCATCGTCAAGGGCCTGATGACGACGGTCCACGCGTACACCAACGACCAGCGCATCCTGGACTTCCCGCACTCGGACCTGCGCCGCGCCCGCGCCGCCGCCGAGAACATCATCCCGACCACGACGGGTGCCGCGAAGGCCACCGCCCTGGTCCTCCCGCAGCTCAAGGGCAAGCTCGACGGCATCGCGATGCGCGTGCCGGTCCCGACCGGTTCGGCCACCGACCTGGTCGTCGAGCTCCAGCGCGAGGTCACCAAGGACGAAGTCAACGCCGCGTTCAAGAAGGCCGCCGACGACGGCGACCTCAAGGGCATCCTGTTCTACACCGAGGACCCGATCGTGTCCTCGGACATCGTCAGCGACCCGGCCTCCTGCACCTTCGACTCCTCCCTGACCATGGTCCAGGAGGGCAAGTCGGTGAAGATCCTCGGCTGGTACGACAACGAGTGGGGCTACTCCAACCGCCTCGTCGACCTCACGGTCTTCGTCGGCAACCAGCTCTGATCCACAGAGCAGGCACCTTGACATGAGAGCAGGGCTCGGGCGGCGCAGGGACGCGCCGCCCGGGCCCTGACTCACGTGCAGATCAGCTCTCGTACGATCAGAGCACCCTCACCAGGAGTTCCTTCATGAAGACGATCGACGAACTTCTCGCCGAAGGCGTGGACGGCAAGCGGGTCTTCGTCCGCGCCGACCTCAACGTGCCGCTCGCCGACGGCCGCATCACCGACGACGGCCGCATCCGCGCCGTGCTGCCCACCGTCAAGGCCCTCGCGGACGCGGGCGCCAAGGTGGTCGTGGCCTCGCACCTGGGCCGCCCCAAGGGCGCCCCGGACCCCGCCTTCTCCCTGCTTCCGGCCGCCGAGCGGCTCGGCGAACTCCTGGGTGGCTCCGTGGCCTTCGCCCAGGACACGGTCGGTCCCGCCGCGCACGACGCGGTGAACGGCCTGCAGCCCGGCCAGGTCGCGGTCATCGAGAACCTGCGCTTCAACGCCGGTGAGACCTCCAAGGACGACACCGAGCGCGGCGAGTTCGCCGACCAGCTCGCCGCCCTCGCGGACGTCTACGTCGGTGACGGCTTCGGTGCGGTGCACCGCAAGCACGCCTCGGTGTTCGACCTCCCGGCCCGGCTGCCGCACTACGCCGGCTACCTCATCGCCACCGAGGTCGGCGTCCTGAAGAAGCTCACCGACGAGGTCCAGCGGCCCTACGTGGTCGTCCTCGGCGGCGCCAAGGTCTCCGACAAGCTCGCCGTCATCGACGAGCTGCTCGGCAAGGCCGACCGCATCCTCATCGGCGGCGGCATGGCCTTCACCTTCCTCAAGGCCAAGGGCCACGAGGTCGGCGCCTCCCTGCTCCAGGAGGACCAGATCCCCGCGGTCCTGGAGTACATCGAACGCGCCGAGAAGACCGGCGTCGAGCTGGCCCTGCCGGTCGACGCCGTGGTCGCGCCCGCGTTCCCGGACCTGAAGACCAAGGCCCCGGCCGACGCCACCACCGTCGCCGCGGACGCCATCCCCGCCGACCGGATGGGCCTGGACATCGGCCCCGCGTCCGGCAAGCTGTACGCCTCGAAGATCACCGACGCCGCCACCGTCTTCTGGAACGGCCCGATGGGCGTCTTCGAGCACCCCGAATTCGCCGAGGGCACCAAGGCGGTCGCCCAGTCTCTCCTCGACTCCCAGGCCTTCACCGTGGTCGGCGGTGGCGACTCCGCCGCGGCCGTCCGCATCCTGGGCTTCGACGAGAACGCGTTCGGCCACATCTCGACCGGCGGCGGCGCCTCCCTCGAATACCTCGAGGGCAAGACGCTCCCCGGCCTCGCCGCACTGGAGGACTGACCCCGCATGACCACTCGCACGCCGATCATGGCGGGTAACTGGAAGATGAACCTCAACCACCTCGAGGCCATCGCACACGTCCAGAAGCTCGCTTTCGCCCTGGCCGACAAGGACTACGAGGCCGTAGAGGTCGCCGTCCTGCCGCCCTTCACCGACCTGCGCTCCGTGCAGACCCTGGTCGACGGCGACAAGCTCAAGATCAAGTACGGCGCCCAGGACCTCTCGGCGCACGACTCCGGCGCCTACACCGGCGAGATCTCCGGCGCGATGCTGGCCAAGCTGAAGTGCACGTACGTGGCCGTCGGCCACTCCGAGCGCCGCCAGTACCACGCCGAGACCGACGAGATCGTCAACGCCAAGGTCAAGGCCGCCTACAAGCACGGCCTCACCCCGATCCTGTGCGTCGGCGAGGAGCTGGACGTCCGCGAGGCGGGCAACCACGTCTCCCACACCCTCGCCCAGGTCGAGGGCGGTCTGAAGGACCTCCCGGCCGAGCAGGCCGAGTCCGTCGTGATCGCCTACGAGCCGGTGTGGGCCATCGGCACCGGCAAGGTCTGCGGCGCCGAGGACGCCCAGGAGGTCTGCGCCGCCATCCGCGGCAAGCTCGCCGAGCTGTACACGCAGGAGCTGGCCGACCAGGTCCGCATCCAGTACGGCGGCTCCGTGAAGTCCGGCAACGTCGCCGAGATCATGGCGCAGGCCGACATCGACGGTGCGCTCGTGGGCGGTGCCTCGCTCGATGCCGACGAGTTCGTCAAGATCGTGCGCTTCCGCGACCAGTAAGTATGCGGTAGCGGCGATCCGTCGTACCCTTGCGGGGGCACAGCCCGGTGGCTGTGCCCCTGTCGTCCGTCCAGATCCGAGGAAGTTGGTCCAGCCGTGGTTATGGGGTTCTCGATCGCCCTGATCGTCTTCAGCGCGCTGATGATGCTGCTGGTGCTGATGCACAAGGGCAAGGGTGGCGGCCTCTCCGACATGTTCGGCGGCGGCATGCAGTCGTCCGTCGGCGGTTCCTCCGTCGCCGAGCGCAACCTCGACCGGATCACCATCGTGGTCGGTCTGCTCTGGTTCGCCTGCATCATCGTGCTCGGTCTCCTGATGAAGACGAACAACTGACCGCCACGCACATTCCGTACGTAAGGCCCCATGTTCGGTACGCGCCCCTGAGCGCGGCCTATCATGGGGCTTGCGTCTAGATGTGGGGGCTGTAACTCCAATCACTGGACGCGCGTTGGGCCTTACGTAGACTGAGGCGCTCGCAACGAAGCGAAACGCCGACTCGCTTCGCGGCACCATCACGCAGGGAGTTACGACCGTGGCAAGTGGCAACGCGATCCGAGGAAGCCGGGTCGGGGCGGGGCCGATGGGCGAGGCCGAGCGGGGCGAGTCCGCGCCCCGACTGCGCATCTCCTTCTGGTGCTCCAACGGGCACGAGACGCAGCCCAGCTTCGCCAGCGACGCGCAGGTTCCCGAAACCTGGGACTGCCCGCGCTGCGGCTTCCCCGCAGGACAGGACCGGGACAACCCGCCGGACCCGCCGCGTACCGAGCCGTACAAGACGCACCTCGCGTACGTACGGGAGCGGCGCAGCGACGCGGACGGCGAGGCGATCCTCGCCGAGGCGCTCGCCAAACTGCGGGGCGAGATCTAGGAGTTGAGAGCCGGCCAGGCACCGAGGGGTGTCTGGCCGGAGCTGTTTTCACCGCGGGCGCCTGAGTTGTCCACAGGCCCGACCGACTGTCAGTGGTGACCTCTACGGTTTGTGCATCGCTTCGGTGCAGGTGAATCGTGAGGGGGAGCCGTGGCTACGGTCGAGGCTGCGGGCGGGCGTGCGCCCGCGTGGCGCGGGGGGTTCGGGCGGCTGTGGGGTGCCGCCGTGCTCTCCAGCTTCGGAGACGCGCTGCGTACGGCGGCGCTGCCCCTGCTGGCCACCACGCTGACCGACGAGCCCCTGGCGATAGCGGCGGTCACCGCCTGTGGCTATCTGCCCTGGCTGGTCTTCGGACTGCTCGGCGGCGCCGTCGCCGACCGCGTGGACCAGCGGCGCGCGATGTGGACGGTGGATGCCCTACGCGGTCTGCTCGTCGCCTGCTTCGCGGTCGCCGTCGGCCTCGGCCACGCCTCCATCGGCCTGCTGATCGCGCTCGCCTTCGCGCTGACCACGTTCCAGACCCTCTTCGACAACGCCTCCACGGCCCTGCTGCCGTCCCTGGTCGACGACGACGCCCTCGGCAGCGCCAACGCCCGGCTGATGACCGGGCAGAAGATCGCGGGCGGACTGCTGGGCGCCCCCGTCGTGCCGCTGCTGCTCGCGGGCGGCGCCGCGCTGCCCTTCGCGGCCGACGCGGCGACCTTCCTGCTGGCCGCCGCGCTGGTGGCCTCACTGCGGCCGGCGTCCCCCGCCCGGGGGCCCAGACCGGCGGGCAGCACCCTGCGCCGGGAGATCACCGAGGGCCTGCGCACCCTGGCCCGCGACCGTGCCCTGCGCGGCCTGTGCGCTGCCACCGCCCTGTGCAACATCGGCGTGGGCGCCCTCATCGCGACCATGGTGCTGCTGGTGACCGGCTGGCTGGACGCGGGCCACACCGGGTTCGTGGTGGCGACGACGGCCTACACCGTCGGCTCGCTGGCCGGGGGAGCGGTCAACCGGCTGCTCGTCTCCCGGGTGGGCCGGGTGCGGGCGGTACTGCTCGGGGGGAGCGTGCAGATCGGCGCGCTCGTCGTCATGGGAACCGTCCGCAGCCTGCTCGCGCTGGTCGCCGCGATGGCCCTCTTCGGACTCATGGGCATGGTGTGGAACGTGAACACCACGACCCTCATGCAGCAGCGCAGCCCCGCCGACATGCTCGGCCGGGTCAGCTCCGCCTTCCGGACCCTGGGCGTCGCCGGGGCACCCATAGGAGCCCTGCTGGGCGGGGCCGTCGCCACGGCCTGGGGACTCAACACCCCGGCGCTGCTGGCCGCCGCGTTCTTCACGCTGTCCGTCGCCTCGTTGATACCGGCGTTCAAGCGGGACGTACCTGTTGTTGCACCGCAGGACAGCGCCACGACAGCTCACGTCCCCCGCTGATCAACTAGGTTGGACCGGCTGGGACAGGCACGAAAAGAAGGCGGAAGTCGGACATGAACGCAGACGGCCGTACCAGGCTCAACCAGACGCCCGAGTGGACCGCTCTGGCCAAGCACCGCGAGGAACTCGGCGAGGTGCGGCTGCGCGAGCTGTTCGCCGCCGACCCCGGGCGCGGTACCGGCTACACGGCGCAGGTCGGCGACCTGCACATCGACTACTCCAAGCACCTGGTCACCGACGAGACCCTGCGGCTGCTGCGTGAACTGGCCGCCGCGACGGACGTGTTCGGGCTGCGGGACGCCATGTTCCGCGGCGAGAAGATCAACACCACCGAGAACCGTGCCGTCCTGCACATCGCGCTGCGGGCGGCGCGTGACGCGGTGGTCGAGGTCGACGGGGAGAACGTCGTCCCGCAGGTGCACGCCGTCCTCGACAAGATGGCCGGCTTCGCCGACCGGGTCCGCTCGGGGGAGTGGACGGGCCACACCGGCAAGCGCATCAAGAACGTCGTCAACATCGGCATCGGCGGCTCCGACCTCGGCCCCGCGATGGCGTACGAGGTGCTGCGCGCCTACACCGACCGCGACCTCACCGTCCGTTTCGTGTCGAACGTCGACGGTGCCGACCTGCACGAGGCCACCCGCGACCTGGACGCGGCGGAGACGCTGTTCGTCATCGCGTCCAAGACCTTCACGACCATCGAGACGATCACCAACGCCACCTCGGCGCGCGAGTGGCTGCTCGGTGAGCTGAAGGCCGGTCAGGAAGCGGTCGCCCAGCACTTCGTGGCCCTGTCGACCAACGCCGGGAAGGTCGCCGACTTCGGCATCGACACGGCGAACATGTTCGAGTTCTGGGACTGGGTCGGCGGACGGTACTCCTACGACTCGGCGATCGGTCTCTCCCTGATGATCGCCATCGGCCCGGACCGCTTCCGGGAGATGCTCGACGGCTTCCGCATCGTCGACGAGCACTTCCGCACCGCCCCCGCCGAGTCCAACGTGCCTTTGCTCCTTGGCCTGTTGGGCATCTGGTACGGCAACTTCCACGACGCGCAGTCACACGCGGTGCTGCCCTACAGCCACTACCTGTCCAAGTTCACCGCCTACCTCCAGCAGCTCGACATGGAGTCCAACGGCAAGTACGTCGGACGCGACGGGCTCGCCGTGGACTGGCAGACCGGGCCGGTGGTGTGGGGCACGCCCGGCACCAACGGGCAGCATGCCTACTACCAGTTGATCCACCAGGGCACCAAGCTGATCCCGGCGGACTTCATCGGCTTCGCCGAGCCGGTGGCCGAGCTCAGTGAGGGGCTGAAGGCGCAGCACGACCTGCTGATGGCCAACTTCTTCGCCCAGACGCAGGCGTTGGCCTTCGGCAAGACGCCGGACGAGGTGCGGGCCGAGGGGGTGCCCGAGGAGCTGGTGGCCCACAAGACGTTCCTGGGCAACCACCCGACGACGACGATCCTCGCCAAGGAGCTCACGCCGTCCGTGCTCGGGCAGCTCGTGGCGCTGTACGAGCACAAGGTGTTCATGCAGGGCGCCGTGTGGAACATCGACTCCTTCGACCAGTGGGGTGTCGAGCTGGGCAAGGTGCTCGCCAAGCGGGTCGAGCCCGCGCTGACCGAGGGCGCGGACGTGCCGGGGCTGGACGCCTCGACGCGGGCGTTGGTCGCCAAGTACCGCGAGCTGCGCGGCCGGTAACCGCCGCGGACGTTCTCGATTGTTCTCGATGCGGGAAAGCGGGCGGTGCAGGGGCGTCCGCTTCCCGTAGAATCCCCGACGATCATGGAGGCCATGGCTCGGGGGAGGGCAAAGTGGCTGGCTCGCAAGGCAGTTGGACAGGTGGCTCGCTGGCGGCGAGGGACCTGTGGAAACCCAAGCACGTCGCGCGGGCCGTGTTCCATCCGGCGTGGATCCCGGAGTCCATCGACCCGGCGGTCGAGCAGCTCAAGAAGATCCGCCTCATCGCCGGGACGGTCGCGGCGGTCGGCGTCTACACCTTCGTCGAGGGCGGCTTCGCCTTCGACGAGATGCTGGAGAACATGCTGACGGCGTCCGTCGTCCTGCTCTTCATCACGCCGCTGACGGTCGGCGTCATGCTGCTGGTGTGGAAGCGCGACGGCGACATCCGGGTGCTGAAGCCCCCGCTGTTCAACTCGCTGAAGCTGCTGCTGGCCTTCGTGGGATCGATCGTGATCACGGTGCTGCTGTTGCAGTCGGCGGGCGGCGCGGGGCTGTTCATCCTGCTCCTCGGCCCGCTGGTGATCTGGCTGGCCGGATTCGTGGCCCGCGGTGCCTGGCACGTCGGCGCGAACTTCTTCGGCACCGCGGGCGTGCACCGCTGTCTGCCGCCGCTGCTCGCCACGGTCACCAGCTGGCTGATGGCCCTGCCCGACCTCCTCACCGGCGACCTGCACGGCCTCAGCCTCGGGATGGGCGTCCTGTTCATCCTGGGCGCACCGGTGACGGTCACCGCGATCGCGCTGCTGGAGATGCGCCGCCTGGACCAGCAGTACGGCATCCGCCTGAAGGCTCACCCGGCCACACCGACCCCGTACATCCCACCGATGCCGCCGAACGCCCCACCCATGCCGCCGGGCACCCCGCCGTACGTCCCGCCGCAGGGCAATCCGTACGGCGGCAGTCCCTACGGCAACCCGTACGGCCCCCCGCCCGGCAACCCGTACGGGCCGCAGCCGGGGCGCCCGTACAACCAGGGGACCAACCCGTACGGCCCGCCCTCCGGAAACCCCTACAACGGCGGGAACCCGTACGGAAGTTGACCGTACGGGTTCCTCAGCGGGCCGAAGGCGTCAGGGTGACGCCGGCGGGTACAGCGAGCGTGGCAGCTGGGAGGCCGCTGCCGCGTCCAGGAGCCACAGGGTGCGGGAGCGGCCCTGGGCGCCGGCTGCCGGGGCCTGGATCTCGCCCGCGCCCGACAGGGCGATCGCCGCGGCCTGGGCCTTGTCCTCGCCCGCCGCCAGGAGCCAGACCTCGCGGGCGGCGCGGATGGCGGGCAGGGTGAGGGTGACCCGGGTCGGCGGCGGCTTGGGGGCGCCGCGGACGCCGACCACCGTGCGGTCCGTCTCGCGCACCGCGGGGAGCTCCGGGAACAGCGACGCCACGTGCGTGTCCGGGCCGACGCCCAGCATCAGGACGTCGAAGGTCGGCACCGAGCCGTGGTTCTCGGGGACGGCCGCGCGGGCCAGTTCCTCCGCGTACCCGGCCGCCGCCGCGTCCACGTCGGCGCCGTAGGGGCCGTCCGAGGCGGGCATGGCGTGCACCCGCTTCGGGTCGAGCGGCACCGCGTCCAGCAGGGCCTCGCGGGCCTGCGTGACATTGCGGTCCGGGTCGCCCTCGGGCAGGAAGCGCTCGTCTCCCCACCACAGGTCGAGCCGGCCCCAGTCGATCGCGTCCCGGGCCGGAGCCGCCGCCAGCGCGGCCAGCAGGCCGTTGCCGTTGCGGCCGCCGGTGAGGACCACGGACGCCTGGCCCCGGGAGGCCTGCGCGTCCACGATCTTCGTGATCAGGCGGGCCGCCGCGGCCTGGGCCATCAGCTCCTTGTCGCGGTGCACGACCAGCTGCGGAGTGCTCACTTCGCCGCCGCCTTCTTGGCCGGGGCGCGCTTGGCGGCGGCCTTCTTCGCCGGAGCCTTCACGGCCTCCTCCACAGGCGTCTCGACGGCAGCCGGGACACCGCCCGCAGCCGGGGCACCGTCCGTCGCCGAAGCGACGTTCAGCTTCTCCACCCCGAACCGCAGCGCGGACGCGTACGTGTCGTCCGGGTCGAGGCGCCGCAGCTCCTCCGCGATCAGCTCGGCCGTCTCGCGCCGCTTGAGCGCCACCGCACGGTCCGGCTGACCCTCGATGGACAGCGTCGCGAGGGCGCCGTCCGCGCGGTCGAGGACGATCGGACCGTGGTTGGTGTCCATGCGGACCGCGGTGAGGCCGGGCCCCGAGGACAGCGACCGCTTCACCGGCACGTCCAGCCGGTCCGCGAGCCACATCGCCAGCAGCTCACAGCTCGGGTTGAACTCCTCGCCCTCCACCTCGACGCCCTTGACGTCCACGGTGACCTGGTCGAGGGCCGCCGCCAGCATCGAGCGCCAGGGCGTGATGCGGGTCCAGGACAGGTCGGTGTCGCCGGGGGTGTAGGTGTCGGCACGGGCGCCCAGGTCCCGTACCGGCTGCTCCGACGCATAGGTGTCGGTGACCCGGCGCTGGGCCAGCGCGCCCAGCGGGTCGTTCGCCGGGTCGAGCGGCGCGTCCACCGGCCACCAGACGACCACGGGGGCGTCGGGCAGCAGCAGCGGCAGGACGACCGACTGGGCGTGGTTGACGACGTCGCCGTACAGCCGCAGCACGACCGTCTCGCCGGTGCCCGCGTCCGCGCCCACCCGTACCTCGGCGTCCAGGCGGGACTTCGTCCGGTCGCGGGGCGAGCGCGAGACGCGCTTGATGACCACCAGCGTGCGCGAGGGGTGCTCGCGCGACGCGTCGTTGGCGGCCTTGAGCGCGTCGTACGCGTTCTCCTCGTCCGTGACGATGACCAGCGTCAGCACCATGCCGACGGCCGGCGTGCCGATGGCCCGGCGGCCCTTGACCAGCGCCTTGTTGATCTTGCTGGCGGTGGTGTCCGTGAGGTCTATCTTCATGGCCGGCGCCAGCTCCGTCCCTCGCGTGCGAGCATTTCGTCCGCCTCGACCGGCCCCCACGTACCGGACGGGTACTGGGCGGGCTTGCCGTGCTTGTCCCAGTACTCCTCGATCGGGTCGAGGATCTTCCAGGACAGCTCGACCTCCTCGGTGCGCGGGAAGAGGTTCGAGTCGCCGAGCAGCACGTCGAGGATCAGACGCTCGTACGCCTCGGGCGAGGACTCCGTGAAGGACTCGCCGTACGCGAAGTCCATCGACACGTCCCGGATCTCCATCGAGGTGCCGGGCACCTTGGAGCCGAAGCGGACGGTGATGCCCTCGTCCGGCTGGACGCGGATGACGATCGCGTTCTGGCCGAGTTCCTCGGTCGCCGTCGAGTCGAAGGGGGAGTGCGGAGCCCGCTGGAAGACGACCGCGATCTCCGTGACCCGGCGGCCGAGCCGCTTGCCGGTGCGCAGGTAGAAGGGGACGCCCGCCCAGCGGCGGTTGTCGACCTCCAGCTTGATCGCGGCGTACGTGTCGGTCTTCGACTTGGGGTCGATGCCCTCCTCCTGGAGGTAGCCGACCGCCTGCTCGCCGCCCTGCCAGCCCTCGGCGTACTGACCGCGGACGGTGTCCCGGCCCAGGTCCTTCGGCAGCCGGACGGCGCCGAGCACCTTGGTCTTCTCGGCGGCCAGCGCGTCCGCGTCGAAGGACGAGGGCTCCTCCATGGCCGTGAGGGCCATGAGCTGGAGGAGGTGGTTCTGGATGACGTCACGGGCCGCGCCGATGCCGTCGTAGTACCCCGCGCGACCACCGATGCCGATGTCCTCGGCCATGGTGATCTGCACGTGGTCCACGAAGGACCGGTTCCAGATCGGCTCGAACATCTGGTTGGCGAAGCGGAGCGCCAGGATGTTCTGGACGGTCTCCTTGCCCAGGTAGTGGTCGATACGGAAGACCTGGTCCGGGGCGAAGACCTCGTGGACGACCTTGTTGAGATCCTCGGCCGACTTCAGGTCGTGGCCGAACGGCTTCTCGATGACCGCGCGCCGCCAGGAACCGGCGGACTGGTCGGCGAGGCCGTGCTTCTTCAGCTGCTGGATGACCACCGGGAAGGAGCGCGGCGGCACCGACAGGTAGAAGGCGAAGTTGCCGCCCGTGCCCTGCGCCTTGTCGAGCTCCTCGATGGTGCCGCGCAGCCGCTCGAACGCGTCGTCGTCGTCGAAGGTGCCCTGGACGAAGCGCATCCCCTGGATGAGCTGCTGCCAGACCTCCTCACGGAACGGCGTACGGGCGTGCGCCTTGACGGCGTCGTGGACCTCGGCGGCGAAGTCCTCGTGCTCCCACTCCCGGCGTGCGAAGCCGACCAGGGAGAAGCCCGGCGGCAGCAGACCCCGGTTGGCGAGGTCGTACACGGCGGGCATGAGCTTCTTACGGGACAGGTCGCCCGTGACGCCGAAGATGACCAGGCCCGACGGCCCCGCGATACGCGGGAGCCGTCGGTCCGCGGGGTCACGAAGCGGGTTCGCTCCGGAACCGGAAAAGGCTGGCAAGGTTTAGCCCTCCGAGGGTGCGAGGCGCTCCAGCTCCGCCTCGGTCGACTTGAGCAGGTCGTTCCAGGACGCCTCGAACTTCTCGACGCCCTCGTCCTCCAGCAGCTGCACGACCTCGTCGTACGAGATGCCGAGCTTCTCGACGGCGTCGAGCTCCGCGCGGGACTGCTCGTAGGTGCCGGCGACGGCGTTGCCGCGGATCTCGCCGCTCTCCTCGGTGGCCTGGAGGGTGGCCTCCGGCATGGTGTTCACCGTGTTGGGGGCGACCAGCTCGTCGACGTACAGGGTCGCCTTGTAGGCGGGGTCCTTCACGCCGGTCGAGGCCCACAGCGGGCGCTGCTTGTTGGCCTGCGCCTTGTCGAGGGCGGCCCAGCGGTCGGACGAGAAGACCTCCTCGTACGCCTCGTAGGCGAGCCGGGCGTTGGCGACACCGGCCTTGCCGCGGGCGGCCTTGGCCTCGTCGGTGCCGAGCGCGTCGAGCCGCTTGTCGATCTCGGTGTCCACGCGGGACACGAAGAAGGAGGCGACCGAGTGGATCAGGGACAGGTCGAGGCCCTTGGCCTTGGCCTTCTCCAGACCGGCGAGGTAGGCGTCCATGACCTCGCGGTAGCGCTCCAGCGAGAAGATCAGCGTGACGTTGACGCTGATGCCGTTGCCGATCACCTCGGTGATGGCCGGCAGGCCCGCCTTGGTGGCCGGGATCTTGATGAGGGTGTTGGGGCGGTCGACCAGCCACGCGAGCTGCTTGGCCTCGGCGACCGTCGCCTTGGTGTTGTGGGCCAGGCGCGGGTCGACCTCGATCGACACGCGGCCGTCCTGGCCGCCGGTGGCGTCGAAGACCGGGCGCAGGATGTCGGCGGCGTCACGGACGTCCGCCGTCGTGATCATGCGGATGGCCTCTTCGACGGTGACCTTGCGGGCGGCGAGGTCGGACAGCTGCTGGTCGTAGCCGTCGCCCTGGGAGATCGCCTTCTGGAAGATCGACGGGTTGGTGGTGACGCCCACGACGTGCTGCTGGTCGATCAGTTCGGCGAGGTTGCCGGACGTGATCCGCTTGCGCGACAGGTCGTCCAGCCAGATCGCGACGCCTTCTTCGGAGAGGCGCTTGAGTGCGTCTGTCATGGAATTACATCTCCTACGTGTCGTATGTCAGCGTCAGCGCTGGGCGTCGGCCAGGGATTCCCGGGCCTTCGCGGCCACGTTCTCGGCAGTGAAGCCGAACTCCTGGAAAAGGACCTTGCCGTCGGCGGAAGCACCGAAGTGCTCCAGGGAAACGATGCGACCGGCGTCACCGACGTACTTGTGCCAGGTCAGACCGATCCCGGCCTCGACCGCGACACGGGCCTTGACGGCGGGCGGCAGGACGCTGTCCCGGTACCCCTGCTCCTGCTCCTCGAACCACTCCACGGACGGCATGGACACCACGCGCGTGGGAACGCCGTCGGCCTCCAGCTGCTCGCGCGCCTCGACGGCGACGTGCACCTCGGAACCGGTGGCGATGAGGATGACCTCCGGGGTGCCGTTCGACGCCTCGAAGAGCACGTAACCACCCTTGGCGGCGTCCTCGTTGGGCTCGTACGTCGGCACGCCCTGGCGGGTCAGCGCGAGGCCGTGCGGGGCGCCCTTGCCGAAGACCTTGGTCCAGCGCTTGAGGATCTCGCGCCAGGCGATGGCCGTCTCGTTGGCGTCGGCCGGGCGGACCACGTTCAGGCCCGGGATGGCGCGCAGCGAGGCGAGGTGCTCGACCGGCTGGTGCGTCGGGCCGTCCTCGCCCAGACCGATGGAGTCGTGCGTCCACACGTACGTCACCGGCAGGTGCATCAGGGCCGACAGGCGGACGGCGTTGCGCATGTAGTCGGAGAACACGAGGAACGTGCCGCCGTAGATGCGGGTGTTGCCGTGCAGCGCGATGCCGTTCATCTCCGCGGCCATGGAGTGCTCGCGGATGCCGAAGTGGATCGTGCGGCCGTACGGGTTCGCCTCCGGCAGCGGGTTGTCCGCGGGGAGGAACGAGGAGGCCTTGTCGATCGTGGTGTTGTTCGAGCCCGCGAGGTCGGCGGAGCCGCCCCACAGCTCGGGGATCACCGCGCCGAGCGCCTGGAGCACCTTGCCGGACGCGGCACGCGTGGCGACGCCCTTGCCGGGCTCGAAGACCGGGAGCTTCTCCTCCCAGCCCTTGGGCAGCTCGCCCGCGGCGATGCGGTCGAACTCGGCGGCGCGCTCCGCGTTGTTGTTGCGCCACTCCTGGAGCTGCTTCTCCCACTCGGCCTTGGCCTCACGGCCGCGGTCGAGGGCCTGGCGGGTGTGGGCGATGACCTCGTCGGCGACCTCGAAGGTCTGCTCCGGGTCGAAGCCGAGGACGCGCTTGGTGGCGGCCACCTCGTCGTCGCCGAGCGCCGAGCCGTGGGCGGCCTCGGTGTTCTGCGCGTTCGGGGCGGGCCAGGCGATGATCGAGCGCATCGCGATGAAGGACGGCTTGTCCGTCACCTTCTTCGCGGCCTCGATGGCGTCGTAGAGGGCGTGCGGGTCGAGGTCGCCGTCCGGCTTCGGGGCGACACGCTGGACGTGCCAGCCGTACGCCTCGTACCGCTTGACGGTGTCCTCGGAGACGGCCGTCTCGGTGTCGCCCTCGATCGAGATGTGGTTGTCGTCCCACAGCAGGATCAGGTTGCCGAGCTTCTGGTGGCCCGCGAGGGAGGACGCCTCGGCGGAGATGCCCTCCTGGAGGCAGCCGTCACCGGCGATCGCGTAGATGAAGTGGTCGAAGGGGGACTCGCCCTGCGGAGCCTCCGGGTCGAACAGACCGCGCTCGTAGCGGGCGGCCATGGCCATGCCCACCGCGTTGGCGACACCCTGGCCCAGCGGACCGGTGGTGGTCTCCACGCCCTTGGTGTGGCCGTACTCCGGGTGACCGGGGGTCTTCGAGCCCCACGTCCGGAACGACTTCAGGTCGTCCAGCTCCAGGCCGAAGCCGGCCAGGTAGAGCTGCGTGTACAGGGTCAGGGACGAGTGGCCCGCGGACAGCACGAACCGGTCGCGCCCGACCCACTCAGGGTCCGCCGGGTCGTGCCGCATCACCTTCTGGAAGAGGGTGTACGCGGCGGGGGCAAGGCTCATCGCCGTACCCGGATGGCCGTTGCCGACCTTCTGTACGGCGTCGGCGGCCAGGACGCGGGCGGTGTCGACGGCCCGCTGGTCCAGCTCGGTCCACTCGAGGTCTGTGGTGGTCGGCTTGGTGCTCACCCTGGGTCAGGGCTCCTCTCCACATGTCAGGCATGTCGAAAATGCCGGTGCACGGGGCGCCCCGGCCGTTGTCGAGCCTACCCCCGTATGTACGTGCGTTTTTGCGCGTCATTCCAGACTGCCGGGAGTCGAGACGATCCGCCTCCTGACTGGGCCGAACCGTCATTCGGCAACTGAATACGGACGCGCTCGTTCGAGTGCTCAACCGAGTGCGGATCGGCTCTTCCGGCACCCTCCTGAGCCGTTCATCCGGGGGTGCCTCCCAACACGACCCCACCCCCGCGAATGTCGGGGTATGGGCAACGTCTACAGTGGCGTGGTACGCGCGGGCCTTTACCGGGACTTCACACGGCTGGGGCTTGCTGGGATGTCTCTGTAGGGGTGTGCGTGACGGCCGTCGAATCCCGTCCAGCCGGGGTGCTGGGGGAGAGCAAGCGCTCGAGTCACCGGCCGTTCGGGGCCCGTGTCAAGGCATTCGTGGCGCTGACCAAGCCGCGGATCATCGAGCTCCTGCTCATCACCACCGTTCCGGTGATGTTCCTCGCCGAGCAGGGTGTGCCCGACCTGACGCTGGTGCTGCTCACCTGCGTCGGCGGCTACCTGTCGGCGGGCGGCGCGAACGCGCTGAACATGTACATCGACCGGGACATCGACGCCCTGATGGACCGCACCTCGCAGCGTCCGCTGGTCACCGGCATGGTGTCGCCGCGCGAGTGCCTGGTCTTCGGCATCAGCCTCGCGGTCGTCTCGACGCTGCTGTTCGGGCTGACCGTCAACTGGCTGTCGGCCTGGCTGTCCCTCGGCGCGCTGCTCTTCTACGTCGTCGTCTACACGATGATCCTCAAGCGCCGCACCTCACAGAACATCGTGTGGGGCGGCATCGCCGGCTGCATGCCGGTCCTGATCGGCTGGTCGGCCGTGACGAACTCCCTCACCTGGGCGCCGGTCATCCTCTTCCTGGTCATCTTCTTCTGGACGCCGCCGCACTACTGGCCGCTGTCCATGAAGGTGAAGGAGGACTACGCGCGCGTGGGCGTGCCCATGCTGCCGGTCATCGCCTCCAACAAGACGGTCGCCAAGCAGATCGTCATCTACAGCTGGGTGATGGTCGCCGTCTCCCTGCTCCTGACCCCCCTCGGCTACACCGGCTGGTTCTACACGCTGGTCGCCCTGGTCGCGGGCGGCTGGTGGCTGTGGGAGGCGCACGCGCTCCAGAACCGCGCGAAGGCGGAGGTGACGGGCGCGAAGCTGAAGGAGATGCGCCTGTTCCACTGGTCGATCACCTATGTGTCGCTGCTCTTCGTGGCGATCGCCGTGGACCCGTTCCTGCGCTGAGGCAAGGGTCACGCACCCCGCCCGTCGCCGATTGATCTACTCGTCGGTAGCATCCTGGCCATGGCAGACACGCAGCAGGTTGACGCGAAGGCGGACCGCAAGGCGGCCAAGCTCGCCAAGCAGATCACCGCCTTCTCCAAGGCACACGGCGGCGCCGAGGGCCAGGTGGCCTACCTCGGCCAGCGCGGCGCCCGGATCGCCCTCGTCGGCGAGGACGGCAACTGGGGCAACCTGGTCGCCCCCACCTACGAGATCGCCCAGAAGGCCGTCGAGAAGTCCGGCCTCACCGTCCACGAGGACTTCGACGGCGAGTTCGCGGCCAAGGTGAAGACCGGCCGCTACGAGTGGAGCCGCATGGCGGGCATCCAGGTGGGCGGCCCCGCCAACGACTGACGCGCGCCGGTTTTCACACCGGGTGTGCGAGAGCATCACCTGACGCCCCGTTCACCCGTTAGGCCCCGTAGTAGGACAGGGGCCGACCGCGGGAGTCCGGATGATCGAAACGCCGTCCCTCGTGGACCAGTACTGCCACGGCGTACTGAGAACCGAGCTGGGCCTCGGCACCTTCGAGGCCCAGTTGGCCCGTACCGAGGGGCCGCCCGCCCCCGGTACGACCCTCTTCGACACCCAGACGGGCTTCGCCGTACGGCGATGGTGTCCACCCCTGCTCGGCCTGGAACCGCACTGCCCGCCCGCCCGTTATCTCGCCCAGCGCCGTGAACTCGGCGTACTGGAAGCGGGCCGCAGGCTGCTGCGGGGCAGTGGCATCACGACGTTCCTCGTCGACGCGGGCCTGCCCGGCGATCTGACCGGCCCCGACGAGATGGCGGTGGCGTCGGACGCCGAGGCCCGCGAGATCGTGCGGCTCGAACTCCTCGCCGAACAGGTCGCCGACACCTCCGGCACCGTCGAGTCCTTCCTCGCCAACCTCGCGGAATCCGTGCACGGGGCGGCCACGAGCGCGGTCGCCTTCACCTCGGTGGCGGGCGTACGGCACGGCCTCGCCCTCGCCCCCGAACCGCCGGGGGCGGGTGAGGTGCGGGGCGCGGCCGGGCGGTGGCTGGCGGGCCGCCGGGTGGGCGGCGAACTGACCGATCCGGTGCTGCTACGGCATCTGCTGTGGATCGCCGTCGCCTCGGGACTGCCGCTCCAACTGCACGCCGGGCTCGGTGAGCCGGGCCAGCGGATCGACCGCACGGACCCCGTGCTGCTCACCGACTTCGTCCGCGCCACGGCCGGCCTCGGCACCGACCTGGTCCTGCTGCACGGCTACCCGTACCACCGGCACGCCGCCCATCTCGCGGGCGTCTTCCCGCACGTCTACGCCGACTCGGGCGCGGCGCTCGTGCGGACGGGGGCCCGGGCGGCGACCGTCCTGGCGGAGATCCTGGAACTCGCCCCCTTCGGCAAGATCCTCTTCTCCAGCGGCGCCCAGGGACTGCCGGAACTGCATGTGGTGGGCGCGCGGTTGTTCCGCGAGGCCCTCGGGCGGGTCCTCGGCACGTGGGTCGCCGAGGGGGCGTGGTCGCTCGCGGACGCGCAGCGGGTGGCCGGGCTGATCGCGGCGGGGAACGCGCGCCGGGTGTACGGGCTGGAGTGACGCCTACGGGGGTATGAACCTGTCCGCCCTGGAGTCACGCGTACGGGGTGTACGAACCCGTACGCGCTGTACAGGATGAGGGCATGCAGACCGACGCGTTACTCGACCGCTTCCTGTCCGGCCTCGCCCCGCTGGACCCGCTCGCCGTGTGGGCGCACGGGTCGCTCGCCGGCGGGGACTACCAGGAGGGCCGCAGCGACCTCGACCTGATCGCCGTCCTGGACGGCCCCCTCACCCGGCACACCACCTGGCGGCTCGCGACGCTGCACGCGCGGCTGCGGAACGAGCCGCTCGCCGGGCTGCTGCACTGCACGTATCTGACGCCGGATGCGGTGGAGGACTCCCGGCGGTCCCATCTGACCTGGGCGCACCAGCGGTTGTTCAAGCGCCCGGTCACCCCGGTGACCCGGCGTGAACTGCACACCTTCGGGCGGGTGCTGCACGGGAAGGCGCCCACGGGGCTGTTGCCGCCGGTGCTGGATCTCGAACTGGACGAGTTCGTCGTACGCGATCAGCGGGACTTCTGGCGGCCCAAGCTCGCGAAGGCGGCGCGGTGGCGGCAGGCCCCCTGGGTCGACGTGGGCCTGACGACCTTCGCCCGCGCGACCGCCACCCTGCGCGACGGACGGCTCCTGTCCAAGCGGGAGGCGCTGGAGCTGCTGCCGGAACTCGGCGCGCCCGTCGAGGACATCCGGGCGCGGCGGTACGAGCGGACGCCCGCGCCGACCACCGAGGCGTGGGCGGCGCGCAGGGGCGAGCTGACCCGGGGCTACCTGGGCCCGGCGATCGACGAGCTCGTGGCGGCGTACGGCTGATCCGGCAGCGTGACCTCGACCTCGGGCCGCTCGCGCAGCGCGAGCAGCACCCGCAGGACCGCGATCCACACCAGGCACGAGCCGAACATGTGCAGGCCGACGAGGATCTCGGGCAGATCGGTGAAGTACTGGACGTAGCCGATGACACCCTGCGCGAGCAGGACCAGGAAGAGGTCGCGGGTGCGGTCCAGCGGGCCCTTGGGGGAGTCGACGGCCTTGAGGACGAACCACAGGGCGAACGTCAGGGTCACCACGATCCACGCCAGCACGGCGTGCAGCTTGCTGACCGTCTCCCAGTCCAGCGGCATCCGCTCGACCTCGCTGGAGTCACCCGCGTGCGGGCCCGAGCCGGTCACGACCGTGCCCACCGCGATCAGCAGGACGGCCGCGGCGACCAGGAACCACACCAGCTGCTGCACCGACTTGCCGACCAGCGGACGCGGCGCGTCGTCGCCCTCCCGGGTGCGCTGCCACATCACCGTGGCGACCGCGATCAGGGCGGTGGAGAGCAGGAAGTGCGCGGCGACCGTGTACGGGTTGAGGCCGACGAGGACGACGATGCCGCCGAGGACGGCGTTGCTCATCACGACCCAGAACTGGGCCCACCCGAGCCGGGTGAGGCTGCGCCGGTACGGCTTCTCCGAGCGCGCGGCGATGATGGCCCAGCCGACCGCGGCGCACAGGACGTACGTCAGCATGCGGTTGCCGAACTCGATCACGCCGTGCACGCCCATGGCGCTCGTGGTGGTGAGCGAGTCGTCGGTGCACTTGGGCCAGGTCGGGCAGCCGAGGCCCGAGCCGGTCAGCCGCACCGCGCCGCCGGTGACCACGATGACCACCGACATGACGAGCGCGGCGAGAGCCGCCCGCTGCACCGTCCGGGGTTCCGGGGTCCAGCGTGCGGCGATGAAGGCGAGGGGGTTGCGCACGGCGTCCGTGGCGTCGGCGCGGGTCAGCTTTGGCACGGGGTCCATCGTAGGGGGCTGCTTGTGCACGCTTTCACGAGGGGTCCGTGGTCCCACCTCCTCCCAGCGGACCATTTCCAGCGGAAGAGCGGACCACTCCCAGCGGAAGAGCGGACTACTCCCAGCGGAAGAACCGTCCCGCCGCCGCCAGCCCGACGACCGCCCACACCGCGAGAATCCCCAGGTCGCCCCATGGCATCCCGGCGCCGTGCTGGAGCACGTCCCGCAGGCCGTCCGACAGCGCGGAGATGGGCAGCAGGCCGAGCACGTCCTGCGCGCCGGGCGGGAACTTGTCCAGCGGGACGATGACGCCGCCGCCGACGAGCAGCAGCAGGAAGACGAGGTTGGCGGCGGCGAGCGTCGCCTCCGCCTTGAGCGTGCCCGCCATCAGCAGGCCGAGGCCGGAGAAGGCGGCCGTGCCGAGGATCAGCAGGAGCAGGACGGCGATCGGGTTGCCCTGCGGGTCCCAGCCCAGCGCGAAGGCGATCACCGTCAGCAGGACGATCTGGAGGATCTCCGTGACCAGGACCGACGCCGTCTTCGCCGTCATCAGGCCCCAGCGGGGCAGCGGGGAGGCGGCCAGCCGCTTCAGGACGCCGTAGCGCCGCTCGAAGCCCGTCGCGATGGCCTGGCCCGTGAAGGCCGTGGACATGACCGCGAGCGCGAGGATGCCGGGGGTGAGGAAGTCGACCGCCTCGCCGGTGCCCGTGTCGACGATGTCGACGGAGCTGAAGAGGACCAGGAGGAGGGTCGGGATCACGACGGTCAGCAGGAGCTGTTCGCCGTTGCGCAGGAGCATCTTCGTCTCCAGCGCCGCCTGCGTCGCGATCATGCGTCCCAAGGGGGCCGCGCCCGGCTTAGGGCTGTACGTACCGGTCGCGGTCATGAGCGCAGCTCCTTGCCGGTCAGCTCCAGAAAGACGTCTTCCAGCGTGTGCCGCTCGACCGAGATCTTCTCCGGCATCACGCCGTGCTGGGCGCACCAGGACGTGACGGTGGCGAGCAGCTGCGGGTCCACCTTGCCGCCCACCCGGTAGGAGCCCGGCGTCAGCTCGGCCGCCGTGCAGTCCGCAGGGAGGGCCTTCAGCAGGGAGCCGACGTCGAGGCCGGGGCGGCCGCTGAAGCGGAGCGTGTTCTCGGCGCCGCCCTTGCACAGCTCCTCGGGCGAGCCCTGGGCGATGACCCGGCCCGCGTCGATGATCGCGACGTCGTCGGAGAGCTGCTCGGCCTCGTCCATGTGGTGCGTGGTGAGGATGACGGAGACGCCGTCGGCGCGCAGGTCGCGGACCAGGTCCCAGGTGGCGTGGCGGGCCTGCGGGTCGAGGCCGGCGGTCGGTTCGTCGAGGAAGACGAGTTCCGGGCGGCCCACGACGGCCATGGCCAGCGCCAGCCGCTGCTGCTGGCCGCCCGACAGACGGCGGTACGTCGTCCGGCCGCAGCTGCCGAGACCCAGGCGCTCGATGAGGGCGTCCACGTCGAGGGGGTGGGCGTGCAGCTTCGCGACATGGCGGAGCATCTCGTCCGCGCGGGCGCCGGAGTAGACGCCACCGGACTGGAGCATCACGCCGATCCGGGTGTGCAGCTCACGGGACTGCCGGACCGGGTCGAGGCCCAGGACGCGGACCGTGCCGGAGTCCGGCCGGCGATATCCCTCGCAGGTCTCGATCGTGGTCGTCTTGCCCGCTCCGTTGGGACCGAGCACGGCGGTGACACCCGCCCTGGCCACCAGGTCGAGGCCGTCCACCGCGGTCTTCGTGCCGTACCGCTTCACCAGGGCCTGGACCTGGACCACGGGCTCACTTCGCATGGCTCAAGAGTCTAGGTACGGCGACGGCGGCTCCGGTCGCCGGGTTCAGATCTCCTCCTCACGGGGGCGATGCACCGCCAGCCACCGCTCCGCGTACGCCACCGCGTCGGCCACCGGGAACAGCCGGGCGTCGGCGGCGCCCGCCTTCCCCCGTACGACGGGACGGTCCCGCTCGAAGTCGTGCCCGAGTTCGTCGAAGCGGTCGGAGGTGATCGAGACCTCGGTCACCGTCTCCCAGCCGACGGGGCCGGGGCGGCCGACCTTCACGAGCGGGGACGGTATGCGGTACTCGGCGAGGTGGAAGCTGGTGCAGGTGTCGTAGCCCGCGCCGAGCAGCAGCACGCGCGCGTGGAGCTCCTCCAGGCGGGCCAGTGGGCTCCGCTCGCCGAGGCGGCAGTCGGTCGCATGCCCGTCGATCACCTCACGCGCGTGGGCGCCGAGCGCCGCGAACGACGTCTGGGGGTGCGCGCTGCGCAGGGCGCCGGGCCAGGTGCGGACGGTCTCGGGGAGCACCCCGACCCCGCGGCTGGGGGTGATCAGCGGGTCGTAGGCCGGCATGGACGTGCGGATCGTGCCCCACCACTCCTCGGGCACCGGAGGGTTCTCCCACACGGCCGGGTCGGAGAGGTCGCCGGTCTGGGTGGGGACCACCAGGGTGCCGTTCGGACCGAGGGTGTCGAGGAGTGCCTGGACGACGGCTACAGGTCCGCCGCAGACCCAGCCGAGGGACTTCAGCGAGGAGTGGACGAGCAGGATCTCGCCGTCGCGCACACCCAGTTCGCGCAGCTGCGCGGCGAGGGTGCCGCGGGTGACAAGAGGGCCGGTCGGAGGGGGTGAGGGCATGGTTGTGGAGTGTCCCCGACCGGGGCTCGCGATGCCACCGAATTGATCGATCAAAGATCGTTTCCGCAGGTCAGGTCAGCCTTACCTAAGTGATGCACCCCACCGCTGATCGATCCGGACGCGGCTTGCCCGACTCTGAGGAATTACGCAACAATGGCGTTGTGAAAAACGTCGGCGAGGCTCGGGAGACCCCCACGGGGGCCCCTCAGGAGGAACTCGCGACCGGGGAGCGGTCCACCCGCAACCGGGTCGCGCGGTCGATCCTGGACCACGGGCCGTCGACCGTCGCCGAGCTGGCCGGCCGGCTGGGCCTGACCCAGGCCGCCGTACGCAGGCATCTCGACGCACTGGTCGCCGACGACGTCGTGGAGGCGCGCGAGCAGAAGGTCTACGGCGCGCGTACGCGCGGACGTCCCGCCAAGGTCTTCGCGCTCACCGACTGCGGCCGGGACGCCTTCGACCAGTCCTACGACAAGCTCGCCGCGGACGCCCTCAACTTCATCAGGGAGCGCTTCGGCGGGGACGAGGCCGTCGTCGCCTTCGCGCGCGCCAGGATCGCCGAGCAGGCGACCGCCTACCGGCGGGCGATCGAGTCCGCCGCCCCCGAGGAGCGCACCGAAGCCCTGGCCAAGGCCTTGAGCGCGGACGGGTACGCTGCTACGGCGCGCAGCGCACCGGTCGGCGAGCAGCTGTGCCAGCACCACTGCCCCGTCGCCCACGTCGCGGAAAAGTTCCCGCAGCTCTGCGAGGCGGAGACCGAGATCTTCTCCCAGCTGCTCGGGACGCACGTCCAGCGACTGGCGACCATCGCGCACGGTGACGGCGTCTGCACGACGTTCATCCCCAAGATTTCCCACACCACACACAACGCATCTGCAAGCACGGCCGGGAGGAACCCCGCATGACTCTCCCCATCGAGGAGACTGCCCACCCCGAGCTCGAGGGCCTGGGTAAGTACGAATACGGCTGGGCGGACTCCGACGAGGCCGGTGCCTCTGCCAAGCGTGGTCTGAGCGAGGACGTCGTCCGCGACATCTCCGCGAAGAAGTCCGAGCCGGAGTGGATGACCAAGCTCCGTCTCAAGGGCCTGCGCCTGTTCGACAAGAAGCCCATGCCGAACTGGGGCTCGGACCTGTCGGGCATCGACTTCGACAACATCAAGTACTTCGTGCGCTCCACGGAGAAGCAGGCGGAGTCCTGGGAGGACCTGCCCGAGGACATCAAGAACACGTACGACAAGCTCGGCATCCCCGAGGCGGAGAAGCAGCGCCTCGTCGCCGGTGTCGCGGCCCAGTACGAGTCCGAGGTCGTCTACCACCAGATCCGTGAGGACCTGGAGGAGCAGGGCGTCATCTTCCTCGACACCGACACCGCCCTGAAGGAGCACCCGGAGCTCTTCAAGGAGTACTTCGGCACCGTCATCCCGGTCGGCGACAACAAGTTCGCGTCGCTGAACACCGCGGTGTGGTCCGGCGGCTCCTTCATCTACGTCCCGCCGGGCGTCCACGTGGAGATCCCGCTCCAGGCCTACTTCCGTATCAACACGGAGAACATGGGCCAGTTCGAGCGGACCCTGATCATCGTCGACGAGGGTGCCTACGTGCACTACGTCGAGGGTTGTACGGCCCCGATCTACAAGTCGGACTCGCTGCACTCCGCGGTCGTCGAGATCATCGTCAAGAAGAACGCCCGCTGCCGCTACACGACCATCCAGAACTGGTCGAACAACGTCTACAACCTGGTCACCAAGCGCGCCGTGGCGTACGAGGGCGCAACCATGGAGTGGATCGACGGCAACATCGGCTCCAAGGTCACCATGAAGTACCCGGCCGTCTACCTGATGGGCGAGCACGCCAAGGGCGAGACCCTGTCCATCGCCTTCGCGGGCGAGGGCCAGCACCAGGACGCCGGCTCCAAGATGGTCCACATGGCGCCGAACACCTCCTCCAACATCGTCTCCAAGTCGGTGGCGCGCGGTGGCGGTCGTACGTCCTACCGCGGTCTCGTCGAGATCGGTGAGGGCGCCCACGGCTCCAAGTCCAACGTGCTGTGCGACGCGCTGCTCGTCGACACCATCTCCCGCTCCGACACGTACCCCTACGTGGACGTCCGCGAGGACGACGTGTCCATGGGCCACGAGGCGACCGTCTCCAAGGTCTCCGAGGACCAGCTCTTCTACCTGATGAGCCGCGGTCTCTCCGAGTTCGAGGCGATGGCCATGATCGTGCGCGGCTTCGTCGAGCCCATCGCGAAGGAGCTGCCGATGGAGTACGCGCTGGAACTCAACCGGCTGATCGAGCTCCAGATGGAAGGCGCGGTCGGCTAGTAGCGACCCGTCTCCGTCAAGTCACTTACGTAGGAAGAGAGCAGACCGACAGCCATGGCTGAGGCTCAGAACATCCCGGTGGGGTCCACCACCGCCGGTTCGATCGCGGTGGCCGCCGAGTCGACCGTCGCCACGCGCATGAGCGCGCCCCCGTCCTTCGACGTGGCGGACTTCCCGGTCCCGCACGGCCGCGAGGAGGAGTGGCGGTTCACCCCGCTGGAGCGCCTGCGCGGGCTGCACGACGGCACCGCGGTCGCGACCGGCGACGGTCTGAAGGTCGAGGTGGAGGCCCCCGAGGGTGTCACCGTCGAGACCGTCGGCCGTGACGACGCGCGCCTCGGCAAGGCGGGCACCCCGGTGGACCGCATCGCCGCCCAGGCGTACTCGGCGTTCGAGAAGGCCGGTGTCATCACCGTCCCCAAGGAGACGGTCCTCACCGAGCCCGTCCGGATCGCCGTGCACGGCGAGGGCGGCACCGCCTTCGCCCACCAGGTGATCGAGCTGGGCGCCTTCGCCGAGGCCGTCGTCGTCATCGACCACACCGGTGACGCCGTCCTCGCCGCCAACGTCGACTACGTGCTCGGCGACGGCGCCAAGCTGACCGTCGTCTCCGTCCAGGACTGGGACGACAAGGCCGTGCACGTGGCGCAGCACAACGCGCTCGTCGGCCGGGACGCCTCCTTCAAGTCCGTGGTCGTCACCTTCGGCGGCGACCTCGTACGACTGCACCCGCGCGTGACCTACGCCGGCACCGGTGGCGAGGCCGAGCTGTTCGGTCTGTACTTCACGGACGCCGGTCAGCACCAGGAGCACCGTCTCCTGGTCGACCACAACACCCCGCACTGCAAGTCCAACGTCGTCTACAAGGGCGCGCTCCAGGGCGACGACGCGCACGCCGTGTGGATCGGTGACGTGCTGATCGAGGCCAAGGCCGAGGGCACCGACACCTACGAGATGAACCGGAACCTCGTCCTCACGGACGGCGCCCGGGTCGACTCCGTGCCGAACCTGGAGATCGAGACCGGCGAGATCGTCGGCGCCGGGCACGCCTCCGCGACCGGCCGCTTCGACGACGAGCAGCTCTTCTACCTGATGGCCCGCGGCATCCCCGCCGACGAGGCCCGTCGCCTGGTGGTCCGCGGCTTCTTCGCCGAGCTGGTCCAGCAGATCGGCGTCGAGGACATCGAGGCTCGCCTGCTGGAGAAGATCGAGGCCGAGCTGGAGGCCACGGTCTGATGGCTTTCGTACGCGCCTGTGGGCTGAGCGAGCTGGAGGAGGACACCCCGAAGCGGGTGGAACTCGACGGCACGCCGGTCTCGGTCGTCAAGACCGAGGGCGAGGTGTTCGCGATCCACGACATCTGCTCCCACGCGAACGTCTCCCTCTCCGAGGGCGAGGTGGAGGACTGCCAGATCGAGTGCTGGCTGCACGGCTCCAGCTTCGACCTCCGCACCGGCAAGCCGTCCGGCCTTCCCGCGACGCGCCCCGTCCCCGTATACCCCGTAAAGATCGAAGGGGACGACGTGCTCGTCTCCCTCACCCAGGAGTCCTGAGGCACCCATGGCAACGCTTGAAATCCGAGACCTGCACGTCACCGTCGAGGCCGACAACGCCACGAAGGAGATCCTCAAGGGCGTCGACCTGACCGTGAAGCAGGGCGAGACGCACGCCATCATGGGCCCCAACGGCTCCGGCAAGTCGACCCTCGCCTACTCCCTCGCGGGTCACCCGAAGTACACGATCACCGGCGGCACCGTGACGCTGGACGGCGAGGACGTCCTGGAGATGTCCGTCGACGAGCGCGCCCGCGCGGGCCTGTTCCTGGCGATGCAGTACCCGGTCGAGGTCCCCGGTGTCTCCGTCTCCAACTTCCTGCGCACCTCCGCCACCGCCGTCCGCGGCGAGGCCCCCAAGCTGCGCACCTGGGTGAAGGAGGTCAAGGAGGCCATGGAGCGCCTCAACATGGACCCGTCCTTCGCCGAGCGCAATGTCAACGAGGGCTTCTCCGGCGGTGAGAAGAAGCGCCACGAGATCCTCCAGCTCGAACTGCTCAAGCCGAAGGTCGCGATCCTCGACGAGACGGACTCCGGTCTGGACGTCGACGCCCTCCGCATCGTCTCCGAGGGCGTCAACCGCGTCCGCGAGACCGGCGAGGTCGGCACTCTGCTGATCACGCACTACACGCGCATCCTGCGCTACATCAAGCCCGACTACGTCCACGTCTTCTCCGGCGGCCGCATCGTCGAGTCCGGCGGCGCCGAGCTCGCGGACAAGCTGGAGAACGAGGGCTACGAGGCTTACACGAAGGGTGGCGCATCCGCGTGACACAGCTGCCGGGCCTCCTCGACACCGAGGCGATCCGCAAGGACTTCCCCATCCTGGACCGCCAGGTCCACGACGGTCAGAAGCTCGTGTACCTGGACAACGCGGCGACCTCGCAGAAGCCGCGCCAGGTACTGGACGCCCTGAGCGAGTACTACGAGCGCTACAACGCCAACGTCCACCGCGGTGTGCATGTGCTCGCCGAGGAGGCCACGGCGCTGTACGAGGGCGCGCGCGACAAGGTCGCCGCGTTCATCAACGCGCCCTCGCGCGACGAGGTGATCTTCACCAAGAACGCCTCCGAGTCGCTCAACCTCGTGGCGAACATGCTGGGCTGGGCCGACGAGCCCTACCGGGTGGACTCCGAGACCGAGATCGTCATCACGGAGATGGAGCACCACTCCAACATCGTGCCGTGGCAGCTGCTCGCGCAGCGCACGGGCGCGAAGCTGAAGTGGTTCGGCCTGACCGACGACGGCCGCCTCGACCTGTCCAACATCGACGAGATCATCACGGAGAAGACGAAGATCGTCTCCTTCGTGCTGGTGTCGAACATCCTCGGTACGGTCAACCCGGTCGAGACGATAATCCGCCGCGCTCAGGAGGTCGGTGCGCTCGTCTGCATCGACGCCTCCCAGGCCGCGCCGCACATGCCGCTGGACGTGCAGGCCCTCCAGGCCGACTTCGTGGCCTTCACCGGCCACAAGATGTGCGGTCCGACGGGCATCGGCGTGCTCTGGGGCCGCCAGGAGCTCCTGGAGGACCTGCCTCCGTTCCTGGGCGGCGGCGAGATGATCGAGACGGTGTCGATGCACTCGTCGACGTACGCTCCCGCCCCCCACAAGTTCGAGGCGGGCACGCCCCCGATCGCCCAGGCGGTCGGTCTCGGCGCGGCGATCGACTACCTGAACTCGATCGGCATGGACAAGATCCTCGCCCATGAGCACGCGCTGACCGAGTACGCGGTACGGAAGCTCAACGAGGTCCCGGACCTGCGGATCATCGGCCCGACGACGGCCGAGGACCGGGGCGCGGCGATCTCGTTCACCCTCGGTGACATCCACCCCCACGACGTGGGCCAGGTACTGGACGAGCAGGGCATCGCGGTCCGCGTGGGTCACCACTGCGCCCGCCCGGTCTGCCTCCGGTACGGAATTCCTGCGACCACGCGAGCGTCGTTCTATCTGTACTCCACGCCGGCCGAGATCGACGCTCTGGTCGACGGTCTGGAGCACGTACGGAACTTCTTCGGCTGAGGAGCTGGCTGAGTCGTGAAGCTTGATTCGATGTACCAGGAAGTCATCCTGGACCACTACAAGCACCCGCACGGGCGCGGTCTCCGGGATGGCGACGCCGAGGTGCACCACGTCAACCCGACGTGCGGCGACGAGATCACGCTGCGCGTGAAGTACGACGGCGAGCAGATCGCGGACATCTCGTACGAGGGCCAGGGCTGCTCGATCAGCCAGGCCTCGGCCTCGGTCCTGAACGACCTCCTGGTCGGCAAGGACGTGTCCGACGCGCAGCGGATCCAGGAGACCTTCCTGGAGCTGATGCAGTCCAAGGGCAAGATCGAGCCCGACGACGCGATGGAGGAGGTGCTGGAGGACGCGGTCGCGTTCGCCGGTGTCTCCAAGTACCCGGCCCGGGTGAAGTGCGCCCTCCTCAGCTGGATGGCGTGGAAGGACGCGACGGCCCAGGCCCTGGGCGGAGCCGACGCCGAAAGGAAGACGGCATGAGCGAGACGCTTGAGATGAAGCCGGCCTCGGAGGAGGAGATCCGCGAGGCGCTGTACGACGTCGTCGACCCCGAACTGGGCATCGACGTCGTCAACCTGGGCCTGATCTACGGCATCCACATCGACGACGCCAACATCGCGACGATCGACATGACCCTGACCTCGGCGGCCTGCCCGCTGACGGACGTCATCGAGGACCAGGCCAAGTCCGCCACGGACGGCCTCGTCAACGAGCTGCGCATCAACTGGGTCTGGATGCCGCCGTGGGGCCCGGACAAGATCACGGACGACGGACGCGAGCAGCTTCGGGCGCTTGGGTTCAACGTCTGACAGAGCATGTGTGAAGGGGCCGTGGCCGTGTGCCGCGGCCCCTTTCGCATGCTCAGGCCAGCCCCGTCACCAGGCGGAAGGCCGAGTCCTGGCGGTACATGTCGTTGTACTGGTACGGGTCCAGCTTGAGTTGGAAGTTCTGGTGGCGGAGGAAGCGGCCGGGGTAGTTCACCGACTCCAGCATGATCGCGCCGGGGAACGACGACGGGCGGGGGCAGAAGGTCGCGTCCTGGCGGAACAGGGGCGAGCCGTCGTTGCGGTTCGCCACCAGGACGAAGCTGCGGTGGCGCAGGTACTGGCCGTCGGCGGTGGCGAAGGAGTAACAGGAGCTGTCCGCCAGGCCCTTGACCAGTTTGAAGGTGGAGTCCTCGCGGGACTCCGAGCCGCCGACGGGGTCGAGTTTCACGTAGCCGCCGCTCACGTGCCAGTAGCGGTCGGGGTAGTTGACCGAGCGGACCGAGCGCCAGGTTGCCGCCGGCTTCGGGTCGGCCGATGAACTCGGGTGCCTGGAGGGGGACTTGGTGGTGGGGTGCGCCGCCGGGGACGGGGACGCGGAGCCCTGTTGGTGCGGGGCCGGGCTCGTGGCCTCGTCGGTGGTGAGGCCGCTCTTTCCCTTCGGCGGCGTCACCACCGGCGGGGGCGGGGTGCCGAACGAGAGCAGGCCGGGCTGTGTCGCGGTGCCCGAGGCCGGCGGCTGTGACGGGGCCTCAGGTCCCCTGTCCGTCCAGGCTATCGCCGTCACGCAGGCGATGATCGTGGC
Source organism: Streptomyces aquilus (assembly GCF_003955715.1). NCBI lineage: Bacteria > Bacillati > Actinomycetota > Actinomycetes > Kitasatosporales > Streptomycetaceae > Streptomyces > Streptomyces aquilus. The sequence continues at coordinate 2,762,395 of NZ_CP034463.1, read as the reverse complement.
CACCGCCAGCGCGCCCGCGAGATAGAGACGTCGGGTCCCGGGGGCTCGGGAGGTGTCGGGGACCCACCCGTTCTCCCAGGGCTGGGGAGGACGGGACTGGTTTTCTGGCATGCGCGGTTCCTCCGGCGGAGCCCATGGCAAGGCCGCGGCTGTAATGGGGGGTGTGTGAACGGTGAAGCAAACGGCACAGTAGTGGAACGGCTTCCTTCGCAGCAGCCCTTTCAGTGAGCGGTTTCCATATCGTTCTCCACGGACCGTTCACATGGCTTTCGCGACCTCTTCCACATCCTTTGGTCTGGACATTGCCCGGCATCGTTGTGTACGGCTGTACGCACCATGTGTACACTCGTACACATGGGATATGTGCTGCTGGGTGCGGCCATCGCGGCCGAGGTGGGCGCGACGACCGCGATGAAGTACAGTGAGGGGTTCAGCCGGCTGCTGCCCTCGCTGCTGACCGTGCTCGGGTACGTGGTCTCGTTCGCGCTGCTCGCGCAGACCCTGCGGACGGTCGCGGTCGGCACCGCGTACGCGATCTGGGCCGGTGTCGGCACCGCCTCCATCGCCGCCATCGGAATGGCGTTCCTGGGGGAGGGGATGACGGCCGCCAAGGCCGCCGGGATCGTGCTGATCATCGTCGGGGTGGTCGTGCTGAACCTGGGCGGTGCGCACTGATGGGCCGGCGCTACGATCCCGAGCGCCGGCAGCGGATCATCGACGCGGCGATCCGGGTCGTCGGCGAGAAGGGGCTGGCCGGGCTGAGCCACCGCACGGCCGCCGCCGAGGCCGATGTGCCGCTCGGTTCGACGACGTACCACTTCAAGACCCTCGACGAGCTGATGGTCGCGGCGCTGCGGCAGGCGAACGAGGGCTTCGCCAAGGTGATCGCGGCGCGCGGCGGACTGGAGGACCCGCACGCCGACCTGGCCACGGAGCTCGCGGGCTGGATGGGGGAGTGGCTCGCCGGTGACCGTACCGGTGTGGAGCTGGAGTACGAGCTCTACCTCGCCGCCCTGCGCCGACCCGCCCTGCGGCCGGTCGCCGCCGAGTGGACCGAGCGGCTCGTCGAGCTGGTGGCCCGCCACACCGATCCGGTCACGGCGCGGGCGCTGGCCGCGTTGATGGACGGGATCTGTCTTCAGGTGCTGCTGACGGACGGGGTGTACGACGAGGCGTACGCCCGCGAGGTGCTGGCGCGGATCATTCCGCCCCGCTCAGACGCCTGACCGTCGCCAGTGCCGCTGTCACACTCCCCGCGATGTCCGTCACCGGGTACTGCACGTCCCGCACCACCCGCTCCCGGTCGATCACGAGGGTGAGCCGCTTGAGCCGGCTCGCGCCCGCCGCGCGGAACGTCGGCAGGCGCAGAGCGGCGATGAGGGACAGGTCGGCGTCGGAGAGGAGCGGGAAGCCCAGGTTCTCCTTCTCCGCGAACGCCCTTTGTTCGTCCGGGCGTTGGGTGGAGACGCCGTGGACCGTGGCGCCCGCCGCGGCGAAGTCGGGCTGGTGGTCGCGGTAGGTGCGGGACTCCAGGGTGCAGCCCGGGGTGCCGGGGATGTCCGACCAGCCCGGTGGATAGGAGTCGGCGCGGGCGTAGGCGCCGGGGAAGCCGTACAGGACGGTGAACGGGGTGCCCTTCGCGACCGGGTCGCGCAACTCGGCGTGATCGTCCAGGAGTTGGAGCTCGGGGAGGCGGGTGCCGACGAGTTCGTGGACCCGTCGGGCCTCCGTCGAGGCCTCGGTCGCGGTGGCCGTCGTACCGCCGTCGCCGAGGACCCAGGCGTCGCCCCAGTCCTGGAGGGCGACGAGGACGGGGAGCAGGGCGTGGCCGCGTGGGGTGAGCCGGTACTCGTAGCGCACGGGGCGTTCCTGATACGGCACTCGGGTGAGGACGTCGGCGTCCACGAGGAGGTGCAGGCGTTCGGTCAACACCTTTCTGGACATGCCGAGTTCGCGTTGGAGTTCGTCGAAGCGGTGTACTCCGCGGGCGGTGTCGCGGACGATCAGCAGGGTCCACCAGTCGCCGACGACGTCCAGGGCCTGCGCGATGGCGCAGGTGGAGTCCTCCAGGCGCGTCCTGCGGGCCATGGCGTGCCGTCCCTTCGTTCGTCGAGGCTGTCATGTTGGCATAGCCGGTTCCCAGAAGGAACTTAGGGCAGGGTGTGCCGGTGGTGGGTGGTGGATTTCGCCCCCGCCGCCCCTACCCGTTCCCATCCCCAGGGGCTGCCGCCCCTTCGACCCCGCTGCTCCTGGGGGCTCCGCCCCCAGACCCCCGTCGGCGGAGGGGCTGGGTGGGCGGGTGCGGGTGCGTCGTGGCTGGTCGCGCAGTTCCCCGCGCCCCTGGGGGCGTGGCCCGCACCGGCGTGTGAAGCGAGGAAGGCCCCCGTGCTCGTGAGGGCGTTGCCCGCCCCGGCGTGGGGCAGAGGGCGGGCACCCCTGGGGCGCGGCACCCGGCGACGGCGGGAAGGGGACGTGTCGGGGGGTGTCCGCCCGCAGCGGTTGGCGCGTCCGCACGGGTGCCCCTTATGAAGGACCGATTCCGCGCCGTTCCGAGGACGGACACCCCCCGGCGCGGCCCCGACCCACGGCGAACCTCCCGCGCGGCCCCGACCCGCCACGCCCCCCGCCGCGGCCCCGACCCGCCACGCCCCCCGCCGCGGCCCCGACCCGTCACGCACCCCTCGCCTGGCCCGCCACCTGAGACGCGACCCCCGCTGGTTAGCCTCCGCAGCCCCCGGCCGGTTAGGTTGCCCTCATGACCGACACGACTGTTCCTCGTACGACCGGTGCCGTGGCCGCCGGGCTCGCCACCGTCGCCGCTGACGGCACCGTTCTCGACACCTGGTTCCCCGCGCCCGAGCTGACGGAAGAGGCCGGCCCCTCCGGCACCGCGCGGCTGTCCGCCGAGCAGGCCGTCGAGGCGCTCGGCGAGGGCGCCGCCAAGGCGATCGGGACGGATGCGCGGCGTGGCGTCGAGGTCGTCGCGGTTCGTACGGTCATCTCGTCGCTCGACGCCAAGCCCATCGACGCCCACGACGTCTACCTGCGCCTCCACCTCCTCAGCCACCGGCTCGTCAAGCCGCACGGCCAGAGCCTGGAGGGCATGTTCGGCTTCCTCGCCAACGTCGCCTGGACCTCCCTCGGCCCCGTCGCCGTCGACGACGTCGAGAAGGTGCGGCTCAATGCGCGGGCCGAGGGGCTGCACCTTCAGGTGACCTCCATCGACAAGTTCCCGCGGATGACCGACTACGTGGCGCCGAAGGGTGTCCGGATCGCCGACGCCGACCGGGTCCGGCTCGGCGCGCACCTCGCCGAGGGCACCACCGTCATGCACGAGGGCTTCGTCAACTTCAACGCCGGCACCCTCGGCACGTCCATGGTCGAGGGCCGTATCTCCGCCGGTGTCGTCGTCGGCGACGGCTCGGACATCGGTGGCGGCGCCTCCACCATGGGCACCCTCTCCGGTGGGGGCAGCGTCATCATCTCCATCGGCGAGCGCTGCCTCGTCGGCGCCGAGGCCGGCGTCGGTATCGCGCTCGGCGACGAGTGCGTGGTCGAGGCCGGGCTGTACGTCACCGCCGGCACCCGTGTCACCATGCCCGACGGTCAGATCGTCAAGGCCCGCGAGCTCTCCGGCGCCTCCAACATCCTCTTCCGCCGCAACTCGGTCACCGGCACGGTCGAGGCCCGCCCGAACAACGCGGTGTGGGGCGGTCTGAACGAGATCCTGCACAGCCACAACTGATCAGCCCAACTGATCAGCCCAACTGATCAGCCACAACATCAGCCACAAACTGATCAGATCAGAGGGCCTTGAGCGAGGCCGCCTTCCCGGTCGACCGCCCTCAGAGGCGGTCTCGCTCCCCTCTCACTCCGGATTCATCCGTACCGCCCGCATCCCCAGCCGCCGCGCCAGCCACATCGTGTGCTCCCTGCTGATCGCCTGCTCCGCCGAGACGACGTACCGCGACCAGTCCGCCTCGGCCGTGACGTTCTCGCCGGTCATGCGGACGAAGCCGAGTTCCGTGGCCGTGAGGGAGTAGGCAGAGGCGAGGTTGTCGTACTGCTTGACCTCCAGCCACGCCCCCGCCGCGGCGACGGCGGCGGCCACCACGCCGCCCGCGTCGACGTCGGCGATGTCCAGCAGGCTGACGGTGCTGACAGCCACGCCGAGGACCTCGAAGACGATCAGGATGGTCCGCCATTTGCCGGAGTTCTGCTTGTTGAACCTGGCTTTGTTCTCGTACCAGGTCTCCTGGTCCGCCACCCGCAGCGTGAGATACGCGGACTTCCGGCCCGTGAAGTCCAGCTTCCTGATCTCCCGCATCCGGTCCGTGACCTGGACCTGGACCTGGCCGAACGTGAGGCCGGGGAGGTTCGCCTCCGTCGTCAGGTCGTGGATGCGGGTCAGCATCACGGCGCGGGCGTCGTCGTCCCCGAGGGACGGCGGGAACGGCGCCGCGCCCGCCATGTAGCGCCACGCCAGCGTCTTCACGGACTCGGCGAGCGCCCGGCCGGTGTACCAGCGCTCCTCGGGCTTGTCCCGCAGCAGATGGACCTCGGTGAGCAGGGCGGCGATGAAGGCGGTCAGGGCCAGGGCCGCCGCCGTCTTCTCCACCGCGCCGTGCCGGTCGACGGCGGCCGCGATGCCGCCGAACAGGGCTGCGGCCAGGGCGAGTTGAAGGCGTCCGCGAGTCCACTTGAGGTAATCCCGCTGTCCCTCCACGGATATCGCGTCCGCCGACCCGAACACGCCGGGAAGGTCGGGGTCTTCGGGAGGACTCTGAGGCAGCATCAAGTGGTTCCCGCTCTGTGCCGGAGGCGCGTTCAGGTCAGCGTAGCGTTCCGCAACATCGCGAAGTCCCGCTCGCGCAGGCCGATTCGGGGGTCGACGTGGTGCAGCAGGGCGGGGCCGGGATGGTGCTCGGCGACGAACGCCTCGTCCGCGGGGCTCTGTTCGTCGTCCACCCACGCGAAGGGCCGGCCCTCGGCGTACGCCACGATCGCCTCCGTCTTCCAGTGCACCCCGTCCGGGCGGTGGGTGAGGAGACGGTCGCCGAAGTCGACGTAGGGGAGCTCGGGGAGTCCGACGACCGGGGCGATCCAGCGGTTGGCCGCGTCCATCCAGGTCGTCGCCCAGCACAGGTCGTAGGGCAGGGAGAGGAGGGCCGGGCCGTGGGACGGGTTGAGCCACACGCGCAGCGGGCGGCCCGGGTGCAGGGCCACCCGGATCGTCGTGTAACCCTCGGGGCGGCGCTCCGGCTTCGCCGCGTACGGGTTCAGGGGGCCGTCGACGTCGAGGAAGAGCAGAGGGCGGCTCACCGGATCACCGTACGACAGGGAGGGATGCGGTTCGCTGGAATTTTCTGTGCGCGGCAGGCATAGCGGGGCGTGGCCGCGCGCGTCACAAGGGGCGGAGGGGACGGACACCGGGTCCGTTCCGGGGACGGGCCCCGGGGACAGCACCCCGGGGAAGAGAAGGTGACGATGGATGCCGAGGCGCAGGACAGTTTCCGGGAGTTCGTGGAGCACCGGTCGTCCGCGCTGCTGAAGACGGCCGTGCTGCTCAGCGGCGGCGACCGGCACACCGCCGAGGACCTGCTGCAGAACGCGCTGATCAAGGCGGCCGGCCGCTGGCACCGCATCGACGAGCCCGAGGCGTACGTACGGCAGATCCTCTACCGTCAGCAGATCAGCCGCTGGCGGCTGAAGTGGCCCAGACGCGAGCTCAGCGTCGCCGAGCCACCGGAGGGCCGTACCGGCGGCGATGATTCCGCGGCCGCCGAGGTGCGCCTGGTGATGCGGGGCGCGCTCGCGCGGCTCACCGCCCGGCAGCGCACCGTGCTGGTGCTGCGCTACTTCGAGGACCTGCCGGAGGCCGACGTGGCCCGCATCCTGGGCTGCTCGGTCGGCACCGTACGGTCCACCACCCACCGCTCGCTCGCCCGACTGCGCACTCTCGCCCCCGAACTGGCCGCCCTCAACGCCCCGAGCCGGCCGTCCCGTGACTACGCACCCGTGGAGGTACGGCCGTGAACGTCGAGGAACTCGTACGGGACTCCCTGCGGGACCTGGCCGGTGCACAGGAGCCGGTGGCGCCGGGGTTCGCCGACCGCGTACTCGCCGTGCGCCGGCGCCGGCGGACCCGTACCTTCGCGTCCGTCGCGGCGGCCACCGCGGCCGTGGTCGCCGTCTCGGTGGCGGTGCCGCAGCTGGTCTCCGGCGGCCGGGACGACGTACGGCCGAGCCGGGTGACCGGGGGGCACTCGCTGCCGGTGACGGCGATCTCGGCCGGGCGGACCGTCGCCGCCGCCTACTACACGACGACCACCCGGAAGACCGGCAAGGGCGAGGGGGTCACCGAACGGACCTACCGGCTCCTCGACCCCGGCACCGGCCGGTACAAGAAGGACACCCGATGGTCCTACGTCGCCGTCGCGCCCGGCGCCAAGACCGCCGCCGTCCTCGAACGGACCGTGCCCGCCTCCCGGTTCGGGCTGCTCGACCTCACGACAGGGAAGGTCAAGCAGTGGATCGACATCAGGATGGGGCTCGGCGGGCTGTCGTTCTCCCACGACGGGACCAAGCTGGTCCTCACGACGTACGACAAGAACCCGGACCACGTGACCGAGGTCAAGAGCGCCGACGGCGGCGCGAACGCCTGGATGGCGGACCGGACCACGTCCCGGACCGGATACATGATCTTCGACATGGTGAGTCACAACGGAGCCTGGTGGCAGATCAAGTCCAGCCGTGATGTCCCGAGCCGCGCCGACTTCGCCTTCACCGACGACGACAAGGCGCTGTACGCGCGGATCATCGGCGGCAGCGACGGCATGGAGGAGTTCTACAACCTCTCCGGCAAGAAGATCACCGCGCCCGCGAAGGAGAAGTACCTGCGCTGGGACGTCCCGGCCCGGATCTCCCCGAACGGCGAGCTGGCCGCCCTCGGTCTGACCAAAGAGGTCAACATGGGCAAGAAGCTCCCCGGCAAGTCCTACTCCTCGATCCGGAACCCGCTCACCGGCAAGGAGATCACCAAGGTCCGCGGTGGCCACCTGCTCGCCTGGGTCGACGACAAGCGCCTCATCGCCTGGGAACGCACCACGCCGCTCAAGAACGCCGGTTACAAGGACCACCTCGTCCTCGTCACGATCGGCAGCGACAAGGTCGTGGTCCTGAGCGGCGAGCGCGACCCGGACGACGGCCCGCCGAACCTGGCGTGGGAGCCGGTCTTCGCGGAGCGCTGACTCAGCGCAGCGCCCGGTACGCCGCCAGCAGCCCGTCGACCGCCTCCCGGCCGGCGGGCAGCAGCGGCGCGCGGACCGGGCCCGCGGGCAGGCCCACTTCGTTGAGCAGGGCCTTCGCCGTGACCGTGCCGGGCAGGCCCGCCGACATCATCAACTCGATGAGCGGGGTGGCCTGTTGCTGGAGGCGGGCCGCCTCGGCCGTGTCGCCCGCGTCGAACGCGTCCAGGACGGCACGGAGTCGGGCCGGGACGACGTTCGCCACCGTGCTGATGTACCCCGCCCCGCCCACCGCGTACAGGGCGAGGTTGTGCTCGTCGCAGCCCGCGTAGTACGCCAACTCCGTGCGGGCGATGACCTTCTGGGCGGCGAGGAAGTCGTAGGAGCAGTCCTTGACCGCGACGATCCTCGGGTGCTCGGCGAGCCGGAGCAGCGTGTCGGGCTCGATGCGGGTGCCGGTGCGGCCCGGGATGTCGTAGAGGGCGATCGGCAGGCCGGAGGCGTCCGCGATCTGGCGGAAGTGCGCCTCCAGGGCGTCCTGCGGAGGCTTGCTGTAGTACGGGCTGACCAGCAACACCCCGTCCGCGCCCGCCTTTTCGGCCTCCAGGGCGAGTTCGACGGTGTGCCGGGTGTCGAAGGTGCCGATGCCGGTGAGGATCGATGCCCGGCTGCCGACCGCCTCCCGTACCACCCGGACGAGGTCCGCCTTCTCGGCGTCCGACGTGGTCGGCGACTCGCCCGTGGTGCCGGACAGGACCAGGCCGTCGCAGCCCTCCGCCACCAGCCGCTCGGCGAGCCGCTGCGCCCCTGCCAGATCGAGGGCGCCGCCCTCGGTGAAGGGCGTGATCATCGCGCAGAGGGCGCGGCCGAAGAGCGGGGCGGGGGAGCCGGAGTACGTCATGGGAGTAGTCTCGGCACTGCCATCGTGAAGCTCCACTTAATTCTTCTACGATGTATTGGTAAGTGATGCTGAGAGGTGGGGTCCGGTGGAGGCCCTATGTCCAAATCGGCCCCTCATGGGTCACCATGGCCAGGACGGTCATCGGCCCCAGGTCATGGGAGGCGTCATGAAGCTCGGCAAGGCACTCGCCACCGGAGTCGCGGAAGAGCGGGACCGCGCGGAGGAACCCGCGCTGGAACTCCCCGAGGAGATCGAGGAACTGAAGGCGCCCGAAGAGGTACCGGCCGCCCGATGAGGTTCCGGCTTCCGGAGGAACGCCCGACGGAGCCGCCGACCGGATACAAGATCGCCCACCCGGTGCTGTCCCATGACGGCACCCGGGCCGGGTTCACCGGGGTGTCGCTGGGCGGCGCGCTGCCGTACGGAGTCCTGGCCGACGCGTCCTGCGTCTACGGCCTGCGGCACCCGGCACCGCACCGCCGCTGCGACTGCGGCTTCCACTGCGTCCACGACCGTACGACGGCCGAGGCGCTGCTCTGCACCGCCGAGCACCGCGCCGCCGTCCTGCTGGAGGTCTCCGTCCTCGGCCGCTACCTCCGCTTCGAACTCGGCTACCGCTACGCCCGCCAGCGCGTCCGCACCGCCACCGTCGGCCCCTGCGCCTGCGGCACGACCGCCTCCGCCCTCGCCGACGCCGGCTGGGGCCGACCGGGCTGGCGCGGCCTCGCCCCGTCCTGCGCGGCCTGCCTACGGGGTCGTACGTCCGTCTCGCTCGCCTCCTTCGCACGGCTGGCGGGGGAGGGGCTGCGGGTGGTGGCGGGCAGCGGGAGCACCGCACCGGCGGACCTCGGCGTCTCCGAACTCGCCGCGGAGGCGGCCCTGTTGCAGGCCCGCCTCGACTGGTTCCAGACCCAGCTGGCGCGGCTGGGGGAACGGGGGCCGGAGGCGGGTTCGCAGGGGTAGCGGGGACGGGTCCGGGTACTCGGTCGGTCCGAAACCGAGAGGAGGCGGACACCGTGACCCAGACCCAGGAGCCCGGGCAGGCCCAGCGCTCCGTCGGCGAACTCGTCGGCCAGGCCACCGAACAGCTCTCCCAGCTGGTACGGCAGGAAGTGGCCCTCGCCAAGGAGGAGCTCGCCGAGAAGGGGCGGCGCGCCGGACGCGGCGGCGGCATGATCGGCGCCGCCGGCGCGGTCGCCTACGCCGGCTTGCTCGCCCTCGCCGCCACGGCCGCCGCCGCCCTCTCGCTGACGTTGCCCGTCTGGGCCGCGGCGCTCATCGTGACGGCCGTGCTGTTCGCGACCGCCGCCCTGCTCGCCGCGCGCGGCCGTGCCCAGCTCCGCCGCGCCGCACCCCCCACGCCCGAGGAGGCCCTCGGCAGCGTCAGGGCCGATGTCGAGGAGATCAGGGAAAGGGCGCATCGATGACGGACCGGACGACGCCGGGTGTGGACAGCGGGGCCAAGGGCCCCGAGGAGCTGCGCGAGCAGATCGAGCGGACCCGCAGCCAACTCGGCGACACAGTGGAGGAGTTGGCAGGAAAGATGGATGTCAAGGGCCGAGCGCGGGCGCGGGCGGCCGACCTCAGGGACAAGGCGGGCGCGATGACCGTGCAGCTGCGCAGCACCGCGGCGCAGGCCGGCCACACGGCCCACGACCGGGCCACGCACGCTGGCCACACCCTGCACGACCGGGCCGCACAGGCCCGCCACACGGTGCAGGACAAGGCCACGCAGGTCGGCCACAAGGTCCAGGACCGGGCCACGAGGACCGGCCATCAGACACAGGACCGGGCGACGAAGACCGGTCACGAGTTGCAGCACCGGGTCGAGCACGGCGTTCCGCAGCCCGCCCGGCCCGTCGTCCGGGCGGCGATCCGGCATCCGCGCCCGGCGCTCGTCATCGGCGCGGCCCTCGCCGCGGTGGTCGTGGTGTCATGGCGCTACCCCAAGAGGTGACTTGACCTGAATCGCGGTTGAGGTTGGAGGGTCGTCGGTACACGCATCCGGCACCGAGCAGCGGAGACCGACATGACCCGTCGTACCGGCGACCACCCCGACCTGACCGACCCGCGCGTCGGCGCGCCCTTCTTCAGCACCTGGCGCGTCGGCACTCCCGAACGGCAGCGCCTGACGGTGGAGGCGATCGCGCGGACCTGGGAGCGCCGGGACTGGCCGGCCGCCGGTCTGCTCGGCTACCACGTCTACGCCGGGCACGACGGCTCCACCCTGCTGCACCACTCGCAGTGGACGAGCGAGTCGGCGTACGAGGCGTTCGTGAAGACCCAACGGCAGGAGCGCGTCGACGAGGTCGACACCGCGGTGCCGGGCATCGAACGGGTCCGGCTCGACCGCTACCGGCGTTACCGCAGCGGCACCCAAGACGGTGACACGCGCGTGCCGGGGTGTGTCGTGATCGTCGAGGTGGAGTTCGAGGGCCCTGATCCGGAGCGGCAGCGGGCCTGGGTCGACGCCGTCTTCGAGGCCCTGGAGAGCGAGCCGAACCCGCACCCCGGCGGCATCGGCGCCCACTTCCACCTCGGCACCGACGGCACTCGCGTCCTGAACTACGCCGAGTGGGAGACCGCCCAGGACCACATCGACGCGATGGCCGCCCCCGGCGACGGCGTCGGCTCGGCGACCGAGCTGTGGAAGCGGGTCCAGAACTGGCCGGGGCTGAAGGGCAGTACGGTCAGCCGCTACGAGCACGTGCTCGGACTGCTGCCCGCCTGACACGGCCGGGCCCGGCTGGACTCGTCGTCCAGCCGGGCCTGTTGAGCCGCCGTGCGGTTACGGCTTGAAGCGCAGGACCTGCGGGTCGTGGTCGCTGATCTGGTCGTTGAACTCCGAGTTGACGTGCACGCTGTCGTACTCGAAGTCACAGCCGCGCCGGATCGACGGGGAGACCAGGATCTGGTCCAGGACCTGGGTGTTGCCCTGGTAGACGTACGAGTAACGCTCGCTCTTCGGCAGCGACTTGATCGCCGACCACAGGGCGCCGTCCGTCTCCAGGATCTTGGCGGTGTCGGAGAACTCGAAGTCGTTGATGTCGCCGAGGGCGACGACGTCCGCGTTCTTCTGGGTGTCGAGGATGTCCTTGACGAAGGCGTTGACCAGGGTGGCCTGCTGGTGGCGCTGCACCTCCGAGCTGCGCGGCACCGGCTGGGTCGCCGAGGTCAGACCGTAGTCGCCGCCCTTGGAGTTGAAGTGGTTGGCGATCACGAAGACCGTGCGGCCGCGGAAGACGAACTCGCCGACCAGCGGCTTGCGGCTGGACGTCCAGGCCTCGTTCGCGGGGTCGATGCGGCCGGGGGAGATCGTCAGGGCCGCCTTGCCGTGCTCCCTGGTCACCCCGACGGCCGTGGTGGCGTCGCCGCCGGCGCGGTCGGTGAAGGAGACCCGCTCCGGGTTGAACAGGAACACCTGGCGGATGTTGCCGCCCGGCTCGCCGCCGTCCGTGCCGTTCGTCGGGTCGATGGAGCGCCAGTCGTACGTCGGGCCGCCCGCGGCCGCGATCGCGTCGATCAGCTTCTGCACCGTCTGGTCGGCGGCGACCGTACCGTCGTTGGTCGCTCCGTTGTTGTCCTGGATCTCCTCCAGGGACACGATGTCGGGCGACTGGAGGTTGTTCACGATCGCGGCGGCGTGCGCGGCGAAGGTGTCGTCGGACGGGTCGAGGTTCTCGACGTTGTACGTGGCGACCGCGAGCTCGCCGCGCTTCTGCTTCTGGGTCGTCTCGCGCTCGATGCCGCCGCTCTTCAGCGTGCCGATCGAGTTCGCGACGAGGGTGTAGCCGCCGAACTGGTTGTAGTCCAGCGGGCCGGTCGTGGCGCCCTCCAGGACGTCGCCGACGTTCGCCTTCGGGAAGGCGGCGGTCGAGCCGAGCGACTGGATCTGGATCCGGCCGGTGTTCTGGGAGTCGTAGGAGCCGTAGACCGTGCCGCCGCGGCGGTTGGCGTTCTCGCGCGGCTTCACCGTCACCCACAGCTCGGTGTACGGGTCGCTGGCGCCGACCACGCGGGTGTCGGCGACCTGGACGTTCTCGCCCTCCAGGGACTCGTAGTAGTCCAGGGCGTACTTCGACGGCTCCAGGGTCAGGCCGTTGATCGAGTTGCCCGCGGCGGCGTCGCCGGCCGGTGCGTAGGCGGCCGGGACCGACTTGGCGTCCACGACCACGGCGGCCGGGACGGCGTTGCCGCTGGAGACGACCGTGGTGGTCGGCTTGGTGATCTCGGTGATCGACTGGTTGCCGGAGGAGGTGCCGCCGGGGACGTACTCCGAGACCGTGCCGGACACCGTGACGAGGTCGCCGACGGCGACGCCCTTCGGGGTGGAGCTGGTGAAGACGAAGACGCCCTCACTGGTGGCGGGGTTGTCGTCCGCGTTCGGGTCCTGGATCCAGAAGCCCTTGGACGATCCGTACGTACGGATGCCGGTGACGATGCCGGACACGTCCGCGACCTTCTGGCCGGCGTACGGGGATATCCGGGTCGTGCCCTGGATGTCATGGATGCGCACGGAGTCCGCGTGCGCGGGGGAGATCAGGACGACCGTGGACGCGGCGGAGCACACGGCGGCGACGGTGAGCGCGGCGAGGCGCGCGGAAGACTTGCTCGGCAACGGGATCCCTCCGGGGACGTTCAGATGCGCCGGGACGAGGGTGGAGCGTGGAACGGTGGGAGCCGCGACCGGTGGGGCGGAAGCGACGCGCGTAGAAAGTAGCGTGCGCAGGTGTCAGGGCGGTGAACAGGTGTGCAGTGAATTTCTACGCGCGTAATCTCCTGCGTGATCACGTCAGTTGTCAAGGTTTCGGCCATGTACGGGACCTGGCGGGGAGATGAACCGGGCGGCATGGGTCCAAATCCGTCTAGGCTGAGCGGCTGAGTGGTAAGACGCGATGTCTAGGAGAAGCAGCCGATGTCAGACAGCTCCCCCCTGCCGCCGGTGCGGCTGCACCCCGAAGCGGAGCTGGCGCGGGACGCGCTGTCCACGCCGCTGCTCTCCCGGGCCGCCCGGCTGGCCCGCTGGGCCTCTCCCGAGACCCGCGTCGACGCCGGCGGCGGACTGGTCGAGGACCAGCTCCCCGCCGCCGCCGAGTTCCTCGGCCTCACCGGGGACGACGCCGCGGCCTGGGCGAGCGAGGCCTGGCGGGTCGCGATCGACACCGGGCTCGTCGAGATCGCCGACGAGGAGGAGGGCACCGTCGCGGCCGGCGAGGACCTCGCCCTGCTCACCGGCGGCTCCCCGCAGGACGTGCTCGGGGTGTGGCTCGGCGCGCTGGACACGGTCGTCGCCGACGCGAGCGTGCCCGACCTCGACGACCTGATGGACGCCATGGACGAGCGCGGCGAGATCGACCTCTCCTCCCTCGACTGGGACCCGGAGGCCGAGGCCGACTTCCTCGACGGCGTGCTCGGCAACCTCTATCTGCTCACCGTCAACGAGGACGGCCCCGGTGACCGGCCGGTGCCGCTCCCCGCGCTCGCCGCATCCATGATCGTGCCCAACGACATGGGGGAGCCCACCAACGATGTCCTCGAACAGGTCTCCGACGCGATGATGCGCCTCGACGACCAGTTCCGGGTCCTGGAGCCGATCGGGCTCGTCGAGTACCAGCCCGTCGACGAGGCGCTCATGGCCGACGCCGACGAGGAGCCCGCCGCGCCGGTCGACGACACCGACGTCTCCCGCTACGGCATGGTGCGGCTCACCCCGCTCGGGCTGTACGGGCTGCGGGCCCGGCTCCTCGAGGCCGGCTTCGCGGCGCCGGCCGTCGGGGACCTCGTCGACAAGGGCGCGGACGCCCTCCTCGACGGCACCGCCGGCTTCCCGCCCGGGGCCGCGCAGGCGGAGACCGAGCAGTGGCTGGACCGGCGTGAACCCCTCGCCGCCGCCCGGGAGTTGCTGGCCGCCAGCCGGGGCGGGGACGCGGGCGCACCGCTGCGCCGGCTGCGCTGCCAGCAGGCGCTGTCCCTCGTGGGGCCGGAGGCCGAACCGGCGCTGCGGGCGGTGCTCAACGACCCGGAGCTCGGCGGGCTGGCCCGCGTCTGGCTCACCGAGCGCGGCGCCACGGACGTACCGCCGCCCTCGGAGTCGATGATCTTCTGGCTCACCGTCGACACCGTCGCCGCACAGCTCGCCGCCGAGGGCAACTCCGAGGAGCTGCGGGGGCTCGTGGAGGGCCTCGCCCAGCAGCACAGCGGGTTCTTCGCCGCCGCGTGGCGGGTGGACCACCCGGCCACCGCGGACGTGCTGGAGGCGATGGGGCGGCTGCACCCGGACAAGAAGATCGCGAAGGAAGCGCGCAAGGCGGCCTTCAAGGCCCGCTCGCAGCACGGCGGTTGACCCTCCGAGCGGTACCGAGGGCCGCGGCGGTGCCGCCGCGGCCGTGCCGGGGCACGGGTCGGCGGTGGACGGATTCATGGAAGCGAACATGCGGACGTCGTCCCGTGTTCAACCCCCGTTCAGGCGTGGGCGGGACGGTGACGCCGACCCGAGGTCCGCCACCTCCCACGGCACACCCACCGCCACACAGGAGACACCATGTCGCTCACCCGCAGGGACTTCGCCAGAAACTCCGCGATCACCGGTGCCGGTGTCGCGCTGGCCGGCAGCGTCGGCGCCCTCGCCACCGCGCCGCAAGCCCTCGCGTCCACCGACATCGACGCCGAGAGCGGGGCGGACGCTCGCGGCGGAGTCGGCTACGGGCCCCTGATCCCCGACCCCGACGGCATCCTCGCGCTGCCCGCCGGGTTCAAGTACCGCGTCATCACCTACAGCGGCAAGACCAAGCTGGAGTCGGGCGAGATCACCCCGTCCAACCACGACGGCACGGCCACCTTCGACGGCCCCCGCGGCACCACCCTGCTCGTCAACAACCACGAGCTGAAGGGCCCGCGCGCCAACTGGAAGTACCCCGTGCCGCTCACCGAGGGCCTGGTCTACGACCCCGCCGCGTCCGGCGGCTGCACGGTCGTCGAGGTCCGCCCCGGCGGGCACGTCGCCGAGTGGGTCGGCATCGCCGGCACCTCCACCAACTGCGCGGGCGGCCGCACCCCTTGGGACACCTGGCTCACCTGCGAGGAGACCGAGGACAAGGCCGGCACCAACGGCATGACCAAGGACCACGGCTACGTCTTCGAGGTCGACCCGATCGACCACCGCGCCAACCGCGCCCCCAAGCCCCTGAAGTTCTTCGGCCGTTACGCCCACGAGGCCGTCGTCATCGACCCCAGGCGCGGCCACGCCTACCTCACCGAGGACGCCGCCGGCCCCAACGGCCTGCTCTTCCGCTGGACCCCGCCCCAGGGCTTCGAGCACGGCCGCGGCAAGCTGCGCACCCTCGCCGACGACGCCGGCGCCCTCCAGGCCTTCAAGTGCTTCGACTCCGGCGGCCAGTTCGTCGACGACCTCTCCCGCGCCACCAAGATCGGCACCGTCTACGGCGTCGACTGGGTGGACGTCCCCGACCGCGACGCCAAGACCGTCGCCGTCCGCAAGCAGTTCTCCGACGGACAGGTCACCCGCGCCCGCAAGCTGGAGGGCATGTGGTGGGGTGACGGCGGCGCCTACATCGTCTCCTCCTACGCCCGCACGGAGAGCCCCGTCCAGCACGACGGCCAGGTCTGGTTCTACGACCCCAAGCGCCGCACCCTCACCCTGAAGGTGCTCCTCGGCGTCAACCCCGACCCCTCCGTCGACGGCGCCTTCGACGGCCCCGACAACATCACCGTCTCCCCGTACGGCGGCCTCGTCATCGCCGAGGACGGCGAGGGCGTCCAGCACCTCTTCGGCGCCACGGACAGCGGCAAGACGTACCCGATCGCCCGCAACGAACTCAACATCGGCACCGAAGAGGAGCCCGAGTACAGCGAGTTCACCGGCGTCACCTTCTCCTGCGACGGCCGGACCCTCTTCGCCAACATCCAGACGCCGGGCATCATGCTCGCCATCACCGGCCCCTGGAAGCGCCAGAAGCGCGGCTGACATTAATTGAGTCGCTCGCCCGCGGCACGCCTCCTAGAGTGAAGAACGTCCAGGTGCGAAGGCAGGACCTACTTCCACTCATAATGGGGCGGCCGCGGGTTCGAGTCCCGCCACCGGTACAACGCGCCGGTGTAGCTCAGGGGTTAGAGCACCTAATGTCGGTTCCGCCGACCTGAACTCTGGACACCACAATTTCATGCACCTCCCGGTGCGAACTTTTTGAACTCGGGGAGGCGCAGCTCAAGGTGGGTGCCCGGTGCGCAGGCAGCGGATACTTCCGGAACTGGTGGGGGTAAACCCTCGTGCGGGTTCGAATCCCGTCATCGACTCAGGGTCGATGTGGCGGAACGGCAGACGCGCCAGTCTTTTCCGCAGCCGACTTCGAACTCGGGCACCCTCCTTTTGCTGCGCCTCCCTCCGAAACCCACAGTGAATTCGGGGGAATTCAGCATGTCGCGATTCAACAGGAAGACAGCACGGGCGCAGCCCACTTCGCGCGTCACCTCCACGGGCCGCGTGCTGCGCACCTTCCAGGGCGGCCGAGGCCGTGAGCGGGACGCGCGCTCCGAGCTCTTTCTGCTCGCCGTCGCCAACTTCGTCTCCCAGCAGACCTTCTACGAGACCGGCGCCGACCGCGACGACCGCTTCGCGACGCTCGTGCGGGAGCTCGCCGTCACCGACCCGGAGTGGACCGCAGGCCTGCTCGGCTGGCTGCGCGGCGAGGGCAACCTCCGTACCGCCTCCGTCGTCGGCGCCGCCGAGTACGTGAAGGCGCGCCTCGACGCGGGCGCCACCGGCGGCCCCTCCAACCGGCAGGTCGTCGACTCCGTGCTCCGGCGTCCGGACGAGCCCGGCGAGCTGCTCGCATACTGGACGGCGACCTACGGCCGCAATGTGCCCAAGCCCGTCAAGCGCGGCGTCGCCGACGCCGTACGACGTCTCTACAGCGGAAAGTCGCTGCTGAAGTACGACACCGCGGCCAAGGGCTACCGCTTCGGCGACATCCTCAACCTGGTGCACGCGGTGCCCGACCCGGACAAGCCGTGGCAGGGCGAGCTGTTCCGGTACGCCCTCGACCGCCGGCACAACCCGGACACGGCCGTGCCGCCCGCGTCGAACCGGACGCTGGTCGCCCACCGTGAGCTGATGGCGCTGCCGGTCGCGGAGCGGCGCGCGGTCGTCACGTCCGCGGGCGGCGCCGAGCGGCTCGCCGCGGCCGGGATGACCTGGGAGGCGCTGGCCGGGTGGTTGCAGGGGCCGATGGACAAGGCGGCCTGGGAGGCGGTCATTCCGTCCATGGGCGCGATGGCGCTCGTGCGGAATCTCCGCAACTTCGACCAGGCCGGGGTCTCCGACGAGGTCGCGGCCCAGGTCGCGGCCCGGATCAGTGACCCGGCGGAGGTCGCGCGGTCGCGGCAGTTCCCCTTCCGGTACCTCGCCGCGTACCAGCACGCGCCGTCGCTGCGCTGGGCGTACCCGCTGGAGCAGGCGCTCGGCCACTCGCTGGCCAACGTGCCCGCGCTGCCCGGCCGGACGCTCGTCCTCGTCGACCGCTCGGGCTCGATGTGGGGCCGGCTGTCCGACCGCTCGCAGCTCAACCGGGCGGACGCGGCGGCGATCTTCGGCACGGCGCTCGCGCTGCGCGCGGAGCGGGCGGACCTGGTGCAGTTCGGCACCACCAGCGCCGAGGTGCGGTTCCGCAAGGGCGAGTCGGTGCTCAAGATCCTGGAGCGCTTCGGCAACCTGGGCGGCACCGACACCACGGGCGCGGTGCGCCGGCACTACCGCAGGCACGACCGGGTGCTGATCGTCACCGACGAGCAGTACGCGTACAGCCACTACGGCGACCCGACCGAGCAGGTCCCCGCCGACGTGCCGGTCTACACCTGGAACCTGGCCGGCTACCGGGCGGGCCACGGCCCGTCGGGCACGGCGAACCGGCACACCTTCGGGGGCCTGTCGGACGCGGCGTTCCGGATGGTGCCGCTGCTGGAGAGCGCCCGCGACGCCGACTGGCCGTGGGCGGCCTGAGGCTGGCGAGCAGGCAGGGTGTGGCCCGCACTTCACGGGGGGTGCGGGCCACACCCTTGTGTGCGCCCAGGGCCCGCACCCTTGTGTGTGGCCAGGGCCCACACTCATGTCTGCGCCCAGGGCCCGCACCCTTGTCTGCGCCCAGAGCTGACATCTAACATTTCAGTTGTGGAGGCCATACCGCGTACGTTGCTCAGGGACCGCGCCTACGCGGCGATCAGGGACGCCATCGTGGCCGGGGAGCTGGAGCCCGGCGCGGTCGTGCGGGACGCCGATCTCGCCGAGCGGCTCGGACTGTCGCGGGCGCCGGTACGGGAGGCGTTCTCGCGGCTCGTCGACGAAGGGCTGCTGGAGAGCAAGCCGCAGAGCTACACCCGGGTGACGCCGGTCGTGGCCGCCGACGTACGGGACGCCGCCGCGGTCGTCGGCGCCATGCACGAGCTGGTCACCCGGATCGCCGTGCCCCGGCTGTTCGCCGCGGACATCGAGGCCATGCGCACGGCCAACGAACGGTTCGCCGCGGCCGTCGGCGCGGGTGACGTGGACGGCGCGCTCCAGGCCGACGACGACCTCCACGACGTCCTCGTCCGCGTCAGCGGCAACCGCGCCGCCGCCGCGACCGCCGCCCGCTACACCCCCCTCATCCGCAGACTGGAACGCCGCCGCTTCGGCGAGGGCGGCAGCTGCCGCTCGGCCGGGCTGCACGAGCGGCTCATCGCGGCCTGCGCGGCCGGTGACGTGGACGCGGCGGTGCGGGTCACCGCGGAGATCTGGCGCGGGCTGGCCGAGCTCGCGGACAGCGACTGACCAGGGAGGCTCCCCATGTCCCTTTCCTCGTACGAGCGTTACCCGCTCCTCTTCGGACCCTCGCCCGTCCATCCCCTGGAACGCCTCACCGCGCACCTCGGTGGCGCGTCCCTGTGGGCCAAGCGGGAGGACTGCAACTCCGGGATCGCGTACGGCGGGAACAAGACGCGCAAGCTGGAGTACCTCGTCGCCGACGCCCTGGCCCAGGGCTGCGACACCCTCGTCTCCATCGGCGGCGTCCAGTCCAACCACACCCGGCAGGTCGCGGCCGTCGCCGCCCGCGCCGGGCTCAAGTGCGTGCTGGTGCAGGAGAGTTGGGTGGACTGGCCGGACGCGGTCTACGACAAGGTCGGCAACATCCTGATCAGCCGGCTCGCGGGGGCCGACGTACGGCTGGTGCGGGCCGGGTTCGGGATCGGGTTCAAGGAGTCCTGGGAGCAGGCGCTCCGGGAGGTCGAGGAGTCGGGCGGCACGCCGTACGCCATCCCGGCCGGCGCCTCCGACCATCCGCTCGGCGGCCTCGGCTTCGCCGGCTGGGCGTACGAAGTCGCCGAGCAGGAACGGGAGTTGGGGGTCTTCTTCGACACCGTCGTGGTCTGCTCGGTGACCGGCTCCACCCAGGCGGGCATGGTCGCCGGGTTCGCCGCGCTGGAGGAGGCGGGCGGCCGGCCGCGGCGGGTACTCGGGATCGACGCCTCGGCGAAGCCCGCCGCCACCCGGGAGCAGATCGCCAGGATCGCCCACGCCACCGGCGGACTCATCGGTGTGAAGAGGGAGTTGACGGTGGCCGACGTCGAGCTGGACGAGCGCTACCACGCCGGCGTGTACGGCATCCCCGACGACACCACCCTCGCCGCGATGCGTCTCGCCGCCCGCACCGAGGGGATGGTCACCGACCCCGTCTACGAGGGCAAGTCGATGGCCGGGATGATCGACCTCGTCGAACGCGGCGAGATCGGGGCGGACGCGACCGTGCTGTACGCGCACCTGGGCGGGCAGCCGGCGCTGAACGCGTACAGCGCGCTGTTCTAGCCGGTGGGGCGGGGTCAGGGTTCGAGGTCGACCACTCCCTTGCCGGTCGCGATGTCGAACGGCACGGAGACCTGGTCGTGCGTGATCAGCCATCCGTCGCCGGTCTTCCGGAGGCAGTAGGTGACCCTGACCCACATGCCGCCGATCGCCGTCCCGTCCTTCAGGGTGCCGCCGAGACGGCCGAAGGCGTGCCCGAACGCGAGGTCGTCGCCCACGGTGAGGGTCAGGTCGCGGATCTCGTACCTGACCGTCTCGAATCCCGTGAACACGGGCTCCCAGTTCTTGAGTTTGGCCTCGACGCCCACGTGCTGGAGCGGTGGCTGGACGTCGAAGGACACGATGTCCGGCGCGTAGAGAGGCCTCAGGGCGTCGGGGTCCTTGGCCTGGAGGCCCTCGACGAGCTTCTCGATGTGCCGGCGGATCTCTGCTTCCTCGCTTCTCATGAACTCGACGGTATGACCGCGTGGTTATCTTGTCCAAGACCGATATCGCTATGGGGTTATGCATCCGGAGGCATGATGGAGCTGAACGCGCTCAGGCAGTTCCTGGTGGTGGCGCGACTGGAGCACCTCAGCCGGGCCGCCGAGGAGTTGCGTCTCGCCCAGCCGTCGCTGAGTCGGACCATCGCCCGGCTGGAGAGCGAACTGGGCACCCCGCTGTTCGACCGGGGCGGCCGGCTCCGGCTGAACGACAGCGGCAGGATCTTCCGCGGCCACGTCGAACGTGCCCTGGGCGAACTCGACGCGGGACGGCGTGCCGTCGCCGAGGCCGGCGGCGAGGGGCCGGGCGTCGTGCGGCTGGCGTCGGAGACCTTCCTGACCCTCTCCGGACCGCTGGCCGCCTACAAGCGCGCGCATC
Source organism: Streptomyces aquilus (assembly GCF_003955715.1). Classification (NCBI taxonomy): domain Bacteria; kingdom Bacillati; phylum Actinomycetota; class Actinomycetes; order Kitasatosporales; family Streptomycetaceae; genus Streptomyces; species Streptomyces aquilus. The sequence goes on along the minus strand of NZ_CP034463.1, from coordinate 2,741,535 downwards.
CCGCCGTCGAGATCGCGCTGCACTGGTCGCCGCCCGAGGACATGGCCCGTCGGCTGCGCGCCCAGGAGGTCGACCTGTGCGTCGCCTCGCAGCCGATCCCCGCCGAGGGGCTGGAGTCCGTGGCGCTGTTCGAGGAGCAGGTGGGCGTGGGCACACCGCTCGGCCATCCGCTGGCCGGGCGCACGTCCGTCACCGTCGACGAACTCGCCGACCAGCCCTTCGTCACCGCGCGCGAAGGGCACTGGCTGCGCCGGCTGCTCGACCGGCAATTCGCGGCGCGGGGTCTCACCCCGCGGATCGTCTGCGAGACCGACGAGCACAGCGCCATCGCCGACCTGATCAGCGCGGGCCTCGGCATCGGCCTCGCCCCCGCGATCGCCCGCCGCAGCGCCACCCAGGCGCCGGTCGCCTGGATCCCGGTGGACAGCCCGGACTGCCGCCGCACGGTCACGCTGCACTGGGGCGCCCAGAACCATCTGCCGGCCGCCGCCCGTCTGATGCGTACGGTGATCACCGAGTGGGAGTGGGAGGTGGGGGCCGGACCCGGCGGGTGAAGTTCCCCTCTTGTGCGTGCCGGGCGTCGCGCGGCAGACGCCACCGTCGCCACAGGCCCTGGCTGGGCGGCGTCGCCGAAACGGCGCGGCCGCCCTTGCGCCTGTCAGGCGGGGGCGGCCGTTCCGGGGTGGTCGGCGGGGCGGTGGCTTACAGGGCCTGGGCGGCCGGCTTCACCATTCCCCGGACCGTGCGCGACTTCACGAAGTCGCCCATCGCCGTCATCTCCCACTCACCGGAGAACTGCTTGATCAGCTTCGCCATCATCACGCCGGTCTGGGCCTCGGCGTTGGTGAGGTCGAAGCGGACCAGTTCCTCGCCGGTGGCGGCGTCCAGGAGGCGGCAGTAGGCCTTGGCGACCTCGGTGAACTTCTGGCCGGAGAAGGAGTTCACGGTGAAGACCAGGCCCGTGACCTCCTGCGGGAGGCGGCCGAGGTCGACGACGATCACCTCGTCGTCGCCACCGCCCTCACCCGTGAGGTTGTCGCCGGAGTGCTTGATCGCGCCGCCGACGATCGACAGCTTGCCGAAGTAGCAGCTGTCGATGTGGTTGCGCTGCGGGCCGTAGGCGATGACCGAGGCGTCCAGGTCGATGTCCTTGCCGCGGTACGCAGGCTCCCAGCCGAGGCCCATCTTGACCTGGGAGAGCAGCGGGCGGCCGCCCTTGACCAGGGACACGGTCTGGTTCTTCTGGAGGCTGACGCGGCCCTTGTCGAGGTTGATCTTCCCGGCGCCGGGCGCCTGCGCCGGCGGCGGGGGCGTGCTCATCGGCGGGGCCGGCGGGGTGACCGGGGTCTGGATCGTGGGCTGCGGCGGGGCGACCGGCGGGGCGACCGGCTGGGGCGGTGCCACCGGGGCCGGGGCCGGCTCCTCGACCGTCACGCCGAAGTCGGTGGCGATGCCGGCCAGGCCGTTGGCGTAGCCCTGGCCGACCGCGCGGGCCTTCCAGGCGCCGTTGCGCAGGTAGATCTCCACGACCACCAGCGCCGTCTCGGTGCCGAGCTGCGGGGGCGTGAAGGTGGCGAGGACGGAGTGGTCGTCGGCGTTGCGGATGGTGGCCGTCGGTTCGATGCCCTGGAAGGTCTGGCCGGCGGCGTCCGGGCTGGCCGTGACGACGATCTTCTCGATGCCCGGGGGGACGGCGGCGGTGTCCACGAGGATCGCGTCCGGTGCCGCGCCGCCGCCCGAGCGGTAGGTCACGCCCGGGCCGTTGGGCTGGTTGTAGAAGATGAAGTCGTCGTCGGAGCGCACCTTGCCGTCGGCGGTGAGCAGCAGGCCCGATACGTCGAGCCGCACCGGGGCGGCGACGTCCACCGTCACGCGCGCGGCGGAGAGAGGGATGTTCGAGCCGGGGGTCATAGCTGTCATGACCGGTGAACGATCCAACCCGCTTTACCGTTCCCTTACCCGCGACCGTTCGGATCGGAGGCGGGGACCGGGGGATCAGCGGCGGGGACGGGGCGGGATCAGCGGCGGTTTCGGGGGTGGTTCCGAGCCGTGCGTTCGTTGCCGCGCTTGTAGTTCCCGGTCCAGCGGGCCATGACGAGCTGGGGGTCGGCGGCGGACTCGACCTCGGCGAGGAACTGGGCGGCCCGGGGGCCGTGGAGGGTGGTGGCGAGGCGCTGGTGGTGGGTGATGCGGACGGTTCCGTCGGCGTGGGCTTCGTAGCGGAAGCCGTGTGGGCTGGGCATGGGCGGATGGTAGGGGGCGGGGTGGGGGTGGGCGCCAAGGGTTTTCGCCCGCCCGCGCCCACCCGCCCCGGCCGGGAAACCGCTACGGCACCACCACGATCTTCCTGCCCACCCCCGCGGCGAACTGCTCCAACGCCTCCGGGTAGCGGTCCAGCGGGATGCGGTCGCTGATGAAGATCTCCGGGTTGAGCACCCCGTTCGCGAAGAGTTCCGCCGCGCGCTCGAAGCTGTGCAGGACCGCCATGGAGCCGGTGATGGTGATCTCCTGGTTGTAGATGCGGTACGGGTCGATGGTCACCTTCGTCGCGTAGTCCGCCACGCCGAACTGGAGGAACGTGCCGGCCTTGGCCACCCGGTCCAGGCCGTCCTGGATCGCCGCCGCGTTGCCCGTGGCGTCGATCACCAGGTCCCAGCCCTGGGGGCGGTCCAGCTCGTCCGCATGCGCCGCGGACGCCGAGACGCCGAGCCGGCGGGCCGTCTCCAGGCGGGCCGGGTTCACGTCGATCACGTCCACGCTCGCCGCACCCGTCCGCTTGGCCAGCTCCAGCATCATCAGGCCCATCGTGCCGGAGCCGTAGATCAGGACGTGGGCGCCCAGGCGCGACTGGAGGACGTCGTAGCCGCGTACCGCGCACGACAGCGGTTCCACCAGCGCCGCGTCCTGGGTGCGGACGTGGTCGGGGAGGCGTACGCAGTTCGCGACCGGGGCGAGCGCGTAGGTCGCCGCGCCGCCCGCCGTCGTCACGCCGATCGCCGCCCAGCGCTCGCAGAGGTTGTTGTGGCCGGTACGGCAGTAGCGGCACTCGTGGCAGTACAGGGAGGGGTCCACCGCCACCCGGTCGCCCACGGACAGCTCCGTGACCTGGGTGCCCACCCCGACCACCTCGCCCGCGAACTCGTGGCCCGGCACGATCGGCAGCTTCGGGGCGAACTCGCCCTGGAGGATGTGGAGGTCGGTGCCGCACAGCCCGCAGGCCGCGACCTCAACGACCACCTCCCGCGGGCCCGGCGTCGGGTCCGGGACCTCGGCGACGACGGCCCTGCCCACGGACTCGATGACGGCGGCCTTCATTTCACGGCTCCCAACGACAGGCCCTGGACCAGCTTGTCCTGGGCGGCGAACCCCGCGGCGAGCACCGGCAGGGAGATGACGAGCGACGCGGCGCACACCTTCGCCAGGAACAGGCCCTGGCTGGTGATGAAGCCGGTCAGGAAGACGGGGGCGGTCTCGGCGACCACGCCGGTCAGGACCCGGGCGAACAGCAGCTCGTTCCAGCTGAAGATGAAGCAGATCAGCGACGTCGCCGCGATGCCGGGGAGGGCGATCGGAGCGACGACGCGGGCGAGGATCGTGGGCAGCCTCGCGCCGTCCACCCGCGCCGCCTCGATGATCGCGACCGGGACCTCGGCCAGGAACGACTGCATCATCCACACCGCGATCGGCAGGTTCATCGACGTGTAGAGGATGACCAGCAGCCAGATGTTGTCCAGCATGTCCGTGTTCTTGGCGAACAGATAGATCGGCAGCAGGCCCGCCACCACCGGGAGCATCTTCGTCGACAGGAAGAAGAACAGGACGTCCGTCCACTTCCGGACCCGGTTGATGGAGAGGGCGTAGGCCGCGGGGAGTGCCAGGAGGAGGACGAGGAGCGTCGAACTCACCGAGGCCACCGTCGAGTTGACCAGCGCCGGCCAGGGGCTCGCGCCGCCGCCCGTGCCGAAGAACTCGCGGTATCCGTCCAGGGTCAACGCCGCCCCGAAGGACGGGGGGTTGGTCGCGGCGTCCGACTCCGAGTGGAAGGACGTCAGGGCCATCCAGGCGATGGGGAGGAAGAAGAGGATCCCCAGCAGCCAGGCTGTCACGCCGAGGCCAAGTCCCTTGCGTTTCACGATGGTCGCGCTCATGCCCGGCCCACCTCCTCGCGGAACAGAGACGACACGACCCGCAGGGCGAAGGTCGCGATGATGATCGAGCCGATGACGACCAGGACGCCCGCGGCCGAGGCGAGGCCGTTCTCGTGGGCCTGGTAGAAGCTCTGGTAGACGGTGTACGGGAGGTTCGCCGTGCCCAGGCCGCCCGAGGTGATCGTGAAGACCGCGTCGAAGTTCTGGACGATGTAGATCGAGCCCAGCAGGGCGCCCAGTTCCAGATAGCGGCGCAGGTGCGGGAGGGTGAGGTGGCGGAATATCTGCCAGTCGCTCGCGCCGTCCACCCGCGCCGCTTCGAGCTGCTGGGGGTCACGGCTCTGTAGGCCCGCCAGCAGGATCAGCATCATGAACGGGGTCCACTGCCAGACCAGGGACGCCTCCACCGCGAGTAGCGGGGTGTTGGAGATCCAGTCCGGCTGCGGGCCGCCGACGTAGTGCAGCAGGCCGTTCAGCAGGCCGTACTCGGGGTTGTAGAGGACGTGCTTCCACAGCAGCGCCGCCGCCACCGGGACCACCAGGAACGGGGCGATGAGCAGCGTGCGGACCACGCCCCGGCCCCGGAACCTCCGGTCGAGGAGCAGCGCGAGGACCAGGCCCAGGACCAGGCTGGCCAGGACCACGGCCACCGTCAGCAGGACGGTCGTCCACACCGAGTGGCGCAGGTCCGCGTCGGTGAGTACCTCGCGGTAGTTGTCGACACCCGTGAAGTGGCGGGCCTTCGGATAGAGGGCGTTCCAGTCGAAGAACGAGATCACCAGCGTGGCCACGAACGGGAGTTGGGTGACCGCGATCATGAAGATGAGGGCGGGGAGCAGCGGGGCCCGGGTGGCCCAGGCGCGCAGCCGGGCCGACGGTTGGCGGGTGGTGCGGACGGGTGTGGTGGCCAGGGGGGCCGTCGTCGTCGCGGTCATCGTCCCTCGTACTCCTCGGAGATCTTCTCGGCGAGCCGCTGGGACTTGCTCAGCGCCGACTCGACGGACTGGCGTCCGGCGATCGCCGCGCTGATCTCCTGCGAGACCTTGGTGCCGAGATCGGTGAACTCGGGGATGCCGACGAACTGGATGCCGGGCGCGGGGCGCGGCTGCACCCCCGGGTCGGTGGGCCGGGCGCCCTCGATGGCCTCCTTGGTCATCTCCTGGAAGGCGGCGGCCTCTTGGCGGTACGCGGCGTTCGTGTACGTCGAAGCGCGCTTGCCGGCCGGGACGTTGGACCAGCCGATCTCGTCGCCGACGAGCTCCTCGTACTGCTTGCCGGAGGCCCAGGAGACGAACTTCCAGGCCTTGTCGGGGTTGCGGGAGGCGTCCTGGATGCCCCAGGCCCAGGTGTAGAGCCAGCCGGAGGACTCGGTCTTCTCCACCGGAGCGGCGGCGTAGCCGACCTTGCCCCTGACCGGGGAGTCCTTCGCCTCCAGGGAACCGGCGGCGCTCGTGGCGTCGTACCACATGGCGACCTTGCCCTGGGTCATGTTGTTCAGGCACTCGGCGAAGCCGGACTGGGCGGCGCCGGACTCGCCGTGCGCACGGACCAGGTCGACGTAGAACTTCGCCGCCTTCTCCCACTCGGGGGAGTCGAGCCGGGCCTTCCAGTCCTTGTCGAACCAGGTGCCGCCGAAGGTGTTCACGACGGTCGTGAGCGGCGCCATCACCTCGCCCCAACCGGGCAGCCCGCGCAGGCAGATGCCCTTCATGCCGGGCTCGGCCCCGTCCACCTTCGCGGCCAGGTCGGCGACCTGGGTCCAGGTGGGGTGCGCGGGCATCGTCAGGCCCTTCGCGGCGAACACGTCCTTGCGGTACATCAGGAACGACGACTCGCCGTAGAAGGGCTGGCCGTAGAGCTTGCCGTCGTCGCCGGTCAGGGACTCGCGCATGGGCTTGAGGACGTCCTGCTCGTCGTACGCCGGGTCCTTGGCGACGTAGGAGTCCATCTCGTGCAGCCAGCCGTTGCGGGCGTAGATCGGTATCTCGTAGTTGGAGAGGGTCGCCACGTCGTACTGGCCGGCCTGGTTGGCGAAGTCCTGGCTGATCTTGTCGCGGACGTCGTTCTCCGGCAGCACGGTGAAGTTGACCTTGATACCGGTCTCATCGGTGAAGCGGGGCGCGAGCTTCTGAAGCTCGGTCATCTGGGGGTTGTTGACCATGAGGACGTTGATCGAGTCGCCGCCCGATCCCGCCCCGCCGGCTCCGGCCCAGCAGCCGGAGAGCAGCGGGGCTAGCAGCGTCCCTGCGGCGGCCAGGGCGAGCGGGGCTCGCGGTGGCCGTCGTCGGCTCGGGGTTCGCATGGATCGCTCCTGCACATATGGGGAGATAAAGGGCGCGACAGGGTGTGGCGCGCCGCCTCAGGGGTGGGTGGGGTTCTCAGACGCGGATGACTTGTGGACCGAGCAGGGAGTAGCGGTGGGCCTCCGCCGACGGCAGCAGCGTGCTCGTGACGATCGCCTCCAGCGTGCCGATCTCCGCGAACCGGCAGAAGCTGACCGCCCCGAACTTGGTGTGGACGCCCGCGAACACCGTGCGGCGGGCGGCCCGGATGGCCTGCGCCTTGACCTCGCTGACGGCCGGGTCGGGGGTGGTGAGGCCGTGTTCGCGGGAGATGCCGTTGGCGCCGATGTAGGCGAGGTCGACGACGAAGCCGGCGAGCATCTTCGTCGTCCAGTGGTCCACGGTCGCGAGGGTGCCGGGGCGGACCCGGCCGCCGAGGAGCAGGACCGAGGTGTTCTCCGCCTCGGCGAGCACGCCGGCCACCGGGAGGGACGCGGTGACCACGGTCAGCGGGCGGTCCCTGGGCAGCGCCTCGGCGATGAGCTGGGGGGTGAAGCCCTCGTCGACGAAGACGGTCTCGGCGTCGCCGAGGAGGTCGGCCGCGGCGGTGGCGATCCTGCGCTTCTCGGGGACGTGGCTGGTGGCGCGGAACGCGAGCGTCGTCTCGAAGCCGGCGCTCTCCACGGGGTAGGCGCCGCCGTGGGTGCGGCGGATGAGGCCGTGGTCCTCCAGGGCGCGGAGGTCTCGGCGGACGGTTTCCTTGGCCACGCCGAGTTGGATGGCGAGGGTGTTGACCTCCACGGCGCCGGTGGTGCGGGCGGCGTGGACGATTTCCCGCTGGCGTTCTTCCGCGGTCCTGGTCATCCGGTCACCCGCTTTCCTGTCGTGCTGCCCGTTCGGGCCGTATGCAGGAAGTTGTACAGCGGGGACGGGGTGGTGACCAGGTCTGTTACGAGGGGGATGCTGACCGGATCTGCCCGTTCGGGCAAGGTGCGCCCATGAGCTCGGGGAGTGCGGTGGTGCGGCGGCTGCGGGTGTGTTGTGGCTGGTCGCGCAGTTGCCCGCGCCCCTGGGCGTGGCGCTGCGCGCCACGATCCACGGCGCGGGCCGCGCCCGTATGAGCCCGCGACCGGCCCGTTCCGCGCCCGTCAGTACGGCCAGATCGGCGGGTCGCTCACGAAGTGGCCGCCCAGGTGGGCGTGGGCGATGTTGTCCGGGTCGAGGTCGCCCTGTTCGGCGATCAGTTTCTCGGCGTACGGCTCGGAGTCGTCCTGGGGGTCGTAGCCGAGGGCGCGGGCCGTGGTCAGGTCCCACCACAGGCGGGTGTTGGCAGAGGAGCCGTAGACGACGGTGTGCTTGACGTCCTCGGCGGTCAGGGCCGCGTGCAGGAGGCGGGCGCCGTCGGCGGGGCTCATCCAGACCGAGAGCATGCGCACGCTGGTGGGTTCGGCGAAGCAGGAGCCGATGCGGACCGAGACCGTCTCCAGGCCGTACTTGTCCCAGTACAGCTGCGCGAGGTCCTCGCCGAACGACTTGGACAGGCCGTAGAAGGTGTCCGGGCGGCGCGGGGTGTCGACGGGGATGAGCGGGTCGTCGCCCTGGGGGCGGGGGGTGAAGCCGACGGCGTGGTTGGAGGAGGCGAAGACGATCCGCGGGACGCCCTCCTCGCGAGCGGCCTCGTACAGGTTGTACGTGCCCTCGATGTTCGCCTTGAGGATCTTGTCGAAGGACGCTTCCAGCGAGATGCCCGCGAGGTGGATGATCGCGTCGACGCCCCGGACGGCCTCGCGGAGCGCGTCCTTGTCGGCGAGGTCCGCGACGATCGCGTCCGGTTCGCCCTCGATCGGCAGCAGGTCGAGCAGGCGCAGCTCGTAGCCGTAGGAAGGGAGCAGGTCTCGCATCAGGGTGCCGAGGCCGCCGGCGGCGCCGGTGAGCAGAACGGTGCGGGGCGCTGGCATGCTCGGCTCTCCTTGGACTGGACCCATATTCACATTCGTGGACAAGCTAAGGATCACCGGCTCGTCGCGTCAAGGGTGGTGCGGCGTGTGTTCATAAATGTAAACTTCGATCAACATCCCGCACGTTGATTTTTCCTTGCCCCGACGCCGCCGTTTCTCGTCCCAGGGAGTGCCCGTGACGCCTGCCGACCTCGCCGCTCGCCTCGGCATCCCCAGCGGGCCGCTGTTCTTCCCCGTCACCGCCTACGGCCCCGACGGCGCCGTCGACCTCGACACCTACCGCACGCATGTGCGCCGGGGCGTCGAGGCGGGGGCCGCCGCCGTGTTCGCCTGCTGCGGCACCGGGGAGTTCCACGCGCTCACGCCCGAGGAGTTCGAGGCGTGCGTACGGGCCGCGGTCGAGGCCACCGGGGGACGGGTGCCGGTCGTCGCGGGCGCCGGGTACGGCACCGCGCTCGCCGTGCGGTACGCGAGGCTCGCCGAGGCGGCCGGCGCGGACGGGCTGCTCGCCCTGCCGCCGTACCTGGTGATCGCCGGGCAGGAAGGACTGCTGCGGCACTACCGGGAGATCGCCGCCGCCACCGCGCTGCCCGTCATCGTCTACCAGCGCGACAACGCCGTCTTCACCCCGGAGAACGTCGTCGAACTGGCCCGTACCCGAGGGATCGTCGGGCTCAAGGACGGCCTCGGCGACCTCGACCTGATGCAGCGGATCGTGAGCGCCGTACGAAGTGAAGTCCCGGGCGACTTCCTCTACTTCAACGGACTGCCCACCGCCGAGCAGACCCAACTCGCCTACCGCGCCGTCGGGGTGCCGCTCTACTCCTCCGCCGTGTTCTGCTTCGCGCCCGAGATCGCCCTCGCCTTCCACGAGGCGCTGGAGAGCGGGGACCGGGCGACGGTGGACCGCCTCCTCGACGGCTTCTACCGTCCCTTCGTCGAACTGCGCGCCCAGGGCCGCGGCTACGCCGTCGCCCTCGTCAAGGCGGGGGTACGGCTGCGCGGGCTCGACGTGGGGGAGGTCAGGCCGCCGCTGCACGAGCCGGGAGAGGACCATGTGAAGCGGCTCGCGCAGATCATCGAACGCGGCTACGCGCTGCTGGAGGAGGGCAAGTGAAGGCGTCGGCATTCGTCTACCCCTGGGACGTCAACGGAGACCCCCGGGCCGCCGCGACCATCGCGGCCACCGGAGTCCAGCAGGTGACGCTCGCCTCCGCCTACCACTCCACGCGCGCGCTGACCCCCCGCCACCCGCGCCATCGCATCGTCACCGCCGAGCACGCGGCCGTGCTCTACCCCACCGACGACCGTTGGCAGGGACGGGAGTTGCGGCCCTACCCGGCCGGCGACTGGGCGCCCGGCGACGCGTTCGGCGAGGCGGCCGCGGCGCTCACCGACGCCGGCCTGGAGGTGCACACCTGGGTGGTCCTCGCGCACAACTCCCGGCTGGGCGCCGAGCATCCGGACACCTCCGTCGTCAACGCCTACGGCGACCGCTACCCCTGGGCCCCGTGCATCGCCCAGCCCGCCACGCGCGCGTACCTCGTCGACCTGGCCGCCGAGGCGGCGGTACGGCCGGGCGCCCACGGCACCGAGCTGGAGTCCCTCGGCTGGTACGGCCTCCAGCATCTGCACGCCCACGACAAGACCGGCGGCGTCGGCCTCGGCGACGCGGGCCTGTACCTGATGGCGCTCTGCTTCTGCCCCGCCTGCCGGGAGGGCTACGGCGCCCGGGGCGTCGACGCCGGCGAACTGGCGGCCGGCGTCCGCGCCGCCCTGGAGCCGGTGTGGCGCGGGGCGCCCTCCGACGGGGGCTGGGCCGGAGTCGAGAAGCTCCTGGGCGCTTCGATCGCGGCCGCCACGCGCGCGTGGCGCGACGACACCGCCCGCACGCTCCAGGAGGCGGCGGTGACGGCGGTGCGCGATGCCGCCCCCGCGGGCTTCCGGATTCTGCTGCACGCCGACCCGGTCTCGTACCACGTGGGCGCCAACGCCGGCGTGGACCCGGCGCACATCCTGTCCGTCGCGGACGGGGTGGTCGTGCCCTGCGCGGGCGGGCCGGGCCTGCTGGCCCCGTTTGCCGAGGTGTCCGGCGGGTCGGTCATCGCCGCCAACTTCACCGTCGTCTCCGGCATGGGCGGCAGCCCCGGCACCCTCGCCTCGGACGCGGCACGCGCGCGTGCGCTCGGGGCGACGGAACTGCGGCTGTATCACGCCGGATTGGCGTCGGACGCGGACCTGGAAGCGGTTGGGTCGGCGCTCGCCGGGCTGTGAAGCAGCGGCACGGCGGTCGCCAGCCACACCGCGCCCAGGATCGGCAACAGGGGGCGCAGGCCGACCAGTTCGACCAGTGCCGCGCCCGCGGCCAGCCCGAGGACGTTCGGTGCGAACACCAAGGTGTTGGCCGTGGCGACGGCACGGCCGAGCAGCGCGTCCGGGGTCTCCCGCTGTACGGCCGTGAGCACGGTGATCAGCACGCACGGCAGGCCCAGGCCGCTCGCCGCGCTGCACACCAGCGCCAGCCAGTCGGCCGGTATCGCGCGCAGGCCCGCCGCGACGGCCGTCAGGGCGATGCCGTACGCCGCGAAGCGGCGCTCGCCGAGGTGCCGCAGCGCGGGGCCGGAGAGCAGGCCGACCGTTATGGAACCGGCGCCCTGGACGGCGTACAGGACACCGGTGTACGCGGGGGAGTGACCGAGGCTGTCGACGACGGCGTAGATCATCGCGCCGTTGAGGCCGGCGAAGAGCATGGTGGTGCCGCCGGCCAGGACGAGGGGGCGGAGTCGGGGGTGCCGCCACAGGTGGCGGGCGCCCTCGGCGGTCTGTGTGCGCCAGGTGGGGGTGGGGGGTTTGGGGTTGGGGGCGCGGTGGGATTCGGGGCCGGGTTCGTGGACGCGAAGGCGGGCGTACAGGGCGGCCGCGGCCAGGAACGTGACGGCGTCGAGGAGGGCGACGGCGGGTCCGCCGTACGCCGCGTAGAGGCCCGCCCCCGCCAGGGGGGCGAGGAGTTTCATGCCCTCCGTCGCCGACATGCGCAGGCCGTTGAAGTCGCCGAGGAGGGTGTGGTCCACGGCTGAGGCGACCAGGGCGGACTCGGCGGCGTCGTGGACGACGCCGGTCGCGCCGTACACGAAGAGCACCGTGAACAGGAGCCACAGGTCGCCGGAGGCGTCCACGGTGGTGAGGGTGAGCAGGAGGGTGGCCAGGAGCAGGTTCGCTCCGACGAGGAGCGGTTTGCGGCGGGTGCGGTCGGCGAGTGTGCCGAGGGCGGGGCCGGCCAGGGTGGGGGCCCACATCGCGAGCATGCACAGGGCGGCGAGGCCGTTCGAGCCGGTGAGGTCTTTGACCCAGACGCCGGAGGCCAGCCACAGCGCGGAGGTGCCGAAGCCGGAGACGACGACCGCGGTGAGGTAGAGGCGGGCGTTGGGGTCGTGGAGGAGGCGGTGGGGACGGGTTGGCCGGGGTGTCATGCCTGTTGATCGTGGCGCTAAGGAGGGGGTGGGCGGATGGGGAAGGTGCCCTAGAAAAGCGCCGGGGAGGGGGTGGGTCCGGCGGGCGGCGATGAGTTTCGGGGGTGGGGGCGGTCTTCCTCTCAGACGACGTTCTGAGGAGAAGCGAATGACCGACGTGCCCCTGGATCTCGGACCGCAGACCCGTGTCGTGGCGCGCCTCGCGGAGGCGGTGACCGACGAGCAGCTGGCGGGCGGGACGCCGTGCCCCGAGTACGCGGTACGTAACGTCCTGGGCCACCTGCTGCATCTGTCCGTCGCGTTCCGTGATGCCGCGCGCAAGGATCTCGGCGCCACGACCGACACGCCGCCGACCGCCGCGGTCCCTGACATCGGGCCCGGCTGGCGGGAGGAGCTTCCGAAGGTGCTGGCCGAGCTCGCGGAGGCGTGGCGCGATCCGGCCGCGTGGACCGGGATGACCCGGGCCGGCGGGGTCGATCTGCCGGGGGAGGTCGGGGGAGCCGTCGCGGTCGATGAGCTGGTGATCCACGGCTGGGATCTCGCCGTCGCGACCGGGCAGCGGTACGAGCCCGATCCTGCCGCGCTTCAGGCGACGTACGGCTTTCTGCTGGCCGCCGCCGAGGACCCCAGCCGGGGCGGGGGCATCTTCGGACCGGTGGTGCCGGTCGCGGACGACGCGACGGTACTGGAGCGGGCGGTGGGGCTGAGTGGGCGGACGCCGGGGTGGTCGCCGTCCTGAGAGCGCGTTGTGTGCGGTTCGGTGCGTGGGGGCCGGGGCCGCGCCGGGGGTGTCCGTTCTCGGAACGGCGCGGAATCGGTCCTCCACAAGGGGCGGCCGCGTTGACGCGCCAACCGATGCGGGCGGACACCCCCCGACACGTCCCCTTCCCGCCGTCGCCGGGTGCCGCGCCGCGAGGGTGAGACCCACGTTGTCCGACCGGCAACCTCAACTTCCTTTGTCAGAAGCATTGACGAACTCGTTGCCCACTTCTACCTTCAACGCGTCGTACTTCGTACGTCATATATGAGACGCGATACGCGATACGCGAGATCTGATACGTGACTTCCGAGAGGCGCGCATGACCTCTGTGCCCACGCCGATCCCGTCCCGCACGCAGTTCGTGCTGGACGCGATCAAACACCGCATCCTCACCGGGCAGTTGACGCCCGGGCAGGCGCTGGTCGAGACCGACCTCGCCGCGCAGTTCGGGGTCTCCAAGACCCCGGTGCGCGAGGCGCTCAAGACCCTCGCCGGTACCGGGCTCGTCGTGATGAGCCAGTACAAGGGCGTCACGGTGCGCATGGTGGACGCGGACATGGCGCGCGAGGTCTACGACGTCCGGCTGCTCCTCGAACCCGAGGCGCTGAAGCGGGCCGTCAGGCGAGGCGCTTCCCTGGACGAGGCCCGGGACGCGCTGACCCGTGCGGACCGGGCCACCGACGCCGCCGAACGGTCGCTGGCCAACCGGGAGTTCCACCGCGCCCTGTATCTGCCGTGCGGCAACCCGCTGCTGGGCCGCATGCTCGACGAGGTCCGTGATCAGGCGGCCCTCGTCTCCGCCGTCGCCTGGGCGGCCTCGCCCTCCTGGGAGCGGGAGGCCGGTGAGCACCGCGAGATCCTGCGGCTCGCCCTCGACGGTGACGCCGACGGCGCCGCCCGCGCCCTCCACGCGCACATCGCCTCGTTCGTGCAACGGGCCTTCCCGGACGCCGGGTCCGAGGCTCAGGGAGAGGACGGTCAGGCATGACAGCGACGTTCGAGACCCAGCGGGCCGCCCTGGCCGACGTGGTCGCGATCCCGGTGACCCCCTTCGCCGAGGACGGCTCCGTCGACCAGGACGCCCACCGGGCCCTGCTGCGTCGTCTGCTCGACGGGGGGATCAGGACGCTCACCCCCAACGGGAACACCGGCGAGTTCTATGCCTTGGCCCCGGAGGAGCGGCAGCTCGTCACCGAGATGACGATCGACGAGGCCGGTGAGCGTGCCGTGATCCTCGTCGGTGTCGGGCATGACATTCCGACCGCTGTCGCCTCCGCTCGTCATGCCCGGGAGCTGGGCGCCGCCATGGTGATGGTCCACCAGCCCGTCCATCCGTACGTCTCCCAGGGCGGCTGGGTCGACTACCACCGCGCCATCGCCGAGGCCGTGCCCGAGCTGGGCGTCGTGCCGTACATCCGTAATGCCCAGCTCAGTGGGGTGCGGTTGGCCGAGCTGGCCGATTCCTGCCCGAACGTCATCGGGGTGAAGTACGCCGTTCCGGACGCGTCCAGGTTCGCCGGCTTCGCCCGGGACGCGGGGCTCGATCGATTCGTGTGGGTCGCGGGGCTCGCCGAGCCGTATGCCCCCTCCTACTTTTCGGCGGGTGCCACCGGGTTCACCTCGGGGCTGGTGAACGTCGCCCCGGCCGTCTCGCTGAACATGATCGAAGCGCTTCGATCCGGTGACTATCCGGGGGCGATGAAGGTCTGGGAGCAGATCCGGCGCTTCGAGGAACTCCGCGCCGCAAACGGCTCCGCCAACAACGTCACCGTCGTCAAGGAGGCTCTCGCCTCTCTGGGGTTGTGCCGCCGCGATGTCCGGCCGCCGAGCAGGCTGCTGCCCGAGGACGAACGGGACGAGGTCGCCGCCATCGCCGCCGGGTGGTCGATATGACCGACGGCAGAGAGCGGTTGAGCGCGGAGGAACTCCGCAGCCATCAGTGGTACGGCACCGAGGGGCAGTTGCGCACCTGGTCGCACAACGCCCGGATGCGGCAGCTCGGTTACGAGGCGGAGGAGTACCGGGGACGTCCGGTCATCGCCGTTCTCAACACCTGGTCCGACATCAACCCCTGTCATGTGCATCTGCGCGAGCGTGCCGAGGCGGTCAAGCGGGGGGTGTGGCAGGCCGGGGGCTTCCCGCTCGAATTCCCGGTCGCGACCCTGTCGGAGACCTATCAGAAGCCGACCCCGATGCTCTATCGCAACCTGCTCGCGATGGAGACCGAGGAGCTGCTGCGGTCCTATCCGATCGACTCGGCCGTGCTGCTGGGTGGTTGCGACAAGTCGACGCCGGCGCTGCTCATGGGTGCCGCCTCGGCTGACGTACCGTCCGTTTTCGTTCCCGCTGGGCCCATGCTTCCCGGGCACTGGCGCGGGGAGACGCTCGGGTCCGGCACCGACATGTGGAAGTACTGGGACGAGCACCGCGCCGGCAATCTGACCGACTGTGAACTCCGGGAACTCCAGGGCGGGTTGGCGCGGTCTCCCGGTCACTGCATGACCATGGGGACGGCGTCCACCATGACCGCGGCCGCCGAGGCGCTGGGGATGACCCTGCCCGGCGCCTCCTCGATCCCGGCCGTCGACTCCGGGCACGAGCGGATGGCCGCCGCCTCCGGGCGCCGGGCCGTCGAACTCGCCTGGACCGCGCTGAAGCCGTCCGAGATCCTCAGCCGTGCGGCCTTCGAGGACGCCGTCACCACCGTGCTCGGGCTGGGCGGCTCCACCAACGCCGTGATCCACCTCATCGCCATGGCGGGCCGGGCCGGGATCAAGCTCACCCTCGACGACTTCGACCGCATCGCCCGTACCGTCCCGGTGCTGGCCAACGTGCGGCCCGGTGGCCGGACGTACCTCATGGAGGACTTCCACTTCGCCGGCGGCCTGCCCGGCTTCCTGTCACGGATCACCGACCTGCTCCACCTGGACCGGCCGACCGTCAACGGCACGCTGGGGGAGCAGTTGGAGGGGGCGGTCGTCCACAACGACGATGTCATCCGCACCCGGGAGAACTCGGTCGCGAGCGAGGGCGGGGTCGCCGTCCTGCGCGGCAACCTCTGCCCGGACGGCGCCGTCATCAAGCACATCTCCGCCGAGCCGCACCTGCTCAAGCACACCGGTCCCGCGGTCGTCTTCGACGACTACAGGACCATGCAGCGGACGATCAACGACCCGTCGCTCGGCATCACCGCCGACAGTGTGCTCGTGCTGCGCAACTCCGGGCCCAAGGGCGGGCCCGGCATGCCCGAGTACGGCATGCTGCCCATCCCCGACCACCTGCTCAAGCAGGGCGTGCGGGACATGGTCCGGATCTCCGACGCCCGCATGAGCGGCACGAGTTACGGCGCCTGCGCGCTGCACGTCGCGCCCGAGTCGTACGTCGGCGGACCGCTCGCCCTCGTGCGCGGCGGCGACCTGATCACCCTGGACGTCGAGGCGCGCTCCCTCCATCTCCACGTGGAGGAGGGGGAGTTGGCGCGTCGGCGGGCTGAGTGGACGCCTCCGCCCGTGCGTTACGAGCGTGGCTACGGCGCCCTCTACAACGAGCAGATCACGCAGGCCGACACCGGCTGCGACTTCGAGTTCCTCGCCCGGAAGGGCACCGTGCAGGACCCCTACGCGAGCTGATCCCGAGCACCACGGGCCTTCCTCTACAAGGCCTTCGCATCACTCTGCACCTGGAGAAAGCGCTTCCCGCACCGCGTACCGAACCGATCGGAGAACAGTCATGGCCCAAGCCGCAGCCGTGGCGAAACCGCCCGCGCCACCCCGGCGGCGCCGTGCCTCCGCCACCCCGCGCAGGCTCCCCTACCTGCTGATCGCACCGGCCGCCCTGCTCATGCTGGGCTTCATCGCCTACCCGGTGATCAGCGTCTTCTACTACAGCCTGCAGAACTACAACCCGACCAAGCCGTGGCGCAACGGCTACGCGGGCTTCGACAACTTCACGAAGATCTTCACCGACGACCCGGCCTTCTGGGACACCCTGACCTTCAGCGCCAAGTGGGTCTTCGTCGAGGTCGGCCTCCAGCTGCTGTTCGGGCTCGCGCTGGCGCTCATCGTCAACCAGACCTTCGTCGGGCGGGCGCTCGGCCGTGCGATGGTCTTCTCGCCGTGGGCCGTCTCCGGCGTGCTGACCTCCGCGATCTGGGTGCTCCTCTACAACTCCCAGACCGGTATCACCCGTTACCTCGCCGACCTGGGCATCGGGTCGTACGGCACCAGCTGGCTGTCGGACACCTCGACCGTGTTCCCGGCGGCGATCGTCGCCGACCTGTGGCGCGGGGTCCCCTTCTTCGCGATCCTCATCCTCGCCGACCTCCAGTCCGTCTCGAAGGACCTGTACGAGGCCGCCGAGGTCGACGGGGCGAGCCGGCTCAAGCAGTTCTGGCACATCACGCTGCCGCACCTGAAGGACGCGATCGTGCTGTCCACGCTGCTGCGCGCGGTCTGGGAGTTCAACAACGTCGACCTGCTCTACACCCTCACGGGCGGCGGCCCCGCCGGCGAGACGACGACCCTCCCGCTCTACATCGCCAACACCAGCGTCGACGCCCACAACTTCGGCTACGCGTCCGCCCTGACCACCGTGGCGTTCGTGATTCTTCTCTTCTGCTCGATGGTCTATCTGCGCCTGAGCAAGTTCGGAGGCGAGGACAAGTGAGCATCAAGGAAGCCACCCCGGTCGTGTCCGAGGCCCGCACGTCCCCGCCGTCGCCCCGCCCCAAGGCCGGCCAGCGCGCCTGGGACGACGTGCCCCGCTGGCAGATCTACCTCCCGCTGTCGATCTACCTGCTCTTCACCCTGATCCCGTTCTACTGGATCCTGCTCTTCGCGCTCCGCCCGACCGGGTCCACCTCGCTCGTGCCCTGGCCCATGACCTTCGCCCACTTCGAGAAGGTGTGGACGGAGCGTGAGTTCGGCACCTACTTCCAGAACAGCGTCCTCGTCGGCGTCGCCACCCTGGTCATGACGACCCTGGTCGCGCTGGCCGGCGGCTACGCCCTCGCGCGGTTCGACTTCAGGATCAAGCGGGCGTTCATGCTGGGACTGCTGTGCTCCCAGTTCGTGCCGGGCGCGCTGCTGCTGGTGCCGCTGTTCGAGATCTTCGCCAAGATCCAGATGATCAACTCGCTGGGCAGCGTGATCATCGCCGAGACGGTCTTCCAGCTGCCGCTGTCGATCATCCTGATCAGCAACTTCATCAAGAACGTGCCCCCTTCCCTGGAAGAGGCGGCCTGGGTGGACGGCTGCAACCGCCTCACCGCGTTCCGGATCGTCGTGCTGCCGCTGCTGCGGCCCGGTCTGATCGCCGTCGGCTCCTTCGCCTTCGTGCACTCCTGGAACCACTTCCTGTTCGCCCTGATGTTCCTCAACAACCCCGAGAAGCAGACCATCCCGGTCGGCCTCAACACCCTGATGGGCGCGGACAGCGTCGATCTCGGCGCGCTCGCCGCGGGCGGCATCATCGCGGCCGTACCCGTGGTCCTCGTCTTCGCCTTCATCCAGAAGTGGCTGATCACCGGCTTCAGCGCGGGGGCGGTGAAGGGCTGATGAGGACTCGTCGGATCGCGGGCCGCACCCTGGGCGGCGAGCGCGACCTCACGGCCGAGGTCGGCCGGACACCTACCCTGCACACAAAGATCGACAGCGCCGACGCGGCCCACCGGCAGGTGGCGCGCGGCGCGGGCGCAGGGAGGCTCCCATGAGCACCGTAGACATCGTCCTGGCGGGCGCGCGCGGCCACGGCCGCTGGCACCTGGAGAACATCCGCCGGCTCCAGGACAAGGGGATCGTGCGGCTCGCGGGCATCTGCGAGCTGACCCCGCTCGACGCCGCGGAGATCCCGGAGGGGCTCGGCACGCCCGAGCAGTCCGGCGACTTCGGCGCCCTGCTCGACTCCACCGGCGCCCGGATCGCGGTGATCTGCACGCCGATCCCGACCCACACGGACCTGGCGCTGGAAGCGGCCCGGCGCGGTGTGCACCTCCTGCTGGAGAAGCCGCCGGCGCCGTCGTACGCGGAGTTCCGGCGGATGGCCGACGGGGTCGCCGCGGCCGGGGTCGTCTGCCAGATCGGCTTCCAGTCGCTGGGCTCGCACGCCGTGCCCGCGATCCGGCAGCTCATCGCCGAGGGGGCGATCGGGGAGATCTCCGGGATCGGGGGCGCGGGCGCCTGGGCCCGACCGGAGTCCTACTACCGGCGAGCCCCCTGGGCCGGCAAGCGGCGCCTGAACGGCGTCGACGTCATCGACGGCGCGCTCACCAACCCCCTCGCGCACGCCGTCGCCACCGGGCTCGCCCTGAACGGCTCCACGCGCGCCGAGGACGTCACCGACATCCGGACCGAGCTGCTGCGCGCCAACGACATCGAGTCCGACGACACCTCGTGCGTCCGCGTCACCACGGCACAGGGCCGCCCGGTCACCGTCGCGGCGACGCTGTGCGCCGAGCACCCGGACGACCCGTACGTCCTCGTGCACGGCGGCCGCGGCCGGATCACGTTCTGGTACAAGCAGGACCGCGTCCTGCTCCAGCGCGCGGGCCACGGCCCCGAGGAGTACGAGTACGGCAGCACCGACCTGCTGGAGAACCTCGTCGACCACCTCACCGACGGCACGGACCTGCTCGTCCCCCCGGACGAGACCGGTGCCTTCATGAAGGTCGTCGAGGCCATCCGCACCGCCCCCGACCCGGCCCCGCTGCCCCGCGGCGCCTGGCACCTCGTGGCCGACCGCCGGGTCGTCCCCGGCGTCGACGGCCTGGTCGCGGCCTCCGCCGACACCCTCGCCCTGTTCTCCGAGCTGGGCGCCCCCTGGGCGCCACCGAGAGAGGTGAGCACCTGATGACGGCCAACGACACCCCCGTCCTGCGCGTCGCGGGCCGCCCGGTCGGCCGCTATGTCACCCGGCCCGAGCTGGCCTCCCGGCTCTCCCCGCGCCCCTACCTCCACCCGGTCACCACCCTGGCCGGCACGGCTGTCACCGAGCTCAGCCCCGCCGACCATCCGCACCACCTCGGCGTCGGTGTCGCCGTTCCCGACGTCGAGGGGCACAACTTCTGGGGCGGCCGCACCTACGTCCGCGACCAGGGCCCCACCGAACTCGACAACCACGGCGCCCAGCGGCACACCGCGTTCCAGCTGCGCGACCCGGACGGCTTCGTGGAGGAGCTGCGCTGGGTCGCCGCGGGCGGCGAGCTGCTGCGCGAGCGCCGGACCGTGGCGGCCATCGAACTCGCCGACACCGCCTGGGCGTTGGACTTCACCTTCTCGCTCACCAACGTCACCGACCGCCCGCTCTCGATCGGCAGCCCGGCCACCAACGGCCGCCCCGGAGCCGCGTACGGCGGCTTCTTCTGGCGGGCCCGCAAGGAGGAGCGGGCGCCCGACGTCTTCACCGCCGACACCGAGGGGGAGCCCGAGGCGCACGGCCGGCGCGCCCCCTGGCTCGCCCTCGCCGGCTCCACCTGGACGCTGGTCTTCGCCGGGGCCACCGAGCGGACCCGCCGCGACCCGTGGTTCGTGCGCACCGCCGAATACCCGGGCGTGGGCTCGTCGTTGGCGCACACCGAGCGGGTGCCGATCGCCACCGGTGACACTCTCGTACGCCGGGTCGTCACCGTCGTCGCCGACGGCCGCCTCGACCGGCACGGCGCCGCCGCGCTCGTCCGCAAGGCGGTGAGCCGGTGACCGCGACCTACACCAACCCCGTCCTCGACGCCGACTGGTCCGACCCGGACGTCATCCGCGTCGGCGACGACTTCTACCTCACCGCCTCCAGCTTCGGCCGCGCCCCCGGTCTGCCGCTGCTGCACTCCCGTGACCTCGTCAACTGGACCCTGGTCGGCCACGCCCTCGAACGCCTGGAACCGGCGGCCGAGTTCAGGACACCACGGCACGACTGCGGCGTCTGGGCACCGTCCTTGAGGTATCACGACGAACGCTTCTGGATCTTCTGGGGCGACCCCGACCAGGGCATCTTCCAGATCAACGCCCCCGAGATCAGGGGCCCTTGGACCCGCCCGCACCTCCTGAAGGAGGGCAAGGGGCTCATCGACGCCTGCCCGCTGTGGGACGAGGACACCGGCGAGGCCTACCTCGTGCACGGCTGGGCCAAGTCCCGCTCCGGCGTCAAGAACCGCCTCACCGGCCACCGCATGCGCCCCGACGGCACCGAACTCCTCGACGAGGGCAAGGCGATCGTCGACGGCGACCGGATACCCGGCTGGTTCACCCTGGAGGGCCCCAAGCTCTACCAGCACGACGGCTGGTTCTGGATCCTCGCCCCCGCCGGGGGAGTGGAGACCGGCTGGCAGGGCGCCTTCCGCTCGCGCGGCTTCTTCGGGCCGTACGAGGAGCGCATCGTCCTGGAGCAGAAGGACACCGACGTCAACGGCCCGCACCAGGGCGGCTGGGTGCGCACGCCGTCCGGTGAGGACTGGTTCCTGCACTTCCAGCAGCGCGGCGCCTACGGCAGGGTGGTCCACCTCCAGCCGATGCGCTGGGACGCGGACTGCTGGCCGGTCCTCGGCGACGAGGGCGCCCCCGTGGCCGTACACCGCAGGCCCAAGCTGCCGCCGCAGCCGACCGCCGCGCCCGCCACCGACGACGACTTCCCCGGCGGACGCTTCGGCCGCCAGTGGAGCTGGACCGCCAACCCCGAGGCCGGCTGGGCCACCCAGCACTCCGCCGACGGCCTCCGACTGACCTGCGTCCGCTCGGCCGACGCGCACGACCTGCGCAGAGTGCCGAACGTCCTCACCCAGCGACTGCCCGGCCCGCCGTCCGCCGTCGAGGTCGAACTCCGCCTCGACAGCGAGGAGCCGGGGGCGCGGGCCGGGCTGGCGGTGCTCGGGGACGCGTTCGGCTGGATCGGCCTGGAGCGCGGCTCCGACGGCACGGTCCAGGTCGTGCACCGGTTCGCCGAGGGCGTCGCCGAGCACGAACGCGACGCCGCCCACCCGCGAGTCGCCCCCGAGGGGCGGGTACGGCTGCGGATCGAGATCGGCGCGGGCGCCCGCTGCCGCTTCTCCTACGACACCGGCGCCGGCCCGCACCCCTCGGGCCCCGTCTTCGCCGCCACCCCCTGGCGCTGGGTGGGCGCCCTGCTCGGCCTCGTCGCGCTCGCCCCCACCGGAAGCGGTCACGCGGGCTCGGCGACGTTCACGCGGTTCAGGATCACCCCTCTGTAACTCACCTCGTACGCACGCCTTTTGGGAGCCGGGCCGTACGTCCGCCACTGGCCCCCACAACCCCTGGCGCCACCACCGCACCGCTCCACCACCGCACCGCTCCACCCGGTCGAAGAAGTGTTTGATCCAGAAGAAGAGAGCCGACCCATGAAGATCAACATCCGCAGAAGCAGGCGCGCCGCCATGGCCGTCGCCCTGGGTTCCGTCCTCGCCCTGACCGCCACCGCCTGCGGTGACGACGGCAGCGGCACCGGCGGCGACAAGGGCGACGAGGGCAGCGGCAAGGGCAAGATCGTCTTCTGGGACAACAACGGCGGTGTCCGCACCGACGCCTGGAAGGCGATCATCGCCGACTTCGAGAAGGCCAACCCGGACATCGACGTCGAGTACGTCGGCATCCCCTCCGCGGACTACCAGTCCAAGGTCGAGACCGCCATCCAGGGCGGCGGTCTGCCGGACGTCGGCGGTGTCGGCGCGGCGATGATCGCCAGCTTCTCCGCGCAGAAGGTGCTGGAACCGGTCGACGACCGGCTCGCCAAGTCCTCCCTCAACGGCAAGCTCAACGAGGACATGCTCACGTCGCTGAAGGCGGCCGGCGGCGTCGACGACACGCTCTACTCGGTGCCGACCTCCGCCAACAACGGTGTCCTCTACTACCGCACCGACCTGTTCAAGAAGGCGGGCCTCGACGAGCCGACGACCTGGGACAAGTTCTACACGGCCGCGGAGAAGCTCACCGACGCCAAGAAGAACGAGTTCGGTTACACCATCCGCGGCGGCGCCGGCTCCATCGCCCAGGCGCTGGACGCGATGTACGGGCAGAGCGGCATCACGTCCTTCTGGGACGGTGACAAGACCACCGTCAACGACCCGAAGAACGTCGAGGCGCTGGAGAAGTACGCCGCGCTCTACAAGAAGGACACTCCGTCCGCCGACCTCAACAACGACTTCACCAAGATGGTCGCCCAGTGGGATTCCGGCACGATCGGAATGCTCAACCACAACCTGGGTTCGTACCAGGACCATGTGAAGTCGCTCGGCGTCGGGAAGTTCCGCGGCATTCCGCAGCCGATCGGTCCCTCCGGCAAGCGCGTGCAGGTGTCCAACCCCGTGGACGGCATCGGCCTGTTCAAGAGCTCCAAGAACAAGGAAGCGGCCTGGAAGTTCATCGAGTTCGCGGTCTCGCGCGCGGCGAACTCGAAGTTCAACGAGTCCGCGGGGCAGGTGCCGGCGAACAACGAGGCCGCCAAGGACGCGTGGATCTCGAAGGCGGAGCCCACGAAACTGGCCGCCGCCGCGCTGACCGACGGGTCGACCACCATTGTTCAGCTGCCGTACTACCTGCCCGACTGGGGAACCATCTCCAAGGCCGACAACGAGCCGAACTTCCAGAAGGTGCTGCTCGGGAAGATGAGCGCGAAGGACTTCCTGGACACGCTGGCCGATCAGCTGAACGACGCCCAGGCGGAGTGGAATTCGCAGAAGGGTTAAGAGTTCGGGGCCGTTTCGGTTCGTGGGGAGTTGCGGGTCCGCCGTCGCTGGTCGCGCCCACGCGGCGGAGCCGCATATTGATACAGCCCCGCGCCCCCAGGGTAAGAAGGGCATCGCATGTCAATCTCGCGCCGTCAGGTCACGGCAGCTGCTCTCGCCGCCGTACCTGTGGCTTTCGCGGCCACCGGTACCGCCCAGGCCGCCTCCCGTGATCGCACGCTCCACATCGCCGGTGATTCCACCGCCGCCCAGAAATACGCCGACGCCGCTCCCGAGACCGGGTGGGGCATGGCACTTCCGTTCTTTCTGCACAAGGACCGGCCCGTCGCCAATCACGCGGTGAACGGGCGGAGTTCGAAGAGTTTCGTGGACGAAGGGCGACTGGACGTCATTCTCGGCGCCCTTCAGCCCGGGGACTTCCTCCTCGTCCAGTTCGGGCACAACGACGAGAAGTCCGCCGACCCGACCCGGTACACCGAGCCCTGGACGACGTACCAGGACTACCTGCGGCTGTACATCGACGGCGCCCGTGCCCATGGTGCCCGGCCCGTCCTCGCCACCTCCGTCGAGCGCCGCAAGTTCGACGCGGCCGGCAACGCCCTGCCGACCCACGGCGACTACCCGGCGGCGATGCGGGCGCTGGCCGAGGAGGAGGGCGTGGCGCTGCTCGACATCCAGGCGCTGTCCCTCGCCCTGTGGCAGCGGCTCGGGGTCGAGGAGACCAAGACGTACTTCAACTGGACCGCGACCGAGCAGGACAACACGCATTTCAACCCGCCGGGCGCGATCGCCGTGGCGCGGCTCGTCGCCGA
Source organism: Streptomyces aquilus (assembly GCF_003955715.1). NCBI lineage: Bacteria > Bacillati > Actinomycetota > Actinomycetes > Kitasatosporales > Streptomycetaceae > Streptomyces > Streptomyces aquilus. The sequence continues at coordinate 2,717,421 of NZ_CP034463.1, read as the reverse complement.
GGAGCTGCTGCGGACGCGGGTGCTGCGCCCGCGGGACGTGTGCCGGATCGACGACGAGATCCCCACGTCCTGGATCAGCTGGCCCGAAGCGGCCGTGTAACCCCATCCCCCGTACCGGAAGAGAGAGCCGCACCATGAACACACAGAAATGGCATGGGCATGTCACAGTGATCTCGGTGGCGCGCGCTGCCGCCGCCGTGGTCGGCTGCACCGCCCTCGTCCTCGCCGTGACCGGCCCCGGCGCCCAGGCGCAGGGAAGGGACCTCGCCCGGCAGACCCTGCCGGCCAACGACGGCTGGGCGTCGTACGGCACCGGGACCACCGGCGGCGCCAAGGCCGACGCCGACCACGTCCACACCGTCTCCACCTGGGCCGAGTTCAAGGCCGCCCTCGCCGCCGACGGTGACGCGCCGAAGATCATCAAGGTGAAGGGGACCATCGACGCCGTCTCCGAGGGCTGTGACGCCTTCGCCGCCGACGGGTACGACTTCGACGCCTATCTGGAGAAGTACTCGCCGGAGAACTGGGGACTGGACACCGACCTGTCGGCCGAACCCGCCGACAGTCCCGAGGGGCTGCGGGCGGCCTCCGCCGCGAACCAGAACAAGGTCATCAAGGCCGCCGTCCCCGCCAACACCACCATCGTCGGCATCGGCGGGAACGCCGGCTTCAAGGGCGCCAGCCTCCAGATCACCGGCGTCGACAACGTCATCGTCCGCAACCTGACCTTCGAGAGCCCGATCGACTGCTTCCCGCAGTGGGACCCGACCGACGGCGACAAGGGCAACTGGAACTCCGAGTACGACACCGCCGTCGTCTACGGCTCCACCCACGTGTGGATCGACCACAACACCTTCACCGACGGCTCCCACCCCGACAGCGCCGCGCCCACCTACTTCGGCATGCTCTACCAGCAGCACGACGGTGAGCTGGACATCGTCAAGGGCGCCGACTACGTCACCGCCTCCTGGAACGTCTTCGCCGACCACGACAAGACGATCCTCATCGGCAACAGCGACAACGCCGCCACCACGGCGATCGACCGGGGCCACCTGAAGGTGACGTTCCACCACAACCTGTTCTCGAACCTGGTCGAGCGCGCGCCGCGCGTCCGCTTCGGGCAGGTCGACTCGTACAACAACCACTTCGTGGCGGACGACGACTACGCCTACAGCTTCGGCATCGGCAAGGAGTCCCAACTCGTCGCCGAGCACAACGCGTTCACGCTGCCGGAGGGGATCAGCGCGGCCAAGGTGCTCAAGCGGTGGAACGCGGCGCCGCTGACCGCCGCCGACAACACCGTGAACGGCCAGGTCACCGACCTGATCGCCGTGCACAACGCGGAGATCCCGGCCGAGACCCTGGAGTCCGGCGCCGGCTGGACGCCCACCCTGCGCACCAAGGTCGACCCGGTCAAGGCGGTCCCGGCGATCGTCGACCACCGCGCGGGCGCCGGCAACGCCTGCTGACGCCTGCCCGGCGTACGGGCGTCGGCACCACCCGCTGACGCCCGCCGCCCGATGAACGGCCGGGGCGGACCGCGTCGTGCTCACATCCCGAGCGCGTCCGCCCCGGCACCCCCCACGCGAGGAAACCCCCTGCCGAGCCGCACTCCCAAGGAGCCCCCGCATGTCCTCGCCCCACGCCCAACTCCCCCTGCCCAGAAGGGGATTCCTGCTAGCGAGCACCGGCGCGGCCGCCGCCCTCGCCCTCGCCCCCACCCCCGCCCTGGCGAGCCCCCGCCCCTTCGGCCGCTTCGGCTCCCCGGCCAGGCGCCTGACCCCGCACACGCTCTACGTCGACACCCACGGCCGCGGCGACCACACCACCGTCCAGGCCGCTGTCGACGCCGCCACCGGCAGCGGCTGGACCCTGGTCATCGCGCCGGGCACCTACCGGGAGACCGTCAGCCTCGACGCCACCCGCACCGAGGCCACCTGGATCGGCGCCTCGGAGGACCCCCGGGACGTCGTCATCGTCTACGACAACGCGGCCGGCACCCCGAAGCCCGACGGCTCGGGAACGTACGGCACCACCGGCTCGGCCACCACCACCCTCAGGGCCGACGGCTTCACCGCCCGCTGGATCACCTTCGCCAACGACTGGCTGCGCGCCGACCACCCGGACATCAGCGGTACCCAGGCCGTCGCCCTCAAGGTCATGGGCGACCGCTCCGCCTTCCACCACTGCCGTTTCCTCGGCCACCAGGACACCCTGTACGCCGACTCCCTCGCCCTGACCGTCTTCGCCCGCCAGTACTTCTCCCACTGCTACGCCGAGGGCGACGTCGACTTCGTCTTCGGCCGGGCCACCGCGGTCTACGAGCGCTGCCACTTCCGCACCCTGGACCGCACCGACCTGGCCGCCGCCCCGTACGGCTTCGTCTTCGCGCCCTCCACGGCCGGCGCGAACCCCCGCGGCTACCTGGTCACGGGGAGCCGTGTCAGCAGCGAGGCCCCGGACGCGTACTACAAGCTGGCCCGCCCCTGGGTGCCGAGCTCCGACACCACCGCCCGGCCCAGCCTCACCGTCCGGAACACCCACCTCGGCGCCGGCATCGACGCGGCCGCGCCCTACACCAACATGTCCAACGCCTACCCGTGGCAGAACCAGCGCTTCGCCGAGTACCGCAACATCGGCCCCGGCGCCGAGATCACCGTCCCCGAGAACCGGCCCCAACTCACCGACGAGCAGGCCGAGTCGGCGACCCGCGAGGCCTGTCTCGGCGACTGGCGGCCCTGGAAGGAGGTCTGCTGACATGCGCCGACGCACCCTGCTGACGGGCCTGACGGCGGGCGCCCTGGCGGTCGGCTCGACGGACGCCCTCGCGACCGGCCGACGTGTCCTGCACGTCCGGCCCGGTGACTCCGTGCAGGCCGCCGTGGACGCGGTGACCGGCCCCGGCTGGACGATCGTCGTGCACCCGGGCACGTACCGCGAGGTCGTCAACGTACCCGCCGACAAGGCCGAGTTGACGATCCGCGGTGCCTCCCGCGACCCGCGCGACGCCGTCATCGTGTACGACAACGCCAACGGCACGAAGAAGCCCGACGGGACCACCTACGGCACCGCGGGCTCCGCCACCTTCACCTCGGCGGCCCCCGGCCTCACCGTCCGCGACCTCACCCTCGCCAACGACTGGCTGCGCGCCGACCACCCCGAGATCACCGGCACCCAGGCGGTCGCGGCTTACACCTACGGCGACCGCACCCACTTCGACAACGTCCGGCTCCTCGCCCACCAGGACACCCTGTTCGTCGAGACGACCGCGCTGACCTCCTTCGACCGGCAGTACTTCCACCACTGCCACATCGCGGGCGACGTCGACTTCGTCTTCGGCCGGGCCACCGCCGTCTTCGAGGACTGCCACTTCCACACCCTGCAACGGGACGTCACCTTCACCCCGAAGGGCATGGTCTTCGCCCCCTCCACCGCCCGGGCCAACCCCTACGGCATCCTCGCCGTCCGCTCCCGCATCACCTCCGGCGCCGAGGACGCGGCGTACAAGCTCGCGCGGCCCTGGGTGCCGTCGTACGAGACCACCGCCTGGCCGTCCCTCGTCGTCCGGGACACCCGCATCGGGCCCGGCATCGACCCGGTCACCCCGTACACCAACATGCGGGAGCAGTACCCCTGGCAGACCATGCGCTTTCGGGAGTACCGCAACTCCGGCCCGGGCGCGGTGATCACGGTCCCGGAGAACCGGCCTCAACTCTCCTCGGACGAAGCCGAGTTGCACACCAAGGCGACGTACCTCGGCGACTGGCGTCCCCGACGTCACACCCAAGCCGGCGTCGGGAAGCCGTATGGCCACTCCTGACCGTCTCTACGAGGACCTGAAGAAACACCTCGACTTCCCTCTGGCCTGGGGGACTTCACCGATCCGCGACTTCCGGGAGTGGCGGCGGACGGCCCGCGCGACGGTCGAGGCGCACCTGCTCGTGGAGCGGCAGGACGAGACACCGTACGCACCCGAGTACAGCGACCGCGCCCGAACCGACGCCTACACCCAGGAGCTGGTCACCCTCTCCCTCACCCGGCACGAACGCGTCCGTGGGGCCCTGCTCACCCCGCACGGCTCCGGACCGTTCCGCGCGGTGCTGCTCCTGCACGACCACGGGGCCAGGTTCGACATCGGCAAGGAGAAACTCGTCCGGCCCTGGTACGACGACACCCGGCTCGCCGCCGCGCGGACCTGGGCCGACCAGTACTTCAGCGGACGTTTCGTGGGCGACGAACTCGCCCGGCGCGGCTGCACGGTCCTCTGCCTCGACGCGCCGGGCTGGGGCGACCGCGGCCCGATCGCCTACCAGGACCAGCAGGCCCTCGCCTCCGCCTACTACAACCTCGGCTCCTCCCTCGCCGGCCTCATGGCCCGCGAGGACGCCCGCGCCGCCGGCTTCCTGGCGGGCCTGAACGGCGGGCGCGGTGTCGCCGCTGTCGGCTTCTCCATGGGCGCCTACCGCGCCTGGCAGACCGCCGCGCTCACCGACGCCGTCTCCGCGACGGCCGCCGTCTGCTGGATGACCGGCCTCAAGGACGTGATGGTGCCCGGCAACAACACGCTGCGCGGACAGTCGTCCTACTACATGCTCCACCCCGGGCTGCCCCGGTTCCTCGACTTCCCCGACGTGGCGAGCATCGCCGCCCCCAGGCCGATGCTGTTCTTCAACGGCGGGCTCGACCCGCTGTTCCCCGCCGACGGCGTCCGGATCGCGTACGACAGGTTGCGCGCCGTCTGGCACTCCCGCCACGCCGAGGAGCGGTTGCACCTCAAGACCTGGCCCGAGTTCGGCCATGTCTTCGTCGACCGCATGCAGGACGAGGTCTTCGACTGGCTCGACCACGTCCTGTGACCCCCCATCCCCGCAGTACGAGAAAGGACCCGCACTCCATGTCTCGTCGTACCGCTCTCCTCGCGACGGCCGCCCTCGCCCTCGGATCGGGCATCGCCGTCCTCCCCACCCAGGCACAGGCCGCGACGGTGGTCGTCGCCAACTCCACCGACCTGTCCAACGCCATCAAGAACGCCACCGCCGGCACCGTCATCCAGGTCCGCGGCGGCACCTACTACCCGACCGCGACCCTCCAGTCCACGGCCAACGGCACGTCGTCGAGCCCGATCCAGCTCACCGCGTACGGCAGCGAGACCGTGAAGATCGACGGGTCCTCGCTCCCCAGCGGCGACTGGATCTTCAAGCTGACCGCGGACTACTGGAACGTCTCCAACCTCACCTTCCAGAACTCCCCGGACAGCGCGGTCGTCTGCCAGTCCTGCACCGGGACCAACTGGAACAACATCAAGACCATCAACGGCGGCGACTCCGGCTTCACGCTCACCGGCGACGGCACCGTGAACAACACCGTCAAGAACATCGACTCCTACGGCAACTACGACGCCGCGAACCACGGCGAGAACGCCGACGGTGTCGCCGTGAAGTTCGGCTCCGGCACCGGCAACCTGATCACCGGCGCCCGCCTCTACAACAACAGCGACGACGGCATCGACTTCTGGTCCTTCTCCTCGCCCGTCACCATCGAGCACACCTGGTCCTTCGGCAACGGCGTCAACCGCTGGTCCGACTCCGCGTTCGCGGGCGACGGCAACGGCTACAAGCTGGGCGGTGACGGCGAGGTCGTCGCGCACGTCGTCAACAACTCGGCCGCCTGGGGCAACGCCGGCAACGGCTTCACCGAGAACTCCAACACCGGCGCGATCGTCATCAACCGCACCACCGCCTACGCCAACAGCAAGTGGGGCTACTACTTCGCCACCAGCTCCGCGAAGCTCGGCAAGAACCTCGCGGTCGGCAACGGCAGCGGCCCGGTGAACAAGGGCTCCTCGGTGACCTCGGCCGGCAACAACTGGGACTCCGGGATCGCCACCCCGTCCTTCATCTCGACGGACGCGTCGACGACGTACAACGCCCGCAGCTCCAGCGGCACCCTGCCCGCGACGACGTTCCTCACGACCGGCTCGACGACCATCGGCGCCACGATGAACTGACGGCCCTTACCCACGACCGGGGCGCTTGACCCGTTTTTTGCCTGGGGACGAGGTATCGATCAGGCAACGGGTCTCGCGCCCGCCGTGGTGACGCGCGTAGAACTCTGTCATGCATAAGCCATTGCGTATCGCGGCCATCGCCGCCGCGTGTGCCGTCGCCGGCGCCGGCCTCTACGGCGCCGGTGCGGCCACCGCCGGTCAGTCGACGGCGAACAGCACCCACGAGCCCTACAACATCGGGCTCCTGGTCAAGGACATCGACACGTACTACGGCACCACGCCCGACGCGAACGGTGTCTACCAGGCGTCCCCGGACAGCCAGTACGCCCAGGACCTCGCGGCCCTCGACAAGGCCGCCCGCAAGTACATCGACCAGGCGGCCCGCAAGGCCCACCACAAGGGCGAGAAGCCCGCGGTCGTCTTCGACATCGACGACACGCTGCTGCTCAGCCTCGACTACGAGAAGCGCTACAACTACACGTACAACTCGACCACGTGGGCCGACTACGTGAACAAGGCCGACCGCCCCGGTGTCTTCGGCAGCGCGGAACTGGTCCAGTACGCCGAGTCCAAGGGCGTCGAGGTCTTCTACAACTCCGGTCTCTCCGAGGCGCAGCGCACCGCGGCCGTGGCGAACCTGAAGAAGATCGGTGCCGATGTGAACCTCGACACCGACCACATGTTCCTCAAGGACAAGGCGAACCCGCCGGCCTACCTGAGCGCGTGCGCCACGCCGGGCACCTGGACCTGCACGACCGTGCAGTACAAGGGCGGCACCCGCAAGCACATCGAGGACGACCTCGGGTACGAGATCATCGCCAACTTCGGCGACCAGTACTCGGACCTGGACGGCGGCTACGCCGACCGCACCTACAAGCTGCCGAACCCGACGTACTTCGTCAGCTGATCCTCGGGTCGAAAACGCCCCCGTCAGTCGTCACTGACGGGGGCGTTCTCGTCGCCGGCCGAGGGGGGCTCTGCCGGCGGCTGCTGACCGAGGGGGGCTCAGGTCAGCAGGTCTGTGTACTGTTTTTGACGTTGAAAGCGACCGAATGGTTGTTCCCGAGCACGAAACCAGATCGTCCTTGTCTCTCCTGGTCGCCACCGGTGGAGAAAAGGTTGCCGCGTCTCCGGGATTTTTTGCGATCCCCCCGCGCGGGGCCTACGAGTCGCCGTCGGGCGACGTGAAGTCGCCCTTCACCGCGAGCTGTTCGCCGCCCGCCGTAGCGGTCGCCGTGTAGCGGTCGCCGGCCGCGTTCCGGCCGCCGCGCTGGTGGTTGTACTGACCCGCGAACACCCACTCGCCCGCGGGGACCTTGCGGCCCTCCTTGAGCGTCCAGGTGTAGACGAGGAACCCGTCCTTCTCCTCGGTGGTGAGGGTGAAGTCGTCCTCCGGCAGCGCGCGCCAGGCGCCCGTCGAGGCCACCCCGCCGGTCTGGGCGATCTTCAACCGCACGGTGAGCGCGGTCAGTTCCTCGGAGGTCCTCAGGGTGAGGTTGCTCTGCGCCCAGAAGTCGTTGCTGTGCGGGTCGACCGCACCGGCCGACCACAGGGGGCCGTCCTCCGCGCCGGGGGCGGTGACCGGCGGCTGCGCGGTGGCGGTCGCGGAGGGCGCCTTCGCGGTGGGGGTGGTGCGCGGCTTCTCGGTCCTCGGCGTCTCGCCCGGCTGCGGGGCCGACGGATGGATCGGCGCCCGGGTCGTCGCGTCCGGGGACGGCTCGGGCGTCGCCGTGGTCGCGACCGTCTGCTCCGGGGCGTCGTCCCTCACGGCCGAGGCGACCGCGTAGCCGCCGAGGCCGAGCACACAGGCGACCGCGGCCGTCGCGGAGACCACCCGCACCCAGCCGAGCGCCGGCGGCCGGGTGGCCCGGTGGTCGGGGCGGGTCTGCTCGGCCATGCCGCGCTCGATCCGTGCCAGGATGCGCGCCCGGTCCGGCTCGTGCTGCCCGGCCGCCTCATGCAGTCGGGCGCGCAGTTCGTCGTGCGCGTCCTGCTGCCTCATCGGTTCCGTCCTAGGGTCTCGCCGCCGCGTGCCATCGGCACGGGCACCTTTCGGGGTACGCCCGCGGAGCCGAGCAACCGCTGGAGTTCGGCCATGCCCTTGGACGTCTGGGACTTAACCGTACCCACGGAAACACCGAGGGCGAGAGCGGTCTCCTTCTCCGACAGGTCGAACGCGTGCCGGAGCACCACACAGGCCCGTTTGCGGAACGGGAGCCGGCGCAAAGCGTCCTGGACGTCCACTACTCCCGGTATGTCCGGGTTCTCGGTTCTTTCCTCGCGCTGCGACCAGAACAGGGCGATCCGCCGCCGCTCCCGCACGGTGCTGCGGATCCGGGTGCGGGCCAGATTGGCGACGACGCCACGGGCGTAGGCCACCGGCTGGTCGGCGGCGCGCACCCGGTCCCAGCGGTGCCACAGCGCGAGCAGCGCGTCCGCCGCCAGGTCGTCGGCGGCGTCCGACTCCCCGGTCAACAGATGGGCGAGACGCGACAGTTCGGCGTAGTGGCGTTCGAAGAAGGCATGGAACTCCGCGGAGGCTGCGTCGTCGACGACCGTGCCCACGGGCGAAACCTCCCTGTGTCTGCCCTGTGAATGACATGTGATCATCCGGAGGTGCCCGGACGAGAGCCGGAAGCGTAGCAGTGGTCAACAGCGTGTTTCGTACGGGGCGTCGAACACGGTCTGGCGGGCCGACCCCGATTCCGTAACACGCTGAAAACCTGAAACGGGTTCAACGCGGGAACAATCCAGCCAGCATCCGCGCACCGATCATTCAGGCAACAAGGAGCACAGCCATGTCCGAGACGAAGCAGGCGGCCGACCGGCCAACCGCCCCACCACAGGCGGCGAACGGGGTCGACCGGTACTTCAGGATCTCCGAGCGGGGGTCCACCTTCGGCCGGGAGATACGCGGCGGCTTCGCCACGTTCTTCACGATGGCCTACATCCTTGTCCTGAACCCCATCATCCTGGGCAGCGCCAAGGACAAGTTCGGCCACCACCTCGACGCCGTCCAGCTCACCACCGCCACCGCCCTGGTGGCCGCGGTGATGACGATCATCATGGGCGTCGGCGGCAACCTGCCGCTCGCACTCGCCGCCGGCCTCGGGCTGAACGCGGTCGTCGCCTTCCAGATCGCCCCGCTGATGAGCTGGGACGACGCGATGGGCCTGGTCGTCCTGGAGGGCCTGCTCATCTGCGTGCTGGTGGTCACGGGGCTGCGCGAGGCCGTGATGCACGCGATCCCGCAGCCGCTCAAGCAGGCGATCAGCGTCGGCATCGGCCTCTTCATCGCGTTCATCGGCTTCGTCGACGCCGGTTTCGTCAGCCGCATCCCGGACGCCGCCAACACCACGGTTCCGGTGCAGCTGGGCGGTACCGGCTCGCTCGCCGGGTGGCCGATCCTGGTCTTCTGCCTCGGCGTGCTGCTGACCATCGGCCTGCTCGCCCGCAAGGTCAAGGGCGCGATCCTCATCAGCATCGTGACGATGACGGTCCTCGCGATGATCATCAACTCGGCCGCGGACGTGAAGAGCTGGGGGCTGACCACGCCGGAGTGGCCCGACAAGCTGGTCGACACCCCCGACTTCGGCCTGATCGGCCACTTCAGCCTGTTCGGCGCGTTCGACGCGGCGGGAGTCGGCATCGTCACCGTCGTCCTGCTGATCTTCACGCTCGTGCTGTCCGACTTCTTCGACACCATGGGCACGGTCGTCGGCATCAGCGCGGAGGCGGGCCTGCTCGACGAGGAGGGCAAGGTCCCGAACCTCGGCCGCGTGCTGCTCATCGACGGGGCGGCGGCGGTCGCGGGCGGCGCGGCGTCCTCGTCCTCCGCGACGTCCTACATCGAGTCGGCGGCGGGCGTGGGCGAAGGCTCACGCACCGGCTTCTCGAACCTGATCACCGGCGGGCTGTTCGGGCTCGCGCTGTTCCTGACCCCGCTGCTGACCATCGTGCCGCTCCAGGCCGCCGCGCCCGCGCTGGTCGCCGTCGGGTTCCTGATGATGACGCAGGTCAAGAACATCGACTGGGACAAGTACGACATCGCGATCCCGGCGTTCCTGACGATCGCGGTGATGCCGTTCACGTACTCGATCACCAACGGGATCGGCGCCGGGTTCCTGGCGTACGTGGTGATCAAGGTGGTGCTCGGGAAGGCGAAGGAGATCCACTGGCTGCTGTGGGGTGTGTCGGCCCTGTTCCTGGTCTACTTCGCCATCGACCCGATCGAGCAGGTTCTCGGCGCCAAGTAACGAGCCGAGTAGCGCACGGGACGTCTCAGTTCCCGAGGGCCGCCTCCATCATGGCCTTGGCCACGGGGGCGGCCAGCCCGTTGCCGCTCACCTCCGAGCGAGCCGCGTTCGACTGCTCCACCAGCACCGCCACCGCGACCTCCTTGCCCCCGCTCTTGGCGTACGACGTGAACCAGGCGTACGGCGTCTCGCTGTTGTTCTCGCCGTGCTGGGCCGTGCCCGTCTTGCCGCCCACCGTCACGCCGTCGATCCGCGCGTTCGTGCCGGTGCCGTCCTCGACCACCGTCTGCATCGCCGACTGGAGCTGCTCGGCGGTGTCGGAACTGATGATCCGCTCGGTGGACGTGTCGTCGTCGTAGTCCTTGAGCACGTCGCCGCCGCTGTTGGTGAGCTGCGAGACCATGTGCGGCGAGACCAGCTTGCCGTCGTTGGCGATGGCCGCGGAGACCATGGCCATCTGGAGCGGGGTCGCGGTGACGTCGAACTGGCCGATGCCGGTGAGGGCCGTGGACGACTCGTTCATGTCCGAGGGGTAGACGCTGGTGTAGGCGCGGACGGGTACGTCCTGCTCCTTGTCGTTGAAGCCGAACTTCTCCGCCATCGCCCGCAGCTTGTCCTGCCCGAGGTCGTGTGCCATCTTCGCGAACACGTTGTTGCAGGAGTAGCGCAGCGCCGTGCGGATCGAGGCGTTCTCGCAGGGCGCCGACCTGTTCTCGTTCTCCAGCTTGGTGACCGTGCCCGGCAGGGTGTACGGGTCGGGGCTGTCGGTGTGCTCGTCCACCGACGAGTACAGGCCGTCCTCCAGCGCCGCCGCCGCGACGACCAGCTTGAACGTCGAACCCGGCGCCACCGGCTGGCGCAGCGCGCGGTTGGTGAGCGGTTTGTCGGAGTCCTTGGTCAGCTTCTTCCACGCCGATCCGGCGGTGTTGGCGTCGGTCAGCGAGGACGGGTCGTACGACGGCGTGGACACGACCGCGAGGATCTGGCCGGTCTTCGGGTCGATCGCGACGGCCGCGCCCTTCTTGTCGCCGAGCGCGTCATAGGCGGCCTTCTGCACGGCCGGGTCGATCGTGGTGACCACGTTGCCCGGCTCGGCGCGCTGGTTGGTGATCGTGTCCATGACGCTCTTCAGCCGGCTGTCCGTGCCGTTGAGGAGGTCGGCGTAGATGCCCTCCAGCTGGGTCGGCGCGTACGCCTGCGAGGCATAGCCGGTCACCGCGGCGTACAGCTCGCCGTCCTTGTACGTGCGCTTGTACTTGAGGTCGCTCCCTGTCGTCCTCGCGGAACCGGTGATCGACTTACCGGCCACGATGATGTTCCCCAGCGGAGACGAGTACGTCTCGATCGCGTTCCGCCGGTTGTCGCTGTCGTCCGCCAGCGCCTGGCCCTCGTAGAACTGCACCCAGGTCGCCCGCAGCAGCAGAGCGAACACCAGCAGCAGCGCGAAGACCGACGCGCGCCTGATCGTCTTGTTCATCCCGCACTGGTAGACGAGCGGGTCGGAGCGAATCGTTCCCTTGCGTCCGGGTTTCTCATCGGACGTTCATCTGCGGTGCCCTCTCAGGCGTCCAGCCTCAGCACGACCTCGTCGATCTCCTCGCCGCGCGCGTGCGCATAGCCCCGGTCGTGCGCCGACAGCCGGAACCCGCACTTCTCCAGCACCCGCCGCGACCCGGCGTTGTCCGCCGCCGCACGGGCGTACAGCGGGCGTTCGGTGATCTCGGCGAGCAGCGCCCCGAGGGCGGCCGTGGCGATCCCGCGTCCCCAGTACGCGCGGTCGACCCAGTAGGTGACCTCACGCTCACCGGGCTCCCCGTACACCGCCGCGCTGCCCACCACGTCACCGTCGACGAGGATGGTGCGGTTGACGGCGTCGGAGGCGAGGACCCGTTTCCAGTGGGCGTCGAACGCCTCGCGGTCGGCCGGGTCCCTGGGGACGAAGGCGGCCAAGTGCAGGGACTCGGGATCGTTCATCTGCCGGAAGAAGACCGGCAGATCACTGTCGTGGACCTCTCGGAGCGCGATCTGCATGCCCCACAGCTTAGGGGCGCCTCAGAGCCTGCGGGTGGCCAGTGTCAGCCGGTCCCGGGCGTCGAACAACGCGTCCTTCACCATCTGCTCATGGGCCGGCGTCAGCCGGGCCACCGGCACCGAGCAGCTGATCGCGTCCCGGGCCGGGGTGCGGTAGGGGATGGCCACGCCGAAGCAGCGCAGGCCCAGGGTGTTCTCCTCGCGGTCCACGGCGAAGCCCTGCTCACGGACCTGGTGCAGCTCCTCGATGAGCTTCTCCCGGTCGGTGATGGTGTTCTCGGTGAGCGCCGGGAGGGTCTCCGGGAGCATCTTGCGGACCTGTTCGTCCGAGTACGTGCTCAGCAGTGCCTTGCCGAGCGACGTGGAGTGCGCGGGGAGGCGGCGGCCGACCCGGGTGAACGGGCGCAGGTAGTGCTGGGACTGGCGGGTGGCGAGGTAGACGACGTTGGTGCCGTCGAGCCGCGCGAGGTGGATGGTCTCGGTGGTGTCGTCCGACAGCCGGTCCAGCGTGGGCCGCGCCGCGGCCACCACCTCGTCGCCGTCGATGTACGAGGTGCCGACCAGCAGGGCGCGTACGCCGATGCCGTACCGCGTGCCCGTCGCGTCGGTCTCCACCCAGCCCAGCTCGACCAGGGTGCGCAGCAGCATGTAGAGGCTGGACTTCGGATATCCGACGGCCTCCTGGACCGCCGCGAGGGAGTGCATACCGGGGCGTCCGGCGAAGTACTCGAGCAGTTCAACCGTCCGTACGGCGGACTTGACCTGCGCGCCGCCCCCCGTCTCGCCAGCCGACATCGCCCTTGACCCCTTCGTTCGACGGGAAATAGTCTCCAACAGCATATTCACCATCAGAGACAGCGTTCAGTATATCGAACAACCCTGGTGGATGACCAAGGAAATCTGTGGAGGGACCCGCGGTGGCAGCAGCACCAGTCTGGAGTGTCGACCCCCGAACCGGGAAGCAGCGTGAACAGGTTGCGGTGGAGGCCACAGCCCAGGAGGTGGACGCCACCGTCCGCGCCGCGCACGACGCCCGCGCCTCCCTGGCCGACCGCACGGTCCGTGCGGCCTTCCTGCGGACCGCCGCCGACAAGCTGGAGGCCGCCAAGGACCAGCTCGTCGAGGCCGCGGACGCCGAGACCGCGCTCGGCCCGGTCCGCCTGACCGGCGAACTCGCCCGCACCTGCTACCAGTTGCGCGCCTTCGCGGGCATCGTCGACGAGGGCGCCTTCCTCGACGTCGTGATCAACCACCCCGACGACACCGCGACCCCGCCGATCCCGGACCTGCGCCGCTACAAGGTGCCCCTCGGCGTCGTCGCCGTGTACTCGGCCTCCAACTTCCCCTTCGCCTTCTCGGTCGCCGGCGGCGACACCGCGAGCGCGCTCGGCGCCGGCTGCCCGGTCGTCGTCAAGGCGCACCCCGACCACCCCGGCCTGTCCGAGCTGGTCGCGGCGGTGCTGCGCGCGGCGGCCGCCGAGCACGGCATCCCGGCCGGCGTCGTCGGTCTCGTCCACGGCTTCGAGGCGGGCGTCGAGCTGGTCAAGCACCCGCTGGTCGCGGCGGCCGGCTTCACCGGTTCCATCCGCGGTGGCCGCGCGCTGTTCGACGCGGCGGCGGCCCGTCCGGTCCCGATCCCGTTCCACGGCGAGCTGGGCTCCCTGAACCCCGTCGTCATCACCGAGGCCGCCGCCGCCGAGCGCGCGGAGGCCATCGGTGCCGGCCTCGCCGGCTCGATGACGCTGGGCGTCGGCCAGTTCTGCGTCAAGCCGGGCCTGGTGCTGGTGCCGGCCGGCGCCGCGGGCGACGGCCTGGTCAAGTCCCTGACCGACGCCGTCAGCGACACCGACGCCGGGGTCCTGCTCGACCACCGCATGCGGGACAACTTCATCGCGGGCGTCGCCGAGCGCGTCGAGCTGCCCGACGTCGAGTCGCCGGTGACGCCGGGCGCGGGCGGCGAGCACACCGTCAGCGCGGGCTTCCTCACGGTCGCCGCCGACAAGCTGACCGAGGAGGGCGCCTACGACCTGCTCCTGGAGGAGTGCTTCGGTCCGGTGACGGTCGTCGCCCGCTACGAGGACGACGACCAGGCCCGTGCCGTGCTGTCCCGGCTGCCGGGCAACCTCACGGCGACGGTTCATCTGTCGACCGAGGAGGCCGCCGGTGAGGGGCGCGGCGCGGAGATCCTGGCGGAGCTGACGCCGCTGGCCGGTCGCGTGCTGGTCAACGGCTGGCCGACCGGTGTCGCCGTGGCGCCGGCCCAGCATCACGGTGGGCCCTACCCGGCCACGACCTCCACGTCGACTTCTGTGGGCGGTACGGCCATTGAGCGGTGGATGCGGCCGGTCGCCTACCAGGGTGCGCCGGAGGCGCTGCTGCCGCCGGAGCTGCGGGACGACAACCCGCTGGGGCTGCCCCGTCGTTTCAACAACCACCTCGAACGCTGAACCCCCGGGGCCGCACGGAGAAGGGGAAGCTGGGAAACTCTGAGCATGGACGTGGAACTTCCTGAACTTCCTTTCTCTCTCCGGACCTACGGCCCCGACGGCCACTGGTCGTACGAGGACGGAGTCCTCACCGGTTGGGCGGGCGCGCGGCAGGACCGCTTCGTCCCGCCCACCGACGAGGCGCTCGACCCCGCCTCCGACGCTCCGCGTCTTCTCGGCGCGCCGGAAGGGGACTTCCAGCTCATAGCCCGGGTCACCGTCGGGTTCGGCGCGTCCTTCGACGCCGGGGTGCTCTACGTCCATGTCGGGGACCGGGCCTGGGCCAAGCTGTGCCTGGAGTACTCCCCGGACGTGCCCACCGTCTGCACGGTGGTCACCCGGGGGCACTCCGACGACGCCAACTCCTTCACGGTGGAGGGCAGTTCGGTCTGGCTGAGAGTGAGCCGGACCGGGCGGGCGTTCGCCTTCCACGCCTCCCGGGACGGCAAGCGGTGGACCTTCGTCCGGCTCTTCACCCTCGGCGAGGAGAAGGAGACCGGCGCCGCCCTCGTCGGCTTCATGACCCAGTCGCCGATGGGGGAGGGGTGCGTGGTGACGTACGACCACCTGGAGTTCCGCCCCAACTGGATGCAGGACCTGCGAGACGGAAGCTGAACAGCCAGGTCACCGCGAACAGCGCGGCGCCGATCCCCAGGCTCACCCGCATCCCCGCGACGAACCCGCCCGACACCAGCGCCCCGAACACGGCGATCCCCAGCCCGCCGCCCACCTGCCGCGCCGAGTTGAGGACCCCGGCCGCGAGGCCGGCCCGCTCGGCCGGCACCGCCTCCATCATCACGGCGGTCAGCGGCGGGACCGTCAGAGCGCAGCCGAGGGCCATCGGTACGAGGAGCAGGGCCACCAGCGCCGGAGGGGTGCCCGCCCCGACCGACAGCAGAAGCAGCAGCCCGGCGAGCGCCACGCCCTGCCCGATCAGCATCGGCAGCCGTGGCCCGTAGCGGCCCGCCAGCTTGCCGGAGACCACGTTCGTCGCCCCGATCAGCGCGCTCATCGGCAGGAACAGCAGCCCGGCGTAGAGCGCGGAGCGGCCCTGGACCTGCTGGAAGAAGAGCGAGAAGACGAACACCATGCCGTAGAAGGCCACGCTGCACGCCGTTCCCGCCGCGACCGCCACGGAGATGTTCCGGCTGCGGAAGAGCCCGAGCGGGACGACGGGATGGGGCTGGCGGCGCTCGATCCGCAGGAAGAGCAGACCGGCCACCGCGGCGACCGCCAGCGCGGCGAGCCCTGTGGGGCCTCCCTCGATCACCGCGAAGGTGAGCGCGGTCAGCGTCACCACCGCCGCCACCTGCCCCGGCAGATCGAGGGGCGCGGGCCGCGGCCGTGAGCGGGGCGCCCGCACCAGCAGCGCCAACGCCACCGCGCCCAGCGGCAGGTTGACGAAGAAGATGCCCCGCCAGTCCCAGGCCGTCGTCAGCGCACCGCCCGCCACCGGGCCGAGGGCCACGGCGACCGAGCCGCCCGCGGCCCAGACGGCCACCGCCCGGGCCCGCCGCGCGGGGTCGTCGTACGCCTGCCGTACGAGAGCCAGTGAGGCCGGCAGGATGACGGCGGCCGCGACGCCCTGCACCACGCGCGCGCCGATCAGGGCCGGCAGGTTGGAGGCCAGCCCGCAGGCCGCCGAGGCGAGGGTGAAGACGGTGATGCCGAGCGTGTACGCCCGGCTCGCCCCGACGCGGTCCGCGAAGGCGCCCGTGGAGAGCATCAGGGCGGCGAAGGCGAGGGTGTAGGCGTCCACGACCCACTGGAGACCGGTCATCCCGCCGCCCAGCGAGGAGCCGACGGCGGGGAGGGCCACGTTCACCACGGACGCGTCCAGGGTGATCAGCGCGAAGCCGAGGAGCGCGGCGGTGAGGGCGAGGGTGGGCGCGGGCTTCATGGGAGGCGGGTCCCCCGGCCGCACGGGGAGGTGATGTTCCTTGGCCGGATGATTGCTCGACTGTTGACTCGGCATGACCTCATGCTGCGGATCTTCGCCGTCGTACAGTAGTGGCCTGAATGCCATGCACCCGGAGGTTCTGGCCATGCCGCTGCCGCAGTCGTGGGCACCGCACCGCGTCGTCGTCATCGCGCCGTCGCCGGTCTCGATGTTCAACCTGGCCATCCCGGAGTTGCTGTTCGCGAAGGTGGAGATCGACGGGGCGGCCGGCTACGAGGTCACCGTCTGTACCCCGGACCCCGGCCCCGTCACCACCACCGGCGGTCTCGACCTGCACGTCGCCCGTGGCCTCGACGCCGTCGAGTCCGCCGACACCGTGCTGGTCGCCGGTACCGGGGAGCAGTACGCCCCGGACGCCCGCACGGTCGCCGCCGTCCGTGCCGCTGCCGCCGCCGGCCGGCGGGTCACCTCCATCTGCAGCGGCGCCTTCGTGCTGGCCGAGGCGGGCCTGCTGGAGGGCCGCAGCGCGACGACGTACTGGCAGCTGGCGGGCGAGATGCGGGACCGCTACCCGGCGCTCGACCTCAAGGGCGACGTCCTGTACGTGCAGGACGGCCAGATCCTCACCTCCTCCGGCTACGCGGCCGGCATCGACATGTGTCTGCACATGATCCGCACCGACTACGGCGCGGCCGTCGCCAACGAGGTGGCCCGCCTGGCGCTGGTGGCCCCCGTACGCCCCGGCGGCCAGACCCAGTTCACCCAGACCCCTCTCCCACCGGAGCGCGGCACGGCCTGTGCCGACACCCGGGGCTGGGCCATGCGCAACCTCGACAAGCCCCTCACCTTGACCGACCTGGCCCGTCACGCGGGCGTGTCGGTGCGCACCCTCACCCGCCGCTTCCACGCCGAGAGCGGGGTGAGCCCTCTCCAGTGGCTGCTCCACCAGCGCATCGAGCGGGCCAAGGAACTCCTGGAGACCACGACCCTCCCCATGGACCGGGTGGCCACCGCCAGCGGCCTGGGCACCGCGGACTCCCTCCGCACCCACCTGGTCCGCCGCACGGGCCTGACCCCGACGGCGTACCGGGCCCAGTTCAGCCGCCTGGGAGCCGACGCGGTCGCCCAGGGTGCCCGGGAATGAACCCCGCTGCTTGAATGTTCACCCACTAACCGGAGGAAGTCTCCGCAGCCGCCCCCCGACCTGGAGAGAGCCGAGAACATGCGCGTCGAGATCTGGAGCGACATCGCCTGCCCCTGGTGCTATGTGGGCAAGGCCCGCTTCGAGAAGGCGCTGGAGGCCTTCCCGCACCGTGACGGCGTCGAGGTGGTGCACCGCTCCTTCGAGCTGGACCCCGGGCGCGCCAAGGGCGACGTCCAGCCCGTGATCAAGATGCTCACCAAGAAGTACGGCATGAGCGAGGCCCAGGCCCAGGCCGGCGAGGAGAACCTCGGTGCCCAGGCCGCCGCCGAGGGCCTTGACTACCGCACCCGCGACCGCGACCACGGCAACACCTTCGACATGCACCGCCTGCTCCACCTCGCCAAGGAGCACGGCAAGCAGAACGAGCTCATCCAGGCCTTCTACCGGGCCAACTTCGCCGAGGAGCGCTCCGTCTTCACCGAGGGCGACGAGCGGCTCGTGGAGCTGGCCGTCGGCGCCGGTCTGGACGAGGCCGACGTGCGCAAGGTCCTCGCCGACCCCTCCGCCTACGCCGACGACGTCCGCGCCGACGAGCGCGAGGCCGCCGAGCTCGGCGCGAACGGCGTGCCCTTCTTCGTCCTCGACCGCAAGTACGGCGTCTCCGGCGCCCAGCCCGCCGAGGTCTTCGCCCAGGCACTGACCCAGGCCTGGGGCGAGCGCTCCCCGCTCCAGCTCCTCGACCAGGGCGACCAGGGCCACGCTGACGCCTGCGGCCCCGACGGGTGCGCGGTCCCGCAGCGGTAGAGAGCCGCAGGTCAGGGCGGATATATAAGCGATGCTTAGGAAAACCACGTAAAAATCGGCAATGGACGGGGAGTTCCCGGGGTCCCACAGTGGATCCATGGAGACCTTCGAGAGCCTCGTCCGTGCCGAGTTCGCCCCGAAGAACACCTACCTCAACACCGCGAGCACCGGCCTGCTCCCGGCCCGCACCGTGACCGCGATGCGCGTCGCCGTGGAGTCGGCCGCCGCCGGCGACCCCACCGACATGTTCGGGGACGTCGAGGCGAGCCGCACCGCGTACGCGCGCCTCGTCGGCGTGCCCGACGGCCGTGTCGCGGCCGGTGCCTCCGCCGCCGTCTACAGCGGCCTGATCGCGGCCTCCCTCCCCGAGGGCGCCGAGGTCCTCACCGCCGAGGGCGACTTCAGCTCACTCGTGAACCCCTTCCACGTCCGCCCCGACCTCAAGGTCCGCGGCGTCCCCCTGGAACGGCTCGCCGAGTCCGTCCGCCCCGGCACCGCCCTGGTCGCGGTCAGCGCCGCGCAGTCCGCCGACGGCCGGGTGGCCGACCTGCCCGCGATCCGCGAGGCGGCCCGGCGGCACGGCGCACGCACCTACGTCGACGCCTCCCAGGCCACCGGCTGGCTGGACTTCGACGCGGACGCCCACGACTACTCCGTCTCCGTCGGCTTCAAGTGGCTCCTCTGCCCGCGGGGCGTGGCCTTCCTCGTCGTCCCGCAGGACTTCGGCGGACTCACCCCGCTGTTCGCCGGCTGGGTGGCGGGGGAGCGGCCCTGGGACGCGTGTTACGGCCCCATCGACGAACTCGCCCACTCCGCACGCCGGTTCGACGAGAGTCCGGCCCTGTTCTCCTACGCGGGCGCCCGGCACTCCCTCGAACTCCTGGCGGAACTCGGCGTGGACACCGTCCGCGCCCACGACCTCGCCCTCGCCGACCGCTTCCGCACCGGCCTCGCCGCACTGGGCCACGCCCCCGTCCCGTCCCCGGGCTCACCGATCGTCTCCGTGCCCGGACTCGGCCACCGCCAAGGTGAGTTGAGCGCGGCCGGGATCGAACTCTCCGACCGGGCGGGCAACCTGCGGGCGGCGTTCCACCTGTACAACACGACCGACGACGTCGACCGACTGCTGGACGCCCTGTCGTCCTGAAACGCCGACGACGCGGCCGCCGTACGCAACGTACTGAGGCGGACCGCGTCGTCCCCCGGCCGGGCTCGGCTCACCGGACGGGAGTGAAATCCCTCGACCCGATGAACGTCGGCCGCCGCACCGGTGCCGCGAACGGCTCCACCGCCGCGTTCTCCACGCTGTTGAACACGATGAAGACGTTGCTGCGCGGGAACGGCGTGATGTTGTCGCCGGAGCCGTGCATGCAGTTGCAGTCGAACCAGGTCGCCGAACCGGCCTTGCCCGTGAAGAGCTTGATGCCGTACTCGCTCGCCATCTTGGTCAGCGCCTCGTCCGACGGCGTGCCCGCGTCCTGCATCTGGAGCGACTTCTTGTAGTTGTCCGTCGGCGTGGCCCCCGCGCACCCGAGGAAGGTCCGGTGCGAACCGGGCATGATCATGAGCCCGCCGTTGGTGTCGTAGTTCTCGGTCAGCGCGATCGAGACGGACACCGTCCGCATGTTCGGCAGCCCGTCCTCGGCGTGCCAGGTCTCGAAGTCGGAGTGCCAGTAGAAGCCGCTGGCCCCGAAGCCCGGCTTGACGTTGATCCGCGACTGGTGGACGTAGACGTCCGAGCCGAGGATCTGCCGGGCCCGGCCGACGACCCGCTCGTCGCGCACCAGCTTCGCGAACACCTCGCTGATCTTGTGCACTTCGAAGACCGAGCGGATCTCCTTGGACTTCGGCTCGACGATGGAGCGTTCGTCCTCCCGGATCGCCGGGTCGTTGACGAGCCGCTCCAGCTCCTGCCGGTAGACGGCGACCTCGTCCCCGGTGATCAGTTCCTCGATGGCGAGGAAGCCGTCCCGTTCGTACGACTGGAGGTCGAGGGAGGAGATCGGGCCGGGGGTGTCGGGGGCGCCCCAGACGACGGGGTCCTGGCGCGGGACGGTGACCTCGGCGGCGCCTCGGCTCGGGTACAGATCGGTGATGGTGGTCATCGGGCTCAGCCCTCCTCGGTCAGCAACGGGTACACCCCGTTCTCGTCGTGGTCCTCCCGGCCGGTCACGGGCGGGTTGAACACACAGATGCAGCGGAAGTCCTCCTTGATCCGCATCGTGTGCCGCTCGTGACCGTCGAGGAGGTACATGGTCCCGGGCGTGATCGTGTACGTCCGCCCGGTCTCGTCGTCGGTCAGCTCGGCCTCGCCCTCGACGCAGACGACGGCCTCGATGTGGTTCGCGTACCACATCGACGTCTCCGTACCCGCGTAGAGGATCGTCTCGTGGAGGGAGAACCCGACCCTCTCCTTGGCGAGGACGATCCGTTTGCTCTCCCAGGTGCCGGACGCCGACCTCACATGGCGGTCGGTGCCTTCGATGTCCTTGAACGATCGGACGATCACGTGCTGAACAGCTCCTCTTCTCGGGCGGTTTCGGGCAGTGCTTCTCAGGCGGTCTCGCGTACGGCGCGAGCGAGGACGCTCAGGCCCTCGTCCAGCTCGTCCGGGGTGATGGTGAGCGCCGGGAGCAGCTTCACGACCTCGCTCTCCGGCCCCGACGTCTCGATGAGCAGCCCGAGTTCGAAGGCGCGCGCGGCGACCCGTCCGGCCCGCGCCTTGTCATGGAACTCCAGGCCCCACACCAGACCCCGGCCCCGGTACTCCCGCACATCGGCGAGGTTCTCCTCCGTGATGGAGATGAGCCCCTGCTCGACCTGTTCGCCGCGGGCCCGGGTCTGCTTCTCCATCGCCGACCCGTCGGCCCAGTACGACTCCAGGGCCGCGGTCGCGGTGACGAACGCGGGGTTGTTGCCGCGGAACGTGCCGTTGTGCTCGCCGGGCTCCCAGATGTCCAGCTCGGGCGTGAACAGGCACAGCGACATCGGCAGCCCGTAGCCGCTGATGGACTTGGAGACGGTGACGATGTCGGGCGTGATGCCGGCCTCCTCGAAGGAGAAGAACGCGCCGGTGCGTCCGCAGCCCATCTGGATGTCGTCGACGATGAGCAGCATGTCCTGCCGCTCGCACAACTCCTTGAGCGCGCGCAGCCATTCGGGCCGGGCGACGTTGATGCCGCCCTCGCCCTGCACGGTCTCGACGATCACCGCGGCGGGCTTGTTGAGCCCGGAGCCCTGGTCCTCCAGAAGCCGCTCGAACCACAGGAAGTCGGGCACGGTCCCGTCGAAGTAATTGTCGAACGGCATGGGCGTGCCGTGCACCAGCGGTATCCCGGCCCCGGCCCGCTTGAAGGCGTTGCCGGTCACGGCGAGGGACCCGAGGGACATCCCGTGGAAGGCGTTGGTGAACGACACGATCGCCTCGCGCCCCTTCACCTTCCGCGCCAGCTTGAGCGCGGCCTCCACGGCGTTGGTGCCCGTCGGCCCCGGGAACATGACCTTGTACGGCAGATCGCGCGGCCGCAGCACCAGGTCCTGGAAGGTCTGGAGGAAGGAACGCTTGGCGGTGGTCGACATGTCGAGCCCGTGCGTGACGCCGTCCCGCTCCAGGTAGTCGATCAACGCCCGTTTCAGGACGGGGTTGTTGTGGCCGTAGTTCAGCGAGCCGGCGCCGGCGAAGAAGTCCAGGTACTCGTGGCCGTCCTCGTCGTACATACGGCTGCCGTGCGCGCGGTCGAAGACGGTGGGCCAGCCGCGGCAGTAGCTGCGCACCTCGGACTCGAGGGTCTCGAAGACGCTGAGGTCGGGCTGGGTGATGGTCACGACGAATCGCTCCTCGATAGGCGTGGGGGAAGTGGGGGGATCGGCAACGGTGTGGTCAGGGGGTGAGGGGACCGATGCGGTAGAGGACTTCGGGGTCGTGCGGCCCGTCGGGGAACAGCCGGGTGTCGAAGAGGACCTCGCGCTCCACCGTCGCGCCGTGCCGCTCGGCGAACGCGGCGAAGAGCCGCTCGGAGGCGGTGTTGCCCGGTGTGATGGTGGTCTCGACGGAGGTGATCCGGTGCTCGGCGGCGGTCCGCGCGACCAGCCCGTCGAGCAGCGTGCCCGCGAGCCCGCGTCCGCGGTGCGACGCGTCCACGGCCACCTGCCAGACGAGCAGGGTGTGCGGGCGGTCGGGCCGCACATAGCCGGTGACGAACCCGACCGGCTCCCCGCGCCCGTCCCGGGCGACGGCCGAGGTGGCGGCGAAGTCACGGCACCACAGCAGATAGCTGTACGACGAGTTCAGGTCGAGGGCCTTCGAGTCCCTCGCTATCCGCCACAATGCGGCACCGTCCGTCACGGACGGGCGGTCGATTTGCAGTTCGGTTTGCGGGTCGGCTTGCAGGTCTGCTGGTGAGGCAGTCATGCGAATTGAATTTACCGAGGGAAATTAAAAAATGCATGGCCGGGAGGGGTTACATGGCGCGCCCTGATGTGTTATCGCGCGGGCGCGTGCGGTTGCGCGAGTAGGGTGCTGTATGCCCCGATATGACCGGCATGAAATGCGCAAAGCGGGCGGGTTGTGTAACGCGTCACACCCATGTAACCCCCACGAGATCTGCCCGAATTACCCCGCTTGGCGTTCGCGAAATCTTTGCGTTTAGGCCGGGGGAAAGCGGGCAGAAGAATACGGGAAGCTGCTCTGAAAAGAATTCCTGAATTAGCGAGGAATTATGCGCCGGTTACCCCGTCGATACGTTCCCGCAAAAGGTCCGCGTGCCCGTTGTGCCGGGCGTACTCCTCGATCATGTGGATGAGCACCCACCGCAGACTGACCTCGGTGCCGGTGAAGGGCGCCTCCACCATCCGCCCGGTGTCGTCGAGCGACCACCCGGCGTACAGCTCCCGCCCGCGCTCGACCTCCCGCCGCCAGATCGCGAGCGCCTGGTCGAGGCCGCGAGCGGGATCGAGGACGTACCCGCTCTCGTCGCCGTCGAAGACGGGCGGCAGGTCGAGCCCCCCGATCACCCGCTGGAACCAGTTCCGCTCCACCTCGGCGAGATGCTGCACCAGCCCGAGGAGCGTGAGCGAGGAGGGCTCGACGGAGGCGACCCGGGCCTGCACGTCGTCCAGCCCCGCGCACTTCAGCGCGAGCGTGGCCCGGTGAAAGTCCAACCAGCTTTCCAGCATGGGCAGTTCGGGCCCGGTCAGGAGGGGGACGGGCCGACCGTCGGGAAGGGTGTGGGGTGTGTCGGTGGTCATGCGGGCAGCATTGCATGCGCGTCTGACAACCCAGCCCGTCCGGCGTTCGAGGACGAGGCCCGTTCAGGGCCGACGGGGGCGAAAAGCCCTACCGCCACCACCCCCTACCGCCACTCACCCTCCACCGCCCGCAACGCCCCCTCCACATCCACACCCAGCCCCCGCTCGGCCAGCGCGGCGCCAAGCGCCGCCAGGCTCGCCCGCACCGCACCCGGCGTGGCGTCCACCCCGTAGTGGTTCACCCGGATCATCTCCTTGGCCAGCGCACCCCCGCCCGCGGCCAGCGGCAACGCCGGATCCGAGGCCAGCGCACGGGCCACCAGCTCCGACGCCACCACCCCGGCAGGCGCCCGCAGCGTCGTGGCGACCGGCGCGGCGTCCCGGGCCTCGTACACGTACGGCTCAAGCCCGCCGCCCAGCGCCACGGCCCCCGCCCGAGTCGCCGCCGCGGCCGAGGCGTGCCGGGCCATCACCGCGTCCAGCCCGACCTCCTCGATCCGCTCGACACACGCCTCAAGGGCGAGCATCTCCAGCTGCGCGGGCGCGTGCAGGAGCGCCTTGCGGCCGCCGTCGACCCAGCGCTCCTTCCAGTCGAGCAGCGACAGGTACGAACGCCGCGGCGCCCGCGGGTTCGCCGCCATCCGCGCCCACGCCCGCTCGCTCACCGACACCGCCGACACGCCGGCCGGCCCGCCCATCGCCTTCTGTGCCCCGATCACGCACAGGTCCACACCCCACGCGTCCGGCAGCACCGGCTCCGCGCCGATCGAGGCGACCGCGTCCAGGTAGAACAGCGCGCCGTGCTCCCGTACGACCTCCCCGATCTCCGCGACCGGGTTGGTGTTGCCGGTCGCCGCCTCCGCGTGCACCAGCGACACGAAGTCGATCGACGGGTGCTCGGCGAAGGCCTCCCGGACCTGCTCGGCCGTGACGGCGGTGTGGAACGGCACCGCGAGGTCGATGACCGTCGCCCCGCAGTCCCGCAGCCAGTCCCCGAAGGTCTGCCCGTAGGGGCCGGTGATGACGTTCAGCGCGACGGTCCCCGGGCCCGCCGTCGCCCGGATCGCCCCCTCCAGCGGCAGCAGCGCCTCGCCCTGCATGATCACGACGTCCTGCTCGGTGCTCAGCAGCCGCGCCACACGGTCCTCGATCGACGCGAAGTGCGCGGCGCTCAGCGGGGCCAGGTCAAGGAACGGGTGCGTCACTGCGGTGCTCTCTTCGCTCACTGGGGTAGACGTGATCGAGGGTAACCGCCCCACGACCACCACCCCCGACCGGTGCCGCACGGACCGCCGACCATCGTCCCGACCCCACCGCCCCCGTGCTTCTTAGGCTGAACGGCCTCCGGACCATCGCTTTGGTTTGAGAGGCCCAAACGTTTCCTTATAATCGGAACCCACAGTTCCCCCACAGGAGGCTCCCCCGTGAAGACGATCCTCGGGCGCCGGACCCGCATCCTGGCCGCCACCACCGCGACGGCC
The DNA here is from genome assembly GCF_003955715.1 of Streptomyces aquilus. Classification (NCBI taxonomy): domain Bacteria; kingdom Bacillati; phylum Actinomycetota; class Actinomycetes; order Kitasatosporales; family Streptomycetaceae; genus Streptomyces; species Streptomyces aquilus. Next base: position 2,692,065 of record NZ_CP034463.1, on the reverse strand, counting down.
GGGCTCCTGCTCGTGGCCGGCTGCTCCTCGGACGACGACGGCGGCAGCGGCACCAAGACCGCCGCCGGTGGCGTCGAGCTCGTCAAGGCGGGCCAGCTCACCACCTGCACCCACCTGCCCTACCCGCCCTTCCAGTCGGAGATCGACGGCAAGGTGCAGGGCTTCGACGTCTCGCTGATCGACCTGGTCGCCGACGACCTCGGCGTGAAGCAGGAGATCCTCGACACCCCCTTCGAGAACTTCAAGACGGGCGCCTTCCTCAACTCCGGCGAGTGCGACGTCGCCGCGGCCGGCATGACCATCACCGAGGAGCGCAAGAAGAACGTCGACTTCTCGGACCCGTACTTCGACGCCACCCAGGCCCTGCTCGTCGACAAGGACAGCGGGATCACCTCCCTCGCCGACGCCAAGGCCAAGAAGGTCGAGCTCGGCGCCCAGGCGCAGACCACCGGCGAGGACTACGCCAAGGGCCAGGGCTTCGACCCGGTCTCCTTCGAGTCCTCCGACGCCGTCCTCAACGGCCTGCGCTCCGGCCAGGTCAAGGCCGTCATCATCGACTACCCGGTGGTCCAGGGCTGGCTGAAGGACAAGGCCAACTCCGCCGCCTTCAAGGTCGCCGAGCAGCTCAACACCGGTGAGCAGTACGGCTTCACGGTGAGGAAGGGCAACACCAAGCTCCTCGCCGCCATCAACAAGGCCCTCGCCGACGCCAAGGCCGACGGCACGTACAAGAAGCTGTACGAGAAGTGGATCGGCCCGTACGACGCCTCGGCGGCCTCCGCCTCCCCGTCCGCGTCGGCATCCTGACCCCATGGCTGATACGGACGTACCACTCCAGCCCAGGAAGAAGGGCCTGACCCGGCGTCAGAAGCGCAGCCTGTCGCGCGGCGCGCAGTACGTGGTGTTCGTCGGCGCCGTGATCGCCTTCGCGGTGTCGGCGGACTGGGACCGGCTGAAGAACCAGTTCGCCCAGTGGGACATCGCGCAGCAGATGTTCCCGGACGTCATCACGCTGGCGCTCAAGAACACCGTGCTGTACACGCTGTCCGGCTTCGCCTTCGGACTCGTGCTCGGCATGGTCATCGCGCTGATGCGGCTGTCGTCGGTGGGCCCGTACCGCTGGTTCGCCGGCGTCTACATCGAGATCTTCCGCGGCCTGCCCGCCCTGCTGATCTTCATCTTCATCGGCGTGGCCGTGCCGCTCGCCTTCCCGGGGACCGAGATCCCCGGTGGCACCTACGGCAAGGTCGCGCTCGCGCTCGGTCTGGTCGCGGCGGCCTACATGGCCGAGACGATCCGCGCGGGCATCCAGGCGGTGCCCAAGGGGCAGATGGAGGCGGCCCGTTCGCTGGGCTTCTCGCCCGCGCGGGCCATGGTCTCGATCATCATCCCGCAGGCGTTCCGCATCATCCTGCCGCCGCTCACCAACGAACTCGTCCTGCTCTTCAAGGACTCCTCGCTGGTGCTGTTCCTCGGCGTCACCCTGGAGGAGCGCGAACTGTCCAAGTACGGCCGCGATCTGGCCAGCCAGACCGCCAACTCCACGCCGATCCTCGTCGCCGGCCTGTGCTATCTGCTGGTGACGATCCCGCTCGGCTTCGTCGTCCGCCGTATGGAGGCCAAGGCCCAGGAGGCGGTCAAGTGACCAGCACGGCAGAGATCCAAGTCCGGGGCCTGCACAAGTCGTTCGGTGACAACGAGGTCCTCAAGGGCATCGACCTGGAGATCGGGCGCGGCGAGGTCGTCTGTGTCATCGGCCCGTCCGGCTCCGGCAAGTCCACGCTGCTGCGCTGCGTGAACCTCCTCGAAGAGCCCACCAAGGGCCGGGTCTTCGTCGGCGGCACCGAACTCACCGACCCGGACGTCGACATCGACGCCGTACGCCGCCGGATCGGCATGGTCTTCCAGCAGTTCAACCTCTTCCCGCACCTCACCGTCACCGAGAACCTCACGCTCCCGCAGCGCCGGGTCCTCAGGCGCGGCAAGGCGGAGGCGGCGAAGGTGGCCGCCGAGAACCTGGAACGCGTCGGCCTGTCGGAGAAGGCGAACGCCTACCCGGCGTCCCTCTCCGGCGGCCAGCAGCAGCGCGTCGCCATCGCGCGGTCGCTGTCCATGGGCCCCGAGGTGATGCTCTTCGACGAGCCGACCTCGGCGCTCGACCCCGAACTCGTCGGCGACGTCCTCGCGGTGATGCGGATGCTCGCCGACGAGGGCATGACGATGATGGTCGTCACCCACGAGATGACCTTCGCCCGCGAGGTCGCCGACCGGGTCGTCTTCATGGACGGCGGAGTGATCGTCGAGGACGGCGTCCCCGCCCAGGTCATCGGCAACCCGAGTCACGAACGCACCCGCCACTTCCTGTCCCGCCTCCTCGACCCGGCGATGGCCGACGTGGAGGAGGAGACGTCCGACCAGGTGGGCGGCAAGACGGACTGAGGAGGGCCGCCGCTAAGGTGCGAGGCATGAGCGATCACGCGGTGCTGCACGTCAAGGGACGGATCCTGGTCGGACCCGAGGAGGTCCGCGACGACCTGTGGATCGTCGACGGCCGGATCTCCTACGACCGTCCCGCCGGCGCCCGTGACATCCGCACCGTCGTCGGCTGGGCCCTGCCGGGCCTGGTCGACGCGCACTGCCATGTCGGCCTCGGCCCGCACGGCCCGGTCCCGCAGGACGTCGCCGAGAAGCAGGCGCTCACCGACCGCGAGGCCGGCACCCTGCTGATCCGCGACGCCGGTTCCCCCTCGGACACCCGCTGGATCGACGACCGCGAGGACCTCCCGAAGATCATCCGCGCGGGCCGGCACATCGCCCGCACCCGCCGCTACATCCGCGGCTACGCCCACGAGATCGAGCCGGACGACCTGGTCGCGTACGTCGCCCAGGAGGCCCGGCGCGGCGACGGCTGGGTCAAGCTGGTCGGCGACTGGATCGACCGCGAGCTCGGCGACCTGTCCGCGGTCTGGCCGCGGGACGCCCTGGACGCGGCCATCGCCGAGGCCCACCGCCTGGGTGCCCGGGTCACCGCCCACTGCTTCTCCGCGGACTCCCTCCCGGACCTGGTCGGCGCCGGCATCGACTGCGTCGAGCACGCCACCGGGCTGACCGAGGAACTCATCCCGCTCTTCGTCGAGCACGGCGTGGCGATCGTCCCCACCCTGGTCAACATCGCCACCTTCCCGCAGCTCGCGGCGGGCGGCGAGGGCAAGTTCCCGCGCTGGTCGGCACACATGCGTCGGCTGCACGAGCGGCGCTACGACACCGTGCGCTCCGCCTACGACGCCGGCATCCCGGTGTACGTCGGCACCGACGCCGGCGGCACCCTGCCGCACGGCCTGGTCGCGGCCGAGGTCGCGGAACTGGTCACCGCCGGCATCCCGCCGGTCGAGGCCCTCGCGGCGACCACCTGGAAGGCCCGGACCTGGCTCGGCCGCCCCGGCCTGGAGGAGGGCGCCCCGGCCGACCTCGTGGTCTACGCGTCCGATCCGCGCGCCGACGTACGCGTGCTGGCGGACCCGCAGCGGGTCGTCCTCAACGGCCGGGTCACCGCCTGAGCCGCGTTGACGGAGCGTAACCGGGGAGCGGCCTGGCTCGTTCTGCACTCCCGCTCGCACGCCGCCCCGTCAACGGACGCGCTCGCACAGAAGGGGGTACGGGGGTGACTTCGAGGAACACCCGTGCCGCATGAATCGAAAAGGTTCACGGGAGCACCACGTTGGGGTGAACTCCCGTCGGACCGCTGACTGTTCACTCTCAGTGCGTAATTCTTGCCGAGTCCCGAGCAAGTCTCCTCTGAGGGGTCCCCACCTTGAACGGCAAGAACTTCCGTATGCCCGCACGCCGTCTCGCGACCGTCGCGACGGCCACCGCCCTGGCCGCCGGTCCCGCGGTCCTGGCGGGCGCGGGTTCCGCACACGCCACCGGCGACGAGGGCCGCGCGAGCGCCGTCGTCCTGCGCACCGGGCTCGACGTGTCCCTGCTCAACAAGACCGTGAACGTCCCGCTCGCGGTCTCCCTGAACGAAGTGCGGGCGCCGCAGAGCGCCGAGAAGACCGCCCTGACCGCCGAGTTGAACGGCGTGAACAACGGCCAGGCCTTCAGCGTGCTGAACGCCGAGGTGGCGTCGGCGAAGGCGGACGTCACCGCGACCAAGGCCGAGGCCTCGACCCACCTCGCCCACGCCGAGCTGCACGTCCCCGGCCTGCCGCTGCTCTCGGTCGTCGAGCTCGGCACCGTCAGGTCCGAGGCGGTCTGCGAGGCCGGGAAGCCGCCGGTCGCCCAGTCCAACGTGCTCGGTGACGTCACCGTCCTCGGCAAGAAGGTCACGCTGAGCGCGGGCGGCCCGACCGAGGTGAAGGTCCCGGGCGTGGGCGAGGTCCGCCTCGACCTGTCGAAGCGCGAGACCACGTCCCGCACGGCCGCCGCCACCGCCCTCGAACTCACCGTCTCCGTCAACCCGTTGAAGCTCAACGTGGCCGAGGTCGAGGGCACCCTGACCCTGGCGAAGGCCACCTGCGAGGCCCCGGCGGCACCCGCCTCCGCGGCACCCTCCGCGACCCCGGCCGGCGACGTGAAGCCCCAAGGCGCCCCCGCCGAGGCCGGGTTGGCCGAGACCGGCGGCAACTCCATGACCCCGTACATCGCGGGCGGCGCGATCGCCCTGCTCGTCGCGGGCGGGGGAGCGGCCGCGGTGGCGCGGCGCGGCCGGAACTGACCGACGGGTGCGCGGCGCCGGCGCGTCTCACCCGCGTCGGCGCCGCCGCTCAGTGCTGTGACAGGACCATCGCCTGATCCAGCGCCTGGAGGAACGAGTTGACCGTCGTCCGGTCCCGCACCGCGAGCCGCAGCCACTCCTCGTCCAGACCGGGGAACGTGTCCCCGCGCCGCACCGCGAAACCGAGGTCGCGCAGATGCCGGCGCACGGCGTCGGCCCGGGGCAGGCGTACGAGGACGAAGGGGCCCTCCGCCGGTTCGGCCACCCTGAGTCCGTCCGGGGCGAACTCCCGCAGCCCGGCGACGAGATGGGCCCGGTCGGCGGCGATCCGGTGGGCCGCGTGAGCCGCCTCGGCCAGTGCCTGCGGCTGCACGCAGGCCCGCGCCGCCGCGAGCGCCGGGGTGGACACCGGCCACAGCGGCTGGGCCCGCTCCAGGTCCTCGATGGTCTCCGGCGCGGCGAGCACGTACCCGATGCGCAGCCCGGCCAGCCCCCAGGTCTTGGTCAGGCTGCGCAGGACGACGAGCCCGGGGACGTCGGTGCGTCCCGCCAGCGCCTCCCGTTCGCCCGGCACCGCGTCCATGAACGCCTCGTCCACCACCAACGTCCGCCCGGGACGGGCGAGTCGGGCGATCGTGTCCGCCGGGTGCAGGACCGAGGTCGGGTTCGTCGGGTTGCCGATCACCACCAGGTCGGCGTCCTCGGGGACGGCCGCCGGGTCGAGCCGGAAGCCGTCCTCCGCGCGCAGCAGCAGCCGGTCGACGGTGTGCCCCGCGTCCCGCAGCGCCGCCTCCGGCTCCGTGAACTGCGGGTGCACCACCAGGGGACGGCGGGTCTCCAGGGCGCGGGCGAGCAGCACGAAGGCCTCCGCCGCACCGGCGGTGAGCAGCACCCGCTCCGCGGGCAGACCGTGCCGGGCCGCGACCGCCTCCCGCGCCTCACGGCCGTCCGGGTAGGCGGCCAGCCCGGTGAGCGACTCGGCGATCCGCTCCCGCAGCCATCTCGGGGGCGTGTCCGCGCGGACGTTCACGGCGAGGTCGGTGAGCCGCGCCCCGTCGTCCCGTACCTCCGCGTCACCGTGGTGCCGCAGGTCGTGGCTGCCGGTGCCCTGTCTGTCAGTGTGCATGGGAGTGGGAGCCGTGGTGGTGGTGTCCGTGGCCGTGGTGATGGTGGCCGTCGTCGTCGGGGTGGAAGTGCGGCTGCTGCGGCAGGCCCACCTTGTCCTCGAAGCCGGGCAGCGCGATGCGGTACACGCACGAGTCGCAGTTCATCCGCAGATCGCCCTTGACCGCCTCCTCGTACCGCTCCATCACCAGGTCGAGCAGCTCCGGCTCCGGCCCGATGACGTCCGCCGAGCGCACCTCGACCTCCGGGTGCGCGGCGGCCCAGCCCTCGGTCTGCTGCCGGACCCGGTCCGGGAGGATACCGGTGAACAGGAAGTACGGCAGGACGACGATCCGCCGCGCGCCCAGCTTCACGCACCGGTCCAGGCCGCTCGGCACGTCCGGCGCGGCCAGTGACACGAACGCCGTCTCCACGCCCGCGTATCCGCGCCCCTCCCACAGCAGCCGGGCCGCCTTGTGCACCTCGGCGTTGGCGTCCGGGTCGGTGGAACCGCGCCCGACGAGCAGCACGGTCACGTCGGCGAGGTCGCCGGGCGCGCGCCCCTCGGTGCCGAGCGCCTCCTCCAGACGCCGCTCCAGGACGTTCAGCAGCGACGGGTGCGGGCCCAGCGGACGCCCGTAGGTGTACGAGATCCCCGGGTGCCGTTCCTTCTCGCGGGCCAGCGCCGCCGGGATGTCGCCCTTGGCGTGACCGGCGGAGACCAGCATCAGCGGCACGGCGGCGAAGCGTCGTACGCCTCTGTCCACCAGCTCGGTGACGGCCTCGCCCAGCGGAGGCGGGGACAGTTCGATGAAGCCGCCCGCGACGGGCAGTTCGGGGTGGCGGCGCCCCAACTCCCGTACGAAGGCGCGGAACGCCTCGGCCCCGGCCTCGTCCCGGGTGCCGTGGCCGGCGATGAGCAGAGCGGGCTGGGGGGTGGTCACGATTTCTCCTCGGAATGCGAAACAGGGTGGTACAGCAGGGCGTTGAGCGCGGCCGAGGCGACGGCCGACCCGCCCTTCTCGGACACGTTGCTCACGGCGGGCAGCCCGCTCTCGCGCAGCGCGGCCTTGGACTCGACCGCGCCGACGAAGCCGACGGGCAGACCGATGACGAGCGCCGGGGCGGCGTCCAGGGTGAGCAGTTCCTCCAGCGCGGTCGGCGCGTTGCCGATCACCCAGAGGGCGCCGGGGCCGACCTGCTCGTAGGCGAGCCGGATCGCGTGCGCGGAGCGGGTCAGCCCCGGCCCGGCCACGGCGTCGCGCAGCCGGCAGACGGTCTCGCGCCGGGTGATGCCGGCCGCGACCATCTCGACGTCCACGACGACCGGCGCCCCGCCGTGCAGCGCGGCGTGTGCCTTCTCCAGCTCGCCCTCGTCCATGACGAGGTCGTCGGCGTACTCCAGGTCGGCGGCCGAGTGGATGACCCGCTCGACCACCGCCCGGGTCAGTGGCGGGAAGTGCGAGGTGTCCAGGCGGGCCCGCAGCCGCCGGTAGGACTCCTCCTCGATGGGGTGGACCTCACGGATCACTTGGCGCCCTCCTCGGCGGTCTGCCAGCGGTAGCCGCGCGGCGTCACCATGCGCCCCGCGATGTCCCGGGTCGCCGTGTTGCCGACGGTCACGACCGTCATCATGTCGACCGTCGCCGGATCCAGGGACCCCAGTGTCGTGAGCCGACTGGACTCGTCCGGCCGCGACGCGTTCCGCACGACCCCGACCGGCGTGGCCGGCTCCCGGTGCTCGGCGAGGATCGCCAGTGCCTTCGGCAGCTGCCAGTCGCGGCCCCGGGAACGCGGGTTGTAGAAGGTGACCACGATGTCCGCCTCGGCCGCCGCCCGCACCCGCCGCTCGATGACCTCCCACGGAGTGTGCAGGTCGGACAGGCTGATGGACACATGGTCGTGGCCCAGCGGCGCGCCCAGGATCGCGGCGGCGGCGAGCGCGGCGGTCACCCCGGGCACACCGACGACCTCGATGTCGTCGGAGGCCTCGGCGAGCGCGGGGGAGGCCATGGCGTACACGCCCGCGTCGCCGCTGCCGATGAGCGCGACGGCCCGCCCCTTCCGCGCCTCCGCAACGGCCGTCCGGGCCCGCTCCTCCTCGGCCCCGAGCCCCGACTCCAGGATCACGGTGCCCGGCCGCAGCAGATCGCGGATCTGGTCGACGTACTGGTCGAGGCCGACCAGCACGGCGGCGTTCCGGAGTTCGGCCTTCGCGCGGGGTGTGAGCAGGTCCCGGGCGCCGGGCCCGAGCCCGACCACCGCGAGCCGGCCGCGCCTGGGACGCCGTACGACGGCACAGGTCGCCATCGCGGCGTGCCCGTCCGCCCGCGAGGACTTCCGCTTGGGGACGAGGAGTTCACCGCCGCCGACGAGCGCGGCGGCCTCGGCGACCGACGGCGTGCCCACGGCGGCCAGCGGCGCGTCGGAGGGGTTGGGCACCACGACGGCCGAAAGGGCCGTGGCGGTGTGGGTGACCAGCGGGACACCCAGCGCGCGGGCGGCCTCGACGATGCCCGGCTCCTCCGCCTTGGCGTCCACGGTGGCGAGTTCCGCGAGGGACGCCTCCGCCAGCCCGGCGTCCCGCAGAGCGTCCCGCACCAGCCCGAGCACCTCGTCGACCGGAGCGCCCTTGGAGGCCCCGACGCCGACGACGAGGGACGGCGGCCGCAGGACGACCTCCCGCTCGGCGGCGCCGACGAGCCGGTCGGTGACCCGCACGACATGGGAGCCGTCCTCGGTGACCTTCAGTGCGGGCAGCGGCCACGCCAACTCCGCCTTCAGGGCGACCGGTTCACCATCGAGGAGCGCCCGCGAGACGGCGGCGACATCGCCCTCGACAGGGAAGCCGAGCGTGTCGAGCCCCGGTAGCCCCACCGCGTCCGTCGCCGTCGTGACGACCGGCTCCGCGCCCAGCAACTCCCCGACCTCACGGGCCAGTTCATTGGCGCCGCCGCCGTGCCCGCCGACCAGCGACACGGCGAACCGCCCCGCCTCGTCGACGCACACCACACCCGGGTCGGACGTCTTGTCGGCGAGCAGCGGCGCGATGAGCCGCACCACGGCCCCGGTCGCGAGGAAGCACACCAGCTGCTCGCACTCCGCGAACGCGGCCCGTACGGCGTCCCCGACGGGACCTTCGTACACGCGCGTCCGCTCCGGCCACGCCGCGGCCAGCCGGTCGCGCGCAGCCGCGCCCGCCGAGGTGGCGGAAATGAGGCCGATCACAGGGCAACTCCCTCATGAGACACGGGGGTTCGGTACCCCCACAGCAGAAAAACAGGGTTGGTCGCCGCGAGCCGGGTCACGTCCCCGGGCAGCGGCGCCAGCCGCGACGACTGCAACAGCACGCCGTCGCAGGAGAACCCGGCGCCGGTGAGCGCCTCGCGCACGGCCGGCACCCGGTCGAGCGCGGCCATCGCCACGACGACCGTCCGCCGGGCGCGCCGCGCGCACGCGGTGACGATCGCGGGCAGCTCACGCCCGCCGCCGCCGACGAACACGGCGTCGGGGTCGTCGAGATCGGACAGCACCGTCGGCGCGGCCCCGTGCACGGCCCGTACGTCGACCCCGTGGGCCACCGCGTTGGCGCGCACCCGCTCGACGCCGTCCCGGGTCTTCTCGACGGCGGTGACGGCGGCACCGAGCCGCGCGCACTCCACGGCGACGGAACCGGAGCCCGCCCCGATGTCCCAGACATGGTCGCCGAGCCGTGGGCCGAGCCGGGCCAGCGCGAGGGCCCGTACCTCGAACTTGGTGATCATCGAGTCGCGGTGCGTGAACTCGTCCTCGTCCAGCGCCCATCGACCGGGGCCGACATCCGACCCGGCGACCGTCCGCGCGGCGGCGCCCAGCAGCCGCGTCTCGTCCAGGCACAGCACCACGCTGACCGACGTCCCCCAGTCACGGGCGGCGGCCTCGGCCGGCGTCACCCGCTCCACGCGCTCCTCGGCGGAGCCCAGCGCGGAGGCGACGACCAGGACCCGGGCGTCGGCCCGCAGCGCGGCCCCCAGCTCGGCCGGCCCGGCCCCCGGCCCGGTCAGCACGGCGACCTTGGGCCGCGCCCGGCACACGTGGACGGCCGTCCGCAGCTCCCGCCCGTGCGCGCTGACCACGACCGCGTCGTCCCACGTCAGCCCGAGCCGCGCGAACGCGGCGGCGACGGACGGGACTCCCGGCCGTACGTCCAGCCGCTCGGCCCCGAAGCGCTCGGCCAGCGCCCGTACGATCCCGAAGAACCCGGGATCACCGGAGGCGAGCACGACGACCGGGCTCTCCACCTTCAGATGCCGCTCGATGACGTCCAGCGCGGGCGCGAGCGGCCCGAGGACGACCCGCTCGGCGTCGTCGGGCACGGGCGCGGACGCCAGATGACGCCGGCCGCCCACCACCAGCCGGGCCCCGGCCAGCACATCGGCGGGAACCGGCGCCCCCGTGCCCGTACCGAAGACCGTGATCACGTACTCGCACCCCGCGCGCGCAGGGCCCGGCGGGCCTCCGGGTCGGCCTTGCGGTAGCCGTGGAAGTGACCGGGGTGGTACAGGTGCGAGCGGGTGCCCTCGGCGTCGAGCGCGGGCCCGACCAGGAAGAGGGTGTGCTTCCAGAGCTTGTGCTCCTTCACCGTCTCCTCCAGCGTCTCGATCGTGCACCGCACGACCAGTTCCTCGGGCCAGGTGGCCTGGTAGGCGACGACCACCGGGGTGGAGGTCGGATAGCCGCCCTCCAGCAGCTCCCGCACCAGCTGACCGCTGCGCGCAGCCGACAGGAAGATCGCCATGGTGGTGCCGTGCTTGGCGAACTCCCGCACCTCCTCGCCGGGCGGCATCGGCGTCTTGCCGCCGCCGAGCCGGGTGAGCACCACGGACTGCGCGACCTCGGGAATGGTCAGCTCGCGCTGCGCGAGCGCGGCGACGGCGGAGAACGCGGAGACACCGGGGACCACTTCGGTCGCGATGCCGATCCGCGCACACCGGTCGAGCTGCTCCTGCGTACCGCCCCACAGGGCGGGGTCGCCGGAGTGGATACGGGCGACCTTCAACGCGTGCTGATGTGCCCGCTCGTACACGGCCACCACGTCCTCCAGCGACATCGTCGCCGAGTCGAGGATCTCCGCGCCCTCCCGGGCATGCTCCAGGACCTCGGCCTGGACCAGGCTCGCCGCCCAGATCACGACGTCGGCCTCGGCGATGGCACGCGCGGCACGGAACGTCAGCAGGTCGGCGGCGCCGGGTCCGGCACCGACGAAGGTCACCTTGCCGGTGGGGGCGTCGGCCATGGGTTGGGGTCCTCTCGTACGAAGAATCACTGGGGGAGCTGGTGGCACCGGTGGTGCCGGATGTGCGCGAACGGGCCTTCATCGGATACGAAGGGCCCATGGCGGTGTTCGTCGCGCTCGGCGCGTTCCTGATGACACTGGCCGGCGGCTGGACGGCACAGCGGGTGACCGACCGCCGTCACCTGGTCCTCGGCCTGGCCGGCGGCCTGATGCTGGGCGTGGTCGGCCTGGACCTGCTGCCGGAGGCGCTGGAGGCGGCGGGCACCGAGGTCTTCGGCGTACCGGCCGCGCTGCTGCTGTTCGTGGCCGGCTTCCTGCTGGCCCATTTGGTGGAACGTCTCCTCGCCGGCCGCCAGGCCGCGCACGGCGGTGAGGAGCGGGACGCCCGGGTCCCCGAGGTGGGCCTGACGGCCGCCGCGGCGATGGTCGGCCACAGCGCCATGGACGGCGTGGCGATCGGCGCGGCCTTCCAGGTGGGCGGCGGCATGGGCACCGCGGTGGCGCTCGCGGTCATCGCCCATGACTTCGCGGACGGCTTCAACACGTACACGATCACGAGCCTGTACGGCAACGCCCGCCGCCGGGCGATGGCGATGCTGGTCGCGGACGCGGCGGCACCGGTCGTGGGCGCCGCGTCGACCCTCTTCTTCACCATCCCGGAGAAGCTGCTCGGCGCGTATCTCGGCTTCTTCGGCGGCGCGCTCCTCTATCTGGCGGCCGCCGAGATCCTCCCCGAGGCCCACCACGAACACCCCGCCCGCTCGACCCTGCTGTGCACGGTCGCGGGCGTGGCGTTCATCTGGCTGGTGGTGGGCATCGCCGACTGACGCCCCGAAGGGCGAGGTCACAGCTTGCCGCCCCGCCCGCCGTCACGCCGGGCGGGCGCGATGAGCGTGGAGAGGTAGGGGAGCGGGGCGCCGTCGAGCTCGGCGGCCGGCCGCACGGACTCCTCCGGCAGCCCGAGTGCCGACCCCCACACGGCGTCGTCGAGCCGCCCGGTCTCCCGCAGCGCCTCGGCGACCTCCTGGGCCTGCCGCCCGAACTTGTAGGCGACGACGGTCCCCGGCCCGGCGAGGGCGTCCTTGAGCGCCTGGGCACCGGCGGTGACGGGCACGAGCGTCAGCGGCTCGGTGCCCTCGGTGAGGACGGCCCCGGAACGCGCGGCGAGATCCTGCATAGCGGTGATGCCCGGCACGGTCTCCACCACGGTCCCCGGCACCAGCTCGGCGATGGTCTGCGCGAGATAGGTGAACGTGGAGTAGACGTTCGGATCGCCGATGGTGGCGAAGGCGACGGTGCCGTGCTCGCCGAGCAGCCGCGCGACCCGCTCCCCGGCGGCGTCCCAGGCGGCCTCGCGGCGCCCCCGGTCGGTCCGCTCGTTCAGCGCGAACACCACCCGGACGACCTTCTCCTGCCCGACGTAGTGCAGCACGGTGGCCTCGGCCCGCCCGCGCTCGCCGGTGTCCATCACGGGGACGACGACCACATCGGCGGCACGCAGCGCGTTGACGCCCTTGACGGTCACCAGCTCCGGATCGCCGGGACCGACCCCGACTCCGATCAACCTGCTGCTCATGACGTCCGGCACCTCTCCACGAACCGATGGGCCACACCGGGCTGCGACGCCCAGTGCGTGTGCAGATAACTCGCGTGCACACCTTGTTGTACGAAACCTTCGACGCGCCGGGCAGGGGCGCGTACCCCCCATGCGGGAGCCGCCCCGGCACCGGGCTCCACGACGGTCCGATGGAACTCGTGCCCCCGCATCCGCGTCCCGGCGACGGCGAGGGAACTGTCTCCGACGGCCACCGCGTCCCGGTAGCCGAGCGTGAGCCGCTCGCTCATCCGCGCGGTCGCGTCGAGCACACCGCACATGGGGAGCCCGTCGAGCTCACGACAGAGGTAGAGCAGGCCGGCACATTCGGCGGCGACGGGGGCGCCACTGAGAGCGAGCTCACTGACGGCCTTGCGCAGGGGTTCGTTGGCGGACAGCTCTGCGGCGTACACCTCGGGGAAGCCACCGCCGATGACCAAGCCGCGGGTGCCGGGGGGCAGTTCCTCGTCACGCAGTGGATCGAAGGTGACGACGTCCGCTCCGGCGGCGGTGAGCAGCTCGGTGTGCTCGGCGTAGGAGAAGGTGAAGGCGGGACCACCGGCGACGGCGACGACGGGACTTGGCCTTTCGGCCAACCGAGTCGGGCGGTGGGTGGGCATAGGCCCGGGGGTCCAGGGGGCGGAGCCTCCTGGTACGGGGCCGGCAGTGCGGGCGAGCGCCTCCAACGCGTCCAGATCGCACCCTTGAGCAACCTGCGCCCCCATAGCCGCCACAGCCTCAAGCGCCGCCCCCCGCCGCTCGGCAACGGGCACCAACCCCAGATGCCGGGACGGCGTATCCACCTGGGCCGCCCGCCGCAGCACCCCCAGCACCGGCACCCCGGCCGACTCCAACGCCTCCCGCAGCAGCTCCTCATGCCGGTCGGACGCGACCTTGTTGAGGATCACACCCCCGACCCGCACCTCCGGATCCCACGAGACGAACCCGTGCACCAGCGCGGCCACCGACCGCGACTGCGAAGAGGCGTCGACGACAAGAACCACCGGCGCCCGCAACAGCTTCGCGACATGAGCGGTGGACGCCAGTTCACCCTCCCCCGCGGCCCCGTCGTACATCCCCATCACACCCTCGACGACGGCGATGTCACACCCGCGCGCCCCGTGCGCGAACAACGGCCCGACCAACTCCGGCCCGCACAGGTACGCGTCGAGGTTCCGCCCCACCCGCCCGGTGGCGAGCGAGTGATACCCGGGGTCGATGTAGTCCGGCCCGACCTTGTGCGGAGACACGGCGAGCCCCCGCGCGGCGAACGCGGCCATCAACCCCGTGGCGACGGTGGTCTTCCCGCTGCCCGAGGAGGGCGCGGCGATGACCAGCCGGGGGACGGAAACGGAGGAGGACATCACCACTCGATACCCCGCTGCCCCTTCTGCCCGGCGTCCATCGGATGCTTGACCTTGGACATGTCGGTGACGAGATCGGCGAAGTCGACGAGCTTCTCGGGAGCGTTCCGCCCGGTGATGACGACGTGCTGCGTGCCCGGCCGATCCCGCAGCACGGAGATCACCTCATCGGTGTCCACCCACCCCCAGTGCATGGGGTAAGCGAACTCATCGAGCACATAGAGCCGGTACGTCTCGGCGGCGAGGTCCCGCTTGACCTGCTCCCAGCCCTCCCGGGCCTTCTCCTCGTTGTCCATCTGCGCGTCCCGCTGAACCCAGGACCAGCCCTCGCCCATCTTGTGCCAGTCGACGGACCCGCCCTCGCCGGAGGCGCCCAGCACCCGCAGCGCGTTCTCCTCGCCGACCTTCCACTTCGCCGACTTGACGAACTGGAACACCCCGATGGGCCACCCCTGGTTCCAGGCCCGCAGCGCCAGCCCGAACGCGGCGGTGGACTTCCCCTTCCCGATCCCGGTGTGCACGACCACCAGCGGACGATTACGACGCTGACGCGTGGTCAGACCGTCGTCCGGCACCACACTCGGCTGCCCCTGCGGCATTACGCGGCCCTCCTCTGTACGTCCTTGACCAGCCCGGCGATGGAGTCGGCCCGCAACTCGTCGAGCGTCACCGCCGTACCCCCCAGCTCACCCGCCAACTGCCCGGCGAGCCCCAGCCGCACGGGCCCGGACTCGCAGTCGACGACGACGGAGGCGACCCCGTCGGCGGCGAACAACCGCGCCGCCCGCTGCGACAGCGCGACCGGCTCGGGCCCACCCGTGGCCCGCCCGTCGGTCACCACGACCACCAGCGCCCGCCGCGCCGGGTCCCGCAACCGCTCGACCCGCAGCACCTCGTGCGCCTTCAGCAGCCCGGCGGCGAGCGGCGTACGCCCACCCGTCGGCAACGACTCCAACCGGGCCGCGGCGGCGTCCACGGACGACGTCGGCGGCAACGCCACCTCACTCGCCGTCCCCCGGAACGTCACCAGCCCCACCTTGTCCCGCCGCTGATACGCGTCCAGCAGCAGCGACAGCACGGCACCCTTCACGGCACCCATCCGTTGCCGGGCGGCCATCGACCCGGAGGCGTCCACGACGAACAGCACGAGGTTGCCCTCCCGCCCCTCCCGCGTCGCCTGCCGCAGATCGTCCCGGCGCAGTACGAGCCCCGGCCCGGACCGGCCACGCGCCCGCTGATGCGGGGCCGCCGCCTGCACGGTGGCCGCCAGATGCAGCTTGGCGAGCGCACCCCGAGGACGCCGCGCCCCCGTGGTCCGCCCGTGCTCGGTCCGCGCCCGCGAACGCCGCCCGGCGGCACCGTCCCCGAGCCCCGGCACGCTGAGCACCTTGGTACGGAACGGCTCCGCAGCCCGTACGGCGGACTGCTCGCCGCCACCGGCACCGCCGGCCTGCGGCTCTCCGCCCTCCCCGGCCTCGGGCTGCGCCGCGCCCCCGGAGTCACCCTGCGACCCGTCGTCCGGCGCCGGCTGCCCGCCACCCCCGCCGGGCCCGTCCGGGTCGGGATCGTCCTCGCCCTCGCCGCTGAACTCCTCCAGCGTCTGGTCGAGCTTGTCCTCGTCAAGTCCCGGCGCGTCGAAGGGATTACGGCGCCTGCGATGCGGCAGCGCGAGCAGCGCGGCCTGCCGTACGTCCTCGGCGAGCACGTCGGTCCGCCCGGCCCAGGCGGCCAGCGCGGTGGCGGTACGCGCCATGACGATGTCGGCCCGCATGCCGTCCACCTCGAACGCGGCACAGGTCGCCGCGATCTGCCGCAGCGCCCCGTCCCCGAGTCGCACCGACGGCAGCAACTCCCGCGCCGCGACGACCCGTTGCCGTACGGCGGTCTCCTCGTCGGCCCAACGCGCCGCGAAACCCGCCGGATCGTCGTCGTACGCGAGCCGCCGCCGTACGACCTCCACCCGCTGGTCGGGCTCCCGCGAGGCGGCCACCTCGACGGTCAGCCCGAACCGGTCCAGCAACTGCGGGCGCAGTTCACCCTCTTCGGGGTTCATGGTCCCGACGAGCAGGAACTTCGAGGCATGCCGCACGGACACGCCCTCGCGCTCCACGTACGAGGCGCCCATCGCGGCGGCGTCGAGCAGCAGGTCGACGAGATGGTCATGGAGAAGATTGACCTCGTCGACGTAGAGAATCCCGCGGTGCGCGTCGGCCAGCAGGCCGGGCTCGAAGGCCTTCACGCCCTCCGCGAGCGCCCGCTCGATGTCGAGGGCGCCGACGAGCCGGTCCTCGGAGGCGCCGACGGGGAGTTCGACCATGCGGGAGGGGCGCGACGTGCCGGGACCGGGCTCGTGCGGGCCGTCCGGGCAGTCGGGGTCGGGGCGGGCCGGGTCGCAGGAGAAGCGGCAGCCGGCGACGACGTCGACCGCGGGCAGCAGCGCCGAAAGCGCCCGCACCGCCGTCGACTTGGCCGTGCCCTTCTCACCACGCACCAGCACACCGCCGACCGCCGGTGACACGGCGTTGAGCAGCAGCGCGAGCCGCAGATCGTCCTGGCCGACAACGGCCGTGAAGGGGAAGGGGGTGGTCACTGGTCGTCGCCCTCCAGGTCGCCTTCGAGCTCCAGGTACGTGGCGCGCAGCCGCTCCAGGGTGTCCGCGTCCGGCTCCGCCCACAGTCCGCGCTCGGCGGCCTCCAGGAGCCGCTCGGTGATGCCGCGCAGCGCCCATGGGTTGGACTTCTTCATGAAGTCCTGGTTCTCCGGGTCGAAGACGTACTCCGCGCTGAGCTTCTCGTACATCCAGTCGTCGACCACGCCCGCCGTGGCGTCGTAGCCGAACAGGTAGTCCACGGTCGCCGCCATCTCGAAGGCGCCCTTGTAGCCGTGCCGGCGCATGGCCGCCATCCAGCGGGGGTTCACGACACGCGCCCGGAACACCCGGTGCGTCTCCTCGCCCAGCGTGCGGGTCCTCACCTGGTCCGGGGTGGCCGAATCGCCCACGTACGCCTCGGGGTTGGCGCCCGTGAGGTGGCGCACCATCGCGACCATGCCACCGTGGTACTGGAAGTAGTCGTCGGCGTCGACGAGGTCGTGCTCGCGGGTGTCGACGTTCTTCGCGGCCACGTTGATCCGCTTGAACGCCGTCTCCATGTCCCCGCGCGCCGCCCGCCCGTCCAGCCCGCGTCCGTAGGCGTAACCGCCCCACACCGCGTACACCTCGGCGAGGTCCGCGTCGGAGCGCCAGTTGCGGGCGTCGATCAGCGGCAGCAGACCGGCGCCGTACGCGCCCGGCTTGGAGCCGAAGATGCGGGCCGTCGCGCGCCGCCGGTCACCGTGCTCGGCGGTGTCCTCGTCGGCGTGCGCCTTCACGAAGTTGCGCTCGGCGGGCTCGTCCAGCTCGGCCACCTTCCGCACCGCGTCGTCGATCAGCGCGACCACGTGCGGGAACGCGTCCCGGAAGAACCCGGAGATGCGGACGGTGACGTCGATGCGCGGCCGCCCCAGCTCCTCCAGCCCGATGATCTCGAACCCGGTCACGCGGCGCGAGGCCTCGTCCCACACCGGGCGGCAGCCCAGCAGCGCCAGGATCTCGGCGATGTCGTCGCCCTGGGTGCGCATCGCGGACGTGCCCCACACCGTCAGGCCGACGGACTTCGGGTACTCGCCGGTGTCGGCCAGGTACCGCTGGACGAGCGAGTCGGCGAGCGCCTGTCCGACCTCCCAACTCAGCCGGGAGGGAATGGCCTTGGGGTCGACCGAGTAGAAGTTCCGCCCGGTCGGCAGGACGTTGACCAGACCGCGCGTGGGCGAACCGGACGGGCCCGCCGGGACGTAACCGCCGTCGAGCGCCTTGAGGATGTGGTCGATCTCGTCCGTGGTGCGGGCGAGCCGCGGCACCACCTCGGTGCAGGCGAACTCCAACACGGCGACCCCGTCCGGGAGTTCGACCCCCAGGACGCCCCGCAGCACGGCCGGGGCGACCGCGACGTCCCAGTCCCGTGCCTCCATGCCCTCCGCGACCCGTCGGCAGAGCTGCTCCAGCAGGTCGATCGCGTCGGCGGCGCTCCGGGCCGGACCCTCGACCAGCTCCGTCAGCTCAACCGGCACCTTCACCGGCGCGCCCGGCTCGGCGAGCAACTCCTTCTCCACCAGTCCGAAATGGGCCGCGAAGGAAGCCCGGAGCCCCGGCAGCGCGTTCGCCTGCCCGCCCCACACCTGCGAGGCCCGCAGCACGGCGAGCACGAGGTTGACCCGCGCCTCACCGACCGGCCCGCCGCCGAGGATGTGCAGCCCGTCGCGGATCTGCACGTCCTTGATCTCGCACAGATAGCCGTCGATGTGCATGACGAACTCATCGAAGTCGTCGTCGTCCGGCTGGTCCTCGACATGCAGGTCGTGGTGGAGCTCGGCCGCCTTGACCAGCGTCCAGATCTGCGCCCGCACAGCCGGCGCTTTCGTCGGGTCCAGGTCCGAGACGAGCGCGTACTCGTCGAGGAGCTGCTCCAGCTTGGCGAGATCCCCGTAGGTGTCGGCACGTGCCATCGGCGGCACGAGGTGGTCGACGACGGTGGCGTGCCCGCGGCGCTTGGCCTGGGTGCCCTCACCGGGGTCGTTGACGATGAACGGGTAGATCAGCGGCAGGTCACCCAGCACCGCGTCCGGCGCACAACCCCCGCTCAGCCCGAGGCCCTTGCCCGGCAGCCACTCCATCGTGCCGTGCTTGCCCATGTGGACGATCGCGTCGGCGCCGAACGAGTTCTCCAGCCAGCGGTAGGCGGCCATGTAGTGGTGCGACGGCGGCATGTCGGGGTCGTGGTAGATCGCGATCGGGTTCTCCCCGAAGCCACGCGGCGGCTGGATCATCACGACGACGTTCCCGAACTGGAGCGAGGCGAGCACGATGTCGTCCCCGTCGACGTAGAGGCTGCCGGGCGGCTCGCCCCACGCCTCCAGCATGCCGTCCCGCAGCTCCGGGTCCAGCTTGTCGAACCACGCCCGGTAGTCGGCCAGCGGCACCCGCGCGGGCGCGGCGGCCAGCTGCTCCTCGGTGAGCCATTCCACGTCGTGGCCACCGGCGTTGATGAGCCGGTGGATCAACTCGTCGCCGCCGGACGGATATTCGGTGAGCGAGTACCCCGCCCGCTTGAGGGCGTCCAGCACCCGCACCGCCGAGGCGGGCGTGTCGAGGCCGACCGCGTTGCCGACCCGGGAGTGCTTGGTCGGGTACGCGGTGAAGACCAGCGCGAGCTTCTTCTCGGCGTTCGGCTTGTGCCGCAACCGCGCGTGCCGTACGGCGATCCCGGCGACGCGCCCGGCCCGCTCGGGGTCGGCGACGTACACGGGGACGTCGTCCGGTCCCTGTTCCTTGAAGGAGAACGGAACGGTGATGATCCGCCCGTCGAACTCGGGGATCGCCACCTGCATCGCCGCGTCCATGGGGGAGAGGGCGGCGTCGGACTCGTCCCAGGCCGCCTTGGACGACGTGAGGCAAAGCCCTTGCAGCACCGGCACGTTGAGCTCGGCGAGCGCACCGATGTCCCAGGCCTCCTCGTCGCCGCCCGCCGACGCCTGCGAGGCGTGCGTGCCGCCGGCGGCGAGGACGGTGGCGACGAGGGCGTCGGTCCGGCCGAGGATCTCGTACAGCCCGGCGTCGGCCCCGCGCAGCGAACCGCAGTACACGGGAAGGGCGTTGGCGCCGCGCGCCTCGATCGCGTCACAGAGGGTGTCCACGAAGGCGGTGTTGCCGCTGAGTTCATGGGCCCGGTAGAAGAGCACGCCGACGGTCGGACGGCCCTCGACGACGGCACGGTCGCCGTGGACGCCGTACTCCGGCATCTTCTGCGGCTCCAGGAACCCCTCACCGGTCAGCAGCACGGTGTCGGACAGGAACCGGGCCAGCTCGGTGAGGTTGCCGGGGCCGCCCTCGACGAGGTACTTCAGCGCCTCCGCGACCACACCGGCCGGCACCGACGACTCGGCCATCAACTCGGCGTCGGGCACGGCCTCGCCGCCAAGGAGCACGGTCGGCACACCGGACGCCCTCAGTGCGGCCAGCCCGTCCTCCCAGGCCCGCTTGCCACCGAGCAGCCGTACGACGGCGATGTCGGAGCCCTGGATCAGCCCCGGCAGCTCCGCGGAGACGTCCACGCGGGTCGGGTTGCCGATCCGGTAGTCCGCACCCGAGGCGGCCCGCGCCGCCAACAGGTCCGTGTCGGCGGTCGACAACAACAACACAGTGCTCATGCGGGCGCTCCCGGTGGAATGAAAGGCAGTCCTTGCGGCGCGCCCGACTCGATGAGCCGCCAGAGCGCGTCGGTGTCCGCGTGCTGTTCGATGAGGTCGCCGAGCCGGTCGAGCTGCTCCTCGCGCAGCGCGGCGAACGAGGTGTCGGGCGCCGGCACGAACCGGCGGCCCGCGGCGGCGGCCACCTGGCGGAGGAAGGCCCGCCGGAAGCCGTCCGACTCCAGCGAGCCGTGCCAGTGGGTGCCCCAGGTCTGGCCGACGCGGCAGCCGTCCAGGAAGGGGACGCCGCCGCTGACGTCGGCGACCCCGTGATGGATCTCGTATCCGTCGACGTGCTCGCCGAGGGCTTCTCCGGTGGGCCGGGTGAGGGTCTTCTCCCGGGCGAACCGCACCCGGACGGGCAGCACGCCGAGGCCGTCGACAGCTCCTGCCCGCGATTCGACCTCGTCCTCGATGTGTGCGCCGAGGACCTGGAAGCCGCCGCAGATGCCGAGGATCGGCCGCCCTTCCGCGGCCCTTCTGACGAGCGCGGCGGCCAGCCCCCGCTCCCGCAGCCACTCCAGGGCCCGCACCGTCCCGCGCGTCCCCGGGATCACCACGAGATCGGCGTCGGAGAGCTCCTCCGGCCGGTCCACGAACCGCACGACGACACCGGGTTCGGCGGCGAGGGCGTCGACGTCGGTGAAGTTGGACATCAGCGGAACGGCACAGACGGCGACCCGCAGCACGTCCTCGCCGACCGGAGGGCTCACCGCGGACTCCCGGACGGTCCCGCGCAACGACACCCGCAGCCCGTCCTCCTCGTCGATCCCGAGCCCGTGCCGGAACGGCAGCACGCCGTACGTGCGCCGCCCGGTGAGCCCGTGGAGCATGTCGAGCCCGGGTTCGAGAAGGGAGACGTCTCCCCGGAACTTGTTGACGAGGAACCCGGCGACCAGCTTCTGGTCCTCTTCGGAGAGCAGCGCGACGGTCCCGAAGAAGGAGGCGAAGACACCACCCCGGTCGATGTCGCCGACCACCAGCACCGGAAGCCCCGCATTGCGGGCGATCCCCATGTTGACGATGTCGGTCCGGCGCAGATTGATCTCGGCCGGGCTGCCGGCCCCCTCACAGATCACCGCGTCATACGTGCCCCGCAGTTCGGCCAGACAGTCGAGCACGGTCCCGAGCAGCTTCTGCTGCCGCCCGCCGTGATACCCGCGCGCGCTCATCTCGCCGACGGGCTTGCCCATCAGCACGACCTGGCTGCTCTGCTCCCCACCGGGCTTGAGCAGCACGGGATTCATGAGCGCGGTCGGCTCGACCCGACAGGCCTGCGCCTGCATGGCCTGAGCCCGCCCGATCTCCGCGCCCTCCCGCGTCACGAACGAATTGAGGGACATGTTCTGCGCCTTGAAGGGCGCGACCTTGACCCCCTGCCGCACCAGCCACCGGCAGATCCCGGCGGTGACGACGCTCTTGCCGGCGTCGGAGGTGGTCCCGGCGACGAGCAGCCCGCCCCCACTCATGAGGCACGCCCCTTCCGCAGAGCCCGCACGGCGACCGAGGCGCCGAGCGCGAGCAGCCCGACGCGCCGGGACAGCCGTACGGCGCGCTCGATGTCGTACGAGGCGACGGCGCGCCCTTGGGTGTTGAGGACGGGCCGGTGCTCGACCCGCCCCGCGTAGGACAGGGTCCCGCCCAGCCGCACCCCGAGGGCCCCGGCGAAGGATGCCTCGACGGGCCCGGCGTTGGGGCTGGGATGCTTGGCGGCGTCCTCCCGCCAGGCGCGCACGGCACCGCGAGGGGCACCACCGGCGGCCGTGGCGAGTACGGCGGTCAGCCGCGCCCCCGGCCACCCGGCGACGTCGTCCAGCCGGGCCGAGGCCCACCCGAACCGCCGGTACCGCTCGGACTTGTGCCCGACCATGGCGTCGAGGGTGTTGACGGCCCGGAACCCGAGCAGCCCCGGCACGCCACCGACCGCTCCCCACACCAGCGCACCGACCACGGCATCGGAGGTGTTCTCGGCGACGGACTCGACGACGGCCCGGGCGATCCCGTCGGCGTCGAGGGCCTGCGGATCGCGCCCGCACAGATGCGGCAGTCGAGCACGAGCGCCCTCGACATCACCGGCCTCCAGGGCTCGTCCGATACCCCGCGCCTCCCGCGCGAGCGAGGTCCCCCCGACGACGGCCCAGGTGGCGGCGCCGGTCAGTACGACGGAGGCGGTACGGGAAGGACGTACGACCCTCTGCGCGAGGGCACCCAGCCCCACGGCACCCCCGACACACACGGCGGTGTGCAGCGCACCCCATCCCCGGTGATCTCGCCACAGCACCTTCTCCACGGCACCGGCGGCCCGTCCGAACGCGGCGACCGGATGCCCCCGGCGCGGATCACCGAGCAGCAGATCCCCGACGAGCCCGGCGGCGGCGCCGTACGCGAAGACGCGATCGGCACGCATCGGCTCAGCCGGCCGTGGGGTCGGGCAGCGACCTGGTGCGGTACCTCAAACGGCAGGCGAGCATGGCGACATGTCCTCACTCAGGGTGTCCACGCCCTGGTTCGACGAGACCGGCGGTGGGAGTTCCTGGCTCCCGGGGCTACCTACCCCGGTGACAGTGGCGGGACCGCGCCGGATTCACACCGGACTTCCTCCCTGGCCGCCGTACTTGGCCCCGGCAGTCCACCACGGGCCCGGAAGAGCCGTCAACTCGCTGTTGACCTGCGAGAGCGGAGTGTGCAGAACCCCACATCGCGGGGCGGGCGAGCACGGAACACGGGGGCCCGGAGCCCGCCTGGAACGCGAGAACGCCCCGTCCCGGAAACCCCTTTGAGGGGACCCCGGAACAGGGCGTGACTCGTCGCGGCGGGTGTTACGCCACGATCAGATAGATCCCGTACCCCACAGCCGCCGCACACGCGGCGAAGCAGGCGTACGCGCCGGTCACGGCGAGGGCGGCCGAGCCGCCCGCGGCCGAGGCCCGCTCCTGGCGGGAGAGGCCCATGATGCCGAGGGTGAAGAGGGCCACGAGGGCGACGGTGACGACGAGGCTGACGCCGAAGACGGAGCCCAGTGCTTGCCAGTCGATCTTCATGTTGCTTGCTTTCCTTCGTCGCTGAGGCTCAGACCGCGGCGGCCGGCGGTACGGCCGGCTCCGTGGTGGCCGCTGCCGGGGCGGGGATCGTGGCGGTCAGGTCGTCCGCCACCGGGCCCGCCGGGGGCGGAGTCACGGCCGCGATCGCCGTGGTGACCACACCGGCCGGCTCGTCGGTGTCGTTGACGTTCGACGCGTCCACGACCTCGCGGCGCGAGATCTTCCAGATGGCCGCGCTGGAGGCGATCAGGAAGACCGCGA
This sequence comes from Streptomyces aquilus, assembly GCF_003955715.1. NCBI lineage: Bacteria > Bacillati > Actinomycetota > Actinomycetes > Kitasatosporales > Streptomycetaceae > Streptomyces > Streptomyces aquilus. The sequence goes on along the minus strand of NZ_CP034463.1, from coordinate 2,668,427 downwards.
CGAGCGCCGTGCCCCAGTCGCCGAGGTCGCACACGGACTCGGCCAGCGCACCCACCAGGGCGGCCGCCGGGAGCGTGAGACCCCACGCCACGAACATCCGCGTCGCCGTCGACCAGCGGACCACGCCGCCCTTGCGGCCGAGGCCCGCGCCCATCACCGAACCGGAGACGGAGTGCGTGGTGGAGAGGGAGAAGCCGAGGTGCGAGGAGGCCAGGATGACCGTCGCCGCGCTGGTCTGGGCGGCGAAGCCCTGCTGCGGCTGGAGGTCGGTCAGGCCCTTGCCCATCGTGCGGATGATGCGCCAGCCGCCCAGGTACGTGCCGAGCGCGATGGCCAGACCGGCGGAGAGGATGACCCAGGTGGGCGGGTCGGAGTCGGGCGCGACGGCGCCGCCGGCGACGAGGGCGAGGGTGATGATGCCCATCGTCTTCTGCGCGTCGTTCGTGCCGTGGGCGAGGGACACCAGGCCGGCCGAGGCGATCTGGCCCGCGCGGAAGCCCTTGGCGGCCGACTTGCCGTCCGCCTTCTTGCCGAGGGAGTAGGAGAGCCGCGTGGCCAGCATGGCCGCGATGCCCGCGACCAGCGGGGCCGCGATCGCCGGGATCAGGACCTTGGTGACCAGGACGTCACCGTGGACCGCGCCCGTGCCCGCCGAAGCGATGGTGGCGCCTATCAGACCGCCCATGAGGGCGTGCGAGGAGCTGGAGGGGAGTCCGACCAGCCAGGTCAGCAGGTTCCAGAGGATCGCGCCCACCAGGGCCGCGAAGATCACCTCTGGACGTATGCCGCTCTCGTCGACGAGACCCTTGGAGATCGTGTTGGCGACCTCCACGGAGAGGAAGGCGCCCACAAGGTTGAGCGCGGCGGACATGGCCACCGCGACCTTGGGCTTGAGCGCACCGGTCGAGATGGTCGTGGCCATCGCGTTGGCGGTGTCGTGAAAACCGTTCGTGAAATCGAACGCGAGTGCGGTTACCACCACAATCGCGAGGATCAGCGAGAAGTTTTCCATTTACCCAGGCAATCGTTCGAGCGTCATTGGCTCGTTGAACGTAGGTAACCAGGGTGAACGGAAGATGAACTGAGGCGGGCCGCACGGTGTCCGGAACCGAGGGTTTTCCCTCCGATGTCGCCGACGTCCGCCGCACGGCCCGTGCGCCGCACGGTCACGAGCCCCGGGCGAACTTCTTCAGCTGTGCCGCGGAGCCGTTGAAGAGATTCTGATCACCCGGCAGGCTGCCGCTGTTGTCGTACTGCCAGATCGTCCAGTACGACCATCCGCGCGGCAGCGCTCCGGCGTCCGCGGTGTTGTAACGGGCCACCCACAGCGCGTGGTTCCGGGCGAAGGAAGCGCTGCCGCCGGTGCAGACGTTCCACCAGTGGGCGGTCGTGTAGATCACCGGACGCCGGCCGGTGAGCCGCTTGACCTCGCTGCTGAAGGACTTGATCCAGCTGACCATCGCGGCCTTCTTCAGGCCGTAGCACCGGTGCTTGCCGTCGTACGGGTTGTATTCGATGTCGAGCGCCGGCGGCAGGGTCCAGCCGTCCGCGCTCCAGCCGCCGCCGTGGTTCACGAAGTACTGTGCCTGCGCCTTGCCCGACGACTTGTTCGGCAGCGCGAAGTGGTACGCCCCGCGGAGGAGTCCCGCGTCGCGCGATCCGGTGTACTGCTGGTCGAAGTACGGGTTGAGATAGGTCCGGCCCTCGGTCGCCTTGACGTAGACGAACCTGGCGCCCTTGTTCTTCGCGCTCTGCCAGTCGACGTCCTTCTGGTGCGAGGAGACGTCGTGCCCCTTCGGCTTGCCCGCCGCCGCGGCCGGTAACTCGGCCAGTGCGGTTCCCGAGAGGGTGAGCGCGGCCACGGAGGCCGCGAGGACGCGGGCGCGGTGGCGGGACGGTTTGCGATCACGAGCCATATTTCCCCCCGGAATGGCGACGTGCACGACAAATCAGGCAGCGAGATTACTGGAAGATCAGGGAACGCTCGGTGATGTCTGGCCAAGCTGCGCAAGAGGGGGATGTATCCGTATATGCGCACTTCCGGACGCTATGCCTCCGCCCTAAAGTGACCCGGCCCGGCGGTGCGCCGGAGCCCCGCCTGGCAGGATCGCGACATGGCTGAGCAGCGGCAGGAGCAGCGGGACGGACGGGACGCCGGGGAGGACGCGCGGACCGTGGGCGAACCGTGGGGGCGCGGTGTGCGCGAGGAGGAGGCCCGCGCCTGGGAGCGCCTCGTCGCCACCGCCCGCCGCACCGTCACCGACGGACTCGTCGTCGGCACCTCCGGCAACGTCTCCGTCCGCGTCGGCGACACCGTGCTGGTCACGCCGTCGGGAGTGCCGTACGACCGGCTGACACCGGACGACGTCACCGGCGTCGACCTCGACGGGCGGCAGGTCCTCGGCACGCTGGTCCCGACCAGCGAGTTGCCCATGCATCTCGCCGTCCACCGCTCCACCGACGCCCGCGCCGTCGTCCACACCCACGCCGTCCACGCGACGGCCGTCTCCACGCTCGTGCCGGAGCTCCCCGCGGTCCACTACATGTCCGGCGCGCTCGGCGGCGCCGTCCGGGTTGCCCCGTATGCGACGTACGGCACCGAGGAGTTGGCCGAGAACATGCTCCACGCCCTCGCCGACCGCACCGCCTGCCTCCTCCAGAACCACGGCACGATCGCCTACGGCGACACCCTCGACCAGGCCTTCGACCGCACCGCCCAGCTGGAGTGGATGTGCCACCTGTGGCTGACGGCATCCTCGGTGCCGGGCCTGACCCCGAGCCTGCTGTCCCCGGAACAGGTCGCCGAGGCGGGGGAGAAGCTGCGGGGGTACGGCCAGCGCCGCTGACGGACGACCGCCCTGGACATCGACGGCTCCTGAGCCCCATGGCGATTACGCCCGGTACGAGGGGCCCGACCGCGAGCCCGCCCGCCTACGACGGCGCTCCGCCGGGACGGCGCCCGGCCCCAACGGCGCCCCGTCCGGGACGCCATTCCGCGGTGACGGCACCTCATCCGGGACGCCACTCCGCCGCGACGGCACCCCGCCCGACGGCCTCCCGCCCTCACGTCGCCCCGCCCCCACGGGCGGCCCGCCCTCACAGCGCCCCGCCACAGCGCCCCGGCCCGACGCCCCGACCCCGCCCGCGCCGCCGGCAACGCGCCCCCGCTCGCCTCGGACGTCACCCTCACCCGCCCTCCCACTGGCCCCCGCCCCGCTCCACCCGGACACTGGACGGGTGCGCACTGTCAAAGCGGCGGCCGCCGCCGTCACCGTGGCCCTGGCCGCCGGAGCCGCGAGCGTCGCCGCCGGGCGGCTCGCCAGCGATGCCGCTCTCAAGGCGCCCCCGGGCCGGCCCCTGCCCAGCGAACCCCGGCTCACCGTGCACGCCACGGCCGCCGGCCAGATCGCCCTGACCCGCGACCTCGCCGCCCTGCGCCCCGGCACGTACGGCCTCGCGGGCGACGACGTCCACGCGGTCGTCGGCCCCGTCCTCGGCACCGCGTCCCACTCCGCCGACACCGTCGTACGCCGTCTCGAACGCGTCACGCACGGCACCCTCGAACCCGGCGCCAAGGTGTGGTTCACCCCCCAGCTCCACACCGGCGACCCACGCTCCGCCCTCGGCCTCGACCACGCCGACGTCGAGATCCCCGGCGAACTCGGCACCCTGCCCGCGTGGTCCGTGCCCGGCGTCCGCGACACCTGGGTCATCGCCGTCCACGGCCTCGGCACCACCCGCGAACTCTCCATGAACGTCATGCAGTTCCTCGTCGACCGGCGCTTCCCGGTGCTCGCCCTCGGCTACCGCGGTGACCTCGGCGCCCCCCGGCAGCCCGACGGCCTCAACCACCTCGGCGAGACCGAGTGGCGCGACCTGGACGCCGCGATCCGCCACGCCCTGCGCAACGGCGCCCGGAACGTCGTCCTGCTCGGCTGGTCCACCGGCGCCACCATGGCCCTGCGCGCCGCCGCCCACTCCGGCGTCCGCGAGCGCATCAGGGGCCTGATCCTGGACTCCCCGGTGCTCAGCTGGGAGACCACCCTGCGCGCCCTCGCCTCGGCCCGCCGCACCCCGGGCGCCCTGCTGCCCCTCGCCGTCCGTGCCGCCCAGGGCCGCACCGGACTGCACGGCGACCGCCTCGCCGAAGCCGTCGACCCCGACCTGCTCAAGGTGCCCACCCTGATCCTGCACGGCCCGGACGACACCGTCGCCCCCTGGGCCCTCTCCCGCCGCCTCGCCGCCACCCGCCCCGACCTCGTCGCCCTCCACACCGTCCCGCAGGCCCCGCACGGAGCCATGTGGAACGCCGACCCGGCGGGCTACGAAGAGGCGCTCCGCCGTTTCCTGACACCGCTGATGTAACGGTGTCCGCCACCGGTCGCGAAGGTTCCGTTTAAGGCCGTACCACTGGCCTGATCCCGGTCCCCGACCGCCCGCCGCGACCTGTGCGTTGGCCATCCCCGTAGCCCGCCGTTACATTCCGTTTGGGTTTTCGGACCGTCAACCGGAAGACTGCACCCGTGACGTCCCGTATCCCGCGCGACTCCAGGCTTCGACTCGTCCGCACGCGACCCCTGGCCGCCGCCCCCCGAGCGATGAACCAGCGGCGCTCGCGCCGCCCCGCACCCCGCCCCCCGGAGGGCACCCCGGCACAGGCCGAGTTGGCCAGAATGGCTCGCTCCGGCCTCGCCGGCGCGGCCCGCGTCGCCCACTGGGCCGACGCCGCCCTGGGCCCCGGCCGGGACGGCGGCCGAGCCGACGGCAAGGCCACCCTCTCCGACGAGACCGCCGAACGGGCCGCCGCCGACCTGGGCCTGACCCCGGCTCAGATCCGCGCCGACTGGGACACCGCCCGCCTCGCCGGCCTCGTCGAGGTGCACGGCGACAGCGCCCGCCCCGGCTGGCGCCTGCGCGCCTGGGACCGCGACGACAGCGCCGTCCTGCGCGGCTGGGTCGCCCTCTTCGACGCCTGGTCGCTGGCCTATCCCGAACCCGCGGACCACGAGCCCGCCGCCGTCGCCGAGGTCGTCTCGGCCATGCCGCAGGTGCTCTCCTTCCTCCAGCTCTCCGCCGGCCCCGTGCCCGTGGAACAGCTCCTGGACCTCCTGGAGCAGCGCGTCACCGAGCTGCGCACCGAGCGCTGCGAGATCCCCTACGGCCCGCAGCCCGACCCCGCCACCCAGCCCCAGCCGCAGCCCGCGGACGCCCCCCTCGAACCGCTCCTCGACTGGGCGCTGCACGCCCTGGCCTCCGTCGGTGCCCTCACCTACGGCGACGGCCAGGCCACGCTCACCCCGCTGGGCAGCTGGGCGGTGTGGGTCAAGCTGGAGCAGATCTGCGTCGCCGCGCAGAGCCCCGCCGGCAACATCGAGGTGGTCGCCGAGGAGATGCTCCGCGGCTGCGCCCAGCTGCGTCCCAACGCCGCCCGTGCCGAGTACCGGGCCTGGCTCGCCGCCCGTCCCGTCGGCAGCGCCGTCACCGAACTCCTCGACGCCGCCCGCGGCGAGGACGCCCTGCTGCGCGGCCTCGCCTTCGAGGCGCTGCGTGTCGTCGGCGCCCCCGCCGAGCCCGACGTCCGCGCCGTGGCCGACGAGCCGACGCTGCGGCCGTACGCCCTGCTGTGGCTCGCCGAGCACGACGGCCACGACCCGGAGGACGCCCACGAGGTGCTCACCCGGGAGGAGGCCACCTGGCTGTGGGTCGACACCGCGGCCGCCGTCGCCGACCACGGCGAGGCCCCCCTGCTGGTGCGGCACCTGGAGTCCGCGGTGCAGCCGACCGTGCCCATGCTGCTCGACGAGGTGCGGGCCGTCGGCCACCCCCGCACCGTCCAGGTCCTGGTCGCCCTCGCCGCCGCCCACCCCGACCCCGCCCTGGCCAAGGCGGTCCGACGGGCCGCCTTCCAGGTACACACGGGCCGGAGCTAGGAAGAGAGGGAAGAGGGGCCTAGCCGCCTATCTCCGGCGTATAGGTCCCGAAGCTCCAGATGTTGCCCTCGACGTCCCGGGCCATGTAGTCCCGCGCTCCGTAGTCCTGGTCCGTCGGGGGCATCAGGATCTCCGCGCCCTGCTCCACGGCGTGCCGGTGGTGTGCGTCGACGTCTGCCACGGCGACGTACACCCCGGTCGTGCCCGCGTCCTTCATCGCCGCGTCGAAGAGACCGCCGCGGCCCTTGGAGCCGACCATCACCGCGCCGTTGCCCTGCACCAGCTCGGCGTGCAGCACCGAGCCGTCCTCACCCTCGTACACCGACAGCTCGGTGAAGCCGAACGCCTCCGTCAGCTGCCGGATCGCCGCCTTGGCGTCCGCGTACAGCAGCGTCGGATAGATGCTGGGCCGCCCACCGCTCGTGCCTGCCATGCCGATCACTCCCTCGTGATCAAATGCTGGAAATCTGACTCACGACCAGTCTTGCAGCGACCACCGACAACGGTCCCTGACCAGCGAGAATCCCCAAGAGGGCAGCTCAGCTGAAGGTGTTGCACCGCGCCATGTCCCCGCTCTCGTACCCCGTCCGGAACCACTGCTGCCGCTGCTCCGCCGACCCGTGCGTCCACGACTCCGGCGTCACCCGTCCCTGGAACCGCTCCTGGATCCGGTCGTCGCCCACGGCCGCCGCCGCGTCCAGACCGTCGGTGATGTCGGCGGCGGTGAGGCTGGTGATCAGGGGGCGCCCGGTCGACTCGTCCTTCGTGGTGGTCGCGTGGTGCGCCCACACCCCGGCGTAGCAGTCCGCCTGGAGCTCGACCCTGACCGCGTTGCTGTTCGCGCCCGTGCGCCCGTCCTGGGACCGGCTGAGCGTGCCCATCAGGTCCTGCACGTGATGCCCGTACTCGTGCGCGACGACGTAGGCCTGCGCGAAGGCGCCGCCGCTCGCGCCGAACTTCGACCGCAGCTCGTCGAAGAAGCCGAGGTCCAGATAGACCTTCCGGTCGCCGGGGCAGTAGAACGGCCCGACCGCGGAGGTCGCCGACCCGCACGCCGTACCGACCCGCTGACTGAAGAAGACGGTGGGGGAGCGGGAGTACGAGCCGCTGCGCCGCGCGAACTCCTGGTCCCAGTAGTCCTGCACGCTGTTGACGACCGCGACCATCCGGCAGTCGTCCCGGGTGTTGGCGTCCTGCCCGGTACGGCAGGACTGCTGGACCTGCGCGAGGCCGGAGGCCGTGGCGGCGGGCTGGTCACCGCCGGTGTCGGAGAGTCCCAGCTGGTCGGGTCCCACCCCCAGGAACAGCCCCAGCAGCAGCGCGATCAGCCCGGCGATGCCCCCGCCGACGGTCGCCCTGCCTCCGGGGATGCGGCTGCCGCGCACGTCCTGGACCTCGGAGGTGTCCAGTCTGGCGTCGTCGTCGAACTGCATGCCGTCATCGTGATCCACGGCTCCGGCACCCGCACCCGGAGCGGACCGCGGACCTCGAACACCCGCACCCAGAAAAAGTGCTTGCACGCCCCCGTTAGACTTGGCCCATGGCCATTCTCCTCGCGCATTAGACGGCGGGAACGTCCTCAGCCGCCCACAACCGTCATACACACGCCCTGGAGTCTGTCCGTGATCTCCGCCACCGGTATCGAGCTGCGCGCCGGCGCCCGAGTCCTCATCGAGTCCGCCACCTTCCGTGTCGCCAAGGGCGACCGCATCGGCCTGGTCGGCCGCAACGGCGCCGGGAAGACCACCCTCACCAAGTGCCTCGCCGGTGAGGGCATCCCCGCCGCCGGCCAGATCACCCGCTCCGGCGAGGTCGGCTACCTCCCGCAGGACCCCCGCACCGGCGACCTCGACGTCCTCGCCCGCGACCGCATCCTCTCCGCGCGCGGTCTCGACGTACTGATCCGCAAGATGCGCGAGAACGAACAGCGCATCGCCAACGGCCAGGGCGCCACCCGCGAGAAGGCGCTCAAGCAGTACGAGCGCCAGGAGACGGAGTTCCTCACCAAGGGCGGGTACGCCGCCGAGGCCGAGGCCGCCACCATCGCCGCCGCGCTGAACCTGCCCGACCGGGTGCTCGGCCAGCCGCTGCACACCCTCTCCGGCGGTCAGCGCCGCCGTATCGAGCTGGCCCGCATCCTGTTCTCGGACGCGGACACGCTGCTCCTCGACGAGCCCACGAACCACCTCGACGCCGACTCGATCGTCTGGCTGCGCGACTACCTCAAGACCTACCGCGGCGGCTTCATCGTGATCTCCCACGACGTCGACCTGGTCGAGACGGTCGTCAACAAGGTCTTCTACCTGGACGCCAACCGCGCCCAGATCGACGTCTACAACATGGGCTGGAAGCTCTACCAGCAGCAGCGCGAGGCCGACGAGAAGCGCAGGAAGCGCGAGCGGCAGAACGCCGAGAAGAAGGCTGCCGCCCTGCACTCGCAGGCCGACAAGATGCGCGCCAAGGCCACCAAGACGGTCGCCGCGCAGAACATGGCCAAGCGCGCCGACCGGCTGCTCGCCGGGCTGGAGGCGGTCCGGGTCTCCGACAAGGTCGCCAAGCTCCGCTTCCCGGAGCCGGCGCCCTGCGGCAAGACCCCGCTGACCGCCGAGGGACTGTCGAAGTCCTACGGCTCGCTGGAGATCTTCACCGACGTCGACCTGGCGATCGACAAGGGATCGAGGGTGGTCATCCTCGGGCTCAACGGCGCGGGCAAGACGACCCTGCTGCGGCTGCTCGCCGGCGCCGAGCAGCCGGACACCGGTGCCGTCGTCCCCGGCCACGGCCTGAAGATCGGCTACTACGCCCAGGAGCACGAGACCCTGGACCCGGACCGCACGGTCCTGGAGAACATGCGCTCGGCCGCCCCCGACATGGACCTCGTCGAGGTCCGCAAGGTGCTCGGCTCCTTCCTGTTCTCCGGCGACGACGTCGACAAGCCCGCAGGCGTCCTCTCCGGTGGTGAGAAGACCCGTCTCGCCCTCGCCACCCTGGTGGTCTCGTCGGCGAACGTGCTGCTCCTGGACGAGCCCACCAACAACCTCGACCCCGCCAGCCGCGAGGAGATCCTCGGCGCGCTGCGGACCTACAAGGGCGCCGTCGTCCTGGTCACCCACGACGAGGGCGCCGTCGAGGCGCTCCAGCCGGAGCGGATCATTCTGCTGCCGGACGGCGTCGAGGACCTGTGGGGCGCCGACTACGCGGATCTGGTCGCCCTGGCTTGATCGAATGCGTGATCCACGGCGTATGGATCATTCGGCTTACCGGTGATCCATCATCTGTGTGAGATCTCCTCGTACCGGGGTGTGTCCTACATCCATTTCGCGGCCGATCCCTTTGTCGACAAGGGGTCGGCCGTCGCACGTCTCTGACCTGCCCGTTCACAAATGAACCCGTTCGGCGGTACGAACGCGCCGACGTGGAATCCCAGATTCCGCATGTGGGGATGCGCTCCTGTCGTCACAACCTTGTCTTACGGACCTTGCCGAATGGGTGGCCAGGAAGCCCGGGAGGGGTGATCATGAGGAGACCAGAGCGCACTTCCCATGAGGAGGCACGGGTGGCCGAGACTCTGAAGAAGGGCAGCCGGGTGACCGGCGCCGCGCGCGACAAGCTCGCGGCAGACCTGAAGAAGAAGTACGACTCCGGTGCGAGCATTCGGGCGCTGGCCGAAGAGACCGGCCGCTCGTATGGCTTCGTACACCGGATGCTCAGCGAGTCGGGCGTCACGCTTCGTGGGCGTGGCGGCGCGACCCGGGGCAAGAAGGCCGCGTCGTCCTGATTCCGGGCGGCCCCTCGGCTTCGATGGTGGCCACCCGGTCGGTCGGCTGACCGTCCGGGTGGTTACTGTGCAGTCACTTAGCCGTGCCGTGTGGCACGGCGGATGACCGCACTCATCGGAGGCGCCCCATGGGCCAGGAACTCGTTCCCCTGCTCGACAAGGACGGCGTACGGCTCACCGTCGAGGACACCCTCGCCACGGTGACGCTGACCAACCCGGCCAAGCTCAACGCGCAGAGCCCCGCTCTGTGGCGGTCGCTCGCCGAGGCGGGTCGGCTGGTGCCGGGCTCCGTCCGGGTCGTCGTGCTGCGCGGCGAGGGCAAGTCCTTCTCCGCGGGGCTCGACCGGCAGATGTTCACGCCGGAGGGGATCGAGGGCGAGCCGTCGTTCATCGACCTCGCCCGCAGTGGTGACGCCGAACTCGACGCCGCCATCGCGGAGTTCCAGGAGGGCTTCACCTGGTGGCGGCGGAGCGACGTCGTGTCCATCGCCGCCGTCCAGGGGCATGCCATCGGGGCGGGCTTCCAGCTCGCGCTCGCCTGCGACCTTCGCGTCGTCGCCGACGACGTGCAGTTCGCCATGCGCGAGACCGGTCTGGGCCTGGTCCCGGACCTCACGGGCACCCACCCGCTCGTCTCGCTCGTCGGCTACGCCCGTGCGCTGGAGATCTGCGCCACCGGGCGCTTCGTCCTGGCCGAGGAAGCCGTCAACACCGGCCTGGCCAACATCGCCGTCCCCCGGGACCAGCTCGACGACGCCGTACGCGACCTCGCCGGCGCCCTGCTGGCCGCGCCGCGGGACGCCGTCATCGAGACCAAGGCGCTGCTCCGCGGCGCCCAGGACCGCACCTACGACGAGCAGCGCGCCGCCGAGCGCGCCGCACAGGCACGCCGACTGCGCGACCTGGCCGGCATCGGCGAGTGACCGTCACCCGAAAGTGTGACCACCTCGTGGTGACCTACACCGTCACCCGACCGCGGTGACACCTCATGGCGAGCCACACCGTCATCCGACCGCGGTGACCACCTCGTGGTGACCCACACCGTCATCCGACCGCGGTGACCACCTCGTGGTGACCCACACCGTCACCCGACCGCGGTGACCAGCACCGCCACCGTCGGATGACCGGGGAGCGCCTTCCCCACCCGCTCGCGGACCGCCCGGGCCACGTCCAGCGCCCGGTGGTCCGCGTCGACCGCGACCTCCACCCGGACGTGGCCTCGCGGCAGGGCCGCCTCGCTCCGCACCGCCTGCCCCAGCGCGGCGGTGATCCCCGTGACGCCGGGCACCGCGAGGGCGGCGGCCGCCGCGGGATCGTCGGCCACCACGGCCGACGGCGGCTCGGGCTGCCGTACCGCGGCGGCCTCCGGCTCCTCGTCCAGCAGCGCCGTCACCGTCAGGTCGACCTCCGCCACCACCAGCCCCAGCAGCTCCGTGGCTGCGGTCGCCAGGCCCGTCCGCAGCCGGTCCGCCGTCGTCGGCAGCGGCTCCCGCGCGGTCGCCGCGAACTGCGCCGAGATCCGCAACGGCCCCGGCGGCAGGGCGCTCGGCGGTGGCGGTACGACGGGCTCGTGCGCCGCCGCCGGATCGGCGAGCGCGATCCGCAGCGACTCCAGGCGCACGCCGCGCACCCCCCGTACCGCACGCCGCAGCACCGCCTCGGCCGCCTCCTCCGCGATCCACGCACCGTCGCGCGCGCCCCCCAAAGGCAGCAGCCTGCCGAGGCCGAGCTGATGCCGTACGGACTGTGTCCACCGGTCGGTCATTGCTCCAGCCTGCCCCATCTCCGGCGCGCGTGGACGCAACCCCACTTACGGTGGTGGAAGGACGACGATCGAAAGGGATGTACGGCGATGACAGAGCAGACGCAGACTCCCGACGTAGAGACCGCCACGCAGCCCCGCAAGGCCGTCAAGCGCGGCGGCGGTGACCCGGCGACCCGAGGACGGACCACCATCGCCGACGGGGTCGTGGAGAAGATCGCCGGGATGGCCGCCCGGGACGTCCTCGGCGTGCACGCCATGGGCAGTGGGCTCTCCCGCACCTTCGGGGCCGTCCGCGACCGGGTGCCCGGCGGCTCGAAATCCGTGACACGCGGCGTGAAGGCCGAGGTCGGCGAGGTGCAGACCGCGCTCGACCTGGAGATCGTCGTCGACTACGGCGTGTCGATCTCCGACGTGGCCCGGGCCGTCCGGGAGAACGTCATCGCGGCCGTGGAGCGGATGACCGGCCTGGAGGTCGTCGAGGTCAACATCGCGGTCAGCGACGTGAAACTGCCCGAGGAAGAGGACGACGAGCCGGAGCCCCGGATCCAGTGAAGGGTCTCCGAACGGCTGAGGGGAGTGCGGCATGAGCATGGCCGTGGTCGGCATGATCGCCGGTATGGCGCTGGGCTTCGCCGGGTACTTCGGCGGGTTCGGGGCCTTTCTGCTGGTGGCGGCCCTGGGCGCGATCGGGTTCGTCGTCGGCCGCTTCATGGAGGGAGACCTGGAGATCGGCGACTTCTTCCGCACCCGTGACGAACGCCGCGACCGGCGGGGACCCAGATGACCGCCGAGGCCGGTGAGCTGCACAGGCCCCTGACCGTCGTACCGCCCGGCGAACGCGGTGCGACGCGGATCGCCGACCGGGTCGTGGCGAAGATCGCCTCGCAGGCGGCGCGCGAGGTGATCGGGGAGGTCCCGGACGAGGCCGCGCCCGCGCACGCCACCGTGGTGGTCCACCACGACACGGCGCGCGTCCACGTCCACCTCGAACTCGGCTACCCCACCGACATCGGCGCCCGTTGCGCCCGGGTGCGTCGACATGTGGTGGAGCGGGTACGCGCGTTGGTGGGAATGGAGGTGTCGGAGGTCGCGGTCCAGGTCGAGCGGCTGCATCTGACCCCGGCGCACGGCGCGGCACAGGGGAGGACGCGATGAGCGAGCCCCAGGGCTCCGAGGGCACGACGCAACGACTGCCGGTTCTGGAGAAGCCGACCGAACCGGACCCCGCACCACCACCACCGGTCCTCGAAGGCAGCGGCGGCAGCGGCCGTTTCTGGTCGCCCCGGCGCGTCCCCGCGGCCGTCGCCGCGGTGCTGCTCCTCGGCGTCGCCGGACTCTTCCTCTACGACATCGCGGCCGTCCGCGCCGGACAGCCGGCCATGCGCTGGCGCCGCGAACTGGCGACCCAGCTCGCCGAGCGGACCCTGGACGACACCTGGGTCCTCGTCGGCGCCGGCGTCGCCGCCGCCCTCGGCCTCTGGCTGATCGTCCTCGCCGCCACCCCCGGCCTGCGCGGCGTCCTGCCCATGCGGCGCACCCACGCCGACGTACGGGCCGGCCTGTACCGCGAGGCCGCCGCCCTGGTCCTGCGCGACCGGGCCGTCGAGGTCGCCGGTGTGCAGTCGGTGCGGGTCCGGCTGTCCCGCGCCAAGGCCGACGTCAGCGCGGTCGCGCACTTCCGTGAACTGGACGACGTACACGCCGACCTGGACGCCGTGCTCGGCGACGCGATCCGGGGGCTGGGGCTGGCCCGGCCGCCGTCGCTGTCGCTGCACGTGCGGCGGCCCGGGAAGAAGGGGTGAGGGCCGTGCTCAGGGTCGTCAATCGGGTGCTGCTGGGCCTGATCGGGCTGGTGCTGGTCGTCGTGGGCGGCGCGGTGCTGGCCGTGGGGCTGGGCGCGAACCCGCCCTCCTGGTGGATCCACGACAGCCGTCACGACGTACTCCTCGACACCGCCGAACGCACCCGCTGGCGGGACGCCGGCTGGTGGTGGCCGACGGTCCTCGGCGTGCTCGCGCTTCTCGTGCTGCTCGCCCTGTGGTGGCTGGTCGCGAACCTGCGCCGGCACCGCCTCACCGAGGTCCTGATCGACACCGGCGACGGCGAGGGCGCGCTCCTGCGCGGCCGGGCGCTGGAAGGCGTACTGGCCGACGAGGCCACGCGGTTGGACGGCGTCTCCCAGGCCCACGTGCATCTGACGGGCCGGCGCGACGCCCCGGAGACCCGCGTACGGCTCCTGCTGGAACCGCACGTGGACCCCGGGACGGCACTGAGCCACCTGACGACGGAGGCCCTGACGCACGCGAGGAACTCGGCGGGCCTGGAGTCTCTGCCGGCGGAGGTCCGCATGAAGGCGGTCAAGCATCGTGCAGAGAGGGTGAGTTAAGGCTTTTAGGGGCGCGGGGAACTGCGCGATCAACCCCCACCGGCCCGCACTCAAAAGCCGTGCCGCATCCCCCCGTCAACAGGCAGCATGATGCCGGTCAAATAGGAAGCCGCAGGGGAGAGCAAGAACGCCGCCGTACGCCCGAACTCCTCCGGCGTCCCGTACCGCCGCAACGGAATCCGCGCCTCATTGGCGGCACGGGTGGCCTCCGGATCCGCGGACAGCCCATCCAGCTCACGCACGCGATCCGTGTCGATACGCGACGGCAGCAGGCCTACGACGCGAATCCCGCGCGGCCCCAGCTCGTCCGCGATCGACTTCGCGAACCCGGCGAGCCCCGGCCGCAGCCCGTTGGAGATGGTCAGCCCCGGGATCGGCTCGTGCACCGAGCCCGACAGCACGAACCCGATGACACCCCCGGCCTCCAGCTCCTCCGCCGCCGCGCGCGCGAGCCGTACCGCACCCAGGAAGACCGACTCGAACGCGCTGGTCCACTGCTCGTCCGTGTTGTCCGCGACGAAGCCCGGCGCCGGCCCGCCCACGCTGATCAGGATGCCGTCGAAGCCGCCGAAGCTCTCCCGCGCGGCCGCGATCAGGCGGGCCGGAGCCTCCGGGTCGGCGTTGTCGACGGCCAGCCCGATGGCGTTCGGCCCCAGCTCGGCCGCCGCGTCGGCGACCCGCTTCTCGTCCCGCCCGGTCAGTACCACCTTCGCCCCGTCGGCGACCAGCTCGCGCGCGGACGCGTTGCCGAGACCGCGGGTGGCCCCGGTGACGACGTACACCCGGTCCTTCAGTCCAAGATCCATGGCCCCTATCCTGCCTCCTCGTCCCCGAACAGGGCGAGGGCGGTGTTCACCAGTCCGATGTGGCTGAACGCCTGCGGGAAGTTGCCGAGGTGGCAGTCGTGCGCCGGGTCGTACTCCTCGGACAGCAGCCCCACGTCGTTGGCCAGCCCCACGAGTCGCTCGAACAGCTCACGGGCCTCCTTCGTGCGGCCCGTCATGTGCAGGGCGTCCGCCAGCCAGAACGAGCAGACCAGGAACGTGCCCTCGTCGCCCGGCAGCCCGTCGACCGTCGTGCCGTCGGTGCTGTACCGGCGCAGGAAGCCGCCGTGGCCCAGCTCCTCGCGGATCGCGTCGACGGTGCCGATCACGCGCGGATCGTCGGGCGGCAGGAAGCCGACCCGGGGGATGAGGAGCAGGGAGGCGTCGAGCTCGCTCGAACCGTAAGCCTGGGTGAAGGTGTTGCGCTCGGCGTCGAAGCCCTTCTCGCACACCTCGCGGTGCACCTCGTCGCGCATCTTCCGCCAGCCGTCGAGGTCGCCGTGCAGCACGGGGTTGTCCTCCAGGGCGCGGACGGCCCGGTCGGCGGCCACCCACACCATCACCTTGGAGTGGACGAACTGACGGCGCCCGCCGCGCACCTCCCACAGCCCTTCGTCGGGCTGCCGCCACGCTCCGCGCAGGAAATCCATCAGGGCGCACTGGAGGGACCAGATGTGCGGCTTGGTGGACAGCCCCGAACTCCGGGCCAGCGAGAGGGAGTCCATGACCTCGCCGTACACGTCCAGCTGGAGCTGTTTCACGGCCTCGTTGCCGATCCGTACCGGCGCCGAGCCGTGGAAGCCGGTGAGCCACGGCAGTTCGAACTCGGGCAGCCGCCGCTCGCCCGCGACGCCGTACATGATCTGAAGGTCCGCCGGATCGCCCGCGACCGCGCGCAGCAGCCAGTCGCGCCAGGCCTCGGCCTCCTCGTGGTACCCCGCCGACAGCAGCGCGCCGAGGGTGAGCGTGGAGTCGCGCAGCCAGCAGTACCGGTAGTCCCAGTTGCGTACGCCGCCCAGCTCCTCCGGCAGCGAGGTGGTGGCCGCGGCGACGATGCCGCCGGTCGGGGCGTAGGTGAGGGCCTTGAGCGTGATCAGGGAGCGCAGGACGATGTCCTTGTAGGGGCCGTCGTAGCGGCAGCGGTCCGACCACGCCTGCCAGTCCTCGACGCTGGCGCGCAGGGCGTCGAGCGGGTCGGTCTGCGGCGGGCGCGGCTCGTGCGAGGGGTGCCAGGTGAGGACGAACGACACCTTCTCGCCCTTCTTGACGGTGAACTCCGAGTGCGTGCAGAAGTCCTCGCCCCAGGTGCGCACCTCGGGTTCGCTGCGCAGCCACACCGAGTCCGGGCCGGCGACGGCGACCCGGTGCCCGTCGGTCCTGCGCATCCACGGCATGATCGAGCCGTAGTCGAAACGCAGCCGGAGCGTGCTGCGGACGGTGACCTCGCCGCTGAGGCCCTCGATGACGCGTACGAGGTCGGGGGCGCGGTCGCGCTGGGGCATCAGGTCGGTGACCCGCACCGAGCCGGTGTCGGTCTCCCAGTCGGTGTCCAGCACGAGGGTGCCGGGACGGTAGGCGCGGCGGGCGCACCGGTCCGGGCCGTCGCGGGGCGCGATGCGCCAGTGTCCGTTCTCCTCGTCGCCGAGCAGCCGGGCGAAGCAGGCGGCCGAGTCGAAGCGGGGCAGGCACAGCCAGTCGACGCTGCCGTCCTTGCCGACCAGGGCCGCCGTCTGTTCGTCGCCGATGAGGGCGTAGTCCTCGATACGGGGGTGCACGGGATGCGGGTTCCCGGAGGGGTGGCAGGACAATCCGGGGTGGAGCCGCCCGAGTGATTTCGAACGGCCGGCCTCAGACCGCGGCCGGTTCCGTCTCCTCCGACTCCGCGCCCGACTCCTTCTCCGCCTTCTCCCGGCGGTCCCGCGTCTCGCGCCGCACCAGCACGACCCAGCCGATCGGCACGGCCGCGGCGAACAGCCACCACTGGTAGGCGTACGCGAAGTTCAGCGCGGCGTTCTCCATGCCGGGCTTGCTGCCCATCAGCTCCGGGATGTCGCCCTTGGGCTCGGGCGCGGTCTGGGCGATGTAGCCGCCGAGGACGTCGGCGCCGAGCCGCTTCGCCTCCTGCGCGCTGTTGATCAGCATGATCTGGCGGTCGGGCAGGCCCTTGAGGTCCTTGATGCCGCTCGCCTCGGTCGTCTCGTCGGGCATCAGCCGCCCGGTGACCGTGATCTCGCCGCGCGGGGGAGCGGGGATCTTCGGGAACGCGGTCTGGCTCGGGCCGTCCGCTGCGATCCAGCCCCGGTTGACCAGCAGCACCTTGCCGTCGTTCAGGACGAACGGGGTCAGGACGTGGTAGCCGACCTCGTCGTCGGAGTTGGTGCGGCGGCGGACGACGACCTCGTGGTCGGTGTCGAACCGACCCTTCGCGGTCACCGAGTGGTACCGCTCCTTGCTGGTCACGGTGTGCCCCGGGGACGTCAGCGTCTCCACGGGCACCGGCTTCGCGTCCAGCGCGTCGGAGACCAGCTGGTTGCGGGCGGTGCGCTCGTCGTAGCGGTGCATCTGCCAGATGCCCAGCCTGATCATCGTGGGGATGAGAAGGAGGGCGACCAGCGTGAGGATCACCCACTGCCGGGACAACAGGAAGCGGTACACCCCACGACGGTACAACTCGGGCCGTGGGGTGTTCGCACAGGGGTGTGCCGGATCCGGTCGACCCGGTGGTCAGACCCGGTCGACGATGCCCACCTTCCCCTCCGCGCGGGCGCAGTGCGCCCCGCAGAACCAGTGGCCCTCGACCTCGACGCCCTGGCCGATGATCTGGACCCGGCAGTGCTCGCAGATCGGGGCCATGCGGTGGATCGCGCAGGAGAAGCAGTCGAAGACGTGGACCGCGCCCTGGGCGTGCACCTCGAAGGTCATGCCGTAGTTGTTGCCGCAAACTTCGCAAGTCGCCATGCGCCACAGGGTGAGCTGTCCGTACGGCGCGGGCGAGCGGGCGGCGGGCGAGTCGCGGCGCAATCACCCGTCCGTACGGTCGTCTCTCCGACGCCGGTGCCACGCGTGCGTGCGATCAGTTTTCCGACGCCGGTGCCACGCGTGCGTACGGTCAGCCTTCCGACGCCGGTGCCACGTTCCCCAGGAGTTGGCCGAACGCCGCCTCGTCGACGACCGGGGTGCCGTACTGCCGGGCCTTGACGACCTTCGACGTGCCCGAGTCGGGGTCGTTGGTGACGAGGAGGCTGGTCAGGCGGGAGATGCTTGTGGCGACGTGCAGCCCGGCCTCGATCGCGCGGTCCTCCAGCAGGTCGCGCTCGGTCGAGGTGTCCCCGGAGAACGCGACCCGCATGCCCTGCTTGAGCGGTTTGCCCTCTTCGTAACGCCCCGGGTTGGGATAGGGGCATGCGGGCCTTTTGCGTGCCGGGCGCCAACTGGTCGGCCGATAGCTGCTGTAGCCGCCGTACCCACCGCCACCGCCAACGCCGCCGCTACTGCCCTGCTGCCGGGGCACCGCCCGGTCCGTCCACTCCGTCAGCGGCCGGCACTCGTGCAACGGCAGCCGGATGCTCCGCGAGGCCGCCGCCCGGAGGCTCGGCCGGAACGCCTCCGCCAGCACGCGCGCGTCGTCGAGCGCGTGGTGCGCACGCTGCTGGACGACGCCGAAGTGGGCGGCCAGCGACTCCAGCTTGTGGTTGGGCAGCGGCAGCGCCAGCTCCTTGGACAGCGCGATGGTGCACAGCCGCTGCCGCACCGGCGCCTCGCGCTCCGCGCGCGCGTACTCCCGGGCGATCATCTGCCAGTCGAAGACCGCGTTGTGCGCGACGAGCACCCGGCCCTCCAGCCTCGCCGAGAACTCCTCGGCGATGTCCTGGAACAGGGGCGCGCCCTCCAGCACGTCGCTCGTCAGACCATGGATCCACACCGGGCCCGGGTCGCGCTCCGGGTTGACCAGCGTGTACCAGTGGTCCTCGACCTCACCGCGCGCGTCCAGCCGGTAGACGGCCGCGGAGATTATCCGGTCGTCGCGGGCCAGTCCCGTGGTCTCCACGTCAACGACCGCGTATCCCTTCGGATACGCGGCCGGCCACTGGGTGGGGGAGGACGCTTCGGCGGTACGGTCTTCGAGCATGGTCCCTGAGGATACGGGCCCCCACTGACAGTCCCGCGCCCACCCGCCCCGCAACCCTGTTCCGGTGCCGGGCACTTCAGTGCTCTTCCAGCGGGCCTCGAATCCTCAGCCCAGCGCCGCCACCAGATCCCCCGCCGCCAGCGCTTCGAGCCCGCAGCCGTCGACCGGCCCCGGCAGCAGCCGGTACGCCGACCCGGTCGCGCCCGCCGGTGCCACGCCCCCGTGCACGAGCGCGAGGAACACGTGCCGGTGTGACGCGGCTTCACCCGCGAGGGCGTCGGCCGTCTCGGAGGGTTGCCGCGCCTGGGGCGGTTCGAGGTCGCGCACGCGCGCGGCGAACGCGGTGTCCGCCTCTCCTTCGTGCCGCCGGTAGCGCCACAGTTCGTCCACGGCGCGCGGATGCGGTGCGCGCCGTATCACCGCGACCTCGTCGCCGCGCGCGGCCGCCCGCCACACCGCCAGGTCCCACAGGGTCGTTCGGCCCGACGCGAAGTACTGGTGCAGGTCCTGGGCGACCCGGCCGAGGTCGGCGCCGTGCCGGTACAGGCTGTGGAAGCCCTCGTCGGCCGGGAGGTGGAGATCGGTCCACAGGAACGTACGGCGGTCGAGGTCGACCAGCATCGGGACGTGGATGCGCGAGTCGCCCACCAGGTCGTAGCGCTGACGGACCGTACGCGGGTCGTACGACGCGTTCCGGTCCTCCTCGGCCGCGGAAGGCAGCGCCATGAAGCCGGCGAAGGCGTCCAGGAGCTCGTCGAACGCGATGTCGTTGAAGCTGAAGACGACCGGCAGGGCGTAGCGCACACCGCGTTCCGCGAGTGCGGCCAGGTCGAGGTCCACGTACTCGGTCGCCCCGTCCGGCGCGGGCGCCGACACCAGGTCGCCGGAGTGGACGGCCGAGCGGCCCTCATGGACGAGGTTCGTGTAGTCGCACAGGCCCGCGAAGTTCCACTCGGCGTCGTACATCGCCACCGACAGGTCCAGGTCCACGCGCTGCTTGGCGGGCTCCATCCAGTGCAGGAAGAGCCGCAGCACCTGGCCCTCGGGCAGGGGTTGCGTGCTGCCGCGCGGGACGGTGACGAGGGCCTTGCTGGCGGCGGTCTCGGCGGCGGGCACCGCGAGGCCGGTGAGCGCCGAGTCGAGCACGGACAGGTCGAGACGGGGCGCGTCATGCCGGCCGAGGCGTCGCAGTGCCTCCGCCTCCAGCAGGTCGCAGACCGCGTCCGTCACCTTCGGCGACAGCGGCACGCGCGTGTCGTCGATCGTGAACGAGTGCGTCACCTGACCGCGCGGGAAGAACACCCGCCGCCCGCCCGGGAGATGGCGGATGCGCATCCGCCCGAGCACGGCGAGCAGCGGCCCGGGGCCGGCCTTGGGCAGCACCCGGCGCAGTACGTCGCCGAGCTCCTGCGGCAGCACGTCGAGTTCGCGCAGCCGCAGCAGATGGTCGAGGCGGCGCAGCAGCTCGCCGGGGCGCTGGGCGAGCAGGTCGAGGGCGGCCTCGAAGTCGCCTTCCTGTAGCGCCTGTTCGACGCGTGCCGCCCAGGTGGCGGGCTTGACACGGATGCCGACCGTCCGCGCGCCGACGGTCTGCTCAGCGCCCGTCCCCGCTCCTGCTGGGGCGGGTTGTTCCGTGGCCGTCCGCGCGCCGACGGTCTGCTCAGCGCCCGTCCCCGCTGCGGCGGTCCGTGCAGTGGCGGTCTGTTCCGTGGCCGTCTGCGCGCTGGCGGTGTGTTCGCCGCCCGCCGCCCCCGCTTCTGCGGTCTGTTCCGCGGCCGTCCCCGCCGCATCGCACCGTGTCACCCGTACCGCGTCGGGATGCTCCGCGGCCGTTCGCAGCAGCGCCTCGCCGAGGGCGCCCTCGGAGACGTCCGTGGCGCGCAGGACCGCGAAGGCGAGCGCGGCCTTCGGGTGGCGCGCGTGCTGCTCGTACGGGTGCAGGATCTCGGCAGCGCGCTTCCAGGCGCCCGGGTGCCGCAGCACGTCCTCGACCAGTGACGGCATCGCCAGCCCGTCGAGGATGCCGAGCAGCCGGCGCCGCAGCGCGCGCGGGACCGAGCGCATGCGCGGCGGCTTCAGCAGGTCCCCGTCGCCGCCGGACCACACGCACAGCAGCCGCAGTACGTCCGTCGCGGTCGTCAGCTGCGTGTCGAGCAGCTCGGTGGCCGTCACGCGCGTGTGCCGGTCGAGCAGCAGCATGCCGAGGGCCAGCGCCTTGGTCTGGCGCACCGGGATGTCCTGGGGGAACCAGCCCAGGTCGGCCGGTGCGTGCGCCAGCAGGATCTTCACGTCGTCGCGGTCCTGCGGCGGCAGCGGGGTCCGCCGGGCCAGCAGCCGCAGCAGCGCCCGCACCGCGTCCGCCCGGGAGTCCTTGCCGAGCGCGAGCAACTTCAGCGGGCCCACGGCGACTTCACGCGCGTGAAGCGGTGGAGCGGGCTTCAGGAAGGGGTCGTCGCGGTCGATCCGGCGGTGGCAGATCGGGCAGCCCGCGTAGTCCGCGCCGTCCCAGCACTCCCGGCACACCAGATGCGCGCACGGGGACACGGGGTGCACGCTGCCGACCGTGCCGCACAGCACGCACGGCTGCTTCGGCCACTGGAGCAACAGCGTGAAGACCCGGTCGACGAACAGCTGGAAGGTGTCGTCAGGAACCGAGGCCGGGAAGCTGCGGAACATCGGCATGTGGGTGCGGTCCGCGCCCAGTTCGGCGTCGATGTGCCGGACGAGCTGCTTGCCCGCGTCCGCGAGCCCGGCGGGCCCCAGCCAGGCGAGCGCCGCGTGCAGCTCCGCCGTCGGCGCGAATCCCCGGTCCAGCAGCTCGGCTTCGAGCGCGACGAGCCCTGGCGCCGTCGACGGGTCGCCCGGGCGCGGCCCGGCCTGGTCGACGTAGACGGTACGGAGGCGGCGGAGCAGCACGGACGACAGTACGGACAAGCGGAGGCCCCCTGGGGGAAGGTGGAGAGAAGTCTCAGAGGCGGGGACGGAGAGTGGGCGCGCTGTCGTTGTCATAGGAAAGAGAGAAGGAAGCACGCGGCGGAGCCGTCCCCGCGATCACGACTGTAGGAGGACGGTGGCGGCGGGCGCCACCCATTTATTTCCGGGCGGATTCTTCTTGCTTCCGTGCGGCTTCCTCGCCGTCGAGCAGCGACTGCGTGAGGGCGCGTACGGACCTCACGAACAGCCGTTCCTCGTCGACGGGACGGGCGAAGGCGCGGGCGAGCGCGGGGTCGTCGTAGCGGTCCTCGGTGGGCTGCTGCGCGGGCGCCCGTTCACGATTGCGCTCCACGAGGACGAAGCCCACGACCTGGAACTGCACGGCCCGCACCGCCTCCGCCGCGCGGGCACCCCGCAGCCCGGCCGCGTGCACCTCGCGCACCAGCGCCTGCTGCGCGGGCAGGAACATCCGCTCGGTCAGGCCGCGTTCGTGGACCATCGCGACGAGATGCGGATGCTCGCGCAGCCGCCGGCGCAGGATGCGGGCCACGGACACGACCCGCTCGGCCGGGGTGCGCCCGGCGGGCCTGATCTCGCCGAGCTCGGCCACGGTCCGCCGTACGAGGGCGTCCAGCAGGGACTCGCGGTTGCCGACGTGCCAGTAGATCGAGGTGACGGCGGTGCCCAGCTCGGCGGCGAGCTTGCGCATCGTCAGCGCCTCGGGGCCGTGCTGCTTCACCAGGTTCGCGGCCGTGTCCAGGACGTCGTCCCTGGTGAGCGACGCTCTCGCCATGGTGCCCCCAAGTCCCGTGCGTGCACGCGTATTTACCCCGCGGAGGGTCTGCTGTAACTGTGTTACAGGTGACGGCCCATCAGAAGAAGGGCGGTACGGCATGGCACGCGTACGGTACGGCGCGCGGACCGAGGCGGAGATCGCCGCCGCGCGCACCGCGAGCGCGCGGCTTCCCGACATCTGGTCCACCGGGGTGGTGGCCGTCTGGGAGACCGACCCGGACGCGGTCGCGGCGGTCCTGCCGCCGCCCCTGAAGCCCTCGGCCCGGCCGCTGGCCCGGGTCAACATCAGCAAGGTCGACCTGCCCGGATACCCGCTCGGCGCGGGCTCGTTCGCGGTCGCGGCGGCCCATGACGGCGTCGACGGCTGGTACCCCCTGGTCATGCCGATGACCCACGAGCGCGCCCTGATCGGCGGCCGCGAGGTGTTCGGCGAGCCCAAGAAGCTCGGCGAGGTCGTCGTGGAGCGTGAGGGCCTGGTCGTCCGTGCCTTCCTCGCCCGGCACGGCATCGCCTTCGTGGAGGTGCGCGGCGCGGTCGCCGGTGCGCTGCCGCTGCCGGAGCCCGCCCAGAAGACGGACTTCTACTTCAAGTTCCTTCCCGCGGTGGACGGTTCGGGCTTCGACGGCGACCCGGTCCTCGTGCACTGTCTGCGCAACGAGAAGGTGCGCCGCCTGGAGCGGATCACCGGCGACGTCGTGCTGCGCGAGTCGATGTACGACCCGGTGGCCGACCTGCCGGTGCGCAGGCTGGTGGAGATCACCATCGGCGAGAAGACCAGCGACCAGCGCGGCAAGGTCGTCGAACGGGTGGACGCGCGGGCGTTGCTGCCGTACGTCCATCAGCGCTACGACGATCCGGCCCAGGTGCTGGACGGCCCGCCCGAGGGGAGCACCTGATGGATCTTCTTCCGGGTCAGGTCGCCGTCGTCACCGGTGCCGCGAGCGGTGTCGGTCTCGCGATGGCCCGCCGGTTCGCCGCCGAGGGGCTGAAGGTCGTCCTCGCCGACGTCGAGCGACCGGCGCTGGACGCGGCCGTCACGGCGCTCCGCGCGGACGGGGCCGACGTGCACGCGCGCGTGGTGGACGTCGGCGAGCGCGAACAGGTAATGGAGCTGGCCGACTTCGCCTACGAGACGTACGGCGCCGTCCATGTGCTGTGCAACAACGCCGGGGTGGGTTCGGGCGCCGAGGGCCGGATGTGGGAGCACGAACCGAACGACTGGAAGTGGGCGTTCTCCGTCAATGTGTGGGGCGTCTTCCATGGTGTCCAGGCATTCGTTCCCCACATGATCAAGTCGGGTCAACCCGGTCATGTGGTCAATACATCCTCCGGTGACGGCGGCATCGCCCCGCTCCCCACCGCCTCCGTCTACGCCGTCACCAAGGCGGCCGTGGTGACGATGACCGAGTCCCTGTACGCCCATCTGAAGGCCGAGCACGCGCGCGTGGGCGCCTCGGTGCTCTTCCCGGGACCGCACATGCTCCGCACCGGCCTGTGGGAGTCGCACCGCAACCGCCCCGAGCGGTACGCCAAGGAGCGGCCCCGCAGGACGCCGTACCGCAGCCTCGACCAATGGGAGGCCGCGATGAGGGAAGCGGGCCGGGAGGTGCGCTTCACGCCGGTCGAGGAGGTCGCCGAGACCGTCGTCGACGGCATCCGCGCGGACCGCTTCTGGATGCTGCCGCCGAGCGAGCACAGCGACGCGCAGATACGCGCGCGTGCCCGGTCGATGCTGGACCGCGCGAACCCGGCGTACCTGGAGAACTTCATTCTCGACTGAGGGGGTCGACGTGACCGACCAGGAGCCCTATCTGATCATCTCCTCCGACTGCCACGCCGGGCTGCCCACCGAGGAGTACCGGCCCTATCTGGACGCCCGTTTCCACCGGGACTTCGACGACTTCCTCGCCGGGCGCGAGCGGCGGCGGGAGGAGATGACCCGGCTCGGCATCCGCAACGAGGCGTTCGCGACCAAGTGGTTCCAGGACAACGAGGAGGGTCTGCGCGGCGGTTGGGACACCGCGCAGCGGCTCAAGGAGCTGGACGGCGACGGGGTGGCCGCCGAGGTCGTCTTCCCGGACGCCGACGCGGTCGACAGCCAGACGGCGGCGCCCTTCGGGGTGGGCCTCGGGCTCTCCGGCGACCAGGACCCGGAGCTGGGCATGGCCGGCGCGCAGGCGCACAACCGCTGGCTGGCCGACTTCGTGTCCGAACACCCCGAACGGCACTGCGGGGTCGCCCTGTTGCCGGTCACGGCCCCGACCGAGCGGGTCGTCGCCGAGGTGTACCGCGCCAAGGAGTCCGGCCTCGGCGCCCTGATGATCCCGTCCATGTGGGTCGACAAGGAGCCGTACCACGACCGCCGTTACGACCCGGTGTGGGCGGCGGCCGCCGAGTGCGCGATGCCGGTGCTCACCCACTCGGGAGCGGCCCCGCGCCACGAGTACGGCGACCACCTGGGCATCTACGTCAGCGAGGTGACCTGGTGGCCCGCCCGGCCGCTGTGGTTCCTGCTCTGGTCCGGCGTCTTCGAACGCCACCCCGGGCTCAGGTTCGGTGTCGCGGAGTCGGGCTGCTGGTGGCTGCCGAACCTGCTGTGGTTCATGGACCGCCTCTACCTCGGCGCGCACGGCGGCAAGAAGCTCTCCCCGTTCCAGGAACTGAAGCGCCCGCCGCACGAGTACCTCGACCGGCAGGTCTTCGTCTGCGCCACCAACACCAAGCGCCGCGAACTCGCCCAGCGTTACGAGATCGGCGTCGACAACATCCTGTGGGGCAGCGACTTCCCGCACCCCGAGGGCACCTGGCCCGACACGCGCGCGTGGCTGCGGCGCACCTTCCACGACATCCCGGTCGCGGAGACCCGCCGCATGCTGGGCCTCGCCGCGGCCGACGCCTTCGGCTTCGACGTCCGGAAGTTGACCCCGCTCGCCCACCGCATCGGCCCCACCCCCGCCGACCTCGGCCAGAGTGCCGACCAGACGGCCGTGGAGGCGTCCTGGGCGCGCTCGCGCGAGGTGGGCCGGCACTGGCTGACCGACCACGACTTCCCTGTCCTGGGGGCATCCTCATGACCGACCGCTACACGGTGATCTCGGCCGACTGCCACGCGGGCGCCGACCTGCTCGACTACCGGCCCTACCTGGAGAAGCGGTACCACGACGAGTTCGACGCGTGGGCGGCGACATACGTCAACCCGTACGAGGACCTGCTGGCCGACACCGCCGACCGGAACTGGAACTCCGAGCGGCGGCTCGCGGAGCTGGAGGCGGACGGGATCGTCGCGGAGGTGGTGTTCCCGAACACGGTCCCGCCGTTCTTCCCGTCGGGCTCGCTCATGGCGCCCGCGCCCACCGCGGAGGACTTCGAGCGCCGCTGGGCCGGTCTGCGCGCCCACAACCGCTGGCTCGCGGACTTCTGCACCGCCGCGCCCGGTCGCCGCGCGGGTGTCTTCCAGATCCTCCTCAACGACGTCGAGGAGGCCGTCAAGGAGGTCCGGTCGGCCGCCGAAGCGGGCCTGAAGGGCGGCCTCCTGCTCCCCGGCACCCCGCCGGGCTCGGGCCTGCCCGAGCTGTACTCGTCGGCGTACGACCCGCTCTGGGCGGTCTGCGCGGAACTCGGCGTCCCCGTCAACCACCACGCGGGATCGGCGTCCCCGCCGCTCGGCGACGAACCGGCCGCCCGCGCGGTCTTCATGGTCGAGACGACCTGGTTCTCGCACCGCGCGCTGTGGCACCTCGTCTTCGGAGGCGCCTTCCGACGCCACCCGGAGCTGAGGCTGGTCCTCACCGAACAGGGCTCGGGCTGGATACCCGGCGTGCTGGAGATGCTGGACTACTACCACGGTCGCCTGGTCGCGGCGGCGACGAGGGCCTCCACCGCGGAGTCCAAGTTCGGCGCCGGACTCGCCGCCCGCATGGGCGCCGCGCCCTCACAGGTCTGGCGCGACAACTGCTTCGTCGGCGCCAGCTTCATGCGCCCGCACGAGGTGCCGCTGCGGGACCGGATCGGCGTCGACAAGATCATGTGGGGCAGCGACTACCCCCACGACGAGGGCACCTACCCGTACACGCGCGAAGGTCTGCGCAACGCCTACGCGCGCGTGCCACGCGACGAGGTCGCGGCGATGATCGGCGGCAACGCCGCGCGCGTGTACGGCTTCGACCTCGACCTCCTCGACCCGATCGCGGCGAAGGTGGGACCGACGGTGGAGGAGATCGCCGAGCCGCTGGGCGAGCCGCCGGCGGACGCGACCAGCCCGGCGTTCGCGAAGGGGGCGTCGGTACGCGTCTGGTGACACGTACGGTGCCATCCTCGCCTCTGTGACCGAACCCACGCATGACGAGACCCATGGCGGCGCCCTCGGAGCACGGCTCAACTGGCTGCGGGCCGCCGTCCTGGGCGCCAACGACGGCATCGTGTCCACCGCGGGCCTCGTCGTCGGCGTGGCCGGCGCCACCGACGACCGCTCCGCCCTGCTGACGGCGGGCCTGGCCGGACTGCTCGCCGGGTCGATGTCCATGGCGGCCGGCGAGTACGTGTCCGTCTCCACCCAGCGCGACTCGGAGAAGGCGGCCCTGGCGCTGGAGAAGCGGGAACTGCGCGAGCAGCCGGAGGCCGAACTGGAGGAGCTCACCGGGCTGCTGGAGGAACGCGGGCTGTCCCGGGAGGTGGCCCGCGAGGCCGCCGAGCAGCTCACCGCGCGGGACGCCCTGCGCGCCCACGCACGCGTGGAGCTGGGCATCGACCCCGACCAGCTGACCAACCCCTGGCACGCCGCCTGGGCGAGTTTCCTGGCGTTCACGGCGGGCGCCCTGCTCCCGCTCCTGGCGATGGTCCTGCCCCCGGCCGGCTGGCGCCTCGCGGTGACCGTGGTCTCCGTCCTCGCCGCCCTCGTCCTCACCGGCTGGAGCAGCGCCCGCCTCGGCGCGGCCGACCCGGGCAGGGCGATGCTGCGGAACGTGGCGGGCGGCGCGCTGGCCATGGGCGTCACCTACGCGGCGGGGACGCTGCTGGGCGCGGCCGGAGTCTGAAACCGCCCGTGCAGACTTTGGCGGAGATCACCAACAAGTAAGCGCGTACCGCCGGTAATACTTGTGAGTAACAACGTCTGGTCGCGGCCGACCAGCGGTTCTACGGTGCCCTCATGCCGAACCTGCCCGATGTCGTGCTGTGGTCGATACCCGCCTTCGTGCTGCTCACCGTGGTCGAGATGATCAGCGTGCGCGTCCACCCGGACGAGGACGCCGCCGGATACGAGACGAAGGATGCCGCGACCAGTGTCGGCATGGGCCTGGGAAGCCTCGTCTTCGACTTCCTGTGGAAGATCCCGATCGTCGCGGTCTACACCGCGGTCTACGAACTCACGCCCCTGCGCGTCCCGGTGCTGTGGTGGACCGTCCCGCTGATGCTGCTCGCGCAGGACTTCTTCTACTACTGGTCCCACCGCGGCCACCACGTCATCCGCATCCTGTGGGCCTGCCACGTCGTCCACCACTCCAGCGAGAAGTTCAACCTCACCACCGCCCTGCGGCAGCCCTGGACCTCGCTGACGGTCTGGCCGTTCTACGTGCCGCTCATCGCCGCTGGTGTGCATCCGGCCGCCCTCGCGTTCTGCTCCTCGGCGAACCTCGTCTACCAGTTCTGGATCCACACCGAGCGCATCGACAAGATGCCCCGGTGGTTCGAGTTCGTCCTCAACACGCCCTCCCACCACCGGGTCCACCACGCCTCGCAGGGCGGTTACCTGGACCGCAACTTCGGCGGCATCCTCATCGTCTGGGACCGACTCTTCGGCTCGTTCGTCGCCGAGACCGACCGGCCTGTCTACGGGTTGACCAAGAACATCAACACGTTCAACCCGATCAAGGTCGCCACCCACGAGTACATGTCGATCGCCAAGGACATCAAGGCGGCCCGAAGGTGGCGTGATCGTGCCGGGATCCTCTTCCGGGGTCCGGGATGGAAACCCGCTACCGCCGCGGAGCCGGCCAAGGAGATCATCGCCGCGTGACACGCCTCCTCCTCAGGGCCTTCGCCCTCGCCGCCGCCGTGGACCTCGTCTCCCTGGCCGCCGGGTGGGACATCGGGCACATGGTCGCCAAGCCGCTCCTGATGCCGCTCCTGGCCGCGTACGCGGCCTCCAGGGGCGCTCCCCGCCTCCTGATCGCCGCGCTGCTCCTCGGCTGGGGCGGCGACGTCCTGCTCCTCTTCGACGCCGATCCGGCCTTCCTCGCGGGGATGGCCTCCTTCGCGGCCGGACACGTCTGCTACATCGTCCTGTTCCAGAAGTACGGCACGGACATCGCGACGGTACGCGCGCGGGGCGGGTTCCTCGCCGTCATCTACGTCGTCGTGCTGGCGACCACGATCCAGTCCCTCTGGCCGGACCTCCCCGCCGACCTGCGCGTCCCCGTCGCCGGCTACAGCGTCCTGCTCACGGTCATGGCGTACCTCGCCGCCGCCCGCATGGGCCGTGTGGCCGGGATCGGCGGTGTGCTCTTCGTCCTCTCCGACACGCTCATCGCGAGCGGAGTCGCCGACTGGGACCAGCTGCCGCGCCCCGACCTGTGGATCATGCTCACCTATGTCGCCGCGCAGTCCCTGCTGGTCACCGGCGCACTCGGCGAGCGACGGCTGCCCGGGGCGGCGTACGGTGAAGTGCGCTCGACCACCCCCTGAGCGCACGTACCACCCCAGACGAGAAGGACCCTCGCCATGCGCGCCACCACCATCCACGCCCCCTTCGACATGCGCGTGGAGGACGTGCCCGACCCGGTCGTGCAGCTGCCCACCGACGCCGTGGTGCGCGTGCTGCGCGCCTGCATCTGCGGCAGCGACCTGTGGGCGTACCGCGGGCAGGCCACCCGGCAGCCGGGGCAGCGCATCGGGCACGAGTTCCTCGGCATCGTCGAGGAGACGGGCTCCGAGGTGGGCACCGTACGGCGCGGAGACCTGGTCGTCGCGCCCTTCATGTGGTCCGACGGCGTCTGCGACTACTGCCGCGAGGGCCTGAACACCTCCTGCGAGCACGGCGGCTTCTGGGGCTCGGTCGGCTACGACGGCGGCCAGGGCGAGGCCGTGCGCGTGCCCTTCGCCGACGGCACCCTCGTGCAGCTGCCCAAGGAGGCGGCTTCCGACGACCACCTCCTGTCCGCCCTGCTGACCCTGTCCGACGTCCTGGGCACCGGCCACCACGCCGCTCTCGGCGCCGGTGCCCGCGCGGGTGCCACGGTCGCCGTCGTCGGTGACGGGGCCGTCGGCCTGTGCGCGGTCCTCGCCGCCAAGCGGCTGGGCGCCGAGCGGATCATCGCGCTGGGCCGCCACGAGGCCCGCACCGACATCGCCCGCCGCTTCGGCGCCACCGACGTCGTCGCCGAGCGCGGCGACGCGGCCGTCGAGGCCGTCCGTGAACTCACCGGCGGCCAGGGCGCGCACGCCGTCGTCGAGGCCGTCGGCACCGAGCAGTCCATGCGCACGGCGGTCGGCATCGCCCGCGACGGCGGCACCGTCGGCTGGGTCGGCGTCCCGCACGGCAGCGGTACGGGCCTCGACCTGGGCGTCATGTTCGACCGGAACATCGCGCTGCGCGGCGGCGTCGCGCCGGTCCGCGCGTACATCCCCGAGCTGCTGCCCGACATCCTGGACGGCAGCATCGACCCGTCGCCCGTCTTCGACCTGACCGTCGGCATGGAGGGCGTACCGGCCGGCTACAAGGCGATGGACGAGCGCACGGCGTTGAAGGTCCTGGTCACCGGCTGAGATTCCGGCACGACCTGGGGTCCGTCATGCGGACCCGAGTCACCGCCTGAGGTCCGTCGCGCGGACCCGAGGCTCACCAGCGGATCGGCACCGGCAGCGCCGTCAGCAGTCCCGACACCACGACCACCACGCCCAGCAGGGCGACCTCCGCCCGCGCGGGGGAGCAGGCGGTCAGCGGGTCGGGCGCCCGGCGCAGCCGGAGCCGCGCCCACAGGGCGAGCGCGGCGACCGCGACAACCAGCAGCACCTTGGCGAGCAGCACGCGCCCGTACGCGGTCGACGTCAACTGGTCCAGGACGGTCTCCGGCGGCATCCGGCGCAGAGTGCTCCACACCCCGGTCGCCGTGATCGCGGCCAGCAGCACCGCGGCCACGCGCGCGTAGAGCCCCAGCAGGGCCGAGCCCGCCTCCGACGGCCCCCACCCCCGGAGCGTCCGCAGCGCGTACAGCAGCCCGCCCACCCACAGCGCCGCACAGGTCAGATGAACGAGCGTCAGCCCCGACCCGACCAGCGGACCGTGCTCGGTCGGCGGATGGGCCCGCAGCGCCTCCGCCACCACGACCGCGGCCAGCGGCCAGGCCTGGGAGGCCGGGCGGGCCGAACGGGCGCACAGCCCCGCCACGAGGAACGCGTTGACCTCGACGAGCGCGAGCTTGCCGTCCCGGGAGTCGTACAGGCCGCCCACGTCGATCTCGGCGAGGCTGTGCGGCACGAGGTTCCCGGTCGCCACGACCGAGGCCAGCCCCAGGGCGGCCACGAAACCGGCGCCCGCCGCGTACACGGCCCAACTGCGGGGCATGGTCCGGGGAGCGCCGGGCACCGCGCGGGCCAGCCGGTTCACGAACAGCTCGCCCACCGGAACGCACAGTGCGGCGAACAGCACCGCCCGCAGCAGCGCGATGCCGCCGTCACCGGGCGCCGCGGCCTCCCCGGTGCCGTGCAGCGCGGCGGACGGCCCGAGCAGGGGTATCAGGGCCCCGAGGGCCACCAGGACGAGAACGGCGACGGCACGACCGGTGCCGGTCCGCCGCGGCAGCGGTCCGCCGGCGTCCGGCGTCCCGGTGCTGGGTCTTATCAAGGTCACCTCAAGATCTTCACCAGCCGTCGCAGAACAGGGCAAGTCAAGAAAAACAACTGGCGCTACGCCATTCCGCCCAGGAGTACGTTTTCCGGCCGCCCACCGCTCACACCCACCGCGCGGGGTCGGCACCCCAGGGCCCCGGCGGCCGCGCCCAGTCGCCCGGCCCGCCGACGAAGGACACCGGCGACCGGGCGTACCGCAGCCGCCCGACGCCGCTGTCGGCCTCGGCGAGCCAGGCGTCCGGGCCGTCGTAGGTGGCCGACGCGCCCTGCCCAGCGGTCTCCTGCGTGTCCACACCCGTCGCGCCGAGCCCCCCGAGCCACCCGGCGGACCCGTCCGGGACCCCCTCCATCAGCCACTGCGCCGTCCGGGCCAGCGCCAGCCGCACGAACCGGCTGCCACCGTCGTACGACTGCTCGCGCACCGCCCGCAGTACCTCCGCCGCCAGCAGATACCCCGTCCCGTGGTCCAGCGCCTGCGCAGGCAGTGCGCCGGGTTGCTCCAGCGACCCCTCGACCGCCGCGATCCCGGTCGCCACCTGCACCAGGCTGTCGAAACCCCGCCGCTCGCTCCACGGCCCGTACGCGCCCCATGCCGACAGCTGTGCCACGACGATCCCCGGCCGCCGCTCGGCGAGCGCCTCCGCCGACAGCCCGAACCGGTCGAGGGCGCCGGGCCGGTACCCGGTGACGACCACGTCGGCCACCGCGAGCAACTCCTCGAAGGCACCCCGGTCAGCCGTCAGGTCCAGCGTCGCGGAGCGCTTCCCGAAGCCGGTGTCGGCGTGCTGGTCCGGGAGCTCGGGCATCCGGGGCGGATCGATGCGCAGGACGTCGGCGCCCAGCAGGGCGAACGTGCGCGTGGCGACCGGTCCCGCGATGACCCGGGTCAGGTCCAGGACCCGCAGTCCGGCGGCGGGCAGCAGGGGAGTGCCGTCGATCGGCGCGAGCCCGCGCGCGGGGGCGGAGTCGAGCCGCTCGCGCTCCACGAGCGGCCGTCTGGCCAGCTCCACCGCCTGTTCGTGGACCGCCCACTCCTCGGGCGTCCGCAGGGCGACGGCGAGGCCCCCGGCCGCGTACACGGCGTCCTCGACCTCCAGGGCGGACCGCTCGGCGAACGCCGCCTCCAGGGAATCGGCCGGTCCCATCACCTTGAGCAGCCGCTCCCGGTGATGCGGGTAGTTGGCGTGGGTGCGCACCCATCCGTCGGCGGTCCGCCAGAACCTCGACAAGGGCGCGAAGTTGACCGGAGCCCGACCATTGATCAACAGATGCCGCTCACTCGTGAACGCGGTGGCGACGGCCCCGTCGTCCACCCACACCTCCGGCACCGTGTCGAGCCCGGCCCTCAACGCCGCCAGCTCAGCGGCGGCCCGCGCACACGCGTCGACGCAGGCGTGCGCCAGCTCCCGTACGGGAAGCCGCGCCTGAAGAGCACCCTCACGCACCACGTCAGTCATGACTTCACTATGCAGTATTGATTCAATCAACCTGTGATCAACTCATGACGCGGCGGACCACCAGAGCCGCACCTCCTTGCGCACGTCGCTGGGCCGCAGCTCCCAGCCCTGAGCGAGGGCGACCTGGGCGACGTACCAGCCGCCGACGCCGCGGTAGTCGCGCACCGGTATCGCGCACTCGACCGGAGGCCGCGGCTTACCGGGCTTGCGCGGGACAGAGGCTCGCTTGGTCCAGCGACCGACCCTTTTCTCCACCCGCGCCCTGTAGTAGGCGGTGTCGCCCTCATGTCGCAGCTCCGGCCAACTCACGCACCAGGAGGGCCATTTCGCCAGCGGGTCCAGCACCCGGTCCATGGCCTTGAACAAGCCCTGTTCGTACGAGGTGCTGAGCACGGTGATGATCTCCGTGACCAGCCCGACGACCAGGAAGGCCGCCAGGGCCGCGAGCCACAGCACGATCTGCACAGGGGTGTACAGGACCGTGAGAACGAATCGGGCTGTCAACTGCCCCTTGGACCTGGACCGTTCAGGCGCCCACGTCGCGGGATCTTCGTACACATCCATGGCCGTAGATCATCCCCCACACGCAAAGGGGCCGGGGACCCGGTCCCCGACCCCTTCACGCACGCGTGCCCTTACTTGGTGACCGCGTCCAGTGCGTCAGCCGTACCCCAGCCGTAGAAGCCGTTGTAGTTCTTCGGCCCCTCGCACACCGCGTCGACCTTGCCGTCGCCGTCGATGTCGTACGGGTCGGTGCACGGCGTGGCGTCGGCCTCCGCGTACAGCAGGGCCTTCACCAGGGCCGGAGGGGCCTTCGGGTGCGTCGACTTGATGAGCGCCGCCACGCCCGCGACATGCGGCGTGGCCATCGACGTACCGGCCATGTAGCCCCAGCCGCCGCCCGGCAGCGTGCCCAGGATCAGGCCGCTGGTGGCCGGCGGGGCGGGGGTCTGGAAGCGGGTCGAGTCGCCGCCCGGAGCGGCGATGTCGATGACGCCCAGACCGTGGTTGGAGAAGGACGACTTGACGCCCTTCGCGCCGGTCGCCGCGACCGTCACGACACCCGGCAGCTGGGTCGGGATGTCGTAGCACTCGGAGGGGTCGATGACCCGGTCCGAGGGCGTGGCGTCGTTGGGGGAGACCGGGTCGGTGATCTCGTCGGCGGCGAGGTCGTAGTTCTCGTTGCCGGCCGCCGCGACGTTGACGGCGCCCTTCTTCTCCGCGTACCGCGAGGCCCGCGAGACGGCGTCGACGAGCGCCTTCTGGTCCGGGTCGTTCTTGCAGTTGAAGTACCACGGGTCGGTGTAATAGCTGTTGTTCGTGACGTCGACGCCGTGCTCGGCCGCCCACACGAAGCCGCAGACCACGGCCTCCGTGTAGAAGTAGCCGGCCGTCGTGGACACCTTGATGCCGGACACCTTCACGCCGGGCGCGACACCCGTCATGCCCACGCCGTTCTTGGCGGCCGCTATCTCACCGGCGACGTGCGTGCCGTGCGGGCTCTCGCCCGTGGTCGGCCGCCACGCCCCGTCGGTCGTGTCGGGCTTGCCCGTCACGCAGTTGACCGACGCGGACCGGTCGAAGTTCGGCGCGATGTCCGGGTGGGTGTCGTCGACGCCGGTGTCGATCACGGCGACCGTCACCTTGCTGCTGCCGAGCGACTTCTCGTGCGCCTTGTCCGCCTTGATGGCGGGCAGGTCCCACTGCAACGGCTCCAGCGGGTCCTGCCCCTCGGCGGCCTGGACGGCCGCGAGGTCCTCGGCGTCGAGCATCTTCGGGGTGCCCACGTCGGTCGTCGACTGGGCGGGCAGCGGCGCGTTGCGCGTGTTGCCGGCCGACTGGACCCCGGGCACGGTGCGCAGGATCTTCGCGAAGTCGGGGTTCGCCGAGTGGACGACGACGACGCCTATCTGGTCGTACGACGTCAGGATCGTGCCGCCGGCGTCGGCTATCGCCTTCTTCACGTGCTTCGAAGGCCCGTGCCCGGGGCTGACGTTGACGACATAGCTGAGCGCTGTCGCCTCGGCGGCCGGGGACTCCTCCGCCGCCGACGCCGTGACGTTCGGCAGGAACGCGAGAGCCGTCGCCATGGCCATCCCGACCGGGACGGCCATCACACGGCGGAAGCGCGGGTGAGGCGCTGTCATTCAGGATCTCCAGTTCGTTCGCGGTACCAGCGGTACGAGCGGACCGTGCGGGTGCTGTGCTGCGGACCGTGCGGGTGCTGTACGGGGCTGCCCGGCCGCGGTTACTTGACCGCGCGCAGCGCGTTCACGATGCCGAAGCCGTAGAACCCGTTGACCCGCTTGCCGCCCACGCAGGTCGCGTCCTGCGTGCCGTCGCCGTCCTGGTCGTAGGAGGCGGGGCAGCCCGGGTTGTCGGCCTGCGCCTTCATCAGCGCCTGGAGCTGCGCCGGAGTCGCCCACGGATGCGTCGACTTCAGCAGCGCGGCGACACCCGCGGCGTGCGGGGACGCCATCGAGGTGCCCTGGAGGAATCCGTACGAGTTGTTCGGCAGCGTCGACAGGATGCGGCCGTTCTTCGACGGGGTGTCCGGGATCTGGTAGAGCCGGTCGCCGCCCGGGGCCGCGATGTCGACGACGCCGTAACCGTACGACGAGTAGTACGACTTGAGGTTGTTGACGCCCGTCGCGCTGACCGTGACGACACCCGGCAGCATGGTCGGCACGTCGAAGCACTCGTGCGGGTCGACGGTGCGGGTGACCGGCGTGGAGTCGTCGGGGCTGGAGTCGTCGACGAGGGCGTCGGAGTCGAGGTCGTCGTTGGAGTTGCCCGCCGACGCCAGGTTGAGCGTGCCCTTGTGTTGAGCGTAGAGGGACGCTCTGTTGACCGAATCAACAATGGCCCGCTGGTCGGGGTCGTCAAGGCAGTTGTACAGCCATGGATCAACGTAGTAGCTATTGTTCGTGATCTCCACGCCGTGGTCGGCGGCGAACACGAACGCGCAGACGACGCTCTCCGGGTAGAAGAGACCGTTGCTCGGGTCGGTCACATTGATGGCCGCGACCTTCACACCGGGCGCGACACCGGCGACACCGATGCCGTTGCGGGCGGCGGCGATCTCACCGGCCACGTGGGTGCCGTGGTAGTCGTCCGCGGTGTACGGCCGCCAGGCGCCCTCGGTGGTGTCGGGGACACCGCCGTCGCAGTTGGCGGACTGGGACGCGGAGAAGTTCGGGGCGATGTCCGGGTGGGTGTCGTCGACGCCGGTGTCGATCACGGCGACGGTGACCTTCTTGCTGCCCGGGTTGATCTGCGCGGCCTTGTCGGCGCCGATCGCCCGCAGGTCCCACTGGTCGGCCTCGAGAGGCTCGCTCCCGGCCTCGGCGGCCGAGGCCTTCTCGACCTTCTCGGCCTGCTCCTTGGTGAGCGGCTGCACCGCGCCCTCGTCCGTGGTGCCGGCCGGAGTCAGCGCCGAGGTGCGGGTCGCGCCCGCCGACTGCACGCCGCGGACCTTGCGTATCTGGGGCCCGAAGTCGGGGTTGGCGGAGTGGACGACGATCACGCCGATCTTGTCGTACGTGATGACGACCGTGCCGCCGGCCGCCGCGATCGCCTTCTTGACCGACGCGATCGTGTAACGGTCCACCTTGGTGTTGACGACGTACGACAGGTTCGGTGCGTCCGCTGTCTGCGCGGTGGGCTCCGCGTAGGGGGCGGCCGACGCGGCCGCCGGCAGGAAGCCGAGCGAGGCGGTCAGCGAGAGCACGACGGGTACGGCAAGGGCGAGCCGACGTCTGGAACGCAGACGGGACATGGGGTCTCCACATCATCCGGAAACGAAACCGCCCGAGACACAGGTGGTGCTCGGGCAGGTACATGACGGGTGGTGCAGGCCCGAAGTTATCTCTCGCAGTCACTGGCCAGCAATGACCTTCCCGAGATGACTTCAAGAAGAAGCAAACCCAGTTGAACCGGTCCTCGCGTGCCGCCGTGACCTTGGGCAGGGAGCACGAGGACGATCGAGCCCCCTGACGAACCGCGAGGAACAGAGCCGCCCATGTCCGTCGTACCGAACCCGTCCCCCACCCCCGAACAGCCCCCGTCCGCCGTGGCAACAGCGCCCGCAACGCGAGGAGACTCCGTGGCTACCGACGCACCGCCCCCCTCGACAGAGCAACACAAACTCCCCAGCACCGAGGAGTTCACCGCGGTGCAGCAGAGCGCGGAGTTCGGTGAACTGCGCCGCTCCTACCGCAACTTCGCCTTCCCCCTGACCGTCGGCTTCATCGCCTGGTACCTGCTGTACGTCCTGCTGTCGAACTTCGCGGGCGACTTCATGGGCACCAAGCTGTTCGGCAACATCAACGTCGCCTTCGTGTTCGGCCTCGCCCAGTTCATCACCACGTTCCTCATCGCCTGGTGGTACTCGCGGCACGCCGCCGCGAAGCTCGACCCCAAGGCCGAGGCGATCAAGTCCCGGATGGAGGGCGGCGCATGAGCCCCGCGATCACCCTGGCCGCAGGCGAGGCCAGCGAGCACCGGCCGCTGATCATCAGCCTGTTCGCCGTCTTCGTCCTCGCGACCCTCGTCATCACCGTCTGGGCGGGCCGCCAGACCAAGGACGCCGCCGACTTCTACGCCGGCGGCCGCCAGTTCAGCGCCTTCCAGAACGGCCTCGCGGTCTCCGGCGACTACATGTCGGCCGCGTCCTTCCTCGGCATCGCCGGCGCCATCGCGCTGTTCGGCTACGACGGCTTCCTGTACTCCATCGGCTTCCTGGTCGCCTGGCTCGTCGCCCTGCTGCTGGTCGCCGAACCGCTCAGGAACTCCGGCCGCTACACGATGGGCGACGTCCTGGCGTACCGCATGCGCCAGCGCCCGGTCCGCACCGCGGCCGGCACCTCCACGATCGTCGTCTCGATCTTCTACCTGCTCGCGCAGATGGCCGGCGCCGGCGTCCTCGTCTCGCTGCTGCTCGGCATCACCTCCGACGCGGGCAAGATCGGCATCGTCGCCCTCGTCGGCCTCCTGATGATCGTGTACGTCTCCATCGGCGGCATGAAGGGCACCACCTGGGTCCAGATGGTCAAGGCGGTGCTGCTGATCAGCGGCACCATTCTGATCACGTTCCTGGTGCTGCTGAAGTTCGACTTCAACATCTCCGACCTGCTCGGCAAGGCCGCCGAGAACAGCGGCAAGGGCACCGCCTTCCTGGAGCCCGGCCTCCAGTACGGCGCGACCGGCACCTCCAAGCTGGACTTCATCTCGCTCGGCATCGCCCTGGTCCTCGGCACCGCCGGCCTGCCGCACATCCTGATCCGCTTCTACACGGTGCCCAACGCCAAGGCCGCCCGGAAGTCCGTGAACTGGGCCATCGGCATCATCGGCGGCTTCTACCTGATGACCATCGCCCTCGGCTTCGGCGCCGCGGCCCTGATCTCGCAGGACGAGATCATCGAGTCCAACCCGTCCGGCAACACGGCGGCGCCACTCCTCGCGCTCCATCTGGGCGGCGTCGACTCGGCGTGGGGCGCGATCCTGCTGGCCACGATCTCCGCGGTGGCCTTCGCGACGATCCTCGCGGTGGTGGCGGGTCTGACCCTCGCCTCCTCGTCCTCGTTCGCGCACGACATCTACGCCAACGTCATCCGCAAGGGCAAGGCGTCCGGCAAGGAAGAGGTCCGCGCGGCCCGCTGGGCGACCGTCTTCATCGGCATCGTCTCCATCGGCCTGGGCGCCCTCGCCCGCGACCTCAACGTGGCCGGCCTGGTCGCGCTGGCGTTCGCGGTCGCCGCGTCCGCCAACCTGCCGACGATCCTCTACAGCCTGTTCTGGAAGCGGTTCACCACCCAGGGCGCCCTGTGGTCGATCTACGGCGGTCTGATCGTCGCCACCGGCCTGGTGCTGTTCTCCCCGGTGGTCTCCGGCGACCCGAAGGCGATGTTCCCGGACGTCGACTTCGCCTACTTCCCGCTGAAGAACCCGGGCATCATCTCCATCCCGTTCGGCTTCCTCATGGGCTTCCTGGGCACCGTCCTGTCCAAGGAGGAGCCCGACGCCGGCAAGTACGCGGAGCTGGAGGTCCGGTCCCTGACCGGCACCGGCGCCCACTGAGTCCCCCTGGGGCGATCCTCCGAGCGGCCGCGTCGTAGTTCCCTACGACGCGGCCGCGTCGTACCTCGTGGGATCGGGCACTGTCGATGTCAGTGCGGTCACGTAGGCTCGCAAGTGACGGAAAATGAATGATCCGCGATGATCCGCAGTGTTCCGCGACGAGGGAGGGGGCCCACGTGCTCATCGACACCTACGGCCGGCAGGCCACCGACCTGCGCGTGTCACTGACCGACCGGTGCAATCTGCGCTGTACGTACTGCATGCCCGAAGAGGGCCTCCAGTGGCTGGCCAAGCCCGACCTCCTCACGGACGACGAGATCGTCCGCCTGATCGACATCGCGGTCACCTCCCTCGGTATCGAGGAGGTCCGCTTCACCGGCGGCGAGCCGCTGCTGCGCCCGGGCCTGGTCGGCATCGTGGAGCGCGTCGCGGCCCTCGCACCCCGCCCCCAGATGTCGCTGACGACCAACGGCATCGGCCTCAAGCGCACCGCGGCGGCCCTGAAGGCCGCGGGCCTGGACCGGGTCAACGTCTCCCTCGACACCCTCCGCCCGGACGTCTTCAAGACCCTCACCCGCCGGGACCGCCACAAGGACGTCATCGAGGGCCTGTACGCCGCCCGCGAGGCCGGCCTGACCCCGGTGAAGGTCAACTCGGTCCTGATGCCGGGGCTCAACGAGGACGAGGCCCCCGACCTCCTCGCCTGGGCCGTCGAGCACGACTACGAACTGCGCTTCATCGAGCAGATGCCCCTGGACGCCCAGCACGGCTGGAAGCGCGACGGCATGATCACGGCAGGGGACATCCTCACCTCCCTGCGCACCCGCTTCGAGCTCACCGAGGAAGGCTCGGAGAAGCGCGGCTCGGCCCCGGCGGAGCGCTGGATCGTCGACGGCGGCCCGCACGTGGTGGGTGTCATCGCCTCGGTCACCCGCCCGTTCTGCGCGGCTTGCGACCGCACCCGCCTCACGGCCGACGGCCAGATCCGCACCTGCCTGTTCGCCCAGGAGGAGACGGACCTCCGCGCGGCCCTGCGCTCGGGCGCCCCGGACGAGGAGATAGCGAGCATCTGGCGGACGGCGATGTGGGGCAAGAAGGCGGGCGCGGGCCTGGACGACCCTACGTTCGTCCAGCCGGACCGACCGATGTCGGCGATCGGCGGCTAGGCGCCTTCGGGGGCTTCCCATTCCTTCAGAAGGACCACGTCCTTCAAGAACCCCCGCACTCCGAGGAACTGGGACAGATGCTCCCGATGCTCCTCACACGCCAGCCAGGTCTTCCTGCGCTCCGGCGTGTGGATCTTCGGGTTGTTCCACGCGAGCACCCACACCGCGTCGGCCCGGCACCCCTTCGCCGAACAGATCGGCGCGGTCTCTTCACTCACTGGTCCGTCTCACAAACTGCGCTGAACAAGGCGACGCCGAGCAGCCACGGGGGGAGCTGCCCGGCGTCGGTCTGTCGCTCCGACGGGGGATGCGGAGCGCGTAGGAAGTATGTCACGGGTAACCCGCCGCCCGGCACTGGAACAACATGATTGATCTGAGCTTTTCTTGAGCTTGGTCCGGAGGTGACGTCCGGTTGCGGGCCCTCCGCCGAGCGTCACATCCGCTCGTGAGGCTCGCTCCGCACACCCGCCGCCGGACCGCTCGCGGCGTCTTCCGGGACGGGTTCCGCGAAGGGTGCGTCGGCCCGCGGCGGAGAGATCATCGGACGCAGCGGAGCAGCCACGAAGGTGGACGGCAGACCCGGCGCGTTCTCCCGCCCCGCGTTCGCGATCACCACCGCGATGTAGGGAAGCAGCGCCCCCAGCACCAACGCGACGATCGCGACGTGCCGTTCGACGTTCCACAGGGTGGCCGCGAGGATCACCGACAGCGTGCGCACCGCCATCGAGATCACGTACCGCCGCTGCCGGCCGCGCACGTCCTCCTGGAGGCCCGCACGGGCTCCGGTGATCCGGAACACCTGGGCGCCGCCTGCATGCTGCTTCCGCATCACATTCCACCATCCGCCCGCATCGGACTCTCCCCGGCCCGTTCCCACTCCGCTCCCGGCACGAGAACCGGGCCCGGACACGTCCTACGTTACGCCGCACCTGCGACGCCTACGAGACCGGGGCACCTCTCACGAAGGCGAACGACCTGCGCTTCGACACGTACGGGCGCCTCGACATGCGGCGTACGGCGCATGGGCCGACACTGACGGTAATGCTCACGTCGAGCCGTACAAGGAGGCAGCCATGGGCTGGTTGTGGGCGATCATCGTGGGATTCGTCCTGGGCCTGATCGCGAAGGCGATCATCCCGGG
Source organism: Streptomyces aquilus (assembly GCF_003955715.1). Classification (NCBI taxonomy): domain Bacteria; kingdom Bacillati; phylum Actinomycetota; class Actinomycetes; order Kitasatosporales; family Streptomycetaceae; genus Streptomyces; species Streptomyces aquilus. The sequence continues at coordinate 2,627,200 of NZ_CP034463.1, read as the reverse complement.
CAAGCAGCACAGTCCGCTCTGGCTGACGACCATCTTCGGCATGCTGGGCGCCCTCGTCGGCAACGCCATCGCCCGCTGGGCGGGCGTCGACGCCACCTCCGGCATCGACTGGAGCCGCCACGCCTTCCAGCTGATCGCCGCGATCATCATCGTGGGCGTGGGCGACATGCTGTACATGGCGACGCTGGGCAAGCGCAAACAGCAGGCGTGACAGGACAGCGCGTACGACGAAGGGGGCGGCTCTCTCGATGAGAGCCGCCCCCTTCGTGCCGACTACGCTCCGGTCACCTCGACCGCCGCCAGGTTCTTCTTCCCGCGCCGCAGCACCAGCCACCGTCCGTGGAGCAGGTCCTCCTTGGCGGGCACCGCGTCCTCGGCCGCGACCTTGACGTTGTTCACGTAGGCCCCGCCCTCCTTCACGGTCCGCCGCGCCGCCGACTTGCTGGCCACGAGACCGACCTCGGCGAACAGGTCCACGACGAGACCGAGCTCGGCGACCTGGATGTGCGGCACCTCGGACAGCGCCGCCGCCAGCGTCTTGTCGTCCAGCTCCGCCAGCTCGCCCTGACCGAAGAGGGCCTTGGACGCGGCGATCACGGCCGCCGTCTGGTCGGCGCCGTGCACCAGCGTCGTCAGCTCCTCGGCCAGCGCGCGCTGGGCGGCACGGGCCTGAGGACGCTCCTCGGTCGCCTTCTCCAGCTCCTCGATCTCCGCACGGGACTTGAAGCTGAAGATCCGCAGGAACTTGGAGACATCCCGGTCGTCCGCGTTCAGCCAGAACTGGTAGAAGGCGTACGGCGTGGTCATCTCGGGGTCGAGCCAGACCGTGCCGGACTCCGTCTTGCCGAACTTGGTGCCGTCGGCCTTGGTGATCAGCGGAGTGCCCAGCGCGTGCACCACGGCCTCCGGCTCGACCCGATGGATCAGGTCGGTGCCCGAGGTGAGGTTGCCCCACTGGTCGCTGCCGCCGGTCTGGAGCGTGCAGCCGTAGCGCCGGTACAGCTCCAGGAAGTCCATGCCCTGGAGGATCTGGTAGCTGAACTCGGTGTAGCTGATGCCCGCGTCGGAGTTGAGCCGCCGGGAGACGGCCTCCTTCGCGATCATCTTGTTGACCCGGAAGTGCTTGCCGACGTCCCGCAGGAACTCGATGGCCGACAGGCCCTGCGTCCAGTCCAGGTTGTTCACCATGACCGCGGCGTTCGGCCCCTCGAAGTCCAGCAGCGGGGCGATCTGCGCGCGCAGCCGCTCGACCCACTGGGCGACGATGTCCGGGGCGTTGAGCGTGCGCTCGGAGTTCGGCTTCGGGTCACCGATCAGACCCGTCGCACCACCGACCAGGCCCAGGGGACGGTTGCCCGCGTCCTGGATCCGGCGCATCGTCAGGATCTGCACGAGGTTGCCGAGGTGCAGGCTGGGCGCGGTCGGGTCGAAGCCGCAATAGAACGTGACGGGACCGTCCGCGAACGCCTTGCGCAATGCGTCCTCGTCAGTGGAGAGGGCGATCAGCCCACGCCACTTCAGCTCGTCGACGATGTCCGTCACGGTTCTCGCGTCTCCTTGATGATCTTCGGGCAGCCGAGTGACTACCGGCTACGAGGTTATACGCCCCGACTGACAGAGCTCATATTGAAGTCCGGCACCCGCAGGGCCGGCATCGCAGCCCTAGTGAACCAGTCGCTCCACTCCCTCGGCAGCGTCTTTTCCGTGCGCCCGGCCTCGGTGGCCCGGCCCAGCAGATCCACGGGCGACTCGTTGAACCGGAAGTTGTTGACCTCGCCGGTCACCTCGCCGTTCTCGACGAGATAGACGCCGTCCCGGGTCAGCCCGGTCAGCAGCAGGGTCGCCGGATCGACCTCGCGGATGTACCACAGGCAGGTCAGCAGCAGCCCGCGCTCGGTGTTCGCGACCATCTCCTCCAGGGACCGGTCGTCGCCGCCGTCGAGGATCAGGTTGTCGATGCCCGGCGCCACCGGCAGCCCGGTCAGCCCGGCGCTGTGCCGGCTGGTGAGCAGGTTGCTCAGCTCGCCCTCGCGCATCCACTCGGTGGCCGTCAGCGGCAGCCCGTTGTCGAACACCGAGGAGTCCCCGCCGGAGGAGTGCGCGAGCACGAACGGCGCGGACTCCAGACCCGGCTCGTTCGGGTCGCTGCGCAGCGTCAGCGGCAGGTCGGTGAGCTTCTCGCCGAGCCGGGTCCGGGTGTCGCCGCCCGGCTTGGAGAACACCGTGCGGCCCTCGAACGCGTCCCGGCCCGACGCCGACCACATCTGGTAGATGAGCAGGTCCGCGACGGCGGTCGGCGGCAGCAGCGTCTCGTACCGCCCGGCGGGCAGGTCGTGCTTGCGCTCGGCCCAGCCCAGGCGTACGGCGAGCTCGGCGTCCAGCGCGGCCGGGTCGACGTCCTTGAAGTCCCGCGTGGAGCGGCCCGCCCACGCCGAGCGCGTACGGTCCGGGGATTTCGCGTTCAGCTCGAGCGTGCCGTTGGGCTGGTCGTGACGCAGTCGAAGACCGGTGGAGGTGCCGAGGTAGCTGGAGACCAGCTCGTGGTTGGCGAAACCGTACAGTTCCCGGCCGCCCGCACGCGCGCGTGCGAAGGACTCACCGAGCGCCGGGGCGAAGTCCGCGAAGACGGCGGAGGACGTCTCGGCGGGCGCGTCCGTGAAGTCGGGGGAGGCCGGTACGGCCGTCACGAGCGGCTGCGCGTCCTCGGCGGGCGCGGCCCCGCGCGCGGCGGCCTCCGCGGCCCGCACCAGCGACTCCAGCTCGTCCACGGTGACGGCGGCCCGGGAGACGACACCCGAGGCGGTGCCCTCCTTGCCGTCGACGGTCGCGATGACGGTGAGCGTGCGCCCGCGCGTGACGCCGTTGGTGGTGAGCGCGTTGCCGGCCCAGCGCAGGTTGGCCGTGGACTGCTCGTCGGCGATGACGACACAGCCGTCCGCGCGGGACAGCTCCAGGGCGCGCTCGACGATCTCGTGCGGCTTGTTCGTACGAGAGCTCATCGACCGGCCTCCTGGGTGGTGTTCAGAATGTTGACGCCCTTGAAGAGGGCCGACGGGCAGCCGTGCGACACGGCGGCGACCTGGCCCGGCTGGGCCTTGCCGCAGTTGAAGGCGCCCCCGAGGACGTAGGTCTGCGGGCCGCCGACGGCGGCCATGGAGCCCCAGAAGTCGGTGGTGGTCGCCTGGTAGGCGACGTCCCGCAGCTGGCCGGCGATCCGGCCGTTCTCGATCTTGAAGAAGCGCTGGCCGGTGAACTGGAAGTTGTAGCGCTGCATGTCGATGGACCAGGAGCGGTCGCCGACGACGTAGATGCCGCGGTCGACGCCGCCGATCAGGTCCTCGGTCGACATGCCGGCCGGGTCGGGCCGCAGGGACACGTTGGCCATGCGCTGCACCGGCACATGGCCGGGGGAGTCGGCGAACGCGCAGCCGTTGGAGCGCTCGAAGCCGGTCAGCTTCGCGATGCGCCGGTCCAGCTGGTAGCCGACGAGCGTGCCGTCCTTCACCAGGTCCCAGGACTGGCCCTCGACGCCCTCGTCGTCGTACCCGATGGTCGCCAGGCCGTGCTCGGCGGTGCGGTCACCGGTGACGTTCATCAGGTCGGAGCCGTAGCGCAGCTTGCCGAGCTGGTCGAAAGTGGCGAAGGAGGTACCGGCGTAGGCGGCCTCGTAACCGAGGGCGCGGTCCAGCTCGGTGGCGTGGCCGATGGACTCGTGGATGGTCAGCCACAGGTTGGACGGGTCGACGACCAGGTCGTACACCCCGGACTCGACACTCGGCGCCCGCATCTTCTCGGCGAGCAGCTCGGGGATCTGGGCCAGCTCGCTGTCCCAGTCCCAACCGGTGCCGGTGAGGTACTCCCAGCCCCGGCCGACCGGCGGCGCGATGGTCCGCATCGAGTCGAACTCGCCGCTCGACTCGTCGACCGACACCGCGGTCAGCGCCGGGTGCAGCCGCACCCGCTGCTGGGTGGTCACGGTCCCGGCGGTGTCGGCGTAGAACTTGTTCTCATGGACGGTGAGCAGCGAGGCGTCGACGTGGTTGACCCCGTTCGCCGCCAGCAGCCGCGCGCTCCACTCCGCGAGCAGCCCGGCCTTCTCCTCGTCGGGCACGGTGAACGGATCGATCTCGTACGACGAGATCCACGTCTTCTCGGCGTGCACCGGCTCGTCGGCCAGCTCGACCCGCTCGTCGGAACCGGCCGCCTTGATCACCTGGGCGGACAGCTTCGCCATGGCCACCGCCTGCGAGGCGACCCGTGCCGCCGCGTCCATGGTCAGATCGACGCCGGACGCGAATCCCCAGGTCCCACCGTGCACGACCCGCACCGCGTACCCGAGGTCGGTGGTGTCCGAGGACCCGGCGGGCTTGGCGTCCCGCAGCCGCCAGGACGCGCTGCGCACCCGCTCGAACCGGAAGTCCGCGTGCTCGGCACCCAGCGCACGCGCGCGTGCCAGCGCGGCGTCGGCGAGGGCGCGTAGCGGAAGCGCTGTGAAGGCTTCGTCGATGGTATGAGGCACCGAGGTATCTCCCTGCTGTCGTGACCTGTGGACTCCGATCATGTCGCGTGGGCGGGTCCAGGGACCATACGTTTCCGACCGGAGCGCGCGTCCTTCTGTAGAGACCCGACAGTGAGTCCCCTTAGCCACTGTCGCTGCCCGATTGTCCGCCGGAGGCCGGGGACCGATAGATTTCCCAGGAAGCCGCCTGTCATCCAGGTGTTCGGGCGGGTATTCAGACCGCTATCGAAAGGGTGATCCGTTGAGCCGCTCGGTTCTCGTCACCGGAGGCAACCGGGGCATCGGCCTCGCCATTGCCCGCGCTTTCGCCGACGCCGGCGACAAGGTCGCGATCACGTACCGCTCGGGCGAGCCACCGGCCGGCTTCCTCGCCGTCAAGTGCGACATCACCGACACCGAACAGGTGGAGCAGGCCTACAAGGAGATCGAGGCCGAGCACGGCCCGGTCGAGGTCCTGGTCGCCAACGCCGGCATCACCAAGGACACGCTCCTGATGCGGATGTCCGAGGAGGACTTCACGTCCGTCCTCGACACCAACCTCACCGGCACCTTCCGCGTCGTCAAGCGTGCCAACCGCGGCATGCTGCGCGCCAAGAAGGGCCGCGTCGTCCTGATCTCGTCGGTCGTCGGGCTGTACGGCGGTCCGGGGCAGGCCAACTACGCCGCCTCCAAGGCCGCCTTGGTCGGTTTCGCGCGCTCGCTCGCGCGGGAGCTCGGCTCGCGCAACATCACGTTCAACGTCGTCGCCCCCGGCTTCGTCGACACCGACATGACCAAGGTGCTCACCGAAGAGCAGCGCGCGAACATCGTGCAGTCCGTGCCGCTCGGCCGTTACGCGCAGCCGGAGGAGATCGCCGCGACGGTGCGGTTCCTCGCCTCCGACGACGCCTCGTACATCACTGGAGCCGTCATCCCGGTTGACGGCGGACTGGGAATGGGTCACTGACACCATGGCTGGAATCCTCGAGGGCAAGAAGATCCTCATCACCGGTGTGCTGATGGAGTCCTCCATCGCCTTCCACACCGCCAAGCTGGCCCAGGAGCAGGGCGCGGAGATCATCCTCACCGCGTGGCCGCGGCCGACCCTCACCGAGCGCATCGCCAAGAAGCTGCCTCAGCCGGAGAAGGTCAAGGTCCTGGAGCTCGACGTCTCCAACGACGAGCACCTCGCCCGCCTGGAGAGCCAGGTCCGTGAGCACCTGGGCGACAAGCTCGACGGTGTCGTGCACTCCATCGGCTTCGCGCCGCAGGACGCGCTCGGCGGCAACTTCCTGAACACGCCGTTCGAGTCCGTGGCCACCGCCATGCACGTCTCCGCCTTCTCCCTGAAGTCGCTGACCATGGCGCTGCTGCCGCTGATGACCGAGGGCGGCTCCGTCGTCGGCCTCACCTTCGACGCGCAGTTCGCCTGGCCCCAGTACGACTGGATGGGCCCCGCCAAGGCCGCCCTGGAGGCCACCAACCGCTACATGGCGCGTGACCTCGGCAAGCACGACATCCGCTGCAACCTGATCTCGGCCGGTCCGATCGGCTCCATGGCCGCCAAGTCCATCCCGGGCTTCGCCGAGCTGGCGGCCGTCTGGGACAGCCGCTCCCCGCTGGAGTGGAAGCTGGAGGACCCGGAGCCGGCCGGCAAGGGCGTCGTCGCCCTGCTGAGCGACTGGTTCCCGAAGACCACCGGCGAGATCGTCCACGTCGACGGCGGTCTGCACGCCATCGGTGCATGATCTTTCCTACGGTGTGAGGGCCCGCGTTCTCCGGAACGCGGGCCCTCACCCGTTCGGCCCACCCGGCCGGGCGGGCGGGCGGCACAACTGGGCACTCTGGATTACGCGTTCACCGCTTCCCTCCCCAGCACGGCCGAGGAGGTCCCCTTGTGCGCCTGTCCCGCAGCCTGGCCCCGATAGCCGTCGCAGCCGTTCTGCTGATGTCCCTGCCGCACGAAGCGTCGCCCCACGCGCGCGAGGACACCGCACCGGACCTGTTCGGCGCCGCGTGCTACAGCAAGATCACCGGCTCCCGTGTGACCGCCTACTGCCACAACCCCTACCCCGACGTCGACCTGGTCCGGCTGCACATCGAGTGCGACCGCTGGTGGGACGTGGACAGCGACGGCGCCCCCGTGGAGGCCGGGCCCGCGCAGACCGTACGGCTCGACGGCCGCTGCTGGAAGGAAGTCCGTTCGGTGTGGGTCAGCCACCAGAAGAAGTGATCGGTGTGGGTCAGCCGCCAGAAGAAGTGAACAGCCCCGGCCGGCACTGGAACGGATAGCCCGCCGCCTGCGCCGCGGCAGCCTCCGCGTCGCCCGCGCGGATCGCGTCCACCACCCCCGAGTGGTCCAGATACGACTCCGGCGTCATCTCCTCGCCGACGTCGTCGCGCAGCCAGTCCCGCAGCACCTCTCCCAGATCCGCGTACATCGCCGTCATGACGTCGTTGTGGGACGCCGACACCACCGCCAGGTGGAAAGTCGCGTCCGCCGCCACGAAGGCCTCCTTGTCCCGCGCCTCCCAGGCCTCCTCACGGCGTACGAGGAGCGCGTCCAGCTGCTTGAGGTCCTTCTCCGTACGCCGCCCGGCGGCCAGCTTCGCGGCGGACGACTCCAGCGTGGAACGCAGCTCGGCGATGTGCCGGGGGTCGGCGTCGGCGAACCGGCGCTGCATCACCCCGGCCAGCTCACTGGTCGCCACGACGTACGTGCCGGAGCCCTGGCGGATGTCCAGCAGGCCGTTGTGCGCGAGCGCGCGGACGGCCTCACGGACCGTGTTGCGGGCCACCCCGAGCTGCTCGACCAGCTCCGGCTCGGTCGGGATGCGCGAGCCGACCGGCCACTCACCGGTGGTGATCTGCTGCCGCAGCGCGGCGATGACCTGCTCGGACAGCGCCGATCGACGGGGATGGCTCAGAGGCATGGCACACCTTCGCACGGGACGGGCGCCGGGAGACGCCCGGGGGATGGACAACCAATCATCCAATGATTCTATGATGGACGGCATGGCAAGCGAGGAAACCCGGACGACGACGTCCCCGCACATACGAAGCTCGGCGACCGGCGAGACTCCCGAACCGTCCACGCGCGCGTGGACGACACGACTGCTCGTGCTCGGCATCGTGCTGGCCGCCGTCAACCTCCGTCCCGCCATCACCAGCCTCGGCGCCCTCTTGGAGGAGGTCCGCGACGGACTCGGCATGAGCGGCAGCGTCGCCGGGATCCTCACCTCCGTGCCCCCGCTGTGCTTCGCCGTCTTCGGCGTCATGGCCCCACGCCTCGCCCGCCGCTTCGGCCCGGGCGCGGTCGTCTGCGCCGGCATGGCCGCCATCACCGCGGGCCTGCTGATCCGGCCCTACGTCGGTGGCACCGCCGGCTTCCTGGCCGCCAGCGCCCTCGCCCTCATGGGCATCGCCGTCAGCAACGTCCTGATGCCGGTCATCGTCAAGCGCTGGTTCCCCGACCGGGTCGGCTCCATGACCGGCCTGTACTCGATGGCCCTGGCCCTCGGCACCGCCACGGCCGCCGCGGCGACCGTGCCGGTGACCGACCTGCTGGGCGGCAGCTGGCAGACCGGGCTCGCGGTGTGGGCGGGCCTGGCCGCCGTCGCCGTACTGCCGTGGCTCCCGTTCGTACGGCAGCGGGACGGTGCACGGCAGGACGACGGCGTACGGCAGCAGGGCGGCGCACGGCAGGACGACGGCGTACGGCAGGAGGGCGGTGCACGGCAGGACGACGGCGTACGGCAGGAGGGCGGCGCACGGCAGCAGGGGGCGGCACCCGCCGGGCAGGCGTCCGCGCGTGAGGCGCAGCCCGCGCTGCGGATCACCCGGAGCCGCACCGCCTGGGCGCTCGCCGTCTTCTTCGGCCTCCAGGCCACCGCCGCCTACATCACGATGGGCTGGATGCCGCAGATCTTCCGGGACGCGGGCGTGCCCGCGAGCACGGCGGGACTGCTGCTGGCCGTCACGATGGTGATGGGCGTACCGCTCGCCTTCGTCATCCCGCGCGTGGCCACCCGGCTGCCGCAGCAGGGCCCGATCGTGCTCGTGCTCGGCGTCTGCGGCCTCGTGGGCTACGCCGGGCTGTACCTCGCGCCCGCCGCCGGAGCCTGGGCCTGGGCCCTGCTCCTCGGCATCTCCAACTGCTCCTTCCCGCTGGCCCTCACCATGGTCGGGATGCGGGCCAGAAGCGGTGCGGGCGTCGCCCAGCTGTCCGCCTTCGCGCAGAGCACCGGCTACCTCATCTCCATCCCCGGGCCGCTCCTCGTCGGCGTGCTCTACCAGCACAGCGGCGGCTGGGGGCTGCCGATCGCCCTCATGGCCGGGCTGATGATCCCGCAGATGGTCGTCGGCGTGCTGGCCGGACGCGATCGCACGGTCGAGGAGGAGGCGGTCCGCTGACGCCACCCCCACGGGGTTGCCGGCGGACGGGGGTGCGAGACTTGCCGCATGCCAGTGCTCGACCCGAACCCCCAGAACGGCCAGAAGAAGATGCTGCTCGTCTTCGGCTCGTTCCTCGCCATCTTCGTGATCATCGCCGTCATCGCGACGATCGCCTCGCCCTGAACCCGTCCGCCTCCCGGGGGCAGGGGTGGGGTTATCCCCCCGTCCCCTAGGGGGTGTGTCTCAGGGGCAACTGGGTGGATCACCGGATGGGTTGGGGGCCGCCGGATCCGTACCTTCGAGATGTGGCCGCGACCGAGCGGACCACCGGCCCACTCGGAGAGACGCGGAGGCACCCATGTCGGCCCCATCGCACACCCCGCCCCACCCGGCGACCCGGGGTCGCGCCGACATCCGGCTGCCCTGGTGGGCCCTCGCCCTGCCGACGCTCGCCTTCATCACCCTGCTCGCCCTGATACTCAACCCGGCCGACGCACAGGCCGCCGCGGGCGACCCGGCGATCACCCATCTCTTCGAGCGCATACAGCAGCTGGCCGCGCGCTGACCGGCCCGGATTCCCCGGCCCGCGGTGATCGTCAGGCACCGTCGCGGCCGCCTGTCAACTCCCTGCGCCCCATGGCCTGTTTCATGCGAAGCTGGGTCCCATGAGCGTCGCAGAACCCCGCAGGATTGTCCTTTTCCGGCATGCGAAAGCCGACTGGCCACAGGTGTCCGACCATGAGCGACCGCTTGCCGAGCGGGGACGCATGGACGCGGCCGTGGCAGGGCGGAAGCTGGCCGACTCCGACATCACCCTCGACCTGGCCCTGTGCTCCACAGCGATCCGGACCCGTGAGACATGGAAGCTCGCCGTGCACGAACTCGCGCACCGGCCGAAAACCGTCTATGAGGAGCGGGTCTACGAGGCCTCTCCCGGCGAGCTCATCGCCGTGCTCAACGAGACCCCGGACGACTCCCAGAACGTCGTCCTGATCGGCCACAACCCCGGGGTGCAGGGTCTCGCCGAGATCCTGGCGGGCTCGGCCGAGGGCGACGCCCGCGAGCGGATGAGCCGCCGCGGCTTCCCCGCCGCCGCGTTCGCGGTCCTGTCCTTCACCGGTTCCTGGAAGAGCCTGGAGCCGGGTGTGGCCACCCTCCTCGACTACTGGGCACCGTCGGAATGATCCCCGCCGAGTCATGACGGCGAGGGCCCGGCACCGCGGAGGTGCCGGGCCCTCGCCGGATGATCCGGAGGTGTCGGACGGTCCGGAGGTGTCAGAGCAGCTCGTCGTGGATGTCCGCCGCCTCGACCTCTTCGCGGGTGACGCCGAGCAGGTAGAGGACCGTGTCCAGGAACGGCACGTTCACCGCGGTGTGCGCGGCCTCCCGCACCACCGGCTTGGCGTTGAAGGCGACGCCGAGGCCGGCCGCGTTCAGCATGTCCAGGTCGTTGGCCCCGTCGCCGATGGCCACGGTCTGCGACAGCGGCACCCCCGCCTCGGCGGCGAACCGGCGCAGCAGCCGCGCCTTCCCGGCCCGGTCCACGATCTCGCCGGTGACCCGCCCGGTCAGCTTGCCGTCGACGATCTCCAGGGTGTTGGCCTGGGCGAAGTCCAGCCCGAGCCGTTCCTTCAGATCGTCGGTGACCTGGGTGAACCCGCCGGAGACGACGCCGACTTGGTAACCGAGGCGCTTGAGGGTGCGGATGAGGGTGCGGGCGCCGGGCGTCAGCCGTACCTCGCTGCGCACCTTCTCGACGACGGACGCGTCCAGCCCCTCCAGGAGGGCCACGCGCGCGTGCAGGGACTGCTCGAAGTCCAGCTCCCCGCGCATCGCGGCCGCCGTCACCTCGGCGACCTTGTCCTCGCAGCCGGCGTGCGCCGCGAAGAGCTCGATGACCTCGTCCTGGATGAGGGTGGAGTCCACGTCCATGACGACGAGCCGCTGAGCGCGCCGGTGCAGGCCCGCCGCGACGACGGCGACGTCCACGCCGAGTGCGGCGGCGTCGGTCACCAGCGCGGTGCGCAGCGGCGCGGTCTCGACACCGGACACCGCGAACTCCACGGCCGTCACCGGGTACTTGGCGAGCCGGAAGATACGGTCGATGTTGCCGCCGGCCTTGGTGATCCGGGCCGCGATCGCGGCCGTGGCCTCCGCGGTGAGCGGGTGGCCGAGCACGGTGACCAGGGAGCGGCCGAGGCCACGGGGGCGGTTGTCACCGAGGCCGGAGATGATCTCCGCCTGCATCTTCACCGACTCCGCCCAGCTGTGGACGGTCGACCGCAGATCGCCCTCGAGCCCGCGCGGCGGCTCGGTCACGAGCGCGCACAGCACCATCCGGCCACGGGTGACGACCTGCTCGATGTCGACGACGTCGACCGAGTAGGCGGCGAGGGTGTCGAAGAGACCGGCCGTGATGCCCGGCTTGTCCTTGCCGAAGATCTTGACGAGAAGAGTGGGTACGTCGGAGGTCTGCGAAGCGCTCATGGTGTACCCACCGTATCCGGCACGCAGTGCCTTCCGCCCCTGAGGTCCGCCTGGCGGACAGGGAACACTCGGTGTCCTTCAGGTGGAGCGGATCTTACGCACCGCCTCACGCCCCTCGCGGAGTCACCTCCGCCCCTTGGGCCTGCCGGGCGGGGGAGGAGGCGGGGGCGGCGGAGGCGGCGGCGGTGCCCCCTCACCGGGCGCCGACGGCGGTTTCCGCGAGGGCGGCGGCTGCATCGGCCGCACCATGGTGGGCGCGCCGTACACGTCGTCCCCGGCGGGGGGCGACTCGTCGCCAGGGTTCCCGTCGTCGGACCTGCGCGAGTCATCGGGCCGACCACCGGCCTGCCCCCGGTCACCGGCCCACCCGCCAGGCTGACCGGCGTCACCGCCGGGCTCGCCGGGACGGGGGCGTCCCCGTCCGGGCGGTGAGCCGTACTGCGGTCGTGAGCCTTCGGGTGGTGAGCCGTAGTGGGGTTGCGAGGCTTCGGGTGGTGAGCCGTGCTGGGGTTGTGAGGCTCCGGGCGGTGAGCTGTATGGCGGCCGCGACCCTCCTGGCGGGGCGTCGGCCACACCTGCTCCCCGCGCGTCGGGCGGCCGTGCGTCCTCCGGGCCTCGCAGCTCCTCCGGTACGCGCAGGTACGGATTGGTGTCGGGATTCGGCGGCCGATACGACGGCGTACCCGGCACATACGGCCCAGCCTCCCCGGAGGCTCCGCCCTGCCCCGCCCCAGAAGCCGAGGCCTCACCCGACCCCGCCCCGGAAGCCGCCCCCCGACCCGCGCCAGAACCCGAAGCCCCACCCCACCCCGGATGCGAACCCCCACCCTGACCCGCGGGCGCAGCCCCGCCTTCACCGGCGTACGGCCCGGCCCCGCCTTCACCGGCGTACGGCCCGGCCTCATCTCCGCGCGACCGCGCCCCGCCCTTACCGGCATAAGGCGCGGCCTCGCCTTCACGCGACCAAGGCTCGGCCTGACCTTCACGCGGCCACGCCCCCGCCTCCCCCTCACGCGACCACGCCCCACCCGCACCGGCCCCCACCGCCCCGGCGCCGCCGCTCACCCCCGAGACTCCGCCCTCACCCGCATACGGCCCAGCCCAGGAGCCGCCCCCCTGCGGCCCAGCCCAAGATCCGGCCCCCTGCGGCCCACCCCCCGACTGCCCGGCATACGCCCCCGGCCCACTGCCCGAACCCACCGTGACCCCAGAGCCACCCCCACCGCCCGAATCCCACGGGACCCCAGCGCCACCCCCGCCCCCCGAACCCCCCGCAACCCCCGCCAAGTCACCCAGTGCCAACGCAGCCGCCCGCTGCCCAGCCGCCCCCGTCGCCCTGGCCAGCAAGGCCCCCGCTGCGCCCGCGCCCGCGCCCCACAGGGCGCCCAGGAGCAGGGCCATGCCGAGGTGGCCGTGGAGTTCGATGCCGGCGCCGAACGCGTCGAAGCCCAGGACCGACAGCGAGGCGTCCACAGACACCTCCGTCAGCCAGGCCAGCAACGGCAGCGCCAACGCCGTCACCAAGCCCAACCGCAGCGCACAGCGCCCGGCGAAGCCGAGGGCGCCCGGATCACGTACGTACGAGGCATCCGCGCCCGAACCCGCAGCCGCTTCCTTCACCACCACCCCGACCGGCGTCCGCACCGCCGCCAGAACCCCCGCCAGCAGCATCATCACGGCCGCCGCGACCGCCAACAGCCAGACCCGGCCGTCGAGTTCGGCGAGGCGGGAGAGGGAGACGGACTCGTCGCGTTCGGAGCTGAGCAGGTCGTCCAGGGGGGCGGGGAGGAAAGCGGTCAGGGGGCCCGTCGCGCGGCCGTCCCACGGGACGAACAGGCCGATCGGGATGCCCAGCCAGGTGCCGTTGGGCGTGCCCAGCAGGGCCGCGCCCGCGATCCGCTTCGGGTGGCCGTCGCCGATCGCCGCGTACGCCGCCGCCGCGAGCCCCGCCGCGACCGCGACCAGCAGCACGGTGACGAGGGCCGACACCGCTGGGCGGACCATCCGGTGCAGGGCTTCCCAGCCGCGCGGCAACGGCGTACGGCGGGACGCCAGCAGGGCGATCAGCAGGATGCCCGCCGACCAGCCCAGCCCGCCCAGCAGCGTCGGCACCGTGTCCACCGTGAAGCCGACCGCCGCCTTCGCGTCGACCAGGTTGCCGATCTTGTCCGGCAGCAGCCCTCCGATGTCCCCGACGTCACCGAGCCCGGGGATCTTCAGGCCGCCGCCCCCGCCCCCGCCCCCGCCACCGGGCAGCTTGTCGAGCCCGAGCGCGCCGCCGTCGATCGTGATGACGTCGTGCCCCGCCCAGGCCAGCCCACCCAGCGTGGCCACGAAGAGGACGACCACCGCGCCCGCGCGCGCGAGGAGTTCGCCCGGTGCGATCACAACTCCCGCCGACCGCAGGGACCGTAGGAAGAACCATGACAAAAGGAGCGCGCCGACCAGGCTCACCCCCAGTGGCGTGATCTCGATGGCGGTCGCCGCCTCCGCGCCGGTCAGTCCGAATGCGGACACATCGCCCGACGGCGTCACCGAACCACCCGCCCCAAGCGCCACCACCGCCGCGGTCATCGGGCCCAGCGAGGCCGTCGCGTCCGCGCCCAGCAGATGCAGCCCGAGCGCCGCGACACCGGCCATGCCGATCAACGCCCAGCTCACGGCGACGATCGCGGTCAGCAGGATGTCTCCCCATGGCAGCTTCGCGCCGTACTTCGTGGTCTCGACGTGCGTGGACGCACTCATGGCAGACCCCCCGATCCGCGGCGCGGCGATTACCGCGCATGTCCCCCTCGCGTGGATTACCACTCTCCGGGTCGGTTTCAACCCCGTCAACGGGACGGGTCGATGCGTACGTACGTGGTCTTCACAAGGCCCGACTTTCGGTCAGGGGGCCGAGCCTGAAATAGTTCCCGACGATGTTCGACATCCCTAGACTCCCTGTGTTGGGGGTAACTCGGGGGACTACTCATGGGGCATGGAGTGCCGGAACTCGTACTGGAATTGAATGGACGTACCTGGACGCTCGACCCGTCCAGGCCCTACACCCTCGGACGCGATCCGCAGGGTGACATCGTGCTGGACGACGCCAGGGTGTCCTGGCGTCACGCCACGATCAGCTGGAGCGGCCGCAGTTGGGTCATCGAGGACCACGGCTCGACCAACGGCACCTTCGTGCAGGGCCAGCGGATCCACCAGCTGGAGATCGGCCCTGGCACGGCGGTGCATCTCGGCAACGCGACCGACGGACCGCGCGTGAGCGTCTCCGGCGCCGCGGTGGCTGTCACGCCGCAGCCCCAGCAGCAGCCGTACGCCGCGCAGGGCGCCGGCCCGGGCTGGGCCCAGGCGCCCCAGCAGCAGGCGCCTCACCAGCAGCCACCGGCGCAGCAGGCACCGCAGGCCGGCTGGCAGCAGCCGCAGCAGCCCGCCGCGAACATCCCGCCGCAGCAGGGCGGACCCGGCGTCGGCGCGGGGGCGCCGCCGGTCTACGGTGACCGCAGCCCGACCACGTTCCACCAGTTCTCGATCGGCCGCGTCATGCGCATCGGTCGTGCCCTGGAGAACGAACTGGTCGTCTCCGACCTCCAGGTCTCCCGTCTGCACGCCGAGTTCCGCTCGACGCCCGACGGCCGCATGGAGATCCGCGACCTGGGCTCGCACAACGGCACGTACGTCAACGGCCAGCCGATCGCCAAGGGCGGCTCGCAGCTGCTCGGTCCGGCGGACATCGTCGGTGTCGGTCACTCGACGTTCCGTATCGTCGGCGACCGGCTCGAGGAGTTCGTCGACACCGGTGAGGTCTCCTTCTCGGCCCGGCACCTGACGGTCACGGTCGACGGCGGCAAGCAGATCCTCAAGGACGTCTCCTTCGGCGTCCCGGAGAAGTCGCTGATCGCGGTCATCGGACCGTCCGGTTCCGGCAAGTCGACGCTGCTCAAGGCGCTGACGGGTTACCGGCCCGCCAACCAGGGCGACGTCCTCTACGACAACCGGAACCTCTACAAGCAGTTCGCCGAGCTGCGTCAGCGCATCGGTCTGGTCCCGCAGGACGACATCCTGCACAAGGAGCTGACCGTCAAGAAGGCCCTCAAGTACGCGGCCAAGCTCCGCTTCCCCGCCGACACCACCGGCGCCGAGCGCGAGGCCCGTATCGACGAGGTGCTGCGCGAGCTGAAGCTGGACATCCACAAGGAGAAGAAGGTCACCTCCCTCTCCGGCGGCCAGCGCAAGCGCGTCTCGGTGGCCCTGGAGCTCCTCACCAAGCCGTCGCTGATCTTCCTGGACGAGCCCACCTCGGGCCTCGACCCGGGCATGGACCGCGACGTCATGCAGCTGCTGCGCGGCCTCGCCGACGACGGCCGCACGGTCCTCGTCGTCACCCACTCGGTGGCCGAGCTGGCGATCTGCGACAAGCTCCTCGTGATGGCTCCCGGCGGTGCGGTCGCCTACTTCGGCCCGCCCGAGGAGGCGCTGAACTTCTTCGGCTACGACAGCTGGGCCGACGTCTTCTCCGCCTTCGAGAACTACCGCGACTACGACTGGGCCGGACGCTGGAAGGGCTCGCAGCACTACCAGATGTACGCCGCGGACATCGACGCCGTTGCGCCGCAGTCCGTACAGATGCCGCCGATGCAGGCGATGAAGCCGCCGAAGCCACAGGGCTGGATGTCGCAGTTCGGCACGCTGGTGCGCCGCTATGTGTCGGTGATCGCCTCCGACAAGGGCTTCCTGGCCCTGTCGATCATCCTGCCGCTCGTCCTCGGCTCGGTGAGCCTGCTCATCGACTCCGGCAAGGACCTGCTGGTCAACACGGAGATCAATCCGAGCACCGGCAAGCCCGTCGCCAACGGCACGGCCCTGACGGTGCTGCTGATCCTCGCGGTGGGCGCCTGCTTCGCCGGCGCCGCGAACTCCGTCCGTGAGCTGATCAAGGAACGGGTCATCTACGAGCGCGAGCGGGCCACCGGCCTGTCCCGCTCGGCGTACCTGATGTCCAAGGTCTTCGTGCTCGGCCTGGTCACCATGCTCCAGGGGCTGCTGGTCGGCATCATCGGCTTCTCCAGCCGCACCATCCCGGACAAGGGCCTGATCTTCGGCAGCCAGATCCTGCTGGAACTGTGCATCCCGATCATGGCGCTGGGCTTCACCGCGATGATGTTCGGCCTGATAATCTCGGCCCTGGTGAAGACCGCCGAGAAGACCATGCCGCTGCTGGTCATGTTCGCGATCGTCCAGGTCGTCTTCACCGGCTGCCTGTTCCCGCTGGCCAACTCGGTGGGCGTCAACCAGCTGTCCTACCTGATGCCGTCGCGCTGGGCGGTCGCCGCCGCGGGCGCCACGCTCGACTTCAACAAGATCAGCCCGCCGGCAAAGGGCGACAGCGACGACCCGCTATGGGCCCACAGCGTCGGCGCCTGGGGCATGGACATGGTCGCCCTGATCGTCCTCGGCGTGATCTGCGGCTTCCTCGTGGCCCGCTTCCTGCGCCGCCACGAGCCGGAGGTCATGCGCAAGTAGTCGCGGTCGTACGACGCCGAAGGGCGGCACCCCGTCAGATGGGTGCCGCCCTTCGGCGTGCTCGAGCGATGCGGCGAGCAGCGGTGTACGAGAGGTCCGCGCGGCCTCAGTACGCGCTGTTCACGTTGTCGATCGAGCCGTACTTGTCGGCCGCGTAGTTCGCGGAGGCGACGATGTTGGCGACCGGGTCGTACTGGCTCCAGGACGTGCCCGCGACGTGGTACGCGTCGAAGGTCGGCTTGATGATCTGCAGCAGACCGATCGACGGGGTGCCGTTGATCGCGTTGATGTCCCAGTTGTTGATGGCGCTCGGGTTGCCCGAGGACTCCCGCATGATGTTGCGGTACAGACCGTTGTACGTACCGGGGATGCCCTTGTCGTCCATGATGTCGAGGGCGTGCTTGATCCAGCCGTCGAGGTTGTTGGCGTAGGCCTTGGGGGCGGCCTTGACCGTGGCACGCTTGGCGGACCGGCTCGCGGCCTCCTTCGCCTTGCGCTCCTGGGCGGCCTTCTGCGCGGCCTTCTTCTTGGCGGCGGCCTCGGCGGCAGCCTTCTTCTTCGCCGCGGCCTCCACGGCGTCCTTCTTCGCGGCGGCGGCCTCGGCGGCCTGCGCCTGCAGGCTGGTCGCGGCGAGCTGCTCGCTGACGCCGGACTGGAGGTCCTTCAGCTGCTCGGAGCTGTAGGCGACCTTGGCCGAGGAGGCGGCCTCGCTCGTGGTCGTGTCCGCGTTGCTGGGCACCGCGGAGAACGCGAGGGCGGCGGCGCCGAGCGTGGCGACACCGGCGATGGCGATCTTGTGGCGCTTCGTCAGCGCGCGACTATGACCACGGGTGGGGTTCTGCGACATGCGAGTGGACCTCTTCGAATAGCGCGGAGTCGCTCTGCGTCCTTGCGGCACAAACGCCGCGGGCGGAACCCGCGGCGCTGAGCGACGGCAGCCATTCTTAGCGGCCGCAAAAATGTGTGGCAAAGGTGTGACGTACGATCCTGGATAGTGGATCAGGGAAGGGCAAAACGGGACAGACAGGAACGTCTGTCCCGCTCACCGCGCACCTGTTTATCTCCTATTGACCTTCGTACGTGATGTGCGCCCTATGCGCGGGCTCACATCGGACCCGTAACAGTCTCACCGGCAGTTGCTGAAGCAATGCTCTGCGTGAGGTCCCCTGTCCCGGCCTCCTCCGGGAGGAGGAGATGCACGTCCCCGAACTCGTGCCACAGGTAGAGCCCGCGCACCGCCTCCTCGTAACCGCGCTCGACCGCCGCCGTTCCGGCCACCGCCCGGAGCATCAGCAGATGCGAGGCCTCCGGCTCGTGCAGCCCGGTCAGCAGCCCGTCCACGACCCGCACACCGCGCTCCGGGGTCACCACGAGGTCGGTCCACCCTTCACGCGCGCGTACGACCCCGTCGGCACCGGCCGCCGACTCCACGGCCCGCACCGCGGTCGTCCCCACGGCGACGACCCGGCCGTCCCCCGCCTTCACCGCGTTGATCAGCCGCGCCGACGCCTCCGGCACCGCGAACCGCTCCGGATACGGCGGCTCGTGCGCCTCCGCCGACGCCACGCCCGTGTGCAGGGTGATCGGCGCGAACCGCACCCCCCGGCTCACCAGCTCCGCCACCAGCCGCGCCGTGAAGGGCCGCGCCGCGCTCGGCATCTCCGCACTGCCGGCCCCGCCGGGCTGCGGCAGCGCGAACACCGTCTGATACGCGGACAGCGGCTGGTCGCGCTCCGTGTAGGAGTAACGGATCGGCCGCCCGTACTCCCGCAGCAGCCCGGGGACCCCCGCCCCGGCCACCCGCGCCCACCACAGCCGCTCGCCCCGCGCGCTCAGCGGCTCCTCCAACGTCAGCCGCACCCCCTCGGGCAACCGCACCTCCGTCCCCGCGGGCCCTCCCGCACGCGCGCGCGTGGTGCCCCGCCCGTCGGGCTCCCGCAGCTCGACCGCCCAGCGGCCGTCGTCCCCGCGCGTGGAGAAGTGCACCACCACGCGCGCGTGCCCGATCCGCCCGTCCACGGCCGCCGCCAGCGTCGGTGAGGTGTTCACGACCAGCAGGTCACCGGCCCGCAGCAGACACGGCAGCCCCGCAAACGCGTGATGCGACACCTCCGTACCGCGTGACACCAGCAGCCGTACGGCGTCCCGGTCCAGGCCCGGGCCGCGCTGCTCGGCGGGGACACGGGCCGACAGCTCCTCCGGGACACGCAGCGCCAGGGTCACCGTGCCTCCAGCAGCGCGCCGGCCGTGTACCGGCCGCTTGCCGGACGCCGGTCGAGGAGCCGCATGAAGGCGGGGGCGATGTCCGCGGGCGCCGGCGTCCCCGACAGGTCCTCGTCGGGCTCGGCGGCGGCCAGCATGTCGGTGCGCATGCCGCCCGGATCGACCCACCAGACCCGCAGCGCCGGCTCCTCGACCGCCAGCACCGCCGACAGCTGGTCCAGCGCCGCCTTCGTCGCCCCGTACGCCCCCCAGGTCCGGTACGCCTCCGCGCCCGCGTCCGAGCTCACGTTGACGACCGCGCCCGAGGGAGCCACGCGCAGCTCGGGCAGCGCCTCCTGGAGCAGCCCCAGCGGCGCCACGACGTTGACCTCCAGGGCCGTGCGGAAGCCGTCCAGGGAGTGCTCGCCGAGCGGCACCAAGGGCTCGGCGCCCAGCACCCCGGCGTTGTTCACCAGCAGATCGAGACCGCCGAGCTCCCGCGCCCCCGCCACCAGCGCGGCCCGGTGCCCGGCGTCCGTGACGTCGCCCGGCAGCGCCGTCACGCGCGTGCCGTACGCCCCGACGTCGGCCGCCGTCTTCCGCAGCACTTCGGCGTTCCTGGCGTCGAGCACCAGATCCCAGCCCCGCGCGGCCAGCGCCTCGGCGAGCGCCCGCCCCAGCCCCCGCGAGGCCCCCGTGATGATCGCTACCGGCATGACACGTCCCCTCGTCGTCACTTGTCGTGGCCTCAACGTAGGAACGCGACGGCCCCGCGCGCGTCGGACGCGGGTCGCGAACAGGTGGGGCCCTTCGCCCTAAGCCCCCGGTCCGGGCCCTTGGCCCTAGGCCCACCGCCCTAGGCAGCCGCCGCCACAGGTCGGATACGGACTGTCACACCCCGCCGGTACCGTGAGGGCATGAGTCAAGGCCCCAGGTCCGGTCTGGCCGCGGTGAGCTCCGCGTTGCTGGCCATGAGCAGGCATCTGGAGGTGCGCGACGTCCTCAAGACGATCGTCGCCTCGGCCCGCGAGCTGCTCGACGCGCAGTACGCCGCCCTCGGCGTCCCCGACGACCACGGCGGCTTCGCCCAGTTCGTCGTCGACGGCGTCAGCGACCAGCAGTGGAAGGCCATCGGCCCGCTCCCCAGGCAGCACGGCATCCTCGCCGCGATGCTCCGGGAGGCCAAGGTCGAGCGCCTCGCGGACGTCCGCAAGGACCCCCGCTTCGAGGGCTGGCCCTCGGCCCACCCCGACATGTCCGACTTCCTGGGCCTGCCGATCAGAGACGGCGACGACGTCATCGGCGCCCTCTTCCTCGCCAACAAGAACTGCCCGAAGCCGGACGGCAGTTGCGGCTTCACCGCCGAGGACGAGGAACTCCTCTCCATCCTCGCCCAGCACGCCGCCATCGCCCTCACCAACGCCCGCCTGTACGAGCGCAGCCGCGAACTGACCATCGCCGAGGAACGCTCCCGGCTGGCCCACGAACTGCACGACGCGGTCGCCCAGAAGCTGTTCTCCCTGCGCCTGACCGCCCAGGCCGCCGCCGCCCTCGTCGACCGCGACCCCGCACGGGCCAAGGGCGAGCTGCACCAGGTCGCCGTCCTCGCCGCCGAGGCCGCCGACGAACTGCGCGCCGCCGTGGTCGAGCTGCGCCCCGCCGCCCTCGACGAGGACGGTCTCGTCGCCACCCTCCGCACCCAGATCCAGGTCCTCGACCGTGCCCACACCGCGCGCGTGACCTTCGACAGCTGCGGAGTGCGCGCCCTGCCCGCCGCGCAGGAGGAAGCCCTTCTGCGCGTCGCCCAGGAGGCCCTGCACAACGCCCTGCGGCACTCTGGGGCCGACCACGTCGACGTGACCCTGGCCCGCCGCGGCAGCGGAGCGGTCCTGCGCGTCACCGACGACGGCAGCGGCTTCGACCCGACGCAGACCCGCCGCGCGGGACGCCACCTCGGCCTGGTCTCCATGCGGGACCGGGCGAGCGGGGTCGGCGGCGCGCTGACCGTGGAATCGGCGCCCGGCAAGGGCACCACGATCGAGATGGAGGTCCCTGGTGGCTGACGCAATCAAGGTGCTGCTCGTCGACGACCACCAGGTGGTCCGCCGCGGCCTGCGCACGTTCCTCGAAGTACAGGACGACATAGAGGTCGTCGGCGAGGCCTCGGACGGCGCCGAGGGCGTCGCCCGCGCCGAGGAGCTGAAGCCCGACGTCGTTCTCATGGACGTCAAGATGCCCGGCATGGACGGCGTCGAGGCGCTGCGCAGGCTCCGGGAACTGAACAACCCCGCGCGCGTGCTCATCGTCACCAGCTTCACCGAGCAGCGCACGGTGATCCCGGCCCTGCGCGCCGGAGCCGCCGGCTACGTCTACAAGGACGTCGACCCCGACGCCCTCGCCGGCGCCATCCGCTCCGTCCACGCCGGCCACATCCTGCTCCAGCCCGAGGTCGCGGGCGCCCTGCTCTCCCAGGAGGAGGCCAACTCCGGGCAGGGCCGGGCGGGTTCGCTCACGGAGCGGGAGCGCGAGGTGCTCGGCCTGATCGCCGACGGCCGCTCCAACCGCGAGATCGCCCGCGCCCTCGTCCTCTCCGAGAAGACGGTCAAGACCCACGTCTCGAACATCCTGATGAAACTCGACCTGGCGGACCGCACCCAGGCCGCGCTGTGGGCGGTACGTCATGGAGTGACCGGTTGATCCACCACGCGGTCGGCAATACGGAGGGTTCCGCTCCGGAGTGAGATTCATACCGTCGTGGGAATGTCACCCGGACGGCGCATCCTTCGTGGATCTCCACCGTTCTCCAGTGCGTGCTGCGGCGACTGCCGCGGCGATCACCAGGAGGGCTCAGAAGTGAAGAACCTGAAGAAGGCAGCGGCCGTGACGATGGTGGCCGGCGGACTGATCGCCGCCGGTGCCGGGATGGCCTCCGCCACCGACGCGCACGCCGACGGCAAGGCCGTGGGTTCGCCGGGCGTCGCCTCGGGCAACCTCGTCCAGGCCCCGATCCACATCCCGGTCAACGCGGTCGGCAACAGCGTGAACGTCGTGGGCATCCTCAACCCCGCGTTCGGCAACCTCGGCGTCAACCACTGACCTCCGCCTCAGGAGCGGCAGTGACCTCCGGCCTCCCGGGCGCTCCCGGGAGGCCGGTCAGTTTTTCGTGCCAATGATCCGAACGGGCAGTTGACGTCGGATTCCCGTACCGTTCGCGCCCGCCTCCCCGTTGATCAGGCACGACCCGCGGCCGGGTCGGACACGCAAACGCAGGAGGAACGCTTCTCATGAACATCGCCAAGAAGGCCGCCGTGGCCCTCACCGTCGCCGGTATCGCCACGGGTGCCGCCGCCGGTGCCGCTGTCGCCGACGCGAGTGCCGACGGCGCGGCCGTGAAGTCGCCGGGCGTCGGCTCGGGCAACCTCGTCCAGGTCCCGGTCCACGTCCCCGTCAACGTCGTCGGCAACACGGTCAACGGCATCGCCGGCCTGAACCCCGCCTTCGGCAACTCCGGCGCGAACGACTGACGTCGGGTCTGAGCCGATCGGGCCTCTCAAGTCAACGGCGACTTGAGGGGCCCTTGGTCATGACGTCGTACCTGGCTCCGCTCAGCGAACCCCCCGCTCCCGCTCCTCCACATACGCGTTGTACGCCGCGACCTGCGCCCGCCGAGCGGTCCGCTCCACCGGCCGCAACGCCTCCGCCCGGGCCGCCATCTCGCCCGCCGTCACCGCAGCGCCGTGCCCGTTCTCATACGCCACGGAGATCAACAACCCCACCCGCTGCGCAAGCTCCAGCACCCGCACCGCCCGCGGCGGGTACCCCGGTGCCAACACCTCCCGCCCCCGCTCGGCCCGCGCCCGGTACGCGTCGATCGCCGCCTCCGCCACCGGCCCCGTCCCGGCGACATCCAGCCGCGTCAGCACCTCGGTCGCCTCCCGAAGGGCCTCCGCGAGCTCCCGCTCCGCCTCACCCAGCGACGGCACATCGGCCGGCGGCGCCTCCCGCACCGGCAGCACATGCCACACCACCTCGACATGCACATCGCCCGCGGGCCCGGCCTCGTACACCTCGGGCACCAATCCCAGCGCGGCCCCGTGACAGATCACCGCCTCCTCGGCCTCCAACGCCCGCGCGTTGAACTCCGGCGGCCCGCTCAGCCCGAGCGGATGCCCCGGCGCCGGCAGCGCCACCCGCAACCCGGTCGCCCCGAGCGCCCGCAACCGCCCCAACGCGAGCGTCAGCCCGACCGGCCCCGACTCACCGGGCAACCCCTCCACCCGATGCACGGCGTCGTCCCCGACAGCGGCGAGCATGGCGTCGTCAGGCGACACAAGTCCGGCCAAAAGGGCGTTTCCCCAAGCGGCAAGGCGTCCAGAGCGAGGTTCCGAGAGCATGCCCCCACCCTAAGGACCGGACCGATGGAATGGACCGCCCGACCGGTGGCGTAGATTTCCTTGAGGACTGCGCCCACCACGCGCACGCCACAGCCGAGACGCCGAGACCGGTCACACTGCAAGGGGAGACAACGCGCTCATGAGCGATGTTCTGGAGCTTCAGGACGTATCCGTGGTCCGTGAGGGCCGGGCTCTGGTGGACCAGGTCTCCTGGTCGGTCAAGGAAGGCGAACGCTGGGTCATCCTCGGCCCCAACGGCGCCGGCAAGACCACCCTCCTGAACGTCGCGTCCAGCTACCTCTACCCCAGCAAGGGCACCGCGACCATCCTCGGCGAGACCCTCGGCAAGCCCGGCACCGACGTCTTCGAACTGCGCCCCCGCATCGGCGTGGCCGGCATCGCCATGGCCGACAAGCTCCCCAAGCGCCAGACCGTCCTGCAGACCGTGCTCACCGCCGCGTACGGCATGACGGCCGGCTGGCAGGAGGAGTACGACGAGATCGACGAACAGCGCGCCCGCGCCTTCCTCGACCGCCTCGGCATGAGCGACTACCTGGAGCGCAAGTTCGGCACCCTCTCCGAGGGTGAGCGCAAGCGCACTCTCATCGCCCGCGCCCTGATGACCGACCCCGAGCTGCTCCTCCTCGACGAGCCCGCCGCCGGCCTCGACCTCGGCGGCCGCGAGGACCTCGTACGCCGACTCGGCCGCCTCGCCCGCGACCCGATCGCCCCCTCGATGCTGATGGTCACCCACCACGTCGAGGAGATCGCCCCCGGCTTCACCCACGTCCTGATGATCCGTCAGGGCAAGGTCCTCGCCGCGGGCCCGCTGGAACTCGAACTCACCTCCCGCAACCTCTCGTTGTGCTTCGGCCTCCCGCTCGTCGTCGAGCAGGTCGGCGAGCGCTGGACCGCGCAGGGCCTTCCGATGGCCTGACGCTCTCGCGCCCTGTCCGCGGCACGACCCGCGGTCCTACCATGACCATGTGAACGACATCGACGCATGGGTGTGGTGGCTCATCGGCGCGGCCGCGCTCGGAATCCCCCTCGTGGTGACGGCGATGCCGGAGTTCGGCATGCTCGCGGTGGGCGCCGTCGCCGGCGCGATCCTCGCAGGTCTGGGCTTCGGCGTCGTCGTGCAGGTGCTCGCCTTCGTCGTCGTCTCGGTCGCCCTCATCGGCGTCGTACGGCCCATCGCCGCCCGGCACAGCGCGCAACGACCCCAACTCGTCTCCGGCGTGGAGGCGTTGAAGGGCAAACAGGCGGTCGTACTGGAACGCGTCGACGGCTCCGGCGGCCGGATCAAGCTGGCCGGAGAGGTCTGGTCGGCCCGCGCTCTCGACGGCGGCCGCGCCTACGAAGTAGGACAAGAAGTGGACGTCGTGGAGATCGAGGGAGCGACCGCGATCGTCATCTGACCTCGTACGACTCAACTGAACCGAACAGCCCGCGAGTTGCTCGACGGTCTGTCAGACTCGTCCAGCAAGATCTTCATCAACCATAAGATCTTCCGAAAGCGCCGAGGCGGAGAAGGGTACGGGGAAGCGACGATGGAACCGGTCATCATCGTCTTGATCATCCTGGTGGTGTTGGTCTTCATCGCCCTGATCAAGACGATCCAAGTCATCCCACAGGCCAGCGCGGCCATCGTGGAGCGCTTCGGCCGTTACACGCGGACACTCAACGCGGGCCTCAACATCGTCGTCCCGTTCATCGACACCATCCGCAACCGCATCGACCTGCGTGAACAGGTCGTCCCGTTCCCGCCCCAGCCGGTGATCACCCAGGACAACCTGGTCGTGAACATCGACACGGTCATCTACTACCAGGTGACGGACGCGCGGGCCGCCACCTACGAAGTCGCCAGCTACATCCAGGCGATTGAGCAACTGACGGTCACCACGCTCCGCAACATCATCGGTGGCATGGACCTGGAGCGGACCCTGACCTCCCGCGAGGAGATCAACGCGGCCCTGCGCGGTGTCCTCGACGAGGCCACCGGCAAGTGGGGCATCCGCGTCAACCGCGTGGAGCTGAAGGCGATCGAGCCCCCGACCTCCATCCAGGACTCGATGGAGAAGCAGATGCGCGCCGACCGCGACAAGCGCGCCGCGATCCTCACGGCGGAAGGTACGCGTCAGGCGGCCATCCTCACCGCCGAGGGTGAGAAGCAGTCGCAGATCCTGCGCGCCGAGGGTGAGGCCAAGGCCGCGGCCCTGCGCGCGGAAGGCGAGGCCCAGGCCGTCCGTACGGTCTTCGAGGCGATCCACGCCGGCGACCCCGACCAGAAGCTGCTCTCGTACCAGTACCTCCAGATGCTCCCGAAGATCGCCGAAGGCGACGCCAACAAGCTCTGGATCGTCCCCAGCGAGATCGGCGACGCCCTCAAGGGCCTGTCCGGCGCGATGGGCAACTTCGGCCCCATGGGCGGCGGTTCGGGAGGCGGCGGCTCAACGGGCAACGGTGGCTCGGACCGCCGGGAGAAGCCGTCGATCGACTGAGAGCGGCAGCACGACGACGGGGCTCGCCTTCCGCAAGAAGGCGAGCCCCAAAGTCTTTGCCGGCAACGGCGTTACGCGGCGTCCACCGCCAACCAGTCCGGCAGCGCCTGGAAGTCGTCGGACCCCAGCGACAGCAGCATCGCATCGGCCGGCGTCGGCTCGAACGGCTGCCTCAGCAGCGGCATCCCGGCCTGCTCCGGAGTCCGGTCCGCCTTACGGTGGTTGTCCTCCGCGCACGAAGCCACCGTGTTCAGC
This sequence comes from Streptomyces aquilus, assembly GCF_003955715.1. Taxonomy (NCBI): domain Bacteria; kingdom Bacillati; phylum Actinomycetota; class Actinomycetes; order Kitasatosporales; family Streptomycetaceae; genus Streptomyces; species Streptomyces aquilus. The sequence goes on along the minus strand of NZ_CP034463.1, from coordinate 2,600,951 downwards.
CACGAATCCTGACCACCCTGCGCCCGCGGCACCACGTGGTCCACGGTCGTCGCCCTGCGCCCGCAGTACGCGCACCGGTGCCGGTCCCTGACCAGCACACCCCGCCTCGACCACGGAGCTTGTCTTCGGAACGGCACCCGCACGTACCTGCACAGCCGGATCACCCGGGGCGCCGGTATGTCGACCGCGGCTCCGCGCATGCGCAGTTCGGGGTGAGACTGCTCGACGACGGCCTTGTCCTGCAGCACCAGAACGACGGCTCGGTTCAACGTCACCGTCGACAGCGGCTCGAAGCTCGCGTTCAGTACCAGCGTGTCCCGCATGACCAGCCCACCTCCTGCGCTCACCCGCCCACCTCCGTGGCGGGCTGGGATCAACTCTGGCCGGGCACGCCGAGATGGACAACGAAATAAAAAGTGCCCGCCCCTGATCACTTCCAAGACCAGGGGCGGGCAAACGTTCCATGAACGCTCGGATCGCTCAGCTCTGTTCGGGGTTCTCGAACTCACCGACCAGCTGGGCACGCGCGATCGCGTGGAACCGCAGATTGAAGCCGACGACGGCAGGAGAGACGTCGGCATCCGGACCGAGCTTCTCCTGATCGACGGCGTACACCGTGAAGACGTACCGGTGCGGACCGTCCCCGGGCGGCGGCGCGGCGCCACCGAAGTCCTTGCTGCCGTAGTCGTTGCGCGCGTGGACGGCGCCCTCCGGCAGCCCTTCGAACTTGCCGCTGCCCGCACCCACCGGCAGCTCGGTCACCGAGGCGGGGATGTCGAACACGACCCAGTGCCAGAACCCACTGCCCGTGGGCGCGTCAGGGTCGTAGCAGGTCACGGCGAAGCTCTTGGTCTCGGGCGGGAAGCCCTCCCACCGCAGGTGCGGCGAGGTATTGCCGGCGGCGTAGACCTGAGCGTCCTTGAGCGCCGCCCCTTCCTCGATGTCGTCACTCGTCACCGTGAACGACGGCACGGGCGGGTGGAAGTCGTGGGGGAGAGGCCGCCGCTTGAGCTCGGACACCTCGGTACCTCCTGATCGATTGCCGGAATCAGCAGTTCCGAGCCTAGAACCAGTTGCGCTTGCTGCCGACCTCGGACAGCCACTGATTGAGGTAAGCCGCCCAGTCGGTGCCCTGGTAGTCGTTGAGCCCCACCTGGAAGGACCGGAAGGTGTCACTGCCCTCGCTGAACAGCCCCGGCTTCTTGTCCATCTCCAGCACGACGTCCATGACGCTCTGATCGGCCACGAAGCTCAGCTCGACCTGGTTCAGACCCCGGTACTGCTGCGGCGGGAAGAACTCGATCTCCTGGTAGAACGGCAGCTTCTGCCGCGTACCCCGGATGTGGCCGCGCTCCATGTCCGCGTTCTTGAAGCGGAAACCCAGCTGGATGAAGGCGTCGAGGATCGCCTTCTGCGCCGGCAGCGGGTGCACGTTGATCGGGTCCAGGTCACCGGAGTCCACGGCACGCGCGATCGCCAGCTCGGTCGTCACACCGATGTTCATCCCGCGCAGCGCCTGACCGTCGATCATCGTGATCGGCGTCTCCCACGGGATCTCAAGACCGAACGGCACCGCGTGCACGGCCCCGGCCTGGAGCTCGAAGGCACCACCGAGCCGCACCTTGGTGAACTCGATGTTCTGCTTGTACTCCTCGTCGCCGCTCTCGACCTCGACCTTGGCCTGGAGCCCGACCGACAGCCCCTCGATCTCCTGGTTGACGGACCCGCCCTGGATCCGCACCTCACCCTGGACGACTCCACCCGGCACGACGTTGACCTCGGTCAGCACCGTCTCGACCGAAGCCCCGCCGGCACCCAGGCTCGCGAGCAGCTTCTTGAACGCCATGACTCTCCCTATACGTCGTCCTGCTTCACGCACGTGCCACGCGCGCGTAGATCCTCGATCCCTACAAACGCGATCCGACCGTGGCCGGTTCCGCGCCCTCACCCTTGCAAGGCGAACGCCCCGTGACCACCCTGTCGCAGCGACCTGTCTGCACTACCCTCGGACGGCATGATCGCGACCCCCGACCGTACGCCCCTCCCACGCGAGTTCTTCGACCGCCCCGTACTGGAGGTCGCCCCCGACCTCCTGGGCCGCATCCTCGTACGCACCACCCCGGACGGTCCGATCGCCCTCCGCCTCACGGAGGTCGAGGCATACGACGGCCAGAACGACCCCGGCTCCCACGCCTATCGCGGCCGCACGGCCCGTAACGGCGTGATGTTCGGTCCGCCCGGTCACGTGTACGTCTACTTCACCTACGGCATGTGGTTCTGCATGAACCTGGTGTGCGGACCGGACGGCATGGCGAGCGCTGTCCTGCTCCGCGCCGGCGAGGTGGTTGAGGGCGCCGAGCTCGCCCGTAAACGTCGACTCTCGGCCCGAAATGACAAGGAACTGGCCAAAGGGCCCGCGCGCCTGGCCACTGCCCTGGGCGTGGACCGGTCCCTCGACGGCACCGACGCGTGCACCTCCGCCGACACCCCCCTGAGGGTCCTGACCGGCGCCCCGGTCCCCGCCGACCAGGTACGCAACGGTCCACGCACCGGAGTCTCGGGCGACGGGGGCGTCCACCCCTGGCGCTTCTGGATCGCCAACGACCCGACGGTGAGCCCTTATCGGGCCCATACGCCGAGGCGTCGCTCAAGTTGACGCGCCGTTGCGGGGTGCGTAATGTAGCCCGAGCCGCTTGAACCGGGTACGGCGATCGCCAGCAGCCGGAAGCGGCCAAACCACTACCTACGACATCCTCTCAGCGAGGGTGAATTCGACGTGCCCGCATGCTCGAATTCAAACTCTCGGAACTCGATTATGAGTTGGCGGGGGGGATGGGCTAACGTAGTGAATGTCGAAAGGCCGACAGGCGAAAGCCAGAAGCCTCCGGCAAATCCCGCCGACCGGGAATCGGACGCCGAAAGGATCTGATAGAGTCGGAAACGCAAGACCGAAGGGAAAAGCCCGGAGGAAAGCCTGAGAGAGTCTCTCGGGTGAGTACAAAGGAAGCGTCCGTTCCTTGAGAACTCAACAGCGTGCCAAAAATCAACGCCAGATTAGTTGATACCCCGTCTCCGGCCGGTCATCGGTTGGGGCGAGGTTCCTTTGAAACAACACAGCGAGGACGCTGTGAACCATCGGATCATTCCTCCGGTGGTTCCGCTCTCGTGGTGTTCATCCCGATTACGGGAAAACATTCACGGAGAGTTTGATCCTGGCTCAGGACGAACGCTGGCGGCGTGCTTAACACATGCAAGTCGAACGATGAACCACTTCGGTGGGGATTAGTGGCGAACGGGTGAGTAACACGTGGGCAATCTGCCCTTCACTCTGGGACAAGCCCTGGAAACGGGGTCTAATACCGGATACCACTTCCACTCGCATGGGTGGGGGTTGAAAGCTCCGGCGGTGAAGGATGAGCCCGCGGCCTATCAGCTTGTTGGTGAGGTAACGGCTCACCAAGGCGACGACGGGTAGCCGGCCTGAGAGGGCGACCGGCCACACTGGGACTGAGACACGGCCCAGACTCCTACGGGAGGCAGCAGTGGGGAATATTGCACAATGGGCGAAAGCCTGATGCAGCGACGCCGCGTGAGGGATGACGGCCTTCGGGTTGTAAACCTCTTTCAGCAGGGAAGAAGCGAAAGTGACGGTACCTGCAGAAGAAGCGCCGGCTAACTACGTGCCAGCAGCCGCGGTAATACGTAGGGCGCAAGCGTTGTCCGGAATTATTGGGCGTAAAGAGCTCGTAGGCGGCTTGTCACGTCGGGTGTGAAAGCCCGGGGCTTAACCCCGGGTCTGCATTCGATACGGGCTAGCTAGAGTGTGGTAGGGGAGATCGGAATTCCTGGTGTAGCGGTGAAATGCGCAGATATCAGGAGGAACACCGGTGGCGAAGGCGGATCTCTGGGCCATTACTGACGCTGAGGAGCGAAAGCGTGGGGAGCGAACAGGATTAGATACCCTGGTAGTCCACGCCGTAAACGGTGGGAACTAGGTGTTGGCGACATTCCACGTCGTCGGTGCCGCAGCTAACGCATTAAGTTCCCCGCCTGGGGAGTACGGCCGCAAGGCTAAAACTCAAAGGAATTGACGGGGGCCCGCACAAGCAGCGGAGCATGTGGCTTAATTCGACGCAACGCGAAGAACCTTACCAAGGCTTGACATACACCGGAAACGGCCAGAGATGGTCGCCCCCTTGTGGTCGGTGTACAGGTGGTGCATGGCTGTCGTCAGCTCGTGTCGTGAGATGTTGGGTTAAGTCCCGCAACGAGCGCAACCCTTGTCCTGTGTTGCCAGCATGCCCTTCGGGGTGATGGGGACTCACAGGAGACCGCCGGGGTCAACTCGGAGGAAGGTGGGGACGACGTCAAGTCATCATGCCCCTTATGTCTTGGGCTGCACACGTGCTACAATGGCAGGTACAATGAGCTGCGAAACCGTGAGGTGGAGCGAATCTCAAAAAGCCTGTCTCAGTTCGGATTGGGGTCTGCAACTCGACCCCATGAAGTCGGAGTTGCTAGTAATCGCAGATCAGCATTGCTGCGGTGAATACGTTCCCGGGCCTTGTACACACCGCCCGTCACGTCACGAAAGTCGGTAACACCCGAAGCCGGTGGCCCAACCCCTTGTGGGAGGGAGCTGTCGAAGGTGGGACCAGCGATTGGGACGAAGTCGTAACAAGGTAGCCGTACCGGAAGGTGCGGCTGGATCACCTCCTTTCTAAGGAGCACTTCTAGGCAGCCGCAAGGCTGTCCAGAGGCCAGTACATCGGCGAACGTTCGATGCTGGTTGCTCATGGGTGGAACGTTGATTATTCGGCACTCTCAGTCATCTCGGGCTGCCAGTACTGCTCTTCGGAGCGTGGAACGCTGATCACGAGTGGCGAGGGTGTCGGGCACGCTGTTGGGTGTCTGAGGGAATGAACCCCCTCGATGCCGGCCCCGGTGAAGCACCGCGTGAGTGGTGTGTGACGGGTGGCTGGTCGTTGTTTGAGAACTGCACAGTGGACGCGAGCATCTGTGGCCAAGTTTTTAAGGGCGCACGGTGGATGCCTTGGCACCAGGAACCGATGAAGGACGTGGGAGGCCACGATAGTCCCCGGGGAGTCGTCAACCAGGCTTTGATCCGGGGGTTTCCGAATGGGGAAACCCGGCAGTCGTCATGGGCTGTCACCCATACCTGAACACATAGGGTATGTGGAGGGAACGCGGGGAAGTGAAACATCTCAGTACCCGCAGGAAGAGAAAACAACCGTGATTCCGGGAGTAGTGGCGAGCGAAACCGGATGAGGCCAAACCGTATGCGTGTGAGACCCGGCAGGGGTTGCGTATACGGGGTTGTGGGATCTCTCTTCCACGGTCTGCCGGCCGTGGGACGAGTCAGAAACCGTTGATGTAGGCGAAGGACATGCGAAAGGTCCGGCGTAGAGGGTAAGACCCCCGTAGTCGAAACGTCAGCGGCTCGTTTGAGAGACACCCAAGTAGCACGGGGCCCGAGAAATCCCGTGTGAATCTGGCGGGACCACCCGCTAAGCCTAAATATTCCCTGGTGACCGATAGCGGATAGTACCGTGAGGGAATGGTGAAAAGTACCGCGGGAGCGGAGTGAAATAGTACCTGAAACCGTGTGCCTACAAGCCGTGGGAGCGTCGGAACACAGCTTGCTGTGTTCTCGTGACTGCGTGCCTTTTGAAGAATGAGCCTGCGAGTTTGCGGTGTGTTGCGAGGTTAACCCGTGTGGGGAAGCCGTAGCGAAAGCGAGTCCGAATAGGGCGGTTTAGTAGCGCGCTCAAGACCCGAAGCGGAGTGATCTAGCCATGGGCAGGTTGAAGCGGAGGTAAGACTTCGTGGAGGACCGAACCCACCAGGGTTGAAAACCTGGGGGATGACCTGTGGTTAGGGGTGAAAGGCCAATCAAACTCCGTGATAGCTGGTTCTCCCCGAAATGCATTTAGGTGCAGCGTCGTGTGTTTCTTGCCGGAGGTAGAGCACTGGATAGGCGATGGGCCCTACCGGGTTACTGACCTTAGCCAAACTCCGAATGCCGGTAAGTGAGAGCGCGGCAGTGAGACTGTGGGGGATAAGCTCCATGGTCGAGAGGGAAACAGCCCAGAGCATCGACTAAGGCCCCTAAGCGTACGCTAAGTGGGAAAGGATGTGGAGTCGCACAGACAACCAGGAGGTTGGCTTAGAAGCAGCCACCCTTGAAAGAGTGCGTAATAGCTCACTGGTCTAGTGATTCCGCGCCGACAATGTAGCGGGGCTCAAGCGTACCGCCGAAGTCGTGTCATTGCAGCAATAGGGCCAACGCCTGCTGTGATGGGTAGGGGAGCGTCGTCTGCCGGGTGAAGCAGCCGCGGAAGCGAGTTGTGGACGGTTGACGAGCGAGAATGCAGGCATGAGTAGCGATTCACACGTGAGAAACGTGTGCGCCGATTGACTAAGGGTTCCTGGGTCAAGCTGATCTGCCCAGGGTAAGTCGGGACCTAAGGCGAGGCCGACAGGCGTAGTCGATGGATAACCGGTTGATATTCCGGTACCCGCTGTGAAGCGTCAAACATCGAATCCAGTGATGCTAAGGCCGTGAAGCCGCCCCGGAGCCTTCGGGCAAAGGGGAGTGGTGGAGCCGCTGACCCGATCTGGTAGTAGGTGAGTGATGGGGTGACGCAGGAAGGTAGTCCATCCCGGGCGGTGGTTGTCCCGGGGTAAGGGTGTAGGCCGAGTGGTAGGCAAATCCGCCGCTCATTAAGGCTGAGACCTGATGCCGAGCCGATTGTGGTGAAGTGGATGATCCTATGCTGTCGAGAAAAGCCTCTAGCGAGTTTCATGGCGGCCCGTACCCTAAACCGACTCAGGTGGTCAGGTAGAGAATACCGAGGCGTTCGGGTGAACTATGGTTAAGGAACTCGGCAAAATGCCCCCGTAACTTCGGGAGAAGGGGGGCCACGCTTGGTGAGAGGACTTGCTCCTCGAGCTGGGGGTGGCCGCAGAGACCAGCGAGAAGCGACTGTTTACTAAAAACACAGGTCCGTGCGAAGCCGTAAGGCGATGTATACGGACTGACGCCTGCCCGGTGCTGGAACGTTAAGGGGACCGGTTAGTCAAGATTCGTCTTGGCGAAGCTGAGAACTTAAGCGCCAGTAAACGGCGGTGGTAACTATAACCATCCTAAGGTAGCGAAATTCCTTGTCGGGTAAGTTCCGACCTGCACGAATGGCGTAACGACTTCTCGACTGTCTCAACCATAGGCCCGGTGAAATTGCACTACGAGTAAAGATGCTCGTTTCGCGCAGCAGGACGGAAAGACCCCGGGACCTTTACTACAGTTTGATATTGGTGTTCGGTTCGGCTTGTGTAGGATAGCTGGGAGACTGTGAAGCTCGGACGCCAGTTCGGGTGGAGTCGTCGTTGAAATACCAGTCTGGTCGTGCTGGATGTCTAACCTGGGTCCGTGATCCGGATCAGGGACAGTGTCTGATGGGTAGTTTAACTGGGGCGGTTGCCTCCTAAAGAGTAACGGAGGCGCCCAAAGGTTCCCTCAGCCTGGTTGGCAATCAGGTGTTGAGTGTAAGTGCACAAGGGAGCTTGACTGTGAGACCGACGGGTCGAGCAGGGACGAAAGTCGGGACTAGTGATCCGGCGGTGGCTTGTGGAAGCGCCGTCGCTCAACGGATAAAAGGTACCCCGGGGATAACAGGCTGATCTTCCCCAAGAGTCCATATCGACGGGATGGTTTGGCACCTCGATGTCGGCTCGTCGCATCCTGGGGCTGGAGTCGGTCCCAAGGGTTGGGCTGTTCGCCCATTAAAGCGGTACGCGAGCTGGGTTTAGAACGTCGTGAGACAGTTCGGTCCCTATCCGCTGTGCGCGTAGGAGTCTTGAGAAGGGCTGTCCCTAGTACGAGAGGACCGGGACGGACGAACCTCTGGTGTGCCAGTTGTTCTGCCAAGGGCATGGCTGGTTGGCTACGTTCGGGAGGGATAACCGCTGAAAGCATCTAAGCGGGAAGCCTGCTTCGAGATGAGGACTCCCACCCACTTGATGGGGTAAGGCTCCCAGTAGACGACTGGGTTGATAGGCCGGATCTGGAAGCACGGTAACGTGTGGAGGTGACCGGTACTAATAGGCCGAGGGCTTGTCCTCAGTTGCTCGCGTCCACTGTGTTAGTTCTGAGGCAACGACCGTTGCCGGTTTTTTGAGCAGAACGCATCACTAATAACTACAGAGTGTGCTTGTTCGCTCGAAACCATTAGGGTTTCGGTGGTCATAGCGTGAGGGAAACGCCCGGTTACATTTCGAACCCGGAAGCTAAGCCTTACAGCGCCGATGGTACTGCAGGGGGGACCCTGTGGGAGAGTAGGACGCCGCCGAACAATCTTTGGAAGGACCCCTGGTCCCAGCGTTCAGCTGGGACCAGGGGTCCTTTTGTTTTTACAATGCTTGCAGTACCGAGACAGGAGTCACCCATGTCCACCAACTCTCCCGACGACCGACCGGAGCGCGACCAGCGGCGACGGGACAGTGGTGACCGCGGCGATCGCGGTGACCGTGGCGGATACCGCGGCGGCGATCGCGGTGACCGAGGCGACCGCGGTGGCTTCCGGCGCGACAACGACCGAGGCAACGACCGAGGCAGCGACCGCGGTGGAGACCGTGGCGGCTACGGCCGGCGCGACGACAACCGAGGCGGTGGCTACGGCCGGCGCGACGACCGACGTGACGACCGTCGAGGCGATGACCGTGGTGGTGACCGCGGTGGCTTCCGGCGTGACGACAGCCGCGGTGACAACCGCGGTGGCTTCCGGCGCGACGACAACCGTAGCGACACCCGGGGCGACAACCGCGGCGGTGGCTACGGCCGACGTGACGACCGACGCGATGACCGGCGTGGCGACGACCGTGGGCCTCGCCCGGCGTTCCGGCGCGACGATCGTCCCAGCGGCCCGCGTCGGGACGACCGGGACCGCGGCTTCCGCCGTGACGGCGACCGACCCGCCTTCCGGCGTGACGACCGGGACCGGGGAGAGCGGCGCGACGACGACCGCGGCTCCCGTCCGGCGTTCCGGCGTGACGACAACCGTGGCGACAACCGGGGCGACAACCGCGGTGGCGGTTACGGCCGGCGTGACGACCGTGGTGACCGCGGTGGCTTCCGGCGCGACGACAACCGCGGTGACAACCGGGGTGGCGGCTCCTACGAGCGCCGCGACGACCGGGGTGGCTTCCGCGGACGGGACGACCGGGACCGTGACCGCGGGTTCCGTGGTGACGACCGTGGCGGCTTCCGGCGCGATGACCGAGGTGACCGCGGGGATCGCGGGGATCGCGGCGGCTTCCGCCGGGACGACAACCGCGGCGGCGGCTCGTACGAGAGGCGTGACGACCGACGCGACGACCGCCGTGACGACCGACGCGGCGACGACCGTGGTGGTGACCGCGGTGGTTTCCGGCGCGACGACAACCGCGGTGACAACCGGGCTGACAACCGGGGTGGCGGCTCCTACGAGCGCCGAGACGACCGGGGTGGCTTCCGTGGACGGGACGACCGTGGCTTCCGCGGCGGACCCCGTCGCGACGACCGCGGTGGGCGGCCCGGCGGGTTCCGTGGCCGGGACGACCGGCGTGATGACAACCGTGGCGGCTACGGCCGTGACGACCGGCGCGGTGGCTTCCGTGGGCGCGACGACCGGGACAGGGACCGTGAGCCGATCAAGCGGCTGCCGATCCCCGAGGACGTCACGGGCGACGAGATCGACGGCGACGTACGCCAGGAGCTGCTGAGCCTGCCGAAGACGCTCGCGGAGGACGTGGCGAGGAACCTGGTGATGGTCGCCCGGCTCATCGACGAGGACCCCGAGCGCGCCTACGCCTACTCCAAGATCGCGCTGCGGCTCGCGTCGCGTGTCGCTGCCGTACGGGAGGCGGCCGGGTTCGCGGCGTACGCGAACCAGAAGTACTCCGAGGCGCTCGCCGAGTTCCGGGCCGCGCGGCGGATGACCGGCAGTGCGGAGCTGTGGCCCGTGATGGCCGACTGCGAGCGTGGGCTCGGGCGGCCGGAGAAGGCGCTGGACATGGCCGGGGCGCCCGAGGTGAACAAGCTGGACAAGGCCGGTCAGGTCGAGATGCGGCTCGTCGCGGCCGGCGCCCGGCGTGACATGGGGCAGCTGGACGCGGCCATCGTGACGTTGCAGAGCCCCGAGCTGGCCTCCAACTCGGTGCAGCCGTGGACCGCGCGTCTGCGGTACGCCTACGCCGACGCGCTGCTCGCCGCCGAGCGTGAGGGCGAGGCGCGGGAGTGGTTCGCCAAGGCCGTCGAGGCCGACCGGGACGGCAGCACGGACGCCTCGGACCGGCTCGCCGAGCTGGACGGTGTCGAGTTCGTCGACGCCTTCGCCGAGAACGACGCCGAGAACGACGGCGAGAGCGAGGCCGAGGATGACCTCGAGGTCGAGAGCGGCGGTGACGTCGAGGTTGTCGAGGTCGTAGAGGTGGAGGACGACGCGGACGTCTCCTCCGTGTCCTCGAAGGACGACGACAAGGACTGACGTACACACACGAAAGGGCGGGACCCCGGCATCGGGGTCCCGCCCTTTCGCATGTTCAGAGTTCCAGCGCGCGCAGGACCAGGCCGGAGGCCGGCTTCGGGCCGAAGGACGTCGACTTGCGGGGCATCGTGACGCCCTGGCGGGCCAGGTCGCGGACGACCTCCTCGCGGACCGGGTGCATGAGGACGGCCGTGCCGCCGTCGCGTTCCGCCTTGCGGACGGTGGCGGCGGTGTCGTGGATGTAGGCGATGCGGGTGGGGTCGTTCTCGGGGATGTGCCAGACGTGCTGGAGGAGCGTGGCGTGCAGGACGGTCGCGTCCAGGGTGCGCCAGGCCGCCGGGCGGTCGGCGGGGATCGTACGGGCGAGGAGGTCCGGGTCCGGGCGGTCGACCAGGTGGAAGGCGCCGTCGCCGGCGAGGAGGAAGGCGTTGCCCGCGCAGGCGGCGTCGGCGAGCACCTCCAGGGCGTCGGGGAGCGGGCTGGCCAGGCGTCGTACACGGAACCGGCCGTCGAGCGAGGCCAGGGCGTCCGCCACCGGCAGGCCGTGCAGGAGGCGGTGGATGGCGCGGACGCGGAGGGGGTAGCGGGCCGTGTCGACCAGGAGGACCAGGCCGTAGTCCCAGGGGCTGGGGGAGGGGTGCTCCGAGCGGAGGCGGCGGTAGGTCGCCCAGCGGTGGTGGCCGTCGGCGATGAGGGCCTGGTGGCGGGCCAGGTCGGACTGGATGCGGTCCAGGTCCGCCGGGTCGGTGATGGACCACAGACGGTGGCTGTAGCCGTCCTCGGTCGTGGTGGAGAACAGGGGCTCCTGTTCGGCCGTACGTTCGACCACGGCCGTCGTGTCGGCTGCCGTGCCGTCGCCGCGGTACGTCAGGAGCAGGGGCTCCAGGTTCGCGGAGGTGGCGCGCATGAGGGCCGCGCGGTCGGCCACGACGTGCGGCATGACGTCCTCGTGGGGCAGGACCACCTGGTCCGCGGGGTCCGAGACGCGCAGGGCGCCGATGATGCCGCGTTGCAGCATGCCGGTGCCGTCGCGCTGTTCGTAGACGTACAGGCCCGGCACCGGGTCGGCGGCGAGGACGCCTTCGGCGAGCCAGCGGCGCAGGGTCGCGGCGGCCTGTTCGTTGCGGGCGGCGGGGCTGGTGGCCTGGGGGAGGATCAGGCGGACGATGTTGTGCGGGTCGTTGGACTGCAGGTGGTACAGGCCGTCGGGGCGTACGACGACGTCGTACGGCGGTGATGTCACAGCGGCCAGGCTGCCGACCCGGTCGGGGTCGTAGCGAAGGCCTCGGAACGGGGTGAGTTCCAGGCCCCGGCGCGCCGTTGCTTCCGAGTGACCTGCGGTGTTCATCCCGGCATCGTACGTGTGTCGGTGGCGTGCGAGATGATCGGGGGAAAGCCGTCGAGCGAGGAGCGATGTGGAATGAGCCAGAGCGTCAGGACGAGGCCCGAGGGCAGTGGCCAGGCCCTGAGCGAGGCGTACGACACCGCGCTGCTCGACCTCGACGGGGTGGTGTACGCAGGGGGGAACGCGATCGTGCACGCGGTCGAGTCGCTGGCCACGGCTCGGGCCGGCGGGATGCACCTCGCGTACGTCACGAACAACGCGCTGCGGACGCCCGACACCGTGGCGGAGCATCTGACCGAGCTGGGGATACCGACCGGCGCCGATGACGTGATCACGTCCGCTCAGGCCGTCGCGCGGCTGATCAGCGAGCAGGTGCCGGCGGGTGCGCGGGTGCTGGTGATCGGCGGTGAGGGGTTGCGGGTCGCGTTGCGGGAGCGGGGGCTCGTGCCGGTTGAGTCGGCGGACGACGATCCGGCGGCCGTGGTGCAGGGGTTCGGTGGGCCCGACCTGCCGTGGGGGCGGTTCGCCGAGGCTTCTTACGCCGTCGCGCGCGGGGTGCCCTGGTTCGCGTCCAACACCGATCTGACGATCCCGAGCGGGCGCGGCATCGCGCCGGGCAACGGGGCCGCGGTGGAGGTCGTGCGGATCGCGACCGGCGCCGAGCCGCAGGTCGCCGGGAAGCCGCTGCCTCCGATGCACCGGGAGACGATTCTGCGGACCGGTGCCGTACGGCCGTTGGTGGTGGGGGACCGGCTGGACACGGACATCGAGGGGGCGTTCAACGGGGAGGTCGACTCGCTGCTCGTGCTGACCGGCGTGACGGACGGGCCGCAGCTGCTGGCCGCGCCGCCGCAGCACCGGCCGACGTACGTCGACGCCGATCTGCGGGGGTTGCTGACCGGGCAGCCCGAGGTCGTCGAGGCAGGCGGTGGCTTCCGGTGCGGCGGGTGGACCGCGACGGCCGGTGGCGAGCGGCTGGAACTGGACGGTGACGGGGAGGCGTTGGACGGGCTGCGGGCGCTGTGTGCGGCGGCCTGGACGGCGGCGGGGGACGGGACGTGCGAGCTGGACGGGGGGAAGGCGCTGGCGCGGCTGGGGCTCTGAGGCCTTCATCGCGGGGCGGCTTCCGTGCAGCAGGGCAGCCGGGATCGTAGCCGAATGCGAGGGTAGGCTAACCTAACTGCGTGTTGGTCGACAGTCCTCCCGAACAGCGCGCGGGAACCGCCCCCGCGCCCCCAACCCGCCGGGCGATACGCGCGCTTGGGTTGCTCGTGTCCGTCGTGATCCTGGTGCTCGTCGCGCTGGCGAGCATCGCGATCGGGGCGAAAGAGCTGTCGATGGGGCAGGTGTGGCACGGCCTGTTCGAGGACTCGGGGACGTACGGCGACGTCGTGGTGACCGAGCGGCTGTGGCGGACCCTGCTGGGGCTGCTGGCCGGGGCCGCGCTCGGGCTCGCCGGGGCGGTGCTCCAGGCGCTCACCCGGAATCCGCTGGCCGACCCGGGACTGCTCGGCATCAACGCGGGCGCGTCCGCGGCGGTCGTCACCGCCATGACGTACTTCGGGGTGACGAGCCTGAGCGGGTACGTGTGGTTCGCGTTCTTCGGCGCGGCCGCGGTCGGGGCGCTCGTGTGGTTCCTCGGCGGCAGCCGGGGCGCGACACCGGTGCGCCTCGCGCTCGCGGGTACGGCGATCAGTGCCGCGCTCTACGGCTATCTCCAGGCCGTGATGATCACGGACCAGGCGGCGCTCGGCAAGATGCGCTTCTGGACGGTGGGTTCGCTGACCTCGGCGAGCGAGTCGACGATCCTCCAGGTGCTGCCGTTCCTCGCGGGCGGCACGATCCTCGCCCTGGCGCTCGCCCGGCCGCTGAACGCCATGGAGATGGGCGACGACACCGCTCGGGCCCTCGGCGCCAACCTCAACCGGACGCGGGCGCTGTCGATGCTGGCCGCCGTCGTGCTGTGCGGGGCGGCGACCGCGGCCTGTGGGCCGATCGTGTTCGTCGGGCTGATGGTGCCGCACGTCGTGCGCTCCTTCACCGGACCCGACCTGCGCTGGATCCTGCCGTACGCGGCGATCCTGTCGCCGGTGCTGCTGCTCGGCGCCGATGTCATCGGCCGGGTGGTCGCCCGGCCCTCGGAGCTTCAGGTCGGCATCGTGACCGCGATCATCGGTGGCCCGGTCTTCATCTTTCTCGTACGACGGCGGAGGACGGCACAGCTGTGAAGACCAACCGTGCCGAGCGCTCCCCGCGCGCCAACCGTGCCGTCCGGACGCCCGGCGGGCTGTCGGTCCGGCTCGACGTCCGGGCCCTGGTCGTCGTACTCCTGCTGCTGGCCGCCGCGCTCGCCGCGAGTGTCGTGCTGATCGGCACCGGAGACTTCCCGATCTCGGCCGGGGACGTGCTCAAGACGCTGACGGGCGACGGCAATGCGGGGCAGGAGTTCATCGTCAACGAGCTGCGGCTGCCGCGGGTGCTCGTCGGGCTGCTGGTCGGGGCCTCGCTGGGGCTCGGCGGGGCGCTGTTCCAGGCCGTGTCGCGCAACCCGCTGGGCAGCCCGGACATCCTCGGGCTCGGGCAGGGGGCGACGGCCGGGGCGCTGACCGTGATCGTGGTGTTCTCCGGGAGTGCCGGTGAGATCACCGCCGGGGCGCTGGTGGGCGGGCTGGGGGCCGGGGTCGCCATCTATCTGCTCGCCTGGAAGCAGGGGGTGCACGGATACCGGCTGGTGCTGGTCGGCATCGGGGTGTCCGCGATCCTCACGGCCGTCAACGGCTATCTGCTGACCAAGTCCACCATCACCGAGGCCGCCCAGGCCGTCGTCTGGATGACCGGCTCGCTCAGCGGGCGGGACTGGGAGCAGGTCTGGCCGCTGCTGTGGCTGTGTGCCGTGCTGGTCCCGCTGGTCCTCTGCAACGGGCGGGCGTTGCGGATGGTGGAGATGGGCGACGACGTGTCCAACGCCCTCGGCGTGCGCGTCGAGCGCACCAGGGCACTGCTGATGGTGGCTGCCGTCCTGCTCACCGCGGCGGCGACCGCCGCCGCGGGGCCGGTCAGCTTCGTGGCGCTCACCGCGCCGCAGCTCGCCCGGCGGCTGACCCGCTCGCCCGGCCCGAACCTGCTGCCGTCGCTGTGCATGGGCGCGGCCCTGCTGGTCGCGGCCGACCTGCTCTCGCAGAAGGTCTTCGGCGCCGACCAGATGCCGGTGGGGGTCGTCACCGGTGTGCTCGGCGGCGTGTATCTGCTGTGGCTGCTGGTCACCGAGCGGAAGGCGGGCCGGATATGAGCGCCGCCGACCGTCCCGACCGCACCCTGAACAACCGAAGGAGCACCGTGAACCGCCTCTCCGCCGAGGACGTCACCCTCGCCTACGACCAGCGCGTCATCGCCGAGCAGCTGTCGGTGGAGATCCCCGACCACTCCTTCACGGTGATCGTCGGCCCGAACGCGTGCGGCAAGTCCACGCTGCTGCGGGCGCTGTCACGGATGCTGAAGCCGAGTCAGGGCCGGGTGCTGCTCGACGGGCAGGTCATCCAGTCGATGCCCGCGAAGAAGGTCGCGCGGACGCTGGGGCTGCTGCCGCAGTCGTCGATCGCGCCGGACGGGATCACCGTCGGCGACCTGGTGGGCCGCGGCCGGTACCCGCACCAGGGGCTGCTGCGGCAGTGGTCGACCGAGGACGAGCGGGTCGTCCAGGAGTCGATGGCGCAGACCGGTGTCGCCGAGCTCGCCGACCGGTACGTGGACGAGCTCTCCGGCGGTCAGCGGCAGCGCGTGTGGATCGCCATGGCGCTCGCCCAGCAGACGCCGCTGCTGCTTCTCGACGAGCCGACGACCTATCTGGACATCCAGCACCAGATCGACGTCCTCGACCTGTGCGCCGAGCTGCACGAGGAGCAGGGGCGCACGCTGGTCGCGGTCCTGCACGACCTCAACCACGCCGCGCGCTACGCCACCCACCTGATCGCGCTCAAGGGCGGCAGTGTCATCGCCGAGGGCGCACCCAGCGACATCGTCACGGCCGAGCTGGTCGAGGAGGTCTTCGGGCTGCGCTGCCAGGTCATCGACGACCCCGAGACGGGGACGCCGCTGGTGGTGCCGGCGGCGCGGAAGGCACGCGCGGTCGTCAGAGAAGCTTCCTGAGCTGGAAGAGGTCCTTGAGGCCGGCCTCCAGTTTCACCCTGCCCGAGCCCCAGGCCTTGGCGAAGTTCAGCTCCCCGTTGACCAGCGAGACCAGGTCGTCGCCCTTCATGGTCAGTCTGATCTGGGCCTTCTCCTTGGGCGCGCCCTGGATCCTGTCCTGGACGACGATCCGGCCGCCCGTCATACGGCCCACGAAGGTGATGTCGAGGTCGGTGATCCGGCAGCTGACCGAGCGGTCCAGGGCGGTCGCGGCGGCGACGTCCCCTTCGGCGTGCTGCATGGTGTCCGAGAGCTTTTCGAGTGCGGCACGGCACTCTTCGATCGTGGCCATCGCGATCGACGGTACAGCAGCCCTTCGGGGTAGCGTCGGGGCATGAGTGACGCAGCCCCGGAGACGGAGACCCTCCAGGAGCCGGCATACGACCCCGCTGCCCCGGCCCCCCTGGACGTCCCCCGCACCCCCACCGGCAACGCCGAGGTCGACGCCCAGCTGGAGCGGCTGGCCGATGCCGACCACCTCGCCACGGACGGGCACGTCGAGGTGTACGAGGATGTACACCGGGGGCTGCGTGACGCGCTGACCGCGCTCGACGCCCGCCCGGGACCTCCGGCGCCCTCACCGCCGTATCAACAGCCGTACCAGAACAGGAGCTGAACCGAACGTGGCAGGAGTCGCACGTCGTCGTCTGGACGCGGAGCTGGTCCGCCGGAAGCTCGCGCGGTCGCGTGAGCATGCCAGCCAGCTGATCGCGGCCGGGCGGGTCACCGTCGGCAAGACCGTGGCGACCAAGCCCGCGACGCAGGTGGAGACCGCGGCGGCGATCGTGGTCCAGAGCGACGACAACGACCCCGAGTACGTCTCCCGGGGCGGGCACAAGCTCGCGGGCGCGCTGGCGGCGTTCGTGCCGCAGGGGCTCGTCGTCGAGGGGCGGCGGGCGCTGGACGCGGGCGCGTCCACCGGCGGGTTCACCGATGTGCTGCTGCGGTCGGGGGCGGCGCACGTCGTCGCCGTGGACGTCGGTTACGGACAACTCGCGTGGACTCTCCAGAGCGATGAACGCGTCACCGTCAAGGACCGTACGAACGTACGCGAGTTGACGCTTGAAGCGATCGATGGGGAACCTGTGGATCTTGTCGTGGGGGATCTGTCCTTCATCCCGCTCGGGCTGGTGCTGCCCGCCCTGGCGCGGTGCGTGAAGCCGGACGCCGACCTGGTGATGATGGTCAAGCCGCAGTTCGAGGTGGGGAAGGAACGGCTGGGGAGTGGGGGAGTCGTACGGAGTCCGCAGCTGCGGGCGGAGGCCGTGCGAGGAGTTGCCGAGAAGGCGTGGGAACTCGGGCTCGGGGTGAAGGGCGTCACGGCCAGTCCGCTGCCCGGGCCCTCGGGCAATGTCGAATACTTTCTGTGGCTGCGTGCCGGGGCGCCCGCCCTGGAACCGGCCGACGTTGACCGTGCAGTGGCGGAGGGGCCTCGTTGACACAGAACCGAGCTCGTACTGTTTTCCTGCTCGCCCACACCGGCCGGCCTGCGGCGATCCGCAGCGCCGAGCTGGTCGTGAAGGGGCTGCTGCGCGAGGGCATCGGCGTGCGGGTGCTGGAGTACGAGGCCGCGGATTTGCCGCTTCCGGAGGAAGTGGAGCTCGTCAAGGAGGCGACTCCGCAGTGCCTCGACGGGTGCGAGCTGCTGATCGTGCTGGGCGGGGACGGGACGCTGCTGCGGGGCGCCGAGTTCGCCCGGGCGTCCGGGGTGCCGATGCTCGGCGTCAACCTCGGGCGGGTGGGGTTCCTCGCCGAGGCCGAGCGGGATGACCTCGACAAGGTCGTCGACCGGGTGGTGACCAAGGCGTACGAGGTCGAGGAGCGGATGACCGTTGATGTGGTGGTCCACAGCAACGGGGACATCGTGCACACCGACTGGGCGCTGAACGAGGCGGCGGTGCAGAAGGCCGGCGCCGAGAAGCTGCTGGAAGTGGTGCTGGAGATCGACGGGCGGCCGGTCACCGGGTTCGGGTGCGACGGGATCGTGCTGTCGACTCCGACCGGGTCCACCGCGTACGCGTTCTCCGCCGGTGGGCCTGTGGTGTGGCCCGAGGTCGAGGCGTTGCTGATGGTGCCGATCAGTGCGCACGCGCTGTTCGCGAAGCCGCTCGTGACCTCGCCGGATTCGGTGCTGGCTGTGGAGGTTCTGCCGCACATTCCGCCGGGCGTGCTGTGGTGCGACGGGCGGCGGACGGTCGAGCTGCCGCCGGGGGCGCGGGTGGAGGTGCGGCGGGGAGCGGTGCCGGTGCGGCTGGCCCGGCTGCATCACGCGTCGTTCACCGACCGGCTCGTGGCCAAGTTCGCGCTGCCGGTTTCCGGGTGGCGGGGGGCGCCGCACTAGGGCAGGGCCCAGGGCGGTCCACTCCCCCGGGTGACAGGGCGCCTCGCACTCTCGGGCCCTTACCTCGTAAGGTCTTCACCGTGCTGGAAGAGATGCGGATACGGTCGCTCGGAGTCATCGACGATGCCGTCGTCGAATTGTCGCCCGGGTTCACCGCTGTCACCGGTGAGACGGGTGCGGGCAAGACCATGGTGGTCACCAGCCTGGGGCTGCTGCTCGGTGGGCGGGCGGACCCGGCGCTCGTGCGGATCGGGGCCGACAAGGCGGTCGTGGAGGGGCGGATCAGCGTCCCCGCGGGCGCCACGGCCGTCGTACGCGCCGAGGAGGCCGGGGCCGAGCTCGACGACGGGGCGCTGCTGATCAGCCGTACCGTTTCCGCCGAGGGGCGCTCCCGGGCGCACCTGGGCGGGCGGAGCGTGCCCGTGGGCGTGCTCGCCGAGCTCGCCGACGAACTGGTCGCCGTGCACGGGCAGACCGATCAGCAGGGGCTGCTGAAGCTGTCCCGGCAGCGGCAGGCGCTCGACCGGTACGCCGGGGACGCGGTCGCCGTGCCGCTCGCCAAGTACGGCGAGGCCTACCGGCGGCTGCGGGCCGTCTCCGCCGAGCTCGACGAGATCACCACACGCGCGCGTGAACGGGCCCAGGAGGCCGACATGCTGCGCTACGGGCTCGACGAGATCGCCGGGGTCGAACCGCGTGCGGGTGAGGACGTCGAGCTGGCCGAGGAGGCCGAGCGGCTCGGGCACGCCGAGGCCCTGTCGTCCGCCGCCACGGCCGCGCACGCGGCCCTCGCCGGGAATCCCGAGGACCCCGAGGGCATCGACGCCGCGACGCTGGTGGCGGGCGCGCAGCGGGCTCTGGACGCCGTACGGTCGTACGACCCCGCCCTGGCCTCGCTCGCCGACCGGATCGGCGAGGTCGGGATTCTGCTGGGGGATGTCGCCGGGGAGTTGGCGGGGTACGCCGACGATCTCGACGCCGATCCCCTGCGGCTGGCGGCGGTCGAGGAGCGCAGGGCCGCTCTCACGGCGCTGACGCGGAAGTACGGCGAGAATGTCGCCGCCGTTCTGTCCTGGGCCGAGCAGGGGGCCGCGCGGCTCATCGAGCTGGACGGGGACGATGAGCGGATCGGCGAGCTCACCGACGAGCGGGACGCGCTGCGGGCCGAACTGGGTGGGCTGGCACAGGCGTTGACCGACGCGCGGGCGGAGGCGGCCTCGCGGTTCGCGGCCGCCGTGACCGCCGAGTTGGCGTCGCTGGCCATGCCGCACGCGCGCGTGTCCTTCGACATCCGGCAGACCGAGGACGCGGACGGCATCGAGGTCGGCGGGCGGACCGTCGCGTACGGGCCGTCTGGTGCGGACGAGGTCGAGCTGCTGCTCGCGCCCCACCCCGGAGCCCCGCCGCGGCCCATCGCCAAGGGGGCCTCCGGCGGTGAGCTCTCGCGCGTGATGCTGGCCGTCGAGGTCGTGTTCGCCGGGACCGATCCGGTGCCGACGTATCTCTTCGACGAGGTCGACGCCGGTGTCGGCGGCAAGGCGGCGGTCGAGATCGGCCGCCGGCTCGCGAAGCTGGCCAAGTCCGCGCAGGTCGTGGTCGTCACGCATCTGCCGCAGGTCGCCGCGTTCGCCGAC
Organism: Streptomyces aquilus; assembly: GCF_003955715.1. Classification (NCBI taxonomy): domain Bacteria; kingdom Bacillati; phylum Actinomycetota; class Actinomycetes; order Kitasatosporales; family Streptomycetaceae; genus Streptomyces; species Streptomyces aquilus. The sequence continues at coordinate 2,580,902 of NZ_CP034463.1, read as the reverse complement.
CGGCAGCTGCTGGTCGAGAAGACCAACGACGGGTCCGTCACGCGCTCCGGCGTGAAGGTCCTCGAAGGGGAGGAACGGGTACGGGAGTTGTCCCGGATGCTGGCAGGCCAGGAGGACTCGGAGACGGCCCGGGCCCATGCGGAGGAACTCCTGGCGGCGGCGAGGGCGGACGCGTAGGGCTGTTGCGCCGCTCCGCGACGGGAACGAGCCCTGGGCGCGCGCCGTGTGACGGGGGCGATGTCACCGCCGCGCGTTCCGTGTGGTGGGTGGGGTGGTTGGTTCACCCGTGTGGGTGACCTGCCCTGCCTTCACCCCGAATCCGCACACCGTCGGCGTTCCCGGAACACCCGTACGTGCTGGCATCCTTGGGGGAGCACGTAGTACGCGTAGGAAGCGCGCGGTCCACCCCTCCGCTCGATACCTTCTGTACGTTTCCTCGTGACCGCCCGACGCCGAACCAGGAGCCCCGGCCACGTGAGCCCCGTGAGCAGCCACTCACCGCACGGTCAGTCGCCGTTGCGCACCGTGCAGGTGCTCGGCGGCGGCAACGCCGGCAGCAGCGCGCATGTGCGGTCCCTGGCCTCCGGGCTCGTCGCGAGGGGCGTGAAGGTCACCGTGTGCGCCCCTGTCGAGGCGGATCGCATCTACGACTTCACCGGGGCCGGTGCCGAGCACGTGCATGTGCCCAGGAGCAGCGATCCGGGGTCCGTCGCCGCGCTGCGGGCCGCCTGCGCGGACGCCGATCTGGTGCACGCGCACGGACTGCACGCCTCCTTCCGTGCCGTCCTCGCGCTCAGCGGGCGGCGCACCCCGCTCGTCGTGACATGGCACGACCGGGCGCGCGCCGAGGGCGCTCGGGCCCATCTCGTACGACTGTTGGAGCGGCGGGTCGTGAAAGCCGCCTCCGTGGTGCTGGGTGCCACCTCCGCCCTCGTCGACCGGGCCCGCACCACCGGCGCCCGGGACGCGCGGCTCGCCGCCGTCGCCCTGCCCGGGCCTCGCCGTACCGTCCGGCTGGAGGATCCCGAGCGGCTGCGGCCCAAGGTGCGGGCCGAACTCGGGGCCATCGGACGGCCGTTGCTGATGGCCGTCGGCTCGCTGGACCGGCATCGCGGGTACGACACGCTGCTGGACGCCTCGCGCGCATGGCGGGCGCTCGATCCCGTGCCGCTCGTCGTGATCGCCGGAGAGGGGCCGCTGCGGGCCGAGTTGCAGAGCAGGATCGAGGACGAGGAGCTGCCGGTCCGGCTGATCGGCCGGCGCGACGACGTCACCGACCTGCTCGCCGCCGCCGACCTCGCGCTGCTGTCGAGCAGTTGGGAGTCGCGCTCCCTGCTGGCCCAGGAGGCCCTGCACGCGCGCGTGCCGCTCGTCGCGACCGACGTCGGCAGCATGCCCGAACTCGTCGGCGACGCCGCCGAACTCGTGCCGTACGGGGACCCCCAGGCGCTCGCGGACGCCGTCGTACGGCTGCTCGGTGACCCCGCGCGATGCGAGGAACTGCGCGAGAAGGGCGTACGGCAGGCGGCCACCTGGCCGACGGAGGACGAGACCGTCGCCCAAGTGCTCAGTGTCTACGACGAGTTGACCCAGCCGCGCCCGTTGATCTAGGACACGTGCCTGCGTGCCCGCAGCGCCAGGCTCAACGCCAGTACCGTCTGCGGGTCGTCGAGGTCGGTGCCCAGCAACTCGCCGATGCGCGCGAGGCGGTTGTAGAGCGTCTGGCGGTTGAGGTGGAGCTCGCGGGCCGTCTCCGCCTTGCGGCCGGCGTGGGCGAGGTACGTCTCCAGGGTCGGCAGCAGCGGCGGCTTGGAGCGGGCGTCGTGGTCCCGTACCGGACCGATCGCCCGGTCGACGAAGGCCGCCAGGTCCGGATGGTCGCGCAGCCGCCACAGCAGCAGGTCGATGTCGAGGCGCCGGGCGTCGTACCAGGGGCGGTCCGACAGGCCCTGGGCCGCGGTCGCCGTCTCGGCCGCGTGCCGCAGCCCCGCCGAGGCCGCCGCCCAGCCGCCCGCGACGCCGACCACCACGACCGGGAGCTGGGCGCCGGGCCGCTGCATCCCGGCCCGCTCCACCCCGGCCCGCAGCGCCGCCGCGACCCGGTCCGCGACCGCCGACCGCTCCGACTCCGAACGCAGGCCCAGCAGCACCAGCACACGGCCTTCGAGGGGTCGTACGCCCAGCAGGACCGGGACCCCCACCGAGGCCAGCTCCTCCGAGACCGCCCTCGCCAGGACCGCCCAGCCGCCGCCCGGGGACAGCGTGTCGCCCAGCCGCATCACCACCGGCAGCAGCGGGCTGCTCCCCGGCTTGAAGCCCAGCACGCGTGCCTGCGCGGGCGCGTCCTCCGCCGTGATCCGGCCCTCGGCGAGGTCGGTCAGGAAGTCGCCGCGGCCCCGCGCGGCCAGCTCCTCCTCCTGGCGGGCCTGCATCAGCACGACGGCGAGAATGCCCGCCGCCCGCTCGGCCGCCATCCGGTGCACGGGGACCAGGGAGCCGCGGACCGGGAGCAGGACCAGGCGGGCCCGTACCGAGCCGGTGCCGGGCCCGCCGCCGGGCACGTCGACCAGCACGGACCCGGCCGGCGGGGTGTCCTTGTGCTGGCCGCGCAGCCCCTCCCACACCTGGAGCGGGTCCGCCCCCTCGGGCCCGGCCCCGGCCGCGTACAGGAGCTGGCCGTCGGTCGTCTCCAGGAAGACCGGGTTGTCGCTGAAGTCGGCCAGGATGCCGAGGACCTGGGGCACCCCGCCGCCGCCCAGCAGGGCCTCCGTACATCGGCGGTGGACCTCCTCGGCCCGCTGGAGCAGTGCGTAGTGGCCGTTGACGATCTCGGTGTGGATCTCCTCCGTGACCGTCACGAACGGCACCTCGCGGTGGAGTTGGACGAGCGGGAGGCCGGTCGCGCGGGCCGTGTCGACGAGGGCCGCGGGGAGCCGGGTGAAGCGGGGGCCGAGTTCGATGACGAGGGCCGCGATGCCGCGCTCGGCGAGGGTGCGGACGAACGCCCGCTGTTCGGCCGGGCGGGTGCCGAGCCCGTAGCCGGTGGTCAGCAGAAGCTCGCCGCCCTTGAGCAGGGACGCGATGTTGGGCACCTCGCCCGCGTGCACCCAGCGCACGGGCCGCTGCAACCGGTCGGCGCCCGCGAGGATCTCGGGCAGGCCACTGCGCAGGCCGGGCAGCTCCAGCGCCCGTTGAACGGTGATGCCGGCGCCCTGGCTGTCGAATCTGCTGTCCATGAGCCGGACGCTACCTGTGCGGATGCCTCGACGACATCTCCGGACGCCGGCGCTCCCCGCCGCAGCTCACGCAGGGCTGATGTTGTGGTTGAAGCGGAAGACGTTGTCCGGGTCGTACTCCCGCTTCAGTGCCGCCAGTCGGTCGGTGTTCTCCGCGCCGACCCCGGCCACGACCCGGTCGGCGCCTTCGTCGCCGATGAAGTTGAGGTAGACCGCGCCGGTGCTCCACGGCCGGGCGTCCGCTCGGACGTCCCTGACCCACTGGATCACCCGCTCGTCGTCCGCCGGGTCCTCCCACATCGCGAAGGGATGCACGGCCCATAGCGCGTCCCGGTACGGCACCGGGTACTCGCGCGGCCCGTCGGCGATCGCCCCGCCCTGCGGGAACAGGACATGGATGGTGCCGGTGGGCACCGGCATGGACGCCGCCCGCGCGCAGTAGACGTCCAGGAACGCGTCCGGCGCCTCCCTGAGATACTCCGCCGACCAGTAGTTCCGCATCCCCGGCGGATCGTCGAGCATGCACTGGACATCCGCGTACGGCATCGCCCCGACGATCTCCGTCTCGTGCGGCAGCGCCAGCAGCGGCTCGGCGACCTTGCGCATGTCCGCCTCGGACCCGGCGTACGTCAGCAGCGCACCGCACAGCAGCGTGCCGACCAGGTGCGGCGGCACGAACTCCTCGGGCGGGCCGGTGAGATAGATGACGCCGCCGCTCGCTTCGTTCGGGGCCGTGGCCATGATGTCGCGGTAGGTGCGGACGACCTCGGGGCCGTGCTCCGGGAGGAACAGCAGGAACGCGATGGCGAACTCGGGCAGTTCGTGCAGCCTCAGGGTGAGCGCGGTCGCGATGCCGAAGTTGCCGCCGCCACCGTGCAGCCCCCAGAACAGCTCCGGCTCGTCGTCGGCGCTCGCGTGCACCCGACGGCCGTCGGCGGTGACCAGGTCGACGCCGAGGAGGTTGTCGACGGCGAGCCCGCACCAGCGGTCCAGCCAGCCGGTGCCGCCACCGAGGACGAACCCGCCGACGCCGGTGGTGGAGGCCCGGCCGCCGGTGGTGGCCAGGCCGTACGGCTGGCAGGTCCGGTCCAGGTCGCTCATCGTGGCGCCACCCGCGATCCGTACCGCCGATGCGGTGGGGTCGACGGTGACCGCCCGCATGTGGCGCAGGTCGATCACCAGACCGCCGTCGTTCAGCGCCATCCCCGCCACGCTGTGCCCGCCGCCGCGCACCGCGATCGGCAGGTCCAGGTCCCGGCCGAAGCGCACCGCCCGTACGACGTCGGCCTCGTCGACACACTGGGCGATCACCGCCGGATGCCGGTCGATCATCGCGTTGAAGACGGTACGGGCCTCGTCGTAGCCCGCGTCCCCCGGGGCGAACACGTCGCCGACCAGTTCCTCGCGCAGCGCGGCGAGAGCCGTGCCGGCCTTTGATGGGGAGGCCATTGGGGCGCCCCCTTTCATGCAGGGGCAGGTGGTTCCAGCGTAGGCGGGGTGGGGGCTGTGGTCCTGCCGGGCGGGGGGACGTTCCCGAATGGTCACAAACGGGGCGTGCCGCGCCGCGCTGCGGCAGGCGCGGCACGCCCGTGACGTCGGTCAGCCCCCGTCAGCCCCCGTACGCCCCCGACGCCGTCAGCCGCAGGGCCGTGTCGATCAGCGGGACGTGGCTGAAGGCCTGCGGGAAGTTGCCCACCTGGCGCTTCAGACGCGGGTCCCACTCCTCGGCGAGCAGTCCGAGGTCGTTGCGCAGCGCGAGGAGCTTCTCGAACAGCTTGCGGGCCTCGTCGACGCGGCCGATCATCGCGAGGTCGTCCGCCATCCAGAACGAGCAGGCCAGGAACGCCCCCTCGTCACCGGGCAGTCCGTCGACGCCCTCGCTGTCGCCCTCGGTCGGGTAGCGCAGGATGAAGCCGTCCGGCGTGGACAGCTCGCGCTGGATCGCCTCGATGGTGCCGATGACCCGCTTGTCGTCCGGCGGCAGGAAGCCCATCTGCGGGATCAGCAGCAGGGAGGCGTCCAGCTCCTTGGAGCCGTACGACTGCGTGAACGTGTTGCGCTCCTTGTCGTAGCCCTTCTCGCACACGTCCCGGTGGATGTCGTCGCGCAGCTCGCGCCAGCGCTCCAGCGGGCCGTCCGCGTCCCCGGACTCGATGAGCTTGATCGTGCGGTCCACCGCGACCCAGGCCATGACCTTGGAGTGCACGAAATGGCGGCGCGGGCCGCGCACCTCCCAGATGCCCTCGTCCGGCTCGTCCCAGTGGTCCTCCAGGTAGCGGATGAGCTTGAGCTGGAGCAGGGACGCGTAGTCGTTGCGGGCCAGGCCCGTCATGTGGGCCAGGTGCAGGGCCTCGGTGACCTCGCCGTACACGTCGAGCTGGAGCTGGTGGGCCGCGCCGTTGCCGACCCGGACCGGCGCGGAGTTCTCGTAGCCCGGCAGCCAGTCCAGCTCGGCCTCGCCCAGCTCCCGCTCACCCGCGATGCCGTACATGATCTGAAGGTTCTCGGGGTCGCCCGCGACCGCCCGCAGCAGCCACTCGCGCCAGGCGCGGGCCTCCTCGCGGTAGCCGGTGCGCAGCAGCGAGGAGAGTGTGATCGCGGCGTCGCGGAGCCAGGTGTAGCGGTAGTCCCAGTTGCGGACGCCGCCGATGTCCTCGGGCAGCGAGGTCGTCGGGGCGGCGACGATGCCGCCGGTCGGGGCGTACGTCAGCGCCTTCAGCGTGATCAGCGAGCGGACGACGGCCTCGCGGTAGGGGCCGTGGTACGTACAGTGATCGACCCAGTCCCGCCAGAACTCCTCGGTCGCCTCCAGCGACTGCTCCGGCTCCGGCAGCGGCGGCGGCTGCTTGTGCGAGGGCTCCCACGAGATCGTGAACGCGATCCGGTCACCCGGGGCGACCGTGAAGTCCGAGTACGTGGTCAGGGACTTGCCGTAGGTCTCGCAGTCGGTGTCGAACCACACCGAGTCGGGGCCCGCGACGGCGACCGTGCGCCCGTCGTGCTTGTGCACCCACGGCACGACCCGCCCGTACGAGAAACGCATCCGCAGGGCCGAGCGCATCGGGACCCGGCCCGAGACGCCTTCCACGATCCGGATCAGCTGCGGCGCGCCGTCACGCGGCGGCATGAAGTCGGTGATCCGGACCGTGCCGCGCGGGGTGTCCCACTCGGACTCCAGGATCAGCGAGTCGCCGCGGTAGCTGCGCCGGGCCGCGGTGGGCGGCTCGGCGTCGGCGGCATGCGCGGGCCCCAGGCGCCAGAAGCCGTGCTCCTCGGTGCCCAGCAGGCCGGCGAAGATGGCATGCGAGTCGAAGCGGGGCAGGCACAGCCAGTCCACTGTGCCGTCCCGGCAGACCAGGGCGGCGGTCTGCATGTCTCCGATGAGTGCGTAGTCTTCGATGCGCCCGGCCACGTGCAACTCCAGTCGAACGGCCACGTCACCCCCTGGGAAAAAAGGGGGCTGTCGCTAGTGCGGTCAAGGGGTCGTTGTAATACGTCGTTGAGCGGTCAAGCAAAACAGTCGCTGTGCCGCTGGGCAAAACGACGATCTCTTCTCAACGAACTGACGAGCTCACGTTGTTCCGGGGCTTACGGGCGGGGGGTGGTGCCGTGTTGCCGGGCGCGCTCGGCAGTGAATGTCCGAGCAGGATACGACGCACGTAGATGATCTGTGTGCCGCTCCGGGCAACGCGGATGGGCCGAACGGGTGAGCAGCCGGTAAGAAACCCGTGACGGGTGAGCGTCTGTGTCGACGCGTGCGCGGAGCGTGGCCGGAAGCCATCCCCCCGAGGCGCTGATACCCTGGTAGCCCGTGGACCGGTGGTGGACAAAACCCCCGACCGCAGCGACGGCGACGCCGGGAATCTCCGGTCACAGCGCCGCCCCGCACCCCAGATCGCGACCACGGGAGCCCCCTCTTGGCCATGCCGCCGAAATCTACGACGACCAAGCACATCTTCGTCACCGGGGGTGTCGCCTCCTCTCTCGGCAAGGGCCTGACGGCCTCCAGCCTGGGGATGCTGCTCAAGGCCCGGGGCCTGCGCGTCGTCATGCAGAAGCTCGACCCGTACCTGAACGTCGACCCCGGCACGATGAACCCCTTCCAGCACGGAGAGGTCTTCGTCACCAACGACGGCGCCGAGACCGACCTGGACATCGGACACTACGAGCGCTTCCTCGACCGCGACTTGGACGGCAGCGCCAACGTCACTACAGGCCAGGTCTACTCCACGGTGATCGCCAAGGAGCGGCGCGGCGAGTACCTCGGCGACACCGTGCAGGTCATCCCGCACATCACCAACGAGATCAAGCACCGCATCCGCCGCATGGCCACCGACGAGGTCGACGTGGTCATCACGGAGGTCGGCGGTACGGTCGGCGACATCGAGTCGCTGCCGTTCCTGGAGACGGTCCGCCAGGTCCGTCACGAGGTCGGCCGGGACAACGTCTTCGTGGTCCACATCTCCCTCCTTCCGTACATCGGGCCGTCGGGAGAGCTGAAGACGAAGCCGACCCAGCACTCGGTTGCGGCCCTGCGGAACATCGGTATCCAGCCGGACGCGATCGTGCTGCGCTGCGACCGCGAGGTCCCCACCGCGATCAAGCGGAAGATCTCGCTGATGTGCGACGTCGACGAGGCCGCCGTGGTCGCCTGCCCCGACGCCCGCTCGATCTACGACATCCCGAAGACCGTGCACGGCGAGGGCCTGGACGCCTACGTCGTCCGCAAGCTGGACCTGCCGTTCCGCGACGTGGACTGGACGACCTGGGACGACCTGCTCGACCGCGTCCACAACCCCGACCACGAGATCACCCTCGCCCTGGTCGGCAAGTACATCGACCTGCCGGACGCCTACCTCTCGGTCACCGAGGCGCTGCGCGCGGGCGGCTTCGCCAACAAGGCCCGCGTCAAGATCAAGTGGGTCACCTCCGACGACTGCAAGACCCCGGCCGGCGCCGCGGCGCAGCTCGGTGACGTCGACGGCATCTGCATCCCGGGCGGCTTCGGCGACCGCGGTGTGCTCGGCAAGGTCGGCGCGATCCAGTACGCCCGCGAGAACAAGATCCCGCTGCTCGGTCTCTGCCTGGGCCTTCAGTGCATCGTGATCGAGGCCGCGCGCAACCTGGCCGACATCCCGGACGCCAACTCCACCGAGTTCGACTCCGCCACCGCCCACCCGGTCATCTCCACCATGGCCGAGCAGCTCGACATCGTCGCCGGTGAGGGCGACATGGGCGGCACCATGCGGCTCGGCATGTACCCGGCGAAGCTGGCCGAGGGCTCGATCGTGCGCGAGGTGTACGACGGCAAGGAGTACATCGAGGAGCGCCACCGCCACCGCTACGAGGTGAACAACGCCTACCGCGCGGAGCTGGAGAAGAAGGCGGGCATCCTGTTCTCCGGCACGTCGCCCGACGGCAAGCTCGTCGAGTACGTGGAGTACCCGCGGGACGTGCACCCTTACCTGGTGGCGACCCAGGCGCACCCCGAGCTGCGTTCGCGTCCGACCAGGCCGCACCCGCTCTTCGCGGGCCTGGTGAAGGCCGCGGTTCAGCGGAAGACCTCGAAGTAACACAACAGTTGTACGGTGGCCGGGGCGTTCGCATTCAAAAGGCGGCGCCCCGGCTTCTCTTTGAGCACGTGCGGAAGGACTGGGCATGACGATCAAGGACACCCCGGAGGAGTGGGAGATCCGGGCGACGGAGACCCCCTTCGTGGGCAACAAGACCTCCGTGCGCACCGACGACGTGGTCATGCCCGACGGCAAGGTCGTCCGCCGTGACTACCAGGTCCACCCCGGCTCGGTCGGCGTGCTCGCCCTCGACGACGAGGGCCGGGTGCTGCTGATCAAGCAGTACCGCCACCCGGTGCGCCAGAAGCTGTGGGAGATCCCGGCCGGCCTGCTCGACGTGCCCGGCGAGAACCCGCTGCACGCGGCCCAGCGCGAGCTGTACGAGGAGGCGCACGTCAAGGCCGAGGACTGGCGGGTGCTGACCGACGTCTACACCACGGCCGGCGGCTGTGACGAGGCCGTGCGGATCTTCCTGGCCCGTGATCTGTCGGAGGCCGAGGGCGAGCGCTTCGAGGTGGAGCACGAGGAGATCGACCTGGAGTACGCGCGCGTGCCCCTCGACGAGCTCGTGCGGGGCGTGCTGGCGGGCGAGCTGCACAACAACTGCCTGGTGGTCGGCGTGCTTTCGCTCGTCGCCGCGCAGCAGGGCGACGGCCTCGACGCGCTGCGTCCCGCGGACGCGCCCTGGCCCGCGCGTCCCTTCGAGTCCTGAACACTCCTGGTGTGACCATCGGTTGATCCGATCGGGCGACCTGCCCGCCGTGCTCCACCGGGAACGTTGCAGAGGGTGAACTACGCTCTGTAAATGCCCGTTCGGAGTCCCGGCGGGCTTGCGCGTGCGGTGGGACGGGAGTGTGGCCCGTGACGGATCAGGCGGTGGACACGAGCGGCGTTCAGCTGTCGGCCGAAGGTCAGTTCCTGGGCCGGACACGGGAGTTGAAGGAACTCCGCGCCGACATCGAACGGGCGGGCCTCGACACCCTCTCCGGCCGGAAGGCCCCCCGCGCGCGTGTGCTGCTCATCGCGGGCCGCCCCGGCTCGGGCCGCACCGCGCTCGCCGAGGAGCTCGTACGACAGGTCGCGGACCGTTACGACGGAGTGTTCAAGGCCCGCCTCAGCGAGCCCGACGGCACCCCCGTCCCCGTCGAGCGCGCCGCCCGTGAACTGCTCGCCGCCCTGGACCGGCCGACCCCGGCCGGCGCCGCCGAGGACGACCTCACGGCGGCGCTGCGCGAGGCCCTCGCCGACCGCGGCGCGCTGCTCCTGCTCGACGACGCGGTGACCGCCGACCAGGTCGACGCCCTGCTCCCGGACACTCCGGAGTGCCTGGTCGTCGCGGTGTCCGACGGCCCGCTCACCGGTATCTCCGACGTCCGCCCCTGCACGCTGGGCGGCCTCGACACCAAGTCCGCCCTGGAGCTGCTCACCCGGCACACCGGCTCGGTCCGCATCACCGTCGACCCGCGGGCCGCCGAGACCCTCGTCGAGGAGTGCCAGGGCGAGCCCGCCGCCCTGACGCTGGCCGGCGGCTGGCTCGCCGCCCGGCCGAAGGCCGCCGTCGCCGACCTCGCCAAGCACCTGCACGCCGAGGGCGACGAGGGGACGCCCCTGACCCGGGTCTTCCGCCTCGCCTACGGCTCCCTGCCCAGCCCCGCCGCCCGGATACTGCGACTGCTCTCCCTCGCCCCGGCCGGCCTGGTCGACCCGCACACCGCCTCCGCCCTCGCCGGCTGCTCGGTGGGCGGCGCCCGCACCACCCTGGACGACTTCGTCGCCCTCGGCCTGCTGCACGCCGTGGAGTCGCCCCTCCCGCTGTACGAGGTGCCGGCCTGTCTGCACCCGTTGCTGAAGTCCCTCGCCGAGTCCCAGGACCGCCCAGCCGAGCTCCAGTTGGCCCGCGCCCGGATGCTGGAGCGGACGGTACGGCTGCTCCAGTCCTGCCGCGCCATCACCGAGACCGACAGCCCCGAAGCCCGGGAGAAGCTCCAGGGCATGCCCCGCTCGCTGCGCTTCCCCAGTCCCCGGGCCGCCGAGGACTGGCTGCGCATCCGCAGGCCCGCCCTGCTGGCCTCGGCCCGCCTCGCCGTCGCCGACGGGGAGCTCGACACCCTTGCCAGGCGGCTGATGTCCCAGCTGGTCAGGGCGATGGTCGCGCACTTCGGCACCCAGGCCGCCGCCCCCGACCTGTACGGCATCCACCGGCTCGTCCTGGACGTGGCCGAGCGCCGGGAGCTGCCTCGGGAGAAGGCGGCGGCGCTGCTGAACCTGGGGGACCTGGACGCACAGACCGGGCGCACGGCCGACGCGCTGACCCGCTACCGGGCCGCGCTGGACGCCGGACGCCAGGCGAACGACCCGTATGCGACCGGCCGCGCGATGGAATCCGTAGGCGGCGCGCATCTGGAGCTCGGGGACTACGACCGGGCCGCCGACTGGTTCGGCCGCGCCCTCGCCCAGCGCCTGGCCCGGGACGAGCGCGCGGACGCCGCCCGGCTGTACGGCCGTATCGCCGCCGCGCACACCTACGCGGGCCGGTACGGCGAGGCGCTGCGGGGCTGGCGGGCCGCGGTCGCCGGATATCGCAAGGAGGGCGATGTCGCCGCCCACGCGCGGGCGTTGAGCGAGCTGGCGCGGGTCCAGGAGTACGCCGGACGCCCCGAGGAATCGCTGCGCACCTGCCAGGAGGCGGTGGAGTGGGCGCGGCGCGCGGAGGACGTACGGCTTCAGGCGGCGCTTCAGCTGAGGCTCGCCGACACGCTCGATCACCTGGGCGATCCCACCGCGGCGGCGCTGCACCGGGGGGCCGCGGAGCGGCTGCTGGGGGAGGAGGTTTCGGAGCCGGAAACGGAACCGGAGCGGCCTGATCCTTCGAAACAAGACGCTGATGCCTGCGAAATCCGTAGTACACCCGCAGAAGATTGATGCAATGAAAGGCTAGACAGCGGGAACACCTTCATTAGACTGGCTCTGCCGCACCTTCTCCTGCGGTGTCTCCCGGTGTGCTCATGCATGCCTGGGTATGTGTTGTATTGCCCCACATCCACTGAGCCAAGGACCGTGATCGACGTGAAGGTCGGCATCCCCCGCGAGGTCAAGAACAACGAGTTCCGGGTGGCCATCACCCCGTCCGGCGTGCACGAGCTGGTGCGCCACGGCCACCAGGTCGTCATCGAGCAGGGCGCCGGTGTCGGCTCGTCGATCCCGGACGAGGAGTACATCGCCGCCGGCGCCAAGATCCTCGGCACCGCCGACGAGGTGTGGGCCACCGCCGACCTGCTGCTGAAGGTCAAGGAGCCCATCGCCGAGGAGTACCACCGCCTCCGCAAGGACCAGACGCTCTTCACCTACCTGCACCTGGCCGCCTCCAAGGAGTGCACCGACGCGCTCATCGAGTCCGGCACCACCGCCATCGCCTACGAGACCGTCGAGCTGCCGAACCGCGCCCTGCCGCTGCTCGCCCCGATGTCCGAGGTCGCGGGCCGCCTGGCCCCGCAGGTCGGCGCCTACCACCTGATGCGCTCGGTCGGCGGCCGCGGTGTGCTCCCCGGCGGCGTCCCCGGCACCCAGCCCGCGCGTGCCGTCGTCATCGGCGGCGGTGTCTCCGGCTGGAACGCCACCCAGATCGCCGTCGGCATGGGCTTCCACGTCACGCTGCTCGACCGCGACATCAACAAGCTCCGCGAGGCCGACAAGGTCTTCGGCACCAAGGTCCGGGCGATCATGTCCAACTCCTTCGAGCTGGAGAAGGCCGTCCTCGACGCCGACCTCGTCATCGGCGCGGTGCTCATCCCGGGCGCCAAGGCCCCGAAGCTGGTCACCAACGAGCTCGTGGCCCGGATGAAGCCGGGAAGTGTCCTTGTCGACATCGCGATCGACCAGGGCGGCTGCTTCGAGGACTCCCACCCGACCACGCACGCCGAGCCGACCTTCCAGGTCCACAACTCGGTCTTCTACTGCGTCGCCAACATGCCCGGCGCGGTGCCCAACACCTCCACCTACGCGCTCACCAACGCGACGCTGCCCTACATCGTCGAACTCGCCAACCGCGGCTGGGTGGAGGCGCTGCGCCGCGACCCCGCGCTCGCCAAGGGCCTCAACACCCATGAGGGCAAGGTCGTTTACCGCGAGGTCGCCGAGGCGCACGGCCTGGAGCACGTGGAGCTCGAGACGCTGCTCGGCTGAGCCCCTGACCTCGACGAACGGCTAAGTCACCTTTTCATAAAGGCGATACGTCAACATGGCGTGTCAACGACGCGCACCCGGCCGGACCTTGCCCGACAAGGTCCGGCCGGATGTGTGTATGGTCACTTTGCGACTCTCGGTCAACTCGCCTCGAACGTAACCCTTTGGTCGATTCGCACACCGGTGAAACCTGCCGTGCGACGGCCGTACGCCCTTGACAGAGGGATGTTTCATTGCCGACACATCGGGCCGGGTCCGGCGGATTGTGTTGCTGCGGACGCCCGACACGCCATAGAGTCGCCGACTGTCGGCATGGTGCCACGCTGACCTGTCTAGAAGTTTCCTGGTCACCAAGGAGGTAAGACGACTTGTGAATGAGTCGACATTTACTCCCGGGGGTGGTCAACCAGGAATGCCGGTACGGGACCAGGGTCCCGCGGGGTTCGAGGCTGTCGGCTCCGTGGCGGTGCGCACCTTCGCAGCCCACCAGAGTCACCAGACGACAGGGACGACTCTGTCAGCACACCAGAGCATGGATGGCCATCACGTGAACGCCATGGCCGGCGACGGAAGTGGCGCGCCCCACAACCACTTCGCCGACTACGACGAACTGCCCGAGGGGCACTTCTACGACCCCGACGCCGAGTACGAGCCGGATCCCGAGTACGCGGCCACGCTCGCTCCCGACGCTGCCCGTCAGCGCCGTGAGCGCATCGGCCCGACCGGTCGCCCGCTGCCGTACTTCCCGATCCCGGGCCCGCTCACCGATCACGGCCCCGCGAAGATCATCGCGATGTGCAACCAGAAGGGCGGCGTCGGCAAGACCACGTCGACCATCAACCTGGGTGCCGCGCTCGCGGAGTACGGACGCCGGGTGCTGCTCGTGGACTTCGACCCGCAGGGCGCGCTGTCGGTGGGTCTCGGTGTCAACCCGATGGAGCTCGACCTCACCGTCTACAACCTGCTCATGGAGCGGGGCATGGCGGCCGACGAGGTCCTGCTCAAGACCGCGGTCCCCAACATGGACCTGCTGCCGAGCAACATCGACCTGTCGGCGGCGGAGGTCCAGCTGGTCTCCGAGGTCGCCCGCGAGTCGACGCTGCAGCGGGCCCTGAAGCCGCTCATGGCCGACTACGACTACATCGTGATCGACTGTCAGCCGTCACTCGGTCTGCTGACCGTGAACGCGCTGACGGCCGCGCACAAGGTGATAGTGCCACTGGAGTGTGAGTTCTTCGCCCTCCGTGGTGTCGCCCTGCTGACGGAGACCATCGAGAAGGTCCAGGAGCGGCTCAACCCCGAGCTGGAGCTCGACGGCATCCTCGCCACGATGTACGACTCGCGCACGGTGCACAGCCGAGAGGTCCTGGCCCGCGTGGTCGAGGCGTTCGACGACCACGTCTACCACACGGTCATCGGGCGCACGGTCCGCTTCCCGGAGACCACGGTCGCCGGTGAGCCGATCACCACGTACGCCTCCAACTCCGTCGGTGCCGCCGCCTACCGCCAGCTCGCCAGGGAGGTGCTCGCCCGGTGTCACGCCGAGTGAGTCTGCCGGGGGCCGACGAACTCTTCCGTACGACAGGGGGAATGGCGCTCCAGCCGTCCAGTCCGCGGCGGGGGGCCAACGGCGACGCCCGGGTGCCCGCTCCCGCCGGCGAGAGCGACGCGGCGGCGGCGGAGGACGCACCGCAGTCCGTGCCCGCGCAGGGCGGGGACGGCGACGGGGCGGAGCACGTGGCCACGGAGCCGGCCGAGGCCGGTGAGTCCCGCAGCCGGGGCACCGCGGCGGAGCGCTCCACGCGACGTCAGGACGCGCAGGAAGGTTCTGCCGCCGCCGCACCGCGCAAGCAGCGGGGCGGCGGCAGCAGGGCGTCCGCGCGCCGGCCCAGCGGCCGGGAGCGGCACGACGAGAAGATCACCGTGTACGTCTCCGCCGAGGAGCTCATGGATCTGGAGCACGCGCGTCTGGTGCTCCGCGGCGAGCACGGACTGGCCGTCGACCGCGGGCGCATCGTCCGCGAGGCGGTCGCCGTGGTGCTGGCCGATCTGGAGTCCCGTGGGGACGCGAGCATCCTCGTACGACGGCTGCGCGGGCGGTAGCGGTAGCCTGCGGGGGCCATGACCTCGAACGACGTCCCTGTCCCCGCTGCCGGCGCCGCTGCCGGCCGTCGGCGTGCGCTGGGCCGGGGGCCGGGGGCGCCCGAGGCACCTGCTGAGGTGCCCGAGGTGCCTGCTGAGGTGGCTGAGCCGGTCGCGGAAGAACCCGACGACGGTGTCTTCAAGGTCCGCCTCGCCAACTTCGAGGGCCCCTTCGACCTGCTCCTCCAGCTGATCTCCAAGCACAAGCTGGACGTCACCGAGGTCGCGCTGTCCAAGGTCACCGACGAGTTCATGGCGCACATCCGGGCCATGGGACCGGACTGGGACCTGGACCAGACGACCGAGTTCCTGGTCGTCGCCGCGACCCTGCTGGACCTCAAGGCCGCCCGGCTGCTGCCCGCCGCCGAGGTCGAGGACGAGGCCGACCTGGCCCTGCTGGAAGCCCGTGACCTGCTCTTCGCGAGGCTCCTCCAGTACCGCGCGTACAAACAGATCGCGGACATCTTCAACCGGCGCCTCGACGAGGAGGCCCGCCGCTACCCCCGTACCGTCGGCCTGGAACCGCACCACGCGGAGCTGCTGCCCGAGGTCGTCATCAGCATCGGCGCGGAGGGGTTCGCGAAGCTCGCCGTGAAGGCGATGCAGCCCAAGCCCAAACCGCAGGTGTACGTCGACCACATCCACGCCCCGCTGGTCAGCGTGCAGGAGCAGGCCGGGATCGTCGTCGCCCGGCTCAGGGAACTCGGCGAGGCCAGCTTCCGCGCGCTCGTCGAGGACACCGACGACACCCTCACCGTCGTAGCGCGATTCCTGGCTCTCCTGGAGCTGTACCGGGAGAAGGCCGTCGCCCTCGACCAGGAGACCGCGCTCGGGGACCTGATCGTGCGGTGGACCGGCGGCGAGGGGGACGAGACGCCGACGGTGACCGACGAGTTCGACCGACCGCCCGAGCCGCCCAAGGAGGACAAGGCGTGAGCGAGGAGACCACCGACGCACCGGCCGGGCTGCGTACCGTCGCCGACCTCGAACTCAAGCCGGCTCTTGAGGCCGTCCTCATGGTCGTGGACGAGCCCGCGACCGAGGAGCACCTGGCGAAGATCCTCCAGCGGCCCAAGCGGCAGATCGGCGACGCGCTGCGGGAGCTGGCCGACGAGTACACCGTGCAGGGGCGCGGCTTCGAGCTGCGGCTCATCGCCGGGGGCTGGCGTTTCTACTCCCGGCCCGCGTTCGCGGCGGCCGTCGAGGGCTTCGTCCTGGACGGGCAGCAGGCCCGGCTCACCCAGGCGGCGCTGGAGACGCTCGCGGTCGTCGCCTACCGCCAGCCGGTCAGCCGCAGCAGGGTCTCCGCGGTGCGCGGAGTGAACTGTGACGGGGTCATGCGGACCCTGCTCCAGCGGGGTCTGGTCCAGGAGGCGGGCACGGAACCCGAAACAGGTGCGATCCTGTACACGACGACGAACTACTTTCTGGAGCGGATGGGCCTGCGCGGTCTGGACGAGCTCCCGGAGCTCGCGCCCTTCCTCCCGGAGGCGGAGGCGATCGAGGCCGAGACACTGGAAGGGGTTCCGTCGTTCGATCCGGACGCTCCTGACGCGCCGGACGGCCAGGACGCAGACGACTAGACGGAAATTTGATGCGAAGCAGCAGCGGCAGGAACAGCAGCGGAAACAACGGCGGGAGCCGTGGTGGCAACAGCGGCGGCCGCGGCGGGAGCAGCGGTGGCCGCGGGAATTACCGCGGTGCCGGTAACTCCCGTGACGACAAGCAGGGCGGCCGGCCGAAGAAGCCGCGCCCCGAGGAGCGCCAGTACGACGTGGGTCCCGGCGCCTCTCCGCAGGGTCCGAAGTCCGGGCGTGGCGCTACGGCGCGCGGCGGCGCCAAGGGCGGACCCAAGCAGGGTGGCACCGGGCGCGGCCGCTGGGTGCCGGCGACCTCCCGTGAGTACGAGGCGCGGGCCGAGGAGCGCAACCGGGAGCGGTACGCGAACAAGAAGGACGTGAAGCTCCCCAAGACCTTCCCGGGCGCCGAGCAGGAGGGCGAGCGGCTCCAGAAGGTCCTCGCGCGCGCGGGCTACGGCTCCCGGCGGGCCTGCGAGGAGCTCATCGAGCAGGCGCGGGTCGAGGTCAACGGCGAGATCGTCCTGGAGCAGGGCAAGCGGGTCGACCCGGAGAAGGACGAGGTCAAGGTCGACGGTCTGACGGTCGCGACCCAGTCGTACCAGTTCTTCTCGCTGAACAAGCCCGCCGGTGTCGTCTCCACGATGGAGGACAACGAGGGCCGCCAGTGCCTCGGCGACTACGTCACCAACCGGGAGACGCGGCTCTTCCACGTCGGCCGGCTGGACACCGAGACCGAGGGCGTCATCCTGCTCACCAACCACGGCGAGCTGGCACACCGGCTGACCCACCCCAAGTACGGCGTGAAGAAGGTCTACCTCGCGCACATCGTGGGCCCGATCCCGCGCGACCTGGGCAAGCGGCTCAAGGACGGCATCCAGCTGGAGGACGGGTACGCCAAGGCGGACCACTTCCGGGTCGTCGAGCAGACCGGCAAGAACTACCTCGTCGAGGTCACCCTGCACGAGGGCCGCAAGCACATCGTGCGCCGGATGCTGGCCGAGGCCGGCTTCCCGGTCGACAAGCTGGTGCGCGTGGCGTTCGGCCCGATCACCCTGGGCGACCAGAAGTCGGGCTGGCTGCGCCGGCTGTCCAACACCGAGGTCGGCATGCTGATGAAGGAAGTCGACCTCTAGGCCTCTTCGGGCTCCGAGCCTCCTCGGGTCCGTCCCGCCGATGCGTTTTCGCTCCCTCGCCGGTCTGTACTCATGACCGGCGAGAGGAGTGGCCATGGGGGCGACGACGGACCGCGACGAGTTCGTGCGGCTCACCGACCCGTACCGGCGCGAGCTGCTCGCGCACTGCTACCGGATGGTGGGCTCGGCCGACGAGGCCGAGGACCTGGTGCAGGAGACCTATCTGCGGGCCTGGCGGTCCTACGACGGCTACGAGGGCCGGGCGTCCCTGCGCACCTGGCTGCACCGGATCGCCACCAACACGTGTCTGACGGCCCTGGAGAGCCGTACGCGGCGTCCGCTGCCCACGGGGCTCGGCGGCCCGTCAGAGGCGCCTGAGGAGTCGCTGAGGGCCCCCGCGACGGACGTCCCGTGGCTCCAGCCGCTGCCGGACGCGCTGCTCGACCCGGCGACGGTCGTGGCCGCGCGGGGCAGTCTGCGGCTCGCCCTGGTCGCCGCGCTCCAGCATCTGCCCGCGCGGCAGCGGGCCGTGCTCATCCTGCGGGACGTGCTCGCCTGGCGGGCGCCCGAGGTCGCGGCCCTCCTCGACACCTCCACCGCCGCCGTGAAGAGCAGCCTCCAACGCGCGCGTGCCCGTCTCGACGAGGTCGCGCCCGACGAGGATCTCGTCGTGGAACCCGACGGCGCCGCCGACCGCGAAGTGCTCGACCGGTACATGGCCGCCTTCGAGAACGCCGACATGGACGCCCTGCTCGCGCTGTTGCGGGACGGCGTCGAACTGGAGATGCCGCCCTACCTGGAGTGGTTCCGCGGCCAGAAGGACGCGCTGCGCTTCCTGGAGCCACGCGCGCGTGCCAAGCGCGGGCTGCGGATGCTGCCCACGCGCGCGAACGGGCAGCCGGCGGCGGCGATGTACGAGCGGGGCGTCGACGGCGTCCTGCGCGCGCACTCCGTCCAGGTGCTCACGCGTCACGGCCGGGAGATCGGGCGTGTGACGGTCTTCCTCGACCCTTCCCTGTTCGCCTCCTTCGGTCTGCCGGAGGTGCTGTCGTGAACGTGGGGGAGCTGCTGGAGCGTTCGCTCGCCTATGCGCTCGGGAGCGTCGCCGGGGCGGAGTCCATGGGGCTCGGCCGGGGCACGCCGTGCGCCGAGTGGGACCTGGGGGAGCTGCTCGGCCATCTCGACGACTCCCTCGACGCGTTGTACGAGGGGCTGTCCGGCGGCCGGATCGGACTGCTGCCGCACGCCGACCGGGAGTGCGGCTTCCGCACGCGCGCGTGCGCCGTGCTCGGCGCCTGGGCGGCCGGCGCCGAGGGCGAGGTACTGGTCGGCGAACGGCCGCTGGACATACGGGTGATGGGCGCGGTCGGCGCCGTCGAGATCGCCGTGCACGGCTGGGACGTCGCCCAGGCGTGCGGCAGGACCCGCCCGCTGCCGGTGGCCCTCGCGGCCGATCTGCTGCCCGTCGCCCGGTGCGTGGTCGCGGCCGAGGACCGGGGGGTGCGGTTCGGGGCGCCGGTCACGGTGGCGGCCTCCGCACCGCCCGACGTCCGGCTCCTGGCCTTCCTCGGCCGCCGCGATTCCATTCCACGATGAGCCCGGTCTGCCTTCCGTGAACGACACTCACGGAAGGCACCACGATGACCGAAGCGACCGAAGCACTCGAAGTCCCCCTCCGGGAAACCCATGCCCCACCCGCCCCACCCCATCGCGTCTGGACCGTCGCCCTCGCCGGGCTCGGCGCCCTGCTGTGCGCCCTCGACATCGTGGTCGTCTCCACCGCGCTGCCCGCGCTCCAGGCCGACTTCGGGGCGAGCCTGTCCGAGCTGGAATGGACGATCAACGCCTACAACCTCGTCTTCGCCTGCCTCACCCTGACCGGCGCCGCCCTCGGCGACCGGTTCGGGCGACGGCGGATGTACGTGACCGGGCTGGCCGTCTTCACGCTCGCCTCGGCCGCCGCGGGCCTCGCCGGCGACTCGGGCCAGCTCATCGCCGCGCGGGTGGTGCAGGGCGCCGGCGCCGCCGTGCTCCTGCCTCTCACCCTCACCCTGATCAGCGAGGCGTTCCCGGCCGAGAAGCGGGGCGTGGCGATCGGCGTGTGGGGCGGGGTCACCGGGCTCGGCGTGGCCGCGGGGCCCGTGCTGGGCGGGGCCGTGACCGAAGGCCTGTCCTGGCAGTGGATCTTCTGGCTGAACGTGCCCCTCGGGCTGGTGATGCTGCCCCTGGCCGCCCGCAAACTCACCGAGAGCTTCGGGCCGCGCCCCCAACTCGACATCGTGGGCCTGGTGTTGGCGGCGGTCGGGCTGACCGGCCTCGCCTGGGCGCCGGTGCGGGCCCCCGAGGCGGGCTGGGGGAGCGTGGAAGTGCTCGCCACCCTGGCCGTCGGGATCGCCTTCGTGGCCGCCTTCCTGAGGTGGGAGCACAAGGGCGCCCGGTATCCGATGCTGAGGCTCGCCCACTTCAAGGACCGCCGGTTCTCCACGGCCAACGCGGCGGCCTTCCTGGGCTTCGCCTCGCTGATCGGCGCTCTGTTCATGATCACGCAGTTCTTCCAGACCGGGCTCGGCTACGACCCCCTGGAGGCCGGCGTGCGCATCCTCGTCTGGACCGCCACCCCGCTGCTGATCTCCCCGGTCGCGGGCGCCCTCGCCGACCGGTACGGCACCCGGCCCTTCATGCTGGCCGGCCTGCTCCTCCAGGGCATCGGGCTCGCCCTGCTGGCCTGGCGGGTGGAACCCGGCGTCGGCTACGACAGCCTCGTCGGGCCGCTGATCGTCGCGGGCGTCGGCATCTCGATGGTGTTCCCGAGCGTGGCCAACGCCGTGACCTCCGCCGTCCCCCTGGGCGACGCGGGCGTGGCGGCCGGCGTCAACAACGCGCTGCGCGAGCTCGGCGGGGTCTTCGGGGTCGCCGTGGCCGCGGCGATCTTCACGACGTACGGCGGCTACGGCTCGCGGACCGACTTCCTCGACGGCTGCGGACCGGCGCTCTGGGCGGCGGCGGGCATCGCGGCGGTCGGCGCCGTGGTGGCGGTGTTCGCGCCGTCCCGGGCCGCCGCGGAGTGAGCCTCCCGTGCCGCCGTGACGGTGGCGTCCTGTGCCAGCAGGCGCCGCATCGTCTCGGCGGCACGGACGGCCGCGGTGCCGCAGCAGTTGTTGAACAGCACGTGCAGCTCGTCGACCCGCCCGGCCAGGGAGCGCAACCGGGGCAGCCACTCGGCGAGTTCGGCCTCCCGGTACTCGTGGCGGAAGCGGTCCTCCTTGCTCCCCGTACCCCAGGACGCGCTGCGGCCGTGGAAGCGGACGACCGACAGCCGCGGCGAGGTGACGGGAGCGACGGGCGGGATCGAGGCGGGGAGCGTCTGCGCCATGTCGACGGCCACCGCCGCCATGCCGTACCGGGCGAGCAGGGCGGCGGTCACGTCCGCCCACTCGCTGCGCCACCAGCCGGGGTGCCGGAACTCCACGGAGACGGGCCAGCCGGCGGTCCGCTCGGCGCACTCCCGCAGGAACGCCCCGGCCCGCTGCCCCGGCCGGAACCACGGCGGGAACTGGAACAGCACCCCGCCGAGCCGCCCGGCCGCCCGCAGCGGCTCGATCCCCTCGGTGAAGCGCGCCCACACCGCGTCGAGCGCCGCCGGGTTCCCGGGGTCGGCGGGCAGCCCTCCCGGCATCACCGCACTCCGGGTCGGATGACCGGTGAGCAGCGAGAACGCCTTCACGTCGAAGACGAAGCCGGCCGGTGTCCGCTCCGCCCACAGGGCGCTGGTGCGGGCGTTCGGCAGCGCGTAGTACGCCGAGTCGACCTCGACGACCGGGAACCGCTCGGCGTAGTGCCGCAGCCGTCCCTCGGCGTCCCGCCGCCCCGGCGGATACCAGCCGCTGCCGGTCAACGCCCGGTCCGTCCACGAACACGTGCCCACACGGATCTCGCCCATGCGGATGCGGTTACCCGGGTTGTGCGAACTCACCCCGGCTCTTTATAGTCTGAATGACTATTAAGAGAGAGGGGTGGATGTGGCCGAGTACGACAAGCACGCCTACGAACCCTTCGCCGTCACCGTCGACCTCGCCGTCCTCACCCTCCGCGCGGGCGCCCTGCATGTCCTGCTCGTCGAGCGCGGACAGGAGCCGTACGCCGGAAGCCTGGCGCTGCCCGGCGGGTTCGTGCAGCCCGCCGAGTCCGCGGAGACGGCCGCCCGGCGTGAACTCGCCGAGGAGACCGGCCTGTTCGACGTCTCCGGGCTGCACCTGGAGCAACTGCGCACCTACAGCGAGCCCGACCGCGATCCCCGGATGCGGGTCGTCTCCGTCGCCTTCGCCGCGCTGCTGCCCGACGCACCCGAACCGCACGGCGGCAGCGACGCGGCCGACGCCCGCTGGGTGCCGTACGACACGGCCCGGCCGCTCGCCTTCGACCACGACCGCATCCTCGCCGACGCCCACGAACGGGTCGGCGCCAAGCTGGAGTACAGCTGCCTCGCCACCGCCTTCTGCCCGGCCGAGTTCACCCTCGGCGAGCTCCAGCAGGTCTACGAGACCGTGTGGGGCACCACGCTCGACCGGCCCAACTTCCGCCGCAAGGTGCTCGCCACGCCCGGCTTCGTCGAACAGGTCCCCGGCGCCGCCCGGTTGACCGGCGGCCGCGGCAAACCGGCCGCCCTCTACCGCGCGGGACCGGCCACCGCCCTGCACCCGCCCCTCCTCCGACCGTCCCGGGAAGGACGCCCCGCATGACCGCCACCACCGTCAAGAAGCGTGCCGCGACCGGCACGCTGATCGGGCTCGCCCTGGGGGACGCGCTCGGATTCCCGACCGAGTTCAACGACGTCCCGTCGATCCTCGCCAAGTGCGGGCCGTGGCGGGAGATGCCGCTGCCGACGAAGGCGTTCGTCTCGGACGACACCCAGATGACGCTCGCTCTCGGGCACGGACTGCGGACGGCCATGGACCGCGGGCTGCTCGGGCCGCTGCGGCTGGAGCGGCCGCTGCGCGAGGAGTTCGTGAACTGGTACCAGTCCCCGGAGAACAACCGGGCGCCGGGGCGTACGTGTCTGACCGCCTGCAATCTGCTGAAGGACGAGAGCCGGCTCTGGCAGGACGCCAGCCAGATCCACTCCAAGGGCTGCGGCGCCAACATGCGCGTCGCCCCCCTCGGACTCGCCCCCGGACTGAGCGACGAACAGCGTTCTGGCGCCGCCCAGTTGCAGTCCGCGCTCACCCACGGGCACCCCACCGCGCTCGCCGCCTCCGACCTCACCGCGCACGCCGTACGGCTGCTCGCGCAAGGGGCCGAGCCGACCGGGCTGATCGGGCTGCTGCGGTCGTACGCCATCGACAACCGCACCCGCTACCAGGAGCGTTGGCTCGGCGACCTGTGGACGCGGAGTCAGGACCCCACGCCCGAGCACTTCATCGCGCGCGGCTGGGACGAGTGCCTGGCGATCCTGGACCGGCTGCGGGACGCCGTCCGTACCGTCTCGCCGGAGACCGACCCCTGTCTGGCCACCGGCGCGGGCTGGATCGCCGAAGAGGCCCTGGCGACCGGGCTGTTGTGCTTCCTGCTCTTCGTGGACGAGCCGGTGACGGCGCTGCGGCGGGCCGCGTGCAGCTCCGGCGACTCCGACTCCATCGCCTGTCTGACGGGCGCGTTCGCGGGGGCCTACCACGGGGCCGACGCCTGGCCCGTGGAGTGGGCGGACCGAATCGAGTACCAGAGCGAACTGGTGACCCTCGGAGCCCTGTGGGACTAGCGGGACTAGGCGAGCCGGATCGAGTCGCCCTCGACCGTGATCTTCTTCTCGGCCAGCGGCTGGGTCGCCGGCGGGTGGGCCACCGAGCCGTCCTTGATGCTGAACTTGCTGCCGTGGCAGTTGCAGTTGATGGTGCCGCCCGAGACGCTCGCCACCGGGCACTGCTGGTGCGTGCAGATGTTGGTGAAGGCCTTGAACTCGCCCTTCTCCGGCTGGGTGACGACGACCTTCTCGTCCTTGAAGATCGTGCCGCCGCCGACCGGGATGTCGCCCGTCCGCGCCAACTCCGTACCGGGGGAGGCCTCCACGGTGTCGGAGCCCGAGCCGTTCTCGTCGCCGTACTCGCT
This sequence comes from Streptomyces aquilus, assembly GCF_003955715.1. Lineage (NCBI taxonomy): Bacteria > Bacillati > Actinomycetota > Actinomycetes > Kitasatosporales > Streptomycetaceae > Streptomyces > Streptomyces aquilus. The sequence goes on along the minus strand of NZ_CP034463.1, from coordinate 2,556,954 downwards.
GCACCCCACGGTGAACGCCGCCGCGCCCGTCGCGAGGAGCACCGAACGCCGCGTCGGGCCTTGCATCGTCATGTCGTCACTCCGAAAGTGCGGAAGAACCAGAGGGCGGAGGTCAGCCAGATGATCGTGAGCGCGGCGAAGACGAGCCCGCCGACGACCGGCAGCAGCCAGTTGGGAAGGCGCTCCGAGCGGAGCAGGAGCATCTTGGCACTGAAGGCCCCGAAGAAGAAGCAACCCAGGAGGGAGTGCCAGAAAACGCGCGTTTCGTACGTCTGATAGCCGAGCGCGTACAGGCAGTGCACCGCCACCGGCACCGCCACCAGGAAGGCCGCGCGGCCCGACCAGCGGTGCAGCGTCGAGGACCAGCCGGGGCCCGGAAGCTTGCCGTACATCATCAGCGCCGAGGTGAACTGGACCAGCGCGAAGAAGACCGCGACCGTCGCCAGCCAGGACTTCACCGCACCCGTGCTGCTGAAGCCGGCGAGGTTGAAGGCGGTGCCCGCCGGGTCGTGGACCTTGCCGTACACGCCGAGGGCGACCGCCACCGCGGCGGCGACCAGGGCCGGGACCAGATAGCGGGCCGCGCTCGGCCGGTGGTGGTCGGGGGGCGGACTCGGGAAGCCCTGCGTGGCGGCGTTCGGGTCGGCGGTCATGGTCGGCTCCCTGGGACGGGCTGGCTGGCGGTCAGGGCGTGACGGGGCGGGCCGTGAGCTGCTGTCCGTCGACCGTCACCGCGCCGGTCTCCGGGTCGATCTCGGGTGCGGGGGAGGGCTTGCCGTTCTTCGTGAGGATGCCGACCTGGGTGCCGTCCTTCAGGACGATCCAGCCGCCGTCGAACTTCGCGCTCCGCACGGTCGCCGTCGCCCGGTACAGCCCGGACGGCTTGATCGCCTTGTCCGCGGTGAACGTGTAGTGCCCGCCGCCGATGTCGACCGTGCCGCTGATCCGCTTGCCCTGCTTGAGCGTGCCGTTCAGCTCGGCGCCGGCCTTGCCGGTGAGCTTCATCGTGCCGTCGTCCTCGACGTCGCCCTTGAGCCACGACTCCTTGTCCCGGCCGTCGCAGAAGTACGCGATCGCCCGGCCGTCCCGCAGGGACACGGCCACCGCGGAGGAGTCGTCGTCGGTGCGGCCGGCGTAGTCGGCGTTCGGGATCGCCGACTTCGAGGGCGAGGGCGACGGAGAGGGGGACCGAGTCGTGGGCGGCGGTGACGCCTTGGGGCTCGGTGACTCCTCGACGTACGCCGAGGATTTCTTCTCGCCCGTCGTCGCGTTGAGCGACAGCATGAACAGGCCTACCAGCAGACCCGCGAGAAGAGTGAGCAGCGGTCCGGAACGCTTCATGAAAGGGGCCTCCCCCGAGGCGAGCTTCCTGTCATGAGAGCGGAACACCGGCCCCGAGTCCAGGGGCGCATCGGTGTGTTTTCTCCCCAAGTAGCGGAGCTGTGACATTCGGGTGACATTGTCAGGGTCCGCACTCCCGAAAGGCTTTTGATCATGGCGGGAAACGATCTCGGCGGCCTGCTGGGCACTCTGCTCGGCTCGGGCAGCAGCTCCGGCGGGGGCAACATCCTGGGCGCGCTGCTCTCCGCCCTCGGCAAGCAGGGCGGCAACGGCGGCAACCCGCTGGGCGGGCTGCTCGACACCCTCGCCAAGTCCGGTCTCGCCGAGCAGAAGGAGTCCTGGCTCGGCAGCGGCGAGAACCAGTCGGTGACCGGCACCCAGATCCAGCAGGCGCTGCCCGACGACACCCTCCAGCAGGTCGCCAAGGAGGCCGGCGTCTCCCCGGACCAGGCCGCCGACGCGCTCGCCCAGGAACTGCCGCAGGCCGTCGACCGGCTGACCCCGAACGGCGAGGTGCCCGCGTCCCTGGAGGAGCTCATCAAGCAACAGTCCCCGTGAAGGGCCCCGGGTGTCTCAGGGGGCGGGCGCCGCACACCCGCCCCCCGCGGGCTGACTAGGCTGGATGTACCAAGAGCCGTACATCAGCAAGGAGCATCGCCGTGGCGGTACGAGCGGTCCGGGGCGCCGTCCAGCTCGAACGGGACGAGGCCGGTCACATGGACGAGCAGGTCGGAGCCCTCCTCACCGCCGTCCTGGAGCGGAACGACCTCACTGCCGACGATCTGATCAGCGTCTGGTTCACGGCCACGCCGGACCTGCACAGCGACTTCCCGGCCGCCGCGGCCCGCAAGCTCGGCGCCGGATTCGCCGACGTACCGCTGATCTGCGCCCAGGAACTCGACATCGAGGGCGCCATGCCCCGCGTCGTACGGATCCTCGCGCACATAGAGTCCGACCGGCCCCGCGCCGAGATCAACCACGTCTACCTCGGTGCCGCCGCCGCTCTGCGCAAGGACATCGCCCAGTGAGGACCGCACTCGTCATCGGCACCGGACTCATCGGCACCTCCGCCGCGCTCGCGCTCGTCAGCCGGGGCGTCACCGTCCACCTCTCCGACCACGACCCCGAGCAGGCCCGTACCGCCGCCGCGCTCGGCGCCGGCACCGACGAGGCGCCCGACGGGCCCGTCGACCTCGCGATCGTCGCCGCCCCGCCCGCCCATGTGGCCGGCGTGCTCGCGGACGCCATGCGGCGCGGCCTCGCCCGCGGCTACATCGACGTGGCCAGCGTCAAGGGCGGTCCGCGCCGCGAGCTGGAGGCGCTGGGCCTGGACCTCACGTCGTACATCGGCACGCACCCCATGTCCGGCCGGGAGAAGTCCGGCCCGCTGGCCGCCACCGGCGACCTGTTCGAGGGCCGCCCCTGGGTGCTGACGCCGACCCGGGACACCGACACCGAGGTGCTGAACCTCGCCCTGGAGCTGGTCTCGCACTGCCGTGCCGTGCCGGTGGTCATGGACGCCGACGCCCACGACCGCGCGGTGGCGCTGGTCTCCCACATGCCGCACCTCGTCTCCAACATGGTCGCCGCACGCCTGGAGAACGCCGAGGAGTCCGCCGTACGGCTGTGCGGGCAGGGCATCCGTGACGTGACCCGGATCGCCGCCTCCGAGCCCCGGATGTGGGTCGACATCCTGTCCGCCAACCCGGGACCGGTCGCCGACCTGCTCTCCGACGTCGCCGCCGACCTGGAGGAGACGGTGCAGGCCCTGCGCGCGTTGCAGTCCTCCGACGCGGCCAAACGGGACGTGGGCGCCGTCGGCATCGAGGACATCCTGCGGCGCGGGAAGGCCGGCCAGGTGCGGGTACCCGGCAAGCACGGCTCGGCGCCCCGGGCGTACGAGGTCGTGGCCGTCCTCATCGACGACCAGCCCGGTCAGCTGGCCCGCATCTTCGCGGACGCGGGACGGGCCGGGGTCAACATCGAGGATGTACGCATCGAGCACGCGACCGGGCAGCAGGCGGGCCTGGTGCAGCTCATGGTGGAGCCGCAGACGGCGCCGGTGCTGACGGCGGCCCTCCGGGAGCGGGGCTGGTCCATCCGGCAGTGAGCGCCCCGGCCCTCCGCCCGTAAGGAGGCCGCCGGCGAGCCAGTACCCTGGTGCGGGGCACTTTCATGCCCCGCCACCCCACCACACCGCACCAGGAAGGTGTCCTCCCGTGGAAAACGGCGCCGCCCAGCCCGTGATCGTCGCCATCGACGGTCCCTCCGGCACCGGCAAGTCGAGCACGTCGAAGGCCGTCGCCGCGCAGCTCGGTCTGAGCTACCTGGACACCGGCGCCCAGTACCGGGCGATCACGTGGTGGATGGTGACCAACGGGATCGACATCGAGGACCCGTCCGCGATCGCCGCCGTGGCGGGCAAGCCCGAGATCGTCTCCGGCACCGACCCGGCCGACCCGACGATCACCGTCGACGGCACGGACGTCGCCGGACCGATCCGCACCCAGGAGGTCACCTCCCAGGTCAGCGCGGTCAGCGCGGTGCCGGAGGTGCGGGCCCGGATCACCGAGCTCCAGCGGTCGATCGCGGCCGGCGCGGAGCGGGGCATCGTGGTCGAGGGCCGGGACATCGGCACCACCGTGCTGCCCGACGCCGACCTCAAGATCTTCCTCACCGCCTCGCCGGAGGCGCGCGCCGCCCGCCGCAGCGGTGAACTCAAGGGCGCCGACGTCAACGCCACCCGCGAGGCCCTGGTCAAGCGGGACGCGGCGGACTCCAGCCGGAAGACCTCGCCGCTCGCCAAGGCGGACGACGCGGTCGAGGTGGACACCACCGAGCTCACGCTGCCGCAGGTCATCGAGTGCGTCGTCACCCTCGTCGAGGAGAAGCGGGCCGGGAAGTGACCGCACCTTCACTGCGCGGCGCCGAGGTCGGGCGGCGCATCGGCGTCGGCCTGATGTACGGGCTGTGGAAGCCGCGCGTGCTGGGCGCCTGGAAGGTGCCCGCGTCCGGCCCGGTGATCTTCGCCGTCAACCACTCGCACAACATCGACGGCCCCATGGTCATGGGCGTCGCGCCCCGGCCGACCCACTTCCTGATCAAGAAGGAAGCGTTCGTCGGCCCGCTGGACCCGTTCCTGCTCGGCATCGGCCAGGTCAAGGTCGACCGCTCGGGCACCGACCGCACGGCCATCACCCAGGCCCTGGACGTGCTGTCCGCCGGGGGAGTCCTCGGCATCTTCCCGGAGGGCACCCGCGGCGAGGGTGACTTCGCTGCGCTGCGCGCCGGGCTCGCGTACTTCGCGGTCCGCAGCGGTGCGCCGATCGTCCCGGTCGCCGTGCTGGGAAGTTCCGACAAGCGGGGACGGTTGATAAAGGCGCTGCCTCCGCTGCGCAGCCGCGTCGACGTGGTCTTCGGTGACCCGTTCGAGGCGGGCGACGGCTCCGGGCGGCGCACCCGCAAGGCGCTCGACGAGGCGACCGAGCGCATCCAGAAGCAGCTCACCGCGCACCTGGAAAACGCCAGGCGGTCAACCGGCCGCTAGGCGACACTGAGTAGTGGATCAAACCGACAGAAACCGGCTGGTCCACCGATCACCACGATGAACGACGAGGTACCGACTTCATGAACGACCACATCCACTCCGACGGCTCGGGCGAGCAGCACGACCACGGAGCGCTTGGCGACGCCGAGTACGCGGAGTTCATGGAGCTCGCCGCGGAAGAGGGCTTCGATCCCGAGGACGTCGAGGGCGCGATCGAGGCGGCCGGTCACGGACCGCTGCCCGTCCTCGCCGTCGTCGGCCGCCCGAACGTCGGCAAGTCGACCCTGGTGAACCGCATCATCGGCCGCCGCGAGGCCGTCGTCGAGGACAAGCCCGGCGTCACCCGCGACCGCGTCACCTACGAGGCCGAGTGGTCGGGCCGCCGCTTCAAGGTCGTCGACACCGGCGGCTGGGAGCAGGACGTCCTCGGCATCGACGCCTCCGTCGCCGCCCAGGCCGAGTACGCGATCGAGGCGGCCGACGCCGTCGTCTTCGTCGTCGACGCCAAGGTGGGCGCGACCGACACCGACGAGGCGGTCGTACGACTGCTGCGCAAGGCCGGCAAGCCCGTGGTGCTCGCCGCCAACAAGGTCGACGGGCAGAGCGGCGAGTCCGACGCGGCCTACCTGTGGTCCCTCGGCCTCGGCGAGCCGCACCCCATCTCCGCGCTGCACGGCCGCGGGACCGGCGACATGCTGGACGCCGTCCTGGAGGCCCTGCCGGAGGCCCCCGAACAGACCTTCGGCACCGCGGTCGGCGGCCCGCGCCGCATCGCCCTCATCGGCCGCCCGAACGTCGGCAAGTCCTCGCTGCTGAACAAGGTGGCCAACGAGGAGCGCGTCGTCGTCAACGAACTCGCGGGCACCACCCGGGACCCGGTCGACGAGCTGATCGAACTCGGCGGCGTCACCTGGAAGTTCGTCGACACCGCCGGCATCCGCAAGCGGGTCCACCTCCAGCAGGGGGCCGACTACTACGCCTCGCTGCGCACCGCGGCCGCCGTCGAGAAGGCCGAGGTGGCGGTCATCCTGATCGACGCCTCCGAGAACATCTCCGTCCAGGACCAGCGCATCGTCACCATGGCGGTCGACGCGGGCCGCGCGATCGTCCTCGCCTACAACAAGTGGGACACCCTCGACGAGGAGCGCCGCTACTACCTGGAGCGGGAGATCGAGACCGAGCTCGGCCAGGTCGCCTGGGCACCCCGGGTCAATGTCTCGGCGCGCACCGGCCGGCACATGGAGAAGCTGGTCCCGGCGATCGAGACGGCACTGGCGGGCTGGGAGACGCGCGTCCCGACCGGTCGGCTGAACGCCTTCCTCGGTGAGCTGGTCGCCGCCCACCCGCACCCGATCCGCGGCGGCAAGCAGCCCCGCATCCTCTTCGGCACCCAGGCCGGCACCAAGCCGCCGCGGTTCGTGCTCTTCGCCTCCGGCTTCATCGAGGCCGGCTACCGCCGCTTCATCGAGCGCCGCCTGCGCGAGGAGTTCGGCTTCGAGGGCACCCCGATCCATATCTCGGTGCGGGTGCGCGAGAAGCGCGGCGCCAAGAAGAAGTAGGCGCGGCAGGCGTACGACATGCCGAAGGGCGGCCCCCGTGGAGACGGGGGCCGCCCTTCGTGCGCGCTTCCTCAGAAGCCCCGGCGCTGACCCGGTGGCAGCGCCGGTACGTGCTGCACCATCGTGCCGTGCTGTCCGACCTGGCCGACGCGCTGCCACTGCGACTGCTGCCCGACCCGGGCGCTGTGCGCCCCCGCGCTGTAGGCGCTGTACGAGCTGCTGAACGACCCCGGGCGGTACCCGCCGTACGACTCCGAGCCCTGCGGAAGGTTCCCGAAGGCCGTGAAGTCCAGCTCGTCCTCGCCGCTGCGGTCACCCGGAAGAGTCCGGAAGGACCTGACGTACTCGGCGTAGAGCGCGTCGTAGATCGGCGTGGCCGATGGGCCGCCCAGCGGGTCCGGGGCCGACCGCGACGACGGGATCGACTGGAAGGACGGGCGGCGGGGAACGTCGTATGCGTGCACGTATGTCCAAACGACCGCGGTGTTCAGGAGATGCGGTCGCGTTCAGGCGCACAGAGGGGTGTCGGGCTCAGGTCCCCGCGAGCGGGAGGGCCGAGGCGACCAGCTTGCCGTTGGCCGCGGCCTTGTCGATCGCGCCCCGCAGCAGGTCCTCGCGCGGCTGACGGCCGATCGACCCCACCGGCGCCGCGAACATCAGCACCTGCTGGTGCTTGTTGGCGGCGGCCCGCCAGCCCTCCGTGACCTGCAACGGCTGGTGTGCCTGCCACCAGGCCACCGGCTGGCCGCCATTGGCCGAGGGCTGGAGCACCGCGTGCAGCTGGCCCATGGCGAGCAGCACCGACCAGCCGTGCAACACCGGGGGCACCTCGGACAGTTCGGTGACCGGCATGAACCCCTGCTCGATGAGGAGCGGCAGGAAGTCGTCGCCGGCGCCGGTCGCGCCCGGGCGCACGATGGGGCCCGTCGGCTCGATGACGAGCGCCGGGTGCAACTCCCCGGCGATCAGCACCAGTCCGCTGGTGACGCCGAGCACCGCCTGCTCGGGGACGACCTTGTCGGGCTCCAGGTCGACGGTGTCGCCGGTGATGGACCGCACGGCTCCCTGGAGCTGCTCCTCGGTGACCTGGACGACCTGGGAGGGCAGGCAGGTCGCGTGGGCGAAGGCGAGGACCGCGGTCTCGTCGCCGATGAACAGGACGGTGCTGGTGCGCTCCGCTTCGGAGTCGCCCGGGGTGCGGCAGGACGTGCAGTCGTAACTGCCGGGGGCGTTGTCTCCGGCGAGCAGCCGGTCGGCTTCTTCGTCGCCGATCTCGGCGCGAACTTCGTCGCTGACGTCGAGCAAGCGCGGCACGGGTGACTCCCTCAGGAAGCGGTGCCCGGGTGGGTCCCGGGCTCATGAAGAAGACAACGGGCGATCTGTGGCGGGAGTCACGCCCCAGAGCGAACGGAATCGAACCATCCGGCGCAACGGGTCACCGGCGGCCCGGAATCAGGCACTCAGGGTCAAGTACTAGGGAACCAAAGGAAGTTGGTTGCGTGAAGTGGCTCACAGATCACTGGGCCGACTGGTCGACAAATCAGGAAATCGGGGAATGAAGTAGGTGTCCGAAAAAAGTCGATACCGGGGGTAACGGTTAACTGGCCTGGAATGACGAGGAGTTGGTTGATACCGGGCGGTCACCCTCTCTAGATTCCTCCGCCGTGTGCAACGAGCACCGCTCGGGTTCGTCCGCCTTGGGCGGCCCCGGGTCCTTCGAGAGGGAACTTCATGTCCGAATGTTCCGATATCGCTCACGACAACGCTCGTAGAACTCCGGCCCGTACGACAGCCCGTACGACGGCGGTTCTCGCCGGGGCGGCCCTGCTCGCCCCGCTCGGACTGCTCGCCGCGACCGGCAACGCCGCAGCGGCGGACGACGGAGTGTGGGACCGCATCGCCCGGTGCGAGAGCGGCGGCAACTGGCACATCAACACCGGCAACGGCTACTACGGCGGGCTCCAGTTCTCCGCCGGCACCTGGCGCGCGTACGGCGGCACCGCCTACGCGGCGACGGCCGACCGGGCCACCAGGGCCCAGCAGATCGCGATCGCCACCAAGGTCCAGCGCGCCCAGGGTTGGGGGGCCTGGCCGACCTGTTCCGCCCGGGCCGGGGCGCACGGCAGCGCACCCTCGGTGTCCGCCGGCGCTCCGGCCTCCGGCACCTCGTCCAAGCCGTCGAAGAAGCCGGCCCGTACCCAGAGCCACACCGGCCGCGGCGCCTCCCGCGGCGACTACACCGTCCGCGCGGGCGACACGCTGAGCACGATCGCCGCCCGCCACGGGACCACCTGGCAGCGGATCTACGCCGCCAACAAGGCCGTCATCGGCGGTGATCCCGACCTGATCGTGCCCGGGCAGCGACTCGCGCTCTGAGCCGCTCCCCCCTCCCGGGCACGTCCCGGGTACGGGGCTCCACCCGGACGGTCCGCCGACCGGGTGGAGCCCCTGGTCGCGCCGGTCGCGTATCGACGGCGGCACGGGGCGAGCCGCTTAGCGTGGGCCGATGTACCGCACGCCGCTCCAGCTGCTCCTCGCCGTCTGTCTGCTCGCCGGGGCGGCCCCGGCCCTCGCGTACGCCGCCCCGCCGCCCCCGGCCCCCGGCCCGCCCCCGACGACCGTGCCGTACGACTGCGCCCGCGACGGCTGGCCCTGGAGCTGTGTCGCCGAGTGCGAGAGCAGCGGCCGCTGGCATGTCAACACTGGCAACGGCTTCTACGGCGGACTCCAGTTCTGGCAGCCCACCTGGGAGGAGTTCGGCGGTCTGGCGTACGCCCCGCGCGCGGACCTCGCCACGCGGGAACAGCAGATCGCCGTCGCCCAGGAGGTGCTGGCCGTTCAGGGCTGGGAGGCCTGGCCCGTCTGTGCGCGCCGGTACGGGCTCCAGGGCCGGATGCACACGGTGAAGCCCGGCGACACCCTCTCCGCGCTCGCCCGCGAGTACGGCGTCCAGGGTGGGTGGCGGGCGCTGTACGAGGCCAACAAGGACATGATCGGGCGCTCTCCGGGCCGGCTGAACCCGGGGACGTTGCTGGTCATTCCGAAGGGTTCGGGGAGTGCGAAGGGCGGCGACCGGGCCGGGGCCGTGTTCGGGGCGCCGCTCGATCCGGGGTCCGCTCGGCCGCCTCTCCGCTGAACACGACCGCGCCGCGGCGCAGTTCGTAGGCGAGGACGGGTGCGTGCGCGGCTGTGCCGTCGCGCAGGGCCGGTGGCAGGCGTTGTTCCGCTACGACCACACAGGCGTCGAGACCGGCCAGCAGGGCGTACGTGCGGGCGGCCGCCGTGGGGGACATGCCCTGCGTGGGCTCGTCGACGAGGAGTACGCGCGCGCGGGTCAGCAGGGCGCGGGCGAGGGCGAGCATGCGCTGCTCGCCGCCGGAGAGGGTGCCGGCGCGGCGCTGGAGGAGGGCCTCCAGCTGGGGGTACGCCTCGAAGGCGGGGGCGAGGGCGGGCGCGGCCAGTTCGAGGTTCTCGCGGACGGTGAGGGAGCCGAACACCGCCTGGCGCTCGGGGACCAGACGGAGGCCGCGGCGGGCGCGTTCGTGCGCGGGGACACCGGTGATGTCGGCGCCGTCCCAGACGACGGCACCGGCCGACAGGGGGACGGTGCCGGCGAGGGCGCGCAGGGCGGTGGTACGACCGGAACCGTTGCGGCCGAGGAGGACGGTCAGGCCGGGGGCGGGGGCGGCGAGGGTGATGCCGTGGAGGGCCTCCAGGGGGCCGTAGCGCACGCGCGCGTGGCGTAGGGCGAGGGTGGTCATGCGGAGGGCTCCTGGGCGGCGAGGGTGTCCAGGACGTGTTCCGGTGGGCCGGAGGCGATGATGCGGCCCGCGGCCATGACGTGGACGACGTCCGCGAGGTCGGCGACGAGGTCGAGGTCGTGCTCGACGACGAGCAGGGCGGTGCCGTCGGCGGCGAGGGCCTTCAGGACACGGGCCAGTGCGGCCACTTCGGGGGTGTCGAGGCCGGCGGCGGGCTCGTCCAGGAGGAGGACGCGGGGGCCGCCGGCGAGGGCTCTGGCGAGTTCCACGCGGCGGAGGGTGCCGGTCGGGAGGTCCGCGGCGGGGAGGGTGCCGAGGGGGCCGTCCAGGGCGAGGAGTCTCAGGGCGTGGTGGGTGGCGGTGGACGGGTCGGGGGTGTGGGTCTGTTCGGCGCCCACGAGGACGTTCTCGGTGACGGTGAGGGTGGGGAAGACGGCGAGTTGTTGGAAGGTGCGGGTGATGCCGAGGCGGGTGCGGGCGTGGGCGGGGAGGTGGGTGATGTCCCGGCCGGCGTAGCGGATCTGACCGTGGGTGGGGTGGTGGGTGCCGGCGAGGCAGTTGAACAGGGTGGTCTTGCCGGCGCCGTTGGGGCCGATGACGGCGGTGATGCGGCCGGGAGGGAGGGTGAGGTCGATTCCGTCGAGGGCGGTGAAGGTGTCGTAGCGGGCTTGGAGGCCGTGGGTGGTGAGCACGCGGCCTGCGGCCGCGTGGTGTTTCCCACCCGGACCGCCCGTGCGGGTTTCGTGGTCGGGTGCGGGTGGCCCTGGTGGGGGTTGGGCGCCGTCGGCGGTTGCGGCTCTATCGGTGGGTGTGGCCTTGTCGGCGGGTGCGGGTGCGGGTGCGGGTGCGGTTGGTGCTTGTGAGGGCGCCGCGGTGGCTGCCCACCGTCGTGTCCGTGCCGTCGCCCGCACGCGCCCCCGTACCTCCATCCCCACCGCCGTCAGCCGCACCCCTCTCCGCAGCCGCAGCCGCAGCCGCCCCGCCCCCGTCCTCAGCGCCTCGTACGGCCCTCCCGGGAACCGGCCCACCAACACCGCCAGCACCCCGATCAGGGCCGCCGCCACCCCGCCCCTCGCCCCCGCGTCCAAACCGACCAGCAACGCCGCCGCGGTCAACGCGCCCAGTGTGCTGTCGGCGCCCAGGACCGTGACCGCGGCGAACCAGAGCAGGCCGCGGACGGGGTCGAAGGCGCCGGGGTCGAAGGCGCGTACACCCATGCCGAGCAAGCCGCCGCCCAGGGCCGCCAGCGCCGCGCCCGCCACGAACGCCAGGAGTTTCAGGCGCGGTACCCGGACGCCCGCCGCCGACGCTCCCGCCTCGTGGTCCCGCATCGCCGCCAGCGCCCGGCCGGTACGGCCCGTGCGGAGCAGGCGGGTCGCCCACAGGGCCGCCGTGAGGAGAACCAACTCCAGGACGTAGTAGGCGCGGTCCCCCTCGAAGCCCGCCGGGCGGCCCAGTGTCAGGCCCGCCGTGGCGTACGGCTGGGCGAAGACGAAGCGGCTCACCCCCACGCCCACCGCGAACGTCGCCAGCGCCAGCGCCAGGCCGCGGCGGGTGATCGCCGGCCAGCCGGTGAGGAGGCCCAGAGGGGCCACCAGGAGCACCGCCAGGGCCAGTGCCGCGAGTTCGGGGAGCCGCGGCAGCCCTGGGAAGCGGCCCGCCGCCAGCAGCGCCGTGAACAGGGCGCCCAGGCCCGCGTACGCCGCCTGGCCGAGCGAGATCTGGCCGCCTCGGCCGGTGACCACGACCAGCGACAGCAGCACCACGCCCAGCGCCGGCACCTGCACCGACGTGTGCAGGTCCGAGCCCGCGAAGCCCAGGGGGAGGAGGAACAGCACCACGGCCACGATCCACGCGCCCGGCGGCGTCGGCACCCGCGCGGTCGCCGTGCGCGGCAGCGCGTCCCGGGTGCCGATGCGCGGGAGGACCAGGGCAGCGAGCAACAGGGCCACCACGAAGAGGTTCGCGCCCAGCGACTGGAGCACCTGTTCGGCCCACCCGGAAGGGTGCAGCCGCGTCAGTTGGCTCTGGCCCACTCCGATGGCGAGGGCCACCAGGACCGCCACCGGCAGGCTGCGCATCCGCGCCGCCACCGCCACCGCGACGACCTCCATGACCAGCAGCGGCAGGCCGTACGGGTCCAGGCGGACGTACGGCGCCAGCAGCACGCCCGTCAGGCCCGCCGTGAACGCACCGAACGCCCAGCCCGCCGCCGCCACCCGGTCCGCGTCGATCCCGCCCAGCACGGCCAGCCGCCGGTCGTCCACCACCGCGCGCAGCTCACGTCCGAAGCGCGTCCAGCGGATGACTGAGCCCACACCCGCCGCCAGCACCAGTACGACCGCCAACTGGCCCCACGGGTCCGACGACACCAGCACCGGCGCGTCGTCCCGCGCGCCCTGGCCCCACAGCAGCGCCGCCCCGCCCACCAGCAGCACGAACACCCCGATGGAAGCGACCAGGGTCTGGGCGGGGTCACCGCCCAGTACCGACAAGGGGCGGAAGACGAAACGTTCCAGGACCACCCCCAGCCCCGGCGCCAGCAGCAACAGCGTCACCGCCGCCCCCGCCCACAGCGGCCAGCCCCACTCCACCACGCACTGCCGCAGCACGTACGCGCACACCATCGCGATCGCCCCGTGCGCGAAGTTGAGGACGCCCGTCGCGCGGTACGTCACGATCAGACCGATCCCGGTCAGCGCGGCGGCGCTGCCCACCGAGAGGCCGGCGAGCGTGAGGTCGTAGGTGAGGGACGACATCGGCCGCGGGGCTTCAGTCGGTCTCTTCGGCGGGCTCGCAGATGGGGCAGGCACCCAGCTCGCCGCTCGCCACCAGCTTCGCGTCCACCGGCACGGCCTCCACCTTCCCGGCCACCAGCGGGCAGTCCGCGCGGTGCCACAGCGTGCCGCCCGGCACCATCAGCAGGTCCCCGCTGATCGCGAGGGGAGCCGTCGCCGGCTCCTGGGGAGTCTCCGGCTCGGCGGCCACCAGGAGGCCGTACAGCTCCTCCACGCGCGCGGCGGCGATCGTGTCCCGGCCGTGCGTCAGCAGGACCGCGGCCGCGACGATCAGCGCGGCGCCGGGAACCGTGCAGGAGGCCAGGTAGGGGAGCTGGCGTTCGGCGAACCGCTCGCCGGAGACGCCGTACCAGCCGAGGACGCACAGCACCGCGCCCGCGGCGAGCGCGGCCCAGCCGGCCCTCTGGGCGGGGTGCACGGTCCGCAGTCGGGCTGTCCGCATCTCCGGCTCCCACATGTCGCGTGCCTGTCCATGTAAGCCAATCTTTTGCACTATGCACTCTGGAAGCTGACCCTGAAAGCACCGGGCGCACATGGCCCGGACCGACACCCGGTGGTGAGCCAGATGGTTCTCGGGAGCGACCGCACATGGGGGAACGGCAGCCGAGGGCTGGTGGCGGTGGTGTTCGTCCTCGCCGCGTCCCTCACGGCCTGTAGTGATGACAGCGGAGGCGGCAGCGAGAGCCCGCCGCCCACCCCGACCCCGGAGACGACGACGAGCGCGCCCGCCAGTCCCTCCGTGAGCGGGCCGGCCGACAAGGCGACGGCCGAGAAGGAGGTCAAGCGGAACTGGCAGAAGTTCTTCGACCCCAAGACGTCCACCAAGGACAAGCAGGCCGTCCTGGAGAACGGCGACAAGATGGGCCCGGTGCTTGCGGCCTTCAGCGGCGACGACCGGGGCGGCCAGGTGAAGGCCCAGGTCACCAAGGTCCAGTTCACCTCGCCGACCGACGCGACCGTGACGTACACCCTCCTCCTGAACGGCGCCACCGCCCTGCCGGACGCCTCGGGGAAGGCGGTCGAGCAGGACGGCACCTGGAAGGTGTCCGTCACGACGCTGTGCGCGCTGGTCCAGTTGAGCGGGAATGCGTCGGCGTCGGCCCTGCCGGGCTGCTGAGGCCGCGGCCGCGGTGCTGCTGCTCGCCCTGACGGCGGCGTGCGGCAGCAGGCTCCCGGAGAGCGACTTCGAGCACCGCGGCGACCGGACCACCCCGGCCCGGGAGGCGACCCCGATCCGCGTGGGCATCGTCAGCAGCGCCACCAGCCCGGTCGGCGGCGACACCTTCACCGGCCCCCGCGACGGCGCCAAGGCCTACTTCGACCGTCTCAACGCGCGCGGGGGCATCGACGGACGTCCGGTCGAGGTGCGGGAGTGCGACGACGGCGGCAGCGGCGTCGGCAACAACACCTGCGTCCACCGGCTGATCGACGAGGACAAGGTCGTCGCCCTCGTCGCCACCACGTCCCTCGACTACGCGGGCGCCTCCCGCGTCTCCCACGCGCGCGTGCCCGACATCGGCGGCCAGCCCATCGGGAACGCCTACGACACCTGGCCGCACCTCTACGGCATCTACGGCAGCCTCGCGCCCCGCGACGGCACCACCGGCTGGGACGGGCGGCAGTACGGCGGCACCGAGGTCTACCGGTACTTCAAACGCGAGCAGGGGGCCCGTACGGCCGCCGTCGTCTCGTACAACCAGGCCGCCTCCGCCGCCTACGCCCGGCTCGTCGTCCAGGGGTTGAAGGCCGAGGGGTACGAGGTGGTCAACGAGCAGGTCGACTTCGCGCTGCCCAACTTCCGTGCCGTCGCGGCCGACCTGAAGGACCGGGGCGTCGACCTCGTGTTCGACGCCGTCGACACGCATGGCAACGCCCAGCTGTGCAAGGCGATGGACGACGCCGGCGTCCAGGTCACCGCCAAGGTCACCAACGTGCAGAACTGGACCTCCACCGTCCCCGCCGACTACAGGGACTCCCCGCGCTGCCGCAACGCCCTGTGGGCCACCGGTTCCAGCCGGAACCACGAGGACACCGGCCAGGCGGCCGTACGGGAGTTCCGGGACGCCACCAAGGGCCTGGAAACCCACTCGCAGTGGCAGCTGGAGGGCTGGGCGGCGGCGATGTGGTTCACGGACGCCGCCAAGGCGTGTGCGGAGGCCGGAAGCGGCGTCACGCGCGCGTGCGTCGACGACCGCATGAACCACAGCGAGGACTACACGGCAGACGGACTGCTGCTCCCGGTCCGCTTCGAACGGCTGGCCGCGCCGCCGCAGACCCGCCGGACCTGCCTCTCCGTGGCCCGCTGGCAGGACGGGAAGGGGTGGGTCTCGCAGGGGGACATGAACGACACCTGCTTCGACGTGCCGCAGCTTCCCTACCGGCAGTAAGGCCACCAAAAGCCTCGACAGCAAGGCAACCAATGGGCAAAGTCGCGGGTCTAACCAGGCAGCACAGCCGAGGAAGGATCCGTACCGCATGACAACGTTGGCTCGGCCGACGGCGCCCCTGCGGGCCGACTGCATCGCCGACTCCGCGGGCGGGCTGACCTTCGACGTCACGGTGGACGGAGGGGGCGGCGCCGCTCATCTCGTGCTGCGCCGACGCGACGGGCACGAGGAGGTGTTCCTGCCGCTGACCCCGGCCGCCGACGGCAGACTGCGCGCGGCCCTGCCGAGCAGCGTCGGACTGCCGGTGGGCTGCTGGGACGCCTACGCGCGCGTGGACGACGACGAGCGGCGCCTGATGCCCGGCCTGATGGACCTGCGGGCCGCCGACGGCCGGGTGCCGTACGAGACCCGGCACGGCAACCTCAGCCTGCGCTGCGGCCGGTAGAAGGCATTGCGGACAGTGGCTGTCCGCGATCGCTGGCAGACTCGGCCCCATGTTGGAGACCTCGGCACGACTCCTGCGCCTGCTCTCGCTCCTCCAGGCCCACCGCGAATGGTCCGGCGCCGATCTCGCCGACCGCCTCGGCGTCACCCCGCGCACCGTGCGCCGGGACGTCGACCGGCTGCGTGAGCTGGGCTATCCCGTCAACGCCAGCCCCGGCACCGGCGGCGGCTACCAACTGGGCGCGGGCGCCGAGCTGCCGCCGCTGCTCCTTGACGACGACGAGGCCGTCGCCGTGGCCGTCGGTCTGCGCACGGCCGCCGGGCAGGGCATCGAGGGCATCGGCGAGACCTCCGTCCGTGCCCTCGCCAAGCTGGAGCAGGTCCTGCCGAACCGGCTGCGCCGCCGGGTGGGCGCCCTCAACGCCTTCACCGTGCCGATGCTCCGCGGCCCCCAGCCGTCCGCCGTCGACCCGGCCGTGCTGACCGAGCTCGCCCACCTGTGCCGGGACGCCGAGCGGCTGCGCTTCGAGTACAGCGACCACGGCGGCACGCCGACCCGTCGTACCGTCGAACCGCACCGCCTGGTGTGCACCGAGCGCCGCTGGTACCTGGTCGCCTGGGACCTCGACCGCGACGACTGGCGGACCTTCCGCGTCGACCGCATCACGCCCAAGCCGCCGCACGGCCCCCGCTTCGCCCCGCGCACCCCGCCCGCCGAGGACCTCGCCGCGTACGTCTCCCGAGGCGTCTCCACGCGCGCGTACGCCGCCCATGCCGTCGTCCGGCTGCTGGTACCGGTCGAGGAGGCCGCCGAGCGGATCTCACCGAGCGCGGGGCAGCTGGAGGCGGACGGGCCCGACGCCTGCATCCTGCGCACCGGGGCCGCGAGCCTCGACGTGATGGTCATTCACGTGATGATGACCGGCTTCGAGTTCGAGGTGCTGGAGCCCGCCGAGCTGACCGAGGCGATCAGGACGGCTCACGGCCGGCTTGCTCGCTCTCTGGCTCGGGCTGCGGAGCCAGCGCCGCGTACTCCGGGTGGTGCAGATCGAACGCCGGGGACTCGGAGCGGATCCGCGGCAGCGTCGTGAAGTTGTGCCGCGGGGGCGGGCAGGCCGTCGCCCACTCCAGCGAACGGCCGTAGCCCCAGGGGTCGTCGGTGTCGACCTTCTCGCCGTACTTGGCGGTCTTCCACACGTTGTAGAGGAACGGCAGCGTCGAGATGCCGAGCAGGAACGCGCCGATCGTCGAGATCGTGTTGAGGGCGGTGAACCCGTCGGCGGCGAGATAGTCGGCGTACCGGCGCGGCATGCCCTCCGCGCCCAGCCAGTGCTGCACCAGGAACGTGGTGTGGAAACCGACGAACAGCGTCCAGAACTGGATCTTTCCGAGGCGCTCGTCGAGCATCTTGCCGGTGAACTTGGGCCACCAGAAGTAGAAGCCGCCGAAGATCGCGAAGACGACCGTGCCGAACACGACGTAATGGAAGTGGGCGACGACGAAGTACGAGTCGGAGACGTGGAAGTCCAGCGGCGGCGACGCCAGGATCACCCCGGTCAGACCGCCGAACAGGAACGTCACCAGGAAGCCGCAGGCCCACAGCATCGGCGTCTCGAAGGACAGCGAACCCTTCATCATGGTGCCGATCCAGTTGAAGAACTTCACTCCCGTCGGCACGGCGATGAGGAACGTCATGAACGAGAAGAACGGCAGCAGCACCGCGCCGGTGACGAACATGTGGTGCGCCCACACCACGATCGACAGACCGGTGATCGCCATCGTCGCGCCGACCAGCGTCAGATAGCCGAACAGCGGCTTGCGGCTGAAGACCGGCAGGATCTCCGTGATGATCCCGAAGAACGGCAGCGCGATGATGTAGACCTCGGGATGCCCGAAGAACCAGAACAGGTGCTGCCACAGCAGCGCCCCGCCGTTGGCCGACGCGAACACCTGCGAGCCGAACCGGCGATCCGCCTCCAGCACCAGCAGCGCCGCCGCCAGCACCGGGAACGCCATCAGGATCAGGATCGACGTGAACAGCGTGTTCCAGGTGAAGATCGGCATCCGGAACATCGTCATGCCGGGCGCGCGCATCCCGATGATCGTGGTGATGAAGTTGACCGCGCCGAGGATCGTGCCGAAGCCGGCCAGCGCGAGCCCCATGATCCACAGGTCGGGGCCGACGCCCGGCGAGCGTTCCATGCTGTTGAGCGGCGCGTAGGCGAACCAGCCGAAGGCGGCCGGCCCGGACGGCACCAGCAGCGAGCCCATCACGATGAGCCCGCCGAACAGGAAGAACCAGTACGACAGCATGTTCAGCCGGGGGAAGGCCACGTCCGGCGCGCCGATCTGAAGCGGCATCAGCTCGTTGGCGAAGCCCGCGAAACTCGGCGTCGCGAACAGCAGCAGCATGATCGTGCCGTGCATCGTGAACAGCTGGTTGAACTGCTCGTTGTCGAGGAGCTGAAGCCCCGGCCGGGCGAGTTCGGCGCGCATCAGCAGCGCCATGACGCCGCCGGCCAGGAAGAACACGAACGACGTGATCAGGTAGAGATGCCCGATCTTCTTGTGGTCGGTGGTGGTCAGCCAGTCGACGACGACCCGGCCGTGGTTCCTGCTCCGCACGGGTCGCACCGTCGTCTGCACGGTCTCGGTACCCATCGCTCGCTCGCCCCTTCGCTCGTCGCGTCCCGGGTAGCCGTCATGATGCTCGCGTCGCCGCGCACCGCGACAGGGGGCGTGCGTGGGTTCTGTGCGGGAAGCGTGTTTTCCTATGTGGCGTCAGCTTCCGCGGCCCCGTGCCGAATCGGAATGGAAAGGCCCCGGAGGTACATCTCCCGGAACCTTTCCGTCTCGCTATTCGAGGAGCGTCAGCGACACGCGGGAATTACGTTCGATTACGCGCGGAAGGCCTAGGGAACCGCTCGTACGTGTGAAGCGAACCCGGGGAAACGGCTGTCGGGATCTTGTGACAGAAGCGTGACCGGAGCCGGATCAGTAGCCTAGCGTGGCCGTATGGCACCGATACCGACACCGCCCGCCGAACCCCACGACAACCCGGACGCCTATGTAGGTCTGGAGCAGGGCCGCGCCGAGCGGCTCGCGCGCGAGAAGGGCTGGTCGACGGTCCGCTCGCTGCCGCCCGGAGCGATCATCACGATGGAGTACCGCAGCGGTCGCCTGAACTTCGAGGTGAAGGACGGGCGCGTGGCGCGCTCCTGGAAGGGCTGACCCTACGACGACGGCCCCCACTCGGTGAGGAGTGGGGGCCGTCGCTGCGGGGTGGGTGTGTGCGTACCGTCCCCGCTGTCCGCCGGTGGCCTTATCCGCCTGTCAGGGGGCGGGCCGCCGAGGCTGTGCCGCGTGCGACGCGGTCGGGATGGGGTGGCCGGCGCGGCCCGACCGGGGTGACCGGGGTGCGCTCCGAGCGGGTCGTGTGCGGGCCCGGCGCCAGATAGGCGGGCGCCCGGCCGGAGCGGGCCGCGGGCTCGCTCTGCGGCGCGGTGCGCGGCTTGAGGGGCACCGGGACCTCGACCGGCTTGACGGCCGTGGGGAGCGCGCGGCGGGCCCGCCAGCGGTCGCGCAGGTCGAAGATCGCGGTCTCGGCGCGGGTGATGAGGGGCTCGCACCAGGGCAGGGCCAGCAGGACCAGCAGACCCGCGGTCCAGCCGAGCATGACGTCGCTCAGCCAGTGCGTACCGAGGTAGACGGTGGCGAGGCCGACGCCGAGCGAGGTCACCGCGGAGACGGCGGACAGCCATCTGCGGGCTCTCGGGGTGGAGGCCAGATAGGCCAGGATTCCCCAGGTCACCACCGCGTTCGCGGTGTGGCCGCTGGGAAATATATCGCCGCCCAGACCCATCTCGTTCGACCCGATGGTGGTCGCGTAGTGCGGTCCGAGGCGGCCCATGCCGATCTTGGCGGCGCCCACCGTGATGTTCAGCAGGAGCAGCGAGGCGCCGAGGGTGAGCAGCGGGCGCAGGGTGTGCTGCCGCCAGGAGCGCCAGCCCAGCCAGGCCGCGACCATCACCGCGGTCGGGCCGCGCTGGCCGAGCACCACGTAGTAGTCCACGAACCAGTGGATCTCCGACCACTGCTGGTACGGCCGGAAGAACATGACCTGCCAGTCCAGTCGGACCAGCCACGACGTGTCCACCACGAGCCACACGATCGCCAGGTAGAACAGCAGGGTTCCGGCGAGCAGCGCGACCCGGTGCCGGGACATCCGCGGCACGTCGAGATGCGCCGGTCGTTCCGGCTCTCGGTCCAGCCTGGCGAACACCCGGTCCAGACGGGTGAGGTTTCGTTCGGTACGCACCCAATCGACGTTACAGCGAGTGAGCTCAGTTCCCGGTCGAATCCACGGCTTTGTGATGACGATGTGATGTGGGATTCCTCTCAGGAAGAGGTTTATTTCCGAGGAATCCACTATCCGGTCCCGCCCGCCCCTTCAATTCCTTTGATCATTCCGGGTTGCGGTTTATTGCCGCTTATGAATTCGTTCACCGAATCATGGGGCGGAATTCTCCCGGCGCTCATCGGGCGCCGCGAGTCGATCATGGCGGGCCCGAGCCGTTCAGCCAGAACGCCCCGTACACCGCCGAGGTCAGGGCGACACCGGCCACCACCAGGGCCGCCCTGGAGGTCCGCGACCGGGCCAGGGCCAGGGCGAGGGGCAGCAGCAGCGGGAAGGCGGGCAGCAGCAGGCGCGGTTTCGAGCCGAAGTAGCTCGACGCGCACAGCGCGAGGGCGGTGACGACACCGGCGTACACGAGGAGCGGCAGCGGCTGGCCCTGGCGTACGCAGACGACGTACAGCCACACCACCAGCCCGACCCCGACGATCAGACCGATGCCGGCGAGGGCCGACGGGAACGACGTGAACTTGTCGGCGACGAAGCGGGCGAAGGCGTAGCCGCCGTCGAAGCCGTTGCGCCAGCCCGCCTGGACGTCGAGGTAGCCGAGGGGGCCCTGGCCGGTGCGGTGGCCGACCCACAGGACGTAGCCGGCGGCGCCGAGGGGGGCGAGGAGCATGCCGAGGGCGCGGCGCCAGGCCGGTGCGCCCCCCGCCGGTCCGTCGCCGGTGGGGGAGGGGGCGCGGGTCGCCTCCCGGGCGCCCTGCGCGGCGGCCGCGCTGCGGTCCCGCACGAACGAGGGAGCGCGGGCGGCGGCCCGGTCCCGCAGGAAGGCGGCGATGCCCGTCACCCACACCGCCGCGACCACCGCGAGCCCCACCGGCCGGGTCAGGCCCGCCAGCGCCGCCAGGGCGCCCGCCGTCAGCCAGCGGCCCGTCAGGACGGCGTACAGCGACCAGGCGGCCAGCGCGGTGAACAGGGACTCGCTGTACGCCATCGACTGCACGATCCCGACCGGCAGCACCGCCCAGACCAGCACGGCACAGACCCCGGCCCGGCGCCCGTACACGTGGTCCGCGACCGCGAAGATCCCCCAGGCCGCGGCGAGCGAGGCGAGCAGGCTGACGACGAAGCCGGCGTCGGCGTACGACAGCGGTGTCACCGCCGCGATGCCCCGCTCCAGCCACGGGAGGAGCGGGAAGAAGGCGAGGTTCGAGTGCACGTCCCCGTTGGGGAGGCGGACCTCGTAGCCGTACCCCAGCTCGGCGACCCTCGTGTACCAGAGGGCGTCCCAGCGGGCCGTCAGCAGCGTGTACGCGCTCTTGTCGCGCGCCGCGCTCCACAGGGCCAGCGCGAGCAGGCCCAGGGCGCGGACGGCCGCGTACCCGAGGAGGGCCGGGGCCGCGCGGCGCAAGGCGTTCCCGGGGGGCGCCACGCGCGTCTCAAGATCGGTCACGGGCCCGATTATTGAACGCCCGGTGAACCGCGAGCGCCGCAGGGGCGTGTTCGGGAGTGAGGGGGAGTGGCGTACGCCACACGAGTTCTCCGCGGAGTGTGAGAGGTCCACCACTTGGCCGAGACGTGAACTCGCGTACGCTGACGTGTCACTCGCCTTCGTTGCGCGGGCCGGAGACCGCTCCTCCGGCCGAGATCACGGGGAGTCCCCACCCCGTGTGCCCGCCGAACGCGAGGGAACATCTGGGAGGTACGTACATGTCCGGGACGACCACGGCCGCCGCAGCGCTGCGCCGTCGGGCGGCCGGGGCCGGTGCCAACCGCTGGGTCGTCCTCGTCGTCCTCTGCGTGAGCCTGCTCCTGGTCGCGGTCGACGCGACCGTGCTGCATGTGGCGGTTCCCGCCGTCACCGAGGACCTCAGGCCCGGCGCGATAGAGCTGCTCTGGATCGTCGACGTCTACCCCCTCGTCTGCGCCTCGCTGCTGATCCTCTTCGGCACGCTCGGCGACAAGGTCGGCCGCAGACGCGTCCTCCTGCTCGGGTACGCCCTCTTCGGCGTCGCCTCCGGGGTGGCCGCCTTCGCCGACAACGCGCAGGTGCTGATCCTCGCGCGGGCACTGCTCGGGGTCGGCGGCGCGATGATCATGCCCGCGACGCTGTCGATCCTCCGCCAGGTCTTCCCCGACCGGCGCGAGCGGGCCCTCGCCATCGGCATCTGGAGCGCGGTGGCCGCGGTCGGCGCGGCGGTCGGCCCGCTGCTCGGCGGCTTCCTCCTCGAACACTTCTGGTGGGGCTCGGTCTTCCTGGTCAACATCCCGCTCATGCTGGTCAGCCTGCCGGTCGGGCGGCTGCTGCTGCCCGAGTCGAAGGGCAGCGGCCAGGGACCCTGGGACGTGGTCGGCGCGCTGATGGCCGCGGCCGGACTCTTCGGGGTCGTCCTGGGCGTGAAGCGGCTCGGCGGCGGCGAGCTCGACGGGATCACCGCGGTGCCGCTGGTGGTGGGCGCGGTGCTGCTGGTCCTTTTCGTACGGCGGCAGAGGCGCCGTACGCATCCGCTGGTGGACCTGCGGATGTTCGCGCGGCCCGCGTTCTCCACCGCTGTCTGCTGCATCGTGCTGGCGATGCTGGCGCTGGTGGGCCTGGAGCTGATCGCGGCGCAGTATCTCCAGCTGGTGCTGGGGCTTTCCCCGCTGGAGACGGGGTTGCGGCTGCTGCCGCTGACCGTCGCCGCGATGGCGTCCGGTCTCGCCGGGGCGCGGATGCTGCGGCGGTTCGGGCCGCGGCGGATGGTGTGCTTCGGGTTCGGCCTGACGGCCGTCGCGGTGCTGACGCTGCTCGGGATGGGCGGCGAGGACAACGCGCCGCTGCTGCTGTTCGGGTTCGTGCTGCTGGGCTTCGGTCTGGAGACGACGCTGTTCGGGGCGTACGAGTCGATGCTGAGCGAGGCTCCGCCGGAGCAGGCGGGTGGGGCGGCGGCGATCGGGGAGACGTCGTACCAGCTGGGCGCGGGGATCGGGATCGCGCTGCTCGGCAGTGTGATGAACGCGGCGTACACGCCTGGACTGTCGTCCGTGCAGGGGGTGCCGGCGTCGGCATCCGCCGCGGCGGGGCATTCGCTGGGCGAGGCGTACGAGGTGGCCGGGCGGCTGGGTGGGTCCGCCGGGGAGGCCCTGCGCCGGACGGCTCGGGACTGTTTCGTGCACGGGCTGCATGTGACGTTGCTGGTGAGTGCGGGGTTGTTGCTGCTGGGGGCGGTGATGGCGTTGCGGTTGCCGCGGGTGATGCAGTGCGAGGCGGTGGCTGTGGAGGTTCCGGCGCCCAGGGACGTCATGGAGTCCCGCGTCTCCGCGTAGTTCTCCCACCCGCGCACCGCCCGTGACTGTCGGCTGGACGGTGGGCGTTTCCTGTGGGGGTGCTTCGCCGTTGGCGGCTGCGGGTGCTTCTACTGGACGGGCGTCACACCGCCCCGTAACGTCTGAACCCAGTTCTGATTAGCGGTGCTAGTTTTCTGTGTCGGAGGGTGTTGTCATGTCTGGGGCCTCGAAGCTGCCGCCGTTCGATCCCGCCGATCCCCTCGGTATCGATGATCTGCTGGAGCCCGAGGACCTCGCCGTGCGGGACACCGTACGCGCCTGGGCCGCGGATCGCGTGCTGCCGTATGTCGCGGAGTGGTACGAGAGCGGGGAGCTGCCCGGGATTCGCGAGCTCGCCCGGGAACTCGGCGGGATCGGGGCGCTCGGGATGTCGCTCGACGGGTACGGGTGCGCCGGGGCCAGCGCGGTGCAGTACGGGCTCGCCTGTCTGGAGCTGGAGGCCGCCGACTCCGGGATTCGCTCCCTCGTCTCCGTGCAGGGGTCCCTCGCCATGTACGCCGTCCATCGCTTCGGGAGCGAGGAGCAGAAGCAGGCCTGGCTGCCGCGCATGGCCGCCGGTGAGGTCATCGGCTGTTTCGGGCTGACCGAGCCCGACCACGGGTCCGACCCCGCGTCCATGCGGACCTACGCGAAGCGCGACGGCTCCGACTGGGTGCTCAACGGGCGGAAGATGTGGATCACCAACGGGTCCGTCGCCGGGGTCGCCGTGGTGTGGGCGCAGACGGACGAAGGCATTCGCGGGTTCGTCGTCCCCACCGACAGCCCCGGGTTCTCCGCGCCCGAGATCAAGCACAAGTGGTCGCTGCGGGCATCCGTCACCAGTGAGCTCGTGCTCGACGACGTACGGCTGCCCGCGGACGCCGTGCTGCCGGAGGTCGTCGGGCTCAAGGGGCCGCTGAGCTGTCTGTCGCACGCCCGGTACGGGATCGTGTGGGGCGCGATGGGGGCCGCGCGGAGCTGTCTGGAGGCCGCGGTCGAGTACGCGAAGACGCGGGAGCAGTTCGGGCGGCCCATCGGCGGCTTCCAGCTGACCCAGGCCAAGCTCGCCGACATGGCGGTCGAACTGCACAAGGGGATTCTGCTCGCCCATCATCTGGGGCGGCGCATGGATGCCGGCCGCCTGCGTCCCGAGCAGGTCAGCTTCGGCAAGCTCAACAACGTGCGGGAGGCCATCGAGATCTGCCGGACCTCGCGGACCATCCTCGGTGCCAACGGGATCTCCCTCGAATACCCCGTCATGCGGCACGCGACGAATCTGGAGTCGGTGCTGACGTACGAGGGGACCGTCGAGATGCACCAACTGGTACTGGGCAAGGCGCTCACCGGGTTGGATGCCTTCCGGTGAACCCTGCGCGGGGCAGGGCCGGTGAGCGGCCCTGCCTCAGCTCTGGTTGAAGAAACCGTCCGTGCGGTGCGCGGCCGGGTCGCCGTTCACGATCTCCGTGTTGGCGGGGGTCAGCAGGAACACGCGGGTCGAGACACGCTCGATCGAACCGCGCAGTCCGAAGATCAGGCCGGCCGCGAAGTCGACGACGCGCTTGGCGTCGGCCGGCTCCATGGCCGTCAGGTTCATGATGACGGGAACCCCGTCCCGGAAGAGCTCGCCGATGGCGCGCGCGTCCCGGAAGCTGTCCGGGGTGACCGTCCCGATCCGACGGCCCTTCTCCTCGGCCACGTCCGAAGCCACCTTGACCCGGGGGTCGGTGACCCAGGCATCCCCGGCCTCGGTCCCTTCGGAGTATCCGTCGTCGTCGTAGTAACGCTCGTCATCGTTGTCGTCAACGAGGCCCAGCCAGGCACTCGCCTTGCGCACCGATCCCATGGACGCCTCCTCTCACAGCGGTCTGTTCTGCTTTCCGCATCCCTATGGTCATCCATGATGCGGACGTCGCGCCAAGTGGATAGACGCCGCGCGGGGGGTTTGTGACGGTACTGGTGCACAGCGAATCCGTACAGAGCCCGGGTGCCCCAAGGGTCGTTTCCCATACGGCTGCTGACTGTGAGTGAAATATGATTCTTCGCGGCGTATGGGTGAGGCACGGAGCGTACGGGTGAACGAGGCGATCGGCGCGATCGATACGATGCCCGCCGCTGAACGTCGTACGCACCACGGGGGATCGCCATGTTCGGAATCGTCAGGCCCTGCCGCCATCGGCTCGGTGAGCATCTCAAGACCCAGTGGATGGCGCATCTGTGCGGGCTGTGTCTCGCGCTGCGCAAGGACCACGGGCAGTTCGCGCGGATCGTCACCAACTACGACGGGCTGCTGATATCGGTTCTGACGGAGGCTCAGGCGACGGCGGGCGGTGGTGGACGGCGTACGGCGGGGCCCTGCCCCTTGCGCGGCATGCGTACCGCTTCCGTCGCCGACGGCGAGGGGGCACGCCTCTCCGCCGCCGTCTCGCTGGTGCTCGCCTCGGCCAAGGTCCGGGACCATGTCGCCGACGGGGACGGGCTGCTGGCCCGCAAGCCGGTCGCGCTCGCGGCGCGCCGGGTGGCGTCGAGCTGGGGTGCGGCGGGGGCCCGCAGTGGATCGGCGGTCGGGTTCGACACCGCCGTGCTCGTCGACGCGGTCGACCGGCAGCTCGGCATCGAGACGCTCGCCGGGCCGGGGACGCCGATCCTGACCGTCACCGAACCGACCGAGACCGCGACCGCCGCCGCCTTCGCGCACACGGCCGTGCTGGCCGGACGGCCCGGCAACGCGGCCCCGCTCGCCGAGGCCGGGCGGCTCTTCGGACGCCTCGCGCATCTGCTGGATGCCGTGGAGGACCGGGAGACCGACGCCACGGCGGGCGCCTGGAACCCGCTGACGGCCACGGGGACCTCGCTGACGGAGGCGCGGCGGCTCGCCGACGACGCCGTGCACGGGATTCGGCTGGCGTTGCGCGAGGCCGAGTTCACAGATCCCAAGTTGGCGCATGTGCTGCTCGTGCACGAGCTGCGGGGGTCGGTGGACAGGGCCTTCGGTTCGTCGTCGTGCGGGCACGCGGGGCACACGGCCGCCATGTCGTCGCCGTACGCCCCGCCCGGCCCCGGTGGCCCGGGCGTCCCGCCGCCCCCGGAGCCGCCCCGCCGGGACCGGCGCGGGCTGCTCGCGGGGTGTGCGGTGTGGATGGGGCTCGCCTGTACCTGCCAGATGTGCTGCGGGGAGTTCGAGGACCCGTGGAGCCGGCAGCGGCGGGAAGGGCTGTGCAATCAGTGCGACTGCGGTGATTGCGGGGACTGCTGCGACTGCGGTCAGTGCTGCGGCGACTGCTGTGACGGGTGCGACTGCTGCGACTGCGGCTGCGACTGCTGATCCGGTACCGCAGGGGTCGTATACGGAATGCGCCGCGCGAAGTGGCCACCTGGCGCTTTCCGAAGATCCTGTGTCCACAACGTAAAAGAAGAAGATGATCTGGTGACCGGTGCCCCCGTGAGGTCGTTGGGCGGAAGCAGAACCATTTCTGCCCCTGTCCCGACTCGCCACCCACATAAGGCACTTCAGTGGACGTCACAGCAAAAGCGACCACCACCATTCGCACCAGGCTGCTGCGGATCCTGATCCTCGCCCTAGCGGTCCTGCTCACGCTGCTCGGCGTCGCGGCCGCCGAGCAGATCTCCGCCTATCGCAACGCATCGGCCACCGAGAAGAACGCACGGCTGGAGATCACTCTCCAGGGCCTGGTCCACGAGCTGCAGAAGGAGCGCGGACTCACCACTGGATACGTGGGCGGGGTCGGGCAGTTCAAGGCCAAGCTGCCCGCCCAGCGCAAGGCCACCGACACCGCCCGCGCGGCGCTCGACAGGGCACTGGAGGGGCGCGACGACGTGGCCGCCGACTCCGTGCGCGAGTCCCTCGGACGGCTCGGCGGCCTCGCGGGCATCCGCGGGCACGCCGACGACGGGACCGGCGTCGTGAAGGACACCTTCAACTACTTCACCACCACCATCACCGTCCTCGACCGGCTCGACCTCGGCCTCGACGCGGTGCGCGACGGCACTCTGCGCGACGCCTACCAGGCGCTCCAGGTCCTCGGCAACGCCAAGGAGTTCACCGGTGAGGAGCGCGCCATCGTGCTCGGCTCGGTGCGCGCGTCCGGCGGCCGCTTCCGCGGTGACGACTACAGCCGCTTCATGCAGATCCGTGCGGGGCGTCAGGCCGCCCTCGCCGCCTTCCCGCGCTCGGCGACCGCCGACCAGGAACGGCGCGTGAACGAGGCCCTGACCACTCCGGACGCGGAGCGCATGCTGGCGTACGAGAGCGTCGCCGTGCACGGCGGCTCGAAGCTGAGTTCCTCCAGCATCCCGCCCATGGACTGGTGGGACACCGCGACCTCGACCATCAACGGGCTGCGGGCGGTGCAGATCTCCCTCGGCGCCGACGTCGAGCACCGCGCTGCCGCCCTGGAGAGCACCGCCCAGCGCGACCTGCTGCTGTTCCTGCTGCTCGCGCTCGGCACCGTCGCCGCACTCGGCGCGCTCGCCCTCGACTGTGTACGGTCCGTGTCCGCGCCGCTCGCCGAACTCGCCCAGCAGGCCCGGGAGGTGGCGGGCGAGCGGCTGCCGCGCGCCGTCGCCGCCGTACAGGACGCGGACTCCGGGGAGAGCCCCGAGCCACCCGCCCCGCTCGCGGTGAGCAGCAGGGCGGGCGCCGAGGTCCGGGAGGTCGTCGAGGCCTTCGACCGCGTCCAGCGGGCCGCCTTCGACCTTGCCACCGAACAGGCCGTGCTGCGCCGCAACGCCACCGACTCGCTGGTCAGCCTCGGCCGCCGCAACCAGAACCTGGTACGCCGCCAGATCAGCTTCATCAACAAGTTGGAGCACGAGGACGCCGACCCGGCCACCCTCGCCAACCTCTTCGAACTGGACCACCTCGCCACGCGGATGCGCCGCAACGCCGAAAGCCTCCTCGTGCTCGCTGGGGAGTCCAGCCCGCGCCCCTGGGCCACCCCGCTGGCCGTCACCGACGTGCTGCGCGCCTCGCTCGCCGAGGTCGAGGAGTACCGCCGGGTCAACCTGCGCCGGATCGAACCCGCGCACATCAGCGGCGCCGTCGTCGCCGAAGTCGCCCATCTGCTCGCCGAGTTGGTCGAGAACGCGCTGAGCTACTCGCCGCCGGACTCCGCCGTGGAGATCGAGGGGCGGCGTACCAGCGCCGGCTATCTCGTCGCGATCGTCGACAACGGTCTCGGCATGGACACCCAGGCGCTCGCCGAGGCGAACGTACGGCTGTCCGGCACGGCCAGCTTCATGGCGGAACCCACCCGCTTCCTCGGCCACTTCGTGGTCGGCGCGCTCGCCCGCAAGTGCGGGATCGAGGTACGGCTCGGCGAGGCGCCGGCGGCCGGAGTGGTCGCCCGGGTGCTGATTCCGTTGCAGCTGCTCACGGAGGCTCCGCAGGGCAAGACCGCCGACAAGCCGGTGCTTCCCGCTCCCCGGAAGGAGAAGGACGTGGACGTTCCCCCCGCGGAGCTGGTGACGGTCCAGGCAGAGGCGAAACCTGCCGAGAACGCCGGCCACCAGGCCGCGGGCGGCAAGGGCACCTCCGCCGCGCGGACCCGCAACGGGCTGGTCAAGCGACCGCAGCGCAGCGCCATCTCCGACGCCGTCAGCGAGACCGACCGCCCCGAGCGCCCGGCCCCCGCCGAGCCCGCACCCGACCGCAGCCCGGAGGAGATCTCCGGGATGCTCTCCACTCTGCGCAGCGCCCATATGCGGGGCGGGATCAGCGCGGAGAAGGAAAAGGCGAAGGAGGGCGACAAGGACGACCACAAGGGCGCCGAGCAGAAAGAGGGTGACGCCAAGTGACCGCCGTCGACGCCCACAACGACTCGCAGACCTTCAACTGGCTGCTCGCCAACTTCGTCAAGAGCACCGACGGGGTACGGGACGCGGTCGCCGTCTCCTCCGACGGGCTGCTGATCGCCGTGTCCGACGGGCTCGGGCGGACCGAGGCCGACCATCTCTCCGCGATCGTCTCGGGGCTCAGCAGCCTGGCGCGCAGCGCGTCCAAGCGGTACGGCTTCGACGGGGTCAAACTCATCATGATCGAGATGGGGCGGGGTTTCCTGCTCGTCTCCGCGATCCGCGACGGCAGTTGTCTGGGTGTGCTGGCCGACAGCAGCGGTGAACTGGGGCTCGTCGGCTACGAGATGGCGGTCCTCGCGGAGCGGGCGGGCGATCTGCTCACGCCGACCCTCATCGCCGATCTGCGGCAGGCGTTGCCGCGGTGAACGACGAAGAGCCCGTGGACGTAGAGCCTGTTGAGGACGCGACGTTCGTCCGGCCGTTCATCATCACCGGCGGCCGGGCCGAGCCGCTCCAGGCCGACCTGCGGCTGGAGACGCTGGTCGTCGCCGTCGGTGAACCCGACGAGTCGCTGACGTTCGAGCGGCGGCACATCGTCGCGGTGTGCGAGCAGCCGACGACGGTCGCCGAGGTGGCGTCGCGGGTCGGCATCCCGCTGGGCGTCGCCAAGGTGCTCGTGTCCGACCTCGTCGTCGCCGGCCGGCTCGACTGCCGGGAACCCGAGGAGCTGCCGCTCCACATGCTCGAAAGGATCAGGGACCATGTCCGGGCGCTCTGACAGGATCGTGCCGCTCGCCGTGAAGATCGTGGTGAGCGGTGGGCTCGGCGTCGGCAAGACCACCTTCATCGGGGCGATTTCGGAGATCGAGCCGCTGGACACGGAGGCCGCGATGACGCAGGTCTCCGTGGGGGTCGATTCGCTCGACGGGGTCGAGTCGAAGACGACCACGACCGTGGCGCTGGATTTCGGGCGGATCACTCTTGATCCGACGATCGCCCTCTATCTGTTCGGGACGCCCGGGCAGGACCGGTTCTCGTTCCTGTGGGACGACCTGGTGGAGGGGGCTCTGGGGACGGTCGTCCTCGTGGACACCCGGCGCATCGAGGAGTGTTTTCCGGCCGTCGACTACTTCGAGTCGCAGGGGGCGCCGTTCGTCCTTGCGGTGAATCGGTTCGACGGGGCGGAGCGGTTCGAACTGGATGAGGTGCGGGAAGCACTCGGTCTGGGGGCCGAGGTGCCGGTGCTGGAGTGTGATGCTCGGGAGCGGGGGTCTGTGCGGGATGTTCTGGGGGCGTTGATGGATCGGGTGATCGGGGTTCGGTCTCTTGCGCCCAAGAGGCGGGTGGCGATGGTGCGTTAGCGACTTCACAGGTGCTTGTTCTCCTCCAGCGTGGCCTCGAAGGTGCTGGGGGCTGTCAACCTGTTTCGGGCGCGCGAAGGCGTACGCATGGCGGGACTGTCTCCTGTGAGCGAGAAAGAGCGCTGGGTGAGGGGAAGGCGCGTGTGAAGGCGGCGAAGGAGAAAGAAGAGGGTGGAGCAGGGGATGCGCAAAAGGCGCCCCGGTCGTCGGGGCGCGCAGGGGGTCAGCTCAACAGGAAGAGGACCACACGCGACCGAAGTCGATGTGGGAGCGCTTGACCAGCCACTGCTGTGGATGCATGGGCCAAGTGGAACAGGCATCCGGTGGTGCGTCAACTGACTTGAGACGTACCGCTCACAGTTTGGACAGCCTTGACAGTGAGGGGAAACCGGCCCGTAGTCTCAAGGAGCGGCCCTGCTGAGGGGCTCGGCCGTATGTGAAGGCGCCCGTCCACACGGAGCTTCCGCATGTCCTCCGACACCCTCGTCAAAGCCCCCGCCGCCCCGGACATACCCGAGGACGCGGATTCCCCGCGGATCGTCCCGCAACGCCGTCCCGGCCAGTGTTCCGTGGAACGCTCTTCCGCGCACGGTTCGGAGACGGCGCGATGAGCCGGGGCACGCTGGTGATCGTCGGGGCCGGGCCGCGGGGGACCGGTCTGATCGAGCGGATCGCCGCCAACGCGCCCGAGCTGTACGCCGGTTCGGGGCTGTCCCGCGAAGGCTTCGACATCCACCTGGTGGACCCGTATCCGCCGGGCGCCGGACGCATCTGGCGGGAGGCGCAGTCGCCGCTGCTGTGGATGAACTCGCACGCCGAGGACGTCACCATGTTCACCGACGAGACGGTGACCATGGAGGGGCCCGTGCGCCCGGGGCCCACCCTGCACGAGTGGGCCGGCATCGACGGCGCCACCTTCGCCGACCGGCAGCTCCAGGGCGCCTACCTGCGCTGGGTGCACGAGCAGGCGGTGGCGGCGCTGCCCGACGGTGTCCGCGTCCACCACCATCCGAGACGGGCCCTGCGGATCAGCGGTTCGCGCGACGGACGTCAGCAGGTGTGGCTGGAGGACCGCCCGCGCCCGCTGCTCGCCGACCTGGTGGTGCTCTCCCTCGGTCATCTCGACGCCGAACTCGACGCGGACCAGGGCGAGTTGGCGGCATACGCCGAGACGCACGGCCTTGTCCACCTCCCGCCCGACTTCACCGCCGACAGCGACCTGTCCGCGCTCGCGCCCGGCGAGCCGGTCCTCGTGCGCGGCTTCGGGCTGGCCTTCGTCGACCTGATGGTGCTCCTCACCGAGGGGCGCGGCGGACGGTACGAAGGGGACACCTATGTGCCCTCGGGGCGGGAGCCGGTGCTGTACGTCGGCTCGCGGCGCGGAGTGCCGTACCACTCGAAGATCGGGTACGAGTGGACCGGCGAACGCCCGCCGCTGCCCCGCTTCTTCGGGCCCGCCGAGGTGGCGGAACTGCTCGCGCGTCCTGGCGGGTTCGACTTCCGACGGGACGTGTGGCCGCTGGTGGAGAAGGAGTTGGGGTTCGCCCACTACCACCGGCTGTTCGACGTCCACCCTGAACGTACCTCCGGCGCCTGGGCGGACTTCGAGGAGAAGTACGCGGCGGCCGAGGGCGAGGCGGAGATCCACGCGCTGGTGGCGTCCGCCGTGCCCGACCCCGCCGACCGGCTGGACCTGACGGCGCTCGACCGGCCGCTGGAGGGGGTGCGGTACGGGTCGTACGAGGAGTTCCAGGAAGGGCTTCGGGGGTACGTCGAGCAGGACCTGAGCAGACGTCATGATCCGTCGTACAGCCCGGACTTGGCGGTCTTCCTCGGACTGCTCTCCGTCTACGGGCAGTTGATCCGGCTCGGTGGCGCGCCGCCCTGGTGGCACGGGTTCTTCAGCTATCTGGCCTCCGGGCCGCCCGGGCCCCGGCTGCGGCAGCTGCTGGCGCTGTCGCGGGCCGGTGTCCTGAAGTTCGTCGGCGCCGACATGAGCGTCAGCGCCGAGGGCGGGGTGTTCCGGGCGACGAGCGCGACCGTGCCGGGAGCCTTCGTCGAGGCGCGGGCGCTGGTCGAGGCACGGTTGCCGGAGCCCACCGTCGGGCGGGCCAGGGACACGCTGCTGCGGGAACTGCACGCCGACGGGGCCGCCGAGACGCCCGACGGGCTGCTCCGGGTCGACCCCGCCGACGGGCGGATCCTCGACCGGAACGGCCGGCCGCACCCCCGGCGGTTCGCGCTCGGCCCCTACACCGACGGCCGCACTCCCGGCGCCTTCACCCGGCCCCGCACCGGCGGGCCCGCCTTCCGGCAGAACGACGCGACCGCGCGGGCGGCGCTGCTGTTCCTGGGGGCGGCGGCCGGACGTGCCGCGGCCTGAGTCCCCCGTCACTACTTTCGCGAGGAACCCCACCCATGACCGTGATGGTCGACATCAGGCCCGTCCACAAGAGCTTCGGCTCCCTGGAGGTGCTGTGATGCTGCATCTCTCCGCCGCCGTCGACCAGCCGTCCGTGTACGACGCCGCCTCCTACGTCGACCTGGCCCGCCTCGCCGAGCACGGCGTCCTCGACTTCGTGACGCTGGACGACACCTTCGCCCGGCCCGGGCTCGACGCGCTGTCCGTGCTGTCGCGGGTGGCGCCCGCCACCCACCGCGTCGGTCTCGTCCCGACCGTCACCACCACGCACACCGAGCCCTTCCATGTGCAGGCCGCCGTCGCCACCCTCGACTGGGTCAGCCGGGGCCGGGCGGGCTGGCGGCTCGACGTCTCCACCACCGAGGGCGAGGCCCGGCTCTTCGGCCGCCGGCACGCCGCCCCCGCCGAGGAGCTGTGGCGGGAGGCCGGTGAAGTGGCCGATGTGGCGGCGCGGTTGTGGGACAGCTGGGAGGACGATGCCGAGATCCGGGACGTGCCGACCGGCCGCTTCATCGACCGGGACAAGCTGCACCACGTCGACTTCGAGGGCTCGGGCTTCTCGGTCAGGGGCCCCTCGATCGTGCCCCGGCCCCCGCAGGGCCACCCCGTCCGGGTCGTCGACGCGACCGAGGGGCCGGCCCGGCGCACCGCCGCCCGGTACGCCGACGTGGCGCTGGTGCGGGTGGCGAACGCCGCGCAGGCCGGTGCCGTACGGGACCAACTCCGCAAGGACGCCGCCCGGTTCGGCCGGAACCCGGACGGGCTGCGGGTCTTCGCGAGCCTTCTCGCCGACCTCGGCGACGGCGAGCACGCGGCCGAGCCCGGCCATGGCGGAGGAGGGCCCCGGCAGACCGCGCAGGGCCCGCTGTACCGGGGCGGGCCCGTCGACCTCGCCGAGCTGATCGCCTCCTGGCACGGGTCCGGTGCCGTCGACGGCTTCCACCTCACGCCCGCCGCGCCGCGCCGCGACCTGGAGCGGCTGGTCAACGGCACGGTTCCGCTGCTCCAGCACCGGGGCCTGTTCCGCACCTTCTATCCGGGCAGCACGCTCCGGGACCACCTGGGCCTCGCGCGGCCCGCCAACCAGTACGCGGGGGAGGCCTCATGACGCGGCAGCCGAAGGTGAAGCGGATCCATCTCGCCGCCCACTTCCCGGGCGTCGGCGACACCACCGTACGGGCCGATCCGCGGTCGAAGCCGCAGATCGGGTTCTCCTCCTTCGAGCACCTCGCCCGCACCGCCGAGCGCGGGCTGTTCGACTTCTTCTTCCTCGCGGAAGGGCTGCGGCCGCGCGAACACAAGGGTCCTGTCCAGGACTTGGACGTCGTCGGCCGCCCGGAGTACCTCACCGTGCTGAACGCGCTCGCCGCCGTCACCGAACGGCTCGGGCTCGCCGCGACGGTCGACGCGACCTTCAACGAGCCCTACGAGCTGGCCCGCCGGCTGGCCACCCTCGACCATCTCAGCGGCGGCCGGGCCGCCTGGAACGTGGTGACCTCCTCCGACGCCCTCACCGGCGAGAACTTCCGGCGCGGCGGCTTCCTCGACCGCGCCGACCGGTACACCCGGGCCGCCGAGTTCGTCGCCACGGCACGGGAGTTGTGGGACTCCTGGACGCCGGAGGGGGTGTCCCGGCCGTTCGCGCACCGGGGGCCGCACTTCGACATCGCGGGCGAGTTCACCGTGCCGCGCTCCCCGCAGGGGCATCCGGTCGTCATCCAGGCCGGCGACTCCGACGAGGGCCGGGAGTTCGCGGCCGCCACCGCCGACGTGGTCTTTTCCGGCTGGGGGGCCGGGGGTTGTCCCCCGGGAAGACACCGCACGCGGCAGAGCTCACTGGAGGCGGGGAAGGCCTTCTACGCCGATGTGAAGAGGCGGCTGGCCAAGTACGGCCGCGCGCACGGCGATCTGAAGATCCTGCCCGGCGTCTCCGTCGTCCTCGGCGACACCGCCGCCGACGCCCGGGAGAAGGCCGCCGAGATCCGGCGCCAACAGACCTCCCCGCAGACGGCGTTGCTCACCCTGGAGCAGATCTGGGGCACCGACCTGTCCGCGTACGACCCCGACGGACCGCTCCCCGACTTCGACCCCGTGCCGGAGTACGGCATCACCCAGGGGCGGACCCGGCGCGGCGACACGGTCGTGATCGCGGAGAAGTGGCGGGCGTTGGCCGAGGAGAAGGGGCTGTCGATCCGGGAGACCGTCATCGAGGCGGGCGGCCGGCAGTCCTTCGTCGGCACCCCGCAGGCGGTCGCCGACGAGCTCGACGCGTTCGTGCGGGCCGACGCCGCCGACGGCTTCATCCTCGTACCGCACCTCACCCCCGACGGGCTCGACGAGTTCGTGGACCGGGTGGTGCCGCTGCTCCAGGAGCGCGGGGCGTTCCGCACGGAATACGAGGGCAGCACCCTGCGCTCCCACCTGGGGCTCGCAGCACCGGAACAGAAAGGCTGACCAAGATGACCTCGGACGCGTTCGACGCGTGGAAGCAGTGGCACGAGGAGCGGGTCGAGTCGGTGTCCGCGCCCTACGGGCCGCTCTCGCTCACCGGCACGTACTGGCTGGAGGACTATCCGGACGGCCGACTTCCGGACATCCCCGGGACCTGGCGGACCGACGGCGACGGGGTGCTGCTGACGGCCGACGAGGCCGACGGGCTGACCCTGGACGGGCGGCCGGTGAGCGGTGAGACGCGGCTCACCGCGGCCGCGGGCCCCCTGGCGCTCGGCGAACGGCAGCTGGTGGTGCTGGTCCGCGAAGGGGTGTGGGGCGTACGGGACTTCGACCCCGCCTCCGAGGCGCGCCGCGCCTTCCGCGGCATCGAGGCCACGCCGTACGACCCGCGCTGGTCGGTGCCCGGGCGCTTCACGCCGTACGACGAGGACCGCACCGTACGCGTGCCGAACGCGGACGGCCGGGAGCGCGGCCTCGGGCTCGGCGGGGAGCTGGCGTTCACCCTCGACGGGCGGGACCACACGCTCCGGGTGACGGTCGAGGCGGACGGCTCGCTGTGGGCTGTTTTCGGCGATACGACAAACGGGACGAGCAGCTTCCGATTCCGGTTCCTGCGGCCCGCCGCGCCGGACGCCGAGGGGCGTACGACGGTCGACTTCAACCGGGCGCTGCTGCCGCCCTGCGCCTTCGCCGACCACTTCATCTGTCCGTTCCCGCCGCCCGGGAACACCCTGGACGCGGCCGTCGAGGCGGGGGAGCGGAACCTGCTCTGAGGGATTGGCCAAGTCTTGGCCGACACATGGGTGATGCACAGGTTGACGGCCGAAAGGCGCCCTTGCGTCTACCGGTCGTTCGGCCGAATACTCCCCCCAGCGCTTGTCAGGGGCACGGCTTGTTCGGAATCCGGACATACGGGCCCCCGGCTGCGCCTCACGGGCCCCGACCCCACGCGGGCCCCCGACTTCCCATGTGGAGGAACGACAAGTGAGGATCAAGCGCACCACCCCCCGTAGCGGTATCACGAGACGGACCCGGCTGATCGCCGTTTCCACCGGACTCGTGGCCGCCGCCGCGATCGCGATCCCCAACGCGAGCGCATCGGACGTGTCCACCTTCAGCGCCACCCAGCTCAAGAGCGCCGGCAACTCGGTGCTCAAGGCCGACGTCCCGGGCACCGCCTGGGCGGTCGACAGCAAGACCAACCGTGTCGTCGTCACCGTCGACAGCACGGTCTCCAAGGCGGAGATCGCCAAGATCAAGCGGCAGGCCGGCGCCAACGCCGGTGCGCTGACGATCAAGAAGACACCGGGCAAGTTCCAGAAACTGATCTCCGGCGGCGACGCCATCTATGCGAGTAGCTGGCGCTGCTCGCTGGGCTTCAACGTCCAGGACAACAGCGGGAACTACTACTTCCTGACCGCCGGTCACTGCACCGACGGCGCGGGCACCTGGTGGTCGAACTCGTCCCACTCGACCACGCTCGGCACCACCGCCGGCTCCAGCTTCCCGACCAACGACTACGGCATCGTGCGCTACACGAACTCGTCGGTCACCAAGTCGGGCGCCGTGGGCAGCCAGGACATCGCCAGTGCCGCCACGCCTTCCGTCGGCACCACGGTGTACCGCCGCGGCTCCACCACCGGCACGCACAGCGGCCGCGTCACCGCCCTCAACGCGACCGTCAACTACGGCGGCGGCGACATCGTCTACGGCATGATCCAGACCACGGTCTGCG
Organism: Streptomyces aquilus; assembly: GCF_003955715.1. Lineage (NCBI taxonomy): Bacteria > Bacillati > Actinomycetota > Actinomycetes > Kitasatosporales > Streptomycetaceae > Streptomyces > Streptomyces aquilus. The sequence continues at coordinate 2,519,668 of NZ_CP034463.1, read as the reverse complement.
CCGAGCCCGGCGACTCCGGCGGCCCGCTCTACGGCGGCACCGTCGCCTACGGTCTGACCTCCGGCGGCAGCGGCAACTGCTCCTCCGGCGGCACGACGTTCTTCCAGCCGGTCACCGAGGCGCTGAGCGCGTACGGGGTGCATGTCTACTAAGCCTGGCCGGTAGTCACCCCGCGTTCACGAGCCCCCGTGCGCTGCTCGCGTACGGGGGCTCCCCCTTGGTCGGGCGGCGGAGTTACCTTCGGACCACAGGCAGAACTCCCTGTGGACGCCCACGACGGACCCTGGGGGCCGTGATGGTCGAGGAGCTGGTGGCGGCGGGAGTGACCCTCGTGTCCGCCGGAGCCGTGTACGCGATGGCCGCGGCGCGGGTCGTCAAACAGTACGAACGGGGCGTGGTGTTCCGCCTCGGCAAGCTCCGCTCGGAAGTGCGCGGGCCGGGGTTCACGATGATCGTTCCGGGCATCGACAAGCTCCGGAAGGTCAACATGCAGATCGTGACGATGCCGGTGCCCGCGCAGGAGGGCATCACCCGGGACAACGTCACGGTACGGGTCGACGCCGTCGTCTACTTCAAGGTGACCGCGCCGGCCGAGGCGGTCGTACGGGTCGAGGACTACCGGTTCGCGGTCTCGCAGATGGCGCAGACCTCGCTGCGGTCGATCATCGGCAAGAGCGAGCTGGACGACCTGCTCTCCAACCGCGAAAAGCTCAACCAGGGGCTGGAGTTGATGATCGACAGCCCGGCCGTGGAGTGGGGCGTCACCATCGACCGCGTCGAGATCAAGGACGTCTCCCTGCCCGAGACCATGAAGCGCTCCATGGCCCGGCAGGCCGAGGCCGACCGGGAGCGGCGGGCCCGGGTCATCAACGCCGACGCCGAGCTCCAGGCGTCGAAGAAGCTCGCCGAGGCGGCCAAGGAGATGTCCGAGCAGCCGGCGGCGCTGCAACTGCGGCTGCTCCAGACGGTGGTGGCGGTGGCCGCGGAGAAGAACTCCACGCTGGTGCTGCCGTTCCCCGTGGAGTTGCTGCGGTTCCTGGAGCGGGCGCAGTCGGGGGGTGCGGCGGTGCCGCCACCGGTCGCGCAACCGGTGCAGGAGCAACTTACGGCTCCGCAGCCCCGCTTGGATCCGGACCCGGAAGGGTCGAATTCAAGACAGGACTAGACCTCACAGGCTGGTGGAGAGTTACTCGCTCGTAGTGTTTGCAGTGTGAATTCCCCTGGCCTGACTGTTCGCGGTCAAGTCCACGGGGGCGCGCAACCGCGTTCTACGCGCGTCCGGAAGTCAACCTTGTGCACTCCCTGTGGGGTTCGGAAGAGTAGGTGCTCGTCAACCAGCCTTCCGGCCCGCGAGGTCCCCACAACCGACCGGGCCGACCCCCCACAGGAGGACGCGAGTTGAAGCACCGACGCATACCCAGGCGGCGGGTCGCCGTGGCAGGTGCGGGTATCGCCGCACTGGTCGCCGCGGGAGTCACCTTCCAGACTGCGAACGCCAGCGAGCCCGCGAACGACCCCACGCCGAAGGTCCTTTCCGTCCTCGCGGCCGGAAACCTCGCCTCGTCGCTCGACAAGGAACTCGGCGCCGACGCGGCGGGAACGTACTACGACGCGAAGAGCAAGGCGCTCGTCGTCAACGTCCTCGACGAGGCCGCGGCCTCGGTCGTCGAGGAGGCCGGCGCCAGGGCCCGGGTCGTGGAGAACTCCCTCGCCGAGCTCAGAAGCGCCCGTACGACGCTCAAGGACGACGCGACCATCCCGGGCACGTCCTGGGCGACCGACCCGACCACCAACAAGGTCGTCGTCACCGCCGACCGCACGGTCTCCGACGCCGCGTGGGCCAAGCTCACCAAGGTCGTCGACGGGCTCGGGGCGACGGCGGAACTCCAGCGCACGAAGGGGGAGTTCAAGCCCTTCATCGCCGGCGGCGACGCGATCACCGGTGGCAGCGGGCGGTGCTCGCTCGGGTTCAACGTCAGCAAGGGCGGCGAGGCGTACTTCCTCACCGCCGGTCACTGCACCGAGGCGATCTCCACCTGGTCGGACTCCAGCGGCACGCAGATCGGCACCAACGAGGTGTCGAGCTTCCCGGACAACGACTACGGGCTCGTCAAGTACACCGCGGACGTCGACCACCCGAGCGAGGTGGACCTCTACAACGGGTCCGCGCAGGCGATCACGGGGGCGGCTTCCGCGACGGTCGGGATGAAGGTGACCCGGAGCGGGTCGACCACGCAGGTTCATGACGGGACCGTCACCGGGCTGGACGCCACCGTGAACTACGGCAACGGGGACATCGTCAACGGGCTGATCCAGACGGACGTGTGTGCGGAGCCGGGGGACAGCGGTGGGTCGCTGTTCTCGGGGAGCAGCGCGATCGGGCTGACGTCGGGGGGTAGTGGGGACTGCACCTCCGGTGGGGAGACGTTCTTCCAGCCGGTGACGGAGGCGCTGTCGGCCACGGGGACGTCCATCGGCTGACGGTTCGTTGGGGTGCGGGTGGGGTTTGGTTTCCCGCCCGCACCACCCGTGCAACTTTCGTCGTCGGGTGCGGGTGGCCCCTGTGGGGGCGCCCGCCGTCGGCGGCCGCAGGTCCTACTGGAGGGACGAACTCTCCCGTCTCCGCCGCAGTACCGACGCCCCCATCGTGATCGCGATCCCGGCCGCCGCCCATGCCGACAGGACCAGCAGGGCGGCGGTCGTGTCGTTGCCCTCGAAGTACGCGATCGAGCGGGCCACCCAGGTCCCCGCGCCCGGCGGCAGCGCCGGGCCGATCGCCTTCCAGAACGGTGGCAGCATCGGCAGCGGGAAGGCGCCGCCCGCGCTCGGGTTGCCGGCGATCACCACGAGCAGGATCGCCAGGCCGATGCCGACGATCCCGAAGACGCCCTGGAGGGCGAGGGTCGCCGCCCCCACCGCGAACGTGACCAGCGCGCCGAGCCCCCAGAAGGCCATGACGCTGCCGGGCAGCGCGTCCAGGATCGGGCCCACGATCACCGCGCCACCGATCCCGCCGGCGATCGACACCAGCGCCATCACGGCCAGCCGGATCGCGGCGCGGCGCGGGTTGGCGGGCCGGGCGCCGGTGCTGATGGCGAGGATCGAGGCGGTCAGATAGCCGCCGACGCACCAGCCGACGACGACATAGAACGAGGACAGTCCGTCGAAGTCGGTGGCGGAGGCGGGGGCCACGTCCACCGTACGGAGGCTCCGCTGCTGGGAGGCCTCCAGCGCGGTCAGGTACTTCTCCAGGGTGGTGGCGAGGACGGTGCCGCCGCCGCTCGCGACGAGGAGCGTGTCCTTCGGCCCGGTCACGTCGATGATCAGTGCCCCGTCGATGTCCCGGTTCATGATCTGCTTCCGGGCCGTCGCCTCGTCGGCCACCGCGCGCGGGTCCAGGGGCGAGCCGGGCAGCTGATCGAGCCGGGTCACCGCCTGCTGGGCGGCGGCCCGTGGCGCCACCACCCCGAAGGGCACGTCCTTCGGGGTGGGATTGTGCAGCGCCCCCACATAGGAGGCGATGAACAGCAGCTGGAGGGCGAGCACCCCGAGGACGAGGAGCGTGGCCCGTGGCGTGACCGCGTCCTTCACCTCGGCGAGGAAGCCGCCGTTCTGGGTGCCGTTCTGTGTCATGTCCCCACAGTCCGAGGCGGCGGGCGTTTTCGCAGGTGGGAGGCGGCCGAACGGTTGTCGTACAGATGTTCGGGATTGGGGGTATGGTGGGGGTGAGGCAGTTGGGAACTGATGTTCGAAAATGGAGGCGCGGGTGCCCGGGTTCACGCATCTGCACACCGTCTCCGGGTTCTCCCTGCGCTACGGCGCCTCGCACCCGGAGCGGCTCGCCGAGCGTGCCGCCGAGCGGGGCATGGACGCCCTCGCCCTCACCGACCGCGACACCCTCGCGGGCACGGTCCGCTTCGCCAAGGCCTGCGCCAAGGCGGGGGTGCGGCCGCTGTTCGGCGCCGAGCTGGCCGTCGAGGAGTACGAGCCGGTACGACAGGAGCGGCGCCGCGCCCCTGTCCGCGGCGGCGCCTTCATCGACGAGTCGACTCCCCGCGTCACCTTCCTCGCCCGGGACGGCGCCCGTGGCTGGGCCGACCTGTGCCGCCTGGTGACCACCGTCCACACCGCAGCCGACACCCCTCTGCTGTCCTGGGCCGGAAACCACGGCGACGGTCTGACCGTCCTGCTCGGCCCCGACTCCGACGTCGGCCGCGCCCTCGCCGCCGGACGTCCCGACCGGGCGGCCCGGCTCCTCGTCCCCTGGCGGGAGCGGTACGGCGACGCCCTGCGTCTGGAGGCCGTCTGGCACGGCCGCGAGGGAACCGGCCCGGGGTCGCTGCGGCTGGCCGCCCGTACCGTCGGCTTCGCCGCCGAGCAGCGGGTACGTCCCGTGCTCGGCAACGCCGTCCGCTATGCCGACCCCGGTCAGGGCCCGGTCGCCGACGTCCTGGACGCCGCCCGCCGGCTCGTCCCCGTCGGCGCCGCCAAGGAACTGGACTCCGGCGAGGCCTGGCTCAAGGACGCGCCCGCCATGCTGGCGGCGGCCGAGCGGATCGTGGAGGCCGCGGGCTTCCGGCGCGACACCGCGCACCGGCTCCTGGAGCAGACCCGGGCGACGGCCGCCGAGTGCCTGGTCGACCCCGAGGACGACCTCGGCATCGGCACCGTCCACTTCCCCGAACCGCATCTCGTCGGCGCGGGCCGCCGCACCGCCCAGCGCACGCTCGCCTCCCGGGCGGCGGCCGGGATGCTGCTGAAGGGATACGACCGTTCTTCGAAGCGGCGGCTCTACTGGGAGCGGATGCACCAGGAGCTGGACATCATCGCCCACCACGGCTTCGCCTCCTACTTCCTGACGGTCGCTCAAGTGGTGGACGACGTAAGGGAGATGGGCGTCCGGGTGGCCGCACGCGGCTCCGGAGCGGGGTCCCTCGTCAACCACCTCCTCGGCATCGCCCACGCCGACCCGGTCGAACACGGGCTGCTGATGGAGCGGTTCCTGTCCAAACGGCGGCTCGTGCTGCCCGACATCGACATCGACGTGGAGTCCGCGCGCCGCCTGGAGGTCTACCGCGCGATCATCGACCGGTTCGGCACCGAGCGGGTCGCGACGGTCGCCATGCCGGAGACCTACCGGGTGCGGCACGCGGTCCGGGACGTGGGCGCGGCCCTGTCCATGGACCCCGCCGACATCGACCGCATCGCCAAGTCCTTCCCGCACATCCGGGCCCGCGACGCCCGCGCGGCGCTGGAGGAGCTGCCCGAACTCCGGGCGCTGGCAGGGGAGCTTCAGCGGGAAGGGGACAGGTACGGGCGGCTGTGGGAGCTGGTCGAGTCCCTCGACGCCCTTCCGCGCGGTGTCGCCATGCACCCGTGCGGGGTGCTCCTGTCCGACGCGTCCCTGCTGAGCCGTACGCCGGTCATGCCGACCAGTGGCGAGGGCTTCCCCATGTCGCAGTTCGACAAGGACGACGTCGAGGACCTCGGGCTGCTCAAGCTCGACGTGCTCGGCGTGCGGATGCAGTCGGCGATGGCACACGCGGTCGCGGAGGTGGCGCGCGCGACGGGGGAGGAGGTCGACATCGACGCGATCGCCCCCGGTGACCCGGCGACGTATCAACTCATCCGGTCCACCGAGACGTTGGGCTGCTTCCAGATCGAGTCGCCGGGCCAGCGGGACCTGGTCGGGCGGCTCCAGCCGGCCACCTTCCACGACCTCGTCGTCGACATCTCGCTCTTCCGACCCGGTCCGGTCGCCGCCGACATGGTGCGGCCGTTCATCGAGGCGCGGCACGGGCGGGCGCCCGTCAGATACCCGCACCCGGACCTGGAGGAGCCGCTGAAGGGGACGTACGGGGTCGTCGTCTTCCACGAGCAGATCATCGACATCGTCGACATCATGACCGGCTGCGGACGCGGCGAGGCGGACCGGGTGCGGCGCGGGCTGTCCGACCCGGAGTCGCAGGGACGGATCAGGTTCTGGTTCGCGCAGCACGCGGCGGCCCGCGGCTATGACGCGGAAACGATTCAGCGGACCTGGGAGATCATCGAGGCCTTCGGGTCGTACGGCTTCTGCAAGGCGCACGCCGTCGCCTTCGCCGTCCCCACCTACCAGTCGGCGTGGCTGAAGGCGCACCACCCGGCCGCCTTCTACGCCGGCCTGCTCACGCACGACCCCGGGATGTATCCGAAGCGGCTGCTGCTGGCGGACGCGCGGCGGCGCGGGGTGCCGATCCTGCCGTTGGACGTGAACAAGTCCGCGGTCGCCCACCGTATCGAACTGGTGTCTGATTCAGGGGTGTGGGGGCTGCGGCTGGCACTCTCCGACGTGCACGGCATCAGCGAGGCCGAGGCGGCACGGATCGCGGACGGGCAGCCGTACGCCTCGCTGCTGGACTTCTGGGAGCGGGCGCGGCCCAGCAGGCCGCTTGCCGGGCGGCTCGCGCAGGTCGGGGCGTTGGACGCCTTCGGCGCCAACCGGCGTGATCTGCAACTGCACCTGACCGAGCTGCACCGGGGCGCCCGGGGTGGGGGCGGTGGCCAACTGCCGCTGTCCGGCGGGCGGAAGACCGCGTCCGCCGGGCTGCCCGACCTCTCCTCCGCCGAGAAGCTCAGCGCCGAACTGGGTGTGCTGTCCATGGACGCCTCGCGCAACCTCATGGACGACCACCGGGAGTTCCTGGCCGAGTTGGGCGTGGCCAGCGCGCGCCGGCTGCGGGAGGCGCGGCACGGGGAGACGGTCCTGGTCGCCGGTGCCAAGGCGGCCACCCAGACGCCGCCGATCCGGTCCGGCAAGCGGGTCATCTTCTCCACCCTGGACGACGGCACCGGCCTGGTCGACCTCGCCTTCTTCGACGACTCCCACGACGCCTGCGCCCACACCGTCTTCCACTCCTGGCTGCTGCTGGTGCGCGGGACGGTGCAGCGGCGCGGCCCGCGCAGCCTCAGCGTGGTGGGCACCGCCGCCTGGAACCTCGCCGAACTCGTCGAACTCCGCGCCGAGCAGGGCCTCGACGCGGTGGCGGCACGGCTGGCGGAGCCGATGCCGCAAGCCGACGGGGACTCCACCGGCGGCCGGCGCATCCACCTGCCGACGGGATACGAACTGCATCCGTGGGCCGATCTGCGCCCCGCGGGTCAAGAGCCTTCACAGGTACGGAAGTTGTGGCACCAGAGTCCGGGGAGTGCGGGATGACCATCCTCTGCGTACGTTTCCAGCTGCCGCCGGCGCGCGAGGCGGCCCTGCCGGGGCTGCTCGGCCTGCTCGAGGACTTCACGCCCGTCGTGGAGGCGCTGCCACCGGACCGGGCGCTGGCCGATCTGCGGGGCGCCGAACGGTACTTCGGGCGTGACGCCGTCGAACTGGCCTCGGTGATCCGGGTCCGCGCCCTCGCCCTCCACGGCGTCGACTGTCTGATCGGCGCCGGTCCCGGCCCGATGCTGGCCCGCATGGCACTGCGCGACGCCCGGCCCGGGGTGACCCGCGCGGTGACCGAGGAGGAGGTCGCGGACTTCCTCGCCGAGAAGCCGGTGGCCGCGCTCCCCGGCGTCGGCACGGCCACCGCCCGCACCCTGTGCGAGTACGGCCTCGACACCCTCGGCCGGGTCGCCGCCGCCCCCCTGTCCACGCTCCAGCGCCTGGTCGGCGCGAAGGCGGGCCGCGAACTGCACGAGAAGGCGAGCGGCGTCGACCGCGGCCGGGTCGTCCCGAACGGGGTCTCCCGCTCACTTGCCACCGAACGGCCCTTCACCCGCGACGAGCTGGACCCCGACCGGCACCGCCGCGCCCTGCTCTCCGCCGCCGGCGAACTGGGCGCCCGGCTCCGCGCCCTGGACAAGGTCTGCGGCGCCCTCACCCTCACCGTGCGCTACGCCGACCGCTCCTCGACGACCCGTACCCGCACCCTGAAGGAACCGACCGCCCACTCGGCCGCGCTGACCAGGACGGCCTACGAGATGTACGAGGCGCTCGGCCTCCAGCGGGCCCGGGTCCGGGTGATGTCCCTGCGCGCCGAGGCTCTCGGCCCCGCCGAACAGGCCTCCCACCAGCTCACCTTCGACCCCACCGACGACAAGCTCCGCCGCATCGAGGAGGTCGCGGACCGTGTGCGGGCCAAGTTCGGCCCGCACGCGGTGATGCCGGGGACGCTGGCGGCGTAACTCCCTTTGCGGGGATGGTCAGTTGGCCCACGGCGGAGTGATGACCGTGCCGTCGGCCAGCTCCGCCGACAGGCCGATGGACGTGGTGACCCAGGTGACGGCGGTCCCGTCGGTCGGGTTCTCGACGCTCAGGGTCGCGCCCGGGTTGACGATCACGGTGTCGCCCGCGGTGACGCGGTGGGTGTCGCCGTCGAGGGTGATCAGCAGCTCGCCGGCGAGGAGGTGGAGGATCTCCTCGCGGTTCACCGTGTGCGCCGGGGCCTTGGTCCCCGCCGGGATCTCCCCGCGCCAGGCGCACAGCTCCTTGCTGCCGCTGAGGGGAGTGGCGAACGAGACGAAACGGGCGCCGTGGATCTCGTGGGTGACGGCTTCGGACGGGTGGATGACTGGCATGGGTACCCCCGGGAGAGATGGTCAAGCAGCTTGACTATATGGCTCTATGGTCAAGCTGCTTGACCACTTCGTCAAGGGTGTTTCAATGCATCCGTGCAGAACTCCGAAGCCCTCGCCCTGACCGCCGTCCTGCTCGCCGCCGCGGGCGAACTGACCCAGCGCATCAACGACGGTGTCGTCGCACGGGGATTCGACGCACGGCCCGCCTACGGGTTCGCCTTCACCCGGCTCTCCGCGGGCGGCGCCACGGCCACCGAGCTCGCCGGGCATCTCGGGGTGACCAAGCAGGCCGCCAGCCAGCTCGTCGACGAGCTGGTGCGCAAGGGGTATGCGGAACGGAAGCCGCATCCGGGCGATGCGCGGGCCCGGCTCGTGGTGCTGACCGAGCGGGGGTGGGCGTGCACACGGGCCGCCGAGGAGGCCGCCGCGGATGCCGTCCGGCCGTGGGTCGAACTGCTCGGTGAGAGTGAAGTGCGGGCGTTGCGTGATCAATTGGCGCGCATCGCGCCCTATGGTCCGATCAGGCCCGCCTGGTGACGGTTCATCTACAGCCCCGCTCGTCTTTGGCTAGCACTGGAAGTTTTTACTGACGCGTAACTTCACACTTCCACTACCCGTCCGTAACTTGACGAATGAACAGCATCCTCGTGATCCGGATCACAGGGCGTAAAGCCGTCGCAACTCCCTTGAGCCGCAAGGAGATCACCCGATGCTGCCCTGGAAAAGACTGCTCAGACCCCTGACCGCGCTGCTGCTGACCGCCGCGGTCGCCGTCGTCCCCGCCACCACCGCCCGCGCCGCCGACGCTCCCCACTCCGGCTGGAACGACTACTCCTGCAAGCCCTCCAGCACCCACCCCCGCCCGGTCGTCCTGGTGCACGGCACCCTCGGCAACTCCGTCGACAACTGGCTCGGCCTCGCGACCTACCTGAAGAACCGGGACTACTGCGTCTACTCCCTCGACTACGGACAGCTCCCCGGCGTCCCCGTCTTCAACGGCCTCGGCCCCATCGACAAGTCGGCCGAACAGCTCGCCGCCTTCGTCGACAAGGTCCTCGCCGCGACCGGCGCCGCCGAGACCGACGTCGTCGGCCACTCGCAGGGCGGCATGATGCCCCGCTACTACCTCAGGTTCCTCGGCGGAGCCGCCAAGGTGAACGCCCTCGTCGGCATCGCGCCCGACAACCACGGCACCACCCTCAACGGCCTCACCCAGCTGCTGCCGTACTTCCCCGGCGCCGCCGACCTGCTCTCCGCCAACACCCCCGGCCTCGCCGACCAGGTCGCCGGATCACCCTTCCTCACCAAGCTCAACGAGGGCGGCGACACCGTCCCCGGCGTCACGTACACGGTCCTCGCCACCAAGTACGACGAGGTCGTCACCCCGTACCGGAGCCAGTTCCTGAGCGGCACCGGCGTCCGCAACGTCGTCCTCCAGGACCTGTGCCCGCTCGACCTCTCGGAGCACGTGGCGATCGGCCTGTTCAGCCTGATCGCCTTCCACGAGGTGGCCAACGCGCTCGACCCGGCCCACGCCACGCCGACGACCTGCGCCTCGGTCCTCGGCTGACACGGTCGGGGTCTGTCCGACCTGAGCCGCCGGACAGACCCCGACCTCCGTGGCTAGCGGCCGTCTCGGCCGCCGCTCACCGCGCGCCGCCGCACCGATCCGAAGAGGATCGCCGCGCCGGCCGCGAGGACGGCCGCGCCGCCCATCGCGACGTACGCCGTGCTGCTGTCGCCGCCCGTCTCGGCGAGGTCCTGGGCGGCGCCGGCCGCCTTCACGTCGGTGACCGGGGCCGACTCCGGGGCCGGTGCCGTGGCCGGCTCGGCCGACGTGGACGCGTCCTGGTCGCCGTGCCCGCCGTGCTCGACCGTCGACTTGTCCGCGCCCTCCTCGATCTGCTCCTCGGACGGGGCGGAGGCGCTGGGAGCGGGCGACTCGGTGCTTCCCGCACCGGAACCACCGCTGCTGCTGCTGCCGCCGTACGTCACGTCCGAGCAGGAGTAGAACGCCTCCGGGCTGTCCGAGCGCTGCCAGACCGCGTACAGCAACTGCGCGCCGGAGCGCTTGGGGAGGGTGCCGGAGAACGTGTAGTAGCCGTTCGTCGCGACCGGGTCGGTGGCCGTCGCCACCGGGTTCGCCAGATCCAGGTCGTCCCAGGCGAGCGGCCGCGTCGGGTCGTAGCCCTCCTTGGTCAGGTACACCTTGAAAGTGCCCTTGTGCGGGGCCGTCACGCGGTACTTGAAGGTGTACGACCCACTGCGCACGCTCGTCGCCGGCCAGTCCGCGCGGGCCAGGTCGAGGCCCTTGAACTCGTCGGCGTTCGCGCTGCACAGCTTGCCGTCCGGGATCAGCGCCTGGTGCCGTCCGTTCGCGTCGCCGACGCGGACGCCGTTCCAGTCGTAGAGCGCCTGCGTGCCTCCCCCAGAGGGGGTACCCCCAGCCGCGACCGCCGCCTTGCAGGCGGCCGACTTCGGGTTCTCGGGGCCCTCCGCGTAGCACTGGGCGACCCGGCTGACCGGATCGCCCAGCGTGCCGTGCGCCGACGCGGGCGCCGCGGCGAGCGCGGTGAGGGCGAGCGGGGCCAGGCCGAGGGCGGCGGCGGTGGCGGCCGTACGGCGTGCGGGCATGGCGGAACTCCTCGGAAGCGGTGCTGACGGGTGCCGGATCCAAGAAACCGTGAAATCGCCCGCTCGGGGCGGTCGGGAACGATCTTTATGGCCCGCTTAAGGGACTGCTGAGACTGAGATCAGGTAGGTAGCGTGCGCGCATGACGAACGAGGAGATTCGGCTCGCCGGCCCGGCCGACGTGCCGAGTGTGAAGGCCGTGACCGATGCCGCCTACCACCACTACATCGAGCGCATCGGTGTGGTGCCGCAGCCCATGGAGCGGGACCACGCCGCGGCCGTGGCGGCGGGGCGCGTGTACGTCACGGGCGATCCCGTGACCGGCCTGGTGGTCGTCGAGGAGCACCCGGACCATCTCCACCTCGACAACATCGCCGTCCACCCCGACGCCCAGGGCACGGGCGTGGGGGGACGGCTGCTGCGGTTCGTGGACGCACACGCGCGTGCGCTCGGCCTGCCCGAGGTCAGGCTCTACACGAACGCGTTGATGTGGGAGAACCAGAAGATCTATCCGAAGTACGGCTACGAGGTCGTGGAACGGAGAGTGGATGGGCCGTATGACCGCATCCACTACCGCAAGCGACTGGGCTGAGGCTGCCGTCAGCCGTCCGGCCACCAGGTGCGTGCGATGTCCTTTCGCACCTCCGGACGTCCTGCGGGGCGCTCTTCGGCCTCCTCGCGGATCCGGCGGGCGTCCGTCCTCTTCAGGGGCTTCTGCACGGTTGTACGGCGCATGGCTGCCTCCTTCAAGGCCTACCGAGTTCCGCGTTCTCACGGAGGTAGACCCTTTCGGGGAGAGTTACTCATCGACGGCGATCTGTCAGTGGCGGTCATCACGATTTCGACTGACTTTCGAGCCGGCTTCCAGTGCCGTCTGATTGTCAGTGGCGGGTGCCAGTCTGGTGACCATGACCGATCACAAGGGATTCGAAGTCGACGCGGGTGCGGATGGGGTGGATTGGAATGCGCAGGCCGCTTCCTTCGACCAGGAACCCGACCACGGCCTGCGCGACCCGCGCGTGCGGGCCGCCTGGGCCGAGCGGCTGCGCTCCTGGCTGCCGGGCCGTGCCTGTGACGTACTCGACCTCGGCTGCGGCACCGGCAGCCTGTCGCTCCTCGCGGCCGAACAGGGACACCGCGTCACCGGAGTCGACAGCGCCCCGGCGATGGTGGACCTCGCCCGCGCGAAACTCGCGGGCCGTGACGCCGCGTTCCTCGTCGGTGACGCGGCGACACCGCCGGTGGGGGAGCAGCGCTTCGACGTCGTCCTCGTACGGCACGTGCTGTGGGCGCTGCCCGACCCCGGCCGCGCCCTGCGCCACTGGCGGCAGCTGCTGCGCCCCGGCGGCCGACTGGTCCTCGTCGAGGGCGTCTGGGGCACGGTCAGCCCGGTCGGCATACCCGCCGCCCGCCTCACCGCCCTCGTCGAGCCGCTCGCCGGACAGGTGCGGGTGGAGCCGCTGTCCGACGATCCGGCGCTGTGGGGGAGGGCGGTGGAGGACGAGCGGTACGTGGTGGTGGCTACGGCGGCTTAGGCGAGCAGCGCGGTGAGGCCTCCCTCGGCGCGGGCCTGCTTCTCCAGTTCGTCGAGGGCGGCCACCGCGGCCGTCGCCCCCTCGGGGTCCCGTTCGGCGAGACCGCTCTCGGCGAACTCGTCCTCGTCCAGGCGCAGTACCTCCGTGCCGTCGGCGGAGCGCCACAGGTCGAGGTCGAGGTCCTCCACGACCAGTTCGGCGCCGTCGCGCACGGCCGGGCGGGTCACGTCGCAGTACCAGCCCTTGAGCGTGCCGTCGCCGGCGCGGACCTCCTTCACGGCGTACCAGCGGTCCCGCCAGTAGTGCTCCGTGAACACGTCCCCGGGCTCGAAGCGGACGAAGCCGAAGTCACGGACGCCCTCGCCCGCCCAGGGCGCGCGGACGGCGACGTGGTTGCCGTCGTCCAGCAGGAGCTCGCTCCGGTAACGGATCTTCGTCCGGCCCGCCTTGACCAGGACGACCTCCAACTCGCCCGCCCGCTCAGCCGAGTTCCCGGACATACCGCACCTCCGTCGCCGCCGTCTCGTACCCGAACCACTTGTTGATCGCGATCATCGGGCCGTTGCCCGCGTCGTTGCCGGTGACGGCCTCCGTGAACCCCGCGGCGCGGGCGCGGTGCAGGGAGTCGTTCTTGGCGAGCTTGGCCAGGCCCCGGCCACGGAAGTCACGGGCCGTGCCGGTCATGACGGTGCCGTAGCGGGAGCGTCCGTCGGTGCGGGCCAGGCTGAAGGCGGCGGGCCGGCCGTCGACGACGGCGACCGTGGTCAGCTCGTGGTTGATCAGGGGGTGGTGCCAGGTCTCCCGCAGCCAGGCCTCGTAGTCGGTGAACTCGTTGTCGACGTCGCTCGGTTCGTCGGCCACGGTCGCCGCGTCCAGCTCGAAGAGGGGGCGCGGGTCGGCCTCGAAGTCGGCGCCCGTGCGCAGTTCCACGCCCGGCGGCGGGGTCTCGAGCGGGGGCAGGGTGCCGTTCGCGAGGTCCAGGAGGAGGAAGTGCGCGGAGCGGCTCGCCCGGTAGCCGCGGCGTTCGGCGAAGGCGCGGTTGGCCGGTGCGTCCAGCACCCACGCGTACAGCCGGCTCACGCCGAGCGCGGCGAGATGCTCCTCGGCGGCGTTCACCAGCAGCGTGCCGGCACCGCGGCCGGTCCGCTCCGGATGCACGTACACGTTGACGTAGCCCTGGCCGGGCTCCGGGCTGTCGTACACGAGGCCGACCTGCGCGGTGCCGATCACCTCGCCGTCCTCCTCCGCGACGAGGGGGCGGTAGTGGGCGTCGGGATGCATGTGGGTCAGGTCGTAGGCGAGGGAGTCCGGGGAGTACAGCATGAACGGGAGGGCCAGGTCACGGACCCGGACATAGGCCTCCAGGTCGGCTCGGGCGTCGGCGCGGAGCTCGCGCACGGTCACAGTCATGTGAGCGGACGCTACGGGGCGGGCGGGCCGGGCTGCCTCCCATTTTCCGGCGGGCTTGCGGCGGGGTGACGGGGCGGTGCGGAAGAATCGGGGGCGTGACCTTGAAGATCGACATCGACGACAGCGCGCCGCCGTACGAGCAGGTGCGGGCGCAGATCTCCGAACAGGCGCGGTCGGGGGCGCTGCCGGTCGGGTACCGGCTGCCCACGGTGCGTGGACTGGCCGAGTCCCTGGGGCTCGCCGCGAACACCGTGGCCAAGGCGTACCGGGCGCTGGAGAGCGACGGGGTGATCGAGACGCGGGGGCGCAACGGGACGTTCGTCGCGGCGGCGGGAGCGGCCGCGGAGCGTGAGCTGGCGTCGGCGGCGCAGGCGTACGCCGAGCGGGCGCAGCGGCTGGGCGCGGACCGGGACGCCGCGCTGGCCGCGGTGCGGGACGCGGTGCGGGCCGCCTACGACGCGTAAGTCTCAGCCGCCTACGACGCGTAAGTCTCAGCGGAGCAGGGTCTCGAAGGTCCGCGCGTTCTCCACCGCCGCCGCGTTCGGGTCGTTGTTGAAGTACGCGTACACGTCCTCCCCGGCCGACCAGGTGTCCTCGACGCGGGCCGCCCAGGTCTCCAGCGACCGCCTGCCGTAGCGCGGCCAGTCCTTCGCCCGGCCCTCGTGGAAGCGGACGTAGCCCCAGTCCGTCGTCCGCCACAGCGGGGTGACCGGGCGGGCGCGGACGTCGGCCCAGCACAGGGCGGCGGAGCGGGACTCCAGGACCTCGCGGACCTCCGGCGTCCACCAGGACGCGTGCCGGGGTTCGACCGCCACCCGCGTCCCCGAGGGGAAGCAGGCGAGACAGGCGTCCAGGAGCCGCGCGTCGGCCTTCAGCGTCGGGGGGAGCTGGAGGAGCACCGGGCCGAGGCGGGCACCCAGCCCTTCCGCGTGGCTCATCAGCCGGTGGACCGGCTCCTCGGGGTCCTTCAGACGCTTGACGTGGGTGAGATAGCGGCTCGCCTTCACGGCGACCACGAAGTCCGCCGGCACCCGTTCCCGCCATGCCGCGAAGTTCTCGCGGGACGGCAGCCGGTAGAAGGCGTTGTTGATCTCCACGGTCGGGAAGTGCGCGGCGTACTCCTCCAGCCAGCGCCGCATCGGGCAGCCGGCCGGGTAGAGGGCGCCGCGCCAGTCCTTGTACTGCCAGCCCGACGTACCGACGTACCGGGTCATACCTCCATCAAAGCACCGTCACAGGTACAGGCCCGCGTCCACCCCGTCCCGAGGCTCCGGCAGCGCGGTCGGGGAGGTGCCCCGGCGCAGCGCGTACAGCTCCGCCAGCGTGGCGCCGTCGCGGCCGATGCCCTCTTCCGAGCCCAGCCAGCCCGTCGCCTCCGCCCGGGTCAGCCGGCCGACCTCGATCCGGGCCAGACAGCGGCCGGGGCGGACCACCGCGGGGTGCAGGCGCTCCAGGTCCTCGTTGGTGGTGACCCCGACCAGGACGTTGCGCCCCTGGCCCAGCAGGCCGTCGGTGAGGTTCAGCAGCCGCGACAGGGCCTGGCCGGCCGTGTGCTTGGCCTCGCCGCGGATCAGTTCGTCGCAGTCCTCCAGGAGCAGCAGCCGCCAGCGGCCCTTGCCCGTCGCGTCGTCCTCGCCGATCGCGATGTCCATCAGATAGCCGACGTCGGAGAAGAGCCGCTCGGGGTCGAGGACGCAGTCGACCTGGCACCAGTCCCGCCAGGAACGGGCCAGCGTGCGCAGCGCCGAGGTCTTGCCGGTGCCCGGCGGGCCGTGCAGCAGGAGCAGGCGGCCCGCGATGTCCTCCGGGGTCGTCTTCATGAGCCGGGTCATCGCGTCCGCGACCGGCGCGGTGTAGTTCTCCCGCACCTCGTCCCAGGTGCCCGCCGAGATCTGCCGGGTGGTGCGGTGCGGGCCGCGGCGCGGGGAGACGTACCAGAACCCCATCGTCACGTTCTCCGGCTGGGGTTCGGGCTCGTCGGCGGCGCCGTCCGTCGCCTCGCCGAGCACCTTCTCGGCCAGCTCGGCGCTGGTCGCCGTCACGGTGACGTCGGCGCCACGGTTCCAGCGGGAGATCAGCAGCGTCCAGCCGTCGCCTTCCGCGAGCGTCGCGCTGCGGTCGTCGTCCCGGGCGATGCGCAGCACCCGGGCGCCGGGCGGCAGCAGGGACGCACCGGACCGCACACGGTCGATGTTGGCCGCGTGCGAGTACGGCTGCTCGCCCGTCGCGAAGCGGCCGAGGAACAGCGCGTCGACGACGTCGGACGGCGAGTCGCTGTCGTCGACGTTGAGCCGGATCGGCAGAGCGTCGTGTGGGTTCGCAGACATGCCGCCATGATCCGGCACGAGCACGCCGATCGCACCCGGTTTCCGTAGTGCGTCCGGAGTGTCGGATGGGACCTTTTGCGTCCGCTCCGTCCTGTTACAGAGCTGTGCAATGACAAGACCTGCCCCAGGTGCGCATCCCGCGTCTACTGTTGCCCTTGATGGGACGTCATGGGTGGAATTCGGGGGCACTGCGGTGGCGGCTCACCGCGCTGCTCGGCGTGGGCGCGGCCGCTCTGGCCCTGGCCGTGACCCTCCTCAACACGCTGCCCGGCAACGGGGCGAGCACCGACGGCACCACGAGCAACGGCAGCAGGGCGCACGGCACGCCCACCAGCACACCGGACGCCGGGACCCCGGACGTCGGCTGGGGCTTCACCCACACCCAGCACAGCGCCGACGAGGGCAACTCCACCGCCGTCGAGCGGGTCGAGGGGCGGATCGCGGACGTCGGCGGGCTGCCGCAGAACCAGCACCTCATGGGCTGGGGCGCCGACAACCCCGAGCCGGTCAAGGGGCGTTACGACTTCGCGGACATGGACCGGCGCATCGACTTCATCCGCGCCTCCGGCTCCACCCCGGTCGTCACGCTGTGCTGCGCCCCCGACTGGATGAAGGGCGGCGAGCCGGGCGTCGGCAACACCGACTGGAGCCAGTCCGCGCTGGAGACCGCCCCGCAGCCCGCGCACTTCGAGGACTTCGCCGCGCTCGCCGCGACCGTCGCGAGGCGCTACCCGGACGTCCGCCACTTCATCGTCTGGAACGAGTTCAAGGGCTTCTGGAACGACTCCGAGGCCCGCTGGGACTACGAGGGCTACACCAAGCTCTACAACCTCGTCTACCGGGCGCTGAAGAAGGTCAACCCGGACATCATGGTCGGCGGCCCGTATCTCGTGATGGACAGCGTCGACCCGCGCTCGGAGGACGCGTCCACGACCTTCAAGGGGCCGTGGGGCGCCATGGACCAGCGCATCCTCGACGCCTTCGACTACTGGAACAAGCACAAGGCCGGCGCCGACTTCGTGGTCGTGGACGGCTCCAGCTACACCAACGACGACGAGATGCTGCCCGACGAGTTCGCGGCGACCGACAAGTTCACCGCCGTCAGCCAGTGGGTGCGGCAGCGGACCGGGAACCTGCCGCTGTGGTGGGCCGAGTACTACGTCGAGCCGGCCGACGCCCAGGACGAGCGCGAGGGCTGGTCCGAGAACCGCCGTGTCGCCGTCCAGGCCGCCGGCATGATCGCCCTCGCCAAGGGCGGCACCACGTCCGCCCTCTACTGGAACCCGGAGAACGAGAAGGGCACGGACTGCGCGGGCTGTCTGTGGACGCCGACGAACGGGACGGACGGCGGGCAGAAGCTGCCCATGTTCGACCTGGTCAGCCGGTTCGGCAAGGCGTTCGGGCCGGGCACCGACTTCGCGACGGTGTCGGTCGCCGCGGACGACGTGCCCAACGTCCGTGTCCTCGCCACCGACAAGACGGTCCTCGTGGTCAACACCCTGGACCGGCAGATCAGCGCGAAGGTCGACGGACAGCGCTTCGACATGGCGGCCTACGAGGTCAAGTGGCTCACCCGGTCCGCCGGATGAGCCGCTGCCCCCTCACTTCATCGTCAGGAACCGCTGCACCAGCGAAGCGAACAGCACCGCCAGCAGCGGCAGCGAGAACCAGAAGCTGCTCTGCAACCAGCGCAGTTGCCGCACCCCCGGCCGCACCGCGACCCGGACCACCTCACGCGCGGTCAGCAGCACGATCAGCGCCAGCGCCGCGAGCCCGCCGACCACCGACCACGGCGTCCAGGTCACCTGCGGCCCGATCGGCCCCGGGTCCGCCTTCGCGACCTTGCCCGGGGGCTGCTTGGCCAGCGCGTACATGGTGACGTCCGCGTTGACGAAGACCTTCTTCAACTCGGTCCGCTTGTCGAGGTTCTCGACCAGCCGCGGCTCCCAGGACGTCGAGTAGCCGACGTCCGTCTCCAGATACGTGACCTGACTGCGGTTGATCATCAGATACGAGTTCGGGCCCGCGTCCTTCAACGCCTTGACCAGGCTGGACACCAGCACCGGGTCGGCCGGCGCCAGCGTCGGCACGTACTCGACCTTCTCCATGTCCCGAGCGCCCCACGGCATGGCCGGCGTCACGTTGTCGACCGTGTCGTTGCTCAGCCACAGCAGGCGTACCGTCGGATCGTCGTGGGCGTACACGTACTCCATGGCGGTGACCTCGCCGGGTCTGATCCGCTCGAACGGCTCGTTGCCCCAACGGGCCACCAGGAAGCCGAACATGAGCAGCAGACCCGCCAGCACCGCGGCCATGGGCGCCAGGCTCACCCGGTCCTTGTCGCGTTCCTTCGCCGTGACGCCGGTGCGCGGGAACAGCGCGAGCCCCATGAGGAGGGCGGCGCCCGGCAGGGCGAACATGAAGACGCGCAGCGCCATCTCGCCGCCGTACGACTGCATGCCGAAGCCGAGGAACGGCACGAAGGTCAGGACGAGCAGCGAGCGCTCCCGGTAGTGGTGGTCGCGCCGCCGCCACCAGCCCCAGCAGGCGAACGCCAGCACACCGCCGGCGAGGGCCACGCGCGTGTAGAGGACGAGCTTGTGCGAGGAACTGCCGCCCTCGATACGGCCCGACACCGACGACGACACATTGCCGCCGACGCCGCCGACCCCGCCGAACAGGTCGTCGAAGTGCCCCGACCAGTACGGCTCGGCCATGAAGCCCACCCACACCGCCACCAGCACGGCGAACAGGATGGGCAGGCCGCGCAGTTCGGACCTGCCGATCAGGACGAGGGCCGCCAGCACGCCCAGCATCACGAACGGGGTGAGCTGGTGGGCCGGGACGCTCGCCGCGAACAGGCCGATGACCACCATGAGGAGGACGGCCCGCTGGCGCCGGTCGGTCGGTTCGACCTCCACCTCGCCGGGGCGCTTCTTCGTCCAGATCACGCGCGGGGCGCGGAAGTAGACGAGCAGGATCGCCGCGAAGACCAGATAGAGGAGGTAGGTGAAGCCCTGCGGGGAGAAGTAGTCCTGGCCGACCCAGCCGGACAGCACGAACACCCACAGGCCCGTCCACTTGGCCTTCCAGCTCGCCCGCATCGAGCGCACCAGCAGGAACATCGGGGCCAGGTAGAGGAGCTGGATGGCCAGCGGCCACCAGCGGATGAGCTCCGTGAAGTCCGTGACCCCGCAGGCCTGGGCGACGAACGCGGCCGCCGCGAAGAAGCCCGGCCAGCTCCAGCGGGCGTCCAGGTCGGGCACCGCCGACCCGGTCCGGTCGATGTAGTCGAGGAAGCCGAGGTGCTGCCAGGCGGTCGCGAAGCGGGGTTCCGTCTCGATCACCGCGGGCAGCGCGTGCAGGGACACCACCGTCGCGAGCAGCGCGATCAGCAGCAGCGCCTTGTGCTCGCGGTCCAGCCACAGCAGCGAGCCGAAGGCCACCACGAGCAGGCCCGCGCCGAGCAGGGTGGTCATCGGCAGCACCGAGATCAGCCCGAGCCCGCCCATCCGGTCCAGGTCGGCCTCGCCGAGCCCCAGCACGGGCACCCAGTAGAGCAGGAGCGCGGCGGTCAGCAGACAGCCGACGATCACCCCGACCCGGCTGGGGTGGAGCCGGTCACGCCAGGACAGCGGCGGGTCGGCATCGGGCTCCGGTCCCTCTTCGGGCAGGTCCGCGCCGAGCCGTACGGTGCCTTCCTCCCGTACCCCCGCCTCGGACGGCTGGGGAGGCGCGTACGGCTCGTAAGGCTCGAACGGCGCGTCCACCTCCGCCTCCGGTGTCTGTACCGGGCCCAGGGACGCCTCCGAGCCGGGTTCCCGTTCCTCCACCGGCAGCCCCACCTCGGGCAGCTTCTGCGCCCAGGTGGGCCGGTGCGGTGCCGGGCGGACGACGGGGATGCCGGTGGGCGGGGTGCCGGGGCCGGGGCGGACGTCCGGGCGGCGTTCCAGGTGGTCGAAGTCGACGTGGATGCCGAGGGTGAGGGTGTCCTGGTCGAGCGCCCAGGCCGGCCCGCGCCTGCGCGTGCCCGACGGCACCGGAGCCTCGCGCGCCCCCAGATCGGCGAGGTCGCCGTCGGGTGCCGTGTCCTCGGGGACGGCACCGGCCGGTGCGGCCCGCACGGTCTTGTACAGCTTCGGCGCGGCGATCGCCACGATCACCGCGAGCGAGGAGATCTCGGCGACGCCCGCGCCGGTCAGCCCCATGCGGGGGAGCAGGATCAGCGTCAGGCCGAGCACCAGGGCGCACAACAGACCCTGCAACCAGGCGAGTCCCGCGGTGCGGCTCTGCGCGCGCAGCACCGCGAAGTACGTCTCCATGACGACCCGCAGCACCGCGCCGACCGCGAACCAGCGCAGCAGCGGGGTGGCCGCGTCGGCGTACCCCGAGCCGAAGACGCCGAGGATCCAGGGCGCGCCGAAGAACAGCACCCCGGCCACCGGCAGCATGATCCGCGCCATCCGCCTGAGCGCCGCCCGGGTGTTGGCGGCCAGCCGCCCCGGGTCGTGCGAGCCCTCGACCGTCAGCGAGGCGCCCATGTTGATGGCGAGCAGGTTGCAGGTGCCGCCGATGGTGGTGGTGATGTAGAAGTACGCGTTGTCCTCGGAACTGACCTGCGAGGCCACGATCACCGGGACGAGATAGACCACGGCCAGCGAGAACAGCGAGCCGGTGTAGTCGCCCGCGAGGAACCGGCCGACCTCCCTGAGCGTCGGCGGGCGGGCGTGGTCCTCGGTGGCCTTCACATGCCGGGGCACCAGCCGCCGGAACACCAGCCAGCCCAACGGCAGCACGGACACCGCGATCGCCGCGACCCACGACACGAAGACACCGGCCGTCGGGATCGCCACCGCGAACGCGACCAGCAGCCCCAGCTTGACCGCGGAGAACACGGTGTTGCCGAACGGCACCCAGATGGCGTTGCGCAGCCCGGTCAGCACCCCGTCCTGGAGGGTGAGCAGGTTCCAGGCGACGACGGCCGCGATGAAGCCGAGCCCGTTCACCGTCCCGTGCAGGAAGCGGTACGAAGGACCCCACACGTCCAGCGTCAGCAGGAAGACCCCCGCGGCGAGCGCCACGAGCACCGAACTGCCCGCGTACGTACGGAAGATGAGCCGCCCGGTGGCGCGCCCGGCGACCGGGATGAAGCGGGCCAGGGCGCCGGTCAGGGTCACCGCGGTCAGCCCCGCGAGGAACTTCATCGCGGCGATCGCGGCGGAGCCCTGGCCGACCGCGGACTCGGAGTAGTAGCGGGCGGCGGCCAGCCAGAAGCCGAGACCGAGCACGGCGGAGATACCCGTGTTCAGCATCAGGGCGTAGGCGTTGCGGAACAGCTGGTTGCCGCCGGACGAGCGCCCCATGCCGGGCAGGCGCAGCCGGCGCCCCGACTGCTGGGGCGCCTCGGTCGCGGGCTCGGTCGACTCGGTGGTGGTCGTCGTGTCAGACACGGGAACGGATGGCCTTCCGGCGGACCTGGCGTGCTCTTCGGACCATGGCGTACCCCTTGGTGAACGCGCGGTCCCGGGCGAAGGTACGGGCGATGGCCCGGCCTTCGATCAAGCGCTGGAACTCCTCGGCGTCCGTACCGCGGCGCACGGTGACCCGCAGCAGCGCGTACGGCCCCTGCCGGCGCCGCGCGAGTCCGTTGCCGACGGCGAGGGCCTGGGCGTACCCCGTCTCGCGGACCTGCTCGCGGACCCGGCGGCTGGAGTAGCCGTAGGGGTAGGCGAACGAGACCGGGGCGGTGCCGAGTTCGTCGGTGACGATCTCCTTGCAGAGGATCAGCTCGCGGCGCAGGTCGTCGTCGTCGAGCTGGTCGAGCTGCGGGTGGGTGTGGCTGTGCCCGCCGATCTCCACGCCCTCGGCGGCGAGTTCCCGCACCTGCGGCCAGTCCAGCATGGTGTCCAGCGCGTGCCCGTTGTCGTGCGGGCCGCGCAGCCACGCCGTCGACACGAACAGGGTGGCGGCGAAGCCGTGCTTGGCGAGCACGGGCAGGGCGTGCCGGTGGACGCCCTCGTAGCCGTCGTCGAACGTGACCAGGACGGGGCGCTCGGGCAGCGGGCGGCCGTCGCGCCAGTGCGCCGCCAGCTGGGCCGTGGTGATCGGCGTGCGGCCCAGGTCCGCGATGAGGTCCATCTGCCGGCCGAAGGCCTCGGGCGTCACCGAGAGGTCTCGGGTGGCATCGCTCGGGTCGGTCGCGATGGCGTGGTACATGAGGATCGGCACGCTCATCCCGTTCCCCCCTCGATCGGCGCCACCTGGAACGTGGCACCCCCCTTCCGGGTCCGTACGCTCCCCACGACGTACCCACCGGCGGCCGTCAGCACCCCCGCGACGATCGCGCCCGCCCGCCCCGCGCCGCCCGGCCGGGCCAGCAGGGCGTCGCGCAGCCCGCGGGCCACCCCGGCGGGCAGCACCCGGGTGGCGTACCGGCGTTCGGACTCAAGTCCCTTGTCAGCGCCCACACTTCGAGCCACCAGCGCCTTCGACAGGCCCTCGGCGTAGGCGCGCGTGCGGAAGTACCCGAAGTGCTCACGCGCCTCGGGCACCCGGTGGTGGATCACCGCACGGTCGTCGATCAGCAGCACCGCGTCCGGTCTGGCCCGGCTGAGCCGGATGCACAACTCCGTCTCCTCGCAGCCCAGCGGCCGCTTGTCGCCGTCGCGCCCGATGCCGGTGGCGAACCCGCCGGCCGCGTCGAACGCCGTACGCCGGAACGAGGCGTTGCCGCCCAGGACGTTGCGCACCCGCACCAGGCCCCGCGGCAGGCCCTTGTAGGTGCAGCCCACCACCCAGTCGAACTCCGCCGGGAACCAGGCGGGACGGCGGCCCGACGCCCAGATCGGCAGGGTCCGCCCGCCGACCGCCATCACCTTCGGGTCGGCGTACCCGGCGGCGAAGTGGCGCAGCCAGTCGCGCTCGGCGACGGCGTCGTCGTCGAGGAAGGCGATCACCTCGCCGTGCGAGGCGGCGATGCCGGTGTTGCGGCCCGCGGACAGGCCCCGGGGGCCCGCGTTGGCGAGCACCCGTACCTCCGCGACCTCCTTGTACTCCTTGGCCAGCCGGTCCAGGAGCGCCGGATTGTGGTCGACGACCAGCAGCGTCTCCCGCGCCGGATACGACTGCGCCCGCACCGAGGAGACCGCCGCGAGGATGTCCTCCCAGCGGTCCTCGGTGTAGACGCAGATCACGACGGAGACGTCGGGACCGCTCAAGACACCTCTCCCCGGACCGAGTCGAGCAGCGGGGAGTGGTGGGCCTGGCGGCGCAGCTCACGCCGGTTGGAGCGCTCGCCGAGGATCACCTTGAGCACCCGGAACCCGTCGCGCACCGCGCGCAGATTGCTCGCGCCGTGGATGCGGAGGTACTCGTAGCTCGGTATCTCCTGCACCTTCAGGCCCGCCTTGACCACCCTGATGTTGATGAGGGTCTCGATCTCGAAGCCCGTGCAGTCGAGGTCGATCTTGTCGAGGCAGTGCCGCCAGAACGCGTTGTAGCCGTAGCAGAGATCGGTGTAGCGGGCGCCGAACTTGCGGTTGACGATCGTGCACAGCGCCCAGTTGCCGAGCTTGCGGATGAAGGTCATGTCGTCGGTGCCGCCGCCGTTGGCGAAGCGGGAGCCCTTGGCGAAGTCCGCGCCCGAGAGCAGCGCGGAGACGTAGCT
The DNA here is from genome assembly GCF_003955715.1 of Streptomyces aquilus. Lineage (NCBI taxonomy): Bacteria > Bacillati > Actinomycetota > Actinomycetes > Kitasatosporales > Streptomycetaceae > Streptomyces > Streptomyces aquilus. Next base: position 2,495,542 of record NZ_CP034463.1, on the reverse strand, counting down.
GAGGATCTCGTGCCCGTCGGCCGAGCCGTCCGCGTCGACCATGACGATGATGTCGCCGGTGCACGCCTCGAACCCGGTGATCAGCGCGTCGCCCTTGCCCTTGCCGGACTGCCGGACGACCTTGACCTCCGGCCACAGCTCGCGGGCCACTTCGACGGTGTCGTCCGTGGAGTTGCCGTCGACCAGGACCACTTCGTGGATCCAGTCGGGCAGCGTCTTGAAGACGTACGGAAGGTTCTCCGCCTCGTTCATGGCGGGGATCACGACGCTCACCGGCGGCGCGATGGCCAGGTGAGTGGAGACGGGCCGGTACTTGCCGGCGGTGGACACGTCCTGGCCCGTTGCCGCAGGGCGCAGAGCTGAGCTCATGAGTCTGGTTCCCTCTCGTCCGGCTGGACCGCCCGCCCCTGGGCGGCCCGGCTGCTGTCCGGTTCGAAAGGGGGGTTGTTTCACCTACGGCATGCCGAAAGGGATCTCCGAGCACGCCCGGGTGAGCTGGCAAAGCCGGCCGACGACGAAAACAGCCGACGGTCGCGCGGCACGACCCGGTCACCAGTGCGGTCACCGAGTACGGCACCCCCCTACCGCGCCCCGCCCCGATCTGTCGCGGTCCTTGAGCCCTCCCCTAGTACCGCTGACGACGGACCGATGCGGGTGAGATGTACGACGGTATTGACGATTGAACCCCTATGGCAAGACCTGGAACCAGGCCTCACGTTTTTGATGGTTTGACCGTTACGGAGCCTTATTGGTTGTACGAACGGAGCCTTCCGACTTTCTTGAGCATCCGGTCCGCCGGCGCGAACAGCTCCGGCCGCGACTGGACGGTGTTGCGCAGCGCCCGGACGGGGGCGCGGCGCGCCCGGTGCCCGAGCGCGACCGGGTGACGCCGGGTCACCCACCCCTCCGACACGGTGATCTCCCGTGTCTTCAGGGAGTCCTTGTACTCCTTCTGCCCCCGGCCGAGATCGAGGTACGCGATCCCGTCGGCGGCGGCCGCCTCGGCCATCCGCAGATGCAGCACCAGCCCCGGCGAGTACTTCGCGTAGGCCGGGTCGTACGCCGGGAACCAGCACGCGAGCACCCGCTCGGTGCGCAGCCCGAAGTGCGCCGCGACCGGCCGGTCGTCCGCGTAGAGCACCGACAGGATGCCCGCGAACGGCTCGGAACGGGTGTGGAACAGCTGCTGCGCGAGATGGCTGATCCAGTCATGGGCGAACCGGTCGCTGCGCCCGGTCCTGCGGTACTGCGCGGACTTCCAGTCCATCAGGGTGCGCAGCACCGCCGGGTCCCGCTCGTCGTGGACGTACCGCACCCCGCCGGCGTCCCGGCCGAGCCTGCGTTCCTTGGCGAGCGTGGTCCGGGTGAACTTCGGTGCCTGTGACCGCAGATGGCGCAGATAGGCGTCGTAGCCCTGGTCGACGTCCATGACCGGGGACGGGAAGCTGCCCCGGGTCCCCGTGGCGAACGGCTCCTGGCCCTCCACCAGGTGGTCGAACTCCCAGACGGCGAGCCCGCAGGCACGCAGCAGCTCCCGCGCGTCCCAGCCGAAACCGGGCCGGTGGACGAGCCCCTGGGCGTCCGAGACGCCGAGGCCGACGGCCCGGCCGACTCCGGCCGCGGTCCGCTGGAAGGGGAAGAAGGCGGCGGGCTCGCCGTCCTCCCGTACGACCGCGATCCGCACGCCCCGCCGGCACCGGCCGACGGCGAGCGCGAACTCGGGGGACAGGAACGGGTTCGCCAGCTCGGGCGAGCCCTGTAGATGTGCCTTGGACTGCAACGACGTCCACGCCGCCCGGTCGGCCGCGGTCAGCTCGCCGGGGCGGTACACGCTGATGTCCACGTCAGGGAGTCCGTCCCGTCGTCGTACGGCCGCGTCGCCGCCGTACCCACAGCAGCAGCAGGAGCAGCGCGCTGATCGTGGTCACCGCCACGACGCCGCCGCGGTAGGACCACCGGTGGGTGGCCAGCATGCCCTGCGCCACCAGCATGTTCACGACGACCGAGCCGGCCAGGGCGGTGAGTACCCGGGCGAGCGGTTCGAGGCCCCGCAGCGCGACGGCGAGCGCGACGGCGGGCGCCGCCAGCAGGAAGAACAGGGTGAACGGGCCCCGCAGCGGCGAGTCCGCGCCGATCAGCGCGAGGAGCGCACCGAACCCGCCGACGGCCGTCGCGGCGCCCGCGAGCAGCGGTGAGAGGTCTCTCTCCGAGCCTCGATCCTTTGAGGATGTCCTGATGCGTATGGTCTGCATGGGCGACTTTGCCCCCCGAAGCGCCGGATGCCGGGCTTCAATGTGACCCAGGCGCGTGGCGGCCGTCAAGGGTCCGAGGGCCCTGTGCGGGGGATGGTACGGACCATGGGACAAGTGTTCCCCGGAGGCTCAAGTAGCCTCCGGGGAACGGAAGTTCAAGTGCGCGCGCTACGGGACGAGCTTGAGGAGCTTGTTCGGCGAGCCGCTGCCCGCGCTGGTGACCACGCCGGAGGTGGCGCCGTTCACCAGGGCCGAGGCGACCGTGGCCGGGGTGGCCGAGGTGTGGCTCGCCAGGTAGACCGCCGCGGCGCCCGCGACGTGCGGGGTGGCCATCGACGTGCCGGAGATGGTGTTGGTCGCGGTGTCGCTGGTGTTCCAGCCCGCCGTGATGGAGGAGCCGGGCGCGAAGATGTCCAGGACGGAGCCGTAGTTCGAGTAGCTGGCCTTGGCGTCCGTGCTGGTGGTGGCGCCGACCGTGATCGCGCTGGCCACGCGGGCCGGGGAGTACGAGGAGGCGTTGGCGGAGCTGTTGCCCGCCGCGATCGCGTAGGTCACGCCGCTCGCGATGGAGTTGGATACCGCGGTGTCCAGCGAGGTGGAGGCCCCGCCGCCGAGCGACATGTTGGCGACGGCCGGGGTGGTGTGGTTGTTGGTCACCCAGTTGATGCCCGCGATCACACCGGCCGTGGTGCCCGAGCCGCTGTTGTCGAGCACCCGCACCGCCACGATCTTCGCCTTCTTGGCGACGCCGTAGGTGGTACCCGCGATCGTGGTGGCCACATGGGTGCCGTGGCCGTTGCCGTCGGAGGCGGTGGTGTCGCCGTCGACGGCGTCGTAGCCGTAGGAGGCGCGGCCGCTGATCTGGGTGTGGGTGATGCGTACGCCGGTGTCGATGACGTAGACCGTCACGCCGCTGCCCGCGCTGTCCGGGTAGGTGTACGTGCCGGAAAGCGGAAGGGCCGCCTGGTCGATGCGGTCGAGGCCCCAGGGGGCGCTGGACTGCGTGGTGTCGGTCAGCTTCACGACCTGGTTCTGCTCGACGTGGGCCACGGCGGGGTCGGCCGCGAGTCTCCTGGCCTCGGTCGCGGAGAGGGTGGCCGAGTAGCCGTTCAGCACGGTGCCGAACGTCTTCCTGACCGTGCCGCCGTACTCCTTGACCAGGTTCTTGCCCGCGGCCGAGGTCGCCTTCAGGCCGGCGGACCCGGTCTTGAGCGTGACGATGTAGCTGTCCTTGATCGCGGTGGGGGAGTCGGCGGCAAGGACCTTGCCCTCGGCCGGGGCGGCCTGGGCGGGAAGGGCGGTGAGCCCACCGACGAGGGCGGCCGTCGCCAGGCCGGTTATCGCGGCGAACCGGAGTTTCTTGCTACGCAGTTGTGCCATTACGAGGGAGTCCTCCTCATAGGCGACGCGCGCCGGGGTCGGGCGGGCGTCTGTGGGGGGTGCGCGCGTGATCGCGCACACGACCCGGAACGTCGCGTTCCCGTCTCGGGCTGAGTAAAGAGTGGGTCATCTACGGGTGTGGAACAAGGGAGTTGAGCACCCGTCAACAAATCTGTCATGCCCACGTAATCAAACACGCCGCGAACATGCCGGGTCGCGGTGTGCAAGCCCTGAAAAGTCTTGGCATGGACACTTCCCGTCAACACGCGTAGTTGCTACGACGGTTGTGGCAGAGATCCTGCTAAAGGGAGGTTCCATGAGACGTTCCCGATTTGCCGCTTACGTCACCACGCTCCTCCTCGCCGCCGGCGCCGCCCTCACCGGGGCGACCTCGGCCCAGGCGGCGACCGGCCCCTATGTGGCCCTCGGCGACTCCTACGCGTCAGGGGTCGGCGCCGGCAGCTACATCTCCTCCAGCGGCGACTGCAAACAGAGCACGAAGGCCTATCCCTACCTCTGGGCCGCCGCCCACTCACCCTCGTCGTTCAGCTTCAAGGCCTGCTCGGGCGCTCGAACGGGTGATGTTCTGGCGAACCAGCTGGGCACCCTCACCACCAGCACGGCGCTCGTCACCATCAGCATCGGCGGCAACGACGCCGGCTTCTCCGACGTCATGACGACCTGTGTGCTCCAGTCCGACAGCTCCTGCCTGTCCCGCATCAACACCGCCAAGGCGTACGTCGACTCGACGCTCCCCGGACAGCTCGACAACGTCTACTCGGCGATCCGCAGCAAGGCCCCCAACGCCCATGTGGTCGTCCTCGGCTACCCGCGCTTCTACAAGCTCGGTACCACCTGCGTGGGCCTGTCCGAGACCAAGCGCTCGGCGATCAACGGCGCCGCCGACTACCTCGACGCCGCCGTCGCCAAGCGCGCCGCGGACCACGGCTTCACCTGGGGAGACGTCCGCGGCACCTTCACCAACCACGAGATCTGCTCCGGCAGTTCCTGGCTGCACAGCCTGAACTGGCTCAACATCGGCGAGTCGTACCACCCCACCGCGGCCGGCCAGTCCGGCGGCTATCTGCCCGTCATGAACAGCGCGGCCTGAGCCCTACTCGGTAGGAGTGGGAGAGGGGGAGGCCCCGCCCGTCGGGGTCTCCGTCTCACATGTCACCGAGAAGGGAACGGAGTTCGACGTCCGGTGCTGCGGATCGCGCACCTCGACACTGATCTCGTTCTGATACGTCCCGCTGTCGTCGTACGTCGTCACGAACGCCGTGTCCTGCTTGGACTTGCCGCCCCCCTCCGAGAACACCAGCGTCTTCCAGCCCTGGTCCATGACCTTGCCGTCCTTGGACTTCCAGCGGTACGTCACCTGCGCCGGCAGCCGGCCGACCGTGATCGTCGCCGTGAAGGTGGGCGCCTCGGCCTGCGCCGGCGGACAGCTCCCCGCGTACTCCGTGTTCGTGCCGGACAGCACGACCTGCACGGTCTGCGGCGCGGGCGCGCTCGTGGTGGGGGTGGCCGACTTGGACGACGAGGGCGGCGGCGCCTGGGGGTTCTGCTCGGACCTGCTCGGCGTGGTCTCGCTGCGGCTGGTGCTGCTGCCGCTGTCGGCACTGCCCCCGCCGTCGTCCCGGTTGAGCAGGGCGTACGTCAGTCCCGCGACCGCCAGCGCCAGGGCGGCGACGCCCGCGATCAGGGCGACCGCGGCACGGCGGTTGCGGTCGGGAGGCTCGGGCGCCGTCGTCGGCGCGGGCCGCGTGGGGGCCGTGGGCGGCAGCGGTGCCGTCTGCGGCTCCTCGCGGTACCCGGCGAACGTCGGTGTATACGGAAGGGGAGCGGTGGGGACCGCGCCGGTACGGAGGGTGCCTCCCGCCCCGATGATCCGCAGGTCCTGCTCGGCACGGTCGGCGGGCAGCCGCTCGGCCGGGTCCTTGCGCAGCAGCCCCTCGATGACAGGGGCGAGGGGACCGGCCCGGTGCGGGGTCGGCAGCTCCTCGTCGACGATCGCGCGCAGGGTGCTCAGCGGGGTGTTCTGTCGGAACGGGGAGTTGCCCTCGACCGCCGCGTACAGCAGCACGCCCAGCGACCACAGGTCCGACTCCGGACCCGGCGTTCGCCCCAACGCCCGCTCCGGGGCCAGGAATTCGGGCGAGCCGATCACCTCGCCCGTCATCGTCAGCGCCGAACTGCCCTCGACCATGGCGATGCCGAAGTCGGTGAGCACCACCCGCCCGTCGTTCGACATCAGCACGTTGGCCGGCTTCACGTCCCGGTGCAGCACCCCCGCCTCGTGCGCCGCCCGCAGCGCGGAGAGGATCTCGGCGCCGATGTGCGCCGCGCGCTGCGGTGACAGCGGGCCCTCGGCGTCCAGCACGTCGGCGAGCGAGACGCCCCTGACCAGCTCCATGACGATCCAGGGGCGGCCGTCCTCGGTGGCCACGTCGTACACCGTCACCACGTTGCGGTTGGCGACCCGGGCCGCGGCCCACGCCTCCCGCTCAAGGCGGGCGTACATCCGCTCCACCTCGGAGGCCGGCAGTCCGGCCGGTGCCCGCACCTCCTTGACGGCGACCTCGCGGTGCAGCACCTCGTCGCGGGCGCGCCACACGGTTCCCATACCGCCCTCGCCGAGCGGGGACAGGAGGCGGTACCGGCCGGCGATCAGACGTTCACGGCCCGGTTCTTCGGACACGGGCGTCCCCCATTCGCAACGTTCGCAGCGTTCGCGACTCCGCGTGACTTCGCGTGATTTCTCCCCAAAAGTAGCTCAGCCGAGTGCGGATGCCGCCCCCTTGAGCACCAATCCAGCCCCGAGCGCCACCACGAGGAACGCCGACAACAGGGGCGCGTGCCGGCGCACGAGTGCCGTGACCGGATGCGTGGTCCAGCGCGGACGCCGGTCCAGCAGCCGATTCATCCCGGTACCCAGCCTGACGACGGCGAACCCCGCCGCGCTGAGCGTGAGGGCGAGCCCGACGCCGTACGCGACGACGAGCAGGAACCCGAACCAGGCCTGCCCGAGCGCCATCGCGCCGACGAGCACGACGACCGCGGAGGGGCTGGGGACGAGCCCACCGGCGAAGCCGAGGAGGATCGTGCCGCGGAGGGTGGGGGCGGTGGAGTGGGTGTGGGTGAAGCCGCCGTGCGTGTGCGTATGCGTGTGGGAGTGACCGTGGTCGTGGTCGTGGTTGTGGTCATGGCCGTGCGCGTGGTCGTGGGAGTGACCATGTGCGTGACCGTGGTCGTGATCGTGGTCATGTGTGGGGCCGTGATCGTGGCCGCCGACCAGCGCCAGCTCGCGCCGGGGGGCTGGGGCGGGCGCATGCGCGTGCCCGTGTGCGCGCTGGTGCCAGGCCCGTCGTACGAGGGTCAGCCCCGCCCCCGTCACCAGCACCCCGCTCGCGACGCCCAGCCAGGTGATCACCGAGGGCGCCGCTCCCGAGCCCGCCGTGACGAGGAGGCCCAGGGCGACCACGCCGAGGGTGTGGGTCACCGTGACCGACGCGGCCAGGGGCATGACGTCCTTGAGGCGGGCCTTGCCGCCGCGGGCGGTGGCCACCGCCGCCATGAGGGTCTTGCCGTGGCCCGGTGCGAGCGCGTGGAGCGCGCCGAGGGCGACGGCGATGAACAGGGCGAGCGCGGCGAAGCCGACGGTGAGGTCGTGGCGGGCGACCAGGGAGTCCAGCGCCCGCGTCCAGCGGTCGGCGCCGCGCGGGAGGACGGAGGCGGCCGGGGCGTCCTCGCGGTCCTCGGCCAGCGCGGGGCCGCCGGGGCGGACGCGCACGGAGGCGGTGGTGGTGTCGGCGGGGGAGGAGAGCAACTTCCCTGGATAGCTGGTCAGTTCCCGGGAGACCGACGTCTTCGGTACGTCCGACGCGGCGAGTGTCATCCGGTCGCCGCGCGCGGTGATCTCCCGCCAGCCGGGCCCGGAGTCCGTCCCCGCGCTGTGGAAGGTCAGCGCCACGGTCGCGGCCTTCGGGAGCGGCGCCGTCAGCTCGCACTCCACGCGGAGGGTGTGCAGCCCGGCCTGACCGGGCCGGACCGTCGCCTTGCTGCTCTTGACGCCGAGGGTCGCCGCACGCCCGTCGACCGTGACCTCGCTGCCGTCCGCCGCCGCCGCGCAGCGCTGCCGGGCCCACCCGGTCATGCCCTGCTTCTCGATGTCCGGCTCGGCCTGGGTCGCCGGGATCTCGGCGAGGTCCTCGACATGGTCGACGCGGAGCTGACCGGGGGCGGCGACGAGGCCGTCGTAGCGGTTGACGGTGAAGTTGCCGAGGGGGTGCGCGCCCGCGCTGCTGGAGGGGACGAGCACGAGCGCGCACACGGCCGTCAGGACGGCCGCGCCGGAGGCGAACAGGCGACGGGACCTCACTTGGCCGCCTCCAGGGTCTTCAGGGCCTTACGGGCCTCGGCCGCGCCCAGGGTCGAGAAACCGGGGTTCAGCTTCAGGGCGGCCTTGAGGTGGGAGCGGGCGTCCTTCGCATGGCCCGTGGCCCGCTCGATCATGCCGCGGTGGTAGAGGAACGCGGCGTTGCGGTACCCGGTGGCGGTGGCCCGGCGGGCGTAGGGGAGGGCTTCGGTGTCCTTGCCGTTGACGTGCAGGGCCCAGGCGAGGGCGTCCGCGGTGTGCACGGTGTGCCGGCGTTTCCACTCGGCGCGGGCCGCGCGCAGCGCCGAGGCCTTGTCGCCGTGGTCGGCGGCGGCGAGGGCGGTGTCGAGGTCGGCGTTGACGCCGTTGGCGCGGGCGAGGGCGGTCCAGGCGTCGACGAGCGCGTACTGGTCGTCGGCCTTCTCCTGGTCGCCGGCCTGCTGGTACAGCTCGCCGAGTTCGACGAGCGGGCCGGGCAGCGGGTAGCGGGCGACGACGTCCGCCATGTTCTTGACGGCGGCGGCCCGGTCGCCGCTCGCGGCCTGGGCGCGGGCCCGGCCCTCGAGCGCCGGGATGTAGTCCTCGTCGGCGGCGAGCGCGCGGGCGTAGTAGGTGAGGGCCGCCTTGTAGTCGCCCTGGTTCCAGGCGAGTTGGCCGAGCTGGGCGGCGACGTACGCCACGTCGCCCGGGGTGGTCGCGGAGGCGAGGGCCTGCTTCAGCACCCGCTCGGCGGTGCTGACGTCGCCGCGCAGCTCCCGTACGTACGCGTACCGCGTGAAGACCGGGACGCCGGGCTTGCGGGCGTCGGCCGTGTCGGCGGCCTTCGCGGCGTCGTCGTAGCGGCCGAGTTCGACGAGGGCGTCGACGCGGGAGGACAGGGCCCGTTCGTCGTAGGGGTTCTGCCGCAGCACCTGGTCGGCGTACTTCAGGGCGTCGGCGAAGTCGTGCCGGGCCGCGGCGAGGGCGGCGCGGCCGGCGAGGGCCTGTTCGTTGTCGGGCGCCAGCTTCAGCGAGCGCGCCAGGGCCTTGTCGGCCTGCGGGTAGCGGGACGGGTCGCCCTTGGTGCGGGCCTGCTCCACGTAGGCGAGACCGAGGGTGGCCCAGCCGCCGAAGTCCTTGGGCTGGGACCGGAGATGGTCCTGGAGGGAGGCGATGCTCGTGTCGAGGTCGCCACCGGTGAGCAGCGCCGGCGACACGGCACTCGGCGCGGCGGCGGCCGTCGTCGTGGTGCCGCCGTCCCGCAGCGCGCCGACGGCGATGGACCCGGCGGTCAGCGCGATGGCCAGCAGCACGGCCGACCCACCGAGCCGCACCCGCCGCGCGACGGCACTCTCGGCCGACGTCTCCGACTCATCGGCGTTCGTACGCGAGGCCATGCCCTCTCCTAGTTACGAGGCTTGCTGTGCAAGGAAGTTGATGAAACGTGCGGCGCGGCCCGCACCGTGGGGGACGAGTACGTGCGGGCCGCGCCAGTCGTCGGGGCGGAGGGGCTAGTACGCCCGGGTCCGCATCCGCCGCCACCACATGAGGCCACCGCCGATGAGCAGGATGCCCGCGGCACCCGCGCCCGCCGACGCGGCGATCAGCGTGGTGTCGTCCGAGCCCGAGGCGCCCGCCGGCTGGAGCGCGTCGCCCAGCTGGTTGCGGACGTCGGCGCCGTCCGTCGTGCCCTTGGCGAGCGGGCCGCGGGAGCCCTCGGTCGGCAGGGCGACGTACGGGAAGGACTTCTCGAAGTCCTTGTCGTTCTTGTCGACCGCGTCGCCCAAGTCGTTCTTGGAACCGACCAGTTCACCCTCGACGACCTGGAGCGACGCGTCGATCACGTCGTCGGTCAGACGGCGCCCGTTCGGGAACCCGGCGTTGTCGCCATCAAGCACACCGAGCCGCTTCGGAGAATCGGTGGGCTTGATGGACGTGTTGAGGCGCAGCTCTTCGGCCGCGCGGACATGGGGCGGTTGGTTCAGCCCCTTCACTCCCTTGAGGAACACGTCCACGAGGTCGTTGCGCGGCTCGGCCGGCGCCTTGATCTTGTAGATGGCCTCGATGAGCTTGGGCAGCTCGGGGTTGGTGACGTTCTTCAGGAACTGCCCGTCGTACCAGGGCGAGGACGCGTTGAACTTGTCCTTGTCCTTCAGCGGGTTGACGACCTCGTTGACCAGCGGGTTGCCGAGCCGTGAGACCTGGGAGTAGTACCCCTGCGCGTTCCGGCGCTGGGTCGTCGACCATATGCCGACGATCGGCTGGTGCTTGGACTCGGTGATCATGTCCGTCGGGACCTGGAGGGCTATGGAGTTGACGTTGTAGCCCTTGAGGGTGTCGTTGCCGACCTCGGTGAGGTTCCCGCCGTACAGCAGGTCGAAGACGCGCAGGTCCAGGAAGAACGGGTCGTCGGCCTGGCCCGCGAACGAGGTCGCGCCGCCGGGCAGCTTGTAGACGGCCTGGTCGCGCAGCTTCTCGTAGTTCGGCATCGACGCCTTGCCGACGTTCGACGGCGCCACCGGAACGTCGTCGGCGACCTTCGTCTTGTACTCGACCTTCTGGTTCTTCAGCCGGAACAGGTCGATGTCGTACGTCTGCGTGATGTTGAGGTCGGGGTCGTCGAGGCTGTCGACGGCACCCGTGTTGTACAGGAACGTCTTCTTGTTCTTCGTGTGTGTCTTGAAGGTGAAGCGGTAGAGCAACTCGCCCTGGCCGTCACCGTTGTTGTCGATGTGGATGTCGTACTGGGCGTCCTCGGCGAACTGGTAGAAGTTCGGCCCGCCCGCCGGGTCCTCGAAGGGGATCCAGTTGGCTACGATCGTCGTGGTGTCCGGCTTGTCCGGGCTGACGAACGCGTACACGTCCGTGTTGTCGTACTGCGGGTCGCCCGAGATCAGCGGGGCCTCCCGGTGACTGGAGGCGGAGGCCGCCCCGGGTTCCAGCGTGGCCACGCCGGCGGCGGCGAGCCCGCCGGCGGCCAGCGCAGCGCAGACGAGGGTCGCGAGGCTCCTGCGCCCCGCACCGCTCCTGGAGTTAGGTGTCATGCCGTCCGTCCTCAGTCCCAACGTTCCTGACGCTGGGGGATTCGGAGCGGGGGCCGGGCCGGATTGGTCGAACCTGAAAACTTATTTCCTCGCAGTTCGACCCGCGTTTTCGGCCTTCTGATCCGTAACCCCATCCGGAGGTGTGTTCGTTGCGAATACCTCGTGAGACGGGGCGGCCCAGATGTGGACTCGCGGGAGGGGGAGACGAGTTGGAGGCGGACGAGCTTCTGGTACTCGTGGCCGGCGGTGACCAGAAGGCATTCGAGAAGCTGTACGGACTGGTGTCCGGGCCGGTGTTCGGCCTCGTACGGCGTGTGGTGCGCGATCCGGCGCAGTCCGAGGAGGTGTCCCAGGAAGTGCTGCTGGAGCTCTGGCGGTCCGCCGCGCGGTTCGACCCCGGCCGGGGCAGCGCCCTGTCCTGGGTCCTCACCCTCGCCCACCGGCGGGCCGTGGACCGGGTGCGCAGCGCCCGCGCGGCCGGCGAGCGCGAGCAGCGCGAGGCCTGGCGGGCCCACCACCCCGCCTTCGACCAGGTGACCGAGGAGGTGGAGGCGGGCCTCGAACGCGAGTGGGTGCGCCGCTGCCTGGAACGGCTCACCGACCTCCAGCGGCAGTCCGTCACCCTCGCCTACTACGACGGCTACACCTACCGTGAAGTGGCCGAGCGGCTCTCGCTGCCGCTGGGCACCGTCAAGACCCGGATGCGCGACGGTCTGACCCGGCTGCGCGAGTGCCTGGGAGGTGTGGCGTGAGCCTGCTCGACAAACTGCTGCGCCGCGACGACCCGCACTCGCTGGCCGCCCCCTACGCCCTGGACGCGCTGGAGCCGGCCGAGCGGACCCGCTTCGAGAAGCACTTGAGGAACTGTCCGGTCTGCGCCGCCGAGGTCCGCGCGCTGTCCGAGGACGCGGTCCGGCTGGCCTGGTCGACGGCCGCCCCGCCGCCGCCCGCGATGCGCGACCGGGTGCTGGCCGCCGTACGCACCACCGCGCAGGAGCCGGCCCGGGCGCGCGAACCGCAGGCGCGCGCCCGTGAAACGCAACTGCCACCGCACGTCTGGGGCACGCAACGACCGCCGTCGCGCTCCCACGCGCCCCGTGCGCGCCGCCCGCTGTTCGTGCCCTTCGCCACCGCCACGGCGGCCGCCGCCCTCGTCGTCGCCTCCCTGTTCGCCGTACAGGCGAACCAGACGCAGGACCAGCTGAACGCCGAGCGCGCCCAGGCACGTGAGATCGCCCACGTTCTCGCAGCTCCGGACGCCCGGGCCAGCACCGGCAAGGACGCGCGGGGCCGCAGCATCGGCGTGGTCGCCTCGGCGGCGGAGGGACAGGCGGTCATCACCCTGAGCGGATACGACGACATCCCGAGCGACCGCGTGAACCAGTTGTGGCTCATGCGCCCCGGCGCGCAACCGCGCTCCCTCGGGCTCTTCGACGCCGACACGCCCTTGGTCGCAAACGGTCTCGACAAGTCCGCCACGTCACTCGCTGTAACCGTCGAGCCCGATGGTGGCTCAGCGCAACCCACCAGCCAGCCGGTTGTCCAACTCGCCCTGAAATCGGTTGGATTCGGAGAGTAATCAAAGAGGGGTCGTCAACGCCCTTACGGGGAAGGTGAATCCTGTGACCTCGATACACGAGTGCCCCGTGAGGGCGATAGGGTTACCCTGCCCGGGCCGGGTGGACTCGTACGGGTGGGGAGTGACATGGAACAGATAACAGTGCGGAGCAGGGCCAGGGTCCCTGCGATCACCTGCGGGAGCAGCGCGACCAGTTCGCGCCTCGACCGCCATCTCGCGGTGCTCGGGGGTCCCGTGGTGCCGCAGCAGAAGACGGCCGAGGCCACCACGCTGATGCGGGAGCTGACAGCGCGTGAGCCCGTACCCAACCACAGCGACCAGAAGGCGCGGGTCCGTCGGGTCTCGCTCTTCGCGCCGCTGCGCCGACTGCGTCGTTCGCTGTTCGGCGGGCACTGAAGCTCCCGACTCGCGCTCGGGCGGTCGCACCGGTCCGGCACGGCGCCGCGACCCCGTCGTCCGTCATCCCCACGGCATGCGGCACCCTCCGGGGTGACCGCCCGACGCGAGCACACACCTTCCCCCCACCCCGCACGAACTCGTCGGCGACGCCCACCCGTTGACGAAGAAGCCCCGGGGTCACCCGGGGCTCCTCTGTGGCATGACCGCTCAACTCACCCTTCAGCCGCCGGAGTTCACCCCTCACCGCGCGCGTACCGGCGCACCCCGAGCGGCACGAACACCGCCAGCAGCACCGCGCACCAGGCCAGCGACCCCGCGACCGGATGCGCCACCGGCCAGGCGGCACCCTCCGGGACCGGCGCGTTGCCGAACAGGTCCCGCAGGGCCGTGGTGAGCGCGCTGATCGGATTCCACTCGGCGATCGTCCGCAGCCAGCCCGGCAGGTTGTCCGTCGGGATGTAGGCGTTGGACAGCAGCGGCAGCATGAACGTCGCGCTGCCCAGCTGGCCGGCCGCCTCCTCGCTCCGCGTCAGCAGCCCGAGGAAGATCCCGGCCCAGGTGCACGCGAACCGGAACAGCAGCAACAGCCCCACGGCCGCCACCGCGTCGAGCGCCGACCCCTCGATCCGCCACCCCACCGCGAGCCCGACGAGCAGGAACGGCACCGTGCCGACGGCCGTGACGATCACGTCCGCCGTCGCCTGTCCCACCGGTACGGCGGCCCGGCTGACCGGCAGGGTGCGCAGCCGGTCCGTCACGCCCCGGTGGACGTCCTGCGCGGCCTGGAACATGCCGGTCATGATCCCGTTGGCGGCGGTCGCCACAAGGAGGCCCGGAACCAGGAACGAGCGATATTCCGCGCCCGGCATCGCCAGCGCACTGCCGAAGACGTAGCCGAAGAACAGCAGCATGCTGATCGGCATGGTCTGGGTCAGGATCACCAGCGCCGGGTTGTTGCGGACCCGCAGCAGCTGGCGGCCCAGCATGGCCGTCCCGTCGAAGGCGAGGGTGCTCATGCGGCGACCTCCTGCTCCTGCTCGGCCGTCAGACGCAGGAACACGTCGTCCAGCGTGGGTGGTTCGATGCTCGCGTCGAGCAACGGCACTCCGGCCGCGTCCAGTTCACGCACCAGCCGGGGCAGCGTGAGCGTGGTGTCCCGGGTGACCGCGCCGACGGCCAGCCGCTCGTGGTCGAACGTCGGCTGTCCGCCGGTGAGCCGGTCGAGCACGCCCGCCGCCTCGACGAGCACCTCCGGGTCGGCGACGACGACCTCGACGTAGGTGCCGATGACCGCCTTGAGCTGGGCCGGCGATCCGGTGTGCGCGACCAGGCCCCGGTCCACCAGGGCGATGTCGTCGGCGAGCTGGTCCGCCTCCTCCAGGTACTGCGTGGTCAGCAGGACCGTCGTGCCGTCCTGCTTCAGCTCGCGCACCGCGTCCCAGATGGCGTTACGGCTCGCCGGGTCGAGGCCGGTCGTCGGCTCGTCCAGGAAGAGGATCTCGGGTCGGCGGACCAGGCTCGCCGCGAGGTCCAGCCGGCGGCGCATCCCGCCCGAGTACGTGGACGCGGGCCGGTCGGCGGCCTCGGTCAGCCCGAAGCGCTCCAGCAGCTCGGCGGCCCGCTCGTTCGGCGCCCGCATCCGGTGCAGCCGGGCGAACAGCCGCAGGTTCTGCCGGCCGGTGAGATCCCCGTCGACCGACGCGTACTGCCCGGTCACGCCTATGGCGCGGCGTACGGCCGCGGCCTCGCGGACCAGATCGTGCCCCGCGACCCTGGCCGACCCGGCGTCCGGGCGCAGCAGCGTCGTCAGCAGCCGTACCGCCGTCGTCTTGCCCGCCCCGTTCGGCCCGAGCACCCCGCAGACCGTGCCCCGCGGGACGGCCAGGTCGAGCCCGCGCAGGGCACGCACCTCACCGAACCGCTTCTCCAGACCCTCACTAAGTACAGCGTACGTAGTAGTCATGGGTCGACCATAGCGCACTACGTACGCTGTACGTAACTAGGATGGTGGCCGAGGTGATGATCGATGGCGGGCCGAGCGGCCGTACCCGAAGTGATCTGGGCGCGCCCCGAGCGCACCGGCCGTGGGCCGAAGCCGGCGTACACCCGCGCCGACATCGCGGCGGCGGCGGTGCGGATCGCCGACGCGGAGGGCCTGGACGGGGTGTCGATGCGGCGGGTCGCGGCCGAGCTGGGCTGCGGGACCATGTCGCTGTACAACTACGTCCCCCGCAAGGAGGACCTGTACGAGCTGATGATCGACGCGATCGGCGCCGAGCACGAGATCCGGGAGCCCTCGGGCGACTGGCGGGCCGACATGCTCCGCAACGCGATGGAGACGCGCGGGATCATGCACCGGCACACCTGGGTGCCGCGGCTGATGTCAGGGGTCTACGGGTTCAGCCCCAACAGCCTGCGCTACCTGGAGCACTGCCTGGAGTGCCTGGAGCCGCTCGACCTGCCGTACGCCACCAAGACGGAGCTGGTCGCGCTGCTCAACGGGGTGGTGACCACGTACACCGCGAACGAGATCGCCACGGCCGAGCGGACGCGGTCGATGCCCTGGTCCGAGGACGAGGAGAACGCGGTGCGGATCGCCTACCTCGGCAGTCAGGTGGCGACCGGCGCGTATCCGAGGCTGGCGGCGGCGTTCATGGAGCAGAGCGGGCCGATCGATCTGGAGGGGGTGTTCCGGCGGGCGTTGGAGCGGGTGCTGGACGCGTTCGATCCGGAGCGGCGCTGAAGCAGGGTGAGCTAGAGCAGGGTGAGTTGACCCTCGGGGCCCTCTTCGTGACCGCCGAGAACCGACGCCGGCCCCCGTGCCCAGTCCGGCACCGGCAGCACGCCCGCCCGGCGCAGGTCCGCCGCCCTGATCACGGACGTCAACTCCTCCTGGGGCGGCTCGACTTCCGCCAGCAACGCCAACACCGTGATCAGCTCCAGCAGTTCCGATGTCCACGTCTGGGGCCAGGTCGCCGGGCGGATCGCCGCCAGCGTGCCCGGCTCGGGTTCCGCCGTCCGGGCCGTGAACCACTCCTCCAGGACCCGGACCCCGCCCGCCTCGTAGTCCCACGCCTCCGGCGGTACCGGGGAGATGCGGCCCTCGTCCAGGTGGAGGGTCTCCTCGTCGCGGTCGTAGTGCAGGGTGAGGGGGCGGGACGGCAGGGGAGCGCGGACGTAGGGGCGGCGGCCGCCCGGCAGCCTGGGGCGTTCGCCGTCGCGGCGCATCAGCCACAGCAGGCGGTGGCCCGACTCCACGCCCCGCGCCCAGAGTTCGGGGTCGTCGGTCAGCGGGACGGCAAGGTCGGGGCGGACCGCCGTCATGATCCAGGCGAGGACGTCCAGGGGGGAGGGCCGATGGCCAAGACGCTCGCCCAGCAGGGCCAACAGCCCCGGTGCCAGGTTCGGTTCGGTGCCGCCGGGGCGGCGGTACAGCGGGCGGACGCGGCCGGGCCGCAGCAGCGGGAACAGCGACGTGGCGACCAGCAGCGGGCCCGGGGAGCCGCCCGCCGTCTCCGCCACGAACACCTGGTCGTCGTCCGCCACCCGCCACAACTCCGGGCGGGCGGTGTCGATCAGCCGGTGGTCGGGGATCAACCACTGTTCGTCGAAGGGGGCGTACAGGACGCGGACGGGCTCGGCGCACGGGCCGGTCGCCCGCACCAGCTTCTCGGTGCCGCCGGTCCGGCCCGGCAACTGCCCCACCGCCGAGCGCAGGGTGCGCGAGCGTGTCAGCTCGAACAGGGCCTCGCGGTCCGGCCCCTCGGCCTTCAGCAGCGCGTCCCAGCGGGCTTTCAGGGACGGGGCGTCGGGGCCCGCCGGCCACCCCCGGCCGAGCCGCGGCGGTGCGACGGACCACGGCATGAGGTCCGCGAGCAGCGGAGCGTCGTCGTGCGTCACGCTGGGCATCGTACGACTTGGAAGCGACACCGGGGGCAGGGCCTGTCCGGCGGATCAGGTCGCGGGAAAGCAGCGGCACCTTATATGGCGCGGTGAGCGGGGGCTGGTGCGTCGAGCTGCAAGGCGGAGGAGGGAGTCGACGCGGAGCGTCGGGGACCGACGACAACGCGGCAGATCGGCGTGCCAGCCCCCGCGTCTGCGGCAGGATCCGCTGGGCAGGCCCTAGGTCGCCTCCAAGGTCACCGTGAAGGAGAAGCGGTCGCCGCGGTAGTGGATGACCGCCGCGTCCAGCACCTGCCCCTCCGGGTCGTAGGTGACACCCGTGTAGTGCAGGATCGGGCTGAGCAGCGGGACTTGGAGCAGTCGGGCCGTCTCCGGGTCCGCGAGCCGGGCCTCCACGGTGTCCGTGATGCGGCCGATGTCCGCGCCGACGACGTCGCGCAGCACCTTGGTCATGGGCCAGCGGACGAGGTCCTCGGGGTCGATGCGGGCGGCGAGTTCGGGGCGGACCCAGTTGCGGGCGTGGTTCGTCGGCTCGCCGGTCTTCTCCTCGGAACGCAGCCGGTGGTACGTCCCCACCTCGTCCAGCCCGGGGAAGTACTCGGCGAGTTCGGGCGGCACCGGGCCCTTGCCGTGCCCGAGCAGTTCCGTGGTCATACCCGACTGCTGGGCCACGATCGCGTCCACCGAGCCGAGCAGCCGCACCGGCGCGGTCCGCAGCGCCTTGGGCTCGATGAACGTGCCGCGCCGGCGGTGGCGGGTGATCAGCCCCTCGTCCTCCAGCTCCTTCAGCGCCTGCCGCATGGTCAGCACGCTCACCCCGTAGTGCCCGGCCAGCTGCTCCTCGGTGGGCAGCCGCAGCGGGTCCCGGGGCGAGCGGCCCAGTATCGAGGCGCGCAGCGACTGCGACACCTGATACCAGAGCGGCAGCTTGCGGTTCAGGACGATCGAGTCCGGGGCGAAGGAGGTCACAGGGCCATCCGTACCGGTCGGGGATCTTCAGTGCAAGGGGCGGAAGTGCCGCTCCATGCCCTGCCACACGTCGTCGTAGTGCCGTTGGAGGTGGTCCGCCTGGGCCGCGTGCGCGGTGAGCGTCACCGGCCACCGCGTCTCGAACATGAACGCCAGCCCGTCGTCCACCTTCTGCGGCTTCAGCTCGGCCGCGCTCGCCTTGTCGAAGGTGTCCCGGTCGGGGCCGTGCGCCGACATCATGTTGTGCAGCGAGCCGCCGCCGGGCACGAAACCCTCCGCTTTCGCGTCGTAGGCGCCCTCGATCAGGCCCATGTACTCGCTCATCACGTTCCGGTGGAAGTACGGCGGCCGGAACGTGTCCTCGCCCACCAGCCAGCGCGGCGCGAAGACGACGAAGTCGACCCCGGCGAGCCCGGGGGTGTCGCTCGGCGACGTCAGCACCGTGAAGATCGACGGGTCCGGGTGGTCGTACGAGATCGTCCCGATGACGTTGAAGCGGCGCAGGTCGTAGACGTACGGCACGAGGTTGCCGTGCCAGGCGACCACGTCCAGCGGGGAGTGGTCGTAGGTGGCCGTCCACAGGTTGCCGCAGAACTTGTTCACCACCTCCACCGGGCCCTCGACGTCCTCGTACGCGGCGACGGGTGCCTTGAAGTCGCGGGCGTTCGCCAGGCCGTTGGCGCCGATCGGGCCGAGGTCGGGGAGGCGGAAGGGGGCGCCGTAGTTCTCGCACACGTAGCCGCGGGCCGACGCGTCGAGGAGCTCCACCCGGAAGCGGACGCCGCGCGGGATCAGGGCGACATGGCCGGGCTCGGCGTGCAGCAGCCCGAACTCGGTGCGCAGCAGGAGGCCGCCGCGCTCCGGGACGATCAGCAGCTCGCCGTCGGCGTCGCTGAAGACCCGGTCCATGGAGTCGGTGGCGTGGTAGAGGTGCACGGCCATGCCGGTGCGCTGGGCCGCGTCGCCGTTGCCGCCGAGGGTCCACAGGCCGGCCAGGAAGTCAGTGCCCTGAGTGGGCTCGGGGAGGGGGTTCCAGCGCAGCCGGTTCGGGTCGGGGACGGACTCGGTGAAGGGGGCCGTACGGATCCAGCCGTTGTGGGTGTGGGTGAACGCCGGGTGGGCGGCCGAGGGGCGGAGGCGGTACAGCCAGGAGCGGCGGTTGTGCGCGCGGGGCTCGGTGAACGCCGTGCCGCTCAGTTGCTCCGCGTACAGGCCGAGGGGGGCGCGCTGCGGTGAGTTGCGGCCCTCCGGCAGGGCCCCCGGGACCGCCTCCGAGCTGTGCTCGTTGCCGAACCCGGAGAGGTGGGTCAGTCCCTCCGCGGTCTTCCGCGCGTCCCCGATCAT
Source organism: Streptomyces aquilus (assembly GCF_003955715.1). Lineage (NCBI taxonomy): Bacteria > Bacillati > Actinomycetota > Actinomycetes > Kitasatosporales > Streptomycetaceae > Streptomyces > Streptomyces aquilus. The sequence goes on along the minus strand of NZ_CP034463.1, from coordinate 2,476,315 downwards.
GATCGCTCCCTTGCGGTCCGATTCCTATGGACCACCGTAGGATTGCGTTTTCGCCTCCGCAAGGGGTAGGGCCTCCTCATCAGGGAGGAGGAGAACCCACCTCCAGGGGGATCCGACTTCCGGACGGCTGTTCTACTCTCGCCGTCATGACGTGGACGCGGGCCCTCCCGGCCGCGCTCGCGGTCTGTGTCCTAGTGCTGACCGGAACCGCGAGCTGCGACGCCGGCGATGCGGGGCACAAAGGGAAAGCGGTCTCGCCCTCACCGGTGGGCAAGGTCCTCAAGGACACCGACGAGGAGGGGCGGCACTACCGCGAGGTGGACGGCAAGGACGCCCCCGAGGTCGGCATCGAGGTCCAGCCCGACACCGACGCCGGCTGGGACGTACGCCTGACCCTCACCCACTTCCGCTTCTCCCCGCCGGACGCCAGGGCGACACCGGTGGAGGGGCGCGGGCTCGTCTACCTGTACGTCGACGGCGACCTCGTCACCCGGCTGCGCACCCCCGGGTACCGCATCCCCGACAACCTCGTCCCGCGCGGCACCCACACCGTCACCGCCCGGCTCTACGCCGACGACGGCACCGTGTGGGCGGTCGACGGCGACCCGGTGGAGAGCACGGCGGACATCACGGTGTCGGGCGCGGAGGGCTCACCGGACGCGTCGGTCTCCCCGGACGCACTGAGTGCACCGGGCACGTATGCGCGTACTGGGGGGCGAGGTTCACCGGACCGCGCCGGAAAGGCATCATGAAGCCCGTGCCCCACGCGACACCCGCGACCCCCGAGACATCGCTGCGCCGAGCGCCCGTGCAGCGGCGCAGCGCCGAACGGCTCACCAGGATTCTCGACGCCTGCGCCGACCTCCTCGACGAGGTCGGCTACGACGACCTGAGCACCCGGGCCGTCGCCCAGCGGGCCGGCGTCCCCATCGGCTCCGTGTACCGCTTCTTCGGCAACAAGCGGCAGATGGCCGACGCCCTCGCCCAGCGCAACCTCGAACGCTTCAGCGAGCAGGTCGGCGAGCGCCTCAAGGGTGCCGACGGAGGCTGGCGGGAGGCCCTGGACGCCGTCCTCGACGAGTACCTCGCCATGAAGCGCACCGCGCCCGGCTTCTCCCTCGTCGACTTCGGCAACCAGATCCCCGTGGGCGCCCGCGCCGAACCCAACCACCGCGTCGCCGACCGCCTCACCGAACTCCTCTCCGGCTACCTCGACCGCGACCCCGACGACGACCTGCGCCGCGCCTTCCTCATCGCCGTGGAGACCGCGGACACCCTCGTGCACCTGGCCTTCCGGATGACGCCGGACGGGGACGAGCGGATCATCGCGGAGGCCCGGGAGATGCTCCGCGCGTACCTCGGGCGCGTGCTGGACTGACCGAGGTCCGCAGGGCTCCCGCGCAGGGGCTCCCCACCATGCCTACTGGTCGGTATGCTCCGCCAGGACAGGCACCGCTGCCCCGGGAGGACCCGTGTCCCGCACCGCCCTGCGTATCTGCCCCCTGTGCGAGGCCACCTGCGGCCTGACCCTCACCATCGAGGGGACCCGGGTCACCGGCGCCCGCGGCGATCGCGACGACGTGTTCAGCCAGGGCTTCATCTGCCCCAAGGGCGCCTCCTTCGGCGCCGTCGACGGCGACCCCGACCGGCTGCGCGGCCCGCTGGTCCGCAAGGACGGCGAGCTGCGCGAGGCCACCTGGGAGGAGGCCTTCGACGCGGTCGCCGCCGGCATCCGGCCGGCCGTCGAGCGGTACGGTCCGAACGTCGTCGGCGTCGTGCTCGGCAACCCCAACGTGCACACCATGGCCGGCGCCCTCTACCCGCCGGTGCTGCTCGCCGGCCTCGGCACCCGCAGCGTCTTCACCGCCTCGACGGTCGACCAGATGCCCAAGCACGTCTCCAGCGGGCTCCTCTTCGGCGACGCCAACGCGATCCCGGTGCCCGACCTCGACCACACCGACCATCTGCTGCTCATCGGCGCCAACCCCCTGGAGTCCAACGGCAGTCTGTGCACCGCCCCCGACTTCCCCGGCAAGCTCAAGGCGCTCAAGGCCCGCGGCGGCACCCTCACCGTCATCGACCCGCGCCGCACCCGCACCGCCAAGCTCGCCGACCGCCACCTCGCGATCCGCCCCGGCGCCGACGCGCTGCTGCTGGCGGCGATGACGTACACCCTCTTCGAGGAAGACCTCGTCGACACGGGGGAGTTGACCCCGCATCTCCAGGGGATCGACGAACTCCGGGACGCCGTACGGGACTTCACCCCCGAGGCGGTCGCCGACGCCTGTGACGTCGACGCCGACACGATTCGCAGCCTCGCCCGGGAGCTCGCCGCCGCGCCCACCGCCGCCGTCTACGCCCGCATCGGCAGCTGCACCGTCCCGCACGGCACGCTCGCCAGCTGGCTGGTCGACGTGCTGAACATCCTGACCGGGAACCTCGACCGGCCCGGCGGCGCGCTCTTCCCGCAGGCCGCCACCGACCGCACACCCCGGCCCGCCGGACCCAGCCACGGCTTCGCGCTGGGGCGCTGGCACTCCCGGGTGAGCCGGTATCCCGAGGCCAAGGGCGAGCTGCCGATCTCCGCGCTCGCCGAGGAGATCGACACCGCGACGGAGGAGGGCGAGCCGATCCGGGTGGTCGTCACCGTCGCCGCCAACCCCGTCCTGTCGGTGCCCGACGGCGACCGGCTCGACAAGGCCCTCGACGGGCTCGACTTCATGGTCAGCGTCGACCCCTACCTCAACGAGACCTCGCGCCACGCCGACGTCGTGCTGCCCCCGCCGCCGCCCTCGCAGAGCCCGCACCACGACTTCGCCTTCAACACCCTCGCCGTCCGCAACCAGCTCCGCTACACCCGCCCCGCCGTCCCGCTGGAGCCCGGCCGCATGGCCGAGACCGAGATCCTCGCCCGGCTGGTCCTCGCCGCGACCGGAATGCACGGCGCCGACCCGTCGGCCGTGGACGACCTGGTCATCGGGCAGACCCTCGGCAAGGCGGTCAAGGAGCCCTACTCGCCCGTGCACGGCCGGGACGCCAAGGAACTCGCCGGGCTGCTGACCGGCGTCTCCGGCCCCGAGCGGCGGCTGGACATGATGCTGCGCCTCGGTCCCTACGGCGACGGCTTCGGCGTACGACCGGACGGGCTCGGTCTGGAGAAGCTGCTGGCGCATCCGCACGGCATCGACCTCGGGCCGCTCGCCTCCCGGCTGCCGCAGCCGCTGAAGACCCGCAGCGGGAAGGTGGAGCTGCTGCCGCAGCCGATCGCCGACGATCTGCCGCGTCTGCGGCAGGCCATGGCCGAGCGTGCGGAGGGGCTGGTCCTCGTCGGCCGCCGTCATCTGCGCTCCAACAACAGCTGGATGCACAACGTCCCCGCCCTCACCGGCGGCACCAACCGCTGCACGCTGCACATCCACCCCGAGGACGCCGCCGGCCTCGGGCTCGTCGACGGGCAGCAGGTCGGGGTGAAGGGCGCCGGGGGAGCGGTGACCGCGCCCGTGGAGATCACCGACACCGTGCGCCGGGGCGTGGTCAGCCTCCCGCACGGCTGGGGCCACGACCGCCCCGGGACCCGGATGAACCATGCCGCCCAGGACCCCGGTGTCAACGTGAACCAGCTGCTCGACGGCCGTCTCCTGGACCCGCTGTCAGGCAACGCGGTCCTCAACGCCGTACCGGTCGAGTTGATCACAAAGCCGTGACCTGCAGTTTTGCGCTTATTGCTCGCGCGTCAACGTCTTGTTAACACCGCTTGACGGCACCTAACGTCCATCGCACCGCCGGCCCTGGTGGGAGTTCAAGGGCGAACGTTAGGTATCCACTCATGCTGACCATCCTCGGCTTCGCCATGATCGCGACCTTCCTGGTCCTGATCATGATGAAGAAGATGTCGCCGATCGCGGCGCTCGTACTGATCCCGGCACTGTTCTGTGTGTTCGTCGGTAAGGGCGCCAAGCTCGGTGACTACGTCATCGACGGCGTCACCAGCCTCGCCCCCACCGCGGCGATGCTCATGTTCGCGATCGTCTACTTCGGTGTGATGATCGACGTCGGCCTCTTCGACCCGATCGTGCGGGGCATCCTGAAGTTCGCGAAGGCCGACCCGATGCGGATCGTCGTCGGCACCGCGATCCTCGCCGCGATCGTCTCCCTCGACGGCGACGGCTCGACCACCTTCATGATCACCGTCTCGGCGATGTACCCGCTGTACAAGCGCCTGAAGATGAGCCTGGTCGTGATGACCGGTGTCGCCGCCATGGCCAACGGCGTGATGAACACCCTGCCGTGGGGCGGCCCGACCGCCCGTGCCGCCACCGCGCTCAAGCTCGACGCCAGCGACATCTTCGTCCCGATGATCCCGGCCCTCGCGGTCGGCCTGGTCGGCGTGTTCGTCATGTCGTACTTCTTCGGGCTGCGCGAGCGCAGGCGCCTGGGCGTGCTCACCCTGGACGAGGTCCTGGTGGAGGAGAAGGAGTCCGAGACGGTCCTCGTGGGCGCCGGCTCCGGTAACACGAAGGCCCCGGTGACCTCCGGAGGAGCCGGCGGCACCGACGCCGAGGACGACGAGGAGCAGGAGCGCTTCACGGTCCTCGACCCCCAGCGCGCCACCCTGCGCCCCAAGCTGTACTGGTTCAACGCCCTGGTCACCGTCACCCTGCTGACCGCCATGATCATGGAGTGGCTGCCGATCCCGGTGCTGTTCATGCTCGGTGCCGCGCTCGTCCTCACCGTCAACTTCCCGCACATCCCCGACCAGAAGGCCCGGCTCGCCGCCCACGCCGACAACGTCCTCAACGTCTCCGGCATGGTCTTCGCCGCCGCCGTCTTCACCGGCGTCCTCCAGGGCACCGGCATGGTCGACCACATGGCCCGCTGGATGGTCGACGTCATCCCCGAGGGCATGGGTCCGCACATGGCCCTCGTGACCGGTGTACTGAGCCTGCCGCTCACCTACTTCATGTCCAACGACGGTTTCTACTTCGGCGTCCTGCCGGTCCTCGCCGAGGCCGGCGCCGCCCACGGCGTCTCGCCGCTGGAGATGGCGCGCGCCTCCCTCGTCGGCCAGCCGCTGCACATGTCGAGCCCGCTCGTCCCGGCCGTGTACGTCCTGGTCGGCATGGCCAAGGTGGAGTTCGGCGACCACACCCGGTTCGTGGTCAAGTGGGCCGCGCTCACCTGCCTGTTGATCCTCGGGGCAGGAATCCTCTTCGGCATCGTCTGATCCGCTTCTCGTGTCCACGGAGGACTCGCCCATGGCGCCCGGTGGGAACCGCGGCTGGCTGCTCCGCCTCGTCATCGCCTTCAGCTTCGCGCAGGGGGCGGTGTCGATGGCCCGGCCCGCCGTGTCCTACCGGGCCCTCGCGCTGGGTGCGGACGAACAGGCCATCGGCGTCATCGCGGGGGTCTACGCCCTGCTCCCGCTGTTCGCCGCGGTCCCGCTGGGCCGGCGCACCGACCACGGCCGCTGCGCACCCCTGCTGCCCGCCGGCGTGGTCCTGATAGCGGGCGGCTGCGCACTGAGCGGTGTCGCCGGCTCCCTGTGGGCGATGGCGATCTGGAGCGGGGTGATGGGCCTCGGCCACCTCTGCTTCGTGATCGGCGCCCAGTCCCTGGTCGCCCGCCAGTCCGCGCCGCACGAACAGGACCGCAACTTCGGCCACTTCACCATCGGCGCCTCCCTGGGCCAGCTGGTCGGCCCGATCGCCGCGGGCGCGCTGATCGGCGGCAAGGACATGGCGGACACCAGCGCGCTCGCCCTGCTCGTCGCCGGGGCGGGCGCCGCGGTCGCGTTCACCTCGCTGTGGCGCATCGAGGACCGTACGGCGGTCAAGTCCCGTACGGAGCAAGGCGACCGGGTCCCCGTCGGCCGCATCCTGCGGGCTCGGGGGGTCCCGGCCGGCATCTTCGTCAGCCTCGCCGTCCTGTCCGCGACCGACATCCTCACCGCCTACCTGCCGGTGGTCGGCGAGCACCGCGGCATCGCCCCGTCCGTGATCGGCCTTCTGCTCAGCCTCCGCGCGGCGGCCACGATCGCCTGCCGGCTGGTGCTGACCCCGCTGCTGCGGCTGCTGGGCCGCGCCGTGCTGCTGACGGTCACCTGTCTGCTGGCGGCCGTGCTGTGCGCCGGCATCGCCCTGCCGGTGCCGGTGTGGGCGCTCGCGCTGATGCTGGCCGTGCTCGGCTTCTGTCTCGGCGTCGGACAGCCGCTGTCGATGACGACGGTCGTGCAGGCGGCCCCCGACGGTGCCCGCTCCACCGCCCTCGCCCTGCGCCTGACCGGCAACCGCCTCGGCCAGGTCGCCGCACCGGCCACGGCGGGCCTGGTCGCGGGCGTCGCGGGCGTGGCGGCACCCTTCGTGATGCTGGGCGCGCTGCTGCTCCTGTCGGCGGGGGTGGCGCTGCGGTCGGCGGTGCGGCCGGCCGGGGAGGCGGGGGCGGTGCCGGGGGTCCGCCGTTCGGGAGCGGCGGTGGGCCGTAAGGGGGATGCCTGACGGAGTGTCGGGCCGGGTTCTCGTGCATGGGGCAGCGCATGTGACACAGAGTCAGACGCGATGCGATTTGTATGAAAATCGCCTGACTCGGAGGAACTACGCATGCCCATCGCCGTCCGCCCCCGCCGCGCCCGCGGCTGTACCGCAGCCCTCGCGGCGCTCACCGTCGCAGGCGTCGCACTGACCGGCGCCCCCGCCGTCGCGGCTCCCGAGGACAACGGGGACGTCAAGATCCACGAGGTCGGCACGCCCTTCACCGACCAGCGGGACGAGCCGAAGGTCTGCGACTTCTACCTCGCGGCCTTCAACTTCGACGACAGCGAGCACTTCACCTGGACCATCGACGGACAGGGCAACGGCCCGAACGCCGGCACCGGTCATCTCTCCGGCACCCTCACGGCCGACACCAACGGCGACGCGCACAGCATGCCTCTGGGGCTGCCCAACGGCCTGTACAAGCTCGTCTGGAAGGGGACCGACTGGCAGGGCGCCGGCAAGCAGAAGGTGTTCACCGTCGACTGCGCGAGCCCGAAGCCGACGCCGAGCATGCCGGGCGGCGGCCCCGGCGGCCCCGGCGGCCCCAACGGTGGCCCGCCGGCCGGCGGTGGCGGACTCGCCCGGGACGCGGCGATGGGGCCGGTCGCCGGTGCGGCGGCAGTGGGCCTGGCCGCGGCCGGCGGCGCGGTGTGGTTGCGCCTTCGCCGTCGCCCGCATGGCGCGTAGCAGTCCCAGGCGTGCGCCTCGGCGCGGGCACCGGCCCGGGCCATGGCGCCCGACGCGTGCCTACCGGCTGGCGCGGACGGCGGCGGTGGCCGGGTGTCTGATCCTGGCCGGCGTGCTGTGGACGCACGACGAGGATCCCGGTGGGGCGGCGGCGCCCGACGAGACGGTCGCCGCCGCCGGGCGGGGGGCCGCGGGCGGGGCGGGGGCCGGTGGTGGGCCGGGTGCCGTGAGTGAGACGGGTGAGGCGGGTGCGGCCGGTGGGCCGGGTGCCGCCGGAGCCCCGGGCGTACGGGGCGAGGTGGGCGCTGCACCGCAGGAGCTGCCCGCCAGAGGCACCGGCCTGCACCTGTCGCCGGCCGCCTCGACCGCCCCCGGGGCTCCCGGCGCTCCAGGCGCCGGCAGCGCCGGCCCCCGGTCGACCGCTTCCGGCGCGCCCAGCGGAGGGCGCCCGCCGGCCGCCACCGGCGCGCGCCGTCCCGGGCAACCGGCGACCACTCCCGGCGCCCGCCGGGCACCGGCCCCACCGGCCCGTCCCGGCGCGCCGGGTGTGCGTCCGCCCCGCCACCGGACGACTCCGGCGCTCCGCCCCCTGCCGCGCTCCCGGGCCACCCGCATCCTCATCCCGTACCTGGACGTCGACGCCCCGGTCACGGACCTGCGCCTCGACCGGCACCGGCGCCTGGGGGCACCGCCGGGTGACGATCCGAACCTCGTGGGCTGGTACCGGGACGGCCCCGCTCCCGGCGGGCAGGGAACCGCCGTGGCCGTGGGCCATCTGGACACCGACACCGGCGGCGCGGTCTTCGCGGGCCTGTCCGAGCTGAAACGCGGACGCCTGATCGAGGTGCGGCGGGCGGACGGTCGTACCGCCGTATACGCCGTCGACGCCCTCCGGGAGTTCGAGAAGGCGCACTTCCCCGACCGGGAGGTGTACGGCGCCCGGGGCCGCCCCGAGCTGCGGCTCATCACCTGCGGTGGCGACTACGACCGCAGAAAGGGCTACTCGGGCAACCTGGTCGTCTTCGCCCACCTGGTCGCGACCCGGGAGGCACCCGCCCGGCACTGAATCTGGCCGTCCGGTTTCTCACCTGCTGGACCGTGCCGTCCGATCCTGCCCATTCCCTTCCCCCGGCCGCACACATTCCGTTAACTTCCGTGACCCATAGGCCCCGTGCGACTCGCCCGGGGCATTCGGCCACGGAGCAACAGCGCTCAGTCAGCCCCCGGGGGCACCTGCCATGACACGCGCCATCTCTCTGCACGACGTGAGCAAGAGCTATACGCGAGGCACCCGGGTGGTGGACCGGCTGACGCTGGACATCGCCCCGGGCGAGTTCCTCGTGCTGCTGGGACCCTCCGGCTGCGGCAAGTCGACGGTGCTGAGAATGATCGCCGGCCTGGAGGACATCGACGAGGGCGACCTGCTCCTCGACGGCGAGTTCGCCAACGATCTCCCGCCGTCCGGCCGGGACATCGCGATGGTCTTCCAGAACTTCGCCCTGTACCCGAGCATGACCAGCCGCGACAACATCGGCTTCCCGCTGCGCATCGAGACCCCCGGCGCGGACCCGCGACCGCGCGTGGACGCCACCGCCCGCATGCTCGGCATCGAGGACCTCCTCGACCGCTTCCCGGCCCAGCTCTCCGGCGGTGAACGCCAGCGCGTGGCCATGGGCCGGGCGATCGCCCGCCACCCCTCGGCGTTCCTGATGGACGAGCCGCTGTCCAACCTCGACGCGAAACTCCGCAATCATCTGCGCGCCGAAATCTCCGCGCTCACCAGGGAGTTGGGCGTCACCACGGTCTACGTCACCCACGACCAGGCCGAGGCCATGTCGCTCGGCGACCGGGTCGCCGTGCTGCGCGGCGGCGTCCTGCAACAGGTCGGCAGCCCGCGTGAGGTCTACGCGCTGCCCCGCAACGTCTTCGTCGCCGCCTTCATCGGCACCCCGCGGATCAATCTCCTCCAGGGCCTGGTCCGCGCCCCGTTGGACGGCGCGATGACCATCAGCCTCGGCAAGCAGTACCTCCGGCTGCCTGAACCCCTGTCCCTGGACCACCAGTTGCTCCGCGTCCAGCAGGGCCGCGAGGTCATCGTCGGCCTGCGCTCGGAGGCGGTGCGCATCGCCAAGCCGTCGGCGGCCCGCCCCGGCGAGATGCCGCTCACCGGTCTCGTGGAGCACGTGGAGTTCCAGGGCCACGAGAACCTCGTCCACTTCAACACCGGCTCCCGCCCTGCCGTCGTACCCGACCTGGAGGCCCCGCGCCCCGCGGCCCGTCCGGCCCGGCGCCGCCGCCGCGAGGGCGGTTCCGGCGTCCTGGACCGGCTGCGGCAACGCGCCGACGCCCTGCGCGCGGGCCCGGTCGTGGTCCTCGACCACCCGGCCGAGCCGGCGCCGGCAGTGGCGCCCGCGGAAGGTCGGCTCCCCGGCGACCTGATCGTCCGCACCACCCCCGACCTCCAGCTCCGCCACGGCATGCACGTCCCCCTCCTCGTCGACCTCGCCCACCTCTTCGTCTTCGACCAGCACGGCGAACGCATCAGCCCGGCCCCGGCCCGCCTGCCCGACCTGGAGGAGTGAGTCGGCTTCCGACGGGCAGGGGGCGGGAGCGTCTGGCATTCGAAAACTAACGTCGCTAGTTTATGAGCCGGACGACGACAAGGTCACGCCCCCGCCGGGAGGACGCACGATGAAGGCACACGACGGCATGTACATCGACGGCACATGGCGGCCCGCCGCCGGCCGGGACACGATCGAGGTCGTGAACCCGGTCGACGAGCAGGTGATCGGCCGGGTCCCGGCCGGCACCGCCGAGGACGTCGACACCGCCGTACGGGCCGCCCGTGCCGCGCTCCCGGCCTGGGCCGTCACCCCGCCCGCCGAGCGGGCCGCGCGCCTCGCCGCGCTCCGGGACGTGCTCGCGGCCCGCAAGGACGAGATCGCCGAGACGGTCACCGCCGAACTCGGCTCACCCCTGAAGTTCTCCGAGAACGTGCACGCCGCCGTCCCGATCGCGGTCGCGGGCTCGTACGCCGAACTGGCCACCACCCACGCCTTCGAGGAGAAGGTCGGCAACTCGACCGTCTTCCACGAGCCCATCGGCGTGGTCGGCGCGATCACCCCCTGGAACTACCCCCTGCACCAGATCGTCGCCAAGGTCGCCCCGGCGCTGGCGGCCGGCTGCACGGTGGTCCTGAAGCCCGCCGAGGACACCCCGCTCGTCGCCCAGCTCTTCGCCGAGGCGGTCCACGAGGCCGGGGTGCCGGCGGGTGTCTTCAACCTCGTCACCGGCCGCGGACCGGTCGCGGGCCAGGCCCTCGCCGAACACCCGGGCGTCGACCTGGTCTCCTTCACCGGCTCCACCGCGGTCGGCCGCCAGATCGCCGTCACCGCCGGCGCCGCGATCAAGAAGGTCGCCCTCGAACTCGGCGGCAAGTCCGCCAACGTGATCCTGCCGAGCGCCGACCTGGCCAAGGCCGTGAACGTCGGCGTCGCCAACGTGATGTCCAACTCCGGCCAGACGTGCAGCGCTTGGACACGCATGCTGGTGCACCGGGACCAGTACGACGAGGCCGTGGCGCTCGCCGCGACCGCCGCCGCCAAGTACGGCGACCGCATCGGCCCGGTCGTCAACGCCAAGCAGCGGGCGCGGGTGCGCGGTTACATCGAGAAGGGTGTCGCGGAAGGCGCCCGGCTGGTCGCCGGAGGCGCCGAACCCCCGCGCGAACAGGGCTACTTCATCGCCCCGACCGTCTTCGCCGACGTCACCCCGGAGATGACCATCGCCCAGGAGGAGATCTTCGGCCCGGTCCTGTCGATCCTCCGCTACGACGACGAGGACGACGCCCTGCGCATCGCCAACGGCACGGTGTACGGCCTCGCGGGCGCGGTCTGGGCCGGGGAGGAGGCGGAGGCGGTGGCCTTCGCCCGCCGGATGGACACCGGGCAGGTCGACATCAACGGCGGCCGCTTCAACCCCCTTGCCCCGTTCGGCGGTTACAAGCACTCCGGCGTCGGCCGCGAACTCGGCGCGCACGGACTCGCCGAGTACCTCCAGACCAAGTCCCTCCAGTTCTGAGGAGCGTTTCCATGGTTCGCGCAGCAGTCCTTCCGGCCGTGGGTGCCCCGCTGGAGATCACCGACATCGAGCTCCCGGACCCCGGCCCCGGCCAGGTCCGCGTCAGGCTCGCGGCCGCCGGCGTCTGCCACTCCGACCTGTCCCTGTCCAACGGCACCATGCGGGTCCCGGTCCCGGCGGTCCTCGGCCACGAGGGCGCGGGCACGGTGGTCGCCGTGGGCGAGGGAGTCGCGGACGTGGCGCCCGGTGACGGCGTCGTCCTCAACTGGGCTCCGTCCTGCGGCAGTTGCCACGCCTGCTCGCTCGGTGAGGTCTGGCTGTGCGCCAACGCCCTCAGCGGCGCCGCCGACGTGTACGCCCGCACCGCGGACGGCACCGACCTCCACCCCGGCCTGAACGTCGCCGCGTTCGCCGAGGAGACGGTCGTGTCGGCGTCCTGCCTCCTGCCGCTGCCCGACGGCATCCCGCTCACCGACGCGGCCCTGCTCGGCTGCGCCGTCCTCACCGGCTACGGCGCCGTCCACCACGCGGCACGCGTCCGCGAGGGCGAGACGGTGGCGGTCTTCGGCGTCGGGGGAGTGGGCCTGGCGACCCTCCAGGCCGCCAGGATCGCGGGCGCGTCGAAGATCGTCGCGGTCGATGTCTCCCCGGAGAAGGAGGAGTTGGCGCGCGCGGCCGGGGCCACCGACTACGTGGTCGCCTCCGACACCACCGCCCGCGAGATCAGGGGCCGCACCGGCAAGCAGGGCGTGGACGTGGCCGTGGAGTGCGTGGGCCGCGCCGCGACCATCCGCACCGCCTGGGATTCCACCCGTCGCGGCGGCCGTACGACGGTCGTCGGCATCGGCGGCAAGGACCAGCAGGTCACCTTCAACGCCCTGGAGATCTTCCACTGGGGCAGGACCCTGTCGGGCTGCGTCTACGGCAACTCCGACCCCGCCGCGGACCTGCCGGTGCTCGCCGAACACGTCCGCACCGGCCGCCTGGACCTGGGCACCCTGGTGACGGAACGGATCGCCCTGGACGGCATCCCGGCGGCCTTCGAGAACATGCTGGCGGGCAAGGGCGGCCGGGCCCTGGTCGTCTTCTAGCGCACCCCGCCCGTGCGTCAAGGTCCTTGCGGGCAGGGCGCGTTCACACCGAGTCGGAGAGCTTCGCGGGCTGCGGCGCCGCCGCCGCCGCGGCCCGCGAACGGGACACCGCGACCCCCGCGAGACACAGCACCCCGCCCACCAGGGTGAGCAGCCCCGGCACCTCCCCGAGCACCACCCAGGACATCAGCACGACCAGCGCGGGCACCGCGTAGGTGGTCGCGCCCATCCGGCTGGCGGTCGTACGGGCGAGGGCGTAGGCCCAAGTGGTGAAGGCGAGCGCGGTGGGGAAGACGCCCAGATAGACCATGTTGAGCGTCGCCGACAGGGGCGCGTCGGACACCTGCTGGACGAGTTGTCCGGTGAACGGCAGACAGACCACAGCGCCCACGAGACAGCCGTACGTGGTGACTTGCAGCGCGCTCGCCGACCCGAGGGCGGGCTTCTGCGCGACGACCCCGCCGGCGTACGCGACCGCCGCCAGCAGACACAGCACCACCCCGAGAACGGACGACCCACCCCCACCCGACATCGACAGCCCCACGGTGACGGCCCCCGCGAACGACACCGCCATCCCCGCCAGCAGCCGCGGCGGCATGGCATCCCCGAGCAACCGCGCCCCGAGCAGCGCGATGAGGATCGGCCCGATGTTCACGACCAGCGCCGCGGTACCGGCGTCCACCTGCTGCTCGCCCCAGTTCAGGACGACCATGTAGACGCCGAACCAGAGCAGCCCGGACACGGCGATGCCGCGCCAGGCGGCTCGGGGCGGGGGCCCTTCACGTCGTATGAGACACAGGACTCCCAGCGCGATGACGCCGGAGAACAGCCGTCCGAGAGCGAGTGCGCCAGGGGAGTACGCGTCCCCTGCGCTGCGAATGGAGACAAAGGCGGAAGCCCAGAGCAAGACGGTTGTGACGGCAGCACCGGTGGCGAGGAGGTGGGGACGGCGAGAGGGGAACATCATGCTCCTGAGGCTAGGGAGAGGCGGAGAGGAGGGCTGGCGCATTTCGGACCCGGCACTGCGGTGCCGCCAAGGGGCGCGGGGAACTGCGCGACCAGCCCCGACGAACCCGCAGCCGCATATGAACCCATGCGGTTACCGCAGTGCGCTCGACTCGATCCCCAAGAGCTCCCGCAACGCCCGTTCTCCCTCCGCAGTCACTCGAACCGCACGTTCCGTTCCGATCCGCACACACCACCCCACCTCCAACGCATGCCGACACAGCGCGGCTCCCGCAACCCCCGCAAGATGAGGCCGCCGCTCTGTCCAGTCCAGGCAAGCCCGCACCAAAGGTCGCCGACTCTTCCGGTCAAGCCCGATACCCGCTGCGGCGAACCACGCCAACCCCGCGTCCGTCAGGGCGAACCCGGCGTCCTGGCTGAGCAGCAGACGTGTCGTCATCGCATCCGTGACCACAATTCCGAGCCGCCCCGCAAGATGGTCGTAACAGGTCCGCCCCCGGGCCATGGCCGAGCCCGCGCTCGACTCCCGCAGATTCCGCGCCCGAGGCTGCGCCCCCACCTGCGCCGACAGCTCCTCGACCACCTGCGCCACCCGCGCGTCGGCGAGCCGCACGTACCGGTGCCGCCCCTGCCGTTCCTCCGCGAGCAGTCCGCCCGCGACGAGCTTGCCCAGATGCTCGCTCAGCGTCGACGCGGCGACGCCCGCGTGCCGGGCGAGCTCGCTCGCCGTCCACGCCCGCCCGTCGAGCAGCGCCAGCAGACACGCGGCCCGCGTCTCGTCGGCGATGAGGCCGGCGAACCGGGCCAGCTGGGTCGCCTGGGGGTTCCTGGGGGCCGTGGAGGTCATGCCTCCCAGCATGGGACACGAATACTTCGGCGCCCACCGAAGCGTTCTACGCGGGCCGCCTGACCTGCTCGTACTGCATCGCCAGCCCGTCCAGCAGCGCCGCGATCCCTGTCTCGAAGGCCCGCTCGTCGATCTTGTCCTGCTGCTCGGCGAGGAGGTGGGCCTGGCCGAGGTGCGGATAGTCGGTGGGGTCGTACGCGCTCTGGTCGTCCACGAAACCCCCGGCGAAGGAGCCGAGCGCGGAGCCCATGATGAAGTACCTCATCAGCGCGCCGATGGAGGTGGCCTGCGCGGGCGGCCAGCCGGCGTGGACCATCGCGCCGTAGACCGCGTCCGCGACCCGTAGTCCGGCGGGGCGTCGGCCCGGCCCGTGGGCGAGGACGGGGACGATGTTCGGGTGCTCGCGCAGGGCGGCGCGGTAGGAGACGGCCCAGTCGTGCAGCGCGGTCCGCCAGTCGCGGCCGTCCTCGAACATCGACAGGTCGACCTGTGCGCTCACCGAGTCGGCGACGGCCTCCAGGATCTCGTCCTTGGTGCGGAAGTGGTTGTAGAGGGAGGGCCCGCTGACCCCGAGCTCGGCGGCGAGTCGCCGGGTGGAGACGGCCGCGAGGCCCTCCGCGTCCACGAGGGCCCGAGCCGTCTCGACGATCCGGTCGGTGCTGAGGAGGGGCTTGCGCGGTCGGGCCATGGCGCACATAGTAGGGCTGCACCTGGAAACTAGCAGTGCTAATTTAAATGTACGCCTTTCAAGTGGGGTGATCTCGTGGTGAACCTGGGACTCAGCGAGGAGCAGGAGGCCGTACGGCAGCTCGCCCGGGACTTCGTGGCACGCGAGATCGCCCCGCACGTCATCGCCTGGGACCGTGCCGAGGAGGTCGACCGGGGCATCGTGAAGAAGCTCGGCGAGGTCGGCTTCCTGGGGCTGACGATCGACGAGGAGCACGGCGGCTCGGGCGGCGATCATCTGGCGTACTGCCTGGTGACGGAGGAACTGGGCCGGGGCGACTCCTCCGTGCGCGGGATCGTCTCCGTCTCGCTCGGCCTGGTCGCCAAGACGATCGCCGCCTGGGGGAGCAAGGAGCAGAAGCGGCAGTGGCTGCCGGGGCTCACCTCCGGGGAGTGCGTCGGCTGCTTCGGCCTCACCGAGCCCGGCACCGGCTCCGACGCCGGGAACCTCACCACGCGCGCGGTGCGCGACGGCGACGACTACGTCATCAACGGCACCAAGATGTTCATCACGAACGGCACCTGGGCCGACGTCGTGCTGCTGTTCGCCCGCTCCACCGACGCCCCCGGCCACAAGGGCGTCTCCGCCTTCCTTGTCCCGACCGACACCCCCGGCCTCGGCCGCCGCACCATCCACGGCAAGCTCGGCCTGCGCGGACAGGCCACCGCCGAGCTCGTCCTGGAGGACGTGCGCGTCCCCGCCTCCGCGCTGCTCGGGGAGGAGGGCAAGGGGTTCACGGTCGCCATGTCCGCGCTCGCCAAGGGGCGGATGTCGGTCGCGGCGGGCTGCGTCGGCATCGCGCAGGCCGCCCTGGACGCGGCCGTGCGGTACGCCGGTGAGCGGGAGCAGTTCGGCAAGCCGATCGCGAGCCACCAGCTCGTCCAGGAGCTGATCAGCGACATCGCGGTCGACGTCGACGCGGCCCGGCTGCTGACCTGGCGGGTCGCCGACCTCGTCGACCGCGGCCTGCCCTTCGCCACCGAGTCGTCCAAGGCCAAGCTGTTCGCCTCGGAGGCCGCGGTCCGCGCCGCCAACAACGCCCTCCAGGTCTTCGGCGGCTACGGCTACATCGACGAGTACCCGGCGGGCAAACTGCTGCGCGACGCCCGCGTGATGACCCTCTACGAGGGCACCAGCCAGATCCAGAAGCTCGTCATCGGCCGTGCGCTGACCGGGGTTTCGGCCTTCTGAGTAGGTGCGTCGGCCGGCCTGAGTATCTCGGCGGATGTGGTGGGCGCCGCGTCCGCCGAAGCTGTCCCCATGAGTGACACACCGGTCAAGCAGCAGAGCACGGCGGCCTTCTACGGCCAGGCCGTCGCCTCCTTCGCCGTCGCCATGGCGGCGACCGCCATCGGCATCTTCCGCCTCGACGCCAACGCCTGGGTGCGCGGCTTCCTCGCCATCGCCGTCCTGTACCTCGTCACCTCCGCCTTCACCCTGGCCAAGGTCATCCGGGACCGCCAGGAGGCCGGCCAGATCGTCAGCAGGGTCGACCAGGCCCGCCTGGAGAAGCTGCTGGCAGAGCACGACCCGTTCGAGAAGCTCTGACACCGTGCTGCTCGACTGCGGCCACGCGGGTCTCTCGTTTAGGGCCTGTCCGGCGGATCATGCCGCAGACGCGGGGTCTGGCACGCCGGCCTGCGGCGTTGTCGTCGGTTGCCGACTCCCCCACGCTCGAACAACCTCGCGCGGGAGGCGCCCCCATCGCGTCGCCGCCCTCCTCCGCCTTGCATGCCGACGCACCAGACCCCGCTCACCGGCGCTGATGAGGTGCCGCGGCTTTCCTGCGACCTGACCCGCCGGACAGGCCCTAAGCGGTTGCTCACCTTCGGCGGTATGGTGGTCCCTCGATCAGTGGAGAGGGGCGAGCAGGCGATGAGTACGGCGGAGGAGACGGCCGGCGGCGAGACGTCGGCGTGGGGCGAGGTCACGCCCGACGCGGCACGGCGGCTGCTGATCGCCGCGGTGGAGGCCTTCGCCGAGCGCGGCTACCACGCCACGACGACGCGGGACATCGCGGGCCGCGCGGGCATGAGTCCCGCCGCGCTCTACATCCATTACAAGACCAAGGAGGAGCTCCTCCACCGCATCAGCAGGATCGGCCACGCCAAGGCGCTGGAGATCCTCCAGACCGCGTCCCGCCGCGAGGGCACCGCCACCGAGCGGCTCGCCGACGCGGTCAGCTCCTTCGTCCGCTGGCACGCGGGCGGCCGTACCACCGCCCGGGTCGTCCAGTACGAACTCGACTCCCTCGGCCCGGACGCCCGCGAGGAGATCCTCGCGCTGCGCCGGCAGTGCGACGCCGAGGTGCGCGCGATCATCGAGGACGGCGTGGCGTCCGGCGAGTTCGACGTCCTGGACGTCAAGGGCACCACCCTCGCCGTCATGTCGCTCTGCATCGACGTCGCCCGCTGGTTCAACGTCGACGGCCCCTGGACCCCCGACGAGGTCGGCGCGCTCGACGCCGACCTCGTGCTGCGGATGGTGGGGGCCAAGTAGCGCGGAGGGCCCGGGGCGGGGCGCTCAGAGGTAGTAGCGCGACACCGACTCGGCCACACACACCGGCTTGTCGCCGCCCTCACGCTCGACGCTGAAGGCGACGGTCACCTGGACGCCGCCCGCCACGTCGTCCACCCCGGTGATCGTCGCCGTGGCGCGCAGCCGGGAGCCGACGGGGACGGGGGCCGGGAAGCGGACCTTGTTGGTGCCGTAGTTCACGCCCATCTTCACGCCCTCGACCTTGATGAGCTGCGGTCCGAAGAGCGGGAGCAGGGACAGCGTCAGATAGCCGTGCGCGATGGTCGTGCCGAACGGGCCGGCGGCGGCCTTCTCCGGGTCGACGTGAATCCACTGGTGGTCACCCGTGGCCTCGGCGAACAGATCGATCCGCTTCTGGTCGACCTCCAGCCAGTCGGTGTACCCCAGCTGCTCGCCCACCGCCGCCTTCAGCTCGTCGGCGCCCGCGAAGATCCTCGGCTCTGCCATGTCCCGCCTCCTCGTCCCAAACTCTAAGCGACTGCTTAGCATGGTCGTCCTCGGGGGCCGTGTCAACGGAGGCCTGGGTAGGGTTCGAGGGGTGCCCCAGATTCCTGAGAAGATCCATGAGCTCACGGTCGGCCAACTCGCCGCGCGCAGCGGTGCCGCCGTCTCCGCCCTGCACTTCTATGAGTCCAAAGGCCTGATCAGCAGCCGCCGCACCACCGGCAACCAGCGCCGCTACTCCCGCGACGCGCTGCGCCGGGTCGCCTTCGTACGGGCCGCACAACGCGTCGGCATCCCGCTCGCCACGATTCGCGAGGCACTCGCCGAGTTGCCGGAGGAGCGGACGCCTACGCGGGAGGACTGGGCGCGGTTGTCGGAGGCGTGGCGGTCCGAACTCGACGAGCGGATCAAGCAGTTGAACCGGCTGCGGGATCACCTCACGGACTGCATCGGGTGTGGCTGTCTGTCGTTGGAGTCGTGTGTGCTGTCCAATCCGGATGACGCGTTCGGGGAGCGGCAGGGGGCGGGGTCGCGGCTGCTCGTTGAGAAGCGGCGCGATGAGGCAGGGCGGTGCGGCTGAGGGGGCGGGGGCTTGTGCGCGTTGCCGGGTGCGGGTGGCTCGTGGCTGATCGCGCAGTTCCTCGCGCCCCTCAAGGTCCGCCTACTCGTACTCTGTTCCGTTCTTCCTGGTCAGATACGCCGGACTCACCGCCTTCGCTATCGCCCTGCCGCCCGTCACCGCGCTGTACCGCTCGACGGTCGGGCGGATGACCACGCCCTCGCGGAGATGCAGTTCACGTCCGGACACCGTCTCCCTCCCGCTCGCCACCTCCAGCACCCGCGCGATGTCGTACGGCCCCTCGAAGAGGCGCGGCACCAACGGCAGGTCCCCGTCCAGGAGTTCCTGCGCGTTCAGCCACCGCACCTCGCCGTCGATCTCCGCGGAGACGTCGAAGACCGCGTACCCGAGGGTGTCCCGGCGGCCGTCCGCGCCGTAGGTGAGGTCCTGGACGCCCGCGCCGTAGACCTCGCCGAAGATGCCGACCCGGCTCGCGCCGAGGCGGGTGGCCAGGCGGGCGGCCGCGTCGGCGACGCCGTGCCCCTGTACCGCCCGCCAGTACAGGTTCCGTGGGTCCGCCTTCAGTGCCAGGGACTTGGCGCCGAAGCCCTTCGAGGAGACGTACACCCGCTGGTCGGCCGCGACATAGGTGACCAGGCAGGCCGAGCCGTGCAGCTTCTCGGTCAGGACCACCGGCTCGCCCGGGGTGAAGACGTCCGGGTAGCGCTGGATGTTCTCGATGTCGACCCAGGGCAGCAGGTCGGGCGCGGATTCCACCTCGCCGCTCATCGTGGGCGGGATCGGGGGCACCCACTTGGTGATGCCGAGCAGTTCCGCGAAGTCGGTGCCGTCCTTCGCCGCCCGCGCCAGGTCGACGCCGTTCAGCGCCGCGGGCCGGCACACGATGCCCTGTGAGAGCTCGCCGCGCAGCCGCACCGCCTTGACCCGGTCCGCGTTGCCGCCGGCCAGCCGTCCCGTGAGACCGAGTTCCTCGATCAGGGCGGCGGGCAGCACGGACTGCTCGGGGATGTACACGGCCGCGTCGCCGGTGCGATAGGCGCCCTTGGCGACGACGGCCCGGTACAGGCCCACCTGGGCCAGTTCGAGCGCGTCGGCGTTCGGGTGTTCATGGACGGTCAGCACTTCGGCGGTGACGCGCAGCGTCGACATCGGGGTTCCTCGTTCCTGTGCTCAGGTGCGTTTCATCGCCTCCAACTGTCCGTGCGCGAAAGGGGTGGAGCGAGGGGATTTGTGGCTGGTACCGTCACCGGTCCGATCACGACGAGCGTCTCGCCGACCCGTACTGGACCAGCCCCGCCGCCACCAACCGGGCGTTGGACAGCGCCGGTTCGCCGTCCGGGAGCAGCAGGGTGTCCTCCAGGCCGATGCGCGTCGCCAGGCCCAGGCGTCCGGCCAGTCGCAGCACCGGCCATGCCCCGCCGTCCTCGCCGTGCAGCAGCACCGGGCGGCCGTGCGGTGCCGTGCCGAGGTCGGACAGCAGGGCGCGGGCCGTGTCCTGGGCGGTGTCCGGCGAGGTGTCCGTCACCTCGGCCAGCACCCGCAGCACTCCCGGGCCGAGCGGCGACTTGGCGAACCGCGCAGCCCCGTCCGTACCGGACCAGATCCCGGCCTCCACGCCGACACCCCGGTCGATCAGCGCGGCGGCCAGCTCCTCGGCGCCCGGCTCGTGCCAGTTGACCGAGGCGTGGTCGGGGAGGACCGTCCAGCTCCGGATCCGCTCCAGCCGGGCCGCCGGGTCCGGTTCCGCCCAGGCGCCCGTGGTGACGCCGACCGGGACCGACACCCGCGCCCGTATCGCCTCCAGGGTCGTCGTGAGGACGCGGGGTGACAACGAGTCGCCACCGCACGGGGTCTTGGGGTGGACATGGATGTCCGTCGCCCCGGCTGCGACGGCCGCCGCCGCGGACTCGGCCAACGCTTCCGGCGTCAGCGGAACCACCGCTCCGTCGGCCGCCCCTCGGGGCCCGTTGAGACACACCTGAATCATGACTCGATGGTGCCAGCCGGCACCGACATCGGCCCGGGCGCGAGCCGTTCCTGTGGACAACTGGCCCGCTGTGGAAAACGCGGGCGGCGCTCACGACCGTCACACGCCGTCAAAGAGGGGGTGCGGCATCCCCGGCGCACCCCCGGTCGCACCACTCAGGCGGACACCAGCAGCCGTCCACGCTTGGACGACGCCAGGGCCTCGGGTGTCAGCACCGGACGGGGGACCACGATCCCGCAGTCCGTGCAGACCGGGCCCGAGGAGGGTTCGTGGGCCAGGTCGTACTTCCAGATCAGTCGCTCTCCGCGGCACACCGGGCACACCACTCCCGGTTCGCGCTCCAGCGCGGAGATCAGTTTGCGCAGCACCTCGGCCAGCGGTTCACGGGGGTGGAGCCGCGGGTCGTCGCACCAGGCGACACCGAAGCCGCCCCAGGTCAGCCGGTGCCAGTCGTCGACACTGCCCGGCCTGCGCAGACCGTCGTGCTTCTCCTTCTTGCGTCGCTCGGCGAACTCGACCTCGTAGGCGAGCCAGACCGAGCGCGCCTCCTCCAGCTCGTCCAACGCGGCCACGAGCCGCGCCGGATCGGGGGACCGGTCCTCAGGACCGAATCCGGCCCGGGAGCACAAGTGGTCCCAGGTCGCCCTGTGCCCGTAAGGAGCGAACCGCTCCAGGCACTTGCGCAGTGAGTAGCGTCGCAGCGCCAGATCACACCGCGGATCTCGCACCTGTCTCGCCAGACTCCGGAAACCGGCCATCGCCCTGCACCTCCGTCACACCTGCACCTGTACTTCGGTCACTTCGGCGTCGTCGAACGGACGTCGCCGAATAGACGTATCGACAAGCGATTTGGCTCCATCCGATTTCCGATGACCCCCATTCGCCTCCGGATCGGCTACCAAAACTTGACGCATGTTCATCTTCAATCCCGGGGATACCGGCGGTAACGTCCGGCCCACCCCCGTCGGTAGGAGCTGCCATGCCTCGGCGCACCTCACGCACCGCTCTCGACAGACTGAGAACTCCCGGCAGACTCACCGGGTTCCTGAAGACCGCATCCGTATGCGCCCTGATTGCCGGTCTTTTGTCCCCTCTTGGCCAAGTCGCGGCGGCAGCCGAGACCGCGGCCGCCAACGACTACTGCGGCAGCCAGTGCTCCGACATCCTGCCGCCCGGCGAGAACGGCAACGCCACCCTCGCCCAGATCCTCCTCAACCAGGCCTTCGGCACCCAGCCCGACCACGCCGAGGACCAGCTCGGCCCCTACGCCAACCTGGCCAAGGGCTACTCGTCGCTCACCAACGCCACGATCAACACCTTCTTCAACGACGCCTCGTTCGGCGTGGCCTCCGACCAGGTCGCCTCCACCCTGAAACCCGCCGGCCGCACCGACGTGACGATCGTCCGCGACAAGAAGACGGGTGTGCCGCACATCACCGGTACCACCAGATACGGCACCGAGTTCGGCGCGGGCTATGCCGCGGCCCAGGACCGGCTGTGGCTGATGGACGTCTTCCGGCACGTCGGGCGCGGCCAGCTCACCACCTTCGCCGGCGGCGCCCCCTCCAACCAGGGCCTGGAACAGCAGTTCTGGCGCAACGCCCCCTACAGCGAGGCCGACCTCCAGGCACAGATCGACAACGCGGTCGCGGCCAACGGCACCCGGGGCCAGCAGGCCCTCGCCGACGCCAACGCCTACCTCGCGGGCATCAACGCCTACATCGACGCCTCCGACAGCGGCCGCTACTTCCCCGGCGAGTACGTCCTCACCGGTCACAAGGACTCCGTCACCAACGCCGGCACCATCGAGCACTTCAAGATCACCGACCTGGTCGCGCTGGCCTCCGTCATCGGCGCCCTGTTCGGCTCCGGCGGCGGCGGTGAGGTCAACAACGCGATATCGCTGCTCGCCGCCCAGGAGCAGTACGGCGTGACGAAGGGCACCGAGGTCTGGGAGTCTTTCCGCGAGCGCAACGACCCCGAGGCCGTCCTCACCGTCCACAACGGCGAGAGCTTCCCGTACGCCACCAAGCCCACCACCCCGCAGGGCGAGGCACTCCCCGACGCCGGCACGGTGGCCACCGAGCCGCTGGTCTACGACCCGACCGGCACCGGCGGCGACCAGAGCGCCTCCAAGGCCGCCGCCACGGCCACCGCGAACGCCCTCACCTCGGCCAAGCGCGGCATGTCGAACGCCCTCGTGGTCAGCGGCGCCCACACCGCGAGCGGCCACCCGGTCGCCGTCTTCGGTCCGCAGACCGGCTACTTCGCCCCCCAGCTCCTCATGCTCCAGGAGATCCAGGGCCCCGGCATCAGCGCACGCGGCGCCTCCTTCGCGGGCCTGAGCATGTACGTCGAACTCGGCCGCGGCCAGGACTACTCGTGGTCCGCCACGACCTCCGGCCAGGACATCATCGACACCTACGCCGTCGAGCTGTGCCAGGACGACTTCCACTACCTGTACCACGGCACCTGCACGGCCATGGACAAGATCGAACAGAAGAACTCCTGGGCCCCGACCACGGCCGACGGCACCGCCGCCGGCTCGTACACGATGCGGGTCTGGAAGACGAAGTACGGCCCCGTCGCCTACCGGGCCACCGTCGGCGGCAAGAAGGTCGCCTACACCACGCTGCGCTCGTCGTACATGCACGAGGCCGACTCGATCATCGGCTTCCAGATGCTCAACGACCCCGACTACGTGAAGAGTCCGCAGACCTTCCAGAGCGCGGTGCAGCACATCAACTACACGTTCAACTGGTTCTACGCCGACTCCACGCACACCGCGTACTACAACAGCGGCGACAACCCGGTACGCGCGAGCGGCGTGGACGCGGAGTTCCCGGTGTGGGCGCAGGCGTCGTACGAGTGGAAGAACTGGAACGCGACGACCAACACCGCCGACTACACGGCGGCTTCGGCCCACCCCAACTCCATCGACCAGGACTACTACATCTCCTGGAACAACAAACAGGCGAAGGACTACACGACCGCGCCCTGGGGTGACGGCTCGGTGCATCGCGGCAACCTCCTGGAGGACCGCGTGAAGAAGCTCGTCGCCGCGGGCGGAGTCACCCGGGCCTCGCTGGTGAAGGCGATGGCCGACGCGGCCCTCGCCGACCTGCGCGCGGAGGACGTCCTGCCGGATCTCCTCAAGGTGATCAACAGCAGTACGGTCACCGACTCCACGGCCGCGGCGGCGGTGACCAAGCTCCAGGCCTGGCTCACCGCGGGCGGCAAGCGCACGGAGACGTCGGCGGGTTCGAAGACGTACGCCGACGCGGACGCGATCCGCATCCTGGACGCGTGGTGGCCGCTGCTGGTGGAGGCCGAGTTCGAACCGGGCCTGGGCAGCGGCCTGTTCACCGCCTTCCAGGCCAACCTGCCGGTGGACGAGTCGCCCTCGGCCGCGCACGGCCCGACCGGCTCGCACGCGGGCAGCTCCTTCCAGTACGGCTGGTGGTCCTACGTCGACAAGGACATCCGCGCGGTGCTCGGCGAGTCCGTGCAGGGACCGCTGGCGAACAAGTACTGCGGCGGCGGCAGCCTCAGCGCCTGCCGGGACATCCTGATCAGCACCCTGAAGACGGCGGCCGGCAAGACCGCGGCCCAGGTCTACCCGGGTGACGACCTGTGTTCCGCGGGCAATCAGTGGTGCGCCGACTCGATCGTCCAGCGCACCCTGGGCGGCATCAAGCACTACAACATCAGCTGGCAGAACCGGCCGACCTACCAGCAGGTCGTGGAGTTCACCTCACACCGGTGACCTTCGGGTGGCGGCGGGTCAGCGGATGCGGCCCGCCGCCACCACCACCTGCGCCAGCTCCCGGTGCACGATGTCGCTGTGCGCCCCGGCCGGCGCCTTGCCGTCCTTCACCACCGACGCCGCGTCGATGTTCACGCACCCGGACGTCGGCAGCGTGGTGGTGAGCGCCTCGGCGAGCTTCCACGCGCGCGTGCCGGGCACCGCCTGCACCCCGTCGTGCCCCATCGCCCCCCACTTGGCGCCCAGCATCCGCCCGATGTCCATGGCGGCCCCCTCCGCGTCCCCGGCCATGCGCGAGGCCAGTGGATACATGGTGCTCAGCGCCTTGTCGAAGCGGGAGTAGCAGCACACCAGCGGGCCGTCGATGCGGTTCTGCTGCCCGTGCAGCACCCCGCCCGCGCGCGCGTCGTGCGGCAGCCGGGCGGCGAACGCGTAGTGGGAGAAAGCCCCTTGGAGCAGCGTCACCGACTTCACCGTGCGCACCCCCTCGGGCAGCCCGCGCAGCGCGAACGACACCAGGCGCCCGCCGAAGCTGTGCCCGACGAGATGCACCCGCACTTCCGGGCGCTTGGCGGCGAGCTGCCCGATGACCCGCCCGAGCCCCCGCTCACCGACCGTGCCGGCGCGCCGTTTCATCGCGTAGTACGTCGCCTGCCGGAGCAACTCGTGCGCCCCGTCCCAGGGATTGGGGATCGAGAACCCCTCCGTCACGCCGTCCGGCGCCTCGGCCTCGGCGAGCCCCCGCGCGAAGGCCTCGCACACCCCGACCGGAGACCCGGAGAACATGTCCGGCTCGCTCTGCGGCACCCCCTCCGCGAGGGTGTCCGCCCCGAACAGCGCCTGCGGCCCCGCGGGCACCACCTCGACCAGCAGCCGCACCAGCCGCCCGAACTCCTCCAACTCGGCGTCCTCGCGCGGCTGCTGGTCCAGCAGCCGCGCGAGCTGGTCGATCACGGTGGCCCGGCCGGGGAAGGTCTCCAGCAGCGCGTGCCGGGTGTCCTTGTCCAGCGCCGGCCGCCGCGTGGTCTCGGCCGCCACCGACCTCGGGAAGTCCGGGATCGGCTCGTCGCAGAACCGCATCGACGGCCACACCACTCCCACGTACCCGAGCTTCGCGTGCGGCGCGAACTCGGGGATCGGCGCGAAGAAGCGGCTGTAGAGCCTCGTCGCCCCCGAACGGTCGTTGTTCCAGCCGTGCGCGAAGACGATCAGATCCTTGACGCCGTGCTCCGCGACACCGGCCAGCAGCCGGTCCCGCCGTGCGCCGTCCGGGTCACCGTCCGCGTCGAAAGTCAGTTCCCAGTACGGGCTCACACTCATCGCCGGCTCTGCCATGACAGGCCCCCTTGTCCCCCGAAGTGGTGCGATGCCGTCGCATCGTCCTCCCGTGGGGCGAAGTTGGCCATACTTCGCGAGTCAACTGCCCTGTTCGGCCCAGGGGATCATCTGTACAGCAGGTACTCCTTGCGAGTGCGGCGGAACACGGCCAGCTCCTCCCGCCAGCCCGCCACCACGTCGTCGACGTCCGCGCCCGCGTCGATCGCGGTCCGCACCTGCGTGGAACCGGTGAGCTTGTCGATCCAGTTGTCGGACCGCCACGCGAACCCGGCCCACCCGCGCTTGGCGGTCACCAGCAGCCCGATCCCGGTGCGGACCGGGTCGTACGCCGCCCGGTCGTGCACATGGATCTGCACCCCGCCGACCGTCTTGCCCTGGAACTTGGAGAACGTCGGCGCGAAGTACGCCTCCCTGAAGTGCACGCCCGGCAGCCCGAGTTCGTTCGCGGCGGCGGCCCAGCGCCCGTCGATCCCCTCCGCGCCGAGCAGTTCGAAGGGGCGGGTGGTGCCACGGCCCTCGGACAGGTTCGTGCCCTCGAAGAGACATGTCCCCGAGTACACGAGCGCGGTGTCGGGGGTCGGCATGTTGGGGCTCGGCGGCACCCAGGGCAGCGCGGAGGCGTCGTAGAACTCCGCACGCCTCCATCCCGTCATCAGGACGGTGTCCAGCGCGACGGGCGCGGTCAGGAACTCCCCGTTGAACAGCCGCGCCAGCTCGGCGACCGTCATGCCGTGCGCCTGCGAGATCGGCTGCCGGCCCACGAAGGTCGCGAACTCCTTGTGCAGGACCGGCCCTTCGGCGGAGCGTCCGGTGACGGGGTTCGGGCGGTCGAGCACCACGAACCGCTTCCCGGCCAGCCGGGCCGCCTCCATGCAGTCGTAGAGCGTCCAGATGTACGTGTAGAAGCGGGCGCCCACGTCCTGGATGTCGAAGACGACGGTGTCGACGCCGGACGCGGTGAAGACGTCGGCGAGAGGCTGACCGCTCTTCAGGTACGTGTCGTAGACGGGCAGTCCGGTGGCGGGGTCGTCGTAGCGGCCCTCGGAGCCGCCGGCCTGCGCGGTGCCGCGGAAACCGTGCTCCGGGCCGAAGACGGCCACCAGGTTCACCCGACGGTCGGCGTGCATGACGTCGACGATGTGGCGGGCGTCCCGGGTGATGCCGGTGGGGTTGGTGACGATGCCCACGCGTCGGCCGTCGAGGAGGGCGTAGCCGTCGGCGGCGAGGCGTTCGAAGCCGGTACGGAGTTTTCCGTGGCGGTCGGCCGCGGACGCCGGGGAGGCCGAGGAAAGGGATGTTGCTGCCGTGGTCGCTGCGAGGAGTGCTCGTCTGGATAGGCGCATGGGGTGCACGGTATTGCTCCCACGGGCCATCGGGAACGGCCTGACCCCCTTCCTTGGCACATACCGACCGGTTAGTCTGGCCAAAGCCTGGAGCCGCAGTCGAAGGAGACCGATGGTGGAAGCCGTGCAGGGTGCTGGTGTCGTCGTCACCGGAGCCGGGGGAGGGATCGGGGCCGCCCTCGCGCGGCGCTTCGCCGCCGAAGGGGCCCGGGTCGTCGTCAACGATCTCGACGCCGACCGGGCCAAGGCCGTCGCCGACGAGATCGGTGGCGTCGCCGTGCCCGGGGACGCTTCCGCCGTCGTCGCCGATGCCCGTGCCGCGCTCGGTGGGACCGTCGACGTCTACTGCGCCAACGCCGGTGTCGCCTTCGGCGGCCCGGACGTGGCCGATCTCGCCGACGCCAAGGCCTGGGAGCTGTCCTGGGACGTCAACGTCATGGCACACGTGCGTGCCGCTCATGAGCTGCTGCCGGGGTGGCTGGAGCGGGGGAGCGGGCGGTTCGTGTCGACCGTGTCCGCGGCCGGACTGCTGACCATGATCGGGGCCGCCCCGTACGCCGTCACCAAGCACGGGGCGTACGCCTTCGCCGAGTACCTGTCGCTGACCTACCGGCACCGCGGGATCAAGGTCCACGCCATCTGCCCCCAGGGCGTGCGCACCGACATGCTCGCCGCCACCGGCAGCGCGGGCGACCTGGTGCTCAAGCCGACCGCGGTCGAGCCGGAGGACGTGGCCGAGGCGCTCTTCAAGGGCATCGAGGAGGACCGCTTCCTGATCCTTCCACACCCCGAGGTCGCCGCCTACTACCAGGCCCGCGCCGCCGAGCCCGACCGCTGGCTGGCCGGCATGAACCACATCCAGCAGAAGTGGGAGGAGGCGCGGTGACCCACTCCCTGTACGCCGCCAAGCCCTGGGTCGCCCTTCTCAGCGACGCCCAGCGCGCGCCCATCGACCCCGCCGACTCGCTCGTCCACGCGCTGCGCAAGGCGGCCGCCGAGGTACCCGACCGCACCTTCCTCGCCTACTTCGACGGGCGGCTCGGCTACCGCGAGGTCGACGAGCTGAGCGACTCCGTCGCCGGGTATCTCGCCGCCCGCGGCCTGGAGCGCGGCGACCGCGTGGCGATCCTGCTGCAGAACTCCCCGCACTTCCTGCTCGCCCTCCTCGGCGCGTGGAAGGCGGGCGCGACCGTCGTGCCCGTCAACCCCATGTACAAGGCGGGGGAGGTCACCCACGTCCTGCGGGACGGCGAGGCGGCCGCCCTGATCTGCTCCGACCGGGCCTGGGAGTCGTATCTGCGCGAGACGGCCGCCGACTCGCCGGTGCGGATCGTGCTCACCGGGTGCGAGCTGGACTTCCAGACGCGCGACGACGCGCGCGTGCTGGCCTTCGAGCGGCTGCCGCAGGCCGCCGACGCCGAGGACCTGACGGCCGTGGCGCGGGCCGGTCTCAAGGCGCCGGAGGGCCGGGACCCGGGGCCGTCCGACATCGCCCTCATCAGCTACACCTCGGGCACCAGCGGGGCTCCCAAGGGGGCCACCAACACGCACGCCAACCTCATGTACAACGCCGAGCGGCAGCGGACCGGGCTCGAACTGCCCGACGCGCCCGTGTACTTCGCGCTGGCGCCGCTGTTCCACATCACCGGCATGGTCTGCCAGCTCGGCGCCTGTCTGAACAGCGCGGGCACGCTCGTGCTGGCGTACCGCTTCGAGGCGGGGGTCGTGCTCGACGCGTTCGCCGAGCACGGCCCGCACTACACCGTGGGCCCGTCGACGGCCTTCATGGCACTGGCCGCGCACCCGGACGTCACCCGCGACCACTTCGCCTCCTTCCGGATGATCTCCTCCGGCGGTGCCCCGCTGCCGCCCGCGCTGGTGGAGAAGTTCCGGGCCGCCTTCGGGCCGTACATCCGCAACGGCTACGGCCTCACCGAGTGCACCGCCCCCTGCGCCTCCGTGCCGCCCACCCTGGAGGCCCCCGTCGACCCGGTGTCAGGGACGCTGGCCGTGGGCCTGCCGGGGCCCGACACGGTCGTACGGATCGTCGACGACCAGGGCGCCGAGGTGCCCTTCGGCGAACAGGGCGAGATCGTCGTCCGCGGCCCGCAGGTCGTGCCCGGCTACTGGCGCCGCCCCGACGCCACCGCCGAGACCTTCCCCGACGGGGAGCTGCGCACCGGCGACATCGGCTTCATGGACGAACAGGGCTGGCTGTACGTCGTCGACCGCAAGAAGGACATGATCAACGCGTCCGGCTTCAAGGTCTGGCCGCGCGAGGTCGAGGACGTGCTCTACACCCACCCGGCGGTGCGCGAGGCCGCCGTCGTCGGCGTGCCCGACGGCTACCGCGGGGAGACGGTGAAGGCGTACATCAGCCTGCGCCCGGGGGCCGACACGGACCCGGATGAACTCGCGGTGTACTGCAAGGAGAGACTGGCCGCCTACAAATACCCGAGGCAGGTGGAGATACTGTCCGACCTGCCGAAGACGGCGACCGGGAAGATCCTCCGGCGGGAACTGCGTTCCCGCGGGCAGGGCGAGCAGTAGAACGCGCGGAAGCGAACGGAAGGGCAGGTGGCGGCAGGTGGCCAGGACGAACGACGGGGACGGTACGCCCGTCCCACAGCGGCTGCTGGCCGCCGCCACCCGGCTCTTCGCCGAGCAGGGCTACGACCGCACCTCCGTGCAGGAGATCGTCGAGGCGGCCGGCGTCACCAAGGGGGCGCTCTACCACTACTTCGGCTCCAAGGACGACCTCCTGCACGAGGTGTACGCGCGCGTGCTGCGCGTCCAGCAGGAGCGCCTCGACGCCTTCGCGAACGCCGACGAGCCGATCGAGAAGCGCCTCAGAGGTGCGGCGGCGGACGTCGTCGTGACCACCATCGAGAACCTCGACGACGCGTCGATCTTCTTCCGCTCGATGCACCATCTGAGCCTGGAGAAGAACAAGCAGGTGCGCGCCGAGCGCCGGCGCTACCACGAGCGCTTCCGCGCGCTGGTGGAGGAGGGCCAGGAGAGCGGGGTCTTCTCCAAGGCGACCCCGGCCGACCTGGTCGTGGACTACCACTTCGGCTCCGTCCACCACCTGTCCACCTGGTACCGCCCCGACGGCCCTATGGGCCCGCAGGAAGTCGCCGACCACCTGGCCGACCTGCTGCTGCGGGCGCTGCGCCCGTGAGGTGATCGAGGAGGGCCCCGGCCGCCGGATTGCGCGGCCTGGCCCCCCGCCCCGCCAGCACCACCGTGCGTCCCGGCTCCGGCTGCCGGATCGCCACGCACGGCAGCCCGGCCCGCTCCCCGATCGGCCGTGGCACGAACGCCACCCCGATCCCGGCCCGCACCAGCTCCACCAGCAGCCCCGCCTGGGTGACGTCACAGGTGATCCGGCGCTCCAGGCCGCAGTGGGCCGCCAGCCGCCGTACGGCCGTCTCCAGGCCCGTGCCCGCCCGGAAGTCGACGAACGGCTCCTCGGCGAGGTCCTTGATGAGCGTGCGCCCCGCCTCGGCCAGCGGATGCCCCGGCGCGGTGATCAGCACCAGCTCCTCGTGCCAGGTCGCGTACGCCGTCAGCCCCTCGGGCAGCTCCCGCGCGTCCGGCGCCAGATACGCCAGGTCCAGCTCCCCGGCGCGCAACGCCTCCGTCAGCTCGCTCACCGTCGCGTCCCGCACGGACACCTGGACGCCGGGGAAGTCCTGGTGGAACGCGGCGAGTTCGGCGGGGAGGTCGACACAGGTCAGCGTCTGGATGGTGCCGATCGCCACCCGTCCGGCGGCCAGCCCCGCCACGGCGGCCACGGCGTCCCGCGCGGCGTCCGCACCGGCCAGCAGCGCGCGGGCCTGCGGAAGCAGTGCCCGGCCCGCCTCGGTGAGCACCACCCGCCGTCCCGTGCGGTCGAACAGATCGGCGCCCAGCTCCCGTTCCAGGTTGCGGATCGAGGTGCTGAGCGCCGACTGGACGATGAGTTCGGCACGGGCGGCCGCGGTGAAGCCGCCCTCGGTGACGACCGCCATGAAGTGGCGGAGCTGACGCATCTCCATCCATCTATTCTAGAGATGCAGCCCAGCTAATCCATCTGTTGGACCGCTGGCCGGTTCGCGAGCCAGGCTGGACGCATGACTCGCAGACCGACTCTCTGGCAGCGCCTCGTCTCTTTCGCCCGCGCCCTCGCGCGCGCGGACCACCACTACTCGGGCGGCTACTAGCCACCGCCGGAGGAGCCTCAGAGGTACTTCTTCAGCTCCCGCCGCGCCAGCGACCGCTGGTGCACCTCGTCCGGGCCGTCCGCGATCATCAGCGTCCGCGCCCCCGCGTACAGCTCGGCCAGCGGGAAGTCCTGGCTGACGCCGCCCGCCCCGTGCAGCTGGATCGCGCGGTCGATGATGTCGACCACCGCGCGCGGCGTGGCGATCTTGATGGACTGGATCTCGGTGTGGGCGCCCCGGTTGCCGACGGTGTCCATCAGCCAGGCCGTCTTCAGGACCAGCAGCCGCAGCTGCTCGACCGTCACGCGCGCGTCGGCGATCCAGTTGTGCACCACGCCCTGCTGGGCCAGCGCCTTGCCGAAGGCGGTGCGGGACACGGCCCGCCGGCACATCAGCTCGATGGCCCGCTCGGCCATGCCGATCAGCCGCATGCAGTGGTGGATACGGCCCGGACCGAGGCGGGCCTGCGCGATGGCGAAGCCGCCGCCCTCCTCGCCGATGAGATTAGTGACCGGCACGCGCACGTGGTCGAAGATGACCTCGGCGTGGCCGCCGTGGTAGTGGTCCTCGTACCCGAAGACCTTCATCGCTCGCTTGACGGTGACGCCCGGGGTGTCGCGCGGGACCAGCACCATGGACTGCTGGCGGCGGATGTCCGCGCCGTCCGGGTCCGTCTTGCCCATCACGATGAAGATCTTGCAGTCCGGGTTCATCGCCCCGGAGATGTACCACTTGCGGCCGGTGATGACGTAGTCGTCGCCGTCGCGCTCGATGTACGTCGTGATGTTGGTGGCGTCCGAGGAGGCCACCTCCGGCTCGGTCATCGCGAACGCCGAGCGGATCTCACCGGCCAGCAGCGGCTCCAGCCACTGCTTCTTCTGCTGCTCGTCGCCGAACTGGGAGAGCACCTCCATGTTGCCGGTGTCCGGCGCCGCGCAGTTCAGCGCGGTCGGCGCCAACTGCGGGGAGCGGCCGGTGATCTCGGCGAGCGGCGCGTACTGGAGGTTGGTCAGCCCGGCGCCGTACTCGGTGTCGGGCAGGAAGAGGTTCCACAGGCCTTGCCTGCGCGCCTCCGCCTTGAGCTCCTCCACCACGGCCGGGGTGTCCCACGGGGACGCCAGGGCGGCCCGCTGCTCCTCGGCCACCGCCTCGGCCGGGTAGACGTACTCGTCCATGAAGGCGAGCAGCTTGGCGCGCAGTTCCTCGGTGCGCGCGTCGAACGCGAAGTCCATGGCGGGTCAGCCTTCCTGAAGGGTGGTGAGGCCGTGCTGGATGAAGACGGGGACGAGGTCGCCGATGCGGTCGAAGCCGCGGCCGACCGTCTGGCCCAGGGTGTAGCGGTAGTGGATGCCCTCCAGGATCACGGCGAGCTTGAACCACGCGAACGCCGTGTACCAGGACACCTGCGAGACATCGCGCCCCGAGCGCGCGGCGTACCGCTCGACCAGCTCGGCCGGAGCGGGGTGCCCCGGTGCCTCGGCGGTCGTGGAGACGGGGGAGTCCGGCATGCCCAGCGGCAGGCTGTACATGACCAGTAGGCCCAGGTCGGTGAGCGGGTCGCCGAGGGTCGACATCTCCCAGTCGAGGATCGCCTTGATCTTGTCGTCGTCCCCGATGAGGACGTTGTCGAGCCGGTAGTCGCCGTGGATGACCGTGGCCGTGGGGGAGGTCGGCAGCCGGCGGCCCAGCGTCGCGTGCAGCTCGTCGATGCCGGCCAGCTCGCGGTTGCGCGAGGCGTCCAGCTGCTTGCCCCAGCGGCGCAACTGGCGGTCCAGGAAGCCCTCGGGCCGCCCGAAGTCGGCGAGGCCCACCTCGGCGGGGTCCACCGCGTGCAGCTCGACCAGTGTGTCCACGAGCGCCAGCACCGCGTCACGCGTGCGTGCCGGGCCGAGCGGGAACAGCTGGTCGGCCGTGCGGTAGGGAGTGCCCTCGACGAACTCCATGACGTAGAACGGAGCCCCGAGCACCTCCTCGTCCTCGCACAGCAGCAGCGGCTCCGGCACCGGCACGTTCGTCGGGTGCAGCGCGCTGATCACCCGGTGCTCGCGCTTCATGTCGTGCGCGGTCGCCAGGACGTGGCCGAGCGGAGGACGCCGTACGACCCAGCGCGAGGTGCCGTCGGAGACCGTGTACGTGAGGTTCGACCGTCCGCCCTCGATCAGTCGGCCGGTCAGGGGGCCGTTGACCAGGCCGGGCCGCTCACGGTCGAGCAGACCGCGCAGCCGGTCGAGGTCGAGTCCGGGCGGATGGTCGGGGCTCATACATCGCTCCTACGGGCAGGTGAACGGGTCTGCACCTCATGATGCCGACCGGTCGGTATGCCGTCCAGTGGGTGGAGCGAAAGTGATCCGGGCCACGATAGGCGGACGGCCCCCCGCGCGGTGCGACGGGGAGCCGTGAAGCTGCTTTCCGCGTGCCTTCAGCGTGCCTTCTCGGGCAGCTCAGTGATCGTCCCAGTGGCCGTCGTGCGGGGCGTGCCGGTGGCCGTCGTGCAGATAGTCGACGTGGTCGCCGTGCAGCACGCTCTCGTGGCCGCAGTCCGGACCGTGCCGGTGGTCGTGGCCCTCGTGCGAGACGTGCCCGGCGGGCTCGCACTCGTCCCAGTGGCCACTGTGCTCGCGGTGCAGGTGGCCGTCGTGCGCGTAGTCGACATGGTCGCCGTGCCGGACCTCGGTGTGTCCGCAGTCGGGGCCGTGGGCGTGCGCGTGGGAGGCGTGTTCGAGGTGGAGGGTGGTCATGGTGCTCACCTTCGGAGATGTTGCCGATGACGTCGGACAGGCTGCCACGCGAACGCCGCATATCCGGGCATCCCGCTTGCGTGGCGTCCGACTACCCCGGAGGGTCGGTGCCATGAAGGCCATCAGCTACGCACGCTACGGCGGCCCCGAGGTCCTCGCCTACGGTGACGTCCGCGACCCCAAGGTCGGGGTCGACGCGGTCCTGGTCAAGGTCCGCGCGGCGGCCGTCAACCCGGTCGACTGGCACTGCCGCGAGGGGCACCTGGACCGCGTCCTCGACCCGGTGTTCCCGGTGGTCCCCGGCTGGGACGTCTCCGGTGTCGTGGTCGGACTCGGCGTCTCCGTCACGGAGTTCGAGGTCGGCGACGAGGTGATCGGCTACGTCCGCGAGGACTTCCTGTCCCGAGGCACCTTCGCCGAGTACGTGGCCGCCCCGGTGCGCACCCTCGCCCACAAGCCCCGCAACCTCTCCTTCGAGGAGGCGGCCGGCCTGCCGCTGACCGGGCTGACGGCCTACCAGGTGCTCGTCAAGGCGCTCCAGGTCAAGCGCGGCGAGACGGTCCTCGTGCACGCCGCGGCCGGCGGCGTCGGCTCGATCGCGGTCCAGCTCGCCCGGCACTTCGGCGCCCGCGTCATCGGTACGGCGAGCCCGCGCAACCACGACTTCGTACGCGGCCTCGGCGGCGAGCCGGTCGCCTATGGCGAGGGCCTGGCCGAACGGGTGCGCGGGCTGGCCCCCGAGGGCGTGGACGCGGCGTTCGACACGATCGGCGGCGAGACCCTCACGGTCTCGGCCAACCTCCTGGCCCCCGAGGGCCGCCTGGTCTCCATCGCGGACGGCGAGGCCGTCGCCTACGGCGGCCGCTACTACTGGGTCCGCCCCGACGCCGAGGACCTCCAGCGCCTGTCCGAGCTCGCGGAACAGGGCGTGGTCTCGGTGCATGTGTCGGAGACCTTCCCGCTGGAACGGGCGGCCGAGGCGCAGCGGCTCAGCCAGGAGGGGCGTACCAGGGGGAAGATCGTGGTCACGGTGGACTGGGAGACGGAGGGCGAGGAGGAGGATCAGGGGCTCTAGAAGACCAGCGCCGCCCCGCACACCGCCAAGGCCACCGTGCACAGCGCCGTGGCCGTGGCATGCCGCGGGGTGAGTGCCGCCGGGGCCCCGGCCGAGGCGAGCGCACGGATACGGCGGTGCGCGAGCAGCAGGAAGCCCAGCCACAGGACGATGCACAGGGCGCACGCGACGACACCGACCGGGGACACCCCGCCGTGCAGCGCGGTCTTCACGGCGAGCACGGCGGAGACGGTGCCGGACAGGGTCGTACGACGCCACGCGAGCCGCGTGCGCTCCGGCTGGAGCCCCGGGTCGCGTCCGGCCTCCGCGACCGCCGCGCTCACCCCTCCCACCCGACGAGCACGACGACGACCATCGCGAGCGCGACGACCGCCACGACGATGCTCAGCAGCGCCGGGAACCGCGACACCGGCAGATCCTCGCCCCGGCGCATCGCCCGCTCGCAGCGCATCCAGTGGTTGACCGCGCGCAGGGAGCACAGCACCCCGGCGCCCAGCAGCGCGAGCGCCAGCCCCGCCCGCCAGCCCCAGCGCAGGTCCGGCAGGAACTGGTCCACGGCGAAGCCCCCGCCGATCAGCGCGAGCGCGGTGCGCAGCCAGGCCAGGAAGGTGCGCTCGTTGGCGAGCGAGAACCGGTAGTCGGGCGTACCGCCCTCTTCGCGAACCTCCTCGGGCGCGAACCAGAGCCGGACGTTCCGTGCGAATTCGATCACGCGCAGGACCCTACCGGGCGGGCCCGTGGGCGTTGTCAGTGGCGGTCGCTACGGTTCGGGCATGGATTTTCCCTCGCCGCTCGCCGGGTACGCGGCGCCCGGTCATGACATCGCCCCTGCCGAGCACCTGCTCGACCTGCCGGGGTTCTGGCCGGTGTTCTACGCGCCGGTCTGGGACGAGTTCGCGGCGGAGCCCGAGGTCTTCGGCGCCGACACGGCGGACGTCGACGCGGCGGCCGAGGTGCTCTACGGGGCGGAGGAGGTCTGGCCGGCGTTCCGTGTCCCGCTCGCCGGCGGACATGCGCTGTGGATCGTCCACCGGAACTTCCCGGGCGACTCCGGGACGGACTATCTGATCACGCACCCGGACTGGAGCCGGCACGCCGATCTGGCCGCCATCGACGGGCATTTCAGCGGGCCGGGACTGTCCTGGCCGGAGCTGCTGGCCGTGGCCGGGTCGGCGCCCGACGGGGTCGAGGGCGTGCGGGACGCGGACCGGCGCCTGCTCCTGCTGCTGCCCGCCTTCGGCGACGCGGACGTGCCGGCCGCGGCGGCTGTTGAGCGGATATCCGTGGCGCTCCGGGCCGTGGGAGTGGCTCCCGAGGCGGCGCCCGAGGTGGCCGAGCGGCTGCTGGATCACGACTTCTGGGACGGGCCCGCCTGGACGTTCCAGGGCCCGAGCCCGCTCAGCGGGGGTACCGCGAGCCCGCCGAGCCCGCTCGCCGTCTGCGACGGCGGCCACAGCCCGCGCGCGGTACCGCTCGGCTCAGGGCTCACCGCGTCCCAGGCGCACGCCCTGGCCGACGCCCTGCGGGGTCAGCCCGCCGCCCGGTGAGCCCGCAGCCGCGCGTAGGCGTCCAGTCCGTCCGGCACCCACTCCCACTCCGTGAGCCGCCGCTCCACCTCGTCCTCCGTCAGGAAGTCGTGCCAGGCGATCTCCTCCACCTGCGGGCTGACCGGCAGTTCGCAGCGGACCTCGTACACCGCCGACCACCAGCTCTGCCCTGCCCCGTCGTCGTACAGGAACTTGAAGAGGAAGGCCGGCTCCGGCAGCCCGCTGACGCCCAGCTCCTCCTCGGCCTCGCGCAGTGCCGCGTCGTCGTAGGACTCGCCCGCACCGACCACTCCGCCGACCCACATGTCGTACAGCGAGGGGAAGGCCAGCTTGGTCGGGGTGCGGCGGTGCACGAAGAGCCGGCCGGCCGCGTCGCGCGCCTGGATGAAGACGCAGCGGTGCCGCAGCCCACGGGCGTAGGCCTCACCGCGCGGGGACTGTCCGACGACTTGGTCGTGCTCGTCGACGATGTCGAGGATCTCGTCAGCAGCGCTCATGGACCCATCCAAGCAGTCCCTCTCCACAGGCCTGCGCCCAAGGTCGTGTGAGCCCCCCCCGCAAGCCTTGGTCTCTGCGAGCCCCCGCCTCAGTTCGGCTGAAGTCTCCGCGCCCGAACGGACTCCCCGGCCCCGCAGGGCATGGCCGGGTGCATCCCGAGCAGCACGATGCCGACCACGACCGCCGCGAGCCCCACCGCCTCCCACGCCAGCGCCCCCGTGTCGGTGCGCAGCCGGTCGCCGAGGAAGCCGACGCCGCAGATGATCCCGGCGAGCGGCTGGGCGGCGGTGAGGGCGGGCAGGGACATCCGCAGCGAGGCCGTCTCGAAGGCACTCTGGACGAGGACCAGGCCGGTCACGCCGAGCGCGAGGACGGCGTACGGCTGCCAGCCGGTGAGGACCTCCATGAGGCCGCCCTCGGAGAAGCGCTGGCCGGTCACCCGGGTGAGGGCGTCCTGGACGCCGTAGAGGAGTCCGGCCGCCACCGCCAGCAGGGCCGGGCCCGAGCTCAGCCGCGAGCGCTTGGCGTACGTCGTCAGCAGCAGCGCGAGCCCGATCATGGCGCCGATGATCAGCCAGTGCCGGAAGGGGTCGGTCACCGCGGAGCCGCCGCGCGGCTCGCCCGCCACGATGAACGCCGTCACCCCGCCCGCGAGGAGCAGCAGACCCGCCCAGCCCTGCCGGCCCAGCGACTGCTTGGTCTGGTGCCGGGAGAGGGCCATGGCGAAGAGGAGGTTGGTCGCGAGCAGGGGTTCGACGAGGGAGATCTCGCCCTGGCCCAGCGCGATCGCGCCGAGGACCATGCCCGCCACCATCAGGCCGATGCCGCCGAGCCAGCGGGGCATCCGCACGAGGTCGAGGAGCAGCCGCGGTGAGAGGAAGTCGTTCAGGGGTGCCCGCTGAGCCGCGTTCTGCTGGAGGACAAAGCCGATGCCCAGGCAGCAGGCCGCGCTCACGGCGAGAACCAGAACCAGAACCGACACGCTGCGTACCTCGATCACTCGGCCGGGCCACGGGGTGGGTCAGGGGCCCGACTGTAGCGCCGTTGAGCCCGGCCTGCTCCCGGGAGTACCCGGATCCGGGCGGTTGACTCGGTCGCGTGCCGAGGCGCGCGACCATTTCGGCCATGGTGAGCGCCCGGGACGCGCGGCGCCATGGTCTGCGCCACATTCAGGACGGGTCCTGGCGCGTAGATGTACGGTCAACATTCACAACTACCCCACCAGACCCACAAGTTGACGCGTGTAACACCCGTTTCGACCTTGACGGGAACCGTTGGCTGAGGGTTTGCTGTCCGTGACCAGTTGCCCACGCCTTGATGATCAATTCCGTTGGTCGGCCCCGTGGGCCAGTTGCCCCCTGCCCAACAGCCGACGTCGAGTCACGTCGCACGAGGAAGTCTCCGCGGTGTCACCACCCCCGCCTCCCCTCGGCCGCAGCCGCCGACGCGCGGCCCAGGCCTTCGACGCCGCCCTCGACGACGCCGAACTCGTCGCCGCCCGCGCCGCCCTGGCCCAGGGCCGCTGGCAGGCCGCCCGGACCCTGCTCGCCCACACAGGCGACGAGTGGGACCTGCGCGGCCACCGCGTGACCGTCCTCGCCATGGAGCCGTACAGCGCCGCCTGGGCCCGCGACTGGCTGCTGGCCGAGCCCGAGTCCGCCGACGCCTCCGTCCTGCTCGCCCTGGCCCAGGTCCAGCGTGCCCTGCGGGGCAAGGAGAAAGCCGACCGCGCCCGCGAGGCCTGCCGTACCGCGGCCGACCGGGTGCCCGCCGACCCCACCCCCTGGTTAGGCATGCTCATGCTGGAGCAGGGCTCGACCGCCGCCGAGAACGCGGTCCGCCTCTTCGAGCAGATCCGCGTGCGCTTCGCCGACCACCACCACG
Source organism: Streptomyces aquilus (assembly GCF_003955715.1). Classification (NCBI taxonomy): domain Bacteria; kingdom Bacillati; phylum Actinomycetota; class Actinomycetes; order Kitasatosporales; family Streptomycetaceae; genus Streptomyces; species Streptomyces aquilus. The sequence goes on along the minus strand of NZ_CP034463.1, from coordinate 2,437,444 downwards.
CCCATCACCTGATGGTCGCCCGCCTCGCCGAGCACCGCGCCGCCGCGGGCCCCGACCCGCTCCACGAGGTCTACGACTTCGCCAACTGGGCCGCCGAACAGGCCCCCGCCGACTCGCCGCTCGCCATCCTCCCGGTCATCGCGCACGCGGAGCGCTACCGCGTCCTCGCCGCCGCGGGACACGAGCCGTCCGACCCGGCCGCCTCCGGCCACTGGGTCGGCCGCCGGGCCCGCCAGGTGATGAAGTCGGCCTTCGACTGGTGGCTGGAGTGGGAGCACGAAGGCCATCCGCGCCGCCTCGTCGACCTCAACTTCCTCGCCCACGCCAAGGTCTGCGAGGGCCGTGGTGCCGAGGCCGCCGCCCTCTTCCACCGCATCGGCGAGCACCCCACCCCGGCCCCCTGGTCGTACCCCGACCGGGACCCCTACCCCGCCTTCCGTGCCGCCCGCGACCACGCGCTCGGCACGGTGTAACGCCCCCGAACCCAGCTAAAGGACGGTCCCGATGACCACGAGCAGAGCCAGCGCCGGCGACGGCATCAGTACGTACAAGGGCGAGGAACGGGCCCTGCGCGCCGACCGCCTCGGCATCGGCGGCCTGCTGCTCTCCCTCCTGGCCGCGACCGCCCCCCTCATGGTGGTCGCGGGTGTCATGCCCACCACATTCGCGGTGATGGGCATCGTCGGGCAGCCGCTGCTCTTCGTCGCCCTCGGCGTCATCCTGATCCTCTTCAGCGTCGGCTACGCCGAGATGAGCCGGCACGTCCACAACGCGGGCGCCTTCTACGCCTACATCTCCCGCGGCCTCGGCGGCACCGCCGGCGCGAGCGCGGCCCTCGTCGCCCTCGTCGCCTACAACGCCCTCCAGGTCGGCATCTACGGCATCTTCGGCTTCGAGGTCTCCGGCCTCTTCGCCACCTACGCCGACCTGGACGTCGCCTGGTGGATACCGGCACTCGCGGCCGTGGCCGCCGTCGGCGCGCTGGGCTGGCTGAAGATCGACGTCAACGCCAAGGTGCTCGGCGTCCTGCTGGTCATCGAGGTGGCCCTGGTCGTCATCTTCGACATCGCCGCCGTCGCCGACCCCGCCAAGGAAGGCCTGTCCCTGCACGCCTTCAACCCGGACACCCTCTCCGGCGCCGGCGTCGGCACCGCCCTGTGCTTCTGCATCGCCGCCTTCACCGGCTTCGAGCAGGCGCCCGTCTACGCCGAGGAGACCAGCCGCCCGCATGTGCTGGTCCCGCGCGCGATGTTCCTCGCCGTCGGCGGCGTCGCCGTGTTCTTCGCGCTCAGCAGCTGGGCCCTCACCGTCGCCACCGGCCCCTCGGCCATCGTCGGCGAGGCCCAGAAGCAGAGCGCGGGACTGCTCTTCGGCCTCACCGAGGACCGGCTCGGCACCACCTTCACCGACGTGCTGCACTTCCTCTTCGTGACCGGCATGTTCGCGGCCCTGCTCAGCTTCCACAACGTCGTCGCCCGCTACGCGTTCGCCATGGGCCGCGAGGGCCTGCTGCCGCGCTCCTTCGGCCGTACGACGGGATCGAGCGGCGCCCCCGGCACCGGCTCGCTCCTCCAGACCGCCGTCTCCGCGGTGATCGTGATCGCCTTCGCGGTCGCCGACGACAAGCCCACCGGCGACCCGACCGAGCCCGTCCTGCACCTGTTCACCTGGGGCGGCAACATCGGCGCCCTCGGGGTGATCCTGCTGATGGCCGCGGCCTCCTTCTCGGTCGTCGTGTTCTTCGCGCGCCGCGGCGCCGCCGGCGCCCAGGTCTGGCGGCTGGTCACCTCCGTGATCGCCGGGATCGCGCTGCTCGTCATCGCCGGCTACACGGTGAAGGACTTCGACGTCCTCGTCGGCGCGGGCCCCGACTCGTCCCTGAGCTGGGTGCTGCCCGGCATCATCGGCGCGTCCGTGATCGTCGGCCTCGCCCAGGGCCTGTACCTGCGCTCCCGCTCGCCGGAGGCCCATGCCCGCATCGGCCTGGGCAACGAGGCGTTCCAGCTGGACAAGGCGGCGCAGTCGTAAGAAGTGGTTACGGAAATCTGACGGGCACCCGCGAACCCTGGTCCGCCAGGGCCCGCGGGTGTTCGAATGAGTACGTGAATCCCGGACAACCCGAGGCGGACGGCGGCCCGCACCCCGAGTCGACCGGCCGCCCCGTCGGCCGCCGCGTCCTCCTCGGCACCCTCGGCCTCGGCGCCCTCGGCGTGGTCACCGCGCCCACCCTGCAACGCGGCCTGGAGGCCTTCCTCGGCAGCGCCGCCGACAAGGACCCCACCGGCCTCACCGGTCTGCTCCCCAACGGCGGCGGCTTCCGCTACTACTCGGTCGCCTCCTCCGTCCCCCACAAGAACGCCGCGAACTACCGCCTGCGCGTCGACGGGCTCGTCGACCGCCCGGCCACCTACACCCTCAACGACCTGCGGGCGATGCCCCAGACCCGGATGGTCAAGGACGTCCAGTGCGTCACCGGCTGGCGGGTCCCGGACACCCCGTTCGAGGGCGTACGCCTGTCGCAGCTGCTCGACGCCGCCGGAGTACGGGCCGAGGGCACCGCGATCCGCTTCTCCTGCTTCGACGGCACCTACACCGAGAGCCTCACCCTCGACCAGGCCCGCCGCGCCGACGTCCTGGTCGCCCTGCGCATGCAGGACAAGGACATCGGCCACTCCCACGGCGGCCCGGTCCGCCTCTACGTGGCCCCCATGTACTTCTACAAGTCCGCCAAGTGGCTCTCCGGCATCACCGTCACCGAGGACGTGGAGCCCGGCTACTGGGAGGACCGCGGCTACGACGTGGATGCCTGGGTGGGCCGTTCGAACGGACGGGACGATGACCCTACGAGCTGACGCCCCGCCCCGGACCCGGGTCCGCCGCTTCGGCCGCTCGCAGCGCTGGGTGCACCGCGCCACGGCTGCCCTGATGGGCGTCTGCGTGGCCACCGCCGCCTGCCTCTACATCCCCGAGTTCGCCGAACTCGTCGGCCGCCGCGAGCTGGTCGTCCGCATCCACGAGTGGGCGGGCCTCGCCCTGCCGGTCCCGGTCCTGGCGGGCCTCGCCTCCCGCGCCTTCCGCGCCGACCTGGGCTTCCTCAACCGCTTCGGCCCGCACGACCGCGTGTGGCTCCGCGCGGCCCTGCACCGCGACAAACGGCGCTCGTCACGCCCGGCGGGCAAGTTCAACGCCGGGCAGAAGATCTACGCGTCCTGGATCGCCGGCGCCTCCCTGGTCATGCTCGGCACGGGTCTGCTGATGTGGTTCACCCACCTCACCCCGATCCAGTGGCGCACCAGCGCGACCTTCGTCCACGACTGGCTGGCCCTGACGATCGGCATCGTCCTCGCCGGCCACATCGGCATGGCCCTCGGCGACCCGGAGGCACGCCGTGGACTGCGGACGGGGCTGGTCAGCCGGGAGTGGGCCGAGCGGGAGCACTCCCTGTGGCGTCACTGACCGGGTCAGTGGGCCGAACGGGAGCACTCCCTGTGGCGTCACTGACCGGGTCAGTGGGCCGAGCGGGAGCACTCCCTGTGGCGTCACTGACCGGGTCAGTGGGCCGAGCGGGAGCACTCCCTGTGGCGTCACTGACCGGGTCAGTGGGCCGAACGGGAGCACCTCCTGTGGCGTCGCTGACCCGCTCGGTGTCGCCGCCACATCGGGCGCCACGACGGTGAAGGCGCCCTCCGCCCGCACCTCCACGCCCCCGAACTGGACGGCCACGTCGACCTTCTCCGGCAGCCCGCCCGGGTCGAGCGCGGGCACCACCACGTCCAGCACCAGCCGGTCGCCCTCCGCCGAGCCCAGCACCGGCGGCCCGTCCGGCAGCCGCCCGTCGATCAGCACCCGCCCGTCCCGCAGCAGTTCGGCCGGGTCGAAGTAGACGCCGGCCAGCTCGACCGCCACCGTCTCGCCGGGCAGCGCCTCGCCGTCACCGCCGGTGTCGACACCGGCCAGCCGGTAGGCACAGGCGGCAGCGCCCCCGGAGGAGGCCTCCAGCCGTACGGTGCCGCCGGGGTGCCGCCGGTGGAAGTCGAGCAGCCCGCCCAGGACGGTGTACGCGGCCCGCCCCTTGCAGGTGTCGGCCCGCCCGGCGAGCGCGGTGTACTCCCTTGCCGCCGACGCCCAGCTGCCGCCCTTGCCCTGCACGGCGAGACAGGCCGAGGCGAGGCCGCGCAGCAGCCGCCACTCCGGGTCGGCCGACGCGGCCGGGACGCCGTCGAGGACGGCCCGGCACTCGGCGGGGGCACGGAGTCGGTCGTAGCCGCCGGCCGGGTCCGGGATGCCGTCGGTGTTCGGCGAGTTCGGGCCGGGCGGCAGCCACGGCGGGCTCTGGAGGAGCCGGTTGCCCGGCGAAGGGACGGGAGTGGGGGAGGGGCTGGGGCTGCTGGGCCCGCGCGGGCTGTCGGTGAGGTGCGGGGTGTGCGCGTGACCGTCGGGCGAGGGCCGGGCCGGGGCGGGGGACGGCAGCGGCGCCACCCGGTGCCCCGTGGGAGTGGGGCTCGACGGACCGGCGGTGACGACTCCGCCGCCTCCGTACCCGCTGTCCGGCGTGTCACTCCCGCCCCCCGTGAAGGCCGCGGCGGCCACCGCCACCGCTCCGGCCAGGAGCAGCCCCGAGACACGCATCCCGAGGGAAACCGCCATGACGCCCCCCACGACGACGGTAGGCCCCTGGGGTCAGAAACCCAGGGGCCTACCATCATCGGTCCACCGACGCCCGGACGGAACCCGGCGACCTCATCCTCGTACGGCCGTCTCCCGCCGCTAGATGACCAACGAGAGCAGCAGCACCAGACCGCCCGCGACCACCGAGATGATCGTCTCCATCACGGACCAGGTCTTGATGGTCTGGCCGACGTTCAGGCCGAAGTACTCCTTGACCAGCCAGAACCCGGCGTCGTTGACATGGCTGAAGAAGAGCGAGCCGGCGCCGATGGCCAGGACCAGCAGGGCCGTGTGGGTCGTCGACATGTCGGCGGCCAGCGGGGCCACCAGACCGGCCGCGGAGACCGTGGCCACCGTCGCCGAACCGGTCGCGAGCCGGATCGCCACCGCGATCAGCCAGGCCAGCAGCAGCGCCGGGATCGACCAGTCCTTGGAGATGTCCAGGATCATCTGGCCCACGCCGGTGTCGATCAGCGTCTGCTTGAAGCCACCGCCCGCGCCGACGATCAGCAGGATGCCCGCGATGGGTGCGAGCCCCTTCTCGACCAGCGGCGTCAGCCGCTCCTTGCCGAACCCGGCGGGCCGCAGCAGCGTGAAGATGCCGACGAGCACGGAGGCGAGCAGGGCGATCAGCGGTGAACCGATCACGTCGAAGACCCGCTGCGTGGTGTTCTCGGGGTCGTCGATCACGATGTCGACCAGCGCCTTGGAGAGCATCAGGACGACGGGGAGCAGGATCGTGGCGAGCGTCGGGCCGAAGCCGGGGCGCTTGTCCAGTTCCTCCGACGCCCGCTGAGGGATCATGCGGTCGGGGGCCGGGACGTCCACCCAGCGGGCGGCGTACCGGGAGAACAGCGGACCGGCGATGATCACCGTCGGGATGGCGACGAGCACGCCGAGCGCGAGCGTGACGCCGAGGTTGGCCTTGACCGCGTCGATCGCGACCAGCGGGCCGGGGTGCGGCGGGACCAGGCCGTGCATCACGGACAGACCGGCGAGCGCCGGGATGCCGATGCGCATCAGCGAGTAGTTGCCGCGCTTGGCGACCATGAGCACGACCGGGATCAGCAGGACGACGCCGACCTCGAAGAACAGGGGCAGGCCGATCACCGAGGCGATGAGCACCATGGCCCACGGCATCGACCGGCCGCCCGCCTTGGCGAGGATCGTGTCGACGATCTGGTCGGCGCCGCCGGAGTCGGCGAGCATCTTGCCGAGGATCGCGCCCAGCGCGATCAGCACGCCCACGCCGGCGACGGTGGTGCCGAGACCGCCGGTGAAGCTGGTGATGACCTTGTCGAGCGGCGCCCCGGCGAACGCGCCCAGCGCGAGCGAGCCGATGGTCAGCGCCAGGAAGGCGTGGAGCTTGAACCGGGTGATGAGCAGGACGATGACGGCGATGCCCGCCAGGACGGCGATGCCCAGCTGAGCGTGACCGGCCGAGGTGATGGGCTCGACGGGGTCCGCTGCCAGTATCTCGACGCTGAGTCTGGTCACGGGGGTTCCCTTGCAGGTACGGGGATGGGGAGGGGAGGAGGCGAGTTACGAGAGCGTGGCGAGCGCCTTGGCTGCCCGTCCGGTGATCTCCTCGGGGCTGCCGGCCACGTCCACCACGACACCCGGCTCGTCCTCCTGGAGCGGCTGGAGGGTGGCGAACTGCGAGTCGAGCAGGGCGGTCGGCATGAAGTGCCCCTGCCGATGGGACATGCGGTCCTCGATGAGGGCGCGGTCGCCCGCGAGGTGCACGAACACCAGACCGGGAGCGGCGGCGCGGAGCCGGTCGCGGTACGACCGCTTCAGCGCCGAGCAGCTGACCACCCCGCCGAGCCCCGCCCGTCCGTGCGCCCAGTCGCCGATGGCGTCCAGCCACGGCCACCGGTCGTCGTCGGTGAGCGGAGTACCGGCCGACATCTTGGCGATGTTGGCCGGCGGGTGGAAGTCGTCGCCCTCGGCGTACGGGACGCCGAGCCGAGCGGCGAGCAGCGGACCGATCGTGGTCTTGCCGGTGCCCGCGACGCCCATCACCACGACGACATGGGGGGTGTTCATCACTGCCTCACTGTCCGTTGTCTTCATCGACAGGTCGACGCCCTCGGGCGTCGACGACACTGAAACCCATTAGGTACGACGAATTCAAGACTCTGTGACAAATAAGTCTGACTTTTTGTTCCCGTGACGTGCCCCGTACGCTGAGTGCATGAGCACACCGGGCCGGGGGCTGCACGGCCAAGTACTGGACACCCTCGGACCTGCGATCACCGCGGGCGAGTACCCGCCGGGCAGCGTTCTGCGCACCGACGAACTGGCACAGCAGTTCGAGGTCTCGCGGTCGGTGATGCGCGAGGCGGTCCGCGTCCTGGAGTCCATGCACCTGGTCGAGTCCCGCCGCCGCGTGGGCGTGACGGTCCGCCCCAAGTACGAGTGGAACGTGTACGACCCTCAGGTCATCCGCTGGCGCCTGGCCGGCGCCGACCGCCCCCAACAGCTGCGCTCGCTGACGGTCCTGCGCTCGGCGATCGAACCGGTCGCGGCGGGCCTGGCGGCCAAACACGCCACGGCGGAGCAGTGCGCCGCACTCACCGAGTGCGCCCTGGGCATGGTCGCCCACTCACGCGGCCACCAGCTGGAGGGCTATCTGGTCCATGACATGGCCTTCCACCGGGTGATCCTCACGGCGTCGGGCAACGAGATGTTCGCCCGTCTCGGCGACGTCGTGGCCGAGGTCCTCGCGGGCCGCACGCATCACGAGGTCATGTTCGAGGACCCCGACCCGGCCGCGGTCACCCTGCACGTCCAGGTCGCCGAGGCGGTCCGCGAGGGCGACGCGGTACGAGCCGAGGAGCTGACCCGCGAGATCACGGTGGGCGCGCTCCAGGAGCTGGACATCCTCGCCCCTTAGCTCTGGGCGGGGAACTCCCCGTCGACGTACACCCAGGCCCCGTCCACCCGCTCGAACCGGCTGCGCTCGTGCAGCGAGCCACCCCGGTAGGACGCCCGGAACTCCACGGTCCCAGTGTTGTGGAACGCGGACCCGTCCCCCGTGCCCAGGATCTCCAGCCCGGTCCACCGCATCCCCGGATCGAGGTCGAGCCGCGTCGGCCGCGTCCGCGGATGCCAGGTCCGCAGCAGATACGCCGCGTCCTGCCGCACGAAGGCGCTGTACCGCGACCGCATGAGCGCCTCGGCGGTCGGCGCGGCGGCGGTACCGGAGTGGTAGCGCCCGCAGCACTCGGCGTAGGACTTGGGCAGGCCACAGGGGCAGGAACGCGCGTTCATGGCAGCCATTCTCAGCCCGCCGCCCGCGTCTCCGGCACCGGCAGCGGCGGCAGCTCCGCCCCGTACACCCACGCGTCGAAGACGTCGTCCAGCGGCTCGGGCGCGAACCGCGCCACATGCGCGGTGAACGTCGTGGTCGTCACCGCCCCGCCCCGGTGCAGCCCCGCCCACCCGCGCAGCATCCGGAAGAAGGCGTCGTCGCCCATCGCGCAGCGCACCGCGTGCAGGGTCAGCCCGCCGCGTTCGTAGAGCCGGTCGTCGAACATCGACTTGCGGCCCGGGTCCGCGAGCCGCAGGTCCTGCGGCAGCCCCGACAGCAACCGGTGCGCGGCGGCGGCGAGTTGCTGGGCACTACGGCCGCCCGAACGCTCCGACCACAGCCACTCCGCGTACTTCGCGAACCCCTCGTTGAGCCAGATGTGCCGCCAGTCGGCGATCGAGACACTGTTGCCGAACCACTGGTGCGCCAGCTCGTGCGCCACCAGCCGCTCCGAACTCCGCGCCCCGTCCACGTGGTTGGACCCGAAGAGCGACAAGCCCTGTGCCTCCACCGGCACATCGAGCTCCTCCTCCGTCACCACGACCGCGTACTCGTCGAAGGGATACGGCCCGAACAGCTGCTGGAAGACGTGCATCATCTGCGGCTGACGCGCGAAGTCCCGGGAGAACTCCGGGAGGAGCTGCGCGGGGATGTGCCCGTGCTGCGGCACCCCACCCAGCCCCGGGTCGGCCAGCACCACCGTCTGGTACTTGCCGATCGCCAGCCCCACCAGATAGCTGGAGGTCGGCGCCGCCTGCTCGTACACCCAGGTCGTCGTGGACGCCCGGGTCGTACGGGTCAGCAGCCTGCCGCCCGCGACCACCGCGTACGCCGAGGGTGTGGTGATCGAGATCTGGTACGAGGCCTTGTCCGCGGGACGGTCGTTGCACGGGTACCAGGACGGCGCCCCGATCGGCTGGCTCGCCACCAGCGCCCCGTCCTCCAGCTCCTCCCAACCCAGGCCGCCCCACGGGCTGTTCACCGGCTTGGGGTTGCCCGACCAGTGCACCTCGACCGTGAAGGCCGCGCCCGGCCGCACCGGCTTGGCGGGGCGGACGCGCAGCTTGCCGCCGCGGTGCGTGTAGTGCGGCTGACGCCCGTCCACCCGCACCCGCCCGATCCTGAAGTCGGCGAGATTCAGGAAGAACTCGCTGAGCGGCGACCGTCCCGCTATGCCGTTGATCCGCGCCGTGCCGGACAGCCGGTTCGGGCCCGGACGGTAGTCCAACGTGAGCTCGTACCGGTGCACCCGGTAACGCGCGTCACCGTTGTCCGGGAAGTACGGGTCGGACCCCGCCGCCTGCTGAACCGCCACTGGTGTGTCTACTCCCTGCGCCGTACTGCCACTCTGACCGCCGCCCATGGGCTCCGAGTGGCCCGCGCTCAGGGTCGCCATGCCTCGATCGGATTGCCGAGCCAACGGGTGTCGTCCGGAACGGACTCCGCGGCCATGACGAGCGACGCGGGACCCAGGGTCGTACGGGCCCCGATCGTGCTGCCGGGCAGCACGATCCCGCCAGGACCCAGCGTCGCGCCCTCACGGAGGACCACAGTATCCGTCCGCAAGATCCGGTCGTGGAAGAGGTGCGTCTGGAGCACACAGCCCCGGTTCACCGTCGCCGCGTCCTCCAGTGTCACCAGGTCCGTCTCCGGCAGCCAGTAGCTCTCCACCCAGACACCCTTGCCGACCCGCGCCCCGAGCCCCCGCAGCCACGCCGTCATCAGCGGCGTACCCGGCACCGAACCCGCCAGCCACGGCACCGCCACGACCTCGACGAACGTGTCCGCGAGCTCGTTGCGCCACACGAAGGAACTCCACAGCGGATGCTCCCCGCTGCGATGCCGCCCCACGAGCAGCCACTTCGCGACGATCGACATCAGCGCGGCCGCGACACCGGCCGCGAGGAGCATCAGACCGGACAGCACCGGCGCCCACGCACCCAGCGCGCACAGCGCCGCCACCGTCAGCACCCCGATCGCCGCCGAGCAGAACACCGGCACGATCCGGCACAGCTCCACCAGACCGCGCGCCCACAGCAGCCGCGCCGGCGGGTCGAACGTCCGGCTCTGGTCGCCGTCGGCCGCGCTGCGCGGCAGCTTCACCGGCGGCAGCCCCAGATACGAGCTGCCCTTCTTCGCCTTCTTCGGCGTCGCCGACAGCACCCCGACCAGCCCGCCGTCCGGCACGGACCGCCCCGGCGCGGTCATCCCCGAGTTCCCGAGGAAGGCCCGCCGCCCGATCTCGGCCCGCCCGATCCGCAGCCAGCCGCCCCCCAGCTCGTACGGCGCGGTCAGCGTGTCGTCGGCCAGGAACGCCCCCTCGCCGACCGTCGTCAGGCTCGGCAGCGCGAGCACGGTCGACACCTCGGCCCCGCGCCCGATCCGCATCCCGAGCAGCCGCAGCCACACCGGCGTGACCAGCCCGGCGTACAGCGGGAACAGCGTCTCCCGCGAGCGGTCCATCAGCTGCGTCACCGTCCAGGCCTGCCACCCGACCCGGCTGTGCGTCGGATGCGTCCCCTCCCGCAGCCCCAGACTCAGCAGCCGCACCCCGACGAGGATCAGCAGCGCGTACGCCGCCCCGAAGGCCAGCGTGGCCGGTACGAGGGCCACCAGGGCCCCCGTCAGCGGCGCGTCCGGCGTGAAGAACACCCGGCCCACCCCGAACGCGGCCGCCCCCGCCAGCACCGGCAGTGCGCTCAGCCCGAAGCCGGTCACGCCGTACATCACCCGCCAGGACGTGCCCCGGCGCGGCCGCTCCTTCGGCCAGTTGCGCTTGGCCTTGCCCAGCTTGACCGCGGGCGCGCCCGCCCAGCGCTGACCGGTGGGGATCTGCCCGGTGACCGCCGAACCCGGCGCCACCTCGGCCCGCTTGCCGACCCGCGCGCCCGGGAAGAGCATGCTGCGCGTCCCGACGACCGCGTGCGCGCCCACCTTGACCTGGCCGATCTCCAGCCGGTCGCCGTCCAGCCACCAGCCGGAGAGGTCCACCTCGGACTCGACGGCCGCGCCCCGGCCCAGCTTGAGCATGCCGGTCACCGGCGGCAGCGAGTGCAGGTCGACGTCCGGGCCGACCTTGGCGCCCAGCGCCCGCGCGTACCGCTCCAGCCAGGCGCCGGTCAGCCCGGTCGCGCCGCTGAACTCGGCCAGCCGCTCCGCCGCCCACAGCCGCAGGTGCACACTCCCGCCGCGCGCGTACCGTCCCGGCCGCACACCCCGCAGCAGCAGCCGCGCCCCGCCCGCCGCGATCGCGAGCCGCCCCGGCGGACTGAACAGCACCAGCGCCCCCGCCGCGACCAGCCACCACGGGGCGGTCGGCAGCCAGGCGTACGGCAGCACGTTCCCCAGCGCGGCAAGCACGACCGTCCAGCGCAGCCCCAGCAGCGTGAACAGCGGGACCAGCAGCAGGAGTTGCAGCACCTTCGCGCGCACTGGCACCGGCGCGACCAACCGGGTGCCGCCGTCGTCCTGCGCCGACTTCTCCAGTCGGCGGGCCAACTTCCGCAGCACCGGCTGCTGGTAGATGTCCAGGACGGCCGCGCTCGGGTAGCGGGTGCGCAGCCGCGTGGTCAGCTGCGCGGCGGCGAGGCTGCCGCCGCCGATCGCGAAGAAGTCGTCGGAGGCGCTGGTCACCGGGATGCCGAGGACCTCCGCCCACTGCTCGGCGAGCCAGGCCTCGGTGCCGTACAACTGCTCGGCCGGGCCGGACGTTTCGAGGTTCTCCAGCGGCCAGGGCAGGGCGTTGCGGTCCACCTTGCCGCTCGTCCGCGTCGGGAGCTCGCCGACCGGCGCGAGCAACGGCACCAGCGCGGCGGGCAGTTCGGCGCGCAGCTTCTCCACGGCCGTCGCCTGGTCCCAGCCGTCCTGCGTGACGACGTACCCGACGAGCAGCTGATTGCCGCTGCGCGCGGTCCGTACGGCCGCCGCGGCGCCGGCGACACCCGGCAGCGCCTGCAACGCGGCGTCGACCTCACCCAGCTCGATCCGCCGCCCGCCGAGCTTGATCTGCTCGTCGGCCCGCCCGAGGAACACCAGCCCCTCGGGCTCCGCCTGCACCAGATCGCCGCTGCGGTACGCCCGTTCCCAGCCCAGCGACGGGAGCGGCGCGTACTTCTCCGCGTCCTTCTCGGCGTCCAGATACCGCGCGAGCCCGACGCCGCCGATCACCAACTGCCCACTGGCGCCCATGGGCACGGGCTCCCCGGCCTCGTCGACGACGGCCAACTCCCAGCCCCGCAACGGCAGTCCGATCCGGATCGGCTCCTCGCCGGTCATCAGCGCCGCACAGGCCACGACGGTCGCCTCGGTCGGCCCGTAGGTGTTCCACACCTCGCGCCCCTCGGTGACCAGCCGCTGCGCCAGCTCGGGCGGGCAGGCCTCACCGCCGAAGATCAGCAGCCGTACGTCGTTGAGGGTCTCCGGCTCCCAGAGCGCGGCGAGCGTCGGCACCGTCGACACGACGGTGATCTCCTGCTCCACCAGCCACGGCCCGAGATCGGCCCCACTCCTGACCTGCGACCGCGGCACCGGCACCAGACAGGCCCCGTACCGCCAGGCCAGCCACATCTCCTCGCAGGACGCGTCGAAGGCGACCGACAGGCCCGCCATGACCCTGTCACCCGGACCGATGGGCTCGTCGGTCAGGAACAGCGCGGCCTCGGCGTCCACGAACGCGGCGGCGCTGCGGTGACTGACGGCGACACCCTTGGGCTTCCCGGTCGACCCGGAGGTGAAGATGATCCACGCGTCGTGCTCGACCCCGGGCCGCGCGGCGGGCGTCGCACCGCGCCCGGTGGCGGTCAGCTCGTGCCCGGCCCCGACGACGGCCCGTACCTCCGCCTCCCCGAACACCAACTCGGCCCGCTCGTCCGGGTCCTCGGCGTCCACCGGCACATAGGCGGCACCGGCGGCGAGTACGGCGAGAATCGCGACGTAGAGATCATTGGTCCCGGACGGAACCCGGACCCCCACCCGGTCCCCGAGCCCCACCCCGGCCTCCGCGAGCCGCCGCCGCAGCCGCTCCACCTCGACGGCCAGCGCGCGGTAGGTCAGGCACGTCGTGCCGTCGTCCAGGGCGGGCTCGTCGGGGTAGGAGCGCACGCACGCGTCGAAGATGTCGACGAGCGTGCGCGGAGAGGCCGCGGGGCCCCCGGAGAAACGGGCCGTGTCCCCGAACCGCTCGCGGATCTCCTCGTCGAGCAGGCCGAGAGCACTGCTCTCGTGAATGGCTGCCATCGGTCCTCGCGTCTCGATCCCGGAAGCCTCCGGGGCGCTGGCGGGCCCGCAGGTCTGCCTGGGGTTGTCCGGGTCCAGCTCCGTAACAAGCCGGAAATTTTAGTACGACGCTAGGTCCAGGCCCCTGGGACGGCCACCGGAGAGGCCCGTCCGGGTGGCTGACCGAACGCGCCGCACACCGCCTGACCTGCGACTTCTGGCAGCGGACGAGACATGCCCCACATCGGCCGCACATCGCCCAAGAGCTGGGAGAACAGGCGGAGTTGGGGGGATTGTCCAGGGGGCGTGCGCCCTGGAGCCCAGCGCTCGGAAAAGCAAAAAACCCCTGATCAACAGGGGTTTCAGCTGGTGTCCGAGGGGGGACTTGAACCCCCACGCCCGATAAAGGGCACTAGCACCTCAAGCTAGCGCGTCTGCCATTCCGCCACCCGGACAAGGTGTCTGTCGTGCGGGGTTTCCCTCGCGCCGACAGAGGAAACATTACCAGGCTTTCGAGGTGCCCCGATCACCCCCTCGCTCCGGCGTGAACGGCGTGTGACGGACCGGGTCCGGTCTTGGGCGCAGCCCTTCGGAGAGAGAGGATGAGGGGAACCACCAGCAGGTACAGCGGGAGGAAGCAGCGTGAGCGGGACGGACACGACCAGGCACGTCACCGGCGAGGACGAGGTCGTGGACCTCTGCCGCGAGCTGATCCAGATCGACACCAGCAACTACGGCGACCACTCGGGGCCGGGTGAGCGCAAGGCCGCCGAGTACGTCGCCGAGAAGCTCGCCGAGGTGGGCCTCGACCCGCAGATCTTCGAATCCCACCAGGGGCGCGCCTCCACGGTCGCCCGCATCGAGGGCGAGGACCCCTCCAAGCCGGCCCTCCTCATCCACGGCCACACCGACGTCGTACCGGCCAACGCGGCGGACTGGACCCACCACCCCTTCTCCGGCGAGGTCGCCGACGGGTGCGTGTGGGGTCGTGGCGCGGTCGACATGAAGGACATGGACGCGATGACCCTCGCGGTCGTCCGCGACCGGCTGCGCAGCGGCCGCAAGCCCCCGCGCGACATCGTCCTCGCCTTCCTCGCCGACGAGGAGGCCGGCGGCACGTACGGCGCCCGGTACCTCGTCGACAAGCACCCCGACCTCTTCGAGGGCGTCACCGAGGCGATCGGCGAGGTCGGCGGGTTCTCCTTCACCGTCAACGAGAACCTGCGGCTCTACCTGGTCGAGACCGCCCAGAAGGGCATGCACTGGATGCGGCTCACCGTGGACGGCACCGCGGGCCACGGCTCGATGACCAACGACGACAACGCCATCACCGAGCTGTGCGAGGCCGTCGGCCGGCTCGGCCGGCACAAGTGGCCGGTGCGGGTCACCAAGACCGTGCGGTCCTTCCTCGACGAGCTCTCCGACGCCCTCGGCACCGAGCTCGACCCCGAGAACATGGACGAGACCCTCGCCAAGCTCGGCGGCATCGCCAAGATGGTCGGCGCGACGCTCCGGAACTCGGCGGCGCCCACCATGCTCGGCGCCGGCTACAAGGTCAACGTCATCCCCGGCCAGGCCACCGCCCACGTCGACGGCCGCTTCCTGCCCGGCTACGAGGAGGAGTTCCTCGCCGACCTCGACCGCATCCTCGGCCCGCGCGTGCGCCGCGAGGACGTGCACGGCGACAAGGCGCTGGAGACCGACTTCGACGGCCGCCTCGTCGACGCCATGCAGAGCGCCCTGAGCGCCGAGGACCCGATCGCCCGCGCCGTGCCCTACATGCTCTCCGGCGGCACCGACGCCAAGTCCTTCGACGACCTCGGCATCCGCTGCTTCGGCTTCGCGCCGCTCCAGCTGCCGCCGGAGCTGGACTTCGCCGGCATGTTCCACGGTGTCGACGAGCGGGTGCCGGTGGAGGGGCTGAAGTTCGGGGTGCGCGTGCTGGACCGTTTCATCGACGCCTCCTGAAGTTGACGTCGCTTATCGGGCGCACGTACGACCGTGGCTGAGAAGGGTGAATGCGCTCATAAGCTCGTAGCTCCATTACTCCCTCCTCGTTACAGGTGATGCGATCCGCTACTTGGGATCGCATTGCCAACAAGGAGGAATAATGATCAAGAAGGTCGTCGCCGCCGCGGCTGCCACTGGTGGCCTGGTTCTCGCGGGCGCGGGCCTCGCTGCTGCCGACTCGGGTGCTCAGGGTGCCGCGGTGCACTCCCCGGGCGTCCTGTCCGGCAACGTCGTCCAGGTGCCGGTTCACATCCCCGTGAACGTCTGCGGCAACACGGTCTCCGTGATCGGCGTGCTGAACCCCGCCTTCGGCAACACCTGCATCAACAAGTGACGTTGTGCCTCGCCCCATGAGGGGCTGAGCCCGTCGGCCTCGGAGCGCGCGCCATGCGCTCCGGGGCCGACCGGTCTTTTCACGAGGATCGCAGGACGGAATCGACAAGGCAGGGGGAATTCAGGAATGCGACAGGCAACCCGCAAAGGCCTGATGACGGTGGCGGCCGCGACCGGCGTGATCGCAGCGGCGGGCGGCGCCGCGCACGCCGACTCGGGGGCGGGCGGTTCCGCGTCGAACTCACCGGGCGTGCTGTCCGGCAACACGGTGCAGGCGCCGGTGCACGCGCCGGTGAACGTGTGCGGCAACACGGTCAACGTCGTCGGGGTGCTCAACCCGGCGGCCGGCAACAAGTGCGCCAACCAGGGCGGATCGTCCGGCTCCGGGGGGTACGGCGGACACGGGGGTTCCGGGGGCGGTTCGTCGTCCGGTGGGCACGCCTCGGACTCGCCGGGTGTCGGCTCCGGCAACCATGTCCAGGCGCCGGTCGACGTCCCGGTCAACGTCTGCGGCAACAGCGTCGACGTCATCGGCGTCGGCAACTCCACGACGGGCAACGACTGCGCCAACGGCGGCACCGGCTCGGGCGGCGGTCACCCCGGCGGCCCGGGCCAGCCGGGCAACCCGGGGAACCCCGGTACGCCTGGGAACCCGGGTACGCCCGGGAATCCTGGTACTCCGGGCAACCCCGGTACTCCCGGCAACCCCGGCACCCCTGGTAACCCCGGTACTCCGGGCAACCCCGGCAACCCGGTCGAGCCGGGTCAGCCCGGTACTCCGGGCACCCCGGGCACTCCGCCCTCCTCGGGTGGCGAGACGCCGGGAGGGGGCAACCACCCGGGAGTCCAGGCTGTCACCCAGCCCCGCGGTGACGCCCAGCTCGCCCACACGGGCAGCGACCTGCCGCTGGGCCTGACCCTCCCGGTCGGGGCCGGCACGCTGCTGGCGGGTGCGGTGCTCTACCGCAAGGCCCGTGCCGCGGCGTAGCGGAACAGGCACGAAACGGAGCGGGCCCCGCGGCTGCGGGGCCCGCTCCGTTCTCCCGGCCTCACCTCACCATGTGGCCCGCACCTGGCGGATGATCCTGCGGCGCAGCCGCACCTTGCGGCTTCCGTCACGCAGCAGGCTCAGGCGGTCCAACTCCCAGTGTCCGTACTCGGCATGGTCCGTCAGCAGACGTGTGGTGTCCTTGCGGGAGACCCCGCGCGGTACGTACACGTCGACAAATTCGTATTCCGGCATCGCATCTATTGTGCGGGCTGGGGCCCGGTACGGATAGCGTCTGCACTATGTCTGATGCTGTGCAGCCCACCGCTGCCGAGGTACGTGCCGCCGCCGAGGCGGTCAAGACCGCGCTCGACCGCCACCTGGCGGCGGTCGAACGCCGGTCGGGGGAGGACGACGAGGCCGTCTACGAGGCGTTCAACGAACTCGCCGCGGCCGCCGAGGCGTACGACGAGCTGCTCTACGACCGTTACGACGAGGTCACGCCCTTCGAGATCCCCGGCGCGGAGGAACTGCCGCCGTACGCGGGTCCCGAGGAACCGAACGCGCTGAGCGTGCTGATCCGCCGCGACTACGCGGTCGCGGAGCCGCAGCGACTGCTGGCACAGGCCCAGCGGATCGAGGCGGCGGACCCCGACGGGGAGGCCTCCGGCACGGTGCACGGGGCGCTGGGGTTGCTGTTCGGGGAGTACGAGCCGGACGAGATCGCCTCGCGGCACAAGGAGTTCGGCCTGGAGGAGGGCGATTCCACGCTGTGGGTGACCGCGGCGGAGGAGCCGGCCGAGCCCGGGGAGTGGCTGGACGCGCCGTTCGACGGGGTCGATCCGCAGCAGGTGGTGTGCCGGTTCGATGTGAGCGCGGTCTTCGACGACGACGTCGACGACGGTGCGGAGGACGACGAGCTCGATGAGCTCGATGCGGATCTGGACGAGGACGAGGATCTGGAACCGCTGGACGCGGAACGCTAGCGCTGGGCTTGAGCGGCGGCGGTCATGGAGGTTCGTCTCCGTGACCGCCGCCGGTTTTTGCGCGGTTTCGCCGTGAGGGTTCGGTGCGTGCGCGGCCGCGGCTTCGTTGTGGCTGGTCGCGCAGTTCCCCGCGCCCCTAGGTGGGTTGACCCAGCTGTGGGCTGAGAAGTACCGGCAGACGGGTTGTGCGGGGCTTCGGGCCGATCTCTGTCACTGCCCTCGGCAGGGCCTGGTCCGCGCCGTGCACCACCGACAGGTGGCGTGCGGCCCTGCCGAAGGCCGTGTAGACCCATGGGCGGGTCAGGGACTGGGTGGCGTCGCCCGGGAGAACCACCACGACCGCCGGCCAGCGGCCGCCGACCGCCTGGTGGGCGGTCAGGGCCCAGCCGTGGCGGACGGACTGGTCCACGCGGTCCTTCGGGACGACCACGGCCTCGCCCGAGCAGGTCAGGTGCAGGCCCTCCGCGTCGGCCTTCACCACCTGACCCGGCAGGGTGCGGCCCGGGGTGGGGGAGTAGGCGACCCGGTCGCCGGGGTCGAAGCCGCCGAAGCGGCCCGGGCCCGGGTTGAGGCGCTCCTTGAGGGCGGCGTTGAGGGCACGGGTGCCCGCCGCTCCGCCGTGGCCCGGGGTGATGACCTGGGTGTCCTCGGGCGGGACGCCGATCGCCCGGGGCACCGAGTCGGCGACGAGCTGCACGGTCCGGTGCACGGCCTCGCCCGCGTCCCGCACCGGCACGATCACGACCTCCTTGCCGGGGGCCTCGACCTGGTTCAGCTCGCCGATGCCGATACCGGAGACCAGCTCACCGAGCGGACCGGGGTCGGGGCGCCGGGAGGCGACCTGGGGGCAGACCCGCGCGGCCAGCAGATCGGCGAACACCCGCCCCGGGCCCGCCGACCACAGCACCGCCGGGTCTCCGGCCAGCAGCAGCCGCGCCCCGTCCGGCAACGACTCCGTGAGCAGCGCCGCCGTCTCCACGTCCAGCTGCGGGGCGTCGAGCACGACAAGGAGGTCCAGGTCGAGGGCGCCGTCGGCGTCCCGGCCCGGACCCGCGGCGCCGGACAGGAGACCGCTGACCGTCGTCACGGTGGTCGCCTCGGGGAGCAGCGCGGCGAAGCGGTCGCGTCCGAGCGGGCCGTGGGCCGCCGCCCAGGCGCGCAGGCCGAGTTCCCGGGCGGCCTGGAGCAGCGCCGCCGGTTCCGCCAGGGACGCCTCCCCGCCGGTGTGCAGGACCAGGCCGTGGCCCGCGACCGCGCGGATCAGCTCGCCGGCCGACGCCTGCGCGGCGCCCGCGGCGCGCTCCCAGTCCTCGGCCGATCCGTCCTGCTTCGGCGCCGAGTTGATCAGCCGGGCCAGTCCGTCGGCGAGGCTCTCCTCGGCCAGCGCGTACCGCTCCAGACCGACCAGGACGCGGACCGGGCGCTCCTCGTCCTCGTCCGCGGGCTCCGGGGCCCGCGGGTCGAGGGCGTCCTGGAAGACCAGGGCCTCGGCCTCCGCGAGGGTGTTCTGCACGGCCGCGTCGGCGTCCGGCACGCCCTGCTTGCCCAGCGCGGCGACGAGTGTGGGCAGTTCGAGGGCGGTGTGCCCGGCCAGCGCGGCCTGCTCCAGCAGCCAGACGGTCACGGCACGGCCCCGGCGTTCGTCGTCCGGGCCGCACTCCGCGCCCAGCAACGCCCGCGCGAACCCGTCGGCCTGCTCCGGACGTACGCCGGTGACGCGCAGCAACTGCCAGGGATCGGCGCGCAGCTGCTCGGCCGCGCCCTCCCCGAGCGCGGCGGCGACCTGCGGGACGAGCGCTTCGGGGGCGCCGCCCTCGGCCAGGACGCCACGCACGGACTCGACGGTCTCGGCGGCGGGCGCCGCGGGGACGTCGGCGGCGACGGGCTGGGGGCGCTGTACCGGTTCCGGCGCGGGCCGGCGCGGTGCCGGGGGTTCGCTGAAGACCGCCGCCACCGGCTTGGCCCCGCTCTCCACCGCCCGCACCGCCGCGAGCAGATCGGCGGCCTTGCCGCTGAGCTTCGCCCCGCTCTCGACGGGCCCCTGCTTCTCGGCCTTCCGCCGCGCGATCCGCTCCCGCTCGACCTTCTGCGCCGCCAGCTCGGCCTCGGCCTCCGACAACCGGGCAGCGGCGTCGCCCTCGCCGCCGGTCGTGGCCTCGCTCTCCACGGCACCGGCCTGCTCTCCGGTCGCCGTCGCGGTGTCCTCCCCGGTCGGCGCCTCCTCCGGCTCGGTCTCCTCCGTGGGCCCCGGCTCCGTGCTCACAGCGTGCTCCAGTCGTGATCGGGATAGCGGTGCACGGGCGCCGACACGTCGTCGAGCGCCCGGCAGATCTCGTCAGGAAGACTAAGGGCCTCCACTGACAATGCCGCCGTGAGCTGCTGCGCGTTGCGCGCGCCGACGATCGGGGCGGTCACCCCGGGCCGGTCGCGGACCCATGCGAGGGCCACCTGGAGCGGGGTCACCGCGAGCCCGTCGGCCGCGGTCTGCACGGCGTCCACGATGCGGCTCGCGGTGTCGTCGAGGTAGGGCTCGACGAACGGCGCCAGATGCTCGGAGGCACCCCGCGAGTCGGCGGGCGTGACGTCCCCCCGGTATTTGCCCGTCAGCACTCCCCGGCCCAGCGGGGAGGAGGGCAGCAGCCCGATGCCCAGGTCCAGCGCGGCCGGCAGCACCTCGCGCTCGACGCCCCGCTGAAGCAGGGAGTACTCCAGCTGCGTGGCGGCCAGCCGGGTCCGGGTGCCCGGTGCCGCCAGCTGCCAGGTCGCGGCCTTGGCCAGTTGCCAGCCGCAGAAGTTGGAGACGGCGGCGTAGCGCGCGCGGCCGCTGCTGACCGCCAGGTCGAGCGCCTGGAGGGTCTCCTCCAGGGGGGTCTCGGGGTCGTAGGCGTGGACGTGCCACACGTCGACGTAGTCCGTGCCGAGGCGGGTGAGGGAGGCGTCCAGCGCGGAGAGCAGATGGCCGCGCGAGCCGTCGAAGCGGCGGTCCGGGTCCGGCACGCTGCCCGCCTTGGTGGAGATGACCAGGTCCCGGCGCGGGACCAGGCCTTCTATGAGGCGTCCGAGCAGGTACTCGGCCTCCCCGTCGCCGTACACATCCGCCGTGTCGACGAGGCTGCCGCCCGCTTCCCAGAACGTCTTCAAGAGGTCCGCGGCGTCGTGCTCGTCGGTGTCCCTGCCCCACGTGAGGGTGCCGAGTCCGATACGGGACACACGCAGGCCGGTGCGGCCGAGATGCCTCTGCTCCATGAGCGCCGACATTACTGGCCTGAACCAGTGGTGTGGGGGCCTGTGGACAACCAGTTTCCCTGATCGTCACGGCATCGCTGTGGGCGGAAGAACACGACCGCGAACTGCCCCGATCCAAGCCCCCGCGCTAAGGTCACCCCACAAGGGACGTTACTGATCGGTAAGGGGAATCGGCCATGCAACTCGGCATCAACCTGGGTTACTGGGGCGCCGGAATGGACGCGGACAATCTCGCCGTCGCCCAGGAGGCCGACCGCCTCGGCTACGCCGTGTGCTGGGCCGCCGAGGCCTACGGATCCGACGCGGCCACCGTGCTCAGCTGGGTCGCGGCGCAGACCGAGCGCATCGACGTCGGCTCGGCCATCTTCCAGATCCCGGCCCGCCAGCCCGCGATGACGGCCATGACCGCCGCCACCCTGGACTCGCTCTCCCACGGCCGTTTCCGCCTCGGCCTCGGCGTTTCCGGGCCGCAGGTGTCCGAGGGCTGGTACGGCGTCAAGTTCGACAAGCCGCTGGCCCGCACGCGTGAGTACGTCGAGATCGTGCGCAAGGCCATGACCCGCGAGCGGCTGTCCTACGACGGCGCGCACTGGACCCTGCCGCTGCCCGGCGGCCCCGGCAAGCCCCTGAAGCTGACCGTGCACCCGGAGCGCGAGCACATCCCGCTCTACATCGCCGCGATCGGCCCCAAGAACCTGGAGCAGACCGGCGAGATCGCCGACGGCGCGCTGCTGATCTTCCCCTCCGCGGCGCACCTGGAGGAGACCACGATCAAGTACCTGCGGGCCGGGCGCGAGAAGGCCGGGAAGACCCTCGAAGGGTTCGACGTCCACCCGACGCTGCCGCTCGCCCTGGGCGAGGACAAGGACGTGGCCACCCTCGCCGACACCTTCCGCCCCTACACGGCCCTGTACGTCGGCGGCATGGGCAGCGCCAAGCAGAACTTCTACAACCAGCTCGCCCAGCGCATGGGCTTCGAGGCGGCGGCCGCCGAGGTGCAGGAGAAGTACCTCGCGGGCGACAAGCAGGGCGCCGCGGCGGCGATCCCGCACGACCTCATCGACCAGACGACGCTGCTGGGTTCCGTGGACCGCATCGCGGACCGGATGAAGGAGTACGCGGCGGCCGGTGTCACCTCGCTGAGTCTCGCTCCCGCGGGCTTCACGCTCGACGAGCGGATCGCCGCGCTCCGCGCCGGGGCCGAGGCCCTGGAGCGGTCCGGACTGGCGTAACAGCGGGCCGGCCGCCGTGACGGCGGCGGGTCGGATGACACAACGGCGGGCGCCGTCACACGCGCTTCAAGACCGCCGGAGGTTTCTGCGGCCGTGGTGGGGGCTCGGGGGTCTTCCCCGCCACGGCCGTCACGCAGAACAACGCGCGCGTGCCCGCCGGGTTACGCCCCCGACGTGACCTCATGGGTCCTCCTTTTGGCGGAGTTGTCCGACACAGCTGTTGCAGCACCTCTCTCGCCGCATTTGACTCGTTCTCCGGGGATTGCCGCGGAGTCCCGCAGAGAGGTGCCACGATGCTTTCGGCCAAGAGTCTGTTCACCGAGATCCTCGACAACGACGATTCCTTCCGCCTGTTCTGTTCCATCGCCGCCAGCGGCGAGTCGCAGGGAGGCTGGGAGAACGCCCGCATCGCCGCCCTGGTCCCGGAGAGCGAGCGCGAACTCGCCCCCAAGATCACCCGGCACGGCGCCGACGAGGACAAACACGGCCGGATCTTCAACGCCCTGATGAAGAAGCGCGGCCTCGACCCCGTGCCCGTACCCCCCGAGACCGACTACACGATGCTCCTGGAGCGGAACGGCATCGGTCTCGCCCACGACAAGCTCAAGGCCGACCAGCCGCTCACCGTGCGGGACATCGTGACCTACCTCTCGCACAGCAGGGTCACCGAACAGCGCGCCTCCGAGCAGATGGAGCTGCTGCGCAAGCACTTCGCCGACCACCCCGACCTCGGGCGCGCGGTGAAGATGATCTCCAACGACGAGGACAACCACCTCGCCTACTGCCACGAGGAGTTGCTGCGCTTCGCCCACGCGGGCCACGGCCGGGACATCCAGCGCACCCTCCGGGAGTGCGCGCTCGCCGAGATCCGCGTCTACCGTGACGTCAGCCTCGCCGTCATGGCCCACATGGGCCGCATCCTGGGCTGGCCCAAGGCCAAGTCGGCGGTCCTCGCGGCGGGCATCCACGCCGTGTACGCCTACGAACGCGCGGCGGGCTGGCGCCGCATGGTGTCCCTGAAGATGCCCGAACGGCGCGACGCGCTCGGCGGCCCGGCCACCGCCGCTCCCGAGTTCGCCTGACCCGGGGGTCTAGAGCCAGCCGCGGCGCTTGAACGTCCGGTACAGCAGGACCTCCAGGACGGCCATCAGCGCGATCACCGCCGGATACGACCACACCCAGTGCAGCTCCGGCATGTGGTCGAAGTTCATGCCGTAGATCCCCGCGATCATCGTGGGGATCGCGGCCATGGCCGCCCACGCGGAGATCTTCCGCATGTCGTCGTTCTGCCGGACGCTCATCTGCGCCAGATGCGCCGACAGGATGTCCGACACCAACCGGTCCAGGCCCTCCACGGACTCGTTCACGCGCATGAGGTGGTCGTTGACGTCCCGGAAGAACGGCCGCGCCTTCTCGCTGACGAACGGCACCGAGCCGCCGAACTGGCCGATCCCCGCCAGCCGGTTCAGCGGCAGCGTCAGCGGGCCGGTCGCCCGGCGGAACTCCAGGATCTGCCGCTTGAAGGTGTAGATCCGCGACGCCGTGTTCCGGGAGCCGCCGCCCCCGTCCGGCGAGAACACCTCCGCCTCCAGTTCCTCCAGGTCCGTCTGGAGCTCGGTCGCCACCTCCAGGTAGTGGTCGACGACGGCGTCCGAGATGGCGTACAGCACCGCCGTGGGCCCCTTGTGGAGCATGTCCGGCTCCTGCTCCAGACGCCGTCGTACGGCCTTCAGCGGGGCGCCCTCGCCGTGCCGGACGGTCACCACGAAGGAGTCGCCGAGGAACAGCATCACCTCGCCGGTGGAGACCTGGTCGCTGTCGGGCTCGTACACGACCGGTTTGAGGACGAGGAAGAGGGAGTCGTCGTAGACCTCCAGCTTGGGCCGCTGATGGGCCTTCAGGGCGTCCTCGACCGCCAGCGGGTGCAGCCCGAACTCCTGGGTGACGAGGTCGAACTCCCGTTCCGACGGCTCGTGCAGCCCGATCCAGACGAACCCGCCCCCGGCCCGCGCCTCCGCCAGGGCGTCGGACAGGTCGTCGGGGCCCTCGGTGCGGTGTCCGTCGCGGTAGACGGCACAGTCCACGATCACGGTGCGTATTCTCCCGTCACTCGCTCACCGGCGCACGCGCGTGTGCGCCTACCCTGGGCCGCATGCCCACGCTGATCCTCGTCCGGCACGGACGATCCACCGCCAACACCGAGGGACTGCTCGCCGGATGGACCCCCGGTGTCGCCCTGGACGAACGCGGCCGGACCCAGGCCGCCGCGCTGCCCCAGCGGCTCGCCGAACTGCCCCTCGCCGAGATCGTCAGCAGCCCGCTCCAGCGCTGCCAGGAGACGCTCCAGCCCCTCCTGGACGCCCGGCCCGGGCTGACCGTCCACACCGACGACCGGATCGGCGAGTGCCACTACGGCGACTGGTCGGGCCGCAAGCTCGCCGAGCTCATGGACGAGCCCCTGATGGAGGTCGTCCAGGCCCACCCGTCGGCGGCGGCGTTCCCCGGCGGCGAGTCGATGCGGGCCATGCAGACCCGCGCCGCCGAGGCCGTACGGGAGTGGAACGCGCGCGTGGAGCGCGACCACGGCGCCGACGCCGTCTACCTCATGTGCTCGCACGGCGACATCATCAAGTCGCTCGTCGCGGACGCGCTCGGACTTCATCTCGACCTCTTCCAGCGAATCTCTGTCGATCCGTGTTCCATCACCGCGATCCGTTACACCCGTCTGCGCCCGTTCCTCGTACGCCTCGGCGACACCGGTGACTTCGCCTCCCTGGCGCCGCGCGAGACACCGCCCGCGGACGACGCCCCGGTCGGGGGTGGTGCGGGCGCACCGTGATCGTCGGGCGCAGTAGGGTGAAGCGGTCGCAGTAGCGCCGTACCCATCACGACTCCAGGAGACAGGACGTGTCCCGTCAGGTGTTCCTCTACGACCCTCCGGACCGCTTCGTGGCCGGCACGGTCGGACTGCCCGGACGCCGTACGTTCTTCCTCCAGGCCATCGCGGGTTCCCGGGTGACCAGCGTGGCCCTGGAGAAGACCCAGGTCGCCGCCCTCGCCGAGCGCATGGACGAACTGCTGGACGAAGTGGTCCGGCGCAGCGGCGGCAACGCCTCCGTCCCGGCCGTGGCACCCACCGAGATCTCCGACACCGCCCCGCTGGACACCCCCGTCGAGGAGGAGTTCCGCGTCGGCACCATGGCGCTGGCCTGGGACGGTGAGGAGCAGCGCATGATCGTCGAGGCGCAGGCCCTCGTGGAACTCGACGCGGAGTCCGAGGAGGACCTCGCCGAGGCCGAGGAAAGGCTCCTCCAGGACGAGGAGAACGGCCCCCCGATGCTGCGGGTCCGGCTCACCGGCGCGCAGGCGCGAGCCTTCGCCAAGCGGGCCCTGGACGTCGTCAACGCCGGGCGGCCGCCGTGCCCGCTGTGCAGCCTCCCGCTCGACCCGGAAGGACACGTATGTCCGCGCCAGAACGGATACCGCCGCGGGGCGTGACCACGGCCGAGCTGCTCACCCGCGGTGAGCTGACGGTGCGCGGACAGATCCGGGACGCCTCCAACGCGGTGCTGTACTGCTCCGTGGAGCACGACGGCCAGGAGGCCTACTGCGTCTACAAGCCCGTCCGCGGCGAGCGCCCCCTGTGGGACTTCCCGGACGGCACCCTCGCCCAGCGCGAGGTCGCCGCCTACGAGGTGTCCGAGGCGACCGGCTGGGGCCTGGTCCCGCCCACCGTGCTGCGCGACGGGCCGTTCGGCGAGGGCATGGTCCAGCTGTGGATCGAGGGCGCGCCCGGCGCCGAGCTGCTCGCCCTGGTCGACGGCGAGGAACCCGAGCCCGGCTGGAAGGCCATCGGCTTCGCCGAGGTCGGCGAAGGCAAGACCGCGCTGCTGGTGCACGCCGACGACGAACGGCTGCGCCGGCTGGCCGTCCTGGACGCCGTGATCAACAACGCGGACCGCAAGGGCGGCCATCTGCTGCCCGCCGGGGAGCGCCTGTACGGCATCGACCACGGCGTCACCTTCAACGTCGACAACAAGCTCCGCACCCTGCTGTGGGGCTGGGCGGGCGAGCCCCTGACAGGGGAGGCGGTCGACGTCCTCAAGGGCCTCAAGGAGGCACTCGGCGCCGAAGGAGCCCTGGCCGCCCGTCTGGCCGTACTCATCACCCCTGCCGAACTCGACGCCACACGCGCGCGTGTGGACGAACTGCTCGCCACCGGGAAGCACCCGGAGCCGAGCGGTGAGTGGCCGGCCATTCCCTGGCCGCCGGTGTAGCAGCACACTGGACGACAGTGCGCAAGACCGCCTTACCGGCCATCCGGCCCGGTCCGGTTCGTATACGGAACATCCGTCCGGTTAGGCTCATGACATGCATGCCTGGCCCGCTTCCGAGGTCCCCGCCCTGCCTGGTCAGGGCCGCGACCTGAGGATCCACGACACCGCGACCGGCGGTCTGGTCTCCCTCGACCCCGGTCCCGTCGCCCGAATCTACGTCTGCGGCATCACGCCGTACGACGCCACCCACATGGGACACGCGGCGACCTACAACGCGTTCGACCTCGTGCAGCGCGTGTGGCTCGACACCAAGCGGCAGGTTCACTACGTCCAGAACGTCACCGACGTCGACGACCCGCTCCTGGAGCGCGCCGAGCGGGACAGTATCGACTGGGTCGCCCTCGCCGAGAAGGAGACGGCCCTCTTCCGCGAGGACATGACCGCCCTGCGGATGCTCCCGCCGCAGCACTACATCGGTGCCGTGGAGGCGATACCCGGCATCGTTCCGCTGGTGGAGCGGCTGCGGGACGCGGGCGCCGCCTATGAGCTCGAAGGCGACATCTACTTCTCCGTCGAGTCCGACCCGAACTTCGGCAAGGTCTCCAACCTCGACGCCGCCGCCATGCGGCTGCTGTCCGCCGAGCGCGGCGGCGACCCGGACCGGGCGGGCAAGAAGAACCCGCTCGACCCGATGCTGTGGATGGCCGCCCGCCCGGGCGAGCCGAGCTGGGACGGCGGCTCGCTGGGCCGCGGCCGGCCCGGCTGGCACATCGAGTGCGTCGCCATCGCCCTCGACCACCTCGGCATGACCTTCGACGTCCAGGGCGGCGGCTCCGACCTCGCCTTCCCGCACCACGAGATGGGCGCCTCGCACGCCCAGGTGCTCACCGGCGAGTTCCCCATGGCCAAGGCGTACGTCCACGCCGGCATGGTCGCCCTGCACGGCGAGAAGATGTCCAAGTCCAAGGGCAACCTCGTCTTCGTCTCGGCGCTGCGCCGCGCGGGCGTCGACCCGGCCGCGATCCGGCTCGCCCTGCTCGCCCACCACTACCGGGCCGACTGGGAGTGGACCGACCAGGTGCTCCAGGACGCGGTCGCGCGGCTCGGACGGTGGCGTGCCGCCGTCTCCCGGCCTGACGGCCCGGCCGCCGAGGCTCTCGTCGAGGAGATCCGCGAGGCCCTCGCGAACGACCTCGACGCCCCGGCCGCGCTCGCCGCGGTAGACCGCTGGGCGGCCCGCCAGGAGGAGTCCGGCGGCACGGACGAGAGCGCCCCCGGCGTCGTCTCGCGCGCGGTGGACGCGCTGCTCGGCGTCGCGCTGTAGCGCTCCGGTACCGAGAAGGGCGCTTCCCCGACGGGGGAAGCGCCCTTCGTGTCACCTGGTGCCGGTCAGATCTTGCGGACCTGGATGCTGCGCAGGATCTGCGGGGTCTGCGAGTCCCAGATGCCGATGACCTGGTGGCCGAAGGCGAACGCCTCCTGGACCTGGTCGTGGGTCTGCGGGTTGGGGTTGAACAGGACCCTCAGCTGACCGCCGATCAGCAGCCCGATCACACTCGGCTGCCCCGGCAGCGGCTGGACGACATCGATGTAGCCGTTCGCGATGCCGGCCTGGAACGCCTGCGTCTGCACCTGCTGCTGCAAGTACTGCACGGCGGCCTGGGCGATCTGGTGGATGTGCTGCTGCACCTGCTGCTCGACCTGTTGCTGTTGTTGCTGGTCCTGTTGCTGGCCCTGTTGCTGGCCCTGTTGCTGGCCCTGCTGCTGGCCGAAGCCCTGCTGCTGAGCGAAGGGCTGCTGGCCGAGCTGCTGGAGCAGCTGCTGGTAGGGCTGCTGCTGGCCGAGCTGCTGGAGCTGCTCCAGCGAGCCGCCGCCCATGCCGTAGGGCTGCTGCTGGCCGACGCCCTGCTGACCGAAGCCCTGCTGGCCGAACGGCTGCTGCTGTTGCTGCTGGTACGGAGAGGTGCTCGGGAACTGCTGTCCCTGCTGGCCTTGCTGACCTTGCTGGCCCTGCTGTGGTCCCAGTTGGCTCATCTGCGGGGTGGTGTTCATGCGGGTGTCACCTTCCCTTGATGGTTGGGATGTGCTGTCGTCAGCCCGTCACGACCAGGCCGACGACATCGTCGTCCGCGAACCACACGCGGACGTCGGGCCGTCCCCCCGCGAAGGCGGAGTGCACCGCCTGGCGGATCTCCGGGGAGGGATGGTTGAGGTTCCGCCAGCCGCCGGCCACGAACAGCCGGAGCCTCGGCGGGAGTTCGCGCGGATACGGCAGCAGCTCGTCCCAGTACCGTTCGGCCTGACCCGAGCCGACCGCGTGCGGCAGCAGATGGGTGACCGCCGCCTTGATGTCGGGCCGGCTGCCGATCCGCTGGGACGCGGGCCGGCCCGGCGCGTCCTGCTGCGGGGAGCCGGTCGCCCGCAGCATCGCGCGGGCCCGCTCCGGGGACATCGGTGCCTGGCCGGCCGCCTTCAGCATGCCCTGGAGCGCGGCCAGCGCGCCGACCACCATCGGCGAGGCCGAGGACGTCCCGGAGAACGTGTCCGTGTACCAGGCGATCTCCTCGGCCCCGCCCTGCAGGTCGCCGGGCCGGTCCCAGAAGCCGCCGGTGGTGGTGACCTCGCGGCCCCAGCCCTGGGCGTCCACGCGGGCACCGTAGTTGGAGAACGCGAGCCGGGAGCGGTCCGGGCCGTGGTCGCGGCCGTGCGTGCCGGGCGGCGGGGCGCCCGCGCCGACCAGGATCGCGCCGGAGGACTGGTTGGACGGGTTGAACGGATTGCGCCACCACTCCGGGAACGCGTCCGGGCGGCGCTCGTAGACGGCGTCGTCGAGGGACTCGGACCCGTTGCCCGCGGCCGCCACGACGATCACGCCCTTGGCGGTGGCGTACCGGACGGCCGCGAAGTCGTCCGGCCACCATTCGAGGGCGACGTAGCCCTTCTGGTCGTCGCGGTCGGCGAAGTCCAGCCGCGGGCCCGGGCGGTGCAGCTCGACCAGCACGATGTCGCCGGGGCCGAGCCGGTCCGCCGCCGCGTGGATCGCGGCCGCGGTGCCGATGCCCTGGAAGGACGCGGCCGCGGTCACCGCGTCCGGTACGACGCCCGTGACCCCGAACTCGGTGCGGTCGCCGCCGATCACGCCGATCACCGCGGTGCCGTGGTTGCGCCAGGCCAGGTCGGTCAGCGGGGTGCCGACCACGACGCCGGCCAGCTTGGCGGCCAGGTCCTCGTGACCGAGCTGCCAGGAGCCCTCGACGTCGATCACGGTCACGCCCTGACCGGTGCCGCCGGGCCGCTGCCAGGCCCAGCGGGCGTCGATCCCCTCGGGGGCGGGCCCCAGATAGCCCTGCCGGCTGCTGAAGTCCGGGGTGACCGGGGCGCCTTCCTTCAGCCGACCGCTCTCCTCGCCGACCTGCCCCAGGGAGGCGGGGACGGCGCCCGGCTTCACGTACGCGGTGTCGATGCCCGGCAGCGCGGCGATCCGCGAGCGCAGTTCCTCGGCGCGGCTGCGGTCGCCGCTGACCCGGTAGAACAGCGCGAGGTCGGGCACGTTCTCGGTGTTCGCCGTGGCCGACTGCTGAAGCCTCTCCTCGCTGCCGAACAGGGGTTCCAGAGCGAGCTGTTCGTCGCTGAGGAACATGTTGAGGGCCGAGACGTCGGCGCCGGCCGCCGACCGTACGCCCTCGGCGCCGGCACGCAGCCGGGCCTCGGGGCGGGCGACGACGATCAGTTCCTGCTCGGCCCCTCGATAGGTGAATCCCGCTCCGTCGGGCCCCGGCCCGGACGCTCCCGGGCCCTGCGCCGGCTGTACCTGGTCGCTCATCGGGTGCCGCTCCCTTCGGTCCTTGCGGGTGCCTGGTTGCGGGTGGTGCGTCCTGCTGGGGACTCGATGCGTCTCCGGGGACAACCAACCACCGGAACGGCCCCCCGTCCACCCCGTGTTCGCCAACTCGGTTTGAAAACAAGTTGAACTGGGTACCGCGTGCAATCCGTCCTGAAACAGATGTCCCGCCACAATCCGGCCAAAGACTGCGGAGGTGACGGTCATGTGATGGGGTGAGAGCGTCTGTTGACCGTTCGGCCGGTGATCGCCGGCCCCTTGGCAGAAGGACGCACAGTGGCACCCACAGCACGTTCCTTCGCACGTAGAAGACTGCTCACCGGAACAGCGGCGCTGACGGGAGCGGCGCTGCTCGGCGGCACCGCGCACGCGGCCGCAGCGCCGAAAACCGCCTGGCCCGACCAGTTCCCGCTGCCCGACGGCTTCCAGCCCGAGGGCATCACCATCGGCGGCAAACCCTTCGCCTACTTCGGCTCCCTGGCCAACGGGGACATCTACCGGGCGAACCTCGCCACGGGCCGCGGCTCCGTCGTCAGCAAGGGCCTCGGCGCCGAGCACCCCACCGTGGGCCTCAAGATCGGCCACGGCCGGCTGTTCCTCGCCGGCGGCGTCAGCGGGGAGATCCGCACGGTGGACCTCCGCTCGGGCGCCCTCGAGAAGGTGTACGCCACTGGCGGCAGCTTCGTGAACGACGTGATCCTCACCCCGGGCGCCGCCTGGTTCACCGACTCCTTCAAGGCCCAGCTCTACCGTGTGGCCCTCGGCAAGCACGGCGCGCCCGGGGCCCTGACGACGCTGCCCCTGTCCGGCGACTGGGTCCAGGGCGACGACTTCACCGCCAACGGCATCGAGCGCACCCCCGACGGCCGCGCCCTGCTCGTGGTGAACTGCTTCGCCGACGGCGGCACCCTCATGCGGGTCGACCCGCGCACCGGAGCCGCCACCGCCGTCGACCTCGGCGGCGCCAAACTCCCCAACGGGGACGGCATGTTGCTGCTCGGCCGGACCTTCTACGTCGTCCAGCAGGCGCAGAACGCCATCGACGTCTTCCGCCTGAACGCGGCCGGCACCAAGGGCACGGCGATCACCCGGATCACCGACCCGCGCTTCCGCATCCCGACGACCGTCGCGGCCTGGGGCGACCGGCTCTACCTGCCCAACGCCCGCTTCGACGTGGAGCAGCCGACACCCGACACCGACTACGACGCGGTGGCGGTGCCGCAGGTGTGACACCGACCCTCGGGACGTGACAAAGGGCGGTGCGCGCCAGGCGCACCGCCCTTCCCCGTCTCGCTTCTCACTCCTCCGACGAATCCCCTGAATCGTCGCCATCGGTCCCCGACTCCGCACCCGGCTCGGGATCCGTGTCCGCGCTCGGCTTCGGCGGCTTCGGCGGGCGAGTACGACCGCTGGGGCCGTCCCGCAGATACGACGTACCGTCGCCGCTGTCCGTCGCGTGCCCGCCCGGCGGGCTGCCGCCGTCCCGGCGCCGCAGATACCGCTCGAACTCGCGGGCGATCGCCTCGCCCGACGCCTCCGGCAGCTCGGCGGTGTCCCGGGCCTCCTCCAGCGTCTGCACGTACTCGGCGACCTCGGTGTCCTCGGCGGCCAGCTGGTCCACGCCCACCTGCCAGGCGCGCGCGTCCTCGGGCAGCTCGCCCAGCGGGATGCGCACGTCGATCAGGTCCTCGAGCCGGTTGAGCAGGGCCAGCGTCGCCTTCGGGTTCGGCGGCTGCGACACGTAGTGCGGCACGGCCGCCCACAGCGACACGGCCGGCACACCCGCGTGCGTGCACGCCTCCTGGAGGACGCCGACGATGCCCGTGGGCCCCTCGTACTTGGTCTCCTCCAGGTCCATCCGCTGGGCCAGGTCCGGATCGGACGTGGTCCCGCTGATCGGGACCGGACGCGTGTGCGGGGTGTCACCGAGCAGAGCGCCCAGGATCACGACCAGCTCGACGCCCAGTTCATGGGCGAAGCCCAGCAGCTCGTTGCAGAACGAGCGCCAGCGCATGGACGGTTCGATACCTCGGACCAGTACGAGATCGCGCGGCTTCTCGCCGCCGACCCGGACCACGGACAGCCGCGTCGTGGGCCATGTGATCTTGCGTACTCCGGCGTCCATCCACACCGTGGGCCGGTTCACCTGGAAGTCGTAGTAGTCCTCGGCGTCCAGCGCCGCGAACACCTCGCCCTTCCACTCCCTGTCCAGATGCGCGACCGCGGTGGAGGCGGCGTCGCCGGCATCGTTCCAGCCCTCGAACGCGGCCACCATGACCGGGTCGATCAGCTCGGGAACCCCCTCGAGCTCGATCACCCAGCGCCTCCTTCCGACGTGCCCTCCCGTACGCCCCAACCTTACGGCGTCCAGCGGGGGCGTCCGCAGCCCCCTTGCACGGGGGAGTGAACGCATCACTGCCCCATTAGCCACCCCGGAACACCCCCCGATGATCTGCGCCGGGTCGAATCACCCGTTTCACAGTGACGCGCGTAGCCACTGCTCCACGCTCGCGATGTGCACCGTCGCCCATGACCGCGCCGCCTCCGCGTCCCGGTCCCGCAGGGCGGTGAGGATCATGCGGTGCTCGTGCAGTGTGCGGCTGACGGCGTCCTCCTGGGTCAGGCCGCGCCAGATCCGGGCCCGGGTGGTGGGGCCCGACAGGCCGTCGAGGAGGGAGCACAGCACGGAGTTGCCGGAGCTCTGCACGATGCCCCGGTGGAAGTCCAGATCGGAGGCGACCAGCTCCTCCACCGACGGGTTGGCGCCGAGTTTGTCCAACTGGGCCGAGAGCGCGTCCAGTTGCTGCTCGCTGACCCGGGAGGCAGCCATCCCGGTCGCGGCCGGCTCCAGGATGCGGCGCACGGCGAGGAACTCCAGCACCGTGTCGTCGCGGTGGAAGTCGACGACGAAACTCAGGGCCTCCAGCAGGAGTTGGGGGTCGAGGCTGGTCACGTACGTGCCGTCGCCCTGTCGCACGTCCAGGATCCGGATCAGCGACAGGGCGCGCACGGCCTCGCGCAGGGAGTTGCGGGACAGCCCGAGGTCCGAGGCGAGTTCGGACTCCTTCGGCAGCCGGTCGCCGGGGCGCAGGGCGCCGGAGACGATCATGTCCTTGATCTTCTCGATCGCCTCGTCGGTCACTGCCATGGCCGGCCTCCCTGTGGTTCACGCGCATGTCCGTCGAGACATCCGATGTCTCACGTCATTATGGGGGCGGAAAGAGCGTCGCGGGAGCGAAATCCCCGGTCAGACCAGTGCTTCCAGGTCGGCGATCACGGCCGGCTCGTCCAGCGTGGTCAGCACCCGGTCCCGCATCAGCACCCGCCCGTCGACCACGGTGTCCCGTACATCCGCCGAGTGCGCCGCGTAGGCGAGCGTCGACCACGGGTCATGCGGCGGCCGCAGATGCGGGGCGTTCAGGTCGAGGACGACCAGGTCGGCCCGCTTGCCCACCTCCAACGAGCCCAACTGCTCCCCGAGCCCCAGTGCCCGCGCACCCTCGATCGTCGCCATCCGTACGGCCCGTTCGGCGCCGACGAGGGTGGGGTCGCCGCCCGCCTTGTGCACGAGCGCCGCCTGCCGCACCGCCCCGAGCACGTCCAGCGTGTTGGAGCTGACGGCCCCGTCCGTGCCCAGCCCGACGGTCACCCCGGCGCTCAGCAGCCGCGGCACCGGCGCGATCCCGCAGCCCAACTTCAGGTTGGAGACCGGGCAGTGGGCGACCGAGGTGCCGGTGCGGGCCAGCACCGCGATCTCCGGGCCGGTCAGATCCACGGCGTGCGCCAGCAGCACGTCGTCGCCGAGCAGCCCGAGCGAGTCCAGCAACTCCACGGGACGCTTGCCGTACTTGACCTCGACCGTGGCGACCTCGGTGGCGTTCTCGGCCGCGTGGATGTGGATCAGGGCGCCGAACTCGCGTGCCAGGGCGAAGATCTCGACGAGCTGGTCGGGGGAGAGGGTGTACGTCGAGTGCGCGAACACCACGGGCCGGTGGCCGGGGCGGGCCGGGCCGCGCGCCAGCAGGTCCCGGCGCGCCCACTCCAGCCGGTCCTCGTAGGCGATCGCGTCCGGCGGCTCGGGTACGTCCATGAAGGTGGGCCCGGTGTGCAGCCGCCAGCCCGCTTCCCGGGCCGCCTGCTCGGCCGCCTCGTGGAACCAGTACATGTCGAGCGCGGAGGTCACCCCGGCCCGGACGCTCTCGGCGATCGCGAGCCGTACCGCCGCAGCCACGTTCTTCGGCGCCAGCAGCCGGGCCTCGGCGGGCAGCACCCGCTCCAGGAACCCCTGGAGGGTGACGTCGTCGGCGAGACCCCGTATGAGGGTCATCGCGAGGTGGGTGTGCGTGTTGACCAGGCCGGGCAGGACGAGACAGCCCGCCGCGTCAACGTCCTCGGCGGCTGTGAAGCGCGCTTTCAGCTCCTCGGCGGGGCCGACGGCGACGATCTCGCCCTCGTGGACCGCGACCGCCCCGTCCCGTACGACGGTCCCGGCCTCGTCGACGGTCAGGACGTCACCGCCGTGCACCAGCAGATCGATGCTCACAGCCCGTACTCCTCGGCCAGCAGCCGCAGCGCCTCCAGCGACACGACGGCCCCCTTCTCGACACCGGCCGCGACCACGTCACGGTGCGGGTCGTAGACGCTGGTGCCCTCGTCGTCCACCAGCTCGTCCGCGTTCGCCCCGTCGACCACCAGCACCCCGCCCGCGACCAGCCCGCGCAGCGACGCCGTGACCAGCAGGGCGGAGAGCTCCATCTCGATGGCGGCGAGGCCGGCACCGGCGTAGGAGAACAGCGGCAGCAGGCCGGGCTGGAAGGCCGCGCGGGTCCAGACGACACCCCGGTGGTGCGGGGCGTCGGCCGCGCGGGCCGCGCGCTGGAGCGCGAAGACGGCCTCGGGGGAGGAGACCGCCGGGTACTCCGGCGGCAGCAGCTGCTGGGTGACCCCGTCGTCGCGGACGGCCGCCTCGGCGATGACGAGGTCGCCGTCGGCGATCCCCGGCTTCATCGCACCCGCCGTACCGAACCGCAGCAGCACTCGCACGCCCGCGTCCGCGAGCTCCTGGAACAGCAGGATCGCGCCCGGCCCGCCCACCCCGTGCGAGGCGACGACGACCGGCAGGCCCTTCCAACTGCCGCTGAACACACGGTACTCGCGGTGGTACGACACCTCCTCGGCGCCGTCGAGCAGCGCGGCGACGGCCGCGGCGCGCGCCGGGTCGCCGACGACGATCGCGTGGGCCGGCAGGCCGGTGCGGGGTATGCGGGTGATGGGCAGCAGGTCCTGCGTCATGAGGCGGCTCCGGTGGACGACGGGCGGACACGGCGACGACGGCGTGCCGTGGTGAGGAAGAGGGCGCCGAGCGTGACGACGTACGGCGCGGCGTCGGTGGCCTGCTGGGGCAGACCGAGGCCCTGGAGGCGGAAGCCGGCCGCCTCGGCGAGGCCGAAGAGCAGCGCGGCGAGCAGGACGCCGAGCGGCAGGGCGCGGCCGAGCATGACGGCGACGACGGCGATCCAGCCGCGGCCCGCGGTCATGTTCTCGGTGAACAACGTGACATTGCCGAGCGCGAGTTGGGCCCCGGCGAGTCCGCACAGGACGCCGGAGAGCAGGACGGCCGCGTACTTGTACTTCGCGGGGCTCACCCCGAGCGTGGCCGCCGCGTCCGGCGCCTCGCCGACCCCGCGCAGCCTGAGCCCCCACACATGCCGGGACAGCATGACCGCGGCCACGGCGACCGCCGCCCACGACAAATAGGCGAGCGGACTCAGACCGCCGATGAGTGGCAGCCCGGCGAGTGACGGGTCGTCAAAAGTGCCCTGCACGCCGAAGATCGTACGCAGCAGGAAGCTGGTGAGGCCCACGGCGAGGAGGTTCATGGCGACGCCCAGGACGACCGCGTCGCCGCGCAGCGTGACCGTGCCGACCGCCAGGATCAGCGAGTAGGCCGCCGCCGCGAGGGCCGCCGCCAGCACGCCCAGCCACGGGCTCCCGGTGAACCAGCTCGTGGCCACGGCAGTGAAGCAGCCCATCAGCATCATGCCTTCGAGGCCGATGTTGAAGACCCCCGCACGCTCGCAGATCGCACCGCCCAGCGCCGCCAGCAGGATCGGGGTCAGCGCGCGCAGCGCCGACATCAGGAGATCGGAGTCGAAGAACATCACACCGCCTCCTTACGACGGTTGAACCACCTGCTGGGGAAGCGCAGTCGGGCCGCCAGGAACACGATCACGATCGCCTGGAGCACCTGCGTCAGCTCGCGCGGCACCTCCGTCGTCCGCTCCATCGCCAGGCCGCCGACCTGGAGGACGGCGAAGAAGAAGGAGGCGATGACCGTGCCGAGGGGGGCCGCCGTCGCCAGCAGTGCGGCCGTGAGTCCCGTCCAGGTGTAGCCCGGTGCGGTCAGCGAGCCGTCCACGAAACGGTACGGGAAGCTCAACACCCCGATGGCGCCCACGAGTCCGGCGGTCGCGCCCGACACGGACATCAACTTCAGGGTCAGGCCCCGGCGTTCGACGCCCGCGTAGGCGGAGAACCGCGCGTTGAGACCCGTCATGCGGATCTCGTACCCGATCGCGGTCCGCTGGTCCGTGAACCAGTAGGCGGCCGCCGCGAGGACGACCAGAACCAGCCCCCAGGTGACCGTGGAGTCACCGAACGCGGGCAGCGCCACCCCGTCGGGCAGGGCACGGGTCTGCGGGAGGCTGGAGCCGGGCTCCTTGAGCGGGTAGCGCGCGAGGTAGGAGGCGAGCGACACCGCCGGGTAGCTCAGCAGCAGGCTGCTGACCAGCAGCGGAACGCCGAAGTGGTTCTCGCACAGGGCGGCCAGTGCGGCGTAGAGGGCGCCGGCGGCCATGCCCGCGAGGAGGGCGAGCACGACGGTGAGGGGCGCCGGCAGCGGTGAGTACAGGCCGGTCACGGCCGCCGTGATGCCGCCGAGGACCAGCTGGCCGTCGCCGCCCAGGTTGATGAGCCCGGCCCGCAACGGGATCGCCAGCGCGAGCGCCATGCCGAGCACGCTGGTGCCCGTCGTCAGCGTGGAGCCGATGCCGTCGGCGCCGAGCGAGCCGGTGAGGACCGCCTCGTAGGCCGCGACCGGGTCCGCGCCGGTGCCGACGAGGAAGAGGGCGCCGATGAGGACGCCCGCGAGCACGGAGAAGGTGATGGGGGAGCGCAGGGCTCCGAGTATGCGGTTGTTCATGTCAGTCGACGGCCTCCACCGCGGCGGCTTCCCTCGTGGCGCCGCCCGCCATGGCCAGGCCCAGCGTCCGTTCGTCCGCCTCGTTCTTGTCGTACGACGCCGTGATCCGGCCCTCGTACATCACCAGCACCCGGTCGGCCAGGCCCCGGATCTCGCTCAGTTCGGCCGAGACGAGGAGCACGGCGTGACCGGCGTCGCGGTAGGCGATCAGCTGGTCGTGGATGTTCTGGATGGCCCCGATGTCGACCCCGCGGGTCGGCTGTTCGACGAGCAACAGCGGCGCCTCGTGGGCGAGTTCGCGGCCGATGAGCAGCTTCTGGAGATTCCCGCCGGACAGCGCCGAGGCGGGCACCTCGGGGGCCGAGGCCTTGATGCCGAAGCGGTCGATCAACTGCCGTGCGTGCGCCCGGACTCCGGCCGGCGGCAGCAGTCCGCGGGACGACAACGACGTACGGTGATGTCCCATCGCGAGGTTCTCGGCGACGGACGCGGCAGGAGCCGTACCGACCGCGTGGCGGTCCTCGGGGACGTACGCCAGGCCCCCCAGGCGGCGTTCGGTGGCCGAGGCGTGGGTGATGTCGGCGTCGAGCAGGGACACGCGTCCCCCAGTGGTCGGCCGCAGTCCGGCCAGCGCCTCGATCAGCTCGCTCTGGCCGTTGCCCGCGACGCCCGCGATGCCGACGATCTCGCCCGCCCGCACCGTGAGCGAAGCCTCGCGCACCCCGTCGGTGGTGAGGTCGGACACGTCCAGGACCACGTCACCCGGCGTCCCCGGGGCGTGGACGCGGTCCAGTTCGACCGCGCGGCCGGTCATCGCGGCCGCGATCTTGTCGGCGGAGGTCTCCGCGGTGACCAGCCGGGCCACCACCCGGCCGTCCCGCAGCACGGTCACGCGGTCGCTGCCTTCGAGGACCTCGCGCAGCTTGTGCGTGACGAGGATCACCGTACGGCCCTGCGCGGCCAGCGACTTGAGGACGGCGAACAGCGCGTCCGCCTCGGCGGGCGTGAGCACCGCCGTCGGCTCGTCGAGGATCAGGGTGCGGGCGCCGCGGTGCAGCAGCTTGAGGATCTCGACGCGCTGGCGCAGGCCCACCGGCAGGTCGCCGACGCGCGCGTCCGGGTCCACGGCCAGGCCGTGCTCTTCGGCGAGTTCACGCACCCGGCGGCGGGCCGCGGCCCGGTCCACCAGGCCGAAGCGGCGCGGCTCGGCGGCGTAGACGACGTTCTCGGCCACGCTCAGCGAGTCGAACAGCTTGAAGCTCTGGTGGACCATGCCGAGCCCGGCGGCCATCGCGTCACTCGGGCTGGCGAAGTCCGCCTCGCGCCCGTCGACCCGGACCGAACCGGCGTCGGCGCGGGTCATGCCGTACAGGATCGACATGAGCGTGGACTTGCCCGCGCCGTTCTCGCCCATGAGGGCGTGGATCTCGCCGCGCCGGACGGTCAGGTCGACGGCGTCGTTGGCGAGCGTGCCGGGGAACCGCTTGGTGATTCCCCGGAGCTCGACCGCCGGATCAGCTTGCGGCGGGGTCATCGACCGTCAGCTTCCCGGACACGATCTGGTCGCGCAGTTCCTTCACCTTCGCGAGGACGTCCGTGTGGTCGGCGATGACGCACTTCGACGTCTGGACGCCGTCCTCCAGGCCGGTCAGGCTGATGCCGCCCTCCTTGAGGCCGTACGAGACGGTCGTGCCCGCCTTGCCGTCGAGCACCGACTCGATGCCCTTCTCCACGGCGACGTCCGTGCGCTTGATCACGTTGTCGACGACCGTGCCGGGCGCCGCGGTGCACTGGTTGACGTCGACGCCGTACGCGTAGGCGCCCTTGGCCTTCGCGGCCTCGAAGACGCCGTAGTTGCCGGCCGCCGCGGCCGCCATCAGCTGGTCGTAGCCCTTGGCGAGCAGGGTGCCCGCCTGCTCCTTGGCGCGGGCCGAGTCGTCGAAGGGGGACTGGCCGCCGACGAAGCGGGTGTCGGTGGTGGTCTTCGGCGCGACCTTCTTGGCGCCGGCCGCGAACGGGTCGCTGTAGCGACGGAACTGGGGAGTGTCGAGGACGTCGACCGCGCCGACCTTGCCCGACTTGCTGAGCAGGCCCGCCTCGGCGCCCGCGAGGAAGACGCCCTCGTGCTCACGGAAGACCGCGCAGCTGACGTTCTTGAAGGTCTTGGCGGTGCAGGCGTCGATGATCAGGAACTGCTGCTTCGGGTTCTTCTGGGCCTGCTGGGCGACGATGTCGGCGAACTCGAAGCCGACCAGCACGATGACGTCCGGCTTGGCGTCGACCGCGGCCTGCACGTTCTGCTGCTGGGAGGCGGTGTCGGTGGACTCGTAGACCTTCTGCGAGCCGTCGTGCTTCTTCGCCGCGGACTTGATGCCGCTGACGGCGAGCTTGAGGAACTCGTTCTGGCCGACGGCGTCCGGGGTGACCAGCGTGAAGGACGTCTTGCTGCCCGCGCTCGCGCTGCCGGAGTCGTTCTTCGCTGCGGCGTTGCAGGCGGTCGCGGCGGTGACGATCAGTGCGGTGGTGGCGGCGACCTGGAGGGTACGACGGGATCTGCGGAGCATCGGGGGAGGCCTTCCGGATACGGCGATACGCGCTCCGCCGGGAGCGCGTGGGGGTGGTGGGTGGGGTGACGCTGCGGGGACGGGGTCAGCGTCGACAGCCGTCGCCGGCACACCGGCCGAAGTCGAGGAAACGGCGCTTGGTCAGCAGCACGATCTTTCCTCCTTCGTCTCGGTCTGCGGACTGATCGCTGGACAGTAGCATCCGTTTCCGGACACCTGCTCGACTGTCTCGAACTATGGTTCGTGCAGGTCATGTACGGTGGCGGAGACCACCGGAACATCAGGAGTGTCCCGATATGCCCCAGGAATTGCGTGCGGTCGAGTGGACCGGGGAGAGCCTCGCCCTCATCGACCAGACGCTGCTGCCGCAGCGCACCGAGACGCTGGATGTCCGCGATGTGGACACCCTGGTCGACGCGATCCAGCGCCTCGTGGTGCGCGGCGCGCCGGCCATCGGCGCGGCGGGCGCGTACGGTGTCGCGCTCGCGCTCATCGAGGGGGAGCGCGCGGGCTGGTCGCGGGACGAGATACGCGCGGCCGTCGCCCGGGTCCGTGCGGCCCGCCCCACCGCCGTCAACCTCATGGTCTGCGTGGACCGCGTCATGACCCGCTTCGACGAGGGCCTCGACGCGGTGCTGGAGGAGGCCGCCGCCGTCCAGCGCGAGGACGTCGAGGCGAACCGCGCGATGGGCGCCTTCGGCGCCGACTGGCTGCTCGAACTCGTCGGCGAGGACCGGCCGTTGCGCATCCTGACCCACTGCAACACCGGCGCCCTCGCGACCGCCGGCTGGGGCACGGCACTCGGCGTCATCCGCGAACTCCACGCCCGCGGGCGCCTGGAGGTCGTGTACGCCGACGAGACGCGCCCGTTGCTCCAGGGATCCCGGCTCACCGCCTGGGAGTTGGTCCAGGAGGGCATCCCGCACTACGTCCAGGCCGACGGGGCCGCGGCCGGCACCATCCTGCGCGGCGAGGTCGACGCGGCGATCGTCGGCGCGGACCGCATCGCCGCCAACGGCGACACCGCCAACAAGGTCGGCACCGTGGGCGTCGCCCTCGCCTGCGCCGACGCCGGCATCCCGTTCCTGGTGGCCGCGCCGACGACAACGGTCGACCTCGCCACCAAGACCGGCGACGACATCCACATCGAACTCCGCGGTGAGGCCGAGGTGCTGGAGTGGGGCGGGGTGCGCACGGCGCCCGCCGAGTCGCGCGGACACAACCCCGCCTTCGACGTGACGCCGGGGCGGCTGGTGACGGGGCTGGCGACCGAACGGGGCGTGCTGGAGGTCTCCGCCGGTCAACTGCCCGGGGATCACCTGAAGTAGACGGAAAGAAACCCCCTGATCCCAGAGGGTCCCTTTTTTCTGTGGTGCTCAGCGCTGCGACAGCTCCAACTCCAGCAGCCACTCCACCACTTCGGTGTGGTGCCGGGCCTGCTTCGGACTGTCGCCCCAGACATAGAGGCCGTGCCCCGCGACCACCACCGCCGGCATCCTCGGGTCCCGCGCCGCCTCCAGCCGGTCCCCGAGGACCTTCATGTCCTGGCTGTTGGCGATGACCGGCAGCGTCACCTCGACGTCGTGCGCGGGCTGCCCGACGCCCTTCAGCATCTCCAGGTCCCTGAAGACGATCCCGCCCGGCTCGCGCCGCCCCATGGCCACGGACGCCACCGTGTGGACGTGCACGACGGCCCCGGCCCCGGTCAGCGCGGCGACCCGCGCATGCAGCTCGGCCTCCGCGGACGGCTTGCCGCCCTGCACGGCCGCGCCCTGCCCGTCCACCAACACCACGTCGGCGGGCGTCAGTTCACCCTTGTCGTGGCCGCTGGCGGTGACCGCGAGGCGCAGCGGGTCACGGGCGAGCACCACGGACAGGTTGCCGGAGGTGCCGCGCATCCAGCCGAAGGAGGCGAAGCGGGCGGACTCGGCGGCGAGGACCGCCCCCGCCTCCTCCAGGTCGAGTGCGCTGATCTCGGCGGTCATGCGGTGCTCCTAGAAACGGTGATCTCGTCGAACGTCCCCGCCTGCGCGTGGTCGCCGACGCCTTGCTCGTAGTACGGCTCCCCGGGCCGCCGGATGCCGACCGCGTGCCAGCCGGCCGCACGGGCCGCGTCCAGCTCGCCGGGGCGGTCGGAGAGGAAGAGAAGCCTCGACGGCGCGACGCCGGTCGCCTCCGCGATACGGCGGTACGACTCCGGCTCCTGCTTGGGGCCCGCGTTCTCGGTGTCGTACAGCCCCGAGACGAGGGACGTCAGATCGCCCTCCGGGCTGTTGGTGAACCACGCCCGCTGCGCGGCCACCGACCCCGACGAGTAGACGTACAGCCGCAGGCCCGCCGCGTGCCAGGCACGCAACCGCGGTACGACGTCGTCGTAGAAGTGCGAGACGAGGTCGCCGCGGGCGAAGCCCTCGGACCAGATGATGCCCTGGAGGGTCTTGAGCGGGGTGGCCTTGCGGTCCTCGTCGAGCCAGGAGTTGAGGGCCTTCTCGACGGCCGCCGCGTCCGCGTGCGGGTCGCCGAGCTCCTCGCGGACCTGGGCGACGGCCCGCTGGACGTCCGGATCACCACCGCGCTGGGAGAGCAGTGCTCCGAAACGTGAGCGGGAGTACGGGTAGAGGACGTCGACGACGAAGCCCGTGGCGCTCGTGGTGCCCTCGATGTCGAGCACCACGGCGTCCACGTCGTACGACAGGCTCATGCGGAGGCCTTGTCCGCCTCGTAGCCCGCCGCGATCGTGTCGTAGTCCGGGAAGCGGGACGCGATCGTCGAACCGGTGAAGTTGCCGATCCAGCCGTCCTCCTCGTGGAAGAAGCGGATCGCGGTGAACGACGGGTTGGTGCCCATGTCGAACCAGTGGGTGGTGCCGCGCGGCACGCCCAGCAGGTCGCCCTTCTCGCAGAAGACCGCGTGCACCTCGCCGTTCACGTGCAGATAGAAGATGCCGGAGCCGGAGACGAAGAAACGGACCTCGTCATCGTCGTCGTGCGTGTGCTCCTGGAGGAACTTCTCGCGCGCGGCCTTCGCCTTCGCGGGGAACTCCGGGTCGTCGCTGGGGTGCAGGCCGAGGACGTCGACGGTGGTGAAGCCCTCCTCGGCGTTCAGCTTCTCGATCTCCGGGCCGTACGCGGCGAACACCGTGTCGCTGTCGGCGTCGAAGGGGACGTCCTCGCGGATCGGCCACTGCTCGTAGCGCACACCGAGCGGCTTGAGCGCCTCGGCGATCTCGGCGGGGTCCGAGGTGCGGCGGACCTGCGTCTCGGGGCCGGACTCGGACCAGGTGGTCAGCAGCGTCATGGGAACAACTCCAGGCGTCTGGAAGGAAAGTCCGGATACCGAGACAAGCACCGGACCGGCGGGGGAGGAAGAGGGACGGCGGCGAAACGCGGCGGGACAGTTGGTCAGCCGCGACACAGCGCGCGACAACAGCGGCGCATGCAGGGCATACGCAGCGCGTTCGCACGGGGTGTCGTCATCGGGGCCTCACTGTGCCGGGTCGGGTGCCGGTCCCGCGATGGTAACCCGCCATGTCAGGTCAATCGGGTGTGACGTAGTCGTTGTCTCACCTGCTGAGAAACCGCTTCCACACCTTTGACGGATGGCTGAAATCGTTCTCATGATCTGCGTATGAAGACGCTGCTGCTCGTGCGGCGGCTGTACGTGGACCTGCTCCGGACGACCACCACCAGCTGTCGCTGACCCCTCCCGGAGCCCCGCCCTGCCCTCCCTGCGGCGGTGGCGCATTCCCTTCTGCTCGCGCTCCGGGCCAGGCACCTCTCTCATCCGCTCTGCACCACCCCGCACCTGGAGCCCCACCATGTCCCGCACCCGTCTGCCCCTTGCCGCGCTCTCCCTCGCGTCCCTCTC
Organism: Streptomyces aquilus; assembly: GCF_003955715.1. Classification (NCBI taxonomy): domain Bacteria; kingdom Bacillati; phylum Actinomycetota; class Actinomycetes; order Kitasatosporales; family Streptomycetaceae; genus Streptomyces; species Streptomyces aquilus. Next base: position 2,393,701 of record NZ_CP034463.1, on the reverse strand, counting down.
CGCGCTCGTGCTCTCCGGCTGCTCGCAGTCCAGCGACGCCTCCAAGGACGCCGGCGACACCGCCGCCTCCGCGTCGGCCGCCACCGGCAAGAAGCCCGCCCCGTTCAGCGCGGGCGCGGTCAAGGTCGCCCTGGTCAGACAGAGCGGCGCCGGCGACTACTTCGAGCAGTGGGGCAACGGCGCCAAGGCGCAGGCCAAGGCCCTCGGCATCGACCTGACCGTGTACGACGCCCAGGCCGACAACGCCAAGCAGGCCACCGACCTCTCCTCGGCCATCAACTCCGGTGCCAAGGCGATCATCATCGACCACGGCTTCCCGGCCACCATCCAGCCGGAGATCGACAAGGCCGTGAAGAAGGGCATCAAGGTCGTCGTCTACGACGTCGAGACCGCCACCAAGGGCGTCGTCGCCACCAAGCAGGACGACGCCAGCATGGCCCAGGCCGTCCTCGACGTGATGGCCCAGAAGGTCGGCAAGGACGCCAAGGTCGGCTACGTCAACGTGGCCGGCTACGCCGCCCTCGACAAGCGCGACACCGTGTGGGCGAAGGAAGTCGCCGCGCAGGGCTGGAAGCAGGAGTTCAAGGTCGGCAAGGTCACCGACTCCACGGCCACCGACAACGTTCCCCTCGTCTCCGCCGCGCTCACCCAGCACGGCGACGTCGCCGGCGTCTTCGCCCCCTACGACGAGCTCGCCAAGGGCACCGTCCTCGCCGTGCAGAACAAGAAGCTCCAGGACAAGGTGAAGGTCTTCGGCGCGGACGTCTCCAACGCCGACATCCAGCAGATGACCGCCGCCGACAGCCCCTGGGTCGCCACCGCCGGCACCGACCCGTCCGCGGTCGGCGCCGCCGTCGTCCGCACCACCGCCCTCGAACTGGCCGGTCAGCTGAACAAGACCTCCGTCGAGTTCCCGGCCGTCGCCATCACCCAGGACTTCCTGCGCGAGAAGAAGATCGAGAACATGGACCAGCTGCGCGAGGCACTGCCCGCGCTGAACCTGTCCCAGGTCTCGACCGCGGACTGGATCTCGAATGTCGCCCACTGAACCGGCCGTCGGGCTGACGGACGTCAGCATGGCCTTCAGTGGCAAGACGGTCCTGGAGTCCGTCTCGCTGGACATCGCACCGGGCAGCGTCGTCGCGCTGCTCGGCGCGAACGGCGCCGGCAAGTCCACACTGATCAAGATCCTTTCCGGTGTGCACACCGACCACGGCGGCCAGGTACGGGTCGCAGGGGAGCCCGCGGCCCTCCAGTCGCCGCTGGCCGCCCGGCAGTTGGGCATCCAGACCGTGCACCAGCGCATCGGCGAGGGCATCGTGCCCGGCCTCACGGTCGCCGAGAACCTCGTCTTCGAGGAGCTCGCCCAGCGCCGCGGCAACCCCTTCCTCAACGGCGCCAAGCTGCTGGCCCGCGCCCGCGAGATCCAGGCGGGCCTGGAACTGGGCTGGAGCGACGCGCTGCTGAAAAGAGACGTCACCGAACTCGGCATCTCCGACCGGCAGTTGCTCATCCTCGCCCGCGCCCTGGCCACCCGCCCGCGCCTCCTCATCCTCGACGAGCCGACCTCCGCGCTGTCGGCGGCCGAGGCGGAACGCCTCTTCGCCCTGGTCGAGAAGATGCGCGACGACGGCATCGCCGTCCTCTACGTCTCCCACCGTCTCGGCGAGATCGACGCCCTCGCCGACCGGCTGGTCGTCCTGCGGGACGGCCGTCTCACCGAGGACCAGGCCAAGCCCTTCGACTGGGACGCGGCCCTGCGCGCCATGCTCGCCCAGGCCCACGAGGCGACCACGGCCCGGCCGGTACGGGACGCAGGGCCCTCCCGTGAAGTGGCCCTCTCGCTGAGGGGCGTCCGGCTCTTCGAGGGCCGCACGCCGCTCGACCTGGACATCCGCACGGGCGAGGTCACCGGCGTCGTCGGCCTGCTGGGCGCGGGCAAGACCGAGCTGGCCCGCGGCCTGTTCGGCGCCGAGCCCTTCACCACCGGCGCGGTCGAACTGGACGGCAAGCCCTACACGCCCCGCCGCCCCGCCGACGCCATCCGCGCCGGCATCCACCTGGTCCCCGAGGACCGGCACGCCGACGCCCTCGTCCCCGGCTGGTCCCTCGCCCAGAACATCTCGCTGCCGTTCCTGAAGTCCTTCTCCCGCCTGGGCCTCGTGAACACGGCCAAGGAGGACGCCCTCGGCCGGGACACCATCGACGCCCTCGGTGTCGTCACCCGCGACGAGCACAGCACCGTCGAGGAGCTGTCCGGCGGCAACCAGCAGAAGGTGGTCGTCGGCCGCTGGCTCGCCGAGACACCCCGCGTCCTCATCCTGGACGAGCCATTCCGAGGCGTGGACATCGGCGCCCGCCGGGACATCGGCCGCCGCGCCCGCGCCCTGGCCGCCGAGGGCGCCGCCGTGCTCGTCCTGTCCGCCGACGTCGACGAGGTGCTGGAGGTCGCCGACCGCGTCGTCGTGCTGGCCGCCGGCGAGATCCACCTCGAGGCCTACGGCGAGGACGCGGAACGCGACCGCGTGATCCAGACCATCTCGGCGTCGGTGTGACGCCCGCCGCCGCTGAAGGAAGCACCCCATGACCACAGCCCAGAGCACCCCGGTGAAGACGGCGACGCCGTCCACCACGGCCACCCCGGCCGCGCGCGTCCAGAGCGCCGTCATCAAGTACGGCTTCCTCTTCGTGACGGTCGCCCTCTTCCTCTACTTCGCGCTCAGCGAGGGCTCCTTCCGCGAGTCGGCGACCCTCCTCGACACCCTGCGCTATGTCTCCGTCGCCGCCATCCTCGGCCTCGGCGTCACCCTCACCCTGGCCGTCGGCGGGATGGACATGTCCGTCGGCGCGGTCGCGGGCCTCGGAGTCTCCGTCGCCGCCCAGACCATGGTCGTCTACAACCAGATCGGCACCGTCGCCATCGTCGCGGTGCTCGCGGCGGGCGCCGTGGTGGGCCTGCTCAACGCCCTGCTGATCGTCGTACTGAAGATCCCCGACATGCTGGCGACGCTCGGCACGCTGTTCATCGTCCAGGGCCTCAAACTCGTCCTCGTCGACGGCCAGTCCATCACCCCCGGCATGACCCTGGACGACGGCACCACCGCCCCCGGCAAGTTCACCGAGGGCTTCCTGAAGATCGACCGCGGCACGGTCCTCGGCGTCCCGATCTCCGTCCTCGTCTTCGGCGGGCTGACGATCGCCGCCTGGGTCTTCCTCGCCCGCACCCGCTGGGGCCGGGTGCTGTACGCCATCGGCGCCAACCCCGAGGCGTCCCGGCTGGCCGGCATCCGCGTCGGCGCGTACCGGGCCCTCGCCTACGTCCTGTCCGGAGTCCTGGCCTCCGTCGGCGGTCTGATCCTGGCGTCCCGCATCGGCCAGGGCGACGTGTCGGCCGGCACCTCGCAGCTCCTGGAGGCGGTCGCGGTCGCCCTGGTCGGCACGTCGGTTCTCGGCAAGGGCCGCCCGAACGTCTGGGGCACGGCCCTCGGCGCGGTGCTGATCGGCATCATCACCACCGGCCTGACCATCAAGGGCCTGCCGTACTACACCCAGGACGTCGTCGAGGGCGCGGTCCTCATCCTCGCCCTGGTCTTCAGCTTCACCCTGTCCAAGCGCCGCACCGCATAGGGGAGTTCACGATGGGTTACCGCATCCTGGAGACCGAGGACATCCCGGCCTACCTGCGGGAGCGCGGCCACTGGGACGAGGCCGCCGACCCGGAGGTCCGCGAGGTCTCCGACGGCAACATGAACCGCGTCTTCCTGGCGACCTCGCCCGCCGGCACCCACAGCCTCGCCGTGAAGCAGGCCCTGCCGTGGGTCCGCGTGGCGGGCCCGTCCTGGCCGATGAACCCGGACCGCGCCGACGCCGAGGCCCGCGCCTACGACCAGGTCGCCAAGGTGGCCCCCGACAAGATCCCGGCGATCCACGGCTACGACCCCGAGAACTACGCCCTCGTCATGGAGGACATGTCGGACCTGGAGGTCCTGCGCACGCTCCTCAACGAGGGCGCGGCCTACGGCCCGAACACCTCGGCCCGGGTGGGCGAGTTCGTGGCCCAGCTCTCCTTCGCCACCAGCGACTTCGGGATGCCCTCCGCCGAGCGCAAGGCCCTCATCGCGGCCTCGGTCAGCCCCGAGCTGTGCAAGATCACCGAGGACGTGGTCCTCTCCGAGCCGTACATCGAGCACGAGCACAACCACTGGCACGAGGGTGTGGCCGACCTGGCGGCAAAGTTCCGCGCGGACGCCCGCCTTCGCACCGAGGTCGCCGACCTCCGGCACACCTTCATGACCACCGCCCAGGCCCTCCTCCACGGCGACCTGCACACCGGCAGCATCATGGTCGGCGACCGGGAAGGCGCCCCGGTCGTGCGGGTCTTCGACCCGGAGTTCTCCTTCGTCGGCCCGATCGGCTACGACCTCGGCCTGTACTGGGCCAACGCGCTGGTGTCGGAGGAACGGGCCTGGGCGCTGGGGTCGCTGAGCGACCACGGCGACCAACTCCGGCTGTCCTGGGAGGCCTTCGAGACGGAGTTCCGCCGCCTGTGGCCGACCCGCGTCGACACCTTCTTCGACGACGCCTACCTGGACCGCTTCCTGCGCCGCGTCTGGACGGAATCGGTCGGCTACGCCGGCACGGAGATCATCCGCCGCATCATCGGCTTCGCCCACCTGACCGACCTGACGACCCTCCCGGACCCGGCACCGGCGTCCCGCAGGGCGCTGCTGCTGGGTCGTGAGCTGATCGTGCGCCGCGAGGAGCTGCGGGACGTGACCGCCGTACGCGAGGCCGTCGCCTCACTGGGCTGACCCGGCGTCGAACCACTCCTGGCCGGCGGCCCAGTGCCGCACCCATCCGGCGAAGCCGGGCGCGGCGGTCGTATGACCGAACTCCGCGCCGAACGGCAGGGCGCCCACATCGGTGACGTGCCATATGTGTCCGCGGTGCGGGCCGGTGACGACCACGTGCCAGTCCATGCCGCAGCGGCCCCGACGCCGTCGTCGAGCAGGTCGTCCACCGGGGTTCGCTGACCCTGGGCACGGACGGCTTCGAGGCGGAGCACGGCGTGGTGCTTCCATGGGCGCATGAACCCTCGTGCCCCCATGGAAACACCCCCCACTGACAACGCGGCACGCGAGAGGGGCGGCTCCATCGGCGTGGAGCCGCCCCTCTCGCACACCGGCCCCATAGGGGAGGAGGGCCGGGTCCCGGTCAGGTCGGCTCCCGTCAGGAGGAGCCGTGCCCTTCGGAGTCGTAGCGCCTACTTCTTGTCGAGCAGGTCCTGCACCTTCGCCCGGACCTCGTCCGTGGCCAGACCCCGGATCGTCAGCGTCGTCCGGCGGCGCAGCACGTCGTCCGCCGTCTCGGCCCACTCGGTGTCACGCGCGTACACGACCTGCGCCCAGATCTCGGGGGCGTCGGGGTGGACGCGCTCGCCCAGCTCCGGGTTCTCGTTCGCCAGCCGGGCGATGTCGAAGGCCAGGGAGCCGTAGTGGGTGGCCAGGTGCCTGGCCGTGTCGGCGGCCATGCGCGGACCCGGCGCCGGGTTGTCGACCAGCAGGCGGTGCGCGACCGCGCGCGGGTTGGCGACACCGGGCAGCGGGAGCTTCTTCGGCAGGGACGAGATCGGTTCGAAGTCGTCGCCCAGCGGGTGGCCCGGCAGCGCCTCCAGCTTCTGCATGACGGTGCGGCCGATGTGCCGGAACGTCGTCCACTTGCCGCCCGCGACGGACAGCATGCCGCCCTTGCCCTCGGTCACGACGGTCTCGCGCTTGGCCTTGGCGGTGTCCCCGGGCCCGCCCGGCAGCACCCGCAGACCCGCGAAGGCGTACGTGATCAGGTCACGGTCGAGCTGCTGGTCCCGGATGGAGAACGCGGCCTCGTCCAGGATCTGCGCGGTGTCCTTCTCGGTGACCTTGACGTCCGCCGGGTCGCCCTCGAACTCCTCGTCGGTCGTACCGAGAAGGAGCATGTCCTCCCAGGGGAGGGCGAAGGTGATCCGGTACTTGTCGATGGGGGTCGCGAGCGCGGCCTTCCAGGGCGAGGTCCGCTTCAGGACCAGATGCGCGCCCTTGGAGAGGCGGATGGAGGGCGCCGCGTTCGGGTCCTCCATCTTGCGCAGGTGGTCGACCCACGGGCCGGTCGCGTTCAGCACGAGCCGGGCGTTGACGCCGAACTCGTCGCCGGACAGCCGGTCGCGCAGCTCGGCGCCCGTGACCCGGCCCTGGGTGAAGCGGAGGCCGGTCACCTCGGCGTGGTTCAGGACGACCGCGCCCGCCTCGACGGCCGCGCGGACCGTCATCAGCGCCATGCGGGCGTCGTTCATCTGGTCGTCGCCGTAGACGGCGACGGCCTTGAGGTTGTCGGTGCGCAGCTCGGGCACGTCCTGGGCCGCCTTCGCGGGGGACAGGAGGTGACCGACGCCGTCACCGAACGCGGAGAGCGCGGAGTAGGCGAAGACGCCCGCCCCGAGCTTCGCCGCGCCGTGCGGCCCGCCCTTGTACACGGGCAGGTAGAACGTGAGCGGGTTCGCCAGGTGGGGAGCCACCTGGCGAGACACCGCACGGCGCTCGAAGTGGTTCTCCGCCACCAGCTTCACCGCGCCGGTCTGCAGATAGCGCAGACCGCCGTGGAGAAGCTTGGAGGAGGCGGAGGAGGTGGCGCCGGCGAAGTCACCGGCGTCGACCAGAGCCACCCTCAGGCCGGACTGCGCGGCGTGCCAGGCGGTGGAGATGCCCAGGATGCCGCCGCCGATCACGAGAAGGTCGTACGACGCCTTGGCGAGCTGCTCCCGGGTCTCGGCGCGGCTCGGGTTGGAGCCGGAGGCCGGGCGCGTACCGAGGGCAGGCACGGACTGGAGGGTGGACTGACTGGTCATTTCGGGTTCTTACTCCTCATCAGAGCGGCTTGAGCCTACGAGTGGCTCTCGTCAGCTCTCCTCGTCCTCGAGCCAGCCCATCGTCCGCTCGACGGCCTTGAGCCAGCTCTTGTACTCACGGTCGCGGCTGTCCGCGTCCATGCGGGGGGTCCACTCGGCGGCCCGGCGCCAGTTGGCACGCAGGTCGTCGGTGCTGGTCCAGAAGCCGACGGCGAGACCGGCGGCGTAGGCGGCACCGAGGCAGGTCGTCTCGGCGACCATCGGACGGACCACGGGGGCGTCCAGGAAGTCCGAGAGGGTCTGCATCAGCAGGTTGTTGGAGGTCATGCCGCCGTCGACCTTGAGGGCCGCGAGCTCGACGCCCGAGTCCTTGGTCATGGCGTCCGTGATCTCACGGGTCTGCCAGGCGGTGGCCTCCAGGACGGCGCGCGCGAGGTGCGCCTTGGTGACGTACCGGGTCAGGCCGGCGATCACACCGCGGGCGTCGGAGCGCCAGTACGGGGCGAACAGACCGGAGAAGGCCGGCACGAAGTACGCGCCGCCGTTGTCCTCGACGGAGAGCGCGAGCGTCTCGATCTCGGCGGCGGTGGAGATGAGCCCCATCTGGTCGCGCATCCACTGCACCAGCGAACCGGTGACGGCGATGGAGCCCTCGAGGGCGTAGACCGGCTTCTGGTCGCCGATGCGGTAGCCGACGGTGGTGAGCAGACCGGAGTACGAGTTGATGATCTTCTCGCCGGTGTTCATGAGCATGAACGTGCCGGTGCCGTACGTCGACTTGGCCTCGCCCTCGGCGAAACAGGTCTGGCCGAACAGGGCCGCCTGCTGGTCACCGAGCGCCGAGGCGACCGGGATGCCGCCGAGCAGGTCGCCCAGCTTGCCGCCGGTGACCTCGCCGTAGACCTCGGCGGAGGAGCGGATCTCCGGGAGCATCGACAGCGGCACGCCGATGGACTCGGCGATCTTCTCGTCCCACTCCAGGGTGTGGAGGTTCATCAGCATGGTGCGGGAGGCGTTGGTGACGTCGGTGTAGTGCTTGCCGCCGTTGACACCGCCCGTCAGGTTCCAGATGACCCAGGTGTCCATGGTGCCGAACAGGATGTCGCCGGCCTCGGCGCGCTCGCGCAGGCCCTCGACGTTGTCCAGCAGCCAGCGGGCCTTCGGACCGGCGAAGTAGGAGGCGAGCGGAAGGCCCGTCTCGCGGCGGAAGCGGTCCTGTCCGACGTTGCGGCCGAGCTCCTTGCACAGGGCGTCGGTGCGGGTGTCCTGCCAGACGATGGCGTTGTGGACGGGCTCACCGGTGTTCTTGTCCCACAGCAGCGTGGTCTCACGCTGGTTGGTGATACCGATGGCCTTGATGTCGTCCCGGGTGATGCCGGCCTTCTGGATGGCTCCGGCGACGACTTCCTGGACGTTGGTCCAGATCTCGTTGGCGTTGTGCTCGACCCAGCCCGGCTTCGGGAAGATCTGCTCGTGCTCCTTCTGGTCGACGGAGACGATACGGCCGTCGCGGTCGAAGACGATGCAGCGGGAAGAGGTCGTGCCCTGGTCGATCGCGGCGATGAACGGGCCGGCGGTGTGCGCGTCGGTCACTGTCTGCTCCTGAGGTTCCGTGGATAAGCGGTGTCTACGGCTGCTTGCTACGAGTGCTTGCTACGCGTTGCTTGCTAGGAGTGCTGCTTCTAAGCGAAAGCGACGTTGTAGATGCCTGCAGCGATCGCGCCGCCGATCAGCGGACCGACGACCGGGACCCAGGCGTAGCCCCAGTCGGAACCGCCCTTGTTGGGCAGGGGCAGGAGGGCGTGCACGATACGCGGACCGAGGTCACGGGCCGGGTTGATCGCGTAACCGGTCGGGCCACCGAGGGACAGACCGATGGAGACGACGACCAGGGCGGTGATCAGGGCGCCCAGGGTGCCCAGGCCGTTGCCGCCGTCGTTGAGGCCCTGCGTGAGGACGGCGAGGACCAGCACGATGGTGCCGATGACCTCGGTGGCGACGTTCTGCCAGGCGACCCGGATCTCCGGACCGGTGGAGAAGATGCCCAGGACCGGGCCGGCGCCCGCCTCCTGCGCCTCGACGGCCTTGGTCTTGGTGGACTGCGCGCCCGGACCGCCGACGATCTCCTTGTCGGTGAGGTGCGCGTGGAACTGGCCGTAGTAGGCGATCCAGACCAGCGCCGCACCGATCATGGCGCCGAGCAGCTGCCCGCCCCAGTAGACCGGGACGTCACTCCAGGAGATGCCGTCCTTCTTCAGCGCGAGCGCGAGGGTCACGGCCGGGTTCAGGTGTGCGCCGGACAGGGGCGCGGAGGTGTAGACGGCCGTGAGAACGGCGAAACCCCACCCGAAGGTGATGGCGAGCCAACCGGCGTTACGGGCCTTGGAGGCCTTCAGCGTGACGGCGGCGCACACGCCACCGCCGAGCAGGATGAGTATGGCGGTACCGATGGTCTCGCCGATGAAGATGTCGGAGCTGGACACCCGCGACTCCTTTGTCCTTCGTCCAGGGAAAGCGGAACCCCGGGTCCCTCCGGTGGTTCGCGTGCCCTCGGGGATGAGAGCGTTGCCGGCCCTTGGCGTTGTCACACTCTAGCGCGTATTGCCGGTAGGTGTTCGACAATGCCGACCGATGGACGGGAGTCTTGCTCCGGCGTTACGTGTGCGTCAAGGGTTCTGTTATCGAAAGCACGATCGTTATTGATTGCTGTGGGCTATCGATCTTCAAGTGGGACGCTTGGGGCACCTCGCCCCGATATGTCCACTTCAGGGTAGGGCGAAGTCCGGGCCGCCGTCGCGGCGTCCCGGTGGCTCTTACCGAGTTCTCGGGCGTTACCGGCTCTAGAAGCGCCCGGCGCCCAGGTCGCGCGAGACCGCGCGGGCGCAGTCGCGGACCGCCGCGATCAGCTCCGGCCGCAGCTCGCCGTCCCGGCACAGCCGCTCCACGGCGCCCGTGATGCCGACCGCGCCGACCGGCATCCGCCGCCGGTCGTGGATGGGGGCGGCGACACCCGCGACGCCCTCCCAGGTCTCCTCCACGTCCGCCGCGTAGCCACGCGCGCGGGTGATGTCGAGGATGTTCTCGAAGCTCTCCAGCTCGCACACCGTGCGGTCCGTGAACGGTTTGCGGTCCGCCTCGATGGCCTCGCTGTGCGCCACCGGGTCGTAGGCCGACAGCACCTTGCCCAGGGCCGTGGAGTGCAGGGGCTGCATGGCCCCGATCTCCAGCACCTGCCGGCTGTCGTCCGGCCGGAAGACGTGGTGCACGATCAGCACGCCCTGTTGGTGCAGGACCCCCAGATAGACGCTCTCGCCGCTGGAACGGGCCAGGTCGTCGGTCCACACCAGCGCGCGTGCCCGCAGCTCGTGCACGTCGAGATAGGTGGTGCCCAGGCGCAGCAGCTCGGCGCCCAGCTGATAGCGCCCGGAGGCGTCGTCCTGCTCGACGAAGCCCTCCGCCTGGAGCGTGCGCAGGATGCCGTGCGCGGTGCCCTTGGCGAGGCCCAGGGCCGAGGCGATGTCCGACAGGCCGAGCCGCCGCTCGCCGCCCGCGAGCAGCCGCAGCATCGCGGCCGCCCGTTCGAGCGACTGGATGTTCCGTGCCATCGCCGTCCTGCCTCCGTCCCCTTCGCCGTCGACTCGCGACGTCGCTGCCGCCGTTCGGCAATGTCGAACACTACTAGTCCATGCCGACCGACCGCCAATGTTCTGACGACACGTTCCCGCCACTCGACGCACAGTCTTGCGTCACTCGTATCCCGCTGGTGACCTGCTCGTCATCCTCGTCCGCCCCGTGGACTTCCTGACCATCCCGGTCCGGTCCCGGCTACCCTGGCGGCGTGCGCCTGCTGAGGGAAGTCCCACGGCAGGACGCAAAGCCGACAGCCGTCGCACCCACAGGGAGCCCTTTCATGGCCTCGTTGCCACCGTCCCCTTCCGCCGACAGCCGGGCCCGCGTGTCCGCGCTCCGCGAGGCGCTCGCCACCCGTGTGGTGGTCGCCGACGGAGCCATGGGCACCATGCTCCAGGCGCAGGACCCCACCCTCGAGGACTTCGAGAACCTCGAAGGCTGTAACGAGATCCTCAACGTGACCCGCCCGGACATCGTCCGCTCCGTCCACGACGCCTACTTCGCCGTGGGCGTCGACTGCGTCGAGACCAACACCTTCGGGTCCAACCACACGGCCGCGTCCGAGTACGACATCGCCGACCGGGTCCACGAACTGTCCGAGGCCGGCGCCCGCATCGCCCGCGAGACGGCCGACGAGTACACCGCCCGAGACGGCCGCCAGCGCTGGGTCCTCGGCTCCGTCGGCCCCGGCACCAAGCTGCCCACCCTCGGCCACATCGACTACGCCACCATCCGCGACGGCTACCAGGCCAACGTCGAGGGCCTGCTCGCCGGCGGCGCCGACGCCCTGATCGTCGAGACCACCCAGGACCTCCTCCAGACCAAGGCCTCCGTCCTCGGCGCCCGCCGCGCCATGGAGGCGCTCGGCGCCGACGTACCCCTCGTGGTCTCCATGGCCTTCGAGACGACCGGCACCATGCTGCTGGGCTCCGAGATCGGCGCCGCGCTGACCGCGCTGGAGCCGCTCGGCATCGACATGATCGGCCTGAACTGCTCCACCGGCCCCGCCGAGATGAGCGAGCACCTGCGCTATCTCACCCGGCACTCCCGCATCCCGCTGCTGTGCATGCCGAACGCGGGCCTGCCCATCCTCACCAAGGACGGCGCGCACTTCCCCCTCGACCCCGAGGGCCTGGCCGACGCCCAGGAGAACTTCGTCCGCGACTACGGCCTGTCCCTCATCGGCGGCTGCTGCGGCACCACCCCCGAGCACCTGCGCCAGGTCGTCGAACGCGTCCGCGACCTCACCCCCGCCGAGCGCCATCCGCGTCCCGAGCCGGGCGCCGCCTCCCTCTACCAGACCGTCCCGTTCCGCCAGGACACCTCGTACCTGGCGATCGGTGAGCGCACCAACGCCAACGGCTCCAAGAAGTTCCGTGAGGCGATGCTGGAGGGCCGCTGGGACGACTGCGTGGAGATGGCCCGCGACCAGATCCGCGAGGGCGCGCACATGCTCGACCTGTGCGTGGACTACGTCGGCCGCGACGGCGTCGCCGACATGAAGGAGCTGGCCGGCCGCTTCGCCACCGCCTCCACCCTGCCGATCGTGCTGGACTCCACCGAGGTCGACGTCCTCCAGGCGGGCCTGGAGAAGCTCGGCGGCCGCGCGGTCATCAACTCCGTCAACTACGAGGACGGCGACGGCCCCGAGTCCCGCTTCGCGAAGGTCACCAAGCTCGCCCAGGAGCACGGCGCGGCGCTGATCGCGCTGACCATCGACGAGGAGGGCCAGGCGCGGACCCCGGAGAAGAAGGTCGAGATCGCCGAGCGGCTGATCGAGGACCTGACCGGGAACTGGGGCATCCACGAGTCGGACATCCTCATCGACACCCTGACTTTCACCATCTGCACGGGTCAGGAGGAGTCCCGCAAGGACGGCATCGCCACCATCGAGGCGATCCGCGAACTCAAGCGCCGCCACCCGGACGTGCAGACCACGCTGGGCCTGTCGAACATCTCCTTCGGCCTGAACCCGGCCGCCCGCATCCTGCTGAACTCGGTCTTCCTGGACGAGTGCGTCAAGGCGGGCCTGGACTCGGCGATCGTGCACGCCTCGAAGATCCTGCCGATCGCCCGGTTCTCCGAGGAGGAGGTGCGCACGGCCCTCGACCTCGTCTACGACCGCCGCGCCGAGGGCTACGACCCGCTGCAGAAGCTGATGGCCCTGTTCGAGGGCGCCACCACGAAGTCCCTGAAGGCGGGCAAGGCCGAGGAGCTGGCCGCACTGCCGCTGGAGGAGCGCCTCAAGCGCCGCATCATCGACGGCGAGAAGAACGGCCTCGAAGAGGATCTGGCCGACGCCCTCCAGACCCGCCCCGCACTCGACATCGTCAACGAGACGCTCCTGGACGGCATGAAGGTCGTCGGCGAGCTGTTCGGCTCCGGCCAGATGCAGCTGCCGTTCGTGCTCCAGTCCGCCGAGGTGATGAAGTCGGCGGTCGCCTACCTCGAACCGCACATGGAGAAGTCGGACGCCGAGGGCAAGGGCACCATCGTGCTGGCCACCGTGCGCGGAGACGTCCACGACATCGGCAAGAACCTCGTCGACATCATCCTGTCCAACAACGGTTACAACGTGGTCAACCTCGGCATCAAGCAGCCGGTCTCCGCGATCCTGGAGGCGGCCGAGGAACACAAGGCCGATGTGATCGGCATGTCCGGGCTGCTGGTGAAGTCCACGGTGATCATGAAGGAGAACCTGGAGGAGCTCAACTCCCGCGGCATGGCCGCCGACTACCCGGTCATCCTCGGCGGCGCCGCCCTCACCCGCGCCTACGTCGAACAGGACCTGCACGAGATCTACCAGGGCGAAGTCCGCTACGCCCGCGACGCGTTCGAGGGCCTGCGCCTCATGGACGCCCTCATCGGCGTCAAGCGCGGCGTGCCCGGCGCGGCCCTGCCCGAGCTCAAGCAGCGCCGGGTGCGCGCCGGTTCCGTACAGGTCGAGGAGGAGCGGCCCGAAGAGGGACACGTCCGCTCCGACGTCGCCACCGACAACCCCCTCCCCACCCCGCCGTTCTGGGACACCCGCGTCATCAAGGGCATCCAGCTCAAGGAGTACGCCTCCTGGCTCGACGAGGGCGCCCTCTTCAAGGGCCAGTGGGGCCTGAAGCAGGCCCGCACCGGCGACGGTCCGACCTACGAGGAACTCGTCGAGACCGAGGGCCGGCCCCGGCTGCGCGGGCTGCTCGACCGTCTCCAGACGGAGAACCTCCTCGAAGCCGCCGTCGTCTACGGCTACTTCCCGTGCGTCTCCAAGGACGACGACCTGATCATCCTCGACGACCAGGGCAACGAGCGCACCCGCTTCACCTTCCCGCGCCAGCGCCGCGGCCGCCGCCTGTGCCTGGCCGACTTCTTCCGTCCGGAGGAGTCGGGGGAGACCGACGTCGTCGGCCTCCAGGTCGTCACCGTCGGCTCCCGCATCGGCGAGCAGACCGCCAAGCTCTTCGAGGCCAACGCCTACCGCGACTACCTCGAACTGCACGGCCTGTCCGTCCAGTTGGCCGAGGCCCTCGCCGAGTACTGGCACGCGCGCGTGCGGTCGGAACTCGGCTTCGCGGGGGAGGACCCGAGCGACATCGAGGACATGTTCGCCCTCAAGTACCGGGGCGCGCGCTTCTCCCTCGGCTACGGCGCCTGCCCCAACCTGGAGGACCGCGCCAAGATCGCCGACCTGCTCCAGCCGGAGCGCATCGGCGTCCACCTGTCCGAGGAGTTCCAGCTGCACCCCGAGCAGTCCACGGACGCGATCGTGATCCACCACCCGGAGGCGAAGTACTTCAACGCTCGCTAGAAAGGTGCCCGACAGGCACATAAGCGCAGCTCAAGACGGCCCCCGGCGGTACTTGAGGTGTGCCCCGGGCCGCGTCGAATAAACGAGGCGCATCCTCCGGGACAGTCGTACACTGGACGGTCCATCGCAGGCCGGTTCCCTCCGTGGGAACCGGCCTGATCGTCCCTCAAGGAGGTGCGCCTAGATGACCAGTACGGTCCCCGCGCTCGGAACCCGTACGGCCGAAGGCTCAGCCCTGCAGGCCGTGCTGCTCGACATGGACGGCACCCTGGTGGACACCGAGGGCTTCTGGTGGGACGTCGAGGTGGAGATCTTCGCCGGACTCGGTCACACCCTCGACGACTCCTGGCGCCATGTCGTCGTCGGCGGTCCCATGACCCGCAGCGCGGGGTTCCTGATCGAGGCCACCGGCGCCGACATCACCCTCCCCGAACTCACGGTGCTGCTCAACGAGGGCTTCGAGGACCGCATCGGCCGCGCCCTGCCGCTGATGCCGGGCGCCCTGCGGCTGCTGGCCGAACTCTCCGAGTACGAGATCCCCACCGCCCTGGTCTCCGCCTCCCACCGGCGCATCATCGACCGCGTGCTGACCTCCCTCGGCCCCCAGCATTTCGCCCTCACCGTCGCCGGCGACGAGGTGGCCCGCACCAAGCCGCACCCCGACCCCTACCTCTTCGCCGCCGCGGGACTCGGTGTCGATCCGGCCAGATGCGCCGTCGTCGAGGACACCGCCACCGGCGTCGCCGCCGCCGAGGCCGCGGGCTGCCACGTCGTGGCCGTGCCGTCCGTCGCGCCCATCGCCCCCGCCGCCCGGCGCACCGTCGTCAGCTCCCTCGAGGAGGTCGACCTGGCATTTCTGCGCGGCCTGATGACGGAAATGCGCTGAGCGTTCACCCAGCGTGCATCGCGGATAACGCAAGCATTTCCGGGCCGCGCGCAAAGGAATTCGAATCTTGATCGCCGACCGAATTCCGGTGCCCGTACACCTTGTTGAGCATGTGACGTTCCCCACTTCACGCGAGGTCGACAGGTGGCGCGGTCTGTGCCTGCGGCCCGCAATGAGGGGATTGTGCCGTGCCCTTGTGTCCTGATTGATGGAAACCTGCACTAATCCTTCCCCTGTCGGGTTTTCGGTGTGTCCGCACCCGGTTTCGCTCCGTGATGGCACCTCAACTCCGGTGCCTGCGAACCGCTCTGCGGGCGCGGACTAATCTCGTCGCGAGAACATCACCGCACCCCCCGTGGATCCGCCGCACCACCCATGCATGCCGGATACACGGACTCGACAGCTCTGGAGAAACTCGAGCATGAACCGCAAGACTTTGGTGCTGCCGGCCGTGATCGGTCTGCTCGCGCCGGTTCTCGCCGCCTGCGGCGGGTCCGACGGCAGCAGCGGCGGCGGAGACGCGATAGTCGTCGGCACCACGGACGCGGTCACTGCCTCGAAGGACGCCCCCGCGCCCCTCGACCCGGCCTACGCCTACGACGCCGGCATCTGGAACATCCTGCGCCAGACCGTGCAGACCCTGATGATCCAGCCGCGCGGCGAGGGCGAGCCCGTCCCCGAGGCCGCCGAGAGCTGCGGTTTCACCGACACCGGCAACGAGCGCTACGCCTGCAAGCTGCGCCCGGGCCTGAAGTTCGCCAACGGCGACGCTGTCACCGCGAAGGACGTCAAGTACTCCATCGACCGCGCGCGGAACATCAACGTCGAGGGCGGTCCGGTCGGCCTGCTCTCCACCATCGACACCGTCGAGACCCAGGGCGACCGCGAGGTGATCTTCCACCTCAAGACGGCCGACGCCACCTTCCCGTACAAGCTCTCGACCCCCGTCGCCGGCATCCTCAACCCCGACGACTACCCGGCCAAGAGCCTGCGCGACGGCTTCGACCTCGACGGCTCCGGCCCGTACACCATGTCCGCCGAGGTCAAGGACGACCAGCTCGTCAGCGCCGTGTTCACCAAGAACCCCAACTACAAGGGGATCCTGAAGGTGAACAACGACAAGGTCGAACTGCGCACCTTCGCGGACGCCGACGCCATGGGCGCCGCCATCGACAAGGGCGACATCGACGTCATGTCCCGCACCATGTCGCCCGAGCAGATCGAGAAGCTCTCCGGGTCCACTGACAGCGATGTCGACCTCGTCGAGATGCCCGGCCTGGAGATCCGCTACCTGGCCTTCAACACCGACGCCCCCGCGGTCAAGACCAAGGCCGTGCGCCAGGCGATGGCCCAGATCATCAACCGCAGCGAACTCGTCTCCAAGGTCTACGGCTCCGAGGCCGAACCGCTGTTCTCGCTGGTGCCGGCGAGCATCATCGGCCACTCCAACTCGTTCTTCAACAAGTACGGCGACCCCAGCAAGACCAAGGCCGCAGCCCTCCTGAACAGGGCGAACATCACTGCCCCGGTCAAGCTGACCCTGCACTACACGACCGACCACTACGGCTCGGCCACCAAGAAGGAGTTCGAGCAGCTCCAGCAGCAGCTCAACGACTCCGGCCTGTTCGACGTGAGCATCAAGGGCGAAGCCTGGAAGACCTTCCGCCCCGCCGAGCAGAAGGGCACGTACGACGTCTACGGAATGGGCTGGTTCCCGGACTTCCCCGACGCCGACAACTACCTCGCGCCGTTCCTCGACAAGGACAACTTCCTCGGCTCGCCCTACGCCAACAGCGAGATCCGCAACACCCTGATCCCGGAGTCCCGCCGCCAGGCCGACCGGCTGTCCGCCTCCACCAGCCTCACCGACATCCAGGACATCGTCGCCGACGACGTCCCGGTGCTGCCGCTGTGGCAGGGCAAGCAGTACGTCGCCGCCCGCGACGACATCACCGGCACCGCCTACGTCCTCAACTCCTCCTCCACCCTTCAGCTGTGGGAGCTCGGCCGCGGCGTGAGCGGCTGATCGTCCCCTGCCCGGGGCCCGGGACGGCCGGCCCCGGGATCCGACACCGACGACAAGGCACTCGCACGTGAACCTGCGCAACCAGTGGCCGGTCCTGCCCATCATGGCGGGGCTGGCCTCCGGCCTGTTGACCGGCTGCGGCTCGGAGAACGGAGAATCCGGAAGCGGTGGCTCCACCGTGGTGATGGGGATGTCCGACGACGTCCTCGCCACCGACCCGGCCTCCGGCTACGACCCCGGCTCGTGGCTGCTGTTCAACAACGTCTTCCAGTCGCTGCTCAGCTTCCCCAAGGGCGGCACCGAGCCCGTACCGGAAGCCGCCGAGAGCTGCGGGTTCAGCGACGCCCAGACCAAGGTCTTCAAGTGCACGCTGAAGGACGGCCTGAAGTTCAGCAACGGTGACGACCTCACCTCGGAGGACGTCAAGTTCTCCTTCGACCGGATGCTGAAGATCAACGACGACGCCGGCCCCGCGATCATGTTCCCCATGCTCGACAAGGTCGAGACGCCGAACGAGAAGACGGTCGTGTTCCGGCTGAACACGCCCGACGCCACCTTCCCCAGCAAGCTCGCCTCCGGCGCCGGCTCCATCGTCGACCACCGGCAGTACGACGCCGGCAAGCTCCGCGAGGACGGCGAGGCAGTCGGCTCCGGCCCCTACACACTCGACTCGTTCGACGACGGCGAGGCCGTCTTCTCCGTCAACGAGAACTACGAGGGCACCGCCAAGATCAAGAACTCCGGCGTCACCCTGAAGTTCGGCGTCGACCAGGCCCAGCTCAAGCAGGACCTCACCGACAACAAGATCGACATCGCCTACCGAGGCCTCAGCGCGAGCGACATCTCCGACATCGAGGCCGCCGGCACCGACGCCGACGTCGAACTCGTCGAGGGCACCAGCGCCGAGGTCCAGCACCTCGTCTTCAACATGGACGACCCCGTCGCCGGCAAGCTCGGCGTCCGCAAGGCCATGGCCTACCTGCTCGACCGCGACGCCCTCATGGCCGAGGTCTACCAGGGCACCGCCACCTCGCTCTACTCGATCATCCCGGCCGGCATCGCGGGCCACAACACGGCCTTCTTCGACACCTACGGCGCCCGCCCCTCCAAGGCCAAGGCCGCCGCCGCCCTGACCGCCGAGGGCATCACCGGCAAGGTCAAGCTCACCCTCTGGTCCACCCCCACCCGCTACGGCCCCTCCACCGACCAGGAACTCAAGGCCATCGCCGACCAGCTCAACGACAGCGGCCTCTTCGCCGCCGACGTCAAGTCCGTCGCCTACGACCAGTACGAGAAGGACATAGCCAAGGGCAAGTACGGCGTCTACGTGAAGGGCTGGGTCCCCGACTACCCGGACGCCGACAACTTCACCGCCCCCTTCTTCGGCGAGGGCAACGTGCTCAGCAACAACTACACCAACAACACGATCACCGACACGCTCATCCCGCGCACCGCCGCCCAGAGCGACCGCGCCGCCACCGACAGCGACTACGGCCACCTCCAGGACGTCGTCGCCGCCGAACTCCCCGTCCTGCCCCTGTGGCAGGCCAAGCAGTACGCCGTCGTCCGCGACAACGTCTACGGCCTCGAGTACTGCCTCGACGCCTCCACCGTCTTCCGCTTCTGGGAGATCAGCAAGGGCTGACGGCCCGGCCCGGCAACGCCAAGGGCGCCCCCTCCTGAGAGCGGGCGCCCTTGCTGTTGTCGGCTGTTGCTACTGCGCGCCGGGACGCACCAGCCCGCTCTCGTACGCGTACACCGCAGCCTGCACCCGGTCCCGCAGCCCCAGCTTCGTCAGCACATGCCCCACATGCGTCTTCACCGTGGTCTCGCTGACGAACAGATCCGCCGCGATCTCCGCGTTCGACAACCCCCGCGCCACCAGCTTCAGCACCTCCACCTCACGGTCGGTGAGCGTGTGCAGCGTGTCCGGCACCGGCTCGTCACCCGACGGCAGATGCGTGGCGTACTTGTCGAGCAGCCGGCGCGTGATGCTCGGCGCGAGCATCGCCTCACCCGCGGCCACCACCCGGATCGCCTGCACCAGCTCGTTGGCGGGAGCATCCTTCAGCAGGAAACCGCTGGCCCCCGCCCGCAGCGCCTCCACCACGTACTCGTCGAGATCGAACGTGGTCAGCACCAGCACCTTCGCCGGACCGTCCCGCCCGGGCCCGGTGATCTGCCGGGTCGCCTCGACGCCGTCCATCCGGGGCATGCGGATGTCCATGAGAACCACGTCGGGCTGCAACGCCCGCACCTGGTCGAGCGCCTGAAGGCCGTCTCCGGCCTCGCCGACCACAGCGATGTCCTGCTCCGCCTCCAGAATCATCCGGAAGCCGGTACGCAGCAGCGGCTGGTCGTCGACCAGTAGGACGCGGATGGCCACGTGACACTCCTTCGCTAGTCCGGCCCCATTCTGCCCTGCGACGCCCCGCCGGACTCGGCCGCCCTCACCGGGAGCGGATACGGCGGGGGAGTACCGCCGAACTCCGGGCAGTGCGCCTGGTGGTCGCACCAGCCGCACAGCTTCGTCGGCCGCGGACGCCAGTCACCCGTCTCCGTCGCCAGCCGGATCGCCTCCCACAGCGCCAGCAGCTTCCGCTCCACCCGCTCCAGATCCGCCGGCACGGGGTCGTACGTCAGCACGTCACCACTGCCGAGATACACCAGCTGCAACCGCCGCGGCACGACCTGCTTCAGCCGCCACACCACCAGCGCGTAGAACTTCATCTGGAACAGCGCACCCTCGGCGTACTCCGGCCGCGGCGCCTTGCCCGTCTTGTAGTCGACGATCCGCACCTCACCCGTGGGCGCCACATCGACCCGGTCGATGATCCCGCGCAGCCGCAGCCCCGAATCCAGCTCCGCCTCGACGAACAACTCCCGCTCGGCAGGCTCCAACCGCGTCGGATCCTCCAGACTGAACCACCGCTCCACCAGCTGCTCGGCCTCCCCGAGCCACCGCGCCAGCCGCTCACCCTCCGGATCGTCGGCGAACAGCTCCACGACCTCGGGCCGCGACTCCCGCAACCGGTCCCACTGGCCGGGGATGAGCGACTTCGCCTGGGGCGCCGTCCGCTCACCCGCCGGAGCGTCGAACAGCCGCTCAAGCACCGCATGCACCAGAGTGCCCCGCGTCGCCGCCTCGCTCGGCTTCTCCGGCAACCGGTCGATCACCCGGAACCGGTACAGCAACGGGCACTGCATGAAGTCGCTCGCCCGCGACGGCGACAGCGACGCGGGCGCTATGGCGACACGCGCCTCGGCCGCGACCGTCACGTCCTGTGCCGACGCCGCCTGCTCGCCCACGACCGGCGGATCCACGTCCGCGACCCCGCCGCCGGCGGCCTCCGCCGCGCCCTCGGTGCTCGTCTCCATGCCCACAGACCTTACGGCCCACCACTGACAGTGACCCACTCGCCGCCGGGACCCGCACGACAGCCCGGGAAACACAGGGGGTGCCGGGGCCGAACGCGTCGCGACCGCCGCATACCATCGACCCCGAGACCCTTCCGCCGGCAGGCGCGGAAGACGCTTCGAACGAGGGGACACCGTGGACGAGAGCGGCGGGAGCGGGCAGCCGCGGTCCGGCAACGACGAGCCGACCCAGCACGCAGGCCCTACGACCCCGGCCGCCGACCCCACCACGGGGGAGGGGCAGCGGGACGAGCCCACGACCAACCCCACCGAGGACAGAACGCCGGGTGCAGAGACCCCGACGCCTCAGACCCCTCCGGGCAGCTCAAGCACCACCGACGCCGAGGCGAAGCGCCGGGACGAGGCGACGGACGACCACGCCGTCGGCGACGCCGACGAGACCACCGAAACCACCGAGACCAGCGGGGCGACCGAGACCAGCGGGACGACCGGGACGACCGACGGTGTCGAGGACCACCCGACGCCGAAGACCCCGACCCCCACGCCCACCCCCACTCCCCACGACCAAGACCCGGCCCACGACCACCGCACCCTCGCCCACTCCGGCACCACCAAGGGCCGCCCGCCCCAGCGGCAGCGCGAACCCGGTGGAGGGCTGCTCATGGGACGCCCCTTCGGCGTGCCCGTCTACGTCGCGCCCAGCTGGTTCCTCGTGGCCGCCCTCATCACCTGGGTGTTCGGCGGCCAGCTCGACCGCGTCCTGCCCGAACTCGGCGCCGCCCGCTACCTCGTCTCCCTCTTCTTCGCCGTCGCCTTCTACGCCTCCGTCCTCGTCCACGAACTCGCCCACACGGTCGCCGCCCTCCGCTTCAAGCTCCCCGTACGCCGCATCCAGCTCCAGTTCTTCGGCGGCGTCTCCGAGATCGAGAAGGAAGCCGAGACCCCCGGCCGCGAGTTCGTGCTGGCCTTCGTCGGCCCCCTACTCTCCCTCGTCCTCGCCGGCCTCTTCTACGTCGCCCTCCAGCCCGTCGAACCCGGCACCGTCCCCGGCGTCCTGCTCGCCGGCCTGATGATCTCCAACCTCATCGTGGCCGCCTTCAACCTCCTGCCGGGCCTGCCCCTCGACGGCGGCCGCATGCTCCGCGCCGTCGTCTGGAAGATCACCGGCAAACCCATGAGCGGCACCATCGCCGCCGCCTGGGTCGGCCGCGCCCTCGCCGTCTTCGTCCTCATCGGCCTCCCGCTGCTCACCCAGTCCGGAGCCCTCGGCTCCAACGCCGAGGACAACGTCGGCATGGACACCGTCATGGACGCCCTGCTCGCCGCGATCCTCGCCGCCATCATCTGGACCGGCGCCGGCAACAGCCTCCGCATGGCCCGCCTGCGCGAACACCTCCCGGAACTCCGCGCCCGCAACCTCACCCGGCGCGCCGTCCCCGTCGAGACCGACACCCCCCTCTCCGAGGCCCTGCGCCGCGCCAACGAAGCCGGCGCCCGCGCCCTCGTCGTCGTCGACACCGACGGCGAACCCCTCTCCCTCGTCCGCGAGGCCGCCATCGTCGGCGTCCCCGAACACCGCCGCCCCTGGGTCGCCGTCAGCGGCCTCGCCCAGGACCTCACCGACGGCATGCGCGTCTCCGCGGAACTGGCCGGGGAGGACCTCCTCGACGCCCTGCGCGCCACCCCCGCCACCGAATACCTCGTCGTCGAGGACACCGGCGAGATCTACGGCGTCCTGTCCGCCGCCGACGTCGAGCGCGCCTTCGTCAAGGCCATGGCCCGCCCGAGCTGAGAGCACCGCTCTCCTGAAGCGGTGCTCCGCACTTCCTCGTGGTCGGCGGCCCCCCGAAACGCCGGTAGGCTGTTCACATGTCCGAACCGACCGGTGCCGCCCGCAGGCGCGGGCCCTTCAAGGTCGGGGACCAGGTTCAGCTGACCGACCCCAAGGGCCGCCACTACACGTTCACGCTCGAAGAGGGAAAGAACTTCCACACCCACAAGGGTTCCTTCCCCCACGACGAGCTGATCGGCGCTCCCGAGGGCAGCGTTGTCCGCACCACCGGTAACGTCGCCTACCTCGCGCTGCGCCCCCTGCTCCCCGACTACGTCCTGTCCATGCCCCGCGGGGCAGCCGTCGTCTACCCGAAGGACGCGGGACAGATCCTCGCCTTCGC
Organism: Streptomyces aquilus; assembly: GCF_003955715.1. Lineage (NCBI taxonomy): Bacteria > Bacillati > Actinomycetota > Actinomycetes > Kitasatosporales > Streptomycetaceae > Streptomyces > Streptomyces aquilus. Next base: position 2,370,931 of record NZ_CP034463.1, on the reverse strand, counting down.
CGACATCTTCCCCGGCGCACGCGTCGTCGAAGCCGGCGTCGGCTCCGGCTCGCTCAGCAGCTTCCTGCTGCGCGCCATCGGCGACCAGGGCATGCTGCACTCCTACGAGCGCCGCGAGGACTTCGCCGAGATCGCCCAGCAGAACGTGGAGCGCTACTTCGGCGGCCCCCACCCCGCCTGGCAGCTCACCGTCGGCGACCTCCAGGACAACCTGTCCGACACCGACGTCGACCGCGTCATCCTCGACATGCTCGCCCCCTGGGAATGCCTGGAGGCCGTCTCCAAGGCGCTCGTCCCCGGCGGCATCCTCTGCTGCTACGTCGCCACCACCACCCAGCTCGCCCGGACCGTCGAGTCCATCCGCGAGATCGGCTCCTTCAACGAGCCGACCGCCTGGGAGTCGATGATCCGCAACTGGCACATCGAAGGCCTCGCCGTCCGCCCGGACCACCGGATGATCGGCCACACCGGCTTCCTGCTCACCGCCCGCCGCCTCGCCGACGGCGTCGAGCCGCCCATGCGCCGCCGCCGCCCCGCCAAGGGCGCCTACGGCGAGGACTACGCCGGCCCCAACGCCGACGGAGGCTCCGGCCGCTGAGGCGGCCCTGTGCCGCGTACAACGCAACCGCGCCGCGGCCGAGTTCCCGACACCCGCTCCGGAACTCGGCCCCGGCGCCTTTTCGTTGCCGACACCTCGGACCCCGAGGTCCGTGCGACAACCACCGACCCCGCCGTTCCGCTCCCCTGTGACGTGTGGCACCATGCGGGACACCCCCACCGCCACAGCCCTCTCGGGAGTCACCCCTAGTGCAGCACTCCGCGGTTCCGGAACTCGCTCACACGCACACCCGCCCGATCCACTGGGTGGCCACCGCCACCGCCGTGGCAGGCGTCGTGGCCCTCTCCTCGGTCCTCCAGCCGAATCCGGCCACCGCCGCCCAGGCCGCCGGCCCGCAGTCGCAGCAGGCCCCCGTGACCACCGCCGCCCCGAACCCGGCCCATGTCGACTTCCCGATCGACTGCGGCCCCGTCAAAGCGCTCGTGGTGAAGAAGGCCACCGGCGACCTCGACGGCGACGGCCGCCCCGAGACCGTCGCGGTCGTCCACTGCGACGCCCCCATGGGCACCCCGCCCGACGCCGTCTACGTCCTCACCCAGGCCGCCGACGCCAAGAAGCCCCGCGTCGTGGCGACCCTGATCGACCCCAAGGACCGCACCAACGTCAAGACCCTCACCGTCGCCGACGGAACCGTCCTCGCCGACACACTCGGCTACTCCTCGGACTCCGTACCCAGTTGCTGCCCCGACGTGCACACCAGCGTGAAGTGGCAGTGGAAGAACGGCACCTTCCTGCGCTCCACCCCGGCGGGCGCACGGAGCGTCTGAGCCCCGCTCGGCACGTCACCACGACGGCCGCCAACTGACAGAGCGACAACAAGCGTTCCGGCCGGGGCGACACCGCCGACCGGCACCCCCGCGCGGTCACGCCACGTCGGGCCCGTAGACCTCGACGCCGTCCGACACCCGGCGCACATGAATGCACTCGCCCGGGCACTCCCTGGCCGAATCCACCACGTCCGTCAGCAACGGCAGCGGCACCGGCGTCGACGCACCCGCGGACTGCAGCAGCTCGTCGTCCGCGCCCTTCACATACGCCAGACCGTCGATGTCCAGCTCGAACACCTCAGGCGCGTACTGGACACAGATGCCGTCGCCGGTACAGAGATCCTGATCGATCCAGACCTCCAGAGCCTGACCCTCGACCCCGGCCTCCTGCTGCACGCTCACGTCTCCCGCCACCTCCGCTGCTCAACACCCCCGACCCTACCCCCGCCACCCTACGAACCCTCGGCCGCCGACCAGCCCGCCGGACCCGCCCATCTCCTCGCGTGCCGGTGGAGCGCCCCTCGAAAACACCTCGACCACGCCTCGCGCACCGGTCGAGACACCCCCGCTCCACACCCGTGCGCCCCCCGTGCCACCGCCCGGCAGACGCCCGCCCCGCCGCCACCACCATGACGCACCCCACCCACCCGCACACGCTCCGTCAGCACCACCCCGCCACCGCCCGACTAACCCCACCCCCCGGAAAACAAGCACCGAAGGCCCGATCAGCGGGCGCCACGAGCCCCCGACCGGCGGCGCTGCCCGCAACTCACCCCCGCCACGGAAGATTTCGAGCACTCCTGCCCAGGAACAGTCGGCTTCTGAATCACGTTGACTGGGTATTCAGACGGCGTGAGGGAGAGCGCAGGGTGACCGACGACACACCTTGACACTCTTTGTGATCTAGGGGTTTCAATCGACACCCACCCAGGTAGGGTCTGGAAGCGTCCAGCTCCCCTTGGAGGAGGTGAGGACCGTGGCAGCCCACGACGACGACATGAACCGCGGCATCCGCCCGGGACGAGGGTCCGACGACCCGGCCGGGCAGATTGCCTACCTTGAGCAGGAGATCGCCGTCCTGCGACGCAAGCTCGCCGACTCTCCGCGGCACACGAGGATTCTCGAAGAGCGGATCGTCGAGCTGCAGACCAATCTGGCCGGCGTGTCCGCCCAGAACGAGCGACTCGCGAACACGCTCCGCGAGGCCCGCGACCAGATCGTGGCCCTCAAGGAAGAAGTCGACCGGCTCGCACAGCCCCCGGCCGGCTTCGGCGTCTTCCTGCAAGCCAACGAGGACGGCACCGCCGACATCTTCACCGGAGGACGCAAACTCCGGGTGAACGTCAGCCCCAGCGTCGACCTCGAAGAACTCCGGCGCGGCCAGGAACTGATGCTCAACGAAGCACTCAACGTGGTCGAGGCCATGGAGTTCGAGAGCGTCGGCGACATCGTCACCCTCAAGGAGATCCTCGAGGACGGCGAACGCGCCCTCGTGCAGGGGCACACCGACGAGGAAAGGGTGGTGAGGCTCGCCGAGCCACTGCTGGACATCACCATCCGCCCCGGCGACGCCCTCCTGCTCGAACCCCGCTCCGGCTACGTCTACGAAGTCGTGCCCAAGAGCGAGGTCGAAGAACTCGTCCTCGAAGAAGTCCCCGACATCGGCTACGAACAGATCGGCGGCCTCGGCGGCCAGATCGAAGCCATCCGCGACGCAGTCGAACTGCCCTACCTCTACCCGGACCTGTTCAAGGAGCACGAACTCCGCCCGCCCAAGGGCGTCCTGCTCTACGGACCCCCCGGATGCGGCAAGACACTCATCGCCAAGGCCGTCGCCAACTCGCTGGCCAAGAAGGTCGCCGAGGTCACCGGCCAGGCCCAGGGCAAGAGCTTCTTCCTCAACATCAAGGGCCCCGAACTCCTCAACAAGTACGTCGGCGAGACCGAGCGGCAGATCCGCCTCGTCTTCCAGCGTGCCCGTGAGAAGGCCTCCGAGGGCACCCCCGTCATCGTCTTCTTCGACGAGATGGAATCCCTCTTCCGCACCCGCGGATCCGGCGTCAGCTCGGACGTGGAGAACACCATCGTCCCCCAGCTCCTCGCCGAGATCGACGGCGTGGAAGGCCTGCAGAACGTGGTCGTCATCGGCGCCTCCAACCGCGAGGACATGATCGACCCCGCCATCCTGCGCCCCGGCCGCCTGGACGTGAAGATCAAGATCGAGCGTCCCGACGCCGAGGCCGCCAAGGACATCTTCGGCAAGTACCTCACCGAGCGCCTCCCCCTGCACTCCGACGACCTCGGCGAGCACGGCGGCAGCAAGGAAACGACCGTCCAGAGCATGATCCAGACGGCCGTCGAGCACATGTACGCCGAATCCGAGGAAAACCGCTTCCTGGAAGTCACCTACGCCAACGGAGACAAGGAAGTCCTCTACTTCAAGGACTTCAACTCCGGCGCCATGATCGAGAACATCGTCGGCCGCGCCAAGAAGATGGCCATCAAGGACTTCCTCGACCACAACCAGAAGGGACTCCGCGTCTCCCACCTCCTCCAGGCCTGCGTGGACGAGTTCAAGGAGAACGAGGACCTCCCCAACACCACCAACCCGGACGACTGGGCCCGCATCTCCGGCAAGAAGGGCGAACGGATCGTCTACATCCGCACCCTCATCACCGGAAAGCAGGGCGCCGACACCGGACGCTCCATCGACACGGTGGCGAACACCGGACAGTACCTGTAAAAACAGGGCGGCTGCGGGTGCCCACACCGGGTACCCGCAGCCGACTGTTTTCCAGGACACAGTCACAACCACAGGCGCGCAAGGCAATGACGCAAATGATCTCCCCACCAGCGCAAAGCCGTTCTAGGCTCTTCGGTACCGCCGAGTCGCGCAGTGCGGGGACGGGCACCGCACACGCACCGGAGCGCCAGCGGTACTTGAGCGCCGCCCCCGACCGAGGGCGCCGCCGGGCAAGGAGGGCCGCATGACCGTACGGCGAGTAATGGGCATCGAGACGGAGTACGGGATCTCCGTCCCCGGCCACCCCAACGCCAATGCCATGCTCACCTCGTCCCAGATCGTCAACGCCTACGCGGCGGCGATGCACCGGGCCCGCCGGGCCCGCTGGGACTTCGAGGAGGAGAACCCGCTACGGGACGCGCGAGGCTTCGACCTCGCCCGCGAGGCCGCCGACTCCAGCCAGCTCACCGACGAGGACATCGGCCTCGCCAACGTCATCCTCACCAACGGCGCCAGGCTCTACGTCGACCACGCACACCCCGAATACAGCGCCCCCGAAGTCACCAACCCCCGCGACGCCGTCCTCTGGGACAAGGCGGGCGAACGCATCATGGCCGAAGCCGCCGAACGCGCCGCCGCACTCCCCGGCGCCCAGCCCATCCACCTCTACAAGAACAACACCGACAACAAGGGCGCCAGCTACGGCACGCACGAGAACTACCTGATGAAGCGGGAAACCCCCTTCTCGGACATCGTGCGCCACCTCACCCCCTTCTTCGTCTCCCGCCAGGTCGTCACCGGCGCCGGCCGCGTCGGCATCGGCCAGGACGGCCACGAACACGGCTTCCAGATCAGCCAGCGCGCCGACTACTTCGAGGTCGAGGTCGGGCTGGAGACGACCTTGAAGCGCCCGATCATCAACACGCGGGACGAACCTCACGCGGACGCGGAGAAATACCGCCGCCTGCACGTGATCATCGGCGACGCGAACCTTTCCGAGATCTCGACGTACCTGAAGCTCGGCACGACGGCCCTGGTCCTCTCCATGATCGAGGACGGCTTCATCGCCGTGGACCTGGCGGTCGACCAGCCCGTCCGCACCCTCCACCAGGTCTCCCACGACCCGACCCTGCAACGGCTGGTCACCCTCCGCAGCGGCCGGACACTCACCGCCGTCCAACTCCAGATGGAGTACTTCGAGCTCTCCCGCAAGTACGTCGAGGAACGCTACGGCGCCGACGCCGACGAACAGACCAAGGACGTCCTGGCGCGCTGGGAGGACACTCTCAACCGCCTGGAGAACGACCCGATGAGCCTCGCCGGCGAACTCGACTGGGTCGCCAAGCGCGAGCTCATGGAGGGCTACCGACGCCGGGACGGCCTGGAGTGGGACGCCGCCAAGCTCCACCTCCTCGACCTCCAGTACGCCGACGTACGCGCCGAGAAGGGCCTCTACAACCGCCTCGCGGCCCGCGGCCGCATGAAGCGGCTCCTGGACGAGGCGGACGTCGAGCGAGCCCGTACGAAGCCGCCAGAGGACACGCGCGCCTACTTCCGAGGCCGCTGCCTGGAGCAGTACGCCGACGACGTCGCCGCGGCCTCCTGGGACTCCGTCATCTTCGACCTCCCGGGCCGCGACTCCCTCCAGCGGGTCCCAACCCTGGAACCACTACGCGGAACGCGAAATCACGTCAAGGAGCTCCTGGACCGCTGTCGCACGGCGGAGGACCTGGTCAGGGTCCTCTCCGGCGGCTGAGCGGGTACTCGGGCAGTGTCGGCCGGACAGGGTGGAAATCCCTCCGTCCGGGAATCATCGAGGTGGCCCCCGCACGTTGAGGAAACTGCGGGGCCGATGTCAGACCCGGCTTGTAGGGTCTGATCATCACCGATCGGCGGATAGCCGACCTGGCGACCATGTCGGGCGAAACGAGCGGGGTGAGGGTTATGTCAACCAAGGACACCGGCGGCGGCCAGCAGAAGGCGACGCGCTCCACGGAAGAGGCCGAGGAGCAGACTGCGGAAGCGCAGGGCTCGGAGGACCTCAAGGAGCGCCACGAGAAGCTGAGCGATGACGTGGACTCCGTCCTGGATGAAATCGACGATGTCCTCGAAGAGAATGCCGAGGACTTCGTGCGTTCCTTCGTTCAGAAGGGTGGCCAGTAGGGCACTTTCTCCTTCGGTTCGAAGGTAGACGGGGTGGAGTGGTGGTCACCGAGTCGGAGATGAAGCGCTGCGCGCGGTGTGGCGAGCTCAAGCCGCGTGCAGCCTTCGCGTCCAAGCGCGCAAACCTCGATGGTCTGCAGCATCGTTGTCGTGAGTGCGCCGCCGAGGCCGACCGGAAGCGGCAAGAGGCCATGGGGAGGACGGTCCCAGCTCGAGGGGCCGTCTTGGAAGGCTTCAAGCACTGTCAGGGGTGCGGGGTGAGCAAGCCGCACTCGGATTGGCATCGGAAAGCCTCGGCTCCAGATGGTTTGGCGTCGCGGTGCAAAGCATGCCGTGCTGAGCGTGGGCGACGAGATCACCTGAAACGCCGGTACGGCATGACCGAGGCGGAACGTGACGAGATGGTCGCCTCTCAGATGGGCCTCTGTGTGATCTGTCTGAAGGCCCCGGCCGTTCATGTGGATCATTGCCACAAGACGGGTAGGGTCCGTGGCGTACTGTGCTTCAACTGCAATTCGGCCATCGGCAAGTTGGGAGACGATCCCGACGCCGTCCGCCGGGCCGCCGCTTACTTGGAAGGAATCGCGTGGAAGCCAACACTCGTAGCACCGGGCGTCTACCAGCTGCCTTCCTGACGCCAGGGTCCTCGTCCTTCATGGACTTCCTCTCCGAGCACCAGCCGGAGATGCTCCCCGGAAACCGTCAACTCCCGCCCACCCAGGGCGTGATCGAAGCGCCGCACGGGACGACCATCGTGGCCGTCACCTTCCCCGGCGGCGTTGTGCTCGCCGGTGACCGTCGGGCGACTATGGGCAATGTCATCGCGCAGCGGGACATCGAGAAGGTGTTCCCGGCGGACGAGTACTCGGCCGTCGGTATCGCCGGTACCGCCGGCCTTGCTGTCGAGATGGTGAAGCTCTTCCAGTTGGAGCTGGAGCACTTCGAGAAGGTGGAAGGCGCTCAGCTGTCGTTGGAGGGCAAGGCCAACCGGCTGTCGACCATGATCCGGTCCAACCTCGGCATGGCGATGCAGGGGCTGGCGGTCGTGCCGCTGTTCGCGGGGTACGACGTGGATCGGGAGCGGGGGCGGATCTTCTCGTACGACGTCACCGGCGGTCGTTCCGAGGAGCACAACTACGCCGCCACCGGTTCCGGGTCGATCTTCGCGCGCGGTGCGATGAAGAAGCTGTTCCGTGAGGATCTGACCGAGGAGCAGGCGACCACGCTGGTGGTGCAGGCTCTGTACGACGCGGCTGACGACGACTCGGCGACCGGTGGTCCCGATGTCGCCCGCCGGATCTATCCGATCGTCACCGTGATCACCGAGGACGGTTTCCGTCGGTTGACGGACGAGGAGTCGTCCGACATCGCCCGTTCGATTCTGGAGCGGCGTCTGGAGCAGCCTGACGGTCCGCGGGCCGCGCTGCTGTAGGCGGCGGGTGACCGGTCTTATCAAGGTGATCGCAGTGACTTCGACAGAAAGGGACGGATAACCGGTGTCGACGCCGTTCTATGTCTCCCCCCAGCAGGCGATGGCCGACCGGGCGGAGTACGCCCGTAAGGGCATCGCGCGTGGCCGCAGCCTGGTTGTGCTGCAGTATGCCGACGGCATTGTGTTCGTCGGTGAGAACCCGTCCCGTGCGCTGCACAAGTTCAGCGAGATCTATGACCGGATCGGTTTCGCGGCCGCCGGTAAGTACAACGAGTACGAGAACCTGCGGATCGGTGGCGTGCGGTATGCCGATCTTCGTGGCTACACCTATGACCGTGATGATGTGACCGCGCGTGGTCTGGCGAACGTGTACGCGCAGACGCTGGGCACGATCTTCTCCTCGGCGGCCGAGAAGCCGTACGAGGTGGAGCTGGTCGTGGCGGAGGTCGGTGACACGCCTGAGGGCGATCAGATCTATCGGCTGCCGCATGACGGTTCGATCGTGGACGAGCATGGTTCGGTCGCGGTCGGTGGCAATGCGGAGCAGATCAGCAGCTATCTGGATCAGCGTCATCAGGACGGTATGAGCTTGGCGGAGGCGCTGAAGCTTGCCGTGCAGGCGTTGTCGCGGGACACGAACGGTACGCAGCGGGAGATTCCGGCCGAGCGGCTGGAGGTCGCGGTGCTGGACCGTACGCGTCCGCAGCAGCGGAAGTTCAAGCGGATTGTTGGTCGTCAGCTGGCGCGGCTGCTGGAGACCGATGGTGCGGAGACCGAGGCGGAGAGCTCCGAGGAGGAGTAGTCCGGTCCCTCTGTGGTTGTTCTCTGCGCTCACCCCTTTTTGTGCCCCGGCCCGGGTCTCCCGGCCGGGGCACAAGGGCGTTCAGGGGGTGCTGGGTGGGGCCGTGGAGGCGCGTACGACGAGTTCGACGGGGATGTCCCCGGCGTCGGGTGTGCGGCCGTCCAGGACGGTCAGGAGGGCTTGCATGCCGCGTTCGCCGAAGAGCTCGGCGTCGAGTCGGACGGTGGTGAGTTCGGGGTCGAGGGCGGCGGCGAGGGCGATGTCGTCGACGCCGGTGACGGAGACGTCGTCGGGGATGCGCAGGCCGCGGCGGCGGAGGGCTTTGTAGACGCCGGCGGCGAGTTTGTCGTCGTCGCAGACGACGGCGGTGGGGTGGTGGGGGCCGGGGGCCGCGAGGGCTGATTCCGTGGCCGCGAGGGCGCCTTCGATGGACATGGGGGTGTGGGCGGTCCGGAGTGATGTTCCGGGTACGGCCGCCAGTCGTTCGGCGAGGGCACGCGCGCGTACCTCGAAGGTCCAGGAGGGGATGTCGGCGGCGAGGTGCAGGAAGTGGCGGTGGCCGAGGCCGAGGAGGTGGTCGGCGATCTGGTGGGTGCCGTCGGTGATGTCGAGGTTGACGGTGGCGGCGCCGAGGCTGCCTTCGGGGTCGCTGTCGAGCATGACGAGGGGGAGTTGGTCGCCGCGGATGGCGGTGAGGGCGTCGGCCGCCATGGAGGAGGCGATGACGCCGTCGAGGGCGGCCTGGGCGGAGGCGAAGGGGTCGCGGGCGGGCCCGACGCCTTCGGGGGAGGGGTAGAGGACGACGCCGAAGCCGCGTTCGGCGGCGACGCGGGCGGCGCCGGTGTAGACGCCTGCGAAGAACTCGGTGGTCAGGGCGGGGACGACGAGGAGGACGGTGCGGGTGCGGCCGAGGCGGAGGTTGCGGGCGGCGAGGTTGGGGCGGTAGCCGAGTTCCCGCGCGGCTTCGCGTACCCGTTCCGCGGTGGTCTCCGAGACGCGGCCGCGCCATTTGTCGCCGAGTACGAGGGAGACGGCGGCCTGGGAGACGCCGGCGGCCTGGGCGACGTCGCGGCTGGTGGGGCGGGTGCTGCCTCGTGCCACCGGGTGCCTGCTCTTTCGTCTGGACTCGTGAACAGCGCACATGGTACGTATGACGAGGGACGTTATACGTAACACTTGAGTGCTGTCGGCGAGGAAGAGGGCGGATCATGGCCGCGGGATACCTGGAGATCCTCAGGGCTAGACATGCGACGCGGCTGCTCGTCGGCACGCTGGTGGGGCGGCTGCCCAACGCCATCGCGGCGATCGCGATCGTGCTGTTCATCCGCTCCGAGGGCGGTACGTACAGCCTCGCCGGTGCGCTGGCGGCGGTGTACGGCGTCGCCAACGCGGTGGGGCAGCCGGTGCTGGGGCGGCTGGTCGACCTGTACGGGCAGCCGCGGGTGCAGCTGCCGGCCGCGGTCCTGTCGGCGCTGGCGATGACCGCCTTCGCCTTCACCGGCACCGATCCGCTCGTGCTGTCCTACGTCGCCGTGGCCGCCGCCGGTCTGTTCACGCCGCCCCTGGAGGGCGGTCTGCGGGCGCTGTGGTCGTCGGTTCTGCACCGGGAGGAGCAGGTGCACACGGCGTACGCCATGGATGCCGTGGCGCAGGAAGTCATGTTCACGGTGGGACCGTTGCTGCTGACGCTGTGCGCGTCGGTGTGGTCGCCGCAGGCCGCGTTGCTCGTGCTGAACGTCCTCGGGGTGCTGGGTGCGCTCTCGGTGGTCGTGTCGCAGCCCTCGCGCACGTGGCGTTCGGCGCCGCGGGAGGCGCACTGGCTGGGTGCGTTGCGCTCGCCGGGGCTGCTGGCGTTGCTGGCGGCCTTCCTGTTCGTCGGCGCTGCTCTGGGGTCGATCGCGGTCACTTCGGTGTCGTACGCGGACGATCACGGCGGGGATGCGGTGTACGGCTGGATGATGGCGGGCCTGGGGCTCGGGGCTCTCATCGGGGGCTCGGTGTACGGGGCGCGGCAGTGGACGGGTGAGCCGGCGCGTCGACTGCGGGTGCTGGTCGCTCTTCTGGCGGCATGTCAGGTGCCGTTGATGCTGAGGCCCGGTCCGGTGCCGATGGTGCTGCTGACCGTGCTCGCCGGGCTGTTCCTGGCGCCGGCGATCGCGTGTGCGTTCGTGCTGGTCGACCGGCATGCGCCGCGGGGCACGGTGACGGAGGCGTTCTCCTGGCTCGTGACGACGTTCACGGTGGGTTCCTCGGTCGGAACGGGCCTCGCGGGGCCGGTCGTGGAGCGTGGTGGGGCGCTGTGGGGGTTCGCCGTGCCGGCGGTCACGGGGGGTGTGTCGTTGCTGGTTCTGCTGGCCACCGGGCGGGTCCTCGCAGCTCCCGGCAGGGGGGCGGTGGTTGCGGCTTCATCGGAAAATGATCCAAACCGTGCTGCCGAACCCCGTTTCAGCGCAGGGGATCGGGCGTAATGTTCAGTCATGGACCGCCGCATTTTCGGGCTGGAGAACGAGTACGGCGTCACATGTACGTTCAGGGGACAGCGACGCCTGTCTCCCGACGAGGTGGCGCGGTACCTCTTCCGCCGTGTCGTGTCATGGGGCCGCAGCAGCAACGTCTTTCTGCGAAACGGCGCCCGCCTCTATCTCGATGTCGGGTCACATCCGGAATACGCGACTCCCGAATGTGACAACGTGACGGAACTGGTCACGCACGACAAAGCGGGCGAGCGCATTCTCGAAGGACTCCTGGTGGACGCCGAACGACGCCTGCACGAGGAAGGAATCGCGGGCGACGTCTACCTCTTCAAGAACAACACCGACTCGGCCGGCAACTCCTACGGCTGCCACGAGAACTACCTCGTCGCGCGCCACGGGGAGTTCTCCCGGCTCGCGGACATCCTCATTCCGTTCCTGGTGACCCGCCAGCTTCTGTGCGGTGCGGGCAAGGTGCTGCAGACGCCGCGCGGTGCCGTGTACTGCGTGAGTCAGCGGGCGGAGCACATCTGGGAGGGCGTCTCCTCGGCGACGACCCGTTCGCGCCCGATCATCAACACGCGTGACGAACCGCACGCGGACGCCGAGCGTTACCGTCGTCTCCATGTCATCGTGGGCGACTCGAACATGTCCGAGACGACCATGCTGCTGAAGGTCGGGGCGACCGACCTGGTGCTGCGCATGATCGAGGCGGGCACCGTGATGCGTGACCTGACGCTGGAGAACCCGATCCGGGCGATCCGTGAGGTCAGCCATGACATCACCGGCCGGCGCAAGGTGCGTCTGGCCAGCGGCCGGGAGGCCTCCGCGCTGGAGGTGCAGCGCGAGTACTACGAGAAGGCCGTGGACTTCTGTGAGCGCCGCGGTATTCGTACGGGCACCGTCGAGCAGGTCCTGGAGCTGTGGGGCCGCACGCTGGACGCGATCGAGGCCGAGGACCTCGACCGGATCGGTACCGAGATCGACTGGGTGATGAAGTACAAGCTCATCGAGCGGTACCGGGCCAAGAACAACATGACCATGTCGCATCCGCGGGTCGCGCAGATAGACCTCGCGTATCACGACATCCACCGTCGTCGCGGGCTGTACTACCTTCTGGAGCGGAAGGGGCAAGCGGCGCGTATCTGCAACGACTTGAAGATCTTCGAGGGCAAGTCCGTGCCCCCGCAGACCACTCGGGCCCGTCTTCGCGGTGACTTCATCCGCCGGGCCCAGGAACAGCGCCGGGACTTCACGGTCGACTGGGTCCATCTCAAGCTGAACGACCAGGCGCAGCGCACGGTGTTGTGCAAGGACCCGTTCCGTTCGGTGGACGACCGGGTGGAGAAGCTGATCGCCGGTATGTGAGTCGGGTGTTCCGGTCGGATTGCCGGAACGCAACACGGGCGCCGTACGTTTTCCGTACGGCGCCCTTCTCACGCCGTAGAGTTGCGCGCACGCCATCAACAAGATCGATCGATTACGAGGCTCTCACCGTGCGCCGACGCTCACTTCTCATTGCCGTACCCGCTGGAATGGCCACACTCGCCGCGTGCGGTGACGAGGATTCCGACTCGAGCAAGGCGAGCGAGAGCGCGTCTCCGTCTCCCTCGGCGTCGGAGACGTCCGCCGCGCCGGCGCCGAAGATCGTCGACGGTCCGCTGCCGGCGATCACGGCGGGGACCAAGTTCGGTGAGAAGCCGACGGTCGCCAAGGGCAGCGGTGACCCGTCGGACCAGGTCGCGGTGAAGACGGTGATCGCGGGAGGCGGCCAGACGGTCGCGGAGAACGACTACATCCAGGCGAACTACCTGGGTCAGATCTGGGACACGGCGAAGGTCTTCGACAACTCCTACGACCGCAAGACGCCGCTGGTGATCCAGCTCGCCCAGGGCTCGATCATCGACAGCTGGCGCTATGCGCTGGCGGGCAAGAAGGTCGGCAGCCGGGTGCTGATGTCCACGGCGCCGACGTGGGGGTACGGCAAGCAGGGCAACTCGCAGGCCGGTATCAAGGGCACCGACACGCTGGTCTTCGTGGTCGACATCGAGGGCACGTTCAACGCCAAGAGCTCGGCCAAGGGCAAGACGGTCGCCCAGGACGACGGCAAGCTGCCGAAGGTGAGCACCAACACCGACGGCAAGGCGCCGACCATCGACGTGCCCAAGGCGGACGCGCCGACCAAGCTGGTCGCGGAGTACGTGATCGAGGGCGACGGCGACGAGGTCAAGGCGGAGAACACCGTGCTCGTCCAGTACAAGGGCGTGCTGTGGGACACCGGCAAGGAGTTCGACTCGACGTACAGCCGCAAGTCGCTGACGTCGTTCTCGTTGCAGCAGGTCGTCAAGGGGTGGGCGCAGGGTCTGACCGGCAAGAAGGTCGGCAGCCGCGTCCTGATCGTGATCCCGCCGAAGCTGGGCTACGGCGACAACCCGCCGGCCGGCAGCGGCATCTCCAAGGACTCGACACTCGTCTTCACCGTGGACATCCTCGCGAAGATGTGAGCCCTGCCAGGATGTAAGACTGTCCCTGTTGCCTTTCCGTGAACAAGCAGGAGCTAGTGACGTGAGCATCGACAAGCCCGAGATCGACTTCCCGGGCGGCGAGCCCCCGGCGGACCTCGAGATCAAGGACATCTGGGAGGGCGACGGCGAGGTCGCGCAGGCCGGTCAGAACGTGACCGTGCACTACGTGGGTGTCGCCTTCAGCACCGGCGAGGAGTTCGACGCCAGCTGGAACCGCGGTACGCCGTTCAAGTTCCCGCTCGGTGGCGGCCGCGTCATCAAGGGCTGGGACCGGGGCGTGCAGGGCATGAAGGTCGGTGGCCGTCGCCAGCTGACCATCCCGGCGCACCTCGCCTACGGCAACCAGAGCCCGACCCCGGCGATCAAGCCAGGCGAGACGCTGATCTTCGTGGTCGACCTGATCGCCGTCTGATCATCCCGTCTGACGTGTGATCGTCACACGATCGGTCTCGATCGGCTGGGGCCCATGCCTGTCCGGGCATGGGCCCTCGGCTTTTGCCACGCCACCGCGGGGCGGTACGGTCAACGTCATTACGCACCATAGGGAGGCGAAGGGCGTCGATGGCCATTGCCAAGGCCGAGCGGCTGATGAACCTGGCGCTGTGTCTGCTGGGGACGCGCAGGCCGCTCAGCAAGCGTGAGCTCCGCGAGTCCATCGAGGCCTACCTCGAAGCCAACAGCGACGACTCCTTCAACCGGATGTTCGAGCGCGACAAGGACGATCTGCGCGAACTCGGGCTCGTCATCGAGACCGTGGAGAACCTCGACGGCGAGGTCGGCTATCTCGCCCGCCGGGACAGCAACCGGCTGCCGCCCATCACCCTCGACGCCGAGGAGGCCGCGGCCCTGGGCCTGGCCGCCAAGGTGTGGCAGCAGGCCCGCCTCGCGGGCGCGGCCAGCGGCGCCCTGCAGAAGCTGCGCGCGGCCGGACTGCCGGAGGACGTCGACCCGTACGAGGCGCACGGCGCCCTGGAGCCCCGTATCCCCGTGCACGAGGCGGCGTTCGAGCCGCTGATGCTGGCCTGCCGCGACCGCCGCCCGGTCGTCTTCGACTATCGCAAGGCCACCGCCGCCCACCCCGAGACCCGGCATGTGGAGCCGTGGGCCCTGGAGTGCTGGCGCGGCCACTGGTATCTGGCGGGCTGGGACCGCGACCGGGGTGCCGAGCGGGTCTTCCGGCTGTCGCGGATCACCGGCAAGGTGCGCTCGCGCGGCAGCAGCTTCACCGCGCCGGTGCCCGACGTCGTCACCGTCCGTGAGACCGTCGCGAGCTGGGCCGGGGAGACCGCCGACCGCAGCGCGCTGATCAGGCTGCGCACGGACGCCGGTTACCCCTTGCGGGCGAAGGCCACCGCGGTGCGGGAACTCGGGGACGGCTGGGACGAGTTGGAGATCCCGTACGGCCACGGGCTGGACGCCTGGCTGGTGGAGTTCGGTCCTGACGTGGTCGTCCTGGAGCCCGCCGAGCTGCGGGCCGATGTGGTGGACCGGCTACGTGCCGTGGCCAAGGGCTGAGGGGGAGCGGGAAACAACTGTGGCAGGCAAACCGGTCAGGCCCGTCAACGCCATCGACCAGACCCGGCGGATGCTGTCCCTGGTGACGTATCTGAAGGAGCGTCCCGGCGCCCGCGTCGAGGACGTCGCCCGGGCCTTCGGCATCACCGAGGACGAACTGGTCTCCGACCTCGACGTGCTGCCCATGTGCGGCACCAGCTTCCGCGGCGGTGACCTCCTCGACATCGACACCGACGGCGAGCGCATCTGGTGGCACAACCCGGCCGCCCTCGGCGAGGAGACCGCCGAGCCGCTCAGGCTCGCCGCCGACGAGGCCACCGCGCTGCTCGTCGCCGCCCGCGCGGTCTCCACGCTGCCCGGTCTGCGTGAGAGCGACCGGCAGGCGCTGCTGCGGGCGACGGCCAAGGTGGAGACCGCCGCCGGTGAGCAGGCGGGCGCGAGCTCCCGGCTGTCGGTGACCTTCGAGTCGGAGGGCGGTGTCTTCGCCGATGTCGACCGGGCGATCTCCGAGCGGCGCCGGCTGTGGATCCGCTACTACTCGCCCGCCCGTGACGAACTCAGCGAGCGCGAGATCGACCCGATCCGCCTGGTCAGCGTCGGCCACACCTATGTCGAGGCCTGGTGCCGCCGCTCCGAGGCGCGCCGCACCTTCCGGCTCGACCGGGTCGCCGAGATCAAGATCCTCGACGAGCCGTCCGCGCCGCCCGAGATCGAGCTGCGGGACCTGTCCGAGGCG
The DNA here is from genome assembly GCF_003955715.1 of Streptomyces aquilus. Classification (NCBI taxonomy): domain Bacteria; kingdom Bacillati; phylum Actinomycetota; class Actinomycetes; order Kitasatosporales; family Streptomycetaceae; genus Streptomyces; species Streptomyces aquilus. Next base: position 2,355,158 of record NZ_CP034463.1, on the reverse strand, counting down.
CTGGTGCAGCCGGCCGCCGAGGACCCGGAGGTCGTCGTCGAGGTGGGCCCGGGCGGTCGCTGGGTCGCCGAGTACTACCCGCACGACAGTGCGGATGAGCTTCCGGACGGCGGGCTGCGTATTACCCTGCGCACCCCCGACCCGGCCTCCCTGCGCCGGCTGGCGCTGCGGCTCGGCCGGGACGGCCGCATCGTCTCGCCGAGCGGGCTGGCCGACAGCGCCCGGCAGGCGGCTCGCGAGGCGCTGGCGGCGTACGACGGGGTCGAGGTGCGGGACGACGTGCGGTACGACAGGCAGGAGCAGGGGCTTTGAGCGAGTCGGCTACCTCCGGTGCGGCTACCTCCGAGACGGGGACCTCTGGTACGGCGGGGATGTCTGTGGCGGCAGCCTTCTCGGGGATGAGAAGCGTCTCCCCGATGGTGTTCCGGGCCGGCTGCCCGGACTGCCGGGGCCGCTTCGAGCTCACCGCGAGCGCCCTGCGCCTCGCCATCGGGGCCACCAGCAAGACCACGTTCTATTCGTTCACCTGCCCCGACTGCGGCAGCTCCGTGCGCAAGCCGGCCGGGGAGCGGATCGTGGAGCTGCTCACCGGCGGCGGGGTCAGGACACTGCGCCTGCACTCGACCCTCTAGGGTCTGCCTATGTTCTGGTCGATGTTCGCCGTCGCTGTGGGCTTCCTGGGAATCGCCGTCCTCGGCGTGCTCGCCGTACGCGTGTTCCTGGAGGCGCAGCGTCTGGGACGGCAGGTCTCCGACTCCGCGCAGCGCATCAGCAGGGCCGCGGCGGATCTGGAGCGGGCCGCCGAGACCACAGCGCGCTCTGTGGACGCACTGTGAGTCCCGCTGTGCTGGCCGTGTGAGTCCTGCGCCGCAAGCGTTTTGGGTCACTTCGCCCTGTCACCTTGACGGCATGGGCAGGTACGCTGCTGGTCGCGGACCGGAGAACGAGGCCCGGATCGCGGACCGGGAGTACGCACGGGGATTGCCTCACGTTTACCCCTGAGCGTTACGATCGCTGACAACACGATCGTTCGGACATCTGTCCGACCGGTCGTACAGCACCCCACTCCAGCCGCCTCGGTGAGAAGGTAAAGACTTATGTTCGGAAGGCTCGGCGCCCCCGAGATCATTCTCATCCTCGTCGTCATCATCCTGCTGTTCGGCGCGAAGAAGCTTCCCGACATGGCGCGCTCGCTCGGCAAGTCCGCCCGCATCCTCAAGAGCGAGGCGAAGGCGATGAAGGACGAGGGCAAGACCCCCGCCCCGGCCGACCCGCCGCAGCAGGCGGACGACCAGGCCCCGGCGCAGCGCATCATCCAGGCCGCTCCCGGCGACGTGACCAGCTCCCGCCCGGTCACCGAGCCGACGGACACGACCAAGCGCTGACGCAGGGCCGGTGACCTCCGGCCCGCCGCACGAGATGGGAACGTGGGTTGCTGAAGTCTGCCCGCAAAGAGGAGAAGGATCCCGAGGGGCGGATGCCCCTTGCGGATCACCTTCGTGAGCTTCGCAACCGGCTCGCGAAGGCGCTGCTGGCCATCGTCATCGTCACGATCGTCGCCGCCTTCTTCTACAACGACATCATCAACTTCCTGACGAAGCCGATCCTGGACTCGATCGGTTGTCAGCAGAGTTTCGCGGAACTCGCCAAGGCAGGGGCTTCCGACGACTCCAAGGTGAAGTGCGCCCGGATCACCATCAACGGTCTGCTGGCGCCCTTCAATCTGGCCCTCCAGGTTTCGTTGATGGCCGGTGTCGTGATCGCCTCGCCGATCTGGTTGTACCAGCTCTGGGCGTTCGTCGCCCCGGGCCTGCACAGGCACGAGAAGAAGTACGCCTACGCCTTCGTCTTCACCGGTGCCCCGCTGTTCCTCGGCGGCGCCTACTTCGCGTACGCGGTGCTGCCCACCACCGCGAAGGTGCTGATCGACTTCACGCCCAACGGCAGCATCGACAACCTGCTGCCGCTCGACGATCTGCTCCAGCTCGTCACCCGCATGGTGATCGTCTTCGGTCTCTCCTTCGAGCTGCCCCTGCTGCTGGTCTTCCTCAACCTCACGGGGATCATCACCGGCAAGCGGATGCTCGGCTGGTGGCGCGGAATGATCATGGGAATCACCGTGTTCGCCGCCGTCGCGACGCCGAGCACGGACCCCCTGAGCATGCTCGCGCTGGCCGGCCCCATCTGGGTGCTGTACTTCGGCGCCACGCTGTTCTCCCTGCTCAACGACAAGCGCCGACGCCGCCGCGAGGCCGAGGGCCCCGCCGACGACGAGGCCTCCGACCTGGATCTCACCCCCGAGGACATCGGCGAGGTCGAGACGGTCTCCGCGAGCCGGGCGCTGCCCGAGCAGTCGACCACGGAGCGGGTCAACGGTTATGACGACGTGACCTGAAGATCGACCGGCCGCTCGTAGGGTCGGTGACGTGACCAGCGAGATCACCCTCTTCGTCAACCCCACCGCGGGTCGCGGCCGGGGCGCCCACGCGGCGCAGCCGGCCGCTTCCGCGTTGCGGGCGGCCGGTTTCTCCGTACGCACGGTGCTCGGGCAGAACGCCGGGGACGCCCTCACGCGCGCGCGTGCCGCCGTCGCGGACGGCACCGGCGCGCTGATCGCCGTCGGCGGCGACGGCATGGCGCACCTCGCGCTCCAGGCCGTCGCCGGCACCCGCACCCCGCTCGGCCTGGTCGCCGTGGGCACCGGCAACGACCTCGCCCGCGCCCTGGGCCTGCCGATCCGGGACCCGGCCGCCGCGGGACGGCGGATCGCCGACGCCCTCAAGGGCGGCGAGCTGCCCGACATCGACCTCGGGCAGGTGGGCGACCGTTGGTTCGGCACCGTCCTCGCCTCCGGCTTCGACTCCCGCGTCAACGACCGCGGCAATCGCCTGCGATGGCCCACGGGCCGCTTCAAGTACGACCTCGCCATGATCGCCGAACTGGCCGCGTTCAAGCCCTTCCCGTACCGGATCAGGCTCGACGACGGCGAGGTCCGCGAGATCGAGGCGACCCTGGTGGCGGTCGGCAACGGATCGTCGTACGGCGGCGGCATGCGGATCTGCCCCGGCGCGGACCTCACCGACGGGCTGTTCGACATCACCGTGGTCGGCGACTGCGGCCGGGCCACCCTGCTCAGGGTGTTCCCGAGCGTGTACCGGGGCACCCACGTCGACCATCCCAAGGTCACCGTGCACCGGGCCGCGAAGGTCGAGATCGGCGCGGCGGGGATCACCGGCTACGCGGACGGGGAGCCGCTCGGGCCGTTGCCGCTGACCGCGCGCTGTGTGCGGGGCGCGGTGCGGGTCGCGGGGCTCTGAAGTGCACGGACCCGGGGTTTGACAAGACGGGATCCGGATAATGATCGTCCTGTTGTCAGTGGGGCCCGGTACGCTCGAAAGCACGATGACAGAGGACCTCTCACCGGCCGAGCGGTATGCGGCTGCCCGTCTGCGGGCTGCCGAGCAGGCCACCGCGCTCGCGGGCTTCCGCGAGATGTACGACTTCGGCCTCGACCCCTTCCAGATCGAGGCCTGCCAGGCGCTCGAGGCGGGGAAGGGCGTGCTGGTGGCTGCCCCCACCGGCTCCGGCAAGACGATCGTGGGCGAGTTCGCCGTCCACCTCGCCCTGCAACAGGGCAAGAAGTGCTTCTACACGACACCCATCAAGGCGCTGTCGAACCAGAAGTACGCCGACCTGTGCCGCCGTTACGGCGCCGACAAGGTCGGTCTGCTCACCGGCGACAACAGCGTCAACTCCGAGGCTCCGGTGGTCGTGATGACCACCGAGGTGCTGCGGAACATGCTGTACGCGGGCTCCCAGACCCTCCTCGGCCTCGGTTACGTGGTCATGGACGAGGTGCACTACCTCTCCGACCGTTTCCGTGGCGCCGTATGGGAAGAGGTGATCATTCACCTGCCGGAGTCCGTGACTCTGGTGTCCCTGTCGGCGACCGTGTCCGACGCCGAGGAGTTCGGCGACTGGCTCGACACCGTCCGCGGCGACACCGAGGTGATCGTCTCCGAGCACCGGCCCGTGCCGCTGTTCCAGCACGTGCTCGCCGGGCGGCGGATGTACGACCTGTTCGAGGAGGGCGAGGGCCAGAAGAAGGCCGTCAACCCCGACCTCACGCGGCTGGCCCGCATGGAGGCCCAGCGGCCCTCGTACCAGGACCGCAGACGCGGCCGGGCGATGCGCGAGGCCGACCGGGAGCGGGAGCGCAGACAGCGCTCGCGCGTGTGGACCCCGGGCCGTCCCGAGGTCATCGAGCGGCTCGACGCCGAGGGGCTGCTGCCCGCCATCACGTTCATCTTCAGCCGGGCGGCCTGCGAAGCGGCCGTACAGCAGTGCCTGTACGCCGGACTGCGGCTCAACGACGACGAGGCGCGGGCCAAGGTCCGTGACCTGGTCGAGGAGCGCACCGCCTCCATCCCGACCGAGGACCTGCACGTCCTCGGGTACTACGAGTGGCTGGAAGGCCTGGAGCGCGGCATCGCGGCCCACCACGCGGGCATGCTGCCGACGTTCAAGGAGGTCGTCGAGGAACTCTTCGTACGCGGCCTGGTGAAGGCCGTGTTCGCGACCGAGACCCTCGCCCTGGGCATCAACATGCCCGCCCGGTCGGTGGTGTTGGAGAAGCTCGTCAAGTGGAACGGCGAGCAGCATGCCGACATCACGCCCGGCGAGTACACCCAGCTGACCGGTCGTGCGGGCCGGCGTGGCATCGACGTCGAGGGCCATGCCGTGGTGCTGTGGCAGCGCGGGATGAGCCCGGAGCACCTGGCCGGACTGGCCGGTACGCGCACGTATCCGCTGCGGTCCAGCTTCAAGCCGTCGTACAACATGGCGGTCAACCTGGTCGAGCAGTTCGGGCGGCACCGGTCCAGGGAGCTGCTGGAGACGTCGTTCGCGCAGTTCCAGGCCGACAAGTCGGTCGTGGGCATCTCGCGGCAGGTGCAGCGCAACGAGGAGGGTCTTGAGGGCTACAAGGAGTCCATGACCTGCCACCTCGGCGACTTCGAGGAGTACGCGCGACTGCGGCGCGAACTGAAGGACCGCGAGACCGAGTTGGCCCGGCAGGGCGTCAACCAGCGGCGCGCCGAGGCCGCCACGGCGCTGGAGAAGCTGAAGCCGGGGGATGTCATCCATGTCCCGACGGGCAAGTACGCCGGTCTGGCCCTGGTGTTGGACCCGGGGCTGCCCGCCGGGCGGTCCAACGGGCACCGGGGGTTCGAGCAGCATGACGGGCCCCGGCCGCTGGTGCTGACCGCCGAGCGGCAGGTCAAGCGGCTGGCGTCGATGGACTTCCCCGTGCCGGTCGAGGCGTTGGACCGGATGCGGATCCCGAAGTCCTTCAACCCGCGCTCGCCTCAGTCGCGTCGGGACCTGGCCTCCGCCCTGCGGACCAAGGCCGGGCACATTCCGCCGGAGCGGGCCCGCAAGAAGCGGGCGCAGGCCGCCGACGACCGTGAGATCGCCCGGCTGCGGACCGCGCTCCGGGCGCATCCATGCCACGGGTGCGACGACCGGGAGGACCATGCGCGGTGGGCCGAGCGGTATCACCGGCTGCTGCGGGACACCTCGCAGCTGGAGCGGCGCATCGAGGGGCGTACCAACACCATCGCTCGGACCTTTGACCGGATCGTGGCGCTGCTGACCGAGCTGGACTATCTGCGGGCCGACGAGGTCACCGAGCACGGCAAGCGGCTGGCGCGGCTCTACGGCGAGCTCGATCTGCTGGCCAGTGAGTGTCTGCGGGCCGGGGTCTGGGAGGGGCTCGCTCCTGCGGAGCTTGCCGCGTGCGTATCCGCTCTGGTGTACGAGGCGCGGGTCGGTGACGACGCCATGGCGCCGAAGGTGCCGTCCGGCAAGGCGAAGGCCGCGCTGGGGGAGATGGTGCGGATCTGGGGGCGGCTGGATGCCCTTGAGGAGGACTTCCGGATCACGCAGACCGAGGGTGTCGGGCAGCGTGAGCCGGATCTCGGGTTCGCCTGGGCCGCGTACATGTGGGCCAGTGGGAAGGGGCTCGACGAGGTCCTTCGGGAGGCTGAGATGCCGGCCGGGGACTTCGTGCGGTGGTGCAAGCAGGTGATCGATGTGCTGGGGCAGATTTCTGCTGCGGCGCCGGCGAGGGAAGGGTCTTCCGTGGCCAAGGCTGCGCGCAAGGCGGTTGATCAGTTGCTGCGGGGGGTTGTGGCCTACTCGTCGGTGGGGTGACGGTTTGCTTCGCGGGTGCGGGTGAACTGCGGCTGGTCGCGCAGTTCCCCGCGCCCCTTGGGACGTCACCCGCCCGTGCCGTTCACATAGTGCCGCCAGCTGCCGTACGACGTGATGTCCTGTGCGTCGGTCAGCGCTGCTGGCTCGCAGAGGAAACCCGGGACCCTGCTCCCGTCCGACAGTTCCACGCTGCCCAGGGTCATCGGGCGGGGGAGCGTGGACAGTAGGCGGCCCAGGCCCTCTGCCGGGAGGCGCCAGATCTCTGTCTCGATCGGCGCACCTTCCTCGCCGACGTGCACCAGGCCCGGCTTCGGTGGCGTCGTGCGCAGGGCATGGAGGTGGTAGACCGGGGCCGTCGTGGTCGTACGTTCCAAGCGGGCCCCCAGCGACAGGAGTTGGGGGTTCAACGGCTGGCCCGACAGATGGGCACCCACCACCGCCAGCCTCGTCTCCGGCTGGAGCAGCCCCGCCAGCCTCGCCAGGCGTTCGTCCGTGAACGCCGGGCCGATCAGCATCACGCCGAACGGGAGGCCGTTCACCTCGCCTGCCGGTACCGCCACCGCGGCCAGGTCGAAGAGGTTGGTGGAGTTGGTGAAGCGGCCCAGGCGGGCGTTGGCGGACAGGGGGTTGGCGGCCACCTCCGCGAGGGTGGGGTGGCCCGGGGTCGTGGGGAGCAGCAGGGCGTCCGCGTCGGACAGTTCGGTCAGGGCGCGGGTGCGGAGGGCCGCCAGGCGGTCCATGTCGGCGTAGAGCTGGTGGGCCGGGATGTCTCGGGCCCGGGTGATGATGCCGGCGACCGTCGGGTCCAGGCCCGCGCCGCCCTCTGCGAGCAACTTGTCGACAAAGCTCCCTACCGCCGTGTAGCGCTCGGCCACGAACGCGCCCTCGTAGAGCATCGCGGCCGCCTCGGTGAACGGGGTCAGGTCGAGGGTGCGGATCTCGGCGCCGGCAGCCGCCAGCCGCGCGACCGCCGCCTCGTAGGCCTCCGCCCAGCCCTCGTCCAGTTCGCCGAGCTGGTCGAGGGGCGGGACGGCGATCCGCCAGGGGCCCGGTGCCCGGCCGGTCAGGGCCGGGGGTGTGCCCGTCGTCATGTGGGAGAGCGCCTGTTCCGCCTCCGGGAGGGTGCGGGCGAAGACCGTCACGCAGTCCAGCGAGGCGCAGGCCGGGACCACTCCGGTCGTCGGGACCAGGCCTCTGGTGGGCTTGAGGCCGACGATGCCGTTGAAGGCGGCCGGTACCCGGCCCGACCCGGCCGTGTCGGTGCCCAGGGCGAAGTCGACCAGGCCGAGCGCCACCGCGACCGCCGAGCCGGAGCTGGAGCCGCCGCTGATACGGGACGGGTCGTGGGCGTTGCGGACGGCGCCGTGCGGGGAGCGGGTGCCGACCAGGCCGGTCGCGAACTGGTCCAGGTTCGTGGTGCCCAGCACGATCGCGCCCGCCGCGCGGAGGCGGGCCACGACGGGGGCGTCCTCGTCGGGGTGGTAGGCGTACGCCGGGCAGCCCGCGGTCGTCGGCAGGCCCGCCACGTCGATGTTGCCCTTGGCGGCGAACAGGCGGCCGGCGAGGGGGAGGTACGCGCCGGCGGCCACGCGGGTGTCCAGGGCGCGGGCCTCGGCCTCGACCTCCGCCTGTGCGCGCAGGTCGATCCAGATCTCGGGGCGGTCCACGGCCTCGATGCGGGCGTAGGCGGCGCGGACGCGGGAGACGGCGGTGGACATCAGTCGCTCACTTTCGGTTGGTGGTGGGGGACAGGACCAGCAACGCCGTACCGGCCTCCACCTGGTCGCCCGGTCTGGCCAGGATCTCCGCCACCACGCCGTCGACCGGCGCGTGCACCCTGGACTCCATCTTCATCGCCTCCAGCGCGAGCAGCGGTTGTCCGGCCGTCACCTCGTCGCCGGACGAGACATTCAACTGCCATACGGAGGCGGCGAATTCTGCCTCGATCAGGTGCCCTCCCTCGGGGACGGTGACCTGCGCCGGGGGAGCCGGCGGTGCCGCCGCGGCCTCCGCCCTGGTGAACTCGCCCGCCGCTTCCCACGCGTCCCGTTCGGTGGCGAAGGCCCCCTGCTGGCGGGTCCTGAACTCCCGTATGGACTCGGCGTTGTCGCCCAGGAACGCCTGGTACTCGGCGAGGGAGAAGGTGCCCTCCTCGATACGGGGCACGAAGCGGCCGGAGGTGATGTCCGCCCGCAGGTCGAGGAGTTCCTCCGCGTCGACCGGGTACCACTTGATCCGGTCGAAGAAGCGCAGCAGCCAAGGGGACCCCGGCTCGAACGCGCCGCGCTGCTGCCATCCCGACCACACCTGGGTCGTACGGCCCACGAACTGGTAGCCGCCGGGGCCTTCCATGCCGTAGATGCAGAGATAGGCGCCGCCGATGCCGACCGAGTTCTCCGCGGTCCAGGTGCGGGCCGGGTTGTACTTGGTCGTCACCAGGCGGTGGCGGGGGTCCAGGGGCGTGGCGACCGGGGCGCCCAAGTAGACGTCTCCCAGGCCCAGTACGAGGTACTCCGCGTCGAAGACCGTGCGGTAGACGTCGTCCACCGAGTCCAGGCCGTTGACGCGGCGGATGAACTCGATGTTCCACGGACACCAGGGCGCGTCGTCGCGGACGCCCGCCATGTACCGGGCGATCGCCTCCCGGGTCGCCGGGTCGTCCCAGGACAGCGGGAGGTGGACCGTGCGGGAGGGGACGACGAGTTGGTCCGTCGGGGGGAGCGCGTCGACGATCTCCCGTACGGCGGCGAGGAGTTCGTGCTGGGGCAGGCGCCGTGGGTCCGTCTGGATCTGGAGGGAGCGAATGCCCGGCGTGAGGTCGGTGACCCCGTCCGGCACCGCCTCGGCCACCGCCTCCATCAGGGCGTGGACGCGCATGCGCAGCGCCAGGTCCAGCTGCATCGGCCCGAACTCGACGAGCAGGTTGTCGTCGCCGCTGCGGCGGTAGGTCACGTCACCGTCGCGGGCGAGGATGCCGCCGTCCACGATCTCCGGGCGGGGTGAGCCGTCGGCGTCCACGGGTACGAAGCGGACCGTGTCGCCCGGCCGCAGCTGGCCCAGCTTCCAGCGCTCGGTGCTCAGGACCGTCGCCGGGCACACGAAGCCGCCCAGCGAGGGGCCGTCCGGGCCGAGCAGCACCGGCATGTCGCCGGTGTAGTCGACGGCGCCGACCGAGTACGGGGTGTCGTGGATGTTGGACGGGTGCAGGCCCGCCTCGCCGCCGTCCGTGCGGGCCCAGCGGGGCTTCGGGCCGACGAGGCGGACGCCGGTGCGCGCCGAGTTGAAGTGCACCTTCCAGTCGGCGGCGTAGAAGTCGCGGATGTCGTCCTCGGTGAAGAACTCCGGTGCCGCGTGGGGGCCTTCGACGGCGGCGATGTGCCAGGTCGAGCCGTACGACGGCCGGTCGGTGACCGGTGTGCCGGTGGTGACCGACCCGCCGTGCAGGACGTCACCGGTGCGCAGCGCCCGGCCGCCGTGCCCGCCGAAACGGCCCAGCGTGAAGGTGCTCGCGCTGCCGAGGAAGGCGGGGACGTCGAGGCCGCCGGCGAAGAGGACGTAGGTGCGCAGGCCGTGCTCGGCGGGTGCGCCCACGGCCAGCAGCGACCCGGCGGGTAGCGTCACCGGCTCCCACTGGGGGACCGGCACGCCGTCCACGGTGACCTCGGCCGGGGCGCCCGTGACGCACACCGTCGTCGGGTGGGTGAACCTCAACGACGGCCCCTGGAGGGTGCATTCGAGGCCTGGCGCGCCTTCGTGGTTGCCGAGGGCCTGGTTGCCGAGCCGGAAGGCGCGGTCGTCCATCGGGCCGCACGGGGGCACGCCGACCTGCCAGTAGCCGGTGCGGCCGGGCCAGTCCTGCACGGTGGTGAGGGTGCCGCCGGAGACGACCTCGATGCGCGGGGTCGGGTCGGTGATGCTCGCCAGGGTCGCCGTCGAGTGCGTCGCCCGGGTGAAGCGCGGGTCGGCGAGGGCGGCGCGGACCAGGCCCAGGTTGGTCTCGATGCCGTCGACGCGGGTGCGGGCCAGCGCCTCGTCGAGGCGGCGCAGCGCGTGGGCGCGGTCGGAGCCGTACGCGATGACCTTCGCGAGCATCGGGTCGTACGACGTCGTCACCTCGGTGCCCGTCTCCACCCAGCCGTCGACGCGGACGCCCGGCGGGTACTCCACCCGCGTCAACAGCCCCGCGCTGGGGCGGTGTTCGCGGGACGGGTCCTCGGCGTAGACGCGGGCCTCGACGGCGTGGCCGCGCGGTGGGCCGGGGTCGCGGACGACGTCCGTCTCGCCGCCGGCCAGTCGCAGCATCCAGGCGACCAGGTCGACGCCGTAGATCTCCTCGGTGACCGGATGCTCCACCTGGAGGCGGGTGTTGACCTCCAGGAAGTAGGCCTCCTCGCGGGCGGCGTCGTAGACGAACTCGACGGTCCCGGCGGAGCGGTAGCCGACGGAGGCGCACAAGTCGCGGGCGCTGGCGGCGAGTCGCTCGCGCACGTGGTCGGGGAGGCCGGGTGCCGGGGCCTCCTCCAGGACCTTCTGGTTGCGGCGCTGGAGGGAGCAGTCGCGGTCGCCGAAGGTGACGACCCGGCCCTCGCCGTCGCCGAAGACCTGGACCTCGACGTGGCGGGCGTGCTCGACGAGGCGTTCCAGGAAGACGCCCGCGGAGGAGAAGGAAGCGGCGGCGACGCGCTGCACGCGGTCCCAGGCGTCGGTCAGCTCCTCGGCGGACCGGCATGCCGACATGCCGATACCGCCGCCTCCGCCGGTCGCCTTGAGCATGACCGGGTAGCCGATGGCCGACGCCCGCGCGAGGGCTTCGTCCAGCGAGGCCAGCAGGCCCGTGCCCGGCGCCAGCGGCACCCCCGCCGCCTCGGCCGCGGCCCGCGCCGTGTGCTTGGCGCCGAACAGCTCCAGCTGCTCCGGCGTCGGGCCGACGAAGACGATCCCGGCCTCCTCGCAGCGCCGCGCGAAGTCGGCGTCCTCGGACAGGAAGCCGTACCCGGGGTGGATGGCGCCCGCGCCGGTGTCCTTCGCCGCCTTCAGGACCAGGTCGGCGTCGAGGTACGACTCCTTCGCGGGCGCGGGCCCCAGCCGTACGGCCGTGTCGGCGAGCCGGACGTGGGCCGCCGAGCGGTCCGGGTCGGAGTACACGGCGACCGTGCGCAGGCCCAGTTCCCGTGCCGTGCGGATGATCCGTACCGCGATCTCCCCGCGGTTCGCGACGAGCAGCGTGTCGAAACTCATCCGGCGGCCCCGATCGTCATCTCCACCGCCGTCGGCTCGAAGCCGTTGCAGGGGTTGTTGATCTGCGGGCAGTTGGAGACGAGCACGAGGACGTCGCACTCGGCGCGCAGGGTGAGGGAGAGGCCCGGTGCCGAGATGCCGTCGACGATCCCGAGCGTGCCGTCCTTCTCGACCGGCACGTTCATGTACCAGTTGATGTTGGAGACCAGGTCGCGCTTGCCGAGGCCGTAGCGGGCGCCCTCGGCGAGGAAGTTGTCCACGCACGCGTGCTGCGACCAGGTGTGGTGGCCGTAGCGGAGGGTGTTGGACTCCTTGGAGCAGGCGCCGCCGACCGTGTCGTGGCGGCCGACGTCGTCGGCGACGACCGTCATCAGCGGCGTGTGCTCGTTCGACATCAGCACGCTGCCGGTGGTGAGGAAGATGCCGCCCTGGGCGTGGACGGTGTCGGGCGCGCTGTAGCGGACGGACGTGTCGTGGGCGTCGTAGACGAGGAAGTCGACGGCCTGGTTGCCGTGCAGGTCGGTGATGGTGAGCGTCTCACCGGCCCGTACGACGGACGACCAGGCGGCGCGGGCGGGAACGACGGCCTTCACGGGGACGAGGGCCTTCGCGGGAACCACGGACGTCATGCGAGCCCCCTGGCGGTGAGGAATTCGGCGGTGTTGAGGAAGGCGCGGCGGCCCTCGGGCGTGGCGTCCCACAGGGGGTCGCCGGGCGCGGTCGGGGCGGCCCGCCAGGCGAGGACCTCCAGCGGGGTGCTGACGTAGTCGGGGCGCGGGTCGGCCGGGTGCGGGACGTTGGCGATCAGCACGGTGACGTCCTGCTCGGTCCGCAGGGTGACGCTGCCGCCCGGACCGGCCGAGCCGGTGAAGTCCAGGGCGCCGTCCTCGCGGACCTCCACGCCCTGGAAGAAGGAGAGCGACGGGGGCAGATCGCGGGGCTCGAGGCCGTTCTTGGCCGCCGCCAGCTTGAACAGCTCGCGTCCGGCGGGGGAGGCGGACTGCGGGGTGCCGTCGCCGTAGCGTTTCGTGTTGCGGACGAGGGTGGAGGTGCCGCACAGCGCGTCGTGCCGGCCCGAGCTGTCGGCGACCACGGTCGCGAGGACGCGGCCCTGGTCGGACAGGAGCAGTTGTCCTTCGCCGAGGTAGGCGTTCCACTGCACCTTCACCGTGTCGGCGACGTTCAGCCGCTCCCAGGGGCGGTCCGCCGCGTACAGCAGGAGGTGGGCGCAGGCGTCGCCGCGCAGGTCGGTCAGGCGCAGTTCGGTGCCGCGGGCGAGCACCCGGTGGGTGTAGTTGCCGCCCGCGACCGTCTCGGCCCACACCAGATGGCCCGCCTCGCAGGGGGGCTCCGGCCAGTCGGCGGCGGGCACCACTGGCATGGCCTCGGTGCGCGTGCCTTCCTGGGCGCGGGCGTGATCGCGCGCTCCGTACGTGGTCGCTGTCGCCATCGCGGGACCTCCGGCTCCGGGAAACCTCATGAGGGGCTTCCTGCGGGGTATTTCTGTCGTGCGACAGAAATTAGGCGCGGGTCGGGTCACGGGGGTTGCCCGGGTGTTGCGGGGCGGTTACCGAGGGCTCACCTCGATGGCCCCTTCGGCGTGTGGATCACCAGGTGGCGCCCTGTGCGAGGATCGAACGCATGGGAACGACAGGTGGACGACGGGTCGGCAGGCCGCGGGCCGCGCAGCGGGCGGACAGCGGTCTGGAGCCGCGTGCCGAACTCCTCGCCGCGGCCGCCGAGTTGTTCACCACCCGCGGCTACGCGGCCACCACCACGCGGGCGGTCGCCGAGCGCGCGGGCATGCGGCAGGCCTCCATGTACCACTACGTCTCCGGCAAGGAGGAGCTGCTCGCCCAGCTCCTGGAGTCCACGGTCACCCCGTCCCTCGGCTACGCCCGTGACCTCCTCGCCGACGACGCGAAACCGGCCGCGGACCGCCTCTGGGAGCTGTGCCGCGCCGACGTCGAGCTGCTGTGCGGCGGCCCGCACAACCTCGGCGGCCTGTACCTGCTGCCCGAGGTGCGCGCCGAGCGATTCGCCGGGTTCCGTGCCGTGCGCGCCGAACTCAAGGACGCCTACCGGCAGTTGCTCGCCGCGACCGAGGCCGGCGGCGCGCTCGCCAAGAGCGAGCTCGACCTGCGCACCGACCTGGTCTTCGGGCTGATCGAGGGCGTCATCCTCGTCCACCGCTCCGACCCCGAACGCCCGGTGTCGGTGTTCGCGGAGGCGACGGCCGACGCGGCGCTGCGCATCGCCGGGGTCTGAACCGCCCTGTCGGAAGCGGGCCTTCACTCATCACGGTGAGTGGCTTTCGCATGCCCGTACGCCGTGACGCACCGTGTGCGAATGGCGGCTCAGCGTGTAAATGGAGTCGAGGGTACTCCTGTCGCGGGGGCGATTTCAGGTGCTTGCTGAATATGACACGGCGATGATCCGGTCGGACTAAGCTCGCCCGCAGCGCACCGAGTTGAGATGTATTCGGTCGCTTGTTCCCCAAATATGCGCCTCCCAGCCGATATGTTTCAGAGGGCCTACATGGTGAGTGTTCAATCCCCTCCCGGACGCCGTGAACTTCCCTATGCGCGCGTGCTGTTGCTGCCCGCGATACTGATGGCCGCGGCGACCGGAGCCGCAGCCGCCGCCGTGTCGGAGCCCGCCCGTACGGCCGTCGGCTGGTGCGGCGGCGTCGCCATGCTCCTGGTGCTCGCGGTGGCGGCCGAAGCGGTACGTCGCGGCCGGGCCCTGCGTGACCTGCGGGCCGAGCACGCCCGTCACACTGCGTATCTGGAACGCCGGGTCGCCTCCCACGAGGCCGAGCTGCTCCGCTTCGCCAAGGAGATCGTGCCCGACGCGATCCACCGGTTGCGATCCGGAAATTCCCCCGGTGAGGTGATTCGCCGCATCGGCGACATCGACCCCTCCTACCGCGAACTCCCCGAGGCGCAGCTGAGGGTGCTCCAGACGGTCCTCCAGATCATCGACAGCGAGGAAGCCCTGCGCGACTCCGCCCAGCGCAACTTCGTCAGCATCGCCCGCCGCGTCCAGGCCATCGTCCACCAGCAGAACAACGAACTGCGGGAGATGGAGGAGGACCACGGCCGCAACCCCGAGGTCTTCGACGACCTCCTGCGCATCGACCACGGCACCGCGCTGATCGGCCGCCTCGCCGACTCCATCTCCGTGCTCGGCGGCGGCCGCCCCGGCCGCCAGTGGCCCGACCCCGTCCCGCTCTACAGCGTGCTGCGCGGCGGCATGTCCCGCATCCTCGAGTACCGCCGCATCAAGCTGGACTCCATCGCCCAGGTCAACATCCGCGGCATCTCCGTCGAACCGGTCATCCACGCGGTCGCGGAACTCATGGACAACGCCACCCGCTACTCGCCGCCGCAGACCAAGGTCCACGTCACCGCGACCGAGGTGCAGACCGGCGTCGCCGTCGAGATCGAGGACGCCGGCGTCAGCTTCAGCGAGGAGGCCCGGAACAAGGCCGAGGGCATGCTGGAGCGGGCCAAGGCCGGCGTCGACCTCCAGGACCTCGGCGACACCCCGCGGCTCGGCCTGGCCGTCGTAGGACGTCTGTGCACCCAGTTCAACATGCAGGTCTCGCTGCGCAGTTCGGCGTACGGCGGGGTCCGCGCCGTGCTCATCGTGCCGCGCGAGATGATGACCGAGGAGCCCGCTCCCGGACTCGCCCACGGCATCGGCGCCGGTGCCGTGCCGAAGACCGAAGGTGCGCTCGAAGGTCCCAAGCGCGCACCCAAGAGGCGCCGCCCCACCAGCCCCCGTATCCCGGCCACCGTGTCCATGACGGACGAGGTCCCCGAGGTGACCGAATGGACCGCGGGCGGGCTGCCGCAGCGCCGCAGCCGGGTCAAGGTCCCGCTCAGCCAGCGGCTCGCCGAACAGGCCGCCGCGGAGAAGGCCGAGCGGGAGGGCAAGCCGTCCATCTGGTCGACGCCCGCCCCCGCCCCCGAGCCGGAGCAGAAGGAACCCGAACCCGGCCTGTGGGTCGAGGCGTTCTGGAACGGACTCAAGGGCGACCCGGACCCGACCGCATTCACCCAGCAGACCACCGAGCCGGCCCGCATCGAGGCCGACGACGAGAGGGACCACAAGTGATCCAGCAGCGCGCCAACTTCGACTGGATGCTCAAGGATCTCGCCGATGGCGTACCGGGCATCGAGATGATCGTGGTGCTCTCCGCCGACGGCCTGCGCATCGCCCGCCACGGCGGCGACCCGGACGCCGCCGACCGCGTCGCCGCGGCCTGCGCCGGGCTCCAGAGCCTGGCCGGTGCCGTGGCCCACGAGATCCCGGGCAGCGACGGCCGGATGAAGATGGTCCTCATCGAGATCAACGGCGGCTACTTCTATCTGATGGCCGCCGGCCCCAACGCCTACCTCGCCGTCCTGTCCGACGTCGTCGCCGAACCGGGACTGATGAGCAACAGAATGCGCGACCTGGTCGTCCGGATCGGGGCCCATCTGACCAGTCCGCCCCGGCGCAACGGCCAGACCGTATGACTCCTCCGCAACGCCAGCGGCGACACCCCAGCCCCGAACTCGTCGAACCGGTCCCCAAACCCGAGGGGGCGGGCGGCGGAAAGCGCCCGCCCGAACGCCTCTACGTGGTCGCGGGACCGGACGGCGAACGTGCCGACCTCGACCTCGTCACCTTAATCGTGGCGCGCGCCGACCCACCGCCCTCCGCGACGCCCGAGCAGACGGCGATGCTCCGGCTCACCACGGCCCCCCTGTCGGTGGCCGAGCTCTCGGCCTATCTCAACCTGCCGTTCAGCGTGGTGACCGTACTGCTCACCGAGATGCTGACGGCCGAACTGGTGCAGGCGCGCGCCCCGATCGTCCGGCAGGCGCTCCCCGACCGTTCCCTTCTCGAAGCGGTGATGCATGGACTTCAAAGGCTCTGACACCATCCCCGGACCACGCACAGAGGATCATCTGCCGCACACGGCCCAGGCCGCGGTGAAGATCGTGATCGTGGGCGGCTTCGGAGTCGGCAAGACGACGATGGTCGGCTCGGTCAGCGAGATCAGGCCGCTGACCACCGAGGAGACCATGACGCAGGCCGGTATCGGCGTCGACGACAACTTCGGCTCCGACACCAAGACGGCCACCACCGTCGCCATGGACTTCGGCCGGATCAGCATCACCGACCAGCTCGTGCTGTACCTGTTCGGCACCCCCGGCCAGGAACGCTTCTGGTTCCTGTGGAACGGCCTGTTCGAAGGCGCGCTCGGCGCGGTGGTCCTCGTCGACACCCGCCGCCTGGAGGTCAGCTTCGACGTCATAGGACGGCTGGAGGAGCGCGGAGTGCCCTTCGTCGTCGCCGTCAACAGCTTCCCGGACGGGCCGCGTTACCCCATGGCGGATCTGCGCACCGCGCTGGACCTGGCCCCGGAGATCCCCATCGTGGAGTGCGACGCGCGCCGCCGGGCGTCCAGCCGCGACGTGCTGATGACCCTGATGCGCTTCCTGCACTCGCTCGCCATGACGGGCGCGCTCACCTGACGCCCGACCCCTGACGGGCGCCGCCACCCGACCTCAACTCCCCTGCAACCGGATCCACTTCGGAGCAACCACTGTGACGCCTGAACCCCACTCCCTGACCGGAGCCGGCCCCCTCGCCGGCCCGCCCCCCGGCTGCCCCGCCCACGGTCGCGGCCCCGGGGGACTGCACCGGCTGTACGGCCCCGACGCGGAGGACCTCGAAGGGCTCTACGAGAAACTCCGCGAGGAACACGGCCCGGTGGCGCCCGTACTGCTCCACGACGACGTCCCCATGTGGATCGTGCTCGGCCACGCCGAGAACCTCCATCTGGTGGGCACGCCCTCGCACTTCTGCCGGGACAGCCGCATCTGGACCCCGCAGATCGAGGGCATGGTCAAGCCCGACCACCCGATGATGCCGCACATCGCCTGGGCGCCCATCTGCTCCTACGCCGAGGGCGACGAGCACCTGCGGCTGCGCGGCGCGGTCACCGGCGCCATGTCGACCATCGACTACCGCGCCATCCGCCGCCACATCAACCGCCACACCCAGCGCCTGGTCAACGAGTTCTGCGAGACCGGCGAGGCCGACCTGATGAGCCAGTTCGCCGAGCATCTGCCGATGGCCATCCTGTGCGAGATCCTCGGCATGCCGGACGAGTACAACGACCGGCTCGTCCAGGCCACCCGCGACCTCCTCAAGGGCACCGAGACCGCCAACGCCAGCCAGGGGTACGTCATGGGCGTCCTCCAGGGGCTCGCCGAACGCCGCCGCAAGGACCCGCACGACGACTTCGCCAGCCACCTCGTCCTGCACCCGGCGAAACTCACCGACGACGAGGTCACCACCCACCTCTGGCTCGTCCTCATGGCCGCCTACGAGGCCACGGTCAACCTCATCGGCAACGTCATCCGCATGGTCCTCACCGACCCCGGATTCCGCGCCCGGCTCAACGGCGGCCAGATGACGGTCCCGCAGGCGGTCGAGCAGTCCCTGTGGGACGA
Source organism: Streptomyces aquilus (assembly GCF_003955715.1). Taxonomy (NCBI): domain Bacteria; kingdom Bacillati; phylum Actinomycetota; class Actinomycetes; order Kitasatosporales; family Streptomycetaceae; genus Streptomyces; species Streptomyces aquilus. The sequence continues at coordinate 2,337,192 of NZ_CP034463.1, read as the reverse complement.
GCCGCCGTTCAGCACCGTCTTCGCCTACTACGCCAAGCAGGACACCGAGTTGGGCGGCCAGCGCATCCGCAAGGGCGACGGCCTGCTGTTCGGCATCGCGCCGGGCAACGTCGACCCCCGGGTACGTCCCGACCTCGACGCCAACATGCAGGGCAACCGCTCCCACCTCGCCTTCGGCGGCGGCCCGCACGAGTGCCCCGGTCAGGACATCGCCCGTGGCATCGCCGACACCGGTGTCGACGCGCTGCTCATGCGGCTCCCGGACGTCCAACTCGACTGCGACGAGGACGAGTTGGAGTGGCGGCAGTCGATCTCCTCGCGGCATCTGGTGGAGCTGCCCGTCCGGTTCGAGCCCAAGCCGCAGCAGGACATCATGCAGAAGCCGGGCCACGCACCGGTGCCCCAGCAGCGGCCCCCGTGGCAGCTCGGCACGGAACCGTCCGAGCCGGCGGCCCCCGTGACGCCGGTGGCGGCGGAGCCCCAGCCGGCTGTGCCCACGGCACCGCCGCCGCCTCTGCCGGCGCCCGAGCCCGCACGGCCGAAGGGCGCCTGGCAGCGGTTCCTGCGCTGGTGGCGGGGCTACTGACCGGCCCAGTCGGAGTAGGAGGACCAGGCTCGCAGCGTCGCGGCGCTGTGGAACCGGTGCTCCACCCCCGTGACCGGATCGGTGAACTCCAGTGAGCGTGCCAGCAGTTGCAGCGGTCGCCGGAAGTCACCGGCCGGCACGGCGTCGGCCACCACGGGATACAGCGGATCACCGAGGATGGGCAGGCCCAGGGCGTTCATGTGGACGCGCAGCTGATGGGTCTGCCCGGTGGCCGGCAGCAGCCGGTACCAGCCCAACTCGCCTCGGTGGTCGATGAGTTCGACCCGGCTGACGGCGTTGGGCTCGCCCGCCACCTCATAGGCGGCCAGTATCCCGCGTTCCTTCACGATCCGGCTGCGCACGGTCCGCGGAAGGGCGAGCGAGGGATCGTACGGCGCCACCGCCTCGTACTCCTTGCGGACCCGCCGTTCGGCGAACAGGGTCTGGTAGGCGCCCCGTTCCCCGGGGCGGACCGTGAACAGCACGAGGCCGGCGGTGAGCCGGTCGAGCCGGTGCGCGGCACCGAGCGTCGGGATGTCCAGCTCCCGGCGCAGCCGGGCGAGCGCGGTCTCGGCGACATGGCTGCCGCGCGGGGTGGTGGCCAGGAAGTGCGGCTTGTCGGCGACGACGATGTGCTCGTCCTGGTGGACGACCGTCAGCGGGAACGGCACGGCCGGCTCGTCCGGCAGCTCGCGGTGGAACCACACGTACATGCCGGGGACGTACGCCGCTTCGGGCGACACGGCACGGCCGGCCGCGTCGACGACCTGCCCCGCCGTGAACATCCCGTCGACGACCCCCGCCCCCGCCCCGCTGAGCCGTTCCACGAGGTGCTCGCGGACCGTGGTCCACGGCCCCTCGGGGGGCAGCCGCACGCGCACCGGGTCCACCCCCTCGCGCTGCGGGAGGGGAGAGGGCGGAATCCGGTTCTTGCGTCTCATCACCGGCCAGGGTAGATCGTCACGCCGGGGCGACGGCCTCCGCGGCGACCGTCGTACGGGCCTTGTACGCCCGGTAGGCCACGCCCGCCGCGACGGTCACGCCGAGGAACAGCACCGTGAACCACTGGAACCACCAGTGACCGCCCGCCGGGTCGTACACCGCCGCCCGCGGCCAGGCCAGGTTGACGGCCATGAGGAGGCCGTAGAGCAGGGCCAGGGCGTTGACCGGGACGCCCCAGCGGCCCAGGGAGAACAGGGGCGCGCCGGTCTCGTCGGTGCCGGTGGTGGTGAAGCGGCCGCGGAGGCGGGTGACCAGGAGCGGGCCGGTGACCATCGCGTACGCCAGGTACAGCATCACGATGCAGGTCGTGCCGATGGCCAGGAACGCGTCCGGTGAGGCGAAGTTCAGCAGGAGCAGGGCGGCGGCGAGGACGCCGACGACCAGGGCGGGCGCGGTCGGCATGCCGGTGCGGGAGTTGACCCGGGCGAGCCGTGCCGAGAAGGGCAGCTGGCCGTCACGGGCCATGGAGAACAGCATCCGGCAGGCCGCCGTCTGGATCGCCAGGGTCGCCACCGCGATCGCCACCACCACGTCGGCCAGCAGCACCTTGCCCACCCCGTCGCCCAGGCTGCTGGTGAGGACGTAGCTCAGCCCGTCCACGCCGAGGTGCCCGTCGCTGAGGCTGGGCGCCGCCAGCAGGCCTCCCAGCACGATCAGCCCGCCGAGCAGCCCCGCCGCGCCCAGCGCGGTGAGGATCGTACGGGGAGCGGTGCGCCGCGGATGGTGCGTCTCCTCGCTCATCTCGCCCGCGCTGTCGAAGCCGATCATCACGTACGCCGCCGTGAACGAACCGACCAGCAGCGCCCCGAACAGGCCGCTCTGCGCCGCGCCCTCGGTGTGGAAGGTGATGCCCGGCGTGCGCTCGGAGTGCGTGAGCAGCAGGACGACGATGAGGACCGCGCCGATGATCTCGGCGGTCACACCGACCCGGTTGATCACGGACATCACGCGGTTGTCCAGGACGTTCACCAGCGTCGTCAGCGCCAGCAGGACCACCCCGAGCAGCGCCGCGTTGGCCGCGCCGTCCGCCGAGGTCGGTGCCGGGTCGGTGCCGATCAGCTGGAAGCCGGACCAGATGGCGGGCAGCACCATCTGGAGCGCCAGGGCCGCCGCCGCGACCACCACGATCTGCCCGATCACCATGATCCAGCCGGCGAACCAGCCGAAGGTGAGGTTCGACAGCCGGGACGACCACTGGTAGATCGCGCCCGAGATCGGATAGCGCGCCGCCAGCTCGGCGAAGCAGGCGGCCACCATCAGCTGCCCGAGCAGCACCGCGGGCCAGGCCCAGAAGAAGACGGGGCCGCCGAACGCGTACCCGAAGGCGAAGAACTGGAAGACGGTCGTCAGGACGGAGATGAAGGAGAACCCGGCCGCGAACGAGGCGTATTTGCCGAGGCTGCGGTGGAGCTCCTGGCGGTAGCCGAACTCGGCGAGGGAGCGGTCGTCGGGGGAGTGCGGTGGATCGGGGCGGACGTCGGACGGGGTGGTGGTCGTCACGGAGGCACCTGCCTTCGACGCGGTATTCCTGTCAGGCGACAGAAATTAAGGAGAGGCTGTTTCGCCCCGATGACGCGGCCATGTCGATGGCGGTCCCAACTCCTCACGCCCTTGCGCGGACCACCAGAACGCGATACATCGTGTCTATTGACGGTCGGTCGCGGCTCGCGATATGTTCGGCTACGGATATTCGGACTCGGGTGAGGATGTGAGGTGGATCGGACCCATGCGGCGACGCAAGCTCCGCAACCCCCTGGCGCTCGCCGTGCTGGCGACGCTGTGGCAGAAGCCGATGCATCCCTACGAGATCGCCCAGACCCTGCGCCGCCAGGGCAAGGACTCCAGCACGAAGATCAACTACGGCTCGCTCTACACGGTCGTGCAGAGCCTCGAGAAGCACGGCTTCGTCGAGATCACGGACGTGGAGCGGCAGGGCAACCGGCCCGAGCGCACGGTGTACGGCATCACGGCGGCAGGCCGTCAGGAGACCACCGAGTGGATGTCGGACCTGGTCGCCTACCCGGCCAAGGAGTACCCGATCTTCGAGACCGCGCTCTCGCTGCTCGGCGTGCTGCACCCGGACGACGTGGTGACCCTGCTGGAGGAGCGGCTCGAAGCCCTGCTGGTCAAGGCGGCCGCCGACCGCGGCGCGCTGGAGAAGCTGTCGGAGACGTTGCCCCGGCTCTTCCTCGTGGAGAACGAGTTCCAGCTCCATATGGTGGAGGCGGAGGCGGAGTGGGTCCGCGGCTTCCTCGACGAGCTCAAGGCAGGCGCACTGCCCCGGATCGAGGAGTGGAAGGCCCTGCACGAGACGTGACCTGAACCGGCAGCCGAACAAGAGGCTGAACAAGGAAGCCGAACAAGGAAGCCGAACAAGAGGCAGAACAAGAACAGGCCCCGGCACGGCTGTTGCAGCAGCGGTGCCAGGGCCTCGAACCCCGAGCTGAATCCGCCGTGAGGCACATCCAGGCGATCGAGGTGCGGCACACCCAGGATAGCCCGGTGCCCCTCCAGCGGATCAGCTGTCATCCGCTCACCCAGGAGAGCACCTGCCATGACCACCCGTGCGCCCGCAGTCGAGGCGCGTCAGCTGATCAAGACCTACCCCGGTGACGTCACCGCCCTCAACGGCATGGACCTCACCGTCGAACCCGGCACGGTCTTCGGGCTCCTCGGCCCCAACGGCGCCGGCAAGTCCAGCACCGTCAAGATCCTCACCACCCTGGCCCGCCCCGACTCCGGCTCCGCCACCGTCGCCGGTCATGACGTGCTGCGCCACCCGGACCGGGTCCGGCGCGCGATCGGCGTGGTCGCCCAGAACTCCGGCGCCGACCCCGTCGCCACCGGTCGCGAGAACCTCCGGCTCCAAGGGCGGCTGCACGGCCTGACCGGCGCCGATCTCGACCGCCGGGTGGCCGGGCTGCTCGACCGCTTCACCCTCGCCGATGCCGCGAACCGCCAGGTCAAGGGCTACTCCGGCGGCATGCGACGCCGACTGGACGTGGCCCTCGGGCTGGTGCACCGCCCTCAGGTCCTCTTCCTCGACGAGCCCACCACCGGCCTCGACCCGGAGGCCCGCGGTGCGATGTGGGACGAGATCGGCCGGCTCGCCGGCGAGGAGGGGCTGACCATCCTGCTCACCACGCACTACCTCGAAGAGGCCGACCGGCTCGCCGAACGCGTCGCGATCGTCGACCGCGGCCGGGTCGTCGTCGAAGGCACCCCCGACGCCCTCAAGGGCGAACTCCGCGGCGACGCCGTCCATCTGGAACTGCGCGCCACGGTCGGCGAAGCCGGTCGCACGCTGCTCAAGGGCGCCCTCGGCGGACTGCCGGGCGTGCACGAGGTGGTGGTCGACGGCCACCGCGCCAGCGTCCGCGCCGACGACGGGGCGGCCGCGATGCCCACCCTGCTCGGCGCCCTGGAGCGGGCCGGGGTCGGCGTCGCCGCCGCGACCGTCGCCCGCCCCTCGCTCGACGACGTGTACCTCCGGTACACCGGCCGCCGCTACACGCAGACCGACGAACTCGTCCTCGCGGGAGGTGAGCGATGAGCGCCGCCGTCGCCCAGACCTGGTACATGACACAGCGTCAACTCATGGTGTTCGTACGGCAGCCCGCCTTCGCGATCATCACGCTGATCCAGCCGGTCTTCTGGCTGTTCCTGTTCGGCAGCCTGTTCCGCCATGTCGTCGAGCTCGGCGGCTTCGGCACCACCTCCTACCTCGACTACCTCGTCCCGGGCGTGGTCGTGATGAGCGCCCTCAGCTCCAACATGTGGGCCGGGATGACCACCCTCGACGAGATCCAGCGCGGCACCCTCGACCGCTTCCTGACCACGCCGGTCAGCCGGACCGCGCTGATGAACGGCAACGTCGTCAACAACGGCCTGGTCACCGCCCTCCAGTCGGTCGTCATCGTGCTGCTCGGGCTGCTGGGCGGGGCGGACTACCCCGGAGGGATCGCGGGCGTCGCGGTGCTGGTGCTCGCCTCGGTCCTGCTCGGCACCGTCTTCGGGGCGTTCTCCAACGCGCTGGGGATGCTGGTGCGGGAGCGGGAGTCGATCATCGGCATCAACACCTTCCTGCTGCTGCCGCTGACGTTCCTGTCCTCCGCCTTCATGGCGCCGAGCCAGATGCCGTCCTGGATCCGGCACGTCGCCGACTTCAACCCGCTCAACTGGGCGATGGTGGCCGGTCGTTCGGCACTGTCGGCGGACCCGGACTGGGGCGCGGTCCTGGCGCGCGGCGGGGCGCTGCTGGGGCTCGCGGTGGTGGCGGTGTGGCTGTCGATACGGACGTTCAGGTCGTATCAGCGGTCGGTGTAGTGCCGTATCAGCGTCGGTGTAGCGCCGTATCAGCGGTCGGTGTAGTGCCGAATCAGCGGTCGCTGTGGCGCCGTATCAGCGGTCGCTGTGGCGCCGTATCAGCGGTCGGTGCGGCGGGAAAGGCGAAGGAGGGCGCCTCGGCGCCCTCCCGAAACCTACTGACCGCCGAGCTACGCCGCCGGCGTGCCCTCCTGCTCGCTCTCGATCCGGGCGTTCCACTCCCGCTTCGAGGCCTGCCAGCCGTCCTCGTTGTGGCCGAGGCGCCAGTAGCCGGAGATCGACAGGTCCTCGCGGGGGATCTCCCGCTCGACCCGCAGCAGGTGCCGCAGCTCCTTCACGAAGTGCGCCTCGCCGTGCACGAACGCGTGCACCCGCCCCTCGGGGAACTCCAGCGCCCGCACGGCATCGGTCAGCGCCTCGCCGACCGGGCGGTCCCCGCGGTGCAGCCAGACGACCTCCACGTCGGAGTCGATCTTCTGCTCCTCCTCGGGACCGGCCACCTCGACGAAGGCGTACGCGGTGGCACCGTCGGGCAGCGCCTCCAGGGAACGGGCGATCGCGGGCAACGCACTCTCGTCACCGACGAGCAGATGCCAGTCGGCGGCCCCGTCGGGGGCGTAGGCGCCGCCCGGGCCCATGAAGTGGACGGTCTCGCCCGGCTGGACCCGCATGGCCCACGGGCCGGCGAGGCCCTCGTCACCGTGGATCACGAAGTCGAGGGTCATCTCGCGGTGCTCGGCATCCCAGTGGCGGACCGTGTAGGTGCGGGTCACCGGCCACTGCTCGCGCGGGAACTCCTCGCGGATCCGCTCCACGTCGAAGGGCTCGGGATAGACGGCACCCCCGGCCGGGAACAGCAGCTTGACGTAATGGTCGGTGCAGGTGTCCGCCGCGAACTCGGCGAGCCCCTCGCCACCGAGCACCACCCGCTGCATGTGCGGGGTCAGTCGCTCGGTGCGGACGACCTGCGCGGAATGCGGCTTCCGCGGCTTGCGTCCCGGTCGTTCTGCCATGGCGGCCTCCCTGCTCCCATGCTTAGGCTTACCTAAGTTAGCATCTCCCCCCTGCACCACACCCCTTGGCCGAAGGCAAGATTAGGCCAAGACCGGGAACGCCTCTCCCGGCTGCTGAGAAGGTAATTCGCCCAGCAGGAAAGATGATTCACGGTGCCAGGGTCGTCAGCAGCCGCTTCAGCGGGCCGCCGAGGCCCCAGCGGGCGCCCAGCTCCTCCAGCGCCGCCGGGTCGCGCGGTCCGCGCGGCAGGGTCGTGTCGACGTCCGGCAGCGGGACGTCGTCCGCGACCCGGACGACCTTCGGAGCCACCGCGACATACGGCCGTGACTCGTCCAGGCGCTTGCGCTGCGACGGCGTGAGCTTCGCCTTCGGGTCGTCGACCGCCGCCATGATCCCGGCCAGGTCGCCGAACTCGGCCAGCAGCTTGGCCGCCGTCTTCTCCCCGATGCCGGGCACGCCCGGCAGGCCGTCGCTCGGGTCGCCGCGCAGCAGCGCCAGATCCGCGTACCCCCGCCCGTCGACCCCATACTTCTCGCGCAGCCATGCCTCGTCGGTGAGCTGGAGCGTGCCCACGCCCTTGAGCGGGTACAGCACGCGGATGCCGCGGGCGTCGTCCACCAGCTGGTACAGGTCGCGGTCGCCGGTGACGATGTCGACCGGGCCCTTCGCCCGCCCGGTGAACGTGCCGATCACGTCGTCCGCCTCGTACCCGGCGACGCCCACGCGCGCGATGCCGAGCGCGTCCAGGACGGCCTCGATGACCGGCACCTGCGGCGACAGCGTGTCCGGCACCTCCTCCTCGTCCGGCCCCGCCTCGTGCTCCTCGGCGACGCGGTGGGCCTTGTAGGAGGGGATCAGGTCGACTCGCCACTGGGGGCGCCAGTCGGCGTCCATGCAGGCCACCAGCTCATCGGGGCGGTGGTCCTTGACCAGGCGGTCGATGAACTCCAGCAGCCCGCGCACGGCGTTCACCGGTGTGCCGTCCGGGGCCTTCACGGACTCCGGGACGCCGAAGTAGGCGCGGAAATAGAGCGAGGCGGTGTCGAGAAGCATCAGTCGTCCGGTCACGCCTCGCATCATGCCGTACGGCACCGACAGTCACCCGCCGACGCCGGTCAGCAGCCATCGCCAGCGCGGCTGCTCGGTGACGAGGGTCGCGGCGGCCAGCACGGACACCGGCGCCGCCGCCCACACCGGCCAGGCCCACCACGCCGCCACCACCGCCGCGAGGAGTTGCAGCAGCACCAGCAGGATCGTGACCGCGCCGGGCACCGGGACGATCACCTGAGCCTTGTCGCCAGGGGTGGCGAACACGGTCGGCAGGCCGATGAGGACCACCACCGCGAGGACCGCCAGAGCCCAGGAGCACGAGGCCAGCGCCCAGGGCGCGGCGACCCACGCCACCAGCTCCGTCGCGAAGCGCAGCGCCGACGCGCGTCTGTCGTCCGGTCGTTCCACAGCCGTCCCCCCAGCATCGTTGTGAAGCGTCGGCGGTGATCCTACGGACCGGAGGGGGTGATCGTACGGAATGGTTGTGAACTGAACCACTTCCCGGTTTGTCCTGGTCGGCCGGGGGCAGGCGCGGCCACTGACCCCCCGCCCCCGATGCAAGAGGTACACGTGTCATCCAGGCTTGAGGCCGAACATCTCTACAAGGTGTTCGGCAGACGACCGAGTGAGGCAGTCGAGAGACTGCGCAGTGGAGCCGACCGGGAGGAGCTGCGCGCCGACGGCACGACCGCCGCCGTCATCGACGCCTCCTTCACCGTGGACCCGGGCCAGATCTTCGTCGTCATGGGCCTGTCCGGTTCCGGCAAGTCGACGCTGCTGCGCATGCTCAACGGGCTGCTGGAACCGACCGCGGGACACGTCCGCTTCGACGGCCAGGACCTGACCGCCCTCGGCGCCCGCGACCTGCGCGAGGTCCGCGCCCGCAAGATCAGCATGGTCTTCCAGCACTTCGCCCTGTTCCCGCACCGCAGTGTGCTGGAGAACGCCGCCTACGGTCTCGCCGTCCAGGGCGTGGCCAAGGCCGAACGCGTCAAGCGCGCCACCGAGGCCCTGGAGCTGTGCGGCCTGGCCGGCTGGGAGAAGTCCTGGCCGGACGAGCTGTCCGGTGGCATGCAGCAGCGCGTCGGCCTCGCCCGCGCCCTGGCCACCGACGCCGACCTGCTGCTGATGGACGAGTCCTTCAGCGCCCTGGACCCGCTGATCCGCCGGGACATGCAGGACCAGCTGCTCACGCTCCAGCAGACCCTGAAGAAGACCATCGTCTTCATCACCCACGACCTCAACGAGGCCATGCGCCTCGGCGACCGCATCGCCGTCATGCGCGACGGCCGCATCGTCCAGAACGGCACCGCCGAGGACATCCTGGTCCGGCCCGCGAACGACTACGTCGCCTCCTTCACCAAGGACGTCGACCGCTCCCGGGTGCTCACGGCGTCCGCCGTGATGGACACCGACGTACGCGGCGACGAGACCGACTGCGGCTGTGCGAGCGACTGCGAGACCGTCACGCCCGACACCCCGTTCGCGGAGCTCTGCGCCGTCAGCGCCCGGACGGCGCATCCGGTGGCCGTGCTCGACGACGAGCGGAAACTCGTCGGAGTGATCCCGGCGCAGCGGCTGATCGGCTTCCTCGGCGAGCAGGACCGCGAGCAGGACCCCGAGCAGGACCGGGAGGCCGCCCATGCCTAGGATTCCGCTCGGCGACTGGGTCAACGACGCCGTCGACTGGCTGCTCGCCCACATGGGCTGGCTCTTCGACTTCCTCAAGACCGTCTTCACCGGCGCCTACGACGGCATCGACGCCGTCCTCCAGGCGCCCGAACCCCTGCTCCTCGCGGGCATCTTCGCCGTGCTCGCCTTCTGGCTGCGCGGCACCACGGCCGGCCTCCTCACCTTCGCGGGGTTCGCCTTCATCGACTCCCTCGAACTGTGGGACGACGCGATGGTGACCCTCTCGCTCGTCCTCGTCGCCACGCTCATCGCGCTGGTGATCTCGGTGCCGGTGGGCATCTGGGCGGCCCGCTCCGAGCGGGTCGGCGCCATGGTCCGGCCGGTGCTGGACTTCATGCAGACGCTGCCCGCGATGATCTACCTCATCCCGGCGATCCTGTTCTTCGGCACCGGCGCCTCCGCGGGCATCGTCGCCACCCTGATCTTCGCGCTCGCCCCCGGCGTGCGCATGACCGAGCTGGGCATCCGCCAGGTCGACAAGGAACTGGTCGAGGCGGCCGAGGCGTTCGGCACGACTCCCAGGGACACCCTGCTGCGCGTCCAGCTCCCGCTCGCCCTGCCGACCGTCATGGCGGGCGTCAACCAGGTCATCATGCTGGGCCTGTCCATGGCCGCGATCGCCGGCATGGTCGGCACCGGCGGCCTCGGCGGCCGGGTCAACGAGGCCATCGGCCAGCTCGACGTCGGCCTCGGCTCCGAGGCGGGCGTCGCGATCGTGATCCTCGCGATCTACCTCGACCGCATGACCGGCGCCCTCGGCACCCAGGTCTCCCCGCTGGGCCGCCGCGCCGCCGCCCGGGCCCGAGCGGCACAGGGGCTGAGGATCTGGTCGTACCGCCCCCGTCCCCAGGTCGCCGTGGTCGGCATCGTGATCCTGGCCCTCGTGGCGGGCGGCATGGGCATGTTCGGCGGCAAGAGCGACAGCACGGTCCCGGTCGCCGACGGCAAGAACGTCGGCCAGGGCGAGAAGGTCCGCATCGGCTACGTCCCCTGGGACGACGGCGTAGCCTCCACCTTCCTGTGGAAGGAGATCCTGGAGGAACGCGGCTTCCAGGTCGAGGCCAAGCAGCTCGACGCGGGCCCCCTCTACACCTCCGTCGCCTCCGGCAACGTCGACTTCATGACGGGCGCCTGGCTGCCGACCACCCACGAGCAGTACTGGAAGAAGTACGGCGACCGGCTCGACGACCTGGGCGCCTGGTACGGCAAGACGTCGCTGGAGCTGAGCGTCCCGTCCTACATGAAGGGCGTCGACTCCCTCGACGACCTCAAGGGCAAGGCCTCCGAGTTCGACGGGAAGATCACCGGCATCGAGTCCAGCGCCGGTGAGATGGCCCTGCTGAAGAGCAAGGTCCTGGGGGCGTACGGCCTCGACAAGGACTACAAGGTGGTCGACAGCTCCACGCCCGCGATGCTCGCCGAGCTCAAGCGCGCGTACAGCAAGAAGGAGCCGATCGTCGTCACGCTCTGGTCGCCGCACTGGGCGTACAACGACTACGACCTGAAGAAGCTCAAGGACCCGAAGGGCGCCTGGGGTTCCGGTGACGGCATCCACACCGTCGCCCGCAAGGGCTTCGCCGCGAAGAACCCGGTCGTCGGCAAGTGGCTGAAGGACTTCAAGCTCGACGAGAAGCAGCTCACCAGCCTCGAAGCCGAGATCAACAAGGCGGGCAAGGGCGAGCAGCAGGACGCGGTCCGCACCTGGCTGAAGGACAACCCCGGCGTGGTCGACAAGCTGGCCCCGGTCGCGAAGAGCGCGGCCGCGCCCGCCGAGGCCAAGAACCCGATCGACGTCGCCTGGTTCCCGTGGGACGAGGACATCGCCGTCACCCACCTGTGGAAGAACGTCCTGGAGCGGCGCGGCTACAAGCTCAACCTCAAGCAGATGGACGTCGGCCCCGTGTACACCGGCCTCGCCTCCGGGGACCTCGACCTCAACTTCGACGCCTGGCTGCCGTACGCGCAGGCGAACTACTGGGAGAAGAGCAAGGACCGCCTCGCCGACCTCGGCACCTGGTACGAACCGACCTCGCTGGAGGTCGCGGTCCCCTCGTACGTCAAGGGGATCACGTCCTACGAGGACCTCAAGGGCAAGGCCGACCTCTTCGACGGGAAGATCATCGGCATCGAACCGGGCACCGGCGAGATGAACCTCCTGAAGAACAAGGTCCTGCCCGGCTACGGCCTGGACAAGGAGTACGACGTCGTCGACGGCTCCACGCCCGCGATGCTCACCGAGCTCAAGCGCGCCTACGCCAAGAAGCAGCCCGTCGCCGTCGTGCTGTGGTCGCCGCACTGGGCGTACAGCCAGTACGACCTCACCAAGCTGAAGGACGGCAAGAAGCTCTTCGGCGAGGGGAACACGATCCGCACGATCGCCAACGAGAATTTCCCCGGGCAGTACCCGCAGCTCACCAAGTGGATCAAGGGCTTCCATCTGAGCGAGGACGAGCTCGGCACCCTGGAGGGCGAGATCAACGCGCACGGCCAGGGGCACGAGGACGAGGCCGTCGACGCCTGGCTGAAGAAGCACCCGGACGTCGTGGAGCGGATGACACCGCGATAATCGCGACGAAAAGAAATCGGACAACCACATACAGCTACGTCGTCACCTGAGCCTCATCCGGCCGTCGTGGTCAGGCCGTTCGTCCTGACGGAGGAATCCCCTCACGCGGCGGCCGGAGAGCTGATCTACTGGCCGGAGTTGGCGAGATCGCCCGCACCAGGTTTACGGCAATGTGACAGGCGCGTGAAACGGTTTGCCGAACATGCGTAGGGTGCAGACAACTCAACAGAGACATGTGCAGCGATCGAATGGCGATCGATCGCCGACCGACGAGCGAAGGAGGGAGCCGGAGCGATGGGCGACCACAAAGAACAGCCCCTGCGGGTGGGCGCGGCCGTACGGCGGCGGCGTCGCGCGCTGGAGCTCACCCTCGCCGTCGTGGCCGAGCGCAGCGGCCTGTCGGTCCCCTTCCTGAGCCAGATCGAGAACGAGCGGGCGCGCCCCAGCACCAGCTCCCTGGAGAAGGTCGCGGACGCGCTGCGCACCACCGCCGTCGAACTCCTCGCCGCCGCCGACCCGGCGTGCAGCGTCGACGTCGTGCGCGCCGACGACCCCGAGCCGGCGACGCCCGGCCCCCGGGCCCGTTCCCTGGTGCGCGGTCATCACCAGATGCACGCCCAGGAGTTCACCGGCGACCATGACGCGGGCCGTGAATTCCAGTACCGCAACGACCAGTTGATGTACGTCGCAGACGGCGCGGTGGAGATCGAGGCGGAGGGCCGGGCGTACCGGCTCGGCCGCGGCGACACGCTCTACCTCACCGGGGGCGTCCGGCACCGCTGGCGGGCGACTGTGTCGGACACCCGGCTGGTCGTCGTCGCCGTCGCGGAACACATCGAGGCGGTCCAGGACCGGCGCCCGTGAGGGTCGTCTCCCTCGTCCCGTCCCTGACGGAGGCGGTGGCCGAGACCCTCCCCGGCGCTCTGGTCGGCGTCACCGACTGGTGCACGCACCCGGCCGGCCTGGACGCGACCAGGATCGGCGGCACCAAGAACCCCAAGCTCGACCGGATCCTCGACCTCGCCCCCGACCTGGTGATCGCCAACGAGGAGGAGAACCGCGCTCCCGACCTGGCGGCCCTGCGCGAAGCGGGCCTGGACGTCCTGGTGACCGAGGTGCGGACCGTCCCGCAGGCCTTCTCGGAGCTGGCGCGGGTCCTGGCGGCCTGCGGGGCGCCGGCCCGGCCGCGCTGGCTGGACGAGGCGGAGGAGACCTGGGCGACGCTGCCGCCCCCGGAGTCCCGGGTGCGAGCCGTCGTACCGATCTGGCGCCGCCCGTGGATGGTGCTGGGCCGCGACACCTTCGCGGGAGACGTACTGGCGCGGCTGGGCGTCGACCACGTGTACGCCACCCACGAGAGCCGCTATCCGCGCATCCCCGTCGAGGAGTTGCTCGGGGCGCGCCCCGACCTGGTGGTCCTGCCGGACGAGCCGTACGCCTTCACGGCGGACGACGGCCCGGAGGCGTTCCCCGGCGTCCCCTGCGCCCTGGTCAGCGGCCGCCACCTCACCTGGTACGGCCCCTCCCTCAGGGAAGCGCCACGGGCACTGGCCGAGGCGCTGCGAGCAGCTCACCGCTGACGAGCCCCCGTACGGTGTGCAGGGCGGCGACACCCCAGGCGGCGACGAGGACGGCGTACAGCCCGATCGCGAGCCCGTCGAAGGCGGCCAGCCCGGTGTGCCGGGCCAGCCCCGCCGCCCCGGTGACACAGGTCCCCACGGGGAACGTGAACGCCCACCAGGTCATCGCGAACCCCATGCCCGCCCGGCGGGCCCGCACGACGTGGGCGACGGCGAGCGCGAGCCAGAGCAGGGCGAAGCCCATCACGGGGACGCCGTAGAGCACGGCGAGGACCGAGAAGCCGCCGCTGTACGGGGCGGGTACGGCACCGGGGGCGACGTCCGCGAAGTTGTTGACGGCGGTGGTGGACTGCCCCAGCGGGCCGAGCACGAGGAACAGGGTCGGGGTGAGGGCGAGCGGCAGCGGCCCGGCGGTGATCAGCCGGCCGAAGACGAGGGGCAGCATGAGCAGCGTCGCGAGCAGCGAGAGGCCGAACAGGGCGACGCAGGCCAGCAGCAGGGTCTCCTGGGCCTGACCGGCGGGCAGGTGGGGCACGAGGAGCGGGCCGAGCGCCGCCGACACCATCGGTGCGACGAGAGGCAGCAGCCACACGGGGGTCGCCTGTGCCGGCTCGATGCGATGGCGTACGGCCATCAGGTACGGGACCGCGACGGCGGCCGCGAGTCCGACCGCCGTCCCGGCGGTGAACAGCACGGCGTCGAGCGCCACCGCCGCCTCGGTGCCGATCCAGTCCGCGCCGACGGTGAGGGCACCGCCGCCGACGGCGAGCAGGGCCATGGCCAGGCAGCCGTAGAAGGGCGCCATGGCGGGGTCGAGGAGGTGGGCGCGGGCCTGGTCGCGGTGGTGCGTCCAGTGCAGGGCGCGGGCGCAGAGGAGGGCGAGGAGGACGACGAGCGAGAGCGCCCAGACGCCGGTGAGGGCGGGGCGCAGACCGGGGACGGAGACCGGCAGTGCGGCTCCGGCGGTGGCGACGACGGCGGTGCCCATGACGGTGGCGTACCAGTTCGGTCCGAGGTGACGGACGGCTGCGGCGCGCGGGGGACGTGCGGTGGCACGCGGAGGGAGGAGGGGCTGGGCTGCGGTGACCATGCTTCGAGGTTCCTGCCTCGGGAAGCTCCCCACCAGGGACGATGTCTCTATGAGGGCATAAACTGGGCTTATGAGTGGCGATACAGGCGATGCGGTGACCGGCTCACTGGCCCACCGGGTGCCGGACCTCGGGGCGCTGGAGCTGCTGCTCGCGGTGGCGCGGCTCGGCAGTCTCGGGGCGGCGGCCCGCGAGGTCGGCATCACCCAGCCCGCGGCGAGCAGCCGTATCCGGTCCATGGAACGCCAGCTGGGCGTGGCGCTGGTGGACCGCTCGCCCCGCGGTTCCCGGCTGACGGACGCCGGGGCGCTGGTCACGGACTGGGCGCGGCGGATCGTGGAGGCGGCGGAGGCCTTCGACGCGGGCGCGCAGGCGCTGCGGGACCGGCGGGACTCGCGGCTGCGGGTGGCGGCGAGCATGACGATCGCGGAGTACCTGCTGCCGGGCTGGCTTCTGGCGCTGCGTGCCCAACGCCCCGACACCGCGGTGTCGTTGCTGGCGGGCAACTCCGCGGCGGTGGCGGCACGCCTGCTGGCCGACGAGGCGGACCTCGGCTTCGTGGAGGGGCTCACCGTCCCGACGGGTCTCGACTCGGTCGTCATCGCCCACGACCACCTCATCGTCGTCACGGCCCCGGCCCACCCGTGGGCCCGCCGCCGGCGCCCGCTGGCGGCGGCGGAGCTGGCGTCGACGCCGTTGATCCTGCGGGAGAAGGGGTCGGGGACACGGCAGGTCCTGGACGCGGCGCTGGGCGGTCTGGCCCGTCCGCTGATCGAGCTGTCGTCCACCACGGCGGTGAAGGCGGCGGCCGTGAGCGGGGCGGGGCCGGCGGTGCTGAGCGAGTTGGCGGTGGGGGAGGAGATGGCGATGCGCCGGCTGGTGCGGGTCCCGGTGGCGGACGTGTCCCTGGCCCGCGATCTACGGGCGGTGTGGCCGACGGGGCACCGGCCGGTGGGACCGGCGCGGGAACTGCTGTCGCTGACGCGGGGGTAGCGGCGGTGGGGAACTGCTGTCGCCGAGGCGAGGGGAGCGGCGCTGGGGAACTCCTGTCGCTGAGCCGGGGCTAGCGGCGGCGGGTACGAAAATGCCTGGTGGAGGGCGCCCTTGACCTGCACTATTCCCTACATGTCAGCCACCGCACCGCCCGCCGCCGGCGTCCGTACCCCCTGGGAAGACCTCCCGCCGCACGTCCACGCCGCCGTCACCGACATCCTCGGCGCCCCCGTCGTCCACGCCGCCACCCAACCCGGCGGATTCTCCCCGGGCACGGCCGCCCGGCTGCGGACCGGTCACGGCCACCGCGCCTTCGTGAAGGCGGTCAGCGCGCAGGTCAACGCGACGAGCCCGGTGTTCCACCGCCGGGAAGCCCGGCACACCGCCGCGCTCCCGTCCACCGTCCCCGCGCCCCGCCTCCTCGGCACCTACGACGACGGCACCTGGACGGTCCTGGTGCTCGAGGACATCGAAGGGCGCCAGCCCCACGTCCCGTGGCGGCGACCGGAGTTGAGCCGCGTCCTCGACGCGGTGGCCGACCTCGCGCACGCCCTCACCCCGTCCCCCGTGCCCGACGCACCCCTCGCCGCCGACGACCTCGCCGACCAGTTCGACGGGTGGCAGCGGCTCTTGGAGGAGCCCACGCCCGAGGGCCTCGACCCTTGGACCGCCGAGCACCTCCCGCGTCTCGCCGAACTCGCCGCCCCCTGGCCCCAAGCCGTCGCCGGCGACACCCTCGCCCACGGCGACCTCCGCGCCGACAACATGCTGCTCACCGACGACCGCGTCGTCTTCGTCGACTGGCCGCACGTCGTCCGGGGCGCCCCCTGGCTGGACCTGCTGCTCATGCTCCCGTGCGTCAGGGCCCAGGGCGGCCCGGACCCGGAGGAGCTGTTCGCCGCGCACCCCCTCGGCCGCGCCGCCGAGCCCGACGCCGTCACCGCCGCCCTCGCGGGCCTGGCCGGCTACTTCGTCCACCGCTCGCTCCAGCCCCCGCCGCCGGGCATCCCCACGGTCCGCGCCTTCCAACGCGCCCAGGGCGAGGCGGCGTTGGACTGGCTCAGGAAGCGGCTGTGACCAACCCCCGCACCACGCGCAGGTCCTCACCCATCTCCGGATGCCACTGCACCCCCAACACCCAGTCGGCGGTGGGCAGTTCCACGGCCTCCACCGTCCCGTCCGCCGCGTGCGCCGAGGCCATGAGACCGGTTCCCAGACGGTCCACGGCCTGGTGGTGGTAGGTCGGTACCGACGTCTCCTCCGGGACCACATCGGCGTACAGCGTGCCCGGCACCGGCTTCACCGTGTGCCGCCCGAAGACGCCGACCACCTCCGCGTGGCCGTCGATGTGCTGGACGAGCGTGCCGCCCAGGGCGACGTTCAGCAGCTGCATGCCCCGGCAGATCCCCAGCAGCGGAACGCCCGCCGCCAGGGCCGCGTCGATCAACGCCAGCTCCCAGGCGTCCCGTTCCCGCGCGGGCGGCCCGGTGCGGGGCTCGCGCTCGGCGCCGTAGTGGACCGGCTCGACGTCCGGACCGCCCGCGATCACCAGCCCGTCGAGGCGGGCCACGGTCGCGGCGGCGTGCTCCGGCGCGTCCGGCGGCAGCATCGCCACCAGCCCGCCCGCCCGCTGCACCAGGCGCGGGTACCCGACGGGCAGCAGCGCCGCCTCCAGCTCCCACACGCCCCAGCGCGCCCCGGCCTCCAGATACGTACTGATGCCGATCAGCGGCCTGCCCGCCATACACCCTCCCGCGCCGCAATGGATTCCCCGCATACCTTTGCCGAGCCGAGCCCGGTACGGCAAGAGCAGGCCGGTCGCGGACCTACGCCGGGACCCTCTCGCCGGCGTGGCCGGCCCCCTGTCGAGTCGGGTCCGGCAGGGCAGCGGCACGCCGGTCGCCGACCTACGCCAGGAACCCCCTGAGCAGCGCGGCCGTGCCCCCGCAGTGCTCCCGCATCATCTCCCGCGCGCCGTCCGCGTCCCCGTCCAGGACCGCCTCCACCAGCGCGCTGTGCTGACGCTGCGAGTGCTCCAGGTTCCGCACCAGGAGCGGGATGCAGTCCAGCAGGTCGTTCACCGTGGCCCGTACCGCCGCGTACTGCGCGGTGAGCGTCGGTGAGCCGCACAGCTCGGCCAGCGTCAGATGCAGCAGGGTGTCCAGGCGCCGGTACTCGGTCAGCGGAGCGTCCTGTGTGCGGGCCAGCGCCTCGCGCAGCCGGTCCGCCTGCTCGGCCGTCAGTCCGTGCGCCGCGCACAGGCCCGCCGCCCCGACCTCCAGCACCTCCCGGAAGCGCAGGACGTCCTCGATGTCGACCTCGGCGATCCGCCGCCGCAGCTCGCCCTCGCCGAGGTCATCCGCGGTCGCGCGCGGCAGCACGAAGGTGCCGCCGTACCGTCCGCGCCGCGACTCGACCAGCCCCTGGTCCTGGAGGACCTTCAGCACCTCGCGCAGCGTCACCCGGCTGATCCCGAGCCGCTCCGCCAGGTCCCGCTCGGCCGGCAGCCGCTCGCCCCCCGGCACCAGACCCAGCCGTACGACCTGGAGGATCTGCTCCAGCGCCTCCTCGAACCCGTTGCCCGCCCGCACCGGCCGCAACACCGGTGTCAGCCGGTCCTCCAGACCGCCCTCCGGATCCAGCGACATCCCGCCGCACCCCCTTCCCAAGCAATGGTTCTCCGCAATACCTTATGGCTTCCGGCCCGGCCGAAAAAAGCGCAGAAGCCGAAGGAGCTCTCCCGTGGCAGACCGCACACCCCCGCTGAGCGTCGAGGAGCTGCACGCCCTCGTCGCGAGCGGTGAGATCGACACCGTCGTCCTGGCCTTCCCCGACATGCAGGGACGACTCCAGGGCAAGCGGTTCGCCGCCCGCTTCTTCCTCGACGAGGTACTCCACCACGGCACCGAGGGCTGCAACTACCTCCTGGCCGTCGACACCGAGATGAACACCGTCGACGGCTACGCGATGTCGTCGTGGGACCGGGGATACGGCGACTTCGCCATGCACCCGGACCTGTCCACCCTCCGCCGCGTCCCCTGGAACGCCGGCACCGCGATGCTCATCGCCGACCTCGCCTGGGAGGACGGCTCGCCGGTCGTCGCCGCGCCCCGCCAGATCCTCCGCCGCCAGCTGGAGCGGCTCGCCGAGCACGGCTACACCGCCCAGGTCGGCACCGAGCTGGAGTTCATCGTCTTCAAGGACACCTACGAACAGGCCTGGGACGCCAACTACCGGGGGCTCACACCGGCCAACCAGTACAACATCGACTACTCGGTCCTGGGGACCGGCCGGATCGAGCCGCTGCTCCGCCGGATCCGCAACGAGATGGCCGGCGCGGGGCTGACCGTCGAGTCCGCCAAGGGCGAGTGCAACCCCGGGCAGCACGAGATCGCCTTCCGCTACGACGACGCCCTGGTCACCTGCGACCAGCACGCCGTCTACAAGACCGGCACCAAGGAGATCGCCGCCCAGGAGGGTGTCTCGATCACCTTCATGGCCAAGTACAACGAGCGTGAGGGCAACTCCTGCCACATCCACCTCTCGCTGGCGGACGCCGCCGGCAACAACGCCATGGCCGCGGACGGCGGCATGTCCGAGGTCATGCGGCACTTCCTCGCCGGGCAGCTGGCCGCGCTCAGGGACTTCTCGCTCCTCTACGCGCCCAACATCAACTCGTACAAACGCTTCCAGCCCGGCTCCTTCGCCCCGACCGCCGTCGCCTGGGGCCACGACAACCGCACCTGTGCGCTGCGGGTCGTCGGCCACGGCCGCTCGATGCGCTTCGAGAACCGGCTGCCGGGCGGTGACGTCAACCCGCACCTGGCGGTCGCGGGCCTGGTCGCGGCCGGGCTGCACGGCATCGAGCAGAAACTGGAGCTGCCCGAGGCATGCCTCGGCAACGCCTACACCGGCGAGTACGAGCACGTCCCCACGACCCTCCGCGAGGCCGCCGAGCTCTGGGAGAACAGCCCCATCGCCAAGGCCGCCTTCGGCGACGAGGTCGTCGCCCACTACCGCAACATGGCGCGCGTCGAGCTGGACGCCTTCGACGCCGCGGTGACCGACTGGGAGCTCCGCCGCTCCTTCGAACGCATGTGAGAGGTTCACTCTTGTCGCACGAGTACGAGCATGAGCTCACGATCCTCAATCCGGCGACGGAGGAGGTCGTGGCGACCGTGCCCGCCGCCACCGCGGCCGACGTGGACGCGGCGGTCGCCCGTGCCGCCACGGCCCAGGCCAGGTGGGCCGGACTCGCGCCCGCCGACCGGGCGCGGCTGCTGCGCCGGTTCGCCGACACGGTGGACCAGCACGTCGAAGAACTCGCGCAGTTGGAGGTGCGGGAGGCCGGACACCTGCTCGGCAACGCCCGCTGGGAGGCCGGCAACGTCCGCGATCTGCTGGCC
This sequence comes from Streptomyces aquilus, assembly GCF_003955715.1. Lineage (NCBI taxonomy): Bacteria > Bacillati > Actinomycetota > Actinomycetes > Kitasatosporales > Streptomycetaceae > Streptomyces > Streptomyces aquilus. Next base: position 2,316,889 of record NZ_CP034463.1, on the reverse strand, counting down.
TACGCGGCCGGGGGAGTGGAGCGGCTGAACGGCCGTCAGATCCCGGTCCCCGGCGGCCTCGACGTCACCCTCCTCGAACCGCTCGGCGTCGTCGGGGTCATCGCCCCCTGGAACTTCCCCATGCCCATCGCGGCCTGGGGCACCGCCCCCGCGCTCGCCGCCGGCAACGCGGTGCTCCTCAAGCCCGCCGAGACCACCCCGCTGACCGCCCTGCGGCTCGCCGAACTCGCCCTGGCGGCAGGCCTGCCGGAGGGCCTGTTCCAGGTGCTGCCCGGCCATGGCCCGGTCACCGGCCACGCCCTGGTCGAGCACCCCGGCGTCGCGAAGATCGTGTTCACCGGGTCCACCCGCACCGGCCGCGCCGTCATGGAGCAGTGCGCCCGCCAGGTCAAGCAGGTCACCCTCGAACTCGGCGGCAAGAGCCCCAACATCGTCTTCGCCGACGCCGACCTCGCCACGGCCCTCGACCCCTTCTCCTTCCTCGACAACTCCGGCCAGGACTGCTGCGCCCGCACCCGCATCCTCGTCCAGGAGTCCGTCTACGACGAGGCGCGCGAACTGCTCGCCGACGCCCTGAAGGCCGTCGTCGTGGGCGACCCGGCCGACGAGAAGACCCAGATGGGGCCGCTGATCTCCCGTCAACAGCTCGACCGGGTACGGGCGTTGGCGCCGGAGGACATCCCCGGCCTGCGCGGCAGCGCCCCCGACGGACCCGGCTTCTGGTTCGCGCCGACCGTGCTCACCGGCGCGGCGCACGACTCCGAGGCCGCCCGCGAGGAGATCTTCGGCCCGGTCGCCGTCCTGCTCCCCTTCACCGACGAGGCGGACGCCGTCCGCCTCGCCAACGACACCCCGTACGGCCTCTCCGGCTCCATCTGGACCCGGGACGTGGGCCGCGCCCTGCGGATGTCGAGCGCCGTCCGGGCCGGCAACCTGTCCGTCAACTCCCACTCCAGCGTCCGCTACTGGACCCCCTTCGGCGGCTACAAGCAGTCCGGACTCGGCCGTGAACTCGGCCCGGACGCCCTGGCCGCCTTCACCGAGACCAAGAACGTCTTCATCAGCAACGTCTCCCCGAGCACGGAGGGCCCCGCACAGTGACCGAACAGATCGTGTGCCGTCGTCTCGTCGGCCGCACCGCCGTCATCACCGGCGCCGGCAGCGGCATCGGCCTCGCCACCGCCCGCCGCCTCGCCTCCGAGGGCGCCCACGTCGTCTGCGCCGACGTCGACGAGGCCCGCGGCAAGGCCGCCGCGGACGAGGTCGGCGGCCTCTTCGTGAAGGTCGACGTCACCGACGCCGAGCAGGTCGAGGCGCTGTTCAAGACGGCGTACGACACCTACGGCAGCGTCGACATCGCCTTCAACAACGCGGGCATCTCCCCGCCCGACGACGACTCCATCCTGGAGACCGGGCTCGAGGCCTGGAAGCGCGTCCAGGAGGTCAACCTCACCTCCGTCTACCTGTGCTGCAAGGCGGCCATCCCCTACATGCGGCGGCAGGGCAAGGGCTCCATCATCAACACGGCGTCGTTCGTGGCGCGGATGGGCGCGGCGACGAGTCAGATCTCGTACACGGCGTCGAAGGGCGGCGTCCTCGCCATGTCCCGTGAACTGGGCGTGCAGTTCGCGCGCGAGGGCATCCGCGTGAACGCGCTCTGCCCGGGTCCGGTCAACACCCCCCTGCTCCAGGAGCTGTTCGCCAAGGACCCCGAGCGGGCCGCCCGCCGCCTCGTCCACATCCCCGTCGGCCGGTTCGCCGAGGCCGAGGAGATCGCCGCCGCCGTCGCCTTCCTGGCCAGCGACGACTCCTCCTTCGTCAACGCCAGCGACTTCCTGGTCGACGGCGGAATCTCGGGGGCGTACGTCACGCCGCTGTAGGCCTCGCCTTACAGTGCCGGGATGAGCATGACGCCCCCGCCCGGCTGGTACCGCGACCCCCACGCCCCGCACCTGGAGCGCTGGTGGGACGGCACCGCCTGGACCGAGCACCGGCGTGAGCCCGCACTCCCGGGCCCGCCGGCGCCGGTTCCCGCCGAGGACGTCTCGGGCCGGGCCAAGGCGATCGCTCTCACGACGGCTGGGGTGGTGCTGGTCGCGGCGATCGTGACGGGCGCGTTCGTCCTGCGGGACGACCAGGGCGGCACCGGCGCCGACGCGGCCGTCACCGAGTCCGTCACCCCCACCTACGCACCCACCACCGAGACGCCCTCGGAGTCGGTGAGCGAACCCTCCGCCGACGACCCGGCCGTCGTCGAGGACCAGCTCAACGGCATCACCGTGCCGCTCCTCGACGGCTGGGTGCGGCCCGAGTACGTGGTCGACGACGACGTCCTCATGACCACCGACGGCACCTACGACTGCCCCGGCGACCCCGGCGTGTGCCGGCACGGCCTCGTCCTGTCCCGCACGGTCACCGACAACGACGAGACGTCCCCCAGGGCCCTCGCCGAGGCGGACATCTCCGAGGCCGCCGACGCCGCCTATGACCGCGACCTCGTCGGCAAGCGGCCCTTCGGCGGCATCGAGTCCCACGAGCTGGTGAAGGCGGGGCCGGTCGCGGTGGCGGGCCGTGCGGGGTACTACGTGCGCTGGCGCGTCAAGACCGCCGACGGGCCCGGCGGTTACGTGCAGTCCCTCGCCTTCCAGTCCAGCGTCGGCACCGAGTCTCCGGTCGTCGTGCGCTACGTCTTCGACGCGGGCGAGGACGGGCCGCCGCTCGCCGACATGGACCGGATCACCAAGGGCATCCGGTCCCTGGCCGGCACCGGGGGCGGCGGCGTGGGCAGCAGCATCGGCCCCACCGACTGACCTACAGGAACGTGCGGCCTTCCCCGCGGTACGTCGGGACGGTCGCCGTCACCGCGTCCCCCTCGACGAGATGCAGCGTGTCGAACCGCTCGCACAGCTCACCGGCCTTGGCGTGCCGGAACCACACCTTGTCGCCGATGAGCAGGTCGTCGGCGGGAGCGCCCAGCAGCGGCGTCTGCACCTCGCCGGGACCCTCCTGGGGGTCGTACTTCAGCCCCTCGGGGAGACAGGGCACGGGCAGCCGGTCGCGTCCCGGCGCACCGGAGGCGGGATAGCCGCCGCCCAGGACCGTGACGACCCCGACCCCCGGCCGCCGTACGACGGGCTGGGCGAACAGCGCCGCCGGACGGCCGCTGAAGGACGTGTAGTTGTCGAAGAGCCGCGGTACGTACAGCCCGGACCCGGCACCGATCTCGGTGACCGCGTCCTCGGCCGCCGTGGTCTGCACACTGCCCGTACCGCCGCCGTTGACGAACTCCAGGTCCGGCACGACGGCCCGCACCGCGCGCACCACCGCGGCCCGCCGCTCGGCGAGTTCACGGCGCGCGGTGGCCTGCATCAGCCGCACGGCACGCGAACGGAACGGCCGCCCGGCGACGGAGTCGCCCACCCCGGCGATATGGCCCTCGTACGCCATGATCCCGACGACCTTGAACCCGGGCCGCCGGGCCACCGCCCGTGCCAGCTCGGCGACTTGGCCGGGGGAGTGCAGCGGGGAGCGGAGCGCGCCGACGCGCACCCGCCCACCCAGGAGCTTCAGGGCCGTGTCCAGTTCCAGGCAGACCCGGACGACTTCACGTCCGCCGTCCCGGGAGCGGTCGATGAGATCGAGCTGGGCGACGTCGTCGACCATCACGGCCACGGCGGCGGCGAGCTTGGGATCGGAGGTCAGCTCGGCGTAACCCGCGCTGTCCACGGACGGATAGGCGAGCAGCACGTCGTCGAACCCGGAGCGGGCCAGCCACAGCGACTCGGCCAGGGTGAAGGACATGATCCCCGCGAAGCCGTCCTTGGCGAGCACGCGTTCGAGCAGCGCCCGGCACCGCACGGACTTGCTGGCGACCCGGATCGGCTTCCCGCCCGCACGGCGGACGAGATCGTCCGCGTTGGCGTCGAAAGCGTCGAGATCCACGATCGCGAGAGGGGCGTCGAGGTGGGCGGTGGCCCGGTCGTAACGGGCCCGGTCGGCGGCGCGCGCAGTCATGAACGAAGCCTGCCAGACAGGATTACCGCAGGGTAGGGGGACGATCCGGGCAGATGCCCCGGGCTCGTGGACTGGTTCCCGTTCGCCCAGGGACAAGCCGTAGAGTGACGCGCACGTAGGACGGGTGCGCCGGGATGCCGGGTCATCCGCGCGGGTATGCGTGCCCGGGGACGGAGAACGCCCAGGACTCCGCACGCGTCCGGGCACCCACGCCCGCGTACGACGACAGGCCCGGGCACGAGGAAACGGGGGGCGCATGAGCACGGAAGCGCAGCACGCCTCCATCCCCCCACGCCCCACAGCCCCACCCCGCCCCACGGAGCCCCCGACGCCCCCCACCTCCCGGCCCGACGACGCCGTCCCACCCCGCCCCACCGCACCCCCGAAGCCACCACGCCAGGCGGACCGCCCGGAACGGCCTGCGACCGAGGACACCGGGACCCGGCAGCGGCGTGCGGCCCACGAGGGCGACCGCTCGGAGCGGTCCCGAGGTGAGGACGCCGGGCGCTCTCAGCTGTCCTCGGAAGTCGGCGGTGGTGCCGGAGACGGTCGGTCGGGTTCGCGCGGGTCCTCGGGCGATGCCACCCCGGATGCCCCGCCCCGCTTCCCGAGCCTGCGTGCGCGCTCCGCCGACGGTGCCTCGACCTCCCGTACGACCCCGCCCCCGCCTCGCTCTTCGGCCCGTTTCCCCGACACCCCGCCGACCCAGGGCGCGGGCTCCGACGGTGCCGGCACCGCCGTACCGCCGCGCCCGGCGCAGCGGCCCCCGACGTCACCGCGACGCGACGGCGCAGCCCCCGAGTCCGCCTCGGAGACGACGTTCCGGCTGCGTCCGGTCCCCACGGACCGCGAGTCCGAACGCAAGGACGCCCAGTGCGGCCCGGCCCGACCCAGGCCATCTACCTCCGCCTCCGCCTCCACGGCGGCAGGCCGCTCCGCCCCCGGCTCCACGGTGAGCCCCCTCCACCCCGACCCCGCCCTCTCCTGGAACGCCCCCGCCCCCGGTGGCACCCCCGGGGCCGGGCGGCCGGTCGTGTCGTTCGGGGAGCCTGAGGGGTACGGCGAGGGTGGCCGGCCGCGGCCGTTGGCGGTGCGGGTCGGGGCTCGTACCGTTGCCGTGGCCGTCTGTCTCGTGCTCGGTCTCGGGCTCATCGGTGGGGCGGTGACCGGCAGTTGGCTGGTCGGGGACTCGTCCGCGGCGGGGGACAAGGACTCCTTCACCGCCGCCGAGGGGCTGTGGCACAGCGTCCCCGTGGACCAGCTCTTCCCGCCCACCGTGCAGGGCCAGGGCGCCGGCCCCGGCGGCGCCGACCGCACCTGGACGCGGATCGCCGTCGCCCCGGACAGCGGCTGCAAGGACGCCTTCGACCCGCTGCTGGAGAAGGCCCTCGCCCCCGTCGGCTGCCGCCGTCTCCTGCGCGCCACCTACACCGACGCCACCCAGAGCTACGTCACCACCGTCGGCCTGCTCTTCACCAAGGCCGACGCGGCCGGCATGACCGCCCTCGACACCCGCTTCACCAAGGAGCGCCTCGGTGACCGGGCCGATCTGATGCCCCGGCCGTACCCCGCCGAGGACACGGCCGCCGCACGGTTCGGCGCCAAGCAGCGCGCCTCCTGGGCCGTCTCCGTCCTCACCGACGCCCCGGTCGTCGTCTACGCCGTCTCCGGCTGGGCCGACGGCCGTACCGTCGACGAGCCGCAGTCCGCCACGGCGGCCATGCAGTCCGGCGCCACCACCCCCGTCGCCCAGGCCGGCCTCGGCCACGAGGCACAGGGCCTCGCCGACCGCGTCGAACGCGGCCTGCGCAGAACCGTCGACACCCCGGCCACGGAGGGGACGGGAACGACCTCATGAGCGCCGCCTCCCACACCCGCCGGGCCGGCATCGTCAGCGCCCTCCTCGCCGCCTCCCTCGCCCTCGTCCCGTCCACCGCCGCGCACGCCGACGGCATACGCGCCAAGCAGTGGGCCCTCGAGGCGATGCACACCCGGGAGGCCTGGCAGACCACCAAGGGCAAGGGCGTCACCGTCGCCGTCCTCGACACCGGCGTCGAGGACGACCACCCCGACCTCGTCGGCAACGTCCTCGAAGGCAAGGACATGGTCGGCTTCGGGGCCGGCCGCGGCGACCGCGCCTGGGCCCGCCACGGCACCGCGATGGCCGGCATCATCGCGGGCCACGGACACGGGTACGCCAACGGCGACGGCGTCCTGGGCATCGCGCCCGAGGCCAAGATCCTCCCCGTCCGCGTGATCCTGGAGGACGGCGACTCCTCCCGCGGCAAGGCCCGCAACACCCGCGGCAACGCCCTCGCCGAAGGTATCCGCTGGGCCGCCGACCACGGCGCCGACGTCATCAACCTCTCCCTGGGCGACGACTCCAAGTCCGCCCACCCCGAGCCCGCCGAGGACGAGGCCGTCCAGTACGCCCTCCAGAAGGGCGTGAGCGTCATCGCCTCGGCCGGCAACGGCGGCGAGAAGGGCGACCACATCTCCTACCCGGCCGCCTACCCGGGCGTCATCGCCGCGACCGCCGTCGACCGCTACGGCACCCGCGCCTCCTTCTCCACCCGCCGCTGGTACGCCACGGTCGCCGCCCCCGGCGACGATGTCGTCATCGCCGACCCGGACCACAAGTACTACGAGGGCTGGGGCACGAGCGCCGCGGCGGCCTTCGTCTCCGGCGCCGTCGCCCTCGTCAAGGCGGCCCACCCGGACCTGACCCCGGCGCAGGTCAAGAAGCTTCTGGAGGAGACGGCCCGGGACGCCCCCGTCGGCGGCCGCGACGACTCCCGCGGCTACGGTTTCGTCGACCCCGCCGCCGCCCTCAAGGCCGCCGCCCGGCTCGATCCCCAGGGCCTGAAGTCGGCGGCGTACGGCGACCGTTACTTCGGCTCGGGCCCCGACGCCCCCGAGACGGACGACGACACGGCCGACTGGGCGGCCCCTCTCGCGGGCAGCGTCGGAGGCGTGCTGCTGGTGATGGCGGTGGTGCTGTGGCGGGGCCGCAGGGAACGGTACGACGGCTTCTGAGACGTCACTGGGAGGCGAGGGCGGCGGAAGCCGACGCCGAGGCGTCCGTGCCCTCGCCCGTGAACACCGAAACCGCCGCCCGCGCCGCCGACTCGACCAGCGAGATCCCCTTCTCCTTCGTCGCGTTGCCGTTCGACAGCGCGACGACGAGATAGTCGTTCCCGTCCGCAGCGGTCACCCGCCCGATGCTGTTGATGTCCCACAGTCCGGTCGTGCTCCGCGGCAGCCAGCCGTTCTTGAGGGCCCACGAGGAGCCGTCGGCGGCGGCCGAAACGCCCCAGTGCTGGTCGGTGGCTATCTGCCCCATCAGCCTCTGGAGGTACTCCTGAGAGGCTTTGCTCAGCTTCGAGTCGTCCCCGAACACCTGCTGGAGCAGGGTCAGTTGATCGGCGGCCGTGGTCTGGGTCAGCCCCCACAGCATGCCGTCGCCGCCCTCGGTGTCCGTGAGCCCGAAGCGCTTGTTCGCCGCGTCCAGCCCCGCCGCCTCGCCGATGATCCGCCACAGCGCCGACGCGGAGGCGTTGTCGCTGTTCTCGATCATCGTGGTGGCGTACGACTTCTCCGCCGCCGTCAGCGAACGGTCCTCGTCCTGCGCCTGGAGCAGCAGCGTCGCCAGGATGTCGACCTTGACGATGCTCGCCGTGTCGAACGCGGCGTCCCCGTACGTGGCACTGTCGCCGGAGTCCAGATCGAGCACGGCCACCGAGACGTCGGCGTCGTCCGGCACGGTCACCGCGTCCAACGCGTCGGCGAGCAGCGCGTCATGGTCCACCGCCGGTACCACCACGGGCTCCACGGACGCCTCCTCGCTCGACGCGCTCGCCGCCGGGCTCGACGCCGCCGCGGCCGATGACGACGCCGCCGACGATACGGTCTCGGCACCGGAGTGCGCCTGCGCCTTCACATACACCGTCCCGGCGGCCGTACCGCCGACTATGGCCACGGAGGCGAGGGCCGTGTACATCAGGGGACGGCGCCGTGACGGGCGGGCGCGGCGGCTCCGGCGGGCTCTGGGGGACTCCATGCCCGTGATGTTCCGGCCGCCGTCTGTGCGGACCGTTAGACGGACGTTAGATGTGTGTCAGGGAAATCTGAGATTCCGGTGAAGGAGGTCACGCCCAGGTTTCCGGGCCCGCACAAGGCCAGCAGCATCCCCCCTATAGGGTCGGTGACCGTGGCGAACAAGAACATTCCCGACCCCGGCTTCTCCGACGACGACGGCTCCGCCGACCCCCGGCTGAGCGCGGCGCTCGCCGGCTGGGCCGAGGACCGCACCGCCGTGGGACCCGTCCTGGAGGCGCTCAAGGGCGCCCGGCTGCTCGTCCCGGTCGTGGCCGTCCTCGGCGAGGTCGAGGAGGACGAGAACGGACTGCGCCGCGAGAAGACCAGCGACATGGCCGTGCCGACCCTCAAGGCCGGACCCCGCACCGCCCTGCCGGCCTTCACCTCCACCGACTCGCTGGCCCGCTGGGACCCGGCGGCCCGCCCCGTCGCCGTACCCCTGCACCAGGCGCTCCAGGCCGCCGCGCACGAGAAGGCGGACACCGTCCTGCTCGACATGGCCGGACCGGTGCCGTTCGAGCTGACGGGCCCGGCGCTGCTCGCCCTCGCCGAGGGCCGTACGACGACCGACCCGCTCGCCGATCCGGCGGTCCTCGCGGCGGTACGGGAAGCGGTGGCCGCCGAGCCCGCCGTCCTGCGCGCCCATCTCGGGCCCGGGCAGGCCGACGGCACCCTCGCCCTCGTGCTCGACCCGGCGGCGCCCCCCGCCGAGGCGGCCCGCGCGGTCGCCGAGCGGATCGCCGCCGACGAGACACTGAGGGCCCGCCTGGTACGCGGCCTCGACCTGGCACTCCTGCCGGCCACGGCCACGCCTCCGGGCGAGCCCCTTTACGTGCGCGGGTGAACTAGTACACGGGTGAACTAGCCGTAGATCGGGCCGGTGTACTTCTCGCCCGGTCCCTGGCCCGGCTCGTCCGGGACGATCGACGCCTCCCGGAACGCGAGCTGGAGGGACTTCAGGCCGTCGCGGAGCGGGGCCGCGTGGAAGGAGCTGATCTCGGTCGCGCTGCCGTCGAGGAGGCCGGCGAGGGCGTGGATCAGCTTGCGGGCCTCGTCGAGGTCCTTGTACTTGTCGCCCTCCTCGGTCAGACCGAGCTTCACCGCGGCGGCGCTCATCAGGTTCACGGCGACCGTCACGATCACCTCGACGGCGGGGACCTCGGCGATGTCGCGGGTCATCTCGTCGAAGTCGGGGGAGTCAGCGGGAGGGGTGTCACTCATGACCCACACGATAGGCCCCGGTGCACGCCGGTTCGCACCACCCCCTCGATGCTGCTAACCTTGTGTGACGACCGGCTGGATACTCGCGTGTCCAGCCCACAAGTGGAGGCTCCGATCTCCCACCTGACCGCCCCCAGGGCGGCGGGTCACCCGGTCAGGCGGCCGCCATCGTTCCGTACGGACGATGGAGTCGCCCGAAATCGCGCCCCGCGATCATCGTGGCGGTGCTCCGGTAGTGCTTTGGAGCCCCCTCATGTGATCGTCCGGGGCATTTTTTGTGCTTCGGTGCGGTTAGGTCCTACGAAAAGAGACGTACGCGGCTGTCCGCCAGACCGCCGTATGGTGCTACCGAGGAGGATCCATCAGCACCGAGCCCCGCATCAACGACCGGATTCGCGTTCCCGAGGTGCGACTTGTCGGTCCCAGCGGCGAGCAGGTCGGGATTGTCCCGCTTGCCAAGGCCCTGGAGCTTGCGCAGGAGTACGACCTCGACCTGGTCGAGGTGGCGGCGAACGCCCGCCCGCCGGTCTGCAAGCTCATGGACTACGGGAAGTTCAAGTACGAGTCGGCCATGAAGGCCCGTGAGGCGCGCAAGAACCAGGCGCACACGGTCATCAAGGAGATGAAGCTCCGGCCGAAGATCGACCCGCACGACTATGACACCAAGAAGGGTCACGTCGTCCGGTTCCTCAAGCAGGGCGACAAGGTCAAGATCACGATCATGTTCCGTGGTCGCGAGCAGTCCCGGCCGGAGCTCGGCTACCGACTGTTGCAGCGGCTCGCGGAGGACGTCCAGGACCTCGGCTTCGTGGAGTCGAACCCGAAGCAGGACGGCCGGAACATGATCATGGTTCTCGGTCCGCACAAGAAGAAGACCGAGGCCATGGCCGAGGCTCGCCAGGCGCAGGAAGCCCGCAAGGCCGACGCGAAGGCCAACCCCGGCAAGTCGCAGAACGCCGCGGAGGCCCAGGACGACGAGGCTCCTGAGACCGCCGAGGCACAGGCCGAGGCTCCGGCCGAGGCGTGATCCCAGGGACGCGAGTCCCCAGGACGTAACCGATACAAGAGCGACGCTCCACCGTGCCCGGTTTCACGACCGGGCACCGGGGCGCCACCCAGAGGAGAGAACGGCGCTATGCCGAAGAACAAGTCGCACAGCGGTGCCAGCAAGCGCTTCAAGATCACCGGCTCCGGCAAGGTGCTCCGCGAGCGCGCCGGCAAGCGCCACCTGCTCGAGCACAAGTCGTCCCGCGTGACGCGTCGCCTCACCGGCAACGCCGAGATGGCCCCGGGCGACGCCGCGAAGATCAAGAAGCTTCTCGGCAAGTGAGGCCGGGCGCCCAGCGCCTGAAGCACCTCTAGACCGGGACCCAATCGATACCGGGCCGTGTGAGTCCAACCACGGCCCCGCTACAAGGAGTTAACAAGTGGCACGCGTCAAGCGGGCAGTCAACGCCCACAAGAAGCGCCGGGCGATCCTCGAGCAGGCCTCCGGCTACCGCGGTCAGCGTTCGCGCCTGTACCGCAAGGCCAAGGAGCAGGTCACCCACTCGCTGGTCTACAACTACAACGACCGCAAGAAGCGCAAGGGCGACTTCCGTCAGCTGTGGATCCAGCGCATCAACGCCGCTGCCCGCGCCAACGGCATCACGTACAACCGCTTCATCCAGGGTCTGAAGGCCGCGAACATCGAGGTCGACCGCAAGATCCTGGCCGAGCTGGCCGTCAACGACGCCACCGCGTTCGCCGCGCTGGTCGAGGTCGCGCAGAAGGCCCTTCCGGCCGACGTCAACGCCCCCAAGGCCGCGTGACGTAAGCGCTGGCTTCGAGCCGACGTGACATGAGGGACCCGCAGGCTTTCGGGCTTGCGGGTCCTGCTTGTTGTCCTTTCCGAAAGTGAGCCCCATGCCCTCCACCAGCCCCGAGCTGATCTCCCCCCGTTCCCCCCGCGTCTCCGCCGCCCGGCGGCTCGCCAAGCGGAACTTCCGGGGCAAGGAGCGGCTGTTCCTGGCCGAGGGGCCGCAGGCCGTGCGGGAGGCCGCCGGGCACGGGCTCGTGGAGCTGTTCGCCACCGTCGAGGCCGCGGAGCGGTACGCCGACATCATCGGGGAGGCCCGCGCCGTCGACGCGCGGGTGCACCTCGCCTCCGAGGACGTCATCGCCGACATCTCCACCACCGTCACGCCCCAGGGGCTCGTCGGGGTCTGCCGGTTCCTGGACACGCCCTTCGCGGAGATCCTCGCGGCCCGCCCCAAGCTGGTCGCCGTCCTCGCCCACGTCCGCGACCCCGGCAACGCCGGCACCGTCCTGCGGTGCGCGGACGCCGCCGGCGCCGAGGCCGTCGTCCTGACCGACGCCTCCGTCGACCTCTACAACCCCAAGGCCGTCCGCGCCTCCGTGGGATCGCTCTTCCATCTGCCCGTCGCCGTCGGGGTGCCCGTCGAGGACGCGATCCAGGGGCTCAAGGACGCCGGCGTGCGGATCCTCGCCGCCGACGGCGCCGGGACCGACGACCTCGACGACGAACTCGACAAGGGCACCATGGGCGGGCCCACCGCGTGGGTGTTCGGCAACGAGGCGTGGGGGCTCCCGGAGGAGACCCGCGCACTCGCGGACGCCGTGGTGCGCGTACCGATCCACGGAAAGGCCGAGAGCCTGAACCTCGCGACCGCCGCCGCCGTATGTCTCTACGCGTCGGCCCGGGCACAGCGCGCCTCCGGAGGGTGCCGTTCCGTCACCCACAGCTAGTAGGGTGACCAGCTCGGGGGCCCCTCAGCCGTCGTGAGAGGTGGGGTACGGGGATGAGTGTCGGGACGAGCGGGGCGCCGGGAGCACAGGCCGGTGAGCACGCCGCGCACGCCTGTGACCCCGACGATCTGCCCGACGGTCTCGTCGTCGCCGACGAGCAGGGACGCGTGATCCGCTACAACACCGCCGCCGAACGCATCACCGGGATCCCCGCCGCCGAGGCCCTCGGCCAGCGGCTGGAGAAGGCCCTGCCGTTAGAGGACCTGGAGGGGCGGCGCTGGTGGCAGCTGACCGACCCCTACGGCGGACTCGCCATCCGGACCCGGCAGCCCGAGCGCAACCTGCTGCTCCCCGGCGGCCGCGAGGTCCTCGTCTCCGCGCGCTATGTCCGCGGCGGACCCACCGGCCCCGTCCGGCGCGTCGTCGTCTGCCTCCGCGACACCGAGGCCCGGCGCCGCACCGAGCGCAGTCACGCCGAGCTGATCGCCACCGTGGCCCATGAGCTGCGCTCCCCGCTGACCTCGGTCAAGGGCTTCACCGCGACCCTGCTCGCCAAGTGGGAACGGTTCACCGACGACCAGAAGCGGCTGATGCTGGAGACCGTCGACGCCGACGCCGACCGGGTCACCCGGCTCATCGCCGAGCTGCTGGACATCTCCCGGATCGACTCCGGCCGCCTCGAAGTGCGACGCCAGCCCGTCGACATCGGGGCCGCCGTCGGGCGGCACATCCAGGCGTACGTCGCCGCCGGGCAGACCGCCGACCGGTTCCTGCTCCGCATCGAGCAGCCGCTCCCTCAGCTCTGGGCCGACCCCGACAAGATCGACCAGGTGCTCAGCAACCTGCTGGAAAATGCCGTGCGCCACGGCGAGGGAACCGTCACGATTGACGTCACGCCCGCCACGTCCCCCCGGGAAGGGGAGGACACCGGCACATCGGTCACCGTCAGCGACGAGGGGCCCGGCATCCCGGAGGAATCCATGAACCGCGTCTTCACCCGCTTCTGGCGGGGCAGCAAGCGCGGTGGCACGGGCCTCGGGCTCTACATCGTCAAGGGCATCGTCGAGGCCCACGGCGGCGCCATCACGGTCGGCCGCGCCCCGGGCGGCGGCGCCGAGTTCCGATTTACGTTGCCCGTGGCGGCCCCGGCCTATCTCACCTGAGAGCCGGTAAGCGGCCCACGGGCGCATTCGTCTACGTCCACCCCGTTAGACTCGGCCTTTGGCACCTTTGTGTCCTGCGCACGGCCCTGAGCGCCGGTCTAGGGGACCTTCAGCCAGCCAATCGGAAGCACGGGAAGAGATGTCGGCACCGAATAAGTCGTACGACCCTGTAGAGGTCGAGGCCTTGAAACCGGAAGAGATCGAGCGCATGCGGGACGAGGCGCTCGCCGCCTTCGCCGCCGCGGACTCCCTCGACGCGCTCCAGGAGGCCAAGGTCGCCCATACCGGCGGCACCTCGCCGCTGGCCCTCGCCAACCGCGAGATCGGCGCCCTGCCCCCGCACGCGAAGGCCGCCGCCGGAAAGCTCGTCGGCCAGGCCCGCGGCGCGGTGAACAAGGCGCTCGCCGGCCGCCAGGCCGAGCTGGAGGCCGAGCGCGACGCGCGCGTGCTGGTCGAGGAGTCGGTGGACGTCACGCTGCCGTACGACCGCGTACCGGCCGGCGCCCGCCACCCGCTCACCACCCTGTCCGAGCGCATCGAGGACGTCTTCGTGGCCATGGGCTACGAGGTCGCCGAGGGCCCGCAGGTCGAGGCGGAGTGGTTCAACTTCGACGCCCTCAACATCGGCCCGGACCACCCGGCCCGCGGCGAGGCCGACACCTTCTTCGTGCAGGGCCCCGAGGGCGGCACCGAGTCCGGCGTCGTGCTGCGCACCCACACCTCGCCCGTGCAGATCCGCTCGCTGCTCAGCCGTGAGCTGCCGGTGTACGTGATCTGCCCCGGCGTCGTGTACCGCACCGACGAGCTGGACGCGACCCACACCCCGGTCTTCCGCCAGGTCGAGCTGCTGGCCGTCGACGAGGGCCTCACCATGGCCGACCTCAAGGGCACCATGGACCACATGGTCCAGGCCCTGTTCGGCGAGGGTATGAAGACCCGGCTGCGGCCGAACTTCTTCCCCTTCACCGAGCCGTCCGCCGAGATGGACATGGTCTGCTACGTCTGCCGCGGCGAGTCCGTCGGCAACCCCGACCGCCCCTGCCGCACCTGCTCCTCCGAGGGCTGGATCGAGCTCGGCGGCTGCGGCATGGTCAACCCCAAGGTGCTCACCGCCTGTGGCGTCGACCCCGAGAAGTACAGCGGATTCGCCTTCGGGTTCGGCATCGAACGGATGCTGATGTTCCGCCACAACGTCGAAGACATGCGAGACATGGTCGAGGGTGACGTCCGGTTCACCCGGCCGTTCGGGATGGAGATCTGATGCGGGTCCCGCTTTCTTGGCTGCGGGAGTACGTCGACCTGCCGGCGACGGAGACCGGGCGTGACGTCCAGGCCAAGCTCATTTCGGCAGGCCTCGAGGTGGAGACCGTCGAGCAGCTCGGCGACGGCCTCAAGGGCCCCCTGGTCGTCGGCCAGGTGCTGACCATCGAGGAGCTGGAGGGCTTCAAGAAGCCGATCCGGTTCTGCACGGTGAACGTCGGCACCGCCAACGGCACCGGTGAGCCCCAGGAGATCGTCTGCGGCGCCCGCAACTTCGCCGTCGGCGACAAGGTCGTCGTCGTGCTCCCGGGCGCCGAACTGCCCGGCGGCTTCGCCATCTCCGCCCGCAAGACCTACGGCAGGACGTCCCACGGCATGATCTGCTCCAGCGACGAGCTGGGCATGGGCGACGACGGCACCAAGGGCATCATCGTGCTGCCGCCGGAGACCGAGGTCGGCAAGGACGCCATCGAGCTCCTGGAACTGGTCGACGAGGTCCTGGACATCGCCGTCACCGCCAACCGCGGCGACTGCCTGTCCATCCGCGGCGTCGCCCGCGAGACCGCCATCGCCTACGGCCTGCCGCTGCGCGACCCGGCCCTCCTCGACGTCCCGGGCCCCAACGCCTACGGCTACCCGGTCCAGGTCTCCGACCCGTTCGGCTGCGACCGCTTCACGGCCCGTACGGTCAGCGGCCTCAGCCCCGAGGCCCGGTCCCCGATCTGGCTCAAGCGCCGCCTCCAGAAGGTCGGCATGCGCCCGATCTCGCTGGCCGTCGACATCACCAACTACGTGATGATGGAGCTCGGCCAGCCGCTGCACGCCTACGACCGCAAGCTGGTCCAGGGCACCATCGGGGTCCGCCGGGCCGGCGAGGGCGAGGAGATCGTCACCCTCGACGGCGCCAAGCGGAAGCTGCACTCCGAGGACCTCGTCATCACCGACGACCGCGGCCCGATCGGCCTCGCCGGCGTGATGGGCGGCGCCAACACGGAGATCGCGGACCACGAGGAGGGCGAGGGCACCACCGACGTCGTCATCGAGGCCGCGCACTTCGACGCGGTGTCGATCGCCCGTACGGCCCGCCGCCACAAGCTGTCCTCCGAGGCGTCCCGCCGCTTCGAGCGCGGTGTCGACCCCGCGGCCGCCGCCGCTGCCGCACAGCGCACGGTCGACCTCCTCGTGCTCCTCGCGGGCGGCACCGCCGACGCCGGGGTCACCGAGGTCGTCGCGCCGTCCGCGCCGCACACCATCACCGTCCCGGCCGACCATCCGGACAAGGTGGCGGGTGTGGAGTACGGCCGCGAGACCGTCGTACGCCGTCTCCAGCAGGTCGGCTGTGACGTGTACGGGCAGGACGAGCTGATCGTCACCGTGCCGTCCTGGCGTCCCGACCTCACCGAGGTCAACGACCTCGCCGAAGAGGTCATCCGCCTGGAGGGCTACGAGAACCTGCCCTCCACCCTGCCCAAGCCCCCGTCGGGCCGCGGCCTCACCCACCGGCAGCGGCTGCACCGCCGTGTCGGCCGGGCGCTGGCCGGTGCCGGGTACGTCGAGGCGCCGAACTACCCCTTCATCGGCGAGCAGGTCTTCGACCAGCTCCTCCTGGAGGCCGACGACTCGGCCCGCCGCGTCGTGAAGCTGACCAACCCGCTCAACGACGAGGAGCCCGCGCTCCGTACGACGCTGCTGCCGGGGCTGCTCGGTGCGCTGCGGCGCAATGACGGCCGGGGCTCGCACGACCTGGCGCTCTTCGAGACGGGGCTGGTGTTCCTGCCGCGTGCCGAGCAGCAGGTCGCCGCCGCCCTGCCGGTGGACCGGCGTCCCACCGACGAGGAGATCGCCGACCTGAACGCCGCGCTGCCCGAGCAGCCGCGCCATGTCGCCGCGGTCCTCGCCGGGGCGCGCGAGCAGGCCGGCTGGTGGGGCAAGGGCCGTCCGGCCGACTGGGCCGACGCCGTCGAGGCGGCGCGGGCGGTCGCCCGGGAGGCCGGGGTCGAGCTGGTCGTCCGTGGCGGTCAGTACGGACCGTGGCATCCGGGCCGGTGCGCCGAGCTCGTGGTCGTGGCGGACGGTGCCGAGAAGGTCGTCGGTCACGCCGGTGAGCTGCACCCGCGCGTGGTGAAGGCCTTCGGTCTGCCCGCCCGTACCTGTGCGATGGAGCTGGACCTGGACGCGCTGGAGGCCGTCGGCGACGACACGCCCCAGGCACCGGCCATCTCCACGTTCCCGGTGGCGACGCAGGACGTGGCGCTCGTCGTGGACAGGTTCGTACCGCACGCGGACGTCGAGGCGGCACTGCGGGAGGGTGCGGGTGCCCTGCTGGAGGCCATTCGGCTGTTCGACGTGTACGAGAGCGCGGAGCAGCTGGGTGACGGCAAGAAGTCGCTGGCCTACGCGCTGCGGTTCCGGGCCGGTGACCGGACGCTGACCGTGGACGAGGCCTCGGCCGCGCGGGATGCCGCGGTGGCCCTGGCGGGGGAGCGGACCGGAGCCGTCCTGCGCGGCTGAGAAATCCGTTACCTCACTCGTTTGAGTGAGAACTCCAGGTGATCTGGTCCATACGGGCCATGTGTCGACAGAATCGGACCGGCCTTTCGGGGTCGGTCCGATTCTGCTGTCTGGGCCTATATGGGGGGCCATCGGCATGATCCGTATCAGGGGTCGGGTTCCCCGCAAGGTGCTCGCGCTGGGGCTGCCCACCGCGTGGGGTGCCGTGGCGATCTCGTACAAGATGACCTGTCCGCTCGCCCAGCAGACCGGGTTCGAGGCGCGGCTCGCCACCAGTGCCGTCTTCTTCGCGGTCGGCACCGGGCTGATACTCCACGTCCGCAAGGCGCTGGTGCGTGAGCTGCGGCAGATCCGGCAGGTCGCCGGGGTCGCGCAGAGCGCGCTGCTGCGGCCGCTGCCCCCGAGGATCGACGGGCTGAACGTCGCCGCCGCCCAGCTGTCGGCCGACCGCGGCGCGTCCGTCGGCGGCGATCTCTACGAGGTCATCGCCACCGAGCACGGGGTGCGCGCGGTCATGGGCGACGTCCGTGGGCACGGGCTCGCGGCCATCAGCACGGCCGCCGCCGTCCTGGGCAGCTTCCGTGAGGCCGTGCACGACGAGGCCGAACTCGGCTGTGTCCTGCGGCGGCTGGAGCGGGCGCACGCCCGGCATCTGCGCGAGCGGGCCCGCGCCGAGCACCCGTCCAGCGGGGCGGAGCCGGAGCACCCGGTCGCCGAGGAGTTCGTCACCGTACTGCTCCTGGAGATCCGTCAGGACGGGACGCTGTACGCGCTGAACTGCGGTCACCCCTGGCCGTATCTCCTCAGCGGCCCCCAGGTGGCCCCCCTCACCCGAGCGGATCCCCTCCCTCCGCTCGGGCCGTTCCCACTGCCGCCCCACCTGCCCGAGGTGCCCTGCGGCCATCTGCTCCCGGGCGAGACCCTCGTCCTCCACACCGACGGGGCCGAGGACGCGCGGGACGCGCATGGCCGGTTCTTCTCCCTGCCGGAGGCCCTGAGGAAAGCCGCCGACCAGCCCCCGCGGTCCCTACTGGGCTCGGTCTTCACGGCCCTTCTACGCCACGCGGGAACCCCGAAGGACGACGTCGCCTTACTGGTCCTACAGAACGACCGCCCACACAGATGCCGCTCAGGGGCGCGGGGAACTGCGCGACCAGCCACAACACACCCACAGCCGACAACGCACCTTTGAGTCCAACGGCGTTCAGCCGCTCGGCCAAGCCGGCGGCAGCCGTCCGCCCCGCCACGGAGTGTCGGGCAGGCAGCTGGGCGGACGGCGCGGAATCGGGCCGCCGCACTGTACGAGGGGGAGCCGGCGGCCCGGCCGGCCTCTTGCGAGGCATTTCAGTCAACCGGGTGGAAACTCTCCGCGACAGTGCGCGCACGCTGCGGATTCGAGCACTCCGTTCACACCCCGTGTGAAGGCACACCTACTACTCTGACGGCACCGAGCCACCCGGGGGGCATATATGCAGCCCAATACTCTGCTCGACGCGATCCTGGACGAGGCGGGGATCTCGCACGCGGGGTTGGCCGCACACGTGAACCAGGCGGGACGGGCGCGCGGGCTCGCGCTCCGGTACGAACACACCGCCGTGGCACGCTGGTTGAAGGGGCAGCGGCCCCGCGGCCAGGTGCCCGACCTGATCTGCGAGGTGCTCGCCGGCCGGCTGCACCGCACGGTCACGCTCGACGACATCGGCCTCGGTGTCCCCGGCGAGCCCGCCACCCCGCACACCACCTCGCTGTCCGGGTTCGTGGAGCGGGCCACCGCCCTGTGGCGCTCCGACGAGCAGCAGCGCCCGCACATCCTGGGCGCCCCCGCGGTCACCGGCACGCCCGCCGTCATGCCGGTGTGGGAGTGGGAGAACCCGCCCGAGGACGTGGACGTGTCGCGGGGCGGCCGGCATCGGGTGACCGCCGGTGACCTGGAGATGCTGCGGGCGGCGCGGACGCACTACGAGCAGATGTACCGCAAGGCGGGCGGCATCGCGACCCGTACCCGGATCGTCGGGTTCCTGAACGCCGAGGCGGCGCCGTTACTGCGCGGCAGCTACACCGACGCCACCGGCCGCCAACTGCACCGGGCCACGGGCGGGTTGGTGGCGATCGCGGGGATCTGCGCGTACGACTCCGACGCGCACGGCCTCGCGCAGCGGTACTTCCACCAGGCGCTGCGGCTGGCGAAGGCCAGCGGGGACCGGGGACTCGGCGCCTACATCATCGCGCTGCTCGTCAACCAGGCGCTGTTCATGCGCGAGCACCGGCAGGCCGTCGCCTTCGCGGAGGCCGCGCTGCGCGCCGCCGGCAAGCACATCACCCCCGCCCTCGCCTCCGACCTGTACGCGATGCAGGCGAAGGCGTACGCGCACCTCGGTGACGGTACGAGCGCGCTGTCCTGCATCCGGCGTGCCGAGCAGGCCGCCGAACGCATCCGGCGTGGATACGAGCCCGACGAAACGGGCTATGTCCAGCCGGGGTTGGTCAACGTCCAGGTGGCGGAGGCGCTGCTCAGCCTCGGTGAACTGGTGGCCGCGGGCGAGCATGCCGCGGCGGCCGTGGACAACCCGGCCCACGACCGCGGCCGGGTGCACCGGCTGGCGATGCTCAGCACGATCGAACTGCGTCGGGGCAACGCCGACAAAGCGGTGGCCACCGCGGTGCAGATGGCCGAGCAGGCCCGCGGAATGGAGTCCCAGCGACTGCGCGACAGACTCCGGGCGGTGCGCGAGCATCTGGTCCGCAGCGGCTGCGCGGGCACGGCCGAGGCAGCCGAACTCATCGACGGAGCACTGCGCGTACCGCTGTAGGCGGGTTCCCGAACGCGGACAGCCACAGTCCCTGCTGCGATATTGCCACTTACTCGACGGAAGGTGGCAGAACCGTGCAGTGGACGAAACAGTACGAACAAACTGTGTATGCAAACCGCTGGTTCACCGTCAACCTGGCAGATGTGGAACTGCCGGACGGGCGGCATCTGGATCACTTTCTGATACGGCTGCGGCCCGTCGCCGTGGCCACGGTGGTGAACGAGGCCAACGAGGTCCTGCTCCTGTGGCGCCACCGCTTCATCACCGACAGCTGGGGGTGGGAACTGGCCGCGGGCGTCGTCGAGGACGGTGAGGACATCGCGAGCGCGGCCGCCAGGGAACTCGAGGAAGAGACCGGCTGGCGGCCGGGCCCGCTGCACCACCTCATGAGCGTGGAACCGTCCAACGGCCTCACCGACGCCCGGCACCACATCTACTGGGCCGACGAGGGCGAGTACGTCGGACACCCCGTGGACGACTTCGAGTCGGACCGCCGGGAATGGGTCCCCCTCAAGCTCGTCCCCGACATGGTCGCCCGCGGTGAGGTCCCGGCCGCCAACATGGCGGCCGCGCTACTGCTGCTGCACCATCTCAGGCTCGGGCAGGACGTCTTGCCCTGATCCCCCACCACGTCCTGGTCCCTAGTGCCCGAGGGCCTGCCAGACCGCGACGATGAGCGCGCCCACGGCCGTGACGGCCGCGACCGCGGGCAGCGGCCAACGGGCGTGCTCCAGCGCGACGATCCGTGAACTCAGGTCGTCGAGTTCCTTGTCCGTCTCCTCCGTGCGATGACTCAGCAGTGCGAGCCCTCCCTCGACACGCGCGTACGCGACGTCGAGGCGGCGGCGTAACTCTGCGAGTTCTCCATGGACCACGGGATGCTCCGGGTCGGCGGTCACTGTTCCGCTCCTTTCCGTAGTCATCACATCCCTTGCATGCGCATGAAGAGTCAACCCCCCTGGTGGGCGCGTGGGGAGCGTGTGCGACGGGCATATGCGTGCCCACCGCGCACACGGTGTGTGAATACGGCGGGCCCGGCGCTCCGCAGAGTGCCGGGCCCGTGTTCGTCGCACTGTGTAATCAGCACCCTGAAACGGGCACTGTGCACCTGGCCGGGATCCGTCAGCCGTAGGTGTAGAAGCCGGAACCGGTCTTGCGGCCGAGGCGGCCGGCGTCGACCATGCGCTGGAGCAGCGGGGGAGCGGCGTACAGCGGCTCCTTGTACTCCTCGTACATCGAGTTGGCGATCGAGACGATGGTGTCCAGGCCGATCAGGTCGGACAGCTTCAGCGGGCCCATCGGGTGGGCGCAGCCCATCTCCATGCCGTTGTCGATGTCCTCGCGGCCCGCGATGCCCGACTCGAACATCCGGATCGCGGACAGGAGGTACGGCACCAGCAGGGCGTTCACCACGAAGCCGGAGCGGTCCTGCGCCCGGATCGCGTGCTTGCCGAGCAGCTTCTCGGCGAAGCCCTGGGCGCGGCTGATCGTGCCCTCGGAGGTGGTGAGCGCCGGGATCAGCTCGACGAGCTTCTGCACCGGGGCGGGGTTGAAGAAGTGGATGCCGATGACCTGGTCGGGCCGCGAGGTGGCGACCGCCAGCTTCACCAGGGGGATGGAGGAGGTGTTGGAGGCGAGGATCGCGTCCGGGCGGGTCACGACCTGGTCGAGCACCTGGAAGATCTCGGTCTTCACCTGCTCGTTCTCCACGACGGCCTCGATGACCAGGTCGCGGTCGGCGAACTCGCCGAGGTCGGTGGTGAAGGAGAGCCGGGCCAGCGCGGCGTCCCGCTCCTCCTCGCTGATCTTGCCGCGCTCGGCGGCCTTCGCCAGGGAGTTCAGCAGCCGGGTCCGGCCGATCTCCAGGGCCTCACCGGTGGTCTCGGCGACCTTCACGTCCAGTCCGGAGCGGGCGCACACCTCGGCGATGCCCGCTCCCATCTGGCCGCAGCCCACCACTCCGACGCGCGCAATGTCTCCCGCCGGGATGTCCGTCACATCGTCCCCTTCGCAGATCTACGAATCCGGCAGGACCCGCGTGGTTCGCTGCCTGCTCCATCCGTGCACGTTACTGGAAAGTATCGATGATCGATCGGCCGGGTCGGCCGTGCTCGACGCCGGGTCCGCCGGAGGTCGAGCGGATCGCTGCTCCCGTGGGGTGCGCAGGGGCGGGCATGGCGATCCGGTGCCTGCCCGAAACCTGCACGTTCCCTTCGGCGATCGTTGATCGAATGCCCGGGGTCCGCATGGGAGGCTGCCGCTGGACGGAACGTGCACGGAGGTACGAGTGAGGATGCATCGGAAGTCGCCGCTGTCGAGGCGGGCGTTCGCGGTGACCGCCCTGTCGGCGCTCGTGGCGGGCGGCGGCGCGGTGGCGGCGGGCGCGGCGATGGCGGGCGGATCGGACTCCCCGCGGCGCCGGGGGCCCGGTGAGATGCGGGGCGTGTGGGTGGCGAGCGTCGCCAACCGCGACTGGCCCTCGAAGGCGGGGCTGAGCGCCGCACAGCAGCGGGCCGAACTGATCAAGCTGCTCGACCGGGCGGTGGAGCGCCGGCTGAACGCGGTGATGCTTCAGGTGCGGCCGACGGCCGACGCGCTGTGGCCCTCGCCGTACGAACCCTGGTCGCAGGTCCTCACCGGCTCCCAGGGCAAGGCCCCCGGCTGGGACCCGCTCGGCACGGCGGTCGAGGAGGCCCATGCCCGCGGTCTGGAACTGCACGCCTGGTTCAACCCGTACCGGATCGCCAACCACACCGACCCCACGAAGCTCGTCGCCTCCCATCCCGCCCGAGTGCACCCGGAGTGGGTGGTGACGTACGGCGGCAGGATGTACTACAACCCCGGACTGCCCGAGGTCCGCGCCTTCGTGGAGAAGGCGATCCTCGACGCGGTGCACAAGTACCCGGTGGACGCGGTCCACTTCGACGACTACTTCTACCCGTATCCGGTCGCGGGCCAGACCTTCGACGACGACGCGGCCTTCGACGCCTACGGCGGCGGCTTCGACACCCGCGGGGACTGGCGGCGCGGCAACATCGACAAGCTGGTCCTGGAGATGGCCGCGAGGATCAAGCAGATCCGGCCGACCACCCAGTTCGGGATCAGTCCCTTCGGCGTGTGGCGCAACGCCTCCACCGACCCGCTCGGCTCCGACACCAAGGCGATGCAGGCATACGACGACGTCTTCGCCGACACCCGTAAATGGGTGCGGGAGGGCTGGATCGACTACATCGTCCCGCAGATCTACTGGAACATCGGCTTCTCCGTCGCCGACTACGCCAAGCTCGTGCCCTGGTGGGCGCAGCAGGCGCGGGGCAGCAGCACGAAGCTGTACGTGGGCGAGGCCCTCTACAAGGCCGGCGACCCGGCGCAGCCCGCTGCCTGGCAGGACCCCGCCGAACTGTCGAAGCACCTCGCGCTCGCGTCCGACCAGGTTCAGGTGCGCGGGCATGTCTTCTTCGCCGCGCGCGAGGTCGCGGCGGATCCGATCGGGGCCATGACGCGGGTGGTCGCCGACCACTACCAGGAACCGGCACAGCCTCCGCGCTGAGAGCCTGTGCCATGTACCAGGTCGGCCGCTCGCGCCGGGCTACCGGGAGGTCTGCTGCCGGTGCCGGATCTCGGTGTCGGGGCCGGGTGAGCACACGCCCTCGTGCCCGTCCTCGAAACGGACGCGGTACGGGGGGTTGCCGCCCTGTCCCATGACCTCGACGATCTCGCCGACCTTGTCGTGCTGTCCGACCACCCTGCCGTGCTGGACGAGCTGGTCGCCCACGGTTGCACGCATCTTCGGGGCCTCCTCACCGTGTACGGGAGCAGCGGTCCGTGGCCTTGAGTCTACGGCGCGAGGACCCGGTGGGAACCGGTGCGTTCCCGCCCTCAGCCGCGCGCCCGCTGCGTGACGGCGATGCACACCAGCACCGCCGCGGCGGTCAGCGGGGCGGCCACCGTCAGGTGCTCGCCGAGCAGCAGCACCGACCACACCAGTGTGAGCAGGGGCTGGGCCAACTGCAACTGGCTGGCCTTGGGGATGCCGATCGTCGCCATGCCGCGGTACCAGACGACCAGACCGAGGAACTGCGAGCCCGCCGCGACCCAGAGCAGACCGCTCACGCTGTGGAGGGTCGGATGGACGGGCTCGTACGACAACGCCACCACGGCGGCGGGCAGGGTGAACGGCAGGCACAGCACCAGCGCCCAGCCGATGACCTGCCAGCCCGGCATGACCCCGGCCAGCCGGCCGCCCTCGGTGTAGCCGGCGGCGCAGACCAGCAGGGCGGCGAAGAGGTAGAGGTCGGCGGTGGTGAGGGCGCCGCCGCTCTGCTGGACGGTGAAGGCGATCACCGCGGCGGCGCCGGCGAGGGCGGCCGTCCAGAAGGTGCGGGACGGGCGGGTGCCCATGCGCACGGCGGAGAACAGGGCCGTGGTGAGGGGGAGCAGACCCACCACGACGGCGGCGTGCGCGGTGGTGGAGGTCCGCAGCGCGAGGGTGGTGAGCAGCGGGAAGCCGACGACGACCCCGGCGGCGACGACCGCGAGCCCGGCCCGGTGCCGCCGGTCCGGCAGGGGGACGCGCAGGGCCAGCAGACAGGCCCCGGCGATCAGCGCCGCGAGCACCGACCGCACGGCGACCAGCGACCACGGCCCGAAGCCCTCCAGGCCCCACGCGGTCGCGGGGAAGGTGAGGGAGAAGGCGACGACGCCGAGCGCGGCGAGGAGGGTGCCGGTCGCCCGGGACGGCTCCTGGGACGCCTGGGCCAGCTGAGATGTCCCGGTGTCGACCGCTATCGTGGCCGGGCCGGTAGCGCTACTCTGTACTCTCATGCAAGAGCGTAGCAGCGTCGGTGAACTGGCGGAACGCCTGCGGCAGGAGCTCGACCGCTACTCGCCGGGTGGAAAGCTCCCGTCGAGCCGGGCCCTCGTGGAGCGGTACCGGGTGAGCCCGGTGACCGTCTCCCGCGCCCTGGCCCAGCTGGCCGCGGAGGGGCTGGTGGTGACCCGCCCCGGCGCCGGGGCGTTCCGCAGCCGGCCCCGGACGACGCCCGCTCCCGCCGGTGACACCTCCTGGCAGGAGGTGGCCCTGAGCGCCGACGCGTCCACGGACCTCGTGCCGCGCTCGGTGGACGCCTCCGGGGTCGTCGTCTCGCTCGCCGCCCCGCCGCCCGGTGTCATCGAGTTCACCGGCGGCTATCTGCACCCCTCCCTCCAGCCCGAGCAGGCCCTCGCCGCCGCGCTGTCCCGCGCTTCACGGCGTCCCGGGGCGTGGGGCCGGCCGCCGATGGAGGGGCTGGTGGAGCTGCGGGAGTGGTTCGCGCGGAGCATCGGCGGGGCGGTGACCGCGGCCGAGGTGCTGATCGCCGCGGGCGGCCAGTCGGCGCTGACGATCGCGCTGCGCGCCCTGGCGCCGCCGGGGGCGCCGGTGCTGGTCGAATCGCCCACGTATCCCGGCATGCTGGCGATCGCGCGGGCGGCGGGCCTGCGCCCGGTGCCGGTCCCGGTGGACGCGGACGGAGTGCGCCCCGAACTGCTCGCGGACGCCTTCCGGGCCACCGGCGCCCGGGTGTTCGTCTGCCAGCCCCTCTTCCAGAACCCGACCGGCGCGGTACTGGCCCCCGAACGCCGGGGCGAGGTGCTGCGGATCGCGCGCGAGGCGGGCGCGTTCGTCGTCGAGGACGACTTCGTACGACGGCTCGTGCACGAGGACGCCGGTGAACTCCCGCGCCCGCTGGCCGCCGAGGACGCCGACGGGGTCGTCGTCCACGTCTGCTCGCTGACGAAGGCGACCTCACCGAGCTTCCGTGTCTGCGCGCTCGCCGCCCGGGGCCCGGTCCTGGAACGCCTGCGCGCCATCCAGATCGTCGACACCTTCTTCGTGCCGCGCCCCCTCCAGGAGGCGGCCCTGGAACTGGTCGGCTCACCGGCCTGGCCCCGCCATCTCCGGTCGATCTCCGCGGACCTGAGAGCCCGCCGCGACACCATGACCGCGGCCCTGCGCCTGCACCTCCCCGAACTGGCGCTGCCCCACGTCCCGTCCGGCGGCTACCACCTCTGGCTCCGCCTGCCCGAGGCCCTCCCCGAGCCCGCCCTCACGGCCGCGGCCCTGCGCGCCGGCGTCGCCCTCACCCCGGGCCGCCCCTACTTCAGCGCCGAACCCCCCGCCGGACACATCCGGCTGAGCTTCGCGGCGGTCGCGGGGGCGGGGGAGATCGCGGAGGGGGTACGACGACTTCGTACGGCCTGTGACGAGGTGCTGTAGGGGAGCGCGGGAAACCGTTCGCGCCCGGCCGCCGACCCCTGCGAGGATCCCGGCATGAGCGACCTCGCCACCGGCTACGAGATCTCCACCGACCCCGACCGCATCGACGCCGAGCGGGTGCATCGCTGGCTGTCCGAGGACGCCTACTGGGCACTCGGCCGGTCCCGGGAGAAGCAGGACCGGGCCATCGCCGGCTCGCTGAACTTCGGGGTGTACGACACCGCTTCGGGGGAGCAGGTGGCGTACGCCCGGGTGATCACCGACCGGGCCACCTTCGGGTGGCTGTGCGATGTGTACGTCGACCCGTCCGTGCGCGGGAAGGGGATCGGGACCTCGCTGGTCGAGGCGGTGCGCGAGCACCTGCGGGAGGACGGGCTGCGGCGCATCCTGCTCGCCACCCACGACGCGCACGGCGTCTACGAGAAGGCCGGGTTCGCGCCGCTCGCCCAGCCGGACCAGTGGATGGCGTACCTGTACTAGGGCCCATCGTTTCAGGTGACTTGTCCGACCCGTCCCGACCTCGGTGTGAGGGTTTACCGACCCTGCGTAACTCCCGGGTAACGCCCCTTGACCTGCGCACTTTCTCCACTCACCATCACCGCATGGCACTCCGGGTCACATTCGTCGCCGCCGCCCGCAGCTCCCCGCTGCTCGCGGAGCGGTTCGAGGACGACCGGCCCCTCGATCAGGCCGGCTGGGACGAGGTGCAGCGCTCCGCGCAGGAGCTGCTGCCCCTGTCCGCGGCCGAGCTGCGCTACTGCTCGCCGACCCCGCGCAGCCGCGCCACCGGCGATGCCCTCGGCTACGCCCCGCTCGTGCAACTGGCGCTGCGGGACTGTGACATGGGCCGCTGGCGCGGACTGACGCTGGGCGAGGCGATGGCGCGGGAGCCGGAGGCGGTGGACGCCTGGCTCGCCGACCCGAGCGGCGTCCCGCACGGCGGCGAGTCGCTGCTGTCGTTCGTCACGCGTGTCGGCGGCTGGCTCGACACCCGGCCGGTGGCGGACGGCGGCCGGATCGTCGCCGTCGCCGAACCCTCGGTGGTCCGGGCGGCGTTGGTGTACGCCCTGAAGGCGCCTCCGTCGACGTACTGGAACATCGACGTCCGCCCTCTGTCGACCACCACCCTCACCGGTCACGCCGGCCGCTGGAACCTGCGCTTCGACGCGGCGTCGGCGCGGGCGTAGTCGGTTGAGCTCCCCCGGACGTAGCCGGTTCAGCCCTCGCGGGCGTAGTCGGTGGTCAGCACCAGGTCCTTGGCGGGGCCGCCCACCCGCCACGCCGTCCGCCAGTGGTCCGCGTCCAGGACGCTGAACTCGCCGCGGTAGAGGTCCGCCGAGCACAGATGGTCGGCGACATGCCGACCGGTCGTCAGGTCCAGGTCGTGGAAGGGCCGGCCGTCGGCGAAGCGGACGTCCGCCGTGCCCGGCCGTCCGCCCGGCAGGAACCGCAGCGTCCGCTCGGCGGGGCGCGGGACGCCGAGCCAGGTGAAGGTGCCCGACTCGTGATGCAGGAGGCCGTCCTCCGCCCACGGGCCGAAAACCGTCGTACCGGAGAAGGTGCCCGCCGCCCCGCTCGCCAGATCCCGCACGGTCCGCTCCGCCCGCCAGCTCCCGGCCAGGAAGGTCAGCACGTCCGGTACCGGCCAGAACTCGCCCATCGGCCCCTCCCTTTCGACACTTTCGGTATCGCGCGACCCGTTGACGCTCTTCGAACCCTCTCCCTATCTTGCCGTTCGCAGTACTGATCAACGTTTGATATCTCGAACATCTCGAACTTGCCTGAACGACTCCCCCTGTCGAGCCGCGGAGTATTCATGTCACGCACCCGCTGGAGATACGGCATCACCGCCACCGCCCTCCTGGTGGCGGCCGGCCTCATCCCCGCCCCCGCCCACGCCGAGGACACCACCGACTACGCCATCACCGTCGACCCCACCGCCAAGGGCGCGCGGATCGACGACACGATGTACGGCGTCTTCTTCGAGGACATCAACCGGGCCGCCGACGGCGGTCTGTACGCCGAGCTCGTGCAGAACCGGTCCTTCGAGTACTCCACCGACGACAACACGTCGTACACGCCCCTCACCTCCTGGACGGTCGACGGCACCGGCCGGGTCGTGAACGACGCCGGACGCCTCAACGCCCGCAACCGCGCCTACCTCTCCCTGGGCGCCGGTTCGTCGGTCACCAACGCGGGTTACAACACCGGCATCAGCGTCCAGAAGGGCAAGCGGTACGACTTCTCGGTGTGGGCCCGCGCCGCGGCCGGCACGACCCTCACGGTCACCCTCCAGGACGCCGACGGCAGCCTCGCGACCGCCCGCCGGGTGGCCGTGACGAAGAGCGGCTGGGCCAAGTACAAGGCCACCTTCACCGCGACCCGCACCAGCAGCGCAGGCCGCCTCACCGTCGGCTCGACCGCCGCGGCCGCGCTCGACATGGTGTCCCTCTTCCCGCGCGACACCTACCGCAACGAGCCCAACGGCCTGCGCAAGGACCTCGCCGAGAAGATCGAGGCCCTTCACCCCGGCTTCGTGCGCTTCCCCGGCGGCTGCCTGGTCAACACCGGCTCCATGGAGGACTACAGCGAGGCCTCCGGCTACCAGCGCAAGCGGTCGTACCAGTGGAAGGACACCGTCGGCCCGGTCGAGGAGCGCGCCACCAACGCCAACTTCTGGGGCTACAACCAGAGTTACGGTCTCGGCTACTACGAGTACTTCCGCCTCTCCGAGGACATCGGCGCCATGCCGCTGCCCGTCGTCCCCGCGCTGGTGACCGGCTGCGGCCAGGACAAGGCCGTCGACGACGAGGCGCTGCTCAAGCGGCACATCCAGGACACCCTGGACCTCATCGAGTTCGCCAACGGCCCCGTGACGAGCGAGTGGGGCGGCAAGCGCGCCCGGATGGGCCACCCCCAGCCCTTCCACCTCACCCACATCGAGGTCGGCAACGAGGAGAACCTCCCCGAGGCGTTCTTCGCCCGGTTCAAGCAGTTCCGCGCCGCCATCGAGGCCAAGTACCCCGACATCACGGTCATCTCCAACTCCGGCCCGGACGACGCCGGTACGACCTTCGACACGGCGTGGAAGCTCAACAAGGACGCCAAGGTCGACATGGTCGACGAGCACTACTACAACAGCACCCAGTGGTTCCTTCAGAACAACGACCGCTACGATTCCTACGACCGGAACGGCCCGAAGGTCTTCCTCGGTGAATACGCCTCGTGGGGCAACGCGTTCAAGAACGGTCTCGCCGAGGCGGCGTACATGACCGGCCTGGAGCGCAACGCGGACGTCGTCAAACTGGCCTCGTACGCCCCGCTGTTCGCCAACGAGGACTACGTCCAGTGGCGGCCGGACCTCATCTGGTTCAACAACCACGCGGCCTGGAACTCGGCCAACTACGAGGTCCAGAAGCTGTTCATGAACAACGTCGGCGACCGCGTCGTCCCGTCGACCGCCACCGGCACCCCCGCGCTCACCGGCCCCCTCACCGGCGCCGTCGGCCTGTCCACCTGGGCGACCAGCGCGGCCTACGACGACGTCCGCGTCACGGACGCCGACGGCAACGCCCTGCTGAGCGACGACTTCTCCGGGGACGCCTCGCAGTGGACGCACACCGGCGGCGGCAGCTGGAGCATCCAGGACGGCCAGTACGTGCAGACCGACGTCGCCGCCGAGAACACCATGGTGTCGGCCGGTGACCCGAGCTGGCACGACTACGACCTGAAGGTGAAGGCCACGAAGAAGTCCGGCAAGGAGGGCTTCCTCGTCGCCTTCGGCGTCAAGGACACCGGCAACTACTACTGGTGGAACCTCGGCGGCTGGAACAACACCCAGTCCGCCGTCGAACAGGCCGTGGACGGCGGCAAGTCCACGCTGATCTCCAAGCCCGGCACGATCGAGACGGGCCGCACCTACGACATCGACGTCAAGGTGCGCGGCCGCCAGGTCACCCTGTACCTCGACGGCCAGGAGTGGGGCGGCTTCACCGACGACAAGCCGGCCGAGCCGTTCCGCCAGGTCGTCACCCAGGACGACAAGACCGGTGACCTGATCGTCAAGGTCGTCAACGCCCAGGCCGACGCGGCCCGTACGGCGATCGACCTCGGCGGCGCGAAGGTCGCGTCCACGGCGCGGGTCACCACGCTGACGGCCGACGCGAACGCGGTGAACACCGAGACCGAGACGCCGGTCGCACCGGTGCGGTCCACGTTCGACGGGGTCGCCGGCGAGTTCACGTACACCTTCCCGGCGAACTCCGTCACGTTCCTGCGGATCAAGCGGAAGTAGGCGGATTCTCACCGGGCGTGGGCTGCTGCCGGCCGACCGGCAGCAGCCCACGCTCGTCGAAGACCTTCTTCGCGACGAACGTGGCGTTCAGGGCGCGCGGGAATCCGCAGTAACCGGCGGAGTGCAGCAGCGCCTCGACGATCTGCTGGGGCGTCAGGCCCACGTTCAGCGCCGCGTTGATGTGCACCTCCAGCTGCGGCTCGCAGCCACCGAGTGCGGTGAGCATGCCCAGCGTGACCAACTGGCGGTCCCTGGGCTGGAGTTCGGGACGGGAGTAGATCTCGCCGAAGCCCCAGGCGACGATCTGGTGGCCCATCTCGGGGTTGATGTCGGCGAGCGAGTCGATGACCCGCTGCCCGATCTCGCCGTCGACGCTCCGCAGCACCTTCAGGCCCTGCGCGAAACGCTCCTCACGGGTGGTGCTGCCGCTCATGTCGGATCGTCCGTCAGTCATGCACAAGACCGTAGAGCCTGGAGTGGACTCCCGTCGCGCGCACCCGCCCTTAACCTCCGAATAAGCTGGAATTCATTCCGCCACTTTCGGTGGACGCACAACCCGCCGGATTCCTCCTCTGTCTAAAAGGGCGCACGGAATTAAAGGCGGGGGATGGACCCCCGGACGGGGGGATCGAATTGCACAGCGGTATTCGGGGACCTCGGCGGGCCGCGGCCGGGCTCGCGGCGCTGGTCACCGTCGTCATGTTCTGCGCCGCCGACGTCGTCGCCCGCAGCTACCCCTTCGGCCCCCGCACCCGCACGGTCAACGACCTCGGCAACCAGTACGTGCCCTTACACGCCCACCTGTGGGACCTGCTGCACGGCCGCGCCGACGGCGGCCTCCTCGTCAACTGGCAGTCCGGGTACGGCAGCAGCTTCCTGCCCGACCTGGGCACCTACCTCACCAGCCCCTTCGCGCTGCTCGTGGCGGTGTTCCCGCGGGACGAGATCGACCTCGCGGTCTATGTGATCACCGTCCTGAAGGTCGCGTGCGCCGCCGCCGTCATGGCCTGGCTGCTGCTCGCGCTGCGCCCCGGGCGCTGGTGGGCGGCGGGGCTGCTGGGAGCGTCGTACGCCCTGTGCGGGTGGACCGTGGCGGCGGCCGTCTACAACCTCATGTGGCTCGACGGCCTCATCGCGCTGCCGCTGCTGTGCCTGGCCGGCGAATGGATTCTGCACCAGCGACGACCGCTCCTCGGTGTGCTGGTCGTGACGGCGGTCTGGATCGCCAACTTCTACACGGCGTACATGGCCACCCTCGCCGCCGGTCTCGTGCTCCTCCTGAGGCTGGCCCTGTGCGGTCTCCCGTCGCGCCGGAAGGCGGCGGTGGCGGGCCGGGCCGGGCTCACCGTGGCGCTCGGGGTCGGCTTGGCCGCGCCCCTCGTGACGGTGATCTACTTCGGCACCCAACACGCCTCTCCCGGCCGGTTCACGGAGTTCAAGCCGGTGGGCGCCGAGGACCTGCTGGCCCGGCTGCTGCCGACGACGTACAGCTTCGGCTCCCCGGCGCTCTTCGTCGGCACCACGGCCCTGCTGCTCGCCCTCGCCCTGCCCTTCCACCGGGCGGCTCCCCGGCCGGTGCGTGCCGGATGGACGCTGCTGGTGGCCGGCGTGACGCTGTCGATGCAGTGGGGCCCGACCCATCTGCTCTGGCACGCCTTCGCCGCCCCGCAGGGCAGCCCGTACCGGCAGGCCTTCGTGGTGTGCGCGCTGCTGGTGATGGCCGCCTGGCACACGCTCTCGTACGGTGTGCCGGCGCCGCGGGCGCTGGGCGCGGCCACGGGTGTCCTCGCCCTGATCGTGGCCGTCGCCGCGGGCAGCGACCTGGTCCGCCAGGTCGCCTGGCCGGTGCTGCTCCTGGCCACGGCGGGCGCGCTGGGCGGGCTGACGCTGCTGGGCATGGCCGGCGGGACGGGTGACTGGAAGCCTCTCGGCGACCGGGCCCGGCGCCTGCTCCCCACAGGTGACCGGCGTCTTCCCGTCGGAGCCCGTCGTACCGCGCCCGTCGCGGTCGCCGTCGTGCTGCTTCTCGGCGCCCAGTTCGGCGAGACCGTCGCCACCTCCGCCGTGGCCTCCCGGCTGCGGCTCGCGCACCTGGACGACTACGCGCCCTGGGGCGACCGGCAGCAGTGGCAGGCGGAGGCGATCGCGCGGGCCGACGGCTGGCCCCGCTACCGCACCGACCCGGGCCGCGAGCAGACCGTCGCCAACGACCCGATGCTCGTCGGCGGCCAGGGCGCCCAGTACTACAGCAGCCACACCTCCGACGTGCTCCTGCGCACGCTCACCGCCCTCGGCGGCGGCTGGACCTCGGGCGGCCGCAGCCTCCAGAGCCTGGACAACGCCGTCACGGACGTGATCTTCTCCGTCGGCGCCCGGGTGCACTCACCCCCGGACCCGCACCAGAGCCGGGACCCCGAGCCCGACGCCCGGCCGACCGTCTCCCGTCAGGACGTGCCGCCCCTGGTGACCGTACGGCCCACGGCCACCGCCGCACCTGCCTTCGGGCCGTCGCCGTACCGCAACCAGGAACTGCTGCTCGGCGCCCGCGTCTACACCGTGCCCCGGCTCGACGTGAGCGCCGAGGCCGTCAGCGCCCGGTGCCCGGCGGGCAGCGAGGTGTACCTCTGGGCCCCGCGCTTCGCGGGCACGGCCCAGCTCGCCGGTGCTCCGGGACCGGCCGCCCGCTTCCGGTCCGACGCGAGCAAGCGCGCCGCCCTGGAGCCGCTCGGCACGGTCCCGCCGTCCGGGCGGCTGACCATCGCGCTGTCCGCCCACCGCCCGGGCAGGATTCCGGTCGGCGCGGTCGGCTGCCTGGACACCGGCAAGCTGCGCACCGTCGTCCAGCGGCTCAAGACCACCGGCGCGACGAAGGTGACGGTCTCGGACGGCACGATCCGGGCGGAGCTCCCGGCAGGCAGCAAGGGAATCGCGATCGTCGCGGCCCCTCGGATCGCCGGCTGGCGCTGCGCCACCGGAAATTCCGCCCCCGCACCGGCGGGGAATTACCACGGGCTGATTTCCGTGCCGCTCGACGGCACTTCGAACGCGCTCACCTGTACTTTCCGGCCACCTGGCTTGCGGCTGGGGATGACGGTCGGGGGAGTGGCGTTCGGGACCGTCCTGCTCCTCGCGGTCGTGGGAGTGGTGCGACGACGGCGCACCCTTGAGCCCGCGGCGCGTCCCGCCTCCCGGGGGGACCTCGCCAAGATTGCATAAACGTGCATCGCTGCGTATAGTCATGCCATCCAAGAGGAGGGTGACATGGCGGTACGTGCGGCAGTGGCCGGGGCGAGCGGTTATGCGGGCGGCGAGGTCCTGCGGCTGCTCCTGGCCCACCCCGAGGTCGAGATCGGTGCCCTGACCGGCAACTCCAACGCCGGCCAGCAGCTGGGCGCCCTGCAGCCGCACCTGCTGCCGCTGGCCGGCCGCGTGCTCCAGGAGACCACCCCCGAGGTGCTCGCCGGCCATGACGTCGTGTTCCTCGCGCTGCCCCACGGCCAGTCCGCCGCGGTCGCCGAGCAGCTCGGCCCCGACGTCCTCGTCGTCGACATGGGCGCCGACTTCCGGCTCAAGGACGCCGCCGACTGGGAGAAGTTCTACGGCTCCGCCCACGCCGGGACCTGGCCGTACGGCCTGCCCGAACTTCCGGGTGCCCGCGCCGCACTGGAGGGGGCCAAGCGCATCGCGGTACCCGGTTGCTACCCGACCGCCGCCACCCTCGCCCTGTTCCCGGCGTACGCCGCCGGGATCGCCGAGGCCGAGGCCGTGATCGTCGCGGCCTCCGGCACCTCCGGCGCGGGCAAGGCGCCCAAGGCGCATCTGCTGGGCAGCGAGGTCATGGGGTCCATGACGCCGTACGGCGTCGGCGGCGGCCACCGGCACACCCCCGAGATGATCCAGAACTTCAGCGGGGTCGCGGGCGAGCGGATCACCGTCTCCTTCACGCCCACCCTCGCCCCGATGCCCCGCGGCATCCTCGCCACGTGCAGCGCCAAGGCCCGCGCCGGCGTCACCGCCGAGTCCGTCCGCGCCGCCTACCAGAAGGCCTACGCCGACGAGCCCTTCGTGCACCTCCTCCCCGAGGGACAGTGGCCCGCCACCGCGTCCGTCTACGGTTCCAACGCCGTTCAGGTGCAGGTCGCGTACGACGAGACCGCGGGCCGCATCATCGCGATCAGCGCCATCGACAACCTCACCAAGGGCACCGCGGGCGGTGCCGTACAGAGCATGAACATCGCCCTCGGTCTCGACGAGACCACGGGGCTTTCCACGATCGGAGTCGCACCGTGAGTGTCACGGCAGCCAAGGGATTCCGGGCTGCGGGCATCGCCGCCGGAATCAAGGAGAACGGCAACCCCGACCTGGCCCTCGTGGTCAACGACGGGCCCCGCCGTGCCGCCGCCGGTGTCTTCACCTCCAACCGCGTGAAGGCCGCCCCGGTCCTGTGGTCCGAGCAGGTGCTGAAGAGCGGCGAGTTGACCGCCGTCGTCCTCAACTCCGGGGGCGCCAACGCCTGTACGGGACCGAAGGGCTTCCAGGACACGCACGCGACCGCCGAGAAGGTCGCCGACGTGCTGGGCATCGGCGCCGGCGAGGTGGCGGTCGCGTCCACCGGCCTCATCGGCGTCCTGCTCCCGATGGACAAGCTGCTCCCGGGAGTCGAGACGGCCGCGGCCCAGCTCTCCGAGCACGGCGGCGAGAAGGCCGCCATCGCCATCAAAACCACCGACACCGTCCACAAGACGTCCGTCGTCACGAAGGACGGCTGGACGGTCGGCGGCATGGCCAAGGGTGCGGGCATGCTCGCCCCCGGCCTCGCCACCATGCTGGTCGTCCTCACCACCGACGCGGACCTGCCGAGTGACGTACTGGACAAGGCACTTCGGGCCGCGACCCGCACCACCTTCGACCGCGTCGACTCCGACGGCTGCATGTCCACCAACGACACGGTCCTGCTGCTCGCGTCCGGTGCGGCCGAAGTCGCCCCTGCCTACGACGAGTTCGCCGAGGCGGTACGACAGGTCTGCGACGACCTCGGCCAGCAGCTCATCCGGGACGCCGAGGGCGCCAGCAAGGACATCAAGGTCGAGGTGGTGGGCGCGGCGACCGAGGAGGACGCCGTCGAGGTGGGCCGCTCCATCGCCCGCAACAACCTCCTCAAGTGCGCCATCCACGGCGAGGACCCCAACTGGGGCCGCGTCCTCTCCGCGATCGGCACCACCAAGGCCGCTTTCGAGCCGGACCAGTTGAACGTCGCCATCAACGGCGTCTGGGTGTGCAAGAACGGCGGCGTCGGCGAGGACCGCGACAAGGTCGACATGCGCTACCGCGAGGTGCACATCGTCGCCGACCTCGCGGCCGGCGCCGAGACCGCCACGATCTGGACCAACGACCTCACCGCCGACTACGTCCACGAGAACAGCGCGTACTCCTCATGAGCAATCCGACCCGCAAACACACCGCGCTGCCCAAGGCCCAGATCCTCATCGAGGCACTGCCCTGGCTGGTCCGGCACAACGGTAAGACGGTCGTCATCAAGTTCGGCGGCAACGCCATGATCGACGAGGACCTGAAGGCCGCGTTCGCCCAGGACGTCGTCTTCCTGCACCACGCCGGGCTCAAGCCGGTCGTCGTGCACGGCGGCGGCCCGCAGATCAGCGCCGCCCTCGACCAGGCGGGCATCGTCAGCGAGTTCAAGGCCGGCCTCCGCGTCACCACCGAGGACGCCATGGACGTCGTACGGATGGTGCTGGCCGGTCAGGTGCAGCGCGAGCTGGTCGGGCTGCTCAACCAGCACGGGCCGCTGGCCGTCGGACTGACCGGCGAGGACGCGCACACCATCACCGCCACCAAGCACCAGCCCGAGATCGACGGCGAGTTGGTCGACATCGGGCGGGTGGGCGAGATCACCGCGATCGACACGGGCGCGATCGAGGCCCTGCTCGCCGACGGCCGGATCCCGGTCGTCTCGTCGATCGCCCGTAGCCAGGACGACCACCATGTCTACAACGTCAATGCTGATACGGCGGCTGCGGCACTCGCGGCTGCGCTGGGAGCGGAAACTCTCATGGTCCTCACGGACGTCGAGGGTCTCTACGAGGACTGGCCCCACTCCGACGAGGTGATCAGCCGCCTCACCGCTTCCCAACTGGAGAAGCTGCTGCCGGAGTTGAGCTCCGGCATGGTCCCGAAGATGGAGGGCTGCCTGCACGCCGTGCGCAACGGCGTCACCACCGCCCGCGTCATCGACGGCCGGGTCCAGCACTCGATCCTGCTGGAGATCTTCACCGACGAAGGGATCGGCACGATGGTCGTGCCGGACGCGCAAGAGGGGGATGGGGAATGACCGACAATCAGGAGCTCACCCAGCGGTGGCAGGGCTCGCTCATGAACAACTACGGCACCCCGCGTCTCCCCCTCGTCCGCGGCGAGGGCCTCAAGGTCTGGGACTCCGAGGGCACGCGGTACTACGACTGGGTCGGCGGCATCGCCACCAACGCGCTCGGCCACGCCCACCCGGCCG
The DNA here is from genome assembly GCF_003955715.1 of Streptomyces aquilus. Lineage (NCBI taxonomy): Bacteria > Bacillati > Actinomycetota > Actinomycetes > Kitasatosporales > Streptomycetaceae > Streptomyces > Streptomyces aquilus. The sequence goes on along the minus strand of NZ_CP034463.1, from coordinate 2,279,991 downwards.
TCATCGACGCCGTCAGCAAGCAGATCGCGTCCCTCGGCCACATCTCCAACTTCTTCATGGCCGAGCCGACGATCGCCCTCGCCGAACGGCTGCTCCAGCACTTCGGCCGGGACGGCAGGGTCTTCTTCTGCAACTCCGGCGCCGAGGCCAACGAGGCCGCCTTCAAGATCGGCCGGCTCACCGGGCGCAGCCACATGGTGGCCACGCAGGGCGGCTTCCACGGCCGCACCATGGGCGCCCTCGCCCTCACCGGCCAGCCCGCCAAGCAGACCCCGTTCCTGCCGCTGCCCGGTGACGTCACGCACGTGCCGTACGGCGACGCGCAGGCGCTGGCCGCCGCGGTCACCGAGGACACCGCGCTCGTCGTGATCGAGCCCATCCAGGGCGAGAACGGCGTCGTCGTCCCGCCCGCCGGCTATCTCAAGGCGGCCCGGGCGATCACCGCGGCCAAGGGCGCGCTGCTGGTCCTCGACGAGGTGCAGACCGGCATCGGCCGGACCGGGCACTGGTTCGAGTACCAGGCCCACGAGGGCGTCCTGCCCGACGTCGTCACCCTCGCCAAGCAGCTCGGCGGCGGACTGCCGCTCGGCTCCACCGTCGCCTTCGGCCGCGCCGCGGAGCTGCTCCAGCCGGGCCACCACGGCACGACCTTCGGCGGCAACCCGGTCGCCTGCGCCGCGGGACTCGCCGTCCTCGACACCATCGCCGGTGACGGGCTGCTCGACAACGTGAAGCGGCAGAGCGCCGCGCTCAGCGACGGAATCGAGTCCCTGGGACACCCGCTGGTCGACCACGTCCGGGGCTCCGGGCTGCTCCTGGGTATCGTGCTCACCGAGCCGCTCGCGCCCCAGGTGCAGCAGGCGGCTCAGGACGCCGGCTTCCTGGTGAACGCGCCCGCCCCCGATGTCGTACGGCTCATGCCGCCGCTGAACCTCGGCGACGACGAGGTGGCTGCGCTGCTCCAGGCGCTGCCCGGCGTTCTTGACGCGGCGAAGGCGGCGAACGCGGCCGACGGGGACGGATGATCCGGAGAAATGAGACGTCGATGAGCCAGGCGCAGGAGCACGAGCAGAACGGGGCCGGCGGGCCTGCGGTGCCGCAGACGCGCACGGCGCGGCACCGCCGGATCGTGGACATCCTCAACCGGCAACCGGTGCGGTCGCAGAGCCAGTTGGCCAAGCTCTTGTCCGACGACGGGCTGAGCGTCACCCAGGCGACGCTCTCCCGGGACCTCGACGAGCTGAACGCGGTCAAGATCCGTAACACCGACGGGGACCTGATCTACGCGGTGCCGAGCGAGGGCGGGTTCCGTACGCCCCGGGCGCCGCTGGGGGAGTCCGCGAAGGAGGAGCGGATGCGGCGGCTCTCGCAGGAGCTGCTGATCTCCGCGGAGGCCTCGGCGAATCTGGTGGTGCTGCGGACGCCGCCGGGCGCGGCTCAGTTCCTGGCGTCGGCCATTGACCAGGCTGAGCTGCATGACATTCTCGGGACCATCGCCGGTGACGACACGTTGTTGTTGATCAGCCGGGATCCGGTGGGGGGCCAGGCTTTGGCTGAGCACTTGCTGAGGTTGGCTCAGAACGGGCATTGATCGTTGTCGGGTGCGGGTGCTTCGTGGCTGGTCGCGCAGTTCCCCGCGCCCCTCAGGGGCCTCACCTCAGCCGAGTCGTGAAGCCAAGCCCCCTGTACATCTCACCTCGTCGCCCGCCGTGATCAACAGCGCCTCCACGTCCGGCAGCGACTCCAGCCAGCGCAGGCCCTCGCGCGAACCCATCGCGAATGCCGCCGTCGCCCAGCAGTCCGCCCAGGTGACGCTGGGGGTCACCACCGTCACGGCGACCAGGTCCGTCACCGCGGAGCGGCCGGTGCGCGGGTCGACGATGTGGGCGCCGCGTTCGGCCGTACCGGAGGTCGCCACGGCCAGTTCACTCGCGCCCGCCGCCGAGACCACCGCCGCCAGACCCCCGGGGCGGAGCGGATCCGCCACGCCCACCCGCCACGGGCGCTGCGGTCCCGGCGTGCCGAGCAGCTGTACGTCCCCGCCGCCGTTCAGACTGACCCCGGTCGCGCCCGCGGCCAGCAAGGCTCTGGCCGCCCGTTCCACCGCCCACCCCTTGACGATGCCCGTCGGGTCGAGCCGGCCCTGGTAGCGCAGGCTGAACCAGCCGTCGCTCAACCGCTCGGCCTGCGCGCCCAGTTCGAGGACCTCGGCGACCTCCGGGTCGCACTCCTCGACGGTCAGCTCGCCCTGCGCCAGCCGCGAGATCTGGCTGTCCTCGCGGTACGTGCTGAAGACGGCGTCGACCCGGTGCAGCCCGGCGACCGCCTCCGCGAGTGCCGCCTGGACCGTGTCGGGATCCCCGCCGCGGACGTCGAAGGAGAAGACGGTCCCCATGACCTCCTCCGCATGACGTACCGCGGCGGGAGCTTCTGCCGGTTCGGCCACGGTGTCAGCCACCGGCCTGGTCCAGCGCCGACTGGAGGGACTTCTTGTAGCCCGCGCTGGTGTAGGTGGCCCCGGACACCGAGTCGATGTCCGCGCTGCCGGCCGCGACCGCCGCCGCGTTGAGCTTCGGTACGGCCAGCTCGGTCTTCTGCGTGCTCTGGCCGCCGCTCGGCGCCTGGACCGCCTCGGCCTTGGTGATCTTGCCGTTGCTGACCGTGATCCGGACCTGGACCGGGCCGTACTGGGTCTGCGCGACCGTACCGGTGAGGGTCTTGGAGGCGGCGCCCTGGGCGGGGGCCGACGCGCCCTGTGAGGGCTGGGCGGCGGAGGCGGCGGCGGCGTTCGCCTTGTCGATCGCCGACTGGAGGGACTTCTTGTAGCCCTCGCTCGTGTACGTGGCCCCCGACACGGTGTCGATGTCGGGACTCTGCTTGGCCACCACCGCCGCGTTGAGCTTGGGCACGGCCAGGTTGGTCTTCTCGGTGCTGGTCCCGCCCTGCGGCGCCTGCACCGCCTCCGACTTGGTGATCTTGTTGCCGACGACGGTGATCCGTACCTGGACGGCACCGTACTGGGTCTGTGCGGCGTCCCCGGTGGACGTGCTCGTCCCCGCCGCCTGCGCCCCGCCCTGCGCCGACTCCTGGGCGGCGGCCGGCGGGGCCGCGCCGCCCGCCGCGGACGCGGAGGCCGGGTCGGACGCCGGTTTCAGCGACAGCAGCAGCACGATCCCGGAGACGGTGGCGGCGCCGGCCAGGACGACACGCCGGATCGGATGACTCTTCCTCATGGCTGAATGAACTCCTGAAGTCTGGGGCTGCCGAGCAGAGTTGAGGGGGGCCGTGACGTGCGTGCGGGAGCGTCGCTCACATCTCGAACGACTCGTGGTGGATACGCCGGGCCGGGACGCCCGCGTCGCGCAGGGAGTCGTACACGGACTGCGCGAAGCCGGGCGGCCCGCACAGGAACACGTCGTGGTCGTCGATGTCCGGCAGCTTCTGCCGCAGCCGCTCCGCCGAGATGTCGGGCCGCTCGCCGTCCGGACTGTTGACCGCGTACATCAGCCGGGCGCCCCGCTCGTCGGCGATGGTGGCCAACTCGTCCCACAGCGCCAGGTCCTGGGTGCTGTTGGCCCGGTAGAGCAGGGTGATGTCACCGGACGCCCCGGGCAGCGTCTCGAACAGCGCCCGCATCGGCGTGATGCCGACACCGCCCGCGACCAGCAGCACCTTGCCGCGGCTGCGGCGCTGGGCGGTCAGGGCGCCGTAGGGGCCCTCGGCCCACACGCGGGTGCCGGGCCGCAGTTCGCGCAGCCGGGCGGTGTGGTCGCCGATAGCCTTGACCGTGATCCGCAGCATGTCCGGGCGGGGCGCCGCCGACAGCGAGTACGGGTGGGAGCTGAACCGCATGCCGGGCGCCATGAACCGCCAGCGGAAGAACTGCCCGGCCTCCGCGCCCATCCGGTGCAGCTTCTTGCCGCCGATCAGCACCGACACGATGCCCGGCGTCTCCTCGATGACCGCCTCGACGTACATCCGGTGCCTGAGGTTGAGGCGGAGCGGGGTGAGGATCCGGTACCAGACCACCAGCGCGGTGACGACACCGTAGAGCCCGTACCAGAAGGTCTTCGCGGTGGGCTGGACGGCGAACTCGTTGCCGGTGGTGATCTGGTGCCAGAACGTCAGGAACACCACGGCGTAGGTGAGCAGATGCACGTGGTACCAGGTGTCGTACGGCAGCCTGCGCCGGACCCCGCCGACCGACAGCAGCGCGATGACCACCAGCAGGCCGGTGCCGATCGCCGCCTTGCCCATGTCCGGCAGGGTCGTGACCATGTCCATGAACTGCTGCACGATGTCGCCGAGCGTCTTGCCGGCCTGGAGCGCGTACGCCCAGGTGATCAGGAAGACGTGCGCGATGACCAGGCTCACCGTGTAGCGGCCGCTCATCGCGTGCCAGCGGGCGACCCGGTCCGAGCCCACCCGCCGCTCCAGCGCCGGCACCCTGGCCATTTGCAGGACGACCAGCGCCATCAGGTAGCCCGCGAGGAGACCGGTGATCCGGCCCGCGGCGAGGATCTTCGCGGTGTTGTCCGCGAGGGAGGGGGTGTTGTCCCACCACAGCCACAGCACCGCCGCCGCGCCCGCCCATAGGGCGATCACCAGCGGGACGGCCGGGGAGCGGCGCGGGCGGATGCGGCGCATCGTCTGGCGGCGGGCGGCGCGGCCGCCTGCGAGCGTGGTGGTCACGATTCCTCCGGGAGCGGGGCAAGGGGGGTGGCGTGGTCCCTTGGCCCTGAGATACGTGCCGTGACGCCTGGGTGTTCAGCCGGTCGCCGAGTCGAGGGCGGACTGGAGCGACTGGCGGTAACCGTCGCTCGTGTAGGTGGCCCCCGAGACCGTGTCGATGTCCGCGCTCTGCGCCGTGAGCGCCTCGGTCCGCAGCCGGGGGAGGGCGTAGCTGTTGATCTCCTGGTCCCGCGGATTGTCCGACGGGTAGGCGACCGCCGTGACGTCGGTGAGCTTGCCGTCCTTGACCGTGATCCGGACCTGGACGGGCCCCCAGCGGGTCTGCACCGAGTCGCCGGTGAACGTGCCCGCCCCGGCCGCCGAAGGGGCCGTGGAGGGGGACGTGACGGCTATGGCGGCCGGGCTGTCGTGCGGCTTCAGCGACAGCAGCAGGACCATGCCGGAGACGGTGGCGGCGCTCGCCAGCACGATCCGGCGCAGCGGATGGCTCTTCCTCAGTGCGTGCACGTGCGTGGCCTCACAACTCGAACGACTCGTGGTGGATACGGCGGTCGGGCACCCCGGCGGAGCGCAGCGCCCCGTACACCTCGCGGGCGAAGCCCTCCGGCCCGCACAGGTACACGTCGTGCCCGGCCAGTCCCTCGGGTACGGCCGTGCGCAGCAACTCGGCGGTCAGGCGGGGGCGTTCGCCGTCCGGCCCGTTGAGCAGGTAGTGCACCCGCGCCCCGCGCCACCGCGCCAGGGCCTCCAACTCGCCGCCCAGCGCCAGGTCTTCGACCGTCCGCGCCCGGTACAGCAGGGTCACCTCGCCCGGCAGCGTCTCGAACAGCGCCCGCAGCGGGGTGACGCCGACACCGCCCGCGATGAGCAACGCCCGGTGCGAGGTGCGCCGTTCGGCGGTCAGGGCGCCGTACGGCCCCTCCGCCCACACCCGGGTGCCGGGCCGCAGCAGCGCCACGGCCGTGCTGTGGTCGCCGAGTGCCTTGACCGTGATGCGCATCCGGTCGCCACGGGGTGCCGCCGACAGCGAGTACGGCGTCGACGTCCCCCACATGCCCCGGGTGAGGAACCGCCAGCGGAAGAACTGCCCGGCCTGCGCCCCCAGTTGCTCCAGCCCCTGCCCGCGCACGACGACGGACCACACGTCCGGCGCCTCCCGGTGCACGGACTCCACCCGCAGCCGGTGCCGCAGGTTCAGCCGCACCGGCACGAGCACCCGGAACCACAGCACCAGGGCCGCCACGCCCAGGTACAGCCCGTACCAGGCGGCCTGTGCGGGACCGGCCGTGAGGTCAGAACCCAGCTGGACCTGGTGGAAGAAGGTCAGGAACACGGCCGCGTAGGTCAGCAGATGGACGTAGTACCAGAACTCGTGCCCGACCCTGCGCCGCACGGCCCGCATCGAGGTGACACCGACGGCCACGAGGATCAGCGTGCCGGCGGTCGCCTTCAGCATCTCCGGGTAGTCGAGGACCACCGTCACCGACTCGTGCCAGAGCGACTGGCCGTCCTGGGCGGCGTAACCGGCGAGGATCAGCACCACGTGCGCCACCAGCAGACCGATCGTGTAGCGGCCCGCCATCGCGTGCCAGCGTGCCACCCGGTCCGAGCCGATCCGGCGCTCCAGCAGCGGCACGCGCGCCATCAGCCCGACCAGCACGGCACAGGCGTATCCGCACAGCAGCCCGGCGATCCGCCCGGCGTTCGTCAGCCAGCCGGCCGCCCCGACCACGGAACCGGTGTGCGCCCACCACAGCGCGACCGCACCCGCCGCCCCGCCCCACAGCAGGGCGAGCAGCGGGCCCGCGGGGGAGCGCCGGGCGGGCAGCGGCACGGGCGGCGCCGTCCGCTCGTACACGGTGGTCATGAGTACGTCCCGTACAGGGTGGTCATGCGTACGTCCTTTCGTCCTGCCAGGACGCAACTGTGCGGGCCGAACTTCTCAGAACCCTCTGAAACGGCTTCCTCAGAGCGCACTCAGAGGAAACTCAGAGCAACCAGGGGCGTGGTTCCGACGCGCCAGGGGCGATCCTGGAAGGGCCATGAACACCACCCGCTCCGGCCGCCCCGCCCTCGCCCGCCCCGACGGCACCCCGCTGCGCGTCCTCGTCGTGGACGACGACGAGGACCTCGCCGAGGTCCTGTCGGGCGCCCTGCGTTACGAGGGCTGGCAGGTGCGCACCGCCGGCGACGGGGCCTCGGCGGTCGCCGCGGCCCGCGAGCTGCTGCCCGACGCCGTCGTCCTCGACGTGATGCTGCCTGACACCGACGGCTTCGCCGTGCTGCGCGGCCTGCACGCCGTGAAGCCCGACGTGTGTGTGCTCTTCCTCACCGCCCGGGACGCCGTCGAGGACCGGATCGCCGGGATCACGGCGGGCGGCGACGACTACGTCACCAAGCCGTTCAGCCTGGAGGAGGTCGTCGCCCGGCTGCGCGGACTGCTGCGCCGCGCCGGCATGGCCCGGCAGCTGGAGGAGGGCCCGCGGCTGACCATCGGCGACCTGGTCATGGACGAGGACGCCCGCGAGGTGACCCGCGCGGGCGAGCTGATCGAACTCTCCCCGACCGAGTTCGAACTGCTCCGCTTCCTCATGCGCAACCCGCGGCGCGTCCTCAGCAAGGCCCAGATCCTCGACCGGGTGTGGTCCTACGACTTCGGCGGCCGCGCTCATGTCGTCGAGCTGTACATCTCCTACCTGCGCAAGAAGGTGGACGCGGGACGGGAGCCGATGATCCACACCGTGCGCGGCGCCGGATACGTGCTCAAGCCGGTGACCCCGTGACCCTCGCTCTCGCACGCCGTCTGCCCCGCCCGCACACCCTGCGCGCCCGGCTCACCTGCGGCCTGGTGGTGCTGCTGGCGGTGAGCTGCGCGGCGGTCGGCCTGGCGGCCGTCGTCGGGCTCCAGGGCTTTCTCGTCGGCCGCCTCGACGAGCAGCTGACCGAGGCCGGCAACCGCTTCGCGGTCAGCCTGGAGCACAACGGAACCGTTCCCGACGATCACGACGGCGACGAGCACGGCGACACCCGCCGCCAGGCCACCGGCACCTTCGGCGCCCGGCTGGTCGACGGCACGGCCACCCACGCGGCGGTCGTCCGCCCGAGCGGCACCGAGAACGTCTCGCTGACCGGCGGCGACGAGCGGCGCCTCGCCGCGGTCCCGGCCGACGGCAAGGCCCACACCGTCGACCTCGCCGCGCTCGACGACTACCGCGTGCTGGTGACCAGCGGCAAGGACGGCGACGTCCTGATCACCGGCCTGCCCCTGGAGCCCGTCGAGGCCACGGTCCACCGGCTCGAACTGCTCGCCGGGATCGTCTTCGGCCTCGCCCTCACCGTCACCGGCGTGGCCGGGGCGCTCTGGGTGCGCTGGTCGCTCCGCCCGCTGAGCCGGGTCGCGGCGACCGCCACCCGGGTCAGCGAACTCCCGCTGGCCAGCGGCGAGGTGGCGCTGCCGCCCCGGGCCCCGGAGTCCGACCCCCGCAGCGAGGTCGGCCAGGTCGCCGGCGCCTTCAACCGCATGCTGGGCCATGTCGAGGACGCGCTCACCAAACGGCACGCGAGTGAGGAGCGCCTGCGCAGCTTCGCCGCCGACGCCAGCCATGAGCTGCGCACCCCGGTGGCGTCGGTGCGCGGCCACGCGGAACTGGCACTGCTGCACCCCGGTCCGGTCCCGCCGGAGGTCACCCGGGCCCTGGAGCGCATCGCCGCCGAGTCGGCCCGGATGGGCGAGATGGTCGACGAGATGCTGCTGCTGGCCCGGCTGGACGCGGGCCGCCCCCTGGAGCGTCACCCGGTCGACCTCACCATGCTGGTCCTGGACGCGGTGACGGATGCCCGGGCCGCGGGCCCCGATCACCGCTGGACGCTGGAGCTCCCCGAGGAACCGGTCACGGTCACGGGCGACGCCCACCGACTCCAACAGCTGTTGGCCAACCTGTTGGCCAACGCGCGTGGGCACACACCCGTGGGCACCAAGGTGACGGTCTCCCTGGAGACCGAGGCCACGGCGGCCGTCCTCACCGTCCACGACGACGGCCCCGGCGTCCCCGAGGACATCCAGCCCGGCGTCTTCGAACGCTTCACCCGAGCCGACCGCCGCCGCACCGACGCCCCGGGCGGCGGCGCGGGCCTGGGCCTGTCGATCGTGGCCGCGGTGGCCGAGGCCCACGGCGGAGAGGTGAGCCTGCGCAGCGCGCCGGGCTCGACCAGCTTCACCGTCCGGCTCAGTACCGAGTGATCGCCGTCCGCCCGCCCGTCGTACCGATCGCGATGTGCGGCTGCTGCCCGGGATCGGCCCACTTCAGGATCCGGCGCATCGCGTCCGCCGACACGGACACACACCCCGCCGTCGCCCCGCTCCCGTTGACGTGCAGGAAGATCCCGGCACCCCGCCCCCGCACCGGCTTCGCGTAGTTGAACCCGACCACCATGGCGTACGCGTACTGCTTCTCGTAGGCGATCAGATGCTCGGACTCGGCGGCCCGGCAGTCCTTCGCGCGGGGCTCGCTCCAACGGTTGTAGACCCGCGAGTCGTTGTCCTGACACCACCACGAACGCTCGCGCACAGGACGGTACGTGTACGTCGTCCCGCCCGGCGCGGCCTTGATGCCGAAGGCGTACGGCAGCTCGTACAGCCCCGCCGGCGTCGTGTGCGTGCCCTGCTTGCGCGAGGCGCCCTCCACGAGGCCGTTCGCCCCGAACCGCGCCGCCGCCGAACCGGCCTTCACCCACCGCCCGTTGCCGAGCTCCCACCAGGTGACCGTGCCGGAGGTGGCGGAGGCCTTCGCGGCCACCGCGGTGATCAGCTGGGTCCCGCCGCCGGTGTCGGCCATCCGCGCGGGAAGCGGCGGCTGCCCGCCGCCGGGCGCGGCGCCGAGCACGAGGAGGGACGCGGACACGAGAGCCGTGGCGACGGCGGGGGAGCCCATGCTCAGACGGTAGAGGGCGGCAACGGCAACGGCAGCCCGGGTAGGCCGTCCAGGCTCGTCGCGATGTGCTCCTTCTTGGCGAAGTAGGCGCTCAGCGATTCGTCGTCCTCACGGGCGAAGCGCCGGGCGTGCAGGTCGCGGTCCTCGTCGTACGTCATGAAGGGCACCGCGTAGCCGCAGGAGTCCCGGATCTGCCGGGCCGTCACCACGATGATCGCCCGCAGGCCGTGCAGACTCGGGTCGATGTCCGGGAAGTGCGGTAGCAACTCCTTGAAACGGGGGTCGTCGCGCAGCACCGCCTCGCCCTCGCCATGCACCCGGACGATGTTGGGCGGGCCCTGGAAGGCGCACCACATGAGCGTGATCCGGCCGTTCTCCCGCAGATGCGCGACCGTCTCGGCGGTGGACCCGGCGAAGTCCAGGTAGGCGACGGTCCGTTCGTCGATGACCGCGAAGGAGCCCTTGAGGCCCTTGGGGGAGAGGTTGACCGTGCCGTCGCCGGCCAGCGGGGCGGTCGCGGTGAAGAAGAGGGGCTGCTCCTCGATGAAGGTACGCAGCCTGCCGTCTATGCGCTCGTAAGTCTTTCCCATGTCTAACGATTATGGGTGCAGGTATTTCGCCTGTCTAATGAATTGCGGGCTCCGTTTGCCGGGAGCCCGCCGTGGCCGCCCCGGCCGGCGCGGAACTCGGGGCGGCCACAGCGCCTGTCACGTCACTTGGTGAGCGTGCAGGCGGCCAGGGAGTTCAGGCCCTGGGGCTTGGCGGCGGTCCGGCCGATGGAGATGGCGATGCGGTCGATGGTGGACGTCCGCTTGTCCTTCAGCGGGCCGAGGATGGCGTTCTGGACGAAGTTGGGTCCGCCCTGGCCGACCGTGTTGACGAGGCGGGTGTTGGCCTCGTTGATCTGGGTCTGGAGGAGGGCGAGGTTGCGGTCCACCTCGGCCTTCGCGGAGGCCGGAACGGCGGGGAGCTGGGAGGCGACGTCCGGGCAGCTGATGGTGCCGACGGCGGCGTTGCCCGCGCCCGCGTTGCCCGTGTTCTTGCCCGCGTTGCCTGTGTCCTTCCCTGCGTTGCCCGCGTTCCCTGTGTTGCCCGCGTTCCCCGCGTTCCCCGCGTTCCCCGTGTTTCCTGCGTTGCCCGTGTTTCCGGCGGCGCCCGTGGCACCGCCGGCGTTCAGGGCGCAGGGTGCGAGGGCGTCCAGGCCCTGGGGCTTGGCGGCGGTCCGTCCGATGGCGGTGGCGATCCGGTTGACGGTCGCGACCCGCTTGTCCTTCAGGGGGCCCAGGATGGCGTTCTGGACGAAGTTGGGTCCGCCCTGGCCGACGGTGTCGACGAGGCGCTTGTTGGCCTCGTCGATCTGGGTCTGGAGGAGGGTGAGGTTGCGGGTCACCTCGGCCTGCGCGGAGGCGGGGATCGCGGGGAGCTTGGAGGCGACGTCCGGGCAGCTGATGGTGCCGGGGCTCGCCAGGGTGCGGGCGTTGGTGCCGCCGCTGCTCTTGGAGCTCTCCCCGGCGAGGGCGGAACCGGCGATCACCGCACCGGTCAGCGCCAGTGCGGTGGCGCTGCCGACGAGGGCGACGCGGCGCTTGTTGTACTTAGGAAGAGCCCTGGACATGCGGATGCCTCACAAGGGTCGGGAGTGTCTTCGAGTTCTTGGTGTGCACAAACGCGGCGCCTGCGTTCGGGGGGAGGTACGAGCAAGCGGTTTCCCATGTTCAAAGGGAGACCAAAAAGAGGGTCAGATTGACGAATCATGCAGAGGTCTGCATACTCATGCATAACCTTGAATGCGGCGATGAGGAGCAACGCAAGTGAGCAGCAACAGCGGTGACGTCCGGCTCTGGGGCGGCCGTTTCGCCGACGGTCCCGCCGAGGCCCTGGCCAAGCTGTCCGCGTCCGTGCACTTCGACTGGCGGCTGGCGCCGTACGACATCGCCGGTTCGCGTGCCCACGCGCGCGTGCTCCACAAGGCCGGGCTCCTCACCGAGGACGAGCTTCAGCGCATGATCGCCGGGCTGGACCAGCTGGAGGCCGACGTGGCCTCCGGTGACTTCGTCGGCGCCATCGCCGACGAGGACGTCCACACCGCCCTGGAGCGGGGTCTGCTGGAGCGCCTCGGTCCGGACCTCGGCGGCAAGCTCCGTGCCGGCCGCTCCCGCAACGACCAGGTGGCGACCCTCTTCCGGATGTACCTGCGGGACCACGCCCGGATCATCGGCGGTCTGATCGCCGACCTCCAGGACTCCCTGATCGGCCTGGCGGAGGCGCACCCGGACGTGGCGATGCCCGGCCGCACCCACCTCCAGCACGCCCAGCCGGTCCTCTTCGCCCACCACGTCCTGGCCCACGTCCAGTCCCTGTCCCGGGACGCGGAGCGGCTGCGCCAGTGGGACGAGCGCACGGCCGTGTCGCCGTACGGCGCGGGCGCCCTGGCCGGTTCCTCCCTCGGCCTGGACCCGGAGGCGGTGGCCAAGGACCTCGGCTTCGAGCACGGCAGCGTCGGCAACTCCATCGACGGCACGGCGTCCCGTGACTTCGTCGCGGAGTTCGCCTTCATCACCGCGATGATCGGCGTGAACCTCAGCCGTATCGCCGAGGAGATCATCATCTGGAACACGAAGGAGTTCTCCTTCGTGACCCTGCACGACGCGTTCTCGACGGGCTCGTCGATCATGCCGCAGAAGAAGAACCCCGACATCGCGGAGCTGGCGCGCGGCAAGTCCGGCCGTCTGATCGGCAACCTGACGGGCCTGCTCGCGACCCTCAAGGCGCTGCCCCTGGCCTACAACCGCGACCTCCAGGAGGACAAGGAGCCGGTCTTCGACTCCTGCGACCAGCTGGAAGTCCTGCTGCCCGCCTTCACCGGCATGATGGCCACCCTCACGGTCAACCGTGAGCGCATGGAGGAACTGGCCCCGGCCGGCTTCTCCCTCGCCACCGACATCGCCGAGTGGCTGGTCAAGCAGGGCGTCCCGTTCCGTGTCGCCCACGAGGTCGCCGGCGAGTGCGTCAAGGCGGCGGAGGCCGAGGGCAAGGAACTCGACGAACTGACGGACGACCAGTTCGCCAAGATCTCCGCCCACCTGACCCCGGAGGTCCGCACGGTCCTCAACGTCCAGGGCGCCCTGGCCTCCCGCAACGGCAGGGGCGGCACGGCCCCGAGCGCGGTGGCGATCCAGCTGGCTGAGGTGAAGCAGGACGTGGCCGCCCAGCACGAATGGGCGACAGCCAAGAAGTAGGCCTGGTTTCAACGCCCCATAGGGCCGTAGGCCCTATGGGGGCGCGGGGAACTGCGCGCCGAGCCACGACGCACCCGCACCCGCCGAATCACCCCACAACCCGAGCTCTCTGGCGAACGGCATCCCGCGTTACGTTGTGGGTATGCCCTTCGCCCGACTCGCCACAGCCACCACCCCCACCTGCCACATCGGCCTCGGCCTCGCCGCAGTCGGCCGCCCCGGCTACATCAACCTGGGCCGAGACGAAGACCTGGGAGACAACCGGAGCGTCGAGGCGCTACGAACCCGCACCCACGAACTCCTCGACGCCGCCTACTTCCAAGGCGTCCGCTACTTCGACGCGGCCCGCTCCTACGGCCGCTCGGAGGAGTTCCTCGCCGACTGGCTGAACGCCCGCCCCGACATCGACGACGTGGTCATCGGCAGCAAGTGGGGCTACACGTACACCGCCGCCTGGACGACCGACGCCGAGAAGCACGAGGTCAAGGACCACGGCGTCGGCACCTACGACCGCCAGCGCCGCGAGACCGCCGAACTCCTCGGCGACCGCCTCGACCTCTACCAGATCCACTCGGTGACTCCCGACAGCCCGGCCCTCACCGACAAGGAACTGCACGCCAGGCTCGCCGAGGCCGCCGCCGACGGCATCAGCATCGGCTTCTCCACCAGCGGCCCCGCCCAGGCGGACGCCATCCGGGCCGCCCTGGAGGTCACGGTCGACGGCGAACCGCTCTTCCGTACCGTCCAGTCGACGTACAACGTCCTGGAGACCTCCGCCGCCCCCGCCCTCGCCGAGGCCCACGACGCCGGGCTGACGGTGATCGTCAAGGAGGGCATGGCCAACGGCAGGCTCGCGGACCCGTACGCGCCGGACGCCCTGAAGGCCGTGGCGGCGGAGACCTCCCTCGGCTGTGACGCGGTCGCCCTCGCCCTCGTCCTGCGTCAGCCCTGGGCCGGGGTCGTCCTCTCCGGAGCCGCGACCACCAGCCAGCTGGCCTCCAACCTGCACGCGGCCGTCGTGGACCTGGACGAGGGCCAGTTGGCACGCCTCGCCGAACTGGCGGAGGAGCCGCGGGCGTACTGGGAGAAGCGCGGCAGCCTCCCCTGGCACTGAGAAAACCGCTGGTCAGCGCGGTAGCCGTGAGACGTCCGTGCCCGTGATGAGACATCAATGTCTCATATGGTCTATGGTTGTCTCATGGCTGTCGATCGTGACCACGTGCTGCGCAGCGCCGCGGCCCTGCTGACCCGTAAATCCACCGCGACCATGGACGAGGTCGCCAAGGCCGCGGGGATCAGCCGGGCCACGCTGCACCGCCACTTCGCGGGGCGCGACGCACTCGTACGGGCTCTTGAGGCGCTCGGCATCGAGGAGTGCGAGGCCGCGCTGGACGCCGCCCGCCTCGCCGAGGGCCCCGCGAGCGACGCCGTACGCCGTCTGGTGCGCGAGCTGGAACCGGCGGCCGCCCTGCTCGGCTTCCTCTACACCGAGAACCAGCTGTTCGAGGGCGAGGGGCAGAACGCGGGCTGGACCCGCATCGACGACCGCGTCTCCGCGCTGTTCCGGCGCGGACAGGACAGCGGCGAGTTCCGCATCGACCTCAGCCCGGTCTGGCTCACCGAGGCGGTGTACGGCCTGCTGGCCTCCGGCGCCTGGGCGGTGTCGGAAGGACGCGTGGCCCGCAAGGACTTCACCTACATGATCGCCGAGCTGCTCCTCGGCGGCGCACTGAGGCATCACACAGAACCGAGAGAGGAATCATGACCAGCACCCTGCAGCCGACGACCACGACCGAGGCGGTGACCAAGCGCCCGGGCCGTTGGCTCGCGCTCTCCGTCCTCGTGCTCGCCGTGCTGCTGGTGGCCGTCGACGCGACCGTCCTCGGTCTCGCGACCCCGTACATCAGCGAGGACCTGAACCCCACCGGCTCCCAGCTCCTCTGGATCGGCGACGTCTACTCCTTCGTCATCGCGGGCCTGCTCGTCTCCATGGGCAGCCTCGGCGACCGCATCGGCCGCAAGCGCATCCTCCTGATCGGCGCGACGGCGTTCGGTGCGATATCCGTCCTCAACGCCTACGCCACGACACCGGAGTTGATGATCCTCGCCCGCGCCCTCCTGGGCGTCGCGGGCGCGACCCTCATGCCGGCGACCCTCGCCCTGATCCGCAACCTCTTCCACGACCCGCGCGAACGCAGCCTCGCCGTCGGCATCTGGGGCGCCACGGCCTCCGCGGGCACCGCGATCGGCCCGATCGCCGGCGGTTTCCTGCTCGAACACTTCTGGTGGGGCTCGGTCTTCCTGATCAACCTGCCCGTGATGGCGGTCCTCGTCCTCGTCGGCATCAAGCTGCTGCCCGAGTCGAAGAACCCGAACCCGGGCCCCTGGGACCTGATCAGCGTGACCCTGTCCCTGGTCGGCATGATCGCGGTGGTGTACGCGGTCAAGGAGACGGCCACGTACGGCTTCGGCTGGGAGATCCTCGGCGTCGGCGCACTCGGCGCGGCGGCCCTGTACTGGTTCGTCCACCGCCAACTGACCCTGCCGACGCCCCTGTTGGACATGCGCCTGTTCCGCAACCGCGGCTTCAGCGCGGCGGTCCTGGCCGACCTGCTGACCATCCTCGGCCTGTCCGGCCTGGTCTTCTTCCTCTCCCAGTACCTGCAACTCGTCCAGGGCCGACGCCCGTTGGAGGCGGGCCTCGCCGAACTCCCCGCCGCGGTCGGCGCGGTGGCGGCCGGTCTGGTGGCGGGCTGGGCGGCCCGCCGCTGGTCCGTCCGCGCGGTGGTCTCCGGCGGCCTGGCGGCGGTCGGCGTGGCACTGGCCTCGCTGACGGTCATCGACCAGAGCACCGGCTACCCGCTGCTCGGCACCGCCCTGCTGGTCGTCGGCATCGGCGCCGGCTTCTCGTTCACGGTGACCGCGGACGTGATCCTCTCCAGCGTGCCGAAGGAACAGGCGGGCTCGGCGTCCGCGGTCTCGGAGACGGCTTACGAGCTGGGCGCGGCCCTCGGTATCGCGGTGCTGGGCTCGATCGTGACGGGCGTGTACCGGGGCTTCACGGCCCCGACCGGTACCCCGGAGGGAGCCCACGAGTCACTGGGCGGCGCGGTGGAGGCGGCGGCGGGAATGCCGTCAGGCCAGGCCGCGGCCCTGCTGACGTCGGCGCGGGAATCCTTCGTGGACGGCCTCGCGATCGCAGCGGGCGCGGGCGCAGTCGTCCTGTTGGGGACGGCGGTGGCAGCGTGGTTCTTGTTGCGAAACGCGCGTTTGGGCAACGCCCTCTAGGGGCGCGGGGAACTGCGCGATCAGCCCCCGGCAACCCGCAGCCGACAAACTACGCGGCCTTCGCCTTCGTCGCATACATGTCCACGTACTCCTGCCCCGACAACCGCATGACCTCAGCCATCACGGAATCCGTCACGGCCCGCAGCACATACCGATCCCGGTCCATCCCCTCGTACCGAGAGAACTCCATGGCCTCACCGAACCGAACCGTCACCTTCGCCGGCCGCGGCATCCCCGACCCACCCGGCTGAATCCGGTCCGTACCGATCATGGCGAAGGGCACCACGGGCGCCCCCGTCATCAGCGTCAGCCGCGCGATGCCGGTGCGCCCCCGGTACAGTCGCCCGTCGGGGGAGCGGGTGCCCTCGGGGTAGATCCCGAAGAGCTTGCCCTCTTCCAGCACCCGGCGCCCGGTCATCAGCGCGGCGACCCCGCCGCGGCCGCCGTCCCGGTCGACCGGGATCATGCCGACGCCGGTGAAGAACCAGGCCATGAGCCGGCCCTTGAGGCCCTTGCCGGTGACGTACTCGTCCTTGCCGATGAAGAAGACCTGCCGGTCGCAGACGAGCGGGAGGATCATCGAGTCGATGAAGGTGAGGTGGTTGCCGGCCAGGATGACCGGGCCGTCCCCCGGGATGTGCTCGGCGCCCTCCACCTGTGGGCGGAACATCAGGCGCATGATCGGTCCGAGCACTGCCTTGATGAGCGCGAAGCGGGACAACGGGCCCTCCGGTGTCAAGGGAATCGGTCTAAGTCTGTGCAGGTGAGGACGATACTCGCGGCCCGGGGGGTCTTGCACATCGGGTTCACCGAGGTCTTACGCAGTGTTGACGCGGGTTTACCTGCGATGGCGTGCGAAAGACGGCCCGTAACCCGACGGCCATGATGTGACCGACATCGCGCCCCTGGCCTGACGGGCTGTCAACTTGCGCCTCACGCACGACATGCCGAGTCACCCGCGTGTTCCGCCGCAGGTCTCCCCGCGGTCATGTACACGCACCTACGATCGGCCCGCACTGACGAGCCGACGCAAGGAGGGCGCTCATGGGATCGCAGGATTCTCAGGCCGTGGACGGGCAGACGGGTGTAACCGGACGGCGGGCGCTCCTCGGCGCGGCCGTCCTCGGCGCCGGGGGAGCGGTCCTCGGTCTGTCCGGTGCGGCGAGAGCCGCCGCGGCCGACGGGACCGCAGAGGTACGGCACGGCGGCGGGCTGAGAAGCCTGCCCGTGCCGACGATCATCGGTCACCGGGGTGCCAGCGGCTACCGGCCCGAGCACACGTTCGGGTCGTACCAGCTCGCCCTCGACCTCGGCGCGCATGTCGTCGAGGCCGGCGACCTGGTGCCCACCAAGGACGGTCACCTGGTCTGCCGTCATGAGCCGGAGATCGGCGGCACGACGGACGTCGCGGACCACAAGGAGTTCGCCGACCGCAGGACGACGAAGGTGCTGGACGGCGTCTCCGTCACCGGCTGGTTCACCGAGGACTTCACGCTCGCCGAGCTGAAGACCCTGCGCGCGATCGAGCGCATCCCGGCCAACCGCCCGCACAACACCCTCTACAACGGGCGCTGGGAGATCCCCACGTTCGAAGAGGTCCTGAAGTGGCAGGACGAGCAGACCCGCAAGCGCGGCCGACAGGTGTGGATCTACCCGGAGACCAAGCACCCCACCTACTTCCGCAAGCTCGGCCTGGGCCTTGAGGAGCGGGTCGCCAAGCTGCTGCGCAAGCACGGCAAGGACGGCCGCAACGCCCCGGTCATCCTCCAGTCCTTCGAGCCCAGCAGCATCCAGCGCCTGAACCGTCTGGTCGACAACCCGCTGGTCGTCCTGCTCTCCTCGGCGACCAGCCGCCCCTGGGACTTCGTCGAGGCGGGCGACCCGCGCACCGTCGCCGACCTGATCACCCCCGCCGGGCTCCGCGAGATCGCCGGGTACGCCCAGGGCATCGGCCCCACCCTCGACCTGGTCATCCCGAAGGACGCGAACGGCGACCTCACCACCCCGACCACTCTTGTCGCCGACGCGCACAAGGTGGGGCTGATCCTGCACCCCTACACCATGCGCAACGAGAACCCCTTCCTGCCGACGAGCTTCCGCAAGGGCACCGACGCCGACGCGTACGGCGATGTCTTCGGCGCCTACAAGACGTACTTCGCCACCGGCATCGACGGTGTCTTCACCGACAACCCGGACACCGGTCTGCTGGCCCGCGAGGACTTCGTCAACAGCTGAGCGCCCGCCCCCGATCGGGGTGACAACCGGCCGTCCGGGAAACCCGCACCCGGACGGCCGCGTCGTGAGTCATATGACGTACGACCTGGTCACCGCCCCGCAGCACGATCTGCTCACCTCTCTCCGTCCGCTGCTCACCGCCGAGGCCTCCGCGGAGGCGCACGCCTCCGGCGCCGAACCCGGCGACCTGGAACAGGCGGTCTGGCTCCGCCTCCTGGAGCGCCTCGACACCGACGGCCCGCCCGTGGACCCGCCGGGCTGGCTCCGCCGGGCCGTCCGCTCCGAGGCGCGCCGCTCCCGTCGTACGACCCGACTCGAACGGCCGTATGAGACGGAACCCGCGGACGAGGCGGGCGGCACCCCCGAGGACCATGTCCTGGCCGCCGCGCGGCGCCGGGCGCTGCGGGACGCGGTGCGCCGACTGCCCGGGCGGTGCCCGCGTCTGATGGAGGCGCTGCTCTCCCCGAAGGACCTCACCTACCGGGAAATCGCGGGGGAGTTGGGTATCTCACAGGGCAGTCTCGGTCCGGAACGTTCCAGATGCCTGGGATGTCTGCGTCGTTTGCTCACGCCGGAGGTTGCGGCCCGCGGAGCGCGGGGATAGGAGTGAGGGACGACAGGCGATCAGGTGAGCGGGAGGCGTGCGCACATGGGCATGAGCGTGACCATCTCTGCGGCGACCGTGCAGGACGCGGAGCAGATCTTCAGGTTGCAGTACCTGTGCTTCCAGAGCGAGGCGGCGCTGTACGGCAACTACCGCATCGATCCGCTCGTCCAGAGCCTGGACTCGGTCCGTGAGGAGGTCGTCTCGGACTGCGTCTTCGTGGCCCGGCTCGGCGAGGAGGTCGTCGGCTCGGTCCGCGGCCATGTCACCGAGGACGGCTCGGCCGCCATCGGCAAGCTCTGCGTGCACCCCCGCCTCCAGGGCCACGGCATCGGCGCCCGGCTGCTGAGGGCGGCGGAGTCGGCCCTGGCCGAGGAGCGCGGCGCCACCCGCTTCCGCCTCTTCACCGGCCACCGCAGCGAGGGCAACCTCCGCCTGTACCGCAAGGTCGGCTACGAGGCGGTGGGCACGTCCCAGGGCAACGACGGCGTACCGATGATCGTCCTGGAGAAGCCGGCCGGGACGTACGCGGCTACCGCGTAGCGCCGGCGGTACCGGCCTTCCGCAGCCAGTACAGCGCGGACAGCGGCAGCAGCACGGGAATGAAGATGTAGCCCATGCCGTAGTCCGACCACACCGTCGCGTCCGGGAAGGCCGACGGCTCGATCAGGGTCCAGGTACCGACGATCAGCACACCCGCGAGTTCGGCGGCGCAGCACACCTGCGCCGCCTTCCGGGCCGTCTCGCCGCCCCGGACCAGCGAGTACGTGATGAACCCGTAGACCAGCCCCGCCACCGCGGACAGCGAGTAGGCGAGCGGCGCGCGGTCGAACTCGGTGGCGATCTGGTACGCCGAGCGCGACACCGCGCCGACCACCATCACCCCGTACAGCCAGACCAGCAGCATCCCCGGCCCGCTGATCAGCCGCGTCGGCTTCTCCTCCGTCGCCGCCACCTCAGCCTCCCCAGATGTCATAGAGCCGCACCTCCAGCACCGCCAGCACCACACCGCCGGCGGCCGCCGTCACCGAGCCCCACTTCGAGCGCTCGGTCAGCGACATCAGCCCCGCCGCCGGGACACACGCGAACGCACCCAGCAGATACGCCACGAAGATCGTCGTCCCCTGCTCCGGCTTCTCGCCCCGGGCCAGCTGCACGATCCCCACGACCAGCTGGACGATCGCCAGCAGCGACACCACGCCCATCCCGATGAAATGCCAGTCCTTCGTCGGCTGGTCACGGTAGGCGGCCCAGCCGCACCAGGCGGCGAGCAGCAGCGCGGCGACGCCGGTCACGAGCGTCAGGGCATCAAGCATGCAGCGACCTTATTACGGCGCGGAAGACCGACCGGGGTCGGCCCCGGCCTCGCCCCGAGGCCGCGTGCAGCGAGATTCGAGCAAGCGGCGCGACCCCGTAGGGTCGAGGGCATGAAGATCCGTGCACAGGCCATGCTTTTCGACAACGACGGCACGCTCGTCTCCTCCCTCGCGTCCGTGGACCGATGCTGGCGGCAGTGGGCCGAGGAGTACGGCATCACGGCCGAGGACTTCGCGCGCGTGGAGCTGCACGGGCGGCCGGCCGTCGAGATAGCCGCCGACCTGCTACCCGCCGAGATCGTGCCCGAGGCCGTCGCACGGATCGAGAAGCTGGAGGTGGAGGACGTACCCAACGGAGGTGTCCAGCTGCTGCCCGGCACCCGGGACTTCCTCGCCTCGCTGCCCGCCGACCGGTGGGCCGTCGTCACCTCCGCCACCCGGCGGCTCGCCGAGGCCCGCCTCGACGCCGTCGGCATCCTGCCCAAGACCCTCGTCTCCGCCGACGACATCACCCGCGGCAAGCCCGACCCCGAGCCCTACCTCCTCGCCGCCCGCGAGCTCGGCGTCGACCCCGCCGACTGCGTCGTCTTCGAGGACGCCCCGGCGGGCCTCGCGGCCGGCCGCGCCGCCGGGATGATCACCGTGGCGTTGACCACAACCCACCAGGCCCACGAGCTGGACGCCGACCTGGTGGTCGAGAACCTGTCGGCCTTGTCCGCACTGGTCACCGCCGGGGGAGTGGAGATCTCCGTCCGCGCCTGACCCTGTCCGCCGCTGTCCAGCATGCGGACAGCGGCGGTTGGTAAGGACCATGCGTCTGCTTTACTGATTCCATGACCACGACGAGCTGCCGCACCTTTGCGACCGAGGCGACCATGACGCCCGGTGCTCGCTGTATGTGTCGAATGTGCGCCTTCTAGAGGGCCCCCGCACCACCCCTGAGTCTCGCGCCCCGAAGCGAGCAGCCGTGGCATGTCCGTACGTGTTTCCCCGTACGTGACCGTGCTGCCCCGCGCACACCCGTTCCTCTCGTACCAGGGCACACCCACGCCCGCGTACGAACTCGACAGTGATGGAATCCCAGTGATCACCACATCGGGCCTGACCAAGGTCTACCGCTCACGCGGCCGCGAGGTCACCGCCCTCGACGGCGTCGATCTCCACGTCCGCGAAGGCGAGGTGTACGGCGTCATCGGCCAGTCCGGCGCCGGCAAGTCGTCCCTCATCCGCTGCGTCAACCTGCTGGAGCGCCCCACCGCCGGCACGGTCACCGTCGCCGGCCGGGACCTCACCGCCCTCGCCGGGCGCGGCCCGCGGGCCGGCAAGGAACTCCGCGAGGCGCGCAGCCGTATCGGCATGGTCTTCCAGCACTTCAACCTGCTGTCCTCCCGGACCGTCCAGGACAACGTCGAGCTGCCGCTGGAGATCCTCGGCAAGTCGGGGAAGGAGCGCTCGCGCAAGGCCCTCGAACTCCTCGACCTCGTCGGGCTCGCCGACAAGGCCAAGGCCTACCCGGCCCAGCTCTCCGGCGGCCAGAAGCAGCGCGTCGGCATCGCCCGCGCGCTGGCCGGCGACCCCAAGGTGCTGCTCTCCGACGAGGCCACCAGCGCCCTCGACCCGGAGACCACCCGCTCCATCCTCCAGTTGCTGCGCGACCTGAACCGGCAACTGGGCCTGACCGTCCTGCTCATCACGCACGAGATGGACGTCGTGAAGTCGATCTGCGACTCCGCCGCCCTCATGGAGAACGGCCGCATCGTCGAGTCCGGGACGGTCAGCGAGCTGCTCGCGACCCCCGGCTCCGAGCTCGCCACCGCGCTCTTCCCGGTCGGCGGCGAGGCCACCGGCGCCGACCGCACCGTCGTCGACGTCACCTTCCACGGCGAGGCCGCGACCCAGCCGGTCATCTCCCAGCTGTCGCGCACCTACAACATCGACATCTCCATCCTCGGCGCCGCCATCGACACCGTCGGCGGTCTCCAGGTCGGCCGGATGCGCATCGAACTCCCCGGCCGCTACGAGGACAACGTCGTTCCGGTCGGCTTCCTGCGCGAGCAGGGCCTCCAGATCGACGTCGTCGGTGAAGACCTGCTGGTGAAGGAAGGTGCCAAGTGACCTGGTCCGAGATGCAGCCCCTGCTGTCCCAGGCGTGTTGGGACACCCTCTACATGGTCGGCTGGTCCACCGTCATCGCCGTCGTCGGCGGTCTCCCGCTCGGCGTCCTCCTCGTCCTCACCGACCGGGGCGGACTCCTCCAGAACGTCGTCGCCAACAAGGTCATCGGGCAGGTCGTGAACGTCGCCCGCTCGATGCCGTTCATCATCCTGATGGTCGCCCTGATGGGGTTCACCCGCTCCATCACGGGCACCACCATCGGCCGTGAGGCCGCGATCGTGCCCCTCGCCATCGGCGCCATCCCGTTCTTCGCGCGTCTGGTCGAGACGGCTGTCCGCGAAGTGGACGGCGGTCTCGTCGAGGCCGTGCAGTCGATGGGCGGCAACACCTGGACCATCGTCCGCAAGGTCCTCGTACCGGAGTCGCTGCCCTCGCTGATCGCCAGCACCACGACCACGATCGTGGCGCTGATCGGCTACTCCGCCATGGCCGGCACCGTCGGCGCCGGCGGCCTGGGAGACATCGCCATCCGCTACGGCTACCAGCGCTTCGAGACCCAGCTCATGTGGATCACCGTCGCGATCCTCGCGGTCGTCATCTCGCTGATCCAGTTCGCCGGCGACTTCGCGGCCCGCTCGCTGCACAGCCGCGGCGGCAAGACGGGCCCGGCGCCGAAGCTGCGGCTGCTGAAGGCCGCGACGGCGGACACCAAGACCGTCTGACCTCGCCCCCCTCACCCCTAAAAACTTCCCCGCACCACAAACGCGGGGTCGCTCTGCCCAAAAGGAAAGGCACTTTTCGTGCGTAACACCGCAAAGCTCACCACCGCCGTCCTCGCCGCCGGAGCCCTCACCTTCGGGCTCACCGCCTGCGGCTCCGAGGACTCCTCCGCCGCCGGTTCCTCCTCCGACTCCAGCGGACCGCTGGTCGTCGCCGCGAGCCCCGTCCCGCACGCCGAGATCCTCACCTACGTCAAGGACCACCTGGCGAAGAAGGCGGGCCTCGACCTGGAGGTCAAGGAGTTCACGGACTACGTCACGCCGAACACGGCGACGGAGGACGGCTCGGTCGACGCCAACTACTTCCAGAACCAGCCGTACCTCGACGACTTCAACAAGAAGAACGGCACCCACATCGTGCCCGTCGTGACGGTCCACCTGGAGCCGCTCGGCCTCTACTCCCACAAGGTGAAGAGCGCCGACGCGCTGAAGAGCGGCGCGACGGTCGCGGTCCCGAACGACAGCGTCAACGAGGCCCGCGCCCTCAAGCTGCTCGCCGCCAACGGGATCATCACGCTCAAGGACGGCGTGGGCAACGAGGCGACCCCCGCCGACATCACCAAGAACCCCAAGAACCTCAAGTTCAAGGAGCTGGAGGCGGCCCAGACCCCGCGCTCCTTGGACGACGTCGACGCGGCCGTCATCAACGGCAACTACGCCATCGAGGCCGACCTGTCCCCGGCCGAGGACGCCCTCGTCCTGGAGTCCGCCAAGGACAACCCGTACGGCAACTTCCTCGCGGTGAAGGACGGTAACGAGAACGACCCGCGCGTGAAGAAGCTCGCGAAGCTCCTCACCTCGCCCGAGGTCAAGAAGTTCATCGAGGACAAGTACGACGGCTCCGTCATCGCGTCCTTCTGAGGCACCCGACATGCGCAAGACACTCACCGCCGCCTCGGTCCTCGCTCTCGCCCTCGGGCTCGCCGCCTGCGGCTCGGACTCCGGTGACGGCGGTGGTGACGACGGCACCCTGGTCGTCGGCGCCACCGCCGTCCCGGCCGGCGAGGTCCTGACGTACATCAAGGACAACCTCGCCGCGAAGGCGGGCCTGAAGCTGGAGATCAAGGAGTTCACGGACTACGTCGTGCCGAACACCGCGCTCCAGGAGGGCTCGCTGGACGCGAACCTCTACCAGAACAAGCCCTACCTGGACGACTTCAACAAGTCCAAGGGCACCGACCTCGTACCGGTCGTGGACGCCTACCTCCCGCCCATGGGCGTCTACTCGAAGAAGGTCACGGACGTCACGAAGCTCGCCGACGGAGCCACCGTCGCCGTGCCCAACGACACCACCAACGAGGGCCGCGCGCTGAAACTCCTCGCCGCCAAGGGCGTCATCACGCTCAAGGACGGCGCGGCCACCGACGCGTCCCCCGCGGACATCGAGGCCAATCCCAAGCACCTGACGTTCAAGGAGCTGGAACCGGCCCAACTGCCGCGCTCGCTCGACGACGTGGCCGCCGCGGTCATCAACAACAACTACGCCCAGGACGCGGGCCTCAGCCCCACCGAGGACGCGATCCTCCTGGAGTCGGCGAAGGGCAACCCCTACGCCAACCTCCTCGCCGTCAAGCGCGGCAACGAGGACGACCCCCGGGTCGAGAAGCTCGCGAAGCTCCTGACCTCCGCGGAGGTCAGGAAGTTCATCGAGGACAAGTACCAGGGCAGCGTCCTGCCGGTCACCACCGGCTGACGGCGCGTATACCGCGTATCGCCACGCACAGGGTCCACTCGCTCACCCCGGGTGGACCCTGTAGTGCGGTCCAGTGCTTTCATGCTGCATGCTGGGCAGTTCAGCAGGACCCCGGCAGGACTTGAAGGTTTTCCGAAGGTTACGGAGCGGCGCATGACTAGCACCTTCCCCAACATCTCCATCAGCACGGAGCGGTTGGTGCTGCGTCCCCTCGACGAGGACGATGTGCCCGCCCTGACCGAGATGATGAACGACGAGCAGATCGCCGCCTGGACCGACGTCCCCCAGCCCTTCACCGAGGAGAACGCGCGCGGCTGGATCACCGAGTACGCGCCCACCGAACGCGCCGCGGGCCGCGGCCTCGACCTCGCCGTCACCGAGTTCCTCACCCAGCGCCTGGTCGGCATCGTCCAACTCACCAAGACCAACTGGCACATCAGGTCCACCGAACTGTCGTACATCATCGCCCCCTGGGCCCGCGGCGAGGGCTACGCCTCCGAGGCCGCCCTCGCCACCGCCCAATGGCTGTTCACCGACCAGAAGTTCGAGCGCATAGAGCTCCGCACGGCCGCCGACAACACCGCCTCCCAGCAGGTCGCCCAGAAGATCGGCTGCATCAGCGAGGGCGTCCTGCGCAACGCCTGCATAGCGCGCGTCCGCACCGAGGACGACACCTGGGCCGACGTCCGCACCGACTTCATCGTCTGGAGCCTGCTGCCGGAGGACCTGGAGGGTGCCGGGGAGCAGCTGGCCGACACGAACGGTTTCACGTCGTACGGCGACTGGAACTGAACCAGGGGCGGACGGTACCGCTGCCGCGTTCGCCGGGTCGACCAGGTACCCTCACGGAGCCCGCCCCCTGACGACCTGCGCAAACCCTGGAGACTGACGACGATGGCCGACCGGGTCACGGTGATCGGCTGGGACGGCTCGCCCCTGACGGCCGCGGCACGCGCCGCGCTCGGCGCCGCCACGCTGGTGGCAGGCGCCGCCCACCACCTGGCACTGCCCGAGGTGCCGCCCGCCGCCGAGCGCATCCGCCTCGGCAGCGTCTCGCTGGCCGCCCGCCGGATCGCCGGCCACCGCGGCACCGCGGTCGTCCTCGCGGACGGCGACCCCGGCTTCTTCGGAGTCGTACGCACCCTGCGCGCACCCGAGTTCGGCCTGGAGGTCGAGGTCGTCCCCGCCGTTTCCTCGGTCGCCGCCGCCTTCGCCCGCGCCGGCATGCCCTGGGACGACGCCCAGGTGGTCGTCGCACACCGCCGCACCCTGCGCCGCGCGGTGAACGTGTGCCGCGCCCACACCAAGGTCGCCGTCCTCACCTCACCCGGCGCGGGCCCCGCCGAACTCGGCCTCCTCATGGAGGGCGTCCACCGCACCTTCGTCATCTGCGAGGAACTGGGCACCGACCGCGAACAGGTCACCATCCTCACCTCCGACAAGGCCGCCGACCACACCTGGCGCGACCCCAACGTGGTCATCGTCATCGGCGGCCCGGTCAGCGCGGGGGAGGACGGCGGCTGGATCTCCGGACGCGATCCGGGCACCGGGCCCCGCGGCTGGACCCAGCCCGCCGAGGCCTACGACGGCCCGCTCGGCGAAGGGGAGACGGATCTGCTGCGCGCGGCCCAACTCGCCCGCCTCGGCCCACGCGTCGGCGATCTCGTCTGGGACATCGGCTGCGGCAGCGGCGCCTTCGCCGTCGAGGCCGCCCGGGCCGGCGCCGCCGTCCTCGCCGTCGACCACGACCTCACCGCCTGCGGCCGCACCGACGCGGCCGCCCGCCGCTTCGGCGTCCAGCTCCAGATCGTCCGCGGCACCGCCCCGCACGTCCTGGAGAACCTGCCCGAACCGGACGTCGTCCGCGTCGGAGGCGGGGGAGCGGCGGTCGTCTCCGCGGTCGCCGACCGCCGCCCGCAGCGCATCGTCGCCCACGCCTCGACGCGCGACGAGGCCGAACTCATCGGCCGAGACCTGACGGAGCACGGCTACCGCGTCGAGTGCGCCCTCCTCCAGTCCCTCGAACTCGACACCAGGGCCTGGACGGAGACGGAACGGAGCGTCGCGTTCCTGCTCAGCGGGGCGCTCGCCGATCGCACGGTGTGACTCCGTACGCCGTCCCGGTGATCCTGTTGTCGTACCGCGCGCGGTAGGCTGGCCGACTGTTGTACCGCACCCGGTGGCCCGGTCTTTCGTTCGTCAATGTCCGGAAAACGCGCCCGTTTTGGGGTGGGTGTGGTACGGCAGAACCGGAGGACGCGCAACGTGGCGCAGTCCACAGCGGGCTGTCGCGGATCAACCTGTCGCGACGGGGGAACGGCCGGGACAATGCCAGTTAATGGCTTTGTCGTCTTTCTCGGCGGGCCGTTCGTGCCGCTGGGCACGCACGCTCGTTCTTCACTGCGGGGGCGGTCGGTGCGCCGTTCCCGGTGAGCTGGTCGTAGAAGCACTAACCGATGGGCGAGGGGTACGCATGACCGACACCGGCCAGGTCCCGGGCGAGGGGCTGCCGGAGAACGCAGGCATGGTGGAGCAGCCGGGCGTCCCCGCGCACGGTGCGTACACCTACCTCTCCGAGACCACCGCCGAGGACGAAGACCTGTTGCTGCTGCCGGGTGCCCAGGGCGCATGGGGCAACGAGGTCGCCCCGCCCGCACCGGAGCCCGTCGTCGAGACCGTGCACGCACCGCCGGCGGAAGCCGCGCCGGAGCCGCCGGTGGACCCGGCGCACCAGGCCTACGCGGACCCGGCGCATCAGGCCTTCGCGGACCCGGGGCACGAGCCGCTCGCCGACGCGACGCACCAGCCCTTCGGCGAGGCGGCCGTGCAGGAGTCCCTCGGGGAGCCGGTGCCGGCCGCCTCCTACGGGGACGGCGTGCACGAACCCGGTCCGCACGAGATGTCCGGTCGCGACAGCGGCTCGGTCGACCTCGGTGGCGTCCGCCTGCCCACCCCGCAGCCCGTCGCCACGGCCCCGTCGGCTCCCACGACGCCGATCCCGCCGATCACGCCCCGCCGGCCCCTGCACCTCGGCCCGCCCATCCCCGACGCTTCCGCGAGCCCGGTCCGCTCCCTCGCCGACCGCGGCCCCGCGGGCGCGCCGACCCGTCACGCGGGCCCGCCGACCACGGGCCCGGAGTACCTCGACATCCCTCAGCCCCTGCGCGAGATGGCCCCGCAGGGCGCCTCCGCCTGGGGCGCCCCCGCTCCGGCGGGTGCGGTGGCCCAGGCTGCCGAAACGGTTGTCCCGGCCGCCGAGCCCACAGCCCAGCACGCCCCCGAGCCGGTGGGCGCGGCCCAGGCCGCGGTCGCCCGCCTGACCACACAGGCCGGCGTCGTCGGTGGGGTGGGTCAGCTTGGGGAGGCGCAGTCGGAGGGTGTGCAGCCGGAAGGCGTGCAGTCAGAAAACGTGCAGTCGGAAGGCGCGTATCCCGAGGGTGTGCAGCCTGGACCGGCGCCGATCGGGGGTGAAGGCGTTCCGGTAGAGGGCGAGGGTGCGCCCGTCGCCGGTGCGGGGGGCGACGCGGACGGTGAGATGGCCGCTGCGGCTTCTGACACTCCTGCCGCTTCCACGGCTCCGGTGACCTCCGCAGCCTCCGAGGCTTCTGCGGTGGCTCAGACGCCGGGTGCCGGGGAAGAGCCCGTCGCTGACGCCGCTGTAGCGGACGCAGGTCAGGCCCTGGTCGCCGAGGTGACCTCCGAGGCCGAGGCCGAACCCACGGCCGACGTGGCCCAGGGCATCGAGCCTCCGGTAGCGCCGGAGGCTCCCGAGGCCCTGGCACCGGAGGAGCCCCAGGAGGCGCTCGCGTCCGAGATCGGGCAAGCGCCGGTTGCCGAGGTCGCCGCTGACGCAGGACAGGCTGTCGAGGCCGAGGCCTCCGACCCTGCCGCCGCCCTTCCGGAAGAAGCCGCACCTGAGGTCGCCGGACCCGAGGCCACGGTGCCCACGGCTCCCGCGCCCGACGTCGTACCGGCCCCCTCGGAGGCGGAGGCCGGCGTGGACCAGCCCGCGTCGGAGCCCCCGCTCGCCACGGCCCCCGAGGCCGCCGCCATGGCTCCCGAGGCTGCCGCCACGACCCCCGAAGTCGACGCCGCGACCCCCGAAGTCGACGCACCGGCTCCCGAGGCCGCCGCCACGCCCCCCTCCGAACCCGTCGCCCAGCCCGAGGGCACCCCGGCCACGCCCGCCGAACCCGTTGCCGCCGCCGCGGCCACCGTCGTAGAGCCGTCGCCCGAAGTCGCGCCCGGCACCGAGCAGTTGCCCGCCCCCGCGGACATCGCACAGGCGCAGACCGAGCAGCCGGCCGACCCCGCCGAGCAGCCGGCCGTCCCCGCCGCTCAGCCGGACGGCGCCACCGCATCTCACAACGCGGTCGCCCCGTCCCACACCCCGGACGCCCCGCAGCCCGAGGCCCCGGAGGCCACCTCCCTGGACGCACCGGCAGCCACCCCCCTGGACGCACCGGCTCCCGCGCCCCTGACGGACGCGGCCCACCCCGCCGACCTCCAGCCCGCCCCCACCGCCGCCCCCACCGCCGCGCCCGCCCCGGCCCCCGAGGCCTCCGGACCGGCGGACGCCCCGCAGCAGCCCCTGCCCACGCCCCCGCAGCCACTCGTCGGCCAACCCGCGGGCCCCCAGGTCCTCTTCATGGACCAGGCCACCCCCGCACAGACCCCGGCCGCCCCGGACCTCGCGTCCGGCGCGCCGTGGACCTCGCACCCCGAGCAGCCCGTGGGACAGTTCGTCCCCGTGGAGGGTTCGGTGCCGACCACACCACACCTGGCCCCCACCCCGCCGCAGCCGCTCGTACTCCCCACGGAAGCGGCCGAGGCCGGGCAGGCGCCCGAGACCGGCGAGACCGAGGTACCCACGGCTCAGGGCCAACCCGCCGTCCCCGCCCCCCGAGACGGCGCCCCCGAACTCGAAGACGCAGAACTCGCACAGAACGCCGACGACCTGGACACCCGGGCCGCCGATCAGGAAGAAAGCACGGCCACCGTGGAAGAAGTACGTCAGTCCACCGGCCCGGCCGCGCCCGCCTACGACGATGCCGAGCGCGAGGCCGTCCTCAAGGTCATGCGCGAGCGCCGCGACATCCGCAACGGCTTCCGCGGCGACCCCATCCCGCACGAGGTGCTGCTCCGCGTCCTGGAGGCGGCCCACACGGCCCCGTCCGTCGGCCACTCGCAGCCGTGGGACTTCGTGGTCATCCGCTCCGCGGACACCCGGCGCAGCATGCACGAGCTGGCGATGCGCCAGCGCGACGCGTACGCCAAGTCCCTGCCCAAGGGCCGGGCGAAGCAGTTCAAGGAACTGAAGATCGAGGCGATCCTCGACACCCCGGTGAACATCGTCGTCACCGCCGACCCGACCCGCGGCGGCCGCCACACCCTCGGCCGGCACACCCAGCCCCAGATGGCGCCGTACTCCGCCGCGCTCGCCGTCGAGAACCTCTGGCTCGCCGCCCGCGCCGAGGGCCTCGGCGTCGGCTGGGTCAGCTTCTTCGACGAGCGCGAGATGGTCCGCGCCCTCGGTCTGCCCGAGCACCTGGAGGTCATCGCGTACCTGTGCGTCGGGTACGTCGACGAGTTCCCGGACGAGCCCGAGCTGATGCAGGCCGGCTGGTCCAAGCGCCGCCCGCTGTCGTGGGTGGTGCACGAGGAGACGTACGGCCGTCGCGCGCTGCCCGGCGAGGAGCCGCACGACCTGCTCGCGGAGACGGTCGCCCAGATCCGCCCGCTGGACGCGAAGGCGCTCGGCGAGGCCTGGGAGCGGCAGAAGCGGATGACCAAGCCGGCCGGCGCGCTCGGCATGCTGGAGATCATCTCCGCCCAGCTGTCCGGCCTGTCCCGCCAGTGCCCGCCGCCGATCCCGGAGCCCGCGGCCGTCGCGATCTTCGCCGGCGACCACGGCGTGCACGCGCAGGGCGTCACCCCCTGGCCGCAGGAGGTGACGGCCCAGATGGTGGCCAACTTCCTGGGTGGGGGCGCGGTCTGCAACGCGTTCGCGAGCCAGGTGGGCGCCGAGGTCTGCGTGGTGGACGTCGGCGTCGCGGCCGACCTCCCCGCCACCCCCGGTCTGCTGCCCCGCAAGGTCCGGGCGGGCACGTCCGACATGACGACCGGTCCCGCGATGACCCGCGAGGAGGCCCAGCAGGCCATCGAGGTCGGCATCGAGACGGCCCGCGACCTGGTGGCGGCCGGTAACAAGGCGCTGCTGACGGGCGAGATGGGCATCGCGAACACCACGGCGTCCGCGGCCCTGATCTCGGTCTTCACGGACACCGACCCGGCCGAGGTGACGGGCCGCGGCACCGGCATCAACGACGAGACCCTCGCTCGCAAGACCGAGGTCGTCCGCCGTGCCATCGAGGTCCACCAGCCGGACCCGGCCGACCCCATCGGCGTCCTCGCGGCGATCGGCGGCTTCGAGCACGCGGCGATGGTCGGTCTCCTCCTGGGCGGCGCCTCCCTGCGCACCCCGGTGATCCTGGACGGCGTCAGCGCCGGCGCCGCCGCCCTCGTCGCCCGCGCGATCGCCCCCGAGGTCCTCGCGGCCTGCATCGCGGGCCACCGCAGCGCCGAGCCCGGCCATGTGGCCGCCCTGAACAAGCTCGGCCTGCGCCCCCTGGTCGACCTCGACCTGCGCCTCGGCGAAGGCACCGGCGCGCTGCTGGCCCTCCCGCTCGTCCAGAGCACGGCGAGGGCGATGCACGAGGTGGCGACGTTCGACTCGGCGGGGGTAACCGAGAAGTAGGACGGGCACGCGAGGGCTCGGGGGATTCCCTCGAGCCCTTCTGCCCGTGCGCCCGCACCCGGCACCGCAGCCCAGCCACCGGACACCTCAGCCGCCCAGACCGCCCGCCCTTTAAAATCTGCACGTCAGGGCCCCCGCCAAGCCCCCAGAGGAGCCGCACCCTCATGGCCGAAAACCCCGCCTACCCCGTAGGCCTCCGCCTCACCGGCCGCAAGGTCGTCGTCCTCGGCGGCGGCCAGGTCGCCCAGCGCCGCCTCCCGGCCCTGATCGCGGCGGGCGCGGACATCCTCCTCGTGTCCCCCGAGGCCACCCCCTCCGTCGAGGCCATGGCGGACGCGGGCGAGATCACCTGGGAGAAGCGCCCCTACACGACCGGCGACCTCGCCGACGCCTGGTACGCCCTCATCGCCACCAGCGACCCCGCGGCGAACACCGCGGCCTCCGCCGAAGCCGAAGCGCACCGCGTCTGGTGCGTCCGCTCCGACGACGCCGACCAGGCCACCGCCTGGACCCCCGCCACCGGCCACAGCGAGGGCGTCACCGTCGCGGTCCTCACCACCGACGCGCGCGGCCGCGACCCCCGCCACACCGCCGCCATCCGCGACGCGGTCGTCGAGGGACTCCGCGACGGCACCCTCGTCGCCCCCCACCACCGCACCCGCACCGCGGGCGTCGCCCTCGTCGGCGGCGGCCCCGGCGACCCGGACCTCATCACGGTCCGCGGCCGCCGCCTGCTCGCCGAGGCCGACGTCGTCATCGCCGACCGCCTCGGCCCCCGCGACCTCCTCGCCGAACTCCCGCCGCACGTCGAGGTGATCGACGCGGCGAAGATCCCGTACGGCCGTTTCATGGCCCAGGAGGCCATCAACAACGCGCTGATCGAGCACGCCAAGCAGGGCAAGTCGGTCGTACGACTGAAGGGCGGCGACCCCTACGTCTTCGGCCGTGGCATGGAGGAGCTGCACGCCCTCGCCGAGGCCGGCATCCCCTGCACCGTCGTCCCCGGCATCTCCAGCTCGATCTCGGTCCCGGGCGCGGCCGGCATCCCGGTCACCCACCGCGGTGTCGCACACGAGTTCACGGTGGTCAGCGGCCATGTCGCCCCTGGCGACGAGCGCTCCCTGGTCGACTGGCCGGCGCTCGCCCGGCTCACCGGCACTCTCGTGATCCTCATGGGCGTGGACAAGATCGGCAAGATCGCGGAGACGCTCGTGGCCCACGGCAAGCCGGCGGACACCCCGGTCGCCCTGATCCAGGAGGGCACCACGGCCGCCCAGCGCCGCGTGGACGCCACCCTCGCGACGGTCGGCGAGACGGTCGTACGCGAGGACGTGAAGCCCCCGGCGGTGATCGTCATCGGCGAGGTCGTCACCGTAGGCCCGGAGGCATCCGAGTAACCCCGGGTAACCCAACTCGTTCCCAGCCGTTGGCACCGCACCCAGAGCAAGGCAGTATCACCCTGTGGCCGATCTCATCACCGTCGAGGACCCCGACGACCCGCGCCTGCGCGACTACACAGGCCTGACCGACGTGGAGCTGCGCCGCAAGCGCGAACCGGCCGAGGGCCTGTTCATCGCCGAGGGCGAGAAGGTCATCAGACGGGCCAAGGACGCCGGCTACGAGATGCGTTCGATGCTGCTGTCCGCCAAGTGGGTCGACGTCATGCGCGACGTCATCGACGAGCTCCCGGCGCCGGTCTACGCCGTCAGCCCGGAGCTCGCCGAGCGGGTCACCGGCTACCACGTGCACCGCGGCGCGCTCGCCTCCATGCAGCGCAAGCCGCTCCCGACGGCGACCGACCTCCTCCAGGCGGCCCGCCGGGTCGTGGTCATGGAGTCGGTCAACGACCACACCAACATCGGCGCGATCTTCCGCTC
Organism: Streptomyces aquilus; assembly: GCF_003955715.1. Taxonomy (NCBI): domain Bacteria; kingdom Bacillati; phylum Actinomycetota; class Actinomycetes; order Kitasatosporales; family Streptomycetaceae; genus Streptomyces; species Streptomyces aquilus. The sequence continues at coordinate 2,246,465 of NZ_CP034463.1, read as the reverse complement.
GGCGGCGGCCCTGGGGATGGACGCGGTCCTGCTCTCCCCGGACTGCGCGGACCCGCTCTACCGCCGCAGCGTGAAGGTCTCGATGGGCGCGGTCTTCTCCGTCCCCTACGCCCGTCTCGACACCTGGCCCAAGGGCCTGGAGTCGGTCCGCGAGGCCGGCTTCTCGCTCCTCGCCCTCACCCCGGACGAGAAGGCCAAGACCCTCGACGAGGCGGCCCCCCACAAGATGGACCGCGTCGCTCTGATGCTCGGCGCGGAGGGCGACGGCCTCTCCACCCAGGCGCTGGTCGCCGCCGACGAATGGGTCCGCATCCCGATGGCCCACGGCGTCGACTCCCTCAACGTGGGCGCGGCGGCAGCGGTCGCCTTCTACGCGGTGGCGACGGGCCGCCCCGAGCTGTAGGCCCCGGAGTCCGTGAGCCGGGGAGTCACCCTCTGACGCCTCAGTCGGACGTCTCCACCGTCGACTCGAACCGCTCGGACATCAACTTCCCCTTGTCCAGCGGCGGATAGTGCACCTGCTGCTGCCGTACGCCGTCACGGTCGCCGCCGATGCCCCGCGCGGGTCCCTGACACCCCTGCGCCGCGGCGATGCCGAGCGCCACCAGCAGGGTCACGACCACGAACACGAACAGCCGCTGCCGCAGCAGCCGCGGATTGGCGGGCCGCCGGCCCGTCCCCGTGGTCCTGGGCGCCGGACGCCCCGTACCACTGCGCGGCGCGGGACGGCTCCCGCCGCCGGACCGCGTCGTGTTCCGCGAGGCGGGGGTCGGCCGGGCACCGGACCGGGACGTGGGGCCGCCACCCCGCGACGGCGTCCCGTTCCGCGAGGGAGCGGGCCCGCGCGAGGACGACGGCGTACCGCCGCGCGGCGCCGGAGTGCGCTGCGTGGGCCCCGGCTGCGTGCCCTGAGGCCGCCGCTGCTGCACCCGCTGCGGGTCGGAGTAGCTCTCGGTCACCCGCCCGGCGGGCCGGTCGACGTCGGCGCCGCGCGGCGCGGGCGGCCGTACGTCGGCAAGCCCCTGCGCCTCCCGCGCGGCGATCTCCTTGAGCCGCAACGACAGTTGGAGCGTGCTGGGCCGCTCCTCGGGGTCCTTGGCGAGACAGGCCCGCACGAGCGGAGCAAGAGCGTCCGGTACGCCGTGCAGCTGCGCCTCCTCGTGCACGACCCGGTACAGCATCACCTCGGAACTGCCGTGCCCGAAGGGCGAGTCGCCCATCGAGGCGTACGCCAGCGTCGCCCCGAGCGAGAACACGTCGGTGGCCGGAGTGACGGCCGCGCCGCGCACCTGCTCCGGCGCGAGAAAGCCGGGCGAGCCGACGGCGGTGCCGACGTGCGTGAGCGTCGAGGCCCCCGTCGCCCAGGCGATCCCGAAGTCGATGATCCGCGGCCCCTTGGGGGAGAGCAGGATGTTGGACGGCTTCAGATCCCGGTGCACCACACCGGCCTCGTGCACCGCGACCAGCCCCTCCGACAGCGCCGCACCGATCGCGGCGACCTCGGCCGCGACCAGGGACCCCTCGTCGGCGACCTTGTCGTGCAGGGAGGGCCCGGGCACGTACTGGGTGGCGAACCACGGCCGCTCGGCCTCCAGATCGGCCGCCACCAGCCGTGCCGTACAACCACCCCTGATCCGCCGGGCCGCCGAGACCTCACGCGCGAACCGCGAACGGAACTCCTGGTCCTCCGCCAGATCGGGCCGGATCACCTTCAGCGCGACCCGCTGCCCCTTCTTGTCGGAGCCCAGGTAGACGACGCCCATACCGCCCGCGCCGAGCCGTCTGTGAAGCCTGAACGAGCCGACGACGCGCGGGTCCTCGCGCCTCAGGCGCATCATCGCCATGTTCATCCCCGCTGCCCGGTCCGTGTGACGAGCCACAGCTTACGTTTATGCGGCCGCCCGCGCGCAGAGGCCGCGCCCTCTCGTCCCGACGGATTGTCAGTGCCCGGTGGGAGAATTGAAGGGTGGTCAGGGAGTGCGCGAACAGCGGGGCTTTGACGGCCGCGCTCTCCCAACCATCCATCGCAGAAGGGGGATTGAACCCGTGAAGGGTGATCGCGTGGAGATAGTCGTGGACGCAGGGGACACGACGCGCACGTACGAGGTGGTGGCGAGCAGAGCGGGCCGCCGAGTGGAGACGGCGGTCCGCCGAGGAGTCGTGGAAGTGAGCGAAGTCACCCGCAGCGGCTCCGTCGTCCGGACGGCCCGCTTCATGGCGACCCGCGTCCTGGCGCTGGTCGAGCAGCCGGTGCCGCGCGAGGACAGCTCGGAGAAAACCGGGCAGACCGGGCGCCCCCTCCGGGAAGACCCGGAGACCTAGGTCTCCGTCTCCACCCAGGGGAGTACTCCGCAGGTCATGGCTCATCCTCCGGGAGGCCCGGCAATCGGTACGAGGGCATGACGTGCGGCGCTCGCCGCCCGCCTAGATTTGAGGTCAAGCGGCGGGTGCAGCACTCGTCCCCCGAGGTCAGACACCCGCCGCTGCCAACGACAACGGAAACGGTCAGGAGAGGGACCATGGCCCACACGGCACCGCGGACGATCGTCCGCACACAGGGACGCACCACGTTCCGCCCCCGCCGCGCGGGCCGTCGCCACCCCTTGGTGGCGACGCTGATGGCCCTTCCTCCTGCGGTCCTGCTCTTCCTCCTCTTCGGAGGCTGGGAGACGGTGGCCACACAGGCGTCGTCCGTGGGCGTGATGCTGGGGCGCTGAGCGGCGACCCCAGGCCCGGAAGAGCGGTCCGGGCGGGGACATCCACCCATGAAACCCCGTGGGGACGGGGGTGCGGCGGACGGCAAAAATGCCGGCGCAGCTGGGGAGCTGCGCCGGCATTGCTTTTTCCGCGATGCGGTCGTCGCGAACAGCTCTGCCTCGGTCGATGCGGGACCCCGGTACCCTCCAGCCTGACCGTGCACCGCCCGAGGGAGCCCCGTGACCGCCACCGCCCTGCTCTCCGAGCTCACCGTCCGGGCCAAGGTCACGGCCCATGCCCGCACCACGACCTGCGTCTGCGGCACCAGCACCCTCGCCGACCGCCCCGACGCCACCGTCGTCCGCCACGCCGACACGGTCGCCAAGGCCCACGCGCCGAGCACACCCCTCGCGGAGCTGGCCCCGCGTCTCGCCACGGCCACCCGTCTCCCGGGCATCCTCCTCCCGCCGCTCGCCCCCACCCCGGCCGCCCTCCACGACCGCCTCGTCACGTTCTGGCCCTACGGCACCCCCGTGGACCCGGAGAACCCGGACGCGGCCCCCTGGGAGGCGGCGGCGGCTCTCCTCGCCCGTCTCCACCGCACCCCGGCCGCCCCGGACCTCCCCGCGATGCGCGGCCCGGCCAAGGCGGCCCTCGCCGTCGACCGCCTCCGCGCGGCGCCACCGCACCCCGCCACCCGCCCCGTCCTCGCGGCCTGGGCCTCCCTCCCCGCCTGGGCCCGCGCCGAGGCCCCCATGCCGGACACCCGCACCCTCTGCCACGGCGACCTCCACCTCGGCCAGCTCGTCCGCCACCCCGCCCCGGACGGCCCGTGGCTCCTCATCGACGTCGACGACCTCGGCACCGGCGTCCCCGCCTGGGACCTCGCCCGCCCGGCAGCCTGGTACGCCTGCGGACTGCTCCCGCCCGACGAGTGGACCCGCTTCCTCGACGCCTACCGGGCCGCGGGCGGTCCGGCCGTACCGCCGGACGGAGACCCCTGGCCCGCCCTGGACGTCCCGGCCCGCGCGGTGACCGTGCAGACCGCCGCCAGGGCCCTCACGAAGGCGCTCGCGGCGGACCGTGAGCCGGACGAGATCGAACAGTCCCTGATCGACGCCTGTGCCCGAATGGGTTCCGCCCCACCGGAGTTGACCGGGACATTCGCGAAGTAGGGTGCAACCGACCGCAGCCGGACAGTGTCTGTCCTGGCGGAACACGAAGCAGGACCGACCGGCGAGGAGTTGAGCCGACGATGCAGTGCCCCAAGTGTCACGCGCCCATGCACACGTACAACCGCAACGGTGTTCAGATCGAGCAGTGCAGTGGCTGTCGCGGGATCTTCCTGGACTACGGCGAGCTGGAGGCGCTGACCCGCCTGGAGTCCCAGTGGAGCCAGCCCGCCCCGCCGCCCCCGGCCGCCCCGCAGGCGTACCCGGCCCCCGCCGCTCCCGCCTGGGGCGCCCCGCAGCACGGCGGTCACCACGGCGGCCACTACGGCCACCATCAGCGGCACAAGAGCTTCGGCCACATGCTGTTCTCCAGCTGAGCGGCCCGACAGCCGAGCGCACACGAAGAAGCCCCCGGTACAAGGCCGGGGGCTTCGGTGTGTGGACGATACTGGGATTGAACCAGTGACCTCTTCCGTGTCAGGGAAGCGCTCTCCCGCTGAGCTAATCGTCCTCGGGATCACAGTCGAGACTGTGGATCTTGCGTGCGCGATACTGGGATTGAACCAGTGACCTCTTCCGTGTCAGGGAAGCGCTCTCCCGCTGAGCTAATCGCGCGGGTCAGACCTTCGATGATCTCGAAGATCCAGTGGACGATACTGGGATTGAACCAGTGACCTCTTCCGTGTCAGGGAAGCGCTCTCCCGCTGAGCTAATCGTCCTTGGAGGTGGAGACGGGATTTGAACCCGTGTAGACGGCTTTGCAGGCCGTTGCCTCGCCTCTCGGCCACTCCACCAGGAGTGTCGGGGGTTCGGGATGATCCCCCTTGCTCTTCCGAGCGAACGACGAGGTTCGAACTCGCGACCTCAACCTTGGCAAGGTTGCGCTCTACCAACTGAGCTACGTTCGCCTGTCTTTCCGTTCCGCTTGCGCGTCCCGGCGACGTGTTGAACTCTAGCGGATTCCTGGGCCAGTACAAAAACGCGTTTGTGCAGCGTGCTGCGCTGCGTCCGCCCGCGTACCTGCTCAGGGGCTCCGAAGGGACATGACCAGGTCACCCGCGCGACACCCGCCATAGACTCGACGCGTGCTCGACCTCGCTCCTCTCGCCCGCTTCGGTGACCGTGTCGCCACCGGTCTCCTCGACGTCACCAGCGACCCGGCCGCCCTGGACTCCAGTGGCTTCTGGGCCGTCTGTGCCGACTTCGAGGGCCGTCTGACCTGCGCCCGTTTCCGGGACGTACGACAGGAGCCGGTGCCCGCCCCGGCGCCGGGGGCGTGGCACGGCCCGGCGGTGGGGGAGTGGACGTCGTCCCTCGACCGTGCCGGGTACACGGCGGGAGTGCGGCGCATACGGGAGCACATCGCGGCCGGTGAGGTCTATCAGGCGAACCTCTGCCGCGTCCTGAGCGCGCCGGTGGCGCCCGACGCCGACGTGGACGCGCTGACCGCCCTGCTGGCCCGTGGCAACCCGGCACCCTATGCAGGAACGATCCGGCTGCCGGAGCACGGCGTGGAGATCGCCACCGCCTCACCCGAGCTCTTCCTGCGCCGCGACGGCCGGGTCGTCGAGTCCGGGCCGATCAAGGGCACCGGACGCACCGAGGCGGACCTCCTGGAGAAGGACTACGCCGAGAACGTCATGATCGTCGACCTGGTCCGCAACGACATCGGGCGGGTCTGCGCCACCGGCAGCGTCAGCGTCCCCGACCTGTGCGCCGTGGAGAAGCACCCCGGACTGGTGCACCTCGTCTCGACGGTCCGCGGTGAGCTGCGCGAGGGCGCCGGCTGGCCGGACCTGCTGGCCGCCGCGTTCCCGCCCGGCTCGGTCACCGGCGCGCCCAAGTCCAGCGCCCTGCGGATCATCGACGCCCTGGAGACGGCGCCGCGCGGCCCCTACTGCGGCGGCATCGGCTGGGTCGACGCCGACCGGGGCACCGGGGAGCTGGCCGTCGGCATCCGCACCTTCTGGATCGACCGCGCCCAGGGCGTGCTGCGCTTCGGCACCGGCGCCGGGATCACCTGGGGTTCCGACCCCGAGGGGGAGTGGCGGGAGACCGAGCTGAAGGCCGCCCGGCTGCTCGCGGTAGCGTCGGGAACGTACGAGGTGAGCGGAGAGGGACTACAGACGTCCTGAGCCGACCCGGGGGACCCCCCGGATTCCCGGCCGCGACTCATCCGGCAAGGATTCTGCGAGGTAGGGACCAGTGAGGATTTGGCTCGACGGCGGGCTCCAGGACAGCGAGTCCGCCCGCGTCTCCGTCTTCGACCACGGGCTGACCGTGGGCGACGGCATCTTCGAGACCGTGAAGGCGGTGGACGGCCGCCCGTTCGCCCTGACCCGGCACCTGGACCGGCTGACCCTTTCGGCGCGCGGTCTCGGTCTGCCCGACCCGGACCTCGACGAGGTGCGCCGCGCCTGCGCCGCCGTCCTCGACGCCAACCCGATGCCGCTCGGCCGGCTGCGCATCACCTACACCGGCGGCCACGGCCCCCTCGGCTCCGACCGCGGTGAACACGGCCCGACCCTGGTCGTCGCCCTCGGCGAGACCAAGCGGCGCCCCGACACCACGGCCGCGATCACCGTCCCCTGGACCCGCAACGAACGCGGCGCCCTGACGGGCCTGAAGACCACCTCGTACGCCGAGAACGTCGTCGCGCTCTCCCGCGCGCACGGCCAGGGTGCCTCGGAGGCGCTGTTCGCCAACACCGTCGGACAGCTCTGCGAGGGCACCGGGTCGAACGTCTTCGTCGTCCTGGACGGCGAGCTCCATACTCCGCCGCTCGCCTCCGGCTGCCTCGCGGGCATCACGCGCGCGTTGACGGTCGAATGGACCGGCGCCAAGGAGACCGACCTGCCGCTGGACGTCCTGGAGCGGGCCGAGGAGGTCTTCCTCACCTCCACCCTGCGCGACGTACAGGCCGTGCACCGCGTCGACGACCGCGAACTGCCCGGTGCGCCGGGACCGGTGACCGCGAAGGCCATGCGGATCTTCGACGAGCGGGCGGGGAACGACCTCGATCCGTGACAGCCCACTCGGCCCGTCCCGAATATTGGGCTGCCCCGGAGCACGGCAGCGGGTAGAACACCCCTGATGACCACCACCCTGCGGCCGACCGAGCCGCTCCAACAGCATGCCGACGGCACGCGTTCACGCCGCTACCAGGTGTGCGTGAACAGCCGTCCCGTCGGCGCCGTCCACCTCGGCACGTCGCCCGCCTTCGGCGCCTCGGTGGCGCGCATCCACGATCTGAGCATCGAGGAGCCCGACCGGCGCCGGGGCCGGGGGACGGTGGCCGCGCTGGCCGCCGAGGAGGTCGCGCGCGGCTGGGGCTGCCGGGAGATCGAGATCGGCGTCGCCGCGACCGAGGAGGCGGCGCTACGGCTCGTCCGGGCGCTCGGCTACGTCCTGCGCAACCGCGGAATGCGGAAGCGGCTCGCCGACACCCCGCCGACGCTGCCGGCCGGCTACCGGGCCCGCCCCATGACCGAGGCCGACTTCGACGCCTGGCTGGTGCACGAGTCCGAGGACTACGCGCGCACCTGGATCGCCCGGGGCGTGCCCGAGGCCGAGGCCCGCGCCAAGTCGCAGCGCGACCACGACACACTCCTGCCGCAGGGCTTCGCCACCGAGGACACGTGGCTCACCATCCTCGAACACGAGGGCACGCGCGTGGGCGTCCTGTGGCTCGCCCTGCGGGACGGCAAGCCGTTCGTCTACGACGTCGAGGTGGACCCGGCCCACCGGGGCCACGGCCACGGCCGCGCCCTGATGCTCCTGGCGGAGACCCAGGCACACGCCGTCGGCAGCGGCACCCTGGGCCTCAACGTGTTCGCGGGCAACACCCCGGCCGAGCGGCTGTACGAGTCACTGGGTTACGAGACGACGCGGTACGCCTTCTACAAGCCGCTGCTGTAGCCGTCGACGGGTCTGTGGAGCCGCGGGGTTCAGGCGTTCTCGGCCAGCAGCCGGTCCACGATCTCCTCGATGCGCTCGCGCAGGCCCTCCTGGCTCTTGCCGCCGTCGAGACGCTCACCGTCGACGACGTACGTCGGGGTGCCGGTCACGCCGATCGCCTTGCCCTCGGCCTGGTCGGCGTCCACGATCAGGATGTGCCGGCCGTCGATCAGCGCGGTGTCGAACTCCTCGGCGTCGAGGCCCAGTTCACCGGCCACCTCGACCAGGAAGGGCTCTCCCGCACGGTCCAGCTCCTCGACCCGCCCCAGCACGGCCTCGACGTACTCCCACGCCTTGCCCTGCTCCGCGGCCTCCTCGGCGGCCTGCGCGGCGGCGAAGGCGTGCTTGTGCTTCTCCAGCGGGAAGTGCCGCAGGCGCACCTCAAGCCGGTCGCCGTAGCGGGCCCGCAGAGCCCGGATGTCGTCCAGGGCGTCACGGCAGTCGGCGCACTGAAGCTCGCACCAGACATCGAGCACGGGAACGACGGGAGGCACGGGGGAGGAGTCACTCATGCCCTCAGTCTCCCAGCCGACCTGCGAACGACCGAATCGGCCCTGGTGCCCCCTTCGACCGGCACCTGCGGATGATCCGACCCGGAGATGTCCCTGATGTCCTGTCGGAGCATGGCCCCATGGGGTTCGGGCGGTGCAGGATGGAAGGGACGAACTGCCCGACCGACCCTGCCCTGGAGGACCGGATGATTGCCGAGACCGTCTGTTCCGCCGTCTCCGCGGCCGGCCTGGGCATCGCGGCCGTCACGGCGTACCGCAAGCGCTTCCTCGCGGCCGCCCGGATCGCCGCGTACTCCCTCGTGCCGATCGGGCTGGTGATGACCGGCGTCGTCGAGTGGGCGGCCGACACGGCGTTCAGCGTCACGGCGTGGGCCGGCTTCGCGGTGCTCGGCGCCGCCTGGCTGCTCTTCTCCGGCACGCGCGCGGTGGAACGCCGCCGCGGCGGCACCCGCAAGGAGCGCAGGGCGGCCCGGTCGGCTCAGCGTGAGGCGGTCGCCCCGGCGGCCTCGGCCCCCTCCCTCGGCCCGAGCGCCCGCCCCGCGTCCCGCCCGGCCGCCGCACCGCGCTCCGGGTCCGCGGAGGACTTCAGCGACATCGAGGCCATCCTGAAGAAGCACGGCATATGACGGACGCAGACTGACTGAAACGACACAGTCGGCCCCGATCCGAACGCGAACGTGAACGTTCTGGACCGGACATCACGGGATCCGGCGAACTACCCTGCGATTCCGGGCGTGTTGGTAACGCGAGGGGTGCTGTCTGCGTCATCATCGCCCGCGAGATGCTGGACACGACACAGAGCGACGCCGCGCCACCTCAGGACGAGCCGCGCGGGTGCCTTTTCGCCCTTTCCCAGCCACCGCTGATGATCTTCCTTGCGGTGATCGGGTGTCTGCTGCTCATGGCTGCGCTGCACGATCTGCTGTTGCTGTGAGCCGTTCCCGCGGTACCCGGCGCCACCCGCCGGGTACCGCGTCGACACCGTGAGATCGAGGTCCCCCTGAGCGGCCGGGTCCTCAGCCCGCCGCTTCCTTCCGACGCGCCCGGTAGGCGGCCACGTGCAGCCGGTTCCCACAGGTGCGGCTGTCGCAGTAGCGCCGCGACCGGTTGCGGGAGAGGTCGACGAAGGCGCGCCGGCAGTCCGGCGCCTCGCAGCGCCGCAGCCGCTCCTGCTCCCCGGCGACCACGAAGAAGGCCAGCGCCATCCCGCAGTCCGCCGCCAGGTGATCGGCGACGGAGGCGCCCGGGGCGAAGTAGTGCACATGCCAGTCGTAGCCGTCGTGATCCGTCAGCCGGGGCGTGGTGCCCGCCGCGGCGACCAGCTCGTTGATCATCCCGGCGGCGGTCCGGGCGTCCGGGGCCGAGAAGATCGCGGCGAACCGCCCGCGGATCTTGCGCACCGCGGAGAGGTCGAACTCGGAGAGCACCCCGACATCACTGATCTCGTGCTTTCGTACGAAATCCTCGAGAGCGACGAGGTCCGGCAGCGCGTCCGGGGTCGTGGTGTCCTCCGGTGCGGTGTTCACCAGATCCACCACGGCATCGAGGGCACACCGGGTGTCATGGGTGATCAGCACATTTCGCTCCCTGGCCTGGGGGGTCGGGCGGGTGCCCGCCGATGCTGGCCGATGGTAGTGGCTTCCCGAGCGGCTGTATCGGTCGCGGCTGCCCGGATACCGCGCCGGCGCGCGGCGGACGGACAGCACAAGCGCACCGGCGCCGTCCCGCGAGGATCCGCGGTGACAGCGCCGGTGCACGTACCTATGTGGTTGTCTTGGCCCGAGCCGTCACCCCGAGTCGACGGCGCCGGGCGGCTTGGTGGGGCCTCGCCCTAGCTTTCCGCCAGGATGTGCGAGAGCTCCTGATCGAGGTCGAAGTGCCGGTGCTCGGTGCCGGGGGGCACCGCGGCGTCCGTGCGCTTCAGGAACGACTCCAGGGCCCGTGCCGGGGCCTCGAGCAGGGCTTCGCCCTCCGGAGAGCTCAGGGCGATGCACACGACGCCCTGACCGTGACTGCGCGACGGCCAGACTCGGACGTCGCCGGTGCCGGTGGGCCGGTGGAGGCCCTCCGCGAGGAGGTCGCGGGCGAACACCCACTCGACGGTCTCCTCGGCTCCGGTGTGGAAGGTGGCGTGCACGGCGTAGGGGTCGGCCGTGTCGTACCGCAGGCCTGCGGGGACAGGCAGGGAGGACTCGCTCGACACAACGAGGCGCAGGTGCAGCTCGCAGCTGACCGTGGTGTTCATAAGCGCCAGGGCCTTTCGCTCAGTGTGCGCTCGGGGATTCGCACGTCGGCGAAATCGACATGCCACCTACGGTGCCGTTGTAAACCCCTCTGAGTGTTTTGCGTGCCTTTACGTAACTCTTCCGGCCGAGGTCCTGTTCGCGAGGTACGACCATTCCGGTGACCGGTTTCTCTCCGGTAGGGTTTGGCTGTATGAACACGGGGAGTGACGAGCGGGCCGAGGTGGCCGTGGCATCGGACGAGACGCAGACCGGTGGGGCGCAGGGCGAGCAGGGGCTCGGCTCGAAAGCGCCGGAATTCATCAAGGCCCGCCGCGTGCTGCACCTGAGCTGGCAGGTCGGCATCTTCATCATCGGCCTCGCGGTCGTGGTCCTGGGCATCATCATGCTTCCGCTGCCGGGGCCGGGCTGGGTCGTGATCTTCGGCGGCATGGCGATCTGGGCGACCGAGTTCGTCTGGGCCCAGCTGGTGCTTCGCTGGACGAAACGCAAGGTGACCGAGGCGGCACAGCGCGCGCTCGACCCCAAGGTCCGCCGGCGCAACATCATCCTGACGTCGATCGGCCTGGTGATCGTGGCCGCGCTCGTCGGGGTCTATGTCTACAAGTTCGGCTTCGAGATGCCCTGGAACATCAAGGACCAGTGACCACCGGCCGTGCGAGGGGTGCTCAGGCACCCCCTGACATGGGGTAATGTTCTTCCTGCGTCCGGGCGATTAGCTCAGTGGGAGAGCGCTTCGTTCACACCGAAGAGGTCACTGGTTCGAACCCAGTATCGCCCACCGGATGCGACGGCCCGTCTGCGAGAGCAGGCGGGCCGTCGTCGTTCCCGACTCCGGCTCCGTCGGCGAGTTTCGGCCGGACAACCTCCGGGTGCGGCCGTCCAGTTCGCGTTCGGCCGCTCGAACTCACCCTCCTCACCTGCGGCTTCGCCCTCTGTGCCGCAGCACAGTTCGCCACTGTGCCGTCAACTCGCCCAGCCGCCCCGCAAGAAAATCCTGTCCGAATCATTGACGCACCCCGAGGCCCCTCGTAGCTTGTGCCAGCAAGCGCTTACTTGAAACGATTCATGCAGGCGGCAACGACGCTGCGGGGAGGGCCCGACTGTGGGAACCAGCAGGAATGTTGAGAGGCGTACCATCCTGAAGGCGGCCGGTGGAGCGGCGGCCGCGCTGGGGCTGGCGACGACGACGGCGTGCGGGGGCGGTGACAGCGGCTCCGGTGACGGGAATGTGACGCTCCGTTACGCCTGGTGGGGCGGCGAGCCGCGGACGATTGCCATGAAGAAGGCGATCGCGGTCTTCGAGAAGAAGTACCCGAAGATCAAGATCAAGCCCGAATTCACCGATTACGCGGCGTTCTGGGAGAAGTTCCAGACGCAAGCCTCCGGTGGAAATCCGCCGGACGTTTTCCAGAATGCCGTCGGATTCCTGCGCAAGTACGACAAGCGCGGAGTTCTGATGGACCTCAAGTCCCAGGCGGACGCCGGGAACCTGGACCTGAACAACTTCCGCAACGGCGTTCTGGCGAACGGTCAGGTCGACGGCAAGCAGCTCGGCATCCCCGTCGGCGCCAACACCATGGCGCTCGTCATCGACCTCAAGGCCTTCAAGAAGGCCGGCGTCGAGGCGAAGATGGGCTGGACCTGGGACGAGTACTTCGACGCCCTCCAGACCATCCAGGACAAGCTGAAGATCGCCGGCGACACCGGCTACTTCGGCATCATGTACCTGTACGACCTGTACCTCCGTCAGAACGGCAAGGCGTTCTTCACCGACTCCGATCTCGGCTTCACCGAGGACGACCTGACGCAGTGGTGGGCGGACGGCTACAAGCGCGTGAAGTCCGGGCTCGTCGCCGACCCGAAGAAGATCGAGCAGGTGCAGCCCAAGTCGGGCCTGTCGGCCGGGCTCGCCGCGTCCGAGTTCACCTGGGACAACTTCTCCATCCGCTACGAGGGCGAGGGTGAGTCGGACTACGGGCTCGCGCCCATCCCCACCACGGACGGCAAGGACACCGGCCAGTACCTCGGTTCGCTGATGCTCAGCGCCTTCTCCGGGACCAAGCACCCCAAGGAGGCCGCCCAGTTCATCTCGTTCATGGTCCACGACCCCGAGGTCGGCAAGATCATGGGCTACGACCGCGGCATCCTCTCCACGACCGAGCAGTACGACGCGTTCGTGCCCACCGACGACCAGAACAAGGGCGTCAAGGCGTACGAGGAAGAGGTCGCCAAGGCCGGAGTGCTCGGGAAGATCACCCCGCACCCGTCCGGCGCCGATGTCGTCGAGGCGGCGTTCCTGCGCATCGCCGGCGAGGTGTCCCAGGGCAAGACCAAGCCCGCCGACGCCGCCAAGGCACTGTTCAGCGAGGCCAAGGCCGCGTTCGCGGGCTGAGGGGACGTACCACCATGACGCTCGTCAAGGAAGCGCCCGCGCGCCCGGCGAAGAAGCGGTCCGCCGCTCCTGCCGCCGGGCGGCGTGGGCGGCGCCGCGAGAACATCGCCGGCTATCTCTTCATGTCGCCGTGGATCGCCGGGTTCCTGGTGCTCACGGCGGGGCCGATGATCGCGTCGCTCTACTACGCGTTCACCCGCTACAACCTCTTCACCCCGCCGGAGTGGGTGGGCCTCGACAACTTCACGACCATGTTCCAGGACCCGCGCTGGCAGAAGTCGGTCGAGGTCACGCTGAAGTACGTCGTCGTGGCCACCCCGCTCAAGCTGCTGCTGGCCCTCGGCGTGGCGCTGCTGCTCGCGCAGAAGCGGAGCGGACAGGGGCTGTACCGGGCCGCGTTCTACATGCCCTCGCTGATCGGCGCCAGTGTCTCCGTCGGCTTCGTGTGGCGGGCGCTGTTCTCGGACGACGCGATCGTGGACCGTACCCAGAAGGTCTTCGGACTCGACGTCGGCGGCTGGATCGGCAACCCGGACTACGTCCTGTACGCGTTGGTGGCGCTGAGCATCTGGCAGTTCGGCGCGCCGATGGTCATCTTCCTGGCCGGTCTCAAGCAGGTCCCGCAGGAGCTGTACGAGGCCGCCGAGATGGACGGCGCCGGACCGCTGCGCCGGTTCTGGAACATCACCCTGCCGATGATTTCCCCGGTGCTGTTCTTCAACGTGCTGCTGGAGTCGATCCACGCGTTCCAGGTGTTCGGGTCCGCGTACGTCGTCTCCAACACCCAGTGCGGGCCCGCCGACGCCACCCTCGTCTACACCTGTTACCTGTACCAGAAGGGCTTCAAGGAGGCCCAGATGGGCTTCGCCTCCGCGATGGCCTGGACGCTGGTGGTCGCGGTGGCGCTTGTCACGGCGGTCCTGTTCTGGTCGCAGAAGAAGTGGGTGCACTACGAGGAGGCCGCCAAGTGACCAGCGCCACCAGTACTCCTGTCGTCCGTTCCGCGAGCGGGCGGCGGCGCACCGGGTCGATCGCCTGGCACGTCGGCGCGCTCGCCGTCCTCGCCGTCGTCCTCTACCCCGTCATCTGGGTGCTCGGTGCCTCGTTCAAGCCCAGCAAGGACATCATCGCCAGCATCGACCTGCTGCCGGCCAAGCCGGTCTGGGCGAACTTCTCGGGGCTCGCCGACGGTATCTCCGGCATCTCCATCAGCACGTTCTTCCTGAACTCGCTGACGTACGCCGGGCTCGCCGTCGTCGGTGTCGTGATCTCCAGCTCGCTGACCGCGTACGCCTTCGCCAAGATCGGGTTCGCCGGGCGGAACCTGCTGTTCACGCTGATGATCGGCACGCTGCTGCTGCCGTACCACGTGCTGCTCATCCCGCAGTACGTGATGTTCCGCAAGCTGGAACTCGTCGACACCATGGTGCCGCTCGTGGCGGGCAAGTTCCTGGCCACCGAGGCGTTCTTCGTCTTCCTCATGGTGCAGTTCATGCGCGGACTGCCGCGCGAGCTGGACGAGGCCGCCAGGCTCGACGGCTGCGGGCACTTCCGGACCTACTGGTCCATCGTGCTGCCGCTGACCCGCCCGGCCCTCATCACCAGCGCCATCTTCACCTTCATCAACGCCTGGAACGACTTCATGGGGCCGTTGATCTACCTCAACACCCCCGACAAGTACACCGTCTCGCTCGGCCTGATGATGTTCCGCGACCAGGAGGGCATCTCCAACTACGGAAGCATGATCGCGATGTCCCTGGTGGCGCTCGTGCCGGTCATCGCCTTCTTCATGGCCTTCCAGCGGTATCTCATCGACGGCATGGCGACGTCCGGACTGAAGTGAGGCGGTCAGCATGGCGCAAGCACGGGTGAAGGCCCGCAGGCTGTCCTTCGGGGGCGAGCGGTTCGCCGTGTTCGCCGAGTGTCTGCTCACCGGGGTGTGGATCGCGGTGGCCTCGCTCGGAGTCGTCACCTACCCCGCGGCCTTCGCCGCCGGCGCCCGCCATCTGCGACGGCGGATCCGCCATGAGGCCGGAGGCTGGCGGGAGTTCGGCGCGGACTTCCGTACGGCCCTGCGCCGCGGGTGGGTCGTCGGGCTCGCCGGCTGGGCCGTGGCCGGCGCGGTCTGGGTGGACGTCCTGGCCGCGCGGGCCGGGGTTCCCGGCGGGCCGTTCGTCGGGGCCGTCGGTCTGTTCGCCCTGATCGCCGTGGTCGTGGCCCTGCTGCGGGCGGCGGCCGTCTGGACGCCCGGTGACTCCTGGCGGGCGTTGCTCTCGGACGCCGGGCGCCGCACCCTGCTCGACCCCGCCGGGTCCTTCCTGATCGTGGGCGGGCTGGGTGTCGTGGCCCTGTCCGCCGCGTTCGTCGCGCCGCTGGCGGTTCCCGTCCTGGGAGCCGTCGCGGCCGCGGCCCTCGCCGTGGAGGAGCGGTACCGGCACCGCTGACGGGCGGTGCGCTCCCGCGCAGCCGGTACCGCCGACGTGCGGGCCCCTGCGTCATCAAGGTCGGTGCCCCGGGCGCCGCACCTCTCTCTGTCATGCCCCTGATCATCCGCACAGCCGCCCATGGAAGGAATGACCATGTCTCCCATCCCCCGCAGGTCCCTCCTCAAGGCAGCCGCCGTCGCCGGCGCCGCCGCGCAGTTCAGCTGGGCGCTAGGAGCCAAGGACGCGCAGGCCGCGCCCAGAGCCGCCGAGGCCGACGACGGTCCGGTGACCCTGGACTGGCTGGAGGACGGCGGACTCGGTGCCGCCCCCGGCTCCACGCTCGGCGTGCCCTGGCCCAAGGGCGTCCATCAGGAGGACCAGACCTTCGCGCTCACGGACGCGGACGGCGCGTCCGTGCCCGTGCAGTCCTGGCCGATCGCCTACTGGCCGGACGGCTCCCTCAAGTGGACCGCCCACGCGGTGAGTTCGGGCAACGGCAAGCTCACCCTGACCGCGGGCGAGGCCGCCGTACCCGACAAGAAGGTCACCGTCGACAAGAGCGGCGGCACGATCACCGTCTCCACCGGGGTCATCACCGCCAAGATCGGCAAGTCCGGTGCCACGCTGATCAAGTCGGTCACCCGCGGCTCCACCGAGATCGCCAAGAACGGCAAGCTCGTCCTGATCCGCCAGCCCGAGATCGAGGACGAGGACCAGGGCACGGTGAAGACCGAGCGCTTCGACGGGGCGATCTCCGATGCGACCGTCGAGCAGGACGGGCCGGTCCGCGCGGTCGTCCGCATCGACGGCAAACACCGCAAGGGCGACCGGAGTTGGCTGCCGTTCTCCCTCCGCCTGTACTTCTACGCGGGCGCCGACTCCTTCCGCATGGTGCACACCATCACCTTCGACGGCACCCAGGAGCCGGGCAAGGCCAGTGGCGACTTCATCCGTGGCATCGGCGTCCGCTTCACCGTGCCGATGCGCGACCAGTCGTACGACCGCCACATCCGCATCGGCGGCGAGGGCACCGGTCTGCTCCGCGAGGCCGTCAAGGGCATCACGGGCCTGCGCCGCGACCCCGGCGCCGCCGTCCAGGCCGCCCAGTACGCGGGCGAGAAGCTGCCCGACCCCGCCACCTGGGACCAGCGGGTGACGACGAGGTTGCAGTACATCCCCGAGTGGGGCGACTACACCCTCTCCCAGCTCTCCGCCGACGGCTTCACCCTGCGCAAGCGCACCAAGAAGGGGCACGGCTGGATCGGCGCGGGGGGCGGCAAGCGGGCCTCCGGGTTCGGCTACGTCGGTGGCGTCAGCGGCGGACTCTCCTTCGGCCTGCGGGACTTCTGGGAGAAGTTCCCCGCCCAGCTCGACATCCGCGACGCCCACACCGACGAGGCCGAGGTCACCCTCTGGCTCTGGTCGCCCGAGGCGCAGCCCATGGACCTGCGCTTCTACCACGACGGCATGGGCCAGGACACCTTCGCCGAACAGCTCGAAGGCCTCAACATCACGTACGAGGATTACGAGCCCGAGTTCGGCACGCCGTACGGCATCGCCCGTACCTCGGAACTGCTGTTCTGGGCCAACGAGACGACCCCGGCCCCGGCGAAGCTCGCCGAACAGGTCGAGGCC
Source organism: Streptomyces aquilus (assembly GCF_003955715.1). NCBI lineage: Bacteria > Bacillati > Actinomycetota > Actinomycetes > Kitasatosporales > Streptomycetaceae > Streptomyces > Streptomyces aquilus. The sequence goes on along the minus strand of NZ_CP034463.1, from coordinate 2,229,428 downwards.
GTACGGGTGCTGCCGCAGCTCGCCGCGCCGCCCAAGCAGCTCATCAAGGCGAAGGTCTTCGGGCCCGGCCTGTACTCCGAGCCCGACCGCTCCACGCCCGCCAAGGCGAAGATCGAGGACCACCTCGACTTCCTCTTCACCTACTACAAGGACCAGGTGGAGCAGCGCCGGTGGTACGGCTTCTGGGACTACGGCGACATCATGCACACCTATGACACCGTCAGGCACCAGTGGCGGTACGACATCGGCGGCTACGCCTGGGACAACTCCGAGCTCTCGCCCGACCTCTGGCTGTGGTTCGCGTACCTCCGCTCCGGCCGCGCGGACATCTTCCGGTTCGCCGAGGCGATGACCCGGCACACCGGAGAGGTCGACGTCTACCACCTCGGCAAGTGGGCCGGCCTCGGCACCCGGCACGGTGTGCAGCACTACGCCGACAGCGCCAAGCAGCAGCGCATCGCCAACACCACCTACCGGCGCTACTACTACTTCCTCACCGCGGACGAGCGGGTCGGCGACCTCATGCACGCCAACGTCGACTCCGACGAGACCTTCCTCGTCCTCGACCCGATCCGCAAGATCCGCACCGAGCCGTACACGCCCGACCGGCACGCGCTGTCGATCGGCTTCGGCACGGACTGGAGCGGGCTCGTGTCGGCGTGGCTGACCGAGTGGGAGCGCAAGGGGCCGAAGTGGGAGAAGGCCAAGGCCCGTGTGCTGTCCACCATGGAGACGATCGGCGCCCAGCCGAACGGCTTCGTGCAGGGGAGCGGGCTCTACGACCTCGACACCGGCAAGTTCGCGATCGCCTCGGCGCCCGTCGTCGGAGTCTCGCACCTCTCCGCGGTCTTCGGCCTCAACGAGCTGTGCGCCGAGCTCATCGACCTCGTCGACATGCCCGAGTTCAACGAGGCGTACTTCGACTACTGCCGCTACTTCAACGCCACCAAGGCCGAGCAGGCGGCGCGGTACGGGTCCAACTTCGGGACGCTGCTGCTGTTCCAGGGCCACTCGCGGCTCGACGCGTACGCCGCGGTGCAGACCGGGGACGCCAAGCTCGCCAAGCGGGCCTGGGAGAAGTTCTACAACTCCGACGGGTACAAGGAGTCGGCGCCCTGGAAGACGGAGGAGTTGAGCGGGCCGGTGACGTTGGTGGCCGGCAGCGAGGCGGCGTGGGTGTCGACCAATGACACCGCGCTGTACGGGCTTGCGGCTATTGAGAACCTGGCCCTGTTGGGGGACAAGATGCCTTCGTAGGGCGGAAGGTGGTGGGGAACTGCGGGCCGGTTGTGGCTGGTCGCGCAGTTCCCCGTGCCCCTTGGGGCGCCTCAGTGGAGGCTGCTCAGTTTGTCTCGCATCCTCTGCACATCCCTGATGCGCTGCTCGTACGTCGCTCCCAGGGCGAGAAGCAGGAGGCCCGCCAGCGCCGGGGGGACCCAGCGGGGGAGGGCGTCCGTCACCTGGACTATGTACGGGGCCAGTTCGTGGAGCGCGTCCAGGGTCAGGACCGAGCCGCCCAGGACCAAGGGGGCCTGGAGGCTGTAGCCGCCGCCCAGCAGGGTGAGGGACAGCGCCGCCAGGCCCAGGAGCAGCGGGCGGGTCCAGCCGGGGTCGCCCCAGGCCATGACCAGGCTCGGCAGGAGAGTGGCGGCCAGGCCGGGGCCGTACGCCGTCCAGGACGAGGTCTCCGGGGCGCGCCGCCTGCGGAGCCGGCCGACGAGCAGGGCCGGGATCGTGACCGGGAGCGTGTACGCCTCGGGGGTGTCGACCTCCCAGGCCGCCAGGCGCACCCAGGTGGCCAGGAGGAAGAGGGCGGCGGCCGCGTAGCCCACGGTGTGGCGGTCGGGGCGAAGGGCGGTGCCCGTGGCGATCACTCCGCACAGGGACAGGACGAGGGCCAGCATCGGCGGGTCGGTCGCGGCGAGGGCGAGGGCCAGGAGGGCGGCGACGGCTCCGGTGACCTCCACCGTCACCGTCGCCCGGGGCTCCTTGAGCCACGCCGCCAGCAGGGCCGCGGACACCGGGACCGCCAGCACGAGCAGGGCTGTGTACGGCGGCTGCCAGTCCGCCGCCGCACCGATCGCGCAGGCCAGCATGGTGGCGTACGCGAGGGCCGCCGGGGCCGTGACGACCGTGAACCGCCAGGAGACCACCGCGAAGAACGCCGTCAGGGCGCCGAGCGCGGTGAGGGTCGCCGACTGGGAGGCGAGGGCGGCGAAGCCCAGGTTCGCGGAGGTGACGAGGGCGAGGACGGTCGCGGTCGGCTGTCCCCAGGGCGACGCCAGGATCACGCCCGTCACCGAGCCCAGCATCAACAGGCCGAGCGTGTACGGCAGTTCGAGGACCGCGGGAAGCGTCAGCGCCGCCGCCCACGTCAGCACCAGCGCGCCGGTCAGGGCTCGCGGACGCCAGTCCGTGTGCCGTACCGCCAGGGCCAGTACCGCCGCGACGGCCACCAGGACCAGCGGCGCCGTCGCCGCGTCCGGCGGCCAGGGGATGTCCACCGTGGCAGCCCCGCGGAGGTCTGCCGGTGCGCCCGACCAGGCGTGCGTCACCCACGCGACCGGCCCCAGCAGGGTCACCGCCACGACGGGCAGCGTCCACACCACGGCCAGGGCCTGGACGGCGCCGGAGGCCGCGGCGAACCCGCGCCGCACCGCCTCCGGCAGCCTGTCCGGTCGTACCGCCGCCAACAGGGCGATGCCGCAGGCGAGATGGACCGGAACCGTCCATGCGCCGGGAAGCGCGGAGCGCGCCGTGCCACCGAGCGCGGCGACCAGCAGGAGGGCGGAGACGACCGAGAGGCCGAAGGCGTGACCGGTGCTCCGCGTCGCCGGGAGGCCGGTGGAGGGCGCGGTGCCCGGGGCGCTCGCGCCTCGCCATGCCGCCGCCAGCGCGATCGTCGCGGCGAGGAGGAGGAGCGCCGCCGCACGGGCGGCGGCGCTCGGGCCGGTTGCCGTCCACGACAGCGAACCGGCCGCCCATACGCCCGAGCCGCCCAGACCGTACGCGCCGACGACGGCGAGCAGGCGTACGGGTCCGGCGGTCGCTCGGAGCGCCACAACTGTGTCGAACGCGGCCGTCAGCAGCACGGCCGCGGTGATGCCGTAGGAGTCGGCGTCCAGCGCCAATGCGCCGAAGGAGAGGGGCAGTTGGGCCACCAGGAGGGCCGCGGGGAGCGGCAGACGCAGGTCCTTCAGAGGCGGCAGCAGGCCGTACGCCAGCCACAGGGCCGCCAGCAGCGCCGATGCGATCGCCGTGTAGGGCGCGCCCTCCGCCCGCGTGAAGACCGTCTCGTGCAGTGCGTACGCGTCGAGGACCGTCAGCGCCAGGCCCAGGCCCGCCACCGACTCGGCCGTCGAGCGCAGGCCGCGCTTCAGCAGGGCCGTCGGCGTGGCGAGCGCCGCCGCGGTGACCGCGCCGAGCACCAGGGCCCGCCCCGCGATCCCCAGGTCTCCCCAGCTGACCAGCGTGAACGCCGTCGCAGCGATGACCAGCAGGACACCGCCCAGCATCAGCAGCACGTTCTGCACCCGGGGCGCGGTGGCCTCGGGGCGGGCGGCCGGGGTGGAACGGGGCGGGGGAGGAGTCGGTGTCTGGAGGGCGGTGACCAGCCAGGCGCGGCGCCGGAGCAACTGGGTCCGGCGGGCGTCGAGGTGGAACAGCTCCGCGTCCAGGAGCCGCAACTCCTCGGCCGGGGGCGGAAAGTGCGTCATGCCTTGGAGTGTGGTCCGGGTCACGTCGTACGGCATGAGTGCGCGTACTCAGAACGTACTCAGATGCATACGGGCAGACTCTGTCCATGGACTGGAGCCACTACCGCTTCCACACCCGATGGGCCCTGCCCGCGTCGCCGACCACCGTCTACGACGTGCTGGAACAGGCCGAGGACTACCCCCGCTGGTGGCCCCAGGTCCGTGCCGTGGAACGCCTCGACGACACCACCGGCGTCATCACGATCCGGGCCACCCTGCCGTACGACCTCGTCTTCACCGCGCGGGAAGTGCGCCGCGAGAGGGCCTCCGGGGTCCTGGAGATCGCCATGACCGGGGACCTGGAGGGCTGGGCGCGCTGGACGATCACCGGGGACGGCGCCGGCACCCTCGCGCTGTACGACCAGGTCGTCGACGTGAACAAACCGCTGCTGCGGCGCCTGGCCGTGCCGGGGCGGCCGGTGTTCCGGGCCAATCACCGGCTGATGATGCGGGCCGGACGGAGAGGCCTGGCCGCCTACTTGGAAGCGGTTTGAAGGAAAGCCGCCGGGACCTGTATTGTTCAGTGCGTTCCCGGGCGATTAGCTCAGTGGGAGAGCGCTTCGTTCACACCGAAGAGGTCACTGGTTCGAACCCAGTATCGCCCACCGGGAGAAAGCCGGTCCGCAGTACGCGGACCGGCTTCTTTTTGTCACGCGCTTCTTCTTGTCGCGCGACCCCTCAGGCAGCCGCCGCCGGCAGTTCCGGACGCAGCGGCCATGCCGGATCCACCGCCTCCGGGGTGCCGCTGCGCGCGAACCACGCCTGTAGGCCCCGCGCCTGTGCCGCGTGCCAACCCGCCTGGAGGTTGTGCAGCTCGATCGGGGACAGCCGCTCCAGCCGCGCCGCGAAACGCCGCCCCACCGCTCGTACGACCTCCAGCGCGGCCAGCGCGTCCGCGCCCGCGTCGTGCGCGCCGTCCAGCGTGACCTCGTAGTGCGCGCACAGGTCGGTCAGCGTGCGGCGGCCCTTGCGGTAGCGGTCCAGGTGCTTGTCCAGGACCCGCGGATCGAGCACCAGCAACGGCGACGACTCGAACCAGCGGTCCAGGGACGACGCGCGATGGCGGCGCAACTCCCGGTCCAGCAGCGTCAGATCGAACGGCGCGTTCATCACCACCAACGGCCGCCCCGCGGACGCCTGTTCGCCCAGCTGTTCCGCTATCTCGTACATCACCGGCGCCGGCCAGCGGCCGTTGCGCTGCAGATGGTCCTCCGTCAGCCCGTGCACCGCCGTCGCGCCCTCGGGCACCGGCACACCCGGGTTCACCAGCCACCGGCTCACCCGCGGCCGGGTGCCCGGGGCGTCCTGGACGACGACGGCGGCCGACACGATCCGGTCGGTCTCCACGTCGACGCCCGTCGTCTCCGTGTCGAAGGCGGCCAGGGGCCCCTCGTACCAGCACGTCATACCTACACAACCCCTCGTTCACCCACGGCAGCTGACGCACCGTCTTCTGCCTGTTTGGTGATACCCGGGCTGTTTGCGCCGTACGCCGGAAGGACACAACAGGAATACGGGTCTTTGCAGTTCAGAGACCCACGGTTCGGATTCACCGAGCGTGGAAGGCTGTTGGTCATGGCGATAGCGCAGCCCGAGCGGGGCGGGCTGCTGCCCGAACGTACGGGCCCCCTTCGCGGCACACTCGCCACCACCGCCTGCATGGAGACCTTGCAGGTGGGCTATCTGCACGCCGTCGCCGCGGCGGCCGGCTGCTCGCTGTCGCAGCCGTTTCCCGACAACGGCATCGACTGGCACGTCAGCCACGGCTCGCCCGGGCACACCGTCGACGACGAGGTCACCATCAAGGTGCAGCTCAAGTGCACCTACCAGGTCGCGCCCAACCCGCCCGGCCGGTTCTTCTCCTTCACGCTCGACAACGACCATCTGCGCAAGCTCGCGCGCACCCCCGTCTCGGTGCACAAGATCCTCGTGGTCATGCTCGTGCCGAGATCCCAGGACGACTGGCTGCGCGCCAGCCACGACCGCCTCGACCTGCGGCACTGCTGCTACTGGGTCAACCTCGCCGGGCACCCGGTCACAGGCCGGACCCGGACCACCGTGCGGATACCGACCGCACGCATCTTCGACGACCGGGCGCTGTGCGAGATCATGACGCGGGTCGGGACGGGAGGCAGACCATGACCCACCGCCCCGTGGAGGAACCCCTGCGGCCGGTCCGGCCGCACCCCGTCGACGCCGCCGCGTGGAACCGCGCCCCCGACCCGGACGACGTCGACCCCGCCGTCCTCAGCGCCCTGCTGCACCGGCACGGCTGGCAGCGCCGCGGCGGCGCCCCCGGACGCTACGGCCGCTGGACCCCACCGGGACCCGGCACCGGCGGCACCAGCCTGCTCGTCCCCGAGAGCCGCGCCTTCCCCGACAGCGACGACCTGCTCGGCGAGGCGCTCGTCGCGCTCGCCCGCAGCGGCACCCCCTCCGCGCACGAGGTCCTCGTCGGCCTCGCCGTGCCCAGCGACGAGATCCGCTGGTGGCGGGACGTACCGACCGGGCCGGCGGGAGCCGCGTCCTGGTCGGCGGAGGAGCAGTTGCGCACCGCCGCCCGGCAGACCCTTCTCGCAGGCGCGCTCGCCACGCGCGCGCGTGCCGGTTACTACGGCGCCCGGCATCGCCGCGCCGCTCTGTCCCTGCTGGAGAACGTCCTCGTCGGCGCCGCCACCGACGGCCGGCTCACCGCCTTCGTGCCCGTCGACACCGGCCGCCCCCTCTCGGTACGCCTCCACCAGGCCCTGTGCGCGGCCCGCGAGGCCATCGACTACCAGCGGGCCACCGGCGGCATGGACGCCTTCGACGGGGCTGTCGAGGCGGGCGTCAGCCGTGAGCTCACCGAGGCCCTCATCGCGCTCGTGCGCGGCACGGAGGGAGCGCGCATCGCCGTGGACTGGGCACCGGCCGCGGGGGTGCCCGAGGGGTGTGCCGCCTCCGGGGAGCCCGTCGAGTTCTCGCCGGGCGACCTGCCCGTGCTGCGCGAGGCCGGGGCCCGCTATCTGCGCGAGGAGCCGTCCGTGCCGGTGCGGGTCACCGGGACGGTGGTGCGGATGCGCAGGTCGGGGCCGCGCGGGGAGGGCAGCGTACGGCTGCGGGTGATCGCCGGCGTCGAGGTGCCGCACATCCGGCTGACCCTGGACGAGGAGGCGTACCGCATCGCCGGGCACGCCCACCTGGTCGGGCTGCCGGTGCGGGTGCACGGGCGGCTGGAGAGCCGGGGCGGCTTCCGGCGGCTGACCGGCGCCTCCGGCGTCGTACCCGTGCAGGTGGACGAGGCGGAGCGGGACCGGCTGATGAAGTCGTTGCAGGAGAACCTGGACTTCTTCGAGGAAGCCTGCGGAGGGGACTGATTTCGCGGTCGGTGGGTGCGGGTCGGTACGATCCCCTATTGCGCGCGCTCACGGTATGGCGCCCGCATCCCCTTCAGTCAGGAGAGACCGGTGTCAGACGTCCGTGTGATCATCCAACGCGATTCCGAGCGGGAAGAGCGCACGGTGACGACGGGCACTACGGCCGCCGAGCTCTTCGCCGGCGAGCGCTCGATCATCGCCGCGCGGGTGGCCGGTGAGCTGAAGGACCTGGCGTACGAGGTCAAGGACGGCGAGACCGTCGAGGGCGTCGAGATCTCCTCCGAGGACGGCCTCAACATCCTGCGCCACTCCACCGCCCACGTCATGGCGCAGGCCGTGCAGGAGCTCTTCCCCGAGGCCAAGCTGGGCATCGGCCCGCCGGTCAAGGACGGCTTCTACTACGACTTCGACGTCGAGAAGCCGTTCACGCCCGAGGATCTCAAGGCCATCGAGAAGAAGATGCAGGAGATCCAGAAGCGCGGCCAGAAGTTCTCCCGCCGGGTGGTGACCGACGAGGCGGCCCGCGAGGAGCTGGCGAACGAGCCGTACAAGCTGGAGCTGATCGGCCTCAAGGGCTCGGCTTCGAGCGATGACGGCGCGGACGTCGAGGTCGGCGCCGGTGAGCTGACGATCTACGACAACCTCGACGCCAAGACCGGCGACCTGTGCTGGAAGGACCTCTGCCGCGGTCCCCACCTGCCCTCCACCCGGAACATCCCGGCGTTCAAGCTGATGCGCAACGCGGCCGCCTACTGGCGCGGCAGCGAGAAGAACCCCATGCTCCAGCGCATCTACGGCACCGCCTGGCCGACCAAGGACGAGCTGAAGGGCTACCTCGACTTCCTCGCCGAGGCCGAGAAGCGCGACCACCGCAAGCTGGGCTCCGAGCTGGACCTGTTCTCCATCCCCGAGCAGATCGGCTCCGGCCTCGCCGTCTTCCACCCCAAGGGCGGCATCATCCGCCGGGTCATGGAGGACTACTCGCGCCGCCGCCACGAGGAGGAGGGCTACGAGTTCGTCTACACCCCGCACGCGACGAAGGGGAAGCTCTTCGAGACGTCCGGGCACCTGGACTGGTACGCCGACGGCATGTACCCGCCCATGCAGCTCGACGAGGGCGTGGACTACTACCTCAAGCCCATGAACTGCCCGATGCACAACCTGATCTTCGACGCGCGCGGCCGCTCGTACCGCGAACTGCCGCTGCGCCTCTTCGAGTTCGGGACCGTGTACCGGTACGAGAAGTCGGGCGTCGTGCACGGTCTGACCCGCGCGCGCGGCTTCACGCAGGACGACGCGCACATCTACTGCACCCGTGAGCAGATGTCGGAGGAGCTCGACAAGACGCTCACCTTCGTCCTCGGCCTGCTGCGGGACTACGGTCTGACCGACTTCTACCTGGAGCTGTCCACCAAGGACCCGGAGAAGTTCGTCGGCTCGGACGAGGTCTGGGAGGAGGCCACGGAGACCCTCCGCCAGGTCGCCGAGAAGCAGGGTCTGCCCCTCGTCCCCGACCCGGGCGGCGCCGCCTTCTACGGCCCGAAGATCTCCGTCCAGACCAAGGACGCGATCGGCCGCACCTGGCAGATGTCGACCATCCAGCTCGACTTCAACCTGCCCGAGCGCTTCGACCTGGAGTACACGGGTCCGGACGGCTCCAAGCAGCGCCCGGTCATGATCCACCGCGCGCTGTTCGGCTCCATCGAGCGGTTCTTCGCGGTTCTCCTGGAGCACTACGCGGGCGCGTTCCCGGCGTGGCTGGCGCCGGTGCAGGCGATCGGCATCCCGATCGGTGACGCGCACGTCGAGTACCTGGAGAAGTTCGCCGCCGCCGCGAAGAAGCAGGGGCTGCGGGTCGAGGTGGACGCCTCCTCGGACCGGATGCAGAAGAAGATCCGCAACGCCCAGAAGCAGAAGGTGCCCTTCATGGTCATCGCGGGCGACGAGGACATGGCGGGCGGCTCGGTGTCCTTCCGCTACCGCGACGGCTCGCAGGAGAACGGCATCCCGTTCGACGAGGCCATCGCGAAGATCGCGAAGGTCGTCGAGGAGCGGGCGCAGGTCTGATCGTCCCGCGGTACGCGGAGGCCCTCGGGAGGCTCAGCTTCCCGGGGGCCTCTCGTCGTCCTCGCGCGAGAACACCTGGAGCAGCCAGGAGGCGAACGTGCCGGTCACCGCGCCCAGCAGCGCCAGTCCTACGGCCATGATCCCGACCGCGATGAGCCGTCCGACCGGGGTGACGGGGGTGACGTCGCCGTATCCCACGGTGGCGAGCGTGGCGCACGTCCACCACATGGCGTCCCCGAAGGTGCGCATGGTCGCCCCCGGCGCCCCGCGCTCCTGCTGGTAGACGGCGAGGGCACCGGCGAAGCCCAGCAGCACGGTCGAGATTCCGGCGTAGAAGATCACGCGCGCATGCAGCGCGAGGCGGGGCTGGCCGTGCCGGCGCTGGACCGCCTCGTACACCTTGACCACCCGCAGCGGGCGCAGCAGCGGCAGCACCAGCACCACCGTGTCCAGCCAGTGCGTCCGGACGAACCGCAGCCGTTGCCCGCTGAGCCGCCAGCGGACCGCGTAGTCGATCGCGAACAGGGCCCAGGCGGTCAGCAGCACGGCGAGGCAGAGGTCCTGCCAGACGCTCGGCAGGTCGTGCCACAGGACTTTGGTGGCGTACGCGGCGAGGAACAACAGCGACGCCACGGCGAGGGGGACCTCGGTGCGCTGCTCCCAGCGGGCTTCGGGGCGCGGCTCCGGGGGACTCTCGGGGCGCGGCTTCGGGGGACCCTCGGTACGCGGCCGGGATGTCTGGGGGCGAGGCTCTCGGAGGGCTTCGGGGTGGGGCTCCCGGAGGGTTTCGGTGCTCGGCTCTCGGGGTGCTTCGGTGCTCGGCTCGCGGTCGGCCTCGGTGCTCGGCTCGCCGTCGGCCTCGGCAAGCGGTTCGGGGTCGGCCTCGGTGAGCCGCTCGCGGTCGGCCGGGGTAGGCGACTCGCCGTCGGCATCGGTGGGCGGCTCACGGCGGCGGGGCTCGGCTTCTGCTTCCGGGCGGGGCTCGGCGGCAAGCGGGTCCGGAGAGGGCTCGGCGGCAAACGGGTCCGGAGGGGACTCGGCGGCAAACGGGTCCCGGTGGGGCTCGGGGTGCGGGTCCCGGCCGGCTTCGGGGTGCGGGTCCTGGCGGGCCTCGGGGCGCGGGTCCCGGTGGGGCTCGGCGGGCGGTTGGTCGTGGTCCTTGCGGCTGTCGGCGTCCACCCGGCCAGCTTCGCCCGGGACGGCTTCGCCGCAACCCCGGCGACACGCCGCGAACGGGCGAAGCCATATGCTTCCCTGCATGACGAGTGAGCCGGAGCAGCAGTGGGGAGTGGGGACCCAGGACGCGTTCCAGCGTCTGTGGACGCCCCACCGGATGGCCTACATCCAGGGCGAGAACAAGCCGACCGGCCCGGGTGCCGACGACGGCTGTCCCTTCTGCTCCATCCCGGCCAAGTCCGACGAGGACGGTCTGATCGTCCGGCGCGGCGAGCAGGTGTACGCGGTGCTGAATCTGTATCCGTACAACGGCGGTCACCTGATGGTCGTGCCCTACCGGCACGTGGCCGACTACACCGATCTCACGGACGCGGAGACCGTCGAGCTGGCCGCGCTGACCAAGCAGGCGATGACGGCCCTGCGCACCGCGTCCGGCGCGCACGGCTTCAACATCGGCATGAACCAGGGCACGGTGGCCGGTGCCGGTATCGCCGCCCACCTGCACCAGCACATCGTGCCCCGCTGGGGCGGCGACACGAACTTCATGCCGGTCGTCGGTCACACCAAGGTGCTGCCGCAGCTGCTCGCCGACACCCGCAAGATGCTGGCGGACGCCTGGCCCGCGTAGCGGCGGGCCGGGCGCCGGAGGCGGCTACGCGTCGTAGAGGTCGGCCTTCTTGGGCGACGGGTCCTGGACCGCGGTGCTGAGGAACGCCGACCTCGTGCCGAACTTCTCCGTGTCGACGCCGTTGTCCTCCAGGACCTTGATCGCCGCCGCGTGCACCACGCGGAGCACCGGTGTCGCGGCGCGCATGGCGTCGTCGGCCATGAAGCGGTGGCGCCAGGGCTGGTCGGCCCAGACGTGCCGCAGGCCGAACGGCTCGGGGAGGACGATGGTCCCGCCGAGCCAGTTCAGCAGGGGCGGGTACCAGGTCAGCGGGGCGCGCACGGTCAGTCGTACGACCTCGTCGGTGGGGACCAGCGGCAGGTTGACCTTGCGGGTCTCCCACGGCTTGAAGGACTTCGCGACCTCCTTCGTGGGAGCCTCCGACTTACCCGTGAACAGGGAGTTCACCGGGCCGAGCGCATGTCCCGTCACCTCGATGCGCAACGTCTCGTGCAGCACGGTGACGGTGATCATCATCGTGAGGATCAGCTGGCCGTCCCACAGCGTCCACTGCACGCCGAGGTAGTGCCGGTCGCCGCTGCCGAACTGCTGCTTGTTGCAGATGTCCTGTATCGAGTGCTGGCGGTGCTGGAACGCCTCGATGTCGGCCGACTGCTCGGTGCGGGTCACCGCGCTGGCGTTCTCACCGATCGGGGACACGATCCAGTGTCGTATGGAGGCCTTCGGGAAGCCGCCGGTGTTGATGGTGTTGCGCTCCAGCATCCGCAGCCGGGCCTCGATGTTGCGGATGACGTCCCAGCTGCGGAAGGGGTGGATCTCCCGGGTCGGGTCGGCGGGGGTGAGGTCCTCGGCGAGCTGCCAGCTGCCCCAGCGGGTGCCCATGCCGAGGATGCCCTTGGGGCCGGCGTAGAAGACGTGGTTGGACTGCTGCTCGGCGCTGAGGCGGGCGAGGGACTGGCGCTTCTGCTCGGCCTGGGTCTCGCCGGGGCTGCTCGGCACCGCCTCCGGGACCTGGGCGCCGACGCTGCTGCCCGCGATCAGTCCGTCCCAGCGGGCGCGCAGGTCCTTCGCGGCGCTGTCGCAGATCTGCTTGGCCCAGAACCAGCCGATGACGGGGGCGACCACGCACGCGCGTGCGTACCAGCCCCAGATGCCGGTGAACGGGCTCTTGATCAGGAACAGGACGGCGAGGGCGCCGACGCCGACCAGGAGTGCGGTGGCCAGGGCGGAGGCGCGCTTGTTGGGGTTCTTGTCGATGGTGGTGCGGATCACGAACACCAGGAGCCACACCAGCAGGCCGGGCAGGAACAGCACCCCGGTCAGCAGCATGACCGTGGACAGCCGCAGGTCCCGCGCGCGGCGCAGCCGGTAGGCGGCCAGGCAGTGGTCGACGACGACCTGGGGCTCGGTGCCGAAGGACTGGATGAGCGGTTTGCGGCCGTCGCCGATCATGCGGTCGATCACGGCCCGGGAGAACGCCTCACCGAGGTTGGGCTTGAACAGGCCGCCGGCCCAGCCCTGGCCCTCCTTGACCGTCGTCTTGTGCCATTCGTTGTTGGCCTTCGTGATGTCGTCGACCAGATTGTCCCGGTACGCCGCCGAGGCCAGGGCGAAGGTCGCCGTCTGGCTCTCGTCCCCCGTGCGGGGCACCTGTGGTCCGAAGACGCTCTCGTAACCGGCATCAACGGTCATACCCGCCCCCGATCGCCGCCATGGTCGCTCCTGCGGCCTTCCCGACTTGCTTGCTTCGCACACCTGTTGATCAGGTCATCAGCGTATCCGCAGCCACCGACATTCGTCGGCGGACGGCCGAAGCCGCCCGCCGACTCGGAGGGAAGCGTTCCGCACAGGCCGCTCGGAGCGTTCCACCAAGCTCACTTGGAGCGTGCCCGGCACCAACTGCTAGGAATCGCGGGCCTCTTCACGGATCCTTTCGGCGATCTGCGGCGGCATCGGTTCGTGCCGTGCGTAGGAGCGGTGGAAGCGGGCCGTGCCGTGCGACAGGGAGCGCAGGTCGACGGCGTACCGGCCGATCTCGATCTCCGGCACCTCGGCCTTGACGACGGTGCGGTTGCCGCTGGTCTGCTCGGTGCCCAGCACCCGGCCGCGCCGCCCGGACAGGTCGCTCATCACGGCGCCCACGTAGTCGTCGCCGACCAGGATGCTCACCTCGGCCACCGGCTCCAGCAGATGGATCTTCGCGTCGGCCGCGGCCTCCCGCAGCGCCAGCGCCCCGGCCGTCTGGAAGGCGGCGTCGGAGGAGTCCACCGAGTGCGCCTTGCCGTCGAGCAGGGTGATCCGCACGTCGATGAGCGGGTAGCCGGCCGCAACTCCCTTGGCGGCCTGGGCCTTTACGCCCTTCTCGACGGACGGGATGAACTGCCGCGGCACCGCGCCGCCGACGACCTTGTCCACGAACTCGATGCCCGAGCCGTTCGGCAGCGGCTCCACCTCGATCTCGCAGATCGCGTACTGCCCGTGCCCGCCGGACTGCTTCACATGTCGCCCGCGCCCACCGGACTTGCCGGCGAACGTCTCCCGAAGGGAGACCTTGTGGGGTACGACGTCGACCTGGACGCCGTAGCGGCTGCGCAGCCGCTCCAGCGCGACGTCGGCGTGGGCCTCGCCGAGGCACCACAGCACCACCTGGTGGGTGTCCTGGTTCTGTTCGAGCCGCATCGTCGGGTCCTCGGCGACCAGCCGGGACAGACCCTGCGAGAGCTTGTCCTCGTCCGCCTTGCTGTGCGCCTGGATGGCGAGCGGCAGCAGCGGGTCGGGCATCTGCCAGGGCTCCATCAGGAGCGGGTCGTCCTTGGCCGAGAGGGTGTCGCCGGTCTCCGCGCGGCTGAGCTTCGCCACGCACACCAGGTCGCCGGCGATGGCGTGCGTCACCGGGCGCTGCTGCTTGCCGAAGGGCGTGGACAGGGCGCCGACGCGTTCGTCGACGTCGTGGTCCTCGTGGCCGCGGTCGGCCAGGCCGTGCCCCGAGACGTGGACGGTCTCGTCGGGGCGCAGGGTGCCGGAGAAGACGCGGACCAGGGAGACGCGCCCCACGTAGGGGTCGGAGGACGTCTTGACGACCTCCGCGACCAGCGGGCCCTCGGTGTCGCAGGCCTTGATCTCGCGCGGCTTGCCGTCGATGGTCGTGACGCCGGGCGTGGGGTGCTCGAACGGCGTCGGGAAGCCGCGGGTGATCAGCTCCAGCACCTCGACCGTGCCGAGCCCCTGCTTGCCGCCGTCGGCGGCGGGAGCGGCGGCCAGCACCGGGTGGAACACCCCGCGCGCGACGGCCCGTTCGAGGTCCTCGATCAGGGTCTTGACGTCGACCTGCTCACCGCCGAGATAGCGGTCCATGAGGGTCTCGTCCTCGCTCTCGGAGATGATCCCCTCGATCAGCCGGTTGCGGGCCTCCTCCAGTTCCGGGAGCTGGTCCTCGCCCGGTTCGGACTCCTTGCGCTCGCCGGAGGAGTAGTCGAACAGCTTCTGCGACAGCAGCCCGGTCAGTCCGGTCACGGGCGCGTGCCCGTCGGGGCCCTCGGGGCCGCGCAGCGGCAGATACAGCGGCAGCACGGCGTCGGGGTCGTCGCCGCCGAAGGCCTCCGCGCAGGTGCGGGTCATCTCCTCGAAGTCCGCGCGGGCCGCCTCCAGGTGCGTGATCACGATCGCGCGCGGCATGCCGACGGCCGCGCACTCCTCCCACACCATGCGGGTCGAGCCGTCCACGCCGTCCGAGGCGGAGACGACGAAAAGGGCCGCGTCCGCGGCTCGCAGACCGGCCCTGAGTTCCCCGACGAAGTCGGCGTATCCGGGGGTGTCCAGCAGATTGACCTTGATGCCGTCCCATTCGACCGGCACCAGGGAGAGCTGCACCGAACGATTCTGCCGGTGCTCGATCTCGTCGTAGTCGGAGACGGTGCCGCCGTCCTCCACGCGGCCCGCCCGGTTCACCGCCCCCGCGGTCAGCGCGAGAGCTTCCACCAATGTCGTCTTGCCCGATCCGGAGTGGCCGACCAGCACCACATTCCGTATGGACGCGGGGTGGTCGGCCGCTGTTGCCCTGCCGGCGGCTCCGGGGTGTGCGTTCGCCTTGTCGCCCATGGTCCTGCCTCCCGTGCACGGTGAGGTCACTGTGGGCGCGGACATGCGGATCCGCGTGCGATGGCGGCTCCGGTGACGCCCGCGGTTCTTCGAGCTTTCCACTCTCGTCACGGTGCGTCCATACAGCGGACGCGATCGCGCCGTTACCCGTACGCCACGAGGACGTGACACGGGGCTCGGGTGCCCGGCGGTCGCACACGCGCGCGCGTGGCTACGATGGGCCAGCCGGTGGCCAGCAGGGGCCGCGCGGCGACACCGACCCTCGGGAAGGCCATGCTGAACAAGTACGCGCGTGCATTCTTCACGCGTGTCCTCACACCGTTCGCCGCGTTTCTGATCCGCAGGGGCGTCAGCCCCGACACGGTGACCCTCCTCGGTACCGCAGGGGTGGTCGCGGGCGCGCTGGTCTTCTACCCCATGGGCGAGTTCTTCTGGGGCACGGTCGTGATCACGCTCTTCGTGTTCTCCGACCTCGTCGACGGCAACATGGCCCGCCAGCTCGGCCGCTCCAGCCGCTGGGGCGCCTTCCTGGACTCCACGCTCGACCGGGTGGCGGACGGCGCGATCTTCGGCGGCTTCGCCCTCTGGTACGCCGGTGGCGGCGACGACATCACGCTGTGCGCCGTCTCGATCTTCTGCCTGGCGAGCGGCCAGGTGGTGTCGTACACCAAGGCCCGGGGCGAGGCCATCGGGCTGCCGGTCGCGGTGAACGGGCTGGTCGAGCGGGCCGAGCGACTGGTGATCTCCCTGGTCGCGGCCGGGTTCGCGGGCCTGCACAAGTTCGGTGTGCCGGGCATCCAGTACCTGCTGCCCGTCGCCCTGTGGATCGTCGCGGTCGGCAGCCTGGTGACCCTGATCCAGCGGGTGGTCACGGTCCGCCGTGAATCGGCCGAGGCCGACGAGGCGGCGGCCGCGCAGGAGGCGGCGAAGTGAGCGCCAGGGACCGGTTGACCGACGCCATGTACGGCCTCGGTTGGGGAGCGGTCAAGAAGCTCCCCGAGCCGGTCGCCGTGCGCCTCGGGCAGACCATCGCCGACCTCGCCTGGAAGAAGCGCGGCAAGGGCGTCCGGCGGCTGGAGAGCAACTACGCGCGCGTGGTGCCCGACGCGAGCCCCGAGCGGCTCGCCGAGCTGTCCCGCGCGGGCATGCGCTCGTACCTGCGCTACTGGATGGAGTCCTTCCGGCTGCCCGCGTGGAGCGCGGAGCGCGTGAGGACGGGCTTCGACCCCAAGGACGTGCACTACCTCACCGACGGCATCGCCTCCGACCGGGGCGTGATCCTCGCGCTGCCCCACATGGGCAACTGGGACCTCGCCGGCGCCTGGGTCACCACCAAGCTGGAGACGCCCTTCACGACCGTCGCCGAGCGCCTCAAGCCCGAGACCCTCTACGACCGTTTCGTCGCCTACCGCGAGGGCCTCGGCATGGAGGTCCTGCCGCACAGCGGCGGCAGCGCCTTCGGCACCCTGGCCCGGCGGCTGCGCGACGGCGGCCTGGTCTGCCTGGTCGCCGAGCGCGACCTGTCGTCGTCCGGCGTCGAGGTCCAGTTCTTCGGCGAGGCGACCCGCATCCCCGCCGGGCCCGCGCTCCTCGCCCAGCAGACCGGGGCGCTGCTGCTCCCCGTGACGCTCTGGTACGACGACTCGCCGGTGATGCAGGGCAGGGTGCATCCCCCGATCGAGGTGCCCGAGTCAGGTACGCGGGCGGAAAAGACGTCTGTCATGGCACAGGCGCTGGCCGATGCCTTCGCCTCGGGCATCGCCGACCACCCGGAGGACTGGCACATGCTGCAACGGTTGTGGCTCAAGGATCTCGACCCCGGTAAGGCGCCCTCGTGAGGATCGGCATCGTCTGCCCGTACTCCTGGGACGTGCCGGGCGGCGTCCAGTTCCACATCCGTGATCTCGCCGAGTACTTCATCCGTCTCGGCCACGACGTGTCCGTCCTCGCCCCGGCCGACGACGACACCCCGCTGCCGCCGTACGTCGTCTCGGCGGGCCGCGCGGTGCCGGTGCCGTACAACGGCTCGGTGGCCCGGCTGAACTTCGGCTTCCTGAGCGCGGCACGCGTACGCAGATGGCTGCACGACGGCGAGTTCGACGTCGTCCACATCCACGAGCCGTCCTCGCCGTCGCTCGGCCTGCTGACCTGCTGGGCGGCGCAGGGCCCGCTGGTCGCCACCTTCCACACCTCCAACCCGCGCTCCAAGGCGATGATCGCCGCGTACTCGATCCTCCAGGCCGCCCTGGAGAAGATCAGCGCGCGCATCGCGGTGAGCGAGTACGCCCGGCGCACGCTGGTGGAGCACCTCGGCGGCGACGCGGTGGTGATCCCCAACGGCGTCGACGTGGACTTCTTCGCCAAGGCCGAGCCCAAGCCGGAGTGGCAGGGCGACACCATCGGCTTCATCGGCCGTATCGACGAGCCCCGCAAGGGCCTGCCGGTGCTGATGAGGGCCCTGCCGAAGATCCTCGCCGAGCGGCCGCAGACCCGGCTGCTGGTGGCGGGGCGCGGCGACGAGGAGGAGGCGGTGGAGACGCTGCCGGCGGAACTCCGCTCGCGCGTCGAGTTCCTCGGCATGATCAGCGACGAGGACAAGGCGCGCTTCCTGCGCAGCGTCGACCTGTACATCGCCCCCAACACCGGCGGCGAGAGCTTCGGCATCATCCTGGTCGAGGCCATGTCGGCGGGCGCCCCGGTGCTCGCCTCCGACCTCGACGCCTTCGCCCAGGTCCTCGACCAGGGCGCGGCGGGCGAGCTCTTCGCCAACGAGGACGCGGACGACCTCGCGGCGGCGGCCGTACGCCTCCTGGCCGACCCGGAACGGCTCGCGGAGCTGCGCGAGCGCGGCAGCGCGCACGTACGGCGCTTCGACTGGTCGACGGTCGGCGCGGACATCCTGTCGGTCTACGAGACGGTCACGGCGGGCGCGGCGGCGGTGGCCGCGGCGGACGACGACAGGGCGCCGGGGCTGCGGGCGCGGCTGGGGCTGGCGCGGGACTGACGCGGGACTGAGCGGTGCGGGGCCCGGGGGCGCGTAGGGCCGTGGGCGTACGTCGGTAGTGTTGCCGCCCGTGACCGCAACCCTCATCTGGATCCTCGTCGCTCTCGTGGCGATCGGCCTGTACTTGAGCTGGACCGCAGGCCGGCTGGACCGTCTGCACGCCCGGATCGACGCCGCCCGCGCCGCCCTCGACGCGCAGTTGCTGCGGCGGGCGTCGGTGGCCCAGGAACTCGCGACGTCCGGCGTCCTGGACCCCGCCGCGTCGATCGTCCTCTACGAGGCCGCCCACGCCGCCCGGCAGGCCGAGGAGGAGCAGCGGGAGTTCGCCGAGAGCGAGCTGAGCCAGGCGCTGCGGGCCGTGTTCGCGGAGTCCGCGCAGGTGGAGACGGTGAAGGAAGTGCCTGGGGGAGAGGCCGCGATCCATGAGCTGACCGAGGCGGTACGCCGGGTTCCGATGGCCCGGCGCTTCCACAACGACGCCGTCGGCGGGGCCCGCCGGCTGCGCCAGCACCGCAAGGTCCGCTGGTTCCGGCTGGCCGGTCACGCCCCGTTCCCGATGGCGTTCGAGATGGACGACGAGCCTCCGGCGGCCCTGGTGGACCGGGCCGGATAGCGGTTCCGGTCCCCCGGTGGCCGGAAAACGATCCACCGCCTCCCCATTGGCCCTTGCTGTGGCCTGGTCCCTTCGCGTTTCCTCGGTGCTGCAGAAATCCTCTTTTCACATCAGTGAGGTCAACCCGTGTCCAGCACCGAGAACCAGACCCCCGAGACCGGCACCGCGCGCGTGAAGCGTGGCATGGCCGAGCAGCTCAAGGGTGGCGTGATCATGGACGTCGTGACCCCGGAGCAGGCGAAGATCGCCGAGGACGCGGGTGCCGTCGCCGTCATGGCCCTGGAGCGGGTCCCGGCCGACATCCGCAAGGACGGCGGCGTGGCCCGGATGTCCGACCCGGACATGATCGAGGGCATCATCGACGCGGTCTCCATCCCCGTGATGGCCAAGTCCCGCATCGGTCACTTCGTCGAGGCCCAGGTCCTGCAGTCCCTCGGCGTCGACTACATCGACGAGTCCGAGGTCCTCACCCCGGCCGACGAGGTCAACCACTCCGACAAGTGGGCCTTCACGACCCCCTTCGTCTGCGGCGCCACCAACCTCGGTGAGGCCCTGCGCCGCATCGCCGAGGGCGCGGCCATGATCCGCTCCAAGGGCGAGGCCGGCACCGGCAACGTCGTCGAGGCCGTCCGCCACCTGCGCCAGATCAAGAACGAGATCGCCAAGCTGCGCGGCTTCGACAACAACGAGCTGTACGCCGCCGCCAAGGAGCTGCGCGCCCCGTACGAGCTCGTCAAGGAAGTCTCCGAGCTCGGCAAGCTCCCCGTGGTGCTGTTCTCCGCCGGTGGCGTCGCCACCCCGGCCGACGCCGCGCTCATGCGCCAGCTCGGCGCCGAGGGCGTCTTCGTCGGCTCCGGCATCTTCAAGTCCGGCGACCCGGCCAAGCGCGCCGCCGCCATCGTGAAGGCCACCACCTTCTACGACGACCCGAAGATCATCGCCGACGCGTCCCGCAACCTGGGCGAGGCCATGGTCGGCATCAACTGCGACACCCTCCCCGAGGCCGAGCGTTACGCGAACCGAGGCTGGTAATGACCGATCCCGTCATCGGAGTGCTCGCACTCCAGGGCGACGTACGGGAGCACCTGATCGCCCTGGCCGCGGCGGACGCCGTGGCCAGGCCGGTCCGGCGCCCCGAGGAACTCGCCGAGGTGGACGGCCTGGTCATCCCCGGCGGCGAGTCCACGACCATCTCCAAGCTGGCCGTCCTGTTCGGCGTGATGGAGCCCCTCCGCGCGCGCGTGCGGGCCGGTATGCCGGTCTACGGCACCTGCGCGGGCATGATCATGCTCGCCGACAAGATCCTCGACCCGCGCTCGGGCCAGGAGACGATCGGCGGCATCGACATGATCGTGCGCCGCAACGCCTTCGGACGTCAGAACGAGTCCTTCGAGGCCGAGGTCGACGTGAAGGGCGTTCCGGGCCATCCTGTGGAGGGCGTCTTCATCCGCGCCCCCTGGGTGGAGTCCGTGGGCGCCGAGGTCGAGGTGCTCGCCGAGCACGACGGCCACATCGTCGCGGTCCGCCAGGGCACCGCGCTCGCCACGTCGTTCCACCCCGAACTGACCGGCGACCACCGCGTGCACTCCCTGTTCGTCGACATGGTGCGCGCGAACCGCACGGCGGAGTCCTTGTAGGATCTCTGGCGTTCGTTATGTAGAGGGTTACGCGAAGGAGACAGGCAGATGTCCGGCCACTCTAAATGGGCTACGACGAAGCACAAGAAGGCCGTGATCGACGCCAAGCGCGGCAAGCTCTTCGCGAAGCTGATCAAGAACATCGAGGTCGCGGCCCGGATGGGCGGCGTCGACGTCGAGGGCAACCCGACCCTCTACGACGCCATCCAGAAGGCCAAGAAGCAGTCGGTCCCGAACAAGAACATCGACTCCGCGGTCAAGCGCGGCGGTGGCCTCGAGGCCGGCGGCGCCGACTACGAGACGATCATGTACGAGGGCTACGGCCCCAACGGCGTCGCGGTGCTCATCGAGTGCCTCACCGACAACCGCAACCGCGCCGCCTCCGACGTCCGCGTCGCCATGACCCGCAACGGCGGCTCCATGGCCGACCCGGGCTCGGTGTCGTACCTCTTCAACCGCAAGGGCGTCGTGATCGTCCCCAAGGGCGAGCTGAGCGAGGACGACGTCCTCGAGGTCGTCCTGGACGCGGGCGCCGAGGAGGTCAACGACCTCGGTGAGTCCTTCGAGGTGCTCAGCGAGGCCACCGACCTGGTCGCGGTCCGCACCGCCCTCCAGGAGGCGGGCATCGACTACGACTCCGCCGAGGCCAACTTCGTCCCGACCATGCAGGTCGAGCTGGACGAGGAGGGCGCCAAGAAGATCTTCAAGCTGATCGACGCGCTGGAGGACAGCGACGACGTGCAGAACGTCTTCGCCAACTTCGACGTGAGCGACGAGGTCATGGAGAAGGTCGACGCCTGAGCCGACACTCCGGGTGAGAACGGGCCGACGGGACACACCCCGTCGGCCCGTCGCATTGTCGGTGGCACCCGATAGCCTGCACAAACAGGCGATCGAACGGGAGGGGGCGCAGTGCGCGTACTCGGGGTGGACCCCGGACTCACGCGATGCGGTGTCGGCGTCGTTGAGGGGGTCGCGGGGCGGCCGCTGACGATGGTCGGCGTCGGTGTCGTACGGACGCCCGCGGACGCCGAGTTGGGCCACCGCCTCGTCGCGATCGAGCAGGGCATCGAGCAGTGGCTGGACGAGCACCGGCCCGAATTCGTCGCCGTGGAGCGGGTGTTCAGCCAGCACAACGTCCGTACGGTCATGGGCACCGCCCAGGCCAGCGCCGTCGCCATGCTGTGCGCCGCCCGCCGCGGCATCCCCGTCGCCCTGCACACCCCCAGCGAGGTCAAGGCCGCCGTGACCGGCAGCGGCCGCGCCGACAAGGCCCAGGTCGGCGCCATGGTGACCCGCCTGCTGCGCCTCGACGCGCCCCCGAAGCCGGCCGACGCCGCCGACGCCCTCGCGCTCGCCATCTGCCACATCTGGCGCGCCCCCGCACAGAACCGACTCCAGCAGGCCGTGGCCCTGCACGCCAAGAACGCACCGGCCGCCCCCACGGCACGGGTCACCTCGAAAGGCCGTACGGCATGATCGCCTTCGTCAGCGGCACGGTCGCCGCGCTCGCCCCCGACACCGCCGTCGTCGAGGTCGGCGGCGTCGGCATGGCCGTGCAGTGCACGCCCAACACGCTGTCCACGCTCCGCCTCGGCAAGCCCGCCAAGCTCGCCACCTCCCTCGTCGTCCGCGAGGACTCGCTCACCCTCTACGGCTTCGTGGACGACGACGAACGCCAGGTCTTCGAGCTGCTCCAGACCGCGAGCGGCGTCGGCCCCCGTCTCGCCCAGGCGATGCTCGCGGTCCACACCCCGGACGCCCTGCGCCGCGCCATCTCCACCGGTGACGAGAAGGCCCTCACCGCCGTGCCCGGCATCGGCAAGAAGGGCGCCCAGAAGCTGCTGCTGGAGCTGAAGGACCGGCTCGGCGAACCGGTCGGGGCCCCCGCCGTAGGCGCCCCGGTCACCCAGGGCTGGCGCGACCAACTGCACGCGGCCCTGATCGGGCTGGGCTACGCGACCCGCGAGGCCGACGAGGCGGTGTCCGCCGTGGCGCCGCAGGCCGAGGCCGCCGGCGGCACGCCCCAGGTGGGCCAGCTGCTGAAGGCCGCCCTGCAGACCCTGAACCGCGCCCGCTAGGAGAACGTCAGTGAACTGGGACGACACGACCGGCACCGACGCCGCCGACGAACGGCTGGTGGCCTCCGTCGCCGACCGTGAGGACCAGGCCGTCGAGGCCGCCCTGCGCCCCAAGGACCTGGGCGAGTTCATCGGCCAGGAGAAGGTCCGCGAGCAGCTCGACCTCGTCCTGCGCGCCGCACGCGCGCGCGGCGCCACCGCCGACCACGTGCTGCTCTCCGGCGCGCCCGGCCTCGGCAAGACCACGCTGTCGATGATCATCGCGGCCGAGATGGGCGCCCCGATCCGCATCACCTCCGGGCCCGCCATCCAGCACGCCGGCGACCTCGCCGCGATCCTCTCCTCCCTCCAGGAGGGCGAGGTCCTCTTCCTCGACGAGATCCACCGCATGTCCCGGCCCGCCGAGGAGATGCTGTACATGGCGATGGAGGACTTCCGCGTCGACGTCATCGTCGGAAAGGGCCCCGGCGCCACCGCGATCCCGCTCGAACTGCCCCCCTTCACCCTGGTCGGCGCCACCACGCGCGCGGGCCTGCTGCCGCCCCCGCTGCGCGACCGCTTCGGCTTCACCGCGCACATGGAGTTCTACGAGCCCGCCGAGCTCCAGCGCGTCATCCACCGCTCGGCCGACCTCCTCGACGTCGAGATCGACACCGACGGCGCCGCCGAGATCGCCGGCCGTTCCCGCGGCACGCCCCGCATCGCCAACCGCCTGCTGCGCCGCGTACGGGACTACGCGCAGGTCAAGGCCGACGGCGTGATCACCCGCGAGATCGCCGCGGCCGCCCTCCAGGTCTACGAGGTCGACGCCCGCGGGCTCGACCGGCTCGACCGGGGCGTGCTCGAAGCGCTCCTCAAGCTGTTCGGAGGCGGCCCGGTCGGCCTGTCCACGCTCGCCGTCGCCGTGGGGGAGGAGCGCGAGACCGTGGAAGAGGTCGCCGAACCCTTCCTCGTCCGCGAGGGACTGCTCGCCCGCACCCCGCGCGGCCGGGTGGCGACCCCCGCCGCGTGGGCGCATCTGGGCCTCACCCCGCCGCGCTCCGCGGCCACAGGAAACGGACAACAGGACCTGTTCGGGACGTGACGGCTGACGCGGCGCCGGGCGTGATGGCTTTGTGACGGCGGGGCATTGGCCGGGCCAGGAACCCGGGTGCCATGCTGAGCGTTGTTCCATGCGCGCGGACTCGCTTAGACTCCGCCGATGCCGCCTTTGTCGGCGGCGCACAAACCCCCAACCATCAGGCCGCTCAGCATCGCGGTCGCGTGAAGGAAGTACCGACCCGTGAGTCTCGTGACCCTCCTCCCGTTCATCGTGCTCATCGGGGCCATGTTCCTGATGACCCGGTCGGCGAAGAAGAAGCAGCAGCAGGCAGCCGACATGCGGAACCAGATGCAGCCCGGCAGTGGCATCCGCACGATCGGGGGGATGTACGCCACGGTCAAGGAGGTGGGCGAGGACACCGTCCTCGTCGACGCCGGTCCCGGCGTCGAACTTCTCTTCGCGAAGAACGCGATCGGTGCCGTCCTCTCCGACGACGAGTACAACCGCATCGTGCACGGCATCGAGCACGACCTGAAGACCGACGTCGTCCCCGACGACGCCTCCTCCCTCACCGAGACCGACGAGTCCGCCGCCGACGCTGCCGCCGCCTCCGACGACAAGCCCGTCGACCTCGGCAAGAAGGACGAGCCCGCCGACGAGGCCGTGAAGGCTGACGAAGCCGTGAAGGCCGACGAGGCCGCCGAGGCGAAGACGGACGACGAGTCGAAGAAGACCGACGGCGACTCCGACGCGAAGTAGTCGTACCCGGGGCGTGCGGGCACACCCGCGCGCCCTCGGACGTACGCAGCTCGCACGGGATCGACACCATGTCATGGCCGCCCGCCCGCAGACCCGGCGCGCAGCGGCCCGAGAGGGAGTACGAGAAGGTGGCAGCACCTAAGAAGGGCCGGAGCGCGAGTGCCCAGAGCAAGCCTGGGCGCTCGCTGGCCCTGATCCTGATCGCCATCGTGGCGCTCACCGGGGGAATGTTCCTCTCCGGGCACACCACTCCGCGCCTGGGCATCGACCTGGCCGGCGGTACGAGCATCACGCTCGAGGCGAAGGCCGACCAAGGCTCGGCGATCAACAAGGCCAACATGGACACCGCGGTCGACATCATGAACCGCCGTGTCAATGGCCTGGGCGTCTCCGAGGCGGAGGTGCAGACCCAGGGCGACAAGAACATCATCGTCAACATCCCCAAGGGCACCAACTCCAAGGAAGCCCGGGAGCAGGTCGGCACCACCGCCAAGCTGTACTTCCGTCCCGTCCTGGCTCAGGACGCCACCGGCCCGGCGGCCGCTCCGAGCGCCTCGCCGAGCCCGTCCGCCAGCGGTTCGTCCAGCGCCTCCCCGAGCCCCTCCGCGAGCAAGTCGGGCTCCTCGGGTGAGAAGGCGACCTCTTCCTCCTCCCCGTCCGCCTCGGCCACCACGCAGGGCCGGGCCGTCACCGACGCGCTGAAGGCCGACGCGAGCCCGTCCGCCTCCGCGAGCGCCTCGTCCTCCCCGAGCCCCTCGGCCTCGTCGAGCAGCGACGCCGGCAGCACCGCCGACGCCAAGCTCCAGGCCCAGTACGCCGCCCTCGACTGCTCCAAGAAGGCGGCCCGCACCAAGGCCGGCGAGGGCGTCAAGCCCGAGGACGCGACCGTGGGCTGCGGCGAGATGGGCGGCGTCTGGTACAAGTACCTGCTCGGCCCCGCCGCCGTCGCCGGCACCGAGGTCGACAAGGCCCAGGCCGTCTACAACACGCAGACCGCCGCCGGCTGGCAGGTCACGATGGACTTCAACAAGAGCGGTTCCAAGAAGTTCGCCGACATCACCGCCAAGCTCGCCCAGAACACCCAGCCGCTGAACGAGTTCGGCATCGTCCTGGACGGCGAGGTCGTCTCCAGCCCGACCGTCAACGAGACCATCTCCGGCGGCCAGGCCCAGATCTCCGGCAGCTTCACGCAGGAGGAGGCCCAGAGCCTCGCCAACATGCTGTCGTACGGCGCGCTCCCGCTCTCCTTCCAGGAGCAGAGCGTCACCACCGTGACCGCCGCGCTCGGCGGTGAGCAGCTGCACGCCGGTCTGCTGGCCGGTGCGATCGGCCTCGGGCTGGTCGTCCTCTACCTGGTGTTCTACTACCGCGGTCTGTCCGTGGTCGCCATGGCGTCGCTGCTGGTCTCCGGCATCCTCACCTACGTGATCATGGCGCTGCTCGGCCCGGCCATCGGCTTCGCGCTGAACCTCCCGGCCGTCTGCGGTGCGATCGTGGCGATCGGTATCACGGCGGACTCGTTCATCGTGTACTTCGAGCGCATCCGGGACGAGATCCGTGAGGGCCGCTCCCTGCGCCCCGCCGTCGAGCGGGCCTGGCCGCGTGCCCGGCGCACCATCCTGGTCTCCGACTTCGTGTCGTTCCTCGCCGCCGCGGTGCTCTTCATCGTCACCGTCGGCAAGGTCCAGGGCTTCGCGTTCACGCTGGGTCTGACCACCGTCCTCGACGTCGTCGTGGTGTTCTTCTTCACGAAGCCGCTGATGACGCTGCTGGCCCGCCGCAAGTTCTTCGCGAGCGGCAGCAAGTGGTCCGGCCTCGACCCGCAGAGCCTGGGTGCCAAGCCGCCGTTGCGCCGCACCCGCCGTCCCGCCGCCCCCGCCCAGACGAAGGAGGCGTGAGCATGTCGAAGCTCGGCAACCTCGGCGCCCGACTGCACCGTGGCGAGATCAGCTACGACTTCATCGGTCACCGCAAGATCTGGTACGGCATCTCGATCCTGATCACCATCACGGCGATCGTGGGCCTGGCGGTACGCGGCCTGAACATGGGCATCGACTTCCAGGGCGGTGCCGTCTTCACCACGGAGAAGACCAGCGTCTCCGTCTCCCAGGCAGAGGAGTACGCGAAGGACGCCTCCGGCCACGACGCGGTCGTGCAGAAGCTGGGCAACGGCACGCTGCGCATCCAGATCGCCGGCATGGACACCCAGCAGTCCGACGAGATCAAGAACAAGCTCGCCGAGGACTTCAAGGTCGACCCGGAGAAGATCGGCGCCGACCTCGTCGGCCCCAGCTGGGGTGACCAGATCGCCAACAAGGCCTGGCAGGGTCTGGCGATCTTCATGGTGCTCGTCGTGATCTATCTGGCGATCGCCTTCGAGTGGCGCATGGCCATCGCGGCGCTCGTCGCCCTGATCCACGACATCACCATCACCGTCGGCATCTACGCCCTCGTCGGCTTCGAGGTCACGCCGGGCACGGTGATCGGTCTGCTGACGATCCTCGGTTACTCGCTCTACGACACGGTGGTCGTCTTCGACTCCCTCAAGGAGCAGACGAAGGACATCACCAAGCAGACCCGCTGGACCTACAGCGACATCGCCAACCGCTCCATCAACGGCACACTGGTCCGCTCCATCAACACCACGGTGGTCGCGCTGCTGCCCGTCGCGGGCCTGCTGTTCATCGGCGGCGGCTTCCTCGGCGCGGGCACGCTCAACGACATCTCGCTGTCGCTGTTCGTCGGCCTCGCGGCCGGTGCGTACTCCTCGATCTTCATCGCCACGCCGCTCGTCGCCGACCTCAAGGAGCGCGAGCCGCAGATGAAGGCCCTCAGGAAGCGGGTCCTGGCCAAGCGCGCCCAGGCCGCCGCCGAGGAAGAGCTGGCGGAGACCCGCGGCACCGCCGCGGACGGTGCCGAGGACGCCACCCCGGCCGTCGTCGGACCGCGCGCCACCCGACGCCGTCCCTCGGGGAAGCGCCGATGACCGACATCAAGGAGCTCCTGCTCAGCCGCATCCGTGACGTGGCCGACTACCCGGAGCCGGGCGTGATGTTCAAGGACATCACCCCGCTCCTGGCGGACCCGGCGGCGTTCACGGCGCTGACGGACGCGCTGGCGGAGATCGCGGAGCGCACGGGCGCCACCAAGGTCGTCGGCCTGGAGGCCCGCGGCTTCATCCTGGGAGCCCCGGTCGCCGTCCGCGCGGGCCTCGGCTTCATCCCGGTGCGCAAGGCGGGCAAGCTCCCCGGAGCGACGCTCGGGCAGACGTACGACCTGGAGTACGGCTCGGCGGAGATCGAGGTCCACGCCGAGGACCTGTCCGCCGACGACCGCGTCCTGATCGTCGACGACGTCCTGGCCACCGGCGGCACCGCCGAAGCCGCGATCCAGCTGATCCGCCGGGCCGGCGCCGAGGTGTCGGGCCTGGCGGTCCTGATGGAGCTGGGCTTCCTGGCGGGCCGCCCGCGTCTGGAGCCGGCTCTGGACGGCGCTCCGCTGGAGGCACTGCTGGTGGTCTGAGGCAGACACCGCGCCGACGCGACTACGACAACGGCCGTCCCGAGCTGTCAGGGGCGGCCGTTGTCGTACCCCCCTCAAGGGCCCGGAATGCCGGCACGCACCCCTCACGTTTCACCGGTAGACGGCCCTCACATCGGCCTGAAGGCGATCCTCGGGCGCAGGATCGCTACCATGGGGTCTCCGGAGCCTGATCGGGGGACCCGGTTCGCGCACGAGGAGTCCTCTTGCCAGACGAGGCCCAGCCACTGACCGCCGCCAAGCCCGAGCCCGCCTCGGGAGCCGCGGCCACGCCCGCGAAGGACACCACGCAGGGCTCGGTCGAGCACGCCCAGTCCGCGCCCGTCGACAAGTCGGCCGAGGAGCCACGTCCCAAGCCGGCCCCGCCCGAGCGCCCCGCCCCCGCGTCCACGCCCCCCGCGGTCCGCCCACCCGCCGGCCAGCCCGCCCGCTCCGGCTCCTCCAACCGCGTCCGCGCCCGCCTCGCGCGTCTCGGCGTCCAGCGCTCCAACCCGTACAACCCGGTCCTGGAGCCCCTGCTGCGGATAGTGCGCAGCAACGACCCGAAGATCGAGACGGCGACGCTCCGCCAGGTCGAGAAGGCCTACCAGGTCGCCGAGCGCTGGCACCGCGGCCAGAAGCGCAAGAGCGGCGACCCGTACATCACCCACCCCCTCGCGGTGACCACCATCCTCGCCGAGCTCGGCATGGACCCGGCCACCCTCATGGCGGGCCTCCTCCACGACACCGTCGAGGACACCGAGTACGGACTCGACCAGCTCCGCCGCGACTTCGGCGACTCCGTCGCCCTGCTCGTCGACGGCGTGACCAAGCTCGACAAGGTCAAGTTCGGCGAGGCCGCGCAGGCCGAGACCGTGCGCAAGATGGTCGTCGCGATGGCCAAGGACCCCCGCGTCCTGGTCATCAAGCTCGCCGACCGCCTGCACAACATGCGCACCATGCGCTATCTCAAGCGCGAGAAGCAGGAGAAGAAGGCGCGCGAGACCCTGGAGATCTACGCGCCGCTCGCCCACCGCCTGGGCATGAACACCATCAAGTGGGAGCTGGAGGACCTCGCCTTCGCGATCCTCTACCCCAAGATGTACGACGAGATCGTGCGTCTGGTGGCCGAGCGGGCGCCGAAGCGCGACGAGTACCTCGCCATAGTGACCGACGAGGTGCAGCAGGACCTGCGCGCGGCCCGCATCAAGGCGACCGTCACCGGCCGCCCGAAGCACTACTACAGCGTCTACCAGAAGATGATCGTCCGCGGCCGTGACTTCGCGGAGATCTACGACCTGGTCGGCATCCGCGTCCTCGTGGACACGGTCCGGGACTGCTACGCGGCCCTGGGCACCGTCCACGCCCGCTGGAACCCGGTTCCGGGGCGGTTCAAGGACTACATCGCGATGCCCAAGTTCAACATGTACCAGTCGCTGCACACGACGGTCATCGGCCCCAACGGCAAGCCGGTCGAACTCCAGATCCGCACCTTCGACATGCACCGACGTGCCGAGTACGGCATCGCCGCGCACTGGAAGTACAAGCAGGAGGCCGTCGCCGGCGCCTCCAAGGTGCGCTCGGACCAGCCCCGGGCCACCGGCAAGGACGACCACCTCAACGACATGGCGTGGCTGCGCCAGTTGCTCGACTGGCAGAAGGAGACCGAGGACCCCGGCGAGTTCCTGGAGTCCCTGCGCTTCGACCTCTCGCGCAACGAGGTCTTCGTCTTCACGCCCAAGGGCGACGTGATAGCGCTGCCCGCCGGTGCCACGCCCGTGG
Source organism: Streptomyces aquilus (assembly GCF_003955715.1). Classification (NCBI taxonomy): domain Bacteria; kingdom Bacillati; phylum Actinomycetota; class Actinomycetes; order Kitasatosporales; family Streptomycetaceae; genus Streptomyces; species Streptomyces aquilus. The sequence continues at coordinate 2,199,911 of NZ_CP034463.1, read as the reverse complement.
ACTTCTCCTACGCGGTGCACACCGAGGTCGGCCACCGCACGATAGGAGCGCGGGTCAACGGTCGCCTCGTGCCGCTGGAATCCACCCTGGACAACGGCGACCTGGTCGAGGTCTTCACCTCCAAGGCGCCCGGTGCGGGACCGTCCCGTGACTGGCTCGGCTTCGTCAAGTCGCCGCGGGCCCGCAACAAGATCCGCGCGTGGTTCTCCAAGGAGCGCCGCGACGAGGCGATCGAGCAGGGCAAGGACGCCATCGTCCGCGCGATGCGCAAGCAGAACCTGCCGATCCAGCGCATCCTCACCGGCGACTCCCTGGTCACGCTCGCGCACGAGATGCGCTACCCCGACATCTCCGCGCTGTACGCGGCGATCGGCGAGGGCCATGTCTCCGCGCAGAACGTCGTCCAGAAGCTCGTCTCCGCGCTCGGCGGCGAGGAGGCGGCCACCGAGGAGATCGACGAGTCGGTCCCGCCGACCCGCACCCGCGGTCGCAAGCGCCGCTCCAGCGCCGACCCCGGCGTCGTCGTCAAGGGCGTCGACGACGTGTGGGTCAAGCTCGCCCGCTGTTGCACCCCCGTACCCGGCGACCCCATCATCGGTTTCGTCACGCGCGGTAGCGGAGTATCGGTTCACCGCAGCGACTGCGTCAACGTGGAGTCACTGTCCCGCGAGCCCGAGCGCATCCTCGACGTCGAGTGGGCGCCCACCCAGTCCTCGGTCTTCCTGGTCGCCATCCAGGTCGAGGCCCTGGACCGCTCCCGGCTCCTGTCCGACGTCACCCGCGTCCTGTCCGACCAGCACGTCAACATCCTCTCCGCGGCCGTCCAGACCTCCCGCGACCGCGTCGCCACCTCCCGCTTCACCTTCGAGATGGGCGATCCCAAGCACCTCGGGCACGTCCTGAAGGCGGTCAGGGGAGTGGAGGGCGTCTACGACGTGTACCGCGTGACGTCGGCGCGCAGCAGGTCGTAGCCCGTACGACGAGAGGGGCCCCGTACCGCGCGGTACGGGGCCCCTCTCGTCGTATCAGCTCATCCGGCTGTCAGCCGCCGAACTCCTGAAGCCCCTTCAGCGCCTGGTCCAGCAGCGCCTGGCGGCCCTCCAGCTCGCGCTCCAGCTTGTCGGCGCGGGCGTTGTTGCCCTGTGTGCGCGCCTGCTCGATCTGGCCCTTGAGCTTGTCCACCGCGGCCTGGAGCTGGCCCGTCAGACCCTCGGCACGCGCGCGTGCCTCCGGGTTGGTGCGGCGCCACTCGGCCTCCTCGGCCTCCTGGATGGCCCGCTCGACGGCGTGCATCCGGCCCTCGACCTTCGGCCGGGCGTCGCGCGGGACGTGGCCGATGGCCTCCCAGCGCTCGTTGACCGAGCGGAACGCGGCGCGGGCCGCCTTGAGGTCGGTGACCGGGAGGATCTTCTCGGCCTCCTCGGCCAGCTCCTCCTTGAGCTTCAGGTTCTCCGACTGCTCGGCGTCGCGCTCGGCGAAGACCGAGCTGCGGGCGGCGAAGAAGACGTCCTGGGCGCCGCGGAAGCGGTTCCACAGGTCGTCCTCGTGCTCGCGCTGGGCGCGGCCCGCGGCCTTCCACTCCGCCATCAGCTCGCGGTAGCGGGCGGCCGTCGGACCCCAGTCGGTGGAGTTGGACAGCGCCTCGGCCTCGGAGACCAGCCGCTCCTTGGTCTTGCGGGCCTCCTCGCGCTGCGCGTCCAGCGACGCGAAGTGCGCCTTGCGACGCTTGGAGAACGCCGACCGGGCGTGCGAGAAGCGGTGCCACAGTTCGTCATCGGACTTGCGGTCCAGACGCGGCAGACCCTTCCAGGTGTCCACCAGGGCCCGCAGCCGCTCGCCCGCCGCCCGCCACTGGTCGGACTGCGCCAGCTCCTCGGCCTCGACGACCAGCGCCTCCTTGGCGTGCCGCGCCTCGTCGGACTGCTTCGCGCGCTGCTGCTTGCGCTCCTCGCGGCGCTTGTCGACGGTCTCCACGAGCTTGTCCAGCCGAGTCCGCAGGGCGTCCAGGTCGCCGACCGCGTGGTGGGCGTCGACCTGCTCGCGGATGTGGTCGATGGCGACCTGCGCGTCCTTCGCCGACAGATCGGTGGTCTTCACTCGCTTCTCGAGGAGGCCGATCTCGACAACCAGGCCCTCGTACTTGCGCTCGAAGTAGGCCAGCGCCTCCTCAGGGGAGCCGGCCTGCCAGGAACCGACGACCTGCTCGCCGTCGGCCGTACGCACGTACACGGTCCCCGTCTCGTCGACGCGGCCCCACGGGTCGCTGCTCACAGCGCCTCCTCCACATGATGCCTGCGAGGGGCTTGTGCTCCCCCGGGCATCGTCCACAGTTTCGTCACGGCCAACATAGGCGACCGGCGGGTTGCCTGTCCGCATCCCGCGCGACCGAAATTACGCAGTTGGCGGTCAGGATTTGGTGACAGTCGCCTTGTTGATCACGACCGTCGCGTTGGGAGCGCCGTCGCCCTGGCCGGTGTTCTCACCTGCGGCGGCGATCTTCTTCAGCACGGTCATGCCGGATTCGGACACCGTACCGAACGGTGTGTAGTTGGCCGGCAGTGGACTGTCCTGATAGACGAGGAAGAACTGGCTGCCGCCGCTGTTCTTGCCCTCGCCCGTCTGGGCGTTGTACTGGTTCGCCATGGCGACCGTGCCGGCCGGGTAGGTCTGGCCCTTGAGCGACTTGTCCTTCAGGTTCTCGTCCGGGATCGTGTAGCCCGGACCGCCGGTGCCGGCGGCCGTCGGGTCACCGCACTGGAGCACGTAGATGCCGTTGGTGGTGAGCCGGTGGCACTTCGTGTGGTCGAAATAGCCCTTCGACGCGAGGAAATTGAACGAGTTCACGGTGTGCGGGGCCGCGGACGCCTTGAGCGCTATGTCGATGTCGCCGCAGGTCGTCGCCAGCTTCATCGTGTACTTGGCCGACTTGTCGATCGTCAACGCCGGCTCCTTCTTCCAGGTCGCCGTCTTGACCTTGCCCTCGGCGGGCTTCTTGCACGGGTCGGAGACCGCGCTGGGGCTCGGGTCCGCCGACGCGCTCGCGTTGGCCTTGTCGTCGCCGTCGTCCTTGAGGACCCCGGACGTGTACAACGCCAGGCTGCCCACCAGGATCACGCCGAGCACCGACGCGATCACGGAGTTGCGCATGCGGGCCTTGCGCCGCGCGGCGGTGCGCCGCTGCTGCTGCCGCAGAAACTTCTCCCGGGCGAGCTGCCGCTTCCGCTGTTCCTGGGTGACCACCGGGTTCTCTCCTCATGCGTCTCGTACGTCGACTGGGACGCGTGCGTCTTGTGAGCCGACCGCCTGCGTGTGCCCCGTACCGTATATGGGTTCGCTGAGGAAACGGCAGCGCCGGTAGGCTCTGACCACAGGCGCAGCTGTTTTTTAAGCCCGCCCTCAGTCCGTAGAGTCCGCACTTATCGACACAACGAAGGACGATCGTGCTCATTGCCGGGTTCCCCGCCGGGGCCTGGGGGACGAACTGTTTTCTCGTCGCCCCCGCCGCCGGTGAGGAGTGCGTGATCATCGACCCGGGCCACCAGGCCGCCCAGGGAGTCGAGGAGACGCTGAAGAAGCATCGGCTCAAGCCCGTCGCGGTCGTCCTCACCCACGGCCACATCGACCATGTGGCCTCGGTCGTCCCCGTCTGCGGTGCGCACGACGTGCCCGCGTGGATCCACCCCGAGGACCGGTTCATGATGAGCGACCCCGAGAAGGCACTCGGCCGCACCATCGGGATGCCGCTCCTGGGCGAGCTGACCGTGGGGGAACCGGACGACGTCAAGGAGCTGGCGGACGGGGCGAAGCTGGAGCTGGCGGGCCTGGAGCTCACCGTCTCGCACGCGCCGGGCCATACCAAGGGGTCGGTGACCTTCGGCCTGCCCGAGACGGCGGACATCCCGCCGATTCTCTTCTCGGGCGACCTGCTGTTCGCCGGCTCCATCGGACGCACCGATTTCCCCGGTGGCTCCATGGACGAGATGCTCGAGTCCCTGGCCCGCGTGGTCCTGCCGCTCGACGACTCGACCGTGGTGCTGCCCGGCCACAACGAGCAGACGACCATCGGCCGTGAGCGTGCCACCAACCCGTATCTGCGGCAGGTGGCAGCCGGCCTGGGAGCGGATGTCGACGCTCCCCGACGAGGAATGTGACGAGACTTTCCGTGAGCACCTTCAAGGCCCCCAAGGGCACGTACGACCTGATCCCGCCGGACAGCGCCAAGTTCCTGGCGGTCCGCGAGGCGATCGCGGCCCCGCTGCGCAACTCCGGCTACGGCTACATCGAGACGCCCGGCTTCGAGAACGTGGAGCTCTTCGCGCGCGGTGTCGGCGAGTCCACCGACATCGTCACGAAGGAGATGTACGCCTTCGAGACCAAGGGCGGCGACCGGCTCGCCCTGCGCCCCGAGGGAACGGCCTCCGTCCTGCGCGCCGCCCTTGAGGCCAACCTGCACAAGGCGGGCAACCTCCCCGTCAAGCTCTGGTACTCCGGCTCGTACTACCGCTACGAGCGCCCGCAGAAGGGCCGCTACCGGCACTTCTCCCAGGTGGGCGCCGAGGCGATCGGCGCCGAGGACGCGGCGCTGGACGCCGAGCTGATCATCCTGGCCGACCAGGCGTACCGCTCGCTGGGGTTGCGCGACTTCCGCATCCTCCTCAACAGCCTGGGCGACAAGGAGTGCCGGCCGGTGTACCGGGAGGCGTTGCAGACCTTCCTGCGCGGCCTCGACCTCGACGAGGAGACGCTGCGCCGGGCCGACATCAACCCGCTGCGCGTCCTCGACGACAAGCGCCCGGACGTGCAGAAGCAGCTCGGCGACGCCCCGCTGCTGCGCGACTACCTCTGCGACGCCTGCAAGGCGTACCACGAGGAGGTCCGCGAGCTGATCACGGCCGCCGGTGTCGCCTTCGAGGACGACCCGAAGCTGGTCCGCGGCCTGGACTACTACACGCGCACGACCTTCGAGTTCGTCCACGACGGTCTGGGCTCCCAGTCCGCGGTGGGCGGCGGCGGGCGCTACGACGGCCTGTCGGAGATGATCGGCGGCCCCGCGCTCCCGTCCGTGGGCTGGGCCCTCGGCGTCGACCGCACGGTCCTCGCCCTGGAGGCGGAGGGCGTCGAGCTCGAACTCCCCTCCACGACCAGCGTGTTCGCGGTCCCGCTCGGCGAGGAGGCCCGCCGGGTGCTCTTCGCCAAGGTGACCGAGCTGCGCAAGGTGGGCATCGCGGCGGACTTCTCGTACGGCGCGAAGGGCCTCAAGGGCGCGATGAAGAACGCCAACCGCAGCGGCGCCCGCTACACGGTCGTCGCCGGTGAGCGCGACCTCGCCGAGGGCGTCGTCCAGCTCAAGGACATGGAGTCCGGCGAGCAGACGGCGATCGGCGTGAACGAGATCGTGGCCGAGCTGGAGTCCCGACTGGGCTGAGCGGGACGCGAGGGCGCCGGGGAGACCCGGCGCCCGCCACGTCGTCGCTGAAGATCGACGCGAACAGGAACAGGAAGACGACCGGGAAGGCGAAGGTGAACACCACCTGGTCGCGCTGGCGGAAGAACTGCCGGAGCTCCAGGGCGCCCCGCTGGAGTCCGATGCCGAAGGCGCCGGGCAGCCGCTCGACGACCGCGTCCGCGCGGGTCCGTACGACGGTCGTGGTCATCGCGCGTCCTCCTGTCCGGTCAGCCGGAGGCAGACGTCCTCCAGCGTGGGGCGGCTGACCCGCAGCCCGGGGAGCTCGCCGTCGAAGCGGTCCATGAGCGCGGCGACCGTGCGGGTCGGGGTGTCCGTGCGCTCGGTGCGCGGGGTGCCGTCCGGCTCGGTCCACTCGACGGCCGCCTCGGTGCCGTACCGCTCCCGCAGGGCGGCCGGGAGGCCCTCGGCGACGATCCGGCCCGCGCTCACCACGGCCAGCCGGTCGGCCAGGGCCTCGGCCTCCTCCAGACAGTGCGTGGTGAGGAGGATCGTCGTGCCCTCCTCGGCGAGCGCGCGGATCAGGTCCCAGCACTGGCGGCGGGCCGCCGGGTCGAAACCGGTCGTCGGCTCGTCCAGGAGCAGCAGTTCGGGGCCGCCGATCACGCCCAGTGCCACGTCGAGACGACGGCGCTGCCCGCCCGGCAGGGCCTTGATCCGGCTGCCCGCCTTCGCCTCCAGACCCACCAGGCCGATGACCTCCTCCGGGTCCCGCGGCCGCGGGGAGTAGCGGGCGAAATGACGGACGGTCTCGCGGACCGTCAACTCGGCGGGCGCCGATTCCTCCTGCCAGACGATTCCCACCCGGGACCGCCACGCGCGCGTGCCGTTCGCGGGGTCCGTGCCGAGCACGGACACCTCGCCCGCGTCCCGGCCGCGGTGGCCCTGGAGGATCTCCACCGTCGTGCTCTTGCCCGCGCCATTGGGCCCCAGCAGGCCGAAGACCTCGCCCCTGCCGATGCCGAGATCGATCCCGTCGACCGCGGTCACGTCGCCGTACCGCTTGCGCAGCCCCCGTACGTCCACCGCGAGTTCGTTCGCGTGTGCTGTCATGTTTTCGAGGCTCGGCCGGAACCGAACGTTCAGGAACGACCGTGCGTACTTCCTTATGTCCACCGAACGGTGGACAAGGGCTCGTGTACGGCACAATGGCCCCTGCCCGAAGAAGGTCCAACTCTCAAGCAGACGGAATCGGCGTGATGAGCAAGACCACAGTCAAGAGCGTCTCCACCGTGCCAGAGCCCGATCACGCGGCCGACGGGCCACGGTCGGCGGGAGGCAGCCGCGCCTTCGCCGTGCTGCTGGTCCTCACCGGCGCGGCCGGCCTGCTCGCCGCGTGGGTCATCACGATCGACAAGTTCAAGCTGCTGGAAGCCAAGGTCGCGGGCAAGACCTTCACCCCCGGGTGCAGCCTGAACCCCGTCGTCTCCTGCGGCAGCGTCATGGAGTCCAAGCAGGCCGCCGCCTTCGGGTTCCCCAACCCGATGCTCGGCCTCGTCGCCTACGGCATCGTCATCTGCGTCGGCATCAGCCTGCTCGCCGGGGCCCGCTTCCCGCGCTGGTACTGGCTGACCTTCAACGCCGGCACGCTCTTCGGTGTCTCGTTCTGCGCCTGGCTGATGTTCCAGTCGCTGTACCGCATCAACGCCCTGTGCCTGTGGTGCTGCCTGGCCTGGGTCGCGACGATCATCATGTTCTGGTACCTGACCTCGTTCAACGTGCGCAACGGCTTCCTCCCCGCCCCGAGCTGGCTGAAGAGCTTCTTCGGCGAGTTCACCTGGGTGCTGCCGGTCCTGCACATCGGCATCATCGGCATGCTGATCCTGACGCGCTGGTGGGACTTCTGGACCAGCTGACCGTCGGGACCGACTGTCAGTGCCGTGATTTAGGGTTTTCGACGTGGAGCCCGATCTGTTCACCGCCGCCGCGGAAGACCGCCAGGAGAAGGACCCCGCCGGGAGCCCCCTGGCCGTGCGGATGCGCCCGCGCACCCTCGACGAGGTGGTGGGCCAGCAGCACCTGCTGAAGCCCGGCTCACCCCTGCGCCGGCTGGTCGGCGAGGGCGCGGGCGGACCCGCCGGGCCGTCCTCGGTGATCCTGTGGGGCCCGCCCGGCACCGGCAAGACGACCCTCGCCTACGTCGTCTCCAAAGCCACCAACAAGCGCTTCGTCGAACTGTCGGCGATCACCGCGGGCGTCAAGGAGGTCCGCGCGGTCATCGACGGCGCCCGCCGCGCCACCGGGGGATACGGCAAGGAGACCGTCCTCTTCCTCGACGAGATCCACCGCTTCAGCAAGGCCCAGCAGGACTCCCTGCTCCCCGCCGTCGAGAACCGCTGGGTCACACTGATCGCGGCGACCACCGAGAACCCGTACTTCTCGGTGATCTCCCCGCTGCTGTCCCGCTCCCTCCTGCTCACCCTCGAACCGCTCACGGACGACGACGTGCGCGGGCTCCTGAAGCGGGCGCTGAGCGACGAACGCGGCCTGAAGGACGCCGTCGGGCTCCCCGAGGACACCGAGGACCACCTGCTGCGGATCGCCGGCGGTGACGCCCGCCGCGCGCTCACCGCCCTGGAGGCGGCGGCCGGGGCCGCGCTCGACAAGGGCGAGGCCGAGATCTCCCTCCAGACGCTGGAGGAGACCGTCGACCGCGCCGCGGTGAAGTACGACCGCGACGGCGACCAGCACTACGACGTCGCCAGCGCCCTCATCAAGTCGATCAGGGGCTCGGACGTCGACGCGGCGCTGCACTACCTCGCCCGCATGATCGAGGCCGGCGAGGACCCCCGCTTCATCGCCCGGCGCCTGATGATCTCCGCGAGCGAGGACATCGGCCTGGCCGATCCCAACGCGCTGCCCATAGCCGTCGCCGCCGCCCAGGCCGTCGCCATGATCGGCTTCCCCGAGGCCGCCCTCACCCTCAGCCACGCCACCATCGCCCTCGCGCTGGCCCCCAAGTCCAACTCCGCGACGACGGCGATCGGCGCCGCCATGGAGGACGTACGCAAGGGACTGGCCGGCTCCGTGCCGCCCCATCTGCGCGACGGGCACTACAAGGGCGCCGCCAAGCTCGGCCACGCACAGGGGTACGTGTATCCGCACGACCTGCCCGAGGGCATCGCCGAGCAGCAGTACGCCCCGGACGCCCTCAAGGACCGTGAGTACTACACCCCGACCCGGCACGGCGCGGAGGCCCGCTACGCGGACGCCGTGGAGTGGACCCGCAAGCACCTCGGTCGCAAGCGGTCCTGAGCAGCCTGTAGAATCCCTCGAAGTGCTGTGTCCCGTGCAGTCAGAACGGGACGGTCAGCCGGAACCCCCAGTGGGTTCCAGGAGCGTCGCGCACCGTTCGAATGGTGTCGCGGGCCGCCCACCACCACTCACCGCAGGGTGAGACCGGTCGGTGGGCCACTCGCGTGCTGCACGTATGTGCCCAGACCAGGGGAGCGGCTGCCCACCAGGCCCGGCAACGGACCCGGAGGGTTTCCCCGGCTGCGGATGCGACCTCCCTCAACCCTGACAAGCCGAACACTGAGAAATGAGAGATTGTGGCGAACCAGTCCCGCCCCAAGGTCAAGAAGTCGCGTGCCCTCGGCATCGCGCTGACGCCGAAGGCCGTCAAGTACTTCGAGGCCCGTCCCTACCCGCCGGGTGAGCACGGCCGTGGCCGCAAGCAGAACTCGGACTACAAGGTCCGTCTGCTCGAGAAGCAGCGTCTGCGTGCGCAGTACGACGTCTCCGAGCGTCAGCTCGTCCGCGCCTACGAGCGTGCCTCCAAGGTGCAGGGCAAGACCGGCGAGGCCCTGATCATCGAGCTCGAGCGCCGTCTCGACGCCCTGGTCCTGCGTTCGGGCATCGCCCGCACCATCTACCAGGCCCGTCAGATGGTCGTGCACGGCCACATCGAGGTCAACGGCCAGAAGGTCGACAAGCCGTCCTTCCGCGTCCGTCCCGACGACGTCGTGATGGTCCGTGAGCGCAGCCGCGAGAAGACCCTCTTCTCGATCGCCCGTGAGGGTGGCTTCGCCCCCGAGGGTGAGACCCCGCGCTACCTCCAGGTGAACCTCAAGGCCCTGGCGTTCCGCCTGGACCGTGAGCCGAACCGCAAGGAGATCCCGGTGATCTGCGACGAGCAGCTCGTCGTCGAGTACTACGCCCGCTGATCGCCAGCAGGCTGTAGTACAAGCACCGCCTCAGCCCGCCGTCTCCCCGCCCTTCCGGGCGCGGGAGGCGGCGGGTTCGTGCAGGGTGACGGGGCCGCGGGCGTGCCGGGCCTGTCCGCGCGGGCCGGGCAGCGGCGCCGGCGGCCGCCCCAGCGCCCTCGCCACCGCGGCCTCCCGGTCGAGCCGGGCCCCCTGCCGTACGCACTCCTCGTACCGCTCGTCGCCCAGCCGCTCCCGGGCCGTCGCCTCGCACAGCTCGTGCGGGCCGTTGTAGTACGCGGACCCGAACAGCGGCAGCCCCACCGAGGGCCACAGCGCGCCCGCCGCCCCCTGTAGCACCGCCGCCTCGGCGGCATCCGCTGCCTCCCCGCGGGCGGCCGTGACCAGGGCCAGCAGCTCGATCGACAGCACCGAGCCCAGCAGATCGCTGAAGGCGTGCGCGGCACCCAGGCTGTCGGTCAGCAGCTCACGGGCACCGATCAGGTCCCCCTCGGTCCAGGCCGCGTACGCCAGCACGTACAAGGCGTACGACCTGGTCCAGCGCTCACCGTGGTCCTCGCAGACCCGGCGGACGTCCTCGCACAGCTTCACGGCCTCCGGCAGATCGCCCTGGAAGGCCCGGGTCATCGCCAGCTCGACCTGACCCATCAGGACGTTGCTGTTGAGCTCGCCGATCTCCTGGTAGCGCTCCAGCGCCGAGCGCAGCAGCGTTTCTGCGCGCGGCATGTCGTCCGTGACCAGGGCCAGACAGCCGGTGCGATGCTCGGCATAGGCGATCGCCGTGGCGTTGGCCGAGCGCTCCGCCTCCTCCCGGCACTCCTGGAGCGCGGCCAGCGCGGGCACCTTGTCGCCCTGGAGGATCGCGACATAGCCCAGCACCCACAGCGCCTTCAGCCGGGTCAGCTCGTGGTCGGAGTCCAGCCGCACGGACTGCTCCAGCCAGTGCCGGCCCTCCGACAGCCGCCCGCAGCCGGCCCAGTAGAACCAGAGGGAGCCCGCGAGGTACTGCCCCAGATACGCCTCCTCCGGGTCGGCCAGACAGCGCTCCAGGGCGCAGCGCAGATTCGGCAGCTCCGCCTCGATCCGCGCGGCCACCTCGCCCTGCCGCGGCGAGAACCAGTCCAGCTCGCACCAGGTGGCCAGCCCCAGATACCAGTCGCGGTGCCGCCGGCGCAGCCGGTCCGCGTCCCCGGTCGCCTCCAGCCACTGCTCGCCGTAGGCCCGGACCGTGTCCAGCATCCGGTAGCGCACCCCGGCCGCGGTCTCCTCGCGCCCGACCACCGACTGCGCGAGCAGCTCCGTCAGGACGTCGAGGACGTCCTCCTCGGGCAGACCGTCGCCGCTGCACACGTACTCGACGGCCTCCAGGTCGAACGGCCCGGCGAACACCGACAGCCGCGACCACAGCAGCCGCTCCGCGGGCGTGCACAGCTCGTGGCTCCAGCCGATCGCGGTGCGCAGGGTCCGGTGCCGCTCCGGGGAACCGTGGGCGGCGCCCGTCAGCAGCCGGAAGCGGTCCTCGAACCGGGCCAGCAGCTGGGCGGGGGACAGGGCCCGCAGCCGGCCCGCCGCCAGCTCGACGGCGAGCGGGATGCCGTCCAGCCGCCGGCACAGCTCGCGCACGTCGGGATCGTCACCGACGTCCACCCCCTGCTGCCCCGCCCGGTCGACGAAGAGCTGCACGGCCTCGTCCTCGCTCAGCGGCGCCAGCGCGAACACCCGCTCGCCCGGCACCGACAGCGGCCTGCGGCCCACGGCGAGCACGGTGAGCCCCGGCACCCGGCCCAGCAGGTCCGTCACCAGCTCCGCGCAGGCCTCGACGAGATGCTCGAACCCGTCGAGCACCAGCAGCAGTTGACAGCCCCGCTCGCCCAGATGCGCGAGCAGCGTCTCGCGCGGCGGCCGTGTGGTGTGGTCCGTCAGCCCCAGCGCGTCCACGACAGCGAAGTCCACGAACTCCGGATCACGCACCGCCGTCAGCTCGGCCCTCCAGGCCCGCGCGCCGAGCGCGGCCCGCGCCGCCAGCCGTGACTTGCCGACCCCGCCGACACCGGTGACGGTCACCAGACGCGAAGTCTCCAGCAGTCGGGACAGCGCGGCGAGTTCGGCCGTGCGGCCCACGAACGCGTCCAGTTCGAGAGGCAGATTGCCGTCGCTGAGCCGATCATCCCGCATGGAACACGGAGCGTACTCAAACGTAATCACTCCGTACAATCGCTTCGCCCAAGTCCGCTGCGCGCGGACCGCAATACCGGTGTGGAGTGCCACCCGCGGCGCGATAGGCTCGGGACACTTGTTTTTTGGGTTCCGATGTCCAGAGCACGTAATACGGGAGCGGGTGCGCAGTGTCCGGTGGAGAGGTGGCCGGCATCCTGGTGGCCGTCTTCTGGGCGATCCTGGTCTCCTTCCTCGCCGTCGCGCTGGCGAGGCTGGCCCAGACGCTCAGGGCGACCACCAAGCTGGTGGCGGACGTGACCGACCAGGCCGTCCCGCTCCTCGCGGACGCCTCCTCGGCGGTGCGCTCCGCGCAGACCCAGATCGACCGGGTCGACGCGATCGCCTCCGACGTCCAGGAGGTCACCTCCAACGCCTCCGCGCTCTCCACGACGGTCGCCTCCACCTTCGGCGGCCCGCTGGTCAAGGTCGCGGCCTTCGGCTACGGCGTGCGCCGGGCCCTCGCGGGCCGCAAGGACGACGTGCCCGCCAAGGCGCCCCGGCGTACCGTGATCGTGGGGCGCACCGTGCCGGCCGCGCGGCGGAAGAACCGGGGAAAGTAGGAGCCAGCTCAGATGTTCCGCCGTACCTTCTGGTTCAGCACGGGCGTCGCCGCCGGTGTGTGGGCCACCACCAAGGTCAACCGCAAGCTGAAGCAGCTGACCCCCGAGAACCTTGCCGTCTCCGCGGCCAACAAGGCGATCGAGGCCGGTCACCGCATCAAGGACCGCGCGGTGGGCTTCGCGCTCGACGTGCGCGACAACATGGCCCAGCGGGAGGAAGAGCTGGGGGAGGCGCTGGGCATCAACGCGAACCCCGAACTCCCCGCGCCCCGGCGGTTCGCCGCCATCGAGAACCGCAACACCCACAAGTACGTCGAGGGATCGACGTACCAGACGTACTCGTACAACCGGAATGAGGACCACTGATGGAGTCGGCCGAGATTCGCCGCCGCTGGCTGAGCTTCTACGAGGAGCGCGGTCACACCGTCGTCCCTTCGGCGTCGCTCATCGCGGACGACCCGACTCTGCTCCTGGTCCCCGCCGGCATGGTGCCCTTCAAGCCGTACTTCCTCGGTGAGGTCAAGCCGCCGTGGCCGCGCGCGACCAGCGTGCAGAAGTGCGTGCGCACGCCCGACATCGAAGAGGTCGGCAAGACCACCCGGCACGGCACCTTCTTCCAGATGTGCGGCAACTTCTCCTTCGGCGACTACTTCAAGGAAGGCGCCATCAAGTACGCCTGGGAGCTGCTCACCACGCCCCAGGACAAGGGTGGTTACGGCCTGGAGCCCGAGAAGCTCTGGATCACCGTCTACCTGGAGGACGACGAGGCCGAGCGCATCTGGCACGAGGTCGTCGGGGTGCCCAAGGAGCGCATCCAGCGCCTCGGCATGAAGGACAACTACTGGTCCATGGGCGTCCCCGGACCCTGTGGCCCCTGTTCCGAGATCAACTACGACCGCGGCCCCGAGTTCGGCGTCGAGGGCGGCCCCGCCGTCAACGACGAGCGGTACGTGGAGATCTGGAACCTTGTCTTCATGCAGTACGAGCGCGGCGAGGGTATCGGCAAGGACAACTTCGAGATCCTCGGCGAGCTGCCGAGCAAGAACATCGACACCGGTCTCGGACTCGAGCGTCTCGCCATGATTCTGCAGGGCGTGCAGAACATGTACGAGATCGACACCTCCATGGCCGTCATCAAGAAGGCCACCGAGCTGACCGGCGTGGCCTACGGCGACGCCCACGAGTCGGACGTCTCCCTGCGCGTGGTCACCGACCACATGCGGACGTCCGTGATGCTCATCGGTGACGGCGTGACCCCCGGCAACGAGGGCCGCGGGTACGTCCTGCGCCGCATCATGCGCCGCGCCATCCGCAACATGCGGCTGCTCGGCGCCACCGGCCCGGTCGTCCTGGACCTCATCGACACCGTGATCGGCATGATGGGCCAGCAGTATCCCGAGCTGGTCACCGACCGCGAGCGCATCGAGAAGGTCGCCGTCGCCGAGGAGAACGCCTTCCTCAAGACGCTCAAGGCCGGCACCAACATCCTCGACACCGCCGTCACCGAGACCAAGGCCTCCGGTGGCACGGTCCTCGCCGGCGACAAGGCGTTCCTGCTCCACGACACCTGGGGCTTCCCGATCGACCTCACCCTGGAGATGGCCGCCGAGCAGGGCCTGTCCGTGGACGAGGACGGCTTCCGGCGCCTGATGAAGGAGCAGCGGGAGCGCGCCAAGGCCGACGCCCAGGCCAAGAAGACCGGCCACGCCGGTGCCGGTGCCTACCGCGAGATCGCGGACAAGACCGGCGAGACCGAGTTCATCGGCTACTCGGACACCGAGGGCGAGTCCACGATCGTCGGCATCCTCGTCGACGGCGCCTCCTCGCCGGCCGCGACCGAGGGCGACGAGGTCGAGATCGTCCTCGACCGCACCCCGTTCTACGCCGAGGGCGGCGGCCAGATCGGTGACACCGGCAAGATCAAGGTCGACTCCGGTGCCGTCATCGAGATCCGCGACTGCCAGAAGCCGGTGCCGGGTGTGTACGTCCACAAGGGCGTCGTGCAGTTCGGCGAGGTCACCGTGGGCGCCAAGGCGCACGCGTCGATCGACGCCCGCCGCCGTACCGCCATCGCCCGCGCCCACTCGGCCACCCACCTGACCCACCAGGCCCTGCGCGACGCGCTCGGCCCGACGGCCGCGCAGGCCGGTTCGGAGAACCAGCCCGGCCGCTTCCGCTTCGACTTCGGCTCGCCGTCCGCCGTTCCGACGGCCGTGATGACCGACGTCGAGCAGAAGATCAACGAGGTGCTCGCGCGCGACCTCGACGTGCACGCCGAGATCCTGAGCCTCGACGAGGCCAAGAAGCAGGGTGCCATCGCCGAGTTCGGCGAGAAGTACGGCGAGCGGGTCCGGGTCGTCACCATCGGCGACTTCTCCAAGGAGCTGTGCGGCGGTACGCACGTCCACAACACCTCGCAGCTCGGCCTGGTCAAGCTGCTGGGCGAGTCGTCGATCGGTTCGGGTGTCCGTCGTATCGAGGCCCTCGTCGGTGTCGACGCGTACAACTTCCTGGCCCGTGAGCACACGGTCGTCGCCCAGCTCCAGGAGCTGATCAAGGGCCGTCCGGAGGAGCTGCCGGAGAAGGTCTCCGCGATGCTCGGCAAGCTGAAGGATGCCGAGAAGGAGATCGAGAAGTTCCGCGCGGAGAAGGTCCTCCAGGCCGCGGCCGGTCTCGCCGAGTCGGCGAAGGACATCCGTGGCATCGCGGTCGTCACCGGTCAGGTCCCGGACGGCACGACCGCCGACGACCTGCGCAAGCTGGTCCTCGACGTGCGCGGCCGTATCCAGGGCGGCCGGGCCGCCGTGGTCGCGCTGTTCACGGTGGCGGGCGGCAAGCCGCTGACGGTCATCGCCACCAACGAGGCCGCCCGTGAGCGCGGTCTCAAGGCCGGTGACCTGGTGCGTACGGCTGCCAAGACCCTCGGCGGCGGCGGTGGCGGCAAGCCGGACGTCGCGCAGGGCGGCGGCCAGAACCCGGCCGCGATCGGCGAGGCCGTCGAGGCTGTCGAGCGACTGGTCACGGACACCGCGAAGTGACGATGCGCAGAGGCCGTCGACTCGCGATCGACGTCGGGGACGCCCGGATCGGGGTCGCCTCGTGCGACCCCGACGGGATCCTCGCCACTCCGGTGGAGACGGTCCCGGGCCGGGACGTCCCGGCCGCCCACCGCCGGCTGAGGCAGCTGGTGGAGGAGTACGAACCGATCGAGGTCGTCGTCGGACTCCCTCGCTCCCTCAAGGGGGGCGAGGGCCCGGCCGCGGTCAAGGTCAGGGCCTTCGCCCAGGAGCTGGCCAAGGGCATCGCGCCGATCCCGGTCCGCCTGGTGGACGAGCGGATGACCACGGTCACGGCGAGCCAGGGACTGCGCGCCTCGGGCGTGAAATCCAGGAAAGGCCGCTCCGTCATCGATCAAGCAGCCGCTGTGATCATCCTTCAGCAGGCGCTCGAATCCGAACGGGTGTCAGGTAAAGCACCCGGCGAGAGCGTCGAAGTGGTCATCTGATCGCGATACGGTAACGTTCCGCGCGATCGCGGCGCTGTTCGAACAGGAGCCGCACAGAGAGAGGCGGAACGGATGCCGAGCCACAAGCCGCGCGACCGCCGCCTCGCGGCTCTAGGGGATCGATGACTGAGTATGGCCGGGGCCAGGAAGGCTCCGAACCGTGGCATCCGCAGGACCCGTACTACGGGGACGGCGGATGGGAAGGGCAGCAGGGCCACGTCGGCCAACAAGCTGCCTACGGCGGCCAGCCGCAGCACTATCCGCAGGCGCCGCAGCAGTCCGAGTACGGCGACTGGGGCACCGGCCAGCAGGCCGACTACGGTCAGGCGCAGCAGCAGTACCAGCAGCAGTACGACCAGCAGCAGTACGGCCAGGAACACCAGCAGCAGTACGACCCGAACCAGCAGTACGGCCAGCAGCAGTACGCGCCCCAGCAGCCTCAGCAGCCCCAGCAGCAGTACGACAACAGCGGCTCCTGGGGCACCGGGACGCACACGCACGTCCCGTACTCGGACCCCTCGGACCCGTACGGCCAGCAGGCCGCCGCGTACGGCGCCGGTGAGCAGCCCGACTACTACGGCACCCCCGACGCGTACCCGCCACCGGAGCCGCCGGGCCGTCGCCGCACCGAGCCGGAACCGCAGCGGGCGGACTGGGACCCGGGCCCCGACCAGGGCGAACACGCCTTCTTCGCGGGTGGCGGGGACGACGACGCCGACGACGACCTCGACGACCAGGGCGGACGCGGTGATCGCAAGGGCCGCGGCGGCAAGAAGCCGAAGAAGCGGCGCAGCGGCTGTGCCTGCCTGGTGGTCGTGCTGGTCTTCGGCGGCGGTATCGGTGGCGTCGGCTATTTCGGCTACCAGTTCTACAAGGATCGTTTCGCCTCGTCGCCGGACTACTCGGGCGACGGCACCGAACCGACGGTGTCGATCGTGGTCGAGAAGGGGGCGGGCGGCGCCGACATCGGGCGGCTGCTGAAGGCCAAGGGTGTCGTCAAGAGTGTCGACGCGTTCGTTTCGGCGTTCACGCGTAACGAGGGAGAGAAGAAAGTCCAGGCCGGCGCCTATCTGCTGAAGACGCAGATGTCCGCCGAGAGCGCCGTGAAGATGATGCTCGACCCGAAGAGCCAGGCCGCCGTGATGGTGACGCCGGGTCAGCGCAATGTCGCCGTTTACAAGAACATCGACGAAAAACTCGGCCTGAAATCCGGCGCCACGCTCAAGGTCGCCAAGGCGGATTACAAGAGCCTCGGACTTCCGGACTGGGCGAAGAAGAACAGCGAGATGAAGGATCCGCTGGAGGGCTTCCTGTACCCGGGCACCTATCCCGCCGCCAAGGGCATGAAACCCGAGGCCGTCCTGAAGGACATGGTGGGCGAGGCCGCGAAGAAGTACGACGCGCTCGACCTGGAGGCCAAGGCCAAGGCGCTCAAGGTGGACAGCCCCCTGGACCTCGTCACCATCGCGAGCCTCGTCGAGGCCGAGGGCAAGACCCCCGACGACTACCGCAAGATCGCCGAGGTGGTCTACAACCGCCTCGACTACGGAAACCCGCAGACCTACGGATTCCTGCAGTTCGACTCGACGTTCAACTACGCGAAGAACGAGAGCAACATCGACATCAGCGAGTCGGAGATCAACAAGGACCAGGACCCGTACAACACGTACACCCACAAGGGTCTGCCGCCCGGCCCGATCGGGAACCCGGGTGCCGAGGCGCTCAAGTCGACGCTGAATCCCACCGACGACGGCTGGTACTACTTCGTGGCGACCGACGGTGTGAGCAAGACCGAATTCGCCAGGACGCACGAAGAATTCCAGAAACTCAAGGACAAGTTCGATGCCAGCAGGGGCAACTGACGCCCGCCGGGCCGCCGTGCTCGGTTCGCCCATCGCCCACTCCCTCTCCCCGGTGCTGCACCGCGCCGCGTACCAGGAACTGGGGCTGAAGGGTTGGTCCTACGACCGGTTCGAGATCGACGAGGCCGCGCTGCCCGGGTTCTTCGCGGAACTCGGGCCGGAGTGGGCCGGGCTGTCGCTGACCATGCCGCTCAAGCGGGCGGTCATCCCGCTGCTCGACGAGATCAGCGACACGGCCGCCTCCGTCGAGGCCGTCAACACGGTCGTGTTCACCGAGGACGGCCGCAAGATCGGCGACAACACCGACATCCCCGGCATGGTCGCCGCGCTGCGCGAGCACGGCATCGAGACGGTGGACTCCGCCGCGATCCTCGGCGCCGGCGCCACGGCGTCGTCCGCGCTGGCGGCACTGGCCCGGGTCTGCACCGGTGAGGTGGTCGTCTACGTGCGCAGCGAGGCCCGCGCCGCCGAGATGCGGGAGTGGGGCGAGCGGCTGGACGTCGAGGTCCGTACGGAGGACTGGTCCGGGGCGGCGGACGCGCTGCACCGGCCCCTGGTCGTCGCCACCACCCCGGCGGGCGCCACGGACGGCCTCGCCATGGCCGTGCCCGAGCGGCCCACCACCCTCTTCGACGTGCTCTACGACCCCTGGCCCACCCAGCTCGCGGCCCGCTGGTCGATGTTCGGCGGCGCCGTCGTCAGCGGCCTCGACCTGCTGGTGCACCAGGCGGTGCTCCAGGTCGAGCAGATGACGGGCCGCACTCCGGCGCCCTTGGCGGCGATGCGGGCAGTGGGTGAGCGGAGCCTCACGCACGCGTGACGCACCGCCCGGGCGCGGAATGCCGCATGTCCGCCGCCGACGGAGGCACTCGGGTGTCCTCCGGCGACCGCCGGGCTCCGTCCGCCTGATGGACCGGCGGCCGGACATGTCGGTGGGACGTGGGAGGATCGAAGGTGGCGGGCCCGGGCCGCGCACCTGGTCGCGCCATTGCCGTACGCGAGGACGCGCGTACGCAGGGCAGTACGAGGGCGCGAGCACTGAGGAGCACCGTTGAGCAGGTTGCGCTGGCTGACCGCGGGGGAGTCCCACGGCCCCGCACTCGTGGCGACGCTGGAGGGTCTTCCCGCCGGCGTGCCGATCACCACGGAGATGGTGGCGGACCACCTGGCCCGGCGCCGGCTCGGCTATGGACGCGGTGCCCGGATGAAGTTCGAGCAGGACCAGGTCACCTTCCTCGGCGGCGTGCGGCACGGCCGCACCCTCGGCTCCCCGGTCGCGATCATGGTGGGCAACACCGAGTGGCCGAAGTGGGAGCAGGTCATGGCGGCCGACCCGGTCGACGAGGAGATCCTCGCCGGACTCGCCCGCAACGCCCCGCTGACCCGGCCCCGTCCCGGTCACGCCGACCTCGCCGGCATGCAGAAGTACGGCTTCGGCGAGGCCCGGCCGATCCTGGAGCGCGCCTCCGCGCGTGAGACGGCGGCGCGGGTGGCGCTGGGCGCGGTCGCCCGGTCGTACCTCAAGGAGACGGCCGGCATCGAGATCGTCAGCCATGTCGTCGAGCTGTGCTCGGTGAAGGCCCCGCAGGGCGTGTACCCGACCCCGGCCGACGTCGAGAAGCTGGACGCCGACCCGCTGCGCTGCCTGGACGCCGACACCTCGAAGGCGATGGTCGCGGAGGTCGACCAGGCCCACAAGGACGGCGACACCCTCGGCGGCGTGGTCGAGGTCCTGGCCTACGGCGTCCCCGTCGGCCTCGGCTCGCACGTCCACTGGGACCGCAAGCTCGACGCCCGCCTCGCCGGTGCGCTCATGGGCATCCAGGCCATCAAGGGCGTCGAGATCGGCGACGGCTTCGAGCTCGCGCGCGTGCCCGGCTCCAAGGCCCACGACGAGATCGTCAACACGCCCGAGGGCATCCGCCGCGTCTCCGGCCGTTCCGGTGGCACCGAGGGCGGTCTGACCACCGGTGAGCTGCTGCGCGTGCGGGCCGCGATGAAGCCGATCGCCACCGTGCCGCGCGCCCTGCAGACCGTCGACGTCACCACCGGCGAGGCGGCGCCCGCCAACCACCAGCGCTCCGACGTCTCCGCGGTCCCGGCCGCCGGCATCGTCGCCGAGGCCATGGTGGCCCTCGTCCTCGCGGACGCGGTCGCGGAGAAGTTCGGCGGCGACAACGTGGCCGAGACGCGGCGCAACGTGCGGTCGTTCCTCGACAACCTGGCCATCCGATGAGCCCTCGGGTGGTGCTCGTCGGCCCGATGGGCGTGGGCAAGTCCACCGTCGGGCAGCTGCTCGCCGAGCGGCTCGGCGTGGGCTACCGGGACACCGACGACGACATCGTCGCCGCGCAGGACCGGACCATCGCCGAGATCTTCGTCGACGAGGGCGAGTCGGCCTTCCGTGCGATCGAGAAGGCCGCGGTGCTGCGGGCGCTGACCGAGCACGACGGCGTCCTCGCCCTCGGCGGCGGCGCGATCCTCGACGAGGACACGCGCGCGTCCCTCGCCGGCCTGCCGGTCGTCTACCTCTCGATGGACGTCGAGGAGGCCGTCAAGCGCACCGGCCTCAACACGGCCCGCCCGCTGCTCGCGGTGAACCCGCGCAAGCAGTGGCGCGAGCTGATGGAGGCGCGGCGGCACCTGTACGAGGGGATCGCCACGGCGGTCGTCGCGACGGACGGCCGTACCCCCGAAGAAGTCACCGAAGCCGCCCTGGACGCACTGGAGTTGAAGCAGGCATGAGTGAGGCAGTGACGCGGATCCAGGTCGGTGGCACCGCGGGCAGTGAGCCGTACGAGGTCCTGGTGGGCCGGCAACTCCTGGGCGAGCTCGGCGGGTTGATCGGCGACAAGGCCAAGCGGGTCGCCATCGTCCACCCCGAGGCGCTTGCCGAGACCGGTGAGGCGCTGCGCGCCGACCTCGCCGAGCAGGGCTACGAGGCGGTCGCCATCCAGGTCCCCAACGCGGAGGAGGCCAAGACCGCCGAGGTCGCCGCCTACTGCTGGAAGGCGCTCGGCCAGTCCGGGTTCACCCGCACCGACGTCGTCGTCGGCGTCGGCGGCGGCGCCACCACGGACCTCGCCGGTTTCGTGGCCGCCACCTGGCTGCGCGGGGTGCGCTGGATCGCCATCCCCACCACCGTGCTGGCGATGGTGGACGCGGCCGTCGGCGGCAAGACCGGCATCAACACCGCCGAGGGCAAGAACCTCGTCGGCGCCTTCCACCCGCCGGCCGGCGTCCTGTGCGACCTGGCCGCGCTGGACTCCCTCCCGGTCAACGACTTCGTCTCCGGCCTCGCCGAGATCATCAAGGCCGGCTTCATCGCCGACCCGGTGATCCTGGAGCTCATCGAGTCCGACCCGCAGGCCGCCCGCACCCCGGCCGGCCCGCACACGGCCGAGCTGATCGAGCGGTCCATCCGGGTCAAGGCCGAGGTCGTCTCGTCCGACCTCAAGGAGTCGGGCCTGCGTGAGATCCTCAACTACGGCCACACGCTCGCCCACGCCATCGAGAAGAACGAGCGCTACCAGTGGCGGCACGGCGCCGCGGTCTCCGTCGGCATGCACTTCGCCGCCGAACTCGGCCGCCTGGCGGGCCGGTTGGACGACGCGACGGCGGACCGCCACCGTACGGTCCTCGAATCGGTCGGGCTGCCGCTGCACTACCGCTACGACCAGTGGCCCAAGCTGCTGGAGACCATGAAGGTCGACAAGAAGTCCCGCGGTGACCTCCTGCGCTTCATCGTCCTGGACGGCCTGGGCAAGCCCACCGTCCTGGAGGGCCCCGACCCGGCCGTACTGCTGGCCGCGTACGGAGAAGTGGGCGAGTAGTCCGCCGCGGAGCCGTCCCTCCCATGTGCCTTGCGGACACGGGCACTTAGGGCCGTCCCCGGCCGTTCACCAAACGGCGGCCGGGGACGGTACCGTTCGGTAGGGAGCGGGTCCGCACCCGCTTCGCCAGCGCCCATTGCCTTGTACGAGACGGAGTGGCACCGGATGCAGCACGCAGTGGGTTCTCCGCTGCCGCCGCCCCACCAGCCGGGGCACGGACCGGCCGTCGGCTGGTCGCCGGCCGCACACCACCCGGGTCCCCAGCACCCGGGCGCGCACCAGGGCTCCGCCCCGGTGCCGCCACCGCCGCCGGCCCCGGGTTTCGTCCCGCCGTCACCTCAGCACACCTCGGCACCGCCGGTCCCGCCGCACCCATCGGCGCCCCCGGCACCGGACACCACCGGCCATGTCCCCCTGCCGCCCGGCGGCCCCGTCGGCATGCCCAGCACCCCACCGGCCGCGGTCATCCCCGACCCGACGAGCACGACGCTCGCGGTCCTGCTCATCGGCCCGGCCGGCGCGGGCAAGACCAGCGTCGCCAAGTACTGGGCCGACCACCGCCGGGTGCCCACCGCCCACATCAGCCTCGACGACGTCCGCGAATGGGTCCGCTCCGGCTTCGCCGACCCCCAGTCCGGGTGGAACGACCACTCCGAGGCCCAGTACCGCCTGGCCCGCCGCACCTGCGGCTTCGCCGCCCGCAACTTCCTGGCCAACGGCATCTCCTGCATCCTCGACGACGCCGTCTTCCCGGACCGCCCGGTGGTGGGCCTGGGCGGCTGGAAGCGGCATGTGGGACCGGGGCTGCTGCCCGTGGTCCTGCTGCCGGGCCTGGAGATCGTCCTGGAGCGCAACGCCGAGCGGTCGGGCAATCGCCGGCTCACGGACGAGGAGGTGGCGCGGATCCACGGGCGGATGGCGGGGTGGTACGGCTCGGGATTGCCGATCATCGACAACTCGCAGCTGGATGTCCCACAGACGGCGCAGGTGCTGGACGACGTACTGGCTCGCTCCATTGCCAGCCCACCGAGCTGGTAAGGGCTGCCCCCCGTCCCCCGAACGCCCTCCCAACCGGCACAAAACAGACACCGCTCCTACGCTCGTGTCATGTCAGAGGTGTACGCGGCCCGCCGCACAAAGCTCAGGGAACGCTGCCACGCGGTCGGCAGCGAATCCGCACTGATCTCGCGCCCCGCCAATGTGCGCTACCTGGCGGGCGCCGCACCCAAGGGCTCCGTCCTGCTGCTCGGCAGGACGGAAGACGTGCTGGTGTGCCTCGATCCGCCGGACGACCGTGCCGGAGAGGGGCGCCCCGACGAGACCCTCCGGCTACAGACCCTGCCCGGATCGGGCGGCGACCCCGCCGTCGCGGCCGTCGACCTCGCCTCGATGCAGGGCATCGACGCGCTCGGCGTGGAGGAACACCACCTCACGGTCGCCCGCCACAGAGCCATCCGCTCCGTCGCCCCCCGCCTCCACCTCGCCGACCTCGGCGCGGCCGTGGAGCAGCTGCGCGTCGTCAAGGACGAGGAGGAGATCTCCTGCCTCCGCATCGGCGCCGAGATCGCCGACCAGGCGCTGGGGGAGCTCCTCGAATCCATCCTCGTCGGCCGTACCGAACGGCACCTCGCCCTCGAACTGGAGCGCCGCCTCGTCGACCACGGCGCCGACGGCCCCGCCTTCCCGACCTCCGTCGCCACCGGCCCCCACTCCGGCCGTCGCGCCCACCACCCCACCGACCGGCGCGTGGAGGAGGGCGATTTCCTCTCCGTCTGCCTGGGGGCGACGTACCGCGGCTACCGCTGTGAGATTGGTCGTACGTTCGTGATCGGGACGTCCCCCGCGGACTGGCAGATCGAGCTGTACGACCTGGTCTTCGCCGCTCAGCGCGCCGGACGGGAGAGCCTCGCACCCGGCGCCGCCTACCGTGACGTGGACCGCGCCGCACGCCAGGTACTGGACTGCGCGGGGTACGGCGAGAGCCTGCCGGCCCTGACCGGACACGGGGTCGGACTCGAAATCGACGAGGACCCGCAGCTGGCCCCCGCGGCCATGGGTAAACTGGACGCTTGCGTGCCGGTCACCGTCGAACCGGGGGTCCACCTCCCGGGCCGGGGCGGTGTCCGGATCGATGACACGCTCGTCGTACGCCCCGAGGCGGACGGCGGACCCGAGCTACTCACCATCACGACCAAGGAGCTGCTCGCGCTGTAGCGTCCCGCTACGCGCGTGCGCCGGGGTCGTCCACGTCAGTCCAGGAGATTCCGCAACCGTGGCTTCCACGAACGACCTCAAGAACGGCCTCGTGCTCAAGCTCGATGGCGGCCAGCTGTGGTCCGTCGTCGAGTTCCAGCACGTCAAGCCCGGCAAGGGCCCGGCCTTCGTGCGCACCAAGCTGAAGAACGTGCTCTCCGGCAAGGTCGTCGACAAGACGTTCAACGCCGGCGTCAAGGTCGAGACGGCCACGATCGACAAGCGCGACATGCAGTTCTCGTACATGGACGGCGAGTACTTCGTCTTCATGGACATGGAGACCTACGACCAGCTCATGGTCGACCGCAAGGCCGTCGGTGACGCCGCCAACTTCCTGATCGAGGGCTTCACCGCCACCGTCGCGCAGCACGAGGGCGAGGTGCTCTTCGTCGAGCTGCCGGCCGCCGTCGAGCTCGTCATCCAGGAGACCGAGCCGGGCGTCCAGGGCGACCGTTCCACCGGTGGCACCAAGCCCGCCACCCTGGAGACCGGTCACCAGATCCAGGTCCCGCTCTTCATCACCACCGGTGAGAAGATCAAGGTCGACACCCGCACCAGCGACTACCTCGGCCGGGTGAACAGCTAACCGTGGCTGCCCGTAACACGGCCCGCAAGCGCGCCTTCCAGATCCTCTTCGAGGGCGACCAGCGCGGTGCCGACGTCCTGACGGTCCTCGCGGACTGGATCCGGCTCTCCCGGACCGACACCCGGCAGCCGCCGGTGAGCGAGTACACCATGCAGCTGGTCGAGGGCTACGCGCAGCACGCGAAGCGCATCGACGAGCTGATCGCGCAGTACTCCGTCGGCTGGACGCTCGACCGGATGCCCGTCGTCGACCGCAACATCCTGCGGCTCGGCGCCTACGAGCTGATCTGGGTCGACGGGACCCCGGACGCGGTCGTGCTCGACGAGATGGTCGAGATCGCCAAGGAGTTCTCCACGGACGAGTCACCGGCCTTCGTGAACGGCCTGCTCGGCCGTCTCAAGGACCTGAAGCCCACGCTGCGCCGCGAAGAGGCGTAAGCAGAGGTACGGCATCGCCAGGGGGCCCGCAGCGTGCTTGCTGCGGGCCCCCTGGCGTATCCGTGCCCGGCGGGCACCGGAGCAGCGCAGAAAGCCGCCGGGGTGGCCGGAACCATCAAGTTCCGGCCACCCCGGCGGCACGTTTCTGCTGAGACGGGAAGCGGCTCAGCTCTCCTCGTGGGACACCGCGCGACGCGCGTCGGCGTCCAGCACGCCCCAGCTGATCAGCTGCTCGGTGAGGACCGAGGGCGACTGGTCGTAGATGACGGCGAGTGTGCGCAGGTCGTCCTGGCGGATCGAGAGCACCTTGCCGTTGTAGTCACCGCGCTGCGACTGGATCGTCGCGGCGTAGCGCTGGAGGGGGCCCGCCTTCTCGGCCGGCACGTGGGCCAGCCGCTCCAGGTCGAGAACCAGCTTCGGCGGCGGCTCGGCGGCGCCGCCCGGGGTCGTACCCGGCAGCAGTTCCTGAACGGGCACACCGTAGAAATCCGCCAACTCGGCGAGGCGCTGTACGGTCACGGCACGGTCGCCGCGCTCGTACGAACCGACCACGACCGCCTTCCAGCGTCCCTGGGACTTCTCCTCGACACCGTGGAGGGAAAGGCCCTGCTGGGTGCGGATGGCCCGGAGCTTCGCCCCGAGCTGTTTGGCGTATTCGCTGGACATATAGCTCCCCGGCACTGTGTCGACGCGGCCGGCAGGGGCGCCGTACCGCGCGGCTGGTAACTCACTGTGAGGTTACGCAGCGTTACTCTTCTGCGTCAAGCCGAATGAGCCGCACCGACTCTTCCGTGGTAGCGGTGGCCGATTAGGCCATGGGGGTGATCAGGGGTGTCCTGAGGGCCTGCTACCGTGGATGGCGCAAATCCGACGTCCTTTAAGGTCCGTCCCGTGAGGCGGAGAAGGAGGTCCGTTTCGTATGGACAAGCACGACCAGCAGGACACGCAGTCCGATGCCCGGCCCGTTCTCGAAGGCCCCGACATCGCCCGCGTGCTGACCCGTATCGCCCACGAGATCGTCGAACGCGCCAAGGGCGCCGACGACGTGGTGCTCCTCGGCATCCCGACCCGAGGCGTCTTCCTCGCCCAGCGGCTCGCCGCCAAGCTGGAGGAGATCACCGACCGCAAGATTCCGGTCGGTTCGCTCGACATCACGATGTACCGCGACGACCTGCGCATGCATCCGCCGCGTGCGCTGGCCCGCACCGAGATCCCCGGTGACGGCATCGACGGCCGCCTCGTCGTCCTCGTCGACGACGTGCTCTTCTCCGGCCGCACCATCCGTGCCGCCCTCGACGCCCTGAACGACATCGGGCGTCCGCGCGCGGTGCAGCTCGCGGTCCTGGTCGACCGCGGCCACCGCGAACTGCCCATCCGCGCCGACTACGTCGGCAAGAACCTCCCCACGTCGTTGCGGGAGACGGTCAAGGTCCAGCTCGCCGAGGAGGACGGTCGCGACACCGTGCTGCTCGGTGCGAAGCAGACCCAGTAGCAAGCCGCCCGGCACGTCCGTCCTCGGCGTGCCCTGCCTTGCCCCGGAATCTCCCGACCTGAACTTCCTTACGGAGCCTGACAGATGCAGCGTCATCTCATCTCGGCCGCCGACCTCACCCGCGACGACGCCGTCCTGATCCTCGACACCGCCGAGGAGATGGCCCGGGTCGCCGACCGGCCGATCAAGAAGCTGCCGACCCTGCGCGGCCGCACGATCGTCAACCTCTTCTTCGAGGACTCCACGCGCACCCGGATCTCCTTCGAGGCCGCGGAGAAGCGCCTCTCCGCCGACGTCATCAACTTCACCGCCAAGGGGTCCTCGGTGTCCAAGGGCGAGTCCCTGAAGGACACCGCCCAGACCCTGGAGGCCATGGGCGTCGACGCCGTGGTCATCCGGCACGGCGCCTCCGGAGCGCCGTACCGCCTCGCCACCTCCGGGTGGATCGACGCCGCCGTCATCAACGCCGGTGACGGCACCCACCAGCACCCCACGCAGGCCCTGTTGGACGCCTTCACGATGCGCCGCCGGCTCATCGGACGGGACGCCGGACTCGGCCAGGACCTGTCCGGCAAGCGCATCACGATCGTCGGCGACGTCCTGCACAGCCGCGTCGCCCGCTCCAACGTCGACCTGCTGCACACCCTCGGCGCCGAAGTCACCCTCGTCGCCCCGCCGACCCTGGTGCCGGTCGGCGTCGAGACCTGGCCGTGCGAGGTGTCGTACGACCTCGACAGCACGCTCGCCAAGTCCGACGCGGTGATGATGCTGCGCGTGCAGCGCGAGCGCATGAACGCCGCGTTCTTCCCGACCGAGCGCGAGTACTCGCGGCGCTACGGCCTCGACGGCGACCGCATGGCGCGGATGCCCGAGCACGCCATCGTGATGCACCCCGGCCCCATGGTCCGCGGCATGGAGATCACCGCCGAGGTCGCCGACTCCGACCGCTGCACCGTCGTGGAGCAGGTCGCAAACGGAGTCTCCATCCGGATGGCCGTTCTGTACCTGCTGCTGGGTGGAAACGAGCCCGCCGTCAGCCACACCCGTATCGAGGAGAAGTAAGAGACATGAGCAAGATCCTGATCCGTGGTGCGAAGGTGCTCGGCGGCGAGCCGCAGGACGTGCTGATCGACGGCGCGGTCATCGAGGCCGTCGGTACGGGGCTCTCCGACGAGGGCGCCGAGGTCGTCGAGGCCGCCGGCAAGGTACTGCTGCCGGGGCTCGTCGACCTGCACACCCATCTGCGCGAGCCCGGCCGTGAGGACTCCGAGACCGTCCTGACCGGCACGCGCGCCGCCGCCTCCGGTGGCTACACCGCCGTGTTCGCCATGGCCAACACCTTCCCGGTCGCCGACACGGCCGGTGTGGTCGAGCAGGTCTACCGGCTCGGCCAGGAGCACGGGTACTGCGACGTGCAGCCCATCGGCGCCGTCACGGTCGGCCTGGAGGGCAAGAAGCTCGCCGAGCTCGGTGCCATGCACGAGTCGGCCGCCGGGGTCACCGTCTTCTCCGACGACGGCAAGTGCGTCGACGACGCGGTGATCATGCGCCGGGCGCTGGAGTACGTGAAGGCCTTCGGCGGGGTCGTCGCCCAGCACGCGCAGGAGCCGCGGCTGACCGAGGGCGCCCAGATGAACGAGGGGATCGTCTCGGCCGAGCTGGGGCTCGGGGGCTGGCCCGCGGTGGCCGAGGAATCGATCATCGCCCGGGACGTCCTGCTCGCCGAGCACGTCGGCTCCCGCGTCCACATCTGCCACCTGTCGACCGCCGGGTCCGTCGAGATCGTCCGCTGGGCCAAGTCCCGCGGCATCGACGTCACCGCCGAGGTCACCCCGCACCACCTGCTCCTGACGGACGAGCTGGTGCGGACCTACAACCCGGTCTACAAGGTCAACCCGCCGCTGCGCACCGAGCGCGACGTGCTGGCCCTGCGCGAGGCGCTCGCCGACGGCACGATCGACATCGTCGCCACCGACCACGCCCCGCACCCGCACGAGGACAAGGACTGCGAGTGGGCCGCGGCCGCCATGGGGATGGTGGGCCTGGAGACCGCGTTGTCAGTGGTGCAGGAGACCATGGTGGACACCGGGCTCCTCACCTGGGCCGGGGTCGCCGAGCGCATGTCCGTCAAGCCCGCCGAGATCGGGCGGGCGAAGGGCCACGGGCGTCCCGTCTCGGCTGGTGAGCCCGCCAACCTCACGCTCGTCGACACGGAATACCGTGGGGACGTGGACCCCGCGGGCTTCGCCTCGCGCAGCCGGAACACCCCGTACGAGGGGCGTGAGCTGCCGGGCCGTGTGACGCACACGTGGCTCCGGGGCAAGGCCACGCTCGTCGACGGGAAGCTCACGTGACACCTGTAATCCAGCTGGCAGGCGGCCTGGCGGCCGACAAGGAATCGGCCGAGGTCACCGACTGGGCCGCGCGCATCGGCTGGCTCGTCGGGCTGGCGCTGTTCGTCGCCCTCATCTACTGGCTGATGCGCGAGGGCTGGAAGTGGCGCGGCACGCTCCAGAGCGACCTGCCCGAGCTGCCCGACGCGCCGGACGGCCTCGGTGCGGCGAAACTGACGATGAGCGGCCGCTACCACGGCTCCACCACCGCCGGGCAGTGGCTCGACCGCATCGTGGCGCACGGCCTCGGCACCCGCAGCCGGGTCGAGCTCACGCTGACGGACGCGGGACTGGACGTCGTACGCCCCGGCGCGACCGACTTCTTCATCCCGGCCGGCGCGCTGCGGGAGGCCGTGCTCGGCAAGGGCATCGCCGGCAAGGTCCTCACCGAGGGCGGCCTGCTGCTCGTGACCTGGGAACACGGGGACAGACTGATCGACTCCGGCTTCCGCTCCGACCACGCGGCCGAGCACAACGAGTGGGTCGACGCCATTAACTCCATGATCAACAAGACGAACACGACGGAAACGGAAGGCGCACGATGACGACCTCCACAAGGGGAGCCTCGAAGGTTCCCGCGGTACTCGTCCTGGAGGACGGCCGGATCTTCCGCGGCCGCGCCTACGGGGCCGTGGGGGTGACCTTCGGCGAGGCGGTGTTCTCCACCGGCATGACCGGTTACCAGGAGACCCTCACCGACCCGTCGTACCACCGCCAGGTCGTCGTGATGACCGCCCCGCACGTCGGCAACACCGGTGTCAACGACGAGGACCCGGAGAGCAAGCAGATCTGGGTCGCCGGATACGTCGTGCGCGACCCCGCGCGCGTGCCGTCCAACTGGCGCTCACGCCGCTCCCTCGACGAGGAGCTGCGCAACCAGGGTGTCGTCGGCATCTCCGGCATCGACACGCGCGCGTTGACGCGCCATCTGCGGGAGCGCGGCGCGATGCGCGTCGGCATCTTCTCCGGCAACGCGCTGCCCGACGAGGGCACCATGCTCACCGAGGTGCGCCAGGCCCCCGAGATGAAGGGCGCCGACCTCTCCGCGGAGGTCGCCACCAAGGAGGCGTACGTCGTCCCGGCGATCGGCGAGAAGAAGTTCACCGTCGCCGCCGTCGACCTCGGCATCAAGGGCATGACCCCGCACCGGATGGCCGAGCGCGGCATCGAGGTGCACGTGCTGCCGGCCACGGCGACCGTCGAGGACGTCTACGCCGTCAACCCCGACGGTGTCTTCTTCTCCAACGGCCCCGGCGACCCGGCCACCGCCGACCACGCCGTCTCCGTGATGCAGGGCGTGCTGGAGCGCAGGACGCCGCTGTTCGGCATCTGCTTCGGCAACCAGATCCTCGGCCGCTCGCTCGGCTTCGGCACCTACAAGCTGAAGTACGGCCACCGCGGCATCAACCAGCCGGTGCAGGACCGTACGACCGGCAAGGTCGAGGTCACCGCGCACAACCACGGCTTCGCCGTCGACGCCCCGCTCGACAAGGTGTCCGACACCCCCTACGGCCGCGCCGAGGTCTCCCACGTCTGCCTCAACGACAACGTGGTGGAGGGCCTCCAGCTGCTCGACCAGCCGGCCTTCAGCGTCCAGTACCACCCCGAAGCGGCAGCGGGCCCGCACGACGCCGCCTACCTGTTCGACCGCTTCGTTTCCCTGATGGAGGGCCAGCGTGCCTAAGCGCACCGATATCCAGTCCGTCCTGGTCATCGGCTCCGGCCCGATCGTCATCGGCCAGGCCGCCGAGTTCGACTACTCCGGCACCCAGGCATGCCGCATCCTGCGCGCCGAGGGCCTCCGCGTCATCCTCGTCAACTCCAACCCGGCGACGATCATGACCGACCCGGAGATCGCCGACGCCACGTACGTCGAGCCGATCACCCCGGAGTTCGTCGAGAAGATCATCGCCAAGGAGCGCCCCGACGCCCTGCTGCCCACCCTGGGCGGCCAGACGGCCCTCAACACGGCCATCTCGCTGCACGAGGCGGGCACGCTGGAGAAGTACGGCGTCGAGCTGATCGGCGCCAACGTCGAGGCCATCAACAAGGGCGAGGACCGCGACCTGTTCAAGGAGGTCGTCGAGGAGGTCCGCAAGAAGATCGGGCACGGCGAGTCCGCCCGCTCGGTCATCTGCCACTCCATGGACGACGTCCTCGGCGGCGTCGAGACCCTCGGCGGCTACCCGGTCGTGGTCCGCCCGTCCTTCACCATGGGCGGCGCCGGCTCCGGCTTCGCCCACGACGAGGAGGAGCTGCGCCGCATCGCCGGTCAGGGCCTCACGCTCTCGCCGACCACCGAGGTGCTCCTGGAGGAGTCGATCCTCGGCTGGAAGGAGTACGAGCTGGAGCTGATGCGCGACACGAACGACAACGTCGTGGTCGTCTGCTCCATCGAGAACTTCGACCCCATGGGCGTGCACACCGGCGACTCGATCACCGTCGCCCCGGCCATGACGCTCACCGACCGCGAGTACCAGCGGCTGCGCGACATCGGTATCGCGATCATCCGTGAGGTCGGCGTCGACACCGGTGGCTGCAACATCCAGTTCGCGATCAACCCCGAGGACGGTCGCGTGATCGTCATCGAGATGAACCCGCGCGTGTCGCGGTCCTCGGCGCTCGCCTCCAAGGCGACCGGCTTCCCGATCGCCAAGATCGCCGCCAAGCTGGCCGTCGGCTACACGCTGGACGAGATCCCCAACGACATCACGCAGGAGACCCCGGCCTCCTTCGAGCCGACGCTCGACTACGTGGTCGTGAAGGCCCCGCGCTTCGCCTTCGAGAAGTTCCCGCAGGCCGACTCCACGCTGACCACGACCATGAAGTCGGTCGGCGAGGCCATGGCCATCGGCCGCAACTTCACCGAGGCCTTCCAGAAGGCGCTGCGCTCGCTGGAGAAGAAGGGCAGCCAGTTCACCTTCGTCGGCGACCCGGGCGACAAGGCGGCCCTGCTCGCGGAGTCCGTCCGGCCCACCGACGGCCGCATCAACACCGTCATGCAGGCCATCCGCGCGGGCGCCACGCCGGAGGAGGTCTTCGAGTACACGAAGATCGACCCCTGGTTCGTCGACCAGCTCTTCCTCATCAAGGAGATCGCCGACGAGCTCGCCGAGGCCCCGGAGCTCACCCCCGAGCTGCTGGCCGAGGCCAAGCGGCACGGCTTCTCCGACCAGCAGATCGGCGAGATCCGCGGCCTGCGCGAGGACGTCGTCCGCGAGGTCCGGCACGCGCTCGGCATCCGCCCGGTCTACAAGACGGTCGACACCTGCGCCGCCGAGTTCGCGGCCAAGACGCCGTACTTCTACTCGTCCTACGACGAGGAGACCGAGGTCGCGCCGCGCGAGAAGCCGGCGGTCATCATCCTGGGCTCCGGCCCCAACCGCATCGGCCAGGGCATCGAGTTCGACTACTCCTGCGTCCACGCCTCCTTCGCGCTCAGCGACGCCGGGTACGAGACCGTGATGGTCAACTGCAACCCCGAGACCGTCTCCACGGACTACGACACCTCCGACCGCCTGTACTTCGAGCCGCTGACGCTGGAAGACGTGCTGGAGATCGTCCACGCGGAGTCCCTCGCGGGCCCCATCGCCGGTGTCGTCGTCCAGCTGGGCGGCCAGACCCCGCTGGGCCTGGCGCAGGCGCTCAAGGACAACGGCGTGCCGATCGTCGGCACCTCGCCGGAGGCCATCCACGCGGCCGAGGACCGGGGCGCCTTCGGGCGCGTGCTCGCCGAGGCGGGCCTCCCGGCCCCCAAGCACGGCACGGCCACCACCTTCGCCGAGGCCAAGGCCATCGCCGACGAGATCGGCTACCCGGTCCTCGTCCGGCCGTCGTACGTCCTCGGCGGCCGCGGCATGGAGATCGTCTACGACGAGACCCGCCTCGCCTCCTACATCGCCGAGTCGACCGAGATCAGCCCCTCGCGGCCGGTCCTCGTCGACCGCTTCCTCGACGACGCCATCGAGATCGACGTCGACGCGCTCTACGACGGCACCGAGCTCTACCTCGGCGGCGTCATGGAGCACATCGAGGAGGCCGGCATCCACTCCGGCGACTCGGCGTGCGCGCTGCCCCCGATCACGCTGGGCGGCTTCGACATCAAGCGCCTGCGGGCCTCCACGGAGGCCATCGCGAAGGGCGTCGGGGTCCGCGGCCTGATCAACATCCAGTTCGCGATGGCCGGCGACATCCTCTACGTCCTGGAGGCCAACCCGCGCGCGTCCCGCACCGTCCCCTTCACCTCGAAGGCGACCGCGGTACCGCTGGCCAAGGCCGCCGCCCGCATCTCGCTCGGCGCGACCATCGCCGAGCTGCGCGCCGAGGGTCTGCTTCCGGCCAACAGCGACGGCGGCGAGCTGCCGTTCGACGCGCCGATCTCCGTCAAGGAGGCCGTCATGCCGTGGTCGCGCTTCCGCGACGTCCACGGCCGCGGCGTCGACACGGTCCTCGGCCCGGAGATGCGCTCCACCGGCGAGGTCATGGGCATCGACGCCGTCTTCGGCACGGCGTACGCCAAGTCGCAGGCGGGTGCCTACGGCCCGCTGCCCACCAAGGGCCGCGCGTTCATCTCGGTCGCCAACCGCGACAAGCGGTCGATGATCTTCCCGGCGCGCGAGCTGGTCGCCCACGGCTTCGAGCTGCTCGCCACCTCCGGCACCGCCGAGGTCCTCAAGCGCAACGGCATCAACGCCACGATCGTGCGCAAGCAGTCCGAGGGCACCGGTCCGAACGGCGAGAAGACCATCGTCCAGCTCATCCACGACGGCGAGGTCGACCTCATCGTCAACACCCCGTACGGCACGGGCGGCCGCCTCGACGGCTACGAGATCCGTACGGCGGCCGTGGCGCGGTCGGTGCCGTGCCTGACGACGGTCCAGGCGCTCGCCGCGGCCGTCCAGGGCATCGACGCCCTCAACCACGGTGACGTGGGCGTCCGTTCGCTCCAGGAACACGCGGAACACCTGACCGCGGCCCGCGACTAGCAGCCCTGAGGGGGACACCGGAAACGGTGTCCCCCTCTTCGTGAGGACACCACGTCTTCGTGAGGACACCATGTACAAGATCTTCTTCAACCTCGTCTTCAAACGCATGGACGCCGAGAAGGCCCACTACCTGGCCTTCCGCTGGATCCGGCTGGCCGTCAGGATCCCGGTCCTGCGCACGTTCGTCGCGGCGGCCCTCGCGCCCCGCCACAAGGAACTCCGCACCGAGGCCTTCGGTCTCCGGATGCACGGCCCCTTCGGGCTCGCCGCCGGCTTCGACAAGAACGCGGTCGCGATCGACGGCATGTCGATGCTCGGCTTCGACCACGTCGAGATCGGCACCGTGACCGGGGAGGCCCAGCCCGGCAACCCCAAGAAGCGGCTGTTCCGGCTCGTGAAGGACCGTGCGCTCATCAACCGCATGGGCTTCAACAACGAGGGCTCGCTGGCCGTTGCCGCCCGCCTGGCGTCCCGTACACCCGTCTTCAAGACCGTCGTGGGCGTCAACATCGGCAAGACCAAGGTCGTACCGGAGGCCGAGGCCGCCGCCGACTACGTGAAGTCGACCGAGCGGCTCGCGCCGTACGCCGACTACCTGGTCGTGAACGTGTCGTCCCCGAACACCCCGGGGCTGCGGAATCTACAGGCCACGGAGTCCCTGCGGCCCCTGCTGAGCGCCGTGCGCGAGGCCGCCGACCGTACGGTCCCCTCGCGTCGTGTCCCGCTCCTGGTGAAGATCGCGCCCGACCTCGCCGACGAGGACGTCGACGCCGTCGCCGACCTGGCCGTCGAGCTCGGTCTGGACGGGATCATCGCCACGAACACCACCATCGCGCGCGAGGGTCTGGGTCTGACGTCCGAACCCTCGCTGGTGAAGGAGACCGGCGGATTGTCCGGGGCGCCCCTGAAGGCGCGCTCGCTGGAGGTGCTCAGGCGCCTCTACGCGCGCGTGGGCGACCGGATCACCCTCGTCGGCGTCGGCGGCATCGAGAACGCCGAGGACGCCTGGCAGCGCATCCTCGCCGGTGCCACGCTCGTACAGGGCTACAGCGCGTTCATCTACGAAGGGCCCTTCTGGGGCCGAGCCATCCACAAGGGACTCGCCGCGCGTCTGCGCACGAGCCCGTACGCCACGCTCGCCGACGCCGTCGGCGCCGATGTGAGGGAGACCGCATGACCGACTCTTTCGGCACCCGCCTGCGCCGGGCCATGGACGAGCGCGGCCCGCTGTGCGTCGGTATCGACCCGCACGCCTCCCTGCTCACCGAGTGGGGCCTCAACGACGACGTGGCCGGCCTGGAGCGGTTCAGCCGTACGGTCGTGGAGGCGCTGGCCGACCGGGTCGCCGTCTTCAAGCCGCAGGCCGCGTTCTTCGAGCGCTTCGGCTCGCGCGGCGTGGCCGTCCTGGAGAAGACCGTCGAGGAGGCGCGCAAGGGCGGCGCGCTGATCGTCATGGACGCCAAGCGCGGCGACATCGGCTCGACCATGGCGGCGTACGCCGAGGCCTTCCTGCGCAAGGACTCGCCGCTGTTCTCCGACGCGCTGACCGTCTCGCCGTACCTCGGCTACGGCTCGCTCTCGCCGGCGATCGCGCTGGCGCGGGAGAGCGGCGCGGGCCTGTTCGTGCTGGCGCTGACCTCCAACCCCGAGGGCGGCGAGGTGCAGCACGCGGTCCGCGCGGACGGCCGTAACGTCGGCGCGACGATGCTGGCGCACCTCGCGGCCGAGAACGAGGGCGAGGAGCCTCTCGGCTCCTTCGGGGCGGTCGTCGGCGCCACACTCGGCGATCTGTCCTCCTACGACCTGGACATCAACGGCCCGCTCCTCGCGCCCGGCATCGGCGCCCAGGGGGCCACCCCCGCCGATCTGCCGGCGGTGTTCGGCGGGGTGCTGCGCAACGTCCTGCCCAATGTCAGCCGGGGCGTGCTGCGGCACGGTCCCGACGTCGGCGCGCTGCGGGAGTCCGCGGAGCGGTTCGCGGAGGAGATCAAGGCGGCCGTGGCGCTCGTATGACGGTCGTTCGCGGCGTTCGAGACGTTCTCCCGAGTCCTCCGATGAGTGTTCCCCGGCCGACTTGAGTCTGAATACATCCTCAAATCCGGGGCAGTTTGTCTGAAATGTCCGGCCTGACGGAGGCTGACCAGGACTTTTCCGCTGTTCTCGCTGACTCTGGCGGAGTTGGCCGCTAGTCTCCGAGCAGAGTCAGTGGGCAAGCGTGTTGCTCGTGGCTCCCCAGGTGTGGGGCGACTAGGTTCCTCACCGGTCCGTATCCGACAGTTCAACATCCGAGGTGACGTAGGCGTGGCTCTTCCGCCCCTTACCCCTGAACAGCGCGCAGCCGCGCTCGAAAAGGCCGCCGCGGCTCGCCGGGAGCGGGCCGAGGTCAAGAATCGACTCAAGCACTCCGGCGCCTCTCTTCATGAGGTCATCAAGCAGGGCCAGGAGAACGACGTCATCGGCAAGATGAAGGTCTCCGCGCTGCTCGAGTCCCTGCCGGGCGTGGGCAAGGTCCGCGCCAAGCAGATCATGGAGCGACTCGGTATCTCCGAGAGCCGCCGCGTGCGTGGTCTCGGCTCGAACCAGATCGCTTCCCTGGAGCGTGAGTTCGGCAGCACCGGCTCCTGAGTCCGGCCTCCGCCGGACCGGGAGTCCCGGGCACTCCGGGATTGCTGGAATAATCGCTGCATGGCTGCAACATTCCGGGGGACGACCCCCGAGCCCCCGGACGTACGTCCGCGGCTGACCGTGCTCTCCGGCCCCTCAGGGGTCGGCAAGAGCACGGTCGTCGCCCATATGCGCAAGGAACACCCCGAGGTCTGGCTCTCGGTGTCGGCGACGACCCGCAAGCCCCGCCCCGGCGAGAAGCACGGCGTCCACTACTTCTTCGTCAGCGACGAGGAGATGGACAAGCTGATCGCCAACGGCGAGCTGCTGGAGTGGGCCGAGTTCGCCGGCAACCGCTACGGCACCCCGCGCCAGGCCGTCCTGGAGCGGCTGGAGGCGGGAGAGGGCGTCCTGCTGGAGATCGACCTCCAGGGTGCCCGGCAGGTCCGGGAGTCCATGCCCGAGGCCCAGCTGGTGTTCCTGGCCCCTCCCTCCTGGGACGAGCTCGTGCGCAGACTCACCGGACGCGGTACCGAGCCGCCCGAGGTGATCGAGCGCCGTCTCGACGCCGCGAAGGTGGAGCTGGCGGCCGAGCCCGAGTTCGACGAGACCCTGGTCAACACCTCCGTCGAGGACGTGGCGCGCGAGCTGCTAGCCTTGATGGACGTTGTGTGATCGTTTTCTAGATCTCATCCCAACTTTCGGAAGGCAGAGCGTGTCCTCTTCCATCACCGCGCCCGAGGGCATCATCAACCCTCCGATCGACGAGCTCCTCGAGGCCACCGACTCGAAGTACAGCCTCGTGATCTACGCGGCCAAGCGCGCCCGTCAGATCAACGCGTACTACTCGCAGCTCGGCGAGGGCCTCCTCGAGTACGTCGGTCCGCTCGTCGACACCCACGTCCACGAGAAGCCGCTCTCGATCGCGCTCCGCGAGATCAACGCGGGTCTGCTGACGTCCGAGGCCGTCGAGGGCCCGGCGCAGTAGTACTTTCAGATTGCAGTTTGCTTTTCCACAGGCCCGGCAGCGCGACTGTCGGGCCTGTGGTCTGCTCGGGGGTGCGGGGGCCGTCCCCCCGCTGTGATGCAGGATGGAGTCCTGGGTTCGAGGGATGGGAGACCTGGTGGACAAGCCGAGGGTCGTGCTGGGGGTCAGCGGTGGCATCGCCGCGTACAAGGCCTGTGAGCTGCTGCGGAGACTGACGGAGTCGGGCCATGACGTGCGCGTGGTCCCCACCGCCTCCGCGCTGCACTTCGTGGGCGCGGCGACCTGGTCCGCCCTGTCCGGCCACCCCGTCTCCACCGAGGTGTGGGACGACGTCCACGAGGTGCCGCACGTCCGCATCGGCCAGCACGCCGACCTGGTCGTCGTGGCCCCGGCGACGGCCGACATGCTCGCCAAGGCGGCCCACGGCCTGGCGGACGACCTGCTCACCAACACGCTCCTGACCGCCCGCTGTCCGGTCGTCTTCGCCCCGGCCATGCACACGGAGATGTGGGAACACCCGGCCACCCAGGAGAACGTGGCGACGCTGCGCCGCCGCGGCGCCGTCGTCATCGAGCCCGCCGTCGGGCGGCTCACCGGCGTCGACACCGGCAAGGGCCGGCTGCCCGACCCGGGGGAGATCTTCGAGGTGTGCCGCCGGGTCCTCGCGCGCGGAGTGCGGGAGCCCGATCTCGCCGGCCGCCATGTCGTCGTCAGCGCCGGCGGCACCCGAGAGCCGCTCGACCCCGTCCGCTTCCTCGGCAACCGCTCCTCCGGCAAGCAGGGGTACGCCCTCGCCCGCACCGCCGCCGCGCGCGGTGCCCGGGTCACCCTCGTCGCCGCGAACACCGGCCTGCCGGACCCGGCGGGCGTCGACGTCGTCCCGGTCGGCACCGCCGTACAGATGCGCGAGGCGGTGCTGAAGGCGGCCGCGGACGCCGACGCGGTGGTGATGGCGGCGGCGGTCGCGGACTTCCGACCCGAGAACTACGCGACCGGGAAGATCAAGAAGAAGGACGGCCAGGAGCCGGACCCCATCGTGCTGGTGCGGAATCCGGACATCCTGGCCGAGATCTCGGCCGACCGCGCCCGCGACGGACAGGTCATCGTCGGCTTCGCCGCCGAGACGGACGACGTGCTGGCCAACGGCCGCACCAAGCTCGCCCGCAAGGGCTGCGACCTCCTCGTCGTCAACGAGGTGGGGGAGCGCAAGACTTTCGGGGCGGAGGAGAACGAAGCGGTGGTGCTCGGCGCCGACGGCAGCGAGACGCCGGTTCCGCACGGGCCGAAGGAGGCGTTGGCCGAAATCGTGTGGGACCTGGTGGCCGGGCGCCTGGGCTGAATGTTGCATTCACTTCACAGCGCACTCGAACCTCAGTATTTGAGGCGTGGCGGCCCTGGCCAAGCTCGCTCGACATTGGGCAGAATGCCCGTGCCGCAGGTCACAGTGCCCCCGAGAATCGAGACGGGTGAGCCCGTGGCCGAGTGCGACCGATAAACTGTTCTCGGACGATGCCGGGCGCAGCCCCCGTCCCGTCCGCCAATGATCAGCCAGCAGCCGCTGCAACCTCAGGGAGCGTTGTGTCCCGTCGTCTCTTCACCTCGGAGTCCGTGACCGAGGGTCACCCCGACAAGATCGCTGACCAGATCAGCGACACCATTCTCGACGCGCTCCTGCGCGAGGACCCGACCTCTCGGGTCGCGGTCGAGACCCTGATCACGACCGGCCTGGTGCACGTGGCCGGTGAGGTCACCACCAAGGCGTACGCCCCGATCCCGCAGCTGGTGCGGGACAAGATCCTCGCGATCGGTTACGACTCCTCCAAGAAGGGCTTCGACGGCGCTTCTTGTGGCGTGTCCGTGTCGATCGGCTCGCAGTCCCCCGACATCGCCCAGGGCGTCGACACCGCCTACGAGTCCCGCGTCGAGGGCGACGAGGACGAGCTGGACAAGCAGGGCGCCGGCGACCAGGGCCTGATGTTCGGCTACGCGACCGACGAGACGCCGACGCTGATGCCGCTGCCGATCTTCCTGGCGCACCGTCTGTCGAACCGTCTGTCCGAGGTCCGCAAGAACGGCACGATCCCCTACCTGCGCCCCGACGGCAAGACGCAGGTCACCATCGAGTACGACGGTGACAAGGCCGTCCGCCTCGACACGGTCGTGGTCTCCTCGCAGCACGCGTCGGACATCGACCTGGAGTCCCTGCTGGCCCCCGACATCCGCGAGTTCGTGGTGGAGCCGGAGCTGAAGGCGCTCCTCGACGAGGGCATCAAGCTGGAGACCGAGGGCTACCGCCTGCTGGTCAACCCGACCGGCCGCTTCGAGATCGGCGGCCCGATGGGCGACGCCGGCCTCACCGGCCGCAAGATCATCATCGACACCTACGGCGGCATGGCCCGCCACGGTGGCGGCGCCTTCTCCGGCAAGGACCCGTCCAAGGTCGACCGCTCCGCCGCGTACGCGATGCGCTGGGTCGCCAAGAACGTCGTCGCGGCGGGCCTCGCCTCCCGCTGCGAGGTGCAGGTCGCGTACGCGATCGGCAAGGCCGAGCCGGTCGGTCTCTTCGTGGAGACCTTCGGCACCGCCAAGGTCGAGGCCGAGAAGATCGAGAAGGCCATCGACGAGGTCTTCGACCTCCGCCCGGCCGCGATCATCCGCGACCTGGACCTGCTCCGCCCGATCTACGCCCAGACGGCGGCGTACGGCCACTTCGGCCGTGAGCTGCCCGACTTCACGTGGGAGAAGACGGACCGGGTGGAGGCACTGCGGAAGGCTGCGGGGCTTTAAGGCTCGGCTTCCGAGAGTTTTCGAGGCCCGGCGTCCCTTCGGGACGCCGGGCCTCGGCGTTTCTTATGCGGAGGGCTCGCCGGGCGGGAACGTGGTGAAGTCGTCGGGGCCGTCCTCGTATGGGGAAGCTCCGAAGCCGTCGAGGACCGCCTCGATCGCCGGGTCGGCCGAGTTGACCACCGGGGCGTTGGCCGGGACATTCAGCGGGCGCCGGCGGACCGTGGCCGAGAACCGGAAATCGTAGTCGTCCTCGGCGCTGGGCAGGCTGATGCGGGATCGGTTGTCGGTGATCTCCGTGGAGTCGCGGGCGGGTGGTCGTCGGAGGGCTGGGCGCCGTCGGATGTCAGTGGGGTTTGGTAAGAATGCTTGCGTGAGCAGCGGAGATGAGCGGGATGGTGGGCGGGGTGAGGGGGCGCCGCCTGAGCAGCTTGCGTTGATTCGGGAGAGTGTGCGGAAGGCTGAGGTACCGCGGGCGAAGCCGCGGACCTGGCGGGGGGCCGCGCTCGCGAAGGAGCTGCCTGTCGCTCGGGTGCTGGTCGACAAAGGTGTGCTGCATCTGGATCGGTACTTCGACTACGCGGTACCGGAGGAGCTCGACGCCGAGGCTCAGCCCGGGGTGCGGGTTCGGGTGCGGTTCGGGGCCGGGCGGGGGCGAGTGCGGGACGGGCGGCGTGAGGGTGGGGGGCTGATCGACGGGTTTCTCGTCGAGCGGGTCGCCGAGACCGATTACTCGGGGCCGCTGGCCGCCTTGGCGCAGGTCGTGTCGCCTGAACCTGTGCTGAGTGAGGAGCTGCTCGGGCTGGCCCGTGCTGTCGCCGACCGGTATGCCGGGAGCCTTGCCGATGTGCTGCAGCTCGCCGTGCCGCCGCGCAGTGCGCGGGCCGAGCAGAGGCCCTCGCCTGCGCCGTTGCCGCCGCCTGCGGTGCCCGAGGTGGGGTCCTGGGCGCGGTACGAGCATGGGGGCGCGTTTCTGGAGGCGCTGGCGAGCGGGGGTTCGCCGCGGGCTGTGTGGAATGCACTTCCTGGGGGGGAGTGGAGCGAGGAGATTGCTCGGGTTGTCGGTGCGACGCTGGCCTCGGGGCGGGGGGCCCTTGTCGTCCTGCCCGACGGGCGGGCCGTCGCACGTGTCGATGCCGCGCTGACCGCCTTGCTGGGGCAAGGGCGGCATGCCGTGCTCACCGCCGATGCCGGGCCCGAGAAGCGGTATCGGGAGTGGCTCGCCGTGCGGCGGGGCAGTGTGCGGGCCGTGGTGGGGACGCGGGCCGCCATGTTCGCCCCCGTGCGGGACCTCGGGCTGGTCGTGCTGTGGGACGACGGGGACGACAGCCACAGCGAGCCGCATGCGCCGCAGCCCCATGCGCGGGAAGTGCTGTTGCTGCGGGCCGCTCAGGACAAGTGCGGGTTTCTGCTGGGGAGCTGGAGTTGCACCGTGGAGGCGGCGCAGCTCGTCGAGACCGGGTGGGCGCGGCCGCTCGTCGCCTCGCGGGAGCAGGTGCGGGGGGCTGCGCCGCTGGTACGGACCGTGGGGGACGGGGATCTCGCGCGGGACGAGGCCGCCCGCGCCGCCCGGTTGCCGACGCTCGCCTGGCAGGCCGTTCGGGACGGGTTGCGGCAGGGGCCGGTGCTCGTGCAGGTGCCTCGGCGGGGGTACGTGCCGCGCATGGCCTGTGCCAACTGCCGGGCGCCTGCTCGATGTCGGCACTGTTCGGGGCCCTTGGAGGGGCAGGAGGGTGTGGACGCACTGAAGTGTGGGTGGTGCGGACAGGAAGAAGCCGCCTGGCACTGTCCTGAGTGTGGTGGTTTTCGGCTGCGCGCCCAGGTCGTGGGGGCCCGGCGGACCGCGGAGGAACTGGGGCGGGCGTTTCCTGCGGTGCCGGTGCGGACGTCCGGGCGGGAGCATGTGCTGGACACCGTGCCGGGGGCGCCCGCGCTGGTGGTGAGCACGCCGGGGGCCGAGCCGGTCGCCGAGGGCGGGTATGCGGCGGCCTTGCTGCTCGATGGGTGGGCCATGCTCGGGCGGCCCGATCTGCGGGCCGGTGAGGACGCGTTGCGGCGGTGGATCGCGGCGGCGGCGTTGGTGCGGCCGCAGGGGGCTGGGGGGACCGTGGTCGTCGTTGCCGAGCCGACGTTGCGGCCTGTGCAGGCGTTGGTGCGGTGGGATCCCGTCGGGCATGCGGTGCGGGAGCTGTCGGAGCGGGCCGAGTTGGGGTTTCCCCCGGTGTCGCGGATGGCGGCGGTCTCCGGGCCGCCGGAGGGGGTTGCGGCGTTTCTGGGAGCGGTGGAACTGCCGGGGGAGGCTGAGGTGTTGGGGCCTGTGCCGTTGCCGGTCACCGCGGTGAGGGGGGCTCGGCGGGTGGGGGCGCCGCCGGTGGGGGAGCGGTGGGAGCGGGCGTTGATTCGGGTGCCGCCGGGGAGGGGGGCGGCGTTGGCTGCTGCGCTCAAGGCTGCACAGGCTGCGCGGATGGCTCGTGGGGGGGTTGGGGGGGAGGTTGCTGTGCGGGTGCGGGTTGATCCGCCGGATATTGGGTGACGGGCTGTTTGCGGGTGCGGGTGCGGGTGCGGGTGCGGGTGCGGGTGCGGGTGCGGGGCGAGTTGTGAGTTGTGCGAGCCGTTCGTGGTGCTCGGCGGCGGTGCCGTGGGTTGTGCGGGGTGCGGGCGGTGCGTGGCCTGCTCCAGGAGGCAGGTATGCGGCTGCCCTCCCGAGAGGTTCGGGAGGGCAGGGGGATGTGGAGGGTCAGCCGTTGCGGGGGCCCGGGAAGGCTGTGGGTCTTACCTCGTCGCGCAGGGCCGGGCTGCCGGCCGTCGGCTGGGTCGGCATGGAGCGGGCCGCGGGGACCGTCGGCATCGTGGGCATGCCGGTGTTGACGCCCACCGTGCGGGTGGCCGACGTGTCCGTGGCCCGCTCGGCCTCGGCCGTCGCCTGGGCCGCGGCGCGGCGCGCGCCGTAACGGCGGTGCACCGCCTGCTTGGTGACGCCGAGTGCCGAGCCCACCGCGTCCCAGGAGAAACCCAGCGAGCGGTCGAAGTCGACCGCGGCCGTGACCAGGGTCTCGACACTGTCCCGCAGTTCCTGTGCGAGGCGCACGGTCGGAGCGGGGGCGCGTCCGTAGACGACGAAGCCCGTGGAGGGGCCGGAGCGGCGCGGGCGGTAGACGTTGCCCAACTGGGCGGTGAGCGTGCGCAACGCGTCCACCTGCCGGCGGACCCGCTCGATGTCCCGCACCAGCAAGTGCAGGCTGGCCCGAGCCTGGGCGTCGTGGGTTGCGTGGTCGGCCATGAACAAGCCTCTCGAACCGGCGTTGAAAAGGATCGGGCCGCAAGTGCGGCCCGTTGTGGTCAACTCTTTCTTGACCAACGCGTTTGCGCTCCGCTGGTCACGCAGTGGGGGCGTGGTGGCATATGCGTGCGCCGGGGGTGGCGGGTTCGCGCCTTGGGAGAGGGGGGCCGGCTCTTCCGTGGGTCGGTGCCGTCCGTGGGCCGGTTCCGTCCGTGGGCCGGTTCCGTCCGTGGGTCGGTGCCGTCGGCGCGTTTTCGTTCGCGGTCATAGACTTGGGCGCTGCCCGGTCATCCGCTCGCCCGAGAGGCCCCAACCCACCCATGAAGCTCGTCTTCGCCGGTACCCCCGAAGTCGCCGTTCCCGCCCTGGACGCTCTCCTCGCCTCCGGGCGGCACGAGGTGGCCGCTGTCGTCACGCGGCCCGACGCGCCCGCCGGGCGGGGGCGGAGGATGGTCGCGAGCCCGGTCGCGGAGCGGGCGGAGGAGGCGGGCATCGAGGTGCTGAAGCCCCTCAAGCCGCGGGACCCGGAGTTTCTGGAGCGGTTGAGGCAGATCGCGCCCGACTGCTGCCCTGTCGTCGCCTACGGCGCCCTGCTGCCCCGCGTCGCCCTCGACGTCCCCGCCCACGGCTGGGTCAACCTGCACTTCTCGCTGCTGCCCGCCTGGCGTGGGGCCGCGCCCGTGCAGCACTCCATCATGGCGGGCGACGAGATCACCGGCGCCTCCACCTTCCTCATCGAGGAAGGGCTCGACTCCGGTCCCGTGTACGGCACGGTCACCGAGGAGATCCGCGCCACCGACACCAGCGGTGACCTGCTCACCCGGCTCGCCTTCGCCGGTGCCGGGCTGCTCGCCGCGACCATGGACGGCATCGAGGACGGCACCCTGAAGGCCGTACCGCAGCCGAACGAGGGCATCACGCTCGCACCGAAGATCACCGTCGAGGACGCGTTGGTGGACTGGGCCACTCCGGCGCTGCGCGTCGACCGCGTCGTGCGCGGGTGCACGCCCGCTCCCGGTGCCTGGACCGTCTTCCGGGGTGAGCGGCTCAAGCTCATCCAGGTCACGCCCGTGCCCGAGCGGACCGACCTCGCGCCGGGGCAGCTGGCCGTCGGCAAGAACAGCGTCCATGTCGGCACCGGTTCCTACGCCGTCGAGCTGCTGTGGGTGCAGGCGCAGGGCAAGAAGCCGATGCGGGCCGCCGACTGGGCGCGCGGGGTGCGCATCGGTGAGGGAGAGGTCGTCGGCCGCTAGCGCGCCGACGTGGG
This sequence comes from Streptomyces aquilus, assembly GCF_003955715.1. Classification (NCBI taxonomy): domain Bacteria; kingdom Bacillati; phylum Actinomycetota; class Actinomycetes; order Kitasatosporales; family Streptomycetaceae; genus Streptomyces; species Streptomyces aquilus. Next base: position 2,155,235 of record NZ_CP034463.1, on the reverse strand, counting down.
GGACGTACGCTTGGTGCGTATTCCTTCCACACATCCGGAGCACCTTTTTCGTGAGCGACCAGCCCCGTCGGCCCGGCACGTCCGGCAAGCCCTACCGTCGGCCCAAGAAGGACCCCGTCCGCATCCTCGCCTTCGAGGCCCTGCGGGCCGTGGACGAGCGGGACGCGTACGCCAACCTCGTACTGCCGCCGCTGCTGCGCAAGGCGCGGGAGAAGGAGGGTCCCGACAAGTTCGACGGGCGTGACGCCGCGCTCGCGACCGAGCTGGTCTACGGGACACTGCGGCGGCAGGGGACGTACGACGCCGTCATCTCCGCGTGCATCGACCGGCCGCTGCGTGAGGTCGACCCACCGGTGCTGGACGTGCTGAGCCTCGGGGTGCATCAGCTGCTCGGGACCCGGATTCCCACGCATGCCGCCGTGTCCGCGTCCGTCGAGCTCGCCCGGGTCGTGCTGGGCGACGGACGGGCCAAGTTCGTCAACGCCGTGCTGCGGAAGGTCGCGCAGGACGATCTGGAGGGGTGGGTCGCCAAGGTAGCGCCGCCTTACGACGACGATCCCGAGGATCATCTGGCCGTCGTGCACTCGCATCCGCGGTGGGTCGTGTCCGCGCTCTGGGACTCCCTCGGGGGTGGGCGCGCGGGCATCGAGGCGCTGCTCGCCGCCGACAACGAACGGCCCGAGGTGACGCTCGTCGCCCGGCCCGGGCGGGCCACCACAGAGGAGCTGCTGCGGGAGGAGGCCGCCGTCGCCGGGCGCTGGTCGCCCTATGCCGTACGGCTGGCCGAGGGCGGCGAGCCCGGTGCCATCGAGGCCGTGCGGGACGGTCGGGCCGGGGTGCAGGACGAGGGCAGCCAGCTGGTGGCCATCGCCCTGGCCAACGCGCCGCTCGACGGGCCGGACGAGAAGTGGCTCGACGGGTGTGCCGGGCCGGGAGGCAAGGCCGCGCTGCTCGGTGCGCTGGCCGCCGAGCGGGGGGCCATGCTCCTCGCCTCCGAGAAGCAGCCGCACCGGGCGGGGCTCGTGGCCAAGGCGCTGGCCGGGAACCCCGGGCCGTACCAGGTCATCGCCGCGGACGGTACGCAGCCGCCGTGGCGGGCCGGGAGTTTCGACCGGGTGCTGATGGATGTGCCGTGCACCGGGCTGGGGGCGTTGCGGCGGCGGCCCGAGGCGCGGTGGCGTCGGCGGCCTGAGGACCTTGAGGGGTTCGGGCCGTTGCAGCGGGGGCTGTTGCGGACCGCGCTCGACTCCGTGCGGGTGGGTGGGGTGGTCGGGTACGCCACGTGTTCGCCTCACCTCGCCGAGACTCGGGCCGTGGTGCAGGACGTGCTCAAACAGGTGCCGGACGCCGAGTTGATCGACGCGCGGCCTTTGCTGCCGGGGGTGCCCGAGCTGGGTGAGGGGCCTGATGTGCAGTTGTGGCCTCATGTGCATGGGACCGATGCGATGTATTTGGCGCTGATTCGGAAGACAGCGCCGTAGGACGACAGCCGTAGGAAGACGGCCGTAGGAAGACAGCGCCGTAGGGCTCGGGCCGTCGGGTCAGTGCGGGTTCGATGTGGCTTGTCGCGCAGTTCCCCGCGCCCCTGGGGGCGTTGCGCCCCCGTCCTCCTTCGACAGCCGGTGCGGCCACCACACCTTCGACCCCGCGTCGAGGAACAGCGACGTCACCAGCACCGACCGCACCACGAACGTGTCCAGGATGATGCCCAGGGCCACCGCGAAGCCGATCTCCGCGAAGGCGACCATCGGGAGTGTGCCCAGGGCGGCGAAGGTGCCGGCCAGGACCAGGCCCGCCGAGGTGATCACCGCGCCGGTTGCCGCGAGGCCGGTCACCACGCCGGGGCGGGTGCCCTGGCGGGCGGCCTCCTCGCGGATGCGGGTCGTGAGGAAGATGTTGTAGTCGATGCCCAGGGCGACCAGGAAGACGAAGACGAACAAGGGGAAGTCCGTCGACTCGCCCGCGTAGTCGAACACGTACCTGAACGCGAGCGCGCTGAGCCCCAGGGCCGCCGCGAACGACAGGATCACGGTGCCGACCAGCAGCAGCGGGGCGATCAGGGCCCGCAGCAGGGCGCACAGGATCAGCATGACCACGACCAGGACGAGCGGGATGATCAGCTTGTTGTCATGGGCGGTGGCCTTGTCCATGTCGAGCAGGGCCGCCGTACCGCCGCCCACCTGGGCGTCGGCGTCCGGGATCGCGTGGACGGCGTCACGGACGCGTTCGACCGTCTGTTTGGCGGCCTCGCTGTCGGACGGGGCGGTCATCGTCGCCTCGAACAGCACCTGGCCGTCGTACGAGGGTTTCGTGCCCGGGGGCAGGCCCAGTGAGGCGGGGACGACGCCTCGGGTGCCGGCCACGGCCTCGCCCACCTGCCGTGCCTGCGCCTGGTTGCTGACGATGACCAAGGGGTCGCCGCTGCCCGCCGGGAAGTACCGCGCGGAGACCTCCTGGCCGACGATCGAGTCGGGCTTGCCGGTGAACGCGTCCGCGTTGCTGATGCCCGCCGCGCGCAACTGGATCAGGCCCAGGGAGCAGATCGCCAGGGCCAGTGCCGTGACACCCCAGATCATGCGGGGGCGGCGGGCGATACGGCGGCCCGTGCGCGCCCAGATGCCCCGCTCCGTGGGGTCGGCCGAACCGAAGTGCGGGATCGCCGGCCAGAAGATCCAGCGGCCGCAGATCACCAGCAGGGCGGGGAACAGGGTCATCATCGCCAGCAGCGCGACCGCGACGCCGATCGCGGCGACCGGGCCGAGGCCTCGCGTCGAGTTCATCTCGGCGGCCAGCAGGACCAGCATGCTCAGGACGACCGTGGCGCCGGACGCGATCACCGCCGGGCCCGCCCGGTGCAGCGCCAGGGCCATGGCCTCGTGGCGGTCCTCGTGACGACGTAGTTCTTCCCGGTAGCGGGCCACCAGGAGCAGGGCGTAGTCCGTCCCCGCGCCGAAGACGAGAACCGTGAGGATGCCCGCGCTCTGGCCGTTGACCGTCAGGCCCGCGTGCTCGGCCAGCAGGTAGATGAAGGCCTGCGCGGTGAACAGGGCCGCGATCACCGACAGCAGGGGGACGATCAGGAGGGTCGGGCTGCGGTAGGTGATCAGGAGCATCACGATCACCACGGCCATCGCGGACAGCAGCAGCGTGGAGTCGATGCCCTCGAAGGCCTTGGAGAAGTCCGCGGAGGTGCCGCCCGGGCCCGTGACGTGCACGGCGAGGCCGGCGCCGCCCTTCCCGGTGATGTCCCGGATGGAGTCGACCGCGGGGGCGATCTCCTCCCAGCCCTTCTCGTCCTGTGTGATGGGGACGTAGATCTGTGCCGCCCGCGGGTTCGTCTCACGGTCGTAGGCCGGGCCGCGGGTCTCGGCGCCGCGGACGCCGTGGTCGCGGAGTTGCCTGAGCTGCCGGGCGTCCTCCTGGATCTGCGCCTTGTCCTGGGCCGTGAGGCCGCTCTCGCGCGCGTAGATGACGACCGCGGGGATCTGCTCGGGCCTGAAGTTCTCGGAGATCTGGAGGACTTGGGTGGACTCGGCGGAGCCGGGCAGCCAGGAGGCGGCGTCGTTGTCCTGGGCGTCGGTGAGCTTGGAGGCGAGAGGTGCCGTCAGGAAGAGCAGCACCAGCCACAGCACCAGCACGACCCACTTGGCCCGCCGCCCGCACACCAGATGTGCGATGCCCCGGTTCTCGGTCATGGCCACCCCCGCAGCCGCTCGCCCGCACGGTCGGCGGCCCAATATGGCACGTACCGTCCCGGAGCAACATCCGTTGAACGGCTTAGGTCTGGACCGGCGCGAACATTCGTGCCCGGACGTGGGAGGCTTGGGTCATGGCCGTGCAGATCAACCCCAGCATCCTGTCCGCAGACTTCGCCCGCCTCGCGGACGAGGCGAAGGCGGTGGAGGGAGCCGACTGGCTCCACGTCGACGTCATGGACAACCATTTCGTCCCGAACCTCACGCTCGGCGTGCCGGTCGTAGAGTCGCTGGCCCGTGCGACGGACACTCCGCTGGACTGCCATCTGATGATCGAGGCCCCCGATCGGTGGGCGCCCCAGTACGTCGAGGCGGGGGCCGGTTCCGTCACCTTCCACGTCGAGGCCGCCGCCGCCCCGGTCCGGCTCGCCCGGGAGATCCGCGCCAAGGGCGCCCGCGCCTCCATGGCGCTGAAGCCCGCGACGCCCATCGAGCCGTACGAGGATCTGCTCCCCGAGCTCGACATGCTGCTGATCATGACCGTGGAGCCGGGCTTCGGGGGCCAGGCGTTTCTCGACATCATGCTCCCGAAGATCCGCCGCACCCGCGAGTTGATCAGCAAGCACGGTCTCGAACTGTGGCTCCAGGTGGACGGCGGGGTCGCGGCCTCCACCATCGAGCGGTGTGCCGACGCCGGCGCGGACGTCTTCGTCGCCGGTTCGGCCGTCTACAACGCGTCTGACCCGGCCGAGGCGGTACGTGCACTGCGCAACCAAGCGGAAGGGGCCACCGCCAAGGCGAGCTGGGCATGCGGCCACTGAGCCACAGGAACGTGAACGGCTCCCATCAGGGCTGATCAAGTCCGCCGGATCTGCAAGGATGAACGGCGAATCCAGAGTGTGAACAGCAGTGAGGAGATGGCCGTGTCGGGTATGTCGGCGGGCCGGTCAGCCATGCGGATGGGACCCGCTGAGCTGGTGCAGGCGGCGGCCATGGCCCGCCGCTTCTACCTCGAGGGCAAATCGAAGATCCAGATCGCCGAGGAGTTCGGCGTGAGCCGCTTCAAGGTGGCCAGGGTCCTGGAGACCGCCCTCGAACGGGATCTCGTACGGATCGAGATCCGCGTCCCGGCCGAGCTGGACGCCGAGCGCTCGGACGCGCTGCGCGCCCGGTACGGCCTCAGGCACGCCGTCGTGGTGGAGTCCCCGGCGGACGCCGAGGAGTCGCCCGATCCCGAGAACCTCGGTGAGACGGCCGCGGACCTGCTCGGCGAGCTCGTCAACGAGGGCGACGTCCTGGGGCTCGCCTGGGGCCGGTCCACCATCCATATGGCGGCCGCCCTCGACCGGCTGCCGCCGTGCACGGTGGTGCAGCTGACGGGCGTGTACGACGCCGGGACCGCCGAGCGCGGTTCGGTGGAGGCGGTACGGCGTGCGGCCCAGGTGTCGGGCGGGGACGCTCACCCCATCTACGCGCCGATGCTGCTGCCGGACGCGGCCACCGCGGCAGCGCTGCGCAACCAGACCGGGATCGCGCGCGCGTTCGAGTACTTCGACAAGGTGACCGTCGCCTGTGTGTCGATCGGCTCCTGGGAGCCGGGCATCTCCACGGTGCACGACATGCTCAGCGACGAGGAACGGGCGCACTACGCCTCCCTCGGCGTCGCCGCCGAGATGTCCGCGCACCTCTTCGACGCCCAGGGGCGCCGGGTGGGCCGGGACCTGGGCGAGCGGTGCATCACGGTCAAGGCCGACCAGCTCCGCCGTATCCCCGAGGTCGTGGCGATCGCGGGCGGGGCCCGCAAGGCCATGGCGATCGACGCGGTGCTGCGCTCCGGGCTGGTCACCAGCCTCGTCACGGACACGTCCGCCGCCGATGTGCTGATGGCGGCGGGGCCGACGCCGAAGCCCGCGCTGAACCGGGCTGACCCGGACGGCCTCTGACGGAAGGTCGAGGGAGGGCGGCCGTGGCAGCGTGGAGCGCATGCTGCTGCGGTTCGTCTCCCGGGTGTTGCTGTGTGTGCTGGTGCTGGCCGGATGCTCCTCCGGGACGGGCGACATGGCGACCGTCCAGGAGTCACGGCTCCCGGTGCAGGCTCGTGAGACGCTCCAACTCATCGACGAGGGCGGGCCGTTCCCGTACGCCAAGGACGGTGCCGTCTTCGGGAACTTCGAGAAGCTGCTGCCCGAGCACCCACGCGGCTACTACCACGAGTACACCGTTCCCACGCCGGGCTCACGTGATCGCGGAGCCCGGCGCATCGTCACGGGGGAGGACGGGGAGATCTACTACACCGATGATCACTACGACTCGTTCAGGGTGGTGCTGAGATGACGGAGGTCGTGGTCACGCTGGACCTCGACGGGGTCACGGACAAGGCGGGCCTGATGGAGCGCTGCGCCCTGGATCTGCGGCTGCCGGAGTACTTCGGGCGCAACTGGGACGCGCTGGCCGACGTCCTGTCCGACCCGGGCGTCTGGCCGGCGGAAGCCGTCGAGGCGGGGATCGTGGTCGTCGTACGGCACTGGGAGTCGTACGCCGAGGCGCGGCCGGAGGAGTGGGCGGTCGCGCGCGAGGTGTTCTCGGAGGCTTCCGTGGCCTCCGTGGCGCTCGCCCTTGGAGGAACCTCCTAAGCCCCTCTGACCTGCTTGGACGATCCGTCCGGGCATCGCATTCCGGTTGACATGGGACAATGAAGTACGTGCTCTTCCCCCTGGCTGACCTGTCCGGGGGCCACCTCTGATCGACTGGGATGTGCAGCACGTGCGTTTCCTCAACGACATCCAGCCCCCGTACGACCTGACGTACGACGACGTCTTCATGGTCCCGAGCCGGAGCGCCGTCGGCTCGCGGCAGGGCGTGGACCTCAGCTCCCCGGACGGCACGGGCACCACGATCCCGCTGGTCGTCGCCAACATGACCGCCATCGCCGGGCGCCGTATGGCCGAGACCATGGCCCGGCGCGGTGGCCTCGTGGTCATCCCGCAGGACATCCCGATCGAGGTCGTCACCGACGTCGTCTCCTGGGTCAAGAGCCGCCACCACGTCCTGGACACCCCGATCGTGCTGGCCCCGCACCAGACCGTCGCCGACGCCCTCGCGCTGCTGCCCAAGCGGGCCCACAACGCCGGTGTCGTCGTCGACGAGGAGGGCCGTCCCGTCGGTGTCGTCACCGACCAGGACCTGACCGGCGTGGACCGCTTCACGCAGCTGGAGGTCGTCATGTCGCGCGACCTGCTGCTCCTGGACGCCGACATCGACCCGCGCGAGGCCTTCAACCGGCTCGACGCGGCCAACCGGCGCTACGCCCCGGCCGTCGACACCGAGGGCAAGCTGGCCGGCATCCTCACCCGCAAGGGCGCCCTGCGCGCCACCCTCTACACGCCTGCCGTGGACGCGAACGGCAAGCTGCGCATCGCCGCCGCCGTCGGTATCAACGGCGATGTCGCGGGCAAGGCCAAGCAGCTGCTCGACGCGGGCGTGGACACGCTCGTCATCGACACCGCGCACGGCCACCAGGAGTCGATGATCAGCGCGATCAGGACCGTACGGGCGCTCGACCCGCAGGTGCCGATCGTGGCCGGCAACATCGTGGCCGCCGAGGGCGTGCGGGACCTCATCGAGGCCGGCGCGGACATCATCAAGGTCGGTGTGGGCCCCGGCGCCATGTGCACCACCCGCATGATGACCGGCGTGGGCCGGCCGCAGTTCTCGGCGGTGCTGGAGTGCGCGGCGGAGGCCAAGAAGTACGGCAAGCACGTCTGGGCCGACGGCGGTGTCCGGCACCCGCGTGACGTGGCGATGGCGCTGGCCGCCGGTGCGTCCAACGTGATGATCGGGTCCTGGTTCGCGGGGACGTACGAGTCGCCGGGCGATCTCCAGCAGGACGCCAACGGGCGGCTCTACAAGGAGTCGTTCGGCATGGCCTCCGCGCGTGCGGTGCGCAACCGTACGTCCGAGGAGTCGTCGTACGACCGGGCCCGCAAGGCGCTCTTCGAGGAGGGCATCTCCACCTCCCGCATGTTCCTCGACCCCGCCCGTCCGGGCGTCGAGGACCTGGTCGACTCGATCATCGCGGGCGTCCGCTCCTCCTGCACCTACGCCGGTGCGGGCTCCCTGGAGGAGTTCGCCGAGAAGGCGGTCGTCGGCATCCAGAGCGCGGCCGGCTACGCGGAGGGCAAGCCGCTGCACGCCAGCTGGAGCTAGGCGCTTCGCCGCTGTGCGGGGCCGCGCAACAAACGGGCGCCCGCTTGCGATGAACGCAACGATCTTGCGCGTATGCGCAAAGTTGCTGCATTACGACCGTGATGCCCTGGCTCATAGGGTCATGCGCTGTACGTGGCGTGGCAGGGACCCCGCTCGGTGGTCCTTGCCCGCCGGTCCCCGCCGCGCCGATCGCAGCGACGAAGGAGTCAGCGCGTGCTCGACCAAGGCGCACCCCCGCACCACCGCACCATCCCGTCCCCGGGCCTGGGTGCGCGCCTCATGCGGCGCAAGCCCGTGGAACGCCTGGTCGCCGAGGGCGGCCAGGGCGAGGGCGGCAGTCTGCGCCGCACCCTCGGGCTGTGGCAGCTGACCATGATCAGCATCGGTGCCACCCTCGGCACCGGCATCTTCGTCGTCCTCGGCGAGGCCGTGCCCAAGGCCGGCCCCGCCGTCACCCTGTCCTTCGTCATCGCCGGACTGACGGCCCTCTTCTCGGCCCTGTCCTACGCCGAGCTCGCGGGCACCATCCCGGTCTCGGGCTCGTCGTACTCGTACGCGTACGCAACCCTGGGCGAACTGGTCGCCTGGGTCTGCGGCTGGTGTCTGCTGCTGGAGTACGGCGTCTCGGTCGCCGCCGTCGCGGTCGGCTGGGGCCAGTACCTGAACGAGCTGCTCGACGGGACCATAGGCGTCACCATCCCGGACGCGCTGTCCGCCCCGCCCGGCGACGGCGGCATCTTCAACCTGCCGGCTCTCATCGTCGTCCTCCTCGCCATGGCGTTCCTGCTGGGCGGGGCGCGCGAGTCCGCGCGGGCCAACACCGTCATGGTCGTCGTGAAGATCGGTGCGCTGGTGCTGTTCTGCGCCATCGGCATCCAGGGCTTCCGCTCCGGCAACTACGAGCACTTCATGCCGCTCGGCATGGCGGGCGTCAGCGCGGCCGGGGCGACGCTGTTCTTCTCGTACATCGGCTTCGACGCCGCCTCCACCGCCGGCGAGGAGGCGAAGAACGCCCAGCGCGACCTGCCGCGCGCGATCATGCTGTCGCTGGTCATCGTCACCGCGCTGTACGTCCTCGTCGCGGCCGTGGCCGTCGGCGCGAGGCCCTGGGAGCGGTTCGGGGACTCCGAGGCCGCGCTCGCCCAGATCATGCGGGACGTGACCGGACAGAGCTTCTGGGGGACCCTGCTGGCCGCGTGCGCGGTCATCGCCATCGCCAGCGTCGTCCTGACCGTGCTCTACGGCCAGACCCGCATCCTCTTCGCGATGTCCCGGGACGGGCTGGTGCCGAAGGTGTTCGGGCGCGTCCACCCGAAGACCGGCGCGCCCCGGGCCAACACGGTGATCGTGTCCCTGTTCTGCGGTGTCCTCGCCGCCGCGATCCCGCTGGGGCAGCTCGCCGACGCCACCAGCATCGGCACGCTCTTCGCCTTCGGGCTGGTCAACATCGCCGTGGTGGTGCTGCGCCGGACGCGTCCGGAGATGCCGCGCACCTTCCGGGTGCCGCTGTCGCCGGTGCTGCCCGTGCTGGGGCTCGGGTTCTGTGTGTGGATGATGGGCAGCCTGTCCGCCGTCACCTGGGTGGTCTTCGGAGTCTGGATGGCGGCCGGGCTCGTGTTCTACTTCGTATACGGCCATCGCCGCTCCCGTCTCGCATCATCTGAAGGCTGATCCACCCACCGTGCTCAACGATCTCGACGAACGCATCGTCCACGCCCTCGCCGAGGACGCCCGCCGCTCCTACGCGGACATCGGGCAGATCGTCGGCCTGTCCGCGCCCGCCGTGAAACGACGCGTCGACCGGCTGCGGGCCACCGGCGCGATCACCGGGTTCACGGTGCGGGTCGATCCGTCGGCGCTGGGGTGGGAGACCGAGGGGTTCGTCGAGATCTACTGCCGGCACAACACGTCGCCGGAGACGATCCGGCGGGGTCTTGAGCGGTACCAGGAGGTGGTGGCGGCGTCCACCGTCACCGGGGATGCGGATGCGATCGTGCAGGTGTTCGCATCTGACATGCGGCACTTCGAACGGGTCCTGGAGCGGATCGCCGGGGAGCCGTTCGTGGAGCGGACCAAGTCGGTGTTGGTGTTGTCGCCGTTGCTGAGGCGGTTCTCGTCGGGGGCGCCGGGGTAGAGCTCGGCTGGTTGCGGTGCGTCGCCGGGTGCGGGTGCGTCGTGGCCGTTCGCGCAGTTCCCCGCGCCCCTAAAGGCCCTCTACTCCGCCGTCTTCCGCGCCAGCGCGTTGTTGTCCATCGAGTTGTGGACGCTGAAACTCACCGCGTCCGAGCGGTAGCGGTCGTCCGACCACTCCACCGGGCGGCCCTCGCGGGTCGTCGTCACGCGGCGGACGCGGAGGAGGGGGCTGGTGCGGCGGACGGACAGGAGGTCCGCGTCCTGCGCGCCCGCCGCCACCGCGTCGATGACATGCTCGCCGTATGCGAAGACCAACCCCGTGTCGTCGTACAGGCGTTGGGTGACGGACGGGCAGTCCGGCTCGATGATCTCGACCGCCGGGGAGATCCAGTCGGCGTACACCGTCCGTTCCAGGAGCACCGGTTCGCCGTCCAGGCCGCGGACCCGCAGGACGTGCAACACCGGTGTGCCGGCGCGCAGTTGGAGGCGTACGGCGTCCTCGGCGGTGGCCGGGCGGTACTCCTGCGCGATCACCTGGCCCGTCGCCTCGCGGCCCATCGCCCGTGCCCACTGGGCGAAGCTGCGCAGTTCCGCGAAGCTCTGGCTGCGGCGGCTGGCCAGCACCACGCGGCGGGCGCCCTGGCGGGAGCCGATGAGCCCCTCCGCGGTCAGGGCCGCGACGGCCTGCCGGACCGTGCCTCGGGAGACTCCGTAGTGGGCGGCGAGGTCGGTCTCGGCGGGCAGTCGACTGCCGACCGTGTACTCCTCGCGGTCGATCGCCCGGCGCAGTTCGTCGGCGATCTCTTCGTGTCGCGCCGCCATGCTTCCCCTCTGAGTCGAATGCTGTGCACAGCGTGACCAGCCTAGTCGACATCCGGCGACGGGTGGAGGGGACCTTGATTGGCCCGGAATTCGGGGGTCAGGGTTTCTTCAGTGTTTACGAAGACGACACCAGCGGCAGCCTTACTGGGGCCAACTTGTTCAGACAAGTTCTTAACGCCCTGGAGAAGCCGTGACCTTGTCCCTGCCGAGAACCGCCGCCCTCGGTGCCATAGCCGCGCTCACCCTGAGCGCCTGCGGCGCCGCCCCCGACACCGCGTCCACCACCGCCGACGGCAAGAACGCCGCCACCGCCACCTCCGCCGCCGACTTCGGCGGACTCGACGCCCTCGTCAAGGCGGCCAAGAAGGAGGGCAAGCTCAACGCCATCGCCCTGCCCCGTGACTGGGCCAACTACGGTGCGCTCATCGACGGGTTCGAGAAGAAGTACGGCATCAAGATCGCCGTCGAGAACCCCGACGGCGCCAGCCAGGACGAGATCAACGCCGTGACGTCGCGCAAGGGCCAGGACCGTGCCCCCGACGTCCTCGACCTCGGCAGCTCCTTCGCGATCAGCGCCGCACAGCAGGGGCTCCTCGCGCCCTACAAGGTCGCCTCGTTCGCCGACATCCCGAGCGGGCAGAAGGACGCGCAGGCCCGCTGGTACAACGACTACGGCGGCTACATCTCCATCGGCTGCGACGCCAAGCGCGTCAAGGCCTGCCCCACCACCTTCGCCGACCTGCTCAAGCCGCAGTACAAGGGCCAGGTCGCCCTCAACGGCAACCCCACGAAGTCCGGCTCGGCCTTCGGCGGCGTCTGGGCGGCCGCGCTCGCGAACGGCGGCTCCTTCGACGACATCCAGCCCGGCCTCGACTTCTTCAAGAAGCTGAAGGACAACGGCAATTACACGCCCGTCGAGTCCACCCCGGCCACCGTCGAGAAGGGCGAGACGCCGATCAGCATCGACTGGGACTACCTCAACGCCGGGTACGCCGACGAGTTCAAGTCCAAGGGCGTGGACTGGAAGGTCGCCGTGCCGAGCGACGGCCAGTTCTCCCAGTACTACTCCCAGGCCATCAACAAGGACGCCCCGCACCCGGCGGCCGCCCGCCTGTGGCAGGAGTACCTCTACAGCGCCGAGGGCCAGAACCTGTGGCTCAAGGGCTACGCCCGCCCGGCCCTGATGACCGCCCTGGAGAAGGCCGGCACTCTCGACAAGACCGCCGCGGCCAAGCTCCCGAAGGTCTCCGGCACGCCCTCCTTCCCGACCGAGGCCCAGCAGGACAAGGCCAAGACGGTCCTCGGGCAGGGCTGGGCGAAGGCCGTCTCCGGATGACGGCCACGCTCCCGCGGGTCGACACGGCGCCCGCCGCTGCGGTGAAGCGGCGGCGCCGGTCGCTCGGCTGGGTCGCCGTCGTCCCGCTGCTCGCCTTCACCGCGGTGGCCTTCGGACTGCCCGCCTGGGCGGTCCTCGACGGCGCCTTCACGGACAAGGGCACCGGCGCCTACACCACGGCCAACCTGACCGCCTCGCTGCAGGGCGCCTACCTCACCGCCCTCGTCGGCAGCGTCAAGCTGTCCGCCGTCTCCGCCGCCCTGGCGACGCTCCTCGGACTGCCGCTCGCGCAGGCCGTCGTCACCTCCCGGCACCGCGCGCTGCGCGAAGCCGTCCTCACCGCATCCGGCGTCCTCGCCAACTTCGGCGGCGTCCCGCTCGCCTTCGCCTTCGTCGCCACCCTCGGCAACGCCGGCGTGCTGACCCGGCACCTGGACCTCACCGACAAGGGCTGGGACCTCTACAGCTTCTGGGGACTGGTCGTCGTCTACCTGTACTTCCTGATCCCGCTGATGGTCCTCACCATCACCCCCGCCCTGGAGGGACTGCGCGTCCAGTGGCGCGAGGCCGCGCAGAACAACGGGGCGACCACCGCGCAGTACTGGCTCCATGTCGCCCTGCCCGTGCTGCTGCCCACGCTCCTCGGCGGGTTCGTGCTGCTCTTCGGCAGCGCCTTCGCCGCCTACGCCACCGCCGCCGCGATCGTGGGCAGCTCCGTCCCGCTGATCACCCTCCAGATCGCCGACGCCCTCTCCGGCAACGTGCTCGTCGGCCAGGAGAACGTGGCGCTCGCCCTCAGCCTCGACATGGTCCTCGTCGCGGGCCTCGTCATGGCGGTGTATCTGCCCTTGCAGCGGAGGAGTGCGCGATGGCTCGCCTGAACCTGTGGCGGTGGGGCGTGTTCGGCCTCGCCGGGCTGTACTTCCTGGTGCCGCTGGCCGCCTCGGTCGTCTTCACGGTCGACGTGCCGGGCCAGGGCCTCACCGTCGACGCCTACACGCAGATCGTCTCCACCGGCGGCTTCGGCTCCAGCCTGCTGCTCTCCCTGGAACTGGCCCTCGCCACCATCGCCGTCGTCCTGCTGCTGATGGTGCCCGCCATGGTCGCGCTGCGGCTCGGCGCACCGAGGCTGCGGCCGGTGGTCGAGGTGGTGTGCTCGCTGCCGCTGGTCGTGCCGCCGATCGCGTTCGTCGCCGGCATCGTCACGGTCCTGAAGTGGGGGCCCGAACACCTGTCCCGCACCCCGCTGTTCCAGACCTTCGTGGCGATCCAGAACCCCGACTTCCCGGTCGTGCTCGTCCTGGCGTACGTCGTGATGGCGCTGCCCTTCGTGTACCGGGCGCTGGACGCCGGACTGCGCGCGATCGACGTCCCCACTCTCGTCGAGGCCGCCCGGAGCTGTGGCGCGAGCTGGCCGCAGGCCCTGGTCCAGGCCGTGCTGCCCAACCTGCGCGGCGCCCTGCTCAACGCCTCCTTCCTCACCCTGGCGCTGGTGCTCGGCGAGTTCACCGTGGCCCAGCTGCTGGGCTTCCAGCCGTTCGCGGTGTGGATCGTCAACGTCAGCGGCTCACAGGCCCAGTTGTCCGTCGCCGTGTCCGTGATGAGCCTGCTCGTCACCTGGCTGCTGCTCCTCGTCCTGGCCGGCTTCGGCGGGCGCTCCCGTACCACGTCCCGGGGTTGAACCATGAAAACGAACGAGAACGTCGCCGCCGTGAACACCACGGCGAAGGCCGCCACCGTCGAGTTCCGCGGGCTCAGAAGGGAGTTCGGTCCCACGGTCGCCCTCGACGGCCTCGACCTGACCGTCCGCCCCGGTGAGCTGGTCGCCCTGCTCGGCCCGTCCGGCTGCGGCAAGACCACCGCCCTGCGGATGCTCGCCGGCTTCGAACACCCCGACTCCGGCGAGGTGTTGGTGGACGGCGAGGACGTCACCCGGGTCCCGGCCCACCGGCGGGACGCCGGGATGGTCTTCCAGTCGTACAGCCTCTTCCCGCACCTCGACGCGCTCGACAACGTGGCCTTCGGGCTGCGCATGCGCGGGGTGCGTACCGGTGAACGGCGGGCCCGTGCCGCCGAGTTGCTGGAACTGGTCGGTCTCGCCGACAAGGGCGGGCGTTATCCGCACCAGCTCTCCGGCGGCCAGCAGCAGCGGGTCGCGCTGGCCCGCGCCCTCGCCCTGCGGCCCCGCGTGCTGCTCCTCGACGAGCCGCTGTCCGCGCTCGACGCCAAGGTGCGGCTCACCCTCCGCGAGGAGATCAGGCGGCTCCAGCAGGAACTCGGCATCACCACCCTGTTCGTCACCCACGACCAGGAGGAGGCCCTGTCCATGGCCGACCGGGTCGCCGTCATGCACGCCGGGAAGCTCGAACAGTGCGCGGCACCCGCCGAGTTGTACGGCCGGCCCGCGACGGCCTTCGTGGCCGAGTTCGTCGGGACGATGAGCCGGATTCCGGGCCGGGTCTCCGACGGTGTGGTCGACGTGCTCGGGCAGCGGCTGCCGGTCGACGGCGCGGCGCCGCAGGCCGGTGAGGTGGACGTGCTGGTGCGGCCGGAGGCCGTCCGGGTGAGCGCCGACGCGGACGGCAAGGCCCGCGTGCTCGCCACCTCCTTCCTGGGCGCCGCTGTACGGGTCACCGTGGGGCTCGCCGACGGCAGCGAGGTGAAGGCCGACCTGCCCGCGCACGAGGCCACCGCTCTGACCGCCGGTGCCGCGGTGCACGTGTCGCTGCCCGAGCGGCCGGTGCTGGTCGCGGAACGTACCGCATGAAAGAGACCGAGATGACCCGACTCCCGCTCCAGGCCGTCCTGTTCGACATGGACGGCACGCTCGTCGACACCGAGCGCCTGTGGTGGGAGGCGGTGGAGCGGGTCGCCGGACGGGACCTGACCGAGGCGGACCGGCCGGACGTCCTCGGCCGCCCCGTCGAACACACCGCCGGCTGGCTGTCCGCGGCCACCGGCGCCCCCGCCGCCGACCTCGCCGACACCCTCCACCAGGAGTTCGCCGACCGCGTCCGCACCGGTGTCGTACCCCGCCCCGGCGCGCTCGACCTGCTCGACGCGCTGGCCCGCGAGGGCGTGCCGACGGCCCTGGTGACCGCGTCGCCCCGATCGGTCACCGACACCGTGCTCGACGTGCTGGGCACGGACCGCTTCGCCGTCTCCGTCACCGCCGACGACACCGACCGCACCAAGCCCGACCCGGACCCCTATCTCGCCGCGTGCCAGGCGCTCGGTGTGGACCCCTCGGGCTGCGTCGCGGTCGAGGACACCGCGACCGGTGTCGCCTCCGCCGAGGCGGCCGGCTGCACGGTGCTCGCCGTGCCGTCCCTCGCCCCCATCGAGGCGGCACCCGGCCGCACGGTCGAGGCCAGCCTGGCCGGGGTGACCCCCTCGGCCCTGCGGGCGCTCCTGACGTCGTGAGCCCCGTATTTCGCTGGGCAGCGGGCCCGCGACTGTCTAGCATCGGTGTCATGACCTGGCGACATTGATCCACCAGCCGTGCCTCCCGAGGGCCGCCTCGGACGCCGTACCGACGACGTCCGAACCGCCCTTCCGGGAAGGCCTCATGACACTCTCACCCGCACGTGTGCCCGCGACCGGTGTCCGTCGGCTGACGCGCACGCTGTACGGCTACGCGTTCCTCGACGACTTCGTGCTGCTCTACCCCGTGTACGCGCTGCTGTTCGCGGACACGGGGATGTCGCTCTGGCAGATCTCCTCGCTCTTCGCCCTCTGGTCGATCACGGCGGTCGTCCTGGAGGTGCCCTCCGGTGCCCTGGCCGACGCCGTCTCCCGACGGCTGCTGCTGTGGGTCGGTCCGCTGTTCAACGCCGTCGGCTTCGCCCTGTGGGTGATCGTCCCGGCGTACTGGTCCTTCGCGCTCGGCTTCGTCCTGTGGGGCATCGGCGGAGCGCTCTGCTCCGGTTCGCTGGAGGCGCTGGCCTACGACGAACTGGAGCGGCTCGGGGCCGCCGGCCGGTACGCGCGCGTGATGGGGCGGGTCCGGGCGGCGCGGCTGGCCGCCACCATGGCGTCGATCGGGCTGGCCGGGCCGGTGTTCGCGCTGGGCGGCTACCCGATGGTGGGCGCGGCGAGTGTCCTCGCCTGCCTCCTGGCCGCCGTGGCGGCCACCCGGCTCCCCGAGCACCGCGCGGGACGGGAGTCCGGCGGTGACGGCTGGTGGGCGACCCTGCGGGCCGGGCTCGGCGAGGCGCGTGGGAACCGTTCCGTCCGGGGTGCCCTGCTGCTGATCCCGGCCGTCGCCGCGGTGTGGGGCGCGCTCGACGAGTACACGCCCCTGCTGGCCCGGGACACCGGCGTCGCCGAGGCGACCGTCCCCTATCTGATCCTGCTCGTCTGGACGCTCGTCACCGCCGCGAGCCTGCTGGCCGGGCCCGCCGAACGCCTCGGCAGCACCGGCATGGCCTGGCTGCTGGCCGGCTCCGCGCTGGCGATGGCCGTCGGCGCCGCTGTCCGCACCCCGGCCGGCATCGCGCTCGTGGGCCTCGCCTTCGGTGGTTTCCAGCTGGCCGAGGTCCTCGCCGACGTACGCCTCCAGCACCGCATCGACGACGCCCGCCGGGCCACCCTCACCTCGGTGGCGAGCCTGGGCACCGAACTCCTGACGGTCGTCACGTTCGCGGCGTACGCCCTGCTCGGCGCGCGGGCCGCGCACAGCACCGTCTTCGTGATCCTCTCGGTGCCCTACCTGGTCACCGCCCTGGTCCTCGGCGGCCGACGCAACGAATCGCCGCCGAAGCCGCTTCGCGCGCAATGAACCGCTCGGCGGCGCGCAACGGCTCCTTCTTGTCGGGCCTGGTCAGGCGCCCGTACCGTCTAGAGGGCCGTCTGGATGCCCCCCGCTGCCCCCTCAAAGGGCCTCCTGGACGGCCCCCGCAACCACCCCTTCCGCCCCGGTGAGGATCACGCATGCGCACCGCCCTGCTCCAGAGCTCCGGCCGCCCCGGCTCGGTCGACGGGAACCTCAAGGTCCTCGACGAGGCCGCGGGCCGCGCCGCCGCCGCGGGCGCCGGGCTGCTGACCGCGCCGGAGATGTTCCTCACCGGGTACGCCATCGGCGACGACATCGCCCGCCTCGCCGAGCCGGCCGACGGGGAGGCCGCGGACGCGGTCGCGGAGATCGCCGCGCGGCACGGGGTCGCCATCGCGTACGGATACCCCGAGCGCGCCGACGCCGCGGTGTACAACTCCGCCCAGCTCATCTCCGCCGACGGCACCCGCCTCGCCAACTACCGCAAGACCCACCTCTTCGGCTGCTTCGAGCGCGACCACTTCACGCCGGGCGAGCGGCACGTCGTGCAGGCCGAGCTGAACGGTCTGACCGTCGGGCTGCTGATCTGCTACGACGTCGAGTTCCCGGAGAACGTCCGGGCGCACGCGCTGGCCGGCACGGACCTCCTCCTCGTCCCGACCGCCCAGATGCACCCGTTCCAGTTCGTCGCCGAGTCGATGATCCCGGTGCGGGCCTTCGAGAACCAGATGTACGTCGCGTACGTCAACCGGGTCGGCCAGGAAGGGGAGTTCGAGTTCATCGGGCTCTCCGTCCTCGCCGGCCCCGACGGGGTCGCCCGCACCCGCGCCGGACGCGAGGAGCAACTGGTGTTCGCGGACGCCGACCCGGCCTTCCTCGCCGCCTCCCGCGAGGCCAACCCGTATCTGCGGGACCGGCGTCCCGAGCTCTACGTCTGAACACCCCCGCAGTCTTCGCAGCATTCGCAAGGAGTCCGTACCCCATGACGTCCACGGTGCCCACCGCCGTCCAGCACGCCGACGAGCAGCAGCCGCCGATCACCATGTTCGGCCCGGACTTCCCGTACGCGTACGACGACTTCCTCGCCCACCCGGCGGGCCTCGGCCAGATACCGGCGACCGAGCACGGCACCGAGGTCGCGGTCATCGGCGGCGGTCTGTCCGGCATCGTGGCCGCCTACGAGCTGATGAAGATGGGCCTGAAGCCGGTCGTCTACGAGGCCGACCAGATCGGCGGACGGCTGCGGACCGTCGGCTTCGAGGGCTGCGACAGCTCCCTGACGGCCGAGATGGGCGCGATGCGCTTCCCGCCCTCCTCCACCGCCCTCCAGCACTACATCGACCTGGTGGGACTGGAGACCCGGCCGTTCCCCAACCCCCTCGCCGAGGCGACCCCTTCGACCGTCGTCGACCTCAAGGGCGAGTCGCACTACGCCGAGACCATCGACGACCTGCCGCAGGTCTACCGGGATGTCGCCGCCGCCTGGAACAAGTGCCTCGAAGAGGGCGCCGACTTCTCCGACATGAACCAGGCCATGCGCGAGCGGGACGTGCCGCGCATCCGGGAGATCTGGGCGAAGCTCGTCGAGAAGCTCGACAACCAGACCTTCTACGGCTTCCTCTGCGACTCCGAGGCCTTCAGGTCCTTCCGGCACCGCGAGATCTTCGGCCAGGTCGGCTTCGGCACCGGCGGCTGGGACACCGACTTCCCCAACTCCATCCTGGAGATCCTCCGCGTCGTCTACACCGAGGCCGACGACCACCACCGCGGCATCGTCGGCGGCTCCCAGCAGCTGCCGCTGCGGCTGTGGGAACGTACGCCGGAGAAGATCGTCCACTGGCCCCACGGCACCTCGCTGGCGCAGCTGCACGCGGGCGGAGAGCCCCGCCCCGCGGTGACCCGGCTGCACCGCACGGCGAACAACCGGATCACCGTGACGGACGCGAACGGCGACATCCGCACCTACCAGGCGGCCGTCTTCACCGCCCAGTCCTGGATGCTGCTGTCGAAGATCGCCTGCGACGACTCGCTCTTCCCGATCGACCACTGGACCGCGATCGAGCGCACCCACTACATGGAGAGTTCCAAGCTCTTCGTCCCGGTGGACCGGCCCTTCTGGCTCGACAAGGACGAGGAGACGGGACGCGACGTCATGTCGATGACGCTCACCGACCGTATGACGCGCGGCACTTACCTGCTCGACGACGGCCCCGACAAGCCCGCCGTCATCTGCCTCTCCTACACCTGGTGCGACGACAGCCTGAAGTGGCTGCCGCTGTCCGCGAACGAGCGGATGGAGGTCATGCTGAAGTCGCTCGGCGAGATCTACCCGAAGGTCGACATCAGGAAGCACATCATCGGCAACCCGGTGACCGTCTCCTGGGAGAACGAGCCCTACTTCATGGGCGCGTTCAAGGCCAACCTGCCCGGCCACTACCGCTACCAGCGGCGCCTGTTCACCCACTTCATGCAGGACCGGCTGCCCGCGGACAAGCGCGGCATCTTCCTCGCCGGCGACGACATCTCCTGGACGGCCGGCTGGGCCGAGGGCGCGATCCAGACCGCGCTGAACGCGGTCTGGGGCGTCATGCACCACTTCGGCGGCACCACGGACGCGACCAACCCGGGACCGGGTGACGTGTACGACGAGATCGCGCCGGTGGAACTGCCCGAGGACTGAGCCTCGGCGGGAAGCTAGACGCCGGCCGCCCGCGCCTTCTCGTACACCTCCGCGGCGACCTCCTTGAACTCCTGCGCGTCCCGCACGGAGCTCTGGAGCTCGATGAGGATCTCGTCCAGGCCGACCTCGGCATGCGCGACCAGGTCCTCGACGATCTGGTCGACGCTGCCCTGGAAGGGGGCGCGGTCGGCACCGGAGTGACCGGCGGCCGAGTACCGCGTGTTGACGCGTACGACCGTCTGGATCGGTTCCGTGCGCCCGCGCTCGGCGGCCAGCTCCTGGAGTCCCTGCCACTGCGCGGCCAGCGCCTCGGCGCCCGTCCCGACCGGCATCCAGCCGTCGGCGTGGTCGACGAGGCGCCGCTGCGCCTTCTTCGACATGGCCGGCAGCAGGATCGGGATCGGCCGGGCGGGCTTGGGACCCACCACGGCGGACGCGATCTTCGTGAGCCGTCCGTCGTACGCCACCGGGTCCGGGCCCCAGACCGCGCGGCACACCTCGATCAGCTCGTCCAGGACCTGCCCGCGCTCCTCGAAGGGGCGCACGGACGCGGCCGCGTACTCGTCGAGGGACCAGCCGGTGCCGAGGCCGGCGACGACCCGGCCGCCGCTCGCCGCGTCCAGCGAGGCGAGGGACTTGGCGAGCTGGAACGGCACGTGCAGCGGGGCGACCAGCACACTGGTGCCGAGCCGGGCCCGCTCCGTCACGGCGGCGGCCAGGGTGAGCGTGACCAGCGGGTCGGCGACCCCGCGATACGCGTCGGGCCAGGGCAGGCCCTCTATCCCGTACAGGCCCTGGGTGGCGGGCTCGGGGAACAGGGCGCGCTCGTACACCCACAGGCTGTCGTAGCCGGTCGCCTCGGCGGCGCGGGCCACGTCGGGCACATCGCGGCCGAGGTCGTACTGCTTGTTCTGGGGGAGTCCGAGTCCGAGCCGTGTCGCCATTCCTGCTCCTTTGCACGGGATGCCTGTCTGTCGAACGTACAACGTTCACCCAGTAGTTCGGGTGCCCCGGGCGCGGGAGTGGCCGGATCAGTCCGGTAGTGGCGTGAGCAGCATGCGTCCCGCGAATCCGACCGCCGTGTCCAGGCGTTCCGTGAACTCGGCCGCCACGTCAGGGAGTCCGCGCAGCGCCCACAGCGCGCGGGCCGCCGTCCAGGTGGCGTCCCGGGCCCGCTCCAGGCTCCATGCGCCGAGGAGATGGGTGAGCGGGTCGGCGATCTGGAGCAGGTCGGGACCCGGCATCAGATCTTCGCGGATGCGCTCCTCCAGCGAGACGAGGAGATCGCCCACGCGGTCGAACTCGTCCTCCACGTCGACGGGTTCGCAGTCGAGCGTACGACAGGTGTCCACGACGGCGAGCGCCAGATCGTGCCCGATGTGCGCGTTGATGCCCGCGAGCGCGAATTGCAACGGGCGTACGCCGGGATGGCGGCGGAACTGGAACAACGGCCGCCAGCAAGCGGGCGGACGCCGGTCGTGGGCCACCGCGTCGACCGCCCGCAGATACCGCTCGGCGAACCGCACGTCCAGCGTGATCGCGGCCCGCGCGTCCGTGAACCGGCCGCTGTCGATGCCCCGGTCGACGGCCTCGGTGACGGCGAGGTAGACGCGGTTGAACACCGCGATCCCGTCCCGTTCCGGAAGGGCCTCGTCCAGGGCTCGCATCCGGTCGACGACGGTGTCGACGGGAGCGGTGAAGTGCTCCAACTGCGCCATGCACGCAGGGTCCCAGGCCTAGGCTGGCCCGAGTGGCGGCGGGCCCGACGCTTCCCCAGAACGGGGGAACGCGCCCGGCGTGGGGGAGGGGATCAGCGGGTGTCGGGCTCACGTGCGCGGCGCCTGGCCGAGCGCCGGGCGGAGCGGCGGCGTGCCGCGCGGCGCAACGGCATGGTCGCGGCGGCCTCCGTCGTGGTCGCCGTCGGCACCGCGACCGGGATGGTGTCCGCGCTGGACGACGGGCACGGCTCGAACGAGGCCCGTCCCGAGGTGACGGAGTCACCGACCCTGGACATCCGGCCGCCCGCCCCGTCGCCGTCCCTGTCCCCGTCGGTGACCACCAGGCCGGCGTCCCCGTCGGCCGCCCCGAAGAAGCAGGCGAGCCCCACGCCGACGAAGACCGAGAAGAAGCAGCCGCCGGTGCACACCGCCGCACGCCTCTACCGCCACCCCGACTCCCAGGTGCTCGACTGGCTCCGCGCCAACGCCGGCGACCCCCGGCACGACGTCATCGCGTCCCGGATCGCCGACCAGCCGGCGGCCGTCTGGTTCGCCGCGTACGCGCCCGACACCATCACCGCACAGGTCAGGGCCGTCACCACGGCCGCCGCGGCCCAGGATCGGGTGCCGGTCGTCGTGGCGTACACCATCCCGGACCGGGACTGCGGTGGTGCCTCCCAGGGCGGGGCGCCCGACCTCGACGCGTACGACGCCTGGATCGACCGGTTCGCCGCCGGGCTGGGCTCCGACGAGGTCGTCGTGATCCTGGAGCCCGACTCGATCGCCCAGTCCGAGTGCCTCTCCGGCGGCGGGCGCGCCGACCGCTTCGCCTCGTTGGCCCGCGCGGGCCGCGTCATCAAGGCCGCGAACCCCAGGGCGCGCGTCTATTACGACGCCGGCCACTCCGGCTGGCACCCGGCGGCCAAACAGGCGGACCTGCTGCGGCAGGCGGGCGCCGGCTCGGCCGCGTCCTCCGACGGGATCTTCAGCAACGTCTCCAACTTCCACCGCACCGCCGACGAGATCGCCTACGACCGCCGGGTCCTCACGGCCCTCGGCGGCCCGGCGGACCTCGGCGCCGTCATCGACACCAGCCGCAACGGCAACGGCGCCCCGGCCGACGGCGAGTGGTGCGACCCCGACGGCCGCAAGCTGGGCCGGACGCCGACCCTGAACACCGGCGAGGCGCGCATCGACGGCTATCTGTGGGTGAAGCTGCCGGGGGAGTCGGACGGCTGCAAGGGGGCGCCGGGGACGTTCACCCCGTCGTACGCCTACGACTTGGCCTCGCCGTAAGAGTCCTTCTGCGACCCCTCATAGGACGACGTTCCCTCGTCCAACAGCGGCTTCTGCTCCTTGAGATGGGCCGGCGCGAAGGCCCGCAGCGCGTGGTAGCCGGTGATGACGACCAGGGTGCCGAGCGCGATGCCGCTCAGCGAGAAGGTGTCCGTGAACTTCATCGTCACGTTGCCGACGCCGATGATGATGCCCGCCGCGGCCGGCACCAGGTTCAGCGGATTGCGCAGGTCCACCCCGGAGTTGATCCAGATCTGCGCGCCGAGCAGGCCGATCATGCCGTAGAGGATGACGGTGATGCCGCCGAGGACCCCGCCCGGGATCGCGGCGACGACCGCGCCGAACTTGGGGCACAGACCGAAGAGCAGCGCGAAGCCGGCGGCGGCCCAGTAGGCGGCCGTCGAGTAGACGCGGGTCGCTGCCATCACGCCGATGTTCTCGGAGTACGTGGTGTTGGGCGGGCCGCCCAGCGCGGTGGACAGCATCGAGCCGACGCCGTCCGCCGAGATCGCGGTACCGAGCTTGTCGTCCAGCGGGTCGCCGGTCATCTCACCGACCGCCTTGACGTGTCCGGCGTTCTCCGCGACCAGCGCGATGACGACCGGGAGGGCGACGAGGATCGCCGACCACTCGAAGGACGGGCCGTGGAAGTCCGGGAGCCCGATCCAGTCGGCCCGGCCCACGGCGGAGAGGTCCAGCCGCCAGTGGTCGGTGAGCTTGCCGCTCGCGTCGACGGAGTGGATGCGGCCGAAGATCCGGTCGAAGGCCCAGGAGATGCCGTACCCGAAGAGCAGCCCCAGGAAGATCGCGATCCGGGACCAGAAACCGCGCAGGCAGACGACCGCCAGACCGGTGAACAGCATGACCAGCAGGGCCGTCCACTGGTCCTGCGGCCAATAGGTGCTCGCGGTGACCGGGGCCAGGTTGAAGCCGATCAGCATGACCACCGCGCCGGTGACGATCGGCGGCATCGCGGCATGGATGATCCGCGCCCCGAACCGCTGCACGGCGACCCCGACGAGGAACAGTGCGACGCCCACCACGAACACCGCGCCGGTCACCGTGGCGCTCGTCCCGCCCTGGGCGCGGATCACGGCCGCGACGCCCACGAAGGACAGCGAGCAGCCGAGGTAGCTGGGCACCCGGCCGCGCGTGGCGAGCAGGAAGATCACGGTCGCGACGCCGGACATCATGATCGCCAGGTTGGGGTCCAGGCCCATGAGGACGGGTGCCACGAAGGACGCCCCGAACATCGCCACCACGTGCTGGGCGCCGAGCCCGACCGTGCGGGGCCAGGAGAGCCGTTCGTCGGGGCGTACCACCGCTCCGGGCGCGGGCGTCCGCCCGTCTCCGTGCAGCTTCCAGCCGACGCCAAGATCCATGGTGCGGTTTCGCCTTCCTCGTACCTGCGGATGTCCGGACCATTGTCAGGGAGATCCGCCCAGGTCACCGCCCCGGGGACGGCCAGAGGGTGAGCGACCGCTTAGCATGGGGGAGCCCCTGTCGTCCGTCCCTGGAGCACCACCCGTGACCGCCGAAGCCCCGACCGCCCCCGCTGTGTCCCACGGCCGGCTGATCCCCGTCACCGTCCACTTCGACGACCTGGACGCGCTCGGCCTCCTGCACAACGCCCGCTACCCGCTCAAGGTCGAGCAGGCCTGGACCGAGCTGTGGCAGGAGTACGGCATCCACTTCGAGGGCGACTGGGCGGCGGCCGGCGACGCCTGCAACGCCGTCAAGGAACTGCGCATCTCGTACGAGGCGCCGGTGACGCGGACCGGCGTCTACGCCGTCCACCTCTGGCTGGAAAGGCTCGGCACGACCGGGCTGACGTACGGCTTCCGCTTCTGCTCGCGGGACGGCGCGGTGACCTACGCGCGGGGCGCCCGGGTCCTCGTACGGCTGGACTCCGAGACGCTGCGCCCGGCGCCGTGGAGCGAGCGGTTCAGGGCCGTGGGCCGGGAACTGCTGCGGCCGGAGGACTGATCTTCGGGCGGTCGCGGTCGCCGCCCCGCAGCACGCCCGCGAAGGCCACGAGCCCGCTCGCCAGGACCGTCACCAGGATGAACGACACCAGCAGACTGGTCGCCTGGGCGATGGTGCCGATCGCGCTCGGCGCGACCAGCCCCGAGGTGTAGGTGATCGTCGCGACACCGGCGATGGCCAGGCTCGGGTTCGAGCCGCTGCGGCCGGCGGCGGCGAAGCACAGCGGCACGACCACCGCGATCCCCAGCCCCATCAGGGCGAACCCGGTCATCGCCATGGCCGGGTTGCGGGCGGTGACGATCAGCAGTCCGCCGAGTGCGGCGAGCAGGCCGCCCGCCCGGACCGTGCGCACCGACCCGTACCGGTCGACGATCCGGTCGCCGGCGAGCCGCGCGACGGCCATCGTCAGCGTGAAGCCGGTGGTGCACGCCGCCGCCAGCCCCGCCGAGGTCTCCAGCTGGTCCCGCAGATAGACCGCGGACCAGTCCAGGCTCGCGCCCTCCGCGAACACCGCGCAGAAGCCCACAGCACCGATGAGCAGCGCCGACTTCGGCGGCAGGGCGAAGCGCGGCGGCGGCTCCTCGTCCTCGGCGGGCTGGAGGTCCGGCACCCAGCGGCAGGCCAGCAGGCCGAGGCAGGTGAGGACGGCCGCCGCGAGCGCGTGGTGCAGCCGCGCGTCCGAACCCAGGTGGGCGGCGAGGGTGCCGGCCGCCGAGCCGATCAGCGTGCCCACGCTCCACATGCCGTGCAGGCTGGACATGATCGACCGGCCCAGCCGGTTCTCGATCTCGACGCCGAGCGCGTTCATGGCCACGTCCGCCATGCCGGCCGTGGCGCCGTAGACGAACAGCGCCAGACACAGGGCGACCAGGTTCGGGGAGACGGACGGCAGGACCAGGGACAGCGTCCACAGGGAGATGAGACCGCGCAGCGCGTTGCGGGCGCCGAAGCGATGGCTGATGCTCCCCGCCAGCGGCATCGCCACGGACGCGCCGAGCGCGGGGAAGGCGAGGGCGAGGCCCAACTGCCCGGCGCTCACCGAGGCATGGTCCTGGATCCACGGCACGCGGGTCGCGAACGAGCCGGTGACGGCACCGTGTACGGCGAAGACGGCGGCCACGGCGTAGCGGGCGCGCTTCACCTGCCGCTGGTCGTACAGCACGTCACTCATACTCTCCCGCCCCTTTGCGGCCTGTGGACCCCGCCGACGTCGTAAACTATCAGGGACCCTGCCTGATAGATAGAGCGTCATCAGCCGCCGATCTGGAAGGATCCCGGCATGCCCGCATCCCCCAGCACCGCCCGGGCCATCAACGACCGGCTCGCCCTGCGTCTGCTCCAGCGGGAAGGGCCGTTGACGGCAGGGCAGTTGAAGCAGCTCACCGGCCTGTCCCGGCCGACCGTCGCCGACCTCGTCGAGCGCCTCGCCGTGGCCGGACTGATCGAGGTGGCCGGGGAGTCGGGCGAGCAGCGCCGCGGCCCGAACGCGAAGCTGTACGGCATCGTCGCCGACCGCGCCCAGCTGGCCGCGCTCGACGTCCGCACCGAGGGCGTCTCGGTCGTCGTGTCCGATCTGCTGGGCCGGGTGCTGGCCGAGTCCTCGGCCCCGATCGCCGGGGACGTCGGCACCGGCCCGGCCGTCGAGCAGGCGGTGGCCCTGGTGGAGCGGGTCGCCAAGGAGGCCGGCGCCGACCGCCTGCACACCGTCGGCATCGGCGCCCCCGGCCTCATCGACCCCGCCACCGGTGAACTCCGCAGCTCCACGGGCCTGCCCGAGTGGCACCGCCGCCTGGTCGCCGCCCTCCAGGAACGCCTCCCGGAGGCTCGGGTCCACGTCGAGAACGAGACGAACCTGGCGGCCCTGGCGGAGCAGCGGGACGGCGTGGCGCAGGACCGGGACACGTTCGTCCTGCTGTGGCTCGGCCACGGCACGGGCGCGGCGGTGGTCCTGGACGGCTCCCTGCGCCGCGGCGCGTCCGGCGGCACGGGGGAGATCGGCTTCCTGCCGGTGCCGGGGACGGCGGGGCTGCCGTCGGCGACGGGATGCGAGGGCGGGTTCCACTCGCTGGCGGGCTCGGCGGCGATCGCGGAGCTGGCGGGGGAGTACGGGGTGGTGGCGGAGGCCGGTGAGCATGCGCCGGCGGCGGCGGGGCTGGTGGCCGCCGGGACCGCGGCCTTCCT
Source organism: Streptomyces aquilus (assembly GCF_003955715.1). Lineage (NCBI taxonomy): Bacteria > Bacillati > Actinomycetota > Actinomycetes > Kitasatosporales > Streptomycetaceae > Streptomyces > Streptomyces aquilus. The sequence continues at coordinate 2,128,408 of NZ_CP034463.1, read as the reverse complement.
GGACGCCCTCGCCGACCGCCTCGCCGTGGGCGTCTCCTCCGTGGTGGCCGTCCTGGACCCCGGCTGCGTGGTCCTGGGCGGCGAGGTGGGGCAGGCGGGCGGTGCGGATTTGGCGCGGAGGGTGGAGGAGCGGGTGCGCCGGATGTCGCCGCTGCCGACGGAGGTGCGGTCAAGCGCCCTGGGTGGCGCGGCGGTGCTGCGGGGTGCGCTGCTGACGGCACGGGACCGGGCCCAGGACGACCTTTTCAGCCCGCCTGAGCGCTGACGTCATGCCTGAAGGGCCCGGCGGCGGGCAAGGGCCGTCGTCACCGCCGCCGGGCCGGTCCGTGGTGATCCAGAAAGGACTAGACCAAAGAGTCTTACAACCGGGCCGGGTTGAGAAGTCCAGGGACGGTACCTGTGAGCCACTCCACACAACTCACCCGTATGGACCACGATCAGCCGTGGCACACTGGCTCTGTACCAGAAGCAGCGCACTCCGGGGTCGGTGAAAGTCCGAACCGGCGGTTACAGTCCGCGACCCGACCGCTTCCAGCGGCCGGTTGACCAGGTGAAATTCCTGGACCGACGGTTAAAGTCCGGATGGGAGGCAGTGCGCGGCGGGCGGGCATTCGTGCGCGCCGCCGTAAGTGTTCGTCCTCGTGGACGACTCTGTCCGGCGTCGCCCCCGGTGTTCCTGCTCGCTCATTCTGTCGTCATCGACAGCCCCGGAGTCCGTGCCCGAATGAGGCAGGAGGACCCGGGAAGTGTTCACCGGAATCGTCGAAGAGCTGGGTGAGGTCACCGCCGTCGAGAATCTCGGCGACGCCTCCCGCTTCCGGCTGCGCGGCCCCGTCGTCACCGACGGCGCGAAGCACGGCGACTCCATCGCCGTGAACGGGGTCTGTCTCACCGTCGTCGAGCACGAGGGCGACGAGTTCACCGCCGACGTCATGGCGGAGACCCTCAACCGTTCCAGCCTCGGCGCCCTCACCGTCGGCTCCCGTGTCAACCTGGAGCGCCCCACCGCCGTGGGCGCCCGGCTCGGCGGCCACATCGTGCAGGGCCATGTGGACGGCACGGGCCAGGTGCTGGAGCGCAAGCCCTCCGAGAACTGGGAGATCGTGAAGGTCTCGCTCCCCGCGGACCTCGCGCGCTACGTCGTGGAGAAGGGCTCCATCACCGTCGACGGCATCAGCCTCACCGTCGTCGAGGCCGGCCCCGACTACTTCACGGTCAGCCTCATCCCCACCACCCTCGACCTGACCACGCTCGGCCACAAGCAGCCCGGCGACCCGGTCAACCTCGAGGTCGACGTCGTCGCCAAGTACGTCGAGCGGCTGCTCGCCGGCACGCAGGGAGCGGGCCGGTGAACTCGCTCAACACCGAGGCGTTCAGCCTCTTCGGCCAGCACATCCTCTGGTCGGACATGATCGGCAACATCTTCGGCCTGATCGCCCTCGCCCTCGGCTGGCGCCGCTCCATCTGGAGCTGGCCCGTCCAGTTCCTGGCCGGCCTCATCCTCTTCGGCGCCTTCTACGGCCATCTGACCGGCAGCGCCGGCAAGCAGGCGATCGTCATGGTCGTCGCGCTGTACGGCTGGTGGCAGTGGAACCGCCGCAGCAAGGAGCAGGGCGCCGACGGTCACATCGCCCCGCGGTTCGCGACCTGGCGCGAGCGCGGCGCGATGGCCGCCGCCGCGGCCGTCGGCACCGTCGCCGTCGCGCTGCTGTTCAAGGCGTACCCGAGTCTGTCCTGGGACCCTTGGCCGGACGCCTACATCTTCGTCGGCACCGTCGTCGCGATGTACGCCCAGGCCCGCGGCATGGTCGAGTTCTGGATCGCCTGGCTCCTCGTCGACCTGGTCGGCGTCCCCCTCAACTTCGCCAACGGTTACGCCTTCTCCGGCTTCGTCTACGTCATCTACGGCGCGCTCGTCCTGTGGGGCATGCGCGACTGGTGGCTGCGCTCCCGCACGGCCGCGCGGCCCGCTCTGGAAGGAGCGCCGGCATGAGCACCGCAACGATCCTGTACAGCACGGACGGCATCGAGGACTTCGCGCTCGACCCCATCGAGCAGGCCATCGCCGACATCGCGGCCGGCCGCCCGATCGTCGTCGTCGACGACGAGGACCGGGAGAACGAGGGCGACCTCGTCGTCGCGGCCGAGAAGGTCACCCCCGAGATCGTGGCCTTCATGATGAGCGAGTGCCGCGGCCTGATCTGCGCGCCCATGGAGGGCGAGGAGCTGGACCGGCTCCGGCTCCCGCAGATGGTCGAGGACAACACCGAGCAGATGAAGACGGCGTTCACCGTCTCCGTCGACGCCTCCGGCGCCCACGGCGTGACCACCGGCATCTCCGCCGCCGACCGCGCCACCACGCTCCGGCTGCTGGCGAGCGGCGACGCCGAGCCCACCGACTTCGTCCGCCCCGGCCATGTCTTCCCGCTGCGCGCCCAGCCCGGCGGTGTGCTGGTCCGCAACGGTCACACCGAGGCCGCCGTCGACCTCGCCCGCCTCGCGGGCCTGCGCCCGGCCGGCGCGATCGTCGAGATCGCCGGCGAGGACGGCCGGATGCTGCGGCTGCCCGAGCTGATCCCGTTCGCCCGCAAGCACGGCCTGACGATCATCTCCATCGAGGACCTGATCGCCTACCGCCGCTCCGCCGAGCCCACCGTCCGCCGCGAGGCCGAGGTCCGACTGCCCACCGCCCACGGCGAGTTCACGGCGTACGGCTACCGCTCCACGGTCGACGGCGTCGAGCACGTCGCCCTGGTGCACGGCGAGATCGGCGACGGCGAGGACGTCCTGGTCCGCGTCCACTCCGAATGCCTCACCGGCGATGTCTTCGGCTCCGCCCGCTGCGACTGCGGCCCCCAGCTCGACGCCTCCCTGGACCGCATCCAGAGCGAGGGCAGGGGAGTGGTCGTCTACCTGCGCGGCCACGAGGGTCGCGGCATCGGCCTGCTGTCCAAGCTGCGGGCGTACGAACTCCAGGAGCGCGGCCGCGACACCCTCGACGCCAACCTGGAGCTCGGCCTGCCCGCCGACGCCCGGGACTACGGCGCCGGCGCCCAGATCCTCAAGGACCTCGGCGTGCGCAGCGTCCGCCTGATGACCAACAACCCCGACAAGTCCGACGCCCTGCTCCGCCACGGGCTCAAGGTCAACAGCCGGGAGCCGATGCCGGTACAGGCGGGCGAGCACAACCTCCGCTACCTGCGCACCAAGCGGGACCGGATGGGCCACGACCTGCCCTGGCTGGACACCGCCCCCGCGGCGCCCGTGTCCGCCTGCAACAACCAGTAACCCCTGTAAAGCACATCTAGGAGACCTGAGAACGTGAGCGGCAAGGGTGCACCGGAGCTGTCCGTACGCAACGTGGGCGACCTGCGGGTCGCCGTCATCGCGGCGCAGTGGCACGAGAAGGTGATGGACGGACTGGTCGACGGCGCCTTGCGCGCCCTGCACGACCTGGGCATCGACGAGCCGACCCTGCTCCGGGTCCCCGGCAGCTGGGAGCTCCCGGTCGTCGCCAAGGTGCTGGCCGGGCGGGGCTACGACGCGATCGTCGCCCTCGGCGTCGTGATCCGCGGCGGCACCCCCCACTTCGAGTACGTGTGCCAGGGCGTCACCCAGGGCCTCACCCAGGTCTCCGTCGAGACCGGCGTCCCCGTCGGCATGGGTGTGCTGACCTGCGACACCGAGGAGCAGGCCCTGGACCGGGCCGGCCTGGAGGGCTCCAACGAGGACAAGGGGCACGAGGCGGTGACGGCGGCGGTGGCGACCGCGGCCACCCTCCGCTCAGTATCTGAACCGTGGCGCTGACGGACGGCGGGTGTGGCATAGGCTGAGCGTCACCATGTCCAATAAGACGTTCGAGGAGCTCTTCACCGAGCTCCAGCACAAGGCCGCACACGGCGACCCCGCCACCTCCCGCACCGCGGAACTGGTCGGCAAGGGCGTCCATGCCATCGGCAAGAAGGTCGTCGAGGAAGCCGCCGAAGTCTGGATGGCCGCCGAGTACGAGGGCAAGGAGGCGGCTGCCGAGGAGATCTCGCAGCTGCTGTACCACGTCCAGGTGATGATGGTCGCCCGCGGCATCTCGCTGGACGACGTCTACGCCCACCTGTAAGTCCGCCCGTTCCACAGTTCCTCCCCATCACGCAAAGGAAGCCGACCTCATGCTGCGCATCGCCGTCCCCAACAAGGGTTCCCTGTCAGGCCCTGCGGCGGAGATGCTGCATGAGGCCGGCTACCAGCAGCGCCGCGAGTCCAAGGAACTGCGGATCGTCGACCCGGAGAACGAGGTGGAGTTCTTCTACCTCCGCCCCCGCGACATCGCGATCTACGTCTCCTCCGGCCGCCTCGACATCGGCATCACCGGCCGCGACCTGCTCATCGACTCCGGCGCCAAGGCCGAGGAGATCCTCCCGCTCGGCTTCGCCCGCTCCACGTTCCGCTTCGCCGCCAAGCCCGGCACCGCGAGCGGCGTCCAGGACCTCAAGGGCAAGACGGTCGCCACCTCCTACGAGGGCATCGTCGAGGGCCACCTCGCCGACAACGGCGTCGACGCCTCCGTCGTCCACCTCGACGGCGCCGTCGAGACCGCCATCGAGCTCGGCGTCGCCGAGGTCATCGCGGACGTCGTCGAGACCGGCACCTCGCTGCGCAACGCGGGCCTGGAGGTCTTCGGCGAGCCGATCATGAAGTCCGAGGCGGTCGTGATCCGCCGTACCGACGCGGACACCTCCTCGGAGAACGAGCCCAAGGTGCAGCAGTTCCTGCGCCGCCTCCAGGGTGTCCTCGTCGCCCGGACCTACGTGATGATGGACTACGACTGCCGCGTCGAGCAGCTGGAGAAGGCCGTCGCCCTCACGCCGGGCCTGGAGTCCCCGACCGTCTCCCCGCTGCACAACGAGGGCTGGGTCGCCGTCCGCGCGATGGTCCCCGCCAAGGAAGCGCAGCGGATCATGGACGACCTGTACGACATCGGCGCGCGGGCCATCCTGACGACGGCCATCCACGCCTGCCGTCTCTGAGGGACCCCACCGCCATGTCCGACGTTCCCGCCCTCCCCGTCACCTTCCGCCCCGGCCGCACCCGCGCCGTGCTGCTCACCGCAGGTGTCGCGATCTTCGCCACGATCACCGCGATCGCGCTGCTCCTGGAGAAGCTCGGCCCCGGTGAGCGGCTCAGCTTCATCTTCACCGCGGCCCTCATCTTCGGCGTGCTGGCCATGCTCGCCCGCGTGAAGGTGGTCGCCGACGACTCCGGCGTCACCGTGGTGAACATCGCCTCCAGGCGCCGCCTGGACTGGGCCGAGATCATCCAGGTGAACCTCCGCCCCGGCGATCCCTGGGTGTTCCTCAACCTCAGCGACGGCACCAGCCTGCCCGCCCTGGGCATCCAGCCGGGCATCGCCAAGCAGCAGGCCATCACCGACGCCCGCGCGCTGCGGGCGCTCGTCGAGGCCCGCGGCACAAGGGATCTGCCGTAGAGGGCCCTGTCTTGATTAATCTGTTGGCGGAGACGTTTTCGTCGCGCCTCCGCCGCTGATGTCCCGACCGGCCCTCAGTGGCCCGACCGCTACCCGAGGAGTGATTCCCTCCAGCGATGGACGGATCGTCCTGTAGTACCTGCGCCGCCCCCTCCCGACATACCGGTGAGGCGGCGGCATCATGACCATCCCCCTGCTGCTCCTCGCAGCCGCCTTCCTGCTGATTCTCGCCAACGGCTTCTTCGTCGCGGCCGAGTTCGGCCTCGTCACGGTCGAGCGGCCGGACGCCGAGAAGGCCGCTGCCGAGGGCGACAAACGCGCCCGTACGGTCGTCGAGTCGCTCAAGGAGCTCTCCTTCCAGCTCTCCGGCACCCAGCTCGGCATCACCATCACCTCCCTCGTCGTCGGCATGCTCGCCGAACCGGCGCTCGCGGAGCTGCTGGACGGCCCGATCACCGCGATCGGCATCCCCGAGGGCGCCGTCTCCGGTGTCGCGGTCGTCATCGGCATGCTGCTGGCGTCCGCCGTGCAGATGGTGATCGGCGAACTCGTGCCCAAGAACTGGGCGGTGTCCAAGCCGTTGCAGGTCGCCCGCTTCGTCGCCGGCCCGCAGCACGCCTTCGCGCGCCTGTTCCGCCCGGTCATCGCCGCGCTGAACGCGGTGGCCAACCGGCTCGTCCGCGCGCTCGGCGTCGAGCCCACCGAGGAGCTGGCCTCCGCCCGCACCCCCGGTGAACTCGTCTCCCTGGCCCGGCACTCGGCACAGGCCGGCACCCTGGAGCAGGACACGGCAGACCTGTTCGTACGGACCCTGTCGCTCGCCGAACTCACCGCGCAGCACGTCATGACCCCGCGCGTGAAGGTCAGCTCGCTCCAGTCGTCGGCGACCGCCGAGGACGTCGTCAACCTCACCCGTGCCACCGGCCTGTCCCGCTTCCCCGTCTACCGGGAGAAGATCGACGAGATCGTCGGCATGGTCCATCTCAAGGACGCCCTGGCCGTCCCCACCCACGAACGGCTGCGCACCCCCGTGGGCAGGATCGCCCGCCCGGCGCTGCTGGTCCCGGAGACCCTCCCGGTCCAGCCGCTCCTCGCCCAGCTGCGCAGCGAGCAGCCCATCGCCGTCGTCGTCGACGAGTACGGCGGTACGGCCGGAGTGGTCACCCTGGAGGACATCGTCGAGGAGATCGTCGGCGAGGTCCGCGACGAGCACGACGGCCAGGACGTGCCCGAACTCGCCGCCGCCCCGCCCGAGGACGGCCGCCCCGCCTGGGACGCCGACGGCAGCTGCCGGGTCGACATCCTCCAGCGCATAGGCCTCGACGTGCCCGAGGGGCCGTACGAGACCGTCGCCGGGCTGGTCGCCGACCTGCTCGGCCGGATCCCCGCCGTCGGCGACCGGGCCGAACTGCCCGGCTGGCGGCTGTCGGTGCGCCGCGTCGGCCACTACCGCGCCGAGCGGGTCCGCCTGGTCCGCACGGGTGTCGTCGTGGAGGCCGCCCGATGAGCGTGCTCCAACTCCTCTTCGCCGGGCTGCTCGTACTCGCCAACGGCTTCTTCGTCGGCGCCGAGTTCGCGCTCGTCTCCGTCCGCCGCAGCCAGATCGAACCGCTCGGCACGGCCCGGGCCCGGCAGGTGCTGTACGGGCTGGAGCGGCTGCCGCAGATGATGGCCGCGGCCCAGTTCGGCATCACCGTCTGCTCGTTGACGCTGGGCGCGGTCGCCGAACCGACCGTCGCGCAGCTGCTGGAGCCGGTCTTCGAGTGGATCCATCTGCCGCACGGCATGATCCACCCGCTGGGCTATGTGATCGCGCTCGCCGCGGTCGTCTTCTTCCACCTCGTCATCGGTGAGATGGTCCCGAAGAACCTGGCGATGGCCGCCCCGGAGAAGGCCGCGCTGTGGCTCAGCCCCGGTCTGGTCGCCTTCGCCCGGGTGTGCAAGCCGATCACGATCGCCCTCGGCGCCTGCGCCCGGGCGATCCTGCGGCTCTTCCGCGTCGAGCCCAAGGACGAGGTCGAGGCGGTCTTCACCAGCGAACAGCTCAACCGCCTGGTGGAGGACTCCGGGCAGGCCGGTCTCCTCGACCCCGAGGAGCAGGAACGCCTGGAGGACGCCCTGGAGCTGGGTTCCCGCCCGGTCACGGACGTCCTCCTCCAGAGCGACTCCCTGGTGACCGTCGGCCCGTCGGTCACGCCCGGCCAGGTCGTCGAGCTGACGGCGCGCACCGGCTACTCCCGCTTCCCGGTGGTCGCCGACAACGGCGCCTTCATGGGCTACCTGCATGTGAAGGACGTACTGGACCTGGAGGAGTCCGAGCGTGCGGTGCCCCAGCACATCTGGCGCTCCATGACGACCCTCCGGTCGGAGTTGCCGCTGGACGACGCCCTGACGGTGATGCGCCGCGCGGCGACGCATCTGGCGCAGGTCGCGGACGCGTCGGGCAAGGTGCTGGGCCTGGTCGCCCTGGAGGACGTGCTCGAACTCCTGGTGGGCGAGGTGACGGACCCGGCCCACCGGGAGGCCACGGAGGTGAAGGTGACCGAGCCCCGGGCGAGCGGTGAGCCCGAGGAGGCGTTCGCCCAGTAGCGCCGGGCGGGGGCTGCAGCGCCGACGGGTCTGTAGTGCCGGGCGGGGGCTACAGCGCCGACGGGTCCTGTGGCCCCCGCCCCGACAGCACCTCTCCGTACGCCTGCATCAGATCCGGCAGCCGCAGCGTCGACAGGTCGTCCCGCGTCAGCATCCCCGGATAGGTCGACAGCCGCAGATCCCGGTACGCGCAGCTCTTCTCGTACAGCGTCCGCAGGAACCGTCCGTTGCCCAGCTCGTCGATCCACCCCTGGTCCACCACGTGCCCGGCGATCGACCGCAGCTCGTCCAGCGCCTCCTCGTCCCACACGTCACCGTTCTCCGCGGCGAGGACCTCACCGATCGAGGTCAGCTCCAGGGGGCGGTACGACGGGAAGTCCACGCGGGTCGTGAAGCGCGACGACAGTCCGGGGTTGGCGGCGAGGAGGCGGTCCATGCCCTCGGGATAACCGGCCAGGATCACCACCAGGTGGTCCCGGTTGTCCTCGGCCCGCTTCAGCAGCACCTGCAAGGCCTCGTCGCCGTACGCGTCGCCCTTGCCGTAACCGGAGTTGGAGAGCGAGTACGCCTCGTCCACGAACAGCACCCCGCCGATCGCGGAGTCGATGAGCTCGTTGGCCTTCACGGCGGTCTGCCCGAGGTACTCGCCGACGAGATCGGCCCGCTGGGCCTCGACCAGATGGTCACCGCCGAGGAGGCCGAGGGCGTAGAAGACGCGGCCCAGGATGCGGGCCACGGTGGTCTTGCCGGTGCCGGAGGGGCCGGAGAAGACGAAGTGCCGCTTGGGGGGCTGGACCGGCAGCCCCTGTCCGGCGCGCAGCCGCGCCATGTTCAACTGTGCCGACAGTGCCTTGACCTGCCGTTTCACGGGCTCCAGGCCCACCATGCGCTCCAGTTCGTTGAGCGCTTCCTCAAGTAAGACCGGGTCGGTGGGGCCGGCGGGCAGGGTCGGGGAGGTGGCGAGCTTCTCGCGCACCGCCGGGTCGGTCACCTGCGGCAGCGGGCCCGTCGGCAGGTCCGGCTCGGACAGCCGCAGGTCCCGGCCCTCCGCGCCGAAGAGCGGATCGAGACCGTCCGGCCCGTCCAGGACGTCCTGCGCGCCGGACAGCGTGATCGCCGCGAGGTCGGCCGCGTCGTCGTAGCCGTCGCCCTCGGCGATCGCCGCGAGCCGGGCGGAGGTGTCCATGAAGGCCGGGTCGACGCGGTGCACGGCACGGTAGAGGGGGAGCGCGGCGGCGGAGCGGCCGGTGCCCTCGTGGGCCCGGGCGAGCCAGTAGCGCAGTTCCTTGCGCTGCGGCTGCTCGCTGCGACAGCGCATCAGCGCCGCCGACAGCAGGGGCTCCGCCTGGCCGTACATCTCCAGCCGCACCCGCGCCATGCCGCCGAACAGGCCGGCCTCGATGCCGAGCAGCGGATCGTCGATCAACGGGTCGGTGTGCCGGATGAGTTGGTCCCAGTCCTTGACCAGATAGGACCGGCAGGCGTGCAGGAAGCGCACCTGCGGATCGGCGTCCACGGGCGGCAGGCCCGCCAACGCCCGGTCCAGCTCCGGGACATGGCGTCCGTCGAGCCAGTGCGAGGCGTGCGCGAGCAGCAGGTCGCGCGGGCTCTCCAGCACCGGCTGCACCCACCAGCCCAGCCAGTACCAGGAGTTGAGGGTCCTGCGGTGCCGGGCGCGCTGTTCCCCGAAGCGCTCGCGGTGCCGGAACATCCGCAGCAGCGCGGTCGTCGTGTCGATGCGCAGCGCGTGCAGCCCGAGCCAGCCGTCGGCCATCCCCGGGTCCATCCGCACCGCGGCCCGGAACTCCTCCTCCGCCTGCGGATAGGCCCCCATCGTGTAGGCGTCCACACCTCGCAGCCAGGCGAGGTCGGCCGGGGCCTTGGAGCCCTGCGTGCCGAAGTCCATCACGTCCCCCACAAACCGTGCCCCCGTTGGTTGGTCACCGAGCCGTCGCCCGCCGACCGCCTTGATCGAACCGCCTTGCTGCGGACCGGAGTTGCAACGGTGCGCAGAGCTGCCGTCCGTAGGTCGCACCGAGGGCATCGTACCTGCGGGGGCAGGGCCCGCCGTAGGGTGCCGCACAGGCCGTTTGGCGAGGTGGGAGCAGATGGGGCGCATTCCGTGTGGTGACCGAGGGTGAGCGGATCGCGGCTCGGAGCGCCCGAAAAGGGAGTTGAGGGCAGAACGAAGCCCCCGATCACGGGGGAACAACCGGGGGCTTCGCGACTGCGGGCGGCTGCGATAGGCCGCACATTGAGAACGTAAGTCCTGTACGGCCCGTCGGTCAAGCCGAGTTGAAGCACTCCGGGAAGTTCGACCGCAAGGGTCTTCACAAGTTCAGCACATTGCGGATGGTCCCTCACCCTGAGTGATTTTCTGGTCCGGTCCAACGGTCCCGGCAGGCCCGGTGAGCGCCTCGTACCCCTGCTCCACCTGCCGCACCAGGAGATCGGCGAACGGCCGAGAAGGGTCGTCCGCGAAGTGCGCGCGTTCCGCCCGGACCCACCCGTCCCAGAACTCCCGCTGCTCCGCCCCGTCCCGGGAGCGCCCCCGGGTCCAGGACTCCTCGCGGGGCAACTCCATCCACAGCAGCTGGGCCAGGTGGGGCCGCAGGGCCCGCCGTCCGGCGCCGACGCCTTCGACGAGGGCCACGGGGGCCGGGGGCAGATCCCGCGGCGGGCCGAAGCGCCGGGCGTGCCAGTCGTAGGGGGCGTAGTGCGCGCTCTCGCCCCGCCGCCACGGCTCGATCACCTGCTCCAGCAGCCGCCCGGTCCAGCCGAACAACTCCTCGTGGCTCGCGATGTCGTCGAGGTGCAGCACCGGCGCACCCCCGAGCTCCGCCGCCAACTGTCCGGCGAACGTCGACTTCCCGGAGCCGGCGTGTCCGTCGATCCCGATCAGCCGGACCGGCCCGCAGGACGGGGGGAGCCGGCGGAGCCGGGAGACGAGGTCGCGCATGGCCGGTTTCCTGGGGCGTCGGGGGCGGTGAGCGCTGTGCACTTTAGCCGCCGCAGGTCATGCCAGTGGTCCAGGCCAATATTCGTGGGCGTGGCATGGCTCGAAGTGCTGGCAGGAGGCTGTCGATTGTGGTCATAGTTGGCGCACGAACGAGCAGTGGACCTGCCCGAACTCGGACACACTTGGGGGTCGTTCCGTCCATGAGCAGAGCCGAACAGCCGTCCCGGAGAGCCGTACTGACCGCCGCGGTCGCCGCCGCGGTCGCGGGCGGCGCGGGCCCGGCCGTCGCCGCCGACACCGCGCCCGGCGCCGGGAGGCCCGACCAGGCCCCGGCGCGCCTGGTCGACAACCGTTTCTGGACGTCGTACGCCGACTGGCGCGGCGGTCTCGCGAAGGGCACGCGTGCCGTCGCGGGCGCCCGTCCGGGCCTGGTCATCGCGACCGCCGCCGGCACCGTCGCATACACCGACCCGCACATCGGCAAGACGGCCGACTGGGAGTACGGGAGCTGGACGTCCCCCGTCCACAAGCTCACCGTCCCCTCGACCGAGGCGATCGCCTCCTGGAACGCGCACACCCCGGACGGCACCTGGCTCCAGGTGGAACTCAAGGGCACCTACTCCGACGGCACCGACACCCCCTGGTACGTCATGGGCCGCTGGGCGGCCGGGGACCAGGACATCCGGCGGACCTCGGTGGACGACCAGACGGACGACAAGAGCAGCATCTGGACGGACACCTTCGCGATCGACGACCCGGCGACGGGGCTGCGCCTCACCTCGTACCGCCTGCGCCTCACCCTCTACCGCAAGCCGGGCACCAAGAAGACGCCCACGGTCTGGCGGCTCGGCGCGATGGGCTCCGACATCCCCGACCGCTTCACCGTCCCGGCCTCCACGCCGGGGCTGGCCCAGGAGCTGATCGTCCCGCGGTACTCGCAGGAGATCCACGCCGGCCAGTACCCCGAGTACGACAACGGCGGCGAGGCCTGGTGCAGCCCCACCTCCTCGCAGATGATCATCGAGTACTGGGGCGGCCGGCTCACCCCGGAGCAACTGGCCTGGGTCGACCCGACGTACGCCGATCCGCAGGTGTGCCACGCGGCCCGGTACACGTTCGACTACCAGTACGCGGGCTGCGGCAACTGGCCGTTCAACGCGGCCTACGCGGCCACCTTCGACGGCCTCCAGGGCGTGGTCACCCGGCTCGGCTCGCTCACCGACCTGGAGACCCTGATCGCGGCCGGCATCCCGGCCATAACGTCCCAGTCCTTCCTGAAGGAGGAGCTCACCGGGGCGGGGTACGGCACCTCCGGGCACCTGATGACCGTCATCGGCTTCACCGCCGAGGGCGATGTGATCGCCAACGACCCGGCCTCGCCCAGCGACGAGGCGGTGCGCAGGGTCTACAAGAGGGCCGAGTGGGAGAAGATCTGGCTCCGTACCAAGCGGTACAACGCCAGCGGCAAGGTGGTCTCCGGCACAGGCGGCGTCTGCTACCTGTACTTCCCGGCCCGGCCGACCCCGCGGCAGTGCAAGGCGCTCGCGGCGGTGGGAGTGCGCTGAGGCGGAGCGGGGCCCCGGTGAGCGCCGGGGCCCTGTGACCAAGGTCTCGGCCGCAAAAGCCGCGGTCGGTGGCAAGGTGGACGAATGACCGCATCAACAACCGCCGCCGCCCGCGCTCGTACCGGCGGCCCCGAGGACGATGGCCCGAAGGTCCTCGAACACATCGCAGGCTGGACGCTCGTCGTGGTGATCGCGATGCTCGTGACCCAGCTCGGCCTTCTGTGACCTGACTCCTGCTTGACCTGACATACTGCGGGTGTCCCGCCACCAGCCCGAGACCAGGGTCGAAATTGAAGATCAGTGATCAGCGTGCGGCCGCCCGGCCACGGGCGCGCGGCACCGAGCGCTCGGTCGCACGCCGCGCCGAACTCATCGCGATCGGGCGGCGGTTGTTCGCCGACACGTCGTACGACGCGCTCTCCATGGACGACATCGCCCGTCAGGCGCATGTCGCCAAGGGGCTGATCTACTACTACTTCCAGTCCAAGCGCGGCTACTACCTGGCGATCATCCAGGACTCCGTGGCCGACCTGGTCACCTTCGCGGCGAGCGGCCTCCAACTGCCCCAGGTGGACCGGGTGCAGCGCACGATCGACAGCTATCTGCGCTACGCCGAGCACAACCAGGCCGCCTACCGCACGGTGGTCAGCGGTGGCGTCGGCTTCGACACCGAGGTGCACGCCATCCGGGACGGGGTGCGCGAGGCGATCGTCGCGACCATCGCCGAAGGCGCCTACGGCCGCACCGACATCGCTCCCCTGGCCCGCATGGGCCTGCTGGCCTGGGTGTGCAGCGTCGAGGGCGCCACCCTCGACTGGATCGACCGTCCCGAACTGCCCCGCGACACCATGCGCGAGCTCCTGGTGAAGACCCTCGGCGGCGCGATGCGCGCCATCGAGGAACTCGACCCGGCCTACCCGGCCCCGGAGCCGGCCCGCCGCGACGAGGCCTGAACGAAGGGCGGAGGCCTCCGCGCCTCCGCCCCGGGTTCCCTGCCCCTGCCGTCAGTTGATCGCCTTGATCAGCTCACCGCCCGTGGTGTCACCGCTCAGCTCCCAGAAGAAGGTGCCGCCGAGCCCCTGCTGGTTCTTGTACGTCATCTTCGTCGCGATGGTGGCGGGGGTGTCGTAACTCCACCAGTTGGACCCGCACTTGGCGTACGCGGTGCCGGCCACGGTCCCGGTCGCCGGGCACTTCGACTTCAGCACCTTGTAGTCCTCGATGCCCTGCTCGTACGTCCCCGCCGCCGGGCCGGTCGCCGTGCCACCGGGTGCCGACTGGGTGACGCCGGTCCAGCCGCGGCCGTAGAAGCCGATCCCGAGCAGCAGCTTGGAGGCCGGGATGCCGAGGCCCTTGAGCTTGGCGATGGTCGCCGAGGTGTAGTAGTTCGCCGTCGGGATGCCCGAGTAGGAGGTGAGCGGCGAGTGCGGTGCCGTCGGGCCGGTCGAGGCCCAGGCGCCGAAGTAGTCGTACGTCATCGGATTGTACCAGTTGACGTACTGGGCCGCGCCCGCGTAGTTCGCCGCGTCGATCTTGCCGCCCGAGGTGGCGTCGGCGGTGATGGCCGCGGTGACCAGCGCACTGCTCCCGAACTTCGAACGCAGCGCCGCCAGCAGGTTCTTGAACGCCTCCCGGCCGCTGGTGTCACAGGTGTTGCCGCACGCGTTCGGGTACTCCCAGTCGATGTCGATGCCGTCGAAGACGTCGGCCCACTTGGAGTTCTCGACCAGGTCGTAGCAGGACTGCGCGAACGCGGCCGGGTTCTTCGCGGCCTCGCCGAAGCCGCTCGACCAGGTCCAACCGCCGAAGGACCAGAGGACCTTGAGGCCGGGGTGCTTCTTCTTCAGCTCCCGCAGCTGGTTGAAGTTGCCGCGCAGCGGCTGGTCCCAGGTGTCGGCGACACCGTCCACCGACTCGGCGGCGGTGTAGGTGCGGTCGGTGGCCGCGTAGGCGTCGCCCATGGCGCACTTGCCGCCGGTGACATTGCCGAAGGCGTAGTTGATGTGGGTGAGCTTGGCCGCGGAGCCGGACGTCTCGATGTTCTTGACGTAGTACTTGCGGTCGTAGGTGCCCCATTCGGTGAAGTAGCCGACGACCTTGGATGCCTTGAGCGTGGGCTCGGCGGCGGTCTCGGCGGTCGCGGTGCCCGCTCCGGCCAGCAGTCCGGCGCCGAGGACCGCGCAACAGGCGGCCGACACGAGCGCCCGGAACCGGGTGCGGGGACGTGGGGAGGTGTGCATCGGGTGTCTCCTCGTGGGGGAGAGGGGAGCATGCGCCGATTGGCATGAACGCGGTAAGGCGTTGGTCCGTCACGGTAGGAGGACTAGACCAGTACGTCAATGGTTCGGACCAATTTCGTGCCGCTCCAGCCCCGCTCCAGGTTTCCTGAAGTAAGCGGTCGTTAACTGGTGACTCGGTGCCGCCGATCGGGCATACTCACAGCGCAGAGCCGCTGGTCAGCAGCTTCCGAGACCCGGGGGTGCGAGCATCGGCACAGCCCTCAGCCAGACCCCGGCGGAGTCGCCCACCCAAGGCGCACGTCCGTCGATGTGCCCGACAGGGAGGAGAGCGTCGCCATGCCTGAGCGCGCCCCGCAGCCGGTGGACCGGCAACTGCCCACGGACGAGGCCCGGGACCTGATCTCGCTCGTCCGCGACATCGCGCAGCGAGAGATCGCTCCCAAGGCGGCCGAGGAGGAGGACGCGGGACGCTTCCCGCGCGAGGTCTTCACCCTGCTCTCGGAGTCCGGACTGCTCGGACTGCCCTACGACGCCGAGTACGGCGGCGGCGACCAGCCGTACGAGGTCTACCTCCAGGTCCTCGAAGAACTCGCCGCGGCCCGGCTCACCGTCGGCCTCGGGGTCAGCGTGCACACCCTCGCCTCCTACGCCCTCGCCGCCTACGGCACCAAGGAGCAGCAGGTCGAACACCTGCCCGCGATGCTCGGCGGCGGCCTTCTCGGCGCGTACTGCCTCTCCGAGCCGGCGTCCGGCTCGGACGCCGCGTCCCTGCGGACCAGGGCGGTCCGGGAGGGCGACGGCTGGGTCATCACCGGCACCAAGGCCTGGATCACACACGGCGGCATCGCCGACTTCTACACCGTCATGGCCCGCACCGGCGAGGAGGGTGCCCGCGGGATCACCGCCTTCCTGGTGCCCGGTGACGCGGCGGGCCTCAGCGGGGCGCTGCCGGAGAAGAAGATGGGCATGAAGGGCTCGCCCACCGCCCAGGTCCACCTCGACGGAGTGCGTGTCGGCGACGACCGGCGGATCGGCGACGAGGGCCAGGGCTTCGCGATCGCCCTGTCCGCACTCGACTCCGGGCGGCTCGGCATCGCGGCCTGCGCGATCGGCGTGGCCCAGGCGGCGCTGGACGCGGCCGTGGGATACGCGACGGACCGGCGGCAGTTCGGCAAGCCCATCGCCGACTTCCAGGGGCTGCGCTTCATGCTCGCCGACATGGCGACCCAGATCGAGGCGGGCCGCGCCCTGTACCTGTCGGCGGCGCGGCTGCGGGACGCGGGCCGGCCGTTCGCCAAGCAGGCGGCGATGGCCAAGCTGCACTGCACGGACACGGCGATGAAGGTCACCACCGACGCCGTCCAGGTCCTCGGCGGCTACGGCTACACCGCGGACTTCCCGGTCGAGCGCTACATGCGCGAGGCCAAGGTCCTACAGATCGTCGAGGGCACCAACCAGATCCAGCGGATGGTCATCGCCCGTCACCTGGCGGGGCCGGAGACGCGCTGAACTGGCCGGGTCTGACCTGCGGCGCCGCGAGCCTGACCCACTCCGGGTCGTGGCGCCCGGGCAGGGTCCGGCCCCGGTCGGCCCACACCCGCATCAGGTCGCGGTAGATCGGCGGATCCGGCTGCGCGGGCGGCGGAACCGATTCTGCGGGCGGCGGCACGAACACCCGGTGCTGACGCCCGGTCGCTGAATATGTGGGGGTCATACCAGGGCAACGCGATGGCGGTCGGGCAGGTCACCCGTGGGCGGAATCGAGCGTGAGTTCGCGGGCGTCCCCGGGCCCGGCGCTCTTCCGCCCCGTCGCGGCCGCCCAGTGTCCGGCCCGCCTCCTGTCATGGCCGCCCAGTGTCCAGCCTGGCCCCTGTCATGGCCGCCCAGTGTCCGGCCTCCTCCCTGTCACGGTCGCCCCGCGTCTGGTCTCCGCCGCTCATCTGACGTACCGTCAGCCCAGCCGCCTCCAGGGAGGTTTGCCGTGGCCGACGACCGCCCCGTACCGCTCGACGAGTACCCCGTGCACCAGGTGCCCCTCTCCATGAAGCACGTGGCGACCGGTGACCGGAACGCCTACGACCGCTGCATCTTCCACGTCCTCGACCACGAGGGCCGTGCGCTGCTGATCCTCGGGCTCGGGGTGTATCCCAACCTGGGGGTGATCGACGCGTACGCCACCTTGCGCACCGGTCAGGTCCTGCACGCCGTGCGCGCCTCGGACACCCTCGGCGAGGACCGGATGCGGCTCGCCGTCGGCCCGCTGAGGATCGAGGTCGAGGACCCGCTGCGCCGGCTGCGACTGGTCTGCGACGACGACTCGTTGTCGTACGACCTCCGCTGGACCGCCGACTTCCCGGCCCTCTGGGAACCCCACCACGTCCAGCGCCGCGGCGACCGGCTCACCCTGGAGGGGCGGCGCTTCGTGCAGGCGGGGAGTGTGGAGGGCGCACTGCGCGCGGCGGGCGAGGAGCTCCGTGTCACGCCGGGGGAGTGGACCGGCACCCGGGACCGCAGTTGGGGTGTGCGTCCGATACCGGGCGAGGACGGCGGCCCGCTCGCCGCGGAGCATCCCACCGAGGGCTTCCACTGGATCTGGTGCCCGGTCCATCTCGGCGACCGCTTCCTGATGGTGGTCGTCCAGGAGGACGCCGACGGCTACCGCACCCTCAACGACGCCACCCTTGTCCGCCCCGGCCGGCGCGACCGCCAACTCGGCTGGCCCCAGGCCGAGATCACCTACCGCCCCGGCACCCGTCACCCCGAGCGGGCCGTCGTCCACCTGGGAGACCCGCGCAAGCCGCAGGAGCTGGAGGTGGAGATCCTCACCTCCTCGCCGCTGGCCCTCGGCGCCGGCTATCCACCCGCCGACGACTGGCAGCACGGCACCTGGCGCGGCCCCGGCTGGACCGACCGCCGTACCTACGACCTCACCGAGCCGCACCCCCTGGCCGCGTACGGGGTCACCGACCACGCCGCCCGCTTCCGCCTCGACGGCCAAACCGGCCACGGCATCTTCGAACACGGCTCGTTCGGACGGCACGACCCGAGCGGGTTCACCGGCTTCGACTCCGTTGCCCGATAAGGGGGTTGCCTCATGGCCACGGCACCTCGGCCCCGTACGACCACCCGTGACCCGGAGGACCTCGCCCGGCGCCTCACCGCCTGGCTCGACACCCGACTCCCCGGCGCGAAAGCCGTCGGCGTGACCGTCCCCGCCTCCAACGGCATGTCCAGCGAGACGCTCCTCTTCGACATCGAGCACCCCGAACCACCCCTGCGGGCCTGTGCGTTGAGGCTCGCGGCGGACCCGGCGGCGTACACCGTCTTCCCGGTCTACGACATGGTCCGCCAGTACCGGACGATGCGTGTGGTGGGCGAGCGCTCCGACCTGCCCGTGCCGAAGGTGCTGTGGCTGGAGGAGGACCCCGGACCGCTCGGCGCGCCCTTCTTCGTCATGGAGCGCGTGGAGGGCCGCGTCCCGCCGGACGTCATGCCGTACACCTACGAGGGCAACTGGCTGCACGCGGCGAGCGACGAGGAGCGGGAGCGTCTGGAGGCGGCCTCCATAGGGCTGTTGGCCCGACTGCACGACCAAGTGCCGTCGGCGGAAGCCCAGTTCCTGGCACTCCCCGGGGAGGGCGACGCGTTGCACCGCCACGTCACCGCCCAACGCGCCTACTACGACTGGGTCGTCGACGGCACAGCCCGCTCACCGCTCATCGAGGCGGCCTTCGACCGGCTGGCGGAGACATGGCCGCGCGAACCCGGTCCGCCCGTCCTCAACTGGGGCGACGCGCGCATCGGGAACGTCGTCTACGACGGCTTCGCCCCCGCCGCCGTCCTCGACTGGGAGATGGCGGCGCTCGCTCCACGCGAGGTCGACCTCGGCTGGACCGTGTATCTGCACCGCTTCTTCCAGGACCTGACCGAGGCCTTCGGCCAGCGCGGACTGCCGGACTTCCTGCGCCGCGACCGCATCGAGGCGCGCTACGCCGAACTCACCGGTCACACGCCGCGCGACATGGACTTCTACATCCTCTATGCCGCCCTGCGGCAGGCGATCGTCATGCTGCGCGTCGCCTACCGGCAGGTGCACTTCGGTGAAGTCGCCGTCCCGGCCGACCCGGACACACTGATCCTGCACCACGGCAGCCTGCGAGCCATGGTGCAGGGCAGCTACTGGGGTTGAGCGGTGCCTGGGGGCGCGCTCAGGCGGCCTGGCGTCGCATCGCGGGGACCCGCATGGGGCGCGAGCCCGGTCCGCCGACGTGCGAGAAGGGCTGGGTCCGCCAGTCGAGTCCCTGAGGGAGCGTCAACAGCAGGGCGGTGTCCTGCTCCTGGGGCTCGACGTCCTCGTCCGCCGGACGCGCGTCGGCGGCGCGGCGGCCGGTGCCGGCGCAGACCGTGAGACCGAAGGGGTTCCAGGGCGAGGCGCACAGGGCGTGCTCCGGAAGCACCTCCTCGTCCGCCAGGAGGGCGATGGGCTGCGCGCAGTCAGGGCAGACCACCCGGAACATCTCGAAGGTGTCGTACGCGTCGAGCTCGTCGTCGAGGGCGTCGGGTTCGACGCCCTCCGGCTCGGGATCGGCGACCGCCTGGAGTCGCTTGGGTGCGGTACGACCAGGGCGCTTAAGACTCTGCATGGGATTCTCCCCCTCGGGCTGGGCCGTGAAGGCGCTGCGGCCTCGACCACAGCAAGCACTTCCCGCCCCGTCTCGGCGGTAATCACGAGAACATCACGGAGACCGTTCGGGTGCTGTGGCGTTCGTCACATGCCGCATGCAGGTGCCCGGCGCGGCCGTTTTGTCCCCCAGCCGGCTCACAGGCCGCTCTCGGCCACATCACGAACAGGGCATGACCTGGGCCGCTGAGGTATCGGAGGAGATCACGGGCGCTGTAAGTTCTTGCGTCATGGAGGAGCTGGACCGTCAGATCGTGCAGCTGCTCGTCAAGGACGGGCGGATGAGCTACACAGACCTGGGCAAGGCCACGGGCCTGTCCACGTCGGCCGTGCACCAGCGGGTGCGCCGGCTGGAACAGCGTGGCGTCATCCGTGGATACGCCGCGGTCGTCGACCCGGAGGCCGTCGGGCTGCCCATGACGGCCTTCATCTCGGTGAAGCCGTTCGACCCCAGCGCCCCCGACGACATCGCGGAGCGCCTCGCCGGCGTGCCCGAGATCGAGGCCTGCCACAGCGTCGCGGGCGACGAGAACTACATCCTCAAGGTGCGCGTGGCCACCCCGCACGAACTGGAGGAGCTGCTGGCGCGACTGCGGTCGCTGGCAGGCGTCTCGACCCGGACCACGGTGGTGCTGTCGACCCCCTACGAGGCCCGGCCGCCCCGCATCTGACCCACCTGCGTGCGGAGCGCTGCCCGCCAGGCGCGAGACTGTTCCCCATGAGTGAGCCCACCGCCGCGCCCCAGACCGTCCTGCTCCGCCGAGGAGAGGTCCACAGCCCCGCCGACCCCTTCGCCACCGCGATGGTCGTCGAGAGCGGCCAGGTCGCCTGGGTGGGCTCCGAAGGCGCCGCGGACGCCTTCGCGGACGGCGTCGACGAGGTCGTCGACCTCGACGGCGCCCTGGTCACCCCCGCGTTCACCGACGCCCACGTCCACACCACCGCCACCGGCCTCGCCCTCACCGGCCTCGACCTGTCCGACGCGCCCTCCCTGGAGGCGGCCCTCGCCCTCGTACGGGACTTCGCCGCCGCCCGCCCGGAGGACCGCGTGCTGCTCGGCCACGGCTGGGACGCCGCCCGCTGGCCCGGCGGACGTCCGCCCACGCGCGCGGAGCTCGACGCGGCCACCGGCGGCCGCCCCCTCTACCTCTCCCGCATCGACGTCCACTCGGCGGTCGTGACGACCGCCCTGCTCGACATGACGTCTCTCGGGCACGTGGACGGCCCGCTCACCGCCGACGCCCACCACGCCGTGCGCGCCACCGCACTCGGTGCCATCACCCCGGCCCAGCGCGTCGAGGCCCAGCGCACCGCCCTCGCCCACGCCGCCTCCCTCGGCATCGGATCGGTGCACGAGTGCGCCGGACCGGACATCTCCTCCGAGGACGACTTCACCGGGCTGCTGCGGCTCGCCGCCGAGCAGGCCGGACCCCGGGTCGTCGGCTACTGGGCCGAGCGGGACGTCGAGAAGGTGCGCGAGCTGGGCGCGCTCGGAGCCGCGGGGGACCTCTTCGTCGACGGCGCCCTCGGCTCCCACACCGCCTGTCTGCACCGTCCCTACACCGACGCCGAGCACACTGGCACCGCCTACCTGGACGCGTCCGCCGTCGCCGCCCACGTCACCGAATGCACCGAGGCGGGCCTCCAGGCGGGCTTCCACGCGATCGGCGACGCCGCCGTGACCGCCGTCGTCGAGGGCGTGCGCGCCGCCGCCGAGAAGGTCGGCCTGGCCCGCGTCCGCGCCGCCCGGCATCGCGTCGAGCACGCCGAGATGCTCACGCCCGAGACGATCGCCGCCTTCGCCGAGCTGGGCCTCACCGCTTCCGTGCAGCCCGCCTTCGACGCGCTGTGGGGCGGCGAGGAGGGCATGTACGCGCAGCGCCTGGGCGCCGAGCGGGCCCGCACCCTGAACCCCTTCGCGGCCCTGCTGCGGGCCGGCGTACCGCTCGCCTTCGGCTCCGACAGCCCGGTCACCCCGCTCGACCCGTGGGGCACCGTCCGGGCCGCCGCCTTCCACCGCACACCCGAGCACCGGGTCTCGGTCCGCGCCGCGTTCACGGCCCACACGCGGGGCGGCTGGCGGGCGGTCGGCCGGGACGACGCGGGCGTCCTGGTGCCGGGCGCACCGGCCGACTACGCGGTCTGGCGCACCGACGAGCTGATCGTCCAGGCCCCGGACGACCGCGTCGCCCGCTGGTCCACCGACCCCCGCTCCGGCACCCCCGGCCTGCCCGACCTCTCCCCGGGCGCCGACCTGCCGGTCTGTCTGCGCACGGTGGTGGGCGGACGGACGGTGTTCGTGCGGCCGAGCGAGTGATCTCCCGGGGTGGCGCGGCTCCGAACGGCTGCCGCCGCCCCGTCTCGCGACCTGCGCATCCTCCGCACTGACCTGGGCATTGAGGAAAGACGTGCAGGTCGAACGGCTGTTGACAGGCGGCGGCAGGGGGCCGGTAGGTTCGGCCCAGTCCACCACCGGACGCCCTACCGGGGAACGCCCGCGAACTCGTCGCCGCGCCGCTGGGTCAGGGACGGTGTGCCGCACCGGGGCACCGCCACTGGCAGCCAGGCTCAGCGCCCGCGCCGCTGCGAGGGAACGTTCCGGCCGGTCGGGGAGGTGTGACCCGGGTGGGGCCCGGGCGCTCAGTAGACAACGGCTTTCGGTCGACCCGCAGCCAGCGGGTCCCAGGTCGGCCCGAAGGGCGCCGGGCCCCCATCCGCCGCACGCACAGGTGCCGAGAACGTCGTCCTTACCCAGCTCTTGTTAAAACGACACCACCATACGAACGTCCTGTCACGTCGTCACACGTCCCGCCGACTATGGTGGACGCCTGCGTACGGACTGAAGGGGCAGTAGTGAACGACGGCGACGGGACCCTCGCGGGGAGGCAGTTCGGCCCGCTCGGCACGGCCTTGGTGATCATCCCGACCTACAACGAGGCCGAGAACATCAAGAAGATCGTGGGCCGGGTCCGCAAGGCGGTCCCCGACGCGCACGTCCTCGTCGCCGACGACAACAGCCCCGACGGCACCGGCAAGCTCGCCGACGAGCTCGCCGCCACCGACGACCACGTCCAGGTCCTGCACCGCAAGGGCAAGGAAGGCCTCGGCGCCGCCTACCTCGCGGGCTTCCGCTGGGGTCTGGACAACGGCTACGGCGTCCTGGTCGAGATGGACGCCGACGGCTCCCACCAGCCCGAGGAACTGCCCCGGCTGCTGACCGCCCTCAAGGGCGCCGACCTCGTCCTCGGCTCCCGCTGGGTGCCCGGCGGCCGGGTCGTGAACTGGCCCAAGTCCCGCGAGTTCATCTCCCGCGGCGGCAGCCTCTACTCGCGCGTCCTGCTCGACGTCCCCATCCGCGATGTCACCGGCGGCTACCGCGCCTTCCGCCGCGAGACCCTGGAGGGCCTCGGCCTCGACGAGGTCGCCTCCCAGGGCTATTGCTTCCAGGTCGACCTGGCCCGCCGTGCGGTCAAGGCCGGCTACCACGTCGTCGAGGTGCCCATCACGTTCGTCGAGCGCGAACTCGGCGACTCCAAGATGAGCCGCGACATCCTGGTCGAGGCTCTGTGGCGGGTCACCACCTGGGGCGTGGGGGAGCGGGTCGGCAAGGTGCTGGGCCGCGCCCCGAAGCCTGACAAGAGGGCCTGACGACACATGCCGACGGGCCCCGACAGCCGTGGGCCCCGTACGGCTGTCGTACGGCCGCACAGGCCCCGTTGATCGTCCCCTTATCCCGTGTTGAGCCGGGCCCAGGCACACTGGACGCATGACGACTGGCGCTCCGACCCCCACGTACCCCGTCCGGCCCCGGCGCTCCCGGTTGCGCACCTTCCTGCCGCTGGGGATCGCGGCGTGGCTGGTGCTGGAGATCTGGCTGCTGACCGTGGTCGCCGGCGCCGCGAGCGGGTTCACGGTGTTCCTGCTGCTGCTCGCCGGGTTCGTGCTCGGTGCGGTGGTCATCAAGCGGGCGGGCCGCCGGGCCTTCCAGAACCTCAACCAGGCGCTCCAGCGCGGCACGGCCCCGTCCAGCGGCGGTGGCAACGGCCTGATGATGCTGGGCGGCCTGCTCCTGATGATCCCGGGCCTGATCTCGGACGTGGTCGGCCTGGTGCTGCTGATCCCGCCGGTCCAGAAGGCCCTCAGCCGCTACACGGAGCGGACGGTCGAGCGCCGGCTGCGCGAGGCCGCCCCGGGCACCCTGGGCGACGCCTTCCAGCAGGCCCGGATGCACCGCCCCGACGGCAAGGTGGTCCAGGGCGAGGTGATCCGGGACGAGCCGGGCCGGGCTCCCGAGGAGCCGCGCCCGCCGCTGACGGGCTGACGGCACGCGGACATGACTGCGGGCGCCGTACATGAACCTCATGTACGGCGCCCGCAGTCATGTCGTGCGCTGTGTTCAGCCGCTCAGGCCCTGGGGGCTATGCGGACTTGCGGCTGTCCCGCGGGTGAACGGCGATGTTCATCGCCCCCGAACGGAGAACCGCCAGACGCTCCTCGAGGACCTCTTCGAGTTCCTCGCGGGTGCGCCGCTCCATCAGCATGTCCCAATGCGTACGCGCGGGCTTGGCCTTCTTCTCTTCAGGGCCGTCGCCGTCAACGAGGAGTGCCTGGGCCCCGCAGACCTTGCACTCCCACTCCGGCGGGATCTCCGCCTCGACCGAGAAGGGCATCTCAAAGCGATGTCCCTTCTCGCATGCGTACTCCACGGCCTGGCGCGGGGCCAGGTCGATGCCGCGGTCCGTCTCGTAGCTGGTCACCACGAGGCGCGTGCCGCGAAGAGCTCGCTCACTCATGAATCGTGCCTCCCGGGCTTGTCGCCCACAGGACAGGTGTCGCTGTCGTCGTCATCCGGTCAACGTCCGGTCGGCGGTAAAGATTCCCGTTCCGGGTCATGCGTCGCCGTCGTAGCCGCCCCTTGTTGTACCCACCGGCGCCCGGTTTGTCACATCTGCTAGCAGATGTCACCCAGCGTTTCGGCATCTTTGACGCGCAGTAACGGTACGCCAGGCAGGCCAAACGCGTACACTACCGCCCTTTGCCGTCGAACGCTAAATCTTCTCCGGAACGGCGTTGCCCGCGTCGCGGATCGCCTGCCGCACCGGTACCCGCGCGAGCAGGACGAACCCGAGCGCGAAGAAGGCGACCAGGGAGATGATCGCGTCCCGGTAACTTCCGGTCAGCTGGTAGGTGATCCCGAACAGCAGGGGGCCCAGCCAGCTCATGCCCCGGTCGCTCATCTCGTACGCCGAGAAGTATTCGGCCTCCTTGCCGGGCGGTACGAGATGGGAGAACAGGGAGCGGGACAGGGCCTGGCTGCCGCCGAGGACGAGGCCGATCCCGGCGGCCAGCACGAAGAACCACACCGGCGCTCCGGCGGGCAGGAAGTACCCGGCCGCCAGGGTCACCGTCCACGCCACGAGCGAGCCGAGGATCGTCCGCTTGGCCCCGTGGACCCGGGCCAGCCGGCCCATCCCCAGAGCGCCCGCGACCGCGAGCACCTGGACCAGCAGCACCGCCCCGATGAGCGTCGACTGGCCGAGGTCCAGTTCCTCGGAGCCGTAGATCGACGCCTGGGAGATCACGGTCTGGATGCCGTCGTTGTAGACGAGGTACGCCAGCAGGAAGGCGAGCGTCAGCGGGTGGCGGCGCATGTCGCGGACGGTGGCCGCCAGCTGCCGGAAGCCCGGGGCGGTCGCCTCCTTCGCCTGCGCCCGGCGGTCGCGCAGCCGGCGTAGCGGTACGAGTGTGAAGGCGCCCCACCACAGACCCGCCGACGCCAGGCAGATCCGCACGGCCATGCCCTCGGACAGGCCGAAGGAGTCGTGGGCGGTGTAGAGGACCAGGTTCACGACCAGGACGAGGGAGCCCGCCGCGTAGCCGAAGGCCCAGCCGCGGGAGGAGACCGCGTCGCGCTCCTCGGGCGGGGCGATCTGCGGGAGATAGGAGTTGTAGAGCATCGTCCCGACCGCCGACGCCGCGTTCGCGACGATCAGCAGCAGACCGCCGAGGAGATAGCGGTCGCCGCCGAGGAAGAACATGGCCGTGGTCGCCGCGGCTCCCGTGTAGGCGGCGGCCGCCAGCAGCGGCTTCTTGCGGCCCGTGCGGTCGGCCGCCGCGCCGACCAGCGGCATCACCAGCACCGCCACGATCACCGACAGGGACACCGAGTACGCGAAGAACGACCCCGCGCGGACCGGGACACCCAGGGGGTGGACATAGCCGTCCGCGTCGGCGGCGTCCTCGGCGACCGACGTCAGATAGGGGCCGAGGAACACGGTGAGCACGCTCGTCGAGTAGACGGAGCACGCCCAGTCGTAGAAGTACCAGCCGCGCTGCTCGCGCCGCCGGTCGGCGGCCTCCGCCACCAGGGTCTCCGTGCCCATCCCGCCCCTCGCTGGTCCCGCGCGCGGGTGGCGGTTCCGGGGGCGGGAGGTCGGTCAGACCCAGACGCCGCGGTCCTCCATGACCTTGCGCAACGTGTCGATGTGATCGGTCATGATGCCATCGACTCCCAGGTCCAGAAGACGGTGCATGCGGTCGGGATCGTTGATGGTCCACACGTGCACGTGCAGCCCGCGCGCGTGGGCGGCGCGGACGAAGCGGTGGTCGACGACCTGGATGCCCGACTGGACCTCCGGCACCTGGGCGGCGACCGCGGACCGGCGCAGCGCGGCGGGCACGCCCCAGGAGCGCAGCCGCAGATTGAGGACGCCTCGGGTGCCGTACGACGTGGCCAGGCGCGGGCCCGCCAGCCGCTGGGCGCGCAGGACCCGCGCCTCGGAGAACGAGCCGACGCAGACGCGGTCCCAGGTGTCGGTGCGCTCGACCAGGTCCAGGAACGGGTGCAGCGCCGACTCGGCCTTGAGATCGACGTTCCAGCGGGCGTCCGGGAACGTCGCCAGGAGTTCCTCGAACAGGGGCACCGGCTCCTTGCCCGCCACGCGCGCGTGGCTCACGTCAGCCCAGGGCAGGTCCGCGATCCGGCCCGCCCCGTCCGTCACCCGGTCCAGGGTCGTGTCGTGGAAGGCGACGAGCTTCCCGTCCGCCGTGGCGTGGACGTCGGTCTCCAGATAGCGGTAGCCCGTCTCCACCGCCCGCCGGAACTGCAGCAGGGTGTTCTCCAGGCCGTCCGCCGCGCCGCCCCGGTGGGCGAAGGGGATCGGGCCGGGGTGGTCGAGGTACGGGTGACGTATCCGGGTGCTCACCGACGCAGTATCGCCCTACGGGGTTGCCCGCCGGCAACGACCGTGCTGCGGTCCGATGCCGAGGGGACATCGAACAACCGCAGGAACACCTGAGCCAGCGGGCCGATCGAGACGGCGTACAGCACGGTCCCGACGCCGATCGTGCCGCCGAGCAGGAAGCCGGTCGCGACGACCGCGATCTCGACGGCCGTCCGCATCAGCCGGATCGAGCGCCCCGTGCGCCGGTGCAGACCGGTCATCAGGCCGTCCCGGGGGCCGGGGCCGAAGCGGGCGGCGATGTAGAGGCCGGTGGCCGCGCCGTTGAGGACGATGCCGCCGACGAGCAGGGGGATCCGCGCGGCCAGGGCGTGCACCTCCGGCACCGCCGCGAGCGTGCCGTCCATCGCGATGCCGATCACGAAGACATTGGAGACGGTGCCGAGGCCGGGCCGCTGGCGCAGCGGGATCCACAGGAGCAGCACCGCCGCGCCCACGATGATCGAGACGACACCGATCGTCAGGCCGGTCAGCTCGGCGAGGCCCTGGTGCAGCACGTTCCAGGGCTCCAGCCCCAGGCCCGCCTCGACGAGCAGCGCCGAGCTCGCCCCGTAGAGGACGAGACCTACGTACAGCTGGATCAGCCGACGCCCGAGTCGGCGCTGGGTGGACAAGTGGTGCCCCCTGTGGTCGTGGTGGCCTGGTCCATGACACCCTGGGGCTTGGGTGGAAGCATCATCCATGGCCAATTCGGGGAAGGTGGACTGATTTCCATGGCGCAGTGGACCTCGGCGGTGGGACCGGCGCAGCTCGCCCGGCTGCTCAACTCCCAGCAGGACCGCCCGGCCGGCCCCGGCACCCGCCGCCCGCCCGCCTACCGCGCACTCGCCGACGGCATCCGGCTCCTCGTCCTCGAAGGCCGCGTCCCGGTGGCCGCCCGCCTGCCCGCCGAACGCGAACTGGCCCTGGCCCTGTCCGTCAGCCGTACGACGGTGGCGGCGGCCTACGAGGCACTGCGCACCGAGGGATTCCTGGAGTCCCGGCGCGGGGCGGGGAGCTGGACGGCCGTACCCGCCGGGAACCCGCTTCCCGCACGAGGTCTTGAACCCCTGCCGCCCGAGGCACTCGGCTCGATGATCGACCTCGGCTGCGCGGCGCTGCCCGCGCCCGAGCCGTGGCTGACCCGCGCGGTGCAGGGCGCCCTGGAGGAACTGCCGCCGTACGCCCACACGCACGGCGACTATCCCGCCGGGCTGCCCGCGCTGCGCTCGATGATCGCCGAGCGGTACACCGCGCGGGGCATCCCGACCATGCCCGAGCAGATCATGGTGACGACCGGCGCGATGGGCGCCATCGACGCCATCTGCCATCTCTTCGGGGGCCGGGGCGAGCGCATCGCCGTCGAGTCGCCGTCGTACGCCAACATCCTCCAGCTGATGCGGGAGGCGGGGGCGCGGCTGGTGCCGGTCGCGATGGCCGACGGGCTGGCCGGCTGGGACATCGACCGTTGGCGGCAGGTGCTGCGGGACGCGGCGCCCCGGATCGCCTACATCGTCGCCGACTTCCACAACCCGACCGGCGCGCTCGCCGACGACGACCAGCGGCGGCAACTGGTGGACGCGGCGCGCTCCGCGGGGACCGTGCTGGTCGCCGACGAGACCATGACGGAGCTGTGGCTGGACGAGGACGTCGAGATGCCGCGGCCCGTGTGCGGCTTCGACCCCGCCGGGTCCACCGTGATCACCGTCGGCTCCGCCAGCAAGGCGTTCTGGGCCGGGATGCGGATCGGGTGGGTGCGGGCGGCGCCGGACGTGATCCGCAGCCTCGTCGCCGCGCGGGCCTACGCCGACCTGGGCACGCCGGTGCTGGAGCAGCTGGCCGTGAACTGGCTGTTCAGCACGGGGGGCTGGGAGCAGGCCGTGGACATCCGGCGAGTGCAGGGGCGGGAGAACCGGGACGCCTTGGTGGCGGCGGTGCGCCGGGAGCTGCCGTCGTGGGAGTTCGACGTGCCGCGCGGTGGGCTGACGCTGTGGGTGAAGGCGGGCGGCCTGTCCGGGTCACGGCTGGCCGAGGCGGGGGAGCGGGTGGGCGTACGCGTACCGTCCGGGCCGCGCTTCGGGGTCGACGGGGCCTTCGAGGGATATGTGCGGCTGCCGTTCACCGTGGGGGGCGCGGTGGCGGACGAGGCGGCGGCGAGGCTGGCGGCAGCGGCGCGGATCGTGGAGAGCGGCGGGACAGGGGGCGGAGAGGCGCCGCGCACTTTCGTGGCGTAACGGCGCCCGGAGCTACCCAGGGGCGCGGGGAACTGCGCGACCAGCCCCCACGCAACCGCAGTCTGACGATTACTTATGGCGCTTCGGCAACGACTGCTTCCGTTTCCGTCGGGACAGTCTGCGCGTCCACGGGAGTGGTTCGCGGCGGCAACAGCGCAAGCACGGCCTGCCGGTCCGCCTCGCTGGTCTCGTCGTCGTACGGGTCCGGCGTCGACGGCACCTGGAGGCGATGCACCGGCCCCGCACCGAGACGGGCATAACCCCGGCCCGGCGGGACGTCGGCGACCGGCGTGGTGTGCGGGGGAGCGCCCAGCACCGCCTCCACCTGCGCGGGCGTCGCCGGGCCGAGGACGACACGCGCGCGGGTGTGCTGTCGTACCGCGTCGCTCAGCGCGTCCGCGCTGTCGAACTGGTCGGCCACGACCACCGTGACGCCCGCCGCCCGGCCGTGCCGCAGGGGGACCTGGAGGAGGGACTGCGGGTCCCGGTGGCCGTCGGCCGTGGCCAGGTGCGTGAACGCGCTGGGGCGGTCCAGGAGGATCCACAGCGGACGCCGGGTGTCCTCCGGCGGCGGGTGGCCCGCCTGGCGGGCCCGGTTCATGGCGATCAGGCGCCGCTCGGTCTCGGTGGCGGCCCACTCGAGGCTGGCCAGCGCGCCGGTGAGTCCGCACTCGACCGCCAGGACGCCGTCCCGGCCGGTCAGGCACGCGTACTCGCCGGTGCCGCCGCCCTCGACGATGACGACGTCACCGTAGGGCAGCGCCTGGAGGGCGATGGAGCGCAGCAGGGTCGAGGTGCCGCTGCCCGGCTGGCCCACGACCAGCAGATGGGGCTCCGTGGAGCGGACGCCGGTGCGCCAGACGACGGGGGGTACGTCGCGCTGCTCCTCGCCGTGGGTGAGGGGCAGGGTGCGCTGGACCTCGGTGGGGTCGGTGAAGCCGAGGACCGTCTCGCCGGGAGCCGTGACGAATCGCTGGGCGGCGATGTCGGTGGGCAGCGGCGGCAGGACGGTGACGGAGAGCTGGTTGCCCTCCTCGTCCCACGCGAAGCGGTACTCGCGGCCGCGGCCCGACTTGGCGTGCAGCAACTGCTCGATCCGCGCGCGTGCGTCGGCCTCGCCGTCGGTGAAGTAGGCGGGGTAGCGGATCACGAGCTGGGTGATGCGGCTCGTCTCGTCGAACTCGTACTCCGGGAAGGCCTTCTCCCATTCGCCGCCGTGGGCGTAGAGCGGGGCCGGGTCCTCGGCCGTCGCGAAGTACGGCACCAGGGCCTCGTAGAGGGACTTCAGCCGCTGGGTCTGCGACTCGTCCGGGCCTTCCGGCGCGGGCGGGGTGCGGTCCCGGCCCTGCCATGCTGCCGCCGCCATCAGGATGATGACGGCGAGCAGCGGACCGTACGGCACCAGGGCCACGACCAGGACCACCGACGCCACCAGGAAAAGCAGCGGCCCGCGCTTGTCCTTGGGGGTGTCGGCCCACTTGCGCCGCCCGGCCGAGGCCAGCCGGCGCAGTCCGCGGGTGATCGTGATCAACGGGTGGAGGACGTCGGTGGCGCTGTCGGCCGCCGTCCGGGCCAGCTCCCGGCTCCGGGCGATCTGCGCGCTGCCTGTGCTCAGGATGCGGGGGAGGGGGCGCCGGGCCACTGCAGTCTCCTGAAGGTGCGTACGGAAGGGAGGGACGCCTGGGGAAGGGGCGTCGGAAGGAGCGGCGTCAGAACTTGATGCCGCCGAGCAGGCTCGCCAGGCTCTCCCCGCCGGCTCTGATGCTCGGAGCGATGGCGGTGCTCGCGAGATAGAAGCCGAAGAGGGCGGCGACAAAGGCGTGCGACGCCTTGAGTCCGTCCTTGCGGAAGAAGAGGAAGACGATGATGCCGAGCAGGACCACGCCTGAGATGGACAGGATCATTTGAGGTCTCCTGGATCGGGGGGACAGTCACCATGAGTACTTCCAGGCTCACAGGATGTATCCATACGATAAAAGGTGCAACCGGGTGAAATCCGGGATGTTTCACCCGCTTGACGGGGGCGGCTTGGGCCGGATGAGCAGGGGACTTGCGTCCGACCGGGTCAGTGGTGATCTTTACCTCCGGCACATCGGGTCATGTGCCGCGCGAGCCAGTACCCTGGCGATTCACCTGAACGGTTGTATGAGAGGCGGTCCGGCCGATGAGCGAAGCCCCCGACCCCGAGGTCGTGGAGCTGGCGACCAAGATCTTCGATCTGGCCCGCAGGGGGCAGACCGAGGCGCTCGTGTCGTACGTCGACGCAGGCGTTCCGGCCAACCTCACCAACGACCGCGGTGACTCCCTGGTGATGCTCGCCGCCTATCACGGCCACGCCGAGGCGGTGCGCGCGCTGCTCGCGCGCGGGGCCGCGGCCGACGAGGTCAACGACCGAGGCCAGACCCCGCTCGCCGGGGCGGTCTTCAAGGGGGAGACGGACGTCATCAAGGCACTTCTGGAGGGTGGCGCCGATCCGGCCGCGGGGACCCCCTCGGCCGTCGACACCGCTCGGATGTTCGGCAAGACCGAACTCCTCGAATTGTTCGGCGCACACTGATCCGAACGCTCTGACCAGCGAGAACACAGAAAACGGGGGAGGCGGTAAAGGGCCGCCGAAATTTCGGTCGCGGCAGATGTAAGTGCCGAGTCATCATGACGTCGTGATTCACGGACGCGATGGCTGGGCAGGTGATGCCGCACCGCGCGGGCCGTGATGCGGTCCGCATGGGCCACCGACGAGAGGCAGAGGAAAATGGTCTACAGCAAGCAGGAAACGGCGGGCGCCCCGACGTGTTGTCACGCGGCCAGGTGAAGCAAGAACCCCGGTTGCGTCGACGCTTGATGTGAGGCTGTTTCCCATGTTCGAACCGGTCATAGCGCCCAGTGGTACGTTGCTCGGCCTGCTCCAGCGGGGTCGCGGCGACGGCACATTGCACGCGCTCACCGCGCCGCGCGCCGAAGCGCTCGCGGCCCTGAACCACTGTGTGGCGCGTGATCCCCGCCACGACTGGCAGGTGGAGAACCGCTCCCTCTACTACGCCCGGCTCTACCTCGACCTCCACGGCGACCTGGACCGCATCGAGGCCCACCTCTTCGACGTCGAGGACCACTTCGACGACGAGGAGTCACGGACCGGCCTCGCCCTGGCGGTCCTCGGGCACCTCGCCTCCTACGGCAGGCGGGACGCCCTCGAACTGCTGCGCAGGTACGCCGCCACAGGCGCCAACTGGGCCTGGGCCCTGGACGAGCTGGCCCTCAGGGACGACGACGCGGGGCTGCGTGCCCTCGCCGCTCCCGTGCTGGCCCGTTTCGGCACCGACGCCGAGGGCGAGGCCGAGCTGGCCGCCACCGTGCGCGACGCCTTCGAACCCCGGCCCTGGCGGCTGTGGGCCGAGGATCCGCGCGAAGCGATCGCCACGCGCGTGCGTGCCGCTCAGGAGGCCGGCTGCTTCGACCGCTGGCAACGCCAGATGCGACCTACCGGGCCCCGTCCGGGGTGGAGCGTGCAGGCGGTCTTCCAGTGGGCCGAGGAGGGCGTCGAACGCGGCGCCGCGCTCCACGTCCCCGCCGCGCGCTGCCTCATGGCGGTCGCCGGACCCGAGGACCGGCCCGAGATCGTCGCCGCCGCCAAGGACGGCACCGAGGGAGCCCGCTGCACCGCGCTCCGCTACCTCGCCGACGGCAATGATCCCGACGCCCTCGATCTGATCGAGGCGGCCGTGGTCACCGGCTCGGCACCGGTCGTGGAGGCCGCCGTCGACGCCTTCGAACGGATGCGCAGCATCGCCGCCGTCGACCGCGCCCGCAGCTGGGCCCACCGGCCCGATCCGCTGGGGGCCGCCGCCGGACGCATGCTCGCCTGCCGCGGCGGAGCCGAGGACAAGGACCTGGTCCTCGCCGCCCTGCGCGAGGCCGTACGGGGCGAGGGGCCGGACGCACCGACCCTGTGGACCCTCGTCGACGGCACCGGACGGCTCGGCATCGCCTGCGCCGCCCCCGTCCTGCGCCACGTCTACCGCGAGACCGCCTCGTCCCATCTGCGCGGCCGGGCCGCCCGGGCCCTGGCCGCCACCGATCCCTCCTTCGCCACCGGCTTCGCCGTCGAGTGCCTCTGGGACTGCGAGGAGACCACCCGCGAGATCGCCGCCCGGCACGCCGAGACCGCTGACGCCCGCGTCGTCGAGCAGCTCCGCCGGCTCGCCGCCGACCCGGCCGAGGAGGCCGAGGTCCAGACCGCCGTTCGCAGCCGGATCGGCCCCCCGGACGCCGCAGCCATGTGACGGCACGCCCTCAGGGTGAACTCGGGACGACCCGCGGGTCAGGCGCGTATGGACAGGGCCTGACCTGCGCGGGTGTGCGACGTAACGCTCACGGGACGTTCCCCGTCCGGAAAGATCCACGTTGACGCGTTCACGTCCGGTGCGGCGACAACACCGGTATGCGTGTCGTCATCGTGACCGAATCCTTTCCCCCCGACGTGAACGGCGTGGCCCACTGCGCGCTCCAGACCGCCCGGCACCTCGTGGATCGCGGTCATTCCCCGCTCGTCGTCGCGCCGGCCACCGCGGCCGGTACCGGGCCCGACGCCTCCGCGCCGTGCCCCGTCGTCCGTGTCCCCTCCCTCCCCCTGCCGGGCTACCCCCAGGTCCGGGTCGCCCTCCCCAGCCGGCGCGTTGCCGCGGCCATCGCCGAGCACCGCGCGGACCTCGTCCACCTGGCCAGCCCCTTCGTCCTCGGCGTCCGCGGCATGGCGGCGGCCGCCCGGCTCGGCCTCCCCGCCGTCGCCGTCTACCAGACCGACCTCGCGGGATACGCCCGCACCTATGTCCACGCGGGCGAGGCGGCCGCGTGGCGCCGCATCCGCTCCGTCCATGCCGCCGCCGACCTCACCCTCGCCCCGTCCAGCGCCGCCCTGCACGACCTGGAGTCCCACGGCGTCCCCCGGGTGCGGCTGTGGCCGCGCGGCGTGGACACCGTCCGCTTCCGTCCATCGCTGCGCGACGAGGCACTGCGCCGCGAACTCGCCCCGAACGGTGAGCTGATCGTCGGCTACGTCGGCCGTCTCGCCCCCGAGAAGCAGGTCGAGCTGCTGGCGGGCGTGTGCGGCCTGGAAGGCGTCCGCGTGGTCGTGGTGGGCGACGGGCCGAGCCTGCCGACCCTCACGGAGGCCCTGCCGGGCGCGGTCTTCCTGGGCCGCCGCACCGGCGACGAACTGGCCCGGATCTTCGCCTCCTTCGACGTCTTCGCGCACACCGGCCCCTTCGAGACCTTCTGCCAGACCGTGCAGGAGGCCATGGCCAGCGGGGTCCCCGTGGTCGCGCCCGCGGCCGGTGGCCCGCTGGACCTCGTCGCCCACGGCCGCACCGGCCTGCTGGTCCCGCCGCGCGACGCGGCCGCCGTACGGGACGCCGTGTCGGCCCTGGCCGCCGATCCCGGGCTGCGGGCCGCGTACGGCGCCGCGGGACGGGCGACGGTCGAGGGGCGCACCTGGGCGGCCGTCGGGGATCAGCTGCTGGGGCACTACGCGGGTGTGCTGGCCGGCCGGCGGCTGGTGGTGGCGGCATGACCGGTACCTGGACCGACGGCGGGGGCGCCGTCCGGCCCCTGCGGATCGTCCGGCTCGCGAACTTCGTCGCGCCCGCCTCGGGCGGCCTGCGCACCGCGCTGCGTGAGCTCGGCAAGGGCTACAAGGCGGCCGGGCACGAGCCCGTGCTCGTCGTGCCGGGTGAGCGGGTCAGCGACGTGGAGACCGAGCAGGGGCGGGTGATCACCCTGCCCGGGCCGCTGCTGCCCGGCACCGGCGGCTACCGCGTGCTCGCCGACCGGCCGCGGGTGGCCCGGCTCCTGGAGGCGCTCGCCCCCGATCGCTTGGAGGTCTCCGACCGTACGACCCTGAGGTGGACCGGCAAATGGGCGCGACGCGCGCGGGTGCCGGCCGTGATGGTCTCCCACGAGACCGCCGACGGCGTACTGCGCACCTGGGGCGTCCCCGAGGGCGCGGCCAGGCGCGCCGCCGACGCGCTGAACGTCCGTACCGCACACACCTACGCGCGCGTGGTGTGCACCACCGAGTTCGCCGAGCGGGAGTTCGTGCGGATCGGCGCGCGCAATGTCGTACGGGCGCCTCTCGGCGTCGACCTGTCCGAACGGCACCCGGCGCTGCGCGACGAGCGGCTGCGCGGCGTCTACGCGCGCGTGGACGAGACGCTGCTGGTGACCTGCACCCGGCTGTCGGTGGAGAAACGACCCGGCACCGCGCTGGACGCCCTGGAGGCGCTCGTACGGCGGGGGCGGCGAGCGGTGCTGGTGGTGGCCGGGGACGGGCCGCTGCGGCCGCGGCTCGAACAGCGGGCGCGGGAGCGCGGGTTGCCGGCCGTCTTCCTCGGGCACGTCACCGACCGCGGGCTGCTCGGCGCCCTCCAGGCGTCCGCCGACGTGTGCCTGGCCCCCGGGCCCGCCGAGACGTTCGGGCTCGCCGCGCTGGAGGCGATGGCCTGCGGCACGCCCGTCGTCGTGAGCGCCTCCTCCGCGCTGCCCGAGGTGATCGGGGCGGCGGGAGCGGTCGCGGCGGACCACGGAGCCGCCTTCGCGGACGCCGTGGAGATGCTGCTCGACCGTCCCTTCGAGGAGCGCCGGAGGGTCGCACGCGCGCGTGCCGAGTGCTTCGGGTGGGGGACGGCCGTGGAAGCGTTCCTCGCCGCGCACGACGCCACGCCAGCGGTGCGCGGGAGCGGGCTTCGCGATGACTCGCTTCATGGGGGCGGGCTTCGCGGTGACTCGCTCCAGAGGGGCGCGCGATGAGACCCCTGCGGTTCGTCGCCCTCGGCGACTCGCTGACCGAGGGGGTGGGCGACCCCGTCGGCGACGGCTGGCGGGGCTGGGCCGCCCTGCTCGCCGACGGGCTCGGCCCGGCCGTGGAGTTCACCAACCTCGCGGTCAGCGGGGCGCAGACCCGGGACGTGCTCGAACGGCAACTGCCTGCCGGGCTGGCCCTGCGCCCGGACGTCGTGTCCGTCGTCGTCGGCGTCAACGACACCCTCCGCTGCACCTTCGACATCCACGCCGTGGCCGCCCAGCTCGACGCGGTGTACGCGGCGTTCACCGAGCAGGGCGCGCTGCTGCTCACGGCCTGCCTGCCCGACCCCGGCGCGATGCTCGGGCTGCCGGGGGCGCTGGCGAGCCCGCTGGCCCGGCGGCAGCGGGCGGTCAACTCCGTGGTCCACGCGCTGTCCGAGCGGTACGGGGCGGTGCATCTCCATGCCGCCGAAGGGGCCTGGATCACCGACCGCGCGATGTGGAGCGCGGATCGACTCCACCCGGGTGAGCGGGGGCACCGGCAGCTGGCCGTGCGGTTCCACGCGGTGCTGGCGGAGGCCGGGCTCGCGACGGGGGCGGCGCCTTCCCCCGAGCCCGAGTTCGCGCAGCCCACCAAGTCGGCGAGTCTGTGGTGGCTGGCCACGGCGGGGACGGGGTGGGTGGCTCGGCGATGCACGGATCTGTTGCCGCAGTTGCTTCGGCTCGCGGTGGACGAGATGCGTCATCGGGCGCGGGGGACGAGTGCGCGGCTGGATCTGGGGGCGACTGCCGCGGTGTCGGCTGCCTTGTCGGCCCTGTCCGTGCCGGAGGCGGCGTAGCGGTTCCGGCTGCGGGTGCGTGGGGTGCGTGCGGGGGGCTGGTCGGGCAGCTCCCCGCACGCGCGTCCGGAGATGGTCAGCGTCGGCGCACTCGCAGGAAACGAACCGGTGTTCCTGGTACCGCCTGGGCCGCCGCCGAGAGGTCTTCGGTACGCACCACCGCGATCACGGGGTAACCGCCCGTCGTCGGGTGGTCCGCCAGGAACACCACCGGCCGGCCGTCCGGCGGCACCTGGACCGCGCCCAGGACCATGCCCTCGCTGGGGAGTTCACCCGGCCGGGCGCGGTCCAGTGCGGGACCTTCCGTGCGCAGGCCGATGCGGTTGCCGGCCGGGGACACCCGGTAGGTGCGGGACGTGAAGGCCCGTACCGCCTCCGGCGTGAACCAGTCGTCGCGCGGGCCGAGCGTCACCCGCAGGACGAGTTCCGTCGGAGGCGCCGGCTGCGGCGCGACGTCCACGCGCGCGGGGAGGTGCGTCGGGCTGCCCAGGGGCAGGACCGCGCCGTCCGTGAGCGGGGCCGGGCCCAGGCCGGAGAGGAGGTCCGTGGAGCGGCTGCCGAGCACCGGCTCGACGGTGATGCCGCCGGAGACGCCCACGTAGCTGCGTAGTCCGCGCAGGGCGGTTCCGACGTCCAGGAGCGCCCCGGCGGGCACGCGCACCGGCGCGCCCCACGCGACCGGGCGCCCGTCGACCCTGACCGGGCAGGGAGCGCCGCCGACGGCCACGGTGACCGCCGAACGCGGCCGTAGGGAACAACCGTTGAGCGTCGTCTCCAGGACGGCCGCTTCCGGTGGATTGCCGACCAGCCGGTTGACGAGGGCCGCCGCGGGGCCGTCCAGGGCTCCCGCGCGGGGGACACCCAGATGCGCGTGGCCCGGGCGGCCCCGGTCCTGCACGGTGGTCAGCGCTCCGGCGCGCACGACGGCGAGGGCGCGGTCCGTCATGCTCCCACCGCCCCCACCGGTACGAACCTCACGCGCGTGCCCGGCGACAGCAGCGCGGCCGGTACGCGCGCGTGGTCCCACAGCACGGCCTCCGTGGTGCCGATCAGTTGCCAGCCGCCGGGCGAGGAGCGGGGGTACACGCCCGTGTACGGCCCCGCCAGCGCCACCGCACCGGCGGGGACGGCCGTCCGCGGCGTGGCTCGGCGTGGGACGTCGTACCGCTCCGGCAGGCCGGTGAGATAGCCGAAGCCGGGGGCGAAGCCGCAGAAGGCGACGCTGAACTCGGTGGCCGCGTGGATGCGGGCCACCTCGTGCGGTGCCACGCCCCAGTGCGCGGCCACGTCGGCCAGGTCCGGGCCGTCGTAGCGCACGGGGAGTTCGACGACGGCACGCGCGCGTGGGGGAGCGGGCGGGACGTCGGCGGCGGTCAGTTCGGTGGCGAGGCGGGCCGGGTCGGTGAGGCCGTCGAGGAGGACGGTGCGGGCCGCGGGGACGATCTCGCGGACGGCCAGGGAGCCCTCCGCGCGGCGACGCAGCAACTCCGCGTGCAGCGCCTGCGCCTCCTCGCCCGACGACACCTCGACGAGCAGGGCCGCGTCGCCCACGGGCAGGGCTCGGAGACTCATGCGAAGGCCTCCTCGCGGACGCCCGATTCCGTGCGCACGGACAGGGTTTTCACGCTCATGCGAAGGCCTCCTCGCGGACGCCCGATTCCGTGCGCAAGGACAGGGCTTTCACGCTCATGCGAAGGCCTCCACGCGTACGCCCGACTCCGTCAGCCGCTCCCGCACGCGGCGGGCCAGTTCCACGGCGCCCGGCGTGTCCCCGTGCAGGCACAGCGAGCGCGCCCGGACCTCGATGCGGGCGCCGGAGCGCGAGATGACCGCGCCGTCGCGGGCCAACCCCACCGAGCGCTCCACCACCGTCTCCGGGTCGGTCACCACCGCCCCCTGCTCGCCGCGCGGCACCAGCGTGCCCTCGGCGGTGTACGCGCGGTCCGCGAACGCCTCAGTGACGGTCGGCAGGCCCGACTTGCCCGCCAGTTCCAGCAGACGCGAGCCGGGCAGGCCGAGCACGGGCAGGGAGGTGTCCGCGAGGAGGACCCCCTCGACGACCGCGCCGGCCTGCTCCTCGTCGTGCACGACGCGGTTGTAGAGCGCGCCGTGCGGTTTGACGTACGACACGCGCGTGCCGGACGCGCGCGCGAAGACCTCCAGGGCGCCGATCTGGTAGGCCACCTCGGCCGCCAGCTCGGCGGGCGGCACGTCCATGGCGCGCCGCCCGAACCCGGCCAGGTCGCGGTACGAGACCTGCGCCCCGATCCGTACGCCGCGCTCGGCCGCCTGCTCGCACACCCGCCGCATGGTGGCCGCGTCCCCGGCGTGGAAGCCGCAGGCCACGTTGGCGCTGGTGACGACGGACAGCAGCTCTTCGTCGTCGGTCAGCCGCCAGCGGCCGAAGCCTTCGCCGAGGTCGGCGTTGAGATCGATCGAGGTCATGGAATTTCCGTGTCTCCTTCCGGGCGAGTGCGTGGGCCCTGCTCAGGCCACGCGGTACTGCTGGTCGCGGGCGTCGGTGAGGAACATCTGGCCCGGCGCGTGGGTGAGGGCGAACGGCGGCCGTGAGGCCATCACCGCGGCCTGCGGGGTCACCCCGCAGCCCCAGAACACCGGGATGTCGTCCGGGTGCAGGTCCACCGGGTCGCCGAAGTCGGGGCGGCCGAGATCCTCGATGCCGAGGGTCGACGGGTCACCGCAGTGCACCGGGCCGCCGTGCACCGCGGGGAGCAGGCTGCTCTCCCGGATCGCCGCCGACAGATGCTGAGGCGGCACCGGCCGCATCGACACCACCATCGGGCCGTGGATCCGCCCGGCCGGGCGGCACTGCCAACTGGTCTCGTACATCGGGACGTTGCGCCCCTGCTCCAGGTGCCGGACCGGGACGCCCGCCTCGGTCAGCGCCCACTCGAAGGTGAAGCTGCACCCGATCAGGAACGACACCAGGTCGTCGCGCCAGTGCGCGCGCACGTCGGTCGGCTCGTCCACGAGCTCGCCGTCCCGCCACACCCGGTAACGCGGCAGGTCGGTGCGCAGGTCGGCGCCGGGTGCCAGCACGGTCGCAGGAGATCCGACGTCGGTCACGTCGAGGACCGGGCACGGCTTGGGGTTGCGCTGGCAGAACAGCAGCATGTCGTACGCCCAGTCCGCGGGCACCGAGATCAGGTTGACCTGGGTGTGGCCGGCGGCGACCCCGGCGGTGGGGCCCGTGAGGCCGGCCCGAAAGCGGGTGCGGGCCTCTTGCGGGCTCCACGCGCGCGCGTGCTCGTCGACGAGGGTCACGGGGCGGTCTTCCGAGACGGTCGTGAGGCGGTCTTCCGTACGGTTCACGCGAGTTCCTTCCCACGGGTCTCCGGCAGCCCGAGCAGGGCCAGCGCGGCGAGCGCGTAACCGAGGGCGCCGAAGACCAGCGCGCCGCCCACACCCCAGCTGTCGGCCAGGAAGCCGACCGTGGTGGGGAAGACGGCGCCCACGGCGCGTCCGGCGTTGTACGTGAAGCCCTGTCCCGTGCCGCGCACCGCCGTCGGGTACAGCTCGGCCAGGTAGGAGCCGAAGCCGCTGAAGATGGCCGACATGCAGAACCCGAGCGGGAAGCCGAGCACGAGGAGCAGGGTGTTGGCGCCGTCCGGGATGTTGGCGTACGCCAGGATGCAGACCGCCGACAGCAGGGCGAAGAGCCAGATGTTGCGGCGGCGGCCCAGGCGGTCGGTGAGATAGCCGCCGGTCAGGTAGCCGAGGAAGGCGCCGGAGATCAGGAAGGTCAGATAGCCGCCCGTACCGACGACCGACAGTCCGCGGTCGCTCTTCAGATACGTCGGCACCCAGGTGGCGAGCGTGTAGTAGCCGCCCTGGACGCCGGTAGACAACAGTCCCGCGAAGACCGTCGTACGCAGCAGCCCCGGCTTGAAGATCGCCGTGAACGGGGTCTTCCCGCCGCTCTTCTCCCGTACCGCGATCGCCTCGGGCGCGTCCTGGACGCGGCGCCGCAGCCACACGACGAGCAGCGCGGGCAGGGCGCCCGTCCAGAACATCACGCGCCAGGCCAGGTCGTCGTCGAGGAACGAGAACACCAGCGTGTACACGACGGCGGCCAGCGCCCAGCCCACCGCCC
Organism: Streptomyces aquilus; assembly: GCF_003955715.1. Lineage (NCBI taxonomy): Bacteria > Bacillati > Actinomycetota > Actinomycetes > Kitasatosporales > Streptomycetaceae > Streptomyces > Streptomyces aquilus. The sequence continues at coordinate 2,087,693 of NZ_CP034463.1, read as the reverse complement.
ACGAGCTCTGGATGGCGCCGAGGGTGCGGCCGCGGTGCTTCGCGCTCGCGTACTCGGCGACCAGGATCGCGCCGACCGCCCACTCGCCGCCGAAGCCGAGCCCCTGGAGCGCGCGGAAGACCAGCAGCGACTCGAAGTTGGGCGCGAAGCCGCAGGCCACGGTGAAGATCGCGTACGTGACCACCGTGATCATCAGGGCCCTGACCCGTCCGGCCCGGTCCGCCAGTACGCCCGCGAGGGCGCCGCCGACCCCGGAGGCGAGCAGTGTGACGGTGGTGAAGAGGCCGGTCTGGCCGCTGTCCAGGCCGAAGTACGCGGCCAGCGCGACCATGCTCAGCGGCAGCGTGAAGTAGTCGTAGGAGTCGAGGGCATAGCCGCCGAACGCGCCGGCGAAGGCGCGCCGGCCGCGCGGACCGAGGGCCCGGAACCAGCCCAACGCCCCGTCGTCGGCGGGGCGTTCGGTCTGTGGGGGGTGAGCGGTGAGGGCCTGGGAGGGGGGAGTCGTGCTCATGTGCACCTCGCAGTGGGAGGACGGAGGGTGCGGGACTGAGCCGTGCGGTGCGGGTCGTGCGTGGGGATTCGTGCGGTGCGATGTCGTAGCAAGGTAGAGGATCGTTGAACGATCCTTCAATACCCCTGTTGTTTCGTTCTCGTGTCTGCGGTTGAATTCCGGGCATGGCAGAGCAGCTGAGCGGACTGGCCGACGACCGCGCCCTCCTGGGCCGCACCAGCACGGCGGAGCGGGTCTCGGACATCCTCAGGAGCCGCATCGCCGAGGGCTATTTCCCGCCCGGCACCCGGCTGTCGGAGGACAGCATCGGCGGCGCCCTCGGGGTCTCCCGCAACACCCTGCGCGAGGCGTTCCGGCTGCTCACCCACGAACGCCTGCTCGTCCACGAGCTGAACCGGGGGGTGTTCGTACGGGTCCTGACGGTGGAGGACGTGGAGGACATCTACCGCACCCGACGGCTGGTGGAGTGCGCGGTGGTGCGCGGGCTGGGCGAGCCGCCGTACGCACTCGACGGGCCCGCGGAGGCCGTCGAGGAGGGCCTGCGGGCGGTGCGCGAAGGTGACTGGAAAGGGCTGGGTACGGCCAACATCCACTTCCACCGGGAGCTCGTCGCGCTGGCGGGCAGCGAGCGCACCGACGAACTCATGCGCAGCGTCTTCGCCGAGCTCCGGCTCGCGTTCCACGTGGTCGACGACCCGCGTCGGCTGCACGAGCCGTACCTGGCGCGGAACCAGCAGATCCTGCGGGCCCTGGAGGCGGGCGACAGGACCGAGGCCGAGAAGCTGCTCGCGGTCTATCTGGAGGACTCGCTGGAGCGGGTGGTCGAGGTGTACCGGCGCCGGGTGGGAGAGGACGACTAGCGTCGGGTTCACGCCGGTCGGCAGGGGTCTGTTCTGCGTCGTTTTAGTCGTTGTCAGACCGAGGACCTAGTCTGTGCACCGTGACTTCGCCTGCACCGACGGACAGCGTTCCGCCCCAGCTCAGCGCAGCGTCCCGTCCCGCTCCGGGCCCGGCCGCCGACGAGGGACTGGCGCGGCGGTTGCGCGCGCTCGCGTGCACCGCGCCGTTGCACGACCTGGAAGCGCGCAAGGCGAACCTCGCGGGTGAGTACTCGGTGTACGGCATGGCGGAGGTCGCCCTCGCCGCCATCGACCTCGTCACCCTGAACATGGACTTCGACACCGGCGCCGACCACGACCAGATCGTCGCCCGCCTCATCCCGCGCATCGCCGCGCAGGCCCCCCAGCGCCCTGTCGCCGAGCACGAGCGGGTGGCCCGCTGGGTGCTGGAGAACCTGATCAACGTCGGCAGCGTCGACCGCGGCTTCCGGGCCGTGTACGGCACGTTCGCGCCGGACGGCACCTATGTGCGCCGCGACTACGACTTCAAGCTGATCGAGGAGGTGCCCGGCCCCGGTGGCTCGGTGTACCTCCGTACGACGGACGAGGCGGTCAACGTCCTGGTCGGCGCCCTCGACACCGACGTCACCAGCGCCCAGATCGCCGCCGAGGTCAAGCTGGAGGTGCTGATCAGCCGGGGCCGTCTCGCGGACGCCCAGCTGGCCGCCGAGCAGGCCCGGTACCGGACCGTCCAGTACTCGGAGACACTGCGCCGGGCCCTGGACGCCACGCGGCGCAACGTCCGCGCGGTGGACTGGCTGAACGCCGTCCCGGACATGATCACCGAGGCCCTCGACCATGTAGCCGACCGCTACCGCCACGAGAACGCGATCCTCACCAACATCCGCAAGGCACGCGACGAGTCCGAGGACCCGGAGCAGAAGCGGCGGGCCGCCGAGCTGGTCGACATCGTCAAGGACTGCATCCGGCGCCACACCCAGCTCCAGTCCCGCCTGCTGGAGGCCGGCCCGCTGTTCCGCGCGGAGCAGGACCGGCAGGCCTTCGCGACGCCGATGACGACGTCGGGGATAGACCTCTACGGCCATCTGGTCTCACCGCTGCTGCCGCTGCCCCTGGAGCAGGCGGTCAAGGTCACCGACGCGTTCTTCGCGCGCGGGACCGGTCTGCGGACGCCGGTGTCGGTGCGGGTGGGCGACCTGGTCGACATACTGCTGACGCCGCCGGTGGAGCGCGAGCACCTCGGCGCCGAGATGCCGGAGCCGGACCTCATCGCCACACCGGACGACAGCCGGTTCAGCGAGGAGCAGCTGGCGGCGGCCATGGAGCTGCTGGACCTGCCGGCCGACGCGCCCCGGCGACTGTCCGGGCTGCTGGCCGAAGCGCGCCGTCAGGACCCCGATCTGCCGTATCTCGTGGCCCTGCTGGCCGTGCACGCGGCCAGTCCGGCGGTGGGCACCGCCTACCGGCAGGGCGAGCAGAAGCTGCTGTTCGCCGTGGACGACGGCACCGAGCTGGACGATCCCGAGTTCGGCGGGGCGGATCTCATCGTCGGCACCGCCCTGCTGGACGCGGCGGGGATGGCGGCGGACAGGACGGAAGCGGCATGAGCCGACGAACAGTGGACCGAGGAGACCGACCGTGACCGAGCACGTCGAGTGGAGTGAGCCGGAAGCCGGACCCGCGCCGGTCCCCGCCGCCGTCACCCCCGCCGACGCCGCCGACGCGGCGCGGCTCGTCGCCTTCGGGCTCCAGCCCAAACTTCAGCCCGCGCGCGACCAGGAGTACACCGAACTGCTGCGGCGCTACCGGGAGGACGGGGCGTTCGCGCGGCTCGCCGACGCCGTGGCCGCCGGACTGGGGCTCGTCGTCCTGGAGGTGTCGCCCCGCGCGGGGATGGCGGTCACCGCCGCCGAGGACTCCGTGTTCGCCGTGCGGATGGGCGACTACGCGCGCCGGACGTCCGCCGACGGCAGCGACCGCTTCCTGCATGGCCTGGCCCATCTGGCCGTCGCCGCCCTGGCGTTCCCGCGGCCCGAGGACCTCGCCGACGACGGCTACATCGGACGCGTCAGTGTCAACGGCGTCGACGCGTTCGTCCGGCAGGCGTGCCGACGCCTGGAGGAGCGCGCCGAGGAGGTGGGGGAGAACACCGACCCGGCCACCGAGGCGCCCGGCCTGGAGGCCGCCTGGCGGATCTGGGCGCGACGCAGCGCCACCGGCGCCACCAAGGACGCGCGCCGCCTCGCCGGGTCCACCACCGGCATCATCGGCAAGGCCGTCGCCTTCCTCACCGACTCCGGCTTCCTCCAGCGCACCGGCGACGACAACGGCGGTACGTACCGCACGACGGCCCGCTACCAGCTCCAGGTGCGGGACATGGCCGGCAGCGCCGCCATGGCCGAGCTGCTGGACCTGGGCGTCGTCCCCGTGACCGACGGCACGCCCACGCTGCTGCCCGCCGAGAACACCGAGGACCTGGAGCTGGCGGCCGACGCCGGACTGCCGTTCCACGCGTCCTCCTCGTCCTGAACTCCCCCCACCTGCCGAAGACTTACGAGAGTCCGCCATGTACGAGCTGTCCCGGGTCCGCCTCTACTCCATCGGTCCCGCCGGTGCGCGCTACGCCGACACCGTGCTTGACCTGCGGGGCGTGGGCGACATCGTGCCCGACCCCGCGCCCACCCAGGCGGAGTTCTTCGAGGAGGAGCCGTCCGGCCCGCCGCGCCGCCCCGCACCCGCCGGCGTGCTCTTCCTGGAGAACGGCGGCGGCAAGTCCGTACTGCTCAAGCTGATCTTCTCGGTGATGCTGCCGGGCCATCGCAACACCCTCGGCGGCGCCAGCTCCGGCGTGCTGCGCAAGTTCCTGCTCGCCGACGACTGCGGGCATGTCGCGCTGGAGTGGCAGCACACGCTCACCGGCGAGTGCGTGGTCGTCGGCAAGGTCAGTGAGTGGCGGGGGCGCCAGGTCTCCAACGACCCGCGGAAGTTCGCCGAGGCCTGGTACTCCTTCCGTCCCGGCCCCGGGCTCTCCCTGGACAACCTGCCCGTCGCCGAGTCCACGGCCGTACGCCCGCCCGTCGAGGGCGCGTCCGGCGCGCAGGGCCGCCGGCGCACCATGAAGGGCTTCCGGGACGCCATCACCGAGGCGGGCAAGGCGTATCCGCACCTGGAGGTGCACTGGGAGGAGATCCACGACCGCTGGATCGAGCACCTCGGCGACCTCGGCCTCGACCCCGAACTCTTCCGCTACCAGCGGGAGATGAACGCCGACGAAGGTGAGGCCGCGGGACTCTTCGCGGTCAAGAAGGACTCCGACTTCACCGACCTGCTGCTGCGGGCCGTGACCGACACCCGGGACACCGACGGGCTCGCCGACCTGGTCAGCGGCTTCGGCAACAAGCTGGGCCGGCGCGCGGAACTGATGGCGGAACGGGACTTCACCGCCGGGTCGGTCGATCTGCTCGGGCGGATCGTCGAGGGGGCCGAGGCCCGGGCCCGCGCCCGTGACATCCACGCCGGAGCCGAGCGCCGCACCCGGACGCTGGCCCGACGGCTCTCCGCGCGCGGCGCCCAGGAGCGGGTCAGAGCCGCCGACCTCGCCCAGCGGGTCACCGCGGCCGCCTACGCCGTCACCCATGCCGAGGGAGCGCGCGAGCGCAGCGCGCTGATCGCCGCCGAACTCGCCTACCGGCACGCCTCCTTGGCGCTCGCCGCGGCCGAGAAGTCCGCCGCCGCGCAGAAGCGCGAGCTCGCCGACGCCCGCACGCTGCACTCGGCGTGGCAGGCCGCCGAGGCCGTCCTGCGCCACCGTGCCGCCGCCGACCGGGTCGCGCGCGTGTCCGCCGCGATCCAGGAGGCCGAGCGGGACGCGGCCCCCGCGCTGGCCGCCCGCGCCAAGGCCGCCGTGGACCTCGTACGGGCCCTGCACGCGGCCGCGGAGAGCGCCGAGACCCTCGCCAACGAGGAGGAGGAGCGCTCCGCCGCCCTCCAGGAGGTCGGCGAGTCCGCGTACCGGGACTCCACCGCCGCCGCCACCGAGGCCCAGCGCGCCCGGAGTGAGGTCGGGCATCTGCGGCAGCGCCTCACCGAGGTCGAACAGGAGACCGCCGAGGCCGTCCGGGCCGGCTGGCTCGACGACAGCGCCCCCGACGCCGACCCCGCGCGCGCGGCCCTCGCCGCCAGCGACGCCGAGAAGACCGCGGTCGCCGCCTGGGACACCGCCCGGGAGACGGCCCGCCGAGCCACCGAGCACGCCCGCGAGGCGGGTGCCGCGGAGTCGCGCGCCGAGCTGACGGCGGCCCGCGCGGCGGACGCCGCCGCCGCGGCCGAGCGCTCCTACGACGCCGAGCGACGCCTCGCCGAGGCGCTGGCGGCCGAGCCGCGGCTGACGGAACTGCTGGGCCTGACGGGCGTTGAGGCCCGCTCCGTCGTTCCGCAGCCCCGGCAGGACGGCGACGACGATGACCAGGCCGGTTTCACCCCCGAGGACCTCGATCGCTTCGCCGACGAACTGCGCGAGCTGCTCGACGCCGCCGTCTTCTCCGCCGAACGCCAGCTCTTCGAACTGCGCACCGCCGCCGCCGACGACGCCCGCATCCTCGGTGCGCTCGGCGACGGCGGCCTGCTGCCGCCGGGCCCGGATGTGCTGGCGACTGTCGAGTTCCTCGGCGAGCACGGCATCCCGGCACTGCCCGGCTGGCGCTATCTCGCCCAGGCCGTCGACCCCACCGACCACGCGCGCGTACTGGCCGCCCGGCCCGAGCTGGTCGACGGCGTGATCATCACCGACCCGGACACGCATGCGCGGGCCCGCGAGGCGCTGAGCGAGGCGGCCCTGCTGCCGCGCTCCGCCGTCGCCGTCGGCACCGCGGCCGCCCTCCTCGCCCCGACCCCCGCGTCCGGCTCGGGGAGCGAGGGCGTCTTCCTCGTCCCGCCGAACCCCGCCATGCATGACGAGCACGCCGCCGACGAGGAGCGGCAGACGCTGCGCGCCCGTGCCACCGAGCGCGACGAGGAGATCCGCTCCCTCGCGGCCCGGCTCGGCAAGGACCGGGAGCTGGCGGCGCGGCTCGCCTCCTGGCGCACCGGCTGCCCGGCCGGCCGGCTCGTCGAGCTGGCCGAGGCCGCGCGCGAGGCTCGTGCGTTCGCCGAGGAGTCCGAGGCCGAGCTGGCCGAGGCGCGGACCGTGCGGGCCGAGGCCGACGAGGCCGCCGCCGAGGCCACGCAGGTGCGCGAGGAGCGGCAGGAGGCCGCGCAGAAGGCCCGGCGGGCCGCCGACGCCCTCGCGGGACTCGCCTTCCGGCTGCGGGAGCGCGCCGGCTGGCAGGTCAAGCTCCGCGAACTGGCCGACGAGGCCACCGAGTCGGAGGCCCGCGCCCAGGCCTGCCTGGAGCGGGCCCGCGCCGCTGACGAGGACCGGCGTGCCGCCCAGCGGGCCGCCGACGACGCCCGCCGCACCGCGCGTGCGCTGCGCGCCGAGCGCGCCGAGATCGCGGGCGCCCCCGACGACGTACCGGACGGCGACACGGACGCCCCGAAGGCGTCCCTGCCCGCGCTCCGGGAGGCCTACCGGGCAGCCTCCCAGCTGTACGAGAAGGTCGGTGTCGGCGCCGACCTGCGCGCCGAGCAGGCGCGCGCGGAGAGCGACGAAAGCGCCTCCCTGGCCGAGCTGGACCGGCTGAGCAACAAGGTCCGCACCCGCGCCGAGGCGCTGCTCCAGTCGCCCGACGGCTCCGACGGACCGTCCCGGCAGGCCGCCGCGGCCCGCGCCGAGGAGCTGGTGCAGCTCCTGGAGACGCGGATGTCCAGCGCGAGCGAGCAACTCGGCCGGCTGCGCGGCGAGGCCGAGCGGCACGCGCCCGAGGACGGCGAGGCGCACACCGAACTGGCGGAGGAGCTCCAGCCGCGCGACGCCGACCACGCGCAGGCCCTGCTGCGCACGGCGACCGCCGAACTGGCCTCCCGTACCGAGGCGTTGACGCAGGCCCGGGAGGCGCACGCCGAGCTGCTGGAGTCCCACCGGGCCGCCGAGGACGCGGCCGGCGGTTTCGACGAGATCGCCGCGATGCTCCGCGACCTGCTGCGCGAACACGCCTCGGAGGACGAACAGGAGGAGACCGAGGCCTACCCCGGCAGCCCCGAGGAGGCCCGGCAGGCCGCCGCCGAGGCCCGCCGGTCGCTGCGCGGCTGCGCGGCCGACCTGTCCGCCGCCGAGGCCGCCGTGCGCGAGGCGAGCGACATCCTGGTCCGGCACGCCAACTCCACCCGCTACGAGCAGGTCCGCACCCCCGCCCGCCAGCAGATCCGCGAGCTGCCCGCCTCCGCGCTGCCGGAGCACGCGCAGAAGTGGGCCGACGCCTTCGCCCCCCGACTCCGTGTCCTCACCGACGAGTTGGCGCAGCTGGAGCGGAACCGGGACTCGATCGTGGACCGGCTGCGCGGGCTCGTGGAGTCGGCGCTGGCGACCCTGAGGTCCGCCCAGCGGCTGTCCCGGCTGCCCGAGGGGCTCGGCGAGTGGTCCGGGCAGGAGTTCCTGCGCATCCGCTTCGAGGAGCCGGACCAGGCGACGCTCACCGAGCGGCTGGGCGAGGTCATCGACGAGGCGACCCGCGCGGCCGTGAAGAAGAACTCCGACCTGCGGCGCGACGGTATGTCCCTGCTGCTCAGGGGCGTCGGCGCGGCCCTTCAGCCCAAGGGCGTCGCGGTGGAGATCCTCAAGCCGGACGCGGTGCTGCGCGCCGAGCGGGTGCCGGTCGGGCAGATGGGCGACGTGTTCTCGGGCGGTCAGCTGCTCACCGCGGCCATCGCCCTGTACTGCACGATGGCCGCGCTGCGCTCCAACGACCGGGGCCGCGACAAGCACCGGCACGCGGGCACGCTGTTCCTCGACAACCCCATCGGGCGTGCCAACGCCACGTATCTGCTGGAGCTCCAGCGCGCGGTCTCGGACGCCCTCGGTGTCCAACTCCTCTACACCACAGGCCTGTTCGACACGACGGCCCTCGCCGAGTTCCCGCTGGTCATCCGGCTGCGCAACGACGCCGACCTCAGGGCCGGGCTGAAGTACATCAGCGTCGAGGAACACCTCCGTCCGGGGCTGCCGCAGCAGCCGCAGTCCGAGGAAGCGGTGCACAGCGAGATCACGGCCACGCGGATGTTCAAGCGGCCGGCACCGAGCGCGTCGTAACGACACGTCAGGCGACGGCTTGACCTGGGTGGTGGTTCGGCGGGGTCGGCGAGGTTGAGCCGGTGCTGGGCTAAGCCCGGCCGGGGTCGGCGGGGCTCAGTCGGGCTCGGCAAAGCCTCGGTCGGGGGCAGCGCGTCTCAGTCAGGCTCGGCGAAGCCTGGGCCGGGGCAGCGGGCCTCAGTCGGGCTCGGCAAAGCCCCGGCCGGGTTCAGGGGTGGGACAGCTGGCCCGCCCCGCCGCGCCGGCGTATCCGCTCCTGCGCCCGCTCGGCCGCCCTGGCCTGTCGCCGTGCCTTGCGCCGCTCGCGCCGCAGGGCGCGCGCGGTGCTGCTCGGCGCCGACACCACGCCGTTGCGCTGGTTCCAGACCTGGCGGGTCACCCAGACGTCGAGGGCGCCCCAGGTCGCCACCACGGTGCTCGCCACGCTGCTGAGGACCATGGGGAACGCCAGCCACGATCCGGCCAGCGTGCACAGGAACGCCACTACCGCCTGGACCAGCGTCACCGCGATGATCAGCACCGCCCGCACCGCCGCCGTACGCACCGGATCGGGCATCCGGCGCCGCCGCGCCGGCTCCTCGACCCACAACGGGCGGTAGTACGACTGCTCTTGAGCCGGCTCCCGCACTGCGGCCTGTTCGCCGGGCCCGGCTCCGCCGTCGTCCGTCGGAATGTCGCGATCCGGTGCCTCGGGGTCGCGCCGCGCCGTCAGGTGCGCCGCTTCGCCCGCCGTGGGCGCCTCTTGCCGCTCCGCCGTGCCCATCAAGGTGTCACTCCCCACCGCCAGCAGACCGCTTACCCGTGCTCGAACACACGGCTCCCCAGTGGCTGCCCGGCTTGCGCTGTTTTACGCCGCCCGGTTGCGGGATGCGGCTCGTGTGGCCGATTCCGCCCCCATTTCCTGAAGAGAAGGACGAACAAACCGCCCCGAAGATTCCCGCGAAACGAAAAATTCTGGCCAACTGCCCACCTCTGTCGGCCGGATCCGCGCGGGCCGCCGTCCTGCAAATGCGGGAGGCAATCTCCCGCAATGCCCGGACAACTCCCCATCTCGCGCCACCAGTGCGGAAGTTCGCCCTCCGGAAGGGTCTTCGAGTTAACTGTGCGTCGGTAGTAGGCTCGCGGCGTTTGTTGACGCACATGTGTACCCCCGGCCGGCGGGGGACCAGCTGGGGGAGGCCATGCGCTTTCGCGGGAAGTCGATCCGCCGGAAGATCGTGGCGCTGCTTCTCGTGCCGCTGGTGTCCCTGGCCGCGGTCTGGGGCTTCGCCACGGTGCTCACGGGACGCGCGGTCACCCAGCTGTTCCAGGTGTCGAGGGCCGTGGAGCACATCAGCTACCCCACCGAGGACACCGTCCGCATCCTCCAGCAGGAACGGCGCCAGACCCTCGTCTATCTCGCCGACCCGCGCGCGTCGGACGCGCTCTCCGCGCTGCGCACCGCCCGCACCGCCTCCGACGACGCCATCGCCAAGTTCCGCAAGAACGCGCAGGACCCCGACGTCCGCGACGGACTCGACGCGGACGACGACGAGCTCCTGACCACCGCTCTGGACGCGTTCGACAGCGTCGACTCCCTGCGCCGCAGCGTCGAGGAAGGCACGGTGACCCGGGCCCAGGCCCTCGGTCGCTACAACCGGCTCGTGGACCCCTGCTACGCCCTCCTGGCCTCCCTCGACGGGGTGGACAACAACGTGGAGATGGACAAGCAGGCTCGCGCCTTGGTCAACGTCGCCCGCGCCCGCGAACTGCTCTCCCGCGAGGACGCCCTGCTCGGATCGGCCCTCGTGGTCGGCAGACTGACCCGCGAGGAGATCCGGGACGTCTCCGACCTCATCGCGCAGCGCGACATGCTGTACGACATCAGCCTGCCGGTGCTGCCCTCGACCGAACGCGACCGCTACGACGGGTTCTGGAAGAACGCCTCCACCGCGTCCCTGCGCTCCGCCGAGCGGACCGTCATCGGCTCGGAACCCGGCCCGCCCAGCGCCCTCACCGCCAAGAGCTGGGACGCCGCCGCGGCCGGTGTGCTCGACGGGCTCGCCGCCCTGAACGACCAGGCGGGCGACCGCTACCAGGACCGCATGGAGCCGGTCGCGGTGGGCGTCATCGTCAAGGCCGCCGTCGCCGGCGTGTTCGGCATGCTCGCCCTGCTCTTCTCGGTCTTCCTCTCGGTACGCGTCGGCCGCGGCCTCATCCGCGACCTGCGCCAGCTGCGCCTGGAGGCCCACGAGGCGTCCGGCGTGCGACTGCCCAGCGTCATGCGCCGGCTCTCCGCCGGTGAACAGGTCGACGTGGAGACCGAGGTCCCGCGTCTGGAGTACGACAAGAACGAGATCGGCGAGGTCGGCCAGGCCCTGAACACCCTGCAGCGCGCGGCCGTCGAGGCCGCCGTCAAACAGGCCGAGCTGCGCGCCGGGGTCGCCGAGGTCTTCGTCAACCTCGCCCGCCGCAGCCAGGTGCTCCTGCACAAGCAGCTCACCCTGCTCGACACCATGGAGCGCCGGACCGAGGACACCGACGAGCTCGCCGACCTGTTCCGCCTCGACCACCTCACCACCCGTATGCGCCGGCACGCCGAGGGTCTGGTGATCCTCTCCGGCGCCGCCCCCTCCCGGCAGTGGCGCAAGCCCGTCCAGCTCATGGACGTCGTCCGGGCCGCCGTCGCCGAGGTCGAGGACTACGAGCGCATCGAGGTCCGCCGTCTGCCCAGGGTCGCGGTCACCGGTCCGGCCGTCGCCGACCTCACCCATCTCGTCGCCGAACTCCTGGAGAACGCCACGGTGTTCTCCCCGCCGCACACCGCCGTCCAGGTCCTGGGCGAGCGGGTCGCCAACGGCTTCACCCTGGAGATCCACGACCGCGGTCTCGGCATGGCGGCCGACGCCCTGCTGGACGCCAACCTCCGGCTCGCCGAGACACCCGAGTTCGAACTGTCCGACACCGACCGGCTCGGCCTGTTCGTGGTCAGCCGGCTCGCCCAGCGGCAGAACGTCCGGGTCTCCCTCCAGCCTTCGCCGTACGGCGGCACGACGGCCGTCGTCTTCATCCCCAACACCCTGCTGACGGACGACGTCCCGGACACCAACGGCATCGGCTTCCGCCTCGACCGCCCCCAGCCCACCAAGGAGGCCGAGCTGGAGGAGGCCCGCCGGGCCGAACTCGCGCACGTGCCCGTGCAGTTGCCGGGTCTCCCGGCGACGCTCCTGGACGGCCCCGTCGAGCTGGAGGCCCCTGTCGACCTGGACGCCATCGACGACTTCCCGGGCGCCCTCGACGACGAGGACAGCGAACGCGGTGGCCTGTTCCGTCCCCGGCGCGGCCTCGTCCGTACCGAGGACACCACCGGCGACGAATCCGGCGAGATTCCCGGCCCCTTCGAGCGGCACGCCGACGGCGACGACGACCTGAGCGCGCCGGTGCCCCTGCCCCAGCGGCGCACGCCCAAGCTGGTCAGCTCGCACGGCCGCCCGGTGACCGGGCAGCCCGCGCGGCGCCCGGACCCGGACGAGGAGCCCGTACGCGGCGCGAACCGGTCGCTCTCCGCCACACCACCCCCGCTCCCCGCCCGCAGGCGCGCCACGGGTCCGCAGCGCCGCACCACCGGTGTCGATGACCGCCCCGACGAGCAGGAATCCCCGATACCCGGAGCCTCCGCTCTTCCCCGGCGCACCCGGCGCGCCGAAATCGCGTCCAGCGGCGGTTCGGGCGATGCCACGCGCCTCACCGGCAGCTCCGAGACCCACCCCACGGCAGGTTCCGACACGCCGCTCTCCGGCGGCACCGCCTTCGGGTCCGGCCGGGCCGGCGGTCCGGAGCCGCGGCAGGACGCCTCCGGCACTTCCCCGCTGCCCCGGCGTGTCCGGCAGGCCAACCTGGCTCCGCAGCTCAAGCAGAGCCCCCAGCCTCGCACTGACCAAGAGGCCGGGTTCGAGGAGCGGGACGCCGACCAAGTACGCAGCCGCATGGCTTCGCTCCAGCGCGGCTGGCAGCGCGGCCGTGACGAGAACGCCGCGGGCGAGGACGCCCACAGCGGCACAGCACCACGAGGAACTAAGGGGGACGGTCGATGACCGCACCGAAGACGACCGGCCACAGCGCGACGACCAAGTCCGGCGAGCTCAACTGGCTCCTGGACGAACTGGTGGAACGCGTCGCCAGCATCCGCAAGGCCGTCGTGCTCTCCGGCGACGGACTGCCCACGGGGGCCTCCAAGGACCTGACCCGGGAGGACAGCGAGCACCTGGCCGCCGTCGCCTCCGGGTTCCACAGCCTCGCCAAGGGCGTGGGCCGCCACTTCGAGGCGGGCAGCGTCCGGCAGACGGTCGTCGAGCTCGACGACGCCTTCCTGTTCGTGACCGCCGCCGGCGACGGCAGCTGCCTCGCCGTCCTCTCCGACGCGGACTCCGACGTCGGCCTGGTCGCCTACGAGATGACGCTCCTGGTCAAGCGAGTCGGTGTACATCTGGCCTCCGCTCCACGCACCGATCTGCCTCAGGGCGGGTAGTGGGATGACATGAGCACTGACGGTCAGGGAAGAAGTCACTGGTTCGACGACGAGGCCGGACCGGTCGTCCGTCCGTACGCCATGACGCGCGGCCGCACCACCAGTGCGGCCCAGCACCGCCTGGACCTCATCGCGGTGGTCGTCACGGAGCCCCAGGCGGACGACCCGGAACGCGACCACTCGCTGTCCCCGGAGCATGTGGACATCGTCGACCTGTGCCGCGAGACCCCGCAGTCGGTCGCCGAGCTGTCCTCCGAACTCGACCTGCCCATCGGCGTGGTGCGGGTTCTCATCGGTGACCTCGTGGACGCGGAGTTCGTCCATGTGAACCGGCCCGTGCCGCCCGCGGAGCTGCCGGACGAGAGCATCCTGCGGGACGTGATCAACGGCCTCCGGGCGTTGTGAGGCAACGCCCTGCCCGCGCGGAGCGGGCGGGCGCCGGCCCAGCCCTCCCGATAGGATCCGACTGATCGTCGACGACCTCCGCGGGCGGCCCGCCGCCGGCCCGCGGACACGGTGCCGAACAGCACGATCGGGGAGACGGACGTGACGACAGGCTGGCAGTTCTGGGTCGACCGGGGCGGCACCTTCACCGACATCGTCGCGCGCCGCCCGGACGGCCGGCTGCTCACCCACAAAGTCCTCTCCGACAGCCCCACCCCGTCCCGCTCCCGGCTCGCCCCGGGGGACGAGACCCCGGCCGCCGACGCGGCCGTCACCGGCGTGGCCCACCTCCTGGGCGGCTCCCAGGACCCGGTGGAAGCCGTCCGCATGGGCACCACCGTCGCCACCAACGCCCTGCTGGAGCGCAAGGGCGAGCGCACCCTCCTGATCGTCACCCGTGGCTTCCGCGACGCCCTGCGCATCGCCTACCAGAACCGGCCCCGCATCTTCGCCCGCCGCATCGAACTGCCCGAACTGCTCCACGAGCGCGTGATCGAGGTCGACGAACGCATCGCCGCCGACGGCACCGTCCTGCGCGCCCCCGACCTGGACGCCCTCGCCGAGCCCCTTCAGCGGGCCTACGACGACGGGATCCGCGCGGTCGCCGTCGTCTGCATGCACAGCCACCTCCACCCCGCCCACGAACAGGCCGTCGGCGCACTCGCCGCCCGCATCGGATTCCCGCAGATCTCGCTCTCCAGCGAGGTCAGCCCCCTGATGAAGCTCGTCCCGCGCGGGGACACCGCCGTCGTCGACGCCTACCTCTCGCCCGTGCTGCGCCGGTACGTCGAGCGGGTCGCCGGTGAACTCGACGGTGTGCGGCTGATGTTCATGCAGTCCAACGGCGGTCTCACCGAGGCCGGTCAGTTCCGCGGCAAGGACGCCATCCTGTCCGGGCCCGCCGGTGGCATCGTCGGCATGGCCCGGATGTCCCAGCTCGCGGGCTTCGACCAGGTCATCGGTTTCGACATGGGCGGCACGTCGACCGACGTCTCGCACTACGCGGGCGAGTACGAACGGGTCTTCACCACGCAGATCGCCGGAGTCCGGCTGCGCGCGCCCATGCTCGACATCCACACCGTCGCCGCCGGCGGCGGTTCGGTCCTCCACTTCGACGGCTCCCGCTACCGCGTAGGGCCCGACTCGGCGGGCGCGGACCCGGGCCCCGCCTGCTACCGCGCGGGCGGGCCGCTCGCCGTCACCGACGCCAACGTGATGCTCGGCCGCATCCAACCCGCCCATTTCCCCAGGGTGTTCGGCCCCGACGGCGACCAGCCCCTGGACGCGGAACTCGTCCGCGACCGCTTCGCCGCCCTCACGCGCGAGATCCGCGAACGGACCGGCGACGACCGCACCCCCGAACAGGTCGCCGAGGGCTACCTCCAGATCGCGGTCGCCAACATCGCCAACGCCGTCAAGCGGATCTCCGTCCAGAAGGGCCACGACGTCACCCGCTACGCGCTCACCACCTTCGGTGGAGCCGGCGGCCAGCACGCCTGCATGGTCGCCGACTCGCTCGGCATGCGCACCGTCCTCGTACCTCCCATGGCCGGGGTCCTCTCCGCGCTCGGCATCGGCCTCGCCGACACCACCGCCATGCGCGAACAGTCCGTCGAGGCACCTCTGGAGGCCGCCTCGATGCCGGGCGTCCGCAAGACCGCGGACGACCTGGAGAGCGCCGCCCGCGCCGAACTCCTCGCCGAGGACGTCCCCGAGGACCGCGTCCGGATCACCCGGCGCGCCCAACTCCGCTACGACGGCACCGACACCACCCTCACCGTCGAGCTGACCGAACCCGCCGCGATGCGCGACGCTTTCGAAGCACGTCATCGCGCCACGTACTCCTTCACGCTCGACCGCCCGATCGTCGTCGAAGCCCTCTCCGTGGAAGCCACCGGCATCACTCAACCCCCCGATCTGTCGGCCCTCGCCCCGTACGAAGGCCGCCCCGCCGCCCCCGAGACCGTCCGCCTCCACACGGGCGGCACCTGGCGCGACGTACCCCTCCACCGCCGCGAGGACCTGCCTCCCGGCGAGACCGTCACCGGCCCGGCGATCATCACCGAGGCCAGTGCCACGACCGTCGTCGACGACGGCTGGCGGGCCGTGGCGCGAGACGACGGGCATCTGGTCATGGAACGCGTGGCGGTTACGCAGAGTTCCGATCTCGACACGAGAGTCGACCCGGTTCTTCTTGAGGTCTTCAACAACCTGTTCATGTCCATCGCCGAACAGATGGGCGCCCGACTGGAGTCCACGGCCCAGTCCGTCAACATCAAGGAACGTCTCGACTTCTCCTGCGCGCTCTTCGACCCGGACGGAAACCTGGTGGCCAACGCCCCGCACATCCCCGTCCACCTGGGCTCGATGGGCACCAGTGTCAAGGAGGTCATCCGACGCCGCGGCTCGGGCATGCGACCGGGCGACACCTACGCCGTCAACGACCCGTACCACGGCGGCACCCACCTGCCGGACGTCACGGTGATCACCCCGGTCTTCGGCGCGCCGGACCCCGAAGACACGGAGAGTGACCGCGAGATCCTCTTCTACGTCGCCTCCCGCGGCCACCACGCAGAGATCGGCGGCATCGCCCCGGGCTCCATGCCGGCCGACAGCCGCAGCATCGAGGAGGAGGGCATCCTCTTCGACAACTGGCTCCTCGCCGAGAACGGCCGCTTCCGCGAGGAGGAGACCCTCCGCCTGCTCACGGAGACGCGCTACCCCTCCCGCAACCCGAGGACCAACCTCGCCGACCTGCGGGCCCAGATCGCCGCCAACCGCAAGGGCGTCGACGAAGTCACCCGCATGATCGAGACGTTCGGACTCGACGTCGTCCAGGCGTACATGCGACACGTCCAGGACAACGCCGAGGAAGCGGTGCGCCGGGTCGTGGACACGTTGGACGACGGTGAATATGCCTACGAGACCGACTCCGGCGCCATGATCCGGGTACGCGTGCGCGTGGACCGCGAGAACCGCTCCGCGACCGTCGACTTCACGGGCACGTCCGCGCAGCTGGACAGCAACTTCAACGCCCCGTTCGCGGTGGTCAACGCCGCGGTGCTGTACGTCTTCCGCACCCTCGTCGCCGACGACATCCCCCTCAACGACGGCTGCCTGCGCCCCCTGCGGATCATCGTGCCGCCCGGCTCGATGCTCGCGCCCGAGCCACCCGCCGCGGTCGTCGCCGGCAACGTCGAGACCTCGCAGGCCATCACCGGCGCCCTCTACGCGGCGCTCGGCGTCCAGGCCGAGGGCTCCGGGACCATGAACAACGTGACCTTCGGCAACGCCCGCCACCAGTACTACGAGACGATCGCGTCCGGCTCCGGCGCGGGCGACGGCTTCCCGGGCGCACCCGCCGTCCAGACCCACATGACCAACTCGCGGCTCACCGACCCCGAGGTCCTGGAGTGGCGACTGCCCGTCCGGCTCGACGAGTTCGCCGTCCGGGAGTGCAGCGGCGGCGCCGGACGCTGGCGCGGCGGCGACGGCGCGGTGCGCCGCATCCGCTTCCTGGAACCCATGACCGTCTCCACGCTGTCCCAGCACCGCCGGGTCCCGCCGTACGGCATGGCTGGCGGCGAACCCGGTGCGCTGGGCGGCAACCGCGTGGAGCGCGCCGACGGGACGGTCACCGTGCTCGGCGGCAGCGACACGGCCGACGTCGAACCCGGCGACGTACTTGTCATCGAAACCCCCGGCGGTGGAGGCTACGGCCCACCGTCGCCCCACCCCCACCCAGCAGGAGAAGAGATCAATGATCTTCGGGCGTTCTGAGCGCGGAAAGCCCCCGGTCGAGCCCGTCACGCTCAAGATCCTCGTGGCCGGCGGCTTCGGCGTGGGCAAGACCACGCTCGTGGGCGCGGTCAGCGAGATCAGGCCGCTGCGCACCGAGGAGCTGCTCACCGAGGCAGGACGCCCGGTCGACGACATCAGCGGCGTGGAGGGCAAGCGCACGACCACCGTGGCCATGGACTTCGGGCGCATCACACTGCGCGAGGACCTGGTGCTGTACCTCTTCGGCACACCTGGCCAGGAGCGGTTCTGGTTCATGTGGGACGAGCTCTCCGAGGGCGCCCTCGGAGCCGTCGTCCTCGCCGACACACGCCGCCTGGAGGACAGCTTCGCCGCGATCGACTACTTCGAGCGGCGCTCCATACCCTTCGTCGTCGGCGTCAACTGCTTCGAGGGAGCGGCCCGTTACCCGACCGAGGACGTCCGCCAAGCCCTCGACCTCGACGTGGACGTGCCGCTGGTGCTGTGCGACGCCCGGGACCGCGAGTCGGTCAAGGAGGTCCTCATCGGTGTCGTCCGGCACGCGATGGCGCAAGCGGCGGAGCGCCGCCAGGCCGCCGTCACGAGCTGACAGCCGACAGCTGACAGCCGCCGTCACGAGCTGACAGCCGACAACTGACACGGGAACGGCCCGTACCCCCGCCGACCGGGGTACGGGCCGCGCTCACGGCCGCACGCGCGTGAGGCCGGTTCTACGACCGCACGCGCGCGTGCGGCTAGTTCGCCCCGTCTTCCTCCCAGCCGAAGCTCTTCTCCACGGCCTTGCGCCAGTTGTGGTACTCACGGTCCCGCACCGAGGCCTCCATCGACGGCGTCCACTCGACGTCCTTCTGCCAGTGCGACTTGAGCTCGTCGAGGTCGTTCCACACCCCGGTGGCCAGCCCGGCCGCGTACGCGGCGCCCAGACAGGTCGTCTCCGACACCTTCGGCCGGACCACCGGCACGTCGAGGACGTCCGCCTGGTGCTGCATGAGCAGGTTGTTCTTGGTCATGCCGCCATCGACCTTCAGGGTCGTGATGTGCACCCCGGAGTCCTGGAACATGGCGTCCACGACCTCACGCGTCTGCCAGCTCGTCGCCTCCAGGACCGCGCGCGCGAGATGGGCCTTGGTGACGTACCGGGTGAGGCCGGTGACGACCCCGCGCGCGTCGGAGCGCCAATAGGGCGCGAACAGCCCGGAGAAGGCGGGCACGATGTAGGCACCGCCGTTGTCCTCCACGCTCGCGGCCAGCGGTTCGATCTCGTCGGCGGTGCGGATGATGCCGAGCTGGTCCCGGAACCACTGGACGAGGGCACCCGTTATCGCGATGGACCCCTCCAGGCAGTAGACCGGCGCCTCACTCCCGATCTTGTAGCCCATCGTCGTCAGCAGGCCGCTCTTCGACGGCACCGGCCGGTTGCCCGTGTTGAGCAGCAGGAAGGAGCCCGTGCCGTAGGTGTTCTTCGCCGTACCCACGTCGTAGCAGGCCTGTCCGAACACGGCCGCCTGCTGGTCGCCCAGCGCCGACGCCACGGGCACGCCCGCGAGTTGGCCGACCGCGGTGCCGTACACCTCGGCCGAGGACCTGATCTCGGGGAGGACGGCGTCGGGGACGTTCATGGCGGAGAGGATGGACTGGTCCCACTGGAGGGTTTCGAGGTTCATCAGCATGGTGCGGCCGGCGTTGGTCACGTCGGTGACGTGCCGGCCGCCGTCCGTGCCGCCGGTGAGGTTCCAGATGAGCCAGGAGTCGATGGTGCCGAAGGCGATCTCGCCGTTCTCGGCCCGCGCGCGCAGCCCGGGCACGTTGTCGAGCAGCCAGGCCGCCTTCGGGCCGGAGAAGTAGGTGGCGAGCGGCAGCCCGGTCTGCTCCCGGAAGCGGTCCTGCCCGTCGGAGCCGCCGAGTTGGTTGGTCAGCGCCGCGGTCCGGGTGTCCTGCCACACGATGGCGTTGTGCACCGGCTTGCCGGTCGCGCGGTCCCACAGGACCGTCGTCTCACGCTGGTTGGTGATGCCGAGCGCGCTGAGCTGGTCGGCGCGCAGCCCGGCCTTGGCGAGCGCCCCGGCCACCACCGCCTGCACCTTGGACCAGATCTCGGTGGCGTCGTGCTCCACCCAGCCGGGCTTGGGGAAGATCTGGCGGTGCTCGCGCTGGTCGACGGCGACGATGGCGCCGTCCTGGTTGAAGACGATGCAGCGGCTGGACGTGGTGCCCTGGTCGATAGCGGCGACGAACTTGTCCGTCATGACGTCCCCTTCGTCGGTTCCTTCAGAAGGCTGCGTTGAAGATGAGCCCGGACAGTGCGCCGCCGATCAGCGGTCCCACCACCGGGATCCACGCGTAACCCCAGTCCGAGGTGCCCTTGTTGGGGATCGGGAGCAAGGCGTGGGTGAGGCGCGGGCCCAGGTCACGGGCCGGGTTGATGGCGTAGCCCGTGGGGCCGCCGAGGGACAGGCCGATGCCGGTCACGAGGAACGCGACGATGAGGATCGCGGTGCCGGACTCGCCGAGCCCCTTGGTCAGGCCGAACGCCAGGATGGGCAGCACCAGCCCCATGGTCGCGATGATCTCGGTGACGAGGTTCGCCACGGGATTGCGGATCGCGGGTGCCGTGGAGAAGATCCCCAGCGTCGGCTGGGCCTTGTCCTCGTCGGCGTTGGCCTGGAACTGCGCGAAGTACGTCAGCCAGCACAGCACCGCGCCGAGAATGGCGCCGACCATCTGCCCCGCGATGTAGATCGGCACCTTGTCCCAGTCACCGGTGTCGACAGCGATGCCGATCGTCACCGCCGGATTGAGATGGCCTCCGGACAGCGGCGCCGCGGTGTAGGCCCCGGCCAGCACGCCGAAACCCCAGCCGAACGCGATGACCACCCAGCCCGCGTCCTTCGCCTTCGAGTCGTTCAGTACGACGGCGGCGACCACTCCGGCGCCGAACAGGATCAGGATCGCGGTGCCGATGATCTCACCGACGAATATGTCTCCGTTGCTCATGGCGGCTCCTTGGCCCCGGCCCGGGGTGTTCGACCCCGGTCTTCCGTGCAGGGTGCGTTTCCCACGGCGACTTCAGCCGGGGACGAGGAGGTCCCGCGCCCCGCCCGGCATCCGTGACGAGCGTGCCGTCGCAGTCGAATCGCCCGTGGGGGACGGGCCTTGGAGCAGCTGTGCCCGCATGGCGCAGTGCGTGGATACGCCGAGAATGTACGGCGATGTCGACTGACATCGGAAGTGTTCACCGGTGTCCAGGGGGCGTCAAGGACGCGGACGGCAACGGTTCAGGGCGACCCGCCGACACGCGGGGGAGCGGCGCTCAGCGCGAGCCGGGGAATCCCGCCGGGGCGGCGGCAGTGTCCGCGCCGCGCCGGATCTCGTGCCCGGGCAGACCGGCGTGCCCCAGGACCCAACTCGCCCCGCGCAATGACTTCGCGGCCTTCTTCAGCGGCGCGAGACACGCGGCCGCCTGCCGGTGGTCCGTGATGCTGCCCGGTGCGCACACCACCGTGGCCAGGGACAACGACACGGGACGACCGCCCGCCGACCAGGACGCGTCCAGCACGGACGCGACCAGCGGATCCAGCCCCTCCGGATCGGCCAGGACCAGGAAGTCGTCGCCCCCGATGTGCCCCACGCGCGTGCTGTCGGACGCCGCACGCTGCAACGCCCGCCCCACCGACCGGATCAGCTCGTCGCCCGCCGCGAAGCCGGCCCCGTCGTTGACCTGCTTGAAGTGGTCCACGTCCAGCCAGCTCAGCGCGAACGCCCGCCCGTCCGCGATCCGCCGGTCCACCTCGCCGGTGATCGCGTCCGAACCCGGCAGCCGGGTCAGCGGATTGAGCCCGGCCGCCTCCTCCACCCGGGACTCGGCCAGCGCCCGCACCAGGTCCGCGAGACGTACGACGCCCACGCACCGGCCGTAGTGGTCCACGACGGCCACATCGTCGGACGTACGGTCCCGCCCGCCGACCGCCACCACGTCCAGGACCTCCCACGCGGTGGCGTCCACCCCCACCGTGCGCGGCGCGTCGCCCAGCTTGGCGGCGGGCCGGTCGGCGTAGAGCGCGTGCCCGTACCGACCGGACATCGACAGCAGAAACCGGGACCGATGCACCGAGCGGACCGGCACCCCGTGCGCGTCCACCAGCAGCACCCCGGACACCTCCGGCGACCCGGTCAGCAGCGCCCGCACATGGCCCGCCGACGCGGTGACGGGCAGCAGCGCGGCGGGCCGCACGAACTGCCGCACCGAAGGCCCCGACCGCGGCAGCGAGGCGACACCGGGGGAGCGGGGCGGAACGTATACGTCCGCGGCGGGCAGCCGGGCCGGCGGCGCGAACAACTCGCCCTGCGCCAGCTGCGCACCGGCCGCCACCGCGGCCGCGCACTGCCGTTCCGTCTCCACCCCCTCCACCGACAACAGCGCCCCGAGCTGCTCGCACAGCGTGCGCATCGCCCGCACCGCCGCGGGCCGGGCGAGCAGGGACGCGTCGAGCTTCACGAGGTCGGGCGCCAGGTCCGTCAGCAGCCGCAGCGGTACGTCGCCGTCCCCGACCCCGTCCGCACTGATCCGGAAACCCTGGCCGCGCAGCGCCCCCACGGCCTCCAGGAGCGCCTGGTGCGGCACGTGCGTGTACGGCGGCGAGATGTCGATCGTCACCTCCCACGGCAGCCTGCCCGCCTCCCGCACCGCGGTGTGCAGCGGAGTGAGCCCGCCGAGGTCGGCGAGGGTCGCCGCGAACACGTTGACGTGCAGCGGAAGCAACGTCTCCTTGCGCGCGGCCGCGCGGACCGCCGAGACCGCCAGCCTGCCGTCGAGTTCCGGATCTCGACGGGCCTCGGCGAGGACGTCGCCGGTCTCCGGGCGGGCGAGTATCTCCAGCCCCGCGACCGCGCCGGTCGCCAGGTTGACCACCGGTTGGAAGGCGAAGCGGAGAGTATCCGTCCAGGAGGGCACGGGAGCATGATGGCGCCGCGGGCGCACGCCCGAGCGCAGTTCATGAGACGTTCACGCAGGATTCCGAGGTGATCACGCAGCGTACGGGAAAGCCCTTGCGGTGCCCCTGTACGACTCCGCCTCACCGCACCGCGATCACCGCCGACCCGTGCCCGAACAGACCCTGGTTCGCCGTGATCCCCACCCGGGCCCCGGCCACCTGCCGGTCGCCCGCGGCGCCCCGCAACTGCCAGGTGAGCTCGCACACTTGGGCGATCGCCTGCGCCGGCACGGCCTCCCCGAAGGACGCCAGCCCTCCGCTCGGGTTCACGGGTATCCGCCCGTCGAGGCTCGTGGCACCCTCCCGCAACAGTTTGGCCCCCTCACCCGCACCGCACAGCCCGAGATCCTCGTACCACTGCAACTCCAGGGCGGTGGACAGGTCGTAGACCTCGGCCAGGGAGAGATCCTCAGGGCCGATACCCGCCTCCTCGTAGGCGGCCCCCGCGATCGACTCCCGGAACGTCCGCGCGGCCGGCTCCACCGCCACCGCGGAGTCCGTCGCGATGTCGGGCAGATCCAGCACGGTGTTGGGGTACCGCGGCGTCACCGTCGACACCGCGCGGATGCGCACCGGCTCCGCCACGCCATGGCGACGCGCGAACTCCATGCTGGACAGCACCAACGCGGCACCACCGTCCGAGGTCGCGCAGATGTCGAGCAGCCGCAGCGGATCGGCGACCACCGCCGAGGCGGCGACCTCCTCACCGGTGACCCGCTTGCGGTAGCGCGCGTACGGATTCAGCGCGCCCATGGCCGAGTTCTTCACCTTGACCTGCGCGAAGTCCTCCAACGTGTCCCCGTGGACGGCGATCCGCCGCCGTGCGTACAGCCCGAAGTACGTCGGATTGGTCGCCCCGAGCACCCGGAAACGCAGCCAGTCGGGGTCGTCGGGCCGATCCCCGCCGGCGGGCCGGAAGAACCCCTTGGGCGCCGCGTCGGCCCCCACCACGAGCACCACGTCCGCCAGCCCCGAAAGGATCTGCGCCCGCGCGGTGTTGACCGCCTGCGCCCCTGAAGCGCACGCCGCGTACACGCTCGTGACCCGAGTCCCCTGCCAGCCCAGCGCCTTGGCGAACGTCGCCCCGGCCACGTACCCCGGATAACCACCACGCACCGTGTCCGCGCCGACGATCGAGCCGACCTCCCGCCACTCCAGCCCGGCGTCGGCGAGCGCCGCGCGGGCCGCCGTAGCGCCGTACTCGACGAAACTGCGCCCCCACTTGCCCCAGGGATGCATCCCCGCGCCGAGCACCGCCACCTCGCCGGTCATGACCTCACCCCCGTCGTCGGCCGCCACTGCCAGGTCGTCCACACCGTCTCCGCGTCCTCATGGAGCACGCCGGGCACGACCTCCACCTCCATGCCCACCGCCAGATCGGCGACGCCCAGCCCCGGCACCCCCTGCCCGAGAACCACGAGCCGCTCTGCTGCCAGCTCCACAGCGATCAACGCGTACGGCTCCCACGGAAGTTCCGGATCGGTCACATAGGGTGACGGAGGCCGGTAGCGGCCGTCCGTGTAGGACCACACGCGCCCCCGCCGCGACAGCGGCACCTCGACCAGTTCGCCGCCCGCGCACCGCGGATTGCGGCAATGGACGTCCTCGCGAGGGAAGAAGACCGCGGCGCAGGCGGAGCAGCGGGTGCCCAGCAGACGGAACGCGTCCCCCTCGCCGCCGAACCATCCCTCGACCACAGGAGTGCGTGAACGCGACAAGATCCCTCCCCGGCAGCTAATCTGACGGAACGTCAGAAGTGTGTCACGGGAGACCTGAGATGGGCAGAGGCAGAGGCATGACACGACTCTCGCGCGCACTGCGCGGCCTGGGCACCGCACTCGCCGCCCTGCTGACCGTGACCGCCGTCTCCACCACCGCCCGGGCGACCCCGGAACCCAAGGCACCCGGGGACTTCGTGGCGCTCAGAACCGTGGACCCGACGATCATCCAGGAGATGCGCTACTTCACCCCCCACAACTTCGTCGGCGAGCGCATCGACGGCTATCGGCAACCCCTGTGCATCCTCACCCGCCCCGCCGCCGAAGCACTCCACAAGGCACAAGGAAAGCTGCTGAAGCAGGGCTACAGCCTCAAGGTCTACGACTGCTACCGCCCGCAACGCGCGGTCGACCACTTCGTCCGCTGGGCCGAGGACCTCGACGACCAGGCCATGAAGAGCGAGTTCTACCCGAACGTCGACAAGACGCGCCTCTTCGCGGACGGGTACATCGCGGAGAAGTCCGGTCACAGCCGCGGCTCGACCATGGACCTCACGATCGTGCGGCTGCCCGCGAAGCCGACCCGGCCCTACCACCCCGGTGAGCCCCTCGTACCCTGCTACGCGCCCCAGGACCAGCGCTTCCCCGACGACTCCGTCGACATGGGCACCGGATTCGACTGCTTCGACACCCTCGCCCACACCCTCGACCCGCGCGTCCAGGGCACACAGCGCGCCAACCGGCTCCTGCTCAAGTCCACCCTGGAGGGCCTCGGCTTCGTGAACCTGGCCGAGGAATGGTGGCACTACACCTTCAAGCCCGAGCCGTACCCGGACACCTACTTCGACTTCCCGGTGTCCTGGAAGTCCCTTTCAAGCAAACACTGAGCCGCCCCCGGAAGACGCCCCTCCGATGATCGGATACAGTCCGCCGCGTGTCCGAAACTCAGCACCCCACCCCCAACTCCGCGCGCGACTCCCACTGTTCGAGCTGCGGAGCGCCCTTCGGAGAGGGCGTCACCGGTTGGCCCCGCACCTGCCCCGCCTGCGCCACCGTGGCCTACCGCAACCCGCTCCCGGTCGCGGTGGCCCTCCAGCCCGTGTACGACACCAAGGGCACCAGCCTCGTCGTCATCACCCGCACCGTCGCCCCCGCGCGCGGGGGCATCGCACTGCCCGGCGGCTACATCGACGACCGTGAGGACTGGCGCCAGGCCGTCGTCCGCGAGCTCAAGGAGGAGACCGGCATCGACGCGGCGAGCCGCGACGTACGCCTCGTCGACGCCATGAGCTCACCCGACGGGCACCTCCTGCTGTTCGGGTCCCTGCCCGAGCGCCCGGCGGAGGGCCTGCCCGCGTCCGCCGCGACGGACGAGACGGAAGGCTGGCACCTCCTGCGCAGGCCCGAGGAACTCGCCTTCCCCCTGCACACGCGCGCGGTTCGGGCCTGGTTCGAGGGCCGGTACATCTGAGCCTCAGCGCTCCTCGACGCCTCGTACCCGCACCGGGTGAGGCGGCGCGCTCACGCCGTCCTCACCCTCCCGTTCGACGACCACCCGCCGGCCCTGCCAGCGGGCGACGTACCGCTCGATCTCCGGCTCATCCCACCCGTCACCCGCATCCGGCACGACCAGCCCGCCACCGATCCGTCCCCGCGCCGGCGCCCACACCTCCAGCTCCAGCCCGCCGTCCTCCCCACGCACGGGAAGGACGGCACCCGCGCGCGCGAGCACCGGAATCCGCGACAAAGGGGCGTCCACCAGGATCTGCCCCGGCCCGTCGTACGCCCGCCCCGTCGCCGTGTCGTACCAACGCCCCCGCGGCAACTGCACGGCACGCCGGTCCGCGCCCGGGTCGAGCACCGGCGCCACCAGCAGACAGTCACCCAGCAAGAAGGCGTCCTCACAGTCGCGCAGCGCCCGGTCCTCCGGTATGCCCCACCACAACGGCCGCACATAGGGCGTCCCGGTGCGCCGCGCCAGATGCGCCAGCGTCATGAAGTACGGCAACAGCCGCCGACGCTCCGCGAGCGCCACGCGCGCGTGCTCCAACACCGCGGGCCCGAACTCCCACGGCTCCCGACGCCCGGCCCGCAGACTCGCATGAGTGCGGAACAGCGGCAGATACGCGCCCAGTTGGAACCACCGCAGATACAGCTCGGGCGACGGACTCCCGTCGAAGCCGCCCACGTCCGGCCCCGAGTACGGCACTCCGCACAGCCCCAGCCCCATCACCAGCGACAGCGACGCCCGCAGCCCGGGCCAGCCCGTGGCCACGTCACCGGACCAGGCGCCTCCGTAGCGCTGCAGGCCGGCCCACCCGGACCGCGAGAACACGAACGGCCGCTCCTGCGGGGCCAGCTCCCGCAGACCCTCATAGGCGGCCCGAGCCATGCACAGCGCATAGACGTTGTGCGCCTCACGATGGTCGCCGCCCCGCCCTTCCAGGGCATGCCGAGCCGAACGCGGCAACGTCGACTCCCCGAAGGCCGCGAACGACGTGGGCTCGTTCATGTCGTGCCAGAAGCCGGCGAACCCCTGACCGAGCCGCTCCTCGTACAGCCCGCCCCACCACTTGCGCACGCGCGCGTGCGTGAAGTCGGGAAAGACCGACTCCCCGGACCACACCTCGCCCCGCACCAGCTGCCCCGCCCCGTCCCGGACGAACGCGTCCACGGCCGTCCCGGCGTCGAACACGGCATTGCCGGGCTCAGCCCTGACCGCAGGGTCCACGATCGACACCAACCGGACGCCGTCCCGCCGCAGATCAGCGGAGAGCCGGGGCAGCTTCGGGAAGCGGTCATGGTCGACCGTGAACACCTGGTGCTCGTCATAGTGGTCGATGTCCAGATGGACGGCGTCCAACGGCAGATCGCGCTCCTGATAGCCCGTGACGATCCGCCGCACCTCCTGCTCGCTCCCGAACCCCCACCGCGCGTGCTGGTAGCCCAGCGCCCAGGCCGGCGGCAGCGCCGGCGCACCCGTCAGCGAGGCCCAGGCGAGCAGCACGCGCGCGGGAGTACCGACCGTCACCCAGCAGCGCAACGGACCGCCGGACATCCGCAGTTCGCTCGACCCGGGACGGTCGTGCCCGGAACCGGCACCCTCCTCGCCCTCCCGCAAGGTCACCGTGCCGTCCCACGTGGTGTCGTGGAACACCAGATGCGTGGCCGCGTCGGCCACCACCAGCTGCACCGGCATGGTCAGGTACAGCGGATCGTCACCCGGACCGAAGGCACGGCCGGGGTCGGTGTTCCACAGCCGGTACGTGCCGTCCCGCAGCCGCGGCCCCGAGGCCCGCCCGCCCAGTCCGAAGAAGCGGGCGTCCGCCGAGACCTCCGACCGCTGCATCCAGCGCCCCGCACCCCCGTCGACCGGCTCCCACCAGCGCGGGGGCAGATCGCGGCGCAGGGTCACCCCGCCGGGCGTCTGCACCTCGACCGCACCGTGCCGTGAGACGACGACCGTGGCCCGCTCGGCCACCACCCGCCACCCGCCGTCCTTGTCCGGCTCCAGGACCGCCCGCGGGTCCGGCTCCGGAGACCGGCCCGCCAAGGCGTACGACGGCTCGGGACCCGCCCCGTCCCAGCCCCAGAACACCGCCCCGTTCACCGCCACCGTGATCCGCAGCTCGGAACGGCTGAACCGGATCACACCCCCTCCGGGCCCGGATTCCACGTCCTGCACCGGACCGGGCACGCGCGCACGCTCGGCCCCCCGCGCCGGCAGCCCGGCGGCATCGGCACGCCGCGTACGCCAAGCCGCCCGTACGGTACGCAACCTCTGGGCCGCCCCCGCCGAACCGACCGCCTTCATCGAACGCACCAGGTCACGACCGTTCATGCTGTTCACCCTGCCACTGACCGCCCCACGCGCGCGTGTCGTTCAACTGCCGTTCACCCGTGCCGGGACCACATCTTCACGACACGGACTATGTGGGGCGCACCCTGGTGCAGAAGTCGATCACATGGCATCGTCCGTGTCATCCGCGTCACGCGCACACCCCCGCCCGTGCGCGGCCGACGCACACGACGCGCACAGTCCGGGAGCCGCCCCATGTCGACCGTGAACCCCCAGCCGCTCTGGCAGCCCGATCCGGAACGTATCGCACGGGCACAGGTCACCAGGTTCCAGGCCTGGGCCGCGGAACACCACGGCGCCCCCTCCGACGGCGCCTACCCCGCACTGCACCGCTGGTCGGTCGACGAGCTCGACACCTTCTGGAAAGCCGTCACGGAATGGTTCGACGTACGGTTCTCCACCCCCTACGCGCGCGTACTGGGCGACCGCTCGATGCCCGGAGCCCAGTGGTTCCCCGGCGCGACCCTGAACTACGCCGAACACGCCCTGCGCGCGGCCACCACCCGCGCGGACGAACCGGCCCTGCTGTACGTCGACGAGACCCACGAGCCACGCCCGGTCACCTGGTCCGAACTGCGCCGCCAGGTCGGCTCCCTCGCGACCGAACTCCGCGCGCTCGGCGTACGCCCCGGAGACCGCGTCAGCGGCTACCTCCCCAACATCCCGCAGGCTGTCGTCGCCCTCCTCGCCACGGCCGCGGTCGGCGGCGTCTGGACCTCCTGCGCCCCCGACTTCGGCGCCCGCAGCGTCCTCGACCGCTTCCAGCAGGTCGAACCCGTCGTCCTGTTCACCGTCGACGGCTACCGCTACGGCGGCAAGGAACACGACCGCCGCGACACAGTCGCCGAACTCCGCCGCGAACTGCCCACCCTGCGAGCCGTCGTCCACATCCCGCTCCTCGGCACCGAGGCCCCGGAAGGCGCCCTGGACTGGTCCGCCCTGACGAGCGCCGACGTGGAACCCGCCTTCGAACAGGTGCCTTTCGACCACCCCCTGTGGGTGCTCTACTCCTCCGGCACGACCGGCCTTCCCAAGGCCATCGTCCAGTCCCAGGGCGGCATCCTGGTCGAACACCTCAAACAACTCGGCCTGCACTGCGACCTCGGCCCCGAGGACCGATTCTTCTGGTACACCTCGACCGGCTGGATGATGTGGAACTTCCTCGTCTCCGGCCTGCTCACCGGCACGACGATCGTCCTCTACGACGGCAGCCCCGGCTACCCCGACACCGGCGCCCAGTGGCGGATCGCCGAACGCACCGGGGCCACGCTCTACGGCACCTCGGCCGCGTACGTCATGGCCTGCCGCAAAGCAGGCGTACACCCCGGCCGCGACTTCGACCTCTCCAAGGTCCAGTGCGTGGCCACCACCGGCTCACCCCTGCCCCCCGACGGATTCCGCTGGCTGCACGACGAGGTCCGCGACGACCTCTGGATCGCCTCTGTCAGCGGCGGCACCGACGTCTGTTCCTGCTTCGCCGGCGCCGTCCCGACCCTCCCCGTCCACATCGGCGAACTCCAGGCAGCCGGCCTCGGCACCGACCTCCAGTCCTGGGACCCCAGCGGAAAACCCCTCGTCGACGAGGTCGGCGAACTTGTCGTCACCAACCCCATGCCGTCGATGCCGATCCACTTCTGGAACGACCCCGACGGCAGCCGCTACCACGACAGCTACTTCGACACCTACCCCGGCGTGTGGCGCCACGGCGACTGGATCACCATCACCTCCCGAGGCTCCGTCGTCATCCACGGCCGCTCCGACTCGACGCTCAACCGCCAGGGCGTACGCATGGGCTCGGCCGACATCTACGAAGCCGTCGAACGCCTCCCCGAGATCAAGGAATCCCTCGTCATCGGCATCGAACAGCCCGACGGCGGCTACTGGATGCCCCTCTTCGTGCACCTGACCCCCGGGACCACGCTCGACGAAGACCTCCTCGCCCGCATCAAGCAGACGATCCGCGAACAGCTCTCACCGCGCCACATCCCCGACGAGATCATCGAAGTGCCCGGCATCCCGCACACCCTCACCGGCAAGCGCATCGAGGTCCCCGTCAAGCGGCTGCTCCAGGGCACCCCCTTGGACAAGGCAGTCAACCCGGGCTCCATCGACAACCTCGACCTGCTCCACTTCTACGAGGACCTGGCCCGCAAGCGCGCCTGAACCGAAGCCGCCGCCGACGCCCCGCGCCGGCGGCGGCATTCCCGGCCCGCCCCCGTTGTCAGTGCCGCCGATTACTGTGAGTGAGCATTGATCGACTGTGCACAGGGGGAAAAATGGCACACACCGACCACCAGACCATGCGACGCGTCCTGCGCCGCGAAATCGCGGGCACCATCGGCGTGCTCACCGACGAGCATGACTTCCGGGCCATGCGCCGCTACCGCAGCTTCACCTTCGACGACCACACCCGCTATCTCCAACAGGTCGAGGCCCTCCTGCGCACCCGCGCCTCCCAGGGCAGCCACACCAGCGTCGCCCTGTTCGACCCCGAGGAGTACGCCGACTTCTGCGCGGACACCGGCCTCGACCCGGACATCCCGTCCAGCCGCACCCGCTTCACCGCCGAACTCGCCGCCACGGGCCCGACCATCCCGTACGACGGCCGCCCCTTGGCCGACCTCGTCCCGGCCCTGATCGACGAAGCCGTCCGCCAGGCCACATGGGAGTACGCGTCCACACTCCTGGCCCGCCTCGGCGCCTGCGCCTCCTGCGGCGAGGACATCGGTCGAGCAGCCTTCACCTGGGCGTCCGGCCTCCTCGTCCGCATCCTCGACACCGCGCCTCCGGGCAACCGGCACCTCGTCTGCAGCGTCTCGGGAGCACCCGAAACACTCGTCGCGGTCCTCCACGCGGACACGGCCGCCGACGGAGACGTCCAGCTGGACGAGGCCGAAGCCCTCGAATTCACCACGGTCCTCGCCCTCGGCCTCGCCACCCAGAGCCCCGGCGGACTCGTCATGCGCACGAGCGCACCCGGCACCAGCGACCGCATCTACGGCTGGCGGCTGCGCGGCGAAGGCCTCGAGCCCCTGACCGCGGGCGAGGTGTTCGACGCCTACTGCACCGACGTCGAATCCGGCGACCTCATCTCACCGGAATCCGACGTCGACTACTGCGTACCGCCGGACCTGGGACCGGCGGGCCCGACGCCAGGACACCACCACTGAACAGAAGGGGGGCGCCCCACCCACAGGTGGAGCGCCCCTCCATCACAAAACCGACAGCGAGACCGACTACTCGCCGGACAGCACCGCCTGAGCGGCACTGCGCGCCTCATCGGCACTGTCCGCAGCACGTGCGGCAGCAGCGGCACGCTCGCACTGCGCCAGCGTGTACTTCGCCAGAGTCGCCCGTACGTAAGGAATCGACGCCGCACCCATGGAGAGCGAGGTGACCCCCAGACCGGTCAGCACACAGGCGAGCAGCGGGTCGGACGCTGCCTCACCACACACACCACAGCTCTTGCCCTCGGCCTTCGCCGCTTCCGCGGACAGCGCGACCAGGTCCAGGAGCGCGGGCTGCCAAGGATCCTGCAGCCGAGACACCGCACCCACCTGACGGTCCGCGGCGAAGGTGTACTGCGCGAGGTCGTTCGTCCCCAGCGACAGGAACTCGACCTCCTGCAGAATCGAGCGCGCCCGCAACGCGGCCGACGGGATCTCCACCATCGCGCCGAACTTCGCCCGCAACCCCGCCGCACGACACGCGTCGGCGAACGCCTTGGCATCCGTACGGTCCGCCACCATCGGGGCCATGACCTCGAGGTAGACCGGCAGCCCCTCAGCGGCCTTCGCCAAGGCCGTCAGCTGCGTGCGCAGCACCTCGGGGTGGTCGAGCAACGTGCGCAGACCACGCACGCCCAGCGCCGGGTTCGGCTCGTCGCCAGGCGTCAGGAAGTCCAGCGGCTTGTCCGCACCGGCATCCAGCACACGGACGACGACACGACCCTCGGGGAAGGCCTCGAGAACCTGTCGGTAGGCCTCGACCTGCTTCTCCTCCGACGGGGCGTTCTTGCTGTCGTCCAGGAAGAGGAACTCCGTACGGAACAGACCCACACCCTCGGCACCGGCCTCCACCGCGGCCGGCACGTCCGCCGGACCACCGACGTTGGCCAGCAGCGGCACCTTGTGACCGTCGGCCGTGGCACCCGGCCCGGTCGACGCCGACAGCGCCGCCTTGCGCTCGGCCGCGGCGGCCTCCAGCTCCGCCTTCTTCTCCTCGCTCGGCTCGACGAAGATGTCGCCGGTGCTGCCGTCGACAGCGATCACCGTGCCCTCGGCCAGCTCACCGGCGCCCGGCAGAGCGACGACAGCTGGGACGCCGAGCGCCCGCGCCAGAATCGCGCTGTGGCTG
The DNA here is from genome assembly GCF_003955715.1 of Streptomyces aquilus. Lineage (NCBI taxonomy): Bacteria > Bacillati > Actinomycetota > Actinomycetes > Kitasatosporales > Streptomycetaceae > Streptomyces > Streptomyces aquilus. Next base: position 2,055,481 of record NZ_CP034463.1, on the reverse strand, counting down.
GTCGGCCCGCCCTCCTCGGTCACAAAACCGAGAACCAGCGTCGGGTCCAGCAGAGCCGTGTCGGCGGGCGCCAGATCACGCGCCACCAGCACATAGGGCTCGTCACTGTCCGGGACACCCGGCATGGGAACCCCGAGCAGACGAGCGACGATACGATTCCGCACGTCATCAAGGTCGGCGACCCGACCGGCGAGATACTCACCGGCAGCCGCCAGCAGCTCGCGGTACGCCGCGAACGCGTCGTACACGGCACGCTCGGCCGTGCTGCCGACGGCGATACGCCGGTCGACGTCCGCCATCAGTTCCGGGTCCTGGGCCATCATGGCCTGGGCCTCGAGCACGGCCTGGGCCTCACCACCCGCCAGATTGCCGCGCGCCATCAGGTCCGCGGCCACAGCTTCCACGGCCTTACGGGCGCGCCCCTGTTCGCGCTCCGCGTCCTCCGCCGGAATCTGCTTGGCAGGCGGTTCGAGAACCGCCGTTCCCATGTGCCGAACCTCGCCGATGGCCACACCGTGGCTCACGCCGACGCCTCGCAGCGTTGCTTCCATCTCACCCGTCTCCGATAGTGCGGCGGGTCCCGCCGCCGCGGTGGTTGCCACTACATGCCGTCATACGACGGCGTTGACGTCATGCCCAGGCGAAGAGGCTGTCGCCGGCCTTCACATCGCCGCTGTCACGCAGATCGGAGAGGGCCTCGGCCGTGGCCTCGAGCGCCACGACCGGGCAGACCGGCGACTTGCCGGCCGCCTCCACGGCGGCCGGGTTCCAGCGCACGACGCTCTGGCCGCGCGTCACGGTGTCGCCCTTGTTCACGAGCAGCTCGAATCCCTCGCCGTTGAGCTGCACGGTGTCGATCCCGAGGTGGGTGAGCACGCCGTGGCCCTGGTCGTCGACGACGACGAAGGCGTGCGGGTGGAGCGAGACGATGACTCCGTCGACGGGCGCGACAGCCTCGGAAGGCTCACGCACGGGGTCGATCGCCGTACCCGGGCCGACCATGGCCCCGGAGAAGACCGGATCGGGCACGGAAGCCAGTCCGATGGCGCGTCCTGCAAGAGGGGACGTCACGGTGGTCATGGGAAGCCTCCCAGGGGTGGAGATCTGAATGGGCCGTCACTGCCTGTATCGGACGGCGCACTGTTCAGCAGGGTATGTCATATGAAGTACGGGTTCCGCGTGAGAGCCCGCCGCCTGCTGTACCGTCGCTGCCAGGTGGTCTAGACCATAGCTCAAATCGATTTGCCTGTGCTCCGATGCCCCGTGTACAGTCGTACTCCTGCCCGGGGTTGAGCGACGTCACCAAGCGTCCTTGCCAGGCAACAACCAACTTGTCAGATCCTATCTCTGGATCTCCTTCTGCATGCCTGCGGGAGGGTGGTCAGAGGGTCGGAAAAACACTGATAGAGTTTGGAACACCGAAGGGAAGCGCCCGGAGGAAAGCCTGAGAGAGTCTCTCGGGTGAGTACAAAGGAAGCGTCCGTTCCTTGAGAACTCAACAGCGTGCCAAAAATCAACGCCAGATTAGTTGATACCCCGTCTCCGGCCGGTCATCGGTTGGGGCGAGGTTCCTTTGAAACAACACAGCGAGGACGCTGTGAACCATCGGATCATTCCTCCGGTGGTTCCGCTCTCGTGGTGTTCATCCCGATTACGGGAAAACATTCACGGAGAGTTTGATCCTGGCTCAGGACGAACGCTGGCGGCGTGCTTAACACATGCAAGTCGAACGATGAACCACTTCGGTGGGGATTAGTGGCGAACGGGTGAGTAACACGTGGGCAATCTGCCCTTCACTCTGGGACAAGCCCTGGAAACGGGGTCTAATACCGGATACCACTTCCACTCGCATGGGTGGGGGTTGAAAGCTCCGGCGGTGAAGGATGAGCCCGCGGCCTATCAGCTTGTTGGTGAGGTAACGGCTCACCAAGGCGACGACGGGTAGCCGGCCTGAGAGGGCGACCGGCCACACTGGGACTGAGACACGGCCCAGACTCCTACGGGAGGCAGCAGTGGGGAATATTGCACAATGGGCGAAAGCCTGATGCAGCGACGCCGCGTGAGGGATGACGGCCTTCGGGTTGTAAACCTCTTTCAGCAGGGAAGAAGCGAAAGTGACGGTACCTGCAGAAGAAGCGCCGGCTAACTACGTGCCAGCAGCCGCGGTAATACGTAGGGCGCAAGCGTTGTCCGGAATTATTGGGCGTAAAGAGCTCGTAGGCGGCTTGTCACGTCGGGTGTGAAAGCCCGGGGCTTAACCCCGGGTCTGCATTCGATACGGGCTAGCTAGAGTGTGGTAGGGGAGATCGGAATTCCTGGTGTAGCGGTGAAATGCGCAGATATCAGGAGGAACACCGGTGGCGAAGGCGGATCTCTGGGCCATTACTGACGCTGAGGAGCGAAAGCGTGGGGAGCGAACAGGATTAGATACCCTGGTAGTCCACGCCGTAAACGGTGGGAACTAGGTGTTGGCGACATTCCACGTCGTCGGTGCCGCAGCTAACGCATTAAGTTCCCCGCCTGGGGAGTACGGCCGCAAGGCTAAAACTCAAAGGAATTGACGGGGGCCCGCACAAGCAGCGGAGCATGTGGCTTAATTCGACGCAACGCGAAGAACCTTACCAAGGCTTGACATACACCGGAAACGGCCAGAGATGGTCGCCCCCTTGTGGTCGGTGTACAGGTGGTGCATGGCTGTCGTCAGCTCGTGTCGTGAGATGTTGGGTTAAGTCCCGCAACGAGCGCAACCCTTGTCCTGTGTTGCCAGCATGCCCTTCGGGGTGATGGGGACTCACAGGAGACCGCCGGGGTCAACTCGGAGGAAGGTGGGGACGACGTCAAGTCATCATGCCCCTTATGTCTTGGGCTGCACACGTGCTACAATGGCAGGTACAATGAGCTGCGAAACCGTGAGGTGGAGCGAATCTCAAAAAGCCTGTCTCAGTTCGGATTGGGGTCTGCAACTCGACCCCATGAAGTCGGAGTTGCTAGTAATCGCAGATCAGCATTGCTGCGGTGAATACGTTCCCGGGCCTTGTACACACCGCCCGTCACGTCACGAAAGTCGGTAACACCCGAAGCCGGTGGCCCAACCCCTTGTGGGAGGGAGCTGTCGAAGGTGGGACCAGCGATTGGGACGAAGTCGTAACAAGGTAGCCGTACCGGAAGGTGCGGCTGGATCACCTCCTTTCTAAGGAGCACTTCTCACCAACTCCGGTTGGTCAGAGGCCAGTACATCGGCGAACGTTCGATGCTGGTTGCTCATGGGTGGAACGTTGATTATTCGGCACTCTCAGTCATCTCGGGCTGCCAGTACTGCTCTTCGGAGCGTGGAACGCTGATCACGAGTGGCGAGGGTGTCGGGCACGCTGTTGGGTGTCTGAAGTAACGGCCGCAAGGTTGTACTTCGATGCCGGCCCCGGTGAAGCACCGCGTGAGTGGTGTGTGACGGGTGGCTGGTCGTTGTTTGAGAACTGCACAGTGGACGCGAGCATCTGTGGCCAAGTTTTTAAGGGCGCACGGTGGATGCCTTGGCACCAGGAACCGATGAAGGACGTGGGAGGCCACGATAGTCCCCGGGGAGTCGTCAACCAGGCTTTGATCCGGGGGTTTCCGAATGGGGAAACCCGGCAGTCGTCATGGGCTGTCACCCATACCTGAACACATAGGGTATGTGGAGGGAACGCGGGGAAGTGAAACATCTCAGTACCCGCAGGAAGAGAAAACAACCGTGATTCCGGGAGTAGTGGCGAGCGAAACCGGATGAGGCCAAACCGTATGCGTGTGAGACCCGGCAGGGGTTGCGTATACGGGGTTGTGGGATCTCTCTTCTGTCGTCTGCCGGCGACAGGACGAGTCAGAAACCGTTGATGTAGGCGAAGGACATGCGAAAGGTCCGGCGTAGAGGGTAAGACCCCCGTAGTCGAAACGTCAGCGGCTCGTTTGAGAGACACCCAAGTAGCACGGGGCCCGAGAAATCCCGTGTGAATCTGGCGGGACCACCCGCTAAGCCTAAATATTCCCTGGTGACCGATAGCGGATAGTACCGTGAGGGAATGGTGAAAAGTACCGCGGGAGCGGAGTGAAATAGTACCTGAAACCGTGTGCCTACAAGCCGTGGGAGCGTCGCGCATTGAGTTTACTCAATGCGTCGTGACTGCGTGCCTTTTGAAGAATGAGCCTGCGAGTTTGCGGTGTGTTGCGAGGTTAACCCGTGTGGGGAAGCCGTAGCGAAAGCGAGTCCGAATAGGGCGGTTTAGTAGCGCGCTCAAGACCCGAAGCGGAGTGATCTAGCCATGGGCAGGTTGAAGCGGAGGTAAGACTTCGTGGAGGACCGAACCCACCAGGGTTGAAAACCTGGGGGATGACCTGTGGTTAGGGGTGAAAGGCCAATCAAACTCCGTGATAGCTGGTTCTCCCCGAAATGCATTTAGGTGCAGCGTCGTGTGTTTCTTGCCGGAGGTAGAGCACTGGATAGGCGATGGGCCCTACCGGGTTACTGACCTTAGCCAAACTCCGAATGCCGGTAAGTGAGAGCGCGGCAGTGAGACTGTGGGGGATAAGCTCCATGGTCGAGAGGGAAACAGCCCAGAGCATCGACTAAGGCCCCTAAGCGTACGCTAAGTGGGAAAGGATGTGGAGTCGCACAGACAACCAGGAGGTTGGCTTAGAAGCAGCCACCCTTGAAAGAGTGCGTAATAGCTCACTGGTCTAGTGATTCCGCGCCGACAATGTAGCGGGGCTCAAGCGTACCGCCGAAGTCGTGTCATTGCAGCAATACTCCCAACGGAGGCTGTGATGGGTAGGGGAGCGTCGTCTGCCGGGTGAAGCAGCCGCGGAAGCGAGTTGTGGACGGTTGACGAGTGAGAATGCAGGCATGAGTAGCGATTCACACGTGAGAAACGTGTGCGCCGATTGACTAAGGGTTCCTGGGTCAAGCTGATCTGCCCAGGGTAAGTCGGGACCTAAGGCGAGGCCGACAGGCGTAGTCGATGGATAACCGGTTGATATTCCGGTACCCGCTGTGAAGCGTCAAACATCGAATCCAGTGATGCTAAGGCCGTGAAGCCGCCCCGGAGCCTTCGGGCAAAGGGGAGTGGTGGAGCCGCTGACCCGATCTGGTAGTAGGTGAGTGATGGGGTGACGCAGGAAGGTAGTCCATCCCGGGCGGTGGTTGTCCCGGGGTAAGGGTGTAGGCCGTGATCTAGGCAAATCCGGATCACATAAGGCTGAGACCTGATGCCGAGCCGATTGTGGTGAAGTGGATGATCCTATGCTGTCGAGAAAAGCCTCTAGCGAGTTTCATGGCGGCCCGTACCCTAAACCGACTCAGGTGGTCAGGTAGAGAATACCGAGGCGTTCGGGTGAACTATGGTTAAGGAACTCGGCAAAATGCCCCCGTAACTTCGGGAGAAGGGGGGCCACGCTTGGTGAGAGGACTTGCTCCTCGAGCTGGGGGTGGCCGCAGAGACCAGCGAGAAGCGACTGTTTACTAAAAACACAGGTCCGTGCGAAGCCGTAAGGCGATGTATACGGACTGACGCCTGCCCGGTGCTGGAACGTTAAGGGGACCGGTTAGTGACCTTTCGGGGTTGCGAAGCTGAGAACTTAAGCGCCAGTAAACGGCGGTGGTAACTATAACCATCCTAAGGTAGCGAAATTCCTTGTCGGGTAAGTTCCGACCTGCACGAATGGCGTAACGACTTCTCGACTGTCTCAACCATAGGCCCGGTGAAATTGCACTACGAGTAAAGATGCTCGTTTCGCGCAGCAGGACGGAAAGACCCCGGGACCTTTACTACAGTTTGATATTGGTGTTCGGTTCGGCTTGTGTAGGATAGCTGGGAGACTGTGAAGCTCGGACGCCAGTTCGGGTGGAGTCGTCGTTGAAATACCAGTCTGGTCGTGCTGGATGTCTAACCTGGGTCCGTGATCCGGATCAGGGACAGTGTCTGATGGGTAGTTTAACTGGGGCGGTTGCCTCCTAAAGAGTAACGGAGGCGCCCAAAGGTTCCCTCAGCCTGGTTGGCAATCAGGTGTTGAGTGTAAGTGCACAAGGGAGCTTGACTGTGAGACCGACGGGTCGAGCAGGGACGAAAGTCGGGACTAGTGATCCGGCGGTGGCTTGTGGAAGCGCCGTCGCTCAACGGATAAAAGGTACCCCGGGGATAACAGGCTGATCTTCCCCAAGAGTCCATATCGACGGGATGGTTTGGCACCTCGATGTCGGCTCGTCGCATCCTGGGGCTGGAGTCGGTCCCAAGGGTTGGGCTGTTCGCCCATTAAAGCGGTACGCGAGCTGGGTTTAGAACGTCGTGAGACAGTTCGGTCCCTATCCGCTGTGCGCGTAGGAGTCTTGAGAAGGGCTGTCCCTAGTACGAGAGGACCGGGACGGACGAACCTCTGGTGTGCCAGTTGTTCTGCCAAGGGCATGGCTGGTTGGCTACGTTCGGGAGGGATAACCGCTGAAAGCATCTAAGCGGGAAGCCTGCTTCGAGATGAGGACTCCCACCCACTTGATGGGGTAAGGCTCCCAGTAGACGACTGGGTTGATAGGCCGGATCTGGAAGCACGGTAACGTGTGGAGGTGACCGGTACTAATAGGCCGAGGGCTTGTCCTCAGTTGCTCGCGTCCACTGTGTTGGTTCTGAAACCACGAACAGCCCCGCGCCTGGTCACGGCGTGGTGTGGCAGTGTTTGACAGTTTCATAGTGTTTCGGTGGTCATAGCGTGAGGGAAACGCCCGGTTACATTCCGAACCCGGAAGCTAAGCCTTACAGCGCCGATGGTACTGCAGGGGGGACCCTGTGGGAGAGTAGGACGCCGCCGAACTCCTTTTACAGCTCCGGCTCTTGGGCATACGCCCGAGAGCCGGAGCTTTTTTGCGTTGAGGTAAGGTCAGGGGGCATCGTTCGCACGTTTCCCACAGGAGGCCCCCGGGTGGAGGTCCAGGAGACTCGCGTCCAGACGGATCGAGTCCTCACCATCCCCAACATCCTCAGCATGGCGCGGCTCGTTGGTGTGCCCCTCTTCCTGTGGTTGATCCTCAGGCCCGAGTTCGGAGGCCCCCAGAGTGATGGTTGGGCGCTTCTGGTGTTGGCCTTCAGTGGCGTCAGTGACTACCTGGACGGCAAGCTCGCCCGGCGCTGGAACCAGATCAGCAGCCTCGGCCGGCTTCTGGATCCTGCCGCGGACCGGCTCTACATTCTCTCGACTTTGGTCGGGCTGACATGGCGCGAGATTCTGCCGATTTGGTTGACCGCTGTACTGCTCGCGCGTGAGCTGGTTCTGCTGGTGATGGTGGGCATCCTCAGGCGCCATGGCTATCCGCCGCCTCAGGTGAACTTCCTCGGCAAGGCCGCCACGTTCAACCTGATGTATGCCTTCCCCTTGCTGCTGCTCAGTGACGGAACTGGCTGGCTGCCGTCACTCGCTGCTATTTTCGGATGGGCGTTCGCAGGATGGGGTACAACCCTGTACTGGTGGGCAGGAGTCCTCTACGTGGTACAAGTCCGCCGCTTGGTTCGTGCGGACGCCATGGCCGATTGAACTCGCCGATTGGCGCAGTCTTAGTGGTGCGATGGCCCGTGCTGGAAAAGTGCGGGACAATCTGGACGGGTGAAGTCGGCTAGACCGTCGTCTCTTGGAGGAGGACGCTTCCGACATGAAGGCCGTCGTGATGGCCGGAGGCGAAGGCACGCGCCTTCGCCCCATGACCTCGAGCATGCCCAAGCCGCTCCTACCCGTGGCCAACCGCCCGATCATGGAGCACGTTCTGAGGCTGCTCAAAAGGCATGGGCTCAACGAGACCGTCGTTACTGTCCAGTTCCTGGCCTCCTTGGTCAAGAACTACTTCGGTGACGGCGAAGAGCTCGGAATGGAGCTCTCCTATGCCAATGAGGAGAAGCCACTCGGTACCGCCGGAAGCGTCAAGAACGCCGAGGAGGCGTTGAAGGACGATGCCTTCCTCGTCATCTCCGGCGATGCCCTGACGGACTTCGACCTCACCGAGCTGATCAATTTCCACAAGGAGAAGGGCGCGCTGGTCACCGTCTGTCTGACGCGCGTCCCCAATCCGCTGGAATTCGGTATCACCATCGTCGACGAAGAAGGAAAGGTCGAGCGCTTCCTGGAGAAGCCGACCTGGGGGCAGGTCTTCTCCGACACGGTGAACACCGGCATCTATGTGATGGAGCCCGAGGTCTTCGACTATGTCGAGGCCGACGTACCCGTCGACTGGTCCGGTGACGTCTTCCCTCAGCTCATGAAGGAAGGCAAGCCGATCTACGGCTTTGTGGCCGAGGGCTACTGGGAGGACGTCGGTACCCACGAGAGCTATGTGAAGGCCCAGGCCGATGTCCTGGAGGGCAAGGTCGACGTCGAGATCGACGGCTTCGAGCTCTCGCCCGGGGTGTGGGTCGCCGAGGGTGCGGAAGTGCATCCGGACGCCGTACTGCGGGGCCCTCTCTACATCGGGGACTACGCCAAGGTCGAGGCCGGCGTCGAGATCCGTGAGCACACCGTCGTGGGGTCCAACGTCGTCGTGAAGAGCGGGGCGTTCCTGCACAAGGCCGTTGTGCACGACAACGTCTATGTCGGGCAGCACAGCAATCTGCGGGGCTGTGTCGTCGGGAAGAACACCGACATCATGCGTGCGGCCCGGATCGAGGACGGCGCGGTCATCGGCGACGAGTGCCTGATCGGTGAAGAATCGATCGTGCAGGGCAATGTGCGGGTCTATCCGTTCAAGACCATCGAGGCCGGCGCCTTCGTCAACACTTCGGTGATCTGGGAGTCCCGAGGGCAGGCGCATCTCTTCGGTGCCCGTGGGGTCTCGGGAATTCTGAACGTGGAGATCACTCCCGAGCTGGCCGTGCGTCTCGCCGGCGCTTACGCGACGACGTTGAAGAAGGGGTCGACGGTCACCACGGCCCGCGACCACTCGCGTGGTGCGCGCGCGCTGAAGAGGGCGGTCATCTCCGCGTTGCAGGCCAGCGCCATCGACGTAAGAGATCTGGAGAACGTACCGCTGCCGGTTGCCCGGCAGCAGACCGCGCGGGGCAGTGCGGGCGGGATCATGATTCGTACGACACCCGGGGTGCCGGATTCCGTCGACATCATGTTCTTCGACGGGCGTGGAGCCGACCTGTCGCAGGGCAGTCAGCGGAAGCTGGACCGGGTGTTCGCGCGGCAGGAGTACCGGCGTGCGTTCCCCGGTGAGATCGGGGACCTGCACTTCCCCGCGAGCGTGTTCGACTCGTACACCGGGTCGTTGCTGCGGAACGTCGACACCACGGGGATTGCCGAGTCCGGGCTGAAGGTCGTCGTCGATGCCTCGAACGGCAGTGCCGGGCTTGTGCTGCCCAGTCTGCTCGGGAAGCTCGGGGTGGACTCGTTGACCGTCAACCCGGGGCTCGACGAGTCACGGCCCACGGAGACCGCCGACGTGCGGCGGTCGGGGCTGGTGCGGCTCGGGGAGATCGTGGCGTCGTCGCGGGCCGCCTTCGGGGTGCGGTTCGACCCGGTCGGCGAGCGCTTGTCGCTGGTCGACGAGAAGGGTCGGATCATCGAGGACGACCGGGCGTTGCTCGTCATGCTCGATCTGGTGGCCGCGGAGCGGCGCAGTGGGCGGGTGGCGCTGCCGGTGACCACCACGCGGATCGCCGAGCAGGTGGCGGCGTACCACGGGACGCAGGTGGAGTGGACGACCACGTCACCCGACGACCTGACGCGGGTCGGGCGTGATGACTCGACCATCTTCGGTGGTGACGGCAAGGGCGGGTTCATCGTGCCCGAGTTCAGCAGCGTCTTCGACGGTACGGCGGCCTTCGTACGGCTGATCGGGCTTGTCGCGCGGACGCAGCTCACGCTCAGCCAGATCGACGCGCGGATTCCGCGGGCGCATGTGCTCAAGCGGGATCTGGCGACTCCCTGGGCGGTCAAGGGGCTCGTGATGCGCCGGGTCGTGGAGGCGGCCGGGGATCGCTTTGTCGACACGACCGATGGAGTGCGGGTCGTGGAGACCGACGGGCGGTGGGTCATGGTGCTGCCCGATCCCGCCGAGGCGGTCACCCATCTGTGGGCGGAAGGGCCCGACGACGCCTCTGCCCAGGCGTTGCTGGACGAGTGGGCGGCGGTCGTGGACAGCGCCGGTCGCTAAATCCGCAGCACGCGTGCGTGCCGGACAAGTGTCCCCAAGGGGGCCTGTCCGGCACGCCGGTGGGGCCGTTCGGAGGTACTGGTCGCGACGTGCGACGATGTGCGGCATGCCGCAGCAGCCCCCCGTTCGGAGCACACCCACGCGCCCCTCGCGTCCGGACGCGTCCATGTCGCTGCTCACCAACGTCATGGACCACAGCCTCGACGACGGGTATGCCGAGGCGGCCGCTCGGAAGAAGGCCGCGGGCGAAGGGGGCCTGCCCAAGACGCTGCGGGCGAAGCTGGGGCTTGCCGCCGGCCTGGTGCTGGCGGCGCTTGTCGTGACCGTCGGTGCGGCGCAGGCGCGCGTCGCGGCTCCCGTCGTGGCCAAGGAGCGCGAGGAGCTGATCGACCGCATCGACCGGGAGACGGACGCGGCCGACAGGCTGGAGGGCACGGTCGACGACCTGCGCGACGACGTGAGCGCCATGCAGCGCGCGGCGCTCAGGGACAGCGGCGGCAGCGGGCAGGCGGACCTGGTCGGCCTGCTGTCGGGCGCCACGGCCGTGCACGGACCAGGCGTGAAGCTGGTCGTGGACGACGCCAAGGAGGCCACCACCGGTGGTGACGGCGACCCGCGCGAGACCTCCGGGTTCTCCGACACCGGCCGGGTCCGGGACCGGGACATGCAGCGCGTCGTCAACGGGCTGTGGGAGTCGGGCGCGGAGGCCGTCTCCATCAACGGACAGCGGTTGACGGCGCTGTCCGCGATCAGGGCCGCCGGTGACGCGATACTGGTCGACAACAGGCCGCTGGTGCCGCCGTACACGGTGCTCGCGGTGGGGGACGGGCAGCGGCTGAGCACCAGGTTCCAGAACAGCGCCGACGGGCTGTATCTGAACGCCCTGCAGGAGAACTACGGCATCCGGACGGCCATCTCCGTGGAGGGGGATCTCCGGTTGCCTGCAGCAACGAGTGTGATCGTACGTACAGCACAGCCGAGAACTGAGAAGGGCACATCGTGATCGCCGTACTGGGCCTCGTCGTGGGAGTCGTGGCCGGCCTGTTGGTCCGGCCTGAGGTTCCGGCGGTCGTCGAGCCTTATCTGCCGATCGCCGTCGTGGCGGCGCTCGACGCCGTGTTCGGTGGTCTGCGGGCCATGCTCGACGGCATCTTCGACGACAAGGTCTTCGTGGTGTCGTTCCTGTCCAATGTGGTCGTCGCCGCGCTGATCGTGTTCCTGGGCGACAAGTTGGGCGTGGGTGCTCAGCTGTCGACCGGTGTGGTCGTCGTCCTCGGTATCCGCATCTTCTCGAACGCCGCGGCGATCCGCCGGCACGTCTTCCGGGCGTGAGGCCGATGAGCGACCAGGACGGTACGCCGGAGAACAGGCTGCGCAAGGAACTGCCGGAGGAGACGCCCGCGACGGCTCCGGAGGCGGTCCCGTCGGCCGAGACGAACGACAAGGACGAGCCGGACGCGACACCCGGGGTGACCGGACGCCAGCGGCTCGTCCAGGGGTTGTGGCCGCCGCGTGTCACGCGTGCCCAACTGATCGTCGCCGTGCTGCTGTTCGGCCTCGGATTCGGGCTGGCGGTGCAGGTGGCGTCGAACAGCGACGGCGACAGCGCGCTGCGCGGTGCCCGTCAGGAAGATCTTGTTCGCATTCTCGATGAACTGGATGACCGTACTCAGCGTCTTGAGGACGAGAAGGCGGGCCTCGAGAAGCAGCGTGACGAGTTGGAGAACAGCTCGGACCAGGCGGAGGAGGCCCGCAAGCAGACGCTGGAGAAGGAGCGGCAACTCGGCATCCTCGCGGGCACGGTGGCCGCGCAGGGGCCAGGTATCACGATGACCATCGACGACACGAAGGGGACGGTCGAGGCGGACATGCTGCTCGACGCGATCCAGGAGCTGCGCGCGGCCGGTGCCGAGGCGATCCAGGTGAACGGCGTGCGGGTGGTCGCCGGGACGTATCTGACCGATTCCGGCAACAGCGTGAGCGTCGACGGGAACAAGATCAACGCCCCCTATCGTTTCAAGGTCATCGGCAAGCCGCAGGACCTGGAACCGGCGCTCAACATTCCTGGAGGCGTGGTGCAGACTCTGGAGAAGGAGCAGGCCACCGTCACCGTCGAGCGGTCTACCAAGATCGTCGTGGACGCCTTGCGAGCCGCGAAGCAGCCTGACTACGCTCGGTCGTCCTCCCGGTGAACCGGGGGTGCATGAGGCACGTCCGGCCAGGGCATGAGGTTGCGGGGGGTCGGCGCACCGATTGGGTGGTGCGTGGTGGAAACTGTCTGGTGGATACGGACGTTGTCAGGATGTCCGGGTCGGCCGGTGTATGCAATCAGGGTTCGTCCTGCCCCACGGGCGGGTCTGTTTCGGTCAAGGGGAATCGCCCGTGAAGTTGTTTGCGAAGTTGTTCGGCAAGAGCGCGCGAGAGGGTAGCGACAATGCGAACGCCACCGCTCGTCATCGCGCACAGCCAGACGCGGAGGGCCAGCGCCCCCTGTTCCGGGACCAGGTGGGCGGCGTTCCGGGAGGTCAGGGCGCGCCGTCTGTTGACCCTGCGCAGTCCGGCGGCATAGGTTTCGGGCAACCGTCAACCTCGAGTACGGGTGGAGAGTTTTCCATGTCGGCCCTGGTGTGTACGAGGTGCGGTAACCGCAACGCGGAGAACAGCCGCTTCTGCTCCAACTGCGGTGCGCCGCTGCGCGGTGCGCCCGAGCGTCCGTCCGAGACGACCTCCACCATCTCCATCTCCGGTCTCGAGGCCTACGACGCCGAGGCGACCGGCCAGACGCAGCTGCCGACGCTCTCCCCGGAGGCGCAGGCGGCCGTGGACGCGCTGCCCCTGGGCTCCGCACTCCTGGTCGTGCGCCGTGGACCGAACTCGGGCAGCCGCTTCCTGCTGGACGGCGATCTGACCACGGCGGGGCGTCATCCGCAGAGCGACATCTTCCTCGACGACGTGACGGTGTCGCGTCGGCACGTGGAGTTCCGTCGCCAGCAGGACGGTTCGTTCACCGTGGGCGACGTCGGCAGCCTCAACGGCACGTACGTGAACCGCGAGCGGATCGACACGGTGCCGCTGCACAACGGGGACGAGGTACAGATCGGCAAGTACCGGCTGGTCTTCTACGCGAGCCAGCGGGGCTACTGACCCCGTCAGGGAAGGTCCATGCTTCAAACACCGAGCGGCGGTGCCGGTCACGGTACCGCCGCCGCGGACAGTGGGCTGATGAGCATCGGCACGGTGCTCAATGTGCTGCGCGACGAGTTCCCCGAAGTCACCATCTCCAAGATCCGCTTCCTGGAGTCCGAGGGGCTCATCGAGCCGCAGCGGACCCCCTCGGGGTACCGCAAGTTCAGCGCGGGCGACGTCGAGCGTCTCGGGCATGTGCTGAGGATGCAGCGGGACCACTATCTGCCGCTCAAGGTGATCCGGGAGTATCTGGACGCCATGGAGCGCGGGGAGGCCGTGGCGCTGCCCGTGGTGGGGCGCCAGCGGGACGGAGAAACGCTTCAGGAGCCCTGGGAGGCCCCCACGGCCGCGCGGATCGGCCGGTCCGAGCTGCTGGCCGCCGCCGAGATCGGCGAGCAGGAGCTCGAGGAGTGGGAGTCCTACGGACTCATCGCCCCGCTGCCGGACGGGGCCTACGACGCCGAGGCGGTCACTGTGGCGGCACTCGTCGTCGAGCTCGGGCGGTTCGGGATCGAGCCGCGGCATCTGCGCGCGATGAAGGCCGCCGCCGACCGGGAGGCGGGGCTGGTGGACCAGGTGGTGGCCCCGCTGAAGCGGCACCGCAATCCGCAGACCCGGGCGCACGCCGAGGCCCGTACGAAGGAACTGGCGGGGCTCACGGTGAAGCTGCACGCGGCCCTGGTGCAGACCGCCCTCGGTGTGCGGCTGCCCTGAAGGGCGCGGACGCCGGATCGGGCCCCCGTTTCCTGCCCGACTACCCAAACGTCCCGGGCACGGCCTAGGGTTGCTGTGTGAACGAGCTCGATGTCGTAGGTGTCCGGGTCGAAATGCCCTCCAACCAACCGATCGTGCTCCTGCGTGAAGTGGGAGGCGACCGCTACCTCCCCATCTGGATCGGGCCGGGGGAGGCGACGGCGATCGCCTTCGCCCAGCAGGGCATGGCCCCCGCACGACCGCTGACCCACGACCTGTTCAAGGACGTGCTGGAGGCCGTCGGCCAGGAGCTCACCGAAGTGCGCATCACGGATCTGCGTGAGGGCGTCTTCTACGCGGAACTGGTCTTCGCGAGCGGCGTGGAGGTGAGCGCCCGGCCGTCCGATGCCATAGCGCTGGCCCTGCGCACCGGAACGCCGATCTACGGCAGCGACGGTGTGCTCGACGACGCCGGGATCGCGATCCCGGACGAGCAGGAGGACGAGGTGGAGAAGTTCCGCGAGTTCCTCGACCAGATCTCGCCCGAGGACTTCGGCACCAGCAGCCAGTGAGACGGGGGCCGGCCCGGTGGACTCGCCGTCCGTGACGGGTCGGCTGTGTCCGGTCACCACGGAAATGCCGGCATTTGCCACCGGCGTGTGAGAGCGTCCTACGGCCCGCCCCGAGCGCATTCGGCTAGCCTTTCCCCGCGGTGGGGTACGGCAAACCACTCCTAGGGTGATTATCACTCGGCGTGCCGAGTGTGGCGATCGTTGACGCACCCCGGGTGACTGCCTACCGTCGAGAAGGCAGGTCAAGGACGGAGGTCGGCGTGAGCAGCAGCGGCGGCGGTACGGCTGGGGGTGCCCCCGGACGGAGTCTCGGGGCAAGCGGTCCGTACCCTCCCCCGAGCTCTCAACTGCGTTCGAGTTGGGGGGATCCCCAGCACAGCAACGCGGCCGATCACGCTCCGCAGCGACCGGCGGCCGTGCCGAGCAGTGGCGGAGGGGCGACGTCCATGGCGTCCGAGCAGATCGGCTACCGCGGGCCGACGGCCTGTGCGGCCGCCGGCATCACCTATCGGCAACTCGACTACTGGGCGCGCACCGGGCTCGTCGAGCCGAGCGTGCGGCCCGCCTACGGGTCGGGGACGCAGCGCCTGTACAGCTTCCGGGACGTCGTCGTCCTGAAGGTCGTCAAGCGGTTCCTCGACACCGGTGTGTCGCTCCAGAACATCCGTACCGCCGTGCAGCACCTGCGGGAGAGCGGTTTCCGGGACCTGGAGCGCATGACGCTGATGAGCGACGGTGCCACGGTCTACGAGTGCACCTCGCCCGACGAGGTCCACGCGCTGCTCCAGGGCGGGCAGGGCATCTTCGGGATCGCCGTGGGCGTGGTGTGGCGGGACGTCGAGAGCGCGTTGTCCCAGCTGCACGGGGAGCGGATCGACACCGGGGAGACGCTGGTGGGGCACAACCCCGCCGACGAGCTGGCGCGGCGGCGGGGCAATCGGGCCGTTTGAGGCTTTGCCCGGGGGATTACCGAGGGCATTGTCAGTGGCGTAGGGCAGCATCGGACATGTGAGAACCGCGCCCACGATCCTGCATCTCGACATGGATGCCTTCTTCGCCTCCGCGGAGCAGGCGTCCAAGCCGAGTCTGCGTGGGAAAGCCGTCATCGTGGGCGGACTGGGGCCGCGCGGTGTGGTGGCGACCGCGTCGTACGAGGCACGGGTTTTCGGGGTGCACTCCGCGATGCCGATGGCCCAGGCGCGGCGGCTGGCGCCCAATGCCGCGTATCTCGTGCCGCGCTTCGGGTTCTACCGGGCGATCAGCGAGCAGGTGATGGGGCTGCTGCGGGCGCTGTCGCCGTTGGTGGAGCCGTTGAGCCTCGACGAGGCGTTCGTGGACCTGGAGGCCGGGGGTGCGGCCTGGGACGAGGCGTCGGCGCGGCTCGCGGGGGAGAAGCTGCGCGCCGACATACGGGCGGTCACCGGGCTGACGGGATCGGTGGGACTCGCGGCGTCCAAGATGCTCGCGAAGATCGCGTCCGAGCAGGCCAAGCCCGACGGTCTGGTGGTGATCGACCCGGGGAGCGAACGGGAGATGCTCGGGCCGATGTCCGTGCGGATTCTGCCGGGGGTGGGGCCGGCGACGGGCGACCATCTGCGACGGGCCGGCATCCACACGGTCGACGAGATCGTCGAGGCGGGCGAGGACGAGCTCGTACGGCTGCTCGGGAAGGCGCACGGGCATGGGCTGTACGCCATGGCGTTGGCGCACGACGAGCGGCCCGTGGTGGCGGAGCGGGAGACCAAGTCGGTGTCGGTCGAGGACACCTACGACGTGGACATCCACGACCGGCTGCGGGTGGGGATGGAGGTGCAGCGGCTGGCCGACCGGTGCGTGCGGCGGCTGCGGGGAGCCGGGTTGTCGGGGCGGACGATCGTGCTGAAGGTGCGGCGGTACGACTTCTCGACGCTGACCCGGTCCGAGACCTTGCGGGGGCCCACCGATGATGTGGCCGTCGTGCGGGAGGCCGCGGCTCGGTTGCTGGAGTCCGTGGACACGACGGGGGGTGTGCGGTTGCTGGGGGTGGGGGTCTCCGGGCTGGCCGACTACACGCAGGAGGATCTGTTCGCGCAGGCTGCGGGGGATCTCGGCGAGGTTGCCGAGGAGGACTCCGGGGAGGTGGCCGACGAGAGGGTGGAGGTGCCTGTCGAGCGGCGGTTCGCCGCGGGGCATGACGTGGTGCATGCCGAGTTCGGGCACGGGTGGGTGCAGGGGAGTGGGCTGGGGCGGGTGACGGTGCGGTTCGAGACGCCGGATTCCGAGCCGGGGCGGGTGCGGACGTTTCGGGTTGACGATGAGTTGTTGGCTTTGGCTGAGCCCTTGCCGTTGGTGCCGGTGGAGTCGGCGGAGGGTGAGGCAGCCGGCCTTCGGCCGGATTTGATTTCCCACCCGCACCACCCGTGACAGTTTCGCTGTCGGGTGCGGGCCCGTGGGCGCTCGGGAGCAGGGTGCGGTCGGCTGTGCGCGTTCGAGTGTGTGTGAGGGCCTCGCCGCGGGCCGCCGCTGTCAGGCTTCTGCTTCCTCCGTGCCCGCCAACTTGCCGAAGTCCCTGTCCGGGAGCGGCGGGGGTGAGGCCACGTCCAGGCCGTAGTGGTGGTACAGCTGGAGTTCCTGGTCGGGGGAGAGGTGGCGGCCGACGCCGAAGTCGGGGGCGTCCTTGATCAAGGAGCGGTCGAAGGGGACCTGAAGGGTGCCCTCGATCAGTTCGCTGGGCTCCAGGGGGACGAAGGCGTCCCGGGAGAACAGGCCGGTGCGTATGGCCGCCCACTCCGGCACTCCGGTCGCGTCGTCGAGGTAGACCTCGTCGATCGTGCCGATCTTGGTGCCGTTGCGGTCGAACGCCTTGCGGCCGATCAGGTTGCGCGGATCGATGTCGGTCTGCACGGGCCCTCCACTAGGTCGCCACTCGCAACTCATCCGTAAGCACTACAAAAGAGCACATTAGGGCCAGTGGCCACTCGAGGACTCCTCAAGGGATCGACTTTTTGTGCGCTGGTAGGCTGGCAAGCGGCTGTTGACCCTGTGCGGGAGAGTCCTCCGGAGAACGTCCGGGGGCGCCGAAGGAGCAAATCCTCCCCGGAATCTCTCAGGCCCACGTACCGCACGGACGAGGTCACTCTGGAAAGCAGAGCGGGTGTCGACGGCTTCCGCTCTCACCGACGGTGAAAGCCGGGCACCCTCGGGTGTCCCGGTGAAGCTCTCAGGTTGAGATGACAGAGGGGGAGGCCGCCGGGACCCGCAGCCGTGGTGTCCCTCGAAGGTCGCGTCAGACCAGGAGGCCTCCGCAATGACCGCCCACCGCACTCCGCTCACCGAACTCGAGCAGGGGATTCCCTTCGAGCAGCGTCACATCGGCCCCGACCACGAAGCCCGGGCCAAGATGCTCGCGCAGGTCGGATACGGCTCGCTGGACGAGCTCACCGCCGCCGCGGTGCCGGATGTGATCAAGAACGCTGACGCCCTCGATCTGCCGGGCGCGCGGACCGAGGCCGAGGTGCTCGCCGAGCTCCGCTCGCTCGCCGATCGGAACCAGGTGCTCGGGTCCATGATCGGCCTCGGGTACTACGGGACCTTCACCCCGCCCGTCATCCTGCGCAACGTCATGGAGAACCCCGCCTGGTACACGGCGTACACGCCCTACCAGCCCGAGATCTCCCAGGGCCGGCTCGAGGCCCTCCTCAACTTCCAGACCATGGTCGCCGAGCTCACCGGGCTGCCGACCTCCGGTGCCTCGCTGCTCGACGAGGGCACGGCCGCCGCCGAGGCGCTGGCGCTGTCCCGGCGCATGGGCAAGAACAAGAAGGGTCTGTTCCTCGTCGACGCGGACGCGTTGCCGCAGACCATCGCCGTGATCCAGACGCGGGCCGAGCCGACCGGCGTCGAGGTCGTCGTCGCCGACCTCAGCGACGGGATTCCCGCCGACATCGCCGCGCGTGAGATCAACGGCGTGCTCCTCCAGTACCCGGGCGCCTCCGGTGCCGTACGCGACATCAAGGCGGTCGTCGACCAGGCGCACGAACTCGGTGCCCTCGTGACCGTCGCCGCCGACCTGCTCGCGCTGACGCTGCTGAAGTCGCCCGGGGAGCTCGGGGCCGACATCGCCGTCGGGACCACGCAGCGGTTCGGTGTGCCGATGGGCTTCGGCGGGCCGCACGCCGGTTACATGGCGGTGCACGAGAAGTTCGCGCGCAGCCTGCCCGGGCGGCTCGTGGGCGTGTCCGTGGACGCGGACGGCAACAAGGCCTACCGGCTCGCCCTGCAGACCCGTGAGCAGCACATCCGGCGGGAGAAGGCCACCAGCAACATCTGTACCGCTCAGGTGCTGCTCGCTGTCATGGCGGGGATGTACGCCGTCTACCACGGCCCGGAGGGGCTGAAGGGCATCGCCCGGCGGACCCATCGCTACGCCCGTGTCCTCGCCGCGGGGCTTGCCGCCGGTGGGGTCGAGGTCGTGCACGGGGCCTACTTCGACACCCTGACCGTGCGCGTGCCCGGCAAGGCCGGTGAGGTCGTCGCCGCCGCCGAGGCGAACGGGGTCAACTTGCGGCTCGTCGACGCCGACCACCTCTCCATCGCCTGCGACGAGACCACCAACCGGGCTCAACTCGGCGCCGTATGGGCGGCGTTCGGGGTCGAGGGGGACGTCGAGGCGCTGGACGTCGCGGCCGAGGACGCGCTGCCGGATGCGCTGGTGCGCGACGACGAGTTCCTGACCCACCCCGTCTTCCACCAGTACCGGTCCGAGACCGCGATGCTGCGCTATCTGCGCCGCCTCGCCGACCGGGACTACGCGCTCGACCGCGGCATGATCCCGCTGGGCTCCTGCACCATGAAGCTCAACGCCACCACCGAGATGGAGCCGGTCACCTGGCCGGAGTTCGGGCAGCTGCACCCCTTCGCGCCCGCCGCGCAGGCGCAGGGCTATCTGACGCTCATCCGGGAGCTGGAGGAGCGGCTCGCCGAGGTCACCGGCTACGACAAGGTGTCGCTCCAGCCCAACGCCGGGTCGCAGGGTGAGTTGGCCGGGCTGCTCGCCGTACGCGGGTATCACCGGGCCAATGGCGATGAGCAGCGGACGGTCTGTCTGATTCCGTCCTCCGCGCACGGGACCAACGCCGCCAGCGCTGTCATGGCGGGCATGAAGGTCGTCGTCGTCAAGACCGCCGAGGACGGTGAGATCGACGTCGAGGATCTGCGGGCGAAGATCGAGCAGCACCGGGACGAGCTCGCGGTGCTCATGATCACGTACCCCTCGACGCACGGCGTGTTCGAGGAGCATGTCGCCGACATCTGCGCGCAGGTGCACGAGGCCGGCGGTCAGGTGTACGTAGACGGCGCCAACCTCAACGCCCTGGTCGGGCTTGCCAAGCCCGGGCACTTCGGCGGCGACGTCTCGCACCTGAACCTGCACAAGACGTTCTGCATCCCGCACGGTGGCGGCGGGCCGGGCGTCGGGCCGGTGGGCGTGCGGGCGCACCTGGCGCCGTACCTGCCGAACCACCCGTTGCAGCCCGCGGCCGGGCCCGAGACCGGTGTCGGGCCGATTTCCGCCGCCCCGTGGGGCTCGGCGGGGATTCTGCCGATCTCCTGGGCCTACGTGCGGCTCATGGGCGGCGAAGGGCTGAAGCGGGCCACGCAGGTGGCCGTGCTGAGCGCCAACTACATCGCCAAGCGGCTCGAGCCGCACTACCCCGTGCTCTACACCGGGCCCGGTGGGCTGGTCGCGCACGAGTGCATCATCGACCTGCGGCCGCTGACCAAGGCGACGGGTGTGAGCGTGGACGACGTCGCCAAGCGGCTCATCGACTACGGGTTCCACGCGCCGACCATGTCGTTCCCGGTGGCCGGGACGCTGATGATCGAGCCGACCGAGTCCGAGGACCTCGTCGAGCTGGATCGGTTCTGCGATGCGATGATCGCCATTCGCGCGGAGATCGAGAAGGTCGGGTCCGGGGATTGGCCGGCGGAGGACAACCCGCTGCGGAACGCCCCGCACACCGCCGCGGCGCTCGGTGGCGAGTGGGCGCACGCGTACAGCCGTGAGGAGGCGGTGTTCCCGAGCGGGGTCGTGGTGGCCGACAAGTACTGGCCGCCGGTGCGACGGATCGACCAGGCCTTCGGGGACCGGAACCTGGTGTGCTCGTGCCCGCCGCTGGACGCTTACGAGGACTGAGGCTGACTGTGCTCGGTGAGAGGGCCCCGCTTTGGCGGGGTCCTCTCGTTTTTCGGGGTTACGTCGGTGGCGTCACGCTGTGGAAAGGGAGACCTCGGTCGACTTGATCAGGGCCACGACCGGGGTGCCGGGCGCGAGGCCGAGGTCCGTGGCGGCGTCCTTGGTGATGGCCGCGGTGAGTTCGATGTCGTCGAACGCGATCTTCACGGAGGCCATCGCGGCGCCGGTGGCGATGGTGGTGACCGTGCCGGGGAGCTGGTTGCGGATGGAGAGGCCGGAGAGGGCCTCCGCCGCGCCGGTGGCGAGGGCCACCTCCGTTGACTTCACCAGGGCACGGACGGGGGAGCCCGGGGCGAGGCCGAGGGCGGTTACCGCTTCCCTGGTGATGGCCGCGGTGAGGTTCCGGCCGCCGGTGAGGCGGATTCCCACGGTGGCCATCACCTCGCCGGAGGTGACGGACGTGACGGTGCCGGGGAGTTGGTTGCGGATGCTCAGGGTCATGGGCATCAACCGTAGGGGTCTGGGTGGGTTGTGCCAGGTATGTGTAGGGTCGTGGCTTTTCTACGTCCGGTCGATGTGGACGTTCGTCGACTTCACGCGGGCCGTGGCCTCCATGCCCACCTCCAGGCCGAGTTCCTCGACCGCCTCGCGGGTGAGGAGGGAGACGAGGCGGTGCGGGCCGGCCTGGATCTCCACCTGGGCGGCCACGTCGCCGAGTTTGATGGCGGTGACGATGCCGGGGAAGGCATTGCGGACCGAGGTGTACGACGGCTCGTCGTCGGCCGCGGTGCCCTTGGCCAGCTCTACGGAGAACGCGGCGAGGTCGCGGCCGTCGATGAGGCGGCGGCCGCTGTCGTCGCGGTGGGTCGTGACGCGGCCGGCGTCCGCCCAGCGGCGGGCGGTGTCGGGGCTTACGCCGAGCAGGCGGGCGGCCTGGCCGATCGTGTAGGACTGCATGCGGTCACGATAGTGGTGGGGTTTTGGATGCGGGTGCGGGTGGCCCCGTGGGGGCTTGGCGCCGTTGGCGGCCGCGGCGGACGGGTCGGGAGCTTCAGCCTGTGTGGACCCTTGGGCGGCGGGACCTGTCCGGCTCTGCTTCTCGTAGGACCTCTCGCGTCACCGGGGCCACCTCGCCCTGGCCGAAGAGGAAGAAGCGGAGGAAGTTGGCGAAGGGGCTGCCCTCGGTCCACTCGAAGTAGATGTGCGGGGTGCACTTCGTCGTGTCGCGGACGTGGAGGAGCAGGGCCGCCAGGGCGTTGGGGATGGAGGACGACTCCAGGGTCAGGATGCGGTACCGGTTGTGCAGGACCTCGCCGCGGACCGTCAGGCCGGCCTCGAACTCCGAGGGGTCGGTGACCGTCACCTCGACGAAGACGAAGTCCTCCTGGCCGGGGATGTCGTTGTCCTCGCGGATCTGCTCGATCTTGTCGCGGTACTCCGCCTTGTCGCGGTTGTCGGGCTCGTTGGCGATGAAGCGGATCTTGCGGCTGGCCATGTCCCTGATGAATCGTTCCGCCATGGGATCGAGGCTCACACTGGTGACGCGGAGCTCGAAGGCGCGGGCCAGCCGGGAGAGCAGCGAGACCAGGATGATGCCCGCGATGAAGCAGGCGCCGATCTTGACGCCGTCCGGGCGCTCGATGACGTTGACGACCGTCGTGTAGAGGAACACCGCGGAGATGACCGCGAAACCGATCGTCCAGCCCCGCTGGCCCGCCTTGCGCGCCGCGATCGTCACCGCGATCGCCGCCGAGCTGATCAGGACGAGGACGCCGGTGGCGTAGGCGCCGCCCTGGGCGTCCACGTCGGCGTCGAAGATCCAGGTGACCAGGAAGGCGATCAGGGTGAAGACGATCACCATGGGGCGTACGGCGCGGGCCCAGTGCGGGGCCATGCCGTAGCGGGGGAGGTAGCGCGGCATCAGGTTGAGCAGGCCTGCCATCGCGGAGGCGCCGGCGAACCACAGGATGGCGATCGTCGAGACGTCGTAGACCGTGCCGAAGGCGCCGCCCAGGTACTCGTGCGAGAGGAAGGCGAGGGCGCGGCCGTTGGCCTGGCCGCCCGACTCGAACTCCTTCTCCGGGATCAGGAGGGTGGTGATGAAGCTGGTCGCGATCAGGAAGCAGCTC
Source organism: Streptomyces aquilus (assembly GCF_003955715.1). Classification (NCBI taxonomy): domain Bacteria; kingdom Bacillati; phylum Actinomycetota; class Actinomycetes; order Kitasatosporales; family Streptomycetaceae; genus Streptomyces; species Streptomyces aquilus. The sequence continues at coordinate 2,032,570 of NZ_CP034463.1, read as the reverse complement.
ATGATGAGCGCGGCCGTGGTCAGGAGCTTCTTCGTGTCCCTGATGCGGCCTGCCGGGTTCTCCTCCGTCTCGCCCGGGTCGCCCTTGACGTGCGGCATGACCGCGACGCCGGTCTCGAAGCCGGAGAGGCCGAGGGCGAGCTTCGGGAAGACGACCAGGGCCACGCCGATCATCACGAAGACGTTGCCGTGCTCGGCGGTCAGGGCGCTGGACCAGTCGGTGACCACGTGGCCGGCCGTGATGACGTGCCACAGGCCGACGATCACGACGACGACGTTGAGCGCCAGGTAGATGCCGACCAGGGCGACCGCGACGCCGATGGCCTCCAGGAAGCCCTTCAGGAACACCGCGCCGAGCAGCGCCACCAGGATCAGGGTGATCAGCATCTGCTTGTCGTGCAGGGCGCTGTTGAGGTGCGGGTTCTCGACGAGGTGGGTCGAGGCGTCCGCGGCGGACAGGGTGATGGTGATCAGGAAGTCCGTCGCGGCGAAGCCGAGCAGGGTCAGGACGAAGAGCTTGCCCTTCCAGAAGGTGAGCAGGCGCTCCAGCATCGCGATCGAGCCCTGGCCGTGGGGGCTCTCCTCGGCGACACGGCGGTAGACGGGCAGGGCGCCCGCGAGGGTGACGATCACCAGCACGATCGTCGCGATGGGGGAGAGGAGGCCGGCCGCGAGGGCCGCGATGCCCGGCTGGTAGCCGAGGGTGGAGAAGTAGTCGACACCGGTGAGGCACATGACCCGGTACCAGGGCTGGCCCTCGTGCTCCAGCTTGGATGCCTTCTGCTCCGCCGGCTGGCCCTGGCCCTGGCCCTGGTCCTGGCCCTGGCCCTGGCCCTGGTCCTGGCTTTTGGCCATGTCGGACAGGCCCTCCAGCATCCAGGCGCGCAGGCGACTGGGAGGGGGGTGTTCGGTGGTGGCCATCGGGGGCTCCTGATGCGCGGCTCGGAGTGCGGTTCCGTACGGTTCCGGCCATCACACGGACGGCGGCTTCAGCGTAAGCGGAGAGTGACGCATGGGCCCACGGATCAGGGGGTCGGGGGCGTCAAAAGTCCGTTAAGACTGGGGGTGCGGGCCCCTGTCGCGCGTCAAGGATGGAGCGTGTGGGGTGGGTGGCCGTCGGTTGCGCTGTCCGGGGGACGGGGTGGTGGGGCGGGAGAGGGGCGGACACCCAGCGTCACGCCGGGTCGTCGGCAAGCGGTCGTCGGCGCACCCCGTCAGGGGCTGAGCCTGCCGACCGTCCGGGGCCTGGGCGTCAGGGAGGCGTCAAGGGTGGGCCGTGGGCCGTATGGGAGGTGTCAACGGCGGGGGATCCCGGGCGGTGCGGAGGTTTGCTCGGAGTGTCCCTGTTCGAACGAACCTCACTCCAGGAGCTCACGATGGCCGATCTGGCCTTCGTCGTCGTCACGATCGCGTGCTTCGCGCTGGTGGCTCTCGTCGCCAAGGGGGTGACGAAGCTGTGACCGCCGAGAACATCGTCGGCCTCGTCGTGGCCGTCGCCCTGCTGGGCTATCTCGTCCTCGCCCTGATCTTCCCGGAGAGGTTCTGAGAGCTGACATGGGTCCCGTCCTCGCAGGCGTCCTCCAACTGCTCGCCCTGATCGGCGCGCTGGCTCTCGCCTACATCCCCCTCGGCACCTACATGGCCAGGGTCTACTCCACCGACAAGCACTGGCGCGTCGAGAAGTGGATCTACCGGTGCATCGGCGCCGACCCCGACACGCAGATGCGCTGGACCGCGTATCTGCGGGGCGTCCTCGCCTTCTCCGCGGTGGGCGTGCTCTTCCTCTACGCCCTCCAGCGGCTCCAGGGCGTGCTGCCCGGCTCGCTCGGGTTCGCCTCCATCGACCCGGACCAGGCGTTCAACACCGCCGTGTCCTTCGTGACCAACACCAACTGGCAGTCGTACTACGGCGAACAGGCCATGGGGCATGTCGTGCAGACGGCCGGCCTGGCGGTGCAGAACTTCGTCTCAGCGGCCGTCGGGATCGCCGTCGCGGTGGCGCTCGTGCGCGGGTTCGCCCGGTCGCGGACCGGTGAACTCGGCAATTTCTGGGCCGACTTGGTGCGGGGTGTCGTACGCATCCTGGTGCCCGGGGCCTTCGTCGCCGCCATCGTGCTGGTCGCCTGCGGTGCCATCCAGAACTTCTCCGGGATTCATGAAGTCGGGCAATTCTTCAACGGGCACAGCATGGGGGGTTCGCAGCAGTGGAACGGCGGTGCCGTCGCCTCGCAGGAGGCCATCAAGGAACTCGGCACCAACGGCGGCGGCTACTTCAACGCCAACTCCGCCCACCCGTTCGAGAATCCCACACCCTTCACCAACCTCTTCGAGATCTTCCTGATCCTCGTCATCCCGTTCGCCCTGACCCGCACCTTCGGCATCATGGTCGGTTCGGTCAAGCAGGGCTACGCGATCCTCGCGACGATGGCCACCATCTGGATCGGTTTCACCGCGCTGATGATGTGGACCGAGTTCGCGCACCACGGACCGGCGTTCGACATCGCCGGCGGGGCCTATGAGGGCAAGGAGGTCCGTTTCGGCGTCGGTTCGTCGTCGATCTTCGCGACGGCGACCACTCTCACCTCGACCGGTGCCGTGGACTCCTTCCATTCCTCCTTCACCGGCCTCGGCGGCGGCATCGCCATGCTCGGCATGATGCTGGGCGAGATCGCGCCCGGCGGCACCGGCTCCGGCCTCTACGGCATGCTGATCATGGCGATCATCGCGGTGTTCATCGCCGGTCTGATGGTCGGTCGTACGCCCGAGTACCTCGGCAAGAAGATCGGCGCCCGCGAGATCAAACTGGCCGCCTGCTACATCCTCGTCACCCCGGCACTGGTGCTCGTCTTCACCGCGGCCGCGATGGCGCTGCCGACCCCGGGCCACTCGATGACGAACAGCGGGGCGCACGGCTTCTCCGAGATCCTTTACGCCTATACGTCCGCCTCCAACAACAACGGCTCGGCCTTCGCCGGGCTGAACGCGGACACGCAGTGGTTCAACTCGACGCTCGGCCTCGCCATGCTGCTGGGCCGCTTCCTGCCGATGGTGTTCGTGCTGGCGCTCGCCGGTTCGCTCGCCGGGCAGAAGCCGGTGCCGGCCACCGCGGGCACCCTGCGCACCGAGAAGCCGCTGTTCACCGGTCTGCTGGTGGGCGCGATCCTCATCATCACCGGGCTGACCTACTTCCCGGCCCTGGCGCTGGGGCCGCTGGCCGAGGGGCTGGCGTCATGACCACCGACGTGACCCAGTCCGACGAGTCCAAGTCCCACGAGACCCAGTCCGACGAGACCCAGTCCGACGAGACCCAGTCCGACGAGACCCAGTCCGACGAGACCCAGTCCGACGAGACCCAGTCCGACGTAAAGAAGCAGGACTCCATGTCCACACCCACATCCACCCTTGCGCCCCACCAGGACGCGCCCACCGGGCACAACCCACCGGAGGGCCGTGTCGGAGCCGGCCTGTTCGATCCGAAGCAGCTGCTGAAGTCGCTGCCGGACGCCTTCCGCAAGCTCGATCCGCGGGTGATGGTCAAGTCCCCCGTGATGTTCGTGGTGTGGATCGGGTCCGTGCTGACCACGGTGTTCTCCTTCAAGGACCCCGGCGACTGGTTCGGCTGGACCATCAGCGCCTGGCTCTGGCTGACGGTGATCTTCGCCAACCTGGCGGAGGCCGTCGCCGAGGGGCGTGGCAAGGCGCAGGCCGACACCCTGCGCAAGGCCAAGACCGACACCGTGGCGCGCAAGGCAGACGGGAGCGTGGTCGCCGGCACCGAGCTGAGGATCGGTGACCTGGTCGTCTGCGAGGCCGGCGACATCATCCCCGGCGACGGTGACGTCGTCGAGGGTGTCGCGTCCGTCGACGAGTCGGCCATCACCGGTGAATCCGCCCCGGTCATCCGGGAGTCCGGCGGCGACCGCAGTGCCGTGACCGGCGGTACGAAGGTGCTCTCCGACCGGATCGTCATCAAGATCACGACGAAGCCCGGCGAAACCTTCATCGACCGGATGATCAACCTGGTCGAGGGCGCGGCCCGGCAGAAGACGCCGAACGAGATCGCGCTCAACATCCTGCTGGCCTCGCTGACGATCGTCTTCCTGCTGGCCGTGGCCACGCTGCCGCCGCTCGCCGACTACGCGGGCACCCACCTGACCATGGTCGTGCTGGTCGCGCTGCTGGTCTGCCTCATCCCGACGACCATCGGTGCGCTGCTGTCGGCCATCGGTATCGCGGGCATGGACCGGCTGGTGCAGCGCAACGTCCTGGCGATGTCCGGCCGTGCGGTCGAGGCCGCCGGTGACGTCTCCACGCTGCTGCTCGACAAGACCGGCACCATCACCCTCGGCAACCGCCAGGCGGCCGAGTTCGTGCCCGTGCGCGGCACGACCGAGGCCGAGGTCGCCGACGCCGCCCAGCTCTCCTCGCTGGCCGACGAGACGCCCGAGGGCCGCTCCGTCGTCGTCCTGGCGAAGGAGAGGTACGGACTGCGCGAGCGGCACCAGGGTGAGCTCGCCGGGGCCGAGTGGATCGCCTTCACCGCGCAGACCCGGATGTCGGGTGTGGACGTCGACGGGCGCAGGATCCGCAAGGGGGCGGCCGGTTCGGTGATCGCCTGGGTGGCCGAGCAGGGCGGTGAAGTCGCCGCGGACGCCCGGGAGGTGACCGACCGGATCGCCGAGGCGGGCGGTACTCCGTTGCTCGTGGCCGTCGAAGACGCCCAAGGTGCCCGGGTGTTGGGTGTCATCCACCTCAAGGACGTCGTCAAGGACGGCATGCGGGAGCGGTTCGAGGAACTGCGCCGCATGGGCATCAAGACCGTCATGATCACGGGTGACAACCCGTTGACCGCCAAGGCGATCGCCGAGGAGGCGGGCGTCGACGACTTCCTCGCGGAGGCCACTCCCGAGGACAAGATGGCGCTCATCAAGCGGGAGCAGGCCGGCGGCAAGCTGGTCGCGATGACCGGTGACGGTACGAACGACGCGCCCGCGCTGGCCCAGGCGGACGTCGGTGTCGCGATGAACACCGGTACGTCGGCCGCCAAGGAGGCCGGCAACATGGTCGACCTCGACTCCAACCCGACCAAGCTCATCGAGATCGTCGAGATCGGCAAGCAACTGCTGATCACCCGGGGCGCGTTGACCACGTTCTCCATCGCCAACGACGTCGCGAAGTACTTCGCGATCATCCCGGCGCTGTTCGCGGCCGTCTACCCGGGCCTGGACAAGCTCAACATCATGGGGCTCAACTCACCCGACTCCGCGATCCTGTCCGCCGTCGTCTTCAACGCGCTGATCATCATCGCCCTGGTGCCGCTGTCCCTGAAGGGCGTGCAGTACCGGCCGGTCAGCGCCGACAAGCTGCTGCGGCGGAACCTCACCGTCTACGGGCTGGGTGGCCTGGTCGCCCCGTTCATCGGCATCAAGCTCATCGACCTGCTCATCTCCCTGATCCCCGGAATCGGTTGACCGCCATGAACAACTCCGTGTCCAACACCGCCCGGTTGCTCGGGGCGGGCCTGCGGGCGCTGCTCGTACTGACCGTGCTCACGGGCGTCCTCTATCCGCTGGCCGTCACCGGCATCGCGCAGGCCGCTTTCCACCACCAGGCCAACGGCTCCGAGATCAAGGCGGACGGCAGGGTCGTCGGGTCCTCGCTGATCGGCCAACAGGGCTACAGCCTCGACTACTTCCAGCCCCGCCCGGCCAACGGGCTCGGCGAGAACTCGGTCAACACCCAGTACAAGCTGATCCTGTCCGGCGCCACCAACCGCTCCGGTGACAACCCCGAGCTGATCAAGTGGGTGAAGGAGGCCAAGGCCAAGGTCGTCAAGGAGAACTCCACCGCCGACTACAAGGTCAAGCCCTCCCAGGTCCCCGCCGACGCGGTCACCTCCTCGGGTTCAGGGCTCGACCCGGACATCTCCCCGGCCTACGCCGACCTCCAGGTCCACCGGGTCGCCGAGAGGAACGGCCTGGCCGTCGCCCAGGTGCGGAAGCTGGTCGACGAGCACACCGAGGGCCGCACCCTGGGCTTCATGGGCGAGCCCCGGGTCAACGTCCTGGAGCTCAACATCGCGCTCAGGGAACTGGTCGAGGGCGACTGACCGATGACCCGAGTGCTGGTCGTGGAAGACGACCCCCAACTGGTACGAGCACTCGTGATCAACATGCAGGCACGCCGGTACGGAGTGGACGCGGCGCCCGACGGAGCCACGGCCCTCCGGCTGGCGGCCGCACGCCGGCCGGACGTGGTGATGCTCGACCTCGGCCTGCCCGACATGGACGGGATCGATGTCATCAGGGCGCTGCGCGGCTGGATGCGGGTGCCGATCCTGGTGCTGTCGGCGCGCCAGGGTTCCGCCGAGAAGGTGGCGGCGCTCGACGCGGGCGCCGACGACTACGTCACCAAGCCGTTCAGCATGGACGAGTTGATGGCCCGGCTGCGGGCGGCCGTCCGGCGCACCGAGGAGACGCCGCTCGCCCCCGAGACGACCCTCGTGGAGACGCCCGAGTTCAGCATCGACCTGCGCGCCAAGAAGGTCGTCCGCGGCAGCCGTGACGTGCGGCTCACCCCGACCGAGTGGCAGCTGCTGGAGATCCTGGTCACCCACCCCGGCCGGCTGGTGACCCAGAAGCAGCTGCTCCAGGAGGTCTGGGGGGTGTCCCGGGCCGGCAAGACCAACTATCTGCGCGTCTACATGGCCCAACTGCGCCGCAAGCTGGAGGCGGACCCGTCCCATCCGCGCCATCTCATCACCGAACCCGGCATGGGTTACCGCTTCGAAGCGTGAACATGGCACCCGCCGAACTGCGGATCCGCGGCTGATCTGTCTCTCGGTGGGTGCAAGCGCTCTCTTGTTCCCGTCCCGGCATCCTCGTACAGTCCGCTCCGTAATGTTCGCCAACGGGGCCGAATGTTTCGATCGGCCCGTCGGAAGGGCTGACGCATATGCGGACGTATGACAACCCCGTCCTCGCCGGCTTCCATCCCGACCCGAGTGTGTGCCGGGTCGGTGACGACTACTACCTGGTCTGCTCCAGTTTCGAGTACTTTCCCGGCGTCCCGATCTTCCACAGCCGTGACCTCGTGCACTGGCGGCAGATCGGCAACGTGCTCGACCGGCCCGGGCAGTTGGACCTCTCCGACGACATCCCGGCCTCCGCGGGGATCTACGCCCCGACCCTGCGCCATCACAACGGCCGCTTCTACATGATCACCACCGCCGTCGGTGCCGGTGAGAACTTCCTCGTCACGAGTGAGCGGCCCGAGGGACCGTGGTCCGATCCGGTATGGGTCGACGTGCCCAGCATCGACCCTGACCTGGCCTGGGACGAGGACGGCAACTGCTGGTGCACGGTCGCCGGGTGCAGCCTCGCGCGCATCGACCCCGGGACGGGAAAGGTGCTGGAAGGGCCCCTTCCGGTGTGGTCGGGGACGGGGTTGGAGCACCCCGAGGCGCCGCATCTCTACCGCATCGGCGACTGGTGGTACCTGATGCTCGCCGAGGGCGGCACCGCCCACGGGCACAGTGTGTCGATCGCCCGCGCCCGCTCGCCGCGCGGCCCCTGGGAAGGCGCCCCGGACAACCCCGTGCTGAGCCACCGCAGCACCGACCTGCCGATCCAGTGCACCGGCCACGCCGACCTCGTCCAGGCGGCAGACGGCACCTGGTGGATGCTGCTGCTGGGCACCCGTCCACGCGGCTATTTCCCGGGTTTCCATGTGCTCGGCCGGGAGACCTTCCTGACGCCGGTGGAGTGGGTCGACGGCTGGCCGCGGGTGGGGCCGGTGCGGGAGAGCCATCCGGCGCCGGCCGCCTGGCACCCCGTACCGCCACAGCCCGAACGGGACGACTTCGACGCCGCCGACCTCGCCCCGTACTGGATCTCCCCGCGCCGCCGGCCGGCCCACTCGTTCTCGCTGAGCGAGCGGCCCGGGGCCCTCACCCTGCACGCCACCGGGGACAGTCTCGACCGGCCCGGACACACTTTCGTCGGGCGCCGCCAGCAGCATCCCGAGTGCCGGGTGGACGCCCTCCTGGAGCCCGGGCAGGGGCGTGCGGGGCTGTCCGTGCGGATCGACGAGGCCCATCACTACGACCTGGAGATCGCCGGGGGAGAGGCGCGCGTGATCGCCCGGGTCGGGCCGGCGCGGCAGTGCGTCGCGCGGCGGGCGGTGGCTGCCGGGGCGCTCACCCTCACCGTCGGGGTGCGTACGGAACCCCTGGTCACCGCCACCGGCGAGGATCTGCCGGGGCTGCGGACCGGTGGGCCCGACGCGATCACCTTCGCCGTCGACGGCGAGCCGCTCGCGGCGCTCGACGGCCGCTATCTGTCCACTCAGGTCGCCGGCGGATTCACCGGCCGGGTGATCGGGATGTACGTCACCGAGGGCAGCGCGGCCTTCGACTGGTTCGCCTACGCGGCCGAGCCTTCACGGTAGTTCCGGAAGGCTTCGGAAACGTTCGGTCCGGTCGCGGCGGGGGCAAGCGCCGCGGACGCCGTGGAAGTTGGCCGCAGATTCACCGCGTACAAGGGGTTGCCACCGTTTGGGAGCTGTCTCTAGGGTGCGGCAACAACGAAGCTTTCTGGATCAACTCCGAAACTTTCGGTCCTGAGGACGGTGTAGTGGACACGCCGTCCCGTACCCAAGGAGTGCAAAATGGGCGACCCGGCACTGTCTCGCCGCGGCTTCCTGGCGGCGTCCGCCGCGACCGGTCTGGGCATGACGGCACTGAGCGGCTGCGGTGGCGATTCGGACGGTGGGTCGTCCGACGGAACGACCACGATCGAGTGGTGGAACATCTCCACCACCGAACCGGCTCACACGGTCTGGGCGCAGCTGGCCAAGAAGTTCGAGGCGCAGAACCCCAAGGTCAAGGTAAAGATCGTTCAGATGGAGAACGACGCCTACAAGTCGAAGATGACGGCGCTGATCGCCTCCGGGAAGCTCCCCGACATCTTCCACACCTGGGGCGGCGGCGTCCTCAAGCAGCAGGTCGACGCGGGCCTCGTCGAGGACCTCACCGACAAGACCAAGCCGTGGGCCGACGATCTGCTCAAGGTCTCCAAGGAGGCCTACCTGATCGACGACAAGGTCTACGGCATACCGTTCGACATCGGCATGATCGGGTTCTGGTACAACAAGGCGCTCTTCAAGCAGGCCGGCATCACCGAACCCCCCACCACCTGGGCCGCGTTCCTCGAAGCCGTCAGCAAGCTGAAGGCGAAGAACATCACGCCCATCGCCCTCGCGGGCAAGGAGAAGTGGCCCGGCATGTACTACTGGGCCTACCTCGCGATGCGCACCGCGGGCGCGAGCGCCCTGCAGAAGGCGTACGACGACAAGGACTTCACCGGCCCCGAGTTCGTCCAGGCGGGCGCGCACCTGAAGGACCTCGTCGCGCTCCAGCCGTTCCAGAAGGGCTTCCTCAACGCCGCCTACTCCACCCCGACCGGCCAGGCGGCCAGCGTCGGCAACGGCAAGGCGGCCATGGAGCTCATGGGCCAGTGGGCGCCGCAGGTCGAGGCCGACGCGGGCAAGGGCCTCGGGAAGGACCTCGGCTTCTTCCCGTTCCCGGCGGTGGACGGCGGCAAGGGCGCCATCACCGAGGTGTTCGGCGGCGGTGGTGCGCACGCGCTGCGCCGGGGCGCCCCGCAGGCGGCCGTCGACTTCCTGAAGTTCTTCGCCTCCGAGGCCACCGACCTGGAACTGGTGAAGAAGACCGGCACCCTGCCGGTGGTCCCCGGCGCCGAGAGCGCCATCTCCGACCCCAACCTGAAGGCCGTACAGGCCCAGTTGAACGCCGCCACCGGCTTCCAGCTCTACCTCGACCAGGCCTACGCACCCGCCGTCGGCCAGGAGGTCAACGACAGCGTGGCCGCGCTCATCGCCGGCTCCAAGTCCCCCGAGCAGGTCGCCCAGTCGATCACGAAGGTCACGAAGGAAGAGCAGTAACAGGCGATGACCTCCATCCTCGCAGACAAGCGGAGCCGTCCCGGCGCCGACGCCCCGCCCCCGGACACTGTCAGGGCCCGCGGGCGGGCCCGGCGGCGTGCGCTCAACTGGCTCACCGCGGTGGGCTTCCAGCTGCCCGCACTGGTCCTGTTCATCGGACTCGTGCTGCTGCCGATGCTGTTCGCCCTGTACGCCGCCTTCTTCCGCTGGGGCGGCTTCGGGATGCCCGAGGACTACGTCGGTCTCGACAACTTCACCGACCTCTTCGACAACCCGGTGTTCATGGGCGACCTGTGGCGCTGCCTCGTCCTGACGCTGCTGACGCTCGCGCTGCAACTGCCCTTCGCGCTCGCCATGGCGGTGCTGCTCAACCAGCGGCTGCGCGGCCGGGCCGTGTACCGGATGCTGTTCTTCGCGCCGTACGTCCTGTCCGAGGCCATCACCGGCGTGCTCTTCAGCATGGTGTTCGCGCCGGACGACGGTCTCGCCGACCATCTCCTCGGCAGCATCGGCCTCGACAGCCTCGGCGGGGAGTGGTTCGCCGACCCGTCGTGGGTCATGGCGACCCTGTTCATCGTCATGACCTGGAAGTACTTCGGCTTCCACATGATGCTCTACCTCGCCGGACTCCAGTCCGTACCGCGGGAGTTGACCGAGGCGGCGCTCATCGACGGTGCCAACGCCTGGCAGCGCTTCCGCAGTGTCACGCTGCCGCTGCTGATGCCCACCATCCGCATCAGCATCTTCCTCGCGGTCATCGGCTCCATCCAGCTGTTCGACCTGGTGTGGGTGATCACGCAGGGCGGTCCCGACCACCACTCCGAGACCATGGCCGTGACGATGTTCCAGTACGGCTTCAAGCGCTACCAGGTCGGCTACGCCAGCGCGATCAGCGTGGTCATGTTCGGCATCTGCCTCGTCTTCGCCCTCGCCTACCAGCGCTTCGTACTCCGCCGTGACCTCGAAGGGGCGACCACCACGATGAGGGGAGCCGGGAAATGAGCCTCAAGAGCGAGGCCGTGAGCCGCAAGCGCGAGACCGTGAGCGGCAAGAGCCGGACCGGCCGCACGCTGCCGCTGCACGTCATCCTCATCGCCGTCGGCGCGCTCATGGTCGTACCCCTGGTGTACGCCGTCCTGTCCGGCTTCAAGTCGACCGACGAACTCTCCCGCAACCCCTTCGGGCTGCCGGACCACTGGCTGACCGGCAACTACACCGGCATCCTCCGCTCCGGGGACTTCTGGCGGCTGCTCGGCAACAGCACCCTGATCGCGGTCGCCACGACCGTGCTGGTGGTCGCGGCGTCGGCGCTCGCGGCCTTCTCCTTCGCCCGGTTCGCCTTCCGCGGGCGGGAGGTGCTGTTCACGCTCTTCACGATGGGGCTGATGTTCCCCTTCGCGGTCGCCGCGCTGCCGCTGTTCCTGCTGCTGCGCTACCTCGGCCTGCTCGACAACCCGCTGGGCGTGATCCTGCCGCAGGCCGCGTTCGGGCTGCCGATGACCATCATCATCCTGCGGGCCTTCTTCCGGGAGATCCCCGGCGAGTTGGAGGAGGCGGCCACCCTCGACGGGTGCAGTCCCTTCGGGTTCTTCTGGCGGGTGCTGCTGCCGATGGCCCGGCCGGCGCTCGGCACGGTCTCGGTGCTGGCCGTCGTGACCAGCTGGAACAACTTCATGCTGCCGCTGCTGGTGTTCACCGACAACACCTGGTGGACCCTGCCCATCGGCGTCCAGCAGTTCCAGGGCCAGTACTCCTCCGACTACGCCCGTGTCTTCGCCTATCTCGTCCTGGCGATGGTTCCCGCCCTCGCCTTCTACTCGGTCGCCGAGCGCCAGCTCGTCGGCGGCCTCACCGCCGGCGCCACCAAGGGCTGACGGCGGCAGTACGGCCCCCACCCCCGCACGTGAGGAGTCGCACCACCATGCACAAGAACCGTCTCAGACTCGTCGGCGCCCTGGCCGCGGTCCTGGTCGCCGGCGGAATGGCGGCGCCCGCCCAGGCGCACGACAAACAGCCCACCCTCGCCGACCTGGCCCAGCGCCACGGCCGCTACTTCGGCAGCGCCACCGACAACCCCGAGCTCGTCGACGAGCCCTACAAGGCCGTCCTCGGCAGCGAGTTCGACCAGATCACGCCCGGCAACGGCATGAAGTGGTACGCCACCGAGCCCCAGCAGGGCGTCTTCGACTGGACCGCCGGCGACGAGATCGTGAACCTCGCCCGCGCCCACCACCAGAAGGTGCGCGGCCACACCCTGGTCTGGCACAGCCAGCTGCCCGACTGGCTGACGAGCAAGGAGTGGACGGCCAAGGACCTGCGGGCCGTGCTGAAGAAGCACATCCAGACCGAGGTCCGGCACTACCGCGGCAAGGTGTTCGCCTGGGACGTCGTCAACGAGGCGTTCAACGAGGACGGCACCTACCGGGAGACGATCTTCTACAAGACGCTCGGCCCCGGCTACATCGCCGACGCCCTGCGCTGGGCCCACCAGGCCGACCCGAAGGTCAAGCTCTATCTCAACGACTACAACATCGAGGCGATCGGCGCGAAGAGCGACGCCTACTACAAGCTCGCCAAGGAGCTGAAGGCCCAGGGCGTCCCGCTGAACGGCATCGGCCTCCAGACGCACCTCGCGCTCCAGTACGGCTATCCGACCACGCTGGAGGACAACCTCCGCCGGTTCTCCAAGCTCGGGCTCGACACGGCGCTCACCGAGGTCGACATCCGGATGATCCTGCCCGCGACCGAGGAGAAGCTCGCCGAGCAGGCCACGTGGTACGCGGACCTGACCGACGCCTGCCTGGCCGTGCGCAGGTGCGTCGGGATCACGATCTGGGACTACACCGACAAGTACAGCTGGATACCGGCGTTCTTCGAGGGCGAGGGTGCGGCCCTGCCGTACGACGAGCAACTCCAGCCGAAGCCCGCGTACTTCGCGATCAGGGACGCGCTGAAGTAGCGGCGCGTTCCGAGGACACCCGGCGGCTGGGCAAGGAGGGGAGTCCGCCGGGGTGCGGCCCGGCCCTGCGGTGCGTCCCACCGCAGGGCCGGTGCCGTGTCAGAGCCCTCAGCGGGCCAGCGGCGCGGTGCTGGCCCTGACGACGAGTTCCGTGCCCAGCTCCACCCGTGGCGAGTCCGGCTGCTCGTCGCGGGCCAGTCTGAGCACCGTACGGACGGCCAACTTGCCCATCTCCGCGAGAGGTTGACGGACGGTGGTGAGGGGCGGGGCGGACCAGCGTACTTCCGGAAGGTCGTCGAAACCGACCAGGCTCATGTCCTCCGGCACCCGCAGTCCGCGCTGTCGCAGCGCCTCGATCGCGCCGAGCGCCATCTGGTCGCTGGCCGCGAAGATCGCGGTCGGCGGTTCCGGCAGGTCCAGGAGGGCGTTGCAGCCGTCGAAGCCGGACTCGGGGTGGAAGTCGCCGGGGACGACGAGGGAATCGTCGACGCCGAGCCCGGCGCCCTCCAGGGCCGCGCGGTAGCCGTCGAACCGGGCCCGGGAGCACAGCAGCCGGGGCGGGCCCGCGATCAGGGCGATCCTGCGGTGCCCGAGGGAGAGCAGATGCTCGGTGGCCGCCATCCCGCCCGACCAGTTGGCGGCGCCGATGGTGGGGGCGTCCAGCGCGGGGGAGCCCGCCGGGTCGACGACCACCAGCGGGACGCCGAGGATGCGCAACTCCTCGTGCAGCACCGGCTCCAGGTCCGAGGTGACCAGGATGACGCCGTCGGAGGCGCGGGCCCGCAGATTGCGCATCCACTCGCGGGCGTCGCCGGAGCGGCCGTGGATCGCCGAGACGACCGTGCCGACGCCGGTGGCGTGGGCGACCTCCTCGACCCCGCGGATGATCTCCACCGCCCAAGGGCTGTCGAGGTCGTTGAAGACCAGGTCGAGCAGGGCCGCGCCGGTCCCGGAGGACGTGGGGCGTTTGCGGTAGCCGTGCAGCTGGAGCAGTTCCTCGACCCGTGCCCGGGTCTTGGGGGACACGTCGGACCGGCCGTTGACGACCCGGGACACGGTCGGCACGGAGACGCCGGCCTGCCGGGCGATCTCGGTGATCGTGATCCGGCTCCCGGGCGCGGCCGCCCCGCCGGCGCCGACCTCGTGTGTGGCCAACTCCCCACCTCCGTGGCTGTGTCGAAACTTCCAGAAGTCTTCCGGAAAGCGAGCACGGAAGGGAAGAGCCGTAGGCGTCGATCACGGGATTCCGTACCGGGAACTACAGAGAGTGAGTGCCCCCGGACATGCGTCGGGGCCGGTTCGCAGCGTGTGTCTGCGGGCCGGCCCCTCTGGAGCTGCGGGCGGTGCGCCGGCCGCCCGGGGGTGGCTCAGGCGGCGGTCATCACCTTGTCGGTGCCCAGCGGGCGGTGCGGGGCGATGATCTGGCCGTCGGGCAGGAGCTCGCCGGTGTCCTCGAAGAGCAGAACGCCGTTGCACAGCAGGCTCCAGCCCTGTTCCGGGTGGTGCGCCACGAGGCGGGCGGATTCCCGGTCGGCGGAGTCGGCGGTCGGGCACGGCGGCTGGTGCTGGCACATGGGAGGGATCTTTCGCTTTGTCGTGGTTTTCATCGCTGCCCCCGTTGTGATAAGTCGGTCGGAACCAGTGTTGCCCCACGGGCCTCGATCCGCAGGGATTTGGCAGCACCGCTACTCACAGGTTCATGACGCATCACCCGCGCGGACGGTTCATCCCAACTGCACTGTCTCTTCGGGTGGTTCGCGATGGCCGGATGGGGCTAGTCCGGACGGGTGCGGGCGCGAAAGAGGCTCGTACGAGCCGTGTGTCGCTCGTACGAGCCGCAGTCGGAGGCGCCCGTTTCAGGCCGGTTGGCTCAACAGAGGTGCCGGCGCCGGTGTCACCCGATGGGTCAGCACCGGAAGCAGTTCGGCGACCCGGTGCGGCCGGTGGGCGGCGATACCGGGCGGCGCGGGGGCGAGCGGGACGAGCAGATCGGTGGCGGCGGGGTGGCCGCCGGCGCCGTCCGCGGTGCAGTCGCCGTGCAGCCAGAGCGTCAGCATGTACAGGCCGGGGACCGACAACAGGCGGGGCTGGTAGGGCTGTTGTGTCGTCTCGGCCTGGCGCAGCGCGCGCTCGGTGGAGGCGACGTACGGGCCCTCGAAGAAGTGCGAGAAGGCCCAGCCGTCGGGGGTCAGCCGGGTCTCGGCCGCGGCCACGGCGCGGTCGCCGCACCGGATCAGGAAGCGCCACCCGGCCAGCCGGGTCGCGGCCGCGCCCGCGGCGGTGAGCTCGTCGAGGACGTGGAGGGGCAGCGGGAGTTCGGGGGTCGCGGGCCCCTGGGCGTTGCGCAGTGACGGTGTTCGGGCCTCGCGGACCGCGGTGGGCGAACCGAGCGCAGTGAGGACGGAGCGAAGGGCGGGCGCGGGGGCCGGGGGCACATGCAGCGGCATGGTGGGTCGCCTCTCATTCGACAGGCACAGTGGCGCGAGGGCGTGGGCGGACGGCGCTGTCAGCTCGCGGGGCCAGAGAGGCGGGGGCCGGGTCGTGAGTGCGCGTGATGAGGGTGAGGCCTGCCGTACGTCACCTCGACGGCAGGATCGTTCGACCGGGGGCGCCAACCTTCTGCCTCGTTCGCGGAGTTTATACGACACGTGTTCAGACGGTGTTTCGTCTAGCCGTTTCCGAGGTGAACGGCAAGGGTTCATCCGGTCGTCGATACGCGGGAAACATCCCGATTCCGCGTCGGTCGTACGGCGATGACCTCGGGAAATGCCGGGGAAGTGGACGGCCAATTGTCGTCGGCGTTTTTCACGAGTTGTTCAGGGCACTCGAAACTGCACAGTGCCGCATGCCCGGTGAATGTGCCTCCGGTCATCTGCGCCAGAGTAGCGGGTGCCGGGCCCGCGTGGGACGTTATCGATCGCCTCCGCTGGGCATCATCCCACCTGACCCGGGACGCCCGGCGGCCGATCTACGGCACGCCCATCCGAGGAGGGACGCTTCGATGGGGGAGAAGGTCGTGGCAGGTCGGTTCGATCTGTCCGATCGCCAGCACTACCGTGACAAGCTCCGGCAGTGCCTGACGGGCCTGGAGCGGCTGCTGGCGGAGAAGCGGTTCGATCGGCCGAGGAACCTCATGGGGCTGGAGATCGAACTGAATCTCACCGGCCCCGACGGTATGCCGAAAATGTTGAATGCGCAGGTACTGGAGCGGATCGCGAGCCGAGATTTCCAAACAGAACTCGCCATGTTCAATCTGGAAGTCAACATAGCCCCACATCCGTTGGGCGGGCGCGTATTCGACCGGCTCGCCGAGGAAATACGTACCTCGCTGGCATATGCGGACCGAAAAGCGGGAGAGCTCGACGCCGGGATCGTGATGATCGGCATTCTGCCGACGCTCGACCGGGACGACCTGGTCTCCTCCAACCTCTCCGACGTCGACCGCTACACCCTGCTGAACGATCAGATCGTGGCCGCCCGCGGTGAGGACTTCGCCCTCGACATCGACGGCGTGGAACGACTGAGCTGCACCTCGAAATCCATCGCCCCCGAGGCCGCCTGCACCTCCGTGCAACTGCACCTCCAGGTCACCCCGGGGCGCTTCGCGGACGTGTGGAACGCCGCGCAGGCCGTCACCGCCGCGCAGATCGCCGTCGGCGCCAACTCGCCGTTCCTGTTCGGCAAGGAGCTGTGGCACGAGTCCCGGCCCCCGCTGTTCCAGCAGTCCACCGACACGCGTCCGCCCGAGCTCCAGGCGCAGGGGGTACGGCCGCGCACGTGGTTCGGGGAACGGTGGATCTCCTCCGCGTACGACCTCTTCGAGGAGAACCTGCGCTACTACCCCGCCCTGCTGCCGATCTGCGACGACGAGGACCCGCTGAAGGTGCTCGACGAGGGCGGCGTTCCCAGTCTCGCCGAGCTCGTCCTGCACAACGGCACCGTGTACCGCTGGAACCGCCCGGTCTACGGCATCGCCGACGGCGTCCCGCACCTGCGCGTCGAGAACCGGGTGCTCCCGGCCGGGCCCACCGTCACCGATGTCATCGCCAACGCCGCCTTCTACTACGGCGTCGTCCGCGCGCTCGCCGAGGAGTCGCGGCCGGTGTGGACCCGGCTGCCCTTCGAGTCGGCCGCCGCCAACTTCGACGCGGCCTGCCGGCACGGGATCGACGCCCGCTTCGACTGGCCGCGGCGCGGGCGCTACGGCGGGCTGACCCAGGTCGACGCCGTCACCCTCGTACGGGACGAGCTGCTGCCGCTGGCCGAGGCCGGGCTGGACGCCTGGGGCGTGGAACCCGCCGACCGGGACTTCTACCTCGGCGTCATCGACGAACGCTGCCGGCGCCGGGCCAACGGCGCGACCTGGCAGTCCGCGACCTTCCACCGAGCCCTGGAGAAGGGCCTCGGCCGCGACGCCGCGTTCGCCGCGCTGACCCGGCGGTACCGCGAGCTGATGCTCGCCGGCGACCCCGTGCACACCTGGCCGGTCGGGTTGCCGGAGCCGGTGCCGCTGGGGTGACGGGGCGGGCTGGGCAGGGGGCCTACCTCGTGCCGCTTCCCTCCGCCCCCGCCGCCACGATCGCCTTCAGGATCACCTCGTGGATCTGGGACGGGTCGGTGACCTCCTGGCCGGAGCCGCCGGTCGCCGTGGCTATTTGGGTGGCCTCCGTGCGGTCCGCGTCGGGGCCGACGGCGATCATGATGAGCGGGACCGGGCGGTCGGGGTCGGTGAGCTGCCGCAGGCGGCTGATCAGGGCGCCGCGGGAGATGCTTCCGGGGTCCTGGTTGACGCCGTCGGTGAGGACGACCAGGGCGTTGAACTTGCCCTTGGCGTAGGAGGACACCGCCGACTTGTAGGCGGCGAGCGTGGTGTCGTACAGGCCCGTCGCGCCGTTGGGGACCGGGGTCAGGCCGCTGAACGCCGCGGTGAGGCGGTCGCGTTGGGTGCCGTTGCCCTGGGCGGAGCCGAGGCGTTCGGTCGGCACCAGGACGCGGTAGTCCTTGTCGCCGTCCAGCTTCGTGGAGAAGTCCCACAGACCGATCTCGTCGTCCGGCGTGAACGTGGCGAGGGCCTGGAGCAAGGACGCCTTGGTGACGTCCATCCGGGACTGGCCGTCGCTCGTGACCTCCTCGGACATCGAGGAGGACGCGTCCACGACCGTGGTGATGCGAGCGCTCTGCACCGTGATCGTCCAGGTGCCGAGGGCCTCCTGGAGCGCCGTCTGGGACGCCGGGCGCACGGCCGCCTTCGCGTACGGCTGCGGCTTGCTGCCGCCGGCCCGCGTGACGACCGCCGCGTCCACCTGGTCGTCGGAGGTGCGGAAACCGTACGAGTGCAGCAGCTTCCGCTGCTCGGGCTTGCGCAGATAGTTCACGAACCGCAGGGCCGCCCGGCTCTCGTCGGTGGTCAGCACCGCCTGGTCGACCAGCGTGTAGGGGAAGTCGAGCCGCGGTGAGCCGTCCTTCGGATAGAAGAGGTCGAGTCCGTCGCCCCCGTCGGCGGTGTTGTACGCGAACACCGCCTGCTCGCTGAGGATCAGCGCCTGGTTGCGCTTGGGGTTGCCCTGCTCGGTGCCGGACGCGTCGCGCGGGAGGGTGTCCAGGACCTGCGTGTCGCTGTCGGAGGTGCGCTGCGACAGCGTCTTCATCATGGCCGCGGCCTGGGTGTCCCCGCCCTCGACGGCGCCGGCGGCCGTGGTCAGCCGGGTGAGGGCGAGCAGGCCTGTGGCACTGCGCGCCGGGTCGGCCGCGCCCAGCCTGAGGGCGTCGTCCCGCAGGGTGGCCCCGGCCAGTTCGATCCAGCTGTACGTCTTCCGCGGCCACCCGAGCGACTTCGCGGCCCGCGGCACCACCGCCACGCCCACCGGCGAGGACGCGAAGCTGCCGACCGGCGTCACCTCCGTCGCCCCCGTGTCCGCCGAGACCCGCTCCACCCACACCTGCGAATCCGGCACCCACACCTGCGCATCGGACTTCCGGCCGGCCAGCAGCGTGTCCGCGACCTTGGAGGAGTCCCGCGCGGTGACCGTGACGTCCACGCAGCGGCCGTCGGAGGTGAGGCTGTCGTCACGGGCCCGCTCCGCCGCCGCGCGCAGCGCCGGGACCACGTCGGGAGAGGCCGCGACCTTGAGCCGTACCGCGTCCTCCTGGCAGGAGGCGCCGAAGGAGAGCAGTCCGCTCTGGACGGCCGCCGCCGTCCCGCCGGCGACGGTGAGGACGAGTACGGTCGCGATGGCCACCGAGCGGCGCCGGGCGCGTGGGCGGGGGTCGCTGCCGCCCGCCCCATACTGATCGGGCAAGCTGTGACGTCCCATGACGGTGGTGCCCCTCCCTGTCAGACCTTCTGCCGGTTTCGGCCGCATGTCGGGCAAAGGGGGAGGTGCGCCCCGTACGGTGTCCGTCCCCCAACGGCCTGTCTCGCACGATCGTCGTAAGTTCTCACGATCTTCGTAAGTTCTTTCGAGGACCCTAGCGGGGCTTCGCGGGGGATGAGACGGGATTACTGAATTGGAGTCAGGTGTGCAGGCAGAGGCGGGTGCGGTGGCTGATTCTTTTCCGCCGGAGCGGCCCTCACGACGGATTCTCCGGGACGAGACCCTGCTCGTTCTGGGCCTTTCGCTCGGTGCGAGCGGTGTGTCCGCCCTGATCAGCTTTGTCGGATCGGTCACCAAACCGGGCGGCCTCAAGGACCAGGCGGCCACCCTCAACGCCTCGGCCGCGCCCGGCCGTCCCTGGCTCGATCTCGCCTGGCAGCTCTTCGGGATCGCCTCCTCGCTCGTGCCCGTCGCCCTCGTCGCGCACCTGCTGCTGCGCGAGGGGAGCAGCCTGCGCGTCCTCGGCTTCGACCGCACCAGACCCTGGTTCGACCTGGCCCGCGGCGCGGCGATCGCGGCGGTGATCGGCAGCACCGGAATCGCCTTCTACCTGGCCGCACGCGGCCTCGGCTTCAACCTCACCGTCGTGCCGGAGGCGCTGCCCGAGGTGTGGTGGAAGTACCCGGTGCTGGTGCTGTCCGCGCTGC
This sequence comes from Streptomyces aquilus, assembly GCF_003955715.1. Taxonomy (NCBI): domain Bacteria; kingdom Bacillati; phylum Actinomycetota; class Actinomycetes; order Kitasatosporales; family Streptomycetaceae; genus Streptomyces; species Streptomyces aquilus. The sequence goes on along the minus strand of NZ_CP034463.1, from coordinate 2,012,628 downwards.
AGAACGCGATCCTCGAAGAGGTCATCGTCGTCGGCTATCTGCTGCGCCGGCTCGGTCAGTTGGGGTGGACGCCGGGGACGGCCCTGGTGGCCAGTTCCGTACTGCGCGGGTCGTACCACCTCTACCAGGGCATCGGCGGGTTCATCGGCAACATGGCGATGGGGGTGGTGTTCGTCTACCTCTACCGCCGCTGGGGTCGGGTGGGTCCCCTGGTGGTGGCGCATTCGCTGCTCGACATCGGGGCGTTCGTCGGGTACGCGCTGCTGGCCGGGAAGGTGGGCTGGCTGCCGACGGCCTAGCTCCTTCCCGGGCGGGCGTCAGACGAGCAGCTCGCCCTCGATCGTGGTGATCGCGCGGCCCGTCAGGAGCGTGCGGTCGCCGCGCAGTTCGGTACGGACGCGGCCGGAGCGCGGGGAGGCCTGGAGGCCGGTCAGCTCGGTGCGGCCGAGGCGTTCGGCCCAGAAGGGGGCCAGCGCGGTGTGGGCGCTGCCGGTGACCGGGTCCTCGTCGATCCCGACGTTCGGGAAGAAGCAGCGGGACACGAAGTCGTAGCCGCGGGACGGGTCCGCGGCGCGGGCGGTCGCGATGATGCCGCGCTCGGAGAAGGCGCCGAGGGCCTTGTGGTCGGGGTCGAGGGCGTGGACGGTCTTCTCGTCGGCCAGTTCGAGGACGAGGTCTCCGACGTTCGGGCCGGTGTCGAAGGCGGAGAGCGGCTCGGTGCCGAGCGCCACGGCGACCCCGTCCGGCACCTCCGTCCGGGTGAGCGGCGCGGTGGGGAAGTCCAGGGTGATCGAACCGTCCTCGCCCGGCGTCGCGATGAGCACCCCGCTGCGGGTGGCGAACCGCACCGGGCCCTCGTGGGCGCCGGTCGTGTGCAGCACATGGGCGGTCGCGAGCGTGGCGTGGCCGCACATGTTCACCTCGGCGGCCGGCGTGAACCAGCGCAGCGCCCAGTCGGCGTCCCCGCCCCCGGGCAGGCGGTGCGCGAAGGCCGTCTCGGCGTGGTTGACCTCGACGGCCACGTTCTGGAGCCACGCGTCGTCCGGGAAGGAGTCGAGGAGGAGGACTCCGGCGGGGTTGCCCGCGAAGGGACGGTCGGTGAAGGCGTCGACGATTCGGATGCGCATGGGCTCGACGCTAAACGGGAGCGGCAGGCCCGACCAAGGCCAATTCGGGACCACTGGCCTGAATTCGGTTTCGGGGGTGGTGTCTGGACGCGTCGCCTCAGCGGTGCGACCGTCGTCAACGCGTCACCCACTCACGACAGTTCAGGAGGCCGCCATGTCCCAGCCGTCCGTTCTCCAAGCCCTGCTGGCCGGGCTGCGCGGCGGTGCGATCGAGGTCGTCGATCTCACGGCGCCGCTGTCCTCGGAAACACCGGTGATCCAGTTGCCGGAGCCGTTCGGGCAGACGCAGGTGTTCGAGCTGGAGGAGATCAGCCGGTACGACGACCGGGGGCCCGCCTGGTACTGGAACAACTTCCGTACGGGTGAGCACACCGGCACCCACTTCGACGCCCCCAACCACTGGGTCACCGGCAAGGACCTCGCCGACGTGGCCTCCGTGCCGGTGAGCCGGCTGATCGCGCCCGCGGTCGTGCTGGACTTCTCCGCCGCGGCGGCCAAGGACCCCGACTTCCTGGTCGAGGTGGACCACATCAAGGCGTGGGAGGCCGAGAACGGTCCGCTGCCCGACGGGGGCTGGCTGCTGCTGCGCACCGGCTGGGACGCCCGCTCGGACTCCCAGCGGGAGTTCCTGAACGCCGACGAGAACGGCCCCCACACCCCGGGTCTGTCACCGGAGTGCGCCCGCTGGGTCGCCGAGGAGTCCCCGGTGATCGGGCTCGGCACCGAGACGGTGGGCACCGACGCCGGGGCGGCCCATTCGTTCGACCCCGTCTTCCCCTGCCACTCGTACCTCATGGGCAACGACAAGTACGGGCTGACGCAGCTCCAGAACCTCGGCGAACTGCCGGCCACGGGTGCCGTGGTCGTCGCGGGCCCGCTGCCGATCGTGCGGGGCTCGGGCTCGCCGGCCCGGGTCATCGCCCTGGTGGAGCGCTCATGAAGGTCTCCGAGGCCGTCGGCCGGGCGCTGACCGCCGCCGGCGTGCACCAGGTGTTCGGCGTGGTCGGTTCCGGCAACTTCCACGTCACCAACGCGATGGTCGCGGCCGGCTCCCGATTCGTCGCCGCCCGGCACGAGGGCGGAGCGGCCACCATGGCCGACGCCTACGCCCGGGTGAGCGGCACGGTCCCGGCGCTCAGCGTGCACCAGGGTCCCGGGCTGACCAACGCCCTGACCGGCATCGCCGAGGCGGCGAAGAGCCGTACCCCGCTGCTCGTCGTGGCCGCGGAGGCGACCCGGGCGACCTCCAACTTCCATGTCGATCAGGAGGCGTTGGCCAAGGCGGTGGGCGCGGTCGCGGAGCGGGTGACGTCCCCGCACTCCGCCGTCGAGGAGGCCCGCGGCGCCGTCCGACGGGCCCTGCACGAGCGCCGTACCGTCCTGCTCAACCTCCCGCTGGACGTGCAGGCACGGGACGTCCCCGACACCGCCGCCATCGCCGTCGTACCGCCGCCGCCGCGGGCCGCCGTCGAGCCGTCGGCGTCCGAGGTGCCGGCCCTGGTGACGGCCCTCGCCCGGTCCCGACGCCCGGTCTTCGTGGCCGGCCGGGGCGCACGGTCGCCGGGCGGCCGGGACGCCCTCCGCGCGCTCGCCGACCACCACGGTGCCCTCCTCGCTACCTCCGCCGTCGCGCACGGGCTGTTCCACGGTGACCCCTGGTCGCTCGGCATCTCCGGAGGCTTCGCGACACCCCTGGCCGCGGAACTGATCCAGGACGCCGACCTGATCGTGGGCTGGGGCTGCGGCCTGAACATGTGGACCACGCGGCACGGGAGCCTCATCGGCCCGGACACCACGGTCGTCCAGGTCGACGACGACGCGTCGGCGCTCGGCGCGCACCGCGAGATCCACCTCGGCGTCACGGGCGACGTCGCCGCCACGGCCCGGCGGGCGCTCGCCGCGGGTGCCGAACGGCGCGAGAGGTATCGCACCGACGACGTCGCGCGGGCCCTCCGTACCCGCGGGCGTTGGCGGGACGTGCCGTACGACGACGAGAGCACCCGGGACCGCATCGACCCGCGCACGCTGAGCGCGGCCCTCGACGACATCCTCCCGGCGGAGCGGGTCGTCGGCGTCGACTCGGGCAACTTCATGGGCTACCCGAGCGCCTACCTCTCCGTCCCCGACCACCACGGCTTCTGCTTCACCCAGGCCTTCCAGTCGATCGGCCTGGGCCTCGCCACGACGATCGGCGCGGCCCTGGCCCAGCCGGACCGGCTGCCCGTCGCGGCGCTGGGCGACGGGGGTGCGCTGATGGGCGTGGCCGAGTTGGACACCGTACGACGGCTCGGGCTGCCCATGGTGGTGATCGTCTACGACGACGAGGCCTACGGAGCCGAGGTCCACCACTTCGGCCCCGACGGCTTCCCCCTGGACACGGTCACCTTCCCCCCGACGGACATCGCCGCGGTGGCCCGCGGCCACGGCTTCGAGTCGGTGACGGTACGCGACCGCGCCGACCTGAAGGGGGTGGAGGACTGGGTGGCGGGGCCGCGCTCGGCACCCCTCCTGGTGGACGCCAAGGTGACGAGGGAGCACGGCGCTTGGTGGCTGGAGGAGGCGTTTCGGGGACACTGAGCGGTTCCATGCGCCGGGCCGCGGCCGACGACTACGACTACGACTACGACAGCTTCGCCGAGGCCTACGCGGCCGATTCCGAGTCCCACCTCATGAACTCGCGGAACCGCGGCTCCTGTCGGCCCCCGGCGGCCGACTCGTCGTGGTGGCCGGCCGTCTGACCAGGGCAGACCCCGGGGCCCGTGGAGAAGGAATCCGCGGGCCTTGTCATGCGAAGTATTCCGATATATCGTTGACGCATCGCGACAGATCAACGATGGATGGAGTGATTGCGATGCGTTCCCATGGATTCGAACGTGGACACGGTGGACCCGGCCCCCGCGGCGGCCGAGGTGGTTTCGACGGACGGCGTGGTGCCTTCGGGCCTTTCGGGCCGGGTGGCCCGGGTGGTCCCGGCTTCGGGCCGGGCCCCTGGGGGCCACGAGGGCGCGGCGGGCCCCGGGGGAGGGCGCGGCGCGGCGACGTACGCGCGTCGATCCTCGCCCTGCTCAGGGACCGGCCCATGCACGGGTACGAGATGATCCAGGAGATCGCCGAGCGCAGCGGCGGGGCGTGGAAGCCCAGCCCCGGCTCGGTGTACCCCACCCTTCAGCTGCTGGAGGACGAGGGCCTGATCGCCAGCGAGAGCGAAGGCGGCAAGAAGCTGTTCTCGCTCACCGAGGCGGGCCGCACCGCGGCCGAGGAAGGCCCCGACGCGCCCTGGGAGGAAGCCTCCCGCGGCATGGACTTCGAAGCGCTGGGTGAGATCCGGCAGGCCGGCTTCGGGCTGATGGAAGCCTTCGCCCAGGTCTGGAAGACCGGCAGTAAGGAGCAGCGCGAGAAGGCGGTCGGCGTCATCAACGAAGCCCGCAAGAAGCTGTACCTGATCCTCGCCGAAGAAGACTGAAGAAGGCTGAAGAAGGCAGAAGGAGACCCGAGAGGGCTGACCGGCGGCCGTTGGGTCGGACAGAGGCGCCCCGTGGATATTCCGCGGGGCGCCTTCCCGTGTTCCTGAGGTCAGGCCACCAGTCCCGCCAGCTTCCGCAGCGACTCGTTCAGCGCGGCCGTCGCCGAGTCCTTGAGCTTGCCCGCCATCAGGGACACCGCCGCGCCCGTGAACTCACTGTCGATCCGGACCGTCGTGGCCTCGCCGTCCGGGACGAGCGTGTAGCGGTTGACCAGGCTCACCGCCATCGGCCCCTTGCCCTTCGTGGCGAACACCCGGGCCGGTTCCAACTCGTCGATGGTCCACTCGACCTCGGCCGGGAAGCCCATCAACTTCATGTTCTCCTGGTACGTCCCGCCCACTTCGAGGCTCTTCGGGCCGCCCTCGGGGAAGCTGGTGTGGGTGGCGTTCCACTCTCCGTACGACGACCAGTCCGTGAGCCGGCCCCACACCTTCTCGGCCGGCGCCTCGATCCGTGCCTCCGCGCTGACTTCGGCCATGCGACCACCCCTTCGTCTCCGGCTACGGTGTCGCGGAACGTAGCCGCAGGGCCTGCAACATTCAATGCTGATGGGCCGTCAGAAATTGTGGAGACGGGTCGGGTCGGCGACCGGTCAGGCCACCAGCCGTATCACCGCCGCGTCGAACACGTCCCACGCCCGCGGGAACGCGCTCTCGTCGTGGCAGTGCCACGCCTCCCAGAACAGGTCGGCGAGCAGTGCGTCCTCCGGGGCGTACACCCGGTACACGTACTGCATCCCGTCCACGGCCGGCAGCGCCACCAGCCAGTACCTGCTCTCCATGTCCCTGTGGGACGAACGAGGGGGCACGGCGGTTGCGTACCGGGCGCGAAGCAAGGCGGCGCGCGCCCCCGACGGAAGAACGGCCTGATCTCATCCGCAAGGAGGAGATTCCGGTCGTCCGGTCCACTCTGCGTGGGACGCGAAGATGGTTCCCGCCGGGGATGACCCGGTCCGGCGGGACTGATGGGGTGGGGGATGTGCAACCCCGTATACCCCGGCAGTCGGTGAGCGAGCCGGGAGGTCATCGCGCGGACCACGATGTCCGGCTCGGCGAGGAGCTGGCAGCGGTGGTCTCCGGCGCGCGCCGGCGTGCGGTCAGGGACGGGGACCGGCAGATCGACACGGCCCATCTGCTGCACTCCCTCCTGGAGCACGACCCCGAGGTGCGGGCCGTCTTCGAGGGCGGACCGCAGCTCGCCCGGCTGCTCGCCTATCTCGTGCAGCGCAGCATCGGCTACGGGCTGCGCTGGCAGGGCAGCGTCGAGGACTCCGGGGCGGTGCCCGTGGTGACGGAGGCGGACGGTCTCTCGCCGCTGGCGGCGGGCGCGATGGAGTACGCCCACGAGCGCGCCGCCGGTCGCGGCGTGGACCGGGCGAACGGCGTCGACCTGCTCGCGGCGGTCGTCACCGATCCCGAGGCCCGTGCCGTCGAGGTACTGACCCGGGCCGGCATCGACACGGAAGCGCTGCTGACGGGACTTGAGGGCCGCGTCCCGGACAGCCACTAGCCGACCGGACGACCACGGGCCGGACAGGCGCCGGCCCGGTCTGCCCCGGGGCAGACCGGGCAGCTGCATGCCGGACCGCCGCACGCCAGGCAGGCACTGGCCCGGACAGTCGCAGGCCAGGAGCCGCCGGTCCCGACAGGCCCGCGTAAGACGGCCGCCGCCCCGGACACCCGCACGCCGGACTGTCACCGCTCGGAGCCGTCTGCCTCGTCCAACCGTTGAGACAGGTGTCAACGGGGGTGACGGTCATGTCATCGCCTGTCATCATGTGCCGGTGCAGACGATTGACAGCAGTGCCGGTCACCGCGGCCGAGGGGTCGGGCTCGGGCTCGCCCTCGCGTCGGCGGTCGCCTTCGGAGGTTCCGGTGTCGCGGCCAAGCCGCTGATCGAGGCGGGCCTCGACCCGCTCCACGTGGTGTGGCTCCGGGTGGCCGGCGCGGCCCTGGTGATGCTGCCGCTCGCCGTGCGCCACCGGGCGCTGCTGCGCCGCCGCCCCGCCCTGCTCGCCGGGTTCGGACTGCTCGGCGTGGCCGGGGTGCAGGCGTTCTACTTCGCCTCGATCTCCCGGCTGCCGGTGGGAGTCGCGCTGCTCATCGAGTACCTCGCACCCGCCCTCGTGCTCGGCTGGGTGCGGTTCGTGCAGCGGCGGCCGGTCACGCGTGCCGCCGCGGTCGGCGTGGTCCTCGCCGTCGGCGGCCTCGCCTGTGTCGTCGAGGTCTGGTCGGGGCTGAGCATCGACGCGGTCGGCCTGCTGCTCGCGCTGGGCGCGGCCTGCTGCCAGGTCGGCTACTTCGTCCTGTCCGACCAGGGCACCGACTCCGGCGCCGACACTCCCGACCCGCTGGGCGTCATCGCGTACGGCCTCCTGGTCGGCGCCGCCGTCCTCACCGTCGTCGCCCGCCCGTGGTCGATGGACTGGTCCGTGCTCGGCGGCACCGCGGACATGAACGGCACCTCCGTCGCGGCCGCCCTGCTGCTGTCCTGGATCGTGCTCGTCGCCACGGTCGTCGCCTACGTCACCGGCGTGGTCTCCGTGCGCCGGCTCTCCCCGCAGGTCGCCACGGTCGTCGCCTGTCTGGAAGCGGTGGTCGCGACCGTGCTGGCCTGGGTCCTGCTCGGCGAGCACCTGTCCGCCCCGCAGATCCTCGGCGGCGTGATCGTCCTGCTCGGTGCCTTCATCGCGCAGTCCTCGACCCCGGTCAAGCCGTCCCCGGACCCGGTGGCGAGCGGCGGGCCGGAAAGGGAGTTGTCCCGCCGCTCGACGGCTGCCTAGGCTGCCGATCATGCACACGCACTACGTCATCGCACCGCCGGCCGCCTGAGGCGGGCCCTCCGGTCATTCCCGCCCTGCCGCCCGCGGGGCGGAACGGTGCTGCCCGCAGACGAAGTCCACGGACCCCGCTGAGCCGGGTTCCCCGCTTCTCCATGTCTGCGGAGACGACAAGTGTCGAATGCTTCTGCTGCTTCTTCCGGCCTGCCCGTCGGGCGAGGCCTGCTCTATCTGATCATCGCCGGTGTCGCCTGGGGCACCGCGGGCGCGGTCGCCGCGCTGGCCTACGGGGTCAGCGATCTGGGGCCCGTCGCCCTGTCCTTCTGGCGCTGCGCGTCCGGGCTCGTGCTGCTGGCCGCCGTACGCCTGCTGCGCCCCCGGACCCGTACCGCCGCGCGCGGACCGCTGGGCCGCACGGTGTGGCGGGCGGGGGTCACGGGCCTCGGGCTCGCCGTGTTCCAGACCGGCTACTTCGCGGCCGTACGCTCCACCGGACTCGCCGTGGCCACCGTCGTCACGCTCGGCGCCGGGCCCGTCCTCGTCGCGCTCGGCGCCCGGCTCACGCTGCGGGAGCGGCTCGGGCGCGGTGGCACGGTCGCCGTCGTCGGGGCGCTCGCCGGGCTCGGCGTGCTGACCCTCGGGGGCGGGGGTTCCGCCGTACGGCCCTGGGGTGTGCTGTGCGGACTGGCCTCGGCGGCCGGGGGGTCCGCGATGACCCTGCTCACCCGCCGCTGGGGCCGTGACGGCGAGGCGGACGCGGCCGCCACGTCCGTCGGGGTGTTCGCCGTCACCAGCGCGCTGCTGCTGCCGTTCGCGCTGGCCGAGGGACTGGTCCCGCACACCGTCGAACCGGGCCTGCTGCTCTGGCTGTTGGCCTACCTCGCCGCCGTCCCCACGGCCCTCGCCTACGCCCTGTACTTCGCGGGCGCGGCGGCCGTACGGTCGGCGACGGTGTCCGTGATCATGCTGCTGGAGCCGGTCAGCGCGGCGGTGCTCGCCGTGACCCTGCTCGGTGAGCACCTGACGGCGCCCACCCTTCTCGGCACCTTCCTGATGCTGGGGTCGGTCACCGGGCTCGCGGTGGCCGAGACCCGCGCCGTGCGGCGCGGCGAGCCCGTACCGGTGTAGGGCTTCAGCCGACGCGGCGGCGCAGCATGTGCGCACGCGCCGCCGCGTCCCGCGGACCCGCCCGCTCCGCGAGGCGTACGGCGATCGAGTCCTGGACCTCCGCGCTCCGCCGCCCCCCGTACTTGAACTTCGCCCGTACGCCGGTGACTTCGAGCCGCACCCCACGCAGGCCCGACAGCAGCCGGTCGAACGGCACCTCGCCGACCGCCACTTCGGCCGTACCGCCCTCCGGCTGGAAGTGGCCGACCTGCCGGTTGAGCAGCGCGGCCTTCTCGGCCGGGTCGTCCACCACATGGGCCCGGCAGCGGAGTTGGACGGCCGCGTAGAAGCTGGTCGGCGTGCCGTGCTCGGCCGGGACGTCCGGGTCGGCCTGCCAGGGGCCGGGGACGTACACGTAGTCGTCGACCACGCTCAGCACGACGTCGGGGTGCGCCGACAGCGCCGCCCACATCGGGTGGGGGCGGGCCAGGTGGGTGAGGACCTCGCCGCGCTCGGCGTCGTACAGGAAGTGCAGCGGCTGGGCGTACGGCGGCTCGCCGTCCGGGCCGTTGACGACGAGCGTGCCGAAGTCCCGTACCGCGAGCCACTGTTGCCACTCCGCGTCGGCGTGCGGCGCGTCCCAAGGATGGATCAGCATCACAGGGCCGCGAGGTAGTCGGGGAGGCCGGTGCCGGGAGCCAGGTCGGGGTCGCCGACCGGGGTGTCGTAGCCCTTGCGCAGCGGGACGACACCGGCCCAGTGGGGGAGGGCGAGGTCCTCGGGCTCGTCGTTCACCCCGCCGGTGCGCATCTTCGCGGAGACCTCGTCCAGGTCGAGGCGGATGACGGCGGTGGCGGCCAGCTCCTTCTTGTTGGCGGGCCGCGAGTCCTTGGACCGGCCCGCCACGACGTGGTCGACGAGCGCGTCCAGGGCGAGGCGCTTCTCCTCCGGGTCCGTCACGTCGTACGCGGTGCCGTGCACCACCACGGACCGGTAGTTGATCGAGTGGTGGAAGGCGGAGCGGGCCAGGATCAACGCGTCGACGTGCGTGACCGTCAGGCACACCGGGAGACCCGGGTCGGCCTGGCCGGTCATCCGCAGCGGGCGCGAGCCGGTCGAGCCGTGGACGTAGAGGCGTGAGCCGACCCGGGCGAAGAGCGTCGGCAGCACGACCGGGGCGCCGTCGCGGACGAAGCCGAGGTGGCAGACGTAGGCCTCGTCGAGTATCGCGTGCACGACGTCCTTGTCGTACGAGGCACGGTCCGCGGAGCGGGTGGGCACCGTGCGGTCGGTCGCCGGGTAGGCGGCGGGCTGTGGTGTCGTCGGCTGCGTGGTCCCCTGCATGGCGGTCTCCATAGCGGTACGAGTGGCAACAGCGGTACGAGTGGCAACGAGTTGCGACCGCTATTGCACTAGTGCATAATCTGTTTTGTGCTAGGAGGATATCGGATCGAAGGGCGGGGCGCAGCCGAGATCGCGGCGAGCGTCGAGCGCGCGGTGGGTGCCGGTGATCTGGAGCCGGGTCAACTCCTGCCGCCCATGCGGGAGTTGGCGGGCGAGCTCGGGGTGAACCCGAACACGGTCGCGGCGGCGTACCGCGTCCTGCGCGAGCGCGGGGTGATCGAGACCGCGGGGCGCCGGGGCAGCCGCGTGCGGCCCAAGCCGGCCACGACCGCGCGGGAGTCGATCCGGGTGGAGGTGCCGGAGGGCGTACGGGACGTGGCGAGCGGCAACCCCGACCCGGAGCTGTTGCCCGCGCTGGCGGGAGTGTTCGCGGCGGCGGCCGGGCACAACGACCGGGAACCGGTGATGTACGGGGAGGCGGCCATGGACCCGGAGCTGGCCCGGCTCGCGCGCGCCGCGCTGGACGCCGACGGCGTCCCGGACGGGCCTCTCGCGGTGGCCTCCGGCTCCCTCGACGCGATCGAACGCGTCCTGGCGGCGCACCTCAAGCCGGGCGACACGGTCGCCGTCGAGGACCCGGGCTGGGGCAGCCTGCTGGACCTGATCCCGGCCATCGGACTGCGTACCGCTCCGGTCGGGGTGGACGACGAGGGTCCGCTCCCGGACGACGTCCGGCGGGCGCTGCGGTCGGGTGCGCGCGCCCTGATCGTCACCGACCGGGCTCAGAACCCGACCGGCGCCGCGGTGACCGCCGCACGCGCGCGTGCCCTGCGCGCCGTGCTGAAGCAGCACCCGGACACCCTCCTCATCGAGGACGACCACGGTCACGGCATCGTCGACCTGCCCCTGCATCCCTTGGCCGGCACCACCCGCAGCTGGGCGTTCGTCCGCTCGGCCGCCAAGGCCTACGGCCCCGACCTGCGGCTCGCCGTGTTCACGGGCGATCCCGTCACCGTCGACCGGGTGCGCGGGCGGCAGCGTCTCGGGCCCGGCTGGGTCAGCAGGATCACGCAGGGGGCGGTCGCCCGGCTGTGGGCCGAGGGGGCGATCGACCCGAAGGCGGTGGCGGCCGCGTACGCCGCCCGCCGCGACACCCTGATCGCGGAACTGGCGAAACGCGGCGTCCCCGCACACGGCCGCAGCGGCCTGAACGTCTGGATCCCGGTCCCCGACGAGACGGGCGCGGTCTCCCGCCTCCTGCACGCGGGCTGGGCGGTGGCCCCCGGAGCCCGCTTCCGACTGGACGCGGCCCCCGGCATCCGCGTCACGATCGCGAGACTGACCGAGTCGGAGACAGCGCCGCTGGCCGCGGCGATCGCGGCGGCGGTGGGGCCCGGGCCGGGGCGGGGGTACGTGTGACGCCGTCGGCTGGGGTGTGGCCGGCCTAGTCGGCCGGGGTCGAGGCTGGGGCGGGGGCCGGGCTGGGGATCGCCTCGTCCGCGACGGGGGAAGTGCGCCTCGCCCGGTCGGCGGGTTCGGAGGGGCGGACGGTGCGGCCGACCGGGTTCGGGCTGCCGGTGGCGCTGTCGGCCCGCGGAGTCCGCTTCGCCTGGGTCAACGCCGCCCCCGCCAGCACGATCGCCGCCCCTACCGGCGTCGACCAGCTCAGCGGCTCCCCGAGGATCGCGACGCCCGCTGCCGTGGCGATGACCGGGATGAAGTACGTGACCATCTGGGCGGTCGTGGGCCCGACTTCGGCGACCAGGCCGTACTGGACGAGGAGGGCCAGCCCGGTGCCGAGCGTGCCCAGGGCGGCGATCGCCAGCAGGGGCATGGCGGCGAAGTGCGTCGGGGTGGAGGTGAACAACGGGGTGATGACAGCCAGTTGGAGCGTCGCGAGCAGCAACTGGGCCCCGGTCATGGAGAGATGGGAGTGGCCCGATCCGGCCAGCGTGCGGCGGACGTAGATCCAGCCGATCGGGTAGCTCAGCGAGGCCAGCAGCGCCATCGCCGTGCCCCGGGCGTCCAGGCCGTGGAAGCCCTGCCAGGCGCCCAGCACCGTCAGCACCCCGAGGAACCCGATCCCGAGCCCGGCCACCCGGACCCGCGTGGGCCGGTCCTCGGAGAGGGCGACCACGGACAGGGCCATGCCCCACAGCGGCGAGGTCGCGTTGCAGATGCCCGCCAGCGTGGACGGAATCGTCAGCTCCGCGTACGCGAAGAGCGAGAACGGCAGGGCGTTGAGGAGGAGGGCGGCCATCGCCAGATGCCCCCAGATCCGGGCGCCCCGCGGCAGCCGCTCCCGCTTCACCGCCATCGCGGCCCCCAGTACCAGCGTCCCGAACAGCAGCCGCCCGAAGGTGACCTGGAACGGGGCGTACCCGTCCGTGCCCACCTTGATGAGCAGGAAGCTGAAACCCCAGATCAGGGAGAGCGCGGCGAAACGCAGTCGCCAGTCGAGGGAGCGGGGGCGGGTGGGGGCGGCGGTGGTCATGGTGACCACGATGACGCCGAAAACCTCGTAGCACAATCGAGTTGTTCGACGCGGTATCTCGTAGCATTGCTTACATGTTGAACCTGGAGCGCCTGCGCACCCTCGACGCCCTCGCCCGGCACGGCTCGGTGAGCGGTGCCGCCGAGGGCCTGCACATCACGACGTCCGCGGTCTCCCAGCAGATGTCCAAGCTGGAGCGGGAGGTCGGCCAGCAGCTCCTCGCCAAGAACGGCCGAGGCGTGCGGCTCACGGACGCCGGCCGGCTGCTCGCCGAGCACGCGGCCCGCATCCTGTCGCAGGTCGCCCTCGCCCAGTCCGACCTGGAGGCCCAACGCGGCCAAGTGGTCGGCGAGTTGCGCATCTCCGCGTTCCCCACGGCCGCGCGCGGACTGTTCCCGGCCGCCCTGTCCGCGCTCGTCGCCGAGCACCCCGCCCTGCGGGTCCGCTCCTGTGAGCTGGAGCCGGAGCTGGGCATCGCCGGCGTGGTCCGCGGCGACCTCGACCTCGCCGTGGTCCTGGACTGGTACAACAAGCCGATGCCGCTCCCGGACGGCCTGGTCAAGGCCTCCGTCCTGGACGACCCGGCGGACGTGGCGATGCCGGTCGGGCACCGGCTCGCCGACCGTGACGAGGTGGACCTCGCCGAGTTCGCGGGGGACGAGTGGATCACCTGGGGGCAGGGCGAGTTCTGTCACGAATGGCTGATGTTCACCCTCCGCTCCAAGGGCATCGAGCCCATCGTCGGCCACCGCGCCGCCGAGACCCACACCCAACTCGGGCTCGTGGCGGCCGGGTTGGGCGTCTGCATCGCCCCGCTGCTCGGACGGCACCCGATGCCCGACGGGGTGGTCACCGTCCCGCTGAAGCAGCGGGTCCGGCGCCATGTGTACGTCGTCTGGCGCGCGGACGCGGACCGCCGCCCGTCGATCAGGGCGGCGGTCGAGGCCCTCAGGGAGGCCGCGGCGAAACTGGGCTGAACTCCCCTACGGCGAGGTCAGCTTGCGGAAGTCCCACGACACGATCTTGTCCGGCGTCAGCCGCACCCACGCGTGCCGTCCGTCGTGGGGCATCTCGTCGAGGCCGAAGTTCTTGCGTGCGAACAGGGTCTCGGGGACGTCGAGTTCGGCGTACAGATCCCCGACCCTGGGCGCTTCGCCCACGAACTCCACGGCACCCGACAGCTCCACGCCGCGCAGCTCGTCGTACTCCTCGCCCGTGTCGATCACGATCGCGACCCGCGGATCGCGGCGCAGATCGGTCCAGCGCCTGCTCTTCACCACCGAGTACAGCCACAACGAGGTGCCGTCCCAGGCGAACCAGAGCGTGCTCACATGCGGAGCGCCGCCCTTCGATACGGTGGCGACCCGGCAGGTGCGCTGGCTGGTCAGGAACTCGTCCAGCTCGCCCGGCGTCATCATGATCTTCCGGCCCCGACGCTGAGTGACGGTCATCCGCCCCCTCTTTCCTGCTCGGTTTCTGACGATGCGTCAGAAAACAATGCGGTGTCTTCCCTCAACACGCAATGGTGGTTACGCTCGCCCGCCCACACCGTCGGCGACAAGGGGGCAGAACGTGCCGTCGCACGAGCAGTTGAGCGAACTCATCGACCCGGCGACCACCGTGCTGCTCACGGTCGAGTGCCAGCAGGGCGTCGTCGGCGCGGACAGCGCGCTCCCCGAACTCGCCAAGGAGGCACGGTCGTCCGGCGCTCTCGCCAACGTGGCCCGGCTGGTCGCGGCCGCCCACGCGAGCGGCGTCCAGGTCGTCCACGCGATCGCCGAACGCCGCCCCGACGGGCGCGGCGCCAACCGCAACGCCCGCCTCTTCCACGTCGCCGAACGCCTTCCCGTCCAGCAGCTGTCCGGCACCAGCGCGGTCCGGGTGGCGGCCCCGATCGAGGTCTCCGAGGAGGACTTCGTCGTACGGCGGCTGCACGGCCTGTCGCCGATCCAGGGCACGGACGTCGACCCGCTGCTGCGCAACCTGGGCTGCCGCACCCTCGTCGTCACCGGTGTCTCGGCCAACGTGGCCATCCCCAACGCGGTGTTCGACGCGGTCAACCGCGGCTACACCGCCGTCGTGCCCACGGACGCCATCGCCGGGGTGCCCTCCGACTACACCCCGGCGATGATCCGCAACACCCTCGCCCTGGTCGCCACCCTCACGACGACGGCCGACCTGCTGGCCCGCCTGAACCGGCGCCCACGCGGTTGACCCTCAGGCCAGGGTGATCGAGTCCCCGCTCACGGTGATCTTCTCCTCCGGCAGCGGCTGTGTGGCGGGCCCCTTCTTCACGCTGCCGTCGGTCACCGAGAACTCGCTCTTGTGGCACGGGCAGGTGATCACCCCGTTGGCGATCCCGGTCACCGCGCAGCCCTGATGGGTGCACTTGGACGAGAACGCCTTGTACGTGCCCGCCGTCGGCTGGGTCACCACGACACCCTCGTCCGCGAAGATCTTGCCGCCGCCCTCCGGGATGTCCGAGGTCTTCCCCAGCGCGGTGCCGGCCGCGGCGGTCGACCCCTCGTCGTCCGAGCCGCACGCGTTCAGCGTGATGGCGAGCCCTGCCGCCCCCACCGCCGCCACGACCGTACGGCGGCTCGGTGCCGAAGCGGGATGAAGCGATTCGCTGGCCATGCTGACGTCCCTTCCGCGGATACCTCGTGAACTGCCCTGAGGTACGGGCCCGGAGTGCGGGTTGTTCAGAGGAGCCCCAGTAACCTGGGGCGATGCTCAAGGAAGCCATCGCGACCCGCTACATCACGCCCCTGCGTGAGGGCGGCTCGCTGCCGGGACTCGTCGAGGCCGACGACCTCGGGACGTACGTCATGAAGTTCACCGGCGCCGGACAGGGCCGCAAGACGCTGGTCGCCGAGGTCGTCTGCGGTGAGCTGGCCCGGCGGCTCGGGTTCCGGGTGCCGCGGCTCGTGACGCTCGACCTGGACCCGGTGCTCGGACTCGGCGAGCCCGAGCAGCAGGTGCAGGATCTGCTGCGGGCCAGCGGCGGCACCAACCTCGGGATGGACTTCCTCTCCGGCGCGCTCGGCTTCGACCCGCTCGCCTTCCAGGTGGACGCGGCCGAGGCCGGGCGGATCGTCTGGTTCGACGCGCTGATCAACAACGTCGACCGGTCCTGGCGCAACCCCAACCTGCTGATGTGGCACGGCGAGCTGTGGCTCATCGACCACGGCGCCACCATGATCTGGCACCACAACTGGCCCGGCGCCGAGGCCTCCGCCGCCCGCCCCTACGACGCCGCCGACCACGCCCTCGCCCGCTTCGCCCCCGACCTGGCGAGCGCCGCCGCCGACCTGGCCCCGCGCGTCACCGAGGATCTCCTCGCCGAGGTCACCGCCGAGATCCCGGACGCCTGGCTGGCCGACGAACCCGGCTTCGACACCCCGGACGACCTGCGCCGGGCCTACACCCGGCCCCTGCTGGCCCGGGCCGCCGTCATCCACGACCGCATCCAGGGGATCAAATGAGCGAGCGCCACATCCACATGGCCGGCAGTGTGGTCGAGCGCCACATCATCAAGGGCGGCGAGGGCAACGACCGGGATGTGTTCGAGTACGTCCTGCTGCGCGTCGTCCCGCGCGTGGAGCGCGGCGAGTGCATCAACGCCGGGGTGCTCGTCTACTGCCGGGCGAAGGGGTACGTCGGCGCCCGCACCCACCTCGACGAGGCCCGTCTGCGCGCCCTCGACCCGGCCGCCGACGTGGCCGGCATCAGGGCGGCACTCAGCGCCGTCGAGCGGGTCTGCGGGGGCGGGGCCGCCGCCGGGCAGGCCGGCTCCGACGACGCCGGACGGCGCTTCCGCTGGCTGATCGCGCCCCGCTCCACCGTCGTGCAGCCGGGTCCCGTGCACACCGGGCTCACGCTGGATCCGGCGGCCGAGACCGAGCGGTTGCTGGACCTCCTGGTCAGGTAATGGATCACACCCGGGCCGCGTGGCGTTGACACCGGGTGCCAGGCCTTCTAGCGTCACGTCTGCCGAAGGTACTAAGCGGTCGCTCACCGACCGGGCCGCACATTCTTCAAGGGCGAGGAGAAGCAGCAATGTCCACCACTGAGCAGCGGGTAGCCGTCGTCACCGGCGCCGCGCGCGGCATCGGGGCCGCCACCGCCGTACGACTGGCCGCCGAGGGCCGCGCGGTCGCCGTGATCGACCTCGACGAGGCCGCCTGCAAGGACACCGTGGAGAAGATCACCGCGGCGGGCGGCCGGGCCGTCGCCATCGGTGCCGACGTCTCCGACGAGGCGCAGGTCGAGGCCGCGGTCGCGCGGGTCGTCGAGGAGCTGGGCGCCCCGACCATCCTCGTCAACAACGCGGGCGTGCTCCGCGACAACCTGCTGTTCAAGATGAGCGCCTCGGACTGGGACACCGTCCTGAACGTGCACCTGCGCGGCTCCTTCCTGATGACGAAGTACGTCCAGAAGCACATGGTCGACGCCGGCTTCGGCCGCGTGGTCAACCTGTCCTCGTCCTCCGCGCTCGGCAACCGCGGCCAGGCCAACTACTCCGCCGCCAAGGCCGGTCTCCAGGGCTTCACCAAGACCCTCGCCATCGAGCTCGGCAAGTTCGGCATCACCGCCAACGCCGTCGCCCCCGGCTTCATCGCCACCGACATGACCGCGGCCACCGCGGCCCGCGTCGGCATGGGCTTCGAGGAGTTCAAGGCCGCCGCCGCCACCCAGATCCCGGTCGCGCGCGTGGGCGAGCCCGAGGACATCGCCAACGCCATCGCCTTCTTCACGAACGAGGCCGCCGGCTTCGTCTCCGGCCAGGTGCTGTACGTGGCCGGCGGACCGCTCGACTAGGGGAACAGGAACATGACTTCGGTGGAACTCCCCGAACTCTCCGGCAAGGTCGCCCTGGTCACGGGCGCCAGCCGCGGCATCGGCTACGGCGTCGCCGAGGCGCTCGTCGCCCGCGGTGACCGGGTCGTCATCACCGGCCGCAACGAGGACGCCCTCAAGGAGGCCGTCGAGCAGCTCGGCGCCGACCGCGTCATCGGCGTCGCCGGCAAGGCCCACGACGAGGCCCACCAGGCCGTCGCCGTCGAGCGCGCCATGGAGGCCTTCGGCCGCGTCGACTTCCTGGTCAACAACGCCGGCACCAACCCGGTGTTCGGCCCGATCGCCGACCTCGACCTGAACGTGGCCCGCAAGGTCTTCGAGACCAACGTGATCTCGGCGCTCGGCTTCGCGCAGAAGACCTGGCACGCCTGGCAGAAGGACAACGGCGGCGCGATCGTCAACATCGCCTCCGTCGCGGGCATCGCGCCCTCGCCCTTCATCGCCGCCTACGGCGTCAGCAAGGCCGCGATGATCAACCTGACCCAGCAGCTCGCCCACGAGTTCGCGCCCAAGGTGCGGGTCAACGCGATCGCGCCGGCCGTGGTGAAGACCAAGTTCGCCCAGGCCCTGTACGAGGGCCGGGAGGAGGAGGCCGCGGCCGCCTATCCGCTCGCCCGGCTCGGCGTGCCCTCCGACATCGGCGGCGCCGCGGAGTTCCTCACCTCCGAGCAGTCCGCCTGGGTCACCGGCCAGACCCTCGTCGTCGACGGCGGCATCTTCCTCAACGCCGGCGTCGGCTGACCCACGGCGCACGACCGGCACGGGCGCCGCTCGACACGAACGGCGCCCGTGTCGACGTACAAAACGCCCCACAGCGGGCGCACGACAACCGCACAGACTTCTGACAGCGTTGCCACGATCTCAGCGGTCGAGAACCAGCCGGAAGACCCGGTTCGGCTCGCCCGAGGCTGCGGTATGGTCTGCCAACCCTTGGCATGGCAGATCGAGGAGCGTGCGCGTGTTCAACCGGAACCGAGGCCTTCGTCGGATGGCGGCCTTCGCGTCCATATCGTCGCTGGTGGCCGGGTGCGGTGTCCTGTCGTCGGACTCCTCCGACGACCAGGGGCCGATCGTCGTCGGGACCACCAGCGCCCCCAGCACCCTGGACCCCGCCGCCTCCTGGGACAGCTCCTGGGAGCTGTTCCGCAACATCTACCAGACCCTCCTCAGCTACCCCTCCGGCGCCACCACGCCCCAGCCCGACGCCGCAGAGAGCTGTGGGTTCACCGACAACGCGAGCCGTGTCTACCGCTGCAAGCTGCGCGCGGGACTGAAGTTCTCCAACGGTGACACGCTCGACGCCAAGGCCGTCAAGCACTCCATCGACCGGATCGGGAAGATCAACGTCAACGGCGGCCCCGCCGGTCTGCTCGGCAGCCTCGAACGCGTGCAGGCGCTCGGCGACCGCGAGGTCGTCTTCCACCTCAACAAGCCCGACGCGACCTTCCCGTTCGTCCTCGCCACCCCCGCCATGTCGATCGTCGACCCCGACGAGTACCCGGCCAACGCGCTGCGCAAGGGCGACAGCATCGTGGGCTCCGGGCCGTACACCCTCAAGTCGTACAGCGAGGACAAGGCGGAACTCGTCAAGTACGGCGACTACGACGGGTACGCCGAGCGCAAGAACGACGCGGTGACCATCCGCTACTTCAAGGAATCCGCACCCATGGTGCGGGGCCTGAAGGACGGCTCCCTCGACGTCGCCTTCCGCGGACTGGGTGCCGACGACATCGTCACCCTCGACAAGGAACAGAACGACACCGACCTCCAGCTCTTCGACGGCTCCGGCACCGAGATCAGCTACCTGGTGTTCAACCCCAAGGACCCCTGGGCGGGCAAGCTCGCCGTCCGCAAGGCCATCGCCCAGGTCGTCGACCGCGGGGCGATCGCGCACAAGGTCTACAAGGACACCGTCGAGCCGCTGTACTCCATGGTCCCCAAGGGCCTCACCGGCCACACCACGGACTTCTTCGACGACTACGGCAACCCCAGCGTCGCCAAGGCCAAGAAGATCCTCCAGAACGCCGGGATCACCCAGACCGTCCCGCTCACCCTCTGGTACACGACGGACCGCTACGGCTCCGCCACCAAGGCCGAGTTCGAGGAGCTCAAGGCGCAGCTGGAGGACTCCGGGCTCTTCCAGATCACCCTCAAGAGCCGCCCCTGGAAGACCTACGTCACCGGCTACCAGAACGGCGAGTACCCGGTGTTCGGGCGCGGCTGGTTCCCCGACTTCCCGGACGCCGACAACTTCATCGCCCCCTTCGTCGGCGACAAGAACGCGCTCGGCACGCCCTACCCGCAGCCCCAGATCACCGGCAAACTGCTGCCGCGCTCGCGCGGCGAGAGCGACCGCGCCAACGTGGTCAAGGACTTCGAGGAGGCCCAGCAGATCATCACCGACGACGCGCGGCTGCTGCCGCTGTGGCAGGGCCGGCAGTACGTCGCCGCCAGCGACGAGATCTCCGGCGGCGAGCAGGCCCTCGACCCGTCGACGATCATGATGATGGGCGAGCTGTACCGCAAGACGAGCTGGTGAGCGGGGGCTTTCGGGGTGTGCGGTCCGTTGTCAGTGGTCGCCTGTAGGTTCTGAGCACTGAAGTGACCGCACGACATAAGGACGTTGACGTGACCGACATCGCCATGCTGCCCGAGTCCTGGCGCGGGGTCCTGGGCGACGAGCTCCAGCAGCCCTATTTCAAGGAGCTGACCGAGTTCGTCGAGGAGGAGCGGGCGAAGGGTCCCGTCTTTCCGCCGCGCGAGGAGGTCTTCGCCGCGCTCGACGCGACGCCGTACGACCAGGTGAAGGTCCTGATCCTCGGTCAGGACCCGTACCACGGCGAGGGCCAGGGCCACGGCCTGTGCTTCTCGGTGCGGCCCGGCGTGAAGACGCCGCCGTCCCTCCGGAACATCTACAAGGAGATGAAGGAGGAGCTCGGCACGCCGATCCCGGACAACGGCTATCTGCTGCCGTGGGCCCAGCAGGGCGTCCTGCTGCTCAACGCGGTGCTCACGGTCCGCTCCGGTGAGGCCAACTCGCACAAGGGCAAGGGCTGGGAGAAGTTCACCGACGCGGTCATCCGCGCGGTGGCCGACCGGCCCGACCCGGCGGTCTTCGTCCTGTGGGGCAACTACGCCCAGAAGAAGCTCCCGCTGATCGACGAGAGCCGGCACGTGGTCGTGAAGGGCGCCCACCCCTCGCCCCTGTCGGCGAAGAAGTTCTTCGGCTCCCGCCCCTTCACCCAGATCAACGAGGCGGTGGCGTTGCAGGGCCACGAGCCGATCGACTGGACGATCCCCGACCTGGGCTGACCGCCCCGGGGCCGATCCACCGGGTCGGCCCCGCCTCGCCGTGATTGTCAGTGCCTCCGATTAGCGTCGGACCGGATCATGACGGCCTGACGGTGTGGAGGACGCGGTGGCGGAGCGACAGGAGCAGGCGGCGCCGGATGCCGTGATGACGCGGATCGGGCAGGTCGTCATGTTGCATCACGCGGGGGACCGCGAGGAGGCCCGGCACCGCTTCCTGGACCTGTGGGCGGAGATCGGCGAGGACGGCGACCCGCTGCACCGCTGCACGCTCGCCCACTACATGGCCGACGCCCAGGACGATCCCTCGGACGAGCTGGCGTGGGACCTGCGCGCGTTGACGGCCGCCGAGGAACTCTCGGACGACCGCCTCGCCGAGCACGAGAGCACGCTCGCGGTGCGCGCCCTGTACCCCTCACTGCATCTCAATCTGGCCGCCGACTACGTGAAACTCGACCGCTCCGACGCCGCCCGCACCCACCTCCGCCGGGCGCGCGGGGCGGCGGACGCCCTCGCCGACGACAGCTACGGAGACGGGGTGAGAGCCGCGATCAGCCGGCTGGAGCTGCGGCTGGGGGAGGGCTCGCCGGGGGAGGGCGGATGGGCGCCGCCGAGACAGCGCCCGTGAGCCTCCGGAGGGCCTAACGGCCGTACGTCTGCTCGCAGGTCCTCGGCCCCGGGCAGCCCGTCAGCTGCCTTGTGGGTGTCGGCTCGGGTGCGCCTAGTGCCCGTACGTCTGCTCGCAGATCCGCGCCTCCGGGCTGTCCTTCCGCCAGCCGCCGTACCGCTTGCCGAGGCCGCACACGTCCGGGTTCTTCGGTACCGCCGTCGCCACGTCGGGGATCTCGACGCGCGGCTGCGGCGGCTGCCGGGTCTCGGGACGGGCCGGGTGGGCGGGGTGCTGGGGGTGGGTGCGCGGTGCCTGCTGCTTCGGCGCCTGCTCCTGCGCGGGGGACGGCGGCGCCGCCCGTGGCGTGGCGGGCGCCCCGGGTTTCGCCTCGCGGGACGGGCCGATGAGCTCCAGGGCCTCCCGCGCCGGCGCCTGCACGATCTGCGGCTCGGCCTCACCGTCCGGCCGGGGCGCCGCCGGCAGGGACGGTGCGGCCGGTGCGCCCGGGGCGGGCGGCCGCTGGACCGTCACACAGCCGGAGAGGGCCGAGACAGCCACGGTGACCAGGAGCGTTGCGGTGGTCGTCGTTCGATGCACCTGCGCCACTCTGCTGCTTACCGCCGGGTTCGGGACAGCGGACAAGCGCAGGTTGCTCCGCACGGGTGATCTCCGGCCCCGTACGGAGGGCGCGGCACCGACGGGGATGACGGCGACGCGGGAACCGTCCGGATCAGTCGCCGGAACATGACCGGCGACCGCGCGCGGACGGCCGTACGCGACATGGCGGTCGCCGCGCTGTCGCAGGTCGGCCCCGCTCTCCTCCTGCGAGGTTTCGACGGCATCGCCGACTGGCGGCCGCCGCGGGCGCCGTATGCTGCCGTCGTGTCAGGCATGGCGAGCGCTAGGGAGACCCACCAGTGAAGGTCGGCTGCATCGGACTCGGCGACATCGCCCAGAAGGCCTACCTGCCGGTGCTCGGCGGCCTCCCCGGCGTCGAACTCCACCTCCAGACCCGGACGCCCGCCACCCTCGCCCGGGTCGCCGACGGCCTGCGCCTTCCGGAGGCCCAGCGGCACCAGGATCTCGACGCGCTGCTCGCCGTGGGACTCGACGCGGCCTTCGTGCACGCGCCGACCGTCGTGCACCCCGACATCGTGACGCGGCTGCTGGAGGCGGGCGTACCGACGTATGTCGACAAGCCGCTGGCCTACGAACTCGCCGACTCCGAGCGGCTGGTGGCGCTCGCCGAGGAGCGCGGGGTGTCGCTGGCGGTCGGCTTCAACCGGCGCTTCGCACCCGGGTACGCGCAGTGCGCCGACCACCCGCGCGAGCTGATCCTCATGCAGAAGAACCGCATCGGGCTGCCGGAGGAGCCGCGCGCGATGATCCTCGACGACTTCATCCACGTCGTCGACACCCTGCGCTTCCTCGCTCCGGGCCCGGTCGACGACGTCACCGTGCGCGCCCGTGTCCAGGACGGACTGCTGCACCATGTCGTCCTCCAGCTCGCCGGGGACGGCTTCACCGCGCTCGGCGTCATGAACCGGCTCAGCGGTTCGGCCGAGGAGATCCTGGAGGTCTCCGGGCAGGACACCAAGCGTCAGGTCGTCAACCTCGCCGAGGTGATCGACCACAAGGGCCAGCCGACCGTGCGCCGGCGCGGCGACTGGGTGCCGGTGGCCCGGCAGCGCGGCATCGAGCAGGCGGTGCTCTCCTTCCTCGACGCCGTGCGCGCGGGCAAGGTGCTCAGCGCCCGGGACGCGCTGGCGACCCATGAGCTGTGCGAGCGGGTGGTACGTGCGGTGCGGGAGCGGGCCGCCTGAGCCGTACGGTCCTCAGTCCCTGGACGACGCACCAGGCGGCCAGGATCAGCAGCGCCGCGTGCGTCGGCCAGTCGCCGTAGCGGACATACGGGGTGACGCCGGTCGCCAGCGGGACGTCGTAGACCGCGGCCGTGCTCGCGTCCGTGGGGAGCCACGCACCGACGCGCTGTCCCTCGGGGCCGTAGACCGCCGACACCCCGGTGAGTGTCGCGTGCACCATCGGGCGGCCCGTCTCGGCGGCGCGCAGGGCGGCCAGCGAGGCGTGCTGCTCGGGCGCCCAGCTGTCCTGGAACGACGACGTCGACGACTGGGCGACCAGCACCTCGGCACCGGACTCGGCGAGATGGCGGCTCATGTCGGGGAACGCGGACTCGAAGCAGACCATCGGACCGACCTTCAGCCCGTGCCCGACGTCCATGACCACCTGTTCGCTGCCGCGCCGCCGGTCCTCGCCCGCGGCCTTGCCGACCGAGGTCGCCCAGCCGAGCAGGGAACGGGCCGGGATGTACTCGCCGAAGGGCACGAGCCGCATCTTGTCGTAGCGGTCGCCGGTGAGCCCGTCCGGGCCGACCAGCACCGAACTCTTGTAGATGCCGGGTTTGTCGGAGCGGCGGGCGTCCACGTTGACGAGGATGTCGGCGCCGGTCTCCCGGGAGAGGGTCGCGAGCCGTCCGGCCAGGTCGGGCCGGTCGCCGAGGTCGAAGCCGACGCTGCTCTCGCCCCACACGATCAGGTCGACGTCCTGGGCGGCCAGCCGCCGGGTCAGCTGTTCCTCGCGGGCGAAGCGGCTGTCGGGGCCGTCGACCACCCCGGGCTGGACGACCGCGATCCTGACCTGCCCGTCGGCGTCGGGGCGCGGTGACCACATCCAGGCCGCGGAGGTGACGGCGGCGCTGGCGACGAGCGCGGCGAGGGCGGGCACGCGGGACCGGGGCAGGACCACCAGCACGGCGAACGCGACGTTCACCGCCACGATCAGGAAGCTGATCAGCCACACCCCGCCCACCGAGGCCAGCCGCAGCGCGGGCTCCACCTGCCACTGACTGGCACCGAGCACACCCCACGGCCCGCCGAGCCCCTGCCAGGACCGGACGAGTTCCACCAGCAGCCAGCCCGACGGCAGCACGAAGAACGCGCCGGCGATCCGCCGACCCGTGCCGGTGAGGAAGTGCCGGACCAGCCGGCCCCAAGGCGCCCACAGCCCGCCGAGCAGGGCCGCGATGACGAGCGTGAAGACATGGAGGCTCGGCAGCAGCCAGTGGTGCATCGCCAGCATGAAGCCGAACCCGCCCGCCCAGCCGTCGTACGCCGCCCGCTTCCCGGTCGGCGCGGAGCGGGCCAGCATCATCCAGGGGACGAGGGCGACATAGGCGAACCACCACAGCGAAGGCGCCGGGAACGCGAGCACGGGCAGCGCACCGGCCAGGGCGGCGACCGCGGATCTCCGCCACGGGGTGGTGAGCCAGTGGCCGGGCATCTTCATGCGGCGCCTCCCTACCCCGTGCGTCCCTCCAGTGTGCGTGGTGCGGACGCCCCGGGGACAGAGGGCATCGGTTCAGTTGATCACGGGCGCGGGCCGGGGACCGGGAAGACGCCGCCACTTCTCCTGCACGACCACCTCGCGCAGCCGCCAGCCGTCGTCCGTGCGCAGCAGCCCGAAGGCGTACCGGCCGCCGCACACGAAGTCGGGCGCCGAGGAGCCGTCGCCGTCCTGCACGAAGCGCATCGGATTGACGTAGTCCGCCTGGACCCGGGCCGTGTCGCCGGTGTCGTGGTCCAGCGTGCCGAAGGTGACGCGCCGGTTGACGATCAGATGCTGTCGCATGGAGAAGAGGCTCAGGCTCTCCGCGAGCCATGCGGCGACCTGCACCGCGTCCCCCTCGACCCCGCCCGCGGACCGGTAGTCCGCGCGGCCGTCCGGGGCGAACAGGCGTCGGTACGCCGCCCAGTCGCCGTCGTCCACGGCCACGGCGTAGTCGGTGATCAGTTCGTCGACGGCCAGTCGGTCCATCACGGTGGCGAGCTCCACACGCTGCGTCATGGGCCGAGTGTTGGGCATGGGGCGGGCCGGGCCAAGAGGTGTGCGCGGACAATCGGACGGCGGAGGCGGTCAGTTGGGGGCCGGGCGCTCATCGCGGAGTGGGGGCGGGGCGGCCGGTGGGTGGTGTGGAGCGTGGGTGGGGCGGCCGGTGGTCGTGGGGGAGCGTGGGTGGGGCGGCCGGTGGTCGTGGGGGAGCGCGGGTGGGACGGTCGGTGGTCGTCGGGGAGCGCGGGTGGGACGGCCGGTGGTCGTCGGCGTGCCTGGGGCGGGCGCACGCGGCGCTCATCACCGGGTCGGGTCTTCGAGGACGTCGGTGCGCCAGGCGCTCGACGCCGCCCAGAACCGGTGCTCCGCCGCGTGGGCCGCCAGCCGGGCATTGCGGGCCCGGGCCTCGGGGCCGTCCGGCAGATGGAACTCCTCGCCGGCGCTCGCGGAACGGGCCTGCATCCCGGTCGCGGACGCCAGCCTTCGCCGTACGTACCGGTCGAGCGCTTCGGGTACGTCGTCCGCGGTGATGTCGGTGAGGCAGTCGCCGAGCACGGCCGCGTCGAGGATGGCCTGCGCCGCGCCCTGCGCCTGGAACGGCACCATCGCGTGGGCGCTGTCGCCCAGCAGGGCCACCCGGCCGATGTGCCAACGGGGGAGCGGGGTGCGGGTGTAGATGCCCCAGCGGTACATCTGCCCCGCGCGCGTGAGGACTTGGATCACGCGGTCCTCCCACCCGTCGAACGCCCGCAGTGGTTCCCCCGGTTCGGCCAGCTCGGTCCAGGACTCGTGTGCGGTCCGCGTCCCGAACACGGCCACGACGTTGAGGAGTTCACCTTGGCGCAGCCAGTAGTGGACGAAGTGCCGGCCGGGTCCGAGCCATATCCCGGTGTCCGGCAGCTCCAGATCGGCGACCGCGTCGGCGGGAAGCAGCGCCCGGTAGGCGGCCGTTCTCGAGAACACCGCCTCGTCCGCGCCGAAGAGCCATTGGCGGGCGGCGGACCGGATGCCGTCGGCGGCCACCACCAGGTCGGCGCCGAGGCGTTCGCCCTGCGCGGTCGTCACGGTCGCCGACTTGTCGTCCTGGTCGATGCCCACGACCTCCGTGCCCAGCCGTACCGACCCCGGCGGCACCGCGGCGGCGAGCGCCTGCTGGAGATCGGCCCGGTGGACCTGCAGATAGGGCGCGCCGAACTCGTCGTCGACCTCACGCCCCAGCGGGTAACGGCAGATCTCCGTCCCGTCGGACCAGGTACGGAAGCTGAGATGGCCGGGCGGCCCGGACAGGGCGGCGACCGCGTCGAGCCGTCCCAGCCGGCGCAGCACCCGCGTGGCGTTCGGGGCGAGTTGGATACCGGCGCCTGCCTCGGTGTACCGCGGTGTCTGCTCGATCAGCGTCACCTCGACCCCGGCCCGGCGCAGCGCCAGCGTCGCGGCCAGCCCTCCGATGCCCGCGCCCATGACGATCGCTCGCATGGCACGACGGTAGCGAAGACGTCTCCATCATGACAGGTCAGCGCCGGTTCTCGTAGGACGAACGGCACGGCCCGGGAGCCTTGTTGAGGCCCTGCCCCGGCTCTGAGAATCGCCGTCATGAATCACTCGGAGAAGGTCGATCAGGATGCGGTTCTCAGGGCGCGGACGATGCTGCTGGAGTCGGGCAGGCCGAGCACCGCGCGGCAGGTCGAGGCGTACCGGGTGCTGTCGGCGGTGAGTCCGCTGACCTATGTTCCGAAACTGGCCGAGGCGCTGGTGTCCTACGGCTACGAGCCGGACGTCCGTGATCTGCCGGAGGCACGGCTGGCCCGGCACGCGGAGGCGGCTGCCGTGGCGCGGCGCATCGACGAGGGTGATCCGCGGCGGACCGAGCTGCTGGTCCGGGCGCTGGACTCCTGTCAGCACGGCCTCTACGCCCTGGGGCGCCGGGCGGAGGGGTTCGCCGTCTGCGAGGAGATGGCCGCGGCCGGGCGCTGGGGCTTCGAGCACGGGCAGGTGAGGAGTCCCGCGTACGGGCACGGACGGCTGGCGGCGGTCCTGGCCGAGGAGGGGCGGTACGGCGAGGCGGCCGCGATCTGCGGGAAGGCGGTCGAGGCGGAGCGCCCGTTGACGCCGGGGGACAACTCGTTCTGGTCGGTGGTGAAGTGGGTGGCCGCACTGGAAGCCGCCGGATGGCGGGAGACGGCTCTGGACGCCTTTACCGAGCTGGTGGACGTCACCCGGGCGGAAGTCGCGACGGACAGTACCGCGTTGGCGATCCAGGTGTGGCAACTGGTCCATCTCGGGCGGATGTTGACGACCGCCGGTCGTCAGGCGGAAGCGGTGGTGGTCCGGCAGGAGGCCCTCGGCCTTCTCACCGAGCTGGACCTCACCGGCGAGCGCAAGAGCTGGAGCAACATCCTGTCCTGGTGGATCACCCTGTTCGCCCTGTCAGGCCGGCCGGCGGAGCCCGTACCGACCGCGCAGGCACCGGGGCCCGGATTCGGCGCGCCCTACCTGGACTGGTCGCCGGATGTCAGGGACGCCTACTTCGAGGGTCTGGGGGCGCTGGAGGACCGGGTCGCCGCACTGCGGGAGGACGCGTCCACCCCGCTCCCCGAACTGATCGCCCAGCACCGCAGACTGGTCGTCCGCGCCGCCGTGCACCGGGAGCGTCGCCACCACCGCATCCTCAAGCCACTGCGACCCCTCTTCACCGCGTCGGTGGCCCTTGCCCGCCGTCTCGCTCAACCCGGGGTGCTGGGCGAGGCGTTGACGGACCGAGCCATGTTCTTCGTCGCTGCCAAACAGTACGGCGAGGCGTACGACGACTTCCGCGAAGCCTGCCAGCTGCTCGACGGCTGATCCGGGCGATCAGCGTTCCCCGCGCAGCCGCTCGAACGCCGTCGGCGTCGGGCGGCCGGGCAGGAACTCCCTGATGCGCAGGGCGCATTCCAGCGGGGTGGCGCGGCTGGTGTCGCACTCGATGTCATAGATCCCGTGGGAGTGCACCTGCTCCAGCTGACGTGCCGCGAGCCCGGCCGGCCGGTCGCCGCGTTCGCGCTCGCGGCGCTCCAGCTCCTCCGGCGGGCAGTGCACCCCGACGAGCACCACGTCCTGCGGGACGAACAGGGACAGGCAGTCGCGGAGCCGCCACTCGGCGCTGAGCACATGGTCGACGACGACGTTGTTCCCCGCGGCGGCCATCCCGGCGACCGCGCGGTGGAAGCCCTGCCAGGTGCGGTGCAGCACGGTACCCAGCTCGTCCGGCGGCACCGGCGCCCTCGACCGCATCGCGTGGAACGCGTCGACGGGCATGTGGAAGTACGGCTCGTCGAGCACCCTCAGCAGTTCGGCCGCGATGCTCGACTTGCCCGAACTGGAGGTGCCGTTCAGGAAGATCACGAGGCCCTGGCGCGGGGGGACGCTGTCGAGGTGCTCCATGGCGTGGATCTTAGGAGGCGCGGGGGTGGGCGATGATGGGCGGATGACTCATGCCGCCCTCTTCCGCCATCAGTTCTGGGGCGAAGGCACTTACGAGCTGGCCATCGAGGTCGGGTCGACGGACGACGGCCGGTTGCAGGCCGTCCTGGACGCGGTGTGGGGCGCGGCGGGGGTGTGCGGCTGCTACGGGCACCGGGACCGGGAGCCGGAGGACCAGGAGGCCGTGCCGCGGACGGTCGCCGCTCTGGAGGAGTTCGGGCAGCTCCTGGGCCGGGTCCGGCTGCCTTCGGGGGAGCTCGTCGTGTGTGACGTCACGGCGGTGCGGGGCGGTGACGACAGCGGCGACTGGCTGGCGTTCGGAGTGCCGCTGTCGGCTCTGCGGCAGGCCGGTGTGGAGTTCGAGGACGGTCCGTACTTCCGGTCCGCCGCGGCTGACGCGTGGCTGGCCGGCATCGGCCAGGACGCGTTCCGCGCGGCGCCCTTCAGCCTTGGACTGGTCGGGTGGAGCGTCTCCGGCCTGGCGGACGCCGAGACGCTGGGCGGTGTGCTGCCCGAGAAGCGGGGTATGGCGTATCTGCTGCCCAGTGGCGGGGTTCTGCGCTTCGGAGCCGTCAACGACTGAGCCGGGCGGCCCGGGTCAGGCCGCCTCGATCACATTGCCGCGGATCGCGGCCGCCCACTCGACCACCAACAGCTCGTACTCCTCGCGCTCCTGGGTCGACAGCGAACCGCCCGCCCGCAGCCACAGCGCACGGATCTGCTCGTTGACTTCGGCAGCAGACCGCACGGAACCAGAGGCCATGGAATCGGGGGACATGCGGACAAGCCTAGGGGCAAGCACTGACACTGCGCTACCGAACGGCTACGCACAACGTATGTGATTGGTCACGGAGTTCACTGGGCGAACATGTTGAATTCCGTAGGGGTGGCCCGGGTTCGGGGGCCCGGTGTGTCAGCCCGCCGACTCCGCCGCGTGCGGGCTGAGCGCGCCGACCGACACCAGCACGATGACCAGGATGCCGAGCGCGATGCGGTACCAGACGAACGGCATGAAGCTCTTGGTCGAGATGAACTTCATGAACCAGGCAATCACGGCATATCCGACGACGAAGGCGACGATGGTCGCGAAGATCGTCGGCCCCCACTCCACATGGCCGCCCTCCAGTGCGTCCTTGGTCTCGAACAGGCCGGAGGCCAGCACCGCGGGGATGGCGAGGAGGAAGGAGTAGCGGGCCGCGGCCTCGCGGCGGTAGCCCATGAAGAGGCCGCCGCTGATGGTGGCGCCGGAGCGGGAGACGCCCGGGATGAGGGCGCAGGCCTGGCAGAGGCCGAAGATCAGGCCGTCCCGGACGCCCAGGTCCTCCAGGGACTTGCGCTGGGTGGGCGCCCGGTGCTTGCCGCCGCTCTCGTCGCGCGCGGCCATCCGGTCGGCGATGCCGATGATGACGCCGACCACGATCAGCATGGTCGCGGTGATGCGCAGATCGCGGAACGGGCCCTCGATCTGGTCCTTGAGGGTGACGCCGAGGACGCCGATCGGGATCGAGCCGACGATCACCAGCCAGCCCATCTGGGCGTCGTGGTCGCTGCGCATCGCCTTGTTCGTCAGCGACCGGAACCAGGCCGAGATGATCCGCCCGATGTCCTTGCGGAAGTAGATCAGCACGGCCGCCTCCGTGCCGATCTGGGTGATCGCCGTGAAGGCCGCGCCCGGGTCCTCCCAGTCGAAGAAGGCCGCCGTCAGCCGCAGATGCGCGCTGGAGGAGACGGGGAGGAACTCTGTGAGCCCCTGGACGAGTCCGAGGATGAGCGATTCAAACCAAGACATGAAGGTACGGAGTCCAAGCGCTGATCGTGGGAGGAGCGACGGGCACACCGAGCCGCCGGGCCACGGTGATCACAGGTGTGGAGGGCAGCCTAGCGTCCGGCGGTGACAGGCCCGGCACGGGGGCTTCGGGGGAAGGTGGTGACCAGGGTGTGAGAAGACCCCGTGGGCTGGAGTACGACCTGTTGACCGGTCATAGTCCCGCCGCTTAGGTTGCTGCGGAGAGAAAGCGCTTGCTGGCCGGGTGGCAGGCGTCGGCGCTGTCCGCCGTTCGTAAGAGGAGTGCTGATCACGCCCATGTCCCCCCTCACTCCCCTCGACGGTCGCCGCATCCGCGCGGCCGTCATCGGCACCGGCGCCATCGCGCGCGGCTCCCATCTGCCCGCGCTGGCCGAGCTCGCCGAGGAGGGCGAGACCGAGGTGGTCGCCGCCGTCGACATCGATGCCACGGCCGTCGAGGAGTTCTGCGCGGCGGGCGGCATTCCGCACGCCTATACCGACCTCGACCGCATGCTGCGCGAACAGCGGCCCGACCTGGTCACCATCTGCACCCCGCCCACCCTGCACCGCGAGCAGAGCATCGCCGCGCTGCGCGCCGGGGCCTGGGTCTGGTGCGAGAAGCCGCCGGTGCCGACGCTGGCCGACTACGCCGCGGTGGAGGCGGAGGAGGGTGTGGAGAGCGGTCCGTACTCCTCCATCGTTTTCCAGCACCGATTCGGTTCGGGCACCCGCCATGTGAGCCGGCTGCTCGCCGAGGGGGCCCTGGGCCGACCGCTCGTCGCGCACTGCCAGACCACCTGGTACCGCGACACCGCCTACTACTCCGTGCCCTGGCGCGGCCGCTGGGCGACCGAGGGCGGCGGCCCCGCCATGGGCCACGGCATCCACCAGATGGACCTCATGCTGGACCTGCTGGGCCCGTGGAGCGAGGTGCGCGCCATGGCCGCGCGGCTGGTGCACGACGTGGAGACCGAGGACGTCTCCACCGCCCTGGTCCGCTTCCGGAACGGCACCATGGCCACGATCGTGAACAGCGTCCTGAGCCCCGACGAGGTCAGCCGCATCCGCATCGACTGCGAGCGCGCGACCGTCGAACTCACCCATCTGTACGGCCACTCCAACGCGAACTGGCACATCACCCCGGCCGTGGGCGTGCCGGGCGACGAGGCCGCCGCCTGGCGGGACTTCGGCCCGGACGTGCCCAGTTCGCACCTGGAGCAGCTGCGCGAACTCGTCGCCAGCATGCGGGCCGGCGAACGCCCGCGCAGCAGCGGCGCCGACGGGCGCACCAGCCTGGAACTGGTCGCCGCGCTCTACAAGTCGGCGTTCACGGACGTCACGGTGAAGGCGGGCGAGATCGGCCCCGGCGACCCGTTCTACACCGCCATGCACGGCGACGCCCCCGGCTGGGCCCCGGCCGCCGCTCCTGCCGTCGGCGAGGGGGTGCCCGCATGAGCGCGCTGCGCATCGTCCACGCGCACGGCGACCGCATCACCGTCACCGACCCCGCCACCGGCGTCGAGCTGCTCGCGTACGTCTACCGCCCGGAAGCGGCCTGGGAGGCCCCCAAGCCGTACATCCACCCGCTGCGGACCCTGGCCGGGGACGTCGTCACCGACTACCGCCCGAACGACCACCGCTGGCACAAGGGTCTGTCCCTGACCGCGTCCCATGTCTCGGGCGCCAACCTGTGGGGCGGCAACTCCTATGTGCACGGCGAGGGGTACCTCGAACTCCCTGAGCGGGTCGGCTCGATGGCCCACGTCGCCTTCGACGAGGTCGCCGCGCACGACGATCGGGTCGTCATCGCCGAGCGCCTCACCTGGCATCCGTACAGCGGCGAGCTGTGGGCGGACGAGCGGCGCCGGATCGAGATCCACGACGTCGACCCCGAGTCCGGCTCCTGGGCGCTGACCTGGACGAGCGCCATCACCAACCGGCGCGACGAACCGCTGGTCTTCGGCAGCCCGACCACCGCCGGACGCGAACTCGCCGGGTACACCGGCCTGTTCTGGCGCGGCCCGCGCGCCTTCCGTGACGGCCGGATCACCGCCCCGGACGCCGAGGGCCCCGGTCTGCTCGGCGCCCAGGCCCCCTGGCTGGCCTTCTCCGGCGAGCACGACGGCACCGACGGCCACGCCACCCTCGTCTTCGAGCACGCCCCCGAGAACGACCACCTCGGCACCCAGGGCGCCCATCCGGCCCACTGGTTCGTCCGCAACGACCCGTTCGCCGGCGTGGCCCCCTCCTGGGCCTTCTACGACGAACTCGAACTCGCCCCCGGCGCCACCCTCACCCGCCGCTACCGCGTCGTCGTCGCCGACGGCGCCTGGGAGCGCGAGGAAATCGCCAAGTACCTGCGGACCCACCCCTGGTGACCTCCTACGAAGGGCTCCCCGGCGGGGTCGCCGTGTCGCACCTGTGCGTCTACGACTGGCCCGCCGCCGACGGCCTGCACGGCGGAACGCCCCATCTGCATCTGACCTGTTCGGAGGCGTACGTCGTCACCGGCGGCCGGGGTGCCGTGCAGACCCTCACGACGGCCGGGTACGAGGTCACGCCCCTCGTACCCGGCACGGTCGCCCGGTTCACGCCGGGCACCATCCACCGGCTGGTCAACGAGGGCGGGCTGCGGATCACCGTCCTCATGCAGAACAGCGGACTGCCGGAGGCGGGCGACGCGGTGCTGACGCTGCCTCCTGAGTACCTGGCCGACCCGGAGACGTACGCCGCCGCGACCACGATCCCGGCGGACGCGCCCGAGGCGGAGCGGGAGCGGATCGCCCGGGCCCGGCGCGACCTCGCCCTGGAGGGGTACCGGCGGCTGCGCGAGGCGGACGGCCCGGAGGCGCTGGCCGCCTTCCACCGGGCCGCAGCCGCCCTCGTACGGCCTCGGCTCGCCGCATGGCGGGAGCGTTGGCGTGCCGGTGCCGCGGCCGCCGCGGCGGCGACGGAGGAGCAGCTCGACCGCCTGGAGAGGGGTGACCTCTCGCACCTCGCGGACGCCGTCGTGCGGTCCGAACAGCCCTCGGAGCGCGGGAAGTTCGGGATGTGCGGGCGGCTGGACGTCTACCGGGGCGGCTGAGGATGCCGGTCCGTCGCGACATCGGCGGTGGCGGCGTCTAGCCTGGAGTCATGGCGACGGTGCAGGTGGGCGGCGTGGAGATCGCCTATGACCGCGTCGGCCAGGGACCTTTGCTGGTCCTCGCGCACGGCGCCGGGGACGCCGCGCGGATATGGCGGCCGCAGCTGACCGGACTGGCCGACGAGTTCACGGTCGTGGCCTGGGACGAGCCGGGCGCCGGACGCTCCTCCGACCTGCCGGCCGGCTTCACCCTCGCCGACTACGCCCTCTGCCTCGCCGCGGTGATCGAGGACGTGGGACTCGGCCCGGCCCACGCCGGCGGACTCTCCTGGGGCGGAACGGTCGTGCTGGAGCTGTACCGGCACCGTCCGGAGCTGGTCAGGACCCTGCTGCTGGCCGACACCTACGCCGGCTGGAAGGGCTCGCTGCCGCCCGAGGAGGTGGCCCGGCGGGTCGAAGGGGCACGACGGATGCTCGACGTCCCTCCCGAGGACTTCGCCCCGACGCTGCCGGATCTCTTCGCCGGGGAGCCGCCCGCCGAGTACGTGCCGCTGCTCGACTCGATGGCCCAGGACGTGCGCCAGGCCACCATGAGGGCCCAGTTGCGCCTGATGGCCGAGGCGGACCAACGAGACCTGCTGCCCCTGATCGGGGTGCCGACCCTGCTGCTGTGGGGCGAGCACGACGTACGGTCGCCGCTGGAGGTCGCCCGTGCCTTCGAGGCGGCCATCCCGGACGCGCAGCTCGTGGTCCTTCCCGGCGCGGGGCACGTCAGCAACCTCCAGGCACCCGAGGCCTTCAACCAGGCCGTCCGCGCGTTCTGCCGCGCACACCGCTGACCGGCCGCGTCCTCACGCCGCCGTCGGCCCCGCCACCGTCCAGCCCGGAACCTGCGGATGCGACCTCAGGTCCTCGTGGCGCACCGCGTCGCCGCAGGTCTGGCAGACGACCACCGGGAGCAGTTCGTTGCCGCAGGCGTGCTCGACGACCATCGGCCGGTCGTCGTCCTCGCGCAGATGCCGGTCGCCCCAGGCCATGAGGGTCAGCAGGACCGGCTCCAGCTCCAGGCCGGCCTGGGTGGGCCGGTACTCGAAGCGCTGCGGCCGCTCGCTGTAGGCGCGCTTCTTCAGGATCCCGGCGTCGACGAGCCGGCGCAGGCGGGTGGCGAGGATGTCGCGCGGGGCGCCGATGTTGCGCACCAACTGGTCGAAGCGGCCGTTGCCGAGGCACACCTCGCGCAGGACGAGCAGGGAGTACTTCTCGCCTACGAGCGCCAGGGCGTCGGCGATGGAACAGGGGCGCGGGTCTTTGGTGGCGGCCATGAGCCCGATTCTAGGGGAGGGTTTGTTTTTCCAACCCACGGAGCTATGGTGAGTTCGGATTTCCTACTGACCGGTAGCTGTCTGGTGACCGCGGAGGCCGCACCATGCGTGACGCAGTGATCGTCGAAGCCGTACGCACCCCCATAGGCAAGGGCAAGCCGAACGGCTCCCTCGCGCACGTCCACCCCGTCGAGCTCCTCGCCCACACCCTGCGCACCCTCGTGGAGCGCTCCGGCGTCGACCCGGCACTGATCGACGACGTCATCGGCGGCACCGTCGACCAGGTCGGCGAGCAGGCCATGAACACCACCCGGTACGCCGTCCTGTCGGCGGGCTTCCCGGAGACGGTCCCGGCGACCACCGTGGACCGCCAGTGCGGCTCCTCCCAGCAGGCCGTGCACTTCGCCGCCCAGGGCGTGATGTCGGGCGCGTACGACCTCGTCGTGGCCTGCGGCGTGGAGTCGATGAGCCGCGTGCCGATGTGGTCCAACGTGCCGCCCGGAAAGGACCCCTTCGGACCCGGCGTCGCCGAGCGCTACCCCGAGGGGCTCGTCCCGCAGGGCATCAGCGCCGAGCTCATCGCGGCCAAGTGGTCGATCACGCGCGAGCAGATGGACGCCTTCGCGGTGTCCTCGCACCACAAGGCGGCCGAGGCGTGGACCGCGGGCCTCTTCGACGCGGAGGTGGCTCCGCTGGACGGGGTGGCGCGGGACGAGTGCGTACGGCCGTCCAGCACGGCCGAGGTGCTCGGTGGGCTCAAGCCGGCGTACTACGACCCCGGGTTCGCCGAGCGGTTCCCGCAGATCGAGTGGAACGTCACGGCGGGGAACGCGAGTCCGATCAACGACGGCGCGTCGGCTGTGCTGATCACGTCGAGTGAGACGGCGGCCCGGCTGGGGCTGCGGCCGCTGGCGCGGCTGCACAGTTTCGCGGTCACGGGGTCCGATCCGCTGCTGATGCTCACCGGGGTCGTTCCGGCCACGGAGAAGGTGCTGCGCCGGGCCTCACTGTCGCTGGACGACATCGATCTGTTCGAGGTCAACGAGGCCTTCTCGAGCGTGGTGTTGGCGTGGCAGCAGGAGACCGGGGCGGATCTGGCGAAGGTCAACGTGCACGGGGGTGCGATCGCGATCGGGCATCCGTTGGGGGCGAGCGGTACGCGGCTGACGACGACGTTGGTGCATGCCATGCGGGAGCGGGGGGCGCGGTATGCGTTGCAGACCATGTGTGAGGCGGGGGGACTCGCCAACGCGATGGTGCTCGAAAGGGTCTGACGGCGGCTGCGGGGCCGTGGGGGCTGGTCGCGCGGTTCCCCGCGCCCCTGAGCGGCGTTGCGCCTGCCCGGCGATTCAGTGGCTCCGCAGATGATGGCGCTTGCGCCATGCCACTGCCGCTCCCGCCAGCGCCGGAACCGCGATCGCCGCCATCGCGATCAAGAATGCCGGAGACGTCGGCGTCGATGCTCGCGAGCCCGCCACCACGTACGCCGCCGTGTTCGGGATCGAACCCAGCGCCGTCGCCAGCAGGAACGGGACGTAGCCCATGCGGGAGACCGCGGCGCAGTAGTTCGCGGCGGCGAAGGGGACGCCCGGGAAGAGGCGGATCGCCAGCATCGAGCGGAAGCCGTGGCGGCTCAGCTGGCTGTCGGCGCCCTGGAGCAGACGGCCGCGCAGCAGGGGGCGGAGGGCGTCCTGGCCCAGTACCCGGCCCAGGGTGAAGGCGATGCCGGCGCCGAGCACCGTGCCCGCGAGGGCGGCGCCGATGCCCAGCTGGGAGCCGAACAGCGCGCCGGCCGCGAGGTTCAGCAGGGGGCGCGGTACGAACGCCACCGCGCACAGGCCGTACGCCCCGGCGAAGACCAGCGCCGCGGCCGCCCCGCCCAGCTGGGGTGGCCAGCCGTCCGCCAGCAGCCGCTGTGGCTCGAACAGCAGCACGGTCGCCCCGGCCGCCAGGAGCAGGGCGACGAGGAGGGACAGTCGCGACCAGGGAGAAAGCAGCACTCTGGAGCAGCGGGCGGCGAAGCCCACCGGGGTGGGCACGGCGACGGCGGGAGCGGTGAGCGCGAGCTCCGTGGCGGCGGCCGGGGGAGTGGCCGTGGCGGTGCCCCCAGAGCGGGTGGTGGCATCGAGCATCCGGTGACACTAACCGACCGATGTGTGTGATCGCCGTATGGTTCGTCTCATGAGCGTCACAGGTGTGGGATCTCCCTCACTGCCGCGCAGCCCTCTTGCCGACACCGTGCTGGAGCGGCTCACGGCCACCTACGGGGCCGCGGCCGACCCCGCGCGGGCCGCGCCCATGCGGGCGTACATGAAAAACGTGGCCCCCTTCCTCGGCCTCACCACCCCCGTCCGCCGCGCCCTGTCCCGCACCGTGGTGGAGGGCACGCCCCGCCCCGACGAGACCGACTGCACGGCTGTCGCACTGCGCTGCTGGCGGCTGCCCGAGCGCGAGTACCAGTACTTCGCCGTCGACTATCTGCGCCGCCACGCGCGCGTGCTGTCGTCCGGCTTCCTGCCCGTGGCCCGGCATCTGGTCTCCACGACCCCCTGGTGGGACACCGTGGACCTGCTGGCCGCGCACGTCGTCGGCGCCCTCGTCGCGGCCGACCCGGCGCTGAAGGCGGACATGGACGCCTGGATCGTCGACGAGGACCTGTGGATCGCCCGCACCGCGCTGCTCCACCAGCTCCGCTACAAGGAACGCACCGACACCGAACGCCTCTTCACGTACTGCCTCCACCAGTCAGGACACCCCGACTTCTTCATCCGCAAGGCCATCGGCTGGGCGCTGCGCGAGTACGCCAAGACCGACCCGGAGGCCGTACGGGGCTTTCTCGCGCGGGAGAAGGGCCGCTTCGCGCCGCTGTCGGTGCGGGAGGCGTTGAAGAACATCGGGGCCTGAACGTCCCCTCGCTGAAAAATCGTTCGACGTCGGGCGAACAGTCGGCAATGATCGACCCCATGTTCCGGCACGCCTTCCTCCTCGAGCATCCGCAGTCGCGGATGCGCCGAAGGCTGCCGTTCCCGTCTTTCTGACAGCCGTCGACGGCGCCCGAAGCTGACCCTCTCCGGATCGTCCGGCGGACCCCGCAGGGGGAGGGTCGGCAAGTCCTTGGGGTCCCCGCTTTCCTGACGAAGAGACTTCGAGGTACAGCCATGCCCAAGACGGCATACGTGCGCACCAAACCGCATCTGAACATCGGCACCATGGGTCATGTCGACCACGGCAAGACCACCCTGACCGCCGCCATCACCAAGGTCCTCGCCGACCGCGGCGCCGGCACCTTCGTCCCGTTCGACCGCATCGACCGGGCCCCGGAGGAGGCGGCGCGCGGCATCACCATCAACATCGCGCACGTCGAGTACGAGACCGACACCCGGCACTACGCCCACGTGGACATGCCGGGCCACGCCGACTACGTCAAGAACATGGTCACCGGCGCCGCGCAGCTCGACGGGGCGATCCTCGTCGTCTCCGCGCTCGACGGGATCATGCCGCAGACCGCCGAACACGTCCTGCTCGCCCGGCAGGTGGGCGTCGACCACATCGTCGTCGCCCTCAACAAGGCCGACGCGGGCGACGAGGAGCTCATCGACCTCGTCGAGCTGGAGGTCCGCGACCTGCTCACCTCGCAGGGCTACGGCGGGGACACGGTCCCTGTCGTACGGGTCTCCGGACTCAAGGCGCTGGAGGGCGACCCCCGGTGGACGGCGTCCATCGAGGCGCTGCTCGACGCGGTGGACACCTATGTGCCCATGCCGGAGCGGTACTTGGACGCGCCGTTCCTGCTGCCCGTCGAGAACGTGCTCACCATCACCGGCCGGGGGACCGTGGTCACCGGTGCGGTGGAGCGGGGGACCGTGAAGGTGGGTGACCGGGTCGAAGTGCTCGGCGCCTCCGTGGACACCGTGGTCACCGGCCTCGAGACCTTCGGCAAGCCCATGGAGGAGGCGCAGGCCGGGGACAACGTGGCGCTGCTGCTGCGGGGTGTTCCTCGGGACGCGGTGCGGCGGGGGCATGTGGTCGCCGCGCCGGGGTCCGTCGAGCCGCGGCGGCGGTTCACGGCTCAGGTGTATGTGCTGTCCTCGCGTGAGGGCGGGCGTACGACGCCGGTCGCGACGGGGTACCGGCCGCAGTTCTACATCCGGACCGCGGACGTGGTGGGCGATGTGGACCTCGGCGAGGTGGGGGTCGCTCGGCCCGGGGAGACGGTGAGCATGACCGTCGAGCTGGGGCGGGACGTGCCGCTTGAGCCCGGGCTCGGGTTCGCCATTCGTGAGGGTGGTCGGACCGTGGGGGCCGGGACCGTGACCGCCGTCGTGTGAGGGGTCCGAGGTGAGTGGGGGACTGCGGGGCCGTCGTGGCTGGTCGCGCAGTCCCCGCGCCCCTTCGGGGGCGTGCAGTGCAGGCAGAATGGACAAGTGACCGAAGCCATCCCCGTCGCCCGTGCCGTCGATCACGGGTTCGCCAAGCTCATGCCCGACGTCGATCGCGAACGGGCCTGGCTGCTCACCGTCGACGGGGCGCCTCAGTCGTATGTCGATCTGGACGAGCCGACGCATCTCGAGTTCGAGTACGCGCGTCGGCTCGGCCATGTCCTCGACCTCGTGGCGGAGGCCGGGCGGCCGCTCGACGTGCTGCATCTCGGCGGCGGGGCGCTCACCCTGCCCCGGTATGTGGCGGCGACCCGACCGGGTTCCCGGCAGGACGTCGTCGAGGCCGACCAGGGGCTGCTGGAGCTCGTCGTGGAGCATCTGCCGCTGCCCGACGGCTCCGGCACGGCGCTGCACGCCGCCGACGCGCGTACGTGGCTGGAGGGGGCGCCCGGTGACTCCGCGGACGTGCTCGTCGCCGATGTCTTCGGGGGCTCCCGGGTGCCCGCGCATCTGACGTCCGTGGGCTACGCGCGGGAGGCGGGGCGGGTGCTGCGGGACGGGGGCGTCTACCTGGCCAACCTCGCCGACGCGGCGCCCTTCGCGTTCCTGCGGTCCCAACTGGCGACCCTGGGCACGGTCTTCGAGGAGCTCGCGCTCATCGCCGAACCGGCGGTGCTGCGCGGGCGGCGGTTCGGGAACGCCGTGGTCGTCGCCGCCCGGCATCCCCTCGACACCGCCGCGCTGGCCCGGCGCACCGCCGCGGACGCCTTCCCGGCCCGGGTCGAGCACGGGGACGCCCTGCGGACGTTCACGGGCGTCGCGCGGCCCGTGCGGGACGAGGACGCGGTGCCGTCACCCGAGCCCCCCGACGGCACGTTCGGCATCGGCTGACTCCGTGCCGGCGGGCCGCGCCATCACCGTCTTGCCGCCGGTCCGGCGCAGATTGCGTACGTCCGGTACGCACAGCACCGCCGCCGTCACCAGCACGACCAGGGCCGCGCAGCCCCACAGGGCCGGGGAGCGGCCGAACGCCGACTCCGCCGGGCCGGCCAGCGCCGTCGCCAGCGGCACCATGGCGACCGAGCCGAACCAGTCGTACGCCGAGACCCGGGACAGCTTCTCCTCCGGGATCTCCTGATGGAGTGCGGTCATCCAGCTCACGCTGAAGACCTCCACCGTCACGCCGGTGCAGAACATCACCGCGCACAGCACCGGGACCGACGTCGGGACCGCGAGGGCGGCCGAGGGGAGGGCGAGGGGGAAGACGCAGAGCGTTCCGGCGAGGAGCAGGCGGCGCGGTTTCCAGCGGGTCATCAGCAGGGCCCCGCCGACCGTGCCCGCGCCGAAGAAGCCGAGCGCCAGACCCCAGGGGCCCGCCCCGCCCAGCTGGTCCCGGGCGACGAGCGGACCGTAGACCGCGTCGGCCGCCGCCACGACGGCGTTCGCGATCGAGAACTGCACGACGATGCCCCACAGCCAGGGCCGGCCGGTGAACTCCCGCCAGCCCTCCCGGAGGTCGGACAGCAGACCGCTCCCCGGGGCGCGCGGCGGGATGTGGCTCACGTCCAGGAACGAGCGCAGCGCCCCGGCCAGCGCGAACGCCGCCGCGTCCGCCGCCAGCACCCAGCCCGGACCGACCACGGCGACCATCGCGCCGCCCAGCGCCGCGCCGCCCAGGGCCGCGCCCTGCATCGCCATCCGGAACATCGCGAACGCCCGTCCGGCCTGCTCGCCCGAGACCGAGGACATCAGCATGCCCTCGGCGGCCGGGCCGAAGAACGCCTGCCCGGTGCCGCCCAGCGCGGTCAGCAGCATCATCTGCCACAGCCGCGGCTCGCCGACGAGGACGAGCAGGGCGAACAGGCCCTGCGAGACGCAGTTGAGGGCGTTCGCCGCGACCATCACCCGGTGCCTCGGCAGCCGGTCCGCCACCGCACCGCCGATCAGCAGGAACACCACCAGCGGCAGCGTCCGCGCGGCGGCCACGAGGCCTACGTCGCCGCCGTCGCCACCGTTCTCCAGCACCGCGAACGCGGCGGCGATCAGCGCGCCCTGGCTGCCGAGGTTGGTGATGAACGCGGCGGAGGTCAGCAGCGTGTAGTTGCGGCCCGCCCAGTCGGGTCCACGGCGGCGTATCGAGTCGTCGGCGGAGGTCACCGGCCGACTATCCCCGCCCGGGCCCTCGCCTGCCAAACGAATTCCGACCGGTCCCGCCGGCCGGCCCGAAGGCCCGCCGTACAGCCGGACCGTGCTCAGGAGGCCGGTGCCACGGGGAACCGGAAAGGTTCCGAAGGGTGGACGGCCGGCCTCCGGGAGCGGGCGTCAGCCGGTCGGCTCGCCGTGCAGCCGTACCGTGCCGAGGATCTTCATGATGGTGGAGTCCGGGAGTTCGTCCTTCACGCCCGTGGCGCCGTAGAGGCTGAACGCCACGTAGTCACCCGTGGAGTTCTTGAACCCGAACGTGACCGCCTTGCCGTCGGTCGCGCACTTGCCCTTGCGGGGCGTGTTCTTGGAGCGGGCCCAGGCGATGCTGCCCTCGACGCCCGACGTGGTCGTGAACTTCTCGGCCTTCTCGTCGAACGTGATGCTCTTCTTGTCCGGCTGCGTGTAGCCGCCGTACACCCACCACGCCACCTGATTGACCGCGACCTCGTCGGTGTCCTTGGCGCCGTTCGCGCCCTTGGTGCCGGCGGTGGCGAGGGCGGTGTCCTCGGTGTCACCGTTCTTGTCGTCGTCGGAGGTGCACCACTTCTCCTTGAGGTACGCCGGCGCCGACATGGTGATGATGGGCTTGTCGCCGGCCTTGGCGTCGTCCTTCTCGAAGCCGATGAGCATGCCCGGCGACTCGACCTTCCAGTCGGCCGGCACGTCGAAGGCGGTGCCCCACTTGGGGTTGATGACGACCTTCCAGCCGGGGATCGTCGCCTTCTCCGCCTCGCCGCCGCGCGGATTGTCGTCCGAGCCCGAGGCGGAGGCGCTCGGGTCGGTGGACTTCGACGGGGCCGCCGACTGGCCGCCCTTGCCCGAGCCGCCGTCGGCCTCGTCGTCCTTGTCGCCGCCGAGCACCAGGAACCCGGTGACACCGGCGGCCACGACGACCGCGAGGGCCGCGACGATCGCGGTCACCTTCGTACGGTTGCCGCCCCCGCCGCTGCCGCCGCCCTGCGCGGGCTGCGGAGCGCCCGGCGCGTCCCACTGCGTCGGCGGCTGCGGCGGCTGCTGCGCGTAGGGGTTGGGCTGCTGATAGCCGGGCTGCTGGTACGGATTGGGTTGCTGGTATCCCGGCTGCTGGTACGGGTTGTTCTGGTCCTGCGGGTTCTGCTCGCCCCCGGGCGGCTGCTGTCCTGGCCACATGGGAGGCCACCTTAGTGGCGCCTGTGCATCGGTTCGGTCACCGACCCTTGTCAGGGACGTAGCAAGTGGAACGGCCGAGGTCGGGAATCCGTCGGGGGTGCACCTCCGTACCGTGCCCGGCACCTTCTCGACCGTCGCGCCGCTCTGGCCAGCCAACGCTACTCGTGGGTAACATGCTCGTCATGAGCGCAGACCAGATGTCCATCGGCGAGATGCTTGCCGCCACGGTGCCCATGGCCCGGACCCTGAACCTCGAGTTCCTGGAGACCACCCCCGAGAAGGCCGTGGTCTCCCTTCCGGACCAGGGCGAGTTCCACAACCACGTGGGCGGGCCGCACGCCGGGGCGATGTTCACGCTCGGTGAGTCCGCCAGCGGCGCGATCGTGCTCGCCGCGTTCGGGGACCAGCTCTCGCGCGCCGTGCCGCTCGCGGTCAGCGCCGAGATCGCCTACAAGAAGCTGGCCATGGGGCCCGTGACCGCCACGGCGACGCTCGGGCGCCCCGCCGCCGACGTCGTCGCCGAGCTGGACGCGGGGGAGCGCCCCGAGTTCCCGGTGGCGATCGAGATCCGGCGCGGCGACGGCGCGGTGACCGGTGAGATGACCGTGCTGTGGACTCTGCGTCCCCATAGCTGAGCCACGTCCCCCTGGCTGACCGGAGGGGCGGACCATGCGGCGCGACGGCCGCGGGTCCGCCCCTTTTTGTGCGCGGACGGTCGTGCGCATCCGGCGGGAGCGGTGCGAAGGTTGGAGATTTCGTGTGCCAACCACCCCCGCTCGCACACAACTTGGGGCCTCTCTGTCCCCGCGGGTTTCGAATGCGGGTGCGGATACCGCCGGTAACTTTTCTGAATTCACAGCGTTTTGAACATTGGTCACTCGAACTTCTTGTTTCCTGTGATTCGTGTGTGCGAAAGTGAGCGCCCCCTGGTGATCGCTCAGTAGCTGACGCGGCATAGGTATGCACCAATCACGCACCTGCTTTTCCGACGTACGTGTTTTTCCCCGCGCGTCCGCGGCTCGGAAGGAAATGGTTCAGTGCAATCCCCTTACCCCCCACGACCCCCCTACCCGCCACGCCCAGGAGCGAGCCCCGGGGAGTCCGACCGTAATCTCGTCGCGCAATTGGGCGGAGCCGAGGGCGGCGCCCGCGCGGTCGCCCTGCTGCTCGCCCGGCACTGGCGGGCGACGCATGACTACGCGGTCATCTGCCTGGCCTCGTCGTCCGGTTCGGCCGAACTCGTGGCCGCCGCGGCGTTCCACCAGGTGTTCGGCCGCGCGACCGGCGGTGCCGTACGCCCTCAACTCCTGGCCGCCGTAAGGGAGACGGTGAAGGACTGGGCCGCCGAGGACCGTATTTCCGCGGCTCTGCCGGAACTGGGCAAGCCGACCGGAGGGCGCGGACTGCGTGCGGCACGCGGTGTCACATCGGAAAGGCGGCAGCTCGCCGAGCGGGCATTCCAGGCACTTCCCGGAGCCTCCCAATGCCTGTTGTGGCACATCGAGGTCGAAGCCGAGCCCATATCCGTACCAGCCGGTCTTCTGGGCGTGGACGTCGCCCGTGCGGCGGACGCGCTGGAACAGGCCCGCGAGCAATTCCGGCAGGGCTGTGTCCGCGCCCACCGGGAACTCGCGCCCTCCAAGGAATGTGGCTTCTACAACCGCCTCCTCGACGTCCCGATCCGCCGGGGCGGCGCCTTGTTGCCCGATGTCCAGCAGCATCTGATGGAGTGCCGCTACTGCCGGCACGCCGCCGAGCAACTGAGCCATTTCGACGGCGGCCTGGAGGTGCTGCTCGCCGAGACCGTGCTCGGCTGGGGCGCCCGGCGCTATCTCGACTCCCGCCCCGGCCGCGGCGGCACCAGCCAGTCCCCGGTCGCCCGCCCGCGCGGCGGCCGACACCGCCCCGCACCGACCCGGCGCCGTGTCGCACCGCGCCGGCAGGCGAAGGCCGTCGCCGTGGTCGGCCTGACCTCCCTGGCCCTGCTGGCGACCGTGC
Organism: Streptomyces aquilus; assembly: GCF_003955715.1. NCBI lineage: Bacteria > Bacillati > Actinomycetota > Actinomycetes > Kitasatosporales > Streptomycetaceae > Streptomyces > Streptomyces aquilus. The sequence goes on along the minus strand of NZ_CP034463.1, from coordinate 1,968,242 downwards.
TCGCCGCCCGAGGCTGGTCCAGCGACAACGGTGTCCCCGAACCGAGCGCCACCTGGGGCGCTCCCAGTGGCCAGGACACCGACTCCTCGGTGCGGCCGGGACCCGTGAGCTCTCCCTCGGCCGCCTCCGCCACCGACCCCGTGGAGCTCGGACACGGCAGACTCCGTAACCTCACCACCGGCCTCTGCCTCGACCTGCGCGGCGGCACGGCCGCGGACGGTGTGGCGGCGGTCCTCGCCGCCTGCTCCACGGCCGTGTCGCAGCAGTGGTCGTATCAGCACGACGGTCTGCTGCGCACCCTCGCCGACCCCACGCTCTGCCTCGACTCCGAGCCCGGCAGGCGAGCGGTCGTCCTGGCCGGCTGCCTGGTGCACGCCGGTGAGGTGCAGTACGACCTCACGGTCCGCGGCGAGATCCTGCTGCGCTGGCACAAGGACCGCGCTCTCGCCGGCGAGGACAAGGAGGTCATGGTCGTCGACCGGGACGGCGCCGAGGGCCGGCGGTGGGTGCTGGAGACGACGGACTCCGCGGCGACGGGGGAGTCGCGGAAGAAGAGCGGGACGGGAGAGAAGGGGGCGAAGGCGGCGCCGGAGAGGGAGAAGGGCGACGGTCGCCTCCCTGCCGTGCCGTCACCGCGGCTGCCCGTCGACCCCCCGAGCGGGGGCCGGCCCCAGGGTGAGGACCCCGAGCCCTACGAGACGCGCGCGGCGCAGGTCGAGCACCGGGAGGAGCCGGAGGGCGAGGAGGTTCTCCAGGCGCCGGTGGAGCTGCCCGCCGTGGTGTCAGACAAGGTGGGGACCGTCGTCACGTCTCTCGGTTCCGTCCTGCGCTGATCATGAGGACCGTCCCTTCGGGGGCGGTCCTTGTTCATTTCATTGACACGAGTCACCAGCGGTCATAGTTTTCCCGCCACGTCCCAGACGTTTCTGACCCCGCGTCAAGTCCGTTTGCCGCACCGTGCGTTCAGATACCGAAGGAGTGACGGCACATGACCGACACCGTCTCCCGGCGTTCCACCCTGCGTCTGCTGGGTGGAGCGATCACCGTCGCCGCGGCGGCCACCGGCGGACCCGCACCCCTCGCCCACGCCGGGGGCAGACCCGGCCACGGTGCCGGGCCCCGGGTCGAACGGCTCCTCGCCAGGCTCACCCTCGACGAGAAGATCTCCCTCCTGCACGGCGCCACCGACCCCGTCTCCCTCGGGCAGGCGGGCTATGTCCCGGGCGTCGCACGCCTCGGCATCCCCCCGCTGCGCCTCGCCGACGGCCCCGCCGGCGTCCGCGTGACCCGACACGCCACCGCCCTGCCCGCCCCCGTGCTGCTGGCCTCCGCCTTCGACCCGGAACTGGCCCGCCGCTACGGCCGCGTCATCGGCCACGAGGGCCGCGCCCTCGGCCAGGACGTCCTGCTCTCCCCGATGGTCAACGTGATCCGCACCCCGTACGCGGGCCGCAACTTCGAGACCTTCAGCGAGGACCCGCTGCTCTCCGCCGACCTGGTCGCCGCCGAGATCGAGGGCATCCAGACCGAGGGCCTCGTCGCGACCGTCAAGCACTACGCCCTGAACAACCAGGAGAAGGACCGCATGTCCATCGATGTGCGGGTCGACGAGCAGACCCTCCACGAGGTCGAGCTTCGTGGCTTCGAAGCGGCCGTCGGCATCGGCACCGGCGCGGTGATGGGCGCGTACAACAAGGTCAACGGCACCTTCGCCTGCGAGAACAGGACACTCCTCACCGACGTCCTGCGCGGGCGCTGGGGCTTCGACGGCTGGGTGATGACCGACTGGTTCGCCGCCCACAGCACCCGCGAGGCCCTCGCCGCGGGCCTCGACATGGAGATGCCGGACGGCACGTATTTCGGGACGGCGCTGAAGACGGCCGTCCGCGACCGCAGCGTGCCCGAGCACCACGTCGACCGGTCCGTACGCCGCATCCTCAGCGTCATGGACCGCTTCGGCCTCCTCGACGGCACCGCCCCGGCCCGCCCGGAACGCGACGCGAAGGCGGGCGCGGCCGTCGCTCTGGAGGTCGCCAAGGCCGGCGCGACCTTGCTGCGCAACGAGCACGGCACCCTGCCCCTGACCACCGGCAGCATCGCCGTCATCGGCCCGACCGGCTCCCTGCCCTTCGTCAGCGGCGGCGGCAGCGCCCATGTCGTCCCCGACCACGCCGACAGCCCGCTCGACGCCCTCAGGTCCCGCGCGGCGCACGTGACCTACGCCCTCGGCGAGGACCTCTACGGCAAGCCGATCCCCGCGTCCGCGTTCAGCCCCGCCCTCGACAGCGACGGCCATCGGGTCGCCGCGGGCGAGCAGTGGACGTACGACGGCACACTCACCCTCTCCGACGCCGACGAGTGGACCTTCGTCCTCCACTTCACCGGCGCGCCCGCCTCCCGGCCCAAGGTGCTCCTCGACGGCGAGGACCTCTTCCCGGTACTGCCCGGCTACGGCGAGTACTTCGCGGGCGGCCTCGTCTCCGCCGCGCCCGACGGACTGCTCGTGCGCCGCAGGACGCTTCAACTGGCCAAGGGCGCGCACACGGTGAAGATCACCGCACAGGGCGGCGACACCGGACAGACCTTCCGGTTGCGCCGGGTCACCGGGGCGACCCGGGCCGCGGACGTCGCCGCGGCGGTGACGGCGGCGAAGGCCGCCCGCCAGGTCGTCCTGTTCGCCTACGAGGACGCGACCGAGGGCCAGGACCGCACCACGATCGCCCTCCCCGGCCACCAGGCCGAGCTCATCGAGGCCGTCACGGCCGCCAACCCGCGCACCACCGTCGTCCTCAACACCTCCTCCGCCACGTCGATGCCCTGGCTGGAGCGCACGGGAGCCGTGCTTCAGATGTACTACCCGGGCCAGCAGGGCGCGGCCGCCACCGCCGCCGTCCTGTTCGGCGACACCGACCCCGGCGGCCGGCTCACCCAGTCCTTCCCGACCGACGACGACCACCACCCGGTCGCCGGTGACCCGCGCCGCTACCCGGGCGTGGACGGCGTCGAGGAGTACTCGGAAGGCATCCACGTCGGCTACCGCTGGTACGCCGCCGCGGGCGTACGGCCCCTCTTCCCCTTCGGTCACGGCCTGTCGTACACGTCGTTCGCCTACGAGGACCTGTCCGCCGAGGCCCATGGCCACGGCCTCGCGGTGACCTTCACCGTCCGCAACACGGGCCGCCGGGAAGGGATCGCCGTGCCCCAGGTGTACGTGGGGCCCTCCCCGCACCTCCGACTCGACCAGCCGGTACGGGTGTTGGGCGGCTATCGCCGGCTCACCCTGCGAGCGGGGGAGCGCAAACGGGTCACCGTACGCGTCGCCACGCGCACGCTGTCCTCCTGGGACCCGGAACGCCATGACTGGGTGCTCGGAACCGGGCGCCGGGACGTGTGGGTCGGGGCGTCGGCCGGGGATCTGCGACTGCGGACGCGGGCGGGGGTGGCGCGGTGATGCGCCGGATCGCCGTCGCGCTGACGGCACTCGCGGCCACCCTGGTGCTTCCCACGTCGGCCCGGGCCGCGTCGGGCGACCCCGTGGTGCGCACCGAAGCGGGCCTGGTGCGGGGCGAAGTCACCGCCGAGGGCAGGCAGTTCCTCGGCATCCCGTACGCCGAGCCGCCGGTCGGAGAGCTCCGCTGGACCGCGCCACGGGCGGTCAAGCCCTGGCAAGGGGTGCGCGGGGCACAGGACTTCGGCAACAAGTGTGTACAGGCTGCGAGTTGGGACCCGGGGTACGAGCAGCCCACGTACACCGAGGACTGTCTCGATCTCAACGTCCACGTCCCCGAGGGCGCCCGCCGCAACGCGGTCCTGGTCTGGTTCCACGGCGGCGGCCTCACCGCCGGAGCCGGCCGGGACATCGTGCCGGACACGTTCGCACGGCAGACCGGCACCGTCGTCGTGACCGTCAACTACCGCCTGGGGGCGCTGGGTTTCCTCGCCACGGCCGACCTCGACGACGCGGCGTCCGACGGTGTCTCCGGCAACTTCGGCATGCTCGACCAGCAGGCCGCGCTGCGCTGGGTGCGCGCCAACATCGGCCGCTTCGGCGGCGACCCCGGGCGGGTGACCATCGCGGGCGAGTCGGCGGGCGGCCGCTCGGTCTGCACCCAGCTCGCCTCACCCACGGCCAAGGGGCTGTTCCGCGCGGGCATCATCGAGAGCGGGGCCTACGACGACTGCGCCGCCCGCCCGCACCGGACAGCCGTCGCCGAGGGCGCCGACTTCGCGCGGAAGCTGGGCTGCGACACCGTCGCCTGTCTGCGCGGCAAGTCCGCCGCCGACCTTCTCGCCGCCCAGGGCGACTTCGACTGGGGGCCGGTGACCGGCGGGCGCTTCCTGCCGCGGCAGCCGTCCACCGCGCTGGCCCACGGAGCCGCGGCCGGGATTCCGGTGATGAACGGCGCGAACCAGGACGAGGGCCGGCTGTTCGCGTTCGCCCGTTTCGACCTCGGTGGCAACCCGCTCACGGCCGAGCAGTACCCGACCGTCATGCGGGAGGAGTTCGGCGAGGAGGCCCTCCGGAGCTATCCGCTCGCTGAGCAGCAGTCCCCGACCATCGGCTACGCCACGGCCCTCGGCGACATGCTCTTCGCCTGCCCGGCGCTGAGGCTCGACGGGGTGCTCGCGGCACGCGGACCGGTCTACGCGTACGAGTTCGCCGACCGCACCGGGCCGGCCTTCGCCTCGCTGCGCAACCTCGGGACGGACTTCGACTTCGGCGCGACCCATGTCAACGAGGTGCAGTACCTCTTCAAGCACTTCGGCCTGGAGTCCCCGCTGAACGGGGAGGAGCGGGCGTTGTCCCGGCAGATGGTCCAGTACTGGGGGTCCTTCGTGCGGGGCGGGGTGCCGCGGGCGGACGGGCAGCCCGCGATGCCCTCCGGCCCCGGGCGGGTGCTCTCGCTGCGCACCGCGTCCGCGGGCGGTAACGCCGTGAGCACGGCCGTCCACAGCGCGCATCGGTGCAACCTCTGGGACCCGGCCGCCGTCTCCTAACGGGTAGGCTTCCGGCGCACGCTCCCGCGAGCGTGCGCCGGGATCACACGGGATCACAGGACACGGGAGGAACCGGCGGTGCACGTCCAGGAATGGCTCGAGACCGTACCCGCGGTCAGCATCTATCTGCTGGTGGGCCTGGTCATCGGCCTGGAGAGCCTGGGCATCCCGCTGCCGGGCGAGATCATTCTCGTCTCCTCCGCGCTGCTCGCCTCCCAGCACGGGGACATCAACCCCGTCGTCCTCGGCGCCTGCGCCAGCGCGGGTGCCGTCATCGGCGACTCGATCGGCTACGCCATCGGCCGCAAGGGCGGGCGGCCGCTGCTGGCATGGCTGGGCAAGAAGTTCCCCAAGCACTTCAGCGAGGGGCACATCGCGACGGCCGAGCGGTCCTTCGAGAAGTGGGGCATGTGGGCCGTGTTCTTCGGCCGCTTCGTCGCGCTGCTCAGGATCTTCGCGGGGCCGTTGGCGGGTGTGCTGCGGATGCCGTACTGGAAGTTCCTGATCGCCAACGTGCTGGGCGGGATCATCTGGGCGGGTGGGACGACGGCCGTCATCTACTACGTGGGTGTCGTCGCGGAGTCCTGGCTGAAGCGCTTCTCCTGGCTGGGGCTGCTGCTGGCCGTTCTCATCGGGCTGACCTCCATGCTGGTGCTGAAGAGGAAGGCCAAGAAGGCGACGGCCGAGAAGCAGGCGGCCGAGCCCGAGGTCGTCCCGGCCGCCGACTGAGGTTCACGGCGTCCCGTGCACCTCGCCGTGAGCCTTGGCGAGGTCCGCGTAGAGCGTGCCGTTCAGCGTCACTCCCTGCCGCTCCTCCTCCGTCAGCTCACGCCGCACCTTCGCCGGTACGCCCGCCACCAGTGAACCCGGCGGCACCTGCATCCCCTGCGGCACCAGTGCCTGGGCCGCCACCAGCGAGCCCGCGCCGATCACCGCGCCGTTCAGGACCGTCGCACCCATGCCGATCAGGCAGTCGTCGCCCACCATCGCGCCGTGGACGACGGCGTTGTGGCCCACGGAGACCCGCTCGCCGATGGTGACGGGGAAGCCCGCGTCCGCATGCAGCGTGCAGTTGTCCTGGATGTTGCTCTGGGCCCCGACGGAGATGCTCTCGACGTCGCCGCGGACCACCGCCCCGTACCAGACGCTCGACCCCGCCGCGAGGGTCACGTCCCCGATCACCGTCGCGTTGGGGGCCACGAAGGCCTCCTGGTCGATCTTCGGTTCCCTGCCGCCGATGCCCGTGATCAACGCCTTGTGCGTCATCGCCTCGCTCCTCCTGGCCGTCCTCGGTACCTCCGCACCGTACGCCACCCGGTAGGGCGAAGATCACAAGCCCCCGATCTCATACGGGGGCCGTCCCCTCAGTACCGTGAGCGGGTGCTGAAGCGCAAGAACACGTTCTCATCCTGGCCGCGCCGCGTGGCGCAGCGCGCCGTCCATGCCGGCTGGGCCTGGGTGCAGCGCACGGGCTCCGTGACCGCCGAGCAGCCGGGCCGCTTCCGCTTCGGCGCGATGGGAACGAGTACCAGACTCGCCTTCCCGCTGGGCACGGTGTTCGGGGAGCCCTGGATCCACATCGGGTCGCACTGCATCGTCGGCGAGCAGGTGACCCTGACGGCCGGGCTGATGCCCGACCTGGATCTCGGTCCCGACCCGATCCTGCGCATCGGGGACGGCGTGGTGCTGGGCCGCGGCAGCCACGTCATCGCCGACACGACCGTCACCATCGGCAGCGACTGCTACTTCGGGCCGTACGTCTATGTGACGTCGACGAACCACTCCTACGACGATCCGCACGAGCCCATCGGCAAGCAGTGGCCGCGCATGGAGCCGGTGGAGATCGGGCCGGGGTGCTGGATCGGGACCGGTGCCGTGATCCTGCCGGGTGCGCGGATCGGACGGAACGTGGTCGTCGCCGCCGGTGCGGTGGTGCGGGGTGTAGTGCCCGACCATGCCGTGGTGGCGGGGGCGCCCGCGCGGGTCGTACGGCGCTGGACCGCCGAGGAGGGGTGGCAGCCGCCGCTGCGGACCCCGGCGCCGGTGCCGATACCCGAGGGGATCACGCCCGAGCAGCTGAACGCTCTCGCGGGGCTGGACGAGGAGACCGCCGCGAAGCTCGCCGAGCTCGACTGAGTCAGCCGGTCGCCAGGAGCAGGGTGCCCACCAGGGCCAGGCCCGCGCCCGCTGCCTGGATCGCCTTCAGGCGTTCGCTGAGGAAGCCGCGTGCGGCCAGGGCCGTCACCACCGGGTAGAGCGACGCGAGGACGGCGGCCACCGTGACCGGCCCGAGGCGGGCCGCGACCGCGTAGGTGCCGTTCGCCGCGACATCGGCCAGGCCGACGAAGGCCAGCGTCGGCAGGGACGACCAGGGGAAGCCGGTCGCCGGGAGCGCCGGGTTCCCCCTGCGCACGGAGGCGTACAGGGCCGCGCCGCCCACCGCGACGTTCGTGACGCGCTGGACGAAGAGCGCGAGGAACAGGCCCGTGACGTTCGTCGACGCCTCCGCGATCAGCGCGAACACCATGCCGAAGCCCAGGGCGGCGATGAGGGTGAGGACGATCGCCTCGCGCTGTACCGGGGCGCCTTTGAGCTGCGGGCCGCCCGCGAGGACGACGCCGAGGACCGCGACCGCGATGCCCGCGAACTGCATCGGGCCGGGGCGCTCGCCGAGGACGAGGCCCACGCCGACCGGGACCGCGACGCTGAGGGTGCCGAGCGGGGAGACGACGCCCATCGGGCCGAGCGCGAGCGCCTTGTAGAAGCAGATCATCGCGACCGGTCCGACCAGCCCCGCGGCGAACGCGAACCACAGGCGCGGGCCTGCCTCGCTCCAGCCGCCCAGGGCGACCACGACCGCGCCGAGCACGGCCGTCGCGATCGCCTGCGAGACGACGACCACCGTCAGGGCCGGGGTGCGCCGGGTCAGCAGTCCGCCGCCGAAGTCGGCCAGGCCCCACAACAGGCTCGTGGCCAGGGCGAAGAGTGCTGTCACGGGAGCGCCTCGCAGTACAGTTCGATGAACGATTCGGTGCACCCCACCGTAGTTCATTAACTTGCACGCTGTCATACAGAATATTGGACGTGAAGTGTCGGACCTCGACCTGCTGACCCAGTCCCTGGCGCGCAACGTCAAGCGCTGGCGGACCGAGCGCGGCTTCACCCTGGACGTGCTCGCCGCCCGTGCCGGGGTCAGCCGCGGCATGCTGATCCAGATCGAACAGGCCCGTACCAACCCCAGCATCGGGACGGTGGTGAAGATCGGCGACGCGCTCGGCGTCAGCGTCACCACCCTGCTCGACTACGAACAGGGCCCCAAGGTGCGGATCGTCCCGCCCGAGCAGGTGGTGCGGCTCTGGCACACCGACGCGGGCAGCTACAGCCGGCTGCTGGCGGGCACGGAGGCGCCCGGCCCGCTGGAGATGTGGGAGTGGAAGCTGATGCCGGGGGAGAGCAGCTCCTCCGATCCGCACCCGGTCGGCACCGTCGAGATCGGCCATGTCACCGCCGGGGAGCTGACCCTCACGGTCGACGGCGCCGAGCACCGGGTCCCGGCCGGCTCCAGCGTCACCTTCGACGCCAACGCCGCGCACACCTACGGCAATCAGGGCACCGAACCGACGCTGTTCGTGCTGGCCATCTCGGTCCCGCCCGCGACCTGAGACGCCCGGCGGGCCACCGCCGTACGGCTGTTAGCGTGCGGTCATGGACGCACCCATCGGACACTTCGACCACGCCGCACCTGCCCCCGACTGCCTCGACGAACTGACCGCACCGGTCGCGGACGCGGTGCGCCGCTGGAGCGGCAGCGTGCCCGCCGAGCAGATCGTCTACGTGGACACCGACCCCCAGTGGGCCGACACGGCCGTCTTCGTGGAGCACTACGGGCAGGAGCTGCTGGGGCGGTCCGCGAACTGTGTCGTGGTGGCGGGCAAGCGCGGCGGCGAGTCCACGCTCGCCGCGTGTGTCGTGCTGTCCACCACCCGGGTCGACGTCAACGGTGTCGTACGCCGCCAACTCGGTGCCCGCAAGGCCTCGTTCGCCTCGATGGACTTGGCCACGGGGGAGACCGGCATGGAGTACGGCGGCATCACGCCGGTCGGACTCCCCGCCGACTGGCCGCTGTTGGTGGACTCGGCCGTCGTCGACCTGCCCTACGTCCTGGTCGGCAGCGGACGCCGGCGCGGCAAACTCCTCGTGCCGGGCAAGGCGTTCGCGGAGCTGCCGGGCGCGGTGGTGCTGGACGGGCTGGGCGTCTGAGTTCAGGCCGCCGTGTGGTGGGCGAGGGTGAGGTGCGGGTCGGTCTCGCCCGGGAGCGGCGCCGGGTCGGCGTGTACCAGGGCGGCGGTGAGGCGCGGTACGGCGTGCAGCAGGGCGTGTTCTGCGTCGACGGCGATGGCGTGCGCCTGCCGTACCGTCGCGTCGCCGTCCACGACCACGGCGACCTCGGCGCGCAGCCGGTGCCCGATCCAGCGCAGCCGCAACTCGCCCACCCCGCCGACCCCTTCGACCTCCAGCAGGGCCCGCTCCGCCCGGTCCACCAGGGCCGGATCCACGGCGTCCATCACCCGCCGGAACACCTCGCGCGCCGCGTCCCGCAGCACGAGCCCGATGGCCGCCGTGATCGCCAACCCCACGAGCGGGTCGGCGAGTTGCCAGCCCAGCGCCGAACCGCCGGCGCCGAGCAGCACCGCGAGTGAGGTGAACCCGTCGGTGCGGGCGTGCAGTCCGTCGGCGACCAGCGCCGCTGAGCCGATGTCCCGGCCGACGCGGATGCGGTAGCGGGCCACCCACTCGTTGCCCGCGAACCCCACGAGCGCGGCGACCGCGACCGCCGGGACGTGCTGCACGGGACGCGGATCGAGGAGCCGCTCGATCGCGGTCCACCCCGCGAAGGCGGCCGACGCGGCGATCGTCAGCACGATCGCGATGCCCGCGAGATCCTCGGCCCGCCCGTAGCCGTAGGTGAAGCGACGGGTCGCCGCACGCCTGCCCAGCACGAACGCGATCCCGAGCGGTACGGCGGTCAGCGCGTCCGCCGTGTTGTGCACGGTGTCGCCGAGCAGCGCGACCGAACCCGACACGGCCACCACCACGGCCTGCACCAGCGCCGTCACGCCGAGGACCACGAGGGACACCCACAGGGCGCGCATGCCGCGTGCCGAGGACTCCAGCGCCGGGTCGAGCTTGTCGGCGGTCTCGTGGGAGTGGGGGGTGAGGAGGTGCTGGAGGCGGTGGCGGAGGGAGTGGCCATGACTGTGGCCGTGTTCGTGGTGGTGCTGGTCGCTCACGTGAGGCCCCTTCCGGTGCGTGCGGTGGACGTCGGCCGCCCACACCGCCATTATGTGCGTATGAGCGCACGCATGCACCTATCAACTGCGCATCATGCGCACCCGCGAACCCCGGGCGACGAGCAGTTCGCCCTCGCCGCCGAAGTGCTCGCGCTCCTCGGCGACCGCACCCGTCTGGCCCTGCTGCACGCCCTCGCGGGCGGCGAGGCGGACGTCACGACCCTCACGGAGGCGTGTGGGGCGGCCCGGCCCGCGGTCAGTCAGCATCTGGCGCGGCTGCGGCTGGCGGGGCTGGTGAACACGCGGAAGGAGGGGCGCCGGGTGATCTACTCGCTGCGCGACGGGCATCTGCGCCGCCTGGTCGACGAGGCGCTGAACGTGGCCGACCACCGGCTCAGCGACCGGCCGGTGCACGACTAGGGAACGAGGCTCAGTACTCCGGGTCCTTGCCCAGGTACTGCTCGGCGAACGCGAGGCCCGCCGCCGGTGAGCTGAAGAGCCGGCGCAGGCGGGCCTGGGTGGTGCCCGCGAGATAGGGGTCGCCGGACGACGTGCCGTGGTAGATCTCCGACAGCCACTGGGAGAACTCCTGGTAGTCCCAGACGCGGCCCAGACACGCCTGCGAGTAGCCGGTCAGGCCGGTGGAGTCGCCCTTGGTGAGCTGGGCGACGAGCGCGTCGCCCAGCAGGAAGGCGTCGTGCAGGGCGAGGTTCATGCCCTTCGCGGCGATGGGCGCGGTGAGATGGGCCGCGTCGCCCGCGAGGAAGAGACGGCCGAACACCATGGGTTCGACCACGTAGTTGTGCATGTCCAGGACGCGCTTCTCGATGAGGCGGCCCTCGGCGAGGGGCGGAGCGCCGTTCGCGCCCAGACGCTGTCGCAGCTCCGACCACACCCGGTCGTGCGACCAGTTGTCCGGGTCGTCGCCGGGCGGGCACTCCAGGTAGTAGCGGGTGACTTCGGGGCTGCGTGCCATGTGCCCGGCGAATCCGTTGGGGTGGATGCCGAAGACCACGCAGTCGTTGGACGGCGGCGCCTCCGCGAGGAGCGCCAGCCAGCCGATGCCGTAGTCGTGCCGGGAGACGAGCGCGCGGTCCGGGGTGAGCAGGGCGCGGGTCACTCCGCGCGCCCCGTCGGCGCCCACCACGAAGTCGCAGGGGATCAGCCGGTCCTCGCCGAGGTCGTCGACGTACTCCACGACCGGGTGGTCCGAGTCCAGGCCGTGCAGCCGTACGTCCCGGACGCCGAAGCGTATGTCGCCGCCGCGGACGTCCGCGTACTCGTGCACCAGGTCCGTGACCAGCAACGGCTGCGGGTACACCCAGTGGTGATGGCCCGTCAGACGCAGGTACTCGAACCGGTACCGCTCCCCGCCGAGCCGGAACTCGCACTCGGCGTGCCGTTGCGCGCGCTCCAGCAGGTTCGCGGCGAGGCCCCGCCGTTCGAGGCCGCGTACCGCCCACTCCTCCAACACCCCGGCGCGGGGCCGCTGTTCGATGAACGCGCGGGTCTCCGTCTCCAGGACCACGCAGTCGACGCCCACGGCCCGCAGGATGTTGCCGACCGTCAGGCCCGCGGGGCCGGCGCCGATGACGACGACCGGTTTGTGGAGCGGGAGCGCCCCGCTGGGGAAGGGGGAGACCTCAGTCATCCGAGCATTATCTCCGCGCCCTGCGGCGCTCGGGAACGGAGTACCGTGGAAATCCGGGTGACGGGGTGAGGAGACCGGGTGGTCGCGTGGGTACCGGCGGACTTCTACCGTGCCGTCGACGGCGGCCTCCAGTGCACGCTCTGCCCCTTCCGCTGCCGGCTGCGCGACGGTGACACCGGCGCCTGCAAAGTGCGGCGCAGAGAAGGCGATCGGGTGCTGACGGCGACCTGGGGGACGACCGTCGAGCACTGGTCCTCCGTGGAACGCAAGCCCTTCTACCACTTCCGCCCCGGCCTGCCGCTGCTGACCCTGGCCCCGCCCGGCTGCTCGTTCCGCTGCGACTACTGCGTCAACCACCGTGTCTCGCAGTACGGCAGGGACCCGGACAGCCGCGTCTCCGCACCGGACGCCGACGTCGAGAAGCTGGTCGCGGCCGCCGCCGAGCGCGGCGGTGGGCTCGCCCTCTCCTACTCCGAGCCGTCCCTCGCCGCCGAACTCACCCTCGAACTCGGCGCCCGGGCCCGCCCGTTGGGCATCCCGCTGGTGTGGAAGAGCAACGGCTTCCTCACCCCCGAAGCCGTCGAGCGCGTCGCCCCGGTCCTCGACGCCGTCAACATCGACGTCAAGGCCGCCGACGAGGATGCCCACCGCCGCCTCACCGGGGCACCGCTCGCCCCGGTCCTGGAGACACTGCGGCTGCTGACGGCCGCCGGGGTGTGGGTCGAGGTCAGCACGCCGCTCATCCCCGGGACCAGCGCCGAGGACCGACAGCTCGGGCGCATCGCCGAGTTCGTGGCCTCGCTGGGCCCGGACACGCCCTGGCACCTGCTGCGCTTCACCCCCACGTACCGGATGCGCGACCAGCGCCCCACCTCCCCGGAACGGCTCGCGGACGCGGCACGCATCGGGCGGGCGGCCGGGCTGCGGTACGTGTACGTCGAGCGGGCGCTCGGTGCGGAAGGGCGCGCCACCCGCTGCCCGGGGTGCGGGGTCGAGGTGGTGGCCCGAGGGGTATGGGGGCAGACGGAAAGCCTTCTGCGCGACGGGAGTTGCCCGGGATGCGGGGAACCGATCGCCGGGATCTGGACCGTGGACGAGAGGACTGGGGCATGAGCACCGAGTACCGCTTCGTGGAGGACCTGCCGGACCTGATCGAGGCGTCCGAGTACGACGACCATCCCGAGGGACGGCTCGTACGGCTGCGCATCAGCTGGGACGAGAAGGGCGTCGAGGTGCTCGGCGACGCCTTCCGGCCGGACATGCTGGAGGCGTTGCTGGAGAAGATGGGGCCCGACGCGGTGGAGCAGATGCTGTGCGGGTGACCAGGGCGGCCCAGCTCTAGAGCTTCCCCAGGATCTGCACGAGCACCCGTCGCAGCTCGTCCCCGTCGGGTTCCGGCGCCAGCACCCAGGCGTCCGGGCCGTCCGGCGGCACCGGATGCCGTGGATAGTGGACGCGCAGGGTCAGCGCGCCCGGCACGGGCAGCGGCGGCTCGTGGACATGGGTCAGCAGCAGAGTGCGGGCCTCGCCCGAGTCGACGGCGGCCAGCGCGCGCGCCGCCGCACGGGCCAGGGCCGCCGCGCGCACCGGGTCCGCGGGCTCCGGCGGCACCGGCGTCCACAGCCGCCGCAGATCCGATGCCGACGTCAGCCGGGCGGCCGCCTCGCGGCCGTCGAGGCGCACCAGCGCCACCGCGCGGTCGGCCGCCAGCAGCGCCGCCGCCAGCAGATGCGCGCACAGCCGCAGACAACTCCCCACCTGCCCCTGGGCCGCGGCCCCCGTGTCGAGGACGAGCACCGCGTCCCGCTCGGTCCACGGCAGCCGCCCGCGCCGGGTGCGGTACAGCAGCGCGTCCTGCGCCCACAGCGCGTTCAACAGAGGCGCGGGCAACGCCATTTGGCTGGGCACCAGCCGGTCCGGCGGGCCGTGCCGGGCCCACTGCGCCGGGGCACCGGCCGTGGCGGGGCCGGGGAGGTCGTCACCGAGGAGCACGGGCAGCCGGGAGGGCAGGTCGGGGAGCCGGGCGGCGGCCTCCGCGGCCGACGCCCACGGCCCGTCCGCCAGGCGCAGCGGCAGCGCCGGGTCCTCGCGGACCGCGTCCGGCCCCAACAGGGCGAGCAGCGGCAGGAGTTCGTGTTCGACCCGGTCCAGGGCGGCGGCCAGTTCGGCGGCCGTGACCGAGGGCCGCTCCGGCTGTTCGCCGCTGCCCCGCAGGCCCCACTCAAGGGTGGTGCGCAGTTCCTGGAGGGACACGCCCGGCGGTGGCACGTACCGCGCGTCCCCCGGCAGCCGCGACGCCACCAGCGCGCTGAGCGCCGGATGCGCGGAGCGCGGCCAGCCCAGGTCCCGCAGGGCGCGGGCGGCCGGGCTCTGGTGGACGAGCCGCCGGCCTGGCGGTGGCGCCGGGCGCAGGAGCCGTGAGATGTCCGCGAGCGCGTCCAGCGGGACGGCCGCGTCGACCGCGGCGGCCATGGCCCCCAACTCGGCCAGGTACGCGGCGGATTCGGGCAGCGGTGGGCCGGGCTCCGTCGCCTCCGACGAGGTCCGCACCTCCCATATGAGGGTGCGGCCGCCGCTGTACGTCACGGCCAGCCGACGTCCGTCGGCGGACCAGCGCACCGACCACACCGGGCCTCGCTCCGGGCCGTCGTCCAAGGTCATCGCCACCGTGCCCCGGCTCACGTCCCACACCTCGACCACCGTGGTGCCGGCACCGGGGCCCGGCGCGGCGAGCAGCGAGCCGTCCGGTGACCAGGCCAGCGCCGGTGCCCAGCCGCGCCCGCCCGGCGCGCCGAACTCCCGTAGTACCCGCCAGGTCAGCGTCGACCACACCACCAACGGTCCCTGCCCGGCGGGCGGCGTCGCGGCCAGCCGGCTGCCGTCCGGCGACCAGGCGACGCGGGCGGCGAACGCGCCGGAGGGCAGGGGCAGTTGCCGGGCCCGCTCCCTGCGCGGCATGTGCCACAGAATGACGGCACCCTGGGTTCCCGCCGCGAGCAGCGTTCCGTCCGGCGACCAGGTGGGCCGGCCCGTGCCCTGCGGCAGATGCAGACTCCCGCGCTGCTGTGCCGGGGTGCCGCGGGCGTCCAGGACGTGCACGAACAGATGGGTGGGCGCGGGTCCCGGCTCGGGCACGACCAGCGTCGCCGCCCCCTCGGCCGGTGCCGGGCACCACACGGGACCCTGACCGCCCTCCAGCACGGCCCGGATCTCGCCGGCGGCCAGGTCGACGACGGTCAGCCCCGACCGGCCCTCGCGCGAGGCACAGGCCAGCAACTGGGGTGAGCCGGGGGAGAGTTCGAGGTCATGGGCGCCGCCCGGCCCCGTGGCCACGGCGACGTCGCGGCGTCCGTCGTCCGGACCGGGTGCCCTCAGCAGGGCGATCGCGCCCGTCGAGCTCTCCAGGACCCAACGGCCGTCCCGCGACGGGGCGATCGCCGGGGCCCACAGGCCGTCGCCCGCGTCGTACAGCAGCGTCCGGCCGGTGATCCGGGGCGCCCGGTCCCGTAGCGCCGGCAGCGCCCGGCCCACCGAGCGGCACATCGCCGCCGCCCAGCCGCGCAGCAGCACACCGACCCGGCGTTCGGCGCGGTACGGCGCCGTGTCCGGCAGCTCCCACAGTTCCGGGCCCGCGCCGCCGGTGAACAACACCCGTCCGGTCGCCGACACGCTCAGGTCCCGCGGCGACCTGACCCGCGCGGGCAACTGCGCGACCCGCTCCAGCGCACGGTCGAGGACGAGCAGGACCTCCTGGTCGGTGGCGACCACGAGGAACCGCCCGGTCCGGCTGAACCCCAGACCGACGACGGCACGGTCGACCGGCGCCTCGGCGAGCGTCCGGCCGGTGGCACGGTCCACCAGGTGCAGGCCGGCCGCGTCGGCGAAGGCGAGCGCGTCGCGGTCCGGTGACCAGGCGAGGGCGGTGATGCCGGTGCGGCCGGTGCAGGGGGCGAAGTCCATCCGGACCGGGGAGACGCTCCACAGCTGGAGCGCGGTGGCGGTGGCCAGGCACAGCTGGCGGCCCTGCGGATCCCAGGCCAGGGCGACCACCGGGTCCACCGTGGGCAGCGGGGACGACGCGAGGGTGCCCCGGTGGTGGACGAGCACCCCGTCGCCGGCGCAGGCCACCCACAGTCCGTCGGGCGACACCGTGAGCGTGTCCGCGCCGGCCGGCACCGGGAACCCGTCGTCGGCCGGCGCCCCGCTGTCCCCGTCGTAGACCTCGACCCGCCCGGCCCGCAGCACGAACACCTCCCCGCCGTCCGGCCCCCAGGCCACGGCCGCCGGCAGCCCCTGCCCGGGCGCCGACCACAGCACCCGCCCGGTGTCGTCACGACAGCTCAGGGCCCGCTCGGTGAGATGCACGAACGCGGTGCCGTCCCGGGAGAGACCGGTACACGGGTCACTGCCGCTGAGCGAGAGCAGCCGCCGGGGGCCGGGAGGGGCCGCGGCCTCGGGGCGGGTGGTCATGGACGCCTCTGGGGGTTCGGTGCGGCGGCGCTCACTGCTCCGTTGTGGGTGCTTGTCATCGCCGATGTGCCGTCGTCCCGGCCGGGGGTGTCCGTCCGGTCGGCCGGGCGGGGCTCGGTGAGGCGCTGTCTGCCGTCGAGGATCGTTGTCACCTCTCCTCCGTCCCCTCCAGTGCCGCCTGTTCGAAGAGTCTGGCCGCTTCCAGATGGTCGCCCGCGGAGCGGTAGGCCTCGGCGGCGGCCTCGTGGTCACCCGTGGCGCGCAGCCGGGTGGCGCGTTCGAGGGCCTCGGCGGGGTCGTGGTGGGCGGTCGGGAGCGGTCCATGCGGGGTGCCGCTCGCCGTGGCCAACGCGTCCAGGGCGTCGAGGAGTTCGCGGCCCGCCTTGGACAGGCCGCTGGAGACCTCGACCGGGTCCGGTGGGGCCCACAGGGTCCACAGGGGCACCATCGGCGCGAGCGGGAAGCGGTGCCGGCCGCCGTGCCAGCAGACCACCGCCGAGCTGCCGTCGAGGCCGAACAGATGGGCGCGGGCCGCGGGTGGCAGCGGCGGTGTGAGGCTGTGCCCGGACTCCAGGAACAGGCTGCCGGGGCCGATGCGGAGCAGAGGTACGCCGAAGGGGAGGTCACGGGCCAGGCCCACCGGTTCGAGGAGGAGATGGCGACCGGGACCCGGCAGCAGGAACCCCGCCTCGCCGAGCGGCCGACCCGGCAAGTACCGGCGCAGAAGGGGGAGTTCGTCGTCGTGCAGCAGGACCGCGTCGACCGCGGTGTCCGCGTGGGCGTCGGACACCACCCGCACCTGCGTCGACGGCACGCGCGCGGCATCCGGCAACGCGGAGGCGGCGGGCGGGGGTTCGGCCGCCACCCCGACCAGCTCGGTCGGCACCGGCGAGGGCGCCCCCAGTGGCTCCAGCCGCAGCGGAGGCCACTCCTCGCGGTCGCCGACCAACCACAACTCGCCGTCCGGCACCCGGGAGTACAGCAGCGCGTCGTCAAGGGGAGGACACAGTCGTACGTCCAGCAGCAGCCGTTCGCACCCGGTCACCGGACGGCACACCGCCGTCCGGGGCAGCGCCGACAGGGCCACGACCAGGGCGTGCGGAATGGCGTCCGGCGCCGACAACGCGAAGGCCGTCAACTCGCGTTGCGGGCTGTCCGGACTGTCCCAGGGGCGCGCCCGGACGACGAGCGTCGACACCTCGACACCGAAGGCCAGCGCCTGACGGGCGACGGACGACAGCAGCTGTGCGGCCGTCAGCACCAGCAGGGTGCGGTGGCCGGCCCGGGCGGGGGAGGTGAGGGGGACGCGGGCGACCAGGTCCACCAGGTCGAGCCCGGGCCAGGACAGCACCTCGCTCAACTGGTCGGGCCCGCCTCCCCGTTCGCCCGCGAGCGCACCGTGGCCGAGGATCGCGTGCGGGGCGCCGCCGTGCAGGGTCAGCAGCTCGGCGCCGACCGTCGGGCCGATCCCGCTGAGCAGCCAGACCGCTCCGCCGCCCGGCTCCGCGTGGCAGCTCCACTCCGCCGCCCCCGCCCGGTGCAGCGCCTCCAGTGCGCCGAGGACCCGGTGCGGGGAGCTGAATCGGGCGGCGACGCGCCAGTCGACGGTGGGGGAGGAGGTGTACGAGACGGGCGGCGCCGGTGCCGGAGGGTCCTCCTCCGGTGGGCGGGCCGGGCGCACGCTGAAGCGGACGCCGTGGTCGTGGGCGCCGCTCGCCTGGCGGGGCGGCCGCGGCGGAGGGTGGGCCGGTGGGGTCTGCGGGGTCGGCGGCGGTGCTCCGCGCGGCGCCGGACGCGCCACGATCGGCGTGGGCGGGGTGCCGGTGGGGCCGGCCGCCTCCGGCGCGATGCGGTTCAGGAGACGTCGCAGGGGGCTTTCGCCGCGTTCCATGGGTCAGGGACCCCCCGCCCGATCGCCGTCCGCCTCGACGGGCGGCCCGGACGGCAGCCAGGCGGTGGAGCCGAGCCGTTCGCCGGCCCACTCCCGCCAGCGGTCCAGTACGTCACCGCCGCCCTGGGCGTCGTAGGCCGCACGGAACAGCCGTGCCCCCCAGTCGAAGCGCTCGACCCGGTCCGCGGCCTCGACGCCCCAGTCCAGCGTCAGTCGGCGTTCGGTGCGCGAGGCCAGCGCCGGCAGCCGGGCCTCCACACGCGGGAAGAGGTCCAGCAGGGGGCCGGGCGGGCCGCCGCCGAGGCGGTCGGCGAGGGCGCGGGCGAGTTCGAGGCGGAGCTGCTGGGGCCCGTTGCCGACGGTGTCGGTGGCGGCCAGGAGCCGGCGGGCCGGGGTGATGTCACCGGCCAGGAGCAGCTCCCAGGCGGCCTCCGGCCTGCGGCCGCGCTCCTGCCAGCAGCGGGCGGCGAGTTCGGGGCGCCCGAGGAGCCGGTAGCAGCGGGCCGCCTGTTCCGGGTGGCCGGCCTGCCGGTAGGTGCGCGCGGCGTGCTCCAGGTCGCCGGCCCGCTGGTAGGCGTCGGCCGCCGACCACTGCCAGCCGAGGAGGTCGTAGCAGCGGGCGGCCTCGGTGTGCGCCTGGGCCTCGGAGTAGCAGCGCGCGGCCTTGAGCAACAGCCGGGTGCGCCGGCTCATGTGGTCTCCCGCTCACCCGGCTCGGGACCCTCGGTCTCCTCGTCCCGGACGCGCGCCGGGGTCTGCGGTGTCGGGTCGTGCCGCCACAGCGGTGGCTCCTCGAACGGCGAGATCTCCTCGACGTCCGGTCTGCGGGCCAGCACCTGCCCCAGCTCGGCGCTGATCCGGTCGTGCTCGGCGTCGTGCTCGGGGCCGGCACCGGCGCCGATGTCGTCCACCTGGAACAGTTCGACCTCTCCGGTGTCCGTGTTGAACCGGAACCGCACCCGCACCCGCATCGGTCAGTTCTCCATCTTCCCGTCGAAGTCGATCTCGAACTCGATGTCGATGCCGCCGTCGGACTCCTCCTGCCGGATGCCGGTGGCGCCGTGCTGCCGGGCGAAGTCGAGCAGCGCCCGCTGATAGGCCGTGGCCAGCACGCCGTTGACGGCCCGCAGTCCGTCCTGGCCGAGCCGGGTGATGCGCTCCCGGTTGCGGGCCTCCAGGTCGGCGCGGACCCGCTCGCGCTCCTCGGCCAGCCGGGCCCGCGCGTCGTCGTCGGCCGCCCGCTGGAGCCGGGCCTCGGCCGCGGCGGCCGCGGTGGTCGACTCCCGGTCCGCCTGCACCCGCAGCCGTCCCGCCAGCTCGCGCGCCCGGCGCACGGCGTCGGCCTCGGCGACCACCTGCGCCTCGCGCTCGGCCACTTCACGGGTGCGTCCGGCGAACCCGTCGGCGAAGTACCGCCCTTCACCACTGCCGGTGGCCTGCTCGCGGACCGAGCCGCGCAGTGTCTCGGCGGCGCGGCCCTCCACGGTGACCTGGTCCTCCAGGCGGGCGGTCACGACCAGTTCACCCGTGGCGGGGTCGTAGCGGACCCGGCCGTCCGTCAACTCCAGGACATGGCCGCCCTCTTCGGCGCGCCAGCCGTCGGCCGTGGTGAGCGTGGCCTCGAAGACCTGCCGGGTGGCAAGCCCCAGCGTGCCGCCGAACGGATGGCGCACCTCGAGCTCGCTGACCACGGAGTCGCTGGCGCTGGCGCGGCGCTCCAGGGCTAGTTCCCATGCCTCGACGACTTCTCTGGTGGCCTCGACTCGGACTCGGCGCGGATTGCACATAGAGCTGGTGTCCCCCTGAATTCCGCAGCCGGGCGCGGGGCGCCCGTAGGTGTGCGTCAGCCCTGGTCCAGCAAGGCCAGAGTGGTGTCGATGATACTCGCGAGCTCCCTCTCGCCCTCTCTGTTGCCCGGAACAGCACGCCTCAACTCCAGCCTCAGCGCATTGAGTTGACGCAGGACGCGCTCCACGGACGCGGGCGGCGACCCGGCCCCGACCTGGCGGCCGAGGACCCGCGCCTCGGAGACCAGGCGTTGTGCGGTGCGGGCGGGTTCGTCGGGGTCCTCGGCGAAGCCGCCGGTGCGGCGGCGTACCGCCTCCTGTACCACCGGCGCATGCGCCGGGTCGGACCAGAAGTGCTCCAGCGGCCACAGATCGGCGGCCTCGGCCCGTACCCGCTCCTCCCGCAGCGCCGCCGCGGCCACCAGCCGGAGCCCGCGGATGATCCGACGGTCGGACAACGTCACGCCCTGGCCGAGGAGTTCACGCACCAGTTCCGCGTACTCCGCGGTCACCGCACTCAGATCGGCGTGCGCCAGCTGCCGGTTCAGCCGGTCCAGGGTGGCCGCGTCGATCCACGCGTGCTCGTCCCCGGCGGACGTGGCGCGGCCGGGCGCGTACCCCTTCTCCAGGAGCTCGTCCAGCCGGTTGCCGGCCACCGGGGGGATCGTCAGCCGCAGCAGGAACCGGTCGGCGAAGGCGAGCAACGAGGGGTCCTGCGGAAGGGAGTTGGCCGCGCCGACGAGGGTGATGAGCGGGACCGCCTCCACGTCGTGGCCGTTGTGGAACACGCGCTCGTTCATCACGGTCAGCAGCGTGTTGAGGATCGGGCTGCCGCTCTGGAAGATCTCGTCGAGGAACGCGACATGGGCCTTCGGGAGCATGCCGTCGGTGCGGAACCGGTACTGGTCGCCGCTCTGGAACGCGGGCACGTCCACCGGCCCGAACAGCTCGGCCGGTTCCGTGAACCGGGTCAGCAGCCGTACGAAGGGACGGCTGCCGAGCCCCGCCGCGAACCGGCTGACCAGGTCCGTCTTGCCGGTGCCGGGCGGCCCGAGCAGCAGCACGTGCTCGTGCGCCAGCACTGCGACCTCCAGCAGGTCGAGGGCGAGTCGCCGCCCCACGAAGTGCTGGTCGATGCTGCGGCCGAGCGCCTTGAGCCGGCGTACGGCATTGAGGTCGTCGCCACTCCAGGTGGCCGTAGCGGTGCTCATCGGCGCTCCGAGATCATTTCCAGGCGGCCCTGCTGGAGCCGTCCCACGAGCCAGCCCAGCCGGCGGGCGTCCGGTTCGATGCCGTGCATGTGGCGGCCGACGAACGCGTCCCGCATCAGCGAGCGCAGCTCGTCGCCGTTGCGGCCCGCCGTCGCCTCGGCGATCAGCTCCAGCACCTCGTCGTCCAGGGAGATGTGATAGCGGCCCGCGTGATGGCGCAGGATGGCCCGGCGGGCGGTGACGTCGGGCAGCGAGATGGCGATGGACCGGAACCGGCTCGGCCGCAGCAGCGCCTTGTCGATGATGTCGATGCGGTTGGTCGTGCCGATCACCAGCATCGGGACCTCGGGCCGGAAGCCGTCCATCTCGGTCAGGATCTGCGCGACCACGCTGTTGCCGGCCCGGCTGCCGCCGTCGGGACGGTTGCTGCGCTCCATCGTGATCGCGTCGATCTCGTCGAAGACGATGACGGAGGGCGCGCTGCGCCGCGCGGAGGCGAAGATCTCCCGCACCTTGCGCTCGCTCTCACCGACGTACATGTCGGTGACCTCGGGCCCGGACACCACCTGGATGGTGGCGTTCATGCCGTTGGCGATGGCCTTGGCGAAGAGCGTCTTACCGGTGCCGGGCGGGCCGTAGAAGATGATGCCGCGCGGGACGAGTTCGGAGCGCACCTCCTCCATGTCGTCGGGCAGGCTCTGCGCGCCGCTGATGATGGCGAGGGTCTGCCGGATCTCGTCCTTGACCTCGTCGTAGCCGCCGATGTCGTCGAGCGTGACGTTGGGGACCTCGAAGTGCGAGGACTGCTGCGCCTTGAACGTCAACAGCGTCTCGCGCAGGTCCTGTTGGGTGGCCCGCTTCGGCTGCGTCCGGTGCTTCTCGTGCGCGTACCGCATCGCCTGCCGCAGGCGTACGGGGTTCATGCCGGCGACGTGCTTGTAGAACTCGCGCGGTTGGAACCCCTCGAAGGTCTCCGCCTCCTCCCGGGTCACCAGGGCCGCCCCGAGGAGGGCCTCCTCGGTCTCCGGCGTCTTCACCTTCGGTGGCAGACCGCTGAGGGTGACCCGGGCGCTGAACCGCTCGGCCAGGACGTCCGGCAGCGGCAGCGTCGGGTCGGCGAAGGCGAGGACCAGCTGGTCGGGGAAGGCGTAGAGCAGCTCGACCAGTTCGCGTGCCTCGGCGTGCCGGCCGATGTCGGCGCTGCCGACCAGCAGGTCGAGATGGGTGAGCACGATGACGTCACCCTCCTTCAACTCCTCCAGCTGGGCGCGGAGTCGGGCGAGGCGACGCTGACGGGTGCTCATCGACGCGCCGTTCATGTCCCCGACCGGGTCACCGGGCCCGCGGCCGCTCTCGTCCTCCCGCGAGTCGTCGTCGAGCCGGATGCCGCGGCACTCGGCCAACGTGACCATCTCCTCCCACAGATGGGTCACGATCAGCTTCTCGCTGATGACGAGCACCGGCAGACGGCTGCGCAGCAGGGAGGCGACGCGTTCGATGTGCGGGTAGTAGGCGAGCCGGACGGCCTGGGCGTCGGTGATGCGGTCGGGGTGGTCGGCCTGCTCGGGTTCCGCCGCCTCCGTGCCGGTGGCGAGGGCGGCGGGGGGCTTGCTCAGTGACGTCGGGGCCGGGCTGGCGGCCATGATCCCCGGGGGCGCGAACAGCGAGGTGCCCGGGGCGAGTTCGGACCGCAGCCAGACGTCGGGGGCGAAGTCCGACCAGGGCCGGTCCAGCAACTCCTCGTCCAGCGGGTCGAGCAGCCACACCTCGCAGGAGGCCAGCGCCTCCCGCAGCGGGCGGTCGCCCGCGGTGCCGAGCAGGTCCATCCGGTCGCCGTGGTCCGCGGTGGCCAGGCGCAGCGCTCTGGTCATCGGTCCAGCACCTCGCGCAGCGCCTCGAACTCCCGGACCCGGCCGTAGATGCGGTGCAGTTCCGTGCCGGTGCGGTAGCCGCTCAGCAGCGGGCGGCGGCGCAGTTCCCCGGGATGGCGCCGGGCCAGCACGGACAGGGGCTGCCACCAGTCGAGCGTGGCCCGCGCCCACTGGCCCCGCGTGTCGCCGTCGAGCAGCCTGGCGGGGCTTTCGCTGGCCAACTTCCGTACGTCGTCGGTGAGTCCGCGGTAGTGGCCGCCATGGTGCAGCAGTGCCGTCTCGTACACCTCGTACACGACTGTTCTCTCCCCCGGGGTGAAGCGGAACCGGCGCAGCAGCGCCGCGCGGTGACGGGCGGTGGCGGGCGAGGACGGTGGTGCGGCGAGGCCCGCCACCGCCACGCGTCTGCCCTCGGTGTGATCGAGGAACCGGTCGAGGAGCTGCCCGCAGCGCTCCTCCGTGCCCGGCGGAGGGTGGTCGAAGAGGGCCGTGAGCGGCGAGGCGCGCAGCAGTGCCGTCCGCAGCTCGGCGTCGAGCGGAGTCGCCGACAGGGCACGCCCCACGAGACCGTGACGGGCCATCAGATCGCGTACGGTGCCCGAGCCGCCCACGCCCTCGGCCACCAGCAGGGCCGTCGGCGGGTCGTCCCGCAGCGCCAGGGCGGCCGCGACCATCAGCGGCTCCAGGCCCGTGGGGCCGCGGTCACCGAGGGGCGGGTCGGACAGGTGCAGCCGGGCCGCGGTGACCCGGGCCAGCCGTTCGAGGAGGACGACCGGGTCGTCGTCGCTCTCGGGCGGCCGGGCCGAGGTGGTCGGAGGCGGCACCGGGGTGCCGTCGGGCGCCGGCTCAGTGATGGCCCAGTGAAGGATGCGTACTGCGGTGGCTGTCAGGGTCGTCATCGAGGTTCCGGATCGGACAGGGTGCCATCCAGTCGTCGGAGGAGGCGTAGCAGGTCAGCACCCGCCGGCGCGAGGTGAGGTTGATCAGGGCGGCCACCTGCCAGGGGCGCCGGAAGGTGTCCCGGTGCAGGTCGATGTCGGTACGGGACAGGCCGATGGTGCGCTCGGTCTGGAACAGATGGGTGTGGTACCAGCCGACGAGCTGGCGGTCGCCGAGCGTCCGGCTCATCGCACGGAACGAGTCGCCGGTGAACGTGAAGTGCATCAGCGAGGCCCCCGAGTGCTCGGCGGGCAGCACCTCGTCGACGATCACCGCGTGCAGGGCGGGGTCGTCGGCCCGCCTAAAGGCCCGGCCGACCAGGAAGCCGCCCTCCTCGATCTCGGTCGACAGCTCCATCTCCATCATGCTGCGCCGCACCCCGGTGCCCAGCAGCACGGTCACCGGCGCCCCGGTGTCGCTGAGCGTCACCCCGTACTCGGCCAGGTCCAGCAGCGGGATCTCGGGCTCGGCCGCCGGGCGGATGCCGAACGGCAGCCGGGTGGAGCGGGAGACGTCGATGTCGTCCGTGCCGTCCACCACCGGGGGCAGCCGCTGCGCCGACTCGTCGTCCTCGGGCGAGGGCAGCCCGGCGATCCGGAACGCCCACTGGCGCTCCTCGGGGGAGATCTCCCGGGCCAGCCGGGCGAGCACCGGGCCGACGAGCGAGTTGACGGAGTAGGGCTTCTGGTAGACCACGCGTCCCTCCATATGGATCGCGACATGGATGTACCCGAAGTCGGCGCGGAGATTGGTGAGGTGGAGATCTCCCTCGTACGTGTCGGTGCCGGGGGTGTCGGGCTCGTAGGTGTCGGGCCCGGGGTCGTTGCGCAGCATCAGCACGAAGCGGGGGCGGCCCTTGAAGGGGGCCGTCTCCGCCGCGAAGGCCGGCTTCAGCAGCGCGATCAGCGGTTCGGTGCGCACCAGTTGGCGTGACTCGCCCTGGAAGAGCTCGATGTCAAGTGCCATCGGCCGTCCCGTCCGTCCGCCGTATCCGCAGGGCGCCGACGCGCAGTACGCCGTCGTCGGGCGGCGGGACCGGCACCGGTGGCTTGCCCCCGATGGCCTCGATCATGGCCACTCCGTCCTCCGTCTGAGCCCAGAATGCAGCGATTGGGTTGAAACTGTCCGAGATCTCGTAGTTACGATACCCAGCCATGTCCACGAGCATCTGGCACAGTTGGCCGAAGTCGAGGGCGGGGCGCCAGGAGTGCGCCAGCACCCCCAGGCACACGGCCCCCTCGGCCTCCGGGTACTGCGGATCGGGGCCCTTGATGTTCGGGTGGAAGATCGGGCTCAGCCAGAAGACGGCCGGGGCGACCAGCGGGAAGTCCGGGCCCAGCAGGATCAGCAGGTTGTGCTTGTCCTGCACCTCCGGACGCGGCAGCGCACTCGCGCTCTGCTGCTCCGGGAGCCGCAGCCCCGGCCCCTTGAAGCGGATCTCGTAGTCGGTGGGGAACTCCGGGTCGTCGGTGTCGACGATCTCGAAGTCCTCGTGCTGGTCCGCGTAGCGGTGCATCTCCTCACGGACCCGGATGATCGCCTGCATCCGCAACTCGGCGTGCCCGGCGGTCGCTTCGGGATACACGTTGAGCGTGTCGCCCTCACGCACACCGGCGTCGTGCAGGGACTGCGCCGGATCGAGACGGCGGAAGCTGCCGTCCGGCTGCTGATGGTCGACGACGGTGCGCGGGCGCCGCCCCATCCGGCCCTCGTAGTGCGCCAGCACGGCGGCGGCGATGTCCCGCACCGGGGTGATCGACGGCACCCCCGCCAGGTCGTAGGGCTGCTGGTCGGGTCCGTTGACCCGGAGCGCCTCCAGCAGATAGGGCCGGTGGTCGTAGACCTCCTGGAGGATCTCCAGGTCCGCCGGGGCACCGGCCGCGATCAACTCGCCGCGCACGTCGTCCATCTGACTGGGCGCCAGTTCACGCGTCAGGGACATCGCGATCTGTCCCACCTGGGCCTCCTCGCCCTGGCTGACGAAGAACAGTTCGGCGCGGGGGTCGAGGCGGCGCACCTCCTCGATGAACGCCGCGTGGTGCGTGCTGCACACGAAGACCAGGGTCGGATAGGTGTCCGGCTCCGTCGGCGGCGCGGCCGTGGGCGTCGGGCCGGAGGGCGGCGGGCTGTGGGACTCGACGCGGTGCGGCTGCGGCGGCTCGGTGACCGGTTCCAGCGCCTCGACGGAGGCCCGGAACACCGGGTTGCCCGGGTACTCGTTGTGCGCGGCACGCGCCAGCAGCGCCTCGCCGTCCACCAGCACGCCCGCGTCGATCAGCCGGCGCACCTCCGACCAGTAGAACCGGGGGGCCAGTTCCGTGGACGGCAGGCGGGCCTCGCGGAACCCGATGGACCGCAGGATGATCTCGCCCTCCTGGGGGTTGATCACCCGCTCCAGCTCGTTGTACAGCTCGTCCCTCACAGGACACCCTCCGTCGTCGCGCGCCGTGCCTCGGTCAAGTCGCCCGGTATGCCCTGCCGTTCCTTCCCGACGGCGGCCAACTCGACGTACCGCAGCCCCGATCCGTCCCGTCGGGCCACGGGCAGTACCTCACGCGGCGCCACCCCCAGTGCGCTCAACCGCGCCGAGGCGGGCGCGGACCGCAGCCGGGAGGTGACGGTGCGCACCGCCGCCCGCCGCCGCACCGGCCTGCTGAATCCTGCCCAGGCGAGCGGCTCTTCGTGCACGTCGACGTGGTCCAACAGGTCGGCCACCGTGGCCTCTTGGTCCAACGGCAGCACCGGGACGTCGGCGGGGAGCCGTTCGTGCAGCGGGCAGTCCGGGTCGGGCAGCTCACCCGACGGGGCCCCGGACAGCGGCATGGCGAACCCCGCGGCGTCGACGCGCAACGGCGCCTCCGGCACGGACAGTCCCAGCAGCAGTCGTACGGCGAAGTCGGCGAGCCACGCGCCGACCAGGCCCGACACCGGAGCCGACGCGCCCGCCTCGGCGGCCGGATCGGGCGCGGCGCACGACCACGGGTCGTCCTGCACCGCCCGCTCGGCGGGACCGAGACCGCAGGCCCGGCAGCGTCCGCCGGGCGGGTACCAGGAGACCTCGCCGCCCCACGCGTGCGTCCCGCCGTCGAGCATGCCGGTCCCGGCGAGCGTGCACCGCCCGGCCAGGGAGATCCGGGCCGCCCGGCTGTCCAGCGCGCTCACCACCAGGTCGGCGTCCCGCAGTTCGGCGAGCCCGGCTCCGGACACATGCGGCGCCTCACGGGCGTCCACGGCCGTGCCGGGTGCGAGGTCCGCCAGCGCCTCGGCCAGCACCCGCGCCTTCGGCCGGCCCACGTCCGCCGCCCGGAACAGCGGGCAGCGGCTGAGGTTGCTCACCGCGACCGTGTCCGGATCGCACACCACCAGCCGCCCGAGGCCCGCCAACGCGAGTGTCTGGGCGACCGTGTTGCCCAGTGCCCCGGCGCCCGCGAGGACGACCGTGGCGTCGGCCAGCCGCTTCTGGTCCCAGCCGGGGACCAGCGCGTGCCGCGCGAACCGGTCGCCGGTCACCGGGTGTCCCGCAGGGAGTTGAGCATCAGACACGGCACCCCGGGATGCTGGGCCTTCCAGTCGTCGTAGCAGACCAGCCCGTGGTCCGGGTCACGGTGGACGGCGCTCGCGCAGTTCGGCGCGTCCGGCGCGCAGGTGCAGTGGATGACCATCTCGTCCGGCCGGAAGGTGTGCCCGCACACCCAGCAGCGGTGCCGGGTGGGCGCCCCGTCGCCCGGGCCCGGGTGGAGCCGGAGCAGGGGATGTCCGCGATGCAGCCGGACCGTGTTCAGCTCCGGCGGCGGGGGATTGGCCTCGTCGAGACCCTGGTGGAACAGCTCGGCCGATGCGGAGGACTGCGCGCCCGCCCCGGGGTTGAGGCAGTCCAGGCGGCGGCTGCGGTGCTTGAGGACGACACCGGGGCCCGCCTCGGCCCGCTCGATGGAGATCTGCTCGCCCAGCCGGAAGGAGTGGTGGCAGACCGGACAGGTGGTCCCGGCCGAGCCGAGCTTGCGCAGCAGCTGCGAGGTGACGACGGTGACCTCCTCGCCGGGCCCGCCGTCCGGCTGCGGTACGTCGACCGCCTCACGGCGCCCGCCCGCCTGCCCGAGCAGGAAGTCGTACGCCGCCGGACTCGGCCCGCCCTCGTCGGCGCCCCGCGCCCCGGCCTCCGCCCGCTCCCGCTCCTGACTGCGCCGTCGCCGCTCGGCGACGTTCACTCCGGCGGGGACATGCACGCTGACGGTACGCTGCCGCTGCTCGCTCATGCGTCGCCGCCCCTCCGGGCCGACCGCCCCGTCGTACGGTTCCGTCCTCGCACGCGCTGCCCCGTCATACCGCGTCGGCCTCCCGGAACCCCACCTCGCGCCGCAGGTCCGGCGGCCCGGGCCGGCCGAGGCCCACGCCTGCCCGCGCCTGTTTGAAAGCGCCCTCCCAGGACTCGCCGAGGGCGAGGGACGCGTAGTAGTCCCGGCAGAACGCCAGCGCGTCGTCGTCGTCCAGCTTCGCCGGGGAGCCGATGACCTCGCCGACATAGGGTCTGACGACGTCCAGATACCGCCCCAGATGGCAGGCGTTGAGGACGGCGACCGGGACTCCGCCCACCGCGTCGAGCGCCGCCCCGAGCGCCTCCGCACGCACCGGCGCGACCGAGCCGTCGTCCCCCTCCAGCAGCAGATGCCCGTCGGGGGAGCCGTGCCCGCCGAAGTGCAGGACGTCCGGCTTGTGTTCGGTGAGCGCGGGGAGCAGGTCGCGGCGCCGGGTCGCCGCCGACAGCCTGATGTCGAGGGTGCGGCGCCGGCCCCGGCGGGCGGCCTCCTCGATGGTGCGGAACTCGTGCCGCAGCTGGAGCCTGGACGCCTCCCGGGGACCGGCCAGCAGACACAGCACGGTCAGGCGGTCGTCCGGCGTTCCGTCCGACGCGCGGGGTCTCGCGTACCGGCCCAACAGGTCGTTCGACGGGAAGTCCCGGTGCGCCGCCCGCACCAGGTCCTCCAGCGTGAAGCCGAACGCCCCGTGCTCGATCGTCAGACAGATCCGGAACCAGTGGCCGAGCGGCGCCTGGGAACCCCCGAAGGGCGGCAGCCGGGTCAGATCGGCACCCAGCCCCCGCAGCAGCAGCTCGGCGCTGAGCGGATCGGCGTACAGCTCCGCCAGCACGCGCAGCACCCCGTCCTGCTGCAACCGCCCCGCCGTCAGTGCCGCCATGCGCGCTCCCCCCAGCCTCAGGTGCTCCGACTGTACCGGGCCAGGTCATACCCCCGACTGGCCTTTGGCCAACAGGAGTTGATCAACCGTCAGGAACTGGTGAACGCCAAGTGCACTCATTTCGGTGCTGTGCCTGAAGCACCACTCGCGTGGGCAGCGTTCTGTGATAGTTGGTGTCCCGGAGGGCTACGGGGAGGAGACGCGGGGGTGGCGGAGTTCCGGGGCCGAAGGCCCGGGTCGGGGGACGGGGAAGAGGCGGTCTTCAGCCTTGAGGAGGACACCGGGGAGCAGGGCCGCCTGGAGCTGCCGCCCTTCCGGGTCCGCCGCTACCGCAGGCTGCCCGGCCGGCACCCGGTCATGGTGCAGGAGGCGGTCGGGCCCGAGGCCGAGCGGCGGATGCGCCGCCACTTCGACCTCTTCGGCAGCCTCGCCGACTTCCACGGACCGCATCTGCCGCGCCAGCTCGCCCACGTCCTTGCCTACGACGACTCCCGGCGCCCGCACCGGATGCTGCTGGACTGCCGGGGCGTCCCCCTGTCCCGCTTCGAGACCCCCGACGTGCTGCACGGCCCGCGGCTGCGCGGGGTGGTGCAGGACCTGTTCGAGGCCGTCGCCGGGCTGCACGAACCCCGCCTGGTGCACGGCCGGATCAGCCCCGAGCACCTGTGGTGGGACGAGGCCGAGGGACTCCAACTCGCCGGACTGGACGGGGCCGTGTACGCCACCGAGCCGCTGCCCGACCGCCCGGCGACCGCATGGGACGCGCCCGGTTTCCGCCCCGGGCTGCCCGCCTCGGCCGACCAGGACGTGCTCAGCGCCGCCCTCGTGGCGTTCTGGATGGCCACCGGCGAGACCCTGCCGCGCGGCTCCTCCCGCGAACACCTGCACGCCGTCCTCGACCAGGGCCACGAGGAATGGCTCCAGGAACTCCTGCGCGCCGCCTTCCCGTTGGGCTCCGCCGTCTCCCCGCCCGCGCGCGAACTGGTGCGCCGCCTCGTCGACGGCGCCGCGCCGAACGGCCTGTTCGAGCGGCCCCTCGCGGAACAGGCCAAGCGCCGCGAGACGCTCGCCCGCGAGGAGTTCCGCGCCCTGCGCGCCCGCCAGCGCACCGGCGCCGGCAGCCTGCGCGCAGGCGGCTACGCCCCGCCCGCCGTACGACCCCCCGGCTGGTGGCGCCGGATGGGGCGGCGGCTGCGGATCGTCACCGACCGGCCGCTGCCCGCCCTCGGCCCCGTCGAGTGCCCCATGTGCCTGCGGGCGCTGAACTGGGACACGGCCGAGCGGGTCGTCCTCGACGCCTCCGGCGGCATGCTCCCCGAGGCCGACCTGCCCACCCACTCCGCCGCCGAGCGGGACGCCCAGCTCGCCCGCACCTACGTGGTCTGCCCCGGCAACGACGACGTGCCCCAGCACGAACTGCCCTACCGCTACCCCCTGTTCGGCACCGAACCGGTCCGCATCGGGCTGGTCGGCGCGTCCAGCACCGGCAAGTCCCACCTGCTGGCCGCGATGATCGACCAGGCCCGCAAGTCCACCGTCATGGCCCGCTACGGCCTGCGCGTCGAGGCCCTGGACCCGCAGCGCTACCACCTCTACCTCAACGAGGTCGTCGCCCCCTTCATCGACGGCCGCCAGGAACTCGTCGCCACCGCCGACCGCCCCGAACTGCGCTACTCCACCGGCCTCGTCGTCACCGACGAGCACTCCGGCCGCTCGCACAGCGTCGTCTTCTTCGACGTGGCGGGCGGCCGACTGGAACGCCCCGGCCGCGAGTCCGACTTCCTCAACCGGCTCAGCGCCCTGCTCTGCGTCGTCGACCCGACCCGCATACACGGCCTGACCTCCCAGGGCGGTACGACCGGACGCGACCCGGCGTTCGAGCACGTCCGCCAGCGGCTGCGCCAGCAACAGGCCAACCCCGCCCTGCCGTTCCTGCCGGTCCCGTGCGCCCTCGTCGTCACCAAGAGCGACCTGCTGCGCTTCCGCGGCTACCGCGAGATCGACGGCTGGCTGCACGAGAAGCCCGACGCCGAAGCCGACTTGAGCACCGTCGAGCGGGAGAGCGAGGACGTCTACGCCTTCCTCGGCGCCCGCGGCGGCGGCGACTGGCTGCAACTCGCCGGCGAGTGCCAGGGCTCCACCCTGCACCTCGCCTCCGCCACCGGAACCGGCCCCCGCGCCCAGGCCGACCAGGCCGCGGCCCGCCGCTTCGACGAGGCCCTCTTCCGTCAGCACCGGGTGCTGCGGCCGCTGTTGGCGCTGCTCGCCATGAAGGGCGTCATGACCGGACCGGCCGCGGACGCCCTGCTGCCGGGACGGGGGCCCGGCACATGAGCCTGCCCGCGCGGGGCGGGCCGCGCGCCGACATCACCGTCTACCAGTGGTCCGAGCGCTCCCTCACCGGCCGCGGTGACGTCGGCCCGGTCGCCACCTCCCTCGACCGCGAGGCGCTGCTGCGCTGGAACAGCCGTATCGAACACCTGGTGTGGGCCAGCCAGGAACACCCCGGCGACACCACACCCGGCTTCGTCTACTTCCGCCACGAGAACGAGGCCGCCGTCCTGCGCAAACTCCCCGTCCGCGACCCCAACGGCCGCG
The DNA here is from genome assembly GCF_003955715.1 of Streptomyces aquilus. Classification (NCBI taxonomy): domain Bacteria; kingdom Bacillati; phylum Actinomycetota; class Actinomycetes; order Kitasatosporales; family Streptomycetaceae; genus Streptomyces; species Streptomyces aquilus. Next base: position 1,936,339 of record NZ_CP034463.1, on the reverse strand, counting down.
CCGGCTCCACCCTCACCCACGTCCTGACCGGCCCGGCCGGCGGCATCGACCTGCACCTCGCGCTCGCCGCCTGCCGCAGCGACTGGGACGACTGGCTGCCGCCGCCCGTCCGGCAGAGCGCCCTCCTCGACGGCCAGGCGGCCCGGGGCAGCGGCGCCGAGCGCCTGGAGCGGGTCCCGCTGGACCTCGTACGGCAGTTGCTGGTCGAGGAGCAGCGCCTCCTCGGCACCCTCGACACGGCGGCCGAGGACGTGCCCGACGACCTGCTGGTGCGGCTCGCCGAGGCGCTGATGGAACAGCCCGGGGCACCGCTCACGGTGGTGGGTTCGCCGGTCGACGGCGAGGTCGTCGTCCACGCCCTGGCCGGACTGCTGGGCCGGGTCGTGCTGGGCAGCTGGGGCTTCGCCACCCGGGAGGAGAACGACGCGGCGAAGGACCTGCCGCAGTTCGTGTTCGTACGGGGCGACGGCACCGGGACCCGCCACGCCACCCGGCGCCGCGTCGACGCCAAGGCCGACCCCGGCCCGCCCGGCCCCCTGCGGGACCAGGCCGCACGCCTCGTCGCCTTCCAGCGGCGCCGCGGCACCGGCGCGCTCAGCCGGCTGCTGCCGGACCAGCCGATGGCCAACCCCTCGAAGATCCGCGAGTGGGCGGCCGGACACCAGGTCGCCCCCGGGCTGATGAGCGATGTCATGAGCCTGCTGGAGGCGGCCCCGCAGGGCGACCTGTCGGACCGCGAGGACGCCTACCTGCGCAGTCCCACCGCCGTCCCCCGGATACAGCTGGAGCTCGACCGGGCCACCGAGGGACAGCTGGCCCGCCTCCTCGCCCTGTGGCGCCCGGACTCGCTCGAACTCCAGCCCTACCGGCATCTGCGGGAGGAGATCCACACCTGGGCGCTGCACCGCGCCTTCGACGGAGCCGGCGGGGACCTGCTGCGCGAACTGTCCCTGGCGCCGCCCGGCGGCCGGGTGGTGTACCGGGTGCTGGAGGAGCGGCTGGAGAGCGCCGCGCGCCGGCGGGCCGACTTCGACGTCCTGCCGCTGCTGCGGATCGCCCTGCAGATCGGCGTCTCGCAGACCGCGCTGGACGACATGATGCGGCTGCTCGTGGCCCGCTTCTCCATGGCGTTCCTGATGAGCGAGGTCGACCGGATCAGCCGGATCGCCCCGGCCCAGGCCCGCACCCTGCTGGAGAGCTGCGCCCGGCGCCGCCCCGGCAAGGAACGCCACCACCCCTTCGACATCATGCGCCGCACCCAGTTCCACGCCGAGGCCGTGGACCGGATGGCGCCCCAGAACCCCTGGCAGGCGGTGCACCTGTACCGGCTGCTCCTCCTGTGCACGACGGGGGAGCAGCTGGGGCAGCGCGAGGTGCTGGACGTCCTGGAGGCGGCGGGGCGCACCCCGTCGCCCGCCCTGTTGCAGGCGCTGCTCGACGGCTGCCGGCGCGGCAAGGCACAGGACACCGTCCACGCCGTCGTCGTCCAGCAGTACTTCCGGCAGCATCTGCCCGCCCGGCCGCACGACGGAGACCACGGCCCCGACCGCCGCGGTCCCCGGGACTGAGGGAGAGGTCTTGTCCAGCAGCAAACCCGCCACACACCGGCCCGCGCCCCCGGCGCCCGAACCCTCCGCGGCGCTGCGGGCGGCCGCCGACCGGCTCACCGAGCTGGCCGGCGAGTGCCCCGAGGAGAGCACCGGGCGCTCGGTGCTGACCTGGATCGCCGACGACGCCCGGGCCGGCGGCCGGGCCCTGTCCGGCGTCAACCTGCTGCACGCCTACCCGCCCGACGCGCTGGTGCCGGACGCCGAGCCGCGCCACAGCGGGCTGATCGCCGTGGTGTCGACCGCGCGCGACGTCTCCGTCTTCCTGCCGATCGTGCTGACCTGGCTGTCCCTGTGGTTCGCCTTCGGGGACTTCGAGGACTCCGCGAAGGGCACCAACTTCCTGCGGCTGTGGGCCTCGGGCTTCGGCGGCACCGCCGTCCTGCTCGTGGTGCTGCTCATCGGCGGGGTGGTCCTCGCCACGATGTGGCTGCAACGCCTCGAATGGGACGCCCAGCACGAGGCGTCACGCGAACGGCTGCGCACCCGGATCGCCGGACAGCTGACCGTTCTCACCATGGAGCTGTCCAAGCACGCCGTCCTGGAGGCCCAGGTCGTACCGGCCGGCCAACTCGTCGGCATCGCACGGGACATCACCCGAAGCACCGCCGAGCTCTCCCGCACCCTCTCGGACAGCGCCGACCGCATGGAGAAGATCTTCGCGCCCGGTCCCGAGGGCAGGTTCGTCACCGCCCTCGACCAATGGACGCGTTCCGCGGGCGAGTTGGGCGAGATGGGTCGCTCCCTGACCGTGCCGCACCAACTCCTGCGCGACTTCGCCAAGATGCGCGACGACCTGCGCGGCGACGAACAGGCGACCCGTGAGTCCCTCACCCGCCTGCTCGCCGAACTGCGCCGCGCGGCCGGCAGCTCCCAGGAGGCCAACCGGGTGCACGCCACCGTCGCCGACGAGGTCACCGAGACCACCCGCAGGGTCGGCGAGGCCATGGGCGTCCTCAACGACAACAGCGAGCGCATGTACGCCTACATGGACGCCCTGGAGCGCGTGCTCGCCCTGTTGCAGAACGGGGGCTCCGCGCCCGCGCCGATGTCGAACTCCGGGGGACCGTCGACGGGCGCCCACGGCGGTCCCTACAACGGCCCCTACAACGGCCCCTACAACGGCAACGGGTACCCCGGTGGTGGCTCCGGCGGGCCCGCCGCGGCGCCGCCCCCGCCGTCCGCGCCGCCCCGCACCGACACCGGTGGCTCCGACCCCGCGGCTCCCGGCACCGGAGCCGCGACACCGCCGCCGCGTCGGCCCGGTGACGACTGGTACGGCGGGGAACACCGGTGAGGCGACGCCCCCCGGGCGCCGGCATCGCCCCGCGCCATCTCGCGGGCTGGCTGTTCGCGGACCTGTTCCTGGTGCTGTTCCTGGTGGTGCTCGGCATGATCGCCTCGGACGGCACGGGAGCGGCGGGCGCGAAGAAGTCGCCGAAGCCGTCGTCCTCCCCGTCGTCCTCCGCGTCGCCCTCCCCCTCGCGGACGGCGAAGGGCCCGACCGGCCTCGACCCGAAGCGGCACACCTTCGCGGTGTCCCTGTCCTCGGGCGCGACCGGACGCGCCGCCGGCAAGGGGAACCTGAACGCCGCCGACCGAAAGAAGATCATCGCGGCGCTCGACAAGGAGATCCGCGCGAGCGGTGACGGCCGCCGCATCGGCATGGTCATCACCTTCGGTGTCGCCCCGCAGTCGATGCTCGGCGCGGCGACCGACCTCGCGGAAGATGTCAACGCCACCCTCAAGTCCCGCCGCCCGCAGGCCTTCTGCGGCGGGAACGTGGGCACGCGCCCGTTCTGGTCCGGGGGATCGGCGGACCGGGTGGAGATAGAGCTGTACTACATCAACGCGTGCGAGGGGCAGGGCTGAGGTGCGGGCCGGGCTGTGGGCGGAGTTGACGAGAGCCGTCAACCCGCGGGAAGGCGACCTCCTCCAGCGGGCGATCGGCTTTCGCGAGCGCCACCGCGCGTACACGCTGCACGGGACCCCTGGGGCTGCGCCGCCCGGCGCGGCGAGGACGGCCCGCTCGTCGCGCGGTCCTGACCGACGGCAGCCCCGCGCGCCTCAGTCCCGCAGCCGGGGAATCTCGATCGCCGGGCAGCGGTCCATCACCATGTCGAGACCCGCCGCACGCGCACGCTCGTACGCCGCCTCGTCGATCACGCCGAGCTGGAACCAGACCGCTGCGGCGCCCTTGGCGATCGCCTCGTCGACGACGGGGCCGGCGAGGTCGCTGTTGACGAAGACGTCGACCACGTCCACGTCGAAGGGGATGTCGGCGAGTGAGGCGTAGCCCTGTTCGCCGTGCACGGTCTCCGCTTTCGGGTGCACGGGCACGATCCGCTTCCCGTAGCGCTGGAGCACCTCGGCCACGCCGAACGCCGCGCGCCCCCGGTTCGTGGACAGTCCCACCACGGCCCAGGTGTCGCCGCTCTCGGTGAGGATCTTGCGGACCGTCGCTTCGTCTCCGTACACCGTGGGTCTCCTGGAGGGTCTCAGCCGCTGTGACGACCAGCACAACAGTGCACCGCCCCCGCTGATTCCCCACGATGCCGGAGTACGACGTCCCGCGCGCACCGCTTGTCCACGGGCCCACGCACCCCTTGTCCACGGGCCCACGCACCCCTTGTCCACGGGCCCACCCACCCCTTGTCCACGGGCCCACGCGCGGCGCCATCCTGTCCGGAATCCGCGCCACCTGCCTGCGGACGGCCACAGTCCCGCCTACGCTCACCCCGTGCTGCGCATCATCGACGCCCGAACCGGCGAGCCCGTCGAGGCCGCCCCCGCCCGCCGTGGCCTGACCCGTGTCGAGGCGCACGTGCCCGGCCTCGACGGCACCGCCCTGCGGGTACTGCTCGTCGCCGACACCCTCGTACGCGCCCTCGAACTCGGCGGTACGCCGGTCTGGGCGCTGCTCGACAGCGCGCAGCGGCGGTCCGAGGTACGGGCGGCCGCCACGGCGCTCGGCGTCCGGCCCTTCGAGGACGGCCGGGAGGCCGGAAGGGGCCTCGGCGGGGCGCAGGCCGTCCATGTGGTGGCTGAGGACAGCGCCGCACCGGACCCGGACGGAATCAGGCTGGCCGTCGCCGCCGTCGAGGGGCCGGTGGAGGGCGTGGCCGGTGCGGTCGGGGCCGTCGACCGGCTGGTGGAGGGGGCCGAGCCCGATGTACTGCGGCTCGCCTTGCTGTCCCAGCGTCGGGGGCAGCCGGCGCGGCTCGACGAGGCCGCCCTCCAGGACGCCCACGACACCCTCGTACGGTGGCGTCGTGCCGTCGCCGGCTGGGCGCGCGAGCCGTCCCGGCCGGTGCCCGACGAGGTGCGCGGAGAGCTGCGCACGGCCTGGGAGGACGACCTCGACGTACCCGGCGTCCTACGAGTCCTGCGGTCGGTCGAGACCTCCGACCTCCCGGCCGGCGCCCGCTTCGAGACGTACGCCTACGCGGACCGGCTCCTCGGTCTCGAACTCACCCGCGACATCGGCGCGTTCGCATGATCGCCCGCGCCGGAGCCGGTCCGCTGCGCCGCCTCGTCGTGCTGCGCCACGCGAAATCCGCCTGGCCGGAGGGCGTCCGCGACCACCAGCGCCCCCTCGCCCCGCGCGGTCTGCGCGACGCCCCCGCGGCGGGCCGGGCGCTCGCCGAGGCCGACTGCCTGCCCGACCTCGCCCTGTGTTCCACCGCCGTACGCGCCCGGCAGACCTGGGACCTGGCCTCGGCCCAGTGGGGCACCCCGCCCCCGGTCCGCCACGACGCCCGGCTCTACGGCGCCGAGGTGCCCGAACTCCTGGAGGTCGTGCACGAGGTGGCCGCCGAGGTCGAGACGCTGCTGCTGGTCGGCCACAACCCCGGCCTGGAGGACCTCGTCCTCGACCTCGCCGGCGACGGCCTCGACGACAGCCTGGACACGGTCCGGGTGAAGTTCCCCACGGCGGCCATCGCCGTCCTGGCCTGGCGCGGCACGGCCTGGGAGGCCCTCGCCCCGGGCACGGCCTTGCTGACGGCGGTCACGGTGCCCCGGGGGAAGAGGAAGTGAGCAAGCGGTATGTGTTCCTGGACCCGGACGGCAGCGGCGCCGATCGCGGCTGGGCCTTCGTGGTCGTGGCGGCACCGACCGGCGTGGTCTACCAGACCCAGGGCGGCGGCTTCGGCTGCGTCCCGTACGAGCAGGAGGGCTATCTCGTCCCCCTGTTCGGACGGGACCTCGACGAGGACCTGAAGGCGATCTTCGTGGGCGAGCTGAAGGGGCAGGGCGCACGCGGCCTGGAGTGGCCGGCGCCGCTCCTCGACCGGCTCCGGGACGCGGTCGCGCAGCTCCGGGTCTACGGCTCGGCGAACCGCGACGACACCTGGCCCGCCGCCCTCGCCCTGGACGGGTCCCGGCTGGCCGAGGCCGACGAGGCGTGGGTGCCGGTGCTGACCCCGGACGGGCCGGGGTATCTGGCCTGGGAGAACTCCGACTGAGCCCGTGGGCATGGCCTGCGGGACTCCGGCTGAGCCGGCCCACAGCCCTGCCCTGGCCACGGACTAGGCTGGCCCGATGCAGGACGAGTACCGCACAGTCGCCCGCGCGGGCGTGCACGAGACCGAGGTCAACCGTTCCCGCTTCCTGTGCGCCCTCGCCCCGGCGGCCACCGAACAGGAGGCCCAGGACGTCATCGCGGCCGTCCGCAAGGAGCACGCCGACGCCACCCACAACTGCTTCGCCTACGTCATCGGCGCCGACGGCGCGATCCAGAAGGCGAGCGACGACGGCGAACCGGGCGGCACCGCCGGCGTCCCCATGCTCCAGATGCTGCTGCGCCGTGACATGCGGTACGTCGTCGCCGTCGTCACCCGCTACTACGGCGGCGTCAAGCTCGGCGCCGGCGGCCTCATCCGCGCGTACGGAGGCGCGGTCGGCGAGGCCCTGGACACCCTCGGCAGCATCACCCGCCGCCGCTTCCGTCTCGCCACGGTGACCGTGGACCACCACCGCGCGGGCAAGCTCCAGAACGACCTGCGCTCCACCGGCCGCGAGGTCCGCGACGTCCGCTACGGCGAGGCGGTCACGATCGAGATCGGCCTCCCGGACGCGGACGTACCGGCCTTCGAGGCATGGCTCGCGGACGCGACCGCCGGGACGGCCGGGTTCGAACTGGGTGGAGAGGCCTATGGAGATGCCTGACATGCAGGTAACCGCCCGTGTTGTCAGACCCGGCCGTTAGTCTCGGGGATCATGAGACTGCTGCACACTTCCGACTGGCATCTCGGCCGGGCGTTCCACCGGGTCAGCATGCTCGGGGCGCAGGCCGAGTTCATCGGCCGGCTCGTCGCGACCGTGCGTGAGCGCGGCGTGGACGCCGTGGTCGTGTCGGGAGACGTGTACGACCGCGCGGTGCCGCCGCTGGCCGCGGTCGAGCTGTTCGACGACGCCCTGCACCGACTCGCCGACCTCGGGGTGCCGACGGTGATGATCTCCGGCAACCACGACTCGGCGCGTCGGCTCGGGGTGGGCGCGGGCCTCATCGACCGCGCGGGCATCCATCTGCGGACCGAGCCGGCGGCGTGCGGGACGCCGGTGGTGCTGCGGGACGCCTTCGGTGACGTGGCCTTCTACGGTCTGCCGTACCTCGAACCGGCCCTGGTGAAGGACGAGTTCGGGGTGGAGAAGCCCGGGCACGAGGCCGTGCTCGCCGCCGCCATGGACCGCGTCCGCGCCGACCTCGCCACACGCGCGCGTGGCACCCGCTCCGTCGTCCTCGCGCACGCGTTCGTGACGGGCGGCGAGGCCAGCGACAGCGAACGGGACATCACGGTCGGCGGGGTCGCCGCCGTACCGTCCGGCGTCTTCGACGGCGTCGACTACGCGGCCCTCGGGCACCTGCACGGCTGCCAGACCATCACCGACCGCGTCCGCTACTCCGGCTCCCCACTGCCGTACTCCTTCTCCGAGGCCGACCACCGCAAGACGATGTGGCTCGTCGACCTCGACGCCGAGGGCGCGGTGACCGCCGAGCGCGTCGACTGCCCGGTGCCGCGTGCGCTGGCCCGGCTGCGGGGGACGCTGGAGGAACTGCTCGCCGATCCGGGACTCGCCCGGCACGAGGAGGCGTGGGTCGAGGCGACCCTCACCGACACCGTCCGCCCCGCCGACCCCATGGCCCGCCTCACCGAGCGCTTCCCGCACACCCTCAGCCTCGTCTTCGACCCCGAGCGCGCCCCGGACGACCCCGAGGTGTCCTACGCCAAGCGGCTCGCGGGGCGCAGTGACCAGGAGATCGCGGAGGACTTCGTGGCCCATGTGCGGGGGGCGGGCCCCGACACGGACGAACAGGGCGTGCTGCGGGACGCGTTCGACGCGGTGCGGGCGGACGAGGCGGTCAAGGAGGTCGCGCGGTGAGGCCGGCGCGGGCTGACGGCGGGGGAGCGGGGCCGGTGCGGCTGCGCCGGCCGAAGACGGGGGAGGGCGCCCGGTGAGGCTGCACCGGCTGGACATCACGGCCTTCGGGCCCTTCGGCGGTTCCCAGAGCGTCGACTTCGACGAGCTGTCCGTCGCCGGCCTCTTCCTGCTCCACGGACCGACCGGCGCGGGCAAGACCTCCGTCCTCGACGCCGTCTGCTACGCGCTGTACGGCTCCGTCCCCGGTGCCCGCCAGTCCGGCCAGGGCCTCACCCTGCGCAGCGACCACGCCGCCCCCGGCACCCGCACGGAGGTGCGTCTCGAACTGACCGTCGCCGGACGCCGGTTGGAGATCACCCGGCAGCCGCCCTGGGAGCGCCCCAAGAAGCGCGGCTCGGGCAGCACCCTCGACAAGGCCCAGAGCTGGCTGCGCGAGTACGACGCCCGGACCGGCTCCTGGAAGGACCTCAGCCGCTCCCACCAGGAGATCGGCGAGGAGGTCACCCAGCTGCTCGGCATGAGCCGCGAGCAGTTCTGCCAGGTCGTGCTGTTGCCCCAGGGCGACTTCGCCCGCTTCCTGCGCGCGGACGCCGAGGCGCGGGGCCGGCTGCTGGGCCGCCTCTTCGACACCCATCGCTTCGCCGAGGTCGAGAAGCGGCTCGCCGAGCGCCGCCGCGCCACCGAGGCACAGGTCCGCGACGGGGACACCGAACTGCTCGCCGACGCCCACCGCATGCAGCAGGCGGCGGGCGACGCGATGGCCCTGCCGGGCGCCGCTCCCGGGGAGCCCGGTCTCGCCGACGCCGTCATGAGCGCCGCCGCCGTCGCCCGCAGCACCGCCCGCGAACAGCTCACCATCGCCCACAGCCGGCTCACGGCCGCCGAGTCCGCGCAGGCCGCCGCCGAGCGCGCGCTGACCGACGTACGCGAAGTGGCCCGGTTGCAGCAGCGGTTCGCCGAGGCGCGGCAGCGGGCCGCGCTGCTGGAGGAGCGGTCCGAGGGCTACCGGCAGGCGCTGGCGCGCATGGAACGGGCCCGCAAGGCCGAGGCCGTGGCACCGGCGCTGGAGCTCAGGGAGGCCGCCGACGCCGAGCACCGCCGGGCGGACGCGGCCCGGGCACGCACGCGTGCCTCGCTGCCGGACGCCTTCGCCGACGCCGGCGCGGCCGGGCTCGCGTCCGCCGCCCGCCGGGCCGCCGAGGAGCTGGGCGGGCTGGAGTCGGCGCGCCGTGCCGAGCAGCGGCTGGCCGACCTGGTCGCGGAGCGGGCCGGCCTGGACCGGCAGGAGCGTGCCGACGACGACGTGCTGCGCGAGGCGGACGACTGGCTCGCCGGCTGGGAGGCGACCCGCGCCGCGCTCCAGGCCCGCATCGACTCCGCCCAGGAGGCGGCGACCCGGGCCGAGCAGCTCGGCGTGCAGCGGGAGCCGGCGCAGAGGCGGCTGGGCGCGGCGCGGCTGCGGGACCAGCTGGCCGGCGACACCGACACCGCCGCCGAACAGGTCCGCCTCGCCCAGGCGGACGCGCTGGCGCTCAAGGCCCGTTGGCTGGACGTCAAGGAGCAGCGGCTGAACGGCATCGCCGCCGAACTCGCCGCCCAGCTGACCGACGGAGAGCCCTGCGCGGTCTGCGGGGCGACCGAGCACCCGGCCCCGGCCCGCAAGGACGCCGGGCATGTCGACCGGGAGGCGGAGGAGCGGGCGCTGGCCGCCTACCAGCGGGCCGAGGAGCGGCACAGCGAGCAGGAACGGCGCCTGGGCACCGTACGCGAGGCACTCGCCGCCGCCACCGCGGAGGCCGGTGACGCCTCCACCGAGCAACTCGCCGAAGCGGCCGAGGAGTTGGAGCGGCTCTACGCGCAGGCCCGGCACGCCGCCTCCGTGCTGCACCCCGCGCACGAGGAGCTGCGCCGCGCCGAGCAGGAGCACGAGCGACGTACCGCCGTCCGCCAGGAGGCCGCGGTGCGCGCCGCCTCCCGCGTCGGCCGCCGGGACCGACTGGACCGTGAACGGGTCGCGCTGGAGGAGGAGTTGGCGCAGGCCCGCGGCGCCCTGGACAGCGTCGCCGCGCGCGCCGCCCAGCTGGAGCGGCAGGTCAGACTGCTCACCGACGCCGCCGACGCGGCCCGCGTCGCCGAGGACACCGCGCAGCGGCTCAAGGACGCCGACGCCCGGCTGGCCGACGCCGCGTTCCGGGCCGGGTTCGACACCCCGCAGGCCGCGGCCGAGGCGCTCCTCGACGACGCGGCCCACCGCGACCTCCAACGGCGGCTCGACGACTGGCAGGCGCAGGAGGCCGCCGTACGGGCCGTCCTCGCCGAGCCCGACACCGCGGCCGCCGCCCAGCAGCCGCCCGCCGACCTCGCCGTGGCGGAGCAGGCCGCCGCCCTCGCCGCCCAGCGGGTCCGCGACGCGGCCTCCGCGTGCGACGCCGCCGCCCGGCGCTGCGCCGACCTCGACCGGCTCTCCGCGCGCGCGGCCGTCTCCGTGCGCCGCCTCGCCCCGCTGCGCGAGGAGTACGACCGGGTCGCCCGCCTCGCCTCGCTCACCGCGGGCACCTCGGCGGACAACGAACGCAAGATGCGCCTGGAGTCGTACGTGCTGGCGGCGCGGCTGGAACAGGTGGCCGCCGCCGCGACGGTCAGGCTGCTGCGGATGTCCTCGGGCCGCTACACCCTCGTGCACTCCGACGACCGCGCCGGACGCGGCCGCAGCGGGCTCGGGCTGCATGTCGTCGACGCCTGGACCGGACGGGAGCGGGACACGGCCACGCTGTCGGGCGGCGAGACGTTCTTCGCCTCGCTCGCCCTGGCCCTCGGCCTCGCGGACGTCGTCACCGACGAGGCGGGCGGGGTGCGGCTCGACACGCTCTTCATCGACGAGGGCTTCGGCAGCCTCGACGACCAGACCCTCGACGAGGTCCTCGACGTGCTCGACTCGCTGCGGGAACGGGACCGCAGCGTCGGCATCGTGAGTCATGTCGCCGACCTGAGACGGCGTATCCACGCCCAGTTGGAGGTCGTGAAGGGGAGGGCCGGCTCGTCCCTGAAGGTGCGCTCAGCGGCCCAGCGGGCGGCGCGGCAGGGGTGAGGAGTAGACGACGCTCGTCGTCACCGCGCCCAGCGAGCCGATCTTGCCGGACACCTCCTCCAGGTGCCGCATCGACCGCGCGGCGACCTTGATGACGAAGCAGTCGTCGCCCGTGACGTGGTGCGCCTCCAGGATCTCCGGCGTCGCCTCGACCAGGTCGTGGAACGGCTTGTAGTTGCCGTTCGGATAACGCAGCCGCACGAACGCCAGGATCGGCAGCCCCAGCCGGTCCGGGTCGACGACCGCCGCGTACCCCTGGATCACGCCCGCCTCCTCCAGTCGGCGCACCCGTTCCGTGACCGCGCTCGCGGACATGGAGACGGCGCGGGCGAGCTCGGCGAAACTGGCCCTGCCCTCCCGCTGGAGGACATCGAGGATGCGCCAGTCGGTGGCGTCCGGGGAAAACTCGGTCATGCCGGAGAGATACCAGGGGAATCACCGGCGGATCAAGTGGAACGCCGGGGATCGCCACTTCAGGGAGATGATCGTCCGACGTAGATTTCTGGGTGCGGGGAGGGCGACGAGGCCCGACGAGAAGTCCCGCGCGTCTTGTCAGGGAAAGGCCCGAGCATGAGCAGCGTCAGCACGAACACCGTCAACCCCGTCCTGCGGGTCGCCCCCGCGGCCCCGGCCGAGGCTGCCGCCTACTTCCGTGCGAGCCTCGTCTTCCACGCCGACGTCTCCGACGTCGCCGCCGCGCTCTCGGCCGAGGGCGACCCCGGCTTCGTCGTCCTGGACTCCCGCTCCACCGAGGCCTGGGACCAGGGCCACATCCCCGGCGCCGTGCACCTGCCGACCGCCCTCATCCCCGAGCAGGCCGAGCAGCTCCTCGACAAGTCCGTGCCGGTCGTGACGTACTGCTGGGGCCCGGGCTGCAACGGCGCCACCCGCTCGGCGCTCGCCCTCGCCGAACTCGGCTACCAGGTCAAGGAGATGCTCGGCGGCTTCGAGTACTGGGCGCGCGAGGGCTTCGCGTACGAGACCTGGGAGGGCAGGCGGACCCGCGAGGCCGACCCCCTGACGGCGCCGGTGGACGCGGAGAACTGCGGCTGCTGAACGGGGCTACGGCGCCGCGTCGGCCGTTGCCGAACGGGACCGCGGCGCGACGGTGCGAAGCCGCTGCTGAATGGTGGATTCCGGATCTTCCCGTGAACGGCGACGCGCACTGTCATGTACCAGGTAGATTCCGCGCCATGGTGCGATACGCGGAGCCGGGCGCGGCGGAGTGGGTGGAGTCGGGCGGCGGGCCGCTCATAGCGGTCCCGGAGACCGTGCTGCCGTTCTGGGCCGGCGCCGACGGCGACGAGACGGCCTCGGACTACGACCGGGCCTGCGAGGTCGACGGCTACGTCGGCCTGCTGCCCGTCGGCGACAGCGTGGCCCTGGTCCTCGGCGACGAGCCCGCCTCCACCACGTATCTGCCGGACCGCGGCGTCTTCGTACGCTGGTCGGCGGCGGAGTCGGAGGAGCAGCTGCTCGCCGAGGTGCCGGCGGCGCTCGACGCGGCGGTGTGGGGGCCGGAGGTCGCCTGGAACGTCCCCGGTCCGGTGCTGTTGTTCGACGCCGCCTGGCCGGGGACCGACTCGCTGCGCACCGACCACGTCTGGATCGCCCTCGACCCCGGCCGCTACGCGGTGCGCGCGGCACATGTGCGGCCCGGACCGGAGACGTGGCTGGGACTCGTCCAACTGCGGCCGCTCGCGCACGGATAGCGACGCGGGCACCCCGGCGCATGGACGGCCGGGAAAATCCCGTGCGCCACACGAAACGCTTCCCCATCATGGTCGTCCATGCCCCGCCTTCCCCACCCCACCCCCGAAGAACTCCGCCGCGACCCCCTGCCCCTGCGCGGCCGTACCGCCCTCGTCACCGGCGCCAGCAGACGCGGCGGCATCGGCCACGCGGTGGCCCGACGGCTGGCCGCCTACGGGGCGAGCGTCTATCTGCACCACCATGTGCCGCACGACGCCGCCCAGCCCTGGGGAGCGGACCGCCCCGAGGACGTGCTCGCCTCCGTGCGGGGAGCGCTCGGCGATCCCGAGGCGCGGGTCGTGACCGGACCCGGTGACCTCACGGAGCCCGCCGCCCCGGCCGAACTGATCGCCACCGCCGCCGACGCGCTCGGCGGCCGGCTCGACATCCTGGTCGCCAACCACGCCCTGAGCGGCGGCGACGGCACCCTCGACGAGATCGACGCGGCCATGCTGGACGCGCACTGGGCGGTCGACACCCGCTCGGTGCTGCTGCTCGTACAGGCTTTCGCGCGGCAGCGGGTCGGCGTCTCGGGAGGCCGGATCATGATGATGACCTCCGGCCAGGACATCGCCGGAGGCATGCCGGGCGAGATCGCCTACGCGCTCCAGAAGGGCGCCCTCGCCTCCGTCACCCGCTCCCTGTCGACGACGCTCGCCGAGCAGGGCATCACCGTGAACACCGTCAACCCGGGCCCGGTGGACACGGATTACCTGACCGGCGAGGTGTACGAGGCCGTCGCAGCCCGCTTCCCCGCCGGACGCTGGGGGATGCCCGACGACCCGGCCCGCCTCATCGCATGGCTCGCGACGGACGAGGCGGGCTGGATCACGGGGCAGGTGATCGACTCGGAGGGCGGCTTCCGGCGCTGAGCTCTACAGCTGTGGCAGCTCAGCCCAGCCCTTACAGCTGCGCCAGCTCGTCGACCAGGTCGTCGAGGCCCAGCGAGCCCTGCGACAGCGCCGCCATGTGCCAGGCCTTGAGGTCGAACGCGTCGCCGTGCCTCTGCCGGGCCTTCTCGCGGCCCAGCAGCCAGGCACGCTCGCCCAGCTTGTAGCCGATGGCCTGGCCGGGGATCGTCAGATAGCGGGTCAGCTCGCTCTCCACGAAGTCCGCCGGCCGGCTGCTGTGCGCGCCGAAGAACTCCTGGGCCAGCTCCGGCGTCCAGCGCTCGCCCGGGTGGAAGGGCGAGTCGGCCGGGATCTCCAGCTCCAGGTGCATGCCGATGTCCACGATCACCCGCGCCGCCCGCATCATCTGCGCGTCGAGGTAACCGAGCCGCTGCTCCGCGTCCGTGAGGAACCCGAGCTCGTCCATCAGCCGCTCCGCGTACAGCGCCCAGCCCTCGGCGTTGGCGCTCACGATGCCGACCGTGGCCTGGTAACGGGAGAGGCTGTCGGCGATGTGCACCCACTGCGCCAGCTGGAGGTGATGGCCGGGGACCCCCTCGTGGTACCAGGTGGACACCAGGTCGTAGGCGGGGAAGCTGGTCTGGCCCATCGTCGGCAGCCAGGTGCGTCCAGGCCGGGAGAAGTCCTCCGACGGGGGCGTGTAGTACGGCGCCGCCGCACCGCCGGGCGGGGCGATCCGCGCCTCCACCCGCCGTACCCGCTCGGCCAGTTCGAAGTGCGTGCCGTCCAGCGACTCGATCGCCTGGTCCATCAGACCCTGCAACCACGCACGCACTTCGTCGACGCCGTCGATGCGGGTGCCGTGCTCGTCGAGGTGCTTGAGCGCCACCCACGGCGTCTCGGCCCCCGGCAGGATCTTCTCCGCCTCCCGCTTCATCTCGCCCAGCAGCCGGTGGAACTCGGACCAGCCGTACGCGTACGCCTCGTCCAGGTCCAGGTCCGTGCCGTTGAAGTAGCGCGCCCAACGGGCGTAGCGCTCCCGGCCGACGGTGTTCGAGGCGCCCTCGATCGTCGGCGCGTACACGTCCCGCATCCAGTCCCGCAGCTCCACGACTGCCGCCGTCGCGGCGCGCGCGGCCTCGTCCAGCTCGGCGCGCAGCGCCTCCGGGCCGTCCGCCGCGAAGTCCTCGAACCAGCCGCGCCCCTCCCCGGTGTCCGCCCACTCCGTGAGCTGTTCGACGAAGGTGGCGGTCGGCCGCGGCGCCGCGTACAGCTTGCGCTCCAGACCGAGCGCGAGGGACTCGCGGTACCCGGCGAACGCGGCCGGCACGGCCCGCAGCCGCTCGGCGATCGCCGCCCAGTCCTCGTCGGTCTGGCTCGGCGTCACCGTGAACACCTCGCGCACCGAGTGCGCGGCCGTCGCCATGTTGCCGACCGAGCGCAGGCCTTCGTCCGCCTCGTGCACGGTGAGTTCCGCGGTGAGCCGCTCGCGCAGCAGCCGGGCGCAGCGCCGCTCGATGTCACTGTCCGCGCCGGGCTGCCGCTCGGCCTCGTCGAGGCGGGCGAGCGTGGCCCGTTGGAGCTCGGCGAGCTTCTCCTGGCCCGCGGGCGAGGTGTCGGGAAGGCGGTTCGAACTCTCCTTCACGCCGAGGTAGGTGCCGGTGACCGGGTCGAGGGCGATGAGGGCGTCGACGTAGGCGTCGGCCACCTCACGGGGCAGGCTGTTGGTCTGTGACATGCGGTCCATCCTCGTACGAGGGGACGCCGCACGTCACCCGGATTGAGCCGAGGGCGTAGGCGGGAGCAGCGGCCCGCAGTCCCACTGCTGGAAGATCAACCGGGTCTCCACCCGGGCCACTTCGCGATGGGCCGTGAACTCGTCGAGGACGAGCCGCTGTAGATCCGTCATGTCCGCGACCGCGACATGGACGAGGTAGTCGTCGGGCCCGGTCAGATGGAAGACGGTCCGCGACTCGGGCAGCGCCCTGATCCGCTCGACGAAGGGCCCCACCAACTCCCGCCGGTGCGGCCTGACCTGCACCGACAGCAGTGCCTCAAGGCCGCGCCCGAGCTTCGCGGGGTCCAGCCGCAGCTGATGGCCGAGGATCACCCCGGCCCGGCGCAGCCGGGTCACCCGGTCCAGACAGGTCGACGCCGCGACCCCCACCTGGGCGGCGAGGTCGCGGTAGGTGGTCCGGGCGTCGTTCTGCAACAGCCGCAGAAGATGAAGGTCCACCGGATCCAGTACGACAGATTCGGCCATGGCCCGAACGTAACACGGTGTTCAACCCCGCCGACCCGTTCGGTGTTCACCCTGTCCCGCATGGAGACGACGCCTGTGCCCACCAGAGCCCTGGCCACCGAGGCCGTCCACGCCGGCCGCGACGACCTCGCCCGGCAGGGACTGCACGCCCCGCCCATCGACCTGTCGACCACCTACCCCTCGTACGACAGCCGCGCAGAGGCCGCCCGGATCGACGCCTTCGCCGCCACCGGCGCCGACCCGGACGGCCCGCCCGTCTACGGCCGCCTCGGCAACCCGACCGTCGCCCGCTTCGAGACCGCCCTGGCCCGCCTGGAAGGCACCGAGTCCGCGGTCGCCTTCGCCAGCGGCATGGCCGCGCTGAGCGCGGTCCTTCTGGTACGGGCCTCGATGGGCCTCCGCCATGTGGTCGCCGTCCGTCCCCTCTACGGGTGCAGCGACCATCTCCTCACCGCCGGCCTGCTCGGCTCCGAGGTGACCTGGACGGACCCGGCCGGCATCGCCGACGCCCTGCGCCCCGACACGGGCCTGGTGATGGTCGAGTCCCCGGCCAACCCGACGCTCGCCGAGGTGGATCTGCGCGCGGTCGCCCACGCCTGCGGCACGGTCCCGCTCCTCGCCGACAACACCTTCGCCACGCCCGTCCTCCAGCGCCCGGCGCAACAGGGTGCCCGGCTGGTGCTGCACAGCGCCACCAAGTACCTCGGCGGCCACGGTGACGTGATGGCGGGGGTGGTGGCCTGCGACGAGGAGTTCGCCGGCCGGCTCCGCCAGGTCCGCTTCGCCACCGGCGGCGTCCTGCACCCGCTGGCCGGCTATCTCCTCCTGCGCGGCCTGTCGACGCTCCCGGTCCGCGTCCACGCGGCCTCCGCGACCGCCGCGGAACTGGCCCGCCGCCTCGCCGCCGACCCGCGCGTCGCCCGCGTCCACTACCCGCGCATCGGCGGCGCGATGATCGCCTTCGAGGTCCACGGCGACCCGCACGAGGTGATCGCGAACGTCCGCCTGATCACCCCGGCGGTGAGCCTCGGCAGCGTCGACACCCTGATCCAGCACCCGGCGTCGATCAGCCACCGCATCGTGGACGCCGACGACCGCCGCAACGCCGGGGTGAGCGAGGGCTTGCTGCGGATGTCGGTGGGCTTGGAGGACGTAGAGGATCTTTGGGCGGATCTTGACGGCGCCCTTGGGGTGACGTCCCTCAGGGGTGCGGGGAACTGCGCGACCAGCGACAGGGCACCCGCGCCCGCGATCCGTCACTAGCCCCTACGGCGCTCGGGCGAACCCGCGCTCACCTGCTCCGCAACACCCTCCGGAGCCAGCCGCGCGGTGATCACCAGGGTCCCCTCCTCGATCTGGTAATCGAGGGGGAGGCCCAGATCCCGCATCGCCGCGACCATGCCTGTGTTGGACGACTGAGTCACCGCGTACACGCTCTCGCACCCGGCCTCACCGGCCATCCCCACCAGCCTGCGCATCAACTCGCCCCCGATCCCACGCCGCTGCCACTCGTCCTCGACGAGCAGCGCCACCTCGGTCTCGTCCCCGTCCCACAGCAGATGGCCGAGCCCGACCAGCCGCCCCGACGTGGTCTGAACGGCCAGCGTCCGCCCGAACCGCGGACTGAGCAGATGGTTCAGATACCGGTCCGCGTCACCGACCGGCCCGTGATAGCGCAGCGACAACGTGCGCGGGCTGCACCGCTCGTGCATCGCCTTCGCGGCTTCCAGATCCCCGATGTCCGCCCGCCGCACCGTGATGTCGTTGCCCTCGGGCAGCGTCAGCACGTCCTGGCTGTGCGGCACGCGCGGTCCGAGGACCGTGTCCAGCTCGACCAGCGCCCGCGCGCGGGCGAACTCGGTCGGGGTGAACGGCAGATACGGCCGCTCCACGGTGATCACTCCGCCTTCCGGTGCCCGCAGCTTCATCACGGTGTCCTCAAGCACCCCTTCAACAGGCACGCCCTCCGGACCTCGGCCCCCTCCGGCCGGCGTGCCGGGAAGCGACCTGATGGTGCACCGGCCCAGCAACTGCCGCAGTGCCAGGGGAAGTTCCGCGGCGTCGAGCGCGGTACGGGTGGCGAGCCCGAGCACCCGCGTCGGCGCGTCGACCAGGTCGTGGGCGTCGGCCCGCTCGATCCACGTGCCGGCACCGCCGGCCTGAGCGATCGCCCGGGTGATCTCCGCCGCCGACAGCTCGCCGGGCGCCCGCAGCAGGAACTCGTCCACCGTGCCCTCGGCCAGCGGGTGCGTCTGGAGGCTGAGAATGTCGACCCGGTGGCCGGCGAGGGCCGTGCACAGCGCGGCCAGCGACCCCGGTTCGTCCTTCACCGTCGTCCGCATCCGCCACAGCACGCTCTCCCCGGTGTCGGCGGACGGCCCGGCCTGCGCCTCCGTGGAGGGCGGCCGGGCATCGGTATCGCTCACCGGCGGCGCGTGACCGTGGTGGCGTGCCCACCATGTGTGGAACGCCGCCGTGGCGACCAGCACGACCGCCGACACCAGCAGCAGCTCGGGACCGTCGGGGCCGTGCCCGATCACATTCGCGAGGGCGTCCGCCACCGCGACCGCCGTGAACAGTGCTGCCAGTTCGATGACGTCCCGGCGCCAGTGGTGGACCGGACGTCCATGCTTCGCACGCGTCACATCAGACATTTCTCGACTCATGCAGCCACTGTGAAGGAAGGGTGTTGCGTGATCACGAACGCTTTGTGACCGGGCGGTAAAGACTGGATCTGGGGTTTTTGTCGCATTCCTTACTGTTCTTTCACGCCTGTTCTGTCACGCCGCCTCCTCGGCCAGCGCCCCCTGGAGCCGCCGGGCCTGCGTCACCAGCCGGGACGACCCGCGGCGGGCCGCCGCCCCGGCGAGATGCGGCAGCTCACCCCGCGCTCCGGACCGCTCGGCGCACTCCGCGGCCACCGCCAGCAGCTCCCCGAGCCCCCGGGCCCTGGCGGCCGGTCCGTCCGCACCGCCGGCCGCGAGGTCGCCGAGCAGCAGCGGCAGGGTGTGGCGCAGCATGCCCCAGATCGTGGCGTTCGCCCCCGTCGCGGCCGCCGTGCGCAGCGAGTCGGCCAGTCGCAGCGGCTTCACCACTCCGTCCCGCACCATCTGCCCGAGGTCGGTGCCCAGCAGTGCCGCGTCGAGCTGCTCCCGCGCCGCGAGCACCAGCAACGCGTCCACCGCGGCGAGCCGGTCCTCCTCGTGTCGGGCGCCGAGCCCGTAGGCCACGCACAGGTGGACGGCGTCACCCGCCTCGCCGCCGGACTCGGCGAGCAGGGGGAGTACGGCCGCGGCACCGCGGGTGTCCTCGACGGCGACCGTGGAGAGGTCGCGGAGCATCCGGGCGGCGACGAGCTCGCGGCGCTCGGGGAGCAGGGCGAGCCAGTGCGGACGTATCGAGTAGTCCCAGTGGTAGCAGTACCAGCGCTCCCGGTAGACGCTCACCGGCTGCCCCAGCGGCCGGAACTCGCGCGGGAAGTCGTCCTGGAGCTCCTCGAGTTGGTCGAACTCGACCAGAACGCGGGCGTGGGCCGTGCGGCGCCAGCCGACCGGGAGCTGCGGGCCGCCGGAGGTGAGCCAGCGGGCCAGCTCGGTGCCTTCCGGGGTGCCGAGAGCTGCCGCGCGCTCTGCCGCCGCTGCCGCCACCGGGTCCCCGCGCCGTACCCGCAGCAGCGCCTGCGCGAAGTCGGCGTCCGAGGGCCGGGCGCCCAGCCGCCGGTAATCGATCAGGCGCTCCACCAGGTCCGCCGGTTCCAGGAGACCCGTGCTCCAGGTCGGCGTGGACAGCAGGAACGGCAGCGGGTCGGTCCGCATCCGGTACGCCACCTCGGCGATCCGCGCCTGGAAGGCACGGTCCAGGGCGCTGTGCACACAGGTCTGCCCCGTCGTCCCCTGGGTGACGGCCGCGTGGAGGGCTGCCGTCCGCACCTTGCCCAGCAGCGAGGCGAGCACGAGATGGAGATGGGTGAAGTTGGTGAAGTACGTGTTCTCCTCGACGCGTTCCTCATTGGCGGTGACCCACCACAGCCGCGCCACGGCCGGGCCGAGCGCCTCGACCAGGGCCTCCCGGTCGTCGTGGGCGTGACGCACCAGCCCGTCCAGGGTGCGCTCGAACGCCGCCACGTCATCGCCGGTCACCAGCAACGCGCCGACCTCCTCGGCGAGTTCGGCCACCGACTCCGGAGCGGGCGCCAGCCGCACGGGCTCCGGCACCGGGGGCAGCACCTCCTCGTACACCACCGGCCCCGTGGCCGCCGGGGTCGCGCCCAGCGAGGCGACCGCCCTGGCGTGCAGCGTCGGGATCAACTGCTCTGCGGCTAGCGCGAGTTCGCTTCGCGCGCCGGGGCCGGCCTTCTTGAGGTGCCGTTCCACCAGCTTCAGCGCCCGCTCCTGGATGTCCGAGTCCTCGTGCCCGAAGGCCTGCGCGGCCGCGGGGAGCAACTCGTCGGCCGTGGCGGTGTCGCGCGCCATGACCTTGCCCAGCAGGACGAGTTGGGCGCGGACGAGCTTCTTCTCGGCGCGGAACAGCACCGCGCCCGACATCTCGGCCAGCTGCCGCGCCGACAACTCGCCCTCCAGCGCGAGGCCGCCCAGCACCGACTGCGCGTACCCGGCCACCACCGAGGGGGCGTCCGCGGCCAGCGCCAGCCACTCCGCCGTGCGCTCCCGCTCCTCGTCGCGGGTGAGGGCGAGGGCCTTGAGGAGTCGCAGGAATCCCCGGTGATCGGCGGCGGATCCGCCCCGCAGCAGCCGGGACACGCACGCCTGGACCGTCGCCGCGCGCTCCAGCGCGCCCTCGGTGGTGAGCTGGGCCAGCGCCCCGGTCCAGCTGTCGGGGCCCTCCTCGGCCGGCCATTGCAGGGTGCCGCCGATGTCGTCCGTCTCGAACAGCGCGGCCACCAGCTGCGGGAGATGCGGATCCTTGCGGAGCCGGCCGAGCAGGGTGTCCCCGCGCTGCCAGGCACTGCCGATGTTCCGGACCCAGCCCTCGACATAGGCCGGTGTCGTCGGGACCCGGCAGGCCGATAGCCGGACCAGGCCCGCCATGAGCTCGTACGGCACCCGCGCACTCGGCGGGCGCTGGGCGAGCCGGTGCACCACATCGGCGAGCCAGTCGGACTCCCGGTCTGCCAGGACGTCGATCAGCACCGCCGGGGGCGCCTGCCACCAGCGCATGTCGGCGGACGCCAGCCAGTTCGCCACGGCGGCCGCACCGGTCTGACAGGCCGCCCCCGCCACCTGGAGCGAGGGGTAGGCGCGCCTGGCCTGCGCATTCCACCGATCCGCCCGCAGTTCCCTGCGCAGTTCCTTCAACTCCGGCAGGAACGCCCGTCGTTCGGCGTCCGTCATCCCGTCCAGCAGGCCCGGCAGCTCACCCATCCGGCCCGCCCGCACCGCCGCCATCAACGCGCTCATCGCACACCCCCGTCGCCCCGCACCGTCTCCCGACCCGCCGCGGCAGCCCGCTCCACCGCGGCACCCCGCTCCACCGCGGCACCCCGCTCCACCGCGGCACCCCGCTCCACCGCGGCACCCCGCCGCACCATCCGCACGGCCAGCGCGTGCTTGCACGGACCGCGCCCGCCCCGGTACTTCGCCCACCACACACAGCTGCACGTGAACACCCCCGCCGTGTCCCGTACCCGGTGCACATGGCCGTCCTCCGCCGTCACCGTGCCGCCCGCGCCGTCCAGCGCGACCGAGCCCGCCGCCACCAGGGCCCGGGCCGAACGCAGCCGGGGGTTGTGACGCTCGACGCGCTCGGCGTCGTAGGGCAGTTCGCGATGGAAGTAGGCCGCCTCCGCCGTGTCGTACCCGACGCGGCCCGAGGTGCCGAGGCGTATCAGGGCTGCCCGGACCCGCTCGGCCGTGAGGCCCGCCGCCGCGGCGAGGTCGGCCACGTCGATCCGGGGCTCCCAGGCCAGGAGGACCGAGATCAGCTCCGCGTCCTCGGCGGCCTCGTCGCCGGCGAGCGCTTCCAGGACGCCGCCCTCGCCGGAGAAACCGCGCGAGGCGTCGGGAGACAGGGTGAGGGTGAGCCGCATGCCCGGCAGGACGGCCTCCCAGGCACTGGCCGTCGCGTCGGCCCCGGTCACCACCGTGGGGCCGTACACCCGCAGCGTGGTCGCGTGCCGGAGCACCCGCTGGAGGGCGATCAGCCGCTCCGGGCCCGGCAGACAGACCGCACCCGGCACCGCACGGGTCGTCGGACGCAGCGTGCCGCCCGCCGGCACCACCCAGCGCGGGCCGCCGCTCCGCGCCGCGGCGCGCGGCAGCGAGCGCAGGAACCGCACGGTCTCGGCGGCGGACAGCTCGGCCCGCAGGTCGAAGCCCGCCGCGATCACCTGGGCCTCCGCGAAGCCCCGCAGCCAGCGGTCGGGGAGCGGCACCTTCTTCTCCACGACCGGACCGTCCAGCGTGGTCACGGCCAACTCCTCGGGCCCGACCCGCAGATGGAGCGGATCGTCCGCGCCGATCCGCGACAGGGCCTCGCGCAGGGGGTTGTTCACGTCGACGTTGGTCGTGCCGTGCCCGACCTCGCCGCCGTCGAGGCCCGCGTCGAGGACGTCCAGGCGGGCGTACACCCCGCCGCAGCCCGAGAAGGACTCGAAGCGCAGCCGGTCGCCGTTGCCCGTCACCACCGGGTCGAGCGAGGCGCGCAGCTGCCGCTGGTAATAGCGGGCCGCCGCCACGTCGGCGACCGCGAGCAGACCCGCGGAGGCCACCTGAGGCGACGTCAGGAAGCCGGTGAAGAACCGCGGATGGTCCGCCATGCCCGCGGGGGTCGCACCCCGCGAGGTCTCCAGTCCCAGGCGCTGGGCACCCGCCGCGGACTCCAGCGCGGAGGGTCGGCGATAGGCCACGGCCTGCAAAGATCGCGTCATGGAAAAACCGTAGAGGCGACCACTGACAATCGGCTCTGACCTGCGAAAACGCCCTGCGGGAGCGGGAGTTGCGACGGCCGCGTACCGGGGGATGACGCCGGTACGCGGCCCACCGTCGAGGGTACGGGAGCCGGTGCGGGGCTACTGACCCACGCGGCCCGGCTGGAGTGTCCGGGTGAACAGCACGGTGCCGTCCTGCTCGCGCAGCCGGACCGTCAGTTCGCCGCTGTCGCCGTCGATGTCGACCTCGCCGAAGAACTGGTAGCCGCCGGCGGGGGAGACGTTCGACGCGGTCGGCGCCTTCACGAACACCCGCTCCGGGCCGAAGGTGTTGTCGAGGGCGTTCGCCGGGAAGGCGCCGGCGTTCAGCGGCCCGGAGACGAACTCCCAGAACGGCTCGAAGTCCGTGAACGCGGCCCGCGACGGCTGGTAGTGCTGCGCCGAGGTGTGGTGCACGTCGGCCGTCAGCCACACCGTGCCGGTGATCCGCCGGTGCTTGATGTGCCGCAGCAGCTCGGCGATCTGCAGCTCACGCCCGAGCGGCGCGCCCGGGTCGCCCTGCGCCACCGCCTCGATGTTCGCCTTGCCCTCGGTGGTGTCCGGCACGACCAGCCCGAGCGGCATGTCGGAGGCGATCACCTTCCACACCGCACGCGACCGCGACAGCTCCCGCTTGAGCCACTCCAGCTGCTCGCGTCCGAGGATGCCCTGCGGGTCCACGGTCTGGTCGTCGGCCGAGTTGGCGTTGCGGTACGTCCGCATGTCCAGCACGAACACGTCCAGCAGCGGCCCCTGCCGCAGCACCCGGTAGACCCGGCCCTCGCGCTTGCCCGTCGGAAGCGTGGAGATCGGGAAGTACTCGCCGAACGCCCGCCGGGCCCGCGCCGCGAGCACGTCGACGCTCTTCTCGGTGTAGCGGGTGTCGGTGCTCGCGATGACCTCGCCCGGGTACCAGTTGTTGCGCACCTCGTGGTCGTCCCACTGGATGATCGACGGTACCTGGGCGTTGAACCGCCGCAGGTTCTCGTCGAGCAGGTTGTAGCGGAAGTTGCCGCGGAACTCGGCCAGCGTCTCCGCGACCTTCGCCTTCTCCTCGGTGGTGACGTTCCGCCACACGCTGCCGTCGGGCAGCGTGGCGGTCGCCGAGATGGGGCCGTCGGCGTAGATGTTGTCGCCGCTGCACAGGAAGAAGTCCGGGTCGAGCGCGGCCATCGCCTTGTAGATGGTGTAGCCGCCGAAGTCCGGGTTGATGCCCCAGCCCTGGCCCGCCAGGTCGCCCGACCACAGGAAGCGCACGCCGTCGCGACGCCCGGCCGACGCGGTGCGGAAGGTGCCGGTGACCGGCTCGCCGGTGCGGCGCGGGTCGTCCGGGTCGGCGAGCAGCACCCGGTAGTGGATCTGCTCACCGGCGGGGAGGCCGTGCAGGCGGGTGGTGCCGGTGAAGTCCGTGCCGGCGCCGAGCAGCGGGCCGTGCCAGCGGTGCGCGTTGCGGAACGACTCGGTCGCGGACGTCTCGACGATCATCCGCGCGGGACGGTCGGATCTCACCCACACCAGCCCGGAGTGCGCGGTCACGTCTCCGGTCTGCACACCCCACCCCGCCTCGGGACGCCCGGACAGCGCGAACGCCGGTGCCGCGCCGGCCGCGGCGGGCAGGGTCAGGGCCGCCGACGCGACCAGGGAGCCGCGCAGCACGCTGCGGCGGCCGGGGAACGGACGTTGGGACATGGATGCGCCTCCAGGGACGGGATCCGGCCAGTGTGCGATGCCATGACTACTGGTGCGCCGCAGCGCACACGGAAACCGCAAGTGAACAACTGACCGCATTCGCAAAGGAACCGGCGTTCGAGACAGAGTCCGCGCGTCTACGGTCGCCGGCGCTGGGCGGTCTCCGGCGGCCCGCGCGTGTACGGCCCTCAGCGCCGGGTGCTCATCCGGAGGCCGCCTCGGCCATCAGCCGTATGCCCGCACGGATGCGCGCGGGCGACAGGTGGGCGTAGCCGACCACGAGCCGCACCTCCGCCGAGTCACCGGCACGCGCGTGCGTGCACGCCGACAGCGGGCGTACGGCCACCCCGGCCGCGGCCACCCGGGTGAGGAAGCGTCCCTCGGGCCCGTACCGCTGCGGCAGCGTGGCGATGACATGCAGCCCGGCGGCGATCCCGGACACCCGCGAGCCGGGGAAGTGCTCCTCCAGCGCGGCCACGAGCGCGTCGCGTCGCTCGCGGTAGGCGCGCTGGCAGCGGCGCAACTGACGGTCGTAGTCGCCGCGCTCCACGAACCGGGTGAAGGCCGCCTGGTCGAGGGTGGGATGACCGAGGTCCATGGTCCGCTTGCGCTCGATCACCTCGTCGGCGAGCGCCTCCGGCACGAGCAGCCAGCCGAGCCGCAGCCCCGGGGCGAGGGACTTGCTGACCGAGCCCGCGTACGCCACCCGTTCCGGGTCGAGGCCCTGGAGCGCGCCGACGGGGGCGCGGTCGTAGCGGAAGTCGCCGTCGTAGTCGTCCTCCAGGAGGAACCCGTCCACGGAGCGCGCCCAGTCGAGGAGTTCGGCCCGGCGCCGCGCGGAGCAGGCGATGCCGGTCGGGTACTGGTGGGCGGGCGTCGTCACGACGGCCCGTACGCCGGACGCCCGCAGCGGTTCCAGGGCGAGCCCTTCGTCGTCCAGGGGGACGGGCACGGGGGTGACGCCCGCCGCCGCGTACAGGTCGTCGTGCTGAGGGCTGCCGGGATCCTCGACGCCCACCGTGCGCAGCCCGCGCGTGTGGAGCGCGAAGCCGAGCAGCGTCGTCGCCTGGGCCACCCCGGAGACCACCACGATCCGTTCGGGGTCGGCGACCACGCCCCGGCGGCGCGCGAGGAGTCCGGCCAGCGCGGTGCGCAGCCGGGGCAGCCCGCGCGGGTCGGGATAGCCGAGCTCGTGGTGCGGCAGCTCCGCCAGCACCGCGCGCTGGGCCGCGGCCCAGGCGGTCCGGGGAAACAACGACAGGTCCGGGGTGCCCGGCACGAAATCGGCCCGGGCGCCCGGCGGACGGGGCGCGAGGTCACGCGCGCGGGGCGGTGCGGCCCGTACGGCACCGCCCACCCAGGTCCCCGCGCCCCGGCCGCTGCGCAGATACCCCTCCGCCGTCAACTGCTCGTACGCCTCCGTGATCAGCCCCCGCGACACCCCGAGGTCCGCCGCCAGATCCCGGCTCGACGGCAGCCGGGTCCCCGGCGTGAGCCGCCCCGACCGCACCGCCTCCCGCAACGCGGCCTGCAACGACCGCCCACGCGCGCGTGCGGGCGCGGAAGCCGCCGGGAGCAGCACCTCCCAGGCGACCGAGCCGTCTCGCATCACCGGCGCCCCTGCCTCTCCTACGTCCACGCCCGGCTCCCCGCACCCGTCCCGATTGGTCCCCGATCACGTCCCGCAAATGGACCTTAAACCGGACCGCCCCGCTGCCTAGCGTCGCTCCCATGAACGCCACCACCACGCGCGGAGCGCTGCTCGCCGCGTTCGCCTGCGTCCTCGTCGGCGCGTCCTTCACGGCCAACAGCAAGCTCGGCGACTACCCGTACGCGGGCGGCCAGTTCCTCCGCTACGGGCTGGCCTGTCTGCTGCTCCTGCCCCTCGCCGGGCGGGGCGCCCCCGCCCGGCTGCGGGCGCTCGGGCCGCGCTCCTGGGGCCGTCTCGCGCTGCTCGCGGCCGTCGGCATGGTCGCGTTCAACATGGCCGTCATCGCCGCCGAACGGACCGCGGAACCCGCCGTCCCGGGCGTCTTCGTGGGCTGCGCGCCGGTCGTGGTCGCCGTGGTCGTCCCGGCGCTCGACGGCCGCCGGCCCCAACGCGCGGTCCTGTACGGGGCGTTGCTCGTGGCCGTCGGGGCCTTCACGGTCCAGGGCTGGGGGCGTACGGACGCGGCCGGGATCGCCTGCTCCGTGGGCGCGCTGGCCGGTGAGGTCGGCTTCGCGGTCCTCGCCGTGCCCGTACTGCGTCCCCTGGGGCCGCGGCTGCTGTCCGCCACGGTGTGCGGTGTCGCCGCTGCCGAGTCGCTGGCGACCGGGCTTCTCCTGGACGGCACGGCGTGGCTGCGCCGGCCCACCGGCACCGAAGCCGCCGCGCTGCTGTGGCAGGCGGCGGTCGTCACGGTCGTCGGCTTCGTGTGCTGGTACATGGGCATGCAGCGGATCGGCGCGGAGCGCGCCACGCTGTTCTCCGGCCTCATCCCGGTCGCCGCGGCCTGCACCGCGCCGCTCGTCGGCACGGGCGCCTACGGCGCCGCCCAGGCGGTCGGCAGCGGCCTCGTCGGCGCCGGAGTCGCCCTGGGGTCAGGGGCGTTCGGCAGAACCAGGAAGACGTCAGCGGCTGCCGTCGAGGATCACGCGCGCGACGAGCGCCGGGTCGTCGTTCATCGGGCAGTGGCCGCAGCCGGGCAGCCGCACGAGGCGGGCCTTGGGGATGATCTGCTTGGCGCGGACTCCCTGGCGGCGCAGCAGGAGCCGGTCCTTGCTGCCCCAGGCCACGGTGACCGGGATGCCGGGGATGTCGTCCGTGAACCGGACGGAGCCGCCCGCACGCAGGGTGTCGGCGAAGCCCGTGGCGTTCACCAGCGCGAGCGTCTCGGCGACGACGGCCTCGGGTGAACGGCGGCCGGGGCGGGCGTAGATGGTGCTCGTCAGCGCGGTCCGGCCGGCCGCCGACCGCGACAACCGCTCGACCAGGGGCAGCGGCATCCGCTGGGCGATGCCCCGCATCGTGAGCAGCACGGAGAAGGCGTAGCGCCGCTCGGCCTCCGACCAGAAACCCGCGGGGGACAGCGCGGTGACGGACCGTACGAGCTTCTCCCGGCCGAGTTCCAGGGCGAGCAGGCCGCCGAGCGAGTTGCCCGCCACATGCGGCCGGTCCAGCTCCAGCTCCTCGCAGAGCGCGCCGAACACGGCGGTCGTGGTGGCCAGGTCGTACGACAGCCCGTCGGGCAGCCCCGGAGAGGCGCCGAAGCCGGGCAGGTCCACGGCGATCACGTCGCGTTCGGTGGCCAGGATGTCCACGACCGGGTCCCAGGCCTGCCGGTGGTGACCGATGCCGTGCAGCAGGAGCAGCGGCTCACCGCTGCCCACGCGCGCGTAGTCGACGGTCACGGACCGCGGGCCGTGCGGGGAAGGGACCTTGAACGAGACGGTGGCGGCCATGGGGGTGTGCTCCTCGTCTGGGGCTCGCTGACGGACGCTGGTGGACAGCTTGTCAGCAATTACTACCGGCGGGTAGCCCTTGTGGGTCGGACCCCTGGCTCCGCCTGGACAGCACGAGGTGCGTCGGATGGGATGGAGCCGTGAGTACCGACACCGTGACCGACGTCTTCGAAGAGCACCGCCCCGTCCTGCTGGGAGTGGCCTACCGCATGCTGGGGCGGGTGGCCGACGCCGAAGACGTCGTCCAGGAAGCCTGGTTGCGCTGGTCCGGAGCCGACCGGGACGACGTGCGCGAGCCGCGCGGCTACCTCGTACGGATCACGACCCGCCTCGCCATCGACCGGCTCCGCCAGATCAAGGCGCGCCAGGAGGCCTACGTCGGCCCCTGGCTGCCGGAGCCGTACGTCACCGACTTCGGGGACGTCGTCCCCGACACCGCGGAGCGGGCCGTGCTCGCCGACTCCGTCTCCCTCGCCGTCCTCGTCGTCCTGGAGTCGCTCTCGCCCCTGGAACGCGCGGTGTTCGTGCTCCGGGAGGCCTTCGGATACCCGTACGCGGACATCGCCACCATGCTGGACCGCGAGGAGCCCGCGGTACGCCAGCTCGCCGGACGGGCCCGCAAGCACGTCGAGGAACGCCGGCCCCGCTACGAGGTCGACCCCGTCCAGCGCCGGGACCTCACCGAACGCTTCCTCGCCGCCGCCGCGGAGGGCGACCTGGAGGGGCTCATGTCGCTGCTGGCGCCGGACGTCCGCCTCGTCGGCGACAGCGGCGGCAAGTCGCGGGCACCGCTGCGGGTCATCGAGACGGCAGACCGCGTGGGCCGCTTCGTCGTCGGTGCCGCCCGCAAGGGCGTCGAGGACATGACGTGGCGCATCGTGGAGGTCAACGGCGGCCCCGCGGTGCTGGTCCTGTCCGGCGGCAAGGCCGACTCGGTCTTCCAGGTGGACATCGCCGACGGCCGCATCCAGTCCGTCTACATCGTGCGCAACCCCGACAAGCTGCAATCGCTTTCCGCCTAGCGGCGCCGACGCCCGAAGCCCCCGTCCGGTGCGACGGGGGCTTTGCCGTCATGTCACGAACACCGCCCGGTACGAACGCTTCGTGAACGCTCCACGGCACCGTCCCTGTGAGTGCCGCGGGGGATCGAGGATTGGTCTTGACCAAGGGTGGGGGCCGCCCTATGGTCGCAGATAAGTGCAACAACCTTTAATAAACAAGGGCGCTAAAACGCCGCCGGACCACGGCGATTGCGGAGGACAGGGTGGGGACCACGCAACTGGAATCGGTGCCGGAACCGAAGTACTGGCATCTCAAGACGGTGCTCAGTGAGGCCTTGGACTCCGAGTTCTCCGTGGGCGAGATCCTGCCCAACGAGCGAGACCTCGCCGCCCGCTTCGGCGTCGCCCGCGCCACGCTCCGCCAGGCCCTCGAACAGCTCGAACTCGAAGGCCGCCTCCAGCGCCGCCGCGGGGTCGGTACGACGGTCGCGCCGCCGCGCGTGGGGGTAGCCGTCGGCACCGAGCAGCACGCCTGGCCGGGCACCGCCACCGACGCCTGGCAGCTCGCCGACAGCGCGCTGGAGGTCCCGCCGGCCGCCGTCGCCGCCGCGCTGGAGACCGGCGCCGAGGACACCGTGCACATCGTGCGCCGCTCCCGGATGACCCACGGTCAGCCGGTCGCCGCGGAACTGCTCTACGTGCCGCAGTCGTCGGTGCCCGAGCTGTCGGCCATCGACGCCCCCTCCGGGACGGCACGCGCGCGTGCGGTGCTGCGTGAGCTCCAGCGACTGGAGCTGGAGGGGCAGGACAGCGCGGTCGAACTCGGCTCGGCCCGCGCGGACGACGCCAAGCAGCTGGACCGGCTGCCGGGCGCCCCGGTCCTCGTCGTCACCACCCGCTTCTTCGCCGGGGGCCGCACCGCGGCGCTCTCCGTCGCCACGTACCGCGCCGACACCTGCCGGCTGACCTTCGGCGACTCCGGCGGCGTGGAGATCCACCAGCAGCCGGAACGCCAGGCGTCCTGACCGTCGCCACGGCCGTCGCACGACACACCTCGCGCCCCGGAGCAGCTCCGGGGCGCGAGGTGTGTCCGTGACGGAATCGGTCACCGCCGCGCGGTCCGTCGCGGTACACCGAATCGGTCACCGCCGAGCCGTCACCGTGCCCTCCACCGCGAACAGCTGCTCCTCCACGTGGTCCAGGGCCAGCCGCAGCGCGCCCGTCGGCACCGCCGCCTCGCCGAGGAGCGACAGGGTGACCTTCGGCGGCCGCAGACAGTAGCGCGCCAACTCGCGTCGCAGCGGCTCCAGTACGCCGTCCAGACCGGCCGCCCAGCCGCCGATCACCACCAGCTCCGGGTCGAGGGCGAGCGCGAGCGCCGCCACGTCGTGGACGAGCCGCTGGATGAACCGCTCGACGGCCGCGCGCGCCCGCTGGTCGCCCTCGCGGGCCTGCGCGAAGACCTCGGCGACCGCCTGCTCGTCGAGCGGGTGCAACGGCTCGTCCGTGGTGGACAGCAGCGTCTCCGGCGTCACCTCACGGCCCAGCAGATGCAGCGCGCCGATCTCACCGGCCGCCCCGCCGAACCCCCGGTGCAGCCGCCCCCCGATGAGCGACCCGGCGCCGGGACTCAGCCCGGCCAGCACGAACACCACGTCGTCGGACTCGGTGGCCGCGCCCTTCCAGTGCTCGGCGACCGCCGCGGCGTTGGCGTCGTTCTCCACCAGCACCGGGCACTTGAAGGACCGGCTCAGCCGCTCGCCCAGCCGCAGCCCCGTCCACTCCGGCAGCGCGGCACACAGCCGCACCGTGCCGTCCGCCTCCACGATCCCCGGCGAGGCCACCCCGACGGCCCGCAGCGAGCCCCGTGACACCCCGGCCCGGCGCAGCAGCTCCGCCACCGCGGTCCGCAGCCGCTCCAGCCGCTCGTCGGCGGGGGCCGACTCGGCCACGTCCTTCGCGACCGCGCCGAGCACCCGGCCGTCCAGGTCCGACAGGAGCGCGGCAACCCGGTGCGAGCCGATGTCGAGGCCCAGCAGATGACCGGCCTCGGCCCGGAACCGGAACCGCCGCGCGGGCCGCCCCTGACGCCGTACGACGCTCTCGTCCGCGGCCTTCTCGACGACGTACCCGGCCTCGATCAGTCCCTCGACCACGCCCTCGACCGTCGGCCGGGACAGGCCCGTCACGCGGGTGATCTCGGTGAGCGTCGCGCAGTCCGTGGCGCGCAGCGCGTGCAGCACCACCGCGGAGTTGATCCTCCGCAGCAGCGAGGGATCCCCGCCGGTCAGCCGCCCCACCGTCCGTCCTCCCAGCTAGTGCGCGTGTTGGGCGGATCGTACTCGGCACGGCGGACCCCGGCGAGCGCGGGGACGCAGAGATCGCTTGCTGCCTCGCCGGTCAGCCGGGTGCCACGAACCCCGACTCGTACGCCGCGATGACCGCCTGGGTGCGATCGCGCGCGCCGAGTTTCGCCAGTACGGCGCTGACGTGCGACTTCACCGTCTCGGTACCGACGACCAGCCGCTCGGCGATCTCCGCGTTCGACAGCCCGCGCGCCATCAGCCGCAGCACCTCCGCCTCCCGCTCGGTCAGCTGCGCCCGCTCCATCGCCGCGCGGGCCGCGCGGTTCCCGCCGCCCTCGCCGTACTCGGCGGCGAGCTGCCGCACGGAAGCCGGGAACAGCAGCGACTCGCCCTCGGCGACCAGCCGCACCGCGTGCACGATCTCGGCCGGCCGCGCCCGCTTCAGCAGGAAACCGTCGGCCCCGGCCCGCAGCGCCTCGTACACGTACTCGTCGTTCTCGAACGTGGTCACCACGAGGATCTTCGGCGGCTCCGCCACCGTCCGCAGCACCGCGCGCGTGGCCTCGATCCCGTCCAGCAGCGGCATCCGTACGTCCATGGCGACCACGTTCGGCCGCAACTGCCGCACCAGCGGAATCACCGCCGCCCCGTCCGCGGCCTCCCCGACCACCTCGATGTCGGGCTGCGCCTCCAACACGGCCCGCAGACCCGCGCGTACGAGGGGTTCGTCGTCGACGAGGAGAACGGTGACCGGCATCCGGCCAGCGTAGATCAGCGCGCCGGCAGCTCTACATGCACCTGCCAGTCACCCTGGTCCGGCCCGGTGTGCGCCCGCCCGCCCAGCAGTGCCGCGCGCTCGCGTATCCCGCGCAGCCCGCTGCCGCGGCCGGGCCCGGGTATGTCCGCGGTGAGCGGATTGCGGACCTCCAGCACGAGCGCGCCCTCGGCCACCGCGACGCGGACCCGGACGGGGACGGCGCCCGCGTGCCGCAGCACGTTGGTCAGCGACTCCTGGAGGATGCGGTAGCCCTCGCGGGAGACCGGGCCCGGGACGGTGTCGAGGGGGCCGGTCATGTCGACCTCGACCTTCGCGCCGGACGCCCGCGCGGACTCCAGCAGCCGGTCGGCGTCGGTGAGCGTGGGCCGGGAGCTGACCGGACGCTCCGACTCGCGCAGGATGCTGAGGACGCGTTCCAGGTCCTCCAGGGCGGCCCGGCCCGTCTCCTCGATGGCGTCCAGCGCACGGTCGGTGAAGGCCGGGTCGGCCGCCGCACGCGCGGCGCCCGCCTGGACCACGGCCACGGTCAGGGCGTGGCCGATGGAGTCGTGCAGTTCCCGGGCGATACGGGTGCGTTCCAGGAGTTGTTCGGTGCGCTCCTCCATGGCGGCCAGGCGGTCGGCGGGGGAGGGGCCGAGGAGGCGGCGGGCGAGCGCGGTGATCAGGTGTCCCGAGCCGACCACGGTGGCCGCCAGGACGGCCAGCGCCGGGAGCACCAGCAGGGCGTGCCACCAGTGGTGGCCGTCGAGCAGGAACAGCACGCCCTCATCGGTGTCGCCGCCGAACGGGGACAGCGCCAGGTCCACCGACGCCAGCATCAGCTGGAAGGTGAACATCGAGGTCACGCAGCCGAGCAGCAGCCGCCCCTCCAGCCACAGGACCACCCGCCCCCGGTCGCTCCAGGACGCGGACGGCGCGACGACGATGTCGGCGCTCTCACTGTCGTGCCGGTGACCGGTGAGCAACAGCCGTGCCTGGAGCCCCTCCACGGTCCGCATCGCGGGTACCAGCCCGGCGGGCACGAGCACCGCGCCCGCCACCACCCAGGTCCACCAGGCCTCCTCGATGAACAGCCACATCGACGGCCACACGATCGCGATGTACAGATGCAGCAATCGTGTGTACGTCACCGCCCGACCGAACGGGCGCAGCAAGCGGGCCATTGCGTCATCCTGCCAGCCGCCACTGACACCGAGCCTCCCCCGCACGGGGGAGACGATCTCCACCCGCGGGGGAGGCCCCGGCCCGCCCCCAGAGGCCAGGCTGAGGCCATGACCAGCATCGAAGTCCAGGCCCTCACCAAGGAGTTCGGCAGCCGGCGAGCCGTGGACGACCTCACCTTCACCGTCCGCCCCGGCCGCGTCACCGGCTTCCTCGGCCCCAACGGCGCCGGAAAGTCCACCACCCTGCGGCTCGTCCTCGGCCTCGACCGGCCGACCTCCGGCACCGCCACGGTCGGCGGCCGCGCCTACCCCACCCTCCAGGAGCCGCTGCGCCACGTCGGCGCCCTGCTGGACGCGCAGGCCGCGCACGGCTCACGCACCGGCCGCGACCATCTGCGCACCCTGGCCGCGAGCAACCGCATCCCGGACCGCCGCGTGGACGAACTGCTGGAGCAGACCGGCCTCGCCCCGGCGGCCCGGCGCCGGGTGAAGACGTACTCGCTGGGCATGCGCCAGCGGCTCGGCATCGCGGCCGCCCTGCTCGGCGACCCCGCGGTGGTCATGCTCGACGAGCCCTCCAACGGGCTCGACCCCGAGGGCATCATCTGGATCCGCGAGTTGCTGCGCCGGCTCGCGGGGGAAGGGCGCACGGTCCTGGTCTCCAGCCACCTCATGAACGAGACCGCGTCCTTCGCCGACCACCTCGTGGTGCTGGGCCGCGGCCGGCTCCTCGCGGACACCCCGATGCGGGAGTTCATCCACGCGCGTGTGCAGCCGAGCGTACGCGTCCGCACCACGGACCCCACCGCCCTCAAGGCGGCCCTCGCCGAGCACGGACATGACGCCGCCGAACACGAGGACGGGCACTGGAGCGTGCGGCACGCACGCGTGGACGACATCGGACGCCTCGCCTCCGCCGCCGGCGTCCCCCTCCTCGAACTGGCCGCCGAGGAAGGCACCTTGGAGCAGGCCTATCTGGACCTCACCGCCACCGAGACCGAGTTCACCGCACAGCCGCAGGAGGCCTGAGATGCCGTTCGTTCCCGTCCTTCACGCGGAGTGGCTGAAGATCCGCACGCTCCGCTCCCTGCTCGGGGCGCTGCTGACGCTGTTCGCGGCGACCACGGCGTTCTCCGCGATCGCCGGCGCCTCCGACACGTCCGACCCCGACTTCGACCCGCTGTTCATGGCGCTGTCCGGCATCATGCCCGGCCAGATCGCCGCGATCTCCTTCGGCGCCATGGCGATCTCCTCGGAGTTCCACGGGGGTGGACTCCGGCTCTCGCTCGCCGCGGTGCCGCAGCGGGGGCGGTGGTTCGCGGCCAAGCTCACCGCCATCGCCGTACCGGCCCTGCTGGTGGGCCTGGTCACCGCCTTCGCCGCCCTCGCCGTCGCCCGCGCGGGTCTCGGCGACGCGGCGAGCGGACTCGACGTCGGCGAGCAGGCGCGCGGCGTCGTGGGCTGCGGTGTCTACGTCATGCTGATGGCGCTGTTCGCGGCCGGCCTGGCGGCGTTGCTGCGCAGCGGGGTGGGCGCGTTGTCCCTGCTGATCCCGTTCATCCTCGTCGTCTCGTTCGTGATCGGGGACGTGCCCGGAGGCGTCACCGACTTCATGCCCGACCGGGCGGGCCAGATCGTGCTGTACGAGACGTACGACGGACGGTTGGGGTCGTGGTCCGGGCTGGCGGTGACCGCGCTGTGGACCGCGGCGGCGATCGCCGCGGGTGCCTGGAGCGTGCGACGCAGGGATGCCTGACGGCACACCAGTTGTCAGTGGGGCCCGGTTTACTGGATCACATGGACATCGCGAAGGACCTGGCCCTGATCGACCTGCTGTGCGCCCGTGACTTTCCCTCGGAGCACGAGCGCTACCACACCGCGTGGTTAGGGCCGGGGGACTGGCCGGACGTGAGCGACTGCTACGCCTACGAAGCCGCGATCGTCGAGCGGCTGACACAGCGTTGGGGGGAGGCGTTCCGCCGGGGGACCGTGACGCTGGAGGAGCGCACAGCCCGGGGTGAGGTCATACCCGAGCCCTGGGCGACGCTCACCGCCCTGGCGATCGACGTGCGCACGTGGGTCGTGCCCGAGAGCGGCCGTCACGTCACCGTGGCGGTGGCCGACCGGGAGGAGGAGAGCCGGCCGCGGCTCTGGCTGGCCGTCACGGAGACGGCCTCGCCGTGACCGGTCAGGCCTCCGCGGCGACCCGCAGCCGCGCGAACTCCTCGGCCATCGTCGCCGCCGTCCAGTGCGCGTTCAGCCCGCTCGGATTCGGCAGCACCCACACGCGCGTGTCCCCGATCGTCCGCTCCTGCGGACCCACCTGGGCCTTCTTGTCGTCGAACGCCGCCCGGTACGCGGTCACTCCGACGACCGCCAGCCACCGCGGCCGCAACCGGGCCACCTTCAGCGCCAGTTGCCGCCCGCCCTCGCGATACTCCTCCGCGCTCAGCTCGTCCGCCCGCGCGGTCGCCCGTGCGACGACATTGGTGATGCCGAGCCCGTACGACAGCAACTCCTGCTGTTCGGCGGGCTTCATGAGCCTCGGTGTGAAGCCCGACAGATGCAGCACCGGCCAGAAGCGGTTGCCCGGACGGGCGAAGTGATGGCCCGTCGCGGCCGTCATCAGACCGGGGTTGATCCCGCAGAACAGCACGCGGAGACCGTCCGCGACGACGTCCGGTACCAGACGGTCGCGGGCGGCCTCCAACTCGGCGGCGGTGAAGCGCGTCAGAGGATGGCTCCGGGGGTGTAACCGGCGGCCTCCGGGTGCTGCTTCGCGATCTCCTCGATCCGGCCGACGACCACGCCGACCTGGTCGGCCGCGGCGCCCGTGAAGGACAGCTTGTCGGCCATCAGCGCGTCCAGCTGGGCGCGGTCGAGCGGGATGCGCTCGTCGGCGGCCAGCTTGTCGAGGAGCTCGTTGCGCTCGGCACCCTGCTCGCGCATCGCGAGCGCCGAGGCCACGGCGTTCTCCTTGATCGCCTCGTGCGCGACCTCACGGCCGACGCCCGCGCGGACCGCGCCCATCAGCACCTTGGTGGTGGCGAGGAACGGCAGGTAGCGGTCCAGCTCGCGGGCCACGACCGCCGGGAAGGCGCCGAACTCGTCGAGCACGGTCAGGAACGTCTCCAGCAGACCGTCCAGCGCGAAGAACGCGTCCGGCAGCGCGACCCGGCGCACCACCGAGCAGGACACGTCGCCCTCGTTCCACTGGTCGCCCGCCAGCTCGCCGGTCATCGACGCGTAGCCGCGCAGGATGACCATCAGGCCGTTGACGCGCTCGCAGGACCGCGTGTTCATCTTGTGCGGCATCGCCGAGGAGCCCACCTGGCCCGGCTTGAAGCCCTCGGTCACCAGCTCGTGCCCGGCCATCAGTCGGATCGTCTTGGCCAGGGACGAAGGCGCCGCCGCCAGCTGCACCAGCGCCGTGACGACCTCGTAGTCCAGCGAGCGCGGATAGACCTGGCCGACGGAGGTGAAGGCCTGGGAGAAGCCGAGGTGCCCGGCGATCCGGTCCTCCAGCTCCGCCAGCTTGCCCGCGTCCCCGCCCAGCAGGTCGAGCATGTCCTGCGCGGTGCCGACCGGGCCCTTGATGCCGCGCAGCGGGTAGCGGCCCAGCAGCTCCTCGACGCGCCCGTACGCCACGAGCAGCTCGTCGGCGGCGGTCGCGAACCGCTTGCCCAGCGTCGTGGCCTGCGCGGCCACGTTGTGGGAGCGGCCGGCCATGACCAGCTCGGCGTACTCGCCGGCCAGCTTGCCGAGGCGGGCCAGCACGGCCACCGTGCGGTCGCGCATCAGCTCCAGGGAGAGCCGGATCTGGAGCTGCTCGACGTTCTCGGTGAGGTCGCGCGAGGTCATGCCCTTGTGGACGTGCTCGTGCCCGGCGAGGTCGTTGAACTCCTCGATCCGCGCCTTCACGTCGTGCCGCGTGACCTTCTCGCGCTCGGCGATGGAGGCCAGGTCGACGGTGTCGAGGACACGCTCGTAGTCGGCGATCGCCGCGTCCGGGACCTCGATGCCGAGGTCCTTCTGGGCCCGCAGCACGGCGAGCCAGAGCTGCCGCTCCAGCTTCACCTTCTGCTCGGGCGACCAGAGCGTGGCGAGCTCGGCGGAGGCGTAGCGTCCGGCGAGGACGTTGGGGATGCGGGGCTTGGCGGGAGCGGAAGTCACGTGTACGGATTCTACTGGCGAATCGTGCAGGCCAGCGCCATGGGTGACTTCGGCGGAACCTACGAGAGCTGCGTCACGCCAGGTCAGGCCGCCGGGCCGTCGTACGGCAGCAGCTCCGGGCGCTTCGGCGGCAGCCCGTCCCCGGACGACCGGCCCGTCAGACGCCGCCCTATCCAGGGCAGCAGGTGCTGCTTGGCGAAGCGGGCGTCGGCGATGCGCCGCGCGACCCAGTGGGGCGGCACCGTGGCCGCCATCGGCGTACGCCACTCGGTGTCCTCGGGGTCGTAGCCCAGCGTCTGCCACACGGCCTCCGCGACCCGGCGGTGCCCCTCGGGCGTGAGGTGCAGCCGGTCCACGTCCCACATGCGCTGGTCGCTCAGCGACGGCGCCCCGTACAGATCGACCACCAGGGCGCCGTGCCGCTCGGCCAGCTCGTCGACGCAGGCGAACAGCTCCTCCATGCGGGGCCGGAAGCGCTGCTGGACGGGGCCCTCGCGGCCGGGGCTGCGCATGAGGACCAGCTGCTTGCAGGAGGGGGCGAGCCGCTCCACGGCCTCGGTCAGCAGGTCCCGGACCCGGACCATGTCGCACTTGGGGCGCAGGGTGTCGTTCAGCCCGCCGACCAGGGTGATCACGTCCGGCTGCATGGCGGCCGCCACGTCGACCTGCTCGTCGACGATCTGCTGGATCAGCTTGCCGCGCACCGCGAGGTTCGCGTAGCGGAAACCGGGTGTGCGGGCGGCCATCCGGCCGGCCAGGACATCGGCCCAGCCGCGGTAGGAGCCGTCCGGCAGCAGGTCCGACATGCCCTCGGTGAAGGAGTCGCCGACCGCGACGAGGCTGGTGTATGTGGGGTTCTTCTCCATGGCGACAGAAATGGTATCCCGTGCACATACCCTCCGGTCGGTCCCCCTGGCGACCTCAGAGCTCAGGCCCTCCGGTCGGTCCCCCTGGCGACCCCGGAGCTCAGGCCCGCTGCCCGAACAGCCTGCGCAGCACGTCCTCCATCGTCACCAGCCCCGCCAGGCGCCCGTCGTCCCCGACCGCCGCCGCCAGATGCGTCCGGCTGCGCCGCATCGCGGTCAGCACGTCGTCCAGCGGCGTGCTCTCCCGCACGCGCGCGATGGGCCGCATCTCCCGCACCCGGAACGGTACGTCCCGCGGCGAGGCGTCCAACGCGTCCTTAACATGGAGGTAGCCGACGATCCTGCGTGTCTCGTCCACGACCGGGAACCGGGAGAACCCGGACTCGGCCGACAGCCGCTCCAGCTCCTCCGGAGTGACCCCCACGCGCGCGTAGACGACGCGTTCCAGGGGGAGCACCACGTCGCCCACCGGGCGGCGGCCCAGCTCCAGCGCGTCGTGCAGGCGCTCCCGGGTGCGGTCGTCGATCAGGCCCGCGTCGTCGGAGTCCTTCACCAGACGGGCCAGCTCGGCGTCCGAGAAGGTCGCTGTGACCTCGTCCTTCGTCTCGATCCGCAGCAGCCTGAGCAGGGCGTTCGCGAAGGCGTTGATCGCGAAGATCACCGGGCGCAGCCCCCGGGCCAGGGCGACCAGCGGCGGCCCCAGCAGCAGCGCGCTGCGTACCGGCTCCGCCAGCGCGATGTTCTTCGGCACCATCTCGCCGAGCAGCATGTGCAGATAGGTCGCCAGGGCCAGCGCGATCACGAACGACACGGCATGCCCGGCGCCCTTCGGTACGCCCAGCGCGTGGAACACCGGCTCCAGCAGATGCGCGATGGCCGGTTCGGCGACGACACCCAGGACCAGCGTGCACAGAGTGATGCCGAGCTGCGCGGCCGCCATCAGCGCTGACACGTGCCGCAGCCCCCACAGCACGCTCTTCGCGCGCCGGTCCCCCTCCTCGGCGTACGGCTCGATCTGGCTGCGGCGCACGGAGATCAGCGCGAACTCGGCGCCCACGAAGAAGGCGTTGACCACGAGGGTCGCGAAACCGATCAGCAACTGGACGACGGTCACGGCCCGACCTCCCCGTCCGCAGGACCGTCGAGCGGCCCGTGCAGCAGCACCCGCGCGGCCCGGCGCCCCGAGGCGTCCACGACGTCCAGCCGCCAGCCGGCGACCTCGACGGTGTCGCCGACGACGGGGATACGGCCCAGCTCGGTCGCCACGAACCCCGCCAGCGTCTCGTACGGCCCCTCGGGCACCCGCAGTCCCACCCGCGCGAGCTGGTCGACACGGGCCGAGCCGTCGGCCGAGTACAGCGCGCGGCCCTCGTCGTCGCTCCCGGCCGGGGCCAGGTCCGGCGTCTCGTGCGGGTCGTGCTCGTCGCGGACCTCGCCGACGACCTCCTCGACGATGTCCTCCAGCGTCGCCACCCCGGCGGTGCCGCCGTACTCGTCGATGACCACGGCCATCGTGCGCTTCCCGGACAGCCGGTCCAGGAGCCGGTCCACGGTGAGGGACTCCGGGACGAGCAACGGCTCGCGCATCAGCTCGGAGACCGGCACCCGGGGCCGCCGCTCGGCGGGGACGGTCAGGACGTCCTTGATGTGCGCGGTGCCCACGACCGAGTCGAGACTGCCGCGGTAGACCGGGAAGCGGGACAGGCCTGTCGCGCGCGTGGCGTTGGCGACGTCCTCGCAGGTCGCCTGCGCGTCCAGCGCGATGACCTGCACGCGTGGCGTCATCACGTTCTCCGCGGTGAGGTCCGCGAGGTTCAGGGTGCGGACGAAGAGTTCCGCGGTGTCGGCCTCCAGCGCGCCCTCCTTGGCGGAGTAGCGGGCCAGCGCCGCCAGCTCCTGCGGCCCGCGCGCGGCGGCCAGCTCCTCAGTGGGCTCCACGCCGAGCCGGCGTACGACACGGTTCGCGGTGTTGTTGAGATGCGTGATGAAGGGCCGGAACGCGGCGCTGAACCAGCGCTGCGCGTTGCCCACCCGCTTGGCCACGGCCAGCGGCGAGGAGATCGCCCAGTTCTTCGGGACCAGCTCGCCGACGACCATCAGGAACACCGTCGACAGCGCCGTACCCAGCACCAGCGCGAGCGAGGAGGCCGTCGACGCGGAGATGCCGAGCGACTCCAGGGGGCCGGCGATCAGCTTGGCGATCGAGGGCTCGGCCAGCATGCCGACGACCAGGTTGGTGACGGTGATGCCGAGCTGCGCCCCGGAGAGCTGGAAGGTCAGATTCCGTACGGCCTTCAGGGCGCCCGACGCGCCCCGCTCGCCGCGCTCCACGGCCCGCTCCAGGGCGCCGCGCTCGACCGTGGTCAGCGAGAACTCCGCGGCGACGAAGGCACCGCAGGCCACGGAGAGCAGGATCGCCACGAGCAGCAGGAGCACTTCGGTCATCGGGTCACCTCCGTCCCATGATCGGACAGGGCGTCGCAGCCCACACCTTGCGTCGGGAGGCCGGGTGACCCACCGACGGCAAAGGAAAAGTAAAGCCGCTCAAACCGTGAGGTGCTTCACCCAGCGCCGCCACTTCTCCTCCGGCGCGTACCCGGCCGCCCGCCACGCCGCCTGCCCCGTCTCGTTGCGCACCAGCACCATCGCGTCCCCGCGGCGCCCGCCGAGTGCCACGAACCGCTCCTCCGCGGCGGCGAGCAACGCCGAGCCGATGCCCTGGCGGCGGCGCTCCGGATGCACCGCGAGCCGGTAGAGATGGCAGCGCCAGCCGTCGAAACCCGCGATCACCGTGCCGACCAGCTCGCCGTCCCGCTCGGCCAGGATCAGTGCCTCGGGGTCCCGGGCGACGAGCCGCTCGACGCCGTCCCGGTCGTCGCTGATGCTCGTGCCCTCGGCGGCCGTCTTCCAGAAGGCCAGCACGGCGTCGAGGTCCTCGGGGACGGCGGCCCTGATGTGCAGATCAGTCATACGACGATCCCATCACGCACCCCGCGACGAGACCCGGAATTCCAGCATCCGGACAGCATGCGGACGGCGTCGGGACAGCACGCAGGCGGCGTTCGGACCGCATCCGGACGCGGGCCGCGGTCACTTGCCGCCCAGCTCCGCGACGACCGGCGCGAACGCCTCCAGGTGCGGCTCCAGCACGGTCAGATAGCTGAACCCGTACTTCTCGCGCAGCGCGAGCACCTTCGCGGTGACCTCCTCCTTGCTGCCGACCAGCAGGATGGGCAGTTCCAGCGCCTGCTCCACGGTGAAGCCCGGGACCCGGTCGACGAGCGGTCGTACGGCGGCCTCCGGGTCGTCGGTGACGGCCACCATCTGGAGGAGCAGGTTCAGTTCCGCCGGTTCCGCACGGTCCGCAGCCAGCTCCCGGTACCGGGCGAACCGCGCGTCGAACTCGTCGAGGGTCGTCGGCACCAGCTTGCCCTCGGTGTTCCCCGGCGCCAGATACGCGCCCGTGAACGCGGCGATGTCCGCGTGCTCGGCGGCGAGCCGCAGCATCCGCTCGCCGTTGCCGCCGAGCAGCAACGGCACCTTGGTGTCGAGGAGGCGCCCCAACTCCTCGACCGTGTGCCGGAGATGGTCCACGCGCGCGCCCGGCGACCCGAAGGGCAGCCCGGCCCGGTCGTGCTCGGCCTGTACGTACCCGGTGCCCAGACCGAGTTCGAGACGCCCGTCGGTCAGCGCCTGCGTCGTCGCGACCTCGCGGGCGAGCAACGCCGGGTTCCAGAAACCCGCGTTGAGCACGAACGTGCCGAGCCGCGGCCGTTCGGTGGCCGCGGCCGCCGCCACCAGCGCCGGGAACGGCGCGGGCATGCCCAGATGGTCCGGGACGAGGATCACGTCGTAACCGATCTCCTCGGCCCGGCGACACTTGGCGCGCCACTCCGCGGCGGGCGCGGGGTCGATCAGGTTGACGCCGAAGCGGAACGGACGCGACATGAACTCTCCTCGGACAGCTACGACTTGAGGTCACGCCGATTCCATCACTCGTGCGCGATGGCCGCCAGCACATTCATGCGCGATGCACGCAACGCCGGCAGCAGGGCCGCCACGATGCCGACGACCGCCGAGCCGACCACGACCGCGACGATCGTCGACCACGGGATCGCCAGCGCGTTCATGCCCTGCAACTCCAGCACCTGCTGCACGCACACCCCCCACACCAGCCCGAGCGCCAGCCCCAGGACCGCGCCGAAGACGGCGATCACCACCGATTCCAGGCGGATCATCCGGCGCAGTTGGCGTCGGCCGAGCCCGATGGCGCGCAGCAGTCCGATCTCCCGGGTGCGCTCCACCACCGACAGGGCAAGGGTGTTGACCACGCCGAGCACCGCGATGACGATCGCGAGGCCGAGCAGCGCGTACACCAGGTAGAGCAGCACGGCGATCTGGTCGTGCACCAGCTTCTTGTAGTCGGCCAGGTCGCGGACCTGGACCTGCGGATAGGGGTCGAGGGACTTGTCGAGCCGGGCGCGCAGCTGGTCGGCGCTCGTGCCCGAGGCCGCGTTGACGTACAGCG
This sequence comes from Streptomyces aquilus, assembly GCF_003955715.1. Classification (NCBI taxonomy): domain Bacteria; kingdom Bacillati; phylum Actinomycetota; class Actinomycetes; order Kitasatosporales; family Streptomycetaceae; genus Streptomyces; species Streptomyces aquilus. Next base: position 1,893,521 of record NZ_CP034463.1, on the reverse strand, counting down.
CGGAGTCCTGGCCGCCCGGCACGTACTTCTCGACCGTGGCGATGCCGAAGAACAGCCCGCCCTGCATGCCGAACCCGTCCGAGCCGTCCTGGTCGGTGAAGGCGGCGACCTTCATCTCGGTGCGCTGCCCGCCCGGGAACTCCACGGGGAGCGTGTCGCCGATCCGCACGTCGTGGTCCTTGGCGAAGTCGACGTCCATGCCCATGCTGCCGGGCGCCAGCGCCGCCGCCGAGTCCCCGTCCGCGTACGTGACATGGGCGACGTCGTCCACCTTGTCGTCGTAGCCCGCGGCGGTCGTCTCGACGCGCTTGCCGTCCGGCAGCCGCACCGCCAGCGGCGCGAACCGCTGCCGTACGACGAGACCGACGCCCTCGGTGTCGCGCACCGCGTCGGTGACGGTCTGCGAGAACGGTACGAAGTTGCTGTTCTGGACGACGAAGTCGGCGCCCAGCGTCTTGTCGATCTGCTGGTCGAAGGACTTGGACATCGACGCGCTCGCCACCGACATGCCACCGACCAGGGCGAGGCCCACCATGAGGGCCGCCGCGGTGGCGCCCGTACGACGGGGATTGCGCAGGGCGTTGCGCTGGCTCATGCGGCCGATCGAGCCGAACAGGGCCGGGAAGGCCGCGCCGAGAACCCGGATGACCGGGCGGACCAGCAGCGGTCCCGCGATCACGGTCGCGATGAGGGTGAGGACGACGCCCAGCCCCAGCAGGGACGCGGACGAGGACGTCTTCGTCGCCGTCGCACAGCCCACCAGCGCCGCCGCGCCGAGCGCCCCGACGATCGAGCCCACGATCGCCCGGGTCCTGAGCGGTTTTCCGATACCCGCGATCTCGGCGTCCGCGAGCGCGGCCATCGGCGAGACGCCCGCCGCGCGCCGCGCCGGCAGATACGCCGCCACGAAGGTGACCCCGACGCCGACGACGTACGCCGCCACGGGAGTTCCCCAACCGACCACCATCTCCGTGGTCTTGAGGTTCATCCCGAAGACACCCATCAGCTTGATCAGCCCGGCGGCGAGCCCGATGCCCCCCGCCAGGCCCAGCGTCGAGCCGACCAGACCGAGCAGGATCGCCTCCGTCAGCACCGAGCGGCGCACCTGCCGGCGGTCCGCGCCGAGCGCCCGGAGCAGGCCCAGCTCCCGGGTGCGCTGGGCGATCAGCATGGAGAACGTGTTGACGATCAGGAACACGCCGACCAGCACCGCGATCCCGGCGAAGCCGAGCATCACGTACTTGATGACGTCCAGGAACCCGCCGAGATCCTCCGCGGCGGAGTCGGCCTGCTCGTCGGCGGTCCTCACGTCGTAGGTACCGGTGTCGAGCGTGGCGGCGATCCGGCTCTTGAGCTGGGCGTCGCTCACACCGGGGGCCGCGTCCACCGAGATGCCCGTCGCCTTGTCCGGTGAGCCGAGCAGCTGGTCCGGCGCGGTGGCCGGGTCGAGGAAGACCAGGGCCGCGCCCGGGTTGGTCGTGGTGAAGGTGGCGATGCCGACGATCCGGACCTTGAACGTGCCCGGCTGAGCCAGCACGGTCAGCGTGTCGCCGATCCTCACGTGCTTCTTGTCGGCGGTGTCGGCGTCCAGGAGCGCCTCGGCGGCGCCGTGCGGGGCGTGGCCGGAGGTGAGCTTCACGGGGCTGCGGTCGGTGACGTACCAGTCGGAGGCGATGGTGGGGGCGCCGGTGGTCGGGCCGACCGACTCGTTGTCGCTGTCGACGACCGTGATGTTCTCGACGCTCACGTCCGCGTGGGTCGACGCGACACCGTCGACCTTCGCCACCTGCTGGGCCAGTGAGGCGGGCAGGGTGCGGGCCTCACCGGTCGGCACCTGGGAGTCGAGGTCGTCCTTCGGTTCCACGGTCACATCGGCGGACGTGGAGGCGAACAGCCGGTCGAAGGTCCGGGTCACCGTGTCGGAGAAGATCAGGCTGCCCGCGACGAAGGCCACGGACAGGACGATGGCCAGCGCGGACAGCACCAGCCGTCCCTTGTGCGCGAGGAAGCTGCGGAGCGTCGCCTTCAGCACCGATTCAGTCCTTGTCGAGGGAGACGTCGGGGGTTGCCTCGCTGTCGGCCTGGCCTTCAGCGGTGTCCACCTGGCCGCGGATCACGTCGAACCGCTTCATCCGCTCCAGCACCGCCTCCGCCGTCGGCCGCGCCATCTCGTCGACGATCCGTCCGTCCCCGAGGAAGAGCACCAGGTCGGAGTGGGCGGCGGCGCCGGGGTCGTGGGTGACCATGACGACGGTCTGCCCGAGGTCGTCCACGGCGTCGCGCAGGAAGCCGAGCACCTCCAGACCGGCCCGCGAGTCGAGGTTGCCGGTCGGCTCGTCCGCGAAGATCAGCTCCGGCCGGGAGGCCAGCGCCCGCGCGCACGCCACCCGCTGCTGCTGACCGCCGGAGAGCTGGGCGGGCCGGTGCTTGAGCCGGTCCCGCAGCCCCAGCGTGTCGATGACCTGGTCCAGCCACTTCTCGTCGGGCTTCTTGCCCGCGATGTCCATGGGCAGGGTGATGTTCTCGGCCGCGTTCAGCGTCGGGATCAGGTTGAACGACTGGAACATGAACCCGATCCGGTCCCGCCGCAGCCGCGTCAGCTCGCGCTCCTTGAGCCCCGTGATCTCGGTGTCGCCGAGCCAGACCTGACCGGCGGACACGTTGTCGAGCCCGGCCAGGCAGTGCATCAGCGTGGACTTGCCGGAGCCCGAAGGGCCCATGACAGCCGTGAAGCGGCCGCGCGCGATGTCCACGTCCACCGAGTCCAGGGCGAGCACCGTGGTCTCACCCGAGCCGTACGCCTTCGTCAGTCCGCGGGCGCGGGCCGCGATCCCGTCGGCCGAGGCATGGCCGGGGGCGTGCTCCGCAGCAGATGTGGACAAGACTGCCTCCTCGCTCGCTGGACGTACCGACTCCCTTGTCCGGCCGAGGGTAGTGTGACCCCGCCCACACCCGATATCCCCCGTGAGTGCAAGGCCGTCTCCACCCCAGGTCGGGCCCCTGATACCGATGTAAGGGGCAATCTCCATCCCCGGGTGGACCCCTTGCCGGTGCTAGCGGTTCGGCGCTAGCGTCGAGGTATGGCGAAGACCCAGCTGAACGTACGCGTGGACGAGGGCACCGCCCGCGCGGCTCGCGAACGCGCCCTGGCCCGCGGCATGAGCGTCAACCGTTACATCGAAGAGCTGGTCAAGCAGGATGCCGGCCAGGTCGGGCAGACCTTCGTGGAGGCCGCCGCCGACTTCATGAAGCAGTACGAGAACGTGTTCGCCGAGGAGTTCGGCGCCGACCGCGAGGGACGTCGCTGACCTCTTGAGCGACAACGTGAGAATCGACCTCGCCTGGCTCCTCATGCTCGCCGAACACAAGACACCGGGTGACCCGCAGGTCGTCGACTGGGGAGCCCTCGTCGCGGCCGTCGCGCGCCACCAGGCCGAGATATTCGACGTACCCGTCTACGACAGCCCGCAGGCCCGCGCCGCAGCCCTGCTCCAACTCCTGATCCACGTACCGGCGTTGGAGCGCTCCAACGCGCTGTTCGCGTCCTCCGTCGCCTACGCCTACCTGGTCGCCAGCGGCCTCAAGGTCGTCACCTCGCCCGAGCAGGTCCGTGACCTGGCCCGGCTGGTCAAGAGCGGGGAGGCCTCGGTGCACGACATCGCGGAAGAGCTGCGGCAGTGGAGCCTGTGAGCGCCGGGCCGATCACTCGGCGGGACGCCAGGCGGTGCCCAGCACACAGAAGGACGCCGGCGTCCTCGGCCCCTTCTCCGGCATGAACACCCGCCGGTAGGGCCCGAGTTCGAACCCCGCCTCGCGCAGCGCGGCCACCGGCTCCCGGGACAGATGGCAGCCCCCGGCGAGCGGCGGCCACACCGTCCGGTCCAGCGCCCGCTGGGTGAACCGCATCGCCGCTCCGCCGCCCCGGCCGTGCTCGAAGAACCGCAGGACACCGCCGGGCCGCAGCACCCGCCGTATCTCCGCGAGCGCCCGCGGCACATCCCGCACGCTGCACAGCACCAGGGAGACCACGGCCGCGTCGAACGCCTCGCTCTTGACCGGCAGCGCCTCCGCTGCGCCCGGCACCACGTCCACGGGCACCTCGGAGCGCAGGGCGGCCTCCACCGCCAACTGCCGCAGACCGCGCTCCGGTTCGATCGCCACGACCTCCGCGACCGTCCGCGGATAGTGCGCGAAGTTCAGTCCGTTGCCCGCGCCGATCTCGATGACCCGCCCGGACAGCCCGGACAGCAGCCGGTCACGCACCCCGGCCATGCCCCAGCGGGTCTCGGCGGTCACGCTCGCGCGGGCGTAGTAGCGGGCGAACAGCGGGTGGTGCACGGGATCACTCGGCAACCTGCCCGAGCCGGCGGACCGTAGCGGCATGGCGACCTCCCGAAAGGACGGGCCCTACCGTGATTGTCCCCCGGTACACGATCCGTGCACCTCCCGCCCGGAAGCTACGCCACGAAGTCGCGCACCTGCTGGTAGACCCCGTAGTCGTTGTTCATGTCGGTGTGCGAGACACAGCCGACCTCGACATTGGTCGCCCCGCTGAGGATCGCGGTGGTGTCGGGGGTGAGGGCGTCGTCGCAGTTGGACCAGTAGCTGGCGTAACGGACGCTGCCCGGGGTCTCGTCACCGGAGTTGAGCGAGGTCAGGAACGAACTGCCCGTGTACATCTCGGCACACGACGTGTACAGCCAGGAGCACCAGGAAGCGGTCGTCGTGCCGTGGTTGACACCGGCCACCGAGACGAAGTCGTCCACGTACGACGTCCCGCCCAGGTTCTTGAGGTAGTAGCGGGAGTTCAGCGCGCCCATCGAGTGCACGACCAGGTCCACCTTCGAGGCGCCGGTCTGCGACAGCACGGTCTTCACGTAGCTGGAGAGCTGGCTCGCCGTGGTGACGTTCGACTTGGACCAGTCGTACGAGAACGCGTACAGCTGCGAGGACGTGTAGCCGTCGGCCTTGAAGTCGGCGATCCAGTCGTCCCAGCTGCTCGCGTCACTGCTCAAACCATGGACGAAGACGATCGGATCGTGGGTCGCGGCCTGAGCGGGGGCCGCGGACAGGGAGAGCGACAGAAGGAGCGCGGTGACCACGGCCGAGACGGCCGCTGACGTGCGGCGCATGCGGAGTTGCATGATGCCTCCTGATACGGGTGGGGTTGTCAGGAGGGTGCGGCCGGGTCTACGCGCGCCGCATCGGCGAAATCGCCGGTCTTTACGGCTCAATTAACTCGCCAGTAACGTCGATGGCGTGGTGACTCCGGTGAACCCCCCACCCCTTGCCCCCACTTCGCCACCGCCGGTCACGGACGCGTGGCAGGCCCTGCTCTCCGCCTTGCCCGAGGGCGTCCGGGTACGGCTCCTGCACGCCGTGCACGGCGATCCGCGCGCGGCGGCCGAGGCCGTACGACTGCTCGGCGACCGCCGCTCGGCCGGCCTCGACCCGCTCCCCGCCGAACCCGCCGAACTGGCCCCGTCGCTGCTGCGCGCCCACCGCGCGGAGATCCGCGCCCTGCCCGACGACACCCGCCTCCTGCTCCTCCTCGCCGCCGCCGACCAGTACCCGGTCGCCACGCACGCCTTCCTGCGCGCGGTCGCCGCCGCCCGCCTCGACACCCGCCCCCTGGAGGCCGCCGAGGCCGCGGGGCTCGCCCACGCGCGGGCCGACGGGGTCGTCTTCCGTGACGCCTGGACGAGGATCGCCGCGTACGAGACCGGCTCACCGGCGGACCGGCGCGACGTCCACCGGCTGCTGGCCCGCGTCCTGAGCGCGGAAGGTGAGACGCCGCTGCGTTCCTGGCACCGGGGCGCGGGCGCCCTCGGCCCGAGCGCCCGGCTGGCGGCGGAGCTCAGCACGGCCGCCGCGGCGGCCCGCGACGAGGGTCGCCTCCCGCTGGCGCGCGCCCTCGCCGAACGCGCGGCCGCGCTGTGCCCCGACCGGGCCGGGCAAACCCGTCTGTTGACACGTGCCGCCGTGTACGCCTGGCAGTCCGGTGCGGGCGACCGGGCGCGAGCCCTGGCAGCGCGCACCGAGGACGACGCGCTGACCGGCGTACTCGCCCTGCGGGCCGGGAACGCGGCGGAGGCCTTCGACGCGCTGCTGACGGCGGCGGTGCGCGAGCAGGAGGAGGGGGGAGGCGACGTGGGCGCGCTCTCGGACTCGATAGGCCGGAACGTTTCTCCCGCACCATCCGCACCATCCGCACCACTGGACACCACGCGCCCCACCCTCACCACCCTCGGCGTCCCCAACCCCGCCCTCCACCTCCTCGCCCGGGCCACCGAGGCCGCCATCTACACCGGTGACCTGCGGCGATGCCGGGAGGCCGACCGGGTGGCGCGGCGGCTCGGGATCGAGCCGCCCGGGACGCTCGGCGGGCTCGCGGCGGCTTTCGAGGGCCGGTACGAGGACGCGCGCGACCTGCTCGGCGCGACGGCCGGACGCTGCGGCCCCGGCGGTGACCCCACCCTCCTGATCCACTCCGCAATCGCCGCCCTGCTGCTCGGCGACCACACGCGGGCCAGCGCGGCGACCGTCCGCGCAGCCGCCTCCGCGCGCGTGCGCGGCGCGACGGTCGCCGTGGCGCAGGCGATGGAGTTCCGTGCCTACGCCGACTTCTGGACCGGGCGCCCGCGCGCCGGGGAGGCCGCCGCGGCCGACGCGCTCTGGCATGCCTACGCCACCGGTCAGGACAACGGCGCCTGCCATCTCCAAGCGGCCCTCGCCATGTTCGCGGCGCTCACGGGCGACGCCGACGTGTGCCGGGAACGGGCGGCGACGGCCCGGTCGTACGCCCTCGGGCGCGGTCTCGGTCTGCCCGCCGCGCTCGCCCAGTGGGCGCTCGCCTATCTCGACCTCAGCAGCGGCCGGTTCGCCGCGGCGGCGGCCCGGCTGCGGGCGCTCGCCGGCTTCGGCCCCGGCCATGGCCACCGGGCCATCCGGCACCTGGCCACCCCGCACTACGTCGAGGCGGCCGTCCGCACCGACGACACCCGGGTGGCCCGGGTCGCGCACGCCGACTACCACCGCTGGGCGAGCGCCGTCCGCAGCCCCGACGACCTGGCGCTCAGCGCCCGGTGCCGGGCCCTGCTGGCGCCCGGCGCCGAAGCGGTCGACCACTACCGCACCGCACTCGATCTGCACGCCCGAGGCACCCGCGACTTCGAACGTGCCCGCACGGAGCTGCTGTTCGGCAGCGCCCTGCGCCGACTGCGGCACCGCACCGAGGCCCGCGACCGCCTGCACAGCGCCCTGGAGGCGTTCGAGCACTTCGGCGCCCCGCACTGCGCCGCCCAGGCCCGCGCGGAACTCCGCGCGCTCGGCACCCCCGCAACTCCCGCTTCAGCGAGCCCGGTCGATCCCACCACCCGCCTCACCGCCCAGCAGCTCATGGTCGCCCGCATGGCCGCCGAGGGCGCCACCAACCGCGAGATCGCCACGAGACTGGCCCTCAGCCCCCGCACGATCGACCACCATCTGCGGGGCGTCTTCGCGCGGTTGGGGATCCGGTCACGGATCGAGCTGGTGCGGTTGCTGAGCGAGGGCGACGCGCGGTAAGGGTGTTTGCGAGACACATGCAGAGGGGCGCCTCCTCGAAGGAGACGCCCCTCTGCGGCCTCATCGCCGACGTGGCCCGATGCTCGTCACCGCCGGAGCGAGCGAGCCCCTTCCCACAGGACCCGGAACAGCGCCGGAATCCGCTTGAGGACCTCGATGGCGAAATGCGCCGGGTTCTCGGCCTTGAGCGAGCCGCGGACGAGAACGAAAGCCAGTGTGAGCACCATGGGCGTGATCACACTGAGGGTGAACCAGACGAAGACCTGCACGAGGCGACCCCTCCCGGAAAGTCCCCGACGTCCTCGGGGAATCGCCGTCGTTCGGCGAGTAAGGGCAGTCAAGGACGGGGCTGGTGCACGGCTGTTGCGTGCCGCGATGCACGTGGGTGCATTTCCGCATCCATGTGCCAGTGGCTTGAGTACGCTGAAGGTGTGGGGACGACGCACGACGCACGTGCAGCACTGGAGACAGTCCTTTCCGCTGCCCTTCGCACCGACCAGCCGCGTGACAAACTCAGCGCCGCACTGATAGGCGTGCAGACGTTCTCGTTCATGCGCGACAGCCTCAGCGGACTCGGTACGACTCCGGACACGATCGATGTCGAACACGCCTGCTCGAGGGTCAGGGACGCACTGTTCGTCGAACTGCCCAAGAAATACGGTCCTCTCGTCGAGGAACTGAACCTCACCCTTCCTCAGTCCAGAGTGGTGCTGAGCGTGCTCGGTGGCATGACGATCACTCAAGCAGTACGCGAGCTTGAAGAGATGGGAGAGCACCACCACCGGAGCTGGGGCTCGCGGCTGATGCCCGTGGCTGCGAAGCGGCTCGCAGCCTGGGTGATCAAGCGAGAGGAGGGCGCGCGTCCGGCTGCTGCGGACGACAGGCTGCGCGCCTACATGGACAAGCTCGTGCTCCACTGCGGCGAACTACCGTCCTGGTTCCCACCCCTGTCCTTCACCGAGATATCCCAGGAAGTCATCGTCACCCCACCGGCCGACTCCGGTGGACAGAGCGACCCTCCCGGGGAACGGTCGGCGACGGCGATCTCGCTGGGCAAGAGCACGGGTACGACCGCCCCGCGCCGGATGCAGCTGTCCAGCGCGCTGGACCGGTATCACTTCCTGACGCTCGTCGGTGGACCGGGCTCGGGCAAGAGCTGGGCGGTGCGCGCACGCGCGCTGAGTCTCGCGAAGGAGCAGTCGGTCGACGGCCACCCCCAACGCATCCCGATCCTGATCGCGGCTCCGAAGCTGGAAACCGTCCTGGCCGAAGCCAAACCGAGCTCCGGCGACCCGGCGGCGCTGGCCAAAGCCTTGGCCGAGGCTCTGCCCTCGGACGTCGCCCAGGTGCCGGACGCTGTGACCGAGGTCGCGCAACTGCTGCAGACGCAAAGCCCGGTGGAGTTGCTGATCGACGGTTATGATGAGGTGCGCGAACAACAGCCGCTGCTCGCGGCGAAGTTGAGCGAAATAATCGACCTGCTGCACCCGAGGCACAGCAGGTTCGTCCTCACCACACGCCCCTCGGCGGTGCCGCAGCATCGCGTGGCGAAGCAAACCGTGCTGTGCGAGGTGCAGCCGTTCGGGACCGCGGAGCAGCTCCGTTTCGTCCGAGCGTGGTTCGAGGGGCGCACCGAGCGGTCGTTGCACGTCCGGCGATGGGTCACCGACCGCCGCATCGAGTGGCTCCGCTCGCCCCTGCTGCTGGCCCTGCTGTGCAAAGTCTCGGAGGGCAAGGACGACACGCCTCCGCGTACCGAGCACGAGCTGTGGAAACGGGCGCTCAAGCGCCTTACGGCCGAGGAGGACCGGCATGCAGGACTGTCGGAGACGGATGACGAGCGGGTCCGACTGCGGTTGCATCTGCTGAAAGACGTGGCCTCGCTGTTCCAGAACGACTCCGGACTGTGCACCGAGGTGCCGATCGCCACGATCGAGGACCGGTTGGCAGGAGCGCCCCAGTGGCAGGCTCTGGAAAGGCTCATCGCGCCGAGAACCGCCATCGACGATCTCGTGGCGACCGGCGTCGTGCAGAAGGCGAAGTGGCGGGACGACTATGTCCTGGTGTTCCTGCACGATGCGATCCGGGATCATCTCCTGGCCCAGCATCTGGCCGAGCACGGCACATGGTTCGGGTATGTGTGGCGCATCTGGGCCCAGCCCGAGTGGGAACAGGTGATCGGGGCCACCGGCACTTTCCTGGCCGAGCCGGACGTGCTGATACGGGAGTTGGAGATCCGCTTCAGTGACGATCCGCTCAATGCCGCTCGCTTCACCGCCGGTCTCGTCCTCGCGGCGGGGGCGTGCGTCAGCGAGGAGAAACGTGAGCGGATCCGTGACGAACTGCTGGTGCTGCTGTGCTCGAACGACTTCATTGATCGGAGCCGCAGTGCGGTCCTCCTGTCCTCCATGAAGGATTCGCGAACCGTCGGGCTCGTGCGGAACCTGCTCCACCCGTCCCTGCCCACTCATGTGATCACCGCCGCACTCCGCGCCATCGCGGGCGGCACGGCGCACGAGTCACTGGAAGCCCTGATCGACTGCGCCCGCCGTGACGACTTCACGCCGGAGGAACGGGAATCCGCGGTCGACGCGCTGGCGGAGACCACGACCAAGGCGGCCCTCGACGCGCTGGAATCGCTCGCTGCCGACGAACGGGCGCATCCCGTCGTGCGCGCGGCGGCCGCCCTGCACGCCCTGCGCTCCTTCGACACGTCCGCAGCAGTGCGGAAACTCCTGGTCACCTCCGACGTGAGCGCGCGCCTGAGCCAACGCGAACTCGCAGAACGCGTGTTGCGCCATGCCGACACCGCACTGTCCCTGGCCGAGGAGATCGCCACGGGCACCCTGGAGCCGAGCGACCCGTACTGCGCGGCTCTGATCCTGTCTGTGGACCCGGCGGCCGCGGAACACGGTGAGAAGCACCTGGTCCGCGGCCTGCCGGGAAACATGGTGGTCGACGTGACAGCCGATGCCGTTGAGAGACTGCGGTCCGCAGCGCTACAGGACCCCTTGCTGGTGGTACTGGCCCGGTACATCCTCGAACCCGGAGCGCCGACAGAGCTGCGATGGCTCATGGCGTGCACTGTGAAGTCCGCAGACACACCGACCCTTATCGGCATCTGGGATGCCTTCGCCGACGAACTGTCGAAGAAGCGGCTGGTGGACGTGGGGCAGTTCCTGCTGGAGGAGGCGGACCGACTGCCTCCGGAGATCCGTGAGAAGCTCTGCAGCGCGATCGACGGTGGTGTATTCGGTCCCCTCGTCCAGGCTCTACGAGTCCCCGGCCGCGACCCGCTTCCGGAGCCCCGGCAGGCGGCGGCTCTGGACACCGGTGGAGAGGTTGGAGCCCTGCAGTCCGCACAGTCCGTCTCGGAGGCCGAGCCCGTCGCGCTGCCTACCATCGAACAGATACTCAACTCCACGCAACCTATGACGCGTCGATACCAGCTCCTGCGTGCCGTGCGGCGTGCCATCCCGGCACAGGGCCCCGAGCGGCGCGATTCCGCGGTGCTCACCGCGGTCATGGCGGTGGGCAGCGTGACGGACTGGATCGATGTGCAGCCCCGGGTGGCACCGCTGGCGGAGGCTCGACTGGTGGTGACTCCGCATGCCAACGCCGACGTCGAACTGGCCCGGCTGCGCGCCAAATGGCCGGACCGCCAGGAAGAAGTGGAGCACACCCCCGCCCCGTTCAGCGCGCAGGTGCTCGACGCCAGGGCCGAGGCCGCTCTGATGTCCAACGACCTGGATGAGGCCGCCACGATGGCGCTGGCATCCATCGGCGCCCGACAGGCGGACATGCTGGCGCCGACCATGGATTCGGTGTCCGCTCTGTTCGCCGCCGGTGCCACGTCCGGCCGTACCTGGAGCACCCACCGGCAGGTCCATGCCTATCTGAGCAGGCTTCCGCGAGGGTACCGGCAGGAGATCCTCAAGGCGTGGCTGGCCGCGGCGAATTCCGACTTCAGCACAGTCGCCGGAGTGCTCGAGAAGCTACCCGCCTTCACTCGTTCCCTGCCCGATGTGGCCGGCCTGCGACTGGCTGCGGGAGTGTCCGGCGAAGAAGCGCTGAAACATGTCGTGTCCTGGGCCGGGTGTATGCGCGTCGCGGTACTGCTGCAAGCCGTGCGTGCCTTCGACGTCAGCCCGATTGTCGCGGCACGCCTGGACGCCGCACGTGCCGCGCTCACCCGTCAGGCGCACGCACTCTGCACCTCTTGGCCGCCCGTCAAGCTGGACGCTCCGTCCAACCAAGGGACTCCCAGATGGTCGTGGACATTGGTGGAGATCGCGACCACCCAACTGAAGCGCGGACGTGCGGACATCGCCGTGGCCATCTACGAGTCGGTCGTGGACAAGTCGCCGGACAACGCCCGGTTCCTCAACAACCTGGGCTTCTGCCAGATCCCGCTCGACCGTGACCTGGCCCTGCGCACGCTGGACAAGGCGGCTGGGCTCTTCGCGGTGCCCTTCGCAGTCAACGTGGCCAACCGGATGCTGCTCCACCTGCTGAACGGCAATGCGAAGACCGCCTTGGAGATCGGCGACGACTACTACCGCAGAGGATCTCCTGCCACCCCCGGCTCGTGGTTGTGGAACATGGACGCCTCGTCGGTCCTGGAGGAGGACGTCGACGAGCAGGCTTACATCATGGAACTCGGCCGGAGGGCCGCGGTGAGCTTGGGCGAGTACGACCTGGCGGAGGTGTGGGAGCAACGTCTGCGCTCCCGGCGAGCCGGTGCAGGAGGGGCGGGCGACGATGGATGACGACGAGACGAACACGGACGCGGGAAACCTCCTTCCCTCGCCCGCTGCCGTACGCGTGCAACTGACCCTGGACCTGGACTTCCAGCTCCAGGTGCTTCTCACCTACCGGCGGGACAAACCCTCGGACACGGCGAGCGAGATCAAGATGATCCGGCGCAGGAGGGACTCCGAACTCGTCGAACGAGTTGCCCGCGTGGTGCCTCCGGAAGACTTCGAGAGAGCGACGACGCCCCAAGGGGCGCTCGACATCGCCGCTCTGGAGCAGCGATATCCCTATGTCCGCATCATGCACGTCATGAGGACGGGCTGGACCGTCCAAGAGGTTCAGCTGAGCATTCAGAACTCTCTCCGGGGCTCTGAGGACTGAGGCCGCTCCGAAGGAGCCTCCCGCCCCCGGAACACCTCCGCGTCCCACACCCCGTCCAGCCGCGGCGCCAGCCAACTCGGCGCCGCCGCGCGGAAGTCCGGCGGTGCCAGTGCGCCCGCGCCCATCGGCAGCGCCCCCAGCAGCGGCGCGGCGGCGACCTCGGGCAGGTCGGTCACATTGCACCGCATCGCCAGATCGGGTGAGTTGGGCCAGCCGCCGATGACGACGCCCGCCAACTCCAGTCCCCGGGAGCGGAGTTCACGGGCCGTCAGGTCGGTGGCGTTGAGCGTGCCCAGTCCGGCCGTGGCCACCACCAGCACCGGCGCTCCCAGGAGTTGCGCCGCGTCCGCCAGCGTTCCGCCCGCCTCGTCGAACCGGACGAGCAGCCCGCCCGCGCCCTCGACGAGCACCAGATCGTGCTCGGTGGCGAGTTTGGCGGCCGTCTCGGCGATCTCCGGCGGGCGCACCGCGGCGCGGCCCGCCCGGCGCGCGGCCGTCGCCGGGGCCAACGGCTCCGGGTAGCGGGCGAGTTCGGCCGTCGTCACCGGCCCCGCGAGTCGCGCGACCTCCTGGGCGTCGCCCGGCTCGTCCGGTCGTACGCCCGTCTGGGCCGCCTTGAGCACGGCCACCGACCGGCCCGCGGCGACGGCGGCGGCGGCGACCGCGGCGGTCGTGATCGTCTTGCCGACCTCCGTGCCGGTGCCCGTGATCACCAGTACAGACATCTCAACCCTCTCCCGCGGCCGCGCACACGGCCCGCGCGATCCGTGCCACGTCCGCGTCGCCCGTGACGTACGGCGGCATCGTGTAGACGAGGTCGCGGAACGGCCGCAGCCACACGCCCTCGCGCGCGGCCGCCTCCGTGGCCGCCTTCATGTCCACCTCGTGATCGAGCTGGACCACACCGATCGCACCGAGGACGCGGACGTCCCGGACCCCCGGCAGCTCCCGCGCCGGCGCCAGGCCCTCCATCAGCCCCGCCTCGATCCGCTTGACCTCGGACTGCCAGTCCTGCCCGAGCAGCAGCTCGATCGACGCGCAGGCCACGGCCGCCGCGAGCGGGTTGCCCATGAACGTCGGGCCGTGCGCCAGCACCGGGACCTCGCCACGCGAGATGCCGTCGGCCACGCGGGCCGTGCACAAGGTGGCCGCCATCGTCAGGTAGCCGCCGGTCAGCGCCTTGCCCACACACATCACGTCCGGGGTCACCGCCGCGTGCTCCGCCGCGAACAGCGCGCCCGTACGCCCGAAGCCGGTCGCGATCTCGTCGAAGACCAGCAGCACGTCGTGCGCGTCGCACGCCTCGCGCAGCACCCGCAGATAGGCGGGGGAGTGGAAGCGCATCCCGCCCGCCCCCTGGACCACCGGCTCCACGATCACCGCGGCCAGTTCGTCGGCGTGCCGCTCGATCAACTCGCGCAGCCGGTCGGCGTACGACTCCTCGTACTCGGCCGGCGGAGCGTCCGCGAACACCTGGCGCGGGAGCACGCCGGTCCACAGGTCGTGCATCCCGCCCTCGGGGTCGCACACCGACATCGGCTGCCAGGTGTCCCCGTGGTAGCCGCCCCGCCAGGTCAGCAGGCGCTGCTTGCCCGCGCGGCCCAGCGACCGCCAGTACTGTAGGCACATCTTCGCCGCGACCTCGACCGACACCGACCCGGAGTCGGCCAGGAAGACATGCTCCAACCCGTCGGGCGACATGTCGACAAGGTGCTTCGCGAGGCGTACGGCGGGCTCGTGGGTGAGCCCGCCGAACATCACGTGGCTCATCCGGCCGAGCTGCCCGGCGGCGGCCTCGTTCAGCACCGGGTGGTTGTAGCCGTGGATGGCCGACCACCAGGACGACATGCCGTCGACCAGCTCCCCGGCGGAGGTGCGCAGCCGCACCCCGCTCGCCGACTCCACGACGAGCGGTTCCACGCGGCCGGGCATCGGCCCGTACGGATGCCAGACATGCCGCCGGTCGAGCTCCAGCAGCTCGGACACGGGCAGCTCAGGCATTGGGCGCGAGATCCGTCCCGGCACCGCGACGGCGTACGGCGACCAGATCCGTGCGCGGCTCGTTGACCTCGGGAACGGCGGCCGGCTCAGGGGAACCGCACACGGAACCACAGCCGGTCCCGCACCCGGCCTCGGCATGCGAACCGCACCCGGCCTCGGCATGCGAACCGCATCCGCCCGCCGCGGCGGCCACGTCCGCCCGGTGCTGCGGCAGCGTGACCTCGCCCGCGCCCTCCACCTCGAAGCCGGCGTCCGCGATCATCTCCAGGTCGGCCTTGCCCGCCTGGCCCTCGGACGTCAGGTAGTCACCGAGGAAGATCGAGTTGGCGATGTTCAGGGCGAGCGGCTGCATCGTGCGCAGATGGACCTCACGGCCGCCCGCGATCCGCACCTCGGCGTCGGGGCAGACGAACCGGACCATCGCCAGGATGCGCAGACAGCGCTGCGGGGTGAGGTTCCACTCCTTGGCCAGCGGCGTGCCCTCGAACGGGATCAGGAAGTTGACCGGAACCGAGTCCGGGTCCAGCTCACGCAGCGAGAAGACCACGTCGACCAGGTCCTCGTCCGACTCGCCCATGCCCGCGATCAGACCCGAGCAGGCCGACAGCCCCGCCGCGTGCGCCTTCTGCACGGTGTCGACGCGGTCGGCGTAGGTGTGCGTCGTCGTGATGTCGCCGTACGTCGCCTCGGACGTGTTGAGGTTGTGGTTGTAGGCGTCCGCGCCGGCCTCGCGCAGCCGCTCGGCCTGGCCGTCGGAGAGCAGCCCGAGACAGGCGCACACCTCGACGTTCTCGTTCTGGTCCTTGATCGCCTTGATGGTGCCCGCGACCCGGTCCACGTCCCGGTCCGTCGGACCGCGCCCGCTCGCCACCAGACAGACCCGCTTCGCGCCGCCCGCGAGACCCGCGGCGGCGGCCTTGGAGGCCTCGTCGGGCTTGAGCCAGGTGTACTTCAGGATCCCGGCCTCGGAGCCGAGCCGCTGCGAGCAGTAGGAGCAGTCCTCGGGGCACAAGCCGGACTTGAGGTTGACGAGGTAGTTCAGTTTCACGCGTCGGCCGAACCAGTGCCGGCGCACCTTTCCGGCCGCGGCCACCACGTCGAGCAGGTCGTCGTCGGAAGTGGCGAGGATGGCGAGCGCCTCGTCGCGGGTCGGCAGCTCGCGCCGAAGCCCCTTGTCCACCAGCGTGTTCAGCAGGTCCATGAAAGCTGATCCTGTCCTAAGGAGCCGTCTCCGGCCAAGGAGAGTTCGTACAACAGCGGCCATTCGCTGTGTGGGTATTGCCACACAGTGGGCGGCTGCTTGTCCCACTAGTGTCTGTTCGCTGCCTACAAAACCTCCGGAGGACCCATGGCGTTCGGCTGGATCGACCAGCAGGTGCGGGTACGCACCCGCAGGGGCCTGGTGCGGACCCTGCGCCCGCGCCCCGCCGATTCGCCGCTGCTCGATCTCGCGAGCAACGACTACCTGGGGCTGACCCGTCATCCCGAGGTGGTCGAGGGGGCCGCGCGGGCCGCCCGGACCTGGGGCGGAGGCTCCACCGGATCTCGACTCGTCACCGGCACGACCGAGCTCCACGCTCAGCTGGAACGCGAGCTGGCCGATTTCTGCGGGTTCGAGGCGGCCCTCGTCTTCTCCTCCGGCTACGCGGCCAACCTCGCCGCGGTCACCGCGCTGGCCCCGCTCCGCTCGCTGGTCGTCTCCGACGTCGGCAACCACGCCTCGCTGATCGACGGCTGCCGGCTGGCCCGGGGCACCTCACAGGTGGTGGAACACGCCGACCCGGACGCCGTGCGCAAGGCGTTGCAGACACATGAGGGACCGGGCCCGGCCGTCTTCGTGTCCGACACGGTGTTCTCCGTCGACGGCGACGCCGCCCCGCTGGCCGCGCACGCCGAGGCATGCCGGGAGTACGGCGCCGGTCTGGTGCTCGACGACGCCCACGGCCTCGGCGTGCTCGGCGACGGCGGCCGAGGCGCCCCGCACGCGGCGGGGCTCGCGGGCGCCGACGACGTCGTCGTGACGGTCACGCTGTCCAAGTCGCTCGGCAGTCAGGGCGGGGCCGTGCTCGGCCCGGCCCGGGTGATCGACCACCTGGTCAACACGGCACGGACGTTCATCTTCGACACGGGGCTGGCTCCGGCGGCGGCCGGGGCCGCCCTGTCGGCGCTGCGCCTGCTGCGCCGCGAGCCCGAGCGGGCGGCCCGGGCACGCGAGGTGGCCGCCGAACTGCACGCACGCCTGACCGCCGCGGGTCACGAGGCGGTACGACCGGACGCCGCGGTGGTCTCCGTGCGCGCGCCGTCCCCGGAGGGGGCCGTGCAATGGGCGGCCGACTGCCGTGCCGCAGGCCTGTCCGTGGGCTGTTTCCGTCCTCCTTCCGTGCCCGACGGCATCTCACGGCTGCGGCTGACCGCCCGCGCGGACCTCTCCGAGGCGCAGATCGAACGCGCTGTACGGGTGATCGGTGAGACACGACCATGAGTCGGCGTGACACGGCCGGGTCCGTTCGGGATCGGAACTGATCAGAACGCGGCCGTGAACTCCGCCCAGCTCCCGGGGGAGAAGAGCAGCGCGGGTCCGGACGGGTCCTTGGAGTCGCGTACGGCGACGAGTCCGGCCCGCGGGCCGGACGCTGGCCGAGCGGTCTCGACACAGTTGTTCGCTCCCGTGCTGTAACTGCTGCGCAGCCAGCGCACGTCGAGCAGATCGGTACTGGTAGGAACGTTCCGAGGCAGTGCAGACATGGTGCCTCCTTACGCGCCGTCACCTATCGCGGCGATGTAATCCAACGAGTCCTCGGGCGAAAGGGCGTGGATCTTGAGGGTGTTGAAGGCCTCGGTGTAGGCCCGGAGGTCTTCTTTCCGCTCGAGGTAGAGGCTACTCGTCAAGTGGTCGAGAACAACCACGTCCAGATCAGAAGTGCGCGAAAATGAGAAGATTACGAAAGGGCCGGTGATGCCGATGTGTGCTCCCGCCGCGAACGGCAGCACCTGAAGTCTGACTTGGGGGAGCCGGGCCGCCTCGACGAGCCGCCGCAACTGCCGGGCCATCACCTCGGGTCCGCCGATCTCCCGGCGCAGCACCCCCTCGTCCAGCACCGCGGCGAGTTCCAGCGGCGGGTCGGCCCGCAGCACGTCCTGCCGGGCCAGCCGCACCTCGACCAGCGCGTCGAGCCTGTCGTCGGTCTCGCCGTCGAGGCCACCGACCGCGGCCCGGGTGACCGCACGGGCGTACTCGGGCGTCTGCAACAGCCCGGGGACGACGGAGATCTCCAACGTACGCATCGCGGTCGCCTGCGACTCCAGGCTGATGAAGTCCCGGTACGTCGGGGGCAGCACCCCGCGATAGGCGTGCCACCAGTGGTGGCGTCCGCCGCCCTCGTCGGACCCCGCCAACATCAGGAGCAACTCCCTGAGTTGGCTGTCCTGGACCGCGTAGACATCCAGGAGTAACCGCACATCGGCCGGTTTCACCCCGCTGGCGCCGGTCTCGATCCGGCTCACCTTGGACTGGTGCCAGCCCGCCAGCCGGGCCGCCTCACCACTGGTGAGCCCCGCACCGGTGCGCAACGCACGCAATTCGGCGCCCAGTTTCCGGCGGCGTACCGCGGGACCGTGCTGCATGGGCTACTCCTTACTCCTTCCGAGCCACCCAAATACGGTCTTCCGTCGGAGAGTTCACCGCTTCGAGCGACAGATATATGCATATCTTGGTGGATCGGCACCGTGACCGGCCTGGTAATGGCAGTCTGGCGAAGAAGCACCAGTCCGGGACCGTACTCGAACCATCCGCTCCGTGTCGGACTGCGGTCCCGTGGGAAAGGGACGACCTCGCCATGGCAGACCATCTGGAAGCATCCGTCACTCTGCCGAGCGATCCCGCCTCGGTCTCCGCGGCCCGCGCCTACGTCCTGAGCACCCTCTCGGAGTGGGGCCTGCCGGCGGACACGGAGGCGGCGGAGACGATCCGGCTCATCGTCTCCGAACTCGCCACCAACGCGGTACAGCACACCTTCGGTCAGTCACCCACCTTCACGGTGGACATCCAGCTCGACCGCGACGAGCAACTGCGCATCGGAGTCACCGACAGCCACCCCCGCTTCCCCAAACGGCTCCCGGCCGCTGTCCAGCAGGACAACGGCCGAGGCATGGTGATCATTCGCTGGCTGACCGCGGAGTGCGGCGGCAAGCTGAGAGTCCGCCCCACCCGCGAGGGCGGCAAGACGGTCTCCATCGAACTCCCGTGGACGGTACCGGCGCAGCCGGTGTCGGCGGCGGGTCAGCAGGAGCCCTGACCGACGGCGTCCTCAACGGGTCCGGAGGTCCCGCGGGGGTGGCGGCGGGTCAGGTCGCCGCCACCCCCGCGGGAAGGTCACTTGACCCGGCCGTACCAGACGCTCTTCGTCCAGATCTTCTGGAGCTTCACGACCTCCCCGCTCTTCGGGGAGTGCCAGATCTTCCCCTTCCCCGCATAGATCCCGACGTGGTACACGTTCGACCCCGAGTGGAAGAACACGAGGTCGCCGGCCTTGCGGCTGCCGGCCGAGATGTGGCGGGTCTTGTTGTACTGCTGGGCCGCCGTGCGGGGCAGTTTCTTGCCCGCCTTCTTGTACGAGTACAGCGTGAGCCCGGAGCAGTCGAACCTGTGCGGCCCCGCGGCGCCCCACTTGTAGGGGGAGCCCTTCTTGGAAGCCGCGACCTGGAGTGCCTTCGTCGCCGGTGTCGCGGCCTCGGCGTCGGAGGCGACGCCCGGGACCACGATGGAGCCGCCCACTGCGGCGATGGTGAGGGCCGAGGCGGTACCGGCTCGGGCCATCAGCGACGGGACACGATTGAGCGCAGACATGCGCAACCCTTCGTCAGCCGCCTGTGAAGGATGACCTGTCGGATTCGGGCTGGCGAAGTTGCCCGGCCGCGTACTGCGGCTTCACCCCAAGGGCTGCTCGGAACGGCCGTTGAGCGCTGTTCCGGCGACCCGTCGTGCTTGGGTCCTCCACTCCTGCCGATCCACTCCTGTCGACCGGTCATCCGGGTGGCGGCAGGACTCGGCGTCCACCCGGATCGCCCCGCCGCTGTGGCGGGGGCTTGTCGTCAGACAGGGATCTTCACGCACCGACACCCGAAAAACCCAATGGAATCGGGGATTTGTGGCGTTACTCACCACTCACCCGTTCGGGTGGACACTCCTCTGTTCGAGGGACTGTCCAGGGGGTCAAGGAGCCTCGGACCAGCGACGGAACGACTCATTCCGGCCTCGGGCTACGCGCGTTGCGCAACCCTGACGGCCCCACAGAACGACCGGCGACTACTCCAAATGGGGGTACGTCTTTTGGTCCGTTTCAAGGCCGGTCCGGACGCCTCGCGTCGTGGCCGGCGGTCCGGACCGGGTGCGTCCGCGTCAACTGCCGGAGAGCGGTGGCACCGTGACCCGCGCTGTGCGCCGCTCACCGTCCAGGACGCGCAGCGCCCGCGCCAGGGTTGCGGCATGCAGCTCCGTCTCGCCCCGCTGGTGCATCAGCGTCAGCGCGTCACGCAGCTCGGCCGCCTTGGCGACCAGCGCCTGCGCGGCCCGCAGTCCGCGGTAGGTGTCGCCGTGGTGCGCCGGGTTGATCCGGCCGAGCAGGTCGACCACGTCGAGGTAACGGTCGATCAACTCGCCCTCGGCGCGTGTCAGCGCGGGCAGCGGCGGGAGTTCGGGTGGCAGCATCGCCCGCTCACCGGGTGCCGGGAGCGGGGCGCGAGGCCTTGCGACTGGGGATGATCCGATCCACCAGGCCGTATTCCAGGGCCTCTTGAGCGGTGAGGATCTTGTCCCGCTCGATGTCCGCGGTCACTTGCTCCCGGGTGCGCCCGGTGTGCCGGACGAGCATCTCCTCCAGTCGGTCGCGGACGCGCCCCAACTCCTCGGCCCGGATGGCCAGATCGCTGGCCTGTCCCTCCACCGGCTCGGACAGCGAGGGCTGGTGGATCACCATGCGGGCACCCGGCAGCGCGAACCGCTTGCCAGGGGTGCCGGCCGCGAGCAGCACGGCCGCGGACGATCCGGCCTGCCCCAGGCAGATCGTCTCCACTTCGCACGTGACGAACTGCATCGTGTCGTAGATCGCCGACATGGCGCTGAAGGAGCCGCCGGGGGAGTTGATGTAGAGGGAGATGTCCCGGTCCGGGTCCTGGTACTCGAGGTGCATGAACTGGGCCATCACGTCGTTCGCCGAGATGTCGTCCACCGGGGTGCCGAGGAAGACGATCCGCTCCTCCAGCAGCTTCGAGTACGGGTCCATCGTCTTGCTGCCGGAGCTCGTGCGTTCGGTGAACTCGGGCAGGACATGGCGGGCGGTCGGTCGGGTCATGGGTACCCCTCCTTCGGCGTCTGTAAAAAATGTACAGGATGTACGTGACGTTATGATGGGGGTATGGCCTACGAGATTCCGGTGACGCAAGCCAGGGCTGAGCTCGCCGACCTGATCAACCGAGTGGTGTACGGCGGTGAGCGGGTCGTCGTCACGCGGCACGGCAAGCCGCTCGTCGCCCTGGTCTCCGCCGCCGATCTCGAACGGCTGGAGGAACTCCAGGAGCTTCCGGAGCCCGCCGAGGAGCAGGTGATCAGCGCGGTCTCGACCGTGCGCGAGCTGTCCTCGCCCCCCCGCGAGCCGCAGCGGTTCGGCATCGCGGCCCACCATCGGGGCACGGGCGCCTCCTAGCCGGACACGAAAAAGACCGCACACCCCCGTCCGCTACAGCGGAGGTGCGCGGTCCGTCCCAGAGTGCCCGGGTCAGCCGGCGGGCACCAGCTCCCGTTCGGCCGCGGACGGGGCGCTCTTCTTGCGCCCCTTGAGCGCGTTCCCCAGCAGGACGGCACCCAGACCGAGCGCGGCCCACCAGGTCAGGGTGAGGACGGGGCCGGTCGCCGCGGCGCCGTCGAAGTACGCCACCGACCTCAGCAGGGTCGCGCTCGCGCCCGGCGGCAGCCACTGGCCGATCGCGCCGGCCGGCTCGGGCAGCAGCTGCGGCGCCGAGGGGGCCGCCGAGAAGGGGTTGCCGAAGAGCATGATCACGCCGGACGCGATCCCGATCCCGGCGGTGCCCAGAAGTGCGGCGAGACCGGCGACGGCACTGCTCACCGCGAGCGTCGCGAGCCCGAACACCCCCGCCTCCGCCCACCAGTTGCCGGTGACGACACCGAGCCAGCTGTCCGTGATCCCGGCGGCGGCCATGCCCGCCAGGGCCGAGGCGCCGACCAGGGCTACCGCGGCACGCGTCCCGCGCAGTCCGACCGACGTCACCGCCGCCCCCGCGGCGATCCCGGCCAGGGCCAGCGGCAGCACGCTGGCGTTCAGGGCCGCGCCGCGCGGGTCCTTCGCGGGCGCCGCCACGACGTCGACCGTCCTGACCTGGGTGCCGTTGGCCGCCGCCGGCTGGGCCACGGCCTGCTGGAGCAACTGCGCCACCACCGGGCTCGCGGCCGACGCGGTCAGCAGCTCGGGACCCTGGGCGGTGACGACGACCGCCCCGTACACGGTCCGGTTCTCGATGGCGTCCCGGGCGGCGGCCTCGTCCGCGTAGTGGTGGATCTCGAACGCGCCCTTGTGTCGCGCCAGTTGCTGCTCGACCTGGGCGGTCGCGGCGGCCGGACCGGCGACGCCGAGCGGCAGGTCGCGGGGCGCGGTGCGGGCGGCGGGCCAGGCGAAGGCCCACAGGGCGAGCGCCGCGAGGAGCGGGACGAGGACGGCGACCGCCAGGAGGCGGCGGGGGGCGCCGGCGGGTGTCGTAGCGGAAGCGGTGGACATGAGGTGGCCTTCCTGGCTCGGGCTGGCTCGGAGGGGTTCGATTTAAAGAGAATGATCGTTCGTTTTTCTTTCTCTCCCACCGTCGTGCCGGGAGCGCGTCTTGTCAAGAAGGAACGTTCGTTTTACATTGAGGACCATGGCCCGCGTATCCCAGGAACACCTCGACGCCCGCCGCCGGCAGATCCTCGACGGTGCCGCGGTCTGCTTCGCCCGCAACGGCTTCCATGCCACCTCCATGCAGGACGTGCTGAAGGAGGTCGACCTGTCGGCCGGGGCCGTGTACCGCTACTTCACCGGCAAGGAGGCCCTCATCGCGGCCATCGTCGAGGAGGTGCTCGGCCAGGTCCGCGCCGGTTTCGAGGAGGCGGCCCTCAGCAGCCCGCCCCCGCCGCCGGACGTCCTGGTCGCGACGGTGCTCGGCCGGATCCTCGCCACCAAGGAGTTCCTGACCGTGGACGGGCGTCCGGCCTTCCCGCGGCTCGTCGTCCAGGTATGGACGGAGACGCTTCGCAACGAGGAACTCGCGGCCGTTCTGCGGGACGGCTACGGCGCGGTGCAGCAGACCTGGGGACGGATCGTCCAGGCCTACCAGGACACCGGGATGATGCGGTCGGACGTCCCCGCGGACCACGTGGCCCGCACCATGATGGCCGCGGCCATGGGCTTCCTCGCCCAGCAGGCCCTGTTCGGGCCGGTGTCGAGCGAGATCCTCCAGGACGGGCTGCGGGCACTGATGAGCGTGCGGGACCTCCCGGACGCTGAGCACCGCGTCACGACCGGTGGATCACAGCTCGGTTAACTTGCTTGAAACCCGGTCCAACTAGCCTTCCGGCACGCCACCAGGGATTTTGCCCGGCGGCTGCGGCAACCGGACCCCGCACGGTCCGGAGCGAGGACTGTGAGGTGGGACGTGCAACTGACCCCGCACGAGCAAGAGAGGCTGCTGATCCATGTGGCGGCCGACGTCGCCGAGAAGCGCCGGGCCCGCGGACTCAAGCTCAACCACCCGGAGGCCGTCGCCCTCATCACCTCGCACATTCTCGAGGGAGCGCGTGACGGCCGTACCGTCGCGGAACTGATGGCCTCCGGGCGCAAGCTGCTCACCCGGGACGACGTCATGGAGGGCATCCCCGAGATGATCCACGACGTCCAGGTCGAGGCCACCTTCCCGGACGGCACCAAGCTCGTCACCGTCCACGACCCGATCGTCTGACGGGGGCTGCCGTGATTCCCGGAGAGATCCTCTTCGCCGAGGACCCGATCGTCTACAACGAGGGCCGTGAGGTCACCCGCCTGACCGTCCTCAACGCCGCCGACCGGCCCGTCCAGGTCGGCTCCCACTACCACTTCGCCGAGGCCAATCCCGGCCTGGAGTTCGACCGCGCCGCCGCGCGCGGCAAGCGGCTGAACGTCGCCGCCGGCACCGCCGTGCGCTTCGAGCCCGGAATCCCCGTCGACGTCGAACTCGTCCCGCTGGCCGGCGCCCGGATCGTGCCCGGACTGCGCGGGGAGACCGGAGGTGCCCTCGATGCCTGAGATCTCGCGTGCCGCGTACGCCGACCTGTTCGGTCCGACGACCGGCGACCGCATCCGGCTCGCCGACACCGATCTGATCGTCGAGATCGAGGAGGATCGTTCCGGCGGGCCCGGGCTCGCCGGTGACGAGGCCGTCTTCGGCGGTGGCAAGGTGATCCGCGAGTCCATGGGCCAGGCGCGCGCTACGCGCGCAGACGGCACCCCGGACACCGTCATCACCGGTGCCGTGATCATCGACCACTGGGGGATCGTCAAGGCCGACGTCGGCATCCGCGACGGCCGGATCACCGCCATCGGCAAGGCCGGCAACCCCGACACCATGGACGGCGTCCACCCGGACCTGGTGCTCGGCCCCGAGACCGAGGTCATCGCGGGCAACGGGCGCATCCTGACGGCCGGCGCGGTCGACGCGCACGTCCACTTCATCTGCCCGCAGATCGCCGACGAGGCGCTGTCCGCCGGTGTGACGACCCTGGTGGGTGGCGGTACCGGTCCGGCCGAGGGCTCGAAGGCCACGACCGTGACGCCCGGCCCGTGGCACCTCGCCCGGATGCTGGAGGCGATGGAGCAGTACCCGCTCAACATCGGCTTCCTCGGCAAGGGCAACACCGTCTCGCACGAGGCGATGCTGTCCCAGATCCGGGGCGGGGCGCTCGGGTTGAAGCTCCACGAGGACTGGGGTTCGACGCCCGCTGTCATCGACGCCTCGCTGACGGTGGCGGACCAGACCGGCATCCAGGTCGCCATCCACACCGACACCCTGAACGAGGCCGGCTTCGTCGGCGACACGCTCGCGGCGATCGCCGGACGCGGCATCCACGCGTACCACACCGAGGGTGCGGGCGGCGGGCACGCGCCGGACATCATGACCGTCGTCTCCGAGCCGCACGTGCTGCCCAGCTCGACCAACCCGACCCGGCCGTTCACCGTCAACACCGCCGAGGAACACCTCGACATGCTGATGGTGTGCCACCACCTCAACCCGGCGGTGCCGGAGGACCTGGCCTTCGCCGAGTCCCGGATCCGGCCGACGACCATCGGCGCGGAGGACATCCTCCACGACCTCGGCGCCATCTCGATCATCTCGTCCGACGCCCAGGCCATGGGCCGGGTCGGCGAGGTCATCATGCGGACCTGGCAGACCGCGCACGTGATGAAGCGGAAGCGGGGCGCGCTGCCGGGGGACGGCCGCGCGGACAACCAGCGGGTGCGGCGGTACATCGCCAAGTACACGATCAACCCGGCCGTCGCCCAGGGCCTCGCCCGGGAGATCGGCTCGGTGGAGACCGGCAAGCTCGCCGACCTCGTGCTGTGGGAGCCGGCGTTCTTCGGCGTCAAGCCGCATCTCGTCGTCAAGGGCGGGCAGATCGCCTATGCGCAGATGGGCGACGCCAACGCGTCGATCCCGACCCCGCAGCCGATCCTGCCGCGCCCCATGTACGGGGCGATCGGGCGGGCGCCCGCGACCAACTCGTTCAACTTCGTC
This sequence comes from Streptomyces aquilus, assembly GCF_003955715.1. NCBI lineage: Bacteria > Bacillati > Actinomycetota > Actinomycetes > Kitasatosporales > Streptomycetaceae > Streptomyces > Streptomyces aquilus. Next base: position 1,868,009 of record NZ_CP034463.1, on the reverse strand, counting down.
GCGCCGCTGGCGATCGAGGACGGGCTGCCGGAGCGACTGCAACTCGGCAAGCGCTTCGTCGCGATCGAGTCGACCCGTGGGGTGACCAAGGCGGACATGCGGGAGAACGACGCGCGTCCCTCGGTGCGGGTCGATCCCGACAGCTTCGCCGTACACATCGACGGGGAGCTGGTGGAGGCGACTCCGGCGGCGGAACTGCCCCTGGCCCAGCGTTACTTCCTGTTCTGATGGGGCGGGATCGCGATGTCTAGGGCCGCACTGCTCGTCCTGGCCGACGGCCGCTTTCCCGCCGGGGGGCACGCGCACTCCGGCGGGGCCGAGGCGGCCGTCAAGGCCGGGCGGATCAACGGGGCTTCGAGCCTGGAGGAGTTCTGCCGGGGGCGGTTGCACACGGCGGGACTGGTGTCGGCGTCCCTGGCCGCCGCGGCCGTACTCGGGGTGGATCCGGTCGGGTTGGACGCGGCGGCGAACGCCCGTACCCCGTCCCCCGCGTTGCGGACCGCCGCGCGCAAGCTCGGGCGGCAGCTGATGCGGGCCGCGCGGGCCACCTGGCCCTCGGCCGAACTCGACGCGCTGGCAGGCGAGTTCCCCAAGGGCGCGCATCAGCCGGTGGTGCTGGGGGTCGCGGCCCGGGCCGCCGGACTGGACGCCGTCGACGCGGCCTACTGCGCAGCGTACGAGAGCGTGAGCGGGCCGGCGTCGGCGACCGTACGGTTGCTCAGCCTCGACCCCTTCGACGCCACGGGGGTGCTGGCCCGGCTGGCGCCGGAGCTGGACCGGGTGGCGGACCGGGCGGTGGAAGCGGCGCGCGAGGTCGCCGAGGTGGGCGCCGACGCCCTTCCCGCCGCCTCCGCGCCCTTGTTGGAGATTTCCGCGGAGCTGCACGCCGCATGGGCCGTGCGGCTGTTCGCGTCGTAGTTCGTCGCAGTTCAAGGAGCCGTAATCATGCATCTCGACCACTCCCACGACGGCCCCGCCGCTGTCAGCGCGGACGCGCACCGCCCCGACGGCGCCCGCCGCGCCCTGCGGATCGGCCTCGGCGGCCCCGTCGGTTCCGGCAAGACCGCCACGGTCGCCGCGCTGTGCCGCGCCCTGCGCGACGAGCTGTCCCTCGCCGTCGTCACCAATGACATCTACACCCGCGAGGACGCCGAGTTCCTGCTCCGGGAGGCCGTGCTGCCGCCCGAGCGGATCACCGCCGTGGAGACGGGCGCCTGCCCGCACACCGCGATCCGGGACGACATCTCCGCCAACCTCGAAGCCGTCGAGGACCTGGAGGACGAGGTCGGGCCGCTGGACCTCGTGCTCGTCGAGAGCGGGGGCGACAACCTCACCGCCACCTTCTCCAAGGGGCTCGTCGACGCGCAGATCTTCGTGATCGACGTGGCGGGCGGGGACGACATCCCGCGCAAGGGCGGTCCCGGCGTCACCACCGCCGACCTGCTCGTCGTCAACAAGACCGACCTCGCCCCGTACGTCGGCTCGGACCTCGCGCGGATGGCGGCCGACGCCAAGGCGCAGCGCGCCGAACTGCCGGTCGTCTTCCAGTCGTTGCGGACCGAGGCCGGAGTCACGGACGTCGCCGCGTGGGTGCGGGCGCAGCTCGCCGCGTGGACGGCATGAGCGGCGGCGTACAGGCGACCGCGCGGATTCTCGCCCGCGACGACGGGCGCGGCGGCACCTCGCTCCCCGTGCTGGAGGGCGACGGGCCGCTGGCGCTGCGCCGGACGCGGGGGAGCGGCACCGAGGCGCGGGTCATGCTCGTCGGCGCGATGAGCGGGCCGCTCGGCGGCGACCACTTCACCGTCGCGGCGACGGTGGAGGAGGGCGCCCGGCTGCACCTCGGGTCGGCCGCCGCCACCATCGCCCTGCCCGGGCAGGCCAAGGGCGAGGCACGCTACGACGTCCGCCTCACCGTCGCCGACGGCGGTGAACTGCACTGGCTGCCCGCGCAGTTGATCTCCGCGAACGGCAGTGAACTGTACGTCTCGACACACCTCGACGTCGGTGCGTACGGTCGGCTCGTGCTGCGCGAGGAGCAGGTGCTCGGGCGGGTCGGCGAGGAGCCGGGGCGGCTGAGCAGCCGGCTGGTGCTGCGGGTCGGCGGGCGGACCGTGCTGGACCAGGAACTCGCCTGCGGGCCCGGGGCGCCCGGCGGCTGGGACGGCCCGGCCGTGCTGGCGGGGCATCGAGCGGTCGGGCAACTCGTCGTCGTACGACCCGAGTTCACCGCGCATCCGGTGGCTGCCCGGGTGCTGGGGGACGGTGCCGTGGTCATGCCGCTGGCCGGACCCGCCGCCCTGGTCAGTGCCGTGGCGCCCGACGCGCTGCGGCTGCGGAGACTGCTGGACGAGGCCCTGACGTCGCTCGGGTGACGAAGGCCGGGTTCCGTAGGCCGGGCGCCGAAGATCGGGTAGCGAACGCGCCTCTCCGTTTATCGGATTGGTAAAGAAAAGCCCACGGACCCTGTTCTCAGGGAACCCACAGCCGACAGGATCTCCGTACTCATCAAAGACGTACGGGGAGGTCGCACTTGAAGCGCCACAGACCGACAAGGCGGGCCACGGCTTTCGGCTCGGCCGGAGTGCTCGTCACGGCGACCCTGATAGCCGGGGCCGTGGCGGCGCCCACCGCCAACGCGAACGCGGGCGCACGGCACGGCCAGGACCGTGAGGCCCGCGGCGCCGCCATCGCCGCCGCCCGGGCCGAGAAGGCCGGCATCGACTGGCAGGACTGCCCCGCCGACTGGGGGCTGGAGAAGCCCATCCAGTGCGGCTGGGTCACCGTGCCGCTCGACTACGCCAAGCCCAACGGCAAGCAGATCAAGCTCGCCGTCGACCGCATCGGCAACACCGGGACCCCCGCCGAGCGCCAGGGCGCGCTCGTCTACAACCCCGGCGGACCGGGCGCCTCGGGCCTGCGCTTCCCGCGCCGGGTCACCACCAAGGCGCCGGTGTGGGTCAACACGTCCAAGGCGTACGACTTCGTGGGCTTCGACCCGCGCGGTGTCGGCCACTCGGCGCCCATCTCCTGCATCGACCCGCAGGAGTTCGTCAAGGCGCCCAAGATGGACCCGGTGCCCGACTCCGAGGCCGACAAGCTCGCCCAGCGCAAGCTGGCCCGCGAGTACGCCGAGGGCTGCTACAAGCGCAGCGGCGAGATGCTGCCGCACATGACCACGCCGAACAGCGCACGTGACCTGGACGTCATCCGCGCCGCGCTCGGCGAGAAGAAGCTCAACTTCCTCGGCGTCTCCTACGGCACCTACTTCGGCGCCGTCTACGGCACGCTGTTCCCGGGCCACGTCCGTCGCATGGTCGTCGACAGCGTCGTCAACCCGTCGCGCGAGAAGATCTGGTACGAGGCCAACCTCGACCAGGACGTCGCCTTCGAGAAGCGCTGGAACGACTGGCAGGACTGGGTTGCCGCCAACGACGCCGCCTTCCACCTCGGCACCACCCGTGCCGAAGTCCAGGCGAAGTGGCTGGAGTTGAGGGCCACGGCGAAGAAGAGCCCGATCGGTGGCGTGGTCGGCCCGGCCGAGCTGATCGGCTTCTTCCAGAGTGCCCCGTACTACGACTCCGCGTGGGTCTCCACCGCCACGGTGCTCAGCAAGTACTTCGCCGGTGACACCCAGGCGGTCGTCGACGCGGCCGCGCCCGACCTCACCGACACCGCGGGCAACATCTCCTCGGAGAACGGCAACGCCGTCTACACGGCCGTCGAGTGCACCGACGCCAAGTGGCCCACGAGCTGGAAGAAGTGGGACCGGGACAACACCCGCCTGCACAAGGACTACCCGTTCCTCACCTGGGCCAACGCCTGGATGAACCTGCCCTGCGCCACCTGGCCGGTCAAGCAGCAGACGCCGGTGGACGTGAAGACCGGCAAGGGCCTGCCCGGTGTGCTGATCGTGCAGTCCGAGCGGGACGCGGCGACGCCGTACGGCGGTGCGGTCGAGCTGCACAAGCGGTTCAAGGGCTCCCGTCTGATCACCGAGAAGGACGCGGGCTCCCACGGTGTGACCAGCCTGGTCAACCCGTGCATCAACACGCGGGTGGACGCCTACCTGCTCAGCGGCACGCTGGACGCCGCCGACGTGACGTGCGGACCGCACGCCACGCCGAAGCCGTAAGGGTGTGACAGGCAGGGGCGGCCCGGAGACGGGCCGCCCCTTTCTCATGCCCTGAACCAGGCGTCCTCCGCCGCGTAGTCGAAGAGGTCCCCGTACGCCTGGAGCATCTTCGGGTACGCCTCCCGCCAGTCCCGCCCGGCCAGTCGAGCCTCGATCGAGGCGACGGTCTCGGCCAGCCGGTCGGCGTACCGCACCACTGCCCGGTACCCCAACTCCCGCTCGGCGGCGGACATGTCGCACACCACCGGCACGGGCACGGACCACGGGGTGTCCCCGACGGTGGGCACGGGCGGCGGCCCGTCGACGAGGACATCCTCCCGCTCCTCCACCCCCATCACCGCATCGACGGCCCGCGCGATCTCCGCCACCGTCGGCGCGTCCGGATCGACCGCGTTGAGGACACGGCTGCCCGGGCGGGCGGCGGCCAGCCGGATCAACTCCGCGATGTTGTGGACGCTCGCCGGGTGGAACCGGCTCTCCCCGCCGTAGGCGAGGACCCGCCGGGTCCGTCCGTCGAGGTTGCGCTTGACGAAGTACAGCTCGCGCGGCGACCGGCAGTACGGCCCGTGGATGGCACCGGCCCGCAACAGGGTCGTGGGCAACTGCTCACCGGCGGCGAGCAGTTCACGTTCGAGGACGACCTTGCGCGTGCTGTACGAGGTGTCACCGGCCCGGACCGTGCGCTGCTGCTCGGTGATCGGCACGGGGTACTCGGGGAAGCCGTCCGGTTCCTCCTGCGTGTCGAAGTTCCGCCCCTTGTCGTCCTCGTACACCGACACACTGGAGATGACGACGGCGGACCCGATCCGGTCGGCGAGCGAGACCAACTGCCGAGCGTGGCCGCCTCCGTAGGCGACGACGTCGACGACGACTTCGCATCCGTCACCGACGACCTCGGCGAGCACGGCGTCGTCCTCCCGGTCGCCCGGCACGGCCCGGACCTCCCCGGGCCACCCGTCGTCGCGCCCACCACCCCGCGAGAGGGCGGTGACGTCCCACCCGTCGCGGGCGAGCACACCCACCGCCGCCCGCCCGATCTGTCCGGCGGCCCCGATCACCACAGCACGTCGTGTCATACGGCGACGCTACGACGACCGGGCCGACCCGCGCGGGGATCTCTGCCCACAGCAGAGCCCACGGCAGAGCCCACAGCAGAGCCCACGGCAGAGCTCACCCCGGGCGGCCTCACCCGAGCGGCATCCGCGGGAACCGCCGCTCCTTCTCCGCCTTGGCCTCGGCCTCCTGCGCCTTGACGACGGCCGCGTACTCGTCGACGTACTCCTGGCCGGAGAGGCTGAGGATGGCGTAGATGATCTCGTCGGTGATGGCGCGCAGGATCGCCTTCTCGTTCTCCATGCCGGCGTAGCGGGAGAAGTCGAGGGGCTTGCCGAAGCGGATGACCACGGGGTGGATGTTGGGGATGACCTTGCCGGGCGGCTGCGCCTCGAAGGTGCCGATCATCGCGCAGGGGATGACGGGCACCCCGGCCTTGAGCGCCATGACCGCGACGCCGACCTTGCCCTTGTACAGCCGCCCGTCGTGCGACCGGGTGCCCTCCGGGTAGATCCCCAGCAGCTCGTCCTTGGCGAGCACGCCGAGCCCTTCGCGGATGGCCGCCTGCCCCGCCTCCTTGCCGGTGCGGTCGACCGGGATCTGCCCGGCGCTGCGGAAGAAGAACGCCGTGAGCCGGCCCCTCACGCCGGGCCCGGTGAAGTACTCCTTCTTCGCGAGGAACGTGATGCGCCGCTTGAGGATCGCCGGCATCAGGAAGTGGTCCGAGAAGGACAGATGGTTGCCCGCGATGATGGCGGCGCCGCTGGCCGGCACATGCTCAAGACCCTCGATCCGAGGCCGGAAGACCAGTCTCAACAGGGGACCCAGCAACACGTACTTGAGCAGGTAATAGAACAAGGGGACGCTCCTCACTCCGGCATATCGGCTCAACCGCCGCGTTCCAGCAGGTCAACCGGCGTGTCGTGGGGGTGCCAGTGTAGGTGCATGCGGGAGCGCGGGGAACGGGGCGCGGGTGGGGATGACCGCGGGGGACCCAGCCTGGTGCGGGTGAGGTTCGGCGGCAACGTGATCGAGTGCACGATGACGGAAACACGTGCATGAGTGGCGGACGCGGGGGTCTTGTGCGGGACGAGGTGCGGCTCTCCGTCACCGGAGAGCCGCACCTTCAGCTCAGTCCCGCGTCAGCACCTTCTCCAACGCCCCCAGCGCACCGGTGAGTTCGTCCGCCGTGATGGTCAGCGGCGGTGCCAGTCGGATCGTCGAGCCGTGAGTGTCCTTCACCAACACCCCTTCCCGCAGCAGCCGTTCGCCGATCTCGCGGCCGGTGCCGAAGGCCGGGTCGATGTCGACGCCCGCCCACAGGCCCCGCGCGCGGAAGCCGAGGACGCCCTTGCCGACCAGTTCGGTCAGGCCGTCGCGCAGGACCACGCCCAACTCGGTGGCCCGGTGCTGGAATTCGCCCGTCTCCAGGAGTTCCACCACCGCCGTGCCGACCGCCGCCGCGAGCGGGTTGCCGCCGAACGTCGAGCCGTGCTCGCCGGGGCGCAGCACGCTCAGGACGTCACGCCGGGCCACCACCGCCGACACCGGCACGATGCCGCCGCCCAGCGCCTTGCCCAGGAGCAGGACGTCCGGCACGACCGACTCGTGGTCCACGGCGAGGGTGCGGCCCGTGCGGCCGAGGCCCGACTGGATCTCGTCGGCGATGAAGAGGCAGCCCTTGCGGCGGGTCAGCTCGCGGACGCCGGTCAGATAGCCGTCGTCGGGGATCATCACGCCGGCCTCGCCCTGGATCGGCTCCAGCAGCACCGCGGCCGTCGTCTCGTCGACCGCCGCTTCCAGGGCCGCGAGGTCGTTGTAGGGCACGATCCGGAAGCCCGGCGTGAAGGGGCCGAAGCCCGCCCTCGCCGTCTCGTCCGTGGAGAACGACACGATCGTCGTCGTACGGCCGTGGAAGTTCTCCGCCGCGACGACGATCGTCGCCCGGTCGGCCGGGACGCCCTTCACGTCGTACGCCCATTTGCGGGCCACCTTGATGCCGGACTCGACCGCCTCGGCGCCCGTGTTCATCGGCAGCACCATGTCCAGGCCGGTCAACTCGGCCAGCCGCTCGGCGAATTCGGCCAGCTTGTCGTTGTGGAAGGCGCGGGAGGTGAGGGTGAGGCGGTCCAGCTGGCGGTGGGCGGCCTCGATCAGGGCCGGATGGCGGTGGCCGAAGTTGAGGGCCGAGTACCCCGCCAGCATGTCCAGGTAGCGGCGGCCCTCGACGTCCTCGACCCAGGTGCCCTCGGCGCGGGCGACGACCACCGGAAGCGGGTGGTAGTTGTGCGCCAGGACCGGCTCTTCGGCGCGGATCAGGTCGGCGGAGGTGCGCGTGGTCACGGGAGCGGTCATGAACGGATCTCCTGAGTGCAGCACTTGATGCCGCCGCCTGCCTTGCGGAACTCGGACAGGTCGACGGGCACGGGGACATAGCCGCGGTCGGCGAGGGCGGCGGACAGGGACTCGGCCTGGGGCGCGATGAAGACGTTCCGGCCGTCGGACACGGAGTTCAGACCGAAGGCCAGCGCGTCGTCCAGGGTGGCCAGCACCGCGTTCGGGAACAGGCGCGCCAGCACCTCCCGGCTGCCCGGCGAGAACGCCTCCGGGTAGTAGGAGATGTTGTTGCCCTCGGCGGAGTCGTCGAGGACGAACAGCGCGGTGTCCAGGTGGTAGAAGCGCGGGTCCACCAGCGTCAGGCTGATCACCGGGTGCCCGAAGAACTCCTGCACCTCGCGGTGCGCCTCCCGGGTGGTACGGAATCCGGTGCCGGCCAGCATGTACCGGCCCGTCCAGACCAGATCGCCCTCGCCCTCGCAGACCGACTCGGGGCGGTGGACGTCGAAGCCGGCCGCCTTGAACCAGGTGTCGTAGTGCGTGGACTCGGGGCGCCGCTCGGGCGCGTGGAAGAGGGAGCCGAAGACGCGGCCGTCCACGACGACCGCCGAGTTCGCCGCGAAGACCATGTCCGGGAGACCGGGGGCCGGCTCCACGCTGTCGACGGTGTGGCCGTGGGCCCGGTAGGCGCCGATCAGCGCCTGCCACTGTTCCCGGGCCAGGTCCACGTCGACGCGGACATCGGGTTGCATCCAGGGATTGATCGCGTACTGCACGGCGAAATGTCTGGGTTCGCAGACGAGGAATCGCCGTCGGCGCGGCACACGGGAGTCGGACACAGAGGGGTTCCTCCGCTTCCTGCGGTGTCGACTGGGGTTGACACCAAGGTAGGAAGTGACGGTCACACCCGACAAGCAACGAGAATTGCGTGTCTGCGCAGGAATGCTGCGTCTTCGACCGTGAGCGCGCAGCTTCGCTGCGTGCTCGGATGTTTATTCGGGTGAGGACGAGGGTGAGGGTGCGGGAGCCGGCTGGGTGGCGCCCGCCTCGGGGCTCTCCGGGAGCAGATGGGACAGCACCATCACGCTGATCGTCTTGCGGATGAAGGGCTCCACGCGGATGCGTTCCAGCACCTCCTCGAAGTGCTCCACGTCCCGCGCCCGCACATGCAGCAGCGCGTCCGCGCCCCCGGTCACCGTCATCGCCGCCGTGATCTCCGGATGGTTGCGCACCACCTCCGCGAGCCGCCGCGGCGGGGCCGCGCCCTCGCAGTACACCTCGACGTACGCCTCGGTGCGCCAGCCCAGCGCGGACGGCTGCACGGTCGCCGTGAACCCGGTGATGACCCCGGTCTCCCGGAGCCGGTCGACCCGCCGTTTGACGGCCGTGGAGGACAGTCCGATCGCGGCGCCGATCTCCGCGAAGGACGTCCGGGCGTTCGCCATCAGCGCGCTGATGATCTTCCGGTCGAGTGCGTCGAACGCGGGGGGCCTGCTGTTCATGGCGGCACGATACCCAGCGGGAACGTCCACGCCTCGGCACATGTCCAGACGTACGAATTACTCCTACACTCCGGGTTCATGCTGCGCGCCCTGGCTGTCGACGACGAACGCCCCTCGCTGGAGGAACTGCTCTACCTCCTCAACGCCGACCCCCGCATCGGCAGCGCGGCGGGCGCCGGCGACGCGACCGAGGCGCTGCGCCGTATCAACCGCGCGCTGGAGTCGGGGCCGGACGGCCCGGAGGCGATCGACGTCGTCTTCCTCGACATCAACATGCCCGGCCTCGACGGCCTCGACCTGGCCCGGCTGCTCACCGGCTTCGCCAAGCCCCCGCTGGTCGTGTTCGTCACCGCCCACGAGGACTTCGCCGTCCAGGCCTTCGACCTCAAGGCCGTCGACTACGTCCTCAAGCCGGTCCGCAAGGAACGGCTCGCCGAGGCCGTACGACGCGCCGCCGAACTCGTACGACGCCCCGCCGAACCCGACGAGCAGGCCCCCCGCATCCCCGTGCACGAACCCGACCCCGACCACATACCCGTCGAGCTCGGCGGCGTGACCCGCTTCGTCTCCGTCGAGGACATCACCCATGTGGAGGCCCAGGGCGACTACGCCCGGCTGCACACCACCAGGGGCAGCCATCTGGTCCGCATCCCGCTGTCCGCCCTGGAGGAGCGCTGGCGCTCCCGCGGCTTCGTCCGCATCCACCGCCGCCATCTGGTCGCCCTGCGCCACATCGGCGAACTCCGCCTCGACGCCGGCACGGTCAGCGTCCTGGTCGGCTCCGAGGAACTCCAGGTCAGCCGGCGCCACGCCCGCGAACTGCGCGACCTGCTGATGCGGAGGACCTGACATGCCGCACCAGGACCCCTCCGAACGCCGGGTCGTCGTCACCGGCCCGCCCCGCCGCACCCGGCGCGCGTCCGGCTACTACCGCCCGCGCACCGAGATCGACGAACAGACCACCCTCGGCCACACCTACGTCCGCTCCCTCATGCGCAGCCAACTCCGCGCCGGACTCACCGTGTTCGCCGTCCTCGGCCTCCTCATCGGCCCGCTCCCGCTGCTGTTCGCCGCGCTGCCCGACGCCCGCCGGCTGGAGTGGGCGGTCCTCGGCTTCGGCGTCTACGTCCCGCTGGTGCTGCTCGCCCGCTGGTACGTGCGGCGCGCGGAACGCAACGAGCGGGACTTCGTGCGGCTCGTAGAGGACCGATGAACTCCAGTTACGCCGTTCCGGCGGTCGCCCTCGTCGTCGTCGCCACCGTCCTCGTCGGCGCCTTCGGCCTGCGCATCTCCCGCACCACCTCCGACTTCTACGTCGCCTCCCGCACCGTGGGGCCACGGCTGAACGCGGCCGCCATCAGCGGCGAGTACCTGTCGGCGGCCTCGTTCCTCGGCATCGCCGGACTCGTCCTCGTCCAGGGCCCGGACATGCTCTGGTACCCGGTCGGCTACACCGCCGGATACCTGGTCCTCCTGCTCTTCGTCGCCGCCCCGCTGCGTCGCTCCGGCGCGTACACGCTCCCCGACTTCGCCGAGGCCCGGCTCGCCTCGCAGGCGGTACGGCGACTGGCGGGGGCCTTCGTCGTCGGGGTCGGCTGGCTGTACCTGCTGCCCCAACTCCAGGGCGCCGGGCTGACGTTGCAGGTGCTGACCGGGGCGCCGGACTCGCTCGGCGGCATCATCGTCGCCGTCGTGGTCGTCGCCACCGTCGCCGCCGGCGGCATGCGCAGCATCACCTTCGTGCAGGCCTTCCAGTACTGGCTCAAGCTCACCGCCCTCCTCGTCCCCGCCCTCTTCCTGATCCTCGCCTGGCAGGGCGACGGCGCCCCCAGCCACGCCTTCGAGGAACCGGCGACCTTCCGCGAGCAGCGCGTGGTCCGCGTCGGCGACAGCCTCGACCTGAAGCTCGACCGCCCGCTGGCCGTCACGGTCGACGGCACGGTGGACGGCCGCACTCACACGGACACCGAGCTCCGTCTCGGCCCCGGCACCCATCACATCGACGCCGGCACCCTGCTCACCTTCGCCGCGGGCGACCCCGTCCCCGAGGCCGACCGCCGCAGCGACGCCGGCCTGTCGCCCTCCCAGGCCGAGAGCCGCGGCGAACGCCCGCTGTACGCCACGTACGGCCTGATCCTCGCGACCTTCCTCGGCACCATGGGCCTGCCGCACGTCGTCGTCCGCTTCTACACCAGCCCGCACGGCGTCGCCGCCCGCCGCACCACCGTCGCCGTACTGGGCCTGATCGGCGCCTTCTACCTGCTGCCGCCCGTCTACGGCGCCCTCGGCCGCCTCTACGCCCCCGAGCTCACCCTCACCGGGGACGCGGACGCCGCCGTCCTGCTGCTGCCGGACCGGGTGATCGGCGGCCTCGGCGGCGACCTGCTCGGCGCGCTGGTCGCCGGAGGTGCCTTCGCCGCGTTCCTCTCCACCGCCTCCGGGCTGACCATGGCCGTCGCGGGCGTGCTCACCCAGGACGTGCTGCCGTCGCGGGGCGTGCGGCACTTCCGCCTCGGCACGGTCATCGCCATGGCCGTACCGCTGGCGGCGAGCGCCCTGGTCGGCGGGTTGCCGGTCGCCGACGCGGTGGGCCTGGCGTTCGCCGTGTCCGCCTCCTCCTTCTGCCCGCTGCTCGTGCTCGGCATCTGGTGGCGGCGGCTCACCCCGCCGGGCGCGGCGGCCGGGATGCTGATCGGCGGCGGCTCCGCGCTGGTGGCGGTCGCGGCGACCATGGCCGGATTCCCCGGTTCCGGCGCGGTGCGCGCCCTGCTCGCCTGGCCGGCCCTCTGGTCGGTGCCGCTGGGGTTCCTCACCATGGTGCTGGTGTCCCTGGCGACCCCCGGCAAGGTCCCGGCCGGGACGGCGGCGATCCTGGCCCGGTTCCATCTGCCGGAGGAGCTGCGGACGGAGGTGAAGGCATGAGCGCATGCCGCGAGCACACCGGGGAGGCGGGGCGATGAGCGGATTCCTCGCCGGGCTGTGCGTGGCGATCCTGCCCCTGCTCGCCGCCGGCTTCTGGCTCGGCCGCCGTACCGCGCGCTCCGAGAACCTCGGCGGCCTCGGCACGCCCGTCGAGCACGCCACCTTCGAGACCCTGCACACCGCGTCCCTCGCCGCGCCGCCGCTGCGCGCGGGACTGACGGAGGAGACGGCCCGCAAGTCGGCCCGCAGGCTACGGACGTTGCTCGGCACGGACGCCCTGTGCCTGACCGACCAGGAGCGGGTCCTCGTCTGGGACGGCGTCGGCGGCCATCACCGCGACGAGATCATGAAACGCCTCGCCGGGCCGCTGGAGACCGGCCGCGGCGAGGCCTTCCCGCTGACCTGCGACGCCCTCGACTGCACCGTGAGCTGGGCGGTGGTCGCCCCGCTCACCGTCGACGACCGGGTCCACGGCGCCCTCGTGGCCTGTGCGCCCCGCGAGTCGGCCGTGCTGGTGCGGGCCGCTGGAGAGGTCGCCCGCTGGGTCTCCGTCCAGCTGGAACTCGCCGACCTCGACCGGTCCCGCACCCGCCTCATCGAGGCCGAGATCAAGGCCCTGCGCGCCCAGATCTCCCCGCACTTCATCTTCAACTCCCTCGCGGTCATCGCGTCGTTCGTCCGCACCGACCCCGAGCGCGCCCGCGAACTGCTCCTGGAGTTCGCCGACTTCACCCGCTACAGCTTCCGCCGGCACGGCGACTTCACCACCCTCGCCGACGAACTCCACGCCATCGACCACTACTTGGCGCTGGTGAGAGCCCGCTTCGGCGACCGCCTCTCCGTCACCCTGCAGATCGCCCCCGAGGTACTGCCGGTCACGCTGCCCTTCCTGTGCCTCCAGCCGCTCGTGGAGAACGCCGTCAAGCACGGCCTGGAAGGCAAGACGGACAAATGCCACATCCAGATCACGGCACAGGACGCGGGCGCCGAAGCCCTCGTCGTCATCGAGGACGACGGCGCGGGAATGGACCCCTCCGTACTGCGCCGCATCCTCGCCGGCGAGGTCAGCCCCTCGGGCGGCATCGGGCTGTCCAACGTCGACGACCGGCTGCGCCAGGTGTACGGCGACGACCACGGCCTCGTCATCGAGACCGCCGTCGGCGCCGGCATGAGGATCACCGCCCGGCTGCCGAAGTACCAGCCGGGCGTCCACTAGGCGTCGGCCGGGCTCAGGTACTGCGGGTGACGACCATCCCGAGCGTGATCAGTCCCAGCACGACCCAGCCGAACCACAGCCAGCCGTTGCTGCCGAGCGCCACCGTGTAGGCGGTCACCACGACGAGTCCGCCGACGGTGAGCACCCCCATCGTTCTGGTCGAGCCGTCCGTGGAACCGGGCATCGCGACACCCTCCTCGGGATTCCTCAGGATCCGTCCCCCTCCATGGTGCCCCCGTTCTGCTTCCTGACGGTGCAGACGACGAAATGCGTGCCCGCCTTCCACGGGCCCTCGCTCGTCCAGGACCCCGCCCGGTACACCGACGGATCGAACCCGTACTCGCCCGGCGCCACATCCTTGCCGCAGGCCAGGTCCGCCGCCTCGGCGCCGGCCTCCTCCAGCGTCACGTCCTGGGCCAGTCGGGTGAACCCGAGGACCTCCTCGTCGTGCGGCCCCGCACAGGACACCAGCCGCGCGTCCCGGTTGGACCGCACCTCCAGACAGTCCCGCTTCTGCATGGACGACACGTCGAGGAACTTCGTCCCCGGCTTCCGGTGCCCGCCGAGCGGCCCGTACACCGGCCCGTGCGCGCCCACCACCAGACATGCCGTACGGCGTCCCGAGGCCGTGAACCCCTGCGCGGTCGGTACGAGGGCGAGACCGCGCACATCGGCCAGCTTCCCGCGGATCTCCTGGGTCACCTCCTCGCAGCGCGCCGGACCCCGATCCCGCGCCTCGGCCGCCGACGCGGCGGCGACGAAGGCCATCACCTGCCCGTCCGGCGGCCCGCCGCACTGCGCGTCCAGCGCCACCTGCGGCGTCCCCTGGAAGGGCACCCCGCCCGGCCAGTCCACGGTCACACAGTCACCGTCGCGCAGGGCTCTGCCGAGCCCGACGTCCGTCCCGTACGGCGATGCCGTCGCGTCGCCACCACCGCCCCCGGGCGGCTGCTGCGCCACGGCGTACCAGACCCCGCCCCCGGCGAGCGCAAGGCCCAGCAGACCGGCGAGGGCCGAGTGCAGGGCCCGCGGACGGGTACGGCGCCGACTCCCGCCACCACTGGTGACCAGCGGAGGCGCTGCCGGCGGACTGGGCGGTGGCGGCGCCGGCTGCGCCCACGGCGGCTGTGAGCCCAGGTCGGTCTGGGTCCGGGTGAACGGATCGGCCTGCGGCGTGACGATCTGCGACAGCGCCGTCTCCGTCTGCGCGGCGGAGATCCGCAGCTCCGGCTCCTTGACCAGCATCGCCGCCAGTACGGGGGCCAGGGCGCCCGCCCGCACCGGTGGCCGCGGCTCCTCCGTCACCACCGCGCTGATCTCCGCGAAGTGCGAGTCGCGCTCGAAGGGACCGCATCCCTCCACCGCGTGGTAGAGCGTGCACCCCAGCGAGAACAGGTCGGCGGCCGGCGTGGGCGAGCCGCCCGTGGCCCGCTCCGGCGCCAGATAACCGGCCGTACCGACCAGCACCGACGTCAGCGTGTACCGCGTCTCCCCGGCGTCCGGCTGCACCGAGATGCCGTAGTCGGTGAGCAGGACGCGGCCGTACGGCGCCCCGCCGCGGTCCGGCGCGAGCAGGATGTTCGCCGGTTTCACGTCCCGGTGCATGACGCCCCGCTCGTGGCCTGCGGTCAGCGCGTCGAGGACGGCGAGCCCGATGCGGGCGCACTCGGCGGGCGCCAGCGGGCCGCGCCGGGCGATCAGCTCACGCAGGTCGACCGCGCCCGGCACGTACTCCATGACGATCCAGGGCAGCCCGTCGTGCTCCAGCACGTCGTGCACGGTCACCACATGCGGATGACCGCGCAGCCCGGCCGCGTGCCGGGCCTCCGCGCGAGCCCGCGCGACCCGGGCCTCCCGCTCGTGACCGGCCTCGGACGGGTCCCGGAAGACGATCTCCTTGAGCGCGACCTCGCAGGCGAGTCTCTGGTCGTGGGCGAGCCACACATGGCCCATGCCGCCGCTGCCGAGCTGGTTCAGCAGCAGATAGCGGCCGGCGATGACCCGGCCCACTCCCGATGTCGATGGTCCTGAAGGCATCCGGTGACTCCCGGGTTCTGCGGGGGCGCTACGTGGCGACGCTTGCGGTGGGCTCCTCGGGCGCGGACTCGGTGCTGGGCGGCGGCACGACGGTCGTGACCGGCGGCGGGGCGGCGGTCGTCACCGGCGGCGCGCTGGTCGTCACCGGGGGAGCGCTCGTGGTCTCCGGCGGTGGCGGGGACGGCGGCGGTGCGCTGGTCACGGTCGACGGCGAGGTCGACGGTGAGGTCGGGGTCGACGGGGGCGTGGACGTCGACGTCGACGTCGACGGGCCGGACGGTGTGCTCGTCGAGGGGCTGGTCGAGGGACTGGTCGACGGCGACTTCGACGTGCTGCCGCTCGATTCCGGCGCCGAGGTACCGGGCGTCGACGGCCCGGACAGCGAGGGCTCCGACGGCGGGGGAGAGGTGGTGTCGCCGTCTCCGGGCGACGAACCCTCCGCCACGCTCAGCATCACGTACTGCCCGAACCGCAGCTCGGTCCCGGCCGGCGGGTCGGTCGCCGTGACCCGCGCGCTGTCCGCCGGCACCGACCCGGTGTCGTACCCGGCCGCGAGGCCCTTGTCGGCCAGCGCCTGCCGGGCCTCACCGAAGGTCTTCCCCGCAAGACCGGGGACGGCCTCGGTCTTCCGGGTGTCGAAGGCGGCGTCCTTCGCGCCCCCGGTGCCGACCGGCCGGTTGATCCCGCGGTCGGGATCGTCCACGTCGACCAGGGCGATCTTCTCCAGCGGACGGGCCGCGGGCCGCACCGCCACGACCGAGGAACGGTCGTACCCCTTCCACTCCTTGTTCCCGTCCTCGAACTTGACCGAGATACGGTTCGTGTCACCCGTGAAAGGACGCAGGGGATTTCCGCAGCTGCACTTCACGGCCGGCTGTCCCCGGTGATCGACGAGAATCGCGATTCCGGCCTGGAGCAGCGAGTCGTAGGGAACGGCCTTTCCCTTTTTGTAGTCGTGATTCTTGACGAGAGTGTCGTGACGCAGCAGAACCGGTGTGAGTCGATCCAGATATTCCGGTATCTCACCGGTGGTGATTCCCAGGGCACGCGCCCACGCCTGTGCCTTCTGGTCGTTCCCGGGATCGGTGAGGAATGCCTTGAGTTTCTTGACGTCACAGACGGTCGGTTGCTTCGAGCCGCCGTACAGCCCCGGAGTGTCGCCCTGCTGAAGGCTGCCTCGCACGGGCTGCGCCTTGACGTCCGGCGCGTCCTCGCCGAGTCCGCTCCGCTCGTCGAAGAACGGCGCGAGTGACGGCACCCCGGCCGCGACCGCCTTCACCACCAGCGAAGGCGTACCTCTGTCGCAGCCACTCACCGCGAGAACGAGAACCAACAGACACGCGACCTTTGCCGCGAGCCTTTGCATAAATGCGCGAAATGTCATCACCGCTCCCCCCGGCGGTTCCCCCAACGCGCTTCATGCTACTGAATGACCCAGTCCCAAAAGGCCTTTCAGCGCCCACGTGCGTTCAATGAGGCCAAATAGGCGTTGTATGCCTCGAGTTCCTTGTCGCCGTCCCGGTCGGCGGCCCGGTCCTTGCGCCGGGCCTGCCGCTGCTCCGAGCCGTACCACTGGAACAGCAGCGCGAGCAGCACCAGCACGGACGGGATCTCACTGAACGCCCAGGCGATCCCGCCCGCGGCGTTCTGGTCCGAGAGCGCGTCGATACCGAGCGAGGCGGGCGGATTCTTGAACGTCTCGACCATCGGGGTCGACGCCATCATCAACGCGATCCCGAAGAACGCGTGGAACGGCATGCCCGCGAACAGCTCCAGCATCCGCATCAGATAACCCGGCCGGTGCGGCCCCGGGTCGACACCGATGATCGGCCAGAAGAAGACGACACCCACCGCGAGGAAGTGCACCATCATCGCGAGGTGCCCGGTCCTGGACCCCATCAGGAAGTCGAAGAGCGGAGTGAAGTACAGCGCGTACAGGCTCGCGATGAACAGCGGGATCGTGAACGCCGGGTGCGTGATGATCCGCATGTACCGGCTGTGCAGCAGCGCCAGCAGCAGCTCGCGCGGCCCCTTGCGCCCCTTGCCGGCGGCGGGCAGCACCCGCAGCGCGAGGGTCACGGGAGCGCCGAGCAGGATCAGGATCGGCGACAGCATGCTGATGACCATGTGCTGCACCATGTGCACGCTGAACATGACCATGCCGTAGTCGTTGAGCCGGGTGCACATCACGAGCATGATCGTCAGCACACCGACGACGAACGACACCGTCCGCCCCGCCGACCAGGCGTCCCCACGCCGCCGCAGCCGGAAGACCCCGTACCCGTACAGCCCGAGCCCCACCAGGCAGGCGACGAGAAAGAACGGGTCGGCCGACCACTGAAGCCCCCGCCCCAGCGTGAACGGCGGCAGATCCATGGTCATGCCGTGCCCGCTGTGATCCATTACGCCGGCTCCTGATTCGTGGGGGTTGTGCACTTACGTCCGCCCCAAGACTAGAACTGCCCCCGGCGACCTTTGTCACCGGGGGCAAGCTGATGTCCCTCAGGGGCGCGGGGCTGTATTAATTTGCGGCTCCGCCGCGTGGGCGCGAGCCACCACGAACGACTCGCACCCGCCAGACGACTAGAGGACGCACTCCGCTTCGGCGTACCGCTCCTCAGGAACCGTCTTCAACGTCTCCACCGCTTCCGCCAACGGCACCATCACGATGTCCGTCCCCCGCAGCGCGGTCATGTGACCGAACTCGCCCCGGTGCACGGCCTCCACCGCATGCCACCCGAACCGCGTGGCAAGAACACGGTCGTACGCGGTCGGCGTACCGCCCCGCTGCACATGCCCCAGGATCACCGGCCGCGCTTCCTTCCCCAGCCGCTGCTCCAGCTCGATGGACAGCTGCCGCGCGATCCCGGCGAAGCGCTCGTGCCCGTAGATGTCCTTGCCGCCCTCGTCGAACGCCATGGACCCCGGCGCCGGCTTCGCGCCCTCCGCCGCGACGACGATCGCGAACCGCTTGCCGGCCTCGAACCGCTCGCCGACCCGCCGCGCCAACTCCTCGATGTCGAAGGGCCGTTCCGGCACGACGATGGCGTGCGCGCCGGCCGCCATGCCGGAGTGCAGCGCGATCCAGCCGGTGTGCCGCCCCATGACCTCGACGACGAGCACGCGCTGATGCGACTCGGCGGTGGTCTTGAGCCGGTCCAGGGCCTCCGTGGCCACGCCCACGGCCGTGTCGAAGCCGAAGGTGACGTCCGTGACCGCGATGTCGTTGTCGATGGTCTTCGGCACGCCGACGATCGGCAGCCCCGCGTCGGACATCAGCCGGGCCGCCTTCAGCGTGCCCTCGCCACCGATCGGGATGATCGCGTCGAGGCCGAGCTCGGCGACATGTCCCTTGGCCCGCTCCACTCCGTCACGCAGATGGGAGGGCTGGACCCGGGAGGAGCCGAGGATGGTGCCGCCGCGGGCGAGGATGCCGCCCACCGCGTCGAGGTCGAGCTTGAGGTAGTCGCACTCCAGGAGACCCTTCCAGCCGTCCCGGAAGCCGATGACCTCGTCGCCGTGGTCGGCGACGGCACGGTGCACGACGGACCGGATGACGGCGTTCAGGCCGGGGCAGTCGCCGCCGGACGTGAGGACACCAATGCGCATAGCCCGAAACAACCTTCTCAACGTGGGCCGGGGACCGGACCACGCTGTCCGGCTCGATCCCCGCCACCCTAGCGGCAGGAGGGGGCGGGACCGAACCGTGCGTCCGCCTGCTGGACGGCCCCGCTCAGGTGTGCGGACACATCGTCAGACGGGCTGGTGAAGTGACCCTTGAGTACTGGTGAACTCCCAGCTCACGCGGGCTGCTGCGCGGAGGCGATGCGCTCGTTGCGCAGCGCCTCGTACCAGCGGTCGTCGGTCGGCGGCAGCGCGTTCACGTCGAGCGCCAGCTTCAGCAGCAGGTCGGCGATGAGCGGGTTCCGCGCCAGCACGGGACCGTGCATGTAGGTACCGAAGACCGTGTCGTTGTACGCGCCCTCCGTGCCGTCTCCCGTGCCGTTGCCGTTGCCCAGGCGGACGTTGGCGAGCGGGCGGGCGGTGGGGCCGAGGTGGGTGACGCCCTGGTGGTTCTCGAAGCCGGTCAGCGGGGGCAGCCCGAGGCGCGGGTCGATGTCGGCGAGGACGTCACCGACGCACCGCGCGCCCTCACCACGGACCGAGACCACGTCGAGCAGGCCGAGACCCGGCTCACGCTGGCCGAGGTCGTTGATGAACTCGTGCCCGAGGATCTGGTAGCCGGCACACACCGAGAACACGATCGCGCCGTTCTCCACCGCCCGGTGCAGTCCGCCGTCCCGGCGCAGCCGCTCCGCCGCGAGCCGCTGCGGACGGTCCTCGCCGCCGCCGATGAGGTAGATGTCCCCGGAGGTCGGGATCGGCTGGTCGCTGCGCACGTCGAGGCGGGCCACGTCGAGGCCCCGCTGCCGCGCCCGGCGCTCCACGACCAGGACGTTGCCCTGGTCGCCGTACGTGCTGAGCAGGTCGGGATAGATCCAGACGACCCGCAGCTGGTTGTCGCTCACAAAAGTCCCCTGAGTGTCAGTTGCCGACGCGGCGGCGCAGGTCCTGGAAGGCGGTGTAGTTGGCGATGACCTCGATGCGGCCCGGCGGGCACAGCTGCACGGCCTGGTCGAGGTTCTCGCAGACCTGGAAGTGCTGGTTGGCGACTTCCAGACGCACCGCGAGGTCGAGCTTGCGGTCGCCGATGACGCAGATCGGGTGGCCGGTCAGCCGCGTGTAGTCGACGTCCCACAGCCAGGAGGTGTCGGTGCCGTCGGCGCCGCGCGCGTTCACCGAGAGGATCACCGGGGTGGGCGGCGGATCGATGAGGCTGAACGTTTCGAGCCAGCCGGCCGGGTTCTTCGCGAGCAGCAGCCGCAGATCACGCTGCTGGAACTGCACCACGTCATACCGCCCGGCGACGGCCTGCACCTGGTACATGCGCTCCAGCGCGACCTGCGGCGGTACGCCGAACACGGCGGCGACGGCGGCCGAGGAGGCGGCGTTGGCCTTGTTGGCGCGGCCGGGCAGCTGAAGATGGATCGGCCAGGCGGAACCGTGCGGGTCCAGCACGTGGTCCCCGGACAGCGCCCAGCTCGGCGTCGGCCGCCGGAACCCGCACTCCCCGCAGAACCAGTCGTCGCCCGGCCGCTGCATCACACCACCGCAGGACGGGCAGGACCAGGCGTCGTCCTTCCACATCTGCCCGGCGGCGACCCAGACGACGTTGGGGGAGGAGGAGGCGGCCCACACGACCAGCGGGTCGTCGGCGTTGGCGATGATGACGGCCTTGCTGCCGGCCAGCCCCTCACGCCAGGCCTCGGCGAGCATGCGCGTCTCGGCGGCACGGTCGAGCTGGTCGCGGGAGAGGTTGAGCAGCGCGATGCACTTCGGCGCGGTGTCCCGGGCGACGCCGGCGAGGTACTTCTCGTCGACCTCGATCACGCCGTAGCGGGCGTCCGAGCTGCCGGCGAGAGCCGAGGTGATGCCGGCGGGCATGTTGGCGCCGAGCGCGTTGGACACGACGGGCCCGGCGGCCCGCAGCGCCTCGGCGATCAGCCTGGTGGTCGTGGTCTTGCCGTTGGTCGCCGAGACAAGAACCACATCCAGGTTCTGGGCGAGCCGGGCGAGGAGGTCGGGGTCGAGCTTGAGCGCCACCCGGCCGCCGATCACCGAACCGCTGCCGCGCCCCGCGGCGCGCGACGCCGCTGCGACCGCCTTGCCCGCGGTCACGGCGATCTTGGCCCGCGGCGTGAGCGGGTCCGAGTTGCCTGCCATCAGTTCTCGATCCTCCTTGCGTACGCGCCGCGCCTGACGGCAACGTGGTGGTGGTCAGCCTATCGAGATCCATTCGCAGTCCCGAATCGCCGTACCCTTGCGGCCATGCGAAACAGCTCCATTCCGGGCACCCGTGGACGGGTCCGGCCCCTCACCCTGCTCGGTGACCCCGTCCTGCACGCCCCGTGCGAGGACGTCACGGACTTCGGCCCGGAACTGGCGACGCTCGTGGAGGACTTGTTCGCGACGATGTACGCGGCGCAGGGAGTCGGCCTCGCCGCCAACCAGATCGGCGAGCCGCTGCGGGTGTTCGTCTACGACTGCCCGGACGACGAGGATGTACGGCACCTGGGACATGTGGTCAACCCGCGCCTGGTGGAGGCGGACGGACTGGTGCTGCGGGGCCCGGAGGGCTGCCTGTCCCTGCCGGGCCTGGAGGCGGGAACGGAACGCCACGACCACGCGGTGGTGGAGGGTTTCACGATGACGGGGGAGCCGGTGCGGGTGCAGGGCACGGGTTGGTTCGCGAGGTGCTTGCAGCATGAGTGCGACCACGTGGAGGGCCGGGTCTACGTCGATCACCTCACGGGGTGGCGGAAGCGACGGGTATTGCGGCAGGCCGCCAAGGCGCCGTGGGGGCGTTGAGTTCGTGCGGCTGCGGGCCGTCGGTGGCTGGTCGCGCAGTTCCCCGCGCCCCCAGGGGGTTTCAGAACCCGGGACCACCGACCTTGTCCCCTGCGGCAGCCAACCGCCCCCACAACAGATCCGCCAGACTCCGCACCAACTCAGCCCGAGAACAAGGCCGTTCCCCCAGCCACCAGTCCCCGGCCGCATGCATCATCCCGACGATCCCGTGCCCCCACACCCGAGCCAGTTGCTGACTCCCGGGCCCGAGATCCACCCGGTCCTCGATGACCTGCGCCAACTCCTCGCCCATCCGCCGCAGCAGCGGAGCCGAGTGCTTGCCGACGTCGAACCCCTGGTCCCCGACCTGACCCCCCTCCGCGGGATGCATCAGGAACCGGTACACCTGAGGCCGCGCCTCGATCGCCGCGAGGTAGGTGTCGAGCGTGGCCTCCACCCGCTCCCGCCGCTCCGCGGGCGCGTCCAGCGCGGCCCGGAGAGAATCCAGCAGCGCGTCTGTATGCCGCTTGGCCAACGCCGCGTAGAGTCCCCCCTTGTCACCGAAGTGACGGTAGAGGATCGGCTTGGTGATGCCCGCTTCCGCGGCGATCGCGTTCATGGAGGCCTGCGGTCCGTCACGCAGGACCACCCGGTCCGCGGCCTCCAGCAGCTCGCGCCGACGGCGGTCGGCGGACCGTTGCTGATCGGTCCGCTGCGTGGTGTCCATGAGCTCTCCCCACCCGTGCTGATTCGGTAATGCCTGCGCAAGCTAACACTCACCATGCCTCATGCATCGAACGGGCTGCCGAGGTGTCATCAGGAGTTGACTTTTCCTACCGGTCGGTAACAGACTCGGGTTACCGCTAGTAACATGCATTTGCGCCGCCGCTGGAGGGGACATGGCCGAGTTCACCATGGAGCTCAACGACGAACAGAAGGAGGTCCGGGACTGGCTGCACGGCTTCGCCGCCGACGTCATCCGCCCCGCGGCCGCCGAATGGGACGAGCGTGAGGAGACTCCCTGGCCGGTCATCCAGGAGGCCGCCAAGGTCGGCATCTACTCGCTCGACTTCTACGCCCAGCAGTACTTCGACTCCACCGGCCTCGGCATCCCCATGGCGATGGAGGAGCTGTTCTGGGGCGACGCGGGCATCGCGCTGTCGATCGTCGGCACCGGTCTCGCCGCCGTCGGCGTCCTCGCCAACGGCACCGAGGAGCAGATCGGCACCTGGATCCCGCAGATGTACGGCGACGTCAACGACGTCAAGGTCGCCGCGTTCTGCTCCTCCGAGCCGGACGCCGGTTCGGACGTGGCCTCGATGCGCACCCGCGCGGTGTACGACGAGGCCAAGGACGAGTGGGTGCTCAACGGCACCAAGACCTGGGCGACCAACGGCGGCATCGCCAACGTCCACGTGGTCGTGGCCGTGGTCGACGCGGAGCTCGGCTCCAAGGGCCACGCCTCCTTCATCATCCCGCCGAACACCCCCGGCCTGTCCCAGGGCCAGAAGTTCAAGAAGCACGGCATCCGCGCCTCGCACACCGCCGAGGTCGTCCTGGAGAACGTGCGCGTGCCCGGCTCCTGCCTCCTCGGTGGCAAGGAGAAGCTCGACGAGCGCCTCGCCCGGGCCCGCGAGCGGGCCAAGCAGGGCGGCGAGCGCGTGAAGAACGCGGCGATGGCCACGTTCGAGGCCTCCCGCCCGGCGGTCGGCGCGATGGCGGTGGGCACCGCCCGGGCCGCGTACGAGGTCGCCCTCGACTACGCCAAGACCCGCGAGCAGTTCGGCCGCCCGATCATCGACAACCAGGGCGTCGCCTTCCAGCTCGCCGACATGCGTACGTCCATCGACGCCGCCCGGCTGCTGGTCTGGCGCGCCTCCTGGATGGCGATCAACGGCAAGCCGTTCACCGCGGCCGAGGGCTCGATGTCGAAGCTGTTCGCCAGCGAGACGGCCAAGAAGGTCACCGCCCAGGCGGTCCAGATCCTCGGCGGCAACGGCTACACCCGCGAGTACCCGGTCGAGCGCATGCACCGCGACGCCGCGATCTACACGATCTTCGAGGGCACGAGCGAGATCCAGCGCCTGGTCATCGCCCGCACCCTCTCGGGGATGCCGATCCGCTAGCGGTGCCTGAGCGGCGTCAGCTGCTCGATGTCGTACCGCCGGCGCAGCTCCTCGATCGCCGCGTGATCCGGCGGGCCCCCGCCGCCCAGGATCTCGAGCAGTTCCTCGAAGTACCGCTCGTGATCCGGCGGCGGGGACGCCTGGAAGAACATCTTGGCC
The DNA here is from genome assembly GCF_003955715.1 of Streptomyces aquilus. NCBI lineage: Bacteria > Bacillati > Actinomycetota > Actinomycetes > Kitasatosporales > Streptomycetaceae > Streptomyces > Streptomyces aquilus. The sequence continues at coordinate 1,844,114 of NZ_CP034463.1, read as the reverse complement.
GGGGTGTCCGTCGGGTTCGCGAACGCGTGCGGACAGCCCGGGGGTACGACGATCACCGTGCCCGGTGTCGCCCGTACCACCCGGCTGCCCGAACTGGACTCCCAGTGCTGCCAGTTGTCGGGGGTGCGCACCCTCGGCTCGAAGGCGAGCACGTCCAGCTCGCCTTCGAGGACGTAGAACAACTCCTCGCTGCGGGTGTGCACATGGGCGCCCACGTCGAAGCCGGGCGGGACGACGACCTCGAAGGTGGAGGCCGCGCGCGAGTGCGACCCGGTCACCTTGAACGTCACGTGCTGGGCGGGGGTCTGCACCACCCGGCCGTGCCCCGGGGGGACCAGCAGCCCTTCGGGAGCCGTCACCACGTCACCGGAAGCGCCTCGGGACCGCGGATCAACGCGCCCTTCTTGAAGGGGACCTGGTCCGCGGGGACCGCCAGCCGCAGCCCCGGGAGCCGGTCCAGCAGCGCGTCCACCAGCAGTTCGGACTCCAGCCGGGCCAGCATGCCGCCCGGGCAGTAGTGCGGGCCGAAGCCGAAGGACACATGCGGGTTGGGGCTGCGGGTGAAGTCGATCGTCTCCGGGAACGGGAAGACGTCCGGATCGCGGTTGGCGGCCAGGTACGACACGTAGACCGGGTCGCCGGCCCGGATGCGCACGCCCCGGATGCCCACGTCCTCCAGCGCGATCCGCGACAGGCCGACCGCGTTGCGGTGCGGGATGTAGCGCAGCAGTTCGTCGATGGCCCGGGGGCGGATCGACGGTTCCGTGCGCAGCCGGTCCGCCAGGTCCGGGCGGGTCAGCAGCAGGTAGAACATCTGCCCGCTGTTGTTCGTCACCGCCTCGCCGCCGATCTGGAGCAGCACCGCGAGCCCCACGGCCTCGCCCAGCGTCACCTCGCCGCGGCCCACCGCGGCGCCGAGCAGTGAGGCGACGTCCTCGCCCGTGCTGCCCTCCCGCAGCCCGATGAGATCGCCGAAGTAGGCGCCCATCTCCTTCTTGGCCTTCTCGCTGACTTGCTTGCCGTGCGCGGAGGACAGGATCAGCTGGGTCCACGTGTGCATGACGTGCCGGTCGGCCGCCGGGACGCCCATCAGCTCGCAGATCACGGCGATGGGGAACGGGGTCAGCACGGTGGCGGTGAGATCGGCGGGCGGCCCGTCCTGCACCAGCTCGTCGACCAGTTCGTCCAGCATCCGGCGGGACTTCTCCCGCACCCGCTCCACGCCCTTCGAGGTCAGCGCGGCGGCCACCGTGCGGCGCAGCCGGGTGTGGTCCGGCGGGTCCAGGAAACCGACGGCGCCCCGCTCGGGGATGAAGTGCGGGGCGAGCCGGGTGACCGGCTGGTCCATGACGGCCTCCCGGCTGAACCGGGGGTCGTTGGTCACCATCCGGACGTCGTCGTACCGGGTGACCAGCCAGGCCCAGCCCTCGCCGTTGGGCAGCTGGATCCGGGTGACCGGCCCCTCCCGCATCAGCTCGGTGAGCACCGGGTCGAAGTCGGTCCCGCTCAGGTCGAGGGCCGGCCAGTGCCGGATGGGCGGCAGGATCTCGGTGATCGTCTCTTCGGTCATGTCAGTCCGTCTCGTCGGTGCGCCGCCAGCGGCCCAGGGACATTTCCGCGGTGATGCCGGGCCCGAACCCGGCGAGCAGCCCGCGCGCCCGGTCGGGTGCCCCGCCCGCGTCGAACAACCGGCGCAGCGCGTCCAGGACGACGGCGCTGGCGATGTTCCCGTACTCGGTGAGCGTGGCCCGGCTGAACCGGAAGGCGTGCGGGTCGACCTGCAAGAACTTGCTGAGGTCGTCGAGGATGCGGGGCCCACCCGCGTGGACTATGTAGAAGTCCAGGTCGGCGGCGTCCCAGCCGTGCCGTCCGGCGAGTTCCTGGAGCGCCGGCGCGAGCGGCTCCATGGTGGCCGGCACCCGTTTGTCCAGCTGGAAGTGGAAGCCCGTGGCCCGGACGTCGTACATGATCCAGTCCTCGGTCTTGGGGATCAGGTAGGAGCCGTTGCGCTCCAGGGCGATGCCCTCGCCGCCCTTGCCGCGCACCACGGCGGCCGCGATGCCGTCGCCGAACAGGCCGTTGGACAGCAGGTTCCCGATGCCGAGGTCGGTGGGCTGGTAGCACAGCGAGCAGAACTCGCAGGCCACGATGAGCGCGTTGGCCTCCGGGTAGGCGGTGCAGAAGTCGTGCGCCCGGTTGATGGCCGCCCCGCCGGCCGCACAGCCCAGCTGGGCTATGGGGATCTGCCGGGTGGTGCTGTCGAAGTCCATCTCGTTGATCAGCCAGGCGGTCAGCGACGGCATCATGAAGCCCGTGCAGGAGACATAGATGATGACATCGATGTCAGATGCCAGGACCTCGGCGTCGTCCAGTGCTCGTTGCACCACCGCCGGCACCCTGGCCTTCGCCTCGGCCACATAGACCTTGTTGCGCTCCTCGAAGCCGGGATGCTTCAGGGTCTCCTCGATCGGCTGCACGATGTGCCGTGTGCGGACCCCGGTGTTCTCGATCAGCCGGAGGGCCAGCGGCAGTTGGGGATGGTCCGAGTGCCGGGAGCGCGCCAGCTCCAGCGTCTCCTCCATCGTGATCACGTGCTCTGGAACGGACACCGAGGGTCTGCACAAAGTCGCCATGATCCGTGCCTGCTTTCGCCTCAGAGGGTGGTCCAGTCCACGATCACCCGAGGGGCAGACGACTTCGCGCGGGGTTACTCCGTTTCAGGGACGGGTCGGGTTCCAAACAGGGGCCGGTGCAACGACCTTCACGACGCGCCGCCGCTACTGTGCGCAATGCAGGCCACATCGATGCGATCGGCGAGCTTGGCCAATTCGATGGTCAACGCGGCCACCGTGTCCTCGTCGAGGCCCTCCTCGCCCGCCTCGACAAGGTGCAGCCACCGCCCCCCGACCGTGCGCAACAACTTGCTCACATCGGCCGCAGACACCTGCAAGGTGCCCCGGTCGTCGACGATCAGCGGCAGAGTCACTTCACGGTTCACACCGGGGATGTTAGCCGCGCAAGCGTCACGCTCCGTGCCAAACCGTCGTGATGTTGCAGAACTCGCGGATTCCGTGCCCGGACAGCTCACGCCCGTAACCGGACCGCTTCACGCCGCCGAACGGGAACGCCGGATGCGACGCGGTCATCCCGTTGACGTACACGGCACCGGCTTCGAGATCCCGTACGAAACGGTCGACCTCGGCCTCGTCCCGCGTCCACACGTTCGAACTCAGGCCGAACGGCGAGTCGTTGGCGAGCAGCACCGCCTCGTCGAGGTCGTGCACCCGGTACAGCGTGGCCACCGGCCCGAAGGCCTCCTCACGGTGGATGCGCATCTCGCGGGTGATGTCGGTGAGGACGGTCGGCCGGTAGTACCAGCCGTCGCCCTCGGGCCGCTCGCCGCCGCAGAGCACCCGTGCGCCGCTGCGGGTCGCGTCGTCGACGAGTTCCTCCAGGTCCGCGCGTCCCTGCTCGGTGGCGAGCGGGCCGACGTCGGTGGCCTCGTCCATCGGGTCGCCGACCTTCAGCGTCTGCATGCCCCGCACGAACTTCTCGGCGAAGGCGTCGTACACGTCGGCGTGCACGATGAAGCGCTTCGCGGCGATGCACGACTGGCCGTTGTTCTGCACCCGTGCCGTCACGGCGATCTCGGCCGCCCGGTCGATGTCCGCGGACGGCATGACGACGTACGGGTCACTGCCGCCGAGTTCGAGGACCGTCTTCTTCACCATGTCACCGCAGGTCGCGGCGACCGAGCGGCCCGCGGGCTCACTGCCGGTGAGGGTGGCCGCCTTGACGCGCTCGTCGCGCAGGATCTCCTCGACCGCGCCGGACCCGATGAGCAGGGTCTGGAAGGTGCCCTCGGTGTAGCCCGCCTGGTGGAACAGGTCCTCCAGGAACAGGGCGGTCTGGGGGACGTTCGAGGCGTGCTTGAGCAGGCCGACGTTGCCCGCCATCAACGCGGGCGCGGCGAACCGGACGACCTGCCAGAGCGGGAAGTTCCACGGCATCACCGCGAGCACCGGGCCCAGCGGGCGGTAGCGCACCAGGGCCCGGGACGCGCCGGAGTCCTTCACGTCGGCGTCGGCGGGCTCCTCGTCGGCCAGCAGCGACTCGGCGTGCTCGGCGTACCAGCGCATCGCCTTGGCGCACTTGGCGGCCTCGGCGCGGGCCTGCTTGACGGGCTTGCCCATCTCGGTGGTCATGACCCGGCCGATGTCCTGCTGCATGCCGTCGAGCAGCTCCGCCGCCCGGTGCAGCAGCTTGGCGCGTTCGGCGAACGGCGTCGTCCGGTAGGTGCGGAAGGTGGCCTCCGCGAGCTGGAGCCGGCGCTCGATCTCCTCGGCGCCCATGGCCTCGTACGTCTTGAGCGTCTCGCCGTTCGCCGGGTTCACCGTCGCGATGGGCATGACCGACCTCCTGGGGGAGCGGACCTGTGTTTCGACCTTCCCGCGCGGCGGGCCCCGCCGCAACGTGTCAGGGCGAGTGCTCCGCCAGCCGGTCGAGAAACGTGGCCTGTGCCGTGACGATCACCTCGCGGGCGCGCTCCACGGGAAACCAGGCCACGCGGTCCAGCTCCGGGAACTCCTGCTGCCGTCCCGACTTCGGCGGCCACTCCATCCGGAACGTGCCCGGGACGACGGTCGCGGGGTCGAGGTCGGCCTCGATCGCCCAGACGGTGACGAGCTTGCCGCCCGACTGCCTGACCTCGCCCAGCGGCACGGCGTCCCCGTCCGGCGGCGCCAGCCCGAGCTCCTCCCGGAACTCACGCCGGGCGGCCTCCCAGGCCGGCTCCTCGTCGGGCACGTACTCGCCCTTGGGGACCGTCCACGCCCCGGCGTCCCGGCGGGCGAAGAACGGGCCGCCCATGTGGCCCAGGAGCACCTCGATGCCGGCCTCGGTGCGCCGGAACAGCAGCAGACCGGCGCTCGTCCTCACGGCTTCACCTCGGGATGCGCGGCCAGCAGGGTCTCCACGGTGTCCGCCTCCTCCGGGCGCTTGTCCTCGCGGTAGCGGACCACGCGGGCGAAACGCAGGGTGACGCCGGCCGGGTAGCGGGTGGACCGCTGCAGACCGTCGTAGGCGATCTCCACGACGAGCTCGGGACGTACGGTCACCACGTAGCCGTCGGTGCCGGTGGCCAGTGCCTGGAGCCGCTCGGTCTGCCAGGTCAGCATCGCGTCGGTCATGCCCTTGAAGGTCTTGCCGAGCATCGCGTACGAGCCGTCCTCCCGCCGCGCTCCCAGGTGCAGGTTGGACAGCTTGCCGGTGCGCCGGCCGTGACCCCACTCGGCGGCCAGGACGACCAGGTCGAGGGTGTGGACGGGCTTGACCTTCAGCCAGGACGCGCCACGGCGGCCCGCGCTGTAGGGGGCGTCGAGGGACTTCACCACCACGCCCTCGTGGCCGCGCTCCAGCGTCTCGGCGAGGAAGGACTCCGCCGCGCCGACGTCGTCCGGCCCGGACACCAGCGTCCGGCGCACCCGCATCGGCTCGGGGACGAGCCGGGCCAGTTCCGTGTGCCGCTGCGCGAAGGGCAGGTCCAGGAGGTCGTGGCCGTCGACCGACAGGGCGTCGAAGAACACGGGGGAGACGGGGACCTGTTCGGCCGCCGTGGCCACGTCCACGCGGGAGCCGACCCGGCCCGCCGTCTCCTGGAAGGAGCGGGGCCGCCCGGCCGCGTCGAAGGAGATGACCTCGCCGTCGAGGATGAAGCGGTCACCCCTCAACTCGCGGGCCGCGGCCGTCAGTTCGGGGAGGCGGTCGGTGATGTCGTCGAGGGTGCGGGTGTACACGTGGACGGTGTCGCCGTCGCGGTGCACCTGGACGCGGATGCCGTCGAGCTTCTCCTCGACCGCGCACGCGCCGAGCTTCCCGACCGCCTCGGCCACGGACGTGGCGCTGTGCGCCAGCATCGGCAGCACCGGGCGGCCGACGGTGAGACGGAAGCGGTCGAGGGCCTCGGGGCCGTCCGCGAGCAGTGCCTCGGCGACGGTCTGGAGGGAACCGGCGAGCATGACCGCGCGGCGGACGTCGGCGGACGGCGTCTGGGTGGCCTGGGCGAGGCCCTCGGTGGCGACGGCGTCCAGGGCGCCCTGGCGTACCTCACCGCTGAGCAGACCGAGGAGGAAGCGTTGTTCCGGCTCGGTGGCCGCGCCCATCAACTCGCCCACGAGTCTCGCTCGTTCGGCCTGGGAGCCGGTGCCCGACACTTTGCCCAGCTCGGTGAGCAGGGCGTCCACGGCGGCGACGGTGAGGCTCGGCTCGGCGGCCGGGGGGACCGGACGGCTCAACACCTTCCAGCCCACCCCCAGTCGCCCCTGGGGAAGCCGTCCCGCGAGGTACGGGATGGCGATCGGCACGTCGTCGGGCTCCGCCTCCCGGAACAGCTCCGCGAGCAGCGCGATCTTCTTCGACCGTGCCGAGGTCGCGGCGACCTCCTGGGACACCTGGGCCAGCCGGGCAAGAAGCATGCAGCAATCGTGCACCGGAGGCGGCGGGTCTACACCTGGACGGCCGAGTCGAGGTCGGTCATGAGCAGCTCCCCGTTGATCGTGGCCCCGGCCCGGTAGCCGCCCGCCGCCGCGTTGATCACCTGCTCGGCGAAGCCCATCGCGTTGCCCACCGCCCACACGCCGGGGACGGTCGTCTGCCCCGTCGCGTCGACCACGGGGTACGCGCCGAACGGGGTCTCGTTCAGCTCGGCGCCGAGCTGGGCCAGGAGGCCGTTCTGCGGAACCGCGCGCGGCGCGACGAACAGCGCCTGACGTGCGTGTACCGAGCCGTCGGTCAGGCGTACGCCCGTCAGGCGGTCGGCCTCGACCCGCAGGCCCGCGACCTCGCCCGGCACCACCTTCACGCCCGCCGCCGCGAGCCTGCGCAGGTCGTCGTCCGACAGGTCGGACTCCGCGACCGTGTGCAGGAAGAACGTCACGTCCTTCGACCACTGGGACACGATCAGCGCCTGGTGCACGCTCAGCGGGGTCGTCGCGAGGACGCCGAAGGCCTGGTCGCGGACCTCCCAGCCGTGGCAGTACGGGCAGTGCAGGACGTCCTTGCCGAAGCGCTCGGCGACGCCGGGGACGGCCGGGAGCTCGTCCTTGAGGCCGGTGGCGACGACCAGGCGGCGGGCCTGGAGCGTGCGACCGCTCTCCAGGGTCACGGCGAATCCCTCGGCCACCTCGACCACCCGGTCCCGGACCAGCTCGACGCCGTACCGGGCGATCTCCTCGCGGCCGGTCGCCAGGAACTCGGCCGGGGACATGCCGTCCCGGGTCAGATAGCCCTGCATGTGGGCGGACGGCGCGTTGCGGGGCTCGCCCGCGTCGACGACGAGCGTCCGGCGCCTCGCGCGGCCCAGGACCAGCGCCGCGGAGAGGCCGGCCGCGCCGCCACCGATCACGATCACTTCGTATGCGTGGGTGTCAGTCATGCCGCCACGGTCGCGCTGCCGGTGCGGGATTGACAAACGTCTTTGCCGATTCTGCAATACGGGCATGAGTGCTGAAGAAGTAGAGGGTGTTCTCGCCGACGTGGGGCCGCGGCTGCGGCGGATCCGTAAAGAGCGCGAGGTGACTCTCTCCGCGCTGTCCGAGGTGACCGGCATCTCCGTCAGCACCCTGTCCCGCCTGGAGTCGGGGCTGCGCAAGCCCAGCCTGGAGCTGCTGCTGCCGATCGCGCAGGCGCACCAGGTGCCGCTGGACGAGCTGGTCGGGACGCCGCCGGTGGGCGATCCGCGGGTGCGGGCCACGCCGCTCGTGCGGCACGGGCGCACCTACTGGCCGCTGACCCGGCAGCCCGGCGGCCTCCAGGCGTACAAGGTGCTGGTGCCCCAGCGCACCGAGGAGCCCGAGCTGCGTACCCATGAGGGTTACGAGTGGCTGTACGTGCTGGCGGGGCGGCTGCGGGTCGTTCTCGGCGAGCACGACGTGGTGATGAGCGCGGGGGAGGCCGCCGAGTTCGACACGCGGGTGCCGCACTGGTTCGGGTCCACGGGGGAGGGGCCGGCGGAGTTCCTGAGTCTGTTCGGGCCGCAGGGGGAGCGGATGCACGTACGGGCGAAGCCGAAGCGGCCGTGAGGCCGCGGTGGTGGTGAAGCCGAAACGGTCGGGAAGCCGAAGCGGTCGGGAAGCCGCGGCGGTCGTGAAGCCGTGGCGGTCGTGACGGACGCTACTGTTCCCTGAACGGCAAGCGACCGCTTAGTATGCGACTACCCCAGGTCGTACGACGTAGTCGCGTGGAGGCATCGCATGCAGGCATGGCAAGTGCACGAGAACGGTGAGCCGGGTGAGGTGATGCGGCTCGCGGACGTCGAGACGCCCACACCCGGCGACGGCCAGGTCCTGTTGAAGGTGCGTGCCGCGAACATCAACTTCCCGGACGTGCTGATGTGCCGCGGCCACTACCAGGTCAGGCCGCCGCTGCCGTTCACGCCGGGCGTGGAGATCTGCGGCGAGACCGAGGACGGGCGCCGGGTGCTCGCCAACCCCGCGCTGCCGTACGGCGGTTTCGCCGAGTACGCCGTCGCGGACGCCGCCGCCTTGCTGCCCGCGCCCGAGTCGCTGGACGACGCCGAGGCCGCCGCGCTGCACATCGGCTACCAGACGGGCTGGTTCGGTCTGCACCGGCGGGCCGGCATCGAGGCCGGTGAGACGCTGCTCGTGCACGCCGCCGCCGGCGGGGTCGGCAGCGCCGCCGTGCAGCTCGGCAAGGCGGCCGGCGCCACGGTCATCGGTGTCGTCGGCGGAGCCGACAAGGCCGCCGTGGCCCGGGAGTTGGGCTGCGACGTCGTGATCGACCGGCGTGCGGAGGATGTCGTCGCCGCGGTCAAGGAGGCCACCGGCGGGCGGGGCGCCGACGTGATCTACGACCCGGTCGGCGGCGACGCCTACACCCAGTCCACCAAGGTCGTCGCCTTCGAGGGGCGGATCGTGGTCGTCGGCTTCGCGAGCGGCACCATCCCCAGCCCCGGTCTCAACCACGCCCTGGTGAAGAACTACTCGATCCTCGGTCTGCACTGGGGCCTCTACAACACCAAGAACCCCAAGCTGGTCCAGCACTGCCACGAACAGCTCACCGAACTCGCCGCCCGGGGCGCCATCAAGCCGCTGGTCAGCGAGCGGGTGCCGCTGACGGAGGCCGCCGCCGCGGTGCAGCGTGTCGGCGACGGGGTGACCACCGGCCGGGTCGCCGTCGTCCCCACCCTCGGCAAGGGAGCCGCCGCATGATCGACGCAGCCGAACTCAAGCGCCGCACAGCGGAGTTGCTGGCCGCCCAGCCGCCCGCCACGACCGACCGTCTGGACTTCCTGCGGGCCCGCTTCGACGCCGGCCTCGCGTGGGTGCACTACCCCGAGGGCCTCGGCGGCCTCGGCGCGGCACGCTCCCTCCAGGCCGTCGTGGACGCCGAGCTGGAGGCCGCGGGCGCCCCCGACAACGACCCCCGGCGCAACGGCATCGGCCTCGGCATGGCCGCGCCGACCATCCTCAAGTACGGCACCGAGGAGCAGAAGCAGCGCTATCTGCGGCCCCTGTGGACCGGTGAGGAGGTCTGGTGCCAGCTCTTCAGCGAGCCCGGCGCCGGCTCCGACCTGGCCGGTCTCGGCACCCGTGCCGTCCGTGAGGGCGACGGCGACTGGGTGGTCAACGGGCAGAAGGTGTGGACGTCCAGCGCGCACAACGCCCGCTGGGCCATCCTCATCGCCCGCACCGACCCGGACGTGCCCAAGCACGCGGGCATCACGTACTTCCTGTGCGACATGACCGACCCGGGCGTGGACGTCCGGCCGCTGCGCCAGATCACCGGCGAGGCCGAGTTCAACGAGGTCTTCCTCACCGACGTCCGCATCCCCGACTCCCGCCGCCTCGGCGCGATCGGCGACGGCTGGAAGGTCGCGCAGACCACCCTCAACAACGAGCGCGTCGCCATCGGCGGCATGCGGCTGCCCCGCGAGGGCGGCATGATCGGCCCGGTCTCGAAGACCTGGCGCGAGCGCCCCGAACTGCGCACCCACGACCTGCACCAGCGGCTGCTCAAGCTCTGGGTCGAGGCCGAGGTCGCCCGCCTCACCGGCGAACGCCTGCGCCAGCAGCTCGCCCTGGGGCAGCCCGGCCCCGAGGGCGCCGGCATGAAGCTCGCCTTCGCCCGCCTCAACCAGGAGATCAGCGGTCTGGAGGTCGAACTCCGCGGCGAGGAAGGCCTGTTGTACGACGACTGGACCATGCGCCGGCCCGAGCTGGTCGACTTCGTCGGCCGCGACGCCGGCTACCGCTACCTCCGCTCCAAGGGCAACAGCATCGAGGGCGGGACCAGCGAGGTCCTGCTGAACATCGTCGCCGAGCGCGTCCTGGGCCTGCCGTCCGAGCCGCGCACCGACAAGGACGTCGCATGGAAGGACCTGGCCCGATGAGCGACCTGCTGTACTCCGAGGAGGAAGAGGCGCTCCGGTCCGCCGTACGGGACCTGCTCGCCGACCACTGCGACGCTCCCGGCGTCATCGCCCGCACCGAGTCGGACGCCCCGCACGACCTCGCCGCCTGGAAGGCGCTCACCGACGGCATGGGCCTCGCGGGTCTGCTGGTGCCGGAGGCACAGGGCGGCCAGGGCGCCACGCATCGCGAAGTCGCCGTGGTGCTGGAGGAGTTGGGGCGCGCGGTGGCTCCCGTCCCGTATCTCACCAGCGCGGTCGTCGCCACCGAGGCCCTGCTGGAGCTCGGGGACGAGGCCCTGCTCGCCGAGCTGGCGGCGGGGCGGAGGATCGGCGCCCTCGCCGTCGCCCTGAACGTCGCCGCGGGCGGCGCCTACAAGGTCGTACGCCATGAAGGCGGTGCCCTGCACGGGGAGCTGACCGGTGTCGCGGACGCGGCGGTCGCGGATGTGCTGCTCGTGCCCGCGGACGATGGAGGGCTGTACGCGGTCGACGCCGCCGACGCGACCGTCACCCCGCAGGTGTCCTTCGACCTGACCCGGCCGCTCGCGACCGTGACCTTGAACGGGGCACCCGGCAGGCTCCTCGGCGACGCCGAGCCCGCCGTACGCCGCGCCCTGCGGACCGGTGCCGGGCTGCTCGCCTCCGAGCAACTCGGGCTGGCGGACTGGGTGTTGACGGAGACCGTGCGCTATCTCAAGGAGCGCAAGCAGTTCAACCGTCCCGTCGGCGGCTTCCAGGCGCTCAAGCACCGGCTCGCGCAGCTGTGGCTGGAGGTCGTCAACCTCCGGGCCGCCGCCCGCAACGCCGCCGACGCGCTCACCACCGGCACGGACGCCGACGTGGCGGTCGCCGTCGCCCAGGCCTACGCGGCGCCCGTCGCGGTGCACGCCGCCGAGGAGGCGCTCCAGCTGCACGCCGGTATCGGCATGACATGGGAGCACCCGATCCACCTGTACCTCAAGCGGGCCAAGTCCGACTCGATCGCCTACGGCACGGCGGGTGTCCACCGCGAGGCCCTGGCCGGACTCGTGGACCTGCAAGCCCCCTGACGTTCACCGAACAAAGCCCGCCCCACCTGGGGCGGGCTTTTTCGTGTGCCCCGCGCGGCGCCGGTGAACGCACAGCGGCAGTCCGGCCAACTCCTGTCACGAGCATGCCTATTGGGGGGCCTGCGACCGCATACTCGCCCATGTCTCGTACCGCCCCAAAGGGAGGCAGAACATGGCCCTCACCACCCGTCGCAGAGCCCTCACCACCATCGGCGCCGCCCTCGCGGGCGCGGTCGCGCTGCCCGCCACGCAGGCCCTCGCGGGCGAACAGAAACACCGGCCGCGGCCGTTGTGGCGCGCCCACGCCCACAACGACTACGAGCATCCCCGGCCGCTGTTCGACGCCCTCGACCACCGCTTCGGCAGCGTCGAGGCCGACATCTTCCTCGTCGGCGACCAGCTCCTCATCGGCCACACCGTGGACGACCTCGACCCGAGCCGCACGCTGGAGTCCCTCTACCTGGACCCGCTGGCCAGGATCGTCAGGGCCAACCACGGCTCGGTGTACCGGGGTTGGCGCAGGCCGGTGCAGCTGCTCATCGACATCAAGACCGAGGGCTCGTCGACGTATCTGGAGCTGGACCGCCATCTCCAGCGGTACAAGCACCTGTTCACGACCTACGCCCACGGCAGGGTGTTCCCCGGGCCGGTCACCGCCGTCATCTCCGGTGACCGCGCGGCCCGTACGCCCATGGAGGCGCAGACCGTCCGGCGCGCCTTCTACGACGGCCGCCTCACCGACCTCGGCTCCTCGGCGCCCGCCTCCTTCATCTCGCTGATCAGCGACAACTGGACGCTCAACTTCACCTGGCAGGGCGTCGGCGCCTTCCCCGAGGCCGAGCGGCAGAAGCTGCGCGGCATCGTCGACGCCGCCCACGCGCGCGGCCAGCAGGTGCGCTTCTGGGCCACCCCGGACGTGGCGGGACCCGCCCGCGACGCACTGTGGGGTGAACTCCTCGCCGCCGGCGTCGACTACCTCAACACCGACGACCTGGCGGGCCTGGAGACCTTCCTCGACGCCCGTCGCTAGGGCCGGTCCGGCATGATCCGCCGGACGGGCTTCAGGCCGGGAAACCACACGTTCGGCGGACAGGTCAGCCGCCCGGACGAACCCTCCGCTACGCCACACTTGCGGCCGAACGCCGTGAACCGGACGGGACGGCGTGGCGGAGGAGGTTGGCGATGGCGATTTCCATCTCAGTGGTGCTGCTGCTCCTGATCCTGGCGGTGATCTTCCTGCGCAACGGCGGGCTGAAGGTCTCCCACGCCCTGGTGTGCGCGCTGCTCGGGTTCTTCCTGGCCGGAACGAGCATCGCGCCCACCATCACCAGCGGTCTGACGGCCACCGCGGACATCGTCAGCAGCCTCAGACCCTGATCCTCAGCCCGCCGAGAAGACCCCGATGCCGTTCGGGACGGGGCGTTCCGCGCCACCCGTGGGGTGGTTGCGTACCGTCACGGCGGTCGCGCCGGGGTCGCGGGCGACCAGCGTGGACGAGCCGCCGCCGTCCAGGCTGAAGCCGTCCACCGCGCCCAACCCCCGCAGGGTGTCCGCCACTTCGGCGATCGTCAGCCCGGTGCGGTACTCCGGCGCCCCGTCCACCGCGAGCAGCAGCAGGCGCCGGCCACCGTCCGAGACGCCCACGGCGGTCCGTACGGCCGAGGTCGCGGCGTCCAGGCCCGGCAGCGGCACCCCGCCGCTCAGGACCGGGAAGCCGCCGACAGCGAAGCGGTACGGAACCCGGCTCGTGGCCGAAACAAGCCGGTGCCGTACCCGTACCGCTTCGCCCACGGACAGCTTGCGCAGCTGCTGCGCGCCCTCCTCCCGGCCGACGAGGACGGTGGTTCCTTCGTCGACGGGACCGCTGCCCGGGGTGTCGGCCGTCGCCGTGACCCGGCCGTGGCGGATCGTCACCTCGTAGGTGTCCGTGCTGCACGGGGCGGCCCGGTCGGTGTCCGTGCCGCAGGTGGCGCGCAGCCGGGAGACGCCGCCCCAGGCGCTGGTGTAGGCGCCGATCGAACCCACCGGCAGCGCGTACTGGTTGAACCCGCCCAGCGGCAGTTGCCCGCTCCAGCCGCGGACGCTCCCGGCCAGCGTCAGGCCGTCGAGCCGGAGCCTCCGGTCGACGCCCATGCCGAGCACGTCCCGCGTCGAGGTGCCGGGCGGCAGCGCGGGCCCGAACCGCTGCCCGTCCGGCACCGCCGCCTTCAGGGCACGCCCGCTCGCGATCGCCGGGCCCACGCTCGCCCCGGTCGCCTCGACGCCGGGATGCTGGGTCTCGGTGATGTTGAAGAAGTCGCCGTTGACCCCCGCCACCGCGCCCTGGGCGTCCGCCAGTTGGGACACCGGCGCCCGCGCGGCCACCGCCCCCGGATACAGCAGGTCGAGACGGACCTTCGGATCGCGCAGGTCGGCCCGGATCACATGGATGCGGGTCGGGCCCTTGGCCGCCTGGACGTCGTACTGCTGGTAGGTGACACCCGACGCGACCCGCACGACCGCGGCCCGCACGGCACCGGCCGGTGCCGCCCCCGTCAGGGCCGCACCGGCCAGCGCGCCGAATGCCATGAGAAACGTCAGTGCCCGTCTGCCCGCCCGGAACCTTGTTCGGCGATGCGTCACAGTCCCCCCTGAGGTCCCGTCAACTGTCCCAGGACCCAAGAGGGGTGCACCAGACGGCGAGGGCCGTCCGGGGGGTGACTAGGGGGCGACCAGGCGTGAACGGATCAGGAACCGTACGCCCTCGGGCGCCTCCAGGGAGAAGCCGCTGCCGCGGCCCTCGACGACGTCCACGATCAGGCGGGTGTGGCTCCAGGCCGCGTACTGGCTGCGGGACATCCAGAACGTCACCGGCTCCGCGACGCCCTCGACCTCCAGCTCCGCGAGCAGTACGTCCGAGCCGCCGGTGCGGAACTCGCCCTCCGGGTAGCACATCGGGGCGCTGCCGTCGCAGCAGCCGCCGGACTGGTGGAACATCAGCGGGCCGTGGGCCTCGCGCAGCCTGCGCAGCAGGTCGGCGGCGGCGGGGGTGAGCTCGACGCGCGGGATCTCCTCATCCATACGACCCAGCGCAGCACACGGGAGGTTGCGACAAGGTTGCAGCCGGGAGCAGGGTGAGCGCATGTACGCGACGCGCATGTCATGGCACGTGAAGGCGCCCCGCGCGGCCGTCTACCGGATGCTGGTGGACGCCGACGCGCTCGCGAAGTGGCGGGTGCCCGACGGGATGAGCAGCGAGGTGCACACCTTCGAGCCGCGTGAGGGCGGCGCGTTCCGGATCTCGCTCACCTACGACCTGCCGACCGGCACCGGCAAGTCCGGCTCGCACACCGACACGTACCACGGCAGGTTCCTGAGGCTGGTACCGGACGAACTGGTCGTCGAGGAGTTCGAGTTCGAGACCGGCGACCCGGGCCTGCGCGGCACGATGACCATGACGACGACGCTCACCGAGGTGGACGGCGGCACGGAGGTCGTCGTGCTGCACGAGGGGATTCCCGACGCCGTGCCCGCCGACCAGAACGAGGAAGGCACCCGGATGGCGCTGGCCAATCTGGCCCGGCTGGTGGAGGGATGAGCCGCGGCTGAGGTCAGCGCTCGCTGACGTTGGCGGTGAGCAGGCGGAGCAACTGCTTGGCCGTGGCGTCCTGCTCGGGCGTCAGGCCCATGGCGTCCCCGATGGCGAGGGGCACCGTCGCGGCGCGCTCGCGCAGCCGCGCCCCCGCCTCGGTGAGCGTGAGCGCGACCGAGCGCTCGTCCTCCGGGCGCCGCTCCCGGCGGAGCAGACCGCCTGCCTCCAGGCGCTTGAGCAGCGGGGAGAGGGTGCTGGACTCCAGTTGGAGCGCCGCGCCGAGGTCGCGGACCGAGATCGAGTCCTGCTCCCACAGCACGAGCATGACCAGGTACTGCGGATAGGTCAGCTGGAGTTCGTCGAGCAGCGGGCGGTAGCGCGCGGTGACCGCGCGGGAGGCGGCGTACAGCGCGAAGCAGAGCTGGTCGTCGAGGAGCAGGGAACCGTCCTGCTTCGGTTCGGCGGCGGTCATGACCGGGCTCCCTCCGTCTCATGCTGATCGAGTGGTCTCGTGCGATCTCGTGCGATCACGCGGTCGAGTCCTCTCGATCGTATCGCGGCATAGAAAGTCGCGAGGTATGAAATCGATCTCGATTAAGTTGTGCGCGACTTAATCGAGCGCTACATTCGTGATGTGCCGCCGCTCCGGCGAACCCCGTCGACGGAGCCTGCCCGCGGCCACGCTCTTCCGAGGAGATCGCCATGTCCGACCAGACCGGCCCCCGCCCCGTCCTCGAACCCGCCGCCCAGGCCTTCGCCGAGGCGACCGCCAACCCGCCCTATCTCTTCGATCTCGGCCCGGTGGAGGGCCGTAAGACGGTCGACGAGGTGCAGTCCGGGGACATCGCCAAGCCCGCCGTCGACGAGGAGTGGATCACCGTCACCGGCGGCCCCACCGGCAGCGTCCGCACCCGCATCGTCAAGCCCGAAGGCGCCACCGGCAGCCTTCCCGTGATCGTCTACATCCACGGCGCGGGCTGGGTCTTCGGCAACGCCCACACCCACGACCGCCTGGTCCGCGAACTCGCCGTCGGCGCGAACGCCGCCGTCGTCTTCCCCGACTACGACCTCTCCCCCGAAGCCCGCTACCCCATCGCCATCGAGCAGAACTACGCCGTCGCCCGATGGGTCGCCGAACAGGGCACCTCCAAGGGCCTGGACGCCGGCCGGATCGCGGTGGCCGGGGACTCGGTGGGCGGCAACATGGCCGCCGCCCTGACCCTGATGGCCAAGCAGCGCGGCACCCTCCCCCTGGTGCAGCAGGTGCTGTTCTACCCGGTCACCGACGCGAACTTCGACACCCCCTCCTACCACCAGTTCGCCACCGGCTACTTCCTGCGCCGCGACGCCATGCAGTGGTTCTGGGACCAGTACACGACCGACGCCGCCGAACGCGCCCAGATCACCGCCTCCCCGCTGCGCGCCACCACCGACCAGCTCACCGGCCTGCCCCCGGCCCTGGTCATCACCGGCGAGGCCGACGTCCTGCGCGACGAGGGCGAGGCCTACGCCAACAAACTCCGCACCGCCGGCGTCCCCGTCACCGCCGTCCGCTACCAGGGCATCATCCACGACTTCGTCATGCTCAACGCCCTGCGCGACACCCACGCCGCCGAAGCCGCCATCAACCAAGCCGTCACCACCCTGCGCACCGCCTTCGGCGCCGCGTAACTCGGCCCATGGCGCCGCGGCTCCGCTCACGCGGGCTGCGGCGTCAGGCGTTTGTGGCCCTTGCGGTCGTAGTAGAGGGTCATCGCGAAGCCGAACAGCAGCCCCACGGCGGTGCCGATCGCGATCATCAGCCAGGAGCGGCTCAAGCCGGCGTCCCCGCGCGCGTCGAAGTAGAGGATCGCGCGGACGCCGTCGCTGAGCTGGCGCATGGGCTCGAAGTGGGACAGGAAACGGTAGAAGCCGGGGACCGCCTGGAGCGGGACGGTGGCGCCCGAGGACGGCAGGCCCAGGACGATGAACACGAACATGGAGACCAGCTGGCCGATGCCGCCGAACGCGGCGTTGATGGCCTGCACACCGATGCCGACGGCCAGCGACGCGCAGTACGAGTAGATCCACAGCAGCGGCAGATGGGTCGCGTCCATGTCGAGGAGCGTGACGCAGGCCAGCATCACCAGGGAGACGGTGATCAGGGTGATGCCCGCGGTCATCGCCATCTTCAGCAGCAGGGTCTGGGTGCGGCTGATGGGCACCGTGGGCAGCCGGGTGTGCCAGGGGCCGATCTCGTTGTCGGCGTAGCCGAGCGAGGTGTCGACGCCGTTGCTGATGACGTTGGCGCCCATGAATCCGGCCAGTACCAGCAGCAGCGTGTAGTAGAACGCGGTCAGCCCGAGCCCGCTGTGGGTGCCGAGGGGATGGCCGACCTGGGTGGCGACGGCTACGGGGTCGGCGAGGAGCAGCTTGTCCGTGGCCGTGGCCCGTGGCGCCGCCTGGACGAGCTGTTCGCCGATGGTCTGCGAGGCCTGGTGCGCCGCCTGGGTGTTGATCTGACTGGCGAGGGACGAGCCGAGGCTGCCCTTGCCGGGGTTGGTGAGCACGGTGATCGTCGGCCGTTCGGCGGCGCCGGTCGTGGTGAGCGCGGCGACCGAGTCCGTGAAGTCGGCGGGGATGACGAGCGCGCCGTAGACCTTGCCGGAGTCCAGCTGGTCCTTGGCCTCGGCCGGGCTCAGCCGCCGCCACTCGGCCTTGTGGTTCGAGGTGTCGGCGAGGATCGACCGGGTGATCTGCGTGCCCAGGTTCTGCTGCTGGCCGGGCAGCGGCTTGCCGGTGTCGCCGTTGACCAGGGCGATCGGCAGGTTCTTGAGCTCGCCCTGCGGGTTGACGATGCCGCCCATGTAGAGGAGGGACAGCAGCAGGGCGAGCAGTCCGCTCAGGACGGTGGGCACGATCCAGAGCTTGGGGCGCCGCAGCAGGGCGGCTGCACTGGCCTGGGGAGTGGCGGGGGCGGCTGCACGGGCCTGAGGAGCGGCGGGGGCGGCGGCACGGTCCGAGGGATCGGCCGGGCCGGGGCCCTGGGGGTCTGCGTCGGTCATGGCTCTCCGTCGGTCGCGGCGACGCGGTGCCCTTCATGGGGACGGTGTCCTCATGAAGGCGTGTCCTTCATAGGTACGCGACCACGGGCCCGCGCGCACCCAGACGGTGAGGTGCGGGGCCGGGAATCACCCCCGCACCCGCGGCGGCTCACCCGGCTCGGCGCAGCGGCGTCTCCGACGGCGGAGAGGACCAGCCCGCCACCACCGGCGAACCGGCGGCGAGCCGGGCGGGCGTCCCGGGCAGCCGGCGAACTCCGGCAGGCCGCGCAGAAGTTGATGTGTGAAACTGTCGTCAGTCGATCACACATGTCGATCAGCAAGGGGAGTGCAACGTGACGCAGGACGGCATCGTCGGGGAGATCGACACCAGCAGGCCGCACCCCGCCCGGATCTACGACTATCTGCTGGGCGGCAAGGACCACTACGAGGTGGACGAGGAGGCCGGCGAGCGGCTCGTCTCCGTCGCGCCCGAGGCGCGGGTCAGTGTGCGGGCCAACCGGGACTTCATGCGGCGGGCCGTGCGGTACGTCGTCGGGGAGGGCGTCCGGCAGATCCTCGACATCGGCACCGGCCTGCCCACCTCGCCGAACGTGCACGAGATCGCCCACGAGGCGGCGGCCGACGTGCGTGTGGCCTACGTCGACAACGATCCGATCGTGAAGCGGCACGCCGACGCGCTGCTCAGCCGCACGGGGGAGACGAGCATCGTCCTCGCCGACCTGCGCGATCCACGCAGCGTCGTGGACCACCCCGAGGTGCGGCGGATCATCGACTTCGACGAGCCGGTCGCCCTGCTGCTCGTCGCGATCCTGCACTTCGTGACCGACGCGGAGAAGCCGGCGGAGATCGTCGCCACCCTGCGGGACGCGCTCCCGGACGGCAGCTTCCTCGTCCTCTCGCACGCCACCGGGGACCTCTTCGAGCGCAGCGACGCGCAGGCCGTCTACAACAACGCGACGGCCAGCATGAACCTGCGGAGCCACGCCGAGGTCGAGCGCCTCTTCGACGGCTTCGACCTCGTCGACCCCGGACTGACCCAGGTCCCGTTCTGGCGCCCCGACGGCCCGCTGCCGGACGAGGCCGCCTCGATCGGCTTCTACGGGGGAGTCGGCCGGAAGTAGCGAACGCGAAGCGCGCCGGGCCCGTGCGGGGCCTTTCCTTCACGGGACTCGCACACGGTCCGCCCATTGCTTTAGGTTTCAAGTGTTACCGTCGCGCTCATTCCCCCCAGGCACAGGAGTCCCGTTGTGCAAGACGGCAACGTAGTGGTGATCGGCGGCGGTTACGCGGGCGTGCGCCTCGCCAAGCGACTGGACACGACGGCACGGGTCACGCTCGTCGACCGCAAAGAGGTCTTCTTCCACCGCATTGCCTCGCTACGGGCCGGCGTGCGACCCGAGTGGACGGTGACGCCCTTCATCCCGTACGACCGCCTGCTGACCCGCGGCCGTGTGGTCACCGGCAAGGCGGTCCGCATCGACACCGACGGGCGCGAGGTGCAGCTGGCCACGGGCGAACGCCTGCCGTACGACGTGCTGGTGATCGCCACCGGAGCCGACTACCCCGAACCCGCGCGCTTCTCCGGCACCACCGCCGAGGAGGCCGCCAAGTCGTTCGGTGAGCACCAGCGGAGGGTCGCCACGGCCCAGCACCTCCTCGTCGTCGGCGGCGGCCCCTCCGGCGTCGAGCTCGCCGCCGAGATCCGCCTGGCCCGCCCCGACGCCCGGGTCACCCTCGCCCACGCCGGCCCCGAGCTGCTGCACTCCACGGGCAGCGCTCGCGCCGGTCACAAGGCCCGCGCCTGGCTGGAGTCCCACGGGGTGGAGGTGCGCCTCGGCTCCTTCATGTCGCCCGGCAACGACTTCGGGACCTACCGCGACGCCCGCGGCACGATCCTCGGAGCCGACGCCTCCTTCTGGGCGACCGGGACCACCCCCAACACGCTGTGGCTGAGGCTGGCCGGACACGGCGCCTGGCTGAACGGGACGGGGCACGTCAAGGTCGACGCCATGCTCCAGGTCGAGGGACACCCCGACGTGTTCGCGGTCGGGGACGTGAACGACGTCGGCGAACTCAAGGTCACCCCGGCCGCGCTCGCCCAGGCCGAGGTGGCGGCCCACAACATCCGTTCCTATCTGCGGAGTTCGGGCAGGCACAGCAAGACGCCGCGGTCCTACCGGGCGGTGCACCGCACCCCGCTCATCGTGCCCTTCGGTGCGGCCGACGGGGTGACGATGCTGCCCGTGCCGGGCGGCGAGAGCGCGGTCCTCGGCGGCCGCACGACCACACTGGCCAAGGCGAAGACCCTCATGACCCCGTACATGAGGCGGCAGTTGGGCTACACGGCCGCGTGAGGGCAGGCGGCGGTCGAGCTACGCCGCCGCGTGACTCCCGGGGCGCGCCACAGGGGCGTCCGTCCGTTCGGCGATGTCCTCGGCGGTGACGCCCGGCGCGCACTCCACGAGGACGAGGCCGTCGGGCGTGACGTCGAGGACGCCCAGGTCGGTGATGATCCGCTGCACACAGCGCTCCCCGGTGAGCGGCAGTGTGCACTCCTTGACGATCTTCGGGGCGCCGTCCTTGGCGGTGTGCTCCATGAGGACGATGACGCGGCGGGCGCCGTGGACGAGGTCCATCGCGCCGCCCATGCCCTTGACCATCTTGCCGGGGATCATCCAGTTGGCGAGGTCGCCGTGTGCGGAGACCTGCATGGCGCCGAGGACGGCGGTGTCGATGTGGCCGCCGCGGATCATGCCGAAGGAGAGCGCCGAGTCGAAGAAGGACGCCCCCGGCAGCACGGTGACGGTCTCCTTGCCCGCGTTGATGAGATCCGGGTCGACCTCGGCCTCCGTGGGGTAGGGGCCGGTGCCGAGGATGCCGTTCTCGGAGTGCAGGACGACCTGGACGCCGGGCGGGAGATGGCCGGGGATCAGGGTGGGCAGGCCGATGCCGAGGTTGACGTAGGAGCCGTCGGCGAGTTCGGCGGCGGCGCGGGCGGCCATCTGGTCGCGGGTCCAGCTCATGCTCGTACCGTCCTCTTCTCCACCTGCTTGTCGGCGGCCTGACGTGCCGTCAACTCGACCATCCGCTGGACGAAGACGCCGGGGACGTGCACGTCGTCGGGGCTCAACTCGCCCGGTTCCACGAGCTCTTCGACCTCGGCGACCGTGATCCGGCCCGCCATGGCGGCGAGCGGGTTGAAGTTCGCGGCCGACCTGCGGAACACCAGGTTTCCGTGGCGGTCGCCGCGCCAGGCCCGTACGAGGGCGAAGTCGGTGGTGATGCCGTGCTCCAGGACGTGCGGGCGGCCCCGGAAGGTGCGGATCTCCTTCGCGGGGGACGTGACGGCCACCGAGCCGTCGGCCGCGTGGCGCCAGGGCAGGCCGCCGTTCGCGACCTGGGTGCCGACGCCCGCCGGGGTGTAGAACGCGGGGATGCCCGCGCCGCCGGCCCGCAGCCGCTCGGCCAGCGTGCCCTGCGGCACCAGCTCCACCTCCAGTTCGCCGGAGAGGTACTGGCGGGCGAACTCCTTGTTCTCGCCGACGTAGGAGCCCGTCACGCGGGCGATCCGGCCGGCGGCCAGCAGGACGCCGAGGCCTCGGCCGTCCACGCCGCAGTTGTTCGAGACGACCTCCAGGCCGCGGGCACCCTGGGCGTGCAGGGCCTGGATGAGCACCTCGGGGACGCCGCTGAGGCCGAAGCCGCCGACGGCCAGCGACGCGCCGTCGGGGATGTCGGCGACCGCCTCGGCGCCGCTCGCGCTGACCTTGTCCATGGGACCTTTCCGATCGTGCGGTTCTTGCTGCTTCAGTGCGTCTTGAGGGCGTCGGAGATCGACTTGACCCCGCCGTGCGCGGTGAGGCCGCCGTCGACCGGGATCTCGGCGCCGGTGATGAACGACGCCGCGTCGGAGAGGAGGAACACGACGAGCGGGGTGATCTCCTCGACGGTCCCGGTGCGGCCGAGCGGCGTCTCGCGGAGGTTCGCCTCGCGGAAGGCGGGCGCGGCGGACGCGGTCATCTCGGTCTCGATGAACCCGGGATGGATGGCGTTGACCCGGATGCCCCGCGGGCCGAGCTCCAGGACGGACGCCTTCGTCAGGCCTCTGAGCGCCCACTTGCTCGCCGTGTACGCCACCGGGTAGTGACCGGTGAGGGCGGCGGTGGAGCCGACGTTGACGATCGAGGCGCCAGGCCGCATCAGCGGGGTGAGGTGCTGGATGCCGAGGAGCGGTCCGGTGACGTTCACGGCGTGCACGCGCGCGAAGTCCTCGGGGCGTACGTCGTCCAGCCGGGCGCGCCAGGTGATGCCCGCGTTGTTGACCAGGCCGTGCACCTGGCCGTACGACTCCCCGAGGTCGGCGGCGAGTTCGGCCCACTCCTTCTCGCTGGTGACGTCGAGGCGGCGACAGCCCGGGGCGTCCGTCACGTCGGTGGCGATGACCCGGGCGCCCTCCCGGGTGAGGGCCTCCGCCTCCGCCGCACCCTGGCCGCGGGCGGCGCCGGTGACCACGACCACCTTGCCCAGCAGCCGCTTCACGGCCGCTCCCGGCCCCGCCGCCGCCCGGCCGGGAGCGGCACCGGTGCGACGCCGGCGACGACCGTGTTGGAGACGGTGCCGATGCCCTCGACGGCGAGCGTGACCGTGTCACCCGGCCTCAGGGGTGGCGGGTCCTGGCGGCCGCGCACACCCCACAGCTCGGCCAGACAGCCGCCGTTGCCGCAGGTGCCCGAGCCGAGGACGTCACCTGGGCGCACCCAGGTGCCGCGCGACGCGTACGCCGTCATCTCCTCGAAGGTCCAACTCATGTTGGAGAGGAGGTCCTTGCCCACCACCTCGCCGTTCACCGAGGCGGTGAGGGCGAGACGCAGGAAGCCGTCCGGGGCGCGGTACCGCTCCATCTCGTCGGCCGTGACGAGGTACGGGCCGAGGGTGGTGGCGGTGTCCTTGCCCTTGCACGGACCGAGGTTGACCTTCATCTCGGCGGACTGAAGATCCCGGGCGGACCAGTCGTTGAAGACCGTGTAGCCGACGATGTGCTCACGGGCCTCCTCCGGGGTGAGGTCGCGCCCCTCCCGCCCGATCACGGCGGCGACCTCCAGCTCGAAGTCGAGGACGGCCGACCCGGGCGGCACCGGGATGTCGTCATAAGGGCCGTACACCGCGTACGGGTTGGCGAAGTAGAACGTCGGCGCCGCGTACCACTGCTCCGGCACGCCCGCGTTCCCGTCGACGGACCTGCGTACCCCTTCCACATGCTCCTCGAAGGTCACGAAGTCCCGCACGGTGGGCGGCTGGAGAGGCGGCAGCAGCCGTACCTCGGAGACCTGCGGGCCGGGCGGCACGTCGAGCGCGGTCGCGCCCGCGTCGAGCAGCCGGTCCAGGCCGCCCGTCTCGGCGAGCAGCCCGGTCAGGGAGCGCACGGCGGGCAGCGGGTACAGCGTGCCGTCCGCCTCGACGACGGCCACCTGCCGTCGGCCGCGGAACTCGTAGCTTGCGAAACGCATGGAAGGGGTCCTGTCGGGAGGGTCGGATCAGAACGGGTCGGCTCAGACCGGCGGGGCGACGAAGCAGCCGCGGTCGACGTCGTTGAACGACTCCTTGGCGACCAGTTCGTTCATCGGATTGGCCGTGCCCCACTGGTCGGTGACCTCGGGCTGCGAGAAGTCGTAGACGTGCGGGTGCCAGGTGTCCTCGTCGAGGTTCTCCAACTCGGTCGTGTACTCGACGGTGTTGCCGTGCGGGTCGAGGAAGTACGTGAACGTGTTGTCGCCCGCCATGTGCCGGCCCGGACCCCAGATCTTGCGGGCACCCGAGCGCATCACCCGGCCCGAGCCGCGCATGTACTCGTCGATGCCGCGCATTTCGAAGGAGACGTGGTGCAGCGCGGTGTGCGGGCCCTGCGCGATCGCCATCGAGTGGTGCTGGTTGCTGATCCGCATGAAGTGCATGACCTCGCCCATGTGGGGTGCGGAGAGGGTGTCGGAGAGCCGGAAGCCCAGATGGGTCTCGTACCACTCCCGAGTGCGGTTCAGATCGGGGGAGTTGAGCACGACGTGGGACAGCTTGACCGGGATCGACTCCTTCTCCTCGATCCTGCGGTGCTGGCGTACCTCCACGTCCGCCGAGACCTCGATGGTGCGGCCGTCGACGTCGAAGAAGCGGAAGCCGTAGCCGCCTCCGGGGGTGTCGACCTTGCCGGGCTGTGACAGCAACTGCACGCCTCCAGCCAGCAGTTGCTCGGCGAGCGTGTCCACGTCGGCGGCCGAGGCCGCCCCGTAGGACACCAGGTCGAGGCGCTTCTCCGCCGCCTTGCGCAGCCGGATCACATAGCGCTCGGGGCTGCCCTCGGCGGCCAGGAAGGAGATCCCGGAGTCCTCCTCGACCTTGGTCAGGCCCCAGACGCCGGCGTAGAAGTCGAGCTGCTTGTCGTAGTCGGGCACGGCGAGGTCGACATGCCGAAGGTGGGTGAGCAGACGCATGATGTCAGTCCTTCCGGAGGAGGGCGGCCGCGTTTCCGCCCCGTACGGCGTCGAAGTCGGTGTCGGGCAGGCCCGCCGCGCGCAGTGCGCCCAGCGGATCGTCCGTGCCCATGTCGAAGGGGAAGTCGGAGCCGAGCAGGACACGGTCGGCGCCGGCGGCGGCGACCAGCGCGCGCAGCACGGCCGGGTCGTGGACGAGGGAGTCGAAGTACAGCTGCCGCAGATAGCTGCTCGGCTCCCGTGCGCAGCGCCGGGCGTCGGGGCGGACCCGCCAGGCGTGGTCGGAGCGGCCGATGTGGGTGGGCAGGTAGCCGCCGCCGTGCGCCGCGATCAGCTTCAGGCCCGGATGGCGGTCCAGGACGCCGGAGAAGATCAGGTGCGACAGCGCGATCGCGTTCTCGGTGGGCTGGCCGACCGTGTTGGACAGGTACCACCGGTCCAGGCGTTCGTCGAGCGTGCACCCGAAGGGGTGCAGGAAGACGAGGGCGCCCGTCTCCTCCGCCCGGGACCAGAAGGGTTCGTACGCTTCGTCCGACAGTTCGCGACCGGGGGCGTGCGAGGAGATCTCGACGCCCCGGAGACCCAGGTCCAGCGCGTGGTCGAGCAACTCGACCGCGAGATCCGGGTGTTGGAGTGGGACGAGACCGAGGCCGAGGAGGCGGTCGGGGGCCTTGGCGCAGTGCTCGGCGGTGCCGGTGTTCGCCAACCTGCCCATCGTCGCGGCCAGTTCGAGGGGCGCCCAGTAGTGGTAGTGCGAGGGGGAGGGGCTGATCAGCTGGACGTCCACGCCCTGTTCGTCCATCGCCGCGAGGCGCACGGCGGCGTCCGTCAGCCTCGGTATGCGGGCGCCGACCATGGGGCCGCTGACCGCCAGGGCGGCGGGGCCGTTGCGGCGGGCGTCCAGGGCGCGGGCCTCGGCGAGCCCGGGATGACCGGCGGCCGCCTCGTCGACCTCCGGGAGCAGGAGGTGGGCGTGGACGTCGATCGTGGCGGGCCGGGGTGCGGTCGTGGTCACGGGAGTTCCTTGAGGACGGTCATGGTGCGGTGGATCAGGCCCGGCACGTCCGCGTCGCGCACCCCGTCCAGCAGCCACTGGCCGAGCTGGACCGAGGCGTCGACGACCAGACGGACGCGGGGCAGGCGCCGGGCGTGGTAGTCGGTCAGGATCCGGTCGAGGGGTGCCGAGGCCCAGTCGTCGAGGCCGGTCAGCAGGTCGGCGAGGACGAGCGCGTCCTCCAGGGACATCGCGGCGCCCTGGGCGAGGGTCGGAGGGCAGCAGTGCGCTGCGTCGCCGACCAGCACGACCCGGCCGCGGTGCCAGGGCCCCTCCACCAAGTGCCGGTCGAACCAGGTGTAGTTGACGACCGCCGGATCGGTGAGAGCCGGGCGGATCTCGTCCCAGGCCCCGCCGTAGCCCTCACTGAGCGCCCGCATCTCGTCGGCGTAGGCCGACGGGTCGATCGCGGCCCGGTCGCGGGCGGGCTCGACGAGGTACGCGTAGACCGTGTCCTCGCTGGTCGGGCAGTACCCGGCGATGAAACACCGGCCGCCGTAGACCATCTCGGTGCGGCGGACGGCGGCCGGCCGGGGCGCGGGGGCGCGCCAGATGCCCATGCCGGTGGGGCGGGGTTCCTCGGTGACGCCGATCATCCGGCGGGTGGCGGAGCCGAGGCCGTCGGCGCCGACCACCAGGTCGTAGCGGCGGCTCGTGCCGTCCGTGAAGGTGACGTCCACGCCCTCGCCGTCCTGGTCGAAGGCGGTGGCCCTGGTGCCGAGGCGGACGTCGGCGCCCGAGGCGAGGACCTCGTCGATCAGGAGCTGCTGGAGCCGGGGGCGCTGCATGCCGATGTGGGAGGGCAGGTCGTCGCCGCCGGTGCGGAACTCCTCGTGGGCGGCCAGCACGGTGCCGTCCGGGGCGAGGATGGCGACGCCCTCCGCCTTGTAGCCCTCCTTCTGGATCGCGTCGAGGACACCGACCTCGCGCAGCACGCGCAGGGCGTTGCCCTGAAGGGTGATGCCCGAGCCGGCGGCGGCCTTCCAGTCGGCACTCGCCTCGACGAGGTCGACGGCGATCCCGGCCCGGCGCAGCAGCGCGGTCAGGGCGTTTCCGGAGGTGCCTCCGCCGATGATGAGGACGGAAGGGGTGCGGCTGTCAGCCATGTCGGGGATACCTCCCGGGGTGGGGCCGCGCGACGTCGGGCGGCGGGGGTGCGGCTCGCCCGCGGGGCGCGGGCCAAGGCGGTGGGGCTGTGGGGGCGGCTGTCGTGTGCGGCTGTCGTGTGCGGCTGTCGTACGGAGCTGTCGTGTGCGGCCGTCGTACGGGGCTGTCGTGCGTGGCTGTCGTATGGGGCTCTCGTGTGCGGCCGAAGGGTGATGCGGCCCGGGGGAGCGGCTTCTCGATGGGCCCGGGGGTCGGCTGCTTGACGGGCTCAGGCCCCGGCTGCTCGGCGGGCTCAGGACCCGGCTACTTGACGGCGATCGGGTTGACCGGAGAGCCGACGGCGCCGGTGATGGGCAGCGGTGCCGCGGTGAGCCAGAACTCGTACACACCGTCGTCGGCACAGTCCGCCGCGAGCGCGTCGAGGTCCCACATCTCGCCGATCAGCAGGCCCATGTTGGGGATGACGACCTGGTGCAGCGGCTGGAAGGCGTTCTCGAACTCGTTGGGCCGGACCTCGAACCCCCAGGTGTCGGTGGCGACCGCGGCGATCTCCGTGCGGTGCAGCCAGCCGGCGCTGGTGAACGACAGCCCGGGCGCGGGTCCGCCCGCGTAGTCGCCCCAGCCGTCGCGCCGCACCCGGGCGAGCTGTCCGGTCCGTACGAGGACGATGTCGCCGCGTCCCACGGTCACCCCGTGGGCCTCGGCGGTCGCGCTGAGATGCTCCTCCGTGATGGCGAAGGCGTCCGGCAACTCGCCCCCGTCACCGCAGACTCGGCCCACGTCCAGCAGGACGCCGCGTCCGGCGACGTACGGCGCCATGTGCTCGATGCCGGTGACGAGGTCGCCGTCGGAGGTGACGACCTGCTCGGCCGCCCGTCCGTTCCAGGCCTTGCCGTGGTCGAAGATGTGCCCGAGCCCGTCCCACTGGGTCGAGCACTGCAACGGCATCGCGATCACGTCGTCGGCGCCGCCGATGCCGTGCGGGAAGCCCTGGTTGCCGAGGGCGGCGTCGGTGCCCGTGTCGAGCATGGTGTGGACGGGGTTGGTCCGCCGACGCCAGCCCTTCTGCGGGCCGTTCATGTCGAAGCGCTGCGAGAGCGAGAAGCTGACACCCCGGCGGACGAGGGCGGCGCCCTCACGCCGCTTGGCCTCGTCGAGGAAGTTGAGGGTGCCGAGGACGTCGTCCGCGCCCCAACGCCCCCAGTTCGAGAACTCTTTGGCGGCCTCGGCGATCGCGCCCTCGGGGTCGTGCCGGTTCACGCGCTCTCCCCGACACATCGCGTGCGCTGCACGCCGAGGCCGGTGATCGACCCCTCCATGACGTCGCCGTCCCGCAGCAACCGCCCCCAGTGCAGGCCGTTCCCGGCCGGGCTGCCGGTCAACACCAGGTCACCGGGCAGGAGTCGGGAGGTGTGCGAGATGTACGACACCAGCCGGGCGACGCCGAAGAGCATGTCCTTGGTGGACTCGTCCTGCATGGTGTCGCCGTTGAGCTTGAGGGTCACCCGCAGATCACCCGGGTCGGCGATCGACCCCGCCGGTACCAGCCAGGGGCCCAGCGGCGTGAACCCGGGCGCGTTCTTGCAGCGCAGCCAGTCGGTGCCGATGGCCTTCATGTCCCGGCGGAACACGGTCGCCCGGTCGGTGAGATCGTTGGCGATCGTATACCCGGCGACGTGGTCCAGTGCTTCCTCGACTGACACCCGATAGGTCGGCCTGGCGATCACGGCCGCCAACTCCAGCTCCCAGTCCGGCTGTTCGGCCCAGGCCGGGAGGACGACATCGTCGTACGGCCCCGCGATCGTGCTCGGCAGGCCGATGAAGACGTACGGCAGGTCCTCGGCGGCCCGGCGGTCCATGATCGCGGCGGTCTCCGCGCGGGCCTCCTCGACCGTGCGCGGGTCGTCGGGGGAGCGGTGGGCGACCTCCAGATCGATCACGTGCTGCCGGTAGTTCGCTCCGGACTGGAAGATCTGCCGGGGCTCCAGCGGGGCGTGCACGCGCAGCCCCTCCAGTGGCAGCCGGTCGAGGGCGTCGTCGGCCGCGAGGCCGTGCAGCAGGGGCAGCGCCTCGTCCCACCGCTCCACCACGGCCCGCACGTCGGACGGCGCCCACGGCAGGGTCCGGCTCAGGTCGAGCACCCGCTCCCGGGCCAGGAGGCCGGGGAAGGGAGCCCCGCCGGGGGTGGAGAACGTGCCGAGCGCGAAGGGGCCGGCAGGTTGCGCGAGTGTTGACATGAGATTTCCTCCTGCTGGGATGCGGTCTACTCTGACCGTGATCGGCGAATCACGGAAATAGATCCTGCGGATGAGCCACATCCACGCCATGGATAGTCCTTCCATGGACCGCCCAGAACGTCCCTGGTGGTGCCCGGTGAACCTGTCCCGACTCGACCTCAACCTCGTCGTCGCCCTGCGCGCCCTGCTGGAGGAGCGCAACGTCACCCGGGCCGGCGAGCGGGTCGGGCTCAGCCAGCCCGCGATGAGCGCCGCGCTGTCGCGGCTGCGCCGGCACTTCGGTGACGAACTGCTGGCGCGCACGGGAAACGCGTACGAGCTCACCCCGCTCGGCGTCGCCCTGCGCGACCGCAGCGCCAGCGCCTGTGACCTGCTCGAACGCCTCTTCTCCAGCCAGGCGGACTTCGACCCGGCGGCCGAGACCCGCGAGTTCACGCTGCTCGCCTCGGACTACGGCGCCGCCGTCTTCGGCGCCGCCCTGGCCCGCGCGATGCACGACGAGGCTCCCGGCGTCCGGCTCACCTTCCAGCATCCGGCGCCGTCGGTCGTCGAGAACACCGCGACCGTGCTCAGCACCGTCGACGGACTGCTGATGCCGCACGGCGTCATCGACGGCTTCCCCGCGGTCGACCTCTACCAGGACCGCTGGCTGTGCCTGCTGGCCGACGACCACCCGGACGTCGGCCACGCACTCACCCTCGACGACCTCGCGCGGCTGCCCTGGGCCGTCTACCAGCGCCCTTACGACGCTCCCGTCGCCCGGCAGCTCAGCATGCTCGGCATCAGCCCGCGAGTGGAGGTCTCCGTGCAGACCTTCCAGCTGCTCCCGCACATGGTCGAGGGCACCCGCCGGATCGCGATGATCCAGGAACGCCTGGCCCGCCGGGCGGTCCGGTCCGCGGCGGTACGGGTCCTGCCGTGCCCCTTCGAGGCCGTCCCGGTGGGCCAGGCGATGTGGTGGCACCCAGTGCACACGCAGGACGCGGCGCACATCTGGCTGCGCCGGAAGGCGGAGGAGGTGGGGGCGTCCCTGGCGCGAACGCCCTGAAGGGGCGCGGGGAACTGCGCGACCAGCCACGACGGAGCCGCAGCGGCGAGTGACACCGTCGGTGCGGGCGCCGAGTGCGGCTTGTCGTGGTGGATCGTGCCGCTCCCCGCGCCCCCAGGGCGTCCGCGGTCAGGTCCGCAGCCCGCGGGCTGCCGCCACCAACGCCGTCGCCAGGCCCAGCACCCCCACCGCGCCCGCGAGCGTGCCCGTCGCCGCCTCCAACGCCAGCAGCACCAGCGGGCAGACGAACTCGCCGCCGAAGAACGCGGCCGTCCACAGCCCCGTCCCCCGCCCGCGATCCTCGAAGGCCAACCGGGACATCGCGCTCGTCAGCAGGGCCGGCAGCAGCATCCCCGTACCCACGCAGTTGACCACCGCGCCGACCACCAGCCACGCCGGATTCCCGGCCACGGCCATCACCCCGAAGCCGACCGCGCACACCGCCAGCACCCAGGGCAGCAGAGGCCCGGGCGCGCGCTTCAGCCGCGCGAAGGTGACCGCCCCGCCCACGGTCGCCGCACTGGCGACGGCGGTGGCCAGCCCGATCACACCGGTGCTCGCCACACCGAGGTCGTCGAGGAGGTACGACATCTCGACCGGCACGGTGTAGAAGACCATCGCGCCGAAGAAGGTGAGCGCACAGATGCCGCCCAACTGCCGCCAGGGGAAGCCGCGTCGGGATTCGACACCCGCCGCCGTGACGCTGGCCGCCGTGCCGTCGACCGCTGTGCTGCCGACCGCCGTGCCGTCGACCGCTGTGCTGCCGACCGCCGTGCCGTCGACCGCTGTGCCGCCCACCCCCGTGCCGTCCGTCGTGGGTGCCGGCAACGCGGAGGCCATCAGCGGCGCCAGCACCAGGCTCACGGCGTAGACCCAGAACGGCACCCGCCAGCCCGCCGCTCCGACGGCCCCGCCGAGCACGAAGAAGACGGTGGCGGACGCGGAGGCGCACATGGTTTGCAGGGCGAGGTACTTCACGCGCTGCCGCCCGCTGTAGTAGTCGCCGATCAGCGTGGTGCAGCATGTCATGATCGCGGCCTCGGCGACCCCGACCAGCGCCCGGCTCGCGATGATCGCGCCGAGGGACTCCAGCCACAGCGGGGCCGTACCGAACACGGCGTACAGCAGGGTCGCCCCGATCAGCAGCCGTCTGCGCCCCAGCCGGTCCACGATCACCCCGGCGAACGGCGCGAGCAGCGCGAGCGCCAGCGCCGGGACGGTCAGGGCCAGCGGCACGAGCGCCTTGGCGCCGGGCACGGCCGCGAAGTGGTCCTGCATCTTCGGCAGGACCGGGGCGATGAGCACCGCCCCCAGGATCGGCAGACAGCTGCCCGCCATGAGGAGGGAGACGCGCAGCAAGTGGGCAGGGCCCGCGACGGCGACGGGGGACGCAGGCGTCTCGTCGTCGTCCGTCAGGGTGGGGGACTGGGGCACGGAAGCGGGCATGGCGACTCCAGGGACAGGTGCGGGAGGGGGCATGCCGGTCGGGGCGCCGACGGCGCACGGCATGCGAGGGACGTCCACCGGTGGCAGCTCCCGCCGGAGCGGACAGCGGGACGCGGTGGGGACGGCCAGGTGGGGACGACTATGAGCGGCCGGGCCCGGCCACCGCCATCCCTCCCACGATCCGAATCCCGTATCCGGCCCATCGACCCGGTGAATGGGCCGTCCTGCGCCGCGCCGACTGCGCCGTCGTGTCAGAGGGTGCCGTACGCGGCGGGCGCGCCCTCGTCCGCGAGCGTGGTGTACGGCAGCATGACCAGCGCGATGGCCCCCGACTCCGCCCGGGCGGGCCGCAACTGCACCCGGATGCCGTGCCGTTCGGCCAGCCTGCCGACCACGAAGAGCCCCATGCGCCGGGAGATCGCGGCGTCCACGGTCGGCGGGTCGGCGAGTTTGCGGTTGAGCTCGGCGAAGTCCTGGGGGGTCAGGCCGACTCCCTCGTCGTGGATCTCCACCATGGCGCGCCCGTCCGGGAGTTGGGCCGCGGTGACCCGTACCGGGCTGCGCGGCGAGGAGAACGTGGTCGCGTTCTCCAGGAGTTCGGCCAGCAGATGCACGAGGTCGGTCGCGGCGCGGCCGTGGACGAGCGTGTCGGGGATGCCGGAGATCTGGACCCGCTCGTACTGCTCGACCTCGGACGCGGCGGCCCGCACGGTGTCGATGAGCGGCATCGGCTGGTCCCAGCGGTGCCGGGGTTCCTCCCCGGCGAGGACGAGCAGGTTCTCGCCGTTGCGGCGCATCCGCGTCGCCAGGTGGTCCAGGCGGAAGAGGTTCTCCAGCTGGTCGGGGTCGGCCTCGTTCTTCTCCAGGTCGGTGAGCAGATGCAGCTGTCCCTCGACGAGCGCCTCCGAGCGGCGCGAGAGGCTGGTGAAGATGGCGCTGACGTTGCCGCGCAACAGGGCCTGTTCGGCGGCGAGTTGAACGGCCTCGCGGTGGACCTGGTCGAAGGCCCTGGCGACCTCGCCGATCTCGTCCCTGGTGTCGATGGGGATGGGGGCGACGCGGGTGTCCACCGGATGCGGGCGCGGCTGGGACAACTTGTCGACCAGTGCGGGCAGTTGTGTCTGGGCGATGTCCAGGGCGGCTCCGCGCAGCCGGCGCATGCTGCCGGTCATCGAGCGCGCGACCCACATGGCCAGCAGGAAGGCCAGTACGACCGCGGCCACGACGACCGCGGAGTTGACGATCGCGTCCCTCCGGGCGCCGTCGGAGATCTCCTCGGCCTTGGCGAGCGCCGTGTCCGAGAGCTGCACCTCGACACGACGGTAGGCGTCGAAGGCGAGCGTCGAGGCGGTGAAGAACGACTCCGGGGTGATGCCCTCGGCCGCCAGCTTCTTCGCCGTGGCGCCGGACGCGATCCGCTCGATCATCTTCTCCAGCGGCGGCGGGGCGACGAACGGCGTCCCGGCGTCCTCGGCCTCCTGCGCCGCCTCGGCCGCCAGCGACTCGCCCTTCTTCTGGGCGGTGTCCATGGCCCGGCCGAGGCGGTCCATGTCCGCGCCGGTGCCGGCGCCGGCGAACTCCTGGAGCGCGACCTGCTGAAGGTAGGCGTAGGAGCGGAACGTGGCGAGCTGGACGGCCAGTTCACCGTCCGCCAGGTCGTCGCGGTTCTGGACGAGGACGCGCTGGCCGATGGCTCGGGTCAGCGACTCGGCGGCCTGGGTGAGGGAGAGGGCGTAGAGGGTGCGGCCGAAGCTCGCCTGGTTGCTGCTGCCGAAGCCCAGTTCGTTGGAGAGCTCCATGAGGGGGTGCTGGATCAGGTGGTAGTTCTCCTCGGTCTGGACGCCGGGGAGTTTGGCCGTGAAGGCGTCCGCGCGCAGTTCCGTCAGCGCCTTCTCGCCGGTGCGGACCGCCGCGACGCGCTTGAGGAGGCGCGTCGAGCGCGGCATGTTCGCCACCGCCCTGTCGAAGTCCTCGCGGTCCTGGTCGGTGATCGCGCGGGCTTTGGTGATCGCGCTGTCCGACCGCTTCCCCGTCAGAAGCGGGACGACCGAGACGTCCCGCTCGTTGATGACGTCACTGGCGTATTTGTTGGCCGTCTGCACCAGTTGGGCGACCCGCACGGCGTCCTCGGCGTCCCGCACCGTGTCGATCGAGCGTTTCACCCGGAAGGCGCCCAGGGACAGCGCGACGAGCACGGGGATGAGCAGGACGACGTACAGGCGCTTGGCCATGCGCCAGTTCCGCATGGCCAAGGGGGCCCGGCTTGCTGTTCTCACGTGCTGACGGCCTTTCTCGGTCAGGTCGGGCGAACCGGCGCGGCAGCCGGTCCTTGCCGCGGTGAAGGGCGAAGAGGCCGGCCGCAGGGTGTCCGGCAGCCGCGGCTTGTCGAGTACGGCCTTGACGTGGCTGAACGTGTCGAGGGAGTACGTCCCGTGGCACCGGCCCAGCCCGCCCTCCCCGCCCCGCCGAACGGCGGTGCCGGGCCGCGGCGGCCATGACGATGCGCCCCACCGTGCCGTTGCCGGTGCAGAAAACATGGTCGAACTGCTGTTCCAGCAGGGCTGTCGTCTCTGCCACTCCCCCTTCTACGACGGGGACGGCCTCGGGGTTCAGTACCCGGGGCAGCCATTCGGCCAGGGCGGCCGACGTCGCGGGCGGCGGGTGTGAAAACCCTGTGGAACCGGTGTCGGTGGTGCCGTTTATGCTGCACCGAACGATCAGGCGGGGCCAGGGGAGGGCACGGCATGTTGGGGAAGCTGTTCGGGAGAAGCGCGGGCTCGGCGGAGCATCCGCACGCGCTTCCCGCCCCGCGCAGGCAGCGGGGCGGCGTGTACAAGCTGGAGGCGCTCGGGGACGCGCGGGTGCTCGCGCTGGTCGAGGCGGCCCGCGCGCGTGACTGGGCGGCGGTCAAGACGGCTCTGGCCCCCTTCGACCTCGGCCGCGAGCAGGCGGTCCTGGGGCAACTGTCCGTGGTGGACGGCGTGGAGGAGTGGATCCTCAAGGCCGCCGACGAGGACAAGGGCGACGACGAACTCCGGGCCACCGCCCTGCTGATATCGGGCGCGCGCCACATCTCCTGGGGCTGGGACGCCCGCACCTCCGCCCGTGCCGTCGACGTCAGCCGCGAGCAGTGGCAGACCTTCTACGAGCGGCTGAACATCGCCGAGGAGCACCTGCTGGAGG
Organism: Streptomyces aquilus; assembly: GCF_003955715.1. Classification (NCBI taxonomy): domain Bacteria; kingdom Bacillati; phylum Actinomycetota; class Actinomycetes; order Kitasatosporales; family Streptomycetaceae; genus Streptomyces; species Streptomyces aquilus. Next base: position 1,809,464 of record NZ_CP034463.1, on the reverse strand, counting down.
CCGCCGAGCTGCGGCCCGACTGGGTCACGCCCTGGCGCCAACTGCTCACGTCGGGACGCGGCATGTCCCTCGACGACCATGTCCAGGACGCCCGGCTCGCGGCCGGTCTGCGCCGTGACCCGCTGAACCTGGACATCCACCTGGAGTGGGTGTCGCACCTCCAGCCCCGCTGGGGCGGCAAGCCGGGCGAGGCCCTGGAGTTCGCCCAGAAGGCCTTCGCCGCGGCCCCCGACGGGCACCGGCTCGGCTGTGTCGTCGCCATGGCCCGTATCGAGGAGTGGGTGGAGTCCGACCACCGCGACTGCCTCCAGGACCCGCGGATCCGCACCGAGTTGCGAGAGGCCGCGGAGCGCAGCATCCTGCACCACGCCTACGAGCGCAGCCTGGGCTGGCAGGGCGACTACAACATCTTCGCCATGGCCCTCGCGCTGGCGGGCAGCAGCACGGCCTCCAATGTCTTCCGCGAGCTGGAGGGCGTGTACACCGAGTGGCCGTGGGTCTTCATGTCGGATCCGCAGAAGGCGTACAGCCGTCTGCGCAAGGCCTTCTGAGCCACCGGCCACGCAGGAGCCGTGCAGCCGTCTGCGCAAGGCCTTCTGGATCACCGGCCACGCAGGAGCCGTACAAGCCGCCTGCGTGAGGCCCTCTGAGCCACCGGCCACGCAGGATACGTACACCCGTCTGCGCAAGGCCTCGCAGCCACCGGCCACCCGGCCGTGCCGAAAGCGTGCACGCACCTCCGTCAGTGCCTTCCGAGCCACCGGCCACCCGGCCACCGACCACCTCCGCCGTTCCTTCACCCCGGACTGCCCCATGCCCCTGCGTCACAACGCCGCCGACCCCGCCGCCACCGACCGCACCTTCCAGGTCGACCTCCGCGGCCTGGTCGACCTCCTCTCCCACCACCTCTACTCCAGCCCCCGCGTCTACCTGCGCGAACTGATGCAGAACGCGGTCGACGCCCTCACCGCGCGGCACGCCATCGAGCCCGCCGGCTCCTTCGGCATCCGCCTGTACGCGGACGGCGTGACGGTACGCGTCGAGGACGACGGCGTCGGTCTCACCGAGGCCGACGTGCACACCTTCCTCGCCACGATCGGCCGCAGCAGCAAGCGCGCCGACCAGGTCGCCGAGCAACGCGCTGACTTCATCGGCCAGTTCGGCATCGGCCTGCTCTCCTGCTTCCTGGTCGCCGACGAGATCCACGTCGTCAGCCGCTCCGCCCGCACCCCCGACGCGCCCGCCGTGGAGTGGCGCGGCCGCGGCGACGGCAGCTACACCGTCCGCACCCTGCCCGCCTCCGCCCGCCCCCGGCCCGGTACGACCGTCACCCTGACGCCGCGCGCCGACGCGGACGAGTGGACCCGCCCGACCCAAGTCCACGCGTTGGCCCGCCACTTCGGCTCCCTGCTGCGCCACCCGGTGACCTTCCACGACGGCTCGGGCGGCCCGGCCGTACCGGTGAACCCCGAGCCCGCGCCCTGGTCGAGCACGTACCCCACGCCGGGAGCCCGCTCCCGCGCGCTGGCCGCGTACGGCGAAGAGGTCTTCGGATTCACGCCGTTGGACACCATCGAGCTGGACCTTCCGGCCGTGGGCCTCAAGGGCATCGCCTGTGTACTGCCCGAGGCGGTGCCCGCCGGGCGGCGCCACGGCCACCGCGTGCACGTCAAGGGCATGCTCCTGTCCGAACAGGCCGAGGAGATCCTGCCCGAGTGGGCGTTCTTCGTCCGCTGTGTCGTCGACGCCGAGAGCCTGCGCCCGACCGCGTCCCGCGAGGCGCTCTACGAGGACGACACCCTCGCCGCCGTCCGCGACGCGCTCGCCGAACGGCTGCGCGAGTGGATCGCCCGCGCCGCCGCCAGCGACCCCGAACTCCTGGGCCGCTTCCTCCAGGCCCACCACCTGGCCGTGAAGTCCCTCGCCGTGCACGACGACGAGATCCTGCGGATGCTGCTGCCCTGGCTGCCGTTCGAGACCACCGCCGGGCACTGCACCCTCGACGAGTTCGCCCGCACCCACCGCACCGTCCTCGTGACGTCCAGCGTCGAGGAGTTCCGGCAGGTCGCGGCCATCGCCTCGGCCGCCGGACTCGGTGTCGTCAACGGCGGTTACACCTACGACCGTCAACTGGTCCACCGGCTGCCCGAGATCAGGCCCGAGGTCACCGTCGCCGACCTCGACCCGGCCACCCTCACCGCCCACCTCGACCCCGTCGACCGGGAGACGGAACTGGCCGCCGCGGCCTACCTGGCCCAGGCCCGCGACGCCCTCGCCGTCTTCGACTGCGACGTCGCCCTGCGCACCTTCCAGCCCGCGTCCGCCCCCGCGCTGCTCGTCGACAGCCGCGAGGCCCGGCACGAACGCACCCGCTCCCAGCTCGCCCGCGAGCAGGAGGGCGGCCTGTGGGGCGACATCCTCGGCGCCCTGCGCCAGGAGGCGCCGCGCGCCCAGCTGATCCTCAACCAGCTGAACCCGCTGGTCCGCACCGCCGTCACCATCGACGAACCCGAACTGGCCCGCACCAGCGCCGAAGCCCTCTACGGCCAGGCCGCGATGCTGTCCCGGCGCCCGCTCAGGCCCGCCGAGTCGAGCCTCATCAACCGCTCCTTCCTCGACCTCCTCGCCCACGCCCTCCGCAAGGACAGCTGACGATGACGACCGCACCCCAGACCACCGATGAGCTGTACCAGGCGCTCCAGGAGAACGACCGGCGCCCCTACGGCCGCACCCGTACCGTCACCGCCGAGGAACTCGTCGACGCCGCCGAGCAGTTCGGCGAGCCCGGCCCGCTCATCGACGCGCTCCTCGAACTCCAGGAGGCGTACACCTACGGCTCCGAACCCCGTAAGTCGCCCGTCGTCTTCGCGCGCCTGCTCACCCTCTTCGACGAGCAGCCCGACGCCTTCGACGAGCGCCTGCGCCACCAGCTGTTCTGGCGGTTCAAGTGGGTGGCCCACGCCCTGCGCCAGCTGCCCGAGATACCGCTGGCCAGCCTGAACCAGTGGCTCACGGAGATGCGCGAGCGGTACGAGAAGGCCGACCTCGGCCTCCAGCCGTACTACGGACAGGCCTACCAACTCGCTGCGCACGTGGGCGAGGACACCGCCCTCGCCTACGACCTCTGGGCGGCCCGCACCCGCACCCGGCTCAGCGACTGCGAGGCCTGCGAGACCTGCCAGCGCGCCCGGTACCTGCTCCGGGCGGGCGACGACGAAGGGGCCCTGCGCGCCTTCGAGCCGGTCCTCGCCGGGAAGGAGTCCTGCAAGGAGGAGCCCGCCCGCTCCGCCTCGTACGCGCTGCTGCCACTGCTGCGCACCGGCGACACCGACCGGGCCCGCGAACTGCACCTCACCGGCTACCGCGCCTGCCGCCGCAACCCCTCGATGTCCGAAGAGGTCGGCCGGCACCTGGAGTTCTGCGCGCTCACCGGCAACGAGGCCCGCGGCCTGGAACTGCTCGCCGAGAACCGGAACCTGTTCGACGAGGTCGACTCGCCGCTGGACCAGCTCGGCTTCCTCACCGGCGTGGAGGTCCTCCTCCAGCGCGTCGAAGCCCTCGGCCACGGCGAACTGCCCGCCGCCGGATACCCCGGCCGCACCTGGACGGTGGCCGGCCTGCGCGCCGAGGTGCGCGGCCGCGCCGACGACCTCGCCGCCCGCTTCGACGCCCGCAACGGGACCACCACCCACGCCGACCGCCGCAGGACCCGCCTCGACCGGGCCCCGCTGCTGGAGCGACTCGAACTGACCCTGCGCACGCGGGAGCTGGACGAAGTGGCCCAGGCCGCCCCGGCAGCGGCGCCCACCACCCCCGCGGCGCCCGCCGTCCCCGAGTCCCTGACCGAACTCATCCTCCGGGCCCGGGAGTTGGACGAGGTGGGGCACCCGGAGGCGCAGGTCTGCTGGGCACGCCTGCGCACACTCGTCGCCGACCCCGGCTACAGCCACCCCGACGACCCGGCCGTGGGCCCGCTCGTCCGCCTGCGCGCGGACCTGCTGGCCGAAGAAGCCCACCGGGCGGGCGCCAAGGAGGAGTACGCCGACTCCGCCGCCCTCCACGAGGAGGCCGCGGCCCTGTACGACGACGCCGGCGAACCGGCCGACGCCGCCGTCTGCCGTGCCTGCGCGCTGCTCGCCACCGCCGAGATCCCCCCGCGGGGCGAGGACGCCGCCGAGGTGCGGATCGCCGGGCTGACCGACGCCCACGCCGCCATGGTCCGGCTGCACGAGGAGACGCCCGACCTCGCCCCGTACCAGGAGGCCCGGCTGCTGCGGCTGCGGGCCACCACGCTCGCCGTACGCCTGCAGACGTCCGGGAACGAGGAGCACATCGCGCCGGTCCACGCCGAGATCGAGCTGCTGCACACGTTCGCCACCCGGCACGAGCTCGCCGGGCAGGTCTCCGGAGCCCTGCTGCTGCGAGCCAGCACCTACGCCGTCTCCGGCGACCTGCCCACCGCGGTCACCGAGATCGACGCCCTCCTCGCCCGGCTGAGGGAGCACGGCCCCGCCTGGCACCTGCCGCGGACCCTCGGGCTGCGCGGACGGCTCCAGCTCGGCCTCCGGGACGCCGAGGCCGCGTACACGGACCTGAGCGAGGCCCTGCGGCTGGCCGCCGACTGGCCGGCCGACACCGTCGACACCACCCGCCTCCACGGCGACCTGGCCGAGACCTGCATGCGCCTGGGCCGCCCCGAGGAGGCCCTGCGGCACCTGACGCGCTCGGCCGAGGCGGACCTGCGCCGCGGCAGCCGGACCGACGCGTTCTGCTCCTACAGCAACGCGGCCCAACTCAGCCTCGACCTGGGCCGTGTGGAGGACTGCATCGCGCTGCTCGACTCCCTGCTGATCGAACCGGACGTGGTCTCGGGCGAGTTGGACGACCGGCTCGTCGCCCAGCTGCGGCTGACCCGCGCCCGCGCGCTGCGCACGGGCGAGGACCTCAAGGCCGCCACGGCCGAGTTCGTCGCCCTCGCGGCCGAGTCGGCGGGCTGGGACGACGACCCGGGCAGCCACGCCATGATCGCCGCGGAGACGGCCGTACTCCTCGGCGAGTCCGGCGAGTTCGAGCGGGCCCGCGCGGCCGTGGACCAGGCACTCGCCGCCCACACCAAGGAGCCGCGCTACGAGATGCTCAGCAACTGCCTGCGCGAACTGGCCCGCCTCCAGGCCCAGCAGCAGGGTCCCGACGGTCTCGCCGACGCCCGCGCCTTCCTCACCGACGCGGGCCGGATAGCCGACGAGGCCCGAGCCGCCGCGTACGAGGCCCACGGCCGGTCCCTGGACAGCGCCCTTGCCTACGAGCACGGCCGGGTCAACGCCTACGCCGGCGAGTACGAGGACGCGCTGACCGCCCTGGACAAGGCCCTCGCCCTGCTCGGCGAGCCGGGCCGGGAGGAGGACCACGCCGGGGAGTGGGCCGAGTGCGTCCGCCTCGCCGGCGCCGTGGAGGGCCTCTACCTGGAACGCCCCGCCCCGGCCCTCACCCGCCTCGACGCGGCGATCACCCGCCTGACCGCGCTGGGCCACACGGACGAGACGCAGCCCCTGACGGCCCTGGCGGCCCGCCTCCGCGACGAGGCGTGACACACCGGTGCCGGGGCCACATCCGCCCCGGCACCGGAACCCCTCTCTAGAAGAAGCCCAGCTTCCGCGGCGAGTACGACACCAGCAGGTTCTTCGTCTGCTGGTAGTGCTCCAGCATCATCTTGTGCGTCTCACGGCCGATCCCCGAGCCCTTGTAGCCGCCGAACGCCGCGTGCGCCGGGTAGGCGTGGTAGCAGTTCGTCCACACCCGGCCCGCCTGGATCGCGCGGCCCGCGCGGTACGCCGTGTTGACGTCCCGGGTCCACACGCCGGCCCCGAGGCCGTACAGCGTGTCGTTGGCGATCTTGATGGCGTCGTCGAAGTCGTCGAAGGACGTCACCGAGACGACCGGGCCGAAGATCTCCTCCTGGAAGATCCGCATACGGTTGTCGCCCTCGAAGATGGTCGGCTGGACGTAGTAGCCGCCCTTCAACTCGCCGTCGTGCTCGATGCGCTGACCACCCGTGAGGACCTTGGCGCCCTCCTGCCGGCCGATGTCCAGGTAGGAGAGGATCTTCTCCAGCTGGTCGTTGGAGGCCTGGGCGCCGATCATCGTGTCCGTGTCGAGCGGGTGGCCGGTCTTGATCTGCTCGGTGCGGGCGACCGCGGCCTCCATGAACTCGGCGTAGTGCCCGCGCTGGACCAGCGCCCGCGACGGGCACGTGCACACCTCGCCCTGGTTGAGGGCGAACATGGTGAAGCCTTCGAGCGCCTTGTCGCGGAAGTCGTCGTCGGACCTCCAGATGTCCTCGAAGAAGATGTTCGGGGACTTGCCCCCGAGTTCGAGGGTGACCGGGGTGATGTTCTCCGAGGCGTACTGCATGATCAGCCGGCCGGTCGTGGTCTCGCCGGTGAACGCCACTTTCGCCACCCGCGGACTGGACGCCAGCGGCTTGCCCGCCTCCACGCCGAACCCGTTGACGATGTTCAGCACCCCCGGCGGCAACAGGTCCGCGACCAGGCTCAGCCAGTAGTGGATGGACGCCGGGGTCTGCTCGGCCGGCTTCAGCACGACCGCGTTGCCCGCGGCGAGCGCCGGCGCCAGCTTCCAGGTCGCCATCAGGATCGGGAAGTTCCACGGGATGATCTGTGCCACGACCCCGAGCGGTTCGTGGAAGTGGTACGCCACCGTGTCGTCGTCGACCTCGCCGAGCGAGCCCTCCTGCGCGCGGATCGCACCCGCGAAGTAGCGGAAGTGGTCGATCGCCAGGGGGATGTCGGCGGCCAGCGTCTCGCGCACCGGCTTGCCGTTCTCCCAGCTCTCCGCCACGGCCAGCGGTTCGAGATACGCCTCCATACGGTCCGCGATCTTGAGCAGGATGTCGGAACGCTCGGTCACCGACGTCCGCCCCCAGGCCGGCGCCGCCGCGTGCGCCGCGTCGAGCGCCCGCTCCACGTCCTCCGCCGTGCCCCGCGCGACCTCGGTGAACGGCTGCCCGTTGACCGGCGACGGGTTCTCGAAGTACTGCCCGCGAGCCGGGGGCACGTACTCCCCGCCGATGAAGTGGTCGTAGCGCGCCTGGTAGGAGACGATCGCGCCCTCGGTGCCGGGCGCCGCGTAACGGGTCATGCTGCTCTGCCTCCCTGCGAAGCGCTGCCCGCCGTTGGGCAGCTCTCGGCGCGAGGCTAGGCAAGCGGAGGTTGCAACTACGTTGCCGCCGGCCGCCAGACGAGCTCGGACTCCAGGGCCGCGAGCCGGGCCCGCACCGCCGCGGTCGGCCGCGCCGCCGCCAGTGCCCGCCATACGTCGAAGTCGTCCTCGCCCCAGGGCGTGTGCACCCAGTCCGCCAGCAGGTCGGGGTCGCAGCGGGCGATCAGCGCCGTACGGAGCCCGTCGGCGAGCCGCTCCCGCAGCCGCACCACCGCCGGGGCCTGCGAGGAGGGCAGCAGCGGACCGGAGTACGCCGTCGCCGCGGCCGTCACCGCGCCGGTCTCCAGCCGTCGCTCCACCACGGAGACATCCGACTCGACCGGCACCGTGAGCCGGTACGGGCGTGACTCCAGCAGCCCCGGCCCGAGCACCCGGCGCAGCCGCGCCAGTTCGGCCCGGAGCGTCACCGGTGTCACCGACTCGTCCTCGTACAGCGCGCACAGCAGTTCGTCACCGGTCAGCCCCTCCGGATGGCGGGACAGCAGCACGAGGAGCTCGCTGTGCCGGCGGCTGAGCCGAACCGCGCGCCCGCCGACCACCAGCCGCGCCTCGTCACGGCCCAGCGCGCTGAGCTCCGCGAGGTCGGTGGCCGGCATCTCCGGCGCGAGCAGCGCGAGCTGGGACTCGGCGGCCCGCGCCACCGCCTGCACGAACCCCAGGCTGTGCGGATGAGCGAGCCCGTCCCCGCCGGTGATGTCGACGGCACCGAGCACCCGGCCCGTGCGCGGATCGTGCACCGGGGCCGCCGCGCAGGTCCACGGCTGCACCTGCCGGATGAAGTGCTCGGCCGCGAACACCTGCACCGGCCGGTCCACGGCGACCGCCGTACCCGGCGCGTTGGTCCCGACCGCGGTCTCCGCCCAGCGCGCACCCGGCACGAAGTTCATCCGGTCCGCCCGCCGCCGGGTCGACGCATGCCCCTCGACCCACAGCAGCCGGCCGTGCGCGTCGCACACCGCGAGCAGATGCTCGCCGTCCGCCGCGAACGTGCCCAGCAGTTCACGGAACAGCGGCATCACCCGCGCCAGGGGATGCTCGGCCCGGTAGGCACCGAGGTCGCCGTCCAGGAGCTCCACGCTCGGAGTGGCGTCCGGACCGACACCGGCCCGCGCGGAACGCCGCCACGAGTCCGCCACCACCGGACGTACCGGCCGCGGCACGGTACCCCCCTCGGTGAACGTCTCGTGCGCCCGGCGCAGCATGCGCAGGTGCTCGGCAGGGTCGGCCCCCGGCTCCAGGGCCACCCATGGATCGGTCAACTCGGCCTCCCGGAAAGGCGATGCGGCTGGTGCCATCGTCACTCCCGGTACGCGCCCGGACAACCTTTTCGACCGCAGTCACCCGTACGACGTCACCGGGCGGCCTGTTCGACCGATCTCAGGTAGCGCCCCCAGTCCCAGTACGGCCCCGGGTCGGTGTGGTCCGTGCCCGGCACCTCGTGGTGTCCGATGATGTGCGCCCGGTCGATCGGGATGCCGTGCCGGACACAGATGTCCGCCGTGAGCGCCGCCGACTGCTCGTACAGGGCGTCGGTGAAGTACGCCGGCCGGTCCACCCACCCTTCGTGCTCGATGCCGATACTGCGCGTGTTGTACTCCCAGTTCCCCGCGTGCCAGGCGATGTCGGCCTCCCTGACGCACTGCGCGATGTTCCCGTCCCGCGAGCGGACCACGTAGTGCGCGGAGACCTTCTTCGCGGGGCTCTGGAAAACGCCCAGGGTCTTGCGGTAACTGGTCTGTGTGACATGGATGATCACCAGGTCGACCGGGCGGGGCGTGAGGTGGTCCGCGGCCGTGAAGTTGGCGGAGGTCGCGGGCTGCCATTCGGCGGTGGCATGGTCGACGGCGTGGGTCTCCGCGCCCGCCGGCGGGTCGGGCAGCAGGGCGTACGGGACGGCCGCGAGGGCTGCGCCCTTGAGTAATCGGCGTCTGCTGGGCAGCGGTCTCGCCCGTTCCATGGTCGATAAGCCTTTCGGTGATGTGGTGTTGATCGAGACGCGGCTCAGGCGAGAAGGGTTGCGGCCGTCTCCCGGAGTCGCGCGTGCACACCTCGGTGGGTCTCCCGCGCGGGCAGCCACTCCTTGCGGATCTTCGCCACGCACGTGTAGTTGGTGTCGCACACGTTGGCCAGCGGCGACTCGACGGCCTGGGTGGCGAACTGGTACGCGTCCAGCTCGCTGAACCCGTAGTCCCGCACCAGCCACCGCACCAGGTCGAGCTGGGATATCCGGAACGCGTCCTCCAGCGGGCGTGCCGACCCCGTCGAGATGATGTGGGTGTCGGACTCGATGCGCGGCCAGGGTGTGGCGAGCCCCTTCAGCAACTCGACGATCACCACCGTGTTCATCGCGCACTCGACGGCGACCCCGCAGGTCTCGCCCTCGCCCTGCCGGGCGTGCCCGTCGCCGAGGCTGAGCAGCGCGCCCTCCACGTTGACCCCGAGGTAGCAGGTGACGCCGGCCCGCATCTCCGGTGTGTCCATGTTCCCGCCGTGCGCGTCGGGCACCAGCGCCGAGCGGACCTCCAGATTGGCCGGAGCCACGCCCACCGTGCCGTGCATCGGGTCCATCGGCAGCTCGATCTCGATGTCGCTGTCGTGCGCCCGGAACAAGGCGGTGCGACGTGTCCGGTCCAGCTGCCAGATCCACACGGTCTCGGGGAGCGGGGGTTGGAGGGTGGCCGTGGTCTGCGTCGAGGTGAGCGCGCCGAAGAGGGGGACCGTGGTGGACGCGGCCCAGTCCCGTGCCGGTTCGATCGACACGAAGTGCACGGCGACGGTGTCGCCCGGCTCGGCGCCCTCGATGTGGAAGGGGCCGGTCTGCGGATTCAGGAACGGGAACTCGCATACCTCGGACACCAGGTCCTTCTCGGACCGCACCCGGCCGGCGAAGCAGTCCTCGGTGTACAGGTCGAGGACCGTGCCGGGCGCGATGCGCGCCACGGGTGGGACGCCGCCGAACGTCCAGGCGTATGCGCCCGGTTCGGGTCGGACGGTCAGGATCCGGGGCTCGCTCATTGCTGCACTGCTCCGTTCGGGATGGCGTCGTATCAGTACGTCCGGCCCCGCTGTCATGGCGGTTGCGCCTCGCGTGAATCACGGTACGGCGCGGGCGGGGTGGGCAGAAGGGCGCGGTGGGTTTCGGTGGACGACGCCTGATCTGTGGATATCTCGATCACCCACAGGGGTGAAGTGGGCCTCGGTTCACGGCCGTTCGGCCAAGGGCCGTCCGTGAGATCGAGCCTGTTCGGGCAAGGGCCGTGCGTGGGGTCAGGCCTGTTCGGACAGGGACCGTGCGTGGGGTCAGGCCTGTTCGGACAGGGACCGTGCGTGGGGTCAGGCCTGTTCGGACAGGGACCGTGCGTGGGGTCAGGCCTGTTCGGACAGGGACCGTGCGTGGGGTCCGGCCCATTCGGACAGCGACCGTCCGTGGGATCAGGCCCGTTCCGCCACCGCGGCCGGGTCGTCCAGGACCGCGCGGACCACCGAGTGCGCGGCACCCAGCAGCGGTCCCTCGGGACCGAGCCGCGACACCGACACCGGGCAGGCGGGGCCGGCGGTACGCCGGTCCAGCTCGGCCTCCAGCGCGGGCAGCAGCCAGGGCGCGAGTCCGGACAGCGCGCCGCCGAGCACGACGCTCTCCGGGTCCAGCAGGTTCACCGCCCCCGTCAGCGCGACCCCGAGCGCCGCCCCCGCCTCGCGCAGCGCACGCCGTACGGCCTCGTCACCGTCGGCGGCCCGGCCCGCGAGCAGCCCGACGCGGTCCTCACCCGGTGCGAGCCCCGCGGCCCGCAGCACCGCCTCCTCACCGGCGTACTGCTCCAGACACCCACGCCCCCCGCACGGACACAGCGGACCCTCCGGCTGCACCGGCACATGCCCCAGCTCGCCCGCGAAGCCGCGGGTCCCGCGCAGCAGACCGCCGGCGACGACGAGCGCCGCACCGATACCGATCTCCGCCGACACATGCAGGAAGTCGTGCGGTGTGGCGTCCCCGAGCCAGAGCTCCGCGAGCGCGCCGAAGTTCGCCTCGTTGTCCACGGTCAGCGGGTACGCGGAGGGCAGCAGGGCGCCGAGATCGATGTCGTGCCAGTCGAGGTTCGGGGCGCGGACGACGGTGCGGGCGTCGCGGGCGACCAGGCCCGGCACGGCCACCGCTAGCCCCGCCGGCCACAGCCCCTCGCCCTGCGCCTCGGCGACGACCCGGTGCACCAGTTCGGTGAGTTCCCCGATCACGGGCCCGGGGGCACGGCCGCGGTTCGCCACGTGGCGTTCGGCCCGGGCCCGCACTTGTCCGCGCAGGTCGACCGCGCAGACCGCGAGATGGTCGACGCCGATCTCGGCGCCGATGCCGGCGGGGCCGTGCCCGCTGACGGCGAGTGCCGACCCGGGGCGGCCCACCCGGCCCGGCCGCTCGGGTCCCAGCTCCTCCAGCAGGCCGGAGCGTATGAGCTCGTCGACGAGGCTGGACACGGCGGCACGGGTCAGGCCGATCCGGGAGGCGACCGCGGCACGGGACAGCGGGCCCTCGGCGCTGACCGCGTGCAGTACCCGGGCCAGGTTGCGGCGGCGCATGCCCTGCTGGGTGTCGGGCAGCGCGCGCCCCGGACCGGCCGCGTGGGTGTCGTGCAGCGGTGCGGTCATGCCTCCCTCAGTCCCTCAGTCCCTCAGTGACTCAGTCCTCGGTCATCGGATGTGCCTCTCAATGACCGCCCGCCAGCAGCGGAGCCGCGTCGGAGAGTACCCCGGAGATCCTCGCCATCGTCGCCTCGTCCCGCTCCACGGCCTCCAGCACCGGACCGGCGGTGGTGTTCCAGCGCCGGGCGACCGCGGCTGGGTCCTCGCCGGTCAGCAGGCCGGCGGCCTGCGCGGCGGCGCCGAGCGCGACCAGCTCCTTGGCCTCCGGGATCTGCACGGGACGCCCGGACAGCCGTCGTACGGTCTCCTGCCAGGCCCGGCCTCGGGCGCCGCCGCCGATCAGCAGCAGCGGGGTCGAGCGGTCCGCGTCCTCGTCCAGAACCAGGTCGAGCGCGCCGAGGAGGGCGTGCACGGCGCCGTCGTAGGCGGCCTGGAGCAGCTGGCCGCCGGTCGTGTCGTGGCGCAGACCGTGCAGCAGGCCCGAGGCGTTCGGCAGGTTCGGGGTGCGCTCGCCGTCGAGGTACGGCAGGAGTGTGACGTCGGAGGTGGGCTCCACGGCCTCGCGGTCCAGGCCGAGGAGGGCGGCGACGCGGTCGACGGCGAGGGTGCAGTTCAGGGTGCAGGCCAATGGCAGCCAGTCGCCGTGCGCGTCGGCGAAGCCGGCCACCGTGCCGGTCGGGTCGGCGGGGCGCCGCTTGGACACCGCGTACACCGTGCCCGAGGTGCCCAGGCTCAGCACCGGGGTGCCGGGGCGCAGGCCGAGGCCCAGAGCGGCGGCCGCGTTGTCCCCGGTGCCGGGGGCGACCAGAGTGCCCTTCGAGAACGGCAGGTCGTGGCTGTCGCGCACGGTGCCCGCCACCTCGCCGGGGCGGACCACGCGCGGGAGCAGCGCCGGGTCGAGGCCCACGTGGGCGAGGATCTCGGTGTCGTACGACTCGGTCGCCGACGCCCACCAGCCCGTGCCGGAGGCGTCGCCGCGGTCGGTGGTGCCCTGGCCGGTGAGGCGCTCGGTGAGGTAGTCGTGCGGGAGGCGCACCGACTTCGTCGCGCGGATCGCCTCCGGTTCGTGCTCGGCCAGCCACGCCCACTTCGTGACGGTGAAGGACGCGCCTGGCACGCTGCCGGTGCGCTCCGCCCAGGCCTTCGGGCCGCCCAGCTCCTCGATCAGCCGCGCGGCCTGCGGCGCCGAGCGGACGTCGTTCCACAGCAGGGCCGGGCGCACCGGCTCGCCGCGCTCGTCCAGCGTGACCAGGCCGTGCTGCTGGCCGCCGATGGACACCGCCGCGGCCTCGTGCGCGGCGTCGCCGCACTGGCGCAGGGCCTCGCCCAGGGCGTCCCACCACTGACGCGGGTCGCTCTCGCGGCCGGCGCCGGACGACACGGTGTGCGGCGCCTGACCGCTCGCGACCACCCGGCCGGTCGACGCGTCGACGACCAGGGCCTTGGTGGACTGCGTGGACGTGTCCACGCCGACGACGAGCGGACCCTCGGCAGCTGACATCGGGTTTCTCCCTCATGTGCGGCGTGTCTCCCTCTGGAGACATCTTGTCTCTTCCCTGAGACGCGTGTGCATACTAATTTGTAAACCGCCATGACGAAATAGTCGTGGAGAGCAGTCGTCAGCGAGTAGGAGCCGCGGCATGAACTACCAGCCCACCCCCGAGGACAGGTTCACCTTCGGCCTGTGGACCGTCGGCTGGCAGGGAAGGGACCCGTTCGGCGACGCCACGCGGCGTGCCCTGGACCCTGTCGAGACCGTGCAGCGCCTGGCCGAGCTCGGCGCCCACGGTGTGACCTTCCACGACGACGACCTGATCCCCTTCGGGTCCTCGGACAGCGAGCGCGAGGGGCACATCAAGCGCTTCCGGGAGGCCCTCGACGCCACCGGCATGAAGGTGCCGATGGCCACCACCAACCTCTTCACGCACCCGGTCTTCAAGGACGGCGGCTTCACCGCGAACGACCGTGACGTGCGCCGTTACGCGCTGCGCAAGGTCATCCGCAACATCGACCTGGCGGTCGAGCTCGGCGCCGAGACCTACGTCGCCTGGGGCGGCCGCGAGGGTGCCGAGTCCGGCGCCGCCAAGGACGTCCGCGCGGCCCTGGACCGCATGAAGGAGGCCTTCGACCTCCTCGGCGAGTACGTGACCGAGCAGGGCTACAACCTGAAGTTCGCCATCGAGCCCAAGCCGAACGAGCCCCGCGGCGACATCCTGCTCCCGACGGTCGGCCACGCGCTGGCGTTCATCGAGCGCCTGGAGCGCCCCGAGCTCTACGGCGTCAACCCCGAGGTCGGCCACGAGCAGATGGCCGGGCTGAACTTCCCGCACGGCATCGCGCAGGCCCTGTGGGCGGGCAAGCTCTTCCACATCGACCTCAACGGCCAGTCCGGCATCAAGTACGACCAGGACCTCCGCTTCGGCGCGGGCGACCTGCGTGCCGCCTTCTGGCTGGTCGACCTCCTGGAGAGCGCCGGTTACGCGGGCCCGAAGCACTTCGACTTCAAGCCGCCGCGCACCGAGGACCTCGACGGCGTCTGGGCGTCGGCCGCGGGCTGCATGCGCAACTACCTGATCCTCAAGGAGCGTTCGGCCGCCTTCCGTGCCGACCCGGCGGTCCAGGAGGCGCTGCGTGCCGCGCGTCTGGACGAGCTGGCGCAGCCCACGGCTGCGGACGGCCTGAAGTCGCTGCTCGCCGACCGCACCGCGTTCGAGGAGTTCGACGTGGACGCGGCCGCCGCGCGCGGTATGGCCTTCGAGCAGCTCGACCAGCTGGCGATGGACCACCTGCTGGGTGCGCGCGGCTGACCCGTACGCGTGCGCACGTCATGACCGCACGCGCGCGTGGACCCGCGGCGCATCTGCCGCCCCGGGTTTTGTCAGGCACGCGCGCGTGCAGCGGTGGCCGGCCTCCGCATGGAATGCTCCGGAACCATGCCATCCATGGCATGAGTCCGTATCAACTTCCGTGCGGGGGTCGCGCCCTGCCCGCTTCGCGGCGACTCTGGACGGTATGGCCATGCCGCCCGTACCGCCTCAGCCGCCCGGGCCGCCGGGTGGCACACCGCCTTCCGGCGGCGGTTTCGGACCGCCTCCTGAGGGCTTCGGCCCCGGGTCAGGAGGGGGCTACGGGCCTCCCGGAGGGTACGGCCCTCCTCCCGGGGGCAACGGCCCGCCCTCCTACGGAGGATGGCAGCCGCCCCCGCCTCCGCCGGACCCGCCCGAGGGTCCGGGCGGGCGGCGCGGTCCGGGACGCAACCCGCTGTTCATCCTGCTCGCCGTGCTCGCGGTGGGCGCCGCCGTGGCCGCCGTCGTCCTGATGGGGGCCGGGGGCGACGACTCACCCGACGACGACAAGCCCACTGCCGGCGCGAGCAGTTCGCCCAGCCCCACGCTGAGCCTGCCGAGCGAGCTGCCCAGCAAGCTCCCCAGCGAGGTGCCTTCGCGGCTGCCGTCGCAGTTCCCCACCGAGCTGCCGAGCGAGTTCCCCAGCGGTCTGGAGTCGCTGATCCCGTCCCTGGCGGCCGACGAGATGCCGTACTACCTGCTCCAGGCGGGCGACTGCTTCGACACCGACGCCGCCCGGCCCGGACAGGCCGCCAAGCGCTCCTGCCAGGAGCCGCACGACGCCGAGGTCGTGAAAGTGACGGAACTGGAAGGCGACTACGCGACCGACAGCGCCCTGAAGAAGGCCGCCTCGGACCTGTGCGAGCAGACCCTGGACAGCAAGGCGGAAAGCCAGCCCGAGGACACCGTGCGCGGCATCCTCGTGCAGTACCCGGACACCACCGGCTACCGCGTCGGCATCGACGACGTCGCGTGCAGCCTGGCCGCCGACACGGGTGCCGGCAGCCGAAAGCTCACGCAACCCTTGAAGTGATCAGATCCCGCGCGGCAGCCGCACGTACGTCACCGTCGTCTCCACCCCGCTGTCGACCAGCCGGCCCTGCGCGTCGAACGCGCCCGCGCCGTCGGTCATCCCGAAGTCGTTGTCGTTGATCAGGGCGAGCGTGTCGTGGTCCACGCGCGCGATCCCCTCGATCTTCCCGGGCACCCCGTCGACCGTCCCCAGGTCGACGACGAGGCGCTTGCCCAGCACCGGCACCCCCGCGGCGGCCGGGTCGTCGAGCTGCTCCAGCGACGGGGACGTCGTGTCGTCGTCATAGGCGCCGCCGAGGATGTCCGCGTCCCGCCCCAGGCGCACGAGCTGAAGCCGCGCGGCCTTGTCGGTGCGCTCCTCGACCAGCAGCCGGTCGCCGCCCACGGCGACCACCGAGGAGATCTTCAGCTCCGAGGTGTCGTCCTCGCTCGGGTCGACGACGTCCACCGGGTCGAACCGGTACGCGTACTCGGCCGTGACGGCCTGCTTCCTGGGCGAGAACCGCAGCAGCCGGGTCGTGCGCGACGCCTCGCCCGCGGCGGTGTCCGGCAGGGACAGCGGGCTCTGCACCGCCATCACCAGGTCGCCGCACGGGAGTTGGGCGAGCCCCTCGAAACCGCGGTTGATCTTCCGGTGCAGCAGCACGGAGGGCAGTGCCTCGACCACCGGGTAGTCGGTGCCGGTGAGGTTCAGCCCTCGTGGCACATACCGGGTGAGTACCTTCCCGCGCGCGGAGACGTGCACGAGACTCGGCCCGTACTCGTCCACGAGCCAGAAACTCCCGTCCGCGGCCCGCACGATGCCCTCGGTGTCCAGCCCGTTCGGGTCGTACGCCAGCCGCGTCCGCGCGTCATAGGTGTACGGCGCCTCGTCGCGTCCTTCCTGGTCGGGCAACCCGGTGACGGGCTTGCCGGACGAGGTCGTGATCGGGATCGCGTCCAGCACCTCGACGGCGTCCCCGGACACTCTGATCCGCACGATCGCCGGGTCGAAGCCCGGCACGGGGAACGTGCGGCGCTTCTTGCCGTCGATCTTGATCTGGCCGTTGGGGCCGCGATCGGTGACCGTCCAGAACTCGCCTCTGCGGCCTGCCGGGTAGAGGTCGCTGCCGATGCCGCCGAGGTCCACGCCCCGGTCGTCGTCCACCGTGCCGGGCAGCAGCGTGTTGCTGAAGGTGCCCAACGGGATGTCCCCGAGGGTCGCGGTACGTGTCACGTGCGCCGCCTCGGGCGTGGCTCCTTCGGCGGGGGCGGCCGCCACGAGCGCGGCCAGCACGAGGAGGGGCACGCCCGCCGCGACGGAACGGTGGACGCGGCGCCGGCCGGTGGCGTGCGGGGACATCAGGCCTCCTGGGAACAAGTGTGCTGACAGCGGCCAGATTTGGGCCCCGCTCGGAACGCCGTACGACGGCCGGGTGAACGGCGTGTGGCGGGGGCTCGTCGAGCTCGCGTGCGGCACTTCGACGAGCCCCGGATGTCACCCCGTGGTGGCGGCCTCTTCCGCCGAAGACAGCGCCGTCGCAGGGTCGTTGGCCGACGCCCCGGCCGGCACCCAGCGTCCCCGCTCCTCCCGGTAGGGCCACCAGCGGCCGTCGCGCCCCAGGCGCAGCTGGCTCCGGCCGTCGGCGACCGTCCATCGACAGCCCCGCGCGGACAGCGACGGCCGTTCGTCCTCGTCCCATGCCGCGTCGAGGACGGCACGCGCGCGTGCGAGCTCCTCGCCCTCGACCGTGTGTTCCTCCTCCAGCACGGACAACGCGGCCACTCCGCCGTACCGCCACGCGCGCACGGCCGTCTCCAGCTCCTGCGCGTCCCGCCCCGAGCCCGCGGCCAACCGCTCGGCCACGGCCCCGCCGGGGTCGCCGAGCGCGAGCCGGACCGCGTCCTGTCCGAGCGTCAACTCCTCCTCCGCGGCTCCCTGTTCACGCAACGCCTCGATCAGCAGCCGGTGCGCCTCCGCGGCGGTCCGGGCCGCGAGGTACTCCAAGGCGGACGGGTCGACGTCGGGCGGGGCCGGTGTCCCGGTGTCCAGGGACGGCGGTATGCCCGGTTCCGCGGGGAGTTCCGGCAGCGCCGGGAGCGGCGGCAGGATGTCCCCGGCCGCGAACGCCTCCGCCGCGTCCACGCCGTCCTGCCGGGCAGGCGCTGCGACCGGCGCGGGCGCCGCGGTACGGGCCTGGAGGTCGTCCAGCACGGCCCGTTCGGAGCGTCCGCGCATCAGCAGCAGGACGAAGGGGTCCTGGTCCAGCAGGCGTGCCACCTGGTGGCAGAGCGCCGCCGTGTGCCCGCAGTGGTCCCAGGCGCCGCAGTCGCACTCCGGCTCCAGATCGCCCAGGCCCGGCAGCAGGTCGACGCCCGCGGCCGCCGCGTCCTCGACCAGGTGCGGAGGCATCTCGCGGTCCAGGAGCGCCGCGATGTGCCCGGCCCGCTCCACGGCCGTCTCCAGGAAGCGGTCCCACTGTTCGCCGGACAACTGCTCCAGCAGCACGTCCGCCCGGTGCGGGGTGCGGTCGCGGTCCTGGACGACGGCCGTGATCCTGCCCGGCCGCACCGACACCGCGCCGACGGCCCCCGCGCGCGCGAGCGCGCGTCCGGTCTTCACCTGCCGCGTGTCCAGCGCGGTGTCCTCCAGCGCCTTCAGCCAGGCCTGCCCCCACCAGGTCCGGGCGAAGCCCCGCCCCTGCGCGGGCGGGAACGCGGCGAACGTCCGCTCCGTCGTCCCGTCGTACGGGTTCGTCTCGTCGTACGTGTTCATCGCGCGCCCCCTCGCAGTGCGACCAGGTCGGCCAGCTCGGCGTCCGTCAGCTCCGTGAGCCCCGCCTCGCCCGCGCCGAGCACCGCATCGGCCAACTCCCGCTTGCGGCTGAGCATGTCGGCGATGCGGTCCTCGATCGTGCCCTCGGCGATCAGCCGGTGCACCTGCACGGGCCGGTTCTGGCCGATGCGGTACGCGCGGTCGGTGGCCTGCGCCTCGACGGCGGGGTTCCACCAGCGGTCGTAGTGCACGACATGCTCGGCCCGGGTCAGGTTCAGTCCGGTCCCGGCCGCCTTCAACGACAGCAGGAAGACCGGTACCTCACCGTCCTGGAAGCGCTGCACCATCGCCTCGCGCGCGGCGATCGGCGTCCCCCCGTGCAGGAACTGCGAGGACACTCCCCGCCCGGCGAGGTGTCGCTCGATGAGCCGGGCCATCCGCACGTACTGCGTGAAGACCAGCACGCCCGCCCCCTCGGCGAGGATCGTGTCGAGCAGCTCGTCGAGCAGCTCCAGCTTGCCGGACCGTCCGGCGATGGCCGGCTGCTCCTCCTTGAGGAACTGCGCCGGGTGGTTGCAGATCTGCTTGAGGCCGGTGAGCAGCTTCACGATGAGTCCGCGGCGCGCCATGCTGTCGGCGCCGGAGATCTCCGCCAGCGTCTCGCGCACCACGGCCTCGTACAGACCGGCCTGTTCCGCGGTGAGCGAGACGGCGCGATCGGTCTCCGTCTTCGGCGGCAGCTCCGGGGCGATCCCCGGATCCGACTTGCGGCGGCGCAGCAGGAAGGGGCGCACGAGCCGCGAGAGCCGTTCGGCGGCGGCCGGGTCCTGGCCGCCCTCCACGGCCTGCGCGTAACGGGTGCGGAAGGTGCCGAGGCGGCCCAGCAGACCGGGGGTCGTCCAGTCGAGGATGGCCCACAGCTCGGACAGGTTGTTCTCCACCGGGGTGCCGGTGAGCGCCACACGCGCGCGTGCGTCGATGGACCGCAGCTGCCGTGCCGTCGCCGAGTACGGGTTCTTCACGTGCTGGGCCTCGTCCGTCACGACCATGCCCCACGACACGGCGGCCAGCCGGCCCGCGTCGAGCCGCATCGTGCCGTAGGTGGTGAGGACGAACTCCCCGTCCGCGAGGGCGTCCAGGTCCCGGCGCGGCCCGTGGAAGCGGCGCACGGGCGTGCCGGGCGCGAACTTCTCGATCTCGCGCTGCCAGTTGCCCATCAGGGACGTCGGACACACCACGAGACTGGGACCGGCGGCCGAGGGATCGGTCTGCCGGTGCAGATGAAGGGCGATGAGGGTGATGGTCTTGCCGAGTCCCATGTCGTCGGCGAGACAGCAGCCCAGCCCCAGGGAGGTCATCCGGGCCAGCCAGTCCAGGCCCCGCCGCTGGTAGTCGCGCAGGGTCGCCGCGAGCGCCGCGGGCTGCTCGACGGGCTCCTGCGTCTCCGGGGCCGCGAGACGTTCCCGCAGGCTCGCCAGCCACCCCGTGGGCTGTACGTCGACCCGGCGGCCGTCGACCTCCGTGGAGCCGGTGAGAGCGGCGGCCAGCGCGTCGATCGGGGTGACCTTGCGGTCCTGCCGGTCGCGGGCCCGGCGCACCTCCTGGGGGTCGATGAGGACCCACTGGTCACGCAGCCGTACCACCGGGCGGTTGGCCTCGGCGAGCCGGTCCAGTTCCTCGCGCGTGAGCCGCTGCCCGCCCAGCACGAACGACCAGTTGAACGCCAGCAGCGCGTCTGCGGACAGGAACGACGGAGCGTCGGAGAAGGCCCTCCCGGGGCCCGACTCCTCGTCCGGCGGGCCGACCACCGCGCGGGCCGTCAGCTTGCGGGCCAGCTCCTTGGGCCAGTGGACGTCGACCCCGGCGGCGCCGAGCGACCGGGCGCCCTCCGTGAGGAGGTCGGTGATCTCGTCGTCGGCGAGTTCGACGGCGTCCGGCACGGGCGCCGACAGCAGGGGCGCGAGCGGAGGCCAGGCGCGTGCCGCGCGGCGCAGCGCCAGCAGCGCGTCCATCCGCGCGCGCGTGCCGAACGCTTCCTGGGCGCCGGTCCACACCGCGGCGGCGTCCGCGACCAGACCCGGATCGCTCACGCTGTGCACCTGCGGTACGGCCCGGAAGACCAGGCCCGCGTCCTCCTGCGTCGCCGACTCCAGGCCGGGCACCTCGATCCGCAGCGACAACCGCACACCGGCGTCATGGCCCGCGGCCACATCGGCGGCCCAGGGGCGCAGGCCGGGCAGGTGCCGGGGTTCCGGCACGGCGTAGGCGGGCCCGCCCGTCACGAGCGAGGCCGCGGGGGAGCGGGGCAGGGCGTCGGCCACCGCGTCCAGGAAGGCCCGCAGCAGCCGCTCGGGGTCGGGCAGGCGCAGGGCGTCGAAGTCGCCCGACGGCTCGCCGCCACCCAGAGGCACGGCGTGCGCCTCGGGCGGCATCGCGGCGGCGAGTGCGCGGATGCGCTCCACGTCCTCGGAGCGCAGCGGCCCCGCCCGCCACGCGTCGTGGTCGCCCTCGGACAGGCCGGGCAGCAGCAGCCCGCGCGCCGCCAGTTGGAGCGCGTGCACGGCGGCCGCGCCCCAGAACACGGCCGCCCGGTGGCCGTCGGCCACGGCACGCGCACGCGTGAGGACGGGTAGCGCCGACCGTACGGGCAGCAGCACCGCCGGCACGACCACCGCCGCCACGCCGCCCTCGCCGGGCACGACGACGCTCAGGTCCTCCACGGTCCCCGACGCGACACCGGGCGGCGCGTCGGCCTCGGGGTCCCAGAAGGCGACGCGGCCGGTACGAGCCGGGTCGCCGGGCACGAACACGGCACAGCAGCGGGCCAGTTGAGAGATCTCGGACGGTGTTGCCGCGGGAATCCTCGGCACAGGAATGCAGCACTCCTCAAATTTGACTACTCGATGCGCGATGGCCGAGGGTACAGCACGGCCAGGGGGAGCCCGGCATGACCCGGCTGTGAACCGGGTCACTTCGGCATGCGGATGGGTATCCCCGTCTCAGGGACGTGCGTCTCAGGGACGTGCGTCTCAGGGACGTGCGTCTCAGGGACGTGCGTCTCAGGGACGTGTAGGGGTCGCTCCTCAGGGACGTCTCAGGGTCGTGGTGCGGAACCGCGGGGAGCCCGGGCCCGTTTTCAGGACAGAGAGCGGCAGTGGCCGCGAAGGAGGCGACACATGTCGAAGAACGCGAAGATCGCCGCAGGCGGTGTGGCGGTAGGCATCATCCTGCTGTTCTGGCTGCCGTGGTGGGCCGCGCTCCTGATCGTCCTGGGAGTCCCGGCCGCCGCGTACCTCACGCTGGACCCCTCGCAGCGGCGCAGGCTGCGCCGTGTCACACGCAAGGAGCTCGGTCGCTGAGACCCGCGGGCTACCGGGCCGCCGCGGCCCGGTGGTCCAGGGCGCAGGAGTCGACCACGTCGCCGCTCGCGGGCCGGTCCACGACCTGGTCCGCGGGCGGCGGGGTGCCCCGCTCCACCCACGTCACCAGCGCGTCGAAGGCCGTCCGGTAGCACGGCAGGATCGGACGCAGCCGGTCCGGATAGGTGTCGTACAGCCCGTCGACGTGGGTGCCGCCCTGGACCGTGTAGTAGCGGTGGAGACGCCCCTTCCCGCGCGCGTCGATCATCCGGGCGTACACGTCGGAGTCCGCCGCCTTGGGCAGCAGCGCGTCCAGGTCGCCGTGGAGCGTGATCAGCGGGCGTCCGATGCGACCGGTCAGCGCGACCCTGGCCACGGCGCGCCGGACCGACTCGGGGCGCGACGCCAGGTCGTAGGCGGCGTCCGTGGCACAGGGCGCCAGGATCTGTTCCGTGGTCGTCCCGGCCGTCGGACCCGGGCAGTCGGGGTCGTAGGCCGGGTCGAACTCGGCGCGGTAGATCTTCTGCGTGACACCCCAGTAGGCCTTCTCGTGGTACGGCCACAGGAACTCGGAGCCGCGCGCGAACCCCACCGCGTACAGGTCGTCGTCCGTCGCCGAACCCGTCATGCGGGCCACGGCGGTGGGCAGCGAGGTGAGCAGGCCGGTGCCGTCCTCGGTCCACAGGGCGCCTTCCCAGTCCACGCCGCCGTCGTACAGCTCCGGGTGGTTCTCCAGCTGCCAGCGCGTCAGATAGCCGCCGTTGGAGATCCCGGTCATGTACGTCCGTCGAGGTGACCGCCCGTAGTGCTGGGCGACGGCGCGCTGGGCCGCGCGCGTGAGCTGGGTGGTGCGCGTGTTCCACTCGACGACCGCGTCACCGGGGCGGGTGCCGTCGCGGTAGAAGTCGGTGCCGTTGTTGCCCTTGTCCGTCGCGGCGTACGCGTAGCCCTGGGCGAGCACCCGGTCGGAGATCGCCTTGTCCGTCGCGTACTGCCTGCGCGTCCCCGGGGCGCCCGTGACGACCAGCCCGCCGTTCCAGTGGTCCGGCAACCGGATCACGAACTGGGCGTCGTGCCGCCAGCCGTGGGTGGCGTTGAAGCGCGACGAGTCCGGGAAGTAGCCGTCGATCTGCACGCCGGGCACCCCGGACGGTGTCCGTGTCCCCTGGGCCGTGAGCCCGGCCTGGTCGGCCGGGTCGGTGTACGGCGTACCGGCGAGCCCGGTCGTCGTCAGGTCCGCGAGGCAGGCGCTCTGCTGGAAGGCCGCGCCCGGTACGCGCGTCCGCTCCTGGTGTGCGCAGTGACCGGCCTCGACGCCCGCGCCCGCGGCGGGAGCCGGCAGGGCGAGGGCTGCCGTGAGGGCGGTCGCCACCAGGGCGGGGGCGACGACGGGAACACCTCGGGACACACGCATGACCGGCCTCCAGGACGGGACGGGGAGTCGAGAGCTGCCCCATCGTGCGAGTGCGCCGCCGGGTCATCCATGGGGTGGGACCACATGGAATGACGCCGCGGCATGGGTGTTCCGCCGCGCACCGCCGGTCAGTTGGATCAGCCGTCCCGGCCGGCCCCGCTCAGAGCGGCCGTACCGCCATCTTGTCGAGCGCCTCCAGCAGCCCCGGAAGCTCCGGGCCGCGGCCGACCGGGAGGACCTCGCCCGGTTCCTCGTCCAGCAGGACGAAGGCGATGTCGTCCGTCCTGGCCACGAGCGACCAGCCGGGGCCGTCCGCGCGCAGCGTGCGGGCGTCTCCGGGCGCGAACGACGACCGGACCCGGCCCAGGGGCGGCGGCGTGTCCACGTACCCGCGGGCCTCCGCCAGAACGCGCCGAACGCCCTGGTGGCCGCCGGTGCCCTCGGCCTTCTCCGAGTTCTCCGCCGCCGCTGCGGCCTCGGCCGCCGCCCCCGGCATCGGGAACTCCGCGTCGTCGATCTGCTCCCGCCACAGCGACCACTGGACGGCGATCTCGTCAGCGCCCAGGCGGCGCTGGGCCGGCCCCCACGTGGAGGTGTCCGGCGGCGTCAGCGGCGCGCGGTCCGCCACCTCCGGGCCGGGATCGTGCGGAGCGGGCACGCCCGGCGCGGCGACGGCCACGGCGAGCGGCCAGCCCGGCAGGGCGGCGACGACCGTGTGCTCGTCGGGAGACAGCTCGTACTCCATGCCGCAGTCCCATGACGCGATGGCGACGGCGACCAGCGAGACGTCGTCGATGACGACCGTCCAGCGGGAGCCGTCGCCGTCCTGGCCGAGCACCAGGCCGTACCCGTCGGCGAGCGGCGCGAGACCGAGCGCCGCGCAGGCCTCCGGATAGTCGTCGCCCAGCACGCTCGGGAACTTCGCCGGCGTCAGCAGCACCGCCGTGAGCACATAGAGCGCATCGTCCGCGGCGGCGACGGCGTCCTCGTCCGTCCCGGCCATCCCAGCCTCCCCATCGGTTCGTCCAACGGCGCGCACCCTAGTGCGAGCGGAAGCAGCTTGTCACGACTCCCATGCACCCCGGAGCTGCAGTTTTCCGGTCGGACGGGGCGAATCGACCGCGGTTGGCCCGCCTTCAGGCCGCCGGAAGCCCCAGCAGGGCGCGGGCCACGGTCTGCGGCGACTCGTCGCGCTCCCGCGCGAGCGCGATGACGGCCCGGCACGCCAGCTCGCTCACCCCGAAGGACAACGCTTCCGGCGACACCCAGCCCGCGGCCTCGTCGATCTGCTCCTGGTCGTCCTCCGCGCAGGCCGACACGTAGGCCGCCGCGGCCTCGAACAGGTTGTGCGTGCGCTTGTCCCGGCCGCTGTCGATGTCGGCGCGCACGGTGTTGACGAATCTGGTGACTGACTTGCGCATCCTGCCCCACATGCTGACCACCTTCCCCCTGCGTGGTGTGTCGCCTGTACTGATCGTTCATCTCCTCCTACTCAACGTAGAGTTGGAGCCTCGACGGCAGAAGGGGGACGTCGCGGTGAAGCGGTTCGAGCGGCTCCGGCGGATACGGCGGATGGACCCGTACCAGGACGCCTCGGAGATCTACCGGCTGATGGCCGCGTACGAGTTCCCCTGGGACTTCACCCGCTCCCTGGAGCTGGCCCTCTACCGCACCTACGCCGTCCCGAGCATCGGCCGGCTGCTCGCCGAGACGGCGGAGCTCACGGACCGGACGCAGAAGCGGTACGACGACACCTCGCTGCTCCTGGACGCCGTCGTCGAGCACGGCTTCGGCAGCGAGGAGAGCCGTACGGCGATCCGCCGCATCAACCAGATGCACCGCAGCTACGACATCACGAACGACGACATGCGCTACGTCCTGTGCACGTTCGTGGTGATGCCCAGACGGTGGATCGACACCTACGCGTGGCGTCGACTGTCCCGTCACGAGATCGTCGCCTCGGTCGTCCACTACCGCACCCTGGGGCGGCACATGGGCATCACGGACCTCCCCGGGAGCTACGAGGAGTTCGAGGACTGCCTCGACGCCTACGAGCAGGCCCACTTCGGCTGGGACGAGGGGGCGCGGCGCGTCTCGGACGCCACGCTCGACCTGATGGCGTCCTGGTACCCACGCCCCCTGGCGCCCCTGCTGCGGACCGCGACGCTCGCCCTCCTCGACGAACCCCTGCTGCGCGCCTTCCGCTATCCGGCTCCGGGCGCGGCGACCCGCGGGCTCGTGCGGGGCGCCGTACGCCTGCGCGGCCGCGCGGTCCGGCTGCTCCCGCCGCGCAGCGCACCGCACTTCGCCCGGCAGAACTGGGAGATCAAGGGCTACCCGGACGGCTACCGGCTGGCGGACCTGGGCACCCGCCCCGTTCCGGGGGTACGCGGATGCCCCGTACGGCATCGGGACGGTTCAGCCGTCGAGTGAGGCCAGGGTGTCCCGCAGCCAGCCGAGTTCGGCGCGGGACGTCGCGCGCGCGATCGTCAGGATCCCGCGCCGGAAGGGATCGTCCAACTCCTCGGCGCTCAGGGGCCGGTCACCCTCGTAGAAGAAGCTCGCCGGCTCCTCCAGGAACGCCAGCCTGCGCCGCAGCACGGCCGCCTGCGCGGGCGCGTCCTCCAGGTGCCGGAGGAACGCGAGCAGCGTGAACCAGCGGTTCTCGTCGGTGATGTCGCGCTGCACCGGCTCGGCGAGTCGCCGGCGCAGCTCGTGACGGCCGTCCTCGGTGAGGGTCAGCACGTGCCGTGGCGCGGCGACGGAACCGGGCTCCGTCGCGCGATCCAGCAGCCCGGCCTTCTCCAGCCGCTTGATCGCCGGGTAGAGCGTGCTCTCGGCGATCGGTTTCACGTGCCCGGTGAGCGCGGTGATGCGTTTGCGCAGCTCGTAACCGTGCAGGGGGGCGTCGTACAGGAATCCGAGGATGGCGAGCTCCAGCATGCCCGCATTCTGTCGTATCCGCGGTGTACATCGCTCAGTGGATACCTCGACTTCTCTATACCTCGTAACCGATGTATTGTCGCCGCTGACGCCGACGAGGGAGGACGCGATGCAGCAGGCCGAGTTCGACAGCAAGGGAAGCCGTATCCGCTGGACGGAGATGCCCGGCGAGGAACCCGCGCGCGTGTACGTGCACGGGCTGGGGGCGATGTCCTCCGTGTACCACGCCCACATCGCCGCCCGGCCCGAACTCGCGGGCCGGCGCAGCCTGTTCGTGGATCTGCCCGGGCACGGCCTCAGCGACCGGCCCGAGCACTTCGGCTACACGCTGGAGGAGCATGCCGACGCCCTGGCGGCGGCACTGGACGCGGCGGAGCTCACCGGCGCCGAGGTGATCGGGCACAGCATGGGCGGCGCCGTCGCGATCGTGCTCGCCCACCGGCGGCCCGAACTGGTCTCCCGCCTGGTGCTCACCGAGGCCAACCTGGACGCCTCCCCGCCGCCGGCCGCGGGCAGCAGCGGCATCGCCTCCCACGAGGAGGACGCCTTCGTCGACGGTGGCCACGCGCGCGTGCTGGAAGCGGTCGGACCGCTGTGGGCCGCGACCATGCGGCTGGCCGACCCGCGCGCCCTGCACCGCTCGGCGGTCGGGCTGCGGCGCGGTTCCGACCCCGTGATGCGCACGATCCTCGAAGGGCTCACCGTCGACCGCGTGTACCTGCAGGGCGAGTCGAGCGGCGAACTCGAGGGCAGGGAGCGGCTGGAGAAGGCGGGCGTGCGGGTGCTGACCGTGCCCGGCGCCGGCCACAACGTCATGTTCGACAACCCCGAGGCGTTCGTGGCCGCGGTCGCCGGACCGGCGTGAGGACGCTCAGTCCCCGCGCACCGCCAGTGCCAGGAACCGCGCGTCCTCGTCGACGTACGACGTCAGCCGCCACCCGGAACCGGCCAGCAGCGGCCGGAGGTTGGGCTCGGCGCGCAGGTCTTCCGGAGTGATCTGACGACCCTGCCGCGCCGCGAGCGCCGCCCTGCCGATCGGATGGAACAGCGCCAGGATGCCGCCCGGGCGCACCACGCGCGCCAACGCCCGCAGGTTCTCGGCCGGATCGGGCAGGTGGGAGATCAGCCCCGCCCCGAACACCGCGTCCAGGGACCGCGAGCGCAACGGCAGCGCGGCCACGTCGGCGAGCAGCAGCTGCCCGTCGCGGTCCCGTCCCGCTCGTACGGCGGCCTGGAGCATGGCCGGAGTCAGGTCGGCCCCGAGGACCGCTCCCGAGGGGCCCACGGCGGCACGCAGGGGCGTCAGGGCGCGTCCGGTGCCGCAGCCGGCGTCGAGCACGCGGTCCCCTTCGCGCAGCCCGAGCTCGGCGACCGCGGCCGCGTAGGAGGGACCGTCGTCGGGGAACCGGGCGTCCCAGTCGGCCGCCCGGGCGCCGAAGAACTCCTGGACATGTGTGTGGTCGTCGCTCATGTTCCGCATGATCCCTCACCGACAAGGGTGATGCTTCTGTGCGCACGTTCGAGCGGGACGCGATCGTTCAGGTACATCGCTGCGTCATATTCCAACAGCTTTCGAAATGCGCCCCCTTTGTGCACCCGTGCCCCGACTAGCGTCCCGGGGCCATGGGACACCTGGACCACGCAGCCCTCGGCTGGCTGACCCCCGTGCTGTCGTACGTGATGGCCTGCATCGGCGCCGCACTCGGCCTGCGCTGCACCATGCGCGCGCTCGGCGCCACCGGACGCTCGCGCCGCAACTGGCTCATCACCGCGGCCTCGGCGATCGGCACCGGCATCTGGACCATGCACTTCGTGGCCATGCTCGGCTTCAGCGTCAGCGGCACGGACATCCGCTACGACGTGCCGCTCACCATCGTGAGCCTGCTCGTCGCCATGATCGTCGTCTGTGCCGGCGTCTTCGCCGTCGGCTACAGCCGCGACCGCGCCCGCGCGCTCTTCCTCGGCGGGCTCACCACCGGACTCGGTGTCGCCAGCATGCACTACCTGGGCATGGCGGCCGTTCGTCTGCACGGTCAGGTGCACTACGACCCGGTGCTCGTCGGACTCTCCGTCCTGATCGCCGTGGTGGCCGCGACCGCCGCGCTGTGGGCGGCGCTCAACATCAAGTCGCCCGTCGCCGTCACCATCGCCTCCCTGATCATGGGCGCCGCGGTGAGCAGCATGCACTACACCGGGATGTTCGCGATGAGCGTGCGCGTCACACCGTCCGGCGCCGCGCTGCCCGGGGCGACGGCGATGCAGTTCATCTTCCCGCTCGCCGTCGGGCTCGGGTCCTATCTGTTCCTGACCTCGGCCTTCGTCGCGCTGTCGCCCTCCACGGGAGAGCGCGAGGCTTCCGCCTCCGCCCAGCGGCCGGTCGAGAACGTCGCCGCCCTCTGAGGGCCCTCCGGGCGAGCCGAACCACTCTCCGAGGCAGGAGGCCATGCGAACACCCCGTAGGACCCCCACGACCGGCTCCGAGCCACCGTCCGCCGGCCCGGCCCGCGGCCGCCGCGCACACGCCGGACCACCGGCCGACGAAGGGCCGGACGACCCGATGGGCGCCGTCCCCGACGACCCGCCCACACACGAGGGAGGCTGGCGGATACGCCCGCGCACCGTGCGCGCCAAGATCGTCTGCCTGCTGATGGTGCCGGTCGTCTCCCTGCTCGCCCTCTGGGCGTACGCCACCGTGACCACCGCCCAGGACGTCTCCCGGCTGCGGCAGTTGCAGCGCGTCGACTCCGAGATCCGCACCCCGGTCGCGGCGGCCGTCGCAGCCCTCCAGGCCGAGCGCGCGGCCGCGGTCCGCTACGCCACCGACCCGGCCGCGGGCCGCGCCGGCGACCTCAAGACCCTCGCGGACCGCACCGACCAGGCGGTGGCGAAACTGCGGCTCGGCGCGGGCAACACCGTCGCGGACAGCGAGGAGTTGCCCGCGGGTGTGGCCCAGCGCCTGGAGACCTTCGTCAGCGGCGCCGAGGCACTGAGCTCCCTGCGCACCGCGGTCCTCGACCGCCGCGCGGGCTGGGACGAGACGTACGGCCGCTACTCGCGCACCATCTCGACGGCCTTCTCCGTCGGCGGCGCCCTCACCGGCATCCAGGACGCCGAACTGGGCTCCGACGCGCGCGTGCTCCTCGAGTTCTCCCGCGCGGGCGAGGCCCTGGCCCAGGAGGACGTCGTGCTCTCCAGCGCACGGCTCGCCGGACGCCTCGACGGAACACGGCTGCGGCTGTTCACCGGCGCCGTCGACACCCGCCGCGCCCTCACCGAGGCCGCCGTCGCCGATCTGCGCGGCTCCGAACGCGGCGCCTGGCGGGACCTCGCCGACGGCGGTGACTACGTCGCCGTCGCGACCGTCGAGGACCGGGTCCTCACGAGCCGGGCCGGCGCCTCCGCGATCAACGCGGCACCCGAGGCGACCTGGGCGAAGGCACACGCGCGCGTGCAGGACGGCATGCGGACGATCGAGGCCGACGCGGGACGCGGGGTCGCCGACCGCGCCGACCCGTTCACCCGCGGACTGCTCACCCCGGCCGGCGCGGCCGTCCTGCTCGGTCTCGTCGCCGTCGCCGCCTCCCTGGTCATCTCCGTGCGCATCGGACGTGGGCTGGTCGTCGAGCTGGTGAGCCTGCGCAACAGCGCCCTGGAGATCGCCCGGCGCAAACTCCCCGAGGCCATGCGGAAACTGCGGGCCGGAGAGGAGATCGACATCCGCGCGGAGGCACCGTCCGGGCCGCCCTCCGAGGACGAGACGGGGCAGGTCGCCGAGGCCCTCGGCACCGTGCACCGGGCCGCGCTGCGGGCCGCCGTGGAGCGTGCCGAGCTCGCCAGCGGCATCTCCGGGGTGTTCGTCAACCTCGCCCGGCGCAGCCAGGTCCTGGTCCACCGTCAGCTGAGCCTCCTGGACAGCATGGAGCGCCGCTCCGAGGACCCGGGCGAGCTGAGCGACCTCTTCCGCCTCGACCACCTCACCACCCGGATGCGGCGGCACGCGGAGAGCCTGATCATCCTCTCCGGAGCCGCACCCGGCCGGGCCTGGCGCATGCCGGTCTCCCTGACCAACGTGGTCCGCGCGGCCGTCTCCGAGGTCGAGGACTACGCGCGCGTCGAGGTACGCCAGCTCCCCGAGGCGTCCGTGGTCGGCGGCGCCGTCGCCGACCTCACCCACCTCCTCGCGGAGATCGTCGAGAACGCCGCACAGTTCTCGCCGCCGCACACGCGCGTGCGCGTCACCGGCGAACCCGTCGGCAACGGTTATGCCATCGAGGTCGAGGACCGCGGGCTCGGCATGGGGAAGGAGACCCTCACCGAGGCCAACCGCCGCATCGAGCAGTCCGAGGCGCTCGACCTCTTCGACAGCGACCGGCTCGGCCTGTTCGTGGTCAGCCGGCTGGCGGCCCGGCACGGCATCAAGGTGCACCTGCGCACCTCGCCGTACGGCGGCACCACCGCGGTGGTCCTGCTGCCCACCGCCCTGCTGCACAGCGGCGCGGAGGAACGTTCCCCCCGCAAGGCGGCCGATACGGAACGCGAGTACGCGCGCATGCCCGGCGCGGCCCGGCTCCAGGAATCCGTCCACGCGCCGGCCGAGCGGCCCGCACTGGTACCCCCCGCACCCCCGGCCCCGGCGGAGCACAGGGCGACGGCGAGGGCGGAGTCCGCGGGCGACACCCCGCCCCCCGGAGTCGCCACCCTGCGGCTGCACCGCCCCCAGGAGGACCCCGAAGGACCGGACGCGACGGACGACCTCCCGCGCCGCGTCCGGCAGGCAAGCCTGGCTCCTCAGCTGCGTGCGCCGCGCACCGAGGAACCGGAACCGCGGCCCGACCCCCGGGGCGACGAACGGCGCACCCCCGAGCTCGTACGGGACCGGATGGCGGCCTACCGCGACGGCTGGGCACGCGGCGGCGGCCGCCGGCCCGGACACGGCGCCGCCCCGGATGCCCCCGCGCCAAGAGACAGCAGCGAAGGAGACCCCGAATGATCCAGGACCCGGCCATGAGGGCCGCTCAGCGGTCCGGCGAACTCGACTGGCTGCTGGACGACCTGGTGCTGCGCGTCAGCGAGGTACGGCACGCCGTGGTGCTGTCCAACGACGGCCTCGCCGTGGGGGCGTCGACCGACCTGCGCCGCGAGGACGCGGAGCACCTCGCCGCGGTCGCCTCCGGCTTCCACAGCCTGGCCAAGGGCGCCGGACGCCACTTCGGCGCGGGCGGAGTACGGCAGACGATGGTCGAGATGGACGACGGCTACCTGTTCGTGGCCGCCGCCGGCGACGGCTCCTGCCTCGCGCTCCTCACGGCCGTGACCGCCGACATCGGCCTCGTGGCCTACGAGATGGCCCGCCTGGTCAAACGCGTCGGCGAGCACCTGTACACGGCGCCGCGGGTAGCCGCACGGCCGCCCGCCGGATGAGACGAGAAGGCGGTCCGCCCATGACGGAGGACATGACGGGCGCCCCGCGCGAGCTGGGCAGCCAGTGGTACGACGGCGAGGCCGGGCCCCTCGTCCGCCCGTACGCCATGACGGGCGGACGGACCAAACCCGGCCCCACCGGGGTGCGCTTCGACCTCATCGCCCTCGTCACCCTGGACGCGGCGGCGCCCGGCCCCGACGAGGACACCTCGCTGGGGCCGGAACACCGGGCGCTGATCGAACTGTGCCGCCCGGAGACCCAGTCCGTCGCCGAACTCGCCGCAGGCGCGGACCTGCCCCTGGGCGTGGTCCGGGTACTGCTCGGTGACCTCCTGGAACTCGGCTGCGTCACCGTCAGCCGCCCCGTGCCGCCCGCGCAGCTTCCTGACGAACGGATTCTGCGCGAGGTCATCGAAGGACTGCGAGCTCTGTAGATGAAAGTTCGAAAGCGCATGCGCACGACTCGGTCACATCGGTCTAATAGCGGTCCAACCCCTCGAAGGGGTGCCGCAGTTGTCATCATGCTGACTTCACGCACCCGCACGGCCGACCGTTGCCGGCACTCCCGAGAGAAGTGATCGATGGTCTCCGAGACTTCCGATGCCCAGGGCGGCGAGCAGACCGCGCTGGCGTTGAAGATACTGGTCGCCGGCGGATTCGGCGTGGGCAAGACGACCCTGGTGGGCGCGGTCAGTGAGATCAGGCCGCTGCGGACCGAGGAACTGCTCAGCGAAGCCGGTCAGTTGGTCGACGACACGGACGGCGTGGACCAGAAGGTCACGACGACGGTCGCCATGGACTTCGGCCGCATCACCATCCGCTCCGGCCTCTCCCTCTATCTCTTCGGCACCCCCGGGCAGGACCGTTTCTGGTTCCTGTGGGACGAGTTGTCGCAGGGGGCGCTCGGCGCCGTGGTCCTCGCGGACACCCGACGCCTTGAGGACTGCTTCCCCGCGGTCGACTACTTCGAGCACCGGCACATCCCGTTCGTGGTCGCCGTCAACTGCTTCACGGGAGCCCGCACTTACGGCGCCCAGGACGTCTCACGCGCCCTCGACCTGGACCGCGGCACCCCGGTGGTGCTGTGCGACGCCCGGGACCGCGACTCCGGGAAGGAGGTGCTGATCCGGCTCGTCGAGTACGCCGGGCGGATGCACACCGCCCGGCTCCTCGACTCGGTGGGCTGAAGCTTGTCGCTGGTCCCCGTCACCGACGGTCGGCCCGCCGCGCCGGACTGACCGAAGGCCGCCGTTCTTACCTGTGCCATGCCCCGTTCTCCTTGCCCCTGACGCCGGTCGTCGGGAAGGGTGGCGAGGAACTCCTCCAGCCAGGGGGAGACGTCACACGGGGAGACGGAGACATGGCGCAGAACCAGGGACTCGGCTGGCTGCTGGACGATCTGACCGAGCGCGTCGACCACGTCCGGCACGCGTTGGTGCTGTCCAACGACGGCCTGGTGGCGGGGGCCAGCACGGGTCTGCGACGCGAGGACGCCGAGCACCTCGCCGCCGTCGCGTCGGGGCTGCACAGCCTGGCCAAGGGCTCCGGCCGGCACTTCGGCGCGGGCAGAGTCCGCCAGACGATGGTCGAGTTCGACGACGCGGTCCTGTTCGTCACCGCGGCGGGCACCGGCAGCTGTCTGTGCGTGCTCAGCGGCGCGCAGGCCGACATCGGTCAGATCGCCTACGAGATGACGCTGCTCGTCAACCGAGTCGGCGAGCACCTCGGCGTGGACGTCCGACAGCCCGAGCGGAGTCCGGCCGTAGACCTCTGACCTGCTGATTCATCACCCCCCGTGGAGTTATCCACAGGCTCGCTCCGCGATGCGCCCGACCGGCTACGGTTTTTGTCACGGCGCACGCACACAGCGTGAGCACCGACTCCACGGGGGAGTACGACCATGACAGGCAGCACCCTCACCAGGCCCCAGCAGCTCACCCTCACCCCGGGCCGCGCGGCGCGCGAACTGGGTCTGAAGCGCAACGAGTTCGACCTGGGTATCCATCTCGGCCATATCCGGACCGTGCCCGACGAAGGGGGAGGAGGCCGCGGGGTCCCCCGCACCGAACTGGACCGGCTCCGCGCGGACGACGACTTCCCCGAAGCGTTCCAGCAGCGGGTGCGGGTCGTGGGCACCACCGAGGGCGCGGACCTCATGGACATCCCCGCCGGCAGGTTCACCCGCCTGGCCCGCCTCGGTGTCGTGGCGCCGGTGCGCTTCTATCTCAACAGGTACCGGGCCGTCGTCTGGCTCTATCTCGCCGAGGAACTAGAGCAGTTCGCCGCCGACGAGCGGAACACCCCGCTGCTGCACGCCCGTCGCACACCCGAGGGAATGCGGGGCCTGCTGGCGGAGGGAGTGGACCTGCGTCCCCGCAACTGGCGTGCCCGGCATCGCGAGTTCCTGCTGCGGACGGCCGACGGCCCGTGGGAGAGCGCCGGGGCCCTCGCCGCCTTCCTCGACTCCGCCCAGATCGCGGAGCTCGTCCGGGACCCGTACGAGCGCTCCTTTCTGAACCGCTTCCGCCCCGTGCCGCCGAACCAGGGCACACCGGGCACGCCGGCCGCGCAGCTCACCGAGAAGATCATGACGGCCGACGACCCGGACGAGATCAGCCGACTGCGAGCCGACCTGACCCGGGCCATGGCGGACGCCCGCACCCTCCGGCCCGCACCACGCCCGGCCGCGGAGCAGCGGACGACCGCGCCACCCCCCTCGCCCGAGGAAGCCGCCTCCCGGCCGACACCCCGAGGACTCATGGGCTGGCTGCGCCGCAGAAGCGCATGACGGAAAGGCGCCCACGACACGTACCCGCCCGGCCCCGGACCTACAGCGCCCGGAACAGCCCTTCCTGGACGACGGACACCAGCAGGCGCCCCTCCCGGTCGTAGATCCGCCCGCGCGCCAGGCCTCGTCCGCCGGTCGCGATCGGGGACTCCTGGTCGTAGAGGAACCACTCGTCCGCCCGGAACGGCCGGTGGAACCACATCGCGTGGTCCAGCGAGGCGATGTCGAAGCTGCGCGGCCCCCACAGCGGTTCCACCGGGATGCGCACGGCGTCCAGGAGCGTCATGTCGCTGGCGTAGGTCAGCGCGCAGGTGTGCACGACCGGGTCGTCCCCGAGCGGCCCGACCGCGCGCATCCACACCGCGCTGCGCGGCTCGGCGTCCTTGACCTCCGCGGGCGTCCAGCGCAGCCGGTCCACATAACGGATGTCGAAGGGCTGACGGCGCGCCATCCGCTCCAACTGCTCCGGCAGCGCGCCCAGATGCTCGCGGATCTCCTCCGTGACCGTCGGCAGCGACTCGGGGTCCGGGACCTCGCGGGCCGGCGGCAACTGATGCTCGAACGACCCCTGCTCAGGCTTGTGAAAGGAGGCGGTGAGATTGAAGATCGTGCGTCCCTGCTGCACGGCGGTGACCCGACGGGTCGTGAACGACCGGCCGTCCCGCACCCGTTCGACCTGGTACACGATCGGCACGCCCGGCCGGCCCGGGCGCAGGAAGTACGCGTGCAGCGAGTGCACGGGCCGGTCGCCCTCCGTGGTGCGGGCGGCGGCGACCAGCGCCTGGCCCGCCACCTGGCCGCCGAAGACCCGCTGCAAGGATTCCTGCGGGCTGCGGCCACGGAAGATGTTGACCTCGATCTGCTCCAGGTCGAGCAGGTCGACCAGTCTCTCGGCCGGGTTCGTCGTCATGACCGCGTCTCTCCTGTGCTCACAGCTGACCGACGTCGGTGACCCGGACGACCGCGCGGCCCTCCGCGTCGGAGGCCGTCAGGTCGACCTCCGCGCTGATGCCCCAGTCGTGGTCGTCGTTCGGGTCGTCGAAGATCTGCCGGACCCGCCACAGACGGTTCTCCGGCTGCTCCTCGATGATGAGCAGCTTCGGGCCGCGGGCGTCCGGGCCGGTGCCGAGGTCGTCGTACTCGTCCCAGTACTTGTCCATCGCCTCGCCCCACGCGTCGGCGTCCCAGCCGGCGTCGGCGTCCAGCTCGCCCAGCTCCTCGACCTGGTCCAGGGCGGCGAGCTCCACGCGGCGGAACATGGCGTTGCGGACCAGGACGCGGAAGGCGCGCCCGTTGGTGGTGACGGGCTTGACCTCGTCGGCCTTCTCCTGGGCCTGCTCGGCGGTCATCTCCTCCGGGTTGGCGAGCTGCTCCCACTCGTCCAGCAGGCTGGAGTCGACCTGGCGGACCATCTCGCCGAGCCACTCGATGAGGTCCTGGAGGTCCTCGGACTTGAGGTCGTCGGGGATGTTGTGGTCCAGCGCCTTGTAGGCACTGGCGAGGTAGCGCAGGACAATGCCCTCGGTGCGCGCGAGCTCGTAGAAGGACACCAACTCCGTGAACGACATGGCCCGTTCGTACATGTCACGGATGACGGACTTCGGGGAGAGCGGGTGGTCGCCGACCCAGGGATGGCTCTTGCGGTAGGTGTTGTACGCGTGGAAGAGCAGCTCCTCCAGGGGCTTCGGGTACGAGATGTCCTGGAGGCGCTCCATGCGCTCCTCGTACTCCACGCCGTCGGCCTTCATCGCGGCGACGGCCTCCCCCTTCGCCTTGTTCAGCTGGGCGACGAGGATCTGGCGCGGGTCGTCCAGCGTCGACTCGACGACGGAGACCATGTCCAGGGCGTAGGACGGCGATTCGGGGTCGAGGAGTTCGAACGCGGCGAGGGCGAAGGTGGACAGCGGCTGGTTCAGCGCGAAGTCCTGCTGGAGGTCGACCGTGAGGCGGACGATGCGGCCCTCGGCGTCCGGCTCGTCCAGCTTCTCGACGATGCCGCCGTCCAGCAGCGAGCGGTAGATGGCGATCGCCCGGCGGATGTGCTTCAGCTGCGCCTTGCGCGGCTCGTGGTTGTCCTCCAGCAGATGCCGCATCGCCTCGAAGGCGTTGCCGGGGCGGGCGATCACCGACAGCAGCATCGTGTGCGTCACCCGGAAGCGGGACGTCAAGGGCTCCGGTTCGGAGGCGATCAGCTTCTCGAAGGTGTTCTCCGTCCAGCCGACGAAGCCCTCCGGCGCCTTCTTGCGGACCACCTTGCGCCGCTTCTTCGGGTCGTCGCCGGCCTTGGCGAGCGCCTTCTCGTTCTCGATGACGTGCTCGGGCGCCTGGGCGACGACGAAGCCCGCCGTGTCGAACCCGGCCCGCCCGGCGCGGCCGGCGATCTGGTGGAACTCGCGGTTGCGCAGGGTGCGGACGCGGTTGCCGTCGTACTTGGTCAGGGCCGTGAACAGCACCGTGCGGATCGGGACGTTGACGCCGACGCCGAGCGTGTCGGTGCCGCAGATGACCTTCAGCAGACCCGCCTGCGCGAGCTTCTCCACCAGACGCCGGTACTTGGGCAGCATGCCGGCGTGGTGGACCCCGATGCCGTGCCGTACGTAACGGGAGAGGTTGCGGCCGAACTTGGTGGTGAAGCGGAAGTTGCCGATCAGATCGGCGATCTGCTCCTTCTCCTCCTTCGAGCACATGTTGATGCTCATCAGCGCCTGCGCCCGCTCCACGGCCTGCGCCTGGGTGAAGTGCACGATGTAGACCGGCGCCTGCCGCGTCTGCAGCAGCTCGGTCAGCGTCTCGGTGAGCGGGGTGAACTTGTACTCGTAGGACAGCGGCACCGGACGGGTCGCCGAGCGGACCACCGCCGTCGGACGGCCGGTGCGCCGGGTGAGGTCCTTCTCGAACATCGAGACGTCGCCGAGCGTGGCCGACATCAGGATGAACTGCGCCTGCGGCAGCTCCAGGATCGGGATCTGCCAGGCCCAGCCGCGGTCGCCCTCCGCGTAGAAGTGGAACTCGTCCATCACGACCTGGCCGACGTCCGCCTGCTTGCCGTCGCGCAGCGCGATCGAGGCGAGCACCTCGGCGGTGCAGCAGATGACGGGGGCGTCGGAGTTGACGGAGGCGTCGCCGGTGAGCATGCCGACGTTCTCGGTGCCGAAGATCTTGCACAGCTCGAAGAACTTCTCCGAGACCAGTGCCTTGATCGGAGCCGTGTAGAAGGTGACCTCGTCACGGGCGAGCGCGGCGAAGTGGGCGGCCGCCGCGATCATGCTCTTGCCGGAGCCGGTGGGCGTCGACACGATCACGTTCGCACCGGAGACCACCTCGATCAGCGCCTCCTCCTGATGGGGGTAGAGCGTGAGCCCGCGCTCCTCGGCCCACGACTCGAAGGCTTCGTAGAGGGCGTCGGGGTCTGCGGTCGGCGGCAGCTGATCGATGAGGGTCACCCACCCATCTTGCCTGCCCTTCCCCACTACAGGGGAATCGGATGCGGGTACGAAGATCACGAGCAGTACGCTGTGTCGCCGACGAGGCGTCAGGGCATCCGGTCAACTGCGCGGCGGCACACGAGGAATGGGGCGGGCAAGGGCGATGATGGGACCAGCACACTCACTGTCGGGGGCCGCGGCCTGGCTCGGCGTCGGAGCGG
Source organism: Streptomyces aquilus (assembly GCF_003955715.1). NCBI lineage: Bacteria > Bacillati > Actinomycetota > Actinomycetes > Kitasatosporales > Streptomycetaceae > Streptomyces > Streptomyces aquilus. The sequence goes on along the minus strand of NZ_CP034463.1, from coordinate 1,771,386 downwards.
CGGCCGCCGCCTCGGGGCACACGATGCCCTGGCCGGTCCTGCTGGCCGGAGCCCTGATCTGCGCGGGGGCGGCGCTCGCCCCCGACCTCGACCACAAGGCGGCCACCATCTCGCGCGCCTTCGGGCCCATCTCCCGAGGGCTCTGCGAGATCGTCGACAAGCTCTCCTACGCCGTCTACAAGGCCACCAAGAAGCAGGGCGACCCCCGTCGCTCCGGTGGGCACCGCACGCTCACCCACACGTGGCTGTGGGCCGTCCTGATCGGCGCGGGCGCCTCGGTCGCGGCGATCACCGGTGGCCGCTGGGCCGTCCTCGCGATCCTCTTCGTGCACATGGTGCTCGCCATCGAGGGCCTGCTGTGGCGGGCGACCCGCGGCTCGAGCGCCGACGTCCTGGTCTGGCTGCTGGCCGCGACCAGCGCCTGGATCATCGCCGGCGTGCTGGACAAGCCCGGCAACGGCGCGGACTGGCTGTTCACGGACCCGGGCCAGGAGTACCTGTGGCTGGGCCTGCCGATCGTGCTCGGCGCGCTGGTCCACGACATCGGGGACGCGCTGACGGTCTCGGGCTGCCCGATCCTGTGGCCGATCCCGGTGGGCCGCAAGCGCTGGTACCCGATCGGGCCGCCCAAGGCCCTGCGGTTCCGGGCCGGCAGCTGGGTCGAGCTGAAGGTGCTGATGCCGGCGTTCATGGTCCTGGGCGGGGTGGGCTGCGCGGCGGCGCTGAACTTCATCTGACCCCGGCACGGGACGCCGCCCCGCGGGCCCGCCGCTCAGCCCTCGGCGTCCGGGCCCGCCGCGCTCCCGTAGCGCCGCTCGAAGCGGGCGACGCGTCCCTCGGTGTCCACGGTGCGGGCCTTGCCGGTGTAGAAGGGGTGGCTCTCCGAGGAGATCTCGACGTCCACCACCGGGTACGTCTCGCCGTCGTCCCACTCGATGGTCTGCTCGCTGGTCGCGGTCGACCGGGTGAGAAAGGCGTAACCGGCGGAGCGGTCACGGAAGACGACCTGGTGGTAGTCGGGGTGCTTGTCCTGCTGCATGCGTGCTCCTCGGGTCAGCCGGACAGGGCGTCCTCGGCGTCCTCGTCGACGATGTGCATCGCGGCCTCCTCGGCGGAGGCGGCGGCGCCGTCGATGCCCACGTCCGTGGCGATCAGGGCGCTCTCCTCGTCCTCGTGAGTGCCCTCGTCGGGTGCGACGAGACGGCCGGAGCGGCGCGCGCCGACCTCGTTGTCGAGGAGTTCGCCGTCGGTGCCGTCGATGTCTCCGATGCCGTCGCCGTCGGGGACGGGGAGGTCCGGCACTTCTTCGGAGAGCCGCTGGTCCAGGCTCTCGCGTTCGGCCGCCGTCACACCGGTGTGCTCGACCGCCCAGGGGCGCTCCGGAGGGGACCAGCCCCGGTCGAGGGGGTCGCCGACACCGTCGTCCTCCAGGGTGTCCTCCACGTCGAGCAGCCCGGAGTCCTCCTGGATCTCGGATCCGTCGGGCTGGTAGACGTCGTCGCCCCATCCGTCGGCGCTGTTCACGGGTACCTCCAGGTGGTGGGGACGGGACACTCCCCGAGCCGGTGCCGTTATCCAGCCTTCCACCCCCTTTCGGGACTGCGCAACGGCACGGGCGCATGGCTTCCGGTGTCACAGGTCCCATCGCGCCGACGACCACACCTGCCCCCCGTCCGTCACCAGCTCCACCCGGTCCACGGACTCGGCGGCACCGTAGGCGATCCAGGTGGCCCGGCCGGAGGACGGGAGCCGCCAGTGGCCCGCGTCGCGGGTGGTGCCGTCCTTCAGCACGAGTCGGCAGGTGTAGCGCGTGCCGGGGGAGGAGCCGTCCGTGATCTGCATGACGAGGACGGGCTCGGCGCCGAGGCGGCTGGGCTCGATGGTGCCGACGGCCGCCCCCGACCCGGTGACCAGCAGCGCCCCGCGGTCGCTCACGGCGACCTGGGAGGCGGACGGCGACCCCAGGTCGACGACCACCGCACCGGCCGCCCCCAGACAGATCCCGGCCGCCGTGGCGGCGGCGACCAGCAGCGGCCGCCGGTACGACCGCCGCCGTCCCGTGCGCCCCGCCGGCGCGGGCAGCTCCAGCCGTTCGAGGACGCGCGCCTCGAACCCGGCCGGAGGCGCCACGGAGGGTGCCGCGGGCAGCACGGAGTCGACGGCCGCCGAGAGGTCGTCGTACGTCGAGCGGCAGGCCGGGCAGACGGTGAGGTGGCGCAGCAGCTCGGCCGACTCACCGGGGAGGGTGCCGAGGGCCAGGGCGAGCAGCTCGTCCTCCTCGGGGTGGGCGTCCGGCCCGGGCTCACGTGCCATCGCGGCCTCCCTCCTTCAGCGCCTCGCGCAGCCTGCGCAGGCCGGTGCGGATCCGGGTCTTGGCGGTGCCCAGCGGGATGTCCTCGTGCCGGCCCACCTCCGCCGCCGTACAGCCGCCGATCACGGCGAGGGCGACCGCGCGCGCCTGTTCCTCCGGTAGGGACCGCAGCCGGGCGAGGGCACGCTCGCTCTCCAGGGCGACCAGGGCGAGCCGCTCCGTGCCGTCGGCCTCCTCCGCGTCGGCCCGCAGGGTGACGTCGATGAGCCGTTCGAGGGTCTCGGCCAGCACGGGCGTGGGCCTGCGGGCGCGGACGGCGTCGATGGCGGCGTTGCGGGTGATGGTCAGCAGCCAGGTCAGCGCCGAGGCGCGGCGGGGGTCGTAGCTGCCGGCCGCCCGCCAGGCCCGCACGAACACCTCCTGGCTCACGTCCTCGGCGAGGCCCGGTTCGCGGGTCACCGACAGGGCGAGGCCGTACACGGCGTTCTGGAAGCGGCGGACGAAGGCGGTCGCGGCCTGCTCGTCGCCCAGCGCGAGACCGGCGACGAGCGAGGCGTCGTCGACCCGGTCCGCGCGGGGGAACAGTTCCACGCTTCTGTATACGTCCGATCCGGGCGGAGGGATTGCGCGGCAATCCCTTCGCCGACGTCAGCCGTACAACCTCCGTCGGAAGGGACGGAGAGGACCATGAGCGAAAACATGCGCCATGACCTGCGCCGAGGCATGAGCCGGAACCGGATCGCCCTGACCGGGGTCGCACTCGTGGCGGCGCTGGGGCTGGCCGGCTGCGGCGGTGGTGGTGGCTCCTACGGCGGCGGTTCCGACACACCCGCCGCGGCGGACACCGCCACCGTGAAGGTGAGCGACTCGCCGCTCGGCGACATCCTCGTCGACGGCGGCGGTCGCACGCTCTACCTGTTCACGGCGGACGGCGAGAACACCAACTCCATGAAGTGCGACACGGCGTGCCTCAAGCTGTGGCCACCCGTGGAGGGCAAGCCGAAGGCCGGTTCCGGCGCCGACGCGAGCCTCATCGGAACCACGAAGGGCGGCGCACCGCAGGCGACGTACGCCGGGCATCCGCTCTACTACTACGCGAAGGACAAGGCGCCGGGCGATCTCAAGGGACAGGGGATCGACGGGATCTGGTACGTGCTGAACGCGAAGGGCACGGCGATGAAGCAGGCCGCGCCCTCGACGGACAGCGACGGTGACAGCGGCTACGGGTACTGAGGGGGCCGTCGTACGAAGACGACGGCTCCCCTCAGGCGGGTGACCGGACAGGTCCACTCACCCGTGCCAAGACCTCCACAGCGACGCATACGCCCCGTCCGCCGCGACCAGCTCGTCGTGGCTGCCCAGTTCGCTGATGCGGCCGTTCTCGACGACGGCGATCACGTCGGCGTCATGGGCGGTGTGCAGCCGGTGGGCGATGGCGACGACGGTGCGGCCGTCGAGGACGCGGGCCAGGGACCGCTCCAGATGACGCGCCGCGCGCGGGTCGAGGAGAGACGTCGCCTCGTCCAGGACCAGCGTGTGCGGGTCGGCCAGCACCAGGCGGGCCAGCGCGATCTGCTGGGCCTGCGCCGGGGTGAGCGCGAGCCCGCCCGAGCCGACCTCGGTGTCGAGGCCGTCGTCGAGCGCCCGCGCCCAGCCGTCCGCGTCGACCGCGCCCAGCGCCGCCCACAGTTCGGCGTCCTCGGCGCCCGTGCGGGCGAGGAGGAGGTTGTCGCGCAGGGAGCCCACGAAGACGTGGTGCTCCTGGTTGACCAGGGCGACATGCGAGCGGACGCCCTCCGCCGTCATCCGGGACAGCTCCGCGCCGCCCAGGGTGATCCGGCCGTCCCGCGGCGCGTAGATGCCCGCGAGCAGCCGGCCCAGGGTCGACTTTCCCGCGCCGGACGGGCCGACGAGCGCCATCCGGGTGCCGGGGGCGACCTCCAGGGACACCTTGCGCAGCACGTCCACGCCTTCGAGGTAGCCGAAGTGCACGCGGTCGGCGTGCACATGGCGTCCCTCGGGGGCGACGGCGGCGTCACCGGCGTCCGGCTCGACCTCGCGGACGCCGACCAGCCGGGCCAGCGACACCTGGGCGACCTGCAACTCGTCGTACCAGCGCAGGATCAGCCCGACCGGGTCGACGAGCATCTGCGCGATCAGCGCACCGGTCGTCAGCTGGCCGACGTCGATCCAGCCGTGCAGCACCATCACCCCGCCGACCATCAGGACCGAGCCGAGGATCATCACATGGGTGACGTTGATGAACGGGAACAGCACCGACCGCAGCCAGAGCGTGTACCGCTCCCACGCCGTCCACTCCTTGATCCGCCGCTCCGACAGCTCGACGCGCCGCTGCCCGAGCCGGTGCGCCTCGACGGTGCGCCCGGCGTCCACGGTCTCGGCGAGCGCGGCGGCGACGGCGGCGTACCCGGCGGACTCCGACCGGTAGGCGGACGGCGCCCGCTTGAAGTACCAGCGGCAGCCGATCACCAGCAGCGGCAGGGCGAGCAGCACGGCCGCGGCCAGCGACGGCGCCGTGACGACGAGCCCGCCCAGCAGCAGCACCACCCACACCACGCCGATCGACAGCTGCGGCACGGCCTCGCGCATGGCGTTGGCCAGCCGGTCGATGTCGGTGGTGATCCGGGACAGCAGGTCACCGGTACCCGCCCGTTCCAGGACGCCCGGCGGGAGACCGACCGAGCGCACGAGGAAGTCCTCGCGCAGGTCGGCCAGCATCCGCTCGCCGAGCATCGCGCCGCGCAGCCGCACCTGCCGTACGAACACGGCCTGCACGGCGAGCGCGGCCACGAACAGGCCCGCGGTCAGCTCCAGATGAACCTCCCGGGCCCCTTCCGAGACCCGGTCCACGAGTCCGCCGAGCAGCCACGGCCCCACCATCGACGCGATCACCGACACCGTGTTGACGGCGACGAGGACGAGGAAGGCGCGGCGGTGCCGGCGGAACAGTTCGGCCACATAGGCGCGTACGGTCGCGGAGCCCCCGACGGGCAGGGTGTTCGCCGTCGTCGGGGCCGCCGGGTCGTACGCCGGTGGCGCCACGCCGATCATGCTGTCTCCTCGATCTCTTCCAGCTCTTCCAGCTCTTGCAGGTCGTGCGGTTCTTCCGGTTCGGGCTCGGTCTCGCGGGTGACGACCGCGCGGTACCGGGGTTCCTTGTGCACGAGGTCGCGGTGCACGCCCACGGCCACGACCTCGCCCTCGTGGACCAGGACGACCCTGTCCGCGCGGTCCAGCAGCAGCGGTGAGGACGTGAACACCACGGTGGTGCGGCCCGCCCGCAACTCGCGCACGCCCTCGGCGACACGGGCCTCGGTGTGCGAGTCGACGGCCGAGGTCGGCTCGTCCAGGACGAGCACCTCCGGGTCGGTGAACAGCGACCGGGCCAGCGCGAGCCGCTGGCGCTGACCGCCCGACAGGGAGCGCCCGCGTTCGGTGATCCGGGCGTCCAGCGGGTCCTCGGCGCCGAGCGAGCCCTGCACCAGGGCGGCCAGGACGTCCTCGCACTGCGCGGCCGTCAGCGCCTCGCGGGCGTCGACGTCCCCCGACGCGGGGACGTCGAGGAGTTCGCGCAGGGTGCCGGAGAGCAGGACCGGGTCCTTGTCCTGGACGAGGACGGCCGTGCGCGCCGCGGAGAGCGGCAGCTCGTCCAGCGGTACGCCGCCCAGCAGTACCGACGGCTCCTCCTCGGTCGAGGACGGGTGGCCGCCGAGCCGTTCCGCCAGCCGTCCCGCCGCGTCCGGGTCCCCGCACACCACGGCGGTGAACCGGCCGGTGGGCGCGAGCAGTCCGGTCGCGGGGTCGTACAGGTCGCCCTTGGGTGCCGTACCGGCCTGCGAGCCGTCCTCGGACGTGGCGCGCCGCAGCGACAGCACCCGCGCGGCCCGCCGGGCCGACGGACGGGAGAAGGAGTACGCCATGGCGATCTCCTCGAAGTGCCGCAGCGGATAGGTCATCACCATGACCGAGCTGTAGACGGTGACCAGTTCGCCGACGGAGATCCGGCCCTCGCGGGCGAGGCCCACGCCGTGCCAGACGACCGCGATGAGCAGCAGTCCGGGGAGCAGCACCTGGATCGCCGAGATCAGCGACCACATCCGGGCACTGCGCACGGCGGCGTGCCGCACCTCCTGGGAGGCGCTGCGGTAGCGGTCGAGGAACAGCTCCTCGCCGCCGATGCCGCGCAGCACCCGCAGCCCGGCGACGGTGTCCGAGGCCAGCTCGGTGGCGCGGCCGGCCTTCTCGCGCTGGAAGTCGGCGCGCCGGGTCGCCCGGGGCAGCAGCGGCAGCACCGCGAGCGCCAGCACGGGCAGCCCGACGGCGACGACCACCCCGAGCGAGGGCTGGTAGACGACCAGGCCCACGCAGACGAACAGGATGGTGAGCGCGGCGGCGGTGAACCGGGAGACGGCCTCCACGAACCAGCCGATCTTCTCGACGTCGCCGGTGGAGACGGCCACGACCTCACCGGCGGCGACCCGCCGGGTCAGCGCCGAGCCCAGCGTCGCCGCCTTGCGGGCGAGCAGCTGCTGGACGCGGGCGGCGGCCGTGATCCAGTTGGTGATGGCGGCGCGGTGCAGGAAGGTGTCGCCGATGGCGTTGCCGGCGCAGGCCAGCGCCAGCAGCCCGCCCGCGAGGGCGAGTCGGGTGCCGGAGCGGTCGACGACGGCCTGGACGGCGTAGCCCACACAGAACGGCAGGGCGGACACGGACAGGAAGTGCACCAGTCCCCAGGCCAGTGATCTGACCTGGCCGCCGAGTTGATTCCGGAAGAGCCACCACAGGAATCGGGGACCCGAGCGCGCGTCCGGCACACCCGGGTCGGGATAGGGAAGGTCTTGAATCTGCATGACGGATGACGTCCCAGTGGCTCGTGTCAGGGGGGTGGGCGGGACCGCGGACGGCGGTAGCAAACCGTGAAAGGTTCGCGTCATTGCGTGCTCGGGGGCAACCGGTTTTCCGCGCGACCGGGAGTTCCCGGTGCGACCATGGCGGGGTGGCGATCGATGTACGGCGTGCGATGCTCTGCGGCTTCCTGACGCTGGCCCTGGCCGGCTGCGCGGCGCCGCGCGACGCCGGCTCACCGGCGACACCGCAGACCCGGACCACGACCGCGGCCCCGACCGGCATCCCCGGCATCGGCGACCGCTTCCAGCGCCGCATCCCCGCCGACGCCCGCCAGGTCGTCGCGGTCTACGGCGACGGCGTCGACGCCCCGGACTCCACGGTCGTGCTCTACACGAAGCGGGGCGCCGGCTGGGACCGCACGCGCAGTTGGCCCGCGCACAACGGCAAGAAGGGCTGGACGGCAGACCACCACGAGGGCGACAAACGCAGCCCCGTGGGCGTGTTCACGCTCACCGACGCGGGCGGCGTGCTCAAGGACCCGGGCTCGAAACTCCCGTACACGCGGTCCGCCGCGTTCACGGCCCCGCGCTGGTGGGCGAAGTCGCACTGGCACGACTTCGACTACGTCATCGCCATCGACTACAACCGCGTCAAGGGCACCCCGCCGAACGACCCGACCCGCCCCGAGGGCGACCGCAAGGGCGGCGGGATCTGGCTGCACATGGACCACGGCAGCGGTACGTCGGCCTGCGTCAGCCTCTCCAGGCCCGCGATGGAGTACCTGCTGCGCACGCTCGACCCGGACCGGCATCCTGTGGTGGTGATGGGGGACAGGGCCGCCCTGGCGAGCTAGTCCTCACGCCGGAGGCGTCATTGCGCAGGGCGCCCGAGTCGCCGTAGAACACCGGCCATGAAGAGACGGCTCATCATGTCCATGCTCGCCGGAGCGACCCTCCTCGCGAGCACCCTTCTGGGAGCGGCACCGGCCCAATCCGCTGATGTACCGGCGGAGTTCGGCAGTGACTGGCACGATCCGATCACCGCCGCCCCGCCCGTCACCAAGCCCTCCGGAAAGTCCTGCCAAGTCACGCTCGCGGAAGCCCGGTTCCGCGACTTCACCCCGTACCAGGGCAGTTACGCGCCCCCGACCGGCTGCGGCGGCCGCTGGAGCAAGGTGGTCCTGCGGATGGACGGAAAGGTGAAGGGCCGTCAGTACGACCGGCTCGGTTATCTGCGGGTCGGCGGGGTCGAGATCTTCCGTACGTCGACTCCGGAGCCGTCGCCGGACGGGATCGCGTGGTCGGTCGAGAAGGACGTCACGCGCTACAGCGACACCCTCCGCTCCGGCCAGGACGTCGAGATGCTCATCGGCAACGTCGTCGACGACACGTACACCGGCGTCATCGACGTGAAGGTCACGCTGACGTTCTACGCGGGCCGGCCGGACGCCGCGAAGACCCCCGACCGGGTCCTGCCCCTCACCCCCGACGGCACCGTCACCACCCCGCGCAACAGCGAACGGATCGTCGCCGAGGTGTACGCGACCGGCTCCGGCGGCGGGTGCGAGGAGTACTGGTATCTGACGGTGCCCGACGCGGCGCCGTACTCCTGCAAGGCCGAAGGCGGCCCCTACCGCGAGGTGCAGATCAAGGTGGACGGCCAACTCGCCGGAATCGCGGCGCCGTTCCCGCACGTGTGGACCGGCGGCTGGTCCAATCCCTTCCTCTGGTACGTCATTCCGGGACCGCGCGCCTTCGACGTCAAGCCGATCGAATACGACCTGACCCCGTTCGCCGGTCTCCTCAACGACGGCGAGCCGCACCGCGTACAGGTCGACGTCGTCGGCGTCCCCGAGGGGCAGAGCGGCTGGAGCGCGCCCGTGAACGTCGCCGTCTGGCAGGACGCGAAGCGCGCCCACGTCACCGGAAAGCTCACCACGCACACCGTCGGCGACCTCACCAACTCCTCGGTGCACACCCCGGGTTCGGAGCACCGCCTGGACACCGAGGGCGCCCACCGGCTCACCGTCGCCGGATACGTCGACACCTCGCACGGCCGTGTGACCACCACCGTCCGCCGGTCGCTGACGAACACCTCCACGCACCGCTGGACCGAGGGCGAGAACCTCGACGGACTCGACGCGACCTGGACGGACGCGGAGGCGGTCACCGTCGACGGACGCGGCCCGGCGCACACGACGCGCACACAGCGGACGTACACGATGAACGGCACCACGACGATCGGCACGGACGACCGGCTGCGGACGGTGCTGACGCTCGGCGACCGAGCCTCTGTCGTCGCCGACGGGCGCCTGTGGCAGCGCCTCGACGACACCTACACCGGCGACGCCACCTGGACCCTCAACGTGCCGCGCGACCAGCGGCACGCGGTCGGCACGACGAGTGAGCGCTACCGGCTTCAGGGCCCGGGCCGCTGCCACGACCGTTCGCTGACCACCGTCCAGGGGGTGCTCACCGAGGATCGCGCGGGCTGCTGACGCCAGTTGTGTGCGATGCGTCACTCACGGCGTGATTTACGGGGCTGAAACACGACGGTCTCGTGGGTGATCAACGGCGCGGTCAAAGTGATCGCCACGGAAGCCGCTTTCCGTATCGCAGAAGTTCTCCCCCTGGACTTCCGCGCGCCAACGTCCCCACAAGGAGTGCCCGTGCCGCCGTCCGTCCCGTCCCTGCCGCGACGCGTCGCACACATACTGCGTACCTCTCTGTTCGCACAGGTCCTCTGTGCGCTCGTCCTCGGCATCGTTGTCGGCAAGCTCTGGCCCGACTTCGCCTCCGACCTCCAGCCGCTCGGCGACGGCTTCACCCGGCTCATCAAGACGATCATCTCCCCGCTCGTGTTCTGCGTGGTCGTCGTCGGGATCGCCAAGGCCGGTGACCTCAAGGCGTTCGGCCGGATCGGGCTCAAGGCCCTGATCTGGTTCGAGGTCGCGAGCACGCTCGCGCTGGTCATCGGCCTGCTCGCCGCCAACGTCGTCCAGCCGGGCTCCGGCATGCACGTCGACCCGTCGACGCTGGACGCCTCCGCGGTCGACGCGAAGACCGGCGGGGGCTCGCTGCCCTCGACGACCGAGTTCATCGTCAACGCCATCCCGACCAGTTTCATCGGGGCCTTCGCGGAGAACAGCCTCCTCCAGGTCCTCATCCTGGCCTGCCTCGTGGGCGCCGCGCTGCTCCACCTCGGCCACACCAAGGTGCCGCAGGTGCTGCCCGCCGTCGAGCAGGCCCAGGAGATCATCTTCGCGGTCGTCGGCTTCATCATGCGGCTCGCCCCGATCGCGGTGTTCGGCGCGATGGCCGTCCTCATCGGGCAGTACGGGCTCGGCGTCATCGAGACCTACGCCAAGCTGATCGTCCTGTGCTACGCGGCCGCGGCGTTCTTCATCGCGCTCCTCGCCGTCGCCCTGCGCCTGGTCACCGGGCTCAGCCTCTGGAAGTTCCTGCGCTACATCCGCGCCGAGATGCTGCTCGCGCTCGGCACCGCGTCCACCGAGTCGGTCATGCCGCGGGTCATGCAGAAGCTGCGCAAGGCGGGCGCCCGTGACGACGCCGTGGGCCTGGTGCTGCCGACCGGCTACTCCTTCAACCTCGACGGCGCCTCGCTCTACCTGTCCATCGGCACGCTGTTCATCGCCCAGGCGGTCGGCGTCGACCTCAGCCTCGGCCAGCAGATCACCGTGATCCTCGTGCTGATGCTCACCAGCAAGGGCATGGCCGGTATCCCCGGCTCGGCCTTCCTCGCCCTGTCCGCGACCGCGTCCTCGCTGGGCGCGATCCCGGCCGGCGCGGTGGCGCTGCTGCTGGGCGTGGACCGGATCATGGACTCGATGCGCGTCGTGACGAACCTGCTCGGCAACTGCGTCGCCGTGTTCGCGGTGTCCCGGTGGGAGGGGGCGCTGGACCTGGAGAAGGCGAAGAAGGTGCTCGACGGCGAGACCGAGGAGGCCACCGCGGAGGTCCTGGACGGCGAGACCGAGGAGGCCACCGCGGAGGTGCTGGAGGGCGAGACCGAGGAGGCCACCGCGGAGGTGCCTGCCCGGCAAACCAAGGAGACGGTGACCGAGGCCAGTTGACCCCGGCCATCGGAAAGGGCCGCGGCGATCAGCCGCGGCCCTTCTTCATGCCCTCAACAGCGTTTCCCCGCCTCGGGAACATCTCCGTCCACCAGCGTGTCCAGCAGCCCGCCCAGCACCCGCCGCTGCTCCTCCGTCAACGGCGCCAGGATCTCCGCCGCCGCCGACCGCCGTGCCCCGCGCAGCTTGCTCAGCGCCTGTCGTCCGTCGTCCGTGAGCTCGATCCGGATGACCCGCCGGTTCGTCGGATCGGGCACCCGCCGCACCTTGCCGCCCGCCTCCAGCCCGTCGACCAGCGTGGTCACCGCGCGCGGGACGACCTCCAGCCGCTCGGCGAGATCGGCCATGCGCGGCGGCGAGCCGTAGTGCGCGAGGGTGCGCAGCAGCCGTGACTGCGCGGGCGTGACGCCCAGGCCGCTCTGCTCGATGTGCCGCTTCTGGATGCGGTGCACACGCCGCGTGAACCGGAGCAGCTGCTCGGCGAGCAGGCCGTCGGAATCGGGGGTGGGCACCGGCGCGGGGGCGGTCACGGAAGCGGGGTCGCTCATACGGGAACAATAACAGGACTATGTGCATTGTGAGCATAGGTAACAATGAGCTATGGTCCGTAAGTCCCTCATGACGAGCCTCCGGAAGGAGGTCCCTCATGACAAGCCTCCTGAAGGAGCCCATGCACCCCGACAACGCCCCCAAGTGGACGCCGCTCGGCGACTCCGAATCAAAGGAGCAGCCCCGCCAGGTCCGCCGCATCCTGAAACTCTTCCGCCCCTACCGCAGCCGCCTCGCCGTCGTCGGCCTCCTGGTCGGCGCCGCCTCGCTGGTCTCCGTCGCCACCCCCTTCATGCTGAAGGAGGTGCTGGACGTCGCGATCCCCGAGGGCCGTACCGGGCTGCTCAGCCTCCTGGCCCTCGGCATGATCCTCAGCGCCGTCCTGACCAGCGTCTTCGGCGTTTTGCAGACCCTGATCTCCACCACGGTCGGTCAGCGCGTCATGCACGACCTGCGCACCGCCGTCTACGACCGTCTCCAGCGCATGTCGCTCGCGTTCTTCACACGCACGCGCACCGGCGAGGTCCAGTCCCGCATCGCCAACGACATCGGCGGCATGCAGGCCACCGTCACCTCCACCGCGACCTCCCTGGTCTCCAACGCCACCAGCGTCGTCGCCACGATCGTCGCGATGGTCGCCCTCGACTGGCGCCTGACCGTCGTCTCGCTGCTCCTGCTCCCCGTCTTCGTGTGGATCAGCCGCCGGGTCGGCAACGAACGCAAGAAGATCACCACCCAGCGCCAGAAGCAGATGGCCGCGATGGCCGCCACGGTCACCGAGTCCCTCTCGGTCAGCGGCATCCTCCTCGGCCGCACCATGGGACGCTCCGACTCGCTGACCCAGTCCTTCTCGGAGGAGTCCGAGCGCCTGGTCGACCTCGAAGTGCGGTCGAACATGGCGGGCCGCTGGCGCATGGCCGTCATCACGATCGTCATGGCCGCCATGCCCGCCGTCATCTACTGGACCGCGGGACTCGCCCTCCAGATGGGTGGCCCGGACGTCTCGATCGGCACCATCGTCGCCTTCGTCTCGCTCCAGCAGGGCCTGTTCCGCCCGGCGGTCAGCCTGCTCGGCACCGGTGTCCAGATACAGGCCTCCCTCGCCCTGTTCCAGCGCATCTTCGAGTACCTCGACCTGCCGATCGACATCACCGAGCGCGAGAACCCCGTCCACCTGGACACCGTCAAGGGCGAGGTCCGGTTCGAGAACGTCGAGTTCCGCTACGACGAGAAGAGCGCCCCCACTCTCACCGGTGTCGACATCACCGTCCCCGCGGGCGGCAGTCTCGCGGTCGTCGGCCCGACCGGCGCCGGCAAGTCCACACTGGGCCACCTGGTGCCGCGGCTGTACGACGTGACCGGCGGCCGGGTCACCCTGGACGGCGTCGACGTCCGCGACCTCGACTTCGACACGCTCGCCCGCGCGGTCGGCGTCGTCTCCCAGGAGACGTACCTCTTCCACGCCTCGGTCGCCGACAACCTGCGCTTCGCCAAGCCGGACGCCACCGACGAGGAACTGCACGCGGCGGCGAAGGCGGCCCAGATCCACGACCACATCGCGGGCCTGCCCGACGGCTACGACACGATCGTGGGCGAGCGCGGCCACCGCTTCTCGGGCGGCGAGAAGCAGCGGCTGGCCATCGCCCGGACGATCCTGCGCGATCCGCCGGTGCTGATCCTCGACGAGGCGACCAGCGCCCTGGACAACCGCACCGAACGCGCCGTCCAGGAGGCCATCGACGCCCTGTCCGCCAACCGCACCACGCTCACCATCGCGCACCGGCTGTCCACGGTCCGGGGTGCCGACCAGATCGTGGTCCTGGACTCCGGCCGCACCGCCGAGCGCGGCACGCACGAGGAGCTGCTGGAACTGGACGGGCGGTACGCGGCGCTCGTACGCCGGGATGCTCAACTGGAACCGACAAGCTGAAGATATGCCGGGTTTGTAACGATATGGGGGTTACCGTGCCCGCATGTACCAGAACACTCCGTCACGGAGCACGATTCGACTGACGCGCCGGGGCCGACTCGTCCTCATCGCGACCGGGGCCGTCGTGGCCGGCACCGCCGTGGCGGTGCCGCTGCTGAGCCTGGACAGCGACCAGGACACCAGGCCCACCGCGCTGGTGATCCCGGAGGGCTGGCGCTCCGGCCAGGTGTACGACGCCATCGACAAGGCCCTCGCCCGCCCGGCCGGCACCGCCAAGAAGGCGCTGGCCAGGGCCGCGCTGAAGCTGCCGACCGACGCCGAGGGCAACCCGGAGGGCTACCTCTTCCCGGCGACGTACCCGCTGAACGACAAGACGACGCCCGAGTCGCTGCTGTCGTTCATGGTCAACACCGCGAACCAGAAGTTCAACGGGGCGCCGATCGCCGCCGGCGCCCAGCGCAACGCGATGAACGTCTACCAGGCCGTCACCATCGCGAGCATCGTCCAGGCGGAGGCCGCCGCCAAGGCCGACATGGGCAAGGTGGCCCGGGTCATCTTCAACCGCCTGGAACGCGGGATGCCGCTCCAGATGGACTCCACCATCAACTACGTGCTCAACCGCTCCACGCTGAAGACCTCCGACGCCGACACCCGGATCGACAGCCCCTACAACTCGTACCAGCGCATGGGCCTGCCGCCGACCCCGATCGACAACCCGGGCGAGGAGGCGATGCGCGCCGCGATCACCCCGACGCCGGGCGACTGGCTGTACTTCGTCACGGTGAAGCCGGGGGACACCCGCTTCACGGCCAATTACGAGGAACACCTGCGCAATGTGGCCGAGTTCAACGCCAACCAGAAGAAGAGCGCGCAGCCCGCGAAGTGACGTGCCGGGACTTCAGGCGGCGACCGGCTCCCCGGCCAGCAGCCGCCTGATGTCCCGTACGGCCGCCCGCCCCGCGCGGTTGGCGCCGATGGTGCTGGCCGAGGGGCCGTAGCCGACGAGGTGGATCCGCGCGTCGGCGACCGCGCGCGTGCCCTCGACGCGGATCCCGCCACCCGGCTCGCGCAGCTTCAGCGGTGCCAGATGGTCGATGGAGGCACGGAAGCCGGTCGCCCACAGGATCACGTCGGCGTCGACATGCCGGCCGTCGTTCCAGGCCACCCCGTCCGGGGTGATCCGGTCGAACATCGGCTGCCGGTCCAGGACGCCGTCGGCGATGGCCTGCCGGATCGCGTCGTTGAGCGGCAGCCCGGTCACCGACACCACGCTCTTCGGCGGCAGCCCCTGCCGCACCCGCTCCTCCACCATCGCCACGGCCTCCCGGCCGACGTCCTCGGTGAAGGGGCCCTCACGGAAGACGGGCGGCCGCCGGGTCACCCAGGTGGTGGCGGCCGCGTACGGGGCGATCTCCATCAGGTGCTGGGTGCCGGACGCGCCGCCGCCCACCACCACGACCCGCAGCCCCGCGAACTCCCCGGGCCCCGGGTACTGCGCGGTGTGCAACTGCCGCCCCCGGAAGGTCTCCTGGCCCGGATAGCGCGGCCAGAAGGGCCGGTCCCAGGTCCCGGTCGCGTTGATCAGCGCCCGTGTCGCCCAGGTGCCGGCCGAGGTCTCGACGAGCAGCCGCCCGCCCTCGCCCTCCCGGACCGCGTGCACGTCCACGGGCCGCCGCACCCGCAGGTCGAACGTCCGCTCGTAGGCGTCGAAGTACTCGCCGATCACCTCGGAGGACGGCCGCGCGGGATCGGCGTCCGTCAGCTCCATCCCCGGCAGCGAGTGCATCCCGTGCACCTTGCCGTACGTCAGCGAGGGCCACCGGAACTGCCAGGCGCCGCCCGGACCGGGGGAGTGGTCCAGCACGACGAAGTCGCGCTCGGGCCGGAAACCGGTCCGGCGCAGGTGATAGGCGCTGGACAGGCCGGCCTGACCAGCGCCTATGACGACGACCTCAGTGTTGTTCACCTTTCCACTAACCGTGCGGGAGCCCTGGATCTTCCCTGACTAGCCCTCGCCGCGCGCCGGTGTGGTCGACGGCGGCAGGTCGGCGTTGAACCGCGTGTCCACGAAGTCGGCGAAGTCGACCTTCTTCGGGATCAGCTTCAGCTCGGTGAAGGTGTCGGCGATCTCCTGCTCGGAGGCGATCAGCGGCTTGTCGACGGCGACCGAGATCCGGGTGGCGTTGGTCCGCTTCACCGAGGCCAGCGCGACCTCGTAGGGCAGCCCGGTGTCCTTCGCCCAGCCCTTCGCCCACTCCTCCTGGTGGTCGTGCACCCAGGTCGTGGCCCGCCGCAGCCGCTCCAGGTAGTCCTTGATGGCGGCGGCCTTCTTCTTGTCCTTGAGCGCGGAGGGCGCCGCCACCTGGAAGGTGAGCCCGTTGGTGACGCCGTCGCCGGTCGTCAGGATCCGCCCCTGCTTCGCCTGGAGCACCTGCGAGGTGTACGGGTCCCACACCGCCCACGCGTCGACCTTGCCGGACGTGAACGCGGCGAGCGCGTCGGCCGGCTGAAGGTACTTGACCTTCACGTCGTTCAGGCTCAGCCCTGCCGCCTTCAGGGAGGCGACCAGCTGGTAGTTGGCGGACGAACCCTGCGCCACGGCAACGGACCTGCCCTTGAGCTGCTCGGGCTGCGTCAGCTTCGAGTCGTTCGGTACGAGGATGGCGTCGCCCTTGGACGTGCCGTGGAAGGCGGACACCACCGTGATCTTCGAGCCCGCGCCCGCGGCGAACACCGGCGGGGTGTTGCCGACCCCGCCGATGTCGACGGCCTTGGCGTTGACGGCCTCCAGCAGCGGCGGGCCCGAGGTGAACGTGGACCACTTGATCTTGTAGTCGAGGCCCTTGAGCTCCCCGGCGGCCCGCAGGATCGCCTCCGAACCGCCCTTCTGGTCACCGACGTTGAGGGTGAGCGACCCCTGGCCGTCGGTGTCGGAGCCGGTGCCTGCGGTGGCGCTGCCGCCGCAGGCGGTGAGCAGGAGGGCGAGCGGGAGGAGCAGGGCGGCGGGGGCGAGGCGTCGTCGCATGATGGTTCCGTTCTGGGGTGGGGGTGGTTCAGGCGGCTTCGGCGGCGGTGTCGACGCCGAGCCGTTCCAGCAGGCCGGCGCGCAGCTCGGCGAAGCGCGGGTCGGTGAGATCGCGGGGCCGGTCGAGGTCGATGTGCTGCTCGTGGGCGATGACCCCGTCGTCCATCACCAGGACGCGGTCGGCGAGCAGGACGGCCTCCTCGACGTCGTGCGTGACGAGCAGGACCGCGCAGCCGCGCCGCTGCCACAACTCGCCCACCAGCCGCTGGGCCTTGATACGGGTGAGGGCGTCGAGCGCCCCGAACGGCTCGTCGAGCAGCAGGAGATCGGGCTCCCGCACCAACGCCCGCGCCAGGGAGGCGCGTTGGGCCTCGCCGCCGGAGAGGGTCTTGGGCCAGGCGTCCGCGCGGTGACCGAGGCCGACCTCCTCCAGCGCCTGGTCGGCGACGCCGCGTCCCGGCTTGCCGGGCAGGCCCAGCAGGACGTTGCGCCACACCTTCTTCCACGGCATCAGCCGGGGCGACTGGAACGCCACGGCCTTGCGGCGCGGCACCAGCACGGTGCCCTCGATGTCCCGGTCGAGACCGGCCAGGATGCGCAGCAGGGTGGACTTGCCGCAGCCGCTGCGTCCGAGGAGGGCCACGAACTCGCCCTGCCGGACGTCGAGTCGGAGATCGTCGATGACGGCGCGGCCGTCGAAGGAGCGGGTCAGCCCCTCGACGCGCACCGCCGCGTGTCCGGTCACCGGCCGGTGAACGTCGGTCGCCATTGCAGCAGCAGCCTTTCGAGGGAGCGGACGACGAAGTCGGCCAGCAGGCCGAGGAAGGCATAGACGATCAGGCAGACCACGATGACGTCGGTCCGCAGGAAGTCCCGCGCCTGCACCATGAGGAACCCGATCCCGGAGTCCGCGTTGACCTGCTCGGCGAAGACCAGCGCGAGCCAGGCGATGCCGAGGGAGTAACGCAGCCCGGTCAGGGCACCGGGCAGGGCGCCCGGCAGCACGACGTGCCGTACCAGCCCCCACCTGGACAGCCCCAACGACTCACCGGCCTCGATGAGTTGGGAGTCCACACCGCGGATGCCGGCGTAGACGTTGAGGTAGAGCGGGAAGGTCACGCCGAGCGTGATGATGGCGATCTTCGGCGCCTCGCCGATGCCGAACCAGATGATGAACAGCGGGATGAGACCGACGAACGGCACGGTCCGCAGCATCTGGACGGGCGCGTCCACCAGATCCTCGCCGATCCTGAACAGGCCCGAGACCAGGGCGAGTCCGGTGCCGACGAGCGTGCCGAGGAGCAGCCCCGCCGCTACCCGCTGGAGCGAGGTGCCCATGGCCGAGGTCAGCGAGCCGTCGGCGATCAGATCGCGCCCGACCTGGGCGATCCGCCCCGGGGAGGCCAGCACGTCGGAGGCCAGCACGCCGGTGGCGCTGAGGACCTGCCACAGCAGGACCAGGACCACGGGACCGGTCGTGCGACGCAACCAGCGGGGGACGCGGGTACGGCGGGAGGAGGTGGGGACGAGGGGTTCGAGCTCCAACGAGCCGTCCTTGCCGGGTATATCGGAAATATCCGGCTCGGGAGCGCTGGGTGGGGCATGGCTGATGCTCATGAGTGCTCCACGGAGGGGGAGAGCGGGGTGCGCCGGGGCGTCGTCGCGTCAGAAACGCGGTGCACCGGGGTGCCGCCACGTCAGAAACGCGGACGGACAGGGGGTGGCGCGGATGCCAGAAGCGGGGAAGAGGTGGTGAAAGGCGTCAGTGGCCGCGGCGACACGCGGCGGAGGCCACCCGCAGCAGGTCGATGTGACCGCGCGTGGTGAGCAGGACTGAACGCAACATGCCGTCGAACGTAGCCAGATGGCGTGGCCATGGTCAATGGCGTCTCGCGGAATGGACCCGCCGTATCGCGAGGCGGGCGGCGGATCGTCCTCGCGGCCTGACGGATGGGTGACGATGGCGGTATGTCAGACACGTTCACCACCCGAGTACTGAACATCACCTCCGGATCGACCGAGCGCGTGGTCGACCTCACCGGCGACTGCGCGGCCTTCCTGCGCGAGGCCGCCGCCGGACGGGACGGCCTCCTCAACCTCTTCGTCCCGCACGCCACCGCGGGGATCGCGATCATCGAGACGGGCGCCGGCAGCGACGACGACCTGCTCTCCGCCCTGCACACCCTCCTGCCCGCCGACGACCGCTGGCAGCACCGGCACGGCAGCCCCGGCCACGGCCGTGACCACGTCCTCCCGGCCTTCGTGCCGCCGCACGCGACACTGCCGGTGATCGACGGGCGGCTGGAACTCGGGACGTGGCAGTCGGTGTGCCTGGTCGACACCAACAGGGACAACCCGCAGCGCAAGGTGCGCCTCACGTTCCTCGCGGGCTCCTGAGGCGGTCGACACCAGGGCCCCGGCGGCGGCGCCGTCCGCTACAGTCTAGGTAGACCTACCTACCTAGTTTGGAGCCCTGCGATGAGTGAGACCGACGCGGGCGCCGCCGGGAAGCCGCGGCGGCGTCCCGCCCGGGAACGGCTGCTGGCGGCCGCGGCCCGCCGGTTCTACGCCGACGGCGTGGCCGCGACCGGCATCGACACGATCACCGCCGACGCCGGTGTGGCCAAGATGAGCCTGTACAACAACTTCTCCTCCAAGGCCGAACTCGTCCGCGCCTACCTGGACGCCCGGCACGAGGAATGGCTCGGGCTGTACCGGGCGCGTCTGGAGCGGGCCGCCGGGCCGCGCGACGGCGTGCTGGCGGTCTTCGACGCCTACGCCGACCACGCCGCGTTCGCCTACGAGCGCGGCTTCCGCGGCTGCGGTCTGCTCAACGCCGCCGCCGAACTCCCGGCGGGGGACGAGGGCCGAGCCGTGGTCCGTGCCCACAAGGAGCAGGTCGAGCAGCTGATCGCCGGGCACCTGGAGCAGCTGCTGCCCGGTCGCCCCGACACAACCCGCGCCACGGCCGAGCACCTCTCCTTCCTGCTGGAGGGTGCGATGGCCCGGGCCGGCCTGGAAGGCGACGGCGCGCGCCTCCAACACGCCCGCGCCCTCGCGGCGGCCCTGCTGGACCGACTGTGAAGGGCACCGCACCCGGCGGTTCCGCCATGACGGGAGCCCTGTGCGTGCTGGCGGCCTCCGTGCTGTGGGGGACCACCGGCACGGCCGCCACCCTGGCCCCGCAGGTCGGCCCGCTCGCCATCGGCGCCGTCGCGATGGGCCTCGGCGGACTCCTCCAGGCCCTCGTCGCCGCACCGCGGATCGCCCGTGACGCCGGCCGGCTGCGTGCGCGGCGCGGCACGGTCCTGCTCGGCGCCGCCTCGGTGGCGATCTATCCCCTTGCCTTCTACACCTCGATGCACCTGGCCGGAGTCGCCGTCGGCACCGTCGTCTCCATCGGCACCGCCCCGCTGGCCTCGGCCGTCATCGAACGCGCCCTGGACCGCCGCCGGCTCACCCGGCGCTGGCTGCTCGCCGCCGCCCTCGGCCTGCTCGGCACCGCCCTGCTGTGCGTCGCCGAGGCCGCCCATGCCGACGGCGACACGGGCGCGGGGTCCATGGCGGCCACCCTGCTCGGCGTCGGCCTGGGCCTGGTCGCCGCCACGACGTACGCCCTCTACTCCTGGGCCGCGCACCGGCTGATCACCGGTGGCATCCCCTCCCGCGCGGCGATGGGCGCCGTGTTCGGGCTCGGCGGGCTGCTCCTCGTACCCGTCCTGTTGGCGACCGGTGGCGCGCTCGTCGGCTCCTGGTCCAATGCCGCGGTCGGCGGCTACATGGCCGTCGTCCCCATGTTCGCCGGGTACGTGCTGTTCGGTTGGGGGCTGGCGCATGTCCCGGCGAGCACCGCCACGACCCTGTCCCTGCTCGAACCGGCGGTCGCGGCCGTGCTCGCCGTCCTGGTCGTCGGCGAACGCCTCCCGGCCGCCGGCTGGGCCGGGATCGCGTTCGTCATCGCGTGCCTCGCCGTCCTCACCACCCCGGCGCGGACCGTCCGCCGCCGACGTGGCGAGGAAGGGGACGTCGCCCCCGCGCCCGTCGTGGCTCCGCTCGGCGACCGGGGAGCTCAGTAGACCGACAACCCGTAAGCGTTCAGGGCCTCTTGGATCGGCTGGTAATAAGTGGTCCCGCCCGAGGTGCAGTTGCCGGAGCCGCCCGAGAGGATGCCGATGACCTTGTCGCCGGCATAGAGCGGGCCGCCGCTGTCGCCGGGTTCCGCGCAGATGTTGGTCTGGATCAACCCGTAGACCACGTCCCCGCCGCCGTAGTTGACGGTCGCGTTCACTGCCGTGACCCGGCCGCAGTGGACGCCGGTGGTCGCTCCCCGGCGGCAGACGGCCTGGCCGACGTAGGCGGTGGCGGTCCCGGTGATGTCGACGGTGCCGATGGTGCCGGGGTGCGGCACGGCCGCGTTGGTGTAGCGGACGATGCCGAAGTCGTCGCCGGGGAAGCTGGTGGCGGTGGTCGCGCCGATCGCCGTCGTCATGGCGGAGCTGGTGAACCAGGTGCCCGCGCCGTCGGTGCAATGGCCGGCGGTGACGAAGTAATACGTGCTGCCGCTCTGGACGTTGACGCCGGCCGAGCAGCGCCAGGCGGCCGCGTAGATGCCGTCACCGCCCGACACCAGGGTGCGCAGCCGGCCGTCGAGCCGGGTGAGGGTCGCGGCGCCGGTGAAGCGTCCGGTGGTCTGCCGCAGTCTGGCCAGGTCCGTGTCCGAGACCGTGGAGTCGGTGAACACCCGTAACCGTCCGGTGCGTTCGTCCACGGCCCAGCTCGTACCGGCGACCTCCAGGGATGCGACGGCGGCGGCCGCGCCGGTCACCGAGGCGCCGGGCACGGGCGCCGCGGCGGCGCCCGTGCCGGATCCCGTGACGGCGGCGAGGACCAACAGGCCCAGGACCGTGGTGGATAAGCGCGAGCGTCTGAGGGTGGTGCGTCGAGTTCTGAACACCGATGCCTCCGATGAGGACGATGGGGTGGGTGGCTACCCGGACGGGGTGATCGAGAATCCTCCCCCTGCTCGAAGCGCGGGGTGACGTAGCTGGATACGCAATTGCATAATTTCGCAATTCACTAGATGCTGTGCCTTTCGCGTCCACCACCGGGGTGGGGCGCGCGGGAGAAGCCGAGGCATCGTGCACCAGCCACATCTGATGAGGGCGACGGCCCGGGCCGTCCGGGCCCGGATCGGCGCGCTGCTGCCCCGTCGCGACGACTTCGCCGAGATGCGCCGCGATCCGCGGCGGGACCTGCTGGCCGGGTTGACCGTGGCGATCGTGGCGCTGCCGCTGGCCCTCGGTTTCGGGGTCTCCTCGGGCCTGGGCGCGGCGGCGGGGCTGGCGACCGCGGTGGTCGCGGGCGCGCTCGCCGCGGTCTTCGGCGGATCGAATCTGCAGGTGTCGGGTCCGACCGGGGCCATGACCGTGGTCCTCGTCCCGATCGTGGGAGAGTACGGTCCGACGGGAGTCCTCACGGTCGGCGTGATGGCCGGCGTCATGCTGGTCGCCCTGGCCGCGCTGCGGGCCGGCCGGTACATGCAGTACGTGCCCGCCCCCGTCGTCGAGGGCTTCACGCTCGGCATCGCCTGCGTCATCGGCCTCCAGCAGATCCCCAACGCGCTCGGCGTGCCCAAGCCCGAGGGCGACCGGGTGCTGGTGGTGGCCTGGCGGGCGGTCGAGGCGTTCGCGACGTCCCCGAACTGGACCGCGGTCGGATTCGCCGGCGCCGTCGCGGTGGTCATGCTCGTCGGTGCCAGGTGGCGACCCACCGTCCCCTTCTCCCTCCTCGCGGTCGCCGCCGCCACGGTGGTCGCCCAGGCCGCGGGCCTGGACGCGGCGCGGCCGATCGGCGACCTGCCGTCCGGGCTGCCCGCTCCCTCGCTGTCCTTCCTGGAGCTCGGCTCGCTCGGCACGCTGCTCGCCCCGGCCGTGGCGGTCGCGGCGCTGGCGGCCCTGGAGTCCCTGCTGTCCGCCTCGGTGGCGGACGGGATGACGGTGGGTCAGAAGCACGACCCGGACCGGGAACTGTTCGGCCAGGGCCTGGCGAACATCGCCGCCCCGCTGTTCGGAGGCGTCCCGGCGACCGGCGCCATCGCCCGCACCGCCGTCAACGTCCGCACCGGCGCGAGCTCCCGGCTGGCCGCCCTCACCCACGCCGCGATCCTCGCCGTCATCGTCTTCGCGGCGGCACCCCTCGTGTCGAGGATCCCGCTCGCCGCGCTCGCCGGCGTGCTGCTGGCCACCGCGGTCCGCATGGTCGAGACCGGCTCACTGCGGGCCATGGCGAAGGCCACCCGCTCCGACGCGCTGATCCTCGTCCTGACCGCCGCGGCGACCCTGGTCCTGGACCTGGTCTACGCCGTGATCATCGGCCTCGCCGCGGCGGGCGCCCTCGCCCTGCGGGCCGTGGCCAAGCAGGCCCGCTTCGACCAGGTGCCCCTCGACCGGGGCGACCACAGCGCCGAGGAGCACGCCCTGCTGGCCGAGCACATCGTGGCGTACCGCATCGACGGCCCCCTGTTCTTCGCCGCCGCCCACCGCTTCCTGCTGGAGCTGACCGACGTGGCCGACGTCCGGGTCGTCGTCCTGCGCATGTCCCGGGTGTCGACCATGGACGCCACCGGCGCCCTGCTCCTGAAGGACGCGGTGGAGAGGCTGCACCGGCGCGGCATCCTCGTCCTCGCCTCCGGGGTACGCGCCGGCCAGCGCCAGGTCCTCGACTCCACGGGCGCGCTGGCACTGCTGCGGCACGAGGGCCGGGAGTACGCCACGACACCCGAGGCGATCCGCGCCGCCCGCGACCACCTGGAGACGGCCGGACTGCTGCCGGCCCGCGCCGAGGCCCCGTCCCGAACGTCCAGCGAGGAAGCCGCCCGATGAGCACACCGATTCGGTGCTGTCGGGCGTACAGGCGAGGATGGGACGCATGGACGTGACGCGTGGATGGACGCGAGGGGCGGCCGGGGGCCCGCCGAGTTCCGGGCCGTGCTGCCGCACCCGGGAGGCGACGGCAGGGTGAGTACGCCGCTGTACCAACTGAAGGCCGAGTTCTTCAAGACGCTCGGCCACCCGGCCCGCATCCGGGTCCTGGAGCTGCTGAGCGAGCGCGAGCACGCCGTCGCCGAGATGCTGCCCGAGGTGGGCATCGAGCCCGCCCACCTCTCCCAGCAGCTGGCCGTGCTGCGGCGGGCCAACCTGGTCGTCACGCGCAAGGAGGGCTCGACCGTCTACTACTCGCTGACCAGCCCGCACGTCGCGGAGCTCCTCCGCGTGGCCCGCACCATCCTCTCCGGCGTCCTGGCCGGCCAGGCCGAGCTGCTCGCCGACCTGCGGGCGACGCAGGGGGAGGCGAAGCCGCAGGCGTAGAGGGGACCTTGGCGGGCGTGGTGTCACGGAGCGGCGGGGCCGGTGAGGAGCCGGCCCTCGGCGTCGTACGGCCAGACGTTGGGGACGCAGCCGTGCATGCCCTTGATCTGCTGCATCATCGCGGGGGCCGGCTTGCCCTTGCCGGGGCAGGTGACATGGCCGTGGTGGAGGAAGTGGCCCACCTCGTGGTTGATGATCAGCGCACGGTAGGCGGTGACGTCCTTCGCGTAGACGGGGGTCGCCAGGACCCAGCGGTCGAGGTTGACCATGACCTGGTCGTTCGCTGAGCAGTTGTACTTGCCGCCCGTGTCGAGGCCGCTCCGGCCGCAGACCTCGTCGACGGTCGCGGGGGTGGCCAGGCGGACCACGAAGTCGGTGGGGCCGTCGGCGACCCGCTGGAACGCCGAGTGCCCGTCGGCGGTCCAGCCGCGCGGGTCGCCGAGGATGCGGTCCACCGCCTCGGCGACCCCCGCCGCGGACAGGTCGATGTTCTCCTCCACCTCGACCCGGTAGCGATACGGCGTTCCCTTGCCCGCCTTCGCGCTCCCGCCCGGTGCCGTGACGTACGTGCCGGGGCCCTGCCGGGGGAGGGCGGGGGGCTTCGTGGCGCTCGGAGTCGTTCGAGGGCGGGGCGAACCGCTCGGAGTCGGCGTCGGCCTCGGTGACGTGCTTGTGGTCGGTTCCGACAGGGAGTTGTCCGACGACCGCAGGGGAGGGTTCGAGGGCGGCCACGCCACCACCGTGCAGCCGACGGCCCCGAGGACGGTCAACGCGGCCAGGCCGAAGGTCAGTTGGCCTTTACGGCGCCGCCCGGAGGCCCTCCGGCGATGACTGCTGACGGGTTTTCGCTTGTGCTTGGTCACGTCAATCACGTTGTGATCGAAATGTGATCGGACCTGGCCCGGCGGATAACGAAAGGGTAACTCCCGTGGCTGGTGGTGCTCTTGTGGATACTGACCCCATGCCACGTGTGCTGTTGATCGAAGACGACCGTGCCGTCCGTGAGGGCGTCGCCCTGGCGCTGCGCCGCCAGAACCACGATGTCGCCGCCGCTTCGACAGGGGAGGAGGGGCTGGAGCAACTGCGGTCGTTCCGGCCGGACATCGTGGTCCTCGATCTGATGCTGCCCGGCATGACCGGACTCGACGTCTGCCGCGCGATACGCGCCGTCGACCAGGCGCTCCCGATCATCATGGCCACCGCCCGCGGCGACGAGGTGGACATCGTCATCGGTCTTGAGGCGGGGGCCGACGACTACGTCGTCAAACCCGTGACCGCCCGGGTGCTCGACGCCCGTATCCGCGCCGTCCTGCGCCGCTCCGGCGGTGTGCCCGCCGGCGAAGGGCTGCCGAAGATCGACAGCTACGGTGAACTGACCGTCGACCGCGCCGGGTTGACCGTCAGGCTGGGCGGTGAGCCGATCGCGCTCGCCCCCTCCGAACTGCGGCTGCTGCTCACGCTCTCCGCGTCTCCGGGCCAGGTGTTCAGCCGGCAGCAACTGCTGGAGGCGGTCTGGGAGCACGACTACCACGGAGACGCCCGTCTGGTGGACGCCTGCGTCAAGCGGCTGCGCACGAAGATGTCCGAACCGCCCCGCGCACCCCGGTACATCCACACCGTCCGCGGTTTCGGCTACCGCTTCGCAGCCCCGTGAAGCGCCGCCGACTGCGCGGGCTGCGGCCGCGTCTCGTCGTCGCCTTCGGGCTGGTCGCCGGTGTCGCCGCCGCCACGACCGGTGCGCTGACCTTCCGGGAGGCCCGCATCGGGGTCCTCCAGCAGAGCCAGGACGCGGTCATCGGGCAGTTGCGGGCGCAGTTGAACGAGCGCGCCCCCGAACTCCCCTACCCTCCGGGCGAGTCCGCGCTGCAACAGATCGCCACGGACGTCGCCGACGCCGACGCGTCGGGTAGCTGGCGGGTGCTGGTGACCTACCGGGAGCTGCGCGCCTCCTCCGTGCCCGGTGACCGCTTCCCCGAGCTGACGCCCGCCGTCCGTGCGGCCGTCGCCTCCAGCCGGGCCACCGTCTTCCAGCGGGTGGACGAAGGCGGCCGCCCCTCCCTGGTCGTCGGCATGTCGGTCACCTTCGGCGACCCGGACGGGTCCCGGCTGGCCTCCGGGGTGCGGGTGTTCCTGGTCGTGCCGCAGACCACGGAACAGGCCTACGTCGACGCGCTGGTCAGCGCCGTCGAGCGGGCCATGGTGCCGGCCCTGGGCCTCGCCGTGGTGCTCGCGCTGTTCGCCGCCCGGGGCGTGCTCGTGCCGGTACGGGCGCTCCGGCAGGCCACCCGGAGGATGGCCGAGGGACGCCTCGACACCCGGCTCGACGTGCACGGTTCCGACGAACTCGCCGAGCTGTCCCACGCGTTCAACGAGACGGCCGCCGCGCTGGAGACATCGGTGGCGGAGCTGCGTGAGATGGAGGCGCGGGCCCGGCGCTTCGCCGCGGACGTCTCGCACGAGCTGCGCACGCCGCTCGCCGCGATGTCGGCTGTCACGGACGTCCTGGACGAGGACGCCGCCCGGCTGGACTCCGACACGGCCACCGCGGTCCGGCTGATCAGCGAGGAGACCGTCAAACTCACCCGTCTCGTCGACGACTTGATGGAGATATCCAGGTTCGACGCGGGAGCGGCGGTGCTGCACCTCGACGAGATCGACCTCGCCGAGTCGATCCGGCGCACGCTGGCCGCCCGCGGCTGGTCGGACACGGTGGACACACGGTTGCCGCCTCCCGACGCGGCCCGTGGCCGCGTGGACCCGCGCCGCCTCGACGTGGTCGTCGCCAACCTGGTCGGCAACGCGCTCAAGCACGGCGGCGCACCGGTGCGGGTGCGCCTGGACGTGCACGGCTCCGACGGACGCGGCGCGGTCATCGAGGTGCGCGACAGCGGTCCCGGCATCCCGGACGACGTCCTGCCGCATGTCTTCGAGCGGTTCTACAAGTCCGACACCGCCCGCAGCCGCTCCGAGGGCAGCGGCCTCGGTCTGGCGATCACCGCCGAGAACGTCCGCATCCACGGCGGCACCGTCCGCGCGGCGAACCATCCGGCGGGCGGCGCCGTCTTCACCGTGGAACTCCCTTTGCAGCGCGACGAGTCGTCCGAGGAGCACCCGTCATGAACGCCCCACGCCGCCTCGCGCTGCTCGCGCTGCCGGCGCTTCTCGCGCTCGCCTCCTGCGACATCCCCACGACCGGCGTGGTGGAGGCCGGAGAGCCCGCGAGCGGGATCCGGCCGATCACGCCGGTCTACTTCGTGCACGACGGCACGCTCGTCGCGCTCCCGCGCACGACCGCGTGGCCGGGGAACGCCGGGGACGCGGTGCGGCTGCTGCTGCGGGGGCCGACGCCCGGGGAGGCGGGGAAGCGGCTGACCACGGAGATCCGGCGACGCCGGACGACTCCGGCGTCGCCGGCACCGACCGCCGTCGAGCCGGGAGGGCAGCCCGCCGCCGGCGATCCGCCCCAGCCGTCACCGACGGACGCGCCCACCGGTCCGCAAGAGCAGTTGCCGACGGACGTGCCCACCGGCCTGCTGGGGCAGGCGCCGACGGACGAACCCACCGCAGACGTGCGCGGTGACCGGATCACCCTCCGACTGCCGCTCGGCACGGGCCCGTTGAACCGCATCGCGACCCGGCAGGTGATCTGCACGGCGGCGGGCGCCCACCGGGTCACCGCCCCGTCCACCGCCCGGGTCACCGTCGAGATGACCGACGGCAGCGGCTGGCGTGCCACCGGGACCGACGAGGACTGCCCCTCCCTCACCGGCGACTGACCTAGCGACCGTCGCCCGGGTGCGCGAGGTCGTACGGCCGCAGGTACGGCGTCGGGCGGTACGTCACATAGCGGGCCGGAGTCGTGGAATCGGCGGCTGTGGACCGGGAGTTGAGGGAGGCGGCATCCATGGCGGGCCACTTGCCGGCCCCGATGCGGTCCTCCAGCGTGTGCAGGGCGCCGAGTTGCTCGGCCGGGCTGAACGTGCAGTGCCCGGCGTTGTCGACGTAGGCCTGCCGCAGCAGGGCGGACGTTCCGGCGGCGGTGACCGTGCGCTTGAGGGCGCTCTCCGTCTGGACCGGGACGAGGGCGTCGCCGATGGTGTGGATGTCCAGCTGCGGCTTGGTCAGCTTGCCGGTGAAGGCGCTCGTGCCCCGCATCCAGGCGACTGCGGACGGATCGGCGGAGATCCGCGGAGCCTTGTTGAGGGCGGCGAGGTCCTTCCGCAGCGACAGACCGGCCTTCTTGTACAGCTCGGTGACCTCTTTGCGGACGGAGGACTGTCCGAGGAGCCGAGCGTAGTCCACCCCGGTGTTCCAGGACATGTTGCCACCCGCCCGGGTCTCGGCCTCCAGCCGCCAGCTGAACGCGGGGACCTGCACCAGGCCCTTGAGAGCGCTGTACTGGTTGGCCTGCTGGCTGTCCCAGTCGGTGGCGGCGGGCCGGGTCTGGGAGGGGTCGTTCCAGACGGGGATGTTGTGCAGGGCGGCGGCCAGCGCGATCCGGGCCCGCCCCGCGGCCGTGGTCTGCGCCGAATCCACCGCGGCTGTCAGCGTGTTGGCGGCGTTGGTCGCCGCGGCCTGGTCCGGGATGTCGACGAGCGGGATGCCGGAGCCGGGCGCGAGGAGCGTCTTGAGGGCGAAGACCGGGTCGAGGGTGTTGTTCCAGTTGGCGACGCCGCCGTGGACGAGGCCGCACATCGACAGGGAACCGTCGATGCGCCGCGGGGCGCGCTCGGCGAGGGCGGTGGTGACGAGCCCGCCGTACGACTGCCCCCACGCGATGGTCCGGCGGGCCGCTCCGAAGCGGTCGTTGAAGGCGGCGAGGGTGGCGAGCTGGTCCGGCACCGCGTCCGTCACCGCCCAGCCGGTGCTCGCGTAGGAGGAGCCGACGAGGGCGTAACCCTGCCGTAGCAGAAGGGACTTGGTCGGGTCGTTCGGCGCGTTCTGGGCGGGGTTGGGGCCGCCCTTGGCGCGGTAGCCGTGGCTGAAGAGCAGGACGGTGCCGTTCCAGTCGGCGGGCACGTCCATCATGTACGCCGCGCCGGAGGGGAGTTGGCCCTCGATGTGGCTGGTCTCCGTGGTGGCCGCCGCTGCCGTGGCGGGCAGGGCGGCGACGGCGAGCAGGAGTGCCAGTGCGGACGCCGTGCGGGTACGGGTCGTCATGCGGAGATCTCCTCCGTGTGGGGGGTGGTGGGCTGTGCGACGGGCTCGGTGAGGGTCGTGCGGTGGGTCTCGCGGACGAAGCACACGGTCAGCGCGGTGATCGCGGCGCCGCCGCACAGCAGCCAGGCGACCGGCGTGCCGCTGTCGCTGCCCGCCACCAGGCTCCCGGCGATCATGGGGGAGAAGCCGGCGCCGATGAGGGTCGCGCCCTGGTAGCCGAGCGAGGCGCCGGTGTAGCGGACCTTGGTGCCGAACATCTCGGTGAGCAGGGCGCCCAGCGGGCCGTACATCGTGGACTGGGCGATGCCGTGACCGAGGACGACCGCCAGGATCAGCAGCCCCGGCGACTTCGAGTCGACCAGCGAGAGCACGGGGAAGGCGAGCGCGGCCGAGGCGACGGCTCCGGCGAGCACGACCGGGCGGCGGCCGATGCGGTCCGAGAGCGCGGAGGCGCACGGCAGCACCACGAGGGCGACACAGGCGGAGACGGTGAGGGCGTCCAGCACCTGCGGACGGGCGTATCCGATGCCCGTGGCGTACGCGATCAGGTAACTGGTCAGCAGGGACTGGGCGGTGAAGGCGCCGATGCCGACGCAGCAGGCCAGCAGCACCGGGCGCGGGTTGCGCAGCACGTCGAGGATCGGCAGCCGCGACTCGGCGCTGTCCTTCTTCACCTCGGCGAACAGCGGGCTCTCCACCACCTTCAGCCGGACGAACATGCCGACGCCGAGCAGGACGACGCTCAGCAGGAACGGCAGCCGCCAGCCCCAGGCCGCGAACTCGTCCTTCGGCAGCGTCACGACGTACGCCACGACGGCCGTGGAGAGCAGGGAGCCGAGCGGGGCTCCCATCTGCGTGAAGCTGGACCACAGGCCGCGGCGCCGCTCCCCGGCGTGCTCCACGACCATCAGGGTGGCGCCGCCCCACTCGCCGCCGATCGCGACGCCCTGGACGACGCGCAGGGCGATCAGCAGGACCGGCGCCCACACGCCGATCGTGTCGTACGTGGGCAGCAGCCCGATGAGGAAGCTGGCGCCGCCCATCAGGCCCATCGTGAGCAGCAGCATCGACTTGCGGCCGAGCCGGTCGCCGAAGTGGCCGAAGAGGACGCCGCCGAGCGGGCGGGCGACATAACCGGCGGCGAAGGTGCCGAAGGCGGCGATCGTGCCCACGGCCGGGTCGGCGCCCGGGAAGAACAGTTCGCCGAAGACGAGCGCGGCGACGGTGCCGTAGACGAGGAAGTCGTAGAACTCCACAGCCGTGCCGAGCAGCCCGGAGAGGGCCACTCGGCGCAGCTGGCGGGTCCGTTCGGAGGCCGTGGGCGGTGCGGCGACGGGGGACGAGGGCATCGCGGTCTCCCTTGAGAGCGGTCTGCCATGAGAGGGGGTGACCGCTTGGGAGCGGTGACCCTTGAGAGCGGTCTCTCATGAGCGGGGAAGGACACCGCGAAATTAGGCCCTCAGTTAACTGCCGTCAATAAAGTGCACAACATTAGCTCGATGCCTCGCGCGGCCCGCGTCGTGGCGGTCAGTTCGCCTGGCCGGTCGGCATGACCGTGACCTGCTGGACGTTCACCCGCGGCGGCAGCGACGCGATGAACCCGACGGTCTCGGCGATGTCCTGCGGGACGAGCCACTCCATCGACTCGCGGGCCCCGTCCAGCCAGGCGCGGGCGCCCTCGTCGGTGACATGGCCCTGGAGTTCGGTGCCGACGATGCCGGGCTCCAGCGCCGAGACGCGGACGTTCTTCGGGCCCAGCTCGACCCGGAGGTGCCGGGAGAGATGGCTGACGTACGCCTTCGTCGCGGAGTAGACGGCGAAGGTCGGGAAGACGTTCTGGGCCGCGATCGACGAGGTGTTGATCAGGTCGGCCACACCGCGCTCGGCGGCGGACGCCACCAACTGCGGTGTGAAGGCCGCGATGGCGTTCATCAGACCGTTGACGTTGAGGTCGATCTGCTGCCGCCACTGCTCCGTCGCCAACTCCTCGACGGGGGCGGGGAGCATGACGCCGGCGTTGTTGAACAGCAGGTCGGCGCCCCCGAGTTCGGCCGCCACCCGGTCGGCGGCCGCCTGGACCGCCGCCGCGTCGGTGACGTCCACGGAGAGGGCGAGGGCCTGGCCGCCGTTCTTCTCGATCCGGGCGACCAGATCGTCCAGCCGCCCGGCGCGACGCGCCAGCACGGCGACCCGGGCGCCCAGCGCGGCCAGGTGCTCGGCGGTGGCCTCGCCGAGACCGCTGGAAGCGCCGGTGACGACCGCGACACGGCCGGAGAGGGGGAGTGCGGAGGTGGTCATGAGGGATGCCTTCCGGAGTGCGGAACAAGGAGTGGAGAAGCGGGCCGCTGCGGCCCTCATCCAGACAACCGCCCGCCGAGCCCTCGCGGGGCGCCGGAAAGTGCCCTGACCGGGCAGGTATCCGCGAGGCAGGTACCGGCAGGACCACCCACGCCGGGGCAGGTCACCTCCGCCTTCGGCAGACTGGACGGCATGGACGACCGTGGCAGAGAACTCGCCGACTTCCTGCGCTCCCGCAGGGCCCGCCTCACCCCCGACCGGGCCGGGCTGCCCGAGGACGGCCGCGCCCGCCGGGTCCCCGGACTGCGCCGCGACGAGGCGGCCCGCCTGGCCGGGGTGAGCACCGAGTACTACACCCGCCTCGAACAGGGCCGCGCCCAGAACCCCTCACCCGAGGTCGTCGAGGCCCTCGCCCGGGCCCTCCAGCTCGACCTCTCCGAACGCGAGCACCTCACCGACCTGCTGGCCCGCCCGTCCGCACCGCGCCGCGCCCCGGTCGCCCCGCAGCGGGTCCGGCCGGGCCTGCACCTGATGCTCCAGACCCTCGACCACGTGCCCGCGTTCGTCCTGGGCCGCCGCACCGACGTCCTGGCCGCCAACCGCCTCGCCCGCGAGGTCCTCACCGACTTCGAGGCGCTCCCCGCCAACCGCCGCAACCTGGCCCGCTACTACCTCCTCGATCCCGAGGCCCGCACCCGCGTCGGCGACTGGGAGCAGATCGCCACCGACACGGTCGCCGTGCTCCGCCTGGAGGCCGGACGGTACCCGCAGGACCGGCAGTTGGCCGACCTCGTCGGCGAACTCACCCTGAAGTGCCCCGAGTTCAGCGGCTGGTGGAACGACCACCGGGTGCTCCACCGCACCCACGGCACCAAGCACTACCACCACCCCCTCGTCGGCGAACTCCACTTCTCCTACGAGTCCTTCGAACCGCCCGGCGACACCGACCAGACCCTGTGCGTCTACAACGTCGAGCCGGGTTCGGAGACGGCCGCCTCGCTCCGGCTGCTCAGCGCCATGAGCGTGAGCTGAACGGCCCCGGCGGCTCTCCCGTACCTCTGGGCGTCAGGATCCCCCTGCCGAACGGAGAGGTACGTGCCCCGGTCCACCCCACACCCGCTGCGCACGGCGGCGGCGGTCGGAAGCCTGGCCCTCCTCCCCCTGACCGCGGGCTGCGGCGGGGGCGAGAAGGAAGACGCCCGGAAGGCCGCCGCCGACACCGTCGTCACCTCGGCCCCCTCCGCCGGGGTCGTCGCCCCGGCGAAGGTAGAGGTCATCGCCGGACTGATCGGCTGCGAGGCCGAGATCCGCACGGAGGCGGACGAACTGCGGGAAGGCACCTGCCACGGCGCCAAGGGCGACTACCTCATCACGACCTTCCCCGAGGAGCGCCTCAAACTGACCTGGCTGGACGCGGCCTCCCTCTACGGCGGCACCTACCTCGTCGGCACACGCTGGGCCGTCAGCGCCGAGGAGAACCTCCTGGAGGAGGCCCGCCCCAGGATCGGCGGAACCGTCCAGCGGTTGCGGGGCACGAGCCGTTAGGCGGGTTCGTACGACTCGACGACGTACCGTTCCTCGTCGTCGACCGCGTTCTCGTCCCAGTCCAGGAAGATCCGCTCCGGGTGCCCGTCAGCCGCGTACTCGGCCTCCGCGGTGTCCGCGCCGTCGCTCCGGGCCTGTTTCAGCGCTCCCAACAGGGCTCCCAGCGTGGGCACTTGGTCCGGCGCCCGCTCGACGACCCGGCGTGCGCTGTCGTCCAGACCGACCGCCTCCGTGACCTTGCCGTCCCTGACGGTGACCCGGAACCTGCCGATGAGGGACCGCTCCCCCTCGCTGGACGTCAGGGTGTAGGTGTACGCGGCGGGCTCCTCCCACGTCACCTCCTTCGGAGCCGAGGCCGAGGAGGTCTCCGCGCCGCAGCCGGCCACCGTGCAGATCAGTCCGGCCACGGCGAGCAGCCCGGCACCCATGCGTACGACCGTCATCGTGGTCCCTTCGTTCGTCGCCCCCCGCGGAGCACGTCACTCCTGGGACGCCGATCACCCCTCGGACGTTCAGGCTCCGTCACGCGGGGGGCGAGGTCACCCGCGCCCGCGTGATGAGGTTGACTCGTGCACCGGCCACCCTCGAAGGAGCTGCACGTGACGTACGACATCGCCGCCCTCCGCTCCCGGTTCCCCGCCCTCGCGGCCGGCACGGCCCACTTCGACGGCCCCGGCGGCACCCAGACACCCCGCCCCGTCATCGACGCCATCGCCGACGCCCTGGCCCACCCCCTGTCGAACCGCGGCCACGGCGTACCGGGGGAGCGCAACGCCGAGACGATCGTCACCGAGACCCGCGCCGCCCTCGCCGACCTGCTGGGCGCGGAGGCGTCCGGCATCGTCTTCGGCCGCAGCGCCACCCAGCTCACCTACGATTTCTCCCGCACCCTCGCCAAGGCGTGGTCGCCCGGCGACGAGGTGGTCGTCACCCGGCTCGACCACGACGCGAACATCCGCCCGTGGGTGCAGGCCGCCGACCGCGTCGGAGCCGTCGTGCGCTGGGCCGACTTCGACCCGGCCACCGGCGAGTTGACCGTCGACGACATCCGTGCCGTGCTCTCCGAGCGGACCCGGCTGGTCGCCGTGACCGCCGCCTCCAACCTCATCGGCACCCGCCCCGACATCCCCGCGATCTCCCGACTGGCCCACGAGGCAGGGGCGTTGGTCCACGTCGACGGCGTCCACCACACCGCGCACGCCCTGCTCGACCTGTCACGGCTCGGCGCCGACTTCTACGTCTGCTCCGCGTACAAGTTCCTCGGCCCGCACCACGGAGTCCTCGCCGCCCGCCCGGAGTTGCTGGAGACCCTGCACCCCGACAAGCTCCTGCCGTCCACCGACGTCGTGCCGGAACGCTTCGAACTGGGCACGCTGCCCTACGAGTTCCTGGCCGGCACCCGGGCGGCCGTCGACTTCCTCGCGGGCATGGACACCGAGGCCACGGGACCGCGACGACAGCGCCTGGAGGCGTCGTTCACGGCACTCGAAGCCCACGAGCAGGTCCTGCGCACGCAGTTGGACAAGGGGCTGGCCGCGCTCGACGGGATCACGATCCACTCCCGGGCGGCCGACCGCACGCCCACCCTGCTGCTGACCTTCGAGGAACACGGCACGGTGGACGCCTACCGCTTCCTCGCCGACCGCGGCGTCCACGCGCCGTCCGGCTCCTTCTACGCGATCGAGGCCTCCCGGCGGCTCGGCCTCGGCGACACCGGCGGACTGCGCATCGGCCTCGCGCCCTACAACGACACGGACGACGTCGACCGGCTCCTGACGGGCCTGGCCGACTTCCTGGCGCGCTGAGGCCATGCACGCCTGGCTCACCGAACGCCGCCCGCCGTGGGTCGTGGTCGCCGGCTGTGACGACCCGTGGCCGGCGGCCGAGACCGCCGAGCTGCGGGCCCGGGGCGGCGAGGTGTTCCGCCTCGACGGACGGCACCTCACCGACCCCGCTGCCGTGTTCGCCGCCTTCGCCGACGTGCTGTCCTTCCCCGGCTGTTTCGGCCGCAACTGGGACGCGCTCGTGGACTGTCTGCACGACCGGCATGTCCACAGCGGCGGCGTACGAGGGACGGTGGTCCGGGTCGAGCACGCCGACGCGCTGCTGGGCGCCGACTTCCTCGGGCTGTTCGTCTCGGTCCTGTGTCAGGCCGCCTGGCAGGCCAACCTGCGGCTGGACACCGACGGACTCCCGCAGGACCTGCCGGCCCGCGCCCTGCACTTCCTTCTCCTCCTCGACGACACCCCGCCCGCCGCCTTCGCCCCGGCCGTGGCGAGCGGCACGGACGTGCGCGTGGCCCTCGACGCGGGACGTCTGACGGCGACCCTCAGCGGCGAGGACTGGCCCGCGCCGCCCGACCCGCCGCGCCCGGAGCGTCGGCTGTGACCGCCCCCGAACTCCCCGAACCCCGACCGGAAGTGTGATGAGCGTTCTCGAACCGTTCCCGTTGGGCGCCGCGACGACGCTCGCCGAGCTCGCCGACGACCCCCACCCCCGCCTCGCGCTGCTCCGCGCCCACGAGCCCGTGTCCTGGCTGCCCGAACTCGACGGCTGGCTGGTGACCCGCCGGGATCTGGCCCTGACGGTGATGCGGGACGCCAGGACCTTCACCGTCGACGACCCCCGCTTCTCCACCGCCCAGGTCGTCGGCCCGAGCATGCTGTCCCTCGACGGCCCCGAGCACGCCCGGCACCGCGAACCCTTCGCCGCCCCCTTCCGGCCACGGCAGACCCACGACCGGTTCGCCGCGTTCGTCGAGCAGGAGACCGACCGGCTCGTCACCGCCCTCGAACCGGCCGGCGCCGCCGAACTGCGCCGCTCCTTCGCCGGCCCGCTCGCGGTCGCCGTCGTCACCGAGGCACTCGGCCTCTCCGGCGTCAGCACCGACACCGTCCTGTCCTGGTACGAGGCGATCGTGGCGTCGGTCTCCGACATCACCGCCGGACACGCCCCCAGCCCGGCCGGCACCGCCGCCTACGCACAGCTGAGGGCCGCCGTGGCCACCACCCACGGCACGTCCTCCCTGCTCGGCGCCGCCGCCGACCGGCTGGCCCTGCCCGAGGTCGCCTCCAACGCCGCGGTCCTGATGTTCGGCGGCATCGAGACCACCGAGGCGATGATCACCAACGCCGTCCTCCACCTCCTGCGCCACCCCGATCAACTCGCCCTCGTCCAGGCCGAGTCCGACCTCCTCGACGGTGCGATCGAGGAGTCCCTGCGCCTCGAACCCGGCGCCGCCGTCGTCGACCGCTACGCCACCCGGGACACGGACCTGGGCCCGGCGACGATCCGGCGCGGCGACCTGGTCACCGTCTCCCTCGCCGGCGCCAACCGCGACCCGGCCGTCTTCCCCGACCCCGACCGCTTCGACGTCCGCCGCGAGAACGCCCGCCTCCAACTGGCCTTCGCCCACGGCCCCCACCACTGCATCGCCGCCCACCTCGCCCGCCTGGAGACCCGCGTCGCCCTGCGCACGCTGCTCGCCCGCCTCCCGGACCTGCGCCTGGACGAGAAGCACGCGGCGGCACCGTACGGTCTGGTCTTCCGGAAGCCGGCCGCGCTCCACGTCCGCTGGGGGCTTAGGGCCTGTCCGGCGGATCACGCCGCAGACGCGGGGCACCCGCGTCAAAGAGGTACCGCCGATCCCCTGCGACCTGATCCGCCGGACAGACCCTAACGGGCAAACAGGTTAAATCTCCGTTTCCGAGTGACCTGCCTCTCATGGCACCCGGGGG
Organism: Streptomyces aquilus; assembly: GCF_003955715.1. Lineage (NCBI taxonomy): Bacteria > Bacillati > Actinomycetota > Actinomycetes > Kitasatosporales > Streptomycetaceae > Streptomyces > Streptomyces aquilus. The sequence continues at coordinate 1,734,502 of NZ_CP034463.1, read as the reverse complement.
CCGTAGCCGCGACCATGGTGTCCGTCACCGGCAGGCCGAAGGGATCGGGAATGCTCCGCAAGGTACTGGTAGCCAACCGAGGCGAGATCGCGATTCGCGCCTTCCGCGCCGGCTATGAACTGGGCGCGAGGACCGTCGCCGTCTTCCCGCACGAGGACCGCAACTCACTGCACCGGCTCAAGGCCGACGAGGCGTACGAGATCGGCGAGCCGGGGCACCCGGTGCGGGCCTACCTCTCCGTGGAGGAGATCGTCCGCGCCGCCCAGCAGGCCGGTGCCGACGCCGTCTACCCGGGCTACGGGTTCCTCTCCGAGAACCCCGAGCTGGCCCGCGCCTGCGAGGAAGCCGGGATCACCTTCGTCGGACCCAGCGCGGAGATCCTCGAACTCACCGGCAACAAGGCGAGGGCGGTCGCCGCGGCCCGAGCGGCCGGCGTGCCCGTCCTCGGCTCCTCCGAGCCCTCCAGCGACGTCGACGAGCTGGTCCGGGCCGCCGAGGACATCGGCTTCCCCGTGTTCGTGAAGGCCGTCGCCGGTGGCGGCGGGCGCGGTATGCGCCGCGTCGAGGACCCGGCGCAGCTGCGGGAGTCCATCGAGGCGGCGGCCCGCGAGGCGGCGTCCGCGTTCGGCGACCCGACCGTCTTCCTGGAGAAGGCCGTCGTCGACCCCCGCCACATCGAGGTGCAGATCCTCGCCGACGGCCAGGGCAACGTCATCCACCTCTTCGAGCGCGACTGTTCCGTCCAGCGCCGCCACCAGAAGGTCATCGAGCTGGCCCCGGCGCCGAACCTCGACCCGGAGCTGCGCGACCGCATCTGCGCCGACGCCGTCCGCTTCGCCCGCGAGATCGGCTACCGCAACGCCGGCACCGTGGAGTTCCTCCTCGACCCGGCGGGCAACCACGTCTTCATCGAGATGAACCCGCGCATCCAGGTCGAGCACACGGTCACCGAGGAGGTCACCGACGTCGACCTGGTCCAGTCCCAGCTCCGCATCGCCGCCGGTGAGACCCTCGCCGACCTGGGGCTCTCCCAGGAGACGGTCACCCTGCACGGCGCCGCCCTCCAGTGCCGGATCACCACCGAGGACCCCGCCAACGGCTTCCGCCCGGACACCGGCCGCATCAGCGCCTACCGCTCGCCCGGCGGCTCCGGCATCCGCCTCGACGGCGGAACCACCCACGCCGGTACGGAGATCAGCGCCCACTTCGACTCGATGCTGGTGAAGCTCACCTGCCGGGGCCGGGACTTCTCCACCGCCGTCAAGCGTGCCCGGCGCGCGGTCGCCGAGTTCCGCATCCGCGGCGTGGCCACCAACATCCCGTTCCTCCAGGCCGTGTTGGACGACCCGGACTTCCAGGCGGGCCGCGTCACCACGTCGTTCATCGAGCAGCGCCCCCACCTGCTGACCTCCCGCACCTCCGCGGACCGCGGCACCAAGCTGCTCACCTACCTCGCGGACGTGACGGTCAACAAGCCGCACGGCGAGCGCCCCCAGCTCATCGACCCCAGCAGCAAGCTCCCGCGGCTCACCGGTGAGGTGCCGCCCGCCGGTTCGAAGCAGAAGCTCACCGAGCTCGGCCCGGAGGGCTTCGCCCGGTGGCTGCGCGAGTCCCCGACCATCGGCGTCACCGACACCACCTTCCGCGACGCCCACCAATCGCTGCTCGCCACCCGCGTGCGCACCAAGGACCTCCTCGCCGTCGCCCCGGTCGTCGCCCGCACCCTGCCCGAACTCCTCTCCCTGGAGTGCTGGGGCGGCGCCACCTACGACGTGGCGCTGCGCTTCCTCGCCGAGGACCCGTGGGAGCGGCTCGCCGCCCTGCGCGAGGCCGTCCCCAACATCTGCCTCCAGATGCTGCTGCGCGGCCGCAACACCGTCGGCTACACCCCGTACCCGACCGAGGTGACCGACGCCTTCGTGCAGGAGGCCGCCGCCACCGGCATCGACATCTTCCGCATCTTCGACGCGCTCAACGACGTCGGCCAGATGCGCCCCGCCATCGAGGCCGTCCGCGAGACCGGCACCGCGATCGCCGAGGTCGCCCTCTGCTACACGAGCGACCTGTCCGACCCGAACGAGCGGCTCTACACCCTCGACTACTACCTGCGGCTCGCCGAGCAGATCGTCGAGGCCGGCGCGCACGTCCTGGCCGTCAAGGACATGGCCGGTCTGCTGCGGGCGCCGGCCGCCGCCACCCTCGTATCGGCGCTGCGGCGGGAGTTCGACCTGCCGGTGCACATCCACACCCACGACACCGCGGGCGGCCAGCTCGCCACCTACCTGGCCGCGATCCAGGCCGGCGCCGACGCCGTGGACGGGGCGGTGGCCTCCATGGCCGGTACGACGTCCCAGCCGTCGCTGTCGGCGATCGTCGCCGCCACCGACCACTCGGCCCGGCCCACCGGCCTCGACCTGCTCGCGGTCGGCGACCTGGAGCCGTACTGGGAGAGCGTCCGCCGGATCTACGCCCCCTTCGAGGCGGGCCTCGCCTCGCCGACCGGGCGGGTCTACGACCACGAGATCCCCGGCGGACAGCTCTCCAACCTGCGCACCCAGGCCGTCGCGCTCGGGCTCGGCGACCGGTTCGAGGACATCGAGGCGATGTACGCCGCCGCCGACAAGATCCTCGGCCATCTGGTGAAGGTCACCCCGTCGTCCAAGGTGGTCGGCGACCTCGCCCTGCACCTGGTCGGTGCCGGGGTGGCACCGGAGGAGTTCGAGGCGACCCCGGAGCGGTTCGACATCCCCGACTCGGTCATCGGCTTCCTCCGCGGCGAGCTGGGCACCCCGCCCGGCGGCTGGCCCGAGCCGTTCCGCACCCGGGCCCTGGAGGGCCGCGCCGCCGCCAAGCCCGCGCCGGAGTTGACGGCGGAGGACCGCGACGGCCTGGAGAAGGACCGCCGCGCCACCCTCAACCGGCTCCTCTTCCCCGGCCCCACGCGGGAGTTCGAGACGCACCGCCAGACCTACGGCGACACCAGCGTCCTCGACAGCAAGGACTTCTTCTACGGGCTGCGCCCGGGCCAGGAGTACGCCGTCGACCTGGAGCCCGGCGTCCGGCTGCTGATGGGTCTGGAGGCCGTGGGCGAGGCCGACGAGCGCGGCATGCGGACCGTGATGTCCACGCTCAACGGCCAGTTGCGGCCCATCCAGGTCCGCGACGTCGCCGCCTCCTCCGACATCCCCGTCACCGAGAAGGCCGACCGCGCCAACCCCGGCCATGTCGCGGCCCCGTTCGCGGGTGTGGTGACCCTCGCGGTCGCCGAGGGCGACGAGGTCGCGGCCGGCGGCACGGTCGCCACCATCGAGGCGATGAAGATGGAGGCCGCGATCACCGCGCCCAAGGCGGGCAAGGTCTCCCGGCTGGCCATCAACAAGATCCAGCAGGTGGAGGGCGGCGATCTGCTGTTCGTGATCGGCTGATCCGCCGGGGCGGATGTCCCGATCGAGTGGTGACGGGCGTCACACCGGCGTACGGTCGTCTAGTGGACGGCACCGTTCACTGACCCGTGGTGACGGTGCCACTCCCGAGAGTGCGACGCCCATGACCAGCTCCCGTTCCGCCGCGAAGACGGCCACCCCCGGCACCGGGGGTGGCGGAAACGCCATGGCGCTGCTGGTCATCGCCTCGTGTCAGCTGATGGTGGTCCTCGACATCACCATCGTGAACATCGCCCTCCCGGACATCCAGCGCTCGCTGGACTTCTCCACCACCAGCCTGTCCTGGGTGGTCAACGCCTACACGCTCACCTTCGGCGGGCTGCTGCTGCTCGGCGGCCGGACCGGCGACATCCTCGGCCGCCGGCGCATGTTCATCATCGGTGTGCTGCTCTTCGTGCTCGCCTCCCTGCTCGGCGGGCTCTCCCAGAACGAGGCCCAACTCCTCGCCGCACGCGCCTTCCAGGGCGTCGGCGGCGCCATCGCCTCCCCGACCGCGCTCGCCCTGATCAGCACCACGTTCCGCGAAGGACCCGAACGCAACCGGGCGTTCGGCGTGTTCGCCGCGGTCTCGGCGGGCGGCGGCGCGATCGGACTGCTGGCCGGCGGCATCCTCGTCGAGTACCTCAACTGGCGCTGGGTGCTGTTCGTCAACGTCCCCATCGGACTGCTCATCGCGGTCGCCGCACCCCGCTGGATCAAGGAGTCCGAGCGCCATCCCGGCCACTTCGACATCGCCGGCGCCCTGACCTCCACCGTCGGCATGGTCCTGCTGGTGTACGGGTTCATCAGAGCCGCCCAGGAGGGCTGGCGGGACCCGTACACCCTGGCCTCGTTCGGCGCGGCGATCGTCGTCCTCACCGCGTTCGTCCTCATCGAGCGCCGGTCCCGGCAGCCGATCACGCCGCTGCACATGTTCGCCGACCGCAACCGGGCGGGGACGTACGGCATCATGCTCTGCCTCGCCGCGGCGATCTTCGGGATGTTCTTCTTCCTCACGCTCTTCGTGCAGAACGTCCTGGACTTCAGCCCGTTGCAGGCCGGGTTCGCGTTCCTGCCGGTCAGCGCGGTCATCGCGGTCGGCGCCGGACTGGCCTCGCGGTTCCTGCCCGTCTACGGGCCCAAGCCCTTCATGGTGGTGGGCGCGATCCTCGCCGCGGCGGGCCTCGCCTGGCTGACGCTGACCGACATCCACTCCACCTACGCGGGCAGTGTCCTCGGCCCGATGCTGGTGTTCAGCCTCGGCATGGGCATGGAGTTCGTGTCGCTGACCCTGATGGCGCTCTCCAACGTGCCCGTGCAGGAGACCGGCGCGGCCTCCGGGCTGCTCAACGCCACCCAGCAGGTGGGCGGTTCGCTGGGGCTGTCCATCCTGGTGACGACGTTCGGCACGGCCAGCAGCAACGAGACCGAGAAGTTCTTCGCGCAGGCCACCCCGGCCGAGCAGCTCTTCTTCAAGCGCACCGGACAGCTGCCCGGCAAGTGGGCCGACCAGGTCCTCACCGCCGGCGTCTCGGCCGCGTTCATCGTCGCGGCGATCTTCACCGCGGTCGCCGCGCTGATCGCCGTACTCGCCATTCAGGTACGGCCGTCCGACCTGGAGCGGCTCCAGGGCAACGGCGGCGGGATGCCCTCAGCGCAGTGAGGCGGGCGTCGGGACCAGCCCCAACTGCTGGGCGCGCAGGACGGTCCCGAGCCGGTCGTGGGTGCCGAGCTTGCGGTAGATGTTCGCGACGTGCTTGTGCACCGTCCGCTCCGAGATGCCGAGCCTGCGGCCCATGGCGGCGGCGGTCAGCGCGTCGGTGAGCAGGAGCAGCACGGTCGTCTCCCGGGGCGTCAGCCCCGCCTCGGGCGTTTCCGCGTCCGGCGCGACCGTCCGCCGCCAGCGTTCCAGGAGCTGCCGCTGCTGCTCGATCCCGGAGAGGAGGGGCTGGAGCCGCCCGGCGACCCGCACCTCGTCCTCGGTGAAGTCCCGGCCCGAGCGGTAGACGAGACAGCCGGTGATGGGCGAACCGGACTCCGGAAGCGGAATCCCCAGCACATGGTCGACATCCAGGAGTTCGTCGAGCAGCCGCGCGGTCCGGCTGGCGCCCCAGGCCCGCCCCGCCGCCGTCCGCGCCGTCACCGGCACCCGGTCCGGCGCGGCCGCGTAGTGCCCGGCGAAGGGGTAGCCCTGGCGCAGCAGCCCCATCGCCTCCTCCCCGAGCCCGCCGAACTCCGGGGCGACGTCGGAGGACAGGCCCAGCGTGCCGCCGTCCTCGCTCCAGTCGTCCAGCTTGTAGATGAGCGCCTCGCCGCCGCACAGCTCCGGCAGCGCGGCCGCCACCAGCGGCCAGAGCAGGTCGGGGTCCCGTTCGTGGAGTGCCGCCACGGCCACCGACAGCATCCGCTCGTAGGCCCCGCCCAGCCCCTGTGCCACGTTCCCGCTCCGCCCGCTCACGTACGCAGTTCTACCCATACCTGCGGGTGATTCCGCCGTTCCAGAATGCAACAGCGGGGGAGAACAGGCCCGGAGGGGGTGCCTGGTTCTCTCCCTCTTCCGTGCGGGCCCGCCGGAACGGGGGACCGGCGGCCCGCACGGCAGCCTCGCCTACGAGACGTCCGGACGCATCGCGTCCGAGATGGACTTGACGCCCCCGTGCGCCGTGAGACCCCCGTCCACCGGAATGTCCGTACCGGTGATGAACGACGACTCGTCGGAGATCAGGAACACCACGAGCGGAGCGATGTCGTCGACGGTGCCGCTGCGCCCCAGCGGCGTCTCCCGCAGGGTCGTCTCGCGGAAGGCCTCCGTGGCGGCGGCGGTCATGTCCGTCTCGATGTAGCCCGGATGGATCGTGTTGACGCGGATGCCGCGCGGCCCCAGCTCCATCGCCGCGATCCTCGACACCCCGCGCAGCGCCCACTTGCTGGCCGTGTAGGCGACCGGGTAGTAGCCGGTCAGGGCGGCGGACGAACCGACGTTGACGATGGACGAGCCCGGCGGCATCAGCGGGGCGAGGTACTGGATGCCGAGCAGCGGACCGGTGGTGTTCACCGCCTGCACCCGCGCCATGTCCTCGGCGCTCACGTCCCCGAGCCGGCCGCGCTGGATGATCCCGGCGTTGTTGACCAGACCGTGGACCTGTCCGTACGACTCCTCGAGCTCGGCGGCCAGCTCGGCCCAGTCGGTCTCCTTGCTCACGTCGAGACGACGGCAGCCGTCGCCCTCGGGACGTACGTCGGTGACGACCACCCGGGCCCCGGCCCGGGCCAGGGCGGCCGCCTCCGCGGCACCCTGACCACGCGCAGCGCCCGTGACGACAACGACCTTCCCGGCCAGCCGGGCCGTGCTCTCGCTCATGCCGCACAACCTACTGGCCGGGCCCGTCCAGACCTGGCCCGCAGGACGGCTCGGGGTTGAACACCGGGTATCGACTCTCGGGCGCGGCCAGGTGGTCTGGCCCGCGCGGCCTTCGCGTAGAGGACATCAGGCGGCGTCCGCGTGAGGAATCAGGCGGCCACCGGCTCCGCCCCGCCCTGGTCGAGCCGGAACGGCGGATACACGTCGGTCAGCAGGGACGCGTAGACGGCCACCCGCAGCGCCCACCGGTTGAGGCCGATGACCAGGTCGAAGATGCCGCGCGGATAGACACCGGTGAACGCCAGCGCGATCCCGGCGTACAGGGTGAGCAGCCCGGTCACCGCACGCAGCCCGCCGCCGAAGGCGGTCAGCAGCAGATAGTGCGGGACGGCCAGCAGCCACCACTTCACCAGGACGAGGCCGCGCGAGAGGTGCTCGGGGTAGGCCACGTCCAGGTGGGCCGGGTAATCGGGGACGTCGGCCAGGGAGAACGGCGGGTAGCGGTCGGTGCCGAGGGCGTTGTAGCCGTAGTAGTCCACCCGCCAGGTCCAGCGGAGCACCCCGGCGGTGAAGCCGAACAGGGCCCGCGGATAGCGGCCGGTGAAGAGGACCGCGAAGAAGGCCACCACGCTCACCGGCACCACGGCGAGCCACAGGAAGGCCAGTACCAGGTAGTGGGGGAGGGCGAGCAGCCACTTCACCAGCCACAGCCAGCGGGACAGCCCCGGATCCAGCCGGGCGGAGAGCCGGGCCGGATGGGGCAGGAGTAAGGCTTCGGTGCTCTTGGCGTCCGTGGTCATGCCTTCGGTCCCTTCAGAGCGAGAGGGATCAGCCGTCACGGTCCGACAGGGGTGACGGTCGATGACCTCAGTCTCGGGCGTACAGGGAGGCTGTCCCAGCCCTGGAGGGGACCAAGAGCCCTACGTCAGGATCGGTCGGCGCGGGCCGCCTTCTCGGCGTGCAGCTTCTTGACCCGGGCGCCTTCCTTGCGGACCTCGGCCTGGGTGGCGCGCTCCTTGACCAGCCACTCGGGCTGCTCCTGCTTCAGCGCCTCGATCTGCTCCGTGGTGAGCGGCTCGGTCACGCCGCCGCGCGCCAGACCGGCGATGGACACGCCGAGCTTGGCCGCGACCACCGGACGGGGGTGCGGGCCGTTGGCGCGCAGGTCCTGGAGCCACTGGGGCGGATCGGCCTGGAGCTGGTTGAGCTCGGCCCGCGAGACCACACCCTCACGGAACTCGGCGGGGGTGGCCTCGAGGTACACACCCAGCTTCTTCGCCGCGGTCGCGGGCTTCATCGTCTGGGTGCTCTGGTGCTGCGTCATGGTGTCCAGGGTATCGACTGGGTGAACCCCCGCCGACCACGGCGGGTAACCTGGCCAGGTGACAGGCGTGGACGAACCCCCGAAGACAGGCCCGGCGGCACCTCTGGCGTTCCGGCTCGCCTACGTCCCGGGAGCGACGCCCGCGAAGTGGGTGCGGATCTGGCAGGAGCGGTTGCCGGACATCCCGCTGACCCTCCTCCAGCTCTCCGGCACCGAGGCGGTCGCCGCCCTGCGGGACGGCTCCGCGGACGCCGGCCTGGTCCGGCTGCCGGTCGACCGTACGGTCTTCAGCGCCATCCCCCTCTACACCGAGACCACGGTCGTCGTCGTCCCCAAGGACCACGTCATCGCCGCCGTCGAGCAGGTGACCCTGGAGGATCTGGCCGACGAGACCGTGCTGCACCCCCTCGACGACGTCTTCGACTGGGAGCGGCCGCCGGGGGAGCCCGCCTTCGAGCGGCCCGCGACGACCGAGGACGCGATCGAGCTGGTCGCGGCCGGTATCGGGGTGCTCGTCGTCCCGCAGTCCCTGGCCCGTCTGCACCACCGCAGGGACCTCACCTACCGGCCGGTCACGGACGCCCCCGAGTCCTCCGTTGCCCTGTCCTGGCCGGAGGAGGCGACCACGGACCTGGTCGAGGACTTCATCGGCATCGTCCGCGGGCGCACGGTCAACAGCACGCGGGGCCGGGCCAAGGAGCAGGCCGAGGCGAAGCCCGCGAAGGCCAAGGCGTCCGGTCAGCCCAGGAAGCCCCAGCAGAAGCGGGCGGCTCCGGCAGGCGGACGGCGCAAGCCGCCCGCGGCCAAGCGGGGCAAGCCCAAACGCAGGTCCTGAGACCTACGGCGTGATCGAACAGTCGAGGATGCGGCCGTCGACCGTGCCGACCAACAGCCGGTCGGCGTCGGTGAGTTCGAGGGACAGGGGGACGACGGGCTGACCGTCGACCTTCAGGTGGTGCCGCCAGCGGACGCTCCCGTCGACGGCGTTGAGGGCCACGAGCTCACCCGAGTTGTACGCGACGTACACCGTGTCCTCGTCGCCGTCCACCGCGGTCGCGGGATGGTCGGCGGTGAACTCCCAGCGCGCTGCCCCGTCCTTGAGACTCCGCCGTACGACGAAGGCGTTGCCCGGCAGCAGTCCGACACCGTCGTGCACGGTCCCCGCGTGCACCAGGTCCCCGCCGACCTCGACGCCCGGCCCGCCGAACAGGTGCCTGGCGGGCGTCCGCCAGTCGAGCGGGAACAGCCGACGCGGCCCGTCGGTGCCGTACGGATCGATCTCGACCACCCACTTGTCCCGCCACGGCTCGCGCCCGTCTCCCTGGAGGAAGAGCAGCCGACTGCTGTGCCGGACCGGGAAGGAGTGGTTGAAGAGGTCGTAGCCGCTCAACGTCACGGTCGCCTCCGGGGTGTCCCCGGCGGGCGGGACCAGGCCGACCGGCTGGGCGTCGCGCCGCCTGTGCACGTCCGTGGGCCGGAGCGCCAGCCAGCCGTCCCGACGTGTGGTGAACACGGCAGGGAAGCCGAGCGCGAGGGCGCCGAGCGACGTCCCGTCCGCGGGCGACAGCCGGGCGATGAGCGGCGAGGGCGTGACCCACTCCCGTCCCACCCGGCGCACACGTCGTCGCTCCGCGTTGACCCAGACCTCGTGCTCGCGGACGACGAGCTGCCGTCCGCCCTCCTCGTCCGGCACACACCAGTCCAGCCGCCCGTCGGGCAGCCACGCCTCGGCCAGCACCTCCTCCAGGCAGGCCAGCACCCGCCCGTCCGCGAGCCGACGGACGTCCCAGACCTGGCGGCGCGGCTCCCACCCCGGCTCCCCGGTCAGCGCGGCCACGGCCCCGACGGCGTCCTCGTGCGCCGGTCGCTCCCACGTGACCTGCTGCCCGCCCAGTTCCTCCTGCCGCACCGAGCCCTGCGGGACGGCACTCCAGTCGGGCCGCTCGACGACCACGTCGAAGCCTTGCGTGTGCGCTTCCTCGTCGAACTCGCCCTCGTCCGGAGGGGCCAGGACCAGCCGCAGCGCCCACGCGCTCCTCCACTCCAGCTTCAGCACCTCGCGCGCCCCGCGCATGACCGATCGCGCCCGCCCCGACTCCAGGTCGAGCAGCAGCAGCTCACCCTCGAAGAAATACCCCCCGTCGTACGACCCCGTGCCGACGGCGACGAGCGGAAGCGTGGGATGGAAGGCAAGGCACTGCACGGGCCAACGGGAGGAGACGACCGCTCGGCAGCGCAGATCGTCCGCGCCGTAGACGCCCACCCGGTGCTGCCGCCAGCGGCTGCCGGCCGTGCCGTCCCCGGACCACTGCAGAGAGCCGAGATCACCGCCCACCACGACGAGCCCGCGCTCCTCACCCACGGCTACGGCCGTGGGCCTGCCGATCTCGGCGAAAGGCCGGTCGCCGAGGACGCGGTGGACGGTCAGGGGTGCGGTCATGCCGTCATCATCGGTGATCAAGGAAGCCCGACGGTACTGAAATAAGGTGCGGGCATGATCTCGCAGGCCTACCTCTCGCAACTGTTCTCCCTCGAAAACCGCGTCGCCCTCGTCACCGGCGGCAGCTCGGGCATCGGCCGGGCCGTCGCGGGTGCCCTGGCCCGCGCCGGAGCGAGTGTCGTCGTCGTGGCCCGCAAGGAGACGGAACTGGCGGCGACCGTGGACGAGCTGACCGCCGGCGGCTGCCGCGCCGCATGGGTCAGCGCCGACCTCGGCACCCGCGACGGCGTGCGCGCCGCCGCCGAGGAGGCGGTGCGGGCCTTCGGCGAGCCCGACATCCTCGTCAACTCCGCCGGCATCAACCTGCGGCCCCCGATGGGCGAGCTGACCGAGGACGTGTGGGACACCACCCTGGCCGTCAACCTGGAGGCGCCCTTCCTGCTGGGCCAGCGCTTCGGCCCCGGCATGGCCGAGCGCGGCTTCGGACGGATCATCCACATCACCTCCCAGCAGGCCCACCGCGCCTTCGTGCAGAGCGGTGCCTACGGCGTCTCCAAGGGCGGCCTCGAATCGCTCGCCCGGTCACAGGCGGAGGCCTGGTCGCCGTACGGCGTCACCTGCAACACGCTGGTGCCGGGCTTCGTGATGACCCCGCTCAACGCCCGTCTCGCGAACGACCCGGAGAAGGTCGAGGCGCTCGCCGCCCGCACGATGACCGGCCGCAACGGCCTCGCCGAGGACTTCGAAGGCGCGGCGGTCTTCCTCGCGAGCCGCGCCTCCGCGTACGTCACCGGCCAGTCGATCTTCGTCGACGGCGGCCTCTCCGTGCACTGACCCCCGCGCGACCAGTCCCGACGGCGCCGGGCCCGGGAGAATGGCCGCATCCGGTACCTTCCTGACCCGGCTCCCCAGCGGAGCGCTCTGGCAGAATCGGCCCGTGGATCGGTGGATCCTCGAACGCGAGCGCGAGCTGACGCGACTGGCCGCGGCCGCCCGGGAGGCGGCAGCCGGTGCCGGTTCGGTGGCGCTCGTCTTCGGTGAGGCCGGCATCGGCAAGTCCAGCCTGGTGAGGGCCATGCCGGAGCGGCTGCCCGGGCAGGCGCGCGTCCTCGTCGGCCAGTGCGACGACCTCGCCACCCGCCGCCCCCTCGGCCCGTTCCGCGACCTCGTCGGCAGCGTCGGCGCCGACCTCGCACGCGCCGTCATGGAGGGCGGCGACCGCCACCGCGTCTACGAGGCCCTGCACGCCGAACTCGCCGCCGCCCCGCACCCGGCGGTCCTCGTCGTCGAGGACGTCCACTGGGCCGACGAGGCCTCCCTGGACGCCCTGCGCTTCCTGGTCCGCCGGATGGAAGGGCTGCCCGCGCTGCTCGTCCTCACCTACCGCGACGACGAGCTGAGCCGCGAACACCCCCTGCGCCATCTGCTGGGCCAGGTCTCCCGCACGTCCCGGGTGCACCGGCTGCCCCTCGCCCGGCTCTCCCTCGACGCGGTGCGGGCGCTCAGCGCCTCCCGCCGGCTCGATGCCGCCCAGGTGTACGAGGTGACGTCCGGCAACCCGTTCTTCGTCGCCGAGATCGTGGCCGCGGGCGGCACCGGGGGAGTGCCCCCGACGGTCGTGGACGCCGTCCTGGCCCGGCTGCGGGGCCTGGACCCGGCGGCGGTGGACGCGCTGGAGCAGCTCGCCGTCGTGCCCTCGGCCGTCGAACGGCCCCTGGTGGACGCCCTGTTCACGGACGGCGTGGCCGTGCTGGCCACCGCCGAGCAGCGCGGCCTGCTCACGGTGGAGCCGGACCGGGTGGCGTTCCGGCACGAGCTGATCCGGCGGGCCGTCGCCGACTCCCTGCCCGCCGCCCGCCGCATCGGCCTCAACCGCAACATCCTCGCCGCGCTCGTCGCCCGGCCCGGCTCCGACGCCGCCCGTATCGTCCACCACGCCGATCAGGCCGGTGACCAGGACGCCATCGCCCGTTACGGACCCGACGCAGCCAAGGACGCCGCCTGCGCCGGCGCCCACCGCGAGGCCGCCGCCCAACTCCGGCTCGTCCTGCGCCAACGGCACCGCTACGGGCCGGCCGACCTCGCCGACCTGCTCGAACGCTACGCGGTGGAGAGCTACACCATCGCCGACTCGGCCGCCGCCGTCACCGCCGAGCGCGAGGCCGTCGCCCTGCGCCGCTCCCTCGGCGACACCCTCGGGCTCGGCGCCGACCTGCGCTGGCTGTCCCGCATCCACTGGTGGGCCGGCGACGCCGACCAGGCCCAGGAGGCCGCCCGCGAAGCCGTCGCCGTCCTCGAACACGCCGGCGACGACCGGCTCCTCGCCCTCGCCGTCAGCAACACCGCCCAACTGCGCATGCTCTCCGACCGCTACGCCGAGGCCGTCGAACACGGCGAACGCGCCATCACCCTGGCCCGCAAGGCCGACGACGCGGCGATCCTCTCGCACGCCCTCAACAACGTCGGCACGGCCCGCTGGCGCGGCGGCGACCCCGGCGGGCGGCTCCAGCTGGAGGAGAGCCTGGAGGTGGCGCTCGCCGCCGGCGAGGTCGAACACGCCTGCCGCGCCTACGCCAACCTCATCTGGACCCTCCTCGACAACCTCCGGTACGCCGAGGCCGACCTGTTCCTGCCCCCGGCGATGGACCTCGCCGACCGTGCCGAACACCTCGGCTTCCTCAACTACCTCCATGTGGAGCTGGCGGTACGGCGTCTCGCCGCCGCCGACTGGGAGGCCGCCGAGAAGCACGCCGAGTACGGCATGCACGACTTCGTCCCCGCCCGCTGCCCCGCGCTCACCGTCCTCGCCCGGGTCCGTGTCCGCTGCGGCCGCCCCGGCGCCGGTGAACTCCTCGCCGAGGCCCGCCAGATCGCCGTACGCACCAGGGAACTCCAGCGCACCGGGCCCGTCGCGGCGGCCCTCGCCGAGGCGGCCTGGCTGCGCGGCGACCTCGCCGCCGTCACCGCCGCCGCGGGACCCGTCCACGCCCAGGCCGACCGGCTGCCCGGCGTCCCCTACCGCGCCGAGCTCGGCTACTGGCTCACCAAGGCCGGCCACCCCGTCCGGCTCGACGACTCGGACCACCCCTACGCCCTCCAGGCCCGCGGCCTCTGGCGGCAGGCCGCCACCCGCTGGCTGGAAGCGGGCTGCCCCTACGAACACGCCGCCGCCCTCGCCGAGAGCCCCGACCCCGCGGACAAGCTCACCGCGCTCACCACCCTCGACGCCCTCGGCGCCGAACCACGGGCCCGGCTGCTCCGCGCCGAGCTGCGCCGGATCGGCGTACAGCACATCCCGCGCGGCCCGGTCGCCGCGACCCGGGAGAACCCCGCGGGCCTCACCCGGCGCCAGCTCCAGGTCATGCGGCTGCTCGCGGACGGACTGACCAACGCGGAGATCGCCGCCCGGCTCGTGGTGTCGGTACGGACGGTCGACAACCACGTACGGGCCGTCCTCGACAAGCTGGACGCCCCCACCCGACGGCACGCAGCCGACCGTGCGGCACGGCTCGGGCTGCTGGCGGACGGCGAAGGCGCGCCCCCGGAGCCCGAGGCGCCGCTTCCGCACGCCGAAACGTAGGTACCCGGCGGCCCCGAGCTGGGTGGCGCACACGGATGTCCGGTCGATGGCGACGCGAGTAGAACGGGCGAATCGACACGAATTTCCGAAACGGGGGACCGCATGTCCAGCACCATCGCCCACGCGGCGCGCACGGAACTCACCGCCTTCAACGGAGAGTTGATCGGCCCCGACGACACCGCCTACCAGCAGGCCCGAGACGTCTACAACGCCATGATCGACCGGCACCCCGCCCTCGTCGCCCGCTGCGCCGACGCGGACGCCGTCGTCCGCGTCATCGCCTTCGCCCGCGCCCATGACCTGCCCCTCGCCGTGCGGGGCGGCGGCCACCACGGCGCCGGCCTCGGCACCGTCGACGACGGCGTCGTCCTCGACCTGTCCCCGCTGAAGGACATCGAGGTCGACCCCGACTCCCACACCGTCCGGGTCGGCGGCGGCTGCGTCTGGGGCGAGGTCGACCGCGCCACCAACGCCCACGGCCTCGCCACGCCCAGCGGCATCATCTCCACCACCGGCGTCGGCGGCCTCGCCACCGGCGGCGGGCTCGGCCATCTGACCCGCAAGTGCGGGCTGACCATCGACAACCTGCTGGAGGCCGAGGTCGTCCTCGCCGACGGCCGGAAGGTGATCGCCAGCGGCTACGAGAACAGCGACCTGTTCTGGGCGTTGCGGGGCGGCGGCGGCAACTTCGGGGTCGTCACCTCATTCCTGTTCCGGCTGCACGAGATCAGCACGGTCGTCGCCGGCCCCACCTTCTGGCCGGTGGAGGACAGCGCCGAAGTCCTCGCCGCCTACCGGGACTTCATCCTCAACGCGCCCCGCGAGCTCAACGGCTTCTTCCTGCACGGCACCGTGCCGCCCGCCCCGCCGTTCCCGGAGGAGATCCAGCTCCGCAAGACCGCCGGGATCGTCTGGTGCTGGACCGGCGCCGACCCGGACGCCGCCGCCCGCGAGATGGCCCCGCTGCTCGACGCGCTGCCCGCACCGCTGCTGCACGCGCCCATGGTGCTGCGACACCCCGAACTCCAGACGATGTTCGACGGGCTCTACCCGCCCGGCCACCAGTGGTACTGGCGTGCCGACTTCGTGGAGACCATCCCCGACGACGCCGTCGCCCTGCACGCCAAGTTCGGCGCCGAGGTCCCCACCATGCAGTCGACCATGCACCTCTACCCGATCGACGGCGCCGCCCACGACGTCGGCCAGGACGCCACGCCCTGGGCCTACCGGCACGCCAACTGGGCGTCCGTGTACGCCGGGGTCGACCCCGACCCCGCCAACGCCGAGCTGGTCAAACGCTGGACGGTCGACTACTTCGACGCCCTGCACCCGTACTCGGCGGGCGGCGCCTACGTGAACATGATGATGGACGAGGGGCAGGAACGGGTCCGGGCCAGCTACCGCGACAACTACGCCCGCCTGGCCCGCATCAAGGCCGACCGCGACCCGGGGAACGTCTTCCGCCTCAACCAGAACATCCAGCCGGCCTCGAAGCCGACGCACGGGTCACGACCGTAGACCGCGCGTCGGGCGAGCGGTGCCCCGGCTGCGGGGCGGGGCACCGCGCCGGTCGCCGGCCGGTCAGGACGGCCGGGCCGAGGCCGTCAGCCATTCGTACGCGGCCCGGGCCGTGAACTCCTCCTGACCGCCGCGCAGCAGCAGGTCGGCGGTGGCGAACTCCGGGGCGTCGGCCTGGGCGGCCACGTACGGGATCGCGACGCAGCGCATCCCGGCCGCGTACGCGGCGGCGGCGCCCGGGGCCGCGTCCTCCAGGACCACGCAGTCGGCCGGGGCCGCGCCGAGCCGGCGGGCCGCCTCCAGGAAGACGTCCGGGGCGGGCTTGCCGCGCTCGACCTCGTCGGCGGAGACGACGGTGTGCAGGAAGGCGTCCAGACCGGTGCCCGCCAGGATCGCCGCGATGGCCTCCGGCGACGAACCCGAGGCCACGGCCAGGGGGACGCCCTCGGTCGCCAGCAACTCGACGAACTTGCGCATCTCGGGATATGCGGGTGTGTCCACCCGGGCGAGCTCCAGATAACGCCGGTTGAGCTCGCCGAGGAGTTCGGCGCGCGGCACGGTGAGCCCGTAACGCTCCCGCCACAGGCCGAGCGTCTCCCAGGTGCTGATGCCCACGTACCGGGAGTTGTCCTCCCAGGTGAAGTCCCGGACCCCATGGACGGCGAGCAGGGCGCGCGATGCCTCGTAGTAGTTCGGCTCGCTGTCCACGAGCGTTCCGTCGAGATCGAAGATGACCGAGGTCGGGCCGAGATTGCTCATGGCGTCCAGGATGTCAAAGGCCAGTCGGCGTGCAGGACGGCAGCGGTCAGTTCCGGGCCGCGCGGCCGATCGACTCCACCAGCGGCAGCAGCCGGTGCGGCACCCGCTCGCGCAGCGCCACCTCGGTGCGCGTGCGGACCACTCCCGGCAGGCTGATCACCTTCTGGATCACGTCCTCCAGATGCGCGTTGTCCCGCGCCACCACCCGCGTCAGCAGGTCACCGCCGCCCGCGATCGAGAACGCCTCGACGATCTCCGGCACGGCTGCCAGCGCGTCGCCCACGTCGTCGAGCCGCCCCTGGGTGACCTCGATGTGCACGAACGCCAGCACCGGGTGGCCCAGGGCGGCGGGGGAGAGCGAGGGCCCCGTGCCGGTGATCACCCCGTCCCGTTCCAGCCGGTCGAGACGGGCCTGGAGGGTGCCGCGGGCGACCCCGAGGATGCGGGCGTACTCGCGCACGCTCGTGCGCGGCTGCTCCAGCAGCAGCCGCAGGATGCGGGTGTCGAGCTCGTCCACGGCCATCGCGCCCGGCCTCCTCGTTCATGGTCCGTTGGCCCGCCGGTGGACGGGCAGGGTCCCTTTTGTCTGTGCCAATGGACCAGCCTATTCGACGCCACTTGAGCCAGTCGCGGGGCTGGTGCTGCAATGAAGCCGTCGATGGCGCTGCGGACCTCCGCGGCGCCTTTTTCATGCCGGTGTACCCATTGACGACGCAGGGGGCGGGAAGCAGTGCTGAAGAGGGTGTTCGTTGCTCCGGACCCGGGCCGGGTGCGGCTGCGCTTCGCGGCGCGGGCCGTCGTCGGCATCGGGCTCGCGGTCGTGGTGTGCGGGCTCGCCGGGCACTCCCTCGTCGGCGCCGTCACCGGCGGGCTCGCCGCACTGCTCGCCCTGTTCACCGTCACCGACGCCACCGTCCGCGGCCAGGCGGTCACCACCGCGCTGCTGCCCGCCGTGGGCCTGCCCGTGCTGGCCGCCGCGGCCGAGCTGCACGCCCACCCCGTCGCCCGCGACCTCACGTTCCTCGCCGTCATCGGCGCGGGCGTGTACGCGCGACGCTGGGGCCCGCGCGGGCACAGCCTCGGCGTGTTCGCGTTCATGACCTTCTTCGTGGCGCAGTTCCTGCACGCCACGAGCGACCGGCTGCCCGAGCTCTACGCCGCCGTCCTGCTCTCCGTGGCCACCGCCGCGGCCGTGCGCTTCGGCCTGTGGTGCTACGAGCGCCGCCTGCCGCCCGCTCCGGTGCCCGCCCCGCCCGCCGGCAGCGGCCTCGCCCGGGTGACCACCCGCCAGGCCGTCCAGGCCACCGTCGGCGCGGCCTTCGCGCTCGTCGTGGGCCAGCTGCTGTCCGGCGACCGCTGGTACTGGGCCGTCGGCGCCACCTGGTGGGTCTTCGTCAACACCACCTCGCGCGGCGAGACCCTGGTGCGCGGCTTCCGCCGGGTCCTCGGCACCGTGATCGGCATCGGCCTCGGCCTGCTCGTCGCCGTCCCGCTGCACGGCGCCGGGCTCCCCACGGCCGTGCTCCTCACCGCCTGCGTCTTCGGGATCTTCTACACGGCCGCGGTGTCGTACACCTGGATGATGCTCTGCGTCACCGTGCTCGCCGAGCTGCTCTACGGCCTCCTCGGCGTCCTCACTCCGGGCCTGCTCGCGCTGCGCCTGGCGGAGACCGGCATCGGCGCGCTCGGCGCGGTCCTGGCGGTGCTGTTCGTCCTGCCGGTCACCACCCACACCACGACCGACGCCTGGATCCAGCGCGCCCTGCGCTGCGTCCACGCCTGCACCGCCGAGGCCGCCGCACGCCTCGCCGGGGCGGACGCCGACCCGGCCCCGCGCGTGGCCGAACTGGAGCAGCTGCTGGCCCGGGTACGGCTCTCCGTGGCCCCGCTCGTGCACCCGCTGAACCCGATGCTCGGCCGCAAGCGGCGCGCCCGCCGGGTCCTCACGCTCCTCGACGACTGCGCCCGCGAGATCCGCGGCCTGGTCGCCGTCGCCGCCGACCCCGAGGCGTCCCACGACGCCCGCCTGGCCGCCGCCTGCTGGCGCGTGGAGGCGGCGGTCGAGGCCCTCACGGGCGGCACGCACGGCGACCTGACGGTCACGGACCACCCGCCCGCCGAGGGCCCCGCCCTGGCCCACCTGCACGGCCTGGAACGAGCGCTCGCCGCTCTGGCGACACCTCTGCGCACACCGCCGGGTTCACCCTTGGTCGGAGCCTGAGGGACCCGGGGGCTGCACTGACGTCCGCCGCGGCGGGGCGAAACCATCGCCGCATGGTCTAGACCGCTGCTACCGTCAGCCCCAACGGTTCATGACCGAGAGGGGACAGCGGTGGCAGACGGTGGCGAGCGGCAGCGGAAGGCCTACATCGGGTCGTTCACGGCGGCCGGAGGCCCCGGCATCGTGACGGCGGCCGTCACCCCGGACACCGGCGCGCTCACGCTCCTGAGCAGCCACGACGGCCTGCCCGACCCCTCCTACCTGGCCCTGGCGCCGGACGGCGGCACGCTCTACGCGGTCAGCGAGACCGCCGAGGGCGCGGTGGCCGCCTTCCGCGTCACCGGCGACCGCCCCGAGCCCGCCGGACGCCCGGTGCCGGTCGGCGGCGGACCGACCCACCTCGGCCTGTACGACGGCCACGTCCTGACCGCCGACTACGGCTCCGGCAGCGTCACCGCCGTACCGCTCCGCCCCGACGGCACCCTCGCCGGCCCGGCCTCCGGCACCCTGCGCCACACCGGCTCGGGCCCGCACACCCGGCGCCAGCAGGCCCCGCACGCCCACCAGGTGCAGGCCGACCCGAGCGGACGCTGGGCCGTCAGCGTGGACCTCGGCACGGACTCCGTACGCGTGTGCACGCTGACCGGCGGCACGCCCGACCCGCACCGCGAGATCGCCCTGCGCCCCGGCTCGGGACCGCGCCACCTGGCCTTCCACCCGGACGGCACGTACGCCTACGTCCTCAACGAACTCGCCCCCACCCTCACCGTCTGCCGCTGGGACGCCACGGAAGGCCTGCTGAAGCCGCTGACGGAGGTCCAGGTGCTCACGGACGCCCCGGCCGGGGACGCCTACCCCTCCGGCGTCGTCGTCTCGCCCGACGGCCGTTTCGTGTGGACCGCCACCCGCGGCGAGGACGTCCTGTCCGCGTTCGCCGTCAACGGTGACGAACTGCGGCTCGTCGCCACCGTCCCGTGCGGCGGCCACTGGCCCCGGGCGATCGCCGAGTCGGACGGGTTCCTGTACGTCGCCAACGAACGCTCCGGCGACGTCACCTGGTTCGCGCTCGACCCCGAGACGGGGCTGCCGACCCGCTCCGGCGCGGTGAAGGTGCCGGCGGCGTCCTGCGTGGTCCTCGACTGAGAGGCCCAAGGCCGACGGTGCCGTACGCCGAAGGGCCCGCCTCCCGTAGTGGGAGCGGGCCCTTCGGCGGTGCTCACGTCGTGCTCGTCCCGGACGCGCGACTCAGCGCGTCGGAGCGCCCTGCGGCTGCTGCGGGGCGATGCCCAGCGCCGTCGTGTACTTCGCCAGCGCCAGCTTGCCGATCGCCGGGTACGGGCCGAGCGCCTCGGCCGCGGAGCAGCCCACCTCCTTGGCCGCCTCCTCGACCAGACCCGGGTCGATCTCCGGCCCTATCAGGTACGGCGCCAGCGCCAGCTGCTGCGAACCCGACGCCCGCAGCTGCTCGGCCACGGACGCGATCGAACCCTCCTGGTCGAGCGCGGCCGCCATCACCGGCACGGCGAGGCGCGCGGCGAGCAGCATGCCGGTGATCCCTGCCGCCTGCACGGCCTCCTCGCCGCCCACGGAGGCCAGGATGATGCCGTCCGCCGCGGTCGCCACGGTGAACAGCCGGGCGCGGTCGGCACGGGCCAGACCGGCCTCGGACAGCCGCACGTGCAGCGCCTCGGCGAGCAGCGGGTGCGGACCGAGCACATCGGTGAGGTCGGCCGCGACACGGCTGTCCATCACGGCCTGGCGGACCACCCGCAGCAGCGCGCTGTCCGGACCGGCCAGCAGCGGCACGACGACGGCGACGGGCCCCTCGGGCTCCTTGACGTCGACTCCCGCAGCCCTGGCCTGCTCGTAGCGGGCGGTGCGTTCCTCGCCGGCGTGCGCGAGCACGGACTGGAGTGTGGGGAACTCCGCGTCGTCCCCGTCGAGGTAGCCGATCCGCGCGTCGAGGCCGGGGAGCTCGGAGCGGGCGATGCTCACGACCTCCTCGGCGAGGCTGCGGGTGGCAGCGCTCGGCGTGCCCGGCACCGCGAGGACGAGCGCGGGCGCGCCCTCGGGAGCCGCCAGCGGCTCGGGACGGCGGTGCCGTCCGGGCTGGCGGGGGCGCGGCATTCGTACTGGCAGGCCGGCGGGCCCAGTGGGGGAGCTCATGGCGCCGCATGTTACTGGCTTACTGGGCTTCCCTGTTCGGGGAGGGTGCAGGTGAGCGGTATCCGTCCGGTTTTGTCTGATGAGTTACGTACGGATCGGAAGCGGGTGCCCTGTCGGGATCAGTCGCCCGTTCCGGTCATCACGTGCACCATCGACGCATCACCCGGCAGAGTGAGCACCCCTGTCGCCAGGTCCGCCGCGATCCGCACCGCCCCCCGCAACGGATCCCCGGCGGCCTCGACCCGGCGCGCGTGCGGCAGCCGTTTCGCCAACTCCTCTTCCAGCGGTACGAGGAGCGGGGCGCCCATCTTGAACAGCCCGCCGGTGACGGCCACATGCGGTTCGCCGGCGGTCGGGCAGACCGCGGCCGCCGACTCGGCGATGTGCTTCGCCGCCGTGTGCAGGATGCCGGTGGCCACCGGGTCGCCGTCGGCGCAGGCGGCGACGTGCGGGGCGAAGGAGGCGAGGACGGCGGGCCGGTCCGGGCGCGGATAGAGCAGGCCGGGCAGACCGGACAGCGGCCCGAACTCGCCCTCGGCACGGGCCAGCAGCCCGGCGGAGCCGCCCGGCCGCCCGTCGTACGCCCGCAGGGCCGCTTCCAGCCCCGCCCGGCCGATCCAGGCGCCGCTGCCGCAGTCGCCCAGCAGATGCCCCCAGCCGTCCGCCCGGCGCCAGCCGGTCAGGTCCGTGCCGACGGCGATGAGACCCGTACCGCCCGCGACCACGGCACCCGGCCGCGGCCCGAGGGCGCCCACGTAGGCGGTGACGGCATCGGCGACGAGCGCGACCGGCCCGACCCCGAACTCCCGCCGCAGGGCGCCCGGGAGTTCGGCGCGCAGGGCGTCGCCGAGCGTGGTCAGTCCGGCGGCCCCCACGACGGCCGTGCCAGGCCGGGCCACACCCGTCTCGGCGGCCAACTCGCGCACCATCGGCACCAGTTGCTCCATCAGATGCGCGGCGTCGATGCCCCGCGCACCGGTACGCACCGGCACCCGCGACTCCCGCAGCCCCAGCGCACCGCGCTCCGCCGTACCGAGGGCGACCCGCAGGCCGGAGCCGCCGGAGTCGACCGCGAGGATTCCCGTGCCGGCCGACGCCGGGACACCCCTGTTCCCACCCGGGCCGGTCGCGAGCCCCGGGCCGCCCGAGCCGGTCGCGGTCGCCGCAAGGGTGAGTCCCGGGTCGCCCGAGCCTGTCGTGGTCGCCGCAACGGTCAGTCCCCGGTTGCCCGAGTCCGTCGCGGTCGCCGCAGACGTTCGCTCCCCGTCGCCCGTGCCCGTCGCGGTCACGGCAGGCGCCAGTCCACCGGTTGTCCTCCCTGGCGGACCAGCAGGTCGTTGGCCCGGCTGAACGGACGGGAGCCGAAGAAGCCGCGGTCCGCCGACATGGGGGAGGGATGCGCCGACTCCACGGACGGCAGGTCGCCGAGGAGCGGACGCAGATTGCGGGCGTCGCGCCCCCAGAGGATCGACACGAGCGGCTTGCCGCGCGCCGCGAGCGCCCGTATCGCCTGCTCGGTGACCTCTTCCCAGCCCTTGCCCCGGTGCGCGGCCGGCTTGCGCGGGGCCGTGGTGAGCGCCCTGTTGAGCAGCAGTACGCCCTGCTGGGTCCATGGCGTCAGGTCACCGTTGGAGGGCTGCGGCAGCCCCAGGTCGGTGTTCAGCTCGCGGTAGATGTTGATCAGACTGCCGGGCAGCGGACGCACCTCCGGCGCGACCGAGAACGACAGTCCCACCGCGTGCCCGGGCGTCGGGTAGGGATCCTGACCGACGATCAGGACGCGGACGTCGTCGAAGGGCTGCTGGAAGGCCCGCAGGACGTTGGGTCCGGCCGGGAGATAGGTGCGTCCCGCGGCGATCTCCGCCCGCAGGAAGTCGCCCATCTCGGCGATCCGTCCGGCGACGGGTTCGAGGGCCTTCGCCCAGCCCGGTTCGACGATCTCATGCAAGGGTCGTGGTGCCACGGGCGTCACCCTACTGCCGTACAGGCAACGGCGATCAACCGGTGGCCAGGGCCCGGTGGTCCCCCCTCGTCGCTCATCCCACCACCGCGGCCCGCACACACAGCACGTCCGGCAGATGCGAGGCGAGCTGCTGCCAGCTGTCGCCGTCGTCGGCCGAGGCGAACACCTCGCCGTTGCGGTTGCCGAAGTACACCCCGGCCGGGTCCGCGTCGTCGGTGCACAGCGCGTCGCGCAGCACCGTGCCGTAGTGGTCGCCCTGCGGCAGACCGGCGGACAAGGGTTCCCAGCTCTTGCCCGCGTCCGTCGTACGGAACACCCGGCAGCGGTGGTCGGCGGGCACCCGGTCCGCGTCGGCGTTGATCGGGAACACGTACGCGGTGTCGCCGCGGTGCGGGTGGACGGCCATCGCGAAACCGAACGTGGATGGCAGCCCCTCGCCGATGTCGGTCCAGTGCGCGCCCGCGTCGTCGCTGCGGTAGACGCCCCAGTGGTTCTGCAGATACAGCCGGTCGGGGGTCACCGGGTCCTGGGCGACCTTGTGCACGCACTGGCCGAACTCCGGGTTGGGATCGGGCAGGAACACCGCGGAGACACCGGAGTTGGAGGGCACCCAACTCGCCCCGCCGTCAGACGTCCTGAACACCCCGGCGGTCGACACGGCGACCGTCACCGAGCGCGGGTCACGCTTGTCCGTGACGACCGTGTGCAGCCCCTCCCCGCCGCCGCCCGGAACCCATTTCGACCGGGTCGGGTGCTCCCACAGCGGGCGGACCAGCGTGAAGGTCTCGCCGCGGTCCTCCGAGCGGTAGAGCGCCGCCGGTTCGGTGCCCGCGTAGACCACGTCCGGCTCCGCGGCCGCCGGATGCAGCTGCCACACCCGCTCCAGCGAAGCGCCGGTGTCCTTCGGGAACTTGACGGCGGGCTGGGCCGGTTCGGTCCAGGTGCGGCCGAGGTCGTCGGAGTGGAACACCGACGGTCCCCAGTGTGCGCTGTCGCCTCCCGCCAGCAGTCGCGGCCGCTCGCCCCGGGTGTCGATCGCGACCGAGTACACGGCCTGCGCGTTGAAATACGGACTCTCGTCGAACTCCCAGGTCCCACCCCGCCTGCGCCCGATGAACAGGCCCTTGCGGGTCCCCACGGCGAGCAGTACCTCGGTCATGCCGATCACCTCCGCGACGTCCTTGTCTCAGATATCGGCCAGTCTGCACCCAGCCACTGACAGTCACCCCCGGAAAGGGCTCCGCCGCAGGTCAGAGCGGTGATGGTAACGCGTGTCGGCGATCTGTGCGTCGCTTTCACGAAGACCGGGCGGGACCGCGACGCCTGTGCGACGGTCGAGTCGGGGGAACTCGCCGTGAGCACCTCGGCGACGTCCCCCGTATGGAAGGGCGGCCCGGCATGTTCATGCGCACATGAGGAGGAAGCCTTCGATGGCGTTCCGTGGTTCGAAGGTGTGGTTGTGGCGTTGGCGGCGCAATCCGCTCCGGCGCCGCGCCGACAAGGTGGAGGCCTGGGTCGTGCTCGGCGCCTGGCTGCTCACCGCCCTCGCGGGAGTGTTCGCCGGCCTGGCGACGAGCCGGTCCGTCGAGGGCACCCTCGCCCGGGAGCGCGTCGAGTGGCGGCAGGTCGAGGCCCGGCTCGTGGCGAAGGCGCCCGGCACCTTCGCCGGGCAGACCGGCACCGCGAGCAGCGACCAGGTGTGGGCGAAGGTCCGCTGGGCGGCCCCCGACGGCTCCTCGCACACCGGCCAGGTCCGCGTCCGCCCCGGCAGCGCCACCGGCACCCCGGTCTCCGTCTGGACCGACGCGGAGGGCCGCCTGGTCACCCGCCCCACGACCCCGGCACAGGCCCACCTCCGCGCCGCCCTGATCGGCGCTCTCGTGGGCGCGAGCGCCGCGATCGTGCCGTTCGTCGGCGGCCGCACCCTCTGCGCCCGCCTGGAACGCCGCCGGATCGACCAATGGGACGCGGACTGGGCCCGCTTCGGACAACAACGGGGCCGGACGGCTGGTTGAGCAACCAGCGCCGCCGAAGACCAGCCGACCCACGCCCCCACACCCGCTGCACCCGTCCCCGCTCACCCCACCCCCAACACCCCCCGGCAGATCCCCAGCAACCGCTCGTCCGACAGGACCGCCATGGGGCCGAACCCCCCGGAGGGGGCCGTGTGCCGCTGTGGAGCCGCCAGCTCCGTGCGCAGCAGGTCATGCAGCGGTGCTCCCGCCGGTCCCAGGTCCGCGACGCACTCCGCGATGGGCTGACGCAGGGGCGCCGTCTCCGTCCACGTCCTGCGCAGCAGCGGAAGCACTCGCGCGGCCTCCGGCTCGC
This sequence comes from Streptomyces aquilus, assembly GCF_003955715.1. NCBI lineage: Bacteria > Bacillati > Actinomycetota > Actinomycetes > Kitasatosporales > Streptomycetaceae > Streptomyces > Streptomyces aquilus. Next base: position 1,709,420 of record NZ_CP034463.1, on the reverse strand, counting down.
CGCCGATCCGCCACAGCGCGCACGCGACCGCGGTCCGCTGCCACTCGTGCGGCGAGTCGAGCATCCGCCGGAGCCCGTCCAGGGCGGGTGCGGCCGCCGGCCCCATGCGGCCCAGCACCTCGGGTGCGTCCCGGTGCGCGACCACGCCCCCGTCCCGTGTGGTCAGAACGGCCAGTACGGCGTCGGCGTCCCCCGCGAGCGCCCACAGCGCGTCCGCCGCCTCGACCGCGCTGTCCCCTTCCAGCAGCCCGCGCACCACGGGTATCGCCTCATGTGCCGCCGCTCCGAACCCGCGGAGCGTGCGCAGCGCCGCGTGGACGACGATCGACCGCAGCCGGTGTTCCGGGAGATCGGTCAGCAGCCGCAGCACCAGCGGCACGCTCTCCGTGTCGCCGAGCGCCCCGAGCGCCGACAGCGAAGCCGCCGCACGGTCGTGGGTGTCCGGGGCGTCCAGGGGAATGCGGGCGAGACTCTCCCGCAGGGCGGGGGCGAGGCGGCCGGCGCTCGCGCCCAGATGGCCGACGACATGCCCCAGGTCGGAAGGAGCGCCGGGGGTGTCGAGGAGTTCCGCCAGTACCGGCACCGCGCGCGGATCCCCGCTCCTGGCCAGCGCCTTGAGCGGCCCGCCCAGCGCCGGCCCGCCGTACTGCCGGTGCTGCACCCACAGGTCGGGGCGGGACATCACCAGCCGGTGGAGGTCGTCCGCGGCGGGTGCGGCCAGGTGATGGAGGTCATCCAGGACGGAAAGCGCCGCATAACGCAACTGGTCTTCCTCGGCGGCCAGTTGGGCGCCGATCAGGGCGACGGGTGTGCTGTAGTCGGCGCGCCAGTCCAGGAACAGCCCCAGGGACATCCATATCGCGTTGCACCGGACGGTCGGGTCCGCGCTGGTCAACTGCCCGTTCAGCAGGGCGATCCGGTCGGCCACCCGCCCGTCGAGCGCGGTGTGCAGGGTGCGCAGCAGCTGGGAGCCCTCCTCGTCCGAAGGGCGCAGCCGCCGCAGTCGGCCGACCAGCGTGTTGGTGTCCGGGCGATCGGGTTCGCACGACGGGCGGGCGCGTTGCTCGGACCGCTGCCGGAGCAGGCCGAGGACCGTGGGCACCAGGTCGGCCGGGAGCCGGTCGGGGGCGCAGCCCGCCAACTGCCCCAGCGCGGCCAGCCGTTGACCGGGGCCGTAGGGCGCCATGCCCAGGGTGGCGAGGAGATCCACGGCCTCGGTCGCGTGCCCGCGGTGCCGGCGGGCCAGCAGGCCCAGGCTCTCGGTGAGCGCGATCAGGACCCGGTCGTCCCGCTCCACGGTGATCCGCTCGCGGAGCAGACCGAGCACCCGCCCCGGCTCGTCGAGGAACCGCACCACGGCGTTCGCGGCGGTCCGGCGCACCCCCGGGTCCGGGTCCCCGGTGAGCCCGGCGAAGACCTCGGCGCCGGCCCGGACCGCCACGCGGGCCATGGCACGGGCCTCGTCCCCGTCCTCGGGCGTCTCCCCGTCGCCGCCGATGCTGACGAGGAGTTCCACGATCCCGCCCCGGTCCCGCACCTCCTCGCGCGCGGCGAGCGCGAACAGATACGGAACGCAGGCGAGCGTCGAGTCGTACACGTCTCCCTGGTGGTGCACGGCGCCGTACATCCCGTCGAGCGCGATCTCCCGCTCGGCCGGGTCCGCGGAGGCCAGCCCCCGCAGCAGTCCGGGCACGTCCTCCGCACTGCCGTACGCATGCCGCATCGAAGCCCAGTCGACCTCGTCGATCCCCGTGAACACGCTGCCCTCCCCAGGCGTAGTGCCAAGTGATCCCGAGTCTGCACCACGGCACTGACAACGCAGCGGAATCACGGGGTGACGGTCTGTCGGCCATGCCGACATCGGCCAAGGGCAGTGCCTCCTCAGCCGGTGCCCGGCAACGCCCGCCCCAGGATGGCCCCCACGTCCGCCGAATCCGGCAATGTCCCGAAGGCGTGCCCCCAGTCGCCGCCGAGCCGGGTCGCGCAGAACGCGTCGGCGATCGCGGGCGGGGCGTGCCGGACCAGGAGGGAGGCCTGGAGCGTGAGCGCCATGTGCTCGACCAGGCGCCGCGCCCCGGCCTCAGAGCCGTCGCGCAACAGGCCCTTCAGACGGTTCACCGCGGCGTCCAGCCGGGCGTCCGCCCCCTGCGCCAGGGCCAGTTCACCGAACAGTGCCTCGGCGGTCCCCGGCTCCCGCGTCAACGCCCGCAGCACGTCGAGGGCGTTGACGTTCCCCGAGCCCTCCCAGATCGACAGCAGGGGAGCCTCGCGGTAGTGGCGGGGCATGCCGGAGTCCTCGACGTAGCCGTTGCCGCCGAGGCACTCCAGGGCCTCCGCGGTGAAGGCCGGACCCCGCTTGGTGACCCAGTACTTGCCGGCCGCGGTGGCGATCCGCCGGAACGCCTGCTCACCGGCGTCCCCGCGCACCGCCCGGTCGGCCGCACCCGCCAGCCGCAGGGTCAGGGTCGTGGCCGCCTCCGACTCCAGGGCGAGATCGGCGAGCACGTTGCGCATCAGCGGCTGGTCGACCAGCCGGGCCCCGAACGCGCTGCGGTGCCGGGCGTGGTGCCCCGCCTCGACGAGCGTCTTGCGCATCAGCGTGGCCGACATCATCACGCAGTCGAGGCGGGTGCAGTTGACCATGTCGATGATGGTCTTCACCCCCCGCCCCGCGGGTCCGACCAGCCACGCCACGGTCCCGTCGAACTCCGGCTCGGAGGAGGCGTTCGACCGGTTGCCGAGCTTGTCCTTCAGCCGCTGGATGCGGAAGGTGTTGCGGCTGCCGTCGGGCAGGACGCGCGGCACCAGGAAACAGGACAGCCCGCCTTTGTCCCCGCTGGGCGCTGCCTGCGCCAGCACCAGGAACACGTCGCACATCGGCGCCGACGTGAACCACTTGTGCCCGCGCAGGGTGTACACGCCCGGCTCCGAGGTCGGCGCGGCCACCGTCGTGTTCGTCCGGACGTCGGAACCGCCCTGTTTCTCGGTCATCCCCATGCCCGCCAGCAGCCCGCGCTTCTCGGTGGGCACCCGCAGTCCCGGCTCGTACTCCCGGCCGGTCAGCAGTGGTTCGTAGGCCTTCGCGAGGTCCGGCTGGTGGCGCAGCGCGGGGACGGCGGCGTACGTCATCGAAGTCGGACAGCCGTGCCCGGCGTCGGTGTGCCCCCACGCCAATCCGCCCGCCGTGCGCGCCACATGGGCGCCGGACCGGTCGTCGGCCCAGGGGGCGCCGGCCAGTCCCTCGGCGACCGCGGTCCGCATCAGGTGGTGCCAGCTCGGATGGAACTCGACCTCGTCGACGCGATGCCCGTACCGGTCGTGCGTCCGCAGTTCCGGCTCGTGACGGTTGGCGAGATCGGCCCACTCCTGCGCCTCCGCGCTGCCCGCGACCCGGCCGATCCGCCGTACGTCCTCCTCGGCCCAGCCGGCGCCCTCCCGGCGCAGCCCCTCCAGCAGGGCCGCGTCCTCCGCCGCGTCGTACGGGGCCAGGGGAGGGGGCTGATTGGTGACGTCGTGCGTCGCGCTGCCCTCGTGCGCCAGTGAGAAGACCATGGGACGAGTGTTGCACTACCGCTACGGCTGTAGCAATGCTGTAATACGCAATACAGTACGTGACCATGCGGACGAACCAGGCTGAGCAGCCCGACCAGCTCGAACTGCGTCCCCTGTCCGCGCGCTCGGTGGTCCTGAGCCTGCTGCTGGGCGCGCATCCGCCCGAGCTGCCGGTGAAGGAGCTGGTCCGCCGGGTGGAGCCCTTCGGTGTCGGCGGCTCCACCGCGCGGGCCGCGCTCAGCCGCATGGTCGCGGCCGGCGACCTGCGCCGCACCGACACCGTCCACCGCCTGAGCGACCGGCTCCTGGAGCGTCAACGGCGCCAGGACGACGCCGTGCATCCCCGCACGCGCGCGTGGGACGGCGACTGGGAGATGTTCGTGATCACGGCGACGGGCCGTGGCCCCGCCGAACGGGCCGATCTGCGCACCAGGCTGGCCGCGCTGCGGCTGGCCGAGCTCCGGGAGGGCGTCTGGCTGCGCCCCGCCAATGTGAGCCGCCCGTGGCCGGACGACCTCGCCCAGGTGGGGGAGCGGTGCGCGGCCCGGCCCGACCGCCCCGCGGCCGAACTGGCGGCGGCCCTCTGGCCGTTGGACGCCTGGGCGGCGAAGGGCCGGGCCCTGCTCGCCCACACCGCGCGCGTGGACGGCCCCGCCGACCGCTTCACCGCCTTCGCGGCGGTCGTCCGCCATCTGCTCGCGGACCCGGTCCTGCCCGCCGAGCTCCTGCCCGCCGACTGGCCGGGAACCGCTCTGCGCACCGCGTACGCCGATTACCGGCGCGAACTCGGGACCCGGTGAGCCGCGCATGATGCGGCGGCCGTACGAAGCGCCGTGCGGGGACGCTTCGGACGGCCGCCTTCACCGTGGGGGCACGGGCTGACGTGACTACTTGTACGTGATGTCCGAGGACGCGTACTTGCAGTAAGTCCCGTCAGGACCCGAACCGTTGGTGGTCGGCTCCTTGCCCGTGTTGTTGCCGATGTACTTCTGGCAGGGGATGATCTTCTTGCTGGAGTCCCCGACGATGGTGATGCCCCGCAGGGTCGCGCTGTCGCCGTAGTTGGTGTTGATGCCGACGAGCTTGCTGCCCTTGTAGGTCGCCTCGACGGTGTTGAGGTTGATCGTCCGCTTGTACTGCGTCGAGCAGTTGCCGCACGAGCGGACGAACGTACCGAAGTTCTTGACCGCGAAGTTGGAGACGTTGAGCGTCCCGGCGCCGTTGAACTGGAACACCTTGTCGCTGGCTTCCTTCGCGCCGCCACCGGAGATGGTGTAGACGTTCGACGACGAGGAGCCCTTGAACGTCGCCGCGTCCTCGCCGACGTCCTCCCACCAGACGTTCTGCAGCGTGCAGCTGCCCTCGCAGTGGATGCCGTCCGCCGCGGGCGCGCCGATGATGACGTTCTTGAGGACGGTGCCGGCGGCCAGCTTCAGGATCGGGCCCTGGTCCTCGTCCTGGTTGTCGCTGCCGAGGTCCCCGGTGCCGTAGAGGCGCTGCATCCCGTAGTCCTTGGTGCCGGACAGCGAGATGGTGGAGCCGACCGCCTTGCTGCTGGTGGGGGTGGGCCAGGTGGCGGCGCTCGCCGTCGGCGTGTTGATTGCCATGATCATGCCAACCGAAAGACCGAGTGCTGCCGCGGCGCCGGTCAGGGCGCGCCGGTGTGTGCGGGGAGGTGGCGAAGAAGTCATGTCCCGATTCCTTCTGTGCGGGGCGTTGGTCGTAGATCACGTACATGAATGATGTGTGTGATGGCGAACAAGGCGCGCGTATTCATGCGGCTCTCCCGAGGGGAGTCGCGCCCGTTCGGTCACCCTGCTGAACGGAACGTAGAGGGTAAGCGCTTTCTGGTCAACGCCTCGCGCGGAACGTTTCTGTGGCGTGGGAGCGCTTCCATCGCGGCCATGTGCATGCCACCATGCCTGGTGCTCCCCTCAGCGATGCCCCCACGAGCCGTCATCACGAAGGGACCCGACGTGTCCGCCACTGCCGGCACCATCGCGAGGAGACCGCTGCGCGCGGTCCTTGTCGCGCTCCACGGAATGCTGGTGGCGTTGCTCGCCGCCGCGCTCCTCACCGCACCCCCGGCCGCCGCCGGGGAGGCCGCCCCGACCGCGACCCTCACCGAGGTCACCAACTTCGGCACGAACCCCAGCAACCTTCAGATGTACCTGTACGTCCCCCAGACCGTCACCGCGCATCCGGCAATCCTGGTGGCCGTCCACTACTGCACCGGCTCGGGCCCGGCGATGTACTCCGGCACCGAGTACGCCTCGCTCGCCGACAAGTACGGCTTCATCGTCGTGTACCCGTCCGTCACCCGCTCCAGCAAGTGCTTCGACGTCTCCTCACCGCAGGCCCTCAGGCGCGGCGGCGGCAGCGACCCGGTCGGCATCAAGTCGATGGTCGACTGGACGGTCGGCCACTACGACGCCGACACCAGCCGCGTCTTCGCCACCGGCATCTCCTCCGGCGCGATGATGACCAACGTCCTGCTCGGCGACTACCCGGACGTCTTCGCCGCCGGCGCCGCCTTCGCCGGCGTGCCGTTCGGCTGCTTCGCCACCAGCGACGGCTCCGAGTGGAACAGCGCCTGCGCGCAGGGCACGATCACCCACACCGCGCAGCAGTGGGGCGACATCGCCCGCGCCGCCTACCCCGGCTACACGGGCCCTCGCCCGCGGATGCAGCTGTGGCACGGCACCGCGGACGACACGCTGCGCTATCCCAACTTCGGGGAGGAGATCAAGCAGTGGACGAACGTGCAGGGGGTGAGCCAGACCCCCGCCGCCACCGACTCGCCCCAGTCCGGCTGGACCCGCACCCGCTACGGCGGCACCGGTGACCGGGCCCAGGTGGAGGCGATCAGCCTTCAGGGCGTCGGCCACAACGTGTACGCCTCGGGGATGGGCGCCCGCGTGCTCACCTTCTTCGGCCTCGACAGCGGCGGCAGCACGCCTCCGCCCCCGGCCGGCGCCTGCAAGGTGACCGTGACCACCAACGCCTGGAGCAGCGGCCTGACCGCGTCCGTGACGATCACCAACACCGGCACGAGCACGGTCAACGGTTGGCAGCTCGCCTTCACGCTGCCCGGCGGGCAGACGATCACCAGCGGCTGGAACGCGACGTACGCGCCGAGTTCCGGCGCGGTGACCGCGACGAACGCCTCGTACAACGCGACGCTCGCCCCGGGCGCGAGCGTCGGCATCGGCTACCAGGCGACCCACACCGGGAACAGCGCGGCACCGGGCGCCTTCAGTCTCAACGGCAAGGCCTGCACGGTCGGTTGACGTACTCCGGCCGCAGGTGCCGTCAGTACGGCAGCAGTCGTCCCGACGGTGTCCTGCGGTCGATCGTCTCGTCCCGGCGGGGAACGGGCCTGCGGATGACACGGATACGGGTCTGGCCCTTCATGACGCCCTCCTCATGCCTGATACCAACAGCCTCGCTGTCGCGGGCGCCCGGCACATCGTGCCTGGGAAGGCATTACCCCTGACCTGGGGGGAGCAACCGCCGGGGCCGCCCTACTTCTTCGGGAGGACCGGGACGTACTCCCCAGGTCCCGGTCCTCCCGAAGCCGCGGGCCGCCGGCTCAGACCGACCGGTGGTACTGGTCCGGCACGTGCACTTCCCCGCCCAGCTCACGAGCGGCCTGCCGCGCCCAGGACGGGTTGCGCAGCAGCTCACGGCCCAGCAGCACGGCGTCCGCCTCGCCGTTGACCAGGATCTTCTCGGCCTGCTCGGGCTCGGTGATCAGGCCGACCGCGGCGACCGGCAGCGTGGTCTCGGCCTTGACGCGGGCCGCGAACGGCACCTGGTAGCCGGGGCCGATCGGCATCCGCACGCCGGAGGCGTTGCCGCCGGTGGAGACGTCGAGAAGGTCGATGCCGTGGGCCTTGAGATCGGCGGCGAACCGGACGGTGTCGTCCGGCGTCCACCCGCCCTCCTCCAGCCAGTCCGTCGCCGAGATCCGGAAGAACAGCGGCTTGTCCTGCGGCCACACCTCCCGTACGGCGTCGACGACTTCGAGCGCGAAGCGGGTGCGGTTCTCGTACGAGCCGCCGTAGGCGTCGGTGCGGTGGTTGGAGTGCGGGGAGAGGAAGTTGCCGATCAAGTAGCCGTGGGCGCCATGAATTTCGGCGATCTCGAAGCCGGCGGCGAGGGCGCGCCGGGCGGCATCCGCGAACTGGCCGACGATCTCCTGGATCTGAGCGGGCGTCAGCTCGGTCGGCACCGGGTGCTTGTCGTCGAACGCCACCGGGCTCGGCCCGAGCGGCTGCCAGCCGTGGCCCTCCGGACCGACCGGCGCGCCACCCTTCCAGGGCCGCTCGGTCGACGCCTTGCGGCCGGCGTGGGCGAGCTGGATGCCCGGGACCGTGCCCTGGCCCACCAGGAAGCGAGTGATCCGGCGGAAGGCCTCGACCTGGGTGTCGTTCCAGATCCCGAGGTCGTACGGCGAGATCCGGCCCTCGGGGCTCACGGCCGTGGCCTCGACGATGACCAGGCCCGTGCCGCCGGCCGCGCGCGCCCCGTAGTGGGCGAAGTGCCAGTCGTTGGGCGCCCCGATGTCCGGGCCCTCGGGTACCGCGGAGTACTGGCACATCGGCGGCATCCACACCCGGTTGGGGATCGTCAGGTCGCGCAGGGTGTAGGGCTCGAAGAGTGCGCTCACGGCGGGCTCCAATTCGTCACGGGACCAGCGGTCGACTCGTACGATAGGCATCGTAGTACGGTGGATGTCAAACTACGAAGGGTTTCGTACAATGGTCACGCCGAAGACTTCCTCAAGACTTCCCGAAGCCTTGCCGAAGGCTTCTCTGAGAGGTGGAGCCGCCGTGACCTCGCCCGCTGCCAGCAGCCGTGACCTGCCGCATCCGGCCCGCGACGAGATCCGGCTGGAGCCGATCCTGCACGCGCTCTCCGACCCGATGCGTCTCGCGATCGTGCGAGAGCTCGCCACCGTCTGTGGCGAGCTCACGTGTTCGCAGTTCGAGCTGCCCGTCACCAAGTCCACCACCACCCACCACTTCCGGGTGCTGCGCGAGGCGGGGGTGATCCGGCAGATCTACCGGGGCACGGCCAAGATGAACGGCCTGCGCAAGGACGACCTAGACGACCTCTTCCCGGGACTTCTGGACGCCCTGCTCGGCGCCGCCGACCGCCAGGCCGTCCGCCTCGGCTGAACCCGCCCTCGAGGGAAGGTGGTTGAAGAGCAGGTTCAGCACGATCGCCGTCAGACAGCCCGCGCTGATACCGCTGTTCATCACCGTCTGGAACCAGTCCGGGAACTTCTCGTAGACCGTGGGCACGCCGACCGGCAGCATGCCCATCGCCACCGAGACGGCCACCACCGTCAGGTTGTTGTTGCCCTTGAAATCGACGGTCGCGAGGGTCCTGAGGCCGCTGGCCGCCACCGTCCCGAACATCACCAGCCCCGCACCGCCGAGCACTGGCGCCGGTATCGCCGCGACCACGGCGCCCAGCTTGGGCAGCAGGCCGAGCAGCACGAGGATGCCGCCCGCCGCGGCGACCACCCAGCGGCTGCGGACGCGGGTCATGCCGACCAGGCCGACGTTCTGCGCGTAGGCCGTGTACGGGAAGGTGTTGAAGACGCCGCCGAGGACGGTCGACAGGCCGTCGGCGCGCAGACCGTCCGCCAGTGCGCGCGGCTCGACCCTGCGGTCCGTCATCTCGCCGACCGCGATCAGGTCACCGGTCGTCTCCGTCATCGTCACCAGCGCCACCACCAGCATCGACGCGATCGCCGAGGCCTCGAAGGTGGGCGCCCCGAAGTGGAACGGCGTGCTGATCCCGAGCCAGTCGGCGTCACCGACGCCGTCGAAGTCCGTGAACCCGAACGGCACGGCCACGGCGAGGCCCACCACGATGCCGATCAGCACCGCGATCCGGCTGAGGAAGGCGGGCGCGAACCGCTGCACACCCAGCACCACGAGGAGTACGAACAGGGCCAGACCCAGGTTCTTCGGCTCCCCGAAGTCCGCCGAACCGACCCCGCCCGCCGCCCAGTTGCCCGCGACCGGCAGCAGCGACAGGCCGATGATCAGGATCACGGTGCCGGTGACGAGCGGCGGGAAGAAGCGCAGGAGTCGGCCGAAGACCGGCGCGAGCAGCATGATCGCGAGACCCGCGACGATGACGGAACCGTAGATCGCGGGGAGGCCGCCGCCGGTCGTGCCGATGAGCACCATGGGGGAGACGGCGGCGAACGTGCAGCCCTGCATGATCGGCAGGCGTACGCCGAAGCGCCAGAAGCCGATGCACTGGATGAGGGTCGCGATACCGCACACCAGGAGGTCGGCGGTGATCAGATAGGCCAGATCCGCGGGCGACAGTTTCATCGCGCTGCCGACGATCAGGGGGACGGCGACGGCGCCCGCGTACATCGCGAGGACGTGTTGGAGGCCGAAGGCGAGGAGGTGGCGCGCCGGTGGGACTTCGTCGACAGGGTGCACGGGTGCGGTTTGCGTCATGGCCGAGAACCGTAGGCTCCTTGAACAGATTGTTGATTTCGGGGGTGTTGCGGATTCGTTGCTCAGTGCGGGTTGAGTGTGGTTGCTCGCGCCCACGCGGCGGAGCCGCATATTGATACAGCCCCACGCCCCTAAGAGCCTTGGCCGCGGGCGGCGGTCATGAGGGACTGCCAATCGGGGAGTTTCACAACCGTCCGGCCCAGCGACGCCCCCAACTCCGCCTCTGCCCGCTCGATCGACTGCCAGCCCGGCCACTCCACCGGCTCCGCCCCCTCGGCCCGCAACGCCTCCAGCGGATCCCCCCGCCTCTCCTCGCGTACGAGGATGTCGGCGTCCTCCAGCAGCGACGTCACCGTCTCCTTCGCGCACGGACGGTTCGTGCCGATGACTCCCGTGGGGCCCCGCTTGATCCAGCCGGCCACGTACTCACCCGGCGCCACCACGCCCTCGCGCAGGACGCGGCCGGCGAGATGGGGGACCGTGCCGTTCTGCTCGTCGAACGGCAGGCCCTCCAGGGGGACCCCGCGGTAGCCCACCGAGCGCAGCACCAACTGGGCCTCGATCTCCTCGTACTGGCCTGTTCCGGTGACGCCGCCGTGGCCGTCCGGTGCCGTTCGTTCGAAGCGCACCGCGGCCACCCGCCCCGCCTCGGCGAGGAGTTCGACGGGGCGAAGGAAGAACCGGAGGTGGATGCGGCGCGGAGTCTCGGTCGGCGGGGACTCGGCCCAGCCCCGCAGCACCTCCACGTTGCGGCGCTGGGCGGCGGGCAGGTCCGCTGGGTCCAGGTAGGCCGGGTCGAGGGCCAACTCATCGCGGCCGACCTCTACTTGCGTGTCCGGGAGTCCGGCCAGCTCGCGCAGCTCCTTGGTGGTGAAGCGGGCCTGGGAGGGGCCGCGGCGGCCGACCATGTGGACGTCCGTCACCCGGCTCGCCGTCAGTGCGGTGAGGGCCGGCTGGGGCATGTCCGTGGGGCTCAGTTCGGCGGCGCCGCGGGCCAGCATCCGGGTCACGTCGACGGCGACGTTCCCCACGCCGATCACGACCGCCGAGCGGGCCGCGCGGACGAAACCGTCGTCGACGGCGTCCGGATGGGCGCTGTACCAGGACACGAACTGGGTCGCCGAGAAGCTGCCCGGGAGGTCCTCGCCGGGGATGCCGAGGTGCCGGTCGGTCGCCGCGCCCACGCAGTACACGACGGCGTGGTACAGCTCCCGCAGCCGGGCGGTCGGCACTCCGGCGGTGCCGATCCTGACGCCGCCGAGGAAGCGGACCCGCTCGTGCTCCAGGACCGTGCGCAGGTTGTTCTGGAGGGACTTGATCTTCTCGTGGTCGGGGGCCACGCCGTAGCGGACGAGTCCGTACGGGCACGGCAGACGGTCCAGGACGTCCACGTACACGGCGGGGTCCAGCTGGACGAGGCTCTGGGCGGTGTAGCACCCGCTCGGCCCGGAGCCGACGACGGCGACACGAAGCACGGCGGTACTCCTTACCCGTGGGGATCAGAGCAGATCGCTGATGTCTCCAGCATCGCACCGCGGCTGCTGCGCTGACAGGGTGCTGTAGGCAGCCGAGGACGCGTGTCCGTTGGTATGGAAAGTGATCATGCGGTTACGTTGCGTGTGTGCTAGAAGCATCGTTTCTTAATCTTTCTGATCGTTGTCCGACGGACGGTGCCGTGTCCGTCTGGCCCGCGTGGGAAGTGCAGGAGGGTGAGGGCGCCACCTCGTGGTTCCATGTCCGGCTGGCGTTCACCGACGGCGCCCGGGTCGATCTGCTGGCCGTGGTGGCGGACGGCTGCGCCTCCCTGGAGGACGTGCGCGCCCAGCCGGCGCTCTCCCTCGACGACCTCGCGGTCCTCGCCGACTGGATCGAGGGCCCGCTCTTCGAGGCGTGCGGCCTCGGACCGGTGGCGGAGGAGGAGGGGGAGCCGGGCGTCGCGCGGCGGGCCCGGCCCGCGTGGCCGCGGGGTGTCGAGGGGCGGTGGCTCGTCGCGCAGGAGTACCGGGCGGCCCAGGAGGAGGGCGTCGACCCGGTGCTCGCGGTGATGTGCGCGACCGGGCACAGCCGCCGCAAGTCGCTCAGGATGATCGCGCAGGCGCGTGACGCGGGCTATCTGACGCCACGTCACGCGCGCCGCTGAGCAAGCCCGTCACAGCATGTCCCGCATCCGGGAGATCTCGCTCGTCTGCTGGGCGACCACGTCGTCGGCCATCTCCTCGATACGGATGTTGTTGCCCTGCCCCTTCACGTCCGTGGCCATGGTGAGCGCCCCTTCGTGATGCGTGATCATCAGGGTGAGGAAGAGCTGGTCGAAGGCCTTCCCCTTGGCCGCCTTCAGCTTCTTCAGCTGCGCCTCGGTGGCCATGCCCGGCATCGAGGCGTGGTCGTGCGCCCCGCCCTTCGGGTCCTTGCCGTACGACGTCAGCCAGCTCTCCATGGCCTCGATCTCCGGCCCCTGGGCCGCCGCGATGCGCTCGGCGAGCTTCTTTACCTTGGTGGATTCGGCGTGATCCGGGGCGAGTTCGGTCATCTCCAGGGCCTGGGTGTGGTGCACGATCATCATCCGCGCGTACGAGACGTCCGCCGAGTTGGGGGAGTCGTCCTCGGCGCGCTGGTCGGCGGCCTCCTCGGCGGACAGGGTGCGGTTCGCCTCGCCGGGCTCGCCGGGTGCGAGCACCGAAGGGCCGGTCGCCGCCGCCGACTTGGCATCCGAGTCGGAGTCGCAGGCCCCGAGGCCGAGCAGCACCAGAACGGTCACCGTGGCGAGGGACGCGCGGCGGATGAGCACAACGGCCTCCTGTGACAGGTGGGTTGGGTGGCACCTTGTGAGTGCCGTGACTGTCCTAGCACGCTTCCGCGGATTATCGAGCAGAAAACTTCATTGCGATTCTGTTGCCCCCTGTTGGTGTGTGCATGGTCAAGACCATACTTCGGTGGTGTGTGAACCGTTCCGAGGCGAACGGCACCAGGGAGGAAGCAGTGATCCTGAAAGATCCCCGAACCCGACACAGACGCCTGGGAGTTGTCGCCGCCGCGACCGGACTCCTCGCGGCCCTGCTGACAGCCGTCCCGGCCGCGGCCACGCCCGATCCCGGGGACGGCACGGCGGCTTCCGGCAAGGAGGTGTCGCAGAGCACCGAGGCGCAGGTGCGGTCGGCGATAGCCGACGGCGAGATACCCGGCCAGGACGAGGTCGTCCACTCCGACAACATCGAGCACCTGACCAACATCCCCAAGGACGCGCTGGCCGGCACCAATTCGGACCTCGCCTTCCAGGGCAGGTACGCCTTCGCCGGCAACTACGACGGGTTCCGCATCTTCGACATCAGCAACCCGAAGGCACCCAAGACGGTCGCCCAGGTGCTGTGCCCCGGCTCGCAGAACGACATCTCCGTCTCCGGCAACCTGCTGTTCCTGTCGACCGACTCCTCGCGCAGCGACAGCAGTTGCAACAGCACCACGCAGCCGGTGACCGAGAAGTCCTCCTGGGAGGGCATGAAGGTCTTCGACATCAGCGACAAGACCAACCCCAAGTACGTCGCCGCCGTCGAGACCGCCTGCGGCTCGCACACCCACACGCTGGTGCCCGAGCGCAAGAACGTCTACATCTACGTCTCCTCGTACTCGCCGAACGCCGCCTACCCCGACTGCCAGCCCCCGCACGACGGCATCTCGGTCATCAAGGTGCCGCGCAACGCCCCCGAGAAGGCGGCGGTCGTGGGCTTCCCGGTGCTGTTCCCGGGTGAGGGCCCGGACGGCGGCGGCAACCCGGGCTCGCCCACCAACCCGGGTGTCTCCAAGACCACCGGCTGCCACGACATCACGGTGCTGCCCTCGAAGGACCTCGCCGCGGGGGCGTGCATGGGTGACGGCATCCTGTTCTCCATCGCCGACCCGGAGCACCCGAAGGTCATCGACCAGGTGCAGGACAACGTGAACTTCGCGTTCTGGCACTCGGCGACCTTCAACCAGAAGGCCAACAAGGTCGTCTTCACCGACGAGTTGGGCGGCGGCGGTGCCGCCACCTGCAACGCGACGGTCGGCCCGAACCGGGGTGCCGACGGTATCTACGACATCGTCGGCAAGGGCGACAAGCGCAAGCTCGTCTTCCGCAGCTACTTCAAGATCCCGCGCCACCAGGCCGACACCGAGAACTGTGTGGCCCACAACGGCTCGCTGATCCCGGTCAAGGGCAAGGACATCATGGTCCAGGCCTGGTACCAGGGCGGTGTCTCCGTCTGGGAGTTCACCGACTCCTCGAAGCCCAAGGAGATCGGCTACTTCGAGCGTGGCCCGCTGACCACCGACACGCTCAGGGTCGGCGGTTCCTGGTCGGCGTACTACTACAACGGCTACATCTACTCGAACGACATCGCCAAGGGCTTCGACGTCCTGAAGCTGAGCGACCGACGGACCGACCCCGCCAAGTGGGTCCGGCTGAAGGAGCTCAACACCCAGACGCAGCCCGACTACTTCGACTGACCCTCAGGGTCGCACTCCGGTGCGGCCCCGGTCGCGAAGAACCGCGACAGATCCGTGTCGCCCGTCCCGCCGGACGCCGCCTCGGTGTCCGGCGGGACTCCCAACTCCCAGTCCAGCCGGTAGCGTTTGAACAGTTCGGCGCGCAGTACCGGCAGCGGCATCGGCACGCCCGGCACCAGCGCGGCGTAGACCGAGCCCATCAACAGGGCCCGCAGCATGGGGTAGTCGGCGTCGGGATCCTGCGAGCCGTTGCGTGCGACGGTGTCCCGCAGCAGCTCGGCCAGGCGCCGCTGTTCCGGACACGGCAGGAACCCCTCGGCCTGGAGCAGCCCCGCCATGTGCTGACGCATCAGCACCGGACGGTCCCGGGCCAGGCCCAGGATCGCGTCGATGGCCCGTGCCAGCCGCTCTCGGCCGTCCTCGGTGCGCGGCTCCCGCTCCAGCGCCTCCTCCAGCGTGCGGTTCATCAGCCGGTGCACGGCGGACTGCACCAGCTGGCGCTTGCCGGGGAAGTAGTACGACACCAGTCCCCGCGCGGAGCCGGCCCGGTCCGCGATGTCGCCGAGTGTCGTCGCCTCGTACCCGTGCTCGCTGACCACCTCGACCGCCGCCTGCAGCAGCCGCTCGCGGGATCGCCGCCGCAATTCTTCATTGACCGACGCGCTGCGCGGGGACATGCTGTAACTCCTGCGTTGACTGGTTGCCAGCCAACTATACTCAACGCGTTCGGATCGGCCGCTGAAACGGCTGGTCAGGGCTGCCGTCCGTCTCGGGCGACGCGGGGGATCGTCCGAGACGGACGGTTCCTCACACCCCAGTGGTGGCCTGAGGCTACTTACTGGCTCGCCGTTCAGCCGGACGCCGAGGTCTTTCCGCCCTCGTCCACCAGGTCCAGCACCGGCAGCAGCCCGTCCGGCCGCTCGGTCACCGGCAGGTGATCCACGAAGTGCACCGCGCACCCCAGAGCGGCGGCCCCGCCGTCGGCCCGCCGGTCGTCGCCGACCATGAGCGTGCGGCGGGGCTCGGCGCCGAGGTGGGCGCAGGCGGCGGCGAACAGCCGGGTGTCGGGCTTCTGGACGCCGTGCTCGTAGGACAGCGCGTAGGCGTCGATGTACGGGTCGAGTCCGTGCTCCCGGAACACCGGCCGCAGATCCCAGCCGATGTTGCTGACGACCCCGATGGCGATGCCGCGCTCGCGCAGTGCCCGCAGCACCTTGCCGGCGTCGGGGTAGGGCTGCCAGGCGGCCGGGGACATGTGGCGGTCGTAGAGCAGGTCGTGCAGCGCCGGGTCCGGCAGCGCCACCTGGCGCGACAGCCCGGTGTACACGGCACGGTGCAGTTCGGCGCTCTCGTCGCGCGTCGCCCACGCCCCGGCCATCTCCTCGGGCACCCGTACGGGGTTCGTGCCACCCGGCAGCGCCCCCGCCACCGCCAGTGCCCGCGCGGTCTCGACGACCTCCGGCTCGGGCAGCACGATCCCGGCCTCGGCGAGCGCGCCCCGCAGCCAGGACTCGGCGGACTCGATACGGAAGAGGGTCCCGGAGAAGTCGAACAGCACAGCGATCATGCGGAAATCCTACGAGCCGCACGGTGCCGCGCTCAGCGCCGGAACACCTGTGGGTGCGTCCCGCTCACGCCTGCCTCACGGCTGTCGACGCCCGTGCAGCAGTACCGCCACCGCCACCACCAGGCCCCCGAGCAGCCAGCCGCCGAGGACGTCCGTGGTCCAGTGGACGCCCAGCCAGATGCGGGTGAGGCCGACGCCCAGGACGGAGACGACGGAGAGGGTGAGGGCGGTGCGCCACAGGGCGCCGCCCACGCCGTGGTGGTGCAGGAGCCACAGCAGGAGGCCCAGGACGACCGTGGCCGTCATGGCGTGGCCGGAGGGGTACGCCGCGAAGTGGGCCGTGTCGACCGGGTCCGGCCAGACCGGGCGGGGGCGGTCCACGGCCGCCTTGAGGGACTGCTGGATCAGCGTGCCGACCGCGCACGTGACCGCCAGCCAGCCCGCCGTCCACCACGCCGACCGTCTCCACACCAGCCACACCACGACCACCGCGCACAGCAGTCGCATCGTCCACGGGTCCCACACCCAGTCCGTCAGGATGCGGAACGCGTGGGTCAGCCCGGATTCCTCGACCGCCCACCGGTGCGTCGTGTCGGCGATGTCCCCGTCGAAGCTCATCAGGGGGCGCCAGCGGACCGCGACGAGCGTGAGGAGCAGTACGGAGCAGACGCCCAGGACCCCGGCCGCGCGGACTGCCGTGCGGTGGTCCGGCGGGCTGGGCGGGGCGTCGACGGGCGGGGAGTGCATACAACGATCCTCGCCGACCACGGGGGCCGGAGGCCAATTCCGCCGGTCGTCCCGCGGATCAGGAGGTGGCGAGCCCTCCGCAGCGCACGCCGCTCAGCCGCCCCAGCCCAGCGCGCGCAACCCGGGTACGAACGCCACAAGGAGCGGCACCATCGGCACCAGCGCCGCCGTCGCCGTCAGGCCGAGGCGGCGGGTGGCCGGCAGCCGGTCCGGGGGCGTGAGGAGGCGGTGGACCCGCTGGGGGACATGGGCGTGCGGGGTCGGGCCGGGCCCGAACACGCCCCGGTCCTCGTTGAGTTCCACCAGCGCCAGCGCCGTGGTCAACCGGCCGAAGCGGCGGGACGCCATGTCGTCCGCGGCGAGTTCGACCAGCCGGTGCATCTCGTCGCGGAACGCGGCGAACACCGGCACCTGCGGAAACCCGCCCGCCAACGCCGACGAGCAGTGCAGCAGCCAGTCGTGCCGAGCCTGCGCGTGCCCCTCCTCATGGGCCAGCAGGGCATCGAGCTGACGGCCCTTCAGGCGCCGCAACGCGGCCGTGGTGACGACCAGTTGAGGTGCCGGACCCGACAGCCACCAGGCGTCCGGGCGCTCACCCTCAAGGACCACGAGACGACTGGTGCCGCTCTCCTCGCCGGGCAACAGCGGGGCCCGCACCAGGAGTTCGGCCCGGCGCAGCCGACGCCGCGCCCGCGCCCGGGCGACCTCACGCACCAGCATCGCCGCGCTCCACACCCCACCGAGCGCCAGCGCCACGGCCGTTGTCGCCGCCCAGGTGCCGCCCGCCCCGAGCGCGTAGGCCTCCACCACCGCGCGCGGCGCCGGCGCGAAGACGTGACCGCGTACCGCCTGCCAGGCCGCCGCCGCGCTCAGTGTCATCGACAGGGCGCAGCACAGGAGGACGGCCGCCACCGCGCACTGCCACACCCACAGCGCGACCACCGGTTCGCGGTCCGGCCAGTCGGACCGGGCGAGCAGCCGAGGGGCGACTACGGCGGTCAGGGCGCCGAGCAGCAACAGTGCCGCGGGGACCATCATGGGAGCACCCTATGAGCGGCCCGCCGCCCACCGGTACGGCATCCCGCGGCAAAGTGACGCAGGACACGGCAGTGGCCGCAGGAGTCCCGAGTCGTCAGAGCGTCGCCAGCATCGCCACCATCGCGATCCCCATCGACAACCGGCACGCCCGCGCCACTTCGGGCCGGTCGCCCCACGCGACGGTTCCGCCCCCGGCCGTGACGGGCACCAGCCGCACACCGGAGAGCAGCACATAGCCCATGAAGTAGAGGAGCAGGGCCCCCGTCAGCGCGGGAATCCCGGAGCCGCCGCCGTGATGTCCGGGCGACGCCGCCATCACGACCGCCATGTAGACCATCGCCGACGCCCCCACCAGGTGATGCAGATGGTGGGCACTGGTCCGCGCCGCCCACAGGGCCCGTATGGCGGCCGCACCGAACACCGTCGCGTACGCCGCCCAGGCCCAGGACGGCGGGGTGAACACCGCGGCCGGGACGGCCATCGCGGCCATGCCGAAGCCCATGAGCGCCTCGCCGCCCGCCGCGCGGCGCTGCTCCTCGACGTCGCTGCGCATCCGCAGCAGGCAGTAGGCCCCGGTCGCCGCACACAGCGCGACCAGCAGCCAGCCGGGCGAAGCCGGTCCGTGCACACGCGCCTCCCCGCTAGACGGTCGGACGGGGAGGGGATGCCCCTCCCATGCGGCGCGCACGCGAGCGCAAGGGTGTACACGGGGAGCATTCGGCGGAGCACGGCAGGTCAGCGATATCGTTTACAGGTAAAACACCTGTTAAGGTTGTCGATATGAGCAGTGCCCAGCCCGCCCCCGCCCCGTCACGCCTCCGGCGCCTCCCGCTGGCCGGCGTCCTCCGTCTCGGCCGCCCCTCGGACATCTGGTTCAAGCCCGCCCTGAGCGTGGTCGCCGCGGTCGCCCCGCCGAACCTCACCCTGCTCGCCCTCGGCCGCCTCGACCTGGCGATGTACACCATGGCCGGTTCCCTGTGCGCGCTGTACGCCCACAACCGCCCCTACGCCGCCCGGGCCCGCGCCCTGGCCTGGGTCGTGCTCGGCATGGTCGGCGGCCTCGCCGTCTCGCTCACCGCCGCCTCGCTCACCACCGACGCCGCCGTCCTGGTCGCCGTCGGCGCCCTGCTGGCCGCCGTGCAGAAGGTGCTGTGCGACGCGACCCGGGTCGGCCCGCCCGGCAACGTGGTCCTCACCTTCATCACCTCGGCCTCCCTGTTCGCCCCGCAGACCCTCGCCCAGGTCCCCGGCCACCTCGCCCTCGCCCTCGCGGCGGGCGCCTGGGCCTGGATCATCGGCATGGCCCCCGGACTGGTCCGGCCGCACGGCCCGGAGCGACGGGCCACCGCCCACGCCCTGAACGCCACGGCCGGCTACGTCGAGCAGGACGGCCCCCGGACCAGGGCCGCCGCGGCCGCCGCGATCCAGGCCGCCTGGCAGTCCCTGCTGTCCGCCGGCGCCCGCACCCCGACCCGCCGTGCCCTGGACCGGCTGGTCGTCCGCGCCGAGGTCGCCCTGGCGGCCCCCGCCGACACCGACCCGCGACGCCTGCGCGCCTGGGCTCGCGACCTGCGCGGCAACGGACCGGTCCCAGCCGTCGCGGACCACGGCGAACTCCTCGGCGTCGACGCCGAACTCGCCGTCCCCGCAACCCCGTTGTGGCGCAGGCTCGGCCCGCTGACCCCGCTCGCCGTGCGCACCGCCGTCGGCTGCGCCCTCGCCGGATACGCCTCCCTCGCGCTCGGCGTCGGCCGCCCGTACTGGGCCCTGGTCACCGCCGCCTCGCTCTACCAGGCCAACCTCACCCTCACCTGGAGCCGCGGCGTCCAGCGCGTCGTCGGCAACCTCGCCGGCGTCCTCCTCTTCGCCGCCGTCGTCCCGCTCGCCCACCTCGGCCCGGCCGCCCTCGTCCTGGTCTGCATCGCCTTCAACTTCGGCGCCGAAGCCCTCATCGGCCGCAACTACTGGCTCGGCAGCGTCTGCGTCACCCCGATGGCGCTGCTCATCACCGAGTTCGCCGGCTTCCAGGAGCCCGGGCGGCTGATCACCGAGCGGGTCGTGGACACCTTCGTCGGGGCCCTCGTCGGCTTCGGCGCCGCGATCGTCGTCACCAACCGCCGCGCGGGCAGCCGCGTCGAGCGGACGCTGACCGCCGTGGAGCGCGCCCGCGAACACGTCGCCCGCCTCCTGGCCGAGCCGCACCCGGACCCCCGCGCCCTGGAGTCCGCCCGCCGCGCCCTCGCCGCCCACCTCGTGGAGTTGCGGGCCGCCGCCGACGCCGCGGCCGGCGAGTGGTGGCAGGGCGCGCTGCCCCAGGAGCGGGTCGTGCACGCCGAGCAGGCCGGACACCGTACGCTCGCCGCGACGGTACGGCACCAGGAGGTGCGCCGGAACGCGACGACGGAGGGCATACGGCCATGACGGCACCGAACGGACGGCAGGCGGACGCGACCGGGGGCGACACCGTCTCCGCGGTCGTCCGGCAGTGGCAGGCCGTCCACCCCGGTCTCGACACCGGCCCCATGGAGATCATCGGCCGCGTCAACCGCTGCGCCGCCCTCCTCCAGCAGGCCGAGGACGCCCCGCTGCGCCGGGCCGGACTCAGCCGCCCGGAGTTCGACCTGCTCGGCGCGCTGCGCCGCACCGGGCACGAGCTGACCCCGGGCGACCTGGCCCGCGAGACCTTCTCCTCCGGTGCCGCGGTCACCAAGCGCCTCAAGCAGCTGACCGAGCGCGGCCTGGTCGAACGCCGCGGGGACACCCGGGACCGCCGCGTCGCCCACCTCCGCCTCACGGACGCGGGCCGGGAGATCGTCGACGGCATCCTGCCCGAGCAACTCGCCTACGAGACGGCCGTACTGTCCGTTCTCGACCCGCACCGCCAGGGCGAACTCGCCGGGCTGCTCGGCGAGTTGCTCGGGCAGTTGGAGGGCCGGCTGGGGGCGCTGCGTGCCTGATCCCGCCCCTCGTGTGTCCTGGCGCTCCTAGAGGACGTCCGTCGCCGTCCGGCGGTAGCCCGAGCGGCGGTCGTCGATGCTCTCCCAGCGGTCGCCGTAGATGTTGCGGAGGATGGTCGGTTCCCGTACGAAGTCGTGCGGGAAACCGAGGGACACCGCGCTCACCTCGTCGAGACGGGTGACCGCGTCGGCGTCGAGGCGGACGTCGACAGCGCCGAGGTTGTCGGCGAGCTGGTGCTCCTTGGTGGCCGCGATGATCGGCACGACGTTCCCGGGGCGCCCCAGCAGCCAGGCCAGCGCCACCTGGGCCGGGCTCCAGCCACCCTGCTCGGCGATGTCCAGGACCGCGGTGACGACGTCCTCCTGCTGCGCGTTCGGCTGGTCGTCGCCCCAGGCGTCGAGCCGGCCCGTCTCACCGCGCCGGTACTTGCCGGTGAGCTTGCCGGCCGCCAGCGGCGCCCACGCGAACACCGCCTGGCCGAACGCCCGGGCCTGCGGCAGCAGTTCGCGCTCGGGCGTGCGCTCCAGCAGGTTGTAGCGCAACTGCGAACCGGCGAACGAGGTCCAACCCCGCAGCTCGGCAAGCGTGTTGGCCTGCGCGATCTCCCAGGCCGGCCAGTCCGAGACGCCGACGTACAGCACCTTGCCGGTCCGTACGAGGTCGTCCAGCGCCCGCATCACCTCGTCGACCGGCGTGAAGTTGTCCCGCGCGTGCACCCACAGGACGTCCAGCCGATCGGTGCGCAGCCGCCGCAGGCTCGCCTCCAGCGACTGCACCAGGTTCTTGCGGTGGTTGCCGGCCGCGTTGACGTCTCCCTCGCGGGTGCCGCACGTGTACTTGCTCGCCAGCACGAACTCCTCGCGCCGGCCCGCCAGGAGCTCGCCGAGGATGCGCTCGGAGTCGCCGCCGGCGTAGATGTCCGCGGTGTCGAGGAAGTTGCCGCCCGCGTCGGCATAGGCGTCCAGCAGCTTGGCGCTGGTCTCCTTGTCGGAGCCGTAGGCGGGGTCGTCGCCCATGACCATGGTGCCGAGCGCGAGTTCGCTCACGCGCAGGCCGGTCTTGCCGAACAGTGTGTAGCGCACGATCAGTTCCCCTTCAGGCAGGTCGTCGTGCGTACGACGCTATGAGGTGGAGCGCGCTCCAACGCAAGCCGTGCGGCTCAGCCCTCCGCGCCCGGCAGATACACCCCGAACACCGCCCCGCCGGGATCCCGCAGCACCGCGATCCGGGGCCCGTCCGGCACGGAGGTGGGCTCCATGAGGACGGTGCCGCTCGCCTCGGTCGCGGTGGCGGCGGTGGCGTCGACGTTCTCGACCGCGAAGTACGGCAGCCAGTGCGGCGGCACCTCGGGCGGGAACTTGTCGTCCATCGTGACCATGCCGCCGAAGTCGGCGCCGTCGAGGCCCCACTGCGTGTAGTGCTCCGAGGCGTCGACGCTCCAGCCGAACACCGCGGTGTAGAAGTCCACGGCCCGCTCCGGCGCCCGGCACAACAGCTCCACCCAGCCCAGCGAACCGGGGGCGTTGAGCAGCCCGGCCCCCTCGAATCCCCGCGCCTGCCACAGATGGAAGCCGGCGCCCTGGGTGTCGGTAGCGGACGCGAAGCGCCCCATGCCGGGCACGTCGGCCGGCGGTGCCACCACCGACCCGCCGGCCGCCGTGACCTTGGCCAGGGTGGCGTCGAGATCGCCGACGGCGAAGGTCACGAACCACGAGCACGGCCGCCCCTCCGCGCCGAGCGGCACCATCCCCGCGACCGGGAGATCACCGACGTACGCGATGGTGTACCCGCCCATGTCCTCCCGCGCGTCCGTCTCCGTCCGCCAGCCGAAGAGGACGCCGTAGAACCGCTTGCCCGCCTCCAGATCCGGCGTTCCCACCTCGGCCCAGCAGGGCCCACCGGCCACCGGCTTGTCGAGCCTCATGCCGCCACGCCCCTTCCACCGACGCGAGCACCCCTCTGGCACGCTAGCCCCGGCCGTGCACGGTTGCCATTCGGCCGTCGCCCGGGCGACAGAAGGAACGCGTCAGTCGCGGCCGCGGCCCTCAGATGCCCGGGCGGAAGCGGATCGGGTGGTCCGCGGGCACCTCGACGAGGACGATCCTGATGCCGTCCGGGTCGGTGAGCCACATCTCGATCAGGCCCCACGGCTCCTTCACCGGCGGCCGCGCGATCTCGACGCCTTTCGCCACCAGCTCCTCGTGCGCCGCGGTCACGTCCTGGACCTGCATCCACAGGCGGACGGCCGGGGAGGGCGGGGTCTCGGAGCGACCGGAGAGTTCCAGGAAGCCGCCGCCGAGGAAGTAGACGGTGCCGCGTTCCGGTCCTGTGCCGAACTCGCGGTAGACGGCGAGGCCGAGCTGTTCGCCGTAGAAGGCCCGGGAACGTTCGGGGTCGACGGGGTGGATCAGGGTCCGGCCGCTCAGTACGTGCACCATGCGGCGGAGCCTAGTGCGGGCGTTACGCTCATCGGTGCCCGTGTCGTGCCCGAGAGTGGAGAAACGCCCCATGACCGCTGGACTCACCTTCCGCGATGCCACCGACGCCGACGTGGACGCGCTGGTCGCGCTGATCGAGTCGGCGTACCGCGGGGACTCCAGCCGGGCCGGATGGACCACCGAGGCGGACATCCTGGAGGGGCAGCGGACCGACCCGGAGGGCGTGCTCCAGGTCATCAAGTCGCCCGACAGCCGGCTGCTCACCGTCGAGCGCGAGGGCGAGGTCGTCGCCTGCTGCCAGCTGGAGCACCGCGGCGACCACGCCTACTTCGGCATGTTCGCGGTCAGCCCCCGGCTCCAGGGCGGCGGCCTCGGCAAGGTGATCATCGCGGAGGCGGAACGGGCGGCGCGGGAGACCTGGGGCGTCACGGAGATGCACATGACGGTGATCTCCGTACGGAACGACCTCATCGCCTGGTACGAGCGCCGGGGCTACCGCCGTACGGGCCGGATGACCCCGTTCCCGTACGGCGACGAGCGCTTCGGCATCCCCCAGCGCGACGACCTTCAGTTCGAGCTGCTGGTCAAGCCGCTCGCATAATCGTTACGCCGTGAAGCGGGCGGTGCGTTTGATCTCCGAGTAGTCGGAGGTCGCGCCGTCCAGTTGCAGGGCGCGTACGAGACGCAGGTGGTCCTGCGTGTTCACCACCCAGCCGATGATCCTGAGGTCCGCCTTGCGGGCGTGCTCGACGATCTCCAGGGTGATCCGGCGGATGTTGAGGCAGACGGTCGCGGCGCCGGCCTCCTGGGCGCGCTCCACGATGTCGGTGCCGTACCGGCTGCCGATCAGCGCGGTCCGTACGCCCGGCACCAGGCGGGAGATCTCGGCGATCGCCTCGTCGTGGAACGAGGACACCTCCACCCGGCCCACCAGGTCCCGCTTGAGCATGACCTCGGCCAGCGCCCGCGCTGCCGCGATGTCCTTGATCTCGGCCTGGAGCGGTGACCGCACCGCCTCCAGGACCTCCTCGAAGACGGGGACCTTCTCGCCGAGGCCCGCGTCGAGGGTGCGCAGCTCGGCGAGTGTCTTCTCGGCGATCGGACCGGTCCCGTCGGTCGTGCGGTCCACGTCCGTGTCGTGCATGACGACGAGGGCCCCGTCCTTGCTGAGGTGCAGGTCGAGTTCGATGGCGTCGAAGCCGGCCTGCTCGGCGGCGACGAAGGAACGGAGGGTGTTCTCGGGTTCGAGACCCATGACCCCGCGATGACCGATGGTAAGGAAGTTCAAGGTTCAACTCGCTTCCGTCGACGGCGGCTCGGCTTCCGCAGCCTAATGGCCTCGGCCGGTGATGAACCCCTGCGTACGCGGGGGATCGGCGTGGCACGAGGGGCAGGACTGGCCGGTACCGCCTCGGGCGGTCACCCTGGGGTGGGCGAGTCCTGCGAGCATTGACCGCTCATGTGCCCAAGAGGATCACGCATACCCATCGGGAGCGCCGTCATGGCATCCGGCAGGAAAAAGTTTCGTGACCATGGGGGCGGGCAGGATAATTTACGGGGCCCCCTCTTGCTGACAGGAACCGCATATGCATACGGTGTCCTGACGCGAGGTTCTCCCGTGGAGGATGGGACATGACGGAAATTCTTGTGCAGGCGGCTACGGAGGAGCAGGTTCCTCCCGCGACCAGGGTGGTGGATCACCCTGCGTGGCCCGTGCTCAAGGGTGCCGTGGAGCGGATCAGGCCCTGGCAGTCCAAGGACGGGTCGATCGACTTCGCGGCCGAGGGTGCCCCGGACCGCGCCACCGCCGAGGCGGCCGTACGCGAGGTCGCCGCGGCCGTCGAGGAGCTGTCCCCGCTGCTCCCGCACGACCGCGCCTACCACGAGGCCCTGGTGAAGGACCTGACGCGCTGGGCCGAGGGCGGCTTCGAGGTGCCGGACTTCCTCGACTCGCTGCTGGCCTTCCAGCCCGCCCAGGGCCGCGCGGACGGCCTTCAGCACCTGGTCGTCTTCCCGATGTACACGCAGAACGGCAACCCCGACCGCAACCTCGAAGCGGTCGTGCTGCGCATGGTGTGGCCGGAGTGGCTGGCCGAGCTGGAGCGCACCCGCTACGACAACCCGCTGTTCTGCGGCATCAAGTTCGAGGACTTCACGGCCGGCTACGACACCAACTCCGCCGTGCTCTTCCCCGAGACGATCGCCGTGCGCGAGGCGCCGGAACGATTCTCCTGGGGTGGCATCTTCTGTGACCGCGAGGCCGCCCGCTTCCGCGCCGTCACCGACGCCGCCGTCGGCATCCTGAGCCTCGACCTGCCCGAGGACATCGCCGCCATGGTCCACGACCAGAAGCGCTGCGAGGAGGCCTTCGTCCTGTGGGACATGGTCCACGACCGCACCCACAGCCACGGCGACCTGCCCTTCGACCCCTTCATGATCAAGCAGCGCCAGCCGTTCTGGATGTACGGCCTGGAGGAGCTGCGCTGCGACCTCACCGCCTTCAAGGAGGCCGTGAAGCTGGAGGCCGACGGCGTCCCGCAGGCCCGTGACGTGCAGTACGCGGTCCTGTTCGACCGCATGTTCCGCTTCCCGGTCACCGGCGAGCGGGTGCGCAACTACGACGGCCTCGGCGGCCAGCTGCTCTTCGCCTACCTGCACAAGCACGACGTCGTCCGCTGGACCGACAACAAGCTGCACATCGACTGGCAGCGCGCCCCGCAGGTCACCAACCAGCTGTGCGCCGAGATCGAGGACCTCTACCGGGCGGGCATCGACCGCCCGAAGCTCGTCCACTGGTTCGCCGCCTACGACCTGGTCTCGCAGTACCTCGCCCCGCACCCGGGCTCCCGCTGGGCCAAGGGCCCGGACGCCCTGGACCTGACCCAGCCGCCGCGCAAGCTCGTCGATGACGTGCTTCCGGACGAGTTTCCGCTGAGCATGTTCTATGAGGCCCTCTCCAAGAAGCTGAAGAACGTGATCGCCGGCACCAAGGGCATCCGTGCGGAGAGCGCCGAGCGGGTCGCCGCGTGAACGACCGCGGTACCGAGAACACTGCACGGCAAGCTCAGGAGGCGAAGAACATGGCGGGGAACGGAGCTCTCAGCGGTGCGGTGATCGCGGTGGCCGGCGCGGGTGGACCCGCGGGCCGCGCGACACTGCTGCGGCTCGCGGAGGCCGGGGCGACCGTCGTCGGCGCGGACAACGACCCCGAGCGGCTCGCGGAGGCGGTGAGCGCGGCCCGCGACGGCGGCGGCGGCGCCACCGTCACCGGGGAGCCGGTCGACCTGCTCGACCTGGACTCCACGCGGGAGTGGGCCAACGGAATCGAGAAGGAGTTCGGCCGGGTCGACGGCGTCGTCCACCTCGTCGGCGGCTGGCGCGGCAGCGAGACCTTCATCAAGACCAGCCTCGACGACTGGGACTTCCTGGAGCTGCTGCTCATCCGCACCGTCCAGCACACCTCCCTCGCCTTCTCCGAGGCGCTCCAGCGCAGCGACCGCGGCCGCTACGTCCTGATCAGCGCGGCGGGCGCGAGCAAGCCCACCGCGGGGAACGCCGCGTACGCCGCCGCCAAGGCCGCCGCCGAGGCGTGGACGCTCGCCATGGCAGACTTCTTCCGCAAGGCCGGGGCCGGCGAGGAGCTCACCTCCGCCGCCACGATCCTGGTGGTCAAGGCCCTGGTGCACGACGCGATGCGCGCCGAGCGACCCAACGCCAAGTTCGCGGGCTTCACGGACGTCAAGGATCTGGCCGGAGCCATCGCCGAGGTCTGGGACAAGCCCGCCGGAGAAGTGAACGGAAACCGTCTGTGGCTCACCGAGAAGCCGTGAACCCGCCGAAGACCGACGCCCGGCGCCATCACGACCCGGAGACCCGGGGCTTCGCCAGCGACAACTACGCGGGCGCCCACCCGGAGGTGCTCGCCGCCCTGGCCCTGGCCAACGGCGGGCACCAGGTCGCCTACGGCGAGGACGACTACACCGAGAACCTCCAGGCGATCATCCGCAGCCACTTCGGCCCCACGGCGGAGGCGTTCCCGGTCTTCAACGGCACCGGCGCCAACGTCGTGGCGCTCCAGGCGGTCACCGACCGGTGGGGCGCGGTGATCTGCGCGGAGAGCGCCCACATCAACGTGGACGAGGGCGGTGCGCCGGAGCGGATGGGCGGCCTGAAGCTGCTGACCGTTCCCACTCCCGACGGCAAGCTCACGCCCGAGCTGATCGACCGGCAGGCGTGGGGCTGGGAGGACGAGCACCGCGCGATGCCGCAGGTCGTCTCGATCACCCAGAGCACGGAGCTCGGCACGCTCTACACGCCGGACGAGATCCGCGCGATCTGCGACCACGCCCACGCGCACGGCATGAAGGTCCATCTCGACGGCTCCCGCATAGCCAACGCGGCCGCGTCTCTCGACGTCCCCATGCGGACGTTCACCAACGCGGTCGGCGTCGACATCCTCTCCCTCGGCGGGACGAAGAACGGCGCGCTGTTCGGCGAGGCGGTCGTGGTGATCAACCAGGACGCGGTCTCCCACATGAAGCATCTGCGCAAGCTGTCCATGCAGCTCGCCTCCAAGATGCGTTTCGTGTCGGTGCAGTTGGAGGCGCTGCTCGCCAAGGACCTGTGGCTGCGCAACGCCCGGCACGCCAACGAGATGGCCCAGCGCCTGGCCGAGGGCGTCCGCGCCGTGCACGGCGTCGAGATCCTCTACCCGGTCCAGGCCAACGGCGTCTTCGCCAAGCTCCCGCACGACGTGAGCCTCCGCCTCCAGAAGCGCTTCCGCTTCTACTTCTGGGACGAGAACGCGGGCGTCGTCCGCTGGATGTGCGCCTTCGACACGACCGAGGACGACGTGGACGCGTTCGTGGCGGCGCTCAAGGAGGAGATGGCGCACTAGGGCCTTCATCGAGAGCGCCCTCGCGTCCTGCATAGATATGCGATCACCTGGAAAAGAATTGACCCCGGGTGATCGCATTCCTATGCTCTGCGGGCATGGAGCTGATCCAGAACACCCCTGACCTGTCCGCATATCTCGCCGCCGACGAGGTCATCGACCATGACCACCCGTACGTACGGGACACGGCCGCGCGTCTCGCCCGGCAGGCCGAGGACTCGTATGCCTATGCGCGGCTGGCCTTCGAGTTCGTGCGCGACACGATCCCTCACTCCGACGACAGCGGCGACCTGCGCGTCACCTGGCGGGCCTCCGACGTGCTGGAGCAGGGCACCGGCATCTGCTACGCCAAGTCCCATGCGCTGGCGGCCCTGTTGCGGGCCGAGGACATCCCGACGGCCCTGTGCTACCAGCGGCTGGCGCACGACGACGGCAGTGGGCATGCCGTGCACGGGCTGGTCGCCGTGCGGTTCAACGGGGCCTGGCATCGGCAGGATCCGCGTGGAAACAAGCCGGGCGTGGACGCGCGGTTCTCCCTCGACGGTGAGCGGCTGGCGTGGGTGCCCGATCCCGAGTCCAATGAGGTGGACTATCCGGTCCTGTATGCTGAACCGCACCCGGCCGTCCTGAGGGTCCTCAAAGCCGCCCCCGACCGGCCCTACCTGTGGAAGACGCTCCCGACCGAACTCTGAGGCAGGCGATGACCTTCTCCCTCACCGTGTCCGACGAGGTCCGCGCCCTCGCGCCCGGCTTCACGCACGTCGCGATCGAGGCCCACGGCCTCGTCAACGGGCCGAGCACCGACGCCAGTTCGGCGCTCCTCGACGACGCGGCCCGCCGTCTCGCCGTACGTCTGGACGGGCGCGCCCCGCACGAGGACCCGCACATGGCGGCCTGGCGCGAGGTGTACACGGCGTTCGGGTCGAAGCCGTCACGGACCCGCAACTCGGCGGAGGCGCTCGCCAAGAGGGCGTTGGCGGACGGCGGACTGCCCCGGATCAACCTGCTCGTCGACCTCTACAACGCCATCAGCGTCGCCCACCTGATCCCGGTCGGCGGCGAGGACATCGACCGCATCCAGGGTGGGATGCGGCTCGTGCGGGCCGGTGGGGACGAGGAGTTCGTGACCGTCGCCGGCGGCGAGGAGGTCGTCGAGCACCCCGACGCCGGTGAGGTGGTGTGGTGCGACGAGCTGGGGGTGACCTGCCGCCGCTGGAACTGGCGCCAGGGACCGCGCACCCGGCTCACCGAGGCGACCGTCTCCGGCATCTTCCTGTTGGAGAGCCTCGCCCCGATGCCGATCGCCGAGGTCGAGCGGGCGGGCGCCGAACTCGCCGAGCTGCTGGAGAAGTTCAGCCCCGGAGCGCGCATCGAGGTGCACGCCGCCGACCCGGTGCGCGGCTGATCGGAGGCGGTCGTTAATCTCCCCGGTATGCACGACGGGGGAGCAGAAGAGAACAGCACCGGCAGCGACGAGCCGTCCACGGGGGCCCTCGCCCGGCTGAGGAAGCACTGGCTGCTCACCTCGGCCGTGGCACTGGCCCTGCTGGCGACCGCCACGACCGTACCGATCGTCCTCGCGGACTCCGGTGAGGACGCTCCGTGCCAGGAGATCCCGGCCTCGACCCGGGCCCTCGCGAAGAACCCGGCCGCCGCCACCCGCGCGCTCGACCCCGGTGAGGACCTGTCCCGGTACGACGCCGTGCGCGAGCTGCTGATCCACGAGAACCCGTGCGGCGACGGCGGCAAGGCGCTCGGGCAGGTCGTCGACGCCGCCACCCGCGCCACGGGCAAGGGCAAGCCGCACACGCTCGCCCAGGCCCGTGCCGCGTACGCCGTGGTCGCCGCGTTCGACGACGACGCCGTGCCCAGGGGAGCGGCACCCGGTGTGGCCCGTGTCCTCGCCGAGTACGTGGTCGACGCCAACCGCTTCCTGAGCCCCGACCGCGACGCGTACACCCCGGCGGTGGACGCCGTGGGCGCCGCTCCTGACGACACCGGCTGGACGACGTACGGCCGCTTCCTGGCCCCGCACGAGGCCCACGCCGACTTCGAGTGCACCGAGCCCTACTCCGACGTACGCGCGGACCCGGAGAGCCTGGTCGGCGAACTCGCCAAGGACCCCGAGGCGTTCGCGATCCTCTACGACGCCGAACGCGCCTACTTCGCCTACTACCTCGAACGCCTCACCGGCGACGGCGCCGACCCCGACTACCGGCCGGGCAAGGAGAAGGACGGCAGCCCGAAGCCGACCACCACCTGGGCCGACATCGACCTGGAACACCTCACCGACCGCATCGGCAGCCTCATGAACCACCGGGCGCGGTACGCCCGGGACGGCACGATCCCCGACCTCGCGGCCTTCGACGAGGCCGTACGGCGCCACACGCGCGGCGCGTACCAGGCGGCCACGCGTCAGGTGAGCAGCAGGCCGGTCATGGGGGACATCGCCGAGCGGCCGGTCTCCGGTCCGCTGAGCGGTGACCTGACGGACGGCCGCCACCAGCTGTTCACGGTCCTGGACGCCTGGGCGAAGGAGCGCCAGGTGCCGACGGAACGCGCGGCGCAGCTACGGCAGTTGATCGACGACCGGTACGTCAGGGCGCTCTGGCTGACCTCGTACTGAACGTGGACGGGGTCAGTCGCCCAGGCGCAGTTCCGTGCAGTCCCGCTGCTCGACCTGCGCCTCGGCGAAAGCCGCGAAGAGCTTGCGCTTCCCGGCCTCGTCGACGCCGGGAACGTCCTTGTCGGCGCTGAGCGCGAAGTTGGCGGCCTCGCCGTCGCAACGGGCGGTCGCCGTACGGGAGTCGGGATCGTGCCGTCGCTCCTCGGCGAGCAGACGGTTGCTCCAGTCGCCGTACCAGGCGGCGAACCACAGCCGGGGTTCCCACTCGCCGGAGTCGGCGTCGCGCGCGTACAGGTCGCAGCGCCCCGCCGGACCCGCGTCGTTCATGAGCACCGCCACCCGCCACTGCGCGGCCTTGAGCCCGCCGGCCTTGAGCGTCCACCCGCACGCCGTGTCCCCCGCGTCGGCCAGCGGCACCGTCTTCGGGTCCTCCTGCGGATCCACCGGCACGGCGTCCCCGCCGGGCGCCTTGAGCGGCTCGGCGCCACAACCGAGGCGGTCGGAGGCGGAGTTGGTGAGCGCGACCGCCGTCTCGTAGGCGGCAGGAGTGGCCCGGAGGGTGTCCCGGCCGAGCCAGGTGCGGACCAGCAGCTTGCGTTGCCGTCCCTCGTCGTCCTTGCCCAACTCCGGGCAGGGGAGGAGGAACTGGAGGGCGCCGTACTTGTCGATGTAGCCGGGCAGTCCGTCCGCCATGGGCCCCACGCGATCGAACCCGGACTCGGACAGGACCGTCATGAACTCCCGGTCCACGTCGTCCCGCCGGGTGTACGCCTCGGTCTCCAGCAGCCGGTCGTCCCGCACGTCGTCGCCGTCGAAGCCGAGGGAGCAGCCGTAGTCGCCCAGTTCCTCGTGGGTCGCGGACTCCGCGTCCTTGAAGTGGTCGCCGTCGCGCCCGAGTTCACGGACCGCGTCGACCGGCAACGCGCCGTCGCAGGCCGTGCGCAGCAGCCACCAGTCCTGCGCGTACGGGGTGGCGATCCAGCCGCCCACCCCCAGCACGACCGCGGCCGACACCGACACCTTGACCCAGCGCCGCATTCCTTGCCCCCGTAGCAGTCCACCCGTTTACGGGCGGGACCCTATCGGTCGGGCGACGGAGCCGGCGGCGCGGGTCGGTGATCTTGGGTGGTCAGCGGGCCTCGGCGGCCTTGACCTCTTCCGGCGTGGGCGCCGTGCCACCGAGGTGGGCCGGCATCCACCAGGTGTCGTCGGCGTCCTTCGGGCGGTGCGGGTAGGCGCGCTGGGCGGCCTCCAGGAGCTCCTGGACGCGCTCGCGCAGCTGACGGGTGATCGCGCCCGCGTACTTGTCCTTGGGCGCCTCGACCGGCTCGCCGACCCGGATCGTGATCGGGGTGTGGCTGCGCTTGAAGTTGCGCGGGTGGCCCTTGGTCCACAGCCGCTGCGTGCCCCACAGCGCCATCGGGATCAGCGGCACGCCCGCCTCCTGAGCCAGGCGCGCGGCACCGGACTTGAAGGTCTTGAGCGTGAACGACTGCGAGATCGTGGCCTCGGGGAAGACCCCGACGATCTCACCGGAGCGCAGCGACCGCAGCGCGTGCTGGTAGGCCTCCTCGCCGCTCTTGCGGTCCACGGGGATGTGCTTCATCCCGCGCATCAGCGGACCGGAGATCTTGTGCCGGAACACGGACTCCTTGGCCATGAAGCGCACGAGACGCTTCTGGGGCAGGGCCGCCAGCCCGTCGAAGATGAAGTCCAGGTAGCTGATGTGATTGCTCACCAGCACGGCGCCGCCAGAGCGCGGGATGTTCTCCGAACCCTTGCAGTCGATCTTCAGGTCCCACACCTTGAACAGCGTGCGGGCGAGGCCGACGACAGGTCGGTAGACAAGCTCTGCCATGGACGGGGTGGACCCTTCCTTCTCTGCCTGGGAAAGGGGGTTCCCGGCGGGAAAGTTACGACACCGTAGGTTTACGGCATCTCGCAGATCGTGCCCCAAGAACGGGCGGGGGGCCAGTCTTCGTGCCCGCGAACGGCGAGATCCTTGTCACGTCGGCGCCTTGATCCACCTCGTGCTTTTACGTCGCCTTTACTGCGCGCGTACGGTCACGCGCCGTACGAGCAGGTACATCTCGCACCCCAGGCAGTACCCGAACGCGGAGTTCAGGAAAGCGGCGGCGAGCGCGGCCCCGGTCGCCGCGAGTCCCAGCCAGGCCGGTCCGACGCCGTAGCCGACCAGACCGACGACCGCGAAGGCCAGGCCCACCGCCTGCGCGAACCGCGGCGGTTCGGGCGCCTCGAACTCGGTCGGCGCACCGATGCGGGGCCGCACGACCTTCCGGAACAGCCAGCCGTACGGCGAACGCGCCACCCCGCCCGCGGCGCCCAGCGCGAACGCCAGGGTCTGCCAGGCCAGGAGCCACACACTGCCGGTGATCAGCACGACCGCCAGTACTAGGGTCGTCACGGCCGCCCCGAAGCGCGGTCCCCTCACGTCGATGTCCATGAATCAAGCATTCCGCAAGGAATGCCATGGGTGGAGTCGGGAATCTTTGCAGTCTCGTGAACGCTGGAGCTGGGTGATGGCCGGAGTCGTGGTGTGTGTCCTGGTGCTCGCTGCGGCGAGCGTCTACGGAGTGCTGCACAAGCAGCGGAGCGGGAGAGTACGGGTGCGCGGGCGCGACGACGACAAGCGGCTCGGCTCGGCCCAGCTGGGCGCGGAGTTGGGGGAGCGGGCCACCCTCGTCCAGTTCTCCAGCGCCTTCTGCGCGCCCTGCCGGGCCACCCGGAGAGTCCTCGGCGAGGTCGTCGACCTGGTCCCCGGGGTCGCCCACGTCGAGATCGACGCCGAGGCCCACCTGGACCTCGTACGCGAACTGGACATCCTCAAGACGCCGACCGTGCTGGTGCTCGACGCCCAGGGCCGGGTGGTGCGGCGCGCCACCGGGCAGCCGCGCAAGGCGGATGTCATCGCGGCCCTCGGCGAGGCCGTGTGACGGTGAGGCAGCTCCCATATGCCGGGACCTACTTGACTGGGCGTACCACCTATCGTCAGCCTGACTGTATGCCTTCGGAACTCCTTCTCTTCGGGCGGGTCCACGTCGACCTGGCCCGCACCGCGAGCGCGCGCTGTCCGGGTTGTTGAGCAGCCACGGACCAGCTCGCCCCACCTCGCAGAAGGACGACCCCATGACGGCCACGCCGGACCTCCGCACCCCTCAGCTCGCCTCCCCCGATCTGCTGCGCTCCGTCTTCCGGCGGCACGCGGCGGGCGTCGCCGTGATCACCGCCCGTGGTGAGGACGGCCCGGTCGGCTTCACCGCCACCTCGCTCACCTCGGTCTCCGCCGAGCCCCCGATGCTGTCCTTCGGCATCGGCACCGGAGCCTCCAGCTGGCCCGCGATGTCCAGGACCGAGCACGTCGGCGTCCACATACTCGGCGAGCACCAGCAAGAGCTGGCCGCCACCTTCGCCCGCAGCGGCGCCGACCGCTTCGGCGCGCCCACCGGCTGGCGCGAGGGGCCCAACGGGGTCCCCGTCCTCGACGACGTCCTGGCCTGGGTGGTGGGCCGCGTCGTCGCGCGCGTGCCCGCGGGCGACCACCGGATCGTCCTCGCCGAGGTGCTCCTCGGCGACCCCGCCGGCCCCGGCCGTCCGCTCCTGTACCACCAGGGCGGATTCAGCGGACTGCGCGACTGACGGCTCGTGCCGCATGTCGGCACCTCCCTCTGCGGGACCGTCGAGTTCCGATTACGCTGCGTTGCACAGGTCACAGTTCAAAGCGCTTGCTTAGCGGGAACGAACTGGGTGTACTGACGAGTAATATTTCGTTCGGAGCGCGGGCCGCCCCGATCGGGATCGGCCCCTTGGGGCGCCTATGCTGCCTGCAAGTAGGCAGCACAGAAATGTCGACGCAGCAGTAGGAGAGCCGGCGTGAGCTTGAGGATCGTTGTCACCGTGAAGTACGTGCCCGACGCCACTGGCGACCGGCACTTCGCCGATGACCTGACCGTCGACCGTGACGACGTGGACGGCCTGCTCTCCGAGCTGGACGAGTACGCGGTCGAGCAGGCGCTGCAGATCTCGGAGAACTCCGACGACGACGTGGAGATCACCGTCCTGACGGTGGGCCCCGAGGACGCCAAGGACGCGCTGCGCAAGGCGCTGTCCATGGGCGCCGACAAGGCCATCCACGTCGAGGACGACGACCTCCACGGCACCGACGCGATCGGCACCTCGCTGGTGCTCGCGAAGGCGATCGAGAAGGCCGGCTACGACCTGGTGATCTCCGGCATGGCCTCCACCGACGGCACCGCGGGCATCGTCCCGGCGCTGGTCGCCGAGCGCCTGGGCGTCCCGCAGGTCACCCTGCTCTCCGAGGTCTCCGTCGAGGACGGCACCGTCAAGGGCCGCCGGGACGGCGACGCCGCGAGCGAGCAGCTGGAGGCGTCCCTGCCGGCCGTCGTGTCCGTCACCGACCAGTCGGGCGAGGCGCGTTACCCCTCCTTCAAGGGCATCATGGCGGCCAAGAAGAAGCCGGTGGAGTCCTGGGACCTGGAGGACCTCGAGATCGACGCCGAGGAGGTCGGCCTCGAGGGTGCCTGGACCAAGGTCGAGACCGCGGCGGCCCGTCCGGCGCGCACCGCGGGCACGATCGTCAAGGACGAGGGCGAGGGCGGCAAGCAGCTCGCTGAGTTCCTCGCGGGCCAGAAGTTCATCTGAGCCCGAAATCGCCGACCGCCCCTCATCTGATCCAAGCAGGAGAGCATTCCCATGGCTGAAGTTCTCGTCTACGTCGACCACGTGGACGGTGCCGTCCGCAAGCCCACCCTGGAGCTGCTGACCCTGGCCCGCCGCATCGGCGAGCCGGTCGCCGTCGCGCTGGGCAACGGCGCCGGTGACACCGCCGCCGCCCTCGCCGAGCACGGCGCGGTCAAGGTCCTCACCCACGAGGCCGCCGAGTACGCCGACTACCTGGTCGTCCCCAAGGTCGACGCCCTCCAGGCGGCCGTCGAGGCCGTCTCCCCGGCCGCCGTCCTCGTCCCGTCCTCCGCGGAGGGCAAGGAGATCGCCGCCCGTCTGGCGCTGCGCATCGGCTCCGGCATCATCACCGACGCCGTCGACCTGGAGGCCGGCGACGAGGGCCCGGTGGCCACCCAGTCGGTGTTCGCCGCCTCCTTCACCACCAAGTCCCGTGTCTCCAAGGGCACCCCGGTCATCACGGTCAAGCCGAACTCGGCCGCCGTGGAGGCCGCCCCGGCCGCCGGCGCGGTCGAGGCGCTGTCCGTGACCTTCTCCGCCGCGGCGACCGGCACCAAGGTCACCGGGCGCACCCCGCGTGAGTCGACCGGCCGTCCGGAGCTGACCGAGGCCGCGATCGTCGTCTCCGGCGGCCGTGGCGTCAACGGCGCCGAGAACTTCGCGATCATCGAGGCGCTCGCCGACTCCCTCGGCGCGGCCGTGGGTGCCTCGCGTGCCGCCGTGGACGCCGGCTGGTACCCGCACACCAACCAGGTCGGCCAGACCGGCAAGTCGGTCTCGCCGCAGCTGTACATCGCCTCCGGCATCTCCGGCGCGATCCAGCACCGCGCGGGCATGCAGACCTCGAAGACGATCGTGGCGATCAACAAGGACGCCGAGGCCCCGATCTTCGACCTGGTCGACTACGGCGTGGTCGGCGACCTCTTCGACGTCGTCCCCGCCCTGACCGAGGAGGTCAAGGCCCGCAAGGGCTGATCCCCGCAGCGCCTGTCCTCCAGGTGTACGAGGCCCCCGCGACCGCTTCCCGGCGGTGGCGGGGGCCTCGGCTCATCCCAGGGTCAACGTCGCCTGGACCGGCAGATGGTCGCTCGGGAACTGCCCGTCGACGGCGAAGGTGTTGATCGAGGCCCGGTGGACCTTCACCCCCGGACTGGCCAGGATCCAGTCGATGCGCTCGCCGTCCGGCGTCAGCGGCTCGTAGCCGTGGAACGTGCCGTAGGCGTCGCCGCGTTCGGCGGCCGCGTCCCAGGTGTCGACGAGCCCGGACGCGACGAGGTTGTCGTAGGCCTGGTTGTCGTGGGCCGCCGCGTTGAAGTCGCCGGTGACGACGACCGGTAGGGAGCGGTCGAACGCGGCGATCCCCTCGGCGATGAGCAGGGTGGCGCGCTCGCGCGCGTACTGGCTCACATGGTCGAGATGGGTGTTGAGGACGTAGAACTCCCGCCCGTCGTCGGCGAGGTCGCGGAAGCGGACCCAGGTGGCGATCCGGGGGAGTGCGGCGCCCCAGGTGTTCGAGCCGATCGTCCGGGGGGTGTCGGAGAGCCAGTAGGTGTCGTGTTCGAGCGGGGCCAGGCGCCGGGTGTCGTAGAAGACCGCGGTCGACTCGTCGTGGCTGCCGCCCTCTCGGCCGGTGCCGATCCAGGCGTAGTGCGGGCCGAGGTCGGCGTGGATGTCCAGCAGCTGCTGGTAGAGGCCCTCCTGGGTGCCGATGAACGTGGGGGCCTCGCGGCGCATCAGGGCGCGCATCACCGGGCGGCGGACGGCCCAGCTGTTGGGTTCGACGGCACTGGCGAAGCGCAGGTTGAAGGTCATGGCATCGAGCCGGCGGCCGACCGAGCGGGCGGCGGAGGCGGGCATCGTGGCCATCAGGGGCAAGGTGAGCGCGGTGGCCACCATGGTTCTCAGTCCCATGCGACGCGTCATTCTGTCGGTGTCCGGCATGAAATCCCCTCCCGACGGATCAGGATGAAGGGGGGAACCGGTGTGCGAAAGAGGGCGTGGTGGGGCGGGGGGTGCCGGAAGGGGCGTGGCGGCTCATGCTGTGGACGGGGTGTTGACCTGCGGGAAGAACCACGGATAACTTCGCTCTGCGGATTGTTGATTCCGTAGTGCGGAAAACAGGAGGGTGTGGCATGGGTCAGCAGGAGCAGGTGGCGACGAGCCTCGCGGGCGCCGTCAGCGAGGAGATCAGCGCCTCCCTCGCGCCGGTCGACGCCGAACTGGAGCGCCGCTACCCCGGCGACCCGGGCACCCGCCAGCCCGTCCACACCGTCTACGTCCCCGGCAACGTCTTCGCCGCCGACACCCTGCGCTCCTGGGGCGACCAGGCCCTCGCGGCCCTCGACGAACACGCCCCGGACGCCGCGTCCTTCGCCGCCGTGCTCGGACTCTCCGACGACCTCGCCGAACCCGTCCACGCGCGCGTGCGCGCCAAGCTGGAGCGCGAGCCGATCGAAGACCTGCGCGTCGACTTCGAGGACGGCTACAAGGGCACCGACGAGGACCAGGACGCCGCCCGCGCGGCCCGTCTCGTTGCGGACGCGTACAAGAACGGCACCGCCGCCCCGTACATGGGCATCCGCATGAAGTGCATGGAGTCCCCGGTCCGCGACCGCGGCATCCGCACCCTCGACGTCTTCCTCACCGGCCTGATGGAGGCCGGCGGCCTGCCCGACGGACTGGTCCTCACCCTGCCCAAGGTGACCTACCCCGAGCAGGTCACCGCCATGGTCCGGCTCCTGGAGCAGTTCGAGAAGGCCCGCGGCCTGGGCCCCGGCCGGATCGGCTTCGAGATCCAGATCGAGACCAGCCAGTCCATCCTCGCCGCCGACGGCACCGCCACCGTCGCCCGCATGATCGACGCCGCCGAGGGCCGCGCCACCGGCCTGCACTACGGCACCTTCGACTACAGCGCCTGCCTCGGCGTCTCCGCCGCCTACCAGGCCAGCGACCACCCGGCCGCCGACCACGCCAAGGCGATCATGCAGGTCGCCGCCGCCGGCACCGGCGTACGCGTCTCGGACGGCTCCACCAACGTCCTGCCGGTCGGCACCACGGAGAAGGTCCACGAGGCCTGGAAGCTGCACTACGGCCTCACCCGCCGCGCCCTGGCCCGCGCCTACTACCAGGGCTGGGACATGCACCCCGGCCACCTCCCGACCCGCTACGCGGCCGTCTTCGCCTTCTACCGCGAAGGCTTCGAAGCGGCCGCCAAGCGCCTCGCCGCCTACGCCAACCACGTCGACGGCGACGTCATGGACGAGCCCGCCACCGCCAAGGCCCTCGCCGGGTACCTGCTGCGCGGCCTGGACTGCGGCGCCCTGGACACCGGCGAGGTCACCCGCCTCACCGGGCTGACCCTGGCGCGCCTCCAGTCGTACGCCGGACCGCGCCGCGCGGACCTGACGGCCTCGGCCAAGTAACACCTCGGCGACCTCGACGAGGACTGTCACCGCCGCCCCGTACTCTGTACGCGACCTTGCACATGCGTACGGAGGAACGGGGCGGCGGTGTCTTCGGGGGACAACGGACGGACGGACGGGGCCGGCCGGCTGCTGGCCGGGCGCTACCGCGTCCTGGCCCAGCTCGGGCGGGGCGGCATGGGCGTGGTCTGGCGGGCGGTGGACGAGGTCCTCGGCCGTGAGGTCGCCGTCAAGGAACTGCGCACCTACACCGACGCGGACGGGCCGGAACTGTCCGATCTGCGGCTGCGCATGCAGCGCGAGGCGCGCGCGGCGGCCCGGGTGCGCCATCCCGGCGTGATCGCCGTGCACGACGTGGGGGAGGTTGACGGCCGCCCGCTGATCGTCATGGAGCTGGTCGACGGACCGTCCCTGGACGACGTCCTGCGCGACCGCGGCACCCTCGACCCCCACGAGGCCGCCGGCATCGGCGCCAAGGTCATGGACGCGCTCGCCGCCGCCCACCGCGCCGGCGTCCTGCACCGGGACGTGAAGCCCGGCAACATCCTGCTCGACCGGTCGGGCCGCGTGGTCCTCACCGACTTCGGCATCGCCACGATGGACGACCCGGGTGACGGTTCCGCCACGCATCTGACCCGCAGCGGCGAACTCGTCGGCTCCCTGGACTACTTGGCACCCGAGCGCGCCCAGGGCGCCGACCCGGGACCCGCCTCGGACGTCTGGGCCCTGGGCGCCACCCTGTACGCGGCGGTCGAGGGCGCCTCGCCGTTCCGGCGTACGTCGACGTTCTCCACGCTCACCGCCATCGTCTCGGAGCCCCTGCCGCAGCCCACGCGCGCGGGCGCGCTCGCACCCGTGCTCCAGCGGCTCCTCGACAAACGCCCCGAGGGGCGCCCGGAGGCGGAGGAGGCCCGCGCACTGCTCCAGGCGGTCGCGGACTCCGGGGCGGCCGACTCCGCCACGACACGGCTGCGGGGTACGGCGGTGGCGCCGCCCGTGGTGACGGAGCACAGCGTGCCGGCGGTGCCGCCGGGGTTCGGTCCGCCGCCGGCACCGGGCGCGCCCTCGGCGCCGCAGGGCTTCGGTCCGCCGCCGGCCCAGGCCGCCCCGGACGTCACCGGCCCCATGGACACCGCTCGCCCCGCGCGGGGCAGGCGCCGGGTGCTGCTCGTCGCGGCGGCCGTCGCCGTCGTGCTCGCGTCGGCCGGAGCGACCGTGGCGTTCCTCGACGACTCGGGCGACAAGGACACCGACGCGCGCTCCACGTCCTCCGTCACCGACGCCAGGGCCACGTCGGCGGCGAGCGGCCGTGGCGACGCCGTACGCACGGACGAGCCCGAACCGACGGAGAAGGGCGCCAAGAAGACACCGACGGCGACTCCGTCGGCGAGTCCCACGGCCGACGGCAAGCCCACTGCGCGGGCCACCAGCCCGGCCCCGAGCAGGACTTCGGGCCATGCCCCCGCCCCCAGCGGCAGCGGCGCGGGCGAGACGCCCAAGCCCGCCGCGTCCTGCGTCTCCGCAGGCGGCGGCAAGTACAACTGCCAGGTCTGGCGGACCGCCGACTCCTACACCGCCTCCGGCGCCAAGGCGGGCGTCCTCAACGCGGGCACCAACTACTTCTACTGCCAGCAGAACCTGGGCCGCCGCGAGACATACGGCGAGTGGACCAACGTCTGGTGGGCGAAGACCGACGACGACAGCGGCAACACCGGCGTCTACGTCAGCGACGTCTACCTCAAGGGCGGCGACAACGACGAGCCGGTGCCCGGACTGCCCGTCTGCTGAGCCTCCGCGTACCGCTCCAGGCCGGAGGCCGTCACCATCTTCTCCCTCTTGAACAGCCGCGTCCCCTCCCGGCACAGCTCGTGGTCGGCGCGCGCCCGGGCGCAGAACTCCTCGGGCGTGACGCCGAACAGCTCCCTCAAACGGGCCGACCCGACGAGGAGTTCGGTGAGCAGCGGCCGCTGGCCGGGGTGAGTGCGCGGGGCGCCGGTGCCGTCGTGGAGGACGCCGTGCGTGTTGACGTACCCGTACGCCCCCGGCAGCGCGGTGCCGTCGGCGAGTTCGACCCGCACCTCGGGGGAGGGCAGCCACGCACGCCGGTAGTTCCCGGCCGGCAGATGCGCTCCCTCGCTCGCGTCGACGACGGCCAGCTGCTCGGCGTCGAGCCAGATGACGTACAACTCCCGTACGGCTCCCGGCGCTTCGACTGGAGAGGCGGACACATAGCCCAGTCGGCTGACATGGGCGGAGACGCCGACGCCGAGGCCCGTGACGCGGGTGCGCACCATCGGGATCGGGGAGACGATCCCGTACTCGGCCATCTTGTGGCGCAGTTGGGCCGGGCTGGCGTTGGAGCCGATGGCGAGGACGGGGACGCGGTCGTCGTGCACGAGGCGGTCGAGGGGCAACAGCCGGTCCCCGTCGAGGAGTCCGGAGTCCGGGGGCCACGCGCCCGGGTAGAGCAGCGGGTGGTCGCGCGGCGCCTCGGCCAGACCGAGCGCTTCCAGGGTGCGGTCGCTCAAGGGCACGGCCTCAGTCCGCGGGCGGCAGCTCGCCCGAACCGCGGGTGATCAGCCGGGTCGGCAGCTCGATCCGCTCCGGGGTGACCAGCGTGCCGTCCAGCTGCCGGAACAGCCGCTCGGCGGCGGTGCGGCCGAGAGCGGCGGCGTCCTGGGCGACGACGGTGACGCCCGGCTGGAGCAGGTCGGCGAGCTCGATGTCGTCGAAGCCGACCAGGGCGACCCGGCGCGCGTGCTCGGCGAGGACCCGGACCACGGTGACCGTCACCCGGTTGTTGCCCGCGAAGACCGCGGTCACCGGGTCGGGCCCGGACAGCATCTCCTCGGCCGCCCGGCGCACCCGCTCCGGATCGGTGACCCCGAGGGACATCCACTTCTCCGCGACCGGTATCCCCGCGTCCTCCATCGCGGCCCGGTAGCCGCGCAGCCGCTCGGCGGCGGTGTGGATGCGGGGCATGTCGCCGATGAAGCCGATCCGGCGGTGGCCGTGCGCGATGAGGTGGGCGACGCCGTCGCGGGCGCCGCCGAAGTTGTCGGACAGGACCACGTCGGCGTCGATCCGGCCGGCCGGACGGTCCACGAACACCGTGGCCACGCCCGCCTTCAACTCCGGCTCCAGATACCGGTGGTCGTCACCGGCCGGGATGACCACCAGGCCGTCCACGCGCCGGGCGCACAGCGCCAGCACCAACTCCTGCTCACGGTCCGGGTCCTCCGCGCTGGAGCCGTTGATCAGCAGGGCGCCGTTGGCGCGCGCCACCTCCTCGACCGCGCGGCTGAGCGGGCCGTAGAACGGGTCCGCGAGGTCTTCGAGGACCAGGCCGATGCTGGCGGTACGGCCCTTGCGCAGCACCCGCGCGCTGTCGTTGCGGCGGAAGCCGAGCGCGTCGATGGCCTCCTGCACCCGCC
Source organism: Streptomyces aquilus (assembly GCF_003955715.1). Classification (NCBI taxonomy): domain Bacteria; kingdom Bacillati; phylum Actinomycetota; class Actinomycetes; order Kitasatosporales; family Streptomycetaceae; genus Streptomyces; species Streptomyces aquilus. The sequence continues at coordinate 1,667,052 of NZ_CP034463.1, read as the reverse complement.
GCTCGGTCTCCGGGGTCACGCCCGGTTCGCCGTTGACCACGCGGGAGACCGTCTTGAGGCCCACTCCGGCGCGTGCGGCCACGTCCTTCATCGTCGGACGGTTGCCGTAACGCGTGGCGGCGATTCGCTCTGCACGGCGGGTGGTCTCGGGCACGATACGGCGTCCTGTCCTGTCGTCCACGGGTCATCCACGGGTTCATCCCCAAAGGAGGGGTGCGGCGTCCATGATTTTGTATGAGGATGTGGCGTCGAGCATAGAGCCTGGACAACGTTGTCAGATGCGGGGGACACTGTCCACCACAATTGCCGTGTCCGTGCCCCCACCTCGGAACGGCCCGCTTTTTCTGACGGTTGACGGGGAGATCTGACACTGATGCACACCGACCTCGTGGCAGCGCTCGACATCGGCGGCACCAAGATCGCCGGTGCGCTGGTCGACGACCGCGGCCACATCCTGGTCCGCGCGCAGCGCGCCACGCCCGCCCAGGAGGACGGCGAGACCGTCATGCGGGCCGTCGAGGAGGTGCTCGGCGAACTCACCGTGTCGCCGTTGTGGGAAAGCGCCTCGGCTCTCGGTATCGGCAGCGCGGGCCCGGTGGACGCCTCCGCGGGCACCGTGAGCCCGGTCAACGTGCCCGGCTGGCGCGACTATCCGCTGGTCCGGCGGGTCCGTGCGGCGACCGGCGGACTGCCGGTCGAGCTGATCGGCGACGGCGTGGCGATCACGGCCGCCGAGCACTGGCAGGGCGCCGCGCGCGGGCACGACAACGCGCTGTGCATGGTGGTGTCGACGGGCGTCGGCGGCGGCCTGGTGCTGGGCGGCCGGCTGCACCCGGGGCCGACCGGCAACGCGGGCCACATCGGTCACATCAGCGTGGACATGGACGGCGACCCGTGCGCGTGCGGCTCGCGCGGCTGTGTGGAGCGGATCGCCAGCGGTCCCAACATCGCCCGGCGGGCGTACGAGAACGGCTGGCGGCCCGGACCGGACGGGGACACCTCGGCCGCCGCGGTGGCCGCCGCGGCCCGGGCCGGCGATCCGATCGCGGTGGCCTCCTTCGAGCGGGCCGCGCAGGCGCTGGCCGCCGGGATCGCCGCCACCGCGACCCTCGTCGAGATCGACATCGCGGTGATCGGCGGGGGAGTGGGCAAGGCGGGCGAGGTGCTCCTCACGCCGCTCCGCAAGGCCCTGACCGACTACGCCACCCTGTCCTTCGTCCAGCGTCTCGCGGTCGTGCCGGCCCAGATGGGTACGGACGCGGGGCTGGTGGGGGCGGCCGCGGCGGCGCTCGCCAAGGGCGCGGACAAGGCGCCGGTCTGATCCCGCAGGAACGTTCAGGCCGGGGCTGGGGCTGGGGCTGTGGCCGGGGGCGGTCGGCGTGTTCGCGTCGGAGGCCGGACGGATCGGCCGGAACGTTCTTGCCGGTGGCCCGGTGGGCCCCTGCGTCGGTCGGCATGTTCGCGTCGGAGGCCGGGTAGGCCGGTCGGGGTGACCGGCCCGCCCGGTGGGATTCAGCAGGTCAACCGCGCGTTCGCCCAGTCCGCGTGGTCCGAGTCGAGGCCGTCGCCGCCGTCGGTGACGACGAGCCGGACCACTTGGGCGCCGGTGACGTCCGCGGTGAGCGGCTGGGCCGGCATCGCGTTGGTGAGGACCCCGGTCGAGGCGACCTTGGTGCCGTCCGCCCAGATCTCGAAGGCGACCGTCCCGGCGGCGCCCTTCTCGTCGTCGACGCCGACGTCCGCGGCGACCGTCTCGCACGTCCTGCCCGTGTAGTACTCGATGATGCTCTGGGCGTGCACACCAAGTCCCTTGGCGTACACCACGCCGCCGATGGTGATCGGGTGTCCGTCGCCCGCGGCGTTCTCCCCGTTGCTGGTGTCGCGCTCCACGGGCCCCCATCCGCTCAGGGCCGACAACCAGGGAAGGTCGCTGAGTTGGGAGGTCCCCGAGGGCGGCGGCACCACCACGGAGACCGTCACCGTCAGGGCCGTGGTGACGCGGACGCCGGCCGGTGAGCGGTAACGCGCCTTGAGGGTCAGGTCGTACGACCCGGTGGGCGTCCCGGCCGGGGCGGCCACCGTCCATCCGGTGCGCAGGGAACGGCCCGTCGGCAGGACGGCCGCCGTGGTCGCCGAGGTGGGGCGTACGGACCAGCCCGCGGGGCCGGTGAGGGCGACGGAGACCTTCCGGGCCGGGGTGCGGCCCAGGTCGGTGACCGTGCTCGTCAGCGTGGCCGGGGCGCCGGCCTCGATCAACTGGCTGCCTTCCAGGCCGAGTTCCATGGCGGGCGGGTGCTTGGCCCACGCGGAGTCGGCGGAGACCCGCACGAGGACCGTGCCGTGCGCCGGGACGGTCGCGGCGATGGTACCGGCGGTGTTGTAACTCCGGTGCTGCCACAGGTCGCGCAGGGTGTAGGCGTGGGCGGCGGGGAGGCCGACGGCCGCGGCGGTCGTGGCGATGCGCTGGGCGGTGCCGGACTCGTTGAACAGGGCCACCGCGCGGCTGCCGTCCCGCATCTGCTTGGCGACGACCCACCGGCCGCCCTCCGAGGAGACCACGGTGCCCTGCTTGCCGAGCGGGTCCTGGTCGACCGCGATGACCTCCTTGTTGCCGAGGATCTCGTAGGTCGCGTCGCTCGCGTGGCGCAGGTCGGAGCCGATGAGGAGCGGCGCGGCCATGATCGACCACAGGGAGAAGTGCGAGCGGTACTCGGTGTCGGTCATGCCGCCGTTGCCGACCTCCAGCATGTCCGGGTCGTTCCAGTGCCCGGGGCCGGCGTGCGCGGCGAGCGGGAGGTTCTGTCGCAGGATCGAGAGCATCGATCCCCAGTTGTCGCTGATGTCGCCGGTCGTGCGCCACAGGTGGCCCACGTCGGACGCCCACTCCCAGGGTTTGTTCTCGCCCCACTCGCAGATGCTGTAGACGATGGGTCTGCCGGTCGCCCGCAGGGCGTCGCGCATGGTCGTGTAGCGCGACTTGGCGTCCACGCCCTGGTTGTTGCAGTTGTCGTACTTGAGATAGTCCACGCCCCAGTCCGCGAACTGCTGGGCGTCGCTGTACTCGTGGCCCAGCGCGCCGGGAAATCCCGCGCTGTTGCACGTCTTGGTGCCCGCGCTCGTGTAGATGCCGAACTTCAGTCCCTTGGAGTGGACGTAGTCGGCGACCGCCTTGATCCCGTTCGGGAAGCGGACGGGGTCCGGTACGAGCTTGCCGTCCGCGTTCCGCTCGGGCAGGGCCCAGCAGTCGTCGAGGTTGACGTACTGGTATCCGGCGTCCTTGAGGCCCTTGTCCACGAAGATGTCCGCGATCGACTTGACCATCGCCTCGTTGAACTCGGCACGGCAGTGCGTGGAGTTCCAGTTGTTGAAGCCCATGGGCGGGGTGAGGGCGAGACCGTCGTCCAGGGCGGGTGCGGCGGCCCGCGCCGAGGGTGCGGCGAGTCCTGCGGCGGCGAGCAGTGCGGCGGTGAGTGCTCCGACCACTCGGCCACGGGTTGTGCGGGTGTGAAGGTTACGCATCGTTACGTTCCTCCGTACCAGCGAAAGATGGGATGACTACATGTACGCGTCGGAGCGGGATCCCGGTAGACCCCCTGCCGCGCGGGCTCCGGCGAAGAGTCAATTTTGAACACGTTCAACTTTGTGCGCTAGGCTCCCCTCACACGAAGGGGGAGCCTGATGAAGTTCGTGATCCCCGGGGGAACCGGGCAGGTGGGCACCGTCCTCGACCGTGCTCTGCGCGCGGCGGGCCATGACGTCGTCGTCCTGACCCGGCGGCCGACCCGGGACCATGAGGTGCAGTGGGACGGGAAGACGCTCGGGCCCTGGGCCGACGCGGTCGACGGCAGCGACGTGGTGATCAACCTGGCCGGGCGCAGCGTCAGCTGCCGCTACACCCCGGCCAACCTGAAGGCCATGATGGACTCGCGGGTCGACTCCGCCAGGGTCGTCGGAGAGGCGATCGCGGGCGCCGTACGGCCGCCACGTGTCTGGTTGCAGATGAGCACGGCCACCGTCTACGCCCATCGCTTCGACGCGCCCCACGACGAGGCCGGCGGAGTCATCGGCGGCACCGAGCCGGACGCCCCCGACTACTGGGCCTACAGCGTCGAGATCGCCCAGCGGTGGGAGCGGGCCCAGGACGAGGCCGGCACGCCGCGCACCAGGAAGGTCGCTCTCCGGTCCGCCATGGTCATGAGCCCGGACCGCGGCGGGGTCTTCGACGTGCTGCGGACCATGGTGCGGCTCGGGCTGGGCGGCCCCGTGGCGGGCGGGGCGCAGTACGTCTCCTGGATCCACGAGCACGACTTCGTCCGCGCGGTCGAGTTCCTGGTCGACCGCGACGACCTCGCCGGGCCGGTGAACCTCGCGGCCCCCGGCCCGCTGCCGCACCGCGCGTTCATGCGGGACCTCCGGGCCGCCCAGGGCATGCCCGTCGGGCTGCCCGCCACCCGGTGGATGGCCGAGATCGGGGCGTTCGTGCTGCGCTCGGACACCGAACTGCTGCTGAAGAGCCGCCGGGTGGTGCCGGGACGCCTGCTGGAGGCGGGATTCGCCTTCGCGTATCCGCAGTGGTCCGACGCCGCCCGCGACCTCGTACGACGCGCCCGTGCCGGAGCCGGCCGGGTGCCCGAGCGGACGGGCGCGTGACCCCTGTGCCGTTTCTCAGTTGAACGGGGCATGAAGAAGCGCACCATGGCTGCCATCGCCTCCCTGGCCACCGGTTTCGTCGTCGCCGCCATCACCCCGTCCCACGCGGTCGGCGACAACCTCACCGACCTCGACGTCGACAAGACCCTCAGCACCCTCGACCACACGATCGCCAGCGACAGCCTGGCCGTGGACAAGAACGCCCTCGGCCAGAACGACTGACGAGAGCGGGACCACGGTGCCGGCGCCCCTTGCCGCAGGGGGCGCCGGCATCGTCGTACGAGGGCCCTCAACTGGGGCTGGTTTCCGTGCCGGGGTGGAGCGGGCAAGCCTCAGGGGGCCAACAGAAGAGGGGGAACCGTGACCGTCGTTTGGATCAACGGCGCGTTCGGTGCGGGGAAGACCGCCACCGCACGGGAACTGATCGAACTGATCCCGAACAGCACGCTCTTCGACCCCGAGGTCGTCGGCGGAGCGCTCACGCACCTGCTCCCGCCCAAGCGCCTCGCCGAGGTCGGCGACTTCCAGGACCTGCCGATCTGGCGCCGGCTCGTGATCGACACGGCGGCCGCCCTGCTCACCGAGCTCGGCGGGACCCTCGTGGTCCCCATGACCCTGCTGCGCCAGGAGTACCGCGACGAGATCTTCGGCGGCCTCGCCGCCCGCCGCATCACCGTCCAGCACCTCCTCCTCGCCCCGGCGGAAACGATCCTGCGCGAGCGAATAGCGGGGCGGGAGATCCCGCCCGACCTCCCGGACGGCGAGATACGGGTACGGCAGTGGTCGTACGACCACATCGAGCCGTACCGCACCGCCCTCGCCTCCTGGCTCACCGCCGACGCCCATCTCGTCGACACCAGTGCCCTCACCCCGTACGAGACGGCCGTCCGGATCGCCGAGGCCGTCGGCTCCGGTGCCGTGCCGGTCTGCGACATCGTGCAGACCCCCGAGCCGACCGCCGAGACCGTCGCCGCCGGCGTCCTCCTCTTCGACGAGCAGGACCGCGTGCTGCTCGTCGACCCCACCTACAAGCCCGGCTGGGAGTTTCCCGGCGGGGTCGTCGAACCCGGCGAGGCTCCCGCGCGCGCGGGCATGCGCGAGGTCGCCGAGGAGACCGGGATCGCGCTGGACGACGTACCGCGCCTGCTGGTCGTCGACTGGGAACAGCCCGTGCCTCCCGGCTACGGCGGACTGCGCCTCCTCTTCGACGGCGGTCGGCTCGACGCCGCCGAGGCCGGTCAACTCCTGCTGCCCGGGCCCGAACTGCGCGCATGGCGCTTCGTCAGCGAGCAGGAGGCCGCCGAGCTGCTGCCCCCCGTCCGCTACGAGCGGCTGCGCTGGGCACTGCGGGCACGCGAACGCGGAGCCGCGCTGTACCTGGAGGCCGGAATTCCGGTGGCCTAGGGGGGTGGGCCGTCCGGACGGCCCACCTAGGCGCTCGCGAGTCTCAGTTCCTCCGTCGGATACGGCGTGGTCCTGCTCTCCTGCTGGAACCGGCGGTTGAAGTCGCCCAGCAAGGACGCCACGCGCGCGTGCCGGACGAGGATGCTCGCCGCGGCCCGGGGGATGCCCCTGGGCCGCATGCCCTCGGCGCAGGCCTCGATGAACGCCCGGCGGTCGTCCGGGCCGTAGCCGTGCAACGCGACGGTGAGCCAGTTCACGAGGTAGCTGGCCGTGTAGGCGCGGTCGTAGTGCCGGTGCTTGGTGAAGAAGTTCCGCTCGTGCGGGGCGAGTTGGAAGCGGGCCGAGAGGGACAGGCCGTAGTCGGTCAGATAGAGCTGCCGGCCGTCGGTGAGGATGTTCTTGAAGTGGGCGTCGAAATGCAGGAGTTCGCGCGCGTGCAGGAAGTCGGTGACCGCCCGCAGGCCGCGCTCCACCAGGGAGCAGGCGCGGTCGGCCTGGCTGGTGCGCAACTGGGCGTCGAACCAGTCGTGCAGGGTGTACGGCACGTGCTCCAGGAACAGCGTCAGGCTCGCGGACGCCGTCCGCAGCCCTTCGACGCGGTCGCGCACCCCCGGGCCCCAGTACGCCACCGTCCGCTCCACGTCGGCGAGTTCGGCCGGGAGCGGCTGGGGCGTGTCGGGCAGTACCCGCCAGTGATGCATCAGCGGGAAGCCGGTGTACTTGCCGGACAGCACCCAGTCCGTCGTCATCGTGTGCACGGCCAGTTCACGCCAGGCGCCGAACCCCGGACTGCCGAAACCGTAGTGGCAGTAGAGGGGCACGCCCAGGACGTTCGCCGTGGACCGTACGTGGTTCGGGTGCCGCTCCATGTCGGTGAGCGGCACCCGTTTCACGAACACCGGTCGGCCGGCCACCTCGACGAGCGTGGCCCGGCCGCCGATCCCGGCGCCCAGCGGCCGCCCCGACGCCACGAGACCGGTGAGGTCGTGGTCGTCGAGGCGGGCCAGGGCTATGCCGATGTCGGAGTGTGCCGTCAGGCGATTCACATCGCCGCGTAGTTGCGCAGGAACAGGGCCTCCGCCACCGACAGCCGCTCCAACTCCTCGGGGGAGACGCTCTCGTTGACCGCGTGGATCTGCGCCTCCGGCTCGCTGAGGCCGATCAGGAGGATCTCCGCGCTCGGGTACAGGGCGGCGAGGGTGTTGCAGAGCGGGATGGAGCCGCCCTGGCCCGCGTACTGCATCTCCTGGCCCGGGTAGGCCACCGACATCGCCTCGGCCATCGCCGTGTACGCCGGGCTGGTCGGGTCGGCGCTGAAGGGCTGGCCCTGGCCGACCTGCTCGGTGCGCACCCGGGCGCCCCACGGCGTGCGCGTCTCCAGGTGGGCCTGGAGCAGCTTCGTCGCCTCGGCGGCGTCCACGCCCGGCGGCACCCGCAGGCTCACCAGCGCGCGGGCGCCCGCCTGCACGGACGGGGTGGCGCCGACGACCGGCGGGCAGTCGATGCCGAGGACGGTGACGGCCGGGCGGGACCAGATGCGGTCGGCGACCGTGCCGGAACCGATCAGCTCCACACCGTCGAGGACCTTGGCGTCCTGCCGGAACTGCTCCTCGTCGTACCGCAGACCGTCCCACGCCGTCCCGGGGGCGAGCCCGTCCACGGTGGTCGAACCGTCCTCGGCGCGCAGCGAGTCCAGTACGCGGATCAGCGCGGCCAGCGCGTCGGGCGCCGCGCCGCCGAACTGCCCGGAGTGCAGGTTGCCCGCGAGGGTGTCGACCTGGACGCGGACCAGGGTCATGCCGCGCAGTGTCGTCGTCACCGTCGGCAGGCCCACGCGGAAGTTGCCCGCGTCGCCGATCACGATGGTGTCGGCCTCCAGCAGGTCCGGGTGGTCCTCGGCGTACCGCTCCAGACCGCCCGTGCCCATCTCCTCCGAGCCCTCGGCGATGACCTTGACGTGCACCGGCACGCCGCCGTTCGCCTTCAGCGCGCGCAGGGCCAGCAGGTGCATGATCACGCCGCCCTTGCAGTCGGCTGCACCGCGCCCGTACCAGCGGCCGTCGCGCTCGGTCAGCTCGAACGGCGGAGTCGTCCACGCCGACTCGTCCAGCGGCGGCTGCACGTCGTAGTGCGCGTACAGCAGGACCGTCTTCGCACCCTCGGGACCGGGCAGGTAGCCGTACACCGACTGGGTGCCGTCCGGGGTGTCGAGCAGTGCCACGTCCTGGAAGCCCTCGGCGGCCAGCGCGTCCGCGACCCAGCGGGCCGCGCCCTCGCTCTCGCTCCTCGGGAACTGGTCGAAGTCCGCCACCGACTTGAACGCCACCAGTTCGGTGAGTTCGGCCTTCGCCCGGGGCATCAGTGAGGCGACGGTCTCGGCGACCGGATTCGACGACATGGGCACGCTCCTTGTAGGTGCGACGTTGTACGTATGGGTACGGAGATCCTCCCACAGTGGCCTGCGGCGATGGCGGTCGTAGGATGCACAAGGCAGCAGCGGCAAGCGGCTTGATCGGAGCAGTAGACCATCGTGACCAGCGAGAACTCTTCGGCGGACGACGCGCGGCAGGTGTGGGACGTCGTCGTGGTGGGCGCGGGGCCCGCGGGGGCCTCGGCCGCCTACGCGGCCGCTGTCGCCGGGCGGCGTGTGCTGTTGCTGGAGAAGGCGGAGCTGCCCCGCTACAAGACGTGCGGCGGCGGCATCATCGGACCCTCCCGCGACTCCCTGCCCCCCGGCTTCGAGCTGCCCTTCCGGGACCGGGTGCACGCGGTGACGTTCTCGCACAACGGCCGCTTCACCCGTACCCGCCGCTCCAAGCAGATGCTGTTCGGGCTGATCAACCGGCCCGAGTTCGACCAGCAGCTCGTCGAGCACGCGCAGAAGGCGGGCGCCGAGCTGCGGACGGGCGTGACCGTCCAGCGGGTCGAGCAGCACGGCTCGGCGGTGCCCGACCGGCGCACGGTCGCGGTCGTCCTCCAGGGCGGCGAGACGGTGCTCGCGCATGCGGTGGTCGGCGCCGACGGCAGCGCCAGCCGCATAGGAGCACATGTCGGGGTGAAGCTCGACCAGGTCGACCTCGGGCTCGAGGCCGAGATCCCGGTGCCGGAGACGGTCGCCGAGGACTGGAAGGGGCGGGTGCTCATCGACTGGGGGCCGATGCCCGGCAGTTACGGCTGGGTGTTCCCCAAGGGCGACACGCTGACGGTCGGAGTCATCTCCGCGCGCGGTGAAGGCGCCGCCACCAAGCGGTACTTGGAGGACCTCATCGCCCGGCTCGGCCTCGCCGGCTTCGAACCGAGCATCTCCTCCGGGCACTTGACCCGCTGCCGTGCCGATGACTCCCCGCTGTCGCGGGGGCGGGTGCTGGTGTGCGGGGACGCGGCGGGGCTCCTTGAGCCGTGGACCCGCGAGGGCATCTCGTTCGCGCTGCGCTCGGGGCGGCTCGCGGGGGAGTGGGCGGTGCGGATCGCCGAGGCGCATGACGCGGTGGACACCCGGCGCCAGGCCCTGAACTACGCCTTCGCGATCAAGGCGGGCCTCGGCGTCGAGATGAGCGTCGGCAAGCGGCTGCTGCTGGCGTTCGAGCGCCGGCCGGGGCTGTTCCATGCCGCGCTGACCGGGTTCCGGCCGGCCTGGCGGGCGTTCATGGACATCACGCGTGGGTCGACGTCGCTGGGGGAGATCGTGCGGGGGCGTCCCATGGCGCAGCGGGTGCTGGCGGCGCTGGACCGGCGGGTCGGGCTTGCGGGGGCGGCCGACTCGGCTGACGGTGAGGCGGGGGCCTGACGCGAGGGTGCGCGTCAGGTGGGGGCTGACGTGAGGGTGCGGTGGAGGCGGGGCCTGGCCTGGCGCGAGGGTTCGGGGAAGGCGGGGCCTGCCTGACGAAGAGGGTGCGGGTGGTGACGCCTGGGTGCGGGTGGTGACGTTGAGGGGCCGCCGGTGAGGGGCAGCGGCCGCGAGGCGTGGCGTCAGCTCGTGATCGTGATCCGGAAGACCGGGTGGTCCGGGGCGATGCGGCGCAGGTCCGCGTCGGGGGAGTCGGGGCCGACACCGTTGAAGAAGACGCCGACCTCGGCCTTCCAGCGCTTGAGGTAGGCGCGCAGCAACGGGACCTTGTCGTCGTCGGCGACCTCCACCGCGGTGAACACGTCCACGTTCTTGCCCAGGTGCAGCTCGCCGCCGCCGGCCGCCCGCATGTTGTGCGTCCACTGGACGTGACCGCGCGGGGCGACGAGGTACTGCTGTCCGTCGAGGGTCAGCAGGTTCACCGGGGTGGTCCGCCACTCGCCGCTCTTGCGACCGCGCACGGCGAGGACCCTGGAGCCCCAGACGCTGAGACCGCGGCGGGTCATCCAGGCCACGATGCGGTTGAAGACGTTGACGGTGAACCAGCCGGGCTTCTTGACGTGCGTGGACGCGGACATGGGGTCCCCCAGAGGTTATTGTGGAGCCCTGCTCTCTTTTGTGAGCGGTGCTCTCGCTTGGTCTTCAGTCTGCACTGGACAGGTGCTCCAAAGCAAGAGCAGTGCTCTCTATTTTTATCGGCGCTCTCGTTTGTGTGCACCGCTCTCTTTTCATGGGACACTGGCCCGTATGAGCCCCGCAGACGACAACACTCCCCGCGGCGCCCGAGCGCGCGCCCGTATCGAGGTCACCGCGGCCATCAAGGACGAGGCGCGCAGACAGCTCGCGGTCGACGGCGCCGCCAAGCTCTCGCTGCGGGCCGTGGCGCGCGAGCTCGGCATGGTCTCCTCCGCGCTCTACCGCTACTTCCCGAGCCGCGACGACCTGCTCACCGCGCTCATCATCGACGCCTACAACTCCCTCGGCGAGAGCGCGGAGGCGGCGCATCAGAAGACGGCCGGTGCCGCGCCCGCCCAGCGCTGGGTGGCGGTCTGCGAGGCGGTGCGTGACTGGGCGCTGGGGAGTCCGCACGAGTACGCGCTGATCTACGGTTCCCCGGTCCCCGGTTACAGCGCGCCCCAGGCGACCGTCCCGGCCGCGTCCCGCGTCGGGCTGCTCCTCATCGGCATCACGCGCGAGGCGTACCAGGGCCGCGGCCTCGCCAAGCCCCGGCTGCCCGCCGAACTGCGCCCCGAGGCCGAGCGCATGACCGCCGACCTGGCCCCCGACCTCCCGCCGGAGACGGTCACCACGCTCGTGGCGGCCTGGGCCCAGCTGTACGGGCTGGTCGGGTTCGAGCTCTTCGGGCAGTTCAACCGCGTGGTGGAGGACCGGGCGACGTTCTTCCGGCATGCGGTGGGCCAACTCGCCCACGGGGTGGGCCTGGTGTACGGCGAGTAGCGTCACGCCACGGTGATCTCCAGGACGGTGATCGCCTTCAGGGCGGACGGTGCTCACCGGGCCGTCCTCAGGCCACCGGAACCGGCGGCGACGGCAGTAGTTCCGCGTCCTGGCGCAGGACCCGGGTGTGCAGGGAGCGCAGGGCCGGCCCCGGGTCCGCGCCCAGGGCCGTCGCCAGCCGCCGGCGGGCGGCCTCGTACGCGGTGAGGGCGTCGGTCGGGCGGCCGAGGCGGCACAGGGCGAGCATGAGGAGTTCGACGAGGCGCTCGCGGAGGGGGTGAGCGGCGACGAGGCGGACGAGTTCGTGGACGTGCTCGAAGGAGCGGCCGAGCGTGATCTCGCCTTCCAGGCGCGCTTCGAGAACCGTGAGCCGTTTCTCCGCCCAGCGCAGCCGCTCCGCCGCGAGGTAGGGCGCCCGCAGGCCCTCCGCGAAGTCGCCGCGCCACAACTCCTCCGCCTCCGCCGCCAGTTCGACGGCGCGGCGCACGTCACCGGCGTCCCGCGCCGCTAGCGCCGCGTCCACCAGTCGCCGACGCGCCGCCAGGTCGTCGACGGCGGCTCCGGTCAGGCGGTATCCGGCGCCCGTCCACGACAGCTCCACCCCGCCCCCGAGCGCGCGGCGCAGCCCGGAGACGTACTTCTGCACCAGGTTGCGGACATGAGCCGGCGGCGCGTCGCCCCACACCGCCTCGACCAGACCCTCGTAGGACAGCGTCCGCCCGTCCTGGAGGAGCAGCACGGCGAGGATCGCGCGCTGCTTCGGCGGACCGAGCGGGATGTCGGTGCCGTCGCGCAACGCGCGCAGCGGGCCCAGCAGTTCGAAGCGCAGCGTCCCGAGTTCCGTCCCCTCACCCATGCGTCGAGCCTAACCCCGGCAGGCCTCCCCGGGCCTTCCAGCGGATCTTCCAGTGGGTCTTCCAGCGGCCCGGTGGACGGTGGGCGGGCCAACGCCCCCTCCGGAAAGGCCCCTCCATGCTCACCCGGCTCGGCCGTCTGGCCGTGCGGCGCAGTGGCGCCGTACTGCTCGGCGCACTCCTCGTCCTGCTCGGCCTCGCCGCCTACGGTGCGGGCGCCCAGCAGGATCTCGACCTCTCCCGCTGGAGCGCGCCCGGCACGGAGTCGGTGCGGGCGGCCGACCGGCTGCGCGCCGACTTCCACACCGGCAACCCCAATCTCGCCGTCCTCGTGACGGCCCGCGACGGCGACGTGGACAGCCCGCGCACCGCACGGGCCGCTCGTGAACTCGTCGCCGGGATCGCGGAGTTGCCCGGCGTCGCGGACGTCAGCTCCTACTGGGACGCCCGCAGTCCCGCCCTGCGCGGGGAGGACGGCCGCCGCGCCCTGGTCCTCGCCCACCTGACGGGCAGCGCCACCGACACCCGCGAACAACTCGCAGACCTGTCACCCCGGTTGACCCGCACCACCGCTGAACTCGACGTCCGCGTCGGGGGACAGGAGGAGATCTCCCGGCAGGTCGGCGAACAGGCCCGCGCCGACTTCCTGCGCGCGGAGGCGTTCGCCCTGCCCGTCGTCCTGCTCCTGCTGATCCTGGTGTACCGGCGCACCGTGGCCGCCCTGCTCACCGTGGCCGTCGGTCTGCTCTCCGTCCTCGGCACACTCGCGGGTCTGCGCCTGCTGGCGCAGTTCACCTCCGTGTCGACGTTCGCCGCGAACCTGGCGCTGGTCCTCGGCCTCGGACTGGGCGTCGACTACAGCCTGTTCGTCATCAACCGCTACCGCGAGGAGCGTGCCGCGGGGCGTGCGCAGCGGGACGCCGTGCTCGCGACGACCGTCACGGCCGGGCGCACGGTCGTCTTCAGCGGGATCACCGTCGGCGTGTCGCTGTGCGCGCTGCTGGTGTTCCCGTTCTTCTTCCTCAGCTCGTTCGCGTACGCGGGCGTCCTCGTCGTCCTCACCGCGGTCGCCGGCGCCGTCCTGGTGCTGCCGGCCGCGCTCGCCCGCTGGGGTCACCGCGTGGAACGCCCCGCGGCGCCCGCCTCCGGCTTCTGGCACCGCGCCGCCCTCGCGGCCCTGCGCCGCCCGGTCCTCGCCGGCGCCGGAGTACTCGCTGTCCTCCTCGTCGCGGCCGCACCCGTGCTCGGCCTGCGCTTCGGCCTGCCCGACGAACGCACCCTGCCCGCCGGCACCTCCTCACGCACCACCTCCGAGATCGTCCACCGCGAGTTCGCCGCCGAACCCACGGACACCATCCAGGTGGTCCTCACCGAACGCACCGAGCCCGCCGCCACGCGCGCGTACGCGGCCCGGCTCTCCCGCGTCCCGGGCGTGTTCCAGGTCGACGCGCCCGAGGGCACCTACCGGGACGGCCGCCGCACCGGCGCCCCGGGCCAGGACCGGCTCACCGCCGTCGACGGACGCGCGCGCCTGGCCGTCGTACCGACCCAGCGGGCCATGTACGGGGACGTGCCCGCGTTCGTCGAACGGGTCCGGGGCACCGAGGCTCCGGCCCCCGCCCTGGTCGGCGGCTACCCGGGTGAGACCACCGACTTCCGGGCCACGCTCCTGGACCGGCTGCCGTACGCGGTGGGCATCGTGCTGGTGGCGACGTACGTGATCCTCTTCCTGATGACCGGCAGCGTGCTGCTGCCGCTGAAGGCGACCGTGCTGAACCTGCTGAGCCTGTCGGTGATGTTCGGCTGCCTGGTGTGGGTCTTCCAGGACGGGCATCTGTCCGGGCTCCTCGGGTTCACCCCGACCGGCTCGATCGAGCCGAGCATCCCGGTGCTGATGTTCTGTGTGGCGTACGGGCTGTCCATGGACTACGAGGTGTTCCTGCTGGCCCGCATCAAGGAGGAGCACGAACGGACCGGCGACACCGTGCGGGCCGTGGGCGAGGGCATCCGGCACAGCGCGCCGCTGATCACCGCCGCGGCCGGCATCCTCGCGCTGTCCTTCCTGTCGTACGCCACCGGGGGCGTCGTCTTCCTGAAGGAGCTCGGCGTCGGCACGGCCCTCACCGTCCTCGTCGACGCCACCCTCATCCGGGTGGTGCTGCTGCCGGTGACGATGCGGCTCGCCGGGCGCGCCAACTGGTGGGCGCCGAGGCGGCTGCGCGGGCTGCGGATCAGGGAGCGCGCGGCCGGGGACGGCGACGTACTTCACGGGGAGTACGTGTGATCACCTCGCCCGGCTGACGCCCCGCGCGCGTGGTGGCGTCTAGCGTGGCGGACATGGACGAGCAGCGCGTACGCGGAGGTCCGCCCTCGTGGTGGCGGCACGGGCCGCCGTGGTGGAACCGGTGGGGAGACGAGGACGCCGTCGCCCGGTGGCCCTGGCGGTCCACCGTGCTGATCACCGCCTTCGTGCTCGGCGGCTCCCGCTTCGCGGCCGAGCAGCAGGTACATGATCGGGCCCCGCTCGACACCTTCGCGCGCGTGCTGCTCGTCGTGGCGGCCGGACTGCTGCTGTGGCGGCACCGGTACCCGGTGGTCGTCGTGTTCGGCACGGCGGCCGCCACCATGCTGTATCTCGGCGCGGGCTATCCGTACGGACCCGTCTTCGTGGCCGTCGCCGTGGCCTGCTTCAGTGCGGTCGTCGCCGGACACCGTACGGCCGCCTGGACCGCCCTCGGCCTGCTCTGGGTCGGGCAGGCGCTGGTGGCCCACTGGCTCTACCAGTGGCTGCCGCCGTCCGGGGACCGGGCCGCCACCTGGGGGTCGGAGGGTGTGGTCGCGGCCTGGGCCGTCGCGATCGTCGCTGTGGCGGAGCTGGCCCGGACCCGGCGGGAGCAGTGGGCGCGGGAGCGGGCCGAGCGGGCGCAGGCGGCACGGCGGCGGGCCGACGAGGAGCGGCTGCGGATCGCGCGCGAACTGCACGACGTCCTCGCCCACAGCATCTCCGTGATCAATGTGCAGGCCGGTGTCGGTCTCGCCCTCCTCGACAGCGACCCCGAGCAGGCCCGCACCGCCCTCACCACCATCAAGGCCGCCAGCAAGGAGGCGCTCGGCGAGGTCCGCCAGGTCCTCGACACCCTCCGTGCGCCCGGAGACGCGCCCCGCGCGCCCGCTCCCGGCCTCGACCGCCTCCCCGAGCTGGTGGAACAGGCCGCGAGCGCGGGGCTGACCGTGACGGTCGAAGGAACGGCACCCAAGCTGCCGCCCGGCACGGACCTCGCCGCGTTCCGCATCGTGCAGGAGGCGCTCACCAATGTCGTACGGCACTCGGGATCGCGGCACGCGCGCGTGCGCGTCGATTCCGGCGACGGTACGGCGCTACGGCTGCGTATCGACGACGACGGTCCCGCGACCGGCGCCGACGCGGGCGGCAGCGGCAACGGGTTGGCCGGAATGCGGGAGCGGGCCGCGGCCCTGGGTGGCACGATCGAGGCGGGACCGCGGCCCGACGGGGGTTTCCGGGTGCTCGCCGTACTGCCGTTGAAGGTCAAGGCCAAGGAGGACGACCGGTGATCCGCGTACTGCTCGCCGACGACCAGTCACTCGTACGGGCCGGATTCCGTGCGCTGCTCGACGCGCAGCCGGACATCGAGGTGGCCGGGGAGGCGTCGGACGGTGAGGAGGCGCTGCGGATGGTCCGCGAACTGCGCCCCGACGTCGTCCTGATGGACATCCGCATGCCGGTCCTCGACGGCCTCGCGGCGACCCGCGGGATCACCGGCGACGGTGACCTGCCGGACGTGAAGGTGGTCATGCTGACGACCTTCGAGCTCGACGAGTACGTCTTCGAGGCCATCCGCTCGGGCGCCTCCGGCTTTCTGGTCAAGGACACCGAGCCGGAGGAACTCCTGCGCGCCGTACGGGCGGTGGTGGAGGGCGACGCGCTGCTGTCTCCGGGGGTGACGCGGCGGCTGATCGCCGAGTTCGCGGCCCGTTCCAAGGAGCCCGCGGCCGAGGGCGCCCTGGCCGGGCTCACGGAACGGGAGCGGGAGGTGATGGCGCTGGTCGGCATCGGGCTGTCCAACGAGGAGATCGCCCGGCGTCTGGTGGTCAGCCCGCTCACCGCGAAGACCCATGTCAGCCGGACGATGGTGAAGCTGGGGGCCCGCGACCGGGCCCAACTCGTGGTGCTGGCCTACGAGTCGGGATTGGTGCGGCCGGGCTGGCTGGGCTGAGCCGTGTGCTCTGTGGCGTGCGGCCGGGTGGTGTCCTGACGGAAACGGAGCAGCACGCTGATGACCCGGGCCGCGCGGTAGCACGGGCGTGCGCCCGGTGGAGCAAGCGGGCTCCGCCGGGCGCACTTCGGAAAGGCGCGGCTAGTCGCGTACGGCGACGGGCTCCGTCTCCTCCTGGGAGAGGGACTTGGCGACCACCACGGACGGCTGCCGCGGGCGTCGGACGCGCAGGCCCGTCAGGGAGATCAGCAGGCCGGCGACCGCGATGCCGGTGACCACGACCAGGCCGGGCAGGTAGCCGTCGAGGATCTCCTGCCGGGAGGCGGCCGGGTCGTGCGGGGCGTTGGCCGTCAGCACCGCCGTCACCACGGCCAGGAACAGTGCGCCGCCCACCTGTACCGAGGTGTTGAGCAGACCCGACACCATGCCCTGCTCGTGTTCGTCGACGCCGTTCGTGGCCTGGACGTTGAGGGAGGGGAATGTCAGTGCGAAGGCCGCGCCGACGAGCAGCATGGTCGGCAGGATCACGGACGCGTAGACCGGGTCGAGGTCGATGCGCAGGAACAGCAGATAGCCGACGACCATCAGCGCGAAGCCGAGCACGATCAGCCGCGGGGTACCGAACCGGTCGATGACGGTGCCCACCTTCGTCGCGGAGAGCGCCACGAGCGCGCCCGCCGGCAGGAAGGCCAGGGCGGTGTGCAGCGCCGACCAGCCGAGCAGCTGCTGCATGTACAGGGTGACCAGGAACTGGAAGCCGATGTAGCTGCCCAGGAACGTCAACGCACCGAGCTGAGCGCGCACTTGGGGGCCGGAGCGCAGGACGCCGAGCCGGATGAGCGGGCTGGGGCTGCGTCGCTCCACGGCCACGAAGGCGGTGAGGAGAGCGGCAACCACCAGGAAGGACAGGATGGTTCGGGCGGAGCCCCAGCCGACTTCGGCCGCCTGGACGACGGTGAACACCAGCAGCAGCATCGATGCGGTGCCGAGGACGGCGCCCGGGATGTCGTAGCCACCGCTGCTCTTCTCGCGCTCGGTGCGCGGCAGCAGCTTCAGGCCGACGACGAGGGCGATGAGGGCGACGGGGGCGGGCAGCAGCATCGTGTACCGCCAACTGGCCTCCGTCAGCAGGCCGGAGAAGACCAGGCCCATCGAGTAACCGGTGGCGCCGCAGGTGGTGTAGATCGACAGGGCGCGGTTGCGCAGCGGGCCCTCGGCGAAGGTCGTGGTGATGATGGACAGGCCGGCCGGCGCGGTGAAGGCGGCACTCAGGCCCTTGACGAAACGGCTGGCGATCAGCAGCGGTCCGGAGTCGACGAGCCCGCCGAGCAGCGACGCGATCGCGAAGACGGCGAGGGCGACCAGGAAGACCTGGCGGCGGCCCAGCAGGTCGGCGGCGCGGCCGCCGAGGAGCAGCAGACCGCCGTATCCCAGGATGTAGCCGCTGACGATCCATTGCAGGGTCGAGGTGGACAGGCCGAGGTCGGCACCGATGGACGGCAGGGCGACGCCGACCATCGACACGTCCAGCGCGTCCAGGAACATCGCGGCGCAGAGCACCAGCAGGGTGCCCCACAGCCGGGGGGTCCAGCGTCCTTCGGACGCGGGGGTGGTGAGCGGAGAGGTCATGGCGACGACACTACATGCGCATGCATCGAATGCAAGCGCATTTAATTACGGTGCAATAATTCTTCTTCTCTGCTACGGTGCGCCCATGGCGGCGAAGAAGGCCGAGCAGGCACTCGTGGAACAGTGGCGGGACATCCTGGCGCTGCATGCGCGCACCCAGTGCGAACTCGACCGTGCCCTCCATCAACACGGCCTGTGCGCCAGCGACTTCGAGGTCCTCGACGTGCTCGCCGACGGGCGCGCGAAGGAGGGGGCCTGCTTCTACCGCGTCCAGGAGATCTCCGACCGCATCCATCTCAGCCAGAGCGCGCTGTCCCGGCTGATCGCCCGCCTGGAGAAGGACGGACTCATCGAACGCGGCATGTGTCCCGAGGACCGGCGCGGCGTCCGGGTGGGCCTCACGGACAAGGGACGCACGCTGCACGGTGAGGTACTGCCCGTGCAGCGTGCGGTGTTGACGCGGATGCTGAACTCGGGCTGAGCCTGGGGCGACACTCAGGCTGAGCCGGGGCGACTTCGCGTCACACGGCCGAGTTCGACCGCCACAGCTCGGCGAGCGCTCGGTCGCCGGTCACGCTCGGGAACGGCACGCGGTTCCACAGCGACAGGTACAACTGGGCGGCGGGCCCACTGATTTCACACTCCGCGTCCCCCGTCTCGCCCCGCTCGGCCGCGGGCGGCTCCTGCGTCAGGCGTACGGTCCACACGGCGTCGTCGTCCGCGTCCGTCGCCCGCACCCGCAGCACCCTCGGCTCCTCGCTGCGCACCCGGCTCCTGGGACGGGCGTGGAAGCCGCGCAGCAGTTCGTCGACGCCGTCCGCGGCGAACCGGGGGTCCAGGATGCTCGGTGTGCCACCGCGGGCGGCCTCCGCGTCGAAGCGGTGCACGCTCGTCTCGTGCGCCTGCCTGCGGGCCCAGAACGCGAGGGGGGACGGGGCGGGCAGGAAGTGCCAGCACTCCAGGTCGGGGGCGGCGGAGGCGAGGGTGCGCACGAGGTGCGCGTGGCCCTCCCGGAACCAGGCCAGAAGCTCGGCGCCGTCGAGGGCGGGCGCGTCGTCGAGGGGGCGACGGGACGGGTGCCCCTCGGCGACGTAGCCGGTGGCCCAGCGGTGCACCGCGCCGGTGTGCCGCACCAGGTCCCGCACCTGCCACTCCGGGCAGGTGGGCACCTTGGCGTCGATGCCGGCCCGCTCCGCGGCGTCGGCGAGCAGACGGCCCTCCCGGTCGAGGATCCGGATGAACTCGGCCGTGTCCAAAGGGGCGTTCTGGGGTGCGTCCGAAGGGGTGTCCATGGAGGTGTCCATGGGGGTGAGTCTGCCGTATCGGGTGCGGGGGTGAGTCTGTCGTATCGAGTGCGCGCGGAAGGCAGGGGTTGGGGGGTGGGCTGGGGGATCTTCGGCGGATCGACGGACGCGCCCGATCATCCGCTCAACGGTGCGTCGCGCGGTGCGTGAGGAGGGCGATGGCGGCTGCCGTCGCGGCCAGCACCGCCACGCTGGTGAGCGCGAGGGGCAGGGAGAACCAGTCGGCCATGAAGCCGATGGCGGGAGGTCCGAGGAGCATGCCGCCGTAGCCGAGAGTGGAGGCGATCGCCACCCCGTCGGGCCCGGCGAGCGTGCCGGCGCGTTCGATGGCGACCGGGAAGAGGTTGGCCAGCCCGAGACCGGTGATCACGAAGCCGACGAGCGCGATCCACAGGGCGGGGGCGAGAGCGCCGAGCAGCATGCCGATCGCGGCGGTCGTGCCGCCGGCCACGAGGGTGCGGGTCTGGCCGAGCCGTTCGAGCAGGCGGGTGCCGGTGAGACGGCCGATGGTCATGGCGAGAGCGAAGCAGGAGTAACCGGCGGCGGCCATACCGGCGGTGACATCCAGGTCCTGTTTGAGGTGCAGAGCGCTCCAGTCGGCCAGGGCGCCCTCGCCGTAGGCCGTGCAGAGGGCGATCAGCCCGAAGGTCAGCACGAGGGGGCGGGTGCCGGCACCCGGCCGGTGCGCTCGGGGTGATGCCTGGGGAGTGTCCCGCGGTGGTGCGGGGGGCGGGATGCGCAGGAGGGCGCGGCCGGTGAAGGCGGTGACCAGCAGGCCGAGTGCGGTGAGGCCGAGCAGGTGCCAGGTGGGGGAGAGCGCACCGGCGACCAGCGCGCCCAGCCCGGCGCCGGCCATGCCGCCGAGGCTGAAGGCGGCGTGGAAGCTGGGCATGATCGGGCGCCGCAGGGCGTGCACGAGGTCGACCGCGGCGCTGTTGAAGGCGACGTTGATCCCGCCGTACGCGCTGCCGAAGACCAGGAGCACGGCACCCAGCGCGAGGGCGGAGTGGGTGAGGGGCGGGAGCGCGACGCTGAGGCAGAGCAGAACGGCGCAGACGACGGTGACCTGGTGGTTGCCGTAGCGGCGGCAGAGGCGGCCGGTGAGGATCATCGTGACGACGGCGCCCGCGGAGACGCCGAGGAGGGCGAGACCGAGGGTCGTGGCGGAGGCGTTGGTCTGCTCTTTGATGTCGGGGATGCGGACGACCCACCCGGCGAAGATGAAGCCGTCGAGGGCGAAGAAGACGGTGAGGGTGGTGCGGAGGCGGCTGAGGTCGGTGGGGGAGTGGCCCGGCACGGCGTTGTGCGTTCGGGGTTTGTTTATTGGCGGCACAAACTCAGGGTAGGGGTGTGCTCGGTTGTGGGCAAGGGTGTTCGGGTGAGCGGGGTGAGGTCGGTGGTCTTGGTAGTGCGCCGATACGTCGCCGCTTGCCGGAAGCTAATTTCGTTGAGGCCACACCCTGCGATCGTGTTGGCTGGCGCACTGAACTCGGTCGTAGCAGGGAGTTGAACGTGCGGGACATGGGGGTCGACCCGGCTGCCCACAATCGGGCCGCCTGGGACAAGTACGTCCAAGAGGGCAACGAGTGGTCGAGGCCGGTGAGTGCCGAGGCGGTCGAGCGGGCCCGCACGGGTGACTGGTCGATCGTTCTCATCGGGCATGAGCCCGTCGACCGCTCCTGGCTGCCGGCGGATCTGACCGGCAAGGACGTGTTGTGCCTGGCCTCCGGCGGGGGCCAGCAGGGACCGATCCTCGCCGCCACCGGGGCGCGGGTCACCGTGTTCGACAACTCGCCCCGCCAGCTCGGTCAGGACCAGATGGTGGCGGCACGTGACGGACTCGAGCTGCGTACCGTCCTGGGCGACATGCGCGACCTCAGCGCTTTCGGTGACGCGGTCTTCGACGTCGTGTTCCATCCGGTCTCCAACCTGTTCGTCCCGGAGTTGGCACCGGTGTGGCGTGAGTGCTTCCGAGTCCTGCGACCGGGCGGAACCCTGCTCGCGGGCTTCCTCAACCCGGACGCGTACCTGTTCGACCACGAGGCGCTCGACGAGCGTGGCGAGCTGATCGTCGTGCACAAGCTGCCCTACAGCGATGTCACGCAGTACACCGCCGAGGAACGCGCCGCGAAGTTCGGCGCGGACGCCGCCCTGGAATACAGCCACACCCTCACCGACCAGATCGGCGGGCAACTCGCCGCGGGGTTCGTCCTCACCGGCTTCGCGGAGGCGCCGCACCAGTCCAACGCATCCGCTGCGTACATGTCGCACTACTTTGCGACGCGGGCGGTCAAGCCGGGCTGACTGGGGCGACGGCCGAGACGGCCGTGTCTTCGAAGGGCCACGTGGAGTGCTGTGCCGGTGGTCACGCGAAGTCTGCCGCTGTGATGCCGTCGGGATGTCCGGGTGGCCACTCCACCAGCTCGATCCGATAGCCGTCCGGGTCGGTGAGCCACGAGGTCTTGGGGCCCTGCGGGCCGCCCGGGTACTGGAGGGGTCCGGGCCGCAGACCCGCTGCGGTCAGCGTGTCGAGGGTGCTGGCGAGCGCGTCCACCTGGATCGCGAGGTGGTCGAAACCGGTGCCCACGTCGACCGGTGCGGCGTCGGGGCGGTGGACCAGTTCCAGCGAGGCCGCCGGTTCGCCGGGGAAGGTGAGGAGGACGAGGCGAGCCCCGCCGCCGAGTTCGACCCGGCCCAGTTCGGCATAGCCCAGGGCCGTGTAGAACGCCAGCGAGCGGGCGAGGTCGCTGACGCGGTAGGAGACGAAGAGCGTCTTCACGCAGCCGCCTCCTCGGATCGCCGCACCCGGTAGCGCAGATGGGTGACGTCCCGGTCGTCGAGGCGTCGGACGAGGTCGAGTTCGATGTGAGCGGCGCCCAGGTGCTCGAACAGCCGCCGTCCTTCCCCGAGGAGGACCGGGACCAGGTGGATCTCCATCTCGTCCAGCTGCCCGGCGCGCAGCAGTGCCTGCGCCGCGCCCGCCCCGTGGACCATGACCGGCCGGTGGCCGGCGGCGGCGCGGGCCTGGCGGGCGCAGTCGTCGACATCGGTGACGAATCGCGCGTGGCCGGGTGGGACGTCCCCGTCCGCCACCTGGTGGGTGAGGACGAAGATCGGCACGCCGTCGTGGTGGTCGCCCTGCCAGCGCCCGGCGAGTTCGAAGGTGCGCCGGCCGGAGATCACCGCGCCGGTCGCCAGCGCCTCGCGGTAGACCTGGCCGCTGGGGCCGTCGGACTCCCGGTCGTCGAGCCAGTTGAAGAGCCGTCCGCCGTCCCGTCCGAGCTCCTGCCCCGGCCGGTCGTCCGGGCCGGCGACAAAGCCGTCGAGCGACATCGACATGTACAGCCGAATCAGACTGTTCATCCTGCTTTCCTCTCCCTCGCTGCCCCGAGCGGGCGGGGCTGTCCAAGGGAAGACTTCGGGCAACGGGCGAACTCATCGGCCCGACACGCCGACCGGCGGAACCCAGCGCTGGGTGCGGGGGATCGTGCCCGGTACGCCGTAGTCCTTCTTGAGGTGTTCCGGGATGGCGTAGTGCATCACCCGGCCGCGCGTCAGGGAGGACAGTTCGAAGACCGTGGTGAGGTGGCCCAGGCGGTCCAGGGCCCAGGCGCCGAGCGGGGAGCGGTCCTCGATCGACTCCAGGACGCCCAGGAGGTGGGGTACGGCCTTGACCACGGTGTCCCACGGAGTGTGCGGCACCTCCAGCCAGTCGGCGCAGGTGTCGCCGACGAGATGGCGGATCAGCGCGGACACGATCGGGTCGAAGAACGTGCCGGGGACGATCTCCTCGTACAGATCGATGAGTTGGCGGGTCAGGTGCGCGCCCTCCTCGGACGGGCCCATGTGCCGGATCATGTAGAGGTCGAGGAACTGGCGGGCGTCGTCGAGGGACTTGGGGACCGCGTCCTGGTCCACGCCGAGCATCGCTCCCACCACCCGCCACGCGTAGTAGTAGGCCTCCGCGCCTTCCTGGGACATGTGGATGCCGAGGCGGTGCAGGCTGTCCAGCACGAGCAGGGAGAAGAACATCTGCCCGCCGATCATGTCCTCCTGACAGATCGGCACCCCCAAGGCGTCGACGTCCCAGCGGTTCTCGCGCCGCAGATGGTGCCGGATGGAGGCGTGCAGCAGGCGGACCTTCTGGGCGGCCGGGATGAAGCGGCTGCCCGACTCGAAGGCGTCGGGCTGCATGAGGCGGACGGTGAACTGGCCGGTCTCCGCCATCCGTTTGGCGGGGTACTTCAGCCCGTGCGTGGCCGACAGCAGCCTCGCCACATGCGGGACGACGTAGCAGGCGGGCATGGCGGCGAAGGACAGCGCGGTGGAGACGTGCACGTTGTTGTCGATGAAGAACAGCCGGGCCTTCTCCATCTCCGACCAGTCCACCCAGCCCGGCGGGACGCGCGTGGCTTCGAGGTACTCCCGTGCGACCTCGGGCAGCCCGTCCGGCAGGGGAGCGCCGGCCGTGGAGACGTACCGCATCAGGGAGTTGAACGTGCCCACCTCGCCCCGTTCGAACAGCGTGGCGACGGTGGCGTCCGCGAGTTCGTCCCCGGTCTGCCGCAGGGCGTCCATCGAGGCCTCGGTGCGGGTCATGGCAATGCTCCTTGTCGTCCGGGGGGTGCCCGGGGTCGCTTCAGGACAGGCGGTTCGTCGCCGACCGTGCCAGCGCGGTCAGCGCCGCGGCGGCGTGCGGTGGGAGATTCAGCTGGTCGAGGGCGCCGAGCGACTCCTCGACCCGGGCGCTGATCATGTCCTCGATACGGTCGGGTGCCCGCAGCGCGCGCATCAGTTCGCGGACCTCGTCCAGGGTTTCCGGGTCCGCGCCGGGCCGGCCCAGCAGGGTGCGCAGGCGCTCGCGGTCCTCGTCGCCGGCCAGTCGCCAGGTCTCCGCCAGCAGGGCCGTGGGCCGGTGGCCCGCGACGTCGTCGGCGTTGGCCTTGCCGGTGTGCGCCGGGTCCCCGAACAGGCCGAGCAGGTCGTCCCGGAGCTGGAAGGCCTCGCCCAGGGGCAGCCCGTAGGACGAGTAGCCCTCGCGCAGCCGGGTGCCGGCTCCGGCCAGAACGCCGCCGATCAACAGCGGTTGTTCCACCGTGTACTTGGCGGTCTTGTAGCGGATCACCTTCAGTGACGCGTCGGTGTCCGGGCCGGTACCCGTGCGCAGGATCTCCAGGCACTCGCCCGCGATCAGCTCCCGGGCCATCACCGCCCACAAAGGCCGGGCGCGGGCGAGATACGCGGCGGGCAGGCCGCTGGTGGCGAAGAGGTGCCCGGCCAGCGCCATCAGCAGATCACCCACCAGCATCGCCAACGACCGCGCCGCCGCCGGGGCGTGCGGACGATGCCTTACGACGTCCCGCAGGGCGATGTGCGCCGTGGGGCGCCCGTGTCGCAGGGGGCTGTCGTCGATGAGGTCGTCGTGGACGACGGCCGCGCAGTGCACCAGCTCCATGGACGCGGCCGCCCGCACCAGCGCGTCGGAGTCCGGCTGCCCCACGGCGCGCCAGCCCCAGTAGCAGAAGGCCGCGCGCAGCCGCTTGCCGTGCGTCACCGCCTCCTCCAACTGCCCGGCCACCGGGCCCAGTAGAGGATCGATCCCGGCGAACCGGTCCGCCTCCTCGGCCACGAACCGGCTCAGCACCTCGTCGACGCGGGCCTTGAACGTCGCCGCTTCCCAGTGGTCAGTCCTCACCGGCGCTCTTCCGGGCCAGGGCCTGTCGGGCGAGAATCTCCAAGTGGGCCGGTGGTACGGCCGCATACCGGTCCAGGACCAGGCGTCCCCGCGCGGTGAGGTCCTGCTCGGCCTGCGCGGCGAGTTCCGCCGCGTCCGAACGCCGCAGCAGACTCCGGACCGTGCCCATGGCCGACCCCAGCGTGTCCACGGCCGACCCCAGCGTGCTCACGGCCAGGTCGGCCAGGCCCGCCACCAGGAGTAACGCCTGCTCGTCGAGGCTCTCGCGCCGTCCTGCTTCTCGCGTCAACTTCATCCCCACCCGCCGAACTTCCGGACGCCGGTCGCGCGCCCGTCCCTTCGAGCATCGCCGCCCAGCGGGTGCCGGCCCGGAGGAACTCACGATCGAGTGATCATCTCGTTCGACCGTGCGGTTCGGCGGCAGCGCCGGGTGCGCGGCCCTGGTACGCCGTCGACTGCCGTGCGGGGAAGCCGAGTTCCGGGAGCTCGCTCAGGCGGGGTAGGCGTGTGTCTGGGTCGCCTTCACCGTCGCCCAGACCTCGGCCCCCGCGTGGAGGTCGAGTTCGGCCGCGGCGACCGTGGTGAGGTCGGCGGCCAGGGGGAGTTCACCGCCGAGGGCGACACGGATCTGGTCGCCGTGGGTCTCCAGGCCGGACACCTCGCAGCGCCAGAAGTTACGGGCGCTCGACCCGGTGGGCCGGTCGCGGTGCAGGGTGATCGCGCTGGGCGGGAACGCGACGAAGACCGGGCCGGTCAGGTCCTCCGAGGTGGTGACCGTGGAACCGCCGTCGACGTGGACCGTGTGCCCCTCGGCCTCGCCCCGGTAGAGGTTGAGGCCGACCAGGTGGGCGATGTAGTCGGTCCGCGGGTGGCGGGCGATGTCGGCGGGCGTGCCCCGCTGGACAACTCGGCCCTCCTCGATGACGACGAGATGGTCCGCCAGCACCATCGCGTCCAGCGGATCGTGCGTGACGAGTACGGCGACCGCCTCGAAGTCGGCCAGGTGGTGCCGGAGTTGGGCGCGGACGTCGAGGCGGGTGCGGGCGTCGAGGGCGGCGAGCGGCTCGTCGAGCAGCAGCAACCGGGGGTGGGTGGCCAGGGCGCGGGCGAGCGCGACGCGCTGGGCCTGGCCGCCGGAGAGCCGACGGGGTTTGGCGGCCGCGTGGTCCGCGAGACCCATCCGTTCCAGCCATCCGGCCGCCTGGGCGCGGGCCTCCGCCTTGCCGACGCCGTGACAGCGGGGCCCGAAGGCCACGTTGTCGAGCGCGGTGAGGTGCGGGAAGAGCAGATAGTCCTGGAAGACGACGCCGACCGGGCGGGACTCCGGGGGCGTACGGTCCAACTCCGCGCCGTCGAGGCGGAGATGGCCGCCGGCGAGCGGGACGAGACCGGCGAGGGCGCGCAGCGCGGTGGTCTTGCCGGCGCCGTTGGGGCCGAGGAGGGCGACGACGTCACCGGGGGCCGCGGTGAGGGCCACGTCGAGCCGGAAGGAGCCGCGCTCGACGACGAGACGTGCGTCGAGACCGTCCGCAGACGGCGCCTCGACGTCGTACCGGATCGTCTTCTCGATGTGGGTCATGGGCGGTCGTCCAGAGGGGTAAGTCGAGGGGCGGTCGTTCGGCACGGTCGGATCATGGGGCCGGTCGTCCGGCATGGTGGGGTCGTGGGGCGGGCGTCCGGCATGGCGGGGTCGTGGGGCCGGTCTTCCCGCATGGCCGGGTCGTGGGGCGGTCGTGCGGCACGGGACGGTCGTGAGGCGGGCGTCCGGCACGGTCGGGTCGTGGGCGGTCGTCCGGCATGGTGGGGTGGTGGGGCAGTCGTCCGGCATGGTCGGGTCGTGGGGCGGCTGTCCGGCGTGGGTCGGTCGTGAGGCGGGCTCCCGACACATTCGCGTCATGGGCCGGTCGTCCGGCGTGGGGCGGTCGTGAGGCGGGTGTCCGGCACAGCTGGTCATGTGAGGCGGGCGGCCGGCTCGGTCGGTCATGACGCGGGCGGCCGGCTCGGTCGGCCATGTGAGGCGGGTGTCCGGCGCGGCTGGTCATGAGGCGGTCATCCAGCGGTCGCGCAGGCCCGCCAGGACCGCGATCGACACGGCGAGCAGCACCAGGCTGAGGGCGATGGCGGCCTCCGGGTCGTTCTGGAGGGCGAGGTAGACGGCCAGTGGCATGGTCTGGGTGCGGCCGGGGAAGTTGCCGGCGAAGGTGATCGTCGCGCCGAACTCGCCGAGGGCCCGCGCCCAGGCCAGGACGGCGCCGGCGGCGACACCGGGCGCGATGAGGGGCAGGGTGACCCGGCGGAACGCCGTGAAGCGCGAGGCGCCGAGCGTCGTCGCGGCCTCCTCGTAGCGCGGGTCGGCGGCCCGAAGGGTGCCTTCCACGCTGATCACGAGGAACGGCATCGCGACGAACGCCTCCGCGATCACGACGCCGGTGGTGGTGAACGGGAGGGTGACCCCGAACCAGGAGTCCAGCCACTTCCCGACCACCCCGTTGCGGCCCAGCGCCATCAGCAGCGCCACACCGCCGACGACCGGCGGCAGGACGAGCGGCAGCGTGACCAGAGCCCGTACTAGCCCCCGCCCCGGGAACTCCACCCGGGCCAGCAGCCAGGCCAGCGGCACCCCGATCACCAGGCTCACCGCGGTCGCCGCCGTCGCGCAGACCAGGGACAACCGCAGCGCCTGCCACACCTCGGCGCTGGTCAGCAGGTCGGGCATGCTGTGCCACGGGGCCCGGATCAGCAGGGCGACCAGCGGCAGGACGAGGAACGCCAGGCCGATCAGCGCGGGCACGAGGAGCGGCAGCGGAGCGGCACCCCGACGACGGCCCACGCGTGGGCGGCGCCGCCGCGGACCGCCGCCGAGGGTGTCCACGGCGGCGCCGGCCTTGCCCGAGGCGGGGGACGTCACGGCTTGAGGAACCCGGCCGAGGTCAGCACCTTCTGCCCCTCGGCGGACTGCACCAGCGCGATGAACGCCTTGGCGGTGGCGGTGTTCTTCGACCCCTTCAGCAGGGTGATCGGGTAGTCGTTGACGGCGTCGGCGGACTCGGGGAACTCCACGCCCTCCACCTTGTCACCCGCGGCCTTCACATCGGTCTTGTAGACGAGCGCGGCGTCGGCCTCCTTCAGCACCACCTTGTTGAGCGCGGACTTGACGTCCTCCTCGTAGGAGACCGGGGTGAGCTTCAGCTCGCTCGCCGCCAGGGCCTTCTCGGCGGCCGCCCCGCACGGCACCGTCTTGTCGCACAGGACGACCTTCAGGTCCGAGCCGGTGAGGTCCTTGAGGGAGGCGACCTTGTCGGGGTTGCCCGGCAGCGTGGCGATCTCCAGCTGGTTGCGCACGAACGTGGCCGGCTCGCCGGCGTTGTCGCCCGCGTCCGTCACGATCTTCATGGTCTTGGGGCTGGCGGAGGCGAAGACGTCCGCCGGGGCACCGCCGGTGATGCTCGCGGCGAGCGCGTCGCTGCCGCCGAAGCTGAAGGTGACCTTCGTACCGGGGTGGGCCTTCTCGAACTCCTTGCCCAGCGTCTCGAAGCTCTCCTTCAGCGAGGCCGCGGCGAACACGGTGACCTCGCCGGACAGCTTGCCGGAGGCCGAGGCGGAGCCGGAGGGGTCGGACGTGCCGGCGGAGTCGTCGTCGGAGGACGAGCAGGCGGTCAGCGCCAGCAGGGCGGCGGCACCGAGGCCGGCCACCTGCGTCGTCCGACGGGTCCGACGCACGGAACGGGTCATCACGGGTCCAACTCCCTCTGGTTCTCACGAACACGATCGCACCGGCCCCGGCGGACCGGTCACGGTGTGCATGCGCCGACAATAGTGCCGCAGGTGCGAGTCGAAAGTCTCCTGTCACATCGCATGAGCAGGCCTCTTTGTGTGGTGGCATGGCATGTGCGTTTGTACGGGGAGGTGGGGGCGCTCCGCGCTCGCCCCCTAGCCGCCGAAGTGAAGGTGTGCCGCCCAGCGGGACGGCCTCGCGGGGTCGTCCTCGCGGAGGTCGAGCACCGCGCGGTGCAGGGTTCTCGCCGCGTCTGCCGTGTCTGCCGTGTCGAGGGACGGGGCCAGGCCCGTGTAGAAGTCGTCCGCGATGCGTCCGGCGGCGCTGTCGGTGACGGGCCAGAGCGTGCCGACGACATGGCGGTAGCCGGCGAGCTGGAAGGCGGTGGCGATGTGGATCGCCTCGTCGGCGAGGCGCTCGTCGGACTTGGCCGTCTCGCAGGCCGACAGATACGCCAGCGTGCCGTTCGGGACGCGCACCGACGACAGCTCGACGGCGGTGAGGGGGGCCGACCCGTGGTCGTGCAGCAGCAGCCGGTCGAGGGACGGGGAGCGGGGGTCGGTCACGGCGTGACAGGCGAAGTGGGCGATGGCATGGCCGGGCAGCTCCCGCAGGACGGCCTCCCGGGTGGCCGCGGGGCCGGACAGGACGGTCGGGTGCGCGGCCAGCTCGGTCAGCCGCTCGGCCTCGAGACGGGCGCCCGGCAGCGGACCCGCGCCGGGGGTCTCACTCATCTCGACCACCAGGAGGCCGTACGGAGACCTCCCGGGCAGGCCCTCCAGCGGTCTGCTCGGGGACGCCTCGTGGTCGTCCGTCGTGCCGGTGCCGCCCCGGTGGAGCGCGTGCACGGTCGAGGTGTACGACGACACCACATGGTCCATGACTGCGGAGACCCCGGCCGGATCGGCGGCGTCGTGCCGGCCCGCCGCGTGCAGGGGGAGGGACGCGGCCACGCCGATCGGGCACCACCAGATCCGGGGCGCCGACTCCGCGGGGAGCCGTACCGGGGACAGTAGACCCAGCTCCGACAGGACCGGCCGGCCGATGCGGTCCCACAGCCAGGCCAGGTGGCCCAGCAGCTCGGCCTCGTCGGGCGACGCGCTCCCCGCGGAGCGAGGCAGCCGCCGGAACGCCCGGGCCCGCGCGCGCAGTTCGGCGTGGTCGCAGTCGAGGCGCAGGGCGCGGACATCGCCGTCCGGCGTGAGCAGCAGCGCGTCGCACCGGGACGGGGCGGGGTTGACCAGGACGACCGGACCGTCCACGGGACGGCGTCGCAGGGACTCGATCGTCGGCGGCCGCAGAAAGCCCTCCAGGCCGGGACGCGAGCGGATGCGATCGAGCAACTGCTCCCATTCCAGTGCCAGTTCACGGTGTCGGTAGGTCCTGGTGCCGTGCCGGGCCCCTGGCACGGGGATACTCCGCACTTGGTCTCCGCCGCCCCGATAGAGGTCCGTCCCTCCCCGATCGGAGGCGTTGAGCAGGTCTCTGAGGCGTACGAGGTCCTCGGCGGCCGCCGGGTCGGCGCGGCGCACCTCGGCGAGGTCGTCGCGGCCGCTCATGCCCTCCCGCAGGAGCAGGCCCCGGGCGTGTTCCAGCAACACCAGCGCGTGTTCGGGTCGGCCGAGGTGGAGGGCGGCGGAGGCGGCCTCGGCGGGCAGGCCGGCCAGCTCGCCCAGGCCGTACTCCCGGTCGGGGCGCAGTAGTTGGCGCGGGGCGATCTCCGGCAGCCACGCGACGGCCTTCTCGTACGCCGCGAGGGCGGCCGCGGCCTCGGGAGGGTCGGCCGACATCGCCGTACGGCCGAGGAGCAGGTGGGCGATGACCCGGGTGCGGGGCGTGGTCGTGACCGTCGCGAGGTCCGTGCAGCACTCCTGCATCTCCCGCAGGACGTCCGCTGTGGCGGGGCGCTGGGCGAGGGCCCGTACCAGGGCCATGAGCGCCGTCGCGCGGTTCGTCGGATCCGCCGTGGCGGCGGTGACGCCCGCGCGGGCCGCCTGGACGGCCTCGTCCAACGCCGCGCTGTCGCCCGTGAGTTCGTACAGGGTGCGGGTGGCCACGCTGAGGTTGCTGAGCCGGCCGCCGAGGTCGGGATCGCTGTGGCTCCCCGCCACCGCGGCCCGGGCCACCTCGACCGCCTCCCGCAGGTACGGCAGGTCGCCGGGCGCGGTGCCTGCCGTGGTGGTGGTGACGGCGTCCTCGGTCCCGGGCGCGGTGCCTGCCGTGGTGGTGGTGACGGCGTCCTCGGTCCCGGGCGCGGTGCCTGCCGTGGCGGGCGTGACGGCGTCCTCGGTCCCCGGCGCTGCGCCTCCCGTGCCCGGCATGAAGACCTCCTCGTCACCCGGCGCGGTGAAGTACAGGCCCGTGGACAGGATGTGCAGCGCGTTGCCGAGGTCGCTGAGCCGGCCGGCCCGCTGCGGAGTGTCGTGGGGGCTCAGCCGTACGGCCTCCCGGGAGGCCTCCACGGCCGCCAGGATCGCCCGGGTCTCCCCGGTGCGCTTGAACAGCTCCTGGTGCACGGCGCTGAGGTTGCCGAGGTAACGGGCGCGGCGGGCGGGCTCGCCCGGGCCGAGCTCGGAGACGGCCTCCTCCAGGACCTGCGCCGCCTCGTGCAGGGCGTCGAGCTCCCGGGCCTCCTCGAACAC
The DNA here is from genome assembly GCF_003955715.1 of Streptomyces aquilus. NCBI lineage: Bacteria > Bacillati > Actinomycetota > Actinomycetes > Kitasatosporales > Streptomycetaceae > Streptomyces > Streptomyces aquilus. Next base: position 1,635,559 of record NZ_CP034463.1, on the reverse strand, counting down.
CGAACGCAGGCCGATTCCGAGGCCGTTGAGGGCGGCGGGCCGGTCCGGGTGCCCGGGCGGCGCCGCCGCGACCGCCTGCCGTGCGACCGCGACGGACTCGCGCAGTGTCTCCACCGAGCGGTCCAGCTGGATGAACAGGGCGTGCAGCGAGTTGGCGAGCAGGGCGAGGCAGGACGCCCGGTTCCCCTGGCCGTCCGGGCACTTCTCGACGGCCTGCCGGCCGACGTCGACGGCTTCCGGGAGGTCTTCCGGGCGGCCTCGCAGCAGGGCGAGCGTGCGCAAGCCGGCGCCCAGGTCGGCGAGGATCGGACCGACTTCGGGGTCGTCGGGGCGGCGCGCGGCCACCCGTTCCCGGTCCAGCGCGATCAGTTCGACCATGACGTCCGCGTCCTCGGTCTGCTCGAACAGCTCGTCGAGGCAGACGGCGAGCGCCTCCAGGAACAGGGTCCGCTCGGCGGGGTCGGCGGCGGCCTCCCTGGCGAGCGGGACCGCCCGTGCGAGCAGTCCCGGACGGCGCGGGCCGGTCATGAGGTGCACCATGACGTTCCGCAGGTTGTGCCGGTGCAGGGCGCGCTGCGGATGGCCCGGTTCGAGGCTCCACCGGATCGACTCGTCGACCTCGACGAGCCGCTCGACGGCCGAGACGTCGCGGCCCCACTCGTACTGGAGGCGCAGGGCCGTGCTCAGATTGCCGAGGCAGGCGGGCCGGTCCGGATGCGCGGGTGACATGACGTCCAGGACGTTCGCGAACGAGTCCCTGGCCGCCGCCAGCTTCTTCAAGTTGCGCTTCCGCACCGCTCGTTGCAGCTCCCACAGGGCCCGGCGCGCGAGCTGATGGTGTTTCAGGAACCCGTCGCTCACCGGCTCGCCCTGCCCTGTGAGCCGCCGCGCCCGTGCGCACGCCGCCTTGCGGTGATCGCGTCCTCGGTGCAGGCTGACGCGAAGATCCCGGCCGTCCCGCGAGCGAGGTGAGGATGACAGGCGACTTGGCGAGGTACCCGTGCCCGGTCTGCGGCCATCGCAGAACGGCCGCGCGCTGCTGGGAATGCGATGTGCGCGACTCCGGCGCGCGCATCGGGCTGCTCGACCTGGTGACGACGGTCGTGGTCACCGCGGCGGTGCAGCCCTTCGTACAGGCCATCGCGAGCAAGGCCGGCGAGGAGGTCTGGCCGAAGATCGCGGGCCTGGTCCGGCCGGGCCGGCGTGAGGAGCTCGGCCAGGGCGTCGAGGAGACCGACCTCCTCGAAATCGCCGCGCTCGACGGCCGTCTGGCCATCAGCATGCCCAAACGGCTGCCGCCGGAGGCCGCCCGCGACCTGCGGGACGTGGTGGCCACGTTGCAGGAGGCCGACGGGCGCTACCGGATCTCGTACGACGCCCCGTCCCGGTCGTGGCAGATCACCCGGGCCGATCAGGGCCAGGCCCCCCGCACCGCGGACCGCCCGCCGGACACCTGACCGCTGCCGCCGCCCCACCGACGCGCCCTCGGTCAGACCACGCCGGCGATCCGGCGCGCCAGCGAGCCCGAGACCACCGACCCGACGACGATCCCCACCGTCAACAGCACCGGACCGCTCGACAGGGCGTGCGCGGCCCAGGCGAACCCGCCCACGACCAACGGCCCGAACCAGACCACCGACCGTTGCCGGAACGGCTCCATGCTGAACCGGGTGGCCAGGAGGGCGAGGACGAACGCCACCGACGCCATGCCGAGGAAGACGCCCCGCGCTCTCTCGAAGCCTCCGTCGCCGAGCGCGTAACCGCCGACGGCTCCCGCGACCGTGCCGGCGGCGAGCAGCAGGATCGCCCAAGTGTCGTGGATCTCCACGTAGTTGCGGGGGCTGTCGCGGTGCACGAGCTGCCAGCCGCCCATGAACAGGTCCGGGAACGTGGACACTCCGACGAACGCCCCGATCACCGCGCCGGACCAGCCCGCCAGCAGCAGCCCGACGAGCAGCCCGCTCACCAGCCCCACGACGACACCGGGCCCGACCAGATGAGTGCCGCCCTGCTCCTCCTCCGGGGCCGCGGCCGTGAAAGGTGCCGGGCCGGTGGAGCCGGGGCCGCCGTCCGGGGCGAGGTGGTCGGCGGTGCGCACGATGCGCTGCGCCTCCCGGGGCGACACCTGGAGGGTGGTCAGCACCTTCATCAGGAACGCGTCGCGCTCCTCGGCCGTGTCCGGACCGGCGTGCGTCATGCCGTTCCAGGCGGTCACGCCCCGCAGGCGGACGTAGCCCAGGGTCTGGTAGGTGCCGGACTCCGGCAGGTACATGTAGTTCAGCGGCAGGTCGGCGTCGCGGTCGATGTGCAGCACCGATATCCGGTGCAGATCCCCGAACGGCATGCGGCACCACCCCCTCCGGCAGCCTCGGGCGCCCACCCGGTCGTTGTACCCATCCTCTGACAGCACCTCAAACACCGTCCCATACACGGATGTTCGGGTGCGTGTCCTCTGGGGTCAGTCCCGGTAGCCCCGCAGTTTCCGGTAGAGCGTGGCGCGGGCGATGCCCAAGGAGGCTGCCGCTCGTGCCTTGTTGCCGCCGTGGAGGTGGAGGGCGTCCAGGATGGCGGACCGTTCGGCGAGCTCCATCGGAGTCAGGGGCCGGGGCGCCGGACCCTCGCGTACGGCGTCCGGGAGTTCGCCGCGGCGGACGGGGCCGGTCGTACGGCGGTGCTCGGCCAACGTCCGCACCAGGTGGGCGAGTTCGGTCACGTTGCCCGGCCAGGGGTGCCGCTCCAGGGCGCGCAGCGCGTCGAGGGACCAGGTGAGCGGAGGGTGCCCGGGCCGGGGGCTCGGAGTGAGGGAGGTGAGCAACTCCCTGATGTCCTCGGGGCGTTCGCGGAGGGAGGGGAGGGTGACCGAGCGGGCGGCGAGGGTGTCCAGGAGACGTTGGAGGCAGGGGCCCGGCGATCCTCCGGGGGTGTACGTGGCGAGGAGCGGGACGTTCGGGTGAGCTGCGAGGAGGGAGTTGAGCGTCGCGGTGTCGGACGGGGCGAGCCATTCGACGTGACGGACGAGGAGGGGGCGGCCGGTGTGCAACACGTCGGCGTGGGTGCCGAGTTCGGCCTCGGCCGCGTCCACGAGTACCGCGTCGGCGACCAGTGCGCGGGCCAGCGAGGTCTTCCCGGTGCCGCGTTCGCCGACCAGCAGCAGCGGCTCACCGGACGCGGCCAGCTCCAGGGCACGCCCGACCGCATGCCGCCACGGCACCGAGGCTCCGGCCAGGCCGAGGTCACGCCTGTCGGCCGTGACCGGCGCCGGACACCCCGACGACTCCAGCACCACGACCACGCCGATGACGGAACCCTGGTGAGAGACGGGGGTGAGGGAGGCGGCGGCGCCGTCCGGGCCGTCAGGGAGTGGTGCCGGGTGCGCGGAACCCTCCGGGCCGTCCGTCGGCCCTGCCGTCGGATGCCCGGAATCGGACTCCCGTATCAGCGCGGCCGCCCTCCGCTCCCACGCCTCCAACGCCTCCGGCGACAGCAGCCGCCCCGCCGCCTCGCTGACGAGCCGGTTACGGCCGTCCAGGGCGACGACCGCGTGCCCCCGCTCACCCACGGCCCGCGCGTACGCGTCCAGCAGCACCCGCTCGGCCGTCCGCGACCGCGAGAGAAGCTCGGTCTCGACGGCCACCGCCACGGCCTCGGCCAGCGAAGCCCCGGGATGCGACCAGCACCCGCCCCCCTGCCTGCAACCGGTCCCTTCCCCGCGTCGGGCCCCTGCCCCGTGCCCGGCCCCAGCCTCGCCCCCGGCGCCCTCCCCGCATCCGGTTCCCGCCTCGCCCCCGGCAGCGTCCCGGTATCCAGCCCCGTCCCGGCGCCCGCCGCCTTCCCCACACGCCACCCGTTCCCCGCCCCCGCCGCACAACTCGGTAGCCACCGTCACCGTCCCCACCGGCTGCGCCGTCCCTGGTGCTCGCACCGGGACGCTCACCGCCGAGACGTCCTGCCAGCGGTCGAGGAAGTGCTCGGGCCCGTGCACCTCGGCCCGGCGGCGTGTGTGCAGGGCGAGGGCCGCGCTGTTGTGGCCGACCAGTTCCTCGGAGAGGTCCCGGCAGCGGTGGTCCGGCGCGGACCCGGCCGCCCACAGCACCCGCAGCCGCGCGTCGGTGAGCACGAGGGCGGTGTCCCCGCCGTCGAGCGTCCCGGCGATCCGGTCGAGCACCGGGCGGGCGGCGGCCAGCAAAGGGGAGTCCACGGGCCCGGACGTCTCCGGGGCGGGGGCGCCCACGTCGTGTCGTACGCCGAAGAACCGGGCACGCTTCCACGCGGCGAGGACGTCCTCGGGCACTCCGTCCGGCGGTTGCTGTCCGCGCAGGAACAGCTCCCGGGCACGGCGCAGCGAGGTGAGGGCGGTGGGGCGCTCTGCGGTGGTCATGGCACCGCTCAGCCTACGGGGGACGGTTGAACACAAAACAACCGCCCTTCTGTCTCGTTTTGAGACACCCGCGTTTCGGCCACTCCCTTCATGATCTTGAAGAGCCAGTGCCTGTTCTCGTTCCCTGGAGCGTCCTCCGTGTCCCGCGTCCCCACCGCCGAGCCCGATGTCGTGACCGATGTACTCATCGTCGGCAGCGGTCCCGCGGGAGCCTCCGCCGCGCTCGCCCTCAGCACCTACGGCGTCCCGAACATCGTCGTCACCCGCTACGCGAGCCTCGCCGACACCCCCAGGGCGCACATCACCAACCAGCGCACCATGGAGGTGCTGCGCGACCTCGGTGTCGAGGAACAGGTCGTCGCGAAGGCGACCCCGCAGCACCTGATGGGCAACACGACCTTCTGCACCAGCCTGGCCGGCGAGGAACTCGGCCGGGTCCGCTCCTGGGGCAACGACCCGCTCGTGCAGGCCGCGCACGAACTCGCCAGCCCCACCCGCATGTGCGACATGCCCCAGCACCTCATGGAGCCGGTGCTCATGGACGCGGCCGTCGCGCGCGGCACCCGGCTGCGCTTCTCCACCGTCTACAAGTCCTTCGTCCAGGACGACGACGGCGTGACGGTCACCGTGGAGGACCGGCTGCGCGGCGACGAGTACACCATCCGCGCCAAGTACCTCATCGGCGCCGACGGCGGCCGGAGCCAGGTCGCCGAGGACGCCGGGCTGCCGATGGGCGGCCAGATGGGCGTGGCCGGCAGCATCAACATCGTCTTCGACGCCGACCTGAGCAAGTACACCGCCCACCGCCCCTCCACCCTCTACTGGGTGCTGGCCCCCGGCGCCACGGTCGGCGGCATCGGCGCGGGCCTGGTGCGCTGCGTGCGGCCCTGGAACGAGTGGCTGATCGTGTGGGGGTACGATGTCACGGCCGGCGCCCCCGATCTGACGACCGAGTACGCCGAGTCGATCGTCCGCCAGCTGGTCGGCGACGACGACATCCCGGTGACCATCAAGTCGTCCTCGGCCTGGACCGTCAACGAGATGTACGCCGAGACCTACTCCAACGGCCGTGTCTTCTGCGCCGGCGACGCCACGCACCGGCACCCGCCGTCCAACGGCCTCGGCTCCAACACCTCCATCCAGGACTCCTACAACCTGGCCTGGAAGCTCAGGCTCGTCCTCGACGGCACCGCCTCCCCGAAGCTCCTCGACACCTACACCGCCGAACGCGCCCCGATCGGACGGCAGATCGTCACCCGCGCCAACAAGTCCATCGGCGAGACCGCCCCGATCTTCGAGGCGCTCGACGGACTCTCCCCGCAGACCCCCGAACAGCTGTGGGCCAACATCGCCGCCCGCAAGGAGACCGGCGAGGCGGCCGAGAAGCAGCGGGCGCGGCTGCGCGAGGCCATCGCCTTCAAGGCATACGAGTTCAACGCGCACGGCGTCGACCTCAACCAGCGCTACACCTCCGCCGCGATCGTGCCCGACGGCACCGCCGACCCCGGCTTCGACCGCGACCCCGAGCTCCATCACCAGCCCACCACCCGCCCCGGCGCCAAGCTCCCGCACGCCTGGATCACCTCCGGCACCCGGACGCTCTCCACCCTCGACACCGTCGGCCAGGGCCGGTTCACGCTCGTCACGGGCATCGGCGGCGCGGACTGGGTACGGGCCGCCGATGCCCAGGACGTGGAGATCGCCACCGTCGTCATCGGCCCGGGGCAGCAGTACGAGGACCCGTACGGCGACTGGGCCCGGCTGAGCGAGGTGGCCGACGGCGGCGCGCTCCTCGTACGGCCGGACGGTCATGTCGCCTTCCGGCACGCGACGGCGGCGGACTCCGCGGAGGACGCCGAGCGCAGGCTCACGGAAGCCGTACGGCGGATCCTCGGGCATCTCTGACCGTCTGTCTCTCCCCCCCCACACACACCCACTGTCCCCCCACTGAAAGGTGAGACCCATGCCCCTCGGACTGCTCCGGCGGCGACTCAGGAGTGCCTCCGGAGGCGCCGCGGGCCACACGCTTCCCGTCCCGCCCGGTGCCGGTGTCCTCGTCCGCGAGGTCCTCGACCCGGTGAACCAGCCCCTGGGCGCCGCCGACGTGACCGTGACCGAACTCCGCAGCCACCAGGTCGTGGCGCGCGGCACCACGGACCCGTACGGAACGTTCCTCGCCGTGCTGCCGCCCGGCAGCTACAGCCTCATGGTCATGGCGGAGGGCCTGGAGCCGCACCGCGAGACCGTCGAGGTCGTCGCGGACGCCGGTCTGTCCTCGCAGCGCGTCTGGCTCCAGCCCGCCCGGCAGGCCGAGCTCCCGGTCCCCGGCACCTGGCTCTTCGACCCGCCGCACACCGCGATCCGGTTCATCGCCAAGCACGTCGGCATGGCCCATGTGCACGGCCGGTTCGAGCGTTTCGAGGGCGGCATCCAGGTCACCCAGGACATCGCCGACTCCCGCGTGCATGTGCGCATCGACGCCGCCAGCATCACCACCGGCAACAACACCCGTGACAACCACCTGCGTTCGGCCGACTTCCTCGACGTCGAGCAATTCCCGTACATCGACTTCCGCAGCACCCGCTTCGCCTACCGCGGCGGCAGCAAGTGGTCCCTGCTGGGCACCCTGACCATGCACGGGGTGAGCCGCTCGGTGTCGCTGGACACGTCGTACCTGGGCATGGTCAACGGCGGTTACGGTGAGGAGCTGCGCTGCGCCGCCCTGGCGAAGGCGGAGCTGCACCGCGAGGACTTCACCTTGAACTGGCGTTCCATGCTGGCCCGGGGCATCGCGGTCGTCGGCCCTACGGTCCAGCTGGAACTGGACGTCCAGGCGATGTACCGCACTCACGACACGCCGACCCCGCCGGAGTAACGGCTCTCATGCGGCCCGGTGTTGCCTGAACGCGGGGAACAACGTCAGCAGCGCCAGCCCGGCCGTCACCGTCAGTACCCCGCCGCCGGTGACGGCCCAGGTCGCCCCGAAGGACGCGCCGGCCACCCCGTGCACGAGGTCGCCCAGCCGCGGACCGCCCGCGGCGATGACCGTGTCGACCCCCTGGAGGCGGCCCCGCATCCCGTCCGGCACCGCGGACTGCATGACCGACTTGCGGAACACGCCCAGTGTCAGCAGCGCGGCGCCCGCCACCACCAGCCAACTCGCCGCCACCACAAGCGAGTCCGCGAGCCCGAACGCGGTCAGTGCCAGCCCCCACACGCACACCGACACCGCGACCGCGACTCCGTGACGGGACGTGCGGGTGAGGCCACCGGAGAACAGCGCCGCGAGCACGCCCCCGGCGGAGATCGCCGCGTACAGCACGCCGACGTTCGCCCCCGGGTACGTCTCCCTCGCCAGCTGCGGGAACAGCGCGGCGGGCATGCCCAGGAACAGCGCCGCGAAGTCGGCGAGATAGACGACCAGCAGCACCTGCCGGGCGGCGAGCAGCCGGAAGCCCGCGACGAACCGCCGTGTTCCGGCGCCCTGTTCGGCGGTGGGCGGGAGCGGCGGCAGGCGCCACACGGCCCACAGCGTGACGCCGAGCGTCGCCGCGTCCGCGAGGTACAGCGACTCGGCCCCGACCACCGGCAGCAGCGCCCCGGCCAGCAGCGGGCCGGCGATCCCGGCCGACCAGGAGACCAGCGACTGCAAGGTGTTCGCGGCGGGCAGCAGCTCACGCGGCACCAGGCGCGGGACGACCGCTCCGCTCACCGCCGCGTTGGCGCCGAACAGCGCCTGCTGCACCCCCACCAGCGCCAGCAGCACCCCCGCCGACTCCAGCCGCGCCCACGCCTGCGCCCACAGCAGCAGCGACGTCAGGGCCATCCCGGCCGTGGTCGCCAGCAGTACCCGCCGCCGGTCCCGTACGTCCGCCAGCGCGCCGCCCCACAGCGCCGCGAGCGCCATCGGCGCGAAGCCCACGAACCCGGCCAGCCCGACGTACGCCGAGGAGCCGGTGAGGTCGTACAGCTGCATCGGCACGGCGATCGCCGTCAGCTGGGCGCCCAGCGTGGTCACCGTGCCGCTCGCCCACAGCCGCCGGAACCCGGCCCGCCGCAACGGCCGTACGTCGATCATCAGCCCGCGCACCCTCGCCCCTCCCGCAGCCATCGGTACGCCGATGCTGCGGGTTCCCCTTCGGGCAAGGTCAACAGGACGCGGCGATCACACCTTGACCCAGGACAGGCCGTCCGGTGTGACGGCCAGCCCGTCCGGGGCCGCCGGGCCGGGATCGTCGAGCGGGCCGCCGTAAAGGGCCTGTTCCTGAAGGTCGTTGCCGGTGCGGAAGGTCTCGCCGACGACCGGGGCGGACAGGAGAGGGTTCATCCGGCCGTCCGACACCGCCAACTCACCGACTGCCCCGTCCAGTTGCGCGGCCGCGGTGTGCCATTCCGTGCGGACCACCGCCGAGTCGCGGGAGACCAGCCCGCCCGCCAGCTCGGCGAAGGCGGCCGCCTCGCCGAGATCCACCTTGGTGATCTTCTTCGCCGACCAGAAGTACGAGTCCTCGTTGCGCTCCATGTCGTAGAAGGCGATGAGGAACTCGTAGAAGACGCGGTACTCGCGCCGGTAGCGCGCCTCGAACTCGGCGAAGCCCCGCTCCTCGGGCACGCTGCCGTCCAGTGCCGCGTTCACCGAGCGCGCCGCCAACAGGGCGCCGTACGTGGCCAGATGGACACCGGAGGACAGCACCGGGTCCACGAAGCAGGCCGCGTCACCGACCAGCGCCATGCCCGGCTTCCAGAAGGACTGCTTCCAGTACGACCAGTCCCTGCGCACCCGCACCTGGTCGTACGGCGCCTCGGTCGCCTCGGGGACGCCCGCCACCAGGCGGCTCACCTCCGGGCACGCCTCGATCATGTCCCGCCAGGCGCCCCGCGCGTCCCGCTGCACGGCCCCGGTGTGCTCGGGCGAGATCACCGCGCCGACGCTCGTCAGGTCGTCGCGCAGCGGGATGTACCAGAGCCAGCCCGCGTCGAACGCGGCGCAGAAGATGTTGCCGCTGTTGGGTTCGGGGAGCCGGGCGCCGCCCGCGAAGTAGCCGAACACGGCGAGGTTGCGGAAGAAGTCGGAGTAGACGCGCCCGCCGCCGACGCCGGTGTGGATGCGGCTGGTGTTGCCGGACGCGTCGATGACGTACCGGGCGTACGCCGTACGGGCGTTGCCGTCCGCGTCGGTGAACTCCACACCCCGCACCCGCTCTTCGTCGGCGACGACCCGCCGCACCGTGCTGCCCTCGCGCACCTCGGCGCCGGCCCGCCTGGCGCCCCGCAGCAGGATCTCGTCGAAGCGGGAGCGCTCCACCTGGAAGGCGGTCGCGGTGGGCTCGGGGACGCGCGGTGTCATGGCGAAGGAGAACTGCCACGGCTCCGGATCGCGGCCCCAGCGCAGGGTGCCGCCGCGTTTGAGGGTGAAGCCGGCCTGCTGGACCTCGTCGGCGACACCGAGGATGCGGCACAGGCCGTGCACGGTCGCGGGCAGCAGCGACTCGCCGATCTGGTAGCGCGGGAAGGTCTCGCGTTCCAACAGCAGGACCCGGTGCCCGCGCAGGGCCACGGCGGTCGCGGCCGTCGAGCCGGCCGGTCCGCCGCCGACGACGATCAGGTCGTACTCCTGGGTCATGCGTCAACTCCCGTGGTGCGGTGCATGTTTCGGTCGCTCATGCCGGCAGCCAGGCGCGCATCGCCGCGGCCGTGGTGTCGGCGTCGTGGTGGACGAGGGTGTAGTGGTCGCCGGGGACGTCGACGGCCTCGTGGGGGAGCGGCCAGCGCGGCCGCCAGTCGCCGTCGGGGTCGATGCGGAGCATCTGCGCGGTCGGGCGGCCCCGTACCAGCAGGGTCGGGACGGGAGCGGGCTCCGGCTCCCAGTTCTCCAGCACGCGGGCGTAGCCGCCGCCCGCGATGAGCAGCGAGTCGTCGAACTCGGCGACGACGTCGTCGGGCAGTTCGGCCCCGGCCGCCATCAGCGCCAACGCCCGCTCGTCGTCCCGGTGCAGCACACCCGCGTGCGCGTCGAGCAGGACCAGCCCCGCCGGTGGCCGGCCGGTCCGCGCGAGCTCCCGCGCCACGGCGTGCGCGATCGCGCCGCCCGCGCAGTAGCCGACGAGGACGACCGGACCGCTTACCGACAAGGTCCGCAGAGTGTCGACATGCGTCCTGACGACCGCGTCCATGCTGTCCGGAACGGCCCGCCGGGGGCCCAGGCCGGGGTGTTCCAGCAGGAACAGGTCGCGTTCACCGTCGAACTGCTTGGCCAGACCGGCGGGCACGCGGTGGTACGGCGTGAGGTAGTCCGGGACGTAGACCAGGGCCGTGCCCGGACCCTGCGCCAGCCGGACCGGCGGGACGGCATGCCGGGTGCGGTCGGCGGCGGTGAAGGAGGGCAGGGCGTGGGAGGCGAGGAAGCGCAGGCCCATGGCCTCCAACGGGCCGCGTTCACGCAGGACTTGGTGGTAGAGCGGGCCGAAGCGATAGGAGGCCGGCTCCTCCGCTGTGGCCTTCTCGTCGGCGTCCGGCAGCACCTGACGCAGCGCCTCGTGCACATGCGCGGCCAGCGCGGGCAGCGTCGGATGGTCGAACACGATCGACGGCGCCAACCGCACCCGGGTGAACGCGCTGAGCCGATTGCGGAACTGCACCGCCGTCAGCGAGTCGAAGCCGAGTTCGGTGAAGGCCCGCTCGGCGGGGAAGGCGGCGGCGTCCGGGAAGCCCAGCACCAGGGCCAGTTCGGTACGGATCAACTCGCCGAGCACGGCCTCGCGTTCACCCACCGGCACGGCGGCGAGCCGCTCGCGCCAGGCACCGGGCGCCTGCGCGGGCGCGGTGGTGGCGGGGGCGGCGGCCGGACGGCGCGGCAGCAGGTCCGTGAGCACCGGCGGCGCGGTCGGCGCGCGGAGTGCGGCGAGGTCCAGCGCGATCGGCACGAGCACCGGCTCCGAGGTCCGCCACGCCCGGTCGAGCAGGTCGATGCTCTCCTCCTCGTCGACGGAGAGGACACCCCCGTCGGTGAGCCGCCGCGGAGCGACCTGGGCCGCCATGCCGTCGTCGTCGGCCGTGGTCCACGGCCCCCAGGCCAGGGACCGCGCGGGCAGCCCCTGAGCGGTGCGATGACGGGCCAGCGCGTCCAGGAACCCGTTGGCCGCCGCGTAGTTGGCCTGTCCGGGACGGCCCAGCACGCCCGCCGCCGACGAGTAGAGCACGAACGCGGACAGCCCGAGATCCTTGGTGGCCCCGTGCAGATGCCAGGCCCCGTCCGCCTTCGGCGCGAGCACGGCCGCCAGCCGCTCCGGCGTCAGACCGTCCACCACACCGTCGTCCACGACGCCGGAGAGATGGAACACGGCGGTCAACGCCGCCCCACAGGACGCCACCAGGTCATCGACGGCGTCCCGGTCGCTCACATCACACGCCATCACCCGTACCGTCGCGTCGAGTTCGGCGGCCCATGCCGGCGTACGACCGCTCCGCCCGGCCAACACCACCTGACGCACCCCGTGCCGGTCGACCAGGTACCGGGCGAGGCTCGCCCCGAGCGCCCCGGTGCCGCCGGTGATCAGCACGGTGCCGTCGGGATCGAGAACGGGCGCCTCGGCCTCGACGGTGGACGGCAGGGCGGCCAGCCGGGGCACGAGCACGGCACCGCCGCGCAGGGCGACCTGCGGTTCGCCGGTGCGCAGCGCCGCGTCCAGGTCGGCCGGGGACGCCGGGCCCCCGCGCCGGTCGACCAGCACGATCCGGCCGGGATGCTCGGACTGGGCACTGCGGACGAGCCCGGCCACGGCCGCCTCCGCCGGGTCGGGATCGTCGCCGGTCGCGTTGTGGGTGAGGATCAGCAGCCGCCCCGGTCGGGAGTCGCCGACCCACTCCTGAATCCGCGCGAGCGTGCCGTTGAGCAGGCTCCGCACGCGGGCGGGTGTGTCCGTGTCCACGGTCGGCCCTGGCACGTCGAACACCTCATGACGCGTATCGGCGTTGCCGCCCACTGCCGGCAGCCATGCGAGGCGGTACAACTCGCCACGCACAACCGGGCGTTGGGGCGGCAGCACCCGCGTGACCATCGACTCGACCGCGGCGAGCGGCTGCCCGGCGGGGTCGGTGAGCGTCACCCGGAACTCGTCCGGGCCGAGTCGTTCCAGCTGGGCCCGGGCGGTGGTGGCGCCGGTGGCGTACACCGTGAGCCCGGCGCAGGTGAGCGGCACCCGTGCCGCGCCGGGGCCCTCGGCCAGAAGCGCCGCGTGCAGGGCCGCGTCGAGCAGTGCGGGATGGAGCGTGTAGGACCCTGCGGTGGCCGCTTCCCGTGGCGGCAGGGCCAGTTCGGCGTACAGGGTGCTGCCCCGGCGCCACAGGCCGGTCACCGCGCGGAAAGCCGGTCCGTAGTCGTGGCCGTGCACGGCGAGCCGGTCGTAGTCGACCGGGAGCCGCTCGGCACCGGCGGGCGGCCACACCCGGAGGGGTACGACGGGTGCCGCGCCGACCGGGGCGATCGTCGCCGTGGCGTGCCGCGTCCACGTCTCGCCCGCCTGCGCCCAGACGGCGACCGGCCGGTTCCCCGTCTCGTCCGGGCCGCCGGTGACGACCTGCACGCGCACCGACTCCGACTCCGGCAGCACCAGCGGCTCCCGGAAGGCCAGTTCGGCCAGGCGGACGGGCCCGGACGCCCCGGCCGCGTGACAGGCCAGCTCGGCGAACGCCGCCGCGGGCAGCAGCACCCGGCCGCCGATCACATGGTCGGCGAGCCAGGACTGCCGTACGGCGGACAGCGCCCCGGTGTGCCGGACGCCGGGTCCGTCGGCGTCCGGCTGAGCCTCGCCCAGCAGCGGATGCCCGGCCGCGACCGGGTGCCGTACCGCGTGCAGCCAGTAGCGCTGCCGCTGGAACGGGTACGTCGGCAACGCGTGCCGTCGCGCACCACTGCCCGCGTACACCGACCGCCAGTCGACCGGCACTCCGTGCACGTGCAGGGCGGCCAGCGCCCCGAGCGCTTCCCGCGCGTCGACGCACGAAGCGAACACCGCGCCCGCGTCCGGCGCGACGCACCCCTCGGCCGCCACACTGAGGGCGGCGGCGGGACCGGCCTCGACGAACGCCGTCACGCCCGCCTCCGCCAGCCAGTCCACCGCGTCGGCGAACCGGACGGTCTCGCGCACCTGCCGTACCCAGTGGTCGGTGGTGGCGAGCGCGTCCGGCTCAGGGCGGCCGGTGACCGTGGAGACCACCGGCACGGACGGCCGCCGGTACGTCACGCTCTCGGCGACCGCGCGGAACTCGGCCAGCATCGGGTCGAGCAGCGGCGAGTGGAAGGCGTGGCTCACCCGCAGCCGGGTGCTCCGCCCGCCGAGGGAGGCGGCCAGCGCGGTCACCGCGGCCTCGTCGCCGGACACCACGACCGACGTCGGCCCGTTGACGGCCGCGATCGCCACCCGGCCGGGCGTCTCGGCGAGCCTGCGCGCGACCTCCGCCTCCGGTGCCCGCACCGCGATCATCGCGCCGCCCTCGGGCAGCGCCGCCATCAGCCGGCCCCGCGCGGCCACGAGCCGGACCGCGTCGGCGAGCGAGAACACGCCCGCGACATGGGCGGCGGCCAGCTCGCCGACGGAGTGGCCGACCAGGTAGTCCGGTCGCACCCCCCAGGCGGCGAGCAGCCGGTGCAGGGCGACCTCGAAGGCGAACAGGGCGGGCTGCGCGTAGTCCGTACGGTCCAGCAGGGTGCCGTCGGGGGCGTCGATCACCTCGCGCAGCGGCCGGTCCAGCAACGGCCCGAACAACGCGCACACTTCGGTGAAGGCGGCGTCGAACACCGGGAAGGCGGCGGCCAGTTCGCGGCCCATCCCGGCCCGCTGGGTGCCCTGACCCGCGCACAGCAGCGCCAGCTTCGGAGTGCGGCGCACGGTGCCCCTCAGCAGCCCGGGGCCGTCCTCGCCCGCCGCCAGTCGGCGCAGTTCCGCGAGGAGTCCGGAGGCGTCGTCGGCCAGGACGGCCGCTCGGTGGGGGAGAGGGGTCCGTGTGGTCGCCAGCGAACACGCCACGTCGAGCGCCGTGTCGTCCGTGACGTCCGCCAGCGCCTCCGCCAACTTCCTGGCGTGCGCCCGCAGTCCGACCTCGTCGCCGCCACTGACCAGCCAGGGGGCGACGGGGAGACGCCTGCCGTCCGCGACGGTGGCCGCGGCCTCCGACGGCGGTTCCTCGATGATGAGATGGGCGTTGGTGCCGCCGATGCCGAACGACGACACCGCCGCCCGGCGCGGCCGGTCGCGGTGCGGCCACGGGCGCGGGCGGTCGAGGAGTCGTACCGCCCCCTCGGACCAGTCCACGTGCGGCGACGGCTCTTCCGCGTAGAGGGAGCGGGGGAGTTCGCCGTGGCGCATCGCCTCGATCATCTTGATCACTCCGGCCACTCCGGCGGCGGCCTGCGAGTGTCCGAGGTTGGACTTCACCGAGCCCAGCCACACCGGGTCGGCCGGGTCGCGACCCTGGCCGTAGGTGGCCAGCAGGGCGCCCGCCTCGATCGGGTCGCCCAGCGCGGTGCCCGTACCGTGGCCTTCGATCACGTCGACGTCGGCCGGGCCCAGGCCCGCGTCGGCCAGCGCCAGGCGGATGAGGTCGCGCTGGGCCTCGCCGTTGGGGGCGGTGAGGCCGTTGGACGCGCCGTCGGAGTTCACCGCGGACCCGCGCAGCACCGCCAGCACCGGGTGTCCGTGGCGCCGGGCGTCCGACAGCTTCTCCAGCAGCACCAGGCCGACGCCCTCGGCCCACGCGGTGCCCTCCGCGCCCGCCGCGAACGACCGGCACCGGCCGTCCGCCGACAGCCCGCGCTGCCTGCTGAACGCGATGAAGGGCTGCGGACTCGACAGCACCGTCACCCCGCCGGCCAGCGCGAGCGTGCACTCACCGGCCCGCAGCGCCTTCGCGGCCAGGTCCATCGCGACCAGCGACGACGAACACGCCGTGTCCACGGTGATGGCCGGACCGCGCAGGCCGAGGACGTACGAGATCCGGCCCGAGGCGACACTGCCCGACGAGCCGATGCCGATGTGCGACTCCAGCTCGTGCGGCGAGAGCCCGGTGCCGTACCCGGCGTGCATCAGACCCACGAACACGCCGGTCGCGCTGGAGCGCAGCGACGGCGCGGGGATGCCGGCGCGCTCCAGGGTCTCCCACGCGACCTCCAGGAGCAGGCGGTGCTGCGGGTCCATCGCCAGGGCCTCACGCGGCGAGATCCCGAAGAACAGCGGGTCGAAGTCGGCCGCGCCGTCGAGGAAACCGCCGCGGCGGGTGTACGTCGTGCCGAGTCGGTCGGGGTCGGGATCGTGCAGGGCGTCGACGTCCCAGCCGCGGTCGGCCGGGAAGTCACCGGTGGCGTCCACCCCGTCGGAGACCAGCCGCCACAGGTCCTCCGGGGAGCTCACCCCGCCCGGGTAGCGGCAGCCGACGGCCACGATCGCCACCGGCTCGGCCTCCGGGCCGCGCGGCGGCGGGACCGTCGCCGGTGCCTCGCCGGTCATCCGGGTCTCCAGGTGGGCGGCGACCGCGGCCGGGGTCGGGTGGTCCCAGACCAGGGTGGCCGGCAGCCGCAGTCCGGTGCGCAGGCTGAGCCGGTGCCACAGGGTCATGGCGTCCATCGAGGTCAGCCCGAGATCGGCGAACGCGGTGCCGGGATCGGCGACCGTGCCCCGGATCGCCTCGGCCTCCCGGCACACCAACTCCGTGAGCGCGGCCCGTCGTTCACCGGCGGTCAGGGCGGCCAGTCCCGCGAGGTCCGGCGCCGGGGGCCGCTCGGCGAGCGTCTCGCGCAGCACCGCCCGGCGCGGCTTGTCCGCCGCCGTGCGCGGGACGGCCGGCGTGAACAGGACCTCCTCGGGCACCTTGTGCGCCGACAGCACCGCCGCGCACCCGCGCAGCAGACCGGCGGGGTCCAGTGACTCCTGCGCCGGGACCACGAACGCCACCGGGACCTCGCCCAGCAGCGGATGCGCCCGCGCCACCACGGCCGCGTCCCGCACCCCGGGCAGTCCCCGCAGCACCCGCTCGACCTCGGCCGGGTCGACGTTCTCGCCGCCCCGCACGATCCGGTCGTTGAGCCGTCCGGTGACGGTCAGACAGCCGCCCGCACCGAGCCGCCCCAGGTCCCCGGTGCGGTACCAGCCCTCGCGCAGGGCGTCGGCGTCCGCCTCGGGCCGGTTGTGATGGCCGAGCATGACGCCGGGGCCGCGCACCCAGATCTCGCCCTCGCCGCCGACGACGTCCAGGCCGCTGTCCGGGTCGACCAGCCGGACGTCCATGCCGGGCACCGGCGTGCCACTGCTCCCCGGCACCCGCGGCCCGTCGAGCGACTCCATGGCGATCTTGCCGCAGGTCTCGGTGGAGCCGTACCCGTCGAGCAGCGGCGCCCCGAACCGCCGCTCCACCTGCTCCCGCAGCTCCGGGTCGCTCGGCGCGCCCGCGGTGACGCACACCCGCAGCGAGGGCACCGCGCCGAGGCCGGTGTCGAGCAGCTGCCGGAAGGTGAGCGGCACCCCGCCGAGCACGGTCGGCTCGAACTCGCCGATCAGCCGCGTGAGGTGGGAGGGGCCCGAGGCCGAGGTGATGCGTGCGCTCGCCCCGGCCACGGTCGTGCCCAGGACGCACAGGGAGTGGGCGTAGGTGTGGGCGAGCGGCAGGGGCCACAGCACCCGGTCGGTGGCGGTCAGTCCGAGCCGGGGCAGATAGCAGGCGAACGACGACCAGAGCGCGGAGCGTTGACTGGACACGGCCCCCGTGGGGGTGCCCGAGGTGCCGGACGTGTAGAGCAGCCAGGCCGGTTCGTCCAGACCGAGGTCGTCCCGGGGCGCGGCCCGCTGCCCCGAGACCAGATCCTCGAAGTGCGACGCGCCCTCCGGCACGGGCCCCTCACCGATCACCACCAGCCGCACCGGCCGCTCCGCGACCATCCCGGCGATCCGCGGCAGCCGCCGCTGGTCGGTGACCACCACGGCCGGGTCGCAGTCCGCCAGCAGCTGGGCCAGCTCGGTGTGGGTGGCACGCGGCGGCAACGGCACCCCGACCGCCGCCGCACGCACGGTCGCCAGGAGACCCTCGACCAGTTCCACGCCGTTGTCGAGGAAGAACGCCACCCGGGTTCCGCGCCCGACCGCGAGTCCGGTCGCCAACCGTGCGGTCCTGCGGTCGAGTTCGGCCCAGCTCACCCCGCGCCGGTCGTCGGCGAACGCGAGCTGCTCGCCGTACCGTACGGCGTTCTCCGCGAGGAGCTCCGGCACCGGCCGAACCCTGATCGCATCCGCCACACCCATCGGGCCTCCTGTCGGGGGGAGTCCGCTCCGCTGCGGATCTTGGATCAGCCTATGCCGGGCCGTCCCAAAGACGCGCCGAACCCTGCCCAGTTGAGCCAGACTCGCCCGGCCTTCGCCAGAGTGGCCGAATTGGTATGGACCTGACCATGATCAGCCGCTAGGCTCGGCCCGGCCACATCTCTGAGAGCGCTCTCAGCATCCTGCTGTTCCCCGCTGTTCCACCCCACTCCACTGGAACGACGAAGGGCCAACCCCCATGAGACGCACCAGACTTACCCATGCCGCCCTGGCCGTGCTGCTCACCATCGGCGCCGGCTTCGCGGCGGGCACCGCACCCGCCACCGCCTCCGCCGCCTCCTCCGACGGCGCACGTCCGGCGAAGGCACCCGCCTCCGCCGGTCTCCTCACCGCCCTGCGGCACGACCTGCACCTCACCAAGGCCCAGGCGGAGCGCCGACTCGCCGCCGAACAGCGGGCCACGGCCACCGAGCCCAAGGCCCGCAAGGCCGCCGGGAGTTCACTCGGCGGCACCTGGTACGACGCCGGCGCCGGCACCCTGACCGTGGGCCTCACCCCGGACGCGCCGCAGGCGACCGTCCGGGCGGTGCGCGCCACCGGCGCCGACGTCCGCACCGTCGCCCACACGGCCCGCGAACTCACCGCCACCCAGGCGCGACTGGACAAGCTCAACGCCCCGGCGGGCGTCGCCAGTTGGCATGTCGACCCGCGGGCGAGCACGGTCGTCGTCAACGTCGTCGCGGGCGAGAAGGCCGACAACGATGTCCGGCGCTTCGTGGAACGGGCCCACCGCGCCGGCCCCGTCACCGTCCGGCACGTCACCACCGCACCGCGGACCTTCGCCGCCGGAACCGTCGGCGGCGACCCGTTCTACACCGGCAACGTCCGCTGTTCCATAGGCTTCTCGGTGTACGGCGGGTTCATCACCGCCGGACACTGCGACCAGCACACCGGCGCCGTCTACGGCTGGGACCGCAGCTACATCGGCAACTTCCAGGGCTCGTCGTTCCCCGACAACGACTACGCCTGGGTCAACGTGGGCAGCGGCTGGTGGACGGTGCCGGTCGTGCTCGGCTGGGGCACCGTCTCCGACCAGCTGGTGCGCGGTTCCAACGTGGCGCCCGTGGGCTCCTCCGTCTGCCGGTCCGGCTCGACCACGCACTGGCACTGCGGCACGGTCCTCGCCATGAACGAGACCGTCAACTACAGCCAGGGCGCGGTGCATCAGATGACCAAGACCAGCGTCTGCGCCGAACCGGGCGACTCCGGCGGCTCGTTCATCAGCGGCGACCAGGCCCAGGGCGTCACCTCCGGCGGCTGGGGCAACTGCTCCAGCGGCGGCGAGACCTGGTTCCAGCCCGTCAACGAGATCCTCAACCGGTACGGCCTCACCCTCCACACCGCCTGACCCCGCGTGGGCCCGGCCGTGCCCAGGGCCGGGCCCACGCGTCACCCGCCCGGGGCCGTCACGGACCCGGCTGTCCGCACGGTCCTCGCTGCCGTCGCTGCCGTCGCGACGGATGTTACGTGTGGGAAACCTTGACGGTCGTGAGGGTGGATGCCACGATTCCGGCGCCGTGATGTTTACGTAAACATCCTGTCGCTCCGGAAGGGTACGTCGATGCGCAAGACCCCTGTCAGCACCCGCCCCAAGCCCCGCACCCGGGCCGCCCTCGCCGCGGTCGCGATCGCCGCCGTCACCGCCGCCGGCCTCGCGGGCAGCCCCGCCGCCGCCGCGCCGAGCATCGACACCACCCAGTTCAAGGGCGTCAACTGGGCCGACCCGCGCGACAACTTCGCCGACGACACGCTCCAGCTGTCCGGCCTGTCGACCACCGACACCTACGCCCAGACCTACGTCAAGGCCAGCCGGATCATCTCCGCGTTCCGCGCCAACCTCGGCGCCAACACGGTCCGGCTGCCGATCAACCCGTACACGGTCAACGGCGCCTACTGGAAGTCGTACCGCGGGGTCATCGACGCCGCGACGGCCCACGGCTTCAAGGTGATCGTGTCCTACTGGGAGGGCACCGGCGACCGCAAGGACGGCTACATCGACGACGAGGCCACCTACTGGCCGATGTGGAACACCGTCGTCAAGGCCTACAAGGGCAACTCGAAGGTGTACTTCGAGCCGATGAACGAGCCGCACGGCTACACCGACACCGAGTGGGCCGACATCGCGGCGAAGTGGCTCGACACCTACAAGTCCGTGCCGCGCAACCGCGTCTTCGTCAGCGGCGCCGGCTACAACGACCACGTCACGTCCGTCTGCGCCGACCCGCGGCTGAAGGGCACCTACCTCTCCCTGCACCACTACGGCTTCTGGAAGTCGTACGCCACCTACGACGAGTGGGTCGCCGACCTGAAGGTGCGCATCGGCGACTGCGCGAACCGGACCGTCGCCGACGAGTTCGGGGCGCCGATGACCACGGGTCTGAACTACAACGTGAAGACGCCGGACGACAACTACGTCAACTTCATCCAGGCCGTCACCGACACCTTCCGCGAGCTGAAGATGGGCTCGGTGTACTGGCCGGGCCTGCGCACCGACGACATCTACTCGATACAGGAACTGACCGGTGACCCGGCTAAGCCCTGGCTCAAGACCACCAACCAGTCCGGTGCGGACCGACTGGCCTGGGCCTGGCAGCGCGGCAAGCCGGTCGGCAAGTGAGCTGATCCCGAGGGGTGCCGTGCGCTAGCCGGTGGACGGCACCCCGCGGGCGCGGTGGCGGCGGACCGCGTCGCGGTTCGCGCAGCGCTGCGAGCAGTAGCGCTGCCTTCCGGTGCGGGAGGTGTCGGCGAAGATCGTGGTGCACTCGGTCACCGCGCAGCGGCCGAGGCGGTGCATGCCACGGCCCGCCAGGTGCAGTGCCGTGCCGACCGAGATCAGGGAGGAGACGACCGCGCCGAGCGGCTGGTCCTCGTCGCGGTAGTGGAGGTGCCAGCCGGTACCGACGTGGTTCGTCATCCGGGGGTAGGCGGCGGCGGAGGCCAGCATCGCGTTGACCAGCGCGGCGCGTTCGTGGTCGGCGGTCGCGTCGACGACCTTCTCCCAGGCGTCCAGCGCGGCCCCGACCCGGTCGAGGTCGTCCGGCGTCACCGGCCCCTCCACCGTCAGCCCCGCGCCCCGGCAGCGGTCCGAGAGCTCACCGGCGTCGGCCGGGCGGCGGTTGGCCAGGTCGGCGGCGAGGCGCACGGCATCCTCGCCGTAAGGGTTGAGGTGCACAAGGTCATTACATCAGGCTCGTCGGCATGGGACAACGCACCGCGATCCGTGCCGCCGTACGCCAGGCCGGCCAGTACGACCTCGTCGAGCTTCTGCGTCTCCGGGCGCTGCTGTTCGACGAGTTGACGGACTCCTTCTTCAACTCCGCGCCGGGCGACGACGGTTGGCTCGACGCCCTGGCCGTGGTGCTGACGGAACAGTTGACCTCGGCCTCCGTCCGCATCCTCGTCGTCGACGGCGCGGGCGGCCGGCTCGCCGCCTGCGGCATCGGTGTCGTCGAACAACGGCTGCCGGGACCGCACCTTCTGAACGGCCGCATCGGCCAGGTCGTCGGCGTCGTCACCGACCCCGCGCACCGGCGGCGCGGCCACAGCCGGGCGATCATGCGGGAGTTGCTGGACTGGTTCCGGGAACGCGAGGTGTCGCGCGTGGACCTGTACGCCTCGACCGAGGGCGAACCCCTCTATCGCGACCTGGGATTCACCGACCACCCGGATCCAGCGCTGTACTGGCGTCCGTGAGAGGCCTCCGCGAGCCGTCACGTCCGAAGAACCACGGCAGGTCCGGCTCCACGGCGAAGCGGAACACCCGGCGCACGGGCGGGGTGCACAGCAGCGTCACGGTCGCCGCGGCGACGGCCGTGACGACGAGCGCGCCGAGCGGCTCGTGGACCCAGGCGTGCTCGTACCAGCCCCAGGGCTCGGAGCCCTGCGCGACGAACCCGTGCAGCAGATAGCCGTACAACGTGCCCGCGCCCAGCGTGGTGAACCACGTCCGTCTCCCGGGCACCCACGCCAGAAAGCACGCGACCAGCAGCACCGAGCAGCCGAACAGCACCGGCGTCATCACCAGACCCGACCAGCCGGGCGCACCGAGCTCCTGCACGCTGTCCCGGTGGTAGAACCAGGCACCGCTCAGCCGCGGCACCGCCCAGTAGGCCACCCCGAGCGCACCCGCGAACACCGGCACCGCCAGCAGCCGCGCCGACCGGCGGCGCACCAGCCGGAAGTGCTCCGGCCGCAGACACAGGCCCAGCACGAAGTACGGCAGGAACTGCAACGTGCGCTGGAGATCGAGGTCCTCGCCGATCGACGGCGTCACGCTCGCCAGGACCGCGACACCGAGCGCGAGGGGCAGCGGCCACCGCACGTGCCGCCACACCGGGGTGGCCAGCCGCCAGAGGAACAACGCGGCCAGGAACCACGTCAGATACAGCGGATCCAGGAGACTGACCGGACGGTCCGGGACGCCGTCGGTCCAGCGCGTCCAGAGGGTGTACGCCGTCTCGAAGACGACATAGGGGAGGGCGACCCCGGTCACCAGCCGTCTCAGCCGCCGCGGGCTCGCGTCGAAGGTCCGGGAGAAGTAGCCCGCGACGACGATGAACGCCGGCATGTGGAAGGCGTACACGAGCATGTAGAGCGCGCTGACCGTCCGGCTGCCGTCGCGCAGCGGCTCCCACGCGTGGCCGGCCGCCACCAGCACGATCGCCAGGTACTTGGCGTTGTCGAAGAACGCGTCGCGGTCCTCGGCGGGACGGCCGGGGCCGGGCGCCGGGTCCTGGACCGGCGGGCGGCCCGCGAGAGGCCCGCTCACCACGCCGCCCCCGGTACACCGCGCGGGAGACGCGCGGTGCCGGGGGCCGGTCTGGCGGACGTGGCGGACGGGACCGCGGGGGCGGGAAGCTGGAACATCCCCCGCGCCTGACCAGATCTCGCGGAGTCAAACGTCCGCGGTGTCCTCAGGCGGCGGGCCGCACCAGGCCCGTCTCGTAGGCGAAGACCACCGCGTGCACGCGGGCGCGTGCACCGATCTTGGCGAGGATGTGGCTGACATGGGACTTCACGGTCGTCGGGGCGATGCTCAGCCGCGCCGCGATCTCCGCGTTGGACCAGCCGGAGGCGATGGCGGTCAGGACGTCGCGTTCCCGTTCGGTGAGCGTGTCCAGGCCGACCCCGGTGGTGGCGGGACGGACCGGCTGCTGCTGCCGGACGGTGTCGATGAGGGCGCGGGTGAGGTTGGGGGTGATGACGGCGTCCCCGACGGCCACGACCCGTATGGCGGCGACCAGTTCCTCGGGGGCGGCGCTCTCCAGGACGAACCCGCCGGCCCCGGCCCGCAGCCCGGCGTAGGCGTGCTGCTCGTGGGTGTCGGGCGTGAGGACGAGGACGCGCGGAGGGCGGGCCGCCGCTTCGGAGAGGCCGGGGGAGGCGGCGAAGGCCGGGGGATGGGTGATCCGGCGGATGACATCGATGCCATCGGTGTCTTGGACGCGGCCGTCGAGCAGGACGACGTCCGGGCGCAGCGCGGCGCTCATGCGGACCGCTTCGGCGCCGGTGGTGGCCTCGCCGGAGACGGTCAGGTCGGGCTGGTCCGTCAGGAGCATGCGCAGGCCGAGACGCTGGAGCGACTGGCTGCTGACGATGAGTACAGAGGTCATGGTGGCGACCCTCCTGAACGAAACGGTTTCGTTCGCGTAGACCTCAGCATAGCCCCGCGACCAGAGATACGACATCGTTTCCTTCGTGGTCTGGATCACCTCTCCGGCGCAGCGCGAGCGACCTTCGTTCAGAGGAAGAGCGTCCCGGGATCCAGCCCGGACAGCACCCGCCCGTACAGCTCCAGATTGGTCGCGGGATTGACGAAGGAGTGCAGGTTGAGGGCGTGCAGATCGCGCACCGCCCGCTGCACCGGCACGTCCAGGCGCAGCGAGGACGCGCCGGAGGCGGAGGCGATCAGATCGACGGCCTCCTTGCACAGCCGCGCCACATAACCGCTCTGCGCCCGGATCTTCGCCCGCTCCTCCTGGGTGAACGGCTCCCCGGCCTCGATGCGGGCGACGAACTCGTCCGCCAGCAGTTCGGCGCAGGAGATCTTCATCGCCGCCTCGGCGGCCTGGAGGTGCGTCACGGCCGCCTCGTGCTGCCGCGCGTGGAAGGTGTACGTGATGCCCCGCCGGTGGATGCGCTCCGTGAACCCCGCCAGGGACGCCCGCGCCAGACCGAGCGCGTGCGGGGCCGTCCACGCGCAGAACAGCAGCAGGACGGGCATCCGGTAGAAGGGGTCGTCGGCGTTCGCCTTGGAGGGGAACTCGCCCGCCAGCAGCGGTCCGACGGGCAGGACGCGGTGCGCGGGCACCACGACGTCATGGGCGACGACGCTGTTGCTGCCGGAGCCGGCCAGCCCGGAGACGTGCCAGTCGTCCAGGATCTCCAGCTCCGACACGGGTACGGCCGTCCACAACACCTCGGGCGGCCCCTCAGCGGACTCGACACGGACGGTCAGCAGATGCCAGTCGGCGTCCTGGCAGCCGGTGGCGAAGCCCGAGGTGCCGTTGACCAGATAGCCGCCGTCCACCGCGACCGCCGTGGCGTCCGGGACGAGCGTGCCGCCGACCCGCACGTCCGGGCTCGCGAAGATCTCGTCCTGCGCCTCGTCGGGAAAGAGCGCGGCGATGAACGCGCAGCCCGCCTGGATCAGGGCCGTGAAACCGGCCGACCCGCACGCTCCGGCCACCTCGGCCAGCACGTCGACCTGGGTGCGCAGCCGCGTCTGGTGGCCGCCGTACCGGCGCGGGACGTTCATCCGGTGGACGCCGGCCTCGGTGAGCGCCGCGACGACCTCGCCGGTCACCCGCCTCTCCCGCTCGGTCCGCGGCGCGTGTTCGGCGATCAGCGGACGGATCTCCCGTACCCGCGCGAGGAGTTCGGAGTCGGAGCGGGGTGCCGACGCTGAAGTCATGGACGCCCTCCGGAGGTTGTCTGACGGACCATCACCGTGACGCGGCCTCGGCGGGGACGTCAATGCCGCCTCGGGCGGCGGGAGTTGATGCTGCCCGGTGCGTGCGCCCGCGCCGGGTCGGTCCCCAGGGCTTGAGCACCGAGATCACCGTCATGAAGACGTACGCACTCGACGAGACGACCGGACCGAACAGGACGTCGCCGGTGTCCGGCAGCGGGTGCCCCGCGGCGACGGCGGCGACCGCGGAGTTCACGGCCGGACGCAGGACGAACGCCGTCGCGGTGAGCGTGGCCAGGGACAGCCAGAACTTCGTGTAGACCCACTTGTGCCGCGCCAGCCCCCAGGGCGTGCCCAGCGAGAGCAGCAGTCCGCTGAGGAAGGTCAGGAGCGCGAGGGGGAGCAGGAGCCAGTCGGCGAACAGCTTCATGGCCCGGACCGAGGACTCCACGATCACCGGGGCGCCGGTGGTGGCCGCGGTGATCCCGAGCGCCAGCAGTCCGAGGGTGAGGCCGAGCCAGCCGGCGGAGGCGACGACATGGACGACGAGGGAGCCCTTGCGGGCCGGGCGGCTGAGTTTCATGGGTCCCACGGTGCCGGGCCGGCGCGGCGCGGTCGTCTCCCAGCGGGAGTAAGCCGGCGTACTGACGGGGGAGTAGGCCGTCAGCCCTTCGGCAGGAACGCGCTCAGGGCGTCGATGAGACGGTCGAGGGCGGGGTGCGCCGCGGAGCGGTCGGTCGTGACCGTGCGGCCGTCGAAGCGGAGCCGGTACTGGAAGAGGTCGGCGGCGCCGGTGTCGACCGTGACGTCGGGGACCTCGTCGAGCGCCGGATCGCCGAGCAGCGTCCGCAGCTCCGTGAACTCGGCCGCGCGGAGGTGACGCGTCGCGGAGCTGCCGTTGCCGCGGGCGTGGACGGTGCCGTCGCCGCGCAGGACCACCTGCTGGGAGACGCCGGCGAAACCGCCGCTGATGCTCAGGGACACGAGCTGGTGGGCGGCGTCGGCGGTGGGGACGGGGGTCGGCGTCGTCGCACCGGCCGTCACCTCCGGCGCCGGGGCCCGGGAGTCCTGAGCGTCGGAGGCGAGAGGGGACCCCGGAGTCCCGCCGCCAGAGTCCTCGGCGCCGCACCCCGTCAGCGCGAGCACACCGACCGCCGCCATCGCCACGGCCCCGCTACGGAACACGCCGCCCTCCGTCCGGAGCCCGCACCTTGAGGATCTGGTCGTCGACCTGGAGGACCTCCAACTGGCGTTCCGCGTCCGGGAGGCTGAGGGCGAGGCGTCGGCCCTCCTGGTCCGCCGGTGCCCAGCTGCCGGTCCGGCGCCCCGGGGCGTCGCCGCGTCCGATGGGCCGCTCGGTGAAGGTGCCGTCCGCGGCGAACTCCAGGGCGCGGCGGCCCCGCGCGGGCGGCAGCGGGTAGCCGGCCCGGCGGTAGACGGTCACGCCGGGCGAGTCCTCCTCGTACGAATGCACCCATGCGCCGATCAGCTCCGGCGGCGGACCGCTCATGGTCGGGCACCTCCTGCTCCCTGCCGGTTCAGCCGGAAACCTGTCCGGTTGACCCGATACGGAATGCAACGCCGTACTTACCGTGAATTCGGTGATTCTGCTGACCGTGTCCGTGTGGTCGCCCTACCGTAAACCTCAACGGGCCCGTTCCACCCTCACCTCCGCGTCACACGGACGCGGCCATCGTCAGGCGGTGCAGCGTGCCCGAGAACGAGATCGACGAGACCACCCCCACCCGCCGCGTCTGCGGCACGATGCCGGTGCACCGGCGGCTGCTGACCGAGAACGCCTCCTACGCCCTGGCGCGGGACGCGGTGGAGAACAGGGCCTTCGCCTTCGAGACCGGCCTGGAGACCTCGGCCCGCGCCGGCGTGACGGTCATCCCGGTGGTCGTGCACGTCGTCCACCGCACGCCCGAGCAGAACATCAGCGACGCGCAGATCGCCGGCCAGATCGAGGTCCTGAACCGGGACTACCGGATGCTCAACCCCGACATCTCGAAGGTCCCCGAGGTCTGGCAGTCCCTCACCGCCGACTGCCGCATCGAGTTCGCGCTCGCCACCGAGGACCCCTTCGGCGCGCCCACCGACGGCATCACCCGCACCGAGACCGCGAGCGACCTCTTCCGCACGGACGACGGCATCAAGTTCGCGGCGAGCGGCGGCCATGACGCCTGGCCCGCCGACCGGTACCTCAACCTCTGGGTCGCCCCCCGCATCGAGGACCCCGACCCCACCCTCGGCGAGATCCTCGGCTACGCCCAGTTCCCGGGCGGCCCGCCTGAGACCGACGGCGTGGTCATCGGCCACCGCTTCTTCGGTACGACGGGTACCGCCCAGGCGCCCTTCGACCTCGGCCGGACCGCCACCCACGAAGTGGGCCACTGGCTGAACCTCTTCCACATCTGGGGCGACGACGGCCAGGGATGCAGCGGCACCGACTTCGTCGCGGACACCCCCAACGCGGGCGGCCCCAACTTCGGCACCCCCACGTTCCCGCACGTGACCTGCAACAACGCACCCGACGGGGACATGTTCGTCAACTACATGGACTACACCGACGACATCGCGATGTTCATGTTCACCCAGGGGCAGGCGGCCCGCATCGACGCGACCCTGGAGGGCGCCCGCTCCTCGTTCCTCAAGCCCTGACTACCACTCCCGGGCGGCGCGCAGCAGATGGTCGCGTACGACGGCCACGTGCGGGTTGCCCGAGACACCGGGGCGCTGCACCAGGAAGCCGGTGTTGATGGGCGGGTCGTCCGGATCGTGCAGCAGGACCAGCGCGCCGGACGCCAGCTCGTCGGCGCAGAGATAACGGGGGAGCACCGAGAAACCCGTACCGCCCGCGACCGCCGCCCGGACCGCGTTCAGGTCGGGCATCGTCACCGCGGGCTGGCACACCAGACGCTTGCCGAAGACATGCCGCCAGTAGCGGCGCACGATCGGCAGGTCCTCCGCGTACGCGACCAGGGGGACGCCGTGCAGCGCGGCGGCCCCCTCCGCCGCGAGCCGGTCCGCGCCACCGATCCGCTCCGCCCACGCGGGCCCGGCGACCAGCACGAACTCCTCGTCGTTCAGCGGCACCGCCGTCAGCGTCCGGCCGCGCGGCCGGAAGGAGGCGATCACCAGGTCGTGCCGGCCCGCGCGCAGATCCTCCAGCAGCGGCTCGGTCAGACCGGGCGTGACCCGCAGCCGTACGCCCTTCTCCACGAGCGGCGCGATGCCCGGCAGGACGGAACGGGTCAGGAACTCGGCCGGACCGGCGAGGTGCACGGGCTCGGCGGGGGTGTCCTCCGGATGCGCCACGGAGGCGAGCGCGTCCAGGGGCTCGACGATCCGGGCCGCCAGCTCGTCCGCGTAGGGCGCGGGCGCCACCCCGCGGGCCAGCCGCTCGAACAGCTCCCGGTCCAGCTGCCGCTCCAGGGCGCGGATCTGCGTAGTCACCGTGGGCTGCGACAGACCGAGCAGGCGGGCGGCGGCGGTGAAGGAGCCGGTGCGGTACACGGTCAGGAACGTGCGCAGCAGGTTCAGGTCCAGGGGGCCTCCGACCGGGTGGGCATTGGATTCCCTATCTCTCATATACGTGAGCCTATTGGATTTCTATGGGTGTGCTGGCCTACGGTCGACCCATGTCAAAGATCCTCTTCGTCATGACCGGCGCCGACCACTGGACCCTCGCGGACGGCACCCTGCACCCCACGGGCTTCTGGGCCGAGGAGGCCGTCGCCCCGTACCAGGCCTTCAAGGCCGCCGGGCACGAGATCGTCGTGGCCACCCCCGGCGGTGTCGTCCCCACCGTCGACAAGGGCAGCCTCGCGCCCGCGTTCAACGGCGGCCAGGAGGGCGCCGACCGCACCGCCGCCGCGCTCGCCGCGATGACCGAGCTCCAGCACCCGGTCAAGCTGACGGAGGTCGACCTCGACGACTACGCCGCCGTCTTCTACCCCGGCGGCCACGGCCCCATGGAGGACCTGGCCGTCGACGCCGACTCCGGGAAGCTGCTGACGCTCGCCCTGGAGTCCGGCAAGCCGCTCGGCGTGGTCTGCCACGGCCCGGCCGCGCTGCTCGCCGCGGTGAAGGACGACGGCACCAACGCCTTCGCGGGCTACCAGGTGGCCGCGTTCACCAACGACGAGGAGATCCAGGGCGGCCTCGCCGACAAGGCCAAGTGGCTGCTCCAGGACCGGCTGACCGCAGCGGGCGTCGAGGTCCAGGTGGGCGCGCCGTGGGCGCCGAAGACCGTTGTCGACCGCAACCTCGTCACCGGCCAGAACCCGGCCTCTTCGGCGCCGCTCGCCGACGAGCTGCTCAAGAAGCTGGGCTGATCACAGCGCACAGCGCCCGCCGGTGTCGTCCGGCGGGCGCTGTGCCTTCCTCGGTGCGGGATCGTTCAGTCCGCCGCCTTGAACGACCGCAGCCGCAGCGAGTTGCCCACCACGAACACCGACGAGAAGGCCATCGCCGCCCCCGCGAGCATCGGGTTGAGCAGGCCGGCCGCGGCGAGCGGCAGCGCGGCCACGTTGTAGGCGAAGGCCCAGAACAGGTTGGACCGGATCGTGCCGAGGGTGCGCCGGGCCAGCCGGATGGCGTCCGCCGCCGCGCGCAGGTCGCCGCGGACGAGGGTCAGGTCGCCGGCCTCGATGGCGGCGTCCGTGCCCGTCCCCATGGCGAGTCCCAGGTCGGCCTGGGCCAGGGCGGCCGCGTCGTTGACGCCGTCGCCGACCATCGCCACCGAACGCCCCTCGCCCTGAAGGCGCTTGACGACGTCGACCTTGTCCTGCGGCAGCACCTCGGCGATGACGTCCTCGGGCGCGATGCCCACCTCGCGGGCGACGGACTGCGCCACCGGCGCGTTGTCACCGGTCAGCAGGATCGGCGTCAGGCCGAGCGCCCGCAGCCGCGTGATCGCCTCGGCGCTGGTCTCCTTGACGGCATCGGCGACTTCGAGGACCGCCCGCGCCTCACCGTCCCAGGCGACCGCGATCGCCGTGCGCCCGGACGCCTCGGCCTCGGACTTCGACCGGGCCAGCTCGTCGGGAAGTCCCATCGCCCACTCTTCGAGCAGCCGCTCCCGGCCGACCAGCACCGCGTGCCCGTCGACGATCCCCTGCACGCCCAGCCCGGGCACGTTCGCGAAGTCCTCCGGCGTGGGCAGCGAACCCAGCTTCGCCAGCGCGCCGTCGGCGACGGCACGGGCGATCGGGTGCTCGGACGCGTGCTCCAACGCGCCCGCCAGCCGCAGGACTTCGGCCTCGTCGGTGCCGTCGGCCGGGTGCACGGCCAGCAGCGTCATCCGGCCCGTGGTGACCGTGCCGGTCTTGTCGAGGACGATCGTGTCGACCTTGCGGGTGGACTCCAGGACCTCGGGACCCTTGATGAGAATGCCGAGCTGGGCACCACGGCCCGTGCCCACCAGCAGCGCGGTCGGCGTGGCCAGCCCCAGGGCGCACGGGCAGGCGATGATCAGCACCGCGACCGCGGCGGTGAACGCGGCTGTGAGTCCTGCGCCGTTGCCGAGCCAGAAGCCGAGGGTGCCGAGCGCGAGGGCGATCACGATCGGCACGAACACCGCGGAGATGCGGTCCGCGAGCCGCTGCGCCGCCGCCTTGCCGTTCTGCGCGTCCTCCACCAGCCTGGCCATGCGGGCGAGTTGGGTGTCGGCGCCGACCCGGGCGGCCTCGACGACGAGCCGTCCGCCGGCGTTGACGGTGGCACCGGTGACCGCGTCGCCCTGGGCGACCTCCACCGGCACGGACTCGCCGGTCAGCATCGAGGCGTCGACGGCCGAGGAGCCCTCGACCACCGTGCCGTCGGTGGCGATCTTCTCGCCGGGCCGGACCAGGAACCGGTCACCGGTCTTCAACCGGCCGATGGGTACGGTCTGTTCGCGCCCGTCGGCACCCAGGACGGTGACGTCCTTGGCGCCCAGCTCCAGCAGCGCCCGCAGCGCGGCACCCGCCTTGCGCTTGGAGCGCGCCTCGAAGTACCGCCCGGCCAGGATGAACGCGGTGACGCCGGCCGCGGCCTCCAGATAGATGTTCCCGGCGCCGTCGCCGCGGGCGATCGTCAGCTCGAAGGGGTGCGTCATGCCCGGCTCGCCCGCGGTGCCGAGGAACAGCGCCCACAGCGACCAGCCGAACGCGGCCAGCGTGCCCACCGAGATCAGGGTGTCCATGGTCGCGGCGCCGTGCCGCGCGTTGGTGAACGCCGCCTTGTGGAAGGGCCAGCCGGCGTAGGTCACGACCGGCGCCGCCAGCGTGAGGGACAACCACTGCCAGTACTCGAACTGCAGGGCGGGGATCATGGCCATCGCGACGACGGGCACGGCTAGCAGCACCGCGGTCGTCAACCGCTGCCGCAGGGTGCGCAGTTCGTCGTCCACGGGCTCGTCGTCGCCGGGGTCCTCCGGTGGGGACGGTTCCTGCGCGGTGTACCCGGTCTTCTCGACGGTCGCTATCAGGTCCTGGACGGAGACGTCACCCTCGTAGCTGACCTTCGCCTTCTCGGTGGCGTAGTTGACCGTGGCGGTGACCCCGTCCATGCGGTTGAGCTTCTTCTCGATGCGTGCGGCGCAGGAGGCGCAGGTCATGCCGCCGATGGCGAGTTCGACCTCGGAAGGGGCTCCGGTCGCGGTGGTGGTCATCGCTGCTGCTCCTCGTGGACTGGACAGGGGGCGGGGGTATCGCCGCCGAGGCTCAAGATATACCCATGGGGGGTATCCGATGCAAGCGTGGAAACGGCTTGACTTTATACCCCCCAGGGGTATTGTCGGCTGCATCGAGGCCCTCCGCGACCGAGGCGGTGGCCGTGATCCCCGAGGAGCTGGCCATGCATGCCGGACTCAAGATCTCCGCGTTCGCCGCCGCGCTCGCCGCGACCTTCGGCACCGCCTACGGCGTGGGCAAGGGCATCGACCCGGTGGTCACGGAGCGCGCGCCCGCCGCCCATGAGAGCCATGAGGAAGGGGGTGGCGGGGGCGGTCACCAGGAATCTCCGGCCGGCGGACTCCAGATCTCCGAGGGCGGCTACACCCTCGACCTGAAAACGCCGCGGGTCACGGCCGGGCAGCGGACCGAGCTGCGGTTCACGGTGCGCGACTCCGCCGGCCGTGCCGTCACCGCGTACCAGCGCGAGCACGACAAGGAACTCCACCTCATCGTCGCCTCACGCGACCTCGTCACCTACCGCCATCTGCACCCCACCCGCGCCGCCGACGGCACCTGGAGCATCCCCGTCGAGCTGCCCCGCGCGGGCGGATACCGCGTCTTCGCCGACTTCACCCCGGCGAAGAAGGACGCCGAGAACCTCGTCCTCGGCGCCGACCTGGCGGCCTCGGGCAGCTACACGGCCCAGAAGCTCCCGGCGCCGACCGGCACCGCGACCGTCGACGGCTACCAGGTAGAACTGTCCGGCGGCCTGACCCCGAACACCGCGACCGAGCTGAAGCTCAAGGTCTCCCGTGACGGCCGCCCCGTCACCGACCTCCAGCCCTACCTCGGCGCCTACGGCCACCTCGTCGCGCTGCGCTCCGGCGACCTGGCCTACCTCCATGTCCACCCGGGTGGCGCACCGGGCGACGCCACGACCGAGCCCGGCCCGGACATCTCCTTCACGGCCACCGCGCCCAGTGTCGGGACCTACCGCCTGTTCCTCGACTTCAAGCACCGGGGGCAGGTCCACACGGCGGCGTTCACCGTGACCACCGGTACGGGGCACGCGGGTGTCGAGGGCGCGCACGGCCACTGACCCGGACACCCGGCGACCCGCCACCGCACTCCCGCGGCGGCGGGTCGCCGTGTTCCGACTCCCTTTTCCTCAGGGCCGGTTGGTCAGATAGCCGCCCATGGCGGTGAAGTACTGCGTCGCGGGCAGCTCCCGGCCGTCCTCGGTCCGTACGCGCGTGATGGCCAGCCCGTGGTTGCGGCCCGTGCGGGCGTCGGCGCCGGCGACGATGACGACCCCCTCGCCCTCGCGGTAGAAGATGCGGCCGGGCGTGCCGCCGTAGCGGCCCTCGGAGACGACCGAGGCGAGGACTTCGAGCCGCCGGCCCTTGTGGAAGGTGTAGGCGCTCGGGTACGGCTCCGACTGGGCGCGGACCAGGCGTTCGAGGTCCGCCGCCGGCCAGGTCCAGTCGATGCGGCTGTCCTCCAGGGAGCGCTTGTGGAAGAAGCTCGCCCGCGATCGGTCCTGCCGGGTGAACTCCGTCTGTCCGGAGGCTATTTGGGCGAGTGCGCCGATGGTGACCGGGGCGATGAGGTCGACGGTGCGGTGGAAGAGGTCGGTCGCGGTGTCCGTCGGTCCGACCGGCACCGCCTCCTGGCGCACGATGTCGCCGGCGTCGAGCTCGTCGTTCATCAGGTGCGCGGTGACGCCCACTTCGGACTCGCCGTTGATCAGCGCCCAGATCAGCGGGGAGAAGCCGGCGTACTTCGGCAGCAGTGAGTCGTGCACGTTCAGGGTGCCGTGGCGGGGGAGGCCGAAGATGCGCGGCGGGATCCAGGTGCGCCAGTTGTTGGCGACGATGATGTCCGGGTCGGCCTCCTTCAGGCGCGCGAACAGCTCCTCGTCGTCGGGTCGGTTGCGGATCAGGACCGGGACGCCGTGCTCCTCGGCGAGGTCGGCGACCGAGTCGCTCCAGATCTTCTCGTAGGCGTGCTCGCTCTTGGGGTGCGTCACGACCAGGACCACGTCGTGCTCGGAGTCCAGCAGGGCGCGGAGGGTCCGGTGGCCCCAGGTCTGATAGCCGAACATGACGACCCGCATGCGGTTCCTCCTCGGAGCAGGGACTGACCGGCGCCAGTAAAGCAAGGCTTACCTAAGTGCACAACGGTGCCCGGCCTATCGACAGTTCGGGAGGATCAGCTTAGCCTTACCTAAGTTTTGGGCCGCCCGTCCGTGGGTGTGTCCATTCACCCGCAGGATGGGAGTGACATGGCACAGGCTCTTCCTGACGACGCATCACTGATCCACGACCTCATAGGCGTTGGCTTCGGACCGTCCAACGTCGCCATGGCGATCGCGCTCAGCGAGCACAACGCACGCGTCGACAGGCAGGAAGCGGTCAGCGCCCACTTCTTCGAGCAGCAGCCGAGCTTCGGCTGGCACCGCGGCATGCTGATCGACGACGCGACCATGCAGGTGTCCTTCCTCAAGGACCTGGTGACGCTCCGGAACCCGGCCAGCGAGTACAGCTTCCTCTGCTATCTCCAGAGCAAGGGGCGGCTGATCGACTTCATCAACCACAAGAACCTCTTCCCGCTGCGGGTGGAGTTCCACGACTACTTCGAGTGGGCCGCCGCCAAGGTCGACGACATGATCTCGTACGGCCACGAGGTCGTCGCCGTCTCCCCGGTCGTCCGCGACGGCATCGTCGAGCACCTGGACGTCACGGTCCGCTCGGCCGAGGGGCTCGCGCGGCACCGGGCCCGCAACCTCGTCCTCGGCACCGGGCTGCGCCCCCTCGTGCCGGAGGGCGTCGAGCGCACCGAGCGCGTCTGGCACAACGCCGAACTCCTCGCGCGGGTCGAGGAGTTAGAGGGCACCTCGCCCTCGCGGTTCGTCGTCGTCGGCGCCGGGCAGAGCGCCGCCGAGAACGTCGCCTACCTGCATCGCCGCTTCCCCGAGGCGGAGATCTGCGCGGTCTTCTCCCGCTACGGCTACAGCCCCGCCGACGACAGCGGCTTCGCCAACCGGATCTTCGACCCGGCCGCGGTCGACGAGTACTTCGCGGCGCCCGACGACGTCAAACGCCAACTCATGGACTACCACGGCAACACCAACTACTCCGTGGTGGACATCGACCTCATCGACGACCTGTACCGGCAGATGTACCAGGAGAAGGTCCTCGGCACCGAGCGGCTGCGCTTCCTCAACGTCTCCCGGCTCGTCGGCGTCGAGGAACGGCCCGACCGGGTGCGGGCCACCGTCAAGTCCCTCGTCACCGGCGAGGAGACGTCCCTGGACGCCGACGTCGTGGTCTTCGCCACCGGCTACCGCCCCGCCGACCCGCTGGGCCTGCTCGGCGAGGTGGCCGACCTGTGCCGGCGCGACGACGCGGGCCGGGTGAGCGTCGAACGCGACTACCGCATCGCCACCCGGCCCGAACTCCGCTGCGGCATCTACCTCCAGGGCGGCACCGAGCACACGCACGGCATCACCTCGTCGCTGCTCTCCAACACCGCGATCAGGGTCGGCGAGATCCTCGACTCCGTCCTCAAGACCGCCCCCGACGAGGCCCGTCCGGTGGCCGACGGGATCGGCAGCACCGCCGCCCGCTAGCGAGCGCCCTCCACCGGTTCGAGCAAAGGGATGACGTACGTCCACATGGGCATCACCGCAGTCGAGCGCTCCGCGTTCCGAGCCTCAACACCGGCGCGTAGAAGGCGAGTTGTGGGTCTGTGCGCGCTGGTGGTGATCCTCGTGGTCGCGGGAGCGGTGTCGCTGGCCGTCGGTGCGCGCGCGTTGAGCCCCGCCGAGGTGTGGCACGGACTGTTCGCGGCGCCGGAGTCCGACCAGCGGCTCACCGAGATCAGGCTCATCGTGCGCACGGTCCGGGTGCCGCGGACGGTGCTCGCCGTGGTGGCGGGCATCGCCCTGGGCGTCGGCGGGGCGCTGATCCAGGGCCACACCCGCAATCCCATCGCCGACACAGGGCTGTTGGGGGTGAACGCGGGCGCGTCCTTCGCGGTGGTCTCGGCGATCACCCTGTTCGGGCTCACCAACCCCTTCCAGTACGTCTGGTTCGCCTTCCTGGGCGCGGCGGCCGCCGGCGTCGTCGTGTTCGGGCTCTCCAGCCTCGGCCGGGGCGCCGGCAACCCGCTCACGCTGGCCCTGGCCGGGCAGGGCGTCGCGGTCTTCCTCGCGGCGATGACCACGGCGATCGCGCTGACGGACCAGACGGCGCTGAACGCGCTGCGGTTCTGGAACGCGGGCTCCGTCGCCGGGGTCGGCTTCGGCGTCATCCGGCCGGTGACCGCGTTCGTCGCGGTCGGCCTCGTACTGGCCCTGATCACGCTGCCCGCCGTGAACCTCCTCAACCTCGGGGAGGACGTGGCCCGCGCGCTCGGGGTGAACATCGCCCTGAGCCGCACGGTCGGCATCGTCGCCATCACCCTCCTCGCGGGCGCGGCGACGGCGGCCTGCGGTCCCATCGCGTTCCTCGGGCTGATGGTGGCCCATGTGGCCCGCTACCTGACCGGCCCCGACTACCGCTGGCTGGTGCCGTACGCGGGCCTGCTCGGCGCGATCGTGCTGCTGGTCTGCGACATCGTGGGCCGACTGGTGGTACGGCCGGGCGAGTTGGACGCGGGTGTCGTCGTCGCCCTCCTCGGCGCCCCCTTCTTCGCCGCGCTGGTCTGGCTCGGAAAGTTCAGGAACGCGTGAACGGGACGGAGTTCATGAGCGAGACGAAGCCCGGGCCGACGGTGCTGCCGGGCGTGCGGCTCGGACGGGTGTCGTTCGTGTGGCGGCCCTGGACCGCGGGCGTCACGCTGCTGCTGGCCGCGGCGGCCTTCCTGCTGTTCTGCCTCTCCATCGGCAT
Source organism: Streptomyces aquilus (assembly GCF_003955715.1). NCBI lineage: Bacteria > Bacillati > Actinomycetota > Actinomycetes > Kitasatosporales > Streptomycetaceae > Streptomyces > Streptomyces aquilus. Next base: position 1,599,356 of record NZ_CP034463.1, on the reverse strand, counting down.
CGGCGACTTCCCCATCGGCCTGCCCCAGGTGATCGCCACGATCTTCGGCCACGGCGAGCCGGTCGACGAGTTCGTCATCATGGACCTGCGCCTGCCGCGGGCCCTCGCCGGACTCGTCGTCGGCATCGCGCTGGGGGTGTCCGGGGCGATCACGCAGTCCGTCGCACGCAACCCGCTGGCCAGTCCGGACGTTCTCGGGATCACCTCGGGCGCCGGTGCGGTCGCCGTGTTCCTGGTGACCGTGTCCGGCGGCACCGCCACCGCGATCGTCGACTCCGTGGGGCTGTCGGCGGCCGCGCTCGGCGGCGGTCTCGGCACCGGGCTGCTGGTGTACCTCCTGGCGTGGCGGCGCGGGATCGACGGCTTCCGGCTCATCCTCATCGGCATCTCGGTGACCGCCGTGATGGAGGCGATCACCACCTGGCTGCTGGCCACCGCCGACATCAGGGACGTGGCGCGGGCCCAGGCCTGGCTGGTCGGGTCGCTGGACGACCGGGGGTGGGACGAGGTGCGGACCGCGCTGTGGTGCACGCTCGCCCTGCTCGTCGTCGTCTCGTGCGTCGCTTTCCAGTTCCGGCCGCTGCACTTCGGCGACGAGGTGGCCGCGGGCCTGGGTGTCCGGTACACGCGGGTGCGGGCGGTCATGCTGCTGTGCGCGGTCCTGCTGGCCGGCGCGGCGGTGAGCGCGGCGGGCCCGGTCCCGTTCGTCGCGCTGGTCGCGCCGCAGGTGGCGATGCGTCTGGCGCGCTGCCCCACACCGCCGTTGGCGGCCTCGGGACTGGTCGGGGCGCTGCTGCTGACCGGCGCGGACCTGGTCGCGCGCGCCGCGCTGCCGGTGAGCCTCCCGGTCGGCGTGGTGACCGCCGCGATCGGCGGTCCCTTCCTCGTCTACCTGCTGGTGCGGGCCAACGCCCGGTAGCCGATGCGAGATTCAGGTAAGCCACAACACAGGGGGCCTCGTGGTCGCTCATGACATCACCCAGGTCAAGCCCGCCGTCGAGCAGGTCGCACGGCTGACGGCCGAGGACGTCACCGTCGGATACGGCAGCCGGACCGTCATCGACGGTCTCGACGTGAGCGTGCCGCCCGGCGTGATCACCACGATCATCGGCCCCAACGGCTGTGGTAAATCAACCCTGTTGAGGACCCTGTCACGACTGCTGAAGCCGACCCGCGGCACGGTTCTGCTGGACGGTGACGACATCGTCCGGCTCAAGACCCGCGAGGTGGCCAAGAAGCTCGGCCTCTTGCCGCAGACACCGGTCGCGCCCGAGGGACTCACCGTGGCCGACCTCGTCGCCAGGGGCCGGCATCCCCACCAGAGCTGGCTGCGGCAGTGGTCGTCGGACGACGCCGACGTGGTGGCACGGGCGTTGGCCCTGACCGGCGTCTCCGAGCTGGCCGACCGCCCCGTCGACACCCTGTCCGGCGGACAGCGTCAGCGTGTGTGGATCTCGATGACCCTGGCCCAGGGCACCGACCTGCTGCTGCTGGACGAGCCGACCACGTACCTCGACCTGGCGCACGCGATCGACGTGCTCGACCTGGTCGACGACCTGCACGAGTCGGGCTGCACGGTGGTCATGGTGCTGCACGACCTCAATCTCGCCATCCGCTACAGCGACCACCTCGTCGTGATGAAGGAGGGCGCCATCCTGGCGCAGGGCCACCCGCGTGACGTCGTCACCGCCGAGCTGCTGCACGAGGCGTTCGGACTGCGCGCCCTGGTCGTCGACGACCCGGTGGGGGACCGCCCGCTCGTCGTGCCGATCGGCCGCACGCAGGTTCATCCGAACTACCGGGGAAAGAACGATAGTTAGGCTAGGCTAACCTCACTTTTATGGATAAGGTTTGCCTGCCCTAAGAACGTGGCGCAGTGACCGTGCGAAGGCAAGGGATGGCTGATGCTCCTCCGTAGAACGACGCCCGCGAAGCCCTGGCGGCGCCTGGCGACAACGGTGTCCGCGCTGGGCCTCACCGTCGGCCTCCTCGCGGGCTGCGGCTCCGACTCCTCGGACGCGTCCACCGGCGACGACGCCAAGACCACGGCCGCCGCCGGCGCCTTCCCGGTCACGGTCGAGCACGCCTTCGGCACCACGACCGTCACCAAGGCCCCGCAGCGCGTCGTCTCCGTCGGCTACACCGACGACCAGACCGTCCTCGCCTTCGGCATCAAGCCCGTCGGCATGGTCGACCAGTACCCCAACCCGCCGGGCCGGAGCCCCGACATCAACACCCAGTGGCCCTGGGTGAAGGGCAAGTGGGGCGCCACCAAGCCCGAGGTCATCATGGAGAACGGTGACTCCGGCCCCAACTACGAGAAGATCGCCGCCCTGCGCCCGGACCTGATCATCGCGGTCTACTCCGAGATCGACCAGGCCGCCTACGACAAGCTCTCCAGGATCGCGCCGACGGTCGGCCGCACCAAGGCCGAGAAGGAACCCTTCAGCGCCCCCTGGCAGGACAACGCCCTGCACATCGCCAAGGCGCTCGGCAAGGCCGAGGAGGGCGAGAAGATGGTCGCGGACATCCAGGGCAAGCTCGACGCGGCCAAGAAGGCACACCCCGAGTTCGCCGACCAGAAGGCCGTCGCACTGTCCTGGTACGAGGACTCGGTGGCGCCCTTCACCTCCACCGACGTCCGCGGCCGCCTCGTCTCCGGCATCGGCTTCCCGTACCAGACGGAGATCGACAAGGCCGCCGGCGGCAGCTTCTACACCAAGCTCTCCCCGGAGCGCATCGACCTGGTCGACGTCGACCGCATCTTCGTCATCAACGACAAGGCCGACACCGAGGCGCTGAAGAAGTTCAAGCTCTTCGCCAACCTCGACGCCGTGAAGAAGGGCAACGTGTCGTACCTGCTGGACAGTGAGGGCCCGGCGGTCGGCGCGGCCATCTCGCAGGGCACCCTGCTGTCGATGCCGTACGCCATCGACGAGCTCGTCAAGTCGGCGGCCGGGTAGGTGTGAGCGCCACCGGGACGTACGACACGGACACGCGCTCGGCCGCGCCGGCCCTGCACACCACCACCGGCCGTGCGGCCGCCCGGTGGGTCACGGCACGATGCCGCGAGATGCCCTGGCTGACCACCGCCACCGTGGCCACCTCGGTGGCCGGGGCGGCGCTCCAGGTACTGCCGGTGCTGCTCCTCGGTCAGGTGGTCGACGGGGTCGTCGCGGGGGAGTCCCGCTCGGTCCTGGTCAGGATCGGGGTCGTCATGGTGGCCGCCGCGCTCCTCGGCGCGGTGACCACCGCGGCCTCGACCTACCTGATCGGGCGGCTGGGCGCGGACCTGCTCGCCGAGCTGCGGGAGTCCGCCGTGCGCGCGGTGCTCGGGATGCCGAGCGCACGGATCGAACAGGTCGGCCGCGGCGATGTGCTCTCCCGGGTGGGTGACGACGTCGCCGTGCTCTCCCGGGGCATCCGGATGGCCGTCCCCACGGTGTTCTCGGCGGGCGTGCTGGTCGTCATCGCCACGGCCGGCATGTTCGGTCTCGACTGGCGGCTCGGCCTGGCCGGCGCCGGCGCGCTGCCCGCGTACGCCCTGGCCCTGCGCTGGTACCTCCCGCGCTCCGCGCCGCTCTACCGCAAGCAGCGCGCGGCCCAGGCCGACCGCGCCCAGGCGCTGATCAGCGGTCTGAACGGGATCGACACGGTCCGCGCGTACCGCCTCGAAGAGGCCTTCCGGGAGAAGGTCACCCGCGAGTCGCGGCGGGTGCGCGACCTGGGCATCGAGGTGTTCCACTTCTTCGGCCGGTTCGTCGGCCGGGAGAACCGCGCCGAGTTCATCGGCCTCACCCTGATCCTCGGCGTCGGATACGCCCTTCTGGAGGCCGACGCCGCCAGCCTGGGCGAGGTGTCGGCGGCCCCGCTGCTCTTCCACCGGCTGTTCGTGCCGCTCGGCATGATCATGTTCACCTTCGACGAGGCCCAGAAGTCGGGCGCCAGCCTCACCCGGCTGGTCGGGGTGCTGAGGGAGGAGGCGGAGGAACGGCTGGTGGGCGACGAGGCCGTGACGCCGGCGGCCGCCGTGTCGTACGCCGTGACCGTGGAGGGCGTCACCTTCGCCTATCCCGGCACCGAGGAGCCGGTCCTGCGGGACGTCGACTTGAGTATCCCGGCGGGGAGTTCACTCGCACTGGTCGGTGCGACCGGGGCGGGCAAGACGACACTGGCCGCGCTGGTCGCGGGCATCGGCACTCCCCGGTCCGGCACGGTCCGCATCGGGACGACCGACCTGGCGGACCTGGACGAGGCCGGGGCGCGGGCCCTGGTGAGCCTGCTGACGCAGGAGACCCATGTGTTCTCCGGCCCGCTCGCCGACGACCTGCGCCTGGCCGCGCCGCACGCGACCGACGCGGAGCTGACCGAAGCGCTGCGCACGGTCGGCGCGGCGAGCTGGGTCGAGACGCTGCCCGAGGGCCTGAACACGCCGGTCGGCGAGGGCGGTGAGCGGCTCGACGTCACCAAGGTCACCCACATCGCCCTGGCGCGACTGGTGTTGGGCCGGGCGCCCGTGGTGGTGCTGGACGAGTCGACCGCCGAGGCCGGCAGCGAGGGCGCCGCCGAGCTGGAACGGGCCGTGCTGGCCGCGTGCGCGGGCCGGACCACGCTGTGCGTGGCGCACCGGCTGACGCAGGCGATGGCGGCGGACCGGATCGCCGTGCTGGACGCCGGACGGGTCGTCGAGCAGGGGACCCATGAGGAGCTGGTGGCGCTGGACGGCCGGTACGCACGGCTGTGGCAGGCCTGGCGAGAAAGCAGTTGAGCAAACCTGCCTCGGGCAGCCGGACGTTCACGCTGTGGAAGGGTGCTGAGTCTTCGATGATGGAACCGCGCGCTCGTCACGTACTTCTTTCCCCCGCCCGACTGACGGAGTTGCGCCGACGGACCGGCGACCACTCCGACCGGACCCTCGCCGAGGCCTGCGCCCTCGCGCTGGCGTACTGGGCGACGGGGCAGAGCCCCGACGGCATCGACCTCAGCCCTGCCACCCTGTTCGCCGACGTCCTCGGCTGGGTCGACAACGGCGGTACCGGGCCCGGGAGTCGGGAGATCGACGGCGGCGCCTGGAGCGTCACCGTCCCGGACGGCGTCGACATCGCCGAAGCCCAACTCGCCCTGGACGACCTGGCCGACTTCCCGGACCGCCCCCTCGGCACGGTCGGCCCCTCCAGCGTCCCGGCGCGGCTCGCGGCACTCGCCGAGTGGAACGCGACCGACGCCGACCGGGTCCGGCCCACGCTCGTGGAGATGTTCCGCGCACAGGCGCGGGCCAGGCCGGACGCCGTCGCTGTCGTCGACGAACACCGCTCCCTGACCTACCGTCAAACTGCCGAGGCATCCAGTCAGTTGGCCCATCACCTGATCGAACGCGGGCTGACCGCCGAGCAGATCGTCGGCATCTCCCTGGGCCGCTCCGCGGACATGGTGATCGGGCTCCTCGCCGTGCTCCAGGCCGGGTGCGCGTTCGTGCCGCTCGACCCGCGGTGGCCCGCCGCACGCCGGGCCGTCGTCATCGAGGACGCCGGGGTCGTCCTCCAGCTCAACGACTGCGGCGAACACGCCCCGGGCGAACCGGAGGCCGTCGCCGTCGACCTCGACGACTGGCGGTACGGCGGCTACCCCACCGACGGCACCGGGATCACCGTCCCCGGGACCGGACTGGCCTACGTGATCTTCACCTCCGGCTCCACCGGCCGCCCCAAGGGCGCGATGATCCGGCACGAGGCCATCAGCGAACGCCTGTTGTGGCAGGTCCACCAGATCCTGGGCTTCGGCCACGACGACGCCTCACTGTTCAAGGCGCCCCTGTCCTTCGACATCTCCATCAACGAGATCTTCCTGCCACTGGTCTCCGGGGCCCGACTGGTGGTCCTGCGCCCCGGCGGCGAACGCGACCCGCACCATCTGCTGAGCGTGATCGCCGAACACCGCGTCACCTTCACCTACTTGGTGTCCTCCATGCTGGACGTGCTGCTCGACATCGCGGGCGACTCCGGGCAGTTGGACAGCCTGCGGCACGTGTGGTGCGGCGGGGAGGTGCTGACCCCCGAGCTGTACGAGCGGTTCCGCACCCAGCTCGGCATCCCCCTGTACCACGGCTACGGACCGGCCGAGACGACCATCGGCGTCTCCCACGTCATCTACCGGGGTGCCGCCGAACGCCTGTCGACCTCCATCGGCAAGGCCAACCCCAACACCCAGCTGTACGTCCTCGACGACGAACTGCGCCCCGTCCCGGTCGGAGTCGGCGGCGAACTCTACGTCGGCGGCTTCCTCCTGGGCCGCGGCTATGTGAACGCCCCCGGCCTCACGGCCTCCCGGTTCGTCGCCAACCCCTTCGCCGGCGACGGCTCCCGCCTCTACCGCACCGGCGACCTCGCACGCTACGCCCCCGACGGCTCGCTGGACTTCCTCGGCCGCGCCGACAACCAGATCAAGATCCGCGGCATGCGCCTGGAGATCGAGGACGTCGAGATCGGCCTCGCGGAACACCCGGGCGTACGGCACACCTGTGTCACCGCCAGGAAGAACACCGCCGGCGGCACCTACCTCGTGGGGTACGTCATCCCGGCCGCCGGGAGCCAGGCGCTGCGGGCCGACGAGGTCAAGGACTGGGCCGCCGAGCACATGGTCGAGTACATGGTGCCCGCCCACATCGTCGTCCTGCGCGAGTTCCCGCTGACGGCCAACGGCAAGCTCGACCGGAACGCCCTGCCGGAGCCCGAGCTCGCGACCGGCACGCTCGTCCCGCCCGCCACCGACGACGAACGCGTGGTCTGCCGGGCCGTCGCCGACCTACTGCGCCTCGACGAGATCGGCGCCGACCAGGACTTCTTCCAGCTCGGCGGCGACAGCATCCTGGCGATCTCCCTGCTGAGCGCGCTGCGCGCCCAGGGCCTGCATGTCACGGCCCGGCAGATCTTCGCCCACAGCACTCCGCGGGCGCTCGCGGCCGTGGCGAGCCGTGAGAACACCGCCACCGTCGACCACCGTGACGTCCCGACCGGCACCGTCGTCGGCTCACCCGTCGTGCAGTGGCTCGGCGAGACCACGAACGCCGTCGACGGCTTCGTGCAGTCGGTGGTCCTGAACACGCCGGCCGACCTCACCGCCGCCGCCCTCGACGCACTCCTCACCGCCGTCGTACGGCACCACCCCATGCTGCGCGCCAGGCTGGTGCGCGGCGACCGCTGGAGCTTCGACATCCCCGAGCCGGACGGGACCACGGTGGCCTGGCAGGAGAGCGACCGCCCGCTGGAGGAGTGCGTCGCCCTCGCCACCGCCGGACTCGACCCCGACCACGGAGTGATGCTGCGGGCCGTATGGCGGCCTGCGGCACGGCAGTTGGTGCTGGCCGCCCATCACGTCGTCGTCGACGGAGTGTCCTGGCGCGTCCTGATGGCGGACCTGGCCACGGCATGGCGGCAGACAGTCTCCGGCACACCGATCGAACTGCCCCCGACCGGCACGTCCTTCCGGCGCTGGACCCAGCTGCTGGAGCGTGCGGCCTTCGACGCCGACAGCTCCTTCTACTGGCGTCCGCTGCCGGGCGACGACCAACTGCTGGGCAGGCGAGCCCTGTCGGAGACCGACACCGTCGCGGGCGAACGCCTGCACACCGTCACCGTCGGCCCCGAGGCCACCGCCGCCCTGCTCGGCGAGATCCCCGCCAGGTTCCACGCCGGCGTCAACGACGTCCTCCTCACCGCCCTCGCGGTCACCCTCGCCCGCTGGCGTCACGACCGGGGCCAGGACCAGACGTTCGCGCACATCGAACTGGAGGGCCACGGCCGCGAAGGCCGCTTCGTGGCGGACACCGCCGGGTTCGAACCCGAACTCGGCCGCACGATCGGCTGGTTCACCACCCTCTTCCCCGTGGTCGTGGACCCCGGTGCGGCGACCGACTTCACGGCTCCCGGCTACCTGGCCACCGCGCTCAAGGCCGTCAAGGAAGACCTCGCCCGGGTGCCCCACAACGGCGTCTCCTACGGCGCCCTGCGCTACCTCACCTACACCGAGTTCGACGCCCCCGCGCCCCAGGTGCTCTTCAACTACCTGGGCCGCTTCGACGCGGGCTCCGCCACCGACTGGCAACTCGCCCGCACCACAGGACAGTTGGGTGAACGGCGCGACCCCGCCATGCGGCTGCCACGCGCACTGGAGTTCAACGCGATCGCCGAACCCGCCACGGCCGGCGGCGCGTACGAGCTCGTCACCACCCTCTCCTGGCCCGACGGCCTGTTCACCGACGAGGACATCACGACGATCGGCACCTACTTCCGTACGGCCCTCACCGGGCTCGCCGCCCTCGACCAGGGCGGCCACTCGCCCAGCGACTTCGACCTGGTCCCGCTCACCCAGGCCGACGTCGACGCCCTCGACGGCCCGGACCTGCGGGACATCCTGCCGCTCACCCCGCTGCAAGAAGGCCTGTACTTCCACTCGGTCTTCGACGACGACTTGGCCGGGGCCTACGTCGAGCAGCAACTCCTCACGCTGGAGGGCGAGGTGGACGCCGACCGGCTGGCGGCGGCGGCCACCAGCCTCCTCACCCTCTACCCGAACCTGGCCGCACGGTTCGTGGCCCTCGCCGACGGCCGTGTGGTCTCCGTACTGGAGGGCGGCGTCGAGGCGCCGTTCCGCATCCTGGACCGCCCCGGCATCACCGACGACGAGATCCGTGCGTACGCCGAGCGCGACCGCCGCGCCGGGTTCGACCTCGCGACCGGGCCGCTCATGCGGTACACCCTCGTCCGAGCGGGCGCCGGGCGCAGCGTCCTGGTGCAGACCGTGCACCACATCATCGCCGACGGCTGGTCGGTGCCGCCGATGCTCCGCGCCCTGCTCGCCGAGTACCGCGCGCCGGGGACGACGTATCCGGTCGGTGGCTTCGCCGACTATGTGCGCAGGCTCGCCGAGCGGGACGACGAGGAGAGCGACCGGGTGTGGCGCACCCAGCTCGCCGAACTGCCCGGCCCCTCCTTCGTCGCCGAGGGCCACACCCCGTCCGACCGGTTCGCCGACACCTCCCGCACCCCGGCCGACGACATCGACACCGCCGCCCGGTCGTCCGGTGTCCCGCTCAGCGTGGCCGTGCACAGCGCCTGGGCGGTGACCCTCGGCGGCATCCTGCACGGCACGGACGTCGTCTTCGGCTCCACCGTGTCCGGGCGGGACATGGACGTCCCCGGCATCGAGAACATGGTGGGCCTGTTCATCAACACCGTTCCCGTGCGGGCCCGTTGGACCGGGACGACCACCTCGCGCGACCTGCTCGCCTCGGTGCGCGAACACCAGAGCGCGGTACGCCCGCACCAGCACGTCTCGCTGGCGAGGATCGGCCGTGCGGCGGGCGCGGGCTCTCTGTTCGACACCCTGGTCGTCTTCGACGTGGCGACCGACGTGGCGGCGTTGCGCGGACCGGCCGACGACCTGGTCGTCACCGGCATCGTGAACGAGGGCGCCCCGCACTACCCGTTGACCCTGGTCGTGGAGCGCACCCTCGACGGCCGCCCCCGCTTCAACCTGATCTACGACGGCGAGCTGCTGCAAGAGGCCGGAGCCCAGGCGATCCTGCGCACCTTCGAGAAGGCCCTCACCGGCCTGCTCACCCGACCGGACGCGCTGGTCGGCGACCTCGCCACGGAGAGCTCACGGCCGCCTGCCCGCGTCACTCCGACCACCCTGGGCGCCCTCTTCGACGCCGCCGCACGCCGCGACCCGGCGGCCACGGCCGTCACCCAGTGCGCCCTCGACGGCGGCACCCGGGCCCTCACGTATGGTGAACTGGCAGCCAGGAAGGGTGAGTTGGCAGGTGTGCTGGCCGCTGTCGGGGTCGGGCCCGGCAAGCGGGTCGCCGTCGCCGTGCCGCGCTCGCTGGAGCAGGTCGTGGCCCTGGTCGCCGTCGTCAGCGCGGGTGGTGCCTACGTCCCGCTGGACCTGGCGTACCCCGACGAACGCCTGGAGTACATCCTCGCCGACGCCGCCCCTCAGGTCGTCCTGGTGGAGGCGGGGCAGCGCGAGCGTTTCACGGAACTGCTGGCCCGGGCCGGCGTACCGGCGCGGCTGCTCGTCCAAGGCGACGAATGTTCGCAGTCACCCGTCCGGTGCGAAGCCGACTGGCACGATCCCGCGTACGTGATCTACACGTCCGGCTCGACGGGCCGCCCCAAGGGGGTCGTCGTTCCGCACTCCAGCGTGGTGACCCTCCTCGCCAACACCCGGCCCGCGATGGACTTCGGCCCGGACGACGTGTGGGTCCAGTTTCACTCCTACTCCTTCGACTTCGCGGTCTGGGAGCTGTGGGGCGCGCTGGCGCACGGCGGTGAACTGCTGGTGCCGGAGTACGGGCTGACCCGCTCACCGGTCGACTTCCACCGGCTGGTCCGCGAGCACGGGGTCACCGTGCTCAACCAGACCCCGTCCGCCTTCTACCAGTTCATCGAGGCCGACCGGCAGGCCGAGAAGCCGCTTCTGGCCCTGCGCCGGATCGTCTTCGGCGGCGAGGCGCTTGACCTCGGGCGGCTGCGCGGCTGGGTCGAACGACACGGAACCGGTCGGCCCGAGCTGGTGAACATGTACGGCATCACCGAGACCACCGTCCATGTCACCCACCGGGTGCTGACCGACGAGGACTTCCGGCCCGGCGCCGAGGCGAGTCCGATCGGCGGTCCGATCCCCGGCCTGGTCACCTATCTGCTCGACGATCGGCTCAGGCCGGTACCGCCCGGCCGCGTGGGCGCCATCTACGTCGCCGGTGATCAGGTGTCGCTCGGCTATCTGGGCAGGCCCGGGCTCACCGCGGGCCGGTTCGTGGCGGACCCGTTCGCGGGTGACGGCTCCCGTATGTACCACACGGGCGACCTGGCCGTCCGTACCCTCGACGGCGAGCTGGAGTTCGTCGGACGCGCCGACGAGCAGGTCCAACTCAAGGGCTTTCGCGTCGAGTTGGGTGAGGTGGAAGCCGCCCTGCGGGAACTCGACGGTGTGGTCGACGCGGCCGTCACCGTGGCCGCGTCCGGCGATCACCTCGTCGCGCACGTCGTGGGCCGGGTCCCCGGCGATCTCACCGCCCCGCTGTCCGCGAAGCTGCCCGCGCACATGGTGCCGGGCCGGGTGCTTTCGGTCGACGCCCTGCCCTTGACGGTCAACGGCAAGCTGGACCGGGAGGCCCTCGCGGAGCGGGCCGCCGCCGCACCGGACACTCCCACAAGCGCCAACGACTCCGTGCCGGCCGCACCGGGCGCCTTTACGGCCGCCAACGACTCCACGCTCGCCGCACCGGACGTCCTCACGGTCGCCAACGACTCCACGCTCGCCGCATCGGACGTCCTCACGGTCGCCAACGACTCCACGCTCGCCGCACCGAACGTTCTCACGGTCGCCAACGACTCCACGCTCGCCGCTCTCGTCGACATCTTCGCCGCGACCCTGCCCAGCGGAGCCGGTGTGGACGCCGACACCGACTTCTTCAGGGCCGGCGGAGACAGCATCGTCGCCATCACCGTGATCAACCGGGCGCGAGCGCTGGGCTTGCCGATCGCACCCCGTGACGTGTTCCTGCTCCGGACACCACGCGCCCTCGCCGAGCACCTCGACACCCGCGCCGCACCAGAGGCGCCCGCATCCGTCCGCCGCGACGACGGCCCGTTCCCGCCGACCCCGATCATCCTGCGCCAACGCCAACTGGGCGGCTCACTCGCCCGGTTCGCGCAGGCCCGTACCCTGCTCGTCCCCGAGGGCATCGGGCACGCGGACATCGAACGCGCCGCGAACGCCGTCGTGGCCGCGCATCCGGCGCTCCGGCTGCGGCTGCGCGTCGAGCACGGCGTCTGGGCGCTCGGCACCGAACCCGACCGCGCGATCAGCGTCGTACGCCATGAAACGACCGATGTCGATCCGACCACCGTGGCGAACGCGGCCGCCGGACGGCTCGATCCCGAGGCCGGGGACGTCATCGCGTTCGCGTGGCTGGAGCCGGCCCGCACCCTGGTGGTCACTGTGCACCACCTCGCCGTCGACTCCGTGTCCTGGCTGATCCTCCTGGACGACCTGGCCACCGCCCTGCGCGGGGAGCAGTTGGCACCCCCCACCACCTCGTACGTCGCGTACGCCGAAGCGCTGGCCCTTGGGTCCACCCAGGCCCTCGACGGCCTCGGGCACTGGCGCACCACGCTCCAGGCGCCCGCGTTGCTGCCCGAGGTCGGCGGGCTCCGCGAGACCACGGTCGTCCTCGACCCCGAGGTGAGCGACCACGTCACCCGCACCGCCCCGGCGGCCCTCGGCGTCGGCCTCACCGAGCTGCTGTGCGGCGCGCTGCGCACCGCGCTCACCCGTGTCCAGGCCACCCCGACCGACCTCACGATCGACCTGGAGCGGCACGGCAGGGTCCCCGCCCTGGAGCACCACGACTACACCCGTACGGTCGGCTGGTTCACCTCCGTCGCCCCCGTACGGCTCACCGCGCACACCGATCCCGTGGCCGCCGCGCACGAGGTCGCCGCACGCCAGCCGGACGAGCGGGCGCACGTCAGGTACGGCCAACTCCGTTACCTCAACCCGCAGTCGGCGCCGCTGCTCACCGCCCGGCCGCAGGTGCTGTTCAACTACCTGGGCCGCGGCAGCGAGTCCCAGGCGCTGCGCATCACCGGTGGCGAGCAGGGCAGCCCGTACGCCGTCGAGGTCAACGCCTGGCTGGACGAGGCGACCGGCGGTCTGCACGCCGCGTTCGTGCTCGCCGAGGGCGTCTCCGACGACATCGCCGGGTACTGGCTGGACGCCCTGGAGGCCATCGCCGACACCGCGGCGACGGCCGAGCGCACCGCCCCGGTCACCCCGCTCCAACGCGGCCTCTTCTTCCAGGCCCAGCTGGCGGGCTCGACCGGACACTATGTCGCGCAGAGCTGGTTCACCTTCGACCGGCGGCTGGACACCGAGGCGCTGGCCGAGGCGATGGCCCACGTCATCGCCCGCCACCCGGTCGTGGGCGCGGGGTTCACCGTCGGTGACGACGGCAACCCGGTGCAGGTCCTCAAGGCCGGGCGCCGGGTCGGTGTCCGTACGGTCGAGCTGTCCACGGAAGCCGAGGTCGACGCCCTGCGCGCCCGCGACCGGGACACCGGCTTCGACCCCGGTGAGCCCCCGCTGATCCGGCTGACGGTGGTCCGGCTGCCCGGCGGGCGGGACGGGCTGCTCCTCAGCTACCACCTGCTGCTGTGGGACGGCTGGTCCCGCGAGATCGTGCTGCGGGACCTCTTCGACGCCTACGAGGCATTTGGCGCAGGCGAGTTGGCGGAACCAGTGCCCGCCCTGCCGAGCTTCGAGGAGCACGCCAGAGCGCTCGACGCCAAGGACACCGCCGTGTCCGAACGCTTCTGGGCCGAGCACCTGGCGGCCCTGCCCGGCCCGACCCTGCTCGCCGGGCCGGCACCGACGCTGACCGACGACCTGCCGGGCACCCTCGTGCACACCGTCTCCACCGAACTGTCGGAGCTGTTGCGGGACGCGGCGAAGGCGCACGGGGTCACGCTCAACTCGGTGCTGACCGGGGCGTTCGGGCTGCTGCTGGGCGCCCGCACGGGGCGTGGCGACGCCGTGTTCGGGGTGACCGTCTCCGGGCGGGAGGGGGAGGGACTGGAGGACGTCGTCGGCGTGCTGCTCAACACCGTGCCGATGTGGACGCGGGCCCGGCCCGGCGACACGGTCCAGGAGTACCTCGCGGGGGTGCAGGCGGCCCGGGTCGCGGCGATGGAGCACGAGCACCTCGGGCTGGGCGAGATCCAGCGGGCCGGCGGCCACGACACCCTCTTCGACAACCTGTTCGTGTGGCAGAACTTCCTCGACCTGGACGCCTTCGCCACGATGAACGCCCGGCACGGCATCACCTCGGTGCAGGCCGACGACTCCACGCACTACCCGTACACCTGGGTCGTCACGCCCGGCGACCGGCTCACGGTCAAGCTGGAGCACCGCGACGGGGACCCGGCCGGTGCCCGGCGGCTGCTCGACGACTATCTGCGGGTGCTGGCGGACGTGGCCCGCTCGACCGGGCCGGTCGGTGCGCTGCCGGGGCTGGGACCGGTTCCGGTGCCCGGGATGCGGACGGACGTCGGCACGGACACCGTCGTCGACCGGTTCGACCAGGCGGCGGACCGTGATCCGGACCGGGTGGCGCTCGTCGCCCACGGCCGGCGGATGACTTTCGGGGGACTACGGGACCGCAGCCGGGCCGTGGCCGGAGTGCTCGCCGGGCGCGGCATCGGCCCGGAGCGGACCGTGGGGATCGCCGTGCCCCGCTCACTCGATTCGATCGTGGCCCTGTTCGCCGTACTGCGCACCGGTGCCGCCTATGTGCCGCTGGAACTGGACCACCCGGACGAACGGATCGCGGCGATCGTCGAGGACGCCCGCCCGGACGTGATCCTCACCGTGAGCCCGGTGGCACCCCGCCTGACCGGTGAACTCGTCGAGCTGGACCGGCCGCTGCCCGCCGCCGAACCGTACGTGACCTTCGCCCCCGACGACCCCGACCGGCTGCGGCACCCGGCGTACACGATCTACACCTCCGGCTCGACCGGAAAACCCAAGGGCGTCGTCACCGAGTACGCCGGACTCACCAACATGCTGGTCAACCATCAGCGCCGCATCTTCGAACCGGTGCTGGCCGAGCACGGCCACCGCGTCTTCCGCGTCGCGCACACCGTGTCGTTCGCGTTCGACATGTCGTGGGAGGAGCTGCTGTGGCTCGCCGACGGGCATGAAGTGCACATCTGCGACGAGGAGTTGCGCCGGGACGCGCCCCGGCTCGTCGCGTACTGCCTGGAACACTCCATCGACGTCATCAACGTCACCCCGACCTACGCCCAACAGCTCATCGCCGAGGGCCTGTTGGACGACCCGGACCGGCGGCCGCCGCTGGTGCTGCTGGGTGGCGAGGCCGTCACGCCCACGCTGTGGCAGCGGCTCGCCGACACCGAGGGCACGGTCGGCTACAACCTGTACGGGCCCACCGAGTACACCATCAACACGCTCGGCGTCGGCACGTTCGAGTGCCAGGACCCGGTGGTGGGCGTGGCCATCGACAACACCGATGTGTATGTCCTCGACCCCTGGCTGCGGCCCCTCCCGGACGGCGTGCCCGGCGAGCTGTACGTGTCGGGCATCGGCATCGCCCGCGGCTACCTCGGTCAACCCGGCCAGACCGCCCACCGGTTCGTGGCCTGCCCGTTCGGTGCCCCCGGCGAACGCATGTACCGCACCGGCGACCTCGTCGTCCGGCGTCCGGACGGCAACCTGATGTACCTCGGCCGCACCGACCAGCAGGTCAAGATCCGCGGCCATCGCGTCGAACTCGGGGAGGTCGAGGCCGCGTTCGCGGCTCACCCCGCGGTGCGATTCGTCGCCGCCGTCGCCCAGGCCGATCCGCAGGTCGACGGCGCCCATCGGCTGGCGGCCTATCTGGTGCTGGAGGGAGCCGAGTTGGCCACCGTCGCCGCCGAAGTGGGCGCGGGGCTGCCGGACTTCCTGCGCCCCACGCACTACGCCCGGGTCGACAGCATCCCGCTGACCGTCAACGGGAAGGCCGACACCAAGGCGCTCCCGGAGGCCAGACCGCTGGGCGCACTCACCACGGCGGGGGAGCGGGGGCCGCGGACCGCGACCGAGAGCGTGGTGTGCGCGTACTTCGCCGAGGCACTGGACCTGGACGACGACGAGGTGAGCGCGGAGGGGGACTTCGTGTCCCTGGGCGGACACTCCATGCTGGCGGTGCGGCTGGTCGGCCTGCTCCGCCGCGAGTTCGGCCCCGTCATCACCGTCCGAGACCTGTTCACCCTGCGGACCCCGGAAGCGATGGCCCGTCACCTCGATGACCGACTTGATGACCGACTCGATGACCGCTCCTGACGCGCGAGTGCCCCGCTCCGGGGCCGACATCCTCCGCATCGCCCTGCGCCGCAACACCGGCGCCATGGTCGGGGGCACCGTCCTCATGGGCCTGTACCAGGCCGGCGAGACGGCGTTCCCGATCGCGCTGGGCCTCATCGTCGAGCACACCCTGCGGGACCGCAGCCCCCGCGCGCTCGGCCTGTCGATCGCCGCGCTGGCCGTGATCGTCACGACCGTCTCGCTGTCCTGGCGGTTCGGGATGCGTGTCCTGCAGAAGGCCAACACGACCGAGGCCCACCGCTGGCGGGTACGGGTCGCCGCCTGCGGACTCCAGCCGGTGGCCCGGGACGTCGACCTCAAGTCCGGCGAAGTGCTGACCATCGCCACCGAGGACGCCGACCAGACCGCCGACATCATCGAGGTGGTGCCGTTGCTGATCAGCTCGCTGGTCGCGGTGCTGGTCGCCGCCGTCGCACTGGGCCTGGCGGACCTCAGGCTGGGCCTGCTGGTGATCGTGGGAACCGTCGCCATCCTGTCGATCCTCAGCGTCCTGTCCCAGCGGATCGGCGACAGCACCCAGGAGCAGCAGGCCCGGGTCGCGCGGGCCGGTGCGAAGGTGGCCGACCTGATCACCGGCCTGCGTCCGCTGCACGGCTTCGGCGGCAACCACGCGGCGTTCGCGTCGTACCGCACGGTCAGCACCGAGGCCAGACACCAGGCGATCACCGTCGCCAAGGTCAACGGCGCCTACGCGGGCGCCGCCCTGGCCCTCAACGCACTCCTGGCCGCCGCCGTGACCCTGACGGCGGGCTGGCTGGCCTTCGAGGGCCGCATCACGGTCGGCGAGCTCGTCATGGCCGTGGGGCTCGCGCAGTTCATCATCGAACCGCTCAAACTCTTCTCCGAGATGCCCAAGTACGTGATGATCGCGCGCGCCTCGGCCGAGCGGATGGCGCTGGTGCTGACCGCGCCGCCGGTGACCACGCCGGGCTCCGAACGCCCTTCAGCGGGCGCTGACGTGGAGATCGACTGCGTCCGGCACGGGACCCTGCGCAAGCCGAAGTTCCGTGTGGCGGCGGGCGAGTTCGTCGCGATCACCGCCTACCAGCCGCGGGCCGCCGCCGACCTCGCGGCCGTCCTGGCCGTGCGCGTCCCGCCCGACGCCTACGAGGGGGCGGTCCGGCTCGGCGGACGGGAGCTGGCGGAGCTGTCCGTCGAGGCGGTCCGCGAACACATGCTGGTGAACCCGTACGACGGCGAGATCTTCGCGGGCACCCTCCGCACCAACATCGACCCCTCGGGCAGCAGCCGCACCGTCGCGGAGGCCGTCGAGGCGTCCCTGCTGACCGATGTCGTCGCGCTGCACCGCGAGGGTCTCGACCACGCCGTCCGCGACCGGGGCGCGAACCTGTCCGGCGGACAGCGCCAACGCCTGTCCCTGGCCCGCGCGTTGGCCGCCGACTCCGACATCCTGGTGCTGCACGACCCCACGACCGCCGTCGACGCGGTCACCGAACAGCTCATCGCCCGCAACATCACCAGGCTCCGCCGCGGTCGGACCACCCTCGTCATCACCAGCAGCCCCGCCCTGCTGGACGCCGCCGACCGCGTCCTCGTCCTGGACGGCGGTGTGATCACGGCCGAGGGCACCCACCGCGACTTGCTGGCTACGGACGCGGGTTACTGCGCGGCGGTGGCGCGCTGACCGGGTCCGTCAATGTGCGCCGTCCCGTCAGCCCAGCGCCCAGGCGACATCCCTGAGCAGCGCGTGCCGCCACCCGGCGCGGTCGTGCTCCGAAGGCGACCGTGAGACCCGTACGGTGGCGCCGCACCGCTCGGCGAGGGACTCGACGAGGGAGCAGTGCGGCAGCATCGGCGTCTCGTGCTCGCCCACGTCGAAGGCGACCCGCAGCCCGGACAGATCGGGAAGCCCGTGCAGGCGCTCGGCGATGCTGCCGCCCACCGGGCCGCCGAACGGATCCGCCGACTCCATCGCACCCGGCGTCCACCAGAACGAGCCCGACTGACAGGCGACGTGCGACACCAGCTCGGGGAACTCCAGCGCCGCGTACAGGGCGCTGAGCCCGCCGAGGCTCTGCCCGGCGACCACCAGCCGCTCCGGGTCGCCCGGCACGCCCGACTCCGCGACGAGCGGCAGCAGTTCGTCCCGTACGGCCTGCCACAGCTCGGGCCGGCACGCGTACTCGGTCCTCCGGTCCTTGGCCGGAAGGAAGACCAGTGTGACGGGAGGCATGTCACCACTGGCGAACGCCGACTCGAAGGCGGTCATGGCCGGTTGCAGATGCAGCCAGTCGTCGCCGTCCAGCAGCAGCACCAACGGCCCGCCGCCGCCCACCGGATGGACCCGTACGGTACGGCGCCCACCGAGGCGTTCCCCGGCCCAGCGCAGCCGGGTGCGGGGCAGCGGCAGGACGTCGTCGGCGCCGAGGTCGGGCCAGTGCGGCTGGGGCGGGGCGTCCGGCGTGGCCGCGATGGACCGGTCGCCGCCCGCGCCCGCCGGGTTGAACGGGTCGGCGTACGCGGTGCCCTCGACGAGGAACTGGTAGGTGACCCGCAGTCGTTCGGGCATGCGCACCTCGGCGTACCAGCAGTCCGTGTCGCCCCACCGGCGCAACGCCACCCGGTCCGACCAGCTCTCGAAGCCGACGCTCGCCTCGGACCCGCGCCAAAGGAACAAGGTCACCCATCCGCCGTCACCGGAGGGCACCGAGAGCGGCCCTCTCGCCTTCGCCCAGAACGCCTCGGACCCGGGCTCGCCCGACAGCCCGAACTCGCCGAAGCCGAGGGTCCGCTGGGCCATGGGCGACTCCTTGTCGGCGAGAACGCGAAAAGCTAGGCTCGATCCAATTAGGCGAGCCTAACCTAATGTTGACGTCCGCAGGAGGTACTCGACATGAGCACCAACCCGTTCGACGACACCGAAGGCCGTTTCCTGGTCCTGGTGAACGACGAGGGCCAGCACTCGCTCTGGCCCTCGTTCGCCGAGGTCCCCGGCGGCTGGACGGTCGTCTTCGAGGAGAACACCCGGGACGCCTGCCTGGCCTATGTCGAGACCAACTGGACGGACCTGCGCCCCAGGTCCCTGTTCAGCCCAGCGCCCGGTCCAAGTTGAACGCCGCGCTGATCAGCGCGAGATGGGTGAACGCCTGCGGGAAATTGCCCTGTTGCTCACCGGTGTGGCTGATCTCCTCGGCGTACAGGCCGAGATGGTTGGCGTACGTCAGCATCTTCTCGAAGGCGAGCCGTGCCTCGTCGACCCGGCCGGCGTGCACCATCGCCTCGACGTACCAGAACGAGCAGATCGAGAACGTGCCCTCGTCGCCGCGCAGTCCGTCCGGGCTGGCCAGCGGGTCGTAGCGGTAGACCAGCGAGTCGGAGACCAGCTCCTGGGTCAACGCGTCCAGCGTGGACAGCCACTTGGGGTCGGTCGGTGCGATGAACTTCGACAGCGGCATCATCAGCACGGCCGCGTCCAGCACGTCGCCGTCCTCGTGCTGCACGAACGCCTGGCGTGCCTCCGACCAGCCCCGGCTCATGATCCGCCGGTAGATGGTGTCCCGGCACTCCAGCCAGCGGGGCAGATCGGCGGGCAGGCCACGGCGGTTGGCCATGCGGATCGCCCGCTCGATCGCCACCCAGCACATCAGGCGCGAGTACAGGAAGTTCTTCCGGCCGCCGCGCGTCTCCCAGATGCCCTCGTCGGGCTGGTCCCAGTGCGCGCACACCCACTCGACCAGGGCGCACACGTCGTCCCACTGGGCGCTGGAGATCGGCTTGGCCCACTTGTCGTAGAGGTAGATGGAGTCGATCAGGGCGCCGTAGATGTCGAGTTGGAGCTGGTCGGAGGCCGCGTTGCCGATCCGGACCGGCGCGGAGCCCTGATGCCCTTCCAGGTGCGGGAGTTCGGACTCGGTGAGGTCGGTGCGGCCGTCGATGCCGTACATGATCTGCAACGGCCCGGAGGGTTTGCCGTCGCCCGGACTGACGTGCTTGGTCACGAAGTTCATGAACGCCTCGGCCTCCTCGGTGAAGCCGAGGCGCAGCAGCGCGTAGACGCAGAACGCGGCGTCGCGCACCCACACGTACCGGTAGTCCCAGTTGCGTTCGCCGCCCAGCTGCTCGGGCAGGCTCGTGGTCGGCGCGGCGACGATCGCGCCGGTCGGCGCGTAGGTGAGGAGCTTGAGGGTGAGGGCCGAGCGGTGCACCATCTCCCGCCAGCGGCCCCGGTACTTGGACTGCGACAGCCAGCGCCGCCAGTAGGCGACCGTGGTCGCGAACTGCTCCTCGGCCTCGGTCCGCGCGCATCGGCGCGGCGACACGTCCCCGCCGACCTGGTCCAGCGCGAACACCGCCGACTCGCCCTCCGCGAGCTTGAAGTCGGCGCGCGCGTCCAGACCGTCCGTCTCCAGCGGCACGGTCGCGGTCAGGCTCAGCGACAGCTGGTCGGACTCGAAGACCGCCACGTCGCCGACCATACGCAGCCGGTGCTGCTGCCGGCCGTAGTCGAAGCGCGGGGCGACCCGGGTCCGGAACGGAATCGAACCCCGTACGCACACCACCCGCCGGATCAGCCGGTGCCGCTCCACCTCGGCCTTCTCGCCGTCGACGGGCATGAAGTCCTGGACCTCGCCGACCCCGTCCTCGGTGAAGAAGCGGGTGATCAGGACGTTGGTGTCGGGGAAGTAGAACTGCTTGGTCCGGGCCGGCACCGACGCCGCCAGCTCGAACGCGCCGCCCCGTTCCGAGTCCAGGATCGCCGCGAACACGCTCGGCGCGTCGAAGGACGGGCAGCAGTACCAGTCGATGGTGCCGTCCGTGCCCACCAGGGCCACGCTGCGCAGATCGCCGATGAGACCGTGCTCGGCGATCGGCAGATACGGCTGGTCGGGCCGGTTGGTCGATGGTCCGCTCATGGCAGCCTCCATGGCACCCAGCCTAGGTCGATCCGGTGGCGCCGGTGCCCGGAACGAGCCGGACGGCGCGGTGCGGGGATCTTCGTCGGCCACGTCGGACCGGCGGAGTGCGGGGATCGTCGCCGGCCGTCTCGGACCGGCGGGATGCGCGGATCTTCGCCGGCGGTCTCAGACCGCGACCACCCTGACCCCCGCCTCCTCGAAGCGCCGTACCGTCTCCGCGCCCACGGCCGTGTCCGTGACCAGGATGTCCACCGACTCGGCCGCGCAGATCCGGGCGAACGCCCGCTGCCCCAGCTTGCTGGAGTCGGCGGCCACGACCACCCGCTCGGCCCGCTCGCACAGCAGCCGGTTGATCGCCGCCTCCGCCTCGTCGGCCGCGGCGGCCCCGTGCGTGACGTCGAAGGCGACCACACCGAGCACGGCCACATCGAGAGTGATCTGGCTCAGCACCCCGTCCGCGAGCGGCCCGATGAGCTCGTACGACTGCGCCCGCGCGACCCCACCGGTCACGACGATCTTGAACTGGGGGCGTACGGCCAGCTCGTTGGCGATGTTGAGCGCGTTGGTGACCACGGTCAGCGCGGGCGAGCCGGACGCCAGGTCGCTGCGCACGGCCAGGGCGCGCGCCACCTCCGTGGTGGTCGTACCGCCGGTGAGCCCCACGGCCTCGCCGGGTGCGAGGAGATCGGCGACCGCCTTGGCGATGCGCTGCTTCTCGGAGGCGTGCCGGGCGGTCTTGTACCGCAGCGGCAGCTCGTACGACACCCCGTGCACGACCGCCCCGCCCCGCGTGCGCACGAGCATCTGCTGCTCGGCCAGCTGGTCGAAGTCGCGCCGGATCGTCGCCGCCGAGACCTCCAGCTCGGCGGCGGCCTCCTCGACCTCCAGCCGGCCGCGCTCGACGAGCAGTTCCAGTAGCGCCTTCCAGCGGGCGTCGCGGGACATGCGCACTCTCCCATCCTCGATCACCCGGCGACCCTAGCGCACCCCACGCGGCCGCCCGAATGCTTGATCCTGCTCGAAAGCTCGCTATATCTTGCATGAACAAGCATCTGATGAGCAGGTATCCAGGGGAGGGGCAACGACATGACGCATGTCGAGGACGAGCTGACGAGCCAGCCCGAGTGCTGGACCCGCGCGGCGGCCGAGGCGGACGGACACCGCGGGGTGCTGCCGGTGCCGGGGGAGCGGGTCGCGATCGTGGGGTGCGGCACGTCGTACTTCATGGCGCAGTCCGCGGCCGCGCTGCGCGAGGGCGCGGGGCAGGGCGAGACCGACGCCTTCGCCGCGTCGGAGTTCCCGCAGGGGCGGCCGTACGACCGGGTCGTCGCCCTGACCCGGTCCGGCACCACCACCGAAGTCCTGGAACTGCTCGGCCGGTTGAAGGGGCGGACCCGCACCACGGCGATCACCGCCGACCCGCACACCCCCGTGATGGCCGCCGCGGACGACGTCGTGGTGCTCGACTACGCGGACGAACGGTCCGTCGTGCAGACCAGGTTCGCGACGACCGCGCTGACCCTGCTCCGCGCCCACCTCGGACTGCACACCGAGGCAGCCGTCACCGACGCCCGCACCGCACTCGCCGACCCGCTGCCCCAAGGCCTCGTCGACTGCACGCAGTTCACCTTCCTCGGCCGCGGCTGGACCGTGGGCCTGGCCAACGAGGCCGGCCTGAAGATGCGCGAGGCCGCGCTGTCCTGGACCGAGGCCTACCCGGCGATGGAGTACCGGCACGGCCCCATCAGCATCACGACCAAGGGCACCGCGACCTGGATGTTCGGCGACGCGCCCGAGGGCCTGGCCGAACAGGTGCGGGGCACCGGAGCGCTGTGGGTGGACGGCGGCCTCGACCCGCTCGCCGAACTGGTCCGCGCCCAGCGGCTCGCCGTGGCCGTCGCGGCCGCCCGGGGCCTCGACCCGGACCGGCCGCGCCACCTCACCCGCTCGGTGATCCTCGCCGGCGCGCAGGAGTAGCCGTGCCTCTTGTCCCCACCGGCGACCTGGTCGCCGCTGCCGCCGCCGCGCACTGTGCCGTCGCCGCCTTCAACGTCGTCACGCTCGAACACGTCGAGGCGGTCGTCGCCGGCGCCGAGTCGGCGGCCGCCCCCGTCGTCCTCCAAGTGAGCGAGAACGCCGTCAAGTTCAGGCGGGGGCGGCTGCACCCCCTGGCCCGTGCCGCCGTCGCGGTGGCCGAACGTGCCGCCGTCCCCGTCGGGTTGCACCTCGACCACGTCCAGAGCGACGACCTGCTGCGGCAGGCGGCGGACGCCGGGTTCAGCTCCGTGATGTACGATGCCGCCCGGCTGCCCTACGCCGAGAACCTCGCCGCCACCCGCGCCGCGGCCGACTGGGCGCACGCCCAAGGCCTGTGGATCGAGGCCGAGTTGGGGCAGGTCGGCGGCAAGAACGGGGAACCTCCGCTGGACGCCCACGCCCCCGGTGCCCGCACCGACCCCGCCGAGGCCCGCGCCTTCGTCGCCGACTCCGGCGTGGACGCCCTGGCGGTGGCCGTCGGCAGCACGCACGCCATGACGACCCGGACCGCCGCCCTCGACCACGACCTCATCAAACGCCTGGCCGCGGCGCTCGACGTGCCGCTCGTCCTGCACGGTTCGTCCGGCGTGCCCGACGACGAACTCACCGCGGCCGTCACCGGCGGCATCACCAAGGTCAACATCGGCACCGCCCTCAACATCGCCTTCACCGGAGCCGTACGGGAGTACCTCGGCGCCCACCCCAAGGCGGTCGACGCCCGCACGTACCTGGCCGTGGGACGGGAGGCGATGGCGAGGGAGGTGGAGCGGACCGTCCAGCTGCTCGGCCGGGCTACTTCCTGACGGCCCTGAGCACCACGAACTTCGGGTCGCCGGCGACCAGTTCGCTGTTCCCGAACAACCGCCGCAGCGTCACGTGGTACCCCAGGTGACGGTTGCCGACCACCCACAGCTCGCCGCCCGGCCGCAACGCGCGCCGGGCGTCGGCGAACATCCGGCGCGCGGTGGCGTCGGTCGTGGCCTGATGGGAGTGGAACGGCGGATTGTTGAGCACGAGGTCCACACTCCCGTCCGGCACCCCGCTCAGCCCGTCCCCGACCCGGAACTCGGCATGCCCCGGCACGTCGTTCGCCTTGTACGTGGCCTCCGCGGAGGCCACCGCCTGGAACGACTCGTCGACGAACAGCACCTCGGCCTGGGGATTCGCCAGCGCCACCGCCGTCCCCACCACTCCGTTGCCGCAGCCGAGGTCCACGACGCGCCGGCCGCCCCTGCTGTCCGGCAGATGGCCCAGGAAGAACCGGGTGCCGATGTCGAGCCGGTCGGCACAGAAGACGCCCGCGTGGTTGACGACGGTGCGCCCGGAGACCGGTCCGATGCCCTCGGGCAGGGCGTAGCTGTACGGCCACGGGGTGGCGGCGGTCTCGCCGGACGGGTCCGGGGTGCTGAAGATCAGCCGGGCCTTCTTCTCGGCGAGGGAGGTGCGGGTCGGGCCGATGATCCGCTCGAAGAGCTTCAGCGTGGAGGTGTGGATCTCCTTCACCATGCCGGTGCCGACGACGACCGTGTCCTCGTGCACCCCGGGCGCGAGGCGCAGCAGCTGGTCCTCCAGCAGGGCCAGGCTCTTCGGCACCCGCACCAGCAGCACGTCGATCCGTCCCGGCGGCGGGTCCTGGGTCGTGAGCAGCCGTACCGCACCGGTCTCGACACCGTTGCGGGCGAGGTTCGCCCGGGTCGCCTCCTGGCTCAGGTACGAGTCCGTGATCTGCGTCGGCCCGTGCGCGGCCAGCGCTGTCACCAGGGCGCCCCAGCGGTCGCCGAGGACCACGACCGTGCCGGACAGCGGGACCTCCCGCAGGTGCCGCAGCAGGTACTCGTCGGAGGCGTCCCAGGCACGCAGCCGGTCACGCGGGTCATCGGGAAATCGGGCCAGCGTCAGCTCGCCCCAGGGCGTCGTCATACGGTCGTTCATCGTGCGTCCAGGCTAAGCGACCCGGGGACGCCGGCGGAGCCGCAGCTCAGCGCCTCTTGTCAGGATGGTGTGCATGGACGCCGAGCTGTTCCCCAGGTCCCGTACGGAGGTCGCGCCGGGCGCGGTGCACGTGCCCGACTGGCTCGACGCCGCACGCCAACGGGAGCTGCTGGCGGCCTGCCGGGACTGGGCCCGCCCGCCGGCCGGGCTGCGGACGGTGCGCACACCCGGCGGCGGCACGATGACCGCCCGGCAGGTGTGCCTGGGGTGGCACTGGTACCCGTACGGCTACGCCCGCACGGTCGTCGACGGCGACGGCTCCCCGGTGAAGCCCTTCCCGGCGTGGCTCGGGGAACTGGGACGTGCCGCGGCGCGGGAGGCCCTCGGGGTGACGCCTCCGCCGTACGACATCGCACTGATCAACTTCTACGACGGCGACGCCCGCATGGGCATGCACCGCGACAGCGACGAGCAGTCGGACGCGCCGGTCGTGTCCTTCAGCCTCGGTGACACGTGTGTCTTCCGGTTCGGGAACACCGAGACGCGGACCCGGCCCTACACGGACGTGGAGCTGCGCAGCGGGGACCTGTTCGTCTTCGGAGGGCCTGCGCGGCTCGCCCACCACGGCGTACCGAAGGTGTACCCGGGCACGGCGCCGCCGGAGTTGGGGCTGACCGGGCGGCTGAACATCACGCTGAGAGTCAGTGGCCGGTAGGCGGCCCGCGCAGCGGATCATGGGAGACTCGCCCTCATGAGCGGCAACGCGGACCCCCGGCCGGCGGGGGAAGGGACCACCTCGAGGACGCGGTTGGACCGGGGGCGCGGTGCGCTCGGGCCCGCGCTGGAGCTCGTGCACACCGGACGCGCCCCGACCCGGGCCGTGCTCACCGCCGAACTCGGCGTGACCCGGGCCACGGCCGGAGCCGTCGCCGCCGAGCTGGAGGCCCTCGGACTGATCAGGGTCGACGCCCGGCCCGGCGCCGCCGCCGGTTCCCAGGGCCGGCCCTCGCACCGCCTCGCGGTCGCCGAGGACGGGCCCGTCGTCCTGGCCGCCCAGGTGCACGCCGACGGATTCCGCGCGGCGCTGGTCGGACTCGGCGGCCGGATCGCCGCCACCGCACCCGCCCGCGAGACCGTCGACGCCGACCCGGCGAAGATCATCGGCTCGGTCGTCGAGGCCGGCGCCGACCTGCTGCGCACCACCGGCCTCCGCTGCGTCGGCGCCGGCCTCGCCGTGCCGTCCGCGGTCGCCGAACCCGACGGCAGCGCGCTCAACCCGCTCCACCTGGCCTGGCCCGTCGGCGCCCCCGTGCGCCGGATCTTCGCCGAGTGCGTGCGCGCGGCCGGCATCAGCGGACCGGCGTTCGCGGGCAACGACGTCAACCTCGCCGCACTCGCCGAGCACCGGCACGGCGCCGGGCGCGGCGCCCGCGACCTGCTCTGCGTGGCCACCGGACACCGGGGCGTCGGCGGCGCGCTCGTCCTCGACGGCCGTCTGCACACGGGCAGTTCGGGCCTGGCGCTGGAGGTCGGGCACCTCACCGTCAACCCCGAGGGCCGCCCCTGCCACTGCGGCAGCCGCGGCTGCCTCGACGTCGAGGCCGACCCGCTGGCGCTCCTCACGGCCGCGGGGCGCGAGCCGGGACCCGTGGTGTCCCTGCTCCAGCAGGCCATCGAACTGATCCGCGACCACTACGACGACCCGACCGTCCGCACCGCCGCCGAGACCCTCATCGACCGCCTGGGACTGGGCCTGGCCGGGCTGGTGAACATCCTCAACCCCGACCGCATCATCCTCGGCGGCCTGCACCGCACCCTCCTCGCCGCCGATCCCGACCGGCTGCGCGCGGTCGTCGCCGACCGCAGCCTGTGGGGGCAGAGCGGCGGCGTGCCGATCCTGGCGTGCACCCTGGACCACAACAGCCTGGTCGGCGCGGCCGAGTTGGCGTGGCAGCCGGTGCTGGACGACCCGCTCAGGGCCCTCGGGCCTGTCTGACAATTCCCGCCTGCCGCGCGACGCCTGGCACGCACGCTCGGCAGACAGGCCCCTAGCCCACCAGTGACTGGGTCCCGAGGACGGAGAGCAGCGCCAGCTTCTCGGCCTCCTCGGTGCCCGGCTCCGCCGAATACACCAGGATGTGCAGGTCGTTGCCCTCCACCCGGAGCAGATCGCAGTCCAGCGTCAGCAGCCCCACATGGGGGTGCTCGATCGTCTTGCGCGAGCCCTCCAGCCGGCCGACGACCCCCGCGTCCCACAGCTCGGCGAACCGCTCACTGCGCGCCCTCAACTCCGCCACCATCCGCCGCAGTTGCCGGTCGGCGGGATAGCGGCCGTACGTCGCCCGCAGCTCCGCGACCATCCCGGCCTCGAAGTCGCGCCGCTCCTGCGGGGTGTGCCGGACCCGGGTGGGCGCACCGGTGAAGTTGCGCCACACCCCGTTGCGCTCGAAGCCGCGCAAGCCCGACGGATCACCCATCAGCGCCGCGTACATCGGGTTGGCCACGAGCAGCGTCATCGCCGCGTCGGACACGCCGACGGGCGTGTCCACGAGCCGGTCCAGCAGCCGCTGGACGCTCGGCGTGATGTACCCGGGCACCGTCTCGGGCCCCGGCGGCACCAGCCCGGCCAGCCGGAACAGATACTCCCGCTCGTCCCCCGACAGCCGCAGCGCCCGGGCGAGCGCCTCGACGACCTGCCCGGACGGGTTGGCCGCCCGGCCCTGTTCGAGCCGGGTGACGTAGTCGACCGAGATCCCCGCCAGCAGCGCCAGCTCCTCGCGCCGCAACCCCGCCGCGCGCCGCTGTCCGCCGGCCGGCAGCCCCGCGGTCTGCGGCGCGACCCGGTCCCGCCAGCGGCGCAGTGCCTGCCCCAGTTCCGTCGTCGTCATGCCCCCAGTGAACCGCGCCGGGCGGGCGGCCGCCTGGTACTGGGAGTCCCAGGAAGAAGAGTCGTCTGGCTGCCCGCCCGGGCCGGAGGGAGGGTGAAGCCATGACCACCACACTGATCACCGGAGCGAACAAGGGCCTGGGCTTCGAGACCGCACGCCGGCTCGTCGCAGCAGGTCACACCGTCTACATCGGCGCCCGCGACGCCGAACGCGGCCGCCGTGCCGCCGAACAGCTGGGCGCCCGCTTCGTCCAGCTCGACGTCACCGACGACGCCTCCGTCCAGGCCGCCGCGAAGACCGTCGAGGCCGAGGGCGGCCTGGACGTCCTGGTCAACAACGCCGGCATCGAGGTGCGCGGCCCGGACAACGCCATCCCGACCGCCGCCGGCACCACCGCCGACGAGATGCGCACGGTGTTCGAGACCAACGTCTTCGGCGTCGTCCGCGTCACCCACGCCTTCCTCCCGCTGCTCCAGCGGTCCGCGGCGCCTGTCGTGGTGAACGTGAGCAGCGGTCTGGCCTCCCTGACCGCACTGTCGGACCCGGACTCGCCGGCCCACTTCTACCAGGCCATCGCCTACCCGGCGTCCAAGACCACCGTCAACATGATCACCGTGCAGTACGCGAAGGCCTTCCCGGAGATGAGGATCAACGCCGTCGAACCGGGCTTCACCGCGACGGACCTCAACGGCCGCACGGGCACCCAGAGCGTCGAGGAGGGCGCTGAGATCATCGTCCGCATGGCCATGAGCGGCCCCGACGGACCGACCGGCGGCTTCTTCGCCGCCCAGGGCACCCTGCCCTGGTGATCTGGCCCTGGTGATCCGCGTAGGCTCGCGACCATGCGGATCTCAGTCTCCTCGGACATGGACGAACCCGTGGCGCGAGCCCTGGTCGCCGAGCTGCGCGCACGCGGCCATGAGGTGACCACCCACGGGGCCCTCCAGCCCGGCGCCGACCCCCAGTGGGCCGCCTGCTCGGAGGCGGCGGCCCGGGAGGTCGCCGACGGGACGGCGGACCAGGCGGTCGTCTGCTGCTGGACCGGCACGGGGGCGTCGATCGCCGCGAACAAGGTCCCCGGCGTGCGGGCCGCGCTGTGCACCGACGCCTACACCGCGGACGGCGCCCGCCGCTGGAACGACGCCAACGTCCTCGCCCTCGGCCTGCGCCTGACGTCCGAGCCGCTGATGAAGGAGATCCTCGACGCGTGGTTCGCGGCCGAGGCCAGCGAGGACCCGGAGGACCGGGAGAACGTGGAGCGCCTCAGGGGGCGGTGAGGCTCCATGGGCTCCGACGTGGAGCACGTCAGGGAGCCGTGAGGCTCCACAGCGCGGCCACCAGCGGCCTGCGCAGATCGGCCCGTCGTACGCACAACCCGATCGGGAACGGCTCGGGCGGTGGGTCCGCCGGAAGCACCGCCAGCCGTTCGCGCACCGCACTGTGCTCCAGCACCAGCCGCGGCACCACCCCCGTACCGCAGCCGAGGGCGACCAGTGTCAACAGCCCTTCGTGGCCGTCAGGTTCGCAGACGACCTCGGGCGTTTTGCCGCGGGCCCGGAACCAGCGGTCGGCGGCGTCCCGGACGAGCCCGCGGTGGGGGAGGACGAAGGGCCCGTCGAGGCCAGGGTCGGGCCGGTCCCGGGCGGTGACCAGGACCAGCTCGGTCACCTCGACGGTCCGCCCCACCAGGGGCTCGGGCAGCCGTGCCGGGATGCCCGCCACGGCGACGTCGACCTCGCCCTCGTCGAGCCGGGCCAGCGCCGCCGCCGCGTCGCCGGTGCGCAGGTCGAGCCGTACCTGGGGGTGGGCGGCCCGGAACGGGGCCAACAGGTCGGGCAGCAGCGCCTGGCAGGCGGTCACCGTGGCGAACACGGCCAGCCGGCCGGTCAGTTCGGCCGGGTCGGGATGTTCCTCGCGGTAGGAGCGCCACAACTCCAGTGCCTGGACGGCGTATGCACGGAACCGATGCCCCTCGGCCGTCAGGGACACCCCGCGCGGCCCCCGGTCGAAGAGCCGGTGCCCGAGATCCGCCTCCAGCCGCTGCACGGTCCGCGTCAGCGTCGCCGGGCTGACATGACAGTCGAGGCTGGTCCGTCCGAAGTTCAGCGACTGCGCCAGGTGCAGAAAAAGACGCAGCTCCCGATGGTCGTCACGCACCAGATCACCTGCGCCTTTCATCTCCTGCAAGAGGCCGCTTCACATGTTGCGCTTGCCGCAACGCTCGCCGCGAGCCTACAACTCGACCATGACCTCGACCACGCACACCTCCCGTGTCTTCAGCCTCGAGACGATGGACGTGCCCGGCGGCACGGAGACCATCCTGCGCGGCGGCCGGCATCTGTTCCCGCTGCTGCCGCGGGCCTTCGCCGGCGTGCGCCGCATCGGTGTCCTCGGCTGGGGCCCGCAGGGCCGCGCCCAGGCCCTCAACCTGCGCGACTCCCTCGCCGGCACCGACCTCACGGTGGCCGTCGGACTGCGCCCCGGATCGGCGTCGGCGGCCGACGCCCGTACCCACGGCTTCACCGAGGAGGACGGCACCCTCGGCGACTGGCTCGCCGTCGCCGCCGACAGCGACCTGGTGATCCTGCTGATCGCCGACGCGGCGCTGGCCGCCCATCACCCCGAGATCTTCACGGTGTTGAAGCCGGGCGCCGGCATCGGCCTCTCGCACGGCTTCCTGCTCGGGCACCTCCGGGAGACCGGCGGCGACTTCCCGCCCGGGCACCCGGTGGTCGCCGTCTGCCCCAAGGGCATGGGCGACTCCGTGCGACGGCTGTACCAGCAGGGCGCGGAGGTCAACGGCGCCGGGATCAACAGCAGTTACGCGGTCCACGCCGACCCGGACGGCCGGGCCGCCGACCTCGCCCTGGGCTGGTCGGTCGCGCTCGGGTCGCCGTACACCTTCCGCACCACCCTCGACAGCGAGTACCGCTCGGACATCGTCGGCGAGCGCGCGATCCTGCTCGGCGCCGTGCACGGCATCGTCGAGACCCTGTTCACGCGCTACCGCCTCGCCGGGAACGACGAGGTGACGGCGTACGAACGCTCCTGCGAGAACGTGACGGGCCCGATCGCCCGCACGATCTCCCGGGCCGGGCTGCGCGCGGTCCGCGAGGGCCTCGACCCGTCCGCCCGGGACGTCTTCGACCGCGCGTACACCGCGACGTACGCTCCCGCTCGGGAGATCGTCGCCGAGATCTACGACGAGGTCGCCGACGGCACCGAGCTGCGCAGCGTGATCCTCGCCGAACGCCGCCTGGGCGCCCGTCCGATGAGCGAGATCGGCGGCTCGCCCATGTGGTCCGTCGCGGAGCGGGTGCGGGCCCGGCGCGGTGTGCGCGAGCTGCCCGTCGACCCGTTCACGGCAGGGGTCTTCGTCGCCACCATGACCGCCCAGATCGACGAGTTCGCCGACCGCGGCCACCCCTGGTCCGAGATCGTCAACGAGTCCGTCATCGAGGCCGTCGACTCCCTGCTGCCGTACATGCACGCCCGCGACGTGGCCCACATGGTCGACAACTGCTCCCGCACGGCGCGGCTCGGCGCCCGCCGCTGGGGCCCGCGCTTCCAGGCCGCGTACGAGCAGATCGCCTACCCGGCGGCCGAACGCCCGGCGGACGCCGCCCTGTTGTCCGCGTTCGACACCCACCCGGCCCACGAGGCCCTGGCCGCGGCGGCGAAGCTGCGTCCGCCGGTGGACATCTCGGTGCCCGCGTAGGTGTGTCAGGCCGGGTCCGTTCGGGCGGGGCGTGGTCGGGGGACCAGTTCGCCGCCGCAGTTCGGGCAGATGTTCTGCATGGCCTCGCTGCACGCGACGCAGTACGTGCACTCGTAGACGCAGATGCGGGCGGCGGCGTCGGGCGGCAACTCGGCCGTCTCACAGCGCTCGCAACGGTCGCGCATTTCCAGTGCCATGTACTCCCTCTCGGCGTCGCCCGGTGCCGATCATGCCCGTTCACCGCCAGTCGACGGCGAAGGCCCGGCCGGGGTTCACCGTCATCATGCGCTCCACCGCCTCGGCACCGACGGCCGCCACCAGCCGCGGCCGCACCCGGCGCAGCAGATACGGCATCCCCGGTCCGCCGTCGACCGAGCGGGCCGCCGCGGTCGTCGTGTCGCCGCCCAGCAGCAGCCGGTCGCCGTACCCTGCCTCGGCCAGGGCCCGCACCGCGTCCGGCATCCGCCAGTCGGTGGCGTGGTGGGCGCGCGACGGCCCGTCGAAGGCGAGCCAGCAGCCGGAAGCCGCCGCTTGCAGATGCGTGACCGAGTCGGGGGAGCGGTTGAGGTGCCCCAGGACCACCCGGTGCGGCGGCACGCCGCACTCGCCGCACAGGAGGTCCAGTACGTCCAGTGCGCCGGTGCCCAGTTCCAGGTGGACCGCGATCGGCGCCCCGGTCGCGTGGTGGGCCTCGGCCGCCGCCCGCATCGTCCAGCGCGCGTGCGCGTCGAGCGCGTGGAAACCGCCCGCCACCTTGATCAGCCCGGCCCGCACCCCCGACGTGCCGATACCGGCGGTGAGTTCGGCGACGAAGAGCTCCGCGAGCCGGGGTCCCCGCAGCTCCTCCAGGACCCGCTCGTCGTAGTGGACGGCCTGGTGCAGCCCGGTCGCGGCGACCACGGCGACCCCCGTCTCCCGGGACAGCGGCGGGAGATCGGCGGCCCGCCGCCCCATGCCGTACGGCGTCCACTGCACCACCGCACCGCCGCCCTCGGCCCGGAAGGCGACCAGCTCGGCGCGGGCCGCGGACACGTCCCGCAGCTCCTGGCCCGGCAGCCGAGGGCTGCCGAAGAACAGGTGGTCGTGCGCGTCGCACACCCCGAGACCCGCGGGGTCCACGTCGCCGAGGACCGTGCGGACCGCGCTCACCACTGGCGTCCGTGGGGCAGTCGGTCCAGGCCCGGCGCCGACAGGTGCAGGACCTGGAAGACATCGCCTTCCGCCTTGGGGGTGTCGTGCGCCCACAGCGAGAAGTGGACGAGCTCCCAGCGGGACGTGTCGACGGCGGCCGCGGCGAGCAGCGCCCCGTCCTCGCCCGCCCACCGCCTCGCCTCACCCGCCGCGTCCGCCGTGAAGTCGCCCAGCTCCACGCCCTCCGGCACGGGGCGACGCCGCCGCACCGCGACCCGCGCGGGAGAGCCGACGGCGCCGCCCTCCTCGTACGCCAGACCGGTCCACTGCCGCACCGAAGGCCGGCCGAAGTCGTCGCTCAGCCCCTGGAAACCGCCGCCCCAGAGAAAGGAGTTCATGCCCTCGACGCTGTTCCAGAGGTAGAAGGGCGCGTACTGGTTCACGGGGGAGCCATGCTCGCCGCGCTCCCGCATCAGATAGGCCTTCAGGCCCAGGCCCTCCCAGGCGTCGAGGAGATGTCCCTTGGCGGCGACGCGGGCCCGGATGACGTCCATGTCGTAGGTGGCGGGCAAGGTGAGCTCGTACTGCATGGCGTGCATGAAGAAGTGCCTCCCGGCTATCGAGGTGCGAGGAGCGACAGCAGCCCCCGGACGCCCGCGTCGAACGCTCCCGGCGAGCCGGCCGCGCGGGCCAGGACGTAGCCGCCCTGGACGGTGGCGACGACGGTGGCCGCGATGGCCTCGCCGTCCAGCGCGGGCGCGAACTGGCCCTGTTCCTTGCCCTCTTCGACGATCCCGGCGATCCGTTCCCGGAGCCAGTCGAGCGTCTCGTCGACCGGCGCGCGCAGCTCCTCGCTCGCGACGACGTCCGGGTCCATGGTCAGCCGGCCGACCGGGCAGCCGCGCAGCACGTCGCGCTCGCGCAGCAGATACGCCTCGATGCGCTCGTACGGTGTCCCCGGCCCGCCCAGTACTCCCTCCGCGGTAGCCCGCATCTCCTCGGCCGTGCGCCGGATCGCGGCCAGCGCGAGGTCGGGCTTGCCCTGGAAGTGGTGGTACATGCTGCCCTGCCCGGCGCCCGAGCGCTCCAGGATGGCCTTGGGGCTGGTGCCGACGTAGCCGCGTTCCCACAGCAGCTCGCGGGTGGACTCGATCAGTCGCTCCGGGGTGCTCATGGATTCACTGTACATACTAGTAGTTACAGAAAGCCAGAGGTCTGGGAAGCAGCGCAGTGCGTGCCGCCGTACTCCCGCGGAGGTACCCGCACTCCCGCCGGCCGTACGACGACCCGGACCCCCTCCCGGAGTCAGTCTCGAGACATCACCGGAACACCTCACTAGGGAGATGACCCGAGATGCAGACCCTGGCGCACTGGGACGGCGGGCCCGGCCCGTGGATCCTTCTCTTCCCGCTGATCTGGGCGGCCGTCGTCGTCGGCGCCGTCACCGTCCTGCGCCGCACGGTGTGGCGCGGCCGCGGCGGCCCCCGCCGGTTCGCCGTCGACGACAACTCACCCCTGACCGTGCTCGGCCACCGCTTCGCCTCCGGCGAGATCGACGAGGACGAGTACTGGCGCCGGCTCTCCGTCCTGGACGAGCAGTTCGGCCGCCACACGGGCAAGGGCGGTGCGGCATGACCGTCACGACCGAGGTGCGCACCGCCGCACGCGTGGTCGACGCGGTGAAGGTGTACGGCGGTGGCGACACCGCCGTCCGCGCCCTGGACGGCGTCAGCGTCGCCTTCCCCGCCGGCCGCTTCACCGCGATCATGGGGCCCTCGGGCTCCGGCAAGTCCACCCTCATGCACTGCGCGGCCGGTCTCGACACTCTCAGCGCGGGCGCCGCCTACATCGGCGACACCGAACTGGGCTCCCTCGACGACCGCCGCCTGACCCTCCTGCGCCGGGACCGGGTCGGATTCGTCTTCCAGGCGTTCAACCTGGTGCCGACGCTGACCGTGCGGGAGAACATCACGCTCCCGCTCGACCTGGCCGGCCGCAAGGGCGACCCGGAGTGGGTGGAGGCCCTGATCGACGTCGTCGGTCTGCGTGACCGCCTGCACCACCGTCCGTCCGAGCTCTCCGGCGGGCAGCAGCAACGCGTCGCCGTGGCCCGGGCGTTCGCCGGACAGCCGGACGTCGTCTTCGCCGACGAACCCACCGGCAACCTCGACTCCCGCTCCGGCGGGGAGGTCCTCGGCCTCCTCGGCCGCACGGTGCGCCACACCTCCCGCACGGTCGTCATGGTCACCCACGACCCCGTGGCCGCCGCCCACGCCGACGAGGTCGTCTTCCTCGCCGACGGGCGTCTGGTGGACCGGATGACCGCGCCGACCGCCGAACGGGTCCTGGACCGCATGAAGGCCTTCGACACGGGGACCTCCCCGGCCCCGGAGGCGTCGTCGTGAACGCCGCCGTACGCCTCAGCACCTCGTCCCTGCGCGCCCACAAGCGACGTTTCGCCGGGACCTTCCTCGCCGTGTTCCTCGGCGTCGCCTTCCTGGCGGGCACCCTCGTCATGGGCGACACCCTGCGCGCCAGCTTCGACACGATGTTCGGGCGGGCCACCAGCGGCACGGACGCCGTGGTCCGCAGCGCCGACGCCATCACCACCCCCGGCGAGAGCCAGGGCGTGCGGGCGCCGGTCCCCGCGGACCTCGTGGACGCCATCGAGACGGTCCCCGGCGTGGCCGCGGCCGCCCCCGACATCCAGGGCGCCGGCCAGCTCGTCGGCGCCGACGGAGACCCCATCGGCGGCAAGGGCCCGCCCACCCTCGCGGGCAACTGGATCACGGACCCCGAGCTCAACGCCTACCAACTGGCCGAGGGCCGCGCCCCCGCCCGGTCCGGCGAGGTCGTCATCGACCGGGGCACCGCCGAGCGGGGCGGCCTGCACCTCGGCGACACGACGACCCTGCGGACCCCCGACCCCGTGCGGGTGACCGTCGTCGGCCTGGCCACCTTCGGCGGCGAGGACGGCATGGCCCAGGTGACCTTCACCGGCATGACCCGGGCGGACGCCGAGAAGTACCTGACGGCCCGGCCGGGCGAGGCGTCGACCATCAAGGTCCGGGCCGCCCCCGGGGTCGGTCAGCAGCAGCTGGTGGACCGGCTGACTCCCGTGCTCCCCAAGGGAGTCGAGGCCATCACCGGCCAGGAGTCGGCGGAGGAGAACACCGACATGATCTCCAGCCAGTTCCTGACCGTCTTCACCCTCTTCCTCCTCGTCTTCTCTGGCGTCGCCCTGCTGGTCGCGACCTTCTCCATCCACAACACCTTCGCGATCGTCGTCGCCCAACGCACCCGCGAGAACGCCCTGTTGCGCGCCCTCGGCGCCTCCCGGCGCCAGGTCACCGCGTCGACCCTGGTGGAGGCCACCGTGGTCGCGGTGACCGCCTCGGTCGCGGGCCTCGCGGGCGGCATCGGCATCGCCGCGGGTCTGAAGGCCCTGTTCCCGGCGATCGGATTCCCCTTCCCCGAGGGCGACTTGGTGGTCAGCGCGCTGTCCCTGCTGCTGCCGCTCGCCGTGGGTACCGTCGTCTGCCTCGGCTCGGCGCTGCTGCCCGCCGTCCGCGCGGGCCGCACCGCGCCGATGGCGGCCCTGCGCGAGACGGCGGTCGACACCTCCGCCGCCTCCCGCGTCCGCGCCGTCACGGGGCTCGGCCTCGGCGCCCTCGCCCTGGGCCTGACGATCGGCGGCGTCCTGGTCACCCCGTCGCTGTGGCTCGCCGGCGCCGGAGCCGTGCTCGCCCTGGCCGCGTTCGTGGTGCTCGGCCCGGTCGCCTCCACCACGGCGGTACGGGTTCTCGGCAGCCCCCTCGACCGGCTGCGGGGCGTCACCGGCGCTCTCGCCCGCCGCAACGCCCTGCGCAGCCCGAGGCGGACGGCCGCCACCGCGAGCGCGCTGATGATCGGCGTCGCCGTCGTGGCCCTGTTCACCGTGTTCGCCGCCTCGCTGAAGGCGACCATGGACCAGACGGTCTCGCGCTCCTTCGCGGGCGACGTGGCCGTCAGTACCCCGTCGTTCGGCGCCGGCGGCAGCGGACTGAGCCCCCGGCTGGCGGGTGCCGTGGCCGAGCTGCCCGAGGTGGACACGGCCGTCGGCCTCGGCCGCGGGGTCGCCGAAGTCGACGGCAAGGGACGGGCGTTGACCGTCACCGACCCGCTCGCTCTGGCGCGCACCTTCGACCTGGGCGACGTGAGGGGCTCCCTGGCGGGCCTCGGCACCGACGGCATCGCCGTCACCGAGAGCGAGGCCGACAAGCAAAGCCTGAAGCCCGGCGACCAGGCCCGGCTCACCTTCACCGACGGCGAGACCAGGACCTTCACGGTCCGTGCCGTCTACGGACGCTCCGAACTGGCCGGCGACTACGTCATCACCCGCGCCGCCTGGGCACCGCACCGCACCCAGGACTCCGACACCCTGCTGGCCGTGTCGTTCAAGGACGGCGTCGACACGGACACCGGCAAGGCCGCGGTGGAGAAGGTGGCGGAGCACTACGGCAACCCCGAGGTGCAGACCCGGGACGAGTACGCGCAGTCGTCGGCGGGCGGCATCGACATGATGCTCACCCTCGTCTACGCCCTGCTGGCCCTCGCCGTCCTCATCGCCCTGCTCGGCATCGCCAACACGCTGACCCTGGCGATCCACGAACGCACCCGCGAACTGGGCCTGTTGCGGGCCGTCGGACAGACCCGCTCCCAACTGCGGGCCATGGTCCGCTGGGAGGCGGTCCTGGTCGCCGCCTTCGGCACCGTCGGCGGTCTCGGCCTCGGCGCCTTCCTGGGCTGGGTCCTGGTCAAGGCCTCCGACGGCGCGAGCGACAGCGCCTTCGCCTTCGCGATGCCGCCGGCGCGACTGGCGATCGTGGCCCTGGTCGGCCTCGCGGCGGGCGCCCTGGCGGGCCTGCGTCCGGCCGGCCGGGCCGCTCGCCTGGACGTACTGCGGGCCATCGCCACGGAGTGACGACGCCGGGCATCCGCACCGCTTCCGGGGGTCGAGGCAACTCTGTCGAGTTCCTTGACCCCCGGTCCGCACTCCATGATGCTGTGTTGCGGCAAATGAAATACGTGCCGTAATGAGCAACATCTGAATGCCGGACACGATCATCACCCGAGGAGTGGCCATGACGCACCAGGTCCGTGCCGTCGTCGCGCGGGGCAAGGGCGCCCCCGTCAGCCTGGAGACGATCATCGTGCCCGACCCGGGTCCGGGTGAGGCGCTGGTGAAGATCGAGGCCTGCGGGGTCTGCCACACCGATCTGCACTACCGCGAGGGCGGCATCAACGACGACTTCCCCTTCCTGCTGGGCCATGAGGCCGCGGGTGTCGTGGAGTCGGTGGGGGAGGGCGTCACCGACGTGGCCCCCGGTGACTTCGTGATCCTCAACTGGCGTGCGGTGTGCGGGCAGTGCCGGGCCTGTCTGCGCGGTCGGCCCCAGTACTGCTTCAACACGCACAACGCCAAGCAGAAGATGACCTTGGCCTCGACCGGCGAGGAGCTGTCGCCCGCGCTGGGGATCGGCGCGTTCGCGGAGAAGACGCTGGTGGCGGCGGGACAGTGCACCAAGGTCGACCGGTCGGCGTCGGCGGCCGCCGCCGGGCTGCTGGGCTGCGGGGTGATGGCCGGCATCGGCGCGGCCATCAACACCGGCGGCGTCGGACGCGGCGACTCGGTCGCCGTCATCGGCTGCGGCGGCGTCGGCGCCGCGGCGATCGCCGGGTCCGCTCTGGCGGGCGCGGCGAAGGTCATCGCCGTCGACATCGACGACCGCAAGCTGGAGACCGCGAAGAGGCTGGGCGCCACCCACACGGTCAACTCGCGTGAGAACGACGCGGTCGAGGCCATCCGCGAGCTGACCGGCGGCTTCGGCGCCGACGTCGTCATCGAGGCGGTAGGCCGGCCGGAGACCTACCAGCAGGCGTTCTACGCCCGCGACCTCGCCGGCACGGTCGTCCTCGTCGGTGTGCCGACCCCGGAGATGAAGCTCGAACTGCCGCTGCTGGACGTGTTCGGCCGCGGTGGCGCGCTGAAGTCCTCCTGGTACGGCGACTGCCTCCCGAGCCGCGACTTCCCCATGCTCATCGACCTCTACCTCCAGGGCCGGCTCGACCTCGACGCCTTCGTCACCGAGACCATCGCCCTGGACGAGGTCGAGAAGGCCTTCGAGCGGATGCACGACGGCGACGTCCTGCGCTCTGTGGTGGTCTTCTGATGGCCGCCCGCATCGAGCACCTCGTCACCTCGGGGACGTTCTCCCTGGACGGCGGCACCTGGGACGTCGACAACAACGTGTGGATCGTCGGCGACGACACCGAGGTGATCGTCATCGACGCCGCCCACGACGCCGAGGCGATCGCGGCGGCGGTCGGCGGGCGCACCCTGCGGGCCGTCGTGTGCACCCACGCCCACAACGACCACATCGACGCCGCGCCCGCGCTCGCCGAACGCACCGGCGCCCCGGTGCTGCTCCACCCGGACGACCTCCCGCTGTGGAAGCAGACCCACCCTGAGCGGGCGCCGGACGCCGAACTCACCGACGGACAGGGCATCTCGGTGGCCGGCATCGAGCTCACCGTGCTGCACACGCCAGGCCACGCGCCGGGAGCGGTCTGCCTGTACGCGCCGGCCCTGACGGCCCTGTTCAGCGGCGACACGCTGTTCTGCGGCGGACCGGGGGCGACGGGACGGTCGTACAGCCATTTCCCGACCATCATCGACTCGATCCGGGACCGGCTGCTGACGCTTCCCGGCGACACCGTCGTCCACACCGGGCACGGGGAGACGACCACCCTCGGCGCGGAGGCCCCGCACCTCCAGGAGTGGATCGACCGCGGCTTCTGACCGCTCCCACGGGGCTTTCGCACGGCGCCCGTTCCGCCTGTTTCCGCAGGTGGAACGGGCGCTTCGAGCTGCCCGGAGGCCCGTCCGCCAGGCCGTTCGAACCAGGCGTGGTGATGCCTTGACAACGGTTCGGAGCGGCCCGCAGACTGGCGTTGCGTCAATCGCAATCCGTTTCGCTATACGCACCGAGGTGTCATGATGATTCCCGCGTGCCGTCTCGCGGATCTCCCGCGAGGTGAGGCCCACCGGCTCGACATCGATCCGCCGGTCTCGGTGTTCCACACCGACGACGGCGAGCTCTTCGCCATCGACGACACCTGCACCCACCAGGACGCGTCGCTCGCCGACGGCTGGCTGGAGGGCTGCGAGGTGGAATGCCCGCTGCACGCCTCGAAGTTCGACCTGCGCACCGGCGCGGTGGACGCCCCGCCGGCCAAGCTCCCGGTGCGGACCCACGAGGTCGTCGTCGAGGACGGCATGATCTACGTCCAGTTGTCCCTGGCGGCTCCCAACCTGCCGCCCTGCATCTCGGCCCGGCTCGCCGGAGGTCCCGCGTGAGGACCGTCGCCGTGGTCGGCGCCTCGCTGGCCGGCCTGTCGGCGGCGCGCTCGCTGCGCAAGCAGGGCTACGACGGCCGGCTGGTCGTCGTCGGGGACGAACCGCACCGCCCCTACGACCGGCCCCCGCTGTCCAAGGAGTTCCTGGCCGGCAGCCTCGCCGAGGCCGAACTCGCCCTGGAGGGCGACGACGAGGACCTGGCGGCGGAATGGCTGCTCGGCACCCGCGCGGTCGCCCTCGACCACCGCGGCCGTAAGGTCCGGCTCGCCGACGGACGCGAGGTCCGCGCCGACGGCTTCGTCCTCGCGACCGGCGCCGCGGCCCGCACCCTGCCCGGCTCCGAGGGACTTGCCGGGGTGCACACGCTGCGCACCCTGGACGACGCCCGCGCCCTGCGCGACGAACTGGCCCGCGGCGGACGGCTGGTGGTGATCGGCGGTGGGTTCATCGGCGCCGAGGTCGCCTCCACCGCGTACGCCCTGGGCCTGGAGGTGACCGTCGTCGAGGCGGCCCCGACCCCGCTCGCCGGCCCGCTCGGCGAGGCGATGGGCGCCGTCGTCTCCGGTCTCCACGCCGACCACGGCGTACGACTGGTGTGCGGCGTCGGTGTGAAGGGGCTGAGCGGTGAGAGCCGCGTCGACGCCGTCCTGCTGGAGGACGGCCGCAGCCTTCCCGCCGACATCGTGGTCGTCGGCGTGGGTGCGCGCCCCAACGTCGAGTGGCTGGAAGGCTCCGGCATCGCCCTCGACAACGGCGTCAAGTGCGGCGCCGACGGCCGCACCAGCCTGGCCGGCGTGGTCGCGGTCGGCGACTGCGCCAACTGGTACGACCCGCGCGCGGGCCACCACCGCCGGGTCGAGCACTGGACCGGCGCCCGCGAGCGCCCCGACGCCGCGATCGCCACGCTGCTGGCGCAGGGCGCGGTGGAACCGGGGGTGCCCCGGCCGCCGTACTTCTGGTCCGACCAGTACGGCGTGAAGATCCAGTTCGCCGGTCACGCCGCCGCTGCCGACAGCGTGACCGTCGAGGCGGGCAGTGCGGACGGCCGTGACGTGCTGGCCGTCTACCGGCGGGCCGGCGACCCGGTCGCCGTGCTCGGGATGAACCAGCCGAGGCTGTTCACGCGCTGGCGCAAGCAGCTTGGCGCTCCGCGGTGAGCAGCGAGATGTGTCGTTTGTCGCCCGCGCCGCCGTTGTGGCTGGTCGCGCCCCGCGGCGGAGCCGCATATCGATACAGGCCCGCGCCCCTTCGGGGCGTGTCCGAATCCCCTCCGAGGAGTGCCCCGTGACCTCGACCAGCCTGCCGGACAGTCTGATCGCCACCCTTCCCGGCTCCTCCTACACGGATCCGGCGATCTTCGCCCAGGAGCAGGAGCGCATCTTCGAGACCATGTGGTTCTGCGTCGCGCGCGCTTCCGAACTGGCCAAGCCCGGCGCCTTCCGCACCGTCGACGTGGGCCGCGAGAGCATCCTCGTCACCCGCGGGCGGGACAACGCCATCCGTGCGTATTTCAACGTATGCCGCCACCGCGGCGCCAAGCTCTGCACGGAGGAGACCGGCGAGGTCAAGCGGGCCTTCCAGTGCCCGTACCACGCCTGGACCTACGACCTGAACGGCAAGCTGGTCGCGGCCCCCAACCTCACCAAGATGCCCGACGTCGGCCGCACCGAGTACGGCCTGGTGAGCGTGGCCGTGCGCGAATGGCTCGGCTATGTGTGGGTGTGCCTCGCGGAGAACCCGCCGTCCTTCGAGGAGGAGGTGCAGGGCGCGGTCGTCGAGCGCCTCGGTGACGTCGAGTCGATCGAGCGCTACGACATCGACAACCTCTCCGTCGGCAGGCGCATCACGTACGACGTGAAGTCCAACTGGAAGCTCATCATCGAGAACTTCATGGAGTGCTACCACTGCGCCACGATCCACCCCGAACTCACCGAGGTGCTCCCGGAGTTCGCGGACGGTTACGCCGCCCAGTACTACGTGGGCCACGGCGCGGAGTTCGGCGAGGAGGTGCGGGGCTTCACCGTCGACGGTTCCGAGGGCCTGGACCGCATCCCGGGCGTCGCGGACGACCAGGACCGCCGCTACTACGCGATCACGGTCAAGCCGCAGGTGTTCATCAACCTCGTGCCCGACCACGTGATATTCCACCGGATGTACCCGGTGGCCGTCGACCGCACGATCGTCGAGTGCGACTGGCTGTATCTGCCGCACGTCGTCGAGAGCGGCAAGGACGTCAGCCGGTCCGTGGAGCTCTTCCACCGCGTCAACCAGCAGGACTTCGACGCCTGCGAGCGCACCCAGCCCGGCATGAGTTCCCGTATGTACGCCAAGGGTGGTGTGCTGGTGCCCAGTGAGCACCACATCGGTGCCTTCCACGACTGGGTGAACGAGCGCCTGGGCCTGTCCCAGGGCTGACCTCAGCCCAGGTAGCCCATGCGGTGGCTGATCTCCTCGGCGCCCTTGACCAGCACCGGGGAGAGCTCGTGCAGCCGCTCCTCGGTGAAGCGGTAGGCGGGGCCGGAGGCGCTGAGCGCGGCGATGACCTCGCCGTCCCGGTTGCGGATCGGGGCGGCCATCGCGTGCAGACCGACCTCCAGCTCCTCCAGGGTGAAGGCGTAACCGCGCTCCCGCGCCTCGGCGAGGTTCTTCTCCAGCTTGGTCTTCGCGGTGATGGTGTGCGGCGTGACCTTCTTCAGGCCGGCCTCGGCGAGCAGCGCGGCGCGCTCCTTCGCGGGCAGGTGGGCCAGCAGGATCTTGCCGCTGGAGGTGGCGTGCAGCGGGGTCAGCTGGCCGACCCAGTTGTGCGCGGTGATCGCTCCGGGGCCGCGCACCTGGTACAGGTTGATCGCGTAGTGCTCCTGCATGACGGCGATGTTCACCGTCTCGCCGATCTCCTCGGCGAGCCGCTCGCACACGGGGCGGCCCTGCTGGGTGATGTCGATGCGCCCCGTGACCGCGCCGGCCAGCCGCACGATCCCGAAGCCGAGCCGGTACTTGCCGCGCTCGCCGGCCTGCTCGACCAGACCGCGCGCCTCCAGGGCGCCGAGCAGCCGGAACGCGGTGGACTTGTGGACGTCGATCTCACCGGCGACCTCACTGACGCCCGCCTCGCCACGCTGCGCGAGGATCTCCAGGACGCTGATCGCCCGGTCCACCGACTGCACGCCGCCGGCGTGTGAATTCGACGTTTCCGTATCAGTGCTGTAGTTGCTCACAGTGAAACTATACGCGCAGTAAACAACACGCCTGCAAGTAACGCACCCGAAACCAAGCCGTTTGAAGTTGCGCGGTTCGCAACCTGGTGCGTATGGCGCTACCAGCGTTAGCATGCCTCGCATATCTACGGCGCGAGCGAGACGAGGCACCATGGCTCCTGTGCAGTACGACTTCGTCATCGTCGGTGGCGGATCCGCCGGCAGCGCACTGGCGAACCGGCTCTCCGCGGACCCGGCCCACCAGGTGCTGGTGCTGGAGGCGGGCCGGTCCGACTATCCGTGGGACGTCTTCATCCACATGCCCGCGGCGCTGACCTACCCGATCGGCAGCCGCTTCTACGACTGGAAGTACGAGTCCGAGCCCGAGCCCCACATGGGCGGCCGGCGCGTCTACCACGCCCGCGGCAAGGTGCTGGGCGGTTCCAGCAGCATCAACGGCATGATCTTCCAGCGTGGCAACCCCATGGACTACGAGCGCTGGGCCGCCGACCCGGGCATGGAGACCTGGGACTACGCGCACTGTCTGCCGTACTTCAAGCGCATGGAGAACTGTCTCGCCGCCGACCCCGACGACGAGTTCCGCGGCCACGACGGCCCGCTGGTGCTCGAACGCGGCCCCGCCACCAACCCCCTCTTCGACGCCTTCCTCAAGGCCACCGAGGAGGCGGGCTACGCGCCGACGAACGACGTCAACGGCTACCGGCAGGAAGGCTTCGCCAAGTTCGACCGCAACGTCCACCGGGGACGCCGGCTGTCGGCCTCGAAGGCGTACCTCAAGCCCGCCCGCAAGCGCCCGAACCTCACCGTCAAGACCCGCGCCTTCGTCACCCGTGTCCTCTTCGAGGGCAAGAAGGCCGTCGGCGTCGAGTACCAGCGCGGCAAGGGGGCGCCCCAGCAGGTCCGGGCCAAGGAGGTCATCCTCTGCGGCGGCGCCATCAACTCCCCGCAGCTGCTCCAGCTCTCCGGTGTGGGCAACGCGGCCGAGCTGCGCGCCCTCGGCATCGACGTCGTCCACGACCTGCCGGGCGTCGGCGAGAACATGCAGGACCATCTGGAGGTCTACATCCAGTACGCCTGCAAGCAGCCCGTCTCCATGCAGCCGTACCTGGCGAAGTGGCGCGCCCCCTTCATCGGGCTCCAGTGGCTGTTCCGCAAAGGCCCTGCCGCCACCAACCACTTCGAGGCCGGCGGCTTCGCGCGCAGCAACGAGGACGTGGACTACCCCAACCTGATGTTCCACTTCCTGCCGATCGCGGTCCGCTACGACGGCTCCGTGCCCGCCGGCGGCCACGGCTACCAGGTGCACGTCGGACCCATGTACTCCGACGCCATCGGCTCGGTGAAGATCAAGAGCAAGGACCCGCGCGAACACCCCGCCCTGCGCTTCAACTACCTCTCCACCGAGCAGGACCGCCGCGAGTGGGTGGAGGCGATCAGAGTCGCCCGCAAGCTCCTCAACCAGCCCGCGCTCGCCCCCTACAACGACGGCGAGATCTCGCCCGGCCCGTCCGTCGAGACGGACGAGGAGATCCTCGCCTGGGTCGCCAAGGACGGCGAGACCGCTCTGCACCCGTCCTGCACCTGCAAGATGGGTCCCTCCTCCGACGAGATGGCCGTCGTCGACCCCCTGAGCATGCGGGTGCACGGCGTCGAGGGGCTGCGCGTGGTCGACGCCTCCGTCATGCCGTACGTCACCAACGGCAACATCTACGCCCCGGTCATGATGGTCGCCGAGAAGGCCGCCGACCT
The DNA here is from genome assembly GCF_003955715.1 of Streptomyces aquilus. Classification (NCBI taxonomy): domain Bacteria; kingdom Bacillati; phylum Actinomycetota; class Actinomycetes; order Kitasatosporales; family Streptomycetaceae; genus Streptomyces; species Streptomyces aquilus. The sequence goes on along the minus strand of NZ_CP034463.1, from coordinate 1,554,459 downwards.
GATCCTCGGCAAGGAGCCGGCGGCGCCGTCGAAGGTCGCCTACTACCGCCACCGCGACGCCCAGAAGCAGGCGGGGTAGACGTTGGGCGCCGCAGGGCTACGGGCGCTACTGGAGAGCGTCCGCTACGAGGTGCTGCCCGCGAAGGCCACCGAGGACAAGGTCCTCGCCCATGTCCCGCGCGACGTCGTCGTCACCGTGACGGCGTCGCCGGTCAAGGGCCTGGAACCGACCCTGGAGCTGGCCGGCCGGCTCGCCGCGCACGGCTACCGCGTCGTCCCGCACGTGCCGGCGCGGCTGCTGCGGGACGACGCCCATCTGAAGGACGTCGTCGACCGGCTGGCCGAGGCGGGCGTGGCCGACGTCTTCGTCCCGGCCGGCGACGCCGACCCGCCCGCGGGCGGCTACGACGGGGCGCTGCCGGTGCTGCGCAGGCTCGGCGAGCTGGGCAGCCCGTTCGCCCGCGTCGGCGTCACCGGCTACCCCGAGAGCCATCCGCTCATCCATGACGACGTCACCGTCCAGGCGATGTGGGACAAGCGCGAGCACGCCACGTACATCGTGAGCAACCTCTGCTTCGACCCGAGGGTGCTGGGGGAGTGGCTCGTTCGTATACGAGCGCGGAACATCACCCTGCCCGTCCACGTGGGCGTCGCCGGGCCCGTGCAGCGGGCGAAGCTGCTGGCGATGGCCACGAAGATCGGGGTGGGGGAGTCGACGCGGTTCCTGACGAAGCACGCCTCGTGGTTCGTGCGGTTCGCGACGCCCGGCGGCTATGCCCCCGAGCGACTGCTGTCCCGCGCCGAGGCGGCCCTCACCGCGCCCTCGGCCGGGGTGGCCGGCCTGCACCTGTTCACGTTCAACCAGATCGCCGAGACGGAGAAGTGGCGGCGCGCGCTGCTGGACCGACTCGGCGCCTGAAGCCGTATACAAAAAAGGGTGCCTCAAGCCATATACAAAAAAGGGGGGCGGGGCCGATTCCGGCCCCGCCCCCTCGTCGCGGGTCGCTCAGCGGAAGACCACCGTGCGGTTGTCGTCCACCATCACCCGGCTCTCGCTGTGCCACTTCACCGCGTGCGCGAGCACCTGCGCCTCCACGTCCCGGCCCACCGTGACCAGGTCGCCGGGGTCGAGCGAGTGGTCCACGCGGATGACGTCCTGCTCGATGATCTGGCCCTCGTCGAGATCGCTCGTCACATAGTGCGCCGTCGCGCCGATCAGCTTCACGCCGCGCTGGTAGGCCTGGTCGTAGGGCTTGGCGCCCTTGAAGCTGGGGAGGAAGGAGTGGTGGATGTTGATGGCCTTGCCCTCCAGCTGCTTGCACAGGTCGTCCGAGAGGATCTGCATGTAGCGGGCCAGCACCACCAGGTCGATGTCCAGGTCCCGGACGAGTTCCAGCAGCCGTGCCTCGGCCTCCGCCTTGGTGTCCCTGGTGACCGGGACGTGGTGGAAGGGGATGCCGTAGGTCTCCGCGAGCCCCTCGAAGTCCCGGTGGTTGGAGACGATCGCGGGGATCTCGATGTTGAGGGCGCCGGTGCGCTGCCGGAAGAGCAGGTCGTTGAGGCAGTGCCCGAACTTGGACACCATGATCAGCGTCCGGGTCGGCGTCGACGCGTCGCTGAGCGCCCAGGTGAAGTGGTGGGCCTGCGCCACCGGCCCGAACCGGTCACGCAGTTGTTCAAGGCCGGTGTCGGGGTCGGAGACGTCGAAGTGGACCCGCATGAAGAAGCGGCCCTGAAGTCGGTCGTCGAACTGCTGGCTTTCCAGGATGTTTCCGGAGTTCCTGACGAGAAAGCCGCTCACGGCGTGGACCAGCCCGGCGCTGTCGGGACAGGAGACGGTGAGGACGTATTCGCGGCCAGGTTGCGGTCGAGGGGACATCGGGGCCTCCGTCGGTGCGTATTGCACAACACAGTGAGCGATACGCAACATAGTTGGCCGGAAGAGGGCTGCCGGTCAAGAGAGAGGGGTCGATGAGCCCCGTGCGAAATCGTCATCAGCCAACCCCTTGACGCCTGTCTGGACATTCGCCAGGGTGTTCCATCACAAGCAATCGGGTGCACAATGCGCAACGGCTTCCCTGGAAAGGCTCGGCGCGTGGCAGACCTGTACGTGGATGGACAATGGCGGGACGCGGTGGCCGGCGGCCACCGCGAGATCCGCTGCCCCGCAGACGGCACGGTCGTGGCGACCGTCTCGGAGGGAACCCGCCCGGACGCGGAGGCGGCGATCGCCGCGGCCCGCCGCGCCTTCGACGAAGGCCCCTGGCCGGGCACCCCCGAGCGGGAGCGCGGCGCGCTGCTGCTGCGCACCGCCGACCTGATCGAGCGCGACGCCAAGGAATTCGCCCGCGCCGAGTCCCTGGACACCGGCAAGCGGCTGGTGGAGAGCGAGTACGACATCGCCGACGTCGTCTCCTGCTTCCGCTACTACGGCGGCCTCGGCGGCACCGACACCGGGCGGGTCATCGACACCGGCCGGGACGACGCCGTCAGCCGCGTCGTGTACGAGCCGATCGGCGTGTGCGGACTGATCACCCCGTGGAACTACCCCCTGCTGCAAGCCAGTTGGAAGGTCGCCCCGGCCCTCCTGGCCGGCAACACGATCGTCCTCAAGCCCAGCGAGCTCACCCCCTCCACCTCCGTCCTGCTGCTGCGGGCGCTGGAGGAGGCCGGGCTCCCGGCCGGCGCCGCCAACCTCGTGCTGGGCACCGGGCCCGCGGTGGGCGCCCCGCTCTCCGAGCACCCGGACGTCGACATGGTCTCCTTCACCGGCGGCCTGGAGACCGGCAAGCGCATCATGGCGACCGCCGCGGCGAGCGTGAAGAAGGTGGCCCTCGAACTCGGCGGCAAGAACCCCAACGTCGTGTTCGCCGACGCCGACTTCGAGACGGCCGTGGACTTCGCCCTCACGGCCGTCTTCCTGCACTCGGGCCAGGTCTGCTCGGCCGGCGCCCGGCTGATCGTCGAGGACTCGCTGCACGACCGCTTCGTCGACGAGGTCGTCCGCCGGGCCCGGCTGATCCGGCTGGGCGGCCCCTTCGACACCGAGGCCGACACCGGGGCGCTGATCTCCGCGCAGCACCGCGACAAGGTGGAGGCCTACGTGGCCGCCGGGATCGCCGAGGGCGCCGTCCTGCGCTGCGGCGGCGAACGCCCCACCGACCCGGCGCTGGCGGACGGCCACTACTACCCGCCGACCGTCCTCGACGAGTGCCGGCAGGACATGCGGGTCGTGCACGAGGAGTCCTTCGGACCCGTTCTCACCGTGGAGCGCTTCACCGACGAGGACGACGCCGTACGCATCGCCAACGACACCGAGTACGGACTCGCCGGAGCCGTGTGGACGCAGGACGCCGGGAAGGCCCAGCGGGTCGCCCGGCGGCTGCGGCACGGCACGGTGTGGATCAACGACTACCACCCCTATGTGCCGCAAGCGGAATGGGGTGGCTTCGGGCATTCGGGCGTGGGCCGGGAACTGGGACCGACCGGCCTCGCGGAGTACCGAGAGCCCAAACACATCTGGCAGAACATCCGACCCCGGCCGCAGCACTGGTTCCGCGGCTGAACGCCGAAAGAAGGTCGAACGTGACCACACAGACCGAGGTGCCGCAGCGGGGCAGCACCCCTCAGGACTCGGGCGCGACCCCGGTCATCTCCGTGCGCAGGCTGTGGAAGGTGTTCGGACCGAAGGCCGACCAGGTGCCGGACTCCGAGGAACTGTGCGGCCTGACCCGCCGCGAGCTCATGGACCGCACCGGCTGTACCGCCGCCGTGCGCGACGTCCACTTCGACGTCTCGCCCGGCGAGGTCTTCGTCGTCATGGGCCTGTCCGGCTCCGGCAAGTCCACCCTGGTGCGATGTCTCACCCGGCTGATCGAACCCACCGCGGGCGAGATCGTCTTCGAGGGCGAGGACATCCGCCAGGCCGACGCGGCCCGCCTGCGCGACCTGCGCCGCCGCAAGTTCTCCATGGTCTTCCAGCACTTCGGCCTGCTGCCCCACCGTCGCGTCGTCGACAACGTGGCCTTCGGACTGGAGATCCGCGGGATGGGCCGGACCGAACGCACCAGGCGGGCCCAGGAGGTCGTCGAACTCGTCGGCCTCGCCGGCTACGAGAACTCCTACCCCGCGCAGCTCTCCGGCGGCATGCAGCAACGCGTCGGCCTCGCCCGGGCGTTGGCCGGCGACCCGGACGTGCTCTTCTTCGACGAGCCGTTCTCCGCGCTCGACCCGCTCATCCGCCGGGACATGCAGAACGAGGTCATCCGACTGCACCACGAGGTCGGCAAGACCATGGTGTTCATCACCCATGACCTCTCCGAGGCCCTCAAGCTCGGCGACCGCATCCTCATCATGCGCGACGGCAAGATGGTCCAGTGCGGCACCGGCGACGAGCTCGTGGGCGCTCCCGCGGACGACTACGTCAGGGAGTTCGTGAAGGACGTGCCGCGCGGTGACGTCCTCACCCTGCGCTGGATCATGCGCCCGCCGGCCGACGGCGACGCGCTGGACGGCCCTGAGCTCGGTCCGGACGTCGTGGTCAAGGAGGCCACCCGCGCGGTCCTCGCGGCCGACAAGCCGGTCAAGGTCGTCGAGAACGGCAAGCTGCTCGGCATCGTCGGCGACGAGGAGATCCTCGCGGTGGTCGCCGGGCAGGAAGGCGGCCACTGATGACCGTCGCGATCGAGAAACCCGAGAAGACCGAGAGCGTCGGGGAACGGGCCGCTCCCGCGAAGCCCGAGCGCAAGGTCAACCGGTCCATGGTGGTGGCGGCGATCTTCGTCGTCTGGCTGGTCCTCTTCGTCGTGCTGCGCGGCAAGCAGACCCTCGCGCTGGCCGCGGCCGACCTGACCGACCTGCACCGGTGGTTCAACGACGTCAACGACTCGATCGGCGCGAACCGCAACTCCAACCCGCTCTTCCTGTACTTCTTCAACGAGATACGCCTGGTCATCGACAACCTGGTGACCTTCGTCCAGGGCCTGATCTCGCAGCCGACCGGCGACCGCCCGGTCCCGCAGATCGGCTGGCTCGGGGTCGTCGGCATCGTCGGCTATGTCTCCTGGGCCGTGGGCAACTGGCGGGTCGCGCTCCTCGCGGTGGCCGGCTTCACCTTCCTCGGGCTCCAGGGCCTGTGGCAGGAGAGCATGGACACCCTGGCGCTCACCGCCTCGGCCGTCCTCGTGGCGCTGCTGTTCGCGATCCCGCTGGGCGTGTGGGCGGGGCTGTCCGACCGGTTCAACGCGATCGTGACGCCCTTCCTGGACCTCATGCAGACGATGCCGACCTTCGTCTACCTGGCCCCGCTGACGCTGTTCTTCCAGATCGGCCCGGCCTCCGCCACGACCTGCACCCTGATCTACGCGGCCCCGCCGACGATCCGCATCACCGCGCACGCCATCCGCTCCGTACCGGAGACCACGGTCGAGGCCGCCGACTCGCTCGGCGCCACCCGGCGGCAGTCCCTCCTCAAGGTCCTGCTGCCGATGTCCAAGCGGACCGTGGTGATGGGCGTCAACCAGACGATCATGGCCGCGCTGGCCATGGTGACCATCGCCGCCCTGATCGACGCGCCCGGCCTCGGCAAGACCGTCGTCCAGGCACTCCAGTCGCTCGACGTCGGCACCGCCTTCAACGCGGGTCTGGCCATCGTCGTCCTGGCGATCGTGCTGGACCGGGTCACCACCGCCGCGAGCGTGCGCGAGGAGGCGGCCCGCGGTTCCGGCAGCCGGTTCCTCGCCTGGCGCCGGCCGCTGCTGGGGGCGGGCGCGGCGGTCACCGCCGTGCTGATCTACCTGTCGCACACCTATGTGTGGGCGGCCGAGTTCCCCGGCGAGGGCAGCCTGGGCAGCAACATCGCGAGCGCCGCCGGCGACGCCACCACCTGGGCGCAGGACAACCTCTCGGGTCTCACCAACGGCTTCCGCGACGTGCTCACCAATGGTCTGCTCAACCCGTTCCAGACGCTGCTCACCGACTCCCCGTGGTGGCTCGTCGGCGCCGCCCTCGTCGCGCTCGGCGTCGTCCTCGGCGGCCGGACCGCGGGCATCACCACCGCGGTCTGCGTGGGCCTGCTGGTCGGCACCGGCCTCTGGTCGGACAGCATGACGACCCTCGCCTCCACCGTCGTCGCCACCGTCCTCGTGATGCTGCTCGGCATCGGCTTCGGGGTCTGGATGGCACGCAGTCAACTGGTGGACCGGCTGCTGCGACCCACCCTCGACGCGGCGCAGGTCATGCCGCCGTTCGTCTACCTCGTGCCGTTCCTCGCACTGTTCGGCGCGACCCGCTTCACGGCGATCGTCGCGGCCGTCGTCTACGCCGCGCCCGTCGCCATGAAGATCGTCGCGGACGGGGTTCGGAACGTGCCCGCCACCACCGTGGAGGCGGCCACCGCGGCCGGGTGCAACACCTGGCAGATCATCACCAAGGTCCAGCTGCCGATGGCACGCAGCGCCCTGACCCTCGCCACCAACCAGGGCCTGATCTATGTGCTGTCGATGGTCGTGGTGGGCGGTCTGGTGGGCGCGGGCGCCCTCGGCTACGACGTCGTGGCCGGCTTCTCGCAGGGCCAGCTGTACGGGAAGGGGCTTGCCGCGGGGCTCGCCATCGTCCTTCTCGGAGTCATGTTCGACCGGATCACTCAGGCAGCGGCTCGCCGCGCCGGCGCATAAGGAGCACCACACCATGGCAAGACACTGGCGGGCCGGCGCGGCCGGCATGGCGATACTCGGCCTCACCCTGACCGCCTGCGGCGGGGCGAAGGTCGGCGACGACAGCGCCGGCGGCTCGGGCGAGTCCGGCAAGTGCGGCACCTTCAACCTCGCGGTCAACCCGTGGGTCGGTTACGAGGCCAACGCGGCGGTCCTCGCCTACGTCGCCGAGAACGACCTCCACTGCAAGGTCAACCAGAAGGACCTCAAGGAGGAGATCGCCTGGCAGGGCTTCGGCACCGGTGAGGTCGACGCCGTCGTGGAGAACTGGGGCCACGACGACCTGAAGAAGAAGTACATCACCGGCCAGAAGACCGCCGTCGAGGCCGGCGCGACCGGCAACGAAGGCCTCATCGGCTGGTACGTGCCGCCGTGGCTGGCCAAGGCGCACCCCGACATCCTCGACTACAAGAACCTCAACAAGTACGCGGCCAACTTCAAGACCTCCGAGTCCGGCGGCAAGGGCCAGCTCCTCGACGGCGACCCGTCGTACGTCACCAACGACGAGGCGCTGGTGAAGAACCTCAAGCTCGACTTCAAGGTGGTGTACGCGGGCAGCGAGACCGCCCTCATCCAGGCCTTCCGCAAGGCGGAGAAGGACAAGGAATGGGTGATCGGCTACTTCTACGAGCCCCAGTGGTTCATGTCCGAGGTGCCGCTGAAGAAGGTCAAGCTCCCCGCGTACAAGACGGGTTGCGACGCGAACGCCGAGAAGGTCGCCTGCGACTACCCCGTGTACAAGCTGGACAAGATCGTCAGCGCGAAGTTCGCCAAGTCCGGCAGCCCCGCCTATGACCTGGTGAAGAACTTCACCTGGACGAACGACGACCAGAACACGGTCGCCAAGTACATCGCGGTGGACAAGATGAAGCCCGAGGACGCCGCGAAGAAGTGGGTCGAGGCCAACCGCTCGAAGGTCGACGCCTGGATCAAGTGACCCGCAGGTCACGAGCCGGTCGAACACGCCCGGTGGGCGGCGCGCACCCCCTGCGCGCCGCCCACCGGGCGTTCCCGTTTCCCGGCCGTTCCCCGACGTCAACGGACCTCTTGACACCCACCTGCACGGCAGGCACATTGAGTTGCGCAACCTGAATCACGTTGCGTCAAAAGCAACTCAAGCGGAGGTGCGGCGATGGCGGGACCCCGAGTGGTGATCATCGGAGCGGGTGTCGTGGGTGCGGCACTCGCGGACGAGATCTCCGCACGCGGCTGGACCGAAGTGACGGTGGTCGACCAGGGCCCGCTGCCCGCCACCGGGGGCTCCTCGTCACACGCCCCGGGCCTGGTCTTCCAGACGAACTCCTCCAAGACCATGACCGAACTGGCCCGCTACACCGTCGAGAAGTTCTGCTCCCTCGACGTCGACGGCAAGCCCTGCTTCCTCCAGGTCGGCGGTCTGGAAGTCGCGACCACCCCGGAGCGCCTCGCGGAACTGCACCGCCGGCACGGCTGGATCACCGCCTGGGGCATCGAGTCCCGGCTGCTGACCGCCGACGAGTGCGTCGAGCAGCACCCGCTGGTCGACCGCGACAAGGTCCTCGGCGGCCTGCTGGTCCCGACCGACGGCCTCGCGAAGGCCGTCCTCGCCGTCGAGGCGCAGATCCGCCGCGCGACCGAGCGCGGCGTCCGCTTCCTCGCCCGCCACGAGGTCCTCGACGTCCTCAAGGCCGACGGCGAGGTCACCGGCGTCCTCACCGACCAGGGCGAGATCCCGGCCGACATCGTCGTGTGCTGCGCCGGCATCTGGGGCCCGAAGATCGCCCGCATGGCCGGGATGAACCTCCCGCTGACCCCGCTGGCCCACCAGCTCGCCTGGACCGGCCCCGTCCCCGCGCTCGCCGGCCAGACCGAGGAGGCGGTCCGCCCGATCCTGCGCCACCAGGACGCCGACCTCTACTACCGCGACCGCTACGACGCCATCGGCATCGGCTACTACGGCCACCGCCCGATGCCCATCTCCGCCGACGACATCCGCGCCTTCGACGACGACGCCGAGATGCCCTCCGTCCTGAAGTTCACCGAGGACGACTTCGAACCCGCCTGGGCCGAGACGCAGTCGCTGCTCCCCTCGACCCGCGAGGCGAAGATCGAGGAGGGCATCAACGGCCTGTTCTCGTTCACCACCGACAACTTCCCGCTCCTCGGCGAGTCCCCGGACGTCAAGGGCTTCTGGGTCGCCGAAGCCGTCTGGGTCACCCACTCCGCGGGCGTCGGCCGGGCGATGGCCGAATGGCTGGTCGACGGCCACTGCTCGTCCTTCGACCTGCACGAGTGCGACGTCAACCGCTTCGAGCCGCACCAGCTCTCCCCGGAGTACGTCCTGGCGCGCGACTGCCGGAACTTCGAAGAGGTCTACGACATCCTCCACCCCCTCCAGCCGTCCGGGGACCCGCGCCCGATCCGCACCAGCCCCTTCCACGCCCGCCAGCAGGAGCACGGCGCCTTCTTCCTGGAGGCGAAAGGCTGGGAGCGCCCGCAGTGGTACGAGGCCAACGCGGGTCTCGTCGCGGGCCGCACCATTCCCACCCCCAACGACTGGGCCGCCCGGTTCTGGTCGCCCGTCGTCGGCGCCGAGGCCCAGGCCACCCGCGAGACCGTCGCGATGTACGACATGACGGCCCTCAAGCGCCTGGAGGTGAGCGGCCCCGGCGCCGCCGACCTCCTGGAGCGGCTGTGCACCGGCAAGGTCGCCAAGTCCGTCGGCTCGGTCACGTACACCCTGCTCCTCGACCACGACGGCGGCATCCGCAGCGACATCACCGTCGCCCGCCTCGCCCGCGACCTCTTCCAGGTCGGCGCCAACGGCAACCTCGACCTCGACTGGTTCACCCGCCACCTCCCGGCCGACGGCACCGTCCAGGTCCGCGACATCACGCCCGGCACCTGCTGCATCGGCCTGTGGGGCCCGCTCGCCCGCAAGGTCCTCCAGCCGCTGACGGACGAGGACTTCAGCAACGACGGCCTGAAGTACTTCCGCGCCAAGCGCGCCTACATCGGCAGCGTTCCCGTCACCGCCATGCGCCTGTCCTACGTCGGCGAACTCGGCTGGGAGCTGTACACCACCGCCGACCAGGGCCAGAAACTCTGGGACACCCTGTGGCAGGCGGCGGAGCCCCTCGGCGGCGTCATCGCCGGCCGCGGCGCCTTCAACAGCCTCCGCCTGGAGAAGGGTTACCGCTCCTTCGGCACCGACATGACCTACGAGCACGACCCCTACGAGGCCGGCGTCGGCTTCGCCGTCAAGCTCGACAAGGGCGACTTCATCGGCAAGGCCGCCCTGGAACGCCGCAAGTCCGACGTACGGCGCAAGCTCACCTGCCTCACCATCGCCGACCCGCACTCGGTCGTCCTGGGCAAGGAGCCGGTCTACGACGGCGACCGCGCCGTCGGCTACGTCACCAGCGCCGCCTACGGCTACACGATCGGCAAGGGCATCGCCTACGCCTGGCTCCCGACGGAACTCACCACCCCCGGCACGACCCTGCACATCGGCTACTTCGACCAGCGCGTGGAGGCGGCTGTCGCCGAGGAGCCCCTGTTCGACCCGACCATGTCCCGTCTGCGCGGCTGACCGGGGGAAGACGATGACCGCCCAACTCCTCGACGGCAAGGCGACCGCCGCCGACATCCGCCACGAACTCACCGAGCGCGTCGCGAAGTTGACCGCCCTCACCGGCCGCGCGCCCGGCCTCGGCACCGTCCTGGTCGGCGACGACCCCGGCAGCCGCGCCTACGTCGGCGGCAAGCACCGCGACTGCGCCCAGGTCGGCATCGCCTCGATCCGCCGCGACCTGCCCGCCGACGCCACCCAGCAGCAGGTCGAGGACGTCATCGACGAACTCAACGCCGACCCGGCCTGCACCGGCTACATCGTCCAACTCCCGCTGCCCAGGCACCTGGACGCCAACGCCGTACTGGAACGCATGGACCCGGCCAAGGACGCTGACGGCCTGCACCCCGTCAACCTCGGCCGGCTCACCCTCGGCGTCGAGGCCCCGCTGCCGTGCACCCCGCGCGGTATCGTCGAACTCCTGCGCCGCCACGACGTCCCCCTCGCCGGAGCCCGCGTCTGCGTGATCGGCCGCGGCATCACGGTCGGCCGCCCCATCGGCCTGCTGCTGACCCGCCGTTCCGAGAACGCCACGGTCACCCTCTGCCACACCGGCACCAAGGGCCTGGCCTGGCACGTCCGCGAGGCGGACATCGTCATCGCCGCCGCCGGCTCACCCGCTCTGATCACCCCCGACATGCTCCGCCCGGGCGCGACCGTCCTGGACGTCGGCATCACGCGCACCGACCAGGGCCTGGTCGGCGACATCCACCCGGACGCCGCCCGGGTCGCCGGCCGGCTGGCGCCGATGCCGGGCGGAGTGGGCCCCATGACCCGCGCGATGTTGCTCGCCAACGTCGTCGAGGCCGCCGAGAGGAACGCGAACACCGTATGAACCTGTTGCTGTCGCGCCGAGCGGACGGAGCCGTCCGATGAGCCCCCGAACCCCCGGCGCCGAGCTGCCGGAACACCCCGACTGGCTGTGGCGCACGCCCGAGCCGAAGCGGTCGTACGACGTCGTCATCGTCGGCGGCGGCGGACACGGCCTCGCGACCGCCCACTACCTCGCCAAGAACCACGGCATCACCAACGTGGCCGTGCTGGAGAAGGGCTGGCTCGCGGGCGGCAACATGGCCCGCAACACCACGATCATCCGCTCCAACTACCTGTGGGACGAGAGCGCCGGCATCTACGAGCACGCGCTCAAGCTCTGGGAGGGCCTGGCGGACGAGCTCGACTACCCGATCCTCTTCTCCCAGCGCGGTGTGCTCAACCTCGCCCACAGCCTCCAGGACGTCCGCGACAGCGTGCGCCGCGTGGAGGCGAACCGCCTGAACGGCGTGGACGCGGAGTGGCTGGACGCGGAGGGCGTGCGCGAGGTCTGCCCGATCGTCAACACCTCCCCGGACGTGCGCTACCCGGTCCTGGGCGGGACGTACCAGCCCCGCGCGGGCATCGCGAAGCACGACCACGTCGCCTGGGGCCTGGCCCGCTCGGCGGACGCGGCCGGCATCGACATCATCCAGAACTGCGAGGTCACGGGCCTGGACGTGGTCGGCAACCAGGTGGTCGGCGTCCAGACGAACCTGGGCCCGATAGCGGCGGGCAAGGTGGCCTTGTGCTCAGCGGGCCACACGTCCGTCCTGGCGGCCATGGCCGGCATCGAACTCCCGCTCCAGAGCCACCCGTTGCAGGCACTGGTGTCGGAACTCCTGGAACCGGTCCACCCCACGGTGGTCATGTCCAACGCCGTCCACGTGTACGTGTCCCAGGCGCACAAGGGCGAGTTGGTGATGGGCGCGGGCATCGACGCGTACAACTCCTACACCCAGCGCGGCGCCTTCCACATCATCGAGGAACAGATGGCCGCGGCCCTGGAGCTCTTCCCGGTCTTCGCCCGCGCCCACGTCCTGCGCACCTGGGGCGGCATCGTGGACGTGAGCCCCGACGCCTCACCGATCGTCGGCCTCAGCCCGGTGCAGAACCTCTACCTCAACTGCGGCTGGGGAACGGGCGGTTTCAAGGCGACGCCCGGCGTGGGCTGGGTCTACGCCCACACGATCGCCCACGACGCCCCCCACCCCCTCAACGCCCCCTTCTCGCTCGACCGTTTCACCACCGGCGCGCTCGTCGACGAGCACGGCGCCGCCGCGGTGGCCCACTAAGGGATCCTCAAGGGAGCCGAACGACATGCTGCTGATCCCCTGCCCGTGGTGCGGGCCCCGCGACGAGGCCGAGTTCCACTACGGCGGCCAGGCCCACGTGCCCTACCCGGAGACCCCGTCGTCCCTCACCGACGAGGAATGGGCCCGCTACCTCTTCTTCCGCGACAACCCGAAGGGCCCGTTCGCGGAACGCTGGAGCCACGCGGCGGGCTGCCGCCGCTGGTTCAACGCGATCAGGGACACGTCGACGAACGAGATCCTGACGGTGTACAGGCCAGGCGAGGAACGCCCGGAGACTCCTGCCCCCAGGTCAGCCGTTCCAGCCCGTCCGGCGTTTGAGGACGAGGCCCCTTCAGGGCCGACGGGGGTCCAGGGGGCGGAGCCCTCTGGCGGGGGCGAAGGGGCAGCGCCCCTGGTGGATGGGACGGGTAGGGGCGGCGTGGGCGAGACAAATCCCTACCGCCACCCCACCCGAGGCCGCATCACCCGCACCACCCCCCTCACCTTCACCTTCGACGGCACCGAGTACCAGGGCTACCAGGGCGACACCCTCGCCTCCGCCCTCCTCGCCAACGGCGTCATCCAGACCGGCACCAGCATCAAACTCGGCCGCCCGCGAGGCATCTTCTCCGCCGGCGTGGAAGAGCCGAACGCGGCCATCCAGATCGAGGAACCCTTCCCCGAGCCGATGCTCCCCGCGACCACGGTCGAGCTCTACGACGGCCTGGTCGCCACCAGCCTCCCCGGCCAGGGCCGCCTCGCCACCACCCCCGACCCCGCCCGCTACGACGCCGTACACGCCCACTGCGACCTCCTCGTCGTCGGCGCCGGCCCCGCCGGCCTCGCCGCAGCCGCCGCGGCAGCCCGCAGCGGCGCCCGCGTCATCCTCGCCGACGACCAACCGGAACCCGGCGGCAGCCTCCTCGGCACCGCCGAGCACCTCGACTGGGTGCGGCAGACCACCGACCTCCTGGCCACCGCCCCCGAGGTCCGCGTCCTGCCCCGCACCACCGTCTTCGGCTACTACGACGACAACCACCTCCTCGCCGTCGAACGCCGCACCAACCACCTCGGCGCCGCCGCCCCCGAGAACACGGCCCGCGAACGCGTCTGGCGCATCCGCGCCCGCAGGGTCGTCCTCGCCACCGGCGCCCACGAACGCTCCCTCGCCTTCCCGGACAACGACCGCCCCGGCGTGATGCTGGCCTCCTCGGCCCGTACCCACGTCAACCGCCACGGCGCCCTGCCGGGCCGTCGCGCGGTCGTCTTCACCACCAACGACAGCGCCTACGCGGCGGCGCTGGACATCAAGGCGGCCGGTATCGAGGTCACCGCGATCGTCGACACCCGCCCCGCACCGGGGGAGTGGGCGGACCGCGCCCGCGCGGCCGGCATCGAGGTCCTCCCCGGCCACGCCGTCGTCGGCACAGAGGGGGACCCGCGGATCACCTCCGTGACCGTCGCCCCGTACGGCGAGTCCGCGGGACAGCGGCAGTTCGCCGTCGACCTCCTCCTGGTCTCCGGCGGCTGGAACCCGGTCGCGCACCTGTTCAGCCAGTCCGGCGGCAAACTCCGCTACAGCGAGGAACTCGGCTCCTTCGTCCCGGACTCCGGCCGCCAGGCGGTCGAGGTCGCGGGCGCCGCGAGCGGAGTGTCCGACCTCGCCGGAGCCCTCGCCCAGGGCGCCGCCGCGGGCACCCGCGCGATCGAGGCCGAGGGCTACACCGCCGAGGCCCCTCGCCTCCCGGCCGTCGCCGCCCAGCCGTACACCCCGCCCATGCACGTGTACGTCGTCCCGGGCCCGTCGGACGCGCACGCCTCCCGTTTCGTCGACCTCCAGCGTGACGTCACCGTCGCCGACCTGACCCGCGCCACCGGCGCCGGCATGCGCTCGGTGGAGCACACCAAGCGCTACACCACGGCGGGCACGGCCAACGACCAGGGCAAGACGTCCGGCGTCCTGGCCAGCGGGGTTGTGGCCGAGCTGCTCGGCGTCGACATCTCGGCGCTCGGCACGACGACCTTCCGTCCGCCCTACACCCCGGTCTCCTTCGCCGCCCTCGCGGGCCGTGACCGGGGCGTCCTGAGCGACCCGGTCCGTACGACCGCCCTCCACGAGTGGCATGTCGAGCACGGCGCCCTGTTCGAGAACGTCGGCCAGTGGAAGCGCCCCTGGTACTACCCCCGGGACGGCGAGGACATGGAGGCGGCCGTCCTGCGCGAGTGCGCCGCGACCCGCGAGAGCGTGGGCTTCATGGACGCCTCCACCCTCGGCAAGATCGACGTCCAGGGCCCGGACGCCGGCGTCTTCCTGGACCTGCTCTACACCAACATGATGAGCACCCTGAAGGTCGGCATGATCCGCTACGGCGTCATGTGCCGCCCGGACGGCATGGTCTTCGACGACGGCACGGTCATCCGCGTCGCCCAGGACCGCTTCCTGGTCACCACGACGACCGGCAACGCCGCGACCGTACTGGACTGGATGGAGGAGTGGCTCCAGACGGAGTGGCCCGACCTGAAGGTCCACTGCACCTCCGTGACCGAGCAGTGGGCCACGGTCGCCCTGGTCGGCCCGAAGTCCCGCGCGGTCCTCGGCTCGCTCGCGCCCCAACTCGCCGTCGCCAACGACGACTTCCCCTTCATGGCATGGCGTGAGACGACCGTCGCCGGCATCGAGGCCCGGGTCTGCCGGATCAGCTTCTCCGGTGAACTCGCCTACGAGATCAACGTGTCGCCGTGGCGGGCGCGTGCCCTCTGGGAGGCGCTGTACGAGGCCGGCGCCCCGTACGGCATCACCCCCTACGGCACCGAGACCATGCACGTCCTGCGCGCCGAGAAGGGCTACCCGATCATCGGGCAGGACACCGACGGCACCGTCACCCCGCAGGACCTCGGCATGAGTTGGGCGGTCTCGAAGAAGAAGCCCGACTTCATCGGCAAGCGCTCCTACGCCCGCGCCGACGCGGTCCGCCCCGACCGCAAGCACCTGGTCGGCCTGCTCCCCGAGGACCCGGCGGCGTTCCTCCCCGAGGGCACCCATCTGGTCGCCGACCGTGTGCTGCCCGCCCCGCCCGTGCCGATGCTCGGCCACGTCACCTCCAGCTACCGCAGTGCCGCCCTCGGCCGGACCTTCGCGCTCGCCCTGATCAAGGGCGGCCGGGACCGCATCGGCGAGCGGCTCTACGCCCCCGTCGGCGACCGGTTGGTCCCGGTGACCGTCGCAAGCCCCGTCCTCTACGACCCCGAGGGAGCCCGCCGCGATGGCTGACACCGCACTCATCAGCCCCCTGGCCCACGCCGCCGGTCGGCTGGCCGCCGCCACCCGCGGCTCCGGCGGCGCGATCCGGCTGGCCGAACTCCCCTTCCTGACCCAGCTGAACGTGCGCTTCGACGCCAAGGGCCCGGCGGCGGAGGCCATCGGGCTGGCGCTGGGCCTCCAGCTGCCCCTGCAACCCAACACCGTGGTCCGCGCGGGGGAGTTGACCGCGGTGTGGCTGGGCCCCGACGAATGGCTGCTGGTGGACCGACCGGGCGGCGAACGGGAGTTGGAGAGCCGGATCAGGGAGGCCGCGGGCGCCGAACCGGTCTCCGTCACCGACGTCTCCGCACAGCGCACCACGCTCCTGGTCACCGGCCCCCGCGCCGTGGACCTGCTGGCCCACGGCTGCGCCCTGGACCTGCATCCGCGGGCCTTCGGCCCGGGCCGCTGCGCCCAGACCACCCTCGGGCGCACACAGGTGGTCCTGGTCGCCCGGGACGAACCCCGGGCCGGATTCTGGGTCCTGGTCCGCTCGTCGTTCGCCGGCTATCTGGCGGACTGGCTGCTCGACGCGGCGACCGAATACATCTGAGAGACGCCGCCGCCGGCATCCGCACCGAATCCATCTGAGACGCCGCTGCCGTCACCCGCACGGAAAGTCGAAACCCAGTGACCGTCACGACCCTCGGCACCGTCCCGCACCCGGGAGCGCCGGACATCCATCCGCCCGGGCTGCCCCGGCCCGGCCGGACGCTGGTCATGGGCGTCCTCAACGTCACACCCGACTCGTTCTCGGACGGCGGGCGGGCGTTCGAGGCGGACGCGGCCGTCGCGCACGGGTTCGCGCTGCTGGAGCAGGGCGCGGACATCGTGGACGTGGGCGGCGAGTCGACCCGCCCCGGCGCGGCCCGCCCCTCGGCCGAGGAGGAGCTGCGCCGGGTGCTGCCCGTCGTCCGGGAACTCGCCGCGGCGGGCGCGGTCGTCAGTGTCGACACGATGCGGGCCGAGGTCGCCGCCCGCGCGCTGGATGCCGGCGCACGGCTGGTCAACGACGTCTCCGGCGGCCTCGCCGACCCGGCGATGCTGCCGCTGATGGCCCGGGCGGGCCTGCCGTACGTCCTGATGCACTGGCGGGGCCACTCCGCCGACATGCAGGCGAACGCCCGCTACGACGACGTGGTCACCGATGTCCGCGACGAACTGCGCCTGCGGATCGAGGCCGCGCTGGAGGCCGGGATCGCGCCCGGCTCGCTGATCGTCGACCCGGGGCTGGGCTTCGCCAAGGAGCCGGAGCACAACTGGGAGTTGCTGGGCCGGCTCGCTGAGGTGGGCGCGCTCGGCCGTCCCGTGCTCGTGGGCGCCTCACGCAAGTCGTTCCTGGGCGCGCTGCTGGCGGACGGGACGACGGGACGGCCCCGGCCGGCACCGCAGCGGGACGCGGCGACGACCGCCGTGTCCGTGCTCGCCGCCGCGCAGGGGGTGTGGTGTCTGCGGGTGCACGACGTCGCCTCGACGCTGGACGCGGTACGGGTGACGGCCCGTTGGGGCGCCGAGGCGGGAAGGGGGAGGGCGGCTCAGGCCAGGTAGCCGGTAGTGGTGCCCATCCGCGGGCCGATCTCCTGGGGTCAGCCCAGCCAGCCCATCCGGTGGCTGATCTCCCGCGCACCCCTCATCAGCAGCGGCGCGAGTGCGTGGATGCGTTCCTCGGTGAAGCGGTACGCCGGTCCCGAGGCGCTGAGGGCGGCCACGACCTCGCCGTCCCGGGCCCGGATCGGGGCCGCCATGGCGTGCAGTCCGATCTCCAACTCCTCCAGCGTCACGGCGTATCCGCGCTCGCGCGCCTGGGCGAGGTCCTGCTCCAGCTTCGTCCGGGAGGTCAGCGTGCGCGGAGTCAGCCTCTTCGTGCCGGACGCCGCCAGCACGTCGTCGCGCTCCTTGTCGGACAGGTGGGCCAGCAGGATCTTGCCGCTCGACGTGGCGTGCACCGGGGTGAGCTGGCCGACCCAGTTGTGGGTGCCGACCGCGCCGGGGCCGCGGACCTGATGCAGGTTGACCGCGAAGTGCTCCTGCAGCACGGCGATGTTGACGGTCTCGCCGACCTCCTCACTGAGCCGCTCGCACACCTGCCGGCCCTGCTGGGTGACATCGAGCCGTCCCGTGACCGCACCGGCCAGCCGTACGATCCCGAAGCCCAGCCGGTACTTGCCCCGCTCGGCGGTCTGCTCCACCAGTCCGCGCGCCTCCAGGGCGCCGAGCAGCCGGAAGGCGGTCGACTTGTGGACGTCGATCTCGGCGGCGACCTCACTGACGCCCGCCTCGCCGCGCTGGGCGAGGATCTCCAGGACGCTGACGGCACGGTCGACGGACTGCACCCCGGTCGACGCCGGAGCCGTTGTTTCGCTATCCGCATTGGCGTTGCTCATGACGCAACTGTACGCGAACGGTCGGGGTCTGGCGCGGGCCGTCTTTACGCAATCAGAAATAGATGTACGACCGCTCCCTTGACAACCCCCGTGCCGCACAGAAAGCATGTTGCGCATAGCGATCGAGGTTGTGTTATGTGAGACAACCGGCCAGCAGCCCGCATGAACAGCAGGAGACCGCCGATGACCCTGTTCAACACGCCCCTGCATGAGCTCGACCCGGAGATCGCCGCGACGGTCGACGCCGAGCTGGGCCGTCAGCAGTCCACGCTGGAGATGATCGCGTCGGAGAACTTCGCTCCGCTCGCGGTCATGGAGGCGCAGGGCTCGGTCCTGACCAACAAGTACGCCGAGGGCTACCCCGGCCGGCGCTACTACGGCGGCTGCGAGCACGTCGACGTCGCCGAGCAGATCGCCATCGACCGGATCAAGGAGCTGTTCGGCGCCGAGTACGCCAACGTCCAGCCCCACTCCGGCGCCTCCGCCAACCAGGCCGCCCTGTTCGCGCTGGCCGCCCCCGGCGACACGATCCTGGGCCTGGACCTGGCGCACGGCGGTCACCTCACCCACGGCATGCGGCTGAACTTCTCCGGCAAGCAGTTCAACGTGGTCGCCTACCACGTCGACGACGCCGGTCTGGTCGACATGGCCGAGGTGGAGCGCCTGGCCAAGGAGCACCGCCCGAAGGTGATCATCGCGGGCTGGTCGGCGTACCCGCGGCAGCTGGACTTCGCCGAGTTCCGCCGGATCGCCGACGAGGTCGACGCCTACCTGTGGGTCGACATGGCGCACTTCGCCGGCCTGGTCGCGGCCGGGCTGCACCCCAACCCGGTCGAGCACGCGGACGTGGTCACCTCCACGACCCACAAGACCCTGGGCGGCCCGCGCGGCGGCATCATCCTGGCGAGGAAGGACTTCGCGAAGAAGCTGAACTCGTCGGTGTTCCCGGGCTTCCAGGGCGGCCCGCTGGAGCATGTGATCGCGGCGAAGGCGGTGTCCTTCAAGGTGGCCGCGAGCGAGGAGTTCAAGGAGCGCCAGCGGCGTACGGTGGAGGGTGCGCGCATCCTCGCCGAGCGTCTGACGGCCGCGGACGCCCGGGAGGCCGGGGTCAACGTGCTCTCCGGTGGCACGGACGTGCACCTGATCCTGGTGGACCTGCGCGAGTCGGAGCTGGACGGGCAGCAGGCCGAGGACCGTCTCCACGAGGTCGGCATCACGGTCAACCGCAACGCCGTCCCCAACGACCCGCGCCCGCCCATGGTGACGTCGGGCCTGCGGATCGGCACCCCGGCGCTGGCCACCCGCGGCTTCACGGCCGAGGACTTCACCGAGGTCGCAGACGTCATCGCGGCGGCCCTCAAGCCGTCGTACGACGTGGAATCCCTGAAGGCCCGGGTCAAGGCCCTGGCCGACAAGCACCCGCTGTACCCCGCCCTGTAACCGACACCCTCCCGCAGGGGCGTGCCCGTGACCCGTCGGCACGCCCCTCCCGTCCCCCGGAGCATGGCGTGGCCATCAGCGTCTTCGACCTGTTCTCGATCGGCATCGGCCCGTCGAGCTCCCACACGGTCGGCCCCATGCGAGCCGCCGCGCTGTTCGCCGCCCGGCTGAAGACGGACGGCCTGCTCGCCCAGACCGTGGCGGTCCGCGCGGAGCTCTTCGGTTCCCTCGGCGCCACCGGCCACGGCCACGGCACCCCCAAGGCGGTGCTGCTCGGTCTGGAGGGCAACGAGCCGCACACGGTCGACGTCGCCCAGGCCGACCTGGACGTCGAACGCATCCGCGGCACCGGACGCATCCGGCTGCTCGGCGCGGAGATCGGGCCGGCCCACGAGATCGACTTCGATGCGTCGACCCAACTGGTCCTGCACCGGCGGCGCTCGCTGCCGTACCACGCCAACGGCATGATCCTCTTCGCGTACGACGCCGACGGGGTGCCGCTGCTGGAGAAGACGTACTACTCGGTGGGCGGTGGCTTCGTCGTCGACGAGGACGCGATCGGCGCGGACCGCATCAAGGTCGACGACACGGTCCTGACGTACCCCTTCCGCACCGGCGACGAACTGCTGCGTCTGACGGTGGAGACAGGCCTGTCGATCTCCGCGCTGATGCTGGAGAACGAGAAGGCCTGGCGCACGGAGGAGGAGATCCGGTCCGGGCTCCTCGACATCTGGGAGGTCATGCGGGCCTGTGTCGCCCGCGGGCTGGGGCGTGAGGGCATCCTCCCCGGCGGTCTGAAGGTCCGCCGCCGAGCCGCCGCGGCCGCCCGCCAACTGCGCGGCGAGGGCGACCCGTTGGCCCGCGCGATGGAGTGGGTGACGCTCTACGCGATGGCGGTCAACGAGGAGAACGCGGCCGGCGGACGCGTCGTGACCGCACCGACGAACGGCGCGGCCGGCATCATCCCGGCGGTCCTGCACTACTACATCAACTTCGTGCCGGGCGCCGACGAGGACGGCGTGGTCCGCTTCCTGCTCGCCGCCGGCGCGATCGGCATGCTCTTCAAGGAGAACGCCTCCATCTCCGGCGCCGAGGTCGGCTGCCAGGGCGAGGTCGGCTCGGCCTGCTCGATGGCCGCGGGCGGCCTCGCCGAAGTGCTGGGTGGCTCCCCGGAGCAGGTGGAGAACGCGGCCGAGATCGGCATGGAACACAACCTCGGGCTGACCTGCGACCCGGTCGGCGGCCTGGTCCAGATCCCGTGCATCGAACGCAACGGCATGGCCGCGGTGAAGGCCGTGACCGCCGCGCGGATGGCCCTGCGCGGCGACGGACGGCACCACGTCTCCCTCGACAAGGTCATCAAGACCATGAAGGAGACCGGCGCCGACATGAAGATCAAGTACAAGGAGACCGCCCGCGGCGGCCTCGCCGTCAACGTCATCGAGTGCTGAGGCCGGGGCGTCCGGCAGGCCCGGGTCTTCGGCTGGACCGCGGCCGCGACGGCTACGGCGGACGGGTGCTCGGCGGCCCAACGGCGGCGCCGACGCGAGCGTCGGCTCCAGCCGGTGTCCTGAGGGCGGCAGGGGCTGTCACCGCCCGGTCAGCCGGCAACGGCCGACCGGGCGGGAGCATGTTCGGCCCTGCGGCCGTCGACGGCGTGCTCGATCTCGGCGAACACCCGCCCGCTCCTCTCCCCGCCCGCGCGCCGCGGCGGCCGCGAGGTGCCGGCGCCCACGGCGGCGGGCGCGGACAGCGCGAACCAGACGACCTTTCCCTCGTCGCCCTCCGCGCGCACCCCCCAGCTCTCACTGACGGCGGCCACCATCGCGAGGCCACGTCCACACGTGGCGAGCGAGTCGTCGTCCGTCATGGTGTCCACGGCCGGCAGACGCGGGTCGTGGTCGTGCACCGAGACCGTGAGCCGGTCGAGCAGCAGCTCGATCTCCACGGTGCACATCTTGTCGGGCTGGGCGTGCCGGTGGACGTTGGTGAGCAACTCCGTCACGCCGAGCGCCGCTCGGTCTATGAGGGGGTCCAGATGCCAGTAGCGCAACTGCGCAGAGACGATTCTGCGGACCTGGCCGATCCGCGACGGCAGGGCTTGCAGCTCCACCGTGCAGTGCCTGCTTGGGTGACTGATCACGGCTGCGACTCCCCGACTGAAGAGGTCCGGAAGAACACGGAGTTCGGATCGATCAGCAGGGTGCCTGGTGAAACGGCCGCCTGCTGCCATGCCCGGCGGGCTGGTTCGCAGCGTTATCGCCGGTAAACCCAGAGTGACGTGAGAACAGCGTGGCTCAAGGGGTGCGGAGCCGCAACTCGCGGTGCCTCACCTGTTGCGTCCCGCAGCCTTCCGTACGGCCTCTATGAACCGGCGCGCCGCCGGTGGCCCGGGCTCGCCCGGAGCGGGGTCGTGGTCGCCGAGCGTGAGCAGGTACCGCTTGCCGTTGAGGTCGGCGAGCGCGCGGTCGTCGGCGGCGAACCAGGGCTTGGAGGCGCGCACCGCCTGGACCGGCGCGCTGTCGATCTCGCTGCCGTAGCTGGTGAGCAGTTCCAGTCTGCCGTCGCTGATCCGGACCTGACCGGCCCGGGTGAGGGAGCGCAGCCGCTTGCCGATCCGTACGCCCGTGGCCTTGAACTCCGGTTCCGCCATGGCTCCCCGCCCCCTAGTGCGCCCTCGTCGGGCCGGTTCGTGACCGGCTGTCTGCGTGATCCAGTGTGCCCCCCGTGGGGACCTGCGTCCCGTCCGGTGAAGTCTGCCCGCACCAGGCGTCGAGCACCAGTGCGCATGAGGCGCGCGCTCCGGGCGCCCGGAGCACTCGTCCGAATGCGCCCCCAGGGCACTGCGAAGCGCGTCCTACAGGGTGGTCTTTGGGGTGCTCAAAGGTGTGTTTATGCAGGTGAGAAGCGTGCGGAAGGTGTTTATGATCGGTGGCGTCGACAGCGTGGTCCGCCGTCGACGCCACCCCCTTAGGAGCATCGCTGTGAGCACTCCCCAGCAGTCCCGGACGGGCGAGACCCTCGACACCCTCGACGTCGACCGCAGCGACGCGACCTACCGCGACTGGCTGAAAGAGGCCGTCCGCAAGGTCCAGGCCGACGCCAACCGCTCGGCCGACACCCATCTCCTGCGCTTCCCGCTCCCCGAGCGGTGGGGCATCGACCTGTATCTGAAGGACGAGTCGACCCACCCGACCGGCAGCCTCAAGCACCGACTGGCCCGCTCGCTGTTCCTCTACGGCCTGTGCAATGGCTGGATCCGGCCGGACCGCCCGGTGATCGAGGCGTCCAGCGGCTCGACGGCGGTCTCCGAGGCCTACTTCGCCGGGCTGATCGGGGTGCCCTTCATCGCCGTCATGCCGCGCACGACGAGCGCCGAGAAGATCCGCCTGATCGAGTTCCACGGCGGGCAGTGCCACTTCGTGGACGACCCGCGCAAGATGTACGAGGAGTCGGCCCGCCTCGCGGCCGACACCGGCGGCCACTACATGGACCAGTTCACCTACGCGGAACGGGCCACGGACTGGCGCGGCAACAACAACATCGCCGAATCCGTCTTCCGGCAGCTGGAGTTGGAGCGGTTCCCGGAGCCCGCGTGGATCGTCGCCACGGCCGGCACCGGCGGCACGTCGGCGACTTTCGCCCGGTACGTCCACTACACGCAGCGGGACACCCGCATCTGTGTCGCCGACCCCGAGAACTCCTGTTTCTTCGAGGGCTGGACCACCGGCGATCCGGACGTCACCTGCGACTGCGGCTCGCGCATCGAGGGCATCGGCCGGCCGCGCATGGAGCCGAGCTTCGTGCCCGGCGCCGTCGACCGGATGATGAAGGTCCCGGACGCGGCCAGCGTCGCCGCCGTCCGTGCGCTGGAGAGGGCGATCGGCCGCAAGGCGGGCGGTTCGACCGGGACCGGGCTGTGGAGCGCGCTGAAGATCGTCGCCGAGATGGTGGCCGAGGGGCGCCAGGGGAGCGTGGTGACGCTGCTGTGCGACCCGGGCGACCGCTACTTGGACAAGTACTACTCGGACGCGTGGCTGGCCGAGCAGGGCCTGGACATCACGCCGTACAGCGCGGCGATCGACTCACTGCTGGAGACCGGCGTCTGGCCCTGCTGAGGCCTGTTTCGTCAGCCGCCGGTCCAGTGCGGTGGCCGCGTCCCGGAACGCGCGCCCCAGTCCGGGCGCGGCGAGCCTCATGGCGAGGCGGTAGGCGGCGGTGCCGTCCGTCGCGAACGTCCAGCGCACATGGGTGCCGGTGCCCGAGGGGGCGAGCCGCCACTCCTCGACGAGGGTCCGGACCCCGGGCACATTGGCGACGTCCACGCGGTAGGCGTACACCTCCGGCTCCTTGGCCGCGATGATCGTCTCCTGGAAACGCCCGCCGCCCTTGAGATGTATCTCGCGGGTGGTGCCGTCGCCGGTGGGCCGGGCCAGCGTCACCGCGGCGAACCACTCCGCCCAGCCCGGCACATCATCCGCGAGCGCCCGGAAGACCTGCTCCGGAGGGGCGGACATGTCCCGTGCGAAGACCAGCCGTACGGGTGCCCGCTCGACGAAGTCGAGCCCCACCTCGCGCAGTTGGTGCGCCATGGCCCCACCCTCCTCGTAGTGAACGGAGGGTGTCACCGTAGCTGACGCACCATCAACTGTCTGTACCGGCTCAGTCCTCGCCGGCCACCACCAGCCGCCGCAGATGCTCGGCGACCTCCTCGCGCGCCGCCGTCGGCAGCCCGGCGTCCGTCACCAGCGTGTCGACCTGCTCCAGCGCCGCGAACGAACTCAGGCCCACCGTGCCCCACTTGGTGTGGTCGGCGACCACCACGACCCGGCGCGCCGACTGCACGAGGCGGCGGTTGGTCTCCGCCTCCGCGAGGTTCGGCGTGGACAGGCCGGCCTCGACCGATATGCCGTGGACACCGAGGAAGAGCACGTCGAAGTGGAGCGCGGCGATCGCCTGGTCGGCGACCGGACCCACCAGGGAGTCGGACGGGGTGCGCACACCGCCGGTCAGCACGACCGTGGCCGCGCCCTGCCGCGGGCCCGAGGTGCGCTGTGCCGCGTGGAACACGTCGGCCACCCGCACCGAGTTGGTGACGACCGTCAGATCCGGCACGTCCAGCAGATGGTGGGCCAGCGCGTACGTCGTCGTACCGCCCGACAGGGCGATCGCGCTGCCCGGCGCGACCAGTTCGGCCGCCGCGCGCGCGATGTCCTCCTTGGCCGACAGCTCCAGACCCGACTTGGCCTCGAAGCCCGGCTCGTGGGTGCTCGCCTCGACCACCGGCACCGCACCGCCGTGCACCTTCTCCAGGACACCCTGCCGGGCCAGCGCGTCCAGATCGCGGCGCACCGTCATGTCCGACACGCCGAGCTTGCGCGTCAGCTCGTTGACCCGGACGCCGCCGCGCCGCCGCACCTCGTCCAGGATGAGGGCGCGCCGCTGCTCCGCGAGGAGGTTCTGATTCTCACTCACGTACGCTCCGGTCCTTTCGCCGCAATCCGTTCGACACGCCCGGCGCACCGGCTCCCACCAGCCCGCGGACGTCCCATCCTCGCACGTGACGGTACGGGTCGCGGCACCGACTGTCACGACGCGCGCATGTCACCTTCACCCCGTCGTTCTCCCGTCCGTCACACGGATCGGGGAGATTCCGTGACGAGGGGTGCACGAGCCTCTCCCGGCGGAGATCCTTGAGCCCGCACCGACACATGCAGACGGCGCGTCACGGGGGAAGTGCGAAACAGTGGAACGTGCTCAGGAACGTGCCTCGACGACCGGCTCCGCCCTGGAGCTGCTGGTCCACGGGGTGGGCGGGACGACGCCCGAGAAGATGCTCGACGATCCGCGGACCGTGCGGATCAGCGGCGACGACACGGCGGCCGTGTTCCGGCGCGCCGAGGACGTCGACGCCGACACCGGACGACCTCGGGGGCGCGGCGAGGAGCCGGTGCCCGAGGCGTACGTCTGGTGCAATCTGACCTCCGGCAACTCCTCCCGCGCGCTGTGGCTGTTGCTGCTGCCGTTCATGGTGGTCAACCTCGCCCACTGGATGCGCCCGAGCGCCCGCGGCCGTACGCGGACGGTCCGCCTGTACGGACTGCTGGTGCGACTCGCCGCCCTGACCTTGACGGTGCTGCTGGTCGCGGCGGTCTGCGAGGTCGCCCTCGACCTGACCGCCTGGCAGTGCGCGGGCACGCGCGCGTGCGCCGACCGGCACTCCTGGCTGGGCTTCCTGTCCCCGACCGTCTCCGACGGCGGCTGGTGGAGCCGCCCCGGCCGCCGCCTCGCCGTCGCCGCCCTGCTGCCCGCCGCGCTGACCGGCCTGCTGTGGTACTTGTCCCACCGCACCTGGAACGCGTACGAGTCCCAGCAGCCCCTGACCCACCCGGACGAGCACGACGAGGACACCGCCCGCACCGCCCTCGGCCGCCCCGGCTTCTGGTACGGCCGCCGGCTGGTGGCCCGGCTGCGCGCCGCGCACACCGCCGCGGCCCTGCTGACCGTCGCCGCGGCCGTCGCCTCGGCGGCGGCCGGCTTCGACCGCCGTCCGGGCGGACCCGCCCCGCTCGACACGCTCGGCCGGCTGCTTCTCCTGGCGATCGCCGTCGGCGGGGTGATCGTCGTCTGGGTGGTGTGCCGCCGGGGCCGCAGCGAGCATCGCCTCGACCGGGAGCTCGACGAGCATCTCGTACGACGTCTCCCGCTCGCCGCGCTCGGGCTGCTCCTGCTCACCCTGGTGTACGCGGGCTGGGAGCGGCCGGGGTGGGAGTCGCGGGGGCGGCTGCCGGGGGACGCGACCTTCGGCGGCATCGCCCTGGTCCAGGGGCTGATCGTGATCGTCCTGGCCGTCGTCGCCCGTGTCCTGCACCGTACGCATCCCGATCCGCGTGCCGCGATGCGCGGCCTCGGCGGCCCCGCGGTCGCGATGCTGGCCTGCGCGCTCGGCGGGGTGATGTCCGGCGGGGTCTCCCAGCGGGTTGCCGACTGGCTGGACGGCACCGGCGCCTCGATCCCCGGTCCACCGGTCCTGCTGACCTGGCAGGCATCGGTGATCCCGCCGCTCCTCGTCGTCCTGCTCGTGCTCGGCGGCCGGCTGGGCCGACGCGCCTGGCGGCTGCGCCGGGCCGAGCTGACCGCCCTCGACACCGACTACCCGGGAGAACCCAAGGACCGGGCCCGCAGCCGCGGCATCGCCACCGCCCGCGCCCTGGCCACCCTCACCGACCGGGCGCCGCGCATCCTCGGCGTCACCTCCGCCGTCACCCTGCTCCTGGGCGCGGGCGCGCTGGTCGGCGCGATGACGACGCAGAAAGTGCCGGCCGAGGCGGCCGGAGACTCGTACGCCTTCCTCCAGGGCGCCGCCGACACCGCCCAGGCGCTCGGCTCCTGGCTGATCGGGTTCGGCTTCATACTCTTCGTCACCTGGGGCAGGCGCGCCTACAAGGACCCCTCCGCCCGCCGCACCATCGGCATCCTGTGGGACGTCGGCACCTTCTGGCCGCGCGCCGCCCACCCCTTCGCGCCGCCCTGCTACGCCGAACGCGCCGTACCCGACCTCACCTGGCGGGTGGCCACCTGGACCCGCGCCACCGGCGGCCGCCTGGTGATCTCCGGGCACTCCCAGGGCAGCGTCCTCGCCGCCGCCGCGGCCTGGCAACTGACCCCCGCCGACCGCCGGCGGGTCGCCCTGCTCACCTACGGCTCACCGCTGGAACGCCTCTACGGCCGCTGGTTCCCGGCCCACTTCGGACCGGCCGCACTCAGCGCCCTCCACCACGACGTCGCCTGCTGGCGCAATCTCTACCGGCCCACCGACCCGATCGGCGGCCCCATGCGCCTGTCCGGCGACTGCGGTCCCGAGGTCGACCACGAACCCCTCAAGGACCCCCTCGCCTACGGCCGAACCGAGCAACACCCGCTGCCGGCCCCGATCCTCGGCCACTCCGACTACCAGGCAGACCCCGCGTTCGCGCAGGAGCGGGCGAAACTGCTGGCGAGGCTGCGACCGGACGTACCGGCGCAGCGGTAGCGCCGGGTCAGGGGAGTTCCGGCAGGTCCTCCGCGAACAGCAGCGTCAGGTCGTCCTTGCTCGGCTCCTCGACGTGGGCGACCCGGCTCGCGTGCCGTTCCACCATCGCCTCGAAGGTCTGGCGGGCGGTGCGGCCGTTGCCGAACGCGGGGCCCTTCGGGATCGCCGTGAAGTACTTCAGCAGGGCCTCCGGCGCACCCGGCGCCAGCCGGTACTCGTGCTCGTCCGCCTGCTGCTCGACGATCCTCAGCAGTTCGTCGGGCGCGTAGTCGCCGAAGGTGATGGTCCGTGAGAAGCGGGACGCCACACCGGGGTTGACCGACAGGAAGCGCTCCATCTCGGCCGTGTAGCCCGCGACGATCACCACGACCGCGTCCCGGTGGTCCTCCATCAGCTTCACGAGCGTGTCGATGGCCTCCTTGCCGAAGTCACGGCCGGAGTCCTCCGGTGACAGGGCGTACGCCTCGTCGATGAACAGCACTCCGCCGCGCGCCTTGTCGAAGGCCTCCTGGGTGCGGATCGCCGTGGAGCCGATGTGCTCGCCGACCAGGTCGACGCGGGACACCTCGACGAGATGACCCTTCTCCAGCACGCCGAGGGAGGCGAGGATCTCGCCGTAGAGCCGGGCGACGGTGGTCTTGCCGGTGCCGGGGGAGCCGGTGAAGACCAGGTGCCGTTTGACGGACGCCGCCTTGAGGCCCGCCTGCTGCCGGCGGCGGCCGACCTCGATCATGTCGGTGAGGGCCCGCACCTCGCGCTTGACGCTGTCCAGGCCCACCAGCGCGTCGAGTTCACCGAGAACGGCCTTCGAGGTGCGCGAGGGCTGCTCCGGCTCGGCGGGGGTGACCGGCGGTTCCTGCTCGGTGGTGCGCTGCCCGGGAATGGTGCCGAGCAGGCCGGGGGACTGGCTCGCCGTCTGCACGGCGGTCTCCACCGCGGCGGGGGGCCGCAGGCCCGTGCTCTCGTCGCTCGTGCAGTCCTCGACGATCGGACCCGTGCCGGAACCGGTGTCGGGCCCCGCGTCCGCGAACTCGTAGCCGCCGCGCCCGCACCGCTCCGTGCGGCACTTGCGCAGGGTCGCGCGGCAGCCGTCTATGACGTGGAAGCCGTAGCCGGAGCTGCCCGTGACACGGCAGTTGAGGAAGCTGCCCCGGCCGCCCGCGGAGACGTAGAAGCCGGCCTCGGCCGGGGAGTCGACCGTGCAGCGCTCGATGGTGGGGTCGGCGCCCTTGGTGACGATCACGCCGGTCTGGGTGCCGTCCACCGTGCAGTTGTTGAGAGTGCCGCCGCTGCCGTGGTCGCGGAACCAGGCGCCGGTCGCGGCATCGCGGATCCGGCAGTCGTCGAGCTGTGCGGTGGCTCCGTCGCTCACCGACACGGCCGTGTTGCGGACCTGGGAGAGGTCGCTGTCGACGACGTCCGCGCGCGAGCCGCGGTCGAGGACGAACAGCGCGTCCGGCACGTCGTGCACCCGGCAGGAGTCCAGCACCGCCGTCGCGCCGTCGCTGACCCACACCGCCGGGTAGTCGCCGGTGCTGTCGAAGATCTCGCACTGGTTGGCGTCCACGCGGGTGCCCGGGTCCCACACCGACAGGCCGTTGCGCCCGAACTGACGCACCGTCGTGCGGGTCAGCGTCAGGACCGAGCGCGAGCGCAGGTCCACGGCGTTCTCGGGGATGTCGTGGATGCGGCAGTCGGCCAGCGTGAGCACGGCGTCCGTGTCGAGGGTGACCCCGTCGGCGGTGGTGCGGTGCACATCGCAGTCGGTGAGATGCGCGGTGGCCCGGCCCGTGACCTGGACACCGCTGCCCCGCACCTCGTAGACCTCGCAACCCACCGCTTCCAGCGCGGAGTTCTCGCCGGTCACCGACAGCCCCACCCCGGAGGCGTGGTGCACCCGGCAGCGCTCCAGGCGCGGGTGGGCGCCGCCGCGGACCGCGACACCGGCCTGACCGGCGGCGACGACCTCGCACTCCTCGAACACCCCGCCCCCGCCGTCGAGTACGGCGATGCCGACCCCGGCCGGGTTGTCGACCGTGCAGCGCCGCACCGTCGGGCGGGCGCCGCCGCGCACCTCGATGCCGGCCGCGGACCGGGTGACGATCCGGATGTCCGTCAGTTCGGGCGTGCCCTCCTCGACGAGCAGCGCCGGTGCCGCCGCGTCCTGGCCCTCCACATGCAGGTCCTGCACCACGGCCGAGGCCCGTACGGTGAGCGGCACCCCGTCCAGCGGCGCGATCCGTACCGAACCGGGGGAGCCCTCGGGGCCACGCAGGGTCACCGCCCGCTGCACGACGAGGTTCTCCCGGTAGGTGCCGGGGGCGACGGTGAGGACGTCGCCGTCGGCCGCGGCCTCCAGGGCGGCGGCGAGCGACGCGTACTCACCCGTGCGGCGCCGCCACCGCGATGTGCCGGTGTGCGTCACCTGGACCGTGCCCTGTGCCATGGCGTTGCTGTGCCCCCACCTCGTGGTACGCGGGTCTGGATGCCGAATGCCTCGGCCGGTCCACCGTAGCGTGCGTGCGGGTGGTGGGTTGACCAGAGTGGGAAGGCTGTCAGCTGCCGGTCCCGGTCCTGCCCCAGTCCGGGCCCGCCTTGGCCCAGGCCTGGTCCCAACGGGCGTACCGGCGACGGACCATGCGCCAGACGATCAGCCGCCTGCCGGCCTCGACGAGACCGATGCCGAGCAGGGCCGCGCCGACTCCGGCGAGGACCGCGTGCGTGGTGGCGGTCGCGGAGTCCAGGGGGCGGGCCACTATGCGGCCGTGGGAGTCCGTCCAGATCGGGAAGTGGTCGCCGCTGTGCGGGTGTTTGAGGTTCGCCATCGCCGGGCCGTGCTGCGCGGTGCCGTCCGGCGCGGTCCAGTCGGCGAGGACGCGGCTGCGCAGATCCCTGCCGGTGGTCGTCTCGGGATCGGCGTCCAGCGGGGAACGGCCCAGGGCGCGGGTCACGGTGGCCGTGACCTCGTGACGGGACGTCTGCTGCTGCCGGACGGACTGTTGTAGGGCGTCCTGGGCCACGCTGCCGACGACAGCGCCGGTCAGTGGTGTGGCGACCAGGATCAGCAGCAGTGCCGCGAGTGCGACCCAGGCCTCGGCGAGGTCGGTCGCACGGCGCAGCGGATTGTGCCGCCAGCGCCAGAGTCCGCTGATCGCTCGCACGGTCCGCACCCCCTTCCCGTTCCGTGATAACTCTCGGGACGGCAGATCACCCGCGGAGCCGGGCGAAGAGAGAGGGAAATCACCCGCGCCGGGCCCTTCTTATGAACTTCTCACACCTGCCAACGCCACGCGCCCTGGCGCTGGTTCCCGCGAGCGGCCCTCGAACGGATCTCTTCTACTCCAGGACCGAGACCGGGTCGCCGACGCGGATCACGCCCGGTGTGAGGGGGACGAGGTTCTGCCCGAAGACCAGCTTGCCGTCCAGACGCCGATGGCGGCCGAGCGTGAGCAGGGGTTCCTTGCCGCGCTCGGCGCTGTCCTGGTCGGTGGTGGTCACGACGCAGCGGCCGCAGCTCTTGGCGACGCGGAACACGACCTCGCCGATCGCGAGGCGGGACCAGTGGTCCTCGGCCCAGGGATCGGTGCCGGACACGACCACGTTGGGCCGGAACCGGTTCATCGGCAGCGGACCCTCGGCCGCGTGATCACCCTGCGCGATCAGGGAGTTGAGGGCGTCCAGGGAGGCGGTCGTGGTGGCCAGCAGCGGATAGCCGTCGGCGAAGCTGACGGTCTCGCCCTCGCGCGCGTACTCGGGGTCGACGGGCCGGCGCGTCGCGGGCTCGTCCATGTGCACCAGCCGGACGTCCGCGCCCAGATAGGCGCTGCACCAGGCGTGCACGGCCGGGTCCTCGGCGGGTACCGCCTCCACTTTGTCCCGGAAGATCTGCATCGGCACGGTGCCGAGCGGGCGCGGCACGGGCACCGTCAGCGGCTCCATGCCGGGTGCGGACAAGCGAACGCCGCCGCCGGGCAGAAGCTCGGCGGCGGCGAGCGCGATGCGCGGTTGCTGGCGTTGTGTGACGACCTTTCCCCCGTCGTCGATCAGCGCCCAGCGCCGGTCTCCGGCCAGCCCCCAGGGCTCCACGACGGCCTCCCGGGGCGCGAGGCCCCGGAACGCCTTGACCGGATGTACGTGAATCGACTGAAGCTGCGCATTCCCCATGGACCCATCGTGCCAGCAGGCACGGACAGTCCCGGGGTCGGCTCAGTAGCCGCGGTACTGCTGGTTGTTGTACGGGTCCTGGTACGGCGCCGGAGCGGGCCGGGGAGCCGCGGGGCGCATCGCCTCGTAGCCCATGCCCTGGTTCATCGGACGCGGCTGCTGTTGCTGCGGCCCGGGGTAACCGCGAGGCGCGGAGGCCTGCTGCGGGATGTAGGCGGCGGGCGCCTGCTGCAGCGGCGAGGGCTGCTGCGCCTGCGGGTAGCCGTAGGAGGGCTGGGACGGTCCCGCCGGGAGGGCGGGCAGCGCGGACGGCAGCGCGGGCAGATTGCTGCTGCTCGGCATGGCGTACTCGGCCGGGACCCGGATCGGGGCGATCTGCGGGGTGCCCCGCTCGGCCACGAGCGAGTCATAGATCGGAGTGTCCGGGAAGGAGGCGGAGTAGTAGCCGCCGCCATAAGTGGAGCGGGGGGAGGTCATGGCACATAAGTTAAGCCCACGATGTGCTGGTTGGGGAGACCGATAAGAGGGTTGTTTTCCGTGTCGGCAGTGGCCTGGGATCCCCAATGCGAGCGAACTCGGCAAAAAGGGACCGCTACCTGCGTTCGGATCCTGTAAAGGCCGAGTTCCGGGCGGGTTACCGGCGGTTGGAGAACGATCTTTCTGTGCGCGTCATGGGAGTTCGCCGTCTCGGGGAATAGGTTGGCCCTGTAGAGAACCAATGGGCTGCCGGGACATGCCTGGCGCGGTGACACGTGATGGGGGCGGACATGTCAATGCCGAAAGGATCCAATACTCCGGTGCCGGCCACGGCGCTGCGGGTCGAATTGGGCTGGAGCACCGGGCCGGGGGTGCCCGACGCCGACGCGTCGGCACTGCTCCTGGTCGGCGGCAAGGTGCGCTCCGACAGCGACTTCGTCTTCTACAACCAGCCCGTGCACTCCTCCGGCGCGGTCCGGCACGAGGGCAAGCGCAACGCCGGCGGTCAGGTGATCGACACGCTGCTCGTCGACCTCGCGCGCGTGGAGCCCGCGATCGAGACGATCGTGCTGGCCGCCTCCGCCGACGGCGGCGCCTTCGGACAGGTGCCGGGCCTCCACATCGAGGTCAAGGACGCCGCACAGGGCGCCGTCGTCGCCCGCTTCGACAGCACCGGCGCGACCGTCGAAACCGCTTTCGTGCTGGGCGAGTTCTACCGCCGTCAGGGCGCCTGGAAGTTCCGTGCCGTCGGCCAGGGCTACAGCAGCGGACTCGAAGGACTGGCCACCGACTTCGGCATCACGGTGGACGAACCCCAGCAGGCCGCCGCCGCGACGCCGACGGCACCGCCCGCGCCGGTGGTGGCACCCCCCGTCACCGCACCCCCGCCCATGCCCCCGGTGACCATGGCGCCTCCGCCCGCCGCACCGCCGGTGGCCCCTCCGGCAGCCCCGGCCCAGCCGGTCCGCCTGACGAAGGTCACGCTCACCAAGGCGTCCCCCTCGGTCTCGCTGACCAAGCAGGGCGGCACCTCCGGCGCGATGCGCGTCAACCTCAACTGGGAGGTGCGCAAGCAGTTCTCGGGGTGGGCCGGCAAGCTCGGCCGCCCGGTCGCCATGCACAACGACCTCGACCTCGACCTGTGCGCCCTGTACGAACTCACCGACGGCAGCAAGGGCGTCGTCCAGGCCCTCGGCAACGCCTTCGGCTCCCTGCACCGGCCGCCGTTCATCCACCTCGACGGCGACGACCGCACCGGCGCCGTCGCGAGCGGCGAGAACCTCACGATCAACCTCGACCACAAGCAGCTCTTCCGCCGCATCCTGGTCTTCGTCACCATCTACGAGGGCGCGCGCTCCTTCGCCGACCTGCACGCCACCGTGACCCTCCAGCCGCAGTACGGCGCCCCGATCGACTTCTCGCTCGACGAGTGCACCGTCCCCTCGACGGTGTGCGCGCTCGCCCTCATCACCAACACCGGCTCCGACCTGGTGGTCCAGCGCGAGGCCCGCTACCTGGTGCCCGAGCGCGGCGTGAGCCCGCAGCGGACCGTCGACTACGCCTACGGCTGGGGCATGAACTGGACCCCCGGCCGCAAGTAGCCCACCCTCACCCCTCTTCGGTGACGGTGTCCGGACGTGCGTAGGTGCGGCCCTTCCAGGCCGCACCGCGCCCCCGGTAGTGCTGCACCGCGGAGTCGACCGTCATCAGCAGATAGAGGAACGCCGTGAACGGCAGCAGCGGCGCGAGCCACAGCGGCTGCCGGTAGTAGCGGAGCATCGGCACGTACGTCCCCGTCATCACCAGCCACGCGGCACCGCCGAGGACGGCCGCCGTGGCGTCGCCCGCCACGAGCCCCGCGACCAGCGCCACGGGCGGCACCAGATAGACCAGGGCCAGTCCCGCCACCGTGCCGGTCAGCACCAGGAGGCTGTGCCGCAGCTGCGCGTAGGCGCTGCGCGACACCATGCGCCACAGGTCGTGCAGTCGCGGATACGGCCGCACGCTGTCCACCCGCTCCGCCAGGCCCAGCCAGATGTGACCCCCCGCGCCCTTGACCGCCCGCGCCAGTGCCACGTCGTCGATCACGGCGTGCCGGATCGCGTCCGGGATCCGCGCCCGCTCGGCGGCGTCGGCGCGCAGCAGCACACAGCCGCCCGCCGCGGCCGCCGTACGCGACCCCTTCTTCCCGATCCGGCGGAACGGGTACAGCTGGGCGAAGAAGTAGACGAAGGCCGGCACGACCAGGCGCTCCCAGGTGCTCTCCACCCGGAGCCGGGCCATCTGGGACACGACGTCGAACCCGCCGGTGCGCGCCGCCGCGACCAGACCGCGCAGGCTGTCGGGGGTGTGCGCGATGTCGGCGTCCGTCAGGAGCAGGTACTCGGGGTCACGCGCGCGTGCCAGGCCGATGCCGTGGCGCACCGCCCAGAGCTTGCCGGTCCAGCCCGCGGGCGGTTCACCCGGCGAGCCGACCGTCAGCGGCAGCCCGCCGTGCCGCCGGGACAGCTCCCGGGCGAGTTCTCCCGTGCCGTCCGTACTGCCGTCGTCGACGAGGAAGATCTCGGCCCGTCCCGGATAGTCCTGGGCGAGCAGCGAGGGCAGGCTCGCGGGCAGCACCTCGGCCTCGTCGCGCGCGGGCACGACGACACAGACCGACGGCCAGTCGTCCGGCTCCCGCCGTGCGGGGAGCCTGACGTCCGTGCGCCAGAAGAAGCCCTGGCAGAGCAACAGCCACAGCCAGGCGGTGAGGGATACGGCGGCGGTCCACGCGATGGCGCTCACGGGCGCAGTCTGCCCCACGGCGGCGGCCCGGAAGGGCTCATCGTCTATCGTGGCCGGGTGAAGATCGCGCTCATGGACTCCGGACTCGGCCTCCTCCCCGCCGCCGCCGCGGTACGCCGGCTGCGGCCCGACGCGGATCTCGTCCTGTCCTGGGACCCCGACGGCATGCCGTGGGGGCCGCGGACCCCCGAGGACATCACCGAGCGGGCCCTGGCCGTCGCCGCGGCCGCCGCCGAGCACACGCCCGATGTCCTGATCGTCGCCTGCAACACCGCGTCCGTGCACTCCCTGCCCGCCCTGCGCGCCCGCTTCGAGCCGGACCTGCCGATCATCGGCACCGTCCCGGCGATCAAGCCGGCCGCGGCCGGGGGCGGCCACGTCGCCATCTGGGCGACCCCCGCCACGACCGGGAGCGCCTACCAGCGCGGCCTGATCGAGCAGTTCGCCGTCGGCGTGGACGTCACGGAGGTGCCCTGCCCCGGGCTCGCGGACGCCGTGCACCACGCCGACGAGGCGGCCGTCGACGTCGCGGTCGCCGCCGCGGCCGCGCTCACGCCGGAGGACGTCACGACCGTCGTCCTCGGCTGCACCAACTACGAACTGGTCGCCGAACGCATCCGGGCGGCCGTCCAGCAGCCCGGCCGCCCGCCGCTGATCCTGCACGGCACGGCCGGAGCCGTGGCGGCCCAGGCCCTGCGCCGCATCGGCGCGGCCCCCGCGCCGGACACCGCCGCGGACGGCACGCTCACCGTCCTGCTCAGCGGACGCCAGGAAGCCCTGCCGGACACTGCCCTGACGTACGAAGAAGGAAGGTTCCTCCAGGCGGTCACCCCCGCCCGGTGACCGGGGCGGAGAAAGGCCCTTCCCGAACCGGTCACTCTCCGCGACGCGCTACCCGCGCGGCGAAACCTGAGTAACCTCATAGGCATGAGGGACCACCCCCACGGCGAGAACGTGCCGCATCCCCCTGTCTGGACCGGACGGGCCACCAACCGGTTCCAGTGGCTGCTGGCGCTCGTCGGCGCCGCGTGCCTGGCGCTCGGCATCGAACTGGCCGTCGACTCGGCCTGGACCACCGGCATCGCCCCGCTCGCGATGGCCGTCGTCGGCTGCATCGCGGCCGGACTGCTGGTCCTGTTCGGCACGCTCGCGTTCGTGCACGTCGCCCTGAAGGTCGACGAGGAGTCCCTGGAGGTGCGCTGCGGCCACATCGGCCTGCCGCGCCGCCGCATCCCCCTGTCGTCGGTGGCCGGCGCCGAGGTCGACCCGCATGTCACCCCGCGGCACTGGGGCGGCTGGGGCTACCGCTGGCGGCCCGAGAAGGGCACCGCCGTCGTCGTCCGCCGTGGTGAGGGCGTCCGGCTGAGCCTGTGGGACGGACACACGTTCACGATCACCGTGGACGACGCCGAGGCCGCCGTACAGATCATCCGGGACCGGCTGCGGCCGCGGACGCCCGGTGCGGCGCACTGAGGTCACGGAGCCAGTCGGCCGCCCGCGGGGCGTACCTCCGCCTCCCGAAGCGGTGACTCGTCCGTGAGCGGACGGGCCGTGGCCAGTCCCGCCAGCAGTCCGGCGCCGACAGACACCGTCGTGAAGCTGAGGGCGTTGCCCACCGAGGCGATCGCCGCGAGCACCGTCAGCGCCGCCCCGGCGGTGAGCACGACCGGTGCCGGACGCCGGGAGCGCCACAGCGTGTAGAGCATCCAGCAGAACACCCCGGCCAGCAGGAGCACACCGACGACTCCCTGTTCCGCCGCCTGCTGCAGCGATGCCGAGTGCGGCTTGCCGTCGGACAGCAGGGTGCGGGTCGCGGTGGCGCTGACCTCGCCGAAGCGGCCGGGGCCCACGCCCAGCGCGGCGTCGTGGTGCGCCAGGTGCAGGGCGTCGTGCCACAGGTCGATCCGGTGCCGGGTCAGCTGGCCCTCCAGCGACACGGTGAGCCCCTCCGGCAGCGCCTTCCCGGCGACCGCCCAGGGCAGCGCCGTGGTGAGAGCCGCCGTCAGAGCCAGCCCGGCGAAGCCCGCGCCCCGGTGGCCGCGCATCCGGCCGGCGGCGAGCGAGGCCAGCAGCACCGCGGCGCTCGCGAAACAGCCACCGACCGAGCCGAGGATCCCGGCCGTCACGACGATGCCTGCGGCCGCACCGCGCAACGCGAGCCGCCGTGCCGGGGTGCGCGCGGCCCACGCGGCACAACACGCGGCACCCGTGGACAGGGTCAGCACGGCCGCGGTGCCGCCGGCGTGACCGAGCGGTGCGACGATCTCGGGCCCGGGGGACAGCCGGGGGGTGGCCACCACCAGGCCGACCCCGGTCGACGCCGCCGCGCACAGCGCCGCGACCGGCAGGAGCGCGCCGCTGATACGGCCCGCCGCGTATCCGGCGGCCACCGCGAGGACCGCGAGCAGCACGCCCTCGGGACGGCCGTCGTGCACGGCCGCCGTGACCAGGGCCCACACGGCGCAGGCCCCCAGCACCACGACACCCGCCGCGTCAGAAACGTTTCGTCTGTCGCCGTCCTCCCCAGGACCGGACGCAGACGTCATCCCCGTGGATCCCACCAGACCCCCCGAACCGGTCTCCCCACGACCTGTGCCGGGCCCGCTCGTACGGCCGCCTGACCGACCGCACGCCGTCGCACCGCCGCCTGACCGGCCGCGCGACAAAGGCTCCGGCACACCGTAACCGCTGATGGACGGTTTGTGGACGAGTTGTGCAGGACGGATGTGGCACGGGTCGGCGGAGCGGGGCCGGTGGCCGTGCTGCCATGTGGACCGCGCTGTCGGTGCCCAGGTCA
Source organism: Streptomyces aquilus (assembly GCF_003955715.1). NCBI lineage: Bacteria > Bacillati > Actinomycetota > Actinomycetes > Kitasatosporales > Streptomycetaceae > Streptomyces > Streptomyces aquilus. Next base: position 1,516,652 of record NZ_CP034463.1, on the reverse strand, counting down.
CCCGCCGTACACTCCCGGAGTGACCGTCACCGCAACATCCGTGGACGAGTCGGACCAGGCTCAGCCGCTCGCCGCCGCCCCGCGCGGGGCCCGCCTCGTGCGCTTCGTCCCGGCCCTCGCCGCCGCGCTCTCCGGAGTGCTCCTCTACGTCAGCTTCCCGCCCCGCACCCTGTGGTGGCTCGCGCTTCCCGCCTTCGGCGTCTTCGGCTGGGTGCTGCGCGGCCGCAGCTGGAAGGCGGGCCTGGGCCTCGGCTACCTCTTCGGCCTCGGCTTCCTGCTGCCGCTGCTGGTGTGGACCGGCGTGGAGGTCGGCCCCGGGCCCTGGATCGCGCTGGTGGCGATCGAGGCGATCTTCGTCGCGCTGGTCGGCGCGGGCATCGCCACGGTGTCGAAGCTGCCCGGCGCCCCGCTGTGGTCGGCGGCCCTGTGGATCGCCGGCGAGGCGGCACGCGCGCGTGTGCCGTTCAACGGCTTCCCCTGGGGCAAGATCGCCTTCGGCCAGGCCGACGGCGTCTTCCTGCCGCTGGCCGCGGTGGGCGGCACCCCGGTGCTCGGCTTCGCGGTCGTCCTGTGCGGTTTCGGGCTCTACGACGTCGTCCGCGTCGCCGTCGCCAAGCGCCGTGGCCAGGAGATACGCAGGTCGGCCGCCGCGGTCGCCCTGCTGAGCCTCGTCGTCCCCGTCCTCGGGGCGCTGGCCGCCCGCCCGCTGGTCAGCGACAAGGCGGAGAACGGCACCGTGACCGTCGCCCTCATCCAGGGCAACGTGCCCCGCGCGGGCCTCGACTTCAACGCCCAGCGGCGTGCCGTCCTCGACTACCACGCGCGGGAGACCGAGCGGCTGGCCGCGAAGGTCAGGGCCGGCAAGGTGCCCAAGCCCGACTTCGTGCTGTGGCCGGAGAACTCCTCCGACGTCGACCCGTTCGCCAACTCCGACGCGCGCGCCGTCATCGACGGTGCCGCCAAGGCGATCGGCGTGCCGATCTCGGTCGGCGGCGTCGTCGAGCGCGACGGCAAGCTCTACAACGAGCAGATCCTGTGGGACCCGGTGAAGGGCCCGACCGACACCTACGACAAGCGGCAGATCCAGCCCTTCGGCGAGTACCTCCCGCTGCGCTCGCTCATCGGCGCGATCAACAGCGACTGGACCTCGATGGTCCGCCAGGACTTCAGCCGCGGCACCGAACCGGGTGTGTTCACCATGGCCGGCGCCAAGGTCGGCCTGGTCACCTGCTACGAGGCGGCCTTCGACTGGACCGTGCGCTCCGAGGTCACCGACGGCGCCCAGCTGATCTCCGTGCCCAGCAACAACGCCACCTTCGACCGCAGCGAGATGACCTACCAGCAGCTCGCCATGTCCCGCGTGCGCGCCGTCGAGCACAGCCGGACCGTGACCGTTCCGGTCACCAGCGGCGTCAGCGCGATCATCATGCCGGACGGGCGGATCACCCAGAAGACCGGCATGTTCGTCGCCGACTCCCTCGTGCAGAAGGTGCCCCTGCGGTCCTCCGAGACCCCGGCCACGAAGTTCGGCACCCTGCCCGAAATGCTGCTGGTCCTGGTGGCCGCGGGCGGGCTGGGCTGGGCGATCTCCGCGCGCGTGCGCAACAGGCGGGTGGAAGCGGACAGTTAGGGTCGGGGCATGGCTACTCCCGACTTCATCCGTGATCTCCGTGCCTCCGTCGGTCACCAGCTGCTGTGGCTCCCCGGGGTCGCCGCCGTCGTCTTCGACGGCGAGGGCAGAGTGCTGCTGAACCGCCGCTCCGACACCCGACGGTGGTCGCTGATCGGCGGCATCCCGGAGCCGGGGGAGCAGCCCGCCGCCTGCGCGGTGCGCGAGGTGTTCGAGGAGACGGCGGTGCGCTGCGTCGCCGAGCGGATCGTCCTCGTCCAGGCGCTGGAGCCGATCACCTACCCCAACGGTGACGTCTGCCAGTACATGGACATCACCGTGCGCTGCCGTGCCGTCGGGGGCGACGCCCGGGTCAACGACGACGAGTCGCTGGAGGTGGGCTGGTTCGACGTGGACGCCCTGCCGGAGCTGAACGAGTTCGGGAAGTTCCGCATCAAGCAGGCCCTGGCGGACGCACCCACATGGTTCGACCCCACTGGAACCGGCTGAAGTATGGGCTGCGGCCACATGGGGTGAGGTGCGGCGGCTGCCTAGGGTCGTGTCATGACAGCTGCGCGCGCCCTCCCGGCCCCCCACGCCCCCACGCTCGACCTCGGCGGCCGCACCGCCCTCGTCACCGGCGCCGCCGGCGGCATCGGGCGCGCCTGCGTGCTGCGGCTGGCCGCGGCCGGCGCGAAGGTGAGAGCGGTGGACCGGGACGCCGCGGGGCTGGAGGAACTCGTCGACGCGGCCCGCGACCTCGCGGGCGCCGTCGAACCGCACGTCCTCGACCTCACCGACCTGGACGCCGCCGAACTCGCCGCCGCCGGGACCGACGTCCTGGTCAACAACGCCGGGCTGCAACTGGTGCGCCCCATCGAGGAGTTCCCGCCCGACGTCTTCCACACGGTGCTCACCGTGATGCTGGAGGCCCCGTTCCGGCTCGTGCGGGGCGCCCTGCCGCACATGTACGGACAGGGCTGGGGCCGCATCGTCAACATCTCCTCGGTGCACGGACTGCGCGCCTCCGCCTTCAAGTCGGCGTACGTGGCCGCCAAGCACGGCCTGGAGGGCCTGTCCAAGACGGCCGCCCTGGAAGGCGCCCCGCACGGGGTCACCTCCAACTGCGTGAACCCCGCCTATGTGCGCACCCCCCTGGTCGAGAAGCAGCTCGTCGACCAGGCACGGGCGCACGGCATCCCCGAGGAGCGCGTCCTGACCGAGGTGCTCCTCCAGGACAGCGCGGTCAAGCGGCTCATCGAGCCGGCGGAGGTCGCCGACGCCGTCGCGTATCTGTGCGGCCCGCACGCCTCGTTCGTGACCGGCACGTCCCTGGTGCTGGACGGGGGCTGGACGGCGCACTGAGCCGTGCGGCCCTCCGGGGTTTTCCACAGGGCTGACGAGGTGAGCGTGCGATGAGGAATCCTGTGAGCATGTCCCGCGATCACGTGCAGTCCGCCGAACGCCCGACCGGCAGCGCCGAGGCCCCGTTCCTCGCCCTGCTGGCCCGGGGCGCGTCCGCCGACGCCTACGAGCAGCCGGTGCTGCTCGCCCGCGCCGAGGGACACCCCGCCGAGCGGATCGCCGCGCTGGAGGAGGCCAAGCTGGTCGCGCTGCGCGTGCGCTCGGAGCTGGAGGGCAGGCGCCGCCGCGAGGCCGAGCTGTCCGCGCTCTTCGAGACGGCGCACGACCTGGCGGGACTGCGCGACCTGGACGCCGTGCTGCGGGCGATCGTCCAGCGCGCCCGGTCGCTGCTCAACACGGACGTCGCCTACCTCAGCCTCAACGATCCGGCCCGGGGCGACACCTACATGCGGGTCACCGAGGGCTCCGTCGCCGCCCGTTTCCAGCAGCTGCGGCTCGGCATGGGGGAGGGGCTCGGCGGCCTCGTCGCGCAGACCGCCCGCCCCTATGTCACCGACGACTACTTCAAGGACGACCGCTTCCAGCACACCCGCACCATCGACGCCGGGGTGCGGGACGAAGGCCTGGTGGCGATCCTCGGCGTGCCGCTGACGCTGGGGGACCACGTCATCGGGGTGCTGTTCGCCGCCGACCGGCGTGCCCGGGTCTTCGAGCGGGAGCAGATCGCGCTGCTCGGCTCCTTCGCCGCGCTGGCCGCGGCCGCCATCGACACCGCGAACCTCCTCACCGAGACCCGCTCGGCCCTCGCCGACCTGGAGCGGGCCAACGAGATCATCCGCGACCGCAGCGGTGTCATCGAACGCGCCTCCGACGTCCACGACCGGCTCGCCGAACTCGTCCTGCGCGGCGGCGGGGTGCACGACGTGGCGGCGGCCGTCGCCGAGGTCCTGCACGGCACGGTCGAGTTCCTGGACGCCGGCGCCGCACCGGCCGACGCCCTGGAGACCTCCCGCGCCGAAGGACACGCGGTACGGCACGGCGACGACTGGATCGCCGCCGTCGCCGCAGGCGGTGAACTCCTCGGCGCGCTCGTCCTGCACGGCCACCCCGGACTCGACCCCGTAGACCAGCTCACCCTGGAGCGCGCGGCGATGGTCACCTCGCTGCTCCTGCTCGCCAGACGCTCCGCCGCCGAGGCAGAACAACGCGTTCGCGGCGAGCTCCTCGACGACCTCCTCGACGCCCGCGACCGCGACCCCCGCCTCCTGCGCGAGCGCGCCTCCCGCCTGCACGCCGACCTCGACGCCACCCATGTGGTCCTCGCCGCCCGCCTCGACGGCACCACCGCCGACGCCGAGCAGGAGGCCGACGCCCGCAGACGCCTGTGGTCCGCCGCCTCCCACCTCGCCGCCACCCGGCACGGCCTGGCCGCCGCCCGCGACGGCGGCACCGTCCTGCTGCTCCCCCTGAAACCCGGCGACACCGCGACCGCCCTGGCCCGCCGCACCGCCCGCCACCTCGGCACGGCCGTCCACGAGGCCGTCACCGTCGGCGCCTCCGCCCCCGTTGAGGACCTGGCCAGCCGCCCGGACACCGTGACCGCCGCCTACGAGGAGGGCCGGCGCTGCCTCGACGCGCTGCGGCTCCTCGGCCGCACCGGGGACGGCGCGGCCGCCGAGGACTTCGGGTTCCTGGGCCTGCTGCTGGCCGGCGACCGCGACATCACCGGCTTCGTCGACCGCACGATCGGCCAGGTCGTCTCGTACGACGAACGACGCGGCACGGATCTGCTGCGCACCCTCGACGCCTACTTCGCCTGCGGCATGAGCCCGGCCCGCACCAAGGACGAACTGCACGTCCATGTGAACACCGTCGCCCAGCGCCTGGAGCGCATCGGCCGTCTCCTCGGCGACGACTGGCAGAGCCCCGCCCGCGCGCTGGAGATCCAGCTCGCGCTGCGGCTGCACATACTCTCCGCACCCGCACCGCACTGACCCCCGCACGCGAGACGCGTACGGGGGCCGGCGGGCGGGTGATCAGACGGTGCGGGCGTCCGCGGTCGCCGTCGTCACGGACCCCGCGTCGGCCGTGGACTCGACGTCGGCCAGGTCCCGGTCGCGGGTCTCCTTGGCCACGCCCACCGCGATCAGCGTCAGCACCGCCGCGGCGATGACGTACAGGGCGATCGGCGTGGAGCTGTCGTAGTCGTCCAGCAGGGCGGTGGCGATCAGCGGCGCCGGGGCGCCCGCCGCGACCGAGGCGAACTGAGCGCCGATCGAGGCGCCCGAGTAACGCATCCGGGTCGCGAACATCTCGGCGAAGAAGGCGGCCTGGGGCGCGTACATCGCACCGTGCAGCACCAGACCCACGGTGATGGCGAGGATCAGGTTGCCGAAGTCACCGGTGTCGATGAGCGAGAAGAACGGGAACATCCACAGGCCGATGCCGGCCGCGCCGAGCAGATACACCGGACGCCGGCCGATGCGGTCGGACAGCGCGCCCCACAGCGGGATCACCGCGAAGTGCACCGCCGAGGCGATCAGGACCGCGTTGAGGGCGGTCTGCTTGGAGACGTCGGCCGCGGTGGTGGCGTAGACGAGGATGAAGGCGGTGATGACGTAGTAGCTGATGTTCTCGGCCATGCGCGCGCCCATCGCGACCAGGACATCGCGCCAGTGGTGGCGCAGCACGGAGACGAGGGGCAGCTTCTCCGGGCCGGTGTCCTGCTCGGCCTTGCGGGCCTCGGCCTGTGCCAACGCCTGCTTGAAGACAGGCGATTCATCGACAGAGAGACGAATCCACAGACCGACCATCACCAGGACACCGGAGAGCAGGAACGGTATCCGCCAGCCCCAGTTGGTGAAGGCGCTGTCCGAGAGGACCGCGGTGAGCAGGGACAGCACACCGGTGGCCAGGAGCTGGCCCGCGGGGGCGCCGGTCTGCGGCCAGGAGGCCCAGAATCCGCGCCGCCTGGCGTCGCCGTGCTCGGACACCAGCAGGACGGCACCGCCCCACTCGCCGCCGAGCGCGAAGCCCTGGACCAGGCGCAGCGCGGTCAGCAGCACGGGAGCGGCCGAGCCGACCGTCGCGTGCGTGGGCAGCAGACCGATCGCGAAGGTCGCCCCGCCCATCAGCAGCAGGCTCAGCACCAGCAGCTTCTTGCGGCCGAGGCGGTCGCCGTAGTGCCCGAAGACCAGGGCACCGAGCGGGCGGGCGGCGAAACCGACGGCGTACGTGAGGAACGACAGCAGGGTGCCGACCAGGGGGTCGGAGTCCGGGAAGAACAGCTTGTTGAAGACGAGGGCGGCGGCGGAGCCGTAGAGGAAGAAGTCGTACCACTCGATGGTCGTGCCGATGAGGCTGGCGGCGACGATGCGCTTCAGGTTGCCCGGAGTGGTGGGCGTGGGTGGAGCGGATGCTGCGGAGGCCATGAGCGCCACTTCCTCGTGTGCTGTGGGGACGGGTAGGTGCTGTACGTGCTGGCACACCGTAGGAAGGCGCAGGTCAGGCTGATATGTGGTGGGACACCATAGTTCAGCGGTGGAGTGTGAGCGTGGCCCCTAGGGACTGATCGGGAAGTCTGTTCGAGAACCTGCTCTATTTCCTTATTTCGCTCATGACTCGCATGGCGAGATTTGAGTAGATGGGTACTCATGCGCCCCGCGATGGCCTTCGCTGCAATGTCCCCAGGTGCACAGCGCATCAGGGGGGCTTGCATGCCGGATTACCGAGCACCAGGTGTCCATGTCGAGGAACTGACCGTCGCCGGGCCCGTGGCAGGGGTCGGCACGAGCACCGCGGCCTTCGTCGGACCCGCACTGCGCGGGCCCACCGGGGAACCGGTGAAGATCACCAACTGGACGCAGTTCACCGACCGGTTCGGTGAGTACATCAACGCCCCGCGCCGGTATCTGGCGCACGCGGTGCGCGGATTCTTCGACAACGGCGGCACCGTCGCCTACGTCGTACGGGTCGGTACCGCCACCCGGGCCGAGCGGACACTGACCGACCGGGGCACACCGGCGGACCCGGCACTGGTCGTCCGGGCGCGGGAGGACGGCCCGGCGGGCAACGCCATCAAGGTCGCCGTCCGGGACGCACAGATCGTGCGGGACGCCAAGGTCCTCCAGGTGAAGGCGGACCACGCGAACGCCACCGGGAGCGTGGTCACCCTGCCCTCGGCGGAGGCCGCCGGACAGTTCGTGGCGGGGGACCTCGTCGACGTCGGCGGCACGGTCGCGCAGGTCGACCGGGTGCGCGGCAAGGAGCTCGTGCTCACCGCCCCGCTGGCGGCCGACGTCCAGGACAAGACCGTACGCACGGCCGATCTCCAGACCGGGCAGCGGCGGTTCAGGGTCGACAAGCCGCGGGGCGTCGAGCGGGGCAGTGTGCTCACGCTCAAACAGGGCGCCACGACCGAGTCGGTGGTCGTCGAGCGGGTGAGCGGCGACGTGGTCGAGACCGCGGGCCCGCTGGCCAACGGCTACACCGGCGCGACCACCGTGACCTCGGCCGAGTTCGCGCTGGACATCACCGGCCCGAACGGGGTCAGGACCTTCGACGAGCTGTCGCTGGACCCCCGGCACAGCCGCTACTTCGCCGGACTGGTCTCCTCCCCGCTGGTCGAGGTGACCCTGCCGGAGGAGCCCGGCGTGCACGCGGCCCCGGGCAACCTGCCGGCGGTGCTCGCCGCGAGCCCGCTGGCGGGCGGCACCGCGGACCGGCTCGACGGCATCGAGGCCTCCGCGTACGAGACGGCGCTGGCCGGGCTGGAGCGGGTCGACGACGTCAGCATCGTCTGCGTACCGGACGCCGTGACCCTGCCCACCGTGCAGCAGAAGGTGGTCGAGCACTGCGAGCGGACCGGCGACCGGTTCGCCGTGCTGGACGCCCCCGACGCCGCCTCACCGCTCGCCGAGGGCGGGGTGCTGGGCCGCCGCGAGGAGCTGACCTCGGAGCGTGGCTACGCGGCCCTGTACTACCCGTGGCTGATGATCGCCGACCCGGCGGGCCGCGGCACGCTGGCGGTACCCCCCTCGGGCCATCTGGCCGGGATCTATGCCCGCAGCGACGCCGGACAGGGGGTGCACAAGGCGCCCGCGAACGAACCCGTCACCGGTGCGTTCGGGGTGACACGGGTGCTGGACACGGCCGGACTCGGCGAGCTCAACGACGCCGGGGTGAATGTCATCCAGTCGTTCGCCGGCAGTGCGCGGCCGGTGGTCTGGGGGGCCAGGACCACCGCGCCCCGCCACGAGACGGCCTGGCGCTACGTCAACGTGCGGCGACTGTTCCTGTTCATCGAGGAGTCACTCCAGGAGGGGCTGCGCTGGGCCGTCTTCCAGCCCAACGACCTCTCGCTGCGCAAGCGCGTCGAGCGCACGGTGAGCGAGTTCCTCACCCGGGTGTGGACCGACGGCGCGCTGTTCGGCGCGAGTGCCGCCGAGGCCTTCCACGTGAAGATCGACGACGAGAACAACCCGCCCGCGGTACGGGATCTCGGCCGGCTCGTGGTGGAGATCGGGGTGGCCCCGGTGCGGCCCGCGGAGTTCGTCGTCGTCCGGATCGGTATGTCGCAGGGCGGTTCCGAGGTCAGGGAGGGCTAGGCCGCGATGGCGCAGACAGGGGTACGGGTCGACCCGTACACGAACTTCAACTTCCTCGTCGAGCTGGACGGCATCGCCCAGGCCAGCTTCATGGAGTGCACCGGCATCGAGTCGGTCACCGAGGTCATCGAGAACCGGCAGGGCGGCCAGAACACGACCGTCCTCAAAGCCCCCGGCAAGACCACCTACTCCGACCTCACCCTCAAATGGGGGCTGACCGACTCCACCGAACTGTGGGAGTGGCGCCAGGCCATCATCGAGGGCCGGGTGCTGCGCAAGAACGGCTCGATCGTCGTGTACGACCTCGCCAACAAACGCGAGGTGGTGCGCTGGAACTTCGTCAACGCCTGGCCGACCAAGTGGGAAGGCCCCGCCTTCCACGCCACCGGGCACGAGACGGCGGTGGAGACCCTCGTCCTCGTCCACGAGGGCATCACGCGGGCGGTGTGACGTGCCGGACAGCCCTTCCGTGTTCAGCACGGAGTACGAGTTCACCCTGCCCCTGGGCTACCTCGACGGCGAGGGCACCCTGCACCGGGACGGGGTGATGCGGCTGGCGACCGCGGCCGACGAGATCCTGCCCATGAAGGATCCGCGGGTGCGGGCGCTGCCGCCGTACCTGATCGTCGTCCTGCTCGCCCGCGTGGTGGTCCGTCTCGGCACCCTGCCCGAGGTCAACCCGGGAGTCGTCGAGGGCCTGTTCTCCCAGGACGTCACCTACCTCCAGGAGCTCTACAACCGCCTCAACGGCCTGTCACCGCCGCTGCTCGCGGTCACCTGCCCGCACTGCGAGGCCGGCTTCGAGATGGAGGCCCCGCCGCCGGGGGAATCCACGGCTACCCCCTGGAGCGGGTCTACCAGGAGGTCGCCCACCTCGGACGACACGTCCACTGGACCCACACCGAGCTGATGAACCTGGAGCACACCGAGCGCCGCCGCTGGCTGCGCACCGTGCTCGCCCAGATCGACAGGGGGTGACGACATGGAGCAGCCGGAGCGGCCGGAACAGCCCGGGCGTCCTTCGTACGGCCCGACCGTGGGCGAGCGCCTGGCCGCGCAGGCCCGCGCGCTGCTCGCGCGCCGTACGGCCGACCCCGGCTGGCGGGCCGCGCTCGCACCGGTGCTGGCGCGGGGGCGGTCCCTGCCCGTGCCGCAGACGAGCCCGCGCCGCCGCACGGAGGTACGGGTGCCGCCGGTCGGACACGAGTCGCCACCCGCGCAGCTGGGCTGGCCGGATTCCGTGAACACCCCCGCGTCATGGCCGGCTTCACGCCCGGCGCCGGCTCCGGACGCCTCCCGGCACGAGGGCAGTCCGCTCCGCGGCGACCTGCGCGAGCGACTCGCCCCCGTCGTCGGCCCGGACGTGGACCGGGTGCGCGTCCACGACGACGAGCAGGCCGCCACGATCGCGGCGGCCCACGGCGCGGACGCCGTCACCCTGGGCGAGGACGTCTTCCTCGGCGGCCCGCGGGCCACGCGACCCGAGCGGCTGGCCCTGCTCGCCCACGAGGTCTGGCACGCCACCGAGCCGGGCCGCACCGGAGGCGCGCCGCACCGGGCCACGGCGAGCGGCGCGGCCGAGGAGGAACGCGCGGCGCTCGCCGTGGAGTCGGAGTTCCTGCACGGCCCGGCAGGCGTCCGTGTGCCGGGAGCGCCGCCTCACGAGGCCGCCGGACGGCCGCCGTCGCCTGCCGTCTCCCCACCGTCGACGCCTGTGCCCGCCCCGCCCTCCGCCACCGGATCATCCGCCACCGGCACCGCCGCCCACCCCATGACCGCCCGCCCCGACCGCCACTCCGAACCCCCCTCCCAGGCTCTGGACCCCCAGGCGCTGCGTGACGTCGTCCGCGAAGTGCTGCGCGGTGAGCTGCGGGACGGGGCGGCACGGCAGCTGCGGGCCGATCTCGCGATCGAGCTGGAACGGGGGGCCTGACGGTGGCCGCGCAACTCGCCAAGGCGCTGATCGTCGACACCCGCACCGGGGAGCGCACCCCGGTGATGTACAACCCCGACGAATACCGGATCGAGCAGGGCAACGAGCTGGCCGAGATCGGCATCCCGGGGCTCGCCGCCCCTCCCGTGCAGTATGTGCGCGGCCGGGTCCGCACCCTGACCATGGAGCTGTTCTTCGACACCTATGAGCAGCAGGAGGACGTCCGGACGTACACCCGGCGTCTGGTCCGGCTGCTGGACCCGGCGCCGCGCACCTTCGCCCCGCCGGTGCTGCTGTTCGTGATGGGCAGGTTCGCGTTCCGGTGCGTACTGGCCTCCGTCGACCAGCGGTTCACCATGTTCCTGCCCGACGGCACGCCGGTACGGGCGCGGCTGTCGGTGGCCTTCCGCGAGTACACCGAGGTGGAACTGGAGACCCAGCGGGGCTTCTTCGCCGGCCCACCGACCCTGCACAACATCACCGCCAAGGACACCCTCGCCGGTCTCGCGGCGGAATACCTGGGCGACCCGGCGCGCTGGCGGGAGATCGCCGACGCCAACCGGCTCACCGACCCGCTGCGCCTGCCGCCCGGCCGGCCCCTCGTCATCCCGGAGCGGTGAGCCATGGACACCTTCGCCCCCCGGGCCGAGATCAGGATCTCCGGCGTCGCCCTCGCCGCCGACGTGAGCCGCCATCTGCTCAGCGTCCGCTACGACAACTCCCTTGAACTGGCGGACATGTTCACCGTCGTCCTCGACAACAGCGGCCACCGCTTCACCGACTCACCGCTCTTCGAGCTCGGCAAGAACGTCGAGATCCACCTCGGCTACGGCGACAGGCTCACGCCCATGATGCTGGGCGAGATCGCCTCCATCGAGCCCGACTTCCCCGAGTCGGGGGCGCCGACGTTCACCGTCCGGGGCTACGACAAGTCGCACCGGCTGCGCCACGAGATGCCGGACCGGCCGGCGTTCCGCTTCAGCAACGACAGCGCCATCGCCGCGCAGATCGCCCTGGAGGCCGGCCTGATCCCGGTCGTCGACCCCGCACCGTTCTCGCACAGCGCGCTGCACCGCGCCTCCACCGACATGGCGCTGCTCAAGGAGCGCGCGGCGGCCAACTTCTTCGACGTGTACGTGTGGTGGGACAAGCTGTACTTCCGCTTCCCGCGCCCGCAGACCGAGGCACCGGTCCTGGAATGGGGCACCAACCTCTCCAGCTTCAGCCCTCGGGTGGCCAACTCCGGCATGGCCGGGACGCAGGTGGTGCGCGGCTACAGCCAGGAGCTCGCCCAGAGCGTCGTGGGCGTGATGAGCGCGACCGCGCTGGACCTGGACGCGCTGCTGGAACGGCTCGGCAGCGCCGCCCTCGGGGCGCTCACCGGGCTCGGGCGACGGGTCGTACGCGGCAGGCAGGTGGCCACCCCGCTGGACGCGATCGCCCTCGCCAAATCCCTTCTCCAGCAGCTCCTCGAAGGCATGTACGAGGCCACGGGCACCTGCGGGGGACTGCCCGAGCTGCGGGCGGGCCGGTTCGTGTCGGTGCGGGGCGTGGGGAAGCGGTTCAGCGGGATGTACCGGCTCAAGCGCGTGGTGCACACCCTCGACTCCCGGGGGTTTCGCAGCGAGTTCGAGGTGACGCAGCGCGCCGGGGCGCATGTGACGCAGCTGCTGCGCAAGGCGCTGTCGGAGGACCCGCCGCCGGACCGGCCCGAGTCTCCGCAGGGTGTCGTGGTGGCGGAGGTGGTCGCGGTGGACCCCAGCCGGTACGAGGTGTCGATCCGGTTCCCGTGGTTCTCCGACATCCCGGACGTGGTGGCGGCGCCCGTCGCCACCCCCATGTCGGGGTCGGACGCGGGGATGTTCTGCCTGCCGGGCGCCGGAGACCAGGTGCTGGTGGCGTTCGAACACGGCGACTTCAACAGGCCCTACGTCATCGGGTCGTTGTGGTCCACGACCACCGTCAAGCCGGTGACCGCCGCGCCCGGCGTCAACCTCGTCCGCCGCATCAAGACCCCGGCCGGGCACAGCATCACGCTCGACGACACCCCGGGCATGGAGAAGATCGTGGTCGAGCACACGTCGGGCAGCTCGCTCACCTTCACGGCGGGCGGGGACGTCGAGATCGTCGCCGTCAACGTCAAGGTGAAGGTGGGCGGCACGATGGACGTCAGCAGGCGGGGGGCGGTATGAGCGGCTACGTACTGACCACGGCGAGCACGTTCACCTGCCAGAACCAAGGGACCGTGAAACCTGTACCCCGGCACCCGCTGACGGTCAACGACAAGAGTGTGGTGACCGGGGAGGACTTCGTGGGCCTCACGGTCGCCGGCTGCACGAAGCCGAACCAGCCGCCCGCCGCCAAGACCTGCGTGAACGTGGTACCGCCGGTCTCCGCCTCCGGCGGCCTGCTGACCGTGAACGGCGTCGCCGCGGTCCTCACCACCGACGGGTTCACCGGCGCCACCGACGGGGTCATCCCGCCCGTCACACCCCAGGACCCGCCGACGGGCGGGGCATTGTCGGCGACCGCCGGCCAGAGCTGTCTGAAGGGGGAATGACCGTGGACGGCAAAGGCGTGGCCTTCCCGGTCGGCTTCGACGCGACCGGCGCGCTCGCCGAGTCCTCGGGGGCCGAGCGGATACGGCAGGCGGTACTGATCGTCCTCGGCACCCGGCCGGGGGAGCGGATCATGCGCCCGGACTTCGGCTGCGACCTGCACAGCCTGGCCTTCGCGCCCAACACCCCGGCCACCGCCAACCTGGCCCGCCACTACGTGAGTTCGGCACTGGCCCGTTGGGAACCACGCATCGAGGTCACCGAGATCACGGTCGGCAACGACCCCCGAGCCGCCGTCCTCACCATCGACCTCGCCTACCGGATCAAGAGCGACGAAGGCCGCCAGACCCTCTCACTGGCCTTCCCCCTGGAGCAGCCCTCATGAGCGCCGAGCGCGGTCGGCCGCTCCCGCCGGACCTGGACGACCGGCGCTGGGCGGACCTGGTGGCCGAGGCCCAGGAGCTGATCAAGCACTACGCCCCGCGCTGGAGCGACCTCGGCCCGGCGGACCCCGGCATCGCGCTGGTCGAGTTGTTCGCCTGGCTCGTCGAGGGCCTGATCTACCGCCTCAACCAGGTCCCGGAGAAGAACTACACCGCCTTCCTCAACCTCCTCGGCATCACCCGCCTGCCCGCCCTCCCCGCCGCCACCCTCCTCACCTTCACCGCCCAGCCCGGCCAGACCGCCACCGTGCCCGCCGGAACCTGGGCCCAGACCACCGGCAGCGAGTCCCAGGCACCGGTCGTCTTCCAGACGGAGTCCGAGGTCCTGGCCCTGCCCGCCGGGCTGTCGACGACCGTCCGCCACCTCGTCAGCACCGCCGACCTCCTCGGCGGCACGGACGGCGCGGAGCTCCGCGTCCCCGACGGCGGCACCGGCTATCTCCTGCTCGGCTTCGACCCCGCCTTCACCCAGCCCGTCGAACGCCTCGAGGTCTACGGCGAGCCGGGCCGGCCCGCCTCCGGCGAACCGGCGACCGTGAGCTGGGTGTTCTCGGCGGGCGGCACCGACCCCGCCAACTGGCCGGCCCTCACGGTGGAAAAGGACACCACCCGCGCCCTGTCCCAGGCGGGCCAGGTGCGGCTGCGCCTGCCCGCCGCCCCGCAGTGGGCGGCCGTCGACCCGGCGGGCTGGCCGTTCCCGGCGGCCGGTCCGAAGCCGGAGCCGGGCAAGCCGCGCCGCTGGATCGGCCTGAAGCTGGCCAACCCGAACGAGCCCGGCGATCCCGCACGGGACGCCGTGATCCGCGTACGGCACCTCCTGCCCAGCACCGTCCCGGCGACCACCGCACCGACAGCCGGCCGGGACGTCCCCGAGTCGCTCGGCACGGCGGGACGCGCCCCGCGCCAGACGTACGAACTGCGCAACCGGCCCGTCCACCGGCAGCCGGGCGGGGACTCCCCCTACGACCATGTCCGCGTCCTCGTCGACGGCGAGCGCTGGGCCCTCGCGGAGGAACGGGAGCCGGGACGGGACAAGGCCGTGCGCCTGGACCCGGTCACCGGGGAGGTCGTCTTCGGCACCGTCGGGTCCGTGCCGCCGCAGGGCTCCGACATCGCGGCCGTCTACCGGTACGTCGCCACGGGCGCCGCGGGCAACGTGCTGCCCGGCACCGTCACCACGCTCGCCGAGGGCGTGCCCGGGATCGTCTCGGTGACCAACCTCGTGCCCGGCACCGGCGGGCTGGACGAGGAGCCCATCGAGGAGACCAAGGCACGGGCACCGCGGTTGTTGCGCACCCGGGACCGGGCGATCACCGCGGAGGACTACGAGTTCCTCGCCCGGCAGGTGCCGGGGGTCGCGACCGTGCGCTGTCTGGCCCCCCGGACGCAGGAGAGGGACGGCCCGTCGGCGAGGTGGCTGAAGGGCGACCCGTGGACGTACGCCTCGATCCTGCGCGCGCCCGGTCATGTGAACCTCATCGTGGTCCCGGACCTCGGGGCGGCCGAACCGCAGCCGATGCCGCCGGTCGTCCTCGTGCACGACGTGATCGCCGCCCTGGACCCGCGACGCGAGGTGACCGCCCGCCTGGAGGTGCAGCCGCCGCGCTATCTGCCCGTCGACGTCACGGTCGACGTACGGGTCTTCAAGCGTGCCGTCGACATGCATCTGACCAGCGGTCTGGCGGCGGAGACGGCACGGGTGAAGGAGCGGGTCGCCAGATTCCTGCACCCGGTGTACGGGGGCCCGGGCGGGCGGGGCTGGCAGGTCGGGCAGAGCGTCCATCTGCCCGACCTGTACCAGGCGGTCCAGCCGGACACCGAGATCGGCTACCTCGCCGACCTGCGGATGCGGCCGGTGACCCCACCGCCGTACCACCAGACCGGCGAGGCCTGGAACAACGACCTGCACCGCCCCCTCCCGCTCCCGGCGGCCTACGGCCCGCAGGTGCAGCTCACCGACTACGAACTGGTCTGCTTCGGCACCTGCGACGCCACGGGGGCGGAGGAATGAGCACCTACCTCGACCACCTGCCGTCGGTCCTGCGCTCGCGGGACCTGGGCGACCTGCTGTCGGCCTTCGAGAAACTCCTCGACGGCATCGACGACGGGGTCGCCACCCCCGGCACCCCGGTCATGAGCACCATCGACGCGCTGCCCGACCTCTACGATCCCGCCCGCACCCCGGCGGAGTTCCTCCCCTGGCTGGCCGGCTGGCTGGGGTTCGAGCTGCGGTCCGGCTGGACCACCGAGCAGCGGCGCCGGGTCGTGGCCGGGATCATGCGGCTGCATCTGCTGCGGGGTACGTCCGCCGGGCTGGCGGGGCTGCTGGAGCTGGCGGTTCCGGTGCCGGAGCGGCAGCGGATCACGCTCGACGCCGGAGCCAAGGTGCTGTTCAGCAGGCCGGCGCCCGGCGAGGAGTCCCGGGTCAACGCCCTGCTCTCCCAGGGCCCCTACCTCCGTCCGGCCCCCGACCGCACCCCCGCCCACTCGGGGCTGGTCAGCCCGCAGTGCATGGCCATGACCCCCGACGGCGACCTGGTGGTGGGGGACGCCGGCGGGGTCGGCGCCGTGCCAGCGCCGGGGGTCTGGCGGATCACCCGGACCGGCGGGTACGCCGACTGGACCGGTGGCCCGCCCGTGCCGCGCCCCCTCGGCCCGGCGGGCTGGGCCCTCGCCCCACCGGTGGCCGTCGCGGTCGACGCGACGCCGCCCGGCTGGCGGCTGTACGTCCTCGACGTGCAGCAGACCGGGCTGCGGCTGTCGCGGGTGGACTCGGCGACGCCGTACCAGCAGCAGACGGTGGCGACGCACGCCTCGGTCAAGGGAGTCGTGGACGTCGCGGCGGCGGTGTGCGAGGCCGGCCGTCTCTACCTCCTCAACAAGAAGGACAAGCGGGTCCTCGACATCGACCTCGCCGCCCCGGCCGCCGTGCCGCGCACGATCGCGCTGCCCGGGCTGACGGTCCCGCGCTCCCTGCTCGTCGGCCCCGACGGTCGTCTCGTCATCGGTGACGCGCGCGCCGAGGGACCGGCGGAGCTGTTCCGGGTCGACCCGGCCGGGGGCGCCCCGACACCACTGCTGGCGAACGTCCCCCCAGCGGACAACCCGCTCCTGGCGCCGTACGCGATCCTCCAGGAGGACACCCACCTGCTCCTCGTCCTTGACGTGGGCCTCCAGCCCGACCAGGACCCCAACCGCCCCTACCTGCGCCGCACGCTGCGCCCGCCGGCCCTGTACCGGGTGGACCTGCGCGCCGACCCGCCCCGGGTGACCAGGGCGACCGAGCCGGGCGGCCTGGTGTTCCCGCGCGGGATGGTCCGCGGCGAGGGCACGGTCTACCTCTGTGACGGGGGCGAGCCGTTCAGCCGCGACGAGACGGGACCGAACGCCGCACTCCGCCGGAACTTCCGTGCCGCGCCCCACGAGATCGGGGTGATCGTGCACTTCGCCAGGACGGGCGCCACGACGGAGGACCAGCGGGCGGCCCTGCGAAGCCTCGCCGACGCCCTGGAACACGAGCGCCCGGCGTCCGCCCTGACCACCCGTCTGACTGCCATCGGCGCCAACTAAGGGGTTCCCAGATGACCGAGAGGCTTGTCCGCACCGACTACACGGACCCGACGGTCAGCCCGCCCGAGCCCCGCCAGGGGGACACCGGACTGCGCGAGAGCCGCCAGGACCAGGAGGGGTTCTACGTACCGCTGCACCGGCTGCACGGCTCGGCCCTGCATGACAAGGGCGTGGCCGTCGGGCTCGCCGTCGACACGACGGTGGGCCAGCAGGGCGTGCGGGTCGGGCCCGGCGTGGCGCTGGACGGGCGGGGCCGGCTGCTGCCGCTGGCCGTCGGCGGGCACGCCAAGCTGGAGGACGGAAGCCTGGTGACGGTCGCTCAGCTGGGGGTGGTGCTGTCCACACAAGGGCTGAGCGGCAGCCGGTACTTCACCATCGCCTGGGCGGAGACCTTCGACTTCACCGGCATCGCCGCAGGCGCCTTCAACACGGAGACCACCCCGCTGCTGCGGCTGCGCAAGCCCGAAGAGTTCGTCGACGACGACACGGAGATCATCCTCGCCGAGGTCGTGATCGACGCGGGCGGCAAGGTGACCGGGCTGGACGTCGTGAACCGCCGGGCGGTGGGAAGTTCCCCGAACCGTGTCCGGCTGTCCCGGACCGCCGTGGAAAGGGTCGGCGCGCTGGCCATCGCGAGCGAGGTGTCGGCGGGTGAGCTGCGGGCGCTGCGGAACGGCGGGCTGGTACTGAAGGCGCAGAGCCTGTCGGTACAGCCGCCGGACGGGGACGCCTCGGCGTTGTGGGTGGCACCCTCCTCCGGCCGGGTCGGCGTCGGCACCACGCAGCCGGAGGCACCCCTGGACGTCCAGGGCACCGCCGTCTTCCGGGACCGCGTCGGCATCGGAACCGCGGTCCCGGAGACCCAGCTCGACGTCACCGGCGGGGCCGTGGTCCGTGGCCCCGCCTCGGTCCACGGCACCAGCACGGTCCTCGGCACCACCGTCCTGCGCGGCCGCGTCGGCATCCGCACCACCACCCCGGACGTGGACCTCGACGTCGCCGGCGACGCGGTCGTACGGGACCGGCTCTGCGTCGGCCGCACCCAGGCACTGGCCCGGGTGCACGCCATCGACCAGGGCGGCTTCACCGACGAGGACAGCACGGGCGCGTCGACCGTCACGCATGTGCCGCTGCTCGCCCAGTCCGACAGCACGGCCATCGGCATCCTCAACGCGCAGAAGAGGCCGGCGTTCGCGATCAACATCGACGCGAACGGGGGCACGCCCGATCAGCGGGGGGTGCCGACGCTCTACGACAAGTACGACGGGTGGTGGCGGCCGGGGATCTCCCTGAAGAACGGCCGGGTGGGCATGGGCACCCAGGACCCCGAGTGCAAGCTTCAGGTGACCACCGACGAGGCGAACCTCTCGGCCCTGGCCGCCTACTCGGCCCACACCTTCGCCCTCCACGCGATCAGCGGCGACGGCACAGGACTGTTCGCCTTCGGTAAGCCGGCCGGCCAGTTCTGGGGCGACCTCGTCGTCTCCGGAAAGATCACGAAGAGCGCCGTCCAGTTCATGATCGACCATCCTCTCGACCCGGCCGGCCGCTATCTGAGCCACTGCGCCGTCGAGAGCGACGAGATGAAGAACGTCTACGACGGTGAGGTGGTCCTCGACGAGACCGGCGGGGCCGAGATCACCCTGCCGGACTGGTTCGAGGCGCTCAACGAACGCTTCCGGTACCAGCTCACGGCGGTGGGCCGCCCGGCCCCGGACCTCCACGTCTCCCGCAAGCTGTCGGACAACCGCTTCTCCATCGCCGGCGGCGAACCCGGCACCGAGGTCTGCTGGCAGGTCACCGGCGTCCGCCACGACGCGTACGCGCTGGCCAACCCGTTGGTCGTGGAGAGCGACAAGGAGGGTGAGGAGTACGGCCGTTACCGGCATCCGGAGGAGCACGGGGTCTCCGCCGACCTGAACGTCAACCACGGGTTGATGCCAGCGGCGGGGAGGCCGGGGTGAGCGGCCTGCTGGACGTCGACGGCTCTCCGAAGACCCCGCCTATCCTGGACAGCCTGCGCCGGCTCGACGCCCGGCTGGCGGAGGCCGTCGCGGCGGCCACGGCGTCGTACGGCTCCGGGGCCGCCCGGGACGCCTTCCGCGGCCTGCACACCGGCGCCGAGGACGTGGTCCGGCTGTTGGAGCGGGACCCGGGGGTCTCCGCGCTGGGGCCGGGGACGGCTGCCGGGCTCCCCGGAACCGCCTGGCTCGCCGAGCGCTACGACCTATCGGCGTTCGAGCAGAACGTCCTGCTGGTGGCCGTCGCCCCCGAGGTCGACCTGCGCTACGAGCGCCTCTACGGCTACCTCCAGGACGACGTGACCCGACGCCGGCCGACCGTGGAACTCATGCTCAACCTCCTGTGCCACGACGTCCCCGACAAACTGAGCCGCCGCTCGGCCTTCGCCGCGGACGCCCCGCTGCTGCGGCACCGGCTGGTGCGCCTGGTCCCCGACCCGCACCAGGTCGAGCCGCCGCTGCCGGCGCGGTACGTGGTGCCGGACGAACAGATCGTCGACGTGCTTCTGGAGGTGCCGGGACTGGACCGGCGGCTGGCGGGCTGGTGCCGACTCATGCCCACAGACCCTGGGCCGGTCGCCGAACAGGCCACGGAAATAAGGGACTTGCTGCTGGCCGGCCACCGGATCTACCTGCGCGGCCGACCCGGGTCGGGGCGGAAGCGGGCCGCCCGGACGGCCGCCGCTCTCCTCGGCAGGCCCTTGCTCCACGGCGAGCTGTCGTTGACACCGACCGACCCCTCAGCCTTCGACGAAGCCCTCTTCTGCTTCCTGCGCGAGGCCGAACTGTACGGTGCGATCCCCTTGTTGGACGGGGCCGACGCCCTGGACGCACCGCGGCGCGAGCTCGTGCCCCGCGCACTGGCCGAGGCGCCGGGGCCCGCCGTACTGACCGGCGTCGCGCCCTGGCAGCCGACGCCGACGTACCGTCAACATCCCTTGATCACCTATGAGTTCGCGGCCCCTGATGCGGTGGCGCGGCGGACGTACTGGGCCTCGGCCCTCGCCGGACGGGCGGTCGCGGCCGCCCATCTCGACGTCCTGGCCGAGCGCTACCCGCTCACCCCGCGCGCGATCACCGAAGCCGCCGACGCGACACGCGGCGACACGCTCCCCGAGCTCTCGGCGGCCGCCCGCGCCACCGTCGGGCACGAACTCGCCGAGCTGGCCGACCGGATCGAACCCCGGGCCCGGTGGGACGATCTCGTGCTGCCCGCGGACGAACTCGCCGCGCTGCGCGAGATCTGCGCGCGCGTGGCCGGGCAGGGCCGCGTCCTGCGGGAGTGGGGCTTCGGGCGCAGACTCTCCAGGGGCACAGGGGCCGGCGTCCTGCTGACCGGGCCGCCGGGCACCGGCAAGACCATGGCCGCCGAAGTCCTCGCCGGGGAACTGCACCTCGACCTCTACCGGATCAACCTGGCCGGCGTGGTCAGCAAGTACATCGGCGAGACCGAGAAGAACCTCGACCGGATCTTCGCCGCCGCCGAACGCGCGGGTGCCGTCCTGCTCTTCGACGAGGCCGACGCCCTGCTCGGCCGGCGCAGCGAGGTCCGCGACGCCCACGACCGCTACGCCAACATCGAGGTCGCCTACCTTCTCCAGCGCATGGAGGCCTTCACGGGCCTCACCCTGCTCGCCACGAACATGCGGCAGAGCCTGGACGAGGCCTTCACCCGACGGCTGGCGTTCACGGTCCGCTTCCCGTTCCCGGACGAGGTGAGCCGCGCCCGGATCTGGCGCGGGATCTGGCCCCAGGACGTGCCGCTCGCCCCCGACGTCGACACCGACGCGCTGGCCGCCCGGTACACGCTCAGCGGCGGCCACATCAAGAACGTCGCCCTGGCCGCCGCGTTCCTGGCCGGGGCGGGACCGGTGACGGCGGCCCACGTGCTGCACGCGGTGCGCCGCGAGTACCAGAAGATGGGCAAGGAGCTCGCGGACGAGGCCCTGCCCGGAGCGACCGATGGCTGACGCGACGGTGAGGACGCGGCTCCCCGCGAAGTCGGCGACCGCCACCACGAGCGGCCCGACGACCGAGGCCGCCAAGGCGCCGTCCGGCCCCGGTGGTCTCCTGGACTCCCAGCGGGCGGCGGGCAACCAGGCGACACACGAGACTGTGGCAGCCGTCCAGTCTCCGGAACCGACCGGGCTCAAGGGCCAGTTGGTGCGCATGGCCACCGACGCCGTCATCTCACAGCTGCCCGGAGGGCCGACCCTGCGCGTCACCGGGGCGGCCGTCTACGGCTTCGTGTCCACCCTGGCGCACGAGGTTTCCCTGGCGGATCTGGCAGCGGGCGTCAAGGAGCTGGCCACCCCTCGCAACCTCCGGGACTTCGTCCTCGCCTACGAGGCCGGTTCGATCCTGGGCTTCATCAGCCCGGTGACCGACCTGTTCGGGATCGTCGTACTGGCCGAGGAACTGAACAAAATGGCGGAGGACCTGGGCCGTGCGGCGTGGGAACACCCCGAGGAACTGATCGCCAAGGCCCGCGCGCTGGGAAACGACTTCCGGACCTTCCTGAAGGACACGGGCAAGAACCTCAGCGCGCTCGAACTCCTCAAGCACGCGATCGAGTTGCCGGACCAGGTGATGAGAGGGCTGGAGGCGAAGGCCGGCCAGATCGGCGGCCACGCCGCCCACGCCATGATCCTCCACTTCTCCGGCAAGGAGGAGGAGCAGCCCGCCCGCCCCGCCGAACCTCCCGCCGGCTACGCCGGTCGACTGGAGCGCTGGGCCGTCGAGAACCGCAAGAAGCTCACCAACACGCAGTGGTCCAGGATCGGTTACAACATCGGCTACGACGTCGGCGCGGTCGTCAGCAACACGCTGCTCCTCGTCTTCAGCTTCGGAGCGGGTGAGGCGGTCGCCGCGATCGGCGCCGAACTCGGCAAGCTGGGCGGCCTGTTGGCCCGCGTGGGCAATGTCGCCGAGAAGGTCGGCGCCGGTATCAAGGTGATCGAGGACCTCATCGCCGCCCTGCTGAGCAAGCCCATGCAGTGGCTCGAACCCGTCCTCAAGCCGTTCTTCGAACTCCTCGAACGCCTCAGGACCTTCCTCCTCGAACTCCTCGGCTTCGTCGACAAGAAGGCCGCCAAGACAGCCGTGACGACGCTGGAGAAGCACGCCGCGGAGGCAGCCGCCGCCCCGGACCCGCCGCATGCCCCGACGCCGACGGCGCCAGAACCGCATCCGGCACCGAATTCGCCCACCCCCGAACCACACCCGACGGCCCCGGAATCACACCCGGCTCCCAAGCCCTCGGCCGCCGAACCGCCGGTCGCACACACAGCCGCCCCGCCGCCCAAGTCCACCGCGGCCCCCAAGAAGGGTCCAGCCGCAAAGAAGAGCGCGCCCACCCTGAAGAAGACGACGACGAAACCGACGCCGAAGAAGACCACGTCAACCCCGAAGAAGACGACGAAACCGACGTCGAAGAAGACCGCGCCCACTCCGAAGAAGACGACGAAACCGACGTCGAAGAAGACCGCGCCCACCCCGAAGACCACCGCCCCACCCAAGAAGAAGCCCGCCGCGACCAGCGGGGGAGGCGCGCATCCTCGGCCCGTCGTCGAGCGGGTCGGAGCCGAGGACGGCTTCCACCCCCGTCTCGACCCGGAGCCGCGGTTCTTCGGCGACCTCGGCGGTCCGCACCACCATGTGCTCGACCAGCACGGCCGTCCGCTGCTGGCCGAGGGCTGGCTGCGGACCACCAAGGGCACGCGGCACGCCGATCAGGAACTGGGTGCCTGGCGGATGGGGGGCAAGGCGAGTGGCACGGATCAGGCGCACGGCCTCGGCAGGCAGTTCGGTGGCGACGGGCGCCATTTCAACCTGACGCCGCAGCCGAGTGAGCTCAACCAGGGGCCGGTCAAGGCTCTGGAAGGCGTCCTGGCCCAGGAGACGAAGGCGGGCCGGCGCTTCTACCTCCAGACCTACACCGACTACGCGGGCCCCGGCCGGGTTCCCAGCACCGTCGAGTACCGGGTGTTCGTCAACGACGGCGGCGCACCCCGACTGATCTACAGCCAGCGGTTCATCGCGTCGCACTGAGGGAGCCGCCGTGATCGAGCACATCGACCGTATGCTGCGGGACCTCCTGGTCGCCCGGGTCGACGGGCTGGCCGACAAGGCGCAGGTGCGGTTCGAGCCGCCGGACGAGAACTGGCGTACGTTCGTCGGCAACCTCTCGGGGCTCGCGCTGAACGTGTATCTGGTGGAGCTCCGGGAGAACCGGCAGCTGCGCACCAACGAACGCGCCCGCACCCAGCTCGCGGGCATCACCGTCAGCCAACTCTCCTCGCGCCGGGTCGACCTGCACTACCTGATCACCGCCTGGAGCCCGGCCACGCCGAACCAGGCCGTCGAGCCGACCGTCGACGAACACGCCCTGCTCTACCGTGCCGCCGCCGTCCTGCTCGCCGCCGAGCCGCTCGTCCCCGCCGAGATCTACGGTCCCGGAAAGCTGCCCGTCGCCTTCCCCCCGCTGCTCGCCGACGCCACCCTGCCCACCTCCGTGCTCCCTGCCGACGGCTTTCCCAAGTACGCCGAGTTCTGGGGCACGATGGGCGGCCGCCAGCCGTGGCGTCCCGGCATCCACCTGACGGTGACCGTGCCGGTGGCTCCCCGCGTCGAGGAGGTCGGCCCCCTGGTCACCACCCAGACGCTCCGCACCACCGTCGGCGGCGAGGCGCTGATCCGGATCGGCGGGACCGTGCTGACCGCGGACGGCACCCCGATCCCGGGTGCCTGGGTGAGGGTGGAGACCACGTCCGGCGACCCGGTCCACACCACCCGCACCACCCCTGAGGGCCGCTTCGTCGTCGACCGCCTCGCGGCCGGCCGCTACCGCTGCCGGGCCCGCGTGACCGGCCTCGGCGAACGGATACGGGAGTTCGACGTCCCCGGCCCGGCAGGCGGCTACGACGTCACCTTCGACTGACCCAGGCACTGTCAGGGGACCCTGCCTTTTTACGAGTTCACTTCACCGCCGAGGACCCGGACCTGCCACGCCACCCGGCTGACCACGCACGCCCTACAGCGGAGCCGGGGACGACGCCCCCGCGATCAGCAGGCGCGGCGTTCCCTTGCCGTCGGCGGGCACGCTCCACAGATCCGTGCTGCCGACCTTGCCCTCGGTGGGCAGGGCGTAGGCGACGGTGTCGTCGTCGAGCCAGGTGGCCTGGTCGTCGACGCTGTGGCGTTCGGCGAGCGGGGTCTCGCGCAGGGTGCGCAGATCGAGGACGTATTCACGCCAGAGGTCGGTGCGCGACAGCACCCGCTTCTTGAAGGCGACGCGGGTCCCGTCGGGGGAGAGGGAGGGGCACTCCACGTTCTCGACGAGCGTGGTCACCGACTTCCCCGAGATCGAACCCCGCACCAGATACGTCTTGTCGGCGGTGTTCAGGGTGGCGTAGAAGGTGTCGTCGTCGGAGGCGAAGGTGACGCCCCAGAAGTTGACGTCCGCCGCCTTGTACGGCTTCCCGTCCAGGGTGATCGAGAAGGTCTCCAGGCTGGGGACCAGCTTCATCGTGCGGGTGTCGAGGAGCGAGGTGCGGGTGGAGAAGAAGGCGGACGCGTACGACTCGCCGGAGACGAACACCGTCCAGGCGACGAAGCGGCCGCTCGGCGAGACCCGGGCCCGGCTCGGGATGCCCGCGAGCGGGAAGGTCCGTACGGTGCGCAGCTCGGCGTCCAGGAGCAGGGCGCGGTTGCTCTGCTTGAGGACGCCGGTGTCGGACTGGAGGCAGATGCCCGTGCCCGCCGCCGCGTAGAAGCGGGCGCACTTGAGGTCGGACGCGGTCCGGCCGGCGCCGGGGTCGGCGGACGGCACCGAGGCGACGGCCGTGCGGTGCGGGCCGGCGGCCGCGTTGACGAAGGTCAGGAGATTCTTGCGGTCGAGCGTCAGCTTCCCTGAGCTGACGGCGGGTCCGCCGGCCTGGGGCCGGTTCGCCTCGTCGGCGCGGTCGGCGGCGTGCAGGACCAGGCCGGTCGCCAGACCCGCGAGCAGGACGACCGCCGCGACGAGGATGAGCAGGCGGCGGCGGAGCGAAGTCATGGGGTTCCTTGCGGCGGTTGTCGGTTCTGTGCTGGTGCCCGGGGGCGCTGTGCCGGTCATCGCGGCTCGCCCGGCGGTCGTAGCACCACGCTGGTGCCGGAGGGCGGTGCGCCGGTCATCGCGGCCCGCCGGACGGTCGTAGCACCACGCCCGCGACCGCCGCGCAGCACAGCAGGCCGATCGCCGAGCCGGCGAGTGCCGTGCCGTCGCCCCACATGGTCCAGGCGGCGCCGAAGGCGAGCGAGCAGCAGAACCGGGCCAGCGCCTGGCTGGTGCCGACGATGGCGAGGCCGCTGGCGCGCAGATGCTCGGGCACGACCCCGGCCAGCGCGGCCGGCAGCACGCCGTCGGTGGCCGCGTAGAACGAGCCGTGCAGGGCGAGCACCGCGGGTACCAGCAGCGGGGTGTCCGGCGCCCACAGCAGCAGGGCGTACGCGGTGAGCAGGCCGACGTGGCCGGCGAGGAACACCGTGCGCCGCCCGATCCGGTCGGCCAGCGCGCCGAGCGGCACGGCCAGCAGCAGGAACACCACCGCGGTGCCCAGCGGCAGCAGCGTGAACCACTCCTCGCCGACCCCCGCCCGGCGCTGGAGCAGCAGATAGACGAACGCGTCGCTCACGGTGGTCAGACCGAGCAGCGCGGCACAGCCCGCGAGCGCCCGCAGCCGGGGCAGCCGCAGCAGGGCGAGGGCCTCCCCGACCCGGACGGGCGGCCTCGGCTCGGCCCCGGCACCGTCCGGCGTGTCGCGCCGCTTGCCGGGCACGAACAGCAGGAGGACGACCACGCCGAGCACGGCGACGCACGCGCTGACGCCGAACACGGCGTCGTAGCCGTCGGCCGCGGCCCGCAGGATGAAGAAGGCGGCCAGCGGGCCGAGCATCGCGCCGGTGGTGTCCATCGCCCGGTGCACACCGAAGGCCCGACCCTGCCGCTCGACCGGTGTGGACAGGGAGATCATCGCGTCGCGCGGGGCGGTGCGCAGCCCCTTGCCGGTGCGGTCCAGGGCCAGGACGGTGCCGAGGGCGCCGATGCTGCCGGCGAGCAGGAGCAGCGGCTTGCACAGCGCGGACAGGCCGTAGCCGAGCCCGGCCAGCAGCTTGTGGTTGCGGATCCGGTCGGCGAGGTGGCCGCCGGTGAGCTGGACCAGGGCGCTGACGCCGTTGTAGACGCCGTCGAGGGCACCGAAGCCCAGGGGGCTGAAGCCGAGCGTGGTCACGAGGTACAGCGGGAGGACGGCGGTGACCATCTCCGCGGAGACGTCGGTGATCAGGCTGACCGTGCCCAGCACGAGCACGACCGGGGCGACCTTGGGCCCCGGGCCGCGTCTTCGGTCCGGAGTGGCGTCCGCCTCCGGCGTGGCGGAGCGGTCGGTGAGGTACATGATCAGGACTCCTGGTGCGCCGCGTTCAGTTCTGCCGACTGCTGTCGTCCCGCAGCCAGGTGTCGAAGTCCCGTGCTCGGATGGCCTTCTGGGCCTGTCGCCGGGCGACGACCGCCGCCGCGGCGAAGACGACGACACTCGTGATCAGGGTCGGCTCCGCGCGGAGCATGGCCTTGAGGTCCGCCGTGCTGGTGCGGGCCGAGGCCTCCTCCGGCCCGCGATGCTCCTCGACCTGTGCCGTGGAGACCATGGCCCGGATCCGCCGTTTGATCAAGTCCCGCCAGGTGCGCGGCGGATGGACCACGACCCGCGCCCCGGCGACCACGCGCCGCTCCTCGGCGGTGAACGCCAGGGACGCCGCCAGGTCGTCCGCCATCAGCGGGGGCAGGGCGGCGATCCGGGCGTGCCCCTCCTTGGAGACCGCGATGACACCCCGCCCGAACAGGCCCTCGCGCACCGCCGGGAGGCGTTGCCACACCCGGTAGTAGGCGCGCACCCGCCAGGCGCAGCCGGCCAGCGGGAGGTGACGTTCGGGGGCGGTGGCGAGAACACCCGAGGCGCCGTCGGCCAGGGGCTCGGCGAGCGCTCGTACGTCCGCGCCCGTGAGGACGACGTCGGCGTCCACGTAGATCCGGGGGAAGCCGAGCGCGTGCTCGTCGCCCGCGCGCAGCGCCGCGTGCTTGGAGGGGACCGGGATCTCCACCACGGTTACGCGCGGGCCGCGTTCGGATGCGATCCGGGCCGTGTCGTCGGTGCAGCCGTTGCACACGACGACGATGTCCGGGCGGTCCTCCGCGGGGTCGTCCAGCAGCGAATCGAGGAGCCGGCCGATGACGCGCTCCTCGTTGTGAGCCGGGATCACGATGCTCGTCACCTGGGCAGTATGACGCCGGTGTCGCGAATGCGATGTGTGTTTCGTCCAACTGTTCCCGTGGCTGTGGTCAATGCTCTAGATTGAGAGCCGCCAGGCTGGTGAGGGAGGGGATTTGCCTCTGAAGGCATGCCAAGGCGCGGCCTCGGTAACCGGATGGGAAACTCTCATTGACCAACTTGCAAAGGGCATGAGGCGGTTGGGGAACCGTCGCAGTCCTTCTTGATTGCTTCTCGGCTCTGCTTTCTTGATTCCGGTGCCGCTGTGTGGAGGAGACACGACGGCACTGATCCAGCCCTGCCGCGGACGTGCGACGGTATGTCCTGATCTCTTGCGGCCAGGGGTAGCTGCGCCTGTGGTGGGGGGCCATGACCATTGAGGTCACGCATGAGCACTTGGATGCGGAACTTAGACGTCCGGTAGCTCGACGAAGACCCTGGGACCGTAAGTACCGGACCGTTCTGCTGGTCGCGGACGGCCTCGCGGCCGTTGCCGCGGCGTTGGTGATCCACGGAGCCTACGGCCGCTGGGCGGTGGCCCTCGTGCTGCCTCCGACCTGGATCCTGACGATGCTCGCCCATCGCACCTACGACCGCGGTGCCCTGGGCCAGGGCACCGAGGAGTACCGCAGGGTGCTGCGCGGCGCGGTCGCACTGCCGGCGCTGGCCGCGGCCGCGTACTGGCTGTTCACGCACGATGCGGCCCTTCTCCATGACATGACCATGGCCGCGATACCGGCTGTCCTGATCGCCCTGCCGGTCCGGCACCTGCTGCGCCGCAGACTGCTCAGGCGCTGGGCCCGCGGCCGGGACCGCAGCACGACCCTGCTGGTCGGACCCTCGCGCGGCATCCTGGAGCTGGTCGGCGTACTGCGTCGCGGCGGCGCACAGGAGCTGCAACTGGCCGGAGTGTGCCTGACCGACCCCGAGAACGCCACGGACATCCGCAAGTTGGGGATTCCCGTCCTCGGCGGCATCGACGACATGAACGACGTCGTGCGGGCCATGGGCGTCAACGCCATGGTGGTGCTCCCGGCGCCCGAGCTCGACGCCTTCGTCCTGCGGCGGATGTCCTGGACGGCGGCCGCGCAGGGCGTCGACTTCCTGCTGGCCCCGACGCTGGCCGACGTGTCCGCCGCCCGGCTCGCGGTCCGGCCCACCAACGGCGTGCCGCTGGTGCGGATCCAGGCGCCGAACCTCTCCCGGTTCTCCCGGCTGCCCAAGGAACTGCTGGATCGTTCCCTCGCCGCTGTCCTGCTGCTTCTCCTGGCACTGCCCATGCTGGTCGTCGCGCTGGTCGTACGGCTGGACAGCTCCGGCCCCGCACTCTTCCGCCAGCAGCGGGTGGGCCGGTACGGCGACCACTTCACCATGCTCAAGTTCCGGACGATGCGGCCCGATTCGGAGGCCCTCAAGGCGGAGCTGGAGCACCTCAACGAGAACAGCGACGGTCTGCTGTTCAAGGTGAAGGAGGACCCGCGCGTCACCCGCGTCGGTTCGTTCCTGCGCCGCAGCTCGCTCGACGAACTGCCCCAGCTGCTCAACGTGGTGCGGGGTCAGATGTCGCTCGTCGGCCCCCGCCCCCCGCTGCCGGCGGAGGTCGAGGAGTACACCGCGGACATCAAACGACGCCTGCTCGTCAAGCCGGGACTCACCGGGCTGTGGCAGGTCAGCGGCCGCTCCGACCTGCCCTGGGACGAGGCCGTACGGCTCGATCTCGGATACGTGGACAACTGGTCGATGGGCCTCGACCTGACCATCCTCCTGCGCACCGGGTCCGTGGTGGTGCGCGGAACGGGGGCCTACTGATGAGCCGGGACCTACCGAAGAACCGAGGAAAGAGGAGCGCTGTGACGCAGGAGCCGATGGGGGTCGCGGTCGTCGGGGCCGGTTACTGGGGTCCCAACCTCGTCCGCAACTTCCAGGCCAGCGAGCGGTTCCGGCTGCGTTGGCTGTGCGACCTCGACGTGGACCGCGCCCAGCGGGTCCTCGGCGGCTACTCCACCGTCCAGGCCACCGCCGACTACGCGGCCGTCCTCGCCGACCCCGAGGTGGCCGCCGTCGCCGTGGCCACGCCCGCCGGCACCCACCTCGACATCGCCCTGGCCGCCCTGCGCGCCGGAAAGCACGTCCTCGTCGAGAAGCCGCTCGCGGCGACCTACGCCGACGGCATGCGCCTGGTGACCGAGGCGGAGGACCGCGGCCTCACCCTGATGTGCGACCACACCTACTGCTACACGCCCGCCGTGGGCCGGATCAGGGACATGGTCCACTCCGGGGAACTCGGCGAGATCCACTTCGTCGATTCCGTGCGCATCAACCTCGGGCTGGTCCAGAAGGACATCGACGTCATGTGGGACCTGGCCCCGCACGACCTGTCGATCCTGGACTTCATCCTCCCCGCGGGCGTCGAACCGGTCGCCGTCGCCGCCCACGGGGCCGACCCGATCGGCGCCGGACAGGCCTGCGTCGCCTATCTGACGCTCACGCTCAACACTGGGGCCATCGCCCACGTGCACGTCAACTGGCTCTCCCCGACCAAGGTCCGCACCACCATGGTCGGCGGCGCCAAGCGCACCCTCGTCTGGGACGACCTCAACCCCCTTCAGCGGGTGGCGGTCTACGACCGGGGCGTGGACCTGGCCTCGCCGCAGGAGATCGGCGCGGACGAACGCCGGGACATGCTCGTCTCCTACCGCTCCGGCGACATGGTCGCGCCCGCCCTCGGGGAGAAGGAGGCGCTGCGCGGCATGGTCGACGAGTTCGGCGACGCCATCCGCGAGCGCCGGGCGCCGCTGACCGACGGCCGCGCGGGTCTGCGCGTGCTGGACATCCTCGAAGCCGCCTCCCGCAGCCTCGAGTTCAAGGGCGCGGTCGTCGGCCTGCGCGCCGGGCGCTGAACGAAGTGAACACACCTGAGAGGGCACAGCAGTTGAGCAGTGTTCGTGGCAAGAAGATCCTGGTCACCGGGGGAGCCGGCACCATCGGCTCCAACCTCGTCGACCTCCTCGCCGAAGGCGGCGCCCGCGAGATCGTCGTACTCGACAACTTCGTGCGCGGACGGCGCGCCAACCTCGCGCAGGCCCTGCCGAGCGGGGTGGTGGAGGTCGTCGAGGGCGACGTCCGCGACATCGACACCGTGAAGAAGGTGACCGAGGGCGCCGACCTGGTGTTCCACCTCGCCGCGATCCGTATCACCCAGTGCGCGGAGGAGCCGCGGCTCGCCAACGAGGTGCTGGTCGACGGGACGTTCAACGTCCTGGAGGCGGCGGCCGCGGCGGGCGTGTCCAAGGTGATCGCCTCGTCCTCGGCGTCCGTCTACGGCATGGCCGAGGACTTCCCGACGACCGAGCGCCACCACCCGTACAACAACGACACCTTCTACGGCGCCGCGAAGGCCTTCAACGAGGGCATGCTGCGCAGCTTTCACGCCATGTACGACCTGGACTACGTGGCGCTGCGCTACTTCAACGTCTACGGCCCCCGCATGGACATCCACGGCCTGTACACCGAGGTCCTCATCCGCTGGATGGAGCGCATCGAGGCGGGCGAGCCGCCGCTGATCCTCGGCGACGGCACGCAGACCATGGACTTCGTCGACGTCCGTGACATCGCGAGGGCCAATGTGCTGGCCGCCGAGTCGGACATCACCGACGAGGTGTTCAACGTGGCGAGCGGCACGGAGACGTCGCTGCGCGAGCTCGCCGACGGCCTCCTGGAGGCGATGGGTGCCGAAGGGCTGGAGCCGGTGCACGGTCCCGCCCGGGCGGTGAACGGCGTGAGCCGCCGCCTCGCGGACACCTCGCGGGCGGCCGAACGGCTCGGGTTCACGGCACAGATCGACCTGCGCACGGGCCTGAAGGACCTGGTCGAGTGGTGGCGCGCGGAGCGGGAGGCCGCCCAGTGAGCACCGACCGCATCCCGGTGATGATCCCGTGGCTCGGCGAGGAGGAGGCGCAGGCCGCCTCCGACGCCGTGCTGTCGGGATGGGTCGCCCAGGGCCCGCGCGTCGCCGCCTTCGAGAAGGCCTTCGCCGAACGGGTCGGCGCCGAGCACGGCATCGCCGTCAGCTCCTGCACCACCGCCCTGCACCTGTCCCTCGTCGCCCTGGACCTCGGCCCCGGTGACGAGGTCGTGGTGCCCTCGCTGTCGTTCATCGCCACCGCGAACGCCGTACGGTACGTCGGCGCCGAGCCGGTGTTCGCCGACGTCGACCTCGCCACCGGCAACCTGACCCCGGCCGCCGTGGACGCGGTGCGGACGCCAAGGACCAAGGCGGTGCTGGCCGTTCACCAAGGCGGCGTCCCCGCCGACGTGGCCGCCCTGCGGTCCGTCTGCGCCGACTGGGATCTGCCCCTGGTCGAGGACGCGGCCTGCGCGATCGGCTCCACGGTCGGCGGCAAGCCGGTCGGGCACGGGGCGCTGCTCGCCGCCTGGTCCTTCCACCCCCGCAAGCTCGTCACCACCGGCGAGGGCGGCATGCTCACCACCGACGACGCCGAGTGGGCCGCCCGGCTGCGCCGGCTGCGCGAGCACGGCATGAACGCCTCGGCGGCCGAGCGCCACGCCAGCAACAAGCCGGTCCTGGAGAGCTACCTGGAGGTCGGCTTCAACTACCGGATGACCGACGTCCAGGCCGCGATCGGCATGGTCCAGCTCGGCAAGCTCGACGCGATGATCACCCGCCGCCGTGAACTGGCGGCCCGCTACGACGCGTTGCTGCGTGACGTCCCCGGCCTCACCGTCGTACGCGATCCCGCGCACGGTCAGTCCAACTTCCAGTCGTACTGGGTGCTGCTGGACGCGGACTTCCCCGTCGGCCGGGACGAGCTGCTCGGCGCGCTCGCCGACGCAGGGGTCTCCGCCCGGCGCGGGATCATGGCCGCGCACCTCGAACCCGCCTACGCGGACCATCCGCGCGCCCCGCTGCCCGTCACCGAGCGGATCACCCGCGACTCGCTGATCCTGCCGCTGTTCCACACGATGACCGAGGCCCAGCAGGACCGGGTGGTCGCCGCTCTGCGCGAACAGGCCGGTGGATGACCGGACTTGTGATCGTCGGCGCCGGTGGCTTCGCCCGGGAGACCGCACAGGCGGTGCGGGACGCGGGCGAGTTCGAGCTGCTCGGACACCTCGACGACAACCCCGCCCTGCACGGCACCGAGGTGGACGGCGTGCCCGTGCTGGGCGCCGGCGACCTGGTGCACGACCTGACCGAGGCCCGGGTCGTGGTCTGCGTCGGCAACCCGCGGGACTACGCGGCCCGCGCCCGGCTGGTCCGCCGGTTCGGCCTGCCCGAGGAGCGGTACGCCACCGTCGTCCACCCGACGGCCGTGGTGTCCGGCACCTCGGTGATCGGCCCCGGCTCGGTGCTGCTCGCGCACTGCGTGCTGACCGCCGCGGTGCGCGTCGGCGCGCATGTCTCGGTGATGCCGCACGTCGTCCTCACCCACGACGACGTGATCGAGGACTTCGCGACGCTCACCGCGGGCGTCCGGCTGGGTGGGGGAGTACGGCTGGAGCGGGGCGCCTATGTCGGCTCCGGCGCCCTGGTCAGGGAAGGCACCACGATCGGCGCCTGGTCGCAGATCGGCATGGGCAGCAGCGTGCTCGGCGACGTACCGCCGGGCGAGGTCTGGGTGGGGAGCCCGGCCCGGCGGCTGCGTGAGGCGGGCGCCGCGGCGCTGGCAGAACTTGTGACGCGAACTATGGGGGGACCGGCCACGTGAACAACCAGATTCCGCTCGTGGACCTGAAGGCGGCCCACGAAGAGGTCGCCGAGGAGGTGCGGGCCGGCTTCGAACGGGTCCTCGCCCGCACCGCGTTCATCGGCGGCGACGAAGTACGCCAGTTCGAGCGGGAGTACGCCGACTTCGGCCGGGTCGGACACGTCGTGGGCGTCGCCAACGGCACCGACGCCGTCGAACTCGCCCTGCGCGCAAGCGGAGTACGGCCCGGCGACGAGGTCGTCGTGCCCGCCAACACCTTCATCGCCACGGTCGGCGCGGTCGCCAGGATCGGCGCCCGTCCCGTCCTCGCGGACTGCCTGCCCGACAGTCATCTGCTTGATCCCCAGGCCGCGTTGGCCGCCGTCGGCCCGGCGACCCGGGCGGTCGTGCCGGTGCACCTGTACGGTCAGATGGCCGAGGTGGACGCCCTCAGAACGCAACTGCCGGACCACGTGAAGGTCGTGGAGGACGCCGCCCAGTGCCAGGGCGCCACCCGCGACGGCCGGGCCCCCGGCAGCGGTGGCATCGCGGCCACGAGCTTCTACCCCGGCAAGAACCTGGGCGCCTACGGTGACGCGGGTGCCGTGCTCACCGACGACGAAGCGGCCGCCGATCTGGTGCGGGCCATCGCCAACCACGGCGGCGTCGCCAAGTACCGCCACGACGTGCCCGGGTTCAACAGCCGCCTCGACGGACTCCAGGCCGTCGTCCTGCGGGCCAAGCTCAGGCGGCTCGCGGACGGCAACGCGGCCCGGCGGGCGGCGGCGGAACGCTACGACGAACTGCTCACCGAACTCGCCGACGCCGGCCGGATCCTGCGGCCGGTGACGGCACCCGGCAACGTCCACGTCTGGCACCTGTACGTCATCCAGGTCACCGACGCCGACCGCGACGCCCTCGTCGGCAAGCTCAACGCCGAGGGCATCGGCGCCGGGGTGCACTATCCCGCCCCCGTCCACCTCACTCCGGCGTACGCCCACCTCGGCCACGAGCGCGGCGACTTCCCCCACGCCGAGAAGGCGGCGGACCGCATCCTGTCGCTGCCGCTGTACCCGCAGATCACCCCCGACCAGCAGCAGCGCGTCGTCGAGACGCTCACCGACGCGCTCGCCGGCTGACTGGTCCCCGTTCCACCCCGACCGCACGGGTCGGTCCTGCACAGCACCGCTGAGAGGTACACATGAACAGATGGAGCAGACGGCTCCAGGGCGTGCGCCTGGCCGTCGCAGCAGCATTGATATGGGCGGTGCTCCCACAGGCCGGAACCGCCCAGGCGGCCGCCGATCCGTGCGGATCGGGCTCGAACCCGATCGTCTGCGAGAACTCCAAGGCGGGCAGCCCGTCGACGGACTGGTACTCGCCCAACTCCTACGGTGACATCAAGGGGTTCACCACCAAGGAGAGCGTTCAGGCGGGGGACACCGTCCAGTTCAAGATCCAGTCGAAGACCTCGTACCGCATCGAGATCTACCGGCTCGGCTGGTACGGCGGTGACGGCGCCCGCCTGATGTCCACGGCGGCGCAGGCGGCGACGACCTACCCCGCCAACTACACGTCCAACCCGGCGAGTTGCACCAAGAAGGCCAGTACCGGCCTGGTCGACTGCGGCAACTGGCCCGTGACGGCGAGCTGGACCGTGCCCAGCGACGCCGTGTCCGGCCTGTACATCGCGAACCTGACGCAGACCGACGGCGACGGGCTGATGCCCTACCCGTTCGTGGTCCGCAAGGACTCCAGCACCTCCGACATCGTCGTGCAGACCAGCGACCAGACCTGGCAGGCCTACAACGACTACGGCGGCCAGGACCTGTACGGCGGCGCCGGGCCCGCGCCCGACGGCCGTGCCTACGAGGTCAGTTACAACCGGCCGCTGGACATCGGCGGCGACAACGGCATCTACGGCTCCGAGTACATGATGCTGGCCTGGCTGGAGCGCAACGGCTACGACGTCAGCTACCTCTCCGGCGTGGACGTCTCGACCCGCGGCGAGACCCTGCTGAAGAACCACAAGGTGTACCTGTCCTCCGGACACGACGAGTACTGGACGCAGGACCAATACTCCAAGGTCCTCGCCGCCCGCAAGGCCGGTGTGCAGCAGGCCTTCTTCAGCGGCAACGAGGTCTTCTGGAAGACCCGCCTGACGCCGAGCATCGACGGCGCGAACACCGCCAACCGCACCCTGGTCTGCTACAAGATGACCAAGATGGCGCAGAACAACGGCGTCGCCGACCCCAGCGGCCAGTGGACCGGCACCTGGATGGACCCGACCAGCACCCAGTACGGGCAGTCCTACCAGCCGCCGAACATCCTCACCGGCTCCATGTTCACGGTGAACGGCTACCGCGCCGACGCCATCACCGTCCCCGGCTCGTACGGGAAGAACCGGCTGTGGCGCAACACCTCCATCGCCAACCTGACGTCCAGTCAGACGGCGACCTTCCCGGAGGGCACCCTCGGCTACGAGTGGGACAGCGACATCGACAACGCCACCAGACCCGCCGGGGCCATCGACCTGTCGTCCACGACCGTGGACATCAACGACGGCAAGCTGCGCATGGACTGGGGCAACACCTACGGCAACGGCACCGCGAAGCACAGCCTCGTCGCCTTCCGTGACCAGGACTCCGGTGCCCTGGTCTTCGGGGCGGGGACCGTGCAGTGGTCGTGGGGCCTGACCAACCTGCCGACGTACAACCCGGAGGACCAGGTCGTCACCGAGGACGTCCGCATGCAGCAGGCGACGGTGAACCTCTTCGCCGACATGGGCGTCCAGCCGCTGACGCGGCAGAGCACGCTCGTCGCCGCCACCAAGTCCACCGACACCACCGGCCCGACGATCACCGTGTCCAGCCCCGCCTCCGGGGTCACCGTGCCCGCGCTGAAGCCGGTCACCATCAAGGGCACCGCCACCGACTCCGGCGGTGTGGTGGCCCGCGTGGAGGTGTCCACGGACGGCGGCACGACCTGGCAGGCCGCGACCGGGCTCGGCTCCTGGAGCTACAGCTGGACCCCGTCCACCCCGGGCTCGGCGTCCATCAAGGTCCGCGCCGTCGACGACAGCGTCAACATCGGCGCCGTCACCACCATCCCGATCACGGTCGGCCCGCAGGCCTGCCCGTGCACCATCTGGCCGGCCACGGCGGTGCCCGGCACCGTCAACGCGGGCGACGGCGGCTCGGTCGAGCTCGGCGTCAAGTTCCGTACCACGGTGGCCGGTTCGATCACCGGCGTCCGCTTCTACAAGTCGCCGTACAACACCGGCACCCACAAGGGCAACCTGTGGACCAAGGACGGCAAACTGCTCGCCACGGGCACCTTCACGGGCGAGTCGGCCTCCGGCTGGCAGCAGCTCAACTTCGCCACCCCGGTCACCGTGAAGGCCAACACCACCTATGTCGCCTCGTACTTCGCGCCCAACGGCGGCTACTCCTACGACACGACCTTCGCCGACAGCGACGCCGGCCTCGCGCCGCTGACGGCACTGAAGTCCGGCACCGACGGAGGCAACGGCCTCTACCGCTACACCTCGACGAGCGCCTTCCCGACCTCGGCCGCCTCCGGCAGCAACTACTGGGTCGACGTGGTCCTGGACACCTCCACGGCCAGCACCACCCCGCCCACCGTCACCTCCACCTCCCCGACCTCCGGGGCGACCGACACCGCGATCACCGCGCCGGTGTCGGCCGTGTTCAGCGCGTCCGTCGACTCCGACAACCTGACGTTCACGCTGAAGGACCCGGACGGCAACACCGTGCCGGGAGCGGTGACGCTGCCCGCGGCCAACAAGGCGACGTTCACTCCGTCGACCGAACTGTCCCTGCACACCAAGTACACGGCGACCGTCCAGGCCTCCGACGTGTGGGGCAACGCCATGACGGACCCGGTGACCTGGTCCTTCACCACCAGCGCCACCCCGCCCGCGGTCACCTGCCCCTGCACCCTGTGGAGTTCCTCCGCGGTGCCGTCCACGACCGACATGACCGCCGACCCCAACTCCGTCGAGCTGGGCACCCGGTTCACGTCCTCGGCGGCCGGCTGGATCACCGGCGTCACCTTCTACAAGGGCACCGGCAACACGGGCATCCACACCGGCAGCCTGTGGACCGACTCCGGGACCCTGCTGGCCAGCGGCACCTTCACCAACGAGTCGGCGACCGGCTGGCAGACGCTGACCTTCGCCACGCCGGTGGCGGTCACCGCGGACACGGCGTACGTCGTCTCCTACCACGCGCCGAGCGGCCACTACGCGGTCGACGGCGGCTACTTCGCCTCGGCCCACCAGTCCTATCCGCTGACCGGCACCGCCGACACCACGGCCCACCACAACGGGCTCTACAAGTACGGCACGGACTCGGCCTTCCCGACCGGCTCCTACGGTTCGGCGAACTACTGGGTCGGCCCGGTCTTCACCGCCACCAACCCCAGCGGATCGCTGGCGGCGGAGACGGCCTCCGAGGAGGGCGCGTCGACGGTGACCTACACCGCCGACGCGAAGCACCCCCTCGTCATGGCCGTCTCCGACAAGCTCAAGGTCGCGGACGTCGACGCCGGGCTGACCATCCTGAAGGGCACCAAGGCCGCCAAGAAGCTGCATGTCACGGCGGTCGTCTCCTACAACCGTGCCACGCACAAGGTGTCCGTCCACCTGACCGGTCCGCTGCCGGACGGCACGCGGTTCAAGGTCACGGTCACGGCCCAGGACAAGCACCACGACAAGGTGAAGTCCAAGACCTGGACCCTGACCAGCAAGACCGTCCGCAAGAAGAAGAACTGACCGACGAGAACCCACCGGTGGTGGTCTCCCGCACCCGACAGGGAGGCCACCACCGGGGATTGGCTACCCCCACCGATGAGCAGCGTCAGTGTTGTCATCCCGTGCTTCAAGTACGGCCATTTCCTCGCCGACTGCGTGAGCAGCGTCCTGGACGAGAACCCCGGTGTCGACCTCCGGGTGCTCATCATCGACGACGCCTCGCCCGACGACTCGGCGGACGTCGCCCGCAAGCTGGCCGCCTCCGACCCGCGGATCGAGGTCCACGTCCACGAGACCAACAAGGGCCACATCGCCACGTACAACGAGGGCCTGCTGGAGTGGGCCGACAGCGACTACGTGGCCCTGCTCTCCGCCGACGACCGGCTCGTCCCGGGCGCCCTGGCCCGGGCCGCCGCGCTCCTGGACGCCCACCCCGAGGCCGGCTTCGCCTACGGGCGTCCCCTGCGCTTCCAGCACGGCGGCCCGCTGCCCAAGGCCCGCACGCAGAGCACCGGTTCGGTCGTCTACCCCGGCCAGTGGTGGCTGGAGCGGCGCTTCCGGGAGGGCACCGGCTGCATCACCTCGCCCGAGGTGGTCGTCCGCACCGACCTCCAGCGCAAGGTCGGCGGCTACGACCCGGCCCTTCCGCACGCCGGTGACATCGAGATGTGGATGCGGCTCGCCGCCCACGCCGACGTCGGCTACATCCGCGGCGCCGACCAGGCCTTCTACCGCGTCCACGGCAACAACATGTCGACGACCGACTTCGGCGGCCAGCTCGACGACCTGCGCCAGCGCCTGATCGCCTACGACTCCGTGCTCGCCAAGTGCGGCGACCGGCTCCCGCACGCCGACCGGCTGGCCGACCAGGTCCACACCCGCCTCGCCCGCTACGCGCTGCGCCGCGCCTACCGCGCCTACGACCGGGGCCGCACCGGTGTCGTACCGGTCGACGAGTGCGTGGCGTTCGCCGAGCAGTGTCTGCCGGGCTACCGGGCGCTGCCCGAGTACCGGGCCCTGCGGCTGCGCAGACGGATCGGCCCGAAGGCGATGCCGTACCTCCAGCCGCTGGTGTGGTCGGCCGTGGCCGAGCGCGGGCGGGAGTGGCTGTGGTGGGAGTCCTGGAAGCGCCGCGGTATCTGATGCCCGTGAACCACTCAGCCCGCCACCGCGAGCTCCTCGACCGGACGAGGCTGCTCCGGGGAGCCGTCCTTCCGGCTCCTGCGGCGCAGCGCGAACTGGTCGAACCAGAGCGCGGCCAGCATGCCGCCGATGCCGCCGAGCAGCGCCGTCCCCGCCAGGGCGCGGGTCCTGGTGCCCTGTACCGGGGCCGCGCTGGGCGCCACCAGGACGGACGCGCTGATCCGCGAATCGGCCGCGATCCCCTGTGCTTCCTGCAACTCGGTCACATGCCGGGTGTAGACGTCGATGACCCGGCTGACCGCCGTGTCCGCCTCCGCGGCGCTCGCCCCCTTCACCTGCACCTGGAGCGAGGGAATGAGATAGCGGGGCGTCGCACTGGTGCCGCTGTTGCGCGGGATGAGCTGGTACGAGCCATGGACACCGGCGGCCGCCAGCTCCCGGCGCCCGGCGGGCGACTCCAGCTGCTGGACGACGCCGTACGACAGGGTGGCGAGCGGCGGTTGCAGGTTCGTCAGCTGGTTCGGCTGGTTCCCCGTGACCGGGGGCTTGAGGACGACCACCGCCGAACTGAGGAACCGCGGGGCGGGATGCAGCACTTGGTACGCTCCGGCGGCCGTCAGCACGAGCGCGAACACCAGCACGTACCAGCGGCGCAACAGCGCTTCGGCGACCTCACGAGGCGACACAGCGGCGATTCCTTCCGTCGCCAGCGATACTCGCATCAACCGGGGCAAGTCGCTACCGGATCACCCGGGTTGCGTCGAGAGCCGTTGCGAGGGTTGTGTCGAGGGGAGGGCTCATGAGCCTCGGTGACATTCTGGCGATCATGCGCAGGCGCTGGTACTGCATGGTGCCGCTCACCCTGCTCAGCGTCCTCGCCGGTGGCTATCTCTTCCGGACCGTCCCGGTGTCCTACGAGTCGCAGAGCTCCGTGACCCTGCTCGACTCCACGGCGATCGCCGATCTGGCGCCGACCTTCGGCAACCCCCTGTCGAACGCCGGAGGTTCGCTGGTCGTCACCGCCGACGTGCTGATCAGGACGTTGCAGTCGAACGACTCCGCCAAGGAGTTGCACTCCCGTGGCGTCACGGACCGCTACACGGTCGGCTTCGCCCCGAACGCCGACAGCCCGCTGCTCACCCTGAGCGTCACCGGCACCGACCGGGCGAAGGTGCTCCGCGAGACCACCACCCTCACCAAGTTCACCGGCGAGCAGCTGAAGGCCTTGCAGGCCGCTTCCAAGGTGCCGTCGGGGTACGCGGTGCAGTCCGCGCCGGTCGTCCTGCCCCAGACGCCCGTCTCCCAGCCCAAGAGCCGCTACCAGAACATCGCGGCGGTCGTCATCGTCGGCATGGTCGCCGCGTTCCTGCTGTCCATCCTGGCCGAGGGCGTCGCGGTGGTACGACGCCGGGGCCGCGCCCAGCCCGGATACGTCCCCCGACGCCACCGGGCCAGTCCCCCCGAGCGCCCCAAGGGCCTGCTGTCCCGGCGCCTGGACGCCACGACGATCCTCACCGGCTACCTGGCCCTGGCGTTCTTCGTGCCCTCGAACCTCACCCTGCCCGCGCTGGGCGGCGTCGGCACACCGGCCAACGTCTTCGCCCTCCTCGGCCTCCTCTGGTACCTCGCGACCTGGCTCGGCGGCCGCATCCTGCCGGCCCGGGGGACGAGGCTGGTGCGCGTGGTGATGTGCCTGCTCGCCGCGGCCGTCCTCCTGTCCTACCTCGCGAACGCGACCCGGGAGAGCAGCCACGAGGAGGTCCTCGGCGCCGACCGCGGACTCATCGGGCTCGGGGTGTGGGTGGCGCTGGTGGTGCTGGCCTCGGCCGGCATCCAGGAACGCAGCCGCCTGGAGACCCTGATGCGCCGCCTCGTCGTCATGGGCACCGTCGTCGCGCTGATCGGCTACTACGACTTCTTCGCCGCCACCAACATCGCCGACTCCATCCACATCCCCGGCCTCCAGTCCAGCACCGCCGGGATCAGCGCGATGGACCGTGGCTCCTTCACCCGGCCCCGCTCCACCACGGCCCACCCGCTGGAGTTCGGCGGCATGCTGGCCATCCTGGTCCCCTTCGCCGTCCACCAGGCCTTCGATCCGG
Organism: Streptomyces aquilus; assembly: GCF_003955715.1. Classification (NCBI taxonomy): domain Bacteria; kingdom Bacillati; phylum Actinomycetota; class Actinomycetes; order Kitasatosporales; family Streptomycetaceae; genus Streptomyces; species Streptomyces aquilus. Next base: position 1,475,514 of record NZ_CP034463.1, on the reverse strand, counting down.
TACGACGACACATGCGCGCGTGGCGCCGCTGGGCGCCGGTGGCGATCATGGCGGGCGCGCTTCCGCTGACGGTGTCGCGGACGTCCATCATCGGTGCCTTCATCGTCATCCTGGTGATGGTGCCCCGCTGGAAGCCGCAGCGCCGCTGGGCCGCGGTCGGCCTCATCCTGGGCTCGGTGGCGGGCTTCAAGGTGATCATCCCCGGCCTCATCGGAACGATCACCAACCTGTTCGCCAGCTTCCTGTCCAACTCCGACAGCAGCACGCAGGCGCGCACGGTGAAGTACAGCGCGATCGTCCCGTACTTCGACGAACACCCCTGGTTCGGCCGCGGGTTCGGCACCTTCACCCCCGACCTGTACTTCTTCACGGACAACCAGTACATGCTGACCCTGGCCGAGATGGGCATCCTGGGCCTGATCGCCCTGTTCGCGCTCTTCATCACCGGGATGCACACCGGCGGCGCCATCCGCCGCCTCGCTCGCACCGAGTCCGACCGCGAACTCGGCCAGGCGTTCCTCGCCTCGGCCCTGGTCGCCCTGGTCATCAGCGCCACCTTCGACGCGCTCAGCTTCCCCATGTACGCGGGGATGTTCTTCCTCGTCCTGGGAGCGGGCGGCAGCTACCTGGGCTTCGTGCGCCGGGAGGCCGACGCCGCCGAGGTGGTCCGCGCACCCCGTAAGGCAGCAGAACCCCAGCTCCCCCAACTCGTGGAGTCCCGATGAGCACCGTCGCCGTCGTCGTCGTCACCTGGAACAGCGCCGCGGTGCTCCCCGGGTTCCTCGCCGCCCTGCCCGACGGCATGGCGGGCCTCGACTGGCGGCTGGTGGTCGCCGACAACGACTCGGCCGACGACACGGTGGAGGTGCTCCACACCCTCGCCCCCGAGGCGACGGTCGTCCAGACGGGCCGCAACGCCGGGTACGCGGCCGGGATCAACGCGGCACTGGACGCGGCGGGGGACTACGGGGTCGCCCTCATCTGCAACCCGGACGTCCGGATGCGGCAGGGCTGCGCCAAACGCCTGGTGGACAGTCTCGGGAGCGGTGTGGGAATCGCCGTACCCCTGCTGTACGAGGAGGGCCGGGACACGCCGCATCGCTCCCTGCGCCGGGAGTCGACCGTGCTCCGGGCGCTCGGCGAGGCGATCATCGGCAACACTCGGGCGGGCCGCTTCCCGGCCCTGAGCGAGCTGGTGACCGACCCGAGCGCCTACCGACAGCCCACCCGGGCGGACTGGGCGACGGGCGCGCTGATGGCCATCTCGGGGGAGTGCATCGCCGCGTGCGGCAAGTGGGACGAGTCCTTCTTCCTCTACTCGGAGGAGACGGAATTCTGCCTGCGGGCAGGGGACTTGGGGTACGCGACACAGCTGGAGCCGAGCGCCGAGGCGGTGCACCTGGGAGGCGACTCCCAGGTGTCACCCCGCCTGTGGACGCTGCTCACCTTGAACCGGGTCCGCTTGTACGGCCGTAGGCATGGCCGCCTGGCGACGGCAGCCTTCCGCACGGCGGTCCTGCTCAGGGAGACCTCACGGGCGGCGCTGGGCCGCCCGGCAAGCAGGGCGGCAGCAGCGGCTTTGGTGCAACCGGGTGTACTGCACAAGACACCGGGGCCGTGACGCCGCTCAGGGGCGCGGGGCTGTATCAATATGCGGCTCCGCCGCGTGGGCGCGACCAGCCACAACGCACCTGTAGACGGCCCGCAACCTCTCCCGGCACGTCCTTAGCCGTTCCGGCACACCATCGCGATGAAATCATGCCCCACCTCAGGAAGTGCCGCGTCCTCCATCGCGAAACACCGCTCCAGCAGTTCCAGCGTCTCCGGCGACTGATCCCGGAAGTTATGGGCGATCCCGGAGAACGCGATATGCAACACCGTGCCCCCGTACGGCCGTTCCTCCACGACCTCGAACTCCCGCCGCAGCCCCGGCAGCAACGCCGCCGCGTCCACCGCCTCCGAGGGATCGTCCAGCACCATCGACATCCGGCTGGGCCGCACGACCCGCCGCTTGATCCGCCCGTCGGCCAACCGCCGCCGTTCCTCGGGAAGGCGGGCGAGAAGCGCGTTCGCCGCGTCGAGTTGCGCGTCGGTCCACTGGAAGCGCGTCGGCCCCACGAACTCGTCGATCACGAACAGGCCGTCGGGCTCGATGAGTTGGGCAAGACGGGGCAGCGTCTCGTCGAGTTTGTCGAAGTGGTGCAGGGACTGCAGGCCCAGCAGCACGTCGAAGCGTTCGCCGTCCGCGGTCATCTGATTGACGTCGGTGACCCGGAAGCGCAGGACGTCGGCGAGGCCTTCGTCCGCGGCGGTCCGGGTCGCGAAATCGATCCGCTCCGGCGCCACGTCCACCCCCTCCAGCAGGGAGAACGCGCCCGTCTTCGCCCACAGCAGCTCGTTGCCGCCGGTCCCGCAGCCCAGCGACAGCCCCCGCAGATCGGTGCGCGGCGCGAAGTGCTTGGCGGCCACGTACTGGGGGAAGGACACCTCCGCGTCCCCGGTCATCAGCAGATTCCACCGCTTGATCACCGAGGGGATCGCCCACCACTCGGTCAGCGACGGGTCGACCTGGGACCAGTGCTGGACCACCCGGGCCCCGCCCCGCACCCGCAACTTGGCCAGCACGGGGTTGAGTTCGAGCTTGCGCACCTTGCGCAGGAGCCGGTCCGCGTCATGTCTGTTGACCAGGTTGTTCAGCATGCGGTCTCCGTTCTCACGGCGATGAGCGACTTGGGGGCACCGAGCACCCGCTCGCTGAGCAGCACCGACCGGGGGAACAGGTAGCGCATCTCGGTGCGGGTCAGCAGCTCGATGTTGATCACGGCGTTCATGGCCGACTCGGGGCTGTCGGGACGGCTGTGGACCAGTGGCCAGCGTCGGACGAGGCGGGCCCGGGCGGCCAGCGGCAGGAACTGGAAGCCGGGCGCCACGAAGTGCGGCTCGACGGGGAAGTAGCGGTACGGCGTCTGGATCCAGTGCAGCGGGGCGAGCCGTTCGACCGCGGCGACGAACTTCTGCCGCTGGCTGTGGCCGCCGACGTGCTCGATGGTCGAGTTGGAGAACACCAGGTCGTAGCCGCCCTGGGCGCTCAGCTCCGCGGCCACCTCCGGGTCGGTGACGTCGGCGTTCTCCGCGGTGATCCAGTCGGGCAGGTCGGCGGGGTGCGCCTCCAGGTTGATCAGGTGGACGTGCTTGGCACGCACGGGCGCCCGCAGCCACATCTCGGCCGTGCCGCCCAGGTCCACGACCCGCATGCCCTCGATGCCGGGGAAGCAGCGCCGGAACCGCTCCCAGCGGGCGACACGCATCCGTTCGCCCAGCGAGCCGGGTGCGTCGACGAACTTGTTTCTGAGGGCGCGGGATCGGGGCATCGGGGCAACCACCTGACGTCGGAGCGGAACTGTAGGAGGAACGGAGGAGGGGGAGGCACGGGCTGTCACCAGTCCGTGTAGAAGCTGGCCGGGTTCACCAGGTACCGCACGGTCGGGTGCGGCACATGGCGCACCCGGTGCCGTCGGGCGTACCGGTGGATGAGCTCCCAGTCCTCCCGGGGCAGCACTTCCGGGGTGCGGCGCAGGCGGCTGAAGTGCAGGGAGCGGGTGCGGCGGGCGACGAAGGCGTTGGTGTCCAGGAAGGACTCGCGGGCGGCGCGGCGCCGGTCGTACGGGACCGACAGGATGTCCTTCTCGCTGCCGTCCGGCAGGACGCGGCGCAGTGCGGTGTAGACGCCGACGGGCGCGTCGGCGGACTCCAGGGCTCCCAACGCGCGTTCCAGATGGTCGGGTTCCCACAGGTTGTCGTCGTCGAGGAAGGCGACGTACCGCGAACGCGTGAGCCGGATGCCGACGTTGCGCACGACGCCCGCCACGCCCGTGTTGCGGGCCAGCGAGACCGCGAACAGCCTTGGGTCGTCCGGGAGTTCGGGGAGCCCGGCGCCGTCGTCGACCACGATCACGACGTGGTCGCGCACGGTCTGGTCCAGGGCCGAGCGGACGGCGGCGCGCAGGGCGTCGGGGCGCCGGTGGGTGGCGATCACGGTGGCGACCAGGGCCGAGGGCGGTGCCGGCAGACCGGCCGACAGCCGCCGGACCTCGGCGTCCTCGATGCGGCGCAGTCGCACCGCGGACGGCGCCAGCAGGACCTTGTTCCTGGCCTCGAAGAGCACCAGCCAGCCGAACACCGCCTTGAGCAGCGTCCACGGCATCCGCACGACGCGCCTCACGAGGCGGGCTCCGGGGTGACGAGGCGGCCGTCGGACAGCCGGTTGTTGCGCCACACGTTCCCGGCGCCCTTGTCGTTCCAGTGCGCGACGACGCCGTAGCCGCCCGAGGCGGGGTGGAACTCCGTCGAGAAGATGTTGTCGGTGACCTTGATCCCGGTGGCGCCCGTGGAACCGCCGTAGAGGGCGTACGCGCCGCCGGCGATCCAGTTGTCGTCGACGGTGACGTTGCGGACCACGCCGACGTCCGCGAACAGGCCGATGCTGCCCGAGGCGCCCTGCTTGAGGCTGGTCTCGTTGAGGAGGGTGTTGTGGCGGATGGCCAGGTGCCCGGTGTTGCCGCCGCCGCTGATCACCGCGTTGGTGTGCTGCCACTCGCCGCCGAGGTTCACGAACGGCTCGATGTCGTGGACGTAGTTGTCGTGGATGTTGCCCTGCCCCATCGACAGCGCGTCCCCGAACACGGAGATGTCGCACCAGCCGACCTCGATGGAGCTGCCGCCCATGTTGGACACCGCGTAGTCCACGCCGCCGTTGTCCGGGCCGGTGCCGGGGACGGCGGTGATGGTGGAGTGCAGGACGCGCAGTCCGCTGAAGCCGGGGCGCAGGTTGATGCCCCACCAGCTGTCCGAGGTGATCTTGGTGTCGATGATGGTGACGTTGTCGGCGTAGATGTCGAGGGAGCCGGTGATGTCCTGGCCCCGGATGACCGTGCCGTCGGTGCGGATGGTCCGGTAGCCGGTCTTCTTGGGGGTCAGGCGGGTGCGGGGGCCGGTGGTGCGGGCGTCGGGGAAGCCGCAGGCGCCGGGGGAGGCGCAGCCGGTCCGGGCGGCGGGCGCGCCGCTCGGGGTGGGCGCCTTCGCCGACGAGGACGGGCGGGCCGACGGAGTCGACGACGGGGACGGCGAGGCGGCCGGGGTTCCCGTCGCCTCGCCGGTCTCGGCCGACGGCGTGGCGCTCGATGCCTTCGGGGCGGCGCTCGTACGGCAGGACGGACGGTCCTTCGGGCAGCCCGCCGAGGCCGACTTGTCCGGTTCCGATCCCGAGCAGGCCGCGCTCGCGACCGTCAGTAAGGCCGCGAGCAGCAGCCCCTGGAGTGAGTGTCGGCGGGTGGGCCGTGACATCCGGGTCACCTCAAGTCCTGTTGGGGAGACCGGACCGGCGCGGTCGCCCGGTGCCGGCCGCGGTGGGGCCGGTCGACGCCGCGCAGGAAGTCGCGGCTGGGCAGGACGCACACCGTGTAGCCGGCCAGGGCGATCGTGCCGATGGTGAGCAGGGCGAGCGGGCCGTCGCCGAGCAGGGGCTCCAGGCCGAGGACGACCGCGGCCATCACGGCCCCGCCGAGGAAGGGCCACGCGCAGGCCCGGGCGATCCGGGCGACGCCGATGCCGCCACGGCCCAGGGCGAACAGGAACACGGGCACCACCAGGCCGCCGGCGACCAGGACATGGCCCTGGGCGACCCCGGCGGTGCCGTGGAGACGGGCGGCGACGAGCAGGACCGGGATCAGGGCGACCAGCCACAGTCCCTGCACCAGGAAGAGCGAGCGGCGCTGGCCGACCGCGACGAGACAGTCGTAGGCGAGTTCGCTGCCGATGCGGATCAGGCCGAGGGCCATCAGCCACGGCAGTGCCGAGGCGGCGGGTGCCCACTGGTCGCCGTAGATCAGGCGGATGACGGGTTCCGCGAGGCCGGCGAGCAGGACGCACAGCGGGACGGTGCCGGTCATCAGGACGCCGAGGGCCCGGCTGAAGCCCTGGGCGAGGGCCTGTGGTGAGTCGGCGAGGCGGGAGAAGCCGGCGAAGGAGACCCGGCGGGCGGCCTCGGAGATGATCCGCACGGGCCAGCCGGAGATGTTGAAGGCGAGGACGTAGAACCCCAGTGCGATGTTGCCCAGCGTCGCGCCGACCACCATGGTGTCGACGTTGACGACCGCGAGCGCCAGCATGCTCGCCCCCGCCAGCGGGAGTCCGAACCGCAGCAGCGCCCGGGCCTGTTCGGGGTTCCAGCCGTACTTGAGGGTGCCCGGCGCGGCCAGCGCGCAGCCGATCAGCGTCACCACGTTCCCGGCGACGGCCCCCACGGCGAAGCTCATCGCGCCCCAGCCCGCGAAGGCCAGCACCAGGGTCACACCGGTGCCGACGACGAAGTTGAGTCCGTCGATGACCATCCGCTTGCCCTGGGCGAACTCACGGGTGAGGAAGCCGCCCGGTACCTGGGCCACGCCGTCGATGAGCACGCACAGGCACATCACCCGCAGCACGCCCGCGGCGTCCGGCGAGTCGAGCAGACCGGCCACCGTCGGTGCGGACGCGAACAGTGCCACGTACAGCAGCCCGCTGGAGAGGGTGCTGAGGGTGAGCACGGTCGGCGCGAACCGCCGCGCGTCCCCCTCCCAGCGGACGATGGCCAGGCCCACGCCCAGTTCGTTGGCGGACAGCAGGACCAGCAGCACGGTCTGGGCGATGCCGTACACGCCCCATTCCGCGGGGCCGAGGGCGAAGCGGGCCAGGACGATGCCGGTCGCGAAGTTGCCCAGCCGCAGGACGACGGTGTTGATCAGGCTCCAGCGGGCGGCGGAGCGGACCTTCCGGCCGAGCGAGGGGGCGGGGGGCGCGGGGGGTTCTGCGGCTCCTACGGCTCCTACGGCTCCTGCGGCTTCTGTGGCTCCTGCGGCTTCTGCGATGAGGGGCGGAGCGGGCGCGTCGCTCGTCTCACCGGTCGCGCTGTCCGGTGCGCGGGCGATGTCCATGGCTCGACTCCTCGTCGCGCGGCTCTGCGGCGGATGCTCCGGCCATGACGGGCCGTGGTTCTTGGGGCTGGGCGGCGGTGCGCTCGTTCCCGGTGGACTGCGACCAGCTCGGCGGCCGGCGGATGGCGAGCGTCTCCTCCACGACCGGCACGTCGGCCGCCGGGTCCTGGTCGGTGGTCTCCGCCTCCTCCGGTGCGTCGGGACGCCGCTGCCGCCTGCGCGCCTCCACGTAGAAGACGGCGACCAGGCTGAGCACCAGCCCCGCACCGCCCGCCATGATCATGTACTCGAGCCGGGTCTTGGTCTGCGCCACCGGCGTCTGCGGGGCCACGATCGTCGTCATGCGGATCATGGCCTTGGAGGCGACCGACTGGTCCTGCTGGAACTGCTCCAGCCGCTCCTTGGCGTAGGCGGTCAGGATCTTGTCCGAGGACAGGACGGACGCCTTGTCGGTGCCGGTGACGGTCAGCCAGAGCAGCGGGCCCTGCGCGTTGTCGGCGAGCTTCGCCTCGAACGTCCCCTTCGCGCCACGGGACTTGAGCTCCCGCAGCGAGTCGTCGGAGTTGAGGTTGCGCGCCAGACTGTCGGCCATGCCGGTGAGCGAGGTCTGGGTGCTGAGGAAGGGATTGCCGTCGTAGGCCACCGTCGCCTTCTGGGAGTTCAGCAGCACCACCGTGCTCTGCGACTGGTAGGTCACGTGAACCACCCGGGTCACACCGAAGACCAGGCCTGCGGTCAGCAACAGCCCCGGCAGCAGGACGTACCAGCGCCTGCGCATGACTCGGAAGATCTCAGCGAGATCCATGGTCCCCCCTAGTGACCAGATGTTCGACGAGCATATGTTGCAAGCGGATCATATGGGGAGCGTTCGGTCCGTGGGTCTCGGTTGATCAGTGGGTCTCGGCCGGGTGCCCGAGGTGCCTCCCTTCACCAGCACCTCGGCGATGCGTTCGCTGGCCCTGCCGTCCCAGAGTTCGGGCCGGCGCGGGGCCGGTGGGGCGTCCAGAACCCGGTTCACCATGGCGACGATCCGGGCGGGATCGCGTCCGGCCAGCACGTTGGTGCCCTGCTCGACGGTGATGGGCCGCTCGGTGTTGTCCCGCAGGGTCGCACAGGGCACCCCGAGGGCCGTGGTCTCCTCCTGCACACCGCCCGAGTCGGTCAGTACGACACGGGCGGCGTCCTGTAGCGCGATGAAGTCCAAGTACCCGGCGGGCGGGACGAGTTGGATGCCCCCGGGCACGCCGAGCTCGGCCAGCTTGCCGGCCGCGCGGGGATGCACGGGCAGCACCAGCGGGCAGCGGCCGGCGATCTCGCCCAGGGCCTTGAGGAGTCCGGCGAGCACCTCGGGGTCGTCCACGTTGGCGGGGCGGTGCAGGGTGACCAGTCCGAACTCGCCCCGGGTCAGCCCGAACCGGTCCAGGACGTCGGAGGCGCGGGCCCGCTCCAGGTTGGCCAGCAGCGTGTCGATCATGACATTGCCGACCAGGTGGATCTGGTCCTCCCGGTACCCCTCCGCCCGCAGGTTGTCGACGGCGTCGGGGGAGGGGGCCAGCAGATAGTCGCTGACCCGGTCGGTGGCGACCCGGTTGACCTCCTCCGGCATGCTCCAGTCACGGCTGCGCAGGCCCGACTCGACATGCGCGAGCAGCGGCCCCGCCTTGGCGGTGACCAGGGCGCAGGCGAGCGTGGAGTTGATGTCGCCGACCACGACGACGATGTCCGGGGAGACCTCCTCCAGCAGCGGCTCGAAGGCGGTCATCACGCGTCCGGTCTGCTCGGCGTGGCTGCCCGAGCCGACGCCGAGGAAGCGGTCGGGCGGCCGGATGCCGAGGTCGGCGAAGAACACGTCGTTCATGGCCGGGTCGTAGTGCTGGCCGGTGTGGACGAGGAGCACCTCGGCGCCGCGGCGCTCCAGGGCGTCCATCACCGGTTTGATCTTCATGTAGTTGGGGCGGGCCCCGGCGACGCAGACGATCCGCGGCATGGTTCAGAGCACCTCGATCGTGGGGCCGGGGGACAGGCGGCGACGGCAGTCGAGGACGAACGGGGCCTGTTCGGCGATGAGTTCGTAGTCGAAGCCGTCGTGGTCGGTGAGCAGGACCACCACGTCGGCGGCGGCCAGCTCCTCCGCGTCCGGCTCGACCCGGACCAGCCGGGCGTCCACCGGGAGGCTCTCGACGACATGCGGGTCGGCGGCTCGGACCTGGGCCCCCATGTCGAGGAGCAGTTGGGAGATGCGCAGGGCCGGCGACTCGCGGGCGTCACCGGTGTTCTTCTTGTACGCCAGTCCGAGCAGCAGGACGCGGGAGCCGTTGACGGATCTTCGTCTGGTGTTGAACAGGTCGGTGATGCGCCGGGTCACGTACTCCGGCATGTGATTGTTGATGTCGTTGGCCAGCTCCACGAACCGGAAGCTCTGGCCGAGTTCGCGCTGCACCCGCCAGGACAGATAGGACGGGTCGATGGGCAGGCAGTGCCCGCCGACGCCCGGTCCCGGCGTGAACTTCATGAAGCCGAACGGCTTGCTGGACGCGGCCTCGATGGCCTGCCACACGTCGATGTCCAGATGGTGGGCGAACATCGCGATCTCGTTGACCAGCGCGATGTTCACATGCCGGAAGGTGTTCTCGAGGAGCTTGGCGAGCTCCGCCTCCTTGGGCGAGCTCACCGGCACGGTGGTGTCGACGAGTTGGGCGTAGAAGCCCTCGACCGCCTTCAGGGAGGCCTCGTTCACGCCCGAGACGACCTTCGGCGTCTCCTTGAAACCCCACACCGCGTTGCCGGGGTCGATCCGTTCCGGGCTGTACCCGAGATGGAAGTCGGTGCCCGCGGCGAGACCCGAACCCTCCTCCAGGAGCGGCGCGAACAGCTCCTGGGTGGTGCCCGGGTAGGTGGTCGACTCCAGGATCACCGTGGCGCCGGGGCGCAGATAGCGGCCGAGGGTGACCGCCGACTCCTTGATGTACCGCAGGTCGGGGGTGCCCTCGTGCAGTGGGGTCGGCACCGTCACGACGGCGACGTCGAAACCGCCGCAGTCGCGGGCCGACTCGCTCGCGCGGTAGCTGCCGTTGTCCAGCGCCGCGCGGATGCGCTCGGAGGAGACGTCCTCCACGAACGACTCACCCGCGGCGAGGCTCTTGATCCGGCGCGAGTCGACGTCGTACCCGATCACCTCGTGTCCGACCTCGGCGGCCCGGATGGCCAGCGGCAGGCCGACGTATCCCTGTCCAACCACGACGACGCGCATCAGTGACTCCTGTTCGCGGGAGCGGTCGACGGGGTGAGCCGGAAACGCTCGCGCGCCGTCATGAGGAGGAAGGCAGCATTGGTGGTGAGGTAGCGCCGGCCCAGGCGGCGCGGCTCCTGGAGCACGCGGTAGAGCCACTCCAGGCCCCAGCGCTGCCAGATGGCGGGGGCCCGCTTGGTGATGCCGGCCAGGATGTCGAAGGAGCCGCCGACGCCGTGCACCACACGGGCCCCGGTGCGCTCCCCGTAGGCGGCCGTGAAGATCTCCTTCTTCGGCGAGGTCATGCCGAGGAAGAGCATCTGGGCGCCGCTCTCGGCGATCGCGTCGGCGATGCCCGCCTGCTCGGAGTCGTCGAAGTAGCCGTTGCGGTGACCGGCCACCTTCAGGCCGGGGAAACGCGCGGCCACCCGCCGCACCATCTCCTCCAGCACCTCCTCCTTGGCGCCGAGGAAGTACACCGACACGCCCGCCGTCTCCGCCTCGGCCAGCAGCCGCAGGAACAGGTCGATCCCCGCCACCCGCTCCGGCAGCGGGGCCTTCAGTACCCGCCCGGCCCACACCACGGCCTGTCCGTCGGCGAGGACCAGATCGCAGCCGGACACCGCCTTGGCGAGCCGCTCGTCCCGCCGCATGTTGACCAGCTTCGCGGCGTTGACCACGCCGATCTCCAACTGCCTGCCGTCCCGCACCGCTTCGAGGCAGCGCTCGACGGTCTGGTCCATGGTCAACGGGTCCAGCTCGACCCCGAACAGGGTCTGACGCCCGCTCATATCCGACCCCCCTGCCAGGCGTGGAGCATCCAGCCGAACTCGTACGGGCGGCACTCGCGGTCCACGGACAGCGGCCGGTACACCCGGTCCAGGGACGCGAGCCGAAGCCCCGGAAGGGCCCGGGTGGTCAGTCCCCGGACGGCGCGGACGGCCTTCTTGGGGTCACCTCGGTAGACCTTGCGCCAGGTCACACCGAGTTCGTCGAGGATCAACGGTTCGCGGACGTCGGGGTGTTCGGAGAACTCGGACACCTCCGTCATCCAGCGCAGGCCCTTGCGGATCGCCGCGCCGAAGTCGCTGCCGCCCGCGTCGGTGAGATCGAACAGGGCGGTCGGCGCCATCGCGTGCTGGTGGACGCTGTAGACCGGGTAGCCCTCGATGACTCCGCCGGTGCGCGCGTCGTAGTGCCACCACCACTGCCCGCCGTCACCTTGCAGCTCGCAGATCCGCGTGGCGCAGGCCTCGGACGCGGCGAGTGCCTCGTCGTCCCCGTCGCCGCTCGCGTGCGCGAGGGCCAGGGCCTGGAGCGGATACGTCTGGTCGGCGAAGCAGCTGACATGCGCCCGGTACCAGGGCAGCAGGCCGGGCGCGGTCGCGTGCGGGAACAGCGGACCGGTGCCGATGCGGGCCTTCAGCAGCCGGTCACGGGCGGAGGTGAAACGTCTCTCCACATCGACCGTGTCACGGGCCGCCGCGTAGGCGGAGAGCACCCAGGCCGCCTCGACCGTGTACTGCGGCTTGTCGTACGCGTCCAGCGCCTCGACCCGCGCGACAGCGTCGGAGAGCTTGGGGTGCCCGGTCTCGGCGGCGGCCCAGGCGATCAGTGCCGCGTCCCCGAGGTTGGTCACCCCGGGCAGCGACTCCACCAGCAGTCCCGTGAACTCCTGGGCGGTGCGCCCGCCCAGCGCCGCCCGCTGCCGGTCCTCGGGCAGGAAGCGCACGCCGAGCGCGGTGATGGCCGCGTACCGGGTGCTGGTCCCGCGCCGGTCCAGGGCCCAGGAACCGTCCGGTGCCCGGCGTGCGGCCATGGTGAAGGCGAAGGCCTCCTTGCCGGGCAGCAGCATCGCCGGCAGACCCAACTCCGCCACCGTGAGCAGGCGTTGGGCGAGGGCGAGCAGCGACGGTTCCTCACGACCGAGCGCGGCCAGACGTGACATGGTCATCTTTGGGACACACCAACCCCCCTGTGGGCCCTGTTTTGGACAGACTGGTGAAACGTCGGGCCAAAATCGGCCTACGACGGAAGGCGGACGTCAGGCGTCCGAGCGGCTCTCACTCCTGGATGCGGGCACAGGTGTCCCCACCACCCCGTAACCCCCCCTGGGCACTACTGGCTTGTGCGGTCATTGTGCATGGACTGCACACTTCGCACACATGTTATGCCTGTAGATGTTCGATGATTTGGCCTTTGAGGGAAACAATTGGGAACGGCTGGAAACAGGAGTCATGCGCGCTCGACGAGTTCGCCGTCCTTCTCGTCGTACAGCCCGCCCGTCTGAGGGCACTCCCACGTGCCCGGATCGCGCTCCACCAGGCGTACGCCGGCCCGCCCGACCCAGCCGATCCGGCGCGCCGGCACACCCGCCACGAGTGCGAAGTCCGGAACGTCCTTGGTCACCACGGCCCCCGCCGCGACCAACGCCCAACGACCGATGTTGACCGGCGCCACACAGACCGAACGCGCCCCGATGGAGGCCCCTTCGGCCACGGTGACGGCCACGGCCTCCCAGTCACCGCCGCGCTTCAGCTTCCCCTCGGTGTCCACGGAACGGGGGAAGTAGTCGTTGGTGAACACGGCCGCCGGGCCGACGAACACCCCGTCCGCGAGCACGGCCGGTTCGTACACCAACGCGTAGTTCTGTAGCTTCACGTTGTCGCCGATCCGTACGCCCGGGCCGACGTAGGCGCCCCGGCCCACGATGCATCCGCCGCCCAGCCGGGCGTCCTCCCGGATCTGGGCCAGATCCCAGACCGTCGTCCCCTCGCCGATCGTGGCCGTCTCGTCGACCTGGGCGGTGGGCTGGATTCTGACGTTCATCGGGCGGAACCCTTCGTAAAGTCGCACGGAGCGCTCATCATCGATCACCGATCGCACTCTGGCTACGGCTTGCAGGGTTCCGTCACGTCAGGACGGCAGATCCGGCCACGTCCCACCAGCGGCGAGAGTCAGCCCTCCGCCGACCGGACGACGTCCGCGAGGGGCGTGGCGGGCCGGCCGATGAGGCGGGGCACGGCGTCGCTGACCCCGTCGAGTTCACCGGCCGCGATCGCCGTGTACGTCGACACCCACGCGTCGACCTGCCAGGGCGGGGCGCCGTAGGAGGCACGGGAGTCGTAGGCCTCCTCGACCGTCTCCGGGTGATAGGCGACCGTGCGGCCGCCCACCTCGGTGAGGATCGCCGCGGCCTCCGCGAGCGACAGGGACTCCGGACCGGTGAGGTCGTACACCGCACCGGCGTGGTCGTCCGGCCGGGCCAGGACCGCCGCGGCGGCCTCCGCGATGTCGTCCTGGGCGACGAACGCCGCCCGCCCGTCACCGGCCGGGCCCCGGACGACCCCGTCCTCGCCCACCAGGGCCGGCACGAAGTCGGCGTACATGTTGTCCCGCAGGAACGTGTAGGCCAGCCCGGTGGCGCGGATGTGCTCCTCGGTGTGGAAGTGGTCGCGGGCCAGCGTGAACGTGGCGTCGGGTGCCGCGCCGAAGAAGGAGACGTAGACGAGATGCCGTACTCCGGCCGCGACGGCGGCGTCCACGAACGTCCTGTGCTCGGCGAGCCGGTCGGCGCTCTCGGACGCGGACACCATGAACACGGTGGAGGCGCCGGCGAGACCGCGCACGACGGCGTCGTGATCGACGTACTCCGCCCGGACCGCGGTGGCACCGGGAAGCGCGGGCGCCCGCTCGGGGCTGCGCACGAGAAGCCGCTGTTCGGTGCCCCGCTCGGCGAGGATGCGGGCGACCCGCCCACCGAGGCGACCTGTGGCGCCGGTGACGACAACTGGCTGGTCCGGCGTTGGGGTCATGGCTGACATCACGTCCCTCGGTGAGCGCGTTCAGGAGTCCGCCCGCAACCTACTCCCCGGAGGGGGCGGGCAACGGTACGCCCAGGGGCACCGGTGTGCCGAGCCCCAACGACACCCCGAACGGTGGTCACCGGGATGGGGGGGTGAGGCTGGCTGTCGGTCCCAACAATGCGTGGACCTCGTCCCTCCGGTCCGTCGCCATGAACACCGTGATGAGGGCCTTCTTGGTGCTGGCCGTGCTGGGGTGATCGGCGCCCAGCGTGAGTTCACAGCGTTCCAGCGTTTCCTTGAGTAACGCCTCGGCGTCGTCGTGGAGTTGGAGGCGATACAGCGTGACGCCCAGATGGTGGGCGGAGGCGATCGTCGCGGGGTGATCCTCCCCCAGCACTCGGCGGCGCAGGCCGAGGACTTCCTCGTGCAGGCGGCGCGCCTCGTCGAGGTCGCCCAGGCCCCGCAGGGAGTTGGCCAGGTTGCTGGCAGTGGTGAGGGTGTCGAGGTGATGCATGCCGAGCAAGCGGCGGCGGCGTTCCAGAGTGTCCTCCAGGAGGCGGCGTGCCTCGGGCTGCTTTCCGAGGCCTCGCAGGGCGTTGGCAAGACTGTTGGCGGAGGTGAGGGTGTCGGGATGGTCTTCGCCCAGCACGCGTCGGCGGCGGCGGAGCGTGTCGTTGTGGAGCCGCCGAGCCTTGGCGTAGTGCCCGAGTGCGATCAGGGCGTTGGCCAGGTCGTGGGTGGTGGTGAGGGTGTCGGGGTGGTCCTCGCCCAGGATGCGGATGCGCTGTTGACGGACCTGCTCGTGGAGCTGCCGCCCCTCCTCGCAGGCGCCGGACATTGTGGTCGCCCGGGCCAGATATGTGACCCACGCGAGGGTGTCGGGGTGATCCGCTCCAAGGGTGCCTGAGCAGCGGGAGTGGAACTTCGCGCACACCTTTACGGCCTCCCGCACCTGACCGGTGCGCAGCAGATAGCGGACGGAGGCGATGAGAGGGCCGGGCCGATCGAAGAGCTCGGTCACGTCTGCTGCCGGACGCCCTGTCCGGTGGGGTTGCAGCACCGCCCAGCCGGTCCAGGACACGGGGTCGTCAGGGTCTCCGGGGTCGACTCCCGCCAGGATGGTGGTGACGCGGGAGCGCAATTCGGCGGCCTCCGTCTTGGTTATACGGTGGCGCAGGTACCTCCTGGTCAGTGTGTGGATCCGGAGGAGTGGGCCGTCGCCGTCGGCCAGGCCCCGGCGTTGGAGAGTCCTCACCTGGCCGGACACAGCCCCCAGCCAGTCGAGCGGGATCGGCGCGGCCGCGAAGTAGGCGGTGAGCCGTAGGAGGTCCGCGGCCTCCGGGTGTTCCGAGGCCAGCCCTGCGATCAGGGTGTCCAGGATGCGGACGAGGGTTTCCGGATTGCGAGCGGACGCTCCCTGTTTCATCACGGGAGTCGCGTTCTTGCGAATCAGTGCGAGGTACTGCCGGGCGGACATGCCCTCGGTGAGGACCTGGGCTGCTTGAGCGAGGGCCAGCGGGAGGTCGCCCAGGGTGTCCGCGATCGCGCTCGCCTGGTCGTCGGCGAGGCGGGGGTCCAGGCTCTGCAGACAGCGGCAGGAGTCCGCGCGAGGCAGGACCTCCACGGCGCTACCGCTGCCGAGGGCCTGCCACGACGGGTTGCGGGAGGTGATCAGCACGTGCCCGCCTCCGAACGGGACCCAGCCGTCCAGTAGCTCGGGATCGTCGGCGTTGTCCAGGACGATGAGCCATCGTTCCCGGGTGCGCAGATGGTGGAGCCCCGCCAAAGCGGCGGTCTTGATGCTGTCGTCCAGAGGGGCGGGGGACACCAGCCGGTGGGCCAACTCGGCGAACTGCAGAGGCAAGCGATCGAGTTGTGCATCGACCCACCAGACGATCTCGTACTGGCTGGCGAACCGGTGCACGTATTCCGAAGCGATCTCGGTCTTGCCGACTCCGACGATGCCGTGCAGAGCATGCGCTCGGCCTCCATGCCCGTCAGCGAGGTTCTCGCGCACCTCGCGAAGCAACTCCTCGCGTCCCGCGAAATGGGGGTTGCGTGGCGGTACATTCCTCCAGACCCGGGGTGTGCTGTCGGGAAATGCGGGTTGCGAAGGGGCGGTCGGAGCGGGGAACGCACGGGCGACAAGACCCTTGGCGGCTGTCACCACAGCGGCGGCAGCGGCGCCTTCATCGAGGCCGTGGAGTGAAGCCCGTACCTGTCGCCGCAGATCCTCGGAAAGACTGCGGACACCCTCAACCATCACGGAAGCGAAACGACCCTCCTCACCCAGCACCCCCGCCGTCTCCGCGTCATTCCACCGACGCCAACGGAAATAGGCCGGCGAGAACAACGCCAAGACCGCATGCCCGCCCCGGAACAACGCGTTCATCTGTTCGACGAGATCTTCCTGCGCCCCCGGATCCCACAGAGCGAGCCGGACCGCATACCCGGCCCTTTCCAACTGCCGGCCCACCCACTCCGCCCAGACCCGATCCGCCCCGGCATGACTGATGACCAGTGTCGGCGTCGAGCCGGCGGCGGCCTCCTCCGTTTCCGAGGAGGCCCCCATACGCGCCACATCAGCGCGCGAGGCAGTGGCGATCGCCTCCCCGTCGACCCGCACCGCAGCGCCACGCCCCGCCACGCCGGTCACCGCCCCCTTGACGCTGCGAGGACTGCCGAACCGCGGCTTCAGATACGCCGTGACCTCCGCACGGACGAGCTCCCGCACCGCCTCCACATCGTCGCGGAACTGCGCCCCCAGCAGCGCCTCGCGCACCTCCGGCTGGAACTCGAACGTCAACAGGCCGCCCATGTGTGCGCCTTCGGGCTCGACCACGCGACGGAGAATGCCCCCGAGGAAGACCTCGGCCAGATCCCCGCGCGACGAATCGCGCAGCAACGCGCGCTGGACGAGGCGGGCCATCGGCACGGTCAGCGTGGAGCGCGCCGACAGCAGGCCCGCCAGTCGCCAGGCCGCCGGAGAGGACGAGGCACGGAACCGGCGGATGGTGTCCCGCGCGGTCACCGGGGCTCGTCTGGTGAAGGGGCGTGGGGGAGCGCCCGTCGGAACCCCGGGCAGGAGCAACGCCGATGACCTGGCCCACCGTCCACTGCCCGCCGTCATCTCCGCCCAGCCCCGCAGCGGCCCCGGTTCCAGTTCGACCACCGGGACCGGAACCCCCATCGGGACGCCCTCCGCAGGGGGGCGCTCCGGATCCGCCACCTGCCACTGGGAGTTGGGCAGCCCCAACCGCGGGATGTGCACCAGCGTCGGACTGGGCGTCATGCCGACCCGGTTCCAGAGCGCGGCCGGCAGCAGATGGACCACGGCCACCTGGGAGTGCCGGGCCCAGTCGGTCAGCAGCCGGTGTGCCGCGCCGGACCGCCACATCGCCCCCACCGTGTCGCTGAGCACGAGGATCAGCTGGTCGCCCGCCGGGTCGACGACCTCGCGGGGATGTCGTGCCGGACGGTCCGCGGCGGGATGAGGCCGCAGCCCCACTGTGGTCCCGTCGGGGGAGGGGAACAGGTTCCAGCGGCGGATGTCACGGAAGGCGCCGAGGCGCACCACGTCGTGCTGCACCTCGTGGACCTCGTCCCGCCACAGGCTCATGGAGGGACCGCAGTCGACCACGAGCGCCAGGCTCAGCCATCGCGTCGGAGCCGGGCGCAGGACGGGCAGCAGGATGTGCTCGTCGACCAGTCGGGTGACGGTGGCTTCCTCGTCCAGTTCGAAGACCGTCCGGGACGCGACCTTACGGGTGAGCGGCTTCAACGCCCGCGCCAGCGCCAGGGTGTTCGGCAGGGAGGCGGCGGCCGGGACGTCGAGGGCGGTACCGGTTGGGGCCTCGCCGGGGGACTCCGGCACGTTCGTCGGGAGATGGAGGTCGAGGACGGGTTCGCCGTCGGAGGACGGGGCCTCTTGCCGGCTCCGGTGCGGCTCGGCGTTCTGTGGCTCGGGTCCTGCCGGCTGCTCGGGCACCGGCAGCGGCGGCGACGGGGGATCCGCGTCCGCCCGGGTGTCGGCCTGCGCCGGCGCCCGGTGGTCCCGCGTGAGCACCCGCTGCGCCAGCCACAGGATGTCCGCGAGCTCTTCGGGCGTGGGATCGTCCACCCCGCCCCAGGCCAGCAGCGGCAGGAGGTCCGAGATCACCGGGCGTCCGGACCGCTCAGCCGGTGCATGGTCGCCTCGGCCAGGTCGGCGAGGTCCTCCGGCGCCGTCCAGGCGCCCGCCAGGCGCAGCTGGACGGCGTTGAGCAGCTGGTCGGTCGCCAGCTCTCCGGTGTTGCGCCGGGCCAGGAAGGTGTCGATGACGCCGCCCGGGGCCCGCGCCTCGTCGGCGGCCTCCTGACCGATGCGCTGGACCAGGATGCGGTGCAGCTTCCTCTCGTTCGGCAGGGGCAGATTGAGCCGGATGCACCTGCGGAGAAAGGCGGGCGGGAACTCCCGTTCCCCGTTGCTGGTCAGGACGACCACGGGGAAGGCGTGACAGCGCACCCGGCCGCCGGTGATCCATGCCGTGCCCGACTGGTCCTCCGTACCGACGGAGACCCGCGGGGCGGTCTCGGACATCCGGACCAGTTCGGGAATGTCGAAGCGCCCCTCGTCCAGAACGGTCAGCAGGTCGCCCGGCAGATCGATGTCGCCCTTGTCGATCTCGTCGATAAGCAGGACCCTGGGGCGTTCGGCGGGCAGGAAGGCGGTGCCGAGCGGGCCGAGCTGGAGGTAGCGGCCGATGGTGTCGTGAGGCTCGGCGTCGGGCGCCGGCTGTTCCAGGCGTCGCAGGTTGGCGTCCTCCAGTCGGCGCAGGGCGTCGTACCGGTACAGCCCGTCTCGCAGTGTGGTGCGGCTGGTGACGGGCCAGCGCAGCACCGGCCCGAGGCCGAGGTCCTCGGCGACGCTGTAGGCGAGAGTGGACTTGCCGACACCGGGGACGCCCGTGACGAGCAGCGGGCGGCGCAGGTGGAGCGCGGTGTTGACGAGGTCGATCTCGGCGTCGTCGGCGATGTATCCGGCGCCGCGCTCCCTGTCCGCGGTGGACAGGGAGGGCACCACGTGGTCCGTGTCGATCTCGCCGTCGAAGACGCGCCAGGGCGGCTGGTGCGCGGCGAGCCGGTCGAGCCGGTCGGGGGCCGGGCCGTCCCCCTTGTAGATCCACCAGTCGTTCACGGCACCTCCGGTCGTGGGTGTCCCCGCTGTGGGGAAGAGCATCAGAGGAAAGCGGAGTCGGTGAGGAGGGCGGCCTCGACCGGGTGATGAGGGTCGTCGTACAGCAGCACCACCCCGGGGTCGACGCCCTTGCGCAGCGCCTTCACCGCCCGCGGCAGTTCGCTGACGTTCTTCACACGACGGAGGTTCTCCAGGCCGGGTGCCCCCGCGGGCGCGGAGTGCCCGAGGCGGCGCCACAGGACGACCGGCATCCCGAAGTGCAGCGCCGCGCGCCAGACCCGCTCGGCGTCGCGCGTGGCGATGGCCACACAGGCCGGGTGCGCGGAGTCCTCCCAGGCGTCGAGATGCCGCTCCAAGTCGCCGAGTTCCTCCTCGCCGACCCAGAAGACCGCCTCCTCGTGCTGGAAATCCGTCTGGTTGAGCCAGGTCCAGCGGGTCCACCACAGGTGGGCGAAGTCCGCGAGCTCCCGGGCGTTGGGACAGCGGACCACGACCTCGTACCGCTCGCCGAGACGCCACGGCCGGTAGAGGCCCAGATGGCACAGCCACTGGTCGAAATCGGTGTCCAACAGGGTTTCGGTGACGGCGAATTCGATGCGGCGCAGCTTCGGTGGCCGACCGCAGTCGGCGCCCCGGCGGCGCAGTGCCTCCGCCTTGGCCGTGAAGGTGCGCAAGCATTCCTCGACCAGCTCGCGGGCGCCGTCCACGGAAACGCGGAGGCGTTCGGTCGCGTTCTCGGGCGGCTGGACCCGCTTCCAGTCCGCTGCGTCGCGTGCCGACCGGAGCAGGATCTCCGCGAAGACCCGGTCCTGGTCCTGCGGATCCTGGTCGAGGCGCACCACCATCGTGACCTCGAATGTGTTGATCTCTGGAGGTGGCGGAGGCTCGGGCAGTCCGAGCCGGTGCCGTACCTCATGGACCCAGGAGGCGAGCGCGAAGCCGCGTCTTCGGCTCTCCCCGCCCCGGCCACCGCTGAACCCGGCCGCCAGCGCGTGCGCGAACACCAGTACCTTCGGCAGTGCGGTATCAGCCTGCTCGCGTTCGTCCAGGTCGAGGGCCCAGTCGTACAGGTCTCCTACGGGCATCGTGAACGGCGCGGCGACCCAGCCCGGCTCGCCCGTCCTGCCGAAGGAGCAGCGGTAGGCCTTTTCCGCCCAGTCGCCCGGAGCGACCCCGTGCAGCAGTTCCTTGAGCCGGGCCCAGGCGGATGCGTCGAGGCTCGTCGGAGTCCGCGGCGGGACCGGGTCGCCCGTTCCTTGCAGCGCCTGTAACAACAGCAGGGAGAGATGGTCCGGGCCGCGCACCTTCTGGAGCGTGAGGCCGCTGGCGCGCAGCCGTTTGCGGAACGCCTCCTGACGTTCCGCGTGGACGTCCTTGATCGCCGCGGCCGGCAGCCCCAGGTCCTGATCGTCCGACAGCAGGAACACCAGGCGCTTCAGGCCCCGCGAGGTGGCTTCCTCGAACTCCAGCTCGGTGTAGGACAGATGCTCCAGGTCGCGGACCGGTGAGCCGTAACGGAAGCCGATGATGCCGACGTAGACATCGGCCGTGCCGACCTGTTCCCGGCAGTAGTCGGCGGGTTTGTCGTCCCGAGCGGTGAAGTACGCCATGTCAACAGGCACATGACCGGCCCGGTGCACCGCCTCGACCGCCGCGTCGACGAACGACAGGTCGGCCGGATACGTCCGCAACTCGGAGGTATGGCTGAGGAACACCCGCCGTGGAACGGTCACGCACCCACTCCATAAGAACGCACTGCCTGAACAGCCCTGCTCACCAGATTAGTCAGCGGCGGGGCCGCGCGTGTACCGGACGTACCGGCACCTTCGTATCAGGTCAACCGTCCCGGACCCTTGACTCGCTACCCTCCAGTAGCCATTCTCGTCCCACAGATTTGCGCCGGTCATGACAAAGATGCATGGCCGCCGACCGAGGGACGTGGGTCATGACCAAGCCTCGACGCCCGTACGGCAGACGCAAACACGTCACCGTCGTGTCGCTCCTCCTCCTCGTGCTCGCCATCGCCCTCGGCCCCACCCCGAGTTCGGCGGCCGCGAGCGACTGGTGGAACCCGACCGCGCGTCCCGCGCCGGACGCGCAGATCAACGTCACCGGCGAGCCGTTCACCGGTACCGACTCCGCCGGTGAGGTACGGGGGTTCGTCGACGCCCACAACCACCTCTTCTCCAACGAGGCCTTCGGCGGCCGGCTCATCTGCGGCAAGGTCTTCTCCCCGCAGGGCGTCGCCGACGCGCTCAAGGACTGTCCCGAGCACTACCCCGACGGCACCCTCGCGATCTTCGACTACATCACCCACGGCGGCGACGGCAGGCACGACCCGGTCGGCTGGCCGACGTTCAAGGACTGGCCTGCGTACGACTCGATGACGCACCAGGCCAACTACTACGCCTGGCTCGAGCGCGCCTGGCGCGGCGGGCAGCGGGTGCTCGTCAACGACCTCGTCACCAACGGCGTGATCTGCTCGGTCTACCCCTTCAAGGACCGCAGTTGTGACGAGATGACCTCGATCAGGTTGCAGGCCAAGCTCACGTACCAGCTCCAGGACTACGTCGACGCGATGTACGGCGGCCCCGGCAAGGGCTGGTTCCGGATCGTCACCGACACCGCCCAGGCCCGGCAGGTGATCAAGGCGGGCAAGCTCGCCGTCATCCTCGGCGTCGAGACCTCCGAACCCTTCGGCTGCAAGCAGATCCTCGACATCCCGCAGTGCAGCAAGGCGGACATCGACAAGGGGCTCGACGAGCTCTACGACCTCGGCGTGCGCAGCATGTTCCTGTGCCACAAGCTCGACAACGCGCTGTGCGGCGTCCGCTTCGACGAGGGCGGGCTCGGAACGGCCATCAACGTCGGGCAGTTCCTGTCCACCGGCACCTTCTGGAAGACCGAGAAGTGCAAGGGCCCCCAGCACGACAACCCCATCGGCACCGCTCCCTCCGCCGCGGAGGCGGACCTGCCCGCGGGCACCGAGGTGCCGACCTACGACGCCGACGCGCAGTGCAACGTCCGCGGCCTCACCGACCTCGGTGAGTACGCCGTGAAGGGCATGATGCAGCGCAAGATGATGCTCGAGATCGACCACATGAGCGTCAAGGCCACCGGCCAGGCCCTCGACCTCTTCGAGGCCGCCGACTACCCGGGCGTGCTCTCCTCGCACAGCTGGATGGACCTCAACTGGACCGAACGCGTCTACTCCCTCGGCGGGTTCGTCGCCCAGTACATGCACGGCTCCGAGGGCTTCGTCGCCGAGGCCGCCCGCACCGACGCGCTGCGCGAGAAGTACGGCGTCGGCTACGGCTTCGGCACCGACTTCAACGGCGTCGGGGACCACCCCGGGCCGCGCGGCGCGAACACCTCGAACCCGGTGAAGTACCCGTTCAAGAGCGTCGACGGCGGCTCCGTCATCGACAAGCAGACCACCGGCTCACGCACCTTCGACTACAACACCGACGGCGGCGCCCACGTCGGCATGATCCCCGACTGGATCGAGGACATCCGCCAGGTCGGCGGGCAGGACGTCGTGAACGACCTCTTCCGGGGCGCCGAGTCCTACCTCGACACCTGGGGCGCCACCGAGCAGCACCAGGCCGGCGTCAACCTCGCCAAGGGGCGGACGGCGACGGCCAGTTCCTCGGAGTGGAACCCGTTCACCAGCTACCAGCCGGGCCGCGCCGCCGACGGCGACGACGGCACCCGCTGGGCCAGCGACTGGAGCGACGACCAGTCGTGGCAGGTGGACCTGGGCGCCACCCACCTCGTCTCCCGCGTCACGCTCGACTGGGAGCGGGCGTACGGCAAGTCGTACCGGATCGAACTGTCCACGGACGGCACGAACTGGACGACCGCCTGGTCCACCACCTCCGGCGACGGCGGCCTCGACACGGCCAAGTTCACCGGGACACCCGCCCGTTACGTCCGGGTCCACGGACTCGCCCGCGGCACCGACTGGGGATACTCGCTCTACGAGGTCGGCGTCCACAGCGCCTGACAGGACCTCCACGAGGTCGGCTTCACGGCGCCTGACACCACGACGGGGGACGCGCACATGGCACGCATGCCGTCGGCACAACGGCGTCGGCAGCTCACCGAGGCGGCGATCCGGGCGATGGCCCGGGACGGCGTGGCCCGGACCACGACCCGTTCCATCGCCGCCGAGGCGGGCGTCTCCCTGAGCGTCTTCCACTACTGCTTCGACTCCAAGCAGGAGCTGGTGGAGGCGGTCATCACGACCATCACCGACCACTACGTCGGCATCGTGAAGGAGGCCCTGAAACCCAGGGCCTCCCTGGAGGAGACGGTCCGGGCCGGCTTCCAGGCGTATTGGGACCATGTGCGCGCCCACCCCGACGAGCACATGCTCACCTACGAACTCACCCAGTACGCCCTGCGCCGGCCGGGGTTCGAGCATCTGGCGCGACGCCAGTACGAGCTCTACGGCGAGCTCTACACCGACATCATCGAGCAGCTGTCCACCGCCATGGGCTTCCAACTCCGCGTTCCGGTCCCGGCGTTGGCCCGGTATCTCGCCGTCATGACCGACGGCCTGACCCTCAACTACCTGGTCCTCGGCGACGAGGACGCCTGGACGGACATCCTCGACACCGTCACCGCCCATATCGCCGGGCTGGTCTCGCCGGACAGGCCCTAGGCGCGCAGCGGGTTCGTCCCGGTCGCCGCCAGCAGGTACCAGGCGGTCGCGCCCGTGTGCCGGTACGGGTAGTAGCCGAACCCGAAACCGGTGTCGAGCGGGCTGCTCGCCGACACGACGCCGGACCCGGCGGCCACCGGACGGGAGCCCAACGTCTGTCCGCCGCCCAGCAGTTCCTGGGCCCGCTCGACGGAGGCGAGGAGGTTCCGGGCGCGCTTCTCGTCCCCGGCGGCACAGCGGTCGCGAAGCGCGAGAGCCAGGTGGGCCGTGCCCTCGAACCACACGCCGTTGCGGTCCGGCTTGGGCTGGCCGGAGGCGATCGGGGCGTCCTCGTCGGCCAGCAGGCTGGCGGAGCTGAAGGTCACCCCCGCGTACGACTGGCCCGCCGGCACCGTGCTGTTGGGGCGGTCGGCCGAGTCCAGGACGGCGAGTTCACGTGCGGCCCAGTCCAACGATCCTGAGTGGGAAGGGGAGTTGAGGGCCAGGTGGGTCCAGGTCTGCGTGTCCTCGGGAATCGGGGACTTGTTGATCGTCACACCGTCGTTGGTGCCGGTGTAGAAGAAGCCGCCCTCCGGCTCCCACATCTTCTCGACGAACTTCCTGGCCACCGACCGCCGTTCCCGCCACACCCGGTCCCCGGTCAGTCGCGCGAGCTGTCCGAACAGGCCGACCAGGTCGGTGTTGTGCTCGGTCGAGGTGAAGGGCAGCTTCGCGTTCGCCCCGTCGACGCCGAACTTGAAGCCGCCGAGCGGCTCGTCGGTGCGGCCCACCCGGTCGATCCACTCACCGATCCGGACCGCGCCCACCAGGAACCGGCGCTCCCCGGTGCGCCGGGCGAGCGCGGCCAGCGCGATCCCGGCCCACGCCATGTCGCCCACGGCCGTACCGGTGAAGCCGAACTGCCGGCCGACGTTGGCCTTGCCGTCCGCCCGGACGAACCCGTCCGGCTGCGGGGAGCCGTCGTAGAAGGTGTACGGGCCCACGTTGTACGCCTGCCGCAGCCGGCCGTCGTCGTGGTCGGGGTCGTGGGCCTGCGCGTACAGGAGTGCGTCGCCGAGCACCGTGGCCCGGGACGTGCCGTCCGCCGACCGGCCCGCGAGCAGCGCCAGGATCGTCAGCGCGTTGTCGTAGGTGAACGCCGTGCTGAACAGGCCGGCTTGATCGGTGTAGCTCTGCGCCAGCCGGACCGTGCCGTGCTCCGGATAGGCGTCCATGGCGGCGGCGAGGAAGGCCTGTGCGTGATGCCGGGCGGCGCCCGGGCGCCGCGGCGCCGCTTCCGCCGTACCCCCACCGGCCGCGGTGAGGACCGCGGCGCCCGCGCCGAGTCCGGTCCCGATGAGTGCGCGACGGCTGAGTGCCGGGCCTTGGCTGCCGGTCATGGGTCTCCTAGGAGGGATGCACGAGAGATCTGAGAGCGCTCTCAAGAACGCGCGCGCTCATTCTGCTGTCACCGCTCGCCCCGGTCAACGGATGCGCGCCGACAGCGAGTTGAGGCACAGCAAAGCGGCCCCGGGAAAACCCGGGGCCGCTTCGTGAGGAACGTGGATCAGACCGCCGTCGACGGGAACGTCGGGTACTCCACCCCGGAGACGTGCTGCACGACCCGGATCACCTGGCAGGAGTAGCCGAACTCGTTGTCGTACCAGAGGTAGAGGATCGCGTTGTCGCCGTCGACCTTCGTCGCGCCGGCGTCGACGATCGACGCGTGGCGCGAGCCGACGAAGTCCATGGAGACGGCGTCGGGGGCGGTGGTGAAGTCGATCTGGCGCTTCAGCGGCGAGTTCAGCGAGACGTCGCGCAGGTAGCCGAGGACCTCCTCGCGGGTGGTCTCGCGGCCCAGCCGCAGGCTGAGGATGGCGATCGACACGTCCGGCACCGGCACGCGGATGGAGCTGCCGGTGATCGGGGCCTTGAGGTCGGGCAGGGCCTTGGCGACGGCCGAGGCGGCGCCCGTCTCCGTGATCACCATGTTGAGCGGCGCGGAACGGCCGCGGCGGTCGGCCTTGTGGTAGTTGTCCAGCAGGTTCTGGTCGTTGGTGAACGAGTGGACCGTCTCGACATGGCCGCGCAGCACGCCGTACTCGTCGTCCATCGCCTTCAGCGGCGGCACGATCGCGTTGGTGGTGCAGGACGCGCAGGACAGGATCTGCTCGTCCGGCTTCACGGTGTCGTGGTTGACGCCGTGCACGATGTTCGGGACGTCGCCCTTGCCGGGCGCGGTGAGCACGACCTTGTCGATACCGGGACGCAGGTGCTGCGAGAGGCCCTCGCGGTCGCGCCACTTGCCGGTGTTGTCGATGAGGATCGCGTTCTTGACGCCGTACGCCGTGTAGTCGACCTCGGACGGGTCGTTGGCGTAGATCACCTTGATGGCGTTGCCGTTGGCGGTGATCGTGTCGGTCGCCTCGTCGACGGTGATCGTGCCCTGGAACTGGCCGTGGATCGAGTCGCGGCGCAGCAGCGAGGCGCGCTTGACGAGGTCCTGGTCACCGCCGCCGCGGACCACGATGGCGCGCAGCCGCAGGCCGTTGCCGGAGCCGGACTTCTCGATGAGCAGGCGGGCGACGAGGCGGCCGATGCGGCCGAAGCCGTACAGGACGACGTCGCGGCCCTCGCCGCGCTCGATCTTGTTGGCGCCGGTGGCACCGGCGACGGCCTCCGCGGTGAAGGCCTCGACCGTCAGGCCGCGGTCGTCGGCGCGGTAGGTCGCGGCGAGCATGCCGATGTCGATCTGGGACGGGCCGAGGTCCAGGGTGGTGAGCGCCTGGAGGAAGGGCAGCGTCTCGGTGACCGACAGCTCCTCGCCGGCGATCTGCCGGGCGAAGCGGTGGGTCTTGAGGATGCTGACCACCGACTTGTTCACCAGGGAGCGGCTGTGCAGCAGGACGGTGACGTCCCGCTCGCGGTGCAGCTTCCCGATGATCGGGATCATCGACTCCGCGATCTCCTCGCGGGTCTTCCAGTTGGTGAACGAGTCCTCGTTGACAGTCACAAGATCCATCTTTCGAGCTAGGCAGCGCTCATATGTTAACCACATGTTCGTCTGCCCCTTCGGACGGGGTGGGGCGAAGGCGGCTGACGGTTTCGGCGGAGGGCATCGAGAAGAACCGGCCCGCCGCCCGTACCAGCGGGCACAGGGCCGCGTGCCCCGCCAGACCACGCCACCGATCCAAGGGACGGACCACATGAACGCAAGCGCATCCATCGGTGTCACCGGACTGGGCGTGATGGGCCGCAACCTGGCGCGGAACTTCGCCCGCCACGGGGCCACGGTCGCCGTCCACAACCGCTCGGCCGGACGGACCCGCGCACTGGTCCAGGAGTTCGGGCACGAGGGCACCTTCGTGGCCGCCGAGTCGGCCGAGGAGTTCGTCGCCGCGCTCGAACGCCCTCGGAAGCTGATCATCATGGTGCAGGCCGGCCCCGCCACCGACGCGGTCATCGAGGAGTTCGTCCCGCTCCTCGACGCCGGCGACATCGTCGTCGACGGCGGCAACGCCCACTTCGCCGACACCCGCCGCCGCGAGGCCGCCCTGCGCGAGCGCGGCCTGCACTTCGTCGGCACCGGCATCTCCGGCGGCGAGGAGGGCGCACTCAACGGCCCCTCCGTGATGGTCGGCGGGTCCACGGAGTCGTACGCCGTGCTCGGCCCCCTCTTCGAGGGCATCAGCGCACACGTCGACGGCGAGCCCTGCGCCGCCCACATCGGCACCGACGGCGCCGGGCACTTCGTGAAGATGGTCCACAACGGCATCGAGTACGCCGACATGCAGCTCATCGCCGAGGCGTACGACCTGCTGCGCCAGGTCGCCGGGTACACGCCGGCCGAGATCGCGGCGGTCTTCCGCCGGTGGAACGCGGGCCGCCTCGGCTCGTACCTCATCGAGATCACCGCCGAGGTCCTCGCCCACACCGACCAGGCCACCGGCGCGCCCTTCGTCGACGTCGTCGCGGACGCCGCGGGCCAGAAGGGCACCGGCCGCTGGACGGTCCAGACGGCGCTGGACCTCGCGTCCCCGGTCACCGCGGTGGCCCAGGCCACGTTCGCCCGCGCGGCCTCCGGACAGTCCGACCTGCGCGCCGCGTACCGAGGCCTGCCGGGCGGCACCACCCCGCCGCTGAGCCGCACCGAGGCCGAGCGCTTCACCTCCCAGGTGGAGCACGCGCTGTACGCCTCCAAGGTCATCGCCTACGACCAGGGCTGGACGATGATCCAGGACGCCGCCGCGGAGTACGGCTGGAAGATCGACCTCGGCGCCGTCGCCCGCATCTGGCGCGGCGGCTGCATCATCCGGGCCGCCTTCCTGGACCGCATCCGCGCGGCCTACGCCGCCGACCGGGACCTGGTCAGCCTGCTCGGCGAGATGGAGTTCGCCATGGAGATCACCGACGCCCAGGTCCCCTGGCGGGAGACGGTCGCCTCCGCGACCCGCCGGGGCATCCCCGTCCCGGCCATCTCCGCGGCCCTGGCCCACTACGACACCCTCCGCGCCGAACGCCTCCCCGCCGCCCTCCTCCAGGCCCAGCGCGACTACTTCGGCGCCCACACGTACGCCCGCGTGGACCGCCCCGGCCAGTTCCACACCCACTGGGCCACCCCCGGCCGACCGGAGACGACGAACTGACGACGGCCCCCGCCGCCGCTCGGCCCGGGCCGACAAGGTCCGGGCACCGCACCCGCCCTCGGCCGCCCTCCCCACGTCCCCGGAGAGCCACACGGACGGTCGAAGTGGCGTTGCGACGGCCGGTGTTCAAGAGGAGATGCGCCCGCGACGCAACCGATGCCCGCACAGCACCCTCCTATCTGCTGAACCAACCGCACACACAGGACGTTCACAGGGGGAGTGCGCCGTGGCAGAGCTGTCCCGCCGCCGGTTCGTGGTCTACACGCTGGCGGCGTCCACGCTGACCGTCGCGGCCCCGCTCGGCTGCGACGCGCCGGCGGCCGAGGGCGCGACCGCCCGGCGATCCGACGTCGTCGTGACCGGCACCGACGACGAGATGCTGGTCCTGGAGATCACCCGGGACAACAAGGTCGTCGTACGCCTGCCGCGCGTCGAGGTCGGCCAGGGCGTCACCACCGCCGTCGCCATGATGATCGCCGAGGAACTCGACGCCCGGCTCACCGACGTCGACATCCCGCTGGCCGAGGCCCGGACCAAGGGCAACCAGTACACCGGCGGCTCCAACTCGGTCAGTTCGCTCTACGGCCCCGCCCGCAACCTCGCCGCCACGGCCCGCGCCCGGCTCGTCACCGCCGCGGCGCGCCGCTGGCGGCTGCCCGCGCGCGTGCTGCGCACCCGGGACACCATGGTCGTCGCCCCGGACGGCCGCACCGCCACCTTCGGCTCGCTCACCGAGACCGCCGCCCGGGTCCGTCGCCCCCGCGTGTCCAGCAAGCCCAAACCGGCGTCCCGGCACCGCGTGATCGGACACCCGACGACCCGCATCGACGCCCACGACATCGTCACCGGCCGTGCGCGCTACACCGGGGACCTGTCGGCGGCCGCGGCGAAGCCGACCGTGGTGGCCCGCCCGCCCACGCTCGGCGGCAAGGTCGTCTCGGTGGACGACCGCGCGGCCCGAGCCCTGCCCGGCGTCCTGGAAGTGGTCAGGATTCCCGGGGGAGTCGCCGTGGTCGCGGAGTCCTTCCACTACGCCTTCAAGGCACGGGACGCCCTGAGGATCACCTGGTCCGACGGACCGTTGGCGGAGCTGTCCGACGCGGCCATCCGCTCGCGGCTGCGAGCCGCGGTCCCGCCCCTCGGCAGACCGCCGCGCGGATCGGCCCAGTTGGAGGAGCGGTTCGAGTTCGCCTTCGTCGGCCACGCCCCGATGGAGGTCCTCACCGCCGTCGCGGACGTACGGGCCCGCCGTGCCGAGATCTGGTTCTCCTCCCAGTCGCCGATGGGCGCGCGGGAGGACATCGCCTCGGCCGTCGGGCTGCCGGCGTCCGCCGTACGCGTCCATGTCGTGCGCGGCGGCGGCTCGTTCGGGCGCCGGCTGGACCACGACGCGGCCATGGAAGCGGCCCTCATCTCCAAGAAGGCACACCTCCCGGTGAAGCTGATGTGGAGCCGCGCCGACGACATCAAGCACGGCCGGATGCGCCCCGCCTTCCAGCACCGCATCCGGGTCAGCCACGCCCAGGGGCGGGTCGTCGCCTTCGCCCACGCGACGGCCTCGGTGAGCGAGGCGTGGGAGGGGAAGTCCGCGCTGGGCGGCACCAGGGGAGTCGTCACCTCCGCGCAGGGCGGCACCAGGGGAGTCGTCACCTCCGCGCGGGGCGGGACCGCAAGGGGCGCCACTTCGGCGCGGGGCGGGACCGTACGGGGCGCCACCTCGGCGCGGGGCGGCATCACCGCCGCCGCCACCTCCCCGCTCCCCAGCGACAGCGGCCTCTACAACTTCGGGAAACTGTCCGGGGATTCGGGCTCCGTCGAGCTGGCGATGCCGCTCGGCGCCTGGCGGTCGGTGGATTCCGGGACCGTGCGGACGGCCGAGGAGATCGTCGTCGACGAGATCGCCCGGACCCTGGGCAAGGACCCGGTGGCGTTCCGCCGTACGACACTGCGCGGCAAGGCGGTCAGAGCGGTCCTCGACAAGGTCGCCACCGCCGGACAGTGGGGGCGGACGATGCCCGCCGGACAGGCCCAGGGCGTCGCCGTCCACGAGGAGTACGGGTCCTGCGTGGCCTGCCTGGTCGAGATCGACGCCGTCGACCCCGAGAACCCGCGGGTCACCAAGGTCGTGATGGCGGCCGACGTCGGGACGGCCGTCAACCCGCGCGGACTGGAGGCCCAGCTCATGGGCACGGCGGTCGACGGCATCTCCACGATCCTGCGGGCCGGCCTCCACATCGACCGGGGTGCCGTCCGCGAGAGCAGCTACGCCGACTTCCACTGGGCCCGCCAACGCCACGCCCCCCTCCACTTCGAGGCCCACATCCTCCCCACGGGCGGCGAGCCGGGCGGCGCCGGTGAACTCGGCGTCCCCGCGGCGGCCGGCGCCGTCGCCAACGCCTACGCCCGCGCCACCGGCACCAAACCCCGTCGCTTCCCCCTCAACTTCTGATCGATGGAAGGCCTCTGATGCCCCGTCACACCTTCGTCCTGAACGGCAGACATGTCACCGTCGACGCCCCCGACGACATGCCGCTGCTGTGGGTGCTGCGCGACCTGCTGGACGTCACCGGCCCCAAGTACGGCTGCGGTGTCGGTGTCTGCCGCGCCTGTACGAGCCATCTCGACGGCGCCGAGATACAGCCCTGCGTCGTCCCCGTCGCCGACTGCGCCCGGCGCGAGGTCACCACCATCGAGGGCCTCGCCGACGGCGACACCCTGCACCCCGTGCAGCAGGCCTGGCTCGACTGCGACGTCTCCCAGTGCGGGTTCTGCCAGCCAGGGCAGATCATGGCCGCGGCCGCCCTGCTGAAGAGGACGCCCGAGCCGACCGACGCCGACATCGACGCCATCGAGAACGTGTGCCGCTGCGGGACGTACTCCCGTATCCGGGAGGCGATCAAGAAGGCGGCGACCGCCGGAGACTGAGTCACCTGGGTAAGGTCCACTCAGCCTCAAGTGGACAGGTAGGTCGCTGATGACGAACGCCCGGGAATCCCTCGACAACAGCCCGAGACAGCTCCAGGTGGAGACGCACGGCCTCGACGTGATCGGCGACGCCGAACGCAAGGGCACCCCGCGGACGCTGTTCTGGCCGTGGTTCGGTGCCAATGTCTCCATCCTGGGACTGAGCTACGGCGCCTTCGCGCTCGGCTTCGGCATCTCCTTCTGGCAGGCCCTGATCGCCGGCGTCATCGGCATCGTCTTCTCCTTCCTGCTGTGCGGCTTCGTCGCCGTCGCGGGCAAACGCGGCTCCGCCCCGACGATGGTGCTCAGCCGGGCCGCGTACGGCGTCCGTGGCAACCGGCTGCCGTCGGTGATCTCCTGGGTGCTCACGGTCGGCTGGGAGACGGTCCTGTGCGCCCTCGCCACCCTGGCCACCGCGACCGTCTTCGACCGGCTCGGCTGGGGCGGCGGCACCGGGACCCAGGTGGTCGCCCTGATCGTGGTCGCCGGGCTCACCGTCGTCGGCGGGGTCATGGGCTTCGACGTGATCATGCGGCTTCAGACCCTGATCACCGTGGTCACGGGGGTGCTGACGGTCGTGTACGTGTGTCTCGTCGCCGACCACATCCACTGGAGCACCGTCAGTGACCTCCCGGCGGGCTCCGCGCAGGAGTTCATCGGCGCGCTGGTGTTCATGATGACCGGCTTCGGCCTCGGCTGGGTCAACGCCGCCGCGGACTACTCCCGCTATCTGCCACGCACCTCGTCGAGCCGGGGCGTGATCGGCTGGACGACGTTCGGCGCGTCGGTGGCACCGCTGCTCCTGCTGGTGTTCGGGCTGCTCCTCGCGGGCTCGTCGACCGCTCTGAACGCGGCCGTCGCCGCCGACCCCATCGGCGCGCTGACCACGATCCTGCCGACGTGGTTCCTGGTCCCGTTCGCCGTGGTGGCGGTGCTGGGCCTGGTCGGCGGCGCGGTCCTGGACATCTACTCGTCCGGCCTGGCGCTGCTGTCGGCGGGCCTGCGCATCCCGCGCCCGCTGGCCGCCCTCGTCGACGGCGTGCTCATGATCGCGGGCGCCGTCTACATCGTCTTCTTCGCCGACGACTTCCTGGGGCCGTTCATGGGCTTCCTGACCACCCTCGGCGTCCCGATCGCCGCGTGGTGCGGCATCCTGCTCGCGGACGTCCTGCTCCGCCGCCGCGACTACGCGGAGCCCGACCTCTACCGCCCCGACGGCCGCTACGGCGACGTCCCCCTGACGCCCCTGCTCCTCACGCTGGCCGCGACCGCCGTCGGCTGGGGCCTGGTCACCAACGCGTCCGCGGACTGGCTGACATGGCAGGGTTATCTCCTCGACCCGCTGGGCCTGGGCGGCAAGTCGGGCGCCTGGGCCTACGCCAACCTGGGCGTCCTCGCGGCGCTGGCGCTGGGCTTCCTGGGCACGCTCACGCTGCGCCGAGGACGGGTGCGTGAGCAGGAGGCGCAGGTGAGCGCCGTATGACCACCGGCCATCTGACGGTCATCGACATGCAGCGCGTCTTCGCCGACCCGGACAGCCCCTGGGCCACTCCGCGGTTCGCCGAGGCCGCGCAGGGCGTACGACGCCTGCTGCCGGCCTTCGGCGACCGGGTGACGTTCACCCGCTTCGTGGCCCCGGAGCGGCCGACCGGCGCCTGGCGGGCCTACTACGAACAGTGGCCGTTCGCCCTGCAACCCCCGGACGCCCCCCTCTGGTACCTGACGGACGACTTCGCGACCACCGCCGCCCACGTCCTCGACGCCCCGACGTTCGGCAAATGGACCCCGCAACTGGCCGCACGCGCGGGCCTGCAAGGGCCCCTCTACCTCACCGGCGTCAGCACCGACTGCTGCGTCCTGTCCACGGCGCTCCCGGCGGCGGACGCGGGTGTGGAGGTGGTGGTCGTCGCCGACGCGTGCGCGGGAGCGGACGACGACTCCCACACGAAGGCGTTGCAGCTGCTGAGCCTGTACCGACCGCTGGTGAGGGTGAGCACGGTCGCGGAAGTCCTGGCGGACAGGACATGAGTCAAGCCCGGGTGGCCCTGCTCGGCGGCGGCTTCTCCACGGACGACGACGCCCTCCTGGACGACTGGATACTCACTCACGCCCGCACGTCCCGGCCCCGGGTGTGCTTCCTGCCGACGGCGAGCGGGGACGCGGCGGGGTACGCGGAGAGGTTCCTCGCCGCCTTCGAAGCGCGCCGGAACTGCGCCCCTTCCGTCCTGTCCCTCTTCCGCAGAGAGCTCGACGACGAGGCGCTGCGCAGCCGGCTGCTGGCGCAGGACGTGATCTACGTGGGCGGCGGCAACACGGCGAACCTCCTCGCGGTCTGGCGCACCCACGGAGTGGACCGGCTGCTCCGTGAGGCATGCGACCGCGGCACCCTGCTCTGCGGTATCAGCGCGGGCGCCAACTGCTGGGCGCAGGCCTCCCACACGGACTCCTTCGGCCCGCTCACGGCCCTGCCCGACGGCCTCGGCCTCCTGACCGGCTCGGTCTGCCCGCACTACGACTCCGAACCGGGCCGCCGCCTCTCCTATCAGCGGTCCGTGGCCACCGGCGCGCTCCCCGACGGATGGGCACTGGAGGACGGAACAGGCGCGCTCTTCACGGACGGCCTGGTCACGGAGGTCGTGACGCGAGACCCGGCCGCCCGGGTGTACCGCGTCGAACGGGACGGAGCGGGCGGTGTCCGGGAGCGGCCTCTGGCGGGCCGGCTGCTGTGAGACTGTCCGGGTGATCGAGCCCAGACCCGTTGTGTCCGCCGACGAGATGCACGCCCATCTCGTCGACCAGTTGAACCATGCCCTCACCCGCCCCGGGATGTTCGGCGGCGAGTCCGCGATCCTGATGCTCGTCGAACACCTTCTCTTCATGGAGGGGGAGCCCGGGTCCCGCTGGGACGTGGTGATCCAACCCCTGCGTGAGCGGGGCGCGTTCAGCGCCGTCGGCGTCAAGGGCGTCTTCCGCGACCTGATCCGGGGCAGCGACGACCACGACGTGGGCTCGGTGCACGCCGAGTTCGCCCACCGGCGTGGCTGGCTCAAGCCGGACCGGCTCCTCGACTCCCGTACCCATCAGGCGCTCCTGGACCGGGTCCGCGACTGGGCCGCCGAGGACAGGCAATGGGCGGACGTCGTCGCCGAGTTCGGGGAGCCGTCGATCCTCTTCGGCGGCACCAACCCGAGGTACGGCAAGACCCTCGCCTACGTCAGCGAGGACCGCGACCACCCGATGGTGTTCTTCCACCTCTGGAACGGCAACCTGGATCAGGCGTCCCCCGTGTGGGAACCGGCGTACGAGCAACCCGTCCTGTGGGCCGTGCGCTTCGGTGACGCGCACTTCGACGAGGCCTTCGTCCGCACCCCCGCCGGACACCGCCTCCGCCCCCGGCATCCGGCGTAGTTGGCGTTATCCAGTGGGTACAGAGCGGCGGTTGCCGTGTTCAATCACACGTATCGCGACCCGTTCGGACGTCCCCACACGTCAGGAGGCACCGTGATCGCCGCTCCCGAACCGGAACTCACCGCGGAAGACATCATCGAACGGGCCGTGCGGCTGCGGCCCGTGCTGCTCGAACGCCAGCCGGAGACCGAGCGGCTGACGCACTACCCGAAGGACACCCACGAGGACTTCCTGCGGGCCGGCTTCTACCGGATGCTCCAGCCGCGCCGGTACGGCGGATACGAGTTCGGCCTGCCCGTCTTCTACCGCGTGGTCACCGAGATCGCCCGCGGCTGCCCCTCCACCGGCTGGTCCCTGTCCCTCACCGCCGCCCACGTCCTCCAGGTCGCCGGGTACTTCGAGGAGCGGGCCCAGGACGAGATCTTCGGCGCCGGCGGCGACTTCAGGGCGGCGTCGACCGTCGCTCCCGTCGGCGTCGCCCGCCCCGACGGCGACGGCCACGTCGTCCTCGACGGCACCTGGCCGTACTCCTCGGGCGCCCCCTACTCCACGCACTACCTCGGCCAGACCCTGGCGGCCGGTGATCCGCCGGGCCCCGTGCTGCTGTTCGTCGCCCCGCGCTCGGCGTTCACCGTGCTCGACGACTGGCACGGCGTCCTCGGCCTGCGCGGCAGCGGCTCCCACAGCGTCCACATGGAGAACGCCCGCGTCCCCGCGTACTTCACCCGCGAGGCCAACCTCGTCGACCTGCCCGTCGAGGGCGGCAGCACCGGCTCGAAGCTGCACGGCAACCCGATGTACGCCCATCGGGCGCCGAGTTTCTACCACGGCGAACTGGCCGCCGTCATGACCGGCATCGGATACGCGGCGGCGGACGAGTACGCGCGCATCCTGTCCGGCCGCCCCCTCCTCCTGGAGCCCGACCGCACCCGCGCCGACCTGCACGACTACCAGCGCCACCTCGGCGAGGCACTCGGGCTGATCCGTACCGCGGAGGCGGCGCTCCAGCACACGGCCGCGGACTGGATGGAGACCTGCCGCCGCGGTGTCGCCGGCGAAGCGCCCTTCAGCATGGCGGAGGACAACCGGCTCGCCCTGATGTTCCTCAACGCCGGACGCCTGGCCTGGGACGCCGTGCAGAACATCCTCTTCCGCACGGCCGGCTCCCGGCACGCCCGCGACGGCGAGCGCATGCAGCGCTACTTCCGGGACGCCGCCACGTACTGGACGCATGTCGGCCCCAGCATGGCCGAACCCCTCTTCCGCAGGGTCGGCTGCGACCGCCTCGGCCTGCCCTCGGACCACATCCCGCTGATTCCCTGATCCACGGAGGAATGTCACACTCCGGATCGGGTACGTGAGCAGGACCGCGCCCGGGACCGAGCACCCGGGCGAGCCGTACGACCACCGCTACCAGGGGATTCACCATGGACACACCCGCGCACGACAACACCACGCCGGCCCGGCGGGCGCTGGACGCGCTGGCCGAGAACACCGAGGACACGGTGGCGCTGGACACGCTGGTGAGCAGTGACGTCCTCGTGCCGGTGCCGGACGACGCCAGCGAGGAGGACGCCGACGACCCCTCGGCGGTGGCGCTGCCGGTCATCGAGCAGCCCGGCGGTGACCCGGTGGTGCCGGTGTTCACCTCGGAGGACGAGATGGCCGGGCTGCTGCCCTTCGTCTCCCGCTACCGGCTGGTGCCGCTGGGCGCACTCGCCGCCGAGTGGCCGACCGACGATCTGGCCCTCACCATCGACGCCGCGTCCGCGCACCCGCTGACGCTCACCTCGGAGGGCGTGCGCACCCTGCTGGGCCGCTCGCACGGCTGACCGGGGGAGGGGCCCGGCCACCGGTGACGGAGGGGGAGCGGCCGGGCCCGGTGGACGGAGCGCGGGCCGCCTCCCGCTGCCGCGCTCCGGACGACGGTGAGGCGCCGCTGGGGGAGGAACGGCGCCGACTCCGCTCCTCCCCGGACGTCCACGATCGACGTGATGTGACGATATGACCACGGAGCGGTGGCGTCGCTCCGGGTTGCGCGGCACCTGTCCGCAAAACGCGGAGGATTGCGGCGGACCGGGTCACGTACCGCGCAGCGTGCGCGAGGGCGTCTCACCGAACCGCTCCCGGTACCGCGCCGCGAAGCGGCCCAGATGCGCGAACCCCCACCGGTGCGCCACGTCCGACACGGTCGTCACCCCCGGCCCCGAGGCCCGCAGCTCGGCGTACACCCGTTGCAGGCGTACGTCGTCCACGTACGCCATCGGCGACATTCCGACGTGCCTGCGGAACGCCTCCTGGAGCGTGCGCACACTGACCTGCGCGATCCCCGCCAGCCGGGCGGCGTCGTACGCCTCGGCCGGCCGCTCCTGTACGGCGTCCATCACCCGCTTGACCGAGGCGGGCCGCATCGGTGGCGGCGCGGGAGCCTGAAGTTCCTCCCGGTAGCTGTGCTCGGCCGCCAGCAACACCCCTTCGAGCAGGGTCTGTTCAATGCGCGAGCGGATCAGAGGACGCTCCAGCAGCCCGAGCGAGGTGTCCTTCTCCAGCAGCGCCCAGGTGGCCAACTGCGCCCAGCTGCGGCCGGGTCCGTCCCGCACGTCGACCGACGGCCCGAAGACCGGCGGGCGGGACAACGGCCGGTCGAGCAGGGACTCGAGCGTGTGATGGAGGGCCTGTTTGCCGATCTTCACGGTGAGTGCCTGGCAGTCGGGGGACCAGGCGTCGATCCGGATGTGCCGGGACGGATCGAAGAAGACGGCGCTGCCCGTCGTCGCGAACACGACGTCCCCGCGCCCCTGTTGGACGCTGAAGCACCCCCGTACCGGAACGGCTATGTGATAGGCGCCGGGCTCGGCGAAACCGCAGCGGATCTCGGTGCCGAAACAGACGTCGCCGACCGTGAGCGAGCCGAGGTCCAGCACGCTCAGACTCGTCGCGAAGTCCTCGGTGGGACCGACGACCTGTAGATCCAGGTCGTAGTAGTGGGCCGCGATCGCCTCGTGCGCCTCCTCCAGGGAGCGCGTCGCGTACGAGCTGAAGTCGGCCGCCCGGCCCGGTACCACGGTCACTGCGGATTCTCCGATCTGTGCGCGCAGTACTCCGTTCAGCATGGCCACGCGCGCGACCGGGCACACCCCGTCCGCTTCCGTTTTTCACAGCCTCTTCTCAGCGGCGGGGATTCCGCGAGGATTCAGCGCCCGTCCCGGGGCTCGGCGGCTGCCGATGCCACGGTGTTCGACTGCTTCCCGGCCAAGGAGGACCTCGACCGTGACCCGGTCGAAGCGACCGGTCCCCGATCCTGCGGGCGGCGCCATCCGCGCCCGGAGCCGAGTCTCAGTCGCCCAGCATGCGCCCCAGCGCCTCCCGCTGGAGCGGCAGGACCTCGGCATGCAGATCGCGCCCCTTGCGGGTCAGCGCCACCCACACGCCACGCCGGTCCTCCACGCAGACGGAGCGCTCCACCAGACCGTCCTTCTCCAGCCGGCCGATCAGCCGGGAGAGCGCACTCTGGCTGAGATGGACCCGCCCGACCAGGTTCTGCACCCGGCACAGGTCGCCCTCCGCCGGGGCCTCGGCGGCGAGGAGGTCGAGCACCTCGAAGTCGCTCGCGCCGAGCCCGTGCGGGTGCAGCACCCGGTCGATCTCGCACATCGT
Organism: Streptomyces aquilus; assembly: GCF_003955715.1. Classification (NCBI taxonomy): domain Bacteria; kingdom Bacillati; phylum Actinomycetota; class Actinomycetes; order Kitasatosporales; family Streptomycetaceae; genus Streptomyces; species Streptomyces aquilus. The sequence continues at coordinate 1,437,013 of NZ_CP034463.1, read as the reverse complement.
GCGGGCGTGGACCGCCAGGATGTCCCGCCACTGTTCCTCGAGCCGGGTGCCGGCCGCGTTCACTGCCATGCCCCCATGTTAATGCGCATGCATCCATATCGGGGCAGGGGCGGCCTCAGCTGTCCTGGGTGATGCCGATGAGGTTGCCGTCCGGGTCCTTCACGGAGGCGATCAGCTTGCCGCCGCCGACGTCCGTGACGTCCTGGAGCAGCTCGGCTCCCGCGTCCAGCAGCCCGGCGAGACGGGCCCGGATGTCGTCCACGTGCCAGTACGGGACCGGGCCGGTCATGCCCCGCGCGTGCCCGTTGGGGTCGAGACCCACGTCCTGACCGGCGTCCTTGAAGCCGACGTAGTACGCCTCGTCGGCATACGGCTCGGTCTGCAGCAGGGCGCTGAAGACAGCCTTCGCGCGGGCGACGTCCTTGACGGGGTAGATGATGGTCTTCAGTCCGGCGGTCATGGTGTGCTCCTCCGTGGGGATTCCGTCCGGGTTTTCGGCGGTGGTTTCACCGTAGGACGGGGGAGGGGGAACCGCTTCTCCGATCCTGACCGCTTGCCGGGAGGGGCACGGGCCGCCGTACGAGGAAGGGGCGCGCCCCCGGCCGAACAGCCGGTTGCGCGCCCGTGCCGAAGAAGAACACCCTCAGGTCGAGTCGCGTTTCACGAGCTCGGTCGGCAGGATCACCGCCATCGGGTCCTCGCCGTTGATCTGCGCCAGCAGGACCCGCACCATCTCGGCGCTGATCCGGTCGTAGGGCTGGCGGATCGTGGTGAGGGCCGGGGTGGCCTCCAGCGCGGCGACGGAGTCGTCGAAGCCGCCCACGGACACGTCCTCGGGGACCCGCCGGCCGGCCCTGGCCAGCGCGGCGAGCGCCCCCTGGGCCATCAGGTCGGAGGCCACGAACATGGCGTCCAGATCGGGGGCCTGCGCCAGCAGCCGCTCGGCCCCCGCCTCGCCGCTTGCGCGGCTGTAGTCGCCGGAGACGACGAGCCGCTCGTCGATCGCGATGCCCGCGTCCGTGAGCACCTCCTTGTAACCGGCGAGCCGGTCCACCCCGCCGGGGGTGTCCAGCGGGCCGCTGACCATGGCGATCCGGCGCCGCCCCAGCGACAGCAGATGGCGCACCATGTCGCGGGCGCCGTCCCGGTCGTCCGCGGCCACGTAACTCACCTTGGCGCCGGACCCCATCGGCTTGCCGCACTGCACGAGCGGTACGCCCGCCTCGCGCAGCTCCTCCGCGACCGGGTCACCGGAGTGGCTGGAGACCAGCAGCACCCCGTCGACGTGCCCGGCGGTGATGTACCGCGTTATGCGCCGCCGTTCGTCCTTCGTGCCCGCCAGCATCAGCAGCAGCGGGATGTCGTGCGCGGCCAGCGCCTGGGTGCAGCTGCTGAGCAGGACGTTGAAGTTCGGGTCCTCGAAGAACCGCTCCTGAGGCTCCGTCAGCAGGAAGCCGATGGAGTCCGAACGTCCGGTGATCAGCGACCGGGCGTGCCGGTTGACGACGTAACCCGTCTTGCGGATCGCCGAGTTGACCGCTTCCTGGGCGGCCGGGCTGACGTAGTGGCCGCCGTTGAGCACTCGCGAGACCGTGCCGCGCGAGACGCCTGCCTCGCGCGCCACGTCGTGGATCGTCGGCGGCTTGCGGCGGCCCCCCGTGTTGCTCATGGTCATGACTTTACGGCCCCGGACAGCAGATCGAGACTCCAGAACCGCTGGATGACCATGAAGAGCGCGATCAGCGGGAACACCGCGAGGAACGCCCCGGTGATCACCAGGGTGTACAGGGCCGGGGTGTTGGCGCCCTGCTCCAGGAGCGTGTACAGACCGAGCGTGATCGGGAACTTCTCGTCGTCGCTCAGCATGATGTAGGGGAGCAGGAAGTTGTTCCAGATCGCCACGAACTGGAACAGGAAGACGGTCACCATGCCGGGGACCATCATCGGCAGCGCGACCCGGCTGAAGATCCGCCACTCGCTCGCCCCGTCCATCCGCCCGGCCTCCACCACGTCCGCGGGCACGGCGGCCTGGGCGTAGATACGGGCGAGGTAGACACCGTACGGCGAGAGGATCTGCGGCAGCAGCACGGACAGGTACGAGTCCGTCAAGTCCGCCTGCGCCAGCAGCAGATACTGCGGCACGGCGAGGATGACCGGCGGCATCAGCACACCCGCGAGCAGCACGTTGAACATCGTCTCGCGGCCGCGGAAGCGGTAGATCGCCAGCGCGTAGCCGCTGAACGCCGACACCACCGTGGACAGCAGCGCGCCGCACCCGGCGTAGAAGGCGGAGTTGCCCATCCACTGCCAGTAGACGCCGCCGCGGTAGGCGTTGAGGTCCTTGAGGTTGTCGACGAAGCCCGAGCCCGGCAGGAACGTGAAGGTCGAGAACAGTTCCTCGCCGGACTTGGTGGAGGCGATGACCACCCAGGCGACCGGGAGCAGCGTGTAGAGCGCGCCGATCAGCAGGGTGAGCGTGGGGACGAGCGCGATCCGGCGGCGCAGGGGCGGGCCCTGGGCGGCGCCGGGCGTGGTGCCGGCGGCCGGCTCCGCCTTGCGGACGGCAAGAGAACTCATCGTGCTGCCTCCTGCTTCTGACGACGGTTCGCGGCCCGCAGGAACCCGAAGGACAGCAGCAGTGTGGCGAGCGCGATGATCACGGCCTGGGCGGCCGCCGCGTAGATGTCGTTGGTGCCGAACGCGTCCCGGTACACCTTCATCAACGGGCTCCACGTCGTGGACACCGAGTTGGTGAGGGGCTTGAGGGTGGTCGGCTCGTTGTACACCTGGAGCGTGGCGATGATCGAGAAGAAGAAGGTCAGCACCAGCGAGGGCGCCACCATCGGGATCTTGATCTTCAGTGCGACCTGGCGCGGGGTGGCCCCGTCCAGCTTCGCCGCCTCGTACACCTCGGCCGGGATGGCCTGGAGCGCGGTGTAGATGACGATCATGTTGAAGCCGGTGCCGCCCCACACCGCGATGTTGGAGAGGGCGAGGTACAGCGGACCGCCGTCGAGCAGGTCCGGCTGCGGCAGGCCGAACTTCTCCAGCAGGTAGTAGAACGGGCTGACGTCCGGCAGGTACAGGAAGCCCCACAGCATGGCCGCCACGACGCCGGGGATGGCGTACGGCAGGAAGATCGCGAGGCGGGTGAAGGGGGTGAACCGGACCTTGTCGCTGTCGAGCATCAGCGCGAAGAGCAGGGCGAGGCCCAGCATCACGGGGACGACGATGCAGCCGTAGCCGAGGACGCGCAGCGCGCCGTGCAGCAGCTCGCTGTCGTGGAGGGCGGCCGTGTAGTTCGACAGGCCGGCCCAGACCTCGTCGCGGGCGCCCTTCCCGAGGCCGAGGCCCGAGACGTGCACCTTGCGGAAGCTGAGCCAGACCGCGTACCCGATGGGCAGCGCGAAGAAGACCAGGAACAGGACCGTGGCGGGGATGAGGAAGGCATACGGGGCCCCCTTGACCCCGTACGACTTCCGGCGTGCGCTCGTCACTCGGAGACCCCGAAGCCCTGCTTCTTGAGGTCGGCGACGGTGGCGGCCTGCATCGTGTCCAGGGCCGCGGCGAAGTCCGACTTGTTCTTGGCGGCGGCGCCGAAGGCGTCGTTGAAGGCCGTGTAGGCGACGTTCACGTTCGGGCCCCAGGCGGAGGGCGCCGTGGTCTTCGCGATCTCGGCGGCCTTGGTGTAGAAGTCGGCCTGGTTCGAGAAGTACTCCGGCGCCTGGGCGAAGGCGCCCGAGGTCTGGGCGTTGGTGGCGGCCGGGTAGATGCCGCTCTCCTTGGCCAGCGCGGTCAGGGCCGCGTCGTCGGTGTTCAGCCAGGCGGCGAACTTGGCGGCGGCCTCCTGGTGCTTGGAGTCCGTCGTCACGGCCGTCGAGGAGCCGCCCCAGCTGCCGGTCTTGTTCTCGCCCGCGGTCCACTGGGGGAGCGGGGCCATGGCCCACTTGCCCTTGGTGTCGGGCGCGGCCGTGGTCAGCGTGCCCGGCGCCCACACGGCGGAGACCCAGGCGATCTGCTTGCCGGTGTTGAGCGCCTTGTTCCAGGCCGGGGTGTACATCGGCTGGTTGTCGATGGCGCCCTCCTTGACGAGGCCGCCCCAGAAGTCGGCGACCTTCTTGGTGGCCGCGTCGTTGATGCCGACCTTCCACTTGTCGCCCTCGGTGGTCCACCACTTCGCGCCGGCCTGCTGGGCCAGGCCCGCGAAGAGGCCGGAGTCGTTGGCGGAGAAGGTGGTGAGGTCCGTGCCGGGGGACTTCTTCTTCAGCGCGCGGGCCGTCTCGGCGAACTCGTCCCAGGTGGTGGGGACGGTCAGGCCGTACTTCTTGAAGAGGTCCTGGCGGTAGTAGAACATCATCGGGCCGATGTCCTGCGGGACCGCGTAGACGGCGTCCGTGCCCAGCGTGGTCTGCTGCCAGACACCTTCGGCGAACTTGCCCTTCGCGTCGCCGACGTTCTTCGCTATGTCGGCGAGGGCGTCGTTGCTGACCAGCGTCGGCAGCGCCTGGTACTCGGCCTGGACCAGGTCGGGGGCCTTGCCGGCCTTGTGCGCGGTGAGGATCTTGGTGACCAGTGTGTCGCCGGACGCCTGCTTCTTCACCGTGACGGTGATCTGGTCCTTCTTGCCCTGGCCCTTGTTCCAGAGGTCGACGACCTTGTCCATGCCGGGGGTCCAGGTCCAGTACGTCAGCGAGACCGGCCCCGATTCGGTCTTCGAGTCGCCGTCGTCCGAACCACAGGCGGCGAGCGCGGTGGCGCCGAGGGCGACGGCGACGGTGGATGCTGCCACTCTGCTGAGCCGGCTGCGCTTCGTGATGGGCATGGATCTCTCCCCTGACCTGGGTCCCCGCCTGCTGCGAGAACCTGCCATGCTTCTGTGAGCGTTCACAGTAGAGAAACATCCCGGACACTTGTCAATGGTTGTTGCTGTGCGGTTATGTTGGGATCGCACCGCTGATCAAGTCTGTGCACGTTCCCAAATGATCGATTTCACGGGAGAGATCCATGCCGGAGACCAGCCCCAAGGGCCTCACCAGGCTCGCCTTCGGTGGGGACTACAACCCCGAGCAGTGGCCGGAAAGCGTGTGGCAGGAGGACGTCCGCCTGATGCGCGAGGCCGGCGTCACCATGGTGAGTGCCGGAATCTTCTCCTGGGCGCTGCTGGAGCCGTCACCCGGGGTGTACGACTTCGGCTGGCTCGACCGCCTGTTGGATCTGCTGCACGAGAACGGCATCCGCGTCGACCTCGGCACCCCCACCGTGGTGCCGCCGGTCTGGTTCTACCGGGCCCACCCCGACGCCCTGCCCGTGACGGCGGAGGGCATGCGCCACGAGTTCGGCTCCCGGGGCGCGATCTGCCACAGCAACGCCGACTACCGCGCCGCCGCCGCGAACATCACGACCAAGCTGGCCGAGCGCTACGGCGCTCACCCGGCGCTCGCGATGTGGCACGTCCACAACGAGTACGGCGTCCCCGTCTCGGCCTGCTATTGCGACTCCTGCGCCGCCCACTTCCGCCGCTGGCTGGCGTCGACGTACGGCACGGTCGACGCCGTCAACGAGGCCTGGGGCACCGCGTTCTGGGGCCAGCGCTACGGCGGTTTCGAGGACATCAACCCGCCGCGCCTGAGCCCCACCGTCGGCAACCCGGCCCAGGCGCTGGACTACAAGCGCTTCGCCGACGCCACCATGCGCGAGAACTTCGTCATGGAGCGGGACATCCTGCACCGCCTCGCGCCCGGCATCCCGGTGACGACCAACTTCATGACCGCCCTCAGCCAGTGCGACTCCGTCGACTACTGGGCCTGGGGCCGCGAGGTCGACATCGTCACCAACGACCACTACCTGATCACCGACGGCCGCCGCACCCATGTGAACCTGGCGATGGCCGCCGACCTCACCCGCTCGGTGGCCGGGGGAGCGCCCTGGATCCTCCTGGAGCACTCCACCTCGGGCGTCAACTGGCAGCCCCGCAACCCCGCCAAGGCCCCGGGCCAGATGGCCCGCAACTCCCTCGCCCACGTGGCGCGCGGCTCCGAGGGCGCCATGTTCTTCCAGTGGCGCCAGTCCCGGCGCGGCGCCGAGAAGTTCCACTCCTCGATGCTCCCGCACGGCGGCACCCACACGCGCGTGTGGCGCGAGGTCGTCGAACTCGGCGCCTCGCTCGACTCGTTGAGCACGATCCGCGGCACCCGCACCGAGGCCGACGTCGCCGTCCTGTGGGACTGGCACTCCTGGTGGGCGCAGAGCCTGGACTGGCGCCCCAGCGAGGACCACGACGCCCGCGAGCGCGCCGACGCCTTCTACGAGACGCTCTACGACCGCCACCTCACGGTCGACTTCGCCCACCCCGAAGCCGACTTGTCGAGGTATCCCCTTGTCGTCGTACCGGCCCTCTACCTGATGACCGAGGCGGCCGGGACCAACGTCCGGGAGTACGTCGAGAACGGCGGCACCCTCGTCGTGTCGTACTTCTCCGGCATCGTCGACGAGCACGACGCCGTGCACGAGGGCGCCTACCCCGGCCCGCTGCGCGACGTCCTCGGCCTGACGGTCGAGGAGTTCTCACCGCTGCTGAAGGACCAGTCGGTGCGTCTCACCGGCGCCGACGGCTCCGAGCTCAGCGGCGACGTCTGGACGGAGTTCGTCGTCCCGCGCGGCGCCGAGACCGTGTGGACGTACGCCGACGGCCTCACCGCGGGCCACCCGGCCGTCACCCGGCACCGCTTCGGCCAGGGCTCCGCCTGGTACGTCTCCACCCGCCTCGGCGCGGAAGGCCTCGACGCGTTGCTGGGCTGGGCCACCGACGACGCCGGGATCACGCCGCGCGCCGACCTGCCCCGCGATGTCGAAGTGGTGCGCCGCACCGGCGAGTCGGGCACCTACCTGTTCGCCATCAACCACACCGGCTCGGACGCCAAGGTGCCGTTGGAGGCCTCCGGCACCGAGCTGCTGACCGGTGAACGCGCCGCGGGCCGCCTGGAGATCCCGGCGGGCGCCGTACGGGTCGTACGACTCGACGGCTGAGCGCGGGCCCCTGGGGCCCCACCGACTCCCCTCCGCCCGTGCGAGCCGCGAGCCGCGGGTGGAGGGGCCCCTTCGCCGTCCTCGGCGAAGGCACCCCCAACCCCATTTGTCGAAGGGACGACGGACGACGATGTTCCATCCCAGACGCACCCTGCGAGCCCTGCTCCTCCCGCTCACCGCGGGGCTCGCCCTCACCGCCCTGCCCGCACAGACCGCCCAGGCGGCGAGCACGCTGACCAACGGCGGGTTCGAGTCCGACGGCGCGGGCGTGGCCGTCCCCGCCGGCTGGTCCGAGTACGGCACGACCGCCGCCTCCTACACCGAGTCCGGCGGCCACGGCGGCAGCTACCGCCTCACCCACTACTCGTCCTCCGCCTACAAGGTGGAGACGTACCAGTACCTGTCCGGGCTGACCAACGGGAGCTACAAGCTCACCGCGTGGGTCCGCTCCGGCGGCGGCCAGAACTCCGCCTACATAGCCCTGAAGAACTGCGGCGGCACCGACCAGCGCACCGACCTGCCGGTCTCCCCGAGCGGATGGCTGCACATCGTCGTGCCGGTCAACGTGACCAACAACCAGTGCACGATCAGCATCAACAGTGACGCGAACGCCGGCAACTGGATCAACGTTGACGACCTGACCTTCGCGTCCGGTACGTCCAGTACGTCGATCAAGGGTTCCGACGTCTCCTCCCTCGCCAAGAGCGAGGCCCTGGGCGGCACCTACCGGACCAGCTCCGGCACCACAGGCGACGCGCTCGCCATCCTGAAGTCCGCCGGACAGAACTACGCGCGCGTCAAGGTGTGGGTCAACGCGGCCGACGGCTACAACGGCAAGACCCAGGTCCTGGCGATGGCCAAGCGCATCAAGGCGCAGGGCATGAAGCTGCTGGTCGACTTCCACTACTCCGACACCTGGGCCGACCCGGGCGCCCAGACCGTGCCGGCCGCGTGGTCGGGCCACAGCTACAGCCAGTTGAAGACGGACGTCTACAACCACACCTACGACGTCCTCAACGCGCTGAAGGCGCAGGGCACCACGGCCGACATGGTCCAGGTGGGCAACGAGATCAACGGCGGCATGCTGTGGTCGGCGGGCTCCACCGACAACTGGTCGCAGCTCGCCGGGCTGCTCAACTCCGGCTACAGCGCGGTCAAGGCGGTCAGCTCCTCCACCCAGGTCGCGCTGCACCTCGCCAAGGGCGGTGATCTGAGCGGCACCCGCTGGTGGTTCGACAACGCGGTCGCGGCCGGCGTCAAGTTCGACGTCATCGGCCTGTCCTACTACGGCTACTGGCACGGCTCGCTCTACGACTTCCAGACGACCCTGGACGACGCGGCCTCGCGTTACGGCAAGCCGGTGTTCGTCGCCGAGACGGCCTACCCCTTCCGTCTCGACAGCGACGACTCCTACGAGAACATCATCGACCTCACCGGCGAGCTGGTCTCCGGCTACCCCGCCACCACGGCCGGCCAGACCCGCTGGATGAACGACGTCGCGAGCATCGTGGAGGCCGTGCCCAACGGCCGTGGCCTCGGCGTCTTCTACTGGGAGTCGACCTGGACCGCGGTCACCGGCAACGGCTGGGACCCGACCGACTCCTCCTCCGGCAACGGCTGGGAGAACCAGGCGCTGTTCGACTACGACAACAAGGCGCTGCCCGCGATGGCGTGGTTCAGCCACCGGTAGTCCCCGTCGGACAGGGGGCCCGGCCGCGCGGACGCGGCCGGGCCCCTTTGTTGTCCTGTGCGAGTACCGAACTGCCTTTTCTCGCAAGTGCGTGCGGTACCGGACAAGGTGTGAGAAGTCCATCCATGACGGCGTCGACTGCGGGACAGTGGGAACACGCGGTTTCGAGGAGGTCGAACGGAGGCGCACGACATGCTGAGGACTCCCGTCAGTCAGCGTCGGCTGGACATCCTGGAGTGGCTCAAGGACCCGGTCGCGCACTTCCCTGCCCAGCGCCGCGGCTGCCCGGCCGAGGACGGCGTCACCGCGGCCGCCGTCGCCGCCAAACTCGGCGTGCGGCGCCAAGTCGCGGACACCCACCTGGAGTTGCTCGCCGACATCGGCCTGCTGCGCACCAAGCGGGTCCGCCGCCGGGTCTACTACCGGCGCGACGAGGTGCGAATAGCCGAGGTGGCCCGCATGTTCGAGAAAGGCTGGTAGACAGAGCAGCGCGAGAGAGGCGGTAGTTCGTGGAGCGTCCACAGAAGCTGGTCCCGCACCGGTACGTGTCCATCGGCGGCCACGGCCCCGAGGACGTCGTCGCCGACAGCCGGGGCCGCGTGGTGACCGGTGTGGCGGACGGCCGCATCCTGCGCCTGGACGGCCTCGCCGATCCGGCCGCGACCCGCGTCGAGGTGCTCGCCGAGACCGGCGGCAGGCCGCTCGGCCTCGAACTCCTCGCGGACGACGACCTGTTGGTGTGCGACGCCGAACTCGGCCTGCTGCGCGTCGACCTCACCGACGGCCTCGTACGCATCCTCGCCGACTCGGTGGCGGGGGAGCGGCTGCGGTTCTGCAGCAACACCGTCGCCCTGTCCGACGGCAGCATCTGTTTCACGGTCTCCAGCCGCCGCTATCCCCTCGACCAGTGGATCGGCGACATCGTCGAGCACACCGGCACGGGCCGGCTGCTGCGTCTCGCGCCCGGCAGCGAGCGGCCCGAAGTCCTCGCGGAGGGGCTGCAATTCGCCAACGGACTGGCCCTGAGCTCCGACGAATCGTTTCTCGTCGTCGCCGAGACCGGCGCCTGCCGCCTCGCCCGCCACTGGCTCACCGGACCGCACGCGGGGCGTACCGAACCCTTCGCCGAGAACCTCCCCGGCATGCCCGACAACCTCTGGCGGGCCGGCCCCGACGGACCGATCTGGGTCTCCCTGGCCGGCCCCCGCGTCCCGCCGCTCGACCTGCTGCACCGAGCCGACCCCGCCGTCCGCCGTGCCGCCGCCCGCCTGGCGGTCCGCGCCCCGTTCCGCCCCACCGGCACGATCGGCGTCCTGGCCGTCGACGACTCCGGCGGGACCGTCCACCACCTCACCCGCCGCCACTCCGGCTTCCGCATGGTCACCAGCGTCTGCGAGGCGGCCGGCCATCTTGTCCTGGGCAGCCTGTGGGAGCGGGGCATCGCCCTGTGCGAGCCGCCCACCGGTAAGTGACCCCGGCGTTACCCTGTTGACCGGCCGTGATCAGGCCGTCCAGGCAGGGAGACGTACGACCATGACAGCCCCGGAGACCGAGAGCCTCCGTGTCCCCACCCCGCGACGACCGCCGGTGCTGCGCGGTCAGGCGTCCGTCGTGGCCGTGGTCGCGCTCGGCGGCGCGATCGGGGCGACCGCCCGCTACGCGCTCTCCCTCTGGTGGCCCCTCCAGCCGGGCGGGTTCCCCTGGGCGACCTTCTGGACCAACGTCGTCGGCTGCGCGGTCATAGGCGTGTTCATGGTGCTCATCACCGACGTCTGGGCCGCCCACCGGCTGGTCCGCCCGTTCTTCGGCACCGGAGTCCTCGGCGGCTTCACCACCTTCTCCACGTACGCCGTCGACATCCGCAGACTGATCGCCTCCGGCCACCCCGGCACGGGACTGGCCTACCTCGCCGCGACCCTCCTCGCGGCTCTCACCGCGGTGTGGCTCGCCGCGACCGCCACCCGCCGCGTCCTGAAGCGGAGGCAGCCATGACGAGGCTGACCGGAAGTGCCCTGCGCGTGACCGTGTTCGTCGGCGAGAACGACACCTGGCACCGCAAGCCCCTCTACAGCGAGATCGTGCACCGCGCGCACACCGCGGGCCTCGCCGGTGCCAGCGTCTTCCGCGGCATCGAGGGCTTCGGCGCCTCCTCCCTGATCCACACGTCCCGGCTGCTGTCGCTGAGCGAGGACCTGCCCGTCGCGATCGTCATCGTCGACACCGAGGACCGGGTCCGGGCCTTCCTGCCCCAGCTCGACGAACTCGTCACCGAGGGCCTGGTCATCCTCGACGACTGCGAGGTCATCCGGTACGTCGGCCGCGACGCCGACTCCGGCAAAACGGACGGCAAGGGTAAGAGGTCGTTGTGAACTGGCTGCTGGTCGTCGCGGGTGCCATGGTCGGCGCCCCGCTGCGCTACCTCACCGACCGCGCCATCCAGTCCCGCCACGACTCGGTCTTCCCCTGGGGCACCTTCGCGGTCAACGTCACCGGCTGTCTGGTGCTGGGCCTGGTCACGGGAGCGGCGGGACCGCACGTGCGGTTGCTGCTCGGCACGGGACTGTGCGGGGCGCTGACGACGTACTCGACCTTCTCCTACGAGACGCTGCGGCTGGCCGAGACCGGGGCGGGGCTGTACGCCCTCGCCAATGTCGGCGCGAGTCTGATCGCCGGTCTGGGAGCGGCGTACGTGGGCGTGGAGCTTGCCCAGGCGGTGTAAAACTGTGGCCGCCTTGTCTCGTCCTCCCTGCCGGAAGAACTGGATCCCATGAGCGTCATCAGCGTCGGTCAGGCCGTCGTCCTCGGAGCCGTCGAGGGGGTGACCGAGTTCCTGCCGGTCTCCTCCACCGGTCATCTGAAGATCACCGAAGGGCTGATGAACATCCCCGTCGACGACGACGCCGTCGTCGGGTTCTCGGCCGTCATCCAGGTCGGCGCGATCGCCGCCGTGCTCGTGTACTTCCGCAAGGACATCGCGCGGATCGTCTCCGCCTGGTTCCGCGGGCTGCGCGACAAGGAGGAGCGGTACCACCACGACTACAAGTTCGCCTGGTGGGTCATCTACGCGACCATTCCGATCGTCGCCGTGGGCCTGGCCGCCAAGCCGCTGATCGAGGGGCCGCTCGCCTCGCTGTGGGTCGTGGCCGGCTCGCTGATCGCGGGCAGCGGCGTGATGTGGGCGGCCGACCAGATGGGCCGCCACAAGCGCGGCGAGGACGACACCTCGTTCAAGGACGCGATGCTCGTCGGCAGCTCCCAGATCCTCGCGCTGCTCTTCCCCGGTTTCTCCCGCTCCGGCGCCACCATGTCCACCGCGCTCATGCTCGACCTGGACCGCGTGGCCGCCACCCGCCTCTCCTTCTTCCTCGGCATCCCGGCCCTGACCGGCGCGGGCATCTACGAACTCAAGGACGCCCTCGGCACCGGCGCGGGCGCCGCCCCCCTGGTCGTCGGCACGGCCGTCTCCTTCGTCGTGGCCTACGCCTCGATCGCCTGGCTGCTGAAGTTCGTGGCGAAGCACTCCTTCAACGCGTTCGTGATCTACCGGATCGTCGTCGGTGTCCTGCTCTTCGGCCTGCTCGCGACCGGCGTGCTGGACAGCTGACCGGCCGGGACGGGGCGTGAGCCGGCATTCAGCTCTCACGCCCCGTGAAATTCTCCTTTCAGGTGCCTTGACAGCACCCTCCCGCCGCCCGGAGTATCTCTCCCGTGAACCTGTCAGACAGCCGGACAGCCGGACAGCCCCCGCGGCGCATCAGCGCCATGGAAGCGGTGCTGGCGCATCTGCGCGACGCCATCGAGCGCGGTGACTACGCCATCGGCGACAAGCTCCCCTCCGAGGCCGAGCTCTGCCGCACGCTGGAGATCAGCCGCCCCGTGCTGCGCGAGGCCCTGCGGGCGCTCCAGACCATGGGGCTGACCGTCTCCAAGACCGGCAAGGGCACCTTCGTGGTCGCCAACGCCGTGGAGGACCCCACCTTCGGCGACTACGCGGCCAGCGACCTGCTGGAGGTGCGCCGGCACGTCGAGATCCCCGTCGCCGGGTACGCGGCCCTGCGCCGCACCCCGGAGAACCTCGACCACCTGGCGCATCTGCTCGACCGCATGGAGCGGGAGACGGACACCACCGCGTGGGTCGCGATGGACACGCTGTTCCATCTGGCCGTCGCCGAGGCCGCCCAGAACCCGGTGTTCCGCCGGGTCATCGAGGAGATCCGGGACGCACTGGCGCGTCAGTCGGCCTTCCTCAACGAGCTGGGCGGGCGCCGTGAGCAGTCCAACCGCGAGCACCGGGCGATCGTCGAGGCGCTGATCGACGGTTCCGAACACGACGCGGTGGAGGCCATGTCCCACCACCTCGACCGCGTCGAGACCACCCTCACCGACATCGTGCGTCCCCCTGGCAAGGGCACGGACACCCCCACGGAAGGCGACCCCCAGGCGTGAGCGAGCAGTCCCTGCACGACGACGTGCAGAAACGTTCCGGCCATGTCGACGCGGGAGACGAGGGATACAGCAAGTCCCTCAAGCACCGGCACGTCAACATGATCGCCATCGGCGGTGCCATCGGCACCGGCCTCTTCCTCGGCGCGGGCGGCCGCCTCGCCGACGCCGGCCCCTCCCTGTTCATCGCCTACGCGGTCTGCGGCATCTTCGCCTTCCTGGTGGTCCGCGCCCTCGGTGAACTCGTCCTGTACCGCCCCTCCTCCGGCGCCTTCGTGTCGTACGCCCGGGAGTTCCTGGGCGAGAAGGGCGCCTACGTCGCAGGCTGGATGTACTTCCTGAACTGGGCCACCACCGGCATCGCCGACATCACCGCCGTGGCCGTCTACACCCACTACTGGGGCATGTTCTCCGACATCCCCCAGTGGGTGATCGCGCTCATCGCGCTCGCGGTCGTCCTCACCGTGAACCTCATCTCGGTGAAGATGTTCGGCGAGCTGGAGTTCTGGTTCGCCATCGTCAAGGTGGGCGCGCTCGTGGCGTTCATGCTGATCGGCATCTTCCTGCTGGTCACCCAGCACGAGGTCGGCGACACCACCCCGGGCCCGGCCCTGATCACCGACCACGGCGGCGTCTTCCCCAACGGCCTGCTGCCCATGCTGCTGATCCTCCAGGGCGTCGTCTTCGCCTACGCCTCGGTGGAGCTGGTGGGCGTCGCGGCCGGCGAGACCGAGAACCCCGAGAAGATCATGCCGAAGGCGATCAACTCGATCATGTGGCGCGTGGGCCTCTTCTACGTCGGCTCGGTCGTCCTGCTGTCGATGCTGCTGCCCTGGAACAAGTACACCGGCGGCCAGAGCCCGTTCGTGACCGTGCTCTCCAACATCGGCGTCCCGGCGGCCGGCGGCGTGATGAACCTCGTCGTCCTCACCGCGGCCATGTCCTCCCTCAACTCCGGCCTGTACTCCACCGGCCGCATCCTGCGCTCCATGGCCAAGTCCGGCTCCGCGCCCAAGTTCACCGGCGTCATGAGCCGCAGCCAGGTCCCCTACGGCGGCATCCTGCTCACCAGCGGCATCTGCGTCCTCGGCGTCGGCCTCAACGCCGTCGTCCCCGCCGACGCGTTCGAGATCGTGCTGAACTTCGCCGCGATCGGGATCCTGTCCACCTGGGGCATGATCATGGTCTGTCACCTGCTCTTCTGGCAGAAGACCGAGAAGGGCGAACTGACCCGCCCCGGCTACCGACTGCCGGGCTCCCCCTGGACCGAGATCGTGACGCTGGCGTTCCTCGCCTCCGTCCTGGTCCTGATGTACGCCGACGGCGGCGTCGGACGCACCACCGTGCTGTGTCTGCCGCTGATCATCGGGGCGCTGGTCGCCGGGTGGTACGCCATCCGCGGCCGGATCGCCCGGACGGCGGCCGAGACCCTCTCCGCAGGCGCCGACACGTGAGCACGCACGTGAGCGCCGAGATCCACCCCACCGGCGGCCACGCGTGATCCGCGCGGCGCACCCTTAGAAGGCAGTTATGTTGAGCAGTTTCGTCGCGGACGCACCCCTGATCCGCGAGCCCCTCCACGCTCCCGTCGCCCACCTCATACGCGGCGGGGTCGTGGAGGGCATCCACTACGGTTCCGTCGTCGTCCTCGGTGCCGACGGCCGCGTCGAGTTCCAGCTCGGCGACATCGAGGCCGCGTTCTATCCGCGCTCGGCGCTCAAGCCGGTGCAGGCGGTCGCCATGGTGCGGGCGGGGCTGCCGCTCGACGGCGAGCTGCTGTCGCTGGCCGCCGCGAGCCATTCCGGCGAGGAGCGGCATCTCGCCGGGACGCGACGGATCCTCGAACTGGCCGGTGTCGGCGAGGACGCCCTGCGCAACGTTCCCGACATGCCCTTCGGTCCGGGGGTGCGGGACGAGTGGGTGCGGGAAGGGCGCGCGGCCTCGCGGCTCGCCCAGAACTGCTCCGGCAAGCACGCGGCGATGCTGTACACCTGTGTGCTGAACGGGTGGCCCCTTGAGGGGTACCTCGACCCCTCGCATCCGTTGCAGCAGGCCATCGCCGAGATCGTCGAGGACCTCACCGGGCAGCGGATCGCGAGGGTGACGGTGGACGGGTGCGGGGCCCCGCTGTTCTCCGTGTCCCTGAACGGGCTGGCCCGTGCCGTCTCGCGGATCGCCTCCGCGGTGCCCGGTACGCCCGAGGCGCGGGTCGCCGACGCGATGCGCGCGCATCCGGAGATGGCGTCCGGGGCGGGGCGGGACGTCGCCGCGCTGATGCGGGCCGTACCCGGGCTGCTCGCCAAGGACGGGTTCGAGGGTGTTCAGGTCGCCGCGCTGCCTGATGGGCGGGCGGTTGCCGTGAAGATCGCGGACGGGGCGAACCGGGCGCGGATTCCCGTGGCCGCGGCGGCACTCGCGTGGGCCGGGGTGTCTCCGGAGCTGCTCACCGAGTTCCAGGGCGAGGCGCTGCTTGGGGGCGGGGAGCCGGTGGGGTGTGTGCGGCCGGTTCGGTCGCTGGAGCCCGTTGTGGTCTCTGCTTGCGCCTAAGGACGTGCCGGATCTGTTGAAGGGCGACTGCGGGCCGGTTGTGGCTGGTCGCACAGTTCCCCGCGCCCCTAAGACACTCACCCCTCTCAGAAAGAGGAACCGAACCTCATGACCACCGTCGTCGCCCGCAGTGAGCACGATCTCCTCGGGTACCGGGACATCCCCGCCGACGCCTACTGGGGTGTGCACACCCTGCGGGCCACCGAGAACTTCCCCATCACCGGGACGCCCATCTCCGCCTACCCGCATCTCATCGACGCCCTCGCCGCCGTCAAGGAGGCCGCCGCTCTCGCCAACGAGGAGCTGGGGCTGCTGGAGCCGCGCAAGGCCGCCGCCATTGTCGAGGCCTGCCGGGAGATCCGGGACGGGAAGCTGCACGACCAGTTCGTCGTCGACGTGATCCAGGGCGGGGCCGGCACCTCGACCAACATGAACGCCAACGAGGTCGTGGCCAACCGGGCGTTGGAGCTGCTGGGGCACGCGAAGGGCGAGTACCGGCATCTGCACCCCAACGAGGACGTCAACCTGGGGCAGTCCACCAATGACGTCTACCCGACCGCGGTCAAGATCGCGACGGTCTTCGCGGTCCGTGGACTGCTCAAGTCGATGGCTGTACTACAGGACTCGTTCGCCCGTAAGGCGGTCGAGTTCCGTGACGTGCTCAAGATGGGCCGTACACAGTTGCAGGACGCGGTGCCGATGACGCTCGGTCAAGAGTTCTCCGCGTACGCCGTCATGATTGACGAGGATCGCAACCGTCTTGACGAGGCGGTCCAGTTGATCCATGAGATCAACCTGGGGGCTACTGCCATCGGCACCGGGCTCAACGCCCCCGCCGGGTACGCGGAGGCCGCGCGGCGGCACCTGTCCGCCATCACCGGGCTGCCGCTCGTCACGGCCGCCAACCTGGTCGAAGCCACCCAGGACTGCGGGGCGTTCGTCCAGATGTCCGGTGTGCTCAAGCGGATCGCCGTCAAGCTGAGCAAGAGCTGCAATGATCTGCGGCTGCTGTCGTCGGGTCCGCGTGCGGGGCTCGGGGAGATCAACCTGCCGCCCGTGCAGGCCGGTTCGTCGATCATGCCCGGCAAGGTCAACCCGGTGATCCCCGAGGTCGTCAACCAGGTCGCCTTCGAGGTGATCGGCAACGACGTGGCCATCACCATGGCCGCCGAGGCCGGCCAGCTCCAGCTGAACGCCTTCGAGCCGATCATCCTGCACTCCCTCTCGGAGAGCATCACGCACCTGGGCGCCGCCTGCCGCACCCTCGCCGAGCGTTGCGTGGACGGCATCACCGCCAACACCGAGAAGCTGCGCGCGAGCGTCGAGAACTCCATCGGTCTGGTCACCGCCCTCAACCCGCACATCGGGTACGAGGCCGCCACCGACATCGCCAAGGAGGCCCTTGCGACCGGCCGCGGTGTGGCGGAACTGGTGCTGGAGAAGGGGCTGTTGCCTGCCGAGACGCTCGCCGACCTGCTGCGGCCCGAGGTCGTCGCGGGCAGTGGGCAGGCCCTGGCCTGATCAGTCCCCGCACCTGGTGGATGCGCGTCCCGACCGGCCCGGAGGCACAATGGTGATCATGAGTTCGTCCCTGACCTTCGAGCCGGTCCTGGAACGCATCGCCGAGGAGATCGAGCGCACACCGGGCCGGGGCCGCCCCGCCGACTACATCCCGGCGCTCGCGGCCTGCGACCCGCGCCGCTTCGGCATGGCCGTCGCGGAGCTCGACGGCACGGTCTACGGCGTGGGGGACTGGCGGCAGCCGTTCTCCACGCAGTCCGTCACCAAGGTCTTCACGCTCGCCCTCGACCTGGCCCGCGAGGGCGACGAACTCTGGGAGCACGTGGGCCGCGAGCCCTCCGGCAACCCCTTCAACTCCCTGGTCCAGCTGGAGTACGAGAACGGCATCCCGCGCAACCCCTTCATCAACGCGGGCGCCCTCGTCGTCACCGACCGGCTGCTGACCCGTACCGGAGACGCGGCGGGCGAGCTGCTCGCGTTCCTCCGCGCGGAGAGCGGCAATCCCAAGCTGGAGTTCGACGAGGAGGTCGCCGCCTCCGAGTCGGCCCACGGCGACCGCAACGCCGCGCTCGCCCACTTCATGGCGTCGTACGGCAACATCCACAACCCCGTGCCCGGCCTGCTCGACCAGTACTTCCGGCAGTGCTCGCTCATGGCCTCCTGCGCCGACCTGGCCCTGGCGACGAGCTTCCTGGCCCGGCACGGCATCCGCGCCGACGGCACCCGGCTGCTCACCCGCAGCCAGGCCAAGCAGGTCAACGCGGTGATGCTGACCTGCGGGACCTACGACGCGGCGGGCGACTTCGCCTACCGGGTCGGCCTGCCGGGCAAGAGCGGGGTCGGCGGCGGCATCATCGCGGTGGTGCCGGGGCGGTGCACGCTGTGCGTGTGGAGCCCGGGGCTCGACGAACGCGGCAACTCGGTCGCGGGCGTCGCGGCGCTGGACAGGTTCACGACGCTGACGGGCCTGTCGGTCTTCTAGGGCGTCTTCTTGACACAGGTGTGCCACACCCCCGTCAATTTCCGGCCACCTGACAGCGAAACGCTCCCAGCGTGGTCGACCTACGCCGCTGCCAGATACTCGGCCTGGCCGGAACCACCGTCCTCGCGGCAGGCGGTGAAACGGCCGGCGCCCTCCCTGTGAGAGACCTTCTCGGGCCCGCCTCCGTACACGCCGCCGTCGGTCTCATCGGCGTCTACTTCGGCGTCGTGCTGCTCATCGCGGCCTGGGCGCTGCTGGGCCGGCTGGTCAGGACCACCGAGCCGCCCACTCCGCGCGAACTGCTCCTCGTCCTGGCGCTCTGGGCGGCACCCCTGCTCCTCGCCCCGCCCCTGTTCAGCCGCGACGTCTACAGCTACCTCGCCCAGGGCGCCATGGTCGACGCCCACATGGACGTGTACGCGCACGGCCCCGCACAGCTCGGCGGTCCGCTCGCCGACGAGGTCGCCCCGATCTGGCGGCACACCGGGGCGCCGTACGGCCCGGTCTTCCTCGCCGTCGCCTCCGCGCTGGCCGGCCTCACCCGCGGCGAACTTCCGGCCGGCCTCTTCGGCATGCGCCTCGTCGCGCTGTCGGGCGTGGCCCTGATGGCGGCGGCGCTGCCCCGGCTCGCCCGGCACAGCGGCGCCGACCCGGCCGCGGCGCTCTGGCTCGGCGCCCTCAACCCGCTCGTCCTGCTCCACCTGGTCGCCGGCGCCCACAACGACGCGATCATGCTCGGGCTGCTGGGCGCGGGCCTGGTCGCGGCGCTCGGCCGGTGGCCGGTCGTGGGCGCCGTGCTCGTCACCCTCGCCGCGCTGGTCAAGGCGCCCGCCGTGCTCGGGCTGGCCGCGGTCGTCGTCCTCCAGACCCGGGCCGGCCGGCGCCCGGCGAAGGCCGTGGTGACCACCGCCGTCGCCGCGGCGGCCACCACGGTCGTCGCGACCGCCGCCGCCGGGACGGGGTACGGCTGGATACGCGCCCTCAGCACACCGGTGTCGCCCCAGAACTGGGCCCTCACCAGCCTCCTCGGCCGCGCCACCGGTGCCCTCCTGGAACACCTCGGCAGCGACCTGGCACCCCTGGCCGTCCCCGTCTGGCACGCGCTCGGCATCGCCCTCACCGCGGGCCTCGTGGCGGCCATATGGTGGCGGCTGCGGCCACGCCCGGTGTACGCGCTCGGCCTGAGCCTCGCCACGGTGGCCGCGTTCGGCCCGGCGATCCGCCCCTGGTACGCCCTGTGGGGCCTGTTCCTCATCGCCGCCGCGGCACCCACCGCGTCGGTACGGCACCGGGTGGCGGCCGTGACCGGTGTCCTCGCGCTCGCCACCCTGCCCAGCGGCGGCCCGGCCGACGCCGGCCAGTTGGTGCTGGCCGTCTCCGGGGGCGTCCTGGCCCTGGTCGTCCTGTGGCAGGCCCACCAGACGGACCGGGCGCCCGCATGGGGTCGTACGGCATGAACCCGCCCCGCACCGACCGCGGCCGACTGCTGCTGCTCCTCGCGCTCGCCACCGCCGTCACCGTCTTCACCGCGACCGTGCCGCTGCTGCGCGACTGGTTCGACCTGCGCGTCTACTACGGGGCCGTGGACAGTTGGGTCCATCACGGCGGGCGGCTGTACGACTACCGGGTGCCCGGCACCACGTACGGCTTCACCTACCCGCCCTTCGCCGCCGTCGCCATGCTGCCGATGGCGCTGCTGCCGCTGTCCGCCGCGATCGCGGGTTCCGTGCTGCTCAACGCGGCGGCGACGGCTGTCGTCGCGCGGGTGCTGATCGGACGGCCGCTCAGGCGCTTCGGCTGGTACGGCTGCGCCCTCGCCGTGTGCGCGCTGGCCCTGTTCGAGCCGCTGCGGGACACGTTCAGCTTCGGCCAGGTGAACCTCCTGCTGCTGGCCCTGGTGCTGACCGACGCCTGGCTGCTCGCGACCGGGCGGGGCCGGTGGGCGGGCTGGGGCATCGGTCTGGCGGCGGCCGTCAAACTCACGCCCGCGCTGTTCATCGGCCTTCTGCTGCTGGCCGGGCGCCGCCGGGCCGCCGCCGTCGCGACGGCCGTGGCGGGCGGGGCCACCGCCCTGGCGGTGTGGGTGGCCCCGGACGCCTCCCGCTTCTACTGGACCCAGGCGATGTGGGACACGACACGGGTGGGACGCCTGGACTACGTCTCGAACCAGTCGCTGCAAGGGATTCTGGCGCGGCTCGGGGAGACGGACCGAGCGGCCTGGGCCGTGGCGGTGCTGCTGGCGCTCGGCGTCTGGGCGGTCCGCGCGCGTACGGCCGCCGCCGCGGGGGACTGGACGGCGGCGTTCGCGCTGACCGGGCTGACCGCCTGCCTGGTCAGCCCGATCACCTGGGTGCACCACCTGGTGTGGCTGCTGCCGGCCTTCGCCGTGCTGGTGCGCGCCGGGCACGCGCGCGTGGCCGGCGCCCTGTACGCGGTGCTGTGCACCAGCGTGGTGTGGCTGTGGTTCGACGACGCGTCCGGCGTCGACGGGTTCCTCGGCAGCAACACGTACACCTGGATCACGCTCGGTCTGCTGCTGTGGCTGCCGACCGGTCAGCCGCGCGCGGCCCGCCCGTTCCTGGCCCGCAGGGCGAAGGCGACGACGCCCGCACCCAGTGCCGACGCGCCGACGATCATCCCGGCCCGTGTCCAGTCGGGCCCGCGCTCCGGCACGGTCGCCGCGGCCACGGGCACGGCGGCCGGGCCCGGCCGCGGTCTGCCGCGCAGGGCGTCCAGCGACCCCACGGCCGCGACGCGGCCGGCCGCGCCGAACCCCCAGTCGAGCAGCTCCCGCGCCTCCTCGTACACGGCGAAGCCGCCGCCCGCCTGAGGGTTCATGACGGTGACGACGAGGGTGCGCCCGCCCCGCTTCGCGGCGGCGACGAGGGTGTTGCCGGCGTGGCTGGTGTAGCCGTTCTTGATGCCGACCAGCCCGTCGTACCGCTCGACGCCGTCGGCGCCGGTGAGCAGCCGGTTGGTGTTCTGGATGGCGTACGACCAGCCGCCGCCCCCGGGGAACTTCGCCTGCGCGGTACGGCAGTACCGGGCGAAGTCGGGGTTGCGCAGCCCCGCCCGCCCGAAGACGGCGAGGTCGTAGGCGGACGAGACCTGACCCGGCGTGTCGTAGCCGTCGGGGGAGCGCACATGCGTGTCCAGAGCGCCGAGCGCCCGGGCCTTGGCCTGCATCCGGACGGCCGTGGAGCGCCAGCCGCCGCTGAGCCCGGCGAGGACGTGCACGGCGTCGTTGCCGGAGTTGAGGAAGACCCCGCGCCACAGATCGGCGACCTGGTAGGTCTGTCCTTCCCGCACCCCGACCAGACTGCTGCCGTCGCCGACGTCGGCCAGTTCGTCGTTCCCCACCCGGTGCCGGATACCGGCGGGCAGCAGCGGCAGCACGGTCAGCGCGAACAGCGTCTTGAGCGTGCTGGCCGGCGGCAGCCTGCGATGCGCGTCGTGCGCCGCGAGCACCTCCCCGCTGTCCGCGTCGGCCACGACCCACGACAGCGCGGAGACGTCCGGGAGACGCGGCGCCTGGCCGAGCGGCCGCACCTGGGTGCCGGAGCGGTACAGCAGCCGCGGCTGCGGGGCGGAGGCCCGCGCCCCGCCGGGCGCGTCGGGGTCGGAGCCGGTGGACGCGACGGCCGCGGCGGGGGCGAGCACGAGCAGGCCCGCCGTGCACAGCGCACAGGCCGACGCGACAGCCCGGGAAGGAAATCCGATGGTCATACCGCAAACGTAGGAACGGAGCCGACATCTACCCGGCTGCCCGGGCCGTACGGGACGCGCGAGCACCCGGACGGGGGATGGGCCGACGACGGACCAGGGAGAGGCGGCGTCGGCCCGGACGAGCCGACGAGGCGTCAGGCCGCGGGCAGCGTCGGCTGGATGCGGTGGACGAACGTCGCGTTGTCCGGGGTCTCGCGCATGCGCTCCAGGAGCGTCTCCAGGCCGTCCTTGTCCCGCAGGGCCCGGCGCAGCCCCCGTGCGGCCGCCAACTCGGCCGGGGGCAGGAGGAGTTCCTCGCGGCGGGTGCCGGAGGGGTTGAGGGAGACGGCCGGGAAGACCCGGCGGGCGGCGAGTTCGCGGTCGAGGCGGAGCTCCATGTTGCCGGTGCTCTTGAGCTCCTCGAAGAAGAAGTCGTCGGCGCGGGAGCCGGTCTCCACCAGGGCGGTGGCGAGGATGGTGAGCGAGCCGCCCTCCTCGGCCGCCCGGGCGGCGCCGAAGAAGCGCTTGGGGCCGATCAGCGCGGTCGCGTCCACGCCACCGCTGAGCGTGCGGCCACCCGAGGCGGCGGCGTTGTTGTGCGCCCGGCACAGCCGGGTGAGCGAGTCGAGCAGGATCACGACGTCCTCGCCGGCCTCGACGAGCCGCTTGGCCCGTTCGATGACGAGCTCGGCGAGCGCGATGTGCTGCTTGGGCGTGCGGTCGAACGTGGAGGCGTACACCTCGCCGCGCACGGAGCGCCGCATGTCGGTGACTTCCTCCGGGCGCTCGTCGAGCAGCACCACCATCAGCCGGCACTCGGGGTGGTTGCCGGCGACGGCCGCCGCGATCTGCTGGAGCAGGACCGTCTTGCCGGTCTTCGGCGGGGCCACGATCAGACCGCGCTGGCCCTTGCCCACGGGGGCCAGCAGATCGGTGACGCGGCCGGTCAGACCGGACGCGGGGTGTTCGAGGCGGATGCGCTCGCGCGGGTGGAGCGGTGTCAGGTCGCCGAAGCGGCGACGGTTCCTGTCGGGGGTGCGGCCGTTGACCCGGGCGACCTCGGTGAGGGCGCGCTGGGTGCCGCGGACACCGTCGACGAGGTCGCCCTTGCGCAGGCCGTGGCGGCGGATCAGCGCGGGGGAGACCTGGAGGTCGGTGGGCTGCGCCAGCAGGCCGGCGGAGCGCAGGTGGCCCTTGCCGCCGGCGTCGATGTCGAGGACGCCGGTGACGGCGCGGACCGGGGATTCCTGCTGGATCGGGGGGTGTTCGAGTGTGGTGGTCATGATGGTGGGTCCTTTCACGGACGTACGGCATGAGGCATGCGGAAGGGAGAGAGGCCGCGAACGAGAGGGAAGGCGGACACAGTGCCTTCGAGCGGCGGGAAACCAGCCATCGGACCCGTGTGGTCACGAGGCGGTGGGAAGAGGCCGGTACGGCGAGTGCGCCGATCGGCGGACTGTGGAGAGAACTGGCACCGGCGCCCACGACTGGGCGTACACAAGTGCTAGCAGGACCGTACCACGCCGGTTCAGCGGGTGGCGAGGAGTCCGTAGAGAAGCGGGATGCGCGGCTCGGGGAGCCGCCACCAGCCGGACGGGGTGCGGACCATCTGCGGCCAGCGCGGCCACGGCAGCTCGTCGCTCTCGGTGAGACGCCGGATGGTCAGTCCTGCCCGCACCAACGCGTTGAGGACCTCGCTTATTCCGTGCATCCACTCGTAACTGTCCGTGGCCCCCTCGACGGCCGGCCCGTCGGTGTACGTGTGGGTCGCGTCCCGGCGCACGGCCCCGGCGCCGCCGAGGTAGTCGTGGCGCAGCAGGAGTTCCGGCCCTTCTCCCGGGGCGGGCTTGGGGCCGAGGGAGTTGAGGAGGGGATGGAACTCGACGACGTACAACTGGCCGCCCGGGCGGAGGAGTTGGGCGATCACACCCGCCCACCGCTCCAGGTCGGGCAGGTAGCACAGGGCGCCCTTGCCCGTGTAGACGACGTCGAACCGCCGCCCGCCCAGGGCCGCTTCGGCGTCGTACACATTGGCGTGCACGTAGTCGACGTCGGCGCCCGCCTTCGCCGCGATGTCCCGCGCCGCCGCCACCGAGGCGGCCGAGAAGTCGAGGCCGGTCGCGCGGGCGCCGCGCCGGGCGAAGGCGATCGTCTCGGTGCCCAGATGGCACTGGAGGTGGAGCACGTCGCGGCCGGACAGGTCGCCGAGGTCGTCCCACTCGAAGCCGGCGAACCACCGGGCCGGGTCCAGGTCCTCGTCGAGCCCGTAGAACCGGCTGGCGAGGTGGACGGGTGTGCGGGCGTCCCAGTTCGCCTGGTTGGCCCGCATGAGCCGCGCGTGCTCGTCGGTGGTCATGGGGCCATCCAAGCGGCAACGGGCGTGGAGTGGTGGGAAGAAGTCCGGATCGGCCACGGTTGGGGTCGGGGAATGGCCGATGGCGACCGGAGGGACTGGCAATGCGCGCATTGATCGTGGACCCGGAGGCACCCGGACGACTGAGCCCGGGGGAGGCGCCGGAGCCGGTACCCGGGCCGGGGCAGGTCCTGGTGGAGGTCCGGCACAGCTCCCTGAACGCCGCCGAACTGTACTTCGCGGAGCGCGGCGCACCGGGCGAGGTGATCGGCTTCGACTCGTCCGGCGTCGTCGTGCGCGCCGCCGCGGACGGCACGGGCCCCGCGGTGGGCAGCCGGGTCGTGGGATTCGGGGAGGGCGGCGGATTCGCCGCGTTGCGGGCCCTGGACGTAGCCGACCTGGCCGTGGTCCCGGACGGCGTCGACCTCGGCGAGGCCGCCGCCCTGCCCGTCGCCGCGGGCACCGCCCTGCGCGCGCTGGAACAGGCGGGACCGCTCCTCGGCCGCCGGGTCCTGGTCACCGGGGCGTCCGGCGGAGTGGGAGGCTTCGCGGTGCAGCTCGCGGCGCTCGGCGGGGCGTACGTCATCGGCGTGGCCGGTTCCGAGGACGGGCGCCGGTGGGTCGGGGAGCTCGGGGCCGACGAGGTGGTGGCCGGGCCCGAACAGGTGACGAAGCCGGTCGACATCGTCATCGACAACGTCGGCGGTGCCCAACTCGGCGCCTCCTACGCCCTGTTGGCGTCCGGCGGCACCGTGCAGAGCGTCGGCTGGGCGTCCGGCGGGGACGCGGTGCTGCCGGTCGGCTCCACCCTGGGCAGTCCCGCGCCGAAGTCGATCGTCTCGGTCTACAACGGCGGCGGACTCACCGACCGCCGCGCGCAGTTGGACCGTCTGCTCGCCCTGGTCGCCGCCGGGAAGCTGCGGGTGCCGGTCGGCTGGCGGGGGCCATGGGACAAGATCGCGGACGCCGTGGCGGCGTTGGGCGAGCGCCGGCTGCGCGGGAAGGCGGTGCTGGACGTGGGCTGAGCCGGCCCGCTCGCGGACGCGGCCGTCTCACGCGAGCCGCGCCCGCGCCTCCTCCTCGATGCGGGCGAACTGGGCGCCCATCGCCTCCGCCAGGGCCTGGGCGCCCGACAGCGGGCGGACCATGACCGTGAACTCGTCGATCAAGCCGTCGCCGTTGACGTGCAGGAAGTCGCAGCCGGTGAGCCGGCGGTCGCCCACCCGTGCCTCGAAGACCAGGGCGTGGTGCTCCCCGTCCGTGCCCTCGATCTCCCGTACGTAGCGGAAGTCCTCGAAGACCCGCGAGACGCCGTGCAGGATCGCCGCCGTGATCGCCTTTCCGGGGTACGGCTTGAAGACGACCGGGCTGGTGAAGACGACGTCCTCCGCCAGCAGTGCCTCGACGGCGTCGAAGTCCCAGGCCTCGACCGCCTCGCGGAAAGCGCGCATCCGACCTCACCTCGTAGTCAATTAATTGAGTAAGTGCGTTTGAGGGTAGACCGCGGGGGGCGGGATGTCCACGGGCGCGGGCGGGCGCTCCCCTAAGCTGACGCGATGTTCAGCCCCGAAGGCCCGAGCCTCCGCGAACTCGCCGTCCAGGCCCTGTCGTCCGTGGAACGCGGCTACGACCTGCTCGCCCCCAAGTTCGACCACACGCCGTTCCGTACACCCGACCCCGTGCTGGACTCCGTCGGCCGGGCCCTGGCCCGCAGGGGTCCCTTCGACGCCGGCCTCGACCTGTGCTGCGGGACCGGTGCCGGAGCCGGGGTGCTCGCGCGGGTGTGCCGGGAGAGCGTGACCGGGGTGGACTTCAGCAACGGCATGCTCGCCGTGGCCCGAGAGCGCGTACGGCCCGCCGCTGCCGGGCCCCGCGTGGACTGGGTCCGCGCCGACGCCCGTGCCCTGCCGTTCGGCGCCGCCTTCGACCTCGTCGTCAGCTTCGGGGCGTTCGGGCACTTCCTGTCGCGCGAGCTGCCCGGGCTGTTCGGCCAGGTCCGCTCCGTGCTGCGACCGGGCGGCTGCTTCGCGTTCCCCGTCGTCGCACCGCCCCGCCCGGGGTCCCTCGGCTACTGGATGCTCCTTGGCTTCGACCTGGTCATGCGGGTACGGAACGCCGTCTGGCGGCCGCCGTTCGTCATGTATTACCGGGCCTTCCGGCTGGGGGACGTCCGCCGGGAACTGGAAGCCGCGGGCTTCCGCGTCGACCTCGAACCCCTGCCCGAGTTCGGACGCCGGGGTGACGGCAGCCCGCGGGTGCGGATGATGGTGGCGAGCCTGCCCGGCTGAAGGACCGCTTCCTGCGGCCGGCACGGCTCCGACGGCAGGAGAACGGCAACGGCCTGTGGCTGGTACGGCAGTTGAGCGACTCGTCACCGCACGGCCGGATCCCGCGGACTCCGTGGTGCGGCCGTACTTCCGTCGGCCGGCAGCGTGAACTCGTAGACCAGCGCGCCCTGTCGGTCGTCGAGCACCAGGTCGGTGATCTCCAGTGGCCGGGCGTACTGGTCGTGCACCCGCCGGGTCACCCGTACCGCGGGCGCGTCCGCCAGCGGGGTGATGGAGTCGCGGTGGTGCAGGGTCAGGCCCGCCCTGCGCATCCAGTCGTAGGCCCGCCACAGCTGCGCCGAGGCGGTGCCGTCGGCCCGCTCCCGGTACCGGGCCAGCTCCTCGACCTCGGCGAGCGCCACCGCGGAGAAGGACGTCACGGCCGTACGGCGGCCTCCCGAACCCGCCGACTCGTAGCGGTGCACCAGCGTCGGCCGGTGCGGGGCGAGCCCGAGCGCCTCGGCGTGCTCCGGCGGGGGAGTCTCCCAGGTGACGGTGGCCCGGTCGGCGGCGACGGCGGGAGCGGCGCCGACCGGAAACGCGAGCGCCGACGGGGCCCGGACCGGCTCCCCGGGCAGGGCGGCATGGCTGCCGCGCCGGTCGGTGGCGACCATGCCACCGCGCCGGAGCACCTCCAGAGCCTGCCGTACGGTCTCCCTGCTGACGCCGTACCGCTCGGCCAACCGCCGCTCGCTCGGCAGCCGTTCACCGGGCGGGACGGTGCCGTCGCGCAGTTCCCCGAGGAGTTGCGTGGCGACCTTCCGGTACAGCGGTTGGTCCTGGACCTGGTGCGGGGTGGTGCGGGCCATGCCGCGCCTCCTGTAGTGACGTGCCGTAGCCGTGCGGGCTCATTGCGCCACCAGATCTAGCATTGGTCTAAACCACCTGGGAAGAGAGGCCCGCCGGTTCGGCCGAAACCGGACCGCCCGTCACAGGGCGCTGTAGAGGGCCTCGACGAGCGCCGTCTTCCGCGGATCGTCGGCGATTCGAGGCCCCATGCGGTTCATGACGTACCCGAGTGACACCCCCGCCTCCGGGTCCGCGAGACCGCAGGAACCTCCGAAGCCGTCGTGTCCGAAAGCGCGCGGGTTGGGTCCGTACGATCCCCCGTCCCCGCTCAGCCACAGCCCGAGCGCCACCTCGGTGTCCCGGCCGAGCCCGGCGCCCAGCACCAGGTCACGGCAGCTGCCCTGCCCCTCGCGCACCCGCTCGGCCGCCTCGGGGGACAGGACGCGACGGCCGTCCCAGGTCCCCCGGCATGCGAAGACGCCGTACAGCTGGGCCACCGCACGCGCGGTGCCGTGCCCGTTGGCGGCCGGGATCTCCGCGGCCCGCCAGGCGGCCGAGTTGGCGTCCGCCGCGCCCATCAGGGGGTTGGCCAGCGCGGCCAGCGCCAGGGGCGGCAACTGCACGGCCGCCGCGCCCTGTTGGCCGTTCGCCGGCGGTGCCATGTGTTCCAGCTCCGCCGCCCGGCCGTACTCCTTCTCCGGCAGGCCGATGCTGAAGTCGATGCCGAGCGGCCCGGTCACCTCCCGGCGCAGGAAGGCCCCCGGCAGCAGTCCCGACACCCGCCGTACCACCTCCCCGACCAGGAAGCCGTAGGTCAGCGCGTGATAGCCCGACTGAGTGCCGGGCTCCCACCAGGGCTCGGTCGCCGCGAGCCGGCGTGTGGTGAACTCCCAGTCGTAGAGCTCCTGGAGGGAGTGCGGCTCACGCGGCCCGGCCAGTCCGGCCCGGTGCGACAGCAGATGCCGTACGAGCACCTTCTCCTTGCCCGCCGCCGCGAACTCCGGCCAGTAGGTGGCCACCGGTGCGTCGAGGTCGAGCAGCCCGCGGTCGGCGAGCACGTGGGCGCACAGGGCCGTCGGTCCCTTCGACGTCGACCACACGTTGACCAGCGTGTCCCGCTCCCACGGGCGGGTGCGTGCCGCGTCGGCCCAGCCGCCCCACAGATCCACCACGGTCCGGCCGTCGACCGTCACGGCCACGGCGGCGCCCAGCTCGCCCCGGTCCCGGAAGTTCTCCTCGAACGCGGTCCGCACCGCCGCGAACCGCTCGTCGCAGTGGCCTTGGACCAGGGATTCGTGCTCGGACATGGGCGGCCTCCGTGTCGCACACCGGAAAGCCGGGCCGCGACGCTGCGACCCGGGCCCATTGAACGTACCGACTGGTCGGACTGGAGGGAAGGTGTGCGACGTCCGTCAGAGGTGCGAGCGCAGCCAGCGCAGCTTGACCGCCTCCTGGTAAGGGCCGCCGCCCTCATGGTCGTTGAAGTCGTACACCTCGATCTCCCGGTCCTCGTGCGCCCAGTTGTTGAAGGCGGCGAAGACGGTGGAGGGCGGGCAGACCGTGTCCTCCAGGGCCGTCGAGAAGAGGGCCGGGGCGCTGCCGCGCGCGGCGAAGTGGACACCGTCGAAGTAGGAGAGGGTGCGCAGGGTGTCCTCGGTGCGGCCGCGGTGCGTCTTGAGGAACATGCCGATCTCGCGGTACGGGTGACTGTCCGTCATGGTCGTCGCGCGCGGGAAGTGGCACAGGAACGGCACGTCCGGCGCGACCGCCACCAGGTCCGGCACCAGGCCGCCCACCGCGAGGGTGATACCGCCGCCCTGGCTGACGCCGGTGACGGCGGTGCGCGCGGGGTCGACGAGCGGATGCGAACGGGCCGCCTCGACGGCCCGCACGGCGTCGGTGAACAGGCGGCGGTAGTAGTAGGTCTCGGGCGACTCGATGCCCCGGGTCATGAAACCGGGGTAGGCGGGCCCCGCGCCGACCGGGTCGGCCGTGGCACCCCCGCCGCCCCAGCCGCTGCCCTGGCCGCGGCTGTCCATCACGAAGTGCGCCCGGCCCGAGGAGGCCCACAGCAGATGCTCGTGCGGCAGCCCGCGCCCGAGGCCGTACCCCATGAACTCCACGATGACCGGGAGCGGTTCCTCCGCTCCGGCGGGCAGGGTCAGCCAGCCCCTCACCGGGTGACCGCCGAACCCGGCGAACGTCACGTCGTACACCCGCACCGTGGACAGCCCCGTGTCGACGGGCTCGAAGCGGGCGTCCAGGTCGTGCTCCCGGGCCTCCTGGAGGGTCTTGGACCAGAACGCGTCGAAGTCCTCGGGCTCCGGCGAAGTGCTGCGATACGTGCGGAGCTCATCGAGGGGAAGGTCGAACAGGGCCATGTAGGACCGCCTTTGGGATGAGGTGCGGATGAGACGTGTGGATGACAGGTGCGGATGATCACACCGTACGTGGGTGGTCCGACGAATCACCAGGCCCTTGCCCGGTCACGGGCCTACGATGGCGCCATGTCAGCTGCCTCCGAAGTGCCTGTTCGGAATGTCGAACTGCTGGTCAGGGACGCCGACCTGCTCGTCGTCGACGGGGAGCGGGAGATCCGGGGCGGCTGGGTGGCCGTCACAGGTGGTCGGGTCACCGCCGTAGGAACGGCGGGGAACGAACCCGAGGCCGATACGACCGTGTCGGCCGCCGGCCGGCTGGTCACGCCCGGGCTGGTCAACACCCACCACCACATCTACCAGAACCTCACCCGCTCCTACGCCCCCGCCGTGAACGGCACCCTCTTCGACTGGCTGACCACGCTCTACCCGCTGTGGGCCGCCCTCGACGAGGAGGCCGCTTACGTCTCGGCGTACGTCGGCATGGCCGAACTCCTCATGGGCGGCTGCACCACGTCCTCCGACCACCTCTACGTCCACCCACGCCCGCGCCTGGTCGACGCCGAGATCCGCGCCGCCCGCGACATCGGCTTCCGCTTCCACGCCACCCGCGGCTCGATGACACGGTCCGTCGAGGACGGGGGACTGCCGCCGAAGAGCGTCACGCAGTCGATCGACGAGGTGCTCGCCGACAGCGAGCGGCTGATCAAGGCGCATCACGACCCCGAACCGGGCGCCCTGATCCGGGTCGCGCTCGCGCCCTGCTCGCCGTTCTCGGTGACCAGGGAGGTCATGACGGCCACCGCCGAACTCGCCGAGCGGCATGACGTCCGCCTCCACACCCATCTCGCCGAGGACCACGACGAGGACACGTACTGCCTGGAGACGTACGGCTGCCGGCCCGTGGAGTACTTCGAGGACTGCGGCTGGATGAGCGACCGCACCTGGGTGGCGCACTGCATCTACCCGAACGACGCCGAGCTGCGCCGCCTGGCGGACGCGGGCGTCGGTGTGGCCCACTGCCCCAGCTCCAACATGCTGATCGGCGGCGGCACGGCCCGGGTGCGGGAGATGCGCGAGCTCGGCCTGCCCGTCGGCATCGGCTGCGACGGCTCCGCCTCCACCGACCACGCCTCCCTCTGGATGGAGACGCGGGGCGCCCTGCTGCTCGGCCGCTACCGCGGCGGCCCCGGCGCCATGACCGCCCGGGACGCCCTCGACATGGCCACCCGCGGCTCGGCCCGCTGTCTCGGCCGCGCCGACGAGATCGGCCATCTGCGCCCCGGCGCCTGCGCCGACCTGGTCGTCTGGGACCTCCACGAGATCGCCCTCGCGGGTGCGTTGACCGACCCCGTGGAGGCGTGGCTGCGCTGCGGACCGGCGCGCGCGTGGACGACGGTGGTCGCGGGCCGGGTGCTGGTGGACCGGGGGGAGCCGGTGCTGCCGGGGCTGCGGGACGCGTTGCGGGACCACGGCAGGGTGGCGCGGCGGATGCAGGGCATCGACGGGTGACGCCCGAGGGTGCGGGGCCATGAGAGGCAGGGCATCGAGCGCGAGCGGTGACGACCGGGACGGCGGCCGCGGGGCGTCCGCTCATGCCGGCCGGCGGCGCGTCCACTCCGGTTCCGTACGGGCCCACTCCGCCTCCCACTCGGCGAGGCGGCGGCGGGTGGCCACATGGCGTACGGCGAGCCGGCCGAGAAGGATCACGCCGACCGTCCCGGCGCTCGCGCACACGCCCATGGTGACGGTGTGCTGCCAGACGGAGACGGCGTCCGTCGGCTCCGGGACGTTGCGCCCCCGGCTGTCGAACCACACCGTGACCATGTCACCGTCGCGCGACCCGGCCGGCACCCGGGCGGTGGCCGTCCTGCGCCCCTCGCCCGGCTCGGTCCAGGTGACCGTCGTGCGGAAGGTGTGCGCCCGGCTGCCCTGGACTGTGGGCAGTTCGTTCGGGATCCCGCCGACGACCTCGGCGCGCACGCTGTGGCGGTCGGCGCGCTGGGCCACCGCCACCGCCTGCGCCTCGGAGTGTGCCCACCGGGCCGTCAGCGCCCCGGCCAGCGGCGCGACGACGAGCAGCAGCAGGACGACGACCAGCGTTGTCCACGCCTCGACGACGTCCGACCGGCGCCGCAGCGGATTGTGCCGCCAGCGCCAGCCGCGGACCCGGGTTCGCATGTCGACCTCCTCGCACTGGTGCGAGTGCCCACATCGGTCTCCGATACCCCGTATGCAGGCCATTGTCCACCCGGAGTCCGTGGCCGCGCACGGCGTCGGGAGGGGTCAGCCGAAGCGCTCGATCCGGATCCGGTCCACCGGCTGCCCGGCCGCCACCAGCAGCCGTGACGCGTGCTCGGCGAAGGCGTTGGACCCGCACACATAGGCCTCCCACCCGCCCTCCGGCGCCTCGGCCAGGAGCGGCGCCACATGGGCGGCGGCCATACGTCCCACCGGCACCCCCGCGGGCGCGCTCCGCGTGAACACGGGTGTGGTCTCGGCACCCAACTCGCCCGCGTAGATGAGCTCCTCGGGACTGCGCGCGGACACCAGGAGGCGCAGCGGGACGTCCGACCGCCGCGCCCGGCGGTGCCGCACCATCGACATCAGCGGTACGACGCCGGAGCCGGCGCCGATCAGCAGCGCGGGCCGGTCGCCGGGCCAGGCGAAGAAGCCGCTCAGCGGGCCGCGCACCTCGACCTGGTCGCCGGGCCTGGCCACGGTGTGGAACCAGCCCGACACCTCACCGCCCTCGACATGGTCCAGGGTCAGCTCGATGTGCCCCTCGTCGTCGGGCGCGGAGGCGATCGAGTAGTGGCGCTGGGCCACATAGCCGTCCTCGGCCGTCAGCCGCAGCATCAGGTGCTGGCCGGGCAGATGCCCCGCCCAGGCGGGCACCGCGAACCGGTAGGTGGCGGCGTGCGGAGTCTCCCGGCGGATCTCGGTGAGCGTGGCCGTCTGCCACAGCGCGGCGGCCCGGTTGCTCACGGCGATGCGCCCGGGCACGGCGAACCGCGTCGGCGGAGTGAAGGTCGAGAGGGTCTCAGTCACCGGAGTACCGCTGCTCCTCCCACGGGTTGCCCCGCGCGTGATAGCCGTTCTGCTCCCAGAACCCGGGCTCGTCGTGGTCGAGGATCCGCAGCCCCGCGATCCACTTGGCGCTCTTCCAGAAGTACAGATGCGGCACCAGCAGCCGCGCCGGACCGCCGTGCTCGGCGGACAGCGGCTTGCCGTCGAACTCCCAGGCGAGCCACGCCCGTCCACCGGTCAGGTCCGCCAGCGGCAGGTTCGTGGTGTACCCGGTGTGCGAGTACGCGACGACATGGGTGGCGGCCGCCCGCGGGCGTACGGCGTCCAGGAACGCGTCCAGGGACACGCCCCCGAACCGGACGCCGAACTTCGACCAGCTCGTCACACAGTGGATGTCGCCCTCGTACACCGAACCGGGCAGCGCGTGCGCCTCCTCCCAGTCCCAGGTGCGGGGTTCCTCGACCAGCCCGTCGACACGGAAGGTCCAGTCGGCCGGCGACAGCTCCGGCGTGACCTCCGCGGACAGCACGGGCCAGTCGTCGCCCGCGTCGTACTGACCGGGTGGCAGCCCGGCGTCGGGGACGCGGGGGCGTCCGGTGAAGCCTCGGGTGACGTTCATGGTTCAACCGTACGCTGTCGACGCCCCTGCTCCGTCCCTGGTCAGAGGGTCTGATCATGACGGCCGTATGAACACCGCCGCATTCATTAAGCGCGTATGAACTCTCCGCCGCCCGGGGAATAGCCGTCCGCCGATCTTCCTTGCCGTCTGATGCCCGGCGCGAGCGAAGGAGAGTGGGAGCCATGCCCAAGGCGTACGTGTTCACGCGGTCCGGCGGACCGGAGACGGAGGCCCTCGTCGAGGTCGACCGGCCCGTCCCCGGCCCCGGTCAGATCCTGGTCGCGGTGCGCGTCGCGAGCGTGAACCCCATCGACTGGAAGCTCCGCACCGGCTACCGCCGTCCCACGGACTCCGGCGAACCGGTCTTCCCGGTCGTCTTCGGCAGCGAGGTCTCGGGCGTCGTCGAGGAGATCGGCGCGGACGTGGACGGGTTCGCCGTGGGCGACGAGGTGTTCGGCAACACCGCGGCCGGTGGGTACGCCGAGTACGCGCTGCTGCCCGCCGCGCTCACCGCGCACAAGCCCGCCGGGCTGTCCTTCGCCGACGCCGCGACCCTGCCCGTCGCCGCCGCGACCGCGTACGACGGGGTCCGCCAGCTCGACCTGCCGAGCGGGGCGACGCTGCTGGTCACCGGCGCGGGCGGCGGGGTGGGTGCCGCTGCTGTGCAGATCGCCCGGGCGGACGGGGTGCGGGTGCTCGGCGTCGCGAGCGAGGGCAAGAAGGACTTCGTCGAGTCGCTCGGGGCCGTCCACGTCCCCTCCGGGCCGGGCTGGACCGAGCGCGCCGCCGCGGCGGCACCGGACGGCGTCGACGGGGTCTACGACCTGGTCGGCGGCGCGGTGCTGGCCGAGGCGGCGCAGCTCCTCACCGACCGGACGAAGCTCATCACCGCGGGGGCGCCGCCCGAGGTGGTGGCCGAACTCGGCGGTGCCCGCGTCGCCCGGGCCCGCACGACGGCCGTCCTGGACGCCCTGGCCCGGCTCGTGGTGAACGGCGGCCTCGACCCGCACGTCATCCGGCGCTTCCCCCTCGACGAGGCCGGCGAGGCGCTGCGTACCGTCGAGGAAGGCCACGCCCGCGGCAAGGTCGTCATCGAGGTCGCCCGATGAGCGAGCTCGGCACCGCGCGCGTGGACGCGGCCCACGTCCTGGACAACCCCGCCCTGGCCTCCCTCACCGGCCCGCACGCCCACTTCGCCGAACGGCGTGGCCGCGTCCTGCGCTACCCCGTCGACGTCTCCCCGTGGCTCGCGCTCCCCGAGGACCCCACCCCGGACGACTGGGCGGACCTCGCGGCGCTCGCGGGTCCCGGCGCCGAGGTGCCGCTGCCGGGCTTCCGCGGCGAGGTGCCGGAGGGCTGGGAGGTCACGTTCCGGATGGAGGGCGTGCAGTTCGTGGACGACGGACTCGCCGCCGCCCCCGAACCCGAGGCGGTGCTCCTCGGCCCCGCCGACGTCCCCGAGATCCTCGACCTGATCGAACGCACCCGGCCCGGCCCCTTCCTGCCCCGCACCATCGAGCTGGGCACCTACCTGGGCATACGACGGGACGGCGCCCTCATCGCCATGGCGGGGGAGCGGCTGCACCCGCCGGGGTGGACCGAGATCAGCGCGGTCTGCACCGACCCCGCCTTCCGCGGCGAGGGCCTGGCGACCCGGCTGATCCTCGCCGTCGCGCACGGCATCAGGGAGCGGGGCGAGACCCCGTTCCTGCACACGAGCGCCCGGAACACCAACGCCATCCGGCTGTACGAGGCCCTCGGCTTCCGGCTGCGCCGCACGACCGCGTTCGCGGCGGCCCGCGCCCCGGAGCGGCTGGTGGCGGTGTCCTAGGAACGGTCCGTGCCGGGGGCGTTGTAGCGCGCGAGATAGCCGGCGAACCGTACGAGATCCTCGTCCGGCCAGTCCGCCAGCCGCTCCTGGAAGGCGGCCCGGCGGCTCTCCGTGACCTGGGCGAGGATCTCCCGGCCGGCCTCCGACAGATGCAGCACCTGCACCCGGTGGTCGTCCGGGTCCACCCGCCGCTCGACCAGCGCGGCCCGCTCCAGGGCCGCCACCTGGCGGCTGACCGTCGACTTGTCCAGGGCGTAGTGCGCGGCCAGGTCGGTCGCCCGGCAGCCGTCGCGCTCCTCCAGGTGTCCGAGCAGGGTGTACGAGACCAGCGACAGCTCGGGGTGCATGCGCCCCGCCGAGGCCCGGGCGCGACGGGCGAAGGCCGTCATCTCGCGCTGGATGCTCTCGACGGCTTCGGTCGCGTCCACGAAAACCCTCCTCCGGACCCTCTTCCAGTTCTGGTTGTATAGTACAACTTGAAGTGAGAGTTGTATAAGCCAACCACCTGTTGCCCACCATGGAACTCGGAGGTCACGCACGATGAGGTCGCCCGCGCTGCGCCATGTGCTCACCCACCTGGTCACCCCGCTGCTGATGTGCCTCGGCATGGGGCTCGCGTACATGGGGGCGTTCGTGACCCCGGAGCCCCACCATCTGCCGGTCGCCGTCGTCGGCTCCGGCCCTGAGGCGAAGGTGTTCGCCCAGACCGTCAAGGACAAGGCGGGGGAGGCCCTCGACGTCCGTACGGTGGCCACCCGCGTCGAGGGCGTCGACCTGCTGACGTCACGTGAGATAACCGGCGCCTACGTGCCGAGCGCGAAGACGCCCGAGCTCGTGATCGCCAGTGCCGCCTCCGACATGGACGCGCTGGCCGTGGAGAAGGTCTTCACGCCCGTCGCCGCCGGACAGGGCGTGCCGCTGAAGGTGACCGACGTGGCCGCGCCCGTCGCCGACGACCCCACCGGGCAGGGCCTGTTCTTCCTGCTGATCGCGCTGAGCATCGGCTCGTACGCCTCGGTCGCCGCGCTCGGCGCCGCGGGCGCGGGCCTGCCCATGAGGGTGCGGGCGCTGCTCGCGGTCGGTGTCTCCGCGGTCGTCAGCGGCATCGGCGCGCTGCTCGCCGGGCCCGTCTTCCATCTCGCCCACCACGACCTCGCCGGCCTGTGGGGCATGGCGTGGCTCTACTCCGCGGGCATCCTGCTGATCGGCGTCGGCCTGCACACCTTCCTCAAGCGCTGGACCACCCTCGCGATGATGGTCCTGTTCGTGATGCTCAACTTCACCAGCTCCGGCGGCCTGTACCGCCCCGAGCTCCAGAACGGCTTCTTCGGCACCCTGCACGCCTTCTGGAACGGCGCCGGGTTCGTCGAGGGCGCCCGCAGCCTGCTGTACTTCGGCAGCGACGGCCTGGCCCGCAACGTCTGGACGCTGGTGATCTGGCTGCTGCTCGGGCTCGCCGCCACGGCGGTCGCCGCCGCCTACGAGCGGGGCAGGGAGCCCGAGGAGGTCGCCCCGGCGGTTCAGGAGGCCGACGTGGACGAAGAGGTGGAGGAGACGGTCGGGGTGTGATCCTTCGGGTAAGGTGGCCGTCCGGTCGGGGACGTTCCCGGCCGCTTGACCGAGGAGGTGAGACCCATTACCGCTGTGTCAGGTCGGGTGCTCGCTCCCCGAGTCGGCGCGGATCACCGGTAACAGGTGACCGCGAGAGCGCCCTTCGGCTACCGAAAGGCCCTCGGCTTCCATGCCTCCCTTGTCTCCCTCTTCCCCCTCCGCTCCCGCTTCCCGTGACGCCGTCGTGGCCGCGCTGCGCGCCGCCGGCTGCGTCTTCGCGGAGGACGAGGCGGAGTTGATCCTCGCCGCCGCCCGCACCCCGGACGAGCTGGCGGCCATGGTGGACCGCCGCGCGACCGGCGTCCCCCTCGAACTCGTCGTCGGCTGGGCCGGGTTCCGCGGTCTGCGCATCACCGTCGAACCCGGGGTGTTCGTGCCCCGGCGCCGCACCGAGTTCCTGGTCGAGCAGGCCCTCGCCCACGCCCCGGCCGCGTCCGTGGTCGTGGACCTGTGCTGCGGCTCGGGCGCCGTCGGCGCGGCCCTGGCCGACGCCCTCGGCGGCGCCGAACTGCACGCCGCCGACATCGACCCGGCCGCGGTGCGCTGCGCCCGCCGCAACGTCGCGGCCCACGACGGTCACGTCCACGCGGGCGACCTCTTCGAGGCCCTGCCCGAGCGGCTCCGCGGGCGCGTGGACATCCTCGCGGCGAACGTGCCGTACGTCCCCACCGAAGAGGTCGCGCTGCTGCCCGCGGAGGCCCGCGACCACGAACCGCTGGTGGCCCTGGACGGCGGCTCCGACGGCCTCGACGTACTGCGCCGGGTGGCCGCCGAGGCGCCCGACTGGCTCGCCCCCGGCGGCTGCCTGCTCGTCGAGACGAGCGAGCGCCAGGCACCGGCGGCCGTCGACGTCTTCACCCGCAGCGGCCTGACGACACGTCTGCTCGGGTCGCAGGAGCTGTACGCCCACGTCGTGATCGGCGTCAGGTCGTAGCGCCGCTCTCTGACGGCGACGGAGACGGCTCCGGTTGGTCACCGGGGCCGTGTCCGTGTCCCGGGAACCCGCCGCGCCAGTTCTCCGGACCCGGCATCCTGTCCCGCCACTTGCCCGGGTCCGGCTTCTCCCAGGTGCCGGCGACGGCGCGGTCGGCGGTCCTGGTGCCGTCGCCGGAGCGGGTGCCGGCGAGGTAGAGCGTGTCGCCCTTCTTGAGGGCGTCCGCCCCGGAGCCCTTGTCGCCGTCCCGCAGCACCGTGGCGTCGGACGGCACGGTCCACGTCCACCGGGCACCGTCCTCGCTCTTGACGGTCACCTGGTCGCCGTCCACCTTCTCCACGGTGCCGCGCTGCCACACCCGTACGACCCACTTGCCGGTGTCGCGGTCCTTCACCGTCGACTCCCCGTGCACCCCCTCGCCACCGCCGAGCCACCAGCCGTGCGGGTGCCCGGGTCCGCGCTCGCCCGGTGACGGTGATGCCGAGGCGGAGGGCGTCGCTCCGCCGTCCGAACCCGACGAGGTCGCGGCGTACGCGAGGGCCGCGCCGCCGAGCGTGAGGGCGGCCGCGGCCGCCGCGGCCGTCACCGCACGCGAGCGGACGGACCGGCGCCGCCACCGGTCCCGCAGCGGAGTGGGTTCCCCGGGCCCGCCGGGTCCGACGAGCACCTCGGGCCGCGTCGCTTCCTGATCCGGATCGTCCGTCATGGCTCGCTCCCACCGGCGTGCTGGCCCCATGCCCTGCCTTGATGTGATTGTCCTGGGCGGCCGATAAGAAGCGGGTAATGCCTGCCTGTGAATCCTCGCGCGCGGAACGTCCGCGAAGATCAACTCGGCGTCTGGGCGCGGGCGATGAGCAGGGCCACGTCGTCGGAGTTGTCCGGCTGGTGGAGGGTGCGGACCAGGAGGTCGCAGACCTCCTCCAGGGCCCGGTCAGGGCCGTCGAGCAGCTCCAGGAGGGCGTCGAGGCGTTCGTCGAGCGGGTGCTGGCGGGTCTCGACGAGGCCGTCGGTGTAGAAGACCAGCCGGTCGCCGGGGTCGAGGTCGACGGTCGTGGTGGAGAACGCCACCCCGCCCACGCCCAGCGGCGCCCCCGTGGGCAGTTCGAGGAGCTCCGGCTTGCGTCCGGCGCGCAGCCGGACCGGCGGCAGATGCCCGGCGTTGGCGATCCGGCACTGCCGCAGATGCGGGTCGTGGACGGCGTAGACGCAGGTCGCGATGGAGTGGTCCAGATCCTGCGTGATCCGGTCGAGGTGCTCCAGGAGCCGGGCCGGTTCGAGGTCGAGGGAGGCCAGGGTGTTGGTCGCGGTGCGCAGCCGGCCCATGGTGGCCGCGGCGTTGATGCCGCTGCCCATCACGTCGCCGACGACGAGCGCGGTCTTGCAGCCGTCGAGCGGGATCACGTCGAACCAGTCGCCGCCGACCTCGGCCGTGGCCCCGGCCGGCTGGTAACGGGAGGCGACCTCCAGGCCGCCCGTGACCGGCGGATGGCTGGGCAGCAGACTGCGCTGGAGGGTCAGCGCGGTGTCGCGGGCGTTCTGGTACCAGCGGGCGTTGTCGATCTGCACGGCCGCCCGCGCCGCCAGCTCCCGGGCCAGCAGCAGGTCGTCCTCGCTGAATGGCAGCGGATTGGCCGTGCGCTTGAGGTCCAGGGCGCCCAGTACCTCACCGCGCGCGATCAACGGCACCGCCAGATACGAGTGCACGCCCGCGCGGGCCAGCAGCCCGGCCGCCTCCGGGGAACGGGCGATGCGCGGCAGGTCGGCCTCCTCGACCTCGGCCACCAGCACCGGGTCGCCGGTGCGCACACACTCGGTGACCAGGCGGTCCGGGCCGTACCGGGCGACCTGTCCGGGAGGGTCCGCCGCGTCGAGCGCCGGCGAGGCCTCGTCCTGCGCCTTGACGGCGAGGGCGCGGATCACGGCCGGCTCGGTGGGGCCGAGGCTGCTGCGCCTGCCCTCCACCACCGCCTCCAGCAGGTCCACGGCCGCCATGTCGGCGAGCTCGGGGACGGCGACGTCGGCCAGCTCGCGGGCCGTGCGGTCCAGCTCCAGGGTGGTGCCGATCCGTGCGGAGGCGTCCGCGATGACGGCGAGCCGCCGCCGCGCGGCCTCCGCCTCGACGGCCGCCCGGTGCTCCTCGGTGACGTCCACGACCGAGGCGGCCACCCCCAGGACGGTGCCGACGGCGTCCTCCAGCCGGTACAGCGAGATCGACCAGGCGTGCTCCTCGTCCGGGTCGGCGGGGGTGTGCCCGACGGTCTCGTGGTCGACGAGGGGGCGGCCGGTCTTGAGGACGTGGAGTGCGGCGGCCTCCAGGGCGTCGGCGTCTATGTGGGGCAGCACCTCGTGGATCGTGCGGCCCAGGTGGTCGTCGGCGGGGACGCCGTTGAGCCGTTCGAGTGCCGGGTTGACGGAGACGTAGCGCAGGTCGGTGTCCAGGACGGCGAGGCCGATGGGGGAGTGCGCCACCACCCGCGTCGACAGCGCCACTTCCCGCTCCAGGCCGCGCACGGTGGACTGGTCGGCCGCGAGCCCCAGGGCGAACACGTCCCCGTGGTCGTCGAGGAGGCGCATGTTGCGGAACTCCACCAGGCGTGTGGTGCCGTCCTTGCGCCGGATGGGGAAGGCGCCCGCCCAGCTCTGCCCGGTGGCCATGACGTCGGCGAAGAGCTTCACGACGAGGTCGAGGTACTGCTCGTGGACCATGATCCGGGCGGCGTACTGGCCGAGCGCCTCCCGGGCCGAGTAACCGAACAGCTCCTCCGCCTGCGGACTCCACAGCACGATGCGGCCCTGGGCGTCCAGCACCACCGAGGCCACGCCCAGCACATCGAGCAGCCCGCTGGGCCGTACCGCCCCGCGCACCGGTTCGTCGCCCTCGGCGACGGGAGACCGGGCTGCACTCATCGCACGCACCGCCTTCGACCGTCCACACGGCACGTCGTCCCCCGTGCCGACTCCCCTGTTCTACCGCGTTCAACCGTCTCTGGGGCGCCATCGGCGTCCTCCTCCACCATCCCTCAACACGGCGGAGCGCGTCCTGCCAGACCAGAAGTTCGGTTCCCCGTTCCCTGATTGGTCTGTACATGACCACTCGGGGACGCCACACTGTCCGCCGAGCGCACCCACCCCCCTCCGAGGAGCCGCCCGCCATGCCCCTGCGCACCCGGCAACGTTGCCGAGCCGCCCTGACCGGACTCGTCGCCCTCGCCGCCGCCGCCGCCGTCCTGTCGACCGCCCCGCCCGCGAGCGCCGCCGACACCTGGACCGAGGTCGGCTCCGACCGCGCCGACCCGCTCACCGAGAGCCAGGGCCTGACCTCGGTCGAGGTCCCGGCGAACAGCGCCAACCGCTACACGGGCATCGGCACCATCCCGGTGAGCGTGAGCAGCCGCGGCTGGAACCACGTCGGCGACCCCGACGCCTCCTACGACGGCTACTACATCGAGCCCTACCAGGCGGACTCGGGCACCGCGAAGATGTACCGGGTGCAGTCCCCGGGCGGCGCATGGTCGGAGTACGTCCACACGCTCGGCGGCGGGGAGGCGCTCAACAACTCCTGGGTCGCCATCGCCCCGTCGGGCCAGTGGATGCTGTCCGGCGAGTACGGCACCATGACCCGCTTCCTGGTCTTCCCGACCCCCGGCGTCAACGCGAGCACCTCGCCCTCGGCGAACCTCCCGCAGGCCTCCACCGTCACCCTCGACCACGCCGTGCGCGACGTACAGGGCTGCGACTTCGTCACCGCGACGCGGCTGCTGTGCTCCTCCGACGACCCGGCGGGCACCCTCTTCGGCATCACCAAGCCGCTGCTCCAGATCGACCTGGCCGCCGAGCCGGGCGCGAGCGACGTCACCGGCCATGTCACCGCGCTGCGCCAGCTCCCGCTGCGCAGCTCCTGCTCGGGCACCTTCGAGGCCGAGGGCATCGACTACGACCGGCGTACCGGCACCCTGCGGGTGATCGTCGTCTCGCCCGGGTTCTGTGTGCTGACCGACAGCAAGACGTACCGGTTCACCAAGAGCTGAGGCCGAAGGGCCGGGTCCGCCACTGGTCCCGGCCCGGCGGTGGTGCTTTTCTGAAGGTGTGGCGCGGTGCACGGGGGAACTCGTGCGA
This sequence comes from Streptomyces aquilus, assembly GCF_003955715.1. Taxonomy (NCBI): domain Bacteria; kingdom Bacillati; phylum Actinomycetota; class Actinomycetes; order Kitasatosporales; family Streptomycetaceae; genus Streptomyces; species Streptomyces aquilus. The sequence continues at coordinate 1,395,111 of NZ_CP034463.1, read as the reverse complement.
CCGCGCCGTCGCCATGAGAGGAGCGATCACGATGGATCGTGTGCGCATGCACGAGGAACCCGTCTCCCTGGAGATCAGCGGGTGCAGCAAGGAGGACGCCCGGATCGTGTTCGACGTGCTCTGCCAGTGCTTCGAGTCCGACCGGTCCGCCGAGGACGTGCCCCAGCAGCTCCACGAGACCCGCCCGATGGTGTGGCTCGGCACCTTCGAGGTCACCGACGCCCACGAGTGCGCGGCCCCGCCCCGGCTCTCGTCCTCCGTCGAGGCCGACGCGCAGGGCGGCTACTGGGCCATCGAACGGCTGCGCTCCACCCTCGACTCCCTGTTCGCGGTCCGCGACCTCTCCTCGGCCTCCGGGGACCAGGAGCGGGAGCTGCATGTTCTGCTGGAGAGCAGGTGACCTGCGGCACATCACCCCGGGGCTGGTTCTGCAACTAGTTGCATAAACCGTGCGCGGTCCTCTACAACAGGAGGGACGACACCGCGCACGGAGGCCTGCCATGAGCCGTTACCCCCATCTGCTGAGCCCGCTGGACCTGGGTTTCACCACGCTGCCCAACCGCGTCCTCATGGGCTCCATGCACGTCGGCCTGGAGGAGGCCGAGCGTGGCTTCGAGCGCATGGCGGCCTTCTACGCCGAGCGGGCCCGCGGGGGAGTGGGCCTCATCGTCACCGGCGGCATCGCGCCCAACGACGCGGGGCGGCCGGGCGAGGGCGGCGCGAAGCTCACCACCGAGGCGGAGGCCGAGCAGCACCGGGTCATCACCGAGGCCGTGCACCGCGAGGGCGGCCGGATCGCGATGCAGATCCTGCACTTCGGCCGGTACGCCTACCACCCGGACCTCGTCGCCCCGAGCCCCCTCCAGGCGCCGATCAGCCCCTTCCCGCCCCGTGAGCTCACCGACGCCGAGGTCGAGCAGACCATCGACGACTACGCCCGCGCCGCCCGCCTCGCCCGGCAGGCCGGTTACGACGGCGTGGAGATCATGGGCTCCGAGGGCTACCTGATCAACGAGTTCATCGCCGCGCAGACCAACCGGCGGACCGACCGCTGGGGCGGGTCGTACGAGAACCGGATGCGTTTCCCGGTGGAGATCGTGCGGCGGGTGCGTGAGGCGGTCGGCGAGGACTTCATCATCGTCTACCGGCTGTCCATGCTGGACCTGGTCCCCGGCGGCTCCACCCACGACGAGGTCGTCACCCTCGCCCAGGCCGTCGAGGCGGCCGGAGCGACGATCATCAACACCGGCATCGGCTGGCACGAGGCCCGCATCCCCACCATCGCCACCTCGGTGCCGCGCGGCGCGTACGCCTGGGTCACCAAGAAGCTCATGGGCGCGGTCGGCATCCCCCTCGTCACCACCAACCGCATCAACACCCCCGAGGTCGCCGAGGAGTTGCTCGCGGAGGGCTACGCGGACATGGTGTCCATGGCCCGCCCCATGCTCGCCGACCCCGACTTCGTGAACAAGGCCGCCGCCGGCACGCCCGAGGCCATCAACACCTGCATCGGCTGCAACCAGGCCTGCCTCGACCACACCTTCAGCCTTCAGATCACCTCCTGCCTGGTCAATCCGCGCGCCTGCCACGAGACCGAGCTGGTGCTGTCCCCGACCCGGCTCAAGAAGCGCGTCGCGGTCGTCGGTGCGGGCCCGGCGGGCCTCGCCTGCTCCGTCTCGGCCGCCGAACGCGGCCATGACGTCACCCTCTTCGACGCCGCGAGCGAGATCGGCGGCCAGCTCAACGTCGCCCGCCAGGTCCCCGGCAAGCAGGAGTTCGACGAGACCCTGCGCTACTTCCGTCACCAGCTCGACCGGCACGGCGTCGACGTCCGCCTGAACAACTGGGTCGCCGCCGAGGACCTCTCCGGCTACGACGAGGTCGTCGTCGCCACCGGCGTCACCCCCCGCACCCCCGACATCCCCGGCGTCGACCACCCGAGCGTCGTCGGCTACCTCGACGTCCTGCGCGACAAGGTGCCCGTCGGCGACCGCGTCGCGATCCTCGGTGCCGGCGGCATCGGCTTCGACGTCGCCGAGTTCCTCACCGACAGCGGCGACAAGGCCCACGAGGACCCGGCGACGTACTTCCGCCACTGGGGCGTCGACATGGACCACACCGGCCCGGGCGGCCTCGCCGCCCCCGAGCGCCCCGCCCCGCCGCGCACCGTCCACCTGCTCCAGCGCAAGACCAGCAAGGTCGGCGCCGGGCTCGGCAAGACCACCGGCTGGATCCACCGCACCGAGCTCAAGCACCGGGGCGTCACCATGGTCCCGGGCGTGCGCTACGACCGCATCGACGACGCCGGACTGCATGTCACCGTCGGCGAGGAGAGCACGGTCCTGGAGGTCGACACCGTCGTGCTGTGCACCGGGCAGGAGCCGCGCCGGGACCTGTACGAGGAGCTGGTCGCCGCCGGAGTGAGCGCCCACCTGATCGGCGGCGCCGACGTGGCCGCCGAGCTGGACGCCAAGCGGGCGATCAAGCAGGGCACCGAGGTCGCGGCCGCCCTCTAGGGGCGTCCCTAGGATGACCCCATGTCACTCCCGCACGCGATCCTGACCGCCCTGCTGGAAAAGCCGTCCTCGGGCCTCGAACTGACCCGCCGGTTCGACCGGTCGATCGGCTACTTCTGGTCGGCGACGCATCAGCAGATCTATCGCGAGCTGGGAAAACTGGAGGCCGAGGGGCACATCCGGGCGCTGCCGTCGGAGCAGCCCGCGCGCGGGCAGAAGAAGAGCTACGAAGTCCTGCCCGCGGGCCGCGCCGAACTGGCCCGCTGGACGGCCGCCTCCCAGGACCCCAAGCCGTACCGCGAGACGCTGTTCCTGCGGCTGCGGGCGGCGGCCGCCATCGGCACCGAGGGCGTCGCGGGCATCGAGACCGATCTGCGCCGCCATCTGGAACTGCACCGGCGCCAGTTGTCGGAGTACGAGGAGATCGAGCAGCGCGACTTCCCGCCGGGCAAGGACAGCCCGCAGGACCGGTTGCAGCACCTGATCCTGCGGGCGGGGATCGATCTGGAGACCTTCTGGACGCGCTGGCTCACCCACGCGCTGGAGGAGTTCGCGCAGCTGCCCGATCAGAGCCGGTAGGGCTTGGCGCGGCGGCGCAGGAACCAGGCCGCCGCGATGCCGCCGATCCCGACGAGCGCGGCGCCGGCGCCCAGGGTGAGCGGACCGTAGTCCTTGATGCCGCCGCCGAGGCCGCCCATGACGCCCCGGGAGGGTGAGGCGGTCGCGGAGATGGTCGGCGTGGAGGCCGTCGAGACGATGACGGACTGGGTGCCCGCGGTGGCGTTGTTGGAGCACATGACGACGACCGTGTACGTCCCGGGGCTCACGTTCGACCAGGCGGCCGACTGGAGGGAGTTCGTCCCCGACAGCGTCACCTGACGGCCCTGGGCGAAGTTCGCCTGGCTGCTGTTGAGGAGCGAGGCGGTGCCCCAGCTGCCGTTGACCTGGGTGCAGGCGCTGGTCGTCACCGAGACCGTGGAGCCGGTGGTGCTCACGGAGATTCCCGAGGCCGCGACCGCCGGGGAGACGGCCAGCGCGGCGCCTGCGGCCGCGGCGAGGCCGGAGCGGAGGAGAAGCTGACTTGTACGCATGGACTGCCCTCCGGCGGCACGGTTGGCGGTACGTCCCATGCGCCGCCGAGGATCGGAAAAGGCCCGTGCGCCTCAGGGGCAGCCAACGTCCACCCGGCCCGCCGCGCATGCGGACCGCCCCCGGGCAGGTGACGGATTACCTCGTCCGGCGCAAGCGCGCCGTCGCGGCGGGGTCAGGCGCCGGTGGTGACCGACCGCTCCGGCGACCAGCCGCCCCAGGTGCCGTCGGGCAGCCGGGCACGCACCCGCAACCGGTGCACGGCACCCGCCTCCCGCCCCGCGTAGAAGCTGTACGTCGCCCGCTCGGTCGGCGCCGTCCCGCCGTACACCAGTGAGGTAGCCGGACGTCCGTCCAGCCGGATCTGGTATTCGGTGACCACACCGTCCGCGCGCGGCGGTACCCAGGAGAGGTCGAAGTAGTACGCCCCGTCGCCGGCCCGCCGGGTCGTGGCGCGGAAGTCGGTGGGGGCCGTGCCCCGCCCGTCGTCGGCGCCGGGGGTGGTGGTGAGGCGGACGGCGGCGCTCGCGGGGGAGACGTTGTCGGCCGCGTCGCGGGCGACCACGGTGAAGGAGTAGCGGACGCCGGGACGGAGCCCCGTCACCACGCTCGCCGTCTGGTTCCCGCCCACACTGTGGATCTTCGTGCCGCCCTGATGGATGTCGTACGACACCACACCCACGTCGTCCGAGGCCGCGGACCACGACAGTTGCACCGCCCGGCCGCCGACCACCCGCCCCGTCACCTCGTCCGGACGGGTCGGCGCCGAGGTGTCCGTCCGCGTGGCCGCCGGGGTCGTCGCCCGGACCTCGCGGCTGGGCGGGCCGAGCCGGCCGGCGGTGTCCCGGGCCCGCACGGTGAACACATAGGTGGTGGACGGCCTGAGCCCGGAGACGTCCACCATGTGCTCGGAACCCGGTACATCCCGCACCTTCGTGGTGCCGCGATACACCTCGTAGCCGTCGATCCCGTCCGCCGCCGACACAGCGCTCCACATCACATGCGCGCTGGTCGCGCTGCCGGCGGCGGCCGTGACGCCCGCAGGGGCGCCGGGGAGCCCGCCCTCGTCGGCCTCGGCGCCGCCCCAGCCGCAGCCCGCCAGCAGCAGGAGCGTCCCGCAGAGAACGGCAACGCGTCGCACGAGTGCGCCTCCCCGGGGCAATGGTCCGGACCAATGCGATGTCACTCACTATGCAGCGCTGACGTGGTCGCATCAAGAGGGGCGGCATTGGTGAGCACGGCGGACGGTTACGTATGCTGAACCACCTCACGGCGAACTCCCTTCGAGGGCTCGGGAGTTCATGCCGTTGGCGCGGGCCGCTGTCGTCGCTGTCCCCGCGCCGGACGCGGGCGGCCGGGCAGCCGGAGCCGACGCAGGCTCAGGTGCCCGGCCCCTGTCGGAAGTTCGGGCGGGGCGCACGCGCCCACGGGGGTCGTGCACCGTCCGGCCCCCTCAGGGTGGCCGGGTCCGCGATCCGGCATCAGATTGGGCTGAGTGTCCGTCAATGTCCCCCAGGAGAGGGTCCCTTATCGTGCGTGTCCAGTCGCTGACGCTGGCCGCGGCAGGCGCCGCCCTGCTCGCCCCGACGACGTCGCCCGCCGTCGAGCCCCTCGCCTTCCAGGAGCCGGTGGTGCGCCACGAGGGCGATGTCCGCGCCGCCGACCTGCTGGCCAAGGTGCGTGACTGCGCCCCCGTCTCCCGCGGCCGGTACGCCACCGACGACGGCCTGCCCGCCACCGTCCGGGTCTGCGGCACCGACGAGGCGGTGTTCTGGAAGGCCGACATGGACATCGACTGCGACGGCCGGCCCGGCCGGTACTGCAACCGGAGCACCGACCCGCTGTTCTCCCCCGCCACCGCCTACCAGCAGGCCGACGGCCGCTACCTGAGCGCCGAACGCCTGCCCTACATCGTGGTGCCCACGCCGAGCGGCGTCTGGAACTACCGCGACAGCGGCGTCCGGGGCGGCTCGGTCGCGGCGGTGATCTACAAGGACCGCGTGCAGTACGCGGTCGTCGGCGACGTCGGCCCCCGCGGCATCATCGGCGAGGCCTCCTACGCCAGTGCCAAGGCCCTCGGTATCCGCCCCGACCCGCGCGGCGGGGGCACGCCCTCCGGGGTGACCTACATCGTCTTCAAGGACTCCCAGGTCAAACCCATCGAGGACCATGCGGCCGCGATCGCGACGGGGGAGCGGTTGGCGCGGCTGTTCGTGCGCGGGCGGTAGCCGGCGCGCCCTTTCGTGCGCGAGTGCCTCAGACCTCAGACCGCCGACCAGCCGTTGTCCACGGCCAGCACCACGCCGTTGATGTTGCTCGCCGCGTCCGAGGCGAGGAACACGATCGCGGCGGCCTGTTCCTCCGGCTCGGAGACGCGGCCCACGTTGCCGAAGTAGGGGCCCAGCGCCTGCGGGCCGTGGGCCTCGCCGTCGATGTCGACGGCGATCCCCGTCGCCGTGCCGCCCGGGGCGATCGCGTTGGTCCGGATGCCCTGGTCGCGGTACATCACGGCGAGGTTCTTGGTCAGGCCCACGACGCCGTGCTTCGAGGCCGTGTAGGCGGCGCCCGCGGCGCTGCCCCGCAGCCCGGCCTCGGACGCGGTGTTCACGATGGCACCCTTGCCCGCCTTCAGCAGGTGCGGCAGAACGGCCCGGGTGAGCAGGAAGGGCGCGGTCAGGTTGACCCGGATGACCCGCTCCCACTCCGCGTCGCTCACGTCCGCCGCAGCCGACATCCGGTCCATGATCCCGGCGTTGTTCACCAGCACGTCCACACCCCCGAAGCGCTCCACGGCGGTCGAGGTCACGCGGTCGACGACGGCCTGCTCGCTCAGGTCGCCGGTGACGGCGACCGCGGAGCCGCCCGCCTCCTCGATCTCGCTGACGACCTTCGCCGCCGTCTCGGCGTTGAGATCCGCCACCACGACCTTCGAACCCTCCGCGGCGAAGGCCAGGGCGGCGGCCCGCCCGATGCCCGAGCCCGCTCCGGTGACGATGACGCTGCGTCCGTCGAGTCCAGTGGCCATGGCGGTTCCCTGTCTGTGCGCTGCGAGGGCGACGTACGAGCGTGACGTGCCCGGTGTGCCGTGCTGCCCTCACTCTACGACTTAATGTCTGCGAGTGACATAAAGTCGTGGTGGAGAATTCCGGGAGACGATCACCGCCAGCCGGAGGACGACATGACCGCAGCCCGCGGACGCACGGGACGACCGCCGCTGACCGAGGAACGCCGGGCCGAGACCCGGCTGGAGATCGCGCGGGCCGCGGTGGACCTGTTCGTCGGCCAGGGTGTCGCGGCCACCACCGGCGAACAGATCGGCCAGGCGGTCGGCGTCTCCGCCCGCACCGTGTGGCGCTACTTCCCGAGCAAGGAGAGCTGCGTACGGCCGCTGTTCTCGGCCGGCATCGACGTGATCGCCGACTGGCTGCGGGACTGGCGCCCAGGCCAGCCCCTGGAGCGGCTCTTCGACCACCGGCTCACGGCCGACCCCGGCTTCGTCGCCGGTCCGGAGCGGGCGACGGTCGGCGCGCTCGTACGACTGACCCGCACCGAACCCGGCCTGCGCGCCGTCTGGCTCCAGACGTACGACGAGGCGGAGCCGGTGTTCGCCCGTGCTCTCGGCGAGCGGGCCGGGCTGCCCGCGGACGATCTGCGGCCCACGATCCAGGCGGCGATGTTCAACGCGGCCCTGCGCGCGGCGGTGGAGCACTACGCCTGGCGCGTCGAGGGCGGGGAGACGGACGCCGCGAGGGCGGAGGCCGAGCTGGCGGACACCATGCGCGCGGCCCTCGCCGTCGCGGCGCGGGGGCTCTCCTAGGGGGCTCTCCTGGTGGGTTCTCCTTGAGGGGGCTCTCTCAGACCTTGCGGTATGTGTAGGCCTCCGCTGCCGCCGCCTCCACCGCCGCCAGGTCGGCGCCCGTCGACGCGGTGACGACCGCCGCGATCGCGCCCTCCACGAACGGGGCGTCCACCAGGCGGGTGTGGTCGGGGAGCTCGTCGCCCTCCGCGAGCAGCGCCTTCACCGTCAGCACGGCGCTGCCCAGGTCGGTGAGGACGGCGACGCCCACCCCCCGGTCCACCGAGGCGGCGGCCGCGGCGATCAGCTCGGAGCTGGTGCCGAACCCCCCGCCCTCGGTGCCGCCCGCCGGGGCGACGGGGACGTCCACGCCGCCCCCGGCCAGCCCCTTGGCCAATGCCGCGACCGAGGCCGCCACCTCCGCGCTGTGCGAGACCAGCACGATCCCGACGAGCTCGCCGTCACTCACCGTTCGCCTCCGCGAGTGCCGCGACCAGCAGTGACGACGACGTGGCGCCGGGGTCCTGGTGCCCGATGCTGCGCTCGCCCAGATAGCTCGCCCGGCCCTTGCGGGCCTGGAGCGGCGTCGTCGCCAGGGCGCCCTCCTCCGCGGCGGCCCGCGCGGCACCGAACCCGTCGCCGAGCGCGTCCACGGCGGGTATCAGCGCGTCGATCATGGTCTTGTCGCCGGGTGCCGCCCCGCCCAGGGCCATGACGGCGTCCACCCCCGCACGGAAGGCGTCGGCGAACTGCCCCTCACTGACCTCGGCATCCTCCCCGAGCGCCTTGCCGGTACGCCGCAGCAGCGTGCCGTACAGCGGCCCCGAAGCCCCGCCGACCGTGGAGATCAGCTGCCGTCCGGCGAGGACGAGCACCGCACCGGGGGTCGCCGGGGCCTCCTTCTCCAGTACGGCCGTGACGGCGTGGAACCCGCGCTGGAGGTTGCTGCCGTGGTCGGCGTCCCCGATGGGGGAGTCGAGGGCCGTGAGCCGCTCCGCCTCACGGTCCACGGACGCGGCGGTCGCCGTCATCCAACGGCGGAAGAAGTCGGCGTCGAGCACTGGATCTCCTTGCGTGGTAGGTCGGTTGACGGTCCGGCTCACATGCCCCAGCGCAGCCCCGCGGTCTTCACCGGCGCGTCCCACAGCCGCAGCGTCTCCTCGTCGACCTGGCACAGGGTCACCGAGGCGCCCGCCATGTCGAGGGAGGTGACGTAGTTGCCGACAAGTGTGCGGGCCACGGCCACACCGCGCTCGGTCAGCACCCGTTGCACCTCGGCGTTGAACCCGTACAGCTCCAGCAGCGGGGTCGCGCCCATGCCGTTGACCAGCAGCAGCACCGGGTTGCGCGGGCTCATGTCGTCGAGGACGGCGTGGACCGCGAAGTCGGCGATCTCGCGCGAGGTCATCATCGCCCGCCGCTCCCGGCCCGGCTCGCCGTGGATGCCGATGCCCAGCTCCAGCTCCCCGTCGGGCAGGTCGAAGGTGGGGCTGCCCTTGGCGTACGTGGTGCAGGCGCTGAGCGCGACGCCGAAGCTGCGGGAGTTCTCGTTGACCTGCCGGGCGATCGACTCCACGCGCTCCAGGGGCTGCCCCTCCTCGGCGGCGGCTCCGGCTATCTTCTCGACGAAGAGGGTGGCGCCGGTGCCGCGCCGGCCGGCGGTGTAGAGGCTGTCGGTGACGGCCACGTCGTCGTTGACCAGGACCTTCGCCACCTGGATGCCCTCGTCCTCGGCGAGTTCGGCGGCCATGTCGAAGTTGAGGACGTCACCGGTGTAGTTCTTCACGATGAACAGCACGCCCGCGCCGCTGTCCACGGCCGCCGCCGCCCGCACCATCTGGTCGGGCACGGGGGAGGTGAACACCTCGCCGGGACAGGCCGCCGACAGCATGCCGGGGCCCACGAACCCGCCGTGCAGCGGCTCGTGCCCGGAACCGCCGCCGGAGACCAGGCCCACCTTTCCGGCCACGGGGGCGTCCCGCCGTACGATCACCCGGTTCTCCACGTCGACGGTGAGTTCGGGATGGGCTGCCGCCAGTCCGCGCAGCGCGTCCGCGACGACGGTCTCGGGGACGTTGATGAGCATCCGCATGGGTACCTCCTGGCCGAGCGTGAACGGGATACCTGATGGATGCAGTATCGAACGTCCGGCGGCGAAGGTCACCACGGGCGGCCGGTACGGGTCGGTTGTCTTCAGCTGGTCCATACCAAACCCTTGACATGTCCATCTCTCACTTCTTAAATCACGCAGTGAACTAAGCCTCCCCGCCCCCCACTTCACGCCGCCGCGGCGGCGCAGGAGATGACGTGCTCCGACTCCCCAGACCCCGTACCGCCGCGGCCGCTGTGGCCGCCGCCCTCGCCGCCTCGATCCTCACCGGCCTCCAGCCCGCCGAGGCCGCGGCCGCCGCCCTGCCCACCGGGTGGGCCACGGTCGTCAACGCCGGCAGCGGCAAGTGCCTGGACGCCCGCTCGGCCGCCACCGTCAACGGCACCGCCGTACAGCAGTACACCTGCAACAACACCACCGCCCAGCAGTGGAGCCTCACCGCCACCAGTGACGGCTACGTCCGGATCAACAACCGCAACGACCCCCAGCAGGTCGCCGACGTCAGCGACGTGTCCACCGCCGACAACGCGGCCGTGCACCTGTGGACCTACGGCGGCGGCGCCAACCAGCAGTGGCTGCCCGTCGACGAGGGCGGCGGCGCCTACCACTTCGTCAACCGCAACAGCGGCAAGTGCCTCGACGTCCCCGCCGCCTCGACGGCCGACAGCGTCCAACTGGTCCAGTACACCTGCAACGGCACGGCCGCCCAGCGCTTCCAGGTCGCACCCGTGAGCACCGCGCCCGGCGACGTCGACCTCGGTCCGAACGTGGTCGTCTTCGACCCGTCGATGCCGTCGTCCACGATCCAGAGCCGCCTGAACCAGATCTTCCAGCAGCAGGAGACCAACCAGTTCGGCTCCCAGCGGTACGCCGTGATGTTCAAGCCCGGCACCTACAGCAACGACGTCAACGTCGGCTTCTACACCCAGGTGTTGGGGCTCGGGCAGTCACCCGACTCGGTCACGATCAACGGCGCCGTGCATGTCGAGGCCGACTGGTTCCCGCCGCAGAACGCCACCCAGAACTTCTGGCGCGGCGCCGAGAACCTGTCCGTCAACCCGACGGGCGGCACGGACCGTTGGGCGGTCTCGCAGGCCTCCGGCTACCGGCGCATGCATGTGCGCGGCAACCTGGAGTTGAGTGACGGCGGCTGGTCGAGCGGCGGCTTCATGGCCGACAGCAAGATCGACGGGCAGGTCCGCTCCGGCACCCAGCAGCAGTGGCTCACCCGCAACTCCCAGCTCGGCAGCTGGACCGGCTCCAACTGGAACATGGTCTTCGTCGGCAGCCAGGGCGTCCCGGGCAACAGCTTCCCCAACCCGCCCTACACCACGGTGAACCAGACGCCGACCGTCCGCGAGAAGCCCTTCCTGTACGTCGATGCCGCGGGCGCCTACAAGGTGTTCGTGCCGGCCGTGCGCACCAACTCCTCGGCCACCACGTGGGCGAGCGGCAGCGCCCCGGGCACCTCGCTCGGCATCGACCAGTTCTACGTCGTCAAGCCGGGCGCGACCGCCGCGCAGATCAACTCGGCGCTGGCCGAAGGGAAGAACCTCCTGGTCACCCCCGGCGTCTACCACCTCGACCAGACCCTGCGCGTGACCCGCCCCGACACCGTCGTGCTCGGCCTCGGACTCGCCACCTTCGTGCCCGACAACGGCGTCACCGCCATGACCGTCGCCGACGTCGACGGCGTGAAGCTCGCGGGCATCCTCTTCGACGCAGGCACCACCAACTCCCAGACCCTGGTGGAGATCGGCCCGTCCGGCGCCGCCGCCGACCACGCCGCCGACCCCACCTCGCTGCACGACGTCTACTTCCGCGTCGGCGGCGCCGCCGTGGGCAAGGCCACCACCAGCCTCGTCGTCAACAGCGACGACGTGATCGGCGACCACATGTGGATCTGGCGCGCCGACCACGGCACCGGCGTCGGCTGGACCACCAACACGGCCGACACCGGACTGGTCGTCAACGGCGACGACGTCACCATGTACGGCCTGTTCGTCGAGCACTACCAGAAGCACCAGACGATCTGGAACGGCAACGGCGGCCGGACGTACTTCTACCAGAACGAGATGCCCTACGACCCGCCGAACCAGGCGTCCTGGATGAACGGCTCCACCCAGGGCTACGCCGCCTACAAGGTCGCGAACTCGGTGACCAGCCACCAGGCCTACGGGCTCGGCAGCTACTGCTACTTCAACGTCAACCCGAGCGTCACCGCCGAGCACGCCTTCGAGGTCCCCAACACCCCGAACGTGCGCTTCCAGAACATGGTGACCGTCTCGCTCGGCGGCACCGGGACGATCCGGCACGTCATCAACGACCGGGGCGGCCCCTCCAACTCCTCGACGAACGTGGCCAACCTGGTGAGCTATCCGTGACGTCCGGCGACTGGATCGTGTTCGCCCAGTGAACAGTGTTTCACCGGAGGCTGGTCAAGCGCGGCCTCCGGTGTGACACTCGGCGCAACACAGATCCTTCAAGGAGTCGTCGATGAGCAGGAGCGAGTCTCCCGAGGCCGGCACGACAGCCGGTGTGGTGCGCGGCCGCCGCGAAGCCGGTCTCGATGTCTTCCGCGGCATCCCCTACGCGCAGCCCCCGGTGGGGGAGGCGCGGTTCGCGGCGCCGCGGCCCGCCGAGCCGTGGGAGGGGGTGCGGGAGACGACCGCCTTCGGGCCGCCGCCCCCGCAGGAGCCGTTCGCCCCCGACGTCCCGGCTGTCGCGCCCTGGTCCCTGCCGACCGGCGACGACTGGCTCACCGTCAACGTCTGGACACCCGAGGCCGACCCGGCGGCCCGCCGTCCGGTGATGGTGTGGATCTACGGCGGTGCCTACAAGCTGGGCGCCGCAGACGACCCGGCCTACGACGGCGGCCGACTCGCCAAGGACGGGAACCTGGTCGTCGTCACCCTCAACTACCGGGTCGGCATCGAGGGGTTCCTCCACATCGAGGGCGCGCCCGCGAACCGGGGGCTGCTCGACCAGGTCGCCGCACTGGAGTGGGTGCGCGACAACATCACCGCCTTCGGCGGGGACCCCGGCCAGGTCACCGTCTTCGGCGAGTCGGCCGGCGCCGGGTCCGTCGCCGCGCTGCTGGCCATGCCGCGGGCGCGCGGTCTGTTCCACAGGGCGATCGCACAGAGCGTGCCGGGCACGTACTTCTCGGACGCGCTGGCCCGGGACATCGGCGAGGCCGTCGCCGGGGAGCTCGGACTGCGCCCGACGGTCACCGACCTCGCGGGAGTGGACCCGCGCAAGCTGCCCGAGGCGGGGGCCGCGCTGGGCCGCCGTATGCGCGGCTTCCTGCCCCGGTGGGGCACGGTCGCCCTCACCGCCACCCCGTACTCCCCGGTCGTCGACGGGGACGTCCTGTCCGTCGTGCCGTGGACGGCCCTGGCGGAGGGTTCGGCGCGGGACGTGGAGCTGATCGTCGGGCACAACCGCGACGAGTTCCGCCTCTTCCTGATGATGGGCGGGCTGCTCGGCAAGGTCGACGATCAACTGGCGTCCGCCGCGCTGGCCGCGTTCGGGCCGGCCGCCGACGCCGAACAGGCCTATCGCGCCGCGTTCCCCGACGCCCCGGCGGAGCGGCTCTTCGAACTCGTCCAGTCCGACTGGCTGTTCCGCATGCCCTCCCTCCGTCTGGCGGACGCGCAGACGGTCGGCGGCGGTCGGGCACACCTCTACGAACTCACCTGGTCCGCCCCGGTCCACGGCGGCGCGCTCGGGGCCTGCCACGCGCTGGACGTCCCCCTGGTCTTCGGTCCGCAGGGCGGCGGACTCGGCAGCATGCTGATCGGCCCCGAGCCCACGCCCGAGACCGAACAGCTCTCCGCGTACGTACGGTCCGCGTGGACCGCCTTCGCGAGCGGGGGCGACCCCGGCTGGCCCGCGTACGACCCCGAGAACCGGCTCACCCGCCTCCTCGACACCGAACCGACGGTGACCGCCTATCCGGAGGAGGCCTCACGCCGGATGTGGCAGCGGCACGTCTTCGAGGCGCTGCCGCTGATCGCGGGCTGACCGGTCCGCCGGGCAGGTCCTAGGTGCGGTCGCCCTTCGGCCTGCCCCGCTGGTCGGGGGTGCCGTGCGGGGGCGGGCTGTGCGGCTCCGGCGACGTCGTCGGCGACACCGGGGAACCGTGGCGTCCCGCGCGTGCCTCGGGGCGCAGCGCCTGGGGATCGCCGGCCGTCGGCTCCGCGCCGGCGTCCAGCTGCTCCAGGCGCGCGGTCAGCACCTCGGTCACCGGGAGCCGGTCGGCGTGGGTGCGCTCGTAGGAGAGCAGCGTCTCCACCTCTTCCGGGGCCAGCGATCGCACGCGGCTCTCCAGGCCGCCGATGGGCAGATGATCGTAGTCGGGCAGCGGCAGGCCGCTGCGGCCGCCGTCGGCCATGGAACTCACTTCCCTCGGCACTGTGCGCTGTACGGGCTCGTGGGCCGTGGATCGACCACCGCCCGGCTAGCCGCCGCCGAACGATCCGCTCTTGCCGTCGGTCCACCGGCGGCGGGACTTCTCGGGTCCGGTCCGGGTGCTGCTGTTGCCGAAGGCGGGCATCTCGTGCGGGGTGAGGCGGTGGTCGCTTCTCGGCACCTCGTCGGGCTCCCTGTTCTCCGCGACCTCGCGGACGGGCCCGCCCTCCGGCAGCCGCGGCTGCTCCTCGGGGCTCGGCGGCGGAGGCTCCCGGCGACGGACGCGCGCGCCCATCCAGAAGGCGCCCAGCAGCAGGGCGACGACGACCAGGCCCGCCACGATCAGCCCGACGCCCAGGGCGCCGCGACCCGCGGCCATCTCCATCCATGCGCTAGTCATGATCCCGCGAGTACCCCCGGCGTCCGGTGTGAACCCGACCGCCCCGACCGGCGGAAACCTCCGGGGACGGGGTTTGACGCGACCTGGGGCGGCTACCCGCGCGGTGTGACAGCGATGACACCCCAACAGGAGCTCATCCGGTTCCTGGAGGACCGTTTCGCGTGTGCGCAGGCGTGCACCGAATGCGCCCGGGCATGCGCGGTGCGTGCCAGCCTCGTGGATCCGGACGGGACCGAGCAACAGGAACTCGTACGACGCAAGGGCATCATGTGCGCGGAGGTGTGCGACGCGACCTGCCGGGTGCTGTCCGAGCAGAACCGGCTGGACGAGGGCGGCATCCGCGTCCAGCTGGAGTGGTGCCGGACGGTCTGCCTGGAGTGCGCCCACGCCTTCGACGACGAGCCGGGAGCGGAGGACGCGGCGAAGGCATGCCGGGAGTGCGCCCAGGCGTGCACGGACTTCATGGCCACGCTGAACTGAGACGGGGCGCGCCTCCTACAGCGGCCGCCCCATGCGCACGTTCCAGCGTCCCGCTCGCCCGCTGAGTTCGACGGCGGTGAGCGGCGGTACGTCTGTGCGCCAGAAGGCCGATGCCGGTGCTCCCAGGGCGCGGACGAGAGCCGCGCGGACGATCTCGGGTTCGGCCACGGCGATCGTCCAGCCCGTCTCCGCTTCGAGTGCGTCCAGCCATGCGCCGACCCGTTCGCACAGCGCGGCCACCGACTCCCCGCCGTGCGGCGCCTCTTCGGGGTCGGACAGCCAGCGCGCCAGCGCCTCCGGTTCCGCGGCGCCCACCTCGGCCAGCGTCGAGCCGCGCCAGCGCCCCGTGTCGAGGGCGGCCAACTCCGGTGCGTCCAGGCCGTCGAGGCCGAGCGCGCCGGCCGTCTCGCGGCACCGCATGGTGGGGGAGGAACAGACCCGGTGGGCCGTCGGGAGCGTGCCCGCGGCGGCCTTCGCGCTGCGCAGCCCGGAGGCGTCCAACGGGCAGCCGTCGTCGAAGCGGGCCTCCCGCAGGGCCTCGCTGATCGCGGGTGAGATCAACATCACTCGGCTGGTCATCCGTCCATTCCCCCGCTCAACACCCTTTCCGTACCGTGTATTTGACATGCGCACAGCGCTTCAGGGGCGCTCGTGGCCGGACCATGCGCTCTTGGCCGCGTCTCTCCCACGCGGTACCTTCTCGTGGATATCGACGACGGTTCGGTGGAAGCCGGTGGGATTCCGGCACGGTCGCGCCACTGTATGCCGGGCACGCTCCTGAAGGGCGGGCCGGGTGAGTCAGACCCGCCCCGTCGTCCTGTGCACCACCGAGACGGGACGCGAGTTCCCCCAGGAGGCCCTGCCATGGCGCAGACCGTCGCCCAGCCGACAACCAGTTCCACCGCCGTACCCGCCAAGCTGCCGATCGGCGCCATCGTCCCCTGGGCGGTCTTCTTCGGCGTCCTGATGCTGGTCCTGCTCTACTTCGTCGGCGCCGAACAGGGCGCCACCTCCCTCGTGTCGGGCGAGGGGGTCCACGAGTGGGTGCATGACGCCCGCCATCTGCTCGGCTTCCCGTGCCACTGACAGCGGCGAGGAAGCGTATCCGCGCATGAACTCCGCAACTGTCAGAAACTTCCTGGTCCGCGGCATGCTCGCGGGCCTCGTCGCGGGTCTGGCCGCGCTCGTCGTCGCGTACTTCCTCGGGGAGCCGCGCGTCGATCAGGCCATCGCCTTCGAGGAGGCCCACGCGCACGAGCACGGCGGCGAGGAACTGGTCAGCCGTACGCTCCAGTCCACCGCGGGCCTGTCCACCGGCGTCCTCGTCTACGGGGTCGCCTTCGGCGGCATCGCGGCGCTGGCGTACTGCTTCGCGCTCGGCCGGATCGGCCGCTTCGGGCCGCGCGCGAGCGCGCTGCTCCTGGCGGTCGCCGGGCTGGTCGCGGTGTACGTCGTGCCGTTCCTCAAGTACCCCGCCAACCCGCCGGCCGTCGGTGACCCCGACACGCTCGACCAGCGGACCGCGCTGTTCTTTCTGATGATCGTCCTCAGCGTGCTGCTGACGGTGGGCACGGTCATCCTGGGCAAGCGTCTCGCACCCCGGCTGGGCAACTGGAACGCCACCCTGGCCGCGGGCGCGTTCTTCGTCCTCGTCGTGGGGCTGGCGTACGCGTTCCTGCCGTCGTTCAACGAGGTGCCGGAGCACTTCCCGGCCGCCCTGTTGTGGCAGTACCGACTCGCCGCGCTCGCCGTGCAGGTGACCCTGTGGACCGCCTTCGGGCTGGTCTTCGGGCTGCTGGCGGAGCGGCAGCTCGCACCGAAGCCGGCCGAGCGGTCGGCGGGCGCCGGGAAGCAGCCGACTCCCGTCGCCCACTGAGCCGTTCACGACGACCGGTCAAGGGCCCTCGTCTCGCGGGGGCCCTTTCGTGTGCCTCGGTGCGGCCTTGCCATTCCCTATTTCTGGAACACGTTCTACCGTGTGCGCCGTCAGGACCGGTCCCGGGGAGCCTGGAGGCGCCGTGCATCTCGCATACACACCCGAGCAGCAGCGGCTGCGCACCGAACTGCGCGCATACTTCGCCGGGTTGGTGCCGGACGACGCGAACGCGCGGCACGGCGACCGGCGGGAGCAGAAGCGCTTCTACCGCGAGATCATCCGGAAGCTGGGCGCCGACCGCTGGCTGGGCGTGGGCTGGCCGAAGGAGTACGGCGGCCGCGGACTGACCGCGATGGAACAGTTCATCTTCTTCGACGAGGCCGCCCAGGCCGGCGTCCCGCTGCCGCTGATGGCCCTGAACACGGTCGGCCCGACGATCATGCGGTACGGCACCGACGAGCAGAAGGCCTACTTCCTCCCGAAGATCCTCTCCGGCGAGATCGACTTCGCGATCGGCTACAGCGAGCCCGACGCCGGCACGGACCTGGCGGCCCTGAAGACGCGCGCGGTGCGGGACGGCGACGCCTACGTCGTCAACGGCCAGAAGATCTGGACCACCAACGGCGACACCGCCGACTGGGTGTGGCTGGCGACCCGCACCGACCCGGCCGCCCCGCCCCACAAGGGCATCACCATGCTCCTCGTCCCGACCACCGAGCCCGGCTACTCCTGCACCGTCATCAACACCCTCGCCGGCCACGACACCACCGCCAGCTACTACGAGGACATCCGCGTCCCCGTCTCGCGCCGCGTCGGCGAGGAGAACCAGGGCTGGCGGCTGATCACCAACCAGCTCAACCACGAGCGCGTCACCCTCGCCGCCCACGGCACCATGGCGATCCGCGCCCTGCACGACGTCCAGCGCTGGGCCATGGAGACCAAGCTCGCCGACGGCCGCCGCGTCGTCGACCTGCCCTGGGTGCGCCGCCGTCTCGCCCAGACCCATGCGAAGCTCGACGCGATGAAGCTCCTCAACTGGCAGATGGTGAGCGCCGTCCAGAACGGCACGCTCACCCCCCAGGACGCCTCCGCCGTCAAGGTCTACGGCTCCGAGGCCCGCCGCGAGGCCTACGCCTGGCTCATGGAAGTGGTCGCCGCGGCCGGCGCGCTGAAGGAGGGCTCCGCGGGCACGGTGCTCCACGGCGAACTGGAGCGCGGCTACCGCTCCGCGGTCATCTTCACCTTCGGCGGCGGCAACAACGAGATCCAGCGGGAGATCATCTCGTGGATCGGTCTGGGGATGCCGCGGGTCCGTCGCTGACCGGGGGGCGGGGCCACAGGACCGGTTCGGCGGCGGGCATGGTGAAGACCCGCCCGTCGTCGGCCGGGTCCCGGGCCTCGTGGAAGCGGAACAGCAGCTCGTCCCCGTACCGTCCGAGCACCTCGATCTTGCCCCGGGCGTGCGAGGCGACGTAACGGAAGCGCCGGGCCAGGCCGTTGAGGCTCGGGCGGGTCCGCTCCAGCAGGCGGAGGGTGTCCTGGACGGAGACCTGGAAGGATTCGTCGCCGTGCACGGGACGGCACTGGAACAGGTAGTACGGGGCGATGCCCGCCGCCGTCAACCCGTTGAGGAGGCGCGCCAGTTCGGCCGGATCGTCGTTGACTCCGCGCAGCACCGGCGTCTGGTTGATCACCGACACCCCACGGTCCAGCAGCCGCCCGATCTTGTCGAGCGCCGGCGGTGTCAGCTCCCGGCTGTGATTGAAGTGCGCGACCACGACCACCCGGCGTCCGGTGCGCCGCACCGCGTCGAACGAGGCGAACAGTTCCGTGGTGAGGCGGTCGGGGTCGAAGGCCGGCACCTTCGTCCCGATGCGGACGGTGCGGACGTGCGGCACGTCGCAGAGTGCCTCGAAGACCCGGTCGAGGCGGGCGGGGGACAGCATCAGCGGGTCGCCGCCGGTCAGCAGGACGTTGTCGATCTCCTGGTGGCGCCGTATGTAGTCGATGCCCGCGGTGACGTCCAGCCGGGTCTCCGGGCCGTCGCCCGCGGAGATGTGGTGCGTGTCGTCGGCGGCGAGGGTGAAACGCTTGCGGAAGCAGAAACGGCAGTACGCGGCGCAGACCCCGGTCAGCAACAGGAGTGCCGTACGCGGGTACTTGTGCTGCAAGCCGGGCACGTGTGTGTTGGCCGCCTCGTCACTGGCGTCGTAGGAGAAGTCGCCGCCCAGCTCGCCCGCGTCCGGCAGGACCAGCCGGCGCAGCGGGTCCGCGGGGTCGCCCCAGTCCACCAGCGAGGCGTAGTAGGGGGAGACCCGGAACTCGAATTCCGCCAACACCGGCCGCAGCGCGGCCAGTTCGGCACGGGACAGGCCCGTGATCTGCTCCGGGTCGCGGATCACCCGCGCCGGTGCGGTCCTGCGGCCGTCGTTGTCGTCCATGTCCCCCCTAGGGCGGCGCCGGCGGCCGGGCCGGTCATCCGCCGACGTGGATCAGCGTGGCCCAGCGGGTCGGCAGGTCCGGGTGTTCGTCCCGCAGTCGGCTGCTCACCTCGTTGACCACTACCCGGGGAGAGGCCTCGCTTCCCCTGTTGCCCACAAGTGCCCGGTAGAAAGCGTCCGTTGTGTACACGGCCACCCGGTCGCCGATCGGCCACAGCGTGCCCACCGCGTGCCGGAACCCGGCGAGCCGGAGCGTGGCGCACAGGTGAACGGCCTCATCGGTCAGCACATCGCCGCCCCGGGCCGTCTCACAGGCCGACAGGTAGACCAGCTCGGCTCCTTCCGGCGTCAGCCCGGCCAGCTCGGCGAGCGTCAGCGGTCCGTCCGCGGTGATCAGCCCGCTGCGGGACGGGTCCTGTGGCCGGCACACGGCATGGCAGGCGAAGTGCGCGTGGGTGGCCGTCGACAGGGCGCCCAGCACCGCCTCCCGGGTCGCCTCGGCCCCGATGAGCAGCTGTCCGCCGCCGAGCAGGGCACGCACCCGGCCCGCCTCGTCCTCGGTCGCCGGCAGATCGCCGTACCCGTCGGTGTGCGGCATGGCGACGACCATCGGGCGCCTCGCCGCGGCCGGTTCGGACGGGGTGAGCGTCCGCAGGGTCGGGGTGTACGAGGAGACCACGCAGTCCAGGGCGCAGAGCCGGGCGGCGTCCCCCGAATCGCGGCGCTGTGCGGCGTGCAGGGGCAGCAGGGTGAGTTCACCGGTCGGCGACCACCACAGGGCGGGCCGGGCGCCGGGCTCGGCCGCACGGTCCAGTGACAGCCGGGCGAGGACCGGGCCGACGACGGCGTCCCACAGCCAGGCCAGCACCTCCTCCACGTCCGCCTCGACACGACGCCGGGCAGCGGCGTCACCGCGCGCGGCGGAACGGCGGTCGAGTGCGTCGTAGAGCGCGGCGACCCGCGCCGAGACCGCCTCCGGTGTCGCGTCCGGGAGCGGCACTACGACGATGCCGTGCCCGGTGACGGCGAGGGCGTCGCTGCGGTACCGGCTGATGTTGACGACCACCACCGGACCGCCGGCCGCCGCCGCGTGCGGGTCGGGGGCCAGGCGCCGGGGGAAGCTGCTCAGACCGGGTCGTCGGCGGATCTCCTCGGTCAACCGGATCAGCCGGCGTGCCGCGCGTTGCCGTGCCAGGGTGAGCCCGTGGTCGGCGTCGATCCGGCTCGTGGTCGCGGAGCCGAGGACTTCGCGCAACTGCCGGTACTCGTCGGCGAGATCGGGCGCGCGCTCCTGGAGGTCGTCGATCGCCGTCCGGTGCTCGACGAGTTGCCGCAGCAGCACACCGCGCCCCTCCTCCAGCAGCCGCACGGCCTCCTCCGGGCGATCGAGCCGCAGGGCGCAGGCGGCCGCGTCACGGATGCCGGAGCCCAGGCGCATGAGCTGCATCTCGCGGTTGCGGCGGGACGTCAACTCGCCCACGGTCAGCGGCAACAGGGCGGCGATCCCGCTGAACCCCGCGAGCGCCCCGGCCCAGTCGCCGGCCAGGGCCGCGGCCTCGCCCCACGCCTCGTAGGAGTTCCACCGCACCCACAGTGGAGCAGTCTCCAGCAGCGCCGACGCCCGGTAGGCCCGCACCGCCGACGAGAGGTCGCCGGGGTCGCCGGAGAGGCGGTGCCGGTGTCTGTGGGCGAGCCCCAGGTGATTGAGGCGGTGACCCGCCTCCGGGTCGTCCTCGGTCGTCATGGCCACGGCCTGCTCGGCGTGCCGCACGGCCTCGGCGACCACCTCCGCGGGCATCCCGTCCGGCGGGATCTCGGTCGGCAGCAGGGTGGCGACGAGGTTGGAGCGTACGAGCGGCGCGACCGGGTGTCCCGGCGGCAGCAAGCCGATCGCCTCACGGAAGGCCTCGGCCGCCTCCCGGCCCGCCCGGATGTCGTCCTCGTCGGCCTGGGCCAGCGCGTTGCCGAGGTCGCACAGCAGCATGGGCCGCATCGGATGGTCCGGCCCCGTCTCGTCCAGGCAGTCGAGGAGCAGGTCGACGCCGTCCGTGAGGGCGTCCGGGTGGTGGGCGTGCTTGTGCCACAGCAGGAGGGCGGACGCGTGGTTCATCCGGACGCCGATGCCGTTGACGTACGGCGTCGGGTGGTCGGCCATCTCGGCCAGGGCCTGTTCCTGGACGAGGATGGCCTCGCTCATCGCGTGGCGATCGCCGACGAGCTGTCCCCGGTCGCGGAGCGCGTTCCCGAGGTTGGTCAGATGGCCGGCGCGCAGTGACGGGTCGAGGTGCGGGTGATCGAGCACGAGCGGCAGCAGCCTGATCGCGTCGTCGAAGGACTCGACGTGGTTGGCGTAGCGGCCCCGGGTCCACAGCGCGGCGCAGTGGTTGCCGAGCCTGACCGGGTAGTCGGGCGAGAGGGTGGCCGTGGCCTTCACGGCGGCGAGCGACACGGCGACCGCGCGGTCGAGATGTTCCCAGCGGCCCGTCTGCTCGACGTTCTGCTGGAGTTGGACGCCGAGCCGGTCCAGGTTCCGGGCGTTGTCGGGGTCCAGCCGGACCGCGAGGTCCAGCAGTGCGACCGCGTCGTCCGACAGGGCGGAGTCGTGGGTCACTGCGGCAAGGCGACCCGTCGCCGTCCCGAGCTTCGCGACCCGCTCGACCAGCAGCGGGTCGTCCGGTGCGGTGTCCTGGACGACGTCCCGCAGCAGGTCGACCAGGTGGGCGAGCAGCCGGGTGTCGCCGGTGGCCGTGGACAGGTACCAGAGCCGGATGATCTCGTCGTCGACCCCCTCGTCCTCGTCCTCCGGTTCCGGCTCGTCGAGGTTCACGACGAGCGTGGACTCCGGATCGAAGTCGTCGTCGCCGTCCTCGACGAAGGTGATCCCGTACTCCTCCTGGAGCCGCCGCCGATGGGCTGCCGCGCGCTCGGCGTCCAGCTCGGCCCGGGGTCCCGCGCCCAGCCGGGCGCGCAGGAGGTGGAACGGGATGAGGGTCATCAAAGACCCGAGGCCGACGGACGAGCGGCCGGGGAGCGCCTCCGTCAGGCGTGCGGCCGTGTCGAGCGCGCTGTCGCCCAGCACGTGCCGGACGTCACCGGTCGCACGGTAGCCCTCCATGCGGTCGACCAGTTCCTGGCACAGGCCGGTCACGTCCTCGTCGGGGGCCACGCGTCCCGCCTCAGTCGTCCCCGCCCGGGGACGGCGGGGGTGGTGGCGGGGCCGGTGACGTGTCCGGGAGCGCGGTCTCGTCCGCGAGGACCTGCCCGCCCCGGTGCTCACCGTCGTCGTCCAAGAGGGGCGGGAGGGGAGGCAGTTCGGGGACCGCGCCGCTCTCGTCCTCGCTCACGGGCACCTCCTAGTGCACGCACACGTCATGATGACTCCGGTATGCCGGACTTCGACCACCGGCGGCCCTGCAACTGTGCCATCGATCACCAAGCGGGGGAGGGGCCGATGCCCAGTACTCTGGCCGGACTCGTACTGTTCGTGGCCCTGCTCGTCCCCGGATATGCGTACCAGCGCCGCCGTGCTCGCGCCGTGCCCGAACGGGAGCACACCGCGTTCACCGAGACGCTGTCGGTGGTCTTCGTGAGCGTGATCGTGGACTGGGTCGTCCTGGCCGCCTTCGCGTTCCTCGCCCACTTCCTCCCCCGTGCGACGCTCGACCCGGCGCGGCTGCTCGACGACCCGAACCGCTACACGGCCGATCACTTCCTCGCCGTGGTCCTGTGGTCGGCCGCGTTCCTGGCCGTCGCCGCGCTGCTGGGGCACGCCCTGGCGGCGCGTCCGCCGCACCGGCCCGGCCGACGGCTCGGCGAGGCCCAGCAGTCCGCCTGGTGGCTGGCCTTCCACGAGCATCCCGACGCCACGGTGCACATCGGCTGCATCCTGCACGACGGCTCGTACGTCGCGGGCATCCTGCACAGCTACAGCAGGGCCTCCGCCGAACACGGCGACCGGGACCTCACCCTGCGCGGCGAGATCACCTACCGGACGGCCCGCGGCCGGGTCGCGGCGGCCCTGCCGAACGTCAACCTCGTGGTGCTCAGCGCCCGCGACATAGCCGTACTGACCGTGACCTACGTCCGCCCCCAGCCGGTCGCCGCCGAATGAGGCCCTGCCGGGCCGCTTGATGACCCCCGCGCGACCTGGTCACACTGACAGGTATGGACCCCCTTCGAGCAGGTGACCCAGGACTGTTCACCCCGAACTCGGTCACCTGGCAGATGCACGGCGACCCGATGATGTGGGTCGCCGGTGTCCGTGCGCTGTATCTCCAGGCCCTGCATCCGCGTGCCGTGCGCGGGGTCATGCAGAACTCCGACTTCCGGCAGGACGCCTGGGGCCGGCTGCTGCGCACCGCGAACTTCGTCGGGACCACGACGTACGGCACCACGGAGGCCGCCGAGCGGGCCGGTGCCCGGGTGCGGAAGATCCACAGCATGCTGTCCGCGACCGACCCCGACACCGGCGAGACCTACGGCGTCGACGAACCCGAGTTGCTGCTCTGGGTGCACTGCGCGGAGATCGACTCCTACCTCCAGGTCGCCCGCCGCTCCGGATTCCGCCTCACCGACGAGCTCGCCGACCGCTACATCGCCGAACACCGGGTCAGCGCCCGTCTGGTGGGCCTCGACCCCGACGCCGTACCGGCGAACCAGGCCGAGATGGCCGCCTACTTCGAGAAGGTGCGGCCCGAACTCGCCGCCGGACCCGAGGCACGCGCCGTGGACGACTTCCTGCTCCGCCCGCCGACGCACCCCCTGCTCGTCCCGGCGCGCGAGGTGCTGTGGCGGCGCGTGGCACACCTGGCGTACGCCGCCCTGCCGCCGTACGCCCACGCGTTGTACGGCAGACCGGCCCCGCGACCCGCCACCGTCACCCGCCAATTGCGTGTCACGGGCACCCTGTTGCGCTGTGTTCCCGCACGTCTGCGCTGGCAACTGCCGCCCAAACACATCCTCCGGGCCATGTCACGCCTTGGCCCCGGCTCCCGCCCGGCACCGTACAAAGTCGGGAGATAGCTCGCCATACTGGACGGACCAGGGGTGGGGCGGCGCGACTTCGACGGGGGCGATCGCAGCAGATGGGGGACAGCAAGCTGATCCAGGGCCGCTACCGGTTGCTCGACCTGATCGGGCGCGGCGGCATGGGCGAGGTGTGGCGGGCCCGCGACGAGTCGCTGGGCCGCCATGTCGCCGTGAAGTGCCTCAAGCCGCTCGGCCCTTCCCATGACCAGAGCTTCACCCGCGTCCTGCGCGAGCGGTTCCGGCGGGAGGCCCGGGTCGCCGCCGCCCTCCAGCACCGCGGGATCACCGTCGTCCATGACTTCGGCGAGGACGACGGCATCCTCTTCCTCGTCATGGAGCTGCTGGAGGGCCGCAACCTCAGCCAGCTCCTGGAGGACAACCGACAGCATCCGCTGCCCGTCGCGGACGTCGTCGACATCGCCGACCAGGTGGCCGCCGCGCTCGCCTACACCCACCAGCAGGGCATCGTGCACCGCGACCTGAAGCCCGCGAACATCATGCGGCTGACCGACGGCACCGTGAAGATCTGCGACTTCGGCATCGCCCGGCTCGGCCATGACATCGGCTTCACCTCCCGGCTCACCGGCACCGGCATCGCGATGGGCACCCCGCACTACATGTCGCCGGAGCAGATCGGCGGCTCCGAGGTCGACCAGCGCAGCGACCTGTACTCGCTGGGGTGCGTGCTGTACGAGATCACCACCGGGGTGCCGCCCTTCGACCTCGACGACGCCTGGGCGATCCTCGTCGGCCACCGCGACACCCCGCCCCGTCCGCCGCGCAGCCACCGCGCCGAGGTGCCCGCGTACTTCGAGAAGATCATCCTGGACCTGCTGGCCAAGCAGCCCGAACAACGTCCGCACGACGCACGCGAGGTGGGGCGCCGCATCAGCCTGGGCCGCACCACCCCGACGTACGTGCCCACCGTGGTGACCCCGCAGCCGACGCTCCGCCCGGCCCTCGAACCGCCGTCCCGTGCGACCCGCCTGCCCTCCTGGACCCGGGGGATGACCACGGGCCACAAGGCTGTCGGACCCGGCGTCGGCGCCGCGCCGCCCGCGGAGGGCGCGGCCCTGACCGGCGAGTGGATCCCGCGCACGGTCGTCGCCAGGCCACCCGAGCCCGTCCCCGACGAGCCGCCCGCGCCGTCCCAGGAGGCGATCACCGCCCTGGCCGGACGGCACAACGCCGGGCTCAGCCTGGGCCGTCTCGGGCGCTGGGCGGAGGCGGGCGAGGTGCACCGCGCGGTCGCCGCCGAACGCGAGCACCTCCTCGGGCCCGACCACCCGGACACCCTCGCCAGTCACTACGAGGTCGCCTTCACCCTCTCCCGCACCGGCCGCGCGGCCGACGCCCTGCGCGAGTACAAACTCGTCGCCCGCGCCCGCAGCCTCGCCCTCGGCCCCGACCACCCCGACACCCTCGCCGCCCGCCAGGAAATGGCGTACGTACTGGGCCAGCTGGGACGGCACTTCGACGCCCACCAGGTCTACTCGTCCGTCCTGGCCGCCCGTGAGCGCACCATGGGCGCCGACCATCCCGACACCCTGCGCTGCCGGCACAACCTCGCCTTCAACCTCAGCCGGCTCGGCCGCCTGGAGGACTCCTACCGCATGGCCCGCGACGTGGCCGCCGCCCGCAGCCGCGTCCTCGGCCCGACCCACCCCGACACCCTGGTCACCCGTTACGAAGTCGCCTACGCGCTCGGCCAGTTGGGCCGCTGGCCGGAGGCGTTGCAGACCTACCACGAGGTCGCCGAGGCCCGCGCCCAGGCCCTCGGCCCCGACCACCCCGACACCCTCGCCGCCCGCTACGAGGTCGGCATCAGCCTCGGCCGCCTCGGCCGCAGCGCCGAGGCCCTCCAGCTCTACCGTGACCTCATCGAGGACCGCACCCGCGTCAACGGCCCCGCCCATCCCGAGACCCTGCGCGCCCGCCACGGCCTCGGCGTCAACCTCGGCCGCCTCGGCCGCTGGGAGGAGGCCCTCGCCGAGTCCCGCGACGTGTGCGCCATCCGCGAGCGCGTCCTCGGCCCCGAACACCCCGACACCCTGGTCAGCCGCCGCGAGGTCGCCGTGGGCCTGGGCTGGCTGGGCCGCTGGGCCGACGCGCTCACCGAGTACCGCCGCGTCGCCACCGCCCGCGAACGCGTCCTCGGCGCCGGCCACCCCGACACCCTCGCCAGCCGCAACGACGAGGCCCACTGCCTGGAACAACTCGGCCGCGGCGCCGAGGCGGTCGAGCTGTACCGGAGGGTGGCGGTCCTGCGTCAGCAACACGCGGCGGGCGGCGGCTGAACCGGGGACGACGCCTCAGCGCGGGCGGCCCGGGAACTCCGGAAACGCATGATCCGAGCCGGTGATCACGGTCCAGCACCGCAGACAGTGGATCCGGTCCTCGTCCTCGCTGAACCCGAGATCCTCCGGCTGACCCGGCGCCGCCCGGGCCACCGCGAAGTCGATCGGACGTTCGAGGAAGCACTCGGGGCCGCCCTGCTGGTGCCAGAACGGGTCGACGGCGGACGACGGGTGGTACCGGACCGCGTTCCCGGCCCGCACCAGATGGTCGATCAGGTCGTGCATGTGCTGCCGCGTGTGCTCCATGCGCCGAGTCTGCACGCCACCGCAGAGGGCGTCGCCCCTCTGGCCGACCTAGATCATCGCGTGTTACGAAGGGGCATGCCTGCACTC
The DNA here is from genome assembly GCF_003955715.1 of Streptomyces aquilus. NCBI lineage: Bacteria > Bacillati > Actinomycetota > Actinomycetes > Kitasatosporales > Streptomycetaceae > Streptomyces > Streptomyces aquilus. Next base: position 1,368,272 of record NZ_CP034463.1, on the reverse strand, counting down.
CCTGGACACACGTACGACGTCGTCATCGTCGGCGGCGGACACAACGGCCTCGTCGCCGCCGCCTACCTCGCCCGGGCCGGACGGTCCGTCCTGGTCCTGGAGCGGCTGGACCACACCGGCGGCGCCGCGATCTCCACCCGGCCCTTCGCCGGCGTCGACGCCCGGCTGTCGCGCTACTCCTACCTGGTCAGCCTGCTGCCGAAGAAGATCGTGCGGGATCTGGGCCTGGACTTCCGCGTCCGTACGCGCACGATCTCCTCGTACACCCCCGTGGAGCGGGACGGCCGCCCGACCGGCCTCCTGGTCGGCGGCGGCGAGCGGCGCACCCGCGAGGCCTTCGCGCGGCTCACCGGCGGCGAGCACGAGTACCAGGCCTGGCAGCGCTTCTACGGCATGACCGGCCGCGTCGCCGAACGCATCTTCCCGACCCTCACCGAACCGCTGCCCACCCGCGAGGAACTGCGCCGCCGGGTGGACGACGAGGAGGCCTGGCGGACCCTCTTCGAGGAGCCGATCGGCGTCGCGGTCGAGGACCGTTTCGCCGACGACCTGGTCCGGGGAGTCGTCCTCACCGACGCCCTCATCGGCACCTTCGCCGACGCCCACGACCCCTCCCTCAAGCAGAACCGCTGCTTCCTCTACCACGTGATCGGCGGCGGTACCGGCGCCTGGGACGTCCCCGTCGGCGGTATGGGCGCGTTGACGGACGCCCTGGCCGCGGCGGCACGGGACGCGGGCGCGGTCCTCGCCACCGGCCACGAGGCGGTGCGGATCGCCACGGACGGCCGTACGGCGGAGGTGACGTACCGGACGGACGGCGACGAGAGCGTCGTCGCGGCGCGGCACGTCCTGGTGAACGCCTCCCCGCAGGCGCTGGCCGAGCTGACCGGAGACGCGCCCCCCGACCCTGCGGAGGGCGCCCAGCTCAAGGTGAACATGCTGCTCAAGCGGCTGCCGAGGCTGCGGGACGCCTCCGTCGACCCGCGCGAGGCGTTCTCGGGGACCTTCCACATCGCCGAGGGCTACGAGCAGCTGGCCGTCGCCCACGCGGAGGCCGCCGCGGGCCGGCTGCCCTCCGCACCGCCCTCGGAGATCTACTGCCACTCGCTCACGGACCCGTCGATCCTGGCGCCGGAGCTGGTGGAGCAGGGGTACCAGACCCTGACGCTGTTCGGACTGCACACGCCGGCACGCCTCTTCGACGCCGACAACTCCGGGGTGCGCGAGGAGCTGTTGAAGGCGACCGTCGCCCAACTCGACGCCCATCTCGCCGAGTCCATCGCGGACTGCCTGGCGACCGACGCGGAGGGCCGCCCCTGCATCGAGGCCAAGACCCCACTGGACCTGGAGCGCGACCTGCGGCTGCCCGGCGGCAACATCTTCCACCGCGACCTGGCCTGGCCGTACCGGCAGGAGGGCACGGGGCGTTGGGGCGTCGAGACCCGGCACCCCAACGTGCTGCTGTGCGGGGCGGGAGCGGTGCGTGGGGGTGGGGTGAGTGGGGTGCCGGGGCATAATGCGGCGATGGCGGTGTTGGAGGACGTGGCGGGTTGAGGGGTCGGCACCCGCCGTCAGGCCGACGGCTGGTGCCAGGCGAGCGTGAGGGGGTAGCGCTTCGCCAACTCCTCGTATCGGGAGCGGACTCGTTGGAGCGGAAGCCGGGCGGCGGTGGCATACCTCGGCAGGGCCGACTCCTCGACCTTCTGCTGCGGGTCGATCCCGGGAGCGATACCGTCACGGTCCCTGGAGAGCAGCACCCGGTCAACGTGGTCGCTCTCCAGGGATGCAAGGGCCCAGAGTGCGTCGCGCCGTGTCATCGCACCGCTGTGAGTCATGGCCTCGTCCAGCGCCTCGCGCGCCCCTGTGTCTCCTAGCTCCATCCGTGCCGTAAGCACTCGGAAACGGAGTCGGGGGAGGTCGTCCGCCCACAGTTCCGACAGCGGCTCGAGCGCCCTTGGATCGCCGATGCCGGCAAGCGCCTCGACCAGGTGCATCAGCAGGTCGTCGTCCGGGGGTGATGTGTCGGCAGCAACCCTGAGAGCGCTCAGGAGCGGGGCAACGGCCCTGCGGTCGCCCAGCCGGCCCAGTGCTTCCACGACCGCCTTGGACGGGGTGCCACTGTCATCGATCAGGGCGTCGAGCAGGGGCTGCGCCGCCCGGGAGTCACCGAGATGCCCGAGCGCCTGCGCGACGACGGGATCCACGCTGTGCCGGGCCGAGGTCAGTATGCCGAGCAGGGGCTCCAGGGCCCTGGGGTCGCGGAGGTTTCCGAGTGCGATCACCACTGCGGTGCGCGCCGCTCTCTTGCTGTCGGAGAGGGCGTCGATGAGGGGCTGGACCGCTCGTGGGTCGCCCAGCTCCCCAAGGGCCGTGGCGACGGCGTGGTTCGTGGTGCCGTCGGGGGCCGTGAGGATACCGAGCAGGGGTTCCACCGCCCGGGGGTCCCCGAGCGTGCCGAGCGCCTGGACGACAGCCGTGTGCACCTCTCCGCTGGTGTGGGGGAGGGCGTCGATGAGGGGCTGGACCGCTCGTGGGTCGCCCAGCTCCCCAAGGGCCGTGGCGACGGCGTGGTTCGTGGTGCCGTCGGGGGCCGTGAGGATACCGAGCAGGGGTTCCACCGCCCGGGGGTCCCCGAGCGTGCCGAGCGCCTGGACGACGTCGTCGTGCGCTGCCCCGTCTTCGTTGGTCAGTGCGTCCAACAAGGGGTCCACGGCCAGCGAACCGTCCAGCCGTGCCAGCAGCAGCGACGCCTCGCGCCGGACGTCTGCGCGCTGGTGTCGGCTCGCTTGGACGATGGGCTCCACCGTCTCGGGAAACAAGGCAAGGTACTTCTCGCCGATGTGTCGACGGACATCCCGGTCGGCCGAGATGTAGGCCTCCATCATGGCCTGGGCCATCTCGCCGTGTCGTGGCGCCTGGGTGTTGTCAATGCACCACAACAGGAACACGACGGCCTGGGGAGGAAGCCGTCTTGAGGCCACGGCATCGGCCAGATCCGCGAGTTCGCCGGTCGTCGGCTCCCAGGCCGAGGACCTCTTGACCCACCCAAGAGCCCACGCTGCCGCAGTGGCCTCGCAGGGTCCCCTGGACAGGGTGGACGTGAGTTTCGAGGTCAGATCAGGGACCGTGACGAGTCTGCGGGTGTAGGCGGTCTCCATGAGGGCCAGCGCGGCTTCGACGACCACCGCGGGCTCGGGCTCATCTAGGAGTGCGACCTGGTTCCGGACCCAGTCGTGCAGAGCCTCCTCGTCGATCGGTGCCGACCGGCCCAGGACCGTGGCGGCGGGGCCGGCGAGGCGGTGGTACTGGGAGGGATCAAGCAACCACTCGGCGACGATCCGCCGGCTGAGAGCGGCGGCCCAACTGGAGCCTCCCACCTCTTCGAGAGTGAGGTCGGCGACGGTGTCCGCGGGGCCGATTCCGTCGTGTTCGGTCAGCTCGGCGACGAACCGGGTGATGATGTCGGCCGCAATCTCCTCGCTGACGTTGGGTTCATCGGCCAGGCAGGCACACGCGAGCGCGGCCCGCGCCCGTGCCGTCGTGGCCGCGTCCTCCCCGGGCAACGGCGTGGCGATGGCCCGGAGAACATCGTCCACGTCATCGTCGTTGCAGGTCATCACGGTCAGCCGGATGGCCTCCCGCCAGTTCTCGGCGATCGCGGCCTCCACGCGATCCATCGATGTCTCGACGGGGGAGGTCTCCGCGGTCAGCGCGCCGATCTGTTCCGCGAGTGACATCTGCCGATTGCGGTCCGGATATCTCCGTGCGATGAGCGCCAGGCCCGCCAGGTACTCCTGAAAGGTCAGATGACGGAATTCATAGACGGGGACCAGTTCGCCGTCATGGCTGACGTGCCCCGATTCGACGAGGATTCCGGTCTGCCGTTCCAGGCGGCGCAGGAATTCGACCGCGGACCGCCTCCGGACCGGGCGAACGGCGGGAAACTCCCGGCGCATCCGCTCCAGGGTCTCGACGACCTTGTCCTGCCGGATCTGCTGGTCCCCTGACGCACACATGGAATACGCGAGGTACTGCAACTGCGGGAGCGCCTCGTGGGGATCCATGCGCTCGTCCACGTCACTGCGCCAGTGCAGCAACACGTCGACGGCCTCCCGGTAGAGGTCCGCCCGGCGGCTCGGCAGCTTCCCGACCTTCTTCTTCACCAGCGCCATCGTGGTGAGCAACATGGGGCTGCCGGTCAGACGCTCGATGCGATCGGTGCTGTGGATGTCCCGGATGAGTTCCCGGGCCGCCGACTCACGCCGCGCCGGCGGCTCGGTCACCACGCACCAACGGCGGGCGAAGTCGTCCTTGTCCTGAGGCGTCAGCTCCTGGACCGTGACGTGCTCGAAGCCCCGGGTGATCCGCAGCTTCATCTCCCGGTATCCGACGATCCTGGACGTGACGATGATGGGGGCTTCGGGATAGGCGAGGTGTATCTTCTCGACCTTGCGGCAGAACCGGGCCCGCAGACCGGTGTCCGAGATCTCGTCCAGGCCGTCGATGAGCAGCAGCACCCGGCCCTCCCGTATGCGGCGCAGCAGGAGCGGGGTGAGCTCGGCGGCCTCTTCGCTGGAGAACTCCGTGTCGCACAGGTGATGCTGGATCATGTCCTCCAGCGACCCGGCGATCCTGCTCGTGTCGAGATCACGGCAGCGGATGAGGAGAGGGAGCCAGTCGGCGTCGGGCAGGGTGTCGACGTCCGGGAGCTGGCTCCAGTCGGGGTCGGACTTCAGGCGCAGCAGATACGCCGTCGCGATCCACCGCAGCATGGTGCTCTTCCCGGCGCCCGGGTCGCCCAGGACCACCAGGTGCTTCGACTGTTCGAGCCGCTCTCCGACCGAAAACCGCGATCCGGCCTCCGGTTCGTCGTCGGACTCCTCGTCCAGTTCCTGATCGTGCTCCTTGCGGCGCGCTTCGAGATCCTGGAGCTTTCGGTCGAGGTCGTGCGCGTCCATGCCCGGCGGGATGTCGACCGTGACGCGCAGGGACACGTACAGGCTGCGCAGCAGCAGATCCCTGGTGATGAGTTCGCGGTCCCCGATGGGGAAGTTGGCGAGATCGACGATGTCGCAGGTTTCCAGGGCGAGTTCTCGATAACGCTGTTCGAGCTGGTCCAGCCGCTGTTCGGCGCCGGCCGGCCTCCGGGTCGGGTAGTACTCCGACAGCGCCGCCAGGAGTTCGGCGACGGCTCTGGCGGGGTCCTCCCAGTACCGCGCGATCCGGCCGTCGAGCGTCAGGAAGTCGAGATAGGCGTTCTCCTCCATCTGGAGCGCGAAGATCCGCGCCTCTTGATGGCGTCTGGCGGCGTTGACGAGGAAGTTGGCCCAGCCCGTCCCGATCGCCCTGACGGTCCCGCACAGCACCACCGGGCTGCCCTGCGCGATCGCCTGCGACGCCTTCTGCATGAGGGAGTCGCCGACGAACAGGCTGCCGTGATGCACGACTTCGTACCCGGCGTCCTCCAGCGGCTTCGCGATCTCGGCGGCCACTGCCTCGTCGCCGTCGGCATGCGCGATCAGGATCTGGACCATCGTGCCCCCGAAAATGTTCAGCGAATGGCTTTAACGAATGGCCCTCAAGAGCTGCGCGCATCCCGTGTCCCAGTCCTGGGAGAGATCCGCGTAGCGGAGATCGGCCAGAATCGCCGGGGCGGAGCCACCGAACCTCACCGGCAGGATGCGGACCCCGCAGCCGTCCAGCTGGCGGTGGAGGGCCGACATCCATTCCCGGGAGATCCACGGGCTCATGACACCGGCCGCCGAATAGCAGAGCACCAGATAGGACGTTCCTTCGAGCCCGGTGGTGATGCGGTCGACGATGGAATCCCCGATTCCGATCTCCCATTCGTCGAACCACACCTGGTGCCCCGCGGCGGAGACCACCTCGGCGAGCCGCTCCGCCTGGGACACGTCGACCTTGCGATGACTGATGAAGACGTTCGCCATTTCCATCCCGGGTCGACGGTCGTGCGCGAGGAAAACCCGCGAACTGCATTGATTCACAAGGCTCATGTGATTCCCGACGATGCTACCTGCCTGTGGCAGCACCACCGTCAGTCGACGGCTGGGGCCCACCCCGCGGCGACGACCCGTCCGGAGTCGCCCGGCCGTGACTCGTCGAAGAGGACGACGTCAGCGGTCTCGACCCGCAGTCCGTCGACATACGCCCCGCGCCCGACGTACAGCCGGTCCGTGGTGTAACGCCAGCGCAGGGATAGCTGCCGGTGTGCCGGAAGTGCGGCCGTCAGCCGGTGCCACACCCGCCCCGACCAGCCGGTGACCGTGCCGGAGGAATGCTCCTCGGTCTCGGTCGTGAACGGCAGCGCGTGCCAGGTCGTGCCCTCGTCCGTCGAGGCCTCCAACGTCAGCGTGTCCGCCTGCGGTTCGGTGTCCCACCACAGGGCGCAGCGCAGGCGTGCGGCGCCGGAGGAGGTGTCCAGCGCCGGGAGCGTCAGGGTGGCCGTCGTGGCGTTCGCCATGCCGGAGAACCAGGCGGTACGGCCGTGCCGTGGGCGGACGGGGACCGCGCGCGCCAGATGGTTCGCGGCGGCGACCCGGGGTGCCGAGCCCGAGCGCCAACTGCGCACCGGGTGCACCGAGTTGCCCAGCACGATCAGGAAGGAGTCGGTCGTCGGGTCGAGGACCAGGGAGGTGCCGGTGAAACCGGTGTGGCCCGCGGTGCGCGGCGTGGCCATCGCGCCCATGTACCAGTGCTGGTAGAGCTCGAAGCCGAGGCCGTGTTCGTCGCCGGGAAAGGCGGTGTTGAAGTCGGTGAACATCAGCTCCACCGACTCGGGGCGCAGGATGCGCGCACGGCCGTAGACGCCGCCGTTGAGCAGTGTCCGCCCGAGGACCGCCAGATCCCAGGCGCAGGAGAAGACGCCCGCGTGGCCGGCGACTCCGCCCAGGCTGAACGCGTTCTCGTCGTGCACTTCGCCCCATACCAGACCCCGGTCGAGACCCGACCACGGTGTACGGGCGTCCTCCGTCGCCGCGATCCTCGGTTTCCAGGAGGTAGGCGGGTTGTAGCGGGTGCGGCGCATGCCGAGCGGGGCGGTGATCTCGTCGTGGAGGAGGGCGTCCAGGGTGCGGCCGGTCAGCTTCTCCAGGACCAGTTGGAGCGAGATCAGATTCAGGTCGGAGTAGAGGTACTTGGTGCCGGGCGGGTTGAGCGGCGCCTCGTTCCAGATGAGGCGCAGCTTCTCCTCGTACGTCGGCGCGTTGTAGAGCGGGATCCAGGCGCGGAATCCCGAGGTGTGCGTGAGGAGTTGACGGATGGTCATGCCCTGCTTGCCCGCGGCGCCGAACTCGGGGAGGTAGGAGGCGACGGTCGCCTCCAGTTCCAGGCGGCCCCGCTCGATCTGCTGGACGGCGAGGATCGAGGTGAACAGCTTGGAGACCGAGGCCAGGTCGAAGACGGTGTCCTCGGCCATGGGGATCTGGTCGGCGGGCGGGAACTCCACGCCCGTGTCCGTCTTCTCGTCGTACGCCGAGTAGCGCACCGCCGTCCCGATCGGCCGGTGCAGGGCCACGGTGCCGCCGCGTCCGGCGAGGAGCACGGCGCCCGCGTACCAGGGGTGCTTGGGGGAAGGACCGAGGAACGACTCGGCGTCGGTGACGAGTTGACGGAGGTGGTCCGCCAAGAGGCCCGCCTGCCGCGCGGATCCGTGGCGGAGCGTGGGCCGTCCGCCGGGGGGCGCCGCCGACGCGGGGCCGGCCGGGAACGGGGCGATGGCGAGGGCGCCCCCGAGTGCGAGGACTCTTCGGGTGAGCTGACGGCGGGACAGTCCGGTGTGCGCCTCATCAGTCATCGGGAAACTCTATCCCCGGCAGGTGACTTCAGCCCCGGCACGGAATCTGACGGAGCATCAGGAAACCTCTTCCGTCCTCCGGAGGACTGCGGCATCCTGCGCCCATGCAGACGGAGCTGAGCAAGAAACTGGGAGTCGAGCACGCCATCTTCGGCTTCACGCCGTTCCCCGCCGTCGCTGCCGCCATCAGCAGGGCCGGTGGCTTCGGGGTGCTCGGTGCGGTCCGCTACACCGCCCCCGACGACCTCAAACGCGACCTCGACTGGATCGAGGGTCACGTGGACGGCAAGCCGTACGGCCTGGACGTCGTCATGCCCGCCAAGAAGGTGGAAGGCGTCACGGAGGCGGACGTCGAGGCGATGATCCCCGAGGGGCACCGGCAGTTCGTCCGGGACACCCTCGCCAAGTACGGCGTGCCCGAGCTGGCCGAGGGGGAGGTGTCTGGGTGGCGCATCACCGGGTGGATGGAGCAGGTCGCCCGCACCCAGCTCGACGTCGCCTTCGACTACCCGATCAAGCTGCTCGCCAACGCCCTCGGCTCGCCGCCCGCCGACGTCGTGGAACGCGCTCACGACCGGGGCGTGCTCGTGGCCGCCCTCGCGGGCAGCGCCCGGCACGCGCTCAAGCACAAGGAGGGCGGCATCGACATCGTCGTCGCCCAGGGCTACGAGGCCGGCGGTCACACCGGCGAGATCGCCTCCATGGTGCTGACCCCGGAGGTCGTGGACGCCGTCGGCCCGCTGCCCGTGCTGGCCGCGGGCGGCATCGGCAGCGGACAGCAGGTGGCCGCCGCGCTCGCCCTCGGCGCGCAGGGCGTATGGCTGGGCTCGCTCTGGCTCACCTGCACCGAGGCCGACATGTCCTCGCCCGCGGTGACCCGCAAACTCCTCGCGGCGAGCTCCTCCGACACCGTCCGCTCCCGCGCCCTGACCGGCAAGCCTGCCCGGCAGCTGCGCACCGAGTGGACCGATGCCTGGGACGACCCCGACGGCCCCGGCGCCCTCCCCATGCCACTCCAGGGCCTCCTCGTCGCCGACGCCCTCACCCGCATCCAGAAGTACGAGGTCGAGCCGTTGCTCGGCACCCCCGTGGGACAGATCGTCGGCCGGATGAACCGCGAACGCAGCGTCCAGGACGTCTTCGACGACCTCACCCGCGGCTTCGAACAGACGGTGGACCGCATCAACCGCATCGCCGGAAGGAGCGGCCGGTGACCAGGACACGCCCGCCGGAAGAAGCGGCGAGGGACAGGCACACGTCCACCGGAAGGAGCGGCCGATGACCAGCACCACGAGCACACCCCCCGCCGGATTCTGGGCGCAGGCCGCCGTCGAGCCCGATCGCACCGTCCTCGTCGCCCCGGACGGCGAGGAGTGGACCGCGGCGCGGCTGCACGCCGCCGCCAACCGTCTCGTCCACGGCCTGCGTGCCGCCGGACTGCGTCGCGGTGACGCCTTCGCCGTGGTCCTGCCCAACGGTGTCGAGCTCTTCACCGCTCATCTCGCCGCCACCCAGGCCGGGTTGTACCTCGTCCCGATCAACCACCACTTCGTCGGCCCCGAGATCGCCTGGATCGTCGCCGACTCCGGCGCCAAGGTCTTCCTCGCCCACGAGCGCTTCGCCGCGCCCGCCCGCCACGCCGCCGACGAGGCGGGCCTCCCGGCCACGCACCGGTACGCCGTCGGCGCGGTCGAGGGCTTCCGGCCGTACGCCGAACTCCTCGACGGACAACCGGAGTCGGCGCCGGAGGACCGCGAGCTCGGCTGGGTCATGAACTACACCTCGGGCACCACGGGCCGCCCCCGCGGCATCCGCCGCCCGCTGCCCGGCAAGGCGCCGGAGGAGGCCTACCTGGGCGGCTTCCTCGGCATCTTCGGCATCAAGCCGTACGACGACAACGTCCACCTCGTCTGCTCGCCGCTGTACCACACGGCGGTCCTCCAGTTCGCGAGCGCGTCCCTGCACATCGGACACCGCCTGGTCCTGATGGACAAGTGGACACCCGAGGAGATGCTGCGCCTGATCGACACACACCGCTGCACGCACACCCACATGGTCCCCACCCAGTTCCACCGCCTGCTGGCACTGCCCGAGGAGACCCTCGCACGGTACGACGTCTCGTCGATGCGCCACGCCATCCACGGCGCCGCCCCCTGTCCCGACCACGTCAAGCGGGCGATGCTGGACTGGTGGGGCCCGTGCGTGGAGGAGTACTACGCGGCCAGCGAGGGCGGCGGCGCCTTCGCCACGGCGGAGGACTGGCTGAAGAAGCCCGGCACGGTCGGAAAGGCCTGGCCCATCAGCGAGTTGGCGATCTTCGACGACGAGGGCAACCGGCTGCCGGCGGGTGAACTCGGTACCGTCTACCTGAAGATGAACACCGGCGGCTTCTCGTACCACAAGGATGAGTCCAAGACGAGGAAGAACCGCATCGGCGACTTCTTCACCGTCGGTGACCTCGGCTACCTCGACGAGGACGGCTATCTCTTCCTCCGCGACCGCAAGATCGACATGATCATCTCCGGCGGCGTCAACATCTACCCCGCCGAGATCGAGTCCGCCCTCCTGTCCCACCCCGCCGTCGCCGACGCGGCCGCCTTCGGCATCCCGCACGACGACTGGGGCGAGGAGGTCAAGGCCGTCATCGAACCGGCCCCCGGCCAGGACCCCGGCCCGGACCTCGCCGCCACCCTCCTCGCCCACTGCGCCGAACACCTCGCCGGCTACAAGTGCCCCAAGACCATCGACTTCATCACGGAAATGCCCCGCGACCCCAACGGCAAGCTGTACAAGCGGAGGTTGCGGGATCCGTACTGGGAGGGGCGTACGCGGCCCGTGTGACCACCTGGAGAAGGACCTCTACGCCCGGCGATGGGGGGCGTCCCTCCCCTCATCGGCGGCATTACGGAGCGTGCCCCGTCGTTCGGCTTCGACGCGGCGCGTGTTGTCGCGCATGCGCTGCGTGCCCGGCACCTCGAAGTGTCCTGGGCCGCGGGGCTCGTGGGCCTGCGGGTCATCGGACTGCCGTTGACCGACCGGGTTCTGGACGGCCATCTGCTGCCCAGCGCTCTGCTCGCGGCGGCGGTGAGCGTCCGTGGCAAGGAGGAACGCCCGCCGCTCTCACGGCGGTTCGCCTCATGGTTGCTGCGCCGGCTGGGACGCCTGCTCTTCGCCGTCTTCCTCGCCGCGACAGTGCATTGGCAGGGGCGGGGGTAGGGGCCATGGTTGCAGGGCAGGACGGGCGGCAACGCCACTGGAACGTGGAGAACCAGTGCTGGGAGGAACGTCCCGCGAGCAGGCACGCCGCGACTCCGCCGCCGCCCCGCCGACCGGGAGAGGCACTCCGTCCGCGCCGCCTCGCGGCCCGGACGGCACTCCGGACGCTGACGTGCGACCACGACCACGGCTCATTTCCGGCCTCAGGAATCGGTTGCGGGGTGGTCGTGCTTCTTGGCGGCCTGTCACCAAGTACTTGGCGCGCTCATGCGACAGCCGACTGGCCGGTGTGAGGCAGAGGCCGACGTCTCGGGGCGCGCTGCCACGTAGCCGCAACAGTTGACCCTGACGCAGGGGCAACCTCTCAGCATGGTCGGCATGACGACGAGAACCAATGCGATCGAGGTCTCCGGGCTACGCAAGTCGTACGGTGACCACGAGGTGGTAGCCGGAGTCGACCTGACCGTCCCCGCAGGCACCGTGTACGCCCTGCTCGGACCCAACGGGGCCGGCAAGACCACCACCGTCCGGATCCTGTCCACCGTGCTGCCTGCGGACGCCGGTGAGGCTCGGGTCGCCGGGTACGACATACGCCACGAGGCAGACCAGGTGCGTGCGTCGATCGGAGTGACCGGGCAGTTCTCCGCCGTGGACGAGTTACTCACCGGGCGGGAGAATCTGCGGCTGATGGCCGACCTCGGTCACCTGGACCGGCGTCGTGCGGAGAGTGCGGTAGAGCAACTGCTGGAGCGGTTCCGCCTGGCTGATGCCGCCGACCGACGCGCGGTGACGTACTCCGGCGGTATGAAGCGGCGGATGGACCTGGCAATGACCCTGGTCGCAGGGCCGCGGCTGATCTTTCTCGACGAGCCGACCACGGGCCTCGACCCACGCAGCCGCCGTGACCTGTGGGACATCGTGCGGGAGCTGGTGGCCGACGGGGTCACCGTCTTCCTCACCACCCAGTACCTGGAGGAGGCCGACCAACTCGCCGACCGGGTCGGTGTGCTCGACGGAGGCCGACTGGTCGCCGAGGGCACCGCGGCCGAGCTGAAGCGGCTGGTCCCCGGCGGACACGTCGAGCTTCAGGCCGCTGACACTGAAGGCCTGGCCGACTTGGCACGCCAGTTCCCCGAAGCGAACCCGAACGTAACGGCGCTGACCCTGACCCTGCCGCACGACGGCAGCCTCACCACGCTGCGACGGCTGTTGGCCGAGGTCGACGACGACGCGGTCACCGGGCTCTTTGTACACACCGCGGACCTGGACGACGTGTTCCTGGCGCTCACCGACCACTCCACCGCCGACGAGTCTCCAGAAGAGGTGCCGGCATGAACACCGCGTCGTATGCCGTCCGCGATTCGGCGACCATGTTGCGCCGCAACCTGAAGCACATGGCCCGGTACCCGTCGCAGACGCTGATGCTGATCGGCCTGCCGCTGCTGTTCCTGCTGCTGTTCGTCTACGCCTTCGGAGGCACCATGGGCGCCGGTCTGCCCGGAACCCCGGCGAGGGAGCGCGGCGACTACCTGACGTTCATCACTCCCGGGATCTTGGTGATGGCAGTGGCAAGCGTGTCCATCAGCACGGCCGTCTCGGTCGCCACCGACATGACAGGCGGGATCATCGACCGGTTCCGGACCATGGCCATCGCCAAGGTCTCGGTGCTGACCGGCCACGTGCTGGGCGCGATGGTCCAGACTGCGCTGGCACTCGCAACGGTCCTGGGCGTTGCGTTCCTGCTCGGTCTGGAGACCGGCGCCTCAGCGATGCAATGGTCGGGCCTGGTCGGTCTGCTCGCGCTGTTGTCGCTCGCGATGACCTGGTTCACCGTGGCGCTGGGGCTGGCCAGTCCGAACCCGGAGGCCGCGAGCAACTGGCCGATGATCTTCATCATGCTGCCGTTCGTGGGCAGCGGATTCGTGCCGATCGAGTCGATGCCGACCGGGCTGCGATGGTTCGCCGAGTACCAGCCGTTCACGCCGATCATCGACGCCTTCCGCGGTCTGCTGGCCGGATCGCCCGATGGTTCGGACGTGCTCTGGGCCGTCGGCGGGTGCACGATGATCGGGCTGGTCGGCTACCTCTGGTCACGGCGTCTCTACCGGACCCGGGCAGCGAAGTAGGAGGCTGGTCCGATGCTGACTATCGGCGAGCTGGCGTCGTATGTCGGAGTGACAGTGCGCGCGGTGCGGCACTATCACGCCAAGGGGCTATTGCCAGAGCCGGAGCGGGACCACTCCGGCTATCGGAGGTATGGCGCCGGCGCCGTGGTCGAGCTGGTCAAGATCCGGACCCTCGCCGAGGCCGGCGTCCCTCTGGCGCGCGTGCGGGAGCTGCTGCATGCCGACGAGGAGGAGTTCGCCGCGGCGGTGGCAGAAATCGACAAGCGGCTGCGGACGGAGATCCGGGAGCGGCAGCGGCATCGCGAGCGGATCGCCCGTCTCGCCGCCGGGGACAGCCTGGCACTGCCCCAGGAGGTGGTCGAGTTCCTTGACCGGCTGCGGGCGCTCGGGGTCGACGAGCGGATTGTCCAGGTCGAGCGCGACGGCTGGATCCCGCTGGCCGCGCGCTCACCCGAGCGGGTCCCGGAGTGGATGGAACGAAAGCGGGAGCAGATCGCCGACCCGCAGATCATCGACTTCTATCTCACTCTGGGCAAAGCTCTCGACCGTACCGACGACGACCCACGCCTGGTCGAACTGGCCGACAAGCTGGCCGCCTACATCACGCAGATGGCCAACGAGCAGGGCGAGTTCTACGTCGACGACACCGGCATCGAACCACCGTTCGCCGAGCTGCTGGATAGACATGTGTTCGACACCCTGCCGCCGACCCGTCGGCTGATCGAACTGCTCACGAAGCGAGGCTGGACCGGCTGGACGAAGCTTGAGCGGGTGAACCCAACACAGGATGCGGCCGGAACTCGGTAGGAAGACGCTACAGGGCGGCGTTCCTAGCGGGGTGGGACCTTGCTGACGTTCACTGGCTCAGCCAACCTCCGCGGAGTCCCAACGCAAGGGACCTGGAGTCCCTCGACCTCGCCGAGTCGGCGTAGGCACTCGTCGTCGGCGCGGACTACAGAAGTATCAGCCCAGATGCCGGGCGAAGAACCGCAGCGAGTCGTCCATCTCGAACCGCGGCAGATCTCCGTGCTTGCCAGGGTTGGCGTGCAGCGTCTTCTCAGCCGAACCGATGGCATCGAACAACGCCTGGCTCTGTGCACGAGGGATCCGCTCATCGTCCCGCTGGACCAGAAAATGCACCGGCACGGTGATCTGCGCGGCGGTCCCGGCCAGCACGGGCGCCCCTTGCAGGCCCAGCACCGCGGCGCGGACTCGAGGTTCTGCGGCGACGAACGGGATACCGAGCGCGCAGCCCAGTGACACGCCCCAATAGCCCACCGGTCGGCCGCCGATATGGTCGAGTTGCTGGACTGCGGTCAGGACCGTCTGCCATTCCGCGATGGTCTGCCCGACCACGAGCGTGTACAGGGCGGTGTCCAGCCCAGCCGTTTCCTCTCCGGCGGCCATCCGCGCCCGGTACTCGGTCGCGAGCCGGTCGAACTCCTGGTCCCTCGGCCGACCGCCGTGGTGGGGCACGTCGGTCGCGGCGACCGCGAACCCGCGCTCGGCGGCGAAGCGATGCGCGCGGGCCAGGATGCCGGGGGCCTTCTTGTGTTGCCCGCCACCGTGTCCCATCAGGATCAGGGGGCGAGTGCCGTGGGTGTCTTCAGGCGTCCACAGCACGCCGGGGATCTCATCGAGAATGAAGAGCTGTTCGGTCACGCCGCCCCACGACGCCCTGGAGCCGAGTCAGTCTTCTGTCTAGCTTCTCTGAACCATCGGTGGCGGGTTGGGATTACGTCTCGTCGGGGCCGATTTCGGCGTTCAGTGCGCGTAGAGCGTCATCGTATTGGCGACGGTCGAACTGGAACGGACCGAATGCCGTGTACTCGCGAGTCTTGCGATGGGGTTGCTCAAAGGAGTCCCAGATCACGAGGCCGGCTGTCGTGGTGATACGGGCCAGGAGGGGCCAGCATCCCCATTCGCCGCATTCGCAACCGAGAACGGGTGTCTTGGGGCCCATCGCGTTGGCGGACCGTCCGAGGAAGTGATCCTGCATCGGGCCGAACTGGAAGAACTCCGGGATCAGACCGCCGTATGCGTCGCCTGCGGGCTGCATCCCGGCCGCGATCTCGAACCCGTCGATCAGCTCGGTAAGCGGTGCTCCGTCGATGCGGGGGACGATCACGAGCGGGCCGCCGTCGCCACGGTGCCGGCAGTGGAACCGGATGTCATTGCTGGTCATCCAGTGATTGTGCCAGCGAAGCCGTTCCCTCCATCTGGGGACTTTGAGCTGGGGCTATGCCTGGCATGCCGAGGTCGATCGCCGTACCGCCGGAAGTTTGTCGGTCCATGTGAACGAGCTTGTCTTCGGCGCCAGCCAAGCTGATCCGGAGCCCTTCGACCTCTCCGAGCCAGCCTTCGCGCTCGGCCTCGGCGATGCGGGCGACGAGGCTGTCGCGGATCACCTCCAACCGGCCGCACTGGGCCGGGTCGGGCCGGCTGGAGAAGCGAGCAGCCAACGCAAGCGTGTTCATGAACACAAGGGCCTGAAAAGGCGACCGCAGGTGCCGATGGAGACCTTGCGCTTCTCAAAGTGGTGAGGAAAGCGTCCCATTCCCCCTGTCGATATCGCGTAGCAGGCGGCGGATGATGGTGGAAAGGGCGTCCGCCAGTTCCGGGCTGACCAGCAGGAGCCGTTCGCTGTCAGGCTTGGCCAGGGCGACGCTCCAGGTGTTCCACGGCGAGGAATCCACGGCCGACCAGTCGTTCCAGGTGTTCCTGTCCGATGCGTACCCCAGCCCCGGCGGCTTCGTGGAGCAGTCGCTGACGAACGCGCACGACGCCGGGACCGCCGTCCTGCTGGAGTACACCGCGGACTCCTTCGGAGGCGAACCCGGCATCGGCCCGTGGCGCACCTGCAACCGCCACCGCTGCCACACCGCACTCGGCGGCCAGCCGCCCATCACCCGCGTCAACAACCCTGCGGGTCAATGCATCCAGCGCCGAGGCTCAGCGTTCGCGCACCCGCACCACCTTCAACCCCGGCGACGACAGGATGTCCTTCTCGCAGAACCGGGACGTCACCCAGCGCTCCTGCGAGAAGAGGCGGGTCTGGTCGCTGTAGTGCGGGGAGTTGGGGTTCGAGGACTGGGAGTAGGTGAGGAGGGTGCGGGCTACCGGGCAGCGGCTGCCGTTCCAGCCGACCGCCTGGATGTAGCTGGAGCCGGTCGAGACCTCGGTGTAGCCGCCGTTGGCCGCGTCCCACACCGGCTCGACCTTGTTCCAGACGCCGAGCGACTCGGTGCCGCCGGGGACCGGGATGCGCTTGCCGTTCCGGATGACGAACTGGTGGTCTCCCAAGGGGGAGTTGAGCGGGATGTTCGCCGTGCGGAGCTCGGTGACCGTGTCCGCGAGTGCCGTGGTGAACGCCGTGGTGCCCGTGTTGAGGGTGTTCGGGGTGCCGACCGGGTCGGCCGTCGAGAACGGCACCTTCCACAGCTGGGCCGCGGGGATGCGCCGCCACAGGCGGTCGAAGAGCAGCGCGCCCAGGCTGCCCGTGTTCGCCGTGCGGTCCCACGCCGCGAGCACCCCGCACGCCTCGGTCACGTCAACGGCCTTGCCGTCACTGCCCGTTGCCGTGCCGCCGGGCAACGCGGCACACGCCTTCGCCGCGTCGGCCGCGGTCAGGTCGCCGGCCGGTACCCGGTTGGCGAACTGCTGCGCCTGGAGGTCCGCCACCGTCAGATCGCCGCGCCGCGCCAGCGCCGCCACGTCCTCGATGGCCCCGCGCGTCCGCAGCGACCGCTGCGTGCCGATCGTGCCGAAGATCCGCTCGTACCTGGTCAACGGCCGCTCGGCGTTGGCCAGCCAGGCGCTGTCGTTGGAGTTCTCGGCGTACGGCGCGTCCGTGAGCGTCGGCATCTTCGCCGGGCCGAAGATCCCGGGCTGTACGGCGTCCGCGTCGCCGCCGAGCGCGCAGTCGCCGCGCGAGCCGTCGAGGACCGCGAGCCCCGCCGACGGGTAGGTGACCTTGCCGAGCGGGGTGGAGCAGCGCTGGGCCAGCTCGTCGGTGACGCGGGGGAGCACCTGGGACTGGGTGAACAGCGAGTGACCGGCCGCGTCGGCGGCGATCGTGTTCACCCACGGCAGCCCCTGCGTCCGCTGGAGGGACTTGAGCACGTCCGCGGTGCCGCGCGCCTTGCTGAAGCCGAGCGCGGTGTCGGAGGCACGAAGGTTGGCCGCGTTCGGGTCGTTGAGGGCGTACGCCGTCGTGGTCGTCCACGGCAGCGGGACGGACGCGCCGAGCGACGTGACGACGGGGCCGTACCGCGTCCACCACTGAGTGCGGGTGACCGGGGCGCCGTCCTTCGTCCCGACGGTGACCGTGCGTCGCGTCATCCGCTCCGGCTCGCCGTCGACGAGATACGTCGTCGGGTCGGCCGGGTCGAGCGTGAGCTGGTGGAGGTTGAGGGGGACGCCCGTGGCGACGGTGTGGCTCCACGCCACCCGGGCGTTGTGGCCAATGGACATCGTCGCCGAGCCGAGCAACGAGCCGCCGGAGACGTTCAGTTCACCCGGGATCGTCTGTTGCGACTGCCAGAAGCGGCGCCCGCCCTGCCAGGGGTAGTGCGGGTTGCCGAGCAGCAGTCCGCGGCCGTTCGCGGTCGTCGCGCCGCTGAAGGCGACAGCGTTGGACCCCATGTCGGCGGAGTCGGCGGCCAGCAGCTCCCGGGCCGCCCGGGCCGTGTCCTGGGCGTTCGGGGCGCCCGCGGCGGCCGTCGTCGGCGGCTGGGCGGCCGTGATCCCGTCCACACCCCTGCCCTGGCCGCCCAGTACGGCGAACGCGAACCCGCGTGCCGCGACGTCGAGTTCGGTCACCGGCCGGACCCAGGCGGCACCCTTGCACGCCGGATCGGTGATCCGGTTCTGCCGCAGCCAGGCGTTGTACCCGGCGGCGAAGCCCCGCATCAGGTCCTTCACTTGCCGGCTGGGGCCCACCGGCGCCGGTTCGGCGAGCAGCTTCTCCACCGTGCCGGACTCGCGAACTCCCTTGAAATAGAGGTCGCTCGAGAGGTTCCTCGTGGCCGAGGAGAGGGAGGAGTCGGGCGCGGCATCGGGGCCGAAGAAGCGGGACCGCTCGCCGCGCACGGTCACGAAACCGTCGGCGAGCGTGCACACCTGGTCGGCGGCCTGCGCCCACCCGGTGCCGAAGCCGAGGTTCGCGTAGTCCTTGGCGACGATGTGCGGAATGCCGTACTCGGTGTAGCGGATGGTGGCGGACAGGCCGCCGTGCGAGGGGTGTTGCTGCCGGCCGTGGCCCTGAGCGGCGGCGGCCGGCAGGGCGGAGGTGGCGGTGAGCAGGGCGACGGCCGCGACGACGGCACGTCTGAGGCGGGTGCGCATGGTGCCTCCCAACGTCATTGAGGGAAGGAGCGGTTGAGCGTACCAACCGGTAGGTTGACCTGTATGACGTCTGGACACGGCAGCACGGTTGACGGGGTGCTGCGCCGCAGCGCCCGGCGCACCCCGGCGCGGGTCGCGGTGGAGTACGGCGAGCGCTCATGGACGTACGAGGAACTCGACGCGGCCGTCTCCCGCGCGGCGAGTGTCCTCCTCGGCGAGGGCCTCGCGCCCGGCGACCGGGTGGGCGCCTACGGGCACAACTCCGACGCCTATCTCATCGCGTTCCTCGCCTGCGCCCGTGCGGGCCTCGTGCACGTCCCGGTCAACCAGAACCTGACCGGCGACGACCTCGCGTACATCGTCGGCCAGTCGGGCAGCACGCTGGTCCTCACCGATCCCGACCTCGCCGCCCGACTCCCGGACGGCGTGCGGACGTTGCCGCTGCGGGACGCCGACGACTCCCTGCTCGCGCGCCTGCCCGCGGCCCCCGCGTACGACGGCCCGGAGCCGCGCAGCGAGGACCTCGTCCAACTGCTCTACACCTCCGGTACGACCGCCCTCCCGAAGGGCGCGATGATGACGCACCGCGCCCTGGTGCACGAGTACCTCAGCGCGATCAGCGCCCTCGACCTGAGCGCCGGCGACCGCCCCGTGCACTCGCTCCCGCTGTACCACTCGGCGCAGATGCATGTGTTCCTGCTGCCCTACCTCGCGGTCGGCGCGACGAACGTCATCCTCGACGCGCCCGACGGCGACCGCCTCTTCGACCTGATCGAGGCGGGCCGCGCCGACAGCCTCTTCGCACCGCCCACGGTCTGGATCGGCCTGTCCAACCGCCCCGACTTCGCCACCCGCGACCTCGGCGGACTCCGCAAGGCGTACTACGGGGCGTCGATCATGCCGGTGCCGGTCCTGGAGCGGCTGCGGGAACGGCTCCCCAAGCTCGCCTTCTACAACTGTTTCGGCCAGAGCGAGATCGGCCCGCTGGCGACGGTCCTCGCCCCCGACGAGCACAAGGGCCGGATGGACTCCTGCGGGCGCCCGGTTCTCTTCGTCGACGCACGGGTCGTGGACGAGGACGGCAAGGAGGTGCCCGACGGCACGCCCGGCGAGATCGTCTACAAGTCCCCGCAGTTGTGCGAGGGCTACTGGGACAAACCCGAGGAGACCGCCGACGCCTTCCGTGACGGCTGGTTCCGCTCCGGCGACCTCGCGGTCCGCGACGCGCACGGCTACTTCACCATCGTCGACCGGGTGAAGGACGTCATCAACTCCGGTGGCGTACTGGTCGCTTCCCGTCAGGTCGAGGACGCCCTGTACACGCACGAGGGCGTCGCCGAGGTCGCGGTGATCGGGCTGCCCGACGAACGGTGGATCGAGGCGGTCACGGCGGTGGTCGTGCCGCGCGGTGAGGTGACAGAGGAGGCGTTGATCGCCCACGCCCGGGAGCGGCTCGCCCACTTCAAGGCGCCGAAGCGGGTGGTGTTCGTGGGTGAGTTGCCCCGGAACGCCAGCGGGAAGATCCTCAAGCGCGAACTCAGGGACCGGTTGGGCTGACGACTCCGTCCCGCAGCCGTTCGAGGTCGCCGGTGTCCGGGTTGACCACGAGGTCGGCCAGCGCCTCCGGGGGAAGCCACCGCAGATAGCCGGCGATCATGCCGAGCGCCGCGTAGGAGCCCGACAGGGCGGCCGCCTGGAGCCAGTACGCCCAGATGGCGTGTGCGTCGTCGACCGGGAGGATCTGGACCGTGGCCCTGCACAGCCTTTCGAAGGGGGCCAGTTCGCCGCGGCGGGCCATGGTGAGGGTGTCGGAGAGCGCCTCCCGGAGCAGCTCCGTCGCGTCGTCGGACCGGCCGGCGGCATCGAGGCCGATGGCCACCGTGGCGAGGTACTCGGAGCGCTCGGCGAAGCTGAGCGACGCCAGACCGCTCACGCGGGCCGGATCCACTTCGGCAGCGAGTTCGGCTGCCAGCTCCGCATCGCCGTCCGCGGCCGCCGCGGTCGCCAGCAGCGCGGTCAACGAGGCACGGACAGCGCGGTCGACGTCCATGTCACGCAGATAGTCCTCCGCGTAGCCGATCACCTGTTGGTCGGATGCCAGGCCGAAAGGCAGGTGCGGCCGGTCGAGGAACGTACCGGCGCAACGGACGGCCGCCAGATGAAGGCCTCGATCCCACAGGTACCAGGCGACAGCGGCGGCCGTCGCTCCGTCCTCGGGCCCCGTCGTCGGATCGAGTGCGCACCGCGCGGCCCACAGGTACCGGCTCACTGCCTCGGCGGAGCGGGCGGACGGGGACACCCATCCGGCTCCCTCGACGAACTGCTCGCAGGTCCGCAGCCATGCCCGGGCCTCCGTCTCCTCGCCGGCCCGCGCCATGACCAACGCCATGGAGGCCGCGCCGGTCGCCCTGGACACCGCCGCCGCGGCGATGGCGTGGTCCGACATCTCGATCGGGTACTCCACCCGGTCGCTGGACGGCAACGTGTCCGCGATCTCCGCTTCCGGACCCGAAGGCACACTCGTGGCGATGTCGGCGGCGATGTTCCGAGCCCCGCTGAGGTCGTACAGATCGATGGTGTCGGCCAGGATGTCGAGCCCGCCCGCAGCCTGCCGCAGGTCGGCCAACAGGCCGGGAACGGCATCGAGTTCGGCGGACCGTCCAGGTCGGCGAGCCGCCACGGCGGTCAGGACCATCGCACGCGCCCTGGCCTCGGGCACGACCAGAGCCCGGTCCTCCAGGGTTCGACGGGCCAGCCGCCGTACCTCCTCCGCGCGGCCGGCATCGGCGAGCAGCCTGGCCCGGACCGCGAGGGACAGCGGCACATCCGATCGGGCTTCCAGAGCCGTCACCAGCGGCGCCATCGGGCCGTCGAGGCCGTGGACGCGCAGCACGAGGGACACGGCCTCGTCCAGATCTCGGCCCGCGTCCAGTGCGCCCAGTTCCTCGGCCAACTCGCGCACCGCGTCCCGGAAGCGGTCGGTGAGACCGGGGTCGCCGGGGGAAGGCATCACCGCGGCGAGGGCGGTCGCGAGACACAGGGCCCGGCCACCGGGAAGGGAAGGGAGATCGGCGAGTTCGATCGCCTCGGCGAAACGGCCGCTCGCCGCGAGGTCCTTGACAAAGGTGAGCTTGAAGTTCGGCGTACCGCCCCATTGCTGCTCTGTCGCGAACGTCACCGCGGCGAGGTTCTGGGGCAGCGGCTCACCGGTCCGCACGAGGAGAGAGGCGAGGAGGACGGCCGCCTGCGCCAGGCCCTGGGGTATGCCGATCGAATGCGGCGCCCACCATTGAGGCCCCAGCGACTCTTCGGCGACCCGCACCAGGTGCCGCACGATGTCGACCGCGGTCGCGTGTGCTCCGCAGTGCCAGTGGGTCTCGGCGATGGCCCCGCCGATACCGACCGCCACCTCCACGTCGTCGGCCTGGAGGAACCGGTACCCCGCCGTGAGGTCGCCGGACGTCGCCCGCAGGAGGTCCGCCGCGTACGGTCGGCCTTGGGCCTCCGCCACGTCCGCGAGGCGCAGGCACTCCTCCCGCACGCCTCGGTCGAGGACCGCGTCGACGACGTCGTGGAGTGCCTCGCCCGCCGTGGTTCCGTCACTGATCGAACCGAGCAGCCCGACAGCGTCGTCGAGCCGTCCGGCCCGCGCGAGATGGCGCGCCAGCCCGCGGCGTCCGACCGGCACGTAGTCGGGGGAGAGGGCGTCGACCATGGCGCGCGCTTCGTCCAGGTCGCCGACGGCCGCCAGGGCGACGGCGTAGCGATACCGTGCTGCGTTCACGAAGTCTTCGTCCCGTCCCCGGCCCGCCGGCGGCTCCGGGTAGGCGTCGAGCAGCGCCCGTCCCACCGCCGGCTCGCCCTCGGTCGCCAGCTGCTCCACCGCCACCAGGGGAAGCAGATGGCCGTACAACTCCCAGGACGGATTGGTGACCGTCACCAGATCGGCCGTGGCGCCGGCCCGCCAGGCCACCGGGGCCAGCCGCACCAGCGAGTCCAAGGGGACCCGGGCCACCTCGACCAGCTCGTCCTCGGTGCCCTCCCACTCGTCCGGATGGGGGAAGTGCACCAGCGCGTGTACGGCGTTGAGGCCCGTGAGGCCTGCCAGCACCCCGCTCTCCACGCACCCGCCGAGCTCCGCGATCGTCTCCGCGGCGACCCGGCAGACCCGCCGGGCCAGGGACAGCTCGCCGCTGTCCACAGCGACCTCGGCCACCTCCAGCAGTGCCACGAAGCGCTCCATCGCGTCGGGGTGGTCACCCGCCCATCGCAGCGCCCGATCCAGGTCACCCGCCTTGGCCAGGGCGGCGATCAGCCAGGGCGACGCCTCGCGCAGCGTCACGGCGATCTGCCCGGTGAGGACGCTCAAGCGGGCGAGGTTCACCAGATCGACGGGCGGCTGCACCGCGACGTCGATCGCCCGACGTGTGTCGTCCAGGGCCTGGCCCAGATCGCCACGGCGCCGCCACTGCCGCTGGACCCACTCCCTGGTCACCACCTCGAAGAGGGTGGCCCGGTCGTCGAGCGCGGCGAGGTGACCGACCAGGTGATCGAAGACGTAACCGTCGTCGGCCAGTTCCGCCCAGCTCGCCGGGTTCTTCTCGTGGCGGTAGCTCGTGACGAGGGCCCGCGCCAGGGCCGGCGGATCGGGGTGCCGGATGCGCACGAAGTCCTCGTGGAGGCCGTGCAGTCGGAACCGGTCGCCCTCGGGAATGCTCTGGAGCAGCAGACGGCGTTCCAGGACCGGAATGACGAGCCTCGACTCCAGTGGCGTGAGCCGCCCCGGCCGTGACCAGAGCCGGACCAGCACCGCACGGGTCAGCAGTGCGCCCGGCTGGAATCCGGCCAGCTCCAGATAGCATTCGGCCGCCCGGGGATCGTCGGCCTTGAGCGCTTCGAAGGAGGCCGCGAGCACCGCCAGCACCGTGCGGTGCGGGTAGCCGGGGGAGAGCCCCGCCAGTTCGTCGAGCCGTCGGGCGTCGAGTGCCTCGGCGACGTCTCCCCAGGGCGTCAGGTTCGCGATCATCGCGCCGACGATCGCGAGGGCGAACGGCAGCCCGTCGCAGGCCTCCAGGACGACCTCCGCCTCCCGGGGCAGCGGGCCGCCGCCCGCCCAGTCGGCGAGGAGCTCGCGCGCGGTGTCCTCGTCGAAGCGGTCCACCGCGACCTGTTCGGCACCGAGTGCCGTCCCCACGGCCTGGTCGAGCGTGCTCAGCAACAGCCGCGCACCCGCCCCGAGGGCGCTCACGAACGGCATCACGGCTTCGGCGTCCCGTACGTCGTCCAGGACGACCAGCACTTCCCGGTTGCCGAGCGCGTTCGCCAGCCGGAGGTCGACCTCCCCTTCGCTCTCCGGCAGCAACGAACCCGGCGCCACCAGCCGCAGCAACTCGCGGGCGGCGGTGAGGGGTTGGAAGTCCGGACCCGCGGCGAGCCAGACGATGCCGTCGGAGAAGACCCGGCGGGTGCGGGTGGCCGCGGCGAAGGCGGCGGCCACCGTGCTCTTTCCGGACCCCGGGATGCCGTACAGCGCCACGACGCGAGGCGCCTGGCCGGCCTCCTGAGGGCCCATGCGGTCCGACAGGAGGGCGTCGGACAGCCGCGCGGTCAGCTCGGCCCGGTCGCGGGCATGCGGGGGCCGCCCCGGCAGGTGGAAGCACTGCCCGAGCGGCCGTACCGGCTCGCCCAGCAGTCTCGCGAGTTCGGCCACGGCCGCGTCGACCGGCTGCCGTTCGGCGTCGACCGCGTGATAGTGGGCGAGCCGGTCGGGAAGGTCGCTGAAGGAGACGGCCCGGACCACGGGTACGACGGGCTTGCCGATGTCGTCGGCGTACCGCCATTCCTGGTCGACGTAGTCGGAGGACAGGGCTCCCGGGGCGGCCAGCAGGACGAGCCGGTCGGAGGCTTCGATGGCGCGCCGGATCTCCTGTCCGAACGTGGTCCCGCGGTTGGGCATCGCCTCCCGGTCGAACCACACCCGGTACCCCGCGAGGGCGAGGCCCTCCAGCAGCGCCCGGCGGAAGCCGGGATCGTCCGCGCGGGCGTAGGACAGGAAGGCGTCGTACCGGTGCTCCCCCGAATCCACCATGCTCCCCATCGTCGCAGGGAGGGCCGGTGTGCGCTCAACTTCCTTACTACTGTTGGCTGTTCGACATCACTGCTTGTTGTTCGACCGCAGGTCCACGATCCGCCGGATCTTCCCCACCGACCGCTCCAGCGACTCGGGTTCGACGACCTCGACGGAGACCGACACGCCGATGCCGTCCTTGACGGCCGCGGCGATGGACCGTACGGCGGCCTCCCGGTCCTCCGGTGTGGCGTCGGGCCGGGCCTCCGCGCGCACGGTCAGCGCGTCGAGCCGCCCCTCCCGGGTCAGCCGCAGCTGGAAGTGGGGCGCGACGCCCGGGGTGCGCAGCACGATCTCCTCGATCTGCGTGGGGAAGAGGTTGACGCCCCGCAGGATCACCATGTCGTCACTGCGCCCGGTGACCTTCTCCATGCGGCGGAAGACCCGGGCGGTGCCCGGCAGCAGGCGTGTCAGGTCCCGGGTCCGGTACCGGATGACGGGCATCGCCTCTTTCGTGAGCGAGGTGAAGACCAGCTCGCCCTGCTCGCCGTCCGGCAGCACCTCGCCGGTGATCGGGTCGACGACCTCGGGGTAGAAGTGGTCCTCCCACACATGCAGTCCGTCCTTGGTCTCGACGCACTCCTGCGCGACGCCCGGGCCGATCACCTCCGACAGCCCGTAGATGTCGACCGCGTCGATCGCGAACCGCTCCTCGATCTCCCGGCGCATCTGCTCCGTCCACGGTTCGGCGCCGAACACGCCGACCTCCAGGGAGGTGCCGCGCGGGTCCACGCCCTGCCGCTCGAACTCGTCGAGGATCGTCAGCATGTACGACGGCGTCACCATGATGACGCGGGGTTTGAGGTCCTGGATCAGCTGGACCTGACGGGCGGTCATGCCGCCGGACGCGGGGACGACCGTGCAGCCGAGCCGTTCGGCACCGTAGTGCGCGCCGAGTCCGCCGGTGAACAGGCCGTATCCGTACGCCACATGGACCGTGTCGCCGGGGCGCGCGCCGGCCGCGCGCAGGGAACGGGCCACCATGTCGGACCAGAGCGAGAGATCGCCGTCGGTGTAGCCGACGACGGTCGGGCGGCCGGTGGTGCCGCTGGAGGCGTGGATGCGCCGGATACGGTCCCGGGGCACGGCGAACATCCCGTACGGGTAGTTCTCGCGCAGGTCGGCCTTGGTGGTGAACGGGAAGCGGGCGAGGTCGGCGAGCGAGCGGCAGTCGTCGGGGTGGACGCCCGCCTTGTCGAAGGACTCGCGGTAGAACGGCACATGGTCGTACGCGTGCCGCAACGACGCCCGCAGCCGCTCCAACTGAAGCGCCCGCAACGCCTGTCCGTCCAGCCGTTCCCCCGCGTCCAGGAACTCCGCCGCATCCGCCATCGGGACGTCCACCTCACCAACCACAGCAATCCGGGCGACCGATCATTCGGTCGAGGTCTCGGGGATCAGTAATCCAGGCCGCGGGGGATCAAGCAAGAGGTGGACGTCCACTTTTCCGGACGGGCCGGGCCGGCGGATTGTCCGGATGCGCCGGGCGGCGGACGGAATTCCGTTGCGGCCGGCGCAGTCGGTCGTGAGGATCACGGTATGCCGATCTTCACCGCGCCCGACGGAACCGAGCTCGCCTACCACCTGAAGGGCGCGGGCGATCCCCTCGTGGTCCTGCCCGGAGGGCCCATGCAGGCCTCCCGCTACCTCGGCGACCTGGGCGGCCTCGCCGCGCACCGGCAGCTCGTGCTGCTCGATCTGCGGGGGGCCGGCGACTCCGCCGTGCCGGTGGACCCGGCGACGTACCGGTGCGACCGGCTCGTGGACGACGTGGAGGCGCTGCGGGTCCAGCTGGGGCTGGAGCGCATGGACGTCCTCGCGCACTCGGCCGGTGGCAGCCTCGCCATGCTGTACGCCGCCCGGTACCCGGAGCGGGTACGGCGGCTGGTGCTGGTCACCGCCAATCCGTGGGCGCTCGGGACGGCGGCCCCGCCCGAGGACCGGCTGGCCGCGGCGCTCCTGCGGAAGGACGAACCGTGGTTCCCGGCGGCGTTCCCGGCCTTCGAGGCCTGGCTGAACGGGGCGCCTGACTACGATCCCGCCATCGCACCCTTCTTCTACGGCCGCTGGGACCAGGCCGCCGAGGAGCACCACGCCCGCGGCGACGAGGAGTTCAACGACGAGGCCGCGGACGTGTACGGCTCCTCCGGTGCCTACGACCCGCCCGCCACGCACACGGCGCTCTCCAGGCTGCCCGCCCCGGTCCTGGTCCTCGCCGGTGAACTCGACGGAGCCCCCAGGCCCGACCTGGCCCGCCGTACCGCCGACGTCTTCCCGCACGCCGAACTCGCCGTCCAGCCGGGCGCCGCGCACTACCCGTGGCTCGACGATCCGGAGTGGTTCGTACGACGGGTCGCCGCGTTCCTCGACGGGAGCGGAACCCCCGCTCTGCCCACGGCAGAGTAGGGGCCCGCCCTGTCGCGTCCCCGGATACGTTGCCCCGTATGAACACCGTCAAGGCCAACGGCATCACCCTCGCCTACCGCACCTGGGGCCCCGAGGACGCGCCGCCCGTGCTCCTGCTGCACTGCCGTGGCGCCGACGGCGCGGACTGGACCGAGGTCGCGGAACGGCTCGCCACGGGGCCGCGTCGGGTGTACGCCCCCGATCTGCGCGGTCACGGGCGCAGCGACTGGCCGGGCGGCTATGCGTGCGAGGCGATGCGTGACGACGTGCACGGCTTCCTCGACGCGCTCGGCATCCGGCGGGCGGATGTGGTCGGGCATTCCCTGGGCGGCACCGTCGCCTATCTCCTCGCCCAGCACGCCCCAGACCTCGTACGGCGGCTCGTCCTGGAGGACGTACCCGCGCCCTTCCCCCTCGACCCGCCCCGCCCGCCCGCCGAACGGCCCGCCGGAGACCTGCCGTTCGACTGGGCCATGGTCCGGGACACCGACCGGCAGCGGAACGCCCCCGATCCCGTGTGGTGGGACCACATGGGGCGGATCACCATGCCCACGCTGGTGATCGGGGGCGGGGCCACGAGCCTCATTCCGCAGGATCAGGTCGCCGCGGTCGCCGCCGCGATCCCCGACGCACGGCTCGTCACCGTCGACGGGGCCGGACATCTCGTGCACGAGACGTGTCCGGACGAGTTCTTCGCGGCGGTGGAACCCTTCCTCGCGTAGTGACCCGTTATTTCGCCGAGTAATCCCTTACGTGGTGGAGTGACCCGTTACTTCGCGTACGCCGTCATGAACCGGTCCCGGAACTTGTCCATGGCCCACACCGGCGCGTTCCCGGCCGGCTTGAGGCCCTCCGTCCAGCCCCAGGAGGAGATCCGGTCCAGCACCTTCGGGTCGCGGGCCACGATCGTGATCGGCACGTCCTTGTTGGTGTCGCCGCCGGTGACGGTCGGGACGGGCTGGTGGTCGCCGAGGAAGACGAGGACCGTGTTGTCGTCGCCGTAGCGCTCGACCCACTCGGTGAGGCTCTGCAACGAGTACTCGATGGCCTTGCGGTACTCGGTGCGCACCCGCTTCGCGCTCTTCCAGACCTCCTTGGGGTCCGTCCCCTCCTTCTTGATCTGCTCGAAGACCGAGCCGTCGCCGAGCTGGTCCCAGCCGATCATGTGGGCGATCGGCGACCAGGGGTTGTGGCTGGAGGCGAGGATGATCTCCGCCATGATCGGGTCGCGGTTCTGCTTGCCGTGCTCAAGGCGCTCGAAGGATTCGAGGCTGAACTGGTCGGGGACCGGCGTCCAGCTGAAGTAGGGGCCGTTGTAGCCGAGGTGGGTGGAGTCGTAGATGTGGTCGAGGCCGAAGTACTTGCCCTCGGGCCACGCCTTGCGCACCCCCGGCACGATGCCGACCGTGCGCCAGGCGCCGGTCTTCTGGAAGTAGCTGGTGAGGGTCGCGCGGTCGCCGGTGGTGAGGCTGCGGTAGCGCTGCTGGTTCTTGACCCACAGGCCGGACAGGAACGTCGAGTGCGCGAGCCAGCTGCCCGCACCAGTGACGGGCGAGCTGAGCCAGCCGCTGCGGGACTGGAAACCGGCCGCCTTGAGCCGGTTGTCGCCGTCCTGGAGGGCCGCGTCGATCTGCGGGGCCATCGCCGGGTCGTCGATCGCGACCCGGCCGTAGCTCTCGATGAACGTGAACAGCACGTCCTTGCCGCGCAGTCCGGTCAGCAGCTGGTCGGGCGGGGTGTTCGCGAAGGCGTCGACCTTGGCCTGCTTCTCGAAGACCTTGGCGTCGACGAGGCCGTCGTGCACCTGCTGGACCCGGTTGGCGACGAACTGGATGTTGCCCTTGGTGGCGAAGGTGAGCCCGCTGAACTGCACGCCCATGGTGAAGCAGACGATCCAGACGGTGCCCAGGACGAGGGTCGTACGGGCGGCCACCGCGCGGTGCCGGGCCATGAGGTTCGACAGCCGCACCACGGAGAGCGTGCACAACGCGAGCACGGACACGAAGAGCACGATCACCGCGGTGATCGCGAGCAGCTCTCCCGAACGGCCGTACGACTCCCGGACGAAGTCCGCCGCGTCGTCCAGCAGGATCCAGTCGAAGACCAGGTCGAAGGGGCGGGCCAGGGTCTGCCGGAAGCCCATGTCGAGGAACTTGACGACCGTGAACAGGCCCAGGAACACGCCCGAGGCGACGGCCGTGATCCGGCGCGCTCTCGTCGGTAGTGCCAGCAGCAGGCCGGCGAGAAGGATCGCCTCGACGGGCAGGCGCAGGAAGGACTCGAACCTGATCCAGTCGAGACGGTTGGGCACGAGCAGTGCGCCGAGCACCAGCGCGGCGGCCAGCACGGTCGTACCGATGGTCACACCGCGCGCGGTACGGGGGTAGCGGTGACGCCAGCCGAACCAGCCGGGTTTCCCGGAGGGCGCCGCCTCCTCCGGCCCTTCTGCCGCTTCCGCCTCAGCCGGTTCCTCGCTCCCGGTGGCGTCCGACGTCTCGGTGCTGTCCGACGACTGACGAGAGCGAGGTGTGAAGAGCGACACCCGGCGGTCCTTCCGTACGGTCTTGCGATTGCATGACGAACAAAGCCCTGGAGCGAGCCTGCCACCACCAGTACGTCCGTGTGTCACCGACGGTTCAATCGAGGGGGGCGGAATTCATCCGTCCGCCCGCGCCGCCACCTCTCGCGCCCACCGGTAGTCCGCCTTGCCGCTCGGGGAGCGCCGTATGGACTTCGCGATCACCAGCTGCCGGGGGATCTTGTACCCGGCGAGGTGGGACCGGCAGTGCGTCTGGATGTCGTCGAGCGACGGCTGCGCCGCGCCGTCCCGCAGCTGTACGACCGCTGCCACATGGTGGCCCCACTTCACGTCCGGCACTCCGGCCACCAGGGCGTCGTACACGTCCGGATGGGACTTGAGCGCCTGCTCGACCTCCTCGGGGTACACCTTCTCGCCGCCGGTGTTGATGCACTGCGACCCGCGCCCCAGGACGACGACGACCCCGTCCTCGTCGACGGTGGCCATGTCGCCGAGCAGCACCCAGCGCTCGCCGTCCTTCTCGAAGAAGGTCTCGGCCGTCTTCCGCGGGTCGTTGTAGTAGCCGAGGGGGACGTGGCCGCACTGTGCGACCCGGCCCACCTCGCCCGGCGCGATCGGCTCGTGGGTGGCCGGATCGACCACCTGGGTACGGGAGTTGACCCGGACCCGGAAGCCCCGCTCGGGGCCGGAGTCGTCCGTCGCGGTGCCGTTGAAGCCGGACTCCGAGGAGCCGAAGTTGTTCAGCAGCATCGCGTTCGGGACGAGGGCCTGGAACTGCCGGCGCACCGTGTCCGACATGATCGCCCCCGACGACGACACGCTGAACATCGACGACATGTCCGTGCCCTTCATGGGCCCTTCGAGTGCGTCGATCAACGGGCGCAGCATCGCGTCGCCGACCAGGGACATGCTGGTGACGCGCTCCTTCTCGACGGTCCGCAGCACCTCCTCGGGCGTGAACTTTCGGTGGATCACGACGCGTTGGCCGAAGTTGAAGCCGATGAAGGCGGTGAGCGTGGAGGTGCCGTGCATCAGCGGGGGGGTGGGGAAGAAGGTGATCCCCGAGCCACCCGCGGCGACCCGCTCGGCGAGTTCCTCGGGCTTCTTCACCGGCTCACCGGTCGGTGCGCCGCCGCCCATCCCCGAGAAGAACAGGTCCTCCTGACGCCACATCACACCCTTGGGCATCCCGGTGGTGCCGCCGGTGTAGATGATGAACTGGTCATCGCCCGAGCGTCGCGGGAACCCGCGCTCGGGCGACCCGGCGGCCTCGGCGTCCGCGAAAGCCACGGCGTCCGGCCCCGACTCCGCGTCCCCGACCCGCACCAGGTGCCGCAGCTTCTCCGTCAGCGGCAGCGCCGCCGCCACCCGCTCGCCGAACTCCGCGTCGAAGAACAGCCCCACCAGGTCGGCGTCCCGGTACAGGTACACCAACTCGTCCTCGACGTACCGGTAGTTGACGTTCACCGGCACGATCCGCGCCTTGAGGCAGCCGATCGCGGCCTGGAGGTACTCGATGCCGTTGTAGAGGTGCAGTCCGACGTGCTCACCGGGCCGGATGCCGTGGTCGATCAGATGGTGGGCGATGCGATTGGCGGCCGCGTCCAGCTCCGCGTACGTCAACCGGCGCTCCGCTCCGGTGCCGGGGATGTCGAGGTACACCAGCGCCTCGCGGTCCGGGACCGCGTCCACGACCGACTCGAACAGGTCGGCAAGGTTGTACTCCACAGCTCCTCCTGACCTCGCCCATGACCGGCTGCCGGTCATCAGAGCAAAGGGCGGCACAACTGTGAAGGGTCCGCGCACAACAAATCTGACTGTCTGTCAGAAAACTCTTGAAGAGGTCGGTCCGCTCCTGCAACCTGTTCTCGTTCTGCCGGTCCGTCGGCAGAGGGATGCTCGGCGG
The DNA here is from genome assembly GCF_003955715.1 of Streptomyces aquilus. Lineage (NCBI taxonomy): Bacteria > Bacillati > Actinomycetota > Actinomycetes > Kitasatosporales > Streptomycetaceae > Streptomyces > Streptomyces aquilus. Next base: position 1,336,793 of record NZ_CP034463.1, on the reverse strand, counting down.
AGAGATGCTCGGAGGGGAGACGGTCCATGGGTGGGACGGAACACCTCACCGTGCGGCGCGAGGGCGCCACACTGGTGCTCACGCTCAACCGGCCGGAGGCCAAGAACGCGCTCTCGCTGGCGATGCTCGTCGGCCTGTACGACGGCTGGCTGGAAGCCGACGCGGACGACACGGTCCGCTCGATCGTGTTCACCGGCGCGGGCGGCTCCTTCTGCGCCGGCATGGACCTCAAGGCCCTCGCCGGGAAGGGCATGGAGGGCGAGCAGTACCGCGACCGCCTCAAGGCCGACCCCGACCTGCACTGGAAGGCGATGCTCCGCCATCACCGCCCCCGCAAACCGGTCATCGCCGCCGTCGAGGGGTACTGCGTCGCGGGCGGCACCGAGATGCTCCAGGGCACCGACATCCGCGTCGCCGGGGAGTCGGCGACCTTCGGCCTCTTCGAGGTCAAACGCGGCCTGTTCCCTATCGGCGGCTCCACCGTCCGCCTCCAGCGCCAGATCCCGCGCACCCACGCCCTGGAGATGCTCCTCACCGGCCGCCCGTACAGCGCCCGCGAGGCCGCCGACATCGGACTGATCGGCCACGTCGTCCCCGACGGCACGGCCCTGACCAAGGCCCTGGAGATCGCCGAACAGATCAACGCCTGCGCCCCGTTGGCGGTCGAAGCCGTCAAGGCGTCCGTCTACGAGACCGCCGAACTGACCGAGACCGAGGGTCTCGCCGCCGAACTCAAGCGCGGCTGGCCGGTGTTCGACACCGCCGACGCCAAGGAAGGCGCCCGCGCCTTCGCGGAGAAGCGCCCGCCCGTCTACAAGCGCCACTGAAGGAGGCCGGCGATGCCGGAAGTCCTGAAAGCCCCGCTGGTCGTCGAGTTCCCCTTCACCCGTTCCCTCGGCCCCGTCCAGAGCGCCTTCCTGACCGGCCTGCGCGACCGCGTCGTCCTCGGCGTACGCACCGGCGACGGCCGCACCCTCGTCCCGCCCGTCGAGTACGACCCCGTCACCGCGGAGGAGATCCGCGACCTCGTCGAGGTGGCCCCCACCGGCACCGTCACCACCTGGGCCTGGAACCACGAACCCCGCCGCGGTCAGCCCCTGTCCTCGCCCTTCGCCTGGGTCCTCGTCCGCCTCGACGGCGCCGACACCGCCCTCCTCCACGCCCTCGACGCCCCCGGCCCCGACGCCGTCCACACCGGCCTGCGCGTCCGCGTCCGCTGGGCCGAGGACCGCGTCGGCGCGATCACCGACATCGCCTGCTTCGAGCCGTACGACGGCGATCCCGCCCAACCCACCGGCCACAGTGGCGAGTTCGAGGACCCGGTCACCGGCATCGTCGCCGCCGCCCGCCTCGACTACACCTACTCACCCGGCCGCGCCCAGACCGCCTACATCAACGCCCTCGCCGACCACCGCGCCGTGGGCGAACGCTGCCCGTCCTGCCGCAAGGTGTACGTCCCCCCGAGGGGCGCGTGCCCCACGTGCGGAGTCGCCACCGCGGAACAGGTCGAGGTGGGCCCGGCCGGCACGGTCACCACCTTCTGCATCGTCAACATCAAGGCGAAGAACCTCGACATCGAAGTCCCCTACGTCTACGCCCACATCGCCCTCGACGGCGCCGACCTCGCCCTGCACGGACGCATCGGCGGCATCCCGTACGACCAGGTGCGGATGGGACTCAGGGTCGAACCGGTGTGGACCGACGGGGGCCGCTACCCCGACCACTACCGGCCCACCGGCGAACCCGACGCGGACTACGAGACCTACAAGGAGCTGCTGTGACAGCCGTGACCAGGGACATCGCCGTCGTCGCCTTCGCCCAGTCCGACATCCTGCGCACCACCGAGGAACAGTCCGAGGTGGAGATGCTCATGCCGGTCCTGCACGACGTCCTCGACCGGACCGGCCTGAAGACCGCCGACATCGGCTTCACCTGCTCCGGCTCCTGCGACTACCTCGCCGGGCGTGCCTTCTCCTTCACCCTCGCTCTCGACGGCGTGGGCGCCTGGCCGCCGATCTCCGAGTCGCACGTGGAGACGGACGGTGCGTGGGCGCTGTACGAGGCGTGGACCAAGCTCCTGTCGGGGGACGCCGACACCGCGCTGGTGTACTCGTACGGCAAGTCCTCGCCCGGCTCCGTCCGCGACGTACTGACCCGTCAGCTCGACCCGTACTACGTGGCACCCCTGTGGCCCGACTCCGTCGCCCTCGCCGCCCTCCAGGCACAGGCCCTGATCGACGCGGGCGACACCGACGAGCCCGCCCTGGCCGGCATCGGCACCCGCAGTCGCGCCACCGACAACACCCGTGCCCAGCTGCGAGGTTCGGTGCCGCAAGGGGACTATGTCGTACGACCCCTGCGCACCGGCGACTGCCCGCCCATCGGTGACGGCGCCGCCGCCGTCGTCCTCGCCGCGGGGGAGCGAGCCCGCGAACTGTGTTCCCGCCCCGCCTGGATCCGCGGCATCGACCACCGCATCGAGGCCCACGGCCTCGGTGTCCGCGATCTCACCGACTCACCCTCCACCCGCCTGGCCGCCGAGAAGGCGGGCGCCTTCGAACGGCCCGTGGACACCGCCGAGTTGCACGCGCCGTTCAGCTCGCAGGAGGTCGTGCTGCGCAAGGCGCTGCGGCTGGACGAGAACGTGCGGGTCAACCCGTCCGGTGGCGCCCTCGCCGCCAACCCGATGATGGCCGCGGGACTGATCCGCATCGGCGAGGCCGCCGCGCGCATCCACCGGGGCGAGTCCGACCGGGCCCTCGCCCACGCCACCTCCGGCCCCTGTCTGCAACAGAACCTGGTCGCCGTACTCGAAGGGGATCCGCGATGAGCAAGGAGCCCGTGGCCGTCACCGGCATCGGCCAGACCAAGCACGTCGCCGCCCGCCGGGACGTCTCGATCGCCGGGCTCGTCCGGGAGGCGGCCGGGCGCGCCCTCGACGACGCCGAGTTGACGTGGGCCGACATCGACGCCGTCGTCGTCGGCAAGGCGCCCGACTTCTTCGAGGGCGTCATGATGCCGGAGCTCTACCTCGCCGACGCGCTCGGCGCGGTGGGCAAGCCGATGCTGCGGGTGCACACGGCGGGATCGGTCGGCGGGTCCACCGCGCTGGTCGCCGCCAACCTGGTCGCGGCCCGCGTCCACGGCACCGTGCTCACCGTCGCCTTCGAGAAGCAGTCCGAGTCCAACGCCATGTGGGGACTGTCCCTCCCCATCCCCTTCCAGCAGCCGTTGCTGGCCGGGGCGGGCGGCTTCTTCGCGCCGCACGTGCGCGCGTACATGCGCCGCACCGGCGCGCCCGACACGGTCGGCTCCCTGGTCGCGTACAAGGACCGGCGCAACGCCCTGAAGAACCCCTACGCGCACCTTCACGAGCACGACATCACCCTGGAGAAGGTCCAGGCCTCGCCCATGCTCTGGGACCCCATCCGCTACTCCGAGACCTGCCCGTCCTCCGACGGCGCCTGCGCGATGGTGCTCACCGACCGGGCCGGGGCCGCCCGCGCGCCCCGGCCGGCGGCCTGGATGCTCGGCGGCGCCATGCGCAGCGAACCCACGCTCTTCGCGGGCAAGGACGCGGTGTCGCCGCAGGCGGGGAAGGACTGCGCGGCGGACGTGTACCGGCAGGCCGGCATCGCCGACCCGCGCCGGGACATCGACGCCGTCGAGATGTACGTGCCGTTCTCCTGGTACGAGCCGATGTGGCTGGAGAACCTGGGCTTCGCCGACGAGGGCGAGGGCTGGAAGCTCACCGAGTCCGGGGTCACCGAACTCGACGGCGACCTGCCCGTCAACATGTCCGGCGGCGTGCTGTCCACCAACCCCATCGGCGCCTCCGGCATGATCCGCTTCGCGGAGGCGGCCCTCCAGGTGCGCGGGCAGGCGGGTGAGCACCAGGTGGACGGGGCGCGGAAGGTGCTCGGGCACGCCTACGGCGGCGGCTCGCAGTTCTTCTCCATGTGGCTCGTGGGGTCCGAACCCCCTGATGCGTGAAACGCGACCCGGAAGGTCGTTGAAAGGTCCCCCTCACGTGGCCTGTCGGCGGCCGAAGTGGATCGCTAGGCTGGCCGCGGACGACGCAATCGGGAGGAGCACGGACGTGGCCGAGACCACCATCCAGCAGCAGCCGCTCATGGGCTGGGACAAGCCCGAGCTGGACCTCAGCACCGCCGAATGGCAGTCCAGCAGCCGTGGCCTGGGGGATGTCCAGATCGCCTTTGTCGAGGGATTCATCGCGATGCGCAACAGCGGCCGCCCGGAGAGCCCTTCCCTGATCTTCACACCCGCCGAGTGGGGTGCCTTCGTGTCGGGCGCGAGGGAAGGGGAGTTCGACCTCACCTGACAGCAGACGAGACGAGGTGACGTGTCGCGGCTCGGTGTGAGCCGCTGATCCGGGGGTGTTCCACCCGTTTTTCCGGACACGCGACCGTGAGCACACCTCCGGGGTGACCGCCTGAGCGAGGCTGGCCCCGGGGGACGGTCGTATCCCGGAGGTGAGGAACCCATGAGCACCCTGCCGGTCATCGCGGCGGTCGACGGTTCGGACGACAGCCTGCGCGCCCTGGACTGGGCCCTGGACGCCGCCCGCAGACGGCAGGCACCGCTGCGGGTGGTCCATGTACGGCAGTACGCCGCCTGGGCGCGGCCCGACGTACTGGCCGCCGGGCCGCCCGCGCCGGACGACGACCCGGTCCTCGACGACGTACGCGACCGCCTCGCGGACATCCCCGACCGGCCGGTCACGGAGTACCTCGCGCTGGAGGGCGCATCGAGCACCGTCGTACCCGAACTCGGCTCCACAGCCCAGCTGTTGGTCCTCGGCTCCCGGGGACGCGGTGGTTTCGCCGGCCTGCTGCTCGGCTCCAACGGCATGGCCGCGGCTCGCGACGCGGAGTGCCCGGTGATCGTGGTGCCCCCGCCGGGCCGCGAGGTGCATGAGGAGGTGGAGGTCGAGCCGGGCCCGCGCGTGGTCGTCGGCCTCCAGGTCGACGCCCCCGGCGAGGCGACGCTCGCCTTCGCCCACACCGAGGCCGCCCTGCGCGGCGCCCGCCTCCAGGTCGTCGCCGCCTTCCAGTGGCCGCTCCAGGCCTGGGCCGTCCCCGGCGAACTCGTCCCGCCGATCGTCGACCAGGACGCCGTCGAGAACGAGACCCGCACGCTCGCCGAGGGATTCCTCGCCCCGCACCGCAAACGCCACCCGGACGTGACGGTCGACATCTACACGGCGCCGGGCGACGCGGCGGGCCATCTCGTCGCCGCCTCGAAGGACGCCGAGCTGGTCGTGGTCGGCCGCCATCGGCGCAGACTGCTGGCGCCGGCGCGCATGATGGGCTCGGTGACGCAGGCGGTGCTGCTGCACGCGGCGAGCCCGGTGGCGGTGGTGCCGCCCGAGGCGGCGAATGGGGAGCGCGCCTAATGAGGAGCGCGCCTAATAGGGAGCCCGCCTAATGGGAAAGTGTGCCCTCTATCATTAGATCCATGCAGGACTCGATCAGCAGGGACGCCCGCCTCGCGCTCGACCTCGCCCTCACCGTCCGCCACGACGGCCAGGGCGGCGTCGCCGACGACCTGACCGACCCGGCCGGCCTCACGGCCTGGGTCCAGGCCCACCCCGGCACCGTGGCGCCGGGCTTCGCCGCCGGGGACGCGGAACTGGCCGCCGTACGCGAACTGCGCGCGGCGGTCCGGGCCTTGTTCGCCCGCGCGGTACGCCCGGGCGCCCCGAGCCCCGCCGACGCGGCCCGCCTGATGCCGGTGCCTGACGCCGTCGACCTTCTCAACACCGCGGCCGCCCGCACGCCCACGGTCCCGGTGCTGCACTGGGCCGAGGACGCCGATCCCGTCGTGGAGCACCGGGTGCCGGACGGCGAGGAGGACCTCACGGGGGTGCTCGCACGGGCCGCGATCGCCTTCCTCACCGGTCCTGACCGGGAGCGGCTGCGCGCCTGCCATGGGCCGCGCTGTGTGCGGTACTTCCTCAAGGAGCATCCACGCCAGGAGTGGTGCAAGCCGGCGTGCGGGAACCGGGCTCGGGTGGCCCGGCATCACGAGCGGCACCGGAGACCCGCCGACAGCCTCGGTCAGTAATGGCCGAACCGGGTCACGCGACCCGCCCGAGGCGTACGCTGAGGTGCCTGTAGGTCACGGTGTGCGCCCGCTCCCCGCGCGGACGTACCACCGCGGCAGGGGGTGTGCCATGGGTCGGCGCAGCATGCGGAGCAATCGGACGCTCTTCGAGCGCGAGAGTGAACTCGCTGCGGTGGACGAGGCTTTGGGAGAGCTCACCGGGCTGCGCCCCGACGGCGCCGAACCGGGCGGGCAGCGCCGCGGCGCGCTCCTCGCCTTCGCCGGACCCGCCGGACTCGGCAAGACCACCCTGATGGCCGAGGTCCGCCGCCGCGCCGCGGCCCGAGGCTGCACCGTCCTGTCCGCCCGCGGCGGCGACCAGGAACAGCGCGTCGCCTTCCATGTCGCCCGGCAACTGCTGCAACCCCAGTTCGCCGGCGCGGCGGAGGCCGATCTCCGTGCCCGGTTGGGCAGTTGGTACGACATCGTCGGCCCCGCCCTCGGCCTGTGCGCCCCGACCGACGGCGCCCCGCCCGACCCGCAGGGCCTGCGCGACGGCCTCGACTGGGTGCTCACCCATCTCGCCGTGCAGCGCGCCCCGATGGTCCTGGTCCTCGACGACGCGCACTGGGCCGACCCCGAATCCCTGGGCTGGCTCGCCGCGTTCGCACCCCGCGCCGAGGACCTGCCGCTCCTGATGGTGGTCGCCTACCGGCCCGACGAACTTCCCGACCACGCCGAGTCGTTCAGGGGACTTCCGGGGCGCGCGGGCGGTCGTCCCATCGACCTCGAACCGCTCAGCGCCGTCGCCGTCGCCCGCCTCGTCCGTGAGGCCCTCGGCACCCATGCCGACGACGCGTTCTGCCGGGAATGCTGGGCCGTCACCGCCGGCAACCCCTTCGAGACCGTCGAGCTCACCGCCAAGGTCCACGACCGCGGCCTCAACCCCACCGAGACCGGCGCCCATCTGCTGCGCGACCTCGCCGCCGCCGTCAAGGGCAGCGGCCTGATCGCCCGCCTCGAACGCCTCGGCACCTCCACCGTCCGCTTCGCCTGGGCCTGCGCCGTCCTCGGCACCGAGATCCACCCCACGCTCGCCGCCGCCGTCGCCGGGCTCGGCCACGAAGAAGCCGCCGACGCCGCCGACGCCCTGCGCGGCGCCCGCATCCTCACCGGCGCCGAGACCCTGGAGTTCGTCCACCCCCTCATCGCCACCGCCGTCTACCGGGCCATCCCCTCCGGCGTCCGTGTCGCCCTGCACGGCCAGGCCGCCTGGTGCCTCATCAACGACGGCCAGGGCCCCTCCGCCGCCGCCCGCCACCTCCTAGAGACCCACCCCGAGGGCGACAACTGGGTCGTTCAGCAACTGCGCGCCGCCGCCGCCGAGACCCTCCGCTCCGGCGCCCCCGACGCCGCCCGCAGCTACCTCGCCCGCGCCCTGCGCGAACCCCCGCCCTTCGAGGACCGGGCCGCCGTCCTCCACGAACTCGGCAGCGCCTCCCTGCTCACCGAACCCGCCACCACCGTCAACCATCTGCGCGCCGCCCTCGAAGAACCCATAGCCGACCCGGAGTTGCGCCACCGGATCGTCTACCGCCTCTCCCAGGTCCTCGCCCACAGCGACCGCCTCGCGGAGGCCTCCGACACCCTCGCCCGCGAGATCCGCGTCACCGACGACGCCCGCGTCAAGCTGCGCATGGTCTCCGAGCAGTTCATGTGGGACGCCTTCCGGGCCGACGAACCCGACCACCCCTCCCGCTCCCGCCGCCTCGCCAAACTCGCCGACCGCCTCAAGGGCCGCGACCTCACCGAGCGGTACATCATCGGCCTGCGCACCTGGGACGCGGTCCTGCGCGGCGAACCCGCCCACATCGCCCTCCACCACGCCGAGCGCGCCCTCGCCGGCGGCCTCGGCTGGGCCGAACCCGACCGCGGCTTCGAGGTACCGGTCCTGGTCGCGCTCGCCTTCATGTACGCGGACCGCCCCGGCCGCACGGAAGAACTCTTCGCCGCCGGCATCGCCGACTTCGAACGCCAGGGCTGGCGCGGCGCCCACCTCTCCTTCGGCTACACGCTCCTCGCCTACCTCCGCTACCGCCGCGGCCGGCTCGCCGAGGCCGAGGACTTCGTCCGCGCGGGACTGCGGCTGGCCGAACGCGTCGGCCCCGGCACCCCCGCCCACTGGTACGCCGTAGGCATCCTCATCGAGGTCCTCCTCGCCCGCGGCCGGGTCGCGGAGGCCGCGCGGACCGCCGAGGACTACGCCTTCAGCGAGCCCTTCCCGGCCGCCGTCGTCTTCCCCGACGCCCAGACCGTCTACGGCGAACTGCTCCTCGCCCGCGGCCTCACCAAGGACGCCGTGGGCCAGCTGGCCGCCGCGGGCCGCCGCCTCGACCCACGCGGCATCCGCAACCCCGCCTGGTGCCCCTGGCAGCTCCACCTGGCCCGCGCCGAGAGCCACGACACCCCCGAACGCGCGGTCACCACGGCCCTCGAAGCCCTCTCCAGGGCCCGCCAGTTCGGCACCCCCTCCGCCATCGGCCAGGCCCTGCGCACGGCGGCGGAGGTCTCCTCGGGTTCAGCGCGGGTGAAGTACCTGGAGGAGGCCGTCGCCCACCTGGAATGCTCCCCGGCCGGGTACGAGCTGGCGTGTGCGCTGGTCGCCCTGGGCACCGAGCTGCGGCGCACCGGGCGCGCCCCGGAGGCCGCCGAGCAGCTGTACCGGGGGCTGGACGCGGCGGTGCAGTGCGGCGCCGACGGGCTGGTGGAGGAGGCCCGCGACGAGCTGGCCGCGGCGGGCCTGCGCCCCCGCCGTCTGCACAGCACCGAGACGGACGCGCTCACGTCCCGGGAGCGCACGGCGGCCAACCTGACGGTGGAGGGCCTGGGCAAGGCGGAGATCGCGACGGAATTGCACATCGACGAGCAGACGGTCGTACGCCTGCTGTCGGCGGTGTACCGAAAGACGGGAACGGACAGCACAGGACTGCGGGAGGCATTGAAAGGGACCTGAGGGCAAGAGCGTCAAGGGGCGTCCGCCCCATCACCTCAAGGCCCCGTACGATAGGCACATGTCGTTCCTCCGCCGCCGCAGCGCGACTCCCGCCGGCCCAGACTTCGACGTGCTGGCCATGGACCCGGGCGACTGGCCCGGCAACCTCGGCGCCGGCCTGCTGCCCGCCCCCGACGGCACCTGCCAGGGCGTCTTCCTGCGCTACGACCTCTTCGGCGGCCGCGGCCCCGCGATGATCATCGGCAACCTCCCCGAGGGCTCCCCGGCCCGTGACCTCGCCGAGGGCGAGATCCCCTTCGAGGTCGCCCAGCTGCTGATCGCCCTGGAGAACGACGAGGAGGTGACCGTCACCGAGACCGAGGACATGCCCGTGATGCAGGGCGACAACCTCATGATCGTGCGCCGCCTCAAGCTCTCGGAGAGCCGGATCTCCTGCGTGCAGTTCGACCGCAGCGACAACGTCCTGGTGACCATCGCCGCCTGGGACCGCCCCATCACCGACGACCTGTACGCCCTGCTGAAACCGCTCCCGGCTGAGCTGTTCCAGCAGGGCTGAACCGGCCGCCCCCTAGCGGGACGGCCGCACGTCGACGTCGGCGGCCCGCACGAACGCCACGCGGTGGCCGTACTGGATCTCGTAGTAGAGGTCCTTGCCGACCACGACCTTGTGGGAGTCCGTGGTGAAGGTGACCGCGTAGTAGTACTCGCCGGGCACCTTGTCGCCGACCACGTACTGCTGGTTCTCCAGCACCTTGTACGGCAACGGCGACACCGCCTGCGCGGGCACCCCCGCCGGATAGGCGGAGGCCTCGGGGTAGGCGCGGCCGTACACCGGGATCTCCTTCAGGCCGGCCCTGGGCATGATGACCCGGCCGGACGCGGGCACGGCGGTCGGGTCCTTCGCCGGGTTCTTGAACCAGGCCTTCTGGCCCAGGTACCAGATCGCCGTCCAGTCCCCGTCGCGGTCGGCGACCGCGTACTGCTGGCCGGTGGAGACCCGCGAGGAGATGTCGTTCACTCCGGTCGTCGGTGCGGTGCCCCGGCCGATGTCCTTGATCAGCGGGTAGGACTCGCCGGGGCCGGAGTACAGGCGCACCTCGCTCGACCCGTGCGCCGCGCACGGCACGTCCTTGGTGACGCAGCCGGTGTACTCGGGCTGGTTCGTCGCGTAGCCGGGACGGATCGTCACCACCCCGGAGTTCTTCTTCGCGGTGGCCTTGAAGGGGTGGCCGAGCAGGGCGAAGTAGTGCCGCCAGTCCCAGTACGGGCCGGGGTCGGTGTGCATACCGGGGACGGTCGACGTGGTCGGGCCCGGCACGTTGTCGTGGCCGAGGATGTGCTGCCGGTCCAGCGGGATGCCGTACTTCTTCGCGAGGTACTTCACCAGCCGGGCCGACGAGCGGTACATGGCCTCCGTGTACCAGGCGTCCGGGTTCGCCAGGAAGCCCTCGTGCTCCAGACCGATCGACTTGGCGTTGATGTACCAGTTGCCCGCGTGCCAGGCCACGTCCTTGGCCTTCACATGCTGGGCGATGTGGCCGTCGGTGGAGCGCAGGGTGTAGTTCCACGACACGTAGGTGGGGTCCTGGACCAGGTTGAGGACGCCGTCCCAGGCGCCCTCCGTGTCATGGACGACGATGTACTTGATGCTCTGCGCGGCCGGACGGTCGCCCAGGTCGTGGTTGCCGTAGTCGTTGTCGCCGAACTCCTCGTACGGCGCCGGGATCCACTCGCAGGACACCGACTTCGGGCACTCGGTGCCACCGGTGTCGAGCGTGCGCAGGCCGGTCTCGGCGAGCTGCGCGGTGGCGGGGGAGAGGCCGGGCTGCGGCGCGAGGGCGACCTGCTGCCCGGCGTCCGTGGTGCGCTCCTCGCCGGTACGGATCACGTCGTACACGTCGTTGGCGTACGCCGCCGCCGTCGCGGTGTCGTCCGCGCCGGAGAAGCGGGCCACCGCGGCGTACCAGTCCGCCGGGTCGTCGCTGAGCGGCTCGCCCAGGTCCTTCTGGGCGTCGGCGAGCAGCGCGGCACCGCCGGCGACGTTCGCCGCCGGGTCGGTGCGCAGCTCCTGTGCGCTCAGGCCGGTCAGTTCCGCCGCCTTCGGCAGCGTCCTCAGCCGGGCAGGGAGCTCGGCGGGCGTCGGCACCTCGGCGGTCGGCAGGAGCGGCGTGCGGGCGCTGTCGCCGCGCGCGTCCTCCGTGCCCTCGCCGTGGTGAGTGGCGGCCCCGGCCAGGGCGGTGCGGGCGTCGGTGAGATGCATGGGGCCGTAGCCGCCGGTCACGCTCGGCGCCCCGGCGTGCGCGTCCCAGCGGGACTGGAGGTAGGAGACACCGAGAAGGACGCTCTGCGGTACCTGATACTCGGCGGCCGCCGAGGCGAAGGCCAGCTGGAGGCTGTTCGCCGACGTCTGCGCGCCGGACGGGGCCGCGCCGAGGAGGGGGAGCAGCAGGGCCGCCGTCGCGATGACGGTGCGCGTACGTCTGTGCCCGGAGGCACGGTGGGCAGGGACTCGCAAAGCAGCCTCCTGGGACGGTCGGGCGCGATGAGCCGTGCGGGGCCGGGCGTGCGTCAGTGGTACCGGCTTGCCGACGATCCGTCAATCATGCCCAGGGAAGGGCGAATTCCCTTGTCAACCAGGGGGTGCGGGAGTTTCGTGGCGGCGGCCCGCGGGCCTGCGGGGCGTCAGTGGCGTACACCAATGGACCGGCCCGACAGGGAAGGCGAGCGGACATACGAAGGTCCGCGGTGCGCCGCTGTCCCTGGCGCACCGCGGACCTTCGTCCCCGTCAGCGAGTGCCGACCGCCGCGCGTACGGCCCGCCGGGCCAGCTGGCAGTCGTCGTGCAGCCGCCTCAGCAGCAGCCGCTGTTCCTCGCCGGACGGCGCAGCACCCGGGTGGGCCGCTCCCGGTGCCGCCGGGGTCGTGTCGTGCATCGAACGCTGCACGGCCGTCTCGTACGTACGGATCTCACGGGTCAGCACGAGCATCAGATTGACCAGGAACGCGTCGCGCGAGGCCGGACCGGCCGACTGCGCGATCTGGCTGATCTGACGCCGGGCCACCGGCGCGTCCCCGAGCACCGACCACAGCGTCGCCAGGTCGTACCCCGGCAGGTACCAGCCCGCGTGCTCCCAGTCCACCAGCACTGGACCGGCCGGTGAGAGCAGGATGTTCGAGAGCAGTGCGTCGCCGTGGCAGAACTGGCCCATGCCCTGCCGGCCCGCGGAGAGCGCGATGCCGTGCAGCAGCTTCTGAAGGTCGCCCATGTCCCGGTCGGTCAGCAGGCCCAGCTCGTGGTAGCGGTTGATCCGCGCCGCGTAGTCCAGCGGGGCGTCGAAGGTGCCCGCCGGGGGCCGCCAGGCGTTGAGCCGGCAGATCGCGCCGAGTGCCGCCCTGATGTCCGCCCGGGGCGGCGCCTCCGCCGGGTGCCGGTGCAGGGCCGCCACCCGTCCGGGCATCCGCTCGATCACGAGGGTGCAGTTGTCCGGGTCCGCCGCGATCAGCCGGGGCACCCGCACGGGCGGGCGCTGCCGGACGAACGAGCGGTATGCCGCTATCTCGTGGCGGATCCGCTCGGCCCACGCAGGGGAGTGGTCCAGTAAACACTTCGCGACGGCCGTGCTGCGCCCGGTCGTCCCCACCAGGAGGACGGAGCGTCCGCTGCGGCGCAGCACCTGCACCGGAGCGAACTCCGGGCAGATCCGGTGCACCGACGCGATCGCCGTACGCAACTGCGCGCCCTGAGGGCCGGACAAGTCGAGTCTCCCGCTGAGCGGTTGGGTACCGATCCCCGGAGCACGCCGCGTCCTGCCGGCACCGAGTACGGGGGCCGCCGGGCGGGCGGGATCGAGGTAGGGGCCGCTGCCCGCCGGGCGGGGGTGCAGCGACCGGGGCGGGGCGGACACGGAGGACGATGCTGTGTACATGGGCGAAACAGATCCCTTCGTGTGCCAGCAGTGCAGGTATGTCTGCGCAAACGGGTTACGTCTGCGCCATCGCGCCACCCGGCCCGGCCGCCCGGGTGCACCCTGGGGAATGCACCCGTCATATGTAGGAGACCGGGTCGGGGTGGCGCGTTCCTACCTGACACCCGATGCCCAGTGGCACACCATCTGGCGCACCCTGGCGAACCCTGGCGAATAGTCGCCCGGCAACTCTCCCCGGGCTACTGTCAACTCAGCCGAGAACCTGGGGGCTTGACGTGAGCGGACAACCCAACACCCGACTTTCGGACCTGTTCGGCCTGGCCGGCTGGTCCAAGGGTGAACTCGCGAGGCTGGTCAACCGGCAGGCGGCGGCCATGGGCCACCCCCAGCTGTCGACCGACACCTCGCGGGTGCGGCGGTGGATCGACATGGGAGAGATCCCGCGCGATCCGGTGCCCCGGGTGCTGGCTGCCCTGTTCACCGAGCGTCTCGGCCGTGTCGTGACCATCGAGGACCTCGGTCTGGTCCGGCACGGGCGTGCGGGGAAACGGCAGGACGGCGGGAATGCGGAACATCCCGACGGTGTGCCGTGGGCGCCCGAGCGGACTGCTGCGGTCCTCACCGAATTCACGGGAATGGACCTCATGCTCAACCGACGCGGCTTGGTGGGCGCGGGTGCCGCGCTCGCCGCGGGATCCGCACTCAGCAGCGCCATGCACGACTGGCTCCACACCGATCCGGCCCTCACGGCCGACGCCCCCCAGTTCGACGATCCTCTGCACGCCGACCCCGCTGGGTTCGACCGCTACGAGGCCGCCCCCATCGGGTCGCAGGAGATCGAGGAACTGGAGCGCTCGGTCGAGGTGTTCCGGGCGTGGGACGCGGCCCGCGGCGGCGGGCTTCAGCGCAAGGCAGTCGTAGGCCAACTCAACGAGGTGGGCGGCATGCTCGCCTACCGACACCCCGACCATCTCCAGCGGCGCCTGTGGGGCGTCGCCGCCAACCTCGCCGTCCTCGCGGGCTGGATGTCGCACGACGTCGGTCTGGAGCCCACGGCCCAGAAGTACTTCGTCATCGCCGCCCATGCGGCCCGTGAGGGCGGTGACCGGCCGCGCGCCGGGGAGGCGCTCTCGCGAGCGGCTCGCCAGATGGTGCACCTCGGCCGGCCCGACGACGCGCTCGACCTGATGAAGCTCGCCCAGTCCGGCTCCGGCGACGAGGTGCTGCCGCGGACCATGGCGATGCTCCACACCGTGGAGGCCTGGGCACAGGCGTCCATGGGCAAGGGGCAGGCGATGCGCCGCACGCTCGGCCAGGCGGAGGACCTCTTCGTCTCCGACCGCAGCGATGTGCCGCCGCCGAGCTGGATGCAGATGTTCAAGGAGGAGGACCTGTACGGCATGCAGGCCCTGGCCTACCGCACGCTGGCGGAGCACGAGCCCGGCGCGGCCGTGCACGCCCAGCACTACGCGGAGAAGGCCCTGGCCCTGCGGGTCGACGGACGGCAGCGGTCGAAGATCTTCGACTTCCTGTCGATGGCCTCCGCCTGCTTCATCGCCGACGACCCGGAACAGGGCGGTACCTACGCCCGGCTGGCCCTGGTGTCGATGGGGTCCAACTCCTCGCACCGCACCTGGGACCGGCTGCGCCAGATGTACCGGCTCACCGCCGAGTACTCCAGCTACCCGAAGATCCACGAGCTGAGGGAGGAGATCAAACTGGCCCTGCCGAAGCCGGTGAAGGGCGGCAACAGCGCACGGGCATAGGGGGTTTGTGCGCTGAGACAGATTCCCGGCTAGTTGGTGAGCTTCCTCGGCTAGTTGGTGAGCTTGGCGATGAGCACGCAGGCGTCGTCCGCGCGCTCGGTCCCGCCGAACTCCTCGACGACCAGCCGTACGCAGTCCTGTGCGGTGTCGGCCTCGCCGAAGCGCGGCGCCAGGTCGAGGAGACGGTTCACGGCCTCCGTGCTGTCCTGCCCGGGCACCAGCCCGTCGGTGTGCAGGACCAGCAGGTCGCCCGCTTCGAGGGGCTCTTCGGCCTGTTCGTAGACGGCGCCGGAGGTCGCGCCGAGCAGGACGCCGTCCGGCGCGCTCAGCCTGCGCCCCGTCCCGTCGCGGAACAGCAGCGGGGCGGGGTGTCCGGCTTGCGCCCAGGTGAGGGTGCGGGTCTCGGGCCGGTAGCGGCAGCAGAGCGTGCTGCCCAGGGCCGGTTGGACGGTGGCGTCGAGTAACTGGTTGAGCCAGGACAGCAGTTGGCCCGGCCCGGTGCCCGCCATGGCCATACCGCGGACGGCGCCGAGCAGTGTCGCCATACCGGACGTCGCGGCGACACCGTGTCCGGTGAGGTTGCCGACGCTGAGCAGCATGTCACCGTCGGCGAGTTGGAGGGCGTCGTACCAGTTGCCGCCGATGAGCGCGCTCGTCGACGACGGCAGATAGTGCGCCGCGAGATCGAGGGGCTCCGGTCCCTGCTGCGGGAGCCGCAGGGAACCGCGCCACGGCGGCAGCACGGCCTCCTGCAGCTCGACCGCGAGCCGGTGCTCCGTCTGCGCGCGGTGCCGGTGGTGCTGGAGCGAGTCACGGGTCTCGCTCACCACCCTCTGACTGCGGCGCAGTTCGCTGACGTCCCGCAGTACGGCCCACATCGAGGCGGTGCTGCCGTCAGTGTCGAGCACGGGCTCGCCCATCATGTGCACCGTGCGCACGGAACCGTCCGTGTGCAGCACCCGGAACTCGCCGTCGATGGGCCGCGCGTCGACGAGACAGTCCGTGACCATCGAGGTCAGCTTCGGCCGGTCCTCGTCGAGGACCAGGGAGGGGAGTTCGTCGAGGGTGAGCGGGGGAGTGGCCGGGTCGCGTCCCAGGATCTGGTACAGCTCACCGGACCAACTCGCCTCGTCCGTCAGCAGGTTCCACTCCGCGCTGCCCACCCGGCTGAGCAGGGAGCCGCGCCGGGGAGCGGTCGGCGTGGACTGCTCGGCGGGCGCGGGGCCGGCGGGTGCGGGCACGGACGGGCCGTCCCGCAACTGGGCCAAGTGCGCGTCCAGGTCGTTGAGTTGATGCAGCGCCAGGTCGCAGAGCGCGCGCTGCCAGCGTCCCTGCGGGTCCGATCCGTCCTCCCGCGCGTCCCGCCGTACGGCGTCCACGTCGCCCTTGAGTCGTCGCGCCTGCGATATCAGCGCGTCGACCGAGCCGCGCCCGGGTGGCTGGGCGGCTGGGTGGTCCGCGGAGAGGTGGGACGGCATGACGCACTCCGATGCGGGACGGTACGACCAAGGCGGGCGGAGGGACCGTTACGACTGTTGCACAGCCCGCGACGCCCTGTAAGGGATTTGGCAACACACGATACGGTGGTGCTTCTGGCATATGCCACAGTCTTCACGGAGGGGTTTCGTCGTGCTGTTGCCGTACGCCGCCTGATGGGGCAAGTCGTAGGCAGCGTACGTGAGTTGACGGAACGCCGGGGGACTCGGGCGCGGATTCATCTGCGTGTTCTACGGTCGCGTGTTCTAAGAGGCGTAACAGATCAGGACAGGGCCGTGCGCCACGCAGATCCGGGGCGGGACGGTGGGCTCGGGAGCGGGCTCGACGGGGTGGGGATCGACGGGTGTCGGGTCGACGGATGCCGGGGTGTCGATCGGGGTGGGAGTCACCGGCGTGGGCGTCGGGGTGACCGGCTCCGGGGTCGGCTCGACGGGGGTCGGTGACGCGGATGTGGGCGTGGGTGGCACCACGCGCGGCGTGGGTGCGGGCGTCGGTGTGACCGGTGCCGGCGCGGGTGGCGTCGCGCCGGCGGAGGGCTGGGTGGCGGCCTCCGGTGCCGGGGCCTGGGCCGATGCCTCCTCCGCCTTCGCGGGTGCCTGCGGCGTGGTCCCCTCCTCCGCCTCCGCGGGTGCCCCCGGCGTGGCCCCCTCCTCCGCGGCGACCGTCCCCGGCGCCGCCGGGCTCACGCCGGCCGCGGCCACCCCCGGCACATCGGCGGCGGGCGCCTCGTCGCCGTTCCCGGCCTCGCCCGGCTCCGCCCCCGTCGGCCCCGCCTCCCGTGTCGGTGCGGGCGCGCTCTGCGTCGCGGCCGCTCGTGGCTCGGGCGCCGGCGCCGGGTGGCCCGCCCCGCTCAGCGCGATCCCGGCGGCGATCGCCGCCCCCGCCACCGACGCCCCGATCGCGGTCACCGTCGCGGCCGGCACCTTGGACCCGCCGGTCACGACATGACGTACGGCGTGCAGCAGGCCGTCACCCCCATGGGCCCCGGAGCCCGAGGCGGTGGCCGCGCCCGCACCCGCCGACCCGGCTGCCGACGGCAGCAGGAACGTGCCCGAGCCGCCCAGGACGAAGATCACCAGTGCCGGCCCCACCAGTGCCGGCAGCCGGTCGTTGGCGCGCATCAGCACCGCGAGCCGCGCCCGGCAGTCGGCGCAGTCGTCGAGGTGGGCGAGGAGCTGCTCGGACCGGCGAGGTGTGGACGCCTCGCGTACATGGGCCGGCATGCGGTCCCAGTGCGCCTGGCACCCCGGGTCGGCCGGGGTGCCGGGATGCGCCCGCAGGAACGCCTGGCGCATGCCCTCGCGAGCCCGGTGCAGCAGCACGGCGGTGGCCCCCTGCCGGGTGCCGATGCGGCGGCCGATGTCCTCCAGTGGGACGTCCTCCGCCTCCGCGAGCCACAGCGCCTTGACCCACCGCCGCGGGAGCTGACCGAGCACCCGGGACAGCAGGTCGACGGAGGAGACCCGCTCGGCCGGGTCGTCGCCGACGGCCGCCCCCTGGATGCCCTCGGCGGCCCACGGGTCCTGCGGGGTCTCGCGCGCCGCCGTGCTGCCGACCGTCGCGGCGAGATGGCGGACGGTCGTCATCAGGTACGCCGGGACGTTGTCGACCTCGTGGCCCGCCGCCAGCCGCCGCCAGACCCGGAAGTGCGCCTCGGCCACCAGGTCCTCGGTAACCCAGGGGTCACGGGTCAGTGAGTGGGCGTAGGCGATCAGGCGCTGCTGCTCCTGCTCGTAGACGCGGGTGTACGCGGCTATGGAGGAGTCGGGGGACTCCGAGGCGGACGTGGACGCGGCGGCGGGGCCGTCGGACATGGCAGGAACTCTCCCGTCCCCTGCGGTGGGTTCGGACAAGTTCGTAACCTTAGATGACGAATGCACCTTTTGAGGGTGACGCAGGTCACAGCAATTGATGAGGGCTTCCGCGTAATGCAGACGGCCCCTGCGAGGTCGTAAAGACATCGGCAATAGGGCCGACCTCCGACCCGTAGTGGAGACCGACCATGGACATCACCATCGAGCAGCCCGCCCAGGGCCGTCTGGTCACGGCCGACGAGCAGGAGCTGCCCGTCGCCGCGACCTTCCGCTACACCGCCGCCGACCCGCTCGCGGTGCACATCGACTTCCCGCCGGAGATCTCCCTCGACGGCGACGTGGTCACCTGGACCTTCGGGCGCGCTCTGCTGGAGGCGGGCCTGCGCGGACCGGCGGGCAGCGGGGACGTGCACCTGTGGCCGTGCGGCCGGGCCCGTACGGTCGTGGAGCTGCACTCGCCGTACGGGCTGGCGCTGCTCCAGTTCGACACGTCGGCGCTGCGCCGCTTCCTGCTGCGCACGTACGCGGTCGTGGCGGCCGGGCAGGAGGACGTCGGAGCGGAGGTCGAGCGGGGGCTGAGCGCGCTGTTCGGGAGCGTCTGAAGGGACTCTTGCCGCCGCCCCCTGTCAGGGGCGCCGGTCGTCCACCGCCATGGCTCTGGCCAGGGTCCAGACGGCGACGATGTCGAGCGTCATCACGCTGATCGACCACAGCGGATAGAACGGGATGAACATGAACTGTGTGATCAGGCTGATCGCGCCCAGCGCGGCGCCGGCCCCCGTGCCCCAGCTCTTGCCGAGGAGTACCCCCAGGCCGGCGGCGACGAGTCCGATGCCGACGACGATGTGGATCCAGCCCCAGGCCGTCAGGCTGAACTCGTAGGTGTAGTCGGGCGAGCTGAAGATGGTGTCGCGGGTGACGCCGACGACACCGAGGAGGATGCTGAGCGTCCCGCTGAGCTCCAGCGCCCAGCCGGCGAAGAGGGTGAGGCCGCCGCCCAGGTGTCGTGCGCTGTATTCGGGGCGTCGGACCCCGCTGGATGTCTGCGCCATTTCAGGGCCTTTCCGTGCGGTGTGGTCATCCCCGAGATCGGCCTCAGTACCGCAGCACCCCCGCGATCCCCCGGGCGTCGCCCAGCGTGCCGTCCGGGACGAAGCGCACGTCGGCGCCCGTCTCCAGGCACTGCTCGACGATCTCGTCCACGATGTCCTCGCGGGCGTCGAGGTCGTCGCTCGCGGCCGGGACCAGATGATCGCCACCGGCGTCACGCACGGTGATCCGGTAGTTCTCCTCCACGGCCAGCAGCCGCACCCGGCCCTCCCGGGCGTTCTGCCAGACCTCGTCGACGCCGGCCGCGAAGGCCCGCCGGCCGCGCGCCGTCTCCAGCTCGCGGGCCACGGCTGCGGTGTTCTTGCGGTTCTCGGCCTCGTGCAGCGGCCGTACCGCCTGCCAGACGGCGTCCGGCGTGCCGTGGGCCAGGCCGCCGTGCGGGACGTGCACGGCCTCCTTCGTGACGCTGCCGACCTCGTCCAGCACCGACAGCGCGGCCTGCTCGCCGGTGACGTAGAGCGGGCGTGGCTGGTCCCGGAGGATCTTGGCCATCGCGGTGTCGGCGTCGCGCAGGAAGTGGCGGGTGCTCTCGTCCCGGAACGTGCTCGGCATGTCGCCGATGCGTTCCTGGCGTTCGGCGTCGAAGTTCTCACGGTGGTCCCTGGTGAGCGGGAAGCCCGCCAGGTGCTCCTCGACGACACGGTCCGTGCCGCCGTTCCAGAGCGTGGCGCGGTCGGGGGCGACCGAGAGGACCCAGAAGGGGCGCTCGGAGGCCTGCGCGGAGACGAGGTTGCGGGTCAGGAAGGTGTCCGACAGTACGACGCGTTCGGGCACCGAACGGGCGAGCGACCACACCTGGTGCTCACCCGGCGCGGCGAAGATCACCAGACCGTCCTCGGCGTGGGCCAGGTCGACCTCGGTGAGGGCCTGGTCGAGCTGGCGGGCGACGTCGATGCGCCGCTCCCGGGGAACGGCCGGATCGGCCTCCAGCTGTTTCTTGGCCTCGGCCACGACATTGCGCAGCCGGACCGGGTCCTGGGTGTTCTCGGGTTCCCGGCGATGGGTCGGGGTCAGCACGGACACCGCCGGATAGGGGCGCGGGCGCCGCAGCTCGGAGAGGGTCGTGGGACTGAGTGCGTGCTCCATATCAGCACGATAGGACTGATTGCCCGATAGGGCATTAGGGGCAATCAAGTCAGGCAATCAGGGCATTTCGCTGTTAGCGTCGCTGGGGTCTCCTCATGACGGACGGATAGGTCTCCGATGAGTCAGGCCGACACCAAGACCCAGGCGCCCCCCGCCGCGAAACTGTCCCTGCCGACGCTCACCACCATGGTGGTCGGCTCGATGGTCGGCGCCGGTGTGTTCTCCCTCCCGCGCCGGTTCGCGCAGGAGACCGGGGTGGCAGGGGCGCTCATCGCCTGGGCCGTGGCCGGTACCGGCATGCTGATGCTCGCCTTCGTCTTCCAGACGCTCGCGGTGCGCCGGCCCGATCTCGACGCGGGTGTGTACGCCTACGCCAAGGCCGGTTTCGGTGAATACCTGGGCTTCTTCTCGGCGTTCGGCTACTGGGCGAGCGCCTGCGTCGGCAACGTGACGTACTGGGTGCTGATCATGTCGACCATCGGCGCGATCGCCCCCGCGCTCGGCGACGGCGACACCGTCCTCGCGGTGGTGCTCTCCTCGGTCGGCCTGTGGCTGTTCTTCGCGCTGATCAGCCGCGGGGTGAAGGAGGCGGCGGCGATCAACCGGATCGTCACGGTCGCCAAGGTCGTGCCGATCATCGTCTTCGTCATCCTGGCGCTCTTCTATCTCAAACCGAGCGTCTTCGCCGACAACTTCGGCGGCGCCGACTACGCCGGCTCCCTCTTCAACCAGGTCAAGGGCACCATGCTGGCCACGGTGTTCGTGTTCCTCGGGGTCGAGGGCGCGAGCGTCTACTCCCGGCACGCACGGCGCCGTGAGGACGTCGGCCGGGCCACGATCCTCGGCTTCGTGAGCGTCTTCGCGATCTTCGCGTCGGTGACGATCGTGTCGTACGGCATCATGCCGATGGCGGAGATCGCCGAACTGCGCCAGCCCTCCATGGCCGAGGTGCTGGAGCACGCGGTCGGCACCTGGGGCAAGGTCTTCGTGAGCGTCGGCCTGATCGTCTCCGTGCTCGGCGCCTATCTGGCCTGGACGTTGATGGCGGCCGAAGTGCTGTACGTGGCCGCCAAGGACGACGACATGCCCCGCTTCCTCAAGCGCGCCACCGCCGCCGACGTGCCCGTGCCGGCGCTCGTGATGTCCACGGTGCTCAGTCAGATCGTCCTCGTCGTCACCCTGTTCTCCGACGACGCCTTCAACTTCGCCCTCGACCTGACCAGCGCCCTGACCCTGATCCCGTTCCTGCTGGCGGCGGCCTTCGCGGTGAAGATCGGCTGGGGCGGACCGCGGGGCCAGTTGGCGATCGCCGTCGTCGCCACCGTCTACACCGCGTTCCTCATCTACGCGGCGGGCCTGAAGTTCGTCCTCGTCTCCTTCATCATCTACGCCCCCGCCACCGTGCTGTTCGTGATGGCCCGCAAGGAACAGGGCCGACGGCCGTTCTCCGCACGTGAGTTGGTGATCCTCGCGGTGTCGGTGGCCGGCGCGGCCCTCGGCATCGTGGCCCTGGCGGTGGGCTGGATCAGCCTGTGAAGACCCGGAAGGTGCACCGTGACCAGTAGTCAAGACACCCGTCCCGCGTACGGCGTCCACTCCGAGGTCGGCAGACTGCGCAAGGTGCTGGTCTGCGCCCCCGGGCTCGCCCATCGCAGGCTCACCCCCACCAACTCCGACGACCTGCTCTTCGACGACGTCATGTGGGTGGAGAACGCCCAGCGCGACCACGCCGACTTCGTCAACAAGCTGCGCGAACGGGACGTCGAGGTCGTCGAGTTGCACGACCTGCTCGCCCAGACCATGGCGGTGCCGGGCGCCCGGGACTGGCTCCTGGACCGGAAGATCGTCGCCAACGAGGTCGGCCTCGGCCTCGTCGAGCAGACCCGCGCGTACCTGGAGACCCTCGAACCCGAACGCCTCGCGAAATACCTGATCGGCGGCCTGGCCACCACCGACCTGCCCGAGGACTTCCGCTCCGGCTATCTCGACCTCGCCCGGGAATCCACCGGCGTACGCGAGTACTTGATGCCGCCGCTGCCCAACACCCTCTACACCCGCGACACCACGTGCTGGCTCTACGGCGGCCTCACCCTCAACCCGCTGTACTGGCCCGCCCGGCACGACGAGACGCTGCTCATGAAGGCCGTCTACAGCTTCCACCCCGACTACGTGGGCTCCACCGTCTGGTGGGGTGACCCCGAACTCGACTGGGGGCAGGCCACGTTCGAGGGCGGAGACATCATGCCCGTCGGCAACGGCGTCGTCCTGATGGGCATGAGCGAGCGCACCTCACGCCAGGCCATCACCCAGGTGGCCGCCGCGCTGTTCAAGAACGGCGCCGCCGAGCACGTCATCGTCGCCGGCATGCCGAAACTGCGCTCCGCGATGCACCTCGACACCGTCTTCACCTTCGCCGACCGCGACCTGGTCACCCTCTACCCGACCATCATGGACGGCGTCCACACCTTCTCCCTGCGCCCCGGCGACAAGGCGCCCGGCATCGAACTGATCGACGAGGGCTCGACCCCGTTCGTCGACGTCGTCGCCAAGGCGCTCGGACTGCCCGGGCTGCGGGTCGTGGAGACCGGCGGGGACGTGTACGCCTCCGAGCGCCAGCAGTGGGACAGCGGCAACAACGCGGTCGCCCTGGAACCCGGCGTGGTCTTCACCTACGACCGCAACACCCAGACCAACACCCTGCTGCGCAAGGCCGGCATCGAGGTCATCACCATCGTCGGCGCCGAGCTGGGCCGCGGCCGGGGCGGCGGCCACTGCATGACCTGCCCGATCGTGCGGGACCCGGTCGAGTTCTGAACTAGCCTTTCCCTACCGGTCCCTGGAGCAGGGCGATGTTGCCCTGCGCGACCGCGCACAGGCTCTCCGCGCCGGTGTCGTCGACCGTGACGACGTCGCAGCGGGTCACCACCCGGGTGCGGCCGGCCCGCACCACCCGGCCGTGCGCCCGCAGGACCGTGCCGGTCGCCGGACGCAGATAGTCGACGGTGAACCCGGACGTGATCAGGCCCGGCCCCGCGACGGTCGCCGCGGCGAGTGTGAGGGTGTTGTCGGCCGCGTAGGCGAGCACCCCGCCGTGGACGAAGCCGTACTGCTGGAGCAGCTCCTCTCGGATGTCCAGTTCCAGGGTGGCCTCACCGTCCCCGAAGGCCGTCACCCGGGCGCCCAGCAGTCTGCTGAAGGGCTGCTCTCCGAGGACCTTCCGGGCCAGCTCCAGATCCATCGTGTCGCTCACGCCGCTCACCCCGTCATCTCACTTCATCAGTGAAGTGAGGGTGGCGCGAGCCAGTGTCCTCTGTCAACATCGGCCCATGTCCGCCGAGCCCGACCTGCGCCTCTACTTCCTGCTCCAGCGGGCGGCCCACCGTCTGCGGACGAGCGCCGACCGGCGCTGCGTGGCCGCCGCGGGGGTGACCACGGCCCAGATCGGCGCGCTGTTCGCGGTGCGCGACGAGCCCCGGCAGACCCAGCAGCAGCTCGCCCGCACGCTCGGCCTGCGCGAGTCGGCGGTCACCGCGCTCGTCGCCCGGCTCACCGCGGCGGGGCTCGTCGCGAAGTCGGCGCACCCGACTGAACACCGGGCCGTGGTCCTGGAGCTGACCGAGGCGGGTGAGCGGGCGCTGACCGCCGCGCAGCCGGAGATCGACCGCTTCAACGCGGAGCTGCGTGCCGTGCTCGGCGACGACGGCTTCGGCCAGGCCGCCCAGGCGCTGCGACGGTTGGCGTACTGGGAGGCGTGACCCGCGCGCGAAGCCGGCGGGTCCACCGTCCGCCAGTCCGAGCGCGAGCAGCGGCCCCGCGGCGGACGGGTTCACCCGAGGACGGTGAAGGCGCTCACCGGTCGTCCTCCTCCGAGCCGCAGGAGCTGCCGCTGGGCGGCAGGGAGCCGTACAGCAGGAAGGTGTCGACCTTGCGCTGCACGCACTTCGAGGAGCCGTACCCGGTGTGGCCGTCGCCCTTGTTGTCGAGCACCACGGCCGCGTCGCCCAGCCGCTTCGCGGTCTCCACCGTCCAGCGGTACGGCGTCGCCGGGTCGCCGCGGGTGCCGACAAGCAGCATCTTCGGGCTGTCGACGTCCCGGACGTCCTCGCGGATGTAGTCGGTGCCCTTGGGGCGGCCGTAGCACATCAGGACCTCGGTCAGGCGGTAGCGGCCGAAGACGGGGGAGACCTCCTCGTACTCGGCGCGCAGCCGGCCGAGGTTCCGGGTGATCTCGTCGGCCCCGGGGCGGTCCGGGTCGTCCGCGCAGTTGATCGCCATCAGCGCGGCCGGCAGGTTGTCCAGCGGGACGTCCTCCTCGTCGGCGAGCCCGCCGTCGCCGTCGTCGCCGGCCGCCCGGCGCGGCAGCGCGTAGCCGCCGCCCGTGAAGCTCAGGACGCCACGCGTGTCGCCGTCCTCGACGAGCTGGGCGACGGCCCGCTCCAGGGACGGCCACAGCTCCCTGCTGTAGAGGGCCTGGGAGATGGCGCCCACGAGGTCCTGGCCGGAGAAGGTGCCGCCCCAGTCGGTCGGCACCGGGTCCTCGTCCAGGGAGTCGATCAGCCGTACCACCTGGTCCCGGGCGCTGCGCGGGTCCTGGCCGAACGGACAGGCGATGTCCTCGGCGCACCAGTCGATGAAGTCGTCCAGCGCCTTCTGCTGCCCTTCGGCGCCCACCAGGGCCTGCTCCGTCATGGGCTCGGTCAGGGTGTCGACGCCGTCGAGGACCAACCGCCCCACCTTCCCCGGGAACTGGGCCGCGTACACCGCGCCGAGCCGGGTTCCGTAGGAGAAACCGAGGTAGTTGAGCTTCTTGTCGCCGAGTGCCTGGCGCATCACGTCGAGGTCGCGAGCCGCGTCGACGGTGCCTATGTGGGGCAGGACGGGGCCGGAGTGCTCGGCGCACGCGGCGGCGGCCCTCTTCAACTGCGTGAGCACGGACCGCGGATCGTCGCTCACCTCGGAACCGTCGTCCGTCGCCGCCAGCGCCTCGTCGGTGCCGTCCCCGCAACTGACCGGCGAGGACCGGCCGACGCCGCGCGGATCGAAGGACACCACGTCGTAGCCCTTGGTCAGGCCCATGAACTCGTCGCCACCGGCGGCCAGTTCGCTGACGCCGGCGCCGCCCGGACCGCCGAAGTTCAGCAGCAGCGAACCCCGGGAATCGCCGGTCGCCCGGTATCGGGCCAGGGCCAGTTCGAGCGTGCCCGCCTTGGGCCGGGAGTAGTCGAGGGGGACGGTGACCTTGCCGCACTGAAGGTCCTTGGGCGCGTCCAGGCCCTTGCACCTGGACCACGTGACCTTCTGGTCGTAGAACCGCGACAGGTCCGGCTCGTCCTTGTCCTTGTCCGTGGTCACCGTCGGCAGCCCCGCGCCCAGCAGCGCCAGTCCGACCGCCCCGGTGACCGCGCAGTGCCGGAGCAGGGGCCGCCCAGACAGCTTGGCCAGCATCGATGCCTCCAAGGGCGCCCGTCGCGGACCGGGAGAACGGCACCCACGCTCACGATAGGCGGCGTCCGGAAGGGGCGCCTCCGGGCGGGCGGGATCATATGAAGTGCCTTATCCTGCGCCGCTCCGTACGCATTCGACGGTTTTACTGCTAGTTCGACAACCGTGCCGCTCGATGGGGTGAAAGGCCGATAAGCCATAACTCGGATTGGTTCACCCGCGTTCTATCCGGTGCGGGCGACTGCCCGTGACCAAGTCTGGAAGGCAGGGAACCTATGAAACGGGTTACCCGAAACGGTGTGATCGCCGTCGCCGCGGTGTCCGGCGCCATGGCTGTGTCGATGCCGGCGTACGCCGATTCCTCGGCGGACGGTGCCGCGGCCGATTCGCCCGGGGTGATCTCCGGCAACACGATCCAGCTGCCGGTGCACGTACCGGTCGACGTGTGCGGCAACACCGTGAACGTGGTGGGGCTCCTGAACCCGGCCGCGGGCAACAGCTGCGCCGACGAGAGCGGGGCGGCCTCCGGGGCACCCGCGGGCGCCACGGCCCAGGGCGACGAGCAGGACTCGCCCGGCGTGATCTCCGGCAACGGCGTCCAGCTCCCCGTCCACCTGCCCGTGAACATCACGGGCAACAGCGTGAACGTGGTCGGCGTCGGCAACCCGGCCACCGGCAACGAGTCCGTCAACACCCCCGGCGACGCACCCGGCGAGACCCCGCGGCACCCGGCCCCGAAGCCGTCCGTGCCGCCCAAGGCGCACCCGGGCCCCAAGGCCACCGTGCCCGCGCCCCGGCAGCCCGTGGCCTCCCTCGCCCACACCGGCACCGATCTCACGCTCCCGGCCGCGGCGGGCAGTGCCGCGCTGCTGCTCGGCGGAGCGGCGCTGTACCGGCGGTTCCGCCCCGGGGCGGAGCGCTGACCCCCTTCCCGCGAGGACGACGGAAGACCCTGCCGGAATGGCGACCGGCGGGGCCTCCGCCGCGCTCACCGAGGTGCTGCGACAGCCGTTGGTGGGGCCTCCGCGGTGCTCACCGAGGTGCTGCGACAGCCGTTGGTGGGGCCTCCGCGGTGCTCACCGAGCCGCCACGGTAGCCGTCAGGAGCACCATCCCCGAGTCCCCGTAGTCCGGCAGCGTCGGATCGGAATCGATGTGATGGACCGTCAATTCGACGGTCAGCGGAGCGAATACGGCCCTCACGGTCGCCGGGTCCACGGGGCAGCCCGGCCACCGCGACGCCGGCCCGATCCGGTACGTCGGCAAGTTCTCCATGAACGCCGCCACCAGACTCCCGCCCGGCGCGACGCACCGCACGAACGCGCGGCAGAAGTCCGCGAACTCCTCACGGTCCTCGGTGGCCCCCTCCGCGACGAAGTGCATCGACGCCAGCCCGTATCCGCCCCGTTCGAGGGCGCGGACGTCCTGGTGGACCACGTGCACGGGCGCGAGCGACCTGGCCAGCGTGGCGGGCAGGTCGGGGTTGAGGCGTCGGCACAACGCGTGGAAGGGCAGCCAGCTCGCCTCCGGCCCGCACAGGATCTGCCGCTCCAGGTAGGCGATGTTGCCGGCGCCCGCCTCGACGGCCTCGATGCGGCGGCTGGCGGCCGACGCGAGGATCAGCGGGTAGAGATTGGGTCCCGCGCCGAACTCCACCGACCGCGCGATCTCGCCCGGTGCGAAGCGGCGGTAGAAGGCCGAGTGGTGGGCGATGACGGCGGCGTCCGAGGGGTGCAGCTCGCGGTAGTTCTCCGCGAGGTAGTCCGCGACCGGCCAACGGTCCCAGTCCACGTCGTCGTTGTGCGTCGTCATCACCCACTCACCTCTTGGGCCGTCACCGACACTCACCCCTTCGACCGCAGCCGGAACCTGGCGGCCAGCCGCGACAGCGTCGCCGTGAGCCGCTCGATGTCCTCGTCGGAGTTGAGCGCCGTGATCTGGACGCGGAAACCGACCCGGTCACGGGGGACGAGGGGATAGGCGGCGAGGGTCACGTAGATGCCCTCCTCCCACAGGAACGCGGCGACCGCGTCGAGGTCGGACGGGTCCGCCAGCGGGATCTCCACGATGGGCAGCCGGTCCCTGTTGAGGGTCAGCACCTCCAGGTCGTCGAGATGGTCGAGCACCCGGACCGTCTTGCGGTACAGCTCGGCCCGTATGACGTCACCGCGACGCTCGTTGACGTCCAGACCGGCCAGCACGGTCGCGAGGGACGCGGTCGGCGACGGTCCCGAGTACAGATAGGGGGCCGCGGCCGTCTTGAGCCGCTCCTTGAGCCCGGTCGGCAGCGCGAGGAAGGCCAGCAGCGAGGAGTACGCCTTGGAGAAACCGGCGGTGAGGACGATCCCGTCGTACGTCTCCCCGGTGTGCCGCAGCACGCCGTTGCCGCGCGAACCGTACGGGCAGCTCTCGTCGGGGCCGCGCTCGCCGAGCACCCCGAAGCCGTGCGCGTCGTCCACGTAGAGCGTCGCGCCCCGGCTGCGGCACACGGCCGCCAGCGCGGGCAGGTCGGGCACGTTGCCGCTCATGCTGTTGACGCCGTCGAGGCACACCAGGCGGGGGCCGCTGCCGGGCACCGCGGCGAGCAACGCGTCCAGTTCCTCGGGACGTTCGGCGTGGAAGCGGCGCAGGGTGGCGCCCTGGCCGCGGGCGGCGACGCACCCGTCGTACACGGTCCGGTGCGCGGCCGCCTCGACGAGGACATGGCCGCCCTCGGCGAGCACCGGGATGACGGAGGAGTGGATGAGGGTGAGCGTCGGCAGCAGCAACGTGTCGGGGGCGCCCAGGAGTTCGGCCAGCCGCTCCTCGATCTCGGGGTAAGGCCGCGGGCTGCCGATGAGCCGCGACCAGCTCGGGTGGGTGCCCCATCGGCGCACCATGGGCTCGATGCGGGCGGCGATCTCCGGGTCCCAGTCGAAGCCGAGGTAGTTGCAGGACGCGAAGTCGATCAGCCAGTGGCCGCGGCTGCGGATGTGCCGGCCCCGCACCTCGTCGAGGACCGCGTCGCTCATCAGGCTGGTACGCCGCAGATGCTCCAGGTCGGCCCAGCGCACCGCCCGTTCACCCCGCACCGGCGTCTTCCCGGCGGCGGGCGCCCCGTTGCCGGCGGTCGCGCTCCGGACGCCTTCCGGCTCCCGCAGTACCCGTTCGCTCTGCTGCACCGTCATCGGCCGGGCGAACAGATAGCCCTGCCCGAACCGGCACCCCATCCCCGCCAGCAGGTCCCGCTGCCCGGGCTCCTCGATCCCCTCGGCGATCACCTGCATCCCGAGCGTGTCGGCGATGCGCACGATGCCCTCGACGAGCGCGACCTGCTGCGGGTCGCGTGTGATGTCGTCGATGAACGTCTTGTCGATCTTCAGCACGTCGATCGGGAAGTCCCGCAGATAGCGCAGCGAGGAGAAGCCGGTGCCGAAGTCGTCCACGGCGATGTGCACGCCCAGCTCCTTGAGCGCCTGGAGCACTCCCTGGATCTGGATGTCGTGACGCAGCAACAGCGTCTCGGTGAGCTCCAGTTGGAGTGACCCCGGCGCCAGCCCGGGCGTCCTGAGCGCCTCGCCGACCTGGTCGACGAAACCGGCGTCGCGGAACTGCCGGGCGGAGACGTTGACGCTGACGTATGGCGGCTCGCCCGGCCGCGGCAGCCGTTGCAGGCCCGCGATGTCCTGGACCGCGTTCTCCAGCACCCAGGAGCCCAGCACCGCGATGTGTCCGGTCTCCTCGGCCAGCGAGATGAACTGCTCCGGCGACACCGGCCGGCGGCGCGGGGACGGCCAGCGCACCAGCGCCTCGAAGCCGACCACCTCGCCCGCGGTGATGTCCACGACGGGCTGGTAGCGCAGCGCGAACTCCTTTCCGGCGACCGCCTGGGCGAGCCGGCTCTGGAGGTCGTGCCGCTCGACCATGCGGCTGTGCAGCAGTGGCTGGAAGCGCCGCCACTGCCGCTTGCCGGCCGCCTTCGCCGCGTACAGCGCCAGGTCGGCGTGGCCCAGCAGTTCCTCCGCGTCGGTGCTGTCCCGGGCCGTGGCCACCCCGACGCTCGCGGAGACGGTCACCGACTCCTCGCCGAGCACGAACGGCCGGGTCAGCGTCTGGATCACCTGTGCCGCCAGCAGCTCCGCGTCCAGCGGCTCGCGCGCGTCCTCCATCAGCACCGCGAACTCGTCGCCGCCGAGCCGGGCCGCCGTGTCGGTGCGCCGCAGCGCCTTGGACAGCCGGCTGCCGACGGCCATCAGCAGATGGTCGCCCGCCGAGTGCCCGAGGGTGTCGTTGACCAGCTTGAAGTCGTCCAGGTCGATGAAGAGCAGGCAGGTCAGGGAGGACTCGCGGCGGCCGCGCAGCAGGGCCCGCTCGATGCGCTCCAGCAGCAGGGTCCGGTTGGGCAGGCCGGTCAGGGAGTCGTGGAAGGCCCGCTGGGTCAGCTCGTGCTCCAGGCGCCGCTGCTCGGTCACGTCGCGCAGGGTGACCACGAGTCCGGCGACCGTGCGCTCGTCGCGGAAGTCGCTGCACCGCACCTCCACCTCGACCCGGCCGTCCCGGTGCCGCACCCACCAGTGGTCGTGGGTGGCCCGTGGCCCGCTCTCCCGTACGGCGTCGAGCTGCCGGGCCGCCCGGTTGCGGTCGCGCGGGTCGACCAGGTCGGGCAGGGAGGCCCCGACGAGGTTCGTGTGGCCGAAGACGGAGGCCGCGGACGGGCTGGCGTAGCGGACGGTGTTGTCGTCCTCGACGATCAGGATGACGTCGGAGGTGTTCCGCACGAGCGTACGGAAGTAGGCCTCGTTCTCGCGGCGGACGATCTCCTGGCGCAGCGCGACGCGCTCGACGGCCAGGCCCGCGTGGGAGGCGAGGATCTCCAGGGAGGCCCGCGTCTCGTGCAGCGGCTGGGGCGGGCCGCCGACCAGCAGCACCCCCGGGATCTGTGCCGCGGGCCGGTCGGGCGGTGTCATCGGGCAGGCGAGGACGGCGGGCAGCCCCCCGAAGCCGGCGGCGAGGACGCCGTCGATCTCGGCGCGGGACATCATGCGGCTGCCGTCGGGGGTGAACGCCGCGGCCCGCTCGGCGAGCAGCAGCCGGGTGCGGTGGCGCACCGTGGGGCCGAGCAGGGTGTCGACGGCCGTCTCGCAGGACCGGGCGACCTCCTCCAGCCGTACCGCCGAGACCAGCGAGGCCCCCGCCCGGCGCAGTGCCAGCTCCCGCGCCACCGCCTTGCGGTGGACCACGACGATGCCCGCCAGCCGCAGGATGACCAGCAGGAACAGCACACTGGAGAAGCCGGCGATCACGGCGGCGTGGTGGGGTGAGCCGGTGAGCCCCTCGTGGAGCAGGACGGCGGGCGCGATGAGGGTCGCGGCGGCCAGCAGGAGCAGCCGGCGCGGCCGGGGGAGCAGCGACACCTTCTGCGGTACGGCCGCGGTCAGCGCCACCATCGACGGATGCAGGGCGGCCAGTCCCCACGCCGTGTAGAAGACGATCCACCCGGTGTCCAGCAGGGTGCCGGTCTCCCACATGGAGTTCAGCTGGAGGATGCCGTACGCGATGTCGAAGCCCAGCAGTGTCGCGGTGCCGACGAACAGCAGCTGCACCGACCGGTTGTGGCCGTCCACCGGGCTGGGGGTGAGCAGCCGGGCCAGCAGGGCGAGGACCAGCACGTCACCGAGCGGGTAGGCGATGCTGATGGCCCGCTGCTGCCAGGTCTGCCCCTCCACCTCGGTCAGCGGCTGCACCAGGTACACCCACACCGGCAGCGCGAGACCGCTGGTGAGGATGAGCGCGTCGAGCAGGCTCGGCAGGTCGTGGCCCGACCACCGGTAGCGGACCAGGCCGGACAGGCCGATCGCGAAGAGCGGGTAGGTGGCGAGGTAGCAGGCGTCCGCGGGGGAGGGGAACGGGTTGGAGGCGCCGAAGTAGTCCTCCATCACGTTGTAGTACGTGTCGCCCGCGGTGAAGGTCAGCAGCCCGGCGGCGAGCACCCACCAGGGCCAGCGGTGCGCGGGGCGGTGCAGCCGGCTACCGGTGAGTACGGCGGCGACACCGGAGAGTCCGATGACGGCCCACAACGGCGTACGCGCGCTGGGAACCGTCAGATAGACGAGGGTGGCGACGGCGACCGCCGCGATGTAGGCCGCCATCAGCCGATGTGCCGGCAGCAAGGGCAAGCGCCTCCCCCTGTGGCGGAGACCGGGCCGTCCTACCTGGTCCGGGATCCTTACCGATCGTAGGCACCCCACCCGGACGGCTGCATCCCGAGCCCCACGGGCCTCAGCGCTCGTGGAAGCGGCGGTGCAGCGCGTGCACCTGCTCCGTGAGCTCCGGCACCGGCCCGTCCACCACCACGTCCGGCGCCACCTCCCGCACCGGCAGGGCGCGCACCGGAGCCGCGGGCACGCCCAACTGGCCGAGCCACTCGACCAGTTGCTCGGAGGAGGCCGCGTACACGATGCGGCCGAGACCCACCCAGGCATGCGCGGCGGCGCACATCGGGCAGTGCTCGCCGGAGGTGTACACGGTCGCCGCCGCGCGCTCCTCGGGGGTCAGGCGGGCCGCGGACCAGCGCGCCAGTTCGAACTCGGGGTGCCGGGTGCGGTCCCCCGAAGCGACCCGGTTGTGGTCCTCGGCGAGCACCGCGCCGTCCCCGCCCACCAGGACCGAGCCGAACGGCTCGTCCCCGGCCTCCAGCGCCTCGGCGGCCAGCTCCACACAGCGGCGCAGATACGGCAGCTCCTCGTCCTTCACGACCATGGCGTACGGCCCTCCTCGACCCGGCGGCTGCGGAATGTTCCCGGACATCATGGCCCGTAAAGGTGTTGCCCCGGGTGCCTCCTGGTGCTGGAGTGAACCCATGGATCATGACGCGGTGCTCGCCCTGTACGACCGGGACATGCGCGAGGGCGCGCAGCCGGACAGTCCGGAGTCCCGGATCGAAC
This sequence comes from Streptomyces aquilus, assembly GCF_003955715.1. Lineage (NCBI taxonomy): Bacteria > Bacillati > Actinomycetota > Actinomycetes > Kitasatosporales > Streptomycetaceae > Streptomyces > Streptomyces aquilus. The sequence goes on along the minus strand of NZ_CP034463.1, from coordinate 1,304,151 downwards.
GGACGGGGAAGGTGGTCCGGCAGGTCTCCACCGCGCAGGGCTGGAACGGCGTGGTGTGGTCCGACCTGGACGCCGGCAGCGCGGACGCCGCGATCGCCGAGCAGATCGCGTACTACTCCGGGCTCGGTCACGAGTTCGAGTGGAAGCTCTACGGCCACGACCTGCCCGTGGACCTCGGACAGCGGCTCCGGTCGGCGGGGTTCACTCCGCAGCCCGAGGAGACCCTGATGATCGGTGAGGTCAACGACCTCACCCTGGACGCCGAGCCGCCCGAGGGCATCCGCGTCCTGCCCGTCACCGACCAGGCCGGTGTCGACCTCGTGGCCGACGTGCACGAGGCGGCCTTCGGCACCGACAGCACCCGGCTGCGCCACCAGCTGCTGGCCCAGCTCACCGCCGAGCCCGACACCGTGGTCGCCGTCCTCGCCCTGGACGGGGACACCCCGGTCAGCGCGGCCCGGATGGAGCTGGTCCCCGGCACCCGGTTCGCCGGCCTCTGGGGCGGCGGAACCGTCGAGGCCTGGCGTGGTCGCGGCATCTACCGCGCCCTGGTGGCCCTGCGGGCCCGCGAGGCCGCCGAACGCGGTTACCGCTACCTCCAGGTCGACGCCATGAGCACCAGCCGCCCCATCCTGGAACGCCTCGGCTTCGAACCACTGACCACGACGACGCCGTACCTGTACACACCGTGACGTAGCGCACGCGGACGGGATGTCACGCCGGTGCCCGCCCGATCCGTCGCAGAGTCATGACGACGAACCGGAGCGAACCCAGCAACAACCAGAGCCAGAGCATCCTGCTCGCGGGTGCCAGTGGCGTCCTCGGCCGGCACATCACGCGCGCTCTGACCGAGGCCGGGCACAAGGTCACGGGCCTCGGCCGCGGCCGGGACAACGGCGTGCGGGCCGACCTCATGGACCGCGACGCCGTGCTCCGCGCCGTCGACGGTCACCACTTCGACACGGTGATCCACGCCGTGACGGCCCTGAGCAAGCCGCCCCTGCGCCACCGCGACATGTACGCCACCGACGCGCTGCGCATCGAGGGCACCGCCCATCTGATCGAGGCGGCGCACGCGACCGGCGCCCGCCGCTTCGTCGCGGAGTCGATGGTCTTCGGATACGGCTACGGCGACCACGGCGACCGGGAGCTCGCCGAGGACGACGCCTTCGGCCCGCGCGGCACGAACCCGGAGTTCGAACGGCACCTCGCCGGGATGCGCACCAAGGAGCGGCTGACCTTCGAGGCCCCCGGTCTGGAAGGCGTGGCCCTGCGCTACGGCGCGTTCTACGGCCCCGGCGGCACCGAGAACCTCCTGCCCATGCTGCGCAGGCGGCAACTGCCCGCCCCCGCCGACCACGGCCACGTCGTCCCCTGGGTCGAGCTGACCGACGCGGCCCGCGCGATGGTCGCCGCCGTCGAGCACGGCCGCCCCGGCCAGGCCTACAACATCGCCGACCGCACACCCCTCGGGTTCCGCGCCCATCTCCTCGCCGTGGCGGAGGAGTTCGGGCTCCCGAAGCCGCTGCCCGTGCCGCTGTGGATGATGCGTCCGATGTCGTACGCCCACGCGATCATGGCGTCGACCTTGCGGGTGTCCCTCGCGAAGGCGGAGCGGGAGCTGGGCTGGACGCCGGTGTACCCGTCGGCTCGGGAGGGTCTGGCGGCGTTGCGGGCGGCGGCCTGAGCCAGGAGATCCCTCCCCTTCCAGGAGGGAGAGCCTTTCAGAGGTCCAGCTGGTACTCCACCGCCTTGTGCGTGGGTACGTAGCCGAGGGCCGCGTTGACCGCGAGCATCGGCGCGTTGCTGTCCGCGGTGTCGGTGAGGAGCCCGGCGAGGTCCGGGTGCCGCTCGCGGGCCCGGCGGATCGACGTCGCCTTCATCCAGCGGGCCAGGCCCCGGCCGCGGTGTTCCGGCAGGACGGCCGTGCCGTAGTGCTGGCCGTCGCCGAGTCCGTCACCGGGCACCACCAGTTCCGAGAAGCCGACGATCGACCCGTCCCCCCTGTCGACCGCGGCGACGGTGTGCAGCAGCTCCCCGCGCCGCGCGACCGCCTCGGCGGCCGCGACCACGCGCTCGACGTCCCACACGACCGTGCCGTAGTCGGTGCCCTCCATCGGCATGTCGTCCATGGCGCGCCGCGCATCGGCGTAGGACCGGGCCAGTTCGGCGGGAACCGTGCCGTCCCACTCGGTCAACTCGTAACCGGGCTTGTCCTGTTCGGCGAGCGCGGTGAGGTCGACGTCCTTCAGCGCGAGCCGCGCGTACGTCAGCGACAGCACCCGGCGGAAACCCCGCGCGGCGAGGAACTCGTCGGCGGGGGAGCCCTGTTCGGCCTGTGCGATGACCGACCGCCGCCCCTCGGTCCGGGCCGCGGTCACGGCGGCGTCCAGCAGCCGGGTGCCGACTCCGTGTCGCCGCTCGCCGGTGTGCACGGCGATCTCCAGTTCGGCGAGATGCTCCTGGCCCTCCTTGGTGAACAGCCGGAGGAAGGCGGACCCGACCGGTGCTCCGTCGGTGCCCGAGGCGAGCCAGGCAAGCCTGCGGCTCGACGTGCCGGGTTCGGGGTCGGCCAGGGGCGTGATGCGCAGGGTCAACGGGGCTCCGTCACGGTCGGGTTCGGGCGGCGAGCCCGCCGAAGCTAGCCGCCGCCCGACTCCGTACGCAACGGGTTATCGACCCGTCTCCTGCGCTCAGCGCCGCACCCTCGACCGGTCCAGCGCCGCGACACCCACCGCGGCGAGGCCGATCTGGATCAGCCACTCGACCCAGTCCACGCCCTTGGTGTCGGCCACGTCGAGCCCCGCCGCGATCGCCGAGCCGAGCAGCGCGGCGACGATGCCGACGACGATGGTCAGCAGGATGCCGATGCGCTGCCGACCCGGTACCACGAGCCGGCCCAGCACGCCGATGACGATGCCGATGACGATGGCACTGATGATCCCCGAGATCTCCATCCCAGCCCCTCCTCTCCAGACCCCCGCACCCGTTCACATGCCCCCGGAAACCGGTAACAGTCCGTGCCGTTTCAACCAACGGCCAACGTGGGGTCAAACGTTGACCTGGTGTGGGAAGTGGCGTCTGTTCAGTGCTCTGGCTGCCATGTACCTTTCAAATCAACGGTCAGGGATTCCTTCGACCGAAGTTCTACGCGCGCAGATCTGCCCCAGGTCTACGCGTGTAGCCCGGCCCGCACCCGCTCCCGCCCCAACCCCACTCGGAGGTACGCCGGATGCCCCAGCTCCCCAGATCCCGCCACAGACTCACCACCGCCCTCGCGGCCCTAGGTCTGCTCGTCACGGGCGCCGCCGTCGAGACGTCCACGGCCACCCCGGCCGCCGCGGCCACCCCGCACCGCATCCTGTTCGACAACGCCCACGCCGAGACGGCCGGCAACGCCGACTGGATCATCTCCACCAGCCAGCCCGACCCCCTGGGCGAGGACTCCTCCCCGTCGGCCGAGACCGACTGGACCGGCGCCCTCTCCTCCTGGGGCGTCGCGCTCCAGAAGACCGGCAACTACAGCCTGAAGACACTGCCCTCCGGTTCCAGCCTCACCTACGGCGGTTCCGGCGCCCAGGACCTGGCGAACTTCGACACGCTGGTGCTGCCGGAGCCCAACACGCTGTTCACGACCGCCGAGAAGACGGCGATCATGAACTTCGTGAAGAACGGCGGCGGCCTGTTCATGATCTCCGACCACACCGGCGCCGACCGCAACAACGACGGCGAGGACGCGGTCGAGATCCTCAACGACCTGATGACCAACAACAGCGTCGACTCCACCGACCCGTTCGGCTTCTCCATCGACTCGCTGAGCATCAGCTCCGACTACCCGAGCGCGATCAGCGACAGCACCAACCCGGTGCTGCACGGCTCGTTCGGCACCGTCACCAAGAGCCTGATCGCCAGCGGTACGACGGCCACCCTCAAGCCCGCCGACAACTCCTCCGTCAAGGGCCTTCTCTACCGCACCGGTTACTCCGGCAACACCGGGGCCTTCTTCGCCACCAGCACGTTCGGCAGCGGCCGCGTCGCGTTCTGGGGCGACAGCTCGCCCATCGACGACGACACGGGCCAGTCCGGCAACACGCTCTACGACGGCTGGAACGACTCCGGCGCCACCAACGCCGCCCTCGCGCTCAACGCCACCGAGTGGCTGGCCGGCGCGAGCGGCAGCGGGGGTGGGGGCGGCGGTGGTAGCACCTGCACCGCGGCCCAGCTGCTGGGCAACAACGGCTTCGAGTCGGGCAGCAGCACCTGGAGCGCCAGCAGCGGCGTCATCACGAACTCCGGCAGCCAGTCCGCCCGTTCGGGTTCCTACTACGCCTGGCTCGACGGCTACGGCTCCGCGCGCACCGACACGCTGTCGCAGGCGGTGACCATCCCGTCGGCCTGCACCACCGCCACGTTCAGTTTCTATCTGCACGTCGACACCGCCGAGACCAGCACCAGCACCGCCTACGACACCCTCAAGGTGCAGGTGCTCAACAGCTCCGGCACGGTCCTCGGCACCCTGGCCACCTACTCCAACCTCAACGCCGCGAGCGGCTACACCCAGCGCAGCTTCAGCCTGGCGGGCTACGCCGGCCAGACCGTGACACTCAAGTTCACCGGCACGGAGGGCTCCACGCTCCAGACCTCGTTCGTCCTCGACGACACGGCCCTCAACGTCAGCTGACCCTCGCCGCGGCCCATCCGGTCGCGGCCACCACCTCGGCCGCGATGTCGATCACCGTGCGCCCGTCGGTCACCACCCGCAGGGTGCCGGCGGGCGCACGCTCGTCCAGCATCCGCGCCTTGCGCGCGCTGCCGAGCAGCTCCCGCTCCAACTCGGACCCCAACTCCCGCCCGGTGAGCCGCTGCCGGGCCGTCTCGTCGGTGGCGGTGAGCAGAATCCGTACGATCCGCACGTCGTCGCCCATGACCCGCCGCCACATGCCGGTCGCCTCCGCCAGCACGGACACGGTGTTCGTGTAGACGAGCCTCCGGTACCCGAGTCCGGCGTAAGTGGCCCACACGGCAGTGATGTTGCGCTCGGCGACGAGCGCCCGGTGCGGATCGCCGGCGGGCGCGGGATGCACCGCTCCCATGAAGTCCCCGTCGAGCACGGCGTGCGCGACCTCGGCGCCCCGCAGTCGCGCGGAGACCTCCCAGCCCACGGTCGTCTTCCCGACCCCGGCCCGGCCGCCGATGAGCAGTACCTCGGAGTGGTCCATGGGCTGAGCGTGCCAGCCGGCCTCCAGGGCCGGATACTTCTTTTCCGTGGAGGAGATGCCGCTGGAGGGCGGAGCCGTCAGTGGGGCCGTACGGATCGGATCGACCGTGCGCCGCGTCCCGTCGGCCGGATCGGAGTACGTCCGCGAGCTGCTGGCGCTCTTCGCGGAACGGGGCTGGGAGGGTGCTCCCCGGCTTCTGGGGACGGACGAGCAGGGCCGGGAGGTGCTCGCATATCTGGAGGGGCGCGCGGCCGTGAGCCCGGAGGAGCGGGCCGCTGCTCGCCGTGACGAGACGCTCGTCCGTGTCGCCCGGCTCGTCCGGGAGTTCCACGACCTCACCCACGGCACACCGTTGGCGGGCGACCAGGACGTCGTCTGCCACAACGACCTCGCGCCCAAGAACACCGTCTACGCGGTCGACGGCACCGGATGGCGGCCGCTGGCCTTCGTCGACTGGGACCTCGCCGCCCCCGGCGAACGCGTGCACGACGTGGCGCATCTCTGCTGGCAGTACCTGGACCTCGGGCCCGGCGTGACGGACGTGGCGGAGGCGGCGCGCGGCATGCGGCTCGTCCGTGACGCCTACGGACCGACCGGCGGGGCCGGGCTGGTCGAGACGGTCCTGTGGTGGCAGGACCGGTGCCGGCGAGGCATCGAGGCCGGGGCGGAACGGGGTGAGCCGGCCCTGGTGGCGCTGTGCGAGCGCGGGGCTGTGGATGAGGTGCGGGCCGCGTACGAGTGGACCGCCCGGCACCGGCGGGAACTGGACGCGCGACTGCGCTGACGGCGGTCGGCGTTGACATGCAGGTGATTACCTGCATAACGTTGAGTGTGCGATCAGAGAGCGACCCGGGGTTGGACCAGGTCTTCAAGGCGCTGGCCGACGAGACGCGCAGGCGGTTGCTGGACCGGCTGCACGAGGAGAACGGTCAGACGCTCGGAGAGCTGTGCGAGCGCATCGCCATGACGCGGCAGTCCGTGACTCAGCACCTGTCCGTCCTGGAGGCCGCCAACCTGGTCAGCACGGTGCGGCGGGGGCGGGAGAAGCTGCACTACCTCAACCCGGTCCCGCTCCACGAGATCCAGGAGCGGTGGATCGACAAGTTCGAGCGCCCGCGCCTGAGCGCGCTCGGTGCCGTGAAGCGACGAGCCGAGGAAGCCATGACCGACAAGCCCACGTTCGTGTACGTCACCTACATCCGGAGCACCCCCGAGAAGGTCTGGGACGCGCTCACCGACGCGGACCTGACCGCGGCCTACTGGGGCCACGGCAACGTCTCCGACTGGCAGCAGGGCTCCCGCTGGGAACACGTCCGTACGGACGGCTCCGGCATCGCCGACGTCGTCGGTACCGTCGTGGAGAGCGACCGCCCCCACCGCCTCGTCACCAGCTGGGCCGCGCCCGAGGACGAGGGGCAGGACGACAAGTACTCCCGGGTCACCTTCGACATCCAGCCGCACGGCGGCATCGTCCGGCTCACGGTGACCCACGAGGACCTGCCCGACGACGGTGCGCTCAGTGACGTGTCCCAGGGCTGGCCGGCGGTGCTGTCCAACCTCAAGTCCCTTCTGGAGACCGGCAGTCCGCTGCCCGAGGAGCCGTGGCTGATGCCCAACGGCTGAGCCGCGCGTGAAACGGCCGGTCCGCGGGGCGCGGACCGGCCGGAGTCCTGTCCTTTCCGAACGTTCGGGGTCGGGTGCCCCCTGCTGTCACGTCCTGGTGGCGCTCTTCGCCGCCGCGCTGGTGCACAACAGCCCGAGGATCACGGCGAGGCCGCCGATGATGATGTTGTTGAGCGCGACCCCGGTGTCCGGGCTGTCGCCGACGACCCACGGGGCGACGATCATCCAGACGCCGACCGCGCAGAACGCCCAGCTCAACCCGTACATGCGCTCCGGGGTCTGGGTGAACCCGAGGGCCAGCAGGCCGATCGCGATGCCGACGATGAGGTTGTGCGTCACGAGGGCGGGCTGGCTCGTCGTGTAGTGGAGTATCCAGGGGGACACGGCGCAGTACAGACCGAGCAGGAACACCGGTCCGTCCACGAGCGCCACATCGCGACCGCCGAGCATACGGGCGTACCGTGCCCGCATTTCGGAAACATCGGGGTGACTGGTCATGTCACCCCGGGTGGGCGAGACGTTGGCCATGACTCGTCTCCTTCTGACTCGCAGGCTGACCGCGTCTGCTGCGGTGTGCGGTAAGCGCCGCCTGCGTACATTCTGCTCTTATTTTTCTTTTATGTGTAGATGTCCGTTGCGTCCCGCCGAGGGTGAGGCGACGGCCCCCGGGGAGCGCCGACTCTCCCCGGAGGCCGTCACGGAGCGGGCGCCGGTGCGCACACCGCGCCTCGCCTTCTACTTCGGCCGCTGTCAGGGTTCCGGATGCGGGTCCGGCTCCAGGAACCCCCGCAGCTGACGCAGCCCGCGCCGGGCATGGCTCTTCACGGTGCCGAGCGGCCAGCCGGTGCGGTCGGCGATCTGGGTCTGGGTGAGGTCCGCGTAGAAGGCCAGCCGCAGCACGCGCTGCTGGGCCGCCGGCAGCCTGGCCAGCCCGTGCTGCACGACGACCCGGTCCAGGACCGCCTCGGCGTGCCCGGCGGCGGGGGCGGCCGGCCCGTACGCCGAGCCCACGGCCGCCACGAGCTCCGTACGGCGCGTACGGGCGGACAGCGCGTCGGCGATCCTGCGCCTGGCGATGCCGACGATCCAGCCGCCGATCGCCCCGCGCTCGGGGCGGAAACCCCCGCGCCCGCGCCACACCCCGAGGAACACCTGCTGGGTCACGTCCGCGGCCTCCTCGGCGTCCCCCAGAGACCTTCGCGCCAGCGTGTGCACCAGCCCGGACCAGCGACGGTAGGCCTCCGCCAAGCACGCCTCGTCGCCCGCCACCAGCCCCCGGGCGACCTCCTCGTCGGCGAGGGCCGCTTCCCCGGTCGCCCATCGGGACGCGGGGGCGGTGATCGGCTGCTCGGTCATGGCGACGGCTCCTCACTGATCGGAACGCCTCACCGGGACTCGGCCCGGTTCGCCCATGGTGGGAGCCGTCGACCAAGGTCATCAACTTGCATCGGTTCTGCGTCGTATATTCGCGCCATGAGTGAGCCGCCCGAGCACGGAACTCCCGCGGAGAGGGCCGAGCAGGCCTCCCGGACCGCCGACGTCCCGCTCACCACCGGCGCCGTCGCCCGGCGGCTGGGCGTGTCGCCGACCACGCTGCGCTCCTGGGACCGCCGCTACGGCATCGGGCCCGCGGTACGGGACGAGGGACGGCATCGGCGCTGGAGCCCGCGGGACATCGAGGTCCTGGAGACGATGTGCCGGCTGACCTCGTCCGGGGTGCCGCCCGCCGAGGCGGCCCGCGCCGCCCGGTCCGGCACCGGTGCGCCCGGCCCGGCCGCCGAGGTGCCCGCGCGCGAGTCGCCGCGCTCCCGGGCGGCCGGCACGCTGCCGCTCGGGGACGTGCGCCAGGAGTGCCGAGGGCTGGCCCGCGCCGCCGTCCGGCTCGACGCCCCGGCAGTCGAGGAGCTGCTCGCCGCGGCCGTGGAGCAGTACGGCGTCGTCGCCGCCTGGCACGAGGTGATGATGCCCACCCTGCACGCGGTGGGGCGCAAGTGGGCGTCCTCCGGCGACCGTTACGTCGAGGTCGAACACCTGCTGTCCTGGCATGTCTCCACCGCGCTGCGCCGCCGCACCCCCACGGTCCCGCAGACGGCGGCCGGCCCCGTCGTCCTGGCCTGTGTGCCCGGCGAACAGCACACCCTGCCCCTCGAAGCGCTCAACGCCGCGCTCGGTGAACTCGGCCTGCCCACAAGGATGTTCGGCGCGGCGGTGCCGGGGGAGGCGCTCACCACCGCGGTGCGGCGACTCGGGCCGTCCGCCGTGTTCCTGTGGGCGCAGGCGCGTTCCACCGCGAACCTGCCGCTAGCCCGTCACGTCGCCGCCACCCGCTGGGGTGTGCGGGGCGCCCGCCGGCAGCCCGTGGTGGTCGTCGGCGGGCCCGGCTGGTCGGGCGCGGCGGCGCGCGAGATGCCGTGGCCGGCGGCCCTCAAGGACGCGGTCGAGCTGCTGTCCGCCGCCGCGACCGGCGCCTGACGGAGACCTCGGTCAGTCGAGTCCGCGGGACCGCTTGAAGCGGGCGAGACCGTCGGAGAGGTCGACGATCGGGTCCGGGTAGTCACCGAGGGCGGCCCGGTCCAGGCCGCGCAGCTTCCACGGCTCGTGCACCGACGGGGCGTCCAGCTCCGCCAGTTCGGGCACCCAGCGCCGTACGTACGCGCCCTCGGGGTCGTACCGCTTGGCCTGCGTGACCGGGTTGAGGACCCGGTTCGGTCGCGAGTCGGTGCCGGTGCCCGCCATCCACTGCCAGTTGAGCTGGTTGTTGGCGATGTCGCCGTCGACCAGGAGCTCCAGGAAGTACCGGGCGCCCTCGCGCCAGTCGACGTACAGCGTCTTGGTGAGGAAGCTCGCGGTCAGGAGGCGGCCGCGGTTGTGCATCCAGCCCTCGTGACGCAGCTGGCGCATCGCCGCGTCGACCACCGGGTAGCCGGTGCGCCCCTCCTTCCAGGCCTCGATGTCCTCGCCGGCCCTACGTCCGGACCGCCAACGGTCGTGCTTCGTGCGGTAGTCGGTGAGGGCGGCGGCCGGGCGGGCGGCGAGCACCTGCCGGTGGAAGTCCCGCCAGGCGAGCTGCCGTACGAAGGCCTCGGCGCCCGGTCCGCCGGACTTGCGCGCCCGGTGGGCCAGTTCGACCGGGGAGAGCGTGCCGAAGTGCAGATGCGGTGAGAAGCGGGAGGTGGCGTCGCCGGCCAGGTCGTCGTGGCGGTCCTCGTACGCGCCGACGCCGTCGCGCAGCCAGGACGTCATCCGCGCCCGGCCCGCCGCCTCACCGCCGGCGGCCAGGCCCGCCGAGACCCCCGACAGCCCGGCGCGCGAGGGCGGATCCTCCGAGCCGACCCCGTCCGGGACCCGGATCGTGCGCGGCGCGGCCATCGGCTCCCGCAGCCGTACGCCGCTCCAGTGCCGGAAGTACGGGGTGAAGACGGCGAAGTGGTCGGAGGCGGCCGGGGCCAGCGCGCCCGGGGCGACCGCCGAGGTCACCGTGTCGTGGACGTGCAGGCGGCGGCCGTCCGCCTCCAGGGCCCGCCGGAGCCGCTGTTCACGTCGCTGCGCGTAGGCGCTGAAGTCGGCCGCCATGTGCACCTCGTCGGCGTCCGTCTCCGTGGCCACCCTGCAGACCTCCTCGACGACGTCACCGCTGCGGACCACCAGGCGGCCGCCCCGCTCGCGCAGGCCCGCGTCGAGGTCCCGCAGACAGTCGGCGAGGAAGGCCAGCCGGTTCGGGGCGGCGAACCCGGCGTCCGTCACACCCCGGTCGCGCACGAACAGCGGCACCACCTGACGCGCCTCGTGCGCGGCCCGCAGCGGCGGGTGGTCGTGGAGGCGGAGGTCCGAGGTGAACAGGACGATCGAGACGTGCATTGCGCGGGCTCCGGGTGAGGGGGGACGGGCGACGGGGTCAGCGGCGGGTGGGGGCGGGGCGGTGCGCGGGTTCGGCCGACGCCCGGGCCGCGGCGCGGGCGATGTTGCGGGCCATGCCGCCGAAGACGAGGGCGTGGAACGGGGAGACGCTCCACCAGTAGAGGTGTCCGAGCAGGCCGCGGGGGTGGAACAGGGCGCGCTGGCGGTAGCGGGTGCGGCCGCTGTCGTCGGTCCGGGCGTACATCTCCAGCCAGGCCGGACCCGGCAGTCGCATCTCGGCGCGCAGCCGCAGCAGCCGCCCCGGTTCGACCTCCTCGACCCGCCAGAAGTCCAGCGAGTCGCCGACCCGGAGCCGGGCCGCGTCCCGCCGCCCCCGACGCAGCCCGACCCCGCCGACGAGACGGTCCAGCCGGCCGCGCAGCGCCCAGGCGAGCGGGAAGGAGTACCAGCCGTTCTCCCCGCCGATCCCCTCGATGACCCGCCACAGGGCGGCGGGCGGGGCGTCGACGTCGATCTCCCGTACGTCGGTGTAGAGGCTGCCGCCCGCCCAGTCGGGGTCGGTGGGCAGCGGGTCGCTGGGGGCGCCCGGAACGGACGCCGAGGACCAGCGGGTCGCCACCTGCGCGTCGCGGACCCGGCGCAGGGCCAGCCGGACGGCTTCGTCGAAGCCGATCGGGTGGCCCGGCGGATCCGCCACGTACCGGGCGATGTCGTGCTCCTGGCAGACGACCTCGTGCCGCAGGGACTCCGTCAGCGGACGCGCGATGGACGCCGGCACGGGCGTCACCAGACCGACCCAGTGACTGGACAGGCCGGGGCTGAGCATCGGCACGGACACGATGAGCCGGCGCGGAAGCTCCGCGACCGCCGCGTACCTGATCATCATCTCCCGGTACGTCAGCACGTCCGGCCCGCCGATGTCGAAGGCGCGGCTCACGTCGGACGGCATCCGGGCGCTGCCCACCAGGACCCGCAGCACATCGCGCACCGCCACCGGCTGGATGCGGGTGCGCACCCAGCTCGGGGTCACCATCACCGGCAGGCGTTCGGTGAGGTGGCGCAGCATCTCGAAGGAGGCCGAGCCCGAGCCGATGACGACCGCGGCCCGCAGCACGGTGGTGGGCACCCCGCAGGACAACAGGATGCGGCCCACCTCGGCCCGGGACCGCAGATGCGGCGACAGTTCCCGCTCGGGCACGTCCGCGGGGGTGAGCCCGCCCAGGTAGACGATGCGACGCACGCCCGCGGCACGGGCCTGCTCGCCGAAGATCCGGGCGGCCCGTCGGTCGGTCTCCTCGAAGGTGTCGCCGGTGCCCAGCGCGTGCACCAGGTAGTAGGCGACGTCGGTGCCGCGCAGCGCTCCGGCGACCGCGTCGGCGTCCAGCACGTCCCCGCGTACGACCTCCACGTCACCCGACCACGGCTGGTCGCGGAGTTTGCCGGGGGACCTGGCCAGGCAGCGCACCCGGTACCCGGCGGCCAGCAGCTCGGGCACGAGCCGGCCGCCGATGTAGCCCGTCGCGCCGGTCACCAGACAGCGCGGCGGCGCTCCGGTGTGTTCGTCGTTCATCTGCCGCAGACCCTTCGTGTCACGTCCCCCAGTGATCACTTCCACGTCTGGGGCCGTATCGGATGCGGTCTCTTCCGCAGATGGACTGTCCGCGGCGTTCCCGGGCAACCGCACAGTATGACGGTGGCCCGTCATACCGCCGTCGTACTGAACGGAAGATCGATGTCGGAGGTGATCGCCGATATGGGTGCGAAGGTGTTGGAGCGGTTCCCGGCAGGCGCTCCACGCGGATCGTGGCCGGCGGAGGAGTACGCGGCGCAGCGCCGCGCCCAGGGTGAACCCGCGACGGTCGTCATGGACCTGAAGTCCGACGCGTTCCTCGTGGTGCTCCAGGGCGACGACGACTGACCGGACCTGTCCCGACGGCCCTCACCCGCAGGTCACCGGTCAGCGTCGTCCCGACCGGACCCCGCCGCTCGCCGGGCCCGGCGCACGAACACCTCGTGCAGGTCCTGAGCCGCTCGCGGCACGGACTCGGCCCGGCGCCGCTGGAGCATCAGCAGCACCCGTGTCGTGTCACCGGCGATCGGCCGCCAGGTGATCGTGCCCTGCCGCTCCAGCGGGTCGCCCACCACACTGAAGTCCGGCAGCACCGTCGCCCCGAGCCCCTCGGCCACCATCAGCTTGCCCATCTCGGCGCCGTCGGTGGAGTAGGAGAAGGACGGGCCGCGACCGCGCAGCAGGCGGTGCACATAGCGGTGCATGACATATCCGGTCCGCATCGCGATCAGCGGCTCGGCCAGCAGATCGTCCACGGTCACCACCGTGCGCGCGGCCAGCGGATGGTCGGGCCGCAGACACACCACCGGCCGACCGCGCAGCAGCTCCGTGGACTCGATGCCCGCCGGGACGTCGTCGCCGTCCAGGTGGTTGACCAGGCCGAGATCGAGACCGCCCTCGGCCAGCGCCCGGTGGATCTCGGTCTGCTGCGCGCCGACCACCTCGACCTGGGTGTGCGGATGGCAGGCGCGGAAGTCGCGCACGGCGGGGATGAGCAGCGGCACGGTCGCCGCGTTCACCGTGCCCACCCGCACCATCCGGCTGATGCGGTGCTGCTCACCCGCCGCCGCCCGCAACCGGTCCACCGCGTCCAGCACGTTGACGATGTGCGGCAGCAGCTCCCGCCCTTCCGCGCTCATCGTCGCGCCCGAGCGTTTGCGCTCCAGGAGGTCCACGCCGAGCTCGCGTTCCAGATTCCGCACGGTCTCGCTCAACGCGGGCTGGGAAAGGCGCAGTTCCTCGGCGGCCCGGCGCAGGGAACCGAGCCGGGTCACCGCGGCGATGTATTCGAGCTGTTCGGTGCGCATGCCAGGCAGAATGCGGCCCATTTCCCGGCACGTTCAAGGGTTTCCCTGTCACACCTTCGTGAAATTCAATGGTCCGCGATACGAGACCGGTCGGGTTTACCTTGACGGCCCCGACCGGCGACTGTCACGATCGAGGACATGAAGATGCGACTGGACCTCACGCGGCGACGCCATGTCGACCTCGCACGCGTCTCCAGCGCCTCCTGTTGCCCCGCGGCCTGAGCACTGCTCAAGGTTCCCCGCGTCACGTCTGTTTTCTCGTTTCTCGCCTGAATTCTGCGCGCCCGCGCATTTCCTGAATTCGGCGTGCCCGAAAACATTACGCACCATCCGCAACAGGAGTTCCGCATGCCCGCAGAGCCCGTCAAATTCGCCTACTGGGTCCCCAACGTCAGCGGGGGACTCGTCACCAGCAGGATCGAGCAGCGCACCGACTGGGGTTACGACTACAACCGCGAACTCGCCGTCCTCGCCGAGAACAACGGCTTCGACTACGCGCTCAGCCAGGTCCGCTACATGGCCAGCTACGGCGCCGAGTTCCAGCACGAGTCGACCAGCTTCAGTCTCGCCCTCCTCCTCGCCACCGAACGCCTGAAGGTCATCGCCGCCGTCCACCCCGGCCTGTGGCACCCCGGCGTCCTCGCCAAACTCGGCGCCACCGCCGACCACCTGTCCAACGGCCGGTTCGCGGTCAACGTCGTGTCGGGCTGGTTCAAGGGCGAGTTCACCGCCCTCGGTGAGCCCTGGCTGGAGCACGACGAGCGCTACCGCCGCTCCGAGGAGTTCATCCGCGCCCTGCGCCAGATCTGGACCGAGGACCACACCGAACTCGCCGGTGACTTCTACCGGTTGCGTGACTTCTCCCTCAAGCCCAAGCCCCTCAACACCCCCGAACGGCCGCACCCGGAGATCTTCCAGGGCGGCAACTCCACCGCCGCACGCCAGATGGCCGGGCGGGTCTCCGACTGGTACTTCTCCAACGGCAAGGACTTCGACGGGGTCGTCGAGCAGATCACCGACGTCCGCAAGTCGGCCGCCGAAGTGGGGCGTACGGCACCGAAGTTCGGCCTCAACGGCTTCCTCATCGCCCGTGACACCGAGGCCGAGGCCCGCGACACCCTGCGCGAGATCGTCGCCAAGGCCGACACCGAGGCCGTCGAGGGCTTCGGCGCGGCCGTGAAGCAGGCGGGCCAGTCCACCGCCGACAAGAAGGGCATGTGGCAGGACTCCTCCTTCGAGGACCTCGTCCAGTACAACGACGGCTTCCGCACCGGCCTCATCGGCACCCCGGAGCAGATCGCCGAGCGGATCGTCGCCTACAAGAAGCTCGGCGTCGACCTGCTCCTGCTCGGCTTCCTGCACTACCACGAGGAGGTCGAGTACTTCGGCCGCCGCGTCCTGCCGCTGGTGCGCGAACTGGAGGCCCAGCTCCCCGAGTCCGTCCCCGCCCAGGTCTGAGGAGGCAACCGACATGAGCACCGCCACGCACACCGACTGGGAGCACCGGCCCGCTCCCCGGACCGCCCAGGACTGGATCGCCCGCGCCGCCGAGGTCGCCGCCGTCCTCGCCACCGACGCCGCCGCCCGCGACCGGGCCGGCGCCACCCCGTACGCCGAGGTCCAGCTGCTCAAGGACGCCGGTCTCGTCACCCTGCTCGGCCCCACGGAGCACGGCGGCGCGGGCCAGGACTGGCAGACCGCGTACCGGGTCGTCCGCGAGGTCGCCAAGGCCGACGGCTCCATCGGCCAGCTCCTCGGCTACCACTACCTGTGGAACTGGGCCGCCCGGTTGGTCGGCACCCGTGAGCAGTGGGAGCACGTCGAGGCCGAGGCCGCCCGCAACCGCTGGTTCTTCGGCGGCGCCGTCAACCCCCGCGACAAGGACGTGATCGTCACCGAGGACGGCGACGACCTCGTCTTCACCGGCCGCAAGTCCTTCTCCACCGGCAGCAAGGTCTCCGACGTCACCGTCCTGGAAGGCGTCCTCGAAGGCACCGACCAGCACGTCTTCGCGATCGTGCCCTCCGACAGCGAGGGCCTGACCTTCCACGACGACTGGGACAACATCGGCCAACGGCTGACCGAGAGCGGCGGCGTCACCCTCGACGGGGTGCGTACGCCGTGGTCGTCGGCGGCCGGCTACGTCGACAAGCGGTTCCAGCCGCGCACGTACAACACCCTCAACGTGCCCACCATCCAGCTGGTCTTCGTCAACTTCTACCTCGGGATCGCGGGCGGCGCCCTGGAGACGGCCGCCACTTACACCCGCACCAAGTCCCGCTCCTGGCTGCACGGCGGACACGAGCGGGCGGTCGACGAGCCGTACGTCATCGACATCTACGGCGACCTCACCGCCAAGCTGTGGGCCGTCGAGGCGCTCGCCGACGCCGTCGCCGCCGAGGGACAGAAGCTGCACGACGACCCCGACGCGGTCACCGAGCGGACCCGTGGCGACTTCGAGGTACGGGTGGCGGCCGTGAAGGCCCGCGCCACCGACGTCGCCCTGGAGGTCGCCGGCAAGATCTTCGAGGTGACGGGCGCCCGGTCCACGACCACCGCCGAGGGCCTCGACCGGTTCTGGCGCAACATCCGCACCCACACCCTCCACGACCCCGTCGCCTACAAGCGGCGCGAGGTCGGCCGCTGGGTCCTCGAGGGCGAACTGCCCGAACCCACCTGGTACTCCTGACCGCTTCCCCAGGGGCGCCCCCGGCTCGCCCGCCAGGGGCGCCCCGCCTCCCCGAAAGAGGACCCATGGCCACCGTCCTGTCCGTCTCCGGCAGCCCGTCCGCCTCCTCCCGCACCAACCGCCTGCTGCGCCACCTGGACCAGCGCCTCGTCGCCCAGGGGCACACGGTCGTCCCGCTCGACGTGCGCACGATCCCCGCCGAGGCCCTCCTCGGCGCCGACTTCCAGCACCCGGCGATCGTCGCGGCCACCGAGCTGTTCGCCCGTGCCGACGGCGTCGTCGTCGGCACCCCGGTCTACAAGGCCTCGTACTCCGGAGTCCTGAAGGCCCTGCTCGACCTGCTGCCGCAGTACGCGCTGACCGGAAAGACGGTCCTGCCGCTCGCCACCGGCGGCACCACCGCCCACGTCCTGGCCATCGACTACGCCCTGCGCCCGGTCCTGAACTCCATGGGCGCCGCCCACATCGTGCAGGGCTGGTTCACCCTCGACAAGGACATCACCCCGCACGAGGACGGGACCCTGTCCGTCGCCGCGACCGCCCGCGACGCCCTCACCCAGGTCGTCGACCAGTTCTCGGCCGCCCTCGGCCGCACCCCGGTCCTGGCAGCGGCGAGCTGAGCCGACGATGACCGCCCATGTGATCGCCGACGACGCGGAGGCCCTCGCCGTCGCGGCGGCCCTGGCCGACGAGTTCCGCGCCGGAGCCTCCGCGCGGGACACCGAACGCAGGCTGCCCCGCGCGGAGTTGGACCGGCTCTCCACGTCCGGCCTGCTCGCCGTCACCGTCCCCGCCGACCACGGGGGCGCGGACGTCGGCGCACCCACCCTCGCCGAGATCTTCCGGCTGCTCGCCACCGCCGACGGGAGCCTCGCGCAGATCCCGCAGAGCCACTTCGCCTACGTCAACGTGATCCGCCGGCAGGGCACCGAGGAGCAGCGCAAGTTCTTCTTCGCCGAACTCCTCGCCGGCCGCCGCTTCGGCAACGCCCAGTCCGAGGCGGGCACCAAGCACGTCCAGGACATCCGCACCCGTCTGACCCCGCGGCCGGACGGCTCGTACGTCCTCGACGGCGTCAAGCACTACTCGACCGGCGCCCTGTTCGCCGACTGGATCCCGGTGCTGGCCCGAGCCGAGGACGACAAGCTCCACGTCGCGTACGTGCCGGCCGACGCGCCGGGGCTCACGGTGGTCGACGACTGGGACGGTCTGGGCCAGCGTACGACCGCCAGCGGCACCGTCCGCCTGGCGGGCGTGCCGGTCCCGGCCGACCGGGTCCTGCCCCATCACCTCACCTTCGAGGGTCCGCAACTCCACGGCGCCGTAGCGCAGTTGCTGCACGCGGCCATCGACGCCGGGATCGCCGGGGGAGCGCTGGCGGAGGCGGCGGAGTTCGTGCGGACGAAGAGCAGGCCGTGGTTCGAGAGCGGTGTGGAGACGGCCGCCGAGGACCCGCTGCTGATCCAGCGGTTCGGCGAACTCGCCGTCCAGGTGCGGGCGGCGGAAGCGCTGGTGCGTGAGGCGGGGCGCGCCGTGCAGGCGGCACAGGCCGAGCTCACCGACGACTCGGCGGCCGAGGCGTCCATCGCCGTGGCCGCCGCCAAGGTGCGGGCCGCGCAGGCCGCCGTGGAGGTGGGGAGCGCGCTGTTCGAGGTGGCCGGCACCCGCTCCGCCCTCAACTCCCTCAATCTCCACCGGCATTGGCGCGACGCCCGCACCCACACCCTGCACGACCCGACCCGCTGGAAGATCCAGCACATCGGCCGGTACGTGCTCAACGGCACCCGGCCACCCCGGCACGGACTGCTCTAGCCCCATGAACGGAGACCCCCACGTGTCCCTCACCTTCCACTGGTTCCTGCCCACCAACGGCGACAGCCGGCACGTCGTCGGCGGCGGCCACGGCACCCCGGCCACCGTCTCCGGACGGGACCGGCCGCCGACGGTGGCCTACCTGAGCCAGATCGCGCGGGCCGCCGAGGACCTCGGCTTCGTCGGCGCGCTCACGCCGACCGGCGCCTGGTGCGAGGACGCGTGGCTGACGACCGCGATGGTCAGTCAGAACACCGAGCGCCTGAAGTTCCTCGTCGCCTTCCGCCCCGGCTTCGTCTCGCCCACGCTGGCCGCGCAGATGGCGTCCACCTTCCAGCGGCAGTCCGGCGGACGGCTGCTGCTCAACGTCGTCACCGGCGGCGAGAGCCACGAGCAGCGTGCCTACGGCGACTTCCTCGACAAGGACGGCCGCTACCGCCGTACCGACGAATTCCTGGAAGTCGTACGGGGGTTGTGGGACGGCAAGACGGTCGACCTGAAGGGCGAGCACCTCCGGGTCGAGGACGCGAAGCTGGCCCGCTTGCCCGACCCGGTCCCCGAGGTGTACTTCGGCGGCTCCTCACCCATCGCCGGCGAGGTCGCGGCGAAGCACGTGGACGTGTACCTCACCTGGGGCGAGCCGCCCGCGCAGGTCGCGGAGAAGATCGCGTGGGTGCGCGGGCTGGCGGCGCGGCACGGCCGGACCCTGCGCTTCGGCATCCGGCTGCACGTCATCACCCGCGACACCTCGGAACAGGCGTGGGCCGAGGCGAACCGGCTCCTCGACGGCTTCGACCCGGAGACCGTGAGGTCCGTCCAGGCCGGGCTCGCCCGCAGCGAGTCCGAGGGGCAGCAGCGCATGCTCGCCCTGCACGGCGGCGGCAACCGGGACGGCCTGGAGATCCACCCCAACCTCTGGGCCGGCATCGGCCTGGTGCGCGGCGGGGCGGGCACCGCCCTGGTCGGCAGCCACGACGAGGTCGCCGAGCGGATCAAGGAGTACCACGCCCTCGGCATCGACGAGTTCGTCCTCTCCGGCTACCCGCACCTGGAGGAGGCGTACTGGTTCGGTGAGGGAGTGCTCCCGCGCCTGGCCGCGCAGGGTTTGTGGCACCACCCGGCCGGGAAGGAGATCACCTCCTCGGCACAGGTGCCGTTCGCGAGCTGAGACCGCCGGGTCGTCCGGTGGGCACGGGAGGAGCGAGTCCGTGGGTGAGTGGCAGCTGACCAGGACGTACCGCAGCACGTCGGGGGAGGTCCGCTGGGACAGCCTCGGCGAACCCGGCCGCCCGCCGGTCGTCCTCAACCACGGCACGCCCTTCTCCTCGTACGTGTGGCGTGCCGTGGCCCGCGCGCTCGCCCGCCGCCACCAGGTGTTCGTGTGGGACATGCCCGGCTACGGCAGCTCGCGGATGACCGCGGGACAGGACGTCTCCCTGGCGGCTCAGGGAAGGGTCTTCACCGAACTCCTGGCGCACTGGGGACTGGACGAACCCCGGGTGGTGGCCCACGACTTCGGCGGTGCGGTGTCCCTGCGCGCCCATCTGCTGCACGGCGCCCGCTACCACTCGCTGGTGTTGGTCGACCCGGTGGCGCTGGCCCCTTGGGGCTCGCCCTTCTTCCGCCTGGTCGGCAAGTCCTCGGACGTCTTCGAGCAACTCCCGCCCGCGCTGCACCGCGCCCTGGTCCGCGAGTACGTCACCTCGGCCAGCAGCCCCGGCCTGCACCCCGCCGTCCTCGACCGGCTCGTCCAGCCCTGGCTCGGCGACGAGGGACAGGCCGCCTTCTACCGTCAGATCGCCCAGGCGGACCAGGCCCACACCGACGAGATCGAGGACCGGTACGGCGAGATCGCGATCCCGACGCTGATCTGCTGGGGCGAGGACGACACCTGGATCCCGGCCGCCAAGGGCCACGAACTCGCCGCCCGCGTCCCCGGCGCACGGCTCGAACTCATCCCCGGCGCCGGCCACCTCGTACAGGAAGACGCACCGGCGGAACTCACCGCGGCCCTGCGCGATTTCCTGGACTAGCTCGCCGGGGCCAGGGAAGTCCGGGCGCTCCATACGCCGAGGGATATCAGGTCATGCCTTCAGCTGTATTAGACGTATCTGTGCTGGTCACCTAGCGTTCTGCGTATGACAGAGCGACGCGCGATCCTCAGCGGCTCGACCTTCGAGGAGCACATCGGCTATGCCCGTGCCGTGGTCGACGGTGACTGGGTGCATGTGTCCGGGACGACCGGCTTCGACTACGCCACCATGACGATCTCCGACGACGTGGTGGTGCAGGCCGAGCAGTGTCTGCGCAACATCGAGGCCGCGCTGGCCGAGGCGAAGTGCACCTTCGCCGACGTGGTGCGGGTGCGCTACCTACTGCCCGACCGTGAGGACTTCGAGCCCTGCTGGCCGGTCCTGCGCCGCTGCTTCGGCGACGTCCGGCCGGCCGCCACGATGCTCGTGTGCGGCCTCGCGGACCCCCGCATGAAGATCGAGATAGAGGTGTATGCGCGGCGCAACAGCGAGTCATCCGACGCGTCGGACAGGCCCTAGCCGCCCAGCGCGTCGAGATGTGCCCGCCGCACGACCGACGTCTGGCCCTGGATCAGCAGGAACATCCCCTCGCGGGCCAGCCGTTGGGCCGGGTTGCGCAGGTCCATGGTGCGGCCGCCGCCGGACACGACCGCCGCTGTGGTGGCCGCCCGCATCAGGTCGTACGCGCGTGTCCTGAGGGCGAGCCGCTCCTCGACGTGCTCGTGCGCGACGGGGTGGTCGGCCAGCGCGTACGCCCTCCGGCGGACTTCGTCGACGCCCTCGCGCAGCGCCTCGGCCGTCTCATGCTCACCGTTGTCCGCCACGACCCGCAGCGCGGCGTACGCAAGACCGAAGACGGCCGGGGAGGCGTTGGTGCTGCGGGGGATGTCGAGGAGGGCGAACTTCTCCTGCGGGGTGCGCAGCAGCACGGACGACTCCGGCAGCCACAGCCCGTCCAGGTCCAGGGAGACCGTACGGGCAGCCGTCAGCGCGGCCAGCCGCATCGGCGCCGAGGGCCGCAGCCCCGGCTGCTCGCGGGCGTCGGCGAACGCGAACACGATCTCGTCCGCGTCGGTGATCCCCGCGAGCAGCATCACGTCGTTCAGCCCCCAGCCCGTGTACCAGGGCACGGTCCCGTCGAACCGCCAGCCGTCGCGCTCCGCCGTGGCCCGTACGACGACGCGCGGGAAGGCGCGGACATGGGCGTAGGCGATCCCGGCCAGCAGCTCGCCGGTCGCGAGCGGCCGCAACAGGCGCTCCCGCACCGGGAGTTCCGACTTCGCCAGCATCCGCACCGGCGTGTGGTGCTGGGTCTGGACGAACCAGGTCGAGCAGCACGCCCCGGCCAGGATCTCCTGGACCTCTCGCGCCACCGCGTCGGGGGCACCCGCCCCGCCGTACGCCTCCGGCCCGCTCACCCCGAGCAGGCCCGAGCGACGGATCGCGTCGAGGTGGCTCGCGGGCACCTCCGCCTGGTCGACCCGCTCCGCGTTCGGGACGAGGAGGGTGTCGGCGAGCTGCTGGGCGCTGGCGATCAGTGGCGAGGTGGTCATGGGAAGGATTCTCCCGATCTCGTCGTGCGCGGTGTCGATCCGGGGGTGTGCCGTTCGTGTAGGAGGTGAGAGAAGGACACGACGCCAAGGAGGACGTCATGCAGTACTACCTGCTCAGTGTGATCACCCCGACCGACGGGACACCGCCCGGGCCCGAGGCCATGGCGGAGATCGTCCGCAACCTCGGCACCTTCCACGACGAGCTGCGCGAGGCGGGCGCCTGGGTCTTCGCCGGCGGACTGCACGGCCCCGAGACGGCCACCGTGCTGCGCCCGAGCGACGGCGACGTCCTGATCACCGACGGGCCGTACGCCGAGGGCAAGGAGTACCTCGGCGGCATCTGCCTGATCAAGGCCCCCGACCTGGACGCGGCCCTGGAATGGGGCAGGAAGGCGACCTGGGCCACCACGCTGCCCATCGAGGTGCGCCCGTTCATGCACCAGGCGGAGGAGTGACACCGCAGCCCGTCGACGTCGAGGCCGTCTTCCGCGCGGAGTACGGCCGCGCCGTCGCCGTCCTCGTCCGCTTCCTCGGCGACATCGACCTCGCCGAGGAAGCGGTCCAGGACGCCTTCACCACGGCCGTGCAGCGCTGGCCGGAGTCCGGCGTACCGCCGAGCCCGGCGGGCTGGATCATCACCACCGCCCGCAACCGGGCGATCGACCGGCTGCGCCGCGAGTCCTCCCGCGAGGCGCGGCAGGCCGAGGCCGCCCTGCTGCACAGTCCCGACGCACCGGCCGAGGAGGGCCCCGTGCGCGACGACCGGCTCCGTCTGATCTTCACCTGCTGCCACCCGGCGCTCGCCCCTCAGGCCCAGGTCGCCCTGACCCTGCGCCTCCTGGGCGGGCTCACCACCCCGCAGATCGCCCGCGCCTTCCTGGTGCCCGAGCCGACCATGGCCCAGCGCCTGGTCCGCGCGAAGGCGAAGATCCGCGACGCCCGCATCCCGTACCGGGTGCCCCGTGACGCCGACCTCCCGGACCGGCTCAAGGGGGTCCTCGCGGTGATCTACCTGATCTTCAACGAGGGTTCGGCCGACCTGTGCGCGGAGGCGATCCGCCTCGGCCGGCTGCTGACCGAGCTGATGCCGGACGAGCCCGAGGCCACGGGTCTGCTCGCGCTGATGCTGCTGGTCGAGTCCCGCAGGGCGGCCCGGGAGGACGCCGACGGGGTCCTCGTCCCCCTGCCCGAGCAGGACCGCGACCACTGGGACCGCGCGCTCGTGGCGGAGGGGCACGCTCTCGTACGACGGTGTCTGCGCCGCAACCAGCCGGGGCCGTACCAGATCCAGGCGGCCGTCCAGGCCGTCCACAGCGACGGACCGCCCACCGACTGGGGGCAGATCCTCCAGCTGTACGACCAGCTGATGGCGCTGGCGCCCGGTCCGGTCGTGGCGTTGAACCGGGCGGTCGCCGTGGCCGAGGTCGAGGGCCCGGAACCGGCCCTCGACCTCGTCGACGCCCTCGACCTCGACCGCTACCACGTCCTGCACGCCGTCCGTGCCGACCTGTTGCGCCGGCTCGGCCGGGACGCGGAGGCCCGACAGGAGTACGAGACCGCCATCGCCCTGAGCCGCAGTCCGGCCGAGCGCGCCTACCTGCAACGGTTCACGCGCTGAGCGCGCCTCCGCCTCGCGGTGAGCGCGCCTGCATGGAGTGCGCCTGCATGGAGTGCGCCTGCATGGAGTGCTTCACACGCTGAGCGCCTCCCGCACCGCCACCTCCGACTCCTTGCCGCCCTCGCCGGAGGAGGTCACCCGGCCCGCCTCCAGCACGTAGTAGCGCTCGGCGGCCCGCATCGCGAAGCCGACGTGCTGCTCGACCAGCAGCACCGACAGCCCGCCCCGGGCCGCGAGGGCGAGGATGGTCTCCTCGATCTCGGCGACCACCGACGGCTGGATGCCCTCGGTCGGTTCGTCGAGCAGCAGAATCCGAGGCTCCGTCACCAGGGCGCGGGCGATGGCGAGTTGCTGGCGCTGGCCGCCCGAGAGCAGCCCGGCGCGACGGTTCGACAGCGCCCTGAGCGCGGGGAAGAGGTCCAGCGCCTCCGCCACCGCCGCTCTGCCGCGTTTGCGGCCGTCGGCCACGAGTTGGAGGTTCTCGGCGGTGGTGAGGTGCGGGAACGACTGCTGGCCCTGGGGGACGTACGCCATCCCGCGCGCGACCCGCTCGTGCGGCTTGCGGCGGGTGATGTCCTCGCCGTCCAGGCGGATCGTCCCGCCGACCGGCGTGAGCAGGCCCACGGCCGCGCGCAGCAGCGTGCTCTTGCCCGCGCCGTTGTGCCCGAGCACGGCCGCCACGCCGTCCCTCGGGACGGTCACGGACACCCCGTGCAGGACCGTGCTGCGGTGGTAGCCGACCCGGACGTCGTCGATCTCGAGCATCACGCCTCCTGAACCACGGCGGTGTCCTCCACGTGCCCGAGGTACACCTCCTGCACCTTCGGGTCCGCCTGCACCTGCGCCACCGTCCCCTCGCTGAGCACCTTGCCGGCGTGCAGCACGCTGACGCTGCGCGCGAAGGACCGCATGAAGTCCATGTCGTGCTCGATGACGACGACCGTGCGCTCCTCGCTGATGCGCTGCAACAGCTCGCCGGTCGCCTGCCGTTCGTCGTGGCTCATGCCGGCCACCGGCTCGTCGAGCAGCAGCAGCTTCACGTCCTGCACCAGCAGCATGCCGATCTCCAGCCACTGCTTCTGCCCGTGGGCGAGGGTGCCGGCGGGGGAGTCGGCGAGGTCGGTGAGGCCGACCGTCTCCATGGCCCGCGCGACCGCTTCCGGCACGTCCTTGCGGCGCCGCAGCATGGTCCACATGCTCCGGCCCGCGCCCGCCGCGATGTCCAGGTTCTGAAGGACCGTCAACTCCTCGAAGACGGTGGCGGTCTGGAAGGTCCGCCCGATGCCGGACCGGGCGATCCGGTGCACGGGCCGCCCGAGCAGCTCCGCGCCGCCGAACTTGGCCGAGCCCGCCGCCTTCACCAGCCCGGTGACCGCGTCGACGAGGGTCGTCTTGCCCGCGCCGTTGGGCCCGATCAGGAACCGCAGATCGCCCGGGGCGACGTCGAGGTCCACCCCGTCGACGGCGGTGAACCCGTCGAAGGTTACCCGCAGCCCGCGTATCTCCAGCTCGCTCATGCTGCTTCTCCCAACGGGACGGCCGCCGTCTTCTGCGCGGGGGGTGCCTTGCGCCGCCGCCGTACGAGCACCGCGAGCGAGGCCAGCCCGCCGGGCAGGAAGGCCAGCGCCACGATGAACAGCAGCCCCTGGAAGTAGGTCCAGGCCGCCGGGAACTCCTCCGACAGCGCGGTCTTGGCCCAGGCGACCGCGACCGCGCCCAGCACCGCGCCGACCAGGCTGGCCCGGCCGCCCACCGCGGCGCCGATGACGAACTCGATGGACGGGACGATGCCGATCAGCGCGGGCGAGATGATGCCGACCGCCGGCACGAACAGCGCGCCCGCCAGCCCCGCCATCCCGGCGGCGACGACGTACGCGACGAGCTTGACGTTCGCCGGGTCGTACCCGAGGAAGCGCACCCGCTCCTCCGAGTCCCGTACGGCGACGAGGAGTTCACCGTACCGGCTGTTGATGAGCTGCCGGGCGATCGCCATGAGCAGCAGCAGGGCGGCGGCGATGACGAAGTACACCATCCGCTGGTTGACCGGGTCGTCGAGGGAGTACCCGAAGAAGCCCTGGATGTCGGTGAGTCCGTTGGTGCCGCCGGTCGTGGCCTGCTGGCCGATCAGCCAGATGGCCAGCGCGGCGGCCAGGGCCTGGCTGAGGATCGCGAAGTACGCGCCCTTGACCCGGCGCCGGAAGATGAACAGTCCGAGCAGCGCGGCCACCGCCATCGGCAGCAGCACGGTCGCCGCCAGCGCGAAGGCCGGGTTCTCGAACGGCTTCCACCACCAGGGGAGTTCGGTGGCCGTGCCGTACAGCTGCATGAAGTCGGGCAGGTTGCCGGGCCCGGCGTCGGCGATCTTCAGGTGCATGGCCATCGCGTAGCCGCCGAGCCCGAAGAACACGCCCTGACCCAGCGTCAGCAGCCCGCCACGGCCCCAGGCCAGACAGATGCCGACGGCGACCATGGCCGTGCACAGGTACTTGGCGAGCAACCCGAGCCGGAAGTCCGACAGCGCGAGCGGGGCGATCGCGAAGAGGACGACCGCGGCACCGGCGAACCCCGCCCACGCCCGTGCCGAGCGGCCTGTGAGGACGTTCATACGAGACTCCTCGTGCGCAGCGTGTACAGCCCCTGGGGCCGCCACTGGAGGAACGCGACGATCGCGACGAGCACCAGCACCTTGGCGACGCTGACGGTCGTGGAGTACTCCAGGACCGACTGGAGCACCCCCAGCACGAAGGCCACGATGACCGTGCCCTTGAGCTGCCCGATGCCGCCGACCACGATCACCAGGAAGGCGTCGATGATGACGTTGGTGCCCATCGTCGGCCCGATCGGCCCGACCAGCGTCAGTGCGACGCCGGCGACTCCGGCCAGCCCGGACCCGATGAAGAAGGCGGTACGGTCCACGGTCGAGGTCGAGATGCCGGACACCTCGGCGAGGTCCCGGTTCTGCACCACGGCCCGGATGCGCCGGCCCAGCGGCGTGAGCCGCAGCGTCAGCGACAGCGCGACGACCGCCGCGACCGCCAGCCCCAGGATGAACAGCCGGCTGTTGGCGAAGGTGAGCGGGTCGTCGCCGCCGATGACCGTGATGTTGCCGGTCAGCCAGTCCGGCGCGCGGGTCTGCACATTGGGGGCGCCGAAAATGTCGCGGGCGAGCTGCTGGAGCATCAACGAGACACCCCAGGTGACGAGGAGTGTGTCGAGTGGCCGCAGATACAGACGGCGAATCAGCAGCCATTCCAGCAACGCGCCGAGCGCGCCCGAGACGAGAAATGCGACGGGAAGAGCGACCAGCAGCGAAATTCCCGCACTCGAAATGGACTTCTGCAGGACGTACGTCGTGTAGGCGCCCGCCATGATGAACTCGCCGTGGGCCATGTTGATGACGTTCATCTGGCCGAAGGTGAGCGAGAGACCGAGCGCGATGAGCAGCAGGACGGCACCGATGCTGATGCCGGTGAAGGTCTGACCGAGGATCACGGTCATGAGGCGGCTCCGGGGGACGGCCGCCGCGGGGCCCTGAGGACCCCGCGGAGGATGACGGTCGGTCAGGACAGGCCGGAGGCCCAGGAGTAGCCCTTGAGGAACGGGTCCGGCTTGACCGGCTTGCCGGAGTTCCAGACCTCCTTGATCTGGCCGTCGGTCCCGATCTCGCCGATGCGGGCGGTCTTGTAGACGTGCTGCGAGGCGCCGTCGACGGTGACCTTGCCCTCGGGGGCGTCGAAGGTGATGCCGTCGGAGGCGGCCTTCACCTTCTCCGGGTCGAAGGACTTCGCCTTCTCGACCATGGCCTTCCACAGGTAGACCGAGGTGTAGGCGGCCTCCATCGGGTCACTGGTCGGCTTGTCCTGGCCGTACTTGGCCTTGTACGCCTTCACGAACTTCGCGTTCGCCGCGCCCGCGGTGGTCTGGTAGTAGTTCCAGGCCGTCAACTGGCCCGCCAGGTACTGCGTGCCGATCGACTTGACCTCCTCCTCGGCGATCGACACCGAGACGACCGGCATCGACTTGGCGGTCAGACCGGCCGACTTGTACTCCTTGAAGAAGGCCACGTTGGAGTCGCCGTTGAGGGTGTTGAAGACGGCGTCCGCCTTCGACGCCTTCACCTTGTTGGCGATCGTGGAGAACTCCGTGGAGCCCAGCGGCGCGTAGTCCTCGCCGAGGATCGTCATGCCGTTGGCCTTCGCGTACGCCTTGATCTCCTTGTTGGCGGTGCGCGGGAAGACGTAGTCGCTGCCGACCAGGTACAGCTTCTTCAGGCCCTTGCTCTTGAGGTAGTCGAGGGCCGGGACGATCTGCTGGTTGGTGGTGGCGCCGGTGTAGAAGATGTACGGCGACTGCTCCAGCCCCTCGTACTGCACCGGGTAGAACAGCAGCGACTTGTTCTTCTCGAAGACCGGCTTGACGGCCTTGCGGCTGGCGGAGGTCCAGCAGCCGAAGGTGGCCGCGACCCCGTCCTCCTTGATGAGCTTCTGCGCCTTCTCGGCGAACGTCGGCCAGTCGGAGGCGCCGTCCTCGCTGATCGGCTTGATCTTCTTGCCGAGGACGCCGCCGGAGGCGTTGATCTCGTCGATGGCGAGCTTCAGCGAGTCGCGGACGGTCACCTCGCTGATCGCCATCGTGCCGGAAAGCGAGTTGAGCAGACCGACCTTGACGGTGTCACCGCTGACGTCGATCTTCGCCGCCTTGTCGGACGACGAGCCGGCCGCGTCGGTCTTGGCGCCGCACGCGGACAGCGTCACGACCGCCGTGAGGGCGGCGCCGACGGCGAGGAAGCCACGGCGAGGAACACGGGAACTGCGGGAACCGCTGGACAAACCAACCCCCTAGGGTGAACGGCCTGCTGAAGTGCGGTCCACAGACTCAAGTCCGCCTGTTTCCAGGGTGTTTCGCTCGACTTTCCCGGAGGCAACAAAAAACGCCCCGGACAGCGTGTGATCTGCATTCGGAAACAGAAATCACAATTCGCCCGAGGCATTCTAATTACTTTCTGTGGGAAGTATCTTGGCGGCGCCGGGCACCTGTCAAGGGCGGGTTCCGTGCAGATCGAGCTCCGTGAGGACGTCGAAGTCCAGCCCGTCCGCCCGCGCCAGATAGATCCGCTGCCGCACATGCCGGTCCCGCAGATGCATCAGGCCGCGCGGACCCTCGTACGACACCGTCCCGGCCGCCGCCCCGATCGCCGTCACGTCGAGGGTCCCGGCCCGCTTGAGCAGCGCGGCGAGCAACAGCACGCCCTCGTAACAGGATTCGCCGAGACTGCCGAGCGCGGGCGCCTCGATCCCGTACCGGTCGGCGTACTGGCCGTGGAGGTCGAGGGTGTCCTGGTTGGCGAGGGAAGCGAAGAAGCCGGCGGTGCTGTAGAGGTCCTCGGTGGCCGAAGGGCCGCTCGCCATCAGCATGTTCTCGTCCATGAGCGTGCTGAGCCGCAGACAGCGCGCGGCCAACCCGTAGGCGGCGAACGCCCGGTTGAAGCGCACGGCGTCACTGCCGACCAGCAGCATCAGCACCCCGTCCGCGTCCGAGCGCTCGATGCGCCGCAGGACCGGCTCGAAGTCATGGGTGCCGAGCGGGAGATAGACCTCGCCGCCGATCACCCCGCCGGACTCGCGAGCGTACGCGTGCGCCGCCCGTGCCGTACGCCGCGGCCACACATAGTCGTTGCCGACGACGAACCAGCGGCGCACCCCGCGCTCGTGTGCCAACAGGCCCATCGCGGGCCGAAGTTGGTCGCGCGGTGTCTCGCTCGTCAGGAACACCCCGGCGGTGTGCTCGCCGCCTTCGTACAGCGCGGTGTAGACGTACGGCACCCGATGGGCGATTCTCGGCGCCAGCGCCTGCCGCACCGAGGAGATGTGCCAGCCCGTGACACCCTGCACGACCCCCAGGTCCACCAGCGCCTCGACGTGGTCGGCGATCTCCCGCGGCGAGGCGCCCCCGTCGACGGGCAGCAGCTTCAGCTCCCGCCCGAGGACCCCGCCCGCCCGGTTGACCTCCTCGGCCGCCAGCTGGGCGCACAACTCGCAGGTCGGCCCGAAGATCCCGGCGGGCCCCTGCAACGGGAAGACCAGGGCCACGCCGAGCACGGAGGCGTCGGCGGTGAACCAGTCGGGGGCGGGCGGACGGGGCCGGAACATGACGTCATGATTTCGGGTCCGCCCGGTGAACTCCAGCCTGTCTCATACGATGTACGCACCCCGTGACCTAGGAGCGCGATGCCCCCCTCATCACCGCGTCAGCCCCGCGACCTGATGCAGCTTCTGACCCGGGCCGAGCGGCTGGCGGCGCGACGCCTCCAGGCGGCGCTGGACGAGGAGGGCTGCTCGCTCGACGCCTGGCGGGTGCTCGGGCTGCTCTCCGACGGGCAGGGGCACCACATGACGGCGATCGCCGAGGCCGCCTTCCTGCCGCCGCCGACGCTGACCAAGCTCGTCGACCACCTCGTCGACCAGAACCTCGTCCACCGCCGGGTGGACCCGCTGGACCGGCGGCGCATCCTCGCCCACCTCACCCCGCGCGGCCAGGAGTACTGGCGGCGCGTCGACCGCGCGGTCCGCGCCGACTGGCCCGCGCTGAGCGACGGGGACGAGGAACTGCTGCGCGGCCTGCTGGAGCGGCTGGCTGCCACGGTCGACGCGACCAGCCGGGTGTGATCAACCCGTAGCGCAAAGTTATGTACGTGGTGAGGGAATGTATGTCGGTGCAGAAAAGGTTGGCATTTGCATCTAACCGTCGAGGCCGTGCCCAGCGGCCCGCGCAGCACCAGTGAGGCACCGTGAACCAGCAGCCCACCCCCGAGCAGCCCGCCGACGTCGTGGCCCGACTGCGCGCCGCCTTCCGCACCGGCCGCACCAAGCCCCTCGCCTGGCGCACCACGCAGCTGCGCCGTCTGCGCGAGCTGCTCACGGAACGTGGCGCGGAGCTGGCCGCCGCCCTCCACGCCGACCTGGGCAAGAGCTCCACCGAGGCCTACCGCACCGAGATCGACTTCACGATCCGCGAGATCGACCACACCCTCGACCACCTGGAGGAGTGGCTGCGCCCCGAGTCCGCGCCGGTCCCCGCGCACCTCGGCGCCGACGCGACCGCCTGGACCCAGTACGACCCGCTCGGCGTCGTTCTCGTCATCGCGCCCTGGAACTACCCGGCCCAGCTGCTGCTCGCGCCGGTCGTGGGCGCCCTGGCCGCGGGCAACGCCGTGGTCGTCAAGCCGAGCGAGCTGGCCCCGGCGACGTCGGCCGCGCTGGCCCGGCTGCTGCCCGAGTTCCTCGACACCGAGACCTTCGCGGTCGTCGAGGGCGGCGTCCCGGAGACCACGGCCCTGCTGGCCGAGCGGTTCGACCACATCTTCTACACCGGCAACGGCACCGTCGGCCGTATCGTCATGCGCGCCGCCGCCGAGCACCTCACCCCGGTCACCCTCGAACTCGGCGGCAAGTCCCCGGCGTTCGTCGCCCCCGACGCGGACCTCGCCGTCGTCGCCGACCGCCTCGCCCGCGGCAAGTTCCTCAACGCGGGCCAGACCTGCGTGGCCCCCGACTACGTCCTGACCGACCCGGAGACGGCGGCGGCGCTGGAGCCGCTGCTGACGAAGGCGATCGAGGCGGTGTACGGCACCGACGCGTCCACCTCCGGCGAGTACGGCCGGATCGTCAACGAACGCCACTTCGACCGGCTCACCGGCCTGCTCGACTCGGGCCGCGTGGTCGTGGGCGGCGACACCGACCGTGCCCAGAAGTACATCGCCCCGACCGTCCTCGCGGACGTCGACCCCGCGTCGCCCGTCATGCGGGAGGAGATCTTCGGCCCGATCCTCCCGATCGTCACCGTGCCGGACCTCGACCAGGCGATCGACTTCATCAACGACCGCGACAAGCCGCTCGCCCTGTACGTCTTCGCCGAGTCCGAGGACACCCGCGCCCGCCTCGCCGCGGAAACCTCCTCCGGCGGCCTCGGCTACGGCCTCCCCCTCGCCCACCTCACCGTCTCCGACCTCCCCTTCGGCGGCGTCGGCGAGAGCGGCATGGGCAACTACCACGGCCGCTACTCCATCGAGACGTTCAGCCACCGCAAGGCAATCCTGAACAAGCCGCTGGGCTGAGCCGGGGACGCTGGTGAGGGGTGAGGGGTGAGGGGTGAGGGGTGAGGGGTGAGGGGGCGGGGGCCGGGGCAGGGGCCAGGGGCGAGGGGCGTCGAGCCGTTGGGCCGGGGATGCCTCGCCCCGTGTCGGCCTAGCCTCGCCCCGTGCCGGCCTTCGCCCGTGCCGGCCTTCGCCCGTGCCGGCCTTCGCCCGAGCCGGCCTCTGCCTGACGCGGCCTCAGCCCGTGCCAACCCCACCTCGGCCCGGTCTCAAGCGTGTACGTCGGCCCACCCGCCTCCCGAGTGGGCCCATCTGCCTGTCCGCATGTAGCCCGGTCGGCCCTGTCGGGTACCCGGCGTGACGGGTCAGGGTGGAGCTGGCACCGCCACCCGCACGCGACCGCCGTACCCCGACACCGACCGGAAGGGGAACCCATGTCCGCCGCCACCCGGCAGCAACCCGGCGTACTCACGGACGAGGAACTGACCTCCCTGGACGCCCACTGGCGCGCGGCGAACTACCTCGCCGTCGGCCAGATCTACCTCATGGCCAACCCCCTGCTGACCGAGCCGCTGCGCCCGGAGCACGTCAAGCCGCGGCTCCTCGGCCACTGGGGCACCTCACCCGGCCTCAACCTCGTCCACACCCATCTCAACCGGGTGATCAAGGCCCGTGACCTGGACGCCCTGTGCATCTGGGGTCCCGGACACGGCGGCCCCGCCGTCCTCGCCAACGCCTGGCTGGAGGGCTCGTACAGCGAGACGTACCCGGACGTCACCCGGGACGGACAGGGCATGGCCCGGCTGTTCAAGCAGTTCTCGTTCCCCGGCGGCGTCCCCAGCCACGTCGCCCCCGAGACCCCCGGCTCGATCCACGAGGGCGGCGAACTCGGCTACTCCCTCTCGCACGCCTACGGCGCCGCACTCGACAATCCCGACCTGCTCGTCGCCTGTGTCATCGGCGACGGCGAGGCCGAGACGGGCCCGCTGGCCGCGTCCTGGCACTCCAACAAGTTCCTCGACCCCGTCCACGACGGCGCCGTCCTGCCCATCCTCCACCTCAACGGCTACAAGATCGCCAACCCGACGGTCCTCGCCCGCATCCCCGAGGACGAACTCGACGCCCTGCTCAGGGGATACGGTCACGACCCGCTCCATGTGACCGGCGACGACCCGGCCACCGTCCACCGCGCCATGGCCGAGGCCCTCGACACCGCCCTCGACCGCATCGCCGCGATCCAGCACGCCGCCCGCGAGCAGGACGCCGGCGAACGCCCCCGCTGGCCGGTGATCGTGCTGCGCACCCCGAAGGGCTGGACCGGTCCCGCCGAGGTCGACGGCCTGCCCGTGGCCGACACCTGGCGTTCCCATCAGGTCCCGCTGTCCGCCGTACGCGACAACCCCGACCACCTACGGCAGTTGGAGGCCTGGCTGCGCTCCTACCGTCCCGAGGAACTCTTCGACGACCAGGGCCGCCCGCGTCCCCACCTCCTCACCCACGTCCCCGAGGGACCGCACCGGCTCGGCGCCACCCCGCACGCCAACGGAGGCCTCCTCCTGCGGTCGTTGCCCCTGCCGCCCCTGGAGCGGTTCGCCGTCCCCGTCGACAAGCCCGGCGCCACCCTCCACGAACCCACCCGCGTCCTGGGCGACTTGCTCGAACACGTCATGCGGGCCACCGCCGACCGCCGCGACTTCCGCCTGGTCGGCCCCGACGAGACCGCCTCCAACCGCCTCCAGGCCGTCTACTCCGCCAGCGGCAAGGCCTGGCAGGCCGGCACCCTCGACGTCGACGAACACCTCGACCGGCACGGCCGGGTGATGGAGATCCTCTCCGAACACACCTGCCAGGGATGGCTGGAGGGCTATCTCCTCACCGGCCGCCACGGCCTGTTCTCCTGCTACGAGGCCTTCGTCCACATCGTCGACTCGATGGTCAACCAGCACATCAAGTGGCTGCGCACCACCCGCCGGCTGCCCTGGCGGGCTCCCATCGCCTCCCTCAACTACCTGCTCACCTCGCACGTCTGGCGCCAGGACCACAACGGCTTCTCCCACCAGGACCCCGGTTTCGTCGACCACATCCTCAACAAGAGCCCCGAGGCGGTCCGGGTCTACCTGCCGCCGGACGCCAACACCCTGCTCTCCGTCGCCGACCACGTGCTGCGCAGCCGCGACTACGTCAACGTCGTCGTCGCCGGCAAACAGCCCTGCTACGACTGGCTGTCCATGGACCAGGCCCGCATCCACTGCGCCCGCGGACTCGGCGTCTGGGACTGGGCGGGCACCGAGGACGGCAGCCGGGAACCCGACGTGGTGCTCGCCTGCGCCGGTGACGTCCCCACCCAAGAGGTGCTGGCCGCCGCTCAGCTGCTCCGCCGCCACCTCCCCGACCTCGCCGTGCGCGTCGTGAACGTCGTCGACATCGCCCGCCTGCTGCCGAGCGAGGAACACCCGCACGGGATGAGCGACTTCGAGTACGACGGCCTCTTCACCCCCGACAAACCGGTGATCTTCGCCTACCACGGCTACCCCTGGCTGATCCACCGCCTCGCCTACCGCCGCACCGGCCACGCCCATCTGCACGTCCGCGGCTACAAGGAGATCGGCACCACGACCACGCCCTTCGACATGGTCGTCCGCAACGACCTCGACCGCTACCGCCTCGTCATGGACGTCATCGACCGCGTCCCCGGCCTCGCCGTCCGCGCCACCGCCGTACGCCAGGAGATGGAGGACACCCGGCTGCGCCACCACGACTGGATCCGCGAGCACGGCACGGACCTGCCGGAGGTGGCGGACTGGTCCTGGGACGGCTGAGTCATGAGTCCGCAATGGGTTCGTCCGCCGCGGCCCCCCTGTGTGAGACTCCGTCGATGACCTCCGAAACGATCACCGCGGACGCCGCGGGCACCTGGAAACTCGGCGACCTGCCCGTCAACCGCCTCGGCTACGGCGCGATGCGGGTGACGGGCAGCGCCGCCTTCCACCACGGGACACCGAGCGACCGGCGCCAGGCGATCGCGGTGCTGCGCCGGGCGATCGAGCTCGGCGTCAACCACATCGACACCGCCGCCTTCTACTTCTCCGCCCTGCGCTCCGCCAACGAACTGATCAACACCGCGCTGGCGCCGTACGCCGACGGCCTCGTCATCGCGGCCAAGGTCGGCCCCTTCCGCGACTGGACGGGGGAGTGGGGCACCTCCGCCCGCCCCGAGGACCTGCGCGGCCATGTCGAGGAGAACCTCCGGCAGTTGGGCCGCGACCACCTCGACCTGGTCTACCTGCGGCGCATGCGACAGGACTCGATCACCGAGCACTTCGGCGCTCTCGCCGAACTGCGCGAGGCAGGCCTGATCCGCCATCTGGGCATCTCCGGTGTCGAACCCCGCCACCTCGCCGAGGCCCAGGCCATCGCGCCCGTGGTCAGCGTGCAGAACCGCTACGCCCTGGACCACCCCGACGAACTGCTGCGCATCTGCGGTGAACAGGGCATCGCGTACGTCCCGTTCTACGCGGTGGCCGGGAACGCCGGCGCACACGGCGCCACCGCGGACCACGACGCCGAAGTGCTCGCCGTCGCGCGGGCGCACGGTGCGAGCCCCGCCCAGATCCGTATCGCCTGGACCTTGCACCAGGGCCCGCACCTGCTCGCCATCCCCGGCACCGGCAACCCCGACCACCTGACCGAGAACGTGGCGGCGGGCGCGATCCGGCTCACCGAGGACGAGCTGACCCGCCTCAACTCCCTTCACGCACAGGGAGATTGATCAGCCCGCGTACCCGACCGCGGGATAGTGGTCGGACAGGTTCGTGTAGGTGTAGTCCGTACCCCAGCTCGACACCGTCCACGGCGCCGACTCCTCTTTGACGACCTCGTTCTTCCAGACCGGCGGCCGGACATGACCCGCGCGGTGCAGGACGTAGTCCAGATCCTCGCGCGGGTCGTCCGGATAGCGGTCGTGGGCGATGGAGTTGTCCTGGGTGTCGAAGGAGTACGGGTGCCCGGTGCGGGCGTCGGCGCCGACCAGGCCGGCGTCCGCCAGCATCGAGGCGTACTCGGGCGAGCGCGAGTCGACGTTCATGTCACCGGCGACCAGGACCTGTTCGCCCGCCGGGATGTTCTTGGCGTCGAGGAAGGCGTCGATCGCCTTGAACTGCCGGCTCCGCATGGCAGCCGCCTCGCCCGCGTCACAACCGGGGTCGGTCGACTGGGCGTGCGTGCCGATGACGTGCACCTTGCTGCCGTTGACGTTCAACACCACATACGCGAACCCCTTGTTGGACCACCAGTCCGCACCGCACGCGTCCTTGTAGACGTACTGCTCCTTGCGCAGGACCGGCCACTTGCTGAGCACCGTCACCCCGCCGTCCTCGGGCGTGGTCGCGGAGTAGGCACCGCCGGTGGCGTCCCAGCCGTCCTTCGTCCGCCCGACGACCGGCGTCTGGTACGGGTACTCGCCCGCGGCGGCTCTCTTCAGCGCGTCCGACGAGGAGTTGTCGAACGCCTCCTGGAGCACGACGACGTCGTTCCCGTGGAAGAAGCCCGCCTTCGCGATCTCCGCGGCACGGTGGTCCTGGCCCCAGTTCGGGTACAGGGTCTTGCTGAAGAGAAACGTGTTGTACGTCAACACCCGTACGGCCGGGGCCGGTTCGGCGGCCGTCGCGGTGGGTGCGGCGGTGGCCGCGAGGGCGACGGCGAGTGCGGTCGCGCCCAGGGTGCGGCGCGGTGCGAAGAACGTCACTGGATCTCCCTGAGGGTGAAGGGGGTTGAGTGGCGCCGCACATCCAACCACCGGGGATTACTCTCAGGTAACTCCCGTGCACACACGAAATGTCGAACGGCGGTATGCCTCACACGACCCAGTCGCCGTCCCGCATGAGATACCGGCCCCGCATCTCGTGCACACCGTTGCGCGCCTGCACCGTGCGCGGACGCACCCGGAACCAGACGTACGGCAGGCTCTCCGTCCGCGGATCCCAGCCGGTCTTCGCCAGGAACCCCTCCACGGCGGCCGAGGGCACGGTGTCCGACGCGAACATCTCCGCCTCACCGTCGACGATCACGACGTCCTGGGTGTCCCCGAGCGCCAGCCGGGCCCGCCCGACGTTCCGCAGATTGCGGCCGGTCGGTGTCTTGAGCCGCGTCGCCAGCCACAGGGCCTCGCCGTCCCACAAGAACCAGAGGGGGACCAGGCAGGGCAGCCCGTCGGTGTCCGCCGTGGCCACCCAGACGTCCATCTCCCGCTCCAGCCGGGCGAGGAGATCACGCTTGCGCTGTCCGGGGTCGCGGGGCTGCTTGTCGATCTTCATGCCCGGGACGCTAACGGGTTCCACGGCACCCCGCATCGGTCGGCGGTCGTAGGGCCGCAGCCCGACTCGCGTGCAGGGCCGCAGTGCGACTCACGCCCAGCCCCGCCGCCGGCGCCCTTCAGTCCCGCCCCGCCGGCGAAGCCCCTCGGCCCCCGGCGACGCCCCTCGGCCCCGTCGGCCGACGCCCCTCGGCCCCACCGGCGACGCCCTTCAGCCCCCTCTGGGAAACAGGACTGGCGCCCGCGAAGTTTTACGTATAACCTCTCCGGCTAATCCCACGCCCCGAAAGGCCCCGATGAGACGCATCGCCCTGGTCACCCTCGTCGTCGACGACTACGACGAGGCGATCCGCCACTACACCGAGGCCCTCGGCTTCCGGCTCGTCGAGGACACCCCGCGTCCCGGCGGCGCCCGCTGGGTCGTCGTGGAACCCGGCACGGAGGCGGGCGGCACCGGCCTGCTGCTCGCCCGCGCCAAGGACGACGCCCAGCGCGCCCGCGTCGGCGACCAGACCGGCGGGCGCGTCGGCTTCTTCCTGTACACCGACGACTTCGCCCGCGATCACGCCCGGATGCTGGCCGCCGGCGTGACCTTCCTGGAGGAGCCCCGCCACGAGCCCTACGGCTCGGTCGCCGTCTTCCAGGACCTGTACGGCAACCGCTGGGACCTGCTCCAGCCCGCCGCCTGACCCTCCTCCCACCGTTCCGCCCCGCTCCCCAGGAAAGACCCGCCATGACTGCTACGCGCGTAGACCCCGACGTGATCCGCCGCCTCCCCAAGGCCGTCCTGCACGACCACCTCGACGGCGGCCTGCGCCCCGCCACCGTGATCGAGCTCGCGGCGGAGGTCGGCCACACCCTGCCCACCACCGACCCGGACGAGCTCGCCGCCTGGTACTACGACGCCGCGAACTCCGGCGACCTGGTCCGCTACATCGCCACCTTCGAGCACACCCTCGCCGTGATGCAGACCCGCGAGGGCCTGCTGCGCACCGCCGAGGAGTACGTCCTCGACCTGGCCGCGGACGGAGTGGTCTACGGCGAGGTGCGCTACGCCCCCGAGCTGAACACCCGGGGCGGGCTGGCCATGAGCGAGGTCGTGGAGACCGTCCAGGAGGGCCTCGCCGCCGGTATGGCCAAGGCGGCCGCCGCCGGGACGCCGGTCCGCGTCGGCACCCTG
This sequence comes from Streptomyces aquilus, assembly GCF_003955715.1. Taxonomy (NCBI): domain Bacteria; kingdom Bacillati; phylum Actinomycetota; class Actinomycetes; order Kitasatosporales; family Streptomycetaceae; genus Streptomyces; species Streptomyces aquilus. Next base: position 1,266,286 of record NZ_CP034463.1, on the reverse strand, counting down.
CTCTGCGGCATGCGCATGTTCGACCGCGTCGCCGAGGCCGCCGACCTCGCCGTCGCCTTCCGCGACGCCGGCGTCGTCGGCTTCGACATCGCCGGCGCCGAGGACGGCTTCCCGCCCGCCGACCACCTCGCCGCCTTCGAGCACCTGCGCCGCGAGAGCGTGCCGTTCACCATCCACGCCGGTGAGGCCCACGGCCTGCCCAGCATCCACCAGGCCGTCCAGGTGTGCGGCGCCCAGCGCATCGGCCACGGCGTCCGCCTCACCGAGGACATCGTCGACGGCAAGCTCGGCCGCCTGGCGAGCTGGGTGCGCGACCGCCGGATCGCCCTGGAGATGTGCCCGACCTCCAACCTCCAGACCGGCGCCGCCACGTCGATCGCCGAGCACCCGATCACGGCCCTGAAGGACCTGGGCTTCCGCGTCACGCTCAACACCGACAACCGGCTGGTGTCGGGCACGACCATGACCCGCGAGATGTCCCTGCTGGTCGAGGAGGCGGGCTGGACGGTCGAGGACCTGCGCACGGTCACGGTCAACGCCCTCAAGAGCGCCTTCATCCCGTTCGACGAGCGCAAGGCCCTCATCGAGGACGTCGTCCTGCCGGGCTACGCGCTCTGACGCAGGCCGCGGAGGTAGGCGGCCTGTCCGACGTGCTGGAGATCGTCGGACAGGACGCTGACCAGCCGCACGCCGAGCGTGACCGGCGGATCCCAGCGTGTGTCCACGATCCGCTCCAGGTCCGCCGCGGTCACCCCGCGCAGCGCCTCCAGGGTCTGCGCGTGGACGGCGTCGTAGTAGCCGGTCAGCAGCTCGGCGGAGTCGACCCGTACCTTCGCGACCTGCGCGGAGGTGTGGCCGTACCCGTGGTCGCGGGGCGGCAGGCCGAGGTCGAAGCGCTTCTGCCAGTCCTGGGTCAGCCACACCTGGTCGAGCCCGAAGGCGTCGGCCAGGTGGTCGTCCTGGACGCGGGTGAGGTGCCAGATGAGCCAGGCGATGGAGTTGGCGTCGGGGGTCGGCCGATGGTTGAGGTCGTCGGGGGTCAGGCCCTCGACGGCGGCGTGGACCTCTTCCTGGATACGGCTGAAACCGTCGATGAGGATGTCCTTTGCATGCATGCTCCCCACCATCGCGCACCCGGGCGCCTCATGCGTCCGGAATCCAGCTCCCGTGGAATCCGAGCGGCACCCGCCCCGGCAGATGGATGCGGGCCACCGGCTCACCGGTGAAGTCCTGGGCGGAGAGGATCACCAGGTCGGACGCCCCGCGATCGGGGTTGTGCACGTAGGCGATCGCGTATCCGTCGTCCTCGGCCGTGCTGTGTTCGCGCGGCACGAACACGGCCTCGCTCGCCGCCGCGCCGCGCGGCAGCCGGTGCACCTGGGTGGTGCCGCGCAGCAGGTCCTGCTTGATGAGCGCGTTGCCGAACGCCCGGTCGGGCGGGTTGCCGTCGACCGTCATATAGGCCTGCGCCATCTCGGCGGACGCCGCCGAGTAGCCGTAACGGTGCCGACGGGACACCAACGCCTCGTTCACGCGCGGGAATTCCTGCGGCCGGTCGTCGAGGGTGCGGGTCCGTACCCGGCCGTGGCGCAGGTCGATCGTCCAGCGGTCGAGCCGGGGTGTGCTTGCCCCGTACGGGCCCCCCGAACCCTTGCCCGCGACGAAGAACGGCGCGTCGAAGTTCGTCATGTCGACGACGATCTCCGACCCCTCCTCGTAGGCGTTGAGGGTGTGCGAGTAGTAGACCGGGTCGACCTCGAACCAGCGCACCGCGCCGCCCTTGCGGGGCAGCACCCCCACCCGTGCCGGGTGTTTGTCGTTCCAGACGTACGGGACGATGTCGCCGCGCTCGGCGCCCGCCGGGTCGAAGGTGACCGGCATGTCGAGGATGACCACGTGGTGCTCGGTGAGGGCGAAGTCGTGGATCATCGGCGCGTCCGCCACGGGGATCTTGGTAGTACGGGACACCCGGCCGGTCGGGCCGACGACCAGGTGCCGTACGTGGTCCCAGGTCGGGTAGTAGGCGATGGCGTGCAGCTCGCCGGCGTGGACGTCGAACTTGGTGTGCGCGGTGAGCGGGCCCTTCAGGGTGCCCCGGAAGTCGTACGTCCCCACGGTGTTGAGCTCGTCGTCGAGTTCGTACGGCAGCGGGCCGCTCTCCTGGAGCGTCAGGATGCGCCCCCGGTACGGGATCACATGGGTGTTGCAGGGGAAGTCGTCCGGCGGCACCGGTCCCGGGTAGGGCTCGCCCAGCTTCTTCGCCACCTGGGAGGAGCGCACCCAGCGGTTGCGGTACCACTCGGCACGGCCGTCGCGCAGCCGGACGCCGTGCACCATCCCGTCGCCGAGCATCCAGTGATGGGCGCGCGGGTCCTCGAGTCCCAGGACGTTGGGGCCGTTGCGCAGATAGCGGCCGTTGAGCTCGCGCGGGACGCGTCCGGTCACCGGCAGGTCGAAGGCCGTCAGTTCCTCCGTGACCGGCGCGAACGCGCCCTCCAGGAAGGGGAATCGGTGCGTCGTCGGCGTCTGGGGAGCGGCGACCGCCGCCCGGGTTCCCGTCCCGAGCAGCCCGCCCGCCGCCGCGACGGCCGCCGCCCCGCGCAGTACGTTCCGTCGTGTGTGGTCCGTCATTTCCCGAACTCCTGACCGCAGTTGTCGTGTGTGGACGGTCATGAGTCTGCGGTGGGGAACGGGCCCGGTCAGGAGGGGTGGGCCCCCTCCTGGGGTGTACCTACACCCCCTGTTTCCAGCAGCGCCATCAGGGCCCGGGCCGCCGGGCTGGTGGCCTGTTCGGGCGGCAGCAGCGCGACGGTCTCGTACACGGCCTCCCCGGTGCCCTTCATGGGCAGTGCGGTCAGCGACGGGCGCTTGTGCCGGAAGTGGCGCGGCACGACGGCCACGCCGAGGTTCTCGTCGACCAGGTCCAGCAGGCTGTGCACGTCGTTCACCTCCAGCGCGACCGCCCGCCGTACCCCCGCGGCGGCGAACGCGGCGTCGGTGGTGCGGCGCGGGCCCCAGTCCGGGTGGAAGTCGACGAAGACCTCGCCGCCCAGGTCCTCCGGGGTCACGGCGGCCCCGGCGCGCGCGAGCCGGTGGTCGGGATGGCACAGGACGGTCATCGGCTCGGCGGCCAGCGGTACGACGCGCAGCTGGTCGGTGTCCTCCTGCGCCGTCCGCACCGCGAAGGCCAGGTCCAGGCGGCCGGCCGCGACCTCCTCCGCGAGCGCGCCGGAACCGGCCTGCCGCAGACAGATCTCGACGTCCGGGTGCCGGCGCCGGAACGAGGCGAGCAGCCCCGCCACGTACACCCCGGCGATGCACTGCTCGGAGCCGAGCGCGAGCATCCCGCGCAGCACCCCCTGCACCGCGGCCACCGCCTCGTGGGCGGACCTGACCTGCGCCAGGATGCGCTCCGCCTCACCGAGCAGCGCCCGCCCGGCCGGGGTGAGCGTGACCCGTCGGGTCGTGCGCACGAACAGCGGGGTCTGCAGCTCCCGCTCCAGCGCCCGGATCGAGGCCGACAGGCCGGACTGGGACACCAGCAGCCGCTCGGCGGCCCGGGTGAAGTGCTGGTCCTCGGCGACCGCGACGAAGTGCTGGAGATGGCGGAGTTCCATGACTCGGAAGCCTACTCAGAAACCCGTCCGCTGAATTCCATCGGATTCTTCTGTTGGACCAATGCCCCCAGGTCGCGAAAGAGTGGGTATCGGTAGGGGACACCGGTTCTCAGGTGACCGTGGTCCTCGGAGAACCGTGCCAACCCCTCTGGAGTCGCGTTGTACACCGCACACCCCGACCGCTACGCGGAGATGCCCTACCGGCGCACCGGACGCAGCGGCCTGAAGCTTCCCGCGATCTCGCTCGGCCTGTGGCACAACTTCGGCCCGGCGGACCGCACCGTCGAGACCCAGCGTGCCATCCTGCGCCGCGCCTTCGACCTCGGCGTCACCCACTTCGACCTGGCCAATAACTACGGCCCGCCGCCCGGCGCCGCCGAGTCGGCCTTCGGCGAGGCCCTGAAGTCCGACCTCGCGGCGTACCGCGACGAGCTGATCATCTCCACCAAGGCCGGCTATCTGATGTGGCCCGGCCCGTACGGCGAGTGGGGCTCCCGCAAGTACCTGCTGTCCTCGCTGGACCAGAGCCTCACGCGGATGGGCCTGGACTACGTCGACATCTTCTACTCGCACCGCCCCGACCCGGAGACTCCGCTGGAGGAGACGATGGGCGCCCTGCACTCCGCCGTGCAGCAGGGCAAGGCGCTGTACGTCGGCATCTCCAACTACTCCGCCGAGCAGACCCGCGAGGCCGCCCGCATCCTGGGCGAGCTGGGCACCCCGCTCCTCATCCACCAGCCGCGCTACTCGATGCTCGACCGGCGCCCCGAGGACGAGGGCCTGCTGGACGCCCTGGACGAGCTCCAGGTCGGCTCCATCGTCTTCTCCCCGCTGGAGCAGGGCGTGCTCACCGGCCGCTACCTCGACGGCATCCCGGAGGACTCGCGGGCGGCGAGCGACAGCCCGTTCCTGAGCTCCGACGCCCTCACCGAGGACCTGGTCGCCCAGCTGCGCGAGCTGAACGACATCGCGAAGTCCCGCGGCCAGACCCTGGCGCAGCTGGCGCTGGCCTGGGTCCTGCGCGGCGGCCGGGTCACCTCCGCCCTCGTCGGCGCGAGCAGCCCGCAGCAGATCGAGGACAGCGTCGGCACGATCGCCAACCTGGACTTCGACGCGGAGGAACTGGCCCGTATCGACGCGGTGATCAAGAAGTAGGGACCGTGCACGGAGTGAGGCGTTCGTGGAGGCGGACGGTCACCGTGTCGCCCGCCTCCTTTCCGATGGCCCTGCGCACCTCGGCCTTCACCGGCAGCTTGTGCCGCCCGTCGCCCAGGGCCATGAAGGAACTGCGGAACGGATGTCCGTCGATCGTCCCGCTGACCTTGACCAGGCCCCGGGTGCCGAAGAACGCGACGGACTCCGGCCAGACCAGGTAGGTCCAGCCACCCTCGTTCGGGCTTTTGACCAGCTCGGCGGTGAACTGCCGGTCGATCTTCGCGGTCATGACGTCCGCCTCTCGCTCGTGGTGGCCTCTCCTTCAGGAGACCGCCACGGGCGCCGGAACTCATCACCCCTCGGTCGGCACCCGGTCCAGGAACCCCAGCACCGACCGGATGCGGCCCTGCCCGTCCAGCGTGATCACGTCGAAGCCCGCCACCGGCGCGGAACCTCCCCCAGAGGGGGTACCCCCAGCCTCGTTCACCAGCTCCCAGGAGAAGCGCGCGGTGTCGTGATGGCCGTCCACGACCCCGGTCCGGCGGAAGACGAACCCCGGGAACTGCTCGTGCGCCGCCGCGATCACCGCGGCGATCTGCTCGTGGCCGCTGACGGCGGCCAGCGGGTCGGTGTAGCTGCCGTCCTCCGCCCAGGCGGCCGCCACCGCTTTCGTCAGGGTCTCCTGGTCGACGGCGTTCCAGGCCTCGAAGTAACGTGCGACGGCAGTGTCGTGACGCTCGGTGTTCGCGGACATGCGGATCAGCCTCCGTTGAGGTCGTCTCTGCTGGTCAGGGCCCGAGTCCCGCTCGCGGTGACCCGGTACCGCAACCTTGCCCGCCGTGCCGCGGCCCGTCGATTACTCCTCGGGTAATCGACAGGTCGCCACGTTTCGGCCAACTCCCCGCGTGAATATGCCAGGAGAGTGGCCAAAAAGTCGTGGTGACAGTGTTTCAGTAGTGAACATACTCAACTGAAAGGGCATTCACATCCAGCGAGGATGCCATCACGCACCGCACATGAGCCGCGATGACCGTGAGTCCGGAGCCGCATCGAAAGCGAGGACAGCCGACAGGCGCACTACGCACCGGGGGAGTGAACGTGCACGACGAATTCCTGTGCCATGTCACCGCGTACGGAACCTGCGGAGGGCAGCGTATCGGCGTACCGCTGGGCAGTTACCGGGCCCCCACGTTGGCCCTCGCCCTGTGGTGGTTACGGGACCGGGCGTCATGGATCGCCGAGCGTCTCGACCCGCAGCCCGAGATCAGCCGTGTCCCGCCGAGCGCGCTCGTCCCGGTCGGCCCCTCCGTGCCCGACGTGCCCGCCGTGCTCCGCGCCTGGTGCGGGGACGCCGCCCAACAGGAGCTGGTCGCCGAGGAGTTGGCGGCCGGACGGCTGATCCGGATCGCCACCAGCGACGACACCACCGAGTACGAGCTCCTCGCGGAGTCGGTCGACGCCCTGCGCATGCAGCGGACGATCCCGGCGCTGGTCGTCTCCGTCGGCTGAGGCGCCTCGCAGAAAAGGCGCACACCAGGACGAATCGATAGAATCTCGGCATGGCAGAGCGGCCGAGCGCGCCGACTGCGCCCGAACTCCTCCTGGAGACCGAGGCGGGCTCCACCGTGATGAGTCCGGGCCACGACTACCACGTCGGACGCGACCCCCTGAGCGACATCGTGATCGACGACGCCCGGGTCTCGTGGCACCACGCGGTGCTGCGGCCCGAGGCCGACCACTGGACGCTGGCGGACGAGCACAGCACGAACGGCACCTACGCCGACGGCCTGCGCATCCAGGAACGGGACGTCGGCCCCGGCTGCGTGATCCGCTTCGGCAGCCCCTCCGACGGACCACGGGCGGTCCTCGTCGCCCCCGAGCGCCCGTCGGCGGTCACGGCCGTGTCGATGCCCGGCCTCACCGGCACCTTCCGGCAGCCCACCACCGTCCGCCCGCTGCCCACCCGCACGGTCCGCATCGGCCGCGCCGACGACAACGACCTGGTCATCGACGACCTGGTCGTCTCCCGCCGGCACGCCGAACTGCGCGCCCTGCCCGACGGCAGCTACGAGATCGTCGACCTCGGCAGCCACAACGGCACCTACCTCAACGGCAGCGCCGTCACCCGCGCCCTGCTCGGCCCCGGTGACGTCGTCGGCATCGGCCACTCGGCGTTCTGCCTGGTCGGCGACCAGTTGCAGGAGTACGTCGACACCGGCGAGGTCTCCCTCGACGTACAGGACCTGACGGTCGCCGTCGACCGCGGCCGCAAGACGCTCCTCGACCACGTGTCGTTCCCGGTGGGGGAGAAGTGCCTGCTCGCGGTGGTCGGCCCGAGCGGCGCCGGCAAGTCCACCCTCCTCGGCGCCCTCACCGGCCAGCGCCCCGCCGACCACGGCACGGTCCTGTACGACGGCCGCGACCTCTACCGCGACTACGCCGAGCTGCGCCAGCGCATCGGCCTGGTCCCGCAGGACGACATCCTGCACGCCCAGCTCACCGTCCGCGCCGCCCTCACCTACGCCGCCGAACTGCGCTTCCCGCAGGACACCGCCAAGGCCGAGCGGCAGGCGCGGGTCGAGGAGGTCATCGACGAACTCGGCCTGCGCCAGCGCGCCGACCAGCCCGTGCACAGCCTCTCCGGCGGCCAGCGCAAGCGCGTCAGCGTCGCCCTGGAACTGCTCACCAAGCCCTCGCTGCTCTTCCTCGACGAGCCGACCTCGGGCCTCGACCCCGGCATGGACCGCTCGGTGATGCACATGCTGCGCGGCCTCGCCGACGACGGCCGGACCGTCATCGTCGTCACCCACAGCGTCCTCAGCCTCGACGTCTGCGACCGGCTCCTCGTCCTCGCGCCCGGCGGACGGATCGCCTACTACGGGCCGCCCGAGGACACCCTCGCCTACTTCGGCTACGAGCAGTGGCCCGAGGCCTTCGAGGCCTTCGAGCGGGACCAGGACCGGGACTGGGCCGGCGAGTTCCGTACCTCGCCCTTCCAGCGGCAGTACGTCACCGAGGCCTCCGGCCAGCCCCGGGTGCCGCGCTCCGGGCCCGTCGTGATCGCCCCGCCGCCCAGGCCGCGCAGCCGCGGCGCCCAGCTCGGCACCCTGGTCCGCCGCTACGCCACCGCCCTCAGCGCCGACCGCACCTTCCTCGCCATCATGATCGCGCTGCCGTTCGTGATGGGCGCCATGGCCCGCGCCCTGGCCGGCAGCAAGCTGACCCAGGAGACGGCGATGAACGCGCTGCTGATCCTGTGCGTCGGCGGCGTCCTGACCGGGGCCGCCAACGCGGTGCGCGAACTCGTCAAGGAACGCACCATCTACCAGCGCGAGCGAGCCGTGGGCCTGTCCAGATCGGCGTACCTGATGTCGAAGATCGTCGTCCTGGGCACCGTCACCGTCCTGCAAGCCGTGGTCCTGACCCTGGTCGCCCTGCTCGGCGTCGACCTCAACGCGCCCGGCGGCGAAGGCGTGTTGATGCCGCCCCTTGTCGAAATCACCGTCGCCGTCGCCCTGCTGGCGTTCACCGCGATGATGCTCGGCCTGCTGATCTCCGCGCTGGTGCGCAAGGAGGAGGTGACGATGCCGCTGCTGGTGCTGCTCGCCATCGTCCAAGTCGTGTTCTGCGGCGCCCTGTTGAAACTCGACGGCGTGCCGGGCCTGGAGCAGCTGTCCTGGCTGGTGCCCGCGCGCTGGGCCCTGGGCGCGATGGCCGGCACGGTGGGCCTCGCCCGGATCGTGCCCGGCGAACTGACGACCGATCCGCTGTTCCGGCACTCGGCGAAGGTGTGGCTGCTCAACGTCGGGATGCTCGTCGTCCTGTCCGCGCTCTTCGGGTACGTCGTCTCCCGCCTGCTGCGCCGCCACGAACCGGCCGTCCTGCGGAAGTCGTGATGACCACCCCCGGCTTCCGGCCCACCCACGTCGTCCCCCAGCACGGCATGCCCGCCTGGGAGGCCCCCGACCCCGCCCGGCCCACCGTGTCCCTGGACCCGCTGCTGCCGGTCCAGCTCCTGGAGCGGCGCGGCGACTGGGGACACGTCCTGTGCGCCAACGGCTGGTCGGCCTGGGTCGACGGCCGCTTCCTGGTCGCCGTGCCCAAGGACCCGCCCGTCGCGGACGCCCCGCTCGCCCGCACCGCCGACCCCCGCCCCCTGCTCGCCCGCGCCGAGGAGACGCTCACGCGCTACCGGTCCGCGGTCGAGGAGCTGGCCGACGGCGCCCTGGACGCCGAGGCCTTCCACAGCCGCACCCGGGGCCTGCGGATCGGCGTCGTCGTCGACGGCGAGTCGGTCTGGCTCTACGACGCCCAGCACGGCCGCTGGGTCTACGCCGACGGCACCCGGCTGAGCACCTACGCCGCCGAGGAAGGGCCCGTCGTCGCCGCCGGGGACCCCGGGCACGCCGCCACCCAGGTCGTGACGCCCGATGGCCCGTGACACCAGCCTCTTCTCCGGCCGGCCCTCCGAGCTGATCGGCCGGCAGATCGCCGGCTACCGCATCGAGCGCGAGATCGGCCGCGGCGGCATGGCCGTCGTCTACCGCGCCCACGACCTGCGCCTGGACCGCACGGTCGCCCTCAAGCTCCTCGCCCCCGAACTCGCCCGCAACGACACCTTCCGCCGCCGCTTCACCCACGAGTCGCGGGCCGCCGCCGCGATCGACCACCCGCACATCGTCCCCGTCTTCGAGGCGGGCGAGACGGACGGCGTCCTCTACATCGCCATGCGCTACGTCGAGGGCAGCGACCTGCGCCATCTCCTGGACCGCCGGGGCCCGTTGGCGCCCGGACCCGCGCTGCGGATCGCCGCCCAGATCGCCTCCGCGCTGGACGCGGCGCACGACCACGGGCTGGTCCACCGGGACGTGAAACCCGGCAACATCCTGATCGCCCGCGGCACCGACAGCGACCACCCCGAGCACGCCTACCTCACCGACTTCGGCCTGACGAAGAAGTCCCTGTCCCTGACCGGCTTCACCACGGTCGGCCAGTTCGTCGGCACGCTCGACTACGTGGCCCCCGAGCAGATCTCCGGCAAGCCCGTCGACGGCCGCTGCGACGTCTACGGCTTCGCCTGCGTCGTCTACGAGGCCCTCGCGGGCCACCCGCCGTTCCGCCGCGACGACGACATGGCCCTGCTCTGGGCCCACCAGTACGACGAACCGCCCCCGCTGACCGAGTCCCGCCCCGACCTCCCGCCGGCGGCCGACACCGTCCTCGCCACGTCCCTCGCGAAGAGCCCGGACGACCGCTACGGCACCTGCCTCACCTTCGTCTCCGCCCTGCGCACGGCCATGACCGGCGACCGGCCGGCCGGCCACGCACCGACGCAGGTGGCCGTGCGGGTCGCGAACTCCGCGGTGGCCGGCCCGAAACAGCCGCCGCCGTGGGCGCAACCCGTCTTCAGGGGCGGCTAGCCGGGTCCGTCGCGCCCCGCCGCCGCACCGGCCGCGCCGGCAATCCGCCGAGCAAGGCCGTGACCAGACCCCAACCTTCGTCTCCGCCCTGCGCGCACGGCGACGACCGGTGTCCGGCCGTCCACCGCCGCAGGTGGCCGTGCGGGTCGCGAACTCCGCGGTGGCCGGCCCGAAACAGCCGCCGCCGTGGGCGCAACCCGTCTTCAGGGGCGGCTAGCCGGGTCCGTCGCGCCCCGCCGCCGCACCGGCCGCGCCGGCAATCCGCCGAGCAAGGCCGTGACCAGACCCCAACCTTCGTCTCCGCCCTGCGCGCACGGCGACGACCGGTGTCCGGCCGTCCACCGCCGCAGGTGGCCGTGCGGGTCGCGAACTCCGCGGTGGCCGGCCCGAAACAGCCGCCGCCGTGGGCGCAACCCGTCTTCAGGGGCGGCTAGCCGGGTCCGTCGCGCCCCGCCGCCGCACCGGCCGCGCCAGCAACCCGCCCAGGAAGCCCGCGGCCAGACCCCACAGCGCGCCCAGCCCGACGGCCGACCACACCTCGGGTTCGAGGAACAGCTCCCCACCCAGGTCGCCGCCGAGGTCGCCGATGCCGAGGACCGACAGGCCGTAGTGGGCGGTGATGCGGCCGAGCAGGCAGATCATCAGGACGGTCAGAGCGAGGGCGACCGCCAGGTGCAGGGCGTGCTGCCAGGCGCGCATCCGGGCGGGGGAGCGGGCCGCCATCACGAACGCGGCGGCGAGCAGCAGCACCGCGTCGACGACCAGCAGCCACCACACCCTGCCGTCGTGGTCGGCGAGGGTCGACAGATTCAGCGTGGCGGTGTCCTTCGAGCGCAGCACCTCGTCGAGGACGTGCGGCATCGGCAGCCCGAACGGGCCCTCCACCCGGCCGTTCCAGGTGGCGCCGAGGCCCAGCGTCAATGCCAGCCAGACCAGGTTCGGCAGGCCGAGAAGGATCACGGCCAGGGTCTCCACCGCGTGACCGCGCGTCACCGCCACGACCAGGGCGACCACGATGCCGAGGGCCACATAGGCGAGCAGGAGCACGACCATCGCGTACGCCGCCGGCCGCACCGACGCCTGAAAGCGCAGCAGCCGGCCCGGCAGCGGCGCCCCGCGCGAGACCAGCAGCGCCAGCGCCAGCACCCCGGCCAGCCAGAGCAGGCCGAACAGCAGCGTCAGCGGGAGGTCCGTCTTGAAGCCGACCTCCGGGGTCACCCCGAACAGGTCGCCGAGGTCGGAGAGCGCGCTCTCGCCGAGGGAGAGCGTGAAGGTCTGGCGGGCCCCCAGGGCGAGGGCGATCAGGCCGAGCAGCCACAGCACGGCGACCCGCGCCGCCCAGCCCGCCAGCTCCGTGGCGCTCGCGACGGCGCGGTGCCGCAACGGCCGGAGAAAGGCGGCCGCGACGACGAGGGCACCGGCCAGCGTGACGGACAGCGGGATGACCGTCAGACCCGCCTGGGTGTCGGCGAGACCGCCGGCGTTCCCGGAGAGTTCGATCGTGCCGCCCACCGCGGTGACGACCGTCGCCGCGACGACCCGGGGGAACGCCCCGTCCGGAAGGTCCGTCGCCCCGGCCGCCCACAGCCCCAGGGCCGCGGTCACGCCCATGACGAGCAGTCCGGACAGCACGGTGACGGCGGCCTGTACCCAGCCGTGCGGGGCAACGGCCTGGTCGGAGCGGGTTCTCGGGCTCACCCTGCCCACGCTAAGCAGCGCCCGGGGGACGCGCCCGCCGGGAGGGCCGTCCGCGTCGGCTTGCGAGCGGCACCGGGCCGGAGCACACAATGGAATCGTCGTGGATAAAAGCGGTGTAAGGGTAAAAAGCCGCAGAGTCCCACGTCGGGAAGAAGGGCTCGTGAGCGCCGAACCTCCGTCCTCCGGCCGGCCCACCGGACCGCCCTCAGGTCCGCTGTCGGGTCCCTCCCAGCCGCCCTCGGGGCCGCCCTCGCAGCCACCGGGCAGCAGCGGTGGTGCCCCGCCGCAGCCACCGGGCAGCAGCGGCGGGACACCCTCGCCGGAACCCCACCGCCCCTGGTGGCGGTCCGTGCCGAGGGTCGCCGTCCTCGCCACCGCGGTCGTGGCCGCCGTGGTGCTGGCGCTCGTCTTCAGCCGCTCCGACGGCGGGGGCGGCGGCACCGCCAAGGGCGGCGAGGTCTTCCTCCAGGCCGCCTCCAAGACCGGCCCCGAGCCCTTCACCGAGTCCACCGCGAACGACAGCTCCGCCCCGCCCGTCTCCGCCTCCCCGGCGACCGGGTCGGCCGCGACCAACGCGGTACGGGGCGTCGACGGCGGCGCGCCGGGCCTCTACGGCGGCACCCGCAACGTCTCCAGCTGTGACGTGGAGGCCCAGATCAAGGCCCTCCAGGCGGCCCCGGCGAAGAACAACGCCTTCGCGTCCGTCGCCGGCGTCCAGCCGTCCGGCGTGCCCGCCTACCTGCGCGCGCTCACCCCCGTGCAGCTGCGCATGGACACCCGCGTCACCAACCACGGCTACCGCGACGGCGCCGCCACCAGCTACCAGGCCGTCCTCCAGGCCGGCACCGCCGTCCTCGTCGACAGCCACGGCGTGCCCCGCGTCCGCTGCGCCTGCGGCAACCCGCTCACCCCGCCGGTCGCCCAGCAGACCACCCCGAAGCAGACCGGCGACCGATGGGCGTCGTACCGGCCCTCGAACGTCGTGGTCGTCGCGCCCTCGGTGACCGTCATCAACGTCTTCGTGATCTACGACCCGGACGACGACGCGTGGATCGCCCGCCACCGCGGCGACACCGGAGGCAAGGACCAGCACACCCACCCGCCGGTGAACCCCTCGCCGTCCGTGAGCGTGACGACGCCGACGGCCCCCACGACACCGACGTCGCCGCCCACGTCCCCGTCCTCCCCGGCGCCGTGCCTCTCCACGGCCACCGGCACGCCCACCGGCCCCGCGACCGGCACGCCCACCGGCTCGGCGACGCCCTGCCCGCCGACGTCGGTGACCCCGTCCTCGCCCACCCCGAGCTCCGAGTCGCCGGCGCCCGAGACGACACAGCAGGACACGCCGGACGAGCAGTCCTCGCCCGACACCTCCGCGCCGCAGCCGCCGCTCGCGTCCGACACCACGACCGCTTCGGCGTCCACGCACCTCTCGCCCCTGACGTCACCGGCCATGTGACCGACACGACCCGTTTTGGGGACTGCGGCGCCTCGCTCGGGGTACGAGCACTGGTGCAGCAGCGTCCGGCCAGTCCGGCTTCCGAGAGAGAAACGCATGATCGAGCACCTGGACGGGGCAGTGATACCGACTGGTTTCGATGTGCCCGTCGACCCACTCCGGCGGGCGGCCCACTACACGGGCGAACCGGGCTGTATCGCCGAGGCCCGGCACTTCGCAGCGCACTTCCTCGAGCAGCTCAGGACCGAGTGGTGCGCCGAGATCGGCGCCCGGGCCGACGACGAGGTGCTCCTGGTGGTGAGCGAGCTGGTCACCAACGCCGACCGGCACAGCAACGGGCCGTACATCCTGGACCTGGAGGGCACGGACGCCGCCGTGACCGTGTCCGTCTACGACAGCAGCGCCGCGCTGCCCCTGCGTTTCCCGAAGGACCCGGAGCGGGTCGGCCGGCACGGCCTGGAGATCGTGCACGCGCTGGCGGCCGAGGTCACCGCCGAGCGGGTACCGGTCGGCAAACGGGTCACCGCGACCCTGAGACTCGGCGAGGGGTGACCGCCGCGGCGGTCCGGCCGGTCACCCTCGCCCCGGTTCTCAGGCGCAGCCCAGCTCGCCCAGCATGCCTTGGCGCAACCGCGCGATGATCCGCTTGATCAGCCGGGACACATGCATCTGCGAACAGCCCAGCTGCTCGCCGATCTCCGCCTGGGTGGCCTCCTCCACGAACCGCAGATGGATGATCTGCCGGTCACGGTCGCTGAGCTCGGCCATCAGCGGCGCGAGCGACTGGAAGTCCTCGACCAGCCGCAGCCCGTCCTCCTCGACGCCGATGAAGTCGGCGAGCACCGACTCGCCGTGCTCGGGCCCGTCGCCGGTGAGGGCGGCGTCCAGCGAGGCGGAGTTGTAGCCGTTGGACGCGATCTGGCCCTCGATGACCTCGTCCTCGGAGATGTTCATCAACGTGGCGAGCTCGGCCACGGTCGGCTCCCGGTCCAGCCGGCTGGCCAGCTCCTCGCGCGCCTTGGCCAGCTCCACCCGCAGCTCCTGTAGCCGCCGCGGGACGTGCACCGCCCAGGTGGTGTCCCGGAAGAACCGCTTGATCTCGCCGACTATGTACGGCAGCGCGAAGGACGTGAACTCGACCTCGCGCGTGAGTTCGAACCGGTCGATGGCCTTGATCAGGCCGATCATGCCGGTCTGCACGATGTCCTCCATGTCGTCGCCGCGACCGCGGAACCGGCCGGCGGCGAACCGCACGAGGGACATGTTCATCTCGATCAGCGTGTTGCGCGCGTACTGGTACTCGTGTGTGCCTTCCTCGAGCTCGGTCAGGCGCTGGAAGAACTGGCGGGACAGCGCCCGCGCGTCACGCGGAGCGACACTCCGCGGGTCCACGACTCCTGGCAGCGGTCCGTCACCCGTGCTGGTCCCGGCGGTCCTCTCGACGAGCTGTGCCTCCGACCCGGTCACGGCGGTGTCCATGTCCTCTCCCACGTCCCACGTCATGGCTTCACCAGCGGGCGACCCGCCGGTCCTCATCCAGCGCGTACCCCTGGTGACGCGGGCCATGCCCCAGGCGTGGTGCCGGGATGTGAGAAAGCGGTGGACGGCCCGTGTGGCGTGCGGCTCCAGCGTGCGACTATGACGGACGTCACAGATCCACTCGTGAAGATTCGGTGCGCGTGGCCGTGATCAGCTCGTGGAGATAGCGCTTGGTGACCCGGCCGCCGTAACCGGAGTCGATCAGCTCCCGGATGCAGCCCAGCAGGCCCTCGCGGCGCGCGGCGTCCAGCGCCCGGTGGTTCGAGTAGGTGAGCAGCACGTCCAGGTACGCGTCGGTGGTGTACGTGATCTCCTGGAAGTACCGGGTCACCGCGACGTTCTCGAAGCGCGGGCAGCGCTCGAACTCCTCGGCCCGCGTGGGGATCTCGGCCGCCTCCCTCAGCAGCAGACCGGGCGGCGTGGCCGGGTCCCAGCGCTGGTAGCACCGCTGGGACCGGTGGAAGAACTCCGTGGTGCCGCCCGCCACATGGTCCGTGACGACGACGCCGAGCAGGCCGCCGGGCGCCAGCGCGTCCGCGGCCTTCTCCGCCCGCGTGTCCGGGTCGAGCCAGTGCCAGGCGGTCGCGCACACCATGAGGTCGAAGGGCTCGGCCGGCAGGGGCCACTCGTCGAAGTCCGCGACCTCCACGGACACATGAGGAAACGCCCGCAGCCGCCTTCGGGCCGCGGCGGCCATGTCGGGGCCCAGCTCCACCGCCGTGACCTCACCCCCGAACTCCGCCAGCGGCAGGGTGAGTTGACCGGTACCCGGCGCCACCTCCAGGACGCGGCGCCCGGGCCCCAGACCGGCCGCGCGGGCCAACTGGGCGACCAGGCCGGGCGGATACGTGGGCCGGGCCCGGTCGTACAGTTTCGCGTCCTCGTTGAACGTCTCCCGCAGCGCCATGCCCGCACCCTTCGCCCTCCGCGATTCCACCCAGGGCAGAATGCTGATCCCTTCCCAAGCCGTCCAACGCTTTTAGGCTGGGAAGGTGAGCGAACAAGCGCCGAACCACGCCCGCGTCATCCCGCTGCGCCCGATTCCGGGCCGCCCCGAGACCGCCCGCCCGTCCGCCGCCCGCTCAGGGACCACCGGCCAGGGAGCCGCGCGCCCCGAGAGCGCCCGCCCGGGGGCCACGGGTCAGGGAGCCTCGCGCCCGACGACCGCCCGCCCAGGGATCACCACCTCGCCCGCCGTCCACCCCGCGACCGACCGCCCGGCCGCCGCAGTCCCGGGAACCGCCCGTCGGCTGGCCGACCGCGCCGCGCCCGTCCGCGCCGCGCCCGTCCGCCCCGTCGCCAATCGCCCCGTCGCGGATCGCCCCGCCGGCTCGCCGCCCCCCAAGGAACCCCTGTGGCGGGACCTCGTCGGTGACGTGCTGCGGCGTGAACGGCTGGCCCAGGAGCGGACGTTGAAGGACGTCGCCGACGCCGCGCGGATCTCCATGCCCTACCTCTCCGAGGTGGAGCGGGGCCGCAAGGAAGCCTCCTCGGAGGTCCTCGCGGCCGCCGCCCAGGCCCTCGGCCTCGGACTCGGTGACCTGCTCGCGCGCGCCCAGGGCGAGCTGATCCGGCTCACCAGCCGGACGTCCACCGGAACCCGCCGGACGACGACCTCGTCGTACGACGGCCTCTGCCTGGCCGCCTGACGCCCACCCGGCGCCTCACACCGTCACGAGGCGCCGGCTGAGCACCTCGTCCGCCAGCCCGTACGCCACGGCCTCCTGCGCGGTGAAGACCTTGTCGCGGTCCATGTCGGCGCGCAGGGTGGCGATGTCGTGGTGGGTGTGCCGGGCCAGCACCTCCTCCACCTGCGCACGGATCCGGATCATCTCCTTGGCCTGGAGCGCGAGGTCGGAGATGCTGCCCCGGCTGCCGCCGCTGGCCGGCTGGCCGAGCAGCACGCGCGCGTGCTCCAGCACGATCCGCCGCCCGGGGTCCCCGCCCGCGAGCAGCACGGCCGCCGTGGAGGCCGCCTGGCCGACGCAGACCGTCGAGATCGGCGTCTGCACGTACGTCATCGCGTCGTAGATCGCCATGAGTGAAGTGAACGAGCCGCCGGGGGAGTTGATGTAGATCGAGATCTCGTGGTCCGGCGCCGAGGACTCCAGATGGAGGAGTTGCGCGATGACGACGTTGGCCACGCCGTCGTCGATCTCGGTGCCGAGGAAGATGATCCGCTCCGACAGCAGCCGGCTGAACACATCGGAGGTGCGCTCACCCTGCGCGGTGCGCTCGACGACGTACGGAATCGTGTAGTTCGCCATGTCACAGCCCCATCCGTCGCTTCGAGGCGGCCGGGCGGACGTCCGCGAGGGACTCCAGGACCCGGTCCACCATGCCGTACTCCCTGGCCTCCTCGGCCGTGAACCAGCGGTCCCGGTCACCGTCGCGGGCGATGGTCTCCGGCGTCTGGCCCGTGTTCTCGGCCAGCAGCCGCTCCATGGTCCGCTTGCTGTGGTCCAGGTTCTCCGCCTGGATCTCGATGTCGGCCGTGGTGCCGCCGATGCCCGCCGAGCCCTGGTGCATCATGATCCGCGCGTTGGGCAGGGCGTACCGCTTGCCCGGCGCGCCGGCGCAGAGCAGGAACTGCCCCATGCTGGCCGCGAACCCCATGGCGAGGGTGGACACGTCGTTCGGGATGAGCCGCATCGTGTCGTAGATGGCGAGGCCCGCGTACACCGAGCCGCCCGGGCTGTTGATGTACAGGCTGATGTCGGTGCGCGGGTCCTCCGCGGAGAGGATCAGCAGCTGCGAGCAGACGCGGTTCGCGGAGACCTCGTCGACCTGCGTGCCCAGCAGGACGATCCGCTGCCCGAGCAACTGGGCGGCCAGGTCGTCGTCGAACCGGGAGGGCGGGGTGTCGCCCTCCTCGGCCCGTGGCAGGAGTGGGGTGAGTGGAGTCATCGGTGCGCCTCCGTGCGGAGTGGTCGGGATGCCGTCGACTTCACTCTCGACCCCGCCGGCCGCCGGTGGCCGGTTTCTCTGCCCGTGGCAGATTCGCCACCGGCAGAGAAACCGGCGCAGGGGCTCTGATCAGGCGTTTTCGCGCACCGGTCAGCCCTTTTCGCGCAGTTGCCGGAAGAACGCCCGGACGTCCTCGACCAGCAGATCCGGCTCCTCCATCGCCGCGAAGTGCCCGCCGCGGTCGAGTTCCGTCCAGCGCACGATCGTGTCGGTGCGCTCCGCGTTGCGCCGCAGCGGGATCGAGATCTCGGCCGGGAAGACGGCCACCGCCGTGGGGGCGGTCGAGGGCTCGGTGGGCCGGGTCGGCTGCTCGCCCCGGGGGTGGGCCTGCTCGTAGTACAGGCGGGCGGCCGAACCGGCCGTCCCGGTCAGCCAGTACAGCATCACGTTGGTCAGCAGCCGGTCCCGGTCGACGGCTTCCTCCGGGTACTGCTCCGAGTCCGTCCACTCCTGGAACTTCTCGACGATCCAGGCGAGTTGGCCGACCGGTGAGTCCGTCAGGGCGTAGGCGAGGGTCTGCGGCCGGGTGGACTGCAGGGCGATGTACCCCGTCCCCTCGCGCGACCGGGCGCTCCACCGGTGCCACGACTTGAGCGTGCGCTCCCGCTCGTCGGGAGGGAGCGCGGCGAGTTCGTCCTCGGTCGGCTCCTGTGTGGCCTGTGCGCCGATCACCAGGTTGAGGTGGACGCCGACGACCCGGTCGGGGCACACCCGGCCCAGCGCACGGGAGATCGCCGAGCCCCAGTCGCCGCCCTGCGCGCCGAACCGCTCGTAGCCCAGCCGCCGCATCAGCTCGGCCCAGGCCCGGGCGATCCGTCCGACGTCCCAGCCGGTGTCCGCGGGCGGTCCGGACAGTCCGAAGCCGGGAATGCTCGGTACGACGACATGGAAGGCGTCGGCCGGATCGCCGCCGTGGGCCGCCGGATCGGTCAACGGCCCGACCACATCGAGGAATTCGACGATCGAACCCGGCCAGCCGTGGGTGACGACCAGCGGGGTGGCGTTCGGCTCGGGGGAGCGGACGTGGGCGAAGTGCACGGTCGTGCCGTCGATGACGGTCGTGAACTGGGGCCACTCGTTGAGCTCCGCCTCGGCGGCCCGCCAGTCGTAGGAGTGCCGCCAGTGGTGGACGAGGTCGCGCAGATAGTCCGCCGGTACGCCGTAGGCCCAGCCGGTCGCCGACAGGTCGTCGGGCCAGCGGGCGCGGTCGAGGCGGGCGTGGAGGTCGTCGAGGTCGCTCTGCGGGATGTCGATGCGGTAGGGGCGGATCGTGTCCGCGCTGCTTTCCGTGGGAGCTGACGTCATGGTGCGGATGGTAGGCCGGACGGGGCAGTACGGCCGATGAGTTTCGGGGCATGGATCAGTCCACACCCACGACAGCGATTCCACGCCCCAGGAGGAACCCATGGCGACCGACGGTTTCACCACGTGTCTCTGGTTCGACGGCAATGCCGAGGAAGCCGCGCACCACTACGTCTCGATCTTCAAGAACTCCAGCATCGGCTCCGTCGCCCGGGTCAACGAGGGCGGCATCGGCGAGCCCGGCTCGGTGATGGCCGTGGACTTCACGGCCAACGGGCACAAGTTCGTCGCCCTGAACGGCGGACCGCAGTTCAAGTTCACCGAGGCGATCTCCTTCCAGCTCTTCTGCGAGAGCCAGGAGGAGATCGACTACTACTGGGCCAAGCTCACCGAGAACGGCGGCGAGCCCGGCCCCTGTGGCTGGCTCAAGGACAAGTACGGCGTGTCCTGGCAGGTCATCCCGGACAACCTGATCGCCATGGTCAGCGACCCGGACCCGGAGAAGGCGGTCCGGGTGACGAAGGCGTTCATGGCGATGAGCAAGTTCGACAAGGCCGAGCTGGAGCGGGTCTACGCCGGCGAGTGAGCGTCAGCCGGCGGCGGCCCGGCCGATCACGCGGGTGATCTCCCGGGCGATCCGCAAGATGCCGGGCGAGCGGACCGGACAGGGCTTCGGCGTGGACGTCGTGGGCGCCAGGCAGAAGTGCAGGTAGTCCCTGTCGAGGTGCAGGGCGGTCCGGTCCCGGCCCGGCTGGGTGCAGTAGGCGGGGTGCTCGTGCTCGTAGGCGTCGCACGGCAGGTACTGCGTCCAGGTGTAGCGGGCCCCGGCCGCGCTCACCCGGGCCCCGGCGTCCGCGACGACGTCCCCGGACGCGGCGGCCTGCTGCTCGTACAGCTCGTTGACGCGCCGGACCCGGTCGGGGGTGATCGGGTCCGGGCCCTGCGCCACCCACACGATCCGCGGCCGCGCGGCACCGCCCGCGGCGGCGATCTGCTCGGTCAGCCGGGCCATGTCGGCCCGGTACCGCTTGAAGTACGTCGTCGGGTCGTCGGCGTGGGTGATGCCGTCCATGCACCACGTGTAGCCCCACGCGTTGCCCCAGAACTGCAACACCACGAAGTCCGGGTGCAGCGACCGCACGAGCGCGGCCGCCTTGTCGCCGTCCGGTACGAGGGACTTCGCGCCGGTGCCCTCCAGGTAGTCGCAGACCGTCGTGCCCGAGTACGGCCTGCTGGTGTAGTCGGCGCGCAGATCGCGGCGCAGCTCCTGGCCGAGCACCTTCTGCGCCTCCATCGCCAGGGAGTCCCCGAGGTAGAGCACCTTCGGTGCCTTGGCCGGGGCGCTCGGGCTGGCGGCGGCACGCTGGTGCGTGGTGCCGACGGCCGGCGACGGCGGAGCCGCCTCCGGCCCGGACTCCGGGTCCGAGCACGCGCCGAGCAGCACTCCGGCCAGCACCAATCCCACGATCCACGGCTTGCGCATGCGGCAACTCCCGCCCCGGACACCGAAATCGGCTCCCCAGGCAAGCACAGCCGGGCACCAGGCGGAAGACATACGCCGGCCGCCGTCGGGTCAGGCCGGGTCGGGGCGCTCCAGCAGGTCGACGAGGTCGTTGAGCGGCAGCGGCTTGGCCAGGTGGGCGTCGAAGCCCGCCGTCCGGGACCGGGAGCGATCGGTGCCCCGGCTGAATCCGGACACCGCGATCAGCCGCACCCGCTCGCCGTGCGGCCGGGCCCGGATCGTGCGGGCGACCGTGTAACCGTCGACGTCGGGCAGCCCCAGGTCGCACAGGACGACGTCGAAGAGACCGTCCTCGGTGGCGGTGAGGGCGTCGGCGCCCGTGTGTACGGCGGTGACGTGATGGCCCTGCCGCTGGAGCAGGGTGCGGTAGGTCAGGGCGAGGTCGGCGTTGTCCTCCACGATCAGGATGGACAGCTGACGCCGGGCCGGGCGCACGGCCACGGGCCGGGGCGGCTCCGGTGCCGTCGGGTCGACGACGGGCAGCAGCACCGTGAACGCCGCGCCGCGGCCCGGGCCCTCGCTGTGCGCGCTGATCCGGCCCCCGTGCAGCTCGACGACCGTCCGCGCGACGGCCAGGCCGAGGCCCAGGCCTTCCGGTGTGTCGGGGCCGGCCGGGGCCGCCCGCATGAACACGCCGAACAGGTCCTCGGCCTGGGCGGGGTCGAAACCGATGCCGTCGTCCCGGACGGTCAGCCGGGCCCGGCCGTCGTCGGCGCGCAGCGCGACCTCGGTGCGGCCGCCCGGCGGCGTGTACTTGAGCGCGTTCGACAGCAGGTTCGTCAGCACCTGCGCCAGCCGCAGCCGGTCGCCGTCCACCACCACCGGTGCCGCCGGAAGCCCCACGTCCAGCTGGCGGCTCTCGTGGCCGAACAGGCCCCGGATGTCGGCGCACGCGCTCTCGACGACCGACCGCACGTCGATCCGCTCGCGCACCAGCTCCAGCCGTCCGGTGAGCGCCCGGGTGCCGTCCAGGAGGTCGTTGCTCATGCGCACGAGCGTGCCCAGCTGCCGCTCCAGCACGGACAGCGCCGGATGGCCGTCGGGCATGTCGAGCGCCAGCAGTTCCGTGGCCGCGGTCGCCGCGGCGAGAGGGTTGCGCAGCTCGTGCGAGAGCGTGGCGATGAACCGGTCCTTGGCCTGCTGCTCCTCCCGCAGCCGCCGCCCCGCCGCGTCCAGCTCCGCGTTGACGCGGCGCAGCTGCTCGTTGACCTCGCGGATCTCCCGGGCCCGCACGAACAGGTCGATCTCCATGCCCTCGGCCCGCATCTGCGCCTCGGCGGCCACCCGCCGCTGCTCCCGCCCCACCCGGCGCGCATGCACGAACTCCGTGACGTCCTCGACCCGGTGGATGACGTGCGTGACCCGCCCGTCCGCGTCCAGGACCGGGGCGTTGACCGGGCTCCAGTACTTCTCGTCGAAGCCGCCCGCCTCGCCGGTGGGGATGTCGTACCGCTGGAGCGGCATGGTGTCGGTGCGGCCGGTCGCCACCACCGTCTCCAGTGAGCGCCGCAGATTGGCGACGCCGTCGGCCGTCGGGTCGTCCGGGTTGTCGGGGAACACCTCGAAGATCGGCCGCCCGACGATGGCGCGCTCGGTCCTGGTCGCGGTGAGGTAGGCGCGGTTGACCTCGACGATGGTGAAGTCGGGGGTGAGGACCAGCAGCGGGGACAGGGTGGCGTCGAAGAGGCGCCGGAAGTCCAGGGTCTCGGGCATGGCGGCGCTCCGGGGACAGGTCAGGGGTCCAGTCGGTAGCCGTAGCCGCGGACGGTCGTGATCCGCGGGGCGGGCACGGGCAGCCGGGCGAGCTTGCCGCGCAGCCGGTAGACGTGCTCGATGACGGTGGCGGGCTGCTGCCAGGACGCGCCCCAGATGCGGTCCAGGAGCTGCTCCGCCGAGAACACCCGGCCGGGCGCGGCGGCCAGCATCTCCAGCAGCGCGTACTCCTTGGGGCGCAGCACCAGCAGGAACCCCTCGCAGGAGGCCTGGCGGGCGGCGGTGTCGATGCGCAGCGGGCCGATCCGGAACACGGTCGGGGTGTCCGGCGGCTGCGCGCGGCGCAGCACGGCGCGGATACGGGCCACCAGTTCCCGTTGGGAGAACGGCTTGACCAGGTAGTCGTCCGCGCCGATCTCCAGGCCGGCCACCCGGTCGGCCTCCGCACCCCGGCCGGTGATCACGATGAGGGGGAGGCGGCTGGTGGAGCGCAGCGCCCGCAGCAGCTCCAGGCCACTGCCGTCGGGCAGGCCCAGATCGAGGACGGCCAGGTCGATGCCGCCCTCGTGCAGCGCGGCCTTGCCGGCGCGGGCGTCCATGGCCCAGGTGACGGTGAAACCGGCCCGCTCCAGATAGGAACGGCACATCAGTGCGAAATCGGAGTCGTCCTCGATCAAGGCGAGGTGCGGGCGCATGCCGCATCACCTGGCCCAACTGGCGTCCGCTCGTTGTGGCACCGGTGAGCGGGCGTTGATGCCCCGACCATGTGGCGAAGGTAGAACAGTGCATGCCCACGGTTCAAGGGGGAGCCGCCCAGGGGGAGTTCCGGAGCGGGTGCGCGCGGTGCGGGGATGACGAAGTCACCGCCCGTGCCCGCTCCGGAACATGGCGTCCGGGGTGCACGGTGGGCAGGGCACAGGGACGGACGGCTTGTACGAGAACACGCTGGAGCCGGTCGGCCCTGCCCACTGGGCCCCGGCCGGGGAGCACCAGCTCCTGAAGGCCGCGAACGGCCTGCTCGTCGCCGCACTCCGCGGTGACATCGACCTCGCCACTGCCACCGGGCTACGGCTGTGGCTGGACTCCCTGCTGCGCCTGGACGCCCCCGGCCATGTCGTCGACCTGCGCCCGGTCGCCTTCATCGACTCCACCGGTCTGAGCGTGCTGCTGCGCTTCCGTGGCCGGGTCCTCGGTGCGGAGCGCGGGTTCGCCCTGCTGTGTGACGCCGGTCAACGCAGATTGCTGCACGCGCACGGCACCCTCCATGTGCTCGAACCCACGGCCACGCTCGCCGAAGCGTTGGTGAGGGCAGCTGCCGGGGGGTGAGGAGGTCAGGCGGGGCCGCCCGTGGACTCCCGCACCACCACGGAGAAACGGCTGACGAACTCCTCCGGCTCCGGCCGGGCGCCGGTCCGTTCGATCCGGCGGACCAGGAGGCGGACGGCGCGCTCGGCCATCGTGTCGTGGTCGGGGTCGACGGTGGACAGGGAGGGCACCAGGAACCCGCTCTCGGGGACGTCGTCGAAGCCCATCACCTTGACCTGCTCCGGCACCCGGACCCCGGCGTCGGCCAGGCCGCGCAGCACCCCCATGGCCACGGTGTCGGTCACGCAGAAGACCCCGTCGAAGTCGAGCCCGCGCTCCACCATGTCCCGGGCGCAGCGCGCCCCCTCGGCCCGGGAGAAGGCCGCCAGGCGTTGGTGCAGCTCCGGGTCCAGGGGCAGGCCGGCCTCCTCCAGGGCCTGCCGGTAGCCGGTGTGCCGCAGGCTCGACACGTCGACCTCCTCGCCGACCGTGCCGCTCACGAACGCGATGCGCCGGCAGCCCCGTTCCACGAGGTGACGGGTGGCCGCCCGGGAGGCCTCGACGTTGGGCATGGCCACGTGGTCCACCGGGCCGCCGAAGATCCGCTCGCCCAGGATGACCACCGGATGGTCCATGGTGAGCCACTCGGTGTCCTGCGGTCCCATGCCCACCGTGCTCAGGATGAGCCCGTCGTAGAGGCGGTTGCGGGACATCGCCAGTGCCTCGAGTTCGCTGTCCCGCAGGGCGTAGGTCTGCTCGATGGCGACCCGCAGGCCGAGCGGCGCGGCCGCGGCGATGATGGCCGCGGCCAGCCGCCCGTAGTAGGGGCTGTCCACCTCCGGGACGGCCAGGCCGATGGTGCCGGTGCGGCCCTTGCGGAGGTTGCGGGCGGAGACGTTGACGCGGTAGTCGAGGCGGGCCATGGCCTCGAGGACCTTCTCCCGGGTCGCCTCGCCCACCTTGGGGTGACCGTTGATGACGTTGGACACCGTCATCGCCGAGACACCGGCCGCCCGGGCCACGTCCTGCATGGTCGCCATGGCCACCCCCTGTTCTGTGCTGCCGACGTCCGTCGGACCATTACATCCCGGCCCCGCCCCTCGCGAGCGGCGGGGCCGGGGCGCGGGTCAGGCCAGCGGGGCCCGGACGGTGACGAAGGAGTGGGGCGGCAGGGTCACTTCGAGCCCCCGGTCGGTGGTCTTCAGATCGTCGAAGGCACGCGGCGCAACCGTCTCCGCCGCGCCCGGGGCGTTGTGGTCCTGGAGCCGGTCGGCGGTGAGGATGCGGGCGGTCGTCGCACCCAGGCTGCCGCCGCGCAGGTCGAGCGTCACCCGGGCCCGCTCCGCCGCGTCGAGGTTGGACAGCGAGATGAGCACCGTGCCGTCCTTCACGCTGGCGGAGGCGGACAGGCGCTCCGGTTCCGGGTCCTCGCCCCGCAGGTGGACGGTGAGCGAACGGGCGTCCTGGTGGCCCTTGTTCATCTCGAAGACGTGGTAGGTCGGAGTCAGCACCAGGCTGTCGCCGTCGGTGAGGACCATCGCCTGGAGGACGTTGACGGTCTGCGCGATGTTGGCCATGCGCAGCCGCGCCGCGTGCTTGTGGAAGATGTCGAAGTGCACGCTCGCGACCAGCGCGTCCCGCAGGGTGTTCTGCTGGAACAGGAACCCGGGGTTGGTGCCCGGCTCCACGTCCCACCAGGTGCCCCACTCGTCCAGCACCAGGCCCACCGTGCGGCCGGGATCGTAGACGTCCATGACGGTGGAGTGGCCGGTGAGGATCCGGTCGATCTTCCGGGCCGCCGCCATCGTGCGGTAGTAGGCGTCGGTGTCGAAGTCGGTGGCGCTGCCCTTGGCCTCCCAGGGGCCGGCGAGCGTGTAGTAGTGCACCGACAGGGCCTGGAAGAAGTTCTTCGGGGTGGCCTCGCAGCCGAAGCAGCTGATCTGCTGCATCAACGTCTCGGTCCACTTGTAGTCGGCGTCCGCGGCTCCCGAGGCGATCCGGTACAGCTTGTTGTCGCCGTGGTCACGGCAGTACGTGGCGTACTGCCGGGCCAGGTCGGCGTAGTACTCGGCGCGCATGTTGCCGCCGCAGCCCCAGGTCTCGTTGCCGATGCCCCAGAACTTCACCCGCCACGGTTCCTCACGCCCGTTGGCCTTGCGCAGCCGCACCATGGGGCTGTCGCCGTCGCGCGTGAGGTACTCCACCCACTCGCTCATCTCCTGCACGGTGCCGGAGCCGACGTTGCCGCTGATGTACGGCTCGGCGCCCAGCAGTTCGCACAGGGCCAGGAACTCGTGGGTGCCGAAGTGGTTGTTCTCCTCGACGTTGCCCCAGTGCGTGTTGACCATCCGGGGCCGCTGCTCGCGCGGGCCGACGCCGTCCTTCCAGTGGTACTCGTCGGCGAAACACCCGCCGGGCCAGCGCAGGTTGGGGATGTTCAGGGCGCGCAGGGCCTCGACGACGTCGAGACGGATACCGCCCTCGTTGGGGATCGGGGAGTCCTCGCCGACCCAGAAGCCGCCGTAGATGCAGCGGCCGAGATGCTCGGCGAAGTGGCCGTAGAGATGCCGGCTGATCGTCGGACCCGCGAGGTCGAGGTTGATGACGGCAGTGGTGTCTGACACGAGATGCACTCCCAGGACGAGACCGCGTTTATCGTTAAACCCTGTTTATCGATAAACTCGCCCAGCCGTGCGACCTGAGTCAAGAGGGCGGTGCGGAGCTCGTCGTCCCCCGGTACGGCGCGCGCCCCGGCGAACACGTGGCTAGCGTGAGAAACCGGACCATCCACCGAACCGGAGAGGGCCGCAGTCATGGCCGTACAACCTGAGGGAACCCCCTGTTGGGTCGACGCGATGTTCAGTGACGTGGAGGGAGCGAAGGCCTTCTACGGCGACGTCCTCGGCTGGACCTTCGGCGAGGCGTCGTCGGAGTACGGCAACTACACCCAGGCCTACGCGGACGGCAAGGCCGTCGCCGCCGTCGTGCCGCCGATGCCCGGGCAGGAGGGGCAGTCGCAGTGGTGCCTGTACTTCGCGAGCCCGGACGCGGCGGCGACCGCGGCCAAGATCCGTGAGCACGGCGGCGAGGTCCTCATGGAGCCCATGGCGGTCGGCGACTTCGGCACGATGTGCCTGGGCCGCGACCCCGGCGGCGCGGTCTTCGGCGTCTGGCAGGCCGGCGTCCACGAGGGCTTCGAGGCCGTCGGCACCCCCGGCGCGTACGCCTGGGCGGAGATCTTCACGCGCGACCCCGAGAAGGTGGACACGTTCTTCCCGGCCGTCTTCCCGTACTCCAGGAAGCGGATGGAGGACGACTCGATGGACTTCGGCATGTTCGACGTCGGAGAGAACACGGTCCTCGGCCGAATGAAGATGACGGACGAGTTCCCGCCCGAGGTCCCCTCGTACATCAACGTCTACTTCGCCGTCGCCGACTGCGACGACGCCGTCGCGAAGGCCACCGAGCTCGGCGGCACCCTGCGCTTCGGGCCGGTGGACAGCCCCTTCGGCCGGTTCGCCGCCCTCAGCGACCCGCAGGGCGCGAGCTTCTCGGTGATCGACATGTCGACGACCGAGGGCGAGATGCCGAAGATCAGCGAGGTCTGAGATCTGGCCCTGACCCAGCCGTGGCATGATCGGTCGCATGCGTGAACGTGTGGTGGCCGCGTGCGACGGTGCATCGAAGGGAAACCCCGGACCGGCCGGCTGGGCCTGGGTCGTCGCCGACGAGGCGGAGACCCCGGCCCGCTGGGAGGCGGGGCCGCTCGGCAGGGCCACCAACAACGTCGCGGAACTGACCGCGCTGGAACGCCTGTTGACCGCCGTCGCCCCGGACGTGCCGCTGGAGATCCGGATGGACTCCCAGTACGCCATGAAGGCCGTCACCACCTGGCTGCCCGGCTGGAAGCGCAACGGCTGGAAGACGTCCGCGGGCAAGCCGGTCGCCAACCAGGAGCTGGTCGTCCGCATCGACGAACTCCTCGACGGCCGCACGGTCGACTTCCGCTACGTCCCCGCCCACCAGGTCGACGGCGACCGCCTCAACGACTTCGCGGACCGCGCCGCCAGCCAGGCCGCCACGGTCCAGGAGCCCGCGGGCAGCGACCAGGGTTCGCCCGAGCCGCCGCCCTCCCCGGACACCCCGAAGACCTCCCGCCCCGCCAAGGCCAAGTCGCCCCGGCGAAGCGGTGGTTCGGCCTCCGCGTCCCGCACGATCAAGGCGAAGTTCCCCGGCCGCTGCCTGTGCGGCCGCTCCTACGCGGCGGGCGCGGACATCGCCAAGAACGACCAGGGCTGGGGCCACCCGGAGTGCCGTACGGCCGGGGCCTGATCAGTCGGTGTCGAAGGTGTAGTGCGCCCGGTGGTCCAGCAGATCCGCCGGGCGCACGTCGTTCCACGGCTTCATCGTCTCGCCCAGGTCGACCACGTCCGGCGTCCCGGCGGCCGGCAGGTACCCCGAGTCCGGATGCCGGCGCTGCCACTCGGCCCACAGCTTGTCGACGTAGGCGTGGTGCAGCCAGAACACCGGGTCGTTGGGGGAGACCCCGGTCGCCATCTGGCCGCCGACCCACACATGGACCCGGTTGTGCAGATTGACCCCGCGCCAGCCCTCCAGATGGTTGCGGAAGCCGTCCGACGCGCTGTTCCAGGGCGCCATGTCGTACGTCGCCATCGCCAGCACCGAGTCGACCTCCGCCCGGGTCGGCAGCTCGCGCACGGCGGTGCCGAGCGAGCGGCGCAGGAACGTACGGCCGTCCACCCGCACGGATAGGGGCCAGTTGCCCGCCGACGCGGCGAACGGCCCGTCCATCACCTGGCCGTCCCGGCTCCG
This sequence comes from Streptomyces aquilus, assembly GCF_003955715.1. NCBI lineage: Bacteria > Bacillati > Actinomycetota > Actinomycetes > Kitasatosporales > Streptomycetaceae > Streptomyces > Streptomyces aquilus. The sequence continues at coordinate 1,237,756 of NZ_CP034463.1, read as the reverse complement.
CCCGGTGCCGCCGAGGAAGTCCGGCGCCCACAGCGAGGCGCGCGGGGTGCGGTCGGTCGACCAGTCCCAGTACGGCAGCGCGACGGACGCGTCCACCGACTGCAACGCCCGCTCGAACTCCAGCAGGTATCTGCGGTGCCAGGGCAGGAACGACGGTGAACGGTGGCCCGTGCGCTCGCTGTTGTCGGTGTCGGACATGATGAACGCGTTGTGCGTGGTGACGAAGGCGTCGTAGCGGCCGCTGCGCTTCAGCTCCAGGACGGCGGCGACGAACCGCCGCTTCTCGTCGGCGGTCAGGTTCGCCTGGTTCTTGCGGACGGTCATGTGCGGTGCTCCAAAACGGTTACGGAGAAGGTCAGTTGGCCGGGAACGGGAGAAGCTGCGCGCCCTGCAACTCGTCGACCGCGGCGCGTGCGGCGGCCTTCGGGGTCGGCACCGGGTCGTAGTGGCTGACGACGCTGATCCAGCTGCCGTCGGCGTTGCGCATCACATGCAGTTCCACCCCGTCGATGAACACGGCGTATCCGGCGCCGTGGTGGTGACCGCCTCCCGAGGCGGGCCGGCCCTGTATCCGGCGGCCCTTGTAGACCTCGTCGAAGGTGTCGGGGGAGTGGTGGTCATGGGCGGAGGCCGGCGGGGTGACGGCGGCCGTGGCGGCGACGGCGGCCGCGGCGGCGAGGGCGTGACGCCGGGTCAGTTCGGGCACGGGGTCGGTCCTTTCGGGTGGTGCGTCGGATGACCCCGTATGCCTATCGGTGCCGAAGAGGCGGCTGCGACCGGTTGGCTGCGATCCGGACAATTCCCGATATCTGGTGCAAGTTTGAACGAAGATGATCTTGCTGTGAAGTGCGGGGGCGGAGGCTTGGAAGGGGAAATTCCGCCGCGTGGAGCCGTCCGTCAGGTGGTCTTTCCCTGGGTGACGCCTCGCCGGTGACCTGCCTCACCCGCGGAAGCTGACGCAAAGCCCTGCTACCCTGCGTCGTCAAATGACCGCTCTGAGTGATCCCCAGGGGTGCGCGTGAAGGTCGCCTGTGTCGGCGGCGGGCCCGCCGGCCTGTATCTGTCGATCCTGCTCAAACTGCAGGACCCGTCCCACGACGTCACCGTCTACGAACGCAACCCCGAGGGTTCGACGTACGGCTGGGGCGTCACCTACTGGCGCGGACTGCTCGACAAGCTGCACGCGCGCGACCCCGAGTCGGCTCGTGCCGTCGAGGAACACTCCGTCCGCTGGAACCACGGCGTCGCCCATGTCCGGGACCTCGCGACCCGCCAGGACGGCGACGAGGGCCACGGCATCGGCCGCCACCGCCTCCTGGAACTCCTCGCCGCCCGCGCCCGCTCGCTCGACGTCCGCCTGGAGTTCGAGCACGGCATCACCCCGGAGAACCTGCCCGACGCCGACCTGGTCGTCGCCGGCGACGGCGTCCACAGCGCCCTGCGGACCGCGCACGCCGCGCACTTCGGCAGCGAGGTCAGGGCGGGCCGCAACCACTACATCTGGCTCGGCACCACCAAGGTCTTCGACGCCTTCACCTTCGCCTTCGTCGAGACCGACCACGGCTGGATCTGGTGCTACGGCTACGGCTTCGGCCCCGACCGCAGCACCTGCGTCATCGAATGCGCCCCCGAGACCTGGACCGGCCTCGGCCTCGACCGGGCCGACGAGGGCGAGGGCCTGGCCCTCCTGGAGAAGCTCTTCGCCGGCATCCTGGACGGGCACGCCCTCATCGGCCGCTCCTCGTCCGACGGCAGCGCCCAGTGGCTGAACTTCCGCACGCTGACCAACCGCACCTGGTCGCACGGCAACCTCGTCCTGATGGGCGACGCCGCCCACACCACGCACTACTCCATCGGCGCCGGGACGACCCTCGCCCTGGAGGACGCCATGGCCCTGGCGGAGGCGCTGCGCGAGCACGCCGAACTCCCCGAGGCCCTCGCCCGGTACGAGCGGCAGCGCAAGGCGGAGCTGCTCTCCGTCCAGAGCGCCGCCCGCTACAGCGCCCAGTGGTACGAGAACCTCCCGCGCTACATCGGCCTGCCCCCGCAGCAGATGTTCGCCCTGCTCGGCCAGCGCCACTCCCCGCTGCTGCCGTACGTCCCGCCCCAGCTGTACTACCGCATCGACCGGGCCGCCGGGCAGCTGGAGGTGCTGCGCCGCTTCAAGCGCTGGCTGGGACCGAAGATCGCGCGCAACGTGCACGCCCGGGCGCTGGAGTCCCGCAAGGACTGAATGATCGCCGGAATCATCGCTTGGTGAATGGCTATTCACCCTCTATGGTGAATAGCCATTCACCTTTTTTTCATGTCCTGCTGGAGTGCTGATGGACGCACCCGCCCCGATACCCCGCCCGCTCCGGGACCGGCTGACGGTCCCGGTGCTGGCCTACGGCGGCATCCTCATGGCCGTCATGCAGACCGTGGTCGTCCCGCTGCTGCCGGACCTGCCGCGGCTGACCGGGGCCTCGCCCGGCACCGTCTCCTGGATGGTCACCGCGACCCTGCTCGCAGGAGCCGTCCTCACCCCGGTCCTCGGCCGAGCCGGGGACATGTACGGCAAACGCCGGGTTCTCATGGCGGCGCTCACCCTGATGGCCGTCGGTTCTGTGCTGTGCGCCCTGTCCTCCGACATCCGGGTGCTCATCGCCGCCCGCGCCCTGTCCGGCGCCGCCTCCGCCGTCGTGCCGCTGTCCATCAGCATCCTGCGCGACGAACTCCCGCCGGCGCGCCGGGGGAGCGCCGTCGCGCTGATGAGCTCGACCGTCGGCATCGGTGCGGCGCTCGGGTTGCCGCTCGCGGCGGTGATCGTGCAGTACGCGAACTGGCACGTCATGTTCTGGGTGACCGCGGTCCTCGGCGCCGTGGGTGTCGGAGCGGTGGGGTGGGCGGTGCGGGAGTCGCCGGTGCGCGAGCCGGGCCGGTTCGACGTGCCGGGCACGCTGGGGCTGGCCACCGGCCTGGTGTGTCTGCTGCTCGGGGTGTCGCAGGGCGGGCAGTGGGGGTGGGGGAGTGCGCGGATCGTCGGGCTCTTCGCGGCCGCCGTCGCCGTCCTCGCCCTGTGGTGGTGGCAGCAGCTGCGGGCCGAACGGCCGCTGGTCGACCTGCGGTTGGTGTCCCGGCCGCGCGTCGGGCTGTCGCACGTCGCCGCGCTGCTGACCGGGTTCGCGTTCTACGCCAACTCGCTCGTCACGGCCCAGCTGGTGCAGGCGCCCGAGGCCACCGGTTACGGGCTCGGCCTGTCGATCGTGCAGACCGGTCTGGTGCTGCTGCCGGGCGGCTTCATCATGTTGCTGTTCTCGCCCCTCTCCGCCCGGATCTCGGCCGCCCGCGGCCCGCGTGTCACGCTGGCGCTGGGCGCCGCGGTCATCGCGGCGGGGTACGCGGTACGGATCGCCGACAGCCGCGACCTGTGGATGATCATGGTGGGCGCGGCGGTCGTGGGCACCGGTACCACCCTGGCGTACTCGGCGCTGCCGACGCTGATCCTGCAGGCCGTCCCGGCCGGACAGACCGCGTCCGCCAACGGCGTCAACGTCCTCATGCGCACGATCGGCCAGGCCGTGTCGAGCGCCGCCGTCGCCGCGGTGCTGGTCCGGCACACCAGCCCGGTGGGCGGGCTCCCGGTGCCCACCCTGGACGGCTATCTGCTGGCCTTCGGCATCGCGGGCGCCATCGCCCTGGCGGGCAGCGCCGTCGCGCTCTGCATCCCCGGCGATCCCGGGACGGGCGGCACGCGGCGAGCCCGGGGACCCCGCCAGGAGGAGGTGATGGAGGGAGCATGAGAACCGTGAGCACTTCACCCACCGCCTCCGGCGAGACCCCCGCACGTCGGGACGCCGAGGCCACCAAGGCGGCGATCCTCAAGTCGGCCCGCTACCTCCTGACCCGGCATGCCCACGCCGACATCACCCTCAAGGACGTCGCCGAACGCGCCGGAGTCAGCCCGCCGCTGATCCTCAAGTACTTCGGCAACAAGGGCACCCTCTTCGCCCGCGTCATGTCCTTCGAGGCCGACGCGGAGGCGTTGCTCGACGCCCCGCTGCCCGAACTCGGCCGGCACATGGTGCGGCACGTCCTGGAGAGCCAGAGCCAACGCGGCCTCGACCCCCTGCTGCGGATCGCGTTCGCGCCTTTGCACGGCGAACTGGGCGACATCCTGCGCGCCAACTTCCGCACCCAGGTGACCGAACAGCTCGCCGACCGCCTCACCGGCCCCGACGCCGGCCTGCGCGCCGAGCTGGCCGTCGGCACCCTGGTGGGCCTGGGCGCCATGTACGGCGTCGCCCGCGTCCCGCACCTGCGGGCGAGCGCGATCGACGACATCGTCGACCGCTACGCCCCTCTGGTGCAGGCCCAGTTGACGCCTCCGGCCCGCTAGCCGAACAACCGGTCCAGGAAGGCGTTCCCGAACACGCGATGCGGATCGAGCCGGTCCAGGATCCCGGCCGCCTGCCCCCACGCGCCGTCCCCGAGCGACCCCGGCACCACCGTGCCCAGCACCTCCTCGTCCTCCCACACCGCGTCCTCGGTGTAGGCCCACCCCTTGGACCACTCCACCCGGGTGAGGGAGTCCGTGCCGTCGTGGCGGTCCAGCAGGAACCGCTCGATCTCCCGCAGGAACTTCTCCGCGTACGGCGTCCCCGGCAGCGTCAGGATGTCCAGCCAGACGGCCGTGTCCCACTCCGGACGGGCGGCGTCGGGCCGCAGCGCGGACAGCAACGGAGCCCGGGCGCCCACGAGTTCGGCGTCCGCCGGGTCGTCGAGGCCCGTCACCCGGATCTCCACCGAGCCGTTGACCGGGAACCGGCCGAGCGCGGAGTACACGGCAAGCCGCTCCCGGTAGAAGGCGGTGAACTCGGCGACGACCCGCTGCACCCGGTCCCGCCGGGTGAGCACCGCATAGCCGTTGGCGCTGACGCGCAGCGTGGTCGGCTTCAGATACAGCAGGGTGTTCTTCGACGGCCCCCAGAGGTCGGCCGACAGCGTCGCCACCAGACCGAGCGCGGCCGCGTCGTACTGCGCGTTCCCCAGCACCGGCGCCAGATACCAGGCCGCGTCCGACACCATCCGCCCGGCGATGTCCGCCACCAGCGTCGGGACGTTGTCGGAGAACGGGTAGTTGTACGGCGACGTCACCCGGCGCGAGGTGAGCGGCTTCGCCGGCTCGACGCTCCACACCTTCAGCCACGGGAACTCCGTGAACGCGAACCAGATCGCCTCCACCCGCCCCGCCTTGTCGAGATAGCTCGCGAGGGTGCGCCCGTCCCCGCCGGGCGCGGCGAAGAGTTCGGCGGCCGGGATGTCCGTACGGCTCACACAGCGCAGGTTGCTGTTCGCGCCGACGCGCAGCACCACTTCGGTGACGAGGGCCCGCCCGAGGTGGGTCAGCAGCACGGCGGCGTCAGCCTCGTCGCGTGCGAAGGTCCGCAGCACATAGGCGCCGCTTCCGGCGTCCCACACCACCGCCGTCACCGACAGCACCCGATTGCTGAGCGAGCCGTACGTCTGCCCCGGCAGCCGCTGCTCGCCCCGCGCCGGTACGGCGGTGCCGTGCGCGTCGATCGCCAGGGCGCCGCCCAGCGTGAGATCGCCGGGCGCGGGGGCGGCGGTGACCCCGAGACCGTGCCCCTCCAGGAAGGTGAGCAGGGCCTCCAGGGTGACGCCGGTACCGGCCCGTACGGCGTGCGACGACTCCAGGGCCAGGCCGGTCAGATGGGTGGCGGTGTCCACGAGGAGGACGGGGGCGTCCGACGGCGTGTCCTGCGTGACGGTCAGCGGGGACCAGCCGTGCGAGGAACCCCGGCCGCGCACTCTCCAGCCGTGGCGCCAGGCCCAGTTGACGACGGCGACGACCTGCTCGCCGTCGGCCGGGGCGCAGGCCCACAGGCCGGTCGCGGTGATCTCGCCGACCCAGTTCCGGTACGCCGTGCGGTAGAGGCCGACGTCGGCGGGGAAGTCCGGCAGTTCCGCCGCGGCCTCCGCCGGATCGGCCGGCAGCAGGGTCAGGGCGGCTGCGCTGAGGAGAAAGCTCCTGCGGGTCCATGAGTCCGTCACGGGCTCAAGCTAGGCACTCGGTCGACAGAGAGCGCTTGCCCGTCGAAGCCGTTCACTCAAGTGAGTGAAACATGCACGGACGGCGTCCCGGAGGAGCCCGTTCCGCGCACGGCCGTGACGGATGACAGACTGACGCCATGGACGAGCGCACTTTCGGCAGGTTGGGTCAGCAGGCATCCGTCGTCGGTCTCGGCACGTGGCAGTTGGGTGCCGACTGGGGAGACGTCGACGACAAGGAAGCCCTTTCGGTACTGGAGGCGGCGGCGGAGTCGGGAGTCACCTTCTTCGACACCGCCGACGTCTACGGCGACGGCCGCAGCGAGGAGACCATCGCGACGTTCCTGCGCAGCCGCCCCGATCTGCATGTGTTCGTGGCGACGAAGATGGGCCGCCGCGTCGAGCAGATCCCGCAGAACTACGTCCTCGACAACTTCCGCGCCTGGAACGACCGTTCCCGCCGCAACCTCGGCGTCGACCGCCTCGACCTGGTGCAGCTGCACTGCCCGCCCACCCCCGTCTACTCGAGCGACGAGGTCTTCGACGCGCTCGACACCCTCGTCGCGGAGGAGCGCATCGCCGCGTACGGCGTCAGCGTGGAGACCTGCGAGGAGGCCCTCACCGCGATCGCCCGGCCGGGTGTGGCGAGCGTGCAGATCATTTTCAACGCGTTCCGCATGAAGCCGTTGCAGAAGGTGCTCCCCGCCGCCCAGGAGGCGGGCGTCGGCATCATCGCCCGGGTGCCGCTCGCCTCCGGCCTGCTGTCGGGCAAGTACACCAAGGACACCGTCTTCCCCGAGAACGACCACCGCACCTACAACCGGCACGGCGAGTCCTTCGACGTCGGCGAGACCTTCTCCGGCGTCGACTACGCGACCGGTGTGGAGGCCGCCGCCGAGTTCTCCGCGCTCGCCCCCGAGGGGTACACCCCGGCACAGCTCGCCCTGCGCTGGATCATCCAGCAGCCCGGCGTCACCACCGTCATCCCCGGCGCCCGCAACCCGGAGCAGGCCCGCGCCAACGCGGCCGCCGCCGCGCTGCCGGAGCTGTCCACCGAGACGCTCGCCGCGATCCAGGACATCTACGACCGGCGGATCAAGGACCAGGTCGAGAGCCGCTGGTAGTCCGTGGGGGCGGGTGACCCGGCTGTTTGAACGATCAGGTACCGGGTTACCCGTCCCGCATGGTGCAGGCAGCGGAGAGGCGTACCGGCCGTGACGAGACCGAGGACGAGCGAGCCGACCGCATGTGGGGCGAGCTCATGCAGGAGATCCGCGTCGCCCAGATGGGCGTGCAGATCCTGTTCGGCTTTCTGCTGACCGTCGTGTTCACCCCGAAGTACGCCGACCTCGGGCACACCGAGCACGCCATCTACATCGTCACGGTCGTCCTCGGCGCCACCGCCACCGGCGCCCTCATCGGGCCGGTTTCGCTGCACCGCCTGGTCTCCGGGCGGCGCATCAAACCACGGGCGGTGGAGTGGGCCTCCAGGCTGACCTTCATCGGCCTGGTGCTGCTCCTCGTCACCACCGCCTCCTCGCTGCTGCTGATCCTCCGGGTCGCCACCCACGACGCGTTCGTGCCGTGGCTGGTCACCGCGGTAGTGGCGTGGTACCTCGTGTGCTGGTTCGTCGTCCCGCTGTGGGTGCGGCGCCGCTATACGACGAAGTGACGTCCGGGCGCGGGAGCTTCGCGAGCCGGCGGTCGTGCACCCGGCTCAGCACCAGCACCGACACGGTCGCCCCGACGAGCGCGCAGAACATGTCCCACTGTGTGTCCCACACATCCCCCTGTGTCGCGAGGAAGGCGTCCGCCGCCTGACCGCCGACCACCGCGGCCAGCCACTCCAGCATCTCGAACACGGCACTGAAGGCGAGGCACGCGCACACCGTCAGCGGCGCCAGCCAACGACTCCCGCGCAGCGGCGAGGTGCGGCTGAGCAACTCCCGCACCAGCACGGCCGGTACGAAGCCCTGCATGAGGTGGCCGAGCCGGTCGTACGGATTGCGCTCCAGGCCCAGTTCGTCGCGCAGCCAGTTGCCGAGCGGCACCTGGGCGTAGGTGTAGTGGCCGCCCACCATCAGCACCACCGCGTGCACGGTCAGCAGGCAGCACAGCAGGTCGGTGAGCGGGAAGCGGCGCCGGGTCAGCACGATCAGCGGCAGCCCCACCAGCACCCACACGGTCTCCAGGAACCAGGTGGTGCGGTCCTTCGGGGCCCACGCGGAGAGGACCATCCCCACGACCACGGCCCCCGCGAGGAGGGCGGGCAGCGGGCGGCGGGCTGCTGTCATGTTCAGGCTCCTTTTCGTCGGAGCCCCATCGTGCTGGGACCGCGCCCGCCCGGCATGAGTACGGTTACTCAGCCCGGTCCTGTGCGAAGAGCTCGGCGAGGAACTCGTCGACCCCGCTCCGCTCGCTGCCCGGCGGGACCAGTTCCCGGGTTCTGCGCAGGAACGTGGTCACCGCCGGGGCCCAGGCGAAGACCACGGCGTGATGCCGCCCGCCGTCGGGGTGGGGGTCACCGAGGAACTCGATGCGCAGCTCGTGCCCCATGCCCGTGGACACGGGGCGCATGCGCACGTCTCCCAGCCCGACGGGCTTGACCAGCCCCTCGGCGAGCATGTCGCGGTCGAGCCGCCAGCGGGCCAGCACCCGGCCGTCATGGCTGAACACGGCCGTGACGGCGAACGGGTCGGAGGCCTCGTACGACAGGTGGGCGAGCACCGGGAAGCGGTGCGTGACGCCGGCCTGGAGCTGCACGACCAGGGACTTGTGCACGAGGGGGTTCACCTGAGGGCCTCCGGGGAGAACGGACTTGGCCCCCTCTAGTACCCCCGTCGCGCACAAGATGCTCACTCCGGAGAGTGATTCCCGCGGGCTCCGCGCAACGCGGTGATGCAGGCGCCGATGGCCTGCTGCAATTCCTCCAGCTGCTGGACCATGTCGTCCTCGTAGAAGTCCTGCGCGTCGTCGAAGGTCAGCTCCTCGAAGACCTTCGTCGCCTTCTGAAGGCTGCTGTAGAACTTCGTCCGCCGTTCCTGGACGCGGAGTTCGGGGTCGGCCTCCACGGCCTCGACGACGAGGGTCTTCATGGTGTCGTAGGCCTCGGTGGCCCACTCGCCGGTGTCCTCGTCGTCCTCCAGCTCGTCCAGGAGCGAGAGATGGCGCTCGGCCTCCTGGCGGAGGTCGGCGGGCGCGTCGACGGTCTGGCCGGCCGGGGTCTTGATCTGGCCGGACTCGGCGATCTGGCGGACGTAGCCGATCCGGTCGGCGGCCCGGCTCTCGGTCGCGACGGCCTTCTTCAGGTCGTCGGTGCGCACGACGTCCCGGGCCAGCTCCGACTGGAGCTCCGGGTCCTCGCGCACCCGGTCCAGCAGTGCCTGGCGGGCGGCGCGGGCGGTGGAGGGGTCGGCGAGGATCGCGGCCCGCAGCGCGGTCGGGTTCTCGGCGACCTCCAACGCCTTCGTCGGCCGGATGCCCTCCGCCTCGGCGGCCTCGGCGATGGCGGTGCCGCGCTCGGACGTGGCGCTGTTGCGGGAGACGTAGTAGCTCAGCCACACGTCGGCGTCCGGGAGCTCCACCTCCTGGCCCGGCGTGAGCGCCTCGAAGTGCGGGACGATGCCGTCGTCGGCGGCCCGGTCCCATGCCTTGTAGTAGCGCATGACGCGGTCGGGCGAGCAGCCGGCGAGTTCGGCGAACTCCTTCGCCGACACCTTCGGCGTCTCGTCCGCGCCCTGCCCGCCGGGCCGGACGCTGCGCGCCACCATCAGGCCGAAGGCCCATCCGCCGGTCCGCGCGTAGACGCCGAACTCGCGGGCGTCCCGCGCCACGAGGTCGGACAGCGGCGCGGGGGACGTCTCGGCCGACGCCTCGGACGGATCGATCGCTAGGGTCACAGGTGTCTCTCCTGAGCAGGGGCTGACGGGACTGCACACGTGCAGACCGGCAGCCTATATCGACCCATTGGCGATGCTTTGGCAGACCCTGTGTGTCTAGTTCTCGAAGGCGTCGCGCAGTGCCGGGAGCAGGGTCTTCTCCGCCCAGTCCAGATACGCCGGCTGCGACTCGCCGCCGATCTGCACGAGGGCGATCTCCGTGAAACCGGCTTCCGCGTAAGGGCGTACGGCCTCGACGAAGTCGTCCGGGTCGTCGCCGCACGGGATCGACGCGGTGACGTCGTCCGGCGTCACGAACTGGGTCGCCGACTCGAACGCGTCGGGGTGCGGCAGCTCGGAGTTGACCTTCCAGCCGCTGCCGAACCAGCGGAACTGCGCGTGCGCCCGATGTACGGCCGTGTCCCGGTCGGGGTCGTAGCAGACCGGCAGCTGGCCGACGCGCGGCTTGCCCGCGCCGCCGTGCCGGTCGAATGAGTCCAGCAGCCCTGCCTTCGGCTCCGTCGCGATCACCAGGTCGGCGAGCCGGCCCGCGAGCGCGCAGGACTGCTCACCGGAGACGGCGACGCCGATCGGTACCGGCTCGTCCGGCAGGTCCCACAACCGGGCCGACTCCACGTCGAAGTGCGTGCCACGCCGGTTCACATGGCCGCCCGCGAAGAGCGCCCGGATGATCTCGACCGCCTCCTCCAGCATCTCGTGCCGCACGTCCACGGACGGCCAACCGCCGCCCACCACATGCTCGTTGAGATTCTCTCCGGAGCCGAGCCCCAGCCGGAAACGGCCCTCCGACAGCAACTGCATCGTCGCCGCCTTCTGGGCCACGACCGCCGGGTGGTAGCGGAACGTCGGACACGTCACATAGGTCATCAGCGGAATGCGCGAGGTGGCCTGCGCGGCGGCGCCGAGCACACTCCACGCGTACGGCGAGTGACCCTGCGAGCGCAGCCACGGAAAGTAGTGGTCCGAGGTCACCGAGAAGTCGAACCCCACCTCCTCGGCGCGCACCACATGGTCGACCAGCTCACGGGGCCCGGCCTGCTCGGTCATCATCGTGTATCCGATTTGCACCATAAGCTGCGAGTCCCCTGGCTGGGCCACCGAAAACGGCCGACCGGCATCTGGATCATGGCGGGGCCGCCGGGGGAGGATGCCCGCATGAGTGTGCGCCCCCTGCCCACGAGCACCCCGTCCGCCGAAGGTGTCGACGCGTCCGGCGTCCACGCCTTCCTCGACACCCTGGAAGCCTCCCCCGACATCGAGCCGCACAGCCTGATGCTGCTGCGCCACGGCAAGCTCGTCGCCTCCGGCTGGTGGGCGCCGTACACCGCCGACCGCCCCCATCTGCTGTACTCGCTCAGCAAGAGCTTCACGGCGACGGCCGCCGCCTTCGCCGTGGCCGAGGGGCTGCTTCGGCTCGACGATCCGGTGATCTCGTACTTCCCGGAGTTCGACGCCGACATCACCGACCCGCGCAGCCGCGCGATGCTCGTCCGGCATGTCGCGACGATGGCCAGCGGGCACGCGGCCGAGACCCACGAGCGGGCCCAGGCGGCGGACCCCGAGGAGCCGGTGCGCGGCTTCCTCCTGCTGCCGCCGGACGGCGACCCGGGCACGGTCTTCGCCTACAACCAGCCCACCACCTACACCCTCGCCGCGATCGTCCAGCGGCTCACGGGCCAGACCCTCACCGACTATCTGCGCCCCCGCCTCTTCGACCCGATCGGCATCGGCGACGTGGCCTGGCTGGGGGACCGGACCGGACGCGAGCTCGGTTTCAGCGGCCTGCACGCCACCACCGACGCGCTCGCCCGGCTCGGGCAGCTCTACCTCCAGGACGGTGTGTGGGAGGGCGAGCGGGTGCTGCCCGAGGGGTGGGTCGAGGAGGCGACCCGGCCCCACATCGCGAGCGGGGACGAGACGTGGTCGGCGGACTGGCGGCGGGGTTACGGCTACCAGTTCTGGATGTCCCAGCACGGCTATCGCGGGGACGGGGCCTACGGGCAGTACTGCCTCGTGCTGCCCGAGCAGGACGCCGTGATCGCGTTCACCGGGGCCACCGACCAGATGCAGGCGGTCCTCGACCTGGTCTGGCGGCATCTGCTCCCGGCGTTCGGGCGGACGGCGCCGGACGCGGACGCCTCGCTGGCCGAGCGCATGGCCGGGCTCGCGCTGCCGCCGGCCGAGGGCAAGCCGGTCCCGTTGGAGGACGCCGTCACGTTCACGCCGTACGACGGCGGCTGCGCGGATCTTCCGAAGCTGACGGCCGTGGAGGTCGCCGCGGACGGCCGGCGGGTGACGTTCGTCGAGGACGGGCAGCGGCTGGAGCTGGGATGCGGTGAGGCCGGCTGGACCGTCACCGAGGGCCCGGTACCGGCCGCGGTGAGCGGAGGCCGGACCGGCGAGGACACCCTCGTGCTCGACGTGGCGCTGCTGGAGACACCGCACCACGTCGACGTGACCTGCTCGCTCACGGACCGGACGTTCACCGCGACGTGGCGCACGCGGCCCCTGCACAGCTCCCGCATCGGGGCGATGCGCGCACCCCGCGACTCAGTCTGACGGCACTCTGAAGGTCCGCAGGATCGTCTCCAGGGCCTTCTGGTTGGCGGCGTCGTCCCAGTCGGCCGCCGGGGTCGTCCAACGCAGCGAGTAGCCGCGGCCGCCGCCGATGAGGAAGCCCCGGCCCAGGGTCTGCACGCGGGTGCCGTCGACGGTGGCGAGCCACTCCATGTCGGCGGCCTCGCGGCCCTGGTACGTGGTCGCCCGGATGTTCCCGACGCGCTGGTAGTCGCCGTACTGCTTGAGTGACGGCTCGACGTCGTCCCGCCAGACGGCGACCGGGTCGTCGCCGACGCGCGTGCTGTAGGTGACGGCAAGCGTGCGGGGGTCGCCCTCGGCGCCGAGGATGACCCGGTAGGCCAGGTCCTCCTGTGTCTTCGTGCTGAGCACCTTCCAGCCCCGGGGGAGCGAGACGGAGAAGCCCTGCGGCGCGGTGTAGTGCTGGAACTCGGGGGTCGGGGAAGGAGTCGCGCTGGTCGTCTCGACGGTGGAGCTGGGCGATGGCGTGGGAGTCGCCGTCGGGGTGGGGGTCGGCTGCGGTGACGGCTGGGCCGGCGGTCCGCCGGGGGCCGAGGCCGTCGGTCTGACCGGTGGGGCATCCGCCGCGGAGTTGTCGGAGTCCGTGGGGAGGTGACCGGTCGCGGCGAGGACCGCGGCGGTGACGGTGACGACGGCCAGCACCGTGCCGGCGGCCATCGTGCGCCGGTTCCGGCCCGGTCCGGCGGCGTAGAGGCGGCGCAGCCGGGAGGCGGGGGCCTCGGCCGACGCTGCGGCCGGATCCTCGCTCACGACGCGGGCGAGGGCCTCGCGGGCCGGCTGACGGCTGAGCCGTTCCCGGGAGTTCTTGCGGAGCAGCCCCTGCACGGTCGGGGTGAGCGGTCCGGCCCGCACCGGGCTGCGCAGCGGCAGCCGGTCCACGCCCTTCAGCGTCGTCGACGGGCTGTCCCGGTCCAGGAACGGCGGCCGGCCCTCGACCATCGTGTAGAGCATCGCGCCGAGCGCCCACAGGTCCGCGGCCGGACCGATCCGCTCGTCACGGGCCTGCTCCGGGGAGGCGTACGAGGGTGCGCTGACCCGGGGGGCGAGGGTCGCCCCGGCCAGCCCGAAGCCCGTGACGACGAGGGGGCCGTCGTCCCGCACGAACACCTGGCCGGGACTGAGCTCGCCGTGGGTGATGCCCTCGTTGTGCCCGGCCTCCAGCACGTCGAGCAGCTCCAGACCGATGCCGGCGGCGCGCGCGTAGTCGAACGTGCCCTGGCGTTCCAGGAGTTCGCCCAGCGGGGTGCCGTCGATCCATTCGGTGACGGTCCACAGGGTGCCGTACTCCTCTACGGCGTCGACCACCGCGGCGACCCGGCCCGGGCAGAGCCGGCCCATGGTCTCGGACATCCGGACCACCCGGGCGACGGCCCGCCGCGCGCCCTCCCCGTCGGGGTCGGGCGGCAGCCCTATCTGGGTGAGGAGACAGGGGCGGCCGGCCTCGACGTCCTCGCCGGTCCAGCAGACACGGTTGGTCTCGCGGTGGAGGACCTCCAGGAGCCGGTACCGTCCGGCGACCAGCTCTTGTGTGGAGACGTGCGCCTCGACCATGCTCATCCCTCGCTGAACCCCGGGCTCTCACCTTTCCCACTGGTACGAAGGGCGCGACCGGGTGCGTTCAGCCGGACGGCAACTGCTTTCCTGACATGCAGTCACCGAGCCGGAACTGACGATCGGTCAGGGGTGAGTGCCGCAGGGTCAGAGAAGGCCGAATCGTCCCGCCCAGGCCATGACGTCCCCGGTGGTCGCGTTGCCGCCGCAGACGACCAGTCCCAGCCGGGCTCCGTCCCCGACCCGCTCCAGCACGTGCCGCGCCGCGGGCAGCAGACAGCCCGCGGCGGGCTCGGTCCACAGCTTGGCGTGGTCGGCGAGCTGGAGCGAGCCTTGCACGGCCTCCCGGTCGGTGACCACGAGCACCTCGTCGACCAGGGCCGACACATGGTCGTACGTCAGCTGCGACACGGCGGGGGCGCTGAGCGTGGACACGATCGACGACAGCGCGACCGGCACCGGCCCGCCCGCCGTCAGCGCCTCGGACATGGCCGTGGCGCCCTCGGTCTCCACACCCCAGATCCGCACCCCCGGACGCCGGGCGCGCAGCGCCGCCGCGACCCCCGCGATCAGCCCGCCGCCCCCGATGCTGACGAGGACGTCCGTGAGCTCCCCGGCGTCCTCCGCGAACTCCAGGCCCACGGTGCCCTGCCCGGCGACGACCTGGGGGTCGTCGAAGGGGTGGACCAGCGTCAGCCCCTCGTCGCGCAGCCGGGTCACGAGCGAGAACGCGCCGTCCATGTCCTCGGTCAGCCGCACCGCGGCACCGGCCGCCTCGGCGATCTCCACGGCACGGGCGGGCGCCGAGCGCGGCATGACCACCGTGGCCTTCACATGGAGGTCCGCGGCCGTCATCGCGAGCGCGATGCCGTGGTTGCCGCCGCTGACCGCGACCACACCGGCGGCCCGCTCGGCGGCGCTCAGCGAGAGCAGCTTCGCCGTCGCGCCGCGCGCCTTGAACGAGCCGGTGCGCTGGAGCAGTTCGAGCTTGGCGGTGACCGGAACGCCGAGCAGCGCGGACAGGCCGGGGCTCGGCACGGTGGGGGTGCGGACGATGTGTCCGGCGATCCGCTCGGCCGCGGCTTCGATCTCGGAGATCCCGATCAAGGCAGTCACCCTTCCCGGTACGGACCTCCCGTACCGCTTCGACCCTGACGCGGCGCGCGGCGGCGGTCAACCGGGTTCCGGGACGGCCGCCTCAGAGGTCGCGCCGGACCAGGAAGTCCAGCAGGCGCCGCAGCTCGTGCAGCGCGGCCGTCTCCAGCGGCACCTCGTCGAGCGAGGCCTGAGCGGCGTCGAGATGCCGGCGTGCCTCGGTGACGGCCGCCGTCCGGCCGCCCGCCTCCTCGATCAGGGCGGCCGCCTCGGCGGGGCGGTCGCCGGTTTCCAGGAGCTGCGCGAGGCCCGGGGCGTCGAGGGCGACCAGCACCGGGTACGTCTTCTTCCGTTCCCGGAGATCGGCATGCACGGGCTTGCCGGTGACGGCTGGGTCGCCCCAGATGCCCAGCACGTCGTCGACGACCTGGAAGGCGATCCCGACGTGCCGCCCGGCCCGGTCGAGCGCGTCGACCGCGGCCGCCGGGGCACCGCCCAGCAGGGCACCCAGCCCCAGCGCACAGCCCAGCAGCGCACCCGTCTTGTGCTCGGCCATCGCCCGGTACTCGGCCGGCCGGACCCGCCCCGGACCGGCCCAGGGCCGCTCGGCGAACAGCAGGTCGTCGGCCTGCCCGCGCACCAGGTCGCCGAGCGCCCGGGCCGTCAGCCGGACGGCGGCGGGCCCGTGACCGGTGTCCGCGAGGGTCTCGACCGCCAGGGCGAACAGCGCGTCGCCCGCGAGGACCGCGGGACCGGTGCCGTACGCCTTCCAGGCGGTGGCGCGGCCCCGCCGGGCCGTGTCGCCGTCCATGATGTCGTCGTGCACCAGCGAGAAGGTGTGCAGCAGCTCCACCGCCACCGCGGCCGGCACCCCGGCCCGGGCGGGCGCCCCGACCGCCTCGGCGCCGAGCACCGCCAGCGCCTGCCGTACGCCCTTGCCGCCGGACGCGGCCGCTGACGCGCCGCCGACCTCGCACCAGCCGAAGGAGTAGGCGGCCATCTCACCCACCCACGGGTGCAGCCGATCCACGGCCGCCCGTAGCGCGGGGCGCACCAACCCACGGCAGCGGTCGAGGACTTGAGGCACCTCGACGATTTGTGTGAGGGCCGGGGTCACCGTACGGCCTCCGCCCGCACGCCGAACTCCGTCTGCGCCCGCGCCACCATCTCCTGCGCGTGCCGCAGGCCGATGCGGCCCAACACCTCGTACAGGTCGGCGAGTTCGGCGGCGGTCTCGCGGGGGGCGCGGCCGAGCTGTGCCCGCGACTTGGCCAGCCCCAGCCGCGCCAGCGCCTCCCCGCGCGGCTCGCTCATCGCCCGGAACTCCGCGAGCGCCTCCTCGTACAGCTCCCGGGCCTCGGCGTAACGCCCGGCGCGGTACAGGACGTTGGCGCGCATCTTGTGGTTGTAGGCGAGGGCGCCGGAGAGGTTCATCGCGCGGCAGCCGGCCTCCGCCTCCGACAGCAGCGTCAGGGCCCGCTCCACGTCGCCGTCGCGCACGGAGACGATGTCGGCGAGTCCGCGCAGCGCCCAGGCGTGGCCACGCCGGTCGTCCGCCCGCGCGGCGACCTCCGCGGCCTCCTCGAAGAGCGCGAACGCGGTGTCGTACGCACCGGTGTTGCGGTGCATCTGCGCGATGCCCTCCAGCGCCCACACCGTGTGCCGGGCCTCCCCGCGCCGGCGCGCCTCGGCCAGCAACTGCTCGTGCAGCCGCCCGACCGCCTCGTAGTCACCCTGGATCCGGCCGGTCTCCGCCAGCCCCGCCAGCGAGTAGCCCCGCACGACGATGTCCCCTCCGCGCTCGCCGAGTTCGGCCGCCAGGCCCAGCAGCCGGCGGGCCAGGGCGAGCGCGCCGCGCTGCCGGGCCAGGGTGCCGCCGCTCCACAGGGCCCAGGCCATCGCGCCGAGATCGCCGGCCGCACGCGCCGCCCGGTAACTCGCCTTCCACGCCCGGTCCGCCTCGCCGACGCGCCCGAGCCGCCGGTGCGCCTCGGCGACCGCCAGCCCGGAGCGCGCCGCCTCAGCGCTCTTGCCGGCCTGCTCGGCGGCCCTCAACTGCTCGGTGCCTGCGGCCAGTACGTCGGTCAGGGAGGAGTTCACGGACAGGGTGGTCAGGGCGCCCTGATACTCCGGGGCGAATGCCTTGCCGTACATGGATGCCTTTCGATACGCGTGCACGAGTGGTGACCAGCACGCCTATGCGCCGCGCGTATACACGATGTGTATACATGGTGCGTATAGTGCGCCGAAAACCGGCCCTGACCCGTTGCGGGCCAGGGCGCGTCACCTGTTGCCGATCAAGACGTCGGTCGGCTCGGCGGGGTTGCTCGTGAGGCGCAGATCACCTTCGAGGGCTAGTGCTGCTGTGGCTTGTTCGGGGTCGTCTCGCTCGGGCGTACGACGACGTATCCCTGGCCCTTGAGCATCAGTTGGACCGCTTCCCCCGACCCTCCTCGCAGCATCGAGCCGATGGACTGCGAACGGTGCAGGGAGGTCTGGAGGCCGGCCGTCCAGCCGACGACCGCGTCCGTGTCGACGTAGACCGGGAACTGCGCCGAGACCGGGATGACCAGCGGATTGCCCTCGCAGACCAGACCGAGACGGCCCTGCCCCGTGAAGACGCTGTTGAACAGCCCGCCCCCGCTGATCCCGGCGCCCTTCACCGTCGCGATCCGGTACGACAACGAGGCGTCGAAACACAGGACGTTGCGCCCGTTGACCGTGAACTCGTCGCCGGGGTCGACGTCGACGACGAAGCAGTTCTGCGCCTCCTGCGCGAACCAGGCCTCGCCCTGACCGCGCACGGCCATCAGCGGCAGGCCCTCGCCGGTGACCGCGCGCTTCAGCATGCCGCCCACGCCCTGGCCCTTGCGCTCGAACTGGAGGTTGCCGCGATAGGCGATCATCGAGCCCTGGCGGGCGAGCATCTCGCCGTTCACCGCGTACCTGATGCACTTGGCGTTCTCGACCGTCATGCCCGGCGCCGTGGCCGGCTGGACCATGTGCTCACTGGAAAACAGGTCACCCTTCATGAGGGCATGGTGTCCCGGACGGTTTCGTTCCGTCACGGGGCCGGGGGTGGTGGCGTGTCGGGATCAGGCGCCGAAGAGCTGGGTCCAGTACGTGCCCGCCGGACCGCCGCCCGCGAAGCCGATCCCGATGTGGGTGAAGTCCGGTGCGAGGATGTTGGCGCGATGGCCGGGGCTGTTCATCCAGCCCTCGACGACCTCGGCGGGGGAGCGCTGGCCGCAGGCTATGTTCTCGCCGATCGAGCGCCGGCTCGCGCCCGCGGCGGCGGCCCGGTCCCAGGGCCGGCTGCCGTCCGGTGAGGTGTGGGAGTAGAAGGCGCGGGCGATCATGTCCGTGCTGTGTGCCTGGGCGGCGGTGGTGAGACGGGGGTCGACGGTCAGGGGTGGCAGACCGTGACGGGTGCGCTCGCGGTTGGTGCGGTCGACCACCTCGGTGGCCGTCCGGGTCAGTTCGGCGGGGGTGAGGGGGCGGGCCCACAGGGCGGTCCAGTAGAGGTCGCCGGAGCGGTGGTCGGCTGCATACGCCACACCCGTGTGCGTGAAGGCCGGGTCGTGCAGGGTCTGCCGGGGCTGGGCGGTGCGCAGGCAGTAGTCGACGAACTCGGCCGGGCCGCGCGGGCCGGAGACGAGGTGCTCGCCGACGGTGACGTACGTGAATCCGGTGGCGGTCAGGCGCTGGTAGACGGAGACGCCGTCCATGGCCTCGACGCCGAGGCGGCCCGACGCGGCCATCGCGGAGGCGTGGGCGTGGGCGGCGGAGATGAGGCGGGCGTCCAGGGCGACGGGCGGGGAACCGGCGGCGGCGCGCGCGGAGTTGACCAGGGCGAGGAAGCCGCCGGGGTCGGAGGAGGGGGACGGGGTGGCCCGCGGCGCGGGAGGAGGGGTTGTGTCCTCGGTGACCTCCACGCCGAAGTCCCGTGCCAGACCGGCCAGTCCGTCGGCGTACCCCTGGCCGAGGGCGCGCAGCTTCCAGCCGGGGCCGCGCCGGTAGACCTCCGCGAGGAGCAGGACGGTCTCCTGCCGCGGCCGGGGTGGGGCGAAGCGGGCCAGGAGGCGGCCGCCGGGACCGGTGACGTCGAGGACGGGGGCGGGCAGCCGGCCCAGGGGAGTGCCGGGGTCGGCCGGGCTGACGACGACCGTGACCCTGGCGGCGCCGGCCCGCAGTCGCGCCGGGTCGAGGGTCAGGGTGTCGCCGGTGAGCCGGGCTCCGGGGGCGGCGGGCTGGTTGTAGAAGACGAAGTCGGCGTCGCCCCGGACCTTGCCGTCGTCGTCGGTGATCAGCGCGGACAGGTCGAACGGGCCGGGAACCCGGACGGTCACGATGCCGCCCGGGAGGGGCAGATTGCCCCCGGGAACCAACTCGGTCATCGGCCGTCCTGCTGGGGTCGAGGTGCGGAGCCCCGGGAGGGGGTGTCCGGACAACGTCCGCCCACCTGCCCGGGTTCCCGGCGACCCGGCCCCCGCGCGGTTCGCGTTCCCGTCGGCTCAGTCCCTGAGCACTCCCGGCGCGATGTCCTCGTACCGCTCCACTCCGGCCGCCGAGCCGCGCAGTGTCTTCGCCCGCTTGCCGCAGAACGCCGACTCCAGCGTGCCGAACATCGTGTTGAGGACCGTTCCGTTGTTGGAGGTGTTCACGGCCGCGCTGAGGCTGCGCCTGCCGTCCTTCGAGGTGAACGCGTACGTGTAGTAGCCCTGGACGGCGCCCGTGTGGCCGTACACCGACACCCCGCACGACAGCGTCCGGCGGCGCAGCCCGAGGCCGTACGACGTGTTGCCGTTCACCTTCCACCAGCGCTGCATCTGGTCCAGGCTCGCGGCGGACGTCAGCTTCCCGCGGAGCAGCGCGGACAGGAACGTGTTGAGGTCCTTGGCGGTGGAGATGATCGAGCCCGCGCTCTGCGCCCAGGACGTGGTCTGCCGGGTGGCGTCGACCAGGGCCGCGCCGGGCGTGTCCGGGGTGAGGTAGCCGCGGGCGTGGCGGCCGGGGAGCTTCGTGTCCGGGTGGACGTAGAAGGTGTCGCGGAGTTTCAGGGGCGCGAAGATGCGGTCCTGGTACGCCGTCCGCACGGACTGCCCGGTCAGCTTCTCGATGAGCATCCCGGCGACGACGAAGTTGGTGTTGGAGTACGAGTAGGCGGCGCCCGGGCGGTTGGTGCGGGCGTGCCGCAGCGAGCGTGTGACCAGCTCGCGGTAGGTGAAGACCTTGGTGCGGACGGCCTCGAAGCCCGGGACCGTGCTCGCGAACATGTCGTTGGTGTAGTCGTACAGCCCGCTGCGATGGCTCAGGACGTGCCGCACGGTGATGCGGTCGTCGGGCAGCAGGCCCGGCAGGTAGCGGTTGACCGACGTGTCGAGTGCGAGCTTCTTCTCGTCGACCAGCTGGAGCAGCACCACGGCGGAGAAGGTCTTGGTGACGGAGCCGATGCGGAACCGGTCGAGCGTGCTGATGGTGCGTCCGGTCTTGCGGTCGGCGACTCCGGTGACCGCCCGGTAGACCGTGCCCTGGTCGTCGATCCGGGCCAGTGCGCCGGGCGCGCCCTGCCGCCGGGCCGTGCGCAGCACCGCGCGGACGCCTTCGAGGTCCGGCTTCGCCAGGGCCGCGGTGCCGGTGGAGCCCGTGGACGCGCTGTCCGCCGTGGCGTGGGCCGGTACCGCCAGCAGGGAGAGCAGCACCGTCCCCGACACCGTTGCCTTGCGCAGCATTTGTGTTGACATCCGACTGTTTCTCCCGTTTCTGCCGGTGAGTCCTCGATGCGAGATCGGTCACACGAACGCCGGGCAACCTTCTCGCATCCCGTCACATCTCCACAGCCGACGCACAGTTGGTCACCCGCTGATCACTGGGCGGTGCGGATTTGCAAAGTATTGCCATGAAAAGCCAGAAAACCGATGATTTGGGCTTTACGTGGACATGACTCATCCGTAAGGGTTGCGACCCGGGGCCCGACCAGCCCCCATGGCGCCCAACCGCGCCATGTCCCAGGGCGGTTGGTGATCCCGGCCGCCTTCGCACGAAGGAACCCTCAATAGTGCGTAGACCCCATATACGCAGCCTGGCCGTCGCCGTCGCGGTGGCGACGGCCGCCACGGGGCTCGCGGGTACGGCCTTCGCCGGCCCGTCCACGGGGAAGCCCGAGCAGGCCGCGGCCGTGACCGCCGCGACCGTCGTCGACGCGGCCCGTGCCGCCGCCTTCGCCCACGCCTCCGCCACCGGAGTCGCCCAGGGCGACGAACTCCACGCCCAGGACGTGCTGATCGACCCGGAGGGCGCCCGGCATGTCCGGTTCATCCGGTCGCATCAGGGGATGCCGGTCCTCGGCGGCGATCTCGTCGTCCACCTCACCGAGCGGCTGACCTACGCGGGTGTCACCCGGGCGGCCGACCACAAGGTCGCTCCCGACGCCACGCGCGCCCGGCTGACCGCCGGACAGGCCGAGGGGAAGGCCGCCGCCGTCGCGAAGGGCGACGCCGGACCGGCCGAACTCGTCGTCGACGCCCGCGGCGGCGCGGCGGCCCTCGCCTACCAGGTGCGGGTCACCGACAGCGCCACCACCGAGGCCGGCTCCCGCACGGTCGTCGTCGACGCCCTCACCGGCAAGGTGCGCAGCAACACGCCGGACAGCGACGAGTTCCTGTCGCCCAAGCTCATCGAGACCCTGCGCGAGCGCGGCGAGACGCTCGACCCCGCCACCGGCACCGCCCCGCAGGCCTCCGCGCTCGCGGCGACGGCCTCCGGCACCGGGAACTCCCTCTTCGCCGGCAAGGTCCCGCTCACCACCACCAAGACGGGCACCCGCAGCTACCTCCTGAAGGACCCCACCCGCTGGGGCACCGAGACCCGCGACGCCAAGGGCCAGGAGCTGGAGAACTTCGCGCGCGGCAAGAAGTTCACCTCCACCACCAACAAGTGGGGCAACGGCGCCGTCTCCAACCGGGCCAGCGCCGCCGTCGACGCCCAGTACGGCATCACCAAGACCCTGGACTTCTACAAGAAGACCTTCGGCCGCAAGGGGATCGCCAACAACTCCAAGGGCGCCAAGGCGATGGTCCACTTCGGCAACAAGGTGGCCAACGCGTTCTGGGACTCGTACTGCGGCTGCATGCTGTACGGCGACGGCGACGGCGACATGTTCAAGAAGCCGCTCGTCGTCCTCGACGTCACCGGCCACGAGCTCACCCACGGTGTCGTGGACGCCACCGCCCGTCTGGAGCCCACCCGGGTCGACGCGGACGGCAACCAGTACGGCGAGGCCGGCTCCCTCAACGAGTCGCTCGCCGATATCTTCGGCTCCAACGTCGAGTTCAGCGCCAACAACGCGAAGAACCCGCCGAACTACCTGCTCGGCGAGAAGCTCGGCCTGGACCAGAAGTTCCTGCGCCGCCTCGACAAGCCCTCCCTCGACGTGCTCGAAGGCGCCATCGACTACTGGTCGCCGGCGGTCTACGACGCCGAGGTGCACGCCGGCTCCGGTGTCTCCTCGCACGCCTACTACCTCCTCGCGGAGGGCAGCGGCCGCAAGACGATCGGCAGCGTCACCTACGACTCGCCGACCTTCGACGGACTGCCCGTGAAGGGCATCGGCCGCTCCAAGGCCACGGCGATCTACTACCGCGCCCTGACCCGCTACATGGTCTCCACGACCGACTTCCACGACGCCCGCGCGGCGACGCTGAAGGCGGCCAAGGACCTCTACGGCGCGGGCAGCACGGAGTACAAGGCGGTGGACCGCTCCTGGGCCGCCGTCAACGTGACCCCGGCGAACGCGCCCGCGGCACGGCACTGACCCACCCCGGCCGCCGGGCACCTCTCGCCCGGCGGCCGGGCCGGGCCGCGCCGCTCGCGCCGCCGCGGTCGCCGCGTGGAGCCGGCTCACCGTCAATTCTGTTTCTTTTATTGACGACGGAAAAGAACCCTCATAGGTTTCCGGCCATGCGCCCGACCGGTCCGACCCCTCGCGCCGAGACGTTCCCCGTCAACACACCTGCCGCCGCGCAGGTGTTCACCACCGTCCTCACCCAAGGCCCGCTCGCCCGGCTGGAGGTGGCCCGCCGCGTCGGTCTCTCCCCGGCCGCCGTCACCAAGGCGGTCCGGCCCCTGATCGAGGCCGGTTACCTGGTGGAGGACGTGGCCGAGGAGTCCCGTCCGGCGCTCGGGCGGCCCGCCCATCTGGTCCGGGTGGACGGCGGCCGGGCCCTGTTCGCCGGCGTCAAGGTGACCGGCGGCGAGGTCATCGGCGTCCTCACCGACCTGTGCTGCCGTATCCGCGTGGCCCGGCACCTGCCGCTGCCCGACCGCGCCCCGAAGGCGGTCCTGGCGTCGATCGCAGAGCTGGTGCACGACCTCCTCGCGGCGGCGGACGGACTCCGGGCCCCCGTCCTGGGCCTCGGCGTCGCCGTCTCCGGGGACGTGGACCGCGCCGAAGGCACCGTGCGCTACTCGCCGTTCCTCGACTGGCGGGACGTACCCCTCGCCGAACTCGCCACGACGACCACGGGGTTGCCCGTCACCGTCGACAACGACGTACGCGCCCTGACCGTCGCCGAGCAGTGGTTCGGCGCCGGCGCCGGACTGTCCGACTTCGCCGTGGTGACCGTCGGCGCCGGCATCGGCTGCGGTCTCGTCGTCCACGGCCGGGTGGTCGCCGGGGCGCACGGCGTGGCCGGGGAGATCGGCCATGTCACCGTCGACCCGGCCGGCCCGCGCTGCCACTGCGGCAACCACGGCTGTGTCGAGGCGATCGCGGGGGAGGCCGCCATCGCCCGGCAGATCCAGGAGGCCACCGGCGTCGAACTCGTCGACGCCGCCCAGGCCTTGACCATGGCCCGCGAAGGCGTCCCCGGGGCGCGGGAGGTGTACGCGCGCGCCGGGGAGGCGATCGGCCGCGGCATCGCCACCGTGGCCAACCTCCTCGGTCCCGAGCGCGTGATCATCTCCGGCGAGGGGCTGGCCGCCTACGACCTGTTCGCCGAGCACATCCGCGCCGCCTTCACCGCGGCCGCCTTCGGCTCCGCCGCCGAATGCGACGTCCAAACCCGCCCGCTCCCCTTCGAGGAGTGGGCCCGCGGGGCCGCGGCCACCGCGATCCAGTCCTTCGTCCGAGCCGACACATAACCCGCACCCACCTTGGAGGTACGGCCCATGCGGTCATCCTCGTACTCCGCCATGCCCGCACGCACCCTCAGAGCCCTGGTGGTCCTGGCCCTCGCCGCCGGTGCCGTCGTCACCGCGCCGAACGCCCACGCCGAGACCGCGCCCCTCGCCGCCAAGCCCTACATGGGCTGGTCGAGTTGGAGCATGCAGTCCTCCAAGTACCCCGGCCTCAACCCGGACGGCGACTACAGCTACCTCACCGAGGCCAATGTCCTGAAGCAGGCCGGGGCCCTGGCCGCCAAGCTGAAGAAGTACGGCTACGCATACGCCAACATCGACGCCGGCTGGTGGATGGACAAGGCCTGGAAGTCCGGCTTCGACGAGTACGGCCGGCAGAAGCCCGACCCCACCCGCTTCCCGCGCGGCATGAAGGCCGTCGCCGACGACCTCCACGCCAAGGGCCTCAAGGCCGGCATCTACCTCCCGGCCGGCCTGGAGAAGGGCGCGTACGGCGACGGCAAGACGCCGATCTGGAACGCGGAGGGCTGCACCACCGCCGACATCGTCTACGACGACCTGCGCACCACCAACGGCTGGGACAGCTCCTACAAACTCGACTTCGCCAAACCCTGCACCCCCAAGTACATCGACTCGCAAGCCCGGTTGATCGCCGACTGGGGCTACGACTTCCTCAAGCTCGACGGCGTCGGCCCCGGCTCCGGCAAGAGCGGCGACCAGTACGACAACGTTGCCGACGTGGCCGCCTGGAACAAGGCGATCGCCGCCACCGGCCGCCCGATCCACCTCGAACTGTCCTGGTCCCTGGACATCGGCCACGCCACCGACTGGAAGAAGTACTCGCAGGGCTGGCGCGTCGACACCGACGTCGAGTGCTACTGCAACACCCTCGTGAGCTGGGAGAACTCCGTCGACGACCGCTGGGACGACACCCCGGCCTGGACCCGGCACGCGGGCCCCGGCGGCTGGAACGACCTCGACTCCCTCGACGTCGGCAACGGCGAGATGGACGGTCTGACCAAGGCCGAGCGGCAGAGCTACGCCACCCTGTGGGCCATCGCCAAGTCCCCGCTCTACACCGGCGACGACCTCACCCGCCTCGACTCCTACGGCCTGTCCCTGCTGACCAACCGCGAGGTCATCGCCGTCGACCAGGGCCCGAACCCGCCCGCGCACCCGGTCACCCCGTCCGACCCGCAACAGGTGTGGGCCGCGCAGAACACCGACGGCACCTACACCGTCGCCCTGTTCAACCTCGCCGACAAGCCGGCCTCGGTGACCGCCGACTGGTCCACCCTCGGCTTCACCGGCAAGGCCGCCGTCCGCGATCTGTGGAACCACGAGAACCTCGGCACCCACAAGAACCGGATCACCGAGGCGCTGCCCGCCCACGGCTCCCGCCTGTTCACCGTCACCCCGCACGGAACGACGCTGCGCTGGACCGGCATCGAGGCCGAGGCCCCGTCGAACACCCTCTCCGGCAACGCCTCCGTCGCCGACTGCCCGGCCTGCTCCGGCGGAAAGAAGGTCGGCGACCTCTATGCCGGCGGCAAGCTGACCGTCAACGGCGTCGTGGTCCCCAAGGACGGCACCTACCAGATCAAGGTCGCCTACGTCAGCGGTGACGCCCGCTCGGTGAACGTCTCCGCCAACGGCGGTGCGGGCACCGTCCACAAGTTCCCCTCCACCGGCGACTGGGGCACGGTGTCGAGCGTCCACGTGCCCGTGACGCTGAAGGCCGGCACCAACACGCTCACCTTCGACAGCGGCACCGGCTACGCGCCGGACATCGACCGGATCGACGTCCCCCAGTCCTGACCCCCCACCAGGAGCCGCCATGACCCCCGAACCGTCCAGACGCCACCTGCTGGCCCTCGCCGCGACGACCGGCGCCCTCGCCACCCTGCCGACGTACACCGCGACCGCCGCCCCGGACCGGCCCGACTCCCTTCCGGATGAGGGAAGTTCGGACACCCTCTGGTGGCAGGCGCCCGCCGACGAGCACTCGATGATCGAACAGGGCCTGCCCGTCGGCAACGGCCGCCTCGGCGCCCTGGCGAGCAACGACCCCGGGCGCGAACTCCTCCTCGTCTCCGACGCCACGATGTGGACCGGCGGCCGCAACGACACCCTCGACGCCGACGGCCAGTTCCCCTACGGGCGCGCGGACTTCGGCTCCTTCACGCTGCTCGCCCGGCTCACCGTGGACCTCCCCGACCACGACCTGTCCGCGGTCCACGGCTACCGCCGCACCCTCGACCTCGCCCGGGGCGTGGTCACCACGTCGTACGTCCGCTCCGGCGTCACCTACCGCCGGGAGATCTTCGCCAGCCACCCCGACGACGTGATCGTCCTGCACTTCACCCAGGGCGGCGGCGGCCGGTACACCGGCTCCGTGACCCTGGAGGGCACGCACGGCGAGGGGCAGGCGGCCGTCTCCTTCGGGGCGGCCTTCCCCAACGGGCTCCGCTACGGGGCGGCGGTCAAGGCGTACGGCAGCGGCGGACGGGTCACGGTGAACGGCAGCCGTATCGACTTCTCGGACTGCCGTGACCTGACCGTGCTGGTCAGCGGCGGCACCAACTACACGCCGGACGCCCGCACGGACTACCGCGATCCCGCCCTCGACCCCGAGAAGCTGGCCCGCGCCAAGGTCCGCGACGCCGCCGCGCACCAGGCCGACGTCCTGCTGCGCACCCATGTCGCCGACCACCGCGCCCTCTTCGGCCGACTCGATCTGTCGCTCGGCACATCGACGGCCGAGCAGCGTGCGAGGGACACCTGGGAGCGGCTCAAGGCCCGCGCCCGTGATGGCGTGCCCGATCCCGAACTGGAGGCGACGTACCTCCAGTTCGGCCGCTACCTGATGATCGCCGGATCGCGGGACAGTCTGCCGCTGGGCCTCCAGGGCCTCTGGCTGGACGGCAACGACCCGGACTGGATGGGCGACTACCACACCGACATCAACATCCAGATGAACTACTGGATGGCCGACCGGGCAGGCCTCGCGCGGTCCTTCGAGGCCCTCACCGACTACTGCCTCGCCCAGCTCCCGTCCTGGACCGACCTCACCCGCCGCCTCTTCAACGACCCGCGCAACCGCTACCGCAACTCCACCGGCAAGAACGCCGGCTGGACCGTCGCCATCTCCACCAACCCGAACGGCGGGGGCGGCTGGTGGTGGCACCCGGCGGGAAACGCCTGGCTGTGCAACTCGCTGTGGGAGCACTACGAGTTCACGGGCTCCCGCACCCATCTGGAGAGGATCTACCCCCTCCTGAAGGGCGCCTGCGAGTTCTGGGAGGCCCGGCTGCTCACCACCACGCTGCCGGGCACCTCACGGGAGGTGCTCATCGCCGACAGCGACTGGTCGCCCGAACACGGGCCGCTCGACGCCAAGGGCATCACCTACGCCCAGGAACTCGTCTGGGCGCTCTTCGGCAGCTACTGCGTCGCCGCTGCCGAGTTGAAGCGGGACGGCGGCTTCGCCGACACCGTGGCCGGGCTGCGCAAGCGGCTCTACCTGCCGCAGGTCAGCCCGAAGACGGGGTGGCTGGAGGAGTGGATGTCCCCGGACAACCTCGGGGAGACCACCCACCGCCACCTGTCCCCGCTCGTCGGTCTCTTCCCCGGCGACCGCATCCGCCCCGGCTCCTCCCCGTCCGACCTGGTGGCGGGCGCCACCGCCCTGCTCACCGCCCGCGGCACGGAGAGCTTCGGCTGGGCGAACGCCTGGCGCGCGCTGTGCTGGGCCCGACTCAAGAACGCGCAGAACGCCTACCAGTTGGTGGTCAACAACCTCCGCCCGTCCAGCGACGGCAGCAACGGCACCGCGTTCAACCTCTTCGACATCTACGAGGTGGACAAGGGCCGCGGCATCTTCCAGATCGACGCCAACCTCGGCACCCCCGCCGCGATGATCGAGATGCTCCTCTACTCCCGGCCGGGCCACATCGAACTCCTCCCGGCCCTCCCCGACGCCTGGGCCGCCTCCGGGTCCGTCACCGGGGTGGGGGCGCGGGGCGGTTTCGTCGTCGATCTACGGTGGAGGGATGGGAAACCGAGCGAGGCACGTATACACAGCGTCGGCGGCCGCACCACGACCGTGGAGTTCGGGGGGACGAGTCGCACGGTGACGCTGCGACCGGGCGCCTCCGTCACGCTGAAGGACTTCACCCGGTGACCCGGCTGCGCCGCCTGGTGGCGGCCGTGTTGACGGCGGCGGCCCTCCAGGTCCCGTCGGCGTCGGCCGCGGAGAACCCGCCCGACGGCGTGGTCACCTGGGGCGCGAGTGCCGACCGCATGGGCGAGGCGGTCGCCGGCCGCGGGTACCGGATGGTCGTGCACACCAGCGTCGCCGGCCGGGACCTGCGCATCCGGCTCTCCAACGCCTTCGGCGACCGTCCGGTGACCTTCGACAGCGTCTACGCCGGGCTGCGGAAGGAGGGCGCCGAGCTGGTCCGCGGCAGCAACCGGCGACTCGCCTTCGCCGGTGCGGACTCCGTCACCGTCCCGGCCGGCGCCACCGTCTACAGCGACCCGCTGCCCGGGAAGCTGCCCGCCGGGACGGACCTGGTGATCAGCATCCACAGCGCGGACGCGGCAGGCCCGGTCACCGGCCACTGGATGGCCATGCAGACCTCCTACCTCACCGAGGGCGACCACACCGCCGAGGAGAGCGGCGCCCCGTGGGCCGCGTCGATCGGCTCCTGGTTCTACCTCGACGCGGTCTCCGTGCGGGCGGCCCCCGGCATCGGCGCGGTCGTCGCGCTCGGGGACTCCATCACGGACGGCTGGCAGTCCACGACCGACCTGAACCGCCGCTGGCCCGACTACCTGGCCCGGCGCCTCCGGAAGTCCCCGAGCACGGTCAAGGGCGTGGCCGACGAGGGCATCTCGGGGAACAGAGTGCTGACGGACGGCCCCGGGCAGAGCGCCCTGAACCGGCTGGACCGGGACGTGCTCTCCCTGCCGGGCGTCCGCACGGTCTTCCTCTTCGAGGGCGTCAACGACATCAAGTCCCACACCGGTGTCACCGCCCAGGACCTGATCGACGGCTACCGGCAGATCGCCGACCGGGTGCACGCGGCCGGCAAGTGCCTCGTCGTCTCCACCGTCGGCCCCTTCAAGGGCTGGTCGGAATGGGACCCCGCCGCCGAGGCCGTACGGCAGGAGGTGAACCAGTACATCAGGGACAGCGGGGAGTTCGACGCGGTCACCGACTTCGACCGCGTCCTGCGCAGCCCCTACGACCACGAGCGGATGCTGCCCTTCTTCGACGGCGGGGACCACATCCACCCCAACGACAAGGGCATGCAGGCGATGGCGGACGCCGTCGACCTCGACCGCCTGGACTGCGCCGGGAACTGACGAGCCGTCACTCCGGGGCGATCAGGCCTTCGCGATAGGCGACGGCCACCGCCTCGGTACGGCTCGCGGCGCCCAGCTTGGCCAGGATGTTGGAGACATGGACGCTGGCCGTCTTGCCGCTGATGAACAGCTCCTCGCCGATCTGCCGGTTGCTGCGGCCGAGGGCGAGGAGCCGCAGCACGTCCTGCTCGCGGGCGGTGAGCGGCGAGGCGCTGGGCGCGGGGGCGGTCGACAGCCTGCCCCGGCGGATCAGCGTGTCCGTCTGCTCCAGCAGGAGCGTCGCCCCCAGCCGCAGGGCCGCCTCGCGCGCCGCACCGGCCTGAACGGCCGCCTCCTCGCGCCGGTCGGCCGCCAACAGGGCCTCGGCGTACCGAAGTTGGCAGCGCGCGTGCTCGTAGGTGTCGCCGAAGTCGAAGGCGGCGACGGCCTTCGCCCAGGCCGCCACGTCCGGACCGGACACCGCCCGCGCCCACTCCGCCTCGGCGCGGGCCAGCCACGCCTGCCCTTCCGGACCCTGCGGATTGCCGTCGTCGCCGCGCGCGGCCGTGTGCCGGGCCAGCTCCACCAGCTCGTCCGCCGGGGCCGCCCACCGTTTCGCGCCCGCCTCGTCACCGCTCAGCCGCAGCCCGGCGGTGGTGTCGGCGACCGCGGACAGCGCGAGAGCGGCGAGCCGGACCGCGACGTCGGGACGGGTGCCCGCGTCGTCGGTGAGGGCCTTCACGGACGAGCGCACCTGCTCCACCGCGGCCTCGGCGTCCCCGCGCAGCGACGCCGCCTCGGTCAGCGCGATGGCCGCGACGAGGGTGGCCATCCAGTCGAAGGGGCCCCGGAGCAGGGCGCGGGCCCGGTCGACCGCCGTGAAGTCGCCGCGCGCGAGGGCGACATAGAGCGCGGGCCCGGCCGCGTACCCGTCGATCGCGGGCAGCATCCCGGCCCCGCTCGCCGCCCGCAGCGCCTCGTCCCAGCGGCCCAGCGTGTAGAGGACCAGGAGCTGGAGATGGCGCATCGCCTGCGGATACAGCGAGGACAGCAGCCCGGCGCGGCGGGCCCGGTCGATGCCCTCGGTCAGGTGGGGGAGTGCCTCTTCGAGGTCGCCGGACTCGTAGCTGCCGATGGCGAGGTTGAACAGGGCGCGCAGCTCCACGGACGCGTTGCCCGAGTCGTGCGCCAACTGCCGTGCCTGGTCGAGGCGTTCGCGCCCCTCGGGGGTGCGTCGGCCCGCGCCCTCCAGGCCGGCGAGCGAGATGAGCAGGTCGGCCCGGGCGTCCGCGGCCCCCAGCTGTTCGGCGACGCGCAGGGCCTCGTGGGCGATCCGCAAAGCGGTCTCGTTCTCCCCGACGTGACGCGCCGCCATGACATGGGTGGCCGCCGCCCACACCCAGGTCCGGGACGGCGGCTCGGCCGGGATGAGGGCGAGCGCCTCACTGCTGTAGGCGAACGCCGCGGTCAGGTTGTCGACGCTGATCAAGTTCCCGGCGAGGGTGTAGCGGACGCGGGCGGCGAGTTCGGAGTCGGCGTCCTGGTCGATGCCCGCGAGCGCGGCCCGGGTCAGGGAGACCGCGCGATGCGACTCGCCGGCGTGCGCGGCCGCGGCGGAGGCGCGCAGGGTGAGCGTGACCCGGTCCTCGGAGGGGCGGGCGGACACCTCCACCGCCGACCACAGGTCGAGGGCCGTCTCCAGATGCCGCAGCTCCTCGGCCGGCGCCCCGACCCGCTGGGCGTGATCGGCCGCCTCCAGCGAGGCGGCCAGGGCCTCGGCGAGGTCATGGCTCTCACGGTAGTGGTGGGCCCGCTCCGCCGCCGTCTCGGCGCGATGGCCGCGTGCGGTCAGCAGCCGGGCGAACGCGCCGTGCAGCCGGGCCCGTTCACCGGGCAGCAGATCGGCGTAGACGGCCTCCCGGGCGAGGGCGTGCCGGAAGGAGTACGTGTCCCCGTCGCCCGGCACCAGCAGCTGTCGCCCGATGGCCTCGCGCAGCGCCGACTCCAGCTCGTCCTCGGGGAGCCCGACGGCCTCGCTCAGCAGGTCGTGCTCGACCCGCCGTCCGGCGACCGCGGCCGTGCGCAGCACCAGTTGAGCGGTGTCCGACAGCTGCTCGAAGCGGATCAGCAGGACGTCGGCCAGCCCGCTCGGCACCCCGCCCACCTCGGTGTCGGTGGCCGCGACGAGTTCCTCGGCGTAGAAGGCGTTGCCCTCGGCCCGCTCCACGATCCGCCGGACCGTGGCGTCCGGCAGCGGCCGGTCCCACAGGGCCTGCACGAGCTGCGCCACCTCGGTGTCGGCCAGCGGCCGCAGCTCCAGCCGCTCCACGGCGGGCAGCCGCACCAACTCGGCCAGCAGCGGCCGCAGCGGGTGACGGCGGTGCAGGTCGTCGGCGCGGTACGACGCGAACACCGCCAGCCGGTGCGTGGGCGCCCCGCCGGCCGACCGTTGCAGAATGCCCCGGCTGAGCAGGAACCGCAGCAGATCGCGGGAGGACTGGTCGGCCCAGTGCAGGTCCTCCAGCACGAGCAACACCGGTGCCACGTCCGAGAGATCGGCCAGCAGCCCCGCGATCCCCTCGAAGAGCCGCAGCCGCCCGCCCATGTCCCGCACGTCGTCGGTGCCGCCGCCCAGCAGCCGGTCGACCACCGGATGCCCGGCGAGCACGCCCGCGAACCGCTCGTCGGCCGCCAGCACCCCCAGGATCTCGGTGAACGGCAGATAGGGCAGACCGACGTCCCCGAGATCGACGCAGTGTCCGGTGAGCACGGTCATGCCGTCCCGGGCGGCGCCCTGGGTGACCTCGTCCAGCAACCGGGTCTTGCCGACGCCGGCGTCCCCTCCGATGAGCACACCCCGAGCCGCCCCGCCGCGGGCGCGTTCGAGAACACCGGCGAGGCGGGACAGCTCGTCGTCACGCCCGATGAGTGGAGAAGAGAACGAGGTCAGAGGCACACGTACATCCTGTCACTGTGCCGACCCGTTCGGGCCCGGGGGGAGCTTTGGGCGATCAGCCGCGCAGCGTCCGCGCCCAGTCCGCCGGAACGCGGCCCTCGGGCCCCGGCGCGGGCTGGTCCGCGGGATGGCTGTCGGGCGGTGTCAGCGCGGGACCGGACTCGAACATTTCCTTGGTCTCGAAGTTCCAGTACCACTCCTCGCCCGGCTCGTAGCTCTGCACCAAAGGATGGCCGGTCTCCTCGAAATGGGCCGTGGCGTGCTTGGCGGGGGAGGAGTCGCAACACCCCACATGGCCGCACTGGGCACAGCGCCGCAGATGGAACCACCACCCGCCGGCGGCGTCGCACTCCACACAGCCGTTCCCGCTCGGCGGCACGCTGGGGTCCAGTCCCTGGATGTCGGTCACGCCAACTCCTCGATGGTGTCGTTCTCTTCGGCGGTGAGCGGCAGCAGCACCTGGAAGCGGGTGTCGCCCGGCTCCGACTCGACCTGCAGCGTCCCGTGGTGCTTGTTGACGACGATCCGCCACGAGATGTCCAGGCCCAGCCCGGTGCCCTCGCCGACCGGCTTGGTGGTGAAGAACGGGTCGAAGATCCGGCCGCGGATCTCCTTCGGCACACCGGGACCGGTGTCCCGGAACTCCACCAGCAGCCGCTCGTTGTCGAGAGCGGTCCGCACGGTCAACGTCCCTTCGCCGCCCGCCCCGTTGATCGCGGAGACCGCGTTGTCGATGAGGTTCGTCCACACTTGGTTGAGCTCCGCCGGGTAGGCGGGGATCCTCGGGAGCGTACGGTCGTAGTCCTTGACGACCTTGATCTGCTGCCCGATCTTGCCGGAGAGCATCAGCAGGGTGCTGTCGAGGAGTTCGTGGACGTCGGCGTTCTGGAAGGGTGCCCGGTCGAGCTGCGAGTACTGCTTGGCGGCGTCGACGAGATGCGAGATGCGGTTGGTGGAGTCGTTGATCTCGTCCATCAACAGCTCGGTCTCGACGGTGTAGTTGAGCCAGCCGATCGCGTTCGGCAGCAGCTCCTCGTCCACGGCCGCCGCGACCTGGTCCAGCCAGTCCACGTCGAGCCCGGCCTGCACGAAGGTGGGGGCGAGCCGCCAGCCGTTCTGGATGTCGTGGTCGTCCAGCCAGTCGGTCACCGCGTCCTCCCGGTCGGAGGCCTCCAGCGGGCTCAACGTCGGCGCCTTGGCGACGCGTTCGGCGGTGCGGTCCTGGATGTCGATGAGCTTGGCCATCACCTCGGGGGCGTAGTTCCCCTGGGCGATGATCGCGAGCTTGTGCCGCATCTTGCCCACCCGCTCGCGCAGCGTCGCCGTCGCCCGCACGGCCGCCGCGGCCGGGTTGTTGAGCTCGTGCGTGAGTCCCGCGGACAACGAGCCGAGCGCCAGCAGCCGTTCGCGCTGGCCGATGGCCCGCTGGGTGCTCTTCGAACCGAAGAACAGTCCCTCCAGCAGATGGACCGCCATCGGGAACCACTCCTGCATGAAGTCCGAGAACTTCTCGCCCGGCAGCACGAAGAACCGGGTGGGCTCGGTGACCCGCATCGAGTTGTTGTAGACCTGCGGCACCCGGTCGCCCAGATAGGCCTGCATCGAGCCCGCGTACACGCCGCGTTGGGACGTGCGGGTGACCTCGACGTCGTCCCCGCCGACCCGCCGCGAGAGCACCACGGTGCCCTCGATCATGACGTAGAAGCAGGTGGCCGGTTCGCCCTCGGTGTAGACGGGACCGGGTTCGAACCTCTCCACCCGCCCCGCTCCGCACAACTGCCCCAACTGCTCGGGGGACAGCTTCTCGAACAGGAACAGCGACCCGATCTCCGCGGGGCTGCACGGCATCAACTGCCCGCTCATGACTGCTCCAGGTACCGGTGGACGAGCATCACGGCCATGGCTCCCTCTCCGACGGCGGACGCGACGCGCTTGGCGGACTCGGCGCGCGCGTCGCCCGCCACGAACACGCCGGGGATGTTGGTCTCCAGGTGGTACGGCGGCCGGTCCAGCTCCCAGCCCGCCGGCGGCCGTCCGTCGGCGGTCAGGTCGGGGCCCGCGAGGATGAACCCGTGGTCGTCGCGCAGCACCGTGCCGTCCAGCCAGTCGGTGAGCGGGGCCGCGCCGATGAACACGAACATCCACTGCGCGTCGACGAGTTCGGTCTCGCCGGTGTCGACGTCGCGCAGCGTGAGCTGCTCCAGGTGGTCGGAGCCGTGGGCCGCCTCGACGACGGTCCGCGCGCGGACCGAGATGTTGGGCGCCTCGTTGATCTGCTGGATCAGGTAGTGGGACATGGATGCGGCCAGGTCGGGTCCGCGCACCAGCAGCGTCACCGACTTGGCGCCCTTGGACAGGTACATCGCCGCTTGCCCGGCCGAGTTGGCGCCACCGACGATGTAGATGTCCTGGCCCTGGCAGGAGGCCGCCTCGGTCAACGCCGAGCCGTAGTACACCCCGCACCCGGTCAGGTCGGTGCAGCCGGGCGCCTCCAGCTGCCGGTAGGACACACCGGTCGCCAGGATCACGCTGTGCGCGGCGATCGCCGAGCCGTCGGAGAACCGTACGACCCGCGCGGCCCCGTTGATCTCCAGCGCCGTCACATCGCGGGCGGTGAGGATCTCGGCGCCGAACTTCGCGGCCTGCCGGCGGGCCCGGTCGGTGAGCTGGGCGCCGGACACGCCGTCCGGGAAGCCGAGGTAGTTCTCGATCCGGGAGCTCTGTCCGGCCTGCCCGCCGGTCGCCGACCGCTCCACGAGCACGGTCCGCAGGCCCTCGGACGCCCCGTACACGGCCGAGCCGAGGCCGGCCGGACCGCCGCCGATGACGACCAGGTCGTAGAACTCGGCCGTGGGCGTGGTCGCGAGGCCCACCTGGGCGGCCAGCTCCGGCGCCTCGGGCGCGACCAGCGGAGTGCCGTCCGGCGTGACCACCAGCGGCAGCCGCTGCCCGTCCTCGCCCGCCGCGGCCAGCAGCCGCTGTCCCTCGGGCTCGTCCGCCGAGTACCAGCGGTACGGCACCTGGTTGCGGGCCAGGAACTCGCGGACGTCGGAGGAGCGCGCCGACCAGCGGTGCCCGACCACCTTGGTGGCGGGCACGGGCCGGTAGTCGCTGCACTTCCAGGCGTCCAGCAGGTCGTCGAGGACCGGGTAGAGCTTCTCCTCCGGCGGGTCCCACGGCTTGAGCAGATAGTGGTCCAGATCGACGACGTTGATCGCGTCGATCGCCGCGCTCGTGTCCGCGTACGCCGTCAGCAGCACCCGGCGCGCGCCCGGGTACACGTCGAGGGCCTGCTCCAGGAACTCGATGCCGTTCATCTGCGGCATCCGGTAGTCGGCGAGGATCACCGCGACCAGGTCGCCGCGCAGCTTCAGCTCGCGCAGCGCCTCCAGCGCGGACTCGCCGGACTCGGCGCGCACGATGCGGTACGACTCGCCGTAGCGCCGCCGCAGGTCTCGGGCGACGGCACGGGAGACTCCCGGGTCGTCGTCCACGGTCAGGATGACGGTCCGCGCTGTTTCGGCGGCCTGTGCCATGCGTCTCCCACCCCGGGTTGTCGGCTGAGGCTGTCGCCCATCGTATGTTCGAACGTCCTGCTTCGCTCAGGTATGCGGGGTCCCGCCGCTCAGCACGCAGAACTCGTTGCCCTCGGGATCGAGGAGTGTGACCCAGGAGAAGCCGCCGTACTCGGGGCCGGCGTGCCGGGCGCCGAGGGCGAGGAGGCGGGCCACCTCGGCCGCCTGGTCGTCGGGGCGGACGTCGAGATGGAGCCGGTTCTTGATCGTCTTGCCCTCGGGGACCGGGGCGAAGAGAAGGCCCGGCAGGCGGTCCTGCTCCGGGCGGATCTCGTACTCCTCGGGGGCGTCGTTGACGACGACCCAGCCGAGCGCCTCGGTCCACCAGCGGCCCAGGGCCACGGGATCGGCCGCGTCCACGGTGACTTGTTCCCACACCAGGCTCATGGCGGCAGCGTAGTGAAGACTGGGGGCAGCCGCCTGATCATCGACACCGAGGGAGACAGCCGTATGACGCGCCCGATCACCGTGGGTTTCGACGGAACCGAGGAGAGCCTCGCCGCGCTGGACTGGGCGGCGCGCGAGGCGGTCCGCCGGGGGCTGGAGCTGCGGGTGGTGCAGGCCTGGCGGTTCCAGGCGGATGTGGCGCTCGACGTGCTGTCCGACCCCGAGACGCAGGCCGGCTGGGTGCGCGACGCGGTGGCCGAGGCCGCCGAGGTCGTCGCCGTGCGCCACCACGGGCTCGTCGTGACCACCGACGTTCTGGAGGGCGGCACCGTCGAGGCACTGGTGGAGGCCGCGGCGGGCGCCGAGATGCTGGTGCTGGGCTCGCGCGGGCACGGCCCGGTCGTCGGGTTCCTGCTCGGCTCGGTGGGCCAGCAGGTGATCGCGGAGGCGGTACGGCCCGTCGTGCTCGTCCGGGCCGGAGACGAACCCACCGCCGAGGCCGCAGGCCGGGAGATCGTCGTCGGCCAGCAGGGCGAGGACCCCGAGGACAGTGCCGCCGCCCTCGGGTTCGCCTTCGAGACGGCCGCCGCGCGCGGGGCGACGGTCCGTGCGGTACGGGCCTGGACGCTGCCCCCGGTGTTCGCCTACAGCCCCGGCTCGCTGAAGCTCCTCGACGAGGCGGGCGGTCTGGAGCCGCGCGAGAAGCAGGCGCTCCAGTCGGCCCTGGAGCCCTGGCGGGAGCGCTTCCCGGACGTTCCCGTCGTCGAGCACATCGAGATGGGCAGCGCCGGCCAGGTGCTGCTGTCGGTGGCGGCGCGGGCCCAGCTGATGGTCGTCGGCCGCCGGGCCCGTCGTACCGCCGTGGGAGCCCGCATCGGATCGGTCGCGCACGGCGTCCTGCACCACGCGGGGTGCCCTGTGGCCGTCGTCCCGCCCGCCTGAGTCACTCCGCCACGGGCTCGGTCGGGATCAGTGTCTCGCGGGCCTTGGGGAGGATGTTCTCGATGTAGTCCGCGACCACCGTGTCCAGACCGATGTCGTGCTGTGCCCGCTCGGACAGGTACCAGCGGTGCTCCAGCAGCTCGTGGTAGATCTCGGCCGGGTCCATCGAACCGCGCAGCTCCACCGGCACGGCGCGCACGGTCGGCCGGAACACGTCCCGCACCCAGCGGTGCGCGAGGACCTCGGGGCGGGCGCCGAGCGGGTCGCCGGGGGCGTAGTCGTCCTGGGTGGCCATCCAGCTCTCCAGGTCGTTGAGCAGCCGCCGGGCCTGGTTCTCCTCGGTGTCCAGGCCCGTCAGCCGCAGCAGCTGGCGCTGGTGGTGACCGGCGTCGACGACCTTGGGCACGAAGGTGACCGTGTCGCCGTTGTTCGCGTGCTCGATCTGCATCTCGGCCACGTCGAAACCGAGGTCGTTGAGGCGGCGGATGCGGCGCTCGATGTAGTGGTACTTGCCCGCCGGGTACACCGAGGTGCGGGTCAGCTCGTCCCACAGGCTGCGGTAGCGCTCGCAGATCTCCATGCCGAACGCGATCGCGTCGACGGAGGGGTGCAGCGCCCCCGAGGCCTCCAGGTCGAGGAGCTCGCCGCTGATGTTCACACGGGCCAGGTCGAGGTCGTACTCGCGCTGTCCGTTGCTGAGCTGGGGGTGCAGCTCGCCGGTCTCGGCGTCGACGAGATAGGCGGCGTAGGCGCCCGCGTCCCGGCGGAAGAGCGTGTTGGACAGGGAGCAGTCGCCCCACGCGAACCCGGCCAGGTGCAGGCGGACGAGGAGGACGGCCAGGGCGTCCATGAGGCGGTGCATGGTCGCGGGCCGCATCGTCGTCTCGAACATCGACCGGTACGGCATCGAGCCGCCCAGATGACGGGTGACCAGGACGGACTCCAGCGGGTTGCCGTCGGCGTCGGTGCGGCCCGTGACCACGGCGAGCGGG
Source organism: Streptomyces aquilus (assembly GCF_003955715.1). Taxonomy (NCBI): domain Bacteria; kingdom Bacillati; phylum Actinomycetota; class Actinomycetes; order Kitasatosporales; family Streptomycetaceae; genus Streptomyces; species Streptomyces aquilus. The sequence goes on along the minus strand of NZ_CP034463.1, from coordinate 1,199,223 downwards.
TCGACGGACGGGATGGCGAGCCGGTCGAGGTCGCGGAGCATGTCGTACTCGTTGAGGGCCGGCCGCTCGGCGAGTTCCTTGACGGCGATGACCTCGTCGCCGGCCCGGGCGTAGCGCACCACGTGCCGGGATATGCCGCGCGGCAGCGGGACCAGGACCTCTTCCGGCCACTCCTCCAGGGGCACGTCCCACGGCAGCTCCAGCAGGAGCACGGGATGCTCCGGGTTCGTCGCGCTGATCTGCAGTGCCATGGGCCGTTCGTCCTCGTCTCGCGGAGATCGTCACCTCACCTTAGAGCGCGCGGTCCTTGGCCTGAAGTGCCGCTTCACGGAGTGGACCGCGGTACGCCGGACCGTGCCCCGGCAGCATGAGGTCGCCGTCCAGCTCCGCGAGGACGTCCAGCGAGGCCACGGCACGGGCGCGCTCGTGGTGGAACATGTCCGGCAGCAGCTGCGGGCCCTCGATCCGTGAGGTGGGGTGGCCGCTCACCAGGGCGTCCCCGGAGACCAGCACGCCGGCCTCCGGGAGGTGGAAGGCGACGTGGCCCTCGGTGTGGCCCGGCGTGTGCACCGGGACCGGGCGGCCGGGCAGGTCCAGCGGACCGGGCTTCGGGAACGCCTCCGGATCGGTCACCGGGACATGCGCCGTGCCGCCTGAGCGGATCGCGCGCAGCGCCCACGGCGCCACGCCCGGCCGCCAGCCGTTCCTCAGCACGTCCCCGACGGTGACCTGGTGCAGGAACTCCCGCCGGGCGTGCGGCACTTCGGCCTCGTGCAGCAGGACCGGCGTGCCGTACGCGGCGCGCAGATGCTCGGCGGACCCGAGGTGGTCGTTGTGGGCATGGGTGATCAGCACCGCCGCGACGGCCTCCGGTGAACCGCCCACCTGGGTGAGGGAGTCGAGGACCAGCGCGCGGTCCCCGGGATAGCCGGTGTCGACGAGGGTGAGCGCGTCGCCCTCCGTCAGGATCACCCAGTTGGTGTGGGAGCCGTGCACCAGATAGGTGCCGTCGGCGACTTGCTGCACTTCAGCCCGCATGATCGTCCCGCTCGATGAGGAGGTTCGCTGCCCGACGGGGGCATCACATCAGATGGGTCGGCAGGGGGGCGAGGCGGGGGGAAGGGCTGCCTCCGGCACCGTCCGCCGGAGGCAGCCCCCTGCGTGCGCCCGAAGCGGCCGCCTCTCCGCCTCAGTGCACGCCGTGCGGGCGGAACTGGACGCTGATGCGCGGTCCCGCGGCTCGCGTGGTCTTCGGTACGCAGTGCTCCCAGGTCCGCTGGCAGGTGCCGCCCATCACGATCAGATCGCCGTGGCCCAGCGGGCGCCGGACCGTGCCCGCACCGCCGCGCATCGGGCGCAGCAGCAGATCGCGGGGCGCGCCGACCGACAGGATGGCGACCATCGTGTTCTCGCGGGCGCCCCGGCCGATCCGGTCGCCGTGCCAGGCGACGCTGTCCCGGCCGTCGCGGTAGTAGCAGAGCCCGGCCGTGGTGAACGGCTCGCCCAGCTCGTCGGCGTAGTGCGCACTGAGCGCCTCGCGCGCCTCGGTCAGCACCGGGTGGGGGAGGGCGTCGTCGCGGCCGTAGTACGCGAGCAGCCGGGGGACGTCGACGACGTTGTCGTACATCTTCCGGCGCTCGGCGCGCCAGGGGACCTCGGCGGCGAGCTGTTCGAACAGGGTGTCGGAGCCCGCCAGCCAGCCGGGCAGCACGTCGATCCAGGCGCCGGAACCGAGCTCGGTGCGGGTGACTCCGTCGAGGGGGCCGAGGCTCAGGCGGTCGGTCTGGTCGAAGAGGGAGGCCTGGAGGTGCGTGGACATGAATCCAGCGTACGCCTGATTCGAATATCTGTTCCCATAGGGGTGGACTGTATTCCGGACCCTTTCGATACATCGATGTATCGGATACATTCGCGTATCGAACGAGAGGGGGCGGCCATGGAGACAGCGCGGCGCGTGACGAAGCGGCGGGTGCGTACCCGCGCCAATCTGCTCGACGCCGCCTTCGCGGTCTTCGCGGCCAAGGGCTTCGGACGCGTCTCCATCGAGGAGGTCTGCGAGGCCGCCGGATACAGCCGGGGCGCCTTCTACTCGAACTTCGACAGCCTCGACGAGCTGTTCTTCGCCCTCTACCGGGAACGCGCCGACCTGATCGCCGACCAGGTGGCCGGGGCGCTCGCCCTGGACGGGCCCGACCTCGACGTCCCCGCCGCCGTCGACCGCGTCACCGAGGTGCTGCTCCTCGACCGGGACTGGCTCCTGGTGAAGACGGACTTCCTGGTGCACGCCGCCCGCGAGCCCGCCGTCGCCGAGACCCTCCTCGAACACCGGGCGCGGCTGCGCGAGGCGATCCGGGAACGGCTCGCCCGCGCGCGGGGCCACACCGCACTGCCCGCCGTCCTCGCCGACCTGGACGGCGCCGCCCACGCCGTCGTCGCCGCGTACGACGGCGTCACCACCCAACTGCTGCTCGACCGGGACGTCGCACACGCCCGCGCCTGGCTCAAGCAACTGCTCACCGCGCTGCTGACCGACGGCAGTACCACTGACACCACCGCATGAGGAAGGGACGGTCGCCATGGATGCCGACGTCATCGTCGTCGGAGCCGGCCTCGCCGGTCTGGTCGCCGCGCACGAACTGACCAGCCGGGGCCGCAGGGTCGCGCTCGTCGACCAGGAGAACGCCGCCAACCTCGGCGGACAGGCCTTCTGGTCCTTCGGCGGGCTGTTCCTCGTCGACTCCCCGGAGCAGCGGCGGCTCGGCATCAAGGACTCCCTCGACCTGGCCTGGAGCGACTGGCAGGGCAGCGCCGGCTTCGACCGTGTCGACGACGAGGACTCCTGGGCGGTGCGCTGGGCGCGCGCCTACGTCGAGTTCGCCGCCGGCGAGAAGCGGTCCTGGCTGGAGGGGCACGGCATCAAGTTCCTCCCCACGGTCGGCTGGGCCGAGCGCGGTGACCTGCGCGCCCACGGACACGGCAACTCCGTGCCCCGCTTCCACATCGCCTGGGGCACCGGCACCGGCGTGGTCGAACCCTTCGTGAACCACGCCAAGCAGGCCGCCCGCGACGGGCTGCTGACCTTCTACCACCGCCACCAGGTCGACGCGCTCGTCATCGAGGACGGCCACGCCCGCGGCGTACGCGGCACCGTCCTCGCCGAGGACAACTCCGCGCGCGGCGTGCGGTCCAACCGCGACCGACTCGGCGACTTCGAACTCACCGCCCAGGCCGTCGTCGTCACCACCGGCGGCATCGGCGCCAACCACGACATCGTCCGCCGCTACTGGCCCGAGCGCCTCGGCACCCCGCCCGGCGAGATGGTCACCGGCGTCCCCGCCTACGTCGACGGCCGCATGCTCGACATCAGCGCCGAGGCGGGCGTACGGCTGGTCAACCGCGACCGCATGTGGCACTACACCGAGGGCCTGCAGAACTGGGACCCGATCTGGCCCGGCCACGGCATCCGCATCCTGCCCGGCCCGTCCTCCCTGTGGTTCGACGCCCTCGGCCGCCGCCTTCCCGACCCGTGCCTGCCCGGCTACGACACCCTCGGCACCCTCAAGTACCTGCGCACCACCGAGGACATCGCCGGGTACGACCACTCGTGGTTCATCCTCACCCAGAAGATCATCGAGAAGGAGTTCGCGCTGTCGGGCTCCGAGCAGAACCCGGACATCACCGCGAAGGACCGGGTCGGGTTCCTCAAGACGCGAGTGCTGGGCAAGGGGGCGCCGGGGCCGGTCGACGCGTTCCTGCGCAAGGGCGCCGACTTCGTGACCGCGCCCGGTCTGGAGGAACTGGTCGAGAAGATGAACGCCCTCACCGACAAGCCGCTCCTCGACGCCGCCGAGATCCGCCGCCAGATCGAGGCGCGCGACCTCCAGATCGCCAACCCGTACAGCAAGGACGCCCAGGTCCAGGGCATCCGCAACGCCCGCCGCTACATCGGCGACAAACTCGGCCGCGTCGCCACCCCGCACCGCATCCTCGACCCCGAGGCCGGCCCGCTCATCGGCGTCAAGCTGCACGTCCTGACCCGCAAGACCCTCGGCGGCATCCAGACCGACCTGGACTCCCGGGCGCTGGGCGTCGACGGCGACCCGATCGAGGGCCTGTACGCGGCCGGCGAGGTGGCCGGCTTCGGCGGCGGCGGCGTCCACGGCTACAACGCCCTGGAGGGCACGTTCCTCGGCGGCTGCCTGTTCTCGGGCCGCGCGGCGGGGAGGGCGGCGGCGAGGCAGACGGGCTGAGGCGGGGTCGGGGACGGCGCAGGAGGCGGGCCGGCGCGCCGGTCGGGTGCTCCGACGCGGCGGGTCGCCCCCGCTGTTGTGCGCTGCGGCGGGCCTCCCCGTGGTCGTCCGGCGGCGGTCCCCGCAGCCGTGCGCTCAGCCCGCGTCCCGCCCCAACAGCCGTACCAGCACCGCCGCGTGGCTCTCCTCCGGAGTCTTCGCGGACGTCAGTAGCGTCACCGGGCCCTTGTCCGTCAACTCGCGCACGTGGTCGAGGAGTTCGGTCGCCTCCGGCGTGGCCAGTTCCGCCTCGTAGCGCCGCGCGAACTCCTCGTACGAGCCCTCGCCCGCGTGGTACCAGCGGCGCAGCTCCGTCGACGGGGTGAGGGCCTTGGGCCACTCGTCCACCCGGGCCGCGTCCTTCGAGAGGCCGCGCGGCCACAGCCGGTCGACCAGGACACGGACGCCGTCCTCGGGTTCGGGCGATTCGTAGACGCGGCGGACGCGAACGCTCACGGCGGGGCCTTTCTCCGGGGGGCGGGGGTGTTCGGAGAGTAACTCCGGGTGGGGGACGACTTGACCTGATGCTGGGCGAGTTCCCCGGAGATCACCTTTAGTGTGAAGCCGACCCCGCCCCTCGACCGTTGGAGCGCACGTGCCCAGAGTCGTCCGACGTACCTTCGTGCTCGGAACCGTCCCCGTCGCCCTCGCCGCACTGCTCGGCGCCGCGGCACCCCCGTCGGCGGGCACGGCCGGCGTCGGCGACCCCTACTTCCCGCTGGCCGGCAACGGCGGCTACCACGTCCACCACTACGATCTGACCCTCCGTTACGACCCGTCGAGCAAACACCTCGCCGGCAAGGCCGTCCTCACCGCCCGCGCCACCCAGAGCCTGAACCGCTTCAACCTCGACCTGAACGGCCTCAAGATCACCGGGCTGAAGGTCGGCCGCGACACGGCGGACTTCAGCCGCCGCGGACAGGAACTCACCGTCACCCCGCGCAAGGCCCTGCACCGCGGCCAGTGGTTCCGCGTCACCGTCACCTACCAGGGCACCCCGGCCCCGGTCACCGACCCGGACGGCTCCCTCGACGGCTGGATCCCCACCGACGACGGCGCCTTCGTCGCGGGCGAGCCGCAGGGCGCGATGACCTGGTTCCCGGCGAACAACCACCCCAAGGACAAGGCGTCGTACGACTTCACGATCACCGTTCCCGACGGCCGCACCGCCGTCGCCAACGGCGTGTTGCTCGGCCAGCGGAGCGAGCACGGGCGCACCACGTTCCGCTGGCGCCAGAGCGAGCCCATGGCCGCCTATCTGGCCACGGCGACGATCGGGAAGTTCAAGGTCACCCAGTCCACCACCCGCGACGGCATCCGCATCTACAACGCCGTCGACCCGCGCGAGGCGGCCAAGGCGGACCCCGTCGTCAAGCAGCTGCCGTCCGTTCTCGCCTGGGAGAGCAAGCTCTTCGGGCCGTACCCCTTCAAGGCGGCCGGCTCGATCGTCGACCGCGCCCCGAACGTCGGCTACGCACTGGAGACGCAGACCCGGCCGGTGTACGACCGGGCGCCCGACCTGAGCACCCTCGTCCACGAGAGCGCCCACCAGTGGTTCGGCGACTCGGTCAGCCTCACCTCCTGGAAGGACATCTGGCTCAACGAGGGCTTCGCGACCTACGCCGAGTGGCTCTACGGCGAACAGCACGGCGGCGACAGCGCCCAGAAGACCTTCGACGCGCTGTACGCGCGTCCCGCGACCGACGACCTGTGGGAGTTCCCGCCGGGCGACCCGGGCAGCGGCGCGAACATCTTCGGCACACCCGTGTACGCGCGCGGCGCCATGGCCCTGCACAAGCTGCGCACGGCCGTCGGGGACCGGACGTTCTTCCGGATTCTGCGGGCCTGGACCGCCGAGCACCGGGACGGGCACGGGACGACCGCGCAGTTCGTGGCGCTGGCGGAGCGCGAGTCGGGGAAGGACCTGGACGGTCTGTTCCGGACCTGGGTGTACGGACAGGGCAAGCCGAGCACACCCTAGGGAGGGGGAGCCGACCCGGCCCCCCGACCTGACGAGTTCCAAACAAGTGTCGGCGAAGGTCGATCCATGATCACTCGCAGACCCCACGTCGTACTGCTGGCCGCCTCCCTCGTGCTCACGGGGTGCGGGGGAGGGGCCGCGGCGACCCCCGAGCGGGCGCCGGTCACCACCACGATCCGGCCCGCGCCGCCGATCTCCCTGGACGTGGCCCCGCAGCAGCTGCCCGGCCTGGGGCCGAAGACCTGGGCGAAGGTTCCCGACGACGCCCGGCAGGCCGTCGTCGTCACCGGACGCGGCAAGAACTCCCCGCGGTCCACCGTCGTCCTGTACGAGCGCACCGACGCGGGCTGGGAGGCCGGGGAGAGCTGGCCCGCGCACAACGCGCTGCGCGGCTGGACCGACGACCACCACGCCGGCGACCTGCGCTCGCCCATCGGCGTCTTCGGCCTCACCGACGCCGGCGGACGGCTCCGCGACCCCGGCACCCGGCTGCCGTACGACCAGGGTGGCGGCTTCACGGCGACCGGCACCGGCTTCGAGGGCGAACCCCTGGCGGGCTCCTTCGACTACGTCGTCGCGATCAACTACAACCGCGAGCCCGGCACCTCCCCGCTCGACTGGACCCGCCCGCTCGGCGCGGGCCGCGGCGGCGGCATATGGCTGCACGTCGACCACGGCGGCCCCACCCACGGCTGCGTCAGCATCGCCGAGAAGCACATGAAGCAGCTCCTGCGGGCCCTGGACCCGGCCCGCCACCCGGTCGTCGTCATGGGCGACGCCGACTCCCTCGCCCGCTGAGCGGCTTAGGCTTCGCGGGTGTGCGCACATGTGCTGGTCGCCGAGGACGACGAGATGCAGGCCGAACTCATACGCCGCTCCCTGCTGGCGGAGGGCCACACCGCCACCGTCGTCCACGACGGCGGGGCCGCCCTCGACGCGGTGCGGCGGCTGCGGCCCGATCTGGTCGTGCTCGATCTGATGCTGCCCGTGTTCGACGGGCTCGGCGTGTGCCGGGCGCTGCGGCGGGAGGGCGACGTCCCGGTGCTGATGCTCACCGCCCGTGCCACCGAGGACGACGTGCTGCTGGGCCTGGACGTCGGCGCCGACGACTACATGACCAAGCCCTACAGCCCACGCGAGCTGATGGCGCGCATCCGGACGGTGCTGCGGCGCAGCGGACGCGGCGCGACGCCCGTACGGGCCGCCGGGGTGGAGGTCGATCCCGTACGGCACGAAGTGCGGTGCGACGGCGAGCCGGTGGAGTGCACACCCGCCGAGTTCGCCATCCTGCTCGCCATGACCGCCGAGCCCGAACGGGTCTTCTCCCGGCGGCAGTTGCTGGAGTGCACCCGCGGCATCGACCGGGCGTCCACCGAACGGGCCGTCGACGTCCACATCATGAACCTGCGCCGGAAGATCGAGACCGACCCGCGCAGGCCGGTGCGGCTGCTGACCGTGTTCGGCGTCGGCTACAAGCTCAGCGGCGGCCGTGGATGAGCCGTCGCATCCCCCTGCGCAAACGCCTGTCGGTCCGGCTGCTGGTCGCCTCGGTGCTGATCGCCGTGTGCTCGGTGGCGGCGACCGCGTGGCTGGCGGTGGAGACGACGACCCGGGCCCTGCGGGAGGAACAGGGGCAGGTGCTCGCCGAGGACATGGACGTCCTCGCCCGGCTGAGCGGCTACGCCGCAACCCACCCCACGTGGCAGGGGGTCGGCGAACTCGTCCGGTCCCTGTCCGAGAAGACCGGCCGCCGGATCGCCCTGACCACCACCGACCGCACCCCCGTCGCCGACTCCGCGCCGGCCGGCACCTCCCTGCCGCCCCGTGCCGCCGCCACCGTCGACCCCCTGCGCACCGACACCTACACCGAGCGCGGCGCGCAGCGCAGCGGCGTCGACCCCCGGGTGGTCGGGCCGTACCGGCTGACCGCCCAGGAGCGCGCCAAGCTGGCGAAACTGGCGCTGGTGCGGCAGAAGTGCTTCGCCCGGTTCGGCATCGAGACCGCCATCGTCAGGACACCCAGCGGACGTCCGGTCCTCACCAACGACGACACCGTGCCCGACGACTGCGCCGACGGACGCCTCAACACCCCGACCCCCACCGAGGAGAAGGCCCTCGCCGACCTGACGGAACGTGCCCGCGGCTGCCTGGGCCGACAGGACGTGAAGCTGGCCGACGCGCTGTTCGTCGGCTTCGACTTCACCGACCGGAGCCTGGGCGGCCGCTACCAGCTGGGAAAGATCGACGTACCGCCGGGCTCGGCGTCCGCCCGCACGTTCCAGGCCTGCGTCGACAGCGCGCGCCGCGCCCAACTCGACCCCTACGTGGCACCGGCCGCCGAGCTGTTCCTGGGCGGCGGCGACCGCACCGCCGTGCGGTTCGACATGTCACCGGCCAACAAGGCCAAGGTCGTCGGCGCCGCCGGGCTCGTGCTCGCCGTCACCGTCGCGGTGACCGCCGTCGTCGCCACCCGGCTCGTCCGGCCGCTGCGCGCACTGACCGCCGCCGCCCAGCAACCGCCCGAACTGCATGTGCGGGTGCCCGTGACCACGCGGGACGAGACCGGCATCCTCGCCGCGGCCTTCAACGACCTCACCGAACGCCGGGAACGTCTGGAGGCCCAGCGCAAGGCGATGGTCAGCGACATCGCCCACGAACTGCGCAGCCCGCTCACCAACATCCGCGGCTGGCTGGAGGTGACCAGGGACGGCGTCGTGGCCCCGGCCCCGGAACTGCTGGCCTCGCTGCACGAGGAGGCGCTCGTCCTCCAGCGGGTCATCGACGACCTCCAGGACCTCGCCGCCGCCGACGCCGGCACGCTGCGGCTGCACCGCGAGCCCGTCGCCGCCGGTGAGCTGCTCGGTCAGGTCGCCGCCGCCCACCGCGTCGCGGCCGACACGGCGGGCGTCACCCTGCGCACCAGGTCGGACGGCGAGCTATGGCTGGACGCCGACCCGGTGCGGATGCGGCAGGCGCTCGGCAACCTCGTCTCCAACGCGCTGCGTCACACGCCCGCCGACGGCACGGTCACACTGTCCGCGCGCGCCGACGGCGACGACGTGGTCCTCGACGTCACCGACACCGGCAGCGGTATCGCGCCCGAGGACCTGCCGCACGTCTTCGATCGCTTCTGGCGCGCGGAGAAGTCCCGCAGCCGCCGCACCGGAGGCAGCGGCCTGGGTCTGCCGATCGTCCGCCATCTGATGGCCGCGCACGGCGGCACGGCGGAGGCGACGAGCGAGCCCGGCACCGGAAGCGTCTTCACCCTGCGGGTCCCCGGGCTAGCCCGAGGAGCGTCCGGCCCTGGCCCGGCGCCGTTGCAGTGAACGTCGTTCGGTCTCGCTCGTACCGCCCCACACACCGATCGCCTGCCCGGTCTCCATGGCCCATTCCAGGCACTGCTCCCGCACCGGGCAACGGTGGCAGACCGCCTTCGCCTGCTCCGTCTGCACCAGTGCCGGGCCGGTGTTGCCGATCGGGAAGAAGAGGTCGGGGTCCTCGTGGCGGCACGCGGCATGGGTTCGCCAGTTGTCCATCGATGTCACCTGCGCTCCAAGTCGTCCGTGCCCTCGCGGATGGCTTACTCGCTTTCGGGTCACCTGTCGATGCGCATGTGAAACAAAGGAGTTCGGAGAGACTTGCTCCTACTGCTCGCGCAGCCCCCACGGCGAGCCGTACGCGGTGAGCAGATCGAGGAAGGGACCGGCGGGGAAGGCCTCCGGGCCGAGGACGCCCGCACCCTTCCACGCACCCGTGGCGAGGAGTTCGAGGGCGACGACCGGGTTGACCGCCGTCTGCCACACCACCGCCTGGCTGCCGTACTCCGCCATGGACCACTGGTTGTCGACCACGTGGTACAGGTACACCTCGCGCGGCGCCCCGTCCTTGACGCCCTTCACCCAGGTGCCCGCGCAGGTCTTGCCGTGCATCCGCTCGCCCAGCGTCGCCGGGTCGGGCAGACAGGCCGCCACGACGTCCCGGGGCGAGACCCGCGCGTCGCGGACGGCGACCGGTTCGGTGCGGTCCAGGCCCAGCTTGTGGAGGGTCTTGAGGACCTCGATGAACTCGTCGCCCAGGCCGTACTTGAAGGTGACCCGCCGCGCCCCGATCCAGCGGGGCATCAGCAGCACCTCCTCGTGCTCGACGTTCACGCACTCCACGGGGCCGATGCCCTCGGGGAAGTCGAACACCTCCGGCTCGCTGAACGGCGCGGTGGTGAACCAGCCGCGGTCGGACTCGTAGACGACCGGCGGGTTGAGGCACTCCTCGATCGTGGTCCAGATGCTGAAGGACGGGGCGAAGTCGTAGCCGTCGACGGTGAGGTTGGCGCCGTCGCGCACGCCGATCTCCTCGATCTCGTCGAAGAGCTCGTCCGCCGCGTACCGCGCGAACACATCCGACAGACCCGGCTCGACCCCCATGCCGACGAGGGCCAGCAGCCCCGCCTTCTCCCACTCCACGGCGTCCTCGAACTGCGCGTCGCCCAGCTTGACCCCGCACTCCTCGTAGGGACGCTCGGGGTGCGGACGCGACAGGGACATCGCCATGTCGACATAGGTGGCGGAGGCGGTACGGGCCGCGCGGAACAGCGGCATCACGAAGCGCGGGTCGGTGGCGTTGAGGAGGACGTCACAGGCGTGCCGCTCCAGCAGTGCCGCCACGGCCGTCTCGTCGCCCGCGTCGACGCGCTCGGCCCGGAAGCGGGCCCCGTCCGCACCGAGCGCCGCCACGGCCGCCTCGGCCCGCGCCAGGTCGTAGTCGGCGACCACCATCGCCTCGAAGAACGCCCTCCGGGCGGCGATCCGGGTGACGGCGGTGCCCACCCCTCCGGCACCCACGAGCAGTACACGCATGACAACACTCCTACGGCTGAAGGTCTACGACGTGAGGGGCCCCGCGGTCGATACAACGCCGCCGCTTCCCTTAAGGTCAATGGCGTTGGCATAAGCGAGGAGGTCGTGGCCGTGCCGAAGCCAGTGGTGCCCGAGGAGAGGCGGCGCCGACGCCGCCCCACCAAGAGCGGCACCGTCCTGACGGAGGAGCTGATCGTCGAGACCGCGCTGCGCATGCTGCGCGAACACGGGAGCACGGGCCTGACCGCCCGCCGCCTCGGCCTCGCCCTGGACGCCGACCCGAGCACGCTGTACCGCTACTTCCGCGGCATGGACGACCTGACCCTGGCCATCGGCGACGCGCTCATCGGCCAGGCACTGCGCGGCTGGGAGCCGACGGGGGAGTGGCGGGCGGACCTGCGGGCCGTCGGCCTGCGCCTGCACGCCGCGTACCTCGCCCATCCGCAGGCCGCCCTGCTGACCACGAACCGGGTCACCGGCCGCCCCCATGAACTGGCGGCGGACGAGGCGGTCCTCGACGTGCTGCGCACGGCCGGGTTCCCCCTCCCCGACACCGTGCGCATCTACCACGCCTTCATCGACCAGACCCTCGCCTTCGCCGCCCTCGACGCCGCCTCCCTCGCCCTGCCGAGCGCCGCGCTCCACGCCGACGAGGACATGTGGAGCTCGACCTACGCCCACCTGCCCCGCACCACCCACCCGCGCATCGCCGAGGCCGCGCCCCTGCTCGCGAAACGCATGGTCGACAGCGCCTATCCGACCGCGCTGGAGATGCTCCTGGACAGCGCGGCGGCCCAGCTGGCGGCGCTGGGCGGAGAGGGTGGCTCAGCCCCGTAGCGCTGCCGCGCCCGCGGTCGTCACCGCCTCCGCGACCGCCGCCAGCGCCGGGGAGTCCAGCTTCCACTGCTGCCAGTACAGCGGGATGTCCACGGGTCGCTCCGGCGCGAGCTGGACCAGGCGCCCGGCGCGCAGCAGGGCGCCCGCCTGCACCTCCGGCACCATGCCCCAGCCGAGCCCCAGCGTCACCGCCTGCACGAACCCTTCCGACGTGGGGATGGCGTGCCGGGCCGGGCTCGCTCCGCCGCTGCCGTGCCCCAACTCCCGTACGAAACGGTCCTGATAGGTGTCCCGCCGGTCGAAGGTCACCACGGGCGCCCTCGCCAGCGCGTCGCCCAGCGGGCCGCCGAGATGCCGGTCGACGAAGGCGGGGCTCGCCGCGGCGACGTACCGCATCCGGCCCAGCGGACGCACCGAGCAGCCCGCGACGGCGTCGGGCGACGACGTCACCGCGGCCATCACCCGACCCTCCCGCAGCAGGGTCGCCGTGTGCTCCTCGTCCTCGCGGTGCAGCTCGAAGCGGAGCGGCGGCTCGTCCGGCACCCGGGTCAGCGCGGGCAGGAACCAGGTCGCCAGCGAGTCGGCGTTGACCGCGACCGACACCCGCGTCGGCTCGCCGTTCGCGCTCGCGCCGAGCTCGGACCACGCGTCCCGCTCGATCCGCGCCAGCTGCCGCGCGAACCGCACGATCACCTCGCCCGACTCGGTCGGCCGCACCGGCTTGGACCGCACCAGCAGCACCCGGCCCGTGCGCTGCTCCAGCGCCTTGACCCGCTGACTGACCGCCGACGGTGTCAGATGCAGCACCGCGGCGGCCGCGTCGAAGGTGCCCTCGTCGACCACCGCGAGCAGGGTCCGCACCTGGTCGAGAGGAAGCTCCGCCATCATGACCACATCACGAGCGCTAATGATACGTAAGAATCTTTAGCTGTACTCCATGCGCGCCCCTGACTAGCGTCGATGCCATGACCGCTTCCCTCTCCGCCGCGGCCGCCGGCTTCGGCACCGGACTCTCGCTCATCGTCGCCATCGGCGCCCAGAACGCCTTCGTCCTGCGCCAGGGCATCCGCCGTGACGCGGTCCTCGCCGTCGTCGGCATCTGCGCCCTGTCCGACGCGGCCCTGATCGCCCTCGGCGTCGGCGGGGTCGGCGCGGTGGTGGTGGCGTGGCCCGGCGCACTGACCGCGGTCGGCTGGATCGGCGGCGCGTTCCTGCTCGGCTACGGCGCGCTCGCCGCCCGGCGTGTGGTCCGTCCCGCCGGGGGCGCCCTGCGCACGGACGGTGACGCGGCCGGGTCCCGCAGGCGGGCGGTGCTCACCTGTCTCGCGCTGACCTGGCTCAACCCGCACGTCTACCTCGACACCGTGTTCCTCCTGGGCTCCGTCGCCGCCGACCGGGGCGAGCTGCGCTGGACCTTCGGACTGGGGGCGGCGCTGGCGAGCCTGGTCTGGTTCGCGGCGCTCGGCTTCGGCGGACGCCTGCTCGGCAGATTCCTGGCCCGCCCGTCCGCCTGGCGCGTCCTGGACGGACTGGTCGCCACGACGATGATCGCCCTCGGCGCCCTGCTGATCGCCGGCGCCTGAGGCCCCTGAGGCCCGCCCAACGGCCGTTCCACAAGGTGAGATTGTGCGTCCCGCCTGCTCGGACGCAAGTGTCATAGTGAACCCTGGTCCCGAAAGATGTAACGAGCAACCAGGAAGTCCGTGGACACGAGCGAGAGCAGCACCGCACCGCAGACACCGGCCCCGGCCTCGGCCGAGGACCCGCCGGTCCGGCGCGGCTGGCGCCGGTGGGCGATGGACACCCGCCCGCTGCGCCGCCCGGCCTACCGCCGGCTGTGGAGCTCGACCGTCGTCACGGCCGTGGGCAGCCAGCTCACCGCGGTCGCGGTGCCCAAACAGGTCTACGACATCACCGGCTCCTCGGCCTGGGTCGGCTACGCGAGTCTCGCCGGGCTGGTCCCGCTGATGGTGTTCGCGCTGTGGGGCGGTGCCGTCGCCGACAGCGTGGACCGCCGCAAGCTGCTCCTGGTCACCAACAGCGGCATCGCGCTCACGTCGCTGCTGTTCTGGTTCCAGGCCGTCGCCGGACTGGAGTCCGTGGCCGCGCTCATGGTGCTGCTCGCGCTTCAGCAGGCGTTCTGGGGCCTGAACGCGCCGGCCCGTACCGCCTCCATCGCCCGCCTCGTCCCCGCCGAGGAGCTGACCGCGGCCAACGCCCTCGGCTCTACCGTCGCCCAGACCGGTCAGGTCGTCGGGCCGCTGCTGGCGGGCGCCCTGATCCCGGTCATCGGGTTGCCGGAGCTGTATCTGATCGATGCCCTGGCGCTGTGCGTGACGCTGTGGGCGGTCTACCGGCTGCCCTCCCTGCCGCCCCGCGCGGCACCGGCCAAGCGCCGGGCGGGCCTGCGCGAGATCGCGGAAGGGTTCCGCTACATCGCCCTGCACAAGGTGCTGCTGCTGTCGTTCCTCGCCGACGTCGTCGCCATGGTCCTCGGTATGCCCCGCGCCCTGTTCCCGCAGCTCGCCGGCGAGACCTACGCGCCGTACGGCGAAGGGCTCGCCCTCGGCCTGCTGTTCGCGGCGATCCCCATCGGCGCGGTGCTCGGCGGCCTGTTCTCCGGCACCTTCTCCCGGGCCCGCCGGCACGGCTGGATGGTCATCGGGGCGGTGGTGGCCTGGGGCGTGGCCATCACCGGGTTCGGGCTGAGCGACAGCCTGTGGCTCGCGGTCGCCTTCCTCGCGCTGGCCGGGGTCGCGGACATGGTCTCCATGGTGTTCCGCGGCGCGATCCTGCTGTCCGCGGCCACCGACGAGATGCGCGGGCGGATGCAGGGCGTCTTCACGGTCGTCGTCGCGGGCGGCCCGCGCCTCGCCGACGTCCTGCACGGCACCGCGGGCGCCGCCTTCGGCCCGCGCGCGGCCGTGGCGGGCGGCGGGCTGCTCGTCGTCGCCGTGATGCTGGGGCTGGCGGCCGCGATCCCGGCACTGCGCCGCTACCACGTCTGACCCCGCCTACGGTCCCACAGGGTCCGGCGCCGCCACCGCGACTGACTCGCGGCCCGGTCCCTAAAGGACCCGGCGCCGCATCGAGTACTGCTCCATGAGCTTGCCCCGGGTCATCTCCAGCCGGTACGCGAGGATCTCGGCGACGCTGCGCACCAGGACCATCCCGAGCGCCGGGTCCTCCTCGCACAGTCCGAGCACGGCCGCCGCGTCGAACTCGTAGGCGCGCACGGGACTGAACGCCACCGCGCCGAAGTCCCACTGGTGCGGCGGGAACAGCCAGGACCAGCCGAGCAGGTCCCCCGAGCCGAGACTCGCCACGGTCACCCGCTGCACGGACGTCACCTGCTGGTCGAGGGAGACCGCGCCCGAGCGGATGACCCAGAACCGGTCGGCCGTGCCGCCCGCCTCGAAGATCCGGGCGTCCTCGGGGAACGAGACCTCCCGGGCGAGGGTCATCAGACGCTGCCGTTGCGGCGGGGGCAGGGCGGTCAGCAGTTTCGTCGCTTTGGTCATGACGCGGGGCTCCTCGCCGGCGATTCGGTTCCGGGGCTTTCCCTACGCCCATTTCAGCCGCTGCCGCCGCCTCGGGCACCTCGGCGGACAGCACTCGTTACGGCACGGGAGCCACGCGGGCAAGGAAAAGCCCTGGCTGGACGGGGGAGGCCAGCCAGGGCAGTTCAGAGGTGGCGAGCGGAGGACCGTCAGGGTCAACTCCACGACCACGTATGAATGAACGGTAAACCATCCTGAGGGCTGGTGCGAAACCAAAAGCCGGTCACGTGACCCGTTTCACTCTTCCTCGGTCTCCAGCACCCTGATCGTCTCCAGTTCCGGGTCGCTGGGGTCGGGCAGGTTCATGCCCGCCGCCTTGCCCGTCCGCAGATACCGCAGCACCGGCTCGGTCAGCCGCTCGCCCGGCAGAACGGCCGGGATCCCGGGCGGATACGGCGTGATCATCTCGGCGGCGATCCGGCCGGCCGCCTTCTTCACCGGCACATTCTCGGCAGGACCGAAGAACGCGTCCCGGGGCGACCTGGACTGCGCCAGCCGCAGTTCGGACGGAGGCGGCACCTCCACCTTCGGGGCCGGACGCAGCTCGGGCGCGACGCGCGCGAGGTCCCGCAGCGCGGACAGCAGCTCGCCGGCGGTCTCCCGGTCGTCGCCATGGGTGACCTGCGCGCCCAGCCGGCGGTGGTCGGCGAGATGCGCCTCGATGCGCCGCTCGGCCCGCAGCCAGTCGGCGGCCTGGAACCCGGTGATGCCGAGCCCGTCCAGATCGATGATCACCTGGAGGGGGTCGAAGTCGTCGGCCAGCCCGGGACCGCAGAAGTCGTCCCGGCCCTCGACGTGCAGCCCCTCGATCTGCCCGATGGCCGACCGGAGTCCGGTGACCAGGTCGAGCGCCGCGCCCATGAGCTCCTTGCCGTGCAGGGCCATCTGCCGCCGCCAGCCGTCGAGCCCGGCGTACAGCAGCACCGACGGACTCGTGGTGCCCAGCAGGTCCGCGCGCAGCTTCAGCACCTCGGGCGGCACGAGATCGCCCTGGAGATGGAAGACCGACCCCTGCTCCAGGCCGCTGCCCATCTTGTGGATGCTCGTCACACAGATGTCGGCGCCCGCGTCCATCGCCCAGGACGGCAGGTCCGGATGGAACGGCAGATGCGCGCCCCAGGCCTCGTCCACGATCAGCGGCCGCCCGCGCCGGTGGCACACCTCGGCGACGGCCCGTAGATCCGCGCTCGTCCCGTACGGCGTCGGACTGGTGACCAGCGCGCCCTTGGCGTCGGGGTGGTCGGCGTACGCCTTCTCGAACGCCGCCGCGGACGGCGGGTGCGCCAGATGCCGCTCGGGGTCCCAGCGCGGCTCGATCCAGACGGGTTCGATGCCCGAGAGGATGAGCCCCGACACGACCGACTTGTGGGCGTCCCGGCCGATCAGCAGCTTCTCGTGGGGACCCGCCACGGACAGCATCGCCGCCTTCACCGACAACGAACTGCCGCACGTCGTGAAGAACGTGTGCTCGGCGTGCACGGCGTCCGCCATCAGCTCCTCGGCACGCTCCAGCACCCGGCCCCGGGTGAGCCGGTCGTCGAGGCCGCCCGACGCGAGGACGTCGCCGAGGAACACGGCGTCGCCCAGCACCTCCCGCACGGCCGGGTCGGCGCCCCGCGCCTGTTTGTGCCCCGGCGGCGTGAAGGCCAGCAGGCCCTCGCGCCGATAGGTCTCCAGCGCTTCCAGTACCGGTGCCCGGGTGTGATCCACTGCCATGCGCTTCCGGGTTCCCGCGAGCCGGGAGACCAACCACGACCGCCCGTGATCACGCTCCGGCCCGCTTGCCCGGCGTCACGATCTCGTCCAGCACCGTGACGACGGCCTCGAAGGCCAGCGTCCGTACGTCGGCCTCCCGTGCACCGTCCGGATCGGTCGTCCGCAGGTCCTCGCGCCGGGTCCGCCAGGCCCGCTGTTCCTCCACGGCACAGGCCCGCGCGCGCTGGATACGCCGCAACAGCTCGTCTGAGTCCACGACATCCGTCATGCGCTCCGGGTACCCCGTACCGGCGCCCGGATGGCCCCCGCGATCGAGGTTTGACCGGTCCCGCAGCGGTCAGCCGAAGAGGAGAGACCTGCGGTGCTCGCGCGGCGTGAGGCAGTCCGCCGCGGCCGGTCGGCCGTGCGCCCGGCCGGTGAGAGTCCGTCCGACGGCGATGGCCCGGGGCACGAAACGCCCGGCTCGTGCCGAAAACCCTTCAGGGAGCCCAGAACCATGTGTAGGGAGCACAGGACCCCATCCGCCCCCGAATCGTCGGTACCCGGCACCGGACGGGTGACCTCGGGCAGCCCACCGTCGACGCCCCTTAGGGAGCCGTCCACGGCCGGCTGCTGCCGGCCGCACTGCCCATGCAAGCCCGCCGAGGCCCGCCGGGCCGTGGAGCAGGCCGTCGCCGACCGCTGCCGGGCCACCGGCACCTCCTGCGACCGGGAGTCCGTGGCGGACGCCCTGCTCGTCGCCTCCGAACTCACCACCAACGCCATCCTGCACGGCGGCGGGGTCACCGACTTCCGCGTCGACGTCGAGGAGCCCGGCGTACGGGTCTCCGTCAGCGACCGCAGCGACGCGTTCCCGGTGACCGAGGAACCCGTCGACCCGCACGGCCGATGGCGGGTGGGCGGCCGCGGCTGGCCCATCGTCTGCCGGCTGGCACGCGACGTCCGGATCACCGGCCTCGCCTCCGGAGGCAAGTGCATCACCGCGGTCGTGCCCCTGTCCTGACACGACGTCTGTCTTCCGTCGGGAAGCGGAGTTTGCTCCCCCGGCGGCAGGGCAGACGCACATTCGTGCTTCGGACCGGAGGCGCGCCGACGGGAGCGACAGGGCTGCTCCCGGGCCCTCTTGGTGTCCGGACAGCGCTCCTCCCGCGGTCAAGTCCTTGAAACCATCTGTCAGGAGCGATACCGCATGCTTATCGATACATCGACAAGCCGTCCCAGCCTGCCCGACACGTCGGCTGCGGCACCCCGGCGGCGGCATGACGACGCCCCCGACACCGCGGCGCTCTTCGCCCGCCTGGCCGCCCTGGAGGACGGCCCCGAGCGGGACGCAGTCCGCGACGAACTCGTCACCGCCTGGCTCCCCATGGCCCACCGCATCGCCGGCCGCTTCCGGGAACGCGGCGAGTCCCTGGAGGACCTGCGGCAGGTCGCCGCCCTCGGACTCGTCAAGGCCGTGGACCGTTTCGACCCCGAACGCGGCGCCTTCGAGAGCTATGCCGTCCCCACCATCACCGGCGAGGTCAAGCGGCACTTCCGGGACCGGATGTGGGCGCTGCGGGTGCCCCGCCGGGTGCAGGAACTGCGCAACAAGGTGCGGGTGGCCCGCCGCGAGCTCACCCAGACGCCGGGCACCCCCGAACCCACCCCGGCCGACCTCGCCGCCCACACCGGTCTGACCGAGGACGAGGTCACCGCCGGACTCGAGGCGCTGGAGAGCTACAGCGCCCTGTCCCTGGACGCCGAACTCTCCAGCGGCGACGACGGATACAGCCTCGCCGACACCCTCGGCGGCTCCGACTCGTCCTACGACGTCGTGGTCGACCGCGAGTCCGTCAAGGCGGGCCTGAGCAGGCTGCCCGAACGGGAACGCGCCATCCTCTACATGCGGTTCTTCGAGGACATGACGCAGAGCCGCATCGCCGACCAGCTCGGCATCTCGCAGATGCACGTCTCCCGGCTGATCAGCCGCAGCTGCGCCCGGGTCCGCGCCGAGGCGCTGGGGGAGAGGGTCTCGCTGTGAACCTGGCCCCGCCCGGGTGTGCCGGGCCGCGACCCGGGCATTCGGAGGGCGGGAGGCCGAGATGAATGCGACTGCCATCGCCCGTGAGGGCCGTAGGGACGCCGAACGCGCGGCGCGTGGTTCGGTGACCGAGGGCGCGGCCCGCGCAGGGCTCGTCGCCCGCGGTGTGATCTACCTGCTCGTCGGCGCGCTGGCGTTGCAGATCGCCTTCGGCGACGGAAAACGCCAGGCCGACCGCGGCGGCGCCCTCGCCGAGCTGTCCGACAAGCCCTTCGGCGCCGTCCTGCTGTGGGCACTGGGCGCCGGGCTCGTCGGCATGGCCCTGTGGCGGCTGTCCGAGGCACTGTTCGGCTCGGTCGGACGGGACGGGCGTTCGGCGAAGAAGCGGCTGCTGGCGGTGGTCCGGTGTGTCTTCTACGGCTTCGTCGCCTACTCCGTGCTGTCGTTCGCGGCCGGCTCGGGCGGGGGCGGCCAGGGGGCGAGCGACAAGCAGTCCAAGGACGTCACCGCGAAGGTCCTGGAGGTGCCCGCCGGTCAGTGGATCGTGGCGCTGGCCGGGGCCGGGGTCGCCGTGGCGGGGGTGTGGATCGGGGTCCGGGCGCTCATGCGGTCGTACCAGGAAGACTTCAAGCTCGGCGCGATGTCCCCGTGGACGCGGCGTCTGGTGGACGTGACCGGCGTCGGCGGGGGCGCGGCACGCGGCCTCGTGTTCGCGGCGGCCGGCGCCTTCGCCGTGCGGGCCGCGGTCGACTACGAACCCGACAAGGCCAAGGGCCTCGACGACACCCTCCGCTCCTTTGCCGACACCCCACTGGGCCCTTGGCTGCTGGCGTGCGTGGCGGCGGGCCTGGTGCTGTTCGGACTGTTCTCGTTCGCCCTGGCGAGGTGGCGCAGGGTGTGAGGCCGCCCGATCCGCGGCGACTGTGAGGCGCAGGGGATTCAGGGTCGGCGAGCGTGACGGGTGTGACGCTCTCCGGCCTCACGCCGCGGGTCGGGCCAACGGCACCCCCAGGGGGCGTGCCAGGCCCACCACCCCCTCGTCCAGGCGGCCCAGATGCCGCAGCACCCGATCCGTCACCCGGCCGAAGCGGGGTGCGTCGGGGCCGCCGGTCTCCAGCAGCGCGGCGATGCTGGGCCCGGTTCTGACCTCGTCGGTGGAGTGTTCGTCGGCGACGTGGGCGGCGATGGCGCGGATGTTGCGCAGGATGCGCTGCCCGGCGCCGCGCAGGCGCGGGTCCGCCGCGATCGAGGGATGCGTCGGCAGGAGTTCCGCGGTCGCGGCCAGGGCCCGCGCCTGGTAGGCACAGGTCTCCAGCAGGGCCACGACGTACCGTGCCGTGTCCCGCCGGGCCCGCAGCGGCGTGACGGGATGCGTGAGCGGCTGGGTGGCGGCCCGCAGATCGGCCAGCGCCTGGTCCAGGTCGCGCGCCTGGTCCAGCAGATCGGCCGGCGGCCCGCCGCTGAGCTGGTCGACGGCCGTCTCGGTGACGTCCGCGAGCCGGTCCAGCACCGCGACCAGCAGATCGTTGGTACGCCGGTCCGTCCGCACCGGCAGCACCAACGCCGCCGCGAGCACCCCGCACGCCGCCCCGAGCGCCGTCTCCTCGATCCGCAGCACGAGCACCGAGAAGCTGTAGGTGTGCAGCAGGGTGTAGAGCAGCCCCAGCGCCGCCGTCACGAAGAACGACATCAGCGTGTACGACAGCGGCGCCGTGTAGAACATCAGGAACACGCACACCAGCACCAGGGCGAACGCCGTCCAGGTGTGATGCCCGACCAGCGCCGCCAGCCCGATCCCCGCCACCACCCCGAGGACCGTGCCGACCAGCCGCCGGTAGCCCTTGACCAGGATCTCGCCCGTGGACGCGGTGTTGATGAACACGATCCAGCAGGTCAGCACCGCCCAGTACCAGCGCTGACTGGACAGCAGCTCCCCGCCCACGATGGCCAGCGACGACCCCACCGCCACCTGCACGGCCGCCCGGGTCGTCGGCCGCCGCAGCCCCGTGAGCTCCTCCGCCGCCTCCTCGCCCGCGTCGATGGCCGCGTCCTCGGCGTCCAGCTCCTCCCGCGAGCGGGCCGTGGCGGGGCTGTCGTCCGACTCGTCCTGCGGCCCGTCGAGTGCTACCCGCAGCCCGAGCACCGCGCGGGCGGTCTCGCCGACACCGCGGAAGACGTCCTGGACGGCGGGTGGCGCGACCGGCAGGTTCTCCTCGTCCCGGTAGCCGAGGAGCCGGTTGCGGACATGCGACAGCGCCGTGCCGTGCCCCGCGGACACCGGCCGCAGGACGAGCAGCCGCAGCGCCTCCAGATCCCGGCGCAGCATGTCGGTCGCCTTGTCCCGCACCGGCAGCAGCCCACCCGCGGGCACGGGCGCGCCCGGCAGATGCAGGGTCAGCGTGTCCGCCCGCTCGGCGCTGCGCGCCGTCAGCAGCAACAGGCCCAGCCGCTCGGCGGCCACCTCGGCGTCCGCCACCCGCCGCTGCACGAGCCGGGCCACGCTCTCGTCGGCGGTCCCGGCCTCCAGCCGGCCCTGGATCATCAGCGCGGTGTCGTGCAGCCGGGCGGTACCCTCCCGGACGTGCTCCAGGGCCTTGTCGACGTCCTCGGGGCCCGCGTCGAGCAGTTCGAGCTGCGCGGTCACCAGCTGGGCCAGGCGGGCGCGGAAGGCGGACCGCAGCCGCTCCAGCGTTCCCGCGGGCGTCTCGGGCACCAGGGCGAACCGCACGAGGGCGCTGCTCGCGAAGGCGACGCCGATCACCCCGTACAGCGAAGGCAGTCCGGACACCGTGGCGCCGACGAACAGGGACAGGAAGTACACCTGGAACCCGATCAGCCCGAGCGCGGTGCCCCGGTCGCCGAACCGCCGCCCGTAGACCGCACAGAAGATCAGCGCGACGAAGAACAGGTCGCCGGCGACCACGTGGGAGCCGAGCAGCGCCCCCAGGGTGACCGCGGCCAGCGCGACCGGCAGGCCCAGCGCGAGCGTGCCGGCCTGCGCGGCGCGTTCCTTGTCCCGGACGGCGAACGTGGCGACCATCGCCGCGATCGCCCCCGCCACCAGGTGTCGTACGTCGGTGCCCGGCGGGGCGAGCACGGCCAGCGTCAGCGCGATGGCCCCCACCGTCCGCAGCCCGGCCGTCAGCCGCAGCAGCCCGGGGTCGGACGCCACGACGAACTCCCGCACCCGCGCCCGCCCGCCGCCCGTCACGACGCGCAACCCACGGCCGACCGACGAACCGGTCCCGGTCCGCGGACACCACACACTGACAACCCACCCACGCAGACGACGACACCTGTGACCGACAACCCGCCACCCGCCCGCGCCCCGCCCCGCGGAGCGGGCCGCGTGCGTCGGACGTCGTTCACCCGCGTCATGTGCGGCATCGCCCGTCTCCCGCGGCCCGGTCCGCCGGGGCGGCCTATTCCTGCCGCTCCGTTCCGTCCACGTGGGCACGTACCTGCTCCGGTGTCAGGTACGCGTTCGTGTACTCGAAGTCCTTGAGCTTGGCCGCCCTGCGGGCCTGGAACCCCGTGCGGACGAAATCGTCACCGGCGAGCGCGTTCAGCGTCCAGTTGGTGGCGACGCGGACCTTGGCCACATTGGTGCGCAGCGCCGCCCAGTGATAGCCGCGGGCCGCGAACTGGGCGGGCAGGCCCCGCAGTTCGATGCCCAGCGGCTTGGACACGGCGTCCGTGCCACCGAGATCGACGACGAGACCGAGGTCCTTGTGGGTGTACGGCGTCGTCGCGCCGCCCCGCAGCGTGGCGATGACGTTGTCCGCGACGTGCTTGCCCTGCCGCATCGCGTGCTGCGCGGTCGGCGGGCAGATCGCACCCTCCTCGCCCTTGGCCTCGTCCGGGACCGCGGCGGAGTCGCCGAGCGCGAAGACCCCGTCCTGGCCCGGCATCTTCATGTCCGCGCCGACCACGAGCCGCCCGCGGAGCGTCTCCGCCCCCAGCGTCGAGATGAGCGGGCTCGCCACGACACCCGCCGTCCAGATCAGCGTGCGCGTCGGGATCACCCGGCCGTCGGTGAAGGTGACCTCCTCCGGGCCCGCCTTGGCGATGGACGTGCCGAGGGAGATGTCGATCCCGCGCTTGGTGAGGATGTTCTGCGCGGTGCGGCCCAGCTTGTCGCCCAGTTCGGGCATCAGCTTCGGGGCGATGTCGATCAGATGCCACTTGATGAGCGCCGGGTCGATGCGCGGGTAGCGCTTGACGGCGGCGTGGGTGAGTTTCTGCAGACAGGCGGCGGTCTCGGTACCGGCGTAACCGCCGCCGACGACCACGAACTGCAGCCGCGCGGCCCGCTCCGCCTCGTCATGGCTGGCGTCGGCGAGATCGAGCTGTGCGATGACGTGGTCGCGGATGTAGGCGGCCTCGGCCAGGGTCTTCATGCCGAACGCGTTGTCCGTGAGCCCGGGGATGTCGAAGGTGCGGGTCACACTGCCCGGCGCCAGCACGATGTAGTCGAACGGCTCGTCGACGATCTCGTCGGTGATGGTGCGGATCACGCACACCTTCGCCTTGAGGTCCACGCCGATCGCGCCGCCCGGGATGATCCGGGTGCGGTACTTCTTGCTCCGCCGCAGCGACACGGCGATCGACTGGGGTGTCAGCACCCCGGAGGCCACCTGGGGGAGCAGCGGAAGGTAGAGCTGGTAGGCGAACGGCGTCACCAGCGTGACGTCGGCCTCGTCGGCACCGAGTTTGCGTTCCAGCCGGCGTACACACTCCACGCCGGCGAAGCCTGCGCCAACCACCAGAATCCTGGGTCGTGTCACGTTCTTTCTTCCCTTCTGCGGCTCCGGCGGTCCGAGTCGAACGACGTTCGTCTGCCCTGGATCGCTGCTGCCCATCCCACCGATCCCACCGTGCCCGATGCCGTTCCGCCAGCCGGGTGCGGCAGGCAGACGAACGTGTCGTGACCCACCATGCCCGCACTGGTGCGCGAGTGCACCGATTGCGCGTGAAAGTCGTGTGTCTCACCAGGGCAGGAACACATGCACGTCCTTGCCGTCCCGCTCCGGGACGACGCTCACCTGCTCGCACAGGGTCTGGATCAGATGCCAGCCGACGCCGCCACCGCCGGTGCGCGGGTGGAAGGGCCGCGGGGCGGGCGGAGTGGGGTTGGAGTCGTGCAGCGTCACGTGCACACCGTCGAAGGTCCGCCGCATGGTCAGCGAGAACTCCCCGGGCGCGTACTGCACGGCGTTGGCGGCCAGCTCGGTGACGACCAGCAGGATGTCGTGCCAGAACTCGGGTGCGCCCGGCGGGCAGACATCGGCCAGGACGCACAGGAAGTCCTCCGCGGCGAGGCGCGCACCCGTCACGCTCTGCGGCTCGCCCGGGAAGCTCGTGGTGCGGCTCGGGATCTCCACGGAGGCCACTAGGTCGTCCCTACGAGTTCATCGGCCAGGTCGTTCGGCCGGCGTCGTTCGACGTCGGCGCTTGTGCGAGTTCCCGAAGCGGCCGGGGTCAATCGGACCCACGGGTACCTCTGTCACCGGAAGACATTGTCCTGGTCCTCCCAGCCGGCCGGCTCCTCGGGCAGCCGCTGCCGGGTGCCGTGGGATCGGGCCTGGTACATCGCGTCGATCTCGAACGCGTAGTGCTCGACGATCGCGTCCCGGCGCAGCTTCATCGACGGCGTGAGCAGCGCACTGGTGCGGTCGAAGGGCTCCGGCAGCACCCGGAAGACGCGGATGGACTCCGAATGGGACACGGAACTGTTCGCCGCGGCGACCGCCCGCCCGATCTCCTCCCGCAGCGCGTTCTCCTCCCGCGCCTCCCGGCTCGGCGCGTCCCCCGGCAGCGCGAGCGCGGCGCGCCAGTGGGTCAGGAAGTCCGGGTCCAGGGTGATCAGGGCGCCGACGCAGGGCCGGTTGTCGCCGACCAGCACCGCCTGGTGGATGAGCGGGTGCATCCGCAGCCGCTGCTCCAGGAAGGCCGGGGCCACACTCTTGCCGCCGCTGGTGATGACGACGTCCTTCTTGCGGCCGGTGATCGTCAGATAGCCCTCGGGGTCGAGGTATCCCAGGTCTCCGGTGGCCAGCCAGCCACGGCCCAGCGCCGCCCGGGTGGCGGCCTCGTCGTTGATGTACCCCTGGAACACCGAGGGGCCGCGCACCAGGATCTCCCCGTCGTCGGCCACCCGGATGTCGGTGCCGGGCAGGGCCTGTCCGACGGTGCCGGACTTCTCCCGGCCCACGGGCTGCGCCGTGATGCCGCCGCTGGTCTCGGTCAGTCCGTAGGCGTCGTTCACGTAGAGACCGATGCCCTCGTAGAACAGACACAGCTCACGGCCCAGCGGCGACCCGCCTGAGGCCGCGCGCAGCACCCGGCCGCCGAGTGCGGCCCGCAGTCTGCGGTACACCGTCCGTTCGTACAGCGCGTGCTGGAGCCGCAGGTCCAGGCCGGGACCCGGGCCCAGGCCCAGCCGATGGCGTTCGACGGCCGCCGCGAAGTCCCGGGCGGTCTCCGCGGCCCGCTCGAACAGGGCGCCGCGGCCCGCCTGCTGGGCCATCCGCAGGAAGTTCTTGTAGATCTTCTCGAAGAGCGACGGCACACCGCAGAAGTAGGTGGGCCGGAACGACAGCAGGGACGCCGACAGCGTCTCGGGGCTCAGATCCGGCTCGTGGCCCATCAGCAGACCGCCGCGGATGCACAGGCTCTGCACCAGCAGGCCGTACACATGGGAGAAGGGCAGGAAGGCGAGGACACTGCCCTGGCCGCCGGGTGGCACCACCGTGTGCCCCCAGCCCTCCAGCAGCACGTCGCAGGCGCTGGCCAGGCCCCGGTGGCTCACGGCACAGCCCATCGGCCGGCCGGAGGTGCCGGACGTGTAGACGACCGCCGCGGTGGAGTCCGGCAGCACGATGCGGCGCAGCGACTCCACCGTCGTGAAAGGAATGAACGCGCCCCGCTCCACGAGCTGTTCCAGCGCCCCCGTGTCCAGCTGCCAGACGTGCCGCAGCCGGGGCAGCGAGGCGCACACCGACCCGACCGTCATCACGCTCTGTTCGTCCTCGACGAAGACGCCGACACAGGCCGCGTCCCGGAGGATCCACTCCACCTGGTCGCGCGACGACGTGGGATAGATCGGCACGACCTCGGCGCCCAGCGCCCACAGGGCATGGCTGAGGACCGTCCACTCGTACCGGGTCCGCGCCATGATCGCCACGCGGTGCCCGGGCGCGATGCCGGAGGCCACCAGCCCCTTGGCCAGGTCCACCACCTCGTCCCGCACCTCCACGGCGGTCACCTCCTCCCATGGAGCGGCGGAGGGACCGGAGCGGCGCGCGAGCATCGGCAGGGTGGGGTTGCGGTCCGCCGTCTCGAAGACGCTGTCGGCGAGCCCGCCGGTGAGGGGGGAGACGGACGGGGGAGCGAGGGCCACGTCGCGCATGCGCTGCTCCTGATGTGTACGGGGTGTGACTCCACCGATGAGAACCGTTATCGGCGGTGCCTGAATGTAGCCCAGGCGGGAGCGGTCGGTGTCCGGATTCGACAAGGAGCGCCGGTTTGGTGATCTCGGCGTTACCGCGGGGCACACCGCCGGGTTCTCACGCCTGGGTGCGGCGCACGCACTCCCGGACGACCTCCCGCAGACTCCCGGTCCGCTCCATCAGCTCCCGCTGGACGCGCGCCCCGTTGCCGGACCGCAGCAGCTCCGCGCAGGCCTCGCGCGCGCAGTCGAGGTCACCGGTCTCCGCCAGCGCCTCGCCGACGTGGTCCAGCAGCGCCCGTACGACGGCCTCCGCGGGCATCCGGCGCATGGTCGCCGGATGCAGCAGCTCCTCCGTCAGCCCCGACCGTGCGGCCCGCCACGCGGCCAGCCGCAGCAGGCTCACACTGTGCGGCAGCGGCTCCTGGCCGGCCCGCCACTCGCGGGTCGCGGTCTCCACCAGGCCGCGGGCGAGGGTCGCGACCAGTACGGCGGTCGACGCGTGCAGACAGACGTCGGCGACCCGGATCTCCACCGTCGGATAGCGCCGGGACAGTCGCGCGTCGAAGTAGACCATCGCCTCGTCGAGGAGCACCCCCGTGGCGACCATGTCCGCGACCCGCCGGTGATAGCACTCCGCCGAGCCGAACACCTCGGTCGGCCCGGCCGAGGGCCAGCGCTGCCACACCCGGCTGCGATAGCTGCTGTACGTGGTGTCGCCGCCCTGCCAGAACGGGGAGTTGGCGCTGATCGCGGACAGCACCGACAGCCACGGCCGGATCCGGTCGATCACCGCGACGCCCTCGGCGTCGGACTCCACGGACACATGGACGTGACAGCCGAGTACCAGGTCGCGGCTGGTGATGCCGTACTGCTCCGCCATCCACTGGTAGCGGCGTCCCACCCCGATGGAGGGCTGGACCGGCAACGGTGAGGTCGCCAGGGCCGCCACCGTGCAGCCGAGCCCCTCGGCGAGCCGCGCCGCCTCCTTGCGGCAGCGGACGATCTCCGCACCGAGGTCCGCCATCCCCGACTGCGGGTGCGTGGCGAACTCCAGCATCTCGGTGTGCAGTTCCTTCTCGAACACCTCCCCGTCCGCCTCGTCCAGCGCGGCCCGCGCGAGGACGGCCGCGGACAGAGCCCGGGGCTCGCCGGTCTCAGGATCGACAAGGAGGAGCTCCTCCTCCACTCCGACGGTGCGCACGTGGGGCCGCCCTTCTGCCATCACGACGGGGTCCGTACCCCGACTGCCCACGCGGCGGCCAATCACACGGGCGTGAACCAGACCGTGGCGAGCGGCGGCAGCGTGAGCGCGAGGACACCGTCCTCCGGCTTGACCGGATCGGAGGTGCCGACCCCGCTCCCGCCGTAGCGCCCGGCGTCCGTGTTGAGGACCTCCCGCCAGGCGGGGACGTCGCCGGGGACGCCGAGGCGGTAGTCGTGCCGGACGACGGGGGAGAAGTTCGACACGGCGAGGAGAGGGTTGCCGTGGGCGTCGTAGCGCAGGAACGCGAAGACGTTGTCGTCCGCCGCGTCGCCGACCACCCACTGGAAGCCGTCCGGGGTGGTGTCGCGCTGCCACAGCGCCGGGGTGTGACGGTAGAGGCCGTTGAGGTCACGGACCAGGTCCCGGACGCCCCGGTGATCGGCTTCGGCACCGTAGTCGGGATCGAGCAGCCACCAGTCGGGGCCGTCGGGCTCGGACCACTCCGCTCCCTGGGCGAACTCCTGCCCCATGAAGAGGAGTTGCTTGCCCGGGTGGGCCCACATGAAGCCCAGGTACGCGCGGTGGTTGGCGCGTTGCTGCCACCAGTCGCCGGGCATCTTCGACACCAGCGACCGCTTGCCGTGCACGACCTCGTCGTGCGAGATCGGCAGCACGTAGTTCTCGCTGTACGCGTACACCATCGAGAACGTCATCTCGTGGTGGTGGTACTTGCGGTGCACCGGCTCGTGCTGGACGTAGTCGAGCGAGTCGTGCATCCAGCCCATGTTCCACTTCAGCCCGAACCCCAGCCCGCCGCTCTCGGTCGGCCGGGTCACCCCGTCCCAGGCCGTGGACTCCTCGGCGATGGTCATGACGCCCGGCACCCGGCGGTACACGGTCGCGTTCATCTCCTGAAGGAAGGCCATCGCGTCCAGGTCCTCCCGGCCGCCGAACACATTGGGCGACCACTGGCCGGAGTCCCGGGAGTAGTCGAGGTAGAGCATCGAGGCGACCGCGTCCACGCGCAGCCCGTCGATGTGGAACTCCTCGCACCAGTACACGGCGTTGGCGACCAGGAAGTTGCGCACCTCGACGCGCCCGTAGTCGAACTCGTACGTCCCCCAGTCCGGATGCTCGGCCCGCCGCCAGTCCCCGGGCTCGTACAGCGGCTCCCCGTCGAAGCGGCCCAACGCCCAGTCGTCCTTGGGGAAATGAGCGGGCACCCAGTCCATGATCACACCGATCCCGGCCCGGTGCAGGGCGTCGACCAGGTACTTGAAGTCGTCCGGCGAGCCCAGCCGGGCCGTCGGCGCGTAGAAGCCGGTCACCTGGTAGCCCCAGGAGCCGCTGAAGGGGTGATGGGCGACGGGCATCAGCTCGACGTGCGTGAACCCTAGATCGCTGACGTACGCCGGAAGCTCCTCGGCGAGCTGACGGTACGTCAACCCCGGTCGCCAGGACGGCAGATGGACCTCGTACACGGAGAACGGCGCCTCGTGCACCGCGACATCGCCCCGGTGGGCCATCCACTCGGCGTCGTCCCACTCGTAGTGCGACACGGTCACGATCGACGCGGTGTCCGGCGGGACCTCGGCGCGCCGGGCCATCGGGTCCGCCTTCAAGAAGCGATGACCCGACCGGGAGGTGATCTCGAACTTGTACCGGGTGCCCTCCCCGATCCCCGGCAGGAACAGCTCCCACACCCCGGCCGCACCGAGCGAGCGCATCGGGAACGCCGTGCCGTCCCAGCACGTGAAGTCGCCGGCGACCCGCACACCCTGCGCGTTCGGCGCCCACACCGTGAAGCGGGTGCCGGTCACGCCCTGGTGGGTCATCGGCTCGGCGCCGAGCGCCTTCCACAGCTCCTCGTGCCGGCCCTCACGGATGAGGTGCAGATCGGTGTCGCCGAGGGCGGGCAGGAAGCGGTAGGGGTCGTGGACCTCGTGCTCGCCGTCCTCGTACGCCACCAGCAGGGTGTACGAGGGGATCGCCGCCAGGGGGAGCACGCCGGTGAAGAGGCCGTCGCCCTCGGAGGCGAGCCGGCTGCGCTTCCCGTCGACGACCACGCTCACGGCGCGCGCGAAGGGACGCAGGGCACGGAAGACGATCCCGCCGGGCACCGGATGGGCGCCCAGCAGGGCGTGCGGGTCGTGGTGGGCGCCCGCCAGCAGCCGGGCACGGTCGCCGGGGTCCAGGGCGGGCGCGGCACGGCAGGGGACCGGACCGCCCGCCTCGGGGGGTGAGGTGTCACGCAGGGCCATGGCTTCAGCCTCCCCTTACGGCGAGTCGCTCGATCGCCGCCATCGGTACCGGGAGCCAGTCCGGGCGGTGTCTGGCCTCGTACAGGACTTCGTACACGGCTCGGTCCGTCTCGTAGGCGCGGAGCAGGCCGTGTTTCTTGCGGGGGTCCCAGCCGGCCCGGGCGGCGTAGCCGGCGCAGAAGGCCTCCCGGCAGCGGCGCGCCCACTCCGGGCGCCAGGGGCGGCGCTGCCGGGCGGCGTAGTCGAAGGAGCGCAGCATCCCGGCGATGTCCCGGACCGGGGAGTGCGGGCTGCGGCGTTCGGCGAGCGGACGGGACGGCTCGCCCTCGAAGTCGATCACGAACCACTCGCGCCCGGCCCACAGCACCTGGCCCAGATGCAGATCCCCGTGGATGCGCTGCGCGGGCGGCCCGGCGTCACAGCCCTCCAGCGCGGCGAACGCCGTCCGCAGCCGTGGCGCGAAGGGCTGGAGGGCGGGGACGCAGTGCGCGGCGGACGTCAGCCGCTCGGTCATCGCGGCCGCCGTGCGGCTGTTCTGGTCGCAGGCGGGTCCGCCGGCCGGATCGGCGTCGGCCGGAGCGGCCTCGACGGGAAACGCCGCGGCCAGGGCGAGGTGGACGTCCGCCATGGCCTGGCCCAGCTCACGGGCCTGCGCCGTGAAGTCGTCGCCGCGGGCCAGCGCCTCCAGCGCCAGCGTCCAGCCGTCGGAGGCGTCGGGCAAGAACGGCTGGAGCACGCCGAGCGTGGCCCCGTACGGATGCGTCGTCCGGAACCAGGCCACGGGGGCGGGCACCCGACGGCAGCCCTGCCCGGCCAGCGCGCCGGGTACCTCCAGATCGGGGTTGATGCCGGGCTGGACGCGCCGGAAGACCTTCAGGATGAACGCGTCGCCGTACACCAGCGAGGAGTTCGACTGCTCGGCGTCCAGCACCCGCGGCACCAGCCCGGTCGGCACGGACACCGCCGGGTCGGCCTCGAAGCGCAGCGGGCCCGCCGCGCCCGGATGCCGCAGCCGGTCCAGGAACAGCTGCGCCGAACGCGGGTCCTGCAACGCGTCGAACACCGTCAGCCCGGCCAACGGCCCCGACTCGGCCCGCCCGATCAGCGCCCGGCCGAGCCGCGGCGACAGATGCTTCCGGACGCCGAGGAGCAGCTGGTAGCAGTCCCCGGACCCGGCCGTGGTGCCGCCGGGGGCGGGGACGGGCGGGTGTCCGGTGCGGACCAGCAGATGCAGACAGCCCGGGAACAGCTCCGTCAGGGACAGCAGTGCCAGGTCCGTGACGGGCCGGTCCTTGCCCGCGAACCAGCGCTGCCGGGGCAGCCACTCGCGCAGGAGCCCGGCCAGTGAGGCCATGGGCCCCACGACGGCCGTGTCGCTCGGGCTCGGGAATGCGGTCTTCGGCATGGTGACGCGTCCTTTCGTCGGCACACGCTCAAAGTCGTCGGCCGATGCGGGATGCGACTCGGGAGAGCCGGAACCAGTAGAAACCGTGTCCCGCCAGCGTCAGCAAGTAGGGCAGCTCGCCGATGGCCGGGAAGCGCACCCCGCCGAACAGCTCCACCGGATGGCGGCCGTCGAACTCACGCAGATCGAGCTCCGTCGGCTGGGCGAAACGGGAGAAGTTGTGCACGCACAGGACCAGGTCGTCCTCGTACTCGCGCAGGAACGCCAGCACAGCGGGATTGGAGGACTGGAGTTCCGTGAACGAGCCGAGACCGAACGCCGGGTTCTGCTTGCGGATCTCGATCATGCGGCGGGTCCAGTGGAGCAACGACGACGGCGACGCCATGGACGCCTCGACGTTGGTGACCTGGTGCCCGTAGACCGGGTCCATGATGATCGGCAGGTTCAGGCGTCCCGGATCGGCCGTGGAGAAGCCGGCGTTGCGGTCCGGTGTCCACTGCATGGGGGTGCGGACGGCGTCGCGGTCGCCGAGCCAGATGTTGTCGCCCATGCCGATCTCGTCGCCGTAGTAGAGGATCGGCGAGCCGGGCAGGGAGAGCAGGAGAGCCGTGAACAGCTCGATCGTGTCGCGGTCGTTGTCGAGCAGCGGGGCGAGGCGGCGGCGGATGCCGATGTTGGCGCGCATCCGCGGGTCCTTGGCGTACTCGGCCCACATGTAGTCGCGTTCCTCGTCGGTGACCATTTCGAGGGTGAGCTCGTCGTGGTTCCTGAGGAAGATGCCCCACTGGCAACTGGAGGGAATGGCCGGGGTCTTGGCGAGGATTTCCGAGACCGGGTAGCGGGACTCGCGCCGTACCGCCATGAAGATGCGGGGCATGACCGGGAAGTGGAAGGCCATGTGGCATTCGTCGCCGCCGGACTGGTAGTCGCCGAAGTAGTCGACGACGTCCTCGGGCCACTGGTTCGCCTCGGCCAGCAGCACGGTGTCCGGGTACATGAGGTCGATCTCGCGGCGCACGCGCTTCAGGAACTCGTGGGTGGGCGGCAGGTTCTCGCAGTTCGTGCCCTCGGCCGCGTACAGATAGGGGACGGCGTCGAGGCGGAAGCCGTCGATACCGAGGTCCAGCCAGAAGCGCAGGGCCGCCAGGATCTCCTCCTGGACCGCCGGGTTCTCGTAGTTGAGGTCGGGCTGGTGCGAGAAGAAGCGGTGGAAGAAGTACTGCTGGCGGACCGGGTCGTACGTCCAGTTGGACGCCTCGGTGTCGACGAAGATGATGCGGGCGTCGGCGTACTGCTTGTCGTCGTCGGCCCACATGTAGTAGTCGCCGTACGGGCCGTCGGGGTTGTTGCGCGACTCCTGGAACCACGGGTGCTGGTCGCTGGTGTGGTTCATGACGAAGTCGATGATGACGCGCATGCCGCGCTGGTGGGCGGCGTCGACGAACTCCACGAAGTCGGCGAGGTCGCCGAACTCGGGGAGGACGGCGGTGTAGTCGGAGACGTCGTAACCGCCGTCGCGCAGCGGTGACTTGAAGAAGGGCGGCAGCCAGAGGCAGTCGACGCCGAGCCATTGCAGGTAGTCGAGCTTGGCGGTGAGGCCCTTGAGGTCGCCGACGCCGTCGCCGTTGCTGTCCTGGAAGGATCGGACGAGCACCTCGTAGAAGACGGCGCGCTTGAACCAGTCGGGGTCCCGGTCCTTGGCCGGGGTGTCCTCGAAGGTGTCGTGGACGGGCTCGTTGACAGTCATGACGCGCTGGACCCTCCGCTCTGCGGTGCCGACGGCTGGACGTGGAGCACGTGCGCGAGTGCCCGGCCGGGGTCCAGGCGCACATAGTTGCTCCTGCCCCACTGGTAGGTCTCACCCGTCAGTTCGTCGTGCACCGACATGGATGCGTTCCCGTCCAGGCCGAGTTGCTGCATGTCCAACGAGACCGTGGCCTCCTGGGTGTGGTGAGGGTCGAGGTTGGCGACCACCACAACCGTGTCCGAGCCGGTGCGCTTGCTGTACGCGATGACGGCGTCGTTGTCGGTGGTGTGGAAGCGGATGTTCCTGAGGCGGTGGAGTGCCGGGTGGCGGCGCCTGATCTCGTTCAGCTGGGCGATGAGAGGGGTGATGTTGTCCTTTTCCGTCTCCCAGTCGCGGGGGCGGAGTTGGTACTTCTCCGAGTTCAGGTATTCCTCGCTGCCCTGGCGCAGGGGGGTGTTCTCGCACAGTTCGTAGCCGCTGTAGATGCCCCAGGTGGGGGAGAGGGTGGCGGCCAGGACGGCGCGGACCTCGAAGGCGGGCCGGCCGCCGTGCTGGAGGTAGGCGTGCAGGATGTCGGGGGTGTTGGCGAAGAAGTTGGGCCGCATGTAGGCGGCCGCCTCCCCCGACAGCTCGGTCAGGTACTCGGTGAGCTCCTGCTTGGTGTTGCGCCAGGTGAAGTACGTGTACGACTGCTGGAAGCCGATCTGTCCCAGGGTGTGCATCATCGCCGGGCGGGTGAACGCCTCCGCCAGGAAGATCACGTCGGGGTCGGTGGCGTTGATGTCCGCGATCACCTGCTGCCAGAACACGACCGGCTTGGTGTGCGGGTTGTCGACCCGGAAGATCCGCACCCCGTGGTCCATCCAGTGCCGCAGCACCCGCAGTGTTTCGGCGATCAGACCGTCCAGGTCCGCGTCGAAGGCGATGGGGTAGATGTCCTGGTACTTCTTCGGCGGATTCTCCGCGTACGCGATGGTGCCGTCCGGGCGGTGGTGGAACCACTCCGGATGCTTCTGCACCCAGGGGTGGTCCGGGGAGCACTGCAACGCGAAGTCCAGCGCGATCTCCAGGCCGTGCGCGGCGGCCTGCTGCACGAAGTGGTCGAAGTCCTCGATCGTGCCCAGGTCGGGGTGGACGGCGTCGTGGCCGCCCTCGGGCGAGCCGATCGCCCACGGCACCCCGACATCGTCCGGACCGGCCGCCAGGGTGTTGTTCGGGCCCTTGCGGAAGGTCGTCCCGATCGGGTGGATCGGGGGCAGGTAGACGACGTCGAAGCCCATCGCGGCGATCGCGGGCAGCCGGCGCGCGGCGGTGCGGAAGGTGCCGTGCGGCCGCTCGGGGGTGCCCTCGGAGCGCGGGAAGAACTCGTACCAGGAGCCGTACAGCGCCCGCTCCCGCTCGACCAGCAGGGGGAGTGGCGCGGAGGCGGTGACGAACTCCCGCAGCGGGTGCGCGGCCAGGACCGCGTCCACCTCCGGCGTCAACGCCGCCCCCAACCGGGCCGACACGCTCAGCGAGTCGTCGCGCAGGGCGTCCGCCGCGGCCAGCACCAGCGCCTGCCCGGCGGCCTCGGGCACCCCGGCGGCCGCCCGTTCGTAGAGGTCGCCGCCCTCCTCCAGGACGAGGCCGACGTCGAGACCGACGGGAATCTTGATGCCGGCGTGACGGCGCCAGGTGGCGATCGGGTCGCCCCAGGCCTCGACATGGAAGGTCCAGTGGCCCACCGAGCCGGGAGTGACGTCGGCGCCCCAGCGGTCGGTGCCGGGGGCGAGCTCACGCATCGGCGTCCACGGGCCCGGCCGGCCCTCGGGGTCGGTGAGGACGACGTTCGCGGCGACCGCGTCATGCCCCTCGCGGAACACCGTGGCGGTCACCCGGAAGGTCTCGCCCTCGACCGCCTTGGCCGGGCTGCGGCCGCCGTCGACGGCCGGCCGGACGTCCCGCACCGGGATACGGCCGATAGTCTCGCTCGCACTCATGGGTCTCGCCTCCGCCGTGCCGAGGGCCGGGCCATGTGGCCCGGCCGGGGATCCAAGCTGCGCCGGAAGGGACTACCTCCCCGCGGGAGAACGGCTGAGCTCCACCGGCGGGCCCCGGTGCACCGGGGCGTTGGCACACAGCTGCGCGTCCTGCTCCTGGAGGTAGGTGACGACACCCATCCGCAGATAGCGTTCGGCGGCGTCGGCGGCCTCCCGGGCGCAGCGCTTCCCCATGAGCACGCACAGGGTGTAGCCCGAGTCCTCGAAGGTGGCCCGGACCGTGCGGTCGGCGGGGGAGGTGAGCATCACGCGCTCCCAGGCCCGGTACCGCCGCAGTTGCCGGGCGACTTCGGCCTTGGCCGGTAGCAGCATGGCGCGGTTCACCTTCCGTGGGGGGTCTCACTCATGGTGCACGCGTGACGACGCAGCGTCTTGTTGGATCTTCAACCATCGCGCATCGGGCGGCGATCCGGCCGTTGATCTGCTCGTGTTGCACGAATGGCGTAGCCCCCGCACGCTTG
Source organism: Streptomyces aquilus (assembly GCF_003955715.1). Taxonomy (NCBI): domain Bacteria; kingdom Bacillati; phylum Actinomycetota; class Actinomycetes; order Kitasatosporales; family Streptomycetaceae; genus Streptomyces; species Streptomyces aquilus. The sequence goes on along the minus strand of NZ_CP034463.1, from coordinate 1,163,394 downwards.
AGGTCACTCAGGAGCGATCACTGCTCACGCTGCGCGTTCGGGGCTCGTCCCGCAGGGGCGAGGTGAAGGCGGAGCTTCGCCGGTGAGGAGCGAACGAAGATGAAGACCGCAGTGCCCTGCTACTACCACCTCGACGTGGAAGTCACCCCGGAACGGGTCGGCCAGGTCAAGCGCATTCTGGCCGCTCACCTCCGGTACTGGGATCTCGACACCCTCGTCGAGCCCGTCTGTCGCGGTGCCGAAATGCTGCTGAGGGCCATCGACGAGCACGCGACCGACAAGGAGACGTCGATCGAGATGTGGTGGAACGGCCAGCACCTGATCACCGCGATCGGTGACAACGACCGCGACCTGCGCCCGGACCAGGACCTCCGAAGCTGCCTGGCGCACATCGCCGCCATGAGCGACGGGTGGGGCTGCTGCGCCACCGAGACCGGCAGCAAGGTCATCTGGTTCTCGCAGCGCGCCCGCGCCGGCGAGCGCGTCCCGCTGGTGCCGACGGCCCCGGCGCCGAGCCTGCGCGAGGTGCTCCAGGTGCCCCGCGAGGAACCGGTCGTGGGCGGCGTCCTGGAGGACGCCCGGTGACCGCGAAGCGCCGACGCACGGTAGGGGTGCCCGTCTGGAACGGGCACCCTTACCCGTTGGGAGCGTCGTTCGACGGCAAGGGCACCAACTTCGCGCTGTTCAGCGAGGTCGCCGAGTGCGTGGAGCTGGTCCTCGTCGACGACGACGGCAGCCACCGCAGCGTCCCGCTCGCCGAGGTCGACGGCTTCGTGTGGCACTGCTACCTGCCCGGGATCGGTCCGGGGCAGCGCTACGGCTACCGGGTGCACGGGCCCTGGCATCCGGAACTCGGCCACCGCTGCGACCCGGCGAAGCTGCTCCTGGACCCGTACGCCAGGGCGGTGGACGGCCAGATGGACAACGACCCCTCGCTCTACGCCCCGGACGCCGACAGCGCCGGGCACACCCTGCTCGGCGTGGTCACGGACCCCGCCTTCGACTGGGGCACGGACCAGCCGCCCCGCCGCTCGTACGCCGACACGGTCATCTACGAGACCCACGTCCGCGGCCTGACCCGCACCCACCCCGACGTCCCCGACGAACTCCGCGGCACCTACGCCGGGTTGGCCCACCCCGCGGTCGTCGAGCACCTGACGTCCCTCGGGGTGACCGCGGTGGAGCTGATGCCGGTCCACCAGTTCGTCCACGACGGCGTGCTCCAGGACCGCGGTCTGTCCAACTACTGGGGCTACAACACCATCGGCTTCTTCGCCCCGCACAACGGCTACGCCGCCCACGGCACCCGCGGCGGTCAGGTCGCCGAGTTCAAGTCGATGGTGAAGGCGCTCCACGCGGCCGGCCTCGAAGTGATCCTGGACGTCGTCTACAACCACACCGCCGAGGGCAACGAGAGGGGCCCCACGCTCTCCTTCCGCGGTATCGACAACGCCTCCTACTACCGTCTGGTGGACGGCGACTGGAGCCATTACTACGACACCACCGGCACCGGCAACAGCCTGCTGATGCGGCACCCGTACGTCCTTCAGCTGATCATGGACTCACTGCGCTACTGGGTGACCGAGATGCATGTCGACGGCTTCCGCTTCGACCTCGCGGCCACGCTGGCCCGGCAGTTCCACGAGGTGGACCGGCTGTCGGCGTTCTTCGACCTGATCCAGCAGGACCCGGTGATCAGCCGCGTCAAGCTGATCGCCGAGCCGTGGGACGTCGGCGAGGGCGGCTACCAGGTGGGCAACTTCCCGCCGCTGTGGTCGGAGTGGAACGGCAAGTACCGGGACACCGTACGGGACTTCTGGCGCGGCCAGCCCGGCTCGCTGGGCGAGTTCGCGTCCCGGCTGACCGGCTCCTCCGACCTGTACCAGCGCAGCCGGCGCCGCCCGCGTGCCAGCGTCAACTTCGTGACCGCGCACGACGGGTTCACGCTGCGCGACCTCGTCTCGTACAACGACAAGCACAACGAGGCCAACGGCGAGGGCAACCGCGACGGCGAGAGCAACAACCGCTCCTGGAACTGCGGCGCCGAGGGCGAGACCCGCGATCCGAAGATCCTGGAGCTGCGCGCCCGCCAGCAGCGCAACCTCATCGCCACCCTGCTGCTGTCCCAGGGCATCCCGATGCTCAGCCACGGCGACGAACTCGGCCGCACCCAGCGCGGCAACAACAACGCCTACTGCCAGGACAACGAGGTCTCCTGGATCGACTGGCGGTTGACCGGCGAACAGCGCGCCCTCGCCGACTTCACCCGGTACGTCGTCGCCCTGCGCGCCGCCCACCCCGTCCTGCGCCGCCGCCGCTTCTTCCGCGGCGAGACCGTGACGTACGCGGGCCAGCCGCTGCCCGACCTGGTGTGGTTCGCGCCGGACGCGCGGGAGATGACCGACGGCGACTGGCTGCGCTCGGACGCGCACTCCGTCGGCGCCTTCCTCAACGGTGACGCCATCGCCGAACCCGACTCGTGCGGCCGTCCGGTGGTCGACGACTCCTTCCTGCTGCTGCTGAACAGCTACTGGGAGCCGGTGGACTTCCGGCTGCCGGAACCAGCGTACGGCGAACGCTGGACGACGCTCATCGACACCGCGCAGCCCCAGGGGGCGGACGAGGTGGAGCACAAGGCGGACTCGGTGGTGAGCGTCGGGGCGCGGAGCCTGGTGCTGCTGTCGCGGCCCCCGGCGAGCGCTCCGGTCAGCGGGACGGACGCGACGTCACGGTGAACTGGGCCCCGTCGGGGTCGCGCAGCACCGCCTCGTCACCGCTCTTCGACAGGACGCTGCCGCCGTGGATCTCCGCGGCGCGGGCGCAGGCGGAGACGTCCGAGACGGCGAAGTGCACCTGCCAGTGCGGGCGGATCGTGGGGTCGGGTGCCGCGCCCAGCGCGCCCGACTCGATCCGCGCCACGATCTCGCCCCGGCTGCGCAGCACGACCTCGCCGCCCTCGTAGGTGACCTCGCAGCACCCGGGACGGTCCGAGGCCCAGTCGAGGATCTCGCCGTAGAAGATCGCGGCGTCGAAGGCGTCGCGGGTGTGCAGTCGGATGAAGGCGGGGGACGCGCGCCGCCAGCTCTCCCAGTCGGAGAAGAGCTCGCCCTCCCAGATCCCGAAGGCCGCCCCGTCCCGGTCGGCCAGCAGCGCCGCCCGTCCCGGTGGGAAGGACAGCGGCCCCACCGCGGCGGTGCCGCCCCGCTCCTGCGCCCGGGCGACGGCCTCGTCGGCGCTGGCCACCGCGAAGTACGGCGTCCAGGCGACGGCCATCTGCCACATCGAGGCCACCGCGGCGATCCCCGCGACCGGCGTGTCGTCCACCACCGCCATCCGGAACCGGTCGCCGAGCCTGGCCGGCCGCCACTCCCAGCCCAGCACCGCGGCGTAGAAGCCCTCGGTGGTCTCCAGGTCGCGGCTGGTCAGGCTCACCCAGCAGGGGGCGCCGAACACGGAGTGCGTGGAGACGACATCCGTCGTCCCACGGGGAAGTTTCATGTCGTGATTCATGGCAGTCGTGTCCTGGTCTCGCCGGCCGGGCAGCCACCGGTCTGTCTCCAGTGTCCAACCGGAACTGTGCCGGGCGCCTGTCGAGTACCCTCGCGGCGCGCCCGAAACGACATCGCAGGTCCGGTGGCATTGCGCCGGTCGAGTGAGCAGGATGGAAGCGTGACCCCCGCATTGAGCGACTCTTCCGACGAGGCCGGCCGCATCTTCGAACTGCAAGAGGAGGTCGAGCAGCTGAAGGAGGCCGTCGCCTCGCACGCCGTCGTGGACCAGGCGATCGGGATGATGGTGGCGCTCGGCCGGGTGACACCGGACGAGGGCTGGGAGGTCCTGAAGGAGGTCTCCCAGCGGACGAACATCAAGCTCCGCAATGTCGCCGACCTCATCCTGATCTGGGGCCGGGACGGACGGATGCCCCCGGAGATCCGCGCCGAGCTGGAGGCCGCTCTCGACCGGCACGGCCCGACCCAGATCCCCGGGGCCCCCTCGGAGTGACCGCTCAGCGCACCTCCGCCTCCAGCTCCGTGCGCAGCCTGGCGAAGCAGGCGCTGAGCAGCCGGGAGACGTGCATCTGGGAGATGCCGAGCAGCTGCGCGATGCTGCTCTGGGTCATCCCCTCGAAGAAGCGCAGGTAGAGGATGGTCTGCTCACGCTCCGGCAGGGCCAGGAGGCAGGGGGCGACGGACACCCGGTCGACGACCACGTCGAAGCCGGGGTCGGGGCCGCCGAGGGCGTCGCCCAGGGCGTAGCCGTCGGTGCCGGGCATCTCCGCCTCCAGCGACAGCGCGGAGTAGCACTCCAGCGCCTCCATGCCGGTGCGCACCTCGTCCTCGGTCAGCTGGGCGTGCTCGGCGATCTCGGCGACGGTGGGGACACGTCCCGGGATCGTCTGCGACAGCTCCTTGGCGGAGCGCCGGACGCGGTTGCGCAGGTCCTGGACCCGGCGCGGCACGTGCAGCGTCCACATGTGGTCGCGGAAGTGCCGCTTGATCTCACCGGTGACGGTCGGGACCGCGTACGCCTCGAAGGCGTGGCCGCGCTCGGGGTCGTAGTGGTCGACGGCCTTGACCAGTCCGAGGGCGGCGACCTGGTACAGGTCCTCCAGGGACTCGCCGCGGCCCTTGAAGCGGACGGCGATCCGCTCGGCCATGGGCAGCCACAGCCGGATCAGCTCGTCGCGCAGGGCGCGGCGCTCGGGGCCGTCGGGCAGTTCGCGCAGGCGGACGAAATCGTCGGCGGTGTCGGGGGCGTCGTCATGCGGGTGCGGCTTCGTCCTGGTCGTGACAGGCATCGTGCGCACCTCCTCAGCGGGTGCCGGCGGGACGGACACCATGGGAGGAGGGCTGCGCGGACGACAGGCGGAGGACGCCGGGGCCGGGGAGCGGCTCCCATGGACGTGCCTCCTGTCCGAAGCACATAAATGCGAATTCCCGCTACAAACCGATCCAAACACGTCGCAGCCGCGGAGCTTCCCTCGGCCTTGACCGTCCTTTGGGTTCATTACCTCTGCTACAGAGCTAATCTCGGTGGTGTGGAGCACGAGACCTTTCCGGAGGAGCTGGCCGATGCGCTCGTCGGGGTCCAGCGGCTGATCCGGCGCCGGCTGCGCCGGGAGACGCCAGCGCCGCAACTGCGGGGCGCCGAGGTGGAGTTGCTGCGGCTCGTCGTGGCCCGGCCCGGCATCCGCATCTCGGACGCCGCCAAGGACCTCTACCTGGCGGGCAATTCGGTGTCGACGCTGGTCAACCAGCTGGCCCGGCAGGGTTATCTGGTGCGCGAGACCGACCCCGCCGACCGGCGGGCGGCCCGGCTGCTGCCGACCCCGGCGGCCGAAGCCCGGCTCGCCGCATGGCGCCGGCGCCGCGCCGACCTCGTACGCCAACAGGTCGCCAAGCTCGACGAGGCGGACCGGCAGGCGCTGGTCGCGGCGGTCCCCGCGCTGCGGCTGCTGGCCGAGAACCTGCGTGAGGAAGGGGAGGAGCCATGACACCGGACGCCGTCGCGTGCACCGGGCTCGCGTACGCCTTCGGCGGCACCCGCGCCGTGGACGGACTCGACCTGACCGTGGCCGAGGGCGAGGTCTTCGGACTGCTCGGACCCAACGGCGCGGGCAAGACCACCGCCATCCGCTGCATCACCACCCTGCTGCCGGTACCGGCGGGCATGGTCCGGGTCTTCGGGCACGACACCGCCGAGGACCGGATGGCCGTACGACGCCTGCTCGGCTACGTGCCGCAGCAGCTGTCCGCCGACCAGGGCCTGACCGGCCGCGAGAACGTCGCCCTGTTCGCCCGCGTCTTCGACGTGCCCCGCCGCGAGCGCGCCGCGCGCGTCGGGCAGGCCCTCGCCGCCGTCGACCTCACCGACGCCGCCGACCGGCTCGCCAAGACCTACTCCGGCGGCATGGTCCGCCGCCTCGAACTCGCCCAGGCCCTGGTCAGCGCGCCCCGGCTGCTGATCCTCGACGAGCCGACCATCGGCCTCGACCCGATCGCCCGCACCGGGGTGTGGGAGCACATCAACGCCGTCCGCGCGGCCACCGGCATGACCGTCCTGGTCACCACGCACTACATGGACGAGGCCGACCAGTACTGCGACCGGGTCGGCCTCATGCACCACGGCCGTGTCCGCGCCCTCGGCACCCCCGCCGAACTGCGCCAGGGCCTCGCCGCACGCCGCGGCACGACCACCCTGCCCACCCTCGAGGACGTCTTCCGCGAGGTCGCGGGCAGCGGCCTCGACGACGAGTCAGGAGACTTCCGCGATGTCCGAAGCACCCGCCGTACCGCAGGCCGCGTCGGCTGACGGCATCGGCCTGCTGCTCCAGCCGCCCCGGCCCCGTGCGGGCTGGCGGCTGCTGCCCGCCCGGGTCGGCGCGATGTGCGCCGTGGAACTGCAGAAACTGCGCCACGACCGCACCGAGCTCTACACCCGTGCGGTCCAGCCGGCCCTCTGGCTGCTGATCTTCGGCCAGACCTTCACCCGCATCAAGGCGATCCCCACCGACGGCATCCCCTACATCGACTACCTCGCGCCCGGGATCATCGCCCAGTCCGCGATGTTCATCGCGATCTTCTACGGCATCCAGATCATCTGGGAGCGCGACGCCGGCATCCTCAACAAGCTCCTCGTCACCCCCACCCCGCGCTCGGCGCTGATCACCGGCAAGGCCTTCGCGGCCGGCGTGAAGTCGCTCGTGCAGGCCGTGGTCGTCGTCCTCATCGCCGCCGTGCTCGGCGTCGCCCTGACCTGGAACCCGCTGAAGCTGCTCGGCGTCGCGGCGGTGGTCGTCCTCGCCTCGGCCTTCTTCTCCTGCCTGTCGATGACCATCGCCGGCATCGTCCTGAGCCGTGACCGGCTGATGGGTTTCGGACAGGCCATCACCATGCCGCTGTTCTTCGGCTCCAACGCCCTCTACCCGCTCTCCGTCATGCCGGGCTGGCTCCAGGCGGTCAGCAAGGTCAATCCGCTCAGCTATCAGGTGGACGCCCTGCGCGGCCTCCTCCTCGGCACACCCGCGCATCTCGCGCTCGACTTCGCGGTGCTCCTCGTCGCCGCCGCGCTCGGCATCGCCGCGGCCTCTTCACTGCTCGGCCGGCTCGCTCGCTGATCATGCGCGCGGACGTGATGTGCGGCACGCCCGAGCACGGCCCGAGGAGCGCTCCGGGCGGATTCTTCCTGCGCACGGCATGATCGCTGATCAAAGGGGGTGAATGGGCTGGCCACAGCGCATTCTGCTCATTTGACAGTGCACTGAGCACACAGATAGGAAGCAGCTCTCTGAGGGTGGAGAGGTGGATTGTGTACGAGCCGAACGTGGTCGGGGACTGGCAGGAGTACGACGAGCTTGCCGGCCTGCGTGTCCGCGTCCACCGCCTGGAGGCCGCGGAGCCACCACGCGGACGGGACGACGCCGCCGAGGGGCTCACGTACTTCTGTGTGCGGGTGACGGTCGAGAACCGCGGTGCCCGGCACTCCACGATCCATCTGGAGGACGGTCAGATCGACGTGCGGGTCGGCCCCGACGGCGAGAGCGCCTTCATCGACTGGCGCAACTCGCAGTTCATCGAGGGCTTCGACGTCTACCCCCTGCGCCGGGCCACCGCCGTCCTCTACGCGGCCGGACCGGAGGCCGCGCTGAGCCAGGTCGACGTGCAGATCCAGCTGCGCGTCGACGACGACTGGGCCGACCGGCGGCTGTGGGCGGGCGGCATCGGTCTGCTCGAAGGGTCCGTGCAGCCGGGGGCGGCCCGTGAGGGCCTGGCCTGCCAGGTCAGCAACTTCCTGCGGGACCAGGCCGAGGAGGGCACCGCCTGACCGTCGCCCCCGGTCAGTGCGGGATGCCGTCGATGATCTCGCGGGCGCCCTGACGCAGCAGCGCGACGGCCGCCGACGTGCCGAGCGTGGCCGGGTCGAGGCGGCCCGCCCATTCGTGGGCGTTCAGCCGGGTCTTGCCGTCGGGAGTGAACACGCAGGCCCGCAGCGACAGTTCGCCACCGTGGTCCACGCGCGCGTACCCGGCGATCGGGCTGTTGCAGTGCCCTTGGAGGACGTGCAGGAACATCCGCTCCGCGGTGGCCTCCCGGTGCGTGTCCGGGTCGCCGAGACCGCTGACCGCGTCGATCAGCTCGGTGTCGCCCTCCCGGCACTGCAGGGCGAGGATGCCCGCGCCGATCGGCGGCATCATCGTCTCGGGGGAGAGGATCTCGCTGATCACGTCCTCGCGGCCGATGCGCTCCAGGCCGGACACCGCGAGCAGCAGCGCGTCCGCGTCCCCGGCCGCCAGCTTGGCCAGCCGCCGGTTGGCGTTGCCGCGGAACGGCACGCACTCCAGATGCGGGTGGGTGGCGGCGAGTTGGGCGACCCGGCGCACCGAGGAGGTGCCGATCCGCGTCCCCTCGGGCAGCTCGTCCAGCGTGAGCCCGCCGGGGTGGATCAGCGCGTCCCGGATGTCGTCGCGCTTGAGGAACGCGGCGAACGTCGTGCCGGCCGGGAGCGGCCGGTCGGCCGGCACGTCCTTGACACAGTGCACCGCGAGATCGGCCTCGCCCGCCAGCAGCGCGGCGTCGACCTCCTTGGTGAACGCCCCCTTGCCCTCCACCTTGGACAGGTCGCCCAGCCACTTGTCACCGGTCGTCTTCACCGGCACGACCTCGGTGCGCACACCTGGATGAAGGACGCCCAACTCGGCGCGGACACGCTCCACTTGGGCCAGCGCCATGGGCGAGTCGCGGGAGACGATACGGATCAGCTCGGGCACGGACATGCGGGACACGATAGACCCTTCGGGTGGACGGTCCGTGCCGTACCGGCGGGATCAGACCAGTGGATCACTCATCTCCACCGCGCGCAGCGCCGCCGCCAGTGCCTGCTCGTCGCCGACGTCCAGGGCCGTGTCGGCGAGTTTGATGACGTGTTCGTCGCCGTGCGCGAGGGCGCGTTCCAGGACCTCCTCCGGGGTGAGGCGGGCCGGTGGCGTGTAGGCGACCGGTTCGACCGGGCCGTACATCGCGGTCACCGCCGCGGACGCGGTCCACGCGGCGTGCAGGCTCGGCGCCCACAGGTCGCGGGGGAGGGAATCGAGGGTGCGCAGCACGGCGTTGGGGGCCGTGGCCGCGTGCACCAGCATGGTCGGCTCGCCGTGGCCGTGGGTGGCGTAGCGGTGGGTCGCGGCGTGCACGAGCTCGGTGAGGCGGGCGCGTGCGGTGTCGGGGTCGGTCACGTCGTCCGCCCAGACGGGGAGTTGATGCACGGCGGCCAGGCGCTTGCGGAAGCCCACGTTGCCGGGCGCGATGGCCGGTACGGCGTCCAGGGCCTGGGCGGCCGTCGGCGCGCCCGGCACCGCGGTGATGCCGGTCAGCGGCTGGTGCCGTGCCGCCCAGTAGCCCAGGGCGTGCGCGAACTCCGCGATGCGGGGCGGGGTCTCGGCGGCTTCCAGGGCGCGTACCGCGTGGCCGACGCGGATGACGGTGTGTGTGGCGCCGCCGTACAGGCCGGACAGCAGCCGCGGCCACCAGGTCGCGAGGACGTCCCGCCAGGGCCGCTCGGCGAGCATGCGGGCGTAGTAGTCGGTCCAGTCCGCTATACGGCGCGGATCGCCCAGCGCCTCGGCCCAGTTGGCGTCCGTGACCGGCTCCGAGCGGTCGGGGAAGTCGTCCAGCCTGTCCTGGTAGAGGTCCAGCCAGCGGTGGACCGCGCCGGTCTGTCCGTGCGTCGCCAGTGCCTCGACGACCATGGGGGCGTGGTTCGTGAGCCAGCCGTCGAACTCCGGGCCGGCTGCGTGGACCCGTTCGAGGGCTTCTTCGAGGTGTCCGGTCGTGGTCATGATCGGACGGTATGCCGAGTACGAGGGTGCGGTGATCGGGCGCGGGACGGAAACCCGCGGTGCGGGGGACCTAGGTCCCGCGCCCGAGGACCGCGCTGATCAGGCGTTCGGGTCGAACGCGATGCCGGACGGCTTGGCCGAGCTCAGGTGCGCGGCGAAGTTGGCGTCCTTCAGGCCGAAGTTGGCGCTGCCGAAGTCGTACGCGCTGAGCTTGTCGCGGAGGGCCGTCGACGGGTAGCCGTTCCAGCCGACCAGCGGCGGGTACTGCCAGGTGCCCTTGGCGTTCTCCGGCGGCTCGTCGCCCGAGCCTGCCAGCCGGAAGCAGTGGGTGCTGATGCCGTCCTTGTGGTAGACGATCTTCGCGTGCGTGCCCTCGAAGCGGACACTGGAGGCCGCGCTCACCGTGAACGAGCCGTGGTTGGACGTCGACACGTACTGGACCGTGCCGTTCTGCACCCAGATGACGACGTGCTCCCAGTCGTGCCGGTGGCCGCCGATGCTGCTGTTCGCGAGGGCCTGGTCCTTCTCGAAGTACAGGCCGTACAGGTAGGCGCACCAGCCGTTGTTGCACTTGTAGCGCGAGTAGCTGTTGGTGTTGTTCAGGTCCGAGAGGTCGTGGCAGTCGCCGCTGAGCGAACCGGTCGGCTTGAGGCCGCCGTTGATGGTGCCGTCGGGACCGATCGCCGGCGAGGAGTAGCAGCCGTCCGTGTCGTAGTCGAAGGCGGGCTGGTACGTGTACTCGGCGGCCTCGGCGTTGCTCGGCAGTGCCGAGGGCGGGGCGGCCAGGGCGGTGCTGGGGAAGGCGAGCACCAGGGCGGCGGCGCCGGCCGCGCCGACCGCCCATCTCTTGCGGTGCGTTCCGGAACGGTTCGACGACACTGCGTCCTCCTCTTGGTGCGGGCGCAGCCCAACGGCTGTGGGGGAGAGGGAAGTTGGAGGTTCCACTTCCCGGGCCAGGACAGCTTCCCGGCTTTTCATGTCCGCGCCAAGAGGTCGTAAGCAACTCACAGGTAACAACCGTCCGAACGCTTGGATGGCGTCCGGGATCTCAGACGGAATCGTCCGGCAGGTCGGCGGCCGATTCCTCCGGGGTGAGGTCCGGCCGCAGGCGCAGCCAGGAGGGCTGACGCAACAGGCCCGCGCGGGTGCGGGTGCTGTAGCGGACCTCACCGACCAGCCGGGGCAGCACCCAGTGGGCGCCGGTGACCCGGGGTGCCGGGCTGAAGGGGCAGGCGTCCGTGGCGGCGGCGCCCAACAGCCCGGCGAGGTGCGTCCGTTCCGCTTCGCTCCACCCCGTGCCCACGCTGCCGACGTACCGCAGCCGCCCGGCGGCCCGCTGGCCCACCAGGACCGCGCCCGGCAGGCCGGTGAGCCGCCCCTTGCCGGGCAGCCAGCCCCCCACGATCACGTCCTCGCTGTGCATGTTCCGGATCTTGACCCAGGCGCGGGAGCGCACCCCGGGTTCGTACACCGAGTCCAGCCGCTTGCACACGAGGCCCTCCAGACCGTGGACGCGCGTGGCTTCCAGGGCCTGGGCGCCGTGCCCGACGAGGGCGCCCGGCGTGGACCAGAAGGGGCCGTCCAGGCCCAGTTCCTGAAGCTGTGCGCGCCGGCGGAGGTAGGGGAGGGCGATCAAGGGCCGGTCCGCCAGGTGCATCACGTCGAACAGCACCAGGTGGACGGGCGTCTCGGCCGCCTTCCGTGCCGCCCGGGCGGGCGCGTGGGCCAGGCCCATCCGGGACTGGAGCAGCTGGAAGTCGGCGCGGCCCCGTGCGTCGAGCGCCAGGATCTCGCCGTCCAGGACGGCGGACCGGCGGCCGAGCGCGTCGCCCAGCGACCGCAGTTCGGGATAGGCGGCGGTGATGTCCTCCCCCGACCGGGCGCGCAGCGTCACGCTTCCGTCCCCGGCCAGGTAGGCCACGACGCGCTGGCCGTCCTGCTTGGTCTCGTAGGCCCACCGGGCGTCCTGCGCGGCGGGCGGCAGGGTGCCGGGCGTGGCCAGCATGGGCGGGATCAGGGGGAGGCTCACGGCTCAGTTGTCGACGGGCCTGTGTCCCGGCACGCCCGCCGGCGGGCGGTTTCCCCTGAACGGCGGCCGCGAGGGCCGCCTCAGATGATGCCGCCGTTGGCCCGCAGCACCTGCCCGTTGACCCAGCGTCCGCCCGGGCCGGTCAGGAACGACACCACGGCGGCGATGTCCTGCGGGGTGCCGAGACGCTCCAGCGGGGGCTGCGCGGCCAGCCGGGCGACCGTCTCCTCGTCCTTGCCGTCCAGGAAGAGGTCGGTGGCGGTCGGGCCGGGCGCCACGGCGTTCACCGTCACGTCACGGCCGCGCAGTTCCCGCGCGAGGATCAGCGTCAGCGCCTCGACCGCGCCCTTGCTCGCGGCGTACGCGCCGTAGCCCGGGAAGGCGAGGCCGACCACCGAGGACGAGACGTTCACCAGCGCCCCGCCCGGGCGGAGCCGGCGGGCGGCCTGCTGGTCGACGGCGAACGTGCCGCGGATGTTGGTGCGGTACAGCGCGTCGAGGTCGGCGAGGTCCAGCTCCGCGATCGGGGCCAGCGGCATCCGGCCCGCCGCGTGCACCACGGCGTCCACGCCGCCGTACACCGTCTCGGCCTGGTCGAACAGGGCGGCGACCTCGGTCTCGTCGCCGACGTCCGCGCGGGCGGCGCAGGCGCTGCCGCCCTCGGCCTCGATCTCGCGCACGACCTCGTCGGCCGCGTCCTTGCTGCCCGCGTAGCCGACCACGACGGCGAAACCGTCGGCGGCGAGCTGCCGGGCGACCTGACGTCCGATGCCGCGCGAGCCGCCGGTCACGATCGCGACGCGCTGTCCGGTGCCGGGTTCGGTGGTGGTCATGGTGGCTCCCTCATGATTTAGCGGCGCTACGTTCATCTCGTAGCGACGATAACACAGGATCGTAGCGATGCTATTCCCCATTCGTATCGCCGCTACGGATGGCGTACCGTGCACCCATGGACGCGAGGGAAAAGATCCTGGATGCCGCCGCGAAGCTGCTGGCCGAGTCGCCGGCCGCCGAGGTCTCGACGCGGGCCGTGTGCGAGGCGGCCGGGGTCGGGGCGCCGATGCTCTACCGGCTCTTCGGCGACAAGGCCGGACTGCTGGCCGCCGTGGTGGACCGGGGTTTCGAGCAGTACCTCGCCTCCAAGCGGGCGGCCCGGCCCGGTGACGACCCCGTCGCCGACCTCAGGAGCGGATGGGACAACCACATGCGCTTCGCGCTCGACCACCCCCACCACTACCGGCTGATGTACTCGCCCGAGCTGACCGTCCCGCCCGCCGCGGCGCGCGAGGCCCACGCCCTGCTGCACGCGATCCTCGAACGCTGCGCCGCGGCCGGACGCCTCACCGTTCCGCCCGCCGTCGCCACACAGGTGATCATGTCCGCCAACGTAGGGGCGGCCCTGTCGATGCTCACCCGGCCCGAGCAGTACCCGGACCCCGGCTTCTCGACGCGGCTGCGCGACGCGGTGATCGACTCGCTGACCCGCACGGCGGCGCCCGCACCTCGGGACGGCGTGCCGGTCGCCGCCGCCACCCTCGCGGCCCGCCTGCGCGCCACCCCGCCGAAGTCGTTCACCACGGCCGAGTCGAGCCTGCTCCAGCAGTGGCTGGATGCCCTCGCGGAGGGCTGAGGCGGATGGTGGACCCGGCGGGGGCTGGGTCGGCTGGACGCCCGGGCCGGGGGCCGGGTCAGTTGGGCGGCGCGACCTGTACCAGCCCCGACCGGTAGGCGATGACGACGAGCTGGGCGCGGTCCCGGGCGCCCAGCTTGGTCATCGCGCGGTGCACATGGGTGCGCACCAGCAGCGGACTGACGACCAGCTTCTCGGCGATCTCCTCGTTGGAGTGCCCCTCGGCCACCCATGCCGTCACCTCGCGCTCCCGCGCGGTGAGCGAGGTCAGGTCCCCCGGCGTCGCCGCCGGGCCGCCCGGGGCCGGAGCGGCCAGGAACCGGCTGATCACCGTGCGGGTGGCGAGCGGCGACAGCAGGGACTCGCCCGCCGCCACGGTCCGCACGCCTGCCAGCAGCGCGTCCGCGGTGACGTCCTTGCCGAGGAAGCCGCTCGCCCCGGCCCGCAGCGCCTGCGCCACGTACTCGTCGATCTCGGACGTGGTGAGGATCAGCACCCGGGTGTCCCTCAGCTCGGGATCGGCGCAGATGGCGGACGTGGCGGCGAGGCCGTCGGTGCCGGGCATCCGGATGTCCATCAGGACCAGGTCGGGACGGTGGATGCGGGCGAGGCGGACGGCCTCGTCGCCGTCGGCGGCCTCACCGACCACCTCCATGTCGTGGCAGGAGTCGACGAGCATCCGGAAGGTGGCCCGCAGCAGGGCCTGGTCGTCGGCGAGGAGTACGCGGATGGTCATGGGGTCCGTTCTTCCGGTTCCGGTGCGGTGGGGGCGGTGGTCGCGGTGGGGTACGGCGGCAGGCGGGCGGTCACCTCGAAGCCGCCTCCGCGACGGTGACCGGCGTCGAGGGCGCCGCCGGCTCGGCGGCGAACAGGACCATCATCCAGACCGGGACCGGCCGACGCGGGGACGCGCCCGGGGACGGACCCCTCGGGTCGCGGACCCGGCCGGAATCGTGGACGGCACACGTCGACGCGGTTGACGTGCCGTTGCGTAGGCTTCGACCGCGGTACGACAGCACGGCGGGACGCCGGCGCGGCGAACGGAAGGCGACGATGGCGGCAGGCAGGGCGGTACGGGCGGAGCAGGTCAGCGCGACCCGGGAGCTGATCCTGACGGCGGCGGAGCGGCTGTTCGCCGAGCGCGGTGTCTACGCCGTCTCCAACCGCCAGGTCGGCGAGGCCGCCGGACAGGGCAACAACACCGCCGTCGGCTATCACTTCGGCACCAAGGCCGACCTGGTCCGCGCCATCATCCGCAAGCACGCCGCGCGCATCGAGGAGATCCGCGCCCGGCTGCTGGCCGGCATCGGCGACTCCACCGACGTACGGGACTGGGTGGACTGCCTGGTGCGCCCCGTCCCCGAACACCTGGCCGCGCTCGGCAGCCCCACCTGGTACGCGCGGTTCTGCGCCCAGGTCGCCACCGACCCGGCCCTCCACCAGATCATGGTCGAGGAGTCCCTCGCCTCGCCGTCCCTGCGGCAGATCGTCGAGGGAGTCAGGCGCTGTCTGCCCGAGCTTCCCGCCGAAGTCCGCGCCGAACGCGGGGAGATGGCCCGCCATCTGATCCTGCACGTCTCCGCCGAGCGCGAGCGCGCCCTGGCCGACAACAGCCCCACCCCGCGCGCCAGTTGGCAGGCGGCCGCCTCCGGTCTCGCGGACGCGGTCATCGGCATGTGGCTGGCACCGGTGACGCCGGAGCGCCAGCAGCAGATTACTTGAGTTACGCAATGAGATGGTAAAGTGGCTCGTATGCCCACACCACCGCGCCCCGAGATCGCCGACGGCCCCGCCTCCGCGGAAGTCAGGGAGATCGAGCGCGCGCTGAACCGCATCACATACCTGAGCACGCGCGCCCGGCAGCACGAGCGGCTCATGGCCCTGGCCGGGGTGCCCCTGGACCGCGCCGCCGTGGCGCTGCTGCGGCAGGTCGCCGACTCGGAGCCGCTGCGGCCGGGGGAGCTGGCCAACCGGCTGGGTGTCGAGGCCTCGCACGTGACCCGCACGGTGCAGCAGCTGCAGAAGTCCGGCCACGTCACCCGGCTCCCCGACCCCGACGACCGGCGCGCCCACCGCATCGAGCTCACCGACGCCGGCCGCCAGGCCGTCGTCCGCGTCCGGGAGGCGGGGGCCCGCGGCATGATGCTCGCGCTGGCGGAATGGTCGCCGCAGGAGCTGGGACAGCTCGCCACGCTGTTCCACCGCATGGTCGACGACTTCCTGGCCTACGCCGCCGAGGAGGAGCTGGAGTCCGCGGGCACGACCTGACCCTCGGGACCCGGCTCCCGCAGCCCGCACAACAGGAGCCGGCCCAGCAGCGGCAACGCGATGAGCGGGGCCAGGGCGACCTGGAGGGACGTGGCGTCGGCGAGCGCCCCGACGGCGGGGGCGGCGAGGCCGCCCATGCTCACGGTCAGCCCCAGCGTGACCCCGCTCGCCGTGCCGACGCGCGTCGGCAGATAGTCCTGGCCGAGCGTGACGTGCAGGGAGAACGGCACGTACAGTCCGGCCGACGCGAGCCCGACGCACAGATGGACGCCGGGCCCGGGCACGAACACCACCCCGGCGACGGCGGCCACCGTCACGACGTACGACCGCCGTACGACCGTCAGCCGTCCGTACCGCTCCGCGAGCCGGCTCCCGAGCACCGTGCCGAAGGCGCCCCCGGCGTACAGCACGCACAGCGCGGCCGTCCCCGCCGCCTCCCCGCCCTCGGTGCGCAGGCGGACGTACAGCGAGACGAAGGCGCTCAGCCCGACGAACACCACCGAGCGGCAGACGATCGCCCCCGACAGCCGCAGGAACGACGACCAGTCGTCGCGGCCCGAGCCGGCAGTCGTGCCCCCGGATTCCCCACGGGTGCCCGCGGCGCGGACCGCCGCCGCGCACAGGGCGGCGCCGACCAGGGCGGGCGCGACCAGCAGGGGAGTGGCGTGCAGGCCGCCCATGCCGACGACCGCCATGACCAGCAGGGGTGCCGCGGCGAAGCCGGCGTTGCCGCCCAGCGCGAACCAGCCCATCGCCGTGTGACTGCCGTGCGCCGCGGCGCGGGCCGCGCGGGCGGCCTCCGGGTGGTAGGCGGCGACCCCGACGCCGGACACGGCGACCGCCGCGAGCGTCAGTCCGTAGGAGCCGGTGACCCCGCTCAACGCCACCCCCGCCCCACCCGTCAGCGTGCTCAGTGGCAGCAGCCACGGCATCGCCCACCGGTCGGTGAGCGCCCCGAACAGCGGCTGCACCACCGACGACAGCAGGGACGCGGCGAGGACGACGCCCGAGGCGGCGGCGTAGGTGTAGGCGCGCTCGGCGACGAAGTACGGCACCAGGGCGGCGACGGCCCCCTGGTAGACGTCGACGCAGGCGTGCCCCAGAGAGAGGTGGCGTATGGCGGTCATGACCTGATCGTCGCGATGGCGGAGCGTGGCGCGCTTTCGATAAACTGCCTACTTGTGCCGGACATCCGCCATACGCCCAAGGCGCCGACCCGGGCGCAGAGACTGGCCGCCGGCGACCGCATCGACGCCCATGTGCACGACGACCACCAGATCGTCTACGCGGGCGCGGGAGTCCTCGCCGTCACCACCGACGCCGGCACCTGGTTCGCGCCCGGCAACCGGGCCATCTGGGTCCCCGCGGGCACCGTCCACGCCCATCGCGCCCACGGACACCTCCACCTGCACCTGGTCGGCCTGCAAGCCGACGACAACCCGCTCGGTCTGGACGCCCCCACCGTCCTCGCCGTGAGCCCACTGCTGAGCGAGCTGATCGTCGCCTACACCCACGACCCGGACGACCGCGGCCCGGAACGCCGCCGCCTGCTCGCCGTCCTGCGCGACCAGCTCCGCGCCTCCCCCCAGCAGCCGCTGCGCCTGCCCACCGCCACCGACCCGCGCCTGGCCGCCGTCTGCGCGATCCTCCAGGCCGACCCGGCCGACCCGCGCACCCTGGCCGCCCTCGGCACCGCCGCCGGCGCGAGCGAACGCACCCTCAGCCGCCTCTTCCGCACCGAGTTCGGCATGACCTTCCCCCAGTGGCGCACCCAGGCCCGGCTCTACCACGCCCTGCGCATGCTGGCCGACGGCCGGCCCGTCACGACCGTCGCCCACCGCTGCGGCTGGTCCTCCACGAGTGCCTTCATCGACGTCTTCCGCCGCTCCTTCGGCCACACGCCCGGAACCCGCAACCGGCGTTCCCCATAAGGGAAGAGGCCGCCGTACGACCTGGTTGTACGGTCCAGTAATATCCCGCGGCAGACCCCCCTAGGAGGAACCGTGCCGCGGTCCCAACGCTCACCCCTGCTGCTCGCCGGCCTGCTGGCCACAGCGGGCGTCGCGCACTTCGCCAACCCCCGTCAGTTCGACGCCCTCGTCCCCCGCACCCTGCCGGGCAAGCCGCGGACCTGGACGTACGCCAGCGGCGCCGTGGAGCTGGCGCTGGCCGCCGGGGTGGCGCTGCCCCGGACCCGGCGCACCGCCGCGCTCGCCACCGCCGCGTTCTTCGTCGGGGTCTTCCCCGCCAACGTGAAGATGGCCGTCGACTGGCGCGACCGGCCCGCCCCGCAGAAGGCCGCCGCCCTGGGACGGCTGCCGCTGCAACTTCCCCTCGTGCTGTGGGCACGCAACGTCGCGAACAACGGAAAGGGCCGGGCATGAGCAAGGTGATAGCGGTCGGTGACACGATCGAGGACTTCGAGCTGCCGGACGAGACCGGCACGCCCCGCAGCCTGACCTCACTGCTGGCGGACGGGCCGATCGTGCTGTTCTTCTACCCGGCCGCGATGACCCCCGGCTGCACCGCGGAGGCCTGCCACTTCCGCGACCTGGCCGCCGAGTTCGCCGCGGCCGGGGCCCGTCCCGTCGGCATCAGCGGGGACTCCGTGGAGCGCCAGCAGGAGTTCGCGGGCGCCCACTCGCTCGGCATGCCGCTGCTGTCCGACGCCGACGGGACCATCAGGGAGCGGTTCGGCGTGGCCCGCGGCTTCTCGCTGGCCCCCACCAAGCGGGTCACCTTCGTCATCGCACAGGACCGCACGGTCCTGGAGGTCGTGCGCAGTGAGCTGCGGATGAACACCCACGCGGACAAGGCCCTCGCCGCGTTGCGGGCCCACCGGAAGTGACGCGCGCGTCCGCGCGGCGGTGGAGGGCGCTCGCCTCCCGGGCGCCCCGGAAGTGACGCCCGGGTCCCGAAGGCCCCACCGCGGTTGATGCGGTGCGGCAAAGGGACCATCCTGGACGACATGGAGCACGCCTCCGCCGCGGCGATCATCGACGCCCGCGGCACGGTGACGGGGTGGAGCGACGGTGCCCGGCGACTGACCGGCTACCCGGCCGAGGAGGCCGTGGGGCGGCCGGTGCGTGAGCTGCTCGCCGAGGACCCGCCGCCCGAAGCCGTGGCCACGCTGGCCGGCACCGTCGTCCTGCGCCACCGCGACGGGTCGTCCGTCGCCCTGCACCTCACGGCATGCCCCGTGCTGGGCGAGGGCGGCGGCCCCGCCGGATACGTGATCACCGCGCCGCCCGGGGAACGCGAGCCCTCCCTGACGGAGCGGGCCTTCCAGCAGGCCTCCATGTCGTTGTCCGTGTTCGACACCGGCCAGCACTATCTGCGGCTCAACGAGGCCTCCTGCCAGGTGATGGGGGTGCCCGCCGAGACCCTGCTCGGCCGGTACTTCATGGACACCGTTCTGGACGTCGGGTACAACCGGGGATTCCTGCACCATCTGGAGCAGGTCATCGAGACGGGCCGGCCGACCCGCTACGAGAGCTACGCGCACGCGCCGTCCTCGAACCGGGAGCACGCCTGGACCACCGAGATGTGGCCGGTGAGAGACGCCGACGGCCGGCTCATCGGAACCGGCATGGCGGCCTTCGACAGCACCGAGCAGTACTGGGCCCGCCAGCGACTGGCCCTGCTGAACGAGGCGGCCGCCACCATCGGCACCTCCCTCGACCTCGTGCGCACGGCGGAGGAGCTGATCGGGGTCGTCGTACCCCGGTTCGCCGACTTCGCCAGCGTGGACCTGTTCGACTGGGTCCTCGGAGCCGAGGAAGGGCCGGCGCTGACCGACACAGAGGTCCCGCTGCGCCGCGTTGCCCACGGCTCCCGGACCGGGGGCACCCCCGAAGCGGCCGTGCACCTGGGCGAGATGGACTTCTATCCCTCGTTCTCACCGCCCGCCCGGGCGATACGGGAAGGGCGGGTCATCGTCAGCCAGGCCGGCGAGCCCGCGTTCATGCGGTGGGTCGCGGAGCGCAACGCGCGCGCCCCCGCAGGACAGCGCCACCGCGCGGGCGTCCACTCGATGATGGCGGTACCCCTGCGGGCCCGCGGCACCACGCTCGGAGTGGCCGTCGTCGTCCGCATCAGCCAGTCCGACGACTACGGCCCCGACGACGCCGTGTTCGCCGAGGAACTCGCCAGCCGGGCCGCCGTCTGCGTCGACAACGCCCGCCGCTTCGCCAGGGAACGCAGCACCGCGCTGGCCCTGCAGAACAGCCTGCTGCCCAAGGGCCTGCCCGGACAGGCGGCCGTCGAGGTCGCCCACCGCTATCTGCCCTCCGGTTCCCTCGCGGGCATCGGCGGCGACTGGTTCGACGTGATCCCGCTGTCCGGCGGCCGCGTCGCCCTCGTCGTCGGCGACGTGGTCGGCCACGGCATCTCCTCCTCGGCGACGATGGGCCGCCTGTGCACGGCCGTGCGCACCCTCGCCGACGTCGACCTGCCGCCCGACGAACTCCTCACCCACCTCGACGACCTGGTCACCCACCTGGCCGGCGACGACAGCGACGACGAGGTGGCGGAGCTCGGCGCGACCTGTCTCTACGCCGTCTACGACCCCGTCTCGCGGCGTCTCACCTTCGCCGCCGCCGGCCATCCGCCGCCCGCCCTGGTACTGCCGGACGGCACCGCGGAATGCGTCCCCATGACCGCGGGACCCCCGCTCGGCGTCGGCGGCCTTCCCTTCGAGGCCGGCGAGGTGGAACTCCCCGAGGGCGCGATCGTCGCCCTCTACACCGACGGCCTCGTCGAGGACCGCGACCGCGACATCGACCACACGACGAGCGAACTGTGCCGGGCCCTGACCGCGCCCGCCAGCTCCCTCGACGCCCTGTGCGACACGGTCCTGAAGGCGGTCCTGCCGGAGGAGCCCAGCGACGACGTGGCCCTGCTGCTGGCCCGCACCCGGGCGCTCGGCGCCGACCGCGTCGCCACCTGGGACATCCCGCCCGACCCGGCCCAGGTGGCCCAGGCCCGGCAGGACGCCACCGAGCAACTGACCGCGTGGGGACTGGACGAGGCGGCCTTCGTCACCGAACTCGTCGTCAGCGAACTCGTCACCAACGCCATCCGGTACGGCGAACCGCCCGTCCAGCTCCGGCTGATCCGCGACCGGACCCTCATCTGCGAGGTCTCCGACGGCAGTTCCACCTCACCGCACCTGCGCCGCGCGCACGCCTACGACGAGGGCGGGCGCGGACTGCTGCTGGTCGCCCAGCTCACCCAGCGCTGGGGCAGCAGACAGACCGGCTCCGGCAAGACGATCTGGGCCGAACAGCCCCTGCCCCCGGGCTGATCACCGGGTCCCCCTACTGGAAGGGGCAGCCCGGGTTGGGCACGTCCTCGGAGAACGGCGAGCCGTGCGGCAGCACGTACAGCACCTCCAGGACGAGCGGGGTGTCGCCGAGGTTGCGCCCGAGATGGATGTCGCTCGGCCCGCCCGGCTCGCGCACGACGGTGCCCTGGGTGTAGACGCCGTCGACGGCGCAGTCGGAGTGGTAGTGCGTGAGCGTGCCCTGCTTCACGTACCCGTACACGACACCGTCGTGGTAGTGCCATCCGGTCGCCTGGCCGGGCGGCACGGTGATCTCCCGGACCGTGTAGTCGGTGCCGCCCACGGTCTTCTGGGCGATCAGCTTCGCGGTGACCCCGGGACCCGGCGGGGTGGCGCGGGCGGCGGTGCCCCCGGCGAGGGCGGTGACCAGGGCCAGCGTCCCGGCTGTGGCGACGCGGAGCGGGGTGCGCATACGGGGGCCTCCAGAGGCTCGGGCGGACGATCACGGCGTACCGCTGCGAACATAGAGGCAGAGATGGGCAGTTGGGGGCGGATTCAGCAGACTGTCATCAGCCGTTCCCGGCGACCTGGGCGAGCGTCCGGCCGGAGCGGACCGAACGGGCGCGCCGTGGACCGGGCGTGCCGTACCGCCGTGCGTGATCCGCGTCGACGGGCCGCCCGTCGCGGTCGTGGCTGAGCGGCTCGTACGTCCCGCGAGCCCACACGATCACGGTCCCGCCGCCGTACTCGCCCCGCGGGATCACCCCTTCGTACTCCTCGTACTCCAGCGGATGGTCCTCGGTCGGCACGGCGAGCCGCTTGTCCCGGGGCTCGCCGGACGGACTCCATGGATCTGCACGACGAACCCGGGTGCGTCGCCCGAGGGCGCCTGCCGCCCCCGCGGCTCACCGGTCCGGCCGAAGTCCCTCTTGCCGTGGTAGTCCCGCAGCAGGTCCCGCTCAGCCGTTCGCGACTCCTCCCGCGGGCTCAGAACTCCTCGTGCGTCTCCGGATCGCCGCCCTGCCGCACATGCTTCCGGTCGGCGATCGCCGCCAGCTGGTCCGGGTCCAGCTCGAAGCCGAAGACGTCGAGGTTCGCTCGCTGCCGCCCGGGGTCGGACGACTTCGGGATGGGCACCGCGCCGAGCTGGGTGTGCCAGCGCAGCACCACCTGGCCCGGCGTCACCCCGTGCGCCTCGGCGATGCCGGCCACCACGGGGTCGTCCCGCAGGTCGGCACGGCGGCCCAGCGGACTCCAGCTCTCGGTGACGATCCCCTTCGCGGCGTGGAAGGCGCGCAGCTCCTCCTGCGGGAAGTGCGGGTGCAGCTCGATCTGGTTGACGGACGGCAGCACGCCCGTCTCCTTCTCCAGCCGCTCGATGTGCTCGGACGTGAAGTTGGAGACCCCGATCGACCGCACGAGACCGTCCTCGCGCAGCTTGATCATGGCCCGCCAGGAGTCCACGTACTTGTCGACGCGGGGGAGCGGCCAGTGGATCAGATACAGGTCGACGTAGTCCAGGCCGAGCCGGCGGCGGGACTCCTCGAAGGACGCCAGGGTCTCCTCGTACCCGTGGTGGCGGCCCGGGAGTTTCGTGGTCACCACGACCTCCTCGCGCGGGACTTCGCTGCGGGCGACGCCGAGGCCGACTCCGGCCTCGTTACGGTAGTTCGTCGCCGTGTCGACCAGGCGGTAGCCCACCCGCAGGGCCTCGGTCACCGCCCGTTCCGCGTCCGCGTCGTCCAGGGGCCAGGTGCCCAGGCCGATCGCCGGGAAGCTCGTGCCGTCGTTGAGTGTGTGTACCGGGACGTTGCTCACTGCCGGACCTTTCCCTCGACCATGTCGTCCCTCCAGCGTCACGGATAGGGTGAGTGGTGATCAAGCGGACGGCGGGGACGAGGGCAGCGGACGGCATGGGCAGCACCGAGGAGCAGCAGCCGACGGGCAAGCAACGCCCCACGTCACGGGACGTGGCGCGGCTCGCCGGCGTCTCGCACACGGCGGTCTCCTTCGTCTTCAACGGCCGCGCCGAGGGAAACCTCTCGCCGGCCACCCAGGAACGCATCCGCCAGGCCGCCGCCCAGCTCGGCTACCGACCCGACCCCGTCGCCCGTGGCCTGCGCCGCCGCCGTACCGCCGTGATCGGCCTGGTCACCGACGAGATCGCCTCCTCGCCGTTCGCGGGGCGGCTGCTGCGCGGTGCCATGGAGACGGCCTGGGACAGCGAGCACCTCGTCCTGACCGTCGACTCCGGCGGCGACCCCGCCAAGGAGGACGCGGCGGTCGCCGAACTCCTCGACCGGCGCGTGGACGGCATCATCTACGCCGCCTTCTCCCTGCGCCGGGTCCGCGTCCCGGAGGGCCTGCACCGCACCCATTCCGTCCTCGCCAACTGCGTCCCCGAGGACGACTCCCTGCCCGCCGTCATCCCCGCCGAGCGCGCGGGAGGCCGTACGGCGGCCCGGCTGCTCCTCGACGAGGGGCACCGCAGGATCGCCCACGTCGGCGGCCTCGACGACATCGCCTCCGTGGAGCGGCTGCGCGGTTTCCGCGACGCGCTGCGCGCCGAGGGGATCACCGTCCCGAAGGAGTGGGTGGTACGGACCGGCGGCGAGATCTCCGGCGGGCACGAGGGAGCGCTCAAGCTGCTCGACCGGGTGCCCGCCGACCGCCGCCCCACCGGCATCTTCTGCTACAACGACCGGGTCGCGGCGGGCGTCCTGCACGCCGCGACCCGCCTCGGGCTGTCCGTCCCCGAGGACCTGTCCGTGGTCGGCTACGACGACCAGGAGCACATGGCCGCCTATCTGTCCCCGCCCCTCACCACCATCGCGCTGCCGCACCGGGCGATGGGCGAGGCGGCGACGCGGCTGCTCCTCGACGCGATCGACACGGGCAAGACGCCGCCCGCGACGGTACGGCGTCTCGCGTGCCCGGTGATCAGCCGTGCGTCGGTGGGACCTGCTCCCATCCGATGACGGTCGCCCCGGCTCCCGACACGGTGAGCTCCGTTACGTCGCCGTCGCGCCGGTAGACCCGCTCGGTGACCGTCGCCCGGTCGTCGACGAACACCTCCACGAGGGAGCCGTCGACGAGAAGGCGCACCTGCCGTGCGGGCGCCCGCACGACGACGGGCGCCGGGCCGCCCGCCCCGCGGTCCACGGTCACCCTGCCCTCGTCCGGATCGAGGACGACGGTCAGTTCCGCGCCGTCCGCGGACCGCAGCAGACCCACGGTCGTGCGGGTCCGCGCGGTGACCGTCAGGTCGTACGACCGCGGCAGCGGGGTCCGTCCGCCCGGCGCGGTCACGAACGGCTCGGGTGCGCGCAGGAGTTGGAGTTCCGGTGCCGGTACGACGCTCAGCGCGCCGTCCGTGTGGACGCCCACGACCCTGGGCGCGGTGAGGGTGCCGGCCCAGCCCGCGCGGTCGATCGCGCCCTGCTCGCGGGACTCCCACGACCAGCCCCACATCAGGGCCCGGTCCTCCTCCTGGAGCACGGCGGGGGCGTAGAAGTCGCGTCCGTGGTCGAGTTGACCGCCGCCGCGTGCCGAGAACCTCAATCCGCCCTCGCCGTGCGGGTCCAGACGGCCCGTCAGATATCCGGTGCTCATCGGGTCGCCGTCCCACAGCGACACCACCAGCACCCACTCGCCGCCGTCCGTCGCACACAGCTGCGGGCACTCCCAGCCGACCGCCTTGTCGCCGAACACGTCCGTCGCGACCGGGTCGTCGCCGTCCAGCAGCACGCCCGCGAAGCGCCATTCGGTGAGGCGCTCGCAGTCGTAGAGCAGGACGGAGGGCGTGCCGTCGGCGTGGCCCGCGCCGACCAGGGCCCAGCGTCGTCCGCCGGTGCGGAAGACGAACGGGTCGCGGAACATCACCACGTCCAGGCCCTCCGGGGGCCCGCTCACCACAGGCGTCGGCAGCGGCTTCCAGTCGGTGAGGGTCTCGTCGTCGGGGACCACGGAACGGGCCAGGCAGATCGTGCCGAGGCCGGTGTGCCGGCGGTCGATGCCGGTGTAGACGGCGGTCGGAACGCCGTCGTCGTCGACCACGCAACCCGACCAGCAGCCCGCCTCGTCGGGGCCGCCGGGCGTCGGGGTGAGCGCGATCGGGTGGTGCTCCCAGTGGGCGAGGTCGGGGCTGGAGACATGGCCCCAGTGGACGTTCGCGTGGACGGGGGCGTCGGGGTTGTGCTGGTAGAAGAGGTGGTACCGGTCCCGCCAACGGAACGGCCCGTTCGGGTCGTTGATCCAGTTGGCGGGCGGGCGGACCCTGAAACGCGGGGCGTCGGGGTCGACGTTCAACGGTTGACTCCTGCGGACGTGATGCCCTCGCGCAGAGGGCGCTGGCCGACGACGAACACGGCGACGGCGGGGATCATGGAGAGCACGACACCGGCGAGGACCACCGAGATGGAGCCGGTGCCGAGGTTGCCCTGGAGCGAGACGAGGCCCAGCGGCAGGGTGTAGTTCTGGCCGGAGGTCTCCAGGATCAGCGGCCGGAAGAACTCGTTCCAGTGGTAGTTGAAGGCGAGCACGCCGACGATCGCGAGGCCGGGCGTGGCCAGCGGGGCGTAGACCGACCGGAAGGTCCGCCAGGGCCCGCAGCCGTCCAGCATCGCCGCCTCGCCCAGGTCCTTCGGCATACCGAGGAAGTACTGCCGCATCAGGAAGGTGCCGAAGGCGGTCGGGAACGCCGGAATGATCAGACCGAGCAGGGTGTCGGTCAGCCCCATCGACTTGAGCACCAGGAACACCGGAACGATCGTGACCTGCAAGGGGACCATCATGGTCGCCAGCACCAGACCGAACAGCGGCTTCTTGAAACGGAACTCCAGGCGGGCGAACGCGTACCCCGCGAGCCCGGCCGTGATCATCTGGCCGACCGCGATCAAAGCGGTCACCAGCGTGGAGTTGAGGGCCAGCAGCCACACATCGATCTGATCGAAGACACCACGGTACGACTCGATCGTCGGACTGGTCGGAATGATCTTCGGCGGCAGGTCGAAGGACTCCGCCGGGGTGCGCAGCGAGGTCGAGACGGTCCAGATGACCGGTCCCAGGGTCAGCAGGGCGCAGACCGCCAGTCCGGCGATCCGCGCCCAGGGCGCGAGGGTGTGCCGTGCCCGGCTCGCGGTCAAGGTCGCTTGGCTCATAGGGAGTTCACCCGGCTCACTGGTAGTGGACGAAACGCCGGCTGAGCCGGAACTGGAGGGCGGTGACCGCCATGACGAGCACGAACAGCAGCACGCCCACCGCGGACGCCTCACCGAAGCGCAACTGCTCGAACGCGGTCTCGTAGATGACCATCACGACGGTGCGCGTGGAGTCGCCGGGCCCGCCGTTGGTCAGGACGTACGGCTGCTCGAAGACCTGGAGGGCGTTGATGATGCCGACCACCGAGGCGACCAGCAGGGTCGGGGACAGCAGCGGCAGCGTGACGCTGAGGTGCTTGCGCAGTCCGGTCGCGCCGTCGAGGGAGGCGGCCTCGTGGATCTCCTTGGGGATGTTGTTCAGACCGCCGACGAACAGCAGGAACGAGAAGCCGAACTGCTGCCAGACGTAGACCAGGATGACCGCGGCCATCGCGGAGTTCTCCGAGGTCAGCCAGGGCACGGGAGCGATTCCGAGGAGGCCGAGGCCCCAGTTCACGACGCCGAAGTCCTGGTTGAACAGGTACTTCATCACCACCGAGATCGACGCGGCGGAGAGGATGAGCGGGAAGAAGAACGCCGAGCGGAACACCGACCGCAGCCACACCGGCATGCGTCCGTTGACCGCCAGGGCGAGGGTGAGCGCGATGAGCAGCTGGAGCGCCACCGCGAGCACCATGAACACGAGCGTGTTGCGGAAGGAGACCAGAACGGTCGAATCGTTCACCATCTCGCGGTAGTTGGCCGCTCCGGCGAACGTGGGCGAGTCGATCACGTTCCAGTGGAAGAGGCTCAGCACGACCGATCCGACGATCGGGACGACCGTGAAGATCACGATCCCGACGATGGTCGGCGCCAGGAACAGCGCGGCCAGCAGCCGGGTCCCGCGCTCGCGGGCGGACGGCCGGGTCGCGGGGGCGGCCTCGGGCACCTGCTGCTGCGGCCGTACGGCGGGTATCTGGGTGTTCGTCATACGTCACGCTCCATGGCCTTCTCCAGATCGGACTGCATCCGGCGCAGCGCGGGGGCCACCGAGCGCCGCGAGGCCAGGGCGGTCCCGGTGTGCTTGAGCAGCACCTGCTCGACCTCGGCGACCTGCGGCGGGGCGGGGATCGGCCCGGTGTCGGGGAACTTGTCGAGGGTGTCGTAGAAGACCTGCCAGTGGCTGGGGCCCATCTCGCGGTAGCGGTCGGCGGTGAGCATCGAGCGGCGGGCCGGGGTGGTCTGGTTGGTCTCGAAGAGCCGCATCAGGGTGTCCCTGCGGGATGCGAACTTGATGAACTCCCAGGCCTCGTCCTGGAGTTTCGAGGTGCGCAGCAGGGCGTAGCCGGCGGCGCCGAACTGCATGCGCTGGGTGCGCCAGCGCGGGAAGTACTGCACGTCGAAGCTGCCGTTCTTCATGCCCGCCAGGTTCAGGCCGCCCGCCCAGAAGCCGCCGGCCGGGGTCACGCCGACCCGGCCGGTGGAGAACACGCCGATGAGGTTCTGGCCGTTGCCGCCCTCGGGGCGGGTGCACAGGTCCTCCTGGATGAGGGAGGCCAGATAGTCGTACGCCTCCTCGACGCGTTCGTGGGTGGCCTGCGGGGTCGTCCACCGGTAACCGCCGCCGCGGCCCTGCCGGTCGGCGGCCGGGTAGAAGGAGTCCCACAGCCAGGAGCCGCCGGGCGCCTTGGACTCGCTCAGCAGGTTGGTGCCGTTGGCGAACAGCCACGGCACGACCCCGCCCCACAGCCGGTTGGTCCAGAAGTACGGCGTGAACTGCGAACCGCTGGACTTCTTCATGTCCCGCAGCAGCGTGGTGAAGTCGTCACGGGTCCAGTCGGCCGCCGGGAAGGACGCGCCCGCCCGCTTCAGGACCTGGTGGTTGAGGTAGATGTCGGCCGCGTTGAACTCGACGGGGAGCTGGTAGAGGCTGCCCTCGTACATCATCGACTCGACCAGCGAGGGGTGGACGTCGGCGAAGTACTCGCGCAGCTCGTCGGCGTCGCGCTTCACCCACTTGTCGAGGGCGACGCCGAGGCGCTGGGCGAACAGCTGGACGCCCTCGGTGGCGACGTACACGAGGTCGGGGGCGGTGCCCGCCGCGATCTGGGTGAGGATCTTGGCGAAGAAGTCGGACCAGTCGGTGGCCTGCACCGCGTTGATCCGCAGCTTGATGTCGGGGTGGACCTTCTTGAAACCCTCGGTGAGCGTGCGGATGGCCGCCGGGCCGTAGGCCGGGCCGAGGGTGGCGACGACTAGGGAACCGTCGTCGCGGCCGGGTATGTCGGCTCCGGTGAGCCGGTCCCAGCTCGCGGCGGTGCCGGCCAGCGCGGCGGCACCCGCGCCGTAGGCGCCGTACCGCAACAGCGAGCGGCGAGAGAAGTGCGAGTCGGTCATCCAACGGGCCTAACTCGTGTTAGTTCAGGGTTGATGCCCCAGATGATGGGAACCGCGCCACGCCCCTGTCAAGAGTCGTGACGGCTCCACCTTTAACGAGTTAGAAACCTTGACCTTTAACGTGTTAGGCCGCACAGTCCTGTGGCCATGAGACTTTCCAGCCTTTCCAGAAGAGCGCTCTTCGCGGGATCGGCGGCCGGCGCGGCCGGTGCGCTGCTGCCGGCGGCACCGGCCGCGGCGAAGCCCAAGGCGGCCGGGACCTGCGCCAGTTATCGCGCCGCCTACCACTTCACGGTCCCCGACCAGTGGAAGAACGACCCCCAGCGGCCGGTGTGGATCAACGGCGAGTACCACTACTACTACCTCTACAACCCGGACTACCTCACCGCCGGCACCGAGGCGGGCACCGCCTGGCGGCTGGCCACCAGCAGGGACCTGGTCTCCTTCACCGACCGGGGGATCGCCGTCCCGAAGGACACCACCGTCAACGGTGACGTCTGGTCCGGCTCGGCGGTCGTCGACACCGACAACACCGCGGGCTTCGGCGCCGGCGCGGTGGTCGTCCTGGTCACGATGTCGCCCGGCGGCGGCACCGACCACCAGGAGCAGTTCCTGTACTACTCCACCGACGGCGGCCGCACCTTCCGCGACCACGGCACCGCCCCGGTGCTCCCCAACCCCGGGGTACGCGACTTCCGCGACCCCAAGGTGATCCGCGACGAGGAACGCGGCCGCTGGGTGATGGCCCTCGCCGAGAACACCAAGGTCGGCTTCTACCACTCGGCGGACCTCAAGTCCTGGACGTACGCGGGCGGGTTCGTCAAGGACGGCATCGGCGTCCTGGAGTGCCCCGACCTGTTCCGCATCACGGCCTCGGACGGCACCGTGAAGTGGGTGCTGGGCGTCAGCGCCAACGGCAAGGGGGCCGGGCTGCCCAACACCTACGCCTACTGGACCGGGTCCTTCGACGGCACGACCTTCACCCCCGACGCGAACGACCCGCAGTGGCTCGACCACGGCTGGGACTGGTACGGGGCCGTCACCTTCGAGAAGCGGGGCGCGAACGGCACCCTCGACGCACGCGCCCGCTACGCGATCGGCTGGCTCAACAACTGGGACTACGCCAACACGACCCCCACCATCGACTGCGACGGCTTCAACGGAACGGACTCGATCGTCCGCGAGATCACCCTGAAGCGCGCCGCCTCCGGCACCTACCACCTGGCCTCGCGCCCGATCGCCGCCCTGGACGACCACGTCTCGCGCACGATCGACCTCGGCGACCTCCCGGTGTCCGGCACCCGCCTCCTCGACTACCGGGGCATCTCCTACGAGGTGACCACCGAGGTGACCTGGGAGTCGCTGACCGGCGCGGGCCTCCAGCTGCGCCGCTCCGCCGACGGGGGCCGGCACATCGACGCCGGTGTCTACGGTGACTACGCGTTCCTCAACCGCCGCAACACCGTCAACCCCGACACCTCCGGCAGGTGGCAGGAGAGCCACAGCCCCTTCGACCGCTCCGCCCGCACGGTCAAGCTGCGCATCCTGGTCGACCGGACGTCCGTCGAGATGTTCGTGGACGACGGGCGGTACGTGCACTCGTCGGAGGCCTTCCCGTATCTGGTCGACACCGGGCTCGCGCTGTTCACGATCGACGGGACGGCGGTGTTCCGGAACACGGTGATACGGGAGTTCACCGTGTGAGGTCCTCTAGGGTCGATGAGATGCGCGTACTGCTCATCGGAGGGACCTCCCACACCGGCAAGTCGACCGTGGCCCGGGCCGCCGCCGAGCGGCTCGGCTTCACGTACCGCCCGACGGATCTGCTGGCCCGCCATCCCGGCCGGCCCTGGCGGACACCGGACCGGGAGGTGCCGCCGCACGTCGCCGAGCACTACGGCACCCTCGGCGTCGACGAGCTGATCGACTCGGTGCTCGACCACTACGCCCGGCTGTGGCCGCGCATCGAGGAGATCGTCACCGAGCATGCCGAGGGTGAGGGACCGGGCCTGGTGCTCGAAGGCTCCGCGCTGTGGCCCAGCCGGGTCGCCGCGCTCGGCGCCCCGCACACCGAGGCCGTCTGGCTCACCGCGGACGAGGAGGCGCTGGCCGAGCGGATGCACGCGTCGGCGCGGTACGCGGAGGCGACGGAGGAGGAGCGCCGGCTCGTGGACCGGTTCCTCGCGCGTGCGAGGCGCTTCCAGGAGCTGGTGCGGGAGTCCGTCGACGCGGCCGGGCTGTGCCGGCTCGACACGACCGGGCGGTCCGTGACCGACCTGGTCGAGGAGATCCTCGGCAGGCGCTGTCGCCAGGGCCGGTGATCGCTGACACGATCTTCGCCATGACGACGAATGCGGACAGGGACCCGACGGCGGCGGAGGCGGCGCCCGGGATCGAGGTGAAACCGGTCGCCGGGCACATCGGCGCGGAGATCACGGGCGTCGACCTGGCCGGAGAGCTCGACGACACCGTGGTCGCCGCCATCCGTGCGGCCGTACTGCGGTGGAAGGTGGTGTTCTTCCGGGACCAGAAGCTGGATCACGCGGGGCATGTGGCGTTCGCCCGGCGGTTCGGCGCGCCGGTCGTGCTGCGCAAGCGGGGCAGCGCCTCGCCGCCCGACTTCCCCGAGGTCGAGACGACCGCCGACCGGCTGGAGCTGGGCGGGAAGTTCGGCATGGAGCACGACGAGTGGCTGCAACGCCGCCGGCACACGCTGCTGCGCGGCTGGCACTGCGACCACGGCGCCCGCATCGACCCGCCGGCCGCGACGATCCTGCGCGCCGAGACCGTCCCGCCCTACGGCGGCGACACCACCTGGTCCAACCTGGCCGCCGCCTACGCCGGACTCTCCGCGCCCGTGCGGGAGTTCGTGGACGGCCTGCGCGCCGAGCACCGGCTCGGCGTCGGCTACCAGCCCCGCCCCGGCGACGACGCCTACGTCCGCCACCTCCTGGACCACCAGGTCGCCACGCTGCATCCGCTGGTCCGCGTCCACCCGGAGACGGGGGAGCGGATCCTGTACGTCAACGGCTACTACGTCGAACAGCTCGCCGACGTCTCCCGGGCGGAGAGCCGGGCCCTGCTGGACATGCTGCTGGAGCAGGCGGTACGGCCCGAGTACACGGTCCGCTTCCGCTGGGAGCCCGGCAGTGTGGCGTTCTGGGACAACCGGGCCACCATCCACCTGGCGCCGAGCGACAACGCCCACCTCGGCCTTCCCCGGACCATGCACCGGGTGATGCTGGCCGGGGATGTGCCGGTGGGCGTGGACGGAAGGCCGTCGGAGCCGATCGTCGGGACCGAGGTGGGGCGGTGGTGAGTCAGCCGGCCGGCTGCCAGCCGAGCGCCGGGCCCAGGTGCGTCGCCATGTCGGTGAGGATCTGGACGTAGTCCTCGTGCTCGAAGGTGAACGGCAGCGCGAACGCGACCTCGTCGATCTCCCGGAACGCGGCGTGCGCGTGCAGCCGCTCGGCGATCTCCGCCGAGGTGCCGACGATGTCCGGCGCGAACATCAGCCGGGCCGGGCCCTGCGGTGACGCGGTGCGAGGCGTGCGCTTGGCGGCGAACTCCTCGTACTTCGCGCGCTGCGCGGGTGAGGCCGAGTCGGTGGGGATGACGACGAGCCCCTGGGAGACCCGGGCGGCGTCGCCGTCGGGGTGGGCGGCCCGGAAGGCGCGGATGTGGGACAGCTGGATCTCGGCGAAGTCCGTGGTCTCCTCGGGGTGTTCGGCCTTGACGACGCTGCTGGTGAGGAAGTTCATACCGTGCTCACCGGCCCAGCGCGCCGAGCCGAGGCTGCCGCCGCCGTACCAGAGACGGCTGCCGAGGCCGGGGGACTGCGGCTGCACCCGGTCCGAGAACACCTCGAAGCCCTCCACGCCGCTGAAGTCGGTCGCGGACTTGCCGCGCACGAAGTCCAGCAGCCGCCGGACGCGCTCGTAGGAGAAGTCCTCGGCGTCCGCCGTGTCCGGGTAGAGGGCGTCCTTGACCTGGTCGTAGTGCATCGGCGGCCCCACGCTCACCCCGGGGTTGACCCGGCCCCCGGACAGCAGGTCCACCGTCGCCAGGTCCTCGGCCAGCCGCAGCGGGTTCTCCCAGCCGAGCGGGATGACCGCGGTGCCCAGCTCGATGCGGCGGGTGCGCTGCGAGGCGGCGGCGAGGACGGCGACCGGGGACGAGATGCCGTACTGGAGGTGCCGGTGGCGCAGCCAGGCGCTGTCGAACCCGAGCCGTTCGCCCAGCTCGATGATCTCCAGGGTGGACTCGTGACCGCGGCGAGGGTCGGCCTCGTCGAACAGTCCGATGGTGAGGAAGCCCAGCTTGCGCAGGGGACGAGAGGTGGGCGGCACGGGCCCCTCCACGGGTCATGGATCAACGTCGTACGACTGTGCCAACTCGGGCTCGTCCCGTGATGTTCCCGTCAGGTCAGGGCGATGGTGACCTCGTCCTCGACCGGCGGGTCCAGCTCCTGGGCGAGGTTCCCGGTCGCGGCGTGGCAGCGCAGCGTGACGGAGTCCGGGGTGACGTCCAGGCGCAGGAAGCACTTGAAGAACGGCGGGCTGTAGGTGGCCGAGCTCG
The DNA here is from genome assembly GCF_003955715.1 of Streptomyces aquilus. Classification (NCBI taxonomy): domain Bacteria; kingdom Bacillati; phylum Actinomycetota; class Actinomycetes; order Kitasatosporales; family Streptomycetaceae; genus Streptomyces; species Streptomyces aquilus. The sequence goes on along the minus strand of NZ_CP034463.1, from coordinate 1,130,238 downwards.
GCGAGAAGAGCTGGGTGTAGATCTTGCGCACGGGGAGCCGGAAGCGCTTGGCCTTGTCGGGGCGGCGGCCGGTGCCCAGCAACCCGGCGACCAGCCGGGTGCGCCGGGTGATGCGGACCTCGGGTCCCGGGGCGCGGCCCGGCCGGATCCGCAGTCGCTCGGCGACGACGGCCGCCGCCTCCGCGTCGGTGAGGGTGAAGAAGCGGCGCAGCCGCAGCCGGCGGCCGTAGAGCCTGCTGTAGAAGGCCAGGGAGTCGCCGCGCAGGGGATAGCAGCGGAAGGTGTCCTCGGTGACGCCCGCGATGTCGACCCGGGGGATGGTGTGGGTGGCGTGCATGAAGGCACCGCCGCCGCCCGAGACGACGTACTGGATGGTGCGGCCGTCCACGTCGACCGGGTAGCGCTGGTAGTTGTGGATGTCGCCGCCTATCGCCGCGACGTAGTGGTGCGCCGGGTCGCGGACGAGGTCGTCGACCGTGCCGCCGCCGTCGATGGGGCAGGGGTGGTGCTCGCCGTCCACGTACAGGGGCGAGCCGGTGACCAGGATCTTCGGGCGCGGTCCCTGGGACACCTCGCGCAGCCAGGCGCCCTGTTCGGCGTCGAGGGTGCCGAGCAGCCCGGTGTCGATGCCTATGATCCGCAGCGGGCCGGCGTCGATCGCCCAGTACGGGCCCGGCTGGACGGCCTGTTGGTCCGGGGCGGACCGCAACCTCCGTACCTCGTCGAGGCGTTGACCGTCGCTGTGGCTTGGGCGGTGCCAGAGCAGGGAGCGCAGCCAGGCGCGGGTCAGGGGGCGCGGGGCGGGTTCGGGGGTGAGCGGCGTGGCGTCGTCGCAGAAGACGCGCATGAACCCACCGAGGTCCTCGTACCAGTCGTGGTTGCCGGGTATCGCGTAGATGGGCGCGCGGTAGTCCTGGTACGGGCGGAAGAACTTGGTGCCGTAGTCGTCGGCGCTGCCGACGGGATAGATGACGTCACTCGCGAGGACCGTGAAACTGGTGTCCTGACCGACCCTCAAGAAGCCCGGTACGACGGCGTACTGGGGAGCGTCTCCCTCGCCGGTGTCGCCGATGACCATGAAGGAGAAGCGGTCCGGGTCGTCACGCCGGATCACCTTGTCCGCGGGGGCGCCGGCGGCGGCGCGCCGGGCGACCCAGCGGCTGCGGGTGCGGCCCGTGGGGTCGCCGAACCAGGAGGCCAGTACGCCGTTGCGGGCCGCCCACAGCATCCTGGGGTCGAGCCACGAGATCTTCTCGACCTGGGTCGGCATCAGGCGCTCGTAGGCGCCGCGTTCCGCGGCACCCCAGCCGGCGCCCTCGGCGGTATCGCGTGAGGAGTCAGACACCGGTGAACCGTAACAACGATCTAGGGGAGGCCGGTCGGCGGGGAGTCCTCGTGCCGGTGAACGGGCGCGGTGGCGGCTGCTGTTGGGGCCGGCGTCACCACTCGCCGGCGCGCTGCGGGGTGTCGTACGGGTGCTGGCGTGCCCGTGAGGGGCCGGCGGGGGTCTCGAAGAGCGAGCTGTGCGTCGGCGCGGGTGCCTCTTCGGCGGGCGGTGCGGCGGGCTCCCGGCGGGCGGTGGCGCGGTTCCAGTCGCCGTCGCCCAGCACCAGCAGCGGGTCGAACATCACGACCACACCGGCCAGCACGAGGAAGATGACCGGCCCCACCAGCATCGGCAGCAGCAGCGAGGACGCGGAGGCGCCGGCCCAGGAACCGCCCGTCGTGCCGTGCACATGGACGCTGACGGCGGCCATCGCCGTGTAGTGCATGCCCGAGACGGCCACGCCCATGACGAGACTGGCTCCGAGGCTCGTCAGGAAACCCCGGATGGTGACGGCGGCCCAGAGGGCCGCGGTGGCGGCGACGATCGCGATCAGGATGGAGAGGGCGACGGTGAACGCGGCATAGTTGATGGCGCCGTTGAGGCGCATGGCGTACATGCCCAGGTAGTGCATGGCCGCGACGCCGAGCCCGGTGACGATGCCCGCGAAGGCCAGGTTGGCGGTGCCGGCGCCGCGATAGCCGACGATGAACACGCCGACGCCGACCACGACGATCGCCACGGCGAGGCTGAGCAGGGTGAGGCCCGTGTCGTAGCGGATCCGGGTCTCCTCGACCTGGAAGCCGATCATCGCGATGAAGTGCATCGTCCAGATGCCACACCCGATCGAGGCGGCACCGAGCGCCAGCCAACCGGGCTTCCACGAGTCGGTGTTGAGCAGCGACCGCACGATGCAGCGCAGCCCCAGAGCCCCACCCAGACACGCCATCACATACGCCGCGACCGGCGTCACCGCGCCGTAGCGAAATCCGTCGACGGTGCCTTCCATACGCCAACTCCCCCCAGAGCCACCGCTAGTGGTGGGGCAAGGTCTACGCCGTAAGACCCACATAAAGCAAGCATTACCGGTAGTAACCATTTAACTCTGGACTATCACGTATTCACTTCGGTCACGCGGGGGGCGGTATTGAGCCATGAGCAACTCTCGCCGCAGCAAGCCAGGTCGAGAACTCAGTCGAACCAGACCACGAGCCGCACATGCTCCGCCCCGTGCACCCGGCCGAGGGCCCGCATCACGTCCCACACCGGCCCCCAGTGGGTGGTGGCGCCGGCGACGGCACGGCGGCTTTTCCCGCCCGATCTATCGGTCTCGTCCCAGTCGGCGGCCCGCAACTCGGCCCAGGTGATCCAGGTCGTTCCCCAGGCGGAAGCCGGCCCGCCCCAGCCGGCGAGCCTCTTCCGCAGTCCCTCGGAGGCGTCCTCGGGCAGGCCGCGTCCCTCGGCGAGCGGCCGGAACCCGAAGGAGTTGCGGACGCCGAAGAGGCAGGCGAGGGCGTCGTAGGCATTGCCGGTGTTGAGGAGATCGAGGTCGATCGCGGCCTGCCACACCGCGTCCTCGTCCTCCACGCCCCAGATGCGGGCCAGGGGCCTGCACTCGATCACGCCGGTGAATTCCGTGGTCATGGCGGCATTCTGTCGAGCGGCCGATGGGCGGGCGTCGTCATTTTCCGGGTCGGTGGGGTGTGAGGTGCGGTGCGGCCCTAACGTGGGCGATCATGAGGATCCTGATCGTCGGCGGCAGTGGCTTCCTGGGGTGCGAGGTGGCTCGGCAGGCGACGGCCGACGGACATGCCGTGACGGCGACCTTCGCGAGCCGTGCGGGGAGCCTGCCCGGGGTGCACTGGCTGCCGCTGGATCTGCGGCGGGCCGGTGAGATCGAGGCGGTGGTCGGGGCGGTGCGGCCGGATGTCGTCGTCAACGCGGCTTATCGCAAGGGTGACTGGGGCGTGACGGCGGACGGTGCGATCCGGCTGGCGATGGCGGTGGGAGCGTGCGGCTCCCGGTTGGTGCACGTGTCGAGTGACGCTGTGTTCTCCGGCTCCGACGTCCGCTACCACGAGTCCGCCACGCCGGATCCGGTCACACCGTACGGCGCCGCGAAGGCCGCCGCCGAGACGGCGATCCGGCTCCTCGCCCCCGACACGGTCATCGCCCGCACCTCACTCATCGTCGGCGACGGAGGCTCGCCGCACGAGGACTTCGTCCACGAGCTGGCCGAGGGGCGGCGCGAGGGCGTGCTGTTCACCGATGTCATCCGTTGCCCCGTCCATGTCGCCGACCTCGCGGCCGCGCTGTTGGAGCTGGCGGCCACCGACCACACGGGCGTGTGCCACCTGGGCGGCCCTGACGCCGTCAGCCGCCACGAGCTCGGCGTCCTGATCGCCGCGCGCGACGGACTGGACGCGGCGCGGCTGCCCGCCGGACGACGCGCCGACGTCAACATCCCCGGCGCGCTGGACGTCCGCCTGGACAGCGGACGCACGCAGCGCACCCTCCGGACGAGGCTGCGCGGGGCCTGTGAATTCCTGCGGCGCCCCGACTGAGGCCGCGCTCACACCACCGGTTCCCCGATGCCCAGCAGATTGCCCTCGCTGTCCCGGAACCACGCGGCGCGTTCCCCTCGGGCGCCCTTGCTCGGGTAGTTACCGTCGACGTCGGCGATCCCGTCCTTCGTCCGCAGACCCGGCACGTCGACCTCCTCGAACGTCACTCCCCGTGCCCGGAGTTGTGCGACGACCGTGTCGAGGTCGTCGACCTCCCAGCCCATCTGGGTGAACGTGCCGGGGGCGGCCCCCGTCGAGCTGAACACGGCGAACTCCGTCCCACCGCACCGGTACAGCAGCCCGCCGGGCCGCTCGTCGACCGGCTCCAGACCGAGCACCTCGGAGTAGAACCGCCGCGCCCGGTCCAGATCCCGCGCCGGCAACCGGGTGGCCACGCGGCCCCGGTCCAGAATGTTCCTGTCGTTCGCGTTCACCCCTCCACTGTGCGCCTTCACCCGCTCGGCGGCAGCTCTACGGCCGCACCGCCACCGCATCCACCTCGAACAGCATCCCCGGCAAGGCCAGCGAGGCCACGCCGCTCAGTGTCTGGGCCGGCAGCCGGTCACCGAACCGCGCGTGCAGCGCCTTGCCGAGGGTCTGGAGCTTGTCGAGGTCGTGGTCGACGATGAAGGTCCCGAGCCGGACCACATGCTCGTATCCCAGCCCCACCCCCTCCAGCGCAGCCCGCAGCCGGTCGAACGCCAGCTCCACCTGAGCCGCGAAGTCGCCCGCCACCGGAGCGCCGGTGGCGTCGGAGGCGTACTGCCCGCCGATGAAGACGACTTCGCCGGACGCCGACACCGCGTGGCTGTAGCCGAACGGTGTCGGGTCGTGGAGGGCGGGCGGGTTGGTGATGGTGCGGTGATCGTTCGTCATGTGCGTCTCAACGGCACGCACCGGCCCGGTCATTCCACCGGGCTCAGCTCAACGGGTCCAGGGTCAGATAGGCCTGGAGCGGGTTGCCGTCGTGCACCAGGGACTCGTGCTGCCCGACGTCGTCGAAGGCGAACGCGTACGCCTTGCCGTCCGCCATTTGGCTGTGGATGACCCGGGCGTAGTGGTTGGTCACCGGGTCCTGGTAGAAGCCCGCGGACGAGGTGTCCGGCTGGTTGGGGTTGGTGAGCAGGGTCGAGCGGTTGAAGCCCGCGCACAGGGTGCGGGAGATCGGGCCGCGGACGGCGTCGTTCGGGGCGTCGAGGAGCTTGTGGCAGCCGAAGACGCTGCTCGCGTCCGGCTTCTGGAAGCTGGTGACGACCGCGCCGGACGCGTTGGTGAAGTTCATGACGCCGCCGGAGACCCGGCCGTAGTACTTCGTGTTCGGCTGGTCGGAGAAGGGGGTCACCGTGAGGGTCGAGGTGGCGTACTTCTGCCAGACCCGGTTGATGTAGTCGTCGAGGACGGAGGCGGGCAGCGCTCCGGTCTCCAGACCGTAGGCGGGGGACAGGGCACGCAGCACCGTGCCGTCGGCGCGGGTCTGGACCAGGCCGCCCCAACCGCCCGACTGGGCGCGCAGGGCGCTGACGACGGCGTTGTAGCCACCGGACTTGAGACGTCCGGTGCTGACCGTGCTGCCGTCGGCGCGCTGGACGCCGACCGCGTACGGGGCGGAGAACATGTCGACCTGGGTGCTGTTGAGCCACAGCCCCGAGTCGTTGAGCGTGTACTCCGACCAGTTGAACAGGATGTTGCGGTTCGGGTCGCTCGGGTTCTGCACCGCCGGCTGCACGAGGCCGCCGGTGGTGAGGCGGAAGTCCAGCTTCTGGCCGTACGAGAAGTAGATGCGGCCGGAGAACTTGGGGATGCGGATCGTCTTCGACTGGCCCGCCGCCGGGCCGGCTATCGACGCGTCCGGTGCGGGGGTCGGCGGGTTGCCGCCCGCGGGCCAGGCGTGGAACGTGCCGGCCGCGTCCGCCCAACCCTGCTGGCCCGTGGCCAGGTTGGTGCCGAGGTTGTAGACGTAGACCGCGTCTCCGCGGCCGGAGTTGTTCGTCACCTTGAGCGGGATCGTGGCGGGTACCGCACCACTTGCCGTGGACGGCGAGCCGAGCGTGAGCAGCGTGCCGAGCAGAGCGGCCGATCCTGCTGCGGCGAGGAGTCGATGCCTGAGTCGTCCGAGCACTCTCCACCTCCGTGGGGGGAATAGGGGAGGGACGGGATTGGTCCGTACCTGTTCTGAGAGCGCTCTCAGGGTTGCGCTGCGACGCGGGCATGTCAATGAAGTCGACGGAATCGCCCGTTGGGGACGGTTGAGGGGTGGGGCGCCTGTGGGGCGCCCCGGAGTGCCTCAGAACGTCCGCTTCAGCAGGTCCAGCAGCGCCGCCCAGTGCCGCTCGGCACCCTCGCGGTGGTACGCCGAGGTGTCGGCCTGCGTGTACCCGTGGTGCGCGCCCGGGTAGACCTCGCTGCGGTGCCGTACGCCCGCCGCGGTCAGGGTGTCCTCCAGGAGCCGGATCTGCTCCGGCGGCATCGAGGCGTCCTCGTCGGCGTGCCCGAAGTACAACTCGGCGGTGACGTGCTTCGCGACCAGGTGCGGGCTGTCCGGGGCGTCGGTGGCGAGACGGCCGCCGTGGAACCCTGCCGCGGCCGCCACCCGGTCCGGGTAGGTGCCCGCGGTCAGCAGCACGAGCCGGGCGCCCATGCAGTAGCCGGTCAGCGCCACCGGGCCGTCCGCCACGAACGGGCTCCCGGCCAGCCAGTCCAGATACGCGCCGGCGTCCCGCATCGCGAGCTCGGGAGTGAGGGACTGCATGACCGGGCCGATCGCGTTCCACAGGTCGGGACGCGCGTCGGTGTCGATGAACTCCGGCAGGTCGAAGACGGGTGAACGGCCGTGCCGGTAGAAGACGTTGGGCACCAGGACCGTGTACCCCTCGCCGGCGAGCCGGTCGGCCATCGACCTCAGGTGCGGGCGCAGTCCGAAGGCGTCCTGGTAGAGCAGGACGCCGGGACGGGGAAGCCCGTCCTCGGGGTGGGCCAGATAGGCGTCGGCGACGCCGTCCGCGGTGGGGACGTCCACGGCGGTTCCCTGTACGGAGGTCATGGGGGGTGCCTCTCTGTGCATGTGACGGCGAGCAGCTCGCCGGTCCGGCGGGGTCGGACCGTGAATATCGTTTCACGCACCATGCAAGTGGCGTGCGAGGCCCCCCTCGCCCCGCGCTCTCCTCACTCGAACCGTGAGGTGTCGCCCGCTCCCCGCCGTACGATCTCCGCCTCGCCGCCGGAGAAGTCGATGACGGTCGTCGGCTCGGTGCCGCACTCGCCCGAGTCGACCACCGCGTCCAGCACATGGTCGAGGCGGTCCTTGATCTCCCAGCCCTGGGTCATCGGCTCGTCCTCGTCCGGCAGCAGCAGGGTGCTGGACAGCAGCGGCTCGCCGAGCTCGGCGAGCAGGGCCTGGGTGACCACATGGTCGGGGATGCGGACGCCGACCGTCTTCTTCTTCGGGTGCTGGAGCATGCGCGGCACCTCCCGGGTCGCCGGCAGGATGAAGGTGTAACTGCCCGGCGTCGAGGCCTTGATGGCCCGGAACACGTCGTTGTCCACCCGTACGAACTGGCCCAGCTGGGCGAAGTCCTGGCACACGAGGGTGAAGTGGTGCCGGTCGTCCAGCCGGCGGATCGTGCGGATCCGCTCGATGCCGTCCCGGCTGCCCAGCTTGCAGCCGAGCGCGTAACAGGAGTCCGTCGGATACGCGATGAGTGCCCCGGCCCGGATGCTGTCCGCGACCTGGGAGACGGTGCGCGGCTGCGGGTTGTCGGGGTGCACGTCGAAGTACTTCGCCATCTGCCGAGCTTATGCCGTACGAGGGCGTCGACCGCGCACGAGGACGGTGGCGGCGCAGCGTCGCCGGGTTCGGTCCCTCGCACCGGCGTTCGGCCCCTCGTACCGTCAAGCCGGACGGGGAGACCCTGGCCCGGGTCTGAGGTACGGTCCCGTGACCGGCAGGGCGAGGTCGACGCGAGGGACGAGGAGAAGGGCGACGTGGCGGGCAGTGAGAACGGCGTGCGGAGGGCGCACGCCGAGGTGTCGTGGGCTCAGGAACTGCTGGAGCAGCTGCGGCCCGCCGGGCGGGACGTCCGGCGGGTGGTGGACTGGCTCGCGGACGGCGTGCGGGGAACGGTCGTGCTCCAGGACGACACCGGGAACCTCCTCGCCGGCACCCCGATGCCGCTCGACGAGACCCTGGTCGCCGACCTCGTCACGGGCCGGATCGCCTCCGCCGCCTGGGAGGACGACGGACGTCACCAGCGCCTGGTCAGGGTGGGCCGGCCGCGCTCGGCGGCGGCGGGTGTGCTGGCGGTCTCCCGTGACGTCCCCTTCGACCGGCGGGCCGCCGACATGGTGACGCACACCGCCCAGGTCCTCGAACTCCTGCTCAGGGCCCGCGAGTCCACCGCCGCGGGACACCGGCTGCGACGCGCCACGGCCGACCTGCGGCTGGCGATCCTTCAGCTGCTCATGGTGGAGGACATCGTCTCGGCCCGCCGGGTGGCCGCCGGGCTGTGGCCGGGGCTGCTCGACACCGACTCGGCCTGCGTCTACGTCGTCGAGAGCACCGTCGAGGAACGCGACCGGCTGCTGGAGGAGTGCCTCCACGTGACCGCCGAGCAGGCCCTCGTCGTGGGCTGCCCGGCGATGGACCAGCACGTCATCGTCGTCACCCCCGGCGAGGTCGCCGCCCGTGAGCTGCGGACCGTGATCGACCGGCGCCCCGACGCCTTCCTCGGCGGCAGCGCACGGCAGAGCCTCGCCCGCACCGCCACCGCCTACGGACAGGCCGTCAGCGCCCTGGCGGTGGCCCGCTTCCGGCCGGACCACGCGGCGGTCTACGCCGAACGCACCCACCCCGAGCGCCTGATGGACCCCGAGCTCCTGCACGGGTGGGCGGCCCACCTGCTGCGCCCCCTCGACGCGCTGGCGCACCACACCCGGGCCGAACTCCTCGCCACCACCCGGCTCGGCCTGGAGTTCACCGCGGTGAACGCGGCCAAGGTCCTCGGCGTCAGCCGCAACACCGTGCGCGCCCGGATGGAGCGGGTCGAGGGTCTGCTCGGCGTGTCCTTCTCCGACCTCGCCGCCCGGGCCGTCGTCCATCTGGCGCTGAACACCCAGGTGGGCCTGGAGCTGGCGCCCGCCGTCCCCGCGGCGCAGCGAGCGGCGGCCGCCGGGCTGGGGGAGGTGCTGTCCGGACCCGCGCTGCGCACCTGGGCGCACGATCTGGTCGGACGCCTCGCCCCCGACGCCCGCGACCTGCGCCGCACCCTGCGCACCTGGATCGCCGCCGGCGGGAACTCCGAACGGACCGCGCAGGCGCTCGGCGTGCACGCGCAGACCGTGCGCGAACACGTGCGCAGCGCGGAACCCGTGTTGCAGCGTCAGCTTCTCGCGGGCGGCAGCGACCTGTACGAGGTGGTCCTCGCCCATCTCGCGACCGGCGACGTCCCGTCCCCCCGGCTCCCCGGATAGCCGAGCGCCGACGTTCGTAAGAAAGTGCGCTATTCGGACTCACCTGTGCACAGGTGAGTGCCTGGGGTGGCCCATCTGGCATGAACGCGATTCACAACCGCGCCGTCATTCACGTAAGTTCATCGAGCCGCAGGGGCACGACCGGAACGGGGGACCGGTCGCGCCCCTGTAGTCGTTTCCGGGTGCGCGCACGCGACGACGCTCGAATCGATCGTGCCGACGATCGAATCGGTTCTCAACTCTTGAGGTCGGTGCGTTTTCCGCCGTATGCTGCCGTCGATCAGCCGACACTCACCGCCCGGGGTAGCCATGGACCGCAGCCGCCTTCAGCACCTCCTGGCCCGCGAGAGGGCGGAGTCCGAGCGGCGCTGCCCGCGCTCCCGGGAGGCCTACGCGCGCGCCGGCCATCTCTTCGGGCGGGTCCCGATGACCTGGATGAACAAGACGGCCGGGCCCTTCCCCCGCTATCTGGACAGCGCCCGGGGCGCCCGGGTCACCGACATCGACGGCCATGAGTACGTCGACTTCTGCCTCGGCGACACCGGTGCCATGGCCGGACACTCGCCCGCCCCGGTGGCCGAAGCCGTCCAGCGCCGGTTCGCCGAACTCGGCGGGGCGACGGCGATGCTGCCCACCGAGGACGCCGAATGGGTCGGCGCCGAGCTGACCCGCCGCTTCGGGCTGGCCCGCTGGAGCTTCTCGCTCACCGCGACGGACGCCAACCGGTGGGCGATCCGGCTGGCCCGGGCCGTCACCGGCCGCCCGAAGATCCTCGTGAACAGCTACAGCTACCACGGCAGCGTCGACGAGTCCCTCATCGTCGTCGGACCCGACGGCGAAGGCACGGCCCGCCCCGGCAACGTGGGCGCACCGTGCGACGTCACGCTCACCAGCCGGGTCGCCGAGTTCAACGACCTGGAGCAGCTGGAGCGCGAACTCGCCCACGGCGACGTGGCCGCCGTCCTCATGGAGCCAGCCCTCACCAACATCGGCATCGTCCTGCCGGAGCCCGGATACCTGGCGGGCGTGCGGGAGCTGACCCGCCGTCACGGCACGCTGCTCATCAACGACGAGACGCACACCCTGTCCGCCGGACCCGGCGGCTGCACGGCCGCCTGGGACCTGGAGCCCGACCTCCTCACGGTCGGCAAGGCGATCGGCGGCGGCATCCCCGCCGGCGCCTACGGCCTGTCCGCCGAACTCGCCGACCGGCTGCTGGGCCGCGCCGACCTCGACCTCGTCGACATGGGCGGCGTCGGCGGCACCCTGGCCGGGAACGCCCTCTCGGTCGCCGCGATGCGCGCCACCCTCGAACACGTCCTCACCGACGACGCGTTCGCCCACATGACGAAGCTGTCCGAACGCTTCGAGGCGGGCGTCCGCGCGGGCATCGAAGCCCACGCCCTGCCCTGGTCGGTGAGCAGACTCGGCGCCCGCACCGAGTACCGGTTCGCCGCCCCCGCGCCCCGCACCGGCACCGAGTCCGCGGCGGCCGGCGACGAGGAGCTCGAGGACTTCCTCCACCTCCACCTCGCCAACCGCGGCATCCTCCTGACGCCCTTCCACAACATGGCGTTGATGTGCCCCGACACCACCGAGCGCGACGTCGACACCCACACCGAGGTGTTCGCCGCCGCCCTCGCCGAGCTGGCGGGCTGACGGCATGGACGAGATCGACCGGGCCATCCTGCGCGAACTGCAGAGCGACGGCCGTATCGCCTACGCCGACCTCGGCCCCAAGGTCGGGCTCTCGGCGTCCGCCGCCCGCCAGCGGCTGCAACGTCTGCTGGACTCCAAGGCCGTCCAGGTCGTCGGGGTCACGGATCCGATGGCCATGGGCGGACAGGCCATGGCCCTGCTCGGCATCGGCGTGGACGGCGACCCCCGTGCCGTCGCCGACGAACTCGCCGGCCGTGCCGAGGTCGTCTACTCGGTGCTCACCTCCGGTGGCTTCGACCTGTTCGTCGAGGTCGTCGCCCCGGGGCCGCGGGACCTGCTGGACTTCGTCAACGACGTCGTACGCGCCGTCGAGGGGGTCCGCGAGGTCCGCTCGTTCCCCTACTTCGGCATCCACACGCACCGGTTCCTGTGGGACGTCGGCTGACAGACCCGCTCGGAAGCCGATTGAGGCGCGCGGAACGGGTACCCGGCCGGTCCCGGAACGACAACCGCTGGAGGAGGCACTCATGACCAGCAGCACGGAGACCGGCGGCGTGACCGGAACGCCGGACAAGGACTACAACCTCATCTGGTACGTCGAGGCGTGCCTCAGCAACGCGCTGCGCCTGGAGTCGTACATCCAGGACGCCGAACGCGACAAGGACACCGAGGTCGCCGACCTCTTCCGCAAGGCCCAGGCGGACAGCCGCAAGGGCGCGGAGATCGGCAAGGGACTCCTGCGTGCGCGGCTGAACGGCGGCTGACCCGGTTCACCCCGGCGCCCGGCACGGCACTCCCGGCCGGGCGCCGAGCCATGGGCGGACCCGGGGGAGACGCAGTGGCCCACGGCACGGTGACGACGGCCCGGCGGGCGGCTACCGTACCGGTCAGTAACCCACGGGATCGCAGGGAGGCCGCCATGCCGCAGCTCGAAGTCGACGGCGCAGCGTTGACGTACGACGACGAGGGCCCCCGCGACGCCCAGGGCGTGCCCCTGGTGTTCGTGCACGGCTGGACGGCCGACCGGCACCGCTGGGACCACCAGCTCGCGCACTTCGCGCAGAAGCGCCGGGTGATACGGCTGGATCTGCGCGGCCACGGCGAGAGCAGCGGGGCCGGAGTGCGCACGATCGCGGAGCTGGCCGACGACGTCCTCGCCCTCCTCGACCACCTCGCCGTCGAGCGCTGCGTCCTCGTCGGCCACTCCATGGGCGGCATGATCGCGCAGACCATCACGCTGGCCCACCCCGAGCGGGTCGAGCGCCTGGTGCTGGTCAACTCGATCGGCCGCATGACCTACAGCCGGGGCAGGGGCCTGCTGATGGGCGTCTCGACGCTGGTCCCCTTCAAGCTGTTCGTCGCCGCCAACATCCAGCGCGCCTTCGCCCCCGGCTATCCGCGTGACGAGATCCGCGCGTACGTCAAGGCCTCGGCGAACACCCCGCGCGAGGTCGTCATGACGCTGTACGGCGCCATGCGCGCCTTCGACGTCCTGGACCGGGTCGGCGAGATCCGCGTCCCCACTCTGATGGTCCACGGCTACCACGACATCCAGCTGCCGGTACGGCAGATGCTGCGGATGGCGAAGGCGTATCCGGACGCCGAGGTCCGCATCATCGACGCGGGTCACGAACTCCCGGTCGAGAAACCGGAGGAACTGACCCGCACGCTGGACCGCTTCGTGAGCGTCCCGGCCTGAATCAGCGGCCGGCCGAAGGGCTCCTCCCTAGAGGACGACGGGGGGAGTCTGCTGATGCCCGGACCATGGGGCGACACGGCCGAGCGGCGCCGGCGGCGTGAGATCCGCAGGCGCAGGGCGCGCGTTCGAGAAGCGCGGCGCTCCCGGGAGCGCGCCGAGCGCCGCCGGTCCGAGGGGCTGACGGACCAGGAGATCCGTCGCCGCCGACGGGCCCTGTGGCGCCGGGTGTGGGGGACGGGCGCGGTGCTGGTGGGCGCCTTCACGGTGCTGACCGCGCACGAGGTCTGGGGGCCAGGGGACGACCCGGCGTTCGACACCGCGCTCGCCCTCGCCCTGCTCGCCGCCGGGCTCTACGGCATCGGCGCGGGCGTCGTCGTCGTGTTCCGGGCCCGCCGCGAACTGCCGCGCTCGCTCGCCGGATGGGGCCTGGTCACCTGGTTCGCCGTGGTCCTGGCGCTCCCGTCCTACAAGTACGGCGACCTGATCGGCGGACCGGTCGCGGTGGCGGGGGTGTGGCTGGCGGCGGTCGCCGCCACGATCTGGTACCTGCGCCGCGAGGCCGACGACTGAGCCCACCCGTCATGACCGTCCCAAGGCGTGGTCGGGCGACCTCAAAGCGCGGGCAACGCCCGGCTGTTGCGGGTCACGGCTTGGCCAACCCCTTCCCGCACGTTGTCCGCATGTTCATCACCCGCCCCTGACGCCCTGCCCCGCCCCGGACGGAGAGTGATCGGCGGACCGGTTCCGACATCGGGACCGGCCGCTGGTTCTCTCCCTCAAGAAGGGGCCACTACTTCGGCACCCTCGCCGGCGTTCGCGGCTTCGCCGACCCGCACGCGCTCCGGCTCGACTCCGGGCGCTCCGTCTTCTACCAGCCGGACACCGAGAACCCCAAGGGCTACCTCCTGCTCTGGGCTATTACACCCGCGAGGACATTCCCTTCCAGTTCGCCCTCGCCGAGACCTTCACCGTCTGCGACCACTACTTCTGCTCGGTCTTCGGCCCCACCTGGCCCAACCGCCTGATGTGGATGACCGGCACCATCGACCCCGCCGGTACCCGGGGCGGGCCGATCCTCAGCAATGTCGCGCCGACGCCGTACCGCTGGACGACCTACGCCCGCAGCCCGAGGGCACCTTCGAGAACGACGGCCTGTTCGACCATGTGCCGCCGCCCACCCCGCCGGAGGGACCGCGGGTGGCTGGGTGGCCTCGGAGGCCTTCGACCACACCTCCGCACTGCGCTTCCTGGAGCGCTTCACGGGCGTCGAGGAGCCGAACATCAGCGACTGGCGGCGTAGCACCTTCGGTGACCTCACCTCCGCCTTCCGCTTCCCGGCCGCCCGGCCGCGCCCGCCCCGGCTGCCCGAGGACACGGCGGAGCAGCTGGCCAAGGCGAAGGAGGAGGTAGCGACCCTGCCGAAGCCGACCCTCCCCGGGGCGGACCAGACGTTCCCGCACCAGGAACGGGGGCGGCGTCCGCACGTCTGAGCAGGTGAGCGGGCCGGGGCGGGCGACCCCGGCCCGCTTGTTTAAGTCTTGCCTTATATAAGTAGCTCGTGGCATAGTCGGGATCGTGCACGCCTTCGACGTACTGGGAGATCCGGTCAGGCGCCGGATATTGGAGCTGCTCGCCGCGGGTGAGCAGACGTCGGGCGAGGTCAGCGCGGTGATCCGGAGCGAGTTCGGGATCTCCCAGCCGGCCGTCTCACAGCATCTGCGAGTGCTGCGGGAGAGCGGATTCGCGTCCGTGCGGGCCGAGGGAACGCGACGGCTGTACGCCGTCCAGGCCGAGCCCCTCCGGGAGGTGGACGCCTGGCTGGACCGGTTCCGGGGGTTCTGGGAGCAGCGCCTCGACGCGCTGGGAACGGAGCTCGCGCGCGGCAGGCGTGAGCGCAGAGCGAGAGAGGAAACGAGCGGAGATGACTGACTTCGTCGAGGAGATCAAGCGGCTGCACCGGGAGGTCGGCACCCGCAAGGTCGACGCGGGCGACGCCCGCACCGTCCTGCTGCGGCGCACCTACGACGCCGACATCGCCGACGTCTGGGACGCGGTCACGTCCCCCGAGCGGATCAGCCGCTGGTTCCTGCCGGTCAGCGGGGACTTCAAGGTCGGCGGCCATTACCAGCTGGAGGGCCAGGCGGGCGGCGAGATCCTGGAGTGCGTGGAGCCGGAGCGGCTGCGGGTGAGCTGGCTGTTCGGGCCCGACCCGGGTTTCAGCGAGGTCGAGGTGAGGCTGACCTCCGAGGGTGACGGTCGGACGGTGTTCGTGCTGGAGCACGTGGCCGTCGTACCGGACGAGTTCTGGGGTCGGTACGGCCCGGGCGCCACCGGCGTCGGCTGGGATCTGATGTCCCTCGGGCTCGGCCTGCACCTCGCCGGGGGCGCCATGACCCAGGAGGAGTCGGTGGCCTGGCAGCTCTCCGACGAGGGCAAGGAATGCGCGACCGTCTCCGGCAACGCCTGGGGCGCGGCGTACACCGCGTCGGGCGCGGACGCCGAGACGGTCGAGTCCACGACCGCGGCGACGATCGCCTTCTACACGGGAGCGTAGGAGTCGGCGGTTCACCTCCAGGTATGGGCGACGTCCACCACGATCCGGTCGTCGACGCGCTGGACCCGGAACGGCAGTCGGGCGCGAACGCCGAGGCCGAACTGCGTGTCCCCTTCGAAACTGCCGACGAAGCGGGCGTCCCGGAAGGTGCGGTACCCGGCGAGGTCCACGCCGGGGAGCGGGCGGCCCGTGCGGGCGGGATAGGTGGGGGAGCCGGTGTCGATGTCGTACGCGGGTGCCGTCACCCGCACTTCCAGGACCGCTCCGCCCGTCACCGGGACGACGCGGCCGGAACCGTCCTGGTGGACCTGGCTGACGTACCGGACGGAATAGCCGAGGTCGGCCTTGTCGGCGCCGGGTATGTCGACGACGAGCCGGTCGTAGCAGGTGTGGCGGCCGGTCCTGGCGTTCGTCACCGAGTCGGTGGTGCCGACCGAGCGGCTCTTGTCGAGGCTGCCCCAGCCGGTGGGGCAGGTGGTGGTGGCCTGTGCGGGCACCGTGGCCACGGCGAGTGCCGCACCCATGAGTGCGACGGTGGCCCATGTCGTTCTGCTGTGTCGCATGATGTCCCCCGGGATTCATGTGTCTGATATCTGATGAGACAACCGGGTTGGGGAAAAGGTTGCACCTTGTCCCGATATGAATTTCGAGGGACGCGTGCGTTCAGCGCGCCGGGCCCGCGGTTCAGACGGTGTGCAGCGTCTTCCTCGCCAGCTCGAACGCCGGGAGCATGTCCTGGTGCTCCCCGGTGTCCGCGCCGCCGAGGTGGACGACGACCGGGCCGTCCGGGGTGACGACGGCGAAGGCGCTCTCCTGCTTCGTCTCGTCCAGCAGCTCGCTGGTGGCGAGGTACTCGACCGCCGCACCGGCGAGGCCGCCCGTCTCGAAGGTGCTGTACTTCGCCTTGTCCGCCCCGTCCTGGGCGGTGACGAAGGCCTCCAGTACGGCCCGGGCGTCGCCGTCCTGCGGGCCGGCCTCCCCGGTGAAGACCCGGAGGAAGCCGAGGTGCCCGGCGGGCTTGGCGTCGATCTCGCACACCAGCGTGACCGGCCCCTGGCGCAACACGGACGCCATGTCCTCGTCGACGGGAGCCGTACCGGCGGGGTCCGCCGTCGAGCCGTCGATGGCCTCCGCCTTCCACTCGGCGGCGAGGTCGAAGCCGACCGGCAGCAGACAGGCGGAGCCGGTCCCGCCGATCGTGCCGGCGCTCTCGACCTTCTCGGAGGCGCTCGCCGAAGGGCTCGCGGACGGCTCGGCGTCCTTCTCCGCGGCCCCGGAGCAGCCTGCCAGCACGCTCACCAGCACGGCCGCACAAGCGGTCCGCCGCCAAGCCTTCCCCACCCCGACCAGCACCGTGCCGACTCCCCTCGGATCCCCTGCCCCAAAAAATCTGATGACCGCATCCTCGCAGGTCACCACAATGAGGCCACACGACCCTGCCCCGAGGAGAGGTGACCGACCATGCCCGTCCCGAACGTACTGCTGTCCGGCATCGTCGGTTCCACCGCCTACGGCCTCGCCCACGCGGGCTCCGACGTGGACCGCCTCGGCATGTTCGCCGCGCCGACCGAGGCCCTGCACGGCCTGCACCGGCCCAAGGAGTCGCACGTCAGCACCGCCCCGGACAGGACTCTGCACGAGGCCGCCAAGTGGTGCAGACTCGCCCTCGGCGGCAACCCGACCGCGATGGAACTCGCCTGGCTGCCCCCGGAGTTGTACGAGGTGCGCACTCCGCTCGGTGACGAACTCATCGGCCTGCGCACCGCGTTCCTGAGCGCCAAGCGGGTCCGGGACGCCTATCTCGGGTACGCCACCCAGCAGTTCCGCCGGCTGGAGGGCCGCGAGGCCGACGCCCGTACCGCCAAGCACGCCCGGCACCTCAAGCGGCTGTGCCACCAGGGCCTGGAGCTGTACACCACCGGCCACCTCACCATCCGCCTCGACAACCCACAGGAGTACGTCGAGTTCGGCGACCGGGTCGCCGCCGACCCGACGGCCGCGCGCCCGCTGCTCGCGCACTACGAGTCGGCGTTCGCCGAGAGCCGCCCGGCCCTGCCCGAGCAGCCCGACGAGGCGGCCGTGGAGGCGTGGCTGCGGCACGTGCGCGCGCAGTTCTACGCGACGGCCGGGGTGTAGCCGGAAGCGCGGGCGCACCGCACCGGGGACTGTCGCGGCCGCTGCGGCCGTACGCCCGGTGCGGTGCGCCCGCGCCGATCAGCTCACCGGACCTCCCTCGCGTACGGCGCGACCGTGATCCGGTCGATCAGGGGCGCGTACCGGGAGCGGAGCAGCACGCCCGGGAAGGTGTCCGAGGCGTAGGTCGTGCCGTCGAAGTTCGGCAGTTCCTCGGAGCGGAAGGTGACGGTGTTGGCGCCCTTCTTCAGGTGGACCGGGACGGTCAGCTCCCAGAAGTTGTTCTGGTGGAAGCTGTGCGGGAAGCCGACCCGCCGGGGCTCGGCGCCGTTGACGCTGATGTCGGCATGGCGGGCGAGCGGGTCCGGGTTGTAGTGGGTGGCCTCCGACTGCTCGGGGTTGGAGTAGCGGACCCGCAGGGCGTAGAGGCCGGCCCGGTCCGCGGAGACGGTGAACCGCGCGGTGTTGGCGTTGCCCGGGGTGCCGCCGATCCCGGTGATCGCCGTGCCGTCGGTGGCCAGGGACAGCGGGGTCAGCGTGGCCGAGCCCGCGAGGACGGCGTCCTTGGCCTCGTACGTCGTCACCGGCAGGGTGCCCTCGGTGGGCGTGACCGAGAGGCGGTCGACCAGCACGGTGCTCGAACTTCCGGTCAGCGTCACCTTGTTGATGCCGCCTGAGAGGGAGACGGCGACGCTGCCGCGGTCCTTGGCCAGGCGCAGGACGTCGTGGCCGTTGACGGAGAGCCGGGCGCCGGTGCCGTCGAGGGTGTCGACCTTGAGGGTGGCCTCGCGGTCGGCGGGGGAGTAGACCCAGAACGTGGCGGTCTGGCCCTTCGCCAGCCGGGCGGCGCCCGATCCCGTGGCCGCGCGCTTCGGCAGGTCGTACACGGGGCGCGCCCCGCCGCCAAGCCAGGCCAGCTCACCCTCGTACACGCGCGTGCCGGCGGAAGGCTGCGGCAGCGTCAGGGTGAGCCGGTCGACGATGGCGTCGCCCTTCGTGACGCGCTTGCCGTCGAGGCTCTTGGCGGCGAGCGTCAGGGTGTGCCTGCCCTTGGTGAGGTGGACCTGGGTGTCGGTGTGGTCCCAGACCACCCACTTGTAGCCGAGCGGCAGGTTGAGTTCCTGTTCGCCGTCCGCCTTGCCGTCCACGCGCAGGAACACGTTGGTGGGGCCCTGCTCCTTCACCTTGTCGTAGGTGTTGAGGGAGTTGGCGAAGACGCTCAGGTCGTAGGTGCCGTCCTCGGGGACGTCCACGGTGAAGTCGAGCGTGACGTCCGAGCCGGTGCGCAGACCGCCGACGTCGTAGCCGCCGGAGGTGTAGAACTTCGACACGTCACGCGGGGACCCCTCCGGGCCGTTCTTCGAGTAACCGGACCCGGTGTGGGCGGCGTCCTCCGCCTCGTAGGACCCCTGCCAGCGCACCGGCGCGGTCTGCGTGCTCTTCGCCGTGCCCGCCGGGCTGAGGACGATCTCGTACGCCGAGGACTCCTTCAGCGCCGGCAGCGCGCCGTCACCGAAGTCCACGACCACCTTGCCGGCGTCACCGGCCTTGAGGCTGGTCTCGGTGAGCAGCTTCGGGCCGGAGTTGTCGCCGACCTGGCCGCTCCACTCGATCTCCCGTACCCACGCGTGGACTTGGGAGCCGAAGACGTTCCTCGGCACGTTGTCGAAGGTGATGTGGCCCTTGCCGGTGGACCCGCCGAAGAGCAGCCGGGCCTGCTTCTTCTTCGCGTCCAGGGTGGCGACGCCCTGCATCGTGTAGTTCTCGCCGGGGAACGGCGGGGTCACCGCCACCGTGTGCCCGGTCATCGACGCGTACGAATTCAGCAGCCACCACTGGCCGTTGCCGCGGTTGGACTGCACGGCGGAGTCGGAGAGGTTGCCGTCGATGTTCCAGTACGCGATGTCGGCGTCGACCTTGGACTCCTCGATCGCGGACACCCACTGGATCATCTGGCCCGGGACCGAGGTGTGGTAGTTGAAGGCGTACTCGTTGATGTTGACGGGGAGTCGGGTGCCCTCCCGGGCCGTGCCCTTGAACAGGTCCTTCTCCCACGCCCGGTACTTGGCGACGCTCTCGCGGACCGCCTCCGGGTGGCTCAGCTCGTGCCAGGTGATGACGTCGGGGAGGGTGCCGGCGGCCAGGGTGTGGGTGAGGAAGCCCTTCACCTGGTCGTACAGGACACTGGTGTTGGGGCCGGCGATCCGGGCGTCCGGCATCCTGTCCTTGATGAGCTTGTACGCGGAGTCCCATGCGGCGAAGTAGGCGTCAGGCTTGCTGAGCCAGCTGACCTGGTCGTAACTCCACTGTCCGGTACCGAACATGTTGCCCTCGGGCTCGTTGAACGGCACGAAGACGATGTTGTCCTGGTACTCCTCGGGCAGTCGGAGCACCTGGTCGACCTGCTTGGCGAGCTTCTCCTCGTAGAGCTTGAGCTTCTCGGCCGGGGTGTCGCCGGGCCACTCGTACGGGAAGCCGCGGTGGATGTCCGTCATGTAGATGTAGACGTCGCCGTCGGTGGAGTCGGCCAGCGGCTTCACCACCTCCAGCGCGTCGGCCCCCGGGTGCTGCGGGCCGTCCTGCGCCTTGGTGGAGACGGTGCGCAGGCCCATGCCCGCCATCAGGTTGTTCGTCGGGACGTCCGGTCCGTACACGCCGTACAGGGTGCCGGAGGCGCCGCCGTGGAAGGCGCCCGTGTCCGAGCCGAGGTCGACGGTGAGGGCTCCCTCGCGGACCACGGTGACCTTCGCCTCGACGCTCCGCCCGACCGCCTTGCCCGCCACGGTGAAGGTGCCGGGCCGCGCGTACTTCTCGGACGGTACGGCGTCCCACACGATCGGCGTGTCGCGGTCGTAGCCGTCGGAGAACGTGGCGCGGACGGCGGCGGGGAGCGACGGGGCGGTCCCGGTCGTCGTACGGACGTCGAAGGAGGTCTGCGCGAGCGCGCCGACGGTCGGGCCGGCATCGACGAGGGCGGCCACCTGGTCGGCGTTCAGCGCCGAGTGCCACACCGTGAAGTCGTCGATGGCGCCCTTGAGGAGCGGGTCCGGGTAGAAGGACTTGCCGATGTAGCCGGCCGCCGTGGCCGAACCGTCCAGCAGGTCCTTGGCCTTGATGCCGGTCGCGGAGGAGGAGACCGCGACGCCGTCGAGGTAGGTGGTCAGCCGGCCCGCGGTCGTGTCGAGGGTGACGGTGACCGTCCGCCACTCGTCCGCCGGGAGCATCGCGTAGCCGCGGACCTGGGTCTCCGCACCGCCTCCGCCGGTCGTCACGGAGGTCTGGAACAGTCCGTTGCCGTTGTACGGGGTGCTGAACAGGTACTTGGTGGTGTTGGTGCCCAGGTCGAAGAGGCGCTGCCAGGACGATGTCTCGCCGCTCCACCTCACCCGGGTGGAGACCGTCAGGTCGTTCGCGTCGCCGACCACTTCACGGGGCAGTCGGACGTAGGCGCCGTCGGAGGTGGGCGCTCCGCCGGGCAGGGAGAGGGCCTTGCCGCCGCCGGTGCCGTCCACCGACCGGGCGGTGGAGCCGTTCACCAGCGTCGCGGTGAGGCCGTTGCCGGAGCTGTCGGTGATGCGGCCGGAGGCGAGGTCGTCCTGGTCGAAGGTGTAGCGGGCGGTGGGCTGGGGGCTCTCGGCCGCCTGGGCGGGCACGGCGGGCGCGGCCAGCAGGCCCGCGCCGAGGGTCAGCGCGACGGCGGCGGAGGCGCGGCGCGGGCCGGGCGGGGTGTGGCGCCGGGCGGGTCTGTCGGGGGATGCCATGGATTGCGTCCTCAATCCTTGCGTTCGGCGACTCGAACCGGTTCGACTGCGTGGGATGCGGCGGTCAACTGGTGCTGAGGATCTTCATGTCGAACCGGTTCGGCAAGCTAGCACCGGGGCAGGGGCCGGGCAATCCCCCGGGACAAGGAACTCTCGATGCTGTCAGAGGTGTTGACAGCCGCCGGGGCCCTTCCTACCGTCACTTCACGCGAACCGGTTCGACAGCGGTTCGGACGTGAATCGGCTTCGACGAAGGAGTCCCCGTGAACATCGGTGAGATCGCCCGGCGGGCCGGTGTCTCGCGGAGCACCGTCTCCTACGCGCTGAGCGGCAAGCGTCCGGTCTCGGAGGACACCCGCCGCAAGATCCAGCAGGTCGTCGACGAACTGGGCTACCGGCCCAGCGCCAGCGCCCGCGCCCTGGCGAACGGGCGGACCAGCACGATCGGGCTGGTCTTCCCGCCGGCCGGGAACCACTACACGGGCATGCAGCTCGATTTCATCGGCAGCGTGGTCGAGGCCGCCGCGGCCTACGACTACGACGTGCTGCTGTCACCCAGCGGCGTCGACAGCGACCGTTCCTTCCAGCGGCTGCTGGGGGAGCGGCGGGTCGACGGCGCGATCCTGATGGAGATCAGGCTGGCCGACGACCGGGTCGATCACCTGGCCGAGCTGGACTTCCCCTCCGTCGCCATCGGCCGCACCGCCCACCCCGAGGGCACCTGGTGGGTGGCCCTGGACCACACCGCCCTCGCGGCGGCCTGCGTCCACCACCTCGCGGACCTCGGCCACCGCCGGGTCGCCTTCGTCAACCGGCCCGAGCAGCTGCTGCGGGCCGGGTACGAGTCCGCGCACCGCGGCCTCGACGGCTTCACCAAGGCCGCGGCCGAGCGCGGGCTGACGGTCCGGACGTACTGCTGCGGGGACGACGCCGCCTCGGGCCAGGGCTGCGTGGAGCGCATCCTGCACGACGACCCGGACACCACCGCCCTGGTCACCCTGAACGAGGCCGCCCTCGGCGGCATCTACCGGGGGCTCGCCCAAGCGGGCCGCCATGTGCCGCGCGACTTCTCCGTCACCGGAGTGGTGGCCGGCCGCTGGGCGGAGACGGTGACCCCGCGGCTCACCGCGGCGGACGTACCGGCGGCCGAGCTGGGCCGCCTCGCCGTCGAACTGCTCGTCGAGCGGCTGGACCAGCCCGACGCACCGCCCCGCCACCATCTGCTCACACCGCCGATCTCGCTGCGGGCCAGCACCGGGCCCGCGGGAGCCGGCACCGCCTGACCCCGGCTCCCCCACGTTCCTTCTCGACGCCATCGCACCACGGCGCCCTCCGCCGTGCCCGTTTCCGCCCGGCACCCCACTGCCTCGGCACCGCCCCGCCCGAAAAGTCCGTGCCTCGGCACCCGCATACCGAAAACCGTAAGGAACCCGCGATGAACAGCACCTTCAGGCACCGTCGCCTGACCGCCGCCGCCCTCGCCGCCCTGGCCCTCGCCGGCACCGCCACCGCCTGCGGCTCCGGCTCGGACGGCGGATCGAACACGGCGGACAGTGGGACGTACACGATCTGGGACCCCTACCCGCAGTTCGACAAGAGCTCGGCCTGGGCGAAGCTGCTGGACTCCTGTGGCACCGAGGCCGGGGTGAAGGTCAAGCGGACCGCCTTCGACACCAGCGACCTGTCCAACAAGGCGCTCCTGGCGGCCCAGCAGGACAACTCCGCGGACGTCCTCATCGTCGACAACCCGGTGGTCTCGACGCTGGCCGAGGCGGGCGTGCTCACCACGACCGACGACAACAAGCTGGACACCTCCAAGGTCGACCCCAACCTGCTGGCGGCCGGACAGTCGGGCGGCAAGACGTACGGCACCCCGATCGGCGCCAACACCCTCGCCCTCTACTACAACAAGGACGTCCTGAAGAAGGCCGGCGTCGACGTCGCCTCGATCAAGGACTGGGCCTCGCTGACGGCGGCCCTCGCCAAGGTCGACAAGGCCGGCAAGAAGGGCATCACCTTCTCCGCGATCGGCACCGAGGAGGGCAGCTTCCAGTTCCTGCCGTGGTTCTGGGGATCGGGCGCCCAGCTGACCCAACTCGACTCCGCCGAAGGTGCGTCGGCGCTCGCGCTGTGGAGCGACTGGCTGAAGAAGGGGTACGCGCCCAACTCGGTCATCAACAACACCCAGACCACCAGCTGGCAGGAGTTCGCCAGCGGCGACTACGCCTTCGCCGAGAACGGCACCTGGCAGCTCGCCAACGCCAAGAAGGCCGGCTTCGACTACGGCGTCCTGCCGATACCCGGCGCCAAGGGCGGCAACGCGGCGGCCCCCACCGGCGGCGAGTTCGTCACCCTCCCCGTCCAGAGCGACACCGACCGCTACGCCACCTCGCAGAAGCTCGTCGCCTGCCTGACCAACACCGACCACCTCTACGACACCGACACCACGCTGTCCTACGTGGCCCCCATCAGTGAGGTGCAGGCCAAGCAGATCGCGGCGAACGCCGAGTTGAAGCCGTGGGTCGACGCCGTCAAGGCGGCCCGGGGGCGGACCAGTGACGACCTCGGCACCAAGTACCCGAAGATCTCCGAGCAGATGTGGAAGGCCGTCCAGTCCGCCCTCAGCGGTTCGAAGTCCCCGAAGGACGCGCTGGCCGCCGCCCAGTCCGCGGTCAAGTGACGCCACGTCAGGGCGATCTGATGAGTGCCACACTCCAGAAGTCGGGCCACCGGGCCACGCTCGGTGGCCCGGCCCCCGCCGCACCGCGCCGCCGGCCCACCTCCCAGCAGTGGGCCGCCTGGGCCTTCCTCACGCCGGTGACCCTCTACCTCGTCCTCTTCTACGCCTATCCGCTCTACCGCAACCTCGACCTGAGCCTGCGCCACTACACCGTCCGCTCCTTCGTCCAGGGCGACGCACCCTTCACCGGCCTCGCCAACTACCGCACCGTCCTGGACGATCCGACCTTCGCACCCGCTCTGCTGCACACCGTGGTCTTCACCGCCGTGTGCCTGGTCTTCCAGTACGCCCTGGGCCTGGCCCTCGCGGTCTTCTTCAACCAGCACTTCCGGCTCTCGGCCACCCTGCGCGCCCTGTTCCTCGTGCCGTGGCTGCTGCCGCTGATCGTGTCGGCCTCCACCTGGTCCTGGATGCTCAACAGCGAATCGGGCGTCGTCAACGCCCTGTTGAGCGCCGTGGGCATCGACCCGGTCAACTGGCTGACCTCACCGGACTGGTCGCTGGCCTCCGTGATCATCGCCAACGTCTGGATCGGCGTCCCCTTCAACCTGGTCGTCCTCTACAGCGGCCTCCAGTCCATCCCGACCTCGCTCCACGAGGCCGCCGCCATCGACGGCGCGAACGCCTGGCAGCGGTTCTGGCGGATCACCTTCCCGCTGCTGCGCCCGGTCTCCGCGATCACCCTGCTGCTGGGCCTCGTCTACACGCTCAAGGTCTTCGACATCATCTGGATCATGACCAAGGGCGGTCCGGCCGACTCGTCCACCACCTTCGCCACCTGGTCCTACCAGCTCGGCTT
Organism: Streptomyces aquilus; assembly: GCF_003955715.1. Lineage (NCBI taxonomy): Bacteria > Bacillati > Actinomycetota > Actinomycetes > Kitasatosporales > Streptomycetaceae > Streptomyces > Streptomyces aquilus. The sequence continues at coordinate 1,105,539 of NZ_CP034463.1, read as the reverse complement.
CGGCAACCTGGTGCCCGCCTTCGGCCCGGGCGCGGCCGTCGGCAACCTGCTCGTGGTCGCCGCGCTGGTCTTCGGCCTGATCTACGTCCGGGTGCAGAGAAAGCAGGCGCTGTCATGAAGCGACGAGGGAAGACGGCCCTCGGGGTGCTGCTGACCGGGATCATGCTCTTCCCGGTCTACTGGATGGTCAACGTGTCCTTCACCCGCGACCAGGACATGCGCAAGAGCCCACCCGACCTGTTCCCCGTCCACGGCACCCTGGCCGGCTACCGCACCGTCCTCGACGAGCAGTTGCCTTATCTCGGCACCAGCCTCGTCGTCGGGCTCGGCACCGTCCTGCTGACCGTGGCCCTGGCCGCACCCGCCGGCTACGCCCTGGCCAAGCTGCGCCCCCGCGGCGGCGGCGTCCTGAGCTTCCTCCTGCTGGCCGCCCAGATGATCCCCGGCATCATCATGGCGATGGGCTTCTACGCCATCTACCTCCAGCTCGACATGCTCCAGTCCGTCCCCGGCCTGATCGTCGCCGACTCCACCCTGGCCGTGCCCTTCGCGGTGCTCATCTTCACCGCGTTCATGTCCGGCATCCCCGGCGAACTGCTCCAGGCCGCGCAGATGGACGGGGCCAGGGCCTGGCGCATCTTCCGGTCGATCGTGCTGCCGATGAGCCGCAACGCCGTCGTCACGGTGTCGTTGTTCGCGTTCCTGTGGTCCTGGTCCGACTTCGTCCTGGCCAGCACCCTCGTCAACGGCGGTGCCCACGAGCCGATCACGCTCGGCATCTACCACTACATCGGCAACAACAACCAGGAGTGGAACGCCATCATGGCCACCGCCGTCGTGGCCTCGCTGCCCGCCGCGGTCATCCTCGTCCTCGCCCAGCGCTATGTCGCCGCCGGCGTCACCGCCGGTGCCGTCAAGGACTGAAGCGACCTCCGCACGCCCTTGCTGAAGAGCACCCCCTTGCTGAAGAAACGAGTAGCCCCTTCATGACCGACGCCCGAACCGGCCCGGCCTTCTCCCTCTCCGACATCCCGTTCAGCACCTACGGATCGTGGTTCGACGTCTCACCCGTGGTGGCGGAGAAGACGTACGCCGACGACCTCCATCTGGTCTCGCACCAGAACGGCATGCACGCCGTCCTGCGCCTGGTCCCCCTGTCCGCGGGCGAGCGGGTGGAGACCGACCGGCAGGGGACACCGGGACTGCTCACCTGGACCGGGGAGGCAGGTCGCATCGATCTCGCCTACGAGTCGCCGGACACCGTACGGCTGCGGGGAAGCGGCCTGGACATCGGGGTGTTCGCCGCGGCGCAGGCCCTGACCCCGTTCAGCGGCACGTACTTCTTCCACGACCCGGCGGCGGACGCGCACGTGTTCACGTCGTACGAGACCGGACGCCGCTACCGCGTCACCCTGCTGTCCGGCACGATCGCCGCCACACCCGGCGACCAGACCCTGGGCAGCACCGACCGAGGTCTCGCCGTCACGGCGGAGGCGGGCGGCGGCTGGGAGATCGCCGTCGAGGAACTCGACACCGCCCGCCCGCCGTACGCGTCCTCGGCGACCTTCGACGACGTCGTGGAGGCCGCGCGGAGTGCCTTCGCGGAGTTCGTGGACGCCGTGGCTCCCTGGCGCTCGGCCGACACCCCCGCCGCCGAACTCGCCGCCTACGTCGTCTGGTCGGCGACCGTCCGGCCGGCGGGGCTCGTCACCCGGCCCGGCGTGCTGATGTCCAAGCACTGGATGGACAAGGTCTGGAGCTGGGACCATTGCTTCAACGCCCTCGCCCTGGCGCCGGGTTGTCCCGAGCTCGGCCTCGACCAGTTCCAGCTGCCCTTCGACCACCAGGACGCCGGCGGCGCCCTGCCCGACTCGGTCACCCACTCCGAGGTGCTGCACAACTTCGTCAAACCGCCCATCCACGGCTGGGCCTTCGGCCATCTGCGCCGCCGGTTGCCGACGCCGCCGAGCCAGGCCGAGCTGGCCCAGGTGTACGAGCGGTTGGAGCGCTGGACCCAGTTCTGGCTCACCGCCCGCCGCGCCCCCGGCGCCGAACTGCCCTACTACCAGCACGGCAACGACAGCGGCTGGGACAACGCCACCACCTTCGACCCCGAGCGGGTGGTCGTCACCGCCGACCTGGCCGCATTCCTGGTCCTCCAGATGCATGAACTCGCCTCCCTCGCCGGAGAGTTGGGCAAGCAGGACGACGCACGCCGGTGGACGCGGACGGCAGAGGAGACGCAGGCCACGCTCCTCGACCAGCTCTGGACCGGCGACCGCTTCGTCGCCCGGGGAGTCGCCACCGGGGACACCTGGAGCACCGCCAGCCTTCTCGACCTGATGCCCGTCGTGCTGGGCGAGCATCTGCCCGCCGAGGTCGGCAGCACGCTGGCCGACCACATCAAGGCCCACCTCACGCCGTACGGCCTGGCCACCGAACTGACCACCTCCCCGCACTACCTCGCCGACGGCTACTGGCGCGGCCCCATCTGGGCGCCGGCCACCGTCCTCATCGAGGACGGCCTGCGCCGGGCCGGCCACCACCGGCTCGCCGACGACATCAGCGCCCGCTTCCGGACCCTCTGCGAGACGCACGGGTTCGCCGAGAACTTCGACGCCGTCACCGGAACGGGTCTGCGAGACCGCGCCTACACCTGGACCGCGGCCGGCTATCTCCTGCTGGCCGAGGCGCACGCACACAGAGACGGCCGCTGACCGGCCGCCTCCTGCACCACCCCGGGCCCGACCGGGCCCGGGGCCCGTCCCCGCCCCGGCAGGAGCCGCACCGTGACATCACCCCGCACGCCCCGCAGATCCCGACGCCGGTCCACCGCCTCCCTCGCCGCCCTCCTGGCCGCCCTGGCCGCGACCCTGCTCCCCGCCGCCCCCTCCCAGGCCGCGGACACCGCCGTCAGCGTCGACTTCGCCACCGCCGGAGGTGCCCCCACCTACCGCGCCTCCGGCATGATCTACGGACTGACCGTCGACGGGTCGCAGCCGCCGGACCACTTCTTCAAGGACATCAAGTGGCACTTCGAGCGGGCCGGCGGCGCGCAGCTCAACGGCGGCGGCTACGCCACCAGCCTCGCCGAGTACCGGACCCGCTGGAACGCCACCCTCGCCCAGTACAAGCGCACCAAGGCGCTCGGCGGAACCTTCGTCATCCTGCCGCACGACCTGTGGGGCGCCGACGGCACCACCAGCACGGGCTTCCCGGGCGACAACGGGAACTGGACGCAGTTCGACAACTTCGTCAACCAGCTCATCTCCGACGTCAAGGCCAACAACATGACGGTGGAGTGGGACCTGTGGAACGAGCCGGACCTCAGCGGCTTCTGGGGCCGCTCCCAGAGCCAGTACCTGCAGATGTGGTCCCGCTTCCACGCCGCCGTGCGGGCCAACCTGCCCGGGCAGCTCATCGTCGGCCCCAGCATCGCCAACCCGCCCAGCTCCTCCAACTCCTGGTGGACCACCTTCCTGAACCACGTCAAGGCCAACAACGTCGCCCCCGACATCTACAGCTGGCACGCCATCCCGCACGACCCCGTCACGGCCGTCAACAACGCCAACTCGACCCTCGCCGCCGCGGGCCTGACCAACACCCGGCCGTACCAGATCAACGAGTACGCCGGGCGCGAGCAGCAGAACCCCGGTGGCGGCGGCTGGTTCATCAGCCGCCTGGAGCGGGCCGGCGCCGACGGCCTGCGCTCCAACTGGGGAGGGGGCCCCAGCCTCCACGACTACGCGGCCGACCTGCTCACCAAGGACAGCTCCGGTCGGTACCTGCCGAAGGGGGAGTGGTTCCTCTACCGGTACTACGGCTCCCAGACCGGGAACATCGTGAACCTCACCCCCGGTACGAACACCGACGGGCTGGCGACCAAGGACAACACGGCCCGCAACGCCAAGATCCTGCTGGGCACCAACGCCAACACCGGCAACGTCACCGTCAACCTCAACCGCCTCGACACCACCTCGGTGGTGGAGAACGGCCGGGTGCGCGCGGTCGTCCAGCGCATACCGAACAACGGCGGCGGCGCGGTCACGGGTCCGGTGACGGTCTCCGACCAGACCCTGACCGTCAGCGGCAACTCGGCCTCGGTGAGCGTGCCGTGGACGGACGCCGCCGACGGCTACACCGTCACGCTGCTGCCGCCGTCCGACACGACCGTCTCCACGGTCGCGGTGGCACAGCACAGCGGTCAGTGCCTGGACGACACCAACCTCTCCGCCGCCGACGGCACGCAGTACCAGCAGTACCCCTGCGAGGGCGGCTACCAGCAGATGCTCGACCTCAAGCCGGTGGCCGGCCGGGCGAACACCTACACCATCGTGAACGAGCACAGCGGCAAGTGCCTGGACGTCTCGGGCGCCTCCACGGCCGACGGCGCCGCCGTCATCCAGTGGACCTGCAGTGGCACCACGAACCAGATGTTCACCCTCAACCCCGTCACCGCACTCGGCAACGGCAAGGACTACCAGCTCGTCGCCGTGCACAGCGGCAAGTGCGTCGACGTCAGCGGTGTCTCGACCGCGGCCGGCGCCCTGGTCCACCAGTGGACCTGCGACCCGGCGAGCGCGCTGAGCACCAAGAAGAACCAGATCTGGCGACTCCTCGGCAAGAGCTGACGGGGAGGGAGCGGGCGGCGCCCGGCCGGGCCCCGAGGGTGATCGACCCTCGGGGACGCCGGAAAAGAAGGTGTCCACGCCGGGCGCCGTTGCTACCCTCGTCGCCATGATCACGCCTTCGACTCAGCACCGGATGATGCCCCCGCACTGGGGCTGCTGAGCACGGACGCGTACCGAATCCGAGGCCCCGGGACGGGGCCTCGACGCGTGGTGCGGACCAGGTCCCGGTACCGGCGGGAGGACCGATGACCACACCACGCCACTACATCACCACGACCATCCCGTACGTCAACGCCCGCCCGCACCTGGGCTTCGCCCTGGAGCTGGTCCAGGCGGACACCCTGGCCAGGCACCGCCGCCAACGGGGCGACGACGTCCGTCTGTTGAGCGGCACCGACGACAACTCGCTGAAGAACGTGCTGGCCGCGGAGGCGGCGGGCGTGGACGTGCGGACCCTGGTGGACCGCAACGCCGACGCGTTCGCCGCCCTGCGCGACCCGCTCGCCCTGTCCCTCGACGACTTCATCCGCACCAGCAGCGACCCTCGACACCGTGCGGGCGTGGAACGCCTGTGGCGCCGCTGCGCGGCGGCCGGGGACCTCTACCGGAAGACGTACGAGGGGCTGTACTGCGTAGGCTGCGAGCAGTTCTACACCCCGGAGGAACTGGACGACGGCCGGTGCGCGGAACACGGCACCGCACCGCAACGGGTCGCCGAGGAGAACTGGTTCTTCAGACTCTCGCGCCACGCCGACCGGCTCCGCGAACTGATCACCGGCGGCGCGCTGCGCATCGAACCCGCCGCCCGCCGCAACGAGGTCCTCGCCCTCATCGACGGCGGCCTCCACGACTTCTCCGTCTCCCGCTCCCACACCCGCGCCCGCGGCTGGGGCATCCCCGTGCCCGACGACCCCGACCAGGTCGTCTACGTGTGGTGGGACGCCCTCGGCAACTACGTCACCAGCCTCGGCTACGGCACCGACGACCCCGCCTACGAGCGGTGGTGGGCCGCCGGGGACCGCCGTGTCCATCTCGTCGGCAAGGGCGTCGTACGCTTCCACGCCGTGTACTGGCCGGCCATGCTGCTGTCGGCGGGCCTGCCGCTGCCGACCGACATCCTCGTCCACGACTATCTGACGGTCGGCGGACGCAAGATCAGCAAGTCCGGGAGCGGGACCACCGTCGACCCCGTCGCCCTGACCGCCGCGTACGGCACGGACGCGGTGCGCTGGTGGCTGCTGCGGGACGTCCCCCGGGTCGGGGACGCCGACTTCACCGAGGAGCGGCTGATCGCCCGTGCCGACGCCGACTTCGCCGGGGGCCTCGGGAACCTGGTCCACCGGATCGTGACCATGGTCCACCGGTACCGCGCCGGGGCCGTCCCGGTGCTCGGCGCCGACCGGTTCGCGGTGACGCCGCTGCTCGACGTGTGCCGGGCAGTGCCCGGGCGGATCGACGCGGCCCTTGGCGACTTCGACTTCCGGCGGGCCGTCGACGCCGCCTGGGACATCGTGGAGGAGGCCAACCGCTGCATCGACGCCACCCGCCCCTGGGAACTGGCCCGGGCGGAGCGCCAGGGCAACACCGACGCGGCCGAACGCCTCGACGCGGTCCTCGCCGCGCTGGTCACGGCGTGCCGGGTGCTCGGCGACGAACTACGGCCCTTCGTACCGGGCGCGGCGGAGCGGATCGCCCGTCAGGTGAGCCCGGTCGGCGGCGCCCTCCCGGAGGCGGCACCGCTCTTCGGCCGCCTCCGGGAACAGCGCTGACACCCGCGACGGATGCAGTCAGTCCTCCTTGCCGCGGCCCGTCAGCGCGTCGCGTATCCGGTCGACCAGGCCCAGGCCCGGCGCGAGCAGCTTGTTCGCCGGTGGCTCGCTCGGCGTGGACGGGTGCGGGCGGGTCGGCGCCACCTTCTTGGCCCTGCGGATCTGCTCGCCCAGCTCGTCCAGGCGCTCCGGCGGACAGACCGCGCGGAGCTGGGGGAACAGGTTCTCCTCCTCGTCGGCGATGTGCGCGCGCACCTCGGCCATCAGCTCGCCGACGATCCGGTCGAACTCCGGGTCGTCGGCCTCGCAGGACTCCAGGTCCTTCATGAGCTGCTCGGCCTTCGCGTGGTCCTCGATCTCCCGGTCGGCGAGGGTGTTGCCGTTCGCCAGGTGCTCCCGCACGGCGGGATACAGGTAGGCCTCCTCGGCGACCGAGTGCCGGACCAGCTCGATGGTGGCCTGGTCGGCATGGACCTTGCGGTCCTTGTCGCCGGAGGGCAGCGCCTCGATACGACCGAAGAACTCCTCGACCTCGCGGTGATCGGCGACCAGCTCGTCGATCACGTTTCCGCCGTGCCCCATGCTCTCCACCTCCGACAGGATCGGGCGACTCCGGGAGGAAGCCGCCGCGGCCCCCGAGTGCCCCGGCCGCCCGAGGGGTAACGCGGTCGGGCGGCCCGGGCACGATCATGCGCGCCGGCTCATCCGTGCAGGCTGCGCAGGCCGACGACGAGATCGCGGGGCAGACCGTGGGTGTCGTGGAGGTAGTGGTAGTCCTCCTCGGACAGCTGCCCTCGGTACTGCGGGCGGGAGAGGACGCGGTGGCCCCGGTCGAGGAGCTTGCCGAAGCGGCCCTCTTCCTCCAGCAGGACGTCGAGCACGGGGCCGGTGCCGCCGGGCAGCCGGAAGTGGTCCAGGGTGTGCTCGACGAGCTCCCGCGGCAGGTCGGACAGGGTGCGGCCGCGGTCCTGCTGCCAGAGGGTGGTCAGGAGGCGGCGGACGAGGCGGCGCAGGACGTAGCCGCGCCCGGTGGGGGAGGGCCGTACGCCGTCACCGATGACGACGACACCGGAGCGCAGATGGTCGCAGACCAGGCGGAACGACGGCTCGTCGAGGTCCCACAGCCGCGGGAGCAGCCGCGTCCAGGGTTCGAACAGATCCGTCTCGTAGACCGAGCCACGGCCCTGGAGGACGGTCAGCAGGCGCTCCAGCCCCATGCCCGTGTCGATGTTCTGCTGCGACAGCGGGGAGAGGCTGCCGTCCTCCTGGCGGCGGTAGCGCATGCCGACGTGGTTCCAGACCTCCACCCAGCGCGGGTCGGTGGTGGGGCTGCCCTCCGGCGGGGTGTCGCCGGTCCAGACGAAGATCTCCGAGTCGGGGCCGCACGGGCCGACGGGACCGTTGGACCACCAGTTGTCCTCCACGGTCGGCTCGACGGGGACGCCCAACTCCTCCCAGGTGCGCAGCGATTCGGTGTCCGGGCCGACCTGGTCGTCGCCGCCGAAGACGGTGACGTACAGATGCCGTTGCGGGATGCCGAAGCCGTCTCGGAGCAGTTCGTGGCCCCAGCGCAGGCTCCGTGAGTGGTCGTAGTCGCCGAGCGACCACGAGCCGAGCATCTCGAACACCGTCAGATGGGTCGGGTCGCCGACCTCCTCCAGGTCGGTGGTGCGCAGACAGCGCTGCACGTTCACCAGCCGCCGCCCCTGGGGATGCGGGCGGCCCTCCAGGTACGGGGTGAGCGGATGCATGCCGGACGTGGTGAACAGCACCGGGTCCGAGGGCGGCGGGAGAAGAGTGCTGCCGGTGATCAGGTGGTGGCCGCGCTCGACGTAGAAGTCGGTGAAGGTGCGCAGGGTGCGGTCGGTGTTCATGACGGTCTTCCTTGAGGTGCGGGGCACCGGAAAGGACCGTGGGAACAGCGAGGGATGTACACGCACTGCACCGGCGGTCCGTTTCCGGCCGCCGGGGGAGAGGTGACGTGAGGTCAGGCGGTGGCAGCCGGGGAGCTGGTCGCTCGCGCGGCTGCGCTGTGGGTGTGCTGGGTGACCTCCATGCCTCAACGGTAACGATCGGCGCCCGGGACGTCTTCCGGATTTCCCGGCGTGATCAGCCCCGACTCGTAGGCGAGGACGACCGCCTGGACGCGGTCGCGCAGCTCCAGCTTCGACAGGATGCGGCCGATGTGGGTCTTCACCGTGGTGGGGCTGAGGAACAGGCGCTCCGCGAGCTCGGCGTTGCTCAGCCCCGTCGCGAGCAGCCGCAGCACCTCCACTTCGCGCGGGGTCAGCGCGGAGAGGTCGCGGTGCGGGGAGGCGGTCGGGCGGGGCTCCTCGCGCTGGGCGAAGCGCTCGATCAGCCGGCGGGTGATCGCCGGCGCGAGCAGGGCGTCGCCGGACTGGACGAGGCGGACGGCGGCGACCAGGTGCTCGGGGGTGACGTCCTTGAGCAGGAAGCCGGAGGCGCCCGCGGTCAGCGCCGCGTACACGTAGTGGTCGAGGTCGTACGTGGTCAGGATGATGACGCGGGTGCCCTCGGACGTGTCGTCGGCGAGGATGCGCCGGGTGGCCTCGATGCCGTCCATGCCGGGCATCCGGATGTCCATCAGCACCACGTCGGGGCGGGTGCGCCGGACCGCCGCGACCGCCTCGGCGCCGTCGGCGGCCTCCGCGGTCACCTCGATGCCGTCCGCGGCGAGGATCATCCCGAAGCCGGTGCGTACGAGGGCCTGGTCGTCGGCGATGACGGCGCGCAGCGCGGACCCGGTCACGCGGTCCGCCACGGGACGAGGGCTCTGACGCGGTAGCCGCCGGCGACTGTCGGACCGGCGGTCAACTCCCCGCCGTAGACGGCGAGTCGCTCGCGCAGCCCGATCAGGCCGCGGCCGTTGCCGTCCGCCGGTGCGGCATCGCGGACGCCGCCGGTGTCGGCGACCTCGATCTCCAGCCGGTCGCCGCCGTAGCCGATCGTGACGGACGCCTCGGCGCCCGGCGCGTGCTTGATCGTGTTGGTCAGCGCCTCCTGCACCACGCGGTACGCCGTCAAGTCGACGCCGGGCGGCAGGGGTTCGGGAGGCAGTGACACCGCGATGCCGACCGGCGTACCGGCGGCCCGTACGCGGACGATGAGCGCGTCGAGCTGCGCGAGGCCGGGCTGCGGCTCCAGTGCCTCGGGCTGGTCCGGGTCCGGGGCCGCCAACAGCCCCATGACGTGCCGTAGTTCGGCCATCGCCGCCCTGCCGCCCGCCTCCACCGCCAGCAACGCCTCCTTCGACCGCTCCGGTGCCGCGTCCATCACCTTGCGCGCCGCGCCCGCCTGGATGACCATCACGCTCACATTGTGGGTCACGACGTCGTGCAACTCGGCGGCTATCCGGGCGCGTTCCTCCTCGACCGCCCGGCGCATCGTTTCCTCCTGCTCGCGCTCCAGACGGGCGAACCTCTCCCGGCCCGCCGCCAGCTGCCGTTGCCACACCCGGGCGAGCCCGGCCAGCACCCCGGCGATCAGCAGGACCACCGCGGGGCTCGACCACCCCGGCAGGACCGGCTCGGTGTCCCGGAACGCCAGCCCGGCGAGCACGGCCGCGACGAACAGCCCGGCCAGCGCCCCCACCCGGTGCCTGCTGTACATGACGGCGCTGTACGCCCCGACCACACAGGTCAGCACGTTGATCCAGGAGGCGTCGTCCCCGATGGCCAGGACCGCTCCCATCACCACGGCGAACACGACGAACGGATACCGCCGTCGGCCGGCCAGCGGCAGCGCGGAGAGGACGACCAGGACGAAGGGCGGGGCTGCGGGCTCCTCGTCCGCCATCCACCGGCCCGGCGCGGGCGGCCGGGGCGGGGTCGGTCCGCCGAGATCGACCGGGGTCACGTTCATCGGCCCGTCGCCCGGATAGCGTGCCGCGACGAACAGCGCGACGGCGGTCAGCAGCACCGCCAGCACCGCGTCCGCCCACACGGCCCGCCGGGACAACGGCTCACGCCGAGGTTCCGGACGCAGTGTGTCCCGCAGCTGCCGCCGCCACCCGCGCCGGTCCTCCGTACGCCGTGGGCGCAGGTCCTCCGTCTCCATCCGCACATTGTGCGGCTCGCCCTCCCGGGCCCGCGTCCGTCTCGGAGGCCGACGAACCGTCTTTGAGGCGTACGCCGCAGGGATGACCCGCGGCCCGGATCGTCCGCGCGAAGGGCCGCAAGTCGGTGCCCCGGCCGACGCGCCGCGCCCGCGTCCGCCCCTACTTTCGCTGGGCCGGTGCACAGCAAGAGCCCACTCCACTCACAAGGACGGACGACTCCCATGACTCAAGTGATCGAACTGTCGGGCGTGGCCAAGCGCTACGACAGTTCCGGCGCGCCCGCGCTCGGACCGATCGACCTCGGTGTCGCCCAGGGCGAGGCCCTCGCCGTCACCGGCCCGTCCGGCAGCGGCAAGTCCACGCTGCTGAACCTCGTCGCGGGCCTGGACAAGCCGACCAGCGGCACGGTGACCGTCGCCGGTGAGCGCGTCGACCAGCTCAGCGAGCACGCGTCGGCACGGTTCCGCCGCGAACGGATCGGCATGGTCTTCCAGTTCTTCAACCTGCTCGACGATCTCACCGTCGCCGACAACATCCAGCTCCCCGCCCAACTGACCGGCACCGCACGCCGCAAGGCCGCCGCCCGGGCCGGCGAGCTCATGGAGCTGCTGGGCATCCAGAAGCACGCCCGCGCCTACCCGGGCCGGTTGTCCGGCGGGGAGCGCCAACGGGTCGCGGTGGCAAGGGCGTTGGTGAACCGGCCCGCGCTGCTCCTCGCCGACGAACCGACCGGCGCCCTCGACAGCGCCTCGGGCCACGACGTACGGGAACTGCTGGTGGACCTGCACCGGGGCGGCCAGACCATCGTGCTGGTCACCCACGACCCGTCCCTCGCCGAGGCGGTCGCGAGCCGCACGATCCACCTGGTCGACGGCCACCTCGCCCTCGACACCCAGGCGGAGGCGGTCCGATGAGCGCGCTCAGTCGCGTCGTGCGGGCCGGGGTGGGGCGGCGGCGGGTGCAGACCGTCGTCATCGCCCTCGCCACCCTGATGGCCGTGGCCTCGGCCGTGGTCGCCGGATCGCTGATGGTCGCCTCCAACGCGCCCTTCGACCACGCCTTCGCCGCGCAGAACGGGGCGCACCTCGTCGCGCAGTTCGACCCGGCCAAGGCGAGCCAGGCCCAACTCAAGGCCACCGGACGGCTCGACGGGGTCACGGGCAGCGCGGGGCCCTACCCCGTCACGACCATCCGGCCGGTGGACGAAGGGGGCGGCCACCTGCCGCCGGTGACGCTGGTGGGACGGTCCGCACCGAACACCGACGTCGACCGGCTCGACCTGAAGTCCGGACGGTGGCCGACGAAGGCCGGCGAGGTCGTCCTCTCCAGCGAGTTCGAGGGCCCCGCCCTCCGGCTCGGCGCCACGCTCGACACCTCGGACGCCGCGGACGGCACGGCCCTCACGGTCGTCGGCTTCGCCCACTCGGTCGGCGAGACCGCCGACGCCTGGGCCACCCCCGCACAGGTCACCGCGCTCGCCTCCGACGACACCCGCGTCACCCGCCAGATGCTCTACCGGTTCGACTCCGCGGACACCAAGGCGCAGCTCGCCGCCGACCGCCGCAAGCTGACCGCCGCCCTGCCCTCCGGCGCGCTGATGGGCACCGAGTCCTGGCTGGACACCAAGCGCGCCGCCGACCAGAGCGCGGCGCCAACTATCCCCTTCCTCATGGCGTTCGGCGTCCTCGGCCTCGTCATGTCGGTCATCATCGTCGGCAGCGTCATCAGCGGCGCCGTCGGCACCAGCCTGCGCAGGATCGGCATCCTCAAGGCGCTCGGCTTCACCCCGCGCGAGGTGGTCCGCGCCTACGTCGCCCAGGCGCTGGTCCCCGCCGGCGTCGGGATCGCGCTGGGCGTCGTCCTGGGAAACCTGATGGCGATGCCGCTCCTGGAGGACACCGAGACGGTCTACGGCAGCGCGTCGCTGTCGGTGGCCTGGTGGGTGGACGTCCTGGTGGCCGGAGCCGCGTTGTCCGTCGTCACGGTCGCCGCGCTGGTGCCCGCGCTGCGGGCCGGACGGCTGCCGACCGTGGAGGCCATCGCGGTCGGCCGGGCACCGCGCACCGGGCGGGGGCAGTGGGCCCACCGGGCGGCGGGGCGGCTGCCGTTGCCGCGCGCGGTGACGTACGGCCTCGCCGGTCCCTTCGCGCACCCGGTGCGCACCCTCGCCATGCTGCTCGCGGTCACCTTCGGCACTGTCGCGGCGACCTTCGCGCTCGGGCTGACCGCGTCCCTCAACGCGGTCGGGTCGGCCCAGGACCCGGAGGACAGCGCCCCGGTCACCGTGTTCACCGGCGAACCCCGCTCGGGGCCCGGCGGGGGCGAGACCGCCACGGCCGATCCCACGCAGGTGGCCGCGGCCATCGAGCGGCAGTCCGGCACCGACACCTACTACGAGAGGACCCAGACGGACGGCACCGCGGTCGGCGTCCCGGGCGCCGTGCAGGCCGTGCTCTACGACGGTGATCTGCACGCCGCCGCCTACGAGATGATCTCCGGGCACTGGATCACCGGACCCGGCCAGGTCGTGGTCTCCACCCACTTCCTGAACACCACCGAGACCGAGGTCGGCGACACGCTGCGGGTGACGGTCGGCAAGCAGACGCGGACCCTGACGATCGTCGGCGAGGCCTTCGACACCTCCGACGACGGACTCCGCTTCCACGCGAGCCTCGCCGACTTCCCCACCGTCGAGCCGCAGATGTTCCTCGTCGACCTCAAGTCGGGCGTCCAGGCCACCCAGTACGCCACGAAGCTCAACGAGACGGTGAGCACGCTCGGCGGTCAGGCCGTCGCCAACTCCTCTTCGCGGCAGGACAACCTGATCCTAGTCCTCGACGCGATGGCGGCGCTGCTCACCCTGATGCTGGTCTCCGTCGCCGGCCTCGGTGTGCTCAACTCCGTCGTCCTCGACACCCGGGAGCGCGTCCACGACCTGGGCGTGTGCAAGGCGCTCGGCATGTCGCCGCGGCAGACGGTGAGCCTCGTGCTCGCCTCGGTGGCCGGGATCGGTGTGGTCGGCGGGCTGATCGGGGTGCCCGTCGGGTTCGCGCTGCACGGCTACGTCCTGCCGAAGATGGCGGAGACCGCCGACACCGGACTGCCGAAGGTCGTCCTCGACGTGTACGACACCCCGGAACTGCTCCTGCTCGGCTGCGCCGGCATCGTCATCGCCGCGCTCGGCGCGCTGCTCCCGGCGAGCTGGGCGGCGCGGGCCCGCACCGCGACGGCCCTGCGCACGGAGTAGCCGAACACCGCCCTCATCAGCACATTTTCATTACGACACCTCCACAATCACGGTCTCCCGGGCGATGATTGATCGCGCAACAGAACCATCCCTGGGGGGACCATGAGTTACGACAACACGCAGCCGCCCATGCCCGGCTACAACCCGCCGCCCGGGCCCGGCTACTACCCGCCGCAGCCGCCGCAAGCGCCGCAGCCGCCGAAGAAGACCACCACGGTCCTCATCGCCGCCGGCGCGGCGGTGGTCGCGGCCGTCCTCGCCGCCGTCGTCACCGCGAGCGTGACCGGCGACGGCAAGGCCGAGGCGGCGCCGACCGTCACCGTCACCAAGACGGCACCGGCCGAGGGCGATGACACCGGCGCCGACGACTCCGCCACCGACGCGGCGGACTCCGACGCCCCGGCCGAGGACTCCGGCGACGACTCCTACGGCCTCGACGACACGATCGCGTACGACAACGACGTCGAGATCAGCCTGACCAAGATCACTCGGGCAGTCTCCAGCGAGTACGCGTCCCCGGAGAAGACCCCGTACGCCAAGTTCACCATCAAGATCGTGAACAAGTCGGACAAGAAGATCGACGCCTCGATGATGACGGTCAACTGCGCCTACGGCGACGAGGGCAAGGAAGGGGAGTCCATCTACGACGACGGACTCGACGGTCTGCCCGACACCAGCATCCTGGCCGGCCGGTCCCTCTCCGTGCCGTGGGGCTGCGAACTGCCCAAGGGCGAGTCCTTCCTCCAGATCGAGGTGGCGCCCGACTACGAGTCGGAGACCGCGATCTTCACCGGCAAGGTGAAGTAGCCCTCGCGGCAGCCGTCGCGTTTGCGCCGGGTGCCCGGCCGACGGCAGGGTGCGGGGTGTGCCTACCTTGCTGATCGTGCATCACACGCCCTCGCCCAACTGCCAGGCGCTGCTGGAAGCCGTCGTCTCCGGGGCCACGGACCCGGAGATCGAGAACGTCCAGGTCGTGCGGCGGGCCGCGCTCGCGGCCACCGCCTCCGACGTGCTCGCCGCCGACGGCTTCCTGCTGGGCACACCGGCGAACCTCGGCTACATGTCCGGGGCCCTCAAGCACTTCTTCGACCAGGTCTACTACCCGTGCCTGGACGAGACGCGAGGGCGGCCCTTCGGCTACTGGGTGCACGGCGGCAGTGACGTCACCGGCGCGGTGCGCGGCATCGAGTCCATCACCACGGGCCTCGGTTGGCGCCGCGCGGCGGACGCCGTGACGGTGACCGGAACACCGGAGAAGCCCGACGTGCAGGCCTGCTGGGAGCTGGGCGCGACGCTCGCGGCCGGGCTCATGGAGTGACGGTGAGTGCTGATGGGGTAACGGCGACTGCTGCCGGGCGGGCTCATGGAGTGACGGCGGGCCGCTGTCGGGCGGGCTGATGGGGTGATGGCGACTGCTGTCGGGCGGGCTGAGGGAGTGACGGCGACTGCTCTCGGGCCGGCTGAGGGAGTGACGGCGACCGCTGTCGGGTGTGGCGTCGGCGCGCCCGCCCTGACCTCTCGTCCTTCCGGAGGACGTGTCGGGCGGTGGCTACTGCGGTCCGAGTAGGCCGTACAGCCCGCAGCGGGATGACGACGCGGCACGCCCTGCCGGGCGAGCCTGGAGGCGGTGTGCAGCACCGCCCGCGCCGCGTCGGCGCCGTACCGGAAGGCGTGACCTCCGATGAGAACTCGTACCGGCATCGGGCTGGCGACGGCCCTCTCGTGTGCCGTCCTCGTCAGCGTGGTCGCGGTCGCCCGGGACGGCAACGGAAGCCCGGCCGCCGCCCTGAACGGCCCGCCGCGCGGCCCGTACGTCGCCCTGGGCGACTCCTACACGGCCGGACCGCGGATCCCCGGCCAGCACGCGAAGCCCGCCGGCTGTGACCGCTCCGACCGCAACTACCCGGCGCTCGTCGCCGCCGAACTCGGCCTGGCGGGCGCCGAGTTCCGTGACATGAGTTGCAGCGGGGCCACCACCGGCGACCTGTTCACGGCTCAGGACACGGACAGCGGGACCAATCCGGCCCAGCTCTCGGCCGTGTCCGCCAGGACCCGGCTGGTCACCGTCGGTATCGGAGGCGACGACATCGGCTTCGGCGAGCTGATCACCACCTGCGTCAAGGCCGGCGTCCGCTACCAACTGGAGAGCCGCATCGGGGACCTGGCCCCCGACCGGGCGCCGTGCCGCGCACGGCACACCTCCGGCGACACCGACGAGATCGGGACGAACATCGCGGCGACGGGCGGACGCGTGGCCGACGTGCTGGCCGACATCCGGCGCCGGGCGCCCGAGGCCCGTGTCTACGTGGTCGGCTATCCGACGATCCTGCCCGCCCAAGGCGCCGACTGCGCACGGGCGATGGGACTCGCCCCCGGTGACGTCACCTTCCTGCGGCAGAAGGAACAGCAGCTCAACACCATGCTGCGCAGGACCGCGGCCGACGCGGGAGCCGGGTACGTCGACACCTACGCGCCCTCCGACGGACGCGACGCCTGCGCGAAGGCCGACGCGCGCTGGGTCGAGCCGCTGATCCCGGCCGCCCCCGCGGCCCCGGTGCACCCCAACGAGCGCGGTGAGCGCGGGATGGCGCAGGCCGTGCTGAGGGCGTTCCGCGCGGGTGGCTGACCCGCCGGGCGTGATACCGGGGCAGGAGATCCCGGCCGGGCACGTACTGCGGATTCAGTAGCCGGTCCTGCGACAGCAGCAGACGGCATTGCCAGCAGCGGGACGACGACTCGGGGACCCCTGCCGGGACACGCTGGGGCACCTGATCGAGAACGGATGTGGAGTTCCCTGACGTGGCTGCTTTTCTCTATCGACTGGGCCGACTGGCCTTCCGGCGGCGCGGGTACGTCGCCCTGATGTGGGTGGCCGTCCTGGCCGCCGTCGGGCTGGGCGCCCTCCAGGCCCCGGGAACCTCCGACGAGGAGTTCTCGATGCCGGGCATCGAGTCCCAGAAGGCGTACGACCTGATGCAGGAGCGCTTCCCCGGCGCCGCCGCCGACGGCGCCACCGCCCGCGTGGTCTTCGTCGCCCCCGACGGACAGAAGGTCACCGCCACCGAGAACAAGAAGGCCGTCGAGGAAACGGTGGCCGCCCTCGGCGCCGGCTCCCAGGTGGCCGGGGTCGCCGACCCGTACAGGACCGGGGCGGTCAGCAAGGACGGGGCCACGGCCTACGCCACCGTCACCTACAAGGTGAAGTCCGCCGACGTCACCGACGCCAGCCGTACGGCGGTGCGGAAGGCGGCGGAGCAGGCGCGCGACGCCGGGCTGACCGTCGAGACCGGCGGTTCGGCCCTGGACGGTGGAGCGGGCGCCGGCGGCATGGCCGAGGTCATCGGCATCGCCGTCGCGGCCGTCGTCCTGCTGATCACCTTCGGCTCACTGGCCGCCGCCGGACTGCCGCTGCTCACCGCGCTCATCGGCGTCGCCTTGACCATGTTCGCCATCACGCTGCTGGGCAGCACCCTCGGCCTGTCCACCAGCACCGGGACGCTGGCGATGATGCTGGGCCTGGCCGTGGGCATCGACTACGCCCTGTTCGTCGTCTCCCGCTACCGCGAGGAGCGCGCCCAGGGCCGCCCGCCGGAGGAGGCGACCGGACTGGCCGTCGGCACCGCCGGTTCGGCCGTCGTCTTCGCCGGTCTCACGGTGGTCATCGCCCTCGCCGGACTGACCGTCGTCGGCATCCCGATGCTCACCAAGATGGGACTGACCGCGGCCGGCGCGGTCGTCGTCGCTGTCCTCGTGGCCCTGACCGCGGTCCCCGCGCTGCTGGGCTTCTGGCCCAACGCGGTGCTCGCCCGGCGGCTCCGTAAACGGGGCGTCGACAACAGCACCGGCGACAACGGCGGCACCCGCTGGGCCACGTTCGTCCTGCGCCGGCCCTTGCCGGTGCTCCTCCTCGGCGTGCTCGGGCTCGGCGCGCTGGCCCTGCCCATGACCGGCCTTCAGCTGGGCATGCCCGGCGACGAGGCCAAGTCCACCTCCACCACCGAACGCCGCGCCTACGACGACCTCGCCGAGGGCTTCGGCCCCGGGTTCAACGGCCCGCTCACCGTCGTCGTGGACGCCCAGGGCGCAGCGGACCCGAAGGCGGACGTGGCGGCGGTCAACCAGAAGATCGCCCGCACCGACGGCATCGTCTCCGTCACCCAGCCCCGCTTCAACAAGGCGGGCGACACGGCGGTGTTCACCGCCACGCCGTCCACCAGCCCCACCGACGAACGCACCAAGGACCTCGTCAAGGCCATCCGAGCCGAGCGCACCGAGAGCTTCGAGGTCACCGGCACCACGGCCCTGAACATCGACATCGCGGACAAGGTACAGGCCGCGCTCGTCCCGTACCTCGTCACCGTCGTGGGGCTGGCCGTCGTCCTGCTGCTGGTCGTCTTCCGGTCCGTGCTCGTCCCCCTCAAGGCCGCCCTCGGCTTCCTGCTCTCGGTGCTCGCCGCGCTCGGCGCCGTCGTCGTGGTCTTCCAGGAAGGACACGGTGCGAGCGTCTTCGGGGTGGAGCAGACCGGGCCGATCATGAGCCTGATGCCGATCTTCCTGGTGGGCATCGTCTTCGGCCTGGCCATGGACTACGAGGTGTTCCTCGTCTCCCGGATGCGGGAGGCGTACGTCCAGGGCGAGTCCGCGCGGCAGGCGGTCGTCTCCGGGTTCCGGCACAGCGCCCGGGTGGTCGTGGCCGCCGCGCTCATCATGATCGCGGTGTTCGCCGGGTTCATCGGGGAGAGCGACTCCATGATCAAGATGATCGGGTTCGGCCTCGCCACGGCCGTCCTCCTCGACGCCTTCGTGGTGCGGATGGCGATCGTCCCCGCGGTCCTCGCCCTGCTGGGCGACCGCGCCTGGTGGCTGCCGCAGTGGCTGGACCGGCTGCTGCCCCGCGTCGACATCGAGGGCGAGGCCCTCACCCGCCGGCCGGCCGGGGCCGCGGAACCCGACCCCGATCTGACGCCGGACGAGCACCCGCAGGTACGTGTCTGAACGGCGTCGCCGCAGTCGCCCGGCCGCCTTCGGTGAGGAACCGCGGGCGGCCCGTGGCGCACGGGTGCGCGCAGGTCGTTCACCATGGACCCAGGCCCTTGATCCGGAGACACCGATGACCACCCGCCCGGAGCGACACACCGCGCGCCATCCCCGCGCCCGTCCGGAACACCCCACCACGCGCCATCCCCGCGCTCGTCCGGAGCGCCCCACCGCGCGCCATCCCCGCGTCATGGACGTCATGATCGCTCTGGCGCTGCTCGGCTGCGCGACCCTCGGCGCCTCGCTGAGCATCCCCGGCACGAGCCGCCCGAGCGGCGACGCGCCCGCGGTCGCCCTGGCGGCCGTCTCCTGTCTCGCGCTGCTCGTCGCGCGTGACGCCCCGCGCGCGGTCGCCGTCGCCGTCACGGCCTGTACGGTCGCCACGCTGGCCCAGAGCTATCTGCCCACACCGCTGACCCTGGCCCCGCTCATGATGGCCCTGTACTGGGTGGCCGCCCGGACCGACCTGACGACCATGCGCGTGCTCGGTGGGGGCGCCATGGCCATGATCGTGATCACCACCGTACTGGACCGGCCCACGACCGACCTGCTGCTGCTCCGCACCGTGGGCCCCGTGCTGTGGCTGCTGCTGCCTCTGGTCGGCGGCCACAACGCACGGCTGCGCGGCGCCTATCTGGAATCGGTGCACGCGCGTGCCCTGCACGCCGAGCGCACCCGGGAGGAGGAGGCGCGACTGCGGGTCGCCGAGGAGCGGCTGCGGATCGCCCGCGAGCTCCACGACGTCGTCGCCCACCACATGGCCGTCGCCAACGCCCAGGCCGGCACCGCCCGCCACCTCGCCCCCACCCAGCCCGAACAGGCGCAGAAGATCCTCGACGAGCTGACGTCCACCACCTCCTCCGCACTCCTCGAACTCCGTGCGACGGTGGGCGTGCTGCGCCAGGCCGACGACGCCGACTCCCTCGAACCCGCCCCCGGCCTGCACCGGCTCCCCGAGCTGATCGCCGCCTGCGAGTCCGCCGGCCTCACCGTTACGGTCACCACCGACGGTGAGCCCCGGCCACTGTCACCGGGCGTCGACCTGACGGCGTACCGGATCATCCAGGAAGCCCTGACCAACGCCACCAAGCACGCCTCCGACCACGAGGCCCGCATCCGGCTCGCCTACTCCGACTCGCGCCTGCTGATCACCGTCGCCAACGAGGGCGCCGCCACCGGCTCCGCGGTCCCGGGTGGCGGCTTCGGACTGATGGGCATGCGCGAGCGCGCCCACTCGGTCGGCGGCGACCTGCGGGCGGGACCGCGCCCGGAGGGCGGCTTCGAGGTCGCCACCGCCCTGCCCCTGCACTCCCAAGTGACCGACGACCACGAGGCGACCCCGTGAGCATCCGCGTCCTGCTCGCCGACGACCAGGCCCTGCTGCGGGGCACGTTCCGGCTGCTGATCGACTCCTGCGCGGACATGGAGGTGGTCGGCGAGGCCGCCGACGGCAAGGAGGCGCTGGAGCTCGCCCGCGCCCACCGCCCCGACCTGGTCCTCATGGACATCCGCATGCCCGGCACGGACGGCCTCGCGGCCACCGCCGCCATCTGCGAGGACCCCGACCTGGCCGGCACCCGCGTCCTCGTCCTGACCATGTTCGAGACCGAGGAGTACGTCGCCCAGGCCCTGCGCGTCGGGGCCAGCGGGTTCCTCGGCAAGTACGTCACCACCGACGTCCTCCTCGCCGGCATCCGTACCGTCTCCTCCGGAGAGGCCCTGCTCTCACCCGGCGCCACCCGCGCCCTCATCACCCGCTTCCTCAGCGCACCCGCCGCGGGCACCCTGCTGACCCCGCCGGAGCGTCTGAGCGACCTCACCCCGCGGGAACGGGAGGTCACCGTCCTCGCCGCCGAGGGCCGCTCCAACGAGGACATCGCGGCCCACCTCGTCCTCAGCGTGCTCACCGTCCGCACCCACGTCCAGCGCGCCATGACCAAGCTCGGCGCCCGCGACCGCGCCCAACTGGTCGTCATCGCCTACCAGACCGGGCTGGTACGCCCCACCTCCGGACCCCGCTGACGACGGGGTCCTTCCGCTGGCATGCTGGCCGCATGGCTGATCACCGACGGCACGACTCCGTACGCCACAGCTACGACACCGTGGCCGAGGAGTACACGACCCGGCTCCATGCCGAGCTCGAAGGCAAGCCCCTGGACAGGGCGTTGCTGACCGCGCTCCTCGAACAGACCGAACCGGGGGCGGTGATCGGTGACTTGGGCTGCGGTCCCGGGCATGTGGCGGCCTGGCTGGCGGAGAAGGGCGCGCGAACGGTCGGGATCGATCTGTCCGCGGGCATGGTCGAGGCGGGCCGCAGCCGCTTCCCGGAGGTCGAGTTCCGCCAGGGCGACCTGCTGGAACTCCCGGCGAAGGACGGCGAGTTCGGCTCCCTGATCGCCCTCTACACCGTCATCCACCTCGAACCCGGCGAACTGCGGCGCGCCTTCGAGGAGATGGAGCGGGTCCTGCGCCCCGAGGGGCTGCTCCTGCTCTCCTTCCACGTCGGCGAGGAGGTCCGGCACCTGGACGAATGGTGGGGTCACTCCGTAGACGTCGACTTCCGTTTCCTCGACCCCGCACACCTCACGGACCTGCTCGCATCGGTCGGCTTCACGGTGGAGATGCAGCTGGAGCGCACGCACTACGCCCACGAGGCGGAGACCCGCCGCGCCTACGTGCTGGCCCGCCGCACCTGACCCGCCACGACCGGCTGACAGAACCCCGTCGCCTCCGGCACGTGCCCCATGACCCAGATGCCCCGGGCCGTCGCCTCGGCCGTGGCGCGCGCCGCCGCTCGGGGCTGAGGTCGCTGCCGACGACGTCGTACGCGCTCACCCATCGCCGCCGCGCTCAGGTCAGGACCGCCTCCCACGTGTCGACGGCGTAGTGGAGCTTCATCCCGTTGCGTCCGTACAGCTCGGGCGCGCCGGTCGCGTTGGCCGTGTCCACTCCCAGCCCCACGGTGTCCCGCCCCCGTGCGGCGAACGCGGCGAAAGCCTGCCGCAGCAGCAGCCCGCCCAGCCCCTGCCCCCGGGCCTCGCCGAGCACCCCCACGCTGCGGATCCACCCCATGGCCGCGCGGTCGTCCCGTGCGATCAGGAACCCGGCGTCGCCCAGCTCCTTGGTGTCGAGGAGCCACACCAGCGACCAGTCCAGGTGCTCGGCGTCGATGTCGTGCAGCCACTGCTCGTAGGTGCGCGGCTGGAAGTCGAAATGGTCGGCGAAGGCGGATTGGTAGAGCTGATGGGCGCGTTGCCGGTCCGCCCCGGTGGCGCAGGGACGGATGCGTACGCCTTCGGGTAGCTCCGGGGCGCGGTCGAGTTCCTGGTCGAGCGGGCGTTCCAGCACGTGGTAGCGGCGTACGACGTACCAGCCCCGTGCCTCGATCAGTGAAGTGTCCAGGGTCGGGCGGGTGTTGAGGTGCAGATGGACGACGGCCTTGGCGGCGCCGTTCGCCCGGGCCCGCTGGACGGCCCTGATCTGGAGGGCGTCCAGGATCTGTTCCCCGGCTGCCTGATCGTCGGGCAGGACGTAGTGGTCGACGTCGATCCGCTCGTTCCCGGAGTCGTCCCACAGCAGCCCGTACGCCACCAGCCGCTCCCCGTCGAAGGCCAGCCAGGAGTCGCGCTCCAGGTCGACCTCGGGATGCCTGAGACCGGCCTCGACCTCGGGGAGGTCCGTCTCGCGCCGGCCGATCTCGATCTCGTCGACGGCGTTGAGCAGCTCGGTGATCGCGGGCGCGTCGGCGAGCCGCGCGGGGCGCAGGAGGTAAGGCATGAGGGCCAGGGTCCAGGGGGAGGCGGGCGGCCGCAACGGGTTTTCGGCGTCGCCGGGCCGGCGCGGTTTGCCCGTACGCGGGACCTCGTGCGAGCCTCGTACGTCATCTCTCCGGAAGGACCCCTCGTGACCCTCGGCATGGTTCTGGGCGACGTCTCCTCGCGCGCTTCGACGCGGGAGCCGTAACCCTTCCTGCCCCGCATCCCGAGCCCGTGCCGCAGCACGGGCCGTCGGTGCTGCTCCTCGTCGAAGTGCTCTTCGTGCCCTTGCACGTCCGATCACGAGGAGTACCTCCGTGTCCACGATCCACTGGACCGAAGACCGCACCGCCCGCTCCGCCCGCTGGCACTCCGAGAGCGCCGCGCCCCCGCCGCGCCGGGTCGTCGTCGCCGACGACCGGACGACAGCGGCCACCGCCCACCGACTCGCCCGCGAGGGAACGGCGTTGCTGTGGCGGGGCGACTTCCACAACGCCCGCCACCTGCTCAACGCGATGCGCCGCCGCGCCGACCGGCGACCGCCCCGCCAGGGGAACACGCCGGCGGAGTCCTTCCACCTCCACCGCCAGGCCCGCCGCCACCGGGCCCGACTGCTGGGCAGGTTGATCGTGCTGCTGGAGGACGACCACACCCTGGCCCTGCGCCGGGCTCCCGATGTGCGCCGGGCGTGCGCCGAGGCGTACGGGGCGCCGACCGGCAGAACGGCGGTGGCCCTGACGGAACTGCTGGGCGTCCTCGGCGCGTGGCAGTGGCGGGAGAGGGGCGTCGAGGTACCGGCCCTCGGCGCCCGCATCCACCCGCACTACGGCGTGTTCTCCCCGGTCAGGGGCGAGTACGTCGACCTCGTCGCGCGAGCACCCCTGACCGCGTCGCCCCCCGGCCGTACCGCCTTCGACCTCGGCACGGGGACCGGCGTGCTCGCCGCCGTCCTGGCCCGGCGTGGTGTCGGCCACGTCGTGGCCACCGACATCGCTCCGCGCGCCCTGGCCTGCGCCCGCGACACCGTGCGGCGGTTGGGACTCGGCGGACGGGTGGAGGTCGTGGGCCCGGCCCTGTTCCCCGAAGGCCGTGCCGATCTTGTCGTGTGCAACCCGCCCTGGCTCCCGGCCCGGCCGACGTCCGCCGTCGAGCAGGGGGTGTACGACCCGGACGGCGAGATGCTCCGCGGCTTTCTGAACGGCCTGGCGGACCATCTCGTCCCGGGCGGCGAGGGGTGGTTGATCCTCTCCGACCTCGCCGAACATCTCGGCCTGCGCAGCCGCCGTGACTTGCTGACCGGCATCGAGGCGGCGGGGCTGCGCGTGGTGGACAGGCTCGACACCCGGCCACGGCATCCACGGGCGAGGGACACCACGGACCCGCTCCACGCCGCCCGAGCCGCCGAGGTCACCTCGCTGTGGCGCCTGGCCCCGCGATGAACGTCAGCCCACCCGGCCGCCCACGCCCGAGCGCCCTTCGGGCACGGCCGTCAGGCTCACCGCCACCTCCTCGCGCACCGGCTCGCCGAGCGCGTCGACCACCGCGTCCGTGATCGCGGCGATCAGCCGGGCCGGCGCGTCCGGCACGTCCGGGTGCCGGTAGGCCGCCTCGCGCAGGCTCAGCCTGACGTCCGGGGCGGCCCGCTCGCTCGGCACACCGCCCACGCCCCGCCGATGGCGCGGGATGCCGATGAGGTCCACGGCGACCATGCGGCGGAACGGCTCGCCGTAGACCGCTCCGACCGCGTCCGCGAGCCCGCGGATCAGGCCCTCCTCGGTCTTGCCGTCGAGCGCGCTCTCGCTGATGTGCACGGTGAAGTGAGGCATGGTGGAATCTCCGTTCCCGTTCGGTTCTCGGGTGTGGGTGTTCTCTGGGGTGGTGTTCTTGGATGTGATGCCTTTGAGAGCAAAGCATCTTTGACATCAAAGGTAAATGGCGAGGGGTGCGTGATGGCCGGATCCGTGCGGCGCGAGGCCGAGACGGATGGCGTGGACACCGCGGTGCGCGAGCTGCTGCTGCTCATGCCGCGCATGGTCGGCCGGGTGAAGCGCATCCCCGTGCCCGAGGCGCTGGAGTCGCTGTCGCTGGCGCCCCGTCATCTCTCCTTGCTGGCCTGTCTGTTGTTCGATGGTCCGCTGACGGTGAACGACCTCGCCGCTCGCCTGGAGGTGGCGCCCACCACGGTCAGCCTGATGGTCGGCGACCTGAGCGGCAAGGGCGTCCTCGACCGCCGCGAGGACCCCGCCGACCGGCGGCGCCGCATCGTGGCCATCGCCCCCGACCAGCACGAGGCCATCGCCGCCTGGCTCGCCCCCGGCGCCGAGGCCTGGCGTCGCGTGCTCACCCCGCTGGAGCCGGAACAGCGCCGCCTGTTCGTCGACACCCTGCTCGCCTACGAGGCCGCGGTCGCCGAGGAGCGTGAGCGCTGAGGCGCCCGCACGGCGGCGACGGTTGTCGGCGTGTCGGGCGCAAATCACCCTGTAACGTCGCGAATCCAGGCCCGCTCGTGCTCGGGGGAATCCCATGGACTACTACGACCTCGGCTCCCACAGCCGCACGGTGACCACCTCGTCGCCCGAGGCCCAACGGTGGTTCGACCGCGGGCTGGTGTGGACTTACGCCTTCCACCACGAGGAAGCGGTCGCGTGCTTCCGGGCCGCCGCCGAGGCCGACCCCGACTGCGCCATGGCCCACTGGGGCATCGCGTACGCACTCGGCCCCAACTACAACAAGCCTTGGGAGTTCTTCGACGGCGACGACCTCACCCGCACCGTCGAGCGCACCCACGCCGCGGTCGAACGGGCCCACGAGAAGGCTCAGGCCGCCGCCACTCCCGTCGAACGGGCCCTGATCGAGGCCCTGCGTGCCCGCTACCCGCAGTCGAAGCCCGCTCCGGACTGCTCGGTGTGGAACGAGCCGTACGCCGACAGCATGCGCGCCGTCCATCAACTCGCCCCCGACGACGCCGACATCGCCACGCTCTACGCCGACGCCCTGATGAACCTCACCCCTTGGCAGCTGTGGAACCTCAGGACCGGGGAACCCGCGGAAGGCGCCCGCACCTTGGAGGCCAAGGCGGTCCTCGACCGGGTGCTCGCCTCGGACACCGGAGCGCGACACCCCGGCGTGCTGCACCTGTACATCCACCTCATGGAGATGTCCCCGACCCCCGAGCGGGCCCTGCCCGTCGCCGACCGGCTGCGCGGCCTGGTTCCCGACGCCGGACATCTCCAGCACATGCCGTCCCACCTGGACGTACTGTGCGGCGACTACCGCCGGGTCGTGTCGGACAACACCGCCGCCATCACCGCCGACGAGAAGTACCACGCCCGGGCCGGCGCGATGAACTTCTACACCCTCTACCGGTCGCACAACTACCACTTCAAGATCTACGGCGCGATGTTCCTTGGCCAGTCCCGCATCGCCCTGGAGACCGCCGCCGAACTGGAGGCGTCGATCCCGGAAGACCTGCTGCGCGTGCAGAGCCCGCCCATGGCCGACTGGCTGGAGGCCTTCCTCGCCATGCGCGTCCACGCGCTGATCCGCTTCGGCCGCTGGGGCGACATCCTCCAACTCCCGCTGCCCGCCGACCCGGAGCTGTACAGCGTGACGACCGCGATGCTCCACTACGCCCGCGGGGTCGCCCTGTCCGCCCTCGGCCGCGTCCCGGAGGCCGAGGCCGAACGCGCCCTGTTCCAGGAGGCGGTGGCCCGGGTCCAGGAGACCCGCATGCTGTTCAACAACACCTGCGCCGACATCCTCGCCGTGGCCGCCGCGCTGCTCGATGGTGAACTCGCCTACCGCAAGGGCGACTTCGACGCCGCCTTCGCCGCCCTGGAGTGGTCGATCGCGCTCGACGACACCCTGCCCTACGACGAGCCGTGGGGCTGGATGCAGCCCACCCGGCACGCCTACGGCGCGCTGCTCCTGGAGCAGGGCCGGGTCGCGGAGGCGGAGGCGGTCTACCGCGCCGACCTCGGTCTCGACGACACCTTGCCGCGCGCGCTCCAGCATCCCGGCAACGTCTGGGCACTGCACGGCTTCCACGAGTGCCTGGTCCGGCTAGGGAAGACGGGGGAGGCGCGGATCGTCGCCCAGCAGCTGAAGCTCGCGGTCGCGCTGGCGGACGTACCGATCGAGGCGTCGTGCTTCTGCCGGCTCGACGTGGTGTCGGGGGACGGGTGCTGCGGATGAGCTGGCGGAGCTCCCCCGCCAGCGCCACCAGCTCCGCGTCAGCACGCACCCGCCTCCCATGGCGATCATTTCGCCGGCGCGGGTCGGCAGTTCGTCGGCATCGGCAGGGGTGACCTCGGCTCCCGCCTGTGTCGGCTTGTCGGCAAGTGTGCAGAGCTCAGCGGATCGACCTCGGTCTCCTGGGGTGAGGGTCCTGGCTGCCGCAGCAGAAGGTGCGCGTGCGCCCGATCCCGTGGGTCCCCGGGGCAGGCCCCGTGACGCGTTGGCAAGATCTCTCCGAGAAGACCGGACGCGGTCAGGGCTGTGTCGGGCCGTTGCCGGTGAGAACCTGTGTCGCGGCGTTCGAGAGGTCTTGGATGGTCTGGGGATCGGCCGCCGCTTTACGCAGGTGGAACAGGAACTCCGTCTTGCCGTCCTTCCGATGGATTTTGATGTCCACCTTGGTCTGCAGCCAGGCGATCAGGGCCCCCAACACGACAAGACCCGCGGCTGCGGTCTCCACGGCGAGCTGATCGTCGGCGGGTGGGTCCTCGATGATCGGGACCACGACTGCGGCGGATTCGGAGTCATCGAGGGCAACGGTGAGAAGACGGCGGGCGGCAGCCAGCGCCGCTGCCTCGTCATCGAGTACGCCGTCGAGGTCGGCTCCGGCGGTCAGTTCCCGGAGGGCCTCGCGGGACTCGGACTCGGTCAGCTGCCCAGAACTGGTGGAGCCGTCCTGCAAGTCCTCTGTGTACTCCTGCAGGACGAGGATCAGGGCACGGTCGTCGAGGGCATCGATCAGTGACATCTGCTATCTCCAGTCGCCATGCAGCACCATGGGGGCGAAGTGGTAAGGGTGAGCGAGCCAGGGGGCATCCGTATCGCCGAGCAATTCCTTCTGGGCGTGCCAGTAACAGGTCCAAAGGGAGGAGCCGGGGTCGGCGTGGATGCGAGCGTAGAGAGCGGACACGAACCGACCGGAGCTCTCCTGGTCGACATTCCAGAGAGTGGACAGTACCGAGCGCGCTCCCACTTGCAAAAGCACCCGAGTGAGGCCGGCGAACTCGTCACCGCGGTTCATCTCAGCCTGCCATGCCGAAGAGCAGGCTCGCAGGGTCAGCAGGGCCGGCAGCGACTCCAGGTCGAGCAACTGGGACGGCCGTAGAAGTGTGTCGCTTCGCTGCGCGACAGACAGGCGACGGACGTGTTTTGTGGGCGGCACCCGTGTGCCGTGCGGAGAGAGGACGAGCCCCGACTCCAGCGGATTCACAGGGTCTGTGTAACCGTGGCAGGTGAAGTGCGCGACGTCGACGGTGTCCAGTGCTTGCAGAACGACCGATGGCTGGGCGTCCGTGCCGGTGAATCGCGTGACGTTCCAGCCCGCGGCTTCCAACAGCGCGCCGTCCGTCTGGAACAGCGCGGGGTTCGGGTCCTCTTGGGCGGCTACGCCGACGAACAGGGCCCGCCCGTCACGTGGCAATGGACTGATTCTGCGCAACGCCGGGGCCAATGAACTCAGGCTGGGACAATAGGTGACGCAGTTGCGTTCCACGAGCCGAGTGCCGTCCGCCATGGGTAAGGCATGGAGCGGCAGCAAATGCAGCGGACCGTGAGGCGATGCGCAGATCAAGGTCTGTGGTTGCGTGAATTCGACGAAAGCGGTCAGGCGGGGGCCGAGGGCGTCGAGGAAAGTGATACTCCGGCGCTGCGGGGATCGCGGCCTCAAGGGAGCCAGGGGAGGGAAACACTTGGGATCCCCGTTGAAGATCCGGCGGAGCTGTTCGGCGGCATCCTGGAGTTCGCCTCGGCCCACACGCACCCTTGTGGCACGTAGGTCGGCGTTTGTGCCGATGATGAAGCAGTAGGTGTACTCACTGCCGCAGAAAAAGGACACGAAGGTCATGCCGGCGGGCGGCGCCACTTCGGCGAGCAAGGCCTCCACCTCGTCGGACCGCAGCGGGGCCGACGACAGACGCGCGAGCGTGGTCGGAGCCTTCGCTTCTTCGTGGAGGTCGAATGCGAGCCGCCAGGCTTCACGCGGGTCGAGCCCCAAGCCGTCCGGATTGCCCACCAGGAGCGCGAGGAGCCCTTCGTAGACGCTGAAGTGCTCACTGATCAGTTCGGCACGGCGTTCTGGGATCTGGGCACGGGTCAGAAGTTGCTGTACATGCCGACGCGCGTGCTGGAACTCGGCGAGTGCCGACCGCGGGTCGCCGAGAGCGCCGGCGAGTTCAGCGGCGAATCTTGTCCGCAGGTGCAGGCAAGCCAAACTGTCGGGGGCGCGGGTGGAAGCCTCCTCCAAGAGGTCGAGAAGCATGCGCCGCCCGTCCTCGTGTCGGCCGTCGACGATGATTTCATGGGCGAGTTGCGAGCCGACGAAAGGCCTGGCCGGCCAGGAGGACTGCTCGTAGGCATCCACCAGTGCACCCAGATACGCCGCTCGGTCCTTGTTCTCGCCCTTCTGGCCGCGCAGCGCGTAGTCGGCGATCGCGTCTTCATAGTGCCCGGCGGTGACGCCCGTGGTCAGCGCGAGGGTGTACAGCACTTCAGCTGTCTCGTTGTCGCCGAGAGCGGCAGACGCATCGCCGAGACCGAACAGACTGATGATCTCGCTCCGGTCGCCCTGTGGCAGGGTGGGGCGCGCGTTGATGGCGTCGCGAAAACATTCGCGGGCCCCCGCAGCGTCCCCCATCTCAAGGCGGAGTTGGCCCATGTTGTTGAGTGTGGCCGACACACTGCCCACGCGTTGTTGACGCCGGGCCTGGGCGAGGAGGTGCTCAAAGGCCCGGAGCGCTTCGCGCACTCGTCCCGCCTTCCACAGCGACGCGGCTCGATTCGTCTCGGCGGTGAAGCGCCGCCGTTCATCCCCTGCGCGTTGCGCTTCCGCCGAGGCCGCACCGTAGTCGGCTGCGCCGAGGTCGTACTCCCCCTGGTCCTCGTGGATCAGGCCCCGAAGGTTCAACAACTCCGAGCGCAGGTCCGCGAGGGGCGAATGGTCGGGCAGCATGGCCAGGGCGGAGTCCACGTGGGACAGGGCCGGGCCGGTCCGGCCCAGGGAACGGAGGCATCCGGCGAGCGTGCGGTGAAACGCCTGGGCGGCCGGCGTCTGGCCGTGAGCCTCAGCGACGATCAGGCCCTCTTTCGCCCGCCGCACGGCCTCCTCCAGCTGTCCGCTTGCCTCGGCCAAGCCCATGCGGGCGCCAAGCCATTGCAGACGGACCTTGACCCCGCTCGCCAAACTGTCCGGCTCCGCCCGGTCGAGGTGCCGACGCGCCGCCCCTGTCGCCCCTCGCCTGCGGAGCACCACCGACCAGAACAGCCGCCCGAGGACCCGCGCCTCCGGGCCGCCCCATATCACTCCGATGACAGCACAGGCTGCGGCGTGCCGGTCCGTTTCCGAGTGGCGCGCCGCGCCGAACCAGGACTGCAACAGGGACGGCGCTGCCGCGGCGAGTTCCGGGTGACGACGCGCACAGAGGTACTGGTCCAAGGGGGAGTCGAAGGCGAGCAGCCGGTCCAGCAGGTCTCTGGGCGTGGTCGGCGCCTGGGCACCCGCCCGAGCCGACCGCGGCATGGCGGCCTCCACGTGAGGAATCAGTGCCCGTAGGAAGTCGGCCTCGGCGCGCCGCCCGCTCAGCTCCGCGTCCGCCGCCCGCGACCGCAATCCTGCCAGCAACTGAGCGCCGTCAAAAGGGAGTTCGGCCTCAAGGAACGCGGGCAGATGCTGGAGCTGATCCAGCAGCATCAGGCGCTCCAAGACGTGGTCAGTGGTGGTCACTTCGCACGCACCATGTCATAACTGGCCTGGAACTCGGCCCGCGTCTCCGCATTCGGCGCGAGGGACAGAGCCGTTGCGGCGTGGTGGTCCATGCGCTGAGGATCCCCGACCACGCCATGGACCAGTGCCAGGGCGCCATGTTCCGCGAAGCCGAGGTCTTCACCGCGTGCCATAACTTCCGCGATCCACAACGCCTCAGCAGCAATCCCCACGAAGGCCTCGGCCTGCATCAGACAGCGCTGGACGTCCGGATTGTTCGGACTCACCCGGTACTGGGACCGCAGCTCGCGCAGGGCGCCGTGCGCGTCATCGCTGTCCGAGCAGGCGACCTCAAGCAGCATGTCCGGGTCGGGCAAGGCGACTTCCAGCATGGAACGCGCCTGCTCCAGCATGGATGACTGGGGATCAACCTGTTCCAGCGCAAGCAGTGCGTCGTGCCAGTCGGCTTCGGCTCCCGCGTTGTGGCTGCTCGCTGCCAGGAGTTCCAGGACCTGGATATGCGTTCCGTCCAGACGACGCGCTTCGGTCAGGACGGCCACGACGTCCGGCCAGTCGACACCACTGCCGGGGACACGGGCCAACACATGGAGCGCCCTGCCCAGCATCACGTATTCATCGACGCCACTGTCTCCGCCCGCTATGCGCTCACGGAGGAACTCGGCACGTCGCCTCTGGAAGTCCCTTTCCGACTCCTGCCAACGCAACCATGCCTGGACCTCGGTGAGTTGCTGTTCCGTCTCGGCGGATCGAGGGGTGATCTCCAGGATGCGCTGAAGCTCTCGCGAGGCTCGCTCCACGTTGCCGATCTGCACATACGTCGTGGCGAGATCGCCCCGGAAGGCCAGGTTCTCGGGATCGGCGTCGGCCAGAAACTCCAACAGGGCGACCGCGTCGAAGGGCCGCCCCGCAATCAGATAAGCGGACGCCAGCGCGTGCAGATTTCCCGCCGGACCGTCACCCATGGCGACCGACTGCAGTGCTTTCAGGTGGGCTTGGTCTCTCGCGGAGACGAACTCCTCGTAGCATCGGACGACATGGGGACTTGAGTTGGCCCCTTGGTACTGCGGAGTCCACCGGATCGTTGGGCCACTGCTCACGCCTGACCACCTCCCCGGCTGTCCATTCTCCGCGCCTATAGGGTGCCGTGTCCCGGTTTTCGTGGGTTCCGGCCCGGCGGAACAGCCGTGCCGGCCCGTACTGCGCCCCGATCATGTTGCGTCCCCGTCCGCCACCGGGGACCCGCCGGTGAGGTGGTCTGCATCCTGCGCGGCAGGGACGGCGCCCCCACGACGCGGCCAACGGCGAGACCGCCCGCCAATCCGGGCGGGTCGACAGCCTGTGTGTTGCCACGAGGTCCTGTGAGTTCCCTTGACGTGTACCTGGCGCAATCGCTTTGATGGGAGCGCTCCCATATTGCTCTCCTCCCACGCCTGAGTTTCTTGGCGCTCACTCCCAGGAGTCGCAGTGAGAAGAACAAGAAGCACGACGAGAAAGAGCACGACAGGAAAGAACCCCTTGGCCCGGCTGGCGGCAGCCCTCCTCGGGCTCGTCCTCCTCGGTGCCCTCTGGCCGGCCGCCGCGTACGCCCAGGCCGAGCCGTCGGGTGCCGAGGCCACCGGGCTTCACATCAGCAACGGACGGCTGCTCGAAGGCAACGGCAACGATTTCGTGATGCGCGGCGTCAACCACGCCCACACCTGGTACCCGAACGAGACGCAGTCGCTGTCCGACATCAAGGCGCTCGGCGCCAACGCCGTCCGGGTCGTCCTGGCCGACGGGCACCGCTGGACCGCCAACAGTGCGGCGGACGTTGGCAACGTTGTCAGTCAGTGCAAGGCCAACCGGCTCATCTGTGTCCTGGAGGTGCACGACACCACCGGATACGGCGAGGAGGCCGCGGCCGGCACCCTCGACCAGGCCGCCGACTACTGGATCGGCCTCAAGGACGTCCTGGCGGGCCAGGAGAACTACATCATCATCAACATCGGCAACGAGCCCTGGGGCAACACCAATCCCGAGGGCTGGACCGCCCCGACCATCGCGGCGATCAAGAAGCTGCGCACCGCCGGCTTCGAGCACACGATCATGGTTGACGCGCCCAACTGGGGCCAGGACTGGCAGGGCGTCATGCGTGCCAACGCCCAGAGCGTCTACAACGCCGACACCACCGGCAACCTGATCTTCTCGATCCACATGTACAGCGTCTTCGACACCGCGGCCGAGATCACCGACTATCTCAACGCCTTCGTCAACGCCAAACTCCCCATCCTCATCGGCGAGTTCGGCGGACCCGCCGACCAGTGGGGCGACCCGGACGAGGACACCATGATGGCCACCGCCGAGCGGCTCGACCTCGGCTATCTCGCCTGGTCCTGGAGCGGCAACACCGACCCGGTCCTCGACCTCGCGATCGACTTCGATCCCGACAACCTCAGCTCGTGGGGCCAGCGCATCTTCAACGGCACCAACGGCATCGCCCAGACCGCCAAGGAAGCCACCGTCTACGGCGGGGGCGGGTCCGGCGACACCACGGCGCCCACCACCCCCGGCACCCCGACCGCCTCGGCGGTGACGGCCACCTCCGCGGCCCTCACCTGGACCGCGTCCACCGACAACGTCGGCGTCGCCGGCTACGACGTCGTCCGGATCAGCGGCGGCACCGAGACCAAGGTCGCCGCCTCCACCACCAACTCGGCGACTGTGACCGGGCTTTCGGCCGAGACGGCGTACACCTTCGCCGTCTACGCCCGGGACGCGGCGGGCAACCGCTCGGCCCGTTCGGCGACGGTCAACGTCACGACCGGGAAGGCCCCGGTGCTCAACTGCTCGGTCGGCTACCGGATCGTGGGCGAGTGGCCGGGCGGCTTCCAGGGCGAGATCACCATCCGCAACACCGGGACCACCGCCATCAACGGCTGGACGCTCGGCTTCTCCTTCGCGGGCGGCCAGACGATCTCCAGCATGTGGGGCGGTACCCCGACCCAGAGCGGTGCGAACGTCAGCGTCACCCCCGCGTCCTACACCTCCACCATCGCCGCCGCCGGTTCGGTCACCGTCGGCTTCATCGGCGTCAAGAGCACGACCAACGCGGCGCCGACCGCCTTCACGCTGAACGGCAGTACGTGCGTGACCAGTTGATGCCTGACCCCGGCTGAAACGAGTCCTCCGGGCCGACCGGCGGCATGCGTCCGCCGGTCGGCCGCGGCCGTACTCTTGAGTGCTCACCCGCACCGACACCGGTCGGGCTGCCGGCGAAAGGGTTCCCGACAACGATGCGCCGATACGTGCTCACCGGCACCCCGGGTGCCGGCAAGACCTCCATCCTGCGCGGCCTGTCCGAACTCGGCCATCGGGTAGTGGAGGAGGCGGCCACCGCCGTCATCGCCCAGGCCCAGGCCCGGGGCGAGGACGAGCCGTGGACGCGGGCGTCCTTCCTCGACGACATCGTCGAGATGCAGCGCCGGCGGCAGCTGGCGGCCCCCGTCAGCGGCCCGGTCCAGGTGTACGACCGTTCACCGATCTGCACCCACGCCCTCGCCCGCCATCTGGGCCGGCCGATCCCTCCGTCGCTCACCGCTGAGATCGAACGGATCACGAGCGAGCGCATCTACGAACCGCAGGTGCTCTTCGTCCGCAACCTGGGCTTCTGCGAACCCACCAGCGCGCGCCGCATCAGCTTCGAGGAGTCGCTCGAGTTCGAGAAGGTCCACGAGGAGAGCTACCGCGCCTTCGGCTACCGGCTCGTCGACATCCCCGCCGGCGACCTGGCGGAGCGTGTCGCCGCGGTCGGTGCGGTGATCTCCGCGCTCGGAGCTGCGGACGGTGCGCCCGGTGTCCCTACGAGGGACCGCCCGTGACGTGCGTGGCAGCGGCACGACGGTGATCACGACCTCGGCCAGGCCGCTGGCCAGGGGGCGGTGACCCGAGAGCGCGTGGGCCGCTCCTTCGCCTGGACACCGGAGGCGAAGCCGGCGGTCAGCTCGTTGAGGTCCGCCTGGTACCTGAGCGCTCGTTGCCTGCAACCGCGCCCGGCGTGAGGTCAGGCACTCGCGTAGCGGCGGGCGGCGGCGAGTGCCTGTTCGGCGTAGGAGCGGCCGAACAGGACGGTGTGGACCAGGAGCGGGAACAGCTGGTGCAGTCCGACGCGTTGCCGCCGGCCCGGGGCGAGGGGCGCCGCCTCCTCGTAGCCCTCCAGCACCCGGGCGAGGTGCGGGCAGCCGAACAGCTGGAGCATGGCCAGGTCGGTCTCGCGGTGGCCGCCGTGCGCCGCGGGGTCGATGAGCCAGACGTGGCCGTCGGCGCCCCACAGCACATTGCCGCTCCACAGGTCGCCGTGCAGCCGCGCGGGCGGCTCGGCGGGTCCGGCCCACTGGTCGACGCGCTCACAGACCCGCTCGATCACGGCGGCCTCGGCGGACCGCAGTGTGCCCGCGTCGACCGCACGGCGCAGATAGGGCAGGACACGGTGACGGGCATACCAGTCGGGCCAGTTGTCCCCGGGCACGTTGCTCATCGGGGCGGCGCCGATGTACGCGTCCGCAGGGCCGCCCGGCGGCGGAGCACCGAAGGCGTCGGCGCCGGCGGCATGCAGGGCGGCCAGCTCACGGCCGAAGCGCAGTGCCGCCGCCGCGTCCGGCCGGCCCTCCGGGACCGACCCGGTGACCAGCCACTGCCCCTCACGGCCGTGCACCACCGGCACCCGTACCGCACCGGCCTCGGCCAGCCAGCCAAGACCCGCGGCCTCGGCACGCGCCGCCGCCGCGCTGCCGGCGTCCTTGACGACCACCGGCCCACCGTCGAGGTCGACTTCGGTGACCGCCCCGGTGAGCCGCCGCCGCGCCACCACGGCCCGCCCGGTGAGCCGGGCCGCCACGGCGTCGGGGCCTTCGCCGCTCATCCCTCGGCCTCCGCGTCCAGCAGCATGCCGACCTCCCTCGCATCCGACCCACGAGTCTAGGAACCGGCGTTCTCCAGGGAGGCGGCCGACACTCTGCCCGCCGGGGTGCGCAGGTTGCGGACCTGCGGTGACAGCAGGGCGGCCGCCGTGGCCAGCACCACCAGGGCCGAGCAGCCGGCCAGCGCCGGGCCGACACCCACGGCGGCGGCGATCGGGCCGGCGACCAGGAGGCCGAGCGGGGCGAGACTCAGGGAGCCGAACCAGTCGTAGGAACTGACCCGGGACAGCACGTGTTCGGGGATCTCGCGCTGGACGGTCGTGGACCACAGCACACCGAAGACGTCGCCGGCGACACCGGCGGCGAACATGGCCGCGGCGATCGACCACACCGGCGCCCGCGCGCTGAGCAGTGCGACGGGTACGGCGGCCGGGAACATGCACACCACGGCGACCAGGAGCGGGCGGTGCACCCGTACCCGGGCTGCCAGCCCCGCCCCGGCGATCGTCCCCACGGCCTGTGCGGCCACCACGACCGACCAGGCGCGCGCCCCGCCCAGGTGCCGGTCGGCCATCAGCGGCCCCAGGACACCGAGGTTGGCGTTGAGCGCGGCGACCACGACCGCGCTCTGCGCCACCACCACCCACAGCCACTGCCGCGAGGCGAACTCCCGCCACCCTTCGCGCAGTTCGTGCCAGCCGGACGCCTTGGCGCGCGGCCGTGCGGCCACCGCGAGACGGGTGGTGAGGACGGCACTCAGGGCGAAGGAGCCCGCGTTGACCGCGAGGGCCCAACCGGCACCGACCAGGGCCACGGTCACACCGGACAACGAAAGGCCCAGCAGCAGGGCGGAGTTGGTGCCCATCCGCAGCAGCCCGTTGGCCCGTTGCAGACGGTCGGCCGACACCAGCAGCGGCACCAGGCCGTCCATGGCGGGCGCGAAGAGGGCGGTGGCCGTCCCGGCGGCGACGGCCAGCAGGCACATGCCCGCCAGCGGGGCGTGACCGCTCAACACCATCCCCGCCAGACCGGCGTACGCCGCCGTGCCCAGTACGTCGGCAAGGACCATCAGCCTCGACCGCGACATCCGGTCCGCGATGACCCCGCCCGCCAGGACGAACACCAACTGCGGCAACGCCTGGCAGGCCAGCACCAGAGACAGGCGGCCCGCGCCCGCGCCCGGCAGGGTGAGCACCGCGAACGCCAGCGCCACGCGTGCGAAACCGTTGCCCAGGACGGAGACGACCCGTGCGCACAGCAGCAGCACGAACCGCTGGTCACGCCACAACGGCGAAGGGTCCGGAGAGCGTGTCATGACCACGGACCCTAGAAGATCGAAACCGGGAGAGGATGTGAACCGGCCATCCCGTACGGACGACCTTCTGGGGGAGCGACATGGAGTACTTCATCTACTGCCGGGACCGGGCGGACTCCCTCGACCTGCGCATGCGACTGAACGAGGACCACTGGACGTTCATGGACGGCTACGCCGAGGAGATGATCGCGCGCGGGCCCACGTTCCCGGCCGAGGGCGACGGCGTGAGCGGCAGCCTGCACATCGTCGACCTGCCCGACGCGGCCGCCGCGCAGCGGTTCGCGTTCGAGGAACCGAACTACAAGGCCGGTGTCTACCGTGACGTCCTCATCCGTCGCTGGCGGAACACGCTGGGGCGCACCATGTGGGAGTACACGGGGACGACGGCCGGATTCGGTCGCTTCCTGATCATCGCCCAGGGCGGGCCGGAAGCGGTCGCGGAGCTGGAACTCCTCGACGCGGAACAGCGGCGCTACCTCGAGGACGGCTTCGGCGACCGGCTGATCGCGTACGGGCCGTTGCTCGCCGAGGACGGCGTCACCTGGCGGGGCACCGCGGTGCTGGCCGAGCTGGCGGACCGAGAGGCCGCCGAGGCGATGATGGCGGGCGATCCGTACGCGCGGGCGGGGCGGTACGAGAGCGTCGAGATCCACGACTGGCGGTTCGGCGGACGTCCGGCGGACTGAGCAGGGGGCCGGCCGCCGCCGCTCAGCGGGGGGCGTCCTCGGGGAGGAACTGCTCGAACCAGACGACCTTGCCCGAGCTCAGCCGCGTCGCTCCCCAGCGCTGCGCCACCTGGTCGACCAGGAACAGCCCCCGGCCGCCCTCGTCGCTCAGCCGGGCGTGCCGCATTCTCGGCACCACCGGGGAGTCGTCCCCGACCTCGCAGCGCAGCACGTCCGTGCGCAGCAGACGCAGGGTGATCGGGCGCGTGGCGAACCGCACGGCGTTGGCCACCACCTCGCTGACCATGAGCTCGGTGGACTCGATCAGGGAGTCGAGCCCCCAGCGGCCCAGCGTCCTGCGGGTCAGCCGGCGGGCCTGGCCGGCGGTCTGGGGGCGCGGGGCCAGGTACCAGTAGGCGACCGTCTCCGGCAGCAGGCCCTCGAAGCGGGCGGCGAGCAGCGCCACGTCGTCGTCCCGCTCGCCGCCTCCCAGGGTGCCGAGCGCCGCGTCGCACAGGGTCTCCAGCGCCGGGGGCGCGGCCCCCGCGGTGGCCGACTGCAACCGGGCCCGCAGGATCTCGATGCCGGTCAGTACGTCGAAGTCGCGGGACTCGACCAGGCCGTCGGTGTAGAGCAGCAGGGTCGCCCCGGCCGGCGCGTGGATCTCGGTGGCCTCGAAACCGCCGCCGCCCACACCGATCGGCGCCCCGGGCGGGACCGACAGGATCTCCCCGTGCCCGTCGGGATGCAGCAGTACCGGCGGCAGGTGGCCGGCGTTGGAGACCAGCAGTCGCTGGAGGACCGGGTCGTAGAGGGCGTACAGACAGGTCGCGGTGTGCTCGGTGCCCAGCCGTTCCGCCTGCTCGTCGAGGTGGTGCAGCACCTCGTCGGGAGGCAGGTCGAGCAGGGCCAGGGTCTGCACGGTGGTCCGCAGCTGCCCCATGATCGCCGCCGACGTCATGGAGTGGCCCATCACGTCGCCGATGACCAGGGCGACCCGGTTGCCGGGCAGCGGGATCGTGTCGTACCAGTCGCCGCCCACCTGTGCGGTCCGCGAGGCCGGCAGATAGCGGCTGGCCAGCCGGACGCCGGGCGGCTCGGGCAGCGACGGCGGGAGCATGGTGCGCTGGAGCGCGTCGGCGACGGACGCCTCGCGCGCGTACAGCATCGCCTTGTCGATGCCGAGCGCGGTGTGGGTGGCGAGCTGGGAGGCGACCAGCAGATCGTCGTCGGTGAAGCCGGGGCGTCCGGCACCGCGCAGGAGGGTGACGCTGCCGAGGACGTGGCTGCGGCCGTGCAGGGGGGCGAGGATCAGGCGGCGGCCGGGCGGCAGCGCCCCGGGCGCGTGTGCCGCGCCCAGCAGTTCGGTCACCGTGGCGGCCGCGTGCGGGGCGTCGCCGAAGATCGGTCGGCCGTCCCGCAGCCGTGTCGCCAGCGGGCCGCCCACGGCGGGATGGACGGCCTCGGCCACGGCGGCCGGGGCGTCGGAGGACGTCTGCTCGGTGGTGAGCAGCCGCAGGACGCCGGGGACGGGGCCGGTCTCGTCGCCCACCGGCAGTGGATCGTACAGATGAACGAGAGCCGTGTCGGCGAAGGCCGGGACGGCCGCCCGGCACAGCTCCGACAGTGTCTCGTCGAGGTCCATGCCGCGGGCGATGCTGCGGGTCGCCGCGTCCAGGTACCGCAGCCGGTCGGTCTGCGCCTCGGTCCGGCCCTCGTCCGGACGGTCACCGGAGGCGGGCGGCGGGGCGGAGCGCGTCGGCCGACGGGAGGCGGCGGCACGCCCGCGCGCCCCGGCTGCCTTGCCGCCGGTGCGTTTGCCGCTGCCGAGGCGCTTCGTCATGCGTGTCCTTCCCGCCGGGCGGCCCGCGTCGGGGCGGCCGGAACAGGAGTCGTCAGGCGTGCCGCCGTCGGCAGCGCAGGAAGATCTGCACCTCGGGCGGGACGTCCGCGGAGGCCGGGGCGTAGGTGAACGAGGACTCGTCGACGATCTCGAAGCCCGCCGCCTCGACCACCTCGCGCAGCTCCTCCCTGAGGTAGCCGGAGACCCGGATGCTCTCCCCGACGAACGGGATGGAGAAGTCGTCGACGTCCGCCTCCACCATCGACAGCGCGAACAGGCCGCCCGGCACCAGCAGGTGGTGCACGGTCCGCAGCGCCAGCGGGATCTCCGCGCGCGGCAGCATGAGCAGCGAGAAGAAGGCCGCCACCGCCTCGAAGCGGCCGAGGTCCAGCGGGCCGCCCGGCCGCAGATCGGCGATGTCCGCCTGATGGAACCGCCCGCCGGGCACGTTCTTGCGCGCCAGCGCCACCATCCCGTCCGACAGATCGACACCGACGACCTCGAAGCCCGCCTCGGCCAGCTGGAGCGCGGTCGGAATGCCGGTGCCGGACCCCAGGTCAAGGGCGCGGGACCCGGTGGGCAGCGACCGGACGAGCCACTCGGCGGCCGCGACCTGCCCCTCCTTGTGCGGGAAGGCCTCGTCGTAACGGTCGCCGAGGGCGTCGAAGGCCGCGGCCTGACCGGTGCGGTCGAGCTGGATGTTCCCGTAGCCGGACTCGTCGGCGGGGCTGCTCACAGGAGTTCTCCTTCGGTGCCGCTATAGGGCGATTTTTTCATAGTTGCACCGATGGTGGCGTGGCTGTACCGAGGAGGACGCGGGGCGGACGGCCGTCACGGGTGGGAAGCGGGGTGGGTCTCCCGGAGGGGTCAGCCCGTCTTGTGGCCCCACTGCGGCCCGACCATGGCCCATTCCGTGCCCCAACCTGCGATCCGACGTCGGTCGAGCCGCCACCGCACCGTCGCTCCGGCGCCGATCACAAGGCCGCTCAGGGCGAGGGCGGCCCCCGCGCCGAGGAGGCCCGCCTCGACGGCTGCGTCGCTCGGCCCTGGCGGCCGGGTGGTGACGTCGCCCTGCCGGTTCGTCCAGACGGTGACCGCCGACCCGGCCTCGCGGCCGGCTTCCACCAGGGTGCTGCCGGTACGGAGGGAGCCGTCGGCGGCCGTCCAGCGGACCTTCGCCAGGGCGCGGTCGGCGTACACGCTGCCCCTCGCCCCGGTCGCCCGGGGCACGTCGGCCAGGACCACCGCCCGTACGGGTTCCCGGTCGGCGCGCTGCCGGGCGAAGGTCTCGTCGGCGGCACGGGCGGCCACCACTCCCGCGAGCGTCCCGCCCACCGAGACGAGGGCCCAGACGGCCAGCACGAGCCATGCCTCGAGAACGTCCTCACGTCGACGCAGCGGGTTGCTCCGCCACCGCCACCACCACTGCTTCGTACGCCTGCCGCCGCGCATCGGTCGCACCTCCTTCTGTCTGCCACTGCCAGGAAGGTGACATCGCGACGCGCATCGCGGCAGGGGCCGACCAGGCGGCGTCGCCGGGCTGTTCGGGTCCAAGTTCGTTCGGTGGAGGGGCCGTTCAGCCCATGCGCGGGATGCCGTGACGCCGGGGCGGCCCGGCGGGGCGCCCGCCCGGCCGCCCGGCCTCCGACGAGGGACCAACGGCCCCGTCCCCGCACCCGGCGGCAGGCCCACGCTCGAAGGACCGCGTACGTACGGAAGTTCGTTCCGCT
This sequence comes from Streptomyces aquilus, assembly GCF_003955715.1. Lineage (NCBI taxonomy): Bacteria > Bacillati > Actinomycetota > Actinomycetes > Kitasatosporales > Streptomycetaceae > Streptomyces > Streptomyces aquilus. The sequence goes on along the minus strand of NZ_CP034463.1, from coordinate 1,064,620 downwards.
TCGTGCGAGCGTAAGTGCCGGTTCGTGCGGGCGTTCGTGCGAAGGAGGACATCATGCGATCGACGCCTCTCGACGCCAGGACCCTGGAAGCCTGCCTCGCCGCGGCCGTGGCCGCGCCCTCGATCCACAACACCCAGCCGTGGCGGTTCCGGCTGGATGCCGAGACCCCGGCGTTCGAGGTGTGGGCCTCGGCGGAACGGGGCCTGCGCCACACCGACCCCGTCGGCCGTGCCCTGCATGTGTCGGTGGGGGCGTCCGTCTTCAACCTCCGTGTCGCGGCCGCCCACTTCGGCTGGTCACCGTTCGTCCGACTGCTGCCCCGCCCGGACGACCCCGGCCTGCTCGCCACCGTCCGTCTGGACGGCTGCCGCAGCGGGCACCCCACCGGCCATCGCGACGACCTCTATCCGGCCGTCTGGCGTCGGCGCAGCAGCCGCTTCCCCTTCTCCGGCCGCCCCCTGCCGCGTCACGCCCTCGCCGAACTCGCCGATGCCGCCCGGGCGGAAGGCGCCTCGCTCGGCTTCCCGGGCGTCGACGAGACCGCCCGTCTGCTCCGGGTGGTAAGGGAGGCCGAACTCCGCAACCGAGCGGACGGGGCGCGCGGAGCCGAGAGCCGCCGTTGGGTGCACCAGGACCCGGACTCGCCGGCGCGGACCGGTCTGCCGTGGTCCGTGCTCGGCCCGCAGGACTCCCGGGAACGCATCCCCATGCGCGACTTCACCGCGCAACGGCACGCCGAGCGGCTCCCCGCCCAGCCCTTCGAGACGGAACCGGTCGTCGGGCTCCTCACGACGGTCCACGACCGCCGCACCGACTGGCTGCGCGCCGGGCAGGCACTCGAACACGCCCTGCTCGTCGCCACCGTCCACGGCCTGCGCGCGTCTTTGCTGCACCAGCCGATGGAGTGGCCCGACCTGCGGTGCACCCTGAGCCCGCACCCCGAGCGCAGCGGACATGCCCAGATGCTGATCCGTATCGGCTACGGCCCCGAAGGCCCCCTCACACCCCGACACGACCCGCACGCCGTGCTCGACGCACAGCTGCCGCCCAGTTAGCCGACATCGACGGGGACGAGGTCCGGCCGGGGCGTGGGGACGACCCCTTCGGGCGGCCGGGACAGCACCTCGAAAGCGTCGCCCAGATCCACACACCGCAGAATCCCCAGCAGCCGGGCGCTCTCGGTGACCAGGCGGAACCGTCCGCCGCGGGCGAGGACCCGGTTGCGCGCCCGGCACAGGGCGCGCAGTCCGCTGCAGTCGACGAAGGACACCGGGCGCAGGTCCAGCACCAGGTCGGGGAACGGTCCGGCGGTCAGGGCGTCGAGGCGGGCCGAGAGCGGCGGCCCCGTGCACAGGTCGATCTCACCCTGCACTTCCACCACGATCGTGCCGCCGACGAGACGTTCCGTGTGGCAGGGCGTGGACTCCTCGTGGTCCTTGAACATGGTCCGAGCCAACTCGGTGCGCCCTGATGGGTGGAAGGGCCGGTCGGCCCTGTTCAGGAGGCTGACCGGGACCCTGGCGGGTGGCTCGCCCCGGCAGGTGACGGAACCGGGCAAAGGGGGCCCGACCGGCCCAAGCGCGTACCGGCCGGCAGGGCAGATGCTGAACCACGGGGACGCGAGGGGGACCGAGGGCAAAGGCCCGGTCCGCCCCGGGCCGTTCCGGCGGCCCGGCACCAGCAGGAGGTGAGGGGTCGTGGCCGACACGACAACATCCGGCACGACGGCACGCACCGAAAGCCCCGGAGGAGATCTGGGACGACGCCTCGTACAGCGGCGCAGGGAACTCGGGCTGACCCGGGCCGACACCGCGGACCGGGCGGGCATGTCCTGCTCCTACCTCCGGTATCTGGAGGAGTCCTCCGCCGCGATCCCAGGCAGGAGCGCCCTGCTGCGGCTCGCCGCCGCGCTGGAGACCGGGGTCACCTCGCTCACCGGCGGCGAGACCGAGGCCCCGCCGGGCCGGGAACAGGCGGCCCGGCACGCCGGACTCGTCGCGCTGAGCGACGCTGAGTGCCGGCGCCGGCTGGGCACGCACGGGGTGGGCCGCCTCGCGGTGACCACGGCCGACGGGCCCACGGTCCTGCCCGTCAACTACACCGTCGTCGACGGCACGATCGCCTTCCGGACGGCGCCCGGCACCGCTCCCGCCGAGGCCCTGGGCCGGCGCATCGCCTTCGAGGTCGACCACCTCGACGAGGCCATGAGCCGGGGCTGGAGCGTGCTCGTCCGCGGACGGGCCAGGCAGGCGCAGGAGCCCGCCACGATCCGCCGCCTGACGGAACGGGCGTACAGCGCACCCTGGGCGGGTGGTCGGCGCGAGCTGTGGGTGTGCGTCGACGCCGACGAGATCACCGGCCGGGAGATCCGCCAGATCCCCGCCGGCCTTGACGACGACCCTGCCGGACAGGCCTGAACGGGCCCTGCGGGCAAGGACGTTCGGCCCCCCAGCACGGCCCGCGCAGCCCCTCCGCCGCCGGGCGGCGCAGCGGGACATTGAGGGTGCTCGACGACAGTCGTCGAGTACCCGAGCGTCACCCCTGGAAGGGATGAGCACCATGGCCGTTCACGATCACCCGCACCGTCACCCGGGATTCCGCTTCCCGTCCCTGCGCAGGAGCGGGACGGCGAGTTCCCCGACCGAGACGAGCGCTGTCACGACGGCGACGGCGAACAGCCCGTACGTCCTGGCGGTGCTCCGCGTCCTGACCGGGTTCGTCTTCCTGTGGGCGTTCCTCGACAAGACCTTCGGCTTCGGCTACGCCACCCCGTCCGGCAAGGGCTGGATCGACGGCGGCTCGCCCACCAAGGGCTTCCTCGGCGGGGTCGCCGCGGGCCCCATGGAGTCCACCTTCCACGACTGGGCGGGGGCCGGCTGGGCGGACTGGCTGTTCATGCTCGGCCTCCTCGGCATCGGCCTCGCCCTGATCGCGGGCATCGGGCTGCGCCTCGCCGCCGTCGCCGGCACGGCGATGATGGCGCTGATGTGGATCGCGGAGTGGCCGCCGGCCAAGCACCTGTCCGACGGGTCGCTGAGCATGTCGACCAACCCGTTCACCGACTACCACGTCGTCTACGCCATCGTCCTGATCGCCCTCGCCGCCGCGGGCGCCGGCGCCACCTGGGGACTGGGCAGGGTCTGGGCGCGGCTGCCCTTCGTCAGCCGGAACCGCTGGCTGATGTGAACCGGCCCGCCCGCACACGCCGGGGCCACGCCGCACGGACGCGGCGTGGCCCCGGCGCGTGCGATCTCAGGCGTCCGCCGCGGTGAGCAGGATCCCGGTCACCAGATCGGGGCGGATACGGACCGCGTAGTCCATCGTCTGCTCCACCCAGGGCCGCAGCATGGCCCGGTAGCGGGCCAGCTCCCGCGGGTCCGTCACCAGATGGGCGTAGCCGGTGACGACGACGCTCCAGCCGAGGTGGGTGTCGGGGTCGATGAGGTCGGCCTCGTACGCGACCACCACGCCCGGGCCGTCCGCCCGGCCGGTGTGCGAGGTCAGGGCCGCGCCCTCGTGGGTGCGGATGACGATGTCGCCGCCGTCCACCACGTGATTGACCGGGCGGATCTGCGGCAGCGCGTGACGGGTGAAGACGACCCGGCCCAGGGACACCCCGCCGAGCAGTCTCAGGGCTTCGGAACTGTCCAGTTCCCTCTTGATCGTCATGAAGGTCTTCCGTGAGCTGCGGCGCCCGCTGGGCGTTCTGCCGAAGGGTGGGGGACAGATCGATGGAACGCCCGGTGGCGGGGGAGGGCTAGGGCCGTTCGGCCCTGCCCGTCGTCCGTCCGGCCCCTCGGAGCGCGGCCGGGGCGAAAGAGGGCCGACCGGCCCTGGTCTTTCGGCCCGGCGAAGAGAAGGATCTCCACAAGAGGCCGATGCCACCCACGAACAGCGGGCACCGGCACGGCACACGGGACGAGGAGCGTTCGATGGCGGACGGCGCGGGACAGCCCGGCCCCGACAACCCGATCAGGGTCTTCCTGCTGGACGACCACGAGGTGGTACGACGCGGGGTGCGCGACCTGCTCGACGACGAACCGGACATCACCGTCGTCGGCGAGGCAGGCACCGTCGAGCAGGCGCTGGTCCGGGTTCCCGCCCTGCGTCCGCAGGTCGCCGTCCTCGACGTACGGCTGCCGGACGGCGACGGGGTGACCGTCTGCCGGGAACTGCGCTCCCGCATGCCCGAGCTGACCTGTCTGATGCTGACCTCCTTCGACGACGAGGAGGCCCTGCTGGACTCGATCATGGCGGGGGCGTCCGGCTACGTCCTCAAGCAGATCCAGGGCTCCGACCTGGTGTCGGCCGTGCGCACGGTGGCCGCGGGCCAGTCGCTGCTCGACCCGAGCGCCACCGCCAAGGTGATGGCCCGGCTCCGTCAGGGACAGCGGCAGGAGGAGGAGCCGGAGGCGCTGCCGGGATTGACCGGGCGGGAACGCGAGATCCTGGCCCTGATCGGTGAGGGGCTCACCAACCGGCAGATCGGGCAGCGGCTGTACCTCGCCGAGAAGACCGTGAAGAACCACATTTCCCGGCTGCTGGCCAAGCTCGGCGTGGAGCGGCGCATCCAGGCCGCCGTCATCGCCACCCAGGCCCAGGACCGGCTCCGGCAGGAAGGTCGCTGAACACCCAGACGCGGCACGGGCGTTCCCGGACTCCGTACCGTTCGCTCCGGCGGGCCGATACCGTGGCAGGAAACCGGCACGGTCGGCCGCCGCAGGGCGTACGGGACCGGGAGGATCGCAGGTGGGAAGCTCCGATGAGTTCGAGCGGGCCCGGGTGCGGCTGCCGCAGCTGAGGCTGGACGAGCTGCTGGAGGAGCTGCAGGCCCGGCTGGACGCGGCCCGAGGCACCCGGGACCGGGTGCACAGCCTCCTGGAGGCGGTGCTCTCGGTGGGGCGCGAGCTCGACCTGGAGCAGGCGCTGCGCAGCATCGTGGAGGCCGCGGCGGTCCTGGTGGACGCGCGGTACGCCGCCCTGGGCGTGATCGGCTCGGACGGCAAGCGGCTGTCGGCGTTCCACACCGTCGGCGTCTCCGAGGAGCAGATCGCCCGGATCGGCCCCTACCCCGAGGGCCACGGCATTCTCGGCGAACTGATCACCAACCCGGAGCCGCTGCGGCTGGCGAAGCTCTCCGAGCACCCCTCCTCCTACGGGTTCCCGGCCCATCACCCGCCGATGAACACCTTCCTCGGCGTCCCGATCCGGGTGCGCGACCAGGTGTTCGGCAATCTGTACCTGACGGAGAAGCGCGGCGGGGTGCAGTTCGACGAGGAGGACGAGTCGGTCCTGTCGACGCTCGCCGTCGCCGCGGGCGTAGCCATCGACAACGCCCGGCTCTACGAGGAGTCCCGGCTCAGGGAGCGCTGGCTGCGGGCGAGCGCGGAGATCACGCACAGTGTGATGTCCGGCAGCGAGCGCGGCGAGGTCCTGCGCGTGATCGCCGAACGGGCCCGGGAGATCACCACCGCCGTGCTCGCGCTCGTCGCCGTCCCGGTCGAGGGCACTGGCTCGCTGACGATGGAACTGGCCATCGGCGAGGGCGCCGAGGCCTACCGCGGGCTATTGGCCCCCGTGGACGACGGGCTGATCGGCCGGGCCTTCACCAGCGGCGTCCCCACCACCATCGCCGACATCTCACGGGACGCCTGGACCGCGGCCGTCCCGGCGGCCGTCGGCGGACTCGGCCCCGCGGTCGCCGTGCCCATCGGCACGGGGGAGGGCGTACGGGGTGTCGTCCTGCTGGGACGGGAGGCCGGACACCCGGTGTACTCGGGGCAGGAGATCGAACCGCTCCAGGCGTTCGCCGCGCAGGCCGCGGTCGCCATGGAGCTCGCGGACCGCCGGCGTGACGCCGCCCAGATCGCCGTCCTCCAGGACCGCGACCGGATCGCCCGCGACCTGCACGACCTCGCGATCCAGCGGCTGTTCGCCACCGGTATGACGTTGCAGAGCGCGGGCCGTTTCATCGACCACCCCGAGGCGTCCAAGCGGGTGCTGCGGGCGGTCGACGACCTCGACGAGACCATCAAGATCATCAGGTCGACCATCTTCGGCCTGCGGGCCCGCGAGGACATCCCCGGCTCCGGGCTGCGGGCCCGCGTGGTGCGCGTGGTCGGGGAGGCGGCACCGGTGCTGGGGTTCGCGCCGAGCGTGCGGATGGAAGGCCTGCTGGACACCCATGTGCCCAAGGACGTCGCCGAGCAGGCGGTGGCCGTTCTCTCGGAGGCCCTGACCAACGTCGCCCGGCACGCCCACGCCAGCCGTGCCGACGTGGTCCTCGCGACGGACGGCCGTGACCTCCGGCTGACCGTCTCCGACGACGGGGTGGGCATCCCGGCCGAGGGCCGCCGCAGCGGGCTGTGCAACATGGCCGAACGCGCCGAACAACTGGGCGGGGAACTGGAGTCGACCTCACCGCCCGGCGGCGGGACGAGGCTCGTGTGGCGGGTGCCCGTCCAGGAGACATAGCGGCCGCGCCGCGCCTCACAGCTTCAGCGTGAACCACGTGGTCTTGCCCTCGTCGGTGGGCCGTACCCCCCAGCCGTCGGCCAGGGCGCGCACGAGCAGCAGACCGCGGCCGGACTCCTCGTCCTCGCCCGCGATCCGCGGCTGGGGCAGGTGCGGACTGCGGTCGCTCACCTCGACCGTGAGGTCCGTGGCCGTCCGGCACAGATGCAGTGTGATCGGGCCCTCGGCGTGCTGGACCGCGTTGGTGAGGATCTCGGAGAGCAGCAGCCGGGCCTCCTCCGCCGACTCGGCGCACTCCCAGGCGATGAGGGCCTTGTTGAGGAACGTGCGCCCGTCCGGGACCGAGGACGGCAGCGCCGGCAGATCGGTGGTGAGCGCCGCCAGCGGCGCCGCCGGCAGCTGGGCCAGCAGCAGGGTCACGTCGTCGTCATGGCTGTCGGCGTCGGGCAGCAGGCTCGTCAGGACATGGTCCGCGGCGATCTCCAGAGCGGGGGCGTCGACGAAGAACCCGTCCAGGACGGAGGTGAGTTCACCGAGACGCTCCTCGATGTCGCTGCCGGGCGTCTCGATCAGCCCGTCGGTGTACAGGACGAGCGTGGCGCCGGGCGGAATGTCGGCGCACGACTGCTCGTAGAGGATGTCGCCGACGCCCAGCGGGGCGTTCACCGGGGTCGTCAGCCCGCGGACCCCGCAGCCCGGGGGAGCGACCAGCACCGGCAGATGACCGGCCGAGCAGACGGTGACGGTTCCGCTGTCCGGGGCGACGACCAGATAGCAGCAGGTGACCAGCTGGTCGGGGACGTCCAGGTCGGCGACACAGGTGTCCAGGGCCTGCATCAGCTGCCGGGGCTGCATGCCGGTCTTGGCCAGGGCGTGCGCGGCGGAGCGCAACTGGCCCATCACCGCGGCGGCTTCGAGGCCGCGGCCCATCACGTCACCGATGAGGACCCCCACCCGGCCGGCTCCCAGCGGGATCAGGTCGAACCAGTCGCCGCCCACGCCCGCGCCCTGGGTGGCGGGCCGGTACCGGCTGGCCGTGGCCAGGCCGGGGACCGCGGACGGGGTGCCCATCAGGCTGCGTTGCAGGGTGAGCGCGATGTGCCGCTGCTGCTCGTAGAGGACGGTGAGTTCGGCCTCGGCGCGCTTGCGGTCGCTGATGTCGCGGACGATGGCGCAGGCGCCGACGACCGTGCCCGCCGTGTCCCGGGTGGGCCACAAGGTGACGTCGACGTCCAGCAGTTCGCCGGAGCGGGTCAGGCGCAGGGTCTCGAAGTGCTCGACCTTCTCGCCGTGGCACAGCCGCTTCAGCAGGGAGGTGACCTCGCCGCGCTTCTCCCTCGGCGCCAGCACGGACACGTGCCGGCCGATGGCCTCCTGGGCGGTGTAGCCGTACAGGCTCTGCGCGGCGGCGTTCCAGTAAGTGATGTAGCCGTCGAGGGTCTTGGCGAGGATCGCGTCCTGGGACGACTCCACGAGCGCGGCGAGCTCGTTGATCCGGGCCTCGGCGGCCCTGCGGTCGCTGACGTCGCGGACCGCCGCGGAGACCAGGAGCCCGTCCGCGGTCTCCAGCGGCGAGAGACTGATCTCGACGGGGAACTCGGTGCCGTCCTTGCGCAGTCCGTGCAGATCGAGTCCCGCGCCCATGGGCCGGACCTGGCGGTTGGCGGCGTAGCCCCCGCGGTGCCGGGTGTGGTGCGGGCGGAAGCGGTGCGGGATCAGCAACTCCACCGGATGGTCGAGGAGTTCCTCGCGGCCGTAGCCGAACAGGGCCTCGGTCTGGGCGTTGACGAGTTTGATGATGCCGCCGTCGTCGACGATGACCATGGCGTCCGGGGCGGCTTCCAGCAGACCACGGAACCGGTCCTCGTCGGCCCCCGGCTCGTTCGGACGGGCCGCTGCGCCGCAGGTGCACGACGTCCGCTCGGGGCCGTCCGCCACGTCCGGTACTGGAATCAGACCCATCTCTCTCCCCACCCGCTGCCGGTGACGGTTCGGGTCATCTCACCGCACCCGGACGGGAATCGAGACGCTATGTCACTTACTGTCCGCACCCCGGCGGAACCTGTCCGCCGCATATGCGTCTCGTGGCCGACTCGCGGCGGTACAACGGTCAACGGTCGCGGACCCGGACCCGACGACGGTCACGGCCCCTCGGCGGGACGAGGCTGGTCCAAGGGTGACCGCTGAAGCGTCAGTGGGGCCTTCGCGTCAGGACGCGTCCGGCAGCCACAGGTCGGGGCCGAACACCTCGTAGCGGATGTGCCGCGGCGGGACACCGTGGTCGAGCAGCTGGGTGCGGACGGTGCGCATGAACGGCAGCGGGCCGCACAGGTAGACGGTGGCGTCCGCCGGCACGTCGATCCCGTCGAGGTTCATCAGGCCGGAGCGAGCGCCGGGTTCGGCGATGCCGAACCGTTCGTACCAGAACACGGCCTCGGCCGCGGGCAGTTGTGCGGTGAGCGCGCGGGTCTCGGTGCGCAGGGCGTGGGTGCCGGGGGAGACGTCGGCGTGCAGCGTCAGGACCTTGCGGGTGGAGCCGGTGGCGGCGAGGTGGGCGAGCATGCCGACCATGGGGGTGCAGCCGATGCCGGCGGAGACCAGGACGAGCGGTGTGTCCGTCTCGTCGAGGACGACGTCACCGAAGGGCGCGGACAGGGTGAGCTCGTCCCCGGCCCGCACCGAGCCGTGCAGGAGGGTGGACACCTCCCCGCCGCCGACCCGCTTGACGGTGATACGGCGCAGCTCGCCGCCCGGGTCGCCGGACAGGCTGTACTGGCGCAGCTGGTGCACGCCGTCCGGCATCAGGGCCCGGACGCTGACGTACTGCCCGGCCTTCGCCGCGGGGGCGGGACCGCCGTCGGCCGGACGCAGGACGAAGGAGACCACGTCGGCGGTCTCCTCGCGCCGGTCGACGACCGTCCACGGCCGCCACACCTCACCCGGCGCGACCCCCGCCTCCAGGTAGATACGGGCCTCCTGGGCGATGAGCGCGCCGGCCATCAGCCAGTACACCTCGTCCCAGGCGGCGGCCACCTCCGGGGTGACCGCGTCGCCGAGCACCTCGGCGATGGCGCCGAACAGGTACTTGTGGACGACCGTGTACTGGTCCTCGGTGACCCCGACCGCGGTGTGCTTGTGGGCGATCCGCGCCAGCAGCGCGTCAGGACGGGAGTCGGGGTCGGCGAGGAGCGCGCTCGCGAAGCCCGCTATCGACCCGGCCAGCGCCCGGCGCTGGGCGCCGCTGGCCTGGTTGCCCCGGTTGAACAGCCCGTCCAGCAGTTCGGGTCGGTCGCGGAACATCGCGCCGTAGAAGCGCGTGGTGATCTCGTCGAGGGCTCCGGCCACGGCGGGCAGCGTGGCCCGGACGACGGCGGCGGACTCTGCGGACAGCATGAAGCCTCCGGGAAGCGAGGTGGAACAGATGAGTGCGGGGCTCGGGCCACGCGACACTCCACCCTCGCCGGTGGCCCCTCGCGTGCTCCAGGGGCCCTTGGGGACGGCGCACAGGGCCGATCGGCCCCACGGCGACAGGGCCGCCCGGTACGCGGGGCGGCCCACGGGCGTCAACTTCGGGGCCCGTCACGGCAGTTCCGGTCACCCGAACGATCCCGTCGCGCCGTTGTTCGGTCGTTGTCCGCCGCGCACAGGTCAGTCCCAGAGAGTCGGTCCTCGCGGGGCGGCGGCATGCGTACGGTCCGGGGGCATCGAGGCGGGCCGGCGGCGCCGGTCCGCCGCAGTCAACGAGCGCAAGGGAGGCACTGTGGCGAGTGTGGAAGTGTCGCTGAAGGAGATGATGGCCGGGGTCGAGGGGGCCTTGGGAGCCGCGGTCGTCGACTACACCAGCGGAATGGCGCTGGGCACCCTGGGCGGGAACAAGGACCTGGACCTGACGGTCGCCGCGGCCGGCAACACGGACGTCGTCCGGGCCAAGGTGCGCACCATGGAGCAGGTCGGCCTCAAGGGCCGTATCGAGGACATGCTGATCACGCTGGACAGCCAGTACCACCTGATCCGGCCGGTCACCGGCCGCAGCGGCAACGGCCTGTTCCTCTACCTCGTCCTCGACAAGGCCCGCTCGAACCTGGCCATGGCCCGGCACCAGCTCAAACGCGTCGAGGAGGCGATCGAGATCTGACCCGGGCCACGCAGCCGGGGCCACCGCTGCCCATCATGTGAAGACTTCTTCAAGTCACCACATCAGCATGGTCCCAATGTGTGTTCGCGCACGGCCCGGGGCGTGAAGGATCGGCATCCGAGGGCGGCCTGTGATGCGGCGGTGCCCCCTCAGGTGCCGTCGCACCGCGGTCCCACCCAGCCGACAAGGAGCGAGCAGCCATGCAGGCCCCCCTCTACCAGGTCAAGGCGGAGTTCTTCCGCATGCTCGGCCACCCCGTGCGCATCAGGGTGCTGGAGCTCCTCCAGCACGGGCCCGTGTCCGTGCGGGACCTGCTCGCCGACATCGAGATCGAGCCGTCCAGCCTGTCCCAGCAATTGGCCGTGCTGCGCCGCTCGGGGATCGTGGTGTCGATGCGCGAGGGCTCGACCGTCCGTTACGCGCTCGCCGGCGGCGACGTCGCCGAACTCCTGCGCGCCGCCCGCCGGATCCTCACCGAGCTGCTCACCGGCCAGAACGAACTGCTCACCGCACTCCGGCAGGCGGACGACGCCCCCGCCGAGCCCCTGCGCACCGGCCGGTGACGGCGGGGCGTCACAGACCTGCCGCGTGGTCCGGGACGTAGGTCTGGAGATCGCGCGGGGTCCGCACATAGCCGGTGGACTCCGGACGCTCCGGGAGCTCCAACACCGGCGGCGGCACGTCCTGGTAGGGCACCGAGTCCAGCAGATGGGCGATCATGTTCAGCCGGGCCCGCCTCTTGTCGTCGCTCTCGACGACGTACCAGGGAGCCTCGGTGATGTCGGTGTGCACCATCATCTCGTCCTTGGCCCGGGAGTACGCCTCCCAGCGGGTGAGTGACTCCAGGTCCATCGGGGACAGCTTCCAGCGGCGCAGCGGGTCCTCCAGCCGGCGCCGGAAACGGTCCTGCTGCTCGGTGTCGCTCACCGAGAACCAGTACTTGCGCAGCAGGATGCCGTCCTCCACCAGCATCCGCTCGAAGATCGGGCACTGGCGCAGGAACAGCTGGTGCTCCTCCTTGGTGCAGAAGCCCATCACATGCTCCACGCCGGCCCGGTTGTACCAGGACCGGTCGAACAGCACGATCTCCCCGGCGGCCGGCAGATGCTCGACGTACCGCTGGAAGTACCACTGCGTCCGCTCCCGCTCGGTCGGCTTCGGCAGGGCCGCGATCCGGGCGACACGGGGGTTGAGATGCTCGGCGACCCGCTTGATGGTGCCGCCCTTGCCGGCCGCGTCCCGCCCCTCGAACACGACGACCAGCCGCGCGCCCTCGGCCCGCACCCACTCCTGAAGCTTCACCAACTCGGTCTGCAGACGCAGCAGTTCACCCTCGTAGACCTTGCGCGACAACGTCTCCTTCGCCTTGCCTGCCATGCGTCCACCTCTTCGCATACGTGGTCGGGTCCCCGTGTCGGCACAGTACTGTCCGATCAGCGAGGGGTCCGGCAGGCGTGGCGCTGATCCGGGGCCGCCCCCGTGCGTCAGCCGGTGAGCCGGTGCACGCGCCAGCTGCTCAACTCGTAGCGTGCGCCCACGATGGCCAGGTCTCCGCCCGCGACCTTCGCCGCGAGGTCGGGCTCCGCCGCCAGGCGCGCGCGGACCGCCCGTACGTTGGCGTCGATGGTCGCGTCGATCCGGGCGTCGCCCTCCTTGGTGTGATCGATGTTCGGTCGTATCTGGTCGGCCAAGTACTGGATGTGCGCGGGCAGCGGTGCACCGGACGCCTCGGCCTCGACCGCCGCCCGCACCGCGCCGCACGACTGGTGGCCGAGGACGAGGACGAGCGGTATCCCGAGCTCCAGCACCCCGTACGCGATGCTGCCGAGCACCGCCTCGTCCAGCACCTCTCCGGCGCTGCGCACGGTCATCAGGTCCCCGAGTCCCTGGTCGAAGACCAGCTCCGGGGGCACCCGGGAGTCGATGCAGCCGAGAACGACCGCGAAGGGATGCTGCCCCGAGACCAGTGTTTGACGGGTGGCCGGTGTCTCGTCCGGGTGCTGCTCACGGAAGGTGCGCCAGCGGCGATTGCCCGCCGCCAGTTCCCGGAGCGCCTCGTCGGGGGTGTCGGGGCGAGGGCGGGTGAGGGGAGAGGCCGCGGCGGCGGGAGGCGCGCCGACCGCGAGGCCGGTGCCGAGGGCCGCGGCGCCGGTCAGCCCGGCCCGCAGGAACGTGCGGCGGACGGGGCTGTGGAGGGTGGCTTCAGAGTTCACGGAGAGGAACGTATGTCCGAGTCCGGCGCTGATCCGCCGCGTTACCAACAGCAGGGCAAAACGGGGGAGAAGCATGACCTTCGGCGTCACTCCGAATTCGACAATTCGCCGCCCCAAATGCCGGAAAATCATGCCTAATTCGAGGTGTGAACGCTGGCGGGAATCGACGAGAACTGGTCAATTGACCTGGCCGTGGGGGAGTTGGTGGGGGACCTGTGGATATTTCGTCGACCACCCACGCGGGCTTGCCTCGCCAACTCCCGTGCAGTAATTAGGTGAATCATGAATTTGTTCAGTCGTGGTACTCCGTTCCGCCGCACGGAGCCCACCTTCACCCCCACACCCCCCACCGGCCGGCCGGGCGCCCCCACCACGCTCCTGCCGGACCCCACCCTGGCCGCCCTGACCGGCGAATGGGTCATCGACCCGGCACACAGCAGGATCGGCTTCTCCGTACGGCACGCCATGGTGACCACGGTCCGCGGAGCCTTCGCCGAATACCAGAGCCGCCTCTACTTCGACGGCCGGGACCCGTCCCGTTCGCAGGCCGAGATCACGGTGTCCACGGCGAGTGTCGACACCGGAGTGGAACAACGTGACGCCCATCTCGTGGGCCGCGACTTCTTCGACTCGGCGAACCACCCGCGCATGCGCTTCACCAGCACCGGGGTGGAGCCCCTTGGCAACGATGTCTACCGCATGACCGGCGACCTCACCATCAAGGCCACCACCCGCCCCGTGGTCCTCGAACTCACCTACATCGGCCATGTCACCGACCCCTTCGGCTACCAGCGGGCTGGCTTCGACGGCACCACGACGATCGACCGCACGGAGTGGGGACTGAACTACAGCTCCAGGCTGGCCGAGGGCGGCGCCATGGTGAGCGAGAAGGTGCGCCTGCAGTTCGACATCGCGGCCATCCGCACGGCTCCCGTCGGCTGAGGCGGTGCCCGGTCCGGGCGATAACATCATGATCATGGCGGACTGGGAACTGCGGGCAGCGTCGATGGCGGATCTCGAGGAGATCGTCGAGATCCGTGCCGTCGTGATGAGGGCGGATCTGGAGCGGCTCGGCCGGTACGACGAGCACCGGGTGCGGCAGCGGCTGCGCGACGCCTACCAGCCGGAGCACACCTCGGCCATCGAGGTGGCCGGTGCCCTGGTCGGCTGCGTGGCGCTGCGGCCGGCCGACGACGCCTACTGGCTGGAGCACTTCCTCCTCGTCCCGGAGCTCCAGGGCAAGGGCATCGGCTCGGCCGTCCTGGGCAGGCTGCTGGAACGCCCCGACCGGGAGGGTGCCCTGACCCGGCTGAACGTCCTCCGGGGCAGCGCGGCCCGCAGACTGTACGAGCGACACGGTTTCGTCCTGGAGTCCGAGGACGCGGTGGACGTGTACATGGTCCGCAACCCGACGAGCCGCACGCCGGCGCCCCTTGCGTCGACGAACCGCGTCCCGACGAACCGCACCCCGGCGCCCCGCACGCCCTGACCCGCCTCAGCCACGCTGCCGCAGCAGGCAGCCGAAGCCCGCCGTCTCCACCCGCTTGGCGAGCGCGGCGCCGTCGATGCCGAACTCGGCGGCCGTGTCCGCGAGATGCCAGTCGTGCGCGGCGAGCCGGCTGAGCAGGAAGCCGCGGCGGACCTGGTTCTCGGAGAGCCGGAAGGTCTTGAGGTAGACGGCCCGGCCGTGCTCGTCGAGGATCGCCTCCCCGATGTGGTTGTCCTGCTTCGGACGGAACTCCGGCAGGAAGCGGGAGAGCGTGAAGCGCCCCATCCGCCGGACCTGCTGCCAGCTGCTCTCCTGCTCCACCAGCCCGGCGGCCATGGTGGTGTCGTGGAACTCCTCCCACCGGTCCGTCTGTTCGGCCGCGGCCGCCCGCAGGTCACTGAGCGAGCGGATGCCGGGATCGGTGATGCGCGCCCGGAAGTCCGCCACCGGCGGCATCAGCGTCGCGTAGTGGTGCACCAGATCGCCGTACAGGTCCTGGACCAGCGTCGGATGCAGCGTCCGGTAGTCCTCCGGATGCGGCACCACGAACGCGGCGGCCAGCGCGTCGGCCAGGTAGACGAGGACACCGCACTGGCCGGGGTGGATCTCGAAGACGCTCAGCGCGTCGGCCAGCCCCGGCACCTGGAGTCCCAGGTAGGCGGCCTCGACGCGCGGCGACAGCCCCTGCCGCAGCGCCTGCCGCGACCACTCCTCCCACGCGATGGTCGGACCGCCGAAGTGCAGCGCGAGATAGCCCTCCAGCGCGAGATGCAGCGGCAGGAACCGCAGCCGCCGCCGGCCCTCCTGACGCGCCATCCGGCGATGGAAGTGCAGCCGTACCGCCGCCACCGGCTCCTGCTCCGCCGGGCCCTCGGCCAGCTGCGTGCCGTAGGCGGCGGCCGGGGAGCCGTCCCCCGTCCACTCGGCGACGAAGCTGTGCGGGATGTAGGAGCAGTAACTGCCCTTCCGGCCCAGGTCGACGACCCCGGGCCCGGTGTGGATGCGCGGATGCAGCCGCAGATCCGCCACGGGCTCGGCCCGCACCAGCGGCACCAGCCGCACGGCACCCCACACCTGCGAGGGCTGCGTCCGCAGCCCGTCGAACAGGGCGGACGGGGCAGGGGCTTCGCCGTACGTCGTCATCGCGCACCCCCGGCCGCGGTCCGCTCCGGCACGGCGACGAGCCGCTCCGCGCGGGCGTCCAGATAGGCCGTCAACTCGGCAAGGCCGGTCCGCCCCTCGGCGAACTGCGCGATCTCGACGAGCGCCGGCACATCCTCCGCGTCCCGCACGCCCGCCGTCGGCACACTGGGGGCGAGCCGTCGTACGTCGAAGTCGTCGGCGTCGTAGACCGGGTTGAGGTGGACCACGCTGGTGCGGCGCTCCGGGTCGAGGCGGGTGCGCCAGACGCGGAGCACCTCGGCGGCGAGCCCGGGCGGGGCGTTGTCCCAGCCGTCGGAGACGATCACCAGCCGGTCCGGGGCCGTCTCCAGCGCGTCGAGGATCCGCTCGCCCAGCGGGGTCGGACCCACGGGATGCGCGAGCAGCGCCTCACGGCGGCCGGACGTCCACAGCCCGGCGTACCGGTCGGCGAGCGCCTCCAGCAGGTAGTGGCAGGCGAGGGCGACCGCCAGCGGCCGACGCCGCTTCACGCCCGAGCCGTAGGACGAGAAGCTGTCGTCCAGTACGGCGGTGACCCGGCCCCACGTCCCACGGTGCACCCCGGCCACGCGCGCGGCGGCCGCGCGCAGGGCGCCGGTGAGTTCGTCGCGCCGCTCGACCCGCTCCGCGGCCGGCAGGGAGAGCACATAGCCGGCGAGCCGGGTGAGCGGCATCCGGGCGAGGTCGACCGCGACCGCCTCCGCGACGCCTCGGCGCTGCGCCGTCTCCTGGAGCCGCAGCGCCTCCAGGCGGGTCATCCGGGGCGCGATCCGCTCCAGGAAGACGGCCCGCGGAATGCCGTGCTTGGCCGCGAAGCCCTCGGCCACGGTGTACGGCAGCTCGTACACGGCCGCCTGCTCGTAGTGCGCCCGGCGCCAGGTCTCCAGGATCGGGGTGTCGTAGTGGGCGCGGCTCAGCGGCGCGAACAGGAACGTACCCAACTCGCCGTCGTCCGGGGCGAGATGCGCGTGCCGCAGGGCCTGCTTGAGGCCGCTGCGGTACTTGACCGCGTCGAAGGCCAGATCGGGGCGGGCGGCCAGCCAGTCGCGCAGCAGCGCGCGGGTACGGCGGTTGTTCACCCCGGCGCGGCGCAGCGCACGGAAGAGTCCGTAGACGCGCTGCGGCGGCAGCAGCGCCAGCCGCCCCGCGATCAGCCGCCCCTCGCTGCGGCGCTGCTCCACGGACGCCTCGGCGGAGGTCTCCAGCAGCCGGCGGACGATCAGCGCCGCGTTGTGGTCGTTGATGTCCAGTGCCAGCACACCCGCGTACAGATCGCGGTAGTTGCCGAGCATGTACGCGTGCAGGAAGTCGAGGGACAGCCGCTGTGCGCCCGCGTCGGCGTGGAACTCGCGCTGCCCGGTCGCCGTGATCGCCGCGTTGACGAAGAGCAGCACGTCGTCGGCCGCGACGAGATCCCCGTACGACTCCATCCCTTTTCCCGCCCCCTTGTAGCTGGATGCCGGCCGGGGAATGGGGGCACGAGCTGCGAATCATTGCTGTACAGGCAGGTTCCGGAAGTCGCACCGAAGTCCCGCGGCCGGCGTGGGGACGCTAACACGCCCCCGAGCTGCGGCTCCACGGCATTTCCGCTGCCCGGGCTCGGGTCACCCGGCGGTGCCGAACCGCGCCCGCCACAGGTCGCGCAGGAGGGCGATCTCGGCCATGTGGTGGATGAACTCCAGGTTCGCGCCCCACAGCACGCTGATGTACGGCTCGTCGGCGTCCCCGCCGTACGGGTACTGGGAGAACCCGACCGTGTCGAGCTGCTCCTCCGTCATCCGGCCCACGCTCTCGCGCCAGCGGTCGATCACCGGCCAGAACCGCTCCAGCGTCACGGCCGCCGAGGGCGAGAAGTCGACCATCAGCTTCGGATCCCGGCGCCGCTCGCCGAAGGCCCACTCCCAGGCGCCCGCGAACTCGAAATGCAGATGTCCGAGGCGCCACGCGATGGTGGTGACCGGCGTCCTGTCGGGTTCCAGCGGGCCGGTGTGGTCGAGGATCTCCTGGACCCGTTCGACGCTGACGCTCCAGTCCTCGGCGATCTTCTCGACGGACATGCCGGAGGCGGCCTGCCGGGCGACTTCCGCGTACTCGTTCTTGGGGATGTCCGGCGCGCCCAGGTCGAGCACCCAGTCACCGGGCCCGAACGCCCGAGGGGTCACCGCCTCCTCGCGGCGCCGCAGCGACCAGCAGTCGGCCACCGGCTCCCACAGGTACTCCTCGTCGCTGAGGCCGATGAGCCGGACCTCGGCCATCTCCCGGGCCCGGTCGAACTGGTCGAGCAGCAGGCCGAAGCGGTCGGTGCGTGAGCCGGGCGTTTCCATGGGGGTCCCCTCGCGGTCGTGTGTCGCGTCCCAGGTGCGCGGGCGGAGCCTATGTGCTCGGCTTCCGGCCGGGCGAGTGAATTACCGGCTGGGGAAGTGAAGTCGCGCCGGTGGGCGCGGCCTAGGCTTTCCCACGAACCGGCCCGACCCCGAGGAGCACCGACGTGTCCCAACCCGCACCGCAGTACCCGTACGGCGAAGCCCACGGGCCGGACGCGGCACCCGCACCCCACGCACTGCTCAAGCCGGTGCTCGGCTTCCTGGGCACCTGGCACGGCCGCGGCCGCGGGGGATACCCGACCCTCGACGGGGACTTCGCCTACGCGCAGGAGGTCACCTTCAGCCACGACGGCCGCCCCTTCCTCCGCTACGAGGCCCGGGCCTGGCTGATCGACGCGGACGACAACCCGCTGCGTCCGGCGGCCCGCGAGAGCGGCTGGTGGCGACTCCAGCCCGACGGCCGGGTGGAGGCCCTGATCACCCAGCCCACCGGCATCGCGGAGATCGCCGTGGGCCATGCCGAGGAGGGCACGGTCGACCTGTCCACCCAGGAGGTGGCCCTGACCCCGACGGCCAAGGAGGTCGAGGCCACCCGCCGCCGCTACACACTGACCGGCGCCGACACCCTCACCTTCGTCCACGATCTCGCGGCGGTGGGACAGCCGTTGCAGCACCATCTGTCGGCGGAACTCCGCCGTCGGCACGATCGGGACTAAAGTCCCCTCCCGAAGTCGTGCACAGCGAGATCCGAAGGTCTGCACACCGAGGTCCACGAGGGGGAGTTGCGCGATGGCCAGTACCGAAGACGGCGCCTACGAGGGGTTCACGGCCGAGGAGCGGGCCGCGATGAAGGAGCACGCGCGGGAGATGAAGACCGCCGCGCGGCGCCGCTCGAACGCGGACAAGGCGGCGGAGGCCGAGCGGGACGTGCTCGCGAAGATCGCCGAGATGCGGGACTCGGACCGGGTGATGGCCGAGCGGGTGCACGCCGTCGTCACCGCCGCCGCCCCCACGCTCGCGCCCAAGCTCTGGTACGGCATGCCGGCCTACGCCCTGGACGGCAAGGTCGTCTGTTTCTTCCAGAGCGCGGAGAAGTTCAAGGCGCGGTACGCGACCCTCGGGTTCAGTGACCTGGCGAAGCTGGACGACGGTCCGATGTGGGCGGCCGCGTTCGCCCTGACCGAGGTGACGGCCGACGTGGAGGAACGGATCGGTGCGCTCGTGAAGCGCGCGGTGGGCTGAGACGGCACCAAGGGCGCGGGCTTCGCGGAGCCCGCGCCAACGCGCCTTGGCGCTCGCGCCGTTGAGCACCCCCGAAACCGTCTGTTCGACCTGTCGGACATTGTTCGAAACCTCTTGACGCTGCACCACAACCCGTTTGACACTCTCGCAACACGACGTCACCCAGCCGAAACGTCAGGGCGCCCTTGGCCGAGGCGCCCGTTCCCGGCTGACTCCTGCTTGCCCTCCCCTCCTCCGTCAGCCATGCCTCAGCAGGGAAACCCCACATGACGCACCTCGCACGTCCGCGCCCCCGCGCGAGACGCTGGGCGGGCCGCCTCGCGGGCCTGACCGCCGTGTCGCTGTTCCTCGGCCTGACCGCTCCGGTGACCTCCGCGACCGCCGCCGACACCGCGGACATCACCGACGGACTCGCCCTCTGGTACAAGCTCGACAACGCCTCCGGCAGCACCGTCACCGACGCCTCCGGCCACGGCCGGGACGGCACGGTCAGCGGCACCGCCGACTGGTCGGCCTCCGGCCAGGGGCTCGCCTTCAACGGCTCCGACACCTACGTCAAGGTGCCCGACGACGTCATGAAGGGCATGAGCGCGATCACCGTCTCGACGGACGTGCTGATCGATGCGGCCCAGTCCACGCCGTACTTCATCTACGGCTTCGGCAACTCCAGCGGCAGCAGCGGCAACGGCTACCTGTTCACCACCGGCAACGCGTTGCGCACCTCGATCGCGACCGGCAACTGGTCGACGGAACAGACCACCAAGCCGTCGGACGCGCACAACCTGACCCGCGCGGTGTGGAAGCACCTCACCTACACCCAGACCGGATCCACGGGCGTGCTGTACGAGGACGGCGTCGAGGTCGGCCGCAACACCGCGGTCACCACCACCCCGGGCGCCATCGGCTCCGGCACCACCACCGCCAACTACATAGGCAAGTCCGTCTACTCGGGCGACAAGCTCTTCAAGGGCCGCATCCGCGACTTCCGGGTCTACGACCGTGCCCTGGACGCCTCCGAGGTCGAGCGGCTCTCGCTCCCCGTGGCCACCCAGGGCGTCGCCGACGACAAGGCGGCCCTCGACCTCGGCGACACCAGCGCCGTCACCGCCGACCTGGACCTGCCGAAGACCGGCACGGCGGGCGGCTCCACGATCAGCTGGGCCAGCGACAACACCGCCGCCGTCTCGGACACCGGCAAGGTGACCCGCCCCGCCGCGGGCGAGCCGAACGCCCACGCCACGCTCACCGCGACCCTGAAGAAGGGCACGGTGACGGACACCAGGTCCTTCGACGTCACGGTCCTGCCCGCCTTCGACGACAAGACCGCCACCGAGCAGGCCGCCGAGGCCCTCACCGTCCACAACCTCGACGACGTACGCGGCAACCTCACCCTCCCCGCGGACGGCGACTACGGCACCCACGTCGCCTGGTCCTCGGCGCGTTCGGACGTCATCACCGACGACGGAGTCGTCCACCGCCCCGCGCACGGCGACGGCGCCACCACCGTCGAACTGACCGCCACCGTCACCAAGGGCGAGGCGTCCACGACCCGCACCTTCACCGCGAAGGTCCCCGAACTCCCCAAGCAGGAAGCCCTCAAGGGCTACATGTTCAGCTACTTCACCGGCGAGGGCACCTCGGACGGCGAACAGCTCTACGCCGCCCTCAGCAAGGGCGACGACCCGCTGAAGTGGCGGGAGTTGAACGACGGCAAGCCGGTGCTGACCTCCACGCTCGGCGAGAAGGGCCTGCGCGACCCGTTCATCATCCGCTCCCCGGAGGGCGACAAGTTCTACCAGATCGCCACCGACCTGCGGATCTACGGCAACGGCGACTGGGACGCCGCCCAGCGCAGCGGCAGCAAGTCCATCATGGTCTGGGAGTCCACCGACCTCGTGCACTGGACGAACCAGCGCCTGGTCAAGGTCTCCCCGGACAGCGCCGGCAACACCTGGGCCCCGGAGGCCTTCTACGACGCCGAGCGCGGCGAGTACGTCGTCTTCTGGGCGTCGAAGCTGTACGACAACGACGCGCACTCGGGCGACACGTACAACCGCATGATGTACGCGACCACCCGCGACTTCTACACCTTCAGCCAGCCCAAGGTCTGGGTCGACCGCGGCTACTCGGTCATCGACTCCACGATGATCCGGCACGACGGCACCTACTACCGCCTGTCGAAGGACGAGCGGAACAACTCCTCCTCCACGCCCAACAGCAAGTTCATCTTCGAGGAGAAGAGCGACTCGATCCTGGGTTCGTGGACCCCGGTCGCCGAGGGCATCGGCAAGGGCGCGATGAGCGCCGCCGAGGGCCCGCTGGTGTTCAAGTCGAACACCGAGGAGAAGTGGTACGCGTTCCTCGACGAGTTCGGCGGCCGTGGCTACCTCCCCTTCGAGACGACCGACCTCGACTCCGGTGTCTGGACCCCGGTCGCCGACTACGACCTGCCGTCCAGGCCGCGCCACGGCACGGTCCTGCCGGTCACGCAGGCCGAGTACGACCGGCTGCTGCGCGCCTACCAGCCCGACCAGCTGGTGGAGAGCGTCGAGGACATCCAGGTCAAGACCCGGACCGGTGAGGCCCCGGTCCTGCCGGCCACGGTGATCGCCACCTACGCCGACGGTGTCAAGCGCCCCGTCGCCGTCGACTGGGAGGACGTCCCGGCGTCCGAGTACGCACAGCCCGGCACCTTCACGGTCACCGGCAGCCTGCCCGACGGCGCCGCACTGCCGGTGCGGGCCGAGGTCACCGTCTCGGCGGAGGGCCCGGACGTCCCGGCGGACCTGCTCCTGGAGTACGACTTCGACGAGACCGGCGGCAACATCGCCCGCGACGCCAGCGGCCACGGCTACCACGGCACCTACGCCCGAACTCCCGCGTTCGGCACCGGAGTCCACGGCGGCTCGTTCAAGATGTCCGGCGACTCGGCGACCTCCCCGTACGTGAAGATCCCGAACGGCGTGCTGAAGAACGCCGGCAGCGTGACCGTGTCGACGTACGCCAAGTGGCAGGGCGGCGCGAGCTTCCAGTGGCTGTTCGGGCTCGGCCCCGACAGCGACAAGTACCTGTTCGCCACCCCCTCCAACGGCGGCTCCAGCCTCTACTCGGCCATCACCAAGGCGAGTTGGTCCGCCGAGTCGAAGCTGACGGCCGGCTCCCAGCTCACCCCCGGTGAGTGGCGGCACGTCACCGTCACCCTCGACGGCACGACCGGCACGATGATCCTCTACGTCGACGGCGTCGAGGCGGCCCGCACCACGACCGGCATCAAGCCGTCCGAACTCTACGACGCGAACAAGGACTACAGCGGCTACATCGGCCGCTCCCTGTACGCGGCCGACCCCTACTTCGGCGGCGAGGTCGACGACTTCCGCATCTACGACCGTGCCCTGACGGCCGCGGAGGTCATGGAGCTCAGCGGCAACACCGCGGGCATCGCCAAGGCCACGCAGTCCGGTCTGAAGGTCGACGCGATCATCGACAACGCGGACAGCAAGATCACGCTGCCGCTGAAGGAAGGCGCCGATCTCACCTCGCTGGCACCGGAGTTCACCCTCGCCCACGGCGCGGCGATCAGCCCCGCCTCCGGCAGCGTCCAGGACTTCAGCAAGCCGGTGACGTACGAAGTGACCGGCTCCGACGGCAAGAAGCGCACCTGGACGGTCTCGGCGCTCGTCATGAAGAGCCCGGTCCTGCCCGGCCTCAACGCCGACCCGAACATCGTCCGCTTCGGCGACACCTTCTACATCTACCCGACCACCGACGGCTTCGAGGGCTGGAGCGGCACGCAGTTCAAGGCCTACTCCTCCACCGACCTGGTCCACTGGAAGGACCACGGCGTCATCCTCGACCTCGGCCCCGACGTCTCCTGGGCGGACAGCCGCGCCTGGGCGCCGACCATCGCCGAGAAGGACGGCAAGTACTACTTCTACTTCTGCGCCGACGCCAACATCGGTGTCGCGGTGTCCGACTCGCCGACCGGCCCGTTCAAGGACGCCCTCGGCCGACCGCTGCTGAAGGCGGGCCAGCTCAGCGGCCAGATGATCGACCCGGCCGTGTTCACGGACGACGACGGGACGTCGTACCTCTACTGGGGCAACGGCCACGCTTATGTCGCCCCGCTGAACGCCGACATGGTCTCGATCGACACCGCGAAGACGAAGGACATCACCCCCAGCGGCTACAACGAGGGCTCCTTCGTCATCAAGCGCCAGGGCACCTACTACTTCATGTGGTCGGAGAACGACACCCGGGACGAGAACTACCGGGTCGCCTACGCCACCGGCCCCTCGCCCACCGGCCCGTGGACCAAGCGCGGGGTGATCCTGGAGAAGGACCTCTCGCTCGGCATCAAGGGCCCCGGCCACCACTCCGTCGTCCATGTGCCGAACACCGACGACTGGTACATCGCCTACCACCGGTTCGCCCTCCCCGGCGGAGACGGCACACACCGTGAAACCACCGTCGACAAGCTGGAGTTCGACGCGGACGGCCTGATCAAGAAGGTCGTGCCGACGCTCACCAGCATCGATCCGGTCACCGTCGTGCACGCAGGCCCGAACGCCGAGGGCACCGAGGGCGACGCGCTCGCGCTGAACGGCACCCTGTCGGGGGCGGGCAGCCCGCAGTGGACGGTCGAGGACGGGGCACGCTGCGCCTTCGCCGACCCCACCGCGGCACGCACCACCCTCACCTGCACCGACGACGGCACCTACACCGTCACCCTGACCGGCGGCCGCAGCCGCGACACGGCCACCGTGAAGGTGGCCAACGCGGCACCGGCCCTCACCGCCGCCACCGGACCCCGGTCCGCGGTGTCGGTGGGCGGGACCGCCGTCGTCACGGCCGCCTTCACCGACCCCGGCTCCTCCGACACCCACACCTGCGAGGTCGACTGGAAGGACGGCACCGCACCGCAGGCCGGCAAGGTCACCGCGACCGGCTGCCGGGCCGAGCACACCTACACCAAGGCCGGCATCCGCCGCCCGGTCGTCACGGTCACCGACGACGACGGCGCCTCGGACAGCAGGACCCTCCCCGAGCTGATCGTCTACGACCGCTCCGCCGGACCGGCCTTCGGCACCGGGGTCTACACCTCCCCGGCCGGCGCCTACCCCGCCCGCCCGGCCCTGACCGGCAAGGCCGCCTTCTCCCTCGTGGCCCTGTACGAGAAGGGAGCCACCGTCCCCACGGGATGGGCGTCGCTCGACTTCGGCCCGGCCAAGCTGAAGTTCCGCTCGACCGGCTCCGACTGGCTCGTGGTCACCGGTGGCCAGGCCGTCTACCAGGGGTCCGGCACGGTCAACGGCGGCAGCGGCTACGGATTCCGGGTCACGGCCACCGCGGACACGTTCCGGATCAAGATCTGGAAGAAGGCGGGCGGCGAGGTCGTTTACGACAACGCCACCAGCCCGAAGCTGGCCGGCATCATCACCATCGGCGCCGCCCGACGGTGAGCCGGACACCGGGCGGCGTGGGCACTCACCGGTGCCCGCGCCGCCCGCCACCGTGATCCCTCCGGGAGGCCCCGCCCATGACAGAGCCGGCGATCGACGCCCTCGTGTTCGACGTGCTCGGCACCCTCGTCGACGAACCGGCCGGACTCCGCGCCGGCATCCGCGCACTCGACGCCTCGCTCGACGACACCAGGGTCGAGGAACTCCTCTCCCTGTGGCAGCGGCACGTCGAGCACGAGCAGGCCCGCGTCGTGGCGGGGGCGAGGCCTTTCACCACCAGCGAGGTCATCGACCGGGAGGCGGCGCGGCTGGTGGCCGACGCCACCGGAGCCGACGACTCGGCGGCCGCCGCGCTGGCGCTGTCCGCTCGGCGGCTCCCGGCGTGGCCCGACACCCTGGCGGGTCTGGCGCGGCTCGCCCGGCGGTTCCCGCTGATCGGGCTGTCCAATGCAAGCCGTACGGCTTTGCTGGAACTCAGCGCCCACGCCGGACTCCGCTGGCACCAGGCGTTGTCCGCCGCGGAGGCCGCGACCTTCAAGCCGGACCCCGCGGTCTACCAACTGGCCGTCAGCGTCTCCGGACGACCGCCGGAGCGGCTGCTGATGGTCGCCGCCCACGCCTGGGACCTGCGCGGAGCCCAGCGCCTCGGCCTGCGCACCGCGTACGTCGCCCGCCCGGTCGGCGATCCGCCCGCCCCCGAGGACCGCTTCGACCTGTACGCCGACGGCCTGGCCGATCTGGCGGACCAGCTCGACAAGGCATAACCGCGCGAGGCGCGGAACCGTGTCCGCGTAGGGTGCCGATCATGAGCGCACCCGCCCCTCGCCCGTCCTCCTCCGGCGCCGCTCCTCGGGCCCGGGACATCGGCCTCGGCGTCGGTGACCTGCCCACGGGGCCGCACAACGCGCTCACCGACGTGCCGGGCGTCCGGGTCGGCCACACCACGCTGATCGACCCGCCACGGGTGCACAGTGGCGTCACCGCGATCGTGCCGGACGGGATCGGCCCGCAACGCCCGCTGCCCGCCGGGGTGTTCGTGGGCAACGGGTACGGCAAGCTGCTGGGCGGCACGCAGCTGGCCGAACTCGGCGCGCTGGAGACGCCGGTGCTGCTCACCTCGACCCTCTCCGCCTTCCGGGTCGCCGACGCCCTGGTCGGCTGGATGCTGGAGCGGCCGGGCAACGAGGACGTGCGCAGCCTGAACCCGGTGGTGGGGGAGTGCAACGACGGGCTGCTGTCCGACATCCGCTCCCGCCCGGTGCGCGAGGAGCATATCCGGTCCGCGCTGGAGAACGCGTCCGACGGGCCGGTGGCCGAAGGGTGCGTGGGGGCGGGCACGGGGACCTCCGCGCTCGGGTTCAAGGCCGGTGTCGGCACCTCGTCGCGACGGCTCGCGCTGAGCGGCCGGGAGGTGACGGTGGGGGTGCTGGTGCAGGCCAACTTCGGTGGCAGGCTCAGGATTTCGGGCCGTACGGTCACACCCGTCGACGTCGGTCTGCCCGACCCGGACGCCGGACCCGACCGCGGCTCCTGCATGGTCGTGGCCGCCACCGACGCGCCGCTGGACGCCCGCCAGCTGACCCGGGTGGCCCGCCGCGCGGTCTATGCGCTGGCCCGCGTCGGTGCCGCGTACGGCCACGGCAGCGGCGACTACGGCCTCGCCTTCGGCACCCGCCCGCTGGGCGAGCCCGCCGGTCCGGCCGTGCTGCCCGACGACCGGCTCGACCCGCTCTTCGGCGCCGCGCTCGACGCCGTGGAGGAGGCCGTCCTCAACTCCCTGCTGACGGCCACCACGACCACGGGTCCGCGCGGCCACACCCGCCATGCACTGCCGGTGGGACCGCTGCGCACGCTGCTGGAGTGAGCCCGCTCAGTGGGAGCGGGCCGCGGCGATGAAGGCGGCCATCTTCTCCCGGCTCTTGATCCCCGGCGCGGTCTCGACGCTGCTGGAGACGTCCACCCCGTAGGGGGCGAAGGTCTTGATCACACCCGCCACGTTGTACTCGTCGAGGCCCCCGGCGATCACGACCCGCCCGGGCACGTCCTTGACCCACTCGGGGATGTCGGCGAAGACACCGCTGCCCGTGCTGGCGTCGTAGAAGAAGTAATCCAGGGCCTCCGGGTGCTCGGGCGGCGTGCCGGAGGCCAGGGCGAGGTTGGGGATGTCGACCATCTCGTAGACCTGGATCGTGTCGAAGTGCTCGGCGACGGCCCGCGTCTCCTCATGGGCCAGCGCCACGGCGAACGTGGGAATCCGTCCGCGGGCGTGGTCGGCGAGCGCCACGGCCCGCTCGGGCGGGCAGTACCGCTTGCTCCTGGGGGTCACCACGACGCCGATGGCGTCGTAGCCCAGCTCGATGGCCCAGTCGATCTGCTGCTCCTGGGTGAGCCCGCACACCTTCACGAACCCGCCGGACCCCGTCGGCCGCCGCCCGCTCATCCTGTCTCCTTCTCGCGCACGTCACGAAGCTGTGCTCACCGATTCGTGAGGCGGTTCATCGTACGAGCCGCCGGCGCGCACTCGCGCCCTCAGACGTGAGCGGACAGGAGCCAGCCGATGTGCAGTTCCTCCGCGGCCGGGCGGAACGTACGGATGAGTTCGGCGCGCTCGGGGTCGTCCTCGGGGAGGGCGCGGGCGAGGAGGGCCTGTGCGGCGACGGTCTGCGGCCGGGCACCGAGCGCGCCCCGCAGATGAAGCGAGCGGCGCAGCATCGCGATCCGCTCGGCGGGCTCCCTGCGCGGAGCGACGTGCCGGATGATGTACGACTCGAGGAACTCGTCGCCCGTCGCCGTGGCGAGGTCGAGTGCCGTCTCGTAGTGCGGGTCGGCGGCCGCCGGGTCCTCGTCGATGTTGTCCAGCAGGACCGCCCAGTGGAACTCGGCCCAGCCGCGCAGCTTCTCGTCACCGCCCTCGACCGCCGCCCGGTAGCCGGCCTCGGCCACGGCGCGGTCGTCGGGACGCGGGTCGCGACGGAACAGGAGCCGGCTGTAAGCCAGTCGCGCCGTGAGCAGCTGTGCGGTCGGCGACGCGGGGTCGAGCGCCGCGACCGCCTTCTCGGCCTCCTCATGACCCTCGATCCGGAAGAACCAGCGCTCTACGGCGATCTCCGCACGCAGCTCGGGTTCGGCGTCCGGGCCCAGGACGGCGAGCGCGGCGTCCCATTCCCCGAGCAGGTGCAGCCGACGAGCGATGTAGGTGGCATCAGATATCATGGCGCCTACATTAGGAAGCGGCGATGTAGGTGGTCAAGTGCAATACGGTGACTACGTCGGGAACGTGACGCGGCTGGCCGTCGAGCTGGCCAACACGAGGTCTCTCGACCAACACGGCCAGTTCGTCGGCCAGTTCTTCGAGGAACACGAGATCACTCCGCCGCCGGACGGCGACTACGGCGAGCTGCCGGACCTCGTGCGAGAGGCCTTGGCGCAGGCGGTCGACGGCACCGCACCCGAGGCCGTGCACCGGCTGCTGCGTGACTACCCGCCGGAGATGCATCTGTCCGACCATGACGGACTCGGCGGCTGGCACGTCCACTTCAGCCGCAACGGCACTCCGGCCCAGCGCTGGGCCGGCCAGCTGATCGCCGCCCAGCTCGCGCTGGTCGTGGCCGGGGAGCCGGCCGTGACGCTGGGGCGGTGCGCGGCGGAAGGCTGCGGCAACTACTTCGTGGACCAGTCACGGAACCGGACACGTCGCTTCTGCTCCAACGCCTGCGCGAGCCGGACGACGGTCGCGGCGTACCGGGCCCGGACGGCGAAGAAGTCCTGACGGCGCGCGTCTTGAGGGGGTTCGCGGCCCGACGGCGCTGTCAGTGGTCGTCCGTAGGGTGGTGGCACATCCAGCGGGAGGTAGCGATGCGCAGGCCGGTCGAGGGCGAAGTGTTCGTGCACTACGGGCAGATCTATGTCGAGAGTGACCCGGAGAGCTTCGGCCCGGACCTCGCCGAGGCGTTCGCCGGACAGCGCGCGGGTCTGTGCGGTGCCGCGATCCCGGGCGCCCTGTGGCTGACGACCGGGCTGCACACGGGGGACGTCGGTTTCACCGTCGAGGTCCATGAGGAGCCGCCCGCCTTGGACCCGCGGTGGGAGGACGTGGTGGAGGTGTCCTTCCGTCCCGTCTCGGCGGACAGCCGACTGGTGCAGTGGGCGGGCGAAGACGTCTGGGAGCTGGACCTGGAGGAGACCGACTACCGCGTGCGCTACTGCGCCAAGGGCATGGACGAGGCGAACAGGAAAGACACCCGGATGGACGACGAGCCGCAACTGGACTGCTATCTCCTGCAGTTCTGGCCCGCCCCACCGGACACCGACCGCGTGCTCCGGCACACGTCGAAGATCGCCGCCTACTGGCACACCTACGCCGCCGAGCAACCGCCGCCGCCCACCCCGGAAGAGCGGGCCGAGGCCGAGCGCCGCGAGCGACTCGAACAGGAGGGGGCCGAGCGGGAGAACCAACTCGCCCTGGAACGCTGGGAGTGGGGCGGGCAGCTGCCCAGCCAGGCCCTGCGTGAGGTCCTGGGCAACGTCCGCGGTCTGGTGCGCTTCGACCCGCCCCTGGTCCATGCGATCGACGCCGCCGGTCCCGAAGTCCAGCGGGCAGTGGCCCTGTTGGCGGCTCGGCGGGCCTGCGAACAGTCCGGCCTCACCGCTCTCGACTGGGTCACCGACGGGCTCACCGCGCTCGCGGAGGGGCGCCCTCTGCCGCCGCCCTTCGACGACTGGGGGCGCATGTGGCAGACCTTGGCCGACGACCCGCACGCCCCGGACCGGACCGTGGGCGACGCCGTCCCGCCCGAGCGGCCCCCGTTCCAGCCGCCCGCGCCGCGGCCGGGGGTGACGGCCTGGGAGGCACCGCAGGTGGTGGGTCCCGCGGCCGCCGCCGTCGAATGGTCCCAGACGCAGCGGGTGCCCGGGCGCCGGTCCGCAACCGCCGTGTTCACCACGGGAGTCACCAGCGGTGCCCCGGACCCGTCCCGGCGGATGTCCCAGCCCCACATGGCGCTGCCCGCGGTGACCGGAGCCGCGGAGGCGGACCCCCTGCGGGCCGCCCTCGACGCGGTGTACGCGGGCGTGGTCACTTACGGGGAGCACTACGAGGCGCTGCTGCAAGAGGTCTGGGCGGCGCTGCCGCCGGTCAGCGACACGCCGTAGGACTCGCCGCACCGGGCCCGGGGGCGGGCCCAGTCAGTCGCCGCTCCTGACGGGCGCGCTGCTGCGCCCGCTGCGCCGACCGCTGAGCTCCGCGTCCAGCGTCTCCTGGGCCACGCGCATCGCCTCGGCGTACACCGGCTCGCGCAACCGCTGCCACATCTCCGCCTCGGGCACGTCCTCCACATGGCTGACCACCCACCAGATGTTGCCGAACGGGTCCTTGATACGGCCGCCCCGCTGCCCGAAGGCGTCGTTCGTCACGGCGGTGACCACCTGGCCACCCGCCGCCAGGGCCCGGGAGAACGCCTTGTCGGCGTCGGCGACGAAGACGCGCAGCAGGCTCGGCATGACCGGCCACTCCGCGCGGCGGTCGAAGGCGAGCACGACCGTGTCGCCGACCCGGATCTCACCATGTCCGATCAGCCCGTCCTCGGTCACCACCCGCCCGAGCTCCTCACCTTCGAAGGCCTGGGCGACGAAGTCGAGAAACGCCCCCGTGTCATCGGTGACGACCCAGGGGGTCACGCTGGTGTAGCCCTGGGGAGCGGCAGTCCTGTCCTCGGTCATGGTGTTCCCCTTCGTCGGTGGTGCTGGATGCTTCGACGGTAGGCCGCTATTAGGTCGGTTTCCGTCCTAGACGGCCGATGTCGCTTGGCCGGTCCTACGACGGGCCGTGCTCTCCAGGAGTGACCGGGTGAACGGATGGCGGGGCGCGGTGAGGACCCGGTCGGCCGGACCCTGCTCGACGAGTTCGCCGGCGTCCAGGACGGCGATGCGGTGGGCGAGTGCGGCGGTGTCCAGGTCGTGGGTGATCAGGACGAGGGACAGGTCGTCGCCGCGGTCGTGGAGCAGGGTGGTGAGGAGGTCGAGGATGCCGCGCCGGGTGACGGTGTCCAGGCCGGAGGTGATCTCGTCGCAGACGAGGACGCGGGGGCGGGCCAGCAGGGCGCGGGCGAGGGCGGCTCGCTGGAGTTCACCTCCGGAGAGCCGCCCCGGGCGTCGGCGGGCGAGATCCTCGTCCAGGCCGAGGCCGGCCAGCGTGGCCAGGGCTTCCCGCGTCGCCGCGGCGGGGTCGGTGCCGCGCAGCCGTACGGCGGTGCGGGCCACCTGGTGCAGCACCGGCCGGTGTTCGTCGAAGGCGGCGCGCGCGTCCTGGAAGACGTACTGCACGGCCGCCAGCTGCGCGCGGCTGCGACCGCGCAGGCTGCGCGGCAGCGGGGCGCCGTCGAGGAGGACTCGGCCGTCGTGGTCGCGGTGGAGTCCGGCCAGGCAGCGGGCGAGGGTGGTCTTGCCGCTGCCGGAACGGCCGACCACGGCGAGGCACTCGCCGTGGTGCAGGTCGAGTCGGGGCGTCCGCAGCACCTCGGTCGTGCCGCGCACGGTGGTGTCGCGGTGGCGGGCGACCAGGTCCCGGATCTGGAGGACGGGCCGCCCCGTTGAACTTGCCTGTGTCGGGAACTGCGGGTGTCCGGCGAGGAGTTCGCGTGTCCACGGATGCCGTGGCGCCGACCAGAGGCGCTGCGCAGGACCCGATTCCACGACCCGGCCCGCCCGCATGACGATCACCTCGTCGGCGAGCGCCCGTACGACGTCCAGGTCGTGGCTGAGCAGGACGACGGCGATGCCGCGGGCCGCGACGGCCGCCAACTGCTCGACGACGCGGCTCTTGGTGAGGGCGTCCTGGCCGGTGGTGGGCTCGTCCGCGACGATGATCCGGGCACCCAGCAGCAGGGCCTGCGCGAGGACGACGCGCTGCTGCTGTCCGCCCGAGAGCTGGTGCGGGTGACGGCGCAAGAGGGCGTCGGCGTCCTGGAGTTGGGCCTCGGCGAGCGCGTGCAGGACTCGTTCGCGGGCCGCCGTCCGGCGCCGCGCTCGCGGCAGATGGCCCACCTGGGCGCGGGCGATGTCGGTGAGGAGCGCGGAGATCCGGCGGGCGGGGTTGAGCACGGCCGCGGGATGCTGCGGGACGTAGCCCACGGGGTCGTCAGTGGCCCGGCGCACCTCGCCGGTCACGCGGGCCCCCGGCGGGAACTCCCCGAGCAGGGCCAGCCCGGTGGTGGTCTTGCCGCTGCCGGAGGCGCCGACCAGGGCGGTGACCTTGCCGGGCACCACCCTGAGCGTCACGCCGTCGACGATCGCCCTGCTGCCGATCTCGACCCGCAGCTCACGCAGCTCGGCCAAGGGTTCTTCGGCGACGGGCTTCGGAGGCAGCGGTTCCTCGGCGAGGGGCTGCGTGTCCGAGCGCTCCCCGCCCCGCCCCGCACTGTCGTCCCTGTGGTTCACGAGCGTGCTTCCCTTCCCGCGTTTCGACCCCGGTCGCCCCCGAGCGCCGCGTCGAAGAGGAGATTGGTGCCCATCGTCAGCGCGACGATCAGCAGGGCGGGGACGACGACGGCCCACGGCTGGACGAACAGGCCCGTACGGTTGCGGTCGACCATGACCGCCCAGTCGGCGGCGTCCGGAGCCACCCCGACCCCGAGGAACGCCGCCGTCGCGACCAGGTACAGCACACCGGTCAGCCGCGTCCCGGCGTCCGCGGCCAGGGTGCGCAGGATGGACCGGCCGACGTAGCCGACGGCCATCCGCCACCACGTCTCGCCCTGCATGCGCAGCGCCTCGACGGCCGGGCGGGCGGCGGCCTCCGCCGCGGCGGCCCGGACGATGCGGGCGGCGTCGGGCACGTTGACCAGCGCGACCAGCAGCGCGAGCCCCACGGCCCCCGGCGAGAACACGGTCGCGGCCAGCAGGATCAGCAGCAGGGACGGCACCGCCAGCAGGACGTCCAGGGGCCGCATCAGCAGCTCCTCCAGCCAGCGGCGGTGCGTGAGCGCCCCGGCCAGACCGACCGGGAGCGCGACGAGGTACGACAGCGCGGTGGCGGCCAGCGCGGTCAGCACGACCGGCCGGCCCCCGTGCAGCACCTGGCGCCACACGTCCCGGCCCACGAAGTCGGTACCGAGCCAGTGACCGTCGCCCAGCGTGAACGACAGTGCCCGCGGCCCCGGTTGACCCGCGAACGTCGGCCCCAGCAGGGCGATGAGCAGCGGTACGGCGATGACCGCGACGCCGAGCGCGAAGCGCCCCGTACGCACCGTGCTCACGCGGCCACCCCCGCCCGGGGCGCCAGCCGGTGGGCCACGAGGTCCGCGCCGAGGTTGATGACGACGGTCAGCACGCCGAACACCACCGCGAGCCCCTGGACCACCGGCACGTCGCGTTCGGCGACGGCGTCGAGGAGCACGGTGCCGAGGCCGGGGATCACGAACAGCGCCTCCACGACGATGACGCCGCACAGCAACCAGTCGACGGTGCGGGCGAGTTGCTGGACGGCGGGGGCGAGGGCGCCCGGCAGCGCGTGGGTGTAGTGGACGCGGAGGGCCGGGATCCCGTAGCGGCGGGCCTGCGCCACGTACGGCGAGGCCAGCGCGTCGATCATGCCCGCCCGTACCAGCCGGGACAGCGAGCACACCGGCCGCGCCAGCAGGACGAGCACCGGCAGGACGAGTGCGGCGGGGTGGCCGAGCAGGTCCGTGCCGTAGCCGACGGCGGTCGGTGGCAGCCACGCCAGTTGCAGCGCCAGGACGGTCACCAGCAGCACCCCGAGGGCGAACTCGGGCACCGCGTACACCGCGAGGGTCACCGAGCTGATCAACCGGTCGGCCGGCCGCCCCTCGTGGCGGGCGGCGAACACGCCGAGGCCGAAGCCGAGGGGTACGAGCAGCGCCAGGGTGAGCGCGGCCAGCAGGAGGGTGGGGCCGAAGCCGTCGGCGATGTACTGGCCGACCGGGCGGCCGGAGACCAGCGAGGTGCCGAGATCGCCGTGGAGCAGTCCCGCCGCCCAGTCGGCGAGCCGGTCATGGGCGGGCTCGTCGAGGTGCATGGTCGCGCGGATCGCCGCGATCCTGGCCGGGTCGGGCTGGTCCCCGGCCAGGGCCACGGCGGCGTCGCCCGGCAGCGCCTCGGTGAGCGCGAAGACCAGCAGCACCACGGCCACGGTCTGCGCGGCACCGAGGAGCAGCCGCCGGGCGACGAAGGAACGCAGTCCGCTCACGCCAGCCAGACCTTGTCGAAGCGCGCCCAGTCGAGCGTGTTGGCGGGCGCCTTCGCCTCAACACCGCGCACCGTGCGGGCCGTTCCGAGGATCCAGTCGGCGAACCCCCAGATCAGGAAACCGCCCTCGGTGTACAGGCGGCGCTGCATCCGGTCGTAGACGGCGGCCCGCGCGGACTCGTCGCGGGTGGACTGGGCCTGCTCGTAGAGCGCGTCGAAGTCCTTGTGCCGCCACTTGGTGGCATTGGTGGTGGAGCCGGTGAGTAGCCGCTGGGAGATGTGGGCCTCGATGGGCATGGCGCCGGAGCGGTAGCAGCACAGGGTGCCGTTGTCGAGGATGTCGGCCCAGTAGGAGTCCTTGCTGCCCGTCTTCACGTCGATCGTGACACCGGCCTTTGCGGCCTGGTCGCGGAAGATGCTCGCGGCCTCGGTGAACCCGGCAGCGACGGCCGAGGTGTCCAGGGTGACCTTGAGGTTCTCGGCGCCGGCCTGCCTGAGCAGGGCGCGGGCCTTGTCGAGATCCTGCTCGCGCTGCGGCAGGGAGTCGTCGTAGTACTCGTACCCCTTGCCGAACAGGTCGTTGCCGACCACCCCCGCCCCGGACAGGGCCCCGTCGACGAGTTCCCTGCGGTCGGCGATGAGGAAGAACGCCTGGCGTACGCGCGGGTCGTCGAAGGGCGGCCGGTCCGTCTTCATGCAGAACGCCTGCATGGCGCTGTTGCGCAGCCGCACGATCTCGATCTGGCCCTTGCCCTCGTGCGCGCGGGCCGTGGTCGGGTTGAGTTCGTGCGCGTACTCGACCTGTCCGCCGAGGAGCGCGTTGACGCGGGCCGACTCCTCGTTGGCCACCACGAATTCGAGCTCGGCCAGGTGCGGGGCGCCCTCCCAGTAGGCGTCGTGGCGGCGGAAGACGGCGGAGCGGCCGGGGGCGAAGGAGACGAACCGGAACGGCCCGGAACCGATCGGCTTCTTGTCGAAGTCGGTGGCCTCGGCGGGGACGATGTACGCCCCGAACGCGGCCAGCACGTTGGGGAATTCGGCCGTGGGCCGCTTGAGCACGAACTCGATCGACCGCTGCCCCGTGGCGCGGCTGGCGTCCAGGTCGATGGGCTCCAGGGACGCCTTGGCGCGGAACGCCTGGTCCGGGTCGGCGATACGGCGGTAGCTGTAGAGGACGTCCTCGGCGGTGACGGGCTTGCCGTCGTGGAAGGTGGCCTCGCGCAGGGTGACCTGCCAGCGGTCGAGGGTCTTGTTGGGCTCCCACTGGGTGGCCAGCCGGGGCTGCGCGGAGAGGTCGGCGCCGTAGTCCGCGAGCTTGTCGTACAGCGCCTTGGCGCGGGCCACGTCGGCGAAGAGGTTGGCCAGATGCGGGTCGAGGGTCTCGCTGGCGCCGCCGCCCGCGAACGCGGCACGCAGCCGCCCACCGGGCTTGGGCGCGCCGTCGCTCTTGGCGTCGCTGTCGCCGTCGGCGGTGCCGCAGCCGGTGGTGAGGGCGAGCGCGCCCAGTGAGGTGGCGGCGAGGAAACCGCGTCGGCGCAGGCCGGGATGACGTTCGTCGTACATGGAGGTTCCTTGAAGTGTGAGATCAGGCGGGGGAATGGAGGCGTGCGACGAAATGCAGCCGGTCCGCGTCCGCCGTGTCGCCGGGCAACTGGCCGGCCTGCCACGGGGGTTCGGTGCGTGGGCCGGGTCCGTCGTGGAGTTCGAGCACCTCGAAGCCGTGCGCGGCCAGCAGGTGCCGTAGCTCCTGGGGGAACAGCAGCCGCCACGCCGAGTGCTGTGCGACCGGCTCGGAGCCGTCGTCCGCGGTCCAGACGCGGACACGGCGCAGGAGTTGGGCCGTGCGGTCCACGGTGAGCGTGGTCGTGGAACGGTGGACGGTGCCCTGCCAGGTGACGGAGTTGGCGGTGGGCGTGTCCAGCAGGTCGGTGCGGCCGAGGAAGTAGGCGCCGTTGCGCAGCTCCGCGACCAGCAGCCCACCGGGCGACAGGGCCCGGCGGCAGGAGGTGAGGAACGCGTCGAGCTGGGCGTTGGTGTGGCAGTACAGCAGCGCGCTGTCCAGGCACACCACGGCGTCGAACCGGCCCACGTCGAACCCGTGCAGGTCGGCGTGGACGTACGCGGGCCCGGGATGGTGGGTGCGGGCGTGGGCGAGCATCGCCTCCGACAGGTCGGCGCCGGTGACCGTGCGGCCCACGCCGTGCAGGTACGCGGCGTCGCGGCCGGTGCCGCAGCCCATGTCGAGGACGCGCGGTCCGGCGCCGTGCCGGCGCAGGCAGTCCTCCGTCCAGCGTCCGGCCAGCCGGTCGGGGTCGGGGAAGCGGGCCTCGTACAGCTCGGGGTGGTCGGTGAGGAGGTTGCGCGGACCAGTCATGCGGTTCCCCCCTCAGACCGTCGCCGGTACGGCGGGTCGCGACGGCGTCGGCAGCGAGCCCGCCCGGTGCAGCCAGGCCACCGCCAGCGCCGACGCCAGCCCGAACACCGCGCAGCACGCCCACGGCAGCCAGGCGGCGCCGCGCTGCCCGGTGTCCATGGCCCAGCCGACGACGGTGTTGCCGACGGCGGCGGCGATGCCGGACACCACGTAGAAGATGCCGAAGTAGGTGCCGGTCAGCTCGCTGCGGCCGAAGCCGGGGATCAGCTCCATCACGAACGGCTGGGCGACCATCACCCCGAGGTAGAGCAGCAGCGCGCCGGCCAGGACGGGCAGCGTGCGCAGCACGGGATGGCCGGAGGAGCCCACGACCAGGGCGGGCGGCAGGAACGCCACCGCCATCAGCCCCAGCCCCGTGGCGATCCAGCGCGCCCTGTTCCCGCGCTCCTTGAGGGCCCGGGTGACGCGCAGTTGCAGCGCCAGGTTGGCGAGGGTGCCGACCAGGAAGACGAGTCCGGCGGCACCGTCCCAGCCGGTGGCCCGCCGGGCGCCGTCGGGCAGCAGCAGGTACAGCTGGTTCTCCAGGGTGAACATGCCGACCATGGCGAGCGCGAAGGCGAGGAACGCCCGGTTGCCGAGCACCTCGCGCCAGTCGGCGAGCACGGTGCCCTTGCTGGGCTCGACCTCCCGGGCGGGCAGCACCAGGGCCTGCGCGACGGTGAGCACCGCGAAGATGCCGGCCGCGGTGAGCGCGGACGTACGGAAGTCGACGAGCAGCAGCGCGCTGCCCAGCAGCGGGCCGACCAGCGCGCCGGTCGTGGCGAACACGTTGAACAGGGCGAACGCCTCCGCCTTGCGCTGGTCCGCCTCCTGCGCGAGGTACGTCCGCACGGCGGGGTTGAACAGCGCCCCCGCCAGCCCGCTCAGCACGGACGCGGCGAGCAGCACGGTCAGATCGTCACCGAGCGCGAACAGCGCGAACCCGACGGTCCGCAGCGCGCATCCGGCGATGATGACCCCACGCGCGCCGAGCCGGTCGGAGGCGGAGCCGCCGATGATGAACAGGCCCTGCTGGCTGAGGTTGCGCACCCCGAGGACGATCCCGACGACGGCCGCCGACATGCCCAGGTTGTCGGTGAGGTGCGTGGCGAGGTAGGGGATGAGCAGGTAGAAGCCGGTGTTGACGCCGAGCTGGTTGACCAGCAGGAGCTGGACGGCGAGCGGGAAACCGCGCATCTCACGCCACGTCCTCATATGCCCCCACCTCCTCAACTCCCAGTCCAGGGCGACTGCTTGCGCGGACGACGCCGTCCTCACCGCCGATGCCGGTCCACGGGTCGTGGGCGAGCAGCAGATGACCGTCGAGGTCGGTCCAGCGGGCCCGGTCGGCCAGGTGGACGGCGGGCGCGAGACCGAGGGAGCTGGCGGTGAGGCAGCCGAGCATGAGGTCGGTGCCGCTGGCGTCGATCGCCGAGGCGATCCGCAGGGCGGCGCGCACTCCACCGCACTTGGCGAGCTTGACGTTGACGCCCTGCACACGTCCGGCCAGACGGCGTACGTCCGTCAGGTCCACGGCGTCCTCGTCGGCGATGACCGGCAGCGGTGAGCGCTCGGCCAGCGCGCCCAGCGCCTCCGGGGTGCCGGGCGGAAGCGGCTGCTCGACGGCCTCGACACCGATCTCGGCGAACCGGGGGAGCAGCGCCTCGGCCTGGGCCGGTGTCCAGGCGCCGTTGGGGTCGAGGAGCAGCCGGGCCCGGGGAGCGGCGTCGCGGATGACGCGGACGCGCTCCACGTCGTCCTCCGGGTCGGCGGTGCCCGCCTTGACCTTGATGACCTCGAAGCCGCTCGCCGCGAGGCGGCGTGCCTGCGCGGCCGCGTCGGCCGGTGCGGTGATCCCGATGGTGCGGGCGGTGGCGGCGACCGGGGGCTCGGCGGTGCCGAGGAGCCGGTGGAGGGGGAGGCCGGCCCGCTTGCCGACGAGGTCGAACAGGGCGGCCTCGACGGCGGCGGTCACGGCCGGGGGAGTGTCCGGGTTCGTCAACTCGCCCTCGTACAGGGCGCTTTCGGGATCGGGGAAGCGGGTCAGGGCCGTGCCGGCCGCTGCGAGGAGTCGTTGCAGTGTGGCGGTGTCGAGTCCGTAGTAGACGCTGGTGACGGCCTCGCCGTGACCGGTGACGCCGTCGTGTTCGACGGTGAGCCACACGGCGTCGCGGGCGGACAGGGTGGAGCGGGAGATGCGCAGCGGCTCGGCGAGTGCGAGGCGTACGGTGCGCAGACTGGCCTTCACGGGGTCCTTTCCAGGAGCAGGGGATCGGTGACTCGGGTGCAGCGGACCCAGCCGGTGGCCTCCGCCGCCCGGGGGTGCGGGATCTCGACGGGGCGGGTGGCGGCCGTGGTGAGGTCGAGGCCGTGGGCGGTGGCGAAGTCGTCGTCGTAGACGGTGCCGAGGTAGCGGTGCGGGCCGTCGGGGAACACGGTGGCGACGACCGCGCCGGGATGGACGCGGGCGGCCCAGGCGGCGACGCGGGCGGCGGCTCCGGTGCTCCAGCCGCCGCTGACGAAACTGCCGCGGGCCAGGCGCCGGCAGCTGTCGACGGCCTCGGCGGGGCCGACCCAGTGGACCTCGTCGAAGGCCTCGTAGGCGACGTTGCGCGGGTGGATGCTGCTGCCCAGGCCGCGCATCAGCCGGGGCCGGGCGGGCTGGCCGAAGATGGTGGAGCCGGTGGAGTCCACGCCGATCAGCCGCAGCGCGGGCCAGCGGCGCCGCAGCGGGCCGATGATGCCGGCGCTGTGGCCGCCGGTGCCGACGCTGCACACCAGGATGTCCAGATGGTCGAGCCGGTCGACGAGTTCGGCGGCCAGCGAGGCGTAACCGGCGCTGTTGTCGGGGTTGTTGTACTGGTCCGGCCAGTACGCGCCCGGCAGCACCGCCAGCAGTTCCCGCAGCCTGGCCAGCCGTGCGGCCTGCCAGCCGCCGCTGGCCGCCGGACGGTCCACGATCTCCAGCCGTACGCCGTGGGAGCGCAGCAACTGCCGCATGGACGGCTCCAGTTCGCTGTCGCCGACCAGCACGACGGGGTGGCCGAGGGCCTGGCCCGCGAAGGCCAGCCCGATGCCGAGCGTCCCCGAGGTCGACTCGACCACCGCTGCCCCGGGCCGCAGTTGCCCCCGCTGCCGGGCGCCCAGCAGCATCGACACGGCGGCCCGCGCCTTCATGCCGCCCGCCGCGAGCCCTTCGAGCTTGGCCCAGAACCCGGGGTGCGGGCCGGGCAGTTCGGCGGTGACGCGGACCAGGGGAGTGCGGCCGAGGAGGGTGAGCAGTTCCGGGCGGGCGACGGGCAGGACGGCCGTGGTGGTCATCGCCCGCCCTCCGGGCCGCCGGTGTAGCGATGGACGACACCCGCGCCGCCGTCGAGCCAGAAGAACGGGTACGGCTCGGCGCACACCGCGCTCACCCCGTGACCGAGGAGGCGCGGCAGCACGGCACTGCCGGTCTGCGCGAACGCGACCAGCTGCTTGCCGTACGTCCGCGCGTGCTCGCGCAGCGGATCGAAGGTGCCGTTGCCGAGTGTCATCCCCGACACCAGCAGCGCGTCGCAGCGGCCGGCCGCGGCGAGCGCGTCCACGACGACAGCCTCGCCCCACTCGGTGCGCCCACCCTTGAGGTCGCACGGCACATAGCGCAGCCCGCGCGAACGCAAGGCCTCCAGGAGGGAGTTGACCACCCCGACCACCAGCACCCGCGCGCCCGTCGGCACATCGAGCAGCCCGATCACGGCCTGCGCCCGCGCGCGGGACTTCTCCAGCGACGTCCCGGCGGGCAGCGCGGCGGGCCTGGCCCCGTGCTCCGGAGTGTGCGGGGTGACGTGCATCAGATAGGCGTCCAGCGCGGCCACCCGCACCGGCAGCAGTGGGTGGGCCAGCAGTGTGGCCACGTCGGCGCCGACGCACTCCTCCACCGCCCCGTCCGGCAGGGCGCCGGGTTCGACCGCGCAGGAGCCGACGGCCGCGCCCAGCCGCAGACTGAGCACCTCGTTGCGATAGCCGGTGCCGCGCCCCTCGTGCCGTACCGCCTGCCGCGTGGTGAAGGCCACGGCGATGCGCTGCGCGGCCGGGTCCGGGCCCAGCTCCCCGGCGCGGGCGCGCGCGAGGAGGCCGTCGAACGTCAGGGTGTCGGCGACGGTGGTCATCGGATCACCAGCCCGGAGCGCAACTCGCCGAGCAGGGCCTCGACCCGGTCGCGGGCGCCGAGGCCCGCGGCGTCGGCCGCCATGACATGGCCCAGGTACTCGTTGTTGCTGCCCGCCGCCTTCACCTGCCGGCCGGGCTCGGCGACCTGGAGATCCAACACCCCGGGCGCGCCCCGGAGTTCGGCGCCGTCCAGCGCTTCGAGGGTGCCCGAGGCCTCCGGCACCAGGAAGCCGATGGCCGCGCTGCGCACTCCGGTGGCGCCGCCGCGCAGATCGGGTGCGCGGCCGAGGGAGACGTCCACGAAGGCGGCGGCCAGGTCGATGCCGGTCACATGGCGGACCAGCTCGGTGATGCGGTTCCCGGCGGGGCGCGGGTTGACTTCGACCACGCGGGGACCGGCGGAGGTCAGCTTGATCTCGGTGTGCGCCACGACCCCGTCGGTGAGGCCGAGGGCCTTGAGCGCGGCGAGCGCGGTGTGTTCGGCGGCCTCCGTGTCGGCGGCGGACAGGGCGGCCGGGAACATGTGCCCCGTCTCGATGAACGCGGGCGCCCCGCCGATGCTCTTGTCGGTCACGCCCACCACATGCGCCGTCCCGGCGTACGACACGGTCTCGACGCTCACCTCGGGGCCGTCCAGCAGCTCCTCCAGCTGCACCGCCGGATCACGCCGCTGGCCGCGTGCGTTGACCGGGAACTCCGCCAACGCACGCACGGCAGCCGCCAGTTGCTCCTCGTCGTCCACGCGCCGCACATACATGCCCGCGCACAGGTCGACGGGCTTCACCACCAGCGGATAGCCGATCTCCCGCGCGGCCCGCGCCAGATCGGCCCATTCCTCGTGCACGGCGTATCGGGGCCCGGGCACGCCCGCCTCGGCGAGGACCCGGCGGGTGGCGTCCTTGCGGCAGGCGTTCTCGACCGCCTCGGGGCCGGGACCGGGCAGGCCCAGCTGTCCGGCGATCCGTGCCACCGCCGGCAGGTAGTAGTCGCAGGAGGTGAGGACGCCGTCGAAGCGCAGCACCGCGTGCAGCCGCTCGATCTCGGGCAGCAGGGCGTCGGTGTCGTTGGTGTCGGCGGTGATGACGTTGCGCGCGCCGAGCAGCGGGTGGGCGGCGCCCTCGGGCGCCGAGCGGAGGTAGTGGTGCAGATCGCGGGTGAGGAACGTGAACTCGTGCCCACCCTCCCGGATGGACCTCGGCAGCAGTCTGCTCATCGACCCGACCCAGCTCTCGACCATCAGCAGATGAGCCACAACTCCCCTTTTCGTGCAGTGAGTTCAGGATTCAGGGCAGCCCGGAGAGGCCCTCGGGCGGGAGGGGCCGGGCCTTGCGCTCAGACAAGCTATCGATAATCATTTTCATTTACCAGTCCCTTACCGGACCGATCCATGGCCCATCGCTGCCTCTGGCCGTGCCGCTGCCCATGGCCCTGCCACCCCCCCCGCCCGGAGAACTCCTTGTCCCGTCGCACCACCCTGCTCGCCACGCTCACGGCCGCGGCCGCCCTGCTGCCCGCGGCCCCCGCCCAGCCCGCGGCCCCCCTCCGTCCGCCGGTCCCGCACTTCGGCGCCTGCCCCGACTCCGTCCCGAAACCCGCCGCCCCCGACCGCGTCGAATGCGCCCGCGTCAGCGTCCCGCTCGACTGGAGCCACCCCCGGGGACCCCGGATCGAGGTGGCGATCTCCCGTGTCCCCGCCTCCGGCACCCCGGCCGAGCGCCGCGGCGTCCTGCTGGTCAACCCCGGCGGCCCGGGCGGCTCCGGACTGCCCTACGCGGTCACCAAGCGCGCCAAACTCCCCGAGAGCGTGCGGCGTTCGTACGACGTCATCGGCTTCGACCCACGCGGCACCGGCCGGAGCGCCCCGGCCGACTGCGGCCCCATGGGCGGCCTCTTCGACAGCCCCGGCGCCGACCCCGTCCCCGTCGGACCGGCAGCGGAACGGGCCTACCTCGCCTCCCTGCGCGCCATGGCCGACGACTGCGCGGCGCGCGAACGCCACGTGCTGCCGTACTTCTCGACGGAACAGATCGCCCAGGACATGGACGCGATACGCGCCGCGCTCGGCGAACCGGCGACGAACCTTCTCGGCGTCTCCTACGGCAGCTACCTCGGCGCCGCCTACGCCGCCCGCTTCCCGCAGCGCACCGGCCGCATGGTCCTCGACAGCGTCGTCGGTCCCTGGGACTGGTACGACTTCGACGTCCTCCAGAGCCGGGCGCTGCTGCGCCAGCGCGACACGTTCTTCGCCTGGACCGCCGCCCACGCGGACCGCTTCACCCTCGGCGCCGACGCGGCGGCCGTCCGCCGGGCCTACCTGCGCGTCCGCGACGGGCTCACCGCCCACCCGGTCGCCGGCTTCGGCCCCGCGGCGTTCGACCGTGCCGTGTACCGGGCCCTCGGCCGCACGGAACGCTGGACGGGCCTCGCCGACGGCCTGGGCGCCTACCTGCGGGACGGCACCGTCGACACCCTCCGCCCCGCGTCCGCCTTCGACAGCCCCGACTCACGCACCTACGAGGCCGCCAACCGCCTCACCAAATGCGCGGACGGCCCCGGCCCCACCCCCCAGCGCATCCTGGCCGACATCCACGAGACCCGGCGCGCGGACCCCCATCCCGTCCTGACCGGCATGGAGGCGTCCACCTGCGCCTACTGGCACCACCGCCCCGCCCACCGCACCCCGCTCGGCAGCCCTGACGCCCCGCCCCTCCTCCTGGTGGCCTCCGCGCACGACCCGGTCACCCCCATCGAGGGAGCCCGACAACTGCGTCACCTCCTGCCCGGCTCCCGTCTGATCACCCTCGACGACGACTATTCGCACGGCGTCTTCGCCAGCCGCGGCAACACCTGCGTGGACCAGACCGCGGCCGCCTACTTGATCGACGGGACGGTGCCGACGACGGACGTCCACTGCACGGGCCCCGGGCTGCCAGGAGTGTCGTGACAACACCACGCGGCGGCCCGGCCCACCCGAGCCGCCGCCAACGGCTCAACCTCGTCTCCGCGCTGTGGTGTTGGCGGCGTTGACCGCCGCGGCGCAGGCGAGGATTCTTCTGCGGGGCCGAGGTATGTCGCCTACGAACCCCCGCGAGCCATTCCCCGGGAGTCGACGTGACCGGAAGCAGGCAGGGCGGCACCACCGCGCACACCGTTCTCGTGACGGGGGCCGCCAGCGGCATCGGCAGACATGCGGCCCTCACCTACGCCCGCCGCGGCCATCCGGTGGCGGCCGTGGACATCGACGCCGGGCGCCTCGCCCAACTGCCCCAGCGGACAGGCCTGCACACCTTCGTCTGTGATGTCGCGGACGCCGATGCCCTGGAGCGAACCGTTGAGGACGTCGAGGCCGCAGTAGGAACACCGACGCGTGTCGTCCACAGTGCCGGCATCGCCCGCGTGGGGCGGCTCCTTGACCAACCCCTTGCCGACATCGAGCAGTTGGTGCGCGTCAACTACCTCGGCAGCGTCCAGGTGGCCCGAGCCGTCGTGCCCCGCATGGCCGCCGGCGGTGGCGGCGCCCTGATCCTCGTGGCGTCCATCGCCGGATGGGTGCCGATGACATCGGTGGGGGCCTACTCCGCGTCCAAGGCCGCCGTCGTCGCGATGGCCGAGGTGCTCGCCCGGGAGTGCGCCGACAGTGGCGTGCGGGTGGTGTGCGTCTGTCCGCCCGCCGTGGAGACACCGATGCTCACCGCGATGCAGCGCGACCACCCCGACCTCATCAGCGACGCACCGGGCATCCACCCCGACGTCGTGCTGCGCGCCGCCGAGCGGGCCCTGGCCAGGCGGCGCATCCTGGCGTTCCCCGGCCG
Organism: Streptomyces aquilus; assembly: GCF_003955715.1. NCBI lineage: Bacteria > Bacillati > Actinomycetota > Actinomycetes > Kitasatosporales > Streptomycetaceae > Streptomyces > Streptomyces aquilus. The sequence goes on along the minus strand of NZ_CP034463.1, from coordinate 1,020,545 downwards.
CGGCACGACCACCCTGTGGCGGGCCCGGCGACTGGCCCCGCTGCGGGTCACCAGCCTGCTGGAGGCGGTCCTGCTCAAACAGCTGAGCAAGGAGCGCCGGGCAGCCGAGTGACAGGGCCGTTGTCCGGAACATCCGGGACTGACGGCCCTTCGCGCTCGATGCCCGTTCGCCGACCATGGATGGACGACGTGCGGCGCACGCCCGCCGTTTCCGGCGAAAGACGGTCTGGCCATGTACCCCAACGACGGATTCCGCGAACTCGAACGGCAGGAATGCCTGCGGCTGCTGGCCGAGGTGCCCGTGGGCCGGATCGTCCACACCCGCCAGGCCCTGCCCGCCGTGCTGCCGGTCAACTTCTGTCTGGACGGCGACGGCGCCGTGCTGCTGCGCACCGCGGCCGCGTCGGAGCTGGTGCGCGCCATCGACGGCGCGGTCGTGGCCTTCGAGGCCGACCAGGTCGACGCCGGCACGCACTCCGGCTGGAGCGTCGTCGTCACCGGCGCCGCCTCGGTCGTCAGGGACCCGGCCGAGCACGACCGTCTGACCCGCACCGGTCCGCGCTCCTGGGTGCCCTCGCCCGAGGAGGTCTTCGTCCGGATCGAGCCCGACCTCGTCACCGGCCGCGCACTCGTCGGCGGCCGCACGCTCTACGGCCTCCCCCTGGCGGACTGACACCGGCCCGTATGGCCTTGCGAAGGGGGCCGAACGGGCGCCCCACCGGGTGCGCGTGGCCCCTGCCGGGGACGCTGCGGGCGGACCAGCATCGGGACCACAGAGCAGAGGAGGAGAGGACATGACCCCCCAGCAAGTAGTCGTGGGAACGGACGGATCATTGATCGCCGTACGGGCGCTGGACTGGGCCTCGGACGAAGCGGTGCGGCGCGGTGCCGAGCTGCGGATCGTCTACGCCGTGCCCGACCGCGACGAGGCCGGACCGGTCCTCGCCTCGGCCGTCGCCCGCATACGTGAACGCCACCCGGGCCTGACGGTGACGTCCCGGGCCGTCGCGGGCAGCCCCGTGCGGGCGCTCGCGCAGGAAAGCGAGGGCGCGGCCCTCACGGTCGTGGGCACTCGCGATCACAACGGCCTCAGCGGCCTCATGGCCGGTTCCGTGAGCATGCGGCTGGCCGCACGGGTGCGGGGCCCGCTGCTCGTCGTACGCGGTGACCACCCGTGCGACGGCGAGCGGGAGGTGCTGCTGGGCCTGGCGGACGACTCCGACGCCGAGGCCGCCGCGTACGCCTTCGACGAGGCGGAGCGACGCGCCGTCCGGCTGCGCGTCGTGCACGCCCGCATCCACCGGCACATCACACCCGAGCTGCCCTCGCCGATCCCCGCCACCAGCCCCGGGCAACGGCGCCGCGAGCGCGAGGACCGGGCCGAGGAAGCCGTACCCCGCTTCAGCCTGGCCCGGCTGGAGGAGCAGCACCCCGGCGTGGGTGTGGAGGCCCGCACGGTGCGCACCGGACCGGCGCATGCCTTGCTGGCGGCCACGGGCGACTCGGCCGTCGTCGTCATCGGCGTCCACCGCCGTGCCGGTCACCTCGGTCCCCGGCTCGGCCCGGTGGCCCACACCCTGCTGCACCGATCGCACTGCCCGGTGGTGCTGGTGCCGACGACCTGACGACCGTCCGCACGACGTGGAAGGGGTGAGGCCCATCCGGCCTCACCCCTTCTCCACCCCTTCTTCCCCGTCACTCAGCCGCGTCGGTCTCCGTGCCCGGCCCCCCGCGCCACGGCGGCGGCGTCGCCGCCTTGCGCGCCTCGTCGCCGCGATGGGCCACACGGTCGGCGCGCCCACGCAGCCGGTCCTGCAACCGGTCGGCGAGCTCGGTCGCGCTGGCCTCCTGGGCGTGTACGACGACGAGGGCGTCGCCCACCCGGATCTCGGCCGCCGCCGACCAGGGCTGCGCCACGTGCTGTGCCGTCGCGTGGGCGACCCGCACCTCGCCACTGACGTCCGGGAGCCCGGGCCGCTCGAAGGCCGCGACGACCTTCGCCCGCACGTACCCGAGCGCCTCGGCGTCGACATCGCCCGTCGCCCGCACCTGGATGCCGCTGAAAGCCATGTGCCCCATCTCCCTCTGATCTTTTGCCACGGCTCCACCCTCCCGCCCACGGGCGCCCGCTCCCAGGGCCGGGTGGCCCGGACCTCGTCCCCGTACGGCCCCTCCCGCCGCGGGCGGCCGGGTCGGAGGCTGGCAGCGCACCGCAACCAGCGGACACCGATCGGGAGGACGACGGACATGAGCGTGCGCGTGGGCATCAACGGATTCGGCCGTATCGGCCGCAACTACCTGCGCCTCGTGCTGGAGCGCGCGGAGCGGGCGGCCGGCACGCCCGTGGAGGTCGTGGCGGTCAACGACATCACCTCCCCGGCGGCACTGGCGCACCTGCTGGCGTACGACTCGACGTACGGCCGTATCGGCCGCACCGTCGAACACGACGAGCACTCCCTCACGGTGGACGGCCGGCGGATCGTGGTGACCGCCGAGCGGGACCCGGCCGCGCTGGCCTGGGGCGACCTGGGCGTCGACATCGTCATCGAGTCCACCGGACGCTTCCGCACCCGCGAGGACGCCGGCCTGCACCTGAAGTCGGGCGCCCGCAAGGTGCTGCTCTCCGTACCGGGCAAGGGCGTCGACGCCACCGTCGTGATGGGGGTCAACGAGGGTACCTACGACCCGGAGAGCGACCACGTCGTCTCCAACGCCTCCTGCACCACCAACTGCGTGGCCCCCATGGTGAAGGTGCTGGACGAGTCCTTCGGTATCGACAAGGGACTCATGACGACCATCCACGGCTACACCAACGACCAGGTCGTCCTCGACGGACCGCACAAGGACCCGCGCCGCGGCCGCAGCGCCGCCGTCAACATCATCCCGACCAGCACCGGGGCCGCCCGCGCCGTCGGCCTGGTGCTGCCGGAACTGGCGGGCACCCTGGACGGCATCGCCGTGCGCGTGCCGGTGGAGGACGGCTCGCTGACCGACCTGACCGTGGTGCTGGAGCGGCCGGTGACCGCGGACGAGGTCAACGCGGCGTTCCGGGAGGCGGCCGACGGGGCCCTGAAGGGCGTGCTGCGGGTCTCCGACGCGCCGATCGTCTCCCGGGACATCGTGGGCGACCCCGCCTCCTGCGTCCTGGACGCGCCGCTCACCCAGGCACACGGCGAGCTGGTCAAGGTGTTCGGCTGGTACGACAACGAGTGGGGGTACACCAACCGCCTCCTGGACCTGACCGAGTACGTCGCCGCACGCCTGCCCCGCGACTGACGGGAGTCTTCCTGGTCGCTTCCACCTGGCCGGATCCCGTATCGCTCTGCGCGCCGGAGCATTACCGTGGCACTTGACCGCGATGGTCGCCCGGGACGTGCCGAGCAGACGTGGAGGAGCACGGGTGGGAAGCCATGAGCGGGCCGGGGAGGCCCGCGTCCGGCTGCCGCAGCTCAAGCTCGACGAGTTGCTGGAAGAGCTGCAGGCCCGGCTGGACGCGGCCCGAGGCACGCGCGACCGGGTGCACAGCCTCCTGGAGGCGGTGCTCTCGGTCGGCCGGGAACTCGACCTCGAACAGGCCCTGCACAGCATCGTGGAGGCCGCGGCGGTGCTGGTGGACGCGCGGTACGCGGCGCTGGGCGTGATCGGCTCCGACGGCAAGCGCTTGTCGGCCTTCCACACGGTCGGTGTGGACGAGGAGCAGATCGCCCGGATCGGGCCGTATCCGGAGGGCCACGGCATCCTCGGTGAGCTCATCACCCATCCGGAGCCGCTGCGGCTGGTGAAGATCTCCGGGCATCCCGCGTCCTACGGGTTCCCGGCCCACCATCCGCCGATGAACACCTTCCTCGGCGTCCCGATCCGGGTGCGTGACCAGGTGTTCGGCAATCTGTACCTGACGGAGAAGCGGGGCGGGGTGCAGTTCGACGAGGAGGACGAGTCGGTCCTGTCGACGCTCGCCGTCGCCGCGGGCGTAGCCATCGACAACGCCCGGCTCTACGAGGAGTCCCGGCTCAGGGAGCGCTGGCTGCGGGCCACCGCGGACATCACCCAGAGCCTGATGTCCGGCAGCGAACGCGGCACGGCCCTCGCCCTGATCGCCGAGAGCGCCCGGGAGATCACCGGCGCGGCCCTCGCCGTGATCGCCATGCCCCTGGAGGGCACCGACTCACTGCGGGTGGAGCTGGCCGTCGGGACGGGCGCCGAGGCGCATCGCGGGCTCGTCCTCCCCGTGGACGACAGCCTGATCGGGCAGGCTTTCGCCGATGGCGCCCCGGTGACCAGCCCGGACGTCTCCCGCGATCAGCGGGTGCCGAACGCCGAGCCGCGCTTCGCCGGTCTCGGCGCGGCCGTGGCCGTGCCCATCGGCGCGGGGGAGGGCCTGCGGGGTGTGCTGCTGCTGGTGCGGGAGGCGGGCCGTACGGTGTTCTCCGAGAAGGAGACCGAACCTCTGCACGGATTCGCCGCACAGGCCGCGATCGCGCTGGAGCTGGCCGAGCGCCGCCAGGACGCCGAGCAGATCGCCCTGCTGAAGGACCGCGACCGGATCGCCCGCGACCTGCACGACCTGGCCATCCAGCGGCTCTTCGCCACCGGTATGACCCTGCAGAGCGCGGGCCGCTTCATCGACCACCGGGAGGCCTCCGAGCGGGTGGTCCGGGCCGTCGACGACCTCGACGAGACCATCAAGATCATCCGGTCGACCATCTTCGGTCTGCGGGCCCGCGACGGCGCCTCTGGCACCGGCCTGCGTGCCCGTGTCGTCCGGGCGGCGGGCGAGGCCGCCACCGTGCTGGGTTTCGCGCCCAGCGTCCGCATGGTCGGCCTCGTCGACACCGACGTCCCGCGCGAGATCGCCGACCAGGTCGCTGCCGTCCTGACCGAGGCACTGACCAACGTCGCCCGGCACGCCAAGGCCGACCGTGCCGAGGTGTCCCTGGAGACCGACGGGCGCATGGTGCGGCTGACGGTCACGGACAACGGGGTGGGTGTCCCGCCCGGCGGGCGGCGCAGCGGCCTCGGGAACATGGCCGAGCGGGCCCGCCAGTTGGGCGGCGCGTTCGAGATCCGCACGCCGGAGGGTGGGGGAACCAGGCTGGAATGGCGGGTGCCGGTGCCCCGCGACGAGGACTAGGCACTCCCGTCCGCACCACCGCTACTCCTCCGGAACCATCTCCATGGACCCGGAGGGGCACTCGGTCACGCACAGCCCGCACCCCTTGCAGTAGTCCAGGTCGATCGCGAACCCCTTCCCCGGGCCCAGCTTCGTGATCGCGTTGTCCGGGCAGACGCCGTAGCAGTTGTCGCACTCGAAGCAGTTCCCGCACGACATGCAGCGGCGCGCCTCGAACAGCGCCGTGGACTCGTCGAGCCCCTGCACCACCTCGTCGAACGTGGAGACGCGGCGGGCGAGTTCGAGGCGCGGGCGCACCGAGGCGGGGGCGTCGGCGTAGTACCAGGTGTTGAGCCGGTCGAAGGCGGCCGGCGCGTGTTTCGGGTCCGGCTGGTACGAGGTGCCCCGCAGATAGGCGTCGATGTGCCGTGCAGCCTTCTTGCCGTGCCCCACGGCCACGGTCGCGGTGCGCTCGGCGGGCACCATGTCGCCTCCGGCGAAGATGCCCGGACGGCCCGTCATCAGCCCGTCGGCGACCTGGACCGTGCCGTGGTCCACGGCGAGCTCCGGGACGCCCTCCACCAGGGACAGGTCGGAGTCCTGGCCGAGGGCGAGCACCACCGTGTCGGCGTCCAGTTCCTCGAACTCGCCGGTGGGCTGCGGGAATCCGGTCTCGTCGAGCGCCATCCGCTCGATGGTGATCCGTCCGCCGTCGGCGTGCTTGATGGTCGACAGCCATTTCATCCGCACGCCCTCCTCCAGGGCCTCCGTCACCTCCTCGTCGTGAGCCGGCATCCGGTCACGGGTGCGCCGGTAGACCACCACGGCGTCGGTGGCGCCGAGCCTGCGGGCGGTACGTGCCGCGTCCATCGCCGTGTTGCCGCCGCCGTAGACGGCGACCCTGCGGCCCAGCAGCGGCGGGCCTTCGCCCTCCACGCCGCCCAGCAGCGTCACGGCGTCGAGGACGCGGGCGGTGTCGCCCGCCGGGATGTAGGCGCGACGGCCGATGCCGGCGCCCACGGCCAGGAACACGGCGTCGAAGCCGCCGTCCCGCTGCGCCGCGAGGACGTCCTCCACGCGGGTACCGAGCTCCAGGGTGACGCCGAGCGCCAGGACGCGGTCGATCTCCGCGTCCAGCACCTCGCGCGGCAGCCGGTAGCGCGGGATGCCGTAGCGCATCATGCCGCCGGGCCGGTCCTGGGCCTCACGGATCGTCACCTCGTGGCCCAGCAGCCGCAGATGGTACGCGGCGGACAGGCCGGCGGGACCGGAGCCGACGACCAGGATGCGCTTGCCGGAGGTGACCGGCGGGGCCTCGACCGTCCAGCCGTGCCGGATCGCCTCGTCGCCCAGGAAGCGTTCGACGGCGTTGATGCCGACCGCGTCGTCGACCTGGACGCGGTTGCAGGCCGTCTCGCAGGGGTGGTAACAGATCCGGCCCATCACGGCGGGCAGCGGGTTGTCCCGCATCAACTCCCGCCACGCGGACTCGTAGTCGCCGCTCTCCGCGTGGAACAGCCACTGCTGGATGTTCTCGCCGGCCGGGCAGGCCCCGTTGCACGGCGGCAACCGGTGGACGTACTCGGGGCGTTCGGAGCGCCAGGCGCCGGTCCGGTTGGCCAGACTGGAGCCCACGTCCAGGGTGATCGCGAACGGTTTCTCCTTCACGACACGACCTCCTCGGCCAGGTCGAAGCGCGCGATATTGCGGTCGGCCGCCCGCTGGAGGCGGGCGATGACGTCCGTGCGAACCTCCGGGGTGAACAGATGCGCGTACCGCTTCTGCGGGCGCAGGTACTCCTCGACCGGGACGCGTCGCCGGATCTTCGTCACCTCGGTGACCTCACCGCCGGCGGCCTCGAAGACCGGGAAGAGACCGCTCTGTTCGGCCAGCCGCGCGATGCGGACCGTGTCGCAGGACGCCGTGCCCCAGCCGAGCGGGCAGGGCACCAGGACGTGCAGATAGCGGGCGCCGCGCAGGCCCATCGCCCGGTGCACCTTGGCCTCCAGGTCGCGCAGTCCCGCGACGGTGGCGGTGGCGACGTACGGGATCTCGTGCGCCATCGCGATCAACGGCAGGCTCTTGCCCTGGCCGAAGGGGGCGCCGGGCTCCTCGCCGACCGCCTGGGTGGTCGCCGTGCGCGCGGTCGGGGGAGTGGCCCCGGAGCGCTGCACGCCGGTGTTCATGTACGCCTCGTTGTCGTAACACACGTACAGGACATCGTCGTTGCGCTCGAACATGCCGGACAGACAGCCCAGGCCGATGTCGACCGTGCCGCCGTCCCCGCCCTGCCCGACCACGCGGATGTCCGTGCGGCCCTTGGCGCGCAGCGCCGCCGCGACACCCGAGGCGACGGCCGGGGCGTTGCCGAACAGGGAATGCAGCCAGGGCAGTTGCCAGGACGTCTGCGGGTAGGGCGTCGAGAACACCTCCAGGCAGCCGGTCGCGTTGACGGCGATCACTTTGCCGCCGCTCGCCCGCTGTGCCGCGTCCAGGACGTACCGGGCGCCCAGCGCCTCGCCGCAGCCCTGGCAGGCGCGGTGGCCGCAGGTGAGCGCGTTGGAACGGGCCGGGTCGGCCTGGTCGGACCGCAACTCCGGGTCCAGCAGCCGGTTTCCGGCGGCGAGACTGCCCACCTGGTAGAACTTCACCTGCTGAGCGGCGTTCATCGGTTGCTCCCCACATCGCGCAGGATGTTCTCCGCCGACGGCCCCGACCTGCGGGACTGCGCCATCCGCGCCAACTCCCGCTCCACCAGACCGGTGTCGAGGTCCAGGAACTCCAGATGCCCGAGCCGCCCCGCGATCGCGTCGGCGAACAGCCGGTGCAGTGACTCCTTGGTGATCGGGCGCCCGCCCAGCCCGGCGACCACGGTGTGTCCGTCCAGCCGGATACCGGACAGCGCGGTGCGCACGTTCTGCGAGACGATCCCGCCGACACCGACGGCGAGCGCGCGCTCCAGGACCACCACCCGGCGGGCGTGGCCGAGCACGGTCCGTACCGCCTCCAGCGGGAACGGCCGGAAGGAGGTGATCCCCAGCGCGCCGATCCGCACCCCGTCCGCGCGCATCTCGTCGACGACGTCGCAGACCGTGCCCAGCACCGAGCCGAGGGCCACGACGATCGTGTCCGCGAACTCGCACGCGTACGGATGGATCAGGCCCCCGGAATCCCTCGCGAACGCCTGCCGGAACTCCCGCGCGATGTCCGGGATCGCCTCCAGCGCCTGCATCTGCTTGGCGTGCGCGAGATACCTGACCTCGGTGAACGCCTCCGGGCCGACCATCGCGCCGATCGACACCGGCTCGTCGGGGTCGAGCACCTGCCGGGGCTCGTACGGCGCCAGGAACGCGTCGACCTGCGCCTGCTCCGGCACCTCGATCCGCTCCCAGGCGTGCGTCAGCACGAAGCCGTCCATGCACACCATCACCGGCAGCGACAGCTCCTCCGCCAGCCGGAAGGCCTGCGGATGCAGATCGGCGGCCTCCTGGTTGTCGCGGGCATAGAGCTGAATCCAGCCGGAGTCGCGCTGGGACATGGAGTCGCTGTGGTCGTTCCAGATGTTGATGGGCGCGCCGATCGCCCGGTTGGCGACCGTCATCACGATCGGCAGCCCGAGCCCCGCGGCGTTGTAGAGGGCCTCCACCATGTACAGCAGGCCCTGGCTCGCCGTCGCCGTGTAGGTACGGGCGCCGGCCGCCGAGGCGCCGATGCACAGCGACATCGCCGCGAACTCCGACTCGACGTTGACGTACTCGCACGGCTTCAGCGCACCGGACTTCACCAGGCGGCTGAGTTCCTCGACGATGTGGGTCTGCGGGGAGATCGGGTAGGCGGCGATCACTTCCGGGCGGCAGTACGCGACGGTCTCGGCGACCGCGCGCGAGCCCTCAGTCTGCTTCAGCATGAGCGCGCTCCTTGCACAGCACCTCGACGTAGTCGTAGGCCTCTCGGGCGGCCGCCGCGTTGTTCGTGCCCAGCACGCCGGGGAACCGGCCGCGGATCGCGGCCTCCAGCGACTCGACGCGCACACAGCCCGTCAGCGCGGCCAGGCCGCCGAGCAGGACCGCGCTCGGCACCGGGCGGCCCACGTGGCGCAGGGCGAGCGCGGTGGCGGGGACGGTGAGGACCGGGCCGGTCAGGGTCTCCAGGCCCAGATCCTCGGCCCCGCGCGGGGAGTTGACCAGGACCGGGCCGCCAGGGCGCAGCCCCTCGAAGACGTTCACCTGGTGCAGCAGTGTCGCGTCCTGGATCACCAGGGCGTCAGGACGGGTGACCGGCTCACGCACCCGGATCGGCCGGTCGTCGATCCGGCAGAACGCCATGACCGGCGCCCCCGTCCGCTCCGATCCGAAACTCGGGAACGCCTGCGCGTGGCGGCCCTCGACGAACGCCGCGACCGACAGCAACTCCGCCGCCGTGACGGCCCCCTGGCCGCCCCGGCCGTGGATACGTACCTGGAACACGGCACCCTCCTCATGTACGGGCCTGAGATCCGTCGTAGTGCTCTCGGGGGTGTTTCCGGAGGGGCCGAACGTCCCTCGGGCGAGGCCGAGGGTCTCCGGGTGCGGTCCTTTCGGTGTGGACCGCGCTGCCCCGGGTGCGATCCTCTCGGTGCCGACCCCGCCGCCGTGGGTGCGGCCCTTCCCGGTCCGGCCTCCTGCTGTCCGGACCGGGAAGGACGATCTCTGCCGCCCCGTGACTCACGTGTGGGGCACGACAGCGACCGGGCAGCGGACGTGGTGCATGACCGCGTGCGCCACGGGCCCGGTGTGCGTACCGATGCGGGCCGACCGGGCCTTGCGGCCGACGACCAGCAGACCGGCGTCCCCGGCGGCCTGCGTCAGCTGCACGGCTGGACGGCCTTCCAGCGCCAGCGCGTGCACCTCCACGGTGGGGAACTTCTCCCGCCACCGCTCCAGCACCGTCCGCAGAGCGTGCTCCGCGGCTCCGCCCACGGCCTTGCGGGCCTTGGCCTCGGCCGCGGCGGGCAGGAACGGAAGCTGCCAGGTGTACACCGCCCGCAGCGGAGCGGCACGCAGCATCGCGCTCTCGAAGGCGAAGGCGAGCAACTCCTCACAACGGTGCGCGGGATCGACGCCGACCACCACCTCGCGGTACGGCGTGCCGACCGAGGGCCGGCCCTCGGCGTCCGGCAGGTGCTCGGACTCGGGGCGCTGATGGGCTCGTACGAGCACCACCGGCCGGGTCGCCCGGGCCACCGTCGCCAGTGCCACCGAACCGGCCATGAAACCGCCGAAGCCGCTGAACGCGCGGCTGCCCAGCACCAGCAGCTCCGCCTCGTCGGCCACGGCCACCAAGGCCTCGGGCGCCGAGTTGGGCACCTGATCGGCGCTGAGCTGCACCTGCGGGTAGCTCTCACCGAGCCGGTCCAGGCCACCGCGGAGAATCCGCTGCGACCAGTAGCGGGGCGCCGCCAGTTCGGGCAACCCCGGCTCGCCGGCCGACGTCCCGCCCTCCCACGCGTGCACCAGGCGCAACGGCAGGCCGCGCCGCAGTGCTTCCCGGGCCGCCCAGTCGGCGGCGGCGAGACTCTCGCGCGATCCGTCCAGTCCTACGACAACGGGGCGAGGCACGGACCTCACCTCCCCGCATCAGTGGCCGCGCGCCGGTGCGCGGATCCCTTCGTCACCAGCCTCGCCGGGCCGACACGGTGCGGGCAGGGGCTGACCCGGCCCGGCAGGGGGCCGAACGGCCCCTGTGGGCAGCGCCGGAGCGGCCACGCCGGGGAGATTGCCCTGTCGGGGCCCTTGACGAGGGCCGGTCGGCCCAAGCCCGCGGACGGTCGCTCGCCCCAGTCTGGAGACAGACGTCGTCCCCGCGACGACGGCCGAGCTCCGCCGGAGGCCCCCATGCACAGCACCCCCAGCCTCGTGAGCGACGTGATGACCCGCACCGTCGTCGCCCTCGGGAGCACCGTGACGTTCAAGGACATCGTGAAGGCCATGCGGCTCCGGCAGATCAGCGCGCTGCCCGTGGTCGACGACGGGCACCGGGTCGTGGGTGTGGTGTCCGAGGCCGACCTGCTGCCCAAGGAGGAGTTCCGTGCGCACGACCCCGACGCGGACGTCCGCCGGCGCCGTCCCGAAGCCCTCGCACGGGCCCAGGCGCGCACCGCGAGCGAGCTCATGACGGCACCCGCCATCACCGTCGGCGCGGACGCGAGCCTCGCCCGGGCCGCCCGGATCATGGCACGGCACCAGGTCAAGCATCTGCCGGTCGTCGACGACGCCGGTGTCCTGACGGGCATCGTCAGCCGCACCGACCTGCTCAAGGTCTTTCTGCGCACGGACGCCGACCTCGCGGAGGAAGTGCGCCGCGAGGTCGTCGAGCCGCTCTTCCCCGACCCGCTGGAACCGGTCAGGGTGGACGTGCGCGACGGCGTCGTCACCCTGACCGGCCGCGTCTGGGACACCGGGCTCGTCCCCATCGCCGTACGGCTCACGCGGGCCGTGGAGGGCGTGGTGGACGTGGACAGTGCGCTCATGGGCCCGCCGCGGCGGCCGGTCCTCGACCCGGATCTCGCGGAGGAGACCTGAGCACGAGGGACCCGCGGGAGGGGGCGAGACCCGAGCACGACAGAGCGGAAAGGACCCATCCGCTTCTCGCGGATCCAGATTGCGCGGTGCGCGGCTCAGGGCCGCTTCCCCGCGTCTTCGTCGGGTCCTTTCCTGCCTTCAGCAGACCACACCGTTCGCAGTGTCAACAGGGCCGAACGGCCCAGTCCCGAAGGAGAGCGACCTCATGATCACAGTGGTGCCAGGACCGGAGGAGACCACCCCGACGCGCTCGCGGCCGGCGCTGCTGACGTTCCTGGGCGGAGTGGGCACGGTCACCGGCAGCAAGTTCCTCGTCGAGAGCGACCACGCCCGGGTCCTCGTCGACTGCGGCCTCTTCCAGGGCGTGGCCGACCTGCGCCGGCGCAACTGGCGCGAGCTGCCCTGCGACGGGGCCGACATCGAGTCGGTGGTCGTCACGCACGCCCACCTGGACCACTGCGGCTACCTGCCGCGGCTGGTCCGGCACGGCTTCCGCGGCCGGATCGTGACGACGGAGTTCACCGCACGCCTGATGGAGATCGTGCTGCGCGACAGCGCCAAGCTCCAGCTGGAGGCCGCGCACCACGCCAACGAGCACGGCTGGTCCAAGCACCACCCCGCCCAGCCCCTGTACGACGACTCGGACGTGGACCGCACCCTGAAGCTGATCGACCCCGTCCCCGTGCACACCCCGGTCGACATCGCCCCCGGCACCCGGCTGACCCTGCACCCCGCCGGGCACATCCTCGGCTCGGCCTGGGCCCACCTCACCCTGGAGGACGGGCACACCCTCGCCGTCAGCGGCGACCTCGGCCGTCCCGGCCATCCGCTGCTGCTGCCGCCGGAGCCGTTCTCCGGGGCGGACGTCCTGCTCATGGAGTCCACCTACGGCAACCGGTGGCACGAGGAGGAGGCGGGCCGGACGCGCTTCGCCGAGGTGCTGGGCCGCACCCTCGCCCGCGGCGGAACCGTCGTCATCCCGGCGTTCGCCCTGGACCGCACCGAGGTGCTCCTGCACGAGCTCGCCGAGCTGCGACGCGCCGGGGCGCTCCCGACCGCCGTACCGGTCTACGTCGACAGCCCGATGGCCCTGGCCGCCCTCGACGTCTACCGGGACGCCGTCCTCGCCAAGGCGCCCGAACTCCGCCCCGAGGTGATCCTGGCGGGCACGTCGGCGCTCGGCCCGGAGCCGTTCCGCCCGGTCCGCTCCCTCCAGGAGTCCGTCGAGCTCAGCCGCACGGGCGGACCGGCCGTCATCGTCTCCGCGTCCGGCATGGCCACCGGCGGGCGGGTCCTGCACCATCTGCGGCGGCTGCTGCCCGACCCGCGCAACGCGGTCGTCGTGGTCGGCTTCGCCGCGCAGGGCACGCGGGCCCGGGACCTCGTCGAGGGCGCTCAGGTGCTGAAGATGTTCGGGGAGTACGTTCCGGTGCGGGCCCAGGTCGCGAACCTGCCGCATTTCTCGGCCCACGCCGATGCCGGGCAGATCGTCGACTGGCTGCGGGACGCTCCCGCCCCGCACGCCACCTACCTGGTGCACGGGGAGCCGGACGCGGCCACCGCCCTGCGGGACCGGATCGACCGGATGCTGGGCTGGACGGCGGTCGTACCGCGGTCGGGGGAGCGGGTGCTCGTCCGCTGACCCTGCCGGGGGCCGTTCAGTAGGGCATGGGGCGCCCGGAAGGGGTGCGCAGGTCCTGCGGCTCCGGCCGACGCGGAGTCCGGGGGCGCCTGGCCTCTTGTATCCGCTTCATGATCGTCGCCTCCTGGAGCGTCACCCGCGATGTTCCGGCTGCGCCGGCACCGCGCGTACCAGGAATCCTCGTCGTCCTGCGGCGCGGGGACCATGAGGCCACCGACCCCCGATCAGGGGCCGGGCGGTACCGGGCGCAAGGGGCCGATCGGCCTTTCGACACGCATCGTCCGGGAGCAAGGGACGCGCGGACCCCGGGTCCGGGCCGGTCGGCTCATGTGCCCGGTGTCGTGACGGAGTTTGCTGGAGGCGTGAGGGAAACGACGCCGACCGAGGAGGGGGCGAGGACAGTGGGTACGAGTCTGACACCGGAGTTCTGGGAGAGGTTCACCCTGTTGCTGTTCGCGGCGATGGGCCTGACCTTCGCGCTCGCCGCGCTCTTCGACGAGCTGTGGCTGCGCCGTATCAACCGCCGCACCCACCGCCCGCCGACGGCACCGCGGCCGACCCCGCCGCGTACCGGCACCACGGACCACCGCACCTCTGTCTCCTGCTGACCGACCGGGGCGCCGCACCCGCCTCGGCCCTCGCGGCCCGGCTCAACGCCACTGCTCGGGGATGTTCGCCAGCTGGCTCAGCAGGTCCCAGCCCCGGCTCTTGTGCCGGCGTTCCGCGCTCGGACTGCGCCACGGGGCGCCCTGCCCGACCCAGTAACCGCGGTAGGTGCGCAGGCCCATGACGCTTTCGTCACCGACATCCGACTCGTTGCCGCAGCAGGAACAGATCTCCGCCGTCGGCCAGCCGTCCGCCCAGAAGACGTCATCGTCGTCGTACCCGCACACCCTGCAGACGGTCTCCCAGGTCTCGGTGTCGTCCATACGGTCAGTCTATGAGCCGGTCAGGGACGCGGCCTCGGCTTTTGCGTGTCCGGGCAGGGCCGCCACGGGGATGGAGCCGTGGGTGGTCACGCGCGGTAGTTGCGGTGATCGTCGTGGTTGCCCATGTAGCGCCGCTCGACGACCGTTTCCCGATCGCCCGGACGCCGGACCGCGCCCGGCGTGGACATGAAGGCCGTGAGGCCGATGAGGCCGGCGAGCATCAGCACCAGGCCGACGATGACGGAGCTGTAGCCGAAGACCATGCCCGCGCCCAGTACGACCGCGCCGATCAGGATGAGCGGAATCATGACCGTCCCCCTTGATTGCCCGGACGAGCCTTCTCCACGGTGGAGAGCACTCTCTCCGGTTCTCACCTTCAGTTTCTCGGGCCGGCGGAGCCCGGCCCAGGGGCCGATCGGCCCCGGCCAGGGCCGATCCACCCCTCCTGTCGTGCGCCCGCGCATGGGACGGTGAGAGTGGAGTTCCGCGCTGCAACGGTGCGGCCCGACACAAGGCGGTGGAAGCCATGGAGCTGCCCCTGGTCGTGGGCGTAGACGGATCGGAATCGAGTCTGCTGGCGGTCGACTGGGCCGCGGACGAGGCGGCCCGGCACGGCCTGCCGCTGCGCCTGGTGTACGCCTCCCTGTGGGAGCGCTACGAGGGCGCCCTGCCGTCGACGAGCCCGGACCGGCCGTCGGAGCAGGTGATGGCCGACAACATCGTCGCCGGCGCGGCGGAACGGGCCGGCCGGCGCAACCCCGAGGTCAAGGTGTCCACCGAGGTGATCGCCGACGAGGCCGCCGATGCGCTGCTGCGCGAGGGCTACGGCGCCTCCGCCCTGGTCACGGGCAACCGTGGCCGCGGTGAGCTCCAGGGCCTGCTCCTCGGCTCGGTCGGGCTGACCGTCGCGGCCCGCGCCCACTGCCCGGTGATCGTCGTCCGCGGCGACCGCGCGGGCCGGGAGGGCACCCACGAGCGGATCCTCCTGGGCGCCGGTGAACCCGCCACGTCCGGCGAGGCCGTCCGCTTCGCCTTCCGCGAGGCGGAGGCACGCCGGTGCACCCTGGACGTCGTGCGCGCCTGGCGCTGCCCCGAGCACGAGACGGCCGATCATCCGCTGCTGGCCGGACACACCGTCCACGAGCACTCCGAACAGGCCTCCGCCCTGCTGGACGCGGTGCTCCACGACGCCGCCGCCGACCATCCGGGAGTCCCCGTGCGCCGGGCCACCGTGGAAGGGCCGGCCCGCAAGGTGCTGCTGAACCGGTCGGCCGCCGCGGATCTGGTGATCATCGGGGCGCGCCGCAGGACCGGTCACTTCGGTCTCCAGCTGGGCCGCGTCGGACACACGCTGCTGCACCACGCGGACTGCCCGGTCGCCATCGTCCCGCAGCAGGTGTGACCGTGCGCCGCCCCGGCACCCGCGCGGACCTCGGCGAGGAACTCGCGCCCGCCCTGCATGACATCCGGGCCGTCGTCTTCGACACCGACGGCGTGATCACCGACTCGGCCCGGGTGCACGCCGCGGCGTGGAAGACGGCCTTCGACGCCTTCCTGCGCGCGCACCCGCCCGACGACCCCGCCCTGCGGCGCCCGTTCGACGTCCGCGACGACTATCTGCGCCACGTGGACGGAAAGTCCCGCCTCGACGGCGCCGCCGCCTTCCTCGCCTCCCGTGGCCTCGACACCTCGGACGCCACCGTGCGGGCCGTCGCCGCCGACAAGGAGCGACTGTTCACCGAGCGGCTGCGCGCGCACGGCGTCGACGCCTACCCGGGCACGGTCCGCCTGGTGCGCGCCCTGCGCCGTGCGCAGGTGCCCGTCGCGGCGGCCTCCGCGTCCCGTCACGCCGGTGAACTGCTCGACCACGCCGGGGTGTCGGACCTCTTCGACGTCCTCGTGGACGGCGGCGAGGCCGCGCGGCTCCGACTGCCCGGCAAACCCCGGCCCGACCTGTTCCTGGAGGCGGTACGACGCCTCGGCGTCCCCGCCGCTCGCGCCGCCGTCGTGGAGGACGCCCTGGCCGGTGTGTCGGCGGGCCGCAACGGCGGATTCGCCCTGGTGGTCGGTGTGGACCGCGCCGCCACGGGGGACTCGGGTGACCGGCTGCTGCACAGCGGTGCCGACATCGTCGTACGGGATCTCGCGGAACTGGTCGGGGCAGGGGAGACGCAGTGACGGGCTGGACCTGGGAGTACGAGGGCTACGCGCCCGCCGACGAGCGGCTCCGCGAGTCGCTGTGCACGCTGGGCAACGGCTACTTCGCCACCCGGGGCGCGCTGCCGGAGTGCGCTGCCGACGACGTGCACTACCCGGGCACCTATGTCGCCGGCTGTTACAACCGGCTCACCTCCGAGGTGGCGGGCCGCAGCGTCGAGAACGAGGACATGGTCAACGTCCCCAACTGGCTTCCGCTGCGCTTCCGTCTCCCCGGCGGGCCCTGGCTGACCCCGGAGAGCACCAAGGTGCTCGACCACCGGCTCACCCTGCATACGGCCTCCGGCATGCTGGAGCGGCGCACCCGCTACGACCTGGGTGGAGAACGGGTATTGACGGTGCGTCAGCAGCGGGTCGTGCACATGGCAGACCCTCATCTGGCCGCCCTGCGCACCGAGTTCACGGCCGAGGGCTTCGCCGGGCCGCTGGAGGTCGAGGCGGCGCTCGACGGGGGTGTCACCAACGCGGGCGTGCCGCGCTACCGCGACCTCGACGGCCGCCATCTCACGCATGTGCACACCGGCACCGCCGATCCGGACACCGTGTGGCTGCGCTGCCGCACCCGCACCTCGGACATCCGCATCGGCATGGCGGCCCGGCTGACCGCCGACGCGCACGTCACCGTACGGCACGCATCGCCGTATGCGATCCAGGAGTTGAGCCTCGACCTGGAACCCGGACGTCCCGCGACCGTCGACAAGACCGTCGCCCTGCACACCTCCCGCGACCCGGCGATCAGTGACCCCCTCTACGCCGCGGTCGACCGGGTGGGCCGGGCACCGGGCTTCGACGACCTCCTGGAGTCACACCTCACCGCCTGGGACCAGCTGTGGCGCCGGGCCGCGCTGGACGTGGCGGGCGAGGCGGGCCGCATCCTGCGGCTGCACCTCTTCCACGTCCTGCAGACCCTCTCCCCGCACACCGCCGACCTCGACGTCGGCGTGCCCGCCCGCGGGCTGCACGGCGAGGCCTATCGCGGCCATGTCTTCTGGGACGAGCTGTTCGTCCTGCCCTACCTCAACCTGCACTTCCCCGAGGTCTCCCGCGCCCTGCTGCGCTACCGCCACCGCCGCCTGGAACAGGCCTGCACGGCCGCGCGCGAGGCGGGCCGCAAGGGGGCGATGTACCCCTGGCAGAGCGGCAGCGACGGACGCGAGGAGACCCAGCAGCTCCACCTCAACCCGCGCTCCGGGCGCTGGCTGCCCGACCACTCCCGGCTCCAGCACCACGTCGGCTCGGCCGTCGCCTACAACGTCTGGCAGTACTGCCAGGCCAGCGGCGACACGGAGTTCCTGCACACCAAGGGCGCCGAGACGCTGCTCCAGATCGCCCGCTTCTGGGCCGACTCCGCCGTCTACGACGACAGTCTCGGCCGGCACCGCATCAAGGGCGTGGTCGGCCCCGACGAGTACCACGAGGCCTACCCCGACGCGAGCACACCCGGCCTCGACGACAACGCCTACACCAATGTCACCGCCGCCTGGGTCCTCACCCGCACCCTGGAACTGCTGCGCACCCTGCCCGAACCACGTCGCCGCGAACTCGTCGAGCGCACCGGCCTGGACGGGGGCGAGCTGGAGCTGTGGGAGGACGTCTCGCGCACCCTGCACGTGCCCTTCCATGCCGGAGTCATCAGCCAGTTCGAGGGCTACGGCGACCTCGAAGAGCTCGACTGGGACGGCTACCGCGGGCGCTACGGCGACATCAGGCGCCTGGACCGGATCCTGGAGGCCGAGGGGGACAGCGTCAACCGCTACCAGGCGTCCAAGCAGGCCGACGTGCTGATGCTCGGCTACCTCTTCTCGCCGGCCGAACTGCACGGCCTGTTCGACCGGTTGGGGCTGCGGCTCGACGACGAGACGTGGCGCCGTACCGTCGACCACTACCTGCACCGCACCAGCCACGGCTCCACCCTCAGCGGCCTGGTGCACGGCTGGGTGCTGGCCCGGGCGAGGCGGGCCGAGGCCTGGAAGTACTGCCAGGAGGCCCTCCAGGGCGACATCGCCGACATCCAGGGCGGCACCACCGGCGAGGGCATCCACCTCGGTGCCATGGCCGGCACGCTCGACCTGGTCCAGCGCGGACTGACCGGCCTGGAGACACGGCGCGGGGCTTTGTGGCTCGACCCGGTGCCGCTGCCGGAGCTCTCCTCGTACGGCTTCAACCTCCGCTACCAGGGCCACTGGGGCGTACGGCTGCACCTGGAGCGCGGCCGACTGGAGATCTCGGTGCCGTCGTCCGACGCCACCCCCATCGATGTGAGGCTGCCGGACCGTGCGGTGCGTCTCGCGCCGGGGGAGACGGGGCAACTGGACCTGCCGGACTGAATCCCGGCCCACCGGCCCCCTTCGCCCGGGGGCCGTGTGCCGTCACGAGGCGATCCGGATACCGGAGATCAGCTGCGTATCGAGGTCGGAGCGGACCAGCAGCCGCATGTGGTGGACCCGGTTGCCGGAGTCCTCCCAGGTGAGCGTGACCCTGGTCCAGCAGTGGCCCATCCCGCTGTCGTTGTAGACGACCTTCCAGGCTGCCGGGACACCCTTGCCGCGCAGCACGCCGTCCTTGTGGTGCGCCTTCTCCCAGCGAGCCAGGTCCTCGCGCAGCCGCGCGGTGAGATAGTGCCCGCGCAGCGCTTCGGCCAGCTTGTCGCGGCCGGAGTCGGCCAGCACGTCGATGTAGGCGCCGTAGAAGTCGGCGACCCGGTCGACCGTCGACCTCGGACTCCCGCTGCGGACGGGGTCGTTGACGGTCGAGACCTTGGCCGTGGGGTGGGTACGGATGCCGGTCGCGGTCGTCGGCAGTGTGGCGCCGACGGCCAGTACCGCACCGACGAGTGCGATGCGCCGCAGTGTGCGGGTCGGTGTCATGCCCTGACTCCTCTCCGGAGTTGAGGAACCGGCGGTTCCTCAACTCCAGTACACCGCAAATCGGTTGACGCTCGCGGGGGCCGGTCGGCCCGAGGTTCCGGGCCGGTCGGGGGTCAACTGCCGGGGCTCGTCACGAGCCTGTGGCGCAGGGCCAGGGAAGCCAGCGTGACGAGCGCGACGGCGAAGCCGGCCAGGACGGTGAGGTCGCCCAGAATGGCGGGCAGGTCCCCGTCGCGGGACAGCAGCGTCGTCCACGCGTCGACGGCCCATGCCTGCGGCACCGCGTGCCCGGCGGTGCGCAGCCAGTCCGGCACCAGCGCCAGCGGCCACATGCAACCGCCCAGCATGCCCATCCCGATTCCGAGGGCGGGACCGATCGCGTGCACCTGCTCCGGCGTGCGGAACAGGGCCCCGGCCAGCACCCCCGCCCCGGTGCCCACCAGCGCCCACACCGCGATCAGGACACCGGCGGCCAACGGGTCGCCCCACGCGACGTCGAAGGCCACCGCCCCGATCCCGACGATCAGCAGGGACTGCAGGACGGCGAGCAGGAAGTAGGCCAGCGTCTCGCCGAGAACGAGCGTGCGGGCGGGGACGGGCGCCGCCAGTGCCCGCGCGTACACGCCCGTGCGGCGGGTCGCCACGATGGCCGCGCCACCCGCCAGCGCGTTGATGAACACGAACAGCACCAGCATGGTCGGGGTGCTGTAGCTGTAACCGAGCGGCAGATAGTCGCTTTCGCCGTTGACGGTCTGTGCCTGGACGACGAGTGGTGAGGACGCCCGCTCGGCGCCGCGGGCGAGCGCGAGGTTCTCGTCGAAGGTGCCGCCCGCCTGATCGCCGGCGAAGGCGGCGGCCTGAAGCCGCGCCCCGTGCCCCGCCACCACCGCCGACACCGAGGACACGGCCCCGTGCCCGGCGCTCCCGGTCGGTTCCACCAACACCCGCACGCCGACGGTGCGTCCGGCCCGCACATCGGCGTCGAGACCCGCCGGCACCAGCACGACCGCGTCCAGTTCGGCGCGGCGCAGCGCGGTACGGGCGTCCTCAGCGGACTCGTACGTACGGGTCCGCAGGCCGGGCGCGCTCCGGAGCTCCGAGACCAGCTCCTGGGCCACGGGGCCGCTGCGGGCGGCGGGGACCAGGCCGATCCGGAACTGGTCGAAGCCGCTGACGGTCACCCCGATGACGACGATGATGGCGACCGGCAGCAGCACCATGAAGAACAGGGCGGTGCGGTCGCGCAGGACGCGGGTCAGCGTCGCCCGGGTCACCGCGAGTGCGGTCATGCCGTCCTCCTCAGCCGAAGGAGCAGAGCGGTCACCAGGGCCACGGCCGCCGAGAACGCGGCGATGCCCAGCAGCGGGGCGCCGACCGCCGCCCAGCCGCGTACCCCGGTGCCCAGGTCGGTGAAGCCGCGCAGGGCCCAGCCGTTCGGCGTGAACAGGGCGAGGCGGCGGATCAGCGGCGTGCTGCCGGAGGCGAAGACGAAGTTGCCGCCGAGCAGCACCAGCGCGAAGACGAGGATCGAGGCGAGCCCCTGAGCCTGCTGCTCGGTCCGTACCAGCGCGATGACCAGTGCGGTCAGACACACCACGCACACGGCCATCGCCACGCTCAGGGCCGCCACGCCGAGCGGGTCCGCCCAGCTCGCCCCGAACGCGAGCCACGACACGAGCGTGACGGTGGCGAGCCCGGCCAGGCTGTACACGAACGTCGACACCGACTTGCCGAGCAACAGCGCGCCCCGCCCGACAGGCGCCGCCGCGATCCGGTCGAGGGTGCCCTGCTGCTGCTCGATGAAGTAGCCGCGTGCGCCGAAGCCGACCGTGAACAGCACGAAGAACATGCCCATGCTCGGCCCGAAGTAGCTGATCACCTTCAGCGCGTCGTCGGGCAGTCCCTCAGCCCGCACCTCTTCGGGCAGCCGCAGCAGGGCGGCCTTCGCGGCGAGTTCCGGGACGTCCCGCTGCGGGGCACCCGCGGCGACGGCCGTGGCGACGGACAGCCGGTCGGCGTTGACCTGGGCGACGTAGGACTCGGTGACCGCCCGGGCGAGCTGGGCCTGCAGCCCGAAGTCGACGCTGTCCAGGACCTTCACGGGCGCGGCGGTGCCACCGTGCAGGGCCTGGGTGAAGCCCCTGGGCACGACGATCGCGGCATGCACGCCGCCGGCGTCCACCGCCCGGCGGGCGGCGCTCTCGTCGTCGTAGGACCGCACGTGGACGGTGCCTTCGAGCTCCGGGCTCGTCAGCACCCGCGTGAGCCCGGCGGCGGCCGGGCCGCGGTCCAGGTCGACGACGCCGATGTTCGCGCGGAACTCGGAGTTGTTGTTGAACGCCAGGGCCATCAGCGCGGAGATGAGGACCGGGGCCAGGAACACGATCACCCAGGCCGACCGGTCCCGCAGCCGCTGCCGCAGGTCCTTGGCGGCGATGGCGAGGACGACGCCCACGGCTCCTCACTCCCTCAGCGCGGTGCCGGTCAGATGGAGGAAGACCGCCTCCAGGTCGGGTTCGTCGATCTCCACGCTGCGGATGTCGACGTGCTGCGCGTGGGCGAGGTCGAGGAGGTCGGGCAACAGGCTGCGCGCGTCCTTGACGACCAGTTCCACCACCTCGCCGTGGTCGCCGGTGCGGGCAGCGCCCTCGACGCGGCCCAGCCGGCCGCAGGCCGCCGCGTACGCGGCGAGGTTGCCGGCGGCGGACAGCCGGACCCGGTCGCGTTCGGCGACCAGCGCCACCAGTGCCCGGGGACTGCCCTCGGCGACGAGCCGGCCGCGGTCGATGATGCCGACCCGGTCGCAGAGCCGCTCGGCCTCCTCCATGTAGTGCGTGGTGTAGAGGACGGCCATGCCCTCCTCGCCGAACCGCGTGACGCTCTCCAGGATCGCGTGCCGGCTCTGCGGGTCGACGCCGACGGTCGGCTCGTCCAGCACCAGCAGCGTCGGTGAATGCACAAGGCCGGCACCGATGTTGAGGCGTCGGCGCATGCCGCCGGACAGCGAGTCCACCCGGTCGCCCGCGCGGTCGCGGAGTTCGATGAGGTCGAGGACCTCGTCGACGCGACGCTCCAGGGCGCGGCGGGAGAGCCGGTACAGACGTCCGAAGAATCGGAGGTTCTCCCGGACGCTGAGGTCCGGGTAGAGGGCCACGTCCTGCGGGACGAAGCCGATGAGCTTCTTGGCCGGTCCGGCGGCCGTGGTCACCGCCAGGCCCGCGACGCGCACCGTCCCGGCGTCGGGGCGCAGCAGCCCGCAGGCCATCCTGATCGTCGTCGTCTTCCCCGCGCCGTTGGGTCCGAGCAGGCCGTACGTCTCGCCGGGCGCGATGCGCAGGCTCACGTCGTCGACGGCGGTGCGCTCGCCGAACCGCCGCACCAGGTGCGCGCAGTCGAGCACGGCGTCCGGGTTGCCCACGGGGGCGTTCATGGCATCACCTCGGGGGACAGAGCGGGATGGGTCAGGGGGCGAGGGAGAAGTAGTTCTCCTCCTCCTGCGTGAAGTGCAGCCGCAGGACGGTGTGCAGCCCGTACAGACAGGCCCGCAGGTCGTCCAGCTGCTCCGGCGTCAGGCGGCCGTCGGGTTCCGCCAGGGCCAGATGCGTGGCGATGCGGTGGGCGAGGCGGTCGATCTCGGCATGGGCACGGCTCATCGGGGCCGTGGCCTCCAGGCCGCCGAGCGTCGGCGCGAGCGCCGGATAGAGCTGGTGCTCCTCGGCGTGCTCGTGCGGCAGCAGCCGCTCGGTGAGCAGCCGGTGCACCTCGGCCACCGCGGCCAGGGACTGCGGGCCCGGGCCGTCGGAAAGACGGTCGGCGGCGGCGCGTACGGCCTCCAGCACGTCCTGGAGGTCGTCGTGTTCGGCGGCGAAGCGATGGATCAGCGTCTCCGCGGACGGGGTGAGCGCCGGCCTGGCCGATCTGTCGTCGCCCAGGGCGCGCAGCGCGTTGAGGATCACCGCGGCGTCGATGCCCTCCTGGAGCAGCGCCCCGACGGCCGGTGTCAGCAGCCCGGCCGCGGCCGCCGCCATCGCAGCGAGCGACAGCAGCATCCCGCCGAGCGCGCTCTGCACGGCGATGCGCCGCGACCGTACGGCGATGGCGACCGCGTCGGCCAGCCGGTCCACCCGGTCGGTGGTCAGCACGATGTCCGCGGCCTCGGAGGACGCGGTGGAGCCGAACGCCCCCATGGCCACGCCGATGTCCGCGGCGGCCAGGGCGGGGGCGTCGTTGGCGCCGTCGCCGACCATCACGGTGACCGCGCGGCGGCGTTCGGTACGCACCACGTCGACCTTGCCGGCCGGGGACAGCCCGGCCCGCACGTCGTCGAGCCCGAGAACGGCACCGACCTCGCGGGCGGGCTCGGCACGGTCACCGGTGAGCATCACCAGTCGCCCGATGCCCGCCGCCCGCAGCCGGCGCAGGGTGCGCGGCGCGTCGGGGCGGAGCGGGTCGCGCAGCAGCACGGCACCGACCGGGCGGGAGTCGACGGTGAGCCAGACGACGGTCGCCCCGTCGAGGAGGGCCCGGTTGTCGGCCGCGCGCGCCCAACCGGGCTTGTCGGCGCGGCCGTCCAGCCGGCCCACGGCCATCCGCCGGCCCGCAACCGTGCCGACGGCGCCGCGGCCCGGCTCCTCCGACACGTCGGCCGGCACCGACAGCCGCAGCCCGCGTTCGCGGGCGGCGTTCACGACGGCCCGGGCGAGGACGTGCGGCGAGTACTGGTCGAGTGAGGCCGCGAGCCGCAGCACCTGGGACGGCTGCCAGCCGGGCGCCGCCACCACGTCGAGCACCCGCGGACGGCCCACGGTGAGGGTGCCGGTCTTGTCGAGCAGCAGGGTGCGGGCGCGTCCGAGGTTCTCCAGCGCGCCGCCGTCGCGGACGACCACGCCGAGCCGTGAGGCCCGCGACAGCCCGGAGACGACGGCCACCGGCGCGGCCAGCAGCAGCGGACACGGCGTGGCGACCACCAGGACCGCCACCGCCCGCACCGCGGAACCGCTCACCAGCCACGCCAGCGCGGCCACCGCCAGGGCCAGCGGCAGGAACCAGGCCGCGTACCGGTCGGCCAGCCGCACCACGGGTGCCGACTCCGCCCCGGCGTGCCGGGCCAGCCGGACGATCTCGGCGTAGGTGCTGTCCTGCGCGGTCGCCGTGGCGCGCAGTTCGAAGGCGCCGCCCGCGTTCACGACACCGCTGCGCACCGGCTCGCCCGGCGGCCGGTGCACCGCGAGGGGCTCGCCGGTGAGCATCGACTCGTCGAGCTCGGCCGCGGCGCCGACCACGCGTCCGTCCACGGGGACGACCTCGCCGGGACCGACGACCAGCAGATCACCGACGACGACCTCGTCGAGTGCCACCATTCGCACATCCGTGCCGGTGCGGCGCCGGGCGGTGCGCGGCGCGTGCTCCAGCAGGGCGCGCAGATCGCGCGAGGCCCGCTGCCGCGCCGCGGCCTCCAGGGTGCGGCCGGTGGCCAGCATCAGCGCGATCAGGGCACCGGCCAGGTACTCGCCCACGGCCAGGGTGCCGCCCAGGGCCAGCACCGCGATCAGGTCCACGCCGGTCTGTCGGCGTCGCAGCGACGCCAGCACCCAGCCCACCGCCGGCACGACGGCGACCACCGTGCCCAGCGCCCAGCACAGGTCGGCGAGTCGGGCGGCACCCGCCAGCCGGAAGATCCCGCCGGCCGCAAGCGCCACGGCCGTGTCGGCGAACAGCATCGCCTCGACGGTCGGCACACCGGACAGGGCCGCTCGCAGCCGGAGCGGCCGGTCGCGCCAAGAGGTGCGGTCCATGACGGCTCTCCCCGGGTCCATCGGAGGTCAGTCGTGCGGCACTACGGCGACCGGGCACGGCATGTGGTGCAGAGCCGCGTGGGCGACGGGCCCGAGCTTCCACGCCAGGTGGGACGGGTGCCGACGACGTCCCACCACGGTCAACCGGCTGTGGGCGGAGGCGGACAGCAGCACCTGGGCCGCGGCGCCCCGGGTGACCCGCGGCACGAGCTCCACGTCCGGGAACTTCTCCCGCCACGGTGCGAGTTCGGCGGCGAGCCGGCCGTGTTCCTCCGCCTGCCAGGCCTCGTCGCCCGGTTCGGTCAGCGCGTGCGGATGCGTCACCAGGGAGGACACCGGCAGTGCCCGAACCGCGAGTACGCGGGTCCCGTGGAGCTGGGCGGCGGTGAGGGCGAACTCCAGCAGTGGAGCGATGGTCGGTCCGTTGTGCTGCATGCCGACGACGATGTCGCCCCGGATCTCCGCGGGCGGCTGCCATCCCTCGGGGACGGTGGGATCACCGGTGCGGACGACCACGGTGGGGCACCGGGCGAGTCCCAGCACGTGCAGGCTGATCGAGCCGAGCAGGAAACCGGCCACCGAGCCGTGGCCGCGGGAGCCCAGCACCATCAGGGACGCCGTCTGTCCGAGGTCCAGCAGGGCCTGGGCCGCCGGCTCGGACACCAGCTCCGTGGTGACGGTGAGGTCCGGGTGGCGATGCAGCAGCTCCGCCTCCATGCGCTGCAGCACCTGACCGCCGTAGCGCTGCTTGCTCAGCGCCTCCTGCGGGACGGGCACGTTCAGCGGCTGGGTGGTCCAGGAGTGGAGCAGCAGCAGCGGGAGGCGCCGGTCCGCGGCCTCGCGGGCGGCCCACCACGCGGCGGTCACGCTCGCGGGCGATCCGTCCAGCCCTACGACGACAGGTCCGGTCATGACGCACCTCCGGTTGTCGGCGCGGCGCCCCGTGCCGACGCTGCCGCGCGCGTGCTCTCCCTCCTTTCAGCGTCCGGGCGCGGCGCCGGGCGGGCGAGGGCCGGATGGGGCGCTCCGGTGGCCCGGACGGCCCTGTGCCCGGCGTGGGCCGGAGGACCAGCCTGGAAGTCGGACACGCGGCGAGGACCGCCCGGCGGTCACGCGCCGGGCGCCCGGCCGTGCGGTGCTGCCCGCGCCGGAGAGTACGCAGAGCACGGAGGAGGGGAGCACGATGAACAGTCCTGTCGTGGTCGGCGTGGACGGTTCACCGTCCGGCCTGACGGCCGTGGCGGTCGCGGCACGCGAGGCCGCGCTGCGCGGCGTGGGGCTCCGGCTGGTGCATGCCTTCGGCTGGCCCTCGGCGCACGTGCCTCCCGCCGTGGCACCCTGGACCCCGGCCGCCCCCGGCCTGCACGAACTGGTCGACGGCACGCTCACCGAGGCCGAGCGCCGGGCCCGCAAAGCCGCGCCCGGGATCGACGTGCGGCGCGAAGTCGTCGTCGGCGAACCGGTGATGGTCCTGGAGAGCGAGTCCCGCACGGCGTCGCTGGCCGTCGTCGGCAGCCGGGGCCGGAGCCGTTTCGGCAGCCTGCTCCTCGGCTCCACCGCGGGGCACCTCGCCGCGCACGCCGCCTGCCCCGTGCTGGTGGTGCGCGGCCGGCCCGACCCGGCCGGCCCGGTGCTCCTCGCCGTCGACGGGTCCCCCGCGTCCCGCGGCGCCGTCGAGTTCGCCTTCGCGCAGGCCTCCCTGCACGGCGTCGACATCGTCGCCGTGCACGTCTGGAACACGCACACCGAACGCGCCTACGACGGTCCCGGCGACCCGCCCTTCGTGACGTACGACGAGGACCGGCTGCGCGACGAGGAGCAGCGGGTGCTCTCCGAAGCGCTGGGCGGACTGCGGGAGAAGTACCCCGACGTCGGCGTCCGTCCCAGGCTGGTGCGCGGCCGCGTCCGGCACAGCCTCATCGAGGCGACCACGGAGGCCGGGCTCCTGGTGCTCGGTGCGCGGGGCCACGGCGGATTCGCCGGGCTGCTCCTCGGCTCGGTCAGTCAGGCCCTGCTCCACCACGCCGACTGCCCGGTCGCCGTCGTGCGGTCGGCGGAGGAGCGGCCGTGAGCGCCCCCTCGACCGTCCCGGCCCTCCCCGAGGTCCACCAACTGGACGTCGCGGAAGCGGCCGCCCGCCTGCGGGTGGAACCGGCGACGGGTCTGAGCGCGCGCGAGGTCACCGAACGCGCCGCCGTCTTCGGGCCGAACCGGCTGGCCGAACCCGCCCGGCGGCCCGAATGGCTGAAGTTCCTCGACCAGTTCCGCAACTGGCTCATCGGCATCCTGCTCATCGCCGCCGTCGTCGCCGGGGCCATCGGGGACATCAAGGACGCCCTCGTCATCACCGTCGTCCTGCAGATCAACGCCGTCCTCGGCTACCTCCAGGAACGGCGCGCCGAGCGCAGCCTGGAGGCGCTGCGCCGGATGCTCGTGCCGACCGCCCGGGTCCGCCGCGACGGCGCGGAACGGATCGTCGAGGCGGACACCCTCGTCCCCGGTGACGTGGTGCTGCTGGAGGCGGGCGACCGGGTGCCGGCCGACGGACGGCTGACCGTCGCCGAGTCCGTCGAGGTCGCCGAGGCGGCCCTGACCGGCGAGTCCCAGCCGGTCGCCAAGAGCACCGCCGCGACCGGCCCGGTGCCCCTCGCGGAGCGCACCGGCATGCTGTTCATGAACACGGCCGTCACCCGGGGTCGCGCCGAGATGGTCGTCACGGCCACTGGCATGCGCACCCAACTCGGCGCGATCGCGGAGGCGTTGCGCACCGGGCCCGAACCGGCGAGTCCCCTTCAGATCCAACTGGACAGCCTGGGGCGCCGCTTGGCGCTGCTCAGCGGCATCGCCGTCGCTCTCTACGTGCTCGTCGCCCTCGTCGAGGGCGAGTCGCTCGCCGACCTCGCGCTGCGGGCCGTGGCCCTGGCCGTCGCCGCGATCCCCGAGGGCCTGCCCGCCGTGCTGGCGCTCACCCTCGCCCTCGGCGTGCACCGGATGGCCCGCCGCGGGGCCATCGTCAAACGCCTGGCGTCCGTGGAGTCGCTCGGCTCGGCGACGGTCGTGTGCAGCGACAAGACCGGCACACTGACACTCAACGAGATGACCGTACGGGCCCTGTGGACGGCCGGTCGGCTCCACGAGGTGACCGGCGAGGGGTACGGCACCCAGGGCACCGTCCGTGGTGCCGAGGGCCGCGCCGGCCGGCTCCTCGACGCGATCCTGCCGTTCGCCCTGTGCAACGACGCCCGCCTCACCGGCGACGGCTACGTCGGCGACCCCACGGAGGCCGCGCTCGTCGTCCTCGCCGCGAAGGCGGGCATGGACGCGGACGGACTGCGGGCCGAGCTGCCGCGCACCGGTGAGCTGCCCTTCGACGCGGCCACGAAGTTCATGGCCACCTTCCACACCGGCCCCGAGGGCCGCACCCGCGTCCAGGTCAAGGGTGCCGTGGACGTCCTGCTGGAACGCTGCACCGAGATCCTCACCGAGGACGGCGTGCGCCCGCTGGACGCCGGTCAGCGGGCCAGGGTCCTGGCCGTCACCACCGAGCTCGGCGGCTCGGGCCTGCGCGTGCTCGGCGCGGCCACCGCGCTCACCGACGGCCCGCCGGACGCGACGGCACTGCCGCCGCTGACCCTGGTGTCGGTCGCCGGGATCGCCGACCCGCCGCGCCCCCAGGCCCGGGACGCGATGGCGCTGTGCCGCTCGGCGGGCGTCGCCGTGAAGATGGTCACCGGCGACCACGCCGACACCGCGGCCGCGATCGCCCGCGAACTGGACATCACCGGGGAGGTCGTCACCGGCGCCGAGCTGGACCGTATGACGGAGGAGGAGCTCGCCGCGCGCATCGACGGCATCGGCGTCTTCGCCCGGGTCGCCCCGGAGCACAAGGTCGTGATCGTGCGGGCCCTGTCGAGCCGCGGGCACATCGTCGCCATGACCGGCGACGGCGTCAACGACGCCGCCGCGCTGCGGGCCGCCCACATCGGCGTGGCGATGGGGCGCGCGGGCACGGACGTGGCCAAGGAGGCCGCCGACGTGGTCCTCACCGACGACGACTTCTCCACCATCGTGCGGGCCGTCCGTGAGGGGCGGGCCATCTACGACAACATCGTCAAGTTCGTCCGCTTCCAGCTCGCCACCAACATCGGCGCCATCCTGACCCTGCTCGGCGCCTCGCTGGCGGGCCTGCCCGCCCCGCTGACCGCGGCCCAGCTGCTGTGGATCAACATCATCATGGACGGGCCGCCCGCGATGGCCCTGGCCGTCGACCCGGCCCGCGACGACGTGATGCGGCATCCGCCGCGCGACCCGGGGGAGCGCATCCTGGACGTCCGTCGCCTCACGGCCATCACCCGGGCCGGTGCCGTCATGGCCCTCGGCACGGTGGGGCTGCTCGCCCTGGCCCGCGACCGGGTCGGCACGGACACCGCGCTGACCATGGCCTTCACCACGTTCGTGCTGTTCCAGCTCTTCAACTCGCTGTGCGCCCGCGCGGACGACGGCCCCCTGCTGGGCCGCCACCAGCTGCGCAACCGCACCTTGTGGCTGTGCCTGGCCGGCATGCTCGCCGTGCAGGTCGTCGCCGTCCACGCGGCGTGGGCGCGCTCGGTGTTCGGCACGGTCCCGCTGGACGCGGGGCAGTGGGCGCTGTGCCTGGCGACGGCGGCGACGGTGCTGCCGGTGGAGCTGGCGGCACGGGTGGCGCGGCGGCTGGCGGGGCGTGGCTGAGAGAGCGGTCGGTCAGCGGGCCGGGTGGTCCTCCGCCGCCTCCGGATGCTCCAGATGGGTGGCGAGGACCGCCGCCTGCACCCGCCGCTGGACACCGAGCTTGGCCAGCAGCCGGGAGATGTGGTTCTTGACGGTCTTCTCCGACAGGTACAGCCGCTTGCCGATCTCCCGGTTGGTCAGTCCGTCGCCGATCAACGCGAGGATCTCCCGCTCGCGTGGGGACAGTCCCGCCAGCTCGGGCGGCTCCGCCGGGGCCTCGACGGGCTCGGTGCGCAGCGAACGCATCAGGCGGGCCGTGGTCGCGGGATCGAGCATCGACTGCCCGGTGGCGACGGTGCGCACGGCGGACACCAGGTCCGAGCCTTTGATCTGCTTGAGGACGTAGCCGGACGCGCCGGCCATGATCGCGTCGAGCAGGGCTTCTTCGTCGTCGAACGACGTCAGCATCAGCACCGCGAGCTCCGGCATCCGGCTGCGCAGCTCGCGGCAGACGGTGATGCCGTCGCCGTCCGGCAGGCGTACGTCGAGAACGGCCACGTGCGGCCGTACGGCCGGGGCGCGGACCAGGGCGTGTTCGGCGTTCGCGGCGTCGCCGACGACGGAGATGTCCGGCTCGGCGTCCAGCATGTCCGCCACGCCGCGCCGGACGACCTCGTGGTCATCGAGGAGGAAGACACGGATCGGGTCCTGTGCCGAAAAGGTGCGTACCTCGGTCATGTCGACCCCTGGTTTCCCGGTGAGTGACGGACTGCGGGGTGTCCCGTGCCAACGATCGTCACCCGTCGGGGCCGACTGCACCAGGGCCGACCGGCCCCAGTCGCGCGCAGGATCAGTGAAGATCCGCTTGCTCACCGTGGTCGAGCCGGAACTCGATGTCCACGACCCCCTCCACCGCGCGGACCAACCGCGCCGCCACCGGGACCAGGGACGTGTCACGGACCCGGCCGCCCAGCCGCACGACACCGTCGCGGACCTCGACGCGCACCGCGTCCGCCTGGGTCGGGAACAGATAGGCGACGACCTCCCGCCGCACCTCCTCCGCGATGTCCTCGTCGCCGCGCAGGAACACCTTGAGCAGATCGGCCCGGCTGACGATCCCGGTCGGCCGGCCCTCGGCGTCGACGACCGGCAGCCGCTTGACCCTGGCCCGCGCCATCGTCCGTGCCGCCTGGGCGAGCGTCACGTCGGGCGTGACGGTCAGGGCGGGGGAGGTCATCAGCTCGCCGGCCGTGACCGAACCGGCCTTCGCCAGGTCGGCCAGCCGGCGCAACTGGGTGTACCGGTCGGGGTCGCTGTCGCGGAACTCCTCCTTCGGCAGCAGATCGGCCTCGGAGACCACCCCGACGATCCGGCCGCGGCCGTCCACCACGGGCAGCGCGCTGACCTTGCGGTCCTGCATGGTCCGCACGATGTCCTTGAAGGCGGCGCCGCGATCCACGCAGGCCACGTCGCGCGTCATGACGTCACTGACGATGTGCGGTGTTCCGGGCACGGTGACTCCTTGGTACGAGATCGGTACGGGACTCGGGTCAGCGCAGTCCGCCGCTGCCATAGGGGGCGTACAGGTCGAGCAGCCGGGTACGGGCCGCCTGCAGGCGATGGGCGACGACCTCGGCGACCCACCGGGCGATCGTCCGGCCGAACTCGGGGTCGTCCTCGCACATCCGGCGCACGGCGGCCGCGTCGAACTCGTACGCCCGCAGCGGCGACGATGTGCCGGCGCCCAGGTGCCAGACGTACGGCGGGAACAGCCAGGACCAGCCGACGAGTTCGTTGTGTCCCAGGGACTCGATGACCGCGGCCCGCCGGCCCGGCACCCGGATGTCCAGGTCGACCGTTCCGGTGCGGACGATCCAGAAACGGTCGGCGTGAGAGCCCTCCTCGAAGAGCCGGACGCCCTCGGGGAAGGAGACCTCACGGCCGATCCGCATCAGGCGCTCGCGGTGTGCGGCAGGCAGCGCCCGCGGCATGCTCGTCGTTGCGGGTGCGTTCATGGCGTGCCTCCAGAGGGTCGCGTGCCGCACGGACCCGGGGACGGGGAGCCACGGGCGTCCGGGACGGCATACGGAGCTACCACCACCAGCGTGGACGTCCGGACACGCCCCGGCCATGGGCCACCCGGCCCCGCCCCAGGGCCGGCCGGCGGTGCGTCGATGCCCTTCAGCACCCTGCGTACGGGGTACGGGACGTCGTTCGATGGGGACCAGCTCCAGCGGCCCCGGATCGAGGAGTCCAGCCATGCGCATCGTCGTCGCCCTCGGCGGCAACGCCCTGCTCCGCCGCGGCGACCGGCCGGACGCGGACGTCCAGCGGGCGAACGTCGTCCGCGTCGCCACCGCCGTCGCGGCCCTCGCCCATGAACACGACCTCGTCATCACCCACGGCAACACCCCCCAGCTGGGGCTACTGGCCCACGAGAGCGTGGCGAACCGGTCGCTCGCCGCGCCCTACCCGCTGGACCTGCTCGGCGCCCAGACCCAAGGCCTGATCGGCACCCTCCTGGTGCGCGGCCTGCGCGACGCGCTGCCCGGGCGCCGGGTCGTCGCCCTGCTCACCCACACTCAGGTGCGAGGCGACGACCCGGCCTTCGAGCGGCCCACGGAACCCGTCGGACCGGCCTACCCGGACAAGATCGCCGACTTCCTGGCGGCCGAGCACGGCTGGGTCATGGCCAGGACGCGGGGCGGCCGACGCCGGATGGTCCCGGCACCGCAGCCCGAGCGAGTTCTGGAGTGCGACTCGGTCCGGGTGCTGCTGGAGACGGGCAGTGTGGTGGTGTGCGCGGGCGGTGGCGGCGTACCCGTCGTCTCCGACGGGGCCACCGGAGCGCTGCGCGGCGTGGAGGCGGTCGTCGACAAGGACCTCGCCGCCGCCCGGCTCGCCGAGGACGTGAAGGCCGACTTCCTGCTCGTCCTCACCGACGTCCCCAACGTCTACGCCGGACACGGCACCCCCGACCGGCGGCCGGTGCTCGACGTCACCCCCGCCGAACTCCGTGCCGCCGCCTACGACCCCGCCACCATGGGGCCGAAGGCGGAGGCCGCCGCCCGGTTCGTGGAGCACACCGGTCAACTGGCCGCGATCGGGGCGCTGGACGCGGCGTACGAGATCGTGCACGGTCGCTCGGGGACGCTGGTGCGGCCCGATCTGCCGGGCGCCTGACCGGGCTTCAGCGCGCGGCCGACCAGGCCCGGTACGCCGCCACCGCCGTCGGCAGCGTCGGGAAGATCAGCTGTCGGCCCACCGACTCGACGAGCCCGTACGCCTCCAGGTCGTCCAGCAGATCCTGCTTCACCCGGGCCAGGGCGAACACGACGCCGCGGCGGGTGAGTTCGCGCCGCAGGTCGTCGACCGCGTCGAGGGCGGTGATGTCGACCTCGACGTTCGCCTCCGTGTTGAGGACGAACCAGCGGACCGGCTCGGCCTGTTCGTCGACGGCTGCCAGGGCGCGGCGGTGGAAGTCCTGGGCGTTGGCGAAGAACAGCGGGGAGTCGTAGCGGTAGATGAGCAGCCCGGGGATGGTGCGGGCCGAGGGGTAGTCGTCCACGTCGTGCATGCCGGCCACGCCGGGCACCAGCCCCTCCACCGCGTCGTGCGGCCGGGCCACCCGGCTGAGCAGCTCGGCGACCGACAGACCGACGGCGACCAGCACGCCGTACAGCAGGTCCAGCGTGAGCACACCGGCCAGGCAGCCGAGCGCCAGCAGCAGTTCGCGGCGGCGGAAGGAGGCGAGGCGGGCGAAGCCGGCCAGGTCCGTCATGCGGACCGCGGCGTAGGCGACGAGCGCGCCGAGCACCGCCGACGGGGTGCGGGCCAGCAGCGGGCTGAGGAACAGCAGCACGGCGAGCACCGCTACGCCGGCCACCAGGGAGTACGCCGGGCTGCGGGCGCCCGCAGAGGAGGCGAGCGCGGTACGGCTGGCGCTGCTGCTGACCGGGAAGCCCCGCAGAAAGCCGGAGCCCAGGTTGACCGCGCCCAGCGCGAGGAACTCCTGGTCGGCGTCGAGCCCCGGCCCACTGTCGTCGCGGGGGTCGAAGGCGCGGGCGGTGAGGATGAAGTCCGTGTAGGCGACCAGCAGGACACCCAGGGCGGGCAGCACCAGCCGTGGCAGCTCGGTGAGGTCGGGAGCCGCGACGGAGGGCAGGCCCGAGGGGACCTCGCCGATCACCTTCAGGCCGTGGGTGTGGTCGAGGTCGAACACGGCCACGGTCGCGGTGCCGAGGACCACCGCGAGCAGCGGACCGGGGACCGTGCGGAACAGGCGTGCCACCGTGAACAGGAACGCGAGCGCGACGGCGGAGAAGATCGTGGTGGCCGGGTCGAGCTGCTTCAAGTGGCTGAAGAAGGACCAGAGTTGGGGGAAGAAGCCCTCGCCCGAGGTGTCGACGCCCGTCAGCTTCGGCAGCTGGTCCACGATCATGATCAGGGCCACGCCCGCCAAGTACCCGATGAGGACCGGGCGGGACAGCAGATCGGCGACGAAACCCAGGCGCAGCAGCCGGGCCGCCAGACACAGCAGGCCGACCGTCACCGCGAGCGTCGCGGCCAGCGTGGCGTAACGGTCCGGGTCCGCGCCCGCGAGGGGTGCCACCACGGTCGCCGTCATCAGCGCGGTCGTCGACTCCGGGCCCACCGACAGCAGGCGTGACGACCCCAGCACCGCGTACAGGCCGAGGGCGGGCAGGATCGCCCACAGCCCGGCCACCGGCGGCAGCCCGGCCACGCCCGCGTACGCCATCACCTGGGGCACGAGATAGGCCGCCACGGTGACCCCGGCCAGCAGGTCTCCGCGCCACCAGGCCCGGCGATAGCCCGCGAGCGCGGCCAGTCCGGGCGTGAGACGGCGCCATCGCGGGGCGCGTCCGCCCGAGCCGTGTGACATGCGGTTCCCTTCGCCGGCTGCCTTCAGATTCGGCGACGGTACGCCCTGCGGCAAAGGGTCCTTCAGACCCCCGCCCGAGGGTGGGCCGTTCGGCCCCGCGCGGGGACCTGCGGCCCCTGCTGCACCGGCGTCACCAGGCGCGACGCTGAACACAGACACCGACAGGAGGCAGAACTCATGGTGCGCACCGTTGTCGCAGGTCTCGACGGCTCCTCCGAGAGCCGGGCCGCCGCCGAATGGGCGGCCCGCGAGGCGAGGCTGCGCGGCCTGCCGTTGAAGATCGTCAATGTCTGGGAGCCCGTCCCGGACCCCATGGCCCAGGCCCCGCTCCTCGGCGCGGAGACCCAGCAGCACTGGAGCGAGCGCATTCCCCGCGAGGCCGCCGAGGGACTGCGGCTGCGGCACCCCGGTGTCGAGGTGACCGTGGAGCAGCTGACCGGCGGCGCGGCCGAGGTGCTCACCAAGGCCGCCGAGGACGCCGAACTGCTCGTCCTCGGCTCACGCGGGCTGAGCGGACTCGGCGGATTCCTGGTGGGCTCCGTCGGCCTGTCCGTCATCGCCCACGCCGAACGGCCCGTCGTCCTGGTCCGCGCCGGGGAACAGGCCGCCGACGAGCACGAGGCGGACCCGGTCGGCATCCCCTCGGCCGCCACCCCCTTCAAGCCGGTGGTCCTCGGACTGGATCCGCACAGCCCCGACGACACCGTCATCGGCTTCGCCTTCGAGACGGCCGCCCGGCGCGGTACCGGCCTGCGGGCCGTGTACGGCTGGAACCTGCCGCCGTACTACGTCTACGGCCTGTCCGCCGACCCGTATCTGCACGACGAGATCACACGTCAGCAAGCCGCGGCCCTGGCCGAGGCGCTCAAGCCCTGGCGGCAGAAGTACCCGGACGTCGAGGTCACCGAGGCACCCGCCTCCGGCAGCCCCGGCAACCGGCTGGTGGACGCCGCCCGGGACGCCAGCCTGGTCGTCGTCGGCCGCCGCATCCGGCGCAGCGCCCTCGGGGCCCATGTCGGGCCCGTCGTGCATGCCGTCCTGCACCACGCCACCGCGCCTGTCGCCGTGGTCGCCCACAACTGACGTCACCAACAGAGGAGTTGACCCCATGAAGGCAGCCGTCGTACGGGCCTTCGGCGAGCCCCTGGTCATCGAGGAGCGCCCCGACCCCGCACCCGGCCCCGGACAGGTCCGCATCCGGGTCGAGGCCTCCGGGCTGTGCCACACCGACATCCACGCCGCGCACGGCGACTGGCCCGTCAAACCCAGCCCCCCGTTCGTGCCCGGGCACGAGGGTGTCGGCATCGTCGAGGAACTCGGCGCCGGCGTCGCCCACCTGAGCCTCGGACAGCGGGTCGCGGTGCCGTGGCTCGGCAAGGCCTGCGGGCGGTGCGAGCACTGCCTGTCCGGCTGGGAGACGCTGTGCGAGCAGCAGATCAACACCGGGTACGGCTGCGACGGCGGCTACGCCGAGAAGATGCTCGCCTGGGCCGACTTCGCCCAGCCGGTGCCCGACGGCGTCAGCGCCGTCGACGCCGCCCCGCTGACCTGCGCGGGCGTGACGACGTACAAGGCGCTCAAGGTCGCGGGAGTGCGCCCGAGCCAGCTGGTCGCGATCTCCGGCGTCGGCGGACTCGGTCATCTCGCCGTGCAGTACGCGAAGATCGCCGGTGCCACCGTCGCCGCGATCGACGTCACCGACGACAAGCTCGAACTCGCCGCGGAACTCGGTGCCGACCTCGTCATCGACGCCCGCAAGCAGGACGTCGCCGAGGTCCTCAAGGAACACGGCGGGGCCCACGCGGCGATCGCCCTCGCCGTGAACGAGGCCGCCTTCACGGCAGTCAACGCCGGGCTGCGGCGCGGCGGGAAGCTCGTCATGGTCGCGCTGCCCGCGCACGGCACGATCCAGGTCCCGATCTTCGACACCGTCCTGAACGGGACGAGCGTGATCGGCTCCATCGTCGGCACCCGGCAGGACCTCGCCGAGGTGTTCGACCTGCACGCGGCCGGCCGCACGAAGGTCATCAGCGAGACCCGGCCGCTGTCGTCCGTCAACGAGTCGATCGAGGACGTCCTGCGCGGCCAGGTCAAGGCCCGCATCGTCTTCGACCTCGCCCTGGGGAGGTGAACGTGATGGAACTGCCCGTCGTCGTAGGCGTCGACGGCTCCGAACCGAGCCTGCGCGCCGCGGACTGGGCGGCCGACGAGGCCGCGCTGCGAGGAGTGCCGCTGCGGGTGGTGTACGCCTGCCGGTGGGACCGCTACGAGGGCGCCGCCCTCGCCCATGACCTCGGCAAGCCCGACGCCGAGGTGCTGCCGCAGGACGTCGTCGCCGGCGCCGCCCGACGCGCCCGCAGTCGGCAGCCCGAGCTGAAGGTGACCACCGACGTCGTCTTCGAAGAACCCGAGTACACCCTCGTGCACGAGGGCCGCAACGCCTCCGTGCTGGTCGTGGGCACCCGCGGCCGCAGCGGCATCGCCGAAGCGCTGCTCGGGTCGGTCAGCCTGACGGTCGCCGCCCACGCCCACTGCCCGGTCATCGTGCTGCGCGGCAACCACGACACCAAGGCCGCGCACGGCACCCACGGCCGCGTCGTCGTGGGCATCGGCGAGGACCCCGACGAGGCGGCGGCCGTCCGGCGGTTCGCCTACGAGGAGGCCCGGCGGCGCGGGGTGGTCCTGGACGCCGTGAAGGCCTGGCGATGCCCCGCGCACGAGACCACCGACCACCCCCTGCTGGCCGACGCCCCCGCCCGGCTGCACGCGGAGGAGGCCGAGAAGTCCCTGACCGAGGCCCTGCGCGACGCCCCGCCGGACGTCGAGGTACGTCCCCGCACGCTGGAGGGCCCCGCCCACCACGTCCTGGTGACCACCTCGCACGGCGCCGACCTGCTGGTGGTGGGCGCGAAGCGACGCAAAGGCCACCTCGGCCTGCAACTCGGCCGGGTCGCCCACGCCGCCCTGCACCACTCGGCGTGCCCGGTGGCGGTCGTACCGCATCCGGCGTGAACAGCACCGGTACCGCGCGATCCCGGGCTCCGGCCCGCGGACCGCGCGGCGGGCACCCGGGTCACGAGGAGAGTTCGGCGCGCCACGGCCGTGGCCACTCGCCGGCCGGGGGAGGAGCCCCCGCAATGCCCAGATCACACCGGGCGCACGCGTAGAAGGCGTCCTGCGCGGCGCTCGCCTGTCCGAGGGCGAGGGTCCAGTCCTGCGGGGTCGCACACCCTTCCCGCACCAGCAACTCGATCGTCCACACCATTTCGTGCCAACGCCGCGCGGCCGCGATGGTGGCGGCGTCCCCGATCAGCAGCACCGACTCCCTCCCCCACTGCCCAAAAGGCGTGGGAGGTGCCCCCACGCCGTCCGCCGCGACTCCGCCTCCGCGAGTTGCGGCAGCCCCTCGGCCGGCGGCAGGGGATCGGCGA
Organism: Streptomyces aquilus; assembly: GCF_003955715.1. Classification (NCBI taxonomy): domain Bacteria; kingdom Bacillati; phylum Actinomycetota; class Actinomycetes; order Kitasatosporales; family Streptomycetaceae; genus Streptomyces; species Streptomyces aquilus. The sequence goes on along the minus strand of NZ_CP034463.1, from coordinate 982,384 downwards.
CGTCGGGATACCCCAGGGCCGCGCCGATCCGCTGGGCGATGCGCAGTTGCGCCTTGAGGACGTTGCCGTAGGAGCCGTAGATCTCGAAGCGTTTCTCGTCCCACCGTTCCTCGCGCTGCCGCTTCCACTTCCTGCGCTCGGTGAGGCTCTGCGCCGCGTACGACCCCACCGAGCCGACGACCACGCCGAGCAGTGCCGGCAGTTGATCCATGAGCGGCATCGTCCCCCCTGTCATCCACCCCGCCCGTGCTTGCCCCGGAGCCCCTACCCACCCTTCGGGCCGGTCCCTCCCATGAGGGCCGACCGGCCCAGCGGAGCCGCCCGGGCGGCCCATGGGAGCGGTGCCGGATCCGCTGGACGCTCTAGGTGACGAGAAGACCCGTAAGGAGATCCGTCATGACGGACGACACACTCGACCAGCCCTCGGTCCACGCCCTGCTCGCGGACGGCCGCACGGTCCGCATCCGCCCGGTGCGGCGCGACGACCACGACCAGCTCCAGGGGCTGTACGAGGAGATGTCCCCGGAGAACCTGCGCCTGCGGTTCTTCGCCGCGAGCCGCCGATCGGCCGCGAGGGCCGCCGACCGGGCCTGCGCCCCGCGCCACTTCGGCTACCGGGCGCTGCTGGCCGAGACGGAGGGCCAGGTCATCGGCCTCGCCGAATACGACACCGGCGGCACCGAACCAGACGCCCGCACGGCCGAGATCTCCATCGCGGTCGCCGACGGACTGCACCACCGCGGCGTCGGCACCCTGCTCATCGAACATCTCGTCTCGGCCGCCCGCGCCGAGGGCATCACGACCTTCACCGCCGACGCGCTCAGCGAGAACCACGAGGTGCTGCGGCTCTTCGCCGACCTCGGCCTGCGCACCGCCCGCCGCTTCGAGGGCCCGGAGGTGCGCTGCACCATCGCCCTCGACGACAGCGACACCTACCTCACCGCGGTCGAGGAACGCGGCCGGGGCGCCGACATCGCCAGCATGGAACCGCTGCTGCGACCGCGTGCGGTCGCCGTCGTCGGCGCCGGACGCAAGGCCGGCTCGGTGGGCCGGGCCGTGCTGCACCAGCTGCGCACGGGCGGCTACACCGGGCAGCTCTTCGCGGTGAACCCCGGCGCGCACGCCATCCTCGGCGTGCCCTGCCACCCTTCCGTCACCGCGCTGCCCAGGACGCCGGACCTCGCGGTGCTCGCCGTACCGGCCGCCGCCGTCCCCGCGACCGCCGAGGAGTGCGGCAAGGCGGGCGTGCGCGCCCTCCTCGTCGTCACCGCGGGTCTGGACGCGGGCCAGGCCAAGGCCCTGCTGGCGGCCTGCCGCGAGCACGGCATGCGCCTCGTCGGCCCCAACTGCCTCGGCCTGTCGAACACCGACCCCGCCCTGCACCTCGACGCCACCTTCGCCGCCGGCCACCCGCGCCCCGGCACCGCGGGCGTCGCCGTGCAGTCCGGCGGCGTCGGCATCGCCCTGCTCGACGGGATGTCCCGGCTCGGCATCGGCGTCTCCTCCTTCGTCTCCCTCGGCGACAAGTACGACGTCAGCGGCAACGACATGCTCCAGTGGTGGGAGAGCGACGGCCGCACCGACCTCGCCCTGCTGCACCTGGAGTCCTTCGGCAGCCCCCGCGCCTTCTCCCGCACCGCCCGCCGCGTCACCCGCCGGATGCCGGTCCTCACGGTCGACGCCGGCCGTACCGAGGCCGGACGACGCGCCGCCGCCTCGCACACCGCGGCCGCCGCCACCCGCACCATGACCCGCGGCGCCCTGTTCACCCAGGCCGGCGTCACCGCCACCCGCTCGGTCGGCGAACTCCTCGAAGCCGCCGCCCTGTTGCACTCCCAGCCGCTGCCCGCCGGACCCCGCGTCCTGATCGTCACCAACGCGGGCGGCGCGGGCGTCCTCGCGGCCGACGCCTGCGCCGAGGCCGGGCTCACGCTGCCGACGCCCACCCCCGAACTCATCGACGCACTGCTCGCCGTACTCCCCGAGGGCGCCGCCGTCGGCAACCCCGTCGACGCCACCGCGGCCGTCTCGGAGGGGCAGCTCATGGACTGTGTGGACCGGATCATGCGGTACGGCGGGATCGACGCCGTCCTCGTGGCCCTGGTCCCCACGGCGGTCGCCGCGGCGACCGGCGACGACCTCGTCCGGGCTCTCACCGGCGCCCCCGGGCGGAGGACGAAGCCGGTCGCCGCGGTCCGGCTGGAGCAGGCCCTGCCCGTCGAGCTGCTGCCCACCGCGCAGGGCGACGGCACCGTGCCGTCGTACTCCGAACCCCAGGCGGCGGCACGGGCGTTGGCCCACGCGGCCCGCCGTGCGGCCTGGCTCGCGCGCCCGGCCGGTACGGTCCCCGACCTCGACGGCGTGGAGACGGAACGCGCCCACGCCGCCGTGGAGGCCTGGCTGCAGGCCCATCCGGACGGCGGCTGGCTCGACCCGCGCGACTGCGCCGAACTCCTCGACTGCTACGGCATCCCCCAGCTGTCCTGGGCATGGGCCGACACCGAGGACGCCGCCGTCCTCGCCGCCCAGCGGCTGCGCGGTGCCGACGGCCGGGTCGTGATGAAGGCCCACTGGCCGGGACTGCTGCACAAGAGCGCCGAGCACGCGGTCCACCTCGACCTGCGCGGCGACGCCCAAGTACGCGCCGCCTACCGCGACTTGGAGACCCGGTTCGCCGGCCTGCTGACCGGAGTCGTCGTGCAGCCGCTCGCCGACCGCGGCACCGAGCTGTTCGCGGGGGTCGTGCAGGACGAGGTGTTCGGACCACTCGTCCTCTTCGGGCTCGGCGGCACCGCCACCGAGATCCTCGCCGACCACGCCGCCCGCCTCGCCCCGCTCACCGACCACGACGTGCACGACCTGATCACGGCACCGCGCTGCGCCCCGCTCCTCTTCGGAGCCGGCGGCGCCCGGCCCGTGGACCTCGCAGGCCTCGAACAACTGCTGCTGCGGCTGTCCCGCATGGCGAGCGACCTGCCGCAGCTCGCCGAGGCCGACTTCAACCCCGTTCTCGCGACACCGGGCGGAGCCAGTGTGCTCGATGCGCGCCTACGCCTGCTGCCCCGCAGGCCCCACGACCCGTATCTGCGCCGTCTCCGCTGAGGAGGGACAACGATGAAGCACAACAAGGTCGGCTCCGTCATGACCACGGACGTCGTCCGCGCCCAGTACGGCACGCCGTTCAAGGAAGTGGCCCGGCTGCTGGGCGAGCACCGCATCAGCGGACTGCCGGTGGTCGACGAGGACGAGAAGGTCGTCGGCGTCATCTCCGAGACCGATCTCATGGTTCGGCAGGCCGACGCCCCGGACCCCTACGAACCGAAGAAGCGCTTCCGGTTCGCCGCGCTCACCCGCCGGGGCCGTGCGCGGGCCGTGAAGGCCAGGGCCCGTACGGCAGGCCAGTTGATGACCACGCCGCCCGTCACGGTCCTCGCCGACGACACCATCGTCGAGGCCGCCCGCACCATGGCCGAGCACCACATCGAGCGGCTGCCCGTCCTGGACGAGGAGCAGCGCCTGGTCGGCATCGTCACCCGCCGCGACCTCCTCCAGGTCTTCCTGCGGCCCGACGCCGAGATCCGTGCCGCGGTCATCGACGAGGTTCTGATCCGCGCCCTGTGGCTGCCGCCGAGGAGTGTCGAGGTGGCCGTGGTCGAGGGCGTCGTCACGCTCTCCGGACACATGGAACGCAAGAGCGAGACGGAGATCGCCGTCTCGATGACCCGCCAGATCGACGGCGTGGTCGATGTCGTCAGCAAGCTCACCTACCGCCTCGACGACTCCCGTGTGGAGCCCGCGGCACAGGCGCTGCACGGCATCGGCGACGACTGGCTGCGCAAGCTGTGAACTCACGAACCCAAAGGTCGAAAGGAGGTGGGCCGTCATGTCGGGTGGCGTGCTGGTCGCCTACGGGACGACGAACGGATCCACCGCACAGATCGCGGAGACCGTCGCCGAAGTGCTGAACAAGGCGGGCCTGCAGGCATGGGCCCGGCCGGCCGCCTCCGTCGCGAGCGTGGCCGACTACGACGCCGTGGTGGTGGGGGGAGGCTTGTACGCGGGGCGCTGGCACCGGCACGCACGCCGCTTCGTCCGCCGCCATCACCGCGCACTCGCCGAGAAGCCGCTGTGGCTGTTCAGCAGCGGACCGCTGGACGCCTCGGCGTCGGAGAAGGACATCCCGCCGGTGCCCGGTGTCCGGCGGGCCATGACCCGGCTCGACGCCCGCGGCCATGTCACCTTCGGCGGCCGCCTGGTGGAGGGCGCCCGGGGGCGCATCGCCAAGATGATCGTCCGCAACGGAAAGGGCGGCGACTTCCGGGACTTCGCCCGCATCGAGGAGTGGGCCCAGGGCATCGCCGACGAGCTGACGAAGGACGCGACAGGGAGCTGAACGGGCGGCGAGAGAGCCGATCCGCCAAGGAGTGAGGAGAGATGGGAATGATCGAGCTGCTGCACGGCCGGCCGACCCTGCCCGACCTGTTCGGCTGGGTCGAGGCCGGGCACCCCGGGACGCACGGCGTCCCCGGACTGCACGCGATCCGCGTCGAGGAGCACCTCACGGACGAGGCGTACGTGCTGCGGGCCGAGCTCCCCGGCCTCGACCCCGCGCGGGACGTCGAGATCACCGTCGAGGGAGGGCTGCTGACGCTGCGCGCCGAGCGCGCCGCGGAGCTCACCGAGAAGCACCGCACCGAGTTCCGGTACGGCACCTTCGCCCGCTGCGTCCGGCTGCCGGCCGGGGCGAAGGGCGACAAGGCGACCGCCGTGTACCAGGACGGCGTGCTGACGATCACGGTCCCGGTGCCCAGGGCGAAGTCGGGCACCACGACCATTCCGGTGCGGCACGGCTGATCGGGGTCCGTGCCGCCACGTCCGCGCACCCGGACAGGGGAGGCCCGGGTGCGCGGACGCCTGTCGGCTGAAGGAACCCTCCGGCAGGCCCGCGGGGCCGACCGGCCCATGCGTGGCACGGTCCGGAGGGCCAGGCTGGAGCTGAGGGGGAGAAAGGCAGGCATGTCATGAAGGGCTTCGTCTTCCACGGGCCCGGACAGTCCTCCTGGGAGGACGTCCCGGACCCCGGTGTCAAGGAACCCACGGACGCGATCGTCCGCGTCGACACCGTCACCATCTGCGGAACGGACCTGCACATCCTCAAGGGCGACGTGCCCGAGGTCCGCCCCGGGACCGTCCTCGGGCACGAGGCGGTCGGCGAGATCGTCGAGGTCGGCGGAGACGTCCGCACCGTGCGCCCGGGGGACCGCGTCCTCGTCTCCTGCATCACCGCCTGCGGGCGCTGCCGCTACTGCCGTGAGGGCGGCTACGGCCAGTGCCGGGGCGGCGGGGGCTGGATCCTCGGCCACCTCATCGACGGCACTCAGGCCGAGTACGTACGGGTCCCGTACGCCGACCTGTCCGTCCACCCGCTGCCCAGCACCCTGGAGAGCCAGGACGCCGTGTTGCTGGCCGACATCTTCCCGACGGCCTACGAGGTGGGCGTGCTCAACGGGCGGGTTCGGCCCGGGGACACCGTCGCTGTCGTCGGTGCCGGTCCCATCGGGCTGGCGGCCGTGGCCACGGCCCGGCTGTTCGCCCCCGAGCGGATCGTCGTCGTGGACCTGGCCGCGTCCCGGCTGGAGGCCGCCCGGTCGTTCGGCGCCGACGCGGTGGCCTTCGCCGGCGAGTCTCCCGAGCAGCTGATCGCCGACCTCACCGACGGACTCGGCGCGGACGTGGCCATCGAGGCCGTCGGCGTGCCGGAGACCTTCGAGCTGTGCACCCGCATGGTGCGGCCCGGCGGGCACGTGGCCAACGTCGGCGTGCACGGCAGGCCGGCCACCCTGCACCTCGAAGAACTGTGGATCAAGAACCTGACCATCACCACCGGTCTCGTCGACACCCACTCCACACCCACCCTGCTGCGGATGGCGGCCGCCGGTCGGCTGCCGACCTCGTCGCTGGTCACCCACACCTTCCCGTTGGACGCCATGGAAGAGGCGTACGACGTCTTCGCCCGCGCCGCTGACACCGGCGCGCTCAAGGTGGTGCTGGGCGGGCCGCGGCACGACGTCGTCGCCGTACCGGCGGCCTGACGGCCCAAGGGGCCCTGGCGCAGGGGACGTTCGGCCTCTGCGGCGGGGTCCCGGCGCGGCGTGAGCGTGAGGCTGACGGGGAGGACCACTGAACGGGCGCGCGGGAGGTGCCATGGACGCGTCCAACCACCCTTTGCCGTCCGCACTGCGCGCCGTGCACGACCGGACGGCGGCTGCCTGCCACGGTTGCGCCGGACGGCCGGGGACGGCTCCGTCGTCGGCACCCGCAGGACCCCGCCGAGGCACGGCTCGTCTTCCAGTTCTGACCAGTTCCCTGGGCCCGGGCGCCCCGGGTCCAGGGGGAGAGGCAGCAGATCATGGCCACCGTCACCGTGGGAGCCGTACGGGAAAGGGCGCCCGGCGAACGCCGCGTCGCCCTCGTCCCCGAGACCGTCACCCTGCTGCGCCGAGTGGGCCTCGACGTCCTCGTCGAGACGGGGGCGGGGTCCGGCGCCTGGTTCACCGACGCCGACTACACCGCCACCGGCGCCGAGACCGTGGCGGCCGAGGACCTGTACGCGCGGGCCGACGTAGTGCTGTGCGTGGGGCCGCCGGACGCGGCGACCACCGCCTCCCTGCGCTCCGGGCAGACCCTGGCCGGGCTGCTGGAGCCGCTGCGCCACCCCGATCTGGTGGCGGACCTCCACCGGCGCGGCGTACGCACCCTGAGCCTCGACCTGCTGCCGCGCACCCTCAGTCGCGCCCAGTCCATGGACGCGCTGACCTCGCAGGCCTCCGTCGCCGGGTACAAGGCGGCGCTGCTGGCCGCCGAGTCCTACGACCGGTTCTTCCCGATGCTGACCACCGCGGCGGGCACCATGCGCCCCGCCCAGGTGCTGGTCCTCGGCGCCGGAGTGGCCGGGCTCCAGGCGATCGCCACCGCCCGCCGCCTCGGCGCCGTGGTCACGGCGTACGACGTACGCCCCGAGTCACGAGGGGAGGTGGAATCGCTGGGTGCCCGGTTCCTCGATGTCAAGAGCCCTCCGCACGCGGGACCGGGCGCCGGACTCGGCGGTTACGCAAGGGAGTTGACGGACCAGGAGCAGCGGGACCAGCGCGAGGCGACGGACGCGCACATCGCGCGCTCCGACGTCGTGATCACCACCGCCCAGGTCCCCGGCCACCGCCCCCCGCTGCTGGTGAGCACGGCGGCGCTGGAGCGGATGAAGCCGGGCTCGGTCGTCGTCGACCTGGCGACGGGTGAACTCGGCGGGAACGTCGAGGGCTCCGAGCCCGACAAGACCGACGTCCTCGACAACGGGGTCACCGTGATCGGGGCCGGCCGGCTGCCGTCCGCGATGGCCACCGCCGCGTCCACCGCGTACGCCCGCAACCTCGTCGCACTCCTGCGCCACCTGGTGCGTGAAGGCGAACTCGTCCTCGACCCGGCCGACGAGATCACGGGAGCCCTGATGGGAGGCGGACCGTCATGAACGACCTCGACCTGCTCACCGCGATCACGGTGTTCGTGCTGAGTGTGCTGGTCGGTATCGAAGTCATCAGCAAGGTCCCCGCGACCCTCCACACCCCGCTGATGTCCGGCTCCAACGCCGTGCACGGCATCGTCGTCGTCGGCGCCATGCTGATCGCGGCCGAGTCGCACAGCTGGCTCGGCTACACGCTGGCCTTCGTGGCGATGGTCTTCGGCGCCATGAACGTCGTCGGCGGATACGTCGTCACGGACCGGATGCTGAGGATGTTCAGGACCAAGCCACCGGCCCACGAGAAGACGGAGGTGTGAGCCGCCATGACCACTGTCTCCGACACCGTCCACTACGTCTTCCTGGCCGCGGCCGCCTGCTTCGTGCTCGGCCTGCACCTGATGAACCATCCGCGCACGGCACGCCGCGGCAACACCCTGTCCGGCACGGCCATGAGCGTCGCTGTCGCCGCCACCGTGTGGCTCGTGGCCGACGAGGGCGCCATCAGCCGCACCGGCTGGCTGGTGCTGGCCGGTGGTGGGCTCCTCGGCGCGGCGCTCGGGCTGTGGGCCGCGCGCGAGGTGCGGATGACCGCCATGCCCCAACTGGTCAGCCTCTTCAACGCCGTCGGCGGCGGGGCCGCCGCGCTGATCGCCGTCAACGACCTGCTTCAGGCCGACACCCCGGCTGCGATCGGAGCCCGGGTCTCGGTCCCCGCGGCACTCGACATCGTCATCGGCGCGGTCACGTTCTCCGGCTCACTGATCGCCGCGGGCAAGCTCCAGGGCGTCGTCTCCGGCGCGCCGGTGGTGTTCCCGGGGGCACGGCTGCTGAACGTACTGCTGCCCGCCTCCTTCGTCGCCGGCACGGCCTGGCTGGTGCTGGCTCCGGAGTCCCGCACCGCGCTGTACGGACTCACCGTGGTGGCACTGCTGTTCGGCGTGACGATGGTGCTGCCGATCGGCGGGGCCGACATGCCGGTCGTCATCGCCCTGCTGAACGCCTTCACCGGCTCCGCGGTCGCGATGGCGGGCTTCGTCCTCGACGAGACCGCGCTGATCATCGCGGGCATGCTCGTCAGCTCCTCCGGCGGCATTCTCACCAAGCTGATGGCCGACGCCATGAACCGGTCCGTCGCCAACATCGTGGTCGGCGGCTTCGGCACCGGCGACGGTGCCCCCACGGCAACCGGATCCGGCGTCCCGGCTCAGGTGCGCTCGGTCTCCGCCGACGACGTGGCGATCCAGCTGGCCTACGCGAGCAAGGTCGTGCTCGTCCCCGGTTACGGTCTCGCCGCCGCGCAGGCCCAGCACGAACTGGGCGACCTGGCCGAGCTGCTGACCGATCATGGCGTCGACGTCAGCTACGCCGTCCACCCGGTCGCCGGCCGGATGCCGGGCCACATGAACGTGCTGCTGGCCGAGGCGAACGTGCCGTACACGCAGCTCAAGGAGATGGACGAGATCAACCCCGAGTTCCCGCAGGCGGACGTCGCCCTGGTGATCGGCGCGAACGACGTGACGAATCCCATCGCCCGCCGCCCCGGCAACGCGATCTCCGGGATGCCGATCCTCGACGTGGACAAGGCGAAGAGCGTCGTCGTCATCAAGCGCTCCATGGGGCACGGCTACGCGGGCGTCGACAACGAGCTCTACACCGACCCGAGGACCGGCATGTTCTTCACCGACGCGAAGAAGGGGCTGGCCGAACTCAAGTCGTCGGTGGCGGAGTTCGTCACCTGAGCGTGGCGCCAGGGCCGAGCGGCTCCCCGACGGGACCGGTCGGCCCACGCGCGGCGGGGTCGCGCGGCGGGACGCTGGAAGTGACGAGAAGTCATGAGGCACGAAGAAGGAGGGAGACATGAGCGGCATGATCGAGCGGCTGCCCCTCTGGCCCACGCTGCCCGACCTGTTCGGCTGGGTCGAGGGCGGGTTGCCCGGGGCGCACATGGCCGTCGGTACGCACGGCATCCGGATCGAGGAGCACCTCGCGGGCGAGACGTACGTGCTGCGGGCGGAGCTGCCGGGGATCGACCCCGCCAAGGACGTCGAGATCACTGTCACGGAAGGCGTCCTGACCTTGCGGGCCGAGCGCGGTGAGGAGACCGCGGAGAAGCACCGCACGGAGTTCCGGTACGGGACCTTCACCCGTTCCGTCCGGCTGCCCGCCGGAGCCAACGGCGACGAAGCGACCGCGGAGTACAAGGACGGCGTCCTGACCATCACGGTCCCGGTGCCCGAGGCGAAGGCAGGCACCCGGACCATCCCGGTGCGGCACGGCTGAGCACGGGTTCCCCCAGGCCGCACCCTGTGCGCAGCCGGCGTTTCCATCCGGCTGCGCACACGTATTCCCCCTGTCGGCGAGACGCTCGGCAACGGAGGGACCACCACGCCCGCCACCGCGCACGACGCGATTCCCCGGCCCGTCACGCCGGGACCCGAGACGGCGGCCCTCGCCCGCTTCTGCCGGGACATGACCTGGACCGGCCGCGTCGAAGCGGGCGGGACGGGACCCGGCACACCGGCGATGACCGCACGCGGCCGGGGCAGCCACGAGTCCGTCCAGGACGGCCGCTGGATCGTCGGCACCTACGAGCAGGACCAGTACCTGCTCGACGGCACCCCCGTCCTGACCTGGCAGCTCCTCTGGGTGGTCGGCTGGGCCCCGCAGACCGGTGACTACCGGGCCACCCTCGCCGACGACTACGGCCGCGTCGGCGTGATGCGAGGCCGTATCGACGGCGACCGGCTGACGTTCGAGCAGATCGGCGGCGAGTCGCTCCGGCTGCGCCTGGTGTGGGACGCGACCGACCCGCAGGACCTGGTGTGGAGCAACGAGATGTCGGCCGACGGCGGACCCTGGACGCTCGTCGAGGCGTACCACTGCACACCGGTGGGGCACCGACCGCAGGACGTATGAGACGCCCATGCGCAGGCGGCCTGGTGCCCGTCCGATTCGGCCATCCCTCACCGGGCACCTCACCCGCCCGGAGAAGGGCAGTTGCGGTAGGTGCGACGACGTCGGAGCGCAACTCACGTCACCGGTGGGGCGGTTGCACGGGAGGCGGAGGGGGTTCGGCTGTGCCTCCGACGGTGTGTCAACCGTGGCCGAACGGTCCTCCGGTCGGTGCCGGACGGCCCATCCACGGGGAGCCGTACGGCACTTGGGGCGCCCCGACGGACGGAGTTGGCTGGAAGTGTCGTAGGAGGCTGTCATGAGTGCCGAGAACGCGACCATGAACAGGCCGTACCGGCTTCGCCGCACGCTGGTCCTCGCCACGGCCGTCGTGTTGGCGTCGTCCCTGGCCACCGCGTGTGGACAGGACGACGGCAGTGGGGCCACCACGCCCGCCGGGGCCGACCGGACGAGCGCGCCGGGCACGGACGGCACGGAAGGGGCGACCGGGAACGGCGACACCACCCCGGGCGAGGGCGGCGCGACCGCTCCCACCATGCCCGGAACGCCGAACGGCCCGACCATGCCGTCGGTGCCGACCATGCCGGGCCAGGGCCACCGTCAGATCCGTACCTCCGTGTACTTCCTGCACGGGGAGCAGGTCTCGCCGGCGCCGCGGACCGTGGCCGCGCCGACCACCGCGGCCGGTGCCCTGCGTGCCTTGCTGGCCGGGCCCAGCAAGTACGAAGCCCGCAACGGTCGCACCACGGCCATTCCCTCGGGAACGGCACTTCGCTCGATCGTGGTCCGCCGGCACGTGGCGACGATCGACCTTTCCGGGCGCTACGACGACGGCGGGGGAAGCCTGTCGATGCAGGCCCGGCTCGCGCAGGTCGTCTTCACCGCGACCCGGTTCCCGTCGATCGAGAAGGTGCGGTTCGAGCTGGACGGCAAGCCGGTGACGTCCTTCGGCGGCGAGGGCATCGTCCTCAACCACCCCGTTGGCCGTGCCGACTTCGAGGACCTGGCCCCGCAGATCCTCGTGGAGTCGCCGCTGATCGGCGACTCCGTCCGGACCCCGGTGCGGGTGTGGGGCAGCGCCAACACCTTCGAGGCGACGTTCAAGCTGAAGATCACCGACGCGGCCGGGCGTACCGCCGCCGACGTCTACGTCACGGCCACCTCCGGCACCGGTACCCGTGGCACGTTCGACGTCACGATCCCCTACCGGGCGACCCGGTCCGGCGCCGGGACGCTGACCGCGTACTGGAACTCGCTGGAGGACGGTCACGCCGTGGTCGAGGACACGATTCCGCTGACGCTGCAGCGGTGACGGGAGGAAGCACAGCGCCGGGCGCGGGCGCCGAGGGGCGGGGCACGGTCCGTGCCCCGCCTCTCGGGTGGCGGCGTGGTGAGCGGGCACGGCGGAATGCCGTCCCGCTTCGGTCACGCCTGGATCCATGCCTGGAGCGGCCTGGCCGGCTCCGCGATGTCGTCGGCGGCGACGTCGCGCAGCCGGATGGCGAGGTCCTCCAGGGCGCGGCTCGCCGCGAGCTCGTCACCGATCTCCGGAACGGGCCGGTCGATCGGGTTGCGGCGGGCCAGTCCCCGACCCGTGAGGTTCGAGGTGTCCCGCGTGGCCAGGACGGCGCGCGCATGCGTCTCGTCGCCTTCCTCGCTGATGTAGATGTGAACGGTCCACTGCTTCGCTTCCATCGTGATCACTTCCGTCCCGCTTCTCGTCCTCCGTTTCCAGCCTGCGCCCGCCCCGGCAGCCGGTCCAGGAGTCGAACGGCCCTCAGCACCGGGATCAGGGCTCCAGCTCCACGCTGACCTCGGGCGGCTCGTGCAACGTGTTGTGGACGGTGCAGTGCGAGGCGACGGCCAGCAGGGCGGCCCGGCGCTGCTCGGACAGGGCGGGCGGCAGGGAGATGACCACCCGGACGGAACCGACGCGGGCCGGCCGGTCGGTGGACATGGCGAACTCCGCGTGCACCCGCAGGCCCGCGTGGTGCAGACCGTGCCGCTTGAGGTACCGGCCCGCGTAGAAGGCGACGCAGGTGGCCAAGGAGGCGGCGAAGAGCTCGGTCGGCGTGGGTGCGGTGTCCGTGCCACCCGCCTGCGTGGGCTGGTCGACCAGCAGCTGGTGACCGCGGACCTCCACCGTGTACGCGTCACCGTGGACGTGCGTGACGTCCAGGCTGTGCACCTCCACCTCCGACGGCCGGGCCGTGGAAGGAGTCTGTTGCGCCGTACCGGTCATGATCGAGCCTCCCTGCTCCGTGCTCCGTGTCGGCACTTCCAGTGGAGCTCGCGCGTGAGGGCCGGGGGAGGGGCCGACAGGCCGAAGCCATACCCGGGTGGGTACCTGTGCCAGGGACCTGCGGCCCATGCCCCCGACATGCCGCCGACACGACAGTGAAGACATGAGCACACACATCGTGGTTCTCGGCGGGGGCACCGCCGGTACGCTCACGGCCAACCGGCTGCGGCGGATGTACGACGCGGGCGAGTGCCGGATCACGGTCGTCGACCAGGACGACGACCACGTGTACCAACCGGGCCTGCTGTTCGTGCCGTTCGGTCTCGCCCAGCCGCACCATCTCGTGCGCTCCCGGCCCCGCCAGCTGCATGCCGGCATCGACTACCAGCGCGCCCGCATCGACCGCGTCGACCTCGACGCACGCACGGTCCACTTCGCGGTCGGCGGCTGGGTGTCGTACGACGTCCTGGTGGTCGCGACCGGAGCCCGGCTGCTGCCGGAGGAGACCGAGGGGCTGACCGGTCCGGGCTGGGGCGAGAACGTCTTCACCTTCTACGACCTGCCGGGCGCCGTGGGCCTGCATCACGCGCTGGAGCGCTTCCAGGGCGGCCGAGTCGTGGTGAACGTGGCGGATCTGCCGTTCAAGTGCCCCGTCGCGCCTTTGGAGTTCACCTTCCTCGCCGACTGGTACTTCCGGCGCTGCGGTGTCCGCGACCGCGTGCAGCTGACGTACGCCACCCCGCTGGACGCCGCGTTCACCAAGCCGGCCGCGGCGAAGGCGCTGGGCGGACTCCTGGCGGACAAGGGCGTCGAACTGGTCACCGAGTTCACGCTCGGCGAGGTCGACGGTGCGGGCGGGCGGCTGGTGTCGTACGACGAACGCGAGGTCCCCTTCGACCTGGCCGTGGTCGTGCCGCTGCACGGCGGCGCGGCCTACGTGGACCGCTCCCCGGGACTCGGCGACGAACTCGGCTTCGTCCCCGTCGACCCGCACACCCTCCAGCACCCCGACCACCCCGAGGTCTTCGCCATCGGCGACGCGGCCGGACTGCCCGCCTCCAAGGCGGGCTCGGTGGCCCACTTCGAGGGTGCGACGCTCACCGGCAACATCGCCCGCCTCCTGGCCGGGCGGCCCGTGGAGCCCTCCTACGACGGCCACACCAACTGCTTCGTCGAGACCGGCTTCCACAAGGCCCTGCTGATCGACTTCAACTACGACACCGAACCGCTGCCCGGCCACTTCCCGGGCGCCGTCGGCCTGCCGCTGCTGAAGGAGTCGTACGCCAACCACCTCGGCAAGCTGGCCTTCGAGTGGCTGTACTGGCACACCCTGCTGCCTGGCCGGGAACTGCCCGGTATCGGCGCGGAGATGCCCGAGCAGGGCAAGTCGCACAGCCTCGCCTGAGCCCCGCCGACTTCGAGGAGAGGACCCGACCATGCCCACCGCCACCTACGCCGACACGGCCGTCCCGGTCGACGACGAGGGCTTCTTCACCGACCCCGGCCGCTGGAGCGAGCCGATGGCCGAACAGATCGCCCACGAGCAGGGCATCACCGAACTCACCGACCGGCACTGGACGGTGATCCGCTTCATGCGCGAGCAGTACGCCGCCAAGGGCACCGGCCCCACGGTGCGCGTCCTCGGCAAGACCTCCGGTGTGAGTGTCAAGGAGCTGTACCAGCTCTTCCCCAAGGGCCCGGCGAAGACCGCCGCGAAGATCGCCGGGATTCCCAAGCCGCGCGGCTGCATCTGAGAAGGGGTCCGCGATGGCCGCCACCGCCACGATCGAGAAGGTCTCGATCATCGTCTCGAAGGGGTCCCTGGAGGGGATCTACCCGGCCCTGATCATGGCCAACGGCGCGCGCGCCGAGGGCATCGAGGCCGATCTGTTCTTCACCTTCTTCGGGCTGGACGCGATCACGAAGAAGCGCTGGGAGCACATCAAGCTGGCCACGGTCGGCAACCCCGGTCTGCACCTGCCGACCCTGCTGGGCGGCCTGCCCGGGGTCCCCGACCTGGTCACCCGGTACATGGAACGCAAGATGGAGACGCTCGACATCCCGCCGATCCCCGAGTTCATCGAGATGATCGCCGACACCGGCGCGGGCATCTACGCGTGCAAGGCGTCCGTCGACCTCTTCGAACTCGACAAGGACGACCTCGTGGAGCAGGTCCAGGGCATCATCACCGTCGGCGAGTTCTACGAGCACGCGGCCGGCGGGCAGATCATCTACACCTGACTGCCGTCTTCGGTGCCGCTCTCGGTCAGGGTGGCCTGCGCCAGGAGGAGGTGCGCCAGGGTGCGTGCCTCCTCCGCGGTGAGGGCCGCCCACACGCCCGGTTCGCCGCCCTGGTCGCGGCCCACGTCCAGGGCGATCCGCCGGATGGGGCGACCCACGGGCGGCAGCCGCAGGCCGTGCACGGAGATCCTGCGCCCGCAGGCGGTCACCAGGGAATCGCTCTCGCCGGCCGGACGCCGGTCAGGTCCTGACGTCGCCATGATGCTCACGCGCCTCCTTGCGGCCGGTAGGCCCAGGTGGATGTCGCCCTTGCCGGGCAGGGCATCAGGAACAGCGTCGGCCGAGGCCGGATTGTTCCTCGTCGATGTCTGCCCGTGCCCTGTTCGCCGCCGCGAGGGCGGTGGGCGGGACATCCCTCGACGAGACCCTCTGCACGCTCGGTGGCGCTACGTACATCGAGCACCCGAGGCAGCTCGCCGACTCACCGACGCAGCTGCTCGCCGGTCAGCCGGCTCGCCGGCGCCGCTGTGATCGGACCCGCGTGGCCGGCATCGATGCGGTGCCCGATGTGCGCGGAGACCGAGACCACGCCGTCGACGCTGCGGCACAGCCGCTCGATGACGGGGACGAGGCTGCTCACCTCCACGGATCCCCGCAGGGTCACTTGTCCTTCGCGTACCTCCACGGTCACCTCCGAGGGCGCGAGGCTCAACGTCCGCTCCAGCACGTCCCGGGTGATCTCGTCACGGATCGCGTCGTCACGGCGCAGGAAGATCCGCAACAGGTCGCTCCGGCTGACGACTCCCGTGAGCCGGCCCGCCTCGTCCACCACGGGCAGCCGTTTGACGTTCCGCTCCGCCATGAGCCGGGCCGCCTCCACCACGCTCCACTCCGGACCCGCGCACACGGCCGGAGCCGACATCAGCTCCTCGGCCCTGGTGCCGTCGGCCGTGGGGCCCGCGGAGCACTTGCGCAGCAGATCGGCCTCGGACACCACGCCCAGCGGGCGGTCCATCTCGTCCACCACGGGCACGGCGGTGATGTCGTGATCGGCCAGCAGCTTCACGATCTCCTTGAACGACGTGTCGTACCGGACCCGGACGACACCGTGGGTCATCAGATCGGCGACAGTACGGTGCTGCATGTCGCTCCTCCCTTTCCCGAGGGGACGGCCCGACGGCCGTCACATGTCCAGCGTGTCAGGAGCCGACCGTCCTCAGCAGAGCCGCTCAGGACCGTTCGAGGGCCGGACGGCCCGGAAACCGGGCTGTTCGGCCCCCCGGGATCAGGGTTCTCGACCCCATGCGCCGGGGCGCCGCGCGTGCCACGGTGGGTTCAGGAGCCGACCTCTGAAGAAGCGGGTGGAGATCATGCGAGCTCAACTGGGTGATGTCCTCGTCGTCGAGAGCCCCACCACCGGCGTGACCAAGCGCGACGGGGAGATCGTCGGGCTGCACCACGAGGACGGCACACCCCCTTACGACGTGTGCTGGTCGGACACCGACCGGGTCACGCTCGTCTTCCCCGGGCCCGACGCGCACATCCGCCACGTCGTCCACAGTCAGGAGAACCCGGCCGTCGAACGGGGGACGACCGGCACGAACTGAACCCCGCCGCGACACCGGCGCGTCCCGGCTGCGGAGCCATGGAACCGGTGGGGCACCGAATCGCGTCGGCCCGGCAGCTTGCGTCAGGCGATGGTGACGCTGTCGTCGAGGTAGACGTCCTGGACGGCGTGGAGGAGGTCGATGCCTTCGCCGGTGGGCCGTTGGAAGGCTTTGCGGCCGGTGATGAGGCCGGTGCCGCCGGCCCGCT
The DNA here is from genome assembly GCF_003955715.1 of Streptomyces aquilus. Lineage (NCBI taxonomy): Bacteria > Bacillati > Actinomycetota > Actinomycetes > Kitasatosporales > Streptomycetaceae > Streptomyces > Streptomyces aquilus. The sequence goes on along the minus strand of NZ_CP034463.1, from coordinate 965,657 downwards.
TGTTGATGACCGCGGTGCGCACGGCCTGAGCGAGGTCCCCCTGGCCGCCCGACGCGCCGCCGCTGTTGATCAACCCGACGCGGCCCATGTAGCAGTTGGCCACCTGCCAGCGGGTGAGGTCGATGGGGTGGTCGGTGGTGAGCCTGTCGTACAGCAGGTCGTCGGTCCTGCCGAAGCCCAGCGCGCGGTAACCGCCGTTGTTCTCCGCCTGCTTCTGCTTGACGATGTCGGCCTCGATGGTCACGCCGAGGTGGTTGGCCTGGCCGGTGAGGTCGGCCGATGCCGAGTAGTCCACACCGTCCTTTTTGAACGCCGAGTTGCGCAGGTAACACCACAGGACCGTGAACATGCCCAGTTGGTGGGCGCGTGCGAAGACCTCGCTGACCTCCTGCAACTGACGGTCCGACTGCTGTGAGCCGAAGTAGACCGTGGCGCCGACCCCGACCGCGCCGAGGTCGAAGCACTGCTCGACATCGCCGAACATGATCTGGTCGTAGTGGTTCGGGTGGGTCAGCAGTTCGTTGTGGTTGAGCTTGACGATGAAGGGGATCCGGTGCGCGTGGCGCCGGGAGACCGCCCCGAGCACGCCCAGCGTGCTGGCGACCGCGTTGCAGCCGCCCTCGACGGCGAGTTCGACGATGTTCGCCGGGTCGAGGTAGCGGGGGTTGGCGGCGAACGCCGACGCCGCCGAGTGCTCGATGCCCTGGTCGACCGGCAGGATCGACACGTATCCGGTGCCGGCCAGGCGGCCGTGGTCGAAGAGCGACTGCAGGCTGCGCAGCACGCGGGGTGAGCGGTCGGTCGCCGCCACGACCCGGTCGACGAAGTCGCGACCCGGAAGGACCAGATCCTCGCGCGGGATCCCTCGAACGGTGTGGGTGAGCAGGTCCTTGGCCTCGTCGCCCAGCAAACCCTGGATGTCGGTCATCACTCCACCTCTCCTGTCGCCCGGAAGCGCGGCTCCCGGTCAACCCTGGGGCGCGGCGCCGCCGTCCGGCAGAGCCCGTCGGGCCCTCGTCGAGGCCGAACGGCCCTGTGGCGGCAGCAGGGTGAACCCTCGAACCCCTCGTACAGCGACGGGGGCCGCCAAGTCGGTCCTCGCCTTCGCGCCGGTGAGAGGCGCACGGACGATCTCCGTGCCGCGCAGGCCACCACCGTGCCGAGGCCGCCGTGGCCGACCGCGTCCACGGCGTGCAACCGGAAGCGCGATGCGGGCGTCCGCCCGGGTGCGCGCGGTGCTCGCTGCGGCACCGGCGCGGGACTCACTGACGTTCGCGCCCCCCCGCGCGGCGTGACCGGGCCAGCGCCCCCTGACCCTGCGGGGCGCGCTCACCACGGCCCCGGGGAGAACACCAAGGGGGTGCAGTACGACGTGGCTGCCCGGCGGCCGGGCCGTCATGCGCGGTGAGCGCGACGGCCCTGATCACGAGCCGATCGAGCAGGCCCAGGACTGCTCGGGTACTGCCCAGGGCCCCGCGGCACGTCGTTCGGGCCGGGTGAGGGGACCATCGGCCCCTACTCGCGCCGAACGACGTGCGGCAGCGTCGGTGGTAACCGAGTGGGGAGGCCCGCCATGGCCGTCACCGATGCGCAGCAACGGTCCGGCTCGCCACGGGGCGGCAACATCGCGGCGATCTCCGTCTCCGGACTGGTGAAGACGTTCGGCCGGACGCGCGCCCTGGACGGCCTCGACCTGACCGTGGCCACCGGTGAGGTGCACGGCTTCCTCGGCCCCAACGGCTCCGGCAAGACCACCACCATCCGGGTACTGCTGGGCCTGCTGCGGCCGGATGCCGGCGAGGTGCGGCTGCTGGGCGCCGACCCCTGGCGCGACGCGGTCGCCCTGCACCGGCGACTGGCCTACGTGCCCGGCGACGTCAGCCTGTGGCCGAAGCTGACCGGCGGCGAGATCATCGACGTCTTCGGGCGGATGCGTGGCGACCTCGACCGGGCCAGGCGGGACGAGCTGCTGGAGCGGTTCGAGCTGGACCCCACCAAGAAAGCGCGCACCTACTCCAAGGGCAACCGGCAGAAGACCGGCCTGGTGGCGGCGCTGGCATCCCGTGCCGAGCTGCTCATCCTCGACGAACCGACCTCCGGCCTGGACCCGCTGATGGAGACGGTCTTCCAGGACTGCATCCGCGAGGTGAAGGCCGAGGGGCGCACCGTGCTGCTGTCCAGCCACATCCTCGCCGAGGTCGAGACGCTCTGCGACCGGGTCGACATCATCCGGTCCGGCCGCACGGTGGAGAGCGGCAGCCTCGCCGAACTGCGCCACCTGACCCGCACCTCCATCGATGTCTCCACCACCCGGCCGCTGACGGGGCTGCGGGAGCTGCCGGGCGTGCACGACATGCGCGCCGACGGCGACCGGGCCCGCTTCGACGTCGACACCGACCGTCTCGACGAGGCTGTACGCCACCTCACCGGCTTCGGGATCCGTACCCTCACCAGCCGGCCGCCCACGTTGGAGGAGTTGTTCCTGCGCCACTACGGCGACGAGCCGGCCGAGGAGCGCAAGCCGGCGGACGGTCATCTGAACGGGGCCGGGCGATGACGGCCCTGCCGGTGGAACTGACCGGCACCGGCAGACTCACCCGGCTCCTCCTGCGTCGCGAACGTGTCCGCGTCGCCGTCTGGATCGTGGCGACACCGCTGCTGGTGCTGCTGACCGCGGCCGGCGTCAAGGAGCTCTATCCCACGCAGCACGACCTCGACGTGGCGGCCCGGGGCACTGAGGGCAACGCCGCGGCCATCGCCTTCAACGGACCGCCCCTGGCCCTGGACACACTCGGCGGCGAAGTGGCCTTCCAGACCGGCACCCTCGGCCTGGTCGTCGTCGCTCTGATGAGCATGTTCACGGTTGGGCGCAACACCAGGGGCGAGGAGGAGGCCGGCCGCACCGAGCTGATCCGTGCCCTGCCGGTCGGCCGCCACGCGGGCACCGCCGCCGCCCTCATGGCCGCGACCGGCATGAGCGTGGCTGTCGGCGCCGCGGTGGCGCTCGGCCTGGTCGCCATGGACCTGCCCACGACCGGATCGCTCGTCCTCGGGGCTTCCTTCTGCGCACTCGGGATCGTCTTCGCCGCGATCACCACCGCCGCGGCCCAGATCAGCGAGAACACCCGCGTGGTCCACGGCGGCACCGGTGCGGTGCTGGGCGTGGCCTTCGTGCTGCGCGCGGTCGGGGACATGGGCGACGGCAGGCTCTCGTGGCTCTCGCCCATCGGCTGGGTGCAGAAGACCCGTCCCTACGCGGGCGAACGCTGGTGGCCCCTGCTGGTCGCGGCCGCCAGCGCAGCCGGGGCGATCGTGGTGGCGGCACGGCTCGCCGCCCGGCGCGACCTCGGGGCGGGCCTCGTGCAGCCCCGCCCCGGCCCGCCGCGTGCCGCCCCCGCCCTGGGCCGCCCGCTGGGCCTGGCCCTGCGGCTGCAGCGAGGCGGCCTCATCGGCTGGAGCAGCGCCGTGTTCCTCGCGGGGCTCGCCTACGGATGGGTCGCGGACGACGTCGAGGACTTCGTCGGCGACAACGACACCGTGCGGGACCTCATCGCCAGCTTCGGCGGGGCCAGTCTCACCGACGCCTTCCTCACTCGCTCACTGCTCACCGTGGCGCTCGTCGCCACCGGCTACGCCGTCCAGTCCGCGCTGCGGCCGCGCGGTGAGGAGAGCGCACTGCGTGCCGAACCCGTGCTGGCCACCCCGATCTCACGGCGCCGCTGGGTCTCCGGTCACCTGACCGTCTCTCTGCTGGGCAGCGTGCTGGTCCTCGCCGCGGCGGGATTGGGAACCGGTCTCGCCTACGGTCTGGTCAGCCACGACCTGCGTCAGATCCCCCGCCTGCTGGGCGCCGCACTTGTCTACGCCCCGGCGTTGTGGGTGCTCACAGGGCTCACGACCGCGCTGTTCGGACTGCTCCCGCGGGCCGGCGCCATCGCCTGGGCGATGCTCGGCCTCTGCCTTGTCGTCGGTGTCCTCGGCGATGTCCTCGACCTGCCCGGCTGGGTCGCCGCCCTCTCACCGTTCGAGCACGTCCCGCAGTTGCCCGCCGATCATCTGACCGCCACGCCACCCGCGATCCTGACAGCGATCGCGGCCGCCCTGGTCACGGCGGGCCTGACCGGCTTCCGTCGACGTGACGTGGGATAGGCGCGCGAGCGATCATGCTGGGTGGGAAACGTGTCAAAGGCGCTCCACGGGTGATCCGTGGGGTCCGCAGTGCGGTTCAGCACACGGATGTCGCCGCTCATGTGTGAGCCAGTTCGGCGGCGATACCGGCCGCCCACGCGTCCATTGCGTCCCAGTCGCGGTAGTCGCCGAACCGGCCGCCCACCAGGTGGAACAGGAAACGTCCGGTGCGGGGCAGCTGGTCTCGGGTGACGACACCGGAGAACAGCCGGTGGTCCCGGTACGACAGCTCCCCCGGCAGGCTCTCGACGATCACCGGGATCTCTTTGGCCGCCAGGCGCTTCCAGGGCCCGCGCAGGGCGCCCGGCATCCCGACGCTGAAGATCCACACGGGTCGGCCTCCCAGGACGTCGGAGTTGTCGCGGACGAAGTCCTTGGCCGCGTCCAGCCAGGCCTGCCCGTGCACGGCGCTGCCCAGGACGAACGCCCGGTACGCGTCGGCGTCGTCCACCGTCTCCAGGGCCCTCGCCTCGGCCTTGAGTCCTGCCTCGCCGAGCCTGGCGGCCAGTCGCTCGGCGATCTCGCGGGTCGAACCGTGGGAGGTTGCGTATCCCACCAGGATGTCCATGACGTCCCTCGCCCTTCCTCGAACTCTTGTGACAGGGCCGCACGGGCCAGCACGGGATGGTCGACTGCGGCAGCCCGCTTCCCGTTGCCCACGGACTACGGGGTTCCCCTCGTGGCGCGCGGAGCAGTCTCGGCGGCGCGCGCTGCAGGTGCGGGCCGGCCGGTGGCCGGCACCGTGACCACGGGCACCGTGGCCTGCCGCAGGCACGCGCGGCCCACCGCACCCATCGCGGGCAGGCCGTGCTCTGCGTGGGCCGTGCGGCCGAGCGCGAGCAGCAGGGCGCCGCTCGCCTGCTGGGTCAGCACCCGCGCGGGCGCGCCCTCCACCACGACGACGCGTACGGCATCGTCGATCCGCGGCCCCGAGACTTCTCTCACCGTCGAGGCGAGCAATCGCGCGGCCCGGGCCCGCTGTTCGGGGACGGAGGGTCGAACGGAGGCGGGAGCGTAGGGGGCGAAGCCGTTCCCGGCCGGTTCCCAGGCATGCACGGCGATGACGTCCGCGTGCAGCGCGTGGGCCTGCCGGGTGGCCCAGCGCAGTGCGGCCCTGGATGCCTCGGACCCGTCGATGCCCACCACGATGCTGTTGCCTGCGGAGTGTTCGGTCATGACACCCTCCTCGGATGTGCCTTCTCGATGGCCGCGGCCTCGTCGGTGAACTTGCGGGTGATCCGGCGAGGAAGTGGAGCACTTCGTGCCAGAAGTACGCTCTCCCGCGATGAGGAGTCCGGTGATCGTGGTGGCGATGGTGTCGTTGCTCACGGCGAGGTTCCAGGCCCCGAAGAGGTCGACGTCCGGTGTGGAGAAGGCCGGGGCGTGCTCGGGTTCGAGCTGTCCTCGGTTCGCCTCCGCTTCCACTGCCAGCGTGGCGCGCGAGGCAGCCCCTCTCCAGGGGCCGTTCGGCCCGGTTGCGGGGCAAGGTGGACCAGGCCGATGAGAGCGACGCAGCTGAGGCATGACCCGGGCGGGACGGTGCCGGACAGCTGCGGAGCCAGGGATCGTGCCCCTCGTGGGCCAGGCCTTCCGGGCCCCCACCCCTGCCAGGAGGCGGAGGCCCGCGGGCGGGGACGTGCCCGCCGGGGGGAGCGCAGTGCTCACGGGCACGTGGCCGACGACCCACGTACGGCCACCGCTTCGCCCGAAAGCGGTCCCCTGGGCAAGGATGTCCTCCCGCGGGGGACGGTGGCGATGAGGTCGCCGTAACATCCTTGCTCGATTACAGTTTCGCGCACCGGAGGCAGCGGGGTCAGGACCAAGTGACCTGTCCTGAGGGCCGGTGGGCCCCTGTCCCGTGCGCCGCTCGTGGCCGCGAGACCCGCGAGCGAGCGAGGCCCCCTCAGCAGCGCGGGACGGGCTTGCTGTAGGTGGTTCTGCTGGGCGAGGCCACGTAGTGGTCCGAGACGTAGTGGCCGTTGTCGAGCCGGTCCCAGACCTTCGTGGTGCCGACCGTCGAGCCGGCCCGCTGGCAAGTGACCCAGGCCAGGGCCCCGTTGGGAGAGGAACCGACCGCGGCGTACGAGGCGCCGGGCCCGCTGCGCTCGGTGAGGCCGTTGCTCGCGGTGACCTGGTAGGGGTACGTGCAGCGGGGCAGCGGTGAACTGTAGCCGGTGTTGGAGGGGGTGCTGACGTAGTAGTCGGTGACGTAGCTGCCGTCGGTGAGTCTGTCCCACACGGTGGTGGTGCCCACCTTGAGTCCGGGAGCCTGGCACACGACCGCGAGGGACGAGCCGGGTGCGTACGTCTTGGCGACGGGATAGCTCGTCGACGGCCCTGTACGGGCGTTGAGGGCGGTGGCGCTGGTCACCGAGTACGTGTACGCGACGGTGGCGACCGGGGCGTCGAGGCGGTCGGTGTCGATGTTGACGGTGACGCCGCCGTATGTCTCGTCGTGGCCGCCGCGGTACTGCTTGGCGCGTTGGTGGACGGCCCACCTGGAATCGGCAATACCGGTCCAGCCCTTCAGGGAGTCGATGCCGTCGTAGCGGGCGATCCACAGGGCGTCCGGGCGGGCGTAGGACGTGGATGTGAAGACGTCGGAGAGCTGTTTGGCGCCGAGGTTGAGGTTCATGTAGACGCCGGAGAGGTAGCCGCGCCGGTGCAGTTCCTTGGTCCAGGCGGAGAGGTGGCTCAGTACGGCGGTCCGGCACGTGGCGTCTGTCTGTGCGTAGTTCTCGATGTCGTTGTAGAAGGCGCTGCCGGGCCGCATGCCGAGCGCCTTCGCCGCGGTGACGGCGTCGGCTGCGGCGGTGGTTCCCTGAGCCCTGGCGGTCGCCGGGTCGGTGCTGATCTTGGCGTCGGTGGGCCGGGCTCCGCACGGCGGCTGCAGCCCTTTGTAGATGGGCAGCAGACGCCATTTCAGCGTCGAGACGGAGACCACCCATGACGCCGTCAACTGCGGCTGCGCGCAAGTGCGGTTGACCCCGCCGATGTAGACGCCGAGGGCGCGGTACGGCGAGGCGTTCCACGCCCGGATCGTGGCGAGCGGCGGAGCCGAGCAGGCGTCGAAGGCGAGCCCCGCGTACCGGGTCGCGCTCGCACCGGCCGGGTAGCCGACCGGCGTGGCCGGTTCGGCGGCGGCCTCGGGGGCGAGGAACAGGCAGGTGCCGGCGCCCAGAAGGCAGGTGGACGAGGCGGCGAGCAGTCTTCGCAGGACGAAGAATCGGTGCGACATGGCGATCCCCCCTTGAGCGGGTCGACGCAGATGGCGCCATGTTCGCCGGACCTCCGTCGTCGACGCCCTGGGCCGGTCGACCCGGCGTATGAGCCGATCAGCCCTCAAATGGCCCCGCACGGCGGACCTGGTGAGGCGGTCGGGGCCACAGTCGTACCGCGCGTTGGGCCGCGCGGTCCTCGCACCAGCCGACCATGATGACCGCCAGGGCGATGAGCGGCCAGGCGACGAGATAGAGGAACCAAGTGGCGCCCAGGGGCAGGGAGTTCTCCAGCGCGGGCACGCGCCACATCCGGTCGATCAGCAGCACCCCGAGCACGAGCGCCACCTCGTGCCACAGATACACGGTCACGGCGCGGGCGTTGAGCAGCACGACCGCGGCGTGCACCGGTCGCAGGCGCCTCACCCACTGGTCGCCGGTCGGCCCGAACCGCAGCAGCAGGAGGACGAAGCCGAAGGACCACAAGGCCTGGGCGAGCGGGATCGACCCGAGGTCGTAGCCCTCCTCGGTCGGGTGGGTCAGGGCGAACCAGCCGCCCGCGGCCATGACGGCCGTCGCCACCGTCGCCAGGCGCGCGGTCGCCGTTCGGCGTACGAGTCCGTCGCGGTACGCGAAACCCAGCAGCCAACAGGCCCCGAACGTCGAGAGATCGGTGAACGGCTCCGCGGCACGCGCGGGCAGGGGCAGCAGCTCGCTCTGGGCCAGGGCCGCGAGCCCCAGGAACACGGCCACCGAGATCCACGGGATCTTGCGGAAGACGCGCAGCAGCATCGGTGACAGGAGGACGAACAGCAGGTAGGCGCGGATGTACCAGAGCGGTGCGACGATCTGCCAGGCCCAGTCGGTGGGGGCGAACGGAGGCTCGCCGACCGGCACGATCCAGAAGGCCATCCTCGCCCACGCGGCCGCCTTGGAGCCACTGCCCTCGTCCGGCCGCCAACCGGTCAGCAGCATGGCGGTGACGACGGCCGCGCCGAACAGCCACACCGGTGGCAGCAGCCGGCGCATGCGGGCGCGCACCACCGCGGCGGCGGAGCGGTCGCCGCGGTCGAGCGAACGGGCCATCAGCGAGCCGGCCAGGGCGAACATCACGCCCATGGCGGGGAAGGCCAGAGTGAGCCAGGCCCAGTTGAAGGCGTGGTACGTCACCACGCGGATCAGCGCCACGGCGCGCAGGAAGTCCAGGTAGAGGTTGCGGCCGCCCGGGCGGGGAGCCCGTGGCACGGCCTCGGCGGCGGCCGCGCCCGGGTCCTTCGCCGGGGGTGCGGTGCCGAGGGCGACGGTGGCCCGTTCCTCCGTCGGCGGCGCGGTCTCGACGCCGGCCGGGACCCGTTCCTCGACCGGCGGCCTCCCTGCCCCGCCGACCGGCAGCGGTGGCGCCGTGACCTGGCCCGTGCGCCGCAGCTTGTGCCAGCGCAGCCGGGCGCCGGTGAGCGCGGTGGTGCAGGACTGCAGGAGAACGGTGTAGAGGAGCTGACGGTAGAAGAACTGCTGCAGCGGCAGCGCCCACAGCGCGCGCTGCTTCTCGCCGTCGAGTCGCAGCGCGTAGGCGGCGCACAGGAGTTGGACGACGAGCAGGGCGCCCCAGGCCGACGCGGTACGTGCCGGGTCCTGGAAGAACAGCCCGTAGAGCAGGAACAGGTCGATCAGCGGGGCCAGCAGCGGGGTGAGGACCGTGAACAGCACTACCAGCGCCAGGCCGTAGCGACCGAAGTGGCCCGCGTGTCCCCGTTCGACGACGGCGTGGCGGTGCTTCCACATCGCCTGCAGGGTGCCGTAGCTCCACCGGTAACGCTGCCGCCACAACTGACCGACGCCGGTGGGCGTCTCGGTCCAGGCGCGGGCACGTTCGTCGTACACCACGTGCCAGCCCGCCCGGTGCAGGGCCATGGTGAGGTCGGTGTCCTCGGCGAGGGTGTCGTCGCTCAGGCCGCCGACGTGCCGCAGGGCGGTGCGGCGGTAGGCGCCGACGGCTCCGGGCACGGTGGGGATGCAGTCGAGGACGTCGTACATGCGGCGGTCGAGGTTGAGGCCCATCACGTATTCGAGATGCTGCCATCTGCCCAGCATGCGGCCGCGGTTGCCGACCTTGGTGTTGCCGGCCACCGCCCCGACCCGGCGGTCGGCGAAGGGCTGCACGAGGTGGCGTACGGTGCCCGGTTCGAAGACGGTGTCGCCGTCCATCATCACGATCAGCCGGTGCGAGGCATACGCCATACCGGTGTTGAGGGCAGCCGCCTTGCCGCGGTTGGGCTGCCGTACGACGGTGACGCCGGGCAGCGCGAGCGACTGCACGACCTCGGCGGTGCCGTCGGTGGAGCCGTCGTCCACCACGACGACCTGGACCGGGTGGTCGCTCTTGACCACGGACAGCACGGTCTGGGCGATGCATTCGTGCTCGTTGTAGGCGGGGATCACCACACTGACCGGTTCGGCGACCTCCGGTCCCCAGGAGAAGTGCGGGGCCCGGCGGCGCCGGGCATGGTGGTGGGCGAGCACCAGCATGGCGGCGAACCGGACCAGCATCAGTCCGCCCACCAGGGCCGTCAGCGCGGCCAGGGCAGGCGCGATGCGGTCGCCGACCGTCACGGCCGTCACGAAGATCCGCCCGCTCCACAACGCGGTTCCGGAGACCGGCTGGTGGGCGCCGGTGGCTCCGAGCCCCGCGGTGACGGTGGTGAACCGGTAGCCGCGGGCGCGCAGTTCGGGGATGAGGGTCCGCAGCGCGCGGACGGTCTGCGAACGATCGCCGCCGGCGTCGTGCAGCAGCACCACGGCGCCCTGTCCGGTCAGTTTCTCTGTGACACGGGCGGCGATGGCGGCGGCGCCCGGCCGCCGCCAGTCCTCGGTGTCGATGTCGACGAGCGTGGTGATGTACCCCTTCGTCCCGAGCCGCTGGACCACCGGCCAGGACAGGTCGTCCAGGTCCGCGGCGTGCGCCGAGTAGGGCGGTCGGACGAGCGAGCTGTGGACACCGGCGGCTCCGGCCAACGCGAGCTGGGTCTGTGCCAGTTCGCGTTCCAGCCGGGACTCGGACTGGTACACCAGGTCGGGGTGGGTGAAGGTGTGCACGCCGACCTCGTGTCCGGAGCCGACCATCCGCCGCACGAGCCCGGGCTCCCGGGCGACCGCCGCCCCGGTCACGAAGAACGTGCCCTTGGCGTCGTAGCGGTCGAGGGTGTCGAGGACCTGGGGAGTCCAGGCCGGGTCCGGGCCGTCGTCGAAGGTCAGGGCGACGGTGCGGTCCGGGAGCGTGTGGCTGCTCGGGTGGGAGCCGGTGGTGTCGATCACCGGTCCGCCGCGCAGGACCTCCCGCGGCACATGGTCGGCCGCCGCCGGCGGATGGACGCGGTGGTCGGCGGCGAACTCCCCGTGCACATAGCCGTGCAGCAGCAGGACACCCGCCATCACGGCCAGTACGAGGAGCAGGACCGCGACCTTGGGGCGGGACGTGGCGCGGCGTGCGCGCAAGGCGCCGTCACGGGGACGGGTGACGTGTGCTGAGGCGGGGTGCCCCGGCTGCGGCGCGGACATCGTCAAGTTCCCGGGAGGACACTGGCGGTGGTGGGTGACGCCCCACCGGTCGGCGCCGCGTCACCGGCGCCCGGCGACCCGCTCGGTGTGCTGCCGGAGGTCTCGGGGCTCGTGCTCGGGGTGCCACCGGAGGGGCTGGGGGAGGTCGTGGGGCTGGTGCCGGAAGGGCTGCCGGAGCTCGTCGGGGTGGGGGTCGGAGACGGGCCGCCCGTCGGGGTGGACGAGGGGCCGGGGCTCGTGACCGGGGCGGAGGGGGGTTCGCCGGGGGACGAACCCGTGGGAGAGGCGGACGCTCCGGGGAGGCCCGACGGAGAGGCGGACGGGCCGCCCGACGGGGGAGTGACGGACGCAACCGGCAGGTCGTCGCGCGGAACGTCCCGCACGGTGCCCGGCTCCTGAGACGGCACGCCCGGCACGGGCAGAACGGTCCTCGGCGCGAACGGTGTCGCGCCCATGAAGCTGAGTACCAGCACGACGGTGTACGCGGCACAGCTCGCGCCAACCGCGCAGGCGACCCGCCGGACGCGCCGGCTTCGGCGCCCGGTGGAGTCGACGAAGACGGGATCGGCACCGTCCTCATGCGTGGCCGGGCTCGCGGCCTGCGGTGGAACCAACGGCACGGTGGCGGTGTTGTCCGCCCGGCTCCTGCCCGGATGTCCGGGCCGAAGCCCCCTTGTGCGGGGCCGAAGCATGGCGTCCCCCCTTCAACGCCGGTCACCTCCAGGCTTGTCGGGGATGTCCCGGTTCCCAAGGGGCCGACCGGCACCGAGGGCGGGTCGATCGGGTCCTGCCGACGGGAGCGGCATGCGTTCCAGCCTGGATACGAGAGTCGTTCCAGGGAGGGGGCAGTGATGGCGTCCGTCATCTTCGACAAGGCCACCCGATGGTTCGCGGGCATGGAGCGCCCAGCCGTCTGCGAGCTCGATCTGGCCATCGCCGACGGCGAGTTCATGGTCCTGGTGGGCCCGTCCGGCTGCGGCAAGTCGACCAGCCTGCGGATGCTCGCCGGGCTTGAGGAGGTCGACTCCGGAACCATCCGCATCGGCAACCGGGACGTGACACATCTGCCGCCCAAGGACCGCGACATCGCGATGGTGTTCCAGAACTACGCGCTCTATCCGCACATGACGACGGCCGACAACATGGGCTTCGCCCTGAAGATCGCGCGTATGCCCAGGCCGCGCATCCGGGACCGGGTCCAGGAGGCCGCCGCCATCCTCGACCTGCACGACTACCTCGACCGCAAGCCCAAGTCCCTCTCCGGCGGCCAGCGCCAGCGCGTCGCGATGGGGCGCGCCATCGTCCGCGAGCCGCAGGTGTTCCTCATGGACGAGCCGCTGTCCAACCTCGACGCCAAACTGCGCGTCCAGACCCGTACCCAGATCGCCGTGCTGCAGCGCCGCCTCGGCACCACCACCGTCTACGTCACCCACGACCAGACCGAGGCCATGACCATGGGGGACCGGCTGGCCGTCCTCAAGGACGGCGCGCTGCAACAAGTGGGCACGCCCAAGGAGGTGTTCGCCCGCCCCGCCAACACCTTCGTCGCCGGCTTCATCGGGTCACCCGCGATGAACCTCTTCCAGCTTCCGCTCACCGCCGACGGCGTCCGGCTCGGCGGGCTGGACCTGCCGTTGCCCCGCGTCATGCTGGAGGCCGCCGGAGCCGAGGGCGCCACCGAACTCATGCTCGGCGTCCGGCCCGAGCGGTTCGAGGTCCACTCGCCCCACGACCTGGAAACCCCCGCGCTCGATCTCGTGATCGACGCGGTCGAGGACACCGGCGCCGTCGCCTACCTGCACACGACCGCGAAGATCGGCCGGCAGCTCGTCCCGGTGGTCGTCCGCCTTCCGGGACGTCCCACCCAGGGCAAGGGGGATCAGCTGCGCGTGTCGGTACGCCCGGGCGCCGTGCACTGTTTCTCGGTCGGGACCGGCCTGCGGTTGGGCGAGGCTCAGGACGCGACCCGCATCCATGTACGGCTCCCCGAGGACGCGGCCCAGGACCGGACGGACGCCCGGCTTCCCGAGGACACGGTGGCGGACTGAGCCCGGGGGCGACGGCTTGCCGCGGCCCACGGTTCGGTACGGCCCACGGCCGAGCCCCGGGAGAACGTGGTGAACGGCGGCTGCTCCTGGGACCCGCGGCGCCGCCCGTACGCCCGTCGGGGCTGTCGGCGAGGTGACCGGCCGCGCTCACGCCGTCTTCTCGCGAATGGGTCACTGGAAGACGGCGTGGACCTCGCTCTCGGTGGCCGTGTGGGACACGACGAGGAGTTCGTCGCCCTCCCGTAGCCGCAGGTCCGGGGCCGGGGCCACGGGGTCCCCGTCGCGGACGACGGTGGTGACCACGATGCCCGCAGGGACGGCGAGTTCCGTGAGGGTGCGGCCCGCGGCACGGGACTGAGGGGTGATGGTCGTCTCGATCACATTGACTCCCGCCTTGCTCAGACGCAGCAGGGCGACGGTGTCGGTGGCGCTGGTCGCCTCCTCGATGAGGGAGACGAGGGGCGCGGCGGCCGGCACCGCGGTGTCGACGCCCCAGTGAGAGGTGAACAGCCAGGTGTTCTCGTCGTCGTTGACGCGGGCGATGACGCGGGCGACCTTGAACTGGCGTTTGGCGAGCAGACTGATCACGAGGTTGTCCTCGTCCTCGCCGGTGGTGGCGACGACGAGGTCGGCGGTGTGGGCGCCCGCGTCCTCCAGGACGCCGGGTTCGCAGGCGTCGCCGATGCGCAGATCGGCGGGGACGCGGCCGTGCAGCGCGTCGATGCGGCTGTCGTCCTGGTCGATGAGGGTGACCTGGTTGCGGGCGGCGCTCAGGACGTGGGCGACCTGGGTGCCGAGGCGTCCGGCTCCGGCGACGATGACCTTCATGTGCCGAGCTCCTTGTCTAGGAAGCCGCGCAGCCGGCCGAGGGCGTCCGCGGCGACGGCGAAGGTGACGAGGTCGTCCACCTCGGCGGGTGTGTGGTGCGTGGGCAGGAACGACCGGCCACCGCGGGTCACTTCGACGATCCGGATCTCGCCGTCGACCTCCAGCTCGCCGAGGTGCCGCCCGGTGAGGTAGGCGGGCAGCCGGGAGCGGAGCAGCAGGGTTTCCCCGTTGCCGAAGTCGAGTTCCGGGGTGAGATGGCGGTGCAGCAGCAGCTGGTGCAGCTGGTGCACGGTCCAACGGACGCTGGTGATGGTGGGGATGCCGAGGCCGCGGTAGATGTCGGCGCGCCGGGGGTCGTAGATGCGGGCCAGCACGATCGGCACCCGGTAGGTCTCCTTCGCCGTGCGGGCGCTGACGATGTTGGTGTTGTCACCGGAGGTCACGGCGACGAACGCGTCGGCGAGTTCGATGCCGGCGGACTCCAGCAGCGTGCGGCTGAAGCCGTTGCCGTGCAGGACCTGGCCCGAGAAGTCGGCGGGCAGCAGGCGTCGGGTCTTCGGGTTGCGGTCGATGATGCGGACGTCGTGGTCTTCGCCCGCGAGCTGTGCGGCGAGCGCGGAACCGACCCGGCCGCAGCCCACCACGATGACTCTCATGGTGTTGCCTCCTTCTCCTTCTCGACGGCGGCCTTCTCGATGGTGGCCGGGGTGCGGCGCACCCACCACTTGCGGGCCTCCTCCGCGGCCAGCAGCAGTACGCCGAAGGCGGTCAGGACCGCCCAGTCGGCGAGTGCGAGGGGGGCCGTGTGGAACACCTCCTGCAAGGGGGGTGCGTAGCTGATGGCGGCCATCAGGCCGATGCCGAAGCAGCCGGCCGCGATGAGCCGGGGGTTGGAGAACAGCCCGGCGGCGAAGATGCTCTGCCGGTCGGTGCGTACGGCCAGGGCGTTGAAGAACTGGCCCACCACGATCGCGGCCTGGGTGAGGGTGATGGCCTTGCGGTAGGCCGGATCGTCGGCGGTGAAGTCGGCGTACGGAATCCCGGAGCGGTGCACCTGCCAGAAGAAGACCGCGCACACCCCGAGGGACATCACGGCTCCCAGGAAGAGGAACCGGCGCACGAGCTCGGCGGAGAACAGCCGTTCGCGGCGGGAGCGGGGCGGACGCTCCATGGTGTCGGCCTCGGGCGGCTCGGCGCCGAGCGCCAGCGCGGGCAGCACATCGGAGCCGAGGTCGATGGCGAGGATCTGCACCGCGGTCAGCGGCACCAACGGGAAGCCGGCGAAGGCCGCGGCGAGGATCGGGGCGAGTTCGGCGATGTTGTGGCTGAAGAGGTAGGCGAGGAACTTACGGATGTTGCGGTAGACCGACCGGCCGAGCTCCACCGCGGCGGTGATGGAGGCGAAGGAGTCGTCGAGCAGCACCATCACGGAGGCCTCACGGGCGACGTCCGTACCGCCCGCTCCCATGGACACACCGATGTCGGCGTGTTTGAGCGCGGGTGCGTCGTTGGCCCCGTCCCCGGTGACCGCGACGACCTCTCCGCGCTCCTGCAGGGCCGCGACGACACGCATCTTGTGCTCCGGGCTGACCCGGCACAGCAGCAGCTGCCCGTCGGCCGCGAGCAGCGCGTCGAGCGCGGCCGCGTTCATGGCGTTGAGCCGGGAGCCGGTCACCACGGTGGGGGAGGGGCCGGTGACGATGCCGACCCGGCGGGCGATCGCCTCTGCCGTCAGCGGGTGGTCCCCGGTCAGCATCACGATCCGGATGCCGGCCCGGCGACAGGCCCGTACCGCCTCGGAGACCTCGGGCCTGGGCGGGTCGAGCATGCCGAGCAGGCCGAGGAAGGTCAGACCGGATTCGGCCTGCTCCATGCTGCCCGGCACCGCGTCCACCGGACGCACCGCGACGCCCAGGACGCGCAGCCCTCGGCCGGCCATGGTGTCGTTGGCGTCGGCGACACTCTTCCGCAGCTCCCCGGTGAGTGGCTGCTCGACCTCGTTCGCGCGAAGGTGGGTGCACCGGGCGAGCAGCTCCTGCGGTGCGCCCTTCACGCACAGCACGTCTCCTTCGGCCGTCCGGTGGACGGTGCTCATCAACTTGCGCACGGGATCGAACGGGAACTCCCCGATCCGCGGGGCCGCGTCCTTCTCCGCGGCCGGGTCCAGGCCGGCCTTGGCCGCCGCGACGAGCAGGGCACCCTCCGTGGTGTCACCGAGCACCCGCCAGCTCTCGGCGTCGGAGGGCGGCACCAGCCGGGCGTCCGTGCACAGCACCGCGGTGCGCAGCAGGTCACGGACGGCCTGCGCGTCGGCCACCTCGCCGACCGGGGCGTATCCCACGCCGGAGACGGCGTGCCACGCCCCCTCGCTCCAGACCTGGGTGACGGTCATCTCGGCCTGGGTGAGCGTGCCGGTCTTGTCCGTACAGATGACGGTGGTGGAGCCCAGGGCCTCCACCGCGAGCAGCCGCTTGACCAGGGCCTGCCGACGGGCCATCCGCCGTACGCCGATGGCCAGTGACACCGACAGCGTCGCGGGCAGCCCCTCGGGCACCAGCGCGACCATCACTCCGAGCGCGAAGACGAAGGCCGACACCAGGGGCTGACCGGTCTGCAGGCGCAGTGCGAACATGCCCGCGCCGATTGCGACGGCCAGCGCGGCGACCCGTCGCGCCATCACGGCCACCTCGCGCTGCAGCGGCGTCCTCTGCTGCGGCGCCTGGTCGGTGAGCCGGAAGATCCGGCCGAACTCCGTGGCCGCGCCGGTGGCGTGGACGACGGCCTTGCCGGAACCGGCGACCACCGTGGTACCCATGAAGACGCAGTTGCGGGACTCCAGCGCGGTGGTGGTCCCGGTCGGGTCGGACACCCGGCCGACGGCCGCGCTCTCCCCGGTCAGCGGCGCGTTGTTCACCGAGAGGCTGTGGGCCTCGACGACCCGGCAGTCCGCGGACACCGCGTCCCCGGCCTCCAGCACGACGAGATCACCAGGCACCAGCGCACCCGACGGCAGCTCCAGCCGCTCCCCGTCCCGTAGTACCCGGCTGGTGTGGGGCACCATCGCCTGCAGTGTCTGGGAGGTGCGCTCGGCCGAGTACTCCTGGAAGAAGCCGATCACCGCGTTGAGCACCACGACGCCCAGGATCGCGAAGGCCAGTTGCAGGTTCCCGACGTCGCGCGGGTCCTGCAGGCCGTAGGCGAGGAACGTCAGGGCCGAGGCGGCGAGCAGGACGAGGGCGAACAGGTCGGTGAACTGGGCCGCGAAGCGCCGCCACAGACCCTTGCGGCGGGGCTGCGGCAGTTCGTTGGGGCCGTATCGTTCCCGGCGTGCGTCCGCTTCCTGGGAGGACAGCCCACGCGGTGAGGTGCCGAACGCGCCGAACACCTCGTCCAGGCGCATCTGCTGTACCGGTGTGCCCGAATCGCCGAGGGGCGGGGCCGCGGCCACCGCCGCTCGGGCATGCCCGGGCGGAGCGCTCGCGGCGAGACGGCCTGCCATGGGACCCCCAGGCTGGATGACTGCTCTCCGCTCCAGCCTCAGCCACGGGCGGCGGGGCTGCCATGGGCCACCCGGCCCCCCGGCGGGACGGATCGCCCCTCACCTCGCGGGACTGTTCGGTCCCGTTCCCCGGCGTGTGCGGCGCCTCGTCAGACCACGGTGAGGCGGTTCACCACCTCGACCACGTCCGGGATCCCCGCCACCGCCTCGTTGAGCCGTGGGACCAGGGCCGAGTCGAGTTTCCCGCTCAGCGTGACGGTGCCGTTCCGCACCCGCACGTCCACGGTCTCGGGTGCGATCCCCAGGTCGTCCCGGAGGATGTGGGAGAGGACCTCCTCGCGGATCGCCGTGTCGTCACGGACGAGGGCTTGCAACAGCTCGCTGCGGCTCACGACGCCCACGAGACCGCCCTTGGGATCGGTCACGAAGATCTGCCGGATCCGGGAGTGGGCAGCTGTGCGAGCCGCCTCAAGGACGGGAGTCCAGGGGTGGACGGTGAAGGCCGGCGCCGACATCAGTGTGGCCGCTGTGCCACCCGTGTCTGCGGCAGGCTGCCGTCGGCCGAGCAGCCCGGCGAACCGGCCGTGATGCTCCTCCGACGAGGCGAGCGAGGCGGCCCGGGCGAGGAGGTCGGACTCCGCGATCACGCCGATGACGCGCCGGGCGTCGTCGACCACAGGTGCGGCTCCGATCTGGCGGCGGGCCAGCATCCGTGCGATGTCCAGGAACGGTGTGTCGGCGGTGATCTCGGTGACGGACCGGTTCATGATGTCGCGCACCTGAAGCTCCGCGAGGGTGGTCGCTCGCGCAGGGGAACGCGAAGGCGTGCCGGGGGCGACGCGTCCGGTGGACGGCTCCTCGGCTGCGGCCGCCGCCGAGCTGGAGGCCATGGCCTGCAGGTAGCGCACCATCAGGTCCTGGCGAAACTCCTCGGTCGGCCGCGGGGCGTGGTGCGGCACGGCATGGCGTGCCTCTCCCGCCGCCGTACCGGCCTCTCGTGCCTGTCGGTCGTCCATGGCAACCTCCCAAGAAGCGCGCGGACGCATGACTCCCATGGTGATGGTCTCGCCGGCTCGACGGGAGGGACAGGGCCGCCCGGCCCCTTCCGCAGGTCGAAGGACCCCTGTGGGGTTCCGGGCCGCGCTTCGTAGCGTGGAGTGAGGTCACCGTGGGCACCGGAATTCGGTCCGGGAGGTCTTCATGCCTGGCTTTCGCGAGTTCCTCGCGCGTTTCCGGCCGGCCGGTTCGCCTGGTCCGGCGGTCGGTGGGGCCGTACCCGCCGATCGGTCCGCCGAGCTGGCGGCCGAGCTGGAGCCTCCGCTGACCTTGCTGGACGACACCGCCCGTGAGGCCGCGGCGATACGTGAGGCCGCCACCCGCGATGCCGCGGCACGCCGTGCGGCCGCGGCGGAGCGGGCCGACCGGACCGTGCGGGCGGCGCGGGCGCGTGCCCTGGACGTGCGGAGCGAGACCGCGGCCCGGGGCAGGGACGAGGCCCTCACCGAGGCCGCCCGCGCGGAGAGCGCCGCGCGGCGCGCCGTGGAGGCACTGCGGGAGCGGGCCCGTGCGCGCACTCCGGACCTGGCGGCGCGCCTGGTGGCCGAGGTGGCCGACGAACTCAGCGCTCTCGCGGAGGCGGAGCCGCCCGGAGCACGTCAGGAGGCGTCATGGGTGCGGGATGGGTCGCAGGAGTGACCCGGGCCCGGGCCATGGCCGCCGGGCGCGCCGGGCCCGACACCGCGCGTGCTCTGGCGACCGCGACGAGCCTGTCCGATTCCCTGCGTGTGCTGGCGAGCACTCCGTACCGGCGCGGACTCGATGTGGAGGCCGAGGCCGCCGCGGCACAGCGGGCGGTCTTCGACGCCCTGGTGTGGCAGCTGCGGGTCCTGGCCGGTTGGCAGCCACGGCCCGGTGCCGCCGCCGTACGCCTGTTGGCATCGGGTTTCGAGATCGCGAACACCCGCAACCGTCTACGGGCCCTGGCCGGCTCGCCGCAGCCTCCGCCGTACCGGCTGGGGGCGTTGTCGACGGCCTGGCCGCGACTGTCCCGAGCCACCTCCCCGGCCGAGGTGCGGGCCGTGCTGGCTTCCTCGCAGTGGGGCGATCCCGGGGCCGAGACCCCGGCGGCGGTGATCACCGGGATGTGCCTGTCGGCGGCCGCCCGCACCGCGGCGAACCTTCCGCCGGCCGCGCGGTGGGCGGCGGGAGACGCCGCGCTGCTGGTGGCCCGGGAGGTCTACTTGATGAGCCGTCGCCTGACCGGGGCGGCCACGCGGGACGCCGTGCGGCTGCTCGGTACGGCAGCCGTACGTGCCCCGTCCTTCGGCGACTTCCGCACCCGGTTGTCGCCGGCGGCCCGCTGGGCGCTGGCAGGTGTCGAACGGCCGGAGGACCTGTGGCGCGCCGAGGCCCGCTGGTGGCCGACGGTCGAACGCGACGCCTTGTCCATGCTGAGCGGGGCACGCTTCGACGTGTCGCCGGTCGTCGGTGCGGCCGCGGTGCTGAGCACCGACGCCTGGCGGGTCCGCGCCGGTCTGGAGTGCGCCGCGCACGGCGGCCTGGCACGGGAGGTCTTCGATGAACTCGTGGGCTGACTCCTTGACGCCGGCCCGTATGCAGCGGGTGGCCGTGGTCGCCCCGCGCGACGCCCTGAGAGACGCCCTGGTGCGCATCGCCGACACGGGCTGCGTCGAACTGGACCGCCCCGACGGCGCCGGGCACGGAACGCTGGGGCCGGCCGCCCGACGGCTGCAGTCGCTCGGGGCAGGACTCGCCCGCCCCCTGCTGTCCACCGCGGAGCCCGATCTCGACGCACTCCAGCGGGAGGGCCGAGCCGACCTGCTGGCCGGCGAGGCACAGCTGGAGACGTACCGGGACGCGGCAGTGCGGCACGACCCCGTGGCCGCGCTCGCCGGATGGTGCCCCGCGACCGAGGTGCCCCGGCTCGGCGGCCGTCTGGCGGACATCGGGGGCGCCGTGGTGCCGCTGCGGGCACCGCGGGGAGTCGACCCGCCGACCCGGCTGTACGACTCCGGCACGGTACGACGCTCCCTGGTGCCGCTCGTGCGCACCTACGGAACCGTGCCGTACGCCGACGTCGATCCCACCGTGCCCGCGGGCATCGCCTACGTCGTCATGTTCGGGATGATGTTCGGTGACGCGGGCCACGGCGTCCTGCTGCTCGTCGGAGCGCTGCTGCTGCGCTCCGGCCGACCGCGCCGATGGGCGTCCCTGCGCCCGCTGTGGCCCTTTCTGGTCGGCGCGGGCGCGACGAGCATGTCGGCCGGCGTCGCCTACGGGGAGTTCTTCGGTCCCACCGGAGTGCTGCCGGTCCTGTGGCTCAACCCCCTGGATTCGCCCATGCGACTGCTGGGCAGCGCCATCGCGCTGGGCGCGGTCCTGCTGGCCCTGGCCTACGCGGCGGGCATCGTCAACCGGTGGCGGGAGGGCGGCCCGAGCCGGGCGCTGTACGCGGCGTCCGGCATCGCCGGGGCGACGGTCTTCCTCGGCCTCGCGGTGCTGGCGGCCGGGGTCGCCCTGCACGCCCCGGCGTTCGCGGTGAGCGGTTCGCTGATCGCGCTCGCCGGGCTGGCGCTGGCCGGTACGGGCCTGTTCGCGGCGTCGGGAGGGGGCGCCTCGGGCGCCCTGCAGACCGGCGTCCAGCTCTTCGACGTGCTGGTCCGGATCGGCTCCAACACGGTCTCCTTCACCCGGCTGGCCGCGTTCGGACTGACGCACGCCGCCCTGGGCGCCATCGTCTGGCAGGGCACCACGGCCCTGGCCGGATCCGGAACCCTCGCGGTGGTCGGCGCGGCGCTCCTCTTCGTCCTCGGCAACGCGCTCGCCTTCGCCCTGGAGGCGCTGGTGGTCGGCGTACAGGCCCTGCGCCTGGAGTTCTACGAGCTGTTCTCCCGTGTTTTCGACACCGAGGGGCGGCCCTTCCGCCCCTGGCACGTACCCACGCAGACCGAGCACGCGCACGTGCTCACATCGCACAGCACGGAGGTGACGACATGATCGCCTGGCTGATCGCACTGCCAGTACTGGTCGCGGCCTTCGCCGCCACTCGCCGACTGCTGCGGCGCCGCGGCAAGGCCGTGCTCCGGTCGATCCTCGCGGCGGACGCGGCACTGTTCGCGGGAGCCCTGGCGCTTCTGCTGGTCGCGCTGAGTGGCGGTTCGGCGCAGGCGGACGCGGCCACGGCCGCGGCCGCCCAGAGCTCCGGCTCGAACTCGGCGGCCCTCATCGGCGCCGCCATCGCGGTCGCCGGCGCCTCGATCGGCGCGGCGATCGCCGTCGCCTACACGGGAGCCGCGGCCCTGGCAGCGATGAGTGAACGGCCCGAACTGTTCGGCCGGGCCATGGTCATCGTCGGCCTGGCCGAGGGCATCGCCATTTACGGCCTGGTCGTCGCCATCATCCTGATCGGAAAGAGTTGACCATGACGCACATCGCGGCCATCGGGGAACGGCTGCGCGTCGTCGGGCTGGCGACAGCCGGCGTCGTCACGTTCCCCGCGGAGGACCCGGAGGCCGTGCGGGCCGCCTGGCGCGGGCTCCCTCCGGAGGTGGGGCTCGTCATCGTCACCCCTGCCGCGGCCGCCGCCCTCGGCCCGGGACCGCTCGACGCAGAGGATCCGCTCACCGCGGTGATGCCACCATGAGGACCTCGACGCCCGCCGGAACCACGGCGGCACTCGAACCCGTACGAAACCGGCTGCTCCGGGACGCCAGGGCCGACGCCGAGGCCGTACTGGCCGCGGCGGCCGCGGACGCCGCCGGCGTGCTCGAGAACGCCGAGAACCGTGCCGCGGAGATCCTCGCCGAGGCCCGCGGGCAGGGCACGTCCGACGCCGCGGCCGCCCGCCGCGCGATACGCGCCCGATCTCGCCGGGCTGCCCGCACCCAGGAGCTCGCCGCCCGCCGGGAGTGCTGGGAGGAACTGCGCCGACAGGTCGTGCGGGGCGTCGAGGAACTGCGCGGCACCGAGGCCTACCCGCGCGTGCGCGAGCAACTGGCGACGTGCGTGAGGCGGTTGGTGGGGCCGGGTGCCCGGATCACCGAGGCCCCGGGCGGAGGTGTCATCGGCGAAGCCCCGGGCCGCCGGATCGACTGCAGTCTGGCCTCGTTCGCGCACCGGGCCCTCGACCGGATCGGCACGGAGATGGAGGAGCTGTGGGCACCCTGACGCACGCCCCGCACGACACCGGACGCATCCTGCGGGTCACCGGACCGCTCGTCGAGGCCGAAGGCATGACCGGTACCGCCATGTACGACTTGGTCGCCCTGGGCCAGACAGGACTGCCCGGGGAGGTCGTCGCGATCCGTGACACCGTCGTCACCGTGCAGGCGTACGAGTACACCGGCGGTCTCGCCCCCGGCATGCCGGTGCGCCCACTGCACAGGCCGCTCTCGGCGGCTCTGGGCCCCGGCCTGCTGGGCGGGATCTTCGACGGACTGCTGCGCCCGCTGTCGGCGGCGGGCGCCTGGCTGAAGCCCGGTGCCGGCGGCGCCGAGGGAGACGGGCCCCGGCCCATGCGGGAGTTCGCGCCGAAAGTGGCGGAGGGCGACGGCGTCGCGCCGGGAGACGTCCTCGGTGAGATCCGGGACGCGGGGCCGGTGCCGCTGCGGGTGCTCGTGCCACCCGGCTGCACAGGACCGGTGCAGGGGATCGCCAGGGCGGGCCCACAAGCGGAGGACGCCGTCCTCGCGACGGTGACGGGTACCCCGATCCGGATGGTGAGCCACTGGCCCGTGCGCACACCCCGCCCGGTCCGCGAGCGCCTGGCCGCCGGCCGGGCACTGCACTCCGGCCAGCGGGCCATCGACCTGCTCTTCCCGGTCGCGCTGGGCAGCACCGTCGCCGTACCGGGCGGCTTCGGAACCGGCAAGACCGTGCTGCTGCAGCAGATCGCCAAGTGGTGCGACGCGGACGTCATCGTCTACGTCGGCTGCGGTGAACGCGGCAACGAGATGGCCGACGTCATCGACGAGTTCACGGCACTGACGGACCCGCGCACCGGCGGCCGCCTCGCCGACCGGACCGTGATCGTCGCCAACACCTCCAACATGCCGATGATGGCGAGGGAGGCCAGCGTCTACACCGGCGTCACGGTCGCCGAGTACTTCCGCGACATGGGCCTGGACGTGGTCGTCATCGCCGACTCGACCTCCCGCTGGGCCGAGGCGCTGCGCGAGTTCGCCTCCCGCACCGGGGCGCTGCCCGCGGAGGAGGGCTATCCGGCGGGCCTGGCCTCGGCGATCGCGGCGTTCTACGAGCGGGCCGGGGCGGTGACCACACTCGGCGGCCGCACCGGCTCGGTCACCGTGATCGGCGCGGTCTCCCCGCCCGGCGGCGACATGGCGGAGCCGGTCACCGCCCACACGCAGCGCTTCGTGCGATGTCTGTGGACCCTCGACCGGGACCTCGCCTACGCCCGCCACTACCCGGCCGTCTCCTGGGCCGAGTCGTTCTCCCGGGATGCCGAGGCGCTCGACGCCCGGCACGCCGCCACGGACACCTCGGGCCGGTCCGCACGGCGGTCCCGGGTGGCCGGCCTGCTCGCCGAGGCCGACCGGCTCGCCGACCTCGTGGATCTGCTCGGTATCACGGCGTTGCCCGACCAGGAGCGCGTCAGCGTCCTGGGCGGACGGCTGGTGCGCGAAGGCGTGCTGCAGCAGAGCGCCCTGTCCGACCGGGACGCCTACAGCGGCGAGGAGAAGACCGCGGCGCTGGCCGAGGCGGTGCTGGCGGTCGTCGCCCGCTGTCGCGAACTGGCCGACGCCGGCGTGCCCGCGGCACGCATCGAGGAAGTCGACTTCTCGCCCGTGCTGCGGGCCCGCGAGGAGGCGGGACCGCACGACGCGGCGACTGTGGACGCCCTGCGCGAGACCATGCTCGCCAGGCTCGGGGAGGCGCCGTGAACGGCACACCGGACTGGGGCCGCGTCGAGTACACCTCGGTGCGTGAACTGCGCGGTCCGCTCGCGGTCGTCGACAAGGTCGAGGGCGTCGGCTGGGACGAGTTCGTGCTGCTCACCCCCGACTCGGGCGAGCGACGCCACGGTCTCGTGCTGGAAGTGGACCGTGGCACGGCCGTGGTGCAGGTGCTGGAGGACACCGCGGGCCTGGACCCGGCTCGGCTGCGCGCCGCCTTCACCGGGTCGCCGCTGCGCATCCCGGTGGGCCCCGGCTGGCTGGGCCGGGTGTGCAACGGCCGTGGTGAGCCGCTCGACGCGGGACCGCCCGTCTTCGGCGAGTCGACCGTGGCGGTCGGCGGCAACCCTGTCAACCCGGTGCGCCGCGAACCGCCCGCCGAACCGGTTCTGACCGGCGTCAGCACCATCGACGCGCTCACCACGCTCGTACGGGGCCAAAAGCTCCCGGTGTTCTCGGCGGCGGGCCTTCCCCACCTGGAGCTGGCCGCGCAGATCGCCGCTCAGTCGACGGCCGGAGGGGAGCCCTTCTGTGTGGTCTTCGCCGCGATGGGAGTGACCCACGCGGACGCTCGCTTCGTCCGCGACGCGCTGGAGGAGCGTTCCGCCGCCGACGAACTGGTCCTCCTGCTCAACACCGCCGACGATCCCGTGATCGAGCGCCTCCTCACCCCGCGCATCGCGCTCACCGTCGCCGAACAGCTCGCCTTCACCGAGGGCCGGCACGTCCTCGTGGTGATGACGGACATGACGAGCTACGCCGAGGCGCTGCGTGAGGTCTCCGCGGCCCGCGGTGAGATCCCGGCTCGCCGGGCCTACCCCGGCTACCTCTACAGCGACCTCGCATCCCTGTACGAGCGTTGCGGGCGCATTCGCGGCCTGCCGGGATCCGTCACCGTGCTCCCCGTGCTCACCATGCCCGCGGGTGACATCACCCATCCCGTGCCGGACCTCACCGGGTACATCACGGAGGGCCAGATCGTGCTGTCCCGCCAGATGCACGCCAAGGGCGTCTATCCGCCGGTGGACGCGCTGTCCTCGCTGTCCCGCCTGATGCGCAAGGGGGCGGGCCCCGGTCGCACCCGCGACGACCACCTCGACGTCGCGGCCCAGATCCTCTCCGCGCTGGCACGCGCGCGCCAGGTCAAGGAACTCGCCGACCTCGTCGGGCAGGCGGCACTCAGCAGCACCGACCGCTGCTACCTGGATTTCGACGAGGCGTTCGCCCGCGGCCTTGTGGACCAGGGACAGGGCGAACTGCGCACGCTGGAGCAGACGCTGGAGCGCGCCTGGCGGGTGCTGCTCACCCTGCCGCGCAGTCAACTGGCCATGCTGCCGGCCGAGTTCCTGGACGCCCGCCGAGTACCGGAGGGTGGGTGAGCCCATGCCAGAACCGCGCGTTCCGCCCGGCCGCGCCGGCCGGATGCGACTGCGGCGCAGCCTGGAGGTCGCCCGGCGCGGGGCCGGCCTGCTCGACCAGAAGCTGCGCATCCTGCGCACCCGCCACGAGGACCTGCTGCGCGCCGAGCACACCGCACAGGAGCGCTGGCACGAGCGACTGCGGGAGGCAGAGCTCTGGCTGCGGCGCGGCCTGCTCCTCGGCGGCGAAGAGGCGCTCGCATCTCTGGAATGCACACGTCCCGCAGAACTGGAGATCGCCTGGACGTCCACGATGGGTGTACGACACCCCCGTACCGCCTCGTGCGCACTGCCGGCGCGGGACCCGGACGCGCTTGTGCCCGCGAACACCGCACTGCTTCATGCCGAGGCCGCCTACCAGGAGGCCGTGCGGGCGGCCGCCGCGTACGCCGCCGCCGGTGCGGCGGCGCGCGCGGTCGGGGCCGAAGTCCTCGCCACCGGCCGGCGGGTACGGGCTCTGCAGCGCCACTGGATCCCCCGGCTGGAGACGGCGCTGGCCCACGCGGACCTGGTGCTGGAGCAGGGCGAACACGAGGATGCGGTCCGCAGGCGATGGGCCGCGGCCGAGTCCCGCGGCGGCATGTGACAGCGGCGAGGGACCGGCGGGTTCGCCGACGGCTCCGCGGCGTGGCCCGGTGGCACGGCCACGGGCGTGGCCATCGACGCACCGGCGGTCCCGGCATCGGTGCGATCGCGTCCGGGCCCGACGACTCACACAGCCACAGCGGGCTCCGCCACTCCGGACCGGCCGGTCACGCTTCCTCGGGAGGGACGATGACGACGGGACAGGGCGCGTGCTGCGCCACCCGGTGGCTGATCGAGCCCAGCACGGTGCGCGCGAATCCGCCGTGGCCCCGGCGGCCGACGACCAGGACCTGCGCCCCCTCGGCAGCTCTGAACAGGATGTCGGAGGTGTCACCGCGAACCAGGTGTGCCCGTACGGAAGCCGCCGCTTCTTCGTCGAGCGCGTCCCTGATCTCCCGGGCCTGCCGGTCCCGGGCGCTCTCGAGATCGAAGTCGGCGTCCACGGCGGGCGCGGACCAGCCATGGGGCATGTCCCAAGCGGTCACCGCGTCCACTTGGCCGCCGATCAGCCTGGCGTACCGGACCGCCCAGCGCAGTGCGTCGAACGATGACGAGGACCCGTCGACACCCACCACGACACGTGGCGCGGGCGAGTTTTCCTCCATGCTGTCCTTCTCTCGCGCAGATCCGAAGGCTGCTCCCACTCCAGCCTGCGGCAGCACAGGGCCGTCCGCCATGGGAACGCCTGCGGCATTCGGCAAGCCTTGAGCGTTCCGGCGCTGATCCCGAGCACGAGGACGCGGTCGGTGGCGTCGGAACCGGCCGGTGACGACGCCGGCACCGCGACGTTCGACGTGCTCGCCGTCCGGCAGCCGCGCCACCGCCGGCGGCCTGGCCGACGAGGAGTTCCTGCGCGAGCGGGCCGCCGGCCTGCTGGACGACTACCCGTCCCACCGCGTCGCGGAGATCACCGGAATGCCTGCCTCGGACCTGGTCGGCGCCCGGCTGTACGGCCGTGCCCGGCAGCCGGGCATCTGTTCCGCAGGCGCGCGAGGTGAGCGGCCGTCCGTCAGGACTCACCCCTCCGGCGTGCTGGTCGGGCCCGTCGGTCCAGTCGGTACGAGGTCCAGGAGCACCTCGCCGGGCGCCGCCCACCTCAGGTCCGGGCACGCCGGTGGACCGGAAACGGGCGAGACGGTCGCGAAGCCCGGTCATGCCCGGACAGCCGGATGACGGGGTCCGGTCTGATGATTCTCACGCCGGTGATCTGCCGCTTCTGCCCACAGAGGGCTGCCCGTCCCGGGAGAGGGGGCCGTACGGCCCTGCCAGGATCGGGCCGTACGGAGCGACCGTGGAGATGAAGCATCCAGCCCTCGCACGCCCTGGGAGGCTGCCATGGACGAACGAGAGACACGGGAACGCCGGAGCGCGTCGGTCGAAGCCCGGCGAGAGGTGCCCACCCGGGCCACGAGGGCGGCCGAAGGCCATCGCGCCGACCTGATGGTGCGCTACCTCCAGGCCATGGCCTCCCACTCGGCACGGGCCGCCACGAAGGACGCGACAGCATCCGCCGGGCCGGCACACATCAGGAGGGCAGGTCGCGCGGGACACGGTTCCGTCCCCGTGACGGATCTGCAGGTGCGCGACATCATGAAGCGGCCGGTCACCGGCATCCGTGCCGACACCTCGTTCCTGGACATCGCCCGGATGCTGGCCAGGCGGCAGACCGGTGCCGCGCCCGTGGTCGATGGCGAGCGGCACGTGATCGGTGTGATCGCCGAGTCCGACCTGCTCGCGAAGGCGGCCTCTCTCGCCGCAGCCGAGCGCCCGGGTGCGCTCGCCGGCCTGCTGCACCGCTGCTCGCACGGGGGCGGGGACGAGACGGCGGCCACGTTGATGACCGCGCCGGCGCTCACCGTGCAACCCGGGACCCTGGTGGTGGAAGCGGCGCGCACGGCCGCCCACTCGCGGATCAGGCAGCTGTTCGTCACGGACTACCAGGGCCGGCTGGTGGGCGTCGTCAGCCGCAGTGAGCTGTTGCAGGCTCTCGTCCGGGACGACGCGGCGATCCGGGCCGAGGTGGTCGCCCGCGTGATCGAGGGCGGATTCGGCCTGGACGCGGCCGCTGTCCACGTCGAGGTCGAGAACGGCACGGTGACCCTGGCCGGTTCGCTGAACGCGGCGCGGATCCCGCAACTGATCGGAGCCGTCGCCCAGATCGCGGACGTGGTCGAGGTGGAGGACCACCTCGTCGCGACCGCGTGAGCAGCCCACTGCGGTGGGACCAGGAACGGCCCGGCCCGCTCGGCCGGGCGATCCCGTTGAGGCCCGTGCGTGATCGCGCCGGGGCCGAAGAGGTGGCGATGACCATGCGGAAGCTGGACACGAGGACAGTGACCTCGCTGATCGCCGACGCGACGACCGCGCCGTCGATGCACAACGCCCAGCCCTGGAGGTTCCGCTTCGTGACCGGCGAACGCCTCCTGCTGCTGAGGGCCGACCTGGGCAGGGCCATGCCCCGCTCCGACCCCGGCAACCGGGCGCTGCACATCGGCTGCGGGGCGGCGTTGTTCAACCTGCGCGTCGCCGCCGTGCACGCCGGCCTGTCCCCGCGGGTCCGGTTGCTGCCGGATGCGGACGACCCGCAGTCGCTGGCCGCCGTCCACCTGGCCGATGCCACCGGGACCGGACCGGGGGAGGACGACCTGGAGCGGCTGTATGCGGCGATCCGGGAACGGCACACCAGCCGCTACCCCTTCGAGGAGAAGGACGTTCCCGAGGACACGCGGGAGACGCTCCGGGCGGCAGCCGCCCAGGAGGGGGCCGAGCTGCTGTTCGCGGGGCCCTGGCATGTCGAGACCGTTCTGGAACTGGTCCGTGACGCCGAGAGCCGCGACGCCCTCGACCCGGCAAGCCGGGAGGACCTGGACCGGTGGACCCGGCTCGGTCCGGAGGCCGACATCGCCCGCGACGGCGTTCCCGAGTACGCCTTCGGGCCGCATCAGCGGGACGGCCGGGCACCGTTGCGTGACTTCGCCGGCCGGCGACCGGTGGCCGACCGCGGCACCACCTCGTTCGAGAGCAGTCCGCACCTGGCGCTGCTGTCCACGCGGGCGGACACGCCGGTCGACTGGCTGCGTGCCGGGCAGGCCCTCGAACGGGTCCTGCTGGAGGCCACGTCGGCAGGCCTGGCCGGTTCGCTCACCTCGCATCCGCTGGAGAGCGCCGACCTGCGCACGCTCGCCCGCGATCCGGTGACGGGCCGGGGACATGTCCAGATGGTGTTGCGCCTCGGCTACGGTCCGTGGGGCCCGGCCACACCCCGCCGTCCGGTGCGGGACGTCCTGGATGTCAGCTGAGCCGAGAAGCGGCTGAGGAGCTGCTGGGGAGACCGGGGTGCGGCGCGTCGCACCTCACCGGTGCACGGACAGCGCCCCCTCGTCCACCATCTGCCGCGCCGAACGCCGCGGCGTGGCCGGGCCCTCGGGGCCGTAGCCGAGGCGGATCACCATCTGGGCGTGGGCCCTGCGGTCGTCCGCCGTCGATGCGGACTGCTCGCGCAGATCCGGCCACTCCAACGCCTGGTGCAGCAAGGACGCCCGGACCCCGTGGGCGGTGGCGACCAGCAGAACCCGTTCGAGGGCCTGTCCGGCACGCAGCCAGTCGGTCCTGCGGTCGTGCGCGGTCGACAGTACGACGATCGCCGGCCGTTGCTCGAAAGGGCGGCCGGACAGGACGGACGGGTGCCGGTGGGCGCCGAAGTCCCGCATGGGCATACGCTCCAGGATGTCCTGCGGGCCCAGCGCCTCCGGCGGTATCCCCAGGGACGCCTCGGTCGGTTCATGCACCCAGCGACGGCTCTCAGCGGCCCTGTCGGCGTCCACCGTGGTGCGCCGTTCCGCATCCCGGGTGAGCCGCAGCAACCGCTCGGTCTCGCCAGGACCGGGGCGGCTCAGCTGCGCGCCCTCGCTGTGTGCGGCTTCGGCGAGTTCGGTCAGCACCGACGTGGGCAGCGGCAGGTCGGAGAACGGGAACCGGCTGCTGTGCCGGTGCCACAGGGCTGTGTACAGCTGGTGAGCCGTCCCGCTGCGCACACGGCCGCCGAGCCGTACGGCCGCCAGCAGATCCGGCTCCTCGGGCCTGGGCAGCAGGCGTGTCACCGGTTCCCGCCCGAAGTGGGCCACCGCCACCCGGAGGTTGAGGACCGCGCAGCCGACCGAGACATGCAGGGCACGGCCCGTCGGATCGATCTGGCGCAGGGCACGGTCCGCCACGGCCCGGACCTCCAGTGTCGCGGTGTCCGGATCGAGCCGGAACCGCCAGGGCTGAGTGTTGTGAATCGACGGCGCGGCCGCGGCGGCGGAGATCAGCGTCTCCAGCGGCGGCGGAGCGAGGGCTGCGGTCGGCATCGGAACTCCTCCCCGCCCCGTGGGCCGGAGCCCTCGGAGCTCGCTGCGGACGCTGCCCAGTGTGCTGCTCCCGCACGGGACCGTGCAGGGGCCGTACGGCCCCGAGAGGCACCGGACGGCCCGCGAAGGTCCGCCCTCCGGCCGTGCCGCACGATCGCGTCGAGGACGCTCCCGGTGCCGCGGTGTGCCTGGAAGGACGGTCTCATCGCTTCGGCACCGAAGTCTGCGCCGCTCCGCCGACCCGGTGGGGCCGGTCGGCCCGGCTCGGGGACGAGCGGCCCCTGCACCCCGAATGCCGCGACCGCGACGCTGGAGTCATCAGACCGAATGGGGAGGTGGAGATCATGCCCCGCACCCTGATCGTGGGCCTTGACGGCTCGTCGGAGAGCCGGGCCGCCGCCGACTGGGCGGCGAGGGAGGCGCGGCTGCGTGGGTCACCCTTGCGGCTGGTCCATGTGTGGGAGGGGGTGCCCGAGGCCATGGCGGAGTCCCCGACGCCGGGGGCGGAGTCCTTCCAGCACTGGGTCGAACGGATTCCTCGCGAGGCCGCGGCAGGCCTGCGCGCGCGACACCCCGGTGTCGACGTCACCACGGAGCAGATCGTCGGCCGTGCCTACGAAGTCCTCCCCGGCCTGGCCGAGGAGGCAGATCTCCTCGCCCTCGGATCCCGTGGCCTCAGCGGCATCGGCGGCTTCATGATCGGATCCGTCGGCCTTGCGGTCGTCGCCCACGCCGAGTGTCCCGTCGTCCTCGTCCGGGCCGGCGAACAGGCGGCCGACGAGCACACGAGCGACCCGACGGGCATGCCGTCCGTGACGACGCCGTACCGGCCCGTCGTGCTCGGACTCGACACCGACAGCCCCGACGAGGCGGTCATCGGGTTCGCCTTCGACGCCGCGGCCCGACGGCAGACCTCCCTGCGGGTCGTCCACGGCTGGAACCCGCCGCCCTACTACGCCTACCGGCTCCCCGCGGACCTGGAGTACCACGGCGAGCTGAGCACACAGCAGGCCAAGGCCCTGACCGAGACCGTGCTCCCGTGGCGACGGAAATACCCCACCGTCGAGGTCGTCGAGGAGTCACACTGGGGCCGGGCCGGCAACTTCCTGATGGACGCCTCCCGTGACGCGTCCCTGGTCGTCGTCGGCCGGCGCATCCGCCGCTCTCCGTTCGGCGCGCACATCGGCCCCGTCACACATGCCGTCCTGCATCACTCCGCGGCCCCCGTCGCCGTCGTCCCGCACCCATGACGCGGTCCGCGGACCGCGGCGAACGCAGACAGCAGTCGTACGCCTCGCCGTGCGCACCGACTTGTCGAGGAACGTCTCCACAAGGCGTCGAGGGTCAGGCGCCGGGCCCCTCGACCGGGCCACCGGAGGCGGACGGCATCCGAAGGGTGGCACACCATGTCCCTGACGTACGAAGCCTCCGCACCCCCGGAGCACGCCCTCCTCGGCCGGGCGGCCTTCCATCTCGCCCGCGCTGCCACCCGGGCGCCCTCGCTCCACAACACCCAGCCCTGGTTCTTCGTGGACGAGGGGCGCGACCACGGGTTCGAGGTGCACGCCGACGGCGGGCGGCGGCTTCCCCTGACCGACCCGGCCGGCCGGGAGCTGGTGATCAGCTGCGGGGCGGCCCTCTTCAATGTGCGGGTCGCCGTGCGGAACCTTGGCTTCCGCCCCGTCGTGACGCCGCTTCCGGTACCCGCGCAGCCGGCGTTCTTGGCCCATGTGGCCTGGGGCGCGCACGCCGTGGCCACCACTCGGGCGAAGGAGATGGAGCGCGCGCTGTCCCGCCGGCACACGCACCGGGGGCTGTTCGCACCCACACCCGTGTCGTGGTCGCTGATGGAGGAGCTGCGCGACCAGGCCCGCGCGGAAGGCGCGCTGCTGCACACGGTCGACAATCCGGAGAAGCTGCGCATGCTGGCGCAATGGGTGCGGGCGGCGGAGTCCGTGCACCGCGCCGACCCCGGTCATGCCTCGGAGGTCTCCGGCTGGTCCGGGCACGCCCGGCGGGACTGGTGGGAGCGGGTGTCCCCCGACGCGTGCCGCCTCCCGCCGGACGGTTCGCTGCTCGCCGGGCGGGACTACACGGGCCTGGTCGGGCAGTGCGAGGGCCGGGCCCGGCGATGGACGGCCCGGACGGGCACCGTCGTGGTGCTGAGCACCCCGCACGACACCCGGCTGGACTGGCTGCGGGCCGGCCAGGCCCTGCAGCGGGTCCTGCTGTACGCCGCGAGCCACGATGTCACGGCGGCTTTCCACACCCAGCCGCTCGAACTGCCGGAGTTGCGTCCGGAGTTGCAGGCACGCCTCACCGGAGACCGGTTTCCGCAGATGATCCTGCGCCTGGGACACACCACGCAGGTCTCGGCCTCACCGCGCCGACCCGCTGCCACCGTGCTGCACGCGAGCCGATCCGGCCCGGTGGCGACCGTCTCCGCACCCGCGTCGTGAACCGGGCCGGTCGGGTGCCGAACGGACCCGGAGGTCCCTGGCGGACACCCCATCGGCCCCTGCCCCGCCCGGCGCCGACCCGGGACATTGGCGGTAGGAGCGGCTTTCGGGCTGCGGCTCGCCCGCCAGGAGGTGTCGGACGATGACACGCACGGTTCACAGGAAGGCGCGGAAGGTACGGCTGTGGCGGTGGCGGTCCAACCCGCTCAGGCGCCGCACCGACGTGGTCGAGGCTTGGCTGCTGCTCGGGCTGTGGTGCTTGGCCGCCGCGGGGGGAGCCGTCGTCGGCATGGTGACCGCCCACGGGGTGGAGCAGAGCCTCGACGACCGGCGGGCGCAGCGCCACCCCGTCTCGGCCGTGCTCACCCAGGACGCCTCCGACGAGGCCGTCAAGGCAACCTCTTCGGACGACTACGCCTGGGCCAAGGTGCGCTGGACGGCTGCCGACGGATCGTCCCGTACGGGGCTGGCCCGGGTCGAGCCCGGCATCAAGGCCGGCAGCGTGACCCGGATATGGCTGGACCGGCACGGCAACCTCGCCCCTGCGCCGGTGAGCGACGAAGAGGCCGAGCTCCAGGGCGTCGTACTGGGGGCCGCGACCGCGGTGTTCGTGTGCGTGGTCGCCCTGCCCCTGGGCTGGGTCCTCCACGAGCGTGTGGACCGGCGGCGCATGGCGCAGTGGGACTCGGAGTGGGCGAAGGTCGGCCCGCAGTGGGGTCACAAGACCGGTTGACCCGCGGCAGGTCACCGCCCCTCAACAGATCCGTCGACCCGCGGCAGTCACCGACCCCTCAGCAGATCCGCGGCAGTTGCTCCCCCAGCGGCATCTCCACGATCCGCCGCGCCCCCACCAGCGTCCGCAGCACCACCCGCCCTCGCGGCTCCCGCGCCGCCACCTCGCCGATCCGCACCGCCTGGGCCCCCTCCGGCAGCGATCGCATCGCGGCGAGGACGTCGTCGGCCGCGTCCGCGGTGACGAAGGCGACCAGGCAGCCCTCGTTGGCGACGATCAGCGGATCGAGGCCGAGCAGGTCGCAGGCGGCGGCCACCGCCTCCGGAACCGGCACCGCGCTCTCCTCGATCTCGACGGTGACGGCGGAGTCGCGAGCGATCTCGTTCAGGGCAGCGGCCAGGCCGCCTCGCGTCGGATCGCGCAGGACGTGGACGTCGGGGCCGTAGGGGGTGAGCGCCCGCACGAGGCGGTGCAGGGGCCGGCTGTCCGAGGCGATGTCACCCTCGAATCCGAGGCCTTCCCGGGTGCTCAGCACGGTCGTGCCGTGCAGCCCGATCGGCCCGGACAGCAGCACCGCGTCGCCGGGCCGGGCGAGGGCCGCGGACGGGTGCAGCGAACCGTGCCGCTGTCCGACGCCGGTGGTGTTGACGAACAGCCGGTCGGCCGCGCCCCGCCCCACCACCTTGGTGTCCCCGGTGACGACCGGCACCCCGGCCTCCTGCGCGGCCTTTCCCAACGACTCCATGACGGCCCGCAGTTCGGCCAGCGCCAGCCCCTCCTCGACGATGAGGGACACGGACAGCGCGATCGGCCACGCACCCCGCATCGCGAGGTCGTTGACGGTCCCGTGCACGGCGAGGGAACCGATGTCCCCGCCGGGGAAGAACAGCGGACTGACGACGAAACTGTCCGTGCTGATCACCAGTTCCCGGTAGCCGGGCAGCAGCGCCGCGTCCTCCAGCGGACCGGGCTCGCCGTTCAAGGACGGCAGGATCAGCCGGTCCAGCAGCTCCGCGGTGAGGCGTCCCCCGGCGCCGTGGCCGAGCAGCACGACCTCGTCCTCGTGACGGGGGGTGGGGCACTCGATGGTCATGACGTACTCCTGACACGTCCGGCCGCGTGGAAGGCGGCACAGGTGCCCTCGGACGACACCATGGGCGCGCCCAGGGGATGGCGGGGGGTGCAACGGGTGCCGTACGCGGGGCAGTCCGTGGGCAGCCGGGCCCCGGTGAGGATCGAGCCCGCGATGCATTCCGGGTCCTCGACCGGGCTGAGCCCGCCCACGTCGAAGCGGCGGGCCGCGTCGAACCGCGCGTACTCCTCGGTGAGTTCGAGCCCGCTGCCGGGCAGCTTGCCGATGCCGCGCCAGGCCCGGTCGGTGACCCGGAAGACCTCGCGCACGGCATCCTGCGCCTCGGTGTTCCCGGCCCGCCGCACGGCGCGCGCGTACTGGTTCTCCACCTCGCACCGGCCGGACTCCAGCTGCCGCACGGCCAGCAGGATGCCCTCCAGCAGATCCAGCGGCTCGAACCCGGTCACCACGATCGGCACCCGGTACCGGGCGGCGATCGGCTCGTACTCCCGCCAGCCCATCACCGCGCAGACATGCCCGGCCGCGAGGAACGCCTGCACCTCGCAGTCGGGATCGTCGAGCAGGGCGGTCATGGCGGGCGGTACGAGGACATGGCTGACCAGCATCGAGAAGTTCGTCAGGCCGAGGCGGGCCGCGTGCAGCACGGCCGTCGCGTTGGCGGGGGCCGTCGTCTCGAACCCGACGGCCAGGAAGACGACGTCACGCTCAGGGTGCTCGGCGGCCAGCCGCACGGCGTCCATCGGGGCGTACACGACCCGTACGTCCGCCCCGCGCGCCCGCAGCGACAGCAGGTCGGTGGCGGTGCCCGGTACGCGCAGCATGTCGCCGAAGCTGGTGAGGATCACGCCGGGCCGGGCGGCGACGGCCATGGCCCGGTCCAGGGTCTCCAGCGGGGTGACGCAGACCGGGCAGCCCGGGCCGTGGATCATCCGCATCCCGGCCGGCAGCAGCTCGTCGATGCCCTGCCGGACGAGGGTGTGGGTCTGGCCGCCGCACACCTCCATGATCCGCCAGGGGCGCGTGGCCGTCCGCCGCAGCTCGTCCAGCAGCCGCCGGGCGAGCACCGGGTCGCGGTACTCGTCGAGATACTTCATCGGTGGGTGAGCTCCAGCCGGACGTCGACGACCCCTTCGACCGCCCGCACCGCCCGCGCCACGATGGGCATGTAGGTGCGCTCGGCCGCGGAGCCGGTCAGTGTGGCCACGCCGTCGGCGACGGTGACCGACAGGGGAGTGGTGACCGGCAGTTTCGTCAGCACGGAGTGGACGATCTCGCCGGCGATCTCCTCATCGGGCCGCAGGAACACCTTCAGCAGGTCGCTGCGGCTGACCACGCCTTGGAGCATGCCGATCGCGTCCACCACGGGCAGCCGCTTCACACGCCGTCGTGCCATGATGCGGGCTGCCTCGGCGACCGAGGCGTCCGCGTGCACGGTCACGGCGGGCGTGCTCATCAGCTCCCCGGCGGTCAGTCCCTCGGACTTGGCCCGCTCGGCGAGGTCGAGGGCCTGCTCGTTGGCGCCCTTGACGCCCTCCTTGGCCAGCAGGTCGGCCTCGGAGACCACGCCGACGACCCGTCCCTCGCCTTCGAGGACCGGCAGCGCGCTGACCTTCCACTGGTCGATCAGGCCGACGATCTCCTTGAAGGACGCGTCGCGTCCGACGGCGACGACCGTGTGGGTCATCACATCGCTCACGGTGTACGGGGATTCAGACATCGCAGCCTCCCGCAGTGTCTCCTGCGGTCCTCACGACCGTCAGGTCGAGGAAATGGGTGGAACACGAGATGCACGGGTCGTGGTTGCGGATCGCCCGCTCGCACAGATGCGTCAACTCATCGTCGTCCGCGTCCTGTTCGGCGATGGCGGACTGGGTGATCCGGCGCAGGTCGTCCTCGATCGCGCCCTGGTTCTGCGCGGTCGGAGGCACCATCCGGGCGTCGGCGACCAGGCCGTCGGCGTCCAGTTCGTAGCGGTGGTAGAGCACCCCGCGCGGCGCCTCGGTGGCGCCGTGCCCGACCCCCGCGACCGGCGGCACCTCCACGTACGGGTGCTCGGGCGGCTCGTACGAGCCGATGATCCGCAGGGCCTCGTCGACGGCGTACAGCGTCTCCACGGCCCGCACCAGGATCGACCGGAACGGATTGCGGCACACGGCGCCCTCGCGGGGATCGCCCAGTCCGGCCGCCACGGCCGCCTCCCGTGCCACCGGCGACAGATGCGCCCCGCTGATCGCGAACCGGGCGAGGGAGCCGGTGAGATGGAGCCGCCCGTCCAGCCGGGAGTGCAGCGCGGTGGAGTGCGGCACGTGGGTCTCGACGACGTGCGCGGTGAAGTCCCGTACGGGAAAGGCGGTTTCGGTCCCGTCGGCGCGCAACACGGTGGGTGTGCCACCCTCGATGGCGTACGTGTCCGGCTCGGCCAGCGCCAACAGGTCGGCCTCGACGCGCGCGTCCGGGAAGTCGAAGCCCGCCACCCAGCGAACAGTGTCCCAGGCGTCGTCGAGCGCCCGCTTCAACTCCTCTTGCAACGGACGAAGTTCCTGTCGCGTCGGCACCCGGTGGAAGCCGCCGAGGCGGACGTTCACGGGATGCACCGCCCGCCCGCCGAGCAGCTCCATCAGCGAGTTGCCCGCCTTCTTCAGCCGCAGCCCGCGCTCGACCTCGGCCCGGTGCGTGCGGGCCAGGTCGATCGCGCTCGCACGGCCCAGGAAGTCGGGGGCGTGCAGGAGGTAGATGTGCAGGGCCTGGCTCTCGATCCACTCGCCGCAGTACAGCAGCCGCCGCAGCGCGCGGATCACCGGATCGACGGTCACACCGCAGGCGTCCTCGATGGCCGCGCAGGCGCTCATCTGGTAGGCCACCGGGCAGATCCCGCACACCCGGGCGGTGATGTCGGGCGGTTCGGTGTACGAGCGGCCGCGCAGGAACGCCTCGAAGAACCGCGGCGGTTCGTAGATCTCCAGCCGCGCCTCGGTGACTGTCCCGTCGTGCACCCGCAGGTGCAGCGCGCCCTCCCCCTCGACCCGGGACAGCGAGCCGACGTGCAGCACACGGGATCCACGGTGGGTCACGGCGACAACTCCTCGTCGAAAGCGGCGGCGTTGAAGGTGTGCAGGAAGCGCTGGACGTCGTCCTCGTCGAGGCCGTCGCGGCGCAGCACCGGGATGAGCGCGGGCAGGTTCACCGACCCGGAGGGCCCGAAGCAGCCGAAGCACCCCCGCTGGTACGCCGGGCACAGGGCCCCGCACCCGGCGTGCGTGACCGGTCCCAGGCAGGGGGTGCCGTGGGCGACGGTGACGCAGACCGTGCCGCGGCGCTTGCACTCGAAGCAGACGCTGTGGTTCGGCACGTCCGGCTTGCGTCCGGCGAGGAAGGCGGTGATCACCTCGATGAGCTGCCGCCTGTCGATGGGGCAGCCGCGCAGCTCGAAGTCGACGTCCACATGGGCCGACACGGGCGTGGAGGTGGCGAGCGTGTCGATGTACTCGGGATGCGCGTACACCACGCGCCGGTAGGCGTCGACGTCCGCGAAGTTCCGCAGAGCCTGGATGCCGCCGGCCGTCGCGCACGCCCCGATCGTCACCAGATGACGGGAGGCGGCACGGATCGCGCGGACCCGTTCGGCGTCGGCGGCCGTGGTGACCGAGCCCTCGACGAGCGTCAGGTCGTACGGTCCGCTCGCCACCGAGCTGGAGGCCTCCAGGAAGTGCGAGATCTCCACCTGGCCCGCGAGCGCCAGGAGTTCGTCCTCGCAGTCCAGCAGAGTGAGCTGACAGCCGTCACAGGAGGCCAGCTTGAACACGGCGAGGGTCGGTGTCATCACAACTCCCTTACCGACAGCAGGGGTTCGGCGCAGCTCCAGTCCACGACCGGGCCGGCCTGGCACAGCAGCAGCGGCCCGAGCTGACAGTGGCCGCAGTGCCCGGTCGCGCAGCGCATGTTCCGTTCCAGGGAGACCCTGATCCGCTCCGGGGGCACGCCCCGGAAGGCCAGGTCACGGGCCGTGGCCCGGATCATCGGTTCGGGCCCGCAGACGAAGGCCGTGGCCCGCGCGGGGGCGAAGTCCGCCCGGTCGAGCAGTGTGGTGACGAGCCCGACGTCCCCGCGCCACTCCCGGTCGGGCCGGTCCACGGTGACGCCGGTGTACGAGGTCGGCCAGCGTTCGATCTCCTTGCGGGACATCAGATCGGCCGGTGTCCGCGCCCCGATCAGCACATTGACCCGCCCGTACGCCTCCGGTTCGGCCAGCGCCCGCAGGATCAGCGGCCGGAGCGGGGCCAGCCCGATGCCGCCCGCGACCACGACCACGTCCCGCCGGCGCGCCCGCTCCAGCTCCCAGCCGTTGCCGTACGGTCCCCGGACGCCCAGCACGTCACCGGCCTGTGCCGCGCACAGCCCCGCCGACACCGCTCCCACCGCGCGGATCGTGTGGGCGAGCCCGCCGGTGGCCTGTACGGAGCTCACCGAGACGGGGATCTCGCCGCGGCCGAAGCAGTGCACCATCGCGAACTGCCCCGGCGTGAAGTCGGCCAGGGGCGCGGTGACCGGTTCCAGGCGCAGGGTGACCGTGTCGGTGGTCTCCGGCCTGCGGGCGACCACGCGGTACGGGACCGGGACGTCCGTCATCGGGCACCACCGCTTCCGTAGGGGCCGTACAGGTCCAGCAGCCGGGTGCGGGCCGCCTGGAGCCGGTGGGCGAGCACCCGGCCCACCCAGTGCTCCACGGCCCGGCCGAACTCGGGGTCGTTCAGACACATCAGCCGCACGGCGACGGCGTCGAACTCGTAGGCCCGCACCGGGGTCACGGTCTCGGCGCCCAGCTG
Source organism: Streptomyces aquilus (assembly GCF_003955715.1). Classification (NCBI taxonomy): domain Bacteria; kingdom Bacillati; phylum Actinomycetota; class Actinomycetes; order Kitasatosporales; family Streptomycetaceae; genus Streptomyces; species Streptomyces aquilus. Next base: position 925,926 of record NZ_CP034463.1, on the reverse strand, counting down.
CCACACGTAGGGCTCGTACAGCCACGACCAGCCGACCAGGTCACCGACGCCGAGCGTCTCGACGACCGGGGCGCGGCGGCCGGGCACATGCAGGTCGAGGGCGGCGGTGCCGTCCCGGAGGATCCAGAAGCGGTCCGCGTGGCCGCCCTCCTCGAACAGGCGGGTGCCCTGCGGGAAGTGGGCCTCGCGGGCGACACGCAGCAGCCGGTCGCGATGCTCGGCGGGCAGGGCGTGGTTCATGCGCAGGGCGATCGAGGGAGGCATCAGTCCGTCTCCGTTTCCCGGGCCGCCCGCTCGGCGTCGAGCGCGGCCACTTCCTCCGTGATGTCGATGCCGACCGGGCACCAGGCGATGCAGCGTCCGCAGCCGACGCACCCGGACGTGTCGAACTGGTCGTGCCAGGTGCCGAGTTTGTGGGTCAGCCACTGGCGGTAGCGGCTGCGCGGCGAGGAGCGGACCGGGCCGCCGTGCAGATACGAGAAGTCCAGGTCGAAGCAGGAGTCCCAGTGCTGCCACCGCTCGGTGTGGTCGCCGGTGAGGTCGGTGACCTCCTCCGTGGTGGTGCAGAAGCAGGTCGGGCAGACCATCGTGCAGTTGCCGCAGGTCAGACAGCGGGCGGCGACGTCGTCCCAGCGCTCGGCGGCCAGGCTCGCGCCCATCAGGTCCCGCAGGTCGACCGGCGGCAGCGCCCGGCCCATGCGCTCGCGGGCCGCGTCGACGGTGGCACGGGCGGTCTCCTCGACGTCCGGACGGGCGTCCCGGTGCGGGACCTGCTCCAGCAGCGCGGCGCCCTCGTCACTCCCCACCCGGACCAGGAACCGGCCGTCCACCTCGGTGAGCGCCAGGTCGTAGCCGGGATCGGCGGCGGGACCGCCGCCGGTGGAGACACAGAAGCAGGTCGCGCCCGGCTCGGTGCACTCCACCGCGATGAGCAGCGCCCGCTCCCGACGTCCGGCGTAACCGCTGTCGGTGTGCCGTCCGCCGGTCAGCACCCGGTCCTGGATCGCGATGGCCCGCAGGTCGCAGGGCCGGACGCCGAGGAAGGCGTACGACGGGACGGCGGGCTCCTCGGCGGTGAAGGAGACGTCCCCCTCCGGCGTCCGCTCGGCGCTCCACAGCCGCTCCCGTGCCGGGTGCAGGAAGTTCTTCCAGGACTGCGGCCCCGCGCTGTGCGCGAAGGCGGCCCCGTCCTCGCGCCGCACCAGCCGATAGCGCCCCGCGTCCAGTTCGACGCCCCAGCCGAAGGGGAGCGCGTCCGCCGAGTCCAGCTCCGCGAGCACGATCGCACCGTCGCGGACGGTCGGCCCGATCACGGTCCGCCCCTGCGCCACCAGCGCCGAGACCAGCGCGTTCAGACCGTCCCGGTCGAGCAGGGCGGGGGCTGCGGTGACGCTCATGCGATCCTCCAGCTGGCAGATGGCCTGCGTGCTCGTCCACTGTCAGACTCCGGCCGCTCGGACCCTCGGCAACAGGGGCTGACCGGCCCCCTTGACGGGCCGACCGGTTCCTGCCGGCTCACGGCAGCGGCTCGCCCAGCTCGCCCTCCACCGCCCCCGCCATCGCCCGCAGCACGTCGAGCGTCCGCCGGGCCTCCGTCTCGTCGACGAGGGTGATCGCGAAGCCGACATGGACGATGACGTACGACCCGACCTCCGCCTCGGGTGTGCAGCTCAGGCACACCTCGCGCCGTATCCCGCCGAAATCGACCGTCGCCATGCGCAGCCCGGCGTCGTCGTGGACCTCCACCACCCGGCCCGGAATGCCCAGACACATGCGCGCTCACCTCTCCCCGGCCAGCCGCGCGGCCGCGACCGCCGCCTGGCCGTAGCTGATGCCGCCGTCCCCGACCGGGACCTGACCGCCGACCAGCACCCGCAGCCCCTGCGCGCGCAGCCGGCGTGTGACCTCGGTGAGCAGCCGCCGGTTGACGAAGCAGCCGCCACCCAGGCAGACCGTGCGGGGCGCGCCCTCGGCCACGGCCCGGGCCACGAGCTCCCCGGTGACGGCCGCGAGCGTCGAGTGGAAGGCGGCGGCCAGCATCCCCACCGGTTCCCCGTCCAGACGTCTGCGCAGCAGGTCGGCCAGGGTCGGCGCGGGGTCGTACACCCACAGGCCCCGCTCCCGTACGACGCGATGGGCCAGCGGCACGGCACGCACGCCGCCCGCCGCGGCTTCCAGCAGGACGGCGGCCTCGCCCTCGTAACTCACCCGGTCGCACAGCCCCAGCAGCGAGGCCACCGTGTCGAAGAGCCGGCCCGCGCTCGATGCCCGCGGGCAGTTGACGTCCCGCGCGACCATCGCGCTCACGGCGGCGACCTCGACCGGGTCGAGCCGGTCGGTGAAGGGCCGGGTGAGCCACGGGTACGGGTGCGGGAAGCCCAGGGTCTCGCCGCCGAGCAGATGGCCGAGCGCGGTGCGGGAGGGGTGGCGCACCGCCGCGTCGCCGCCGGGCAGGGGCGCGGTCGCGAACCTGCCCACGCGGCGGTAGCCGCTCAGATCGGCGACGAGGATCTCGCCGCCCCACAGGGTGCCGTCGTCACCGAGCCCCAGGCCGTCGTAGGCGACGCCGAGAAACGGCCCCCGCACCCCGTGCTCGGCCGCGGCCGCCGCCACGTGCGCGTGATGGTGCTGTACCGGCATGCGGCGCAGCGACTGCGCCTCGGCCCACTGCGTGGACAGGTAGCCGGGATGCGGATCGTGGGCCAGGACGCGCGGCTCGATGCCGGTGAGTCGCTTGAGATGCTCGTACGACGCCACGAACGCGTCGTACGTCGCCAGGTCGGCCAGATCCCCGGTGTGCGGCCCGAGATGGGCGCGGCCGTCGGCGGCCAGGGTGACCGTGTGCTTCAGCTGGGCGCCCACGCCCGCGACCGGCTCCCGCACGGCGAGCCGCAGCGGAGCGGGGGCCAGCCCGCGCGCCCGGCGGACGGTGATCCGGGTCCGGCCGGTGAACTGCACCACGGAGTCGTCGTAGCGGGAGCGGATCGGCCGGTCGTGGGTGAGGAAGCCGTCCGCGACCGAGGCCAGCGTGCGGGCCGCCTCCGTGTCGTCGACGGCGATCGGCTCGTCGGTGAGATTGCCGCTGGTGACGACCAGCGGCCGGGTGAGTTCGTCGAGGAGAAGGTGGTGAAGTCCGGTCGTCGGCAGGAAGAGGCCGACCTGGTGCAGCCCTGGATGCACCTCGTCGGCGAGCGGTGGGACGGCCTCGCGCCGACGGCGCCGGGCGAGCAGCACGACGGGCCGCTCGGGTGAGGTGAGGGCCGCACGCTCACTGGCGCCGCATCGGGCCAGCGGGGCCACCGCCTCGATGCCGCCGACCATCACGGCGAATGGTTTCGCCGGACGGCGTTTGCGTCGCCGCAGCTCCGCCACCGCCGCCGGGTCGCCCGCGTCGCACGCCAGTTGATAGCCGCCGAGCCCTTTGATCGCGACGATCCCGCCCTCGTCGATCGTCTTCACGGCCGCCCGCAGCGCCTGCTCGCCGCGCAGCTCTCCCCAGGCCAGCCGGGGGCCGCAGGCGGGGCAGGCGACGGGCTCGGCGTGGAAGCGCCGGTCGCCGGGGTCGGCGTACTCGGCGGCGCACGCCGGGCACATCGGGAAGCGGCGCATGGTCGTGCGGACCCGGTCGTAGGGCAGGTCCTCGATGATCGTGGCGCGCGGGCCGCAGTCCGTGCAGTTGATGAACGGGTAGCGGTGGCGTCGGTCGTGCGGGTCGCGCAGTTCGGCCAGGCAGGCGGCGCAGATCGCCGCGTCCGGCGGGATCTCGCGCGGGGTGGTGTCGGTGGGGCGCGGCGCGCTGTGCCGTACCCGGAAACCCTTCCGGTACGACATCCTGCCGGTTCCGTCGGTCAGCCGGACGCGCCGCACCCGGGCGAGGGCCGGGGCGTCGGTGCGCAGCCGCGCCGCGAACTCCTCGACGGCATGCGGCGGTCCGGCGACCTCGCCCTCCACATGACCGTTGACGTTGGCCACCCAGCCGTCGAGGCCCAGTTCCGCCGCGGTGCGGTAGACGAAGGGGCGGAAGCCGACGCCCTGCACGATCCCCTCCACCCGGAAGCGGCGCACGGTCATGCCGGCCCCCTCGCCGCCGCGCTCCGTGCGATCTCGCCCTCGACGGCCTCGACGAGGGGGGCGACGGCGTCCGCCACGGCAGGGGAGAGGCCGGTGCCCAGCGTGCTGTCGGCGCCTTCCACGGCGTAGGCGACCAGATGCTGCGGCAACAGGCCGAGGACGCGGGCCAGTTCGACGGCCTCGCCGAGGCCCAGGCCGTGCGAGCTGGTCGTGGGCGGCCGGTCGAGGAGCCCGGCGTCGAGTTCCAGGCGGTGGACGCGGCCCGGGGTGCCGGGGTGGGCGTGGGCGGCGTCGACGACGACGGCGAGCCGGGCACCCTCCCACAGGCCGATCAGCCGGCCGGGGTCGCCGTCGCAGGTGGCGAGGTGGGCCTCCGGCGGCAAGGACCGCTCGGACAGCCGGGCCAGCACGGCCCAGCCCACGCCGTCGTCGCGCCGGAACTCGTTCCCGACGCCGATGACGGCGATGCGACCAGGCCTCTGCATGTCTCTCACGGTGCGATGCGGCCGCTGTGCCCCACAGGGGCCGAAGGGCCCCGGCGCGAGGGCCGACCGGGTCTCGGGCGGGTGGGACGGCGACCGGGACTCACGCGGGCACGACGGTGAACGGGGCTCACTCGGGTGCGACGGCGACCGCGGCTCACGCGGGCACCACGGCCACCGGGCAGCGCGCGTGTTCCAACAGGGCGAGCGCCGTTTCGCCCGAGCGGCGTCCGGTGACCACCAGGCCCGAGTTGCGGGCCGTGTGGGCGAGCGCCTCGGCCGGCGTGAACAGCACCACGTCCTCCAGGACGTCGACGTGCGGGTACTTACCGCGCCACGGCCGCAGCGCGTCCGCCAGCGTCTGCACCTCCTGGTCCTCCCAGGTCGCCCGGTCCTCCTCCAGCACCGGGAAGGGCGAGCGCGCCGCCTGCGCCGGAAACCTCCAGGCGTGGACGGCGTGCAGCCGTACACCCCGCAGCCGGGCGGCCTCGAAGGCCAGGTCCACCGCGGGGCCCACCGGGTCGCGGGCGTCGATCCCCAGGGTCACCCCGTCGGCCCGGCCCGGCGGCTCCTCGCCGGCGAGGGTGCCGGGCACCAGGACGACTGGCCCGGGGCAGGACACGGTCAGCACCGCAGCCGTCGTCCCGACGGTGACTCCGGCGTGACCGCCTTCGCCGCGCAGGCCGACCACCAGCAACTCGGCCTCCTCCGCGAGGGCGCGCAACACGTCCGCGGGCTTTCCGGGGAGGGTGCTGCCGTGGCCCTCCAGCTCCGGGTGTCGCCGGAGGAGTTCGGCGAACACCCGGTCCGCCACCATGTCCGGGCGGTGCGGCCACTCGTCCGACGCCGTCACGTGGACCACGTGCAGTGGCATGCCCCGCAGCAGCGCCTCACGCGCCGCCCAGTCGGCCGCCGTCCTGCTGCGGGCGGACCGGTCGACGCCGGTGATGATCATTCGGCCCATCGTCTGCCGCCTTTCGGAGCCGTGGTCTCCACCCTCGCCGCGGGCCCACCTCCCGCACACGGGGCCGAACGGACCCGGAACAGGCCCCTCGGGCCCATACCTGCCGGTAGCGCGCGGGACGACGCTGGAGTGGAGCAGTGGACGACCACAGGGAGGTGCGCGCCATGCTTCTGCCCGTCATCGCCGCAGTCGACGGATCCGCCGAGAGCCTCGCCGCAGCCGAATGGGCCGCCCGGGAGGCGGCTCGGCGCAGTCGGCCGCTGAAACTGCTGCATGCCTGGAGCTGGCATCCCCGTCAGAACGGCGAACTCGCCACGGCCGCCCAACGGCACCTGGCCCGCCGCTGCCTGCGCCAGGCCGAGGAACGCATCCAGCGCACCTGCCCCGGCATCCGCCTCGAAGAGGAACAGGTCGAGGGGCCGGCGACCGCCGCCCTGCTGCGCGCGGCCGACCAGGCCGATCTGCTCGTGCTGGGCTCGCGCGGTCTGAGCGGTTTCACGGGCTTCGTGGTCGGATCCGTCGCCCTCGGCGTGGTGGCCAGGGCCGCCCGGCCCGTCGTGCTCGTCCGCGCGGAGGAGACCGCGCCGGACGAGCACGTTCCGGACATCGACGGCCATGACTCCACCCGCACCCCCTACCGGGACGTCGTCCTCGCCCTCGACCTCGGCGACCCCTGCGACGAGGTGATCGAGTTCGCCTTCGAGGCCGCCCGGCTGCGCCACGCCCGGCTGCGCGTCGTGCACGCCTGGCAGCAGCCCTCCGCGTTCGCGCTCGGCCCCGGGGACATCGGCCTGGTGCAGGAGCCGCAGCGCGCGGACGAATGGCTCGGCTTCATGACCGCCGTCCTGCAGGTGTGGCGCGACAAGTACCCCGAGGTCGAGGTCGTCGAGACCGTCACCGAGGGCCGCGCCCAGTCCGTGCTGGTCCGCGCCGCGTCCGGGGCGAGCCTGCTCGTCGTGGGCCGCCGCGACACCGACCGCCCGGCGGGCCCGCGCACCGGGCCCGTCGCCCACGCCGCCATCCACCACGTCGGCTGCCCCGTGGCCGTCGTACCCCACGCCTGAGAGGCCACGATGAACGCGCCGGTCAAGTACGTCTACGCATTCGCCGAGGGCAGCCGTGACCTGGCCGGCCTGCTCGGCGGCAAGGGAGCCGGGCTCGCCGAGATGACCCGGCTCGGGCTGCCCGTCCCGCCCGGGTTCACCGTGACCACCGAGGCCTGCAAGGTCTACCTGGCCACCGGCGAGGAGCCGCCCGAGCTCGCCGTCGAGGCCGCCACCGCCCTCGCCGCCCTGGAGCGCGCGATGGGCCGGACCCTCGGCGCCCCCGACGACCCCCTGCTGGTGTCCGTGCGCTCGGGCGCCCGCTTCTCCATGCCCGGCATGATGGAGACCATCCTCGACATCGGCCTCAACGACCGGTCCGTCACCGGGCTCGCCAAGGCGTCGGGGCAGGAGCGGTTCGCCTGGGACTCCTACCGCAGGCTCATCCAGATGTTCGGCCACACCGTGATGGGCGTGGACGGCGACCTGTTCGAGCAGGCCATCGCCGCCCACAAGGCCCGGCGCGGCACCACGGACGACCACGGCCTCGACACCGGCGAACTCGTCGAACTCACCGAGGAGTTCAAGGGCCTCATCCGCCGCGAGACCGGCGAGGACTTCCCGCAGGACCCCGCCGACCAGCTCGCCCGCGCCATCCGCGCGGTCTTCGACTCCTGGAACGGCGAACGCGCCCGCGTCTACCGCCGCCGCGAACACATCGCGGAGGATCTCGGCACCGCCGTCAACGTCCAGGCGATGGTCTTCGGCAACCTCGGCCCCGACTCCGGCACCGGCGTCACCTTCACCCGCGACCCGGCCACCGGCCGCCGCGGCATGTACGGCGACTACCTGCCCGACGCCCAGGGCGAGGACGTCGTCGCGGGCGTCCGCGACGCCCTGCCGCTCAGCGCGCTGAAGTCGATCGACCCGCGCGCCTACGTCGAACTCCGCGACCACCTGGGCACGTTGGAGGACCACTACCGCGACCTGTGCGACGTGGAGTTCACCATCGAACGCGGAAAGCTGTGGATCCTGCAGACCCGCGTCGGCAAGCGCACCGCCGAGGCCGCCTTCCGTATCGCCCACGACCTGCGGGTGGACGGCACCATCAGCTCCGACGAGGCCCTGATGCGGGTCGACGGCACCGAACTGACCCGGCTGATGTTCCCCCGCTTCGCCACCACCTCGACCGACGTACCCATCGCCCACGGCGTGCCCGCCTCACCGGGTGCGGCGGTCGGCGCCGCGGTCTTCGACTCCGCCGAGGCCGTACGACGGGCCGCCGCCGGCGAGAGGACGGTCCTGGTCCGCCGCGAGACCACCCCTGACGACCTGCCCGGCATGATCGCCGCCGAGGCGGTCCTGACCAGCCGGGGCGGCAAGACCAGCCACGCGGCCGTCGTGGCCCGCGGCATGGGCAAGGTCTGTGTGTGCGGCGCGGACGGACTGGCCGTCGACCCGGTGGCCCGCCGGTTCACGACCGCCGAGGGTGTCGTCGTACACGAGGGAGACACCGTCTCCGTCGACGGCACCGCGGGCACCGTCCACCAGGGCGCGCTGCCGCTCGCCGCGTCCGAGGTCGGCAGCGCTCTGGAGAACGGCACCGGGAGCGGGTCGCTGACACGAGCCGTGCTGGGCGCCCTCGCTCACGCCGACTCCGTGCGCCGCCTCCAGGTCCGGGCCAACGCCGACACTCCGCGGGACGCCGCCCGCGCCCGCGCTCTCGGCGCCCAGGGCATCGGCCTGTGCCGTACCGAGCACATGTTCCTCGGCGAACGCCGCAGTCTGGTCGAGGCGATGATCCTGGCCCGCGACGACGCGGCGAGGGAGCAGGCGCTCGCCGCTCTCCTGCCGCTCCAGCGCGCCGACTTCACCGGCATCCTCGCGGCGATGGACGGCCTGCCCGTGACCATCCGGCTGCTCGACCCGCCGCTGCACGAGTTTCTGCCCGACCGCACCGAACTCGCTGTCCGCCTCGCCTCCCGCGCGCACCCGGACCCGCACGACCGGGCCCTGCTGCACGCCGTCGAGCGCATGCACGAGCAGAACCCCATGCTGGGTCTGCGGGGTGTCCGCCTCGGGCTCGCCGTGCCGGGTCTGATGGCGATGCAGGTGCGGGCCGTGGCGGAGGCCGTGATCCGGCGGCTGCGCGACGGCGGTGATCCACGTGCCGAGATCATGATCCCGCTCGTCGCCACGGTCGAGGAACTCCGCCTGGCCAGGACGGAGACGGAGCGTGTCCTCGCCGAGGTCGCGGCCCAGACCGGCACCCCGCTCGATCTGCCCATCGGCACGATGATCGAACTCCCGCGCGCCGCCCTCACCGCCGGACGCATCGCCGAGGCCGCCGACTTCTTCTCCTTCGGCACCAACGACCTCACCCAGACGACCTGGGGCCTGTCCCGCGACGATGCCGAGGCCTCGTTCTTCCCGCTCTACCTGAACAAGGGCGTGTTCACGACCTCGCCGTTCGAGACGATCGACCAGGAAGGCGTCGGCCGCCTGGTGGAGCTGGCCGCGCAGGCCGGCCGCGCCGTCAACCCCCGTCTGGAGACGGGCGTGTGCGGCGAGCACGGCGGCGACCCGGACTCGATCCACTTCTTCCACCGGGCCGGTCTGGACTACGTCTCCTGCTCGCCGTTCCGCATCCCCGCGGCCCGGCTGGAGGCGGGCCGGGCGGCCGTGGCGGACCGCACCGGGAACAGCGACAGCAGGTGACGTCTCTCCCCGGTGAGCCTCACGGCGTACGGAACCCGCGGAACGTCACCGGCTTCCGGCTCTCGAAGCCGAGCCGTTCGTAGAGCGCGAGAGCTCCGGTGTTGCTCTCGGCCACGTGCAGGAAGGGGCGCTCGCCGCGGGCGGTGATGCGGGCGGTGAGCGCACCGATCAGACGCCCGGCGTGGCCGCGCCCGCGTGCCTCGGGCGCGGTGCAGACCGCGCTGATCTCGGTCCAGCCCGGCGGCCGCAGCCGTTCGCCCGCCATGGCCACGAGTCGGCCGCCGTCGCGGATGCCGAGATAGGTGCCGAGTTCATGGGTGCGCGGCCAGAACGGGCCCGGTTCGGTCCGCGTGACGAGGTCGAGCATCTCGGGCACATCGGCCGCGCCCAGCTCCACGACATCGGTCTGCTCGACCGGGCCGCCATGGGGTCCGATCAGCTGCCGGCCTTCCAGGACGAAGACCGGTTCCCAGTCGGACGGCGGGGTGGCGGTGCCGCTGAACAGATCGGCGAACTGGCCGCCCCCGAGCAGCTGGGCCAGATCCGCCCAGTCCGCCGCCCCCGCGTCGGCGGGCACCGCCGAGAAGGTCGCCACCCCTGGCACATAGGTCGCGGCCCGGCCGAGCCGCCGGCCGAGATGAGCGTGGTGACCGCGCAGCGACGAGCCCACCGGGTCGTCGAGTGCGGTGACATCGCTGTACGTCATCGTGCGGGGCCTTTCGTGACATGCCGGGGTGGCCGCAACGGCCCGGGCATCGTACGTCCTGGCCGGTAGGAAACGGCCCAAATGCCGCGCCGCGCAAGCGGGGAGACGGGCCCTGGCTACGCCGCCGCGCGGGCCTCCGCCAGCCAACAGGCCGCCGTGAAACGGACCTCGGGACCCTGCACGAACGGCTCGAACGCGGCACGGACCGTCTCGACGACACGCTGCCGGGTGTCCTCGTCCACGTCGGGCAGGACCAGCCCGAGCGGGCCGAGGTTGGTGAAGTAACCCACCAGCTCGCTCGTCGGCAGCGTGCACGGCAGCTCGACCGGCCGGATGTCGACCTCGCCCCACCCGCTCTTCGTCAGGATGCCGCGGACCGCGTCGGCGTCCGCGAAGGCGAACTGGCCCGGCCCGTCCGGCCGTCGGGGCGGAAGCTGCGGGAGCAGTGGCGCGGCGGCCTGTTCGGCGGTCGTCATGAACGGGTTCTCGGCGGCGCCGCGCCAGGCGACGAACCGCAGCGGTGCCCGGTCCTTGGCCGCGCGCCGCAGCCGGGTGAAGGCGTGGACCGGGTCGTCGAAGAACATCACGCCGAGGCGTGAGACGACGGCGTCGAAGCTCGCGGGCTCGAACGGATGGTCCGCCGCGTCGGCCACCACGAACGACGCCGCCACGCCCGCCCGCGCCGCCCGGTCCCGGGCGGCGGCGATCATCGGCTCGGACAGGTCGACGCCGACGCAGTGCCCTTCCGGGCCGAGCCGCCGGGCGACGGCGACCGTAGTGCTGCCGGTGCCGCAGCCGACGTCTAGCACCCGGTCCCCGGTGCCGCTGGGCAGCCCCTCGACGAGCACCTCCTCCAGGGGCCTGAGCAGCCCGTCCAGCAACTCCTGCTTCTCGACCCAGACATGGCCGGCGCGACCCCAGCGGGCGGCCTGGTCGTCCTCGGGTGACTGCTTGAACTCCATGAGCGTCTCCTGTGCTTGCGTGCCATCGACGGGTTCTTGCCATCGGCGGGCTCGAATGACAGCGTGCTACTTCAAGTCGACTTGAGGTCAAGAAGATGACAGTGCTGGACATCGGCGAGGTGGCGCGACGCGCGGGCGTCCCCGCCTCCACCCTGCGGTACTACGAGGAGAAGGGGCTGATCACCTCCTCCGGCAGGCGTGGTCTGCGCCGGCAGTACGACCCCGGGGTCCTCGAACGCCTCGCGCTGATCGCGCTGGGGCGTACCGCGGGATTCTCGCTCGACGAGATCGGACGCATGTTCGCGCCGGACGGGCGGCCAGACCTCGACCGGGAGAAGCTCGCGGCCAAGGCGGACGAACTGGAGGCGCGGATGCGGGAACTGGCCGTCCTGCGCGACTCCCTGCGACACGCCGCCGCCTGCCCCGCCCCGAGCCACATGGAATGCCCCACCTTCCGCGGCCTCCTGAGGGCCGCGGCGACGGGAGTGGTGGCCGTACCGCCGAAGCGGACCCCGGGGCCGCCCTGATCCGACCGGCATCAGGGACAACGCGTGCGGTGGGGGCCGTCCCAGTTGCGGGCGGCGAGGACGGCGGCCGCCGCGCCGGTGCCCAGGACAGCGCCCGCGATGACGTCACCCGGGTAGTGCACCCCGGTGTGGATGCGGGAGTAGCCCACCGCGCAGGCCAGCAGCCCGAGCGGAAGCGTGGCGACGGGGAGGACCGGGCCCACGGCGGCGGCGAAGGCGACGGCCGACGCGGTGTGACCTGAGGGGAACGACGCCGACTTCGGCATGGGCACATGCCGGCCGGGGAAGGGCGAGTCCTCCGCGCGGTGCGGGCGGCGTCGGCGTACCAGCCGCTTGCCCAGCAGGTTCGCGGTCGTCGAGGCGACACCGATGGCCGCGACACCCAGGACCGCCGCGCGGCGGGGCCGCCCGGGGCACAGAGCGAGCAGACCGGCGACCGCGAACGAGATCTTGGAGTGGTCCGCCGCCGCGGACAGCCTGCGCAGGGCATGGTCCAGGGTCGGCGTGTCGGTGACCGTCACGGCCTCGTACAGCGCCTGGTCGAGGGCGGCGAGATCGCGCAACAGTGCTCGGGAGGCGCGGGGGTCACGCTGCGGGCGGTCAGGCATCGTTGTGCTCCTGCGGTGTGCTGGTGGTGGGGGAGGGACGGTCGAGAGCGAGGCGGACGATGTGCCGCCAGTCGACGGACGGGGCCGTGTAGGGCGCACCGGGCCGATGCCGGGGCACGCGGACCCGCAGCGCGCCGGGCCGTATGGTCACGACCACCGGCGGCGGCAGGGTGAGCGCCTCGCCGTCCACGGCCACCGCGATCTGGTCCGCGTCCGACTCGACGGTCACCTGACGTGCGGTCAGCGAGGTGATGCCGCTGGCCCGTTCCCCCCGGAACGCCAGCTCGGCGGCCTGGGCCGCCCCCTCGATCCGGATGGCGACCACCCCCAGCCGGCCGGTGTCGAGCCGGGCCCGCCGCCCCGCGCCGAGCGGGTCGGCGAGGACGTAGGGGTTGTTGCTCACCAGGAGCGCCTGCGGCACCGGCAGCGGGTCGCCGTCGGCCCGGGCCTGAAGCTTCGTGGCCGCGTCGCCGGCGAGCAGGTCCGGCAGCTGGTCGAGCGCGGTGACGGCCTTGGCGTCGCGGTAGTCGGGGGACTGCACGATCTCGGCGTACGCCCCGAAGGAGACCGTGTTCACGAACGGCAGCCCGGCCACGTCGCCGAGGTCGACGCGCAGCTCCACGCCGTCCGTGAGGGCGTCCAGGCCGGTCGCCGGGTCGGTGCGGTCCAGGCCCAGGTCCATGGCGAAGTGGTTGCGGGTCCCGGCGGACAGGACCATGAACGGCACGTCGTGCGCGGCGGCCACCTGCGCGACGAGGGCCTGGGTGCCGTCGCCGCCGGCCACGCCGAGCAGATCCGCGCCCTCGGCGACGGCCTGCCGTGCGATCGCCGCCGGGTCGGGCCGGGCGTCGAGGTCGAGCAGGATCACCCGGGCGCCGAGCGCCTCGGCCCGCTCCACCAGCGCGTGCCGGCCGACCTTCCCGCCTCCCGACCGCGGATTCATGATCAGCACGGGCCGGACGGGCCGCCGTACGGAACGCGAACGCATGCCGTGCGGTCTGCGGCGCCGACGCAGCGCGCTCCGGGCGCAGGCCAGCGCCGCGGTCCAGGCCCCCAGCGCCGCCACCGCGACCAGCCACAGGCCCGAGACGGCGTACAGGACGAGGACGCCGACCGGCGCGGACACGGCCAGCAGCGCGCCGCACAGACGCGCCGGTCCGCGATGCGCCAGCGCCCACCACAGGCCCGCCCCGGCCAGCCCCAGCCCGCCCAGGCCCGCCAGCAGGATCAGGAACTGGCTCGCACCGGCCGCCACGGCCGCGACGGCACCCGCGAGACACAGCAGGGCGAGCCGGGCCAGCGCCCGCGCCCGTCTGTCGAAGCCGTTCGGCTCCGTTCGGGTCGTCGATGAGGCCGTGTTCATGACGCTCCGGGCGAGTCGCGAGGTCCCAGGGGTGGGGTGGTCGCTGCCATTGTCCCCGCAAAGATCGCCCGACGGCAGTCCTTTGCTCCGCCGGGTGCCGTCGGGGCGGTCCGCACGGCACGATGGGGAGGCGCGGGAGCGCGGACCGGCACCTGGGGCCGCCGGTCCTGGGCCTGCCTTACGGGGGAGTGGCGGGGCATGGGCGAAGACGGGCGGGGGAGCGGGGCGAACGGCTCCGGGGGCGACAGTTCTCGGAACGGGGGCGACGACTCCAGGAACGGGGGAGATGGCTCCCTAAGCGGGGGCGACGACCCCAGGAACGGAGACGACGGCTCCAGGCGCGCGCACGGCGGGTCTCAGAACGGCGGCGACAGCGCCCGGCGCAGCGGCGACGCCTCCCGGAGCGCGGCCGACGGCTGGCGGACCAGTTTGACGGCGCTGGGGATGGCGTCCGTACTGGCGTTCGTCACGGTGTTCTTCGGCTGGCTGCCCAACCCGTTCGCGCCCGGTGAGGACGCCCCGGCGAGCGGCGCCGCGCGGTCGACCCCCACGAGCCCGGCGGCGCCGTCGAAGTCGGCCCGGGTCGAGGTCATCGCCCGGGAGTTCCCGGCGCCGCAGAAGATTCCGGCGAAGTTCCGTGCCGGCACGCGCTCGCTCGCCGGCACCGTCCTCGCGACGAGACTCACCCTCACCCTCCGCAACCCGGGCGAACTGAAGGCGGCGATCGGCGAGTTCCGGTTCACCCTGCGCGACGTGCGGAACCTGGACCCCCCGGGTGCGGCACCGCCCTGCCTGCCCAGGACGGGCGGCATCACGGAGATCACCGCCGACTACGACATAGATCTCTCTTCGACGGGGGATCGGGACCTCCCGGCGACCGTGGCCGTCGACGCGGACTACGACCTCGCGGCGGGAGAGGTGGAACGCGTCCTGTTCACGATGGGTGACGCCCCTGACGTGCGCCCACGCCTGTACCTCATGGACATCGCACTGCTGGAGGGGCCTGACAGGACGCCCGTCCCGGCAGGTTCGGTCGCCTTCCTCGGTCCTCTCGGCTACCACCCTCCGGCCGGGGTCGGCGCCGAACTGGAGACCGCGGACGACTACCTGCGCCGGCTGCGCACCCTCTCGGACCGCGGCGTCTGCGACGACGCCCTGATCGCGGACGCGGACCGGATCCTCACGGCCGCCGACGACCTCAGCCCCGAAGCGGAACGCCTCAGGACCGAGATCGAGGAGCTGCGGCAACGCCCGGAGTCAGCCCCCTGACGGACAACCTCTCCGGAAGGCTGCGGCCGGTCACGGACCGTCGTGCTCCCCGACGGGGCGCAGCACCATGAGGGACGCGTCCCGTCGCGCCACCATCGCGAAGGAGAACCGGTCGACCTCCAGGCAGAGTTCGACGTCGTCCCGATGAACTCCCCGGTATCCGAGCCGCACTCCGTCGACGAGATCGGCCGCGGCCCGGGAAGCCCGCGCCCGGCGAAGGTACGGGGCTGCCTCGGCATCATCCTCCCCGTCGATCCGCCGGCCGATGTACTCGGCGCAGGCCAGATCCTCGTCGGCCCGGCCCTCCTCGCCGGTGACGACGAAGGTCACCGGGCCATGACCCTCGGCCCGCAGCAACCGCGCCGTCGCCCCTGCCACCACGAAGCTCGCGCACAGCACCAGCGGAGCGTCGGCGACGGCCAGCGCGCCCACGGTGCCGGCGGTCGTCTTCTGCACCACCGTACGACCGCTGAGGTCGGCCGACTTGACCAGACCCGGGGAGTTCACCGCGTCGAAGCCCGCCGCAGGGGGACCGTCCTTCAGCGCCAGCCAACCCGGGCGGCTCTCCTTCAAGGCCAGTGCCTCCTCCTCCGACGAGGCCAGGACGATCCGCTCGGCACCGCGCGCGAAGGCCCAGGCGGCCACGGTGAAGGCCCGCATCACATCGACGACGACCGCGACGCGCGGAACCTCGCCCAACTCCCCGATGCCGACAAGACGTTGATCCACCGGTGACTCCCTCTCCGCCTGAGCATCCTCGGCGGCACCGCCGTCTTCCCGCACTGAACCCGCCCTCCCGATCGAAACGGTGTTCCCATCAAGAGAAGCGTGGGATATGGTCACATTCCGTAAGGATCTTGTACGGAGGTGCCCCGGATGGAGAACACAGCGCCCGCCCGCCGGGGCCGTCCCCCAGGCGCGAAGGTCGCCGAAGGCGAGCTGACGAACCGCCAGGCGGCCATCGTGCGCTACATCACGGAGACGGTCGCGCGGCAGGGCTACCCGCCGTCGATGCGGGAGATCGGCCAGGCCGTGGAGCTCGCCAGCACCTCCTCGGTCGCCCATCAGCTGATGGTGCTGGAGCGCAAGGGCGTCCTCTACCGCGACCCCCACACGCCCCGTGCCTACCAGGTCCGGCCCTCCTGGGCGCCCGACCTGGGGCATCGCGGCGCCGTACCCGTCGAGGTGCCGCTCGTCGGCCGGATCGCCGCCGGTGCCCCGCTGCTCGCCGAAGAGATGGTCGAGGACGTCTACTCCATGCCCCGGCAGGTCGTCGGTGAGGGAGACCTGTTCGCGCTGACGGTGTCCGGCGACTCGATGATCGAGGCGGCGATCTGCGACGGCGACATCGTGACCGTCCGCCGCCAGGACAGCGCCGACCACGGCGACATCGTCGCCGCGCTCCTGGAGGACGAGGCCACCGTCAAGGTGCTGCGCCGCCAGGACGGACAGGTGTGGCTGATGCCCCGCAATCCCGCCTACGAGCCGATCCCCGGCGACCAGGCCCAGATCCTCGGCAAGGTCGTCGGAGTCCTGCGCGTTCTCTGACCCGCCCCACCGGCAGGTCGACCCCGCGACCACCGTCCGCCGAGGTGGTGCGGATCGTGCCCGGGACCCTCATGTGGCTTCCGCGCGAAGCGCCTTGTCGATCTGGCTCAGTGCACTGGTCAAGCGCGTGTAGTCGTCGGCTGCCAGCGGCTTGACGAAGTACTCCTCCACCACCTCGGTGTGAATGGCCGCGGCCCGCAGGAACGCTCCACGTCCCTCATCGGTCGGTTCCACCAGGGCCACCCTCCGGTCCCCGGGAGAGGGGACCCGGCGGACCAGGCCGGCTTCCTCCATGCGGTCGATCAGGCGGGTGGTCCCGCTGCTGGTGAGCGTGAGGTCGTCGGCCAGCTGCCGCTGGGAGATTTCCTCGCCGGGCCGGCGGCAGAGCCGTATCAGCACCTCCAGCATGGTGTGACTGATCCCGCACTCCCGTCGCAGCGCGCTGTCGATGCGCTGTTCCAGACGAGTGGCGGACGTGATCAGCAGGCCGAAATCCCGAACGTGCCGACTGTTGGCGGCGCGGGCGGCGGCTTCGTCGCTGTGCTGAGGCGTGGTGTTCATCGTCGTCGACTCTACTGCCCCCACACCTACTGCCGTCTCAACTACTGAGCAATCAATTGCTGACTACTCAGCTAAATTCTATGGTGGGACGCACACCCGTGAGCGAGAGGGAGACGCAGTGGATCTGGAGCACTGGCTCGGCCGAGCCACCCGTGCGATACAGGACTGGGCGGACACTTTCGGCCCCTATCGACCCCACCCGTCCCTGCTGGTGGACGACGACCGCCTCGCATCGGTCTTCGCAGGGTTCACCGAGCGGCTGAAGGACAACTACCCCTTCTTCCACCCGCACTACGCGGGCCAGATGCTCAAGCCCCCGCACCCCGCGGCAGTGGTCGGCTACCTCACCGCCATGCTGATCAACCCCAACAATCACGCCTTGGACGGCGGCCCGGCCACCGCGGCAATGGAACGCGAGGTCGTCGCCCAGCTCGCCACGATGTTCGGCTACGAGACCCACCTCGGCCATCTCACCACCAGCGGCACGATCGCCAACCTCGAAGCCCTCTTCGTCGCCCGCGAACTCCACCCCGGCCGGGGCGTCGCCCACAGCGCCGAGGCCCACTACACCCACGGCCGCATGTGTCACGTCCTGGGCATGACGAGCCACCCGGTCCGCACCGACAGCCAGGGCCGCATGGACCTCGACGCCCTGGAGGACGTACTGCGCACCGGTCAGGTGGGCACCGTCGTCCTCACCACGGGTACTACCGGATTGGGCGCCGTCGACCCCGTCCACGAAGCTCTGCCCCTGGCCCGGCGCTACGGCGTCCGCATCCACGTCGATGCCGCATACGGCGGCTTCTTCACTCTCCTCGCGGGCACTGGTGGCTCCGAGGCCCTGCCGCCCGAGCCGTGGCGGGCCGTCGCGCAGGCGGACTCGGTCGTGGTCGACCCGCACAAGCACGGCCTCCAGCCCTACGGCTGCGGCGCCGTTCTCTTCCGCGACCCGGAGGTGGGCCGTTTCTACCTCCACGACTCGCCCTACACCTACTTCACCTCCACCGAGCTGCACCTCGGCGAAATCAGCCTGGAATGCTCCCGTGCCGGCGCCTCCGCGGCGGCCCTGTGGCTCACCTTCCAGCTCCTCCCGCCCACCCCCGACGGCCTCGGCCAGGTCCTGGCGGCCGGCCGCCGAGCCGCCCTGAGATGGGCGGACCTGATCAACGCATCCGACGCCCTGGAGCTCTACCAGCCGCCCCAGCTGGACATCGTCACGTACTTCCCCACCGTCGAGCCCGCGACCCTGACCGCCATCGACGCGGTCTCCGCCCGCATCCTCGCCGACGGCATGAACAGCGCCGAACCCGTCTACCTCAGCACCCTCAAAGCCGGCCACGAGGCCTTCACCGCCCGGCATCCCAAGATCACTGCCGACACCGACGGTGCCCGCATCCTGCGCAGTGTCCTGATGAAGCCGGAATCCGAACACCACGTCGAGCATCTGCACAAGCGAGTCGAGCAACTGGCCCACGCCGACTGACGCGAGACGGCCGTCCCCATGACGCCCACCGCACCGCCGCGACCGTCCTCCCGGCGACGCCCTCCGGGGGCTGCCGAAGACGGACCGGGACGGACCACGTCGAAGGGCCCCACCGCGGACGGTGGGGCCCTTCGACATCGTGCCCGGTGAGGCACTGGTGGCGGACGCGAGATTCGAACCAGCCGGGGACCGCTAGGCGGCCTTGGGTCGCGCCGGACCCGTGCCCGGGGCGGGCGCCTGCGCATCCTCGGACCAGAAGGCCTCGGCGTCTCCGAAATCCGGGGCTTGGAAGGGGCTGATCGTCGGAGGCGGCGACACAGCGGTGGAACGGCTGGGCTGCCCTTCCGGGGCGGAGAACAGCGACGTGGGGTCGATGAGAGGTCTGCCTTTCGTTGCAGGTCCCGTACGGGACCTGGAGCGCCCTGACGGGCACCGTGGTCCTACAGCTTGGTCATCTTGGCGTACGGGCTCAAGATCCGCATCTGCGTCGAGCCGAAATCCACGAGCGCCGCGATCCCTTCCTCCATGCCGATCACCCGGCCGAGGCCGTACATGTCGTGGGTGACCTGGTCGCCCTCGGCGAAGTGCTTCGGAGCCGGTGCGACCGGGGTTTTGAAGGGGCTGGTGGGCAAATGACGCGTTCGTGCCGCAGGCTTTGTCATGGCTCAGTATGCGCCTCCGCGCAGCCTGCTTGCTGTGGCTGTCGACACAGATCTGGACGGAAATCTTCGCATTTCATGACAAACCGCATCATCGAACCGCACCCTCACCTGGGGAGGCTCTCGACGCGATTGCGCAGGTCAGGGCCGGCGGTGGCCGCCGCCTCGGCTGCTAGAGCCCGGAATCGAAGTCCTCCTCGAAGTAGCTGTCGTGCCGGACGCGGAACTCCTTGAGCTCCTCGCGGCTGCGCCGGGTCATCTCCGCGACCTGCTCGAAGTACTCCTCGCGGGGAGCGCCGGGGGAGAACAGCATCAGCATGGACATCGGCTCGTCGGTCACGTTCTTGAAGGCGTGCAGTCCGCCGACGGGGACGTAGAGGAAGTCGCCCTCGCGGCCGGTGACCCACTTCTCGCCGTTGTAGAGCTCCAGCTCGCCGGAGAGGATGTAGAAGGACTCCGACATCGCCTTGTGGAAATGCGTCTGGGCGCCGGCCGCCCGTGCCCCCAAGTCGACTTTGTAGAGCCCGAATTCACCGCCGGTCGAGGCGTGTGTGGCGAGGTAGTGGGTGGCGGCGCCGGGGGAGGAGATGTCCGGTGGGGTGTCGGCCGGGCGGAAGGCCGCGTTCACCTCGCCCTTGTCTCCGTGGTAGCGGGGCTCCGGGTAGGCGATGTTCGACATGCTGCGCTCCTTCGGCGGGGTGACACCGAAAGCGTGGCGCCCGCGCCGGGAGGCCGCATCGGGCTCCCGGACGATCTTCAGGAGGAGCCCGCCTCGTGCCGCGGACCTACTACCGCGGCACCAGGCATGGCCTGGAAGGCCGGGGCGTCAGGGCCGCTCCGCGTCGCGGCGGCAGTACAGGAACAGGTGGGGCTCGGGGGCGGCGTCCGGGTGGTCCGGGGTGAAGGTGGGGTGCTGCCGGGCCAGCACCGTCAGGCCCGCCTCCGCCACCGCGGCGGCGACGCCCTCCTCGGCGAAGCTCGTCGCGCGGACCGCCCGCCCCATGAAGACCACCTCGACGTCCTCCACGTCCGCCGCCACGGTGGCCAGCACCAGATACCCGCCCGGCCTGAGAGCCCCGGCCAGCCGCCGCAGCAGAGCCGACTGCTCGGCCCGGCTCATCTGCAACAGCGAGAAGAACACGCACACCCCGTCGAACGACTCCGACTCCAGCGGGAGTTCACGGATGTCGGCATGGCGGAACTCGGCCTCGGGCACCTGACGGCCGGCCAGTTCGACCATGACGGGGGAGACGTCGACACCCAGTACCGAGTGGCCCGCCGCGACGAGCGCGGCCGCGGTGGGCCGTCCCGTGCCGCTGCCGACGTCCAGGACGCGCGCGGGGGGCGGCAGCCGCTCGACCAGCCACTCCAGCGCCGCCAGATGCGCGGGCGCGTGGGCGAACGCCTTCTCGTAGTCGGCGCCCAGCGCGTCGAACAGCACTGCGGCAGGCGGCCGTTGATCCTCGCGCGTCACGTCGATGCTCCCCCTCGCTCGCCGACCTGCATCGTCGCATCCGCCGTACACGGGCCACAACGGCCGCCCGGTGCGCGCCCCCACGGCCCGCACAGGGGAGAATGAGCGCCGTACGCAGTGGTCGACTCATGCGGAGGTGCGGGGAAATGCAGGACGCGCGAGCGGGACAGGTCGCCGGTCCCGAGGACCTCATCGACGTGGCCCGGCTGGTCACGGCGTACTACGCGCTCCACCCCGACCCGGCCGAGCCAGGGCAGCGCGTGGCGTTCGGCACCTCGGGACACCGCGGCTCGTCCCTCGCGGCGGCCTTCAACGAGGACCACATCGCCGCCACCAGCCAGGCCATCTGCGAGTACCGGGCCGCCCAGGGCACCGACGGCCCCCTCTTCCTCGGCGCCGACACCCACGCCCTGTCCGAGCCCGCCCGGATCACGGCCCTGGAGGTGTTCGCCGCCAACGACGTCACCGTCCTGATCGACGAGGCCGACGGCTACACGCCCACCCCGGCCGTCTCGCTCGCGATCCTCACCCACAACCGGGGCCGCACCTCCGGTCTCGCCGACGGCGTGGTCGTCACCCCCTCGCACAACCCGCCCGCCGACGGCGGCTTCAAGTACAACCCGCCGAGCGGCGGCCCGGCCGGCTCCGAGGCGACCTCCTGGATCCAGGACCGCGCCAACGAGATCATCATGGGCGGCCTGAAGGACGTACGCCGCATCCCGTACACCCGCGCCCTGGCCGCCGCCGGCACCGGACGCCACGACTTCCTCGGCGCGTACGTCGCCGACCTGCCGAGCGTGCTCGACCTGGACGCCATCCGGTCCGCCGGTGTGCGCATCGGCGCCGACCCGCTCGGCGGCGCCTCGGTCGCCTACTGGGGCCGGATCGCCGAGCAGCACGGCCTCGACCTCACGGTGGTGAACCCGCTCACCGACCCCACCTGGCGGTTCATGACCCTGGACTGGGACGGCAAGATCCGCATGGACTGCTCCTCCCCGTACGCCATGGCCTCCCTCATCGAGCGACGCGACCGCTTCGACATCGCCACCGGCAACGACGCCGACGCCGACCGGCACGGCATCGTCACGCCGGACGGGGGCCTGATGAACCCCAACCACTACCTGGCCGTGGCGATCTCGTACCTGTTCTCGCACCGGCAGCAGTGGCCGTCCGGCGCCGGGATCGGCAAGACCCTGGTGTCGTCGAGCATGATCGACCGGGTCGCGGCCGACGTCGGCCGGCCGCTGGTCGAGGTCCCGGTCGGCTTCAAGTGGTTCGTGGACGGCCTCTCCGACGGCTCGCTCGGCTTCGGCGGCGAGGAGTCGGCCGGCGCCTCCTTCCTGCGCCGCGACGGCTCGGTGTGGACCACCGACAAGGACGGCATCCTGCTGGCCCTGCTCGCCTCCGAGATCACGGCCGTCACCGGCAAGACCCCCTCCCAGCACTACGCCGAGCTCACCGACCGCTTCGGCGCCCCCGCCTACGCCCGCGTCGACGCCCCGGCCTCCCGCGAGGAGAAGGCCCTGCTCGCCAAGCTGTCCCCGCGCCAGGTCACCGCCGACACCCTCGCCGGCGAGCCGGTCACCACGGTCCTCACCGAGGCGCCCGGCAACGGCGCCGCCCTCGGCGGCATCAAGGTCGGCACCGCCAACGCCTGGTTCGCGGCCCGCCCTTCGGGCACCGAGGACGTCTACAAGATCTACGGGGAGTCCTTCCTGGGCGCCGACCATCTGCGCCAGGTCCAGGAGGAGGCCAGGGCCGTGGTGCTCAACGCGCTCGGGAGCTGACGCGTCGGTCGCCGACGCGCGGCGGGTTCACCTGCGCGTCAGCGTCAGATGCGTGACCCCGCTCGGCGAGGAGACGGCCTCGATGGCGTACGCCGTCTCCAGTTCCTCCAGCCCGTCCCACAGGCGCACGCCCCGGCCGAGAAGGATCGGTACGACCACCACGTGCAGGTGGTCGATGAGCCCGGCGGCGAGGAAGTCACGGATGACGGTGGGGCCCCCGCCGATGCGGACGTCCAGGCCGCCCGCGGCCTCGCGGGCGGTCTCCAGCGCCTCGGCGGGCGAGGTGTCGAGGAAGTGGAAGGTCGTGCCTCCCTCCATCTCGATCGACGGACGCGTGTGGTGGGTGAGGACGAACGTCGGTGTGTGGAAGGGCGGGTTGGGTCCCCACCAGCCCTTCCAGTCCGCGTCCTTGTGCCACCCGGGGTAGCCGAACTTCCCGGCGCCCATGACCTCGGCGCCGATCCCGGGGTCGAAGCGCCGCACGAAGACGTCGTCCAGGCCGCTGCTTCCGCCGTTCCCGCCGGTGGTCTCCTTCCACCACCGGGTGGCGAACATCCACTCGTGCAGCCGTTCACCCGCGTGGCCGAACGGTGCCTCGAGACTCAGGTCCTCGCCGGTGGCGAAGCCGTCGAGCGAGACGGAGAAGTTGTGGACGCGGGCGAGTGACATGACGGGCGCCTCCTGGTGCGTTTGCGGGGGTTTTCCGGTCGTCGAGCCGGCGGAGAACCCGAAGTGCTGCCCACCGGCGCCCCGTCAGTCCACCAGATCCTCGGCGGAGGCGTCGGAAAACCAGTGGAACGGCGTCACCGAATGGCCCTACGGTGCTGCCGGACCGAGTCGTCTGGCAAAGGACGTGCCGTTGTACACCGTGTGAGACCCCCCGAGAGCTGATCTGTCGCGCGTCGCACCTGTGCGCCGCGCTGCTTCTTGCTGCGGACTTCTCACTGAAACCGGTGTATCTCTGTGCTCAACACCTGGGTCGTCATGCCCACTTGCCTGCCGACCGTCCTGCGCCGCTGCCCTGCGTGCGCGTCCCCGCGCTTCCGGGCCAACGGCAAATTCCGTGTCAACGCCCACCACAAGCGCCTCGACGCCTGGCTCCTCGTGCTCTGCGCCGGGTGCGGCGACACGGCGAAGCTCACCGTCTGGGAGCGGATGAACGTCCGCTCCGTCCGGCCCGACCTGCTGGACCGGATGCACGCCAACGACCCCTCCCTGGCAGCCGAGTTGCTCCAGGAGCCGGTCGTGCAGCGCCGTAACCGCATCGCCCTCGACTGGGACGGCGCCTGGCGTCTGGACACCGGTGGATCGGATCACCTGGAGTGCGAGGTGCTCGACGTGTCGGTCCGTTTCGCGGCGCGGATCCCGGTCCGGCCGGTGCGACTGATCGCCGAAGCGTGTGGTCTCTCGCGGGCCGAGGCCGAGCGACTGATCGCGGACGGAAAGCTGGTCTCGGCGGTCCGGCTGGCCGGCAAGGTGTCGGACGACTTCACGTTCACGCTGAAGCGCTGAAGCGCTGAAGCGCTGAAGCGCCGAAGCGCTGAAGCGCCGAAGCGCTGATGACCGCTGGGTACCGCTGAGTACCTGTCCCCTCTGAGACGGCGCGGCCGGACATCGCGATGATGTCCGGCCGCGCCACCCACCAAGGGCTTGTCAGCTCGTCGCGCGCACCGCGTCGCGGATCAGGTCGGCGACCTGCTCGGGCTGGGATACCGCCACCGCGTGCGAGGCGCCCTCCAACTCGACGATCGTGGCCCCGGCCCGCTTGGCACCGAACCGCTCGACCTCGGGGTTGATCGCCTCGTCCGCGCCGGCGACGAGCGCCCAGGACGGCTTGGACTTCCACGCGGCCGCGGGCGCGGTCTCCTCGAACGCCGAGGCGGCCAGCGGGCGTTGGGCCGCGGCGAGGACCTTGGTGAGGTCCGCGGGCACGTCCGCGGCGAACACCGACGGGAAGGCGCCCTCGTCGATGGTCACCTCGACACCCGGGTCGGCGCCAGGGACCGGGTAGGTCCACTGCTTGAGGTTGCTGACGAGCGGGGAGAGCGGGAAGCGCCCCTGCAACTCGCCCAGGCTCTCGCCCTCTTCGAGGACGTAGGCGGCCACGTAGACCAGACCGACCACGTTCTCCGTGACACCGGCGACGGTGATGACGGCACCGCCGTAGGAGTGGCCGACGAGGACGACGGGGCCGTCGATCTGGGACGCCAGGGAGGCGATGTAGGCGGAGTCCGAGGCGAGGCCGCGCAGCGGGTTGGGCGGCGCGATCACGGGGATGCCGTGGCTCTGGAGTTCCTCGATCACGCCGGACCAGCTGCCGGCGTCCGCGAAGGCGCCGTGCACGAGGACGACGGTGGGAGTGGTGGACATGGGTGGTTCTCCTTCTCGGGTCAGCCGTGCAGCGCGGTTCGCAGGGTGGTGACGGCTTGGGTGATGGCGGCTTCGGCGGCGTGGGTGTCGCGCAGGGCGTTGAGCATGACGAAGTCGTGGATGATGCCTTGGTAGCGGACGGCGGTGACGGGGACGCCGGCGGTGCGGAGTTTGTTGGCGTAGGCCTCGCCTTCGTCGCGCAGGACGTCGGCCTCGCCGGTGATGACCAGGGCCGGGGGCAGGCCGGTGAGCTGGTCGGTGGTGGCGCGCAGCGGGGAGGCGGTGATCTGGGCGCGTTCGGCGGCGTCGGTCGTGTACTGGTCCCAGAACCACTGCATGGCGTCGCGGCGCAGGAAGTAGCCGGTGGCGAACTGGTGGTAGGAGGGGGTGTCGAAGTTCGCGTCGGTGACCGGGTAGAACAGCACCTGGTGCACCAGGGGGAGGGTGCCGCGCTGCTTGGCCATCAGGGTCAGGGCGGCGGCCATGTTGCCGCCCACCGAGTCCCCGGCCACCGCGATCCGGCCGGCGTCCAGGCCCTTGGAGGTGCCCTGTTCGGCGACCCATTGGGCGACGGCGTAGTTCTGCTCGATGGCGATGGGGTAGCGGGCTTCGGGGGAGAGGTCGTAGTCGGGGAAGACGACGGCGGCGTTCGCGCCGACGGCGAGTTCGCGGACCAGGCGGTCGTGGGTGTGGGCGTTGCCGAAGACCCAGCCCGCGCCGTGGATGTAGACGATCACGGGAAGGCTGCCGGTGGCGCCTTCGGGCTTGACGATGCGGGTGCGGACGCTGCCGGTGGGGCCGCCGGTGACGGTGATCCACTCCTCGTCGACGGCGGGCTTGGCGATGTCCCCGGACTGCACCTCGTCGACCGTCTTACGGCCCTCCACCGGGCCGAGATCGAAGAGATAGGGCGGGTTGGCGGTCGCCTCGGCGAAGGCCTGGGCGGCCGGCTCCAGCACCGGCTGGACCGGCTCGGCGGCGTCGGACATGGGGGTTCTCCTCGGTCTGGGAAATGCGCTGTGCGGGCGCCTCGGTGAGGACGCTAGAACCGCGAGGCGGGGGTCGATTGCTCGTCAGTGCACCGGTGCCGGTCCGGTAGTGCACGGCAGGCCCGTCAGACACCGTGGCGCCGGCCCCGGTACTGCACGGGAGACACTCCGTACGTCTTGCGGAAGGCGTGGCTGAAGTGGGTGGGGCTGGCGAAACCCCAGCGGGCGGCCACGGCGGCGATGGTTCGGTCGGCCGCCGAGGGGCGGGCGAGTTCGGCTCGGCACGCCTCCAGCCGGCGTCGGCGGATCCAGCCGCCGACCGTGGTGCCCCGCTCCTGGAAGAGCTTGTGCAGATAGCGCAGGGAGATGCCGTGCTCCGCGGCGAGGACGCCGGGGGAGAGCTCGGGTTCTGCCAGGCGGGCGTCGATGGTGGCCTTGACGCGGTCCAGCATCGCGGCCTGCCCGGTCCCGGCCGACGGCCCCGCGCCGGCCGACTCCGTACTGGTCGACCGGGTGGCGGCCAGGGCCGCGAGGAGATCGGCGACGGCACGCGCGAGGTCCTCGCGGGCGGCCGGGCCGACCGCGTCGATCTCGCGCACCAGCCCCTCCAGCAGCGGAAGGAGCAACCCGGCCGGGCTGTCGGGCGTGCCGTCGACGACCTTCGCGGTGATCCGGCCCAGCTCCGCCTCGCTCAGCCTCAGCAGCGGGCGGGGGACCATCAGGACCCGCGCCCGCTGCTCCTCCGGCAGCACCACGCTGAACGGCCGGCCGGCGTCGTAGAAGATCAGGCCCCCCGGGCGCAGGCGGGCCCGGCGGCCGTCCTGGAACACCAGGGCGGTGCCCTGGAGTTGGAGGCGGGCGAACAGATGCGTGCGGCCGTCCGCCGTCGTGTCCCGCGTGGTCCGTACGACCTCCACGGCGTCCGTGTCCTCGCTCGCGACCTGGAGCACACCCAGGTGCAGCAGGCGCAGGGAGCCCCGCCAGGAGGCCGGGTCGGTACGGGTGACCAGTTCGACGTCGCCGTACGCGCGCGAGAAGGACCGCTGCTCGCACGCGGGCCCGTTCACGACGGCTCCAGGCGGCGGCGGTCGCGTTCGCCGAGCAGCCAGTCGGTGGGCGAGGTGCCGTACTCCCGGCGGAACGCCCGGGCGAAGTGCGCGGTGCCGCTGAACCCCCAGCGGCGGGCGGCGGCGCCCAGCCCGGCGGTGTCGGTCAGTTCCCTGCGGCACTCCTGGAGCCGCAGCCGGCGGATCCACTGGCCGAGCGTCGTGCCCTCCTGCTCGAACAGCCGGTGCAGATAGCGCACCGAGATGCCGTGGGCCCGGGCGATGACCGCGGGCGTGAGGCCGGGGTCCGCCAGGTTCCAGCGGACGAACCGCTGGACGCGCAGCAGCAGCACCCGCTCGGCGCCGGGCAACTCGGCCGGTTCCGCGCCCAGTTGCTCGGCGGCTGCCGCGGCCAGCAGGCCGACGGCGCTCTCGGCGATCCGGTCGGCCACCGGCCCCGAGTAGGACTCGGAGGTGTCCGCCAGCCGTGACAGGAACGGCGACAGCAACGCGGCGAGGCCGCCTCGCGGGCGGACGGCCCGTGCCGTGATCCGTCCGAGGGCCGCCTCCGGCTGACCGAGGAGGCCGCGGGGCACGGCGAAGATCTTCAACTGGAACCGCTGCGGGAAACGCGTGCGGTACGGGCGTACGGTCTCGAAGAACGCGATGTCACCGGGCCGCAGCTCCGTGTACCGGCCGTCCTGCTCGACCTGGGCGGTGCCGCTGGTCTGGACGGCGACGAACACCTGGGTGCCGTCCCCGCGGGCCACGCGGTCCGCGTTGCGGTGCACCTCTCCCGGGTCGCAGTCGACCGTCGTGATCCGCAGGTCGCCCAGGCGGTCCGTGCGCATCGTGGCGTCGTACGTCCCGCTCTCCGTGCGGATGTCCATCCCCACCAGCGTGGCGAACACCGCGTCGTGCCAGAACTCCAGGCTCTCGCGGGGCGGCACCGAACGGGTGCAGAACACCTGGCCGCGCCCCCGCGCCGCGCAGTCGTCTTCCGTGAAGGAATCGTAGAAGGCTGACATACCCGTCAGCCTGCCTGGGAGCGGGCACTCCAGGCATCAGTCGGTCGACTGGTTCGCGCCCCGGAGCCGCTCGCGCAGGAAGGCGGCGCCCTGTCGCACGGCCGCCCTGGTCGAGGGACTGTCGCGCAGGCCGGTGAGGGAGACGAAGTCGTGGACGGTGCCCAGATAGCGGGCCGCGGTCACTGCGACGCCCGCCCGGCGCAACCGGCGCGCGTACTGCTCCGCCTCGTCGCGCGTCACGTCCGCCTCCGCCGTGATCACCAACGCCGGTGGCAGTCCCGCCAGTTGGGCGGTGCTCGCCCGTGACGGGGACGCGGTCGGTTCGGCCAGCCGCCGGGGATCGTCGCTGTAGTGACGCCAATAGGCGCGCAGGGCCTGCCGGGTGAGCAGGTACCCATCGGCGAACTGCCGTTGGGAGGCGCTGGCGCAACGGGCGTCGGTGATCGGGTAGTAGAGCAGCTGGGCGCTGAGGTCCGGGCCGCCGCGCGACTTCGCCAGCAGCGTGAGCGCGATGGCCAGGGTGGCGCCGGCACAGTCCCCGGCGACCGCCAACCGCCCCGCGTCCAGCCCCAGTTCGGCGGCGTGCCCGGTCACCCAGGACAGCAGGGCGTAGCACTCCTCGACGGCCACCGGGTAGCGCGCCTCCGGGGTGCGGCTGTACTCGGGGACGACGGCGGCCACCCCCGCGCCGACCACGAGGTCGCTGATCAGCCGCGCGTGCGTGTGCGCGTCGCCCAGCATCCACCGGCCGCCGTGGGCGTAGAGCAGGGCGGGCAGCGGCCCTTGGGAGCCGGCGGGTCTGAACAGCCAGAACCCCACCAGCCCGGACGGCCCCACGGGCGCCACCTGGAACACGGCGTCCACCGCGAAGTCCTCGATCCGCTCGACCTGGGACTCCCTCAGGACCTGACGGCCGGCCGCCGGCGACAGCTCGTGGAGGAACGGCGGCGCCGAGGACGCGTCGAGCAGGCGCTGCGCCAGCGGCTCCAGAACCAGCGGGGACGGCTGCTGCCCGTCCGGCTCCATGCGATGTCCGCCTCTCGCCCGGTCACTTCTCGCACACGAGGAGATCACGCAGCTGATGGCGGCTGCTGACGCCGAGTTTGGGATAGACGTTGTAGAGGTGCGAGCCCACCGTACGCGGCGACAGGAAGAGCTGTTCGCCGATCTCCCGGTTCGACAGGCCCTTCGCGGCCAACCGGACGATCTGCCGTTGCTGGGCGGTCAGTTCGGCCAGCGGATGCTCCGCGGCGGGAGCCTCGGCCACCCCGCTCGCGCGCAGCTCGCCGCGCGCCGACTCGGCCAGCTGCCGGGCACCGAGCCGGACGGCGGTCTCCAGTACGACGGTCAGCTGGGCGCGCGCCTCCAACGGCCGCCTGCGGCGGCGCAGCCACCGGGCGAGGTCCAGCCGGGCCAGGGCCCGTTCCAGCGGCCAGTGGGCCGCCTCGGAGTTGACCACCGCCAGCTGGAAGTGGTGCTCGGGGTCCGCGTCCTCGTCGACCAGGGCCGCCGCGTGGTGCATGAGCAGCGTCATCCGGGTCGTCGGGCGGTCACCTTGACGGTGCCGGACCCGGGCCAGGACATGGGCCGCCTCCCGCTGCCGGCCCGTGCGGTGCGCGGCGACGGCGAGTTCGGCGACGCACCGCGGCGAGAGGAAGGGGTCGAGGGGCTCGCCGTCGTCCGCGAACAGCGTCCGCAGCTGCCGGAACGCGCCCTCCGCGTCCCCGAGGGCGAGAGCGGTCAGGCCGCCCGCCCGCAGCATCCGGGCATGGGTGGCCCGGTTCTCGTGGAGGCTGACGGAGCGCCCGTCGGGGCCGGCGACGGCGGTGCCCGGGTCGCTCTCGCCGCGCAGGGCCCGCAACGTGGTGCGCAGGGCCTGGAGGTCCAATTCGACGCGGGTCCAGCGGTGGACGGCGGCGTGGTCGAGGCCCTCCTCGATCAGCGACTCGGCCTCCGCCCACCGTCCGAGACCCAGCAGAGCGTCCACCTGGTCCGGCAGCGCCCAGGCCAGCGGGCCCAAGGCGCCCTCGGCGCGCAGCAGTTCGCCCGCCTGTCGGTACTGCTCCGCGCACCGGTCGGACTCGTCGGTGCGATGGGCGAGCGAGGCCGCCGCGAGCAGCTGGACCGGCCGGCTCGACCCCGGTGCGGCCGAGGCTCGCGCGGTCAGCGACGCGAGGACGTCGTCAGCGTGCACGCCGGCCGCCCGCCCGACCTCCCGCCAGTGCTCCGGAAGCCCCGACTGACGGGCGACGGCGGCCGCGAGGCCCAAGAGCATCGAGGGGTCGTCCGTCAGCGGTACGACCCCCATCACCAGGTCGAACGCCTCGCGCTGGTACGACTGGAGCGACAGCGCCCCGCTCAGGGCGCGGACCGCGGCGCCCGACCCCGCCGCACCGGGACACGCCTCAGCCAGTGCCGCGTACAGCTCGCGCACCCATTCCGGGTCGCCGAGGTCGCTCGCGGCGGTCAGGGCCGCGGTGAGCCGGCGGACCCGGTCGACGGCGCGGGGGCTGAGCTGTGCGGCCCGCTCCAGTGCGCGGGCCGCGGTGAAGCGGTCGGCCCGGTCGGCGGCCTCTTCGAGTGCCGCCGCCACCGACTCGTCAGGGCCGACAGCCGCCGTGGCCAGATATCCGGCGCGGTGGACGGACCGGGCGGCCAGGTCCCGGCAGGCCTGCTGGCGCAGTTTCGCCGGCTGCCGTTGCAGGGCCGCGAGGCGCGTCAGCGCGTTGCGGAAGACGACACGGCCGTCGGCGACGGTGACCAGTCCGGCCGCCTCGGCCGGCGCCCACACCCGCAGGTCGTCGGTGCCCAACGCGGCCATCAGGACGGCGAGTTCCTCCTGCGGTTCGGTGAGGGCCGCGTACAGCAGGGCGCGCCGGGTGTCCTCCGGCAGCGCGTCGACAGACGCGGCGACCGCGCGCGGGATGCGCCCGGGCCGGTCCGCGGCACGGCTGAGCTCGATGACCGCCAGCGGATTCCCCGCCGCCCGCCGGAGCAGCTCCAGCCTGGCCCGCCCGGTGGGCGCACCGGGCTGCGCGTCCACCAGCCGGGCCGCCGCCTTCGGGGACAGGGGGCGCAGTGACCGTACGGCGATGTCGGCGGGGAGACCGGGAGGGGGCGTGTCACCGCACGCCGTGAACAGCGCGGTGACCGCCCGGCCGGTGAGCCGCCGGGCCACGAAAGCCAGTACGGCCGCGGAGGCGCGGTCGCAGTCCTGGAGATCGTCGACCGCCAGCAGCACGGGACCCGACCGTGCCAGGTGGGCCAGCAGAGCCAGGACCGCGGTGGCCAGGTCCCGGTCCCGGGGCGGGGCGGCGCAGGCCGCGAACAGGCCCTGGAACACCCGGCGTTCGTCCTCCGCCAACGCCTCGCACTCGTCCCGGACCGGCAGCAGGAGCTGGTGCAGACAGGCGTACGACTCCCGCGCCTCCGACGGGCAGGCACGCGCCGCCAGCACACGTGCCCCCTGGGCCGTGGCCCTCCGCGCGGCGATCCGCAGCAGCCGGGTCTTGCCGCTGCCGGGTTCGCCGATCACCAGCAGGGACCGCGGTGCGTCGGCATCCGTCAGGAGCCGGTCGACGTCCGCTTCCCCACCCACTGCCGCTCCCGCCTCTGTGCCCTGCCCGGTGCTCGCAGGCTGCCAGCGAGGTGGCGGGCCGCGCTTCTGTCATGTGACCGGTCATGTACGGCCACCTGGCAGGATGGGGCGTGAGCGGTGGCGGGCGGGAACGGGTTTTCATGGACTTCGGCGGGATCAGCGGCTTCGACGACTTCGGAGCCGGACAGGGGGACGGACCCGCACTGCTCGGCCGGGAGCGAGAACTGTCCCGGATCGCCCGCCTGATCGACGCGGCGGACGGCGACGGCCCCCGTGTGCTGGTGCTGACCGGTGAGCCGGGAGCGGGCAAGAGCGCCCTGGTCGACCGGGCCGCCGCACAGGCCACCGAGCGCGGCCGCCGGGTGCTGCGGGTGCGGGGCTGCGAGGGCGAGCAGGATCTCGGCTTCGCAGGGGCTCACCAGCTGCTGCGCCCCGTCCTCGGCGGCGTGGACCGGCTGCCCGCCCACCAGCGCGACGCCCTGCGCCAGGCGCTCGGCATGGACCCGGCCGGCGGAGCGGCGGCGCCGGACCCGCTGACCATCAGGGCCGCCGTGCTGGCGCTGCTGCTGGACGCGGCGGCCCGGCGGCCGCTGCTCATCGCCGTCGACGACGCCCAGTGGCTGGACGTCGGCTCACTGGACGTCCTCGCCTTCGCCGCCCGGCGCCTCGACGGGGAACCCGTGGCCTTGCTGCTCGCCGCCCGTGAGGCGGCCGTACCGGCGCGCTTCGACCGCGACTTCCCGCACCTGACCGCCGACCCGCTGGACCGGGCCGCCGCCGGGCGGCTGCTGGACGCGCAGCCGCAGCCCCCGACGGGCCGGATGCGCTCCCGCATCCTCGCGCAGGCGGCGGGCAACCCGCTCGCCCTGATCGAGCTCACGCGCGCCTTCGCCCGCGACCCGGGCGGCGCACCGCCCATGACCGACCGCGCCCTCGGTTCCGCCGCCGACGCCCTGCCGCTGACCGCCCGCCTGGAGAACCTGTTCGCCGCCGACCTGCCCGCCCTTCCGGCCGCCACGCGACGAGCCCTGCTCCTGGCGGCGGTCGCGGGCACCGCCCAGCTCTCGGACGTCCCGGACCTCGGCGACCCGGAGATCTGGGCACCGGCCGAGCAGGCCGGACTGGTCCGGGTCGAGGGCGGCCAGGTGAGGCTGCGGCACCCGCTGGTCCGCTCGGCCGTCCAGCAGGCGGCCACCTTCGCCGAACGCCGCGCCGCCCACCTCACCCTCGCCGCCGCGCTCGCCCACGAACCCGACCGCCGCGCCTGGCACCTCGCCGCGGCCGCCCTCGGTCCCGACGCGGAGATCGCCGCCGCCCTCGCCGAGAGCGCGCTCCGCTTCCGCCACCGAGGCGGACACGCCGCCGCGGCGACCGCCCTGGAACGCGCCGCGGAACTCACCCCCGACCCGGGCGAACGCGCCCGCCGGCTGCTCGCCGCGGCCGAGTCCGCCATGTACGCGGGGCACCCGCAATGGGTCGGAGAGATCGCGGGCCGCGTCACCACGCTGACCGAAGACCCCCAACTCCTCGCCGAAGCCTCCCTGCGGGCGGGCTGGTCCCTCGCCGTCACCCTGCGCCACGACGACGCCCTGGCCTTCCTGATCCCCGTCGCGGAATCCATGGCCACGCCCGCACCGGCCCTCGCCCTGAGCGCCCTGGGAACGGCGGCGACCCCCGCGTACAACTCCGGGGACCCCCGCCACCGGCACGACATCCAGCGCATCGACGGCCTCGTCGCACCGCAGCCGGACGGCACCGACCGTGTCTGGACCCGCGCGGCGGTCCACCCGTTCACCGACCGGCCGCAGCTGCTGAAGCACCTCACCGCCGCCGTCGACACCCTGCCGGACGACTCGGAGCGCACCCTGCCAGGACTCGTCACCCTCGGCGGCGCGGCCTGGATCCTGGACGAGACCGAGCAGGCCGTACGTCTCCTCGGTCGCGCCCGGGACCACCTGCGCAGCGCCGCCACCGCCGGCGCCAACTGCACCGTCGCCCAGGCCCTGGCCCTGGCGCACTTCGAGAGCGGGTCCTGGGACGCGGCGCAGGCCGCCGCCGAGGAGGCCTTCTGGATGGCGACCGAGGCGGGCGCGGACAACGTCGCCGTCGGCTCACCGATCCTCCAGGCCACCCTGCGCGCCGCCCGCGGCGACCACATCGGCGCGCGGGCCCGGGTGGCGGAGGCCGTCCGCGGCCGGGACCTGCGCGGCTCCCGCAGTCTGTACGTGCGTCACCGCCACGCGCTCGCCCTGGCGGCGACGGCGGAGGGCGACCACGAGACGGCGTACGGCCAGCTCCGCGCCACCTTCACCGACGAGGCGCGCCCCGCCCCCGTCCACTACCACGCCTCCCTCTACCACCTCGCCGATCTCGCCGCCGCGGCCGTCCGCGCCGGGCGGGCGGACGACGCCCGGACCGTGCTCGGCGCCGTGCGGCGCACCCTCGAACAGCCCCGCTCCGCCCGGCTGGCCGCGCTCGTGCACCGCGCCTCGGCCCTGCTGTGCGAACCCGAGGACGCCGAACCCCACTTCCGTGCGGCGACCGAGGACCCGGCGGCGGCCCGCTGGCCCTTCGAACTCGCCCTCGCCCGCCTGGACTTCGCGGAGTGGCTGCGCCGCCGCCGGCGCACCGCGGAAGCCCGCCCCCAGCTGACCGCCGCCCACGACACCTTCGTACGACTGGACGCGCGCCCCTGGACCCAACGCGCCGCCGCCGAACTCCGCGCGGCGGGCGTGACCTTGACCCCCGCCGACGCCACCGTGGCCGACCTGACCCCGCAGGAGTTGCAGATCGCCCGGCTGGCGGCGGAGGGCCTGACCAACCGGGACATCGGCGCCCGGCTCTACCTCTCCCCGCGCACCGTCGGCTACCACCTGCACAAGATCTTCCCCAAGCTCGGCGTCACCGGCCGCGCTCAACTGCGCGATGCCCTCGGCCGGTTGCCGGACCCGGACTGACGACCCCTCAGCGCCTACAGCTGAACGAGCTTCTCGAAGAAGAACTCGTGCTTGAGGAACGACGTTTCGTGCTCCGCGCCCGGATAGGGCGGGATGAGCTGGGCGGCCTGGAACAGCCGCCAGCCGTCCTCCAGCGCGGCGACGCCGGTGGCGTACGGAGGTTCGTCGCTGTCGCCGGTGGTGGGGCGGGTGGTGCCGGTGCCGTCGTAGCGGGCCCAGCCGACCACCTGCGCGTCGAGCGCGGACGTGGACAGGTACAGGACGAGGACCTGCTGCCGGGTGACGCCCGCGGGAATCCGGGTCGTCTCGTGTTCCGCGAGGGTCATGCCTGGCTCCTCAGGGCGGGCCGGTTGGCGATACGGGTGGCCCAGTAGTCGATGTCGAAGTCGGCGTCGCCGCTCAGGGTGCGCCACAGCTGGATCCGGTTGTGGATCTCCAGTCGGCCGGTGGCGCCCTCGTACCAGGGGAAGGTACGCCCCAACTCCTCCGACACGGCAGGGGAGTTCAGATCCGTCACGTCCCACAAGCGCACCTGCGGCACGGTCGGGTTGAAGCGGATCTTGTACATGTGGCGGACGGTGTCGCTGTCGTTGCGCCGCCCGCCGTGCCAGATGCCGTGGTGCAGCAGCATGACCGTGCCTGCGGTGCAGGTCAGCCGGGTCTGGCCGAGCAGGTTCTGGTAGCGGCCGGTGTCGGACTCGTTGATCCGGCGCAGATGGCTGCCCGGCACGACGAGGGTGCCGCCCATGTCCGCGGTGACGTCCTGCGGGTAGTACATGAGCTGCACGTCGAAGGCGTCCGGGCGCACGTCGATGAGGGCGTCGGCGTGCAGTGGCTGTGCGCTGCCCTCGTGCGGCTGGCGCGTGTGCACGAAGTGGTGGTCGACGGTCGGGTCGGGGCCGACCAGGCTGCGCAACGCCCCGGCCACGGAGGGCAGTTCGACGAGCCTGCGGGCGAACGAGTCCTCGGGGAACGCCTTCGGCACGGGTGTGCCGTACGGCACGACGGGCAGATCCCCGGCGAAGACGCCCAGCGCCTCCGTGTTCATCTCCGCCGGTACGACGCCGTCGAGACGCAGGAAACCGTGCGCCACGAACCGCGCCACCTGGACGCTGCTCAGCAGCTGAGGTGTGGTTGACATACGGCGAGCCTAGGATCGGATGTAGCTCTCGCAATGGGCTGTAATCGACGACCACTGGTAATTTTCCACCATGCGGCACGACGTGGAACTGGCCCTGGATCTCCCGCCCCAGGTGGCGAACGCCGGTGTGGGCGTGCACGGCGCGGCCGGGCCGCACGAGGTGTTCCGGCTGCCCCGGCTGTGGCAGCTCCATCTCTACGGCTACTCCGGCACCTTGGAGTTCGGCGGGGTGTCGCATCCCATCCGGCCGGGGCATCTGAGCCTGGTCCCGCCCGACACCGAGGTGCACTTCCACTACGACGCCCCGCGCTGCGAGCACCTGTACGCCCACTTCCGGCTGCCGGGCGAGGGCGAGCGGCGCCGGCTTCCGGCGATGCAGGACACCGGAGCCGACGCGACCGCGCTGAGCGGGCTGCTGCGGCAGACGGTCGCGGCGATCGCGCAGTCCCCGCTGCGCGCCTCGGCGGAACTGTGGACCGTGCTGTGGCGCACGACCACCCTGACCGGCTCCGCCGAGAACAGCCCGAGCCCCCGGCACCCCGCGCTGCGGACCGCCATGGCACACATCGAGGAACACCTGGCCGGGCCCCTGACCATCCCGGCCGTCGCCCGCGCCGCCGGTGTCTCGCACACCCACCTCACCCGGTTGTTCCGCGAGGACACCGGGTACACGGTCGTCGGCTACATCAGACACCGGCGCATGGCGCGCGCCCGGCACCTCCTCAACGCCTCCACCCTGGCCATTCCGGCGATCGCGGCCGCCGTCGGCATCCCCGACCTCCAGGCCTTCAACAAGACCTGCCGCAAGGAACTGGGCGCCTCACCACGGGCGGTGCGGCAGGCGGCGAGCGGGGGAGCGCCCGGCCCGTCTAGTCGGCCCGAGTGAAGGTGCCCAGGCCCTCGGCATCGAGGTACTCGACGGTGAAGGTCTTCCTGCCCGGATCGAAGGTGACGCCGGTCCGGCCGACCGCGTTCTCGCCGGCCGTCTCGAAGCTGAACGTGTCGCCGTCGTAGTGCGTGAGCCGGTACGACTGGGGCTCCGGGCCCAGCCGCAGCGTCAGCCGGCCCTTGGCGTCGGCGACGACCTGCGCCCGTCCGTAGTAGTCGCTCGCGTATGTGCCGGTGTAGGTGTCGGCCGCCTTCGCGGGCGCGGCACCGGAGGGCGGGTGGGCGTAGTCGGTCTTCGACCGGCCCGCGTCCTCCTGCTGCTGGTACAGACCGTCCACGAGCGGGATCCAGTCGCGGCTGACCTTCCCGGTCTGCGCGATGTCGAAGAAGTCCAGGGCCACGGCGTCGGCGACCCCGGCCGGTGCGGTGTTGGTGAGGACGACGATGCCGAGCTCCTCGCCGGGCAGCATCGTGACGTTGGTGTGCGCGCCGAGCGCGAACGCCCCGGTGTGCGAGAGCCTGAGGCGGCCCTCGTCGTCGTAACTCACGTTCCAGCCCAGGCCGTAGAAGCCGGTCCGGCCGGCCGCGGCGTGCGGTGGACTGGCGACCGCCTCGGGCCAGTGGGTGCGTTCCAGGGCCTCGGCGTCGATGATCTGCTTGCCGTCCAGCTTGCCCTCGCCGAGCTGGAGCCGCAGCCACCGCGCCATGTCCCGGGCGCTGGAGCTGACGCCGCCGGCGGGGGACTGCGCGTCGGGATCGCGTACGGACTCGGCCTTCCAGTCGCCGTCGGCGTCCTTGACGTGGCCCCAGGCCCGGTCCTCGGCCTTCGCGTAGTCCTCGAAGCGGGAACTGGTGGACTCCATGCCGGCCGGCTTGTAGAGGGTGTCGGCGGCGAGCTTCTCCCAGGACACGCCCTTCTCGTCGGCGACGGCCTGGGCGGCGGCCGTCAGACCGAAGTTGGTGTAGGCGTAGCTCGCGCGGAACGGGGTCAGCGGCTCGTAGCGCAGGTGGGACAGGATGTAGTCGCGGTCGTAGCCGAGGTCCTCCAGCAGATCCCCGGCGTGGTCGGGCAGGCCACTGCGGTGCGAGAAGAGGTCGGCGACCGTCACATGGGAGGTGACCCACGGGTCCTTCAGCCGGAAGTCCGGCACGTTCGGGGCGACCGGCTCGGCCCAGCCGTCCACACCGACCGCGCCGGCGACGACGGTGGAGGCGATCGGCTTCGACACGGACGCCAGCTGGAAGACGGTGTCGGCGTCGACGGCGGCCTTCTCGCCGGCCTTGCGGACCCCGTAGCCCTTGAGATGGATCACCTTGCCGTCATGCACCACGGCGACGGCCACGCCCGGGGTCCCGGTGCGTTTCATGGCCGCCTCGACCACACCGTCCAGCTGGTCGACGGCCCGCTGCACCTCCGCGTCGTCGAGCTGGGGCGGGGGCTGCGGAGGGGGCGGCGAGGGTCCTGGTGCGGCGGCGCCCAGCAGCGCCGACAACCCGGCTGCGGTGATCCACCCAAGAGTGTTCACTCCTCCATTGAAAGACGCCCGCCGCCGTCTGTCGCGCGCTGCCCGCTACCTCGGGGGGATCGGACGGGCGTACACGTGGTCCGGCGTCACGATCTCGGTGATCGCCCGGGCGAGCAGGGTGGACGGCTCCTGGCCCTGGGAGAAGATGTCGGTGTTGATCATCAGTACCAGGGTGGCCTTCTTCGCGGGCAGGTAGACGGTGACCGTCTCGTATCCGGGGATGGACCCGTTGTGCCCGATCCAGCCGCCGCTCTCGAAGATGCCCAGGCCGTAGTTGGTGCCGGGGAAGCCGGTGGGGAGCATCTTCAGCCGTTGTGCCTGGGTCTCGGGCCGTAGCAGCGTCCCGGTGGCGACGATCTTCGCCCAGCGGCGCAGGTCGTGCAGGTCGGAGATCATCGCCCCGGCCGCCCAGGCCCAACTGGGGTTCCAGTCCGTGCTGTCGGCGACCTCACCGGTCAGCGTCTGGTTGGTGTAGCCGCGCGGATGCGGCCGCGGGAACTCGAAGCCTCGCGGGAGCAGTGTGCGGGACAGCCGGGCGGGCCGCAGCACCCGCTCCTCCAGGAAGTCCGCCAGGGGCCGCCCGCTGACCTTCTCCACCACCAGACCGAGGAGCACGAGGTTGGTGTTGGAGTACTCGAACTTCTCGCCCGGCGCGAAGGTGTTCTTGTGCTTGAAGCCGTACGCCAGGACCTCCCGCGGGGTGAAGAACCGCGTCGGGTCGCTCAGCAGATCGTGCTGGAAGTCAGCGTCGGCGGTGTAGGGGTAGAGGCCGCTGCGCATCTCGGCGAGCTGGCGCAGCGTGATCCGATGCCCTCGGGGCACGCCGTGGACGTAACGGGAGATCGGGTCGTCGAGCCCGATCAGGCCGTCGTCGACGAGTTCGAGCAGCGCGGTGACCGTGAACGTCTTGGTCTCGCTGCCGATGCGCACGAACACGTCCGAGGTCATCGGCCGGCCGGTGG
Source organism: Streptomyces aquilus (assembly GCF_003955715.1). Taxonomy (NCBI): domain Bacteria; kingdom Bacillati; phylum Actinomycetota; class Actinomycetes; order Kitasatosporales; family Streptomycetaceae; genus Streptomyces; species Streptomyces aquilus. The sequence continues at coordinate 887,196 of NZ_CP034463.1, read as the reverse complement.
CCTTGTCGGCGACGCCGGTGGCGCGGACGTAGCTGCCCTTGCCCGGCATCCACAGCCCGGCGACGACACCGGGGATGCCGGCCTGCCGGCGGACCTTCTCGATGGCCGCGTCGAGCCGGGCGGCCAGCTTCGGGTCGAGTTCGTGCGGGGGACAGTCGTCACCAGCGCTGCTGCGGGGCGCCTGGGCGGCGGTGGCGGGGGCCGCCGCCAGCGGGGTCAGCAGGGACGCCACGAGCAGCGCCGCGGCGAGGGCACGGCGGGCGGGGATACGTCGTCTCACGTCTCGGTGCCTCTTCCAGGTCTGGGGCGAGGCAGTCACGTCACCATCCGCGCCGTGAGCGAGGGTTGTCCGTACGGGCGCCCACCGTACGAGTCCACCCGTTCGCGCCGCGCGCATCGCTCTGACGTACGTATCGCCTCGGGCGCACTGGCGGACCGGCGACGGGGTGGGCCATCGTGTGAGCCGCCGACCGTCTGGTGAGGGGGAGAGGCGAGTGAGGATCGTCGTGACGGGCGCGTCCGGGTTCGTGGGACGCCTGCTGGTCAGGGAACTCCTGCGCGGCCGGTCGTTCAGCGGGGTACCGATCAGTCGGCTGGTGCTGGTCGATCGGGTGGCTCCGCCCGACGAGGAGCCGACCGCTGACGCGCTGGCGCAGGTGGTGACCGGCGACCTGGTCGACCGCCTCGCCGAGGTGTTCGCCGAGCCGGTGGACGTGGTGTTCCATCTCGCCGCGGCGGTGTCCGCCGAGTGCGAGGCCGACTTCGACCTCGGTATGCGCGTCAACGTGGACGCCACCCGGGCCCTGCTCGATGCGGCGCGGACGCAGTCGGCGACGGGCGGCCCGACGGTACGGGTGGTGTTCACGAGCAGCATCGCCGTCTACGGCCGGCCCGCCGCGGGGGACCTCTCTCAGCCGGTCAGCGAGACGACCCTGCCCACACCGCGATCGAGCTACGGCACGCAGAAGTTGGTGTGCGAGCACCTCATCGCGGACATGAGCCGCCGCGGCTACGTCGACGGGCGCGTGGTCCGGCTGATGACCGTGGCGGTACGACCGGGACGGCCCAACGCGGCCGCGTCCGGTTTCGTCTCCGCGATCATCCGCGAGCCGCTCGCCGGCCGGCCGGCCGTCTGCCCGGTCGCCCCGGAGCTGACCCTGGCCGTGGCCTCCCCGCGGACCACGGTCCAGGCCCTGCTGTGCGTCGCGGAAGCCGGGCACGGCGACGGGCCGGGCCGGATCCGGGGAGCGACCCCCGTCAACGTGCCCGCCCTCACCGTCTCGGTCGCCGACATGCTCGACACGCTGCGACGGCTGGCCGGGCCGCAGACCGCCGACCTCGTGACGTTCAGCCCCGATCCGTTCGTGGAGTCCGTCGTGGCCTCCTGGCCCGCCGACTTCGACAACACCCGCGGCGCGCACCTGGGCCTGAGGCCCGACGCGAGCTTCGAAGCGGTCGTACGGGACTATGCGGCCGACCACCCGGAGGCACTCGCGGACCGGCCGCGCCTACGGCAACTCGGATGAAGGGCAGACCTGTTGGAGGTCGACGGGTGAAAGCCTTCCGTCACGGCCGGCCCCGGTGTGTGCGCTGCCGACCGTCATCCGGTCTCGCCGGCGCTGTGCAGCGCCGCGAAGAGCGGGTCCAGGCCTCCGCGGACCCTGGCCGCGGCGAGGTGGTCGAAGTAGTCGCGGGAACTCACGATCTGCCCGTCGCGCACCCGTAGGACGAAGATGCCGGGGAGGGCGAACTCCTCGCCGCTCTCGGCGACGTGGCCCCGGTACTCGAACTCCGCGACGATGACCTCGGGGTCGGCGGTCTCGTGGATGGTGATGTTCGCCGGGCGGCGGATCAGGAGCGGGCCCGTGCCCGTGGGAGCGAAGTGTGCGCGCAGTTCCTCGCGGGTGCGCAGGGCCGGGGCGCGCAGGGGGTGGAAGGGGTGGACGACGTCGGTGTGCTCGGCGTAGAGCTCGGGGAGTTCCTCCCAGCGGCCCTCCGCGACACCGTTCACCAGGGCGAGGAAGACGTCACGCGGGCTGCGGTGCTCGGGCTCGGGGTCCTCGGACATGGGCTCTCCTCTGGCGTGCGGTCGGCTATGATCCGGAGTGGCGACTCCGAATATATGGAGTCGTCACTCCGGTAGTCAACGGACTTGTGAGGAAGCGATGTTGGATGGCACGGCGAGCTGACGCGCAGGCCAATCGTGAGCGTGTCCTCGATGTCGCCGAGGACGTTTTCGGGCACGGCGGAAAGTCGGCGTCCACCGAGGAGGTGGCGCGCCTCGCCGGGGTCGGCATCGCGACCGTCTTCCGGAACTTCCCCACCAAGGCCGCCCTGTTGGAGGCCGTGCTCGTCCGGCACTTCGAGCGGCTCACGGCGGAGGCCGAGGCGCGGCTCGACGCCCGGGAGCCGGGGGAGGCGTTCTTCGGCTTCTTCCGGCATCTCGTTGCCGACGCGACGAAGAAGATCGCCCTCGCGGAGGCCTTGTCGGAGGCGGGTGGCGCCGCCGACAGCCGGGCCACCGAAGCCGCGCAGGCCCTGCGCCGAGCGGTGGGCGGACTCCTCGACCGCGCCCAACAGGCCGGCGCGGTACGCGACGACGTCGAACTGCCCGAGGTCTACGCCCTGTTGGTCGGTGCGTCCCGCGCCGCCGCCCACGCGCCGCTGGACGACGAGGTGCGCTCCCGCATGCTCGGCATCGTGTTCGCGGGCCTCGCGCCGACCGCGGTCCCGCGTAACCCGTGATCCCAGGGCCCGGCACCGGATGCCAACCAGGGCCCGGCGCCGGTCAGACGGATGCCAACCAGGCCGCGGTGTCCTCAGGACGGGTGAAGCGGAGGGTCTTCAGCGGGGCGAAGCGGGGATCGTGGACCCGGCGTTCGATCTCGCGCCGGCGGGGCCCGTGCTGGGACCAGGCCCACCAGGCCGGATGCTCCCGGCTCAGCCAGCCCCTCCAGGTCTCCCTGTTGCCGCCGAAGAGGGACTCGCGGGTGACGCTGCGCCGGAGGGAGCGGCGGAGTACGCGCGGCATGACGACCCGCTTGGGATAGTCCAGCCAGACCACGCTGTCGGCCCGGTCCCACAGCAGGTCACGCACCTCCGGGTAGCCGAGGGAGTCGATGACCCACCCGCCTTCGGCGGTCAGCCGTGACACGTCCTCGGCCAGGTTGCCGTTGACCGCCCACCCGGGGCCGTTGAAGTACAGCGCGTCCATCTCGTGGTAGCGCAGCCCCAGTCGACCGCCGAGGGCTCGCGCGAGCGTCGACTTGCCCGCGCCGGTGACACCCACCACCAAGATCCGGTTCAAGAGTGCACGCCTTGCTCCCGACTGCCGCTGGAACGCTGTCGTCCGTCTGACTTCAGCAGTATGGCGTAGTGACCCATACCCCACCGATCCGTACGCTCCCCGGTGGTACCGATCCCTGACCGAGCGGTTCGCTCGAAGTGGAGGCTCGCTGTGCACCCTGGTCGTGTCCGTCTGTTGCTCTGGACAGCCCTGGTCGCCTTGGTCATGGCGGTCCTGCCGGGGACCGCGACCGCGGCGGCCGGTGGGGCGGGAGGCGGCGGAAGCGGCCGCGCCAAGGTGGTGGCGGAGGAGAAGGTGGGCAACCGCCTGGTCGACCTGACCGTCTCTTCGCCCGCCCTCGGCCGCACGGCCAAGGTGCGGCTGCTCACCCCGGACGGCTGGGACGAGCGGCGCACGCACCAGCGCTGGCCGGTGCTGTTGCTGCTGCACGGCTGCTGCGACACGTACGACAGCTGGACCCGCCAGACCGACGTCGCGACACTGCCCGAGCTGCGCGGCACCCTGGTCGTCATGCCCGAGGGCGGTGAGTACGGCTGGTACAGCGACTGGTGGAACCACGGCAAGGGGGGTTCGCCGGCCTGGGAGACCTTCCATCTGCGGGAGCTGCTCCCGCTGCTGGAGCACGGCTACGGCGCCGGCCACCGCCGGGTCGTCGCGGGCCTCTCCATGGGCGGCCTCGGCACCCTGCTCTACGCCGCCCACCACCCCGGCATGTTCCGGGCGGCCGCGAGCTACAGCGGCGTGGTGCATCCGCTCTACGGCGACTTCCCGAACGGACTGATGGGCCTGTTGCGGGACTACGGTCAGGACCCGCTCGCGATGTGGGGCGACCCGGTGGCCCAGCGCGCCATCTGGGAGGAGCACGACCCGTACTACCTCGCGAAGCGGCTGCGCTCGACCCCCGTCTTCCTGTCGAGCGGCGACGGCACCGCCGGCCCCTTCGACCCGCCCGGCGCCTACGACGACCTGGAGGCGACGCTGAACGAGATGAACCACGCGGTCGCCGACCGGCTGAAGGCGGCCGGAGTGCGGCTCACCACCGATTTCTACGGCCCCGGCACCCACGACTGGCCCTACTGGGAGCGCGAACTCCACCGCTCCCTGCCCCTGTTGCTGGGAGCCCTGGGGTCGGCGTAGCCGCGCAGGACCCGGGCGCGTCGAGCGTTCAGCGGGGCCCGTGATGGCCGAATGCCGTCTGTTCACGGGTGGGTGAACGCCCGTACCGTGTGCGGGCTTCGCAGCCTGGGAGGTCTCGTGAACGGTCTCCGCGCGATCATCATCTGCCTTGTCGTCACCTGTGCCGCGGCCGTGTCACCGGCCGCGGTCGCGACGCCGGCCACGACGAGCTGGTCGGTGCTGTCGGTGCCGGCGGCCGCTCCGCCGGTGACGGTGTCCGATCTCGCCGCCCGCGGGCCGGGGGAGGCGTGGGCGACGGGGTACGAGCAGGCCGCCGACGGACCGCGGCCGATGCTGTACCGGTGGGACGGCACCGCATGGAGCCGGGACACCGGCTTCCCCGGCGCCACCGAGCCGGGCTGGCTCGGGAAGGTGCAGTTCGTCGGCGACGAGGTGTGGTTCCTCCACGACCGCGAGGGGGCGGGGGAGATCCTGCGCCGGTCCGCGAACGGGTGGAGTGCCGTGCCGTTGCCGCAGACGCTGTGGACCTACCAGGACTTCGCCGCGGTGCCGGGCGCCGCCTGGGTGGTCGGTGAGGACGACACCGGGCTGAAGGTGCTGCACTACGACGGTTCCGCCTGGACGGCCCAGGCCACCCCGGACGGGGTGCTGTTCCTGATGGGGATCACCGCACGCTCCGCCGGCGACGCCTGGGCCTGGGCGGACACCAGCACCGGCACGGCCGTCCTGCGCTGGGACGGCACGGCCTGGCGGGACGCGAAGGTGCCGCTGCCGCCGGACAGCAATGTGCACACGATCCTGCTCGAACCGTCCGGCAGGATGACGATCGGCGGCAGCCAGTACACCGACGGCGTGTCCCGCACCTACCTGATGACCTTCAACGGGCATGCCTGGCGCACCACTCACCCACCCCTGGGCGACACCCACACCGAGGGCATGGTGCGCGGCCCGGACGGCGCGCTGTGGCTCCCGATGCGCAGCGACCGCGCGTTCCAGTCGAAGTACGCACGCGTGGACGGCTCGCGCACGAGCTTCTCCTACGGTCCGGAGCGCACGAACGCGATCGACGTCAAGCCGAGTGTCCTGGCGAGGGCCGGGGCCGTGCTGCTGTCCTTCGGAACCGTCGAGATCTACGGCTCGAAACCGAACCTGATGAGCGAGCGGCTGGGAGGCTGACCATGGCACGCCGACTTCTCGTCGCCGCTCTCGCCGTCGTCATGACCGTCATGACGCTCATGACCCCGGCCGCGGCGGACACCACGTCCTGGCAGCACGTTCCGCTCCCGGCGCAGGTGCGCCCGCAGGCCGCGCTGAACGAGGCCGTGGCCTTCGGGCCGGACCGGGCATGGGCGGTGGGCGCCGACGCCGTGGGGCGCGAGGCGCCGGGCTTCCCGCTGGTGCTGCGCTGGGACGGCACCGCGTGGCAGCGGCAGAGCCTGCCCGGGATCGGCTGGCAGGGAGAACTGCTGTCCGTCGCCGCGGCCTCGCCGAACGCCGTCTGGGCGGTCGGCCGCGACGCGGCGGGCGGCACCCGGCTGCTGCACTGCGACGGCACCACCTGGTCCGAGACCCGGCCGCCGAGCGGGGTCGTCCTGACGAAGGCCGTCGCCGGCGGCGGCGAGACCTGGCTGATCGGTACACGGGACGGCGCGCAGGCGCTGCTGCGCCGGGACGGGCACGGCTGGCGGGACGTGCCGGTGCCGCCGGGGTCGGTGTACGGCCTGCACATCCTGGCGGCCGACGACGTGTGGGCCGCGGGCGAGACCAACTCGGGGGCGGCGGTGTCCCATTGGGACGGCCAGGCATGGCGGCAGACCGTCGTCGACGGGTTCCCGCGCTCCGCCGTGGGCAGTGTGCTGGCCGTCTCGCCGACGGAGGTGTGGGCGGGCGGCACGGCCGGGTTCGTAGGCGGTCCGCCGGGGCGGCCGATCCCGCCGCTGCTGGTCCGCTTCGACGGGCAGACGTGGAACAAGGTGGCCGTGCCCACCGACTTCGGCGGGATCACGTCTCTGACGCCCACCACCTCCGGTGCGCTGGGCTGGATCTCGGTGGCCCGCTCCCAGAAGTGGGGCCCACCGGGCAGCACGCCCCCGCTGGTTCCAGGACCGGACTTCCTCGCCTGGGACGGACAGTCGTTCGCCGGGTACGAGGAACCGGCGGTGCCCGGTGAGGGGGACTCCCGGACGCTGCGGCTGGCGCCGGTGCCGGGTACGGCGACGGTGTGGTCGGTCGGCCGCGCCGACGGCCCCGAGGGCACCTTCGCGCCGCGCGTCCTGCGGTTCGGCTGAAGCGAGAACCAGCGGACGACGAACAACGAGCCGCACAGGGCGGCTCGTTGATCGTCAGGGGCCGGCAGCGGCCCGGGGATGCGGCGGTCGGTCTACTCATCGATCACCGAGCCGAAGTGCGCGCCGTGGGCGGCGCCGCCGAGGGCGGAGGCCCCGTAGGACCGGGAGCCGTCGGCGAGGAGGCCGTTGCCGCTCGCGGGCAGCAGCCACACCGCGCCGTCACCGGCGTTCTCGTCGGGCGCGGCGGCCACCAGCTCGGCGCGGCCGTCACCGTCGGTGTCCACGAGCCGTACCTGGGCGCCCCAGGCGTCGCCGGCCTCGGCGGTACCGGGGATGCTGGCGGTGTTCTGGTCGAAGGACTGTGAGCCGGTGCCGGTCAGTCCCGTCCGCGAGCCGCGCAGCAGCCAGACCGCTCCCGCGTCGGCGACGGTGCCCACGTCCTCGCCGGGTGCGCCGACCGCCACATCGGCGCGGCCGTCACCGTCGACGTCGGCCACGGAGAGGTCGTTGCCCCAGGCGTCGCCGCGCTCGGCCGCACCGGGCACGCCGGGGGAGTTCTGCGACCACCACTGCGGCGTGCCGGCGGGGCCGTGCTCGCCGCCGTAGTACACGCCGACGAGGCCGCCGGGCGCGTCCGCGTCGCCCGTGGTGTCGTCGACGCCGCTGAGCTGGCCGACGACGAGGTCGTCGTACCCGTCGCCGTTGATGTCGCCGGAGGCCGAGCCCAGACCGCCGTGCAGGTCCCGCTGGTAGGCCAGGCCCTCGGGGCCGCCGGCGTAGAGGGCCGACCAGCCCTTGGCGTAGTCGTCGTCGGGGCTGTAGCCGGAGACGACGAGGTCGGCGAAGCCGTTGTGGTCGTAGTCGCCCGTCGTCAGATAGGCGCCGTTGAGGGCGTGGCCGGTGGAGTGCGGGGTGCCGACCTGGCGCAGGACGCCCGCGTGGTACGTGAAGACGTTCAGGCCCGTCTGGTCGAGCACGGTGAGCTGGTCGGCGTCGATGTCCCCGGTGAACCGGGCGGCGGCGACCGCGAGGCCGAAGCGGGCGTCGGCGGTGGGGCGGGCGGCGGTGATGCTCGACGTGCGCCCGGTGTCGAGGCCCTGGGCGGAGCCGTACACCACGGTCACCCGGCCGGCGTCCTCGACGCTGCCCTCGTCCTCGCCGGGCGTGCCGACGACCAGGTCGTCGTAGCCGTCGCCGTCGAGGTCGCCGGTGGCGATCGCCTGCCCGAAGCGGTCGCCGAACTCGGAGGTGCCGGGCACGCCGGCGGTGGACTGGCTGAGGAGCTGGACCTCGCCCCTCGGCACGGTGTTGTTGGTGCCGATCCCGTTGGGCGCGCCGTACTGCACGGTGACGTACCCGGCGCTTTCCTTGCCGTCGACGGTGCCGTCCGGGGCGCCGGTGACGACGTCGTTGTAACCGTCGCCGTTGAAGTCGCTGTTGCGGTCGGCGGCGGCGGTGCCGCCGGGGACGCCCGCGAACGCGGTGGGCGCGGCCAGGATGCCGGCGCCCGCCAGCACCAGGAAGGAGGCCGCGGCGACGGCGGCCGAGCCCGCGGTGCGGCGGGTGCTGCGCAGGGTGAAGCTCATGTCTGTTTCCCCCGTGGAAGGTTGATGGTCAGTCAGTGATGACGTCCGTCGGCTGGTCTGGGCCGACGCGGTGTTCGACACGGGTGCCACGCATCAGGTTGTGAGGCCCGGGAGGGCTGTGACACGCCGGTGACATCTGTTGCGGCGCCCCGACACGCGGCCGGGGTGCCGGGTTACTGGTAGCAGCCCGCCGCGCACAGGACGGAAACGGTTCCGGCCTTGCTGGGCATCGGCGCCGCCAGGGCCGGAGCGGTCAGGCCGGCCAGTCCGGTGATGGTCAGGAAGGTCACGGCCAACAGGCGCTTGCGGAGGTTCATTTGTTTCCCCTGTTCCCCTTGGTGGTCACCTGGACAGTGCCATCGGACCAGCGGGTGCGGCCATGCTTTCGAGCCTCATCGAATCGTCGCCCCGGTGCCGGACAGGAGGTTGTGCGCCAACGCCGTGGCCGAGTGCTCCACGTGTTTGCCGTCGCGGTGGCTCACGATCAGGCCCGCCTCGCGCAGGACGCCGATCTGGTAGCTCGCGCTGGCGGGTGCCAGCCGCAGGCGCCGCGCCACCTCGCTCGTCGTACGGGTGCGGTGGCCCGCCACGTCGGCGAGGACGGCGCTGCGGGTCCGGCCCAGCAGCCGGTCCAGCCGTTCCCCACCGGTGCGCAGGATCTCGATCGGCTGCTTGGGGACGGGGTACACCAGCACCGGATCGAGGCCGGGGTCCGCGAGCGCGGTGGGTCTGCGCCAGCAGAAGTACGAGGGCACGAGCACCAGCCCGCGGCCCTCCAGCCGTAACTCCCGGTCGACGGGATAGTCGACGTCGAGGTACGGCGGGTTCCAGCGGGCGAACGGGCGCAGACCGCTCAGGAGGGCGGCGGTTCCGCCGTCCAGCAGGGTCCGGGTGCGCAGGGCGACGTCGTCGCTCACCGCGGACCGCACATGCCCCCAGTACGGCTCCAGCAGGGTGCGGAACGAGTGCCGCATGACGTCCGCCACGAGCATGAGTGAGCCGTACGTCGGCTCGTACAGTCCTCTCGCGCGTCGCGGCAAGGGCGTGGACACGGCGAGGCGGGTCAGTTCGGTCACCAGCCGGTCGCGGGGTGTCGCCCGGACCGACTCCAGCCCCGCCTCCAGCCCTTCGCCCGTGAGCGGCGGCGTGAGGAAGTCGGGGATGTAGCCGGTGGTTGGGACGTAGCTGCGCAGGGTGCGCAGGGCACGAGCGGCGCGGACGTCGAGCGACAGCCGCTGTGTGGTCTCTCTGCGCCAGTGGCCGAAGGACAGGGGGCCCTGGCGGGTCTGCCAACGGCAGATCGCGCACATCAACTCCCACAGCGGGTCGGGCTGTTGAGCGATCCGCACGTTCTGCAGGTCGCTCCAGTCGAAGTGGATGCGAAGCACTGATGGTCCTCGACGGCGATGAGATTCGGATCGGCTCGGGCCGCCGGCGACCGGTGGGACGGCGGGTCCTTGCCGTCCCCTCGCCGCGGCAAGGACCCCGCCATCGCCTGCGGGTCCGCCCGGCAGCTGTGTCGATCCTGTCCAGACCGCCCCGCACCGGAAAGATCAGAAGGCGGAGAGGATCGGCTCCTTCTCGATAAACTTCCCTGTATGAGTCCTGGTCGTGGGCTCGGCGGCACACGGGAGCCGAGCATCCACCAACTCCGTCTGCTGCTGGTCCTCGCGGAGGAGCTCCACTTCGGGAGAGCCGCGGCGCGCGTCTACGTCACCCAGCCCGCGTTCAGCCAGCAGATCAGGTCCCTGGAACAGCGGTTGGGCGTCGAACTGGTCGAACGCGGCGGCCGCGCCGTGCGGCTCACCCCCGCCGGTCAGGGGCTCGTCCACGAGGCGAGGGCGGTGGTCGACGCCATGGCCCGGCTGCTCCAGGCCGCCGACGTCCATGCCGGAACCACCCGCGGACGCCTACGGATCGGCAGTCTCGGCGCCGAGGCCGCGATGCCGTACGCCCAGGCCATCCTCGCCCGACTCCGCGGCGGCCACCCGGACTTGGAGATCGAGGTCCGCAACCTCACCTTCGTCGACATGTTCAGCAGGCTCGGCACCGGCGAGGTCGACGCCGCCTTCCTGCGCGGCCCGCTGCCGCCGGGCATCCAGTCCCTGCACCTGGCCACGGAGACCCGCGTGGCCTGCCTACCCGCCGACGACCCGCTCGCCGACCGGGACGTGCTCACCCTCGCCCAGCTCGCCGACCGCGTCGTCGTCGACATGCCTCCGGAAGTACCGCGCGCGTGGTGGGACCACCTCACGGTCAACCCGCGCCCCGACGGGACGCCCGTCCGGTTCGGGCCGGTGGTCCGGGACACCGAGAGCATGGTCCTCGCCGTCACCCAGCAACAGGCGATCACCTTCCTGCCCTCCGCCGCCCGCCGGTTGTATCCGCGCGCCGGCCTCACCTACGTCGACGTCCCGGAGCTGGGCGTCTCCACCGCCGAACTCGCCTGGCTCCCCGAGAACCGGGACAAGCCCGCCGTGGCCGCGCTGCGCGAAGTGGCCCGCCAGGTCCTGCAACAGGCGCGGACCACGGAACCCGCGGCACCCTCCGGTGTCACAGGCGCGGCCGAGCATCCTGACGGGGCGTGAGCGCCGTACCGGTCCAGCGGTGGTACGCCGTCATGTCCACGTTGCTGCCGCACACGATCGTGACCACATGCCGGCCCGCGAAACGGTCGCGGTCCTCCAGGATCGCCGCGATGCCGAGCGCGGCCGACGGCTCGACGACGAGCCCGGCGTGGTGCAGGAGCAGCCGCATGCCGGCCGTGATCGACGACTCCTCGACCAGGACGGCGTCGTCGGCGACCAGCAGGAGGTCGTCCAGGACGGCGGGAATGGGGTGCCGGCCGGCGACACCGTCGGCGATGGTGTCGGCCGACTCGGTGCTGACGACGCGTCGGGCACGCCAGGACAGGGTCAGCGCCGGAGCGCCCCGCGGCTGGACGCAGATCACCTCGACGCCGGGCGCCAGGGCCTTGAGCACATGCCCCACGCCGGTCGCCAGCGCCCCGCCCCCGAGAGCGATCAGGACGGCGTCGTACGCCGGGACGGCGGTCTGCTGGGCCACGAGTTCCAGGCCGATGGTCGCCGCGCCCTCGCAGGTCTCGATGTCGAGGCTGTCCTCCAGCAGTCTGCTGCCGTCGTGCCGGGCGATGGCCGCCGCGCGCTCGCGGGCCGCCTCGTGGTCGCCGTCCACCAACTCCAGCCGGGCGCCCAGCGCGCGGATGCGGTCGACTTTGGCCGCGGTCGCGAAGCGCGAGGCCACGACGGTGACATCGAGGCCGCGGTCGCGGGCGGACCAGGCGAGAGCCTGACCGAGGTTGCCCGCGCTGGCGCACACCACGGCTCCGGGTCCGTGGTCGGCGAGCCGGCTCGCGACCAGTTCGGTGCCGCGGCCCTTGAAGCTGCGGACCGGGTTCGCCGTCTCCAGCTTGACGCTCACCGCGCAGCCGAGTACGGGGTCGAGCGCGTCGCAACGGTACAGCGGGGTGTCGAGGAACGCCGGGTCGATCACCTGGCGGGCCGCCCGGATGCGGGCGGTGTCGAGGCGTGTGGGCCGCATGGCGCACGAGCGTAGCGACGTCCGCGATGACCTGGCGGAGTCGAATTCCTGAGGGCCGGCCTCGGCGAGGCCGGCCCCCTTCGGCAGGGCGGGGTCAGCAGGAGGTGACCCAGCGGTGGGAGCGGATTCTGACGTTGAAGTCGTCGTCCCAGCCACCGTTCTGGGACAGGCAGCCGAGGTAGCCGCTGTAGTTGGCGCCCGAGTAGAAGGCGACGCCGGCGTAGGAGGAGGACGTGCCGCGGTTGTAGGCCGAGCGGGCGTTCTGTGTGTCGGACCAGGAACACTGGATGGAGCCGCTCCACCAGTCCGGGTCGGCGTTGGTCCACGAGCACCGGCTGCCGGTGCCGTTGGTGGCGTTCCAGACGCACACGTCGCCGCTGCTGCACTCCCACGCCTGTGCGGAGGCGTTGGCCGTGCCGGGCACGACCAGGCTCAGGGCGGCCAGGGCGCCGGTGAGGACGGCGACCGCGAGGGGCCGGCGGAACCGGCGCGGCCGACGTGGTTCGGGGGTGCTCTCGTGCTCGTGCGAGGACATACGGATCCCCTTCTGGTGGTCGGTGCCGTGATCCGCCGTGGGCGCCGCGTCGACCGCGGTCCTGCGACGGCGGTGCCGGGCGCCCCGTAGCCCCGTTTCACCCGGCGGATCCGGCTGGCGTGAACTCATGTTCCGCGCACCTCCCGTCGCTGTCATGCTCATGCGACCGAGGTGAAACATCGCAGGTGACAGACGGGGAGAGAGGGGGGAATGGGATGCTCCGCTTTCATTTCACGCCCGAGGACCTGACCCGCCTCACCGTGGCGGCCGGGCCTCACCCGCTGTGGGAGGTGGCGGCCAGCCTGCACCGTTTCCAGACCCGCGACGGCCGCTGGGCGCACGCGCTCTGGTACCGCACCGCCCGCTCGACGCTCCACCGGAGCGGCCTGGACCGCACCGTCATGCCGCTGCTCCTGCCGCTCTTCCCACGGGCCAGCTACTTCCCGGACTTCCTCACCCCGACCGAGGGCGTCGACGGTCTGGACGCCGGTCTGGAGAGCATTCTCGCGACCCCGCGCCACCGGGTGACCGACGAGGTGACGCGGCTCCGCGGGACGGTGGGCGGCCCGGCCTGGGCGCACCGGGTGGCCGAGCGGGAGACCCGGGGAGAGCTCGTGCACGCCCTGCGCGCCTACCACCACGCCGTGATCGCCCCGCACGAGGAGGACATCCACGAGCGCCTGTACGCCGAGAGGGCACGGCACACCCGGACGCTGTTGCGCGCCGGGACCGAGGCCATGCTCGCCGGCCTGTCGCCCGCGATCCGCTGGCGCCACCCGATCCTGGAGATCCCGGGGTACCCGCGGCGCCGCGACGTCCACCTCGACGGGCGCGGACTGCTGCTGATCCCCTCCTACTTCTGCTGGAACGCGCCCGTCGCGCTGGCGGATCCCGACCTCCCGCCCGTCCTGCTCTACCCCGTCCAGCACATCCCGACGACCGTCCCCCGTACCGCCGCCGCGCCCCTGAACGGCCTGCTCGGGCCCACCCGCGCCGCCGTCCTGCGCGCGGCCGCGACCGGTGCCACGACGACCGAGGCCGCCCGGTACGCCGGGGTCACCCCCGCCACGGCCAGCCACCACACCACGCTGCTCCGCGACGCCGGCCTCATCACCAGCCACCGGTACGCCAACACGGTCGTGCACACCCTGACCCCGCTCGGCGCGGCCCTGCTCCAACGCGACGAGCGCGGCGAAGAACGTCTGCGGCGCCTCCGGAAGACGGAGTCCGGCGGTGCGCCGCTTCCCTGACGCTCCGTCATCCGCCGATCCGCGCGACGAACGCCGGCAGTTCCACCGCGATGCGGATCCCGCCCGCGGCGCGCGGAGTCAGCGTGAGCGTTCCGCCGTGGGCCTGCGTGATGGTCTTGATGATGGCCAGCCCCAGGCCGACACCGGCGTGGTCGGCATGGATGCGTTCGGTGCCGCGCTGGAACGGTTCGGTGAGGGTCGCGGCCAGCTCCGGGGTGAGCCGCTCGCCGGTGTTCTCCACCGTGAGCACCGCCGTCTCGCCACGGACACCGGTGGTGACCCGCACGGTGCCCCGCTCCGGCAGGTTGTGGACGATCGCGTTGTGCACCAGGTTCGTCGTCAGCTGGAGCAGCAGCGCCGGGGATCCGCTCGTCAGGGCGAGGTCGGCGTCGGTCTCGATGGTCACCCCGTGCTTCTCCGCGAGGGGCAGCAGTGTCTCGGTGGCCTCCTCCGCGAGCAGGGAGAGGTCGACGGGTTCCCGCACGAAGGACCGCTGGTTGGCGCGGCTGAGCAGAAGCAGCGCCTCGGTGAGGTCGATCGCCCGGGCGTTGACGGCGTGGAGGCGTTCGACGAGCTCGCCGGTGTCGGCGTGCGGGTCGCCGCGCGCCACGTCGAGCAGCGTCTTCGAGATCGCCAGCGGGGTGCGCAGCTCGTGCGAGGCGTTCGCCGCGAACCGCTGCTGCTCGGCGACGTGGGCCTCCAGCCGGGCGAGCATCGCGTCGAAGGCGTCGGCGAGTTCACGGAACTCGTCCCCGCGGCCCGGCAGCCGGATGCGGTGGGACAGCGAGCCGTGGGTGGCCAGGCGGGCGGCGTCCGTGATGCGGGTCAGCGGGGCGAGCATGCGGCCCGCCAGGAGCCATCCGCCCACGAGCCCGAACACCAGCAGGAACGCCAGCACCGCGGCAGCCCGCGGAGCGAAGACGTGCTGGAGGGCGCCCCGGACGGGAAAGATGCCGTTCAGCTTGTCGTCGGGGTTGTAGAGCATCGCCCGGTCGGGGACGTACCGCAGCAGGAACAGCCACACCGCGGCGAGCAGCAGAAGACCGGCGACCATGAGGAATCCGGCATAGCTGAGCGTGAGCTTGAGGCGGACACTCACCCCGGGCTGCCTATCCACGGTGCCCTCCCGCGCCCCCGGCCCCCGGCTGCCCGTCGATGCGATAGCCGACGCCCGGCACGGTGGCGATGATCCACGGCTCGCCGAGCCGCTTGCGCAGCGCCGAGACGGTGATGCGCACGGCGTTGGTGAACGGGTCGGCGTTCTCGTCCCACGCCCGCTCCAGGAGCTCCTCGGCGCTGACGACCCCGCCCTCGGCGGCGACGAGGACCTCCAGCACGGCGAACTGTTTCCTGGTCAGCGCGACGAACCGGCCGTCCCGGTAGACCTCCCGGCGGAACGGGTCGAGGCGCAGCCCCGCGATCTCCCGCACCGGCGGCCTGCTGTGCGCCCGTCTGCGGTCCAGCGCCCTGAGCCGGAGCGCGAGTTCGCGCAGTTCGAAGGGTTTCGTGAGGTAGTCGTCCGCGCCGAGTTCGAAGCCGGAGGCCTTGTCGTCGAGGCGGTCGGCCGCGGTGAGCATGAGGATCGGCATCCCGCTGCCGGAGGCGACGATGCGCTTGGCGACCTCGTCACCGGACGGCCCGGGGATGTCACGGTCGAGGACGGCGATGTCGTAGGAGTTGACACTCAGCAGCTCCAGCGCGGCGTCGCCGTCACCCGCGATGTCGGCCGCGATCGCTTCGAGGCGCAGTCCGTCGCGGACGGCTTCTGCCAGATACGGTTCGTCCTCGACGATCAGCACACGCATGCACTCAAGGCTACGAGCCCCCGCATATCGTCGGCATATCGAAAACCGCATACGGCCCGGCAACACCACCCGGCCTTGACTGGCCGTATGACGCGAACCACCCCACCTCCACCGCCACGGACATCGGTGCAGGTCGACACCCCGGAACGGCCCCAGGAGGACGCCGTACGGCCGGACGCCGGCACCGCCACCTGGCGTGCGGGCATCCGCCGGGCGCTCCGCGGCGGCCTGCGGCCGGGGCCCTGGAAGCGCGGGCCGGTCCTCGCGGCGCTGGCGCTGCTGCTCGGCCTGGTCATGCTGCTGCACGCGGGGATCACCGACCGCGGGGGCCTCGGCAGCCTGGTGGAGACCTTCCTTCCCTGGCTCGGGCTGTTCGTCCCGCTGCTGCTCGCCGGAGCACTGTGGCGCCGCTCCGCCGCGGCCGTCGTGGCGCTGCTGCTGCCGACGACGGTGTGGCTGAGCCTCTTCGGCGGGCTGCTCACCGACAAGTCCCACGGCGGCGGCGATCTCACCCTCGTCAGTCACAACGTCGGCGCCGACAACCCCGACCCGGCGGGCACCGCCCGGGACCTCGCCGCGTCCGGCGCGGACGTGCTGGCACTGGAGGAGCTGGCCGAGCACGCCAAGGGGACGTACGAGAAGGAACTGGCGAGGACCTACCGCTACCACGCGGTGCTGGGCACCGTCGGACTGTGGAGCAGGCTCCCGCTGTCGGACACCCGGCCGGTCGACATCAGGCAGGACGCCGGGCCGCTGGGCGCCACCAAGTCGATGGACGAGAAGATGGGCTACCAACGGGCACTGCGCACCACCGTCGCCACGGACCACGGCCCGCTCACGGTGTACGTCGCCCACCTCGGCTCCGTACGCGTGATGCCCAGGGGCGGCTTCTGGACCGAGTCGCGGGACCGGGGCGCACAGGCGCTCGGCGAGGCCCTCGCCGCCGACCGCAGTGAGCGGGTCGTCCTCCTCGGCGACCTGAACGGCACCACGGACGACCGCGCCCTCGACTCCATCACCTCACGGCTCCGCTCCGTCCAGGAGACGGCCGGGGACGGCTTCGGCTTCACCTGGCCGGCGTCGTTCCCGGTGGCCCGGATCGACCAGATCATGGTCAGGGGAGTGGCGGCCGAGAGCTCCTGGGTGCTGGCGGCCACGGGCAGTGACCATCTGCCGGTGGCGGCCGGAATCAGCTGGTGAACACCCCGTTCGTAGGGGAGGCCCGAGCGCCGTACCGATCTTCGTGGGTTCCGCCAGTACGAGGGCCGGCCGCAGGGCGGGGAGACTGCGGCGACCGGCACCCGAGACCGCGAAGGACCGCCATGCTCGACGGCTGTACGCCCTGGCCCCACGTGTTCGCCGAGCGCTACCGGGCGGCCGGACACTGGCGTGGTCACACACTGGACGACCTGTTGCGCGGCTGCGCCCTGCGGTACGGGCCCCGGACCGCGCTCGTGCAGGGCGACACCCGCCTCACCTATGGGCAGCTGAACCGGCGGGTCGAGCGCATGGCCGCCGGCTTCCGGCTGCGCGGTCTGCGGCCCGGCCAACGGGTCGTCGTGCAGTTGCCGAACGTGCCCGAGCTCGTCATCACGGCGTTCGCGCTGATGCGCGCCGGCACGATCCCCGTGTTCTGTCCCGTCACGCACCGCGAGCCCCAGGTGTCCCACGCCGCCCGGGTCACCGAGGCCGCCGGCTATGTCGGTCCCTCGGTGCACGACGGCTTCGACCACCGGGGCCTGGCCGCGGACATCGCCGCCCGATGGCCCTTCCTGCGGCGGGTGTTCAGCTACGAGCCGCCCGGTACCGCCTCCCCTTACGGCGGCCTGGCGACCGATGCGTCAGGCTGCCACTACTTCCCGCTGGCCTCCGTCGACGCCCCGCCCGACCGCCCCCTCGTGCGGAGCGCCGACGAGGTGGCGTTCTTCCTGCTCGCCGCCGACACCACCGACACGCCCCGACTCGTCCCCCGCACCCACGACGACTACGCCTGCCAGGCGCGGGCGGCCGCCGAGGCGGCAGCGCTCGCCGAGGACGACGTGTATCTGGCGGCGCCGTCCGCCGAATTCACCCTCACGCTCGGCTGCCCCGGCATCATCGGCACCCTCATGGCCGGCGGCACCGTCGTCCAGGCCGAGACCGGGACACCGGCGGAATGCCTCACGCTCATCGAACGGGAGCGGGTCACCCACGCTTCGCTCGCCCCCGCTGACGCCCGGCACTGGCTCCGTGAACTCCCCGCAAACGGAGCCGACTTGGGAAGCCTGCGACTCGTCCAGCTGGGCGTCGGGCCCGCGGAGGGGGCCACCGCGGAAGAGCTGGGGACGGCATCGGCCTGCCGCGTGCAGCGGGTCCAGGCCATGCCGGAGGGGCCGCTCATCCTCACCTCGGCGTCCGAGCCGCACGGCCGGCCGCTCTCGCCCGACGACGAGGTCCGGATCGTCGACGCCGAGGGCAAGGGCGTACCCGAGGGCGAGCCCGGTGAACTCCTGGTCCGTGGGCCGTACACGGTGCGCGGCTACTATCGGGCACCGGACCTCGACGCGCGTTCCTTCACCGACGACGGCTACTTCCGTACGGGAGTCGTCGCGCGCCTCACGCCGGGAAGGGACGAAGGTCACAGAAGCGTATCGGGCATTTAACCCTTCAACCTTCACTAAAGAATCACAAGTTGGTTAGGTTGGTCGCTGCCCGCACGACTTCCTCCGCAAGGCAGGCCGTCTCGTGCGCTCTCGTACGGAAGGAGCCCGTCCCATGTCGCCGGAACCCCTGCTCTCGCAGTCCCCAGGTGGTGCGTCGACAGACGGGGGCGAGGCGCCGAGCCGTGACGAGGTCCGCCGGCGGATCAACAGCCTTTACGACAGGGCCGAGAGCGACACGGGCACCTTCAACGCGACCCGCGCGGCGGCGATTCCGCGGCAACGGGGCACGGCCGGCCGGGGGCGGTCCCAGGGGCCCGCGGAACCCGCGCTGCGGGATCTGACCCGCCAGTGGTTCGACGTGGCCCGGGCCAAGTTGGGCCCGACCGTGCCGGCGACCCAGCCGGAGGGGCGTGGGCCGGACCGCCTCGACCGCCCGAGCCGCCCGGCCCGCGCGCCGCAATCCGCCCGCCCCGTGGAACGCCCTGTCGAGCCGCGGGCCCTTGAGGCGCCTGCGGCTGCCGCGGGAGCGTCCTCGACGCCGGCCGCCCTGCCGTCCGCCGCGCGATCCGCCAGGCCGGTAGCCGAGTTGACCGCCGGACCAGTCCCGGAGCCGCCGACCGGACCTGTCCCGGAGACCACTGCATGGCCTGCCCCGGAGCGAGTGTCCGGGGCTGTTCCGGAGACCACTGCATGGCCTGTTCCGGAGCGGGCGGGCGGGCCTGTCTCGGAGACCACCGCGTGGCCTGTCGCGGAGCGGGTGTCCGGGGCTGTTCCGGAGACCACTGCATGGCCTGTTCCGGAGGCCACCGCATGGCCCGCCCCGCAGCCGACCGCCGCGCCCGTTCCGGAGCTGCCCGTGGCGTCCGTCCCGCCATGGAACGCCGCGCCTGTTCCCGAGTGGAACGCCGGGGGCTCGCCGGAGCCGGCCGCCGGTGCCGTCACGGAGTGGAACGCCGGGCCGGCTCCCGAGCTGGCCGGCGGGCCCGCCGCGCCCTTCCCGCCGGTCGAGGCCGTCGAGGCCTTCGGGACCCGGGCGGAGGAAGAGGTCTGGCGCACAGGGCCGCTGCCGGTCCTCGGTGACAACCGGGCCCAGTGGCCGCTCACCGAGCCCATGGCGTTCCCCGACCCTGAGCCCGCTGCGGCGACACCGCCGACCGCTCAGGACCCGCTCGCCGGTTCGTACGACGCGGGCCTCCCCGTGACCGTGGCCACGCCTTACGGCGCCGCACCGGCAACCGGCCCGATCGCCCCGTATCTCACCGGTGTGCCCACCGATCCGACCGCCTCCTACGCCACCGACTGGCCGACCGGCACGACCACGGCGACCTATGGCGCCGGACTGCCGTCGGTCGCCGCGCCGCCGGCCGCTGAATCGCCGGTCACGCAACTGCCCGTCACTGAACCGCCGGTCACGCAACTGCCGGTCGCTGAACCGCCGGTCACGCCGCTGCCGATCGCCCAATCCCCTCAACCGCCGGTGGCCCTGCCCCCTCAACCGACGGGCGCCGCACCGGCGTTCACCGGCGCGGTCGGTGCGGGGCACACCACCAAGGCCGAGCGCGTGATCGCCTTCGCCCGTGCGCAGATCGGCCGCCCGTGCGTGTGGGGAGCGGCCGGGCCGGGGTCGTTCGACGCGCCCGGTCTCTCCCAGGCCGCCTGGAAGGTGGCCGGGGTGACGCTCCCGCGAACCGCTCAGGAACAGGCCGGGGTCGGCACGCCGGTCGCCCTCGCCGAAGTGGAGGCGGGGGACCTGGTCTTCTTCCACGACGACCTCGGCCACGTCGGTATCTGGACCGGCAACGGCATGATGATCCACGCGCCGGGTCCGGGAGCGGCGGTCCGCGAGGAGTCGGTGTTCTTCGCCGGTCAGTCGGCGATCAAGGGAGCGATCCGTCCGGCCTGACCCATCTCGCCCCGTCGTGTGCCACGACTTCTCAAACCTCTGATGAATCACAGTTGAACATTTTGTGATCTCAGGGTGCGCAACCATGCGAGGCCCTCCCGGGTCGAACTGGCGACCAACGGTGATACAGCCGTGCACAGTTCCGTGGGGGGAACCTTGTCGATGATGGTGCGTCAGTTGTGTGGTGCTCTGAGAGTGCGCGGGACGACTGACCTGTTTCTTGCTCTGTTGCTGGCGGCGGGTTTCGTGGCGCTGCCGGTGTTCGCTCTGCTGCCGTGGCTGGGGGGCTTCGCGGTGGCGTCCTTGGTGAGTTACGTCGCGGACGAGGCGCTGCATGTCCGCTCGCCGGGGTTCGTGCGCCGGCTGGCGACGCTTCAGCTGGACCGCACGCTGCGGTTCGCCGTCCGGACGGTGATGCTGCTGGCCCTGGCCGAGCGGATGGACGCGCCGGATGCGATGCTGGTCGCCGCGCTCGCCGTGTTCAGCGTCCACTTCGCGCTGGTGATGCTGTACACCGCGCTGCATCACGCGATACGGCGCCGCCGGGTGCTGCCGCTGGTGGTGCGCAACCTGGACATGAGCGCGCTGCCGCTCCCGCAGCAGCCGCCGGCGCTGCTGTTCCGGCGCTTTCTGCGCAAGCTCCTGCACCTCGACCTCCTGGCCCACGCGGGCTTCCTGGTGGCGCTGGCCACCGGGACCCGGGCGTGGGCGTACGCCGGCTTCGCGCTGACCGTCGGCAGCACCGCCCTGGCGGTGCTCGCGCTGGCGGTGCAGTACCTGAGGGCACGTGGCATGCCCGCGCGGGAGGACGTGTTCGCCGAGGTCAATCGTCAACTGGCCGCGTACGGGCCCGAGGTGGCGCTCTACTTCAGCTTCGCCGCGGTGTCGCGGGACTTCATGTACCAGGTGAACATGTGGATCGAGACGCTGGAGCGGCTGGAGCGGCGTCCGCTGATCATCCTGCGCGAGCGGGCCTCGTTCCGTCACCTCAGCCGCACCCGGCTGCCCGTCCTGTGCGTGCCCAAGGCCGACGACCTGGCGGAGCTGGACCTGTCCGGCGTACGGGTCGTCCTCTACCCGGGCAACGCCGGCAAGAACGTGCACATGCTGCGCATCGCCGAGGCCAAGCACGTCTTCATCGGACACGGCGACAGCGACAAACTGGCCAGCAGCAACCGGGTCAGCAAGGTCCACGACGAGATCTGGGTGGCCGGGCGGGCCGGGCGCGACCGCTACCGCCGGGTGCGGCACGCCATCAGCGACGCGGCCATCGTCGAGGTGGGCCGACCGCAGCTGGCGCCGATCCAGCTCCACGCCGACCGCCTGCCCGGCCCGCGTCCGGTCGTCATGTACGCCCCCACCTGGGAGGGGTGGAGCGACGACGACTGCCACACGTCCCTCATCCCGATGGGCACGCGGCTGATCGAGAAGCTCCTGACCGAGGACGTACGGATCATCTACAAGCCGCACCCGCTCACCGGCAAGCGCTCGGCCGAGGCCGCGGCCGCCGACCAGGCCATCCGCGACCTGCTGCACGCCGACAACGAACGCCGCCAGGCCGTCCGGACGCAGTCCGACCTCGCCGCCGTCCGCCCGCGGCTGACGGAGATCCGGTCCCGGCTGGACGAGTTGGCCGGACGGCTCAAGGGCGACGACGCCCAGCAGACCCGCGAGGCGCGGCTGCCCGAGCACGACGACGCGGGCGAGTGGCGCAGCCTGCACGCCGAGTGGCACCGCCTGTTCTGGGAGAGCCACGGCACCAGCCGCCACCACGTCATCCTGGAGCAACTGCCCACGCTGTACGAGTGCTTCAACCAGGCGGACATCCTCGTCAGCGACGTCTCCTCGGTGGTCGCCGACTTCGTCGCCAGCCTCAAGCCGTACGTCCTGACCAACGCCCACGACCTGCCCGACGACGAGTTCCGCGCCGCCTACACCACGGCCGGGGGCGCCTATCTCCTCGACCGTGACTGCACCCGCCTGCCGGAGATCCTCGGTTCGGTGCGCACGCCGGCGAACGATCTGATGGCACCGTACCGCCGCACCCTGAAGGAGTACGTCCTGGGCCCGGACCACCCCACCTCCATGGAACGCTTCAACTCGGCCGTCAACGCCCTGGCCGACAAGGGCGCTGCCGAACTGGCCGAGGACCGCTTGCTCCTGGAACAGACCGACCTCGTCGGATGACCCCGGCGGCCCGCCCTGCCCGGCAGGCGAGGGCGGGCCGTGAAGGCGCAGGGAGCGTCGGCGCCAGGCGTCGCCGACAGGTTGCCGACAGGAGCGTCGCATAGCCTCTGGTACGGAGTGTTCGTAGCTCGTGCGGGGAGGCGTCGGTGTTCGGAAGGGGCGCGCGGCTGGGGGCGAGCGCGATGATCGTGGTCAGCGTGCTGCTCCTCGGCCCCAGTACACCGGGCGATGCCCTCGTCGGCAGGCCGCTGCCGGCGGGCGCCGCCGCGGAGGTGGTGCCGAACCGGGTGATGACCTGGAACCTCTGCAACCCCTGCGAGAAGAGCAACGTCGACCGGGCGGCGGAGATCGCCACCTACGCGCCCCAGGTGATCGGGTTGCAGGAGGCGTGCACCGGTGACGTGAAGCGGATCCGGGACCTTCTGGAGAGCCTGTACGGGCTGGTGTACCACGTCGAGTACGGGGCGGTTCTGCAGAACTGGGGCCGCTGCGGGGGAGTGCCGTGGAGTCCGGGAGGCTTCGGTCAGGCGCTGCTCTCTGCTGCGCCGATGACCGACCGGGTCCTGGTGGAGTATCCCGACGGCGGCTCCGAGGACCGCGGATATCTGGCGGTCACCACCACGGTGGACGGCCGGAGGGTCCGGGTCTTCAACACCCATCTCGCCCAGCGACAGCAGGAATCGGTGCGCGTCGGTCAGGTGCGGGTGCTCGCGGCGGCGGTCGCCGAGTACGACCGCGCGATCGTGATCGGCGACTTCAACGCCACGCCGGAAACCCCCGAACTGGCCCCGATGTGGGCCCTGGCCGCGGACACCGACCCGCAGTGCCACCCCCAGACCTCCGGCACCTGCGACACGACCACCGACTGGTACAGCAAGTTCGACTACGTCTTCCTGCGAGGCATCGCCTCGCTCCGCCACCAGGTGCACCCCACCGCGTACTCGGACCACGACCTGCTCCAGGCCGACGTCGATCTGACCTAGGGCGCCCGGGGAGCCCGCCCCGATGGCTCGGGGCGGGCTCGGGCTCACTTCAGGTGCCGGGTGAAGAACTGGCCCGCCGCGTCCGCCGCGTGCTGCGGGACGCCGGCGTGTCCGCCCATGTTGGCGTGCAGGGACTTCTCCTTGGAGGCGAAGGCGTCGAACAGGTCCAGGGCCGCCTGCCGGTCGTTTCCTTCGTCGTCCCACTGCAACAGGACGTGCAGCGGAATGGTGACCTGGCGGGCCTCCTCGAAGATCGCCCGGGGCACGAAGCTCCCGGCGAAGAGAGCGGCGGCCACGATGCGCGGCTCGACGACCGCGAGGCGGACGCCGATGGAGATGATCCCGCCCGAGTACCCGACCGGGCCGTCGATCTCGGGCAGTGCCAGGAGGGCGTCCAGGGCGGCCCGCCATTCCGGGACCGCTGTGTCGACGAGGGGGAGGACGAGGGGATCGATGATCTCCGGGCCGACCGGCTCGCCGGCTCGCAGGGCCCGGCGCAGCTCGGCGCGGGCCTCTTCGAGGGCGGGCCAGAGGGGGCGGTCGCCGTTCCCGGGCAGTTCGATGGTGGCCGTGGCGAAGCCGTCGGCGGCGGCGTGCCGGGCTCGCGCCACCAACCGGGGGTACATCGTGTGCAGTCCGATCGGAGGGTGGCCGAGCAGGATGAGCGGCGTCGGTGCGGCCGCGGAGGAGGGCGTCCAGAGGAAGCCGGGGATCTCGCCAAGGGTGAATCCGCGTTCGAGGACACGGTCGTCGAGACGCTGTTCGGAAGTGAAGCGAAGGGCCATGGTCGTGCCTTTCGGGAGTGCGCTGGAACGGCGCTCCCGGACGACCTATCGCCCGACCGTGACCCCGGAGGAGAGCACCCACGTCGATACGTTCACGGGTACCACCTCCTCGTTCTCTCGCACGGCCTCCGGAAAGCTAGCAGCGGCCGCGGAGCCTCGCCAACGGGTTTTCCGCGAGCGGCTCCGTGGCCGGCCGCCACGGAGCCGCTCGCCGGAACAGCCCTTCGCGCACTCAGACCTTGCCCGCGGCGAAAGCGGCCGCCGCGTCGGCGTTCGCCGTGTAGCCGAGGTGCGCCCCCACGTCGGTTCCGCCGCTCTGGCAGACGGGGTCGCCCGTGGCGCAGAAGTCGATGGTGCGGCTCTGGTACACGCCGGTGACGCTCTTGCCGAGGGCCCGGATCGGATTGCCGAACAGCAGCACGGCCGCGACGCGCGGTTCGACCGCGGCCGGCAGGGTGGCGACGATGGGACTGCCGACCACCGCGCCCTCGCTGCTGATGCCGAGGGAGTTGTCGACGACGTTCGCCCCCTGCGAATAGCCGACCAGAATGAAACGCTGGTTCGGGCAGGCGGCGGCCTGCTGATTGACGTGATTCACCAGATCCGCGTTGCCCTGCGCGGCCGACGTCAGGGAGAGGTCGGCCGGGTAGTTCACCTTGTAGCTGGAGAGGGTCTTTCCGCTGATTTTCCGCTGGAGTGCCGAATACACGGGGTCTCCGACGATGAAACCGAGCGTGCCCGGTTCGAACGTGCCGCGGGCCGCGACGACGTCTACGTCCGTGCAGGCCGCGGCGGACGCCGTGGGTGTGGCGAGGGTGGCGACGCCGGCTCCGCCGACGAGCGAGAGCGCGGCCAGGCATAAACGGATACGCATGGAATCCTCCGCGATGGGGGCGCGGGAAGCGCCTGCGAAAGGGGACTTCGTCAACGTATTCGCGATGCCTGAAGGGGTGTTATGAACGCGATGATGGAAATGCCGCGCTTTTTCGTTCTGTGGTGAGTGCCGATGTCATTCCTGTTGTGGCTGCGCGGATTCCGCGCGCAGCGCCAGGATCATCTCCAGACGGGCGTCCGGATCGCGCAGCGCGTCGCCGAACAGCTTCTCCAGCTGCCGGAGTCGGTAGCGGACGGTCTGCGGATGGAGGTGCAGCCGGGCGGCGACGTCCGGGACGTTGCTGCCGTTGAGCAGCCAGACCAGCAGGGTCTCGGTGAGCCGGGCGCGCTGCCCCGCCGACACCGCGTCGAGCGGGGCGAGGGCGCGGGCCCGCAACCGGCCGAGCAGCGGCTCGTCCGCGTGGAGCAGCAGCGTCGACAGATGATCGGCGCACCGCACCACCTCCTGCCGGGGAAGGACACCGCGCCCCATCAGGCCCAGGGCTCGCGTGGCCCACCGCAGGGACTGCGCCGCCTCGGCGAGCGGCACCGTCGGCCCGATCGCGGCCGGCCGGCCCCGCAACGCGAGCGTGAAGCTGCGCCCGGCCCACCGCCCGGAGCCGTCGGGATCGGGCACCAGCATGCGGGGCGGCCGGGACTCCATGTCCACCAGCGCCCCCGACGAGGCCAGCGGCCGGTCCTCCTCACCCCGGTCGGGGCCGCCCGCGAGGGCGACGACGGCGACCTGCCGCGGCACCGTCCACCGTGCGCCGTGTGCCAGCTTCCGCACCGCCTCCGGAGCCGGCGGGTCCGCACCCAGCAGCAGGTCGAGCAGCCGGCGACGGCGCCGCTCCAGCTCGTCGGAGCTGCGCAGCTGCGCTTCCGCGTACCCGGCGGCAGCGGCCTCGGCGACCTCGTGCACCGTCTGGAACGCCAGTTCGCCCAGGGCGGCCACGACCGTCGAGTCCAGCCCGAGCGTCTCCGCGGTGCGGCCCATGCACCGCCAGGCGTGCATGCCGCCCACCCGCAGCGCGGACTGGAGCACCTCCAGGCTGCGGCCCTCCTGGGCCACGCCGCGCCCGAGGGCGTAGTACGTCGCGGCGATCGACTCCCCGTCGTCGCCCGGGTCGGCGATGTGGTCCACGAACAGGGTCAGCGCCTGCACCACACCGGCCCGGAGATTCCTGCCGTACGGACCGTCGCGCGGCACGGCGTACTCGGGCACCTGGCGGCGGACCTCCTCCTCCACCTGGTCGGCGACGGCGGCGAGTTGGGCGCGCAGCAGCTCGGCCAGTTCGGCCGGGACCGTGGTGGGTCCGGGGCCGCCGGTCAGACCGCGCGGAGTGGGGAACGCCATCGCGGACACTCCTTTCGCCCGGAGTCGGCTCGCCCGCGCGGGGTTGCCCGTGGGGCGGGTGGGGCGTCCCTGGTTGGACGGGCGTCCCCTCCGCTCCGTTCCGTGCCCCCACGGCACCGACGTCACTCCGGTACGCCCAGGGCACGGGCGAGCATCGGCCACGACCGGGCGAACTCGCCTTTCCAGTAAGCCCAGTTGTGCCCTCCTCCCGCGTAGAAGTGGCTGTCCACGGAGATGCCGAGGCGCGCGAGCGCGTCGGTGAACCCGTGCGCGGAGGGCCACAGCGCGCTCTCCAGCACCCCGGGCAGCGGATCGCCGCCGCCCCCGAGCAGACCGCTGCCCTGGGAGACGTACAACGGTGTGCCGCGCAACCCCTCGGCCCGGGCCCGGGGATTGAACTCCCGCCAGGTGAGGAGGTTCAGGATCGGATGGCCCCACAGGGAGCCGGGGGGCAGGTTCTCCCGGGCCACGATCGCGTCCACGATGGCGGGCACGCCGAGCGCCGTGGTGTCCAGGACCCCGCTGTAGGAGGCCGCGGCGGCGAACACGCCCGGATGCCGGGCCGCGTGCGCCATCGCCCCGTACCCCCCGGTCGACACCCCGGCGACGGCCATGACGCCGGAGGCCCGGTAGTCCCGGGCCAGCAGCGCGGGGACCTCTCTCACCTGGAACGTCTCGTAGTCGACGCCGTCGCGCCAGACGCTGGGAATCCCGGTCGGCCCCGCGTCCGGCATCGCCACGATCAGGTCGCGGCCCGCCGTGAAGGCCTCGATGTCCGTCTCACGCGTCCAGGACGTGTAGTCGTCGTGGGCGCCGTGCAGCAGGCACAGCACCGGATACCTCCGGGTCGGCGTCGCGTCGAAGCTCGTCGGCAGGATCAGCCGCACCGGCGCGCTGCGGCGCAGGGCGGCCGAGGCCACGGACACGTCGAACGTGCGCGCCCCCACCCGCGTCGCCGCCCGGGCACGGCCGACGCCGGTGGCGGTGCCGAACAGCGCGGCCAGACCGGCGGCGGTCGCCGCCTTGGCGACAGTGCGCCGGGACATTCTGGTGATGCGGTCGGGCATGGCGGCTCCTCGCGGTCGGGTCGGTTCAGGGAGCGGGGACGCGTGCGGCGAGCGCTCGGCCGAGGCGGGCGGCGATCTCGTCGACGTACGGCGGGTCGAGCAGCGCCAGATGATGGCCGGGCACCCGGACGACCTCCAGCCGCGGGCACACCTCGTCCCAGCCCAGCGCCTCGTCGTCGCGTTCGTACGCCGGATCGCGGACCGTGTGCGGCGCGGGTTCGGTGGCGCGGCAGAGCAGCACGCGGCCGTCGTACCGTTCCGGCCGATGCGCCTCGCCGATCCTCAGGTCCAGGTAGGAGGCCCGCTGGTGCTCCAGGGCGGCACGCGGCACGTCGGCGGCCTCCCGTACGGTGGCCAGCACGGCGTCGATACGGTCCCTGTCGTCGTCCATCGCCACCAGCTCGTCGTACGGCAACTCAAGGCGTACGCCGTAGGTTTCGGCGACGTAGCGCGCGAAGCCCTCGAAGTGGGCCCGTATCCGATCGCCCGGTGTCTGCCCGGGCCGGGGGAGGGGTCGTACGGAGTCGATGAGCACCACGAGCGGTATGTCCCGTCCCGTGGCGGCCAGTTGCCGTGCCGTCTCCTGGGCGACGAAGCCGCCGAAGGACCAACCACCCAGCAGGAGCGGCCCGGTGGGGTGGCTGGAACGGATCGCGTCGGCGTAGCGGCGGGCCTTGTCCGTGACCGTGCGGGACTCGTCGAGCCGGTCGAGGCCGAACACCGGTTGGTCGGCGCCGAGTCGTTCGGCGAGTGGCTGATACACGGTGCTCCGACCGCCGGCCGCGTGCACGAGGAACAGCGGTGGCCGGGAGCCGGTGGCGCGCAAGGGACGCGGGGTCGCGCCACCGGCCGACCGAGGGAGGGCCCGCTCGATGCGGACGGCCGCGTCGGCGACGGTGCCGGCACCGAGCAGGTCACGCAGCGGCAGTTCGACGCCGAACTCCCGCTCGACGGCCGTACGGACACGGACCGCCATGAGGGAGTCCAGGCCGAGATCGGCGAGCGCGGCCGTGGGGACCACGCGGGTCGGGGAGTGGCCGGACACCGTGGCGATGTGGTGGCTCAGGCGGGCCAGGACGGGGGAGTGCTCGGGCGGGTGCGCCTGGCCTCCGGCGGCCGGGGCGGCGGCGAACTGCCCCTGGCCTCGGCCATGTTCGACCGGACCCGCGTCGGCAGTCGCGTGCCGTCGGGCTGAGTCCCCGGCCCTTCCGTCCGTCCACCAGTGCCGCACATGCCGCCACCGCGGCCTCGGCAGGTCGATGACCCGGCCGGGTGGCAGCGGCAGTCGTTGGCCCGCCGCGTACAGGGCGCCCAACTGGCCCAAGAACGCGGCCGGTCCGTCCGCGTCACGCCGCAGCGTGGCCGACGCGAGCGCGTCCGGCACGGTGTCGGCGACGGCGCCCGTGAGCACCGGATGGGGTGAGATCTCGACGAACGCGGTGTGACCGTCGGCGGCCGCCGCGGCGACGGCCCGGTCGAGGCGGACGGGTCTGCGCAGGTTGGCCGCCCAGTGCGCGGCGTCGAACGCGCTGGTGCCGCGCGGGTCGTCGAGGACGGTGGAGTACACGGGCACGCGTGCCCGCCGCCCCCGCACCCCGGCCAGCGCCTCGGTCAGCCCCGGCAGCAGCGGGTCGACCTGCGGGGAGTGCCCGGCGCCCACGACCCGCATCGCCCGCGCCACCCGGCCCTCCTCCCGCAGACGGTCGACCAGACGGCCCACCGCCGCCTCCGTCCCCGTGACGACCTTCTGCCGCGGCGAGGAGTGAACAGCCACCCGCACGTCCGGGAAGTCCCTTTCCAGGTCGGCGAGTTGCCGGTCCTCCAGATCCACGACGGCCATCGCGCCGCCCCGCAGTCCGCTCAGCAACCGAGCCCGTACGGCGATGACCCGCGCCCCGTCCGCCACGTCCAGGGCGCCGGCGCACACACTTGCCGCCACCTCGCCCATGGAGTGACCGATCACGGCCGCCGGTTCCACGCCGTACGCGCGCCACAGTTCGGCGAGCGCCAACTGCATGCCGAACAGCAGGGGTTGCGCGGTGTCGAGACGGTCCAGGCCGGTGCCGGCCGCGAGGTGGTCGTACAGGGACAGGCCGTCGCACTCGGCCGCGAGTTGCGGGTCGAGCTTCTCCACCGCCGCGGCGAACGCCGGTTCCTCGGCGAGCAGCCGGCGTCCCATGCCGGGCCACTGGGTGCCGTATCCGGAGAAGACCCACACGGTGCCGGGCCCGACGAGGTCCCGGTCGCCGATCGTGACGCGCCCGTCCGGGCGGCCGGCGGCCAACTCGTCGAGGGAGGTGGCGAGTTCGTCGCGGTCGCGGGCCACGATCGCGGCCCGCACCGGGCCGCGGCCGGTACGTCCGGCGAGTGTCCGCGCCACGTCGGCGGGGTGCGCCGCGCCTCCCTCTGGCATGCGCAACCAGGTGGCGAGGCGGCCCGCGGTGTCGCGGAGGCGCTCGGGGTCGGTGTCGGAGAGGAGGTGCAGACGGGCGGCGGGATCGTCGTGCGGCGCGGGCAGCGGGGTTCGCCATTCCTCCAGCACCGCATGGGCGTTGGTCCCGCCGAAGCCGAATCCGGAGACTCCGGCGGTGGCCGTGCCGCTGTAGCGGGGCCACGGCTCGGGTTCGCTCACGACCCGCAGCCGGGGGCCGGGCAGGGTGCTGCCGTCCGCGCAGTGCAGGGACGGAGGGATCAGGTCGTGGTGCAGGGCGAGCACGGTCTTCACCAGCCCGGCGACCCCCGCGGCGGCTTCCAGATGGCCGAGGTTGCCTTTCACCGAGCCCAGCAGCAGCGGCTGATCGGGATCGCGACCCTGTCCGAGGACCGCGTCGAGCGCGGCCGCCTCGATCGGGTCGCCGAGCGGGGTGCCGGTGCCGTGCGCCTCGACGAGGTCCACGTGTGCGGGGGCGATCCCGGCTCGCGCGTAGGCCGTCTCCAACAGGGCGCGCTGGGCGGCCGGGTTGGGGGCCATGAGGCCGTTGGACCGTCCGTCGGAGTTGACGGCCGTCGTACGGATCACCGCCAGCACCCGGTCGCCGTCCCGCTCGGCGTGCGACAGCCGCTTGAGGACCACGGCCGCGCAGCCCTCGGCGCGTCCGATGCCGTCGGCCGCCGTGGAGAACGGTTTGCACCGGCCGTCCGGCGCGAGGGCGCCCGCCCGCCGGAAGGCGACGGTGACGGCGGGCGACAGCAGCAGGTTGACCCCGGCGGCGATCGCCATGTCGCTCTCGCCCGCCCGCAGACTGACACACGCGTGGTGCACCGCGACCAGCGAGGACGAACAGGCGGTGTCCACCGCCAGGCTCGGCCCGCGCGTGTCCAGGACGTACGCCAACCGACCTGCCGTGACGCTCAGCGCCGCACCGGCCGGCGCCCAGGGATCGACGGCGTCGGGGTCCGCGCCGGTCAACTGCCCGTACTCCGGGGCGGAGACGCCGACGAAGACACCCGTGGCGGTGCCGGCGAGGGAGGAGGCCGGGACGGCGGCGTGGTCGAGTGCCTCGTGGGCGACCTCCAGCAGCATCCGCTGCTGCGGGTCCATCACGGCGGCCTCGCGCGGCGTGATACGGAAGAAGTCCGCGTCGAACCCGGCGATGTCGTCGAGATAACCGCCGTAAGGGTGGGCGTCGGCGGGCGGGAACGCGGTGAAGTCCCGCCACCGGTCCTCGGGCACCCGCCGGATCGCGTCCCCGCCCTCGCAGAGCAGCCGCCAGTAGTCCTCCGGGCCGTGCACTCCGCCGGGCAGCCGGCAGCCGACGCCGATGACCGCCACCGGCTCACCAGGGGCGCCCGGCGCCCGCATCAGCGGCGCGGGACCGGGAGCCGTGCCGCACAGCCGCGCCACCAGCGCCTGCCCGGTCGGTGCCTCCCACAGCAGGGTCGGGGGCAGTTCGCAGCCCGTGACCCGGGACAACTCCGCGGTCAGGGCGATCGCGTCCCGCGACGACATGCCGAGCTCCGCGAGCTGCCGGTCCATCGGCACGTCCTCCGGGGCGGTGCCGAGCCAGGAAGCCACCCGCTCGGCGATGAGCCGCCGCAACACCGCCGCGTCGACGCCCCTCACCCGACGGCCCTCGACGTGATGTGGGCCGAGGCACCGGGGGCCGCACCCGGGGTGTCGCCGGCCGCGTCATCAGACGCGGCGCCACCCCCTGACCCGCTGCCCGTCTCCCCTCCGCCCTCCCGCCCGTACGCCCCCTCCAAATACCGCGCCCGAGTAAGCGCCCGGGACACCTTCCCGCTGGACGTGCGGGCGACCGCCCCCGGTGGCACCAGCACGACTTCGGCGAGCCGCAGCCCGTGCCGTGTGGAGACCGCGCCGCGCACCGCCCGTACCACGGCCGGTACATCGAGCGAGGCGAGGGAGGTGGCCCGTACGTGCTCGGCCACCAGGACCACCCGTTCGCCCGTCCCACTCGTCCCGCCCGGCACGGCGAACGCCGCGAGCCGGTCGCGCCGCACCGCCGGATGCGCGTCCTGGGCGGTGGCCTCCAGGTCCTGCGGATAGTGGTTGCGGCCGTCGACGATGACGAGATCCTTCAGCCGCCCCGTGACGATCAACTGCCCGTCCAGCACCGCCCCCAGGTCGCCGGTGCGCAGCCACCGCCCGTCCGGTGCGTCGGCCCCACCGGCGAAGGCGGCGCCGAAGACCCGCTCGCTCTCCTCCCGCCGGTTCCAGTAGCCGCGCCCGACGTTGGGCCCCTGCACCCAGACCTCCCCGACCTCCCCCTCGGGCAGGACGGTCCGGCTGACGGGGTCGGCGATCCGTACCCGCTGACCCGCCGGGGTGCCGCAGCCCGCCAGCAGGACGGCTCTCGGGTCGTCGGGCCGTGCGGGCAGGGCCTTCCCGGCGGCGAGCGCGTCCCGGTCGAGCGCGAACCGGCCGAGCGGCTGCCCGGGCCGGGCGGCGCTGACGAAGACCGTGGCCTCGGCGAGCCCGTACGAGGGGCAGTGCGCGGTGACCGGCAGACCCCGGTCGGCGAAGGCCGCCTGGAAACGGTCGACGGTGCCCGGGCGCACCGGTTCGCTCCCGTTGATCAGCGCGATGACCCCGTCGAGACGCAGGTCCGCCTTCTGGCCGTCGGTGACGGCGCCGGCGCAGTAGTCGTACGCGAAGTTCGGCGCGGCCCCGATGGCCCGCGGATGGGCGGCGAGCAGCCGCAGCCACCGTGCGGGCTCGGTGAGGAAGGCGGCCGGGTCCATCAGCACCGACAGCGCCCCGCGCACCACGGGCGCGGCGACACTGAGCACCAGCCCCATGTCGTGGTAGAGCGGCAGCCAGCCCACACAGGTCACCGGACCGGTGTCGGCGCCGTACGCCGCCAGGGCCTGCCCGGCGTTGGCGACGACGTTCGCGTGGGTGATCTCCACGCCCGCCGGGGCACGTGTCGAACCGGACGTGTACTGGAGGTAGGCGAGCGCTTCGGCGTCCACGTCGACCGGCGGCCGGTCGCCGGCCTCGTCGTCGGGCACCTCGTCGGCGCAGACGATCCGCGTCCCGCTCCCGGCCACCAGTTCCCGCACCTCGTTCGCCACCCGGCTCGTGGTCACGACGGCCGTGGGACGGGCGTCGGCCAGGACAGCCGAGAGCCGGTCGCCGTGCCCGGGCAGGCCGGGCGGATACAGCGGTACGGCGACCAGTCCCGCGGTGAGCGCGGCCAGGAACCCGGTGACG
The DNA here is from genome assembly GCF_003955715.1 of Streptomyces aquilus. Classification (NCBI taxonomy): domain Bacteria; kingdom Bacillati; phylum Actinomycetota; class Actinomycetes; order Kitasatosporales; family Streptomycetaceae; genus Streptomyces; species Streptomyces aquilus. Next base: position 854,256 of record NZ_CP034463.1, on the reverse strand, counting down.
TACTCCGTGCCCTGCGGGCACAACACCACGACGCGCGAACCCGGTTCGGCCTGTGCGGCGAGCCGGGCGGCGATCGCCCGCACCCGCAGGTCCAGGCGCCGCCAGGTCAGCGTCCGGTGGACGCCGCGGGAGCCCGGCGCCGGGAAGTCGACGAAGGTGAGGGCGCGCCGGTCGGGGATGGTGTCGGCCCAGTGCCGTACGTACTGGGGCAGGGTCCGGCACGCGGGGGAGAGCGGGGGGTGGCGGCGGTCCATGGGATGTGGCTCCTGACGTCGCGGGGGAGGGATGTGCCTCGGTGCGGATCGCTGGGAGGGCCTCAGGGCTCAGAGCGGGATGTTGCCGTGCCTGCGCTGCGGCAGCGGCGCGCGTTTGCCGCGCAGGGCGGCCAGGGCGCGGCGGATGTGGTCGCGGGTGTCGCGCGGGGCGATGACGGCGTCGACGTATCCGCGTTCGGCGGCGAGATAGGGCGTGCCGTGGGTGCGCTCGTACGCGGCGACCAGGCGGGCGCGCAGCGCGACGGGATCGTCGGCGGCGGCCAGTTCGCGTCGGTGCAGGACCCCCACCGCACCCTCGGCGCCCATCACGGCGATACGGGCGCTGGGCCAGGCGAGGTTGATGTCGGCGCCGAGGTGCTTGGACCCCATCACCGCGTACCCGCCGCCGTACGCCTTGCGGACCACGACCGTGACCTTGGGGACGGTGGCCTCGGCGTAGGCGTACAGCAGCTTGGCGCCGCGGCGGATGATGCCGCCCCGCTCCTGCCGTACGCCGGACAGATAGCCGGGGACGTCGGCGAACGTCAGCAGCGGAATGCCGAACGCGTCGCAGAACCGTACGAATCGCGCGGCCTTCTCGGACGCGTCGATGTCGAGGACTCCGGCGGCGTGCAGCGGCTGGTTGGCGACGACCCCGACCGACCGGCCTTCGACACGCCCCAGGGCGCAGAGGATGTTCGGCGCGAACAGCTCCTGGACGTAGAGCAGTTCACCGTCGTCGACGACCGCGCGCAGGATCTCCCGCATGTCGTAGGCCTGCCCGAGCCGGTCCGGTACGACGGCGTCCAGAACGTCTCCGGCCGGGGCGTCGCCGGGGGCGTACTCCGGTGGCGGTTCCAGGTTGTTGGCCGGCAGATACGACAGCAGCTCGCGTACGACGTCCAGGGCGTCCTCCTCGTCGGCGGCGAGGAAGTGTGCGTTGCCGTTGACGGCGTTGCTGGTGCGGGCGCCGCCCAGCTCCTCGGCGGTGGCCCGCTCGCCGGTGACGGCCTCGATGACGTCGGGGCCGGTGACGAACATGTGCGAGGCGCCGTCGACCATCACCGTGAAGTCGGTGATCGCGGGGGAGTAGGCGGCCCCGCCGGCGCAGGGGCCCAGCACGACGGAGAGCTGTGGGATCACGCCGGACGCCTGGACGTTGCGGCGTACCAGTTCGGCGTAGAGGGCGAGAGAGGCGACGCCCTCCTGGATGCGGGCACCGCCGGAGTCGTTGAGCCCGACGACCGGGCAGCCGGTCTTCAGGGCGAGGTCCATCAGCGCGACGGTCTTCTCGCCGAACGCCTCGCCCATGCTGCCGCCGAAGACCGTGGAGTCCTGGGCGAACACGCAGACCCGGCGGCCGTCGACCGTACCGAAGCCGGTGACCACGCCGTCGCCGTGGGGGCGTCGGCCACCGCTCCCGTCGGCCCGGGCCCGCACGAACAGCCCGGTCTCGGTGAAGGACCCCTTGTCCACCAGCCGCTCGACCCGCTCCCGGGCCCCGAACTCCCCCCGTCCGCGCGGCCCGCCCGCCGTCAGCGCCTGCTCACGGCGCCGGTGCAGGTCGTCGATGCGTTCCGCGGTGCTGCGCCGGGGCACGTGCGCACCCGCCTGCGGCGGGCCGGATGTCGTCGCCTCTTGAGTCACAACCACCTCCGAAGTGGTTGTCGAATATGGCAGTCCGGCGACGAATGTTTGAGCGAATCACCTTCGGCTGTGGGGGAGTTGAGTCCTCCGGATCCCGAATTCATCCCCGCGTGACAAGGGGCGGTGGGCCGCCGGCCGGTCAGGCGGCGAAGCCGGCCGGGGCGGTCGCGGCTCGGCCTGTACCGCCCCGGCGACCGGTCAACTGGCCGCGAGCAGCGTGAGGGTGTCGATCACGCGGTGGGAGAAGCCCCACTCGTTGTCGTACCAGGCGACCACCTTCACATGGCGGCCGTCGACGCGGGTGAGAGCCGAGTCGAAGATCGACGAGGCGGGGTTGCCCACGATGTCGGACGAGACCAGCGCGTCCTCCGAGTACTCCAGGACGCCGGCGAGCGGCCCCTCCGCCGCGGCGCGGTACGCCGCCAGCACCTCGTCGCGCGTCACGTCACGGGCGACGGTCGTGTTCAGCTCGACGATCGAACCCACCGGCACCGGTACGCGGATCGAGTCGCCCGACAGCTTGCCGTCGAGGTTCGGCAGCACCAGGCCGATCGCCTTGGCGGCACCGGTCGTGGTCGGCACGATGTTGACACCGGCGGCCCGGGCACGCCGGGCGTCGCGGTGCGGCCCGTCCTGGAGGTTCTGCTCCTGCGTATAGGCGTGCACCGTCGTCATGAACCCGTGCTCGATACCGGCGAGTTCGTCCAGGACCGAGGCGAGCGGCGCGAGCGCGTTGGTGGTGCACGAGGCGTTCGAGACGATCGTGTGCACGGCCGGGTCGTAGGCGTCGGTGTTGACCCCGTACGCGAGCGTGACGTCGGCACCGTCGGACGGCGCGCTGACGAGCACCTTCTTCGCGCCCGCGTCGAGGTGGGCGGCGGCCGCCTTGGCCGAGGTGAAGCGGCCGGTGGCCTCCAGGACGATGTCGACGCCGAGTTCGGCCCAGGGCAGCTGCGCCGGCTCCCGCTCGGCCGTCACCTTGATGCGCCGGCCGTCGACGACGAGGGTGTCCCCGTCGACGGTGACCGGGCGTCCGAGCCGGCCGGCCGTGCTGTCGTAGGCGAGGAGTCGGGCGAGCGTGGCGGGCTCGGTGAGGTCGTTGACGGCGACGACCTCGAGGTCACTGTCGCGCTCCAGCAGTGCGCGCAGCACGTTGCGTCCGATGCGGCCGAATCCGTTGATGGCGATGCGAGTCATGTGTGGGGTCCCTTCCCTTTGCCCCCAGGTTCGCGCGCGGCACGGCCCGCGGACAGTGGCGTGATCGCCATGGTTCAAAAGGATCCCGCCAGGCCCTTGAGGGATGCTTTTGAGGGGCGGGTCACTCGCCCTTGGTGAAGGTGCGCCGGTACTCGCTCGGGGTCGTCCCGAGGATGCGCTGGAAGTGCAGGCGCAGATTCGCACCCGTGCCGAGCCCCACGTCGGCGGCGATCTGCTCGACGCTGCGCTCGGAGCGTTCCAGCAGCTCGCGGGCCAGGTCGATGCGGGCGCGCATCACCCACTGCATCGGCGTGTACCCGGTCTCCTCGACGAAGCGCCGGGAGAACGTGCGCGCCGAGACCCCGGCCTGCGCGGCCAGCGTGTCGAGGGTGAGGGGTTCGCCGAGCCGGTGCAGCGCCCACTCGCGCGTCTCGGCGAACCGCTCACCGAGCGGCTCGGGCACGCTGCGCGGCACGTACTGGGCCTGGCCGCCGCTGCGGTAGGGGGCGGCCACGAGCCGTCGGGCCGCATGGTTCGAGGCGGCCACTCCGAGGTCCCCGCGCAGGATGTGCAGGCACAGGTCGATCCCGGAGGCGGCACCGGCGGAGGTGAGCACGCTGCCCTCGTCGACGAACAGCACGTTCTCGTCGACCTGGACGAGGGGGTGCCTGGCGGCGAGGGCGCGTGTGTAGTGCCAGTGCGTCGTGGCGCGCCGGCCGTCGAGCAGGCCCGTCGCGGCGAGCGCGAAGGCGCCGGTCGAGATGGCGGCGAGCCGCGCGCCCCGGTCGTGGGCGGCGACCAGCGCGTCGACGACGGTCGGCGGCGGGTCGTCGCGGTCCGGGTGCCGGTAGCCGGGGACGAAGACGACGTCGGCCCACGCGAGGGCGTCGAGGCCGTGTTCGACGTAGTACGCGAGGCCGTCGCCGCCGGTCACGAGCCCCGGCGTCGCCCCGCACACCCGCACCTCGTACGGCATGCTCGCGCGGGTCGTGAAGACCTGCGCCGGGATTCCGACGTCGAGCGGCTTCGCACCCTCGAGCACGAGGACGGCGACGCGATGCAGGCGGGAGGCGGGCACAGGGAGAGATTACGTGGGGTCCGACCTCGGCACCTGCGCCGGTCGCAGCGGTAAATCGCTGGGCGCGGCGCGGGGCCGGGGGAGAGGCTGGGGCGGTGGATCAGGTGCGGGAGATCGTGGCGCTGGTGGACCGTGTGCTGGGGCGAGACGCCCTCGGCAGCTATCTCCACGGCTCGGCCGTGCTGGGCGGCCTCCGACCGGCCAGCGACGTGGACATCCTGGTCGTCATCCGGCAGCCCATGGAGGAAGGACAGCGCCGGTCACTCCTCGACGGCCTGCTACGGATCTCCGGCACCGGGAACGGCACCCGCCCCGTCGAGCTCACCGCCGTCGTCCAGTCCCAGGTCCGGCCCTGGCGGTACCCGCCGACCGGCGACTTCCTCTACGGCGAATGGCTGCGCGCCGCCTACGAGGCCGGGGAGGTCCCCCGGCCGGAGCCGATGCCCGACCTGAGCCTGCTCATCACCACCACACTGACCGGCGACCACCCGCTGACCGGCCCGCGCCCGGCGCAGCTCCTCGACCCGGTGCCGCCGACGGACCTGGCCCGGGCGAGCCTGGCGGGCATCCCCGCCCTGCTCGCCGACCTGGACGGCGACACCCGCAACGTCCTGCTGACCCTCGCCCGAATCTGGACCACGCTCGCCACCGGCCGGATCAGCTCCAAGGACACGGCCGCCGACTGGGCCCTCCCCCGACTCCCGCCGGACCACCGCCCCGTCCTCGAACACGCCAGGCACCTCTATCTCAACGCCCCCTACTCAGAGGAGAGTTGGAGCACCGCCTTGCGGGCGCGGGTACGTCCGCACGTGGACCGCGTGCTCGCCGAGATCGACCGGCTGCGAACGGCGGGGCCGGCGCCTTGACCGTGCCCAGGGGGATCGACGTATCGATCATCCGGTCCCGGACCCGGACCCTTCCGCGAGCAGGGTGCGCAGGGGAGCGGTGTCGGGTGTGTCGGCGACGGCCGCGTCGATGGCGTCGTCCATGCCCTTCTCCCACGACTCGGGCAGGATCAGCCCCGGCTGCCCCGACCAGGCGATGTCCGGTACGGCGTCACCGGACTCGGCGAGCCGCAGGTGGATCAGGCCCGCGATGCCGTCGAAGATCCTGGGCCGGATGAAGTTGCGGGCCGACTGCCCGGTCAGCCGAGCCGCCTGATACGGCTTGGGCATGCGGTCGGCGATCTCCATCCACAGCAGACCGCGGTCGAAGGCGTCGAGTATCTCCTCCAGGCCGGGCAGCAGGCCGTCGGCCGTCTCCCCGGACGTGGTCTCACGGACTGCGTCCGCCTCCGAGCGCAGCGTTCTGGCCACGGCGAGCCGCAACGGCCCGGACCATTCCTCGGCGTCGGCGACCGCTCGGGCCATGGTGAGGTCGTCCCAGCTCATGCGCCGCAGCAGTGCCGCCTCCGGCGCCGACGTGCGCGTCTCCAGCTCGGCGAACACCCGGTCCGCGTTCCGCAGCAGCGTCAGGGAAGCCGGCTCGTCGGTCGGGTCAGCGGGCGACTGCTCGGGCCGGTCATCGGCGGGCAACCCCTCGATCAGCGCGATCCGCTCCGCCAGCGGGGGGTGGGAGTCGTACGGGTGTGGCCGCGGCGGCCGCTGACCGGCGCGCAGCGCGGCGAGCTGCTCCCCGCTCCGGGCGGCCAGCAACCGGCGGAAACCGCCGTGGACCTCGCCGACCGGCGGCAGCGCTTTCCACGCGCTGCCCATCGCGGCGTACGTCTCCATGTAGTGGGTGTGCGCGGCGTCGAGCACCGGCAGCGTCCGCAGTGCGGCGGCCGTCACGTCACGGCCGGCGTACCGGGCGGCCGTCCGGTCCGCGGCGAGTTCCTGGTGCCGGGCTGCGGACTGGGTGATGCGCAGGAACATCCTGGCGTAGCCGACGTACAGGACACCGATGACGTAGTGCAGCCGGGTGCCGCCCTCCTGGAAGGCCTCCACCGTGTGGATCAGCGCCTGCCGGCCGCGCGTCGTGACGCCGCCGAGCCGGGTGTCGCGGTTGCCGTAGTGCCCGAACTCGTGGGCGAGGACGGACTGCAGCTGCGGGACCGTCAGCCCGGCGAGCAGCGGCAGGCCCAGGAACATCCGGCGTCGGCCCCGCAGCAGTCCCAGCAGCCGGCTCTGCTCGGCCACGCCCGCGTTGACCTCGGCGTTCAGATACAGCTCGTCCGGCGGCCGCTGCCCCGTCACTTCGGCCGCGGCCCGCACCTGTTCCCACAGCTCGGGCTGGTCGTCAGGGGTGACCGCCACCGCGTCGGTCACCGGCCCCAGCCGGCCGGCCCGCAGGAAGGCGAACATGCCGCGCAGGATCGCCACCGCCAGCAGGAAGGTGACGGACACGGCCGTGGGCTCGATCCAGGCCGCCTTCTCGGTGACCAGCCGTGTGATCACCAGCCAGTCGAACACCACCATGGCCGACAGCAGGACTCCGCCCATGAGGAAGAAACCGACCAGGAGCACGAACGCGCGGACTGCGCGCAGTCGGAACGACATCGAGAAACCCCCACCCACGTGCCGCGACTGCACGAGAAGTTCACAAAGTGTGCGCGGATCTTACCCACAGGGTGCGTGGCGGCTCCGCGGCGCCCCCTCGACGAAGGAGGCCTCGTTCCCGCGCGTCGCGATGAGTTCGGCGGTGTGCGGCAGTCGTACTGTCGAAGCCGCCCCGAGGAGGATTGCTGATGCGCAGCGTGACGTACTCGATGAACGTCTCACTTGACGGCTACATCGCCGGACCTGGCGGTGACTTCGCGTGGTCGGAGCCGGACGACGAGGTCTTCCGGTTCTGGATCGACGAGATCCGCGGGGTCGACGTCCATGTGCTCGGACGCCGGCTGTACGAGACGATGCTGTACTGGGAGACCGTCGACCCGGACGACCCGACCCTCGACGAGGCGACGCGTGAGTGGACCGCGCTGTGGAATCCGCTCCCGAAGGTGGTCTTCTCCCGGACGCTGTCGTCGGTCCAGGGGAAGAACGTCCGGCTCGTCTCCGGGGATCTGGTGGAGGAGATCGAGCGGTTGCGGGCCGAGCCGGGGGACGGTGAGATCGCGATCGGCGGCGCGACGCTCGCCGCCCAGGCGTCCGCGGCGGGACTGATCGACGAGTACCGGAGCATCGTCCACCCGGTGCTGGTCGGCGGCGGAAACCCGTTCTTTCCCCGGCATGAGCAGCGCGTGGACCTCGAACTGGTCGAGACCCGCACCTTCAGGTCGAAGTTCGTCTACCTGCGCCACCGCGTGGTCCGCGGCGCCGCGACGTAGCCCTCGCCCAGAGGCCTTCAGCCCCGGTCATGCGGGGATGAAGCCCGGCCACCAGGGCGGCACGTTTCCCGGGCACAGCGGGTCGGGATAGGAGTCCGGCATGCCGAGCCACGTCACCAGGTACCAGGCCAGGCACAGGGTGAGGACGAGCCCCGCGGCCCGGGCGCTCTTGCGGTGCCGTCTTCCGAGCGTGTTCCGTACGGCGATCCACGGAACGGCGGCGGCGATCCAGAGGAGAGGAGTCAGGAACAGCAAGGTCATGGCGTTGGCCGCCGCACCGTTGCCGGTGTCGCACGTGGCCCAGGCCCTCCCGATCGCGGTGACGGACACCACCGCGGTCACCCCGCCGAGGATGACCCCGACGCCGACTCCCGTGAGCCGAGGGCCCGAAGGCCCCGCTGACCCTGCTTCCATGCCTGTCTCCCCCTGTCGGTACGGCCCGTTGGTTGTGTCGGTCGTCTCGGCCTGGTCGTATGCGGCGGCCCCGTCAATGATGCAGGTGGGTGTTGAGGCGGGCCGCCTGGCGGGTGAGGTGGTCGCGTTCGGCGAGGTTGGGGGCCTTGTGGGCGGCCTCGGCGTACAGGCGGGCCGCGGTCTTGAGGTCCCCGTCGCGTTCGTGGAGGTAGGCCGCCACCGCGGTGTGCCGGGGCAGTGCGGCGTCCAGCTCGGCGAGGGCGGACAGGCCCGCGCGCGGTCCGTCGGCCTCCGCCACGGCGACGGCGCGGTTGAGCCGGACCACGGGGCTGTCGGTCAGGCGCACCAGCTCGTCGTACCACTCCACGATCTGCACCCAGTCCGTCTCCTCGGCGCGGGGCGCGTCGGCGTGCAGGGCGGCGATGGCGGCCTGGGCCTGGTACTCGCCCAGCCGGTCGCGCGCGAGGGCCGCCTGGAGGATCTCCACGCCCTCGGCGATCAGGCGCGTGTCCCACCGGCCGCGGTCCTGCTCGGCGAGCGGCACCAGGCTTCCGTCGGGCGCCGTCCGGGCGGCGCGGCGGGCGTGGTGGAGCAGCATGAGAGCGAGCAGCCCGGCCGCCTCGGGATGGTCGATGACGGCCGTGAGCTGCCGGGTGAGACGGATCGCCTCGGCGGCCAGGTCGACGTCGCCGGAGTAGCCCTCGTTGAAGACGAGGTAGAGGACGCGCAGGACGGTGGCGACATCGCCCGCCCGGTCGAGGCGGACGCCGGAGACGGTGCGCTTGGCGCGGCTGATGCGCTGCGCCATGGTCGCCTCGGGCACCAGGTAGGCCTGGGCGATCTGCCGGGTGGTGAGGCCGCCGACGGCGCGCAGGGTGAGCGCGACGGCGGACGACGGGGTGAGGGAGGGGTGGGCGCACAGGAAGTACAGCTGGAGGGTGTCGTCGACCGTGGGCGCGGGACCGGGCGCCGGTTCCTCCTCGAAGCGGTCCTCGCGGCGGCGGCGTGCGGTCTCGGCGCGGGTCGCGTCGAGGAACTTGCGCCAGGCCACGGTGACCAGCCAGCCCTTGGCGTCCCGCGGCGGATCGGCGGGCCACACACGCAGCGCCTCGACGAGCGCGTCCTGCACGGCGTCCTCGGCCGCCGCGAAGTCTGCTCCGCGGCGGACGAGGACGGTCAGCACGCTCGGGGTGAGGCTGCGCAGCAGGGCCTCGTCCATCGGTGGGGTCACTCCGTGACCGTGCAGTGCGCGCTCATGACCGGCCGGACCTCCAGCCACTCGTGGATCGGCCTGCCGCCCGCCCCCGGCGCGGCGGACAGCTCCGCGGCCAGCTCCAGGGCCCGCTCGTGACTGTCGACGTCGATGATCGTCCAGCCGGCGATGAGGTCCTTGGTCTCGGCGAACGGTCCGTCGGTGACCGGCGGGCGCCCTTCACCGCCGTAGCGGACCCACGACCCCTCCGGGGCGAGCGCCTGACCGTCGACGTACTCGCCGGACTTCTCCAGCCGTTCCGCGAAGTCGTTCATGTACTGCATGTGCGCCGAGATCTCCTCCGGCGTCCACTGGTCCATCGGCACGTCGTTCACCGCCGCAGGGGCGCCGCGGTAGTGCTTGAGCAGCAGGTACTTGGCCATGATCGCTCTCCTCGGTGCTGGTGCGGCCCATTGTGGCCGCGTACACCCCGGGGACGGAGCCGGACGCGGGATCTCGACATCACCGGCAGGACGTTTTCTTCTCGGTCTCACCTGGTCGGCTCGTCCTCGGTGAACGCGCTGATCAGGCCGTGGGGTGTGGTGTCGCCGAAGAGGAGCTCATGGAGGCGGGTGCCGTCGGCGGCGGCCCGGGCGCTGCGGGGGAACAGGGACCGCTCGTACTCGGCGAGGGCGGCCTCGACGTCGTCGGGGTGCGCGGCGAGGGCCTTGCCGAGTTCGGCGCCGTCGTACATGGCGAGGTTGGCGCCCTCGCCGTTCGGGGCCGAGAGGTGGGCCGCGTCGCCGAGCAGAGTGACCCCGGGCACGCGCTCCCACCGGTGGTCGACGGGCAGCGCGTGCAGGGGGCGCAGGAGGGGAGCGGTGTCGCTGTCCGTGAGAAGGGCGGTGAGCTCCGGCGCCCAGCCGTCGAACTCTCGTACGATCCGTGCGGTGGCCGCGACGGGATCACCGAAGTCGACGGCGGCGAACCACTCCTGCGGCCGCGTCAGCGCCACGTACGTGTGCAGGGTGTCGCCCTTCTCCCGGTGGGCCTGGATGCCCTTGCCGGGGGCGAGCGCGAGCAGCGAACCCCCGCCGACCGCTTTCGCCGCGGCCGGGTGCCGGGTGTCGGCGTCGAAGAGATACGTCTCCACGAACGACATGCCGATGTAGCGGGGCTCGGCACCCGACAGCAGCGGCCGCACCCGGGACCAGGCGCCGTCAGCGCCGACCAGCAGGCTGGTGATGACGGTGTCGCCGTCGGCGAAGGTCACCTCGTGCCGGCCCTCGCCCAGGGCACGCGTGCCCGTCACCTTGTGACCCCACCGGACGGTCCCGGCCGGGAGCGAGTCGAGCAGCGTCCGGCGCAGCTCGCCGCGCAGCACCTCGGGGCGCCCACCCGAACCGTCGTCGGCCTCCTCGAACAGGACGGCCCCACCCTCGTCGAGGAGCCGCATCGCCTGCCGGCCCTCCAGGACGAGAGCGCGGAACTCGTCCATCAGCCCCGCCGCCTCCAGAGCCGCCTGGCCGTCGTGGTCATGGATGTCGAGCATCCCGCCCTGCGCCCGCGCGGCGGGGGAGGCCTCCGCCTCGTGGACCGTGGCCGGGATGCCGTGGACATGCAGGACACGGGCGAGGGTCAGCCCGCCGAGGCCGGCGCCGATGATCGTGACATGCGTGGTCATGACGACTCCTTGCTGCCGTACGCCTGCCGACCGGGCGCCGGCAGGACCTCCGGAAAGCCTCCGGTCCCCCGCCGACAGACCCCCGACACCGCACCGACAGTCCCGACAGGACACCGACACGGGACACTTGAGCGGTGCTGCTGACATGGATCGCCGAAGTGGCGGACGAACCGCTGGTGCTGGACCCCGCCGACCGGCGGGCGGAGTGCGACACCAACACCTGGTGGCTGGGGGCGGCCGACGGGGACAGGGAGTCGCTTTCCGTCTCCGCGGTGGTCGCCGCGTTCGAACGGACGGCTGCGGTGATCCGGGCCCGAATCCGTGAGCTGGGGTTCTCCGGTCCGGTGACGTTCTATGTGTGGCACGACGCGCAGGCGGGGCAGCTCAGGTGCTCGACCGGGTCCGTGACCGCGGACCAGCTGCCGTTCCTCGGCGCCCACCTCCCGTCCGGAGATCTCGAGCCGATCATCGAGGAGTTCTTGGCGGACGGGGAGCCGGAGCCGGGGCCGCTCCGCGTCTGGGTGAGCGGTGTGGGGACAGCCGAACGCCCGGCCGGGGAGGCCCGGCCGGGCGTTGGGTCCGATCCCGATCAGGGGCTGATCAGCTCACCTCGGTGATCCGCCAGCGCTGGTTGGAACCGGAGTTGGCCTGCCATGTCGTGACGGCCGCGCCCTCGTTCGTCGCCTGGCCGCCGACCTCGAGGAGGCGCCCGGTCGCCTGGTTCACCAGCGTCCAGGTGCCGTCGCCCGTGGTCGAGAGGATCCACTCCGTCGCCGGGTCGCGGTCGCCGGTGTCGGGCTCGATCACCGGCACGTTGTCCCGTACGGCGAGCCGCTTGCCCTCGGCCGGGTTGGCGAAGACGTAGCGGGCCCGGTTGCTGCCCTTCTTGCCGTACTTGGCCTCAAGGCGCCACTCCTGCGCGACCGTGCCGTTCGCCGAGTTGATGACCAGGTTCGTGCCGTTCGCGCCGACGGTCACCGCCTTGCCGCTCTGCACACCGGTCAGCGTGTAGGACGCGCCCTTGCTGAACAGGCTCGCGTCCTTGGCGACACCGGAGACGCCCTTGACGGTGAAGGAGGTCACGGACTGCGCGGGGACGGTGTACGTCGCCTTGCCGTCGACGACCTCGACCGGGGCCTGCTGCACCAGCTTGCCGGCCGCGTCGGTCACGGTCGGGGTGACGGTCGCGTTGTCCTTGATCTTCCCGAACTTGGACAGGTCGATCGTCACCGCGCGAGGCGCGGTCGTGGAGTTGACGTGGACCAGCGAGGCGCCCTTGCCGTCCTTGGTGACCGCGGCGGCGCTGGAGGTGTCGTTCACCTTGATCAGGCGGTCGCCGGGCTTGATGAAGTGCGTGAAGTTACGGGCCGTGTCGAACTTGGTGTTGGTGTAGATCGGGCAGGACTTCAGGGTGTCCGTCGAGGTGCAGCTGAACGGGAGCTGGACGGAACCCCAGTTGCCGCCCTTGGCGGACTCGCCGCCCGGCTTCATGTTGTCGTAGTCCTCGACCGGCTGCCAGAACACCCAGGCCTTGGGCTCCAGTTCGCGCAGGTCGTTCACCATCTGCTGGGCCAGGCCCAGACCGGGGCGCATGTCGGTGAAGCTCTGTCCGTCGCCCCAGTCGCCCTCGACCTCGCTCATCCACAGCGGCTTGTCGGCCGCCTTGGCCAGGTCGCGGACCGTGGTGCGCTGACCGGTGCCGTAGGTGTGGACGTTCATCTGGCCGACGAGGTCCTTGGACGCCTGGGAGTAGGAGTTCCAGTTGGTCGCGAACAGACCGGGGTTGGTCTCGTCCATCGCCGATATGCCGGCCTTGACCTTGGCCTTCTTCAGCGCGGGCGCGAGCGCGGCCAGCACCTTCTCCTGCATCGCGGGCCCGATGTGCGCACCCTCCTGACGGCCGCCCACCGGCTGGCCGTTCGCGTCCAGACGGGTGCCCCAGTAGCCGGTGTTGGGCTCGTTGAACGGGTCGACGGTGTCGACCTCGATGCCCTCGGACTTCTCCAGCCGCTTCGTCGCCCCGGCGAGGTAGGCGGCGAAGTCGCCGACCGAACTCTCCTTCAGCTGCTCGGCGTTGGCGTTGAACCCGCCCGAGACGTAGCCGCTCTCGGTCATGAACCAGGGCGGGGAGTTGGAGAACGTCTCCCAGTGGTCGATGTCGTGCTTGATCCGCTCGACCCACCAGCGCTGTGTGGCGTCCGCGTCCGGGTTCCAGTCGGCGGGGTCGTCGGCGCTCCACCAGTCGGTGTCGGTACGGGTCGTGCCCGCCGGAGCCTTCCACCAGCCCTCGACCGCGCCACCGGCGCGCAGGTAGTCCTTCACGTCGGGGGCGTTGCCGCCGCCGATGTTGTAGCGCGCGATGTTCAGCGCCAGACCGTCGTCCCCGAAGAGCAGGTCGGCGAGCTTCTCGCGGATCTCCTTGGGGTAGTCGCCGGTGGCGTTGGCGAACCAGACCAGGCTGGTGCCCCAGCCCTCGAACTTGTCCTGCTTGTACGACGGATCGGGCTGCACGGTGACCGACGCGGTGACCGTGTCGGCCTGCGCGAGCGGCGCGGGCCCCGAGAGCAGTGCCGCTCCGGTCGCCAGCGCGGTCATCGACGCGGCCCCGAGGAGCCGTCTGCTGCGGGTGAGTCCTGCCATCGTGTGCTCCCAGCTTTCATAGGTGGAAACGCTGCGGTGGTCCCTCCCGCCGGACCTTCGGGGAGGGGGGTGCCCCCGGGCGGGGCCATGTGCCGCCCGGGGGGACAACTGCGGTCAGGCCGACGGCCGGCGCACCACGCCGACCTCGCGCGGGCCGAGGACGAGCCCGCCGTCGCCGCTCGTGCCGTACAGCACGTCACCGGCGAATCCCGGCAGCGGCACCGTGTCGTCGGTGCGGTTGACCAGGAACAGGAACTGTTCGTCGTCGTTCCTGCGGACGGCCAGCTCGACCCGTCCGCGCGCCTCGGCGGGGAGTTCGCTGTGCACGCCCGCCGGCTCCAGGAGGCGGGGCAGCAGCGCGGTGAGCCCCGCGACGCCGAGGCGCGTGGAGACGTACGACGCCGAACCGGCCGCCGCCGTACGGCGGGTCACGGCGGGCCGCCCGGCCTGGTCGCCGGAGTCGTAGCGGGCGAGGACCTCGGTCCGGTCGTCGGCCAGGGTGATGCGGTCGGTCCACAGGGTGCCGGTCGAGCCGTCGTCCAGGGACACCGACTCGTCGGCGAGCAGCGGGCCGAACTCCTCGACCCGGATGCCGAGCAGCTCGCGCAGGGCGCCGGGGTAGCCGCCGAGCCAGATGTGGTCGTTCTGGTCGACGACGCCGGAGAAGTAGGTGGTGACCAGGTGGCCGCCCTGTTCGGCGTAGCGGGTCAGCTCCTTGGCGAGCTCCGCCGGGACCACGTGCAGGACCGGCGCGATCAGCACGTCGTAGCGCGTGAAGTCGCTCTTGGTGGTGATCAGGTCGGCGCGCACGCCGAGCGCGAGGAGCGCGGAGTACCAGTCCAGGCCCTCCTGGCGGTAGTTGAGCAGCGAGGTGGGGTGGGAGTCCTGCTCGCTCGCCCACCAGGAGTCCCAGTCGAAGACGATGCCGACCTTGGCGCTCTCCCGGGTCGAACCGGCCACCGGGGCCAGCGTCTTGAGGGTGGCGCCGAGTTCGACGACCGCGCGGAACAGCTCGCTGTCGGCGCCGGCGTGCGGGACCATCGCCGAGTGGTACTTCTCGGCGCCGGCCGCCGACTGCCGCCACTGGAAGTAGCAGACGGCGTCGGCGCCGTGCGCCACGTGCAGCAGCGCGTCACGGGCCAGCTCGCCGGGCCGCTTGGCCACGTTCACCGGCTGCCAGTTGACCGCGCTGGTGGAGTGCTCCATCAGGAACCAGGGCCGGCCGCTCGCGATGCCGCTGGTGAGGTTCGCGGAGAAGGAGAGCTCGTCGCGGGACTGCGGGCCGGGGTGGACGTAGTGGTCGTTGGAGACGAAGTCGATCTCCTCGGCCCAGTCCGCGTAGTTCATGCCCTTCGTCTCGCCCATCACCATGAAGTTGGTGGTGACCGGGACGTTGGGGGTGATCTCCTTCAGCAGGTCCCGCTCGGCCCGCAGATAGTCCTTGAGGACGTCGGAGGAGAACCGCTTGAAGTCCAGCTGCTGCGTCGGGTTCGGGTGCGAGGCCGCCAGCCGCGGGGGCAGGATCTGCTCCCAGTCGCTGTAGCGCTGCGACCAGAAGGCCGTGCCCCAGGCGTGGTTGAGGGCCTCCAGCGTGCCGTAGCGGGCGCGCAGCCAGTCGCGGAAGGCGCGGGCCGCGTCGTCGGAGTAGTCGTAGACGTTGTGGCAGCCCAGCTCGTTGGAGACGTGCCAGGCGACCAGCGCGGGGTGGTCGGCGTAGCGGGTGGCCATCTCGCGGACCAGGCGCAGGGCGTGCTCGCGGAAGACGGGGGAGGTGGGCCGCCAGTGCTGGCGGGCGCCCGGCCACAGGGTCTCGCCGGTCGCGGTGACCGGCAGGATCTCCGGGTGGGCCGTGGTCAGCCACGGCGGCGGGGAGGCGGTGGCGGTCGCGAGGTCGACGCCTATGCCGCCCGCGTGCAGCAGGTCCATGACCTCGTCGAGCCAGCCGAAGTCCCAGGTGTCGGCGGTCGGTTGCAGGCGCGCCCAGGAGAAGATCGCCACCGAGACGACGGTGACACCGGCCTCCCGCATCAGCCGGACGTCCTCCTCCCACACCTCCCGTGGCCACTGCTCGGGGTTGTAGTCGGCGCCGAAGGCGAGACGCGGGGTGAGGTCACCGTCCGCCCCGCGGCGGCGGGAGTGGAGGGTGGAGATCATGGCGGTCCTTCCGAAGGGGTGGTGCACGGGGGCGGCGCGGCCCGGGAGCCGTGCCGCCCGGCGTTCGTTGCTTCCGCGAGAACTACTTCTCGATGGTGAAGCCCTGCTCCTCGCCGTACTTGACCGAGGCGTCCTGCCAGGCCTTCAGGCCGTCCGCCAGCGTGGTGCTGGAGACGTACGCCTTGCCGACCGTGTCGTTGAAGATCGAGTTCGCGTACTGCTGGAACGGCAGGTAGGACCAGTCGCTCGCCACGTTCGCCGCGGACTCGGCGAAGATCTTGTTCGCCTCCTGGCCGTCGAAGTAGTCGAACTTCTTGCTCTGGAACGCGGGGTCCTCCAGCTGCGCCTTGGTGGCCGGGAAGGCGCCCTCGGAGACGCGGGTGGCGACACCGGCGCCGGAGTTGGCGTACTCGGTGAAGGCGTAGGCGAGTTCCTTGTTCTTGGCCAGCTCCGGGACGGTCAGCGAGGAGCCGCCGTTCTCCGCGCTCGCCTTGTCACCCTTGGTCCAGGCCGGGAGCGGCGCGGCACGCCACTGACCCTTGGCGCCGGGGACACCGGTCTCGAAGTTGGCGGGCATCCAGGCGCCGCTGGCCAGGGTGGCGATGCTGCCGTCGCCGAGGCCCTTGTACCAGTCGTCGGTCCAGCCGTTGATCGGGGCGAGCAGCTTCTCGTCGATCAGCTTCTGCCAGACGGTCTCGAACTTCTTGGCGCCCGCGTCGTCGAAGTTGATGCCGACCTTGGTGCCGTCGACCTTGTACGGGCGCGAACCGGCCTGCCACAGCATGGAGGTGGTGAAGCCCGCGTCACCGGCGTCGTTGGCGATGTAGACCTTCGGGTCGGCCTTGTGGAGCTTGCGGGCCGCGTCCAGGTACTCGTCCCAGGTGGTGGGGACGGCGATCTTGTACTTGTCGAAGACCTTCTTGTTGTAGAACAGCGCCATCGGGCCCGAGTCCATCGGCAGGCCGTAGACCTTGTCGCCGTCGCTGACCGCGTTCCACGGACCGGGCGTGTACTTCGAGGCGAGCTTGTCGGCGCCGTACGGGGCCAGGTTGGTCAGGCCCTTGGTGAGGGAGTACTGACCGAGCGCGAAGTACTCGACCTGGGCGACGTCCGGGACGCCCTTGCCGGCCGAGATCGCGTTGGACAGCGCGGTGTAGTGCTTGTCGCCGGAGCGCTCGCTGACCAGGTTGACCTTGACCTTCGGGTACTTCTTCTGGAAGTCGGCGGCCACGGTCTTCAGGGTGGGCTCCCAGGCCCAGACCGTGATGGAGCCGCCCTTGTCCAGGGCCGCCTTGATGTCGGCGGCGGAGACGGCCTTGGTGTCGGAGTCGTCGTCCGAGCTTCCGCACGCGGTGGCGCCGAGGGCGAGGGTGGAGACGAGGGCGATGCCGCGCAGGATGCGGCTCGTTGTTCTGCGCATGGAGGTGCTTCCACTTCTTCGTGGGTGGGACAGTGAGGGTGGTGGTGCTTCGACGGGTGTTTCAGGGGTGCTGCATTGGGGGGTTCGGGGGCGTCGCCGAGGTCACTCCTTGACGCTTCCGGCGGCGAGGCCGGACTGCCAGTACTTCTGGAGGAACAGGAAGGCGGCGATGAGGGGGATGATCGTGATCAGGGAGCCGGTGATGACCAGGTTGAAGATCACGTCTCCGCCGATGGTCTCCGCCTGGGAGTTCCAGGCGCTGAGCCCCAGGGTCAGCGGGTACCAGTTCGGATCCTTGAGCATGATCAGCGGCAGGAAGTAGTTGTTCCAGGTGGCGACCGTGGTGAACAGCAGCACGGTGACGATGCCCGGGGCCAGCAGCGGCAGCGCGACCTGGAAGAAGGTGCGCACCTCGTTCGCCCCGTCCATCCGGGCCGCTTCCAGCAGCTCGGTCGGGATCGCCTCGGCGGCGAACACCCACATCAGATAGAGGCCGAAGGGCGAGACCAGCGACGGGATGATCACGGCCCAGGGGGTGTCGGTGAGCCCCATCTTGCTGAACATCAGGAAGGTCGGCACCGCGAGGGCCGTACCCGGCACGGCCACCGCGCCGATGACGACGGCGAAGATCCCGCGCTTGCCGGGGAAGTCGAACTTCGCCAGCGCGTACCCGCCGAGCACCGCAAGGAGCGTCGCGCCGCCCGCGCCGAGCACCACGTACAGCAGGGTGTTGAGCAGCCAGCGGACGAAGATGCCGTCGTGGTAGGTGAAGGTGGTCCGGATGTTGTCCCACAGGGCGAAGTCGTGGGCGAACCACAGCCCGTTGGAGGAGCCCAGACCCGCCTGGGTCTTGGTGGAGTTGATGACCAGCCAGATCAGCGGCGCCACGGTGTAGAGGACCATCAGGGCCATCAGCCCCGTGAGCAGCAGGCTGCGCTTCGGCTTGCCCGGGGTGTGCTTCTTGCGCGGAGTGCGCAGCGGGGACGCGCTCTTGGCGGGGGGAGCGGCGACAGAGGTGCTCATCGGGTCACGCTCCCTTGCGCATGCCGCGCAGCTGGACGGCGTAGGCCACGATCATCGTGATGACGCCCATGATGATGGCCACCGTCGCGGAGTAGTTGTGCTGCTGGCCGTTGAAGGACAGCGAGTACGTGTAGAAGTTCGGCGTGTAGTCGGTGGTGATGGCGTTGCGCGCCAGCGGGCGCAGGATGTTCGGCTCGTTGAAGAGCTGGAAGCTGCCGATGATCGAGAAGATCGTCGCGATGACGATCGCGCCCCGGATCGCGGGCAGCTTGATCGAGCTGATGATCCGCCACTGACCGGCGCCGTCGATCTCCGCCGCCTCGTACAGCGAGGTCGGGATGACCCGCAGCGCGGAGTAGAAGATCAGCATGTTGTAGCCGACGAACTCCCAGGTCACGATGTTGCCGATGGAGGCGAGGACCCAGTCGGGGGAGAGCAGGTCGGGCAGCGAGGTGCCGAACGCCTCGTTGATGTCGCCGACCAGGCCGTACTTGGTGCCGTACATGAAGCCCCACATCAGGGTGGCGACCACGGCGGGCACGGCGTACGGCAGGAAGATCGTGATCCGGAAGAAGCTCTTGCCGTAGAGCCGGCCGCTGTCCAGGGCCAGCGCCACCAGCAGGGCGATGCCCAGCATGATCGGCACCTGGATGGCCAGGAAGAGCCCCACCCGGGCGACGGCCTGCCAGAACTGGTCGTCCTTGAGGGCCTGGGAGTAGTTGTCCAGGCCGACGAAGTGGTTGCCGCCGATGAGCTGGTCGCGGAAGAGGCTCAGGTAGATCGAGTACGCGATGGGCGCGAGGAAGACCAGTGCGAAGACCGCCACGAACGGGCCGATGAAGCCCCATCCCGTCCACGAGCGTCGGTCCCGTTTCGCCGGAGGCGGTGCCGGGCGCGGCTCGGCGGCTGCCGGCGGTTGCAACGTTGTCATGATCGTTCCTCGCTCGTTCACTCATGGAACCCCCGCCCCGCACCGGTTTCCCGGGCACAGGGCGGCCGGGATGTTTGCGTAAACACCGATCAGCAGAAAAAGTGACTTGAGCTGTTATGTTTACGTAAACATCCGATGGCGGCATGTCTACACTCCTCCGATGACACAGGTCAAGGGTCTCCCCGGAGGATCGTGATCAAAGCGATGCAAGGAGAGGCAGGAGGTAGCAAATGGACGCGACACACGACTCGCCGCCGCAGGCGCCGCGCCGGGGTCGCCGCGTGAGCCGTTCCTCGGCCTCGATGGCCGACGTGGCACGGCTGGCCGGAGTGTCCTCCCAGACCGTCTCCCGCGTGTCGAACGGCTACGCGGGCGTCAACGAGGAGACCCGCCGCCAGGTCCTCGACGCCATGCGCGAGCTGGGCTACCGCCCCAACAGCGCCGCCCGCGCCCTCAAACGCGGCGAGTTCCGCACCCTCGGCGTCATCACCTTCTCCCTCTCCACGACCGGCAACGTCCGCACCCTGGAGGCGATCGCCACCGCGGCGGCCGCCGAGGGCTACGCCGTGACCCTGCTGCCCCTCGCCGTCCCCACCCAGGACGAGGTGCGCGGCGCCTTCTCCCGGCTTCAGGAACTCGCCGTCGACGCGGTGATCGTCATCATGGAGGTGCACCTCCTGGACGCGGCCACCATCAACATGCCGCCCCGCGTCCAGGTGGTCGTCGCCGACTCCGACGCGGGGGACCGGTACACGGTCGTCGACACCGACCAGGCCGGCGGGTCCCGTACCGCCGTCGAGCACCTCCTCGGGCTCGGCCACCACACCGTCTGGCACCTCGCCGGCCCGGAGGACTCCTACGCGGCCCAGCGCCGCAGCGACGCCTGGCAGGCCACGCTCACCGAGGCGGGCCGTCCGGTGCCGCCGCTGGTGCGCGGCGACTGGTCGGCGGAGTCCGGCTACCGGGCGGGCCTGGAACTGGCCGCGCGGGAGGAGTGCACGGCGGTCTTCACGGCCAACGACCAGATGGCCCTGGGCCTGCTGCGCGCCCTGCACGAGAGCGGCCGACGCGTCCCGCAGGACGTCAGCGTCATCGGCTTCGACGACATCGCCGAGGCGTCGTCCTTCCTGCCGCCCTTGACCACGGTCCACCAGGACTTCGCCGAGGTCGGCCGGCTCTGCGTCCAGGCGGTGCTGCGCAAGCTGCGCCATGACGACACTCCGCACGGCACGACGCTGGTGCCGACGCGTCTGATCATCCGGGAGAGCGCGGCGCCGCCGGGCGCGCAGTGAGCGCGGGGGCGCGGGTTCGGTTACGGCTGTCTGTCAGGGGTGGGCCAGGCTGACGTTCGGTTACGGCTGCTCGTCCTGGGTGGGCCGGGCCAGTCCCGTCCGGTAGGCGATGACGACGAGTTGGGCCCGGTCACGGGCCTCCAGCTTCGTCATGGCGCGCTGCACATGGGCGCGGACGGTGAACGGGCTGAGGAACAGCCGCTCGGCGATCTCCTGGTTGGACAGGCCGGTCGCGACGAGGGCCACCATCTCGCGTTCGCGCGGCGTGAGCCGGTCGAGCCGCTCGGGGTGCTGCGGCGGGACGGTGTCCGGCGTGGCGAGGAAACGGGCGACCAGGGAGCGCGTGGCGGCGGGGGACAGGAGCGTGTCGCCGTCGGCGATCGTCCGCACGGCGTTGAGCAGGTCGTCGGCCCCGATGCCCTTGCCGATGAACCCGCCGGCTCCCGCGCGCAGCGCCTGGGCGACGTATTCGTCGGTCTCGTAGGTGGTCAGGACGAGGATGCGGCTCGCGCGCAGGTCCGGGTCCGCGCAGATCTCCGTCGTGGCGGCGAGGCCGTCCATCTCGGGCATGCGGATGTCCATGATGACCACGTCCGGGCGCAGCTCCCGGGTGAGCCGCACCGCCTCTCTGCCGTCGCCGGCCTCGCCGACCACGGTGATGTCGTCGGCGGAGTCGAGCAGCAGGCGGAAGGCCTGACGCAGCAGCGCCTGGTCGTCGGCGAGCAGTACCCGGAGCGTCATGACGCCTCCCCGGCTTCCTGGTGGTCCGTGCTGTGCGCCGTGTCCTTGGCGGGCGGCAGGGGCAACCGGGCGGAAACGAGGAAGCCGCCCTCGGGGCGTCTGCCCGCGGACAGGTGCCCGCCGACCGCGGTGGCCCGTTCGCGCATCCCGATCAGACCGTAGCCGGGCGGCCGGTCGGCCCGCGTGGACGCACCCGGTCCGGCGGACGGCTCCGGCGTCGTGGGATTGCCCCGTCCGTCGTCGGCGACGGTGACGGTCAAGTAGTCGGTGTCCCAGGTGAGTTGGACCCTGGCGTCGGAGGTGCCGGCGTGCTTGGTCACGTTGGTCAGGGCCTCCTGGATGATGCGGTAGGCGGTGAGGTCCACCCCTGGCGGCAGCGGCCGGACAATGCCCTGCTGATGTGCCGTCACCTGAAGCCCCGCGCGGCCGAAGGACTCCAGGAGCGCCGGAAGCCGGGCCAGCCCCGGCGCCGGTTCCGCGGGCGCCGCCGCGTCCCCGCTCTGGCGCAACAGCCCTACGGTGGCGCGCAGTTCGTCGAGCGCGTGGGCGGTGGTCTCCACAAGCTCCTTCAGGCTCTTACGAGTCTGCTCCGGGCGGGCGTCGAAGAGGTGGGCGGCGACCGTGGCCTGCGCGTTGGCCAGGGTGATCTGATGGGCCACGAGGTCGTGCAACTCCCGGGCGATGCGCACCCGTTCCTCGGCCACCCTCCGGCGCGCCTCGCCCTCCCGGCTCTCCTCGGCGCGCTTGGCCCGCTCCTCCACGGCCGCCAGATAGGCCCGCCGGTTGTGCGCCGAGTGGCCGAGCACGCCGGCCACCAGGGGGAACGCCGCCACCACCCCGATCCTGCTCGCGTCCTTCCAGGACAGGGCTCCGAGCAGCGGGGTGGAGGCGACCAGCAGGGCCACGGAGGTGAGCGACACCGCGCTCACCGCGTGCCGTTCGGTGCGCGCGGTGAGCGAGTGGGCGGTGATCACGGCGGGGGCCACGATGAGCGGGCTCAACAGGAGGCCCAGGGCCGGCGCGAGCACGCCGGCCGCCGTCGTGACCGCCATGGCGGCCAGGGGTGCCCGGTGCCGCAGCGGCAGTACGGCACAGGACACCACGGCGACGACGTAGGCGGCGGCGGACGGCGCCGCCAGGGTGCGGCCGTCGTCGTGGAGGACGCCGCCGAGCAGACAGAGCGCGAACGCCGTCCCCGTGATCGCCGCTTCCCGCCACCCCGTGCCGGGTGGACGCGGTCCCTCAACACCCCTGTGCGTCATGACCGTTCAGTCCCGGCCGACCGGGAGTCGCCGTACCGCGGGGTCCGACTCGGTTGCGCGGTCCGGGACTTGACGGCTCAGAGCCTCCCCCTCGATGTCCACGTTCGGCAGCACACGGTCGAGGATACGGGGCAGCCACCAGGCCCGGCGGCCGAGCAGCGCCAGGACCGCGGGCGCGATCGCCATCCGCACCACGAAGGCGTCGAAGGCGACGGCGGCGGCCAGTCCGACGCCCATCGTCTGGATCGTCGGGCTGCTCATCCCGATGAATCCGGCGAACACGCTGATCATGATGATCGCGGCGGCGGCCACCACCCGGCCGCTGTGCCGGAAGCCGTTGACGACCGCGTCGCCGGGCGCGGCGCCATGGACGTACGCCTCCCGCATACGGGTCAGGAGGAAGACCTCGTAGTCCATGGCGAGACCGAAGACGATGCCGATGATCAGAATCGGCATCAACGACATGACCGGCCCGGTCTGTTCGATGCCGATCAGGTCCGCCGCCCACCCCCACTGGAAGACGGCCACGAGGACGCCGAAGGCGGCACCCACCGACAGCAGGAACCCGAGCGCCGCCTTGACCGGGACCAGGACCGAGCGGAAGACCACCGTCAACAGGAGCACGGCCAGGCCGATGACGACGGTCAGGTAAGGGAGCAAGGCGTCGGACATGGCCTGGGAGATGTCGATGTTCATCGCGGTGCTGCCGGTCACCAGGACGTCGGCCCCCGTGTCGGCCTCGACATCGGAGGCCGCGCTGCGGATCGTGTGCACGAGGTCCTTAGTCGTACCGCTGTTGGGCGCGGTCTCCGGGACGGCGGTCAGGACGGCCGTGTCCGCGCCCCGGCTGAGCACCGGATCGCCGACCGACGCGACCCCGTCGACGTCGCGTACGGTCTTGACGACCAGGTCGGTGGTGGCCCGCACGTCCCCGGACCCCGCCGTGTCGACGACCACGGTCAACGGGCCGTTGAAACCGGGGCCGAAGCCTTCCGACAACAGGTCGTAGGCGCGGCGCTGCGTGGTCTCCACCGACTTCGACTCGTCTCCGGGCAGCCCGAGTTCGAGGCTGAGGGCGGGAAGAGCCACGGCCCCGAGACCGAGCCCGGCGATCATCAGCACGGGCACCGGACGGCGCAGCACGAACCGCGCCCAGCGGGCGCCGAGTCCGGGCCGGCCGGTGTCGGGCACCGGACGCGGGGACACGTCGCCCGACCGCATCGCCTTGCGGACGGCGCGGGGCAGCATCCGCCGGCCGAAGAACCCGAACAGCGCGGGGACCAGGGTGAGGGCGACGAGGACGGCGAGGGCCACGGCGCCCGCGCCGCCCAGACCCATCTTGGTGAGTTCGGGGATGCCGACCACCCCCAGGCCGACCAGGGCGATGAAGACGGTCGCGCCGGCGAAGACGACGGCGGAGCCGGCCGTGCCCACGGCCCGTCCCGCGGCCTCCTCGGGTGCCCGGCCCAGGGCGGACTCGTGGCGGAAGCGGGAGGTGATGAACAGCGCGTAGTCGATGCCGACCGCCAGCCCCAGCATCAGGGCGAGGATCGCGACGGTGGAGGTCAGCCCCAGCGGCGCGGCGAGCGCCGAGACCAGGCCGAAGGCGATGGCCACGCCCACGAAGGCGGTCAGCAGCGACAGCCCGGCCGCGACCAGCGACCCGAGGGCGAGCACCAGCACCACCGCCGCGACCGCCACGCCGACGAGCTCCGTCGTACCGCCCGGCTCCTCCTCCGCGTCCAGCGCGGAGCCACCGATCTCCACGGTCAGCCCCGTCTCCCGGGCCCCTCGCGCGGCGTTCGCCAGGTCGTCCTTCGACGCCTCGGTGAGGTCCACGGCGTCCGCGGTGTACGTGATCGTGGAGTAGGCGATGGTGCCGTCCTCGCTGACGGCGCCGCTCTCGTAGGGATCGGTGGCCGACGCGACCTGAGCGCCCCGGTCCAGTGAGCCGACCGCGTCCTCGACCGCCGCCCTGTTGTCCCTGGCCGTCACCCGCTCGCCGTCCGGCGCCCGGAACACCAGACGGGCCTCCGCCCCCTGGGAGTTGCTCTGCGGGAACCGTTCGTCCAGCAAATCGAACGCCTTCTGCGACTCGGTGCCGGGCATGGAGAGGTCCTCCTCCTCTCCGGCCGGCGCCAGCGCGGCGGCGGCGACGGCCAGCACCAGGGCACCCAGCCACACACCGCCCACGAGCCGACGCCGCCGGAAGGCCCACCGTCCGATCCGGTACAGCAACACAGCCACTTCTGATCACTCCAGACACCGCTAGGCAAGGGGAAACACGCGGATCTCACGCGCCTTCCACCCTTCCTTCCGGTGCCGCGCCGGACATCGTCCCCCGCTGCCGTCCGCCTCTGGTGCACCTGGACCAGTAGCCGGGGTCGCCTGGTGCCGACGCACTACAAGGGGGGAAGGCCCCCGCCGCCCGCTGGGGCTGCCCCCACCCGTGATCCGGCGGTCAGCCCGAGTGACCCGGCCTCGGCGCCTGCCTAGCGTGGTGGCGCATGGCATCCTTCCGCACCACTTCGACGCTGGGCAGACGCGCAGGCGTGGCGGCTCTGTTGGCGGCCATGGTCGTACCGGCGGCACCCGCCGCCGCGCGCCAACTCCCCACGGGGCACGACGCCGTGTGCGGACCCCACGGCGAACTGCGCCAGGCGCTGCGCACGCTCACCGATCGCGACCGGATCACCGGCGCCGCGGTCCTCGTGACCGACCCCACCGCGGGGGCGCCCTGCGGGAGTTGGGCCGAGACCGCGGGGACGGCGGACCTGCGCACGGGCCGCGCCATGAACGCCACCGACCGCTTGCGCGTCGGCAGCGTCACCAAGACGTTCACCGCGACCGTCGTGCTCCAACTCGCCGCCGAGCGACGGATCGCGCTCGACGCTCCCGTCGACCACTACCTGCCCGGGCTGATCCGGCGGGGCGGCTACGACGGCCGACACATCACCGTACGCCAACTGCTGCGCCACACCAGCGGGTTGCCCGACTACCTCGACGCCCCCGAATGGGAACACCCCGAACGCCTGCGCCACCGGCACTTCGAGCCGCGCGAACTCGTCGCCCGCGCCCTCGACCTGCCAGGACCGACAAACCCCTGGCACTACGCGACCACCAACTACCTTCTCGCGGGCCTGATCATCGGCAAGGTCACCGGCCGCTCCCCGGAGGAGGAGATCACCCGGCGCGTGATCCGGCCTCTCGGGCTGCGCGACACGTACTGGCCCGGCGACGACACCCGCATCCACGGACCGCACTCGCGCAGCTACGTCAGCACCGAGGGTGGCGGCCTCGTCGACGGCACCGACTGGAACATGACCTTCGGGGGCGTCGGCGGCGCCCTGGTCTCCACCCCCGCCGACCTGACCCGGTTCATCACCGCGCTGTTCGGCGGCCGGCTGCTGCCCGCGGGCCAACTCGCCGAGATGCGGCGGACGGTGGCCGCCGACCCGGACCGGCTGTGGCCCGGCGCCCGCTACGGGCTCGGCCTGATCGCCTCCCCGCTGCGCTGCGGCGGGGAGTGGTGGGGCCACGCGGGGACCGTGCCGGGTGGCCACCGGGCGCTGACCGCCGTCGGCCCCGGCGGGCGGAGCGTGGCCGTCGCGCTCAACAAGGTGCCCGACACCCTGCAAGCCGAAGAGGACTTCCTGGCCACGGTGCAGACCGCCTTCTGCGAAGAGCGGCCTGCCGAAGGAACAGCACGAACAGAAGGGACCCCCAAGTGATCCGCTCAGTCCGCTCGCCGCAGGGCGCTTCGCGTACGACGAGAAAGGCCGCCCTCGGCCTGGCCGCCACCGCTCTCGCCGTCAGCGCGCTGCCCGCCACCGCCCTCCCGGCCCAGGCGGCCTCCGACCCCCTCGCCCGCTATCACCACCAGCACCTCGACTGGAAGAGCTGTGTGCGCGGTCAGGACGACACGACCGGCAAGGAGTTGGAGCAGGCGGGCGCCCAATGCGCCGACGTGACCGTGCCGTTGGACTACACAGCCCCCGACGGCCGGACGATCACCGTCGCGATCTCCCGGATCCGCGCCACCGACACCGCCCACCGCGTCGGCCCGCTGCTCCTCAACGGCGGCGGCCCCGGCGGGCAGACCCTCGGCGACCCGCCGTGGGTGCGCCAGGCGATGAAGGACGTCGGCGCACGCTACGACGTGGTGGGCGTGGACCCCCGCTTCGTCGGCCGCAGCACCCCGCTGGACTGCCACTGGCCGACCGGCTCCGCCTTCCGCAGCCCCGGCTTCGACCGCGCCGGCTTCGACCGCATGACGGCCTTCTCCGCGGACCTCGCCCAGCGCTGCCGCCAACACGCGGCGGACGTGCTGCCGTACGCCACCACCCGCAACACCGCCCGCGACATGGACGTCATCCGTGCCGCGCTCGGTGAGCGGCGGATCTCCTACCTGGGCTACTCCTACGGCAGTTACCTGGGCGAGGTGTACACGACGATGTTCCCCACCCGCGTCGACCGGGTCGTCCTGGACGGTGTCATCGACCCGGACCGGTACAGCCCCCGGCTGCTGCGGGGCACCGAGCAGGCCAACCGGCACGCACTGAAGGGCTGGGCCTCGTGGGCCGCCGCCCGGGACGCGACGTACGGCCTGGGCCGCAGTCGTGGGGCGGTGCTGGCGGCCGTGGACCGCGTCCAGGCGGCAGCGGCCCGCACCCCTCTCCGTATCGGGGACCACCGGGTGGACGAGCACGTCGTCCCCCTCATCGTCTTCAACGGCCTCTCGCAGGACAACGACTCCGCCTACGGCGACTTCGCCCAGGCGATGCGCGACCTGTCGCGCGCGGCGGACGGACACCGGGTCACCGCGTCCCCGTGGCTGGCCGACGCCCTCGCGTTCCTGCTCACCGGGAACGACTCCCCCTACGGCAGCGTCCAGACGGCGATCCTGTGCGGGGACGTCGCCGCACCGCGGGACCCGGAGGTCTACTGGCGTGACATCCAGAAGGCCCGCGCGCGGGACCCGCTGCTGGCCCCCGTCACGAACAACCTGAACCCCTGCGCCTTCTGGGACCCGCCCCGCGAGCGCCCGACCACCGTCAGGGACGACCTCCCCGCCCTCCTCGTCAACGCCACCGGAGACCCGCGCAGCACCTACGAGGGCGCCGCCGCGGTACGCCGGGCATGGCCCTCCTCCCGCCTGGTCACCCTGCGAGGCGCCGACCAGCACGCGGTCTACGGCGTCTACGGCACCCCGTGCGTCGACGACACGGTCAACGCCTACCTCGCCACCGGCCGCCTTCCGGCCACGGACATCACCTGCGCCGCGCGGGTGCCGTGACGGATCACTCACACGACCCGGCGTCAAACGGCTGGACCCGCCCCGCGCCAGGGCCGATCGTGGGAGACGTGAACGATCACCGTCCGGCCCCCGACCGTCCGCGAACCGCCGGTGACGCGTCCTGGGAGGCGGAAGCCGCCGAGGTCCGCCGTTTCTGGGAGGGGCTCGGCCTTCCGGGACTGGTCGACGTCCACACGCACTTCATGCCCGAACGCGTCCTCGACAAGGTCTGGGCGTACTTCGACGCCCAGGGGGACCTGACCGGCGGCCTGGAGTGGCCGATCACCTACCGGCGGCAGGAGGCGGAACGGGCGGATGTGCTGCGCCGGTTCGGCGTGCGGGCGTTCACCTCGATGCTCTACCCGCACAAGCCCGGCATGGCCCGGTGGCTGAACGGCTGGGCGGCCGACTTCGCCCACCGCACCCCGGAGTGCCTGCACACCGCCACCCTGTATCCCGAGCCGGGCGTCGAGGCCTACGTCCGCGAGGCGGTCGAAGCGGGCGCGCGCGTGTTCAAGGCGCATGTGCAGGTAGGGGCGTACGACCCGGCCGACGAGCTGCTCCGGCCCGCGTGGGGCGTGCTGGCCGAGGCCCGGATCCCGGTGGTGATCCACTGCGGCTCCGGGCCCGCGCCGGGCAAGCACACCGGCCCCGAGCCGATCGCACGGGTGCTGGCGCGCCACCCGGGGCTGCGGCTGATCGTGGCGCACATGGGGATGCCCGAGCACGAGGACTTCCTGAGCCTCGCCGAGCGGTATCCGGAGGTGCGGCTGGACACCACCATGGCGTTCACCGACTTCACCGAGGCCTTCATGCCGTTCCCGCGCGGTGCCCTGCCCCGGCTCGCCGGGCTCGGCGACCGCGTCCTGCTGGGCTCCGACTTCCCCAACATCCCCTACCCGTACGTCCATCAGCTGCACGCCCTGGAGCGGCTGGGCCTCGGAGCGGAGTGGCTGCGCGGTGTGTGCCACGACAACGCGGCGGCGTTGTTCGGGGTGTGAGGATCAGCCTCTCGGCAGCCTCTCCCCGCTTGCCGCCGGACTCCGCCTTCAGCGCCCCTTGCGCACTCGGGCGGCCGCGCGGGCCTCCGCGATCTTGCGGGCCTCGGTCGTCTTGCGGGACTCCTTCGCGGGGCGGCCGGTGCGGGAGCCGAGGCCGCGGAAGGGGGCGTTGCCGCCGGACGTCTTCGTCCCGGCCGGCGGGCGCCGCGCGCCGGTGATGGCGGTCAGCTGCGCCTCGCCGGAACGCACCTGGGTGACGGTGGGGCGGATCCCGGCCTCGGACATCATCCGGTTCACGTCGCGCCGCTGGTTGGGCGTGACCAGGGTGACCACGGTCCCGGACTCCCCGGCGCGTGCCGTACGTCCACCGCGGTGCAGGTAGTCCTTGGCGTCGGCCGGCGGGTCGACGTTGACGACGAGGTCGAGCGTGTCGATGTGAATGCCCCGGGCGGCGACGTTGGTGGCCACCAGCACGGTGATCTCACCGTCCTTGAACTGGCCCAGGGTGTGCGTGCGCTGCGGTTGCGACTTCCCGCTGTGCAGGGCACCGGCCCGGATGCCACTGGCCCGCAGATGGCGGGTGAACTGGTCCACGCCGGCCTTGGTGTCGAGGAACATCAGGACCCGCCCGTCGCGCGCGGCGATCTCGGTCGCGGTCGCGTACTTGTCGGCGGCGTGGATGTTCAGCACGTGGTGTTCCATCGTGGTGACCGAGCCCGCCGCCGGGTCGACCGACGCGAGTACCGGGTCGTGCAGATAGCCCTGCACCAATTGGTCCACGTTCTTGTCCAGCGTGGCGGAGAACAGCAGCCGCTGACCGTCCGGGCGCACCTGGTCCAGGGTCTGTGTCACCTGCGGCAGGAAACCCAGGTCGCACATCTGGTCCGCCTCGTCCAGCACCGTGATCCGCACCTGGTCGAGGTGGCAGTCCCGGCGCTCCACGAGGTCGGTCAGCCGGCCCGGCGTCGCGATGAGCACCTCGACGCCGGCCCGCAGCGCCGCCTGCTGCCGGTTGATCGACAGCCCGCCGACCACCGTCGCCAGCCGCACCTTCAGCGTCTGCGCGTACGGGGTGAGCGCGTCGCTCACCTGCTGCGCGAGTTCCCGGGTCGGCACCAGCACCAGCGCGAGCGGCCGCTTGGAGTCCGCCCGCAGACCCGCGGTCCGGACGAGGAGCGCCAGCCCGAAGGCCAGCGTCTTGCCGGAGCCGGTCCGCGCACGGCCCAGGACGTCGCGGCCGGCCAGCGCGTTGGGAAGGGTGGCGGCCTGGATCGGGAACGGCTCGGTCACCCCGAGCGCCGTCATCGCCGTCACCAGCTCCGACGGCAGCCCGAGCGCGTCGAAGGACACGGCCGGAGGCAGGCCGGGGGAGACCGGCTGAGGCGCACCGGCATCGGAGTGTCCGGGGTTCGACGGCTTCGCGTTCATCGGGAGAACCTTCCTGATCAGGCGCCCCGGAACGGCCCGGGGCCCGTACCCCTCGGTACGGGCCCCGGCGAAGTCGAAGCGTGCGGACATTTTATCAGCGGACACGCGCACGCCCCGCTGCTCGCCGCCAGATGATCAGGAGGTGGCTGCCCACGCGATCAGGTGCCGGGTTGCTGGGTAAGGTGCCCGTGCCACTGCGCCACCGCACACATCGGGACGGTCGACTGACGTGTCACAACGCCCTGAGGGACTGTTCGTCGGCCTGTGCACGTTCGACGTCGTCCAACTCGTCGACCACCTGCCGGGCCCGGACGAGAAGGTGACGGCCCGTCGGCAGACGGTGGCCGCGGGCGGTCCGGCCGCCAACGCGGCCGCGGCATTCGCCCACCTCGGCGGCGCCGCCACGCTGCTCACGTCGATCGGCTCCCATCCGCTGGGCGTCGCGGCCGCGGCGGACCTGGAAGGGCTCGGCGTGACGGTGCGGGACCTGTCGGCCGACTCGACCGAGCCACCCTCCGTGTCCTCGATCCTGGTGACCGCGTCCAGCGGTGACCGGGCCGTGGCGTCGACCAACGCGGTGGGACGCCGGATCGCGCTGCCCGCCGACCTGACCGCTCTGGTGGCGGGCTACGACGTCGTCGAGTTCGACGGACATCACATGGACCTCGCGCTGGCCGTCGCACGCGCCGCACGGGACGCCGGATGCCGGACCGTCCTCGACGGCGGCAGCTGGAAGGCGGGAACGGAACAACTGCTGCCCTCCATCGACGTGGCCGTCTGCGCCGACTCCTTCCGCCCACCCGGCACCACGGGTCCCGAGGAGGTCCTGCGGTTCCTGCGCGACCATCACGTCCCGTGGAGAGCGGTGAGCCGGGGCGGGCGGCCCCTCGTGTGGGAGGGGCCGCACGGCGGCGGCACGGTGGACGTCCCGGCCGTACGGGTGGTGGACACGCTCGGCGCGGGCGACGTACTGCACGGCACGCTCGCTCACCGATTGTCCCTACAGACCGAGTTGACCGAGCCGGCATTCGCCGGGGCGCTGCGGGCGGCGACGGAGTGGGCGTCACGGGCGTGCACGTCGTTCGGCACGCGGGACTGGATGAAGTAGCCGGGTCGGCCCGGGGCCCGTCAGAAGATGTCGGCCCGTCCGGCGCGCATGGCGTTCTCGAGAACGCCCCTCATCCACGGCCTGCGCACAGCGGGCAGCCGGACCAAGGTGTTCAGGAACGTTCCCCGGTCGGCCCGGAACAGGCGGTCGGGGCGGGGCGGGACCGGGTGGTCGCGGAGGACGTCCCGCGGGATGCCGCCCGAGGCGGGGACCGGCAGGTACGTCCGAGGAGAGACCAGCCACCACCACACACCCAGCGGGAGCGGCACCAGGTGTGCCGATGCCGCCGGGCCCGTGGGGGTCCAGATCTGGCCCGTCTGGGGGTGGATCGGTACGAGGAGGATGTCGACGCCGGTGCCGGGGGCTGGTCGTCCGGGGCCGGCCAGGACGGCGTGTCGACGTGGTGGGCCTGCGGGCAGCAGGGTGTCGAGCGCGCGTTGGAAGACGTCCGCGGTCAGCCCTTCGGGAACCTGAACCGGATGCCCTTCGGAAGCCACCAGCAGGTGGGCGAGCGCATGGCCGGCCGCCGCCTCCCAGCGTGGACTCCACGACCAGTAGTGCCCCGATCCGGACCGCCCGCCCCAGGTGGCCACCGGCTCGAACGGAGACATGCCCTCCGCGCTCTGGACCAACTCGGTCCAGGACAACGGCTCCGCGTCGGCACCGCCGACGAGCACCTGGCGTACCGCGTCCGAACCGAGCCGCGTCGTCTGCCAGAGGGAGCAGTCGTCGACTCTCGTCGCCACGGGCAGATCGCACGTCGCGCAGGCCGTGTTGGGCCCGTCGGCCCCGTCGAGACCACAACAGGAACCGCCGCGCTTCTCAGGGATGAGCCGGGTGCCGCGGATGTCGCCGGGCGCGATGACGACCGCCCCGGGCGTCCCGTCGGACACTCTGGGGACCGGCGCGTAGATGCCGCGCGCTTCCGCCTCACCCGGATCGACCTCGTCCCACCCGCGCCACGGCCCTCCCCAGGGCTCCGGGTCCACGGCGAACGTCCCCGCCTCCATGAGGACCGGGAGCTGGGCCCCGTTCCCGTACGTCTGCCGGGCATGGAGCGGGAGGGCGACCTGCGACAAGGGAGCGGTCAGCGCGGCGTCACACCGTGCACAGACGAAAACGAACAAGGGCGACCTCCAGCGGGGAAACAGAGTTCATCGTGTGCGCGCGGCGGCGTCGAGCAGCGGGGCCAGTTCCCGGGCCGCGGTCGTCAAGGCCCGTACGTCCTGTTCGGCGCGGGCGATGAGGAGCGCTCCTTCCAGGGTGCTGATCATGAGCGTGGCCAGGTCGGTGGTCCGCTCCTCGGGTACGCCCAGGTCGGCCAGGGCCCGGGCCACCGGGCCGGTCCAGGCGGCGAACGCCGCCGCTGCCGCCTCGCGTGTGGACGTGGTGGACTCCGCGCAGTCCACCGTGGCGGCGGCCACGGGGCAGCCGCCCGCGAAGCCGACGCGTTCGTACTCGTCGGTCCATTGGCGCACCATTGCGGCGAACAGCCCGCCGGGTGTCGGCTCGGGAAGCGCGGCCAGGAAACGGGCGACACGGTTGCCCGCGTAGCTGCCCGCCCAGGCCACCGCCTCGTTGACCAACTGTTCCTTGCCGCCGGGGAAGTAGTGCTGCAACGAGCCGCGCGGCGCCTCGGCGTGGGCGGCGACCTCGCGCATGCCGGTGGAGGCGACTCCGTCGCGCCGGATGAGCTGGGCCGCGCTGAAGACCATCCGCTCACGCGGTCCTCGTTCGGACATCCCGGCCTCCTGGGTCGTCGAGCCTCACGCCGCACGCCATCCTATGACGGCGGTCATAGAAGTCGGTTGCCACGGCTATTATGACCGCTGTCATAATGGGCATGCCCGCCGTCCTGGGCAGTCCCTCGCCGACCTGGGTGGTGGTGCCTCGTGTACGTCGGTTTCGTCGGCCTCGGGGTCATGGGGCAGCCCATGGCGCTCAACCTCGCCCGCGCCGGCACCCCCCTCGTCGTCTGGAACCGCACCCCGGACCGCTGCGATCCCGTGCGTGCCGCCGGAGCGGAGGTCGCGGCAAGCCCGGACGAGCTCTTCGCCCGGGCACGGACCGTGATCCTCATGCTGGCCGACGAGCACGCCATGGACGAGGTCCTCGGCCGCGGCACCGCGGCCTTCGCCCCCCGCGTCGCCGACCGCACCCTCGTCCACATGGGCACCACCTCGCCCGAGTACTCGGCCGGCCTGGAGGACGCCGTCCGCGGCGCGGGCGGACGATACGTCGAGGCCCCGGTCTCCGGCTCCCGAGTGCCCGCGGAACAGGGCGAGTTGGTCGGCATGCTGGCCGGGGACGAGGAGACAGTGGAGGCCGTACGTCCGCTGCTCGCGCCCCTGTGCCGGGAGACGTTCGGCTGCGGTCCCGTACCCGGGGCGCTGCTGATGAAGTTCTCGGTGAACCTCTTCCTGATCACCCTGGTCACCGGCCTCGCCGAGGCGTTCCACTTCGCCGACCGGCACGGGCTCGATCGGCGGCTGCTGCGGGACGTGCTGGACGCCGGCCCGATGGCCAGTGCCGTCTCCCGGGTGAAGGCGGCCAAGCTGGTGGCCGGTGACTTCGGTGTGCAGGCCGGCGCCGCGGACGTCCTCAAGAACAACCGGCTCATCGCGCAGGCCGCCCGCAAGGCCGACCTGGCTTCCCCGCTCCTCGACGTCTGCCACGCCCTCTACGACGAGACCGTGGCGCAGGGGCATGGCGCCGAGGACATGGTGGCCGTACTGCACGCGCTGCGGGCCCGGACCGACGGCGAGCGGTAGCGTCCGCGTCCCCGGGTACCGTTTGTTTCGTGGACGACGACCGGGGCATGTCACACCATCCACGCCGAAGGGCCCACTACTTGAGTCCATTGGAAGCGGTCGAGATCCCGACGTCCTTGGTGGCTTCGTACGACAGAGCCTTCGGTGCGGAAGGACGGGCCTGGATCGCCGGACTGCCCGCCCTGGCCGCGGAACTCCTGGAGCGCTGGGAGCTGCGGCGGGACGGCGCGGTGGCAGCCGGAGAAGCCTCCCTGGTGCTGCCGGTGCTGCGCAGGGACGGCACGCGCGCGGTGCTCAAGCTGCACCTGCCCAGGGAGGAGACCACCGCCGCGCTCATCGGGCTGCGCACCTGGAACGGCGTGGGGACGGTGCGGCTCCTCGGCCACGATCCCGACAGCGGCGGCATGGTGCTGGAGCGGCTGGACGCCACCCGCACTCTGACCTCGGTCGAGGACGACGACGTGGCGATCGGCATCCTCGCCGACGTGCAGGCCCGGCTGGTGAGCGTCCCCGCCCCACCCGGACTGCGCGGCCTCGGGGACATCGCCACCGAGATGCTGGAGCAGGTTCCCCAGGCGGTCACGGCGCTGGCCGACCCCGCGCAACGGCAGCTCCTGCGCGGCTGGGCGGCGGCGGTGGCCGAGTTGGTCGCAGAACCCGGGGACCGGCTGCTGCACTGGGATCTGCACTACGGCAACGTGCTGGCCGCGCAGCGTGAACCCTGGCTCGCCATCGACCCCGAGCCGCTCGCCGGGGACCCCGGCTTCGACCTCTGGCCCGCTCTGGACAGCGGCTGGGACGACGTCGTGGCCAAGGGCGACGCCCCGCGCGTGGTGCGGCGCCGCTTCGACCTTCTCACCGAGGTCCTCTGTCTGGACCGGGCACGCGCGACCGGCTGGACACTCGGGCGACTGCTGCAGAACTCGCTCTGGGACATCGAGGACGGTCGGACCGCCCTCGCCTCGTCCTCCGTCACGATCGCCCGGTCGCTGCCCAAGTCGTGATCGCCGGGGATGCTTGCGGCCGTATTCCCGGGCGGAGGGAGCGGCCTACCGGCGGCATGACAGCATCGGGTGCGATGAGAGGGTCGGTGGCGGTCCGGAGTGTGCGCGCGGCGGTGTTCGCCGTGCTGTGCGTGCTGCTCGCCACCGGAGGGCATGCGCTGGCCACGGGTGAGGCACCGCCGGTGTGGGTCCAGATCGCCGCGGCCGTTCCCGTCTTCGCGGTCGGCTGTCTGCTCGGCGGCCGGGAACGCTCGCTGACCGGCATCGGCACGGTGACGCTCACCGCCCAGGGCGCCCTGCACGTCGCCTTCCACTCCGTCCGTCCGCAGCACACCGCGATGGCCCTGCACGGCATGCGGATGACCGCCCACTCCCACGCCCTGACCCCGCACGCCACCGCCGTCCACGTCGGAGCGGCGCTCACCCTCACCTGGTGGCTGCGGCGGGGCGAGGCCGCGCTGTGGTCGCTGCTGCGCTGGGCCGTCGCGTTCGTGCCGGGGCTCGTCGCGTGGTGGCGGGCGGACGGGGGAGTGCCGGACAGGCCGCTGCCCGGACCGCGGACCCGGGTGGCGTCCCGGTCGCTGAGGGGCGCGCGGTTGCGGTACGCCGTACGTCGACGCGGGCCGCCGACCGGGATGCCGTACGCCGTCTGAACCCCGACATCCCTTCCGCAGTACGGAGATTCACTCAGCCATGTCCACCACCCTGCGCCGCGTCGGCGCCGTCACCACCCTTGCCGCCGTGGGCGTCCTGGCCGCCGCGGGCGTCGCCTCCGCGCACGTCACCGTCCACCCCGAGAGCTACGCCAAGGGCGCCACGGACGGCGTCCTGACGTTCCGTGTCCCCAACGAGGAGGACACCGCGAGCACCACGGAGGTGCAGGTCTTCCTGCCCACCGACCACCCCGTCCTCGGCGTCCTCGTCTCCCCGCACGACGGCTGGACCGCCAAGGTCACCACCACCAAGCTCAAGACGCCGGTGAAGACCGACGACGGGACGATCACCGACGCCGTCTCCGAGATCACCTGGACGGGGGGGAAGATCACGGCCGGGCAGTACGAGGACTTCGACGTGGCCTTCGGTCAACTGCCCGACGACACCGGCCAGTT
This sequence comes from Streptomyces aquilus, assembly GCF_003955715.1. Taxonomy (NCBI): domain Bacteria; kingdom Bacillati; phylum Actinomycetota; class Actinomycetes; order Kitasatosporales; family Streptomycetaceae; genus Streptomyces; species Streptomyces aquilus. The sequence goes on along the minus strand of NZ_CP034463.1, from coordinate 818,342 downwards.
GACCTTCAAGACGCTACAGACGTACTCCGACGGCAAGACCGTCCGCTGGATCGAGAAGGCCACGCAGGGCGACGAGGAACCGGAGAACCCGGCACCGGCCCTCAAGCTCACCGCCGAAGGCGCCGAAGGCGCCGAGGGCACCGAGACCTCCGGTACGGCGGCAGGCGCCAAGAGCCCCGCGAGCACGGAGTCCACGGCGTCGAACAGCGACTCGACCGCCCGCGGACTCGGCATCGCCGGGCTCGTCGTGGGCGTGCTCGGACTGGCGGCGGCGGTGTTCGCCGTGCGGCGCGCTCCATCGCAGCGCCAGTGAGGTGAATCACACGGGGACTGCGGAACTTGACGCCCCGTCGACCCGACTCCTGAACCGGTGCGGCCCGATCCGACCGGCGCCGTGCGATGTGATCTGGAGTCGCGGTTGATGGACGAGTTCCGGCATTCCTCCTCCGGCGTGGGCGCGGTGCTGCGGAGATGCGTGCCGCCGCCCGCGCTCTGCGGCTTCCTCCTGCTGCTGGCGCTGATGTTCACCGTGTCGTACGCCGTCGGCGCGGCCTCGGGCCCGGTGGCGCCCGGCATGCACGGCACCGGCACGGGTCGCGCAGGCGCGGGCGGCTCGGACCTGGACGACATGGACATGGACGGCGGTCCACACGGGGGCGACCGGTGACGGGCACGGATTCCGTGACCGCCCTCGTCACCACCGACCTCACCGTCGGCGGCATGACCTGCGCGGCCTGCGTGAAACGCGTGGAGAAGAAGCTCGGCAGGCTGGACGGCGTCACGGCGACCGTCAACCTCGCCACCGGCCGCGCCCGCGTCAGCCATCCGGCGTGGATCAGCCCACGGGAACTCGTCGAGACCGTCGAGAAAGCCGGCTACACGGCCGCGCTCCCCGAGCCACCGCACCCCGAGCCACCGAAGGGGCAGCTGCGCGAGGCCGACGCGTTCCGCGAGGAGCGTCAACGGCTGCTGACCACCGCGCTGCTCGCGGCGCCGGTGCTCGTGCTGTCGATGGTGCCGGATCTGCAGTTCCGCAACTGGCAGTGGCTGTGCTTCGTCCTCGCCGCGCCCGTCGCCGTGTGGGGTGCCTGGCCGTTCCACACGCGGGCGGCACGGGGGTTGCGGCACTCGGCGGCCACCATGGACACCCTCGTCTCGCTGGGGGTCATCGCCTCCTTCTCCTGGTCGGCGTACGCGCTGTTCCTCGGCGGTGCGGGCGACCCCGGCATGCGGATGCCGTTCAGCCTGGTGCCCTCCGCCGCGGATGACGGCGTGGTGCACGTCTACCTCGAAGCGGCCGTCGGCGTACCCCTGTTCGTGCTGGCCGGACGCTTCCTGGAGACGCGGGCCCGCCGTGGGACCGGGGCGGCGCTGCGCTCGCTCGCGCGACTCGCCGCCAAGGAAGTCGCCGTACGGGAGGGTGGCGCCGAACGGCTCGTCTCCGTCGAGGAGTTGAGGGTGGGGCAGGTCTTCGTCGTGCGACCCGGCGAGCGGGTCGCCACTGACGGGGAGGTGACGGAGGGGAGTTCGGCCGTCGACCTGTCCCTGGTCACCGGGGAGAGCGAGCCCGTGGAGGTCGGGCCCGGCTCGGCCGTCGTCGGCGGGGCCGTCAACGCGGGCGGGCTGCTCCTCGTACGCGCCACCGCGGTCGGCGCTGACACCCAACTCGCCCGGATCACAAGGCTGGTGACCGAGGCGCAGGCGGGCAAGGCGAAGGCGCAGCGGCTCGCCGACTCGGTGGCCGGGGTCTTCGTACCGGTCGTGCTGGCGCTGGCCGTGACCACGCTCGGCTTCTGGCTCGGCGCCGGAGCCGACCCCCAGGCGGCGATCACCGCGTGCGTGGCCGTCCTGGTGGTGGCCTGTCCGTGCGCGCTCGGCCTCGCGACGCCGACCGCGTTGATGGCCGCCACCGGGCGCGGGGCCCAACTGGGCGTCCTCGTCACCGGTCCACAGGCCCTGGAAGGCCTCCGGCGCCTGGACGCCGTGGTCCTCGACAAGACCGGCACCCTCACCACCGGCCATATGACCGTCGCCCGCGTCACGGCCGTACCCGGAGGTCTCGGCCGCGACGCCGTACTGCGGCTGGCGGGCGCGGTGGAGCAGGGGTCGGAGCATCCGGTGGGACGGGCGATCGCCGCACAGGCCCGGCGGGAGCTGGGGGAGCGGCTCCCAGCAGTGGGTGAGTTCAGGGCGCTCCCGGGCCGCGGGGTGTGCGGACGGGTCGAGGGGCACCTCGTCGAAGTCCGGGCCCCCGACGAGGAGTTGCCCGCCGGGCTCGCCGTCACGGAAGGCGCCGCCCACACGCCGGTCCTCGTGACCGTGGACGACGTCGCCCAGGCGGTCGTCGAGGTCGGGGACGTCGTACGGCCCGGCAGCTACCGTGCCGTGGACCGGCTGCGGCGTCTCGGCGTACGACCCGTGCTCGCCACCGGCGACCGCGAGGCCCCCGCCCGGGCCGTCGCCCGGGCGCTCGGCATCGACGAGGCGTACGCCCGCTGCACCCCCGAGGAGAAGGCCGACCTCGTGCGCGGTCTCCAGGGCGAGGGCCACCGGGTCGCCGTCATCGGCGACGGCGTGAACGACGCCGCCGCCCTCGCGGTCGCCGACCTCGGCATCGCCATGGGCACCGGCACCGACGTGGCCATCGGTGCCGCCGACGTCACCCTCGTACGCGGCGACATCGAGGCCCTCGCGGACGCCGTCCGGCTCGCCCGGCGCACCCTCGGCACGATCCGCGCCAACCTCGTCTGGGCGTTCGGCTACAACGCCGTCACCGTCCCGCTGGCCATGGTCGGTCTGCTGAACCCCATGCTCGCCGCCGCGGCGATGTCGGCCAGCTCGGTCCTGGTGGTCGCCAACAGCCTGCGGCTGCGCGCCTGGCAGCCCTCACCCGCGCACCCCTCCCCGTCCGCCCGGAGCCGCACCCGATGACCGCACCGAACCCGTGGCGACCGACCCGACGCCGCCTCACCGACACCCTGAACTCCGCGCTCGCGCCCATCGCCGCGTGCAGCCTCGCCCTCGGCGGACTGACGACCTGGGTCACGGCGGGGAAGGCGGGCGACCCGCCCCGGATCGCCGTGTCCCCCGGGCGGGTCCTCCTGCCGTACGGCGACACGACACGGACCGCGGCCTTCTTCGACATCGCCAACACCGGCGACGCGGACGACCGGCTGCTCCGGGTGACGTCCGCCGAGACCGGGGGAGACCTGGAGCTCAGCCGCCACGTCATGACCGGGAAGGCGGCCGCCTCCCGGCAGACGGTGACCTCGGTCGCCGTCCGGGCGGGCGGCGCGCTGTCCATGTCGCCGCAGGACGTGGCTGTCACCCTGCGGCCGAAGGCGGGATGGCGGGAAGGCGAACTCATCGCCTTCACCCTCCACTTCGAGCACAGCGGGGCGGTCAGGACCCTCGCCCTGGTGGTCCGCCCGGGAAGCCGCTCCCGCGCGGTCACAGGGGTGGGGGAGTGAGCGCGGTGAGGTTCGGGAGGCGGTGCGGGTGGTGGGCGGCCAGGCCCGCGCCGGCGAGCCACCAGCCGCGGTACACCAGGGCGCGGCACAGGGGCTGCGGCAACCGGTCGAAGACGGTCGGGACGAGGGCCAGGTCACGGCCGTCGTAGGTGCGGTGCTCGGGGAAGGCCGCCCGCCACTTGTCCAGCTGTCCGGCGCCGTGCTCGGCGAAGTCGGTGGCCAGGGCCACCAGGACGCCCCTGCGGGTGCCGGGAGGCAGGATGCCGTCGGGGCCCGCCGCGTGACCCCGCTCGAACCGCTCGACGATCAACCGGGTGCGCAGGGCCGTGCTCTGCCGGTACAGCAGGGAGTTGGCGCGCGCCAGGTCGCGGACGACGGGTATGCCGCGGTACGGGCCGGGGCGCAGCAGGCCGCCGGAGTTGAGGACGAGCAGGAAGACGTCGCGGTAGCGCTCGCCGTCGACGGACTCGGTGCCGGTGTTGTCGTAGACGCCGCCGTCCAGCAGGGCGGGTGCGTCGGTGCCGCACGGGAAGTTCGTCCGTTTGAGGACCAGGGGCGGGAAGGCGCCCGGCACCGCGGCGGAGGCGGCGACCGCGACGCACAGCTTCAGCCCTGTGCCGGGCGTGGGCGCGAGACCGATGGCGTAGTCGCCGTACACGTCCCGTTCGAAGGTGAACCGGGTGCCGGTCGTCAGGTTGGCGGCATTGAGGATCCAGCGGACCTGCGGGTCCAGGTCGGCGAGCCCGGTGCCGTGGAAGAACCACTCGTCCAGGCGCCGGGCGAGCAGGTCGGTGCGGGTCGAGGGGCCCAGGGTGCGCCACAGGCCTCGCAGGAGCGCCTTCTTGAGCGAGTGCGAGGTGATCCTGTCGAGGGTGGGTTCGACGAGGAGTTCGTCAACGGCCGTGGTCGTGAAGCCCTGTTGGCGCAGGGCGGGCCACTGGGTGGCGAGCAGGCCGTTGGCAATCGAGCCGCCGGACACCGAGGAGGCGTATCTGAGCTCCCGCAGCATCCCCGCGTCGGCGAGGAGCCGGATCACGCCCAGTGCGGACAGCGTGGCCCGGAAGCCGCCTCCGGACAGGGCGAGGGCGACCGGGCCGGCGGCGGGCGCGGGTGCCGCGGGGCGCAGGGTGTCGCCGCAGGGCCGGGCCTGGAGGCCGGTGCCGAGGGCGGGTGAGTCCACGGCCCAGCGGTGGTCCTTCCGGTCGTGCGACGGGGTCATGGCTCATCACCGATCTCTATGACCAGGGCCGGGTCCTCCGGCGAGCGCTCGTTGACCGTGAAGCTCCGGTGGGCGTGCAGCTCCGCGAGGGTGTCGTCGGCGAAGCCGATCCGGTTCGTCAGATGGATGGTGTACGGGTCGTCGCGGTCGCGGGAGTCGACCAGCATGCGCAGGGTGTCCTCGCTGGGGTGATGGTGTTTCACGCCGTCGGCCGAGATCACGTAGTGGTCGGCGTGGATCTGCTCGAAGAAGTCGCTCTCCACGTTGCGGTCGCTGCCGTGGTGGGGGAGTTTCAGCAGGTCCACATGGAGCGGACCCGTGTCGTCCAGGAGTCCGGTGGCGCGCAGCCCGTCGAGGATGCGGTCGCCGCGGGCGTCCCCGGTGAGCAGGGCCGTCCGGCCCTGGTGTGTCAGCAGCAGGACGATGCTGGAGAGGTTGGGTATGGAGCCGTCGGAGTAGGCCGAGGTGATGACACCCGGGTCCTGGAGCTCGCGTGCCTTGAGCCAGCGTTCCGTCAGCTCCTCCAGTGCGGTCGCGTCCGGGGCGACCACGGTGACGTGCAGGTGGTCGAGGGTCGTCTCCTCGCCGGTGATCAGGGGGCCGTCGATGGGCCGGTTGCCCGCAAGGCCCAGCTTGGCCGCCGCGTCCCGCAGCGCCCGGCCCTGGTTGTAGCTGGCCCGCACCGCGCTGCTCTCGGTGCTAGCGCGGTCGACGAGTTCCTGGGCGGAGGCGCTGAGCCCCGGCTCGTCCCGGTCGACCAGTTCCTCCACGGAGTTGAACCAGACCCGCTGCACGGCGAAGGGATCGGGTTCCTGGTCCTCGCGGGCGTGCTGGATCTGACCGAGCAGCTTGAGCAGCCCGACCGCGTGGTCGTCGTCGACGTGGGAGAGGCAGACGACGTCGATGCGCGGGGCGCCCGCGCCGTCCGGCGGCAGGTGTGTCAGACGGTCGCGCAGGGACGTCTCGTAGACCTGGCTCGGCCCGCCGTCGACGAGCATGACCCGCTCGTTCGCCCCCCACCGGACCAGGAAGGAGTCGCCGTGCCGGGCGTTGAGGAAGTCGAAGGTGAACATGGCGTCCTTCCTTGGGGGTTCGGCCGTCTCAGACGGACTGCATGGCACGCAGGACGTCGACCAGGCCGGACCCCTGGTAGTGCCGTTCCCGGCCCAGGTCCGTCGCCGTCCCGCACAGGATCCGCTTGACCTGCTCCGGGCGCCCGATCAGCTCCCGGTTGCGGGCCAGCAGCATCGCGGCCGCCCCGCTCACATGGGCCGCCGCCTGACTGGTGCCGTGCAGCGCGGCGATGCCCTGGTCGGGCACGGGCCCGTCGATGTCCTCGCCCGGCGCCAGCAGGTCGGGCTTCGGGCGGCCGTCGCCGGTGGGGCCGCGGCTGGAGAAGTAACTGACGCCGTGGCGGTGCGGATTGCTGCGGTGCGTGGAGCCGACCGTGATGACGGACTCGGCGTTCCCGGGATCGGAGATGCTGGCACCGCGGTAGTCCTTGCCCAGGGTGTGCACGGCTCCCGCGTATCCGGAGTTGCCGGCCGCGGCGACGACCACGACACCGGAGCGGACCAGGCGGTCGCACTCGATGCACACCGGGGTCCAGCCGGTGGAGTGGCTCGCCACGTCGTGCGGCACCGACAGGCTGAGATTGACCCCCGCGATGACGAACCTTCCGGCCTGTTCGTTGATGTACCGCACGGCCTGAAGGGCCGTCACGATGGAGAACTCGTCCCCCGTCCCCGTATCGCCCAGGACCCGGAAGTCGTACAGCTGGATCCTCGGGCAGATGCCGCGGAACTCCTCCTCGGGACGCGGCCACCAGCCGCCGATGATCCCGGCGATGTGGGTGCCGTGCGGGTCGACCGGGGTCGTGTACTGCTGGTAGCGCGGCACCACGGAAGGCTGTGCCGTGGCGGTGACCTGGGCGAGGTCGATCTCGGCGTACGGCAGGGCCTCGGGCCAGTCGATCCGTCCGTCGTTCAACGCGTCGAGGGACAGGGTCCTGCGGACGCCGACGAAGTTGAAGGCGCGCGGGATGCGGGAGCGCAGCGGCATCGGCTCCGGCTTGGTCGTGGTGTCCCAGTCGTAGAAGGCGGGGTGCCTGGCGTCGATGCCGCTGTCGACGACGGCCCAGCCGATCGCGCTGCAGTCCACGGAGAAGACCTGCTCGGCGGCGTCGGCCTTGATGGTGGCCCGGGAGCGCACGACGGCCGAGGACGCCTGCCGGTTGGCCGTCACGGAGAGGATGGGATACCGCTGCCGGCGGTCGAGGACGCCGTGGGCCCCCGGGTCCACGGAGGGTTCGGTGTCCGCCTCCTCCAGACGGACGCCGGTCAGCATCCCGGCCACTTCGGCGCAGACCGCCTTGTCCGACGGCCGTTTGCCGACCAGCGCCGGGTTCGACTCCGCGACGATGGCGGCCAGCAGCCTGAGGAACCACCGCTGGTGCCGGGTGCGCTCCTGGCGCCTGGCAGAGTTGTCGTGCACGTCGCTGGCCCGCTGCCGGACCGCGCCGGGCCCTGCGGTGCCCGGGTCGTCCTCCCGCAGCGCGTCCGCGACGCCGGCGCCGCCCAGCTTCCTCGCCAGCTTGTTCACATCGCGGATGACACGGTTGAGGTTGGTCTTCGGCAGCACGGTCTGGACGACCTCGCGCAGCGTCAGCTTCGCCGCGATGAAGCTGCCGGACGCGATCGGCTGGGTGTCGCCCATGATGTGCAGGTCCCGGAAGCTCTGAAGGATCTGCTGGACACCGTGTTCCTCGTTGATGGCGAGGATCAGGTCCTCGCGTGGCTCCGTCGCGTCCTCGGGCGGGTGCGCGAGGGCCAGCAGGGCGTCGAACCTTATGGGACAGTCCGTCGCCCAGGGAACGGGCCGGGGACCTTTGCCGTAGAAGAGCTCTTCGAGCTTCTTTCGGTCCATCGGGGGCCTCACCAGGGGTCAGGTGCCGGTGCGGATGCCGATCTCCCAGCTGCGCAGCATGCCCGCGGAGCCCTCGACCGCGTCCGTGACCTTGAGCTGCCAGCTGCCGGTCACGGCGTCGCCGATCAGCGGCGCCAGCAGCGACGGCGGTTGTGAGGTCAGGGTGAGACGAAGGTTCTTGGTGTCGCCGCCCGTACGGTTGTGGATCACGGCCCGGCGGCCCGACGGCGCCAGCAGCACCACCCGCAGATCGCCGATGCGGGCGTGCTCGATGTCGATCGAGACGGTCAGGTCGCGGACCGTGCCCGCGCCGTCCAGGACGATCGAGTCGGTCAGTCCGCCGGTGTTCTCGTCCGGGATCTCGGCGCCCGGGGCCGACCGTCCCGTGATCTGCGCGCCCGAGACGCCCTGTTCGCCGGTGCTGAAGGTGATGACCTCGCCCGGGGCGCCGATCCGGGAGAGGGTGAGACCGGATTCGCTGCCGTCCCACCACAGGGACGCGGGGTGGCTGCCGTGCGAGAGCGCGGTGCCCGCGATCGGCCCGTACAGGTCGCCGCCGTCACCGAAGTTCAGCCCGGTCTCCAGGTCCAGGTGGCCGTCCGCCTGGAGCAGCGCGCACTGGTAGTGGCGTACCTGGTTGCCCTGCTGGAACTCGTTCGACCCCTTGATGTCGCAGTGGTAGACCGCGAGTCCGCTGGAGGTCAGCCGGGAGTCGAAGCCGAGCCTGCTGCGGTTCTCGACCAGGTAGTACTCGACGTTCTTGCGCTGTGGGTTGTGGTAGATGAGCGCCTTGTCGTACTCGCCCTGCACGGCTTCGTACTCGCCGGGTGCGGAGATGTCGACGTCCTTCGTCCAGCCCACGAGCCGGCGCAGGTACACGCAGACCGCGGACGGCAGGAACCCGTCGCCCAGATGGTCCCCGGCCGACATGGCGCAGTAGGTGCCCATGCCCGCGCTGGTGAAGTCGTCTCCCTCGCGCTCGACGGTTCCGTAGTCGTAGAGGTCGGGCCAGCGGCACAGCAGGTGTCCGCTCTCGTGGCAGAAGGTGCCGATGCTCAGGTCGGCGGCCGTGTCGCCGATGCTGGTGACGGTGTAGAAGTCCGTGCGCACATCGCCGATCTGGGCGGGGAAGCGGGAGTTGTGCGGCCACAGGTCCTCGCGGAACTCCGTCTGCCCGGCGTACATGATGCACACCGAGTCGACGATGCCGCGGTCGAGGGAGTCGAAGCGGCTGAAGTCCACGCCGGCGTCCGCGGCCGCCTGTAGTGCCTCCGGCACGAGTTCGCCCCGGTGCTGCTTGAGTCCGTACGCCAGCCTCGGCCGGCTCATGCGGAACGGGCCGACGACCGTGTTGGTGAAGCGGAGCTTGCCCGTCGACATGGTGCGGAAGAACTCCTTGACGGAGCAACGGTTGCCGTTCGCCGTGAAGTTCGGGCTGTTGAGGAGGGCGGAGACGTCGTCCACCGTGACGTCCGTCGCCGTGTCCGGGAAGTCGACCAGGATCGTCAGGCCCTGTACGTCGCCCGCCGTCAGGGCGTCGCCGGGCAGCAGGCCCTTGACGGGGCCGAAGGTGAGCAGGGTGTCGGGATCGAGGTGGGCCCGCTCCTCCTCCGGGATCGTCCGCAGCACCCGGTCCTTGAAGACCTCCCGCCGGTAGACCTGGCCCTCCCGCAGATGCCGGGGCAGGCCCTCGGGCGGGGGCTGGGACAGCGGAACGCCGCTGGAGACGAACCGGCGTCCGGGGCCGGCGCTGTCGGTCTCCGCGTAGCAGTAGGCGCCCCGGTCGGCGTCGTAGACGACCGAGTAGCCGTCGACGGTCTCGTACCGCGCGTACTTGTCGTCACCGAAGGCGACGAGCTCGACGGCGCCGCCCTCCTCCTGGTGGAAGGTGAGCGTGTCACCGAAGATGCCACTCATCGCACAAGACCTCCCGAAGCGGCGCACGAAGGTTCTCGACCTCAGTGTGGAGCGCGGGGGAGAAGCCCCACAGGGCAGAAGCACCCACATCCGGCAGGGGTAGCGTTACCCCTGCCAGGAGGCCGCGGGGATGATGTCGTGCGTGAGGGCGAAGCGGGTCAGGTCGGCCCGGCGCCGGGAGCCGACCTTGTCGCGCAGCCGGTCCAGATGGGAATGGACGGTGTGCTCGCTGATGCCGAGCCGGGCGGCGATGGCGTGGTCGGTCTCGCCGTGCGCGATCAGTTCCAGGATCTGCCGCTCGCGATGCGTGACATGGCACGAGGGCTCGGTGTCCGGTCGTACGGCGAGATCAGCGGAGACGTACGAGCAGCCGTCGGCCACCAGCCGGACGGCGGCCAGCAGTTCGGGCTCGTCGGCCTGACGGCTGAGGCAGCCGCGGGCGCCCGCGCGCATCGCGGGCACGGCGTTGTTCTCCCGCGCGGAGCAGAACACCAGGACCGCCACGCCGCCGCCGGCGAGCCGCCCCACCACCTGGGCCAGGCAGACGGGCGTCAGCTGGAGGTCCACGAGAGCGACGTCACCGGCGGTGAGGACACGCGCCGCCTCGTCGGCGGACCGGGTGGCGAGGACGAGCGTGAGCCCGTCGGCGCCTTCGATCGCCTGGGCCACGCCGCTGCGGAGGAGCGGACAGTCGCCTACGACGGCGACCTTCCTCGCTTCCGCCCGCATCGCCACCTCACTCCGCCCGGGCCGCCGCCCCCGGCGGCGGGCATGGCCTCAGAGCTCCAGTGTTGTGCCTCCGGGGCGGACCGGCATGCGGAGGAGCCGGACGGCCCCGGAGGCGCTGCGAGCGACCCGGGTCACCGAGCGCTCGCGCGGCGGCCCGACAGGGCGAGCACGGCGAGCACGGCGAGGAGGATGCCGGCGAACCAGGTCATGACCGTGACCGAGGAGAAGCCGAGGGTGGCCACCCCGATGCCGATCGCCGGGAGGGTCAGTCCGAGGTAGGCGATGAGGAACAGACCGGCCAGCGCCTCGCCGCGGTGCTCCGGCACGGCCAGGGCGGCGACGGTGCCGAGGGAGGCCTTGAACAGCACGCCTGCCCCGATCCCGGCGATCACACCGCCCGCGAGGAAGGCGGCCAGGTCGGCGGTGTGCATACCGGCGACGAGCGTCACCACGCCGACCGCCTGTGCGGCCTGCCCGAGCCGGCTCTTCGCCGCGGTGGACAGGCGTGAGGTCAGGCTCTGCGCGGTGGCCGCGCCGCCGAAGACCATGAAGACGATCGCTCCGGCCAGCGCCCGGGAGGGGTGGTGCAGGCTGCCGGCCACGAAACCGGGGGCGACGGAGGTGAACAGGCCGAAGACCGCGAAGGAGGCGAAGGCACCCGCGGCGGCGACGAGGTAGCCGGCCCGGTCGCCGTGGTCGAGGCTGATGCGCTGCGGGCGGTAGGAGGGCCGCACGAACTGCTCCTCGACCGTCTCGGGCGCCAGCGCGACGGCGACCAGCGCGAGCACCAGCAGGACGGCGAAGACGAGGTACGGGGTGTGCAGGGGCACGGCGACGAACTGGGCGAGGAGTCCGGCGACGAGGGCGCCGACACCGAGGCCGCCGATGTTCGCGCCGGTCGACACCAGCTCGAAGCGCTGGGTCGATGCCTGCGGACGGTGAGCGGCGTGCAGTTCCTGGAGGTGGGCGGTGGCGGTGGCGGTGATCATCCCGACCCCCAGCCCGGTGATGAAGCGGGCGGCCAGCAGTACCGGAAGCGCGGTGCCGGTGAGGAAGAGGACCGCGGCGAGCAGTTCCAGCGCGAGCGCCGGCAGCAGGATCTTCTTGCGGCCCACCCAGTCGGAGACATGTCCGGCCAGCAGCAGACTGACGACGACGCCGACCGCGTAGACGGCGAACACGACGGTGACCATGAAGGTGGAGAAGCCGTCGCGTGCCATGTACAGCGGGTACAGCGGGGTGGGAACGGTGGAGAACGCCATCGCGGTGAGGAAGGCGAAGGCGACGAGGCCGAAGCCGATGCCGTGGCGCCGGGCGCCGGCCTGGGGCCGCATCGCCGTGCGGCGGGCCGGGGTGACGGGCCGGTGCTGGGTGGACGCCGTGTGGCTCATGGGAGCCTCCAACCGAAGAAACCGAAGAAGGTGGGTGAACGCTCAACAGTGTTGCGCGGCCCGATCATCGCGTCCAACGCAAGTAGAAGACAGTCACCATCTCTCTGAGAGATAGTTGTGCGTATGGAACTGCGCCAGCTCGAGTACTTCGTCGCCGTCGCCGAGGAGAAGAACTTCACCCGCGCCGCCGCCCGGCTGCACATCGTGCAGTCCGCGGTCTCCGCCACGATCAAGGCCCTGGAGCGCGAACTGGGCGCCCCGCTGCTCGACCGCAACTCCAAGCGGGTGCTGCTCACCGACGCCGGCGCCGCCCTGCTGCCGCGGGCCCGCGCCACCCTCGACGCCGCGCGCGAGGCCGCCGATGCCGTCGCCGAGGTCCACGGCGGACTACGGGGCACGCTCCGCCTGGGCACGCTGACCTCGGTCCGCCTCATCGACCTCCCGGCACTGCTCGGCGAGTTCCACCGACGGCACCCCGGTGTGCTGCTCCAGACCTCCGCGGCGCAATCCGGCTCCCAGGGCCTGGTCGACGCCTTGCTGGACCGGCGCCTGGACCTCGCCTTCGTCTCCCTGCCCGGTCCGCCGCCGGCCGGCCTCACCCTGATCGACCTGGCCTCCTCGGTGCTCGACCTCGTCGTCCCGGTGGGCCATCCGCTGGCGGAGCGCGACAGCGTGCCGCTCGCCGAACTGGCCGGCCTGGACTTCGTCGACTCCCCGGCGGGCTACGGCAACCGGGCGGTGGTCGACCGCGCCTTCGCCGCCGCCTCGCTGGCCCGCCGCGTCGCCGTCGAGATCACCGACATCGGCACCGGCGTCGACTTCGTCCGCAACGGACTGGGGGTCGCCCTGCTGCCCCGCTTCATCCTGGGCGACGCCCCCGGGGTGGTCACCCTGACCGTCGACGACGCGGACCTGGAGTGGCCACTGTCCCTCGCCGCCGCGGCCGACCGCCGCCCCGGGGCAGCGGCCCGTGCGATGGTCGCGCTGGCCCGCGAACAGGTCGCCTGACCGGCGCCGGGGGCGCTCCGCGCCCGGTTGGCGGCTCTGGCCGCGCCGCGTCACCCATGGGACTCTGACCTTCGCCCACGACGGGGAGGCTGTCGCATGGTCTACGAGGTGCCATGGCGAGAAGCACGGTGCAGCCGGCCGTCCGTGAGCTGATGGCACAGCGCCCCCCGGCCCGTGAGCTCGACACCACGGTGACTCGGGTGGCGACGGCTTCACGTTGTGCGCCCACGTCCGTGTACGACCGCTGACGCACGACCAGGTGAAGGTCGCGCCGGCCTGCTGGGTCGTCAACACGGACGCGGCTCGCCTCGTGGGCTGACGCGGACGGCCACCTCGCCATCACCGTCCCCCGCACCGCTGCCTGAGAGGTGTGCGACTGATCGGCGGCTCCTGGCGGGGCAGGCTCGGCAACGCCTACGGCGTTGCCGAGCCGTCCGTCGTGTCGAGGGGGTCGACGCCGGCGTCGCGCGCCAGGTCGAGGAAGCGCCGGAGGCTATCGGCCGGCATGTCGAGGCCCTCGCACGCGGACTGCTCGTCGCCGAAGACACGGACCGCCTCGGCGACGGCGACGGCCAGTTCGGACTCCGCCTTGCGGACCTTGCCCTCGGCCTTGTCCACCACGTCGACGGCGAGCAGCTGGCGGCGCTGCCGTTCCTGAAGCCGCTGCTTGCGAGAGAGGGACTTTTCGGGGTTGTGCACTGTCATGACCAAGATCATAGTGGCACGCGGCGACGGCATCCCGCCCCCCAACTCACGTCCGCCGCAATCGTGTTGAGGCGCACACGGGGACGGCTTACGCGCTTACGCGCTCACGGCTTTCGTGCGAGGCCGCCGTGCTCGGCCACGACCTCCGGAGTCGCGGTACCGGGCTCCGGCCGCCACTGCGTGACCGAGACAACGGCGGGCTCGATCAGTTCCAGGCCGTCGAAGAACGCGGTGATCTCGTCGACGGTGCGCAGGTTGTACGGCACCGCGCCGCTGCTGTTGTAGGCGTCCTGGGCCTGCTCGAAGACCGGGTCGATGCCGCGCGAGCCGTCGTTGATGGACAGGTAACTGCCCGAGGGCAGTGCGCTCATGAGCCGGGTGACGATGGAGCGGGCCTGGTCGAGGTCGGCGACATGGCCCAGGATGTTGCTGAGGATCAGTCCGGTGGGCCGGTCGAAGTCCAGCGTCTTCGCGGCGTCGGCGAGGATGCGGTCGGGGTCCGTGACGTCGGCGTCGATGTAGGCGGTCGCCCCCTCGTGGGTGGAGTAGAGCAGGGCACGCGCGTGTGCCAGGACCATCGGGTCGTTGTCGACGTAGACGATCCGCGCCTCGGGGACGATGCTCTGGGCCACCTCGTGGGTGTTCTGCGCGGTCGGCAGCCCGGTGCCGACGTCGAGGAACTGCCGGATGCCCGCCTCGGAGACCAGGTACGTGATGTTGCGGCGCAGGAAGGCGCGGCTGCTGCGGGCGATGGTGACGATGCCGGGGAAGACGGCGGTGTAGGCGTCGCCGGCCTCCTCGTCGACGGGGTAGTTGTCCTTGCCGCCGAGCCAGTAGTTCCAGATCCGGGCGGAGTGCGGCACCGACGTGTCGATCTTGTGATGCTCTGCGGGTTCGGGTGCCGTCACGGGGTCAGTCATGAGTCGCGTCAGTCTTTCAGCCGAGGTATGGACCTTCCAGGGCCCAACCTACGACTGAACACCCGCTGCTCGCCTGCCTGTTCGGGCATCCTGTTCGATCGGACCGAGTGACGTGGTCGGAAACCCCTCGATTTGCATCCCGTGGTGGCCCGCGATCAAGGTGAGGCCCCCAGACGCTCCCGACGAACCAGCGACCGTGCACACAACCCGAGGAGAGCAGTGACCCGTTGGTCCGCCGCCCTGACCCAGGCCGGCATCACCGACCCGCGGCTGAGGCGTTCCTACGACGCCCAGCGCAAGCTCGTGCGGCGCAACCGCCGTGAGGAGTACCTGGCGGTCAGACTGCTGCTCCCGGCCCGGATCCACCCGGCTGTCATCGCGGCGGTCGCCTTCATGGACGAGACCGACAGACGCATCGACTCCGGAGACATCCCCGTACGCCAGGACGCGCTCCGCACCTGGGACCGACAGACGACGGACGCCCTGGCCGGCGGCCCCACCGAGAACGAAACCCTGCGAGCCCTGGCGGACACCGCGCGGCGTCACCCGGTCCTGGGCGTACAGGTACGGCACTTCCTGGACGGCGCACCGGTGGAAGCCACCTGGTCCGGCTTCGCGACCGATGCGGACTTCCAGGACTACGTCGACCGCTACTCCCTGCCGGCCCTGATGCTGACGGCCTCGCTGATCGGCCCGGAGCAGGGCAGCGAGCACCACGAACGGTTCCGGCACGGATGCCGCCGCCTCATCGAGGCGATGCAACGCACCGATTTCCTGGCCGACCTGGCCGAGGACGTCGGCCAAGGGCGCGTCGGCATCCCCAAGGACGAACTGGAGCGGCACGGGCTGGACGTCGACGGACTGCGCGACCGGCCAGAGCAGTGCGCACCGGCGCTGGCGCGCCTTGTCGACGAACAGGCGGCGCGCGCGGACGCCATGCTCCCGGAGTGCCGACGCCTGCCGGACCTGGTCGCCCCGCCGTACCGGCCCTTCCTGGCCGCGCTGATTTCGGTGCAGGTACTGCGACTTGATGCCGTGAAGGCCCATCGCGCCACTCTCCTGCGAACCGGGGCAAGCCCGGCGACCTTGGCAGCGCTGCGCATTCTGTGGCGGGGTTACCGGACGAGGTGAGTCAGTCGGGTCAGTGGCGTCAGTGGTGCCACGCCTTTCCGCCCGTGTTGTGGATGAACCGCTGCAACACCTGGAGGGTGGTCAGGTATTCCTCGTCGGAGACGCCCGCGTGGCGTTCCGTCCAGAGTTCGTCCTGAAGGGCGGCAGCCTTGTCGTAGAAGGCCCTGCCCCGAGTCGTGAGGGCCAGGTGTCCGTCCGTGTCCTCGGTGATCCAGCCCTGGGCGATGGTGGTGTCGATCTCCGACTCCATCGTTTCCGGGCCGGTCTCCAGGTAGTTCTGGAGGAGGCGGGACACTTCCTCGCGGGTCTTGGGGGTGTCCGCGCGTGCGACCTGGGCGAGGACCCACCACTGCGGCTGGGTGGTGCCGATGCCGGCGAGCGCGGCCCGGATGCGGGTGACGACGGCCTTGTAGGCCGCCCAACTCCAGTATCCGATGGGCTGCTTGATCAGTTCGGTGTCGCTGTGCGAGTACTCCATGTCCTCGGCCCCTTCGTCGGCTGGGTCGGTTCGACGGGATCGACCGTAGAAGCTCGACTTGACTTGAGGTCAAGGGGCGCCTGGCCAGTCCCACGCGTTGCCGGAAAATACTTCGCCGTCCGAATCGAGCGGATGGCAAGGTGCGCCGCATGGCACCCCAGTTCCAGATCCGTGCGGACTACGACGCTGACACGATCGTGGTCTACCAGGCGTACGCGCCTGCCATAGCCGACGCCGCGCTGCGCGCCGGGCGCTTCGTCGCGCCCTACTCGTTCCACCGTATGACCTGGATCAAGCCCTCGTTGCCGTGGCTGATGCACCGCAGCAACTGGGCCCGCAAACCGGGCCAGGAGCGCGTTCTCGCCGTGCGGATCACCCGGCAGGGCTGGGAGGAGGCGCTGTTCCGGGCCGTGCTCACGACCGCGGATCCGGCAGCCGTGGCCCGGGCGGCCGTACACGTCCAGTGGGACCCGGAACGCTCGCTGCGCGGAGCCCCGCTGAACCACTACAGCATCCAGGTCGGCATCGGCCGCGACCTGATCCGCACCTTCACCGACGACTGGATCGTCGGCCTCACGGACCTCACTTCCCAGGTCCGCAAGGCCGCGACGCTGACACAGAGCGGGCACGCGGCCAAAGCCCAGCGGCTGCTCCCGGCGGAGCGCCCGTACCCGCTGTCACGGGCGCTGGAAAGTCGCCTGTGCCAGGGGAGATGACGGTCCACCGGCGCACGGCGGTGATGCCCGACCTGATCACCACCGACATACGCACGGGCCGGTGGCCTCAGGCGGTCGATCCGAGGTCTCCCACCCGGCCCCTCGCTTTGCGGGGCCCCGCAGCGATGAGTTCTGCCGTGCCGTCCCGTCTGAATCCGTGCACCCGCTCCACCACACCCGAGGAGAGCACCGTGACCGCCACCTACACCTTCGACGGGCCGCGCCGGGAACACCCGGTCCGGTCGACGAGGTTGCACCGACCGAGGGACCGGCGCCGCGCGGACGGGGAACACGGAGACCACGAGGTCGTCCGCCCCACATGGATCCGGCCCCCAGGACCGCGGCACACCCGCCGCACTGCTTGGATGATCCGCACATATTGATGATCCACACATATTTCTGCAGGAGGACTCCTTCATGACCGACCGACCCTTGACGCTCATGGCAGTGCACGCCCACCCCGACGACGAGGCCACCGGGACCGGGGGCGTCCTCGCGCAATACGCGGCGGAAGGAATCCGCACGGTGCTCGTCACCTGTACCGACGGCAGTTGCGGTGACGGACCGGGGGGCGTGAAGCCGGGCGATCCCGGGCACGATCCGGCGGCGGTCGCCGAGATGCGCCGACAGGAACTTCACGCGAGCTGCGAGGTCCTCAAGGTCAGCGACCTGGAGATGCTGGACTACGCCGACTCCGGAATGATGGGCTGGCCGAGCAACGACGCCCCGGGATCCTTCTGGCGGACCCCCGTCGAGGAAGGCGCGGCCCGGCTCGCTGAGCTCATGCGTCATTACCGCCCTGATGTGGTCGTCACCTATGACGAGAACGGTTTCTACGGCCACCCCGACCACATCCAGGCCCACCGCATCACGATGGCGGCACTGGAGATGACCGAGCTGACACCGAAGGTGTACTGGACGACGGCGCCGCGCTCGATGATGCAGCGGTTCGGCGAGCTGATGCGCGAGTTCGGTGCGGACCTGCCGGAACCGGACCCCGAGGAGGCGGCGGCTCTCGCCGAGATCGGTCTCCCCGATGACGAGGTCACCACGTGGGTGGACACGACCGGGTTCAGCGACCAGAAGTTCGACGCCCTGGCCGCGCACGCCAGCCAGGGGGAGAACATCTTCTTCCTCAAGATGGGTAAGGAGAGGTTCGGCGAGTTGATGGGTGTGGAGACCTTCGTCCGCGTCCGGGACACCACCGGGGCGGCCGTACCGGAGAACGACCTTTTCGCCGGGCTGCGCTGATCCGCCCGAGCCTCGCTTCGAGAAGCGCTGCCGCCGTGCTGGTCCTGTCCGCTGGGGTGGGAGGTAGCTTGGTGGAGGAGGCCTTCGAAGGAGGGCGATGGGATGCCATGGTTCGTGTGGCTGCTCCTTGCCGCGGCGCTGGGCGTCGCGGAGTTCTTCACCCTGACACTGGTTCTGGGGCTGTTCGCGGGCGCGGCGCTGGTCGCCGCCGTGGTCGCCGGTGTGGGCGTCGGGACCCTCGGACAGCTCGTGGCGCTCGGCGTGACGGCGGCGGCGGGGCTGCTCCTGGCCCGCCCCGCCGCCCTGCGGTACATGGCACAGCCGCCGGTGATGCGTGACGGCAGCGACGCGCTGATCGGCCGACGCGCCGAGGTCGTGCAGGAGGTCACCGCGACCCGTGGCCTGGTCAGACTCGGTGGCGAGGAATGGACCGCGCGGGCCTTCGACGAGACTCACGTCATCCCGGTGGGGGCCCTGGTCGACGTCATGGAGATCCAGGGCGCCACCGCCGTCGTCTACCCTCGCGAGCTTCTTCCCTGAGCGGCTGAACGCAGAGCTATGGAGGCACTGTGGAACCAGTTGTCATCAGCATCGTCGTGGCGGCCATCGTCATCATCTTCCTGGTCGCCTCCTCGGTGCGGATCGTCCCGCAGGCGCGCCGCTACAACGTCGAGCGGTTCGGCCGGTACCGGCGCACGCTGCAACCGGGGCTGAACCTGGTGCTGCCGATGGCGGACCGCATCAACACCAAACTCGACGTGCGGGAACAGGTCTATTCGTCCGACCCGCGGCCGGTCATCACCGAGGACAACCTCGTGGTGAACATCGACACCGTGCTCTACTACCAGATCACGGATCCGCGGGCGGCGGCCTACGAGGTCGCCGACTATCTGCAGGCGATCGACCAGCTCACCGTGACCACGCTGCGCAACGTCATCGGCAGCATGGACCTGGAGGAGACGCTCACCTCGCGCGAGGAGATCAACTCCCGGCTGCGGGCCGTCCTCGACGACGCCACCGGCAAGTGGGGCATCCGGGTCAACCGCGTGGAGATCAAGGCCATCGACCCTCCGCACACCATCAAGGAGGCGATGGAGAAGCAGATGCGGGCCGAGCGGGACAAGCGCGCGGCCATCCTGCACGCCGAAGGGGAGCGGCAGGCCAAGATCCTCACGGCGGAGGGCACGAAACAGAAGGACATCCTGGAGGCGCAGGGTGCGCAGCAGGCCATGATCCTGCGGGCGGACGGCGAGGCGAAGGCGGTGGAGCTGGTCTTCCAGGCCGTGCACCGCAACAACGCCGACCCCAAGGTCCTGGCCTACAAGTACCTGGAGACGCTGCCGCACCTGGCGAGCAGCGACAACAACACGTTCTGGGTGATCCCGGGGGAGCTGACCGAGGCGGTACGGACCGTCACCCGCGCCTTCGGGGACGACGGGGCGTCGGCTCCCGCTCCCTCCGCCGAGCCTTCCGCCGGTGCCGAGCAGGCGCCGCACGAGGCCCGCGGTCCCGAGCTGGAGGCGGGCTCCTCGGTGCTGCTCGACGCCGCCGCGGCCGCCGACGAGGCCGAGAAACAGGCGGCCGCGGCGGTGAGCGACGCCAAGGCGGAGGCCGAGGCCGCACAGTCGCCGCAGGTGCCGCGCCGGGCGTAGCGGTACGGCGATCCGGCGCACCGGAGCGGGAATGAACGGCTGGGGGGCCGCGTTACAGACACTGCATGACATGACCGGGTCAATCGGCCCGGTGATGGTGGAAGGAGAACCTCATGGCACGCAGCACCGCGCGGCCCGTGGTCAAGCTCAGGTCGACAGCCGGTACCGGAGTGACCTACGTGACCCGCAAGAGCCGTCTGAACGACCCCGACCGGCTCGTTCTGCGCAAGTACGACCCGGTGGCCGGCCGGCACCTGCTGTTCCGCGAAGAACGATGACAACCGCCTCGGCCGCCGACCGAGGCACACCAAGGAGGCACCACCCATGAGGCCCGGCATCCACCCCGTCTCCCGCCCCGTCGTCTTCCGCGACCGCGCGGCGGACTTCCGACTGCTCACCCACTCCACGCTCGACGCGCAGGACACCGTCGAGTGGGAGGACGGCACCGTGTACCCGGTCGTCGACGTGGACATCTCGTCCGCGAGCCACCCGTTCTACACCGGCACCTCGCGGGTCGTGGACACCGCGGGCCGCGTGGAGCGCTTCGAGCGGCGCTACGGCCGTACGACTTCCGCCCGTCACTGACGGCGCCCAAGCCCTCCCACCCATTGGAAGGAGACCACTGTGAAGGTGCGTAACTCCCTTCGCTCCCTGAAGGCCAAGCCCGGAGCCCAGGTGGTCCGCCGACGCGGGGTGACCTTCGTGATCAACAAGAAGGACCCCCGCTTCAAGGCCCGCCAGGGCTGACACCTCGGCTCTCCGCTCCACAGCGGCCCGGCACCGTCCAGACGGTGCCGGGCCGCGCTGTCACCGACGCGAGCCCCGATCCCCGAAAACCCGCTTCAGACGCCCTGCAGAACGCGATCAAGCGCCGCCCGGCCCACCGGCCCCCAGTGCGGCTTGCCGCCAGGAAGGCCCCGATCTCCGTTCTGTCCCATGAGCATCAGGAACAGGCACTTCATCGCGGCCAGTCCGCGGGCGCGCCGGATCGCGGCGTCGTCCGCCCGCGCGTACGTGTCGAAGAACCGTGCGGCCGCGCCCGCGGGCAGCAGCACCCATGCGGCGGTGAGATCCCATGCCGGATCGCCGGCGAACATGTCGCCGAAGTCGACGATGCCCGAGAGCGTTCCGTCCGAGACGACGACGTTCGCGGGATGGAGGTCGCCGTGCACCCACACCGCCGGGCCTTCCCACGCGGGAGCCGCGACGGCGTCGTCCCAGACGACCCGGACGTCGGCGGCGAGGTCGTCCTCGGGGGCGACGGCCTGGAGGAAGTTCTCGAAGCCGTCCGTGCAGTCCCGGGGATGCGCGCCGCGATCCCTGGCGACCGGCGCATCGGCCGGCGCCTGCCCATGGAGCGCCCGCAGGAAGCCCGCCAGGGTGTCGGCCGCGTGGGCCCCGCGGCTGATCGCGCCGAGGTCCAGCGGCTCACCGGGAACCCACGTCATCACGGTCCAGTGCTTCGGGAACCGCGCGGACGGCTCGCCGAACCGCACCGGAGTCGGCACCGGCAGCGGCAGGCGCGGAGCCAGCACCGGCAGCCACCGCCGCTCCTTGAGTTGCAGCTCAGGGGTGGGGTCCATGCGCTGCATACGTACGGCCAACTCGTCCCCGAGGCGCCACATCTGGTTCCCCCAGCCGCCCGCCACCTCACGGACGGCCAGCCCCGCCAGGTCTGGATGCTGCTCCCGCAGCAGGTCGCGGACCAGGTCCGCGGTGATCTCGATCTCCGTGTCGGTCATGCGAAGTGACAGTACCGAGGCGGCACGCCAAGCGGCGCCCCCTGTCCGGAACGGCCGACCGCACGTGCCTAGGGTCGGCACGACAACCGGCCGCGGATGTCGAGAACGTGCCACCGGCTCCGTCCCAGGGACATCAGCGGCCACCACCGGCCGCACGACGAAGGAGAAGGAACCGTCATGGCGATTCAGCGGATGGACAACGTCGGCATCGTCGTCGAGGACATGGACGCCGCCATCGCGTTCTTCGTGGAACTCGGCATGGAACTGGAGGGCAGGGCGGAGGTCGAGGGCCTCTTCGCCGATCAGTGCACCGGACTCGACGGCGTCCGCTGCGAGATCGCGATGGTACGGACCCCTGACGGTCACAGCAGACTGGAGCTGGCGAAGTACCGCAGCCCGGCAGTGATCAAAGACGGGCCGCGCAACCGGCCGCACAACGTCCTGGGCACGCACCGCGTGATGTTCGCCGTCGACGACATCGAGGACACCGTCGCCCGCCTGCGCCCGCACGGCGCCGAACTCCTCGGTGAGATCGCCCGGTTCGAGGACATGTACCTGCTCTGCTACGTCCGCGGCCCGGAGGGCATCATCGTGGGACTGGCCGAGCAACTGGGCTGAATCCTCCGGTGCCGCTGCTCAGCCTCCGGCGGGCCGCCACAGCCAGCGCAGGGCGTCGGGGAGCAGCACACCGCCGTGGTTGGGGCTGTGGCCGCCGTCGCCCAGGACGAGCCGGAAGTCGTATCCGGCTTCGGCGAGCGCGGCCGCGACGCGCAGGTTGTGGGCCAGCCAGTTCGCATCCGGTGCGTTCCAGCGCAGGTCGCGATGGCCGGCTTGGAGGAAGACGCGCAGCGGTTTGCGGGGGGTGCGCGGGATCAGCTCGGGGTAGGGGTTGCCGCCGGGCATCTGCGGAAAGCTGGACAGGTACCCGATGACGCGGCGGAACCTGTCCGGGCGCAGCCACGCCGCGGTGAAAGCGCAGTTGCCGCCGCTGCTGCCACCGCAGATGCCCCACCGGTCCGGGTCCGCGGCGATCCTGTACCGCCGCGTGACCTCGGGGACGATCTCGTCCAGGAGGAAACGGGCGTAGCGGTCGTCGAAGGCGTCGTACTCGGTGTTGCGGTTCTTCGGGTTCTCGCGGTCGGGGGCGACGCCGGGGTCGACGAACACGCCGATGGTGACCGGGATGTCGCCGCGGTCCACGAGGTTGTCCAGGACGATCCCGCCGCGGACCTCGCCCTCGGGGTCCAGGTACCACCAGCCGTCCTGGAACACCATCAGCGACGCCGGCTGTGCGGGGTCGTACGCGGCGGGCACGTGGACCCAGAACTTCCGGGAGGTGCCCGGGTAGATCGCGCTGTCGTTCCAGTCGAACCCGAGTGTCTCGCCGGCCGGTACGCCGGGCTGGACGGCCGAGTCGGGGCCGTGGGCGTAGCGGACGTCCGACTGGTCGACCGGAAGCGGCTGGAAGGGCACCTCGATGCTCACGCGGGCCAACGTAGGAGAGATCACGGGCTCTCTCAAACGGGTTGTTCGTCGTCGAGCGCCCCGCCGGACTCCGCGAGCGCGGGGTCAGGCCGGTGCCGTTGCCGCGGTGTGTTCCAGGCGGACGATGACGCTCTTCGACGTAGGTGTGTTGCTGATGTCGGCGACGCTGTCGAGCGGCACCAGGACGTTGGTCTCCGGGTAGTAGGCGGCGGCCGAGCCCGGGGGAGTGGGGTAGCCGACGGCCCGGAAGGCTTCCGCGCGGCGTTCGACGCCGTCGGACCAGACGCTGACCAGGTCGACGAGGCTGCCGTCCGCGAGGCCGAGGTCGGCGAGGTCGGCCGGGTTGACGAGGACCACGCGCCGGCCGCCCTTGATGCCGCGGTAGCGGTCGTCCATGGCGTAGGGGACGGTGTTCCACTGGTCGTGCGAGCGCAGGGTCTGGAGGACGAGGTGGCCCTCGGGCGCCCGCAGCAGGGTGAAGTCGTTGACGCTGAAGACGGCCTTGCCGCTGGGGGTGCGGAACTCCCGGGAGTTGACCGGGTTGGGCAGGCGGAATCCGCCGGGGCGGCGCACCCGCTCGTTGAAGTCCTCGAAGCCGTCGACGACCCGGGCGATGCGGTCGCGGACGAGGTCGTAGTCGGTCTCGAAGTCCGCCCAGGGGACGTCCGGCGAGGAGCCCAGCACCTTGCGGGCGAGGCGGGTGATGATAGAGACCTCGCTCAGCAGGTGCGCGGACGCGGGGGCGAGGCGGCCACGGGTGGCGTGGACCTCGCTCATGGAGTCCTCGACCGTCATGAACTGCTCGCCGCCCGCCTGGCGGTCGCGGTCGCTGCGGCCCAGCGTGGGCAGGATCAGCGCGGTGCGCCCGCACACCGCGTGCGAGCGGTTGAGCTTGGTCGAGATGTGCGCGGTCAACCGGCAGGTGCGCAGGGCCTGTTCGGTGACGTCGCTGTCCGGTGTGGCCCGGACGAAATTGCCCGCCACACCGAGGAAGACCTTCGCGTGTCCGTCGCGCATGGCCCGGATCGAGTCCACGGAGTCCAGGCCGTGGCGGGTGGGCGGAGTGAAGCCGAACTCGCGTTCCAGGGAGTCCAGGAAGGCCTGCGGCATCCGCTCCCAGATCCCCATCGTGCGGTCCCCCTGGACGTTGCTGTGCCCGCGCACCGGGCACACGCCCGCGCCCGGGCGGCCGATGTTGCCGCGCAGCAGAAGGAAGTTGACGACCTCGCGGATGGTGGGCACGCCGTGCTTGTGCTGGGTCAGGCCCATCGCCCAGCAGACGATGACGCTGCGGCTGGCCAGCACCCGCTCGTGGACCCGCTCGATCTCGTCCCGGGTCAGCCCGGTGGCCTCCAGCACGGCGTCCCAGGAGGTTTCCCGGATGTGCTCGGCGAAGGCGTCGTAGCCGGTGGTGTGGGCCTCGATGAACGCGCGGTCCAGGACGGTGCCCGGCTCCTTGTCCTCGGCCTCGACCAGCATCAGGTTCAGCGCCTGGAACAGGGCGAGGTCGCCGCCGGGCCGTATCTGAAGGAACTGGTCGGCGATGGCGGTGCCGCGGCCGATGACGCCGCGGGCCTTCTGGGGGTGCTTGAAGCGCAGCAGTCCGGCCTCGGGCAGCGGGTTGACGGCGACGATGTGGCCGCCGCGGCGCTTGGTCTCCTCCAGGGCGGACAGCATGCGCGGGTGGTTGGTGCCCGGGTTCTGGCCCACGACGAACACGAGATCCGAGTCGTGGAGGTCGTCGAGGCTGACACTGCCCTTGCCGATGCCCAGGGTCTCACCCAGGGCCGAACCGCTGGACTCGTGGCACATGTTGGAGCAGTCGGGGAGGTTGTTGGTGCCGAAGGCCCGCGCGAACAGCTGGAGCAGGAAGGCGGGTTCGTTGGCAAGGCGGCCGGAGGTGTAGAACAGCGCCTCGTCCGGGTGGTCCAGGGCGCGCAGTTCACCGGCGAGGAGGTCCAGCGCCTCGTCCCAGCCGATCGGCTCGTAGTGGGTCGCGCCCTCGCGCAGGACCATCGGTTCGGTGAGGCGGCCCTGCTGGTTGAGCCAGTGGTCGGACTTCCGGCTGAGCTCGTCCACGGAGTGCTGCCGGAAGAAGTCGGCGGTGACCCGGCGGGAGGTGGCCTCGTCGGCGATGTGCTTGGCGCCGTTCTCGCAGTACTCGTTGCGGTGGCGCTTCCCCGGGGCGGGTTCGGGCCAGGCGCAGCCAGGGCAGTCGAACCCCTTGGTCTGGTTGATGTTGAGCAGGGTCAGCGCGGTCCGCTTCGGCGAGGTCTGGCGGAGTGCGTACTGAAGGGCGTGCACGACGGCGGGGGCACCGGTGGCCCAGGTCTTGGGCGCCGACACCGACAGCCCGTCCTCGCCCGGTTCGTCCACGTCGAAGTCCCGCATCACGCCACGCCCTTTCCGCCCTGTCCTCCCGCCCACTCTTCGCCCACGCGTCGGCCCAGGTCAAAGCGTTAGTTCCGATCACGTGAGAGGCGTTGCCGATCAACCCGGTGAACCGGCGGGCCCCGATGCCGTCGCGCCGCGGGCCATGGATCATGGGGAGGGTGCTGCTGCGCCAACTCGAATACCTCGTCGCCCTCGCCCGCGCCCGCCACTTCGCGAAGGCGGCGCAGGCCTGCTACGTCTCCCAGCCGACCCTGTCCGAGGGCATCCGGAAACTGGAGGACGAACTCGGCGTGCCCCTCGTGCAGCGTGGTCGGCGGTTCGAGGGGTTCACACCGGAGGGCGAACGGGTCGTCATGTGGGCCCGGCGCATCCTCGCCGACCGGGACGCGATGCAGGGCGAGCTCCAGTCCCTGCGGGCCGGGCTGAGCGGGCGGCTGCGCATCGGCACCGTGCCCACCGCGGCCACGGCGGTCGCCCTGCTGACCCAGCCGTTCTGCGCCGCCAACCCCCTCGCCACCGTCCAGGTCTTCGCCGACCTGCGGTCCGAGGACATCGTCAACCGGCTCCGGACGTACGAACTCGACGCCGCCGTGACCTACGAGAGCACCGTCGCCGCACACGACTTCAAGTTCGTGCCGCTCTATCAGGAGCGGTACGTCCTGCTGACCCGGCGTACCGCCCCCGAGTCGGGCCCGGCCGAGATCGCCTGGGAGGAGGCCGCTCACTACCCGCTCTGCCTGCTGCACCCCGGGATGCAGGGACGTCAGGTCATCGACGCGGCATTCGACTCGGTGGGCGTCCGGGTCACCCCGCGAGTGGAGACCGACTCGATCGCCTCGATGTTCGCGCAGGTCAGGGCCGGGCACTGGGCAAGTGTCGTACCGCACGCCTGGCTGCACGTCTTCGGCGTCCCGCCCGGCATGCACGCTCTCCCGCTGGTGGACCCGGTGCGCACCGAGCGGATGGGCCTGGTGCTGCCCGCCCGTGAGCCGGTCTCCCCGATCGGCCAGGCACTGCTCGACGTCGCGGACCGGACCGTGATCGCGGCGACGCTGGAGGGGCTCCCGGACTGACGGCGCGGTCCGGTGGGCCTGTTCGGCTCGCCCCGCCGGCCTCCTATGCGACGGGGAAATCGAAATAGGTGTCCGGGTAGGGCTCGTCGGCGAGCGTGTAGTGCCACCATTCGCGCTCGTACGCCCTGAAACCGCAGGTCTCCATGAGGGAGCGCAGGTGCTCGCGGTTTCGCGTCTCGACGGGCTTGATGCCTGGTGCGCCGTGGTGCGAGAGGGGGTCCATCAGGTCGTGGTCGCCGCCCATGGGGACGAGTTCACCGGAGGCCAGGTCGTAGAGCGTGAGGTCGACGGTGCTGCCCCGGCTGTGGCCCGACCTGGTGGCCACGTATCCCTTCTCGAACATCTCGGCCCTGTCGATACGGGGATAGTGCCGATGCTTCGTCCGGCCGTCCTCCGGCTGCCGCGACCAGCGCAGAAAGCAGTCGACCGCGTGCTGCGGGCGGTAGCCGTCCCAGAGCAGCAGACCGAATCCCTGTGACGCGGCCTTCTCCTGCGCCTTCTTCAGGGCGGCGCAGAGAGCCGTCGTGCCGACGACTCGATTGACGAGGTAGCCGTCCACCGGTTTGCCGGTGAAGTTGTCCCAAGTGGCGTACTTGGCGTCCCAGCGTATTCCGGAGGCCACGTCGTCCACGAAGACGAAGTCGTCCCTCATCGGCTCCGTCGACTCCATCGGCGCTGTCGACTCCATCGGCTTCATCGGAGCTTTCCCGTCAGGGCGAGGGAGATCGTCCGGTCGATCACCTCGGACAGGGGCAGTCCGGCGGCCGCCATCATCCTCGGATAGCGGCTGTAGGAGGTCATGCCGGGGAAGGTGTTGACCTCGTTGAGGACTACTTCTCCGTCCTCCTTGAGGAACATGTCCACGCGCGCGAGACCGCCGCACCCCAGGGCGCGGTACACGGCCTTGGCCGCTTCCTGCACGCGCTGGCGTGACGCCTCCGGGATGTCGGCGGGCACGATCGCCGTGGAGTTGTCGGAGCCGGTCTCCGGGGTCTCTTCCTGGTGGATCCTGAAGAACCCGTGCGAGAGCGCGATGCGGTCCACCTCGCCGGCCACGAGCTGCGACCCGCCGCCGAGGAGGGCGCAGCCGATCTCGCTGCCGACGACAGCCTCTTCGATCAGCACCTTCGCGTCGTACTGCCGTGCCGATTCCAGCGCGCCCGGAAGTTCATCTGCCCCCGACACCTTGGTGACGCCGAAGGACGATCCCGAGCGGGCCGGCTTCACGAAGACCGGATAGCTGAGTTCGGCGGGATCGATGGTGTCGTCGGCCGTGACGGTCCGGAATGCGGGCGTGGCGATTCCCGCGCTTCGGGCGACGAGGTAGGCGAGGGATTTGTCCATGCACAGGGCGGAGCTCTGGACGTCGCAGCCGATGTAAGGGATGCCGGAGAGTTCCAGCAGGCCCTGCATCGCGCCGTCCTCGCCGAGGGGGCCGTGCAGGACGGGCAGGACGACGTCCAGCCGGATCGTGTCGTAGCGGCCCTGCTCCAGCGTGAGCAGTCCGTGCACGTCGCTGTCCGGGGACAGCACGACGGGGCGGCACTCGGCGTTCTCCCATTCCGCGTCGGGCCCGTCGCACAGCTTCCAGGCGCCGCTCTTCGTGATCCCGATGTAGAAGGGTTCGTATTTCTCGGGATCGAGGTGGCGGGCCACCTCACGAGCGGACTTGACGGAGATGGGGTGCTCCTCGGAACGGCCCCCGAATATGACGCCGACCTTCAGCCTAGCCATGCTGGATCCTGCTTTCGAATGTCAGACAGTTGGTGAGGGAGTTCTCCACGGCGTCCCGCAGGGCGCGGTCCGTGTAGTAGGCGGTGTGCGGGCTGATGACGGCGTTCGGGAGTTCCTGGAGCCGCAACAGCGCTTTGCTTTCCAGGGGTTTGTCCCGGCAGTCGGCGTAGAAGACGCCTTCCTCGCCCTCGACGACATCCAGCGCCGCGCCGCCCAGCCTGCCGTTCTCCAGGTCCCGGACGAGGGCGTCGGTGTCGATGAGCGCACCACGTCCGGTGTTGACGATCAGCGCGTCGTCCTTCATCTGCGCCAGGCGCTGCCGGTTCAGCAGATGGTGGGTGGCCGCGGTGAGCGGGGCATGCAGCGTGACCAGGTCGCTGCGCCGCAACAATTCATCGAGCGGAACGTACTCGACGCCGGAACCGGGGCGGTTCACGGGGCGATTGTCGTGGGCCAGAATGCGGCAACCGAAACCGCGCAGCCGGTCCATGACGGCGGTGCCGATCCGGCCCGTTCCGATCACTCCGACCGTCAGATCGCGCAGCTCTCTTCCGCGCGCGTCGCTCAGTCGGTAGTCGTGCAGGTCGGTGCGGCGGACGATGGATTTCGCGTCCCGCAGCGCCATCAGCATGAGCATCAGTGTGTAGTCGGCCACGCTGTCCGGTGAGTAGGAGACGTTCTCGACGAGGATGCCGATACCGGCCGCGTATTCCGCGTCGATGTGGTTGCAGCCGATGCTCCGGGTGGATATGTATCTCACGCCGGCTCGGCCGAGTGCGCGCAATGCGGCTTGGGTGACGGGCGTTTTGTGGCTGACGCTGACGCACCGGCTGCCGGTGGCCATTTCGGCATTGGCTTCGGACACCGGTGCGGTGGTGAGGGACGGGTGGACGCCGAGGCCGGGGGCCAACTCGCGGAACAGAACAGCTTCGTCCGGGCCGCACCCGTACACGGTGATGCGGGTCGTTTCGCTGTGGGTCATGCCGTCAGTCAAGAGGGGCTGCTGTTGCCGGAACGTATGGGGATTTCGATATGCCCGCGATACCCCCAACTCCTTTGACTGGACGCATGACTTGCACAACATCGCGCCTGATCTCCGGGGAGTCGGAGTGATCCCGCTCGGCCTCGGCGAGATCGCCGAAATCGTCGGAGGAAAAGCCGAGGGCGACAGCTCCGTGACCGTGACCGCGCCGGCCGTGCTCGACAGTCGGCAGGCGGAGCCGGGCGGCCTCTTCGTCGCCTTCGACGGCGAGCGTGCCGACGGCCACGACTTCGCCGAACAGGCCGGGCGGGCCGGTGCGGTGGCCGTGCTCGGCTCCCGGCCGACACCGCTGCCCACCGTCGTCGTCGAGGACGTCCGCAGTGCGTTGCAGCTGCTCGCCGCGGCGGTCGTGGCCCGGCTGCGCGACCGGCTGACCGTCGTCGCGGTGACCGGCTCGCAGGGCAAGACCGGCACCAAGGACCTGCTGGCGGCCGTGTTCTCGGCCGCGGGGCCGACGGTCGCCACGGTCGGCTCGCTCAACAACGAGTGGGGTGTGCCGCTCACCATGCTGCGCGCCGGCCCGGCCACCCGGTTCCTCGTCCTGGAGATGGGAGCCCGCCATGTCGGCGACATCGCCGCGCTCACCGCCTTGGTCGCGCCCGACATCGCCGTCGTCCTCAACGTCGGGGTGGCCCACCTCGGCGAGTTCGGGTCGCGCGCCGCCATCGCGAGGACCAAGGGCGAACTGGTGCAGGGGCTCGCCCCCGGCGGGACCGCCGTCCTCAACGCCGACGATCCTCGGGTGGTCGCGATGCGTGCGCTCACCGACGCTCCGGTGCTCACCTTCGGCCGGGCGGCCCACGCCGACGTACAAGCACGCGACCTGACCCTCGACGGGCTCGGCCGGCCGTCCTTCACGCTGCGCACCGATGGCGCCTCGGCTCGGGTCACGCTGCCGCTCGTAGGCGCCCATCAGGCAGACAACGCGTCGGCCGCCGCGGCGGCGGCACGCGCCGCGGGAGTTCCCCTCGACCTGGCCACGGCGGCCCTGGCCACGGCGGCGCTGTCACCCTGGCGGCTGGAACCGCGCGACCTCGCCTGCGGGGCGATGCTGCTCGACGACTCCTACAACGCCAACCCCGACTCCACGCGCGCCGCCCTGGACGCGCTGGCGGCCGTCGAGGGCAAGCGCCGTGTCGCCGTGCTCGGCACCATGCTCGAACTCGGCGACGCCAGCGAGGCCGAGCACCGTGCCGTCGGGGTGTACGCCGCCGCGCGGGCTGACGTGGTGGCCGTCGTCGGCGAGGCCGCCCGGCCGATCGCCGTCGGCGCGGGGGAGCGGGCGGTGCTCCTCGACGGCAACGACGCGGCCGTCGACTGGCTGCGCGAGTACGTCACCTCGGGCGATGTGGTGCTGGTGAAGGCGTCGCGCGGGGCCCGCCTCGACGAAGTCGCCGCCGCGCTCTAGTTCAGCGTCCGCGTCGCCTCATGTAGAGGTCGAAGGCCCGGTAGACCATCGGCCGCAGCGGCAGGTCCCACTCGCCGACGTACCGCACCGCCTGGCCACCGGTGCCGACCTTGAACCGGACCAGACCGACGTGCGGGTCGTCGGCGTCGAGGGTCGGGGTGATGCCGCGCAGGTCGTAGACATCGCAGTCGGCCGCGAGCGCGTCGCGGATCATCGCCCACTGGCAGGCGTTCGAGCCACGCACCTCGCGCTTGTCGGTGGCGGAGGCGCCGTACGCGTACACCGCGTGGGTTCCGACGCGGACCAGGACGGTGGCGGCGACCAAGTCGCCCTGGTGGTGGGCCAGGTAGAGCTTGATCCGCTCGGGGGCCTCGGCGCTCAGCGCCGCGAACATGGTCTCGAAGTAGCGCAGCGGCCGGGGGGTGAAGCGGTCACGCTCGGCGGTGTGGACGTAGAGGTCGTGAAACGCCTTGAGGTCCGCCGCGCCCCCGTCGCCGACCGTGACCTCGACGCCCTCCCTGGCCGCCTTCTTGATGTTGCGGCGCCACTGCTGGCTCATGCCCCTGAGCAGCTCGTCCTCGGTCCGTCCCGCCAACGGGACCTGGTACTTGAACTGCGGATGCCCGACCCCGAACCCGTCCAGCGGGTTCTGCGGCAGCCACCCCGCGTCCTTGAGCCCGCCGCTCACACGGGCGCCCACCGGATCACCCCATTGCCCTGGCAGGTCGGTCAGCCGC
Organism: Streptomyces aquilus; assembly: GCF_003955715.1. Classification (NCBI taxonomy): domain Bacteria; kingdom Bacillati; phylum Actinomycetota; class Actinomycetes; order Kitasatosporales; family Streptomycetaceae; genus Streptomyces; species Streptomyces aquilus. The sequence goes on along the minus strand of NZ_CP034463.1, from coordinate 787,215 downwards.
CGGATGCCCGGGTCCGCGATGCCCTCCTTGACCTGGGCGGCGCTCCAGGCATCGGTGACCACCGGCGGGCCGAGCCGGATCGCGAACGCCCCGTGCTCCTTGAGATACGCCGCCAGCGGATCGAGCCACGCACCGATGTCGCCGCTCCAGTCGATGACCGGGCCCTCGGGCAGATACGCCAGCGTGAAGCGGTCCAGGCGCGGCACCGGACGGTGCAGGACGAGCCCGGCACCGACCATGCGGCGGCCTTCGAACCAGCCGAGGGACTCGCTGCGCCACTCGGTCTTGACGCGGCCCCACGCCGGGGTCTGGAGAAAGCTGACCGACCGCTGGGCCCGTACGAACGCCAAGTGATCGGCGGCGCTGATCGGCCTGACGACCGGGTTGCCGGATGCTGCTCGTACTGGTGCGCTGGAGGACATGCGCCTCAGCCAAGACGGCGGGGTGTTGCTCGCGCGTATGCGGTTCTCGATACGCGGACGATATACGCCCCCTCATAGCCTCGACGTATGTGTGTCTCCCCGCTCACCGCCACCGTTCCGGGCGCCGGCAGACGTCCCCAGGCACGGGGGTGGTGACCGTGGGCAGGCCGCCGGGGCTGAGCGTCCGCCTCAAGCTCACCCTCAGCTACGCCGGATTCCTCCTGCTCGCGGGTGCCCTGCTGCTCGTCGCCGTAGGAGTCTTCCTGCTGCGACAGGGGTGGTTGCAGACCAATGAGGCGGGAGCGGTGAGGGTGACTCCCGGCACCCTCTTCGTGCGCGGGTTCGCCCCGACGGCGGTCGCGGTCATGGTCTTCCTGTTGGTGTTCGGCCTCCTGGGCGGATGGGTTCTCGCCGGGCGCATGCTCGCCCCCCTGGCCCGGATCACCCACGCCACCCGCACGGCCGCCGCCGGATCGCTCTCCCACCGGATCCGGATGCCGGGCCGCAGGGACGAGTTCCGCGAACTCGCCGACGCCTTCGACATGATGTTCGCGCAGCTGGAGGCGCACGTCGCGGAACAGCGGAGGTTCGCCGCCAACGCCTCGCACGAGCTGCGTACCCCGCTGGCCATCTCCAAGACACTCATCGACGTCGCCCGCGCCGATCCGCACCACGACACCGGCGAACTCGTCGAGCGCCTCCACACCGTCAACACCCGGGCCATCGACCTCACCGAGGCACTGCTTCTGCTCAGCCGCGCCAACCAGCGGTCCTTCACCCGAGAACCGGTCGACCTGTCCCTCGTCGCGGAGGAAGCGACCGAGACACTGCATCCGCTGGCGGAGAAGCACGGCGTCACCCTCGAGACCAGCGGTGACATCGCCCCGACGAGTGGTTCCCCCGCGCTCCTGCTGCAACTCGCCACGAACCTCGTGCACAACGCGATCGTCCACAACCTGCCGGAACAAGGCACCGTCCGGGTCCATACGGCCATCCGCCCCCACTCCGCGGTGCTCACCGTCGAGAACACCGGCGAGCAGCTCACCCCCCACCTGGTCGCCACCTTCACCGAGCCCTTCCAACGCGGCACCGAGCGCATCCACACCGACCAGGCAGGCGTCGGCCTGGGCCTGGCCATCGTCAAGACCATCACCGAGGCTCACTCCGGAACCCTCACCCTGGCCCCACGCCCAGGCGGCGGGCTGCGCATCACCGTGGAACTGCCGGCGGCGTCCGGTTCCTTCGTGGGTGACCCGTCAGAACGCAGAAGCGGCCCCCGCCTTTTTTGACGGGAGCCGCTTTCAGTGCCTACTGCTGCTGGGCGAGCCAGTCGGCGAACCTGGTCTCCGCGATGTGCGCGCCGGGGCCCGGCAGGAGGGTGGACTCCTGGAGCTCGGCGCCCCAGTACGTGGCCTTCGGGTCCGTGACGATCCCGCGGGGGTCGTTCGTGGCGCTGAGCCCCATGCGGATGAACTCCTCCAGCTGGAACACGTCGGGTCCCGCGACCTCCACCACGCCGTTCGCCGGGGCGCCCGCGGAGGTGCGGCCGACCGCCGCCGCCACGTCGTCCGAGACCATGGGCTGGATCTTGGCGTCGGGCAGGTGGACGGTGTCGCCCTCGGTCATCCCGTCGGCGAGGCCCTTCGCGAACTCGAAGAACTGCGTCGCGTGGACGATGGAGTAGGGGATCCCCGAGTCCTTGATCAGGTCCTCCTGGACCTGCTTGGCGCGGAAGTAGCCGCTGCCCTGGAGGCGGTCGGTGCCGACCACCGACAGTGCCACGTGGTGGGTCACACCGGCGTCGGCCTCCGCCTTCAGCAGGTTGGTGGTGGAGGTGCGGAAGAACTCCATGACGTCCTCGTCCGCGAACGAGGGCGAGTTCGAGACGTCCACCACGACCTGGGCGCCCTGAAGAACCTCGGCCAGGCCCTCACCCGTCAGCGTGTTGACCCCGGTGTTGGGCGACGCCGCGACCGCCTCGTGTCCGTGCTCACCCAGCCTGGCGACCACCTTCGAGCCGATCAGCCCGGTTCCACCGATCACTACGACCTTCATAACGGATTCCTTTCGAGGGTTCTCAAGCGGTCTGCAACAGAAGAGACCGGGCAGCGGGGCGATGTGTGACAAGGTCATTCGGCACACCGACGTCCTTCATCCGCTTCTCGATCGTCGCCAGCTCCGCCAGTCCGGCGCGCAGTCCCGCCTCACTGACTCACCCCAGTCGCACCGGGAGTGCGGCCAACCCGCGCAACAGGGTGCTCGTGCGCCAGGTGAGCTCCGCCGGATCGGTCGCGAGGGCGAGCGCGGGGCGGTGGTGCAGGAGCAGACGTACGGCGACGGAGGCCTCCAGGCGGGCCAGCGGGGCGCCGAGGCAGTGATGCAGACCGTGGCCGAAGCCGAGATGGCCCTGGGGGCGGCGGGTGATGTCGAAGCGGTCGGGGTCGGGGAAGTGCAGGGGGTCGCGGGAGGCCGCGGCGAGCGAGACGAGGACGGCGTCGCCGGCGGCGATCGGCGTGCCCGCGAGATCCAGAGGTTCGGCGGCGAACCGGAACGTGGTGGTGTGCACCGGCGCGTTGTGGCGCAGTGTTTCCTCGACGGCGGCCTCGGTCAAGTCCGGTTTGCTGCACAGGAGTTGGAGCTGCTCGGGACGGGTGAGCAGGTTGTGGAGGACGGCCGAGACCAGGTTGACCGTGGTCTCGTGTCCGGCGACGAGCAGCAGGAAGGCCATGCCGAGGAGTTCGTCGCTGTCGGGTGCGTCGGGTCCGTCGGCGAGATCGCCGAGCAGGGTTCCCTCGCGGCCGGTGAGCTCGGTCAGGCAGCCGGTCAGCGCGGTCGCCGCCGCGGCCGCCGCTTCCTCCGAGGTGGGCATCACCAGCTCGTTCGACCAGGTGTGGAAGGCGGTGCGGTCCTCGGCCGGGACGGCCAGAAGGTCGCAGATGACGGTGACCGGCAACGGCAGCGCGTACCGGGCGACCAGGTCCGCCGTGCCCCGGCGCGGGAGTATGGCGATCAGCTCCTCGGCGATCTCCTCGATCCGCGGCCGCAGCCCGGCGACGCGCCGCGGGGTGAAGTGTCCGGCGACCAGTTCGCGGAGCCGGGTGTGCTGGGGCGGGTCGCTCTGCAGCATGTTCCGCCCCAGGGCGTGGCCGCCGTCGCTGCGCCAGGAGCTGGAGTGCCGGATGTCGTTGCGCAGCCGCGGATCGGTGAGAGCGGCGCGGGCGACGTCCCGGCTCACGACCAGCCATGCCTCACCGCTGCCGGGTATGCGGACGCGGTGTACGGGGCCCTGGTCGCGCAGGGCCGCGTAGACGGGGTACGGATCGGCCGCGAAATCATGGCCGGCGGGGGAGAGGTCCTCAAGTGTCGGGACGGACACGGGCACCTTCCGTTCGTCGTGGCCGCACAGGGCAGGCCGGTGGTGCGTGTGTGTTGCTCCCGCGGGCCTCTCAGCCCTGCCACGCCGCCCCCACCGTCGCCGCGGCCTTGGTCGCCTGCGCGTGGCCCGCGAGCGCCGCGGCCACCCGGTGGGCGTCGGAGGTCAGATCACGGCCCATGGCCCGGCGGGATGCGGCGTCCGGGACCAACAGGTTGACCGCGGCGCCCTCGGCGGTGAGGTGCATCGCCTGCCGGGAGGCGCTGGGGTGTGGTCCCACGGCCTTGTCGACCGGGGCGACGGCCAGTGCGCGGTCGTAGCCGCGGGCCAGGTGGAGGTTGGCGGTGGAGCGGGTGCCGCCGTCCATCCAGTGCTGTCCGGCGGCCGCGACGGGCGCGAGGACCAGGGGGACCGCGCAGCTGGCGGCGACCGCGTCGACCATCGTGAGGCCGGAGTCGGCGCCATGGACGGCCACGACGCCTGTACGGGCGTTGACGGCGGTCAGGCGCAGATCACGGGCGGGCCAGTCCTCCGCCCCGCGCAGCACCTGTCGTACGAGAGTGCGCGCGTCGGCACCGGAGGGTGCTCCGAGCGCGGCGCGCCCCAGGCGCCGTATCGACCGCTCGGGGTCGCGGGAGCCCAGCGCGGCCCACAGGAAGCGGAGTGTCTGTGCCGTCGTGACGTGCAGCAACAGGCGGTCGGTTCCGGTGAGTTGGCGTTCGTACAGTTCGCGAGGCGGCTCACCGTGCGCGAGCCGGGTGCCGAAGACGGACCCGGCGGAGGTGCCGATGACGACGTCGGCACGGGCGAGGTCGACACCCGCGTCGGCGAGCCCGGCCAGCACCCCCGTGAGCCACGCACCGCCGACCGGACCTCCGCCGCCGAGCACCAGTGCCGACCTGCCCATGCACGCCCCCTCAGCAGAAGTGGGGAGTGATCCCCATTTCGAGATCCGACGATAGCATGAGGACCGGGGAGCACTCCCCACTTGGGGCTGGAGGACGACGATGAGCGCACTGCGACGCGACGCGCGGCGCAACCGGGAGCTGCTGATGGAAGCGGCCCACGAGGTCTTCGCCGAACAGGGTCTCCAGGCGCCGCTGGACGTCATCGCCCGCCGGGCCGGAGTGGGCAACGCGACCCTCTACCGGCACTTCCCCACCCGGGCCGCCCTCATCGACGCCGTCTTCCACGACCAGCTGACCGGGACGATGACCGCCGGAGCGCAGGCCCGGAGCGCACCGGACGCCTGGACGGGCCTGACCGCGTACCTGGAGGCGGTCTTCACGACCTTGGCCGCCGACCGCGGCACCAACGACCTCATGACCACCCGACTCGACGGCGTCGACACCCTTCAGGAGGTGCACGCCCACAACCGCGAGACGGTGGAACTCCTGCTGCGGCGAGGTCAGGAGGAGGGCACGGTCCGCGACGACGTCACCGTCGAGGACGTGCTGTTCACGCTGGCCGCCCTGGGCCGCGCGGTCCCGTCCCTGACCGGCGCGGCCACCCCCGACGCCTGGCGCCGGCCCCTTTGCCTGTTCCTCTCCGGCCTGCACACCGCGCGGACGGTGCAGCCCCTGCCCGGGCAAGCACTGACCTCCGCCGAACTGGCCGACGTGCTCCAGGACTTGGGGCCGCATCGCATGGGATGAGGAAGGGAGGGCAAGCCCTCGCGATCGGGCCGACCCGCTACCTATCCTGAGCCTTGTGACTGCCCTGGGGGACGGTGTCGATGCGCTGGCACGCGAGAGCGGGTTCAGCGGGGTCGTGTCGGTGGATCGGGGCGGCATGCCGGTTCTCGCCAAGGCATACGGGCTCGCCGACCGGCGTCACCGTGGAACATCTGCTCGGCCACCGCTCCGGCATCGGCGACTACTTCGACGAGGACGCCGGGCAGGAGATCACTGACTATCAACTGACCGTCCCCGTGCACGAGTTGTCGACCACCGAGGCGTATCTGGCGGTACTGGACGGCTATCCGGCCAAGTTCCCGCCCGGCGAGCGGTTCTCGTACTGCAACTCCGGGTACGTGGTGCTCGCGCTGATCGCCGAACGCGTGGCGGGCCGGCCGTTTCACGAACTGGTGCGTGACCGGGTCTGCACACCCGCGGACATGCGTGGCACCGAGTTCCTGCGCTCCGACGAACTGCCGCCGGGCACGGCCACCGGCTATCTCCCCATCGAGGGGGTGAGTCGGACCAACGTGTTCCATCTCCCGGTGCGCGGCAGCGGTGACGGCGGGATCTACTCCTCCGCCGATGACATCAGTGCATTGTGGCGTGCCCTGTTCGCGGGGAAGATCGTGTCGCGTGACTGGGTCGCCGAGATGACGCGCCCGCACAGTGACGTGCCCTCGGAAGGCAGACGGTACGGCCTGGGCTTCTGGCTGCACGCCACACGCGACACGGTGATGCTGACGGGATACGACGCCGGAGTCTCGTTCCGCAGCGTGCACGATCCCCGGGCCGGCCTGACCCACACAGTGCTCTCCAACACCTCGTACGGCGCCTGGAAGATCACCCGGTACCTTGACCGCAAGCTCGTCCCCGAACCGGAGTAACCCCCGACTCCCCGCACCACGTTCTATCGGCGGACCGCCGAGATCAGCCCGCCGGGCCCTTCCTCGCGCTGCGGCGGAGTGCTGAACGGGCGGCCGTACGCGGCAGCGCGCTCGCGCAGGGTGTGACCGGCGGCGTCCCAGCCGTGTCCGGCCAGCCAGCCCACCGGGTCGTCGGGCATCTCCGAGACCCACATGGACGCCGCCGACCCCGGCACCGCGTCCGCACCGAAACGCTCGATCACACCGCGCGAGCCCAACGTCAGCCCCATCCGACTGCCCGCCGCGGAAAGCGCGCTGATCCGGTCCAGCAGCAACTCCACCGCGTCCTCGGGCAGATAGATCAGCAGCCCTTCGGCGATCCACACGGTCGGCGCCGCCGGATCGTGCCCCGCGGCGGCCAGCGCGCCGGGCCAGTCCTCCCGCAGATCCACCGGGACCGTGATGCGTTCACAGCGGGCGACGGCCCGCTCCTGGCGCAGCACGGAAGCCTTGAAGTCCAGTGGCGCGGAAGTGTCGACCTCGTACAGCCGAGTGCCCTCGGGCCAGTCCATCCGAAAGGCCCGACCGTCCATGCCGGCCCCGAGCAGCACCACCTGCCGCACCCCGGACGCCGACGCCTGCTGCAACAGGTCGTCGAGAAACTTCGTCCTGATGACGATGGAGGACGCCACGGCCAGCCGTCGCCGCCGCGCGGCCTCGTCATCGGGCGGCGACGAGGAAGGCCACAGCCCGCCCGCGGCGGCGAAGGCCCGCGCCAGCGGATCACGGAACAAGGCGTCCCGCCGCTCGCTCTCCAACGCGCGCACCCGGGCAACCCCCACCGCCGTCGCCCATACTCCCGACGGCTGGACCCGCTCCCGTTCATCAGCCACCGAACCAGCCTAGAGGTCGATTCGAGGGGGAAGAGGCGGTTCGAGGTCGCGCAGCCCACTTCGGCTCGGACCATCTCGCTCGCCGAGCCATTGTGGACCCCTGGGGGCGGGGCATTCCCGGTGTGTGCCAGAAGCGCGCCGGCATCGTGCCCGTTGTGGGAGCTGCTACGGGCCCTGCCGCCCCCCGCGTGCACCGTCGGCGCTCTCCTGATGCCGCCCCGGGCCTCAAGAGCAGGTCTCCCCCCTGGCCGGCTCCTTGCCGTGTCAGCCGGCGGCGGTCGTTCGGTCGCAGGTCAGTCATGGCGTGTTCGGGCGAGCCCGTTCTCGCTCTGGCCGAAACGACGGGCTCTCCGCCGCGCACGTCCTGTGTTGGACTGTGCATCACAGTCCGTACCCGACGACGGGGTGAACGTGATGCCGCTTGAGGGCGAGTACGAGCCGAGTCCGGTGCAGTGGATTCGTGAACAGGTGGAGCTGTACGAGAGTTCGGGCGGCACGCAGGGCACGACGCTCTGGGACACGGGCCTGCCCGTCGTCATCGTCACGATGCGCGGCGCGAAGAGCGGCAAGATCCGCAAGATCCCGCTGATGCGCGTGGAGCACGAGGGGCGGTATGCGGCGGTGGCCTCGAAGGGCGGCTTCCCGCGTCATCCGGTCTGGTACTTCAACTTCACCGCGGACCCGCATGTGGAGCTCCAGGACGGGCCCGTACGCCAGGACATGACGGCCCGTGAGGTGGGCGGCGACGAGAAGGCCGAGTGGTGGAAGCGCGCGGTCGCCGCGTACCCGGCCTACGCCGAATACCAGGAGAAGACCGACCGTGAGATCCCCGTCTTCGTGCTGGAACCCGCATCCGCGGCGTAGCCGGCGTGCGACCCCGTCGCGCACTCGCCCACACCCAAGGAGTCCCTCGTGTCGCGAATGCCGCAGGAGATCTTCGAGAGGTATGTCTACGCCGGCACCATGACCCGGAATGCCGATGCACTTGCCGAGACCTTCACCGTGGACGGCGTCTTCGAGGCGCCGCTCATGCCCGCCGGCGCCGCGTTTCCCCGGAAGCTGACGGGGCGTGAGGAGATCCGTAGCGCTATGGCGGCCTATTACGAACACCAGGCGAAAACGGACGGCTCGCCGAATCCCGAGAAGTCCGGGTACGTGCTGCACACCACCACCGATCCCGACGTGTTCATCGCCGAGATCGATGCCGTCTTCGACAAGGAGGGCGAGGACGACGTGACCGTCTCACTGGTGCAGATCTTCCGTATCCGGGACGGGAAGATCGCACGACTGCGTGACTACTTCGCGCCAGAGTTGATGAACTGAGCCTTCTCCCACCTCACTTGCTGCCGTGACAGAGCCCAGAGGCATCCACATCGCCGACGACGACCCGAGCTGGCCCGGCCAGGCCGCTGCCGCCATCGAGGCCCTTCGGGCAGCGGTACCAGGGCTGTTCGTGGAGATCGAACACATCGGCTCGACCGCCGTCCCGGGACTGGCCGCCAAGCCCGTCATCGACCTGATGGCCGCCGTCCATGACCTCACGCACGCCGCACGTCACCAGGGAGCGCTCGCAGATCTCGGCTTTCGCCCGCACGACAACCGGATGACCGACCGGCTGTTGTACGTCCCTGAGGCTGACGGAGTCCGCTACGCGCAGCTCAAACGGACGATCGTCGCCGCCGGAACCGGACCAGGTGAGTATGCGCGAGCCAAGACGGCACTGGTGCGGGAACTCACCGACCGCGCTCGCTCACAACTCGGCCTTCCACCGGTACCCGTGTGGGAGAAACCGTGACGCTGCACTACTGCGACACCCGCGAGCCGAAAACTCGGTTGATCTGAACCCTGGCCCATGAAGACTGGCTGTCGTGCCGGTTGATCTGGTCCGCGTGCGGCGTTTCGGGCCGGACCAGGGGGAGGACTTGCGGGAATGACCATGCACGTTGACCAAGTGGACGTGACCACCGACGTCGTGGAGACCTTGATCGGAGACCAGTTCCCGCAGTGGAGAGGCAAGGAGATCCGCCTCCTGTCGTCGACCGGGACGGTCAACGCCATCTTCCGCATCGGGGACGACCTCTGTGCGCGATTCCCCCTGCGTCCGACCGATGCCGGCGAGGCGCTCGCGGTTCTGGAACAGGAGGCCCGGGCGAGCGCGGAGCTGGCACAGGTGTCCCCGTTCCCCGTCCCGGAACCCCTCGCCTTGGGCAAGCCGGGAGCGGGTTACCCCATGCCGTGGTCGGTCCAGACATGGTTGCCGGGAACGGTCGCCTCCGATGCCGACCCCAGTGGATCGCACGCTTTCGCCGAGGACCTCGCGGCCTTCATCGCGGCCCTGCGGGACGCCGAGACGAGGGGACGCCGCTTCACCGGCGAAGGACGCGGCGGCGTTCTCGCTCATCACGACGCCTGGATGGCGAAGTGCTTCGCGGAGAGCGAGTCGCTGCTCGACGTGCCCCGGCTGCGTCAGCTGTGGAGCCGCTTCCGGGAGTTGCCACGCACGAGCGCCGACGTGATGAGCCATGGCGACCTGATTCCCGGCAACGTCCTGGTCGCCGGGGACCGCCTCACCGGCGTACTGGACACCGGCGGCTTCGGCCCGGCCGACCCCGCGCTGGATCTCGTCAGTGCCTGGCACCTGTTGCGGCCGGGCCCGCGGGACGTACTGCGGCGGACACTGGCCTGCGACGACGTGGAATGGGAGCGCGGCAAGGCATGGGCGTTCCAGCAGGCGATGGGCCTTGTCTGGTACTACGCCGAGAGCAATCCGTCGATGAGCAGCCTGGGGCGCAGGACACTCGACCGCATCCTGGAGTCGTGACACCGATCGTCGTCCGATTCGCGATCCGGTGCGCCAGTTGCGGACTTGGCGCGCCGGTCGGCCGTCGTGGGTGTCACAGTGGGACGCGGGGCCGAGGCTCGGCCCCTGCACTGCGGCAGCTGGACACACTGATGCACTGAGGGGCAGCGATGATCGCACGCGTGGCCGTATGGGAACCGATGCCGACCGACGATCGTGACTGGGTACTGGAAGCCGCCGCCGGCGTTCCCGGCGTGCACGGCAGCTATCACCTCATCGACCCCGTCACCGGAAACGGACTGAGCATCGCCTTCTTCGAGGATGAGGCCGCCGCCCAAGCCGCGCGAAAGGCGATCGAGAAGCGCGCGGAAGAGATCGGCTGGAACAACGTTCCGCATCCGGCGCCCGCTTCCGCGACCATGTACGAGGTCATCCGCCACACCTGACGGCAACCCGGCCCACCTCGCCTCAGCCCTCCACCTGGGGCGCCCCGTCGGGCAGCATCAGGGACAGAGGCCGGCCCGGAAGGTGAACGACACCAGTTGTGCTCGATCGCGTGCGCCGACCTTCGTCATGGCCCGTACCGCATGTGTCTTCACGGTGAACGGCGACACGGACATCTGGGCCGCGATCTCGTCATTGCCCAGACCGCTCGCGACGAGAAGGACCACGTCCCGCTCCCGCGGTGTGAGAGCGTCGAAGCGCCGCAGCAGTTCCTTGTCGATCACCGGGGGCGGGTTGTCGGTCATGTGGCCGATGAGCGCGGCCGTCGCGGCGGCGGACAGCGCACCGCCACCACCGACGACCTCGGTGATCCCGGCGACGAGTTCGGCCGGGCTCACGGTCTTGCTCAGGAAACCGTTGGCGCCCGCGCGCAGCGCGGCGAGAACGATGTCGTCCTGGTCGAAGGTGGTCAGCACGATCACCCGCAGCTCTTCGGGTGGATGCTCCTTGCGGATGCGGCGAGTGGCTTCGACACCGTCGATGCCGGGCATCCGGATGTCCATCAGGACCAGGTCGACAGGGTGGTCCCGGAGGTAGGGGGCGACCTGGAGCCCGTCGGAGAGGTCACCGACGACCACGAGGCCGGGGTCGAGCCGGAGCATCGCCCGGATCCCGGCCCGGATCTCGTCCTGGTCGTCGACGATCAGAATCCGCGTCGTCATACGGCCGCTCCCAGGGGGCTGAACTCCGCATGAACCCGGAATCGCCCGTCGTCAGTGTCGATGGTCAGCCGCCCGCTGGAGGACTCGACGCGTTCGCGCATCCCCACGAGTCCCAGCCCGCCCTCTGAACCGGAACCGTGCGGCGCCTCACTGACGCGGTTCTCGACGGTCACGCAGATCCTGCCGTCGCGCTCGCGCACCTCCACCGTGGCCGGCCCCTCACCATGCCGGTAGGCATTCGTGAGCGCTTCCTGAACGACCCGGTAGACCGTCACGCCGACGCTGGGCTCCACGAAACCGGCGGGGAGGACGAGGACGGACCGGACGTCGAGGCCGACGCTCTGGAAAGAGGCGACCAGGCCTTCCAGGCCGCTGAGCGCCGGGGTCGGCCGGAGCGCCTCGTCCGGCGGGACGTCGTCGCCGATGCGGAGGAGCGCGAGGATCCGCTGCGTCTCCACGACCACGGTACGGGCGCTGGACCTGGCCGATACGAGGGCCTGCCGGGCGGGCTCGGCGTCCTCCGGCAGCCCGATCTCCGCGGCACCGAGATGCATGCTCAGCATCGCGACCTGGTGGCCGATGACGTCGTGGAGGTCCCGGGCGATACGCAGCCGCTCCTCGGTCACCCGCCGCGTGGCCTCGATCTCGCGGGTGGCGATGGCGCTCTCGGCCCGCTCCTCCAGCGTCCGCCAGTGCGCTCGATGGATGCGCAGCGCGGCCCCTGTCGCGCCTCCGGCCACGGCCGAGAAGAGGGCGGCGGCGCCCACGACCGCGCCGCCACGGAATCCTCCCACCGTCATGAACGCCCCCAGGAAGAACGCCGCCACGACGGCGGTCCCCGCCAGCGGCTGCTTTCCCCTGAGAGTGGTCGAGAACAGGACGAGCACGGCCATCATCCATACCGACAGCGGATCGTGGCCCACCGCCGTGACGGCGAAGGACGCCGCGCTCGCCACGATCAGTCCTGCCCACGGACGCCACCAGGACAGGGCGACCCCGCCACCGGCGAGGAGCACGGAGAGGGCCGTCGGCCAGTCCGATCCTCGGAGGATCACCGCCACGATCTGGCCGGTGAACACCAGCGCGGCCACCGCGTAGGCCACGAGGTGCAGCGCCTCGGGCCGTCGCACCCACAGAGGTGCCACGGGACCGTCGTGATGGTTCTGCGCCTTGCCCATGACCTGATTCTCGTGCACAGGTGCTGCGGCCATGTACTTCGTTCGAAGTACGCGGCCGGTCCCGATGCCTCCGAGACTCCTCATCGAGACGACCGTCTCACACCATCACGATCACCAACGGGACACCCGATGACTCAGACCACAGTGCCTTCGCGTACGACCATGACCACGACGAGGTCCTCCGGACTCCGATCGCTCCACCTCATCCGAGTCGCCTTCTCCCTGATCTGGGTGGCACTCGTCGGCACGACCTCCGCCTCCCTCGTGTCCACGGACCGGCCCACAGCGATCGCGGCCGTGTTGCTCGTCGTCTACCCCCTGTGGGACGTCATCGCCACGCTCCTGGAGCGTCGCCTGGCCGGCCCCGGCTCCGAGGACCGCGCCCGCACCGCCAACATGGCTCTCGGCCTCGCCGCCACCGCCGGGATGATCATCGCCGTCTTCTCCACCATCGGGACGACCCTCCTCGTGTTCGGCGTCTGGGCCCTGCTGTCCGGAGCGATCCAGCTCGTCGTGGCGATCCGGCGCCGACACGCCGTCGGCGCCCAGTGGCCCATGGTCATCAGCGGCGGACTGTCCGTCCTCGCCGGGATCTCCTTCGCCGCGATGTCCGCCTCGGCGACGAGCGGCCTGTCCTCCGTCGCCGGATACTCGGCCTTCGGCGCCTTCTGGTTCCTCGTCTCCGCCGTCGCTCTGACCATCCGCAGCCGCCGCGCAATGCAGTGACCGCACCCCACCGAGCCCGCACTGCCGGTCGGCAGTCACAGCGCAGGTGCGAGGATGCCGGCATGCGTGAGTTGAGCCAGCTGATCGACGTCGAGGAACCGGCCTGGCCGGAGCTCAAGGAGACACTCGAGGCAAGCCCGGTGTGCGTCGAGGTGCTCCCGGCCGACAGCGATCTGGGTACGGCGTCGATCCTTCAACTCCAGGTCACGGCAAGGTCGTACCTGGGGGCGGTGGTCCTGCACTGCGGCGGTCTGCTGGTGGATGACGGATGGCTGCGGGTCTTCGGCAGCCCGTACGGTGGGCCTGCGCCCGAGACACCGTCCCTTGCTCGCGTGAATCTGTTCCCCGAGGCGTTCGACCCGGCGTGGCGCCCTGAGCCCGGTTTGGTGGTGGCACACGACGTCCTGGGCGGTGTCTTCGCTCTCAACGGCGCTGCTCCTGCCCGCGCCGGCCGTCCCGGCGCCCCTGGCGAGGTTGTCTACTTCGCCCCGGATTCCCTTCGCTGGGAGGCGCTGGGGGTCGGCCACTCGACGTGGCTGGCGTGGCTGGTGTCCGGGGCACTCGATGACTTCTACGCCGGCCTGCGCTGGCCCGGCTGGCGGGAGGAGGTCCGGGCGCTGACCGGCGATCAGGGGCTGTCGCTGTTCCCGCCGTTGTGGTCTGCCGAGGGGCGCCAGGACCTCTCCGCCACCAGCCGTCGCGCCGTGCCCATGAAGGAGCTGCTCGGCGTCGCCCGGGACTCGTGCCGACAGTTCGATGGGGCTGACCCGGGCTTTCTCGGCACCGTGTGAGCCGGCCGCCCCGCCCAGCCGGTGGTAGCGGATCGGAGTGGCGGCGACCGCGGCGAAGGCGGGGACATGCTCGGCCTTGTCCCACCGAGAGGCGGCGGAGATCATGACCGCGTGCGACGCCGAGAGAATCTCCACGACCTACTGACACGCGCCGGCCTCACGGTCGTCGAGGACACACGCCCGGGCAGCCTGTTCCCGCCGGAGGCCGGCTGGCGGATCGCGCGTGGTGTCGCGGCGCCGGTCGGGGCGGCCCGCGAAGCGCTCGACGCCGCGTGGTGGCGCCGCCTTCGCGATGCCGACGGCGAGTTCCTGGTGGCCGTTCTCGGCTACCGGATCGGCGGCAACGACTCCTTGTGGACCCGGGTCCGGCACACCGGGAGCGGCGTACCGGGGTTTACCGGCGACCCCGGGTTCGTGGCGCTCTCCCTCGACGGGCAGGTGCTGCTGGCGGAGCTGCCCGTCGCGGACGGCACTCGGGTGACGGTCCTCGACCGACTGCCGGAGCGGTTGGAGGAGGCGGCCGAGGCCGCCGGGTGCGAGACGGAGGCCGAGCGCGCCGAGGTGTGGTCGGCGGTGCCTGGCCGGCCCGCGTGGCCTCTGCACTGGGCGGAGGGGATCGGGTCCAATCCTGCGGCGACGGACGAACTGCTGATCCGGCTGCTGGACGTGGAGGTCGGCTTCCTGCATGGCTGCGACCGGCCCGCCGTCCTCGACGCCGCCGTGGCACACCCGGACCCGCAGGTGCGGGCGAGGCCCGCCGACACGTTCCGGCCCAAGCTCACGTCCGATCAGTGGGTACGACTGGTGCGCGCCGAGCCGTCGCCGGAGCGACGCGTGTTCTGGGCGGAGCGCGCCCGCGTCTGGGGCGCCGAACTCCCCGAGGACCTGTACGACGACCTCCTCGCCGGCCCCTCCCGAGCACAAGCCGCCGCACTTCCGGACCTCCCCGCACAGCACCTTCCTGATCTCGCGACCGACACGGATGCCCGCGTACGGAAGGCTGCGTGTGCCCGGTGGCAGGAGCTCGCCGAGCCGCTGCGGGAGCGGCTGCTGACGGACGCCGACCACGCGGTACGAACCGCTGCCCTGCTCGCCCACCACACCCGCGTACCGATGCCCCGCGCAGTCTTCGGCGCCCTGCTCGACCCGCAGCAGGCGCTCGAACGGTGCCGCCTCGAACCCGAGTTGGAGGCGGAGCTGGTCAAGAACGGGGACACGGAGGCGCGTCAGGCGCTGGCCGCCAACCCCACACTGAGCGCGCCCGGAGTCGCCGCGCTGGCACAGGATCCGCAGGGCGACATCCGCTCCACGGTGGCGCTGCGCCCCGACCTCAGCGAGGAGCAACGTGCCGCGGTGCGCCACGACTTCGACCCGACGTCGATGTCGTACACCCTTGCCTGGGTCGAGGCCCTGCACGCCGACGCCGACGCGATGCGCCGTCTCGCCGCGTCGTCCCACCCGCTCATCCGCCGCAGCGTGGCCCGAGCCCCCCATCTCCCGCCGGATGTCGTGACGCACCTGGCGCGCGACGAGGACCGGGTGGTCCGTCTGTTCCTCGCCGAGTCGTGCGAGGACGCGCCGGGGGACCTGCTGCTGGACGTCTGGCGCTGGTGGGACGGCAGCTTCAGCCACCCCGGCCGGCCCCGGAGCCACCCCAACTTCCCGCGTACGGGCCTGCTGCACCACATCACCGACCCCAGCGGCCGGATGCGCCGTCTGGCACTGGACGACCCGGAGTCCACACCGGTCGACGTCGCCCACCTGGCGCGGGACCCCGAAGCGGAGGTGCGCCGCCGCGCGGCTGAGGACCCCCGGCTGTCACCGGCCGACGCGGTACGGCTGCTCAACGACCCGGCGGCTCACGTCCGCGACACCGTGACACGCAATCCGCGCCTGCCGGCCCGCGTCCTTGCGGGACTGCTGCACGACCGCGACACGGCACACACGGCGGTCACCAACCCGGCGATCCCCGTCCCCGTCCTGGACCGCATCCTGGCCGCGGCGGCGACAGCCGTGACGGAGCTGCCATGACCCTTGCGCGTTGCTGTCCGTCACAGGTCCACCACGAACGGCGCTCGGCATATGCAAAAATGCCCAGGCCGATCATCATCGTGGAGAGGGCCTGTCGCCCGCCGCGCCAGGGGAGGGGAGCCCCATATGGCCCTGCTGTCGTCGAGCCCGAAGTGGCCCACCCTGCCTGACTACTTCCACGACTGGGCGCTGGTGGACGTGGAGACGTCCGGGCTGCGACCGGGTCGCGACCGTGTCCTCTCGCTGGCGATCCTCACGTTGGACGCACAGGGCAACCAGACAGGGGAGTTCTCGACCCTTCTCAACCCGGGCTGTGATCCAGGCCCGGTACACGTCCACGGCCTCACCGCGGACCGTCTCGCCGGCGCGCCCACGTTCGAGGACATCGCACCGCAGGTGGGGACGCTGCTCAGCAGCCGCGTCCTGGTCGCCCACAACGCGCAGTTCGACTACGACTTCCTGGCCCACGAGTTCGCCCACGTCCGTTCCTGGGTCCCGGTGAGCAGGCGGCTGTGCACGCTGGCCCTCAACCGCCTGGTCGGGCCGGCGACGCCCGACCTCAAGCTGGGCACGCTCGCCGCGCACTACGGCGTGCACCAGGAGAAGGCCCACGACGCGCAGGACGACGTACGGGTGCTGTCCGGCATCCTGCGCGGCTCGCTGAGCGCTGCCGAGCGACTGGGCCTGGCCTTGCCGCTCCTGGAGTGTCCGCCGCGCCAGGACTACCGGCCGTACGTGCCCAAGACGCCCTGCGCGTACCGCAATCCGGGTCGACTCCAGTCGGGTGGGCCGTTGGTGCAGGGGATGAAGGTGGCCATCACCGGGGACACCCGGGTCGCTCGTGAGGAACTCGTCGCCCGCTCGGTGGCGGCCGGGCTCAACATGATGACGTCCGTCAGCGGCCAGACCAGCGTCGTCGTCAGCAACGACCCCGGCGCCGGTTCCGCCAAGCTGAAGCGTGCGGCGAACGAGGGTGTTCCCCTCGTGGACGAGCCGACCTACCTGCGACTGCTGGAGGCGGTCGAGCCGGGCCAGGCCAAGGGCGCCGCCCGGCCGGGCACCGCAGCACGGACGCCCGCCGCACCGCCTGCGTCGGCACCCGCTGTTCCGGCACAGCGGACCGCCACACCGACAGCGTCCGCCGACCGGGTGGATCAGCCGCTCGCGGGGCGCAGGGTCCTGGTCCTGGGCGGCACCCACGACGAGGCCGTCGAGGCACGCGCGCGTGCCGTCGCCCTGGGAGCCTCCGCGGCGGTCAACCTCTCTGCCAGCGTGTCCGACGTCGTGGTGCTGCCCGGCGGGGAGGCGGACCGGCGCATGAGCCGTATCGCCACGCTCGGCCTGCGCGTGCATGACGCCGACTGGCTGGTCGCGCCCACGACGCCTGCGATGTCCTCGTCGGCGCGGAACGCGGCCGGAAGCAGGCCGGACCCGGCGGCGGTCCTGGTCCGCGGTGCCGTCCTGGACCTGACCGACACCGGCACGGCCTGGACGGTGGCCGCCGTGTGGCGCCAGCAGGCCATGTGTGACGTGGACGTCGTCGCTTTCGCGGTCGACGCGCGCGAACAGGTGGCAGGAGACGAGGACTTCGTCTTCTACGGCGCGCCCGAGCACCCCGACGGCACCGTGCGGCTCACCGTGGACGGTCCGACGGAGCAGGCCGTCACCGCCGACCTGGAGCGGCTGCCCCTGGAGGTTCACCGGGTCGTCGTCGCCGCCGCGATCGACGGTGCCGCGACCTTCGCCGACGTCGGTGCCATCGAGATCACCGCCACCTGCGGAATCGGTGCGGCCCCGACCGCCCGCGCCACCCTCGACGCGGCCACCACGGAACGCACCATGATCCTCGCCGAGCTCTACCGCCGAGGCGACGGTTGGCGGCTGCGCGCCGTGGGACAGGGCTACGACCACGGCCTCGCCGACCTCGCTCGCGGTTACGGCGTCGACGTCGCCGAATAGCGGAGGCCGTTGGTGCGGTTCAGACCCGGACGGGAACGTCCGGTGCGGCCCTGACGGGGCCGAGCCTGACTGCGACGTTCAGGTCGAAGCAGGGCTTGCGCGCGGTCTTGTTGCCGGCGTTTGTCCAAACGGTCAGCCGACACCAGCAACCCGGCGGGTCCTCTCGGCCCATTCATCCTCGAGGATGCTGAACATCTCTGAATCGCGCCAACCGTCACGGATCAGCGCGGTGTGGCGATGACGTCCTTCCCATGTCATGCCGAGCTTGCGGAGAACCCGTGCCGACCCGGTATTGCGCGGGTCGCAGGTCGCATGGACGCGGTGCAGCTGGAGGTCATGGAACCCTCGCGCGAGCAGCTCCTCGCCTATCAGCGTTCCGATGCCCCGCCCCCACAGCCGAGGATGCACGACGTAGGTGATCTCGCCCTGCCGTTGCCCTCGGCTCCGGACGTGCAGTTCGCCCATGCCGACCACGTCGTCCTCCATGCACGCCGCGTAGGCGAACCGCTGCTGGGGCGACTGTTCCCAGGCCTCGACCGCGGTCGCCACGAACGCGCGGGTCTCGTCTTCGGTGTTCGGTCCCCAGGCCTGGAAACGGCAGACCTGGGCGCGTGAGGCCCAGGAGTGGACAGCCGGCCAGTCCGCGAGCTCGATCTGTCTCAAGGCAACACCTATTCGCATGCTGCCTCCTGTGCGGCCATGACCTCGTCGCCGTGCTCGAAGGCCCAGGCGCCGAAGGCGTCGATGGGTGCCAGCAAGGTCCGGCCCAGAGGGGTGAGTTGGTACTCGACCCGTGATGGTGTGTCAGGGGCTGTCTGCCGGTCGACCAGGCCGTTGAACTGCAGTCGCCGCAGCGTCTCCGTGAGGACTTTGGAGCTGATGCCCCCGATCCGCTCCCGTAGGTCGACCGGGCGGCTCGGGCCGTCGCGCAGTGCCCAGAGGACCACGGCGTTCCAGGTGTTGGAGAGCAGGTCGAAGGCGAGGCGGGCGCGGCAGTCGGCGAGGAAGGCGTCGGTGGGCACGTACCAAATGGTGCCCGAACGGCCTTCTAGCTTCGGTGTGAACGGTCGAAGCAGGCGAGGAGAGGGACCGCGTGATGAGAATCGGCGTACTGGGCACGGGCAACATGGCCGACGCGCTGGCCACCCACTGGGTGCGGGCCGGGCACGAGGTGGTGATCGGGGGCCGGGACGCGCGGAGGGCGCAGCGGCTCGCGACGCGTATCGGAGGCGGTGCGAGGTCCGCCGGTCTGCGCGCGGCCGCCGACTCGGCGGAGGTGGTGCTGGCCGCGCTGCCTTTCGGGGCGGGAGCGGACGTGGTACGAGGCGTGCACGGGGCCCTGGAGGGCAAGGTGCTGCTGGACTGCTCCAACCCGGTGGGACCGGGGTTCCGGCTCCTGACGGACGGCGGCCCTTCAGCCGCGCAGCAACTGGCCGCGGCGGCACCGGGTGCCCACGTGGTCAAGGCCTTCAACCTCTGCCACGAGGACGTGTGGCGCATGCGGCCACCGGTTTTCGACGGCCGTCCGCTGGCCGTCCCGGTCTGCGGAGACGACGAGACGGCCCTCGCGCGCGTGCGTGAGTTGGTACGGGACGTGGGCTGTGAGGCCGTGGCCGGCGGGGGGCTCGAACGTGCGGGACTTCTGGAAGCGACCGCCGCGCTGTTCATCGCTCTGTGGGTCGGAGAGGGCGCGGACGCCCAGGCGATCGCCCCTCCGCTGGCATTCGCGGCCGGACCGCCGAGCCGCCGGGCAACGGAGGGCAGTGGAGGGCAGCCGTGATTGCTCTTCCACGGCGTCGCGTGATCGAATACCGGGAGCATCGCGTGTCGGTGACGGGTCGCGTCAGGCATGGAGGTGTGGAACCGAAGGGGCCGCCATCCATGGCTTCCCGTGACGGCGACCGTGCGGTCGCCTTGAGTCAGCAGCTCGCCCAAGCACATCAGGAACTGCGTCGCCAGATCAGCGAGATCAGGACGAGCATCGGTCAGGGCCGGCTGAGCGACGACGTACTTCTCACCCATTGCCTGGCCTTTTGTGCCGCGTTGACTTCGCACCACCAGGGTGAGGACGACGGCATGTTCTCCGAACTGCTACGGCAACGCCCGGATCTCGCTCCGACGGTCGCGAAGCTTGTCGAGGACCACGGACTGATCTCCTCGATCCTGTCCCGGGTGAGGGAACTCGCCGACAGGGCTGCCGAATCGCGTGGCCCGGCTCTGGAGCCGATCGGGCGCGAACTCGATGGACTGGCGGCGATCATGGAATCCCACTTCAGGTACGAAGAGCGGACGATCAGCGAGGCACTCGACGACGGCGAACCCGGCACCGACTGGTCCGACATGGTGTTCGGGTTCGGCAGGGCATGAAGTGGCACGGGTTCGGCAGATGCGGAGCGCGTGTCCGCTTGCGTGAGGGATATCTTCCGGTGTGACGTGAGGCGATTGGTCTGCACCTGATCGGAAGGACCCGATTCTGAACACCCAGCTCGCGGAGACACTGTCCGCGGTCCTGCTCGTACTGGTGCTGGTCTGCGCGGTCGTCCGCCCCTTCGGCTGGCCGGAGGCGGTCGTCGCCGTACCCGCCGCCGGGCTGCTGATCGCCACGGGGGCGATCCCGCTGGACGACGCGCTGGACGAGGTCGAACGGCTGGGGCCGGTGGTCGGCTTTCTGGCGGCGGTGCTGGTACTGGCTCAACTCTGCGATGACGAAGGACTGTTCCAGGCGTGCGGGGCCTGGATGGCGCGGACGGCGGCGGGCCGGCCGCGGCGGCTGCTGGCGCTGGTGTTCATGGCGGCGTCGGCGATCACGGCGGTGCTCAGCCTGGACGCCACGGTCGTGCTGCTGACGCCCGTGGTCTTCGCCACCGCGGCCCGGCTCGGCGCCCGCCCCAGACCGCACGTCTACGCCTGCACCCACCTGTCGAACACGGCCTCCCTGCTGCTGCCGGTCTCCAATCTGACCAACCTGCTGGCGTTCACGGCGAGCGGGCTCAGCTTCACCCGGTTCGCCGCGTTGATGGTCCTTCCCTGGGTGGCCGCCATCGCCGTCGAGTACGTCGTCTTCCGCCGCTTCTTCGCCTCGGACCTGGACGCCGGAGCGCAGGCTCCTGTCGACGCGGAGCCACCACGGCTGCCCATGTTCGCCCTGGTGACCGTGGCGTGCACCCTGGCCGGGTTCGTGCTGACCTCAGTGGTCGGTGTCGATCCGGCTTGGGCGGCCCTGGGCGGTGCCCTCACCCTCGCCGTCAGGGGCCTGCTGCGGCGCCGTACCACGCCACGGGCGCTGCTGGCCGCGACCTCGGTGCCGTTCCTCGCCTTCGTACTGGCCCTCGGTGTGGTGGTCCAGGCGGTCGTCGACAACGGGCTCGACGAGGCTCTGGGCCACCTGGTGCCCGAGGGCAGCGGGCTGCTGGAGCTGCTCGCGCTGGCCGGACTGGCCGCCGTCCTCGCCAACGTCATCAACAACCTGCCCGCCGTGCTGGTGCTGCTGCCGCTGACGGCCCCGTCGGGGCCGGGTGCCGTCCTCGCCGTGCTGCTCGGGGTGAACATCGGCCCCAACCTCACCTACGCGGGTTCGCTGGCCACCCTGCTGTGGCGGCGTATCGTCCACGCCCACGAGGGCGAAGTGGAGCTGAAGGAGTTCACCCGGCTCGGCGTGTACGCGGTGCCCGCGAGCCTGGGCGCCGCCGTGCTGGCACTGTGGGGCTCGCTGGCCGTCATCGGAGGAGGCTGACCCATGCCCATGTCCGTGGTCGTCTGGATCGTCGAGGGCACCTGGCCCGCTTGCGTGGACGCCGCCCGCGCCCACACCTCGGCGGATGCCGACGTCGCCCTGCTGCACGTCACACCGGCCGACGTCCCGGGCGCGGCCCACGGCGCCTTCGCCGGTCTGCTCGGCCGCGGGCACCGCGAGCGCGATCCCGGCACGCGCCTGGAGCACCTCGCCGCCGCGTCCGCACAGGACTTGCTGCGGTCCGCGGCCGACCGGCTGGGGCGCCCCTGTACGCGTACCGAACGCACCGGCCGCGTCGAGCGGGAGGTCGTTGCGGCGGCCGAGGGCCGCGACCTGCTGATCCTGGCCCGCGACGGCGACCGTACGCACCTGGGTCCGCACAGTCTCGGCCCGGCCAGCCGTTTCGTCGTCGACCACGCCCCCTGCCCGGTGCTCCTGGTCTGGCCCGAGGCGTCGCCGGGCCTGTCCACCATGCCGCCCCCGCCGCCCCGTCCCTGACGGTGCAGCGCAGCGCCCGGGTGGAGAAAAATCGGGATGCCAGAACCGGGCGGGCCTCCCTACCCTCGGCCCATGCGCGCCGAATCCTCCCTGCTGAACGTCATCGATGTGGAAGCCACCTGTTGGGACGGGCAGCCTCCGCCCGGCTCGGTGAGCGAGATCATCGAGATCGGCCTGACGGTCGTGGACGTGTCGGCCCGGCGCCGCGTGTCCCGGCACCGTGTCCTGGTTCGTCCTGTCCGTTCGGCGGTGAGCAGCTTCTGCACGGACCTGACCGGCCTGACCCAGTCCGAGGTGGACCGCGGTGTCACGTTCGCCGAGGCGTGCCGGATCCTCGTCGAGGAACACGGGGCCGGGGAGCGCCGCTGGGCGAGCTGGGGCGAGTACGACCGCCGGCAGTTCGCTCGGCAGAGTCAGGCCGACGGGGTGGCCTACCCGTTCGGCTATCCGACGGAACGCACCCACACCAACGCCAAGGCCGTGTTCACCACGGCGTACGGGCTGCGCAGGAAGCCCGGCATGAGCCAGGCTCTGCAGATCGCCGGACTGCCGCTGGAGGGACGTCATCACCGCGGCGAGGACGACGCGTGGAACATCGCGGCGCTCGTCCTCGACCTGTTGCATCGCGGGGCGTGGCCCGTCACGGCTGACGTGCAGTGAGTGTTCCGGTCCCGATCTCGTCCAGCGCGGTCAAGTCCTCGTCGGACAGGGGGAGTCCTGCGCCGGCGATGTTCTCGCGCAGGTGCGCGAGCGACGACGTGCCGGGGATGAGCAGGATGTTCGGTGACCGTCGCAGCAGCCAGGCCAGTGCGACCGACATCGGTGTCGCCTTCGACCGGGCGGCGACCGCCGAGAGCGCCGAGGACTGGAGCGGGGTGAAGCCGCCGAGCGGGAAGTAGGGCACGTACGCGATGCCGTCGGTGGCGAGCCGATCGACGAGTTGGTCGTCGTGGCGGTGGGCGAGGTTGTACATGTTCTGCACGCACACGATCGGCGCGATGCTCCGCGCTTCCCTGACCTGCTCCTCGGTGGCGTTGCTGACCCCGAGGTGGCGGATCAGGCCCTGCTGCTGGAGTTCGACGAGTGTCTCGAACGGCTCGGCGAGGGAGCCGGGTCGGGGGCCTTCGGCGTTGCCGAGTCGGAGGTTGACCAGGTCGAGTACGTCGA
This sequence comes from Streptomyces aquilus, assembly GCF_003955715.1. NCBI lineage: Bacteria > Bacillati > Actinomycetota > Actinomycetes > Kitasatosporales > Streptomycetaceae > Streptomyces > Streptomyces aquilus. The sequence goes on along the minus strand of NZ_CP034463.1, from coordinate 763,936 downwards.
GGCCGAGCGAGGTGAGGTTGTCGTGGACCTGGCGGCGCAGGTCTTCGGGGCGCCGCGCGACGGGCCACCCGCCCTGCGCGTCCCGCGTCGCGCCCACCTTGGTCGCGATGTGCAGCGACGCGGGATAGGGGTGCAGTGCCTCGCGGATCAACTCGTTGGTGACGCGCGGCCCGTAGGCGTCGCTGGTGTCGATGTGGGTGACACCGAGGTCGACGGCCTCCCGCAGCACGGCAACGGCTCCCTCGCGATCGGCCGGCGGCCCCATCACCCAGGGGCCGGCCAGTTGCATGGCACCGTAGCCGAACCGGGTGACGGTCATGTCCCCCAGAGTCCAGGTGCCGCCGGGCAGGGGGAGGGAGGGCGTGCTCATCGAGGTGCCTTTCGTCAGGTGATGGAGGGGGTGGCGCCTGTCGGCTGCCTGTACCAGCATTGGGGAGTAACTTCCTGTCGGGAAGTAGGCACTTGAGAGTGCGTAACCCGCCGATCGGTGAGAGGTGCGATCAGTTGACGACGACGAAGGCGGCCGAGAAGAGGGCTCAGGCCAAGGTGGAGTTCAACGCGTTCCTCGCGGAGTGCCCCAGTCGGCAGCTGCTCGACCGGATCTCGGACAAGTGGGTGGTCCTGATCCTGTGCGCGCTGGGCGGCGACGACAAACCGGGACCCGCCGGTGCCGCGCACGCGGATGCGCCGAGAGCGCTGCGTTACTCCGAACTCTCTCGTCTTCTGGCCGGGGTCAGTCAGAAGATGCTGACCCAGACGCTACGGTCGCTGGAGCACGATGGTCTGCTCACCCGCACCGTGACGCCGACCGTGCCGGTCACCGTCACCTACGAGTTGACCGACCTCGGCCTCTCGCTCCACCACATGACGCGCGGGCTCAGGGACTGGGCGCAGACACACATGGCCGAGGTCCTCGCACACCGGGAGAGCGACGCTGCGCACACGTCCTGATCGGCCCGTCCGACGGGTGGCGGGCGACTAGGCTCGCATCCATGGATGCGTTCATGCCGTACCTGATCCTGATCGGTGGCCTTGCCGCCGTCCTGGGGTTCTTCACGTGGCTGGCATCACGCATCCGCCGACGGGGCCTTGCGGGTGGCGCCATGAGCGCGGCTCTGGCTTCCTACGAGGAGGCGTTCCGCATCACGGCGCACGAATCGCACGTCGAGATCGTGGCTCAGGCAGAACGCAGGGCGCCGCTCCTGTCGCCGGACGATCACTGGGGGCGGAACCCCGGGGAGGCCGGAGAGGCGGGAGGCGAAGGCCGTCGACCGATGCGGCCGCGGCCGCGCCGGTCGCGGCGGAGCCTTGGCCGCTGGGTCGATCGTCTGAGGGGCGGTCGCTGAGGGGGCGGGTTGACAGAACGCAGATCCCCGCGTCCCTTACGTCTGCCAGCATCCCGCCGGAGCGACGGCTCCGGCGGGATGCGGCGTTGCGTGAGGTGGGGTCAGACGACCGTGCAGGCGGCGCCGTTGAGCGTGTACGTAGTCGGCGCCGCCGTGTTGCCGGTGTGGACGGCCTGGAAACCGATGGTTGTGGACGCGCCCGGCGCGATGGTCGCGTTGTGGGAGACGTTCTTGGCGGTGACCTGGCCGGAGGCGGGCGAGTAGTCGGCGTTCCAGCCGGAGGTGATGGTCTGGCCGGCGGGCAGGGTGAACGTCAGCGACCAGCCGTCGACCGCTGTGGTGCCGGTGTTGGTGATGGTGATGTTCGAGGTCAGACCACTGTTCCAGGCGCTGATGGTGTCGGAGACGCGGCAGGAGGCGGTTCCCGGTGACGGGTCGGAGGTCTGGAACTGTGAGAAGAACTTCCACACCTCGCCCGGCACCCAGCTCCTGCCGCTGTCACCGGGGGCTCCGTCCTGCGGGGCGGCGATGTGTCCTTCGTCGAACGCCGCCCAGGCGACCGGGTGTCCGGCCGAGCATCCCGAGTAAGTGGTGACCCGGTGGGTCAGGCTGCCCTGCGCGGGCTCGGGCGGGTTCTGGGGCGTGCAGCCGTTGTTCTGGACGAACTTGTCCCGCAGCGCCCGTCCGCCGGCGATGCCGAGGACGTTGTCCCTGAGTCCGTGCACGCCGAGGTAGGCGATGGGCTGGGTGCCGCCGCTGCAACCGCTGAGCTGTCCGCCGCTCTGGACCGCGACGGCGCGGAAGACGGTGGCCCGGGAGCAGGCCAGGGAGTACGACATGGCGGCGCCGTAGCTGAAGCCGAGGGCGAAGCGCTGGGTGGTGTCGACGCACAGGTCCGCCTCGATGCGGCGGATCATGTCGTCGACGAAGGTGATGTCCTCCCCGCCGGAGTTGGCCCAGCCGTTGTTGAGGCCTTGCGGTGCGACGAAGATGGCGCTGTTGTTGGCCAGCCGCTGGAGTCCGTAGTAGGCCCAGGTGCCCGTCTCCACGGTGCGGCCCGTGGACACGTCCGTGGAGGTGCCGCCCAGCCAGTGGAACCCGAAGATCAGCCGGTAGCCGTGGTCGCGGTCGTAACCGTCCGGGACGCGCAGGATGAAGGTGCGGCTCTTGCCGCCGCTCTGGATCGTGTACGTGCCGCTCGTCAGGGTGGGAGTCTTGCCGCAGCCCGCGCTCGCGCTCGCGGCCGCGGCGCGCTGGGGTGCGGTGTCCGTGGCGGTGGTGGCGGGGTGGGTGGTCTGGGTCTGGCCGCGGCCCAGTGCGGTGCCGCCCAGGCTCAGGACGACCAGCACCGCGACCACGGCGGACCGTAAGAAGGTTCCTGTCCTTGTCATGAAAGTCCTTCACTCGGGACGTGGTTGCTCACGCGCGCGACCACTTCTGGTTGGCCTGGCCGTTGCAGGTCCACAGGACCAGCGGGGTCCCGTTGGCGGTGGCGGCTCCGTTCGCGTCGAGGCACAGTCCGGACTGGGCGTTGCGGATCGTTCCGTCGGAGCCGACGGTCCACTTCTGGTTGTTCTGGCCGTTGCAGGGCCAGGTGATGACGCGGGTGCCGTTGGTGGTGCCCTGGTTGTAGGCGTCGAGGCACTTGTCGCCGTAGACGCGGATCTCACCGCCGGCCCAGGTGGTCCACAGCTGGTTGGCGGCGGTGTGGCAGTCCCAGAGCAGCGCCGTGGCCCCGGCGGCGGTGGAGGCGTTGTCGACGTCCACGCAGCGGCCGGAGGCGGTGCCGCGCAGGCGTGAGGTGGTGGCGGTCAGCGGGCTGCCGCCGGTCACCCGGAACACGGCGACACCGTGCGCGGGGACGCTCGCCGAGATCTGGCCGGAGGTGCTGGACGTGCCGCCGGTCCACAGGTCGGTGAGGGTGAACGATGTGCCGGACAGGCCGACTTGGGCGGGCGTCGTGCTGATGCTCGCGGTGCTGTCGCCGCGGTTGAACAGGCCCACGGCGACCGAGCCGTCGGCGAGCGGCTTGGCGAAGACCTCGGTGGCGCCGTCGTCGCGCACCCGGCGTCCGCCCGCGCCCAGCGAGTCCTGGTTCACCGCCAGCAGGCGCGGGTTGCGCAGGATGGCGCTGACGTCGGCGGACATGGTGCGGATGTCGTTGCCGGCCATGAGCGGGGCGCTCATGAGTGCCCACAGCGCGAAGTGGGAGCGGGACTCGGTCAGCGACAGCCCGGGTCGGCCGACGACCAGCATGTCGGGGTCGTTCCAGTGGCCCGGGCCGGACTGCGCGGCCAGTGGCGCGGTGACGTCCAGGACGTTGCCGACGCCCATCGGGTAGCTGTTGGTGTTGCCGTTCTGCCAGATGTCGAGCAGGTCCTCGGTCGTCCGCCACAGGTCGGCGACCTCACCCCAGTTGTACTTGTCCCCGGTGATGGCGTGGAAGCTGTTGGGGTTGATGCTGTAGACGATCGGCCGCCCGGTGGCCCGCAGGGCGTCGCGCATCAGCGTGAACCGCGCGACCTGCTCGTCACGGGTGCCGCTGGAGGAGCACCAGTCGTACTTGAGGTAGTCGACGCCCCACGAGGCGAACGTGGCGGCGTCCTGGGCCTCGTGGCCCTGGCTGCCCGTCGACCCGGGATAGGCGCCGGTGCCCTGCGCACAGGTGCGCTCGCCGGGTACCTGGTAGATGCCGAACTTCAGGCCCTTGCTGTGGATGTAGTCCCCGAGGGCCTTCATGCCGCTGGGGAACTTGGTCGGGTTGCCGCGCAGGTTGCCGGCCGCGTCGCGCTGCGGGTCGAACCAGCAGTCGTCGACCACCACATAGCGGTAGCCGGCGTCCCGCATGCCCGAGGACACCATCGCGTCGGCGGCCTGGCGGACCTGGGTCTCGGTGATCCCGCATCCGAAGCTGTTCCAGCTGTTCCACCCCAGCGGCGGCGTGAGGGCCGGGCTGCCCGGCGCGGCCGAGGCGGGGGAGTGGGCGGAGGCTGTCACGGACGCGGTGATGGTCAGGGCGGCGGCTGCGAGGAGGCGGAGCAGTCGTCCGCGTGAGCGTCTGGGCACCAGGGGCTCCTTGGGAGGAGGTTCGAAATTTCGAGCCTCGTTCGGAAACTCACGGTGTCAGGGATGTTACAGAGGCGCGTGAACATGTCAACGCGCCTGACGTAATTGGCTCTGACCTGCGAGAACCGTACACCCATGGGATCGAATGTTTCGATGATGCTTGCGATCGTGCGCTAAGTCTTGACGCCCAACACTGGCCTTCTATCATCCAGGTTGCTCGACTCGCCGATCTGTGTTCGACATGCCGAATGGCGTGAGCCGCTTCCTCCGGACGAAGTGCGAGGAGAACACCCCCACATGGATCTGTCATGGACTCATTAAGATCTTTCCCGTCGTCGTGCACTGGCGGCCGCCACCGGCCTCGCCGCGGGCGCCCTCCTCCCCACGGCCCGGGCCTCCGCCCGGGCGGGGACCTTCACCAACCCGGTGATCTGGCAGGACTTCGCCGACATCGACGTCATCCGCGTCGGCGACACCTACTACGCCTCCGCCTCGACGATGCACTACTCGCCGGGCGCGCCCGTCCTGCGCTCCTACGACCTGGTGAACTGGGAGATCGCCGGACACTCGGTCCCCACGCTCGACTTCGGCGCCAAGTACGACCTGAACGGTGCGCGCGGCTACGTCCGCGGCATCTGGGCGTCGTCACTTGCCTACCGGCCGAGCAACAGGACCTTCTACTGGCTGGGCCAGATCGACTTCGCCCGGACCTACGTCTACACCGCCACCGCCGCCGAAGGGCCATGGAGCAGGCTGACGACGATCAGCACGCCCTACTACGACGCGGGACTGCTCGTCGACAGCGACGACACCCTCTACGTGGCCTACGGCAACACGACCATCAGCGTGGCCCAGCTCTCGCCCGACGGCCGCAGCCAGGTGCGTACCCAGCAGGTCTTCACGACACCGTCGAGCGTCGGCACCCTGGAAGGCTCCCGCTTCTACAAGATCAACGGGCAGTACTACATCTTCCTGACCCGCCCCGCCAACGGCCAGTACATCCTCAAGTCCTCGGGCGGCCCCTTCGGCCCCTACACCTTGCGGCAGGTCCTGCTCAACCTGCCCGGGCCGATCCCCGGCGGCGGTGTCCCGCACCAGGGCGGACTGGTGCAGACACAGAGCGGCGCCTGGTACTACCTGGCCTTCGTCGACGCCTACCCCGGTGGACGGGTGCCCGCCCTGGCACCCGTCACCTGGACCTCGGACGGCTGGCCCGTCGTCCAAACGGTCGGGGGCGCATGGGGCACCTCGTACCCGAGCCCGGCCGTGCCCACGCCACCCCGCCAGGTCACCCCCATGACCGGCGTCGACACCTTCGACGGCACCACCCTCAAACCGAGATGGGAGTGGAACCACAACCCGGACAACACCAAGTGGGCGGTCGGCAACGGCCTGACCCTGCGCACCGCGACCGTCACCAACGACCTCTACTGGGCCCGCAACACCCTCACCCACCGCATCCAGGGCCCCACCTCCACCGCCACGGTCCTCCTCGACCACTCCGGGATGCGGGACGGCGACCGGGCCGGACTCGCGCTGCTGCGTGACTCCTCCGCCTGGATCGGCCTCAAGCGCGACGGCGGCACCACACGCCTGGTGATGGTCAACGGCCTGACCATGGACGGCAACTGGAACACCACCGGCACCGGAACCGAGGCCGCGAGCGCACCCGTCCAGGGCACCCGCGTCTGGCTGCGCGCGAGCGCGGACATCCGCCCCGGCTCGGCACGCCCCGGCACCTTCTCCTACAGCACCGACGGCACCACCTTCACCCGCCTCGGCCCCACCTTCTCGATGGGCAACGACTGGCGGTTCTTCATGGGCTACCGCTTCGCCCTCTTCAACCACGCCACCCAGGCACTCGGCGGCGCCGTCCGCATCACACGGTTCGACCTGTCCACCCCCTGAACGACCGGAGTGCGCACCACCCCACCCCCCACCGCCTCCGTACGAGGAGCACCATGAACCCGCTGAAACGACTCGGCCGGCGTCGAGCCACCGTGTTATCCCTTCTGGCCGCGGCCGCTCTGGTGACGCCCGGGACCGCCACCGGCGCACCGGACGCCGTCAAGGCCTCCACGCTCGGCGCCCAAGCCGCCCAGTCCGGACGCTACTTCGGCACCGCCGTGGCCGCGGGACGACTCGGTGACAGCACGTACAGCACGCTCCTGAACCGCGAGTTCAACTCCGTCACACCCGAGAACGAGATGAAGTGGGACACGACCGAGCCGTCCCGCGGCTCGTTCAACTTCGGCCCCGGCGACCAAATCGCCAACCGTGCCCAGTCGCGCGGCCAGCGCCTGCGCGGCCACACCCTCGTCTGGCACTCCCAACTGCCCGGCTGGGTCAGCTCCATCAGGGACGCGAACACCCTGCGCGGCGTGATGAACAACCACATCACCAGCGTGATGAACCACTACAAGGGCAAGGTCTTCGCCTGGGACGTGGTCAACGAGGCCTTCGCCGACGGCGGCAGCGGCCAGCACCGGGCCTCGGTGTTCCAGAACCTGCTGGGCGACGGCTTCATCGAGCAGGCCTTCCGCACCGCACGGTCGGCCGACCCGGCGGCCAAGCTCTGCTACAACGACTACAGCATCGAGAACTGGAGCGACGCCAAGACCCAGGGCGTCTACCGCATGGTGCGCGACTTCAAGGCGCGCGGCGTGCCCATCGACTGCGTCGGCTTCCAGGCCCACTTCGGCACCGGCGGCCCGCCCGCCAGTTTCCAGACCACCCTGTCGAACTTCGCCGCCCTCGGCGTGGACGTCCAGATCACCGAACTCGACATCGCGCAGGCGTCGCCGACCGCCTACGCGAACACGGTCAGGGCCTGCCTGAACGTGGCACGCTGCAACGGCATCACCGTCTGGGGCATCCGCGACAGCGACTCATGGCGAGCCTCGGAGAACCCGCTGCTGTTCGACCGCAGCGGCAACAAGAAGCCCGCGTACAACGCGGCACTGACGGCCATGGGCGGCACACCCGCCGCCACCCGCGACAGGACCGCCACCGACGCGGCCGCCCTGCCCGGCAGTTACGCGTGGAGTTCCAGCGGCCCCCTGATCGCCCCGAAGCCGGACGCGACCCACGACATCGCCGGGATCAAGGACCCGACGGTCGTCCAGTACAACGGCAAGTACCACGTGTTCGCCAGCGTCGCGAGTTCCTCCGGATACAACCTGGTGTACCTCAACTTCAGCGACTGGTCCCAGGCCGGCTCGGCCACCCACCACTACCTGGACCGCACCGCCATAGGCTCCGGCTACCGGGCCGCCCCGCAGGTCTTCTACTACGCGCCCCAACGCCTGTGGTACCTCGTGTACCAGACCGGCAACGCCTCGTACTCCACCAACCCCGACATCGGCAACCCGAACGGGTGGAGCGCACCGCGCAACTTCTACGCGTCGATGCCGGACATCATCCGGCAGAACATCGGCGGCGGCTACTGGGTCGACATGTGGGTGATCTGCGACAGCGCCAACTGCTATCTGTTCTCCTCCGACGACAACGGCCACCTGTACCGCTCGCGGACGACCGTCGGCCAGTTCCCGAACGGCTTCACCAACACGGTCATCGCGGCCCAGGACTCCAACAAGTACGCCCTGTTCGAAGCGAGCAACGTGTACAAGGTGCAGGGCAGCAACCAGTATCTGCTGCTCGTCGAGGCCGTCGGATCCGACGGGCGACGCTACTTCCGCTCCTGGACCTCGGGCAGCCTCGCTGGTTCCTGGACACCACTGGCCGCGTCCGAGAGCAACCCGTTCGCACGGGCGGGCAACGTCTCCTTCCCCTCGGGCGCCTGGACCCGGGACATCAGTCACGGCGAGATGATCCGCGCCGGGTACGACCAGACGCTGACCATTCCCGCCTGCCGGCTCCAGTACCTCTACCAGGGCATGAACCCCAACGCCGGCGGTGACTACAACCTCCTGCCGTGGCGGCTCGGCCTGCTGACCCAGACCAACTCGACCTGCTGACGGACGCCGGGCCCCGGCTCCGGCCGGGGTCCGGCGCGGTGGTCAGGCACTGGAGCGGACGACCAGGCGGGTCGGCAGGATCAGCGGCGTGGGGTCCTGGCCGTTGACGAGCGAGACCAGCATGCGCGCCATCTCCCGTCCCAGCGCCTGGATGGGCTGGTGGACGGTGGTGAGCGGCGGGTCGGCGATCTGCGCGACGGCCAGGTCGTCGAAGCCGACCACGGCGACGTCGTCGGGAACCAGCCGGCCCGCCTTCCGCAGCGTGCGCAGCGCGCCCGCCGCCATGTTGTCGTTGGCGGCGAACACGCCGTCCACGTCAGGGTGGTTCGCCAGCAGCGCGGCCATGGCGGCGGCGCCGCTGGGCTCGGTGAAGTCGCCCTCCTGCGGCGGGAACGGATCGAGGCCCGCGGCCAACAAGGCGTCCCGGTAGCCGCGGTACCGGGCGCGACCGGCCTCGGTGTCCAGCCGTCCGCACAGCGCGGCCACCCGGGTCCGGCCGCGCGCGACCAGGTGCTCGGTCGCCTCGCGTGCCCCGCCGGCGTTGTCGACATCGACGTACCACCGGGGCGCCGCGCCGACCGGACGCCCGCCGAACACCACGGGCATCCGCGTCTCCTCGGCGAGGGGAAGCAGCGGATCGTCCTCGCGCAGCGCCATCAGCATGACGCCGTCGGCGCCCCTGGAGCGCAGCAGTTCGGCCACCCGCTTGCGGCCCCGGTCGGAAGCGGCCAGACACAGCATCAGGTGCAGGTCCGCGTCCTCCAGGGCGGTCGTGGCCCCGACGATGACCTGGGCGAAGAAGGGGTCGGCGAAGATCGACGGATTCTCTCCCGAGACGACCAGCGCGGCCGCTCCCGTCTGCTGCGTGGCCAGGGCGCGGGCCGTCGGGTTGGGGACGTAACCGAGCTGCCGGACGGCCCGCTCGACGGCCTCGCGTTTGGCGCGGCTGACGTGCGGGGCGTTGTTGAGGGCGCGGGAGGCCACGGAACGGGAGACGCCGGCGCGTTCGGCCACCTCGTCGAGCGTCGGCTGCCTGCGCGGCGGATCTTCTGCCATGGAGCGGGAGTCTGTCACAGGCGGGGAGATCGTCACGTCTGGGCACTGGTAGCGCTTCCAGTATTAGCCGCCGCATCACTCCGTTTCGTCCAACTCCGCCACAGCCATTGACAGTTGAACCAGCCGACTCCACGATTGGGACCGCTTCCAGTGGGAGCGCTCCCAGCCCCGACATTCCCTGCCAGGAAACCGAGGTCCTGAGATGAGCCGCAGACTCCGCACCCTGGCGGCAGCGCTCTGCGCCCTGCCGCTGGCGCTCGCCGCCGCACCGTCCGCTCAGGCGGCCGACCCCACCACCATGACGAGCGGGTTCCACGTGGACCCCAACTCCACGGCGAAGCGATGGGTGGCCGCCAACCCCGGCGACGGCCGGGCCCCCGCGATCAACTCGGCCATCGCCAACACCCCGATGGCCCGCTGGTTCGGCTCCTGGAGCGGCACCATCGGAACCGCCACCGGGGCCTACGTCGGAGCCGCGGACCAGGCCGACAAGCTGCCGATCCTCGTCGCCTACAACGTCTACAACCGCGACTACTGCGGCGGACACTCCGCCGGCGGCGCCTCCTCGCCGTCCGCCTACGCCAGCTGGATCGCCCAGTTCGCCGGAGGGATCGGCAGCCGCCCGGCCGTCGTCATCCTGGAACCGGACTCCCTCGGGGACTACGGCTGCATGAACCAGGCCCAGATCGACGAACGCGAGGCCATGCTCACCGGCGCCCTCGGCGAGTTCAGCCGCCAGGCCCCCAACACCTGGGTCTACATGGACGCCGGCAACCCCGCCTGGACCAACGCGGCGACCATGGCCCGGCGCCTCCACGAGGCCGGCCTCCGCCAGGCCCACGGCTTCTCGCTCAACGTCTCCAACTACTTCACGACCGCCGAGAACACCGCCTTCGGCGACGCCGTCAACCGTGAACTCAGCGCCCGCTACGGCTACACCAAGCCCTTCGTCGTGGACACCAGCCGCAACGCCAACGGCTCCAACGGCCAGTGGTGCAACCCCTCCGGCCGCCGCATCGGCACGCCCACCCGGATGGGCGGAGGCGCCGAGATGCTGCTGTGGATCAAGACCCCGGGGGAGTCGGACGGCAACTGCGGCATCGGCGCCGGCTCCAGGGCCGGGGACTTCCTCCCCGAGGCGGCCTACAAGATGATCTACGGTTACTGATCCCGCCGGAGCGACGCCGGCGCGCGCTTCCGGCCTCGCACCGCACCGCACAAACCCGCTCGGCCGCACCGCTGTTCACCGCGCCGCGCGACCCCGGCTCGTACCTTCCCCCCAGCGAGCCGGGGCCGCGCCCCCATCTCGTTCGCCGCGCCCCTCCCGGGGTCAGTCCGTGAGCCGACCGGGAGTGACCATGCCGTACTCGTAGGCCATGACGACGACTTGGGAGCGGTCCCGGGCGTCGAGGCGGCGGTCGGGCCGGCGCGTGTGGTCCGGGGCGGTCGGCGAACTCGGTGATCAGCCGCCGGGTGACGGAGGGGCTGATGAGCGCGTCGCCGCGCCGAGTTCGGCGGGGGCGCCGTACGTGGTGCGGCGCCCTCCGCATTGCCGGTCGGTACGTGAGCTACGACCAGGGCAGGACCAGCGCGCCCCAGGCGATGACGGGGCCGAAGGCGACGATGCCGCTCGTGTAGCCGATGACCTGGCGGTAGAAGCGGCGGGTGTCCACGCCGCGGGCGTTGCTGAGGACCAGCGCTCCGTTGGTAGAGAAGGGAGAGGTGTCGACGATCGTCGTGGAGACGGCGAGCGCGGCGATCAGGCCCGCGGCGCTGAGATGGCTGGACAGCAGCAGGGGAACGGCGAGCGGGATGATCGCGGTGAGGATCGCGGTGGAGGAGGCGAAGGCGGAGGTGATGGCCACGGTGAAGCACAGCAGCAGGGCGACGACGAGCGGGGCGCCCAGGTCGGCGGCGTGCTCGGAGATCTCCTCGATGATGCCGGCCTTCTCCAGCATCGCGATGTACGTCATCATGCCCGCGACCAGCAACAGGGTGGACCAGCTGACGCCGTCCACGGCCTTCTCCTGCCGCTTCATGTCCACCAGCGCCAGCAGAGAGCCCGCGGCCAGCGCCAGGAAACCGATCTCCAGGTGGAAGCCGAGCGCGCCGACGACGAGGGCCACCAGGGAGGCGAGGGTGAGCCACTGCCGCCAGTCGGGCCTGCCGGAGACGGCGAGGTCCTCGTCGTCGGCCGCTTCCGCGGCGCCTTCGGCCAGCGGGGCGGGACGCCTTGCGAGCAGGACGTACGTGAGGACCGCGAGCACCAGGTTGATCACGAAGCTGGCGCTGAACAGGGTCACCGCCGAGACGTGCACCTCGGTCTTGTCGACGAGACCGAGCACCAGCGCACCGGAGACGGCCAGCGGGGAGAACGCGCCCGCGTGCCCGCCGCTGATCACCATCATGCCGACGACGAGCGGGTTGAGCTTGTAGCGGTAGGCGAAGTTCATGCCGATCGGCGCGAGGATCGCGACCGCGGCCGGGGTGAACGTACCGAACGCCGTCAGCAGGGCGGCCACCAGGAACAGCACCCAGGGGATGAGCTCGACCTTGCCGCGCACCAGCCTGACCCCGGCGGCGACGAGCCAGTCGATGGTGCCGTTGCGGCGGGCGACGGAGAACAGGTAGGTGACGCCGACGATGGTGACGAAGAGCTTCGCCGGGAACCCCTCGAAGATCTCGTCCTCGGTGAGGCCGAGCGAGGCGGTCCCGACCGCGAAGGTGGCGACGAAGGCGAGGATGCCCAGGTTGATCGGCAGCGCGGTGCCGACCACGAACATCACCAACAGGGCGCCTATGGAGATCACTTCAACAGACATCTTTGTCCTTGGTGCGGTGGGGACGGGAGGCGCGCCCCGAGGGCGCGAGGGTATCGCGGTGCGGACGGCGGGGAGCCGGCGTGACCGTGGTGAGATGCGTCGCCTGAGCCGCGTCGCGGCTCAGGCGGCCTGCGGTTGGCCTCCCTCCGGTACGTAGATCCGGGCGTCGGCGAGCAGCCGGGCCGCGCGCTGCACGGTGACCCGGTGCGGCAGGCCGTCCCGCACGTCGGTGCAGCGGACCGCGACGACACCGGCGGGCGTGCCGAGGCGCAGCCACTCGTCCCTCGGGCCGCCCGTGATGAGGGCGACCACGGACCCCTCCAGCAGCCCGGCCGCCGCGACGGCTACGGCCGAGGTCAGTCCGATGGCGGGGTGCGGGGCGTTCATGGAGAGCATCCGCACCGACACGTCGTAGTCCTCGGCCGCCACCCGTTCCCCGAGAGGCGTGGTGTACGGCACCGGCGGGCCGACCAGGCCCACCTTGGGCACCGCGTCGCCCGGTTCCTCGCCCGGCCGGAGCAGCCCCATCAGCGGCGCGGCGGCATGACGGACGCCGCGCAGCCAGGGGACGTCCGCGCGCATCCGCTCCTCGGACTCGGCGCCGGTGCGCCCCGCACTGGCGGCGTCGACGAGGACGACCGGAGCGCCCGCGGCCACCATGCTCACGCGGAGCGGCTTGGCGGCGCCGACCCGCAGGTCCTGCGCGGCCCGGCCGGTGGGGAGCAGTCGGCCGGAGTCGCCGGCGGGGTCGCGGAAGGTGAGGCCGACCGCGACCCCGCCGGCCCGGGTGCCGGGTACCGTCTGGCGGCCGAAGTGGCGCACCACACCGCCCTGGGTGTCGACGATCCCTTCGAGGATCGCGCCGGTGTTGATGTTGCGCATCACCACGCGCGTCCGGTCGCCGGTGACCGGAACCAGCCCCTTGGCCACCGCGTACAGGGCGACACCGGTGGCGCAGTTGCCGCAGTTGCTCGTCCACTCCACCGAGCCTGTGCCGATGCCGACTTGGGCGAAGAGATAGTCGACGTCGATGCCGGGCCGGGGCGAGGCGCTGACGACGGCCGCCTTCGAGGTGGTGGGGGTCGCCCCGCCCACCCCGTCCAGCTCTACCGGATCGGTGGCGCCGTACGCGGCGACCAGCAGCCTTTCGAGGTCGCCGCGGTCGGCGGGGACATCGACCTGGTTGAACAGCCAGCACTTGCTGGTGCCGCCACGTACCAGGGTCGCGGGAATGTGCACGTCTGAGGCTCTTCCTGGATCAACGGAGGTAGGGAAGGGCCGAGGCGGTGGTTACGGGCGCATTGCGGGCCGGTGAACCGCTCGGCGATTGCGCAGACCTTCGCAGAGGTGTGACTTCGGAACAATCGCAGTTCGCTTCACCTGGGTTTAGCTCGGCTAAAGTCAGCGGCATGCTCAATGTGCGCCGTCTGCTGCTGCTCACCGAGGCCACCGAACGCGGGTCGCTCACGGCCGCGGCGGAGGCCCTCGGCATGACGACCTCCGCGGCCTCCCAGCAGATGTCCCTGCTGGAACAGGAGGCGGGGCAGCCCCTCATCGAGCGGCTGCCCCGTGGTATCCGCCCCACCCCGGCGGGCGCCGCGCTGGCCGAACGCGGTCAGGCCATCCGCCGTGAACTCCGGGCCGCCCAGGCCGACCTGGACTCCTTCACCGCCCTCGACCAGGGCAGCTTGCGCCTCGGTTCCTTCCCCACGGCGAGCGCCTCGCTGCTGCCGCTGGCGCTCACACGTTTCCGACGGCGCCACGCCGGCATCCGCATCGAGGTGCGTGCCGGAGTCCTCGCGGAGCTCAGGGAGATGCTGCACACCGGGGAGGTGGACCAAGGGCTGCTCTGGGACTACGAGTGGAACCGCCTCGACGATCCGGCGCTCGCCCTGACCCACCTGCTGGACGACCCCACGGTGCTGGTCGTCCCCGCCGACTCACCCCTGCGCACCCGTCCCTCCGTGCGGCTCGGCGACCTCGCCGACCAGGAGTGGATCATCCGTGCCGACAACCACCCCGTCGCCGACGTCCTGCGCCGCAGCTGCCGCCAGGCGGGGTTCGAACCACGCATCGCCTACTCCTCGCACGACTACCAGGAGGCGCAGGCCATGGTCGCCGCCGGACTCGGCATCGCGCTCGCACCCCGCCTGGCGCTCACCAGCCGACGCAGCGACGTACGCCTCCTGCCGTTCGCCTCCGACGTCCCGGCTCCCACCCGCCGCATCCTCCTCGCCCGCGCCGCGGCCCGCCCCGCCACCCCACCCGCCCAGGCGATGGCCCGCGTGCTGCGCACGGTGGCCCAGCGCTTCACCGCCCCGGACCTGCACCGGGCCCAGCTGGGCGCGGTCCGCCGGGGCTGACGGCACCGCGTTGCGGGCTCGCGGGCTTGCGGGCGAGGATCTGGATCCCGGTGGACTCGTGACCGTTCATGGTGGGCACCGTGATGGTCCGGGTGTCGAGGGTGCGGAACCTGGCAAGCAGGGTGGAGAACCACTCGCGGGGATGGTGGCGGCACACCGCACCGTCGCCGGTTTCGAACACGCCGTAGCTGCCGTATCGAGCGGCATGGCGGTGGTAACGGATGCGGTTGCGTTCATCGTCCTGCAGCAGAAGATCGCTGATGTAGAGGATCCCGCCGGGCTTGAGGACGCGGTTCAGCTCGGTGATCAGCCGGCGCTGGGCTTCATCGCCGGGGATGCATGTGAGTACGGCGAAGAGCAGAACGACGTCGAAGCCTGCGTCCGGACAGGGCGAAGCCGGGGGTGCGTTCAGGGTGGCGAAGCGCAGGGTGGGGTGCAGGGCGCGTGCCCGACTGGTCATTTCCGGTGAGGTGTCGACGCCCGTGAGGTCGCCGAAGCCGTGCCGTTCGAGCTCCTTCATGATGCGGCCGTATCCGCATCCGTAGTCGAGGATCGCGGCGTGCCTGCTGATCCCGTCGAGCCAGGGCAGGTGGAGCGGGTGGGTGAACGTCTTCGTGCGCGCGGCGGCATCCCAGTAGGGAACCTGGCTGTCGAGGTCGGACACGGCAAGCCTCCCTGCGAGCTTCGCTGAAGCCGCTCATGCTGCCACGGTGCCGCGTACAGCGCGCACGCATCAGGCCTGACCCTGGCGTCGGACCTGGGCGGGCTCGGTCTTCCGTCGAGCCCGCCCGGTCCTTGTCATGCCGTCAGCGCTGAAGGGTCAGCAGACCCGGACGGTAGGGGAGGAGGCCGTAGTCGCCGCCCGAGTTGGGGCTGCGCCCCTGGTAGAGGAGTTGGAGGTTGCAGGGGTCGACGGTCATGGTCTGGTCGGCGGTGGTGCGGATCAGTTCACCGTGGCTGATGTCGTTGGTCCAGGTGGCGCCGCTGTTGGCCTTGCCGGCGAAGGGGTTGCTCTCGGTGGCGGCCTGCGGCGTCCACGTGCCGTTGAGGCTCGTGGCCGTGAAGGAACGGAAGTAGCGGCCCTGGGAGCCGATCGCCTCGACGATCATGAGGTAGCGGTTCTGGCCCTGCAACTTGTAGACCTGCGGGGCTTCGAACAGGTTGTTCGTCGAGTCGCTCATGACCACCGTGGAGGTACTTCCGAAGCTGCCCGGGAAGTTCCCGATCGGCATGCTGGCGCGGTAGATCTTGCCGTTGTCGCCGGCGAAGAACAGGTACATGTTCGTGCCGTCACCGATGACCGTCTGGTCGATGGGGCCCGTTCCGGAGCCGGAGATGCTTCCGGAGAACAGCACCTGCGGCGATGACCAGCCGTTCGGGTTGGTGGGGTCGCTCGACGTCCGGTAGGAGAAGGCCGTCGCGCCCCACTGATAGGTGAGCACCCAGATGTTCTTCGGCGCGAAGTAGAAGAGCGTGGGTGCGACGGTGGCGGACGACATCGTGTTCTGGCTGGCCGAGGCCATGTCCGACCAGTTGGTGAACGGGCTGAAGTTCATCGAACCCCACTTCGTCCCCGTGTCGTGCGTCGTGGCGTAGACGAGTTGCTTCCCGTTGTACGGGGCGACGGTGAAGTCCTTGAGCGAGACCCACCCGGACTTGGGCTGCGCCAGCGCGCCCGTCGAGGACCAGCGGTAGGACGACGGAAGATCACACGCTCCGGGGGTGTCGGCGCCGACCTTCACGAGCTGCCACTGCTGGTTGGTGCCGCCCCAGTCGTCGTACTGGACGATGTTCGCGCTGTCGGCGGTGGAGGCGCCCTGCACTTCGAGGGCCTTGTTGGTGTGGCGCGAGATGAGCCGCACGTAGCCGTCCGAGCTGTCGGCCAGCCGCCACTGCTGGTTGGTGGCGTTCAGGTCGGTCCACTGGACGATCGAACCGCCGTTGACGGTGGACCAGTTGTAGAGGTCCAGCACCTTGCCCGAGAGACGGGACTTGATGCGGTAGTAGCCGTCCCCGGAGGCGACGAACTGCCACTGCTGCTGGCTCTGGTCGTTCCTGGTCCACTGGGTGATGCGGGCGCCGTCGTTGGTCGCCATGTTGTAGACGTCCAGGGCCTTGCCGCTGTTGCGGTTGACCAGCACATACGTGGCGTTGGGATCGACGGTCGCCGCGCTGGCGGGCTGCGCGCCGAGGAAGGTGGCCACCAGCAGAAGCGGCGAGAGGACGGCGAGTAAGCGTCTGAGCGGGACCGTGGACCGGTGGCGCAACCACATCTGAGGGCCTCCTTCGAGGGCGGGGCGAAGTGGTGTCGGCGAACCGCGGAGCGGTCGGACCGAAGAAGATGAACTCCTCGAAACTTTCGATGAGTTCCCGGATCTTTCGACGCCACAACATAGAAATGCGATGTCCCTCGGTCAAGGTCTCGCGCTGTTCTGTCTTCAAACAGTTCCGGCGCTTCGGGGTGTGGCGAGGTGTCGCGCCGGCTGGGAGCGCTAGGGGAGGGCGTGGTGCGGCTTTCCTCTTCAAGGGGGTTGACCAGGCATGCGAAGGTGAAATGGCGGCTTCGCGTGCCGACGTTGATCACGGTTTGGATCTTGCGGAATCCACCCACGCTCAAGTGTCAGGGCCTGATATCCGGCCTGATGCATGCTCGAATGTTTCGTAGAGAGCAAGGAAACTTTCTCGGTGCAATGTATTGACGATCCACCGTCAATGCCTCAATCATCCGTCACCGAGGGACGACCAAAGTTCGGAATATCGAACCGCAAGAGCCGTGCGACACCTTGGAGCACCCCCGAACCCGTGCCGAAACAGTGCGCGGTGTCCGGTCTTCCCCTGCGCGTCAGCCATTCCGTGATGTCTATCTTGGAGGCACAGCCATGGGCTTGAACGCCCTTCCCAGAGCCGGAGACCGCCGGAGGACCCGCAGCGCGCCGCTGGCGCTGCTCGCCATCGGCCTCAGCGCGGTGGTCGCCCTGGTGACGCCGCCGCCCGCGCACGCCGCCGAAAGCACACTCGGGGCCGCGGCGGCGCAGAGCGGCCGCTACTTCGGTACCGCCATCGCCTCGGGCAGGCTGGGCGACTCGGCGTACACCTCGATCGCGGGCCGTGAGTTCAACATGGTCACGCCCGAGAACGAGATGAAGATCGACGCCACCGAGCCGCAGCGGGGCCAGTTCAACTTCACCGCCGGTGACCGCGTCTACAACTGGGCCGTGCAGAACGGCAAGAAGGTCCGCGGACACACCCTGGCCTGGCACTCCCAGCAGCCCGGCTGGATGCAGAGCCTGAGCGGCAGCAGCCTGCGCCAGGCGATGATCGACCACATCAACGGCGTGATGGCCCACTACAAGGGCAAGATCGCCCAGTGGG
Source organism: Streptomyces aquilus (assembly GCF_003955715.1). NCBI lineage: Bacteria > Bacillati > Actinomycetota > Actinomycetes > Kitasatosporales > Streptomycetaceae > Streptomyces > Streptomyces aquilus. Next base: position 745,934 of record NZ_CP034463.1, on the reverse strand, counting down.
ACGTCGTGAACGAGGCCTTCGCCGACGGCAACTCGGGTGCCCGGCGCGACTCCAACCTTCAGCGCACCGGCAACGACTGGATCGAGGTCGCCTTCCGCACCGCGCGCGCCGCCGACCCGGCCGCCAAGCTCTGCTACAACGACTACAACACCGACAACTGGACCTGGGCCAAGACGCAGGCCGTGTACAACATGGTCAAGGACTTCAAGCAGCGCGGCGTACCGATCGACTGCGTCGGCTTCCAGTCGCACTTCAACAACGACAGCCCGTACAACAGCAACTACCGCACAACCCTGCAGAGTTTCGCCGCTCTCGGCGTCGACGTGGCCGTCACCGAACTCGACATCCAGGGCGCCTCGCCCACGACGTACGCCAACGTGGTGAACGACTGCCTGGCCGTCTCGCGCTGCCTCGGCATCACCGTCTGGGGTGTGCGCGACTCCGACTCCTGGCGTGCGGAGCAGACGCCGCTGCTGTTCAACGGCGACGGCAGCAAGAAGGCCGCCTACACCTCCGTTCTCAACGCTCTGAACGGCGGCACCACCACGCCGCCTCCGTCGGGCGGCGGACAGGTCAAGGGCGTCGGTTCGGGTCGCTGCCTGGACGTTCCCAACGCCAGCACGACCGACGGCACCCAGGTCCAGCTATGGGACTGCAACAACGCCACCAACCAGCAGTGGACGTCGACCAGCGCCGGTGAGCTCAGGGTCTACGGCAACAAGTGCCTGGACGCGGCCGGCACCGGAAACGGCGCCAAGGTCCAGATCTACAGCTGCTGGGGTGGCACCAACCAGCAGTGGCGCCTCAACTCCGACGGATCCATCGTCGGAGTCCAGTCCGGTCTGTGCCTCGACGCCGTCGGGAACGGTACCGCGAACGGCACCCAGATCCAGCTGTACAGCTGCTCGGGCGGCAGCAACCAGCGCTGGACCCGCACCTGATGACCCCCTGATGTGAAAGGCCGGCCGGCTGCCCACCGGCCGGCCTCGCCGCTGCGACATACGTGTCGAGTACGTGTGTCACAGAGGTGTGAGCACGTGCTCCTCGACGGAACGGGTGTCATAGCGGCGTGGGCGGGGTGAGGGTCTGGGCGCACCAGATGGTCTTGCCTTCGGTGGTGTGCCGCGTGCCCCACCCCTGGGTGAGCTGGGCGACGAGCAGCAGGCCCCGGCCGCCCTCGTCGAAGGCGCGGGCCCGGCGCAGGTGCGGGGCGGTGCTGCTGGCGTCGGAGACCTCGCAGATCAGGGAGGTGTCCCGGATCAGCCGGAGCCTGATCGGCGGTTCGCCGTAGCGGATGGCATTGGTGACCAGCTCGCTGACGACCAGTTCGGTGACGAACGCCGCTTCCTCCAGGCCCCAGGCGTCCACCTGGTCGACAGCGAGCTTCCTGACGCGCGGCACCTGCGCGGTGTCGGGCTCGACGGGCCAGTCGGCGACGTGATGGCGGGCCAGCGCGCGGGTGCGAACGAGCAGCAGGGCGGCGTCGTCGGTGCGGCGATCGGGGAGCATGGCGTCCATCACCGTGTCGCACAGCGGCTCCAACGGGGTGGTCGCGTCGGTGAGGGCGTGCTGGAGCTCGGTGATCCGCTGGTCGACGTCGCGCTCGCGGCTCTCCACCAGTCCGTCGGTGAAGAGAGCGAGCAGGGTGCCCTCGGGCAGTTCGAGCTCGGTGGCCTCGAACGGCAGACCACCGATGCCGAGCGGCGGTCCCGGGTGGGCGGGTACCGGGGTCCTGGTGCCGTCCGGGGAGATGACCAGTGGCAGGGGATGGCCGGCACTCGCCAGGGTGAAGCGCCGGGAGACGGGGTCGTAGACGGTGTACAGGCACGTGGCCCCGGACTCGCCGGTCGGCTGGAAGTGGTTGTCGGGGCGGAGGTCGCCGGCGAGGTGGAGGACCAGGTCGTCCAGGTGGGTCAGCAGCTCGTCCGGTGGCAGGTCGACGTCGGCGAGGGTGCGTACGGCCGTGCGCAGTCGGCCCATGCTGGCCGCGGCGTGCAGGCCGTGGCCGACCACGTCGCCGACGACCAGGGCGACCCGGGCCCCGGACAGCGGAATGACGTCGAACCAGTCACCGCCCACCTCCGTGCCGGTGCCTCCGGGCAGGTAGCGGGATGCCACCTCGACCGCCTCCTGGTTCGGCGGTCCCTGCGGCAGCAGGCTGCGTTGCAGGGTCAGTGCGGTCGTGCGCTCGCGCGAGTAGCGGCGGGCGTTGTCGATGGCGACGGCCGCCTTGGCGGCCAGCTCTTCGGCGAGGATCAGGTCGTCGGCGGTGAAGGCCTCCGGCCGGTCCAGGCGGGAGAAGGCGACGACGCCGAGCAGCGCGCCGCGCGCCCGGAGCGGCACGGTGATCCGGCCCGTCAGCCCGTCCCTGGCGAGGGACGCGTCGATCACCGGGTTGCCCGGTGGCCAGTGGGCGGGGTCGGCGGCGAGCCCGGGCCCGAAGGCCCACTCGCCGCCCTGGCCGGGGTCGGTGGCGAGCTCGACCGTGGATCTGCCGGTCGCCATGCAGCGGGCGGCGACAGAGCCGGGGCTGTGTGTGACCGGCGTCGGGGGCCCGGCATCCCGGTCGGTGCCGTCCTGCGCGCTGTGCTGGGCGGCACGGACGAGTCCGATCGCCTCGTGCGGATTGGCCGCGGACTCGGAGGGTGGTTCCTCTCCGCGCAGCACCTCGTCGAACAGGTCCACGCTGACCTGGTCGACGAATCGCGGCACCGGGGTCATGGCCAGTTCTCGGGCGGTGCCGATCACGTCGAGTGTCCGGCCGATGCCGCCGCTGGCGTTGTTGAGGATGAGCAGGCGTTGCCGAGCCCAGTACTCGGCGCTCATGTCGAATCCCCAGTTGGCGATCGCGCGGACGGTGCCTTCGGTATCTCGGACCGGCCAGATGCTCGTGGCCCAGGCATTGGCATAGTCACTGCCGCGAGGACGGAAGACCGTGATGAGACGCGTGGGCTCGCCCGTCCTCGCCACTTGGGCGAGCGCGTCGGTGTAGGGCTTGTCGTCCCTTTCGGGAAACAGTGTGCGGTCGAACTCGGGCAGCACCTCGCGGTACTTTCTGCCGATCACTTGGTCCTCGGAGTGCGCGATCACCCGCGCCGAGGAGGCGTTGATCCACAGAAACCGCAGCTCAGGGTCGTACACACCCAGAGCGAAGGGACACTGCTCGAAGGCTCGGTCGGCGATCACCGGGCGGCTTTCCCAGCGCTGGGCGGTCACCACGTGCCCGAGCCCCCGCCCGCCGGTGCCGGACAGGGGTTGAGCCGTCACCACGGCATCCACCGTGGAGCCGTCCCGATGACGCAGGGGGATGGGCCCGGCGGGGCCTCGGGCGCTCTCATGGCTCTCGGGGAACCCGGCGGGTGCGGGACCGGCCAGCAGCTCGGTCACGGGGCGCCCGACGACGTCCTCCGCCGACCAGCCCAGCAGGAGCCGTCCGCCCTCGCTCCAGCCGCTCACCGCGCCGTTCGGGTCGACGACGACGGCGGCAGTGGGGGCATCCTGCTCGCCGGCCCTGTCCACGAGCGACACCTCCGTCCGGGTGGCCGTGCCTGCCGGGGCACACTTCCAGCGGTTGCTTCCAGGCTAGATCCGCTGAAGCCACGCGGCAGGCGCAGGGCGCCTGGACAGGGCGTCCCTGGGCTCGGCGGCAGCCGCCGAGCCCAGGGACGCCCCCTAACCGTGGAGCCGCCGGTCACTGCGCGGTGAAGACCCATAGCAGGTTGCTGCTGCCGTCGTACGTCCACTGCTTGGTGACGGAGCCCGATGCGACGTCGCCGCCGCCGTCGAGGACCAGGCCGGTGGTGCGGTTGGCGATCGAGTAGCGGTTGCCGCCGCGGGCGACGATCTTCCACTGCTGATTGCTGCCGCCGTTCCAGGCTGCCTGGCGGGCCGGATCGCCGTTGGCGGTGGCGCCCCAGCCGTCCGCGACCATGCCGTTGGTCCGGTTGACCAGCCGGTAGTAGCCGCCGTCGAGCGCCTCCGCGCGCCACTGGAGGTTGGTGCTGCCGTCCCAGGTCCACTGCTTGAGGTTGGACCCGGAGGCGACGTTGCCGCCGCTGTCCAGGGCGAGCCCGTTGGTGGCGTTGGTGAGCCGGAAGTACGTCGCCGGGTTGAACTGGACCCGCAGGGAGGCGATCTGGTCGTTGTTGCCGGTGACGCGCAGGTCTGGGTTAGCGGCGGTGAAGGTCCAGGCGGTGCCACTGAAGTTGTCCCCGGAGTATCCGATCACCTGGTAGCCGGGGGCCGGCCGGAGGGAGGAGATGCTGCCCGCGCCGAGCCCGGCCGAGGTGAGGCCGGCCGTGGTGTAGTCGCCGAGGGGGAGCACCGCAGAGGTTCCGGTGTAGTTGACGTCCGCGAAGGCGACCGCTCCGCCGAGCGGCTGGAGCGCCGGGATCGTGCCGGAGAAGGTGAGCTTGAGGACGTACGCGTTCGCACTGTAGGGCGCCGAGGACGGCAGGGTGACCGTGAGGCCGGAGGAGCTCTGGGCCGGAGCGGGGAGGTCGATGTAGGTGCCGGCCGTGGTGCCGAGGAGCTTCACCGAGGACAGCGACGAGAGATTGATGCGGTCCGAGGAAAGGGTCTTGATCGTGAGGGAGCTGCCGGGCCAGCCCAGGACGGTGGCGTACAGGACGTTGCCGGCCTTGTTGCGGGTGAAGCGGATGTCCTGCGCGGTGCCGGCGTGCGGGGTGGTGAACGAGCCGCCGCCCATCTTCGTCGGACCCTCGCCGTACTCGGTCCAGGCGCGGGTCGCGTAGATCGACTCGCCGAAGCGCTTCAGATGGTCACCGATGCCCAGCAGGATGTCCTTCTGCGCCTGGGGGATGGTGCCGTCCGCCATGGGCGCGATGTTCAGCAGCATGTTGCCGTTCTTGCTGACCCGGTCGATGAACGAGTGCAGCATCTGCGGGATGCTGTAGTAGCCGATGCCCTGGGTGTAGCACCAACTGCTGCTGGAGATGCTGTCGTCGGTCAGCCAGTACGGGGTGGTGAGATCGGCCGGGCCGCCGCGCTCGTAGTCGAAGACCTCGCCCTTGCCGTTGAACCCGTCCTTGTAGGTGGCGACGACCTCACGGCCCCAGCTGTTGGCCTGGTTGTAGTAGTAGGACAGGAACTTCAGGCGCTGCGCTTCGTCGACGGCGCTCAGGTTGAAGTCCTGCCACAGGATGTCGGGTTGGGCGCGGTCGATGACCTCCTTGAGCTTGTCGTACCAGAGTTGGTTCTCCGCGGTCGCGCCGAGCTGCCCGTAGAGCTTCTTGAGGCTGGCGTCCGTCTGGGCGGGGGCGTACTGGTAGAAGCCGGTGAAGTTGTACGCGTGGTGCATGGCCACCAGCAGCTTGAGGTTCTTGGCGCGGATGGCGGTGGTGAAGAGTTGCAGGAGGTCGAGGCCGGGGCCCTTGTTCACCGAGTTCCACTCGTTGACCTGGCTGTTCCACATGGAGAAGCCGTCGTGGTGCTCGGCGACCGGCCCGGCGAACTTGGCGCCGGCGTCGACGAAGAGCTGCGCCCACTCGTCGGGGTCGAACTTGCCGCCGGCCGACTTCAGCTTCGGCGCGAACTTCACGAAGTTGCCCGCGAGGTCCTGGGCGCCGTTGATGAAGTTGTGGTACGGCCACGCCGCGGGCTGGCCGTAGGTCGCGATGTGGTGCTGGTTGGCGTTGCTGCCCGACTGGTACATGTTGCGCGGGTACCACTCGTTGTCGTAGGCCGGGACGCTGAAGACTCCCCAGTGGAAGTAGATCCCGAACTTCGCGTCCTGGAACCACTCCGGAGCCGGCGGGTGCTGGTCGACTGAGTTCCAGTCGGGCGTGTAGGTGCTGGGCGCCGCCTGAGCGGTGCCGGAGCCGAAGATCCCTCCGGCGACGGCAGCTGCGGCCACACCGGTGGCGCCGGCCAGGAAGTGGCGTCTGTTGAACGAACTCGGCATGGAGACATCCCTGTTGCAGAGGGGGGAGGGGGAGAGCTGAGAACACAAGGGGGCGTAACTCCTGTGCGCGGAGCGCCACTTGTTACGGACGAAGGTCCGCCATGTCTCCTGGGGATGTCAACCAGTGTGCAGGGATGAAAAGCGCTGGCGCTTCAGGGGTTTTAACCCTTTTGTGGGGCTTTGCTGTGATTCTCCAGGGCTTAAACATGGCATGTCTGCCAGGCTCCTCGTGGCTGGATCCGCTTGGCCAGCGATGATGATTGATGGGATGGATCTGGCCTGCACTTGTCCTTGTCGCGTGAAGTGAGCTGGCACTTCTCCATGAAGTGCCGCAAGGGTCTGGACAGTGCGGCAGAGGCAGGCCTATAAACATCCCATCTCTGCTGAACGGCGATACGCAGATGTCGTCGAGGCGAAACATCTCCCGCTACGGGACCGGCGCGAGGAAGCACCGATGAGACTCAGGACAGCCCTCTGTTCCGCAGTATCTACCCTGTCCGCACTGGCACTGCTCACTGCGTGCGGCAGCGGCTCCACCTCGTCCTCGTCGAGCGACAAGCCGCTGGTCGGCGTCGACTACCCGCGCTCCGACACCGACTTCTGGAACTCGTACATCAAGTACACCCCCCAGTACGCCAAGGAGCTGGGGCTGGACCTGAAGACCACCAACTCGCAGAACGACGTCGCCAAGCTGACGGCCAACGCGCAGACGTTCATCAGCCAGGGCGTCAAGGGCCTGGCGATGGCCCCGCAGGACACCGCCGCCATCGCGCCGACGCTGGCGCAGCTGGAGGCGAAGAAGATCCCGGTCGTCACCGTGGACACCCGCCCCGACACCGGCAAGGTGTTCATGGTGGTGCGCGCCGACAACCGCGCGTACGGCGAGAAGGCCTGCCAGTACCTCGGCACCAAGCTGGGCGGCAAGGGCAAGGTCGTCATGCTCCAGGGCGGCCTGGACTCCATCAACGGGCGTGACCGTACCGAGGCGTTCAACGACTGCATGAAGAAGAACTACCCGGACATCAAGGTGTTCGGTGAGGCCACCAACTGGGACGGCGCCGTCGCCGCGCAGAAGCTCCAGACGGACCTGACCGCCCACCCGGACATCAAGGGCGTCTACATGCAGTCCAGCTTCGCGTTGTCCGGCACGCTCCAGGTCCTCAAGCAGAAGGGCCTGCTGGTCGACCCCAAGGACAAGAAGCACGTCTTCATCGTCTCCAACGACGGCATCCCCGAGGAGCTCAAGGACATCGCCGCGGGCAAGATCGACGCCACCGTCTCGCAGCCGGCCGACCTCTATGCCAAGTACGCGCTGTACTACCTGAAGGCCGCGATCGACGGGAAGACGTTCAAGCCCGGCAAGACCGATCACGACAGCACGATCATCCAGGTCCGTGAGGGTGTGCTGGAGGACCAGCTGTCCGCGCCGCTGGTCACCGCCGACGGCGGCACCTACGGCGGGGTGCCCAGCGTGAAGAGCGGCGACAAGTCGCTGTGGGGCAACAACCTCGGCTGACAGCTCTTCTGAACCCAACGGCTATCCAACACAAGGCGGTTGCGATGAGTGACGGGGAGCGAACAGCCACCCCCGCGCCCGCCCCGGCGGACGACGGCCAGGCCCACGCGGGCCTGCCCGTCGTCGAAGCGGCGGGCATAGTCAAGCGATACGGTCCGACGGTGGCTCTCAACGGCGCCGGGATCACCATCAGGCCCGGCGAGACCCACGCGCTCGTCGGCCGCAACGGAGCGGGCAAGTCGACCCTGGTGTCCGTCCTCACCGGACTCCAGGCCGCCGACGAGGGAACGGTCACCTTCGGCGGCAGCCCCGCACCACGGCTCGCCGACCGCGACGCCTGGCGCCGGCGGGTGGCGTGCGTCTACCAGAAGTCGACGATCATCCCCACGCTGACCGTGGCCGAGAACCTCTTCCTGAACCGGCACGATCGCGCCCGCGGCCCGCTGATCAGCTGGCAGGGGGTGCGCCGCCGGGCACAGGAGCTGCTGTCGACGTGGTCGGTGGACGTGGATCCGCAGACCCCGGCCGGTGACCTCAGCGTGGAGCAGCGGCAGTTCGTGGAGATCGCCCGGGCCCTGTCCTTCGGCGCCCGGTTCATCATCCTCGACGAGCCGACCGCCCAGCTCGACGGCGCGGCCATCAACCGGCTCTTCGACCGCATCCGTGACCTCCAACGGCAGGGCGTGACCTTCCTGTTCATCAGTCACCACCTCCAGGAGGTCTACGAGATCTGCGACATGGTGACCGTGTTCCGGGACGCCCGGCACATCGTGACCGCGCCGGTCGCCGAGCTCCCCCGTACCGAACTCGTCGCCGCCATGACCGGCGAGGCCGCCGCCGACAGCCGCGAGGAACGGGCGAGTTCACTGGACGCCGGTGCCACGGCGGCCCTCGGCGTCAGCGGCCTGGAGGGCGAGACCTATCAAGGTGTCACATTCCAGGTGGGCGCCGGAGAGATCGTCGGCCTCGCGGGGGCCGCGGGCAGCGGCCGGACCGAGGTCGCCGAGACCGTCGTAGGACTGCGGGCGCCCACGGCGGGGGAGGTGGAGATCGCCGGCAACCGGCCCCGGCTCGGCAGCGTGCCGGCCGCGCTCGCCGCCGGCGCCGGGTTCGTCCCGCAGGACCGGCACCATCAGGGCTTCGTCCCCGACATGTCGATCGCCGACAACGCCACCCTGTCGGTGCCCAAGAAGCTGGGCAACAACGGGTTCCTGAGCCGCAGTCGCCGCGACCGGCTCGCCGAAGGCATGATCGAGCACCTGGCGATCAAGACTCCCGGCCCCGACCTGCCCGTCTCCGCCCTGTCCGGCGGCAACCAGCAGAAGGTGGTCATGGCCCGCGCCCTGGCCGACGACCCGAAGCTGCTGGTCCTGATCAACCCGACCGCGGGCGTGGACGTGCGCTCCAAGGAGTTCCTCCTCGGCAAGGTCGAGGAGACCGCGGAAACCGGCACCGGAGTGCTCATCGCCTCCGACGAACTCGACGACCTGCGCATGTGCGACCGGGTCCTGGTGATGTTCCAGGGCCGAGTGACCTCAGAGATCGCCCGCGGCTGGCACGACCACGACCTCGTGGCCGCGATGGAAGGAGTGGACCTGCATGCCTGAGACCGTCGTCGCGGACACCGCCGCCAAAGCCCCGGATGCCCCGCGGCCCAAGCACGCCGCACTGTTCGGCGGCCGGATACCCCTGGCCCGACTGCGCGACCTCGCGCTCGTCCCGGCCATCGTGGTCATCGCCGTCGTCGGACAGATCGTCAACCCCGTCTTCCTCCAGACCGACAACCTCATCAACGTCCTCCAGACCATGTCCGAGATCGCCCTGCTGGTCCTCGCCCAGACCATGGTCCTGATCGTCGGGAAGATGGACCTGTCGCTGGAGTCCACCATGGGCCTCGCGCCCGGTGTCGCGGCCTGGCTGGTGGTGCCGACCGGCGCGACCCACGGCCTCGGACTGCTCCCCGGCGCATTGGCCATTCCCATCACCCTCGCCGTGGGCGCGCTCATCGGTGTGATCAACGCCCTGCTCATCATCCGCTTCGGCCTCAACGGGTTCATCGTCACCCTGGGCATGCTGATCGTCGTGCGCGGCGTCCTCACCGGCATCTCCGGCGGCCAGACCTTCTTCCAGCTGCCGGAGTCGATGCTCTACCTCGGCACCGCACAGTGGCTCGGCATGCCCGCCTCGATCTGGATCTGCCTGGCGCTGTTCGCCGTCGCGATCGTCGTCCTCGGCTGGACGAGCTTCGGACGCTCGCTGTACGCCATCGGCGGCAACGTCGACGCGGCCAAGGCCGCCGGCATCCGCACCGACCGGGTGCTGTGGATCGTCATCGTCACCGGCAGCGTGCTCGCCGCCCTCGCCGGACTGCTGCTCTCCGGCCGACTGGCCTCCGTCGCCTCGGCACAGGGCAACGGCTACATCTTCACCGTGTTCGCGGCCGCCGTCATCGGCGGGATCAGCCTCAACGGCGGCAAAGGCACCATGTTCGGCGCGTTCTGCGGCATCCTGCTGCTCTTCATGATCCAGAACGTGCTGACCCTGGGCGGCGTCCCCGCCCAGTGGATCGGCGCCCTCAACGGCCTGATCATCCTCGTCGCCCTCGCCATCTCCCGCATCACCGGCGGCAAAGTCCAGGAGTGACCCGGGCGGCCGTCGCCGGCCGCCCGCCCTCCGCCGTACCGCCGTCTCGTCGCACGGGCCGTACCAGCCCCTGCTCTTCCAGGAGTTGCCGCCATGTCATCCGCCCTGTCCTCCTCTCCTTCCTCAGCCCGCATCACCGCCCTGGACGTCCTGGACGTACGGTTCCCGACGTCCGAGCACCTGGACGGGTCGGACGCGATGAACCCCGAACCCGACTACTCCGCCGCCTACGTGGTCCTGCGCACCGACGCCGGCGACGGACTGGAGGGCCACGCCCTGGCGTTCACCACCGGCCGCGGCAACGATGTCCAGGCCGCCGCCATCGCGGCCCTCGCCCCGCATGTGGTGGGCCTGTCGGTCCACGAGGTCTGCGCCGACCTCGGCGCGTTCTCCAACTCCCTCGTCCACGACCCCCAACTGCGCTGGCTCGGCCCGGAGAAGGGCGCCATCCACATGGCGACCGGCGCCGTCGTCAACGCCGCCTGGGACCTCGCCGCCAAGCGGGCCGGCAAGCCCGTGTGGCGGTTCCTCGCCGAGATGTCGCCCGAAGAGCTCGTCGCCCAGGTCGACTTCCGCTGGCTGTCCGACGCCCTCACCCCCGAAGACGCCCTGGAGATCCTGCGCCACGCCGAACCCGGCCGCGCCGAGCGCACCGCCCAGCTCCTCGAGAAGGGCTACCCCGCCTACACCACCACCCCCGGCTGGCTCGGCTACTCCGACGAGAAGCTCGCCCGCCTGGCCCGCGAGGCCGTCGCCGACGGCTTCACCCAGATCAAGCTGAAGGTCGGCGCGGACCTGGAGGACGACGTACGGCGCATGCGCACCGCCCGCGAGACGGTCGGCGACGGCATCCGCATCGCGGTGGACGCCAACCAGCGGTGGGACGTCCAGCCCGCCATCGACTGGATGAGCGCCCTGGCCCCCTACCAGCCGTACTGGATCGAGGAGCCCACCTCACCCGACGACATCCTCGGCCACGCCGCCGTACGCAAGGCCGTCAGCCCCATCAAGGTCGCCACCGGCGAGCACATCGCCAACCGGGTCGTCTTCAAGCAGCTCCTCCAGGCCGGCGCGGTGGACATCGTCCAGATCGACTCCGCGCGGGTCGGCGGCGTCAACGAGAACATCGCGATCCTGCTCCTCGCCGCGAAGTTCGGCGTCCCGGTCTGCCCGCACGCCGGCGGAGTGGGCCTGTGCGAGATGGTCCAGCACCTGTCGATGTTCGACTACGTCGCCGTCTCCGGCACCACCGAGGACCGCGTCATCGAGTACGTCGACCATCTGCACGAGCACTTCGTCGACCCGGTACGCATCGTCGACGGCCACTACCTCGCGCCGACGCTGCCCGGACTGAGCGCGCAGATGCACGCCGCCTCGCTCAAGGAGTACGCCTACCCCGGCGGCCCCGTCTGGACCGCCCGTGCCTGACGCACAGGCCCTCGTCGACGCCCACCACCACGTCTGGGACCTGGAGGTGCGGCCACAGCCCTGGCTGGACGAGCCCGCCCACGACCCGATCCGCCGCACGTTCAGCGCGCACGCCCTGCGATCGGCCGCGACCCGGCCGATCGCCGGACGGCGACTGACCAGCACGGTGGTCGTCCAGTGCATCGCGTCCGTGCCCGAGACCCGCGACCTGCTCGCACTGGCGGACAGCGATCCGCTGATCGGCGCCGTCGTCGGCTGGGCGGACCTGACGTCACCCGCGATCGGTGACGTACTCGACGACCTGCGCAGCGGGAACGCGGGCGGCTACCTGCGGGCCGTACGGCACCTCGTACAGGCCGAGTCGGACCCGCACTGGCTCCAACGACCCGACGTCGAGCGCGGGTTGCGGGCGGTCGGGGAGCGCGGCCTGGGATACGACGTTCTGATCGGCCCCCACCAGCTTCCGCAGGCGATCCGCCTCGCGCAGCGGCTCCCCGAGCTGCCGCTGGTCCTGGACCACGCGGGCAAGCCCCCCATCGCACGGCGGGAACTGGCCGATTGGGAACAGCAGTTGCGGGCGCTGGCCCGGCACTCCCAAGTCCGCTGCAAGGTCTCGGGACTGATCACCGAGGCCGACCACGAGAAGTGGACGGTCGACGACATCCGCCCGGTGTGGGACGTGCTGCTCTCCGCCTTCGGTCCCGACCGGCTGATGTTCGGTTCCGACTGGCCGGTGGCGAACCTCGCGGGCGGATGGAACCGCTGGGCCGCCACCGTCGACGAACTCCTCACCGGCTGTTCCGCCACCGAGATCCACGCGGTGCTCGTCGGCACCGCCACCACCTTCTACCGCCTGACCCCCGCCCCCACGAAGGAGGGGACCGAATGCTTCTGACGGAACTGCTCCACCCCGGCATCCTCGAAGCCCTGGCCGGGGCCGGCCACGGGGCCCGTGTCCTGCTCGCCGACGGTCACTACCCGGCCAGCACCGCCACCGGCGGGCGTGCCAGGACCGTCCACCTCAACCTCGCCCCCGGCCTGCTGGACGTCACCACCGTCCTCGACGTCCTGCTGCGCGCCCTGCCCGTCGAGGCCGCCCAGGTGATGGTGCCGCCCGAGGGCGAACCGGAGCCTCCGGCCATCGCGGACTACCGCAAGAGGCTGGCGCCCGTCCCGGTCGACACGCTGGGGCGCTACGAGTTCTACGACGCCGCCCGCTCGCCCGACCTGGCGCTGGCCGTCGTCACCGCCGACACCCGTACCTACGCCAACCTGCTGCTGACGATCGGCGTCCGCGCTGAAGGGACCCTGACCACACGATGACTCTCGCCGTCCGTTACACGTCCGCCCGCACCCTGGACACGGCTCCCGCGGTTGATGTGCCGCCCGGTCCCGGTGAGGTGGAGTTGGCCCCTGCCTATGTCGGTATCTGCGGCACCGATCTGCACATCTTCCACGGCGACATGGACGCGCGGGTGGCCGCGCCGGCTGTGTTGGGGCATGAGATGTCCGGCCGGATCGTGCGGGTGGGCGCCGGGGTGGAGGGCTGGGCGCCCGGGGACGCGGTGACCGTGATGCCGCTGCGCTGGGACGACACCTGCCCGGCCTGCCGCGCCGGTCATCAGCATGTGTGCCAGCACCTGGACTTCATCGGGATCGACTCGCCGGGCGCGATGCAGCAGCGCTGGACGGTGCCGGCCGCCACGCTCATCCGGCTGCCCGGCTCGCTGCCTCTGGACCGGGCCGCGCTGGTGGAGCCCACCGCGGTGGCCGTGCACGACGTGGGCCGGGCGCGGGTCGTCTCGGGCGAGAAGGTCGTGGTGGTCGGCGGCGGGCCGGTCGGCATCCTGATCGCGCTGGTCGCCCGCGCGGCCGGCGCGGAGGTGCGGGTGGTGGAGCTCAGCGCCCACCGGCGGCTGCTGGCAGGGGAGTTGGGGCTGACCGCCTGGGACCCGGCCGCGGACGACATCGGCGCCCTGGTGGCCGCATGGACCCAGGACGCGGGCGCGGATGTCGCGTTCGAGGTGTCCGGTGCGGCCGGTGGCGTGGACACCGCCGTCGATGTCCTGGGTGTGCGCGGCCGGTTGTGCCTGGTCGCGATCCACCCCCGTCCCCGCGAGGTGAACCTGCACCGCTTCTTCTGGCGCGAACTCACCCTCGTCGGGGCCCGGTTGTACGACCGCTCCGACTTCGAGTACGCCGTGGCCCTGGTCGCCGACGGCACGATCCCGGCCGACCGGCTGATCAGCAAGGTCGTGCCGCTCACCCAGGCACCGGCCGCGTTCGAGGCGCTGGAGGGCGGCGGAGACGTGATGAAGATCCTCGTGGACTGCACCGACACCCTTGAGGGAGCCACCGCATGACCGCCTTCGACCTCACCGGGAAGCTCGCCGTGGTCACCGGCGCCCGCCGCGGCATCGGCCGGGCCATGGCCCGCGCGCTCGCCGACGCCGGCGCGGACGTCATCGGGGTGAGCGCCTCGCTGGAGGAGTCCGGCAGCGCGGTGGAGAAGGACGTCACCGCCGCGGGCCGCACCTTCGAGGCGATCCGCACCGACTTCGCGGACCCCGAGGCCGTACGTGCCTTGGGCGCCGACCTCGCCGGACGGGAGCGTCCGGTGGACATCCTGGTCAACAACGCGGGCACGATCCGCCGCGCCCCGGCCGCCGAACACACCGACGCGGACTGGGAGTTGGTGCTCCAGGTCAATCTGAGCGCGCAGTTCGCGCTGACCCGGGCCGTCGGCGCCACGATGGTGGCCCGCGGCCAGGGCAAGGTCATCTTCACGGCGTCGTTGCTCAGCTTCCAGGGCGGGATCACTGTCCCCGGCTACACCGCCGCCAAGCACGGCGTCGCCGGTCTCACCAAGGCGCTGGCCAACGAATGGGCCCCGCACGGCGTGAACGTCAACGCGATCGCGCCGGGCTACATCGCCACCGACAACACCCAGGCCCTCCAGGACGACCCGGTGCGCAGCAAGGCGATCCTGGACCGTATCCCGGCCGGCCGCTGGGGCAGCGCCGACGACCTCGCCGGCGCCACCGTGTTCCTGGCGTCGGACGCGGCCGCCTACGTCCACGGCGTCACCCTGCCCGTCGACGGCGGATGGCTCGGCCGGTGAGTGACAGCGACCTGGCCTCCGTGCTCGGCGGTGCCCGTGTGATGCCGGTCCTCACGGTGCCGTCCGTCTCGACCGCCGGCCGGCTGGCCGACGCGCTCGCGGCGGGCGGCGCACGGTGTGCCGAGGTCACCTTCCGCACCCCGGACGCCGAGCAGGTGCTCAAGGAGATGGCCGACCACGGCGGGCTCACGGTCGGCGCCGGCACGGTTCTCACGGCCGCACAGGCGGAGCGGGCCGTGGCGGCCGGGGCCCGCTTCGTGGTCTCGCCCGGCTTCGACGAGGAGGTCGTCGCCACGTGCCGCGAGCTCGGGGTGCCCGTCGTGCCCGGCGTCGCCACCGCGACCGAGTTGATGCGCGCGCTCAAGGCAGGCCTGGACACCGTCAAGCTCTTCCCCGCCGAGTCGCTCGGCGGGGTGCGCACACTGCGTGCGCTCGCGGCCCCGTTCCCCGGGACGCGGTTCGTGCCGACCGGCGGGATCGCTGCCGCCCAGCTGTCCGGTTATCTGGCCGAGCCCGCGGTCCTCGCCGTCGGCGGCAGCTGGATGGCCACCACCGATCACCTCGGCCGGGGTGACTACGAGGAGATCCGCCGGCTGACCGCCGACGCGGTGAACAGGAGCACGACATGACCGACGTGGTGGCGCTCGGTGAGGTGATGCTGCGCTTCGATCCGGGCGAGGGACGCATCCGTACCGCCCGCACCTTCCAGGTGTGGGAGGGCGGCGGCGAGTACAACGTCGTCCGCGGCCTACGCCGCTGCTTCGGACTGCGCACCGCGGTCGTGACCGCGCTCGCCGACAACGCGGTGGGCCGGCTGGTGGAGGACCTGATCCTCCAGGGCGGCGTCGACACCTCGCTGATCCGCTGGGTGCCCGACGACGGCATCGGCCGCGGCGCCCGCAACGGCCTCAACTTCGTCGAGCGCGGCTACGGCATCCGCGGCGCCCTCGGCGTCAGCGACCGCGCCCACACCGCCGTCTCCCAGCTGCGCAAGGGGGACGTCGACTGGGAGGCGGTCTTCTCGGCCGGCGTGCGCTGGTTCCACACCGGCGGCATCTTCGCCGGCCTGTCGGACACCACCGTCGACGTCGCCGACGAGGCCATGGCGGCCGCGCGTCGGCACGGCGTCACCGTGTCCTACGACCCCAACTACCGCCCCAGCCTCTGGACCGGCCGCGGCGGCGCGGAGGCGGCCCGCGAGGTCGACCTGCGCCTGGCCCGGCACGCCGACGTCGTGGTGGGCGCCCTCGGCCTGGCCGGGACGTGTCCGGGCGACGTGCGGGTCGCTGCCGACGAGGTACCCGACGCCCTGGCCTGCGTCGCCGTCCTCCTGCCCGAAGCGAAGGTACTGGCGACGACGCTGCGCGAGGTGCCCTCGGCCGGGGTGAACGACTGGTCCTCGGCCGCGTGGTCCGTCGACACCGGCGTCATCACCGGCCCCCGCATGCCCGGCCTGCACGTCCTGGACCGCATCGGCTCCGGCGACGCCTTCGCCGCCGGCCTCATCCACGGCCTGCTCACCGGCGTCGGCCTCCAGCAGGCCCTGGCCTACGGCACCGCCCACGGCGCCCTCGTCATGACCACCCCCGGAGACGTCTCCATGGCCACCCTCGCCGAGGTCGAGGCACTCCTCGCGGGCGGCTCGGCCCACGTCAGACGCTGACGGCGCCCCATCGCACGTATCCCAGGAGCACGTCTTGCAGCAGCGGAAGATCCCTCACACGTCGGTCTCCCTCACCGAGCTCGGCTTCGGCGCGTCCGTGATCGGCAACCTCTACCGCGTCACCCCGGCCGACGACGCCACGGCCGCCGTCGACGCGGCCTGGCAGGCCGGCATACGGTACTTCGACACCGCACCCCACTACGGCCTCGGCCTTTCCGAACACCGCCTGGGCGCCGCCCTGCGGGACCGCCCGCGCGAGGAGTACGTCATCTCCTCCAAGGTGGGCAGGCTCCTCGTCCCCAACGAGGAGCCGCGCGGCGTCGACACCGAGGGCTTCGTCGTACGGGACGACCTGCGCCGCCAGTGGGACTTCAGCCGCGACGGCGTCCTGCGCTCCGTCGAGGAGACGCTCACGCGCACCGGCCTGGACCGCCTCGACGTCGTCTATCTGCACGACCCCGACGACCACTGGCGCCAAGCCGCCGAAGAGGCCATGCCCGCCCTCGCCGAGCTGCGCGACCAGGGTGTGATCGGCGCGATCGGCGCGGGCATGAACCAGTCGGCCATGCTGGCCCGCTTCCTGCGCGAGACCGCCGCCGACATCGTCATGCTCGCCGGCCGCTACACCCTCCTGGACCAGTCCGCTCTGGACGACGTCCTGCCCGCCGCACGGGAACTCGGCAAGAGCGTGGTGGCCGTCGGTGTGTTCAACTCCGGACTGCTCTCCCGCGACCGGCCCGCCGAAGGCATGAGATACGACTACCAGGACGCCCCACCGGAACTGGTCGCCCGGGCCCGGGCCATCGCCGACGTCTGCGAGGCGTACGGGACCACCCTCCCCGCCGCCGCGATCGCCTTCCCGGACACCCACCCCAGTATCATCAACGTCACCCTCGGCATGCGGACCGCTGAACAGGTCGTACGGAACGTGAAACTCAAGGATCAGCGCGTACCTGACGGTCTCTGGCAAGATCTCCGTACTCAGGGGCTGATCAGGTCGGACGTGCTCGCCGGGCACGGTGGGGGGAGGGATGCCCAATGTCTCTGACGGACAAGGCCATCGAGCAGATCCGTGAGCTGATCCGGACCGGTGCCCTGCCGCCGGGCTCGAAGCTGCCGCCGGAGCCGGACCTGGCGGCTCAGCTGGGACTGTCGCGCAATCTCGCCCGGGAAGCGGTCAAGGCGCTGGCCGTCGCGCGCGTCCTGGAAGTCCGGCGAGGCGACGGCACCTATGTGACCAGCCTCCAGCCGAGCCTGCTGTTGGAGGGGCTCGGTGGTGCGGTGGACCTCTTGCAGGGCGACGCGGCCGCCTTGCAGGACCTCATGGAGGTACGCCGGCTCCTGGAACCGGTCGCCACGGCGCTTGCCGCGACCCGGATCTCCGAGGACCAGCTGGCCGAGGTGAAGCGGCATCTGGACGCCATGCGCGAGGCCCGCGACGACGTCGAACAGCTCAACGTCCACGACGCAGCATTCCACCGGGCCGTGGTCTCGGCCACCGGCAACGAAAGCCTCCTCACCCTCCTCGAAGGGATCTCCGGCCGCACCCTGCGGGCCCGCATCTGGCGTGGTCTGGTCGACGACCGGGCCGCGGGCCGCACGCTCGCGGAGCACGAGGCGATCTTCAACGCCCTGTCCACGCGCGATGCCACCCTCAGTCAGGCCGCGGCACTGATGCACGTGAGCAACACCGAGCAGTGGCTGCGGGTGCACCTGAGCTCCGGGGAAGCCGGTCCGACGTCTGCCGTCCCACGCGTCGCCTCTCCCGGGGCCTGAGCCGCCTCAGGCCCCGGGAGGCGGGTTCATCCGGCGGTCAGAGTGGTCCACTTCTGGTTGGAACCGCCGTTGCAGTCCCACAGCACGAGCTGTGTGCCGTCCGTCGTCGAGCCGCCCGGCACATCGAGGCAGCGGCCGGAGGCGGGGTTGCGGTAGCCGCCGTTGTAGGGCTGCCAGACCTGGTTGGCGCCGCCATGGCAGGACCAGAGCTGCACCTTGGTGCCGTTGGCGGTGGCCCCGCCGGCGGCGTCGAGGCACTTGCCCATGGAGCGCAGCGTGCCGTCGGTGTAGGCCGACCAGTACTGGTTGGCGCTGTCGGCGCAGCTCCACGTCTGGACGGCGGTCCCGTCGGCGGTGGCGGCGCCGTTGACGTCCATGCACTTGCCGGCGATGCCGGACTGGATGTGCGCCGGGGCGGGGGCGGGGTTCTTCAACCACCCCGCGCTGTCCGCGGCCTGGACACCGCGGTGGAAGGCGTCGGCCATCTTCTGGTAGCCGGCGTCATTGGGATGCAGCGGATCGGCCAGGTCGGCCGTGGTCAGGCCGCTCATGTCGACGAACGCGACATGCTTGCCCGCACCCTGTGCGTCGCTGACGATCTGCCGTGTGGCCTGGTTGTACGTGCCCCGCCACTGCTCCTCCGAGCTGCTGGTGGACACCACCAGGGAGGCGACGAGGACGGTCGCGTCGGGGACGTCGGCCGTGATCTGGTTGACCAGCGACCTCAGCCGGGCGATCGCGCTGTCGACCTCGGAGGCCCCCTGGAGGTCGTTGGTGCCGATGTGCAGCGTCACCACGTTGGGCCGGTAGCGGGTCAGCGAGGCGTCGGCGAGGGCGGCGATCTGGTCGGTGCGGTATCCGGAGTGACCTTCGTTGTCGGGGTCGGACATCGAGCCGTTGCGCACCGTGCCGACGAAGTCCAGCGGGTGGCCGTCCGAGGCGAGCTGGTTCCACAGTGGACCTCGGTAGCCGTTGCCCGTGCTGCTCCCCACGCCCCAGGTGATCGAGTCGCCCAACGGCATGACCCGTAAAGGGGTGTTGGGGGCGGCGGAGGCAGGGGCTGCACCTGTCGCCGTCACCCCGAGCGTGGCGGCGACCAGGGTGAGCACGGGCAGGATCCAGGGCTTTCTCATGCGGCGTCCTCTTTGCGAGTGATAGCTGAATCAGCGGGTTGGCGGGCACGGCACCAGCAGCTGGTGCCGTGCCCGTGGGTCAGCGCTGCAGGGTGAGCAGGCCCGGCCGCCACGGCAGCAGGTTGTACGGGGTGCCCGGCGGGGTGTTGGGGGACAGCCCCTGGTAGAGGAGTTGCAGGTTGCAGGGGTCGATGGTCTTGGTCTGGTCGGGGTTGTTGCGGACCAGGTCGCCGTGGCTGATGTCGTTGGTCCAGGTGGCGCCGCTGTTGGCCTTGCCCGCGAAGGGGTTGGACTCGGTGGCGGCCTGCGGGGTCCAGGAACCGTTCAGGCTGGTGGCGGTGAAGGAACGGAAGAAGCGCTGCTCGTTCGCACCGCGCGCCTCGACGATCATCAGGTACTGGTTCTGGCCCTGGACCTTGTACACCTCCGGTGCCTCGAACAGGTTCTTCACCGTGTCGCTCATGACCGTGGTGTACGACGAGCCGAAGCTGCCCGGGAAGTTCCCGATCGGCATGCTCGCCCGGTAGATGCTGCCGTTGTCACCGGCGAAGAACAGGTACATGTTCTGGTCGTCGGCGATCAGGGTCTGGTCGATCGGGGCGGCGCCGCCCGGGAGGCTGCCGGTGAACAGCGCCTGCGGCGCGGACCAGCTGTTGGGGTTGGTGGGGTCGGTGGAGGTGCGGTAGAAGAAGGGCCACTGACCCCACTGGGACGCCAGTACCCAGATGTTCTTGGGCGCGAAGTAGATCAGGGTGGGCGCGACCGTGCCCTGGTTCATGCCGGTCTGGCCGGCCGACGCCATGTCGGACCAGTTCGTGAAGGGCGCGAAGCCCATCGAGCCGTAGGACCCGGACTGGTTGACGGTCGAGCCGTAGACCAGGTGCTTGCCGTTGTACGTCACGTTGGTGAAGTCCTTCAGCGAGACCCAGCCGTTCGCCGGCTGCGCCAGCGGGCCGGTGGAGTTCCACCGGTACGTCGACGGAAGCGAACACGTGCTGCCCGTCCCGGACAGGCCGGTCCACTTCTGGTTGCTGCCGCCGGTGCAGTTCCAGAGCTGTACCGCCGTGCCGTTGGCCGTGGCGCCGCCCGACACGTCCAGGCACAGCCCGGACTCCACGGCGACGACCGTGCCGTCGGAGTTGACCCGCCACTGCTGGTTGGTCCCGCCGTTGCAGGACCAGATCACCGGCCGGGTGCCGGCCGTGGTGGCGTGGCCGGGTACGTCGAGGCACTTGTTGCCGTACACGGTCAGCTGGTTGTTGTCGGTCAGCGTCCACTGCTGATTGGTTCCGCCATGGCAGTCCCAGATCTGCAGGTTCGTGCCGTCGGTCTGGCTGGCGCCCGGCACATCGAGACACCTGCCGGAAGCGGTGGCGCGCAAGGCGCCGCTGGTGGCGGCCTGAGCGGGGTCGGCGACGAGCGTCGCCGCCGAGGCGACCAGGGCCGCGAGCAGCACGGGCAGGTGCCTGCGGCTGAACGTACGTCTGTGCATGGGGGACCTCGTTCCTTGAGTGAGCGGTTCCCTCGCCCCGTCAGGGGCTGCTGGACAGGCGTGCTGTTGACCTTCCTCGATGTTCGAGGTATCGAACAATGGTCGACAGGCTGGGCAGACGAGAACTGAGCACAAGAGGCTCAGTCGGCAGCTGGTCCCGTCGTCCCGCTCCATCGACACGTGGGATGGATTAACGGGCATGAACGTTGCCCGTGTCTAGAGTCGTGACACAAAACACCGCCTGCGTCCGGAAGTTTGGCCGGTCGGCGCCTGGCGCCGCGTCAGACATGGGATGTCAAGCGCCGAGCTCGCCTGAGAAATGTCGAATCGCACGGCAACCCTGGGCGGTTCCTGCGGCGACTAGGAAGCATGAGACACCCAACGAACAGCGGACTGCACCGTCGGCGGTGGACCGGAGGACTCGCAGGCGGCGACGGTCGACGGCGGCGCCTATTACCGGCTGATGGTCGTGGGCGGGGGTTATGTCACCGAGCTGGTGTTCAACCCGAAGGAGAAGGTCCGGGCGCCAGTTACCAGGCACCTACGGCCGGGTGTATGTCGGAACCAATAGCCGTGGCCTGCACTACGGCAGCCCCTCGCCCTGACGCGCGACGATGCGCACGCGCCGCATGGCCGTCCGGCGGCGCGGAGCGGGTGGGGTTCGCCTACTCGCCGACGATGGAAGCCGTACTGAGTCCTCATGTGCTGATCGAGCCCAAGAACCACCCCGGCCGTCCGCGATCAGCCCCTCGCCACGGCAGGCGTCGTGGCGTCCGAACAACGGAGTCCGCGTGCCTACGGGACGTCAACTGTCTTGCCGTCTTCGTCGAGGGTGTGGGTCTCCCAGTACACGTCCCACTTGTCGCCGACCTCCTGCGGCACCCTCCCCTTGGGGTATCTGACGTATCCCGCAGAGGGTTCCTCCTTGTCCGAGACGCAGGCGGAGCCGGTCGAGCCCACGGCCAGGACGGGGTACTCACCACTGCCGCAGACGTTCTCCCGGTACTCCCAGCCCGCGCATCCAGTGAGCGCCAGAGCTGCGACCGTGCTCGCCAACACCGCGGCGATGCGGGCCTTCTGGGGCCACAGGCCGGATGTGGCGCGGCTGTCGTTGCGGGGCGTGATCATCGTGTCTCTCCTGTCGTTCGGTGTGCTTCCACTCTCGCCGCCGAGGGGCCGCCGCCTCCTGAGCCCGCGTACTCAGAGAGACCCGTGCGGATGCTCAATGTGTTGCTGGTGACGTGCGTCGTCGAGCGGTCACGCGAGTGACCGAACCGGCCAACTTCCTTTGAGGACGGGCGGTTGAAGGACAGAGTTGATGGCAGGTACATGACCGAATGGGTGTCACGGGCATACCATCGCAAGGCCTCGGAGGGGCGGTCGACGGCGTGTCCGCCCGACCGGAACACCTGTGCCGCTCCTTCGCGTACCCGGCCCCGCCGGGGCCGGAAATCCCCCCACGGATGAAGGAGCAGCAATGCCCCTCGGCACATGGCTCAAGGCAGGAACGTCTGCCACGGCGCTCGTCCTCGCCATGGCGGGCGCCGCGACCGCCGCCCCCGCGAGTGAACCGCCCACCGCCCAGGCGGCAGTGGTGACCCTTCGCTACGACGACAGCCGCGCCGGCGGCTGGGAATCGGCGATCGCGGCCGGAGTCGCCTCGTGGAACGCGAACGTGAGCAACGTCAGGCTCGTGGAAGCGGCACCCGGCGCCGGCGCCGAAATCGTGATCGTCGCCACCACGGGCTGGCCGCAGGCCACCCTCGGCCCCGTGCGTCCGGGCCGGCAGGTCCGTGTCGAACTCGGCAGCCAGGCCGTGAGCCAGGGGTACGACAAGACCCGGATCGCCGCCCACGAACTGGGCCACAGCCTCGGCCTGCCGGACACCAAACCCGGCCCCTGCTCACAACTGATGTCGGGGTCGAGCGCCGGCACGGCATGCACCAACGCCGTACCCGACGCGACCGAGAGGTCCCGCGTCCAGTCCGCCTACGCGAGTGCCGTCGCCGCGCTCCTGCGCGCTGACGGCCGGACCCTCGTCGACGCACCCTGAGCACGCTGCCCCACAGGGCGACCGCGGCCTTCCGAGGACGCGGTCGCCCTGCCCGGCAACCGGAGGTGTGTGCCGAGCAGCGCCACCGCCTGATGGAAGTGTGTGCTGCGCCGTCAGATGCGCCTCGGCGACGTCATCACCGCGCTCGCGAACGAGGTTCTCGTAGACCTTCTGGGTAGGATCCACGGGCCCCGACGGGTGGCCGTAGGTCCGGTATCCGGACACAGGGCCTGAGCCGCTCATGAGAAATCCGATCTCACTCGGTGTCTTATCGGCGCGCCGGTTCGGGCACTTGGAGCGGAAGGAACTGACAGCATGATCGAGTGGGTGTCCCTCAGCGCGGAGGCAAAGCCCGTTCCCCGACCCGTCGCCACTCGGTGGGTATGGGCCACCGCCTGCTGCGGTGCCCTGACCCTCGTGGCGCTGCACAACACCCTAATAGGCCCGGACCGCCCCGGTCCCGCCCTGGCCGCGCTGTCCTTGCTGGCCGCCCTGCTCGGCCTGTGGGCCCGTTTCACCGCGGCCCCGGGCACGGCCGTGCTCTGCTGGGTGTTCCTCAACGGCTTCGCGATTCCACCCGCCGGCACCCTCACCTGGGCCTCGTACCGGGACACCTTCTGGCTCACCTGCCTGTGCACCGCCGCCCTCGTGGGCACGGCCATGGCCCGCGTCCACCACGCCCGAGCCGCCTACCGCCGCGTCACCGAAGTCGCCGCCCCAGCCGAACCGGACCCTGAACACCGCGCTCGCTGACCGGGGCTTGTCGTCGAGCGGCGATCTACTTGGGCGGCAGGCTCGCCGCGAAGGCGCGTCCCTCGTCCAGCCAGGCACCGAGCGCGTCGTCCTCCGCGACCGCCGCCCCGTCGACCACGACCCAGCCGCGCATCGGGCGGCCGGTCATGTCGAAGACACGTGTGCCCGGCCGGGCGAGGGCGATGTCGGTCGCGTGGGGGCCGACCCGGACCATGAGGTCGTCTCCGGTGACGCCGACGGCCATGTTGCCGTCGTACAGAAACGCCACCCCGCCGAACATCCGCCTCTCGGTGACGGCCGGGTCCGCACCGAGCCGCTCCCTGATCCGCTCCGCCAACCCCTCGTCGTACGCCATCGTCGCCTCCCTCCTGTTCCACGGGCCTCGCTTCGAGCGGGTCACAGCTCCATGTTCGGCCAGTCCAGCAACCTGGCGCCGATGACGGCGGTCTGGAGCATGTAGCGGTGGGCCGGGTCGGACGGGTCGGCGCCGGTGAGCTGGTGGATGCGTTGCAGACGGTACGTCATGGCCCGCACGCTCAGCGAGAGGCGGCGGGCGGCCTCGGCGGCGACGCAGCCGGAGTCGAAGTAGGCCGTGAGGGTGTCGAGGAGGGGCTGGGCGCCCCCGCGGGCGGTGGTGAGCGGGCCGAGCGCGTTCACCACGAGGTCGGCCATGGCCTGCCGGTCCCGGGTGAGGACGGGGTAGACGAGCAGGTCGGTGGCGTGCAGGACCGGCTGGTCGAGGTCGAGACGCTCCGCCAGTTCCAGGGCTCTGAGGGCCTCTTCGTACGACTGGACGACCCCGCCGGGACCCGGCTGCGGGCGTCCGATCGCGACCCGGCCACCGTCGGTGGCGGCGTGCGCCTGCTTGGCGAAGTAGGGCAGGATCTCGTCCTCGTGGCCGGGGGCGATGCACAGGAGCCGGCCGTCCTTGGTGGTGAGCAGGACGTTGCGGTTGCCGAAGCGGGTGGTCAGGGCCTGCTCCACCTGTCGGGGCACCGCCCCGCCCTCGTTGTAGGCGGCCGGGCCCTGCGCGACGGCCACGGCGTGGGCGTGGGCCAGGCGCAGCCCGAAGCGCTCGGCACGTTCGACGAGGCGGCCCAGGCCGCTGCGGCCGTAGAGGAGGTCGTCGATGAACTCCCGGCGGGCGGCCTCCTCCTGACGTACCGCCAGGCGCTGGGCGCGTTCGTAGCCTTCGGCGAAGGCGTCGATGACCTGCTGTACGGCGGCGAGTGTGCTGTCGGCCGAGCCGGGCGCACCCGGCCAGGCGGCGCGGGCCGCCGCGAGGTGAGTGACGACCAAGGCGCGCAGACCGTGGCCGGCGTCCGCGGCCTGTTCGCCGAGTGCGCGCCGGGACTCGATCTCCGCGCGGGTGAGACGGCGGCCGGTGGCCGAGACGTCCGCCAGGATGCGGGCATAGCCGTCCAGATAGTGCTCGGGTATCTCCCGCTCCGCCACGCCGCCCCCGTAATCCTGACGCGCCGGTGACGGTTTCTTAGCGCTTCACCGGCATGCAGACCTTAGTGAACTCTGCCGGGGACCGGCAATGCGCGGGCGGACGTCGGGCGGGCATCATGACGCGAGGGGAGCACTGCGGATGGTTCCGATGCCGGGCACCGGCAGGTGTGCGGCATCGGAACCGGCGTAGGCAGCAGGGCGCTTGATCGTGGGCGCGGGGGTGCTGGCTGCAGATCGACCTCGCCCCCCTGACGCTCGGACACCGCGTCACGGAACCCTTCCTCAGACCTTGCGGATCCGGTCGGCGATCTCAGGCATGGCCGTGAATCCGGCCGCCTTGTACGTGGCGACGCCGCCGACGTTGGCGCTCGGCGTGCACACGCGCACACTCGACGAGCCCATCTCCCGCAGTGCGGCTGCCCCGGCAAGGGTGATCGCCCGGCCGTAGCCGCGGCCGCGGTGGTCCGCGTGGACGCCCATCGGCTCGACCAGTCCCGGCCTTCCGGGACCGGCCGACCAGACCGTCACCACCGCCGCAGGGTTGCCGTGGTCGTCGTGCGCGCCCAGACAGCGGGCCTCGGAGAAGAACGGTGCCGCGGACATCCCGTGACGGTAGTCGCGCGTGGGCCTCGTGGTGTTGAACGCGGACCGCAGGACGTCCGCGAAGTCCTGCGCCTGTTCCAGGCCGATCTCCTTGATCGGCACACCGGGGTCCTCCACCGCCTCGGCGAGGTCGCGGAAGAGCGGTGTCCACGGCTCGTCGACACCCCAGCCCTCCTCGGCCAGCAGGTCGTGGAGCAGCAGGCCCCGCGGCGCTTCGACGGACACGGCTCCTTCCGGCAGCACGCCGCGCTCAGGCAGCGAGAGGTCGTTGACGAGTTGCCGCGCCAGGTCCTCGTCCTGGAAGACGTCGGGAGCGACCGTCATCCGCACCAACGTCGGCGAATCCAGCATCCCGACCGCGAGGATCCGTCCGTCCCGGCTCCAGGTGCGGATCGCCGCGGCCGTCTCAGCTGTTCCGAACCGGTAGTTCCAGCCGATGTCGCCGGGATGCAGCTGCATCGGCGCTTCGTCGTACTGCCACTCCCGCAACGCCGCCATGGCTTCGCGGACTCGGCCGGCCGTCGGCGTGCTCAGCACCATCGTCATGGCCGAGGATCACACACAACGTCTCGGCGGCATGCAACCGATTAACGGGTCAGCCGCTTCGGTGTCGCCGAGCCGGGGCTCAGGACTGCACGGCGAGTTGGAAGGCCTGCGCGGCCGAACCGTCGCAGGTTCGCTGGGTGAGCTGGACACTGTTCGTCGCCGCCGCGGCGGCCGTCAGGCACTTGCCGCTGTGCCGGGCGACGAAGTGATAGAGCCCGCTCGTCTCGCGCACCGGCTGCCACTGCTGATTCGTGCCGCCGGAGTAGGCCCACAGCTGCAACGGCGCGTTGTCCGCCGTCGAGCGGTCGGTCACGTCGATCACCTGTGCGGGGTCGTTGCGGGCGGTGATCCGCAGGTATCCGCTGTCGGTGCTCCGGAACTGGTAGTGCTGCGCCGTCGTGCCGTTGCAGGCGTACTGCTGGATCGCCGTGCCGTTGGCGGTGGCGGCCGAACGGGCGTCCACGCACGTGCCGTTGCCGGCGTTGCGCAGGGTGTGCCAGGCGGTCTCGGAGATCTGGTCGCCGGTCGGTGGGGTCGTGGTGCCGTTCCCGCCCAGCCACTTGAGCCCGTCCAGCAGGAACCGGTTCTGGGTCGCGCTCGCGAAGGTCGACGACAGGCGTGTGTTGGTCGTGTAGTTCATCGCGTTGTGGCCGAAGTTGGCGTACAGCATCCGGTACTTCGTGTTGGTCCACAGGATCGGGTAATAGCCGCTGTACCAGGACTGGTTGGGGTCGGTGCCGACCGGGAAGCTGCTGGGGTCGATCGACGCGAGGATCTTGATGTCCGGGTTCTGCCGCAGATCCCTGGACCAGCTGTACCACTCGCTGACCGATGAGGTGAAGGTGGCCGGCAGGTTGGCGGTGGCAGGGTTCGTGTGGTCCTCCACCTTCAGGGTCACCGCGGTCGGGCCCCAGGTGTTGGACGCGAAGTTGCCCGAGCCGAGGAAGGTGTTGTGGTACCAGGACCAGCTCGCCGCGTCGGTCGTGAACGCCGAGACGTGGAAGCCCATGAAGCCGCCTCCGCCTCTCATGTACGCCTCGAAACCGGCGCGTTGGGCTGACGTCTGCGGCAGATCATCGAGGAACAGCACGACTTGGTAGGCGTTGACCCCGCCGTTGGCCAGCAGGTCCCAGTTGGTGCTGGCCGTGTACGTGAAGCCGTTGGCAGCCGCCTGCTGCGGGAACCAGACGTTCGCCTCCTTGTCGAAGTCGATGTGCGCCGCGTCGTAGGTGCCGCTGTACAGGGCGAGGACCTTGAACGGGGTCGCGGTGGTGCTCGCCCGCGCGACGGGCGGTGCGGTCGCGAGGCCCAGCAGCGTGGCGAGCAGGAGCAGGACGCGCAGGAGTGTGCGGGTGGAGGCGGATCTGACGGTGCTCATCGTCTGGTCGGTCCTTTCCAAGTGGGCCGCGGAGCGCGTGCGTCAGCCGGTGAGGGATCAACGCGGGGTTCACATATGTGTTGAGGGGTTGCATGCATGGGAAGTCCGCTGGCTGGTGAACCTAAAGGTCTATACCAAGGCCGTCAAGAGGTGCGGCAGCACAAGTCCCGTGTGCTGTTGTGGAGTTGAAGACTTGGAGGCGGGTCGCTGGTCTTGCCGGGGCAGGTGTGGCGATCTGCCGCGTGTGGGGTGCCCGGCGGTCACCTGCCGCTCGGTCCTCGTTCATCTATCACCTTGATCCTCCACACACGCGGCGCGGTCGCGCGGCGGAAGGCAGCCGCGGAAGGCAGCGGCAACCAGGAGGCGTCATGGGACACGGGCATCACCACCACCGTCACGATCACGACCACGGTCACGGCCACCCGCACGAGGCGGCTGCCGTCCTGCCCGCGGCCTTCGACACCTCCGTGCCCGACGAGGCCCTCACCCCCGAGCAGCAGTCCCGCCGCACCTTGCTGCGCCGGGCCGGGCTGCTCGGTGCGGGACTTGCCGCCGGCAACGTCCTGGCCACGACCACGCCGGCCGCCGCCGCCCCCGCCTCCGGTGGCCGACGGTCCAAGGGCTTCCTGTGGCTGGCCGGCGACCACCACATCCACACCCAGTACAGCAGCGACGGCAAGTACCGCGTCGTCGACCAGGTCCGCCAGGGCGCCCGGCACGGCCTGGACTGGATGGTCATCACCGACCACGGCAGCGCCACGCACGCCAAGATCGGCGTCGACAAGGTGAACCCGGACATCAGACAGGCCCGCGCCGCCTACGAGGACACCCTCGTCTTCCAGGGCCTGGAGTGGAACATCCCGGCCGCCGAACACGGCACCGTTTTCGTGCACCCCGGCAAGAACGAGGTCGCCGTCCTCAAGCAGTTCGAGACCGACTACGACGGCAGCGTCAACAGCGCGAGCGACTCCACGCCCGCCAACGAGGCGCTGGCCGTCGCGGGCCTGAACTTCCTGGCCGAGCAGGTGCGGCGGCGCAAGGTGAAGGACGCGCTGATGCTCGCCAACCACCCGGCGCGGCGCGGTGTCGACTCCCCGCACGAGATCCGCGGCTGGCGGGACGCCACCGGCTCGGGCCGCCAGATAGCCGTCGGCTTCGAGGGCGCCCCCGGCCACCAGGCCGCCGGACTGCCCGCGCCCCTGGGCATGGCCCGCGCCCGCGGCATCTACGACAACAGCCCCAGCGCCAACTCCTTCGCCGGCTACCCCCTGGAGAGCTACCGCACCTGGGGCGGCTTCGACTGGATGACCGCCACCGTCGGCGGACTGTGGGACAGCCTCCTCGCCGAGGGCAAGCCGTGGTGGATCACCGCCAACAGCGACAGCCACCAGGTCTACGCCGACACCGCGGTGCGCGGACCCGGCGGGGACTTCAACGCCAACGGCCGCTACGAGGACCCGGTCTACGGCGGCAAGATCGACATCACTCAGGGCGACTACTGGCCCGGCCAGTACAGCCGTACCCACGTGGGCGCCGACGGCTTCTCCTACGCCGCGGTCATGGACGGCATCCGCGCGGGCCGGGTCTGGGTCGACCACGGACAGCTCCTCGACGGCCTGGACGCCAGGGTCGCGGGCGGCGGCCGGTGGGCCACGCTGGGCGGCGCCCTGCACGTGAAGAAGGGCACGAACGTCACGCTCACGGTCGACGCGGCGCTCGCGGGCGGCCCCAACTGGGCCGGCTACCTGCCCAGACTGGCGCGTGTCGACGTCATCCAGGGCGATGTCACCGGGCCGGTCGCGGACAAGGACACGTTCACCGCGCCCACGGCGAAGGTCGTCCGCTCCTACGAGGTGGACAAGTCCTCCGGTGCCGTCCGGCTGACCTACCGGCTCGGCCGGGTCGACCGGCCGCTGTACGTCCGGCTGCGCGGCAGCGACGGCAACCGGAGCGCCGTCGGGGCGATGGGCGCGGCCGTCGACCCGGCGGGCCCGGCCGTCGACGTCGTGGGCGACGCCGACCCGTGGCTCGACCTGTGGTTCTACTCCAACCCGATCTGGGTCCTGCCGTCGTGACGCGGTTCGCACTGACGCTGGACCCCGGCGTCCGGGAGCTGCGTGCGGGCGATCACCTGCTCCAGGAGCTGGCCACCGAACTCGCCCTCCCCGAGGGCGTGTTCGGCTGCACGCACCTGGTGCGGGGAGACCGCCCGCGCGTCGCTCTCTCCCTGGCCGTGCCGTCCGAGCCGCTCCTGAGCACCGTCCGGGAGCGGCTCGCCGTGCGGGGCCACGAGGTGCGCGACGGTCTGCCCGACCCGGTGGGGCGTGCGGTCCTCTACCCGGGGGCTGCCGCCGTCACCGGCACCCTGACGATCGCGGACCTGCTCACACGCTCAGCGATCGACCGCGTGACGGTACTGGGCACCTCCGGCCCGCCCGCTCCCGGCACGGTGCTGGTGACGCGTGATCACGTTCGCCCGCAGTGGCAGGGCGGCGAACTCGTCCTGGCAACGCTGCCGGCGGCTGGGGGAGTGCTGGTCCCGTTCGAGGTACCGGAGCCGACCCCGTGCTGCGCGGACCACTGACACACCCCACCGGCCCGATGCGGAGCCGCCGGGTGCCGGACCACCGTCCGGCCACGCGAAATGCGCCTGGTGCGATCATGCGTGACGTAGGGATTCGCAGCGACATCCGCCCCCCGTTCCGCACACCCGTACAGGAAACGATCGCCGATGACCCGATCCGCCCGCCCGATCCCCGCACGACACCTGCGTCCGCCGATGGGCTGGAACAGCTGGGACTGCTACGGCACGACCGTCACCGAGGAGGAGGTCCTCGCCAACGCGCGCTTCATGCATGAGCACTTGCTCGCCCACGGCTGGGACACCGTCGTCGTCGACATCCAGTGGTACGAGCCCACGGCCCGCGCCCACGGCTACAACCCGGACGCCCCGCTGGTCCTCGACGACCACGGGCGCCAACTGCCCGCCCCGAACAGGTTTCCCTCGGCGGCGGGCGGCGCGGGGTTCGCGCCGCTGGCCGACCGCGTGCACGAGCTCGGCCTGCGGTTCGGCCTGCACATCATGCGCGGCATCCCGCGCCGCGCCGTCACCGCCCGACTGCCCGTGGCGGGCACCGACTTCACCGCCGACGAGATCGCCGACACCGACTCGGTCTGCCCCTGGAACTCCGACAACTACGGCCTGAACCACGACCACCCGGGCGCCCAGGCCTACTACGACTCCCAGGTCGCCCAGTTCGCCGAGTGGGGCGTCGACTTCATCAAGGCCGACGACATGCTCTTCCCCTACCACGAGCGGGAGATCAGCGCCTACGCCCGGGCGATGGCCCGCAGCGGCCGGCCCATCGAACTGAGCCTCTCCCCGGGCACCGACGTCTCCCTCGCGCACCTCGACCACCTGCGGGAGAACGCCACCATGTGGCGCGTGTGCGACGACCTGTGGGACCGGTGGGAGGACGTCGCGGCGCAGTTCTCCCGCATGGCCCGGTGGGCGCCCTGGCAGGGCGAAGGCGGCTGGGCGGACGCCGACATGCTGCCCCTCGGCCACATCGGCATCCGCGCCGAGCGGGGCGAGGACCGCATGTCCCGGCTCACCCGTGCCGAGCAGATCAGTCTGCTGACCCTGTGGTTCATCTCCCGCTCCCCGCTGATGGCGGGCGGCGATCTGCCCACCAGCCCACGCGAGACGATCGACCTCCTCACCAACGACGAGGCACTCGAGGTGCTGTGGCACAGCAGGGACAACCGCGAGGTGCTCCGGGAGCGGGACCTGGTGCTGTGGACCGCCGCGGACACCGACGGGCGTACCCGCTACGCCGCGGTCTTCTCGCTCGCCGACAGCCCGCAGCGGATCGACGTGCCGCTGGGTTCCGTCGGCGCCCGGCCCGACGACCGGGTGCGGGAGCTGTGGACCCACACCGAGCTGCCACATGACGGCCGCGTCCTCCACGTCGACCTGCCCGCGCATGGCGCCGCCCTGTACCGGCTGACCCGTTGAGGCGTCATCCCGGCCGCGTCCGCGTCAGGGGGTGAAGACCTGCTCGAGGCTGTCGATGGCTCCGTCCGCACCGACGTGGTACTGGAAGACCAGACCGCTGTCGGGGTGTGCTTCCAGCCAGTCCAGGAACTCCTGGACGCCGATGTGCTGGTTCTCGGTGCTGGTCACGATGGGGTTGGTGACGGTGATGTACGCGGCCTGGTCCAGCGGCAGATAGGTTTCCTTGCCGACGGTCTCGAACGGGGCGCCGTCGGAATCGGGCGTGCCGCAGCCCCAGTTGCCGTGCCGGAAGATCAGGCTCAGCGAGCCGCCTTCGGGTGTGTAGCGGTAGACGGCGATCTCGTCCGGCGAGATGGGCATCTTGTGGTCGCAGCCGTCGTCCGCGCCGCCGGTGGCGGCAGCGTTCGGCGTGCTCGCGGTCGACGAGGTGGGGGACGCCGGGGGAGGGGTCGCCTTGGAGGCGGGCGGCGTCGAGACCTTACCGGCGGGCACGGCTGTGGCGGGTGCGGTCGCCTTGGCGCCGTTGCCGGCCTTGGCCGGCGAGGCAGTGGCGGCCGCTGTCGCGGCGGCCCCGTCCGGCGAGTTGGAGGAGCAGGCGGTGAGCGCCAGGACGCCGGCCGCGCATGCGCTCAGGGCGAGCGTCCGGAGCGCGTTCTGTCTGCGGCGATGCGTGACCTTCATGATGTCCCCCGAGGGTGGTTGCCGCGGCCGCCTGTGTGACCGCGTGAGCTGGAGAGACCATATTCAGCCACGCCGTGGCGTATTCGATCACCCCGGCACCGTCTGTTGCGAATCGGTGACCAGCACCGCGCAATGTCACTGGACACGGCTGCCACCGCCCGGCCCGGCAGCGACGACCGAGCGTGTTTGTCATCGCCGTGTGCGGCAACGCGCAATACATGAGCCAATCGAACAGCGACACGAATCGAGATTCCAAGGCCGGGCAGAGCGCTTCCGCCAAGACCCGGCGCGCCACGGCGAAGGCGACCGCTCCCGCGTCGAAGGCGGCGGACAAGGCGACCGAGACGGTCGGTGACGCGTCGTCAGCGGCCGTGGACGCGACGGAGCGTGCGGCCGGGACGGCCACCGCGGTCGTGAACAGCGCGGCTGAGCGCGTCCAGGCCGGCCGCCGGGCTGTCATCGACGCCTCGGGGCAGGCGGCGGCGCTGGCCAAGACCACGTGGACGGTGATCGCCCACCGCAAGGCCCTCGTCGCCGGTGTGGGTGCGGGCCTGTCGGCGCTGGGCGCCACGTCGTACCTGGCGGGCCGTCGTGCGGGGCGCCGCACACACGGTCCCATCACCCGCCTGACCGGCGGGCGGATTTGAGGCGAGAGGCGAGCGGTGGGGTCGACCGCCGGGTCGGTCCCACCGCGAGCCTTGCGCTTCCACGCCGAGCGCGCCAAGTCCCGGGTGGGCACCGGCCCGTAGCGTGAACCCGGCCGTTCGGTCATCCGACCTGTCCGTCCGACCGTGAATACACCCCCCACCAAGGTCTGGACAAATGACGGAAGTTCGCGCCCGTTGACGCGCGTAGCCGACCGGCCTCACGCTGAGCGGTGGATGGTCACACTGTGGCAGTCGATCCGTTTGTCGGTGCTGTTTCGGGACGTGCGGTCGGGAGGCCGGAATGTTCGTACGGGTGGCACGCTTGATCGCCTCGCTTGTCATGATCGCGTCAGGCGTGGTGGTGGGGGTGGGCTTCGGAGCGGGTACCGCCGCGGCCGACGACTGCTACACGTGGAACCGCACCCTGTCCCAGGGGGCGTCCGGCAGTGATGTGACACAGCTGCAGATACGGGTCGCCGGATGGGTCACCTCCGGCGAGCGGCTGTCCTACGACGGCCAGTACGGGGCGCGAACCGCGGCGGCGGTCGCCAAGTTCCAGTCGGCGTACGGTCTGACGGCCGACGGCGTGGCGGGCCCCGCGACCTATGCCAAGCTCTACTCCCTCCAGGACGCGGACTGCACGCCGGTCCACTTCAGCTACGCGGAACTCAACAAGTGCAATGGCGACTGGTCGGGCGGCGCGGTCTCCGCGGCCACGGCGAAGGCCAACGCGCTGAAGACCATGTGGAAACTGGAGGCGATGCGCCACGCGCTGGGTGACGTGCCGATCACGATATCGAGCGGCTTTCGTTCCTACGCCTGCAACAGTGCGGTCGGCGGATCGTCCACGAGCCGCCACCTGTACGGCGACGCGGCCGACCTGACCGGTTCGGTGAGCCTGTGCCGGCTCGCCCAGCAGGCCCGTACGCACGGCTTCTCGGAGATTCTCGGCCCGGGCTACCCGGACCACGATGACCACACGCATGTGGCGCTCGACCCCTCGCCCTACTGGTCCGCTCCGACCTGTGGCATCTGACCGGGCATCGCGTTCGACTCACGAGGCGTCCGATCCGTGGCCGCGCGTCCGCGCCGTCCGGGCTCGACGTGCCCCGCGGGCCGGGGCACGAGATACTGGTGGTTACTCGCAAGGACGACGCTCCCACTTCGCCGCCTCCGAGTCCGTCCCCGCCGCGGTACGGCGGAACGCCATCGCCCATGCGCGCAGAGGCATCGAATGTCGCCGCCGGTCCCGACGCTGTCGATCCTCGGAGCGGAGGGATCCAAGATGTGTCGCTGGATCGCCTACTCGGGCACCCCGGTCCTGCTCAGCCAGGTCCTGTTCGAGCCGTCGCACTCGTTGATCGACCAGAGCCTCCACTCCCGTATGGGGGTGGAGACGACCAACGGCGACGGCTTC
This sequence comes from Streptomyces aquilus, assembly GCF_003955715.1. Lineage (NCBI taxonomy): Bacteria > Bacillati > Actinomycetota > Actinomycetes > Kitasatosporales > Streptomycetaceae > Streptomyces > Streptomyces aquilus. Next base: position 711,688 of record NZ_CP034463.1, on the reverse strand, counting down.
GGTATCGGCTGGTACGCCGACGAGTCCGTGGCCACTCCCGCTGTCGTGCGGGACGTGGGCCCGGCCTGGAACAACCGGAATCTGCGCGAGGTCGCCCACCACGTTCGCTCGGGTCTCTTCTTCGCCCACATCAGGGCGGCGACCGGGACGGCCGTGCAGCAGTCCAACTGCCACCCCTTCCGCCACGGCCGCTGGCTGTGGATGCACAACGGCATGATCAACGACTTCCGGCTCCTGCGCCGAGACCTGGCTGTGGCGGTCGATCCGGCGCTGTACCCCGACATCGAGGGGTCCACCGACTCCGAACTCATGTTCTTCCTGGCCCTCACCTTCGGTCTGACGGACGATCCGCCCGGTGCCGTGGCGCGCATGGCGGCCTTCGTCGAGAGGACGGGGCACTCGCACGGCGTGCAACACCCCTTGCAGATGACCGTCGCGGTGGCCGACGGCGAGCGTGTCTGGGCGTTCCGCCACTCCAGCGAAGGCCGCTCGCGGTCGCTGTTCTACAGCACCAGGGTGGAGACCCTGCGCGCACTCCACCCGGACGCCGCGTTCCTGCAGGAGGTCTCCGACGACACCCGCCTGGTCGTGTCCGAGCCGCTGGGTGACCTGCCCGGCGCCTGGAACGAGGTACCGGAGAACAGTTACGGCGTCGTCCAGCCGGGCCAGGACGCGTTCCATGCGTTCCGGCCCGACCTGGAACAGGACGTGATCCGCGGCTGAGCGGCGTGCACAAGGCCTGGTGAACGGCCTGTGACGCCGTGCGCCGAGCGCCGTGCCGGCAGGGCTGGGATGCTGGTGGGGGAGCGCCGCCCGTGATCTGGTCCCGACGGACAGGGGTGAGGGTGGTGAATGGTGTGGCCGACACTTCCAGCGGCGATACGGAGCCCACGGCTCCGCCCGTTCCAGGCACCGATCCCCTGGGGCACCCGTCCGTTCCAGGCACCGATCCCCTGGGCGACCCGTTCCTGCGCACCAGGTTCGCCGTCCCCGCGAGGCCGGCCACCTTCGTGCGGCGGCAGCGGCTCGTCGACCATCTCGACCAGGCGCTGCGCACGCCGCTGACCCTCCTCAACGGCTCGGCAGGGGCCGGCAAGACCCTGCTGGCCGCCGACTGGGCGGCCGGTCTGCGGCATCCGGTCGCCTGGCTGAGCGTCGAAGAGGGGGACCGGCATCCAGAGGTGTTCTGGGCCTACGTCGTTCAGGCCCTGCATGCCGCCGGCGCCCTGGCAGCCGGCCCGGCCGGATTCCCGGCGGACCCGCCCCGGGTGGACGGCAGGCTGCTGACCACGCTCGCCGCCGAACTGAACGATCGTGACCGGCCCGTGGTCCTCGTGCTCGACGAGTACGACCGCGTCAGCGCACCTGAGATCGCCGAGCAGCTGGAGTTCGTCCTGCACCACACCGGACGGGGGCTGCACCTCGTCCTCGTGACCCGCACCGAACCGCTGCTGCCGCTGCACCGCTACCGGGCGGCCGGTGAGCTGACGGAGATCCGTGCCGCCGAGCTGGCCTTCACCCCGGAGGAAGCCGTCACCCTGCTGGAACTGCACGGTCTGAGCCTTCCGGTGACGGCCGCGCGCGCCCTGGTGGACCGCACCCGGGGGTGGGCCGTAGGCCTGCGCCTGTCCGCGCTGGCCGCCCGGGAGAACGCCGATCCCGAGCTGTACCTGAAGGAGTTCGAGGCGGAGCGGGGCACGATCGCGGACTTCCTGCTGGCCGAGGTCCTCAAGGGGCAGACGGAGGAGACTCAGGACCTGCTGATGCGGGTGAGCGTCCTGGAGCGGTTCTGTCCCGAGCTGGCCAACGCGCTGACCGGACGGACCGATGCCGAGCCCCTTCTCCTCGGACTGCACCGCGCGAACGCCTTCGTCGAGCACCTCGGCCGCTCCTGGTACCGGCTCCACCCGCTGTTCGGGGAGATCCTCCGGGCGCATCTGCGCATGCGCCTGCCCGGGCTGGAGCCGGAACTCCACCGGCGGGCCGCACAGTGGCTGCGCAGTTCCGGATTCCTGCCGGAGACGGTCGCGCACGGCGCCGCGGCGGGCGACTGGGACGCCGCTGCGGGCGCCCTCGTCGACGACCTCGCGATCGGCCGGCTCCTCACGCGAGCGCCGACGGACGACCTTGCCCAGCTGTTCTCCACCATGACGCCCGGGGCCGGGAGCCCCGACACGGAACTGGTGCGGGCGGCTCGCGAGCTGGCCCGTTACGACCTCGACCACGGTCTGGCAAGCCTGCGCCACGCCGAGGAACAGCTGGCCGGCCAGGCGCCCGACCGGGCGGCCGCCCAGCTGAGCTGCGCACTGCTGGAGACGCTCGCCGCCCGCCTGACCGGATGCCTCCCCCAGGCCGAGAGGGCCGTCGAAGCCGCCGACGCACTGGGCCGGGAGGTCCCGCAGCACCTTCTGGACAGGCATCCCGAACTGCCCGCACTGCTGCTGACCCATCTGGGCTCGGTGCGGCTGTGGGCCGGACGTTTCGAGGAGGCACGTGCCGCCCTGTCCGCGGTGGCCGGTGCTCCCGAGGGTGCCGCCACCGCGATGCCCCGGGAGGAGTCGAGGTCTCACCTGGCCCTGCTGGACTATCTGAACGGCTGGCCCGGCCGGGCGGAGCGCAAGGCCCTGGCGGCGGTGTCCGAGGCCGAGCAGGACGGGCTGCCCCAGTCGGCCGGCTCCGGCATCGGGAGGCTGGTCCTGGCGGCCGTGGCCGTCGACCGCAACGAACTGGACCGGGCCCAGGCCCTGCTCGACGAGACGGCCGAACTGCCGGCGGGCACGCGCGATCCGGTGCCGAGGGCGGGACGTGCCCTCGCCACAGCTCGTCTCCTGCTGGTCAGGGGCCGGGCACGAGCTGCCGTCGAGGCGTCGGACGCGGCCGTTTCCGGTGCGGTGTCCTCGCCGTGGGCGGAAAGCCACGAAGCGGTCGTCACCTCCGCCGCGCACCTGGCCGAAGGACGGCCGGACGAGGCCGCCGAGGCGCTCCGGAGCGTCGGCGCGGACCAGCCGGCCTGTGCCGTGGAGGCCGCGGCCATCCAGCTCGCCGCAGGGCGCCCCGCGGAGGCCATCGATCTGCTCGACAGCATCCACACCCAGGGCGGGACGGGCCCGGCGGTGACCGTGCGGGCGGCGCTGGTGAGGGCACAGGCCGCCGCGGAGGCGGGAGACTCCGCCACCGCTCACCGGCTCGTGGCGCGGGCGCTGCTGGACGCCCGCCGCGAGCGGCTGCGGCGTCCGTTCCTCGACGCCGGAGCCTGGATCCGGCCCCTGTTGGCCACGGCCGCGCTGCACGAGCTGGCGGCCGGCTGGCTGACGCCGGGGCCGCCGGCCGGCGGCGAGCGGGCGCGACCGGAGTCGTCGCTCCCCCCGCTCGTCGCGGTGGAACTGAGCGGACGCGAGCGGGACGTGCTGGAGCGGCTGGCGAGGATGATGTCGACGGAGGAGATCGCGGCCGACCTCTATCTGTCGGTGAACACGGTGAAGACGCACCTCAAGAGCGTCTACCGGAAGCTCGCGGTGAACCGGCGGAGTGACGCGGTGCGCCGCGCCCGGGACCTCCGGCTGCTGTGATCTCCCTGTCGGCGGTCCCGCCGGCAGAGTGAGCTGCCGCCGTTCAGTCGGCGGGCGGCAGCGTCTGCTCGGTCCAGATCGTCTTGCCCGACGCCGTGTACCGCGTGCCCCACGCCTGGGCGAGCTGGGCGGTGATGAACAGGCCGCGTCCGCCCTCCTCCACGACACCGGCGTGCCGCAGGCGGGGAGAGGCCGAGCCGGCGTCCCGGACCTCGCACGTCAACGTCCGGTCGTGGATCAGGCGGAGCTCGATGGGAGGAGTGCCGTAGCGGACGGCGTTGGTGACGAGTTCGCTGACGATGAGCTGGGTGTCGTCCGCCGTCTCGCCCTTCAGGCCCCAGGCGGCGAGCTGCTCGCGGGTACGGCGTCGGGCGACGGCGACGGCCGAGGGGCTCGCGTCGAGCCGCCACGCGGCACGCCGGTCGGCGGGAAAGGCCCGGGTGCGCGCGACGATCACCGCCGCGGCGCCGATCCCCGGGCCCGCGCCGAGGGCGTACACCAGGGCGTCGCACAGGTCCTGCAGCGGGCGGTCCCGGAAGTGGGGCGCCGAAGTCAGCGGCCCGGAGACGTCCGACAGGTACGAGGTGAGCAGCGGGTCGCTGGTGAACACCAGCACGCTGCCCTCCGGCACTTCGATCTCGGTGGCCGCGAAGGGGGCGTCCGGCGCCGTGCCCAGGCGCGGTCCCGCCGGTGTCCGGGGAAGCAGCACGGTGGCATCGGGGCGCACGACCAGCGGGACGAGAGCGCCGGCCGCGGCCAGCGTGCAGGTGGTGGACAGGGGGTCGTGAACCGCGTACACGCAGTCGGCGGTGAGGGCCTCGCGGCGCAGCGGATCGCCGACGGGGAGGCTCGCGCGTTCGGCGGCCAGCTGACCGGCGGTCGCGTGGAGACGGGCCATGAGCTCGTCGGGAGGCAGGTCGAACGCCGTCAGCGAACGCACGGCGGTGCGCAGCTGCCCCATGGTCGCCGCGGCGTTCAGGGCGCGGCCCGACACGTTGCCGACGACGAGGGCGGTGCGTGCGCTGGAGAGGGCGATCGTGTCGTACCAGGCACCGGGGTCGGCGCCCGTGAGGGTGAGATAGGCGGCCTCCAGCGAGGTGTGGGTCTCCGGGCGGCGGGGCAGCAACTGCCGCTGCACCGTGGCCGCGACGGTGTGCTCCCGCGTGTAGCGGCGCGCGTTGTCGATGCACAGGGCGGTGTGGGCGGCCAGTTCCATGGCCAGCTCCTGGTCGCCCGCGTCGAAGGCGGGCGACTGCCCTGTGCGGTAGAGGCTGACCACGCCGAGCGCGGCGTCGCGCAGCGCCAGGGGGACCACGAGCAGGGAGTGGGCCTTCGAGGAGCGGATCGCCTCCGCCCGCGCGGGATCGACGGAGTACCAGGGGGCGGTGCCGTCCAGCGCGACCGTCCGCGGGTGCAGGTCGGCCAGAGCCTGGGTGAAAGGCGTGGGAGCCGGCAGGGTGCACACGTCACCGACCGGGTGGGCCTGGGGCGAGGGCGTGCGGGTGCCGCGGAACGCGGTGCGCATCAGGGGGGTGCCCGGCGGCAGGGGAGCCAGGGGCGGGTCGTCGCCACGGATCACCGCGTCCACCACCTCCACGATGGCCACATCGGCGAAATCGGGGACCAACGAGGCCACGAGCTCCTCGCCGGTGACGGTGGGATCCAGCGTGCGGCCCACACGCACGCGCACGGTGTCGAGCACCCGGGCTCGGTCGCGGCTCCGCTCGCTGTCGGTGACGTCGACCACGGCGAGCGCCACACCCAGCACCCTCTGGTGCGGGTTCCGCAGCCGCAGCGCCGTCACCTCGTAGTGGTGCCGCACCCCGTCGAGGCGGGCCGGCACACGATGCCGTACCAGAGGCACGCCCGTGTCCAGGACCTCGCGGAGAAGGGCCTCGACATCGGTGTCGACCATGGCGTACACCTCGCGGGCCGGGCGCCCCGCCAGCTCGTCCTCGGGCACGCCCCGCATCGCGGGAGTCGCCGTGTTGACGCGTACGACCCGCAGGTCGGCGTCCAGCAGATGCAGCCCGATCGGTGCCTGGTCGAACAACGCGTCCAGCATCGAGACCGCCGTCTCGTCCACCGGTCGGCCGGCAGCACCGTCCGCCATGGAGATCACCTACCGCTTCCCTCGCGCACCGGGACGTCCTCCCAGCGTCCTCTGCGCCCGGGACCGCTGCATCCTCGGGCGGCGGGGGCCGGTTGCCGGCGGCCCGGCGGAGACTCACCCGCGACGGGGGAAGCCGGCCCGGGCCGGTCGTGGCCAAGGTGGTGGAGGCCGGGCGCGCCACGACGACCGGGACATGCCGCCGGAAGGAGCCCCGCAGATGCGCCGCTACCCCCCGATCGCCGATCACGGGATGGTCGGAGACCTCCAGACGGCCGCGCTCGTCTCCTCCGAGGGCACGGTCGACTGGCTGTGCGCCCCGCGATTCGACTCGCCCAGCGTGTTCGCCTCGCTGCTCGACCACGACCGCGGCGGACACTTCAGCGTCCGCGCCGACACCCCGCGGCCCCCGGTCCAGCTGTACCTGCAGGACACCGCCGTGCTCGTGACCCGTTTCCTCGCGGAGGACGGGGTGGGCGAGGTCGTCGACTTCATGCCGGTGGAGTCGACAAGCCGACCGGAAGGCCGGCACCGGCTGGTCCGCGTCCTGCGGGTCACGCGCGGCCGGGTCCGCTTCGCCCTCGAGTGCCGCCCCCGCTTCGACTACGGCCGCGCCGGCCACCGGCTGGACCTCACCGAGGAAGCCGCGCGATTCGACGCGCCCGGCGCCCAGGCCACGGTGCAGAGCGTCGGACCGGTGACCTGGCGCGGGGACGGCGACGACCTCCGTGGCGAGGCGACCCTGGGGCCGGACGACTTCGCCGCCGTCGTCCTGACGGTCGGGGACCCGGACGACGCCGCTCCGCCACCGCTGAGCCGGGCCGACGTGGTGACGCTGTACGAGCAGACCCGTGACTTCTGGCATGCGTGGGTCCGCCGCAGCCGGTACCGGGGACGCTGGCAGGACATGGTGAACCGGGCGGCCATCACCCTCAAGCTGCTCACCTACGCGCCCACCGGAGCGCCTGTCGCGGCTCCCACCATGGGGCTGCCGGAGCAGATCGGCGGCGGGCGCAACTGGGACTACCGCTACACCTGGGTCCGGGACGGCTCGATGTCGGTCGGTGCCCTGCTGGGGCTCGGCTACCTGGAGGAGGCGCACGCCTTCCGTGACTGGCTGGGCGAGCGGATCAGGGCAGGAGGCACGGTCAGCGGTGAGCCCCTGCAGATCATGTACCGGATCGACGGCGACCCGGACCTGCCGGAAGAGGTCCTCGACCACTGGGAGGGCTACCGCGGGTCCGCGCCGGTCCGCGTGGGCAACGGCGCGGCGGGCCAGCTACAGCTCGACATCTACGGAGAGGCGGTCCTCGCCCTGTCCCAGGCCGTCGAGGACGCCGCCTCGGCGCCGCCGTACGACGGCTGGCAGTCCCTGGCCGGGGTGCTGGACTGGCTGGTCAAGGCGTGGGACCGGCCCGACGAAGGCATCTGGGAGACCCGGGGCGGGCAGAAGGACTTCACCTACAGCCGGCTGATGTGCTGGGCGGCCTTCGACCGGGGCATCCGGATGGCCCGCGACTTCGCCCGCCCCGCCGACCTCACCGGGTGGATCACGGCACGGGACGACATCCTGCGCCAGGTGATGGAGCGCGGCTGGAGCACCGACCGCCGGGCGTTCGTCCAGCACTACGACGCCACCACGCTCGACGCGTCCCTGCTGCTGATGCCCTCCGTCGGATTCATCGCACCGAACGACCCGCGTTGGCTGTCCACCCTGGACGCGATGGAAGAGGAACTGGTCTCCGACAGCCTCGTCTACCGCTACGACCCCGCGGCGTCCCCGGACGGACTGCGGGGCAGCGAAGGCACGTTCTCGCTGTGCAGCTTCCTGTACGTGAACGCGCTTGCCCGGGCGGGGCGGCTCGGGCAGGCCCGTTACGCCTTCGACAAGATGCTCACGTACGCCAGTCACGGAGGGCTGTTCGCGGAGGAGGTCGGCCCCACGGGAGAACAACTGGGCAACTTCCCGCAGGCCTTCACCCACCTCGCGCTGATCACGGCCGCCCTCTCGCTCGACGAGCAGATGGACGCGGCCCGCTGAGCGGGACGGACCCGGTGAGGTGGCGAGCGTGAAGCACTGGCGGGCTCTGATCGTCCTCGGAACGGCCCAGTTCCTGATGGTCCTGGACACCTCCGTCATGAACGTGTCCGTCAGCCAGCTGGTCGAGGACTTCGACACGGAGGTGACCGCCATCCAGGCGGTCATCACCCTGTATGCCCTGGTCATGGCCGCATTCATGATCATCGGGGGCAGGTTCGGGGACATCCTGGGCCGGCGCCGCATGTTCCTCCTGGGCCTGGTCGTCTACGCCGTGGGCTCGGCACTGACCGCGGTGGCGCCCACGCTGTGGGTCCTCACCCTGGGCTGGTCCGTCATCGAGGGCCTCGGGGCGGCCATGGTGCTGCCGGCCATGGCCGCCCTCGTGGCGGAGTCGTACCGCGGCAAGGACCGGGCGGTCGCCTACGCGGTCATCGGCGGCCTCGCCGGTGCCGGAATCGCGGTCGGCCCCTTGCTGGGCGGCTGGGTGACGACGTATCTGACCTGGCGGCTGGTCTTCGCCGGCGAGGTCGTGATCGTCGTGGCGATCCTGCTGTGCCGGCGGGTGATCCCGACGCCCGCCCAGGCCGGCCCGCGTCCCCGCCTGGACTGGGTCGGCGCGGTGCTCTCCGCGGCCGGGCTGGGGCTGTGCGTGCTCGGGGTGCTGCAAAGCAGCACCTGGGGGTGGGTGCAGCCCCGCAACGCTCCCTTCACCGTCCTCGGTTTCGCCCCCACGCTCTTCGTCGTCGCGGCCGGGGCGGCCGTCCTCGCCGTCTTCCGGCACTGGGAGCAGCGACGCGACGCCACCGGCGCCGACCCCCTCGTCCACCTGTCGCTGCTGGGCAGGCCGGTGCTGCGGTCCGGGCTGCTGACGCTGCTCAGCCAGAACCTCATCCTGCTGGGGCTGTTCTTCACCATCCCGCTGTACTTGCAGGTGGTTCAGGGGTTCGACGCCTTCGAGACGGGGCTGCGGCTGCTTCCGGTGTCCGTGACCATGTTCGTGACCTCCCTGTCGGGGTCGTCGCTGGGCCGGATCCTGGGGCCGCGCCGGGTGGTCCGGCTGGCCCTGCTGATCCTGACGGGTTCCATCGTGTGGCTGCTGGCCACCATCGAGCCGGCCATCGACGACGCCCAGTTCGCCGGCGCCATGGCCCTGCTGGGCGTGGGTGTCGGCCTGCTCGCCTCGCAGCTGGGCAACGTCGTCCAGTCCAGCGTCAGCGAGGAGGAACGCAGTGAGGCCGGAGGGCTGCAGTTCACGGCGCAGAACCTGGGCTCCGCGCTGGGCACCGCACTCATCGGGTCCATCCTGATCGGTGCACTGGCGCACGCTTTCACGGCACAGGTGGAAACCCATCCTCAGCTGTCCGAGGCGACGCGTGAACAGGTCGGCGTCTCCCTCGAAGCCGGGATCAGCTTCGTCCCCACCGACCAGGTGCACGCGGCCGCCGAGCGCGCCGGGCTGCCGGCCTCCGAGGTGGAAGCCGTCACGGACTCCTACGCCGACGCGCAACTGGACGGACTGAAGGCGGCCATCCTGGCCACGGGCGGCATCGCCCTCGCCAGTTTCCTGGTCACTCACCACCTGCCGGCCGCACGGGAGAGCCGGACGCGGCGGCCGGACGCCGATGCCCCGGCCGAAGCCACCGGTTCGACGCACTGAGTCCGGAGGGAGTCACCGGTGTCGAGACTCAGGACCGGCACGGCCAAGGCCCGGCAATCGCGGGAGGACTACACCGGCGGCGTCTACGGATCCATGCTCGCGGCCTCCGTGGTGATCGGCGCCGGTTCCCTGGGCTCCTTCCCCCGCACCGAGCTGGTGCTGCTGCTGTTGCTCACCGGCGTGGTGTTCTGGATCGCGCACGTGCACGCCCAGCTGTTCGGGGCCCGTCTCGCGCGACAGCCTCTGGAACGGCGGGTCGTGGCGCACGTGTGCCGGGAGGAGTGGCCGATCGTCAAGGCCGCCGTCCCGCCGGCCGTGGCGGTGGCCGTCAGCCCGCTCCTGGGCATGGACGTGCGCGGTGCCGGATGGCTGGCCCTGTGCGTCGCCGTGGCGGGCCAGGTGGGCTGGTCCCTGGCCGCGGCACGACACGCCGGCGCCTCGCCGCGCCTCATGGCGGCCACCGCGTCGGTCAACCTGGTGCTCGGCCTGCTGATCATCACCTTCAAGATCGTCCTGACCCACTGATCGACCATCTCCGACCTGCGTGACACGGTCACCTGTACCGGGTGAGGCCCGAACCGACACGAGGGCGAGACGATCGCAGCCAAGGGCACGTCCACCCGTCCCTCGCACTCCGTGGGAGAACAGCTCGTGCGCTACGAGATCCGCGTCGAAGGACACCTGTCGGAAACGCTGGCCAAGGCCTTTCCGGAGCTCGGCCACGTGGTGATGGCCGGCCAGACCGTCCTGTTCGGCCCCGTCGTGGACGAGGCGCACCTGTACGGCCTGTTGGCGAGGTGCCAGTCACTGGGACTGCGGGTCCTGGAGATGCGCCAGCTGCCCGAGTGAGGGGACGAGGTGAGCGGCGCGGTCCGCTCAGCGCTGCTCCGCCCTGATCCGGCCGGAGCGGCGGGCGGCCTCCAGCGCCGCGAAGTCCCGTTCGTTCTGGTCGGCGTAGGACTGGGCGAACTCGGTGAGCGCACGGTCGAAGCGGTCGCTCGTCCCGAGGTAGGCGGCGAGGGCGATGGGGTCGCCGGAGCGGGCGTGCGCCCGCGCCAGGGACGCCCCGCACAGCCGTCCGAAGAGGTCGAGCAGGTCCGGCCCCATGGTCTCCGTCTGGGCGATGCCCTTCCAGTCCCACAGCTGGCGTACGTAGAAGTCCCGGTCCTGCCCGTCGAGGCCCACGACACTCGTCCAGCCCAGGAAGATGTCACTGGTCGTCTGCATCAGCCGCTGTCCGGTCACCACCCGGCGCCCCTGGTTGTCGTACCGGTCGCCGCCCGTGGGGGCGGACAGCACCGACTCCCCGGCCTCCTTGGCCTGCAGCAGCAGTGGATCGTCGTCGTCCCTGCCGAGCAGCAGCAGAATCCAGCAGCGCGTGCCGACACTGCCGACGCCCACCACCTTGCGGGCCATGTCCACCAGACGGTAGCGGCGCAACAGATGGCGGCGTTCGGACGGAAGGGTCTGCGCGTACTGGTCGACGAGGCCGCGCAGCTGCTTCTCACGCCCTTCCTCGGAGGGGTCGTCCAGCAGCTGGTCGAGCGGGGTGATCAGCGGAGGGTCGGGGGTGATACGACGACCCTGATCGGTCATCTCGGTGAGCTTGGCGTAGGCCTTCAGGTGGGTGCGGGTGCGGGCCCGCTCGGTGGCGCGGGCGGTACGGCGGGCCTCTTCCTCGTCCATCGCCGAGGCCATCAGCTCCCGTAGCCGGTCGGCGGCGTCCTGCGCGTACCAGATGTCCAGGGTGCGCATCCCGGCGAACTCGTGCATCCGCTCCCGGTAGGCCCGCACGCAGGCCCGCACGGTGCTGTTCTGCTGCTTGCGCGAGAAGCCGTTCGCCCGGGCCGCCGTCACGAAACCGGCCGCCAGCCGTTTGACGTCCCACTCGAACGGCCCGGGCAGCGTCTCGTCGAAGTCGTTGATGTCGAAGACCAGACGGCGCTCGGGCGAGGCGAGCAGCCGGAAGTTCAGAGGGTGGGCGTCCCCGCACAACTGCACCTGCAGCCCGGTGTCGGGCAGGGGCGCCAGGTCGGCCGCCATGATCGCGGCAGCGCCGCGGTAGAAACGGAACGGCGACTCCAGCATGCGGCCGTAGCGGATCGGCACCAACTCCGGTACGCGCTCCGCCGACTGACGCTCCACCACCTCGACGGGGTCGAGCCGCTGCGGTGCGGGCTCGTACCAGCCGTGCGACGAACGCGGCGCCCGCCGCCGTGCCTCCCTGCCGTGGGCGGCTCGCTCGGCCGGGGGCAGCGACGCGGTGAAAACGCTCGGCACGGTCATGGTCCCGCCTCCTTGTCCGGTGTCCCGGCGCCGGCCGCTGCCGCTGGACGAGCACGCCACGGTCGGCGTGACGGTGCTGTCGAGGAGCGGTCCGACGGCGGTGCTGCGGGGGTCGGAGCGGGATGACCGCCGACCGCTTCCGGGGGCCGTGTCACGGGCCCGGGCCGGGCGCGGTCCGTCCGGGCTGTGCTCGGATCGCTCATGTCGTCTCGTTCCGTCCGGCCGGGCGCCGGATCAGCCGGGCGCCGGGGGCCTCCAGCTCACCGCCACGGCGGCGTCGACGGCTCACCCGTGGTGGGTGAGCCGGTCACCGAGCGGCCGGCGTGACCCTGGACCGGTCGGGTGCACCCCCTTCACCCGTCCCGTCGGCTCTCGGAGCGACGGCTGATCACGCGAGGAGGAGCCATGACCATGTCGCGTGAACCGGTATCGCGTGCCGGGCAGCCGTACGGGCCCGACGGGGCGGGTGACTCTCCGACCGGCGACCCCGCGGAGGAACTCGCGCGGCTCGGCCGTTCCTGGACCTGGCTGCTGGCATCGGCTCTGGCGACCCTCGTGCCGGGGATTCTGGTGCTGGTCTGGCCTGACGCCACCCTGCACGTCCTGGCCGTCCTCATCGGCCTGTACCTGCTGGTGACCGGCGCGTTCCGGTTCGTGGCCGTCTTCGGCCGGGAGGGGCACGAGCGGTTGCCGGGACTGCTCCTGGCCGTGCTGTACGTCCTGGCCGGAGTGCTGAGCCTGCGCAACCCGCTGCAGACGATCGCCGCACTCTCGCTGATCACCGGGGCCGTCTGGCTCGTGTCCGGCATCCTCACCCTCTACACGGCGATCTCCGTCACGTCCCTGCCGCACCGAGGCGTCGTCGCGGCCGCCGCCCTGCTCGGCATCGTCGCCGGGATCGTGGTGCTCGCCTTCCCCACCGAGTCGGCCCGCGCCCTGACCCGGCTGCTCGGCCTGTGGCTCGTCCTGCTGGGGGTGGCGGAGGTGGCGGTCGCCCTGGCATGGCGTGCCGCGCTGCGAAAGACGCTTCCTCCGGGGCCGGACCCCGACGCGACGGCATGACGCCGCACCCGGTTTCCGGTGCGGCAGCCGCCACGACCGCCGCTCCGGCCGGTGCCCCGCGCCGCGGTCGGCGCGGGAGGGAACCCGAAGCAACCGAGTCCATGGCGTGGCTGCCGGCGGACCACCGCGCACGGGCCGCCGGTGGGGCCATGGCCGACCTGATCACCCTGGCGATCCGCGGGATGGCGGCCGTACCGGCCGATTCGCCGCCCGGCCCGGGCGCGGAACGGACGGCCCCGTGAGCCTCGGTCGCAGCGGTCGGAGAATCCCGAGGCCGGCGCGCGTTCCGCACACGACCGGCGTCCCGCGCGTACACGCTCACGCGCTGATGGAGAGTCTGCGGTCCGGAGCTGCGGCCCGGCTGGTGTCTCGTCTTACGGCACTCAACGTCGTCGAGGGCTCCGTGCGGCTCGCCGCGCAGGCGTTCCTCACCGCGCTGCCCCTGCTCATGACCGTCGCGGCATTCGCCCCCGGCTGGCTCCAGGACCTGCTGGCCGACTCCCTCCGCACGGTGCTGGGGGTGCGCGGCGACACCCTCGAGGAGCTGCGCGAGGTCTTCTCCGCCACCGGCCCGACCAGCAACACCACCGGGGCCGTGGGCGTGGTCGTCACCTTGGTGTCGGCCACCGCGTTCAGCCGGGCGCTCCAGGCGGTGTGCGAGCGGTGCTGGCATCTGCCGCGCGCGCCGGTGCGCACCGCGGTCTGGCGCTGGGTGCTGTGGCTGGTCGTCTGGCTGGCCTACCTCCTGCTCCAGGCGCCGCTGCGCGACGGATTCGGCGCCGGTGCTCTGACCGGGCTGGTGCTCTCCCTGCTCTCGGCGACGCTGCTGTGGTGGTGGTCCCAGCATCTGCTGCTGGGCGGCCGGATCGGCTGGACGCGTCTGCTGCCCGGAGCGGTGCTGGCCGGCGGGGGTTCGGTCCTGCTGAGCCGGGCCGCCCATGCGGTGCTGCCCGCGGCCATGGAGCGCAGCCTGGCCGAGTTCGGCCCGCTGGGCCCCGTCTTCACCTTTCTTTCCTGGCTGATCGCCGTCTTCCTGGTGGCCGTCTCCGCCTTGGCTCTCGGTGAGTACGTCGCCTCCACCGCCTGGTACCGGGCGGTGGCCCGGTGGCGCCCGTTCACCCGCGCCGGGTGAGGCCACGCGGCCCCAGTCCCGTCCACGCTGAGGACAGCAACGGCGGCGGGACGGGGGCCCGGGACGGAGGAGAGACATGAGCGCACAGACCTACCTGGCGTACGACTATCCCCTGCTGAGCGTCTTCTGGAGCATGCTCTGGTTCTTCCTGTGGATCATGTGGTTCATCCTGCTCTTCCGGATCGTGGTCGACATCTTCCGCGACGACCAGCTGAGCGGGTGGGCGAAGGCGGGCTGGCTGGTGTTCACCATCGTGCTGCCCTTCCTCGGCGTGTTCGTCTACGTCATCGCCCGCGGCAAGAACATGGGGCGCCGGGAGGTCGCCCAGGCGCGTGCGCAGCAGGAGGAGTTCAACGCCTACATCAGGCAGACCGCGGCCGGCGGGACCAGCAGCGTCGACGAGCTCGCCAAGCTGTCCGAGATCCGCTCCCGCGGCGACATCACGGACGAGGAGTTCCGCAGGGCGAAGGACCTGGTCCTGGCAGGCCAGGGACCGGCGCAGCCCACCGGCTCCGCGCCCGGCACCACCGGTCGCTGAGCGTCCGGGCCACATGAATCGAGGCGCAAGATGACCGCGACACACACCCGGCCGGCACACACGGCGAAGCAGGAGTGGGCCACCGGCCTGGCGGCCTTCGCAGCCGTGATGCTCTTTCTCGTCGGCCTGCTCGACATCTTCCGGGGCATCATGGGCATCGCCGAGGACGACATCTTCGTCACGACGCGCAACTACGTCTTCGAGTTCGACCTGACCGGCTGGGGCTGGGTCCACCTCGCTCTGGGCGTGGTCGCCGTGATCGTCAGTATCGGGCTGCTCCAGACGGCGACCTGGGCGCGCGTGTCCGGCGTGGTCATCGCCGGATTCGTCATCATCGCCAACTTCCTCTCCCTGCCGTACTACCCGGTGTGGTCGGTGGTGATGATCGCCCTCTCCGGCTTCATCATCTGGGCCCTGTGCGTGGTCCAGCGCGACAACCTCTTCGACCTGTCCGAGGAACGCCCGATGTCCGAGCAGCGCCCGCCGGTCTCCACACCGCACGGTCCCGCGTGAGGACGGCGCGACACGCTGAACGACCGTACGCGAGCGCGATACCACCGCACCCTGTGCCGGTGGTATCGCCGCCCTGATGTGTGCGTCCCAGGCGATGCCCAGCACGTCCTCACCGTCCAGGTCCAGGCCGCCGGCCGACGAAGCCTGCCCCGCCACATACGACGCCCCGGTTCCGCTGACTCGGCGAACCCGGCGAGTAGAGCGGGTGAAGCTTGGGCCCGTGCGGTTGCCAGGGGGGCATGGATGAGGCTCGCGGCCGAATGCGGCCGGGTCGACAGAGACAGCGAGCTGGAGGCGGGCCATGGCACGAAGAACGGAACGAACAGACGAGCAGACCGACGAGACGATCCATCACGTCCCCGTCCTCATCGTCGGAGGATCCCTCGTCGGGCTGTCGACGTCGTTGTTCCTGAGCCGGTTGGGCGTACGGCACACGCTGGTGGAGCGGCACGCAGGAACGTCCATTCACCCCCGTGGGCGCGGGAACAACGTCCGTACGATGGAGCTGTTCCGGACGGCCGGCGTCGAGCCGGGGATCCGGGAGGCCGCCGCCACCCTGGACGACAACCACGGGATCCTCCAGACACCCACCCTGGTGGGCGACGCGGGGGAGTGGCTGTTCAAGGAGATCGACGCGGGCGGCGCACTGGCCCGCTTCAGCCCCAGCTCCTGGTGCCTGTGCAGCCAGAACGACCTGGAGCCGGTGCTGCTCGCGCACGCCGAGCGGCTCGGCGGCGATCTGCGCTACGGCACCGAAATGCTGTCGTTCGACAGTGACTCCTCCGGCGTCACCGCGGTGGTCAAGAGCCGGGAGACCGGCGAGCACACCACCATCCGCGCGGACTACCTCGTCGCCGCGGACGGCCCCCGCAGCCCCGTTCGTGAGCAACTCGGCATCGCCCAGAGCGGTCCTGGCGACCTGTTCAGCAACGTCAGCATCACCTTCCGGTCCCGCCGGCTCGCCGAGGTCGTGGGCGACCGCCGCTTCATCGTCTGCTACCTGACGAACCCGGAGGCGGACGGGGCGCTGCTGCCGGTGGACAACCGGGAGAACTGGGTGTTCCACGCTCCCTGGCATCCCGAACAGGGCGAAACGCTGGAGGAGTTCACCGACGAGCGGTGCGCGGAGCACATCCGGCGCGCGATCGGAGTGGCCGACCTCGACGTACAGGTCACCGGTAAGGCTCCCTGGAACGCCGCCGAGCGGGTGGCCCGCAGCTATCGGGCGGGGCGGGTCTTCCTGGCCGGAGACTCGGCCCACGAGATGTCCCCCACCGGTGCCTTCGGCTCCAACACCGGCATCCAGGACGCGCACAACCTCGCCTGGAAACTGGCCGCGGTGCTCGGCGGCTGGGCGGGGGAGGCGCTGCTGGACAGCTACGACGCCGAGCGGCGCCCGGTGGCCGAGGCGACCAGCGCCCGCGCCTCCGCACGGTCCGTGGAGCACAGCCACCCCGGCTTCGCTCCGCCACCCGGCATGGGCGGTGGCGGTGGCGGCGGCCCGCAGCGCGGCATCCTCGGCGTGGTCCTCGGCTACCGCTATCCACGCGGAGCAGTCCTCGGAACCGACCCCGACACTCCGGTCGTACCGGAACGCTTCGAGCTGTCCGGGGAACCCGGCAGCAGAGCGCCGCACTTGGCGGTCCGTCATCGAGGCGAACAGATCTCCACTCTGGACCTCTACGAGAGGTCGTTCGTCCTGCTCAGCGACGCCGATCACCCAAGTGGCTGGCACGAGGCGGCCGTCCGCGTCGCCGCATCGATGTCCGTCCCCCTGACCTCGTACCGGCTGGGCAGCGGCCCCGATGCCGAGCTGACGCCCGAGGGCGGGGCGGACTGGGCGGCCGCTCATGGAACGACGCCCGAAGGCGCCGTGCTGGTCCGGCCCGACGGGTTCGTGGCCTGGCGGGCCGCAGGGGCGGAGCCTGACGCCGAGTCAGTGCTGCGTCATGCGCTGACCACGCTGCTGGCAACCGTCTGACCTTGGCAGATACGGCCGACCGGTCCCTCGACGGGGCCGGTCGGCCGTGTCGTGCGGTCGTGGTTCTGCCGCCGTCGAACGAGTGGGTGTGTTCACCCGAGCGATCGTCCCGAGTGGTGCGAGGCACGGTGGGCACTGACGGTGGATCACGTCGGGGACGGATCACCTCAGCTGACGAAGCGCCAGCTGTCCGCTCCTCGGCGGAGGGAATGTCAGATGCACTCTGCTCGCATGCTCCTTGCCACCGCGGCGGCTTCGACCGTCCTCGTTCTGGGCGCACCCGGCGCCCATGCCGCCGGCAGCGACTGGGAGGACCACACGGACTCCTCGTACAGCAAGGAAACGGACTCCTCGTACAGCAAGGAGCACGACAAGGACAGCGGTCACGACTCGCCGCGCGGTGGCATGCACACCGGTGGTGGGGCGTTGACCGCGGTGAACGCGGACGGTTCGGACACCGCGAAGGACCCCAGGTTCGACCCGGAGACGTACAAGGACAAGGGACAGGGCAAGGACTCCGGCAGCACGAAGCAGGAGGAGGACTCCTGGAGCGGGGAGCAGGACAGCGACGGGTGGAGCGGCCGCGAGGAGAAGCCGAGCGGCGGCATGCACACCGGCGGCGGCGCACTCGCCTCGCCGGCCGTGACCGCGGGTGGGCTGGCCGTCCTGGCGGTCGCCGGTACCGGTCTCTACGCGGCGCGCCGTAAGAAGATCTCCGAAAGCGTGGCCTGACCCATGCCGGATGCGATAGCCGCTGCGGCCGCCACGCGCGTGTCGCGTGGCGGCCCGCCGGCTCCCCCCTACCCGTTCTTCATCTGAACTTCTGTCACGCCTTGGTGAGGTAGCGTCCGATGGCAGACCACCCCCCTTCCCTCGCAGACAACCCGCCCCGCACCAAAGCGCTGGTGGTGGGTGCGGTAGCGGTCCTGGTACTGGCCATGGGCCTGTTCGGCGGCCATGACGGCACGCCGTCCGACGCCTCCCGCCCGACCCGGGCCCCGCACACCGATGCCGCGGCGGCTCCGCCGGCCGCACGGGCCGCGGGGAACCATCTGCCGCGCGCGAGACCCGTACGCCTGCTCATTCCGAAGATCTCCGTCGATGCGCCCTTCACGGATCTCGCCATCGGCCCCACCGGACAGCTCCAGCCGCCCCCGGCCGGGGACACCAATCTCGTCGGCTGGTTCGCCAAGGGAGCCTCCCCCGGGGAGGCGGGCACCTCGATCATCGCCGGGCACGTCGACACGACGACCTCGGCTGCCGTCTTCGTGGACCTCGGAGAGCTGGAGAAGGGGGACACCTTCAAGGTGCGGCGGGCCGACGGGCGCACCGCGTCCTTCGTGGTCGACAGCGTGGAGACGTTCGAGAAGGACCGCTTCCCGAGCCGGCGCGTCTACGCCGACACGGCCCAGGCGCAGGTCCGGCTCATCACCTGTGCGGGTGACTACGACCATACGGTCCGGGACTACACGGACAACCTGGTGGTCTTCGCCCACCTGGTCTGAGCGGGACCGGCCCGCCAGGCCCCGGGGTCGCCCGGCCAGTCGCATAAGAGTCGCGCACCTCCGGAAGCGGGCTCAGGATCGAGGGATCGAGGGATCGAGGCACGTCGGAGCCGCAGCGACGTGATCGAGACCTGTCCGGTCCGTTCCCCGTCAAGGAGATGTGCGCAGGATGACCACCACGTCCGAACGTGTTTCGGAAACCTTCATGCGAGAGGCGTCGCAGCGCGTCGCCCAGTCCGTGTTCGACGGCTCCCGGCTGCGTGTCGTCCTGCTCGTGGACGTCTACGACGGTGCCCAGCAGCAGTTCCTGGAGGCCTACGAGCAGCTGTGCAACCAGGTCGCCTCCGTCCCTGGGCATGTCAGCGACCAGCTGTGCCAGTCCATCGAGAACCCCTCGCAATGGCTCATCACGAGCGAGTGGGAGAGTGCCCCGCCCTTCCTCACCTGGGTCAACAGCGAGGACCACGTACGGATGGTGGAGCCGCTGCACAGCTGCGTCCGCGACACCCGGTCGCTGCGCTTCCACGTCGTGCGGGAGACCGGCGGCCCGGCGGCGGCCGCCGAACCCGGCGGCCGTGGGCTGCAGGCCTCCCCGAGAATCGGTGACGGGCTGGTCCGGCACGCGCTCACCTTCACGGTCAAGCCGGGCAGCGAGGAAGCCGTCGCCGAGATCCTGGCCGGATACGCCTCGCCGGAGTCACGCGTCGACGACACCACCCAGCTGTGCCGCACCTCCCTGTTCATGCACGGCAACCGGGTGGTGCGGGCCATCGAGGTGCGGGGCGACCTGCTCGCCGCGCTGCGTCACGTCGCCAAGCAGCCCGAGGTACGGGCCGTCGAGGAAGCCATCAACCCCTACCTGGAGCAGGACAGGGACCTCGACGACCCCGAGGCCGCCCGTCTCTTCTTCACCCGCGCGGCGCTGCCCGCCGTCCACCATGTGACGTCGGGTCAGGACAGTGCGGATGCCGTGCGGCAGGCGCTGTACTACCCGGCCCGTGAAGGGTGCGGTATGCGCCTGGCCGAGCTGCTCGCCCGTCAGGACGCGGCGGCGTCCGACGATCCGCGCACGCCGCTGCTGCGCAGCACGATCTTCCAGCGCGACGACGTGGTGGTACGGCTCGTGGACGTGCGTGAAGGGTTCGACAACGTTGCCATGCTGGGCCTCTCGGAGCCTGCCGAGGCGACCGAGCTCGCGGAACTCCTGGAGGCGGAAGCCCTCCACGCCGACCGCGCGGGAGCGAAGGACGGCGTTGCCGCACACCAGCTCAACATCCCCCGTATGGACCTCGTCACCGACCGCCGGGCGCCCGACGCCTGATTCGCCCCGCCGGCAACCGGGCCGTGATGTCCACGCGCCATGCCGGCGACACACATGTTCGGAGGAACGTCGTGACCAAACTTCCCGGAATCGTGGACCTGAGCGAGGTCGAGCCCAACACCCGGCGCGGCGGGGACCTGCGCGCCATGCTCACCCCCGCCACCGTCGGCTCCACCAGCGGTTTCATGGGAGTGGCCATCGTGCAGCCCGGCGACCGCATCGCCGAGCACTACCACCCCTACTCCGAGGAGTTCATCTACGTCCTCTGCGGGCAGCTGGAGGTGGACCTGGACGGCGAGACCCATCCGCTGCAGCCCGAGCAGGGGCTGCTGATCCCCGCCTACATGCGGCACCGCTTCCGCAACGTCGGCAAGGTGGAGGCCCGCATGGTCTTCCACCTCGGCCCGCTCGCCCCGAGCCCGCCGCTCGGCCACGTCGACACCGAGGACGCGGACGGAGTGCCGATCGCCGCGGAACCGACCCACACGAGCGTGGGGCGGGTGGCCGAGCGACCTCAGGTCCGTTCATGACCAGGCGCGTTGCGGTCACCGGCCTGGGCGTCGTCGCCCCGCAGGGCATCGGGGTCCCGGCCTTCTGGGACCTGCTGTCCGAGGGGCGCACGGCGACGCGGGGCATCACCTTCTTCGACCCGGCCGGGCTGCGGTCGCGGATCGCCGCCGAGTGCGACTTCGATCCGGCGGCCCACGGTCTGGACCCGGAGCAGATCGCCCGCTGCGACCGGTACATCCAGTTCGCCCTGGCGGCCGGCGAGGAGGCGGTACGGGACTCCGGCCTCGACCTCGCCGTGGAGAACCCGTGGCGCGTGGCGGTCTCCCTGGGCACCGCCGTCGGCGGCACCACCCGGCTGGAGCACGACTACGTGCTGGTCAGCGAGCGGGGCAGGCGCTGGGACGTGGACCACCGGCAGGCCGGCCCGCATCTGCACCGCGCGTTCTCGCCGAGCACCCTCGCCTCGACGGTGGCCGAGCGGTTCGAGGCCCGCGGCCCGGTGCAGACGGTCTCCACCGGCTGCACCTCGGGCCTGGACGCGGTCGGATACGCCTTCCACACGATCGAGGAGGGCCGGGCCGACATCTGCATAACCGGGGCGTCGGACTCGCCGATCTCACCGATCACCATGGCCTGCTTCGACGCGATCAAGGCGACGTCCCCGAACAACGACGATCCCGCCCACGCCTCGCGTCCCTTCGACGCGGACCGCAACGGGTTCGTCATGGGGGAGGGCGGCGCGGTCCTCGTCCTGGAGGAGCTGGAACACGCCCGGGCCCGCGGCGCGCGCGTGTACTGCGAGATCGGCGGCTATGCCACGTTCGGCAACGCCTACCACATGACCGGTCTGACCAGTGAGGGACTGGAGATGGCCCGGGCCATCGAGGAGGCCCTGGACCAGGCCCGGCTGGACCGCACCGCGATCGACTACGTCAACGCGCACGGCTCGGGCACCCTCCAGAACGACCGGCACGAGACGGCCGCGGTCAAACGGGCCCTGGGCGCGCACGCCTACGACACGCCCATGAGCTCCATCAAGTCCATGGTGGGCCACTCGCTCGGCGCGATCGGGGCGATCGAACTCGTCGCCTGTGCGCTGTCCCTGACCCACCAGGTCGTCCCGCCCACCGCGAACTACGAGACGCCGGACCCCGAGTGCGATCTGGACTACGTCCCGCGCGTCGCCCGTGAGCGAAGGCTGAACAGCGTTCTCTCCGTGGGCAGCGGCTTCGGCGGCTTCCAGTCCGCGGTGGTCCTCGACCTGCCGAGGGAGGAAAGACGATGAGCGGACATCCTCGGCGCGCGGCCATCACCGGCATCGGCGTGGTCGCGCCCAACGGCACCAGCACCGACACCTTCTGGAAGTCGACCAAGGAGGGCATCAGCGTCCTGGACCGCATCACCCGTGAGGGATGCGGGCACCTGCCGCTGCGGGTGGCCGGTGAGGTCCGGGACTTCGACCCGCCGGCCCTGGTCGAGGAGCGCTACCTCGTCCAGACCGACCGGTTCACCCACTTCGCGATGGCCGCGGCCGACCAGGCCCTCGACGACGCCGGTCTCGGCCGCGGCGAGACGGACGCGGCGCCGTTCTCCGTGGGGGTGGTGACCGCGGCGGGCTCCGGTGGCGGCGAGTTCGGGCAGCGCGAGCTTGAGCGGCTGTGGGACAAGGGCAGCCGTTTCGTCGGGCCGTATCAGTCCATCGCCTGGTTCTACGCCGCGAGCACCGGCCAGATCTCGATCCGCCGTGGTTTCAAGGGGCCGTGCGGTGTGGTCGCCGCCGACGAGGCCGGCGGCCTCGACGCCGTGGCGCATGCGGCGCGGGCCGTGCGGCGCGGCACCGACGTGCTCGTGGCCGGCGCGACCGAGGCGCCGCTGGCCCCCTACTCGATGGTCTGCCAGCTCGGCTACGAGGAGTTGAGCACCGTCGACGACCCCCAGCGCGCCTACCGCCCCTTCACCACGGCGGCCTGCGGATTCGTGCCCGCCGAGGGCGGCGCCATGCTCGTCGTGGAGAGCGAGGCCGCGGCCCGCGACCGCGGCGCATCCGTGCGGGCCACCGTGGCGGGCCATGCGGCCACGTTCACGGGTGCCTCCCGCTGGGAGGAGTCCCGGCAAGGGCTGGCCCAGGCCGTCCTGGGTGCCTTGGCGGAGGCCGACTGCGCGCCCGAGGACATCGACGTGGTCTTCGCCGACGCCCTCGGTGCACCGGAGGCGGATCGTGCCGAGGCGCTGGCGATCGTGGACGCCCTGGGCGAGCGCGGCAGGCGCGTCCCCGTCACCGCGCCGAAGACCGGCACCGGCCGCAGCTACGCGGCAGCGCCCGTCCTGGACGTCGCCGCGGCCGTCCTCGCGCTGGAGCACGGTCTGATCCCGCCCACCCCCAACGTCTTCGACGCCTGCCACGACCTCGACCTCGTGACCTCCCGCGCCCGCGCCGCCGAACTGCGCACCGCGCTCGTCCTCAGCCGAGGACTCATGGGGTCGAACTCGGCGCTCGTGCTCCGGCGCGGCGCCGGCGACGCCTCCTGACGAGGCATCGCCAGCCCTCCTCACCCAGCACCCGACACAGCAGGGAGAAACACCGCATGAGTGACCGCATCACCGTGGAGGAGCTCACCGAGCTCATGAAGAAGTCCGCCGGAGTGACCGTCTCCCCGGAGGAGCTCCGCCGGCGCTACGACACCGGCTTCGACGCCTTCGGGATCGACTCCCTCGCACTGCTCGGCATCGTGGGCGAGCTGGAGAACCGGTACGGCACGCCCATGCCGGTCGACGCGGAGAAGAGCAAGACCCCCCAGCAGTTCCTGGAACTGGTCAACAGCGTCCTGCTGACGGAGGCCTGACATGGCCGGGCACACCGAGAACGAGATCACCATCGGCGCACCGCTCGACCTGGTCTGGGACATGACCAACGACGTCGCGAACTGGCCGCAGCTGTTCAGCGAGTACGCCTCCGCCGAGATCCTCTCCCAGGAGGGGAACCGGACCACCTTCCGGCTGACCATGCACCCCGACGAGAACGGGAAGGTGTGGAGCTGGGTGTCGGAGCGCGAGCCGGACCGTGACACGCTCACGGTGCGCGCCCGCCGGGTCGAGACCGGGCCCTTCGCCTACATGAACATCGTGTGGCGGTACGAGAAGGTGCTCGAGGGCACCCGGATGGTGTGGACCCAGGACTTCGCGATGAAGCCGGACGCGCCGGTCGACGACGACTGGATGACGAACAACATCAACCGGAACTCCAAGGTCCAGATGGCGCTGATCCGGGACCGGATCGAGCAGGCAGCCACGGAGCGCCGGCCCGCGCCGGTGCTGTCCGACTGAGCCGGACGGAGGACAGGACGATGCACCAGTCCCTGATCGTCGCCCGCATGGCGCCGGAGTCGGCCATCGACATCGCCAAGGTCTTCGAGGAGTCGGACAGGGGAGAGCTGCCGCACCTCGTGGGCGTCGCCCGCCGCAGCCTCTTCCAGTTCGGCGACGTCTATCTGCACCTCATCGAGTCCGAGCGGGACCCCGCACCCGCCATCGCCAAGGTGGTTGGCCATCCCCAGTTCCGGGACGTCAGCGAACGGCTGTCGGCGTACGTCACCGCGTACGACCCGGAGACCTGGCGGTCGCCGAAGGACGCGATGGCGCGCTGCTTCTACCGCTGGGAGCGGGACGCCACCTCCTGAAGCACCCGCATCAACCGCCGGTCGCCGGGCACGCGAGGGTTGCGCGCCCGGCGACCGGCGGTTTGCGAGGTGGTGCCGGATCGGGTCCGGTCACCCGGGGACGGTGCAGTCGAAGGCGTGCAGATAGGGGTTGACGGGGCGTACGTCGTCGATGACCAGGCCCGCCTTGGTCAGCCGGTCGGTCATGCTGGCGGTGGTGTGCTTGGCGCCGCCCACGTTCAAAAGCAGCAGCAGGTCCATGGCGGTGCTGAACCGCATCGACGGGGTGTCGTCGACGAGGTTCTCGATGACCACGACCCGCGCCCCGGGACCGCCCGCCCGGATGACGTTGCGCAGGGTGCGGGTCGTGCTGTCGTCGTCCCACTCCAGGATGTTCTTGATGACGTACACGTCGGCCTCGACCGGGACGTCCTCGCGGCAGTCACCGGGCACCAGGCGCATCCGGTCGGCGAGCGCGCCTCCCGCCCGCAGCCGTGGATCGGCGTTGGCCACCACGCGCGGCAGGTCGAGCAGAGTGCCGTGCAGCGACGGGTACTTCTCCAGCAGGCTCGCCACCACATGCCCCTGGCCGCCCCCGATGTCGGCGACGGAGGTGGCTGTCGACAGGTCGAGGAACCGGGCGACATCGCGCGCTGACTGCACGCTGGAGGTCGTCATGGCGCGGTTGAAGACGTCGGCCGACTCGGGGGCGTCTTCGTTGAGGTAGGGGAAGAACTCCTTGCCGTAGAGCTCCTCGACGACGTTGCGGCCGGAGCGCACCGCTTCGTCCAGGCGGGGCCACGCGTCCCAGGTCCATGGCTCGGTGCACCACAGCACGATGTCGCGCAGGCTGTGCGGGTCGTCCGTGCGCAGTTGCCGGGACATGTCGGTGTGGGTGAACGTGCCGTCCGGGCGCTCGGCGAAGACGCCGTAGCAGGACAGGGCGCGCAGCAGCCGTCGCAGCGGCTTCGGTTCGGTCGTGACCGCGGCGGCGAGTTCCTCGGCGGTCAGCGGGGTGTCACCGAGGGCGTCGGCGACGTTCAGGCGGGTCGCGGCGCGGAGGGCGGCTGCGCAGGCCGCTCCGAAGGCGAGTTCCCTGAGCCGCATGGTTGGTGGCGCGGTGGATGTCGTGGGTGAGGTCTGTGCGGTCGTCATGGGCCGCCCTCCTTCGTGGAGTTCATGAGCGGTGCCGCGGGCGGTCAGCACAGGCCGGCGGGCCGCGACGCCCGGCAGGAGTTGCCCTGGAAGGTGTTGCCGTCGCCGGTGCCCGTGTTGACGAGATCCGCCGGGGAGTTGCCCTGGAGCACGTTGCCGGTGATCCGGTTCCGGTCGTTGGGGGTGCCCACGAAGCTCTTGGCCAGGACGATGCCGCCGGACATCGAGGAGTTGCCTACGTTGTCCATGACGCGGTTGTTCGTCACCACGGTGTCCTCGGTGCCGGTCAGCACGATGCCGGAACCCTGGAGCGCTTCGAGCCGCTCGGTCTTGGGGCAGGACTTGTTGTTGCGGGCGATGCGGTTGTCGCGCACGGTCAGAGCGCCGGCCTTCGGCTTGTTCTCGTCGCCGACGACGAAGACGCCTGCGCAATTGCCGGAGATGCGGTTGTGCGCGACGGTGAGGTCGCGCAGCCGCCGGACGGTGACACCGATCCGGTTCCCTTGCAGGAGGTTGGCTTCGATCACGGTCCCCTCGGTGTCCACGGCGCCCTCCTCGGCTCTGATCGTGTTCGCGAGGAACAGGCCGGCGTCACCGCTGTCCCGGACGGTGTTGTGGCGCAACACGCTGCGGACCGAACGCTCTTGCGCGATCCCCCAGACCTTGTTCTTCACCGCGGTCACGTTCCGCACCGTCAGCTTGTCGGTCCCCACCGCGATGACCCCGGCTTTGGAGAAGCCGGTCACGGTCAGGTCGGCGATGGTGACGCCTTCGATGTCCTTGTCCTTCTTGCCGACCACGCAGATGCCGTTGCCGTTCTCACCACAGCTCTCGGCGGCTTTGGTCTTGGCCGGCTCCAGGACGGTGAGGCGGCCCATGCCGCGCAGGGTGAGATGAGGGGTGGTCACCTTGACGCTCTGGCGGTAGGTGCCGGGGGTCAGCAGAACGGTGTCTCCCGGGTCGGCGGTGTCCACCGCCTTCTGGATCGAGTCCCCGGGAAAGACGAGGTGCGTCCTGGGGGCGGCGGCGACGGCCGGTCCGGCGCCGAGTGCTGCCCCGGTGAGTGCTGCGGCACATGCCAGGTAGGCGACATGAGTTTTCATCATATTCGGCACGTTATGACCGGAAGATAAGCAAATGGCCTCGATAGGCCATCCGGCGGCGTGTCACAGCGCCGACGCGTCTGACCAGGGCCGACGGGCCCCGCGCCCGCAGGCCAGGAGCTCGGAGAACTCCTGGCCTGCGGCCCCGACGGTCGCTCAGGGGCGGACGTCGTACCGGTCGAGGTTCATCACCTTGTCCCAGGCCGCGGCGAAGTCCCGTACGAACTTCGCGTCGGCGTCACGGGAGGCGTAGACCTCGCTGAGGGCGCGGAGTTGGGAGTGCGAACCGAAGACGAGGTCGACGGCGGTCGCCGTCCACTTCACCTCGCCGGTGTCCCGGTCCCGGCCCTCGTAGACGTTCTCGTCCGTGGCCGACGTGGACCACTGCGTGCGCATGTCGAGGAGGTTGACGAAGAAGTCGTTGGTCAGGACCCCGGGCCGGTCGGTGAAGGCGCCGTGCGCGGAGCCCTTGTAGCCGGTGCCGAGCGCCCGCATGCCGCCGATCAGGACGGTCATCTCGGGGGCGGTGAGGTTGAGCATGTTCGCGCGGTCGAGCATGAGGGTCTCGGGGGAGAGTTTCTCGCCCGCCTTGAGGTAGTTGCGGAACGCGTCCGCCCTGGGTTCGAGTACGGCGAACGACTCCACGTCGGTCTGTTCCTGCGTGGCGTCCGTGCGCCCCGGTGTGAAGTCCACGGTCAGCTCGTGCCCGGCGTCGGCCGCGGCCTTCTCGACGGCCGCGCAGCCGCCCAGGACGATCAGGTCGGCGAGGGAGACCCGCTTGCCGCCGGTCTGCGAGCCGTTGAAGTCCTGCTGGATCTGCTCCAGGGCGCGTACCGTCTCGGTCACTTCGGGGAGGTCGTTGACCTCCCAGTCCTTCTGCGGTGCGAGCCGGATGCGTGCCCCGTTGGCGCCCCCGCGCTTGTCGGTGCCGCGGAAGCTGGCGGCCGAGGCCCAGGCGGTGGTGACGAGCTGGGGGACGGACCGGCCGGAGGCGAGGACGGTTGCCTTCAGGGCGGCGATGTCCGCGTCGTCGATCAGGTCGTGGTCGACCGGGGGAACGGGGTCCTGCCACAGCTGCGGCTCGGGAATCCACGGGCCGAGGTAGCGGGAGCGGGGGCCCATGTCGCGGTGCAGGAGTTTGAACCACGCCTTGGCGAAGGCCAGCGCGAACTGGTCCGGGTTCTCGTGGAAGCGCCGGGCGATCGGCCCGTAGATCGGATCCACTTTCAGTGAGAGGTCCGTCGTCAGCATGATCGGGGCGTGCCGCTTGGACGGGTCATGGGCGTCGGGGACCTTGTCCCGGGCGGAGGGGTCGGTGGGAGTCCACTGGTGGGCACCGGCCGGGCTCGTGGTGAGTTCCCAGTCGTAGCCGAACAGGTTGTCCAGGTACCCGTTGTCCCACTTCGTCGGCTCGTACGTCCACGCCCCTTCGAGCCCGCTCGTCAGCGCGTCGCCGCCGACCCCGCTGCCGTGCGTGTTGTGCCAGCCGAGGCCCTGCTGCTCGACGGGGGCGGCCTCGGGTTCGGGGCCGACGTAGCTGGGGTCGACCGCCCCGTGACACTTGCCGAACGTGTGGCCGCCGGCGATGAGCGCGACCGTCTCCTCGTCGTTCATCGCCATCCGCGCGAACGTCTCCCGGATGTCCCGGGCGGCGGCGAGCGGGTCCGGGGTGCCGTTGGGGCCTTCCGGGTTGACGTAGATCAGCCCCATCTGAACGGCGCCGAAGGGGCCGGCGAGTTCCCGGTCCCCGCTGTAGCGCTCGTCGCCGAGCCAGGTGTCCTCGGGCCCCCAGAAGATCTCCTCGGGCTCCCACTGGTCCTCGCGCCCGAAACCGAACCCGAAGGTCTTGAACCCCATGGACTCCATGGCGCAGTTGCCGGCGAAGACGAGCAGGTCCGCCCACGAGATCCGCTGCCCGTACTTCTGCTTGACCGGCCACAGCAGACGGCGCGCCTTGTCCAGGCTCGCGTTGTCCGGCCAGCTGTTGAGCGGAGCGAACCGCTGCGCGCCGGCGCCGCCACCGCCGCGGCCGTCCGCGATCCGGTACGTTCCCGCGGAGTGCCAGCTCATCCGGATGAAGAGCGGACCGTAGTGACCGTAGTCGGCGGGCCACCAGTCCTGCGACGTGGTCATCACCTCGAAGACGTCGCGCTTGAGCGCTTCGACGTCGAGGGTCGCGAACTCCTTGGCGTAGTCGAAGCCCTCGTCCAGCGGGTTCGCTCGCTCGGAATGCTGATGGAGGACCTGAAGGTCCAGCTGATCCGGCCACCAGTCGCGGTTCGTCCGGGGCCGATGCGCCGTGGGGGTGGGGGAGGGGATCGCCGGGTTCTCGCTCTCGCTGGCGGACATGCGCGCAACCTGCTTCCTGGTCGGATGTGTCCTGTTGCTGCTTGTTCCTCCTGACGTTGTTCGCTTTACCGGAACGGGGCAATCCGACACGCACACGGACGGAGCCATGGCGCTCACAGGGGGGAAATCAGGCGTCAGGGAGTTTCCGCCTGGAGGCGCAGGCCCGCCAGGGTCAGTTCCAGCGCGGCGAGGAACTGGTCCCTGTCGTCGTGCTCGGCGAAGTCGTCGGCGATCTCGTGCACGAAGGGGAATTGCGCGGCATCCAGCTTCCGCCAGGTCTCGGCGTAGCGGCTGAGGTACTCCACGCGGTTCATCTCGCCGCTGAGCACCTCCTGCGGGAGTTCCGCGCCGAGGTCGGCGGCGGTGCCGACCACGACGCCCACGATCGCCGAGACGGCGTGGAAGCGCTGCCGTGGTGTGAGGTCGAGGCGCAGGGTCTGCTGGCCGAGCTTCTCGTACAGCCGCAGTGAGTGGCCCTGGACGTCGGTGTTGCGCATGAAGTAGGCCGCCAGCCAGGGCCGGTCCATCATCGCGTCGAACAGGGTGATGGCCATCTCGCGCAGATCGGCGATCGGGTCGTCGCTCAGCGGCTGTTCCTCGACGGCGGTCAGGATGGCGCCGACCGCGTGGTCGGTGGCGCGGTCGAGCAGTTCGTCCTTGCTGGAGACGTACCAGTAGATGGTCCCGACGCCCGTGCCGAGCCGGGCGGCGAGGGCGCGGAAGGTCAGGGCCGACTGGCCCGCCTCGTCGAGCAGGGCCACGGCCGCGGTGAGGACGGCCTCCAGGGAGTGTGAGGCCCGTTGGCGGCCCCGGGGCGAGGTCTCGGTGGCGGTACGCGGTCGCGGGCGTGGCATGCGGCCATCCAATCACAGACTTGCGTCTTCATCGAACGACGTTCTACTCTCGAACATCGTTCCAGTATCGAACGCCGTTCGTTAATCGAATCCCGTTCCGTCAGGAGGCCGGCCATGACCGCGACCACCACCACCGAGTCAGCTTCAACCCGTACCTACTCATCCCTGCGCGCGGCCTGGATTCCGCTGGCCGCGCTCTGCCTGGCCTTCTTCGTCGAGATGGTCGACAACACCCTGCTCTCGATCGCGCTGCCGACCATCGGCCGCGACCTCGGCGGCGGCACCACCGCCCTGCAGTGGGTCACCGGCGCCTACTCGCTCACGTTCGGCGGTCTCCTGCTGACGGCCGGCTCCCTGGCCGACCGCGCCGGACGCCGACGCGTGCTGCTGATCGGCCTCGCCGTGTTCGGCCTGCTGAGCCTGTGCGTCATCGCCGTCGACTCAGCCGGGCAGCTCATAGCCCTGCGTGCCGGACTCGGCGTTGCCGCCGCCGCCATGGCGCCCATCACCAACTCGCTCGTCTTCCGGCTGTTCGACGAGCAGGCGCTGCGGATGCGCGCGATGACCCTGATGATCGTCGTCGGCATGTCCGGGTTCGTGCTCGGACCGCTGCTGGGCGGTACGGCGCTCGCCCACGTGAGCTGGCAGTGGCTCCTGCTGATCAACGCGCCGATCGCGCTCATCGCCGCCATCGGAGTACGGCTCGGGGTCGCCGCCGACCGTCCTCAGGACCTGACGAACGACCGGCTCGACCTGCCGGGCGCCGTCCTGAGCGTCCTCGCCATCGGCCTGGCCTGCTACGCGCTGACCAGCGGCGTCGAGCACGGCTGGCTCTCCGCGATCACGCTCGCATCGATCGCCGGAGCCGTGGCCGCGGGCATCGGGTTCGTACGGCACGAGCGCCGCAGCGCGGCGCCCATGCTGGACCTCACCGTCTTCTCCAGCGGGACCGTCCGCGGCGCCGCCATCGCCCAGATCGGAACGTCCATCGCGATGGCCGGCGTGATGTTCGGGCTCATCCTCCACTTCCAGTACGCCTACGGTTGGAGCCCCGTACGAGCCGGCCTGGCGAACCTGCCGATCATCCTGACGATGATCGTCGCGACCCCCGTGTCGGAAGGGCTCGCCAAGAAGTTCGGCCACCGCATCGCCTGTCTGGTCGGCGCGGCCTGCCTGGCCGGTGCGCTCGCCGGGCTCGCCTGGGGCGTCGACCACGGGTACGCCGCCATCGCCGCGGCCATGGTCGTGATGACCATCGGGCTGCGCACCGTCATGACGATCTGCGCCATCGCGCTGGTCGACGCGATGCCGGACAACCGCACCTCGGTCGCCGCGGCGCTCAACGACACCGCCCAGGAAGTCGGCACCAGCGTCGGCACCGCTGTCGTCGGCACGTTGATCGCGGCCCTGGTCACCACCCAGCTGCCCGCGGGCACCTGGAGCAGCGACCTCGTGCGGTCCTTCTTCCACGGCGAGCGGATCATCTACGGCGTCCTGGCGGTCCTCGTCGGCCTGATCGCGGCAGCCGGCGCCCTCACCCTGACCGACTCGCACACGGTCGAGGAACCGGCCTGAGGCACCCCGGCCCAAGCTGCCGGACAGAGATGTCCCAATGGGTCAGATGTCCCATTGGGACATCAGGGTGTACCGTTGAGGACATGACTGAGGACCGGCGCCGACGCAAGGCACGACAGACCAGGAACGCCATGGCCGTCGCCGCCGTCGACCTGATCCTGGAACGCGGCCTCGCGCACACCACCGTCGAGGCGATCGCCGAGCGCGCGGACGTCACCCGCCGCACCTTCAGCCGGCATTTCACCGGCAAGGAGGACGCCGCCCTGGACTTCGTGCGCGGGGACGGCGACCGCATCAACGCGCTGCTGCGGGACCGCCCCGCGAGCGAGCCGCCCCTGCTGGCCTATCGGCGGGCCGTGCGCGCCTGGCTCGCCGACGAAGACAACCCGGCCCACCATCTGCGCCCCAGGATGCGCGCCCTGATGGCACTGGTCGACCGCGAGCCCGCCCTGTTCGCCGCGTACGAACGCATCCGCGTCGACGCCCAGGAGGACTCGATCCGCATCCTCGCCGAACGGCTCGGTACCGACGACGTGCGGGACCTGCGCCCCGCCGTCGTCGTCGACGCCGCCGCCGGCGTCCTCACGGCAGCGCTGCGTGTCTGGGCACGGCGCGCCGCCGACCCCGACTCGGGAGCCGCAGACCTCGCCGCCCTGGTGGAACAGGCCTACGACGCCCTGATCGCGGAGGCCGCGTCCGCGGCCCCCGACAGCACTGCCGAAGAGTGAGATCACCATGAGCACCACCACCGAAAACGCGACGGAGACCACGACCGACTACGCCGCGGAGTTCGCCGGGCGGACCGCCCTCGTCACCGGCGCCGCCTCCGGCATCGGCCTCGCGACCGCCCGCCGACTGGGCGCGGGCGGCGCCAACGTCGTCATCGCCGACTACAACGCCGAGGGCGCCGAGCAGGCCGCCGCCGCACTGCGCGCCGAGGGCATCAAGGCCGCCGCGGTCGAACTCGACGTCACCCGCCCGGACTCCGTCGAGGCGGCCGTCGCCTTCGTCGTCGAGACCTACGGCGGCCTCGACCTGGCCGTGAACAACGCCGGCATCGGCGGTCCGAGCGCCCCGACGGGCGCGTACGACATCGCCGCCTACGACCGCGTGGTCCGCACCAACCTCGACGGCGTCTTCTACTCCCTGCGCTACGAGCTCCCCGCGATCGAGTCCACGGGCCGCGGCGGCGCCATCGTCAACGTGGCCTCCATCCTCGGCTCGGTCGGCTTCGCCGGTTCCCCCGCCTACGTGGCCGCCAAGCACGGCGTGGTCGGCCTGACCAAGACCACCGCCGCCGAGTACGCCGCGAAGGGCATCCGCGTCAACGCGGTCGGCCCCGGCTTCATCGAGACTCCGCTGCTGACGGGCATGGACCAGGCCGCCTACGACGGACTCGTGGGCCTGCACCCGGCCGGCCGGCTGGGCCGCCCCGACGAGGTCGCAGAACTGATCGCCTTCCTGCTGTCCGACCGGGCCTCCTTCGTGGCCGGCAGCTACCACCTGGTCGACGGCGCCTACACGGCCGTCTGAGTCGCAGAGGAGTCCGGTCATGAAGGCACTTCAGTACCGCACCATCGGCGCACCGCCCGAGGTCGTCACCGTCCCCGACCCCGAACCCGGCCCCGGCCAGGTCCTGTTGAAGGTCACCGCCGCCGGTGTGTGCCACTCCGACATCGCCGTGATGAGCTGGCCCGCCGAAGGATTCCCCTACGAGCTTCCGCTCACCCTCGGCCACGAAGGCGTCGGTACCGTCGCCGCGCTCGGCGCGGGCGTCAGCGGCGTACGGGAGGGCGACTCGGTCGCCGTCTACGGGCCCTGGGGCTGCGGGACCTGCGCCAAGTGCGCCGAGGGCAAGGAGAACTACTGTCTGCGCGCCGACGAGCTGGGCATCCGCCCGCCCGGCCTCGGGGCGCCGGGCGCCATGGCGGAGTACCTGCTCGTGGACGACCCGCGCCACCTGGTACCGCTCGACGGGCTCGACCCCGTCGCCGCCGTGCCGCTGACCGACGCCGGGCTCACCCCGTACCACGCGATCAAGCGGTCGCTGCCCAAGCTGGTGCCGGGCTCGACGGCCGTGGTCATCGGTGCGGGCGGACTCGGGCATGTCGCCATCCAGCTGCTGCGCGCGCTGACGCCGGCCCGGGTGATCGCGCTCGATGTCGGCGACGACAAGCTGCGCCTCGCCCGTGAGGTCGGCGCGCACGAGGCGGTCCTGTCGGACGCCGGGGCCGCGGGCGCGGTCCGCCGGCTCACCGGAGGTCTCGGCGCGGAGGCGGTCTTCGACTTCGTCGGTGCCGAGCCGACCGTACGCACCGCGGGCGCCGTGGCCGCCGTGGAAGCCGACGTGACCATCGTCGGCATCGGCGGCGGGACGCTGCCCGTCGGGTTCGGACACCTGCCGTTCGAGGTGTCCGTCACCGCGCCCTACTGGGGCAGCCGCGGCGAACTCATCGAGGTCCTCGGGCTGGCCCGGGCCGGTGCGGTGTCGGTGCACACCGAGACGTTCTCGCTGGACGAGGCACCGCTGGCCTACGAGCGCCTGCACGCCGGGAAGATCAACGGACGGGCGGTGATCCTGCCGCACGGCTGACGCGGACGCAGGCTCCGGGCCGAGTGGGCGAAGGGCAGCCGTTCAGTCGAGGACCGCGGTGGCTTCGATCTCGACCAGATGGTCGGGGACGTCCAGGGCCGCGACACCCAGCAGCGTGGCCGGCGGGACCGGGGTGATGCCCAGCTTCGCGGACGCCCGGGAGATGCCCTCCAGGAGCGGGGGCATCTTGTCGGGGGTCCAGTCGACGACGTAGAAGGTCAGCTTCGCCACGTCGTCGAAGGAGCCGCCGGCCTCGGCCAGAGCGGTGCCGATATTGAGGTAGCACTGCTCGACCTGCGCGGCGAGGTCGCCTTCGCCGACGGTGATCCCTTCGGCGTCCCAGGCGACCTGGCCCGCGATGAAGACGAGCTTCGACCCCGTTGCGATGGACACCTGCCGGTAGACGTCGATCGTGGGCAAGCCGGTCGGGTTGACGAGGTTGATGGCCATGCTGCGTGTCTCCTGTCTTGGGCGCCCGCGGGTGCCGGCGCTCTCTTGTGGTTACTCAGAAACCGTAGGAGAGTGAACGCTGACATGGAAGAACGCACTTTTCAGTGACTGGGGAACCTCATGGTGACCAAACAGATCAAGGGCCCGAACGAGGACGCAGACCTCAGGCGCGCGGACTCGTTGGCGCGAGAGATCTTCTCCGAAGTTGCCAACAAGTGGGCGTTCCTGATCATCGAGACTCTCGGTGAACGCACCTTGCGCTTCAGCGAACTGCGGACTGAGATCGAGGGCATCAGCCACAAGATGCTCACCCAGAACCTGCGCATGCTGGAGCGCAACGGCCTGGTCGAGAGAGACGTGCACCCCACCGTCCCGCCGCGTGTCGAGTACACCCTCACCGAGCCGGGCCAGGGCCTACGCGCCACCGTCGACGGAATGTGCGACTGGACGCACCGCTACTTCGGCCACATCGAGGCCGCCCGCCACCGCTTCGACGCCTGAGCACGCAGTCTGGTGGGAACTGGCCGCCCACGACCGGCGGTCACCCGGGTGTGTGCGGGAGCGTGGGAGGGAACCCGTTCCCTGATCGTGGAGCGGTGGAAGGGGACCTGTGGCAGCGGTGTCGGAGTCGGATGCGAACGGACCGCGCGCAGGCGGTGACGAGACCGGGGACACCCCGGATCCGAACCGGTGGCATGCGCTGTGGGTGACCCTCGTCGCCGGATTCATGAGCCTGCTCGACGTGACGATCGTGGCGGTGGCCCTGCCCACCATCCAACGTGGTCTGGGCGCCACACCCGCCCAGGTGCAGTGGGTGGTCTCCGGTTACGCGCTGTCCTTCGCTCTGGCCCTGGTCACCGCCGGACGGCTCGGCGACGCGCTCGATCGACGCCGCATCTTCCTGCTGGCCCTGAGCGCGTTCACCCTCTTCAGCGCCGCATGCGGCGCGGCCCCCGACATTGCTCTGCTGGTGGCGGCCCGGCTGGCCCAGGGCCTGGCCGCCGGCTTCATGGCCCCGCAGAACTCCGCTCTCATCCAGCAGATGTTCCGCGGCGCCGAACGGGGCCGCGCCTTCGGCTTCTTCGGCGCCACCGTGGGCATCTCCTCCGCCGCCGGGCCCCTGACCGGCGGGGCCATCCTCGCTCTCGCCGGCTCGGCCGACGGCTGGCGGTGGATCTTCTTCGTCAACGTCCCGATCGGCGTCCTCGCCGTCCTGCTCGGTCTGCGCCTGCTGCCACGCGTCGAACGCTCCGGACGAGGATCGGTGGACGTCCCCGGCATCGTCCTGCTCGGCCTGGGAGTCCTGGCGGTCATGTACCCCCTGGTGCAGGCGGACGCCGGCGGTCTCGGGCGCCTGTGGTGGCTCTTTCCCGTGGGTGGGGTGTTCCTCGCGCTCTTCGTCCGGCGCCAGTTCCGCCTCGTCGCACGCGGCGCCCAGCCCCTCCTGGACCCGCGCCTGTTCTCCACCGTGCGCGGCTACGCCGTCGGCGCGGGCGTCGGCACGCTCTACTTCATCGGCTTCAGCGGGGTGTGGCTCGTCTTCGCCCTCTTCTTCCAGCGGGGGCTGGACTTCACCCCGCTGGAGTCCGGGCTGGCGGTCACTCCCTTCGCGCTCGGATCGGCCGCCGCCGCGGTGACGGCCGGCCGCCTCGTGGACCGCTTCGGGCGCCTGCTCACCGTGTGCGGGCTGAGCGCGGTCATCCTCGGTCTGGGCACCACCGCGCTGCTGCTGTGGCTCGTGTCGGACGACGCGGCGCGCTGGGCGGCCGCGCCGGCGCTCTTCGCCGCCGGCATCGGCGGAGGCTTCGTGGTCTCCCCGAACATCACCATGACCCTGCGCGAGGTCCCCGTCCGTATGGCCGGGGCGGCGGGCGGCGCCCTCCAGACCGGCCAGCGCCTCGGAGCCGCCGTGGGCACGGCGGCGCTACCGGGCATCTGTTACCTCGTCCTGGGCGACACCGACCACTACCGCACGGCCCTGCTGGCCGCCCTCGCGGTGGCCCTCGTCGGCATGACCGCCTCACTGGCGCTGGCCGTGACCGACTGGCTGCGTGATCGCGGCGCCGAGGCCTCGCGCCGCCGCTGCCCGGACGAAGTCGCCAACAGCCCGGTCCACTCCCGTCAGAGCTGAGCGGACGATGATCGCGGGCGTTGGCGAAGGCTCAGCCCCCCGCCCCCGTGACCGGCAGTACCGCCTCCGGTGACTCGGGCAACGTCTGACCGCCGTCCACGGTGACGACCTGTCCCGTGATGAACGACGCCCGTTCGCCGGCGAGGAACTCGACCGCGTCGGCGATCTCCTGGGGCCGCGCCAGGCGGCCGAGCGGGATCGTCGCCGTCATCTGCGCGAGGTACTCCTCGCCCATGCCGTCCAGCCCCTCGGTCGCCACGTTCCCGGGGGCCACCGCGTTGACGGTGATCCCGAAGGGGGCGAGTTCCAGGGCCGCCGTGCGCATGAAGCCCAACTGGGCGGCCTTGCTCGCGCCGTAGTGGCTCCAGCCCGGGAAGCCGGTGACGGGTCCGGTGATCGACGAGGTGAGGACGACCCGTCCCGCCGCCGACTCCCACAGCAGCGGCAGACACGCGGCGACGGCCAGCATCTGGCTCTCCACGTTCACCGCGAACACCTCACGGACATCGGCGTACGTCAGCTCCGCCAGCGGCTTGTTCGGGAAGATCCCGGCGTTGAGGCACAGCACGTCCAGGCCGCCGAGCAGCGAGGAGGCGGCCCCGGCGAGCCGCTCGGCCGAGTCCGGTGCGGCGGCGTCGAGGGCGAGCGCCTCGACGCGCTGGCCCTCCCGCGCCGCTTCGGTACGGAACTTCTCCAGGACGACCTGAGGGACGTTCCGACCGGTCAGCAGGACGTCGTGTCCGGCGCGGACGAAGGTGGAGGTGACGGCGGCGCCGATCCCGCGGGTGCCGCCGACGACGGCGACCTTCCTGGTCTGGGGCTGTGAGTTCATGTCGCTTCCTTGATCGGGGAGTTGGAGGGGGCCGGCCGTCACCGGGTGGTTCCGGATGTCATGGGAGTACCTCCGGGTGGTCCGGCGGGCGGTTCGTCGAGGAGACGTGGAGCTCGGTGCGGTCAGCCCGGAAGAGGTCGTAGGAGAACTCCAGTGGCTCGCCGTACTGGTCGTGGGACGTACGGGTGATCGCCAGCAGGGGCTGGCCGACCGACACGTCGAGGTGGTGGGTGTGGTGGCTCTCGGCGAGGCGGACGCGGATCCGCTCGGACACCTCGCACGCCGTGACGCCGTAGACGTCGCGGAACACCTGGGAGAGGGAGCCGGTCAGGTCCTGGTCCAGGAGGCGGGGGAAGCGTTCGGCCGACACGAACAGCCGCTCCCACGACAGCGGCACCCCGTCGGCGAGCCGCACCCGCTCGATCGCCACCGTGACCGCCCCCTCCCGCAGACCGAGCCCGGCGCAGACCTCCGGATCGCCGCGCCGCAGCCCGGTGGACACGACCCGGGTCGCTTCGGTGAAGTCCTGGTGACGCAGGAGCGCGGGGACGCTCACGTCGATGCCCGGCTGCCGCGCCACCAGCCGGTCGCGGCCGTGTGCGAGCCGACTCCAGCTGTACACGGGCCAGTTGGGGTTGGGGCGCAGCGCGAAGGTGCCGCCGGCCTTCCCGCGCACCCTGAGCACCTCGCCCTCCGCTTCGAGCCAGGCCAGCGCCCGCCGGACGGACTCCCGGCTGGCGCCGAAGATCTCCGTCAGCCGGCGCTCGGGAGGCAGCCGGCCTCCCATGCGCACCTCACCGCGCCCGATCATCGCCAGCACACCGGCCGCGACCCGGCCCGCGGCCGGGCCGAGCGGGCTCCGCTCAGTGGTCATGGGGTACGGCGGTGAGGTAGCCGTCGGCCAGGTAGTGGCGGGCGAGGTCGACGGACTGTGCCGCGAACGCGGGCCGGAGCGAGGCGGCGAAGGGCGTGTCCCCGCGCTTGTGCACCCAGGCGACGAGCATCAGCCGGCGCAGCATCACCAGCGCGGGAATGGCCCGTACGTCCTTCTCCCGCAGCGGCCGGCGCGCCTGGTAGCCGCGCAGCCACGCGGCCACCCAGTGCGCAGCCCGCGGATCGTGCTCGACGAACGACAGGGAGCACGCCAGGTCGTACAGGAACCAGCCGTGGCCGCAGTCGTCGAAGTCGATGAGCCGTACGGCGTCGGAGGCGACGAGGAGATTGGCGGCGCGCAGGTCGCCGTGGATGAGTCCGAACTCGGCCGCGCCGCTGCCGTAGGCGTCGAGTTCGCGGGTCAGTTTCTCCTCGGCCCGGGCGAGGACCTCGACGCCGCCCGGGGGCACATCGGGGTTGTCCCGCCAGCGACCCCACAGCGAGGCGGCGCCGATCAGGTTGTCGAGGTCCCAGTCGGGCCGGGTGAAGACGTCCGGTCGCTGCCATCGCGCCGCGTGCTCGTGCAGGGCCGCGGTCTCCCGCCCGACGACCTCCATGACGTTCGCGAAGTCGGTGGTGTCGGGTTCGGCGCCGGGCGCGAACTCGAAGAGCGCCGCGTGCTGGAGCGCCCCGCCCGCACCGGGGAAGCTCGCCGCGGCTTCGCCCGCCGGGGTCGGTACGACGGCGGGTGTGGCGACCGCGCCGTCCGCACGCAGCCGCTCGGTCCACATCAGCTCGCTGCGGATCTGCGGCAGCGTGCGGAACCCGGGCCGGTGCAGGCGCAGGACGAGCGGGGCGGGGGAGTCGGTGAAGGTGCAGAGGTAGGTGGCGTTCTCCGAGAGGCTCAGCAACCGGGCGCCGGACAGGGTGGTGGCACGGCCGTACGCGGTGAGCGCGGCGGTGATCTGCCCGTCCCAGGTGTCAGACATGGGAACCGGCCACCTTCCGTACGGCGTCCCGCAGGCGGGTGAGGATCTCGGCCGTCTCCTGCTCGGTGAGCAGCAGACCGGGCTTGAACTGGAGGACGGCCGGGTCGAGCGTGGAGAAGATCGCCCACACGCCCTGCCGGTAGAGCTCCGTCATGACCTGCTTCGCGCCGATGGCACCGAATTCCAGACCGATGACCAGGCCCTTCTGGCGGATCCCGGTGAGGGCGTGGGGCAGTTCGGCGCGCAGGTCCGCGAGGCCCTCGGTGACCTGGTCGATGCGCCGGTGGACGTTGGCACGGGTCTCGGGCCGCTGGGTGATCTCCAGGACCTTCGCGGCCACGGCACAGCCGAGTTCGGCGCCGCCGAAGGTCGCCATGTGGGCGAAGCCGTCGCGCTCCAGCCAGCCGCTCACCGCCGGGCCGAGGAGGGCGGCGCTGACCGGGTAGAGGCCGCCGCCGAGGCCCTTGCCGGTCACCAGGACGTCCGGGGTGACGCCTTCGCCGTACACGCCCCACAGCTCGCCGGTCCGGCCGAGGCCGGTCTGGACCTCGTCCGCGATGTAGAGGGTGCCGGTGTCCTCGCAGGCCTGTTTGACGGCGGCCAGATAGCCGGGCTCGGGCATCGGGAAGCCGTAGGTCGCCGGGATCGTCTCCATGATGACGGCGGCGGTGTCCTGGCCCGATAGGGTCGCCGTCATCGCGTCGAGGTCGTTGAACGGGACCTGGACGAACTCGGCGGGGTTGTCCGAGCGGAAGAGCTGCGAGAACCGCGAGTCGCCCGTGGCGACGGCCAGCCCGGTGTGCCCGTGGTACGCCTTCACGACCGACACGATCTTCCGCCGGCCGGTGGCGTACCGGGCGCTCTTCAACGCGACATCCACCGCTTCCCCGCCGCTGGACCCGAAGACGACCTTGTCCGCACCCGGCGTCGCCTCGACCAGCCGACGGGCCAGGGCGGCGCGGCCCGGGGTGGGGAAGTGGTGGTTGCCGATGTCGAGATGCCGGACGGCATGGGTGAGGGTGGCCACCAGTTCGGGGTTGCGATGCCCGAGGTTGTAGGTACCGCCGTTGAGATGGACGTCGATCACCTCGTGCCCGTCGACGTCGGTGAGGCGGTACCCGGACCGGTCCCCGACGACGAGCGGAACGCCCTCGTCCTGCCAGAACGTGGTCTTGTCCGGGTTCCAGTACCGCCGCGCGTCGGCGAGCACCTCCGCCTTCGACGCGTACCCGTACATGG
This sequence comes from Streptomyces aquilus, assembly GCF_003955715.1. Classification (NCBI taxonomy): domain Bacteria; kingdom Bacillati; phylum Actinomycetota; class Actinomycetes; order Kitasatosporales; family Streptomycetaceae; genus Streptomyces; species Streptomyces aquilus. Next base: position 671,664 of record NZ_CP034463.1, on the reverse strand, counting down.
ACAACTGCTCGATCCCCAACGCCCGGCCTCCTCAAGAGCGGTTCTCCGTGAACGACTCCACGGTCGGCCGGGCTTTTTGCGTCCTGGTGTGGCGGCTGGATCGGACGCGTAACGCTTGAGGTCCGGTTGTGGTCCGCTGGACACCAGGCATGAATACAGGTGCCCGGGGTTCGTGGCTCAGGGATGGGTTCGTGACCATGTGTTCGAGGCCACGGGCAGCCCCAGCCGATGACCAGGTTGTAGTCGGCGAACGGGCGCAGCAGCAGCGCGGTGTGCAGGAAAGTGGCTGTCCGGGCGGAGGTGTCCTCGTGGTAGAGCCGGCCTCGTTCGCGCTCGAAGTTGTGGCGCTCGGCCATGAAACCGAGCGCTCCCCAGTCGGCGATGGGGATGTTGAGAGGGGCGAGCGATGCCTGGAGTTGCAGCACCCAGCCGACGTCGACGCGAATGATCGGGCGCGGCGGCCCGGTCGCGCAGCCGCGCCATTTCAGTTCGGCACGGCCTCGCCCCGGGCGCCGTGGTGTACGGGGCATCCGACGGGGGTAAGCAGCGGGCAACGGAGAGAGCTCAAGGGGGATTGCATGGCTGATGTGACGCCAACGGCGTCACCGGCATGCCGAACCCGGTGACAGCCACCCCGATCGGGGCCGAGTCGAGTGATCTCCTGACCGTAACGTCAGCGTCTCGCTCAGACGGCACGCCCCTCGGCACGCCCCTGGCTGGGTCTCGCGCGGACCTCGCCCCCCTGCGTTCCCGGAAGGCCGAGTGCCTGTGCTGCCCGTTCTCTCGGAGGCCCCTTCGTGGGCTGCCATCTGCCTCGTCGCCCTCACCACCCTCACCGGTGCGCTCGTTGCCGTGGCACGCCTCGTTGTCCGGGCGCTGCCGCAGGCATCGGCGGATCGGTTGGAGTGGTGGCGCGTCGTCCTCAACCACCGCCTCATGTCCCGTCAGTTGAAAGCCCGCCGCGGGCGGGGCCCAGCGCCGGCTGACCAGCAGCCGCCCGCAGTGCCTGGCGGTGTGGACCTCGGATTGGCAGCCATAGCGTCCGTGGAACGGGAGCGCGGAACCTCTGCTTCGGGCGCCAGGGGCAAGCGGTCGTACGCGGAGGCGTCCGAGCCGGGCGGGCTGTCGTGGTCGAGCGGGTCACTTCTCGGTCGGGGTGGGGGATCGGGGGAGGCGTAGCTCGAAGCAGGCCCCCAGGGTCCGCGGGGTGAGGGTGAGGGTGCCGTGGTGGCGGTGGGCCAGGTCGCGGGCGATGGCGAGGCCCAGGCCGGTGCCGCCGTGGTCTCGGGAGCGGGCGTCGTCGAGTCGGACGAAGCGTTCGAAGACGCGCTCGGTGTGCTCGGTGGGGATGCCGGGGCCGTCGTCGTGCACCGTGAGGACGACCCGGTCAGCCTCATCTCGGACGGTGATCTGGACGCGGTGCGTGGCGTGGCGGACGGCGTTGTCGACGAGGTTGCGCAGGAGGCGTTCGTATTCGTCGGGGTTTCCGCGTACGCAGGCGGGGGCGGTGCTGTCGCAGGTGAGGGTCAACGGCCGTTCGGCGAGGGGGTATTGCTCGGCCAGCCGGGAGGCGAGGGCTGTCAGGTCGACGGGGTCGAGGTCGGTCGTGGGGGTTCGGGTGTCGAGGCGGGCGAGGAGCAGCAGGTCTTCGGCGAGGGCCTGGAGGCGGCGGGTCTGTCGTGCGGCGGTGGTGGCCGCGGCGGGCCAGTCGGTGCGTTCCGGGTAGGCGAGCGCGACTTCCAGGCTGGTGAGGAGTGTGGTGAGGGGGCTGCGCAGTTCGTGGGCGGCGTCCGCGACGAAGCGGCGCTGCTGGGCTGCGGCGGTGTCGAGGCGTTGGAGGGTGGCGTTGATGGTGGTGGCCAGGGCGGAGATCTCGTGGCCGGTGGCGGGGACGGTGACGCGTTCGCGAGGGTCGTTCGGGGTGACCGAGGCGGTGAGGACGCGGATGGCCTCCACCGGCCGCAGCGCGATGCGGACGGTGAAGTATGCGGCGGCGGCGATCAGTACGAGGCCGATGAGCCCGGCGCGCAGCAGCAGGCCGTCGGTGGTCCGGGTGATGGCCTCGGCCGTGTCGGGAAGCACCACCACATAGGCCCGTAGCGTGGCGTCGGCGGAGACGCCCAGAGCGGCGGCTTTGTCACTGCTCAGTTCGGCGGCCCGGACATCGGCGTACAGGACCGGGTAGGTCCCGCCGGCCAGGTCGAATCCGCTCCCGGGGTCGTAGTCGCGGCGCACCGGTATGCGGAGGGGGCGGACCGTGTAGGACCAGGACGCGGTGTCGTCCGTCGGGGCGTAGGGACCGGATGGGGTCGGCAGCACATGGCGGGTGCCGGAAGCGAAGTCGTCCATGCCTCCGCCGGCGGCGACGGCGGAGCGTCGACCGGTCGCGACGACCTCGTACGGCACGGCGCTTCGGCGTACGGGAACCACCCCGTCGTTCAACTGGTCGACGAGGGCGAGGAGATGCTTGCGGGCTTGCTCCTCGGCGATCTGCGTGCTCTGGCGGTAGACCTCGCGGTGTACCCACCAGCCGATGCCGGTGAGGATCACGGCGGCGGTGACGGCGGCGGCCAGGGCCGCGCGGGCGCGTACCGAACGCGGCCACCAGCGACGCCGCGGCTCAGTCGCGTTCACGGTCGTCCACCAGCCGGTAACCGATACCGCGCACGGTCTGCAGGGACTGCCGGTGGAAGGCGGCGTCCACCTTCTTGCGCAGGGCGCTGACCCGCGCCTCCACCAGGTTGGGATCCCAGGCTTCGTCGGGCCACGCGTGGTACAGCAGATCCGCTTTGGAGACCGCCTGGCCCGCCCGGCGCGCCAGCAGTTCCAGCACGGCGAACTCCCGGGGGGTGAGTTCCACCCGGACTCCGGCCCGGCGACAGATCCGGCCGGCGACGTCCAGCGAGAGGTCGCCCACGGCGAGGACGGTCGGGGCGACCGTGGCGGCTCGTCTGACCAGGGCGCGCAGGCGTGCGACGAGCACCACGTAGGAGAAGGGTTTGGCCAGGTAGTCGTCGGCCCCCGTGTCCAGGGCCTCGGCCTGATCCCAGTCGCCGTCCTTGGCGGTCAGTACCAGGATGGGAGTGGAGTTGCCCTCCCGGCGCAGTTGGGCGCAGACCTTGTAGCCGTTGAGCCCGGGCAGCATCAAGTCCAGGACGACCAGGGCGTATTCGCCGGTGCGGGCCATCCACAGTCCCTGCCGGCCGTCATGTGCGAGGTCGACGCTGTAGCCCTCGGCGCTCAGGCCGGTGTGCAGGGTGTGGGCAAGGTCCACTTCGTCTTCGACGACCAGGATGCGCATGCCGTGCAGCCTCGCACAGCACCTGACCGCGTTCCTGATCGGCCGGTCAGGTTGGGTCAGCATCGCGTCAACGAGGTCCCTGCACGCTGACGGGGTTTTTCGCTCCCGCTGAAAGGACCCGTCGTCGATGTCCGTTGCCGCACGCGGCCCCGCCCTGGCCGGAACGGTTCCCCTTCCCGTACGTCGACCATCACCGAGCCGGGCCACAGCAGTTGTCGTCATCGCCCCGTTGTCACTGGCCATGGTGCTGGGGCTGTGGGGTGTCCGCAGGCAGAACACCCTGTGGGGGGACGAGGCCGTCACGTATCAGCTCGCGCACCGCGACCTTTCGCAGATCTGGCACACCGCCCAGCATGTCGACCTGGTCCACGCCGTCTATTACGCCGTCATGCACGAGGTCTTCGCTCTCTTCGGCGGTGGGCTGCTGACCCTGCGGCTGCCGTCCGTGCTGGCAACATGCCTCGCTGCGAGCGGAGTCGGGCTCGTGGGGCTACGCCTGGCGGGACCCCGCGTCGGGCTGCTGGCAGGGCTGGTGTTTCCGCTCCTTCCCCAGGTACAGAAGTACGCGCAGGAAGGCCGCTCCTATGCCATGGTCTGCGCCCTGGTCACCTGGGCCACCTATGCGCTGGTGACCGGCGTCGCGCACCGCACCCGGTGGCGGTGGGCGGTCTATGCCTTCACCATGGTCGTGGCCTGCCTGCTGCACGAGTTCGCGGTCCTCGCCCTGGCCGCACACGGCGTCACGCTCGTCGTCTCCCGCGTCCCACGGCCGGTGCTCGCGGCATGGAGCGTCGCGGCCGTCGGCGTGGTGGCCGGCCTGTTGCCGCTGGCGATGCGCAGCATGGGGCAGTCGGGGCAACTGTCCTGGATGGGCGGGCCGGTGCGGCCCGGCTACTTCCTGGTCGTCGCGGTCGTGGGCGTGGCGTGCACCCGGGCGCCGCTGGCGAGCAGAAGGCCGGTGCGGCTCTCGGCGCTGGCGGTGCCGATCCTTGTGCTTCCGGGCCTTGTGCTGCTGATCGCCTCGTTGGTCAAACCCCTTTTCGTCGACCGGTACGTGCTCTACGGCAACATCGGATTCGCCTTGCTGCTGGGTGCCTTGATCGACTGCTTCCACCGGCGTCAGCGGTTTCGTCGCACGGCGTGGATCGCGGCCGTTGCCGTACTGGTCGCGCTCGTCCCGCAGAGCCTGGCGCTGAGAACACCCCAGGCCCGGAGCAACGACGCCACCGCCGTCGCCGCCGCCGTACGCAAGGCAGGCCGCCCTGGCGACGGACTGCTCTACCTCTCCGGTCAACACCGGATCCTGACCGCGGCCCACCCCTCGGACACCCGTCACCTGACGGACCTGGCCCTCGCACAGGACCCTGTTTCGTCGAACACGCTGGCAGGTGTCGAGCTACCCGCTCAGGAGATCGAGGCGCGCATGCTGGAGTTCGACCGCATCGTCGCCATCCGCGGGACGGGTGCCCACTCGCCGACCAGCCCGCAGGAGGCAGCGAAGACAAGCACCCTGCGGCGCTACTTCCGCGAGTCCGGGACAACCCGGGTCAACGGGGCGCGGGTCACTGTGTATGTGCGTGACCAGGACGCGTCTGCGGAAAGGGGGGACTCGGCGTTCCGGGGCCGTTAGCGGGGTCGGGTTCGGCCCAGGGTTTTCGCGGCTGCCTCGGCGAAGTCGTGGATGAGCGGGGAGCGGCGTGACGCCACCCACGCCAGGGCCACTTCGTTCGGGCCGATGTCCTCCACGGGCAGCGCGATCACGTCGGGGCGGGTGTAGAACGTGGCGGTGGACAAGGGGAGTACGCAGATTCCGGCGCCGGAGGCGACCAGTTCCAGTTTCTCCTCCACCTGGTGGATCGCCGGGACCTCGGGGCGTCGCCTGTCACGCAGTTCCAGCGCCACGTCCCGCCACTCGGGTACGGCATCGGGGTCCTGGAGCAGGTGCTCGCCGGCGAGGTCGCGGACGGTCACCGACACCCGGTCCGCCAGACGGTGTTCCGCCGGCAGCATGACGAGCCGGGGCTCCGTGAAGAGGGGCCGCACCTGGAGGCCGTGCTGGTCGATGGGCAGTCGTACGACCCCGATGTCCGCCCGGCCGTCCAGCAGTACGTCCACCTGGTCGTCCCAACTCGTGCGCAGCAGGCGTACGTTGACGCCGGGTCGGACGGTGGAGAAGGCAGCCGTGGCCGGGGTGAGGGTGATGCCCGGCATGAAGCCGATGGTCAGCGTGGGGGTGTCCTGCCCTGCCGCCTTCGCCCGCCGCAGCAGCGCCCGCGCCGAGGCCAGCAGCGGGACGGCGTCCTGCAGCAACTGCTCACCGGCCGGGGTGAGCAGCGTGCCGCGCCGGTCACGGTCGAAGACCTCGACACCCAGCTCGTCCTCCAGGCTGCGGATCTGCCGGGACAGCACCGGCTGCGCGATGTGCAGCCGCTCGGCGGCGCGTCCGAAGTGGAGCTCCTCGGCGACGGCCACGAAGTACCGGAGCTTTCGCAGGTCAAGATCCACCCGGACTCACCGCTCCCTTCCTCTGCGTCTCCAGGGCGACGGCTCGCCGAGGGCGGCCCGCCGTCCTGGGACGACTTCTCCATCGCCCCTGCGGGACTGAAACGAGCATCGCCCCTGCGGGACCGTGAAACGAGCGGGGCAGTCGGCCACCAATCTACCGATATGGGCGCCCGTGGCCCGTCACCGCCGGCACCGCCCCTCTCCTTGCTCGCTCACTCGCCGCCGGCGAGGACGGCCAGCGGGTCGGTGTGCTCTGGGATCCACCCCAGCTCGGCCCCGGCGCGCGCCGGGGTGAGCTGCTGGTCCAGGGCGAAGGCGTCCGCGATCGGGCCCATCTGCTCACGGGCCCGCTCCAGCGTGAGGGAGACGACCTTGCCGTCGAGGCCGGCAGAGCGTGCGACGGCCAGCGAGCACTCCTTGGCGGTCGGGTTCACCCCGCCCACACCCACGTACACCGAGCCGGGCTTCGCCTTCAGAGCGGCGACGTACAGCGTCGCGATGTCGTCGACGTGCACCAGAGCCCAGCGATTGGCGCCGTCGTCGATGTAGGGGACGGCGCCGGCTGCCCTGCCCGGAACGCCGTAGAACATGTCGATCAGACGGTTCTCGCCGCCGTACAGCAGCCCGGGCCGCACCACGACCGGCCGGCCGCCCTCCCGCGCGCGTCGCAGTACGGCGTCCTCGACGGGCTTGCGCCAGGCGACCACGGGCGGGGGGTTCCAGGGGGCGGTCTCGTCCACGACCCCGTCGGTGTCGCCGTAGACCCAGGTGCCGCCGGTGTGCACATACGGGCCGGTGCCGATGCCGTCCTGCATGGCGGTGGCTGCCGCGAGGTCCTCGTCGCCGGTCCCGGCCTGCGCCAGGTGGATGACCGCTTCGGCGCGGGCCGCGGCCGCGTTCAGCACCCCGAGATCGGCCAACCCGCCGCGCACCGGCGTCGCCCCGAGGGAGCCGACGGTCTCGGCGGCCCGGTCGTTGCGGGCCAGCGCCTCCACGGTGTGGCCGTCGCGGAGCAGCGCGCTGAGTGTGGCCTTGCCGAGGTATCCGGACCCGCCGGTGAGGAAGATCTTCATGGTGGTGGCTCCTGTCATTCGTGGGCTGGCGCCTTCGCCGACCAGCCTGAATCCAGGAGCGGCTCCTCGTCCAAGACCTCTTTCGACGCCGCTGATACCCGAAGGGCATCAGCGAGCCCGGGCGCAGCAGGGGAACACCGATGGCGAAGGCGGTCTGGGAAAGTCACCCCGGAAGTGACGGCGCTAGGTTCTGTCGTCAAATGTCACGCCCACATCAGCAGGGCTGCGAGGGTGACGGCTGCCTGGAAGGACTCGGTGGTCTTGTCGTACCGGGTGGCGATGCCGCGCCACTGCTTCAGCTTGTTGAAGCATCGCTCCACCACGTTGCGTCGCTTGTAGGTATTGCGGTCGAAGGCCGGGGGCCGTCCACCGCGGCTGCCGCGGTTCCGCCGGTTGCGGACCTGGTCGGCTCGCTCGGGAATGGTGTGACTGATGCCGCGCCGACGCAGCCAGGTGCGGATAGCTCTGGAGCTGTAGCCCTTGTCACCGAGGACGTGCGAGGGCCGCACCCGGGGCCGTCCCGGGCCGGTGCGGGGCACGCGGATCGCCTCCATCACGGCGGTGAACTGGGTGCAGTCGTTGGTGTTGCCGCCCGTGACGATGAAGGCGAGCGGGCGGCCGGCACCGTCGCAGGCCAGGTGAATCTTGCTGGTCAGGCCGCCCCGGGAGCGTCCGAGAGCCGGGCTGCGGAGCCCCCTTTTCGAGCACCGGCGGCATGCTGGTGGGCGCGGACGATGGTGGAGTCGACCGACACCAGCCAGTCGATGTCGCCGGCTGCATCCGCACGGGACTGGGCGGCGCGGAGCATCCGATCGAACGTGCCGTCCGCCGCCCACCGGCGGAAACGGGTGTGCAGCGTGGCCCATGGCCCGTACCGCTCCGGCACATCCCGCCAGGCCGTCCCGGTACGGAACTTCCACACGATCCCGTTGAGGACCCTGCGGTCATCCAGCCGTTTGCGTCCACGCAACGACACTGGCAGCAACGGCCGGACGAACTCCCACTCGGCATCGGACAGTTCATGGCGACGTATCACCCGACCATGATCCACCACTCAAGATCATTTGAAGACACTGCCTAGGGCAACCGGATAGCTTCTGACCTGTGCATGCGTGAAGCGAGCGTTGGACGGAAGGCCGCCCCTGCAGGAGCACACGGGGGCAGGACTCAGCGGCGACCGAACAACTCAGCAACCCGTGCCGCATCGAGGGCGCCGGCAAGGAGGAGGCCGATGAGCGCCCCACGGCGACCATCGAGCAGGCCTTCGACCTGGCCGATGCCATGGGCCCGCGCGGCGTCTGATGGTCCCGCTGGGCGCCTTCGCCTCTCTCCGTCCGGAGGAGTCGGCCGAACTGCGCCGTCACGATGCCGATCTCGACGAAGGCTCCCTGCGCGTCACACACGCGTCTCCCGAGCTGACGAACGGGCGGTGCGTCACCGGTGATCCCAAGTCGCGTGCGGGCAAGCGCACTGTGCATCTACCCGACTTCCTGCTTCCGGCGCTGCGCCGCCACCTGCAATGGTTCGTGGAGAAGGAAGCGAGCGGCCGGACGTCGGTCCGCCGGGCGTGACCGTGTGGTCCGTGAGTGGTTTCGGTGAGGTCAGTCGCCGACGAGTTCCGCGAGCTGTTCGGCGGCCGTGGCGTTGCCCCGGTCCGCCAGCCGCCGTAGCTCCTCCAAGTTGTCCTGCTCGGTGGCCAGTTGGATCAACTCGTCGGTGGCTGTGGCGTTGCCGCCGTCGGAGAGCCGCCGGAGTTCTTGGAGGTCGCCCTGCTCCGAGGCGAGTTGGATGAGCTCGTCGGTGGCATCGGAGTTGCCCGTCGCCGCGAGGCGGCGCAGTTCGTCCACGTCACCGTGTTCCGCGGCGAGTTGGACGAGTTCGTCGGTGGCGTCGCTGTCACCGTTCCCGGCGCGTTCCCGCAGTTCGGACAAGTCGGGTTCGGACATGGTGGGCATCCTTTCCACGGTGATGGTCATGAGCCGGCCGACCCGGCTGTTCGCCTGGGCCGACCAAGTCGTCCCGAGGCGCGCAGGTCGTCACGGTGCGCGTGCCACTCGTCCACCAGCTTGGGCAGGCGTTCCGCCAGGAACTCGGCCAGCGCGATCATTTCCTCCAGCGCCGCACGGCGTTCCGGCGGAGCGTCGGAGAGGAGGGCCAGGCCCTCCCGGAACAGTGCGGCGTGTTCCTGGTGGACCGCCGCGTCGAAGTTCTGCGGCTGCTGGCTGTCCGGGTCCAGGCTCACCCGGTCCATGCGCTCACCGGCGGCGCGGGTGCGCCGGGCGATGCCGTAGTTCTCCAGCAGTTTGACCGCGCCGGTGATGGCACTGCGGCTGGCCAGCAGGGCCTCGGTCAGCTCGTCGATGGTCTGCTGGGGCGGATCGCACACGAGGAGGTGGCCGAGCAGCCGCCCGGCCATGGGCGGGAAGCCGTACTGCCGGGCGTAGAAGCGGCCCACGTGATCGGCGAAGAGTAGCTGCGCGTCGTTCGGCACAGCCCCAACCGTAGCAGTTTTAGCTGAGATAACGAATATTTCTGTCATCTCAGCCAAGTGTCATCTCAGCCAAGTGTTATCTCGGCCATGTGGAATCTCTTGCTCGGTCAGGATGGCGGGACAGGCGAACCAGTCAGGAAAGTCCAGACGCCCTGAGCACCGCCCGAGCGGTCTCGTCGTCGATGCCGTGGCCGAGCTGCTCCAGGACGTCCCCGCCGCGCAACAGGATGCCGCGTTCGACGGAACGCCGTACGCCGGTGTCGAGCTCGTGCCAGATGAGAGGATTGGCGGTGAGGACACGGGGGTCCAGTTCCAAGCGTTGTCCGTAGGCGTCCCGCAGGACCAGGAGGGACGAGACGCCGTCGTGGCACCGTACGGTCGTCAGCGCGTCCGTGCGCACCATCTGCCGCCGCCACGGGCCCCGCACCGCCAGCCAGCCGGTACCCGCCGTCACCCGGGGCGGTAGCAGGACGACGAACAGGGCGGCCGACAGGCCGAGCCACAGCACGGCGCGCAGGGGCGACAGGCTGTCCGCGTCCCAGTCGACCAGCAGGGACATGGCGCCGAACAGCGCGGCGCAGCCCGTCGCGAGCCTGGCGCCGCCACGCCAGTGGCGATCACCGGTCCGGGTCCACCGGTCGTAGGGACGTCGCATGTCGTTGACGCTAGGCGTCCCTGCGGGCTCCGCGGCTGTCACTGACGGGGTCCTGACGCCGTATGGGCGAATCCTGACGCGTTCCTTACGCGGGAATCGGATTCAGCCGGTGTGGACGCGGGGGCGGCGGGCCCGGTCCGGTTCCGCCTCGCGCAGGACCTCTCGGGTGACGGGGGCCACCTCGCCCTGGCCGAAGAGGAAGAAGCGGAGGAAGTTGGCGAAGGGGTTGCCCTCGGTCCACTCGAAGTACATGTGCGGCGTGCAGCCCGTTGTGTCGCGGGCGTGGAGGAGGAGGGCCGCCAGCGCGTTGGGGATGGAGGAGGACTCCAGGGTCAGCACGCGGTAGCGGTTGTGCAGGACCTCGCCGTGGACCGACAGGCTCGCCTCGAACTCGGACGGGTCGAGGACCGTGACCTCGACGAAGACGAAGTCCTCGCCGGGGATGTCGTTGTCCGCGCGGATCTGCTCGATCTTCTCGCGGTACTCGGCCTTGTCCCGCTTGTCGGGCTCGTTGGCGATGAAGCGGATCTTGCGGCTCGACATGTCCCGGATGAATCGTTCCGCCATGTCGTCGAGCGTCACGCTCGTCACGCGGAGCTCGAAGGCGCGGGCCAGCCGGGAGAGGAGGGAGACCAGGATGATGCCGGCGATGAAGCAGGCGCCGATCTTCACGCCGTCGGGGCGCTCGATGACGTTGACGACGGTGACGTAGAGCAGGACGGCCGAGATGGTCGCGAAGATGACGGTCCACTTGCCTTCCGACGCCCGGCGCGCGGCGATCGTCACCGCGATGGCCGCCGAGGACATCAGCACCAGGACACCAGTGGCGTACGCGCCGCCCTGGGCGTCGACGTCGGCGTCGAAGATCCAGGTGACCAGGAAGCCGATCAGGGTGAAGACGATGACCATGGGGCGTACGGCGCGGGCCCAGTGCGGGGCCATGCCGTAGCGGGGGAGGTAGCGCGGCATCAGGTTGAGCAGGCCAGCCATCGCGGAGGCGCCGGCGAACCACAGGATGGCGATGGTCGAGACGTCGTAGACCGTGCCGAAGGCACCGCCCAGGTAGTCGTGCGCCAGGTACGCCAGGGCGCGTCCGTTGGCCGGGCCGCCGGCCTCGAAGTCCTTCTCGGGGATCAGGAGAGTGGTGATGAAGCTGGTGGCGATCAGGAAGACGCTCATGATCAGGGCGGCCGTGGTGAGCAGCTTCTTGGTGTCCCGGATGCGGCCCTTGGGGCTCTCCTCGGTGTCTCCCGGGTCGCCCTTCACATGGGGCATCACCGCGACGCCGGTCTCGAAGCCGGACATGCCGAGCGCCAGCTTCGGGAAGACGATCAGGGACACGCCGATCATCACGAAGATGTTGCCGTGCTCGGCCGTGAGGGCGTTCGACCAGTCGGTGACGACATGGCCCTCGGTGACGACGTGCCAGAAGCCGACGATCACGACGACGACGTTGAGCGAGAGATAGACCACCACCAGGGCGACCGCGACCCCGATCGCCTCCAGGAAGCCCTTCAGGAACACCGCGCCGAGCAGCGCCACCAGGATCAGGGTGATCAGCATCTGCTTGTCGTGCAGGGCGCTGTTGAGGTGCGGGTTCTCGACGAGGTGGGTCGAGGCGTCCGCGGCGGACAGGGTGATGGTGATCAGGAAGTCGGTGGCCGCGAAGCCCAGCAGCGTGAGGACGAACAGCTTGCCCTTCCAGAAGGTGAGCAGCCGCTCCAGCATGGCGATCGAGCCCTCGCCGTGCGGGCTCTCCTCGGCCACACGGCGGTACACCGGCAGGGCGCCCGCCAGGGTGACGATCACCAGCACGATCGTCGCGATGGGGGAGAGGAGGCCGGCCGCGAGGGCCGCGATGCCCGGCTGGTAGCCGAGGGTCGAGAAGTAGTCGACGCCCGTCAGGCACATCACCCGGTACCAGGGCTGGCCCTCGTGCTCCAGCCTGGATTCCTGCGGCTGGGTCGGTCGGGCCGGCTGGCTGTGACCCTTGCCCATGTCGGACAGCCCCTCCAGCATCCAGGCGCGCAGGCGACTGGGCGGGGGATGTTCGGTCGTGGCCATCGAGGGCTCCAGGTGTGCGGCTCGGTGTGCGGTGCGGCGTGCGGTTCCGGCCGTCACACGGACGGCGGGATCAGGGTAAGCAGAGCGTCACGTCAGGGCCCACGGATGGCTCACACGACCGCGTCAAGCTTGCGTTAAGACGGGTCGTCGGAGCACTTGTGGCACATCAGGGTGTGCGTGCTTCGGCCGCACGGACACGGGTTGGGCCGTACGGGGGGCCGACCGCCTCGGTGCTTCCTACGCGCTGAGCCGGCGATCGCGCGCCATGGGGCTGCCGACCGCGTAGTGGACGTGCTCGCGGACCAGACGGAAGCCGGCTGTCCAGGCGAGGAGGCGACTGGCGCGGTTGTGGACCGAGCAGTTCCAGCTGGGGAGGTGGCCCCGGGCCGTGATGTCCGCACAGAGCGAGGTGACGCAGGCGAGGGCGAGGCGGTGGCGTCTGCGGCCGGGGACGGTGTGGACGGCCACGTCCTCGTGGCGGGTGCCGCGGAAGTAGGAGCATGCCACCGCGAGGATCCGGCCGGTCCGGCCGACGGCCGCCCACGCGTGTCCCGAGGCGGCGAGTCCGGCCGGGCCGCCCCAGCTCGCCGAGAGCCAGGAGGCGTCCGGGCCCAGCGCGTGCACCGCCTCGGTGTCCGCGGCCTCCAGGTGCCTCACGGTCACGCCCATGGGGAGCGTGGCGGTCAGCGGTCCGGCCTGGAGGGTCCAGGTGATGCGCTCCCACGGTGTGAGGCGTTCGAAGGCGGAGCCCAGCGCCGGGAGGAAGCGGGACGGTGCGTCGATGCGACAACCGGCCAGGGGCGCGAGCGTCTCGGGTGTCGGTGCGTCGGGTACGCCGCGCAGTACCACGTGACCGGTGCACGACACGGCGACGGAATGCGGCAGGACGGCTCGGTCGGCCCACCAGCGGCCGTTGCCCGTGGCCAGCACGTGTTCGCCGACCGTGCCGGGGCCGGGGGACCCCGTGGGGAAACACCGGCTGAGGGCGGGCAGGTCACGGGGGTCTATCTCGATCATCGACGCCTCAGGGGGAATCTCGGGGTGGAGTGGGGTGCGGGAGAGAGCGGGCGGACGAGGCTTGTCCCTCCTCGTCGCCCGCCCTGGTCGTGCTCGGTCAACGCTGTCCGGCCCTGCGGCCGACCAGCGGGTCGGCGAGCTTGTTGAGGCGCCGGACCGTGCGGTCCTCCGTGGCGGCCGGGGCCGGGTCCACGCGCTCGGCGCGGTCGTAGTAGGCGCCGTTGACGATCTCGACGGCCGGGTCGCACAGCCGGACCACGTGGGCCGCGCCGTCGGCGGGGGTGCCGCCTTCGTGGGAGTACAGCGGGAGCATGGCGGTGTCGCAGACTCCGGGATGCACGGAGACGGCGGTGACGCGCGGGTCGGCGGCGAAGACCGTCAGGGCCAGCTGGGACTGGGCGTACGCGGCGAGCCGGGAGTAGCGGCGGGCGCGGTTGGGGTCGGCCCAGGAGATCGACGCCGTGCGGTGCAGCGAGGAGGACACGTTGACCACCCGGCCGCCGGGATCGCTGGTGAGGGCCGGCTCCAGCAGACAGGTCAGCAGGTAGTGGGCGAGGAAGTTGACCTGGAAGGCGATCTCGTTGCCGTCGGCGTGACGGTGTGCCGCTCGGGCGCCGCCATGCCGGCGTTGTTGACGAGGACGTCCAGGCGCGGGTGCTCGCCGACGACCTTGTGGGCGAGGCTCTCCACCTCGTCCAGACGCGTGAAGTCCGCGCCGTACGTGCACAGTCGGTCGGCGTCGACGCCCGCCTCGGCGACGAGCCGGTCGGCGGCGGCGCGGGCCTCTTCGGCGGTGCGGCCGTGCAACAGGACCGTCGTGCCGCGCTCGGCGAGCTGCCGGGCGGTTTCGTAGCCGATGCCGGAGGTGGCGCCGGTGACCAGGACGGTACGGGAGGGGAGAGGTGAAGTGGGCATGGTTCCTTCAGAGTTGCGGGCACGCTGACGCGCGGCTCCTGCGCGGGGCGGCGCGGGCGTGCGAGGGCAAAGGACGAGGGGCGCCGGACGGGGATCACGGCGCCCCTCGGGTCGCGGAGCGCGCGTCAGCGGGACGCGGGTGCTTGCGGACAGCGCGGCGCACGACGGGGCGGCCGAGCAGGACTCGGCGGCCGGTCGAAGAGGAGCCAGGCGCTGTTCACGGGAACCATCGAAGCCGTCCCGCAGGGCCCGGGCAAGCTCAAGTCCCCTTCTCTGACGGGTCCCTGATGGGGGGATACGGGGCCTTGACACGGTGTATCCGGAGCCCAAGCGGGCGAGGCCGCACACGGACGCGGGTGGAATTCCGCGGCACCCGTACGGCCGTCGCGGCGACGCCGTCAGAGTCCCGTCAAACCGACCTGAGAAAGCGTCAGAGGAGCGTCAATACCGGCCGCCGGTGACCGAATCCCGCCGCAGACTGGCCGACAACGGGGGCGGGCGACCGTCCGTGGCGTGATGTTGGAGGAACCGTGACGATCACGGCCGGCACGGCGCAGACACCGCGGGAGCCTGACGCACGGCCGACAGCGGTGCCCCCGCCGGACGGCGGCTCCGGACCCGGGAGTGGGGGATCGCGGACGGGCGATCCGGGTCCGGGACGGCCGCACCCGAGACAGCAGGCCGTGGCCGCGCGGGCCGCTCTGCGCCGCCGCCCGCCGGCCACCGTGCCCGCGCGGCTGCGCCTTCTGCGTGCGGCCACGGTCCTGCTCACCGCCGCCCTCGCCGTGCTGCTCCTGCTGGCCGGACTCGCCGTGAACGGCACCTGGGACGGCGTCGCCGACCGGGACGCACCCCGCACCACCAGCGCCGCCGACCTCAGCCTCGCCCTCGACGACATGGACGCGCAGGCCGCCAACATGCTGCTGGCAAGCGGAGCCCGGTTGCGGACGCCGTACGCCAAGGCGGTCGGGTTCTACGGCGACGCCCGCCGCGACATCGGACACGAACTGCGTACGCTCGCCGTCGCCGCCCAAGGCGACCGCACCGACGAGAAGACGGTTGAGCAGCTCACGGACGACTTCGCCGAGTACCAGGAACTCATCGGCCGCGCCCTGGAGAACGACGGCCGCGAGGGCGGCAGGGCGGCGGCCGTGGCCGACTACCGGAAGGCGACGGACCTGTTGCGGACCCGGCTCCTGCCGGGGGCACGGAAGTTGGTGTCGTCGAACGACGCCGCGTTCGAGGCGCGATACACCGCCGCCCACTCCACCCTCTCCGCCCGGCTCAGCGCCGTCGTCGCGCTGGGTGTGCTGCTGCTCGCCGTGCTCGGCGCCCTCCAGTGGTACCTGGCCCGCCGCTTCCGCCGCGTCCTCAACCCCGGTGTCCTGGCCGCCACCGTCTGTGCCCTGATCGCCGTCGTCCTTGGTACGACGATGCTGTCCGCCTCCGCCGAGCACCTGCGCGGCGCCCGCCGCGACGCCTTCGACTCCGTCGTCGCCCTCTCCCGCGCCCGCGCCGTCGCCTACGACGCCAACGCCGACGAGAGCCGCTACCTCCTGGACCCAGAGCGGCGTGAGCAGTACGCGCGGTCGTTCCTCGCCAAGTCCCAGGAGCTGTACGGCATCGAGGGGGCGACCTTGTCGTCGTACGACTCCGAACTCGCCGCCACCTGGCAGGGGTACCGGGCGGACCGCGACGACCTGCGCTTCACCGGCGAGTTCCGCCGCGAGCTCGACAACATCACCTTCGCGGGGGAGCGGGACGCGGCGGAGCGGACGGTGGAGGCGTACGCCGTCTACCAGCGCGACGACCGCAGGATCCGGGCACTGGTCGCGGCGGGGAAGGAGCGCGCGGCCACCGAGTTCTGCATGGGCTGGGAACCCGGCACCTCCAACGCGCACTTCGGGGCCTGGATGTCCGCACTGGACAAGGTCACGGACATCAACCGGGCCCACTTCACCGCGTCCGTGCGGGCGGGCCGGTCGACGGTGAGCGGGCTGCTGCCGTGGGCGACGGGACTGCTGCTCGCGGCGGCGGTCCTCACCGCGCTCGGGCTGCGGCCGCGGCTGGCCGAGTTCCGCTGAGCGCCGCTCAGGCGTCGGCCAGCCGAGCCTCCTCCAGGTCCAGGGACCGCTGGAGTCTTCTGCGGGTGGTGTCGCTGATGGTGTGGTCGTCGTAGAGGCGTTGCAGTTCCGTCGCCTCTATGACGATCAGGTCGCGGCGCAGCCGGCGGTAGACGAGGTCGGCGGAGCCGGACGGGCCGGTGTCCTCGTTGAGGCGGTCGCGGGCGTCGTCGAGGCGGGCGGTGAGGCCGCGGCGGAGGCGGTCGAGGACGACGTCCGGTACAGCCTCCAGTTCGGCGAGTTCGTCCAGGCGCCGGATGCCCGCGTCGGCGAGGTGGCAGCGGGCGGCGGCTTCCTCGCGTTCCGTGTGGTCGGGTTCCAGGGCGATGCCGGAGCGGCGTACGACGGGAGCGAGGGTGAAGCCCTGGACGACGAGGGTGACGACCACGACGGACGTGGTCAGGACCAGGACGAGCGGACGGTCGGCCAGGGCGGCGCCCGCCTTCGTGGTCTCCGGTATGGACAGGGCCGCCGCCAGCGGCACGACACCCCGGGTGCCGGCCCAGGTCAGCACCAGCGGCACCCGCCAGTTCATCCGCTGGATGCCGCCCTTGCGCTGCACGAGCGCCGACAGCGGCGCCAGCCACAACAGCCGTACGGCGATCAGCGTGGCGGCGACCGCGAGGGCGTACAGCGGCCAGGCCCGGTCGCCGTCCTCCAGGGCCCGGACCTGCGCGGGCAGGGCCAGCCCGATCAGTGAGAACACGACGCTCTCCAGCAGGAACACCACCGTGCCGTACACGGCGTGCAGTTGGAGGCGGATACGGGCGTTGGTGAGCCGGTCGCCCCGGCCGCCGAGGACGACACCCGCGACCACGACCGAGGTGACGCCGGAGGTGTGGGCGGCCTCCGCGAGGACGTAGGCCGCGTACGGGGTGACCAGGGAGATCACCGTCTCCAGGACCGGGTCCTCGGTGCGCCTGCGGATCAGCGCGACCACCCCCGCGACCGCGGCACCGATGATTGTGCCGCCGCCCGCCAGCACCGCGAACTCACCGCCTGCCGTACCCCAGCCGGCCGCGGCCGACGCCACCGCCACGCTCGCCGCGACCCGGAACAGCACCAGTGAGGTCGCGTCGTTGAACAGGCTCTCCGCCTGCACGAGGACCTGCACCTTCGGCGGCAGAGAGAGGCGTCTGCCGAGCGCGGTCACGGCCACCGGGTCGGTGCTGGCCAGCACCGCGCCCAGCACGAACGCCATCTGCCACGACAGCGGCGTGATCAGGGACGCCACCCAGCCGACGGCCGCCGCCGAGGCCAGCACCAGGCCGATGGACAGGACACCGACCGGCTTCCACACGGCCTTCAGCTCACGCCACGACATGTCCTCGGCACTGGCGTACAGGAGCGGCGGCAGCACGACCAGGCCAATGATCTCCGGGCTGATCTCGATCTGAGGGGTGCCCGGCAGCAGCGCGACGGCGAGACCTGCGACGACGAGCAGGGAGGGTGCGGGGATGCGCCACCGGCGGGCGAAGGTCGCCACCAGGGTGGCCAGGACCACCAGTGCCAGAACCGTGCCTACGCTGCGCATGCCGACCGTCCCCCAGGGGGCCTCGAAGAGAGCCACCGTGGCTCCCCGGCCGACCAGACTTCCCGGCACACCGCCTTCACCCTATCCGGCCAGGGCACGTCAAGTCAGTGTCAAGGACCCCGGAACAGGCGCCAAGAAAGCGCTAACAAGCACCCCGGCCGCCCGGCGGACGCGCTTCGGTAGAAGAAGTAACCCGCCTCCTCAAGGAGTTGAGCCAGTGAGCGGAGCGCGTCGGCGGCGATGAGTGAAGACGTACGGCCCGGACGACTGAAGGTCTACCTCGGGGCGGCCCCAGGGGTGGGCAAGACCTACCGGATGCTCGACGAGGGGCGGCGCCGGGCCGCCCGTGGCGCCGATGTCGTGGTCGGCTTCGCCGAGTGCCACGGCCGGCCGTGCACCGAGGCCATGCTGGACGGTCTGGAGGTGGTTAGGCGCGCCCGCTGTGACTACCGCGGCGGGCGGTTCGAGGAGATGGACCTCGGCGCGGTGCTGGCCCGCCGCCCACAGGTGGCGATCGTCGACGAGTTCGCCCATACCAACGTCCCCGGCGGCGGCCGCAACGCCAAGCGCTGGCAGGACATCGAGGCGCTGCTCGCCGCGGGCATCGATGTGATCACCGCGCTGAACATCCAGCACCTGACCTCCCTCAACGACGTGGTCGAGAAGATCACCGGAGTGCCGCAGCACGAGACGGTGCCCGACGAGGTTGTGCGCCGGGCCCATCAGATCGAGCTCGTCGACATGCCGCCCGAGGGGCTGCGCCGGCGGATGGCGCACGGCAACATCTACGCGCCCGAGAAGGTCGACGCGGCCCTCGCCAACTACTTCCGGCCCGGCAACCTGACCGCCCTGCGGCAGCTGGCCCTGCTGTGGACGGCCGACCGGGTCGACGAGGCGCTCACCAGCTACCGCGCCGAGCACTCCATCGGCGGGGTGTGGGAGACCCGGGAGCGGGTCGTGGTCGCGCTGACCGGCGGTCCCGAGGGGGACACACTGATCCGGCGGGCCGCCCGGATCGCCGCCCGGTCGGCCGGGGGCGACCTCCTCGCCGTGCACGTGGCCCGCAGCGACGGGCTCGCCGCCGGGGTCTCGCACGCCTCGCTGGCCCGGCAGCGGCGGCTGGTGGAGGACCTCGGCGGCAGCTACCACTCCGTCGTCGGCGACGGCATTGCCACCGCCCTGGTCGACTTCGCCCGCGCCGAGAACGCCACCCAGCTCGTCCTCGGCACCAGCCGCCGGGGCCGTCTGGAACGGTTCCTGACCGGTCCGGGCACCGGGGAGACCGTCACCGAACTGTCCGGCGACATCGACGTCCACCGGGTCACCCACGAGCGCGCCGGACGCGGCACCCTGCTGCCGTCCCGCCGCCGGACCCTGTCGACCGGGCGGCTGGTCGCCGGCCCCGTGGCCGGGCTCGTCCTGCCGGTGCTGCTCACGCTCGTCCTGGACGGTCTGCGCGGCTCTCTCGACCTCACCAGCGAGGCGCTGCTGTTCCTGCTCACGGTGGTGGGCGTGGCCTGCATCGGCGGGGTCGCCTCCGCGCTGATCGCCTCCGTGACGGCGTCCCTGCTCCTGAACTACTGGTTCATCCCACCCATCGGCGCCTTCACCCTCGGCGACCCCAACGCCCTGATCGCGCTGGGGGTGTTCGCGGTGGTGGCCGGGACGGTGGCCGCCGTCGTCGACCGCTCCCTGCGGCTGTCCCGCCGTTCGGCCCGCGCCACCGCCGAGGCCGAGACCATGTCGTCGCTGGCGGGCAGCATCGTGCGCGGCGGCGCGACCATCCCCGCCCTGCTGGAACGCACCCGCGAGACCTTCGGCATGGATTCGGCGGAGCTCGTCGACGAACCGCCGGACGGCGACGGAGCCACCGCGGTGCCCGCCGGCCCGGACGCCTACCTGGTGCTGCGCGGACGCACGCTCCCCTCCTCCGAGCGACGCGTCCTCGCCGCGTTCGCCGCGCACGTGGGGTCCGCCGTCGAGCGGGCCCGGCTGGCCGAGGCAGCGGCCGAGGTGGAGCCCGTGAAGGCCGCCGACCGCATGCGTACGGCGCTACTGCGGGCCGTCGGCCACGACCTGCGCACCCCGCTCGCCGCCGGCTGGGCCGCCGTGACCTCGCTGCGCAGCCGGGACGTGGAGTTCTCCGCCGAGGACCGCGACGAACTCCTCGCCACCGCCGACGAGTCCATGGCCAAGCTCAGCCGCCTGGTGGAGAACCTCCTCGACCTCAGCCGCCTGGAGGCCGGCGTCCTCACCCTGAATCTGCGGGCCACGGCCCTGGAGGAGGTACTCTCGACGGCGCTCGCGGACACGCCGGAGGCCGAGGCCCGGGACCTGGAGGACATCCCCGCCGTCCTGGCGGATCCACCGCTGCTGGAACGGGTCGTCGCCAACCTGGTCGGCAACGCCGCCCGGCACACCCCTTCCGGACAGAAGGTGCTGGTCAGCGCCAGCGCCCTGGCGGGCCGGGTGGAACTGCGGGTCGTCGACCGGGGGCCCGGCCTGCCCCACGACGGGCGGGAGCGCCTCTTCGAGCCGTTCCAGCGGCTCGGCGACACCGACAACACCACTGGCCTCGGCCTCGGCCTCGCCCTGGCACGCGGTCTGACCGAGGCGATGAACGGCACGCTCACCCCGGAGGACACCCCGGGCGGCGGCCTGACGATGGTCGTGTCGCTGCCCTGCGCGGAACAGACCGGGACCGTACGCCCAGAAGAGGCCCCGCACCCTGTGGTGCGCCGAGCGTAGGAGGAGCCCGATGAGCACCGGAACCAGTACCTGGCGGATGCCCCATGAGATGTCGGCCTGGGCGGCGCGAGACGGCCTCGCCCTGGCGGCGGGCCTGCTGGCGCCCTTCCTGGTGGCGCTCGCCCTGGTGCCGGTCCGCACGGATCTGTCCCACACGAACGCGGCGCTGATCCTCGTGGTGGCTGTCGTCGCGGTCGCCGCGCTGGGCAGCCGTACGGCGGGCGTGGTGGCGGCGCTGTCAGCGGCGGCCTGGTACGACTTCTTTCTGACGCGGCCCTACGAGACCTTCGACATCTCCGCCACCGCGGACGTGGAGACCGCGATCCTGCTGCTGGTCGTAGGCGTGATCGTGTCCCAACTGGCGGCCCGAGCCCGCAGGTTGGAGGTGGTCGTCGTGACCGACGCGGCCTACCTCGCCCGGCTCCAGCGGACCGGCGATCTGGTCAGGTCGGCGGGCTCGGCGGATACCGTGGTCGACCATGTCCGGGGCGAACTCGTCCAGCTGCTGGGGCTGCGCGCCTGCCGCTTCGAGCACGGGACGCTGATGGGGAGGCCGGCGCGTCTGCTCAAGGACGGCAGCGTGACCGGCTGGGGCCCGGAGGAGGTCGAGCTGCGGGTCTACGGCAACGGCCGCTACCAGGGCCGTTTCATGCTCACCCCGGGCCCGGAGGCCCTGCCGCCGCTCCAGGCCCGGCTGGTCGCGGTGACATTGGCCGACCAGACGGGCGCGGCGCTGGACACAGCGGGCCCGGCATGATCCGCGACGGCGTCACTCCAGCCCCGAGGCCCTGAACACCGCCTGGGCGGTCTCGCGCTCGATACGCCGGGCGAGGTGGTCCAGCGCGGTGGCCCCGCACAGCAGCCTGCCGTCCGCCGCCGACCGCCGGGCCGCCGTCTCCACCCGGAGCCACAACTGGGGGTTCCGCACCAGCACTTCGGGGTCGATCTCCACCCGGCCGCCGGACGCGTCCCGCAGCACGAGCCGTGGGGAGAACCCGTCAAGGCAGCGCACGGACACCAACAGGTCGGTACGGACCCGGCGTTCGCGCAGCAGCCACCGGGACGACAGCCAGTCCGCACCGGCGCGGACACGGGGCGGGTACAGCGCCAGGAAGAGGAGGAGCGCCAGGGCGACCCAGAGGGCGCCGCGCCCGGGTGTGAGCCGGCCCGTGCCCCGGTCGAGCAGGAGGAGCAGCGCGAGGAGCACGCCCGCACAGCGCACCGAGTCCCGCACGTCCCGAGCCCAGCGGAGGTCGTGTGCCGTACCGGCGGTTTCGCACGCTGCGTCGCGGAGTGCCATGCCGGTGACGGTAGGGACGCGCGGGGACGGAAGGCACCCCTTTTGACGGGACTCTGATGCCTCTGTCACCCAGGTCGCCGCACCCCCGTCAAGGTCCCGTCAAAGTCGCCCGCCCCGGCGCGAAGAAGCCGCCAAGAGCGGTCGGCCGCCGCTGGAAACGGACACACCCTGAGTGCACCGCGCGCCCCTGTACGCGGCCCTTGAAAGAAGGAGTACGCACCGATGTCCGTCCTGACCACCGAGCCGGGTGCGACCCCCGCCGACGAGGAGCCGCCCGATACCGGCGAGCGGCATCGCCTCACCGCCGTCACGGGCCTGGCCGCCCTGTCCCTGGACGCGATGGCGTCGGTGGCGTACGGCCCCGAGGCGATCGTTCTGGTCCTGGCGGCGGCCGGAGCACACGGACTCGGCTTCACCCTCCCGGTGACGCTGGCCATCGCGGGTTTGCTCGCGGTGCTGGTCGCCTCCTATCGGCAGGTGATCGCGGCCTTCCCGGACGGCGGCGGTTCCTACGCCGTCGCCAAGACGCACGTGGGCGTGCGGACGAGCCTGGTGGCCGCGGCCTCCCTGGTCCTGGACTACGTCCTGAACGTGGCCGTCGCCGTCACGGCCGGCGTGGCCGCCCTGACCTCCGCCTTCCCGGCCCTCTACGACGACCGGCTGTGGCTCTGCCTCGGCGTGCTCATGCTGATCACCGCGGTGAACCTGCGGGGCATCGTCGAGTCGGCCCGGGTCTTCATCGTGCCGACCGTGGTGTTCGTCGGCTCGATCCTGGTGCTCATAGCGGTCGGTCTGTTCCGGTCCGGGCCAGTCAGCACGGTCACGGCGGACGGCCACGCCTCCGTGCTCGCAGACAACGCCACCACCGTGGGTGCCCTGCTCCTGCTGAAAGCTTTCGCCTCTGGGTGTGCCGCTCTCACCGGTGTCGAGGCCATCGCCAATGCCGTCCCCTCCTTCCGCGTCCCGCGCGTCAAGCGCGCCCAGCGCGCGGAGGTCGCCCTCGGAGCCGTCCTCGGGGTGATGCTGATCGGCCTGTCGGTCCTGATCGGCCGCTTCCACCTCCAGCCGGTCGAGGGCGTCACCGTCCTCGCTCAGCTCGCGGATGCCTCGCTCGGCCACAACTGGGCTTTCTACGTCATCCAGTTCGCGACGATGATCCTGCTCGCGCTCTCGGCCAACACGTCCTTCGGCGGGCTGCCGGTGCTGCTGAAGCTGCTCGCCCGCGACAACTACCTGCCGCACGTCTTCGCCCTGAAGGCCGACCGCCAGGTCCACCGGCACGGGGTGCTCGCCCTCGCGTTCGTCTCGGCCGCGCTGCTCGTCTTCTCCGGCGGCGACACCAACACCCTGGTTCCGCTCTTCGCCATCGGTGTCTTCGTCGGGTTCACCATCGCCCAGGTCGGCATGGTCCGGCACTGGCGTCTGGAGCAGGGGACCGGGTGGCGCGGGAAGGCCCTGCTGAACGGCTTCGGGGCCGTGCTCACCGGTGTCGCGACGGTCGTCGTCACGCTGGAGAAGTTCCAGGAGGGCGCCTGGCTGATCGTGATCGCGCTGCCGCTGCTGGTCGCGGCGTTCGTCGCCGTCCACCGCGCGTACGGCCGGATCGGCGAGCGGCTCGGTCTGGGCCGCATCCCCGAGCCCCCGCACCGCGAACGCTCACTGGTGATCGTGCCCGTCTCGTCCCTGTCCCGGCTCACCTCAGAGGCCCTGACGGCCGCCGCCTCCCTCGGCGACGAGGTCCGCGCGGTCACCGTCTGCTACCCCGACCCCGAGGACCGGGCCACCCTGCACGCACTGGAGCGTGCCTGGGCCGACTGGGACCCCGGGGTCTCCCTGGTGCGGCTGGCCTGCGAGCGGCGCTCCCTGGGCCGCCCCATCGCCGCCTACGTCCGTGAGGTCATGGCCGCCGAGCCGGCCACCCGGGTCACCGTGCTGATCCCGGAGGCCGAGCCGGAGCGGCTGTGGCAGCGGCTTCTGCAGAACCAGCGGGGCGCCGTCGTCGCGCACGCCGTACGACGGGAGACGGACGCCGTCATCTGCCGACTGCGCTTCCGCCTGCTGTGAGGGCCTTGGGGACGGGGCCGTAAGAGTCCCGTCAAAGGTGTGAGGGCCGCCGTAAGGGACTCGTCAACGGCCGGTCGATTCCGGCCAGAGCCAGGGTTTCCTCTATCTGTCCCTATCTCTTCCGAACCTCTTCTAGGAGTTCGCGATGGCCGATCTGGCCTTCGTCGTCACCACGATCGCGGTGTTCGCGCTGGTGGCTCTCGTCGCCAAGGGGGTGACGAAGCTGTGACCGCCGAGAACATCGTCGGCCTCGTCGTGGCCGTCGCCCTGCTGGGCTATCTCGTCCTCGCCCTGATCTTCCCGGAGAGGTTCTGAGAGTCGATATGGGTCCCGTACTCGCCGGCGTGCTCCAGCTGCTCGCCCTCATAGGGGCACTGGCGCTCGCCTACATCCCCCTCGGCACCTACATGGCCAGGGTCTACTCCTCCGACAAGCACTGGCGCGTCGAGAAGTGGATCTACAAGGGCATCGGTGCCAACCCCGACACGGAGATGCGCTGGCCCGCCTACCTGCGCGGCGTACTCGCCTTCTCCGCGGTGGGCGTGCTCTTCCTCTACGCCCTCCAGCGGCTCCAGGGCGTGCTGCCCGGCTCGCTCGGGTTCGCCTCCATCGACCCGGACCAGGCGTTCAACACCGCGGTCTCCTTCGTCACGAACACCAACTGGCAGTCGTACTACGGCGAACAGGCCATGGGGCATGTCGTGCAGACAGCCGGTCTGGCGGTGCAGAACTTCGTCTCAGCGGCCGTCGGGATCGCCGTCGCGGTGGCGCTCGTGCGCGGGTTCGCCCGCTCGCGGACCGGTGAACTCGGCAACTTCTGGTCCGACCTGGTGCGTGGCGTCGTACGCATCCTGGTGCCGCTGTCCGTGGTCGCCGCGATCGTCCTGGTGGCGTGCGGTGCCATCCAGAACTTCTCCGGCATCCACGAGGTCGGCCAGTTCATGGGCGGGCAGCAGCAGTGGAACGGCGGCGCGGTCGCCTCGCAGGAGGCCATCAAGGAGATCGGTACCAACGGCGGCGGCTACTTCAACGCCAACAGCGCCCACCCGTTCGAGAACCCGACCCCGTTCACGAACCTCTTCGAGATCTTCCTGCTGCTGGTCATCCCGTTCGCGCTGACCCGCACCTTCGGCATCATGGTCGGTTCCATCAAGCAGGGCTACGCGATCCTCGCGACCATGGGCACCATCTGGGTCGGCTTCATCGCGCTGATGATGTGGACCGAGTTCGCCCACCACGGCACGGCGTTCGAGATCGCCGGCGGGGCGATGGAGGGCAAGGAGACCCGCATCGGGGTCGGCGCCTCGTCGATCTTCGCGGTGTCGACCACCCTGACCTCGACCGGTGCCGTGGACTCCTTCCATTCCTCCTTCACCGGCCTCGGCGGCGGCATCACCATGCTGGGCATGCAGCTCGGCGAGATCGCGCCCGGCGGTACCGGCTCCGGCCTCTACGGCATGCTGATCATGGCGATCATCGCGGTGTTCATCGCCGGGCTCATGGTCGGCCGTACGCCCGAGTACCTGGGCAAGAAGATCGGCACCCGCGAGATCAAGCTGGCCGCCTGCTACATCCTCATCACCCCGGCGCTGGTGCTCATCTTCACCGCGGCGGCGATGGCCCTGCCCACGCCGGGCAACTCGATGACGAACTCGGGGGCCCACGGCTTCTCCGAGATCCTCTACGCCTACTCCTCGGCCGCGAACAACAACGGTTCGGCCTTCGCCGGGCTGAACGCGGACACGCAGTGGTTCAACTCGACGCTCGGCCTCGCCATGCTGCTGGGCCGCTTCCTGCCGATGGTGTTCGTGCTGGCGCTCGCCGGTTCGCTCGCCGAGCAGAAGCCGGTGCCGGCCACCGCGGGCACCCTGCGCACCGAGAAGCCGCTGTTCACCGGTCTGCTGGTGGGCGCGATCCTCATCATCACCGGGCTGACCTACTTCCCGGCCCTGGGGCTGGGGCCGCTGGCCGAGGGGCTGGCGTCATGACCACCCGTACAGAGAAGTCAGAGGACTCCATGTCCACAGCCACCCCGACCAGGGCGCCGCACAGCGACGTACCCACCGGGCACAAGTCCCCCGAGGGCCGTGTCGGCGCAGGCCTCTTCGACCCCAAGCAGCTCCTCAAGTCGCTGCCGGACGCCTTCCGCAAGCTCGACCCGCGGGTGATGGTCAAGTCGCCCGTGATGTTCGTGGTGTGGATCGGCTCGCTGCTGACCACCGTCTTCTCCTTCAAGGACCCGGGCGACTGGTTCGGCTGGACGATCAGCGCCTGGCTGTGGCTGACGGTCGTCTTCGCCAACCTGGCGGAGGCCGTCGCCGAGGGACGCGGCAAGGCGCAGGCCGACACGTTGCGCAAGGCCAAGACCGACACGGTGGCCCGGCGGCTCGTGGGCGACCGCGAGGAGCAAGTGCCGGGCACCGAGCTGAAGATCGGCGACCTGGTCGTCTGTGAGGCCGGCGACATCATCCCCGGCGACGGTGACGTCGTCGAGGGTGTGGCCTCGGTCGACGAGTCGGCGATCACCGGTGAGTCGGCGCCCGTCATCCGGGAGTCCGGCGGTGACCGGAGCGCCGTCACCGGCGGTACGAAGGTGCTCTCCGACCGGATCGTCATCAAGATCACGACGAAGCCCGGCGAGACCTTCATCGACCGGATGATCAACCTGGTCGAGGGCGCGGCCCGGCAGAAGACGCCGAACGAGATCGCGCTCAACATCCTGCTGGCCTCGCTGACGATCGTCTTCCTGCTCGCGGTGGCCACCCTGCCCCCGTTCGCGGACTACGCGGGCACCCACCTGACCATGGTCGTCCTGGTGGCGCTGCTGGTCTGCCTCATCCCGACGACCATCGGCGCCCTGCTCTCCGCGATCGGCATCGCCGGCATGGACCGGCTGGTGCAGCGCAACGTGCTCGCCATGTCCGGCAGGGCAGTTGAGGCAGCGGGTGACGTGTCGACGCTGCTGCTCGACAAGACCGGCACCATCACCCTCGGCAACCGCCAGGCGGCCGAGTTCGTGCCCGTGCGCGGCACGACCGAGGCCGAGGTCGCCGACGCCGCCCAGCTCTCCTCGCTGGCCGACGAGACGCCCGAGGGCCGCTCCGTCGTCGTCCTGGCGAAGGAGAGGTACGGTCTGCGCGAGCGGCACCAGGGTGAGCTCGTCGGAGCCGAGTGGATCGCGTTTACCGCGCAGACCCGGATGTCGGGTGTGGACGTCGACGGGCGCAGGATCCGCAAGGGCGCGGCCGGTTCGGTCATCACCTGGGTCAAGGAGCAGGGCGGCACGGTCGCCGAGGACGCGGACACCCAGTCCAACCGGATCTCCGAGGCCGGCGGCACCCCGCTGCTGGTCGCGGTCGAGGACGCCGAGGGCGCTCGCGTCCTGGGTGTCATCCATCTCAAGGACGTCGTCAAGGACGGCATGCGGGAGCGGTTCGAGGAACTGCGCCGCATGGGCATCAAGACCGTCATGATCACGGGTGACAACCCGTTGACCGCCAAGGCGATCGCCGAGGAGGCGGGCGTCGACGACTTCCTCGCGGAGGCCACTCCCGAGGACAAGATGGCGCTCATCAAGCGGGAGCAGGCCGGCGGCAAGCTGGTCGCGATGACCGGTGACGGTACGAACGACGCGCCCGCGCTGGCCCAGGCGGACGTCGGTGTCGCGATGAACACCGGTACGTCGGCCGCCAAGGAGGCCGGCAACATGGTCGACCTCGACTCCAACCCGACCAAGCTCATCGAGATCGTCGAGATCGGCAAGCAACTGCTGATCACCCGGGGCGCGTTGACCACGTTCTCCATCGCCAACGACGTCGCGAAGTACTTCGCGATCATCCCGGCGCTGTTCGCGGCCGTCTACCCGGGCCTGGACAAGCTCAACATCATGGGCCTGTCCTCGCCGGACTCCGCGATCCTGTCCGCGGTCATCTTCAACGCGCTGATCATCATCGCCCTGGTGCCGCTGTCCCTGAAGGGCGTGCAGTACCGGCCGGTCAGCGCCGACAAGCTGCTGCGCCGCAACCTCACCATCTACGGCATCGGTGGCCTGGTCGCCCCCTTCATCGGCATCAAACTCATCGACCTGCTCATCTCCCTCATCCCCGGGATCGGCTGAAGGCCATGAACAACTCGGTTACGAACACCGCCCGGTTGCTCGGGGCGGGCCTGCGCGCCCTCCTCGTGCTGACCCTGGTGACCGGCGTCATCTACCCGCTGGTCGTCACCGGCATCGCCCAGGCCCTGTTCAACGACAAGGCGAACGGCTCCGAGATCAAGGCGGACGGCAAGGTCGTCGGCTCCTCGCTCATCGGGCAGTCGTACAACCTGCCGCTGAAGAAGGGCGAGGAGACCGCGTCGCCCGACCTGAAGTGGTTCCAGGGCCGCCCGCAGAACGGCCTGGGCACTAACAGCGTCAACACCCAGTACAAGCTGATCCTGTCCGGCGCCACCAACCGCTCCGGTGACAACGCCGACCTGATCGCGTGGGTCAAGGCCGCCAAGGCCGCGGTCATCAAGGACAACTCGACCGCCGACTACAAGGTCAAGGCGTCCGAGGTGCCCGCCGACGCGGTCACCTCCTCCGGCTCCGGCCTGGACCCGGACATCTCCCCGGCCTACGCCGACCTCCAGGTCCACCGGATCGCCGAGAAGAACGGCCTGACCGTCGCCCAGGTGCAGAAGCTGGTCGACGAGCACACCACGGGCCGCACCCTCGGCTTCATCGGGGAGCCCCGGGTGAACGTCCTGGAGCTCAACATCGCGCTCAAGGCACTCACGGCCAAGAGCTGATGGCGTTATACGACCCACAGGGGAGTCGGCGGCCCGGACGACCGGGTGCGCCGACTCCCGCAGTCATGACACGGGCACGTCCCCACGACGTACGACAGGAAGGCGCACGCCGATGACACGGGTGCTGGTGGTGGAGGACGACCCGCAGCTCGTACGGGCCCTCATCATCAATCTCCAGGCACGCCGGTACGGGGTCGACGCGGCCCCCGACGGCGCCACCGCGCTGCGGCTCGCGGTCGCCCGGCAACCCGATGTCGTCATGCTCGACCTGGGCCTGCCCGACATGGACGGCGTCGAGGTCATCAAGGGCCTGCGCGGCTGGACCCGGGTGCCGATCCTGGTGCTGTCCGCCCGGCAGGCGTCCGAGGAGAAGGTCGCCGCGCTCGACGCGGGCGCCGACGACTACGTGACCAAGCCGTTCAGCATGGACGAGCTGATGGCCAGGCTGCGGGCCGCCGTACGACGCACCGAGGAGACCCCGCTCGCCACCGGGACGACGCTGGTCGAGACGGCGGACTTCAGCGTCGACCTGCTGGCCAGGAAAGTGCACAAGGACAGCCGCGACGTACGCCTCACGCCCACCGAGTGGCACCTGCTGGAGATCCTGATCACCAACCCGGGACGGCTGATCACGCAGAAGCATCTGCTCCAGGAGGTCTGGGGCGTCACCCAGGGCAACAAGACCAACTACCTGCGGGTCTACATGGCCCAGCTGCGGCGCAAACTGGAAGCGGACCCGTCCCATCCGCGCTACCTCATCACCGAGCCCGGCATGGGCTACCGCTTCGAAGGATGACCATGGTTCGCGGCAAACTCCGGATCTACCTCGGCGCGGCACCCGGCGTCGGCAAGACCTACGCGATGCTCTCCGAGGCACACCGCCGCGTGGAGCGGGGCACCGACTGCGTGGTCGCCTTCGTGGAGCACCACAACCGGCCGCGCACCGAGGTGATGCTGCACGGCCTGGAGCAGATTCCGCGCAAGGATCTGGAGTACCGGGACAGCTTCTTCACCGAGATGGACGTGGACGCAGTCCTGGCCCGCCGGCCCCAGGTCGCCCTGGTCGACGAACTGGCCCACACCAACGTCCCCGGCTCCCGCAACACCAAGCGCTGGCAGGACGTGGAGGAACTGCTGGCCGCGGGCATCGACGTCATCTCCACGGTCAACATCCAGCACCTGGAGTCCCTGGGGGACGTGGTCGAGTCGATCACCGGGGTACGGCAGCGCGAGACGGTCCCCGACGAGGTCGTGCGCCGCGCCGACCAGATCGAGCTCGTCGACATGTCCCCGCCGGCGTTGCGGCGGCGGATGGCACACGGCAACATCTATAAGCCGGACAAGGTCGACGCGGCCCTGTCCAACTACTTCCGCCCCGGAAACCTCACCGCCCTGCGGGAGTTGGCCCTGCTGTGGGTGGCCGACCGGGTGGACGCCTATCTGACCGAGTACCGCAGCGAACACCAGGTCTCCACCATCTGGGGTTCGCGCGAGCGGATCGTCGTCGGCCTGACCGGTGGTCCGGAGGGACGGACGCTGATACGCCGGGCCGCCCGGCTCGCGGAGAAGGGCGCCGGCGGCGAGGTGCTGGCCGTGTACATCTCCCGCAGCGACGGCCTCACCGCCGCCTCTCCGAAGGAACTGGCCGTCCAGCGCACGCTGGTCGAGGACCTGGGCGGCACCTTCCACCACGTCGTCGGCGAGGACATCCCGGTCGCGCTGCTCGACTTCTCGCGCGGGGTCAATGCCACCCAGATCGTGCTCGGTGTCTCCCGTCGCAAGGGCTGGCAGTACGTCTTCGGCCCCGGCGTCGGCGCGACGGTCGCCCGGGACTCCGGACCCGACCTCGACGTGCACCTGATCACCCACGACGAGGCCGGCAAGGGGCGCGGACTCCCGGTCAACCGGGGTGCGCGGCTGGGCCGTTCCCGCATGATCTGGGGCTGGCTGGTCGGCCTCGGCGGCCCGGTGCTGCTGACCTGGCTGCTGAGCGGTGTGGCTCCCGACGTCGGGCTCGCCAACGACATGCTGCTGTTCCTGACGCTGACGGTGGCGGCCGCCCTGCTCGGCGGGCTCTTCCCCGCCCTGGCCTCGGCGGCGGCCGGCTCCCTGCTGCTGAACTGGTACTTCACCCCGCCGGTCCACACCTTCACGATCGCCGACCCGAAGAACATCGTCGCCATCGCGATCTTCGTCGGGGTCGCTGTGTCGGTGGCCTCGGTGGTTGACCTCGCGGCCCGCCGCACCCACCAGGCCGCCCGGCTGCGCGCCGAGTCGGAGATTCTCTCCTTCCTGGCTGGGAACGTGCTGCGCGGCGAGACCAGCCTGGAGGAGCTGCTGGAACGGGTCCGTGAGACCTTCGGCATGGAGTCCGTGGCGCTGCTGGAACGCGAGAGCGAGGTGCTGCCCTGGACCTGTGCCGGGAGCGTGGGCTCGCGTCCCTGTGCGGTTCCCGACGACGCGGACGTCGACGTACCGGTCGGCGACCACATGGCGCTCGCGCTGACGGGACGGGTGCTGCCGGCCGAGGACCGCAGGGTCCTGGCGGCCTTCGCCGCACAGGCCGTCGTGGTCCTGGACCGGCGGCGCCTCCAGGAGGAGGCCGACCAGGCCCGCACACTCGCCGAGGGCAACCGCATCCGGACAGCTCTCCTGGCCGCCGTGTCGCACGACCTGCGCACCCCGCTGGCCGGCATCAAGGCCGCGGTCACGTCCCTGCGTTCGGACGATGTCGAGTGGTCGGAGGAAGATCAGGCGGAACTGCTGGAGTCCATCGAGGAGGGCGCCGACCGCCTCGACCACCTGGTCGGCAACCTCCTCGACATGTCCCGCCTCCAGACCGGCACCGTCACCCCGATCATCCGCGAGACCGACCTTGACGAGGTCATCCCGATGGCGCTCGGCGGCGTCCCCGAGGACAGCGTCGAGCTCGACGTCCCCGAGACTCTTCCCATGGTCGCCGTCGACCGGGGGCTGCTGGAACGGGCCGTCGCCAACGTCGTCGAGAACGCCGTCAAGTACAGCCCGCCGGGCGAGACGGTCCTGGTGTCCGCGAGCGCCCTCGCCGACCGCGTCGAGGTGCGCGTGGTCGACCGTGGTCCGGGCGTCCCCGACGAGGCCAAGGACCGCATCTTCGAACCGTTCCAGCGCTACGGCGACTCCCCGCGCGGCGCCGGCGTCGGCCTCGGCCTCGCGGTCGCTCGGGGCTTCACCGAGGCGATGGGCGGCACGATCCACGCAGAGGACACTCCGGGCGGCGGCCTCACGATGGTGCTGACCGTACGCACGGCCCCCGAGCGCCGACCCGAACAGCCGGATGTGTCGGCGGCGGCCACGTCCTGAGGTGGGGGAGACCGCCGGTCACGGCCGTGCTGTGGGCCTGGTGGCGTCCTGGCAGTGGCTGAGTCCTGGCTGAAGCCGCATTCGGGCCGGCGGTGGATCCTGGGGGTGCCGTCGTGGCGCCCCGACCGTCGGGCGGCAGCCTTGGGGTGGCCGGTCCATCCGATGCGGGCCCTCGTGCTGAACGGCGGCGCGGCGTCGCATGCCGTCAGGCGTCGTGCGGCACCCGTGCGAACTCCCTCTCCATCCGCCCCGTGTCCAGCCGCAGCCGCCATGCGTTGCGCCGGTGTGCGGCTGCCAGCGCGGGCTGGAGCGGAGAGGGCGGCAGCACGAGGACGGGACAGCCGGCATGGGTGAGGCAGTAGCGGCCGACCGACGGCCACAGCGCGCGGTGCGCCAGACTGCGCCGTCCGGCACCGAGTACGAGGAGGTCGTCCTCCTGGTCGGCCGTCGCGACCAGCGCCCGGCCCGGCGTAGCGCGTGCGAGCACGGCGTGGAGGGGGAGCCCGGGGCCTTCCTTGCCGAACACCTCCCGCAGGGCGTCGAGCAGCCGATCCCGCGCCATCCGCTCCCAGTCCTCGACCAGGACGGCCGCTGCCGCGGACCGACGCGCGGCGAGCTCCCCACCGGGCGGCTCCCAGGCCAGCACAGGCCAGAGCACGGCACTGCGGCGTCTGGCCTCGACGGCCGCGCGACGCAGCGCGACGAGGCTCCCGGGAGAGCCGCTCACCCCCACGACCACACGGGCGGCGGCTGAGGACGGACCGGACTCGGACATCGCTTCCACGGCCCCATCACACCTCCGCGCCGAGGCGTTCGCCCAGCCCCCGCGCGATTCCCTGACACACCTCTGACGACCCGTTCGGGGCCCTTCACCCCGGTGCGTCAGCGTCCCGTCAAAGTCGTCCGGCTGGTCGTCAGCGTCCCGTCAGGACCCGTCCGACCCCCGGGCACCCCGGGCATAACGTCGATCGCAAGCCCCGGTCCGCCTCCCCGCGTCCGGGGCGCTCCGGACCACCCGACCAGCGCATTCCAGGAGGCCCTTCATGGCGGAACTCCTCTACGACGACGACCCCGAGCCCTCCGATCCGTCCCCGGCCGGACCCCTGTACGTCCCGGTCCGGCCGGGCTCCTCCGGCTGTGCGGCCCGGCTCTTCCGCACCCCGCTCGGTGACCGTACGGCCGTCGGCTTCACCTCCGAGCGCCGGCTGACCGGCACCCTCGGCCCGGACCAGCCGTGGATCCGCCTCGCCGAGCCCGCCCTGCGTGCGCTGACCGCCCCGCTGGGCGTCACGACTCTCACGGTGGACCCGCGCTTCACCGCCCCGGCCCCGATGCCGGCCGCCCAGGCGCCTTCCGAGCCGCCCGTACTGCGAACCGTCTGAAGGGGAGACGACGATGACCACGGTTCACGAACCCACCACGACCGCCGAGTTGTCGGTGTGGCCGGCCACGACCACCGAACCCGTACCCGGCGGCCCGGCCGTCGGCGGCGTACCGCTCGCCGAGATCGCCGACCGCTTCGGCACCCCCGTCTACGTCCTCGACGAGGCCGAGGTCCGCGACCGCTGCCGTACCTACCGGGACGCCTTCCCCGACGCCGAAGTCCTGTACGCGGCCAAGGCGTTCCTGTGCCGGGCCATGGTGCACTGGGTCGAGGAGGAGGGCCTCGGCCTGGACGTCTGCTCGGCCGGCGAACTGGAACTCGCCGTCACCACCGGCTTCCCGCCGGAGCGGATCACGCTGCACGGCAACGCCAAGACACCCCGCGACCTGGAGACCGCCCTGCGCCTGGGAGTCGGCCGGATCGTCATCGACAGCCCCTCGGAGATCGCGCGCCTGGCCGCGGCCGTGGGCCCGGGCGGTCACCAGAAGGTGATGGTCCGGGTCGTCCCCGGCATCAGCGCCGGTGGCCACGAGAAGATCCGCACCGGCACCGACGACCAGAAGTTCGGCCTGTCCATCGCCGACGGCTACGCCCAGCACGCCATCGCCCGCATACTCGACCAGCCGCAGCTCGAACTCACCGGCCTGCACTGCCACCTGGGATCGCAGATCACCAGCGTCAAGCCGTATCTGGCGGCGGTACGGCGGATCGTGGGACTGATGGCACGGCTGCACGAACAGCACGGCCTGGTCCTGCGCGAACTCGATCTCGGCGGCGGCCACGGCATCGCCTACCGCCCCGGCGAGGCGGCCCTGGACCTGACGTCACTGGCCCGCAAGGTCCGCACCGAACTCAGCGACGCCTGCGGCGCGTCCGGACTCCCCGTGCCTCGCCTGATCATCGAACCGGGACGGGCGATCGCGGGCCCGGCGGGCGTCGCGCTCTACCGTGTGCTGTCCGTCAAGCACACCGGCTCGCACACCTACGTCGCCGTGGACGGGGGCATGAGCGACAACCCCCGCCCCGCCCTGTACGGCGTCCGCTACGCCCCCCGCCTGATCGGCCGCCACAGCGCCGCGGCCCCGGCCTCGGTGACCGTCGTGGGCCGCCACTGCGAGGCCGGCGACATCCTGGCCGCCGACGCCGAACTCCCCGCCGACGTGCGCCCCGGCGACCTGCTCGCCGTACCGGTGGCCGGCGCGTATCACCTGTCCATGGCCTCCGCCTACAACCTGGTCGGGCGCCCGCCGGTGACCGCCGTACGCGACGGCATCGCCCGTCTCCTGGTCCGTCGCGAGTCCCTGGAGGACATCCGCAGCCGAGACGTGGGCCTGTAGCGGTCCGACGGACGGCAGGCGTCAGAAGGGCGTCAGAGATGCCTAACGGAAGATCAAAAATACGTATATAGAAGGAAGTTAGGTCGAATTCCGGTCGTAATCTCGTCGTGCAGCCCCTGATCGGGGCACCCCCCACAACGGGCTCCACCAGGCCCGCTCCGAGGAGACGACGACCCATGACCACCACCGTTCCCGGGCATCTCGACACCCGCCGTACGGACGCCCGGAAGAAGGACATCATGCGGTTCCGCACGGTGTCCGGGCCCGATCTGACCACCCGCAACGACGCCTACCTCGCCTGGCAGCGCGACCGCGAACAGTCCGACCTGTGGCCGTACTTCCGCCGCTACGAGACCTCCGCCCTCACTCCCCGCGCCACCGTCGTGTCCGACACCGGCGTAATCACCCGGGGCCCCAACTTCGGCGGCCAGGACTACCTCTCCCTGACCAGGCATCCCGCCGTCCTCGAAGCCGCCCACCAGGCGTTGCGCGACTACGGCCCGCTCACCGCCGGTTCGCCCGCCCTGGGCGGCGCCACCCCGCTGAGCAAGGCCCTGGAGGCCGGCCTCGCCGAGGCGCTGCGCACCGAGCACGTCATGCTCTTCCCGACCGGCTGGGCCTCCGGCTTCGGCACCATACGGGCGCTCATGCACCGCCGCGACCACATCCTCCTCGACAAGCTCTCCCACGACTCCCTGCGCCAGGGCGC
This sequence comes from Streptomyces aquilus, assembly GCF_003955715.1. Taxonomy (NCBI): domain Bacteria; kingdom Bacillati; phylum Actinomycetota; class Actinomycetes; order Kitasatosporales; family Streptomycetaceae; genus Streptomyces; species Streptomyces aquilus. Next base: position 636,311 of record NZ_CP034463.1, on the reverse strand, counting down.
CGCCGCGAGCGGCGCCACGGTCGAGTTCTTCCGCCACCTCGACAACGACGCCGTCCGCCGCCACCTCACCGGCATCCGCGCCACCGACACCAAGAACGCCGTCCTCGTCGTCACCGAGGGCGTCTTCTCCATGGACTCCGACACCCCGCAGCTGGCCGAACTCCTGTCAATCTGCCGGGAGTTCGGCGCCCAGCTCATGGTCGACGTGGCCCATGACTTCGGCGCCATGGGCGAACACGGCGGCGGCCAGCCGGAGGTGCACGGCATCCTCGGCCAAGTCGACTTCGTCGTCGGCGCGTTCTCCAAAACCTTCGCGACGACCGGCGGCTTCCTGGCCACGCCGTCCGCCTCCGCACGGGAGTTCGTGCGGATGTTCGGCGGGCCGCAGACCTTCTCCAGCGCCATCACGCCCGTGCAGACGGCGGTGGCCCTGGCGGCCCTGGGAGTCGTCACCTCACTCGAGGGCGCCGACCGCCGCGCGGCGGTCAGGTCGGTCGCGACCCGGCTGCGCGAGGGCCTGACGGCCCGCGGTCTGGAGGTCATGGGCGACGTGGTGTGCCCGGTCGTCCCCGTCCTCATCGGCGACACCCCGACCGGCCGCACCGCCTCCGGCCTCATCGCCCGCGCCGGCCTGGTCGCCCACCTCGTCGAACAGCCCGCGGTGGCCTCGGACGCGTCCCGCTTCCGCATGCAGGCGATGGCGGACCACACCGACGAGGACATCGCCACCGCGATCGGCATCCTCGACACCTGCATCCGTGAAGCCCGCCTGACGGCTCACTGACGCCCGTGGTCGCACCGCCTGTCAGAGCCACCCGTTGCGCTTGAAACCGCGGTGGATGACGAAGCAGGCGGTCGCGATCACCGCGAGGACCATCGGGTAGCCGAAACGCCAGCGCAGTTCCGGCATGTGGTCGAAGTTCATGCCGTAGACACCGCAGACCATGGTGGGTACGGCGATGATGGCGGCCCAGGCGGTGATCTTCCGCATGTCCTCGTTCTGCGCGACGGTCACCTGGGCGAGGTGCGCCTGGAGGATCGAGTCGAGGAGCCCGTCGAAGGCGGTGATCTGCTCGGTGACGCGGGCGAGATGGTCGGCGACGTCCCGGAAGTAGGCCCGTATCCCGGGGTCCACGGCGGGGCACGGCTCGGTGGCGAGCCAGGCCAGGGGGCGGCCGAGCGGGATCACCGCCCGCTTGAGTTCGAGGAGTTCGCGCTTGAGCTGGTAGATGCGGCCGGCGTCGGCACTGCGCGCGCTGCGCGGGGAGAAGACGTCGGACTCGACGGCGTCGATGTCGTTCTGGACGGCGTCGGTGACGCTCAGGTAGTCGTCGACGACGTGGTCGGCGATCGCGTGCAGGACGGCCGAGGGCCCCTTGGCCAGCTGTTGCGGTTCGGCTTCCAGGTCCTCGCGCAGCGGGCCGAGGGAGCCGTGCCGGCCATGGCGGACGGTGATGGCGAAGTCCGGGCCGGTGAAGACCATCAGCTCGCCGGTGTCGACGACCTCGCTGGTGGCGGTGAGCTGCTCGTGCTCGACGTAGGTGACCGTCTTGAAGACCGCGAACAGGACGTCGCCGTACTGTTCGACCTTCGGCCGCTGATGGGCGTGGACGGCGTCCTCGACGGCGAGGGGGTGCAGTCCGAACAGCTCGGTGACCCGCGCGAACTCCGTCTCGCTCGGCTCGTGCAGGCCCAGCCAGAGAAAGGCGTCGCCGCGTGTCTTGCGGACCCGGGCGACCGACTCCTCGACCGTGGGGGACGCCTCCTGGCGGATGCCGTCCCGGTAGATCACGCAGTTGACGACACTGGAGCCGAGCGGGGAACGGCCCGGGTGGCTGAGGTCCACGCGACGGCGGGCGCGTCGCGCCAGGTTCGCGACTTTGCGCAGGTTGCCGACCATGGACATGTGCAGTCCCTTTCTTCCCGGCCCACTGGGTCCGGACAGTGTGCCAGGCCGTCGTAAAGCGGGTGTCAGAGCGGGTGTCAGAGCCACTTCTTGCGACGGAAGACCAGGTAGACGACGGTGACGAGGGTGGCGGTCGAGACGAGCATCAGCGGGTAGCCGAAGACCCAGCGCAGCTCGGGCATGTGGTCGAAGTTCATGCCGTAGACGCCCGCGATCGCGACCGGGACGGCGATCAGCGCCGCCGCGGCGCTGATGCGGCGCATGTCGTGGTTCTGCTGGATGCTCGTCTGGGCGAGGGCCATGGTCAGAGCGTTGTCGACGAGTTCGGTCAGGACGGTGACGCGCTCGGCGGCCTGGGCGAGGTGGTCGGCGACATCGCGGAAGTAGGCGGCCAGCTCCTTGTCCACGCCGGGGACGCGGCGCTCGGCGAGATCGCGCAGGGGCGCGGCCAGGGGGACGACGGTGCGACGGAGTTCGACGAGTTCACGCTTGAGCTGGTACATCCGGCCGACCTCCTGGCCGACCGCCGGGGAGAAGGCGTCGTTCTCGACGTCCTCGGCGTCCGCCTCCAGGGCGGTGACGACGTCCAGGTACCGGTCGACGACCGAGTCGGCGATCGCGTGCAGGACGGCGACCGGACCGTGGGCGAGCCGTTCGGGGTCGGCTTCGAGGCGGCTGCGGACCGGGCCCAGGTGCTAGGAGGGGTCGTGGCGGACGACGACGATGAAGTCACGGCCCACGAACGCCATGATCTCGCCGATGCCGACGATGTCGGTGGTCGGGGTCAGCTGCTCGTGTTCCAGGTAGACGGCGGTGCGCAGGACGAGGAAGAGCGTGTCGTCGTAGCGTTCGAGCTTGGGGCGCTGGTGGGCTTCCAGGGCGTCCTCGACGGCGAGCGGATGCAGGCCGAAGGCACGGGCGACGACCTGGAGTTGGCCGGCGGTCGGCGCGTGCAGGCCGACCCAGACGAAGCCGCCGGGGGTGGCGCGGGCGGCGCTCAGGGCCTTGTCGAGCGGAAGATGCCCCGGCCGGCGGCGGCCGTACTCATAGAGGGCGCAGTCGACGACGGGGACGGGCTGCGGCGAGGTGTCGTGGGCCGTCATGGGTGTCCTTCCCTGGTGACGGGCACGGCCCGGCGGTGTGGGCCGCCGGTACCATAGTTGCATGGATACGCAAGAACAGGCGTGGGACGAGGAGGCTGCGGAACGGGCCGTGGCGGTACTCAAGGCCGTGGCCGACCCTTCGCGGTACCGGTTGCTGTGGGCGCTGAGCGGCGGTCGGGAACTGCCGGTGAGTGAGCTGGCCGAACTTCTCGGCGCCCATGTGGCCGCGACTTCGCAGCACCTGGCGAGGCTGCGGACCGCAGGGCTGGTGACCACCCGGCGGGAGGGCACGCGGATCTACTACCGGGCGGCGGACGTGCGCGGGTTGCTGGAGGAGGCCCAGCTCGCCGCGGAGGCCGGTGACGGCGGCACCGGTCCCGGCGGGGGCGCGGGAGCTCAGGACGCGGTGGCGGTCGTACGGGAGCGCGCCACCGCGGCCCGTCCGGCACCGGTACGACGGCCCGCGCTGGGCCAGGCCCAGTAGAGCCGTCGGGACCGTCACGCGAGAGCCGTCAGGAATCGTCACGCGTGCGCGTGCTCGTCGTCCCGGTCGAGCCGGTACTCCTGCGGCTCGGCGTCGTACGAGTACAGCTCGGCGTACCGGCCCCAGTCGGTGGCCGTCTCCAGCTGGGCGGTGACCTGTTCGCTGGTGAAGTGGTGGGCGAGCAGGTCGCGGAAGAAGCCGGCGCGCAGGGTGCCGCCGGGGTTCTGGCCCAGGCTGCGGGTGATCAGCTGGACCAGCGGGGCCCGCAGGACCGCCTCGGCGAAGATCTTCTTCGACTCCTGGACGTCGGCGCCCGCGAAGGCCGTGCCGGTGTCGGTCAGCAGGAGGTCATCGCCGCTGAGGGTGGTGAAGCCGAGCAGGTCGAGGGCGTCGACCTGGGGGAGGAGGTCGTCGATCTCCAGGCCGAGGTCGTCGGCGAGGTCTGCCAGGTCGCAGCGCTCGCCGCGGTGCAGGACCATCTCCGCGAGGCCGGACAGTCCGTCCACGCTGGCCTGGGGGAGAGGGGTGTTCGCGGGGGTGCGCTTGTCCAGCTCGACGGCCTCGGTACGGCCGGGTGTGCGGCCTTCCTTGTGGCGGCCGGTCATGGTCCGGTACACGCGGTCGATGAGGTCCTCGAAGGCGGGCGAGTCGCGGTCGCGGGGGCGGTCCAGGCCGACTTCGAAGACCTCGCGGATCGTGCCGTAGGGCCGGGCGCCGAGTACGACGATCCGGTCGGCCATCAGCACGGCCTCCTCGATGTTGTGGGTGACGAGGACGATCGCGCGGGTCGGGAACTGGCCCGACTCCCACAGCTCCATCAGCTCGCCGCGCAGGTTCTCCGCGGTGAGGACGTCGAGGGCCGAGAACGGCTCGTCCATCATCAGCACGTCCGGCTCGACGACCAACGCCCGCGCGAAGCCGACGCGTTGGCGCATGCCGCCGGACAGCTCCTTCGGGTACGCCGACTCGAAGCCGTCCAGACCGATGAGGTCGATGGCCTGTCGGGCGGCCTCGGCACGCTCGGCGGCGCCGACTCCCTTGGCCTCCAGGCCGAGTTCCACGTTCTGCTGCACGGTCAGCCAGGGCAGCAGGGCGAAGGTCTGGAACACCATGGCGGTGCCCGGGTTGGCGCCGGTGAGCGGGGTGTTCTTGTAGGTGACGGTGCCGGAACTGGCGGGCACGAGTCCGGCCAGGCAGCGCAGCAACGTGGACTTGCCGGAGCCCGACTTGCCGAGCAGGGCGACGACTTCGCCCGCGCGGACCTGCAGGTCGATGCCGGACAGGACGGGGAGTTCGCCGTCGGCGCCGGCGTAGGACTTGGTCAGGCCGACGGTCTCCAGGAGGAGTTCGCCGTTGGTGAGAGTGGTCATAACAGGTCCTCTGCGTAAGGAGGTTCGAGGAACTCGGAGGGAGGCTCAGAGGGAGTAGCGCGACTCGGCCAGCCGGTACAGGCGGCGCCAGAAGAAGCGGTTGAGGGAGACGACATACAGGCTCATCACCGCGACGCCCGCAAGGAGTTCGGGGTAGTTCCCGGCCTCGGTGGCCTTGGCGATGTAGGCGCCCAGGCCGGTGGCGGTGAGGGTCGTGCCGCCGAAGGTGACGACCTCGGAGACGATCGAGGCGTTCCAGGCGCCGCCGGAGGCGGTGATGCCGCCGGTGACGTACGCGGGGAAGATCCCCGGGATGATCAGCCGCTTCCAACGCTGCCAGCCGGTCACGCCCAGGTCGTCCATGGCTTCGCGCAGGTCGGTGGGGATGGCCATGGCGCCGGCGATGGAGTTGAAGAGGATGTACCACTGCGCGCCGAGCGCCATGAGAAGCATGCCGCCGATGTCGATGCTCAGTCCGGTCCTGAGGAAGAACCAGACGGCGAGCGGGAAGAGGAAGTTGGCGGGGAAGGAGGCCAGGACCTGCACGACGGGCTGGGCGATCCGCGTCAGTCGTGGCGAGAAGCCGATCCGCACGCCGACCGGCACCCAGACCAGGGTGGCGACGGCGACCAGGACGACGACCCGGGCGAGGGTGGCGAGACCGAGCAGGAGCGGTTCGCCGAAGACGCCGAGGCCGGTGCGGTCGTAGAGGTAACGGCCGAGGTCGACGAGACCCCACAGGATCAGCCCGCCCGCCACGACCGTGAACACCAGATCCCCCGTCAGCTGCCGGGCGCGGTCGACGGTCAGCGGCCGGTCGTCGACGCCGAGGACGCGGCCCGCCCGGCCGAGGGCGCGTCCGACGGGACGCAGGGCCCGGCCCAGCAGCTGGGGCCAGTGGGAACGCCGCAGGAAGTCCAGGACGTACGACCGCTGCACCTCGCTCGCTTCGGACTGCTCGTTCTTGAAGCGCTCGGCCCAGGCGGTCAGCGGGCGCCAGAACAGGAAGTTCACGCCGATGACCATGACGGCCATGGTGAGGATGGCCCAGCCGACCTTGCCGAGGTCGCCGTCGGCGATGGCGGCGCCGGCGTAACTGCCCACGCCGGGCAGGGCGTAGTCGGTGTTGCCGAGGGTGACGGCCTCGGAGGCGACGAGGAAGAACCAGCCGCCGCCGAAGCTCATCATGCCGTTCCAGACCAGGCCGATCATGCCGGAGGGCAGTTCCACCTTCCAGAACCGCATCCAGCGGGTGACGCCGAACGACCGTGACAGCTCGTCGAGTTCACGGGGCAGGGAGGTGAGGGAGTGGTAGAAGCTGAACGTCATGTTCCACGCCTGCGAGGTGAAGATCGCGAAGATCGCCGCGCACTCCAGGCCCAGCATCGAGCCGGGGAACAGGGCGACGAACCCGGTCACGGCCACCGTCAGGAAGGCGAGGACGGGGACGGACTGGAGGATGTCCAGCGCCGGGATGAGGATGCGCTCCATGCGGCGGGACTTCGCGGCCGTATAGGCGTAGACGAAGGTGAAGACGGTGGACAGGGCCAGCGCGACGAACATGCGCAGCAGGGAGCGGGCCGCGTCGTAGGGGAGCTGTCCGACGCTCGTGTCCACGTGCGCGGACCGGCTGGTGGAGAAGGAGACCGTGGTCCCCTCCCCGACCCTGAGGGTGAGGTAGAGCAGCACCAGCACGGCGGCGGCGACCACCACGTCCACCCAGGAGAAAAGGGACAGACGGCCCGCGAAACGGGCGGAGTGCGACGACCGCGTGGCCGGCGGGGGCGTGCTCGTCCGGAACGACATCAGAGGAACCTCCAACCGCACGGCATGGCATGGCGGAACAGGGCAGCAGCATGCGCGCGGAGAGCAAGCGGATGGTGAGAGCAGGGGAGGGAGGGCTGCGGGCCGGGGCGCGGGTGGGCTTCCGCGGGGGCAGCGGGTCCGTCACGGCCGTATGAGCGCTTGGGCTTCGGGGGCCGTCATGGACGGACGTGAATCACTGACTGCCGAGGAGGCAGCGGCAGGGACTGGGTGGGTCGATGTCCATGGGTGCCTCCCTTCGGGTGCGTGGTTCCGGCGGTGGACAGGCGGTGCCGACAGGTAGTGTGCTCCTTGTTGCGTCAATACGCAAATATGGCCTCCGGCCTGTCCTGATCCCTCGGCGGTGATGCGGTGCGACCAGAGCGACGTGGCTGACAGGATCCGGCGCCAGGCGCGGGACCGCACGGAGCGGCTCCGGGTGAAATCCACCCTTGCTGTGCGCCTACCGGTGGCCGCGCTTCTCGGTGACGCCTCGGCTGGCCCCGCGCCGACCTGACGGCCACCCTCGTCATTGCTGCCGTGAACTGCGGCTTTGTGTGGGCGACTCCCGGTGGAGCGCGCAGCCTTGTGGTGCAGATCGCGGGGGTTGTGTCTCATGAGACGGGATGATCGGCCGTCAGATCTCGTGGGTGACCTCGGGTGACCCGTCCGGCGCGCTTGCTTCTGGCGACTTGGGGCATCGAACCCGCGCTCTCAGCTTGGGAAGGTGAGGGGCTTCCTTGCCGATGTTGAGCGCGTTGAGCAGGATGTCGAGCGCGCCCTCGGTATCAGCTACGGTGACAGGCCCGCGACAGCCGGAAGGCTCCCGCCGCGTACTCCCACATGCTCGCTTGCAGGGCTGGGTTGCGCTTTCCGCCCTGGTATTCCGGCGCCCGCTCCCAGTCCGGTTCCGGCCCAGGGACCGCAAGCTCCGCCATGTGTCGTCCTCCCCACCCCCGATGTCCTGCCGCGACACCTCACTCTAGAAGTGCGCCTCCTCGGGTGCCGGAATGGGGCTCTGCCGTACGTGCCGCGGTCAGAACGACTGATACGCGCCGTCGTTGCCACCCCTCCCTCATGGCTGAGCAGGCGGAGGCTGCGTCCCCCTCAGAGTGAACGCGGCCTCCGTCGTCCGGCACAACGCCTCCACCGCGTGCCGCAGCGTGCGCCATGACGCCAGGCCCAGCAGGACGCCGACCGGCGCCGCGGGCCACCACCACGCGCCGAGGACCGTGAACGCCGCGCTCCACACGAGGGCCTCGCAGGCCGCGTCGTAGGCGTCGCGGGCCTCGGCCAGGGCGGCGCGGGGCGGGTCCTGGGCGCCGAGGAGGAGGGCGGTCCAGCCGGTGCCGAGGTCCTCGCCCTGCTGTCTGATCGTCTCCTCGGTGCGGTGGAACCGGTCGCCGGACCAGGTGGGTGACCCGGGCCGCCCGTTCTCGACGGCGGCGGCCCTGCGCACGTCGAGCCGGGCGGCCCGCAGCGCGTTGCCGTCGGCACTCGCCCGTACGGATCTCCTGGCCAGCTCGTCGGGCTCCACCCAGCGGTGCCGCCGCCACCTGGTCACGAGATCGCCCACCGGCATCAGCCACCACGGCCAGGCCCCGGCGGCCAACGCCCCTATCCCGGAGGCGAGATAGGGCACCGCGAACGCCGACGCGACCACCGGCACCGCGAAGAGCACGAGCGAGGCGACGGTGTCCGCGGACAGGCCGCCGCCCGTCCGCAGCGCGTCGGCGATCTTCTCCCGTGCGAGGGACACGTCGTTCCAGTGGGCGTGCCCCAGCTCGCCGCCGCCGACGACCGCGACCACGAAGAACAGCACGGCGGGCAGCAGCCGTCGCAGGAACCAGCCGTCGGGTATGCGCCTCTGCAACTCGATGAGAAGCCCCATCGCCGTCAGCCGCCCACCGGACGCATCTCGGCGCCGCCCAACGCACACGTCGGGGTCGGGGTCGCGGCCCCGTTGCGCAACTCGACGCGGCCACAACGGTTCTGCTTGGGACACACCCAGCCGGACGCCCGCGGTACCCGGCGGCCGGGCCAGTCGCCCACGCCCATCACCGCGGGCAGCCCGAGCCCGTTCGGGACACCGCCCGCCTCGACGGCCTCGTGCAGCTCGCGCACTGCGTTCCGCCAGGCGTCACCGGCCGGGTCGGCGTCCCGCACGAGCGGCACCGCCGCCTCCCACACGGCGTCGGGGATCAGTGGTCGCAGCTCCTCCGTGTGACGGCACAGGTATTCCACCGCGTCCTCGTACAGCTTGCGCGCGTTCGCCCCGTCCCCCACGGCGCCTCCCTCAACGTACGGAGAATCACTGCCCTCTGACTTTCAGTCAGACTAATGTAACGATCTATGACCGAGCTTCGCGGCCGAGTGGTCTCTCGCCTTGTCACGGCTCAGAACACCCGCGATCCCGCGCTGTTGAGGGATCCGGAGGCGGTGGCCGACGCGCTGGCCCTGCTGCGGCAGGCCGCGCCCGCGCCGGAGGCGCCGGTCGACCTGGAGTCGGTCGTCCAGGTCTTCTGGACCTTCTGGTTCCGGCACCTGGGCGACGAGGACCCCGAGGCGGAGCAGAACCTGTCCGTCATCTTCGGCACCTTCGTGCACCTGTGCCCGCGACTGCCTCCGGAAGCCGGGCTCCCGGAGATCCTCGTGGAACGCTTCGATCCCGCCGACCCGTCCAACGAGGCGAGCTTCGCCTACCTGGTCAGCAGGGCGCACACCGATGCCGCGGTCACCGGCCCGCAGGAGGAGCGGCCCGCCGCGCTCGCCGCCGCGATCGCCTGGTCGGAAGCGGCGTTCGAGTCCGTGCTCGACGAAGACCACGCCGGATTCCTGGAGTTGACGGTCCACGCCCTCGAACTCCACGTCGAGCGCTTCAAACTCATGGTGGACCCGGACGCGCTGCTGGCGGCCGTGCGCTACGCCCGTGCGGTGTGTACGCGGCTGCGTGCCGCGGACCTCGACCCCGCTCTCGTGCAGGCCGCCGCGGCGCCCGCCCTGCGCACCCTGGTCGACACCTGCCGGCTGCTGGGCACGCCCCCGCTCGCCGTCGTCGAGGAGCTGATCGCGGCGCTCCCGCAGGACGCCCTCCTGCCGGAGACCGCCGAAGGGCTGGGCCAGCTGCGCCACCTCCACACCCTGCCGGTCGCCTGGCCCGGCGAGTTCGACCTGCGGGTGGGCTCGGCCCTCGCCGACGCCGGCGTCTCCGAGGACGACCTGGGCCGTGTCGCCTGTGCCGTACGGCGGCTGCGCGCGTCCCTGGCCGCCACACCCGGCCTGCACCCCGCGCACCCCCAGGTCGTCACCGCCCTCGGCCGGGCCCTCGCAGCCCTCGCGGCGGCCCGCCAGGACGGCGCGACGGCCAGGGAGGCAGCCGAACTCCTCGCCTCCGTCGGTGCCTTGGACGACCGGCACCGGGACCTGCTGGACGCCTATCGGCAATGGCAGGAGGTGAGCGTCGACACCGCCACCCCCGAGGACCTGGAGCGGATGCTCCCGCTCCTGGACGGCCTCGCCCTGAGCGACGGGCAGCGGGAGATGTTCGCCGACTTCCGGGAGCTGCAGGAGGCGAGCCGGAGCGAGGACCCGGCCGACCTGGAGCGGGCCGCCCCCCTCATCCGGCGGCTGGCCGAACGGGCCCGGGAGCAGGCCCTGCTCGACGGCGCCCCCGTCGACATCGACATCGAACTGGCCTTCCTGCCCACCGGGTTCGAGCCCGACGACAGCGGCGACGAGCACATCGCCCGCTACCGCACCGCCCTCGCCGCCCTCCCCGCCGACCGGCCGCACCGGCACGCCTACGTCGCCGTCCTGGCCGCGCTCACCGGGATGCGGGCCGAGGCACTGCGCGACAGCGCGCCCGCGCGGGCCGGGCTGTTCGAGGCCGAGTGCCGGGAGCTGACCGAGGAGGCGGTCGCCGCCGCCCCGGCCGGGTCCCCCGTGTCGGAGCTGCTGCGCCAGGGCCGCTTCGAGGTCGCGCTGCCGGTCGCCGTGGCCTCGACCGAGACGGGGGGCGTGCCGGACGGCGAACTGGGCCGCATGCTCGAAGTGTTGACCCGCATGGGCGAGGTCCGGCTCGAAGGCCCCGAGACCCTCGACGCCGACATCGCGGCCATCCGGGAACTGCGCGACCTCACGCCCGAGGGCGACGAGATGCGCCCCTACCTCTCCGCCGTGCTCGGCAGCGCCCTGTCCGCCCAGAACACCCGGGCACCGGACTACGCCGCCCTCGAAGAGATCGTGGCGCTGCTGCGCGAGAGCCGCGAGCACGGGGTCGACCTCCCGGGCGGCTTCGACCGGATGCTCGCGAACGCCCTCACGGTCCTGTCCTTCCGCGGCTTCGACGCGGAAGGCGCCCGGGAGGCGGCGGCCCTGCTCGCCTCCAACCCGGGGGCACCCTTCGGGCCGGAGGTCCTGGAGGAACTGCGGCCGGGCGACCCGGTGCCGACCGAGACCGACAGCGAGCTGATGGGCGCCCGCACCGAGTTCCACAATGCCCTGCAGAACTACCTCTTCGGCCATGAACCCGCCCAGCTGGAGCGGGCCCGGCAGATCGCCCGCCGGATGCGGGACGTCATCGAGGCCGCGCCCGCCACCGCCGAGCGGCCCTGGTACGACCTGATGGGCGACGTCTACGTCAACCTTGCCGACACCGTGGGCCCGGCGGGCGGCCGCCGCCCCGACCTCGACGACACCGTGGTCGAGGAGTGCCGGGCGACCTTCGCACGGTGCGGCCCGGGACACCCGATGCGCGTGATGGCCGCGACGACCCTCGCCCGGGCGCTCGCGCAACGTGCCGTCGAGCTCCGGGCCACCGAACCGGCGCGTGCGCAGGAGCTGTTCGCCGAGGCGGACGAGGTGAGCCGGGCGCTCTCGACGGAGGAACTGCCCGAGGGCGCCCCGTTCGACCTGGCCGCCGTGATGCGGTCGGCCCTCGACTTCTTCGTCCGGGGACGCCTGCCCGACATGACCCCCGGCGCGGACGGCACTCCGCAGGACTTCCTCGCCGCCCGCCTCGCGCCCGTCCTGGGCCGGGTCGACGGCACCGCGGGACCCGAGGCGGTGCGCGACACGGGCGTCCCGGTGTGGCTGCGGGCGCACGGCGAGATCGGCGCCGCGGCCGGCGCGCTGGGCCGGCAGCAGATCGGTCAGGCCCTGGACCATCTCGAAGAGGCCATCGAGGCCATGGCCACCCTCACCGACCGGGGCGCCGACCAGGCCTCGGCCGAGCACGGTCTGTCGCAGTTCGAGGGCGACATCAGAACGATCGTCGAGCTGATCCTGTGCAATGTCGAACTGCGTGACGTCGCCCCTCGCCTCCCGGAATATCTGAAGGCCGCGCAGGAGTCGTTACGGGAACTGCAAGCGGGGCGGCTCCCGGGCGAACTCCCCGCCGTCGACCGCCGCCTCGTGGGCCCCGACGTCGACCGCGCCGCCGAACTCCTGGAGCGGGGCCGAGGGTTGCTGCTGACCCGGCGGATCGAGGCCCGCGCCGACCTCGGCGAACTGCGCTCCCAACATCCCGGGCTGGCCGACGAGTTCGAGCGGCTGACGGCACAGATCGAGGCGCGGCCGCGGACGTCCGCCCCCGGTGACGCCGAGTGGGCCCGGCTGGCGGGCCTGCGTGCCTCCCACGCGCTCGACGACCTCGTCCGGGACATCCGCACCCGGCCCGGCTTCGAGGGCTTCCTGCGGCCGCTCACCGCGCAGGAGTTGAAGGGGCTCGCCGCTGACGGCCCGGTGGTCGTCCTCAACCACGGCGGCAAGCGCTACTGCCACGCCCTGGTCGTCACCGACCGGACGATCACCACCCTGCCCCTCGAAGCCTCTGTCGAGGAGGTCGCCGACACATCCCGTCAGCTGCGGGAAGCGGTCGACGCCATCAACACGCAAGGCGGGTCGAGACCGTCCCCGCTCCAGCTCGTCGCCGCAGGCAACACGGTTCGCCAGACGCTGGACTGGACCTGGCACAAGATCGTGCGCCCGGTGCTGGAGGCGGTCGGCTGCGCGGGCGCCGTCCCCGCCGATGCCGAGTGGCCGCGCATCTGGTGGGTGCCGACGGGAGCCTTCGGCGCCCTGCCGCTGCACGCGGCCGAGTGCCGGTCGCCCGACTGCGCGCCCGACGGCTGCGGCGCCGCGCTCGACGCGGTGGTGTCGTCGTACGTGCCGGGGCTCCAGACCCTGGCGTACACCCGGGCCCGCGCGCGGCAGCGCGGCACCGTCGAGCAGGGCAGGGCCCTGCTGGTCGCCGCGGCCGAGGACGACCTGCCCGGGGTCGCGGGCGCCGCCGGCTACGCCGCCGGACTTCTCGGCGCGCACCGGACGCTGATCGGCCCGCAGGCCACCCGGGACGTCGTGCTCGGGGCGCTGCACGAGGCCTCCTGGGCGCACTTCGGCTGCCATGCGGCGACGGACCCCTCGGAGCCTTCGGGCGCCCTGCTCCACCTGCCCAGCGGCGAACAGGTCTCGGTCCGGGAGATCTGTCAGGTCCGCCCGCGCGCGGCCCAGCTCGCGTTCCTGGCGGCCTGCGGCACCGCACGCACCACCGAGCGCCTCTCCGACGAGACCATCCACATCACGAGCTCGTTCCTGCTCGCCGGCTTCCCCACCGCGGTCGGCACCCTGTGGAAGATCGACAGCTCCCACGCGGACCAGGTCACCCGCGACTTCTACCGTCGTACGACGGCACCCGGCACCCCCGGTCCCGCCCGCGCCCTGCACGACACGATCCGCGAACTGCGCGAGCGCGTCCCGCACCCGCACATCTGGGCCGCGTACGTCCACGCGGGACCGTAGCCGCACCGTTCAACTCCCTTCGCCCGCACATCCCATGGCTTACAACTGGTCGTGATCGATACCCTGGGAAGGTCGAGACGGGGAGGATCCGGCAGTGTCGCCGAGTTACTACGTGTACATCTCCGACAGCAAGGTCGACATGCTGTTGCCGCAGATCGACCCCGGGTTCGGGGCCAAGCGTCAGACGGAGGTGGGCGTGAACCTCTCCGTGCTGTCGGCGAAGCGCACCACCGAGGGTCCGCCGAACGACCGGATCACCCGTCTCGAGGCGGTCGTCCGTCACCTCCACGACCACGGTGACCTCGGCACGGTGGATGAACCCGGCCAGTACTTCTGGGGATCGCTGCCGATGCGCTGGGGCGCGTTCCGCGACGACCCCGCGTCTTCCCTGGTGTTCTTCGGCGGGCGCACCGAGGACACCGTCCTCGCCCTGGGCGGCTCGTACCGGCACGTGTTCGACCACGTTCCGGACGCCGAGGCGCACGGCGTGGGGCGCTCGATGATGTCCTCCATGCTCGACGGCCTCGGGATCACCTCCGACCTGGAGGACGAGTACGTCGCCGACGCGGTGGACGGCGACCTCGACCACGTCGATCGCGCGGCACTGGGCCGCGTTCAGCGGGCTGTTGAGCGACTGCGCTGGCCGGCGCAGCACGTCGAGTTCGTGGCGAAGCGGCTGCTGCACGGCGAGAGCCCGGACGGCAGCGGCAGGTCGGTGCTGCTCGGAACACCCCTGTACGCCGCCGTGGTGGACTGACGCCGATGGCCACCTGGCGCCGCGGGGACGTCATCCTGGACCTGTACGAGGTCCTGGACGTGGTGCGTACCGGCGGCCTGGGACTGGTGCACCGGGTCCACCACCGAGGCTGGGACATCGATCTGGCGGTGAAGACCCCGCGCCCGGCCGTCGTCCGCTCGCCGGAGGGGCTCGGGGACTTCGAGCGGGAGGCGGAGGTGTGGGTGGGGCTGGGCCTGCACCCGCACATCGCCAACTGCGTCTACGTGCGCACCCTGGAGGACGTGCCAAGGGTCTTCGCCGAGTGGGCCGACGGCGGCAGCCTCGCGGAAGCCGTCCGCGATCGGACCCTGTACGGCGACGATCCCTTGGCGACGCTGTTGGATGTCGCGATCCAGTCCGCCTGGGGCCTGGACCACGCGCACGACAACGGCGTCGTGCACCAGGACGTCAAGCCCGCCAACGTGATGCTGACCCAGGACGGCACGGTCAAGGTCACCGACTTCGGCCTGGCACGGGCCCGCACGGTCGGGGACGCGGAGCCGTTCGTCAGCCGGGGCGGCCTGGACCCCGCGTACTGCTCGCCCGAGCAGGCACGCTCGCCGTCCGGGCTCACCCCGGCCACGGACGTGTGGTCCTGGGCGGTCACCGTGTTCGAAATGCTCCTGGGCAGTCCGCCGGTGCGGGACGGGACGACCGCGGGCGACGCCTTCGAGGGCTACATCCGGTCCCGGGCGCCGGGCGCGATCCAGCGGGTGCCGGACGAGATACTGGACGTCCTGCGCGAGTGCTTCGCGCAGGACCCCACCGCCCGCCCCTCCCGGCTCGGCCCGCTCGCCGAGCGGCTGGTCGAGGTGCACTGGCGCGAGGTGGGCCCCTATCCCCGCCGCGCCCCGTCCGCGGCCACCCTGCTCGCCGACAGCCTCTCCAACCACGCGCTGTCCATGCTGGACCTCGGCCGCCGCGACAGCGCCGAGGAGCTGTGGACCCGCGCCCTGCGGGCCGATCCCCACCACCCGCACGCCCGCTACAACCGCGGACTGCACCGCTGGCGGACGGGTGTGATCACCGACGCCGAACTGGTGGACGAGCTGGAGTCCGTGCGGTTCGGCGACCCCGACGACGGCACCTACCTGCTGGCGCTGGTGCACCGCGAGCGGGGCGACGCGCCCGCCGCTGCCGAACTGCTGCGGGACGCGTCCGCCCGGATGCCCGACGCCCCGCAGATCGCCGCCGCCCTCGCCTCGGTGCAGGAGGCGCCCGCCCCGGCCCAGGTGGTGCTGCCCGGGGAACACGACGACTGGATCACCGCCCTCGCCGTGACCCCGGACGGCACGACGGGAATCTCGGCGGACGGTTCCGGCGGACTGCGGATCTGGGACCTGGACGCGGGGGAGTGCCGCCAGGAACTGCACCTGGACACCTATCGCGCCTCGGCACTCGCGGTCAGCGACGACGGACGCGTCCTGGTCGTCGGCGGCGACACCCGGCGCGCCCTGGTGCTCGACTTCGAGACCGCCACCGGGTTCGAACTCCCCGGCCACCCCAGCTGGGTGCTCTCGGTCGCGCTGACGGAGGATCAGCGGCACGCGGTCACCAGCGGGTACGAGGGAGAAGTCGTCACCTGGGACCTGGAGACCGGCGAACCCGTGGAGGTCCGGCAGTTCGAGAGCAGGGTCGACTTCCTGGGCGCCCGGGGCACTCTGTGCTGCCTCGTCGACCACACACGCCGGACGACCTCGGTGCACGACGTCCGCACGGGCGCACTGGTGCGCCGGTTCGACCACGCCTGCCTGAGCGTGCGGTTCACCGACGACGGCCGACGCGTCGCCGTCACCGGCGGAAGCCCCGACGTCCGCCTGGCCGACCTAGGCTCCCCTGATGCCCCACGGGTGCTCAAGACCCGGTACGGCCGGCCAGCCCTGAACACGGACGGCACGGTCGGCTTCTCCAGCGGCGGACGCGACGAGCCGTCACGGGTGTGGGACCTCGCCACGGGCCGCTGCCGCCTCTCCCTGGAGGCCACACCCGACACCAAGGAGGTCGCGCTGAGCGCGACCGGACACCGCGCGCTCACCGCCGAGGCCAAGACCGTACGCGCCTGGCACCTGCCGCCCGCCGGACCGCCGGCCCCCTGGAGCTACGTCCGCCCCCACCAGGCCGGGGACCTCACCGCCGCTGCCGCCCGAGCGGCCGAACTGCTGGACCAGGCGGCCACGCATGGCGCGGCCGGACGGCTGGAGGAGGCGGCCGAACTGATCCGCGCCGCCCGCGCACTGCCCGGCCATCGGCGCCACACCGAGCCCGTACGCCTGTGGCGCCGACTCGGTGCGCTCGGCCGCCGTACCGCACTCGTCGACGCCTGGTCCGCGGGCCGGATCACCCCCGACGACGACCGGTCCTGGGCCCTGGCACTCAGCGGGCGCAGCCCCACCGCGCTCGCCCGGGCGGGCAACTCCGAAGCCTGGGTCTTCGACGTGGAGACCGGGCAGCTGCTGCACACGCTCAGCCTGCACACCGGACACCTCGGCGCCCTGGCGATGACCGCCGACGGCCGGCTCGCGGTGTCCGGGGGCGAGGACGGCCGGGTCGTCGCCTGGCAGCCCCGCGACCGGCGCATCGTCCAGCTGTTCACCAGCCCCCGCGACCGCGTGTACTACGTCGCGGTCAGCGAGGACGGACAGGTGGCCCTCTCCGGGACCGCCGACGGCGTCGTCGCCGCCTGGGACATCCCCAGCGGCCGGTCCCTCGGACGCTGGGAGGCCCACCCCGGAGCCGTGCTGGACGTGGCCGTCAGCGCCGACCACCGTTACGGGCTCTCCCGCGGCCAGGACGTCACCGTGAAGATCTGGGACCTGCACGCGGGCGAACTGCGGTGGGTGCTGGGCGGACACGCAGAGTGGATCGGCGCCGCACGGCTGAGCGAGGACGGCCGCTACGTCGTCACCGGCGGCGCCGACGCGACCGTACGCGTCTGGCGGACCGCCGACGGAGAGTGCGAGGCCGTGCTCACCGGCCACACCGACGCCGTGGTCGACGTCCTGCCCGGCGCGGACGGCCGGCACCTGCTGTCCTGCTCCGCAGACGGCACCATCCGCTTGTGGGACGTCGCCGCCGCCCGCTGCGTCCATGTGCTCACCGGACACACCGCCGCCGTGCGCAGCCTCGCCGTCACGCCGGACTTCCTCCTCGCGGCCTCGGGCGGCGAGGACCGCCAGGCCCGCCTGTGGGACCTGACGGCCGGCCGGGAACTGCGGGCCTTCACCGGCTTCTCCGGCGCGGTCACCGACATCGCGCTGGCCCCCGACGGCGCCCTGCTCCTGGCCGGCGACGAAGGCGGCCGCCTGTTGACCTGGGCTCTGGACTGGGAGTACGACTTCGGCTCGGCGACCGGTGTGCTGTGCGCGGAGTCCGAGCCCGTGATCGAGGAACTGCGGGCCGAGGTCGCCGTCGAGCTGCCGTCCCGTGACGACAGTCGCCCCGCGCTCATCGAGGCGATGGCCCGCATCGGCGAGCGGCAGCGGCACGCTGTCACCCGCACCCTGGAACTCGCCGCGGAACTGGACAAGGTCCCGTCCCGCGACGACACGGGCTACCGCCTCTACATGCATTCCGTGGCCGAGGACCTGGCGAGCCGGGAGCCCGACAGGACACCGGGCACGGCCGAGGCGCTCACGCTGCTGCTGAGACCGGAGGAAGAACTCAACCGGTCCGAGACCTTCTGGGCCAACCACTTCGCCCTCCAGCTCCAGGACGACCTCGACACGCTCGCCGAGGCCGCCCAGCTCCTGTACCGCGAGGGCGATGCGGTCGCGGCCGAGCGGACCTGGCAGCTCGTCGTCGACGTGCGCTCCCACCTGTGGGACGCCGGGTACGTCGAGACGCAGCGCGCGATGCTCGGCTGGGCCGCGGTACTGAGTGACCTCGGCCGGCAGATGGAAGCCCTGGCCCTGATCCGGGCGGTGACCGCGGAACGCGAACGGGACCTGGGGCCGGACCATCCGGCCACCCTGGAGGCGGTCGCGGCACTCGCGTCCCTGCTCACCGACAAGGGCGAACTGGACGAGGCCGAGCGGCTGTACGACAGGCTGGTGCCCCAGCTCGTGCGGCGCTACGGCCGCGACGGCCTCCAAACCCTGGAGGCCCGGGTGGGGTTGGCCCGGGTGCACCGCCGGCTCGGACGGCACGGTGACGCGGCACAGGCCCTGCGGGAAGTGTGGGCGAAACGGCGGCTGCGTCTGGGCGAGCACCACCCGGACACCCTCGCCGTCCAGACCGAACTGGACAGTCTGCCCGGCCCGGTGCCGCCCGGGCCGACGCGGAGGGGATGGAGGAGACGGCGATGATTCCGGACGGGTCCAGCATCGGCGCCCTGATCACCGGCAAGGCGTTCATGGCGGACGTCGGGGCCTACTTCCCCCTCAGCGTCGCCCTGCGCGGTGACGTGTTCGAGGCCGTGTTCATGATGCGGGAGGGCGACCTCGGGCACCGCACCAGCGGGCCCTACTCGCCGGAGCGGCTCCCGTCCGACGCGATGAACTGGGTCCAGCTGCGGACGGGGATGGGCATGGCGGGCCGCTTCCCCTCCTTCCGGATCGAGGCCGGCGGACACTGGCCGCGTATCCATGTCGCCCTGTCGGGCACCTCCGTCCGCGGCCTGATCGTGATGCCGGAAGAGGTGACCGCGGAGATGGTGAACGCGCCCTACCTCGGCAAGTGGCAGGACCAGGCCTGCGCCGACATCCGGATCGGGCTGGACTTCCTCGCCCAGTGGCTGGGTTCCTGCCACCACGAGGGGGGCGGCCCGGAACCGTCGATCGATCTCGACCTGGTCTACCGGCCGTTCGACTACGAGGCGAGCCTCGCCGGCTACGACGAGCGGATACGCGACATCATCCCTCCGGTGCGCCCGGTCCTCGAACTGCGCTGGCGCTCGGCGACCCCGGCCCAGCGCAGGGCCTTCGTGAAGCGCCTGAAGGGCGCCCGGAAGAGCGGTTCCCGGTCCGACCGGCGCTGGAACTACCCCATCGGCGGCATCGAGGTGGAAGTCCCGCGCTGACACCGCCGGTGCACCCGCCAGACACCCGCCCGACCCTGGCCACCCGCACAGAGCGGCACGCCGATGTCGACTCCGGGCGGTGGTCACCAGTCGGGGGGCAGGTAGTAGGCCGTTGTGGAGCCCGGGCCTTCGGCTGTCTGGCGGGTGCACAGTCCGGCGAGCGGATGGCCGTCCGGCAGCACGGAGAGAAGCCTCGTGAAGATGGCTCGTGCGGTGCCGGGGTCTCCGGAGAGAGCGGTCCACAGGGCGAGTTGGTAGGCGGCGCAGTGGGTGAGTTCGTGGTTCTGCCCCACGACGCGAGCGCAGTCCTCGCGAGCGGCGGTGGCTGTGATGAGGGCCTCGTCAGCGCGGCCGGCGTGGCCGAGCATGGCGGCGAGCTGGACGGTGCGCGTGAGGGTACGCGGGTGGTCGGCACCGTAGAGGGCGGCGGCGCCTTCGACGACTGCCTTCTGCAGGCGAAGTCCGGTCTCCGGGTCACCGTTTCGGGTAACCCAGCCGGCCAAGTTCCAGCGGGCGTCGTTGGTGAGGGCGTGGCGGTCACCGAGCAGACGGGAGGCGTCGTCGTCGAGTTCGCGCCAGGCGCGCTCGGCGGCCTGCGGTCCGTCGGCTTCCGCCCAGCCGGCCACTTCGAATCGCAGACCCAACACCTCAGGGTGCTCCGGTCCCCAGAGGGTCTGTCCGGCATCGAGGAGTTCCCTGGCCATCGCGAGGGCATCGGCAGCCGATCCGATGTGGCCCGTCCAGCGAATCAGGTTCCGTCTGGCTCGGATCGTGGCCGGGTGGATCCCTCCGTGGAGCTCCAGGAAACCTTCGTACGCTTCGGAAGCGAGCGAAACCGCCCGGTCGAGGTCCCCGGACTGCCCCGTCCACCAGGCCAGTTGAAGGGTGAGTTCGAGCAGGTCGTCCGGAGCGGTGTCCGGCGGCGCGGACCGCAGCACGGTGGTGAGGACGTCGACGGCCTCGGAATACCGGGCGGCGTTGCCGGATATCTCGGCCAGGCCGCTCGCGCCCATGAGGGCGCCTCCGTCGAGTGCCTTGCGGAAGGCGGATGTCGCGGCGTCCCATTGGGTCCGACGCCGGGCGGTCCAGCCCAGGTCGATACAGGTCGCTGCGTCGGCGTGAGCGATGAGCGTGTCCCAGACCGGCTGGGGGATTTCCTGGGTCCCGCGTTCGGCGTCGATCACTTCGGGCAGGTAGTCGAAGACGCGGTAGCCGGTGCCGTCGTGATGAGGGAGCAGGAGGCTGCTGGTGGCGAAGATCGGTTTTGTCGCCCAGGCCAGCGCGGACTCCCAAGGCTCAGGATGAGCACGGGCGCCCCCGAGGTCGAGCAGGTGGTGTTCGTGGAGGTCGCGCAGCACGGGAACTGGGACGTGCGTGGTCCAGCCCGCACAGAAGGCGTCGGCTGCGGCGGCCACCAGCGCCGCCCCACGGGAGTGATTCCCCTCGGGGGAACGGGCGTCCCTCCAGGTCGCGAGAAGCCACGGACCGGCCGCCAGGTACTCGGCGATTCCGTAGGTGCCGGATGACTCGATCGCGCGGGCGATGCGCTCGTCCGCCTTGTGTTCGGACGCCCGGCGCAGCTCTGCGGTGCTCCACCGGCGGTCGAGCCGGATCTCGTGGGCCAGGCCGAACACGGCCGCCGTCCCCTCGGGAACGGGGGATGCCTCGATCCCACGGAAGCGGGCCCGTTCGTGGGCGCGGATGGTGGCCACCACCAGCACCCCCGGTCTCCCCATGATCACGTTCCTGATCAGATGCGGGAGTGTGCTTCCCGAGGTCAGGTAGCGTTCCAGATCGTCCAGCCAGATCACCGACGGCCGTACGGACTCGGCCGTCTCGAAGGCGGCCGCCAGGTTCGCCCCACTTTCGGGATCCGGGATGAGCAGACGGTGACTCGGGTATGTCTCACGCAGCGCCTCGAACGCCGCACGTGACTTTCCCGCGGTCGAGTCCCCGACGAGCAGGACGAACCGATGCGAGGCCAGGGCCGCCTCGATCTCGCCGCTTTTGTCCCTCGGGATGAACGCGGGGAACGCGTCACCACCCGCACCATGGACGCGTACGACTGACAGATCGTCGATGTCGCGGACGCGGGGAATCCTGCCGCGCCGAGCCACGACCAGCCCGCGCTCACGCGCCGTCGGCGCCTCCAGCAGCCGGCTGCCCCGCCAGGACGCCACACCGGCCGCGGCCCCCACCGCGGCGACGAAGACCGCACCCACTCCGGCGGGAAGCTCCGACTTGGCGAACGCCGCCACCGACGTCGCCACGGCCGCGCCGACGATGAGCCACCAGCCCTTGACGTAACCTCTCCGCCACACCATGACATGAGACCAAACCGCGTCGTCTCCGCGATAGGGCCGATCCACCGATGTTCCTTCGGCATACGGCAGTTGAGTGCGCCCGCGGTCATGAACCGTCGTGCTGGGGTGGAGGTCACGTGACCGTGCCGGTGCCCTCGGGCGGGCGACGCTCGGGTGATCGCGTGCCCCCCACCCTGGAGTTGCGGCGCAGCGGGCCGGTGAAGGCGCCGGCCGTTGTGAGCCGTGTCACCTTCCGGGACGTGAGTCAGGGGACGGGGTTTCCCGCGTACCCCCTGACGACGACCGGACGCCGGGTGCGAGGATGGGCGGGTCATGACTGTCCGAGGGGGATGCCGCGCGACGCGGGCCGGTGTTTTCGCCGCCGTCTGCGTGCTGCTCGCTGCCCTCGGTCACGCGATGATGTCGGGAACCCCCGTCCCGTGGTGGGCGATGGGCGCCGGTGCGGCGGCGACCGGTGCGGCCGGCTGGCTGCTGGCCGGGCGTGAGCGCGGCCGCACACTGATCGTCGCCGTCGTCACGGCCGTCCAAGCGGTGCTGCACGAGACCTTCTCCCTGGCGCAGACACTCTCCCCGACGGCCGCGCCCAAGCCCCGCATCGGCGCGGGCGCGATGCCCATGGGCGCGATGGACATGGGCTCCATGGGCGCGATGGACATGGGCTTCATGGGCGGGATGGACATGGGGTCCGCCGCTCACCTCGGGCACGGCGCGGTCGGCATGGACCACATGCACGGCATGGGCGGCACGAGCGGTGCCGCCACGGTCGGCATGTTCGCCGCGCACCTGGTGGCCGCGGTCCTGTGCGGACTGTGGCTGGCCTACGGTGAGCGCGCCGTCTTCCGGCTCCTGCGGGCGGCGGCGGCCTGGCTGGCGGCGCCCCTGCGGCTGCTGCTGGCGTTGCCCGTGCCGTCGGGTCCTCCGCGTGTGCGCCGGTGGCGTGGTGCCGCCTGCCCGGCACCGGTGCGCCTGCTGCTGTGCTCTGCCCTCACCTTCCGTGGTCCGCCCACGGGTGCCGCTGTCATCTGAGACAGCCGGATCCACCGGAGCCCCTCCGCCTCCCTGACCTGCGGCGCACTCGCGCGCGGGCCTCTGGCAGGCCCCTCGCCCCAGCGTGCACGCGCTGCCATGAGCGGCCCATTCGTCCCGGGCTCCGGACCCCGCCGTACCTCTCGCGTACGGCCGCACCCATGTGCCGGTGAGCCGCGCCCTCCTGCGGGCCTGGCGCCGGAAGACCCGAGAAGGACACACGTGATGATCTCTGTCCTCCCTGTTCCCTGCGCGGACCGCGCCACCGCCGACGCCTCGGCGACCGCCTGGGCGCTGGCCGCCCGTGCCGGAGACCCCGAGGCGGCCGACCACTTCGTCCGCGCCCTCCACGGTGACGTCCTCCGATACGTCACCCACCTCAGCGGAGACCCCCAGACCGCCCACGACCTGACCCAGGACACCTTCGCGCGGGCGTTCAGCAGCCTGCACCGCTACGAGGGCCGGGCTTCGGCCCGCACCTGGCTGCTGTCGATCGCCCGGCGCGCGGTCGTCGACAACCTGCGCCGTGCCGCCGTACGTCCCCGCATCGCCGACACCACCGACTGGCAGACGGCGGCGGAGCGCAACCAGCCGTGCGGTCTGCCGGGGTTCGACGAAGGCGTGGCCCTGCTCGACCTGTTGCAGACGCTGCCCGAGGAACGCAGGGAGGCGTTCTTGCTGACCCAGGTGGTCGGGCTGTCCTACGAGGAGGCGGCCGGCTTCGTCGGCTGTCCCGTCGGCACCGTCCGCTCCCGGGTGTCCCGCGCCCGCGTGAGCCTGGACCGGCTGCTCCTGGACTCCGAGACGCCGAGCACCGAGGCGGGCTGACCGCGTGTGAACACCGCTCCTGGCGGCGCCGCCCCCGCACCGGGCGGCGCCGTCAGGAGCGCGGCGGCCCGGGGTGAGAGTTGACTGTGAGATTCAACTTCCTTTCGCCTCGGGTGAATTGGCGGAACATCGCGGGAACTCCCCGGCCACGACGGTTACCTCGTCATCCGCGATCGCATCAAGGACGCCATCCTCGTCGCCGGGAGAACGTCTACCCGGCCGAGATCGAGAACGTACTGGGACACCCCGGAGTGGGTGAGGCGGTCGTGGTCGGGATTCCCGACGAGCGCTGGGGCGAGAAGGTGCACGCCTTCACGGACCACGTCCCGCGCGGGCGCGGAGACCAGGTGCCGGCGAAATAGTCCCCAACGGCCGGGAACTCATGGCTATTTCACCCCGACTACTGCAACAGAACCCGTCGGACCAGGGGGTTCAACGCTCAATCAAGGAGCCCGAATGTCGATCAACCGGCCGGTGGCCATCGCCCTGGCCGCAGCCTGCTGTCTCCTCACGGCGGCCTGTGGGTCGTCGTCCGACGACAAGGCGAGCGACCAGAGCACCGAGGCCGCGGCCCCGAAGGCCGGCTATCCGGTGACTCTCGACAACTGCGGCCGGAGGGAGACCTTCGAGAAGGCGCCCAGCCGGGTCGTGGTCATGAACGGCGCCTCCGTCGCAGAGGTCTCCACCCTTCTCGCCCTCGGCCTCGGCGACAAGATCGTCGCCAACCAGCAGACCTACGGCACGTCCGAGGTCGCGGGCCGGGCCGATGCCATCAAGAAGCTGCCCACCGGTGACGTCGAACTCAACGACGCCTACGACATCCCCCGCGAGGCCATGCTCGGCCTGCGCCCGGACCTGGTGCTGTCCACCACCTCCTACGGCTTCGACGAGAAGAACGGCTTCGCCACCCGCGACCAGCTGAAGAACGTCGGCGCGAACAGCTATGTCTCGCCACAGGGATGCGACCAGGACACCTCCGAGATGACCATCGCCGACAGCTACCAACTGCTGCGCGACATGGGCAAGGTCTTCCACGTCGGTGACCGGGCCGAGAAGCTGATCGCCGCCTCCGAGAAGCACATCGCGGCCGTCTCGGAGAAGGTGAAGGGGGAGAAGGCACCGAACGTCATGGTGCTCTTCTCCAACATGTCCATGGGCGGCAACGACTTCAGCTCGGTCGTCGCCAAGGGCATCTACAACGACATCCTCGCCGAGGCGGGCGGCACCAACGCCTTCGAGAACGCCTCCAAGACCTCCTTCGCCGACCTGAGCAAGGAGAAGGTCGCCGCCACCGACGTCGACGCCCTCGTCGTCATCGCCTACAACGACCCCGACCCGGCGGCGTACGCCAAGAAGCTGCTCAAGGAGTTCCCCCAGTGGCCGGCCGCCAAGAACAACGCGTACGTGACGCTGTCCGATTCGATGTACCTCGGCCCCAGCAACGACCTGGCCGTCGAGAAGATCGCGAAGACCCTGCACCCGGACGCCTTCTGACCCGGCTGAGGGTCCCGCTGGCGTTCACGCTGCTGACCGTCGCGCTGCTCGGCACGATGACCGTGGCGATCAGTATCGGCGCGGTCAACGTCCCCCTAGCAGACGTGTGGTCGATCGTCCTCCACCACGTCACCGGCGCCGGAGCCGCGCCCTCCGACCGCGCGCTCGATCAGATCGTCTGGAACTTCCGCACCCCGCGGGTGCTCCTGGCGGCGCTGGTCGGCGCGGGCCTGGCGGTGACGGGTGCGGTGCTCCAGACGGTGGTGTCCAACCCGCTGGCCGACCCCATCGTGCTGGGCTTCTCCTACGGCGCCACACTCGGCGCGGTCCTCGTCATCACCCTCGGCGGCGGCGCCGCGCTCGCCGGGCTGGGGGTGTCGGCGGCGGCCTTCGTCGGCGCGGTCGCGGCGGGCGCCCTGGTCTTCGCGCTCGGCCGACGCCAAGGGCGGCTGGCCCCGACCCGGCTGGTATTGGCGGGTGTTGCCATCGGCTACGTCTTCCTCTCGGCGACCAGCTTCGTCCAACTCCAGGCGACCCCCACCGAGTTGCGGACGGTGATGTTCTGGATGCTGGGCAGCGTGGCGGGCGCCCGATGGGACCAGATCCCCACCGTCACCGTGGTCGTGCTCGTCACCACCGTCCTGTTGTCGCTGTTCGGCCGCCGCCTCAACGTGCTGCTGGCCGGCGACGAGTCGGCCACCGCGCTCGGCGTGGACGTGAACCGACTTCGGGCCGTCCTGCTCGTCCTCAGCGCACTGCTGACCGGCACCGTCATCGCCGTCGCGGGCAGCATCGGCTTCGTCGGCCTGATGATCCCGCACCTCGTGCGCCTCACCATCGGCGCCGACCACCGCCGACTGCTGCCGCTGACAGCGCTGCTGGGCGCCGTCTACCTGGTCCTCGTCGACCTGCTCTCCCGCACCCTGAACCGCCCCAACGAACTGCCGCTGGGCATCCTCACCGCCCTGCTCGGCGCCCCCTTCTTCCTGTGGCTGCTGCGCCGCAACAAGGGCCTGGACTGACACTCATGAAACTGACCGTCGACCAGCTCCACGTCACCCTGGACCACGCCCCGATCCTGCGGGACGTGAGCCTTGAGGCCCGCAAGGGCGAGATCGTCGGCCTTGTCGGCCCCAACGGCAGCGGCAAGTCCACCCTGCTGCGCACCGTCTACCGCTCTCTCCGTCCGGCGGACGGGGTGGTCAAGGTCGGCGAGGACGACGTGTGGGAACTGTCCCCACGGGCGGCGGCCCGCCGTACGGCGGCGGTTCTCCAAGACGCCGGGGGCAACACCACCGGGCTGACCGTGGAGGAGATCGTCGCGCTGGGCCGTGCCCCGCACCATGGCCTGCTGGGCCGCGACGGGGCCGAGGACGGAGCCGCCGTCTCCGACGCCATCGACCGCTGCGGCGTACGCCCCTTCGCCGACCGCGACTACGCCTCGCTGTCCGGGGGAGAGCGTCAACGCGTCCTGCTGGCGAGGGCGTTGGCTCAGAACCCCCAGCTCCTCGTCCTGGACGAGCTCACCAACCACCTCGACATCCGGGCCCGGTTCGAACTCCTCGACCTGATCCGCCTGACCGGCGTCACCACCCTCGCGGTGCTCCACGACCTCGACCTCGCCGCGCGCCTCTGTGACCACCTGGTCGTCCTGCACGGCGGTGCCGTGGCAGCGGCGGGCCCGGTCCTCGAGGTGCTCACCCCGGAGCTCCTCGCCGACGTCTTCGGCGTCCGCGCGAGAACAGAACGGCATGCCGACGGCGTCGTCCGCATCACCTACGCGGCCCGGCCCCTCGCGCAGAGCGAGACCGCCGACCGCCTCACCGAGACGGCCGACCGCTGAAGCGAGCGTGAACGGAGGAAGAGACGATGGGGGAGACGATGGGGGAGGCGATGGGGGAGGCCCAGCACCCGAGCAGCCTCCCACACGGACTCACCGCGTCGAGTCTTGACACCGTCAAGTGGTCTCTTCCGCGGGCGGCTGGAAACGCATCGGCGTGATCTGCTTGACGTCGTAGCGGCTGCGCATGCGCTCCACCGCCTCCGGGTCCACGGACCTGCCGGTCGACCAGATGTCCGCGATCTCCTCGAAGTACAGCTCGTGCTCGGGCGACGGGAAGCACTGGAACAGCATGCGCACCGGCTGGTCCGTGGCGTTCCGGAAGGCGTGCGGGGTGTTCGGCGGAACGAACATGGTGCTGCCCGCGCTCGCGCGGACGAGGCGGTCGCCGTCGGCCGACTCCCAGTCGAGCCAGTCGTCGTCCGTGCGCTCGGCCGGCTCGAACGCCATCAGTTCCAGCTCGCCCTCCAGGATGTAGAAGAACTCCTGCGAACGCTCGTGGAAGTGGGCGCCGGTGTCGAAACCGGGCGGTACGACCACCTCGAAGACCGACACGGAGGAGCCCTGCGCTCCGGTGGCTTTGAAGGTGACTTCCTGCGCCTTGGTGACCAGTTTGCGTCCCTGTCCCGGCAGCACGATGAGATCGCTCATGCGGTCAACTCCTCGATGTGTAGTCGGTCGACACGTATTGCAGAGGATCAGCTCTTGCAATCCATATGCAATAAGGTCACGCTAGGTTTTTGATCTCGAGAGTTGCTTGAGAGCGCGTCCAGGGATACGGGAGACCTGTCGCATCGGGCGGGACGGGGGCTTCAGTCGATGGCGAACCGCAACTCCGGCCGTGCCCAGGAGACTTTCGGTGGTGAGGGGGCGAGTGTGCCCACCCGTACGGCGCCGAGGCGTCGGTAGAACGCTTCGGCAGGCGGATGGGAGACCACCCGCACCTCGCTCAGGCCGGCCGCTCTGGCCTGACCGAGCATGTGCTCGATGAGGAGCCGGCCGACTCCGCCGCCCTGGACGGCGTCCGCCACGAATGCCAGGTCCAGCTCCGGGGGTTCCAGCGTCAGGGCGTAGAAGCCCTGAAGTTGTTCGGCGGCATCGACGGCGACGAAGACTTGGTGACGGGTGATGTAGTCGGAGGTGACCCGGTAGCCGGAGATGATCGAGGCGTACGTTCCCCGGTAGGCGCCGGAGGCCTGGATCAGGTGGGTGAGGCGGTCGGCGTCCTGCGCGACGGCCCGCCTGATCGTCGTGGACTGCATCTGCTTACTCCTCGGCTTCCACAGTGGTCGGCTTCTTCCCGTCGAGAGCGCGGTCGCACCAGTGGTGCCAGTGGTGCAGGAGGTTGGGCGGCAGGATCGCGCCGTCGAGGTCTCCGGCATGGACCTCGGCCCCTTATTGATGAGCTAAGGCTGTTGCATACTAATCGCAACAAGAGCTGCCCGGGGCAAGGCGGATGGGGGAGAGATGCTGATCGTCGTGGCGGCCGCCGTCGTACGGGCCGGGCGGCTTCTGGTGGTGAGCAAGCGGGCGGCCCCGGAGGTCTTCTATCTGCCCGGAGGCAAGCCCGATCCGGGCGAGATGCCGCTGGAGGCCCTGGCGCGCGAGCTGGACGAGGAACTCGGCGTCCGGCCAGTCGAGCCGCGCCTGCTGGCCGAGGTCGAGGCCATGGCGGCCCTTGAAAAGGTGCCGATGAGGATGACGGTGTACGAGGCCGAGGTCAGCCGGACGCCTCGTCCCGCTGCCGAACTGGCGGAGCTGCGCTGGATCTCCGGCGCGGAGGAGGACGTCGAGCTGGCTCCCGCGGTCAGGGACCACGTTGTGCCGCTGTTGGGGGAACGGGGCCTGTTGGGCTGCTGAGTGGACGGACTGGCCGGGCAGGCCCAGGACGCGGCGGAGCCTGAAGATGCCGGGAACTGGTCAGGTCCCGGTCCATGACGCCGCCGCGCCGGCACCCCGGCACGTCTCGGTCGGCCGACAGCACCGGTAGACGCCACTCAATGCCGTTCTCTTTGGTGTCCGATGGCCGCCCGTCCGGGCCTCGGCCGTACTACCGGCAGGGTCACCCGATACACAGCACGAGCAGGCACACCTGCGCCGGCGACGTCGCTGCCGGGGTGGAACCGGAACCGGTCTGGGAGGTGCCCGGGTCCGTGCTGTTGGTGGGTGCGGGTGCCGAGGGCTGCTCCGCTGACGTACCGGTGGGGTCGTTGTCGCCGGAGGCGGAGGGGGTGTTGGTCGGCTGGGGAACCGATGTCGTAGCCGGTGCGGGAGGCGCGGCGGCGTCCGGCTGCGCGATCGGCGGTGTGGTGCGGGGCGAGGCCGCGAGGGTCTGCTGCCTGGGGGCGCCGGAGGCCGGAGAGTCTGTCGCGGAAGTGTCAGACGACCGGTGGGGGGTGGGCGGCGCGGATGCCGGGCGGGCGTATGCGGGCGTGTGTTCCTTCACGCCGCCCATGCTCTGCTCGTCCGGTGCTGTGGCCGCCCTTGCCTGGTCGGGGGAGTTCCGGTCCATCGCGGTGAGGGTCAGGCCGCCTCCGACGAGTGCGACGGCCGTAGCGACCGCTGCCCGTCGTTTGTTCTTCTTCCAGCGCGCCAGCTGGCGTCGCCGGGCGGCTCGCCCTTCGCGCGCTATGGGTACGTCCCCGACATCGGTGGATGCGGCGCTGTCGGAGGTGTCCCAGGCGGCGCCGTCCTCCTCGCCCGGCAACGCGCCGTCGTGCCATGTGTCGAAGGCCAACGGATCGTGGAGCGCATGTGCGGGCGGCGTGCCGTCGATGCTCGCCGACTGCGAACTGACACGGCCTGTTGCCGGCGGAGCGATGTCCGGGGCGTAGGCACCGCACCCGGGACACACCAGGGCGCCGTTGAGATGGCGTCGACACTTGGAGCAGTAGTGCATCTGTGGTGTTCCGGTCTTTCTGGGTCGGCGGTGCCGTCGGCCCGCTTGGCCACCGGCCGGTGCGCGTTCGCACGGGAGGTTGGCCAGTCACGGTAGCCAGGGATGCGATCACCTGTGTGCAGCCTGTGTGATGCTCCTGCGCGGATTCTTCGGGCATCGCCCGCGGACCACCACTCCGCAGCCGCCCGCGCGGCCCGTCCGGTGTCGGCGGCAGTGCGCGCGGCCCCCTGAACGCGGCCTGACGAGGCGGGTATTGCAAAGCCCGGAGTGCTGTCAGGCGCGGCCGAGGCGTGCCGCGATTCCGTGGCCGATCAGCAAATACATGACGGCGAGGAGGCCGTAATCGAGGAGAACGCGTAGCCCCTCCACGTCTCCGTTGAAGTAGGCAGGCTGTGACGGCCCCGGGCTCAGGTGCGCTGGAGAAGATGGACCCAAGAACCAGGGGTCTCGCGTAGCCCGCTCGCCCCCAGCGCAACGAGCAGTAGGCTTGCCCCCGCGACCCGAATGGCCACAAAACATGCCAATCGGATCGGCAAGGGTACGAGCAGCATGGCGATCGGGGTGGGTGTGCAGGAGCTGCTGGCAGGCCGTTATCAACTGCGGGAGCTGCTGGGACGCGGTGCGATGGGCGAGGTGTGGCGGGCGTCCGACCAGGTCCTCGGACGTCTCGTGGCGGTCAAACTCCTGCGCGCCGAAGAGGCGGCGGACGCCGAGCGCTTCCGCCTCGAGGCGCAGACCGCGGCCCGGCTCAACCACCCCAACGTCGTGGGGATGTACGACTTCGGCTCCCACCATGACCAGCTCTACCTGGTCATGGAACTCGTCGACGGCTGGAGCCTGGCCCAGGAACGTGCGCTGCGCGGCGTCCTCCCCCCGGCGGAAGCCGCGGCCGTCGCCGCCCAGGCAGCCGCCGGACTCTCAGCGGCACACCAGCAGGGTGTGATCCACCGGGACATCAAACCCGCGAACCTGATGCTCGCCACCGACCGCACCGTGAAGGTCGCCGACTTCGGGATTGCGCGCTTCGCCACCGCCGACAGCACGCTGACCGCCACGGGCAAGATCCTGGGCACCGCCGACTACCTGGCGCCCGAACGGGCCCTGGGCCGCTCCGCCCAGCCCGCCTCCGACGTCTACTCCCTCGGCTGCGTGCTGTACGAACTCCTCACCGGACGCCCTCCGTTCAGTGGCGGGACCTCGCTGTCCGTGGTGCAGCAGCACGTCAGTGCCACCCCGCCGCCGCCCAGCCGACTGCGCCCCGAGATACCGCAGCAGCTCTCCGAGCTTGTGCTGCACCTGCTC
Organism: Streptomyces aquilus; assembly: GCF_003955715.1. Lineage (NCBI taxonomy): Bacteria > Bacillati > Actinomycetota > Actinomycetes > Kitasatosporales > Streptomycetaceae > Streptomyces > Streptomyces aquilus. Next base: position 605,339 of record NZ_CP034463.1, on the reverse strand, counting down.
GCGAAAGATTCGGCCAACCGGCCCACCGCCGAGCAGGCAGCCGATCAGCTTGCCGGACAGGACCGGACACCGCGGAGGCACGTGACGGACGGCACCGCCCTGATGTCCGTCCCACCCACCCCGGCGGCCCCCGTGCCGTTGACCCGCGAAGCCCACACCACCACCAGGCACTCCCGCCCCCGCCGCGGCCGCAAACTGGCCTCGAAAGCAGCCTTCTACGGCACCGGCCTCGCCGTGTTCAGCGCGGCCATGGCTCTCGGAGCATCACTGAATTCAGGCGACGACGACCCAGCCCCGTCCCCGTCTCCCACCCCTGTGGCCGCCACTTCAGCACCCCCGGCCGACGCAGCCTCGACGTCGACGTCTCCGGCTGCCGCTCCGTCCACGACGACGCCGTTGCGTGAACGCGATGACGAAGAGCGCCACGAGCGCCCGGGCAAGAACGACAAAGGAAAGGGCAAGGGGCGGCACGCAGGCCACTGACCGCTTGCGAACACCTCGGCGGTGCCGGCGCCTCAGCCGCGGCGCCACTGCGCGATGCGTTGCGCCCAGGCCCGGTCGTCCGTGGTCTCCAGGAAGCCGCGGTGGTTGATGAGCAGGTACACCTCGTCGGCCGATGCGTGGGTGGTGGTGAGGATGAGGGGCTGGCCGGCGTTGAGCAGGTCGCCGAGGAAACGGCCGTAGAGGTGCGTGAAGCGCGTTTCTGCCGCGGTGATGTCTGCGCGGGTGAGGGTGAGATCGTCGTTGTCGGACCAGCCGGTGAGGACGAGCAGGTCGGGGCGGAGGATGATCCGGCCGCGGCGCTGGAAAAGAGTCTTCTGGCTGATGCCGGCGGCGACCTTCGCCCCAGCTCGCTTCTCGCTCAACTCGCGGGCGGTGGCGCCGAGGTAGTCGGCTTCGGCGAGCGGAGTGCCGGTTTCGGTCATGGGGATCCTCCGGAAGGGGGCGTTCGTACGGTCCACGGGGGTGTGCGGATCTCGAGCGTCAGGAGCTGCGCGACCAGAACGCGCAGCGGTGTTCGGCCGCCGCGTCCACCCCGGAGAACGCGCTCCGGGAAAGCCGGCGGGTGTGGGGGAAGGGCGGCCAGTCGTCGCCGGGCGCGCCGGTTCTGGCGAACGACGTCCAGGCGGCGATCATGCGTCGGGAGAGGGCGGCCTGCCCGTCGTCGAGGCGGAGGTCGCCCATGCCGAACAGGTAGGGCAGCTCCGCGCTGTGGTAGGCGCCCAGCGGAAAGTCGGGGCGGAGGTCGGGCGCGGGTGGCTGGCGGTCGGCGAACTCGTAGCTGTAGACCGGAACATGCTCGGCCAGCAGCCGGTCGGCGGCCAGGGTGGGGCACACCCAGCTGCGGTCGGTGCCGACCTTGGCCCAGGCGAGTGCCGGTGTGGGACCGGGCGGGTACGCGCGGGCGATGCGGGCCGCTTGCCGGCGGCCGTAGGTCTCGGTGAGCAGGCGGCGGTAGTCCGCTGCGGTCATCGGCCCGTCCAGCGTGAACAGGGCGGTGAACAGCCGGTGTTCGTCACGGGTGTTGCCCTGCAGGACGGGCACGCGGTGGAAGTCGCCGGCGGCGAGCGCGCGGGCCGGCGAGTCGGGCAGGACACTCGTCCCGTAGGCGGGCTGGTGGAAGCGCCCGTTGAGGGACAGCACGTCCTTGACGGGCTTGGCACGCAGGCACTTCAGACTGCGGCAGCCCAGCGCGCCGCGGCCCTTTGCGGCCAACTCGCTCTGGCGGGCGAAATAGGTGGCGGCGGGGTCGCCGGGCGCGAGCGTGTTCTTGGGCCAGTTCTGCAGGCAGGAGCCGCTTTGGACGACCGCGCGGTGGAACAGGCCGGCGGCCTTGGGCGAGGTGAGTTGGGCGCACACGCTCGCGCCTCCGGAGGACTCGCCCATGAGCGTGACATTGCCGGGATCACCGCCGAACGCACCGGCGTTGTCCCGTACCCAGCGCAGAGCCGCCTGCTGGTCCTGCAGGCCGAAGGCCCCGGAGTCCGGCAGGTCCGGATGGGCGAAGAAGCCCAGGGCGCCCAGGCGTGAGTTGACGGTTACGACGGTGACGTCGCCCTGCCGGGCCATCCGGGTGGCGTCGTACTGATCCCCGGAGCCGGAGCTGAAGGCCCCGCCGTGCAGCCACACCACGACCGGCCGCGGGGCCGCGCGGTCCGCTTCAGCGGCGGGCGTGGTGACGTTGAGGTAGAGGCAGTCCTCCGCGGAGTCCGGCACCTCGGGCTGCGCGCAGGCCGGTCCGGGCTCGGCCGCCGTCCGCGTGCCGGTCCAGGTGGGAGGCGCGGCCGGGGGTTGCCAGCGCAGCGGGCCGACCGGTGGCGCCGCGTAGGGGATGCCCTGATAGGTGGTGACGCCCTCGGCGGTCACCCCCTGTAGGCGGCCCTGACGGGTCAGGACGGTGTCCGACCGGGCCTCGGGTAACTGGCCTAGGGCACGCTGCCTGTGCGGGTGCTGCACGGCCGCCGCCGACGGACTCGGCACCGTATCGGCTGTGGCCATCACCGCCACGAGGAGGGCCGCGCCCAGCGCGGCGCCGGTGGTGGAGCGTCGCTTCGGCATGGTCCGGCCCGTCCTCTCCCTCTTGCTGCTGCGGCGCCCCTGAGGCCCGCCCCTCGTTGCGATACATTCGTATCGTAAAAACGACATTAGGCTGAGCCGCCCACGAAGGCAAGCACGGGGAAGGTCGGAAGGAAGGTGCCCGTCGACGTGCCGCGACAGGTAGACCACAAGGCTCGCCGGGACCAGATCGCCGAGGCGCTGCTGGACATCGTCGCCGACCAAGGACTGGAAGCGATCTCCGTGAGGGCCGTGGCGGCGCGGGCGGGCGTCTCAGCCGGGCGCATCCAGCACTACTTCGCCAACAAGGACGAACTGCTCGCCTACGCGATCGAGTACCAGGACTGGCTGGTCCAGCAGCGGTGGAACGAGCAGACATGGCCCGAGGGCGAGCCCACCCCCCGGGAGGCGCTGCGGTGGGTGCTGCTGGAGACGATCCCCAGGGACGACCGGCGCCGCCGCGAGTGGCTCGTCGGCGTCGCCTACCTCATCCGCATGCTGGCCAACCCCAAACTGCGAGCCCTCTACGTCGATGGGCTGCCCCGCCTCTACCAACTCCTCGCCGGCCTCGTCCGCATGGCCCAGGAAGCCGGCGACATCGCGCCGGACCGCGACCCCGACATCGAAGCAGAACTCCTCTTCGGCCTCGCCGACTCGCAGGGCCCGCCCGTCGTCCTGGGCCTGCGCACCCCCGAACAGGCAACCGCTGCCATCGACTATTACCTCGACCATCTGTTCCGGTAGCCACCGACGCCGGGGCATCTGCGGCGAGTTGGTGTTGGCCTGGTGCGAGGCGGTCTCAGCAGGCGATGACGTACCAGACCGGCGTCCAGTACACGTCGTTCCTGTCGGGAGCGTCGCTGGAGAACATCCACGCGCCGTTCACGTCGTAGAAGTGTGCTCTGGTGCCCGGCGTCTGGTTGTTGTGGAGGGAGCCCCAGCCCACGAGATTGGGCAGGGTGTAGGTCGTGTTGCACGTGGTGTAGTCGAATCTGTTGCCGTTCGCACCCTTCCCGCATATGTAGTAGTACGCGCAGTTCAGCGAGTCGGCCGCCCAGCTGGACCGGGTCGCCTCGGGGGTGACGGCGTTCCTCATCTGGGCCGCCGTCAGTGGCGGTTGCCGGAAGCGCTCGGAGGTGAGGAGGCCGGTGTGGCGGAGCTCGCCGCCGGTGTGGGCGGCGGCCGTACCGTCGAGCGTGAGTGCCGAGGTCACGATGGCGGCCGCGGCAAACAGCGACGCGGCCAGCTTGCGCGGTGTCATGAGAAGTACCCTCCTGATTCCCCGTCAACTCGCCCACGCGGCAGCGCCGTTGGCGGTTCTTCACTTTCGGGCACGGGGGCATGTCAGACAACCCCCGGAACGCCAGAGGCGGCGCGGACGAAGCCTTCCGGTCCGCTACGTGCGCGTGTCCACTTCATCCCCCGGCGGCTCGGCGAATGCGAACTCGTGGAGAAAGGCTGCCAGGCGTGGGCGTAGAGGGGCGCTTCCCGGCGCTGGAGGCGTGCTTGGACGGACGCCGGGGGCGGGGTTCGGGAAGGGTCCTGCCGGTTTCCTGTCAGGCCGGCAGATGCCCCGTCCAGGCGTCGCGAAATCCGCATGACCTGGCCCTTTGTTCTCTGCGCTTCTACGATCGCATGCGGTCGAGAGGAGGACCGGGTGGACCGGACCGTGCGCACCGTCGAGGACGTTCTCTCACTCCTGGACGGGTTGTTCGCATCCCCGTCCCAAGGCCGCCGATTGGCGACCGGCGACGGCCAGGATTTCTGGGACCGCTTCTATGCCGACCGGTCAAAGCCGGTCCCGTTCTTCGTGGCGAAGCCGGACGAGAACCTGGCCGCCTATCTGGAGCAGGGCCTGGTCACTCCCGGCCGGGCCCTGGACCTGGGCTGCGGAGCGGGTCGCAACGCTCTCTTCCTCGCCTCACGCGGCTTCACGGTGGACGCGGTCGACCTCTCCCCGGTGGCCGTTGCCTGGGGCGAGGAACGGGCTCACGAGGAGGGCGTCGATGTCCGCTTCCTCTGCGGCGATGCCTTCACCCTCTGCACGACCGAGCTGATCGGCCCGTATGACCTGGTCGTCGACTCCGGATGCTTCCACCATCTGCCGCCGCACCGCCGGGTCAGCTACTTGAGCCTCCTCGACCGCGTCCTGGCCCCCGGCGGCCATCTCGCCCTGACTGCCTTCGCTGCGGGCGAAGCAGGCGCGGGCTCGGAACTCGCCGACGCCGACCTCTACCGCGAGCGCGACCTGCAAGGCGGCCTCGCTTACACGCCCGACTCGCTGCGCTGGATCTTCTCCGACCTGGCAGAAGTCGAACTGCGCCGCATGCGGCAGGAGTCGCCCGACTCGGCACTCTTCGGCGTGACGTTCCTCTGGACCGCGCTGTTCCGGCGGGAGGCAGCCCCTGACATGACGAGGAAGAGCGGAACCAGGGTGGGGCTGGCGGACGCCGACCTCGACGCCGGCAGTGGTCCCACGGTGCCGATCACGCACGAGGCCGGTTCAACAGCCGGGAGAGCACGACGTGGCCCGCGCGTCGTGCAGTACGTACCGGATGATCGATTGATCGATGGCGTGCGATTGCCTGCGTTGTCCGCCGAACATAGTCTCCGGCTTGTCCTGACGTCACGTGCCGAAAGCAGTGGTGAGATGACAGCAAGCCTGAGCGATGTGGAAGCCTCGGCCCTGGCCGCGGTGGACGAGGCGGCCATCGCCCGGTTGCTGCTGGAACTCCTCGCTGTTCCGAGCGTGACGGGGAGCGCCGCGGAGTCAGAGATTCAGCACGTCCTTGCCCGGCATCTGAAGCGCATGGACCTCGATGTCGACCTGTGGTCCATGAACCTGCCCGAGCTACGTGACCATCCCCGTTTTCCCGGCACCGAGGCCCCGCGCACCGAGGCGTGGGGCCTGGTGGGCGGCACCGTGTCCCGAGGCGACGGGCCGACCCTGATCCTCCAGGGGCACGTCGACGTCGTCCCTCCCGGAGACCTGGCGCGTTGGGACGGCGACCCCTTCCGTCCCCGGGTCACCGGGGACGTGGTGCACGCACGAGGAGCGTGCGACATGAAGGCGGGGGTGGTGGCGATACTCGCCGCCCTGGCCGCGATACGGGAGGCGGGCGCAAGGCTCCGCGGCCAGGTGTCCGCGCACTTCGTCGTCAGCGAAGAGGACGGAGGGCTCGGGGCGTTCGGCACCCTCCAACGCGGCCACACCGGCGACGCCTGCATCATCACCGAACCGACCAGCGGCGCGCTCATGACGGCGAACGCCGGCGCCCTGACCTTCCGCATCCACGTACCCGGCCGGGCCACCCACGGCAGCACCAGATACGTGGGAGTGAGCGCCATCGACGCATACCTGCCCATCCACCACGCGCTCGCGCGCCTGGAAGCCCGCCGCAACGTCGGCGCCGACCCGCTCATGTCCGAATACCCCATCCCCTACCCGCTGTCCGTCGGCACCGTCCACTCCGGCGACTGGGCCAGCAGCGTGCCCGACCTTTTGGTGGCCGAGGGAAGACTGGGCGTCCGGCTGGGCGAGGACCCGGCCCAGGCCCGCACCGAACTGGAGGCGTGCGTGGCCGAAGCCTGCGCGGCCGACCCCTGGCTGCGCTCCCACCCCGCCACGGTCACGTGGCCCGGCGGACAGTTCGCCAGCGGGCGGCTGCCGGCCGGGCATCCGCTCGCGGCGCAGGTCGCCGACGCGCACGCCGACGTCACCGGCGGCCCGCGACCTTCCGAGCGAGGCGCCCCCTACGGCAGCGACCTGCGCCTGTACACCGGGGCCGGCATCCCCACACTGCAGTACGGCCCCGGCGACGTACGCCTCGCACACGGTCCACAGGAACAGGTCAGCGTGACCGACACCGTCACCGTCACCCGGGCACTGGTGCTCGCCACACTGCGCACGGTCGGCACCAAGTAGGAGCCCCCAGTCGCCCGGTGACCGTGACTGTTGCGGCGAGTCGGAGGCGGTCAGAGGGGTGGCCGACGGCGGTTCCGACCCAACGGCGTGCCTCGCTGACGCATGATGAAGGCGCATGATGAGAACGTGCGTGCTCAACTTTCGTACCAGCCCCAGGACGAGCGCCAGGCCTCGTCCCTCGCCGCCGCCCTGGCGCGGGCCGGTGCCGATGTCGTGCCAACCGCCGATGCCGATGCCGATGCCGACGCCGGCGCAGACGCTGCCGGGACGGACGCCGTCGTCCTGCTGTGGTCGTACGCCGCCCAGGCCGCCGGGGTCACCGCCCCGGCGGGAGGCGAACGCGTCGTACCCGTCCGCCTCGACGACTGCTCTCTGCCACCCCTGCTGAGTCACCTGCCCCAAGTACGCCTGGCCGTCGGCGTGACGGACGCGGCAGCGGCCGCGATCGCGCGCCTCGCCCTGACCGACCCGCCCGTCGGCGACAAGGGGGTTGAACCCGAACTCCCTGTGGTCATCAGCGACTTCGGTCCCCTGGGTCAGTACGAGACGTGTCCGCGGTGCGGTGTCGGCAGTGACCGGCTGCGCCCCTACGTCACTGTCGATCACCACGACGACCGTGCCCTGCGTCTCGTGATCTGCGGTTCGTGCGGCTGGCAGGACCACGGCGACCTCTGACCGCTGAGGGGCACGGAATTTCCGGTGCGCCGGCGTGAGGGTTTGGCAACTCCCCTTTATTCCGGATGACTTGGTTCGGTAATCCCCGAGGGCTGGAGTTGTTCTCCACGGACAGCGGCGAGGTAAGACCTCGGCGCCCGGCATGGAGGATGTCATGCCCGAGATGTATTTTCATGTGCGCTGGCCCGATGGCATGACCCAGCGCTGCTATTCCCCCTCCACGGTGGTCGAGGACTATTTCGTTCCCGGCAGCCAGTACGCACTTGGTGATTTCGTAGAACGCAGCCGGACGGCACTCGGTATCGCCGGGGAGCGCGTGAAGGAGAAGTTCGGCTTCTTCTGTACCGGTGCCTCCGACCAGCTCGCGCAGATCGAGCGGACCGCCGCCGCGTACGCCACCGTCAGCGATGCCAGGGTCACGGTCGAAGCCCTGACCGGCATCGACGGGAGCACGCGGTGAGCTCGGCCGCGGCGATACGGCCGGTCGGCGCCCTCCCTGACAGCCTGACGGACGGGGGGAGTTCTCCGATCCCGGTGGTCGTGGTCGGCGGTGGTCAGGCGGGGCTGTCGATGAGCTACTGCCTCGGTCGGCGTGGTGTCGAGCACGTCGTCATCGAGGCGAACCGGGTCGGGCACGAGTGGCGTGAGCGCCGCTGGGACTCCTTCTGCCTGGTGACCCCCAACTGGCAGTGCAGGCTGCCCGGTTATCCGTACCAGGGCGATGACCCGGACGGGTTCATGGTCCGTGACGAGATCGTCCGCTACCTGGAGGACTATGTCTCCTTCTTCCGGCCGCCACTGGTGGAGGGTGTGACGGTCACCCGGCTGCGCCGCTCGCCGAGCGGTGTCTTCGAACTCTCCACCACCGCCGGGGACTTCACCGCCGAGCAGGTGGTGGTCGCCACCGGCCCCTACCACACGCCGTCCGTCCCGCCGATGGCCCAGCGCCTGCCCGACGCCATCACCCAGGTCCACTCCTCCCGCTACCGCAGTCCCGACCAGCTCCCCGAGGGAGCGGTCCTGGTGGTCGGCACCGGCCAGTCCGGCTGCCAGATCGCCGAGGACCTTCACCTCGCCGGGCGCCAGGTGCATTTGGCCGTCGGCAGTGCCCCTCGTGTGGCCCGCCGCTACCGCGGCCGCGACTGCGTGGCCTGGCTCGACGACATGGGTCACTACGACAGGTCCATCGACGAGTTCGGCGACGCCGGCGCCGTGCGCATGCGGGTCAACCACTACGTGACCGGACGCGACGGCGGCCGCGACATCGACCTGCGCGGCTTCGCCCGCGACGGCATGCGGCTGTACGGGCGGCTCACCGCAATCACCGGTACCGATCTGGAGTTCGCCGACGACCTGAAGGTGAACCTGGACCACGCCGACGCGGTCGCCGAGGGCATCAAGGACGCCATCGACGCCCACATCACCGCGCACGGCATCGCCGTCCCGACTGAGCCCAGGTACGTCCCCGTCTGGGAGCCGCACGAGCAGCCGCGCGCACTGAATCTGGAGGCCGCCGGCATCACCTCGGTGATCTGGTCGACCGGCTTCCGGCGCGATCACCGGTGGATCGAGGCCCCGGTCTTCGACGGTCGCGGCTACCCGATGCACTGGCGCGGCGCCACCAGCACACCCGGCCTGCACTTCCTCGGTCTGCCCTGGCAGTACTCGTGGGGCTCGGGCCGCTTCGAGGCGGTGGGCCGGGACGCCGAGTTCCTCGCGGACCACATCGACGCCTCGCGCCGCCTGGCCGACGTGTGCGGCACGCTCACCGGAGCCCCCAGCGAACTCGCCTCCGCCCTCCCGATCGGCTGAGGAACCACACCATCCGGCTGAGGAACCCACACCATCCGGCTCAGGAACCACACCATCCGGCTCAGGGGACCCACACCATCCGGCTCAGGAACCACACCACGCGGTTGAGGAACCACACCATGGTCCACGACGCACACCGCCACATCGGCGTCCTGCCCGCCTATCCCTTCTACGGCGGCCCACCCGTCAACCCGGACACCACCGCCCGCGCCACCGTCAAGCAGCTCATCGCCGACCTGGACGCGGAGGGCACCGAACGGGCCCTGGTCATCCCCAACTACGGCGTCCCGGACCCCGCGATCGCCTTCTCCTTCAACGAACTGGCGCTGGAAGCCGCACAGAGCGACGACCGCATCCGCGCCGGACTGTGGGTCTCCCCGCGCCCCGAGGACGCCCAACGCACCGAGAAAGCCCTCCAGTTGGCGGGCGAGCCCGGAGTCAAGGCCCTCAAGCTGAGCTTCCTGCTGGGCGGCCGCCCCACGGACCCCGCCTGCCGCCCCCAGCTCGACCGCATCTTCGCCGAAGCCGCCCGACACCACCTCGTCGTCCACGTCCACACCTCTCCCGGCGCCGCCTCCGACATCGACGAGATCGGCCATCTCGTCGACTGGTACGCCGGCCAAGTGCCCGTCCACCTCGTGCACTTCGGCGGCGGGATGAGCGGCCACATCAAGCTCGTCGGCTCCCGGTTCTTCGACTGGATCAGCGCCGGCAAGCGCGTCTACACCGATCTCTCCTGGGCCATCGGCTTCACTCCCCGCTGGCTGGCCCAGGAGATCGAGCGCCGCGGCATCGGCCACGACCGGGTGCTCTTCGCCAGCGACCAGCCGTGGGGTGACTTCACCGGCGAGTACGCCCGCCTCGCCGAAGCCACCGGCGGCGGCGAACTCGGCGACCTGGTCTTCCGGGACACGTTCGCCGCGCTCTACGACTGACCGACCCCACACTCCAACACCCTCCCTTCCGGTACGCACAAGGAGACCGCCATGTCCGAATCCGCCGTCACCGCCGAACTCTCCGACGTCGAGCAGAAGTCCCTCGACGAGATCCCGCACCCCTCGCTCCCCGAGGGCACCAGCATCTACGGCTCCACCAAGGTCTTCCCCGACTACCAGGCCGAGAACGGCGAGACCTACTTCACCCTCGTCCACGGCATCGCCCACGAGTCCTCGGTCTCCTTCGTCGCCGTCCTCCAGGCCACCCGCGCCCTGCGCAAGGGCTTCGAGACCGCCATCTACTTCTACGGGCCCGGCTCCCTCAACTGCCTCGCCACCCGCGGCTTCCCGACCACCGGCAACTCCGCCTTCCCCGGCGAGCACAACATCAACAACCAGCTCAAGACGTTCATCGCCGAGGGCGGCAAGGTCTACTGCTGCCGCTTCGGTCTGTCCCTGCACGGCGCCCGCGAGGAGGACCTGATCGAGGGCGTGATCCCCACCCACCCCCTGGACGTCCAGGACGCGCTGATCCACTACGCGCGCAAGGGCGCCATCATCAACTCCACCTACCAGCTGTAGGGAGAACGGCGTGAGCGTTGGCACCGGGAACAGCGGTACGGCGGTGGACGTGCGGATCATGACCCGCGCCGAACTCGCCCTGCGCGGAGTCGCGTCGGACGCGCCCGTGCGGCGGCCGGACGGCGCGGGGCCCAGCGACGACGGACACGTCCTCGTCGACGGTGCCAACGCCGCGCTCCCGCTCAACCCCCACAGTCCCTACTCCGTGCGGGACGGCAAGGTGTGGCTCGGCGACGAGGACACCGGAATCTCCCTCACTCCTGTCCGGCGACCGAAGTTCTACGACCTGACCACGTCCGACGGCATCCGCTACGAGCAGATCGCCCGCCTGCACGGCTCGGACGTCCTGGCCACCACCGTCGTACAGACCTGCATCCGCTACGCCGAGTCCGACCGCTGCCGCTTCTGCACCATCGAGGAGTCCCTGCGCTCGGGTGCCACCGTGGCCGCCAAGACCCCCGCGCAGCTCGCCGAGGTCGCCGAGGCCGCCGTACGGCTCGACGGCGTACGGCAGATGGTGATGACCACCGGCACCACCACCGGACCCGACCGCGGCGCCCGCACCCTCGTACGGTCGGTCCGGGCCGTACTGGCGGCCGTGCCCGGTCTGCCGATCCAGGTGCAGTGCGAACCGCCCGGCGACCTCACCTGGATCCGCGCCCTGCACGACGCAGGCGCCACCGCCATCGGCATCCATGTCGAGTCCCTCGACGACGAGGTACGCCGACGCTGGATGCCCGGCAAGTCGACGGTCCCGCTGGCCGAGTACGAGGCGGCGTGGGACGAGGCGGTGCGCGTCTTCGGACCGAACCGGGTCTCCACCTACCTCCTTGTCGGACTGGGGGAGGATCCCGACGAACTCGTCGCCGGGGCGGGCAGGTTGATCGAGCGGGGGGTGTACCCGTTCGTCGTCCCGTTCCGCCCGATGAGCGGCACCCTCGCCGCCCGCGACGGCGTCGGGGCACCCCGCGCGGAACTCCTGACGTACGTCACCGAGGGCGTCGCCGCGAAGCTGCGCGCCGCCGGAATGAGCGGCGCCGACCAGAAGGCCGGCTGCGCGGCCTGCGGCGCTTGCAGTGTGCTCCAGGCAGCGGGCGGGTGAGCGCCGTGAACCTCGACGGCTCCGTCGCGCTGCCGACCGTGGACGATCCGCAGGACATCCTGGCCCTGCTGGGCGACCGCAGCACGCTCGCCCGCCGGCCCGCCTTCCGCATCGAGGAGGCGGAGGGCACGGCGGACATGGCCGCCTACCGGGAGCTGCGCCGCGCCGCCTTCGTCCAGGAGCAGGGGCTCTTCGCCCATCACGACCTGGACGACCACGACACCGACCCCCGGACCGTCGTCCTGGTCGCGAAGGACCCGGAGGGCACCGTGGTGGGCGGTGTGCGCCTGTGCCCGGTCGACGACGGCCCCGACCTCGGCTGGTGGCAGGGCGGGCGTCTGGTCGTCGCCCGCCGGGCCCGCGGCCCGCACGGCATCGGCGCCGCGCTCGTCCGGGCCGCCTGCGCCCGCGCCGAGGCGGAGGGCGTGCTGCGGTTCGACGCGACCGTCCAGGCGCGCAACGAGGTGCTGTTCCGGCGCCTTGGCTGGCAGCGGGTGCGGAACACGACGGTGGCGGGCGTGCCGCACGTCCTGATGCGCTGGCCGATCGGCCGCGTCGCCGCCCTCGCGGCGGCCACGAAGTCCCCCCTCGGACCACTCCTCACCGCGCTGGCCCCACCCCAGGGCTTCGTCGGTGACGACGGCGCCCCCGTCCCCGGCACCGACCTGATCGCGGCGTGCGACGCGATCGTGCCGTCCATGGTCGAACGGGACCCCGACTGGGCGGGCTGGTGCGCGGTCCTCGTGAATGTCAACGACCTCGCGGCGATGGGCGCCGCACCGCTCGGGCTGCTGGACGCGGTCGGCGCCCGCGACGCCGCGCACGCCGCCCGGATCCTGGCCGGACTGACCCGGGCGGCACAGGCGTACGACATTCCGGTGCTCGGCGGCCACACCCAGCTCGGCGTGCCGGCCGCGCTGTCGGTGACCGCGCTCGGCCGCACGGACCGGCCGGTGCCCGGTGGCGGCGGCCGCCCCGGGCACGCCGTACGCCTCACCGCCGACCTCGGCGGGAACTGGCGCCCGGGCTACCGGGGCCGCCAATGGGACTCGACCAGCCACCGCCGTAGCGACGAACTGCGCACCATGACCGGCGCGGTGGCCGCCGCGCGGCCCGCCGCCGCCAAGGACGTGTCCATGGCGGGCATCGCCGGCACCCTCGGCATGCTCACCGAGGCGAGCGGCTGCCGCGCGGTGCTCGACGTGGCCGCCGTGCCCCGGCCGGGAGCGGCGACGGTGGGGGACTGGTTCACCTGTTTCCCGGGCTTCGCCATGCTCACGGCCGACGAACCGGGCGCACCGCCCCTGCCCGCCGGACCCGCCACGGGCGCGGTGTGCGGGGAGCTCACCGAAGGAGAAGGCGTCGGGCTGCGCTGGCCCGACGGAGAGATCACCGAAGCGGTCATGTCCACCGTGACCGGGATGGGGACAGCATGACCACCCTGCGCATGGCCGCCGTCGCCGCCGAGTTCGGCCGCGACCTGGAGGAGGACTTCCAGATCGCCGAACGGCTGATCAAGGAAGCCCGGGAGGAGGGCGTCCGCCTGCTGGCGCTGCCCGAGGCGTGCCTCGGCGGGTATCTGCTCAGCCTCGACGATTCCACCGAACTCGACGAGGGCCCGCCCGCGCTGGCCCTCGACGGCCCCGAGATCCGCCGACTGGCCTCCCTGGCAGGGGAGATGACGGTCGTCGCCGGCTACTGCGAAGCGGCCGGGGAAGCCCGCTACAACAGCGTCGTCTGCGTCACCGGCGACGGCGTCCTCGGCAACCACCGCAAGGTCCACCAGCCCCTCAGCGAGGACGCCAGCTACGCCTCCGGGGACCGCTTCCACGCCTTCGACACCCCGGTCGGGCGGATCGGCATGATGATCTGCTACGACAAGGCCTTCCCGGAGTCCGCCCGCGCGCTCGCCCTCGACGGCGCCGAGATCGGCGTCTGTGTCTCCGCCTGGCCCGGATCCCGGACGAACGCGGCCGCCAGCCTCGAAGAGGACCGCTGGAAACGCCGCTTCGACCTGTTCGACCGGGCCCGCGCGCTGGAGAACCAGATCGTGTGGCTGTCGGCCAACCAGGCGGGCACGTTCGGGTCGCTACGCTTCGTCGGCAGCGCCAAGGTCGTCGACCCCGGCGGCGAGATCCTCGCCGACACGGGCGTCGCCGCCGGCGTCGCCGTCGCCGAACTGGACGTCGCACAGGCACTGGAGACCGCCCGCCGGTCGATGGGACACCTGCGCGACCGGCGGCCCGAGACCTACGACATACCCACGGGAGCAGTCAGCGCATGAGCACGATCCGGATCGCGGCCGCGGCCGCCCACTTCGGCCGCGACCTGGAGTTCGACCTGGCCCGCATCGCCAAGCTCATCGACGACGCGCGCGCCTCCGGCGCCGGTCTGCTGGTCCTGCCCGACGCCGCGCTCGGCGGCTACCTCGCCGACCTGCGCCACCCCGACCCGGACGCCCTGCCGCCGGCCCTGAAGCCGGACGACCCGCTGATCCTCCAAGTCGCCCGCCTGGCCGCCGAGATGGTGGTCTGCCTCGGCTACTGCGAGGACGGCGGCGACGAGCGCTACAACGCCGCGGTCTGCGTCAGCGGCGACGGTGTCCTCGGCCGCCACCGCAAGGTCCACCTGCCGGCCGGTGAGGTCGCCGCCTACGCGCCCGGTGACCGCTTCGACGCCTTCGACACCCCCGTGGGCCGCGTCGGCATGCTCATCGACTACGACAAGACGTTCCCCGAGTCGGCCCGCTCGCTGGCCCTGGACGGCGCCGAGATCCTCGCCTGCCTCTCCGCCTGGCCCACGTCCCTCACCAACCGCGCCCCGCGCATGGCCCAGGACCGGCAGGCCAAGCTCTTCGACCTGTACGACCAGGCCCGCGCCGCCGAGAACCAGGTCGTCCTCGCCTCCTCCAACCAGACCGGTGCCATGGGCGGCATGCGGTTCCTCGGTCAGTCCAAGGTGGTCGGTCCCGGCGGTGACATCCTCGCCCGCACCTGGTCCAAGGCCGGCCTGGCGGTCGCCGAGATCGACGTCGCCGAGGAGATCGACCGCGCCCGCCGCATCCTGCGCCACCTCGACGAACGCCGGCCCGACGCCTACCGGGAGAACCCGTCGTGAAGATCGCTCTGCTGAGCTACTCCACCAAGCCGCGCGGCGGCGTCGTCCACACCCTCGCCCTCGCCGAGGCGCTTGCCGCGGCCGGGCAGGACGTCACGGTGTGGACGCTGGGCCGCGGCGGCGACGCGGGATTCTTCCGGCCGGTCGACCCCGCCGTACGGCTGCGGATCGTGCCGTTCCCGGACAGCCCGCCCGAGGAGTCGGTCGGCGAACGAATCCTGCGCTCCATCGCCGTCCTGGGTACGGCTTTCGAGCCCTTCGCGGCGGCGTACGACATCGTCCACGCCCAGGACTGCATCAGCGCCAACGCGGTCGGTGGCCGCTGCGTCCGCACGGTCCACCACATCGACCACTTCACCACCCCCGAACTGGCCGCCTGCCACGAGCGGGCCATCGTCGAGCCGTACGCGCACATCTGCGTGTCGGCGGCCGTCGCCACGGAACTGGCCGACGGCTGGGGCCTCAAGGCGGCGGTCATCCCCAACGGAGTGGCCTACGACCGCTTCGCCACCACCGATCCGGCCGCCCGCGCCAACTGGCGGGCCCGTCTGGGCCGTTACGTCCTCACCGTCGGCGGCATCGAACCCCGCAAGGGTTCGCTGGACCTGCTGGAGGCGTACGCCCTCCTGCGCTCCGCACACCCGGACGTACGGTTGGTGATCGCGGGCGGCGAGACCCTCTTCGACTACCGCGACTACCGAGCGCGCTGGGAGGCACGCGCAGCCGAACTGAGCGTCGAACCGGTCGTGTTGGGCCAGGTCGCCGAGGACGAGCTGCCGCCCCTGGTGGCCGCCGCCTCAGCTTTCGCCTTCCCCTCCGTCAAGGAGGGCTTCGGACTGGCCGCAATGGAGGCACTCGCCGCGGGAGTTCCGCTGGTCGTACGCGATCTGCCCGTCCTGCGCGAGGTGTTCGACAGCGCGGCCCGTTTCGCGACCACCCACCAGGACCTCGCCGCAGAACTCGGCGCCGCGCTCACGGACGACACCTCCGCGCGCCGGGAGAGGGGTCGCCGACTCGCCGCCCGCCACACCTGGACCACCGCCGCGGAAAGCCATCTGGCGTTCTACGGCTCTCAGCTGAGGGGCGGCGAGGATCCCGGGCGCACCTGACGGGGAGTTCGCGTCCGCGGCCGCCGCTGAATCCGCGTTTGAGAGGATCGAGGCATGGCGGACTCATCCATGCAGATCAATGCCCTCATCGTCGACGCCGCGGACCCCGAACGGCTCGCTGCTTTCTGGTCCGAGCTGCTCGGTCGGCCGGTCGTGGGCCGCACGGGCCCCTATGTGTGGCTGCGGCGGGAGAACGAGCTGGGACTGGGCTTTCAGCGGACTGCCGAACCCAAGTCGGGCAAGAACCGGATGCACTTCGACGTCACCTCTCCCGATCCCGCCGCCGAGCAGCAACGGATCGAGACCCTCGGCGGGCGCAGGCTGGAGCAGTACGCGGACGGCGGGTTCCTGGTGATGGCGGACCCCGAGGGCAATGAGTTCTGCGTCATCCCGGAGGGCCCCTTCGAACTCGACGACGAGGGGCGCGCGCACTACCTCGGCTGATGGTGGAACGTTGATGGCGGTGGAGTTCGGACCGGAGGGCATCGGCGTCAAGCCCCTCGCTCCTCGGTGAGGACCCGACTCCGGTCATCGGCCAGGTCCGAGGCGTGGTGACAGGCTCGGTGGCGGAGCGGAAGACGGGGCTCTTGCGGCGGTGCGGCTCGGAAGGACCGCTGTCGGTGATGTCGACGACCACCTCCTCGGTGCGGTACTCGACGCGGAGAGTGGCCTGGGTCGGCCCGGCATGGCGTACGACGTTGGTGAGGGCCTCCTGGGCGATGCGATACGCCGACAGGTCCACCGCGGCGGGGAGCGGGCGGGCCGTACCGCGGATGTCGAGGCTCAGGTCGACGCCGGCACTGCGGATCTGGCCGGCCAGCGCGGCCGCGTCGGCCAGCCCGGGGGTGGGAGTGAGCGCAGGGTCGACAGCGTGCTCGTGGCGCAGTACCTCGACGAGCAACCGCATCTCGTGGAGGGCCTGGCGGGTGGTGGTCTCGACGATGCGGAGGGTCTCCACCACCTGGGCCGGATCGCTGTTCATGACCATGCGCGCGACCCCGGCGCGCACCGCGATGAGGCTCATCGAGTGCGCGACGATGTCGTGCAGTTCGCGGGCGATGACCAGCCGCTCGTCGATGGCGGCCTGACGGATCCGGGCGGCGTGCTGCCGTTCGCGTTCGGCCTCTTGCTCGGCAGCGGCGATGATCCTGTCCCGGCGCTCCCGGACGGCAAGGCCGGCGAACCAGCCGACACAGATGATCGCGACGTTGGCGACGAGCACGGCCAGCCAGCTCGAGTTGACCCGCCCGATGCCGACCCCGGCGGCCATCAGCACGCCGGCGACACCGGGGGGAACCCACCAGAACACGTATTCCGCCGACTTCGCGGTGGTGTAGGCGGTGAGGGCGACGCAGACCGACACCTGCGGTGCGCCGCCGAGCGCGGCGACCATGAAGGCACACAGCGAGGCCACGGCGAACGACAAGCGCGGGCAAAACCGTCGGGCGGCAACGGCGAGAGCGGCGAGGACTATGCCCGCGGTCCGCAGCGCGGCCTCGTCGTCGGCGGCGTGGCGGGCGCCGCTACGGGCGTCGGCCCAGAGCAGACCGACGCACAGCAGGGCGGCGAGCGCAACGTCGAGGAGCACCAGGGGCTGCGGTCGCCTGGTGAGAAATCGCTGAACCTGCCGCGCTGGAGCGGTGCCGGACACGCCCTCAGGCTACTGATGAGCAGGGGCTGATTCGTCAGCCCACAGTCGTGTTCACCGCGTGCATCGCCCGTTGTACGCCGTCGGGCAGTACACCTGTGGTCGTACTCGACGGCATCCCGATCAACGCGGTCATCCGTCTGTCGGCCTGACCGCAATCGATCAAGATCACCGTCGACTTGAACCTGACGCCGTGACCGAGTCCGAGAGGCCGCCGCTCCTGCCGGAGCCGCCCGTTGATGCGCTACGGCTCGAGGTCGTGTTGGGTGCGCTCGCCGACCCGCTGCGCATGTCCGTGGCGCGCAAACTCCTGCTGGACTCCGATGAGTTCGACCACCCCTGCGGCTGGTTCGGCTTCGACCGCCCGAAGTCCAGCCTCACTCACCACTTCAAGGTCCTCCGCGAAGCCGGTGTGATTCACCAGAGGCAGTACGGACTGGAGCGGCGCAGCCGCCTTCGGATCGACGACCTCAACCGACGTTTCCCCGGCCTGCTCGATCTCATCGCCTCAACAGGCCAGGATCGACGCCACTGAAACGCTTCCCGGCGCGCTCGGAACCAGCACGGGGTGATGCTGCCGCGACTGCGGCCGGCGGACGTTGTACCGGTTCGTGGACGTCGTACATCAGTCCAGGTGGCCAGGTGGCTGGGTGGCTACAAGCCTCAGGCCGCCGCCAGTTCCGCTGCAAGGAACTCTTCCACGGCCTTCTGGGCGCGGCGGTCGAACTCGGCGTACTGCGCCTCGCGCTCGGCTCCCGCAACCGCGTCGCCGACCAGCAGATTGCCGTCGGCATCGATGCGCTGCGGGCGTTCCTCGGCGTCGGGGAGCAGGGCGACGGAGGAGTAGGAGAATCCGCAGTAATAGGCGATGCCCTCGCTGAGGTTGGTCTCCAGCAGGGCCTGCATTCCCTCGGCGACGGGGTCGTCGGAGGTGGCGCCGGCCAGGCCCAGCCACAGCACGCGCTTGCCCGCCAGGCGCGGCTTGCTGCGGCCGTAGGCGAAGCCGTAGTTCCACACGCGATCGATCCAGCCCTTGAGGAGGGCGGGCACGCTCTGCCAGTACACGGGGAACACGGCGACGACGACGTCGGCGTCGAGAACGCGCTGCATATGGGCCTGGACTTCGTCCGAGTACGTCTTCTCACGGTTGCCCCAGTCCGGTTGGTCCGCCACGTTCATCCGCGGGTCGAACCCTTCGGCGTGCAGGTCGAGCAGGTCGACGCGGTATCCGGCGCCCTCGAGTTGCGCGGCGGTACGGCGGGCGGTGTGCGCGGTGAGGGAATCGGCCCGATGGTGTGCGACGACCACAAGTGCGGTCCTGGCAGCGCTGCTGCGGTGCGACACGTCTCCTCCTGGCTGGTCTCGGTCAGTTCGACCAGTCCAGTACAGCCGTGATCCATTAGACGATCCATAGTGGAAACGCTCTACTGCATAGGAGTTCGTCTACGATGGCGTCGTGGATCCCTTGAGTGAGCTGCTCAGTGGCATCCGGGCCGAGGGCTCGGTCGTATGCCACGCCGTGCTGGAGGCGCCCTGGATCATCCGCTTCGTCGACCGCGCCCCGCTCACGATGGTCAGCGTGCTGCGGGGCGGTGGCATCCTGCTGCTGCCCGACGGTGCCGAACAGGCGGTCGGCGTCGGGGACACGGTCATCGTGCGCGGCCCCGACACGTTCTATCTCGTGGACCAGTCGGCCCCCCTCGACCGCCCACGCGTCGAGTACGAAATCGCGTGCTTCGTAGCGGATGCCGAATGCACTGTCCAAGATCTCGGCGGTATCCGTTGGGGCAGCGAACCGGAGGGGGCAACCGCGCTGATCGTGGGCGCCTACCGCGCCTCGGGCCATCGCCATGAACGACTGCTCCGCGCGTTGCCGCCCGTGCTCGTGATCAACGAGGACACAGAGGTCTGCGGCTGGCTGGAGACGGCCGCCGCCGACGCCGCCCTGCGCACAGCCGGCTCCCAGGCTCTGATGGACCGACTACTGGACTGGGCCCTGGTGTGCACGCTGCGTACCTGGTTCGAGCAGGCGGGCTCGGAAGCCCCCGCCTGGTATCGCAGCCTGTCCGACCCGATCCTCGCCCCCGCTCTCGAGGCCTTCCACGCCCGGCCCTCCAGGAGATGGACGGTAGAGGCGCTCGCCACCGAAGCCGGTGTCTCCCGAGCGCTGTTCGCCAAACGCTTCACCAAGGTGATGGGTTGTCCGCCACTGACCTACCTCACCGAATGCCGTATGGCCGAGGCCGAGGCGCTCCTGTCCGACACCGACTCCCCGATCGCCCAGATCGCCAAGTCGGTCGGCTATGCAGACGCCTTCGGCTTCAGCGCCGCCTTCAAACGCCATCGGGGCGTGAGCCCCAGCGCGTTCCGCGCCCGTAAAGCCGCCTGAAGGGCAATGACCGGCACTGTCGAAACGCGCCCTCGCACCGTGCCGGTGGAGGGCCGGGGTCGGCCGCACATCCACAGCCACGATGAACACGTCATCCCCTACGAGATCATGCGCTGGTTCATGGATTGGGTGGCCGACCAGATGAAGCTGGGGGCGCTTCTGCGGCGGGGGGGATGCGGTCCGCACGGGGTGGCCGTGGGGAGTTTCGTTGGAGGACCGGGCGCTGCTGGTGGTCGGGTACTGGAGCGCGGCTCGATTCTCCGTGGCTGTCGCCGCGAAACGTCGTGCCATGGAGGCCGATTTATCCACCCGGACAGGTGTTGACCGAAGGGTGGTTCATATCTACCTTATTTGAAGTCAAACGATTTGAGGGGTGTGGCCTTGGCGCGTCGCCGCCCTCCTCTTGGCCGGAGCCTGGTCCGTGGTGGCGGGCTCCGACCGGGCGTTGAGAAGAGGCAACCGGACATGACACTCCACCCCCGCACCACCCCCCGTATGCTGCTCGTCCTCAGTGAGAACTGGACCCTGACCGGCGGCCGGGCCGACCTGCCCGCTGCCGTCCGCTGGGCCCGCGAGGCGGAGGACGCCGGCTTCGACGCCGTGATGGTCAGCGAGCACATCGTTCTCGGCCCCGACTCGGCAGTTGACGGGATCATGGGCAATCCGCGCGAGTACGCGCTCCCGGGCAACCAGGATCCCTACACACCCTGGCCCGGCTCCTTGCTCCTGTTGGCGGCGATCGCCTCGGTCACCGAGCGCATCCGGCTGGCCGCCGCGGCCGTCCTCGCACCCCTGCGCCACCCGCTGGCACTCGCACGCGAACTCGGCACCCTCGACCTCATCAGCGAGGGCAGGCTGGTGGTGCAGCCCACGGTGAGTTGGAGCAGGGACGAATACGCAGCCCTCGGGGTGCCGTTCGGCCGCCGCGGCAAGCTGCTCGACGAGCACCTGGAGGTCTGGGCGAAGGTGTGGGGCCCCTCGCCCCTCTCGCACGAAGGTCCCGACTACCCCTTTGAAGACGTCTACTTCGAACCCAAGGCGTACCGTCCCGAAGGCCCTCGGCTGTGGTTCGGCGGCCAGCGCCTGCACGGCCCGGTGCTGCGACGGCTCGTGCGCTACGGACACGGCTTCCACCCGCTGGGCCGGCCCACCCCCGAGGATCTCCAGACACTCAAGGACGCCCTGGCCGAGGCGGGCCGGGACATCGCCGACCTGGAGATGATCGGCGGCACGCAGGCGGTGTTTCCCGACGACCGCGGACCGGCCGACCTCGGTCAGGCCCTCGCCTCGATCCCCGAGCAGCTGGAGAGCGGCTTCACGACCTTCTGCATCAAGCCGAACCAGTTCATCGACGCGCCGGACGAGGTCGGGAAGTTCTGCCGTGAGGTCATGCGGCGCGTGGAGGCGCTGACCGCCTGACCTCGCGAGGCTGCGCCCGGCTCCGGACGGCTCGCCGTCGCGCTGCACCCGTTCGACTTCACCGCTCCACGACTTCACCGCTCCACGACGTCGCCGCTCCACGACCGTGCTGCGCGACGGCCGCGTGGCTCACCCGTCGCCGGTGGCGGGACTCTCGCGCGGCGAACTGGTCGCGGCCGTCGGGGGCGCCGCCCCAAGAGGAGCCCGCGGCCCGCACCGGTTCCGGCACGTTCCTCCACGCCACCCCGCCTTGTCGTAGTCGGCCTGCACGGGCCCGGCTTCGGCCCCGTGAGCTTCACCGTCAGCAGCCCGGACACCTCTGGTGTCCGGGACGGACGCGTCGTTGGCGTAACGACGCTTGTGACACCAGTGACAGGACCGCGACAAAGAAGCCCACAACTGTCAGTAGGCCATGCCGGTCTCACTCTGCGTGGACGGCAACGACCGGCCGTCCCGCCACACCATCACCAGGGGGAACACCATGAAGTCGATCCGCCACAAGGCAGTCACCGCCGGCGCCCTCGCCGTCCTGGCACTGGGCGGCACGCTCGCCGCGACGGCTCCGGCCTCGGCCTCCACCGCCGGCGCCTACAACGGAGCGTGCGGCACGGGGTACGAGGTCTTCATGTCGACTCCGATCAACTCTTCGCGGACCACCGTGGCAGCCACCACTTACGTGGCCTACAGCTCCGCGGACAAGCAGTGGTGCGCCGTGACCGTACGCAACAAGCCCGGCGCCCGCGTGTTCATGGAGGTCACGCTGGACACCTGGCCGACCAGCAACTCCACGGCGAGGGACGCCGGCTCTTACACGACCTACGCCGGCCCGGTGTACAAGGACCTCCCCGAGCCGGGCCAGTGCATGACCTGGAGCGGTTCGATCGACATCTACTACAACTCCGACCGTGGCCTGTGCCCGTGACCTGACGGCTGTGGGCGTGGCGGGAAGGTTCCCCGCCGCGCCATCCGGCACAGGGACTCTGCTCCGATCGGTCGCCGCGCGCGCGGCGAGAGCGCCCTGGGTCACCGATGAGTTTGGGTGTACGGCACGGTCCAAGTCGGCACACCTGACAATCAAGGAGAACCCGATGGGTAAGGCGCGCGTGGACTCGACGACTCACATCGCCCGTCGCATGTACGAGCTCTGGGAGCCGATCTGCCTGGTCACCTACTTCGCTGACGAGTGCAACGAGGAACTGGCCGCGCTCGGCCACCGCACCTACTGGGACGGCTACTTCGCCAGCCGCGCAGCGCCGCTGGGACGGGTGCCGGCCGAGGTAGTGCACGCCGCCTTCTACAGCTTCGCCGACGGGGAAGCCGCACGGCACATCCCCAGCGCCTGGGAGACGATCCCGCCCGAGGCATCCCTCGCGGCACGGGAACGGGGCAGCGCGGCCTCGCTGCGGCGGATCCTCGGCGATGAGCTGGCGAAATCCCCGGGGCTGGTGCGCGCGGCCGATCTACTCACTGTGGCCGCGACGAGCGCGCCCACGGAAGGCCGGGTGATGTACGCCGGGATGCGCACCGTCGCGGTGCCGAGCGACCCCGTCGCACGGCTGTGGCACAGCGCGACGATGCTGCGCGAGCACCGCGGTGACGGGCACATCGCCGCGCTCGTCGGGGCACGCATCGGCGGCACACAGGCCCACGTCCTCTCCGCGCTGGACATGGGCATTCATCCGCCGCAGTCGTTCGGGCGCATCCATCACCTGCCGAACAAGCGCCTGGCCGCGGTCATGAACGACCTGCGCGAACGCGGACTCATCGACGCCGACGACCACTTCACCGACGCGGGCCGCGAGACCAAGCAACGCATCGAAACCCTCACGGACGAGCTGGCCGCCGCGCCCTACGACTGCCTGACCCCGGCCGAACTCGACGAACTGATCACCGAGCTCGAACCCATCACCGCCAGGCTGGTGGCCACGGGCTCACAGTGATCCGCCGCAATGGCCGCGGCTGCCAAGGAAGACAGATCCCGAGGAGCGGGCGGTGCTGCACGGAAGGCGCATGGTTGCCGTGCAACCTGGGCCGCTGCTGTCGGAGTGTGAGAGGGTGCCGCGTTCAGCGGTCCCGGTTCGACATCTCTCTGGAGGAGACAGTGCGTAAAGCAGTGCTTGCTGTGTTCGTCGCTTTGGTGACCGTGCTCGCGGTGGCGCCGTTCGCCGACGCGGACCAGACCCAGACCGTCGCCTGCTGCGGCGGCACCGGGGGCTTCTGACTGAGGCAGACGGTGGCCGTCCGCACGGTGCGGGGCGCTGCTCACTGTCCGTGGACGTGTTCCGAGCGCCTCTGCACAGGTGTACGCCTGCGGGACCCTGAGTGGTCGGGTCCGGAAATCCTTCGGGGGTTGATCAAGCTGCCGGCGCGGCGGAGGATTCCTCTTGGCCATCGGCGGGTGTGTCTCGGTCGAGCCGGGCCAGCAGATCGTCCAGGTCGGAGGTGGTGACTTCCACGGGAACGGCTGTGCCGTGGCGTTGTACCGGTCTTCGAATGCTCGGAGCTGGTCCCGGATCTGGGTGAGGTCGGTGAAGTCAGTTCGGCGGCCAGCTCCGGGTACGACCAGCGCGACAACGGCACGCCGGTCTCGGCGGGTAGCCGGCAGGCCAGCGCCTTGGCTTCGGCGACCTGCAAGGCATTGAAGCGGGTGGGGCGCCCTGAGCGCTTGTGGTCGGCCAGGGCCCATGGCCCGCCGTGGGCGAACCGGCCGCGCCAGGCGCGAACCGGGTCCAGGTTGCAGGCCTGTCTCGTGTGCGATGTGCGCGTTGGAGCGCCCCCGCGCCGCGTGCGGGACGATCTGCGCACGGACCCGCAGCCGGTGCTCGGTCTTGTGGCCGAAGGCCATCTTCTTCAACCGCTTGCGCTCGGTGACGGTCGGGACTACCGGGTAGGCCGGGGCAACGGGCATGACAGGCGGGCCGATCGGGAGAAGTGGATCACTCCACCCTGTCGTCTGCTGCACCCGCCTCGGCGGGCAAGGTTCGTCACGCGGCACGGATGGGTGCGTGGATATCCGCCGGGACCGTGCTCGGCGGTCTGCGGTGCTCTGTTCGTCGATCTGCTGGTGAGGACATTGACCGATGACGCGTCTGACGCAGGTGGGGGCCGCCGACGGCAGGGACTGCCCGGAAGGTCAGCGTGCGCGGTCGTCGGCCGGCATGGGGGAAGGGGCCTCAGTGGCCCAGGCCAGCAGCATCCGCAGGGCGTCGTGCGATGCGCTGCCAGGCTCGGCGGCATACGTGATCAGCGCCTGCTCGGGGTCATCCGCTGGGCGCAGGGTTTCGTAGGCCAGTTCCAGATCGCCGACCACCGGATGGTGGAATCGCTTGGTTCCCGACGTCTTGTCCTGTACTGGGTGTTCGGCCCACCAGCGGCGGAAGTCCTCGCTCTTCATCGACAGTTCGCCGATCAGGCTCGCCAACCGGGGGTCCTCGGGGTGCCGCCCTGCGTCCAGGTGGAGGTAGGCCACGTTCTCGCGGGCACAGGAGGTCCATTCCGCGTACAGCTCGCGGGACGTCTCGTCGAGGAAGGTGATGCGGGCGATGTTGCGCTCGGCTCGGTCCAAGGCCGCGTAGTCGCCGAACAGGGCGCAGGCTGCCGTATTCCAGGCCAGGATGTCCATGCGTCGGCCCATCACTAGTGCGGGTGTGCCCACCAGATCGTCCAGCAGTCGCTGGAGCATCGGGCGCACGCGTTGCGGCCGGGCTTGGGGCGGGGGAACGTGCCGGGTGGCGGACTGCGGTCGGGCGAGGCGGTGCAGGTGCCGGGCGGCATCCTCGTCGAGCTGCAGTGCGCGGGCGAGGGCGTCGAGTACCGCGCCTGAGGGGTTGGGCACGCGGCCCTGTTCCATCCGGGTGTAGTAGTCGACGCTCACTCCGGCGAGCTGGGCGATCTCCTCGCGGCGCAGGCCCGCGACCCGGCGTTGGCCTCCGAAATCCGGCAGGGCGACGTCTTCGGGGTGCAGGAGGGAGCGGCGGGTGCGGAGGAACCCGCCCAGGTTGATCGCTGTGCTCATACGACGATTGTGGCCGGTCGCGGATGGTGGTTGCCTGGCCCTGACAGGGCCAGGCAACCACCATCCGCTGTCAGGAGGCGGTGATGGCGGTCACCAGCCCCCCGTCGACGGCGATGTCCTGGGCGGTGATGTACGAGGACCGAGGGGAGAGGAGGAAGGCCACGGTCTCGGCGATGTCCTCGGCCCTGCCGAGCCGCCCCAGCGGCACTTGGGAGCGGATGGCATCGTGCGAGGCAGGGTCCGGGTTGGCGGCATCGAACATCTCGGTGACGATGTAGCCCGGGCTGATCGAGTTGACCCGGATGCCGCGCCCGGCGAGATCACTGCCCAGCGTGCGGGCCAGATTGTGGACTGCAGCCTTGGTGGCCGCATACACCGGTGCGACGGCCAGGCCCCGGTGCAGTGTCCACGAGGCGTTGATCACGATGGAACCGCCACCCGCCGCATCGAGCAGCGGCAGAACCTTCTGGACCGTGAAGAACACCCCTTTGAAGTTGACGTCGACACTGAGGTCGAAGTCCTGCGCAGTGACCTCGCCACTGCGCTGGAACACTCCGATCCCGGCATTGGCAAACACCCCGTCCAGACGTCCATGGCGTTCACGGATCAGGGCAGCCAACCGGTCGAGATCAGTGAGGCTCGCGGAGTCGGCCCGGACCGTGAACAGACGGGCACCCTGGTCGGACGACTCGCCCAATTGTTCGGCTGCGCGGTCGAGGCGGGCATCGTCGCGGCCGGTGATGACGATATGGGCGCCGGCTTCCAGGAGTAGACGCGCGGTGGCCAGGCCCATTCCGCTGGTTCCGCCGGTGATCAGGACAACACGGTCGTGGAAGCCGGTCACATTGTTGCTGTCGGTCATGACCACAGCTTCGCCACCAGCCTGCGGGCCAGCCAGGGCCAGATCAACCTGGGTCTCCCAGGGCCCCCTTCTGCGGGCAGCCGAGACAGCCTCCGCCACACCGTCCTGGACGTCCAACGATGCGACACGCACCGCTGGCCCCACGTCAACCTCCGAAGGATTTCCGGATCCGACCGCTAAGTGACTCAAGCCGGTTGAAGCAGGGTCCCGCGGAACTGACGCAAAGATCACTCCAGGCATTTCGCCGGCGGATGTTGGGAAGACACTCGCCCGCATCGACGTCCACACGAGGAGTGCTCAGGCTGTGAATGCCTCCGCCGCCGTACCCGCCCCTGTCCCGACCGCTCCTGGCGGGCTTCCGTTGATCGGTCACGCCCATCATCTGGTGCGCACCCCGCTGCCGTTCATCTCATCGCTGCGCGATCACGGCAGCGTCGTCCGAATACGTCTGGGGCCGACCCCCGCCTACGTCGTCACGGATCCGGTGCTCACCCGCACCGTACTGGTCACCGAGGCAGCGCACTTCGCCAAGGGTGGAAAGATCTTCGACGTCCTGCGGGATGTCTTCGGCGACGGTCTGGCCACGATCGGCGACGGCGACACCCATCTGCGCAACCGCCGGCTGATGCAGCCCATGTTCAACAAGGCGCACATCGCCACCCGCCGCACCGCGATGATCGAGCAGGCCAGGTCCATGGTCGAGGGGTGGGAGGAAGGCCAACTCCGAGACGTGTTCGCGGACATGAACGACGTCACGCTCGCCGCCTTCCTCGTCGCGCTCTTCGGTGCGGACCTCCCCGCGAACTTGCAGAGGGAGTTCACCACCCTCATGCCCGCGCTGATGAAGGGGGCGATCCGGCAGACCGTGCTGCCGCCGTGGGTGACCCGACTCCCGCTCCCCGCGAACCGCGCCCAGGCCCGCGGGATCGCCCGGCTGCGCGCCCTCATGGACCAGGCCATCGACCACGGGTCCACCCGGTCGGCGGACACGCCTGTGGACATGGCCGAGCCGGCGGGATGCCCGCATCAGGCGGCCGCCGATGCCGAACGGCCAGGGCTGTTCGAGACCCTGCGGGCGGCCGAGGACCAGTTCACGCGCGAGCAACTCCAGGACGAGGCCATCACCTTGATGAACGCGGCGATCGAAACGACCGCCACCGCCCTCGCCTGGACCCTGTACGAGCTCACTCGGCACCCCGAGATCGAAGAACGGCTGCGCGCCGAACTGGCCGCGGTCTGCGGCGGGCGGCCCCTGCGCGAGGAAGATCTCGACCAGCTCTCCTACGCCCGGCAGGTCCTCCAGGAAGGTGTCCGCAAATACGGGCCGGCCTGGATGGTGACCCGGACGGCCACCCGGGACGTCGACCTGGGCGGGCACCGCATCCCGCAGGGCGCCGACGTCGTGTGGAGCCCGTACCTCCACCAGAACGACCCCGCCCACTTCCCCGACCCCGACGCCTTCGACCCCGACCGCTGGGCCGACGGCCGTGCGCCCTCGACCCGCGATTCCTTCTTCGCCTTCGGGGACGGCCGCCGCAAGTGCATCGGAGAGAACTTCGCCTGGGTCGAGATGCAGATCATCCTCGCGACCGTCCTGGAAGCCTGGCCCCGCTTCCGTCTCGCCTCCCGCCCGCCCCGCCCCGAGACGGCCATCACCGTCAAGCCGGACCGACTGGCCATGGCCTTCGGAGCTTCCTGAGCGGGAACATCAAAGATCTCGCCGGACCTGACCGCTCCGGCGAGATCTTTCCTGCGGCGCTTACCTGCCCACATGATCCGGCTCTGGCACCCGGCGCCGTGCCCTCACGATGCGGGAGAACGAAGAAGCGACCCAGCGGCAAAGGACCAACGGTAGAGGCACAGCTGGCGTGCAACCTGGGCTGCTGCTGTCGGAGTGTGAAGGGGTGCCGCGTTGAGCGGCACCGGATTCCGGCCGTGAGGAGGAGACAGTGCGTAAAGCCGTACTCGGATTGTTCGTGGCACTGGCGGCGGTACTCGCCGTAGTGCCACTTGACGGCGCCGACCAGAGCGAGACCGTCGCCTGCTGCGGCAAGCCACCCGGCCAGCCGTAACGGGTGCGCTCCGTGAGTACAAAGCCATTGAGGTGAGCTTCCGAAAGGCTCCGAACCGCTATGCGCTCCACCTCGGAGACGTCGTCCGACGACATCGCTGAACAGCTCTTTTCCTTGGCGACATCCTTGGCGTCCTAGGCTCCCTGACCAGGCGGAGGTTCCCGGCCGGCCGTCTTCGCTCTGATCCGGCGGACACCGATCGCCGCGGCCTCGACCAGCCAGACCGCCGCCCCCGGTCCCATCGGCAGGAACTGGGCCTCGGTCGGGTTCGTCGGTTTCGGCGTGTGCTCGGCGGGCCGAATGTTGGGGTGTCCTCGCGGCCTGGCCGGCGTCGGAGGGCCGCGATCACGCAGAGACGAACGGCTGCGTCAGATGCGGCGTCGCCAGGTGCAGCGTGGTGGCGGTTTCACGGCTGAGCATGCGCTTCCTCGAGTGCCTGGCTTCCTCAGGATCGTTCTCGTGCACATAGGCGAGTTCGGGGTTGAGTAGTTGGAGTGCGTGGACGAGGAGGTCTCCGGTGATGAGTACCTGTTCGGGGCCGTCGGTGACCAGCACGCTCTGGTGGCCAGGGGTGTGGCCGGGTGTGGCGACCGCGCGCCCAGCGCGCAGCGGCGTGTCGCCGTCGAGGAGCCGGAGCCGGCCGGCCGCGGTGAGCGGGTCGGTCAGGGTCTCGCGAAGCTGTGGGTTGAGGGCGTCGAGGGCGTCGAACTCGGCCCGTTGGAGCAGGTATTCGGCGTTCGGGAAGTAGGGGCGGCGGGCACTGGTCGTACTGCCTGTCGAAGCGTTGGCGTCCACAGCGGCGCTCGCTGATGGGGCGGCCGCCTCAGTGACGACTGCCCACCCGACGTGGTCGGTGTGCAGATGCGTGAGCACCACCGTGTCGACCTCCGCTGGGTCGATGCCCGCGGCGGCCAGCGACTGGGGGAGCGCACCGGGCACGGGTGCCCACGAGCTGGCCGGGCTGTCGGCCGGACCGATCCCGGCGTCCACGACGGTGACGCCCTTGTCGCTGCGGATCGCATACGCACGGAACTGGAGCCACCAGCGGCCCTCCGCATCGACCGCGCCCGGGTCGTGTCGGTCGGCCTCGGCCCACTGAGCGGCGGTGGCCTCGGGGAAGGCCTCGGCACGCGGGGAGAAGAACGGGCCCTCTCCGTCGTTGAGCGCGATGATCTCGATCGAGCCGATGTGGAGGCGGGGAACGCGGAGGGGCATGGCCGCGATCCTGCCATGCCTGTATCCACACCCAACCGCGTTCTCAGAAATGACCGTCGAACAGTTCGACTGCCCGGCCTCCTCGCGCATCACCGTGCGCCGTGCTGGACGACGACGGGAAGTGCCTTTCGCGTCGGTGCGGGGCCACGGCTCGCCGGGTCTCACTGCACGTCAGTGAGCGGCGTACCCGTGCGGGCAACCGGACGGTCCAAGCACCATGGCCTATTGGTCGAAGCCGCTGCCGAGGTGGCTGGTTGTGGTGCCCAGGCCCAGTGCCGGCGGGCCGAAGGCGGCGGAACCGGTGCCGGTCGGCAGGGGCGAGGCGCCCTTGAGTACCCAGACCCCGCCCGCCGGGCTGTTCTCGCCCGGGGCTCCGATCCAGAGCTCGGCGCGGCCATCACCGGTCGTGTCCGCCAGATGTACGGCCGCTCCGAATGCGTCAGACCGCTCCGCGGTGCCGGGCACCGATGCGCTGTTCTGCGTGAACGTCTTCGCGCCGGAGGCGGTGATCCCGGAGGGGCTGCCGTGCAGGAGGGTCACCGCGCCGGCGTCCGAGGCGCTGCCTACGTCCTCGCCCGGTGTTCCAACGGCGAGGTCGAGGCGGCCGTCGCCGTCGACGTCGCCGAGACAGACCAAGCCGCCCCAGTCGTCGCCGTACTCGCCGGTGCCCGGGACGCCGACGGTGTCCTGGTCGAAGCGGACGCGGGGAACGGTGGTGTCGGGGCCCGAAGGGCCGCCGCGCACGATCTCGACGGCGCCGCCCACGGCGTTGACATCGTCGGTGCCCTGCATGTCCTCGTCGCCGGGGCGTCCGAGGACGATGTCGGCGCGGCCGTCGCGGTCGAGATCGCCGACGGCGACGTCGCGGCCGCCGTCGATGGTCTGGCCGGTGGCCGCATCGCGCAGCGTCTGCCCGGTTGTGAGGCCGTGCGTGGAGCCGGGGAACCAGTTGACCAGACGGGGACCGTGGTAGGGCAGTTCATCCTGGCCGTGGGAGATGACGGCGACGACGTCGTCGAGGCCGTCGCCGTTCACGTCCCCCGCGGCCAACACGGGCGGGTTCCACAACTCTTCCGGGTCACCGCCCACGCGGGCGTCCATCGCCTCGGTCCGGGCCGGGCCAGTGGTGCGGCCGAAGGGGCCGTACGCGACGGTGGTACCGGTGGCGAGGTCGCGATGGCCGTCGCCGTCGAAGTCCCCTGCGGTCAGGGCGACGCCCAGCCGCTCGAACGGGGCGCCCTTGATGACCGTGCCCCCGGTCAGACCGCCCTTGGCGCCCCACAACACGGTCAGCGTGCCCGCCTGGTTGTCGGTGTCGCCGACCGCCTCGCCAGGGGTGCCGACGACGAGGTCGGTGAAGCCGTCGCCGTCGAGGTCGGCGGCGGTCAGAGTGGAGCCGAAGGTGT
The DNA here is from genome assembly GCF_003955715.1 of Streptomyces aquilus. Lineage (NCBI taxonomy): Bacteria > Bacillati > Actinomycetota > Actinomycetes > Kitasatosporales > Streptomycetaceae > Streptomyces > Streptomyces aquilus. Next base: position 574,500 of record NZ_CP034463.1, on the reverse strand, counting down.
CGTCGCTCTCCGCGGAACCCGGCACCCCGGGGGTGTTCTGGCTGTAGACGCGGCGGGTCTGGTCTTTGAGGGCCTTCGTGCGGCTGCCGTACGTCACCGCGACGTACCCGGCGCGCTCCTGGCCGCCGACGGTGGCGAGGGACGCGGCTGCGGCGGTGTCGGCCACGCCGTCTCCGTTGAAGTCGGCCCGGGTCGGGCCGGTGGCCTGCTCGGCGGCGGCCGGCCCAGCCAGGGCAGTGGGGGAGAGGGCGGCGGTCGCGGCCAGGACCACCCAGACGGCCGTCGAAGTGCGAAGGGTGCGGGTACGCACAGAACCTCCTGCTCACAAATGCACTGATGCGGCAGACCCCTGTATCGGTCCGCGCACCAGCTCAAGACCCCGCGCGTCACCGGATGGTTGTACAAGATCCACCGGCAGTTCGCCGGGGCGGGCGCCGGGTGATGTGCAGATCCCGCTCCCCTGTGTGCGCCGCCCGCTACGCCGGTGATCATGGGCAGCGCCTTTCGTATCGCGCGGTCCGGCCCGGCGTCGCGGCCTGAGCGGGCTGCCTGCAAACCACCCCACCTTCGGCACCCCTCGTAGATACGACGATCGTGGAAGATGCGCCGAGTGACTGGCACTGCCGGGGTGACTGTGGAGCTTGTCGAGAGCGTTCCGACACACGCGCTTGTCGGCCGCGCAGGCGTCCCGAATGTGTCCGAGGCGGCAAGGGCGTATTCCGCCGGGGTGGTATCGGCCTCCCCGCCTACCGGGAGGGCCCCTTCTGGCCGCCTGCCTCGGTCGCCGACCCAGGGACCGTTCGGTATCTGCCCTACACGGAAGCGGCCTTCGTCCGAACATGTCTGCACTCTCGGTCTCCGTCTTTGATGAGGAAAACAGCTGGATGGGCGAGCCTCCCCGTGCTTGTATGACCTTCATGGTGTCTGCTGACCGTTTGCTCGCCTTTGCGGCCATGTCGTTCCTGCTGATCGTGATTCCCGGGCCGAGCGTGCTGTTCGTGATCGGGCGGGCGTTGGCGCAGGGGCGCCGTGCCGCGTTGACCACGGTGGTGGGCAACACGGTCGGCGCTTATGTGCTGATCGTGGCCGTGGCATTCGGGGTGGGGGCGGTGGTGGAACGCTCGGTTCTCGTGTTCACGCTGCTCAAGTTGGTGGGTGCCGCCTACTTGGTGTTTCTCGGCATCAAGGCCTGGCGTGAGCGTGCGTCGTTGCACGCCGTCGTCACCGGAGCGGGGGCCGCGCAGGGTGGTCTGCGAACGTTTTGGGAGGGGTTCGCCGTCGGCGTGACCAATCCCAAGACCATCGTGTTCTTCGCCGCGGTGCTGCCGCAGTTCGTCGACCGTGGTCAGGGACATGTGGCGGTGCAGATGCTGCTGCTGGGCCTGGTGTTCAACGTCATCGCTGTGGCGTCCGACATGGTGTGGGGCCTCGCAGCGGCCACTGCCCGGGACTGGTTCGCGCGCTCGCCGCAGCGGCTTTCCCTGGTCGGCGGGATCGGCGGGCTCACCATGATCGGCCTGGGTGTCACCGTCGCCGCGACAGGCCGCAAGGACTGATGCGCCCCAGCGGGTCGTCGGCCGCGCCGAGGAGAGGCGGGGCGAGTCGCAGCCTTGCTACGCACACCAGTCGCCCAGTGCGTACGACGGAGATGTCGCCGCGGCCCACCGCGACGCCGTGCTCCTCGGCCGTCGCGGTCGGGTGCTCCTCGTTGAGCGCGAAGCCAACGGTCAACTCGCCGTCCTCACCGACCACTTGGTCGCCGTCAAGGACTCCGCGGCCGGTGGCGCGCGACGTCATGTGCTCGATGCCCCTCGCCGGTCATGGCGCATGTGGCCACTCTTCTCCGCGCGGCGGCACCTGACGCCCGCACGCCCCCATCCTCTGTTGGGGCTCCGTGATGCGACGCCCCAACCCGCCCTGCTCAGTTCGTCTCGATCAGCTCCAGCAGATTGCCCTCGGGGTCGGCGACGTACGCGTACCGCATACCGGCACTGGCGCCGGGCGCCGGCGGCGACACTGAAGCTGCACCGCAGTCCTGTGTCAGACGGGCGAACGTGCCGTCGAGATCGGGGACTTGCAGGGCCAGGTGGGTGAAGGTCTGCATGGCGGTGGCGGCGAACGCGTCGGAATGCGACACGGGGCGCGAGCCGGATCGCTCGACGAACTCCACTCGCAGGCCCGCCGTGTCGCTCAGCACGACGGTGCGGACTCCGGCTTCGGGTATCTCCAGGCGCTCCTCGACGTGCGTGAGTCCGAAGGCGTCGGCGTACCAGGCTTCCTGCGCGGCGAGGTCCGCGACCGAGAGGTTGACGTGGTGGAAGCGAGCAATGGACATGATGACTCCTTGGTTAATGCCATTTACCTGGTAAGCGATGTTAACCTATCGGCATGTCTCCTCCCACTGCTCGTCGTCCGGTCGGCCACCATCACGGCAACCTGCGCAACGCCCTCCTGGAGGCTTCCTTGGAACTGGTCGGCGAGCGAGGCCCGCACGGCTTCACCCTGGCCGAGGCGAGCCGCCGGGCCGGAGTGAGTGTCGCGGCGCCGTACAAGCACTTCGCCGACCGCGACGCGCTGCTGGCGCAACTCGCCACACGGGGCTACCACGAGCAGCGGACTCGCTTCGCCGCGGTCATGAATCCCAGCGAGGACCCCGTCGAGCAGCTGGCGTCCTTTGCGGCTGCGTACGTCAGATTCGCTGCCGAGGAACCCGCTCTGTTCGATGTCACCTTCAACGCGGGACTCGACAAATCCAGGTTCGCCGAACTGGCCTCGGCGGGCGACGAGGTGGCCGGCCTCCTGTTGCCGGTGGCCCGGCAGCTCGCTCCGGCCCCGGATGCCGCGTTCGACCTGCTGCTGCGGATCGCCGCCGCCGCGCACGGCCTGGCGGTGTTCCTGAGGCAGGGCTTGTTCGGCATGGGAAGCGCAGCCCTCTCGGACACCGAGGCGAAGGCTGCCCGCACGGCCCGGGAGATCATGGGACAGAACGCCAGACCGTGATCGCCAAAGACTTAGACCGTGTCCTACGTGGTGAGGCGGACGAGCCGCTTGTAGCAGCAGATGGCTGCGGCGAGCCCGAGGAAGGCCAGGTAGTTACGGGGATTTCGCTCGTAGCGGGGGCTGAGTCTGCGGTAGCCGGACAGCCACGACATGGTGCGCTCGATCACCCACCTGCGCCGCCCTAATCGTTCGCTGGACTCGATGCCTTTGCGGGCGATGCGCACGCCTATGCGTTTCCATCGGAGCCATCTGCGCAGGTCGGCACGGTCGTAAGCTTTGTCTGCGTGTAGACGCTGGGGCTTGAAGTACCGGCCGTTGCAGGGGTCGTGTCTCGTTTGGTGACCCTCGATCATGGGCTTCAGCCCTTCGCTGTCGTGGGTGTTGCCGGCTGAGATGCCGACGAGAAGGGGCAGTCCGTTCGCGTCCGACAGGACGTGCATCTTGGAACCCGGTTTGCCTCGGTCCACGGGGCTCGGACCTGTGTGTTCGCCCCCTTTTTAGCCCTGACGTGGGCCGTGTCGAGGACGACGCGGGTGACGTCGATGAGGCCGGCGTCGTCGAGGCGGTGCAGTACGGCTTCGTGCAGGCGGCCCCAGACGCCGGCTCTCGACCAGATCAGGAACCGGCGGTGGGCGGTCGACTTCGATATGCCGAAGCAGGGCGGCAGTTGGCGCCAGGCGCAGCCGCTGACCAGGACGTAGACGATCGCCGCGAACAGTGTCTCGTCAGGCGTGTCCTGCGTTCCGCCGCCCTGCGGCCGCACCCGTGACGGAGGGATCAGTGGCTTTGCGATCTCCCACAGCCCGTCCGGAACAATCCAACTCCATGTACCCCGCCCCATGAACGAATCAACGTCCGCCTGACCACGTAGGACACGGTCTTAGAGCCGCAAAAGGACCACGGTCGTGAGACTGATCCGCCGGGACTCGAAGTGAGACACAGGCCGAAGTCTCGCGTCATGACAGGGCTGTAGGACTGGGACGAGACGGACGTCGTCCGGTCTGCGCCGATCGAGCGGCGGGGTGGCGGCCCGGACGCATGATCTCCTCCATCCGAGCCGGGACCGGTTCGAGCGCATCGGCCGGGTCGACAGCCGCAGGCGCGGCCGCGGTCATCGCCTTGGGCGCCGCGGCCTTCTACGGCATCCGCCGCCGCGCCCGGCGCTCCTGCCCCAGCTAACCGAAGGCGCCGAAGGCGCCTCCATGCGGTGAGCCATTGAGGAAGCTTCGCCCCGGGTCCGGGTAAGGGATACCCACCCGGCCGCTCAGGACACGGGTTCGGGGCGAAGCTGCCGTTGCGGTGCCGACCGTTCGCGGCGCCGGTGGTTTCTCAGACGGCGCCGACCTCGTCTCATGCGGCGCCGACCCCTTCTCATGCCGCGCCGGTAACTCCCGGTGCGATGAATCGCCGGTACAGGGGGCTGAAGCCGGTCTCCGGCGCGCCGCTGATGCCGGCCTTCTCGATCGCGGGGGCCAGACGGTCGGCGAAGAAGGTCAGGAAGGCCTGCTCCGACTCCCAGACGTCGATGACATGGAGTCCCTGCGCGTCGAACCAGGCCACATGGACCTCGCCGCCGACCGGCGCGGACTCCTCCCAGCCGACCGTCTCCCTCACCACGTCGTACTGCTCGGGCGTGACCCCGACCCAGTTCATCGCCATCACTACGGACATGTCCCACCCCTTGTTCGCTGTTCCCCGCATCGTCCCGCGTGACCGGACGCGGGACGAAGAGCGTGCGGAAGCATGACGGAGCGGTCCGCTGCCCCCGCGCGCGGTCTGAAGGGCAGGTGTTTCACCACTTTTGACGCGGACCGCTGTCGGCAAGGCCGCCGACGCCGAGCGGGCGGGTGTACTCGACGGGCTCCTCCGCCTCGAGTCGGGGCGGCGCGCGGCACGCAGGACGACGGACGGCAGAGCGGCGCGTACCGGGTGGGTCAGGCGCAGCCAGGTCGGCGCGTGCACAGCCGTACGCGGCCGCTTAAGGCCTGCACCCCGTCGAAACAGTAGCCGCCCCACTGGTCAGAAGAGCGCACGCGTCCGCCGAAGGGCTGACGGGGGAAAGAGAGCCCCGGATGCCAGACGGCACCCGGGGGCGGGGAAGGGTCAGGCGACGGTTCCGGTCACCGAGCCGGAGGTCTTTGTCACGTGGTACGTCACGGTGGCACCGCTCCAGAAGTGGAAGACGAGCGTCGCCTGAGTGTCCTCACGCAGTGAGTTGACGAACTTGGAGGTGAGGAGAAGACCGTTGCCCGGGTAGTCGGGAGAGAAGGCCTCGTTGAACTCCTGGTAGGGAGTCCAGTTGGTCGGGCCGGCGTTGCTGCCGTCGGCGTACGTGGCCTCCATGGTGGCCAGTTGGTCACCGCGGTACTGGGTGGGGATGGTGAGTCCGCCGGCGTCACCGGTCGCGTCGGAGAGCACCGGCCTGTCGTACGTGGTCACGTGGATCTTCCAGGGCAGGCCCCGGGAGAAGCGGGCCTCGATCGTCGCGTTGACCCCGTAGGCGCGGTCGCCGGCGAGCCGGGTCAGTGCGGTGGCTGTGAGCGTGAGCTGGTTGCCGGAGACGGTGTAGTCCCGCCCCCGGACGAGCTGTTTGCCGCCCTGCCACACGCCGCGGAAGCTGGTGCCGTTCGGGTTCAGCGTGAGCGTCCTGGTGGTGATCGCACTCGACTTCGCCAGGAAGACACGGTCCGAGGAGGCGGTGCCCGAGCGGGTGGTCCAGCTCGACTTGATCAGGTTGATCAGCTCGGGGTCACGCCATTGCAGCGTGGAGCGGTTCAGGAAGTTGTAGGCGTCCCACAGGGCCGTGGTCACCCCGGAGACGCGGGCCTCGTATCCGAACATCTCGAAGTACTTCAGCGCCTCGCCACGTTCGACACGCGGCGCGGGTTGGAAGTGGTCGGGGTAGGACAACAGGCCGTACTCGCCCAGGTAGACGGGGATTCCCTTGGAGACAAGGGTGTCGCGGAGCCGGGCGAAGTTGTCGGTGAGGTCCTTCTGGGCGGTGGCGTCGAACTGGGTGCCGCCGGCGATGTTCACGCTGAACGGGTACCAGCTGTAGTAGTGCACGGTGGCCACCAGGTTGGGGTCGTTCAGCGACTTCATCTCGCTCACCAGGGCGTCCAGGAAATCCTGGCCGGAATTGGTGTGCAGGGTGGGCAGGACGAGCAGACGGGTCGCGTTGTTGCCGCCGGACTGGCGCACCACGCTGTGGAACGCGGTGTTCAGTTCGTCGTTGTACTGGATGCCCTGGGCGTCGGTGGTGTCGTTGAACTGCGGCTCGTTGTTGCTCTCGAAGAGCAGGCTGCTCGGGGAGTCCTTGAACGTGGCGGCGATCTGCGTCCAGGAGGCCTTGAAACGGGCCAGGACGTTGTCGTGGTCGGTGGGCATGTCCGCGATCCACTGCCACGAGTCGTGATGGACGTTGACCACGACGTAGAGACCGTCGGACAGGGCCCAGTCGACCACCTGCTTGACGCGGGTCATCCATCGCGCGTCGATGGTGTAGGGGGCAGTGGAGGACTGGTGGTCGGTCCACGTCACCGGGATCCGGACGCTGCGGAAGCCCTGGGACTTGATGGTGTCGAACAGGGCCTTGGTGACCGGTGGGTTGCCCCAGGACGTCTCGTCGGGGATGGCGTCCAGGGTGTTGCCGAGGTTCCAGCTGGGCTGCATCGCGGCCACCGCGCCCATCGGACTGAGCGCGACGTTCTCCGTCGCCGCGGACGCGCCCTTGTGGGACGGTACGGCGAACGCGGTGGTGCTGGTCAGCCCGATCGCGGCGACCAGCGCCAGCAGCAGACCGAGCACCCGGCGCGGGTCGCCTCTGCGCCGGTCGGAGGGGTGGTGCGTTCCCTTCATCTCTGACCTCTCTCTGTTGGCCGAGCGGGTTCCGCCCGTGGAGGATGGAGCGGTAGGCGGCAAGCGGGGGGTGGGGCGTCTTCGGAAGCCGACGTGGTGCCTCGGCTCGCCGCGCCGGTTCAGAGGCCGAGCGGCTCGTAGTCGAACCAGTCGAAGTGCACGGTGCCGGCCGCCGCGTACAGGCCGATGACCCGTCCGGTGAAGCCGCCTGCCACCTCGGTCGACAGGTAGCGGCCGTCGAGTGCGCCGAGCGGGATGAAGGTGCCGTCCTGCTCCTCGATGCCGAACGTGAGGACGTCGGGGCCGGTGCGGGGGCCGTTCGGAGGGGCGGGGGTGACGTCGAGGCGCAGAACCACGGGCCCGGCGGGCACGGGACGGGATGCCACGACGGTGCGGAAGGGGCCGACGCGGCTCAGGACGCGTACCTGCCCCTCGGCCGCCTCGATCTCGTAGTGGTGCTCCTCGTCCAGACGGACGGCGAGGCCACCGCGCCCTTCGGCGGGGTCGATCCGGGTGCGTACCCGGCAGGACAGGTGCTGCTGACGGCGGCCGGCGAAGACGACGTCCGGCTCGTCCAGCGAGGCGCCGCGGGCCCGCAGGGTCAGCCAGCCGGACCGTTCCTTGGTGGTGCAGTGCTCCGCGGGACGATCGCGCACGGAGATCCACTGCGGCCGCAGCTCGCTGAGGTCGAAGTCGTCCCGGACCTCCTCGGCCGCGCCGGGCACGAGCGGCCATGCCGGCGTGGGCAGAACGGACGGCACCTCGCCGACTACGGGCCAGTCGTCCACCCACGTCACCGGTGCGAGGAACGTCTCGCGTCCCAGCACGTGCCAGCCAGGGGTGCCACCGCGCGGGCGGACCCCCAGCAGCACCAACCACCAGGAGCCGTCGGGTCCTTGGACCAGGTCGGCGTGCCCGGTGTTCTGGATGGGGCGGTGAGTGCCGCGGTGGGTGAGGACCGGATTGTCCGGGCACGGCTCGAACGGGCCGGTGGGCGTACGCCCGCGGGCGATCGAGACGGCGTGACCGCGCTCGGTGCCGCCCTCGGCGATGAGCAGGTACCAGTACGCGCCGATGCGGTACAGATGCGGCGCTTCCGGCGCCTGGGCGCCGGGAGTGCCGGCCCACACCTGGTGCGCGGGTCCGAACGTCTCGCCGGTGTACGGGTCGATACGGACCTGTGCGCCCCCGGCGACCGTGCACCAGCAGGTGCCGTCCTCGTCCCAGGCGAGGTCCGGGTCGATGCCCTTCACCTCGGGCAGTCGGACCGGGTCGGACCAGGGCCCGGCCGGGTCGGTGGCGGTGAACAGCAGGTTGCCCTCGCCCTCGGCCACGTTGGTGACGATCAGCCAGAAACGTCCGTCGTGGTGGCGCAGGGTGGGAGCGTAGATCCCGCCGGAGGACGGCATGGCGGCCGGCAGGCGTAGTTGGGCCGGCCGGTCCAGGGCGTTGCCGATCTGCGTCCAGTGCACCAGGTCGCGGCTGTGGAAGACGGGGATGCCGGGGAAGTACTCGAAGCTGGAGCAGACGAGGTAGTAGTCGTCTCCGACGCGGCAGATGCTGGGGTCCGGGTGGAAGCCGGGGACCACGGGGTTGGTCATGGTGGCGTCCGCCTGCCGCATTTCTGACATGGGGCCAAGTCCCTTTCGTTCAGCGGGTCGTTGTCAGGTGGCACCGGCGGTTCAGGGCGCGTCCGGCACCGTGTGGGTGAGGCGGAGCAGCACGGCGGACGGAGCTGTGGGCAGCGTCAGCGTGAGGTCGGCGGCATCGGGGTTCCAGACGGCTTCGGCCTGGCTCGCGCTGGGGTAGAGGACGTCGACGCGAGCGGCGCAGCCGCGGAGGTGGGGGAGGGGGAGGCTCATGGTGGGCGCGCCTCCGGGGCGGCGCCACACGGTGAGGTAGGTGGTGGCCGGGGTGCGCAGGGCCAGGGCGAGCCACGGGTCGTCCCAGGCCGGCAAGCCGAGCGGCCACGCGGGGACGGCCTGAGGCAGGTCGACACGGAGGGCCTTGTACGCGGCCACCGCCTCGTGGACCAGGGCGCGGGCCTCGGGCCGTAGATCCGGGAGCAGGCCGGACAGGTGGATGCGGCCGAGGAGTGCGCTCACCATGGTGAAGGCGACCTCATCGAGGGAGTCTTCCGGGAGCGGGTAGGCCCAGACGGCGCCCTGCTCGGGGGTGACGGCGGTGGGCGCGGAGGCGGCGATCGGTGCGTACAGCTGGAGGTTCTGCTGGTCGCTGGTGGACTGAAGTTGCAGCCGGGACAGCAGGGCGTAGTCCCAGCGCATGCCTCCGGAGGAGCAGTTCTCCACCACGAGGTGCGGGTAGCGGTCCAGGATGCCGTCGAGCCAGTCCAGTTGGGCGCGGTTGTGGCCGAGCAGTCCGGCGGCCGGGGTCTCGCCGGGGTGGGCGCTGGTGCCGGAGCCGGGGTCGATGTTGTGGTCGAGTTTGAGGTAGCCGACGCCCCACTCGCCGACCAGACGGTCCACGACCTGGTCCAGGTGGGCGCGGGCGGCCGGATGACGCAGGTCCAGGTGGTGGCGGCCGGTCTCCGTGACGCGCACGCCGTCGCGGCGGAAGAACGCCTCGTCCGGCAGGGTCTTGGCCATGGGGCTGCGTACGCCGATCACCTCGGGCTCCAGCCACAGGCCGGGCACCATGCCGCGCTCGCGGATGCGGTCCAGCACCTCGTGGATGCCGCGCTCTCCGGGGAACCGGGAGGCGGCCGGCTCCCAGGCGCCGACGCTGTCCCACCAGCCGCCGTTCTCGTCGTCGTACCAGCCGGCGTCGATGACGAAGTACTCCGCGCCCGCCTCGGCCGCCGCGTCGATCAGCGGCAGCAGTTTCTCCGTGGTGGGGTCGCCCATCAGGCAGTTCATGTAGTCGTTGAAGATGACGGGGAGTCGCCGGTGGTCGGAGTGCGGGCGGCGGGCGGTGCGGCGGTAACGGGTCAGCGCGGCGAACGCGTCGTCCGGGCCGCCGTCGGCGCTGAAGGCGAGGGCGACGGGTACGGTGTGGAACTCGCCGCCGGGCTCCAGAGGATGGCGCCAGCCGTGGTGGGTGTCGGTGGGGCCGAACAGGGCCAGGTAGGCGAGTTGGTCGCGTTCACCGCACTCCCAGTGCCAGCCGCCGCCGTTGTGCTCGATCTGCCACAGCCAGGTGCGTCCCGAGTCACGGTCGGTGAGGCCGCCCATGGGCAATCGGCCGCAACTGGACCACACGCCCCGGCCGGTCTGGGTGAACTCGCCCTTGCCGTTGTCGTAGACGACGACGCGGTCGCTCAGCACCGGCGAGGTCACCCGCATCGGCCGGCGCTGCCAGCGGCATTCGGCGACCCAGTCGTTCTCCGCCCACAGCAGATCCGCGCCCCCGATGGCCTCCGGGCCGTCCGCGAGACACCCCACGACCAGGGACGAGACCGATTCCAGGTGCAGCGCGGCCTCCCCGCCGTTGCGCAGGACCACCTCGCCGCGCAGTACGGGCACCCCGTCCGGCGAGCGGTAGGTGACCTCCGCGACGAGCCCGGTTTGAGGGTCGCGGAGTTCGACGGTCAGCACGTGCCAGTCACCGTCGCGGGACACGCGGTGCGCGTGGTGACGCAGCCGTCCGCCGACGTACGAGTCGATGAGACGCCCGCCCGACCAGGCGCGGCCGTGCCCCGCGGCCGTGACCTCCAGCAGGGGCAGCGGAGGCCAGTTGCGCCGCTCGGGGGGTGTCCCGCCGGGGAGGCCGATGTGGGTGAGGCGGGCGGTGCCGTCCTCGCCGACGTCGATCTCGACCTCCAGGGCCGCGTGGCCCCAACGGAGGGTCTGCGGTGCGCCGGTCATGATGGCCTTTCTGGTCGGGGTCGGAATGCGCGGGGCGGGCCCCAGCGGTGAGGGGGGCTCGGGCGGAGGGTCAGGTGGTACGGAGCACCGCGCAGCCGCCGGGCGGCAGTTCGGACAATGTGCTGCCCGTGAGCAGATCGTGGGCGGGCTCGGGCAGGGGCACGGGTTCGGGGCGGTGGTTGATCAGGACGCGCCAGCGACGGCCGTCCGGGGCGCGTCGGACGACGGCCTCGACCTGAGCGGGCAGGCCCGGCACCTCGGGAGCCACCCCCGCCTCGTCGAGCAGCCGGGCGACCAGGGCGGCGTAGCCGGCGTCGTCCAGGCGGGTCGAGAGGTACCAGGCCTTTCCGCTGCCGAAGCGGTGACGGGTCAGCGCCGGGCTGCCGGTGAGCATGCCCTCGGCGTAGGCGGCGAGCGTTTCGGCACCTTCGGCGCGAAGCGACTCGCTCCAGACGGTGCCGTGCGTTCCGTCCGACAGAGCGATGCGCTCGTCGCGCCGCAGCGGCCGGTACTCCTCGACGCGGATGCCCAGCGCCTCGCGCAGCGGCTCGGCGGGGTAGCCGCCGAGGCGGGCGTGCATGCGGTCGTCGACGTATCCGCTCGCGTGCTGGACGAGGAGAGTCCCGCCGCCGGCGACGTAACGGCGCAGGTTCTCGGCCGCCCCGTCGGACAGGAGGAACAGGGCCGGTGCGATGACGAGCGGGAAGCGGCTCAAGTCGTGCTCGGGGTGCGCGAAGTCGACGGTGACGCCGGCGTCCCACAGTGCCCGGTGCGCCCGGCCGAGTGCCGCGTGGTAGTCAAGGTCCGCCGAGGGCAGGCCGTCCACGCCGAGTGCCCACCAAGCGTCCGCTTCGTGCAGCACCGCCACCGAAGCGGTGACCGTCGATCCCGCCAGCTCCCCGAGCCGGGCGACCGCCTCGCCGACCTGCGCGACCTCACGGAAGACGCGGCTGTCCGGCCCCGCGTGCGGGACCATCGCCGAGTGCCATGTCTCGGCGCCGGCACGGGACTGCCGCCACTGGAAGAACAAGGCCCCCTCCGAACCGCGGGCGATGTGCCCGAGGGTGTGGCGCAGGATGTCCCCGGGCTCCTTGGCCAGGACCCGGTCGCGGTCGTAGACGGTATTGGTGCCCTGTTCCAGCAGCAGCCAGGGGTGGCCGCCGGCCAGGGAGCGGGTGCGGTCGGCGTGGAAGGCGGCGTCGGCGGCGGCGTCCAGACCGGGAGCGCTCGGGTACTGGTCGGACGTGACGACGTCGAGTTCGCGGGCCAGGGCCCACAGGTCGACGTTCTGGTAGGCGGGGAGCATCAGGTTGGTCGTCACCGGCCGGTCGCTGTGCGCGCGGATCGCGTCGCGCTGCTCGCGGTAGGCGGCGATGATCTCGTCGGACCAGAAGCGGCGGAAGTCCAGTGCCTGGCCGGGGTTCTTGTGCCACTGCGTCACGCGCGGCGGCAGCACCTGCTCCCAGGAGGTGTACCGCTGGCTCCAGAACGCCGTTCCCCACGCCTCGTTGAGAGCATCCAGGGAGCCGTGGCGGGCGCGCAGCCACACCCGGAAGGCGGCGGCGGTGTGGTCGCAGTAGCAGAGCGTGCCGTACTCGTTGTGGACGTGCCACAGGGCGACGGCGGGGTGCTCTCCGTAGCGTTCGGCCAGGGCGGAGGCGATGCGGCGGGCCGCGCTGCGGTAGGCGGGCGCGGTGAGGCAGTAGGTGTCGCGGCTGCCGTGGATGAGGCGGGTGCCCTCGGGGGTGACCGGCAGCGCGTCGGGGTGGGCCAGGGTGAACCAGGGCGGCGGGGAGGCCGTAGGGGTGGCGAGGTCGACGGCCACGCCGTTCGCGTGGAGGCGGTTCATGTGGGCGTCGAGCCAGGCGAAGTCGTAGCGGCCCTCGTCCGGTTCCAGCAGGGCCCAGGAGAAGACGCCTACGGTGGCCAGGTTGACCCTGGCCCGGCGCATCAGCGCGTCGTCCTCCTTCCAGACCGGTTCGTCCCACTGCTCGGGGTTGTAGTCACCGCCGAAGGCGAGGCCGCCCAGGCGGTCGGTCAGGCTGCGGGTGGTCATGACTGGTCCTCGGGAAGAAGGGTCTCGGCAACCGCCGGGCGAGCTCTGGCCCTGCTGACGGTGTGAGGGAGCGGCTCCGCTCCAGCAGCGGGGAATGGGCGGGGGGAGCCGCTCCCGGTCACAGGGCGGGGGCGCAGACGGACGGCCGGTTCAGCCCCTGATCGCGCCCGAGAGCACACCGGTGCGGAAAGTGCTTCCGCCGGAACGGGCAGATGATCAGCAGCGGTACGAGTGTCAGGACGACCACCGGCCTCGGCAGGGGCGGCGGGGCCGTCCGTGCGTGCCCGGAGCCGAGGCCGGAGTCGACCCTGCTGTGCCGACAGGGCTTCCGCGGTTCAGGTCGTTGCTCAAGGCGGCGGCCCGTCCCTCTCGATCGTCGAAGCGCTTCACCTGGCCGGGAACGTTAATGACACGCCCCTTGTGAGACAAGAGGGCAGGCGTCAAGAAAATCTCTTTGGCCCAGGCCGTTGACAGCCTGTCGTCGCGATGCGAGCGTCGAAGCGCTTCGATAGCCCGCAACCAGCCTGCCTAGGGGTCTTCCTCGTGGGTTCTTCGTCCCTGCCCGCGGCCCGGCATCCGTTCCGCGCCCCGGCGCCGCCGACCGACAGGCGCGCCGACGACCTGCTCGGGCGGCTCACGCTCGCCGAGCGGATCGCGCTGCCGCGCCGGTACGCGCCGGCCGTCGGGCGCCTCGGCATCGCGTCGCTGCGCGCCGGCACGGAGGCGCTGTACGGCGTTCACCGGCTCGGCGAGGCGAAGGTCTTCCCCCAGGCGGTCCCCGTCGAACTGCGCGCGTTGCACTACCACCGCCCGACGGCGAACGACATCGGCAGCAACGGCCTCCAGGCGGTGAACCTGCTGCGCGACCCGCGCGGGTGCCGCAACGAGGAGGGCTGCTCCGAGGACCCGGTACACACGACACCGCCGGGCAGGGCCTACGGCGCGGTCCCGGCCGACGGCCACCCCACCCACGTGCGCGCGGCCGGGGCGCTCGAGCACTTCCTCGCCTGCAACAACGAGGACCACCGCTGCGTCACCTCCTCCGGCCTGCGCCCGCGCGACCCGGCCGCCTTCCGACCCGCCGTCGCCTCGGGTGCGGCGACCGGCGCGATGGCCGCGTACCCCCTGGCCAACGGCCGCCCCTGTCACGTCAGCCCACTCATCGAGACCGGACTGCGCAGCTGGTTCGCTGTCTGCGCCGTCGAGGCCCCGTCCGACCGGCAGCTATCCCTACGCCCTCCACTGGGCCGACAAACACCTGCCCGCCGTGGTGTGGACGTCCTACGGCGGGCAGGAGACAAGCCGGGCACCGACCGCCGTACTGCCCGACGAGGCCGACCGCGCGGGCCGGCTGCCACAGACCTGGTACCGGGGCGACGACGCGTTCCCGCACCCCCTCGACCACGACGTCAGGCGAGGGCCGGGAGCTGTCTTCCGCCTCGTCCCCGGACAACTCGCTCACGGGGACGTCGTCACCGGGGCCTTCACCCGTGGACCCCGGCGCCGACGACCATCCCACGGGCGGCCGACGACCAGCACCCGGTCTCGCCTGGGCCGAGGGCGTCGAACCGCGCCTGCACTGGTTCGTCGACGGGGCCGAGCACACGGCCTTGATCCCGAGTACCGATGGTCCCCGCGAGACGGCCCGCTTCCGTGCGCACACCATCACCGAGGGGCTCGCGGCGTCCGACCTCCCCTACGAGGATTCACCTTCTGCTCCTCCAACCGCAGTTCAGCCAGCGAACCACCACCGCAGCGCCCGCGCCCGCACTCGACCGGCAGGCCACGGCTCTCACCGTCGAACTCGACGGTGAACCCGGCCTCTCCCGAGGCATTGGACGCGCACAGCCCCCACCGCCTCGCCATCGCCACTGCCACCCGCATCGGAAGGAACGGTATGCCCATGTACCAGCACGTCGAGGCAGGGATCGAGCGCCGAACCCAAGGGGAGGTGCTGCGCGTCGAGCCCTGGGGCCCGCACGCGGTCCGGGTACGCGCGGCGGCCGACAGCATCGACGACGAACGGAGCTGGGCGCTCGACCTGCCGGTGCGGGACGCGGGCGAGGCCGAGGTGCAGGTCCGCGAGGACGGTACGGCCCGCCTGGTCAACGGACGGATCACCGTGGAGGCCGACGCGGACGGGCGACTGCGCTTCCTGCGCACCGGGGAGGTGGACGAGGGCCGCGAGCTGCTGGCCGAGAAGCGGCCCTACCACGGCTACCCAGGCCCCCGCGTCCACACCCCGCGCGGCGACGGCACCTACACCGCCGAGCAGTTCTTCGAGGGCTACGACGGCGAGCGCATCCACGGCCTGGGCCAGCAGCCGCACGGCGGCCTGGACCACAAGGGTCGCGTCATCGACCTCGTCCAGCGCAACACCGTCGTCACGATCCCCTTCCTGCACTCCTCCCGCGGCTACGGACTGCTGTGGAACAGCCCCGCCACGGGCCGCGTCGAACTCGCCGCGGACGCCACCCGCTGGGTCGCCGATCAGACCCGCCAGATCGACTACTGGATCGTCGCGGGCGACAACCCCGCCGAGATCATGTCCGCCTACGCCGACGCCACCGGCCACCCGCCCCTGCTGCCCGACTGGGCGAGTGGCTTCTGGCAGTCCAAGCTGCGCTACCGCACCCAGGACGAACTCCTCGCCGTCGCCCGTGAGCACCACCGCCGTGGCCTGCCGCTGTCGGTCATCGTCTGCGACTTCTTCCACTGGACCCGCATGGGGGACTGGTCGTTCGACCCGGAGGACTGGCCCGACCCCGCCGCCATGACCAAGGAGCTGGACTCCCTCGGCGTACGGCTCGTGGTGTCCGTCTGGCCCACCCTGGAGGACGACAGCGCCAACCTCGATGCCCTGCGCGCCTGCGGGGGCCTGGTCCGGGACAGCCACGGCGGCCTGCTGCGCCACCACTGGCCGGCGCGCGGCGGGGACCAGCGCTACCTGCCGATGGCGTACTACGACGCGACGCACCCCCGTGCCCGGCACCTCCTGTGGGAACAACTCCACGCCAACTACCTGCGGTCAGGCGTCACCGCCTTCTGGCTCGACGCCTGCGAACCCGACCTCCCGCCGAGCATCGCGCCGCGAGCCGTCTACCACGCCGGCCCGGGCCCCCAGGTCGGCAACGCATACGGTGCCGAACACGCCCGCGCCGTCGCCGACGGATTCCGCGCAACCGGCGACGACCGGCCGCTGAGCCTGATCCGCTCGGCCTGGGCCGGCAGCCAGCGCCACGGAGTCGCCCTGTGGTCCGGGGACATCCTGCCCACCTTCGACTCCCTGGCCGCCCAGGTCCGCGCGGGCCTGAACGTCGCCCTGAGCGGCATCCCCTGGTGGCACACCGACATCGGCGGCTTCCTGGGCGGCAACCCCGACGACCCGGCGTACCGGGAACTGCTCATCCGCTGGTTCCAGTACGGCACCTTCAGCCCCGTCATGCGACTGCACGGTGACCGCGAGCCGAACCAGCCCTTCAGCGCGCGGATGAGCGGCGGCCCCAACGAGGTCTGGTCCTACGGCGAGCAGGCCTATCCGATCCTGCGCCACCATCTCCTCCTGCGTGAACGTCTGCGCCCCTACCTGCACGGACTCGCCGAGACCGCGCATCGCACCGGCGCCCCGCCCATGCGCCCGCTGTTCTTCGACTTCCCCGACGACGCGACCGCCTGGGACGTCGACGACCAGTACATGCTCGGCCCCGACCTGCTCGTCGCACCGGTTGTCGAGGCGGGCGCACGCGAGCGCGCCGTCCACCTGCCGCACGGGGCCCGTTGGATCGACACCGCGACCGGGACGGAACACGAGGGCGGCAGGACGCTGACCGTCGCTGCGCCACTGGAACGCATACCCGTCTTCGTCCGTGCGGGGTCCGCTCTCACCGGAACGCAGGTGTACTGATGCGCTTGGTGGTGCCGCAGGCGAACGCGGTCGGGTTCCAGGATTGGTAGAGCCCGGATGGTGACCTGTCGCGTAGGCGTCCGTATGCGCGACAGAGTGCGACGGCATCGGCCTGGTTCGCGGGCTTACTGGGCCAGCGGGTCCCGCGTGGGACGGCTTGGGCGGCAGAGGGCCAGGAAGCAGACCGTCGCGGCCAGCGCGAGGCCGAGCACCGACAGGGCCATGGGCAGGGCCGTGCCCTGGTCGCCGAGACCGGCGAGGGCGGGCGCGAGGGCTCCCATGAGGAACTGTGTGGTGCCCAGGAGTGCTGAGGCGCTGCCCGCCGCGTGCGGGGCGCGCTGAAGGGAAAGGGCGGTGGTGGTGGGCAGGATCATGCCGACCGGGCAGGCCGTGAAGAACAGCGCGGTGGCGATCCAGGGCAGGCCCGCGTGCGTGAGGGTGGCCAGGACGACCAGGGCGGTGCCCGCGGTGGCGAGTACGGCCAGGCCCGCCCCCAGGATGCGATGCGAGGGGAAACGGCCCAGGAGCAGTTTGCCGTTGAGCTGCCCGGTGGCGACCATGCCGACCGAGTTGAGGGCGAAGAGCAGGCTGTAGGTCTGCGAGGAGGCGCCGTAGACCTCTTGCAGGGTGAAGGAGGAGCCGGCGATGTAGGCGAACAGGGCGGCGAAGCCGAGGCCTCCGGTGAGCAGATAGCCCGAGAAACGGCCGTCTTTGACGAGGTCGCCCATAGTGCGCAGGGTGTCGGGGAGCCCGCCGCGCCGGCGCTGCTGGGTCGGCAGGGTCTCGGTCAGCAGGGCCGCGGTGGCGGCGAGGATGACCAGGCCCAGCACGGTGAGGGTGACGAACACGCCGCGCCAGGAGGTCAGGCGCAGCAGTTGGGCGCCGAGCACGGGGGCGAGGATCGGCGCGGTGCCGGAGACGAGCATCAACGAGGACAGCAGGCGGGCGGCGCCGAGTCCGTCGTACAGGTCACGGACGACGGCCCGGGCGATGACGATCCCGGCGGCGCCCGCCAGGCCTTGAATCAGGCGCATGCCGATGAGGACCGTGGGATCGGGGGCGACGGCGCACAGGAGGCT
The DNA here is from genome assembly GCF_003955715.1 of Streptomyces aquilus. Classification (NCBI taxonomy): domain Bacteria; kingdom Bacillati; phylum Actinomycetota; class Actinomycetes; order Kitasatosporales; family Streptomycetaceae; genus Streptomyces; species Streptomyces aquilus. Next base: position 556,779 of record NZ_CP034463.1, on the reverse strand, counting down.
CGCCGCGACGTACACGGTCAGGCCAGTCAGGAGGGGGCGGCGCCTGCCGAGGGTGTCGCTGAGGGGCCCGATGACCAGCTGGCCCAGGGCGATCCCGGTCATGAAGGCGGTGAGGGTGAGCTGGGTGACGGCCTGTGAGGTGTGGAGATCTCCGCTGACCTGAGGGAGGGCGGGGAGGTAGAGGTCGATGGAGAGCGGGCCGAGCGCGGTCAGGGAGCCCAGGATCAGGACGAGGGGCAGACGGCGCGGAGGGCGGTCCGGGGACGGCGCGTGGAGGGTGTCTGCTGTCCCGGCGCTGCTGGTCGGAATGGGGTCGGACATGTCGGTTCCAGGGCTGTCGGGGGGAGCGGTTCGTGCGGACCACTGTGCTGCCGGTTCTGTACGGGCCGGTGCCGCGCGGTCGGCGCGGCACCGGCGCCGGTGGGATGCGTCCTGCCGACCGCGTCAGCGGCCGAGGTGGGCGATGAGCAGGTTGGGGTCCTTGCCGGTCATGTAGGCGGCGCTGGGGACGTACACCTTGCTGCCGTGGACCGCGATGGATGTGGGGGTCTGAAGACCGTCGGCCGGGGTGAGGACGGTGGCGTGGGTGCCGTCGGGGCGGACGAGGTCGACCTGGTTGTCGTCGCGGGCGGCGAGCAGGGTGTCGCCGTGGCCGGTGAAGGCGAAGTCGTCGATGGACGGCATGCCGGTGGCCCGGACCTGGATCTTTCCGGCGGTCCCCTTGGCGGTGACCGGGATACGCAGGACGGTGCCCCGGTCGAGGTTGGTGGCCCAGACGGAACCGTTGTGCAGCTTCAGGCCGTTGGCGCCGGCGAACGTGGTGGGCTCCAGCTGCGTGCCCTTGGCCCAGACGGTGGCCTCTCCGCCGCACGCGGGGAGGCGGTAGATGACGCCGTGCACGGAGTCCGTGACGTAGAGCTTGTCCGTGCGCTGGTCGAGGGCGAGGCCGTTGGGCAACCCGTCGGCGGGCAGGGCGGCGATACGGTGCGGGCGGCCACCGGGACGTACGACCCAGACGCCGGTGAGGTCCGCGGTACCGGTGGCGTAGGTGACGTACAGGGTGCCGTCGTCGGCGCGGGCGATGCCCCCGACGAACGCCTTGCCCAGGTTGGGGGTGTTCGCCTTGGCGGGTGCGGGCAGGGTGGCCAGGACGTGCGGCCGGCTGCCCGGAGTGACGCGGACGATCTGCCGGGCGAAGGAGAAGGTCAGGTACGCGGCCCCGGTGCGATCGACGGTGATGTTCTCGGGCTGCTGCGAGGCCGCCAGCTGGAAGTGGTTGGTGATGTGCGGCGCGGAGAGGGGCTGGGCCGCTGCGCTCGCCGTTGCGGTGGCCGGGGAGGCCAGCAGGACCGCGGTCGCGGCGAGGGTGGTCAGGGAGGTACGGACGCGCATGGGGTGGTTCTCCTGGTGGAGCCTGCTGACGGTCCACTGCCGGCCCGTGGGGGATTGTGGGCCGGCAGTGGGGCTCGATGGGGTGCTACTGGTACGGGTACTGCTACGGGTCAGGGGGCGACGATCTTGATCGTGCTGGCCCAGCCGTAGCCCGCCTCGCGGATCTGCAGGGCCATGTGCACCGGCTGGAAGCCCTCCGGCTCGCGGGCGGATTGCCGTTCACCTCGCCGGCGATCAGGGTCGTGGCGAACGTGGTGTTGAACGCCTTCACGACACGGGTGCCCGGTGCGACGGCCTCGGCGATCCGGCCTTCGCCGGTTGCCTGCCCGCGCGGTTCGTCGACGAGCCGTACGGCCTTGCCGGGGTCCTTGGCGGTGACGGTGACCGTGTGTCGTCCCGTCAGAGCCGGGGTGGCGATACCCCGGGCCGTGTTGCCGGCACCGACGATGGTGATCTCCATGAGAGGGGGTGTCCTTCCGCCTGTACTGCGCTGCGCCCCTGTCCTGTCCTGTGCCTGGTTGCTGTCAGACGTGGACCCGCACCACGTTGAACGGGAGCTTGGGGTCGGCGATCTGGAACTGGAAGTTGACGATCAGCAGGTCGTGGCCGTCGACGGCGGCCGTGGAGGGGCTGTGCATGCCGTGGCCGAGGACCGTGCGCACGACCGTGGCCTTGGTGTAGTCGTGGCTCAGCTTCAGGACGCTGATCTGGCCCTCGGGGTGGTCGAGTTCGGTGACGGCGGTCAGGTTGTTGCCCCTCAGCAGGAGACCGTCGCCGGAGACGCCCTTGGCGCCGCCGAGGTCGATCGGGACGACCTGGTGGGTGCGCACGTCGACGCGGTAGAAGGCGTAGTCGTTGTAGTCGGCGAGCAGGACGTAGCGGCCGTCGCCGGTGACCACGAGGCCGTTGCCGTTGAAACCGTCGTCGTAGACCATCGGGGAGTTGGTGAGGTCCACGCCCACGTGCAGTGGTTGCTGGACCTGCTTGCTCTTCAGTTCGGCGGCGGTGATGTGCCACAGCGCGGGGTGGATGGAGTCGGAGATGTAGGCGTCGCCGTTGGGGGCGAGGGCCACGTCGTTGAGGAAGGTGTCGGTACGGCCGGTGTCGAACACGTGCAGCAGGGCGCGGGTGCGGGTGTCGTAGACGAAGACCTTGCCGGTGGCTCCGCCGGCGACGATGAGCCGTCCCGCGCGGTCGGTCTTCATGCCGGCGACGGAGGTCCGTCCGTCCTTTCCGCCCGGCAGGAACACCTTGGTCGCGCTCTCGTGGACGTCACCGCGGTAGATGGTGCCGTCACTGGTGCTGCCGACGTAGAAGTAGGGCGTGCCCTGCTGGCGTGCGATGCCCTCGGGGTAGGTCTTGGCGCCGGGGATGGAGTAGCTGGCGGGCAGGGGTTCCCGGTGATGCCGGGCGGCGGCGTGGGGCGCATCGCCGCCGGAGGCGGCCAGAGCCGGGGCGGTGCCACCCAGGACGAGGAGGGCGGCCACGGCTACGGCGGCGGAGCCGGGACGGAAGAGGCGGTTGTGGGACATGACGGAGCTCCGGGCGTGAGTAAGTGAGCAGACCAAGGGGGTGATCAACAATGTGGGGCCATGAGCGCAGAGGACGCGGTCCGCGCGGAGCGCCCCGGATCCGCGCGGCGCGGGCGGTACACGCCGGAGGCGCTCAGTTGCCGGCCGGGAAGAGGGACCGGTTGGCGATGTCGATGATGAACGGGCCGACGTGGGCCGGGTACTTGTCGACGATCGCCTTCTTGTACGCGTCGCCGTCGTCGCCGAGCAGCTCGCGGGCGTCGTCGAGGTAGCGGCGGATGCCCTGGTAGACCTCCGGGCCGGTGGGGGCGCCGTGGCCGGCGAGGATCGTGTCGTAGCCGGACTCGGCGGCCAGGGCGTCAACGGCCCGCTGCCAACCGGTGATGTCGTCGTTGCCCAGGTAGAGGTGGACGTCGTTGTACACGAGGTCCTGGGCGATCAGTACGCCCTGCTCGGGCAGCTTGATGAGCAGTTCGTCGGCGGCCTCGCCACCGGAGACGGCCTCGAAGACGAAGGTGACGCCGTCGATGACCTCGGTGCCCGGGATAACGGCCACGGACGGGGTGAACTCGCTGAGGGGGATGACCTGTCCGGTGGGCAGGTGGCTGTCGCCGCGGGCGATGATCTGCTCGCGCACCTGGGCCAGTGCGTGGACGGGGACACCGAAGCGGGCGGCACCGTTGTAGTGGTCCGGATGGGCGTGGGTGACGATGAGGCGGTCGATCGGCTTGCCGAGCCCCTTGGCGTAGGCGATGGCCTCGTCGGCGTAGGCGGGCAGCAGCTGGGCGTCGATCGCGATGACGCGGGCCGGGGTCTCGACCAGCTGGGTGGTGGTGTGGAAGGTGTCCGCCGGGGACATGTAGCTGTGGATGCGCACCGCGCCCTTGTCGAGGACCGTGACCGTGCCGTTCATGAGGGTCTCCTGGAGGTGGAGGCAGCCCTGCGCCGCCTTGACGACCTCCACTTTCGTCGCGAAAGCGCAGGCAGGCGAGATACGCTGAAGACGCGGCATGGTAAATCGAGGACATCTGGAGATCGTGGTGCTTTACGGGGATCCTGTCGGCGCCGACCCTGCTCCGGACGGGGCCATCCTTCGCCTCGACTTCAACCCGCCCGAGGAACGGGTCCCGGGCTTCGAGATCATCGATCTCGCCACCCTGCACGAGCGACGGAAGCGGCGGGGTCGGCGGCCCGACCTCGTCCACCGGGTGGACTTCCACACCCTCACCCTGATCACGGAGGGCAGCGGGGAGCATGCGATCGACTTCGTGACCTACCCCGTCCGTCCCGGCACACTCTTGTGGGTCCGGCCGGGCCAGGTCCAGCGCTTCGTCCGGCCCGGCACCGCGAACGGCACGCATCTGCTGTTCACGCCGGCCTTTCCCCCGCACTCCAGCAGCGCCGACCGGCTGGTGAACGAGTGGTACGGGTCAGCATGTTGGCAGCTCGGCGCGAGCCCCGCGTACGCGGGGCTATCGACCCTGCTGGGCCAGCTGCGGGCCGAGTACGACCGCCCGGAACCCACCGTCTCGGCGGAGATCCTCCAACTCCTGCTGGCCACCGTGCTGTTGCAGATCGACCGCCTGCCCCACTCCGACGGCGGGGAAGACCCGCGTTCCGGCGGCGAGGTGTACGCCCGCTTCCGCGCCGACCTGGAACGCTCCTACGCCACCACGCGCCGCGCCGCCGACTACGCCCACCGCCTCGGCTACACCGTCAAGACCCTCACCCGCGCCTGCACGGCCGCCACCGGGCAGCCCGTCAAACACGTCATCGACGGCCGCGTCGCCCTGGAAGGGCAGCGCCTGCTCGCCCACACCGACGAACCGGTGTCGACCATCGCCCGCCGCCTGGGCTTTCCCGAACCCACCAACTTCGGCAAGTTCTTCACCCGGAACGTCGGTGAAACCCCTGGTGCCTTTAGGCAAACCCACCAGGGGAACCAGTAAGAGCGACTCCGGGAATAAAGGTCAAAAAACGTGAGAGGGCTCCGGACTCCATCGGCGAGCCGGGCGGCCCGGCCTGGCGGCAGACGACGTTCTTCCTCTTCGCGCAGGCTTCGCGCTACGGCCGCGGGCAGGTCCTCGACGTGCGGGTGGAACAGTGTCCTCGCGGACGCCGACCCCGAGGCACGCAACCCTCACCGGTCCACAACGCGTGACGCCGCACCAGGTCTCCGGGACCCCCCTGAGCCACGGCACCCGCAGCGCCGCCCTCGAACCGCTGTCCTGGAACGTGATCCGGCTCGCCTAGGACGAGTTTTGAGCGTCAGCTCCATCCCGCACCCTGCATGGCGATGATCTCTGTGTGGGGCGAGGGGCTCTTTCTGACGACCAGGGGGCTGCGCTGGAGCCGTTGTTGTCGGTCGCGGTTCTGGGGCGGCCGCCGTCAGGCCGGCGAAAGCGCAGGTGCGTGGCGCGTACACGGCGCGGTGGGCGCTCGATGCCGGAGTGCTGGACGCCTGAGTCCGAGCGGGGCCTACGGCACGGTGTAACCGGCGGCGCGGAAGAGTTCGTACCACTCGGCGCGCGTGAGCGGCAGATCCGAGCCCTGTGCCGCGGCGGCCACGCGCTCGGGGGTGGTCGTGCCGAGCACGACTTGCATTCGCGCGGGATGGCGGGTGATCCAGGCGACGGCGATTGCTTCGGCCGGGACGCCGTACTGGTGCGTCAGGCGATCGACCACGACGTTCAGCTCGGGATAGCGGTCCGAGCCGAGGAAGGGACCGTCGAAGAACCCGGCCTGGAAGGGCGACCAGGCCTGGATGGTGATGTCGTGCAGACGGCAGTAGTCGACGATCCCGTCGTCCCGCACGACCGACTGGTCCAGCCCCTGCATATTGGCCGCGATGCCCTGCGCGATCATCGGTGCGTGTGTGATCGACAGCTGGAGCTGGTTCGCGACGATGGGCTGGGTGACGTACCTGCGGAGCAGATCGAGTTGGCGCGGGGTCTGGTTGGACACTCCGAACGCGCGCACCTTGCCGGCCGCCGACAGCTCGTCGAAGGCGCGGGCGACTTCTTCCGGTTCCACGAGCGCATCGGGCCGGTGCAGCAGAAGGATGTCGAGGTTAGTCCGTGCCCAGCGCCGCGAGTGAGCCGTTCACCGACTCGACAATGTGCTCGTACGAGAAGTCGAAGTACGGCCCGTCCGGGACGATGCCCGCCTTCGACTGGATGACGTACTGCTCGCGCTCGGACGACGTCAGCTTCAGCGCCTCGGCGAAACGCCGCTCGCAGCCGTGCAGGCTCGACCCGTATACGTCGGCGTGATCGAGGAACGTGATGCCGCAGTCGCGGGCGGTGCTCACAAGGGTGCGCACCTCGTCGTCGGTCTTGTCCTGGATCCGCATGAGTCCCAGGACGACGTTCGGCACCACCATGTCGGTGCCGGGCAGGGTGAAGGTCTTCACGGATTTCCTCCGGTTCGGATCAGGCGGCCAGACGGGCGCCGGGGATCGGGAGGACGACCGGTGCGAGGGCGATGTCGCATGTGTTTTCCTCCGTCAGCGGGTGCTGATCGACGCCGCGTGGTCACTGTAGAAATCAGCCATCCAGAAGTCCAACAACTGTCAATTGTCGGATTCAGAAGCTGAGATGATGATTTCCTGTCACCGCATCTACGCGGCACTCGCCGTGCTCGGCGGGACTCAGTCCCTTGGCGCTCTACGGCGGGCGCCGCGTCGTTGCTCAACTTCAGTGCTGGCGGGTGTGCCGTGCTCGTGGTGTCCGGGGCGGCCACGACGTACTCGGGGTCGACGTACCGAGCGTGGGGGTGGTGAAGTCGGCATGGTCGGTGATTCGGGTGTTGGTGTCGCCACAGTTCTGGTCGCGGAGGCAGTCCAGCGCCAGGGAAGTGTGAGCCTGGCCCAGCACCGTGGTCACCACGGCGACGACCACTTCGGTGATCCGCGCCGATGGGGTGCGGTTGTCCAGGTTGCCGGTGCCAGGGCGGTGCAGTGGGCGTCGGTCACCGCCCCGTCGGCGAGCAGAGAATCGGTGAACAGCCCGGCCGACCACATGGCGGCCCTGCGGATCAGTGCGGAGCGCACCGGCCTTGGCATGGGCCGGGCCGTACCCCCGGCCCGATGGCCCGCCGCCCTCACGGGAGGTCGCCCGCCGGACCCGTTGCTCTCCTGTGCGGTCTGACACCCCCGAGGCGGCCCACGGCCCAAGGGGACGGGAAGAATGCGCTGCCATGGAGATGGTGCCGCTGGCGGTCGTGATGGCGGCCGCGACGTTCGCCACCGCGGCACTGTCGGCGGTGGCCGGGTTCGGCGGCGGGGTGCTTCTGCTGCCGGTGTTCGTGGCCGTCCTCGGTACCCGGGGCGCGGTCGCGGTCCTGACCGTCGCCCAACTGGTCAGCAACGGCAGCCGCGTGTGGTTCAACCGACGCGAGGTCGATCGGCGCCTGGTCGGCATCTTCGCCGCAGGGGCCATCCCCGCTGCCGCAGCCGGGGCGCTGGTGTTCGCCACCGCACCGTTGCCCGCTCTCACTCGTGCCGTCGGCGTGTTCTTGCTGGTCATGGTCGCCTGGCGGCGCTTCAAACTGCACGCGGCCCGGCTCGACGACCGCGCGTTCTCCGCCGTTGGCGCCGTTTCCGGTTTCGGATCCGCGCTGGTCGGCTCCGTCGGCCCGATGGTCGCCCCGTTCTTCCTCGCCCGCGGCCTGATCCGGGGCGCCTACATCGGCACGGAGGCCGCATCCGCGGTGGTGATGCACCTGACCAAACTCATCGTCTTCGGTGCCGCCGCTGTGTTGACCGCCACCAGCGCCGCCGTCGGCCTGGCCCTCGCCCCGGCCGGCGCGGCCGGGGCCTGGATGGGCAAGAAGATCGTTGACCGGCTGCCCTCCCATGTCTTCGTCCTCGTCGTCGAGGCGGGCCTGATCGCCTCCGGCCTCCTGCTGGCCACCACCGGCGGATGACAGACCACCAGTGACGTCATTTCCCGCGAACATGCATGACGCCACTGACTGCCGACTGCGTCCCGAACCGGTGGGCAAACAGTGCTGCTTGAAGGTACTGGCACGACCTTTGTGGGGGCATCAGCAGTGGCAGTGCACCCGTACCAAGACCGTGGCGGGGGGCAGCTGCGACAGGTAGGTCTCGCTGCCCGGCCATACAGCGGGCCCCGGGGGATCGTGAGGACACATTTTCGGGTCGCAGGACGCGTGAACGGCACTTCCGTTGCTCTCGCGCCACCAGCCGTCCACGGTGAGTACGTCAGTGTCCGGCGGAAGCTTCCAGGAGAGCTCACGGATGTAGTGAGCACGGCTGCGGGAGAAGCCGATAACGGGATGCTCCGTATGGAACGGGGCGCCCGGAAAGCCCAATCCGAGGCTCCAGGGGTGATCGAGGTATGCCTTGATCAGTGGCTGGGCTCGGTAGGCGGCCACCATCCCGTCGTCCCAGGGGCCGCCCGGGAACGCGTCGGGATCATCTCGCCAACGGTCGACGAAGACCTTGAGGGGCAGGGCTGGAGGGTGGACGCCAGACAGACGTTGCCACAGGTCCCAGGACGCGGCCGTCGCTCGTTCGGAAGCGGCTTGCGGCCGTGAGAAGTCGAGCAGGGCACGCGGTCCACCGGCACAGACTCCTGGAGCGCTGGGAGCAGGGGTGCCGTCGTATCGGGGCTCGTCGTGGATCAGCCTGGAATCGTCCTCGTATCCGCGGACGACCGCGAATCCCCGACCGTTGCTGCCACCGAGGATGCGGCGTGAATCCCACATACCGCGGCCCGGGGGGTTGTCACCGTTCTGGTCGAACGGCGCGAGGGCGGTGGTGAGCGCCCCGTCAATATCGTCTGCGACCTCGGGCGGCAGACACACCGTCACGGTCAGGCCGGCCATACGCTCTCCCCGCTCTGTCGACGGACAGCATGATCACACCGAGCGGGAGTTTCTGGCATGCCGATTTAACGGCGAGCAGCTTCCCGTCGTCCCGTCTTCCCGTCTTCCCGTCTGTGCGGAGCCAGACCCGGCTCAGGCGGACCGCCCCGTTGACGTCCGTTGAGGGGCTGCCGACCAGCATCCCCGCACCGCAGAAGCTTGAAGTGGGTGAGCTGTGCCTTCGGTGAGGCATGGTCAACCCCACGACTCGGCGCGGATGTTGCTGGTCAGGAGCCCTGCTGTCCTGTGTTGCGCAACGAGACGGCCGTGGTCAGCCGCGTGGTGTGTAGGGCGGGAAAGCGGTCTGGCGGCCGGTGAACTCCTGGTCCCCGCCGGACCAGCGCCGGCGCAGCAGGTCGGCTGTGCGGCGGGCCCAGCTGGTGAGATGGGGCAAGGCTCGATGAGTCTCGGCGGTGCGGGCCGCGGCCTCCAGCGTCTCGATGAGCTGAGGTCGGCTGGGGTCGCCGGGCGAGCGGGTGTCGAGCAAGGCGAACCGTTGCAGACGGACGATCGCCCAGGAGATGCAGGCTGCGGCCAGGCCGAATCCGTACCGGCGATCGTCCTCGGCCTCGGGCACGCCACGGGCCAGGGCGCGGCGGTAGTGGTCGGCAAGACCGGTGGCGACGGGGTCGCCCACGGACATCCATGCAGGGCCGGGGACATACAGGCAGACGGCGTCGATGAGGGCGTGGGTGTAGCCGGCGTGCTCGAAGTCGATGAGGCGGGCGTCGGTGGGGCCGGACTCGTTGAGGAGGATGTTGTTGGTCTCGGCGTCGCCGTTGGTGAGTGCCAGGAAGGGGCCGGGATCAGTCAACTCGGCGAGTGCGTCGCCGAGTTCGTTCGCAGCTGGTCCAGTGATGGGTGTGCCGAGAGCTGCGGCGTGTCCGTAGGCCTCGTCCCGGAGCCGGGCGAACCGGGTTCCCTGGTCAGCCGCCGGATCGATCGGACCGAGGGCCGTTTGTCGCGCGTAGTAGGTGTCGGCACGGCCGACGGTGGCTGCGCTCAGTTCGCCGCGGGCGCGGGCGAAGGCGGCCAGCCGGTCGACGTGAGCGGCAGCGCCGTCGCGGCGGAGCAGATGGTCCAGCGCGGTGCGGGGTGCGAGGTCTTCCATGACGACGAGCCCGGCCGATAGATCGGCGGCGATGACGCAGGGGGTGAGGGCGAGGCCGAGGTCGCCGGAGAGGAAGCGCAGCGCCGTCAGCTCGGTGCGGCTCTCGGCCGGGGAGGCCCGTGCCCATTTGACAATGACGGTCCGGGGAACGTTCGCGCCGCCGAGCGTCACACGCGCGACAGCCCAGGGCTCCAGGCGCTCCCAGGCGTCGACTTTGACGGGCGCGGCGTAAAGGTCTGTCAGGAGGACTTCGACGGCGGCGTGCCGGGGGGCCGGCGGGGCGGCAGGCATCGGCGCAGCTTACGGCGTAAGCCCGCGCCAGTGCCGTGGCATTTCGGCGTCGAGCCGGTGTGGGGGCGCGGGCGTTGACGCCGGGCTGGGTCAGGCCGCCGCTGACATCACACTCTCAACCGAGGGCGGGGATCACGGTGAGCAGGTCTGTCCAGCCCTGAGCGCCGGGTGGGGACAGTCAACGAACCCGCTGTCGCTGCTGCTCCTCCCGGCATCCGCCCTCTGCTCGACATCGACATCGCGGCGGGCCACCCCGAATTCGGCTCCTGGCAACTGGCCCCGTCCACCGGCGCCGCCCGCCACTTCGCGTCCATGCGCTCAGATGGTCGCGATGGCGGCGAAGGCGTCAGGCCGTGGCCCGGCAATGTCACTACCGACGACGATGTCCTTCGTTGGAGGGGCGGTCCGGAAAGACCGTCCCTGACATGCCAACGGCCAACTACACTCCCGACGATGCCTCTGACCAGGCCAGATAGTGAACCGCTGCTGGAGTACTAGGTGTGTTGGCCACAAGCGTTGAACAGTGGGCGGTGAAGAGGTGGTCGAGGTTGGCGGCGCGTTGTGGGCAGGGGATGTCAGCCGGAGCCGTGTGGTCGCCCACGGCCTCATCTCGGCGGGCGCCGCTTGGTGATTGGTCCATGCTCGCGGGCCGCGACCTGCACGAGGTCGGCTGACGGAGGATCAGGCCTGCGGCATGCCACCTCCGCCGCCAGGCGGGTGAGCCACTCGCGCAGCAGGCGCTGCTCGGCGTCGCTCAGGACGTCGGCGTCGTCGGGGAGGGCGGCGCGCAGCGCGCGGGCCGCTGGGGCGGGGCCGGACTCCGCGGCGGGGACCGTCGGCTCGGCGCGGGTGACTGCGGCGACCATTGACTCGCGAAGGACGGTCAGCAGCGCCGGATTGCGGCGTTCTGCGGGGGTGGAGTGCCAGGTGGTGACCCCGCCTTGGCCGGTGGCCTGGATGATCTGGACGGCCAGTTCCTCGTCGACCCGCAGCCATCCCGCGGCCGCCAGTCGGCGCACCCGGCCGCGGAGGATCTCCAGGCCCGCGCGGTGCGCCGCGTCCGACGCCGAGCCGGTGGCCCTGTTCATCACGGCGAACAGTTCGGGGCGCGAGATCCCGAACTCCACCACCATGTCCCAGCCGCGGCGCAGCTCCTCCACCGGGTCCTGCGGCGCGGGGTCGAGCTGCGCGCGCTTGCTCTCCAGGAACTGCGCATAGCCGTGCTCGGCGACCGCCTCCAGCAGCCCGTCCTTGTCGCCGAAGTGGCGGTAGATGGCCGGCGGCTGCATCCCGGCCGCGGCGGCGACGGCACGGGTGCTCACCGCGTCGGGGCCGCCGCTCTCCAGCAGCTCGATGGCCGCCTCGATGATGCGCCGGCGGGGGCTGTCGGTGGTGTCGCGGAGAGACATGTATCGATGATATCGGAATCGCGCTTCCAGTGTTAGTTTCAGTGTTATCGTTCAATTGATTCCACTGGAAACACCGCTTGGAGAACCCCGTGATCATCGTCACCGGAGCCACTGGAAAACTCGGCCGCCGCACCGTCGAGCGCCTCCTGGAGCGACTCCCCGCCGACCGCGTCGGCGTCAGCGTCCGCGACCCCCGCAAGGCCCAGGACCTCGCCGACCGCGGCGTCCGCGTCCGGCAGGGCAGCTTCGACGACCCCGCCTCACTCGTCCACGCCTTCGAGGGGGCCGAGCAGCTGCTGCTCGTCTCCCTCGACCGCACGGGCGAGGAATGCCTCACCGGCCACCGCGCCGCGATCGGCGCCGCCGTGAAGGCCGGAGTCGGCCGCATCCTGTACACCAGCCAGATGGGTGCCTCCCACGACTCCCGCTTCCAGGCATGCCGTGACCACGCCCAGACCGAGGACCTCCTGCGCGCCACCGGCCTGCCTTGGACCGCACTGCGCAACGGCTTCTACGCCGCCAGCGCCCTGCTGCATCTGCCCTTCCTTGCGGGTCACCCCGAGGAACGACCCGCCCGCGAGCTTGCGGACGGTGCTGGACCCGCCGTCCGCACCGACCAGCCATCCGGCATGCAAGCGCTCGCCCGAGGAGAGTTCGACGGTGACGTCGTCATCGCCGGGCCGCATGCCGACCAGGCTCGTGCCGAACTCGACCCTGGCGCCGTACCCCGCGAGCAGGTCACGCAGGGATTCTTCCAGTCGCCACTGCGGCAGAACCACCGGGCGGGCGAACGGCGTGGTCGGTGTCGGCTCGACACCCTTGGTCATGTCGTGCTCGTGCACGCCGCCGTCGGGGTCTACGTATCGGATCACCAGGCGCGTCCGTCCGGCGGCGAGCAAGCGCCCTGCCACACCGAAGCCGTACAGGAGTTCGAGCGTGCGCGGCTGGACGCCCTTGCCCCGACTCCCGATCTGCGGCCCGGGTTGAGCATCGACGATGCGCACCTTCACCCCTTTGCGGGCCAAGGTGGCACAAGAAGGGCCGACGCGGAACAACATCGCGGAGGTCGCGCTGCGCCTCTTTGTGGAACACGGCTATGACGAAGTGGGCATGCGCGACGTGGCAGAGGAAGCGGACGTCGCCGTGACCACCGTGTTCGCACACTTCGCCTCCAAGGAGGCACTGGTCTTCGACCAGGACGAACACCACGAAGAACGCCTGGTCGACGCCGTGGCGAACCGGAGCTCCGATCAGTCACTGCTCAACGCGCTGCGCGCCGAGGTGCTCAACGCCGCCCGATGGTTCTCCACCCCGAAGTCCATCGCGTTCTGGACCCTCGTCGAAAGCTCGGCCGCGCTGCGCGGCTACGCCTCCCACATGCAGGCGCGCCACGAGCAGGCCCTCGTCTCCGCCATCGCCTCAGACCCGAGGCACCCACGTCCGCCACCGCCTGCCGTGCGCTCGCCCGCTTCACCCTGGACGCCTACTCCCTGGCCCGGGACGCCGAGAACCCGCTGGCCGCAGTGGAGGAAATCTTCGACCTCCTCGAGCCCGCCTTCGCGCCCGCAGCGGACCGACAGTCAGCGAAGCCGCTGAAGTAGCCGCTCTTCCTCACGCCCGGGCTGCAATTGCGATACACGGCCCAGATGGTGAGGGTGACTGAAGAGGCACCCAGGCTCGCGTGGGCTGTTGCCACCGCGATGCCCGATGAGTAATGCCGCGATGCCGGGTCTACAGCACAGTCGAATCAGTCTGGACCGAACCCACAGGGGGTCGAAGTGCCCGCATCAGTGCTCGACATGTCGATGTCAGTCGACGGATATATCGCCGATCCAAACGACTTTCTAGGCGGCGACGATGGCGAACGACTGCACAAGTGGGCCGACCCGGAGGGCGAGTCCGGCCCGCTGTCCGGGCCGGCCGCGCAATTCCAGGACGAATGGAACGCAGCCGGCGCGGTGCTCGCGGGACGACGCACTGCCGAGCTCATGGATCACTGGGGCGGTGATCACGGCGGTCTCCCGATCTTCGTGCCCAGTCACCGCCCGCCCGGCCCCGCCGCGCGTTGGGGGTACCCGTTGGTGACCTATGTGACCGACGGGATCGAAAGCGCGATGGCACAGGCCAAGGCCGCCGCCGGGGACAGGGATGTGCAGGTGCGTGGCGCGTACACGGCGCAACGGGCACTTGAGGCCGGGGTGCTGGATGAGGTGCAGATCCATCAGATCCCGGTGCTGCTCGGCGCTGGCCGTCGCCTGTTCGATGTCTTGCCGGCACAGATCGAGTTGGAGATCCTCCGGGTGATCGACACGCCGGAGGCCACTCACATCCGCTACCGCGTACGTCGTTGAGCCTGTCGACCAGCACCTTCTTGGTTGTGGTGGGTCGAGGTGCGTCGTCGCATCGGGTCACAGACGAGTCCGGACGCCCGAGCCCCTGTCCCGGCCCACCTGACGGCCGCACATCCGCGCGATGGTTAGGCGTGCGGCGTTCACCGGGCACTACCTCATCACGATCCTGCCCGGCAGCGTCGCCCACACCGCGAACGAGCCCTCGCCGCTGGACTTCCTGCCCTTTGCGGCCTGAGCCGGGGAGCACAGATGATCGACCCATGCCCTTGCCCAGGCATCGAGGCATCTTCGGCAACGTCCCTTTGACCGCGCCCTTGTCGTATGGACGGTGCAACGCCACCTCGCCGTCGACGCGGCGGACAACGTGGCCTGCTGATACGGCACCGAGCACGCCACCCATGACATCGACGCTGTCAGAGCTGTTGTCGACGACGAGACCTCATAGGTCAGTGCCTTCCAAGCCGGCACCGAGCCTCTGACCGGGTGGCTGGCCGATCCTCCCGACCCGCGAGTGACGGGGCGCGCTTGTAAGCAGTTCGCCAGGAAGGCATGATGTCGGCGGTTTGTCGGGACAGCCGAAGCTTCCGGGCACTCTCGCGAGCCATGCTGGCATCGTATGAATCATGGCAGCGATAGACGACTCACCCGAACCTGACAGCCCTGTCCGCGGCGCCTATTCGCCCCTGGTCGAGGCAGCGTGGCTGTATCAGGCGGATCAGGTGGGTCCCGAAGACCTGCCGATGACCGCGGCCCAGGCACTCGCGATGGGAATGGACACGCCGACCCTGTGCGAGCTCGCCGGTCTGCCGCGCCATGCGGACCCCCGGGACATCCGTGACGCATTCGGGCAGGCTCTTGAAGAATTGGGGATCGCTCTGCCCGATCGCCACCTGGCCCGGCGATACGCGCTGCACAGGCTGGCCGCGCGATTCACCGCCGGGGAGGTGGAGCTTGCCGAGTTGGCGTCGGACGAGTGGTCGGAGATGGAGGTCGAGACCGCTGAGGAGCAAGCATTTGTGGCGCTCCTTCCGGCGTGCGTGTGTTGCATCGAGTACACGTTGGGGCTCGACGTGGCGGTATGGGAAGCGCAACTGCAGATCGCGGCACGTGCGTTGGTCTCACATCCCGCTGTCGGGCCGCACTTCTGACGAGTGGGATCCGAAGGCGTTTCTGGCGCAACATCTGAGATCGCGGTCGCGCGGAGTCACTGGAGCAGGATCATCCTCCGGAGTAGTTCGCATCCGGCTCGGCCGTACCGGTCTGCATGACCGGCACCATCACCGTCCATAACCGACCACGGCGTCGACCAACAAGAACATGAGGGAGCGTCACTATCGACAAACGTTGCCGCCCATCGACATATGCATGCAATTAATCGGTGTGTAGCGGATCTCGGCATCTGTAACATCGGCGGACGCCGCCGGCGGCCAGGTCACCAGCCCCGGCCGAGCGGCTGCGTCATTCTTCAGGCGAGAGCGCCCACCGGCGTCGACCACATGCCTCGGGGGCACACATGGGCACATTCAAGCGCGTCAACCTATTCTACGGCGTCGACCATGAGCAGGTGTACGCCGCGTTGGAGGAGTTCTGGCACCAGGAGGAGCACACGCTCCATCTGGAAGACGTCCACGACATCAACCTCGATTCCTACGCCCTGCACGAGCGGCGCGGCGACTGGACCGTGCTGGAATGGACCCGGGGCTGGGAGTGGGTCCTGCGCCGAAGCGCCCAGCTTCACGTCTCACGCGTCTACGACTGCCCGGGCCTGCTGGTCTTCATCTACGACGATGACTTCTGGGGCTGCGAACTGTTCCATCACGGCACAACAATCGACCAGTTCCAGCAGGAGACCGGCATCATCGGCTCGTTCTTCGACGATCTTCCGTGCCAGGGGCGCCCCGACCTGCTGCTGGCCCAGTTCCCGGCTCTGAACCTGAACATCGAGCATGCCCGGGGCTATCTGACCCACTACGACATCGACGACCCTGGATACGCGGACATCGACTGGGAGAACGAGCACGACCCTCTCAACAAGCCCGTCCGTCCGGGCGATGCGTATGGCCGCCTCGACGGAGGTGTCTTCTGGGACTTCCAGACCTTCCTCGGCGTCGACCACTCTGCCCCGGTCTGGCGGAGGTTCACCGTCTCGCCCCAGGCCCTCGGGGGAACGGACAAATGATCGGTTCCGCCTGGGATTGAGGGTGGCTACGCGCATCCCCTAGCAGGTGCTGGAGCACGACATGCCGTTCGGTGATCTGGGTGAGCTGTCGATGCCCGTGCCCGTGCCCGTGCCCGTGCTGGATGCGGTCGCGACTCTGGCACCGGTGGACTGCGAGTTCGTGATGACGACCGCGGAACGCGAGGGGGTCACCGCGGACACAGGCCTGTCCGGCTGGCTTGTGAAGTCTCCGATGGCGGCGCAGATCCACGCGCTGACGGTCTGTACGGTCCTCATGCTCCTGGCCCACGGTCGCTACGGCGCGCTGGCGTTCGTCACCGCGTCGGCTGAGGACTACGTCCGACGGGGCTTCCCGCGCCTGTACCCGCCTACATGATCCAGCTCCGGCGCCTGCGCCGTGCCTTCACGAGCGCGGGAGAACGAAGAAGCTGGCAAGTGACCAGCGGGCCGCAACGTCTGCGCTATCAGGCCGACACAACTTCAGTGGCGGCCGAGGAATCCTTCGACCACCGTCGCCAGGGCCTCCGGGCTCTCCTCCGGGGCGAAGTGGCCGACGTCGTCGAAGACCTCGAGTTCCGCGTTCGGATACCACTCCATCCAGGTGGACCGCATGGTCTCGGGGCCCATCGCCGGGTCGTTCGCACCGGCTACGACAAGCGCCGGGGTTGGATTTCCCTCGACCCGCTCGTGGATGTCCGAGCCACGAGTCCAGGATTCGAGGTACGAGCGAAGGGCTGCCGACGAGGAGCGTTCAGAGCCGCTCACTCTGGCATCCAGCCATGCATCGTCGTGCCGGCTACCGGTGGTGACGTCAAAGATCGTCCTGCGGTTGCCGGAATCCTCCACGGCCCCGACGAACAGGTCCCACATCTCCCCTTCCAGTGGGAACCCGGACGCGGGTACCGGCGAGATGCCGACGATCGAGCGGACCCGCGCGGGGGCGTCCAGCAACATCAGCTGGGCAGCCTTGCCGCCCATGGAGTGACCGATGACCGAGAAGGTGTTCCAGCCGAGGCGGTCGGCCACGGCGAGTGCGTCCGCCGCGATCTCCTCCATCGTGTACGTGCCGGGGGTGTCCATCGCCTCGCCGTACCCACGGCAGTCCACGAACGCATAACTGAACGCGCTTCCGTCCAGGTACCGCCGCAGATCGGCGAAACTCGACCTGTCGCTGAGCCAGTGGTGGAGTGCGAGGACCCGCTCCGGACCGCTGCCCTGCACCTCGTACGGAATTACGTGTCCAGCTGCATGACCTGTCACAACGTTGGCTGTCCCTCCTCCGGGTCGGGCCGGAATCCCGCTGGCTTGAGACTTCGCCCCAACGGCGTATGCGTGATGCCGGTCAACCGTCCATGGTGAGGCCGGTGCCGGCCAGGCAGCCGTCGATCAGGTCCGGTTCAGTTCCGGCGAGTAACTCGGCAGGTGGAAGACCGTGAGCCAGTCCGCGTGGTCGGCGATGAACTGCCTCATGGGTTCGACAAGGTGCATGCGTAGGTTGTCCCGCACGAGCACGATCGGGCCGCCGAGCTGGATATGTACTCTGCCCTGCACGTCGCGCAGGTCGCGCCAGCCGATGCCCTTCGGCTCGCCTTTCGGCCCGGGTACTCGCGGATCGAGTGGAACATCCGGGATCGATTCCCGGCTTGTAGCAGGTCACCCCGGTCATGGACACCCGGCCCGAGCCCCGGCCGCGCACCCGGACCACCGGGGTGCAGCCTCTGCGCCCCCAGCTCTTCGCACGCGGCGGCGTCATCGACTGGCCGGCCCCGTCCTTGAAGACGATCCAGCCGTTGCACGCCGCCGCGGTGCTCTTACCAGCGACCAGGTCTCTTTCTTCCAGACCTCGACCGCTTGGTCGTCGCGTTCGATTGCCCGCCGGGCGGGCTGCTGCCAGGACCAGCCGTGCCTCCTCGGCAGTAACCAGGTGCCCTCCACCGTGTAGCTCACGTGGAACAGCCGGCCGATCAGCGTCTTGCTCCGGGCCAGTGTCCACCGCTGGTCGGCCCAGCCGTGGACCAGCGGTTCGCGTTCTAACTCCCGTGCCAGCCTGGCGTTCTGTTTCTCGTTGAGCCTCGGTCGTCCAGACGATCCCTTCGACAGGGCCCCCGCTTCGCCGCGCTCGCGCCACTGGCGGCGCCACCGCTCCACGGACCGCTCGTTGACCCGCAGCGCAGCAGCGATCTCCCTGTTCTTCTGCCCGTCACTGACAGTCCCCCGTGAACTCCGGTGCTGGTCGTCACCGTGATTTTCACGTGCTGTTTGCTGCTGCCAAGACCGATCTCGTGGTATCTCGTGGAGGGCGTGGCTCCGCACGGGGTGGCAACTCTCGATGCTGGGAAGTGCACCTGGGCCATGCGGTGATCGAGCACCGGCACCGAGCTGCGTTCACCGATGAGTGGCCAGCACTGCCGCGAGGCCCGCTCGCAGGTCCTTCACGAAATACTCGGGAACCTCCAGCGACGGGAAGTGTCCCCCGGTTTGGGGCAACGACCACCGGACGATCTGCCGGAACCGCTCCTGTGCCCAGGGGCGCGGACACTTCTCGACGTCGCGGGGATACATGGTGAGTGCCGACGGGACGTCGACCCGAAGTTCGGGGTCGAGCGATCGGTGGCTTTCGTAGTAGATGCGGGCCGCCGATGCGCCGGTGCGCGTCAGCCAATACAGCGTGACGTCGTCGAGAACGCGGTCGCGGGAAATCGTCTCGAAGGGGCTGTCTTCGGTGTCTGACGACTCGGCGAACTTGTCGAGGATCCAGGCGAGAAGCCCGACCGGTGAGTCGACGAGCGAGTAGCCGATGGTCTGTGGTCGCGTCGCCTGCTGTTTCGCGTACGCCGTGCGGTGGTGCCAGAAATCGCGGGTTTCCTCGGTCCACTTGCGCTCGACCGCTGTCAGCACGTCCGTTGTCAACCCGGGCGGTGCCTCCACGGACGTTGTGTGGATGCCGAGTACGTGCGCCGGGAACCTGCCGCCGAGGACCGTGGTGATATTGCCTCCCCAGTCGCCTCCGTGGGCTACGAACCTGCTGTAGCCGAGCCTTCCCATCAGCTTCACCCATGCGGCCGCGATCTTTTCGGTTCCCCATCCGGTGGTGGTCGGCTTGTCGCTGTAACCAAAGCCGGGCAGCGACGGAACCACGACGTGGAAGGCCGGCGCGTCCGCGTCTTTCGGATCCGCCAGCTCGTCCACTACGTCGATGAACCGAGCGATGCTGTCCGGCCAGCCGTGCGTCAGGATCAGGGGAGTGGCGTCTGCGTGCGCGGAGCGACGGTGCAGGAAGTGGATCCCGAGACCATCGATGGTCGTGCGGAACTGGCCGATCTGGTTGAGGCGTGCTTCGAACGATTTCCAGTTGTAGCCGGTGCGCCAGTAGTTCACGACCTCGACGAGGTCGGCGAGCGGAACGCCCTGTTCCCATCGGCGGGGGTCGGGCGCGGAGTGATGGACTGTCTCGGCCTCCGGTAGCCGCGCGGCGGCCAGTCGCGTGCGCAGATCGTCGAGGTCGGCGTCAGGCGCGTGGGCTTCAAAAGCTTGCACGTCGCTGGGTAGGCGGGGCATGAGGCCTCCTGGTCATCGCGGAACCGGCTGCGAACCTTCGCGAACCGTCTAAGACGGTTCTACGCGTCCCCCTGCCTGCGTGTAACCGGCTAAGGTGGTTCCATGCGTGCTGGATTCCCTGACTTCCGCCTTGGGAACGTGCTGGCGACCAGCTTCACGGGGACTCTGTCGGAGCGTCACGGCAACGCGGTGGAGCGAATTCCCGTGCCGCACCGACTCGTTGACTGGCTGGCGGTGAACGGCCTCGCCGTGGACTCCTGCACCACTGCCCAGCTCGACCTCGCTCGGGAACTGAGGGAGTCGATTCACGCCGCCGCGACAGCGACCGCGCTCCAGGTTGCTCTGCCTGCGTCCGCTGTCCAGGTCATCAATGGCTGCAGCGCTCAGGGCCGGGCCGCAGCGATCCTGACGCCCGACGGTGAGCGGCAATGGCGACTCAGCTCGGCTTCCTGCGTGGAAGATGCCCTCAGCGTGATCGCCGCCGACGCGATCAGCATCATCGCGGGCGAACGAGACGGGAGACTGGCCTTGTGCGCATCTCCAACCTGCCGAGCCGCCTTCTTCGACAGCAGCCAAAGTCGCACCCGCAAATGGTGCGACATGAACACGTGCGGGAATCGTCAGAAGAAGGCGCGCTTCAATGCCAATCGGCGCGAAAGCCTGGGATCAACGAAGCCCTGAGAGGGCGTTGATTCCGAGGCCATGGATCGAAGACCGTTCCGAGTGACCTTTCGGATCGGTATGGGGAGCCTGCGATCTCCGGGAAGGCGCCAACGCGATCTTCTACCAGACCGGACGAGCTGTCAGTGGCGCTACCTGCTCCACGATCTCCGCTCTGTGGACGTGGAGATCGCACCAAGCAACATCAACAACGTCCGCCTGAAGCTCGAACGGCCCGCCGGACGGGGGACCCTGACAGAGACCGAGACGGGGCTGTTCACTGTGCCGTGACCGTAACTCTCGGTCGCTGACATCGGGCATCAGCGCGCGCATCGCCCGGCGAGCAAGTCGGGGAGCGACTGGGACTGAAGCTGCAGGGGCGGAGCCATGTCGCCGAAGGACCTGCTGAACGCTTGTGGCGACCGCTCCAGTTCCATGAGCAAGTGTTCCGCTGTGTCGTTGCCGGCGAGGTCGGGTGCCAGGGCGGCGCAGGCCCGAACGCCTGTATGCGGGTCGGCCAGCCAGGGGCGCGTGTCGCCGCCGAGGTGACCGATGGCGATCACCATCGTCGCCAGGTCGTGCGACGAATCGGCGGCCACGGCCATCGATGTCAGCTGTTTCAGCAGCTCTGCACGTTGTGCGGCGGCCGCAGGATGCCGGGCCAGTGCCCCCACCGCGGCGGCCGCACACGTCCTGCGCCTGGTACGTTCCGACGCGAGGTGTGGCAGTGTTCGCCGCAGCAGCTCGGGAACCACGTCGAAGCAGGCGAGCGCCGCTTGATCGAGGACGAGTTCACCCAGCCCTGTGTCGTCCTGCCACATCCGGGCCCGGCTATCCGCGTCAGCGGCCACGTACGCGGCCGTCCAAGCCCGCAGCTCCGGTGTGTGGTTCTGGACCCGAGCACGGATCTCCGTCGCCTGCCCGCCGAGGTCGGCGGCGACGCCGACCACGTAGAGATAGGCGAGCATGGCATCGGGCAGCGAGGGATCGTCGAGTCCCAGCAGCGGGTTGTCCAAGAGCTCGGCGACAAGCATCGCGGTGGGCGCTGTCGCGGGCCATGCCTTGCCCTCGCGGCGCAGCGTCGTCGACCACAGGTGCGCGTACCCGTCGACAGAAGCTCTGGCATCCTCGCCGAGGAGAGCTGCCAGGTGCCGCGGCGTGTCGCCGGCGGGACCCGCTGCATGGAACAAGCCGGACCAGTCCACGTCATCCACAACGGGGATGGTGCCACAGCACCTCGCCGGGCTCAGATTGACCGGATTCGCTCCGTGCCGTGGGACACGATCACCAGGCCTGGCCCACTGAGCTCCTTCAGACTGGCCCTCGTCGGGCGACGGGCAGCGGGCCGCAACACACAGGGACCGACCCTGAGCCGTTGAGGGAGCTGCTCGACATCTCAACTCATCCGCCACACAGGGCCTGTTGGCTCGCCATCGACCTCCCGCACGCGGTGGTCGAATGGCGTAGGGGGAGACGGGCTCAGCGTGTGACCGGGCTCCTGCCGTTCCGGCCCTGCCTTCAGCACGCAACTGACCAGGCTTTATGGGGCTTTCGGCAGCAGGCTGACGACGGCGATGCCCGCGAGCCAGACAAGGAGGAGGGCCACGGCGACTCCGAACAGCAGTAGCCAGCGGTTGAGAACCTGCCGCACCTCCCAGTCGCGGAGCTGCAATTGGCAGTCCGTGCCGGTGATCTCGGCCAGACTGCACGGCGGTTCGGGCTCGGCCACGGCTGCACGGACGGACGTGGCGCGGGCGTCGGCGGCATTCTGCTCGGCCGACGCATCGCCGAGGATCTGCGGGTGTGCCGTCAGCCAAGTTTCGAACACGGCACGCATCGCCTCATGCCCGCGCTCGTTCGGATGCAGGCTGTTGTGCAGCCACTTGCCCGGGTTGAAACGCTGGGTCGAGAGTCCGCTCACGGACCTGACGTCCAGGAAGTTGATGCCGGCCGCTGCCTTCCGCCGGTCGCACAACTGCAGGTGTGCTGCCTTGAGTGCGTCTTCCATGGGCGCGAGATAGAGGATGCCCGCTTCCTCGGCCGCCGATTCCACCGTGTCGTTGAGGGCGACGAGGAACGTGCGGATGAAGTCACGCTCGGCCTTCGTCAGGGCGACGCCGTTGCAGGTGCGGGTGTCGGCGATCGGTTGGGGGTAGGGGACCGCGACGACCGGAACATCGCTGGGCAGATGCCTCCTCAGCAAGCGATACGTCTCCGTCAGGGCACTTCGCACGCTGGGTAGGTTGCCCATGAAAAGGGACTTCCGGTCGTTGCAGTCACCTGGTGCGATGCATGCCGTCCCAACCGAGGAGAAGCCGGCGTCGTTGCCCCCGATGGAAAGGATCACGAGCGCGGGCCGGAACGACGTTCCCAGTGCTTCCAGTTGATCGATCTGGGTGCCAGGCTCGCCCTTCTGCGCTCGGGCGTGACCTTGGTCAGCGGAACCCACCACATTGAAGGTGCGCGCGCCGGAACAGGCGAGGAACACCAGGCCGTCGAACGGCGCGCCTCGGGAGGCCGCCCTCACCGCGTACGCCGATGGCGCCCGACGGCATTCGTCGCCACCGCCGTCGTTGGTGCCGGCGACGTAACTGGCCGCCCCTTCCCCCGACATGTAGGAGTCGCCGAGCGCCACCAGCACGTGCTCTCCGCGCGCGGCAGGAAGTACGTCGGACGCCTGATGCTCCGGAGGGGCCGCGGCCAGCAGGCAGAGCCCCGCGAGGACCAGGGCGACATCGGCGTGGGTGTTGCTGACGATGGCGAGCAACAGCAGCACCACGAAGCCGGCCAGCACCGCTGTCAGGACCCAGTCGGCGTGAACCAGCCACACGACGAACGCCCCGGCCGCGGCCACGACGGCAGCGCCCGCCATCGAGAGACGCCGGGCTGTGCGGCCCGAGCCGGAGGCGCGGAGTACCCGCAGCGAACGCAGGCCCCACGCCGACAGCACATTGAGTCCCAGCGGGAGTGCAACGAAGAACGCCATGCCCAGGGCGGCCAGCAGCGCCATGGACCAGGCGCCCCTGGCCCCGGGCAGGAGGAACGCGCCGACGACCACGATCAGGCCCGCGCCCCCGACCAGTCCCGCGCCCCACGGCAGCAACTTGGTGCCGTACCCGCGCCACCACTCGACCAGCCAGCCCAGTCCGAGGAGCAACACGACCGCCCCGACGAGAGACAGCCCGTCCATCTCCACGGCCGTCAGGGAGAGGACCAGGATCACCGCTCCGGCGGCGCTGAGCCCGATTCCCGCCCAGGTGAGCCACCGCGGGGCGCTGTCTCCCGCCCCGGCCTCGGTGCCCTTCCACAGCTGCCGAACGACGAAGGCGAGGCTGCACAGAGCGAAGAGGAGCAGGGTCCAGGCCAGCGTCGAGGCGGAAACCCCGCGCACCGACTGAGAGGTCAGCACGAGGGTCCCCAGCAGGAACAGCAGCCGAGGCCCCCACCAGATCAGGAGGTCGCGTCGGCCCTGCCGCTTCGCCGGCCCGACATCGTTGTTCGTCATGCCCGACACCCCGTCTCAGCCTTGGTGAACGGCAATGCGGTGCTACGGCCGGATGGAGCACGAGACCGTGATCTCGAATGATGCTCGCCCGCCGCCGAGCACAAGGTAGACGCGCCGCTCGTACCGCGGAACGGCGCACGGAAGCATCCATGCATGACGCCCAGTCAGGCCTCAGGGCAGCCAACACGGCAACAGCGGCGCTAACCGCTTTGATGCCGCATCCGTCAGCTCACCATGCCTCAACGCACAAGATCAACTATCCTGGAGTTCCCCATGCCTTCGAGTCCCGCCGTGCCCGCCGGGTGCTGCTGGAGGCACGCCCAACTTCCCCGGCGGGGTGCCGCGGCAACTGGGCGGCAGTGGGCCGCGTCTGCCGGCCACGCTGTCCGTGCCAGCCCTCCATGTGCCGAACATGAAGCTGAACCTGGAGCGGTCCGACGCGTCCGTCGTCACCGCGGTGACCCGGTCGGCCGGCCTGCTGCGTGAGGGGCGGCGGCTCCTGCTGGCCTCGTCGACCGCACGCGGGCCGGCGACGCCGTGGCCGCGTGGACCGGACGGTCAGCGCTCTCACTGCCTGCACGGACCGGGTGGACGTCGACGCGTTGCTGATCCGGCCCGACGGCCTCGTCGCCTTGGCCTCGCCCGGCGGGCAGGGCCTCGACGCCACCACGCTGGTGCGTGTGCTGGGCACATGGTTCGGCCCACGGGCCTGAGCACCGCATTAACAGTCGTCTCAGGTTCGCTCGGTACGAAGTAGGCATCCCGATGAGCGATGCGACCCGCATGGAGGAGCCTGGTGATGGCAGTCGACGCAGCGCCGTCAGGGAGAGCGCCGCCCGGGCGGTTGAGGTTCGGGGCGGCCGCCATGGCGCTGGCTACGGAGTGTGCCGTCGGCGCCTGCGGGTCGCAAGTCGACAAGAGTGTGGGGCCGCCGCGGTCGGACTGCACAGCGCGCACGCGGGCGCGCCGTTGGAGGGCGGTGGCTCGGACGAGTACCGGTGCCAGGTGATGGATCTGCGCCCGACCTAGACGGCGTTCCTGGCCGGGCTCAATTCGGGCCGGAGAACGATGCCATCGAGCACCACGGCGTCGTGTACGAGGCACCGCCGGGCGGCGTTGCCGCGGTGCTCGTGCGGGACGCGAAGGCCCCTGAGGGAGACGCGGCATGGGCGGACACCTGGGCGCGCCTGATGACGGCGAAAGGGCGATCGGAAGTTCCGTGCGGACGGATGCCGCACGGATACCGCACCACACAAACAGCTGAGGAGAAACAGACATGACGTCCGACGCAAACCCTCTGAAGCGCCTCACGATGGGACGCCGCGGCTTTCTGGCCGGCACGGCGCTGGGCATCGGTGGCGGCTTGTCCACGCATGCCATCGCATCCCGCGCGGGAGCGAACGAGACTTCGGAAATTTCACTGCGGGACCAGGACCTGCCCTTCATCGGTGCGGAAGAGACCTTCTCCACCCATGAGTTGATGGTGCTGAACGACAGGCTGTTCCTCGAGGACACTGGTCTTGCCGAGATCGGCCCGCGCCGCATCGGTGCGATGGACGAGGCGGGGCTCAACGTCCAAATCCTCTCCGCACATACGCCAGGTGTGCAGAATGTGCCAGGCCGGAAGGGCATCGATTTTGCGTATCGTCTCAACAAGATGCTCGTCGATGGACCGATGGCCACCCATCCGGGACGTTTTCAGGCATTTGCAACCTTGCCACTGCACAGTCCGGAGGCCTCGGCAGACGAACTGGAACGCACAGTTCGGGAAGATGGCTTCCTGGGATGCCTGACCAACGGAATCATCGGGAAGAAATTCCTCGACCATCCCGACTTCGAGCCCCTGCTGGCACGCGCCGAAGCCCTTGATGTGCCGATATACAGCCATCCGGGCCTACCGCCTGACGAAGTTTTCCAAATCTACTACAGCAATATGCGGCCGGAATATCAGAAGGAGTTCCAGGATCAGGTTCTCAGCATCTCCGCATACGGATGGCACCAGGAAGTAGTTACCCAGTGCCTCCGAATGATCACCTCAGGGGTGTTCGACAGGCATCCCAAGCTCCAGATCATCATCGGCCATATGGGAGAGGGCCTTCCGTTCTTCTACAAACGCATCGTGGAGAAGATGAGCGAAGTGACCGAGAGTAGCCTGGACAGGCCATTCGAGCAGTATTTCCATGACAACTTCTGGTTCACGACCAGCGCATTCCCCCAGACTGAACTGCTCGATCTCCTGCTGAAGTACATAAGCGTGGATCGAGTAATGTTTGCAACCGACTACCCGTTTGCAAACATGAAAACTCAGACCGACTGGTTCCGGGCGGTCGCTTTGTCGCGCGAAGCCAAGGAGAAAATCGCCTTCCGAAATGCGGAAAAACTGTTCGGAATAAAAGTCTGACACGCGTCCCGACGGGCGGAATGATGCCCGTGAATTGACGCGCCGGGCTGTAAGGCGAGAGTACGGCCAAAGCATGCGATGCGCGGTTGCCGCGCGGGAAGCCGTGCAGCCAGGCCCGGATCGCGTCGTTGAGGGAATCTGTCTGGGTTTGGTCACCTGATTTCGAGGGTGCTCAGCGGCTGTGTGGTGTCTCGGCTGTGCTTGCGCAGGTGGCAGCGCGAAACTCCCAAGATCCCCGACAGAGCCAAGCTCAGAGGGCGAGGATCTGCCAGTCCTGGTTGGCGCCGCCGGTGGTGGGCCACTGGATGACGTTGGCGCCGTCGGCGGTCGAGGCGTTCGCCACGTCGGCGCACCAGCCGTTGCGGACGTTCACGAGCCGGTAGTAGCCGCTGGTCACGGAGGGGACGAGCTGCCACGACTGGTTGTCACCGCCGTCGCCGGTCCACTGGTCGAGGTTCGCGCCCTGGGCGGAGTTGCCGGGGCTGTCGAGGACCTTGCCGCTCTTGGCATTGGCCAGCCGGTAGGACCCGTCGGAGTTGGGCATCAGCTTCCACTGCTGGTTGGGGCCACCGTTCCAGGACGACTGGATGAGAGTGGCGCCGTCGGAGGTGGAGGCACCGCTGACGTCCAGGGCTTTACCGCTGTTGCGGTTGACCAGTTTGTAGGTGCCCAGGTCGGCGCCGAAGGGCCGGTCGTAGATCTCCAGGTTGCGGATGGAGGCGTACACACCGGCGGGCAGCCCGGTGACGGTGACGCGGACGTACCGTGCCTGGGTGCGGAACTGGGCGACCTGGACCTGGCTGGTACTGGTCGTTGCGGTGAGGTCGGCCAACATGGTCCATGCGCTGTTGTCGGTGGAACCCTCGATCTTGTACCGGTAGTTGGTCTGGTCCGACTCCCAGGCGATCCGGGCGCCGGTCAGTGAGCGGGTCGAGCCGAGGTCGACCTTGAGCCAGTGGCCGGTGCTGCCGTCGTTCGCGCACCAGCGGGTGGCGGTGGCCCCGTCGACCGCCTTGGCCGCGGTGTTGCCCTTGGAGGTCTCCTCGCTGTCGGCGGTCGCGGTCCTGCCGGCGGCGGTGTCGGCCGGCTGCACGCTCCGGTCGAGGACGACGCCGATGACGCTGTCCTGGGGGTGGGTGGTGCGGTCGATGCCGTTGACGGTGACCCGGCCGTCCGCGGAGACCGAGAACGACAGGCCGGCACCCGAGCGGACGTCGAAGACCCGGGTGACCTGGGCGTCGCCGACGGATGGGGTGGTGAAGGTGGTGCCGCTGTAGCCGGGCAGCAGGTGGGTGTAGAAGGTGCTGTCCTTGTAGGTGAAGCCGTACTGACCGTCGACCGGGTTCCACGGGCCGCCGCGGGTGCCGTAGACGGACTGGCCGCAGGCGGTCATGAAGGTGCCGATCTGCCGCAGCAGGCTGGCCTGCGCGTCGGGGACGGTGCCGTGCCGGTCAGGGCCGACGTTGACCATCACGGTCATGTTCCGCACCCAGCAGTTGACCAGGATGTTCATCGCGTTGCTGTAGCTCATGACAGGGGTGTTGGAATAGCCCCACGTGCCACCGACGCTGAAGACCTTTTCGACCAGCCGGCCGGTGCGGATCGCCCCGCTCGGGACACCCGGGCCCTCGTCGCTGTCGTAGTCGCCCTTCCAGCCGGAGCGCGAGGTGGCGACGATGTCGGGCTGGTGCTTGCGGACCATGCCCATCAGGCCCAGCGGCTTGCCGCTCGCGTCGGTCTCCCCGTACACGGCGTCCACTTGCCACTGGTTGGCTGTGTCGCGGAACTGGCCGGGCTCCCAGAAGAACGCACCGGCCGCGTCGGTGCCTTGCTCGGCGATCCAGCCGCCGTCCCACCACAGGTCGTCGATCACGCCGTACTGGGTGACCAGTTCCTTGATCGACTGGTACACCTCGGTCTTCATGATCCGCGCGTTCTCCTTGTGTGCCGGATCGGTCGTGTAGTTCCAGGGGTTGGGGGCGCAGTTGGTGCCGTAGACGTCGTAGTAGCCGGGGTAGCGCCAGTTGATCGGCGAGTAGTACAGGCCCACCTTCAGTCCGGCCGTCCGCACCGCCGCCACGTAGTCCCTGACGAAGTCACGGTTCAGCGGTGCCTGCCCGGAACTCCAGGCATGGGGATGGTTCAGCGGCCACAGCGCGAACCCGTCGTGGTGACGCGTAGTCAGCGTCACGTACTTCGCCCCGAAATCCTTCGCCAGCTGCGCCCAGGCCGCCGGGTTGTAGGCATCCGCGGTGAACTGCTGACTCGTCGCGTCAGTGACGTACTTCTGGTAATTCGCCGGAGTGACCGCGGCGTTGTGCATGTACCACTCGCCGTTGGCCGGGCCCGCGTACGGTCCCCAGTGGATGAACATGCCCAGCTTGGCGTCCTGTAGCCACTGGATCTTGGCGTCCGGCTGTTGCTCCAGACCCAGATCGGCCTGCGGGATCCGTAAGGCAGGCAGCGGCAGCGGGTCAGCAGCCGCCGCCGCGTACGCGGGCGTCGCCATCGCAGCGGAGCCGACCGTAGTGGCCACCGTCATGGCCGCCACACCAGCGAGCACCGATCTGCGCGAGATGGAATCCGGCACTGTAAGTCCTTCCTGTTCGTCCTTGAAGAATGGTGTTGGGGTTGTCGACGTCTGCGGCGCGGTGTGTGGGGCCACCCCCCACAGGGGCTCGGTCGCCGGCCGGGCCCGGCTGCTGTCAGCAGGTCAGGACAGGGTCCAGTGCTCGCTGCCGGCACTGGCACTGCCGGCGTTCTCCTGGTCCACCGCTTCCGTTGGAGATGGAGGCACGGGACACGTCCAGCAGCATCGAACTGGCCCTGTTGGTAGGGGTGTAGGTCCCGGCGGACGGGACCTCGCTGTCGACGGACCATGATGATGTTGGCCGTCTGGCTCGCGTACGTCTTGGTGCGGGCGCGGCCAGGTCCTTCCAGGCCGACCACGGTCCGCTGGGGGAGGTTGCGGTGGCGTAGACGTTGTCGTTGAGGGACCAGTCCGTCAGGTGCGACCCCAGCATGTAGTAGGTGCCGCCGACCTTCACCATGGCCGGGGACTCGACGCTGCCGCCGCCCAGGAGCGCGACCGAGCTGTCCACCGAGAAGTAGTCGCAGAGGGTTTGTCGATCCGCAGGCCGCCGTTGTTGCGGTCCCCGGTCAGCAGGTAACCGGTGCCGTCGGTTTCCTGGTTCAGGCCCAGGTCACGGCTGACGTTGCCCAGAGGCCGGAAGCTGCCCCGGTAGTTGTACGGGCCGCAGGGGGTGCTGCTGGTGGCCACGCCGACCTTCGCCTCGAAGTAGTCGTTACCGAAGCCGTACCAGGTGCTCCCCACCGCATCGAGTAGGGCGAGAAGCGTGGCGTGCGCGGTTCGCCACCGGCTGACCGGCCGAGTGTCGCGTGAGGGACGGTGGGACAAGAGTTTCACCACGGGGCACCGCTGTGGCGAACGACGGCTGGAGCCACACAGTGGTTTCTCTGGAGCGTCCATGACATGAGACGGATTAAGGCGCATAGGTCGGGTGCTTGTCCAGATGCCTGACGAATCCCGGCAATGAATAGTCGGAATATGGGCTATTTGACCGACTTGGAGGATGCTAAATATGGGATGTATCGATGGCCCTGCGCGGCACTCTGGGGCACCCGACCGAGAAGGCGCCGTGTGCTCCGCAGGTCAGGGCACCTGACCTTCCTGTTGGGTGGGCGTGAAGGTGCGGGAAGGCAAGGCCACGTCGTTCAGCGGTCATCTGCTGGACTGCCTTGTGACGGTGCCCGATCCGTGCCGGGCCAAGGGCCGCCGCCATCCCCTCTCGTTCATCCTCGCGCTCGCTGCGTGCCCGGTGCCGGCCGGCGCGAAATCGCTGAAGGCGATCGCTGAATGGGCGGCCGGCGCACCGGCCTGAGTGCTCAGCGCGCTCGGCGGTCCGAACCGCGAACCCACCGGCCCCAGCGCTCCGCCAGAAGGCACCGTCCGCCGAGTCCTGCAGCGCACCGACGGCGACGCCCTCGATGCGGCGGTCGGCGCCTGGCTCGCAGCCCTGCGTCCCCGCCGCACGTCCGCCAGCCAGGACACGGACCAGCGGCCCCGCCGCTCACTGGCGGTGGACGGCAAGCCGGTTCGCGGCGCCCGCCGTACCGACGGCGCCCAAGCGCGCCTGCTCGCCGCGATGACCGACACCGGCCTGGTCACCGCCCAACGCGAGGTCGGTTCCAAGACCAACGAGATCAACGAGATCACCGTCTTCAAGACGAAGCCCGCCGAACGCGACCTGGTCGACACCGTGGTCACCTTCGACGCTCTGCACTCCCAGACAGCCGCTCGGCCAGCCAGAAGAGTTGCTTGCCCGGCGGCATCCGGTAGTGGTCGGGAGATCCGTTCAGCCGATGGTGAAGCGCTGGTTCTGGGCGTTTCGGTCGCAGCCGGCAGTGCGGTAGTAGCCGTTGTCCTGCTGGTAGAGGCAGAGGCCTGTGCCGACGCTTTGGAGCATGACGGCGCTGCGGGCGGCGGGCTGGACGGTGCGCCACTTCTGGTAGGAGCCGCCGTTGCAGCGCAGGGGGTAGACGTCACCCCGGTCATTGCTGTCGAGGCAGCGGTCCCAGAAGTTGTTCTTGAGCGTGGTGTTGGTGTTGAGGTGGCCGTTCCACTGCCACAGCAGGCTGCCGCGTCCGGTGTTGCAGCGGTCGCCCTGGAGGCCGGTTTCGGAGGTCTCGCGCAGGCAGTCACCGTAGCGGTAGTTCGCGAAGCGGCTGGTGGTGGTGGCAGCCGAGGCGGGTGTGGGGGTGAGGAGGGGGAGGGCGAGGCCGGCTGCGGCGATGAGGGCGGCGAAGGCTTTCCGGGTCGGGCGGCGCACTGGGGTCTCCTTGCAGTGATCTTTCACAGGTGCCTGAACAGGATGTCCGAACACCACCGCCTACGCCTGGAGCAGGGGGAGAACCCGCGGACGCGCCGCGCCGTTTTCCGTGCTTCTCCGGCAGGTGCACCTACTGCGTTCGGGTCTGGAACTTGAAGGGGACAGGGTGTTCCGGCCCAGCCGCGCGGTTCCCGACAGGTGTCCCACCCGAGCAGGAGGCACGCACCGCGCGCGTTCGAGGGCGGTTGGTGTCTTTTCGGCTTTGCTCGGGCCGGGAGGTGCCGGCGTTGGGGCGAACGGGCATCATCCGGTGAGCATCTGACGGGGGGAGAGAAACGTGCAGGGAGATCCTGGCACACCACGACCCGCCACCAGTGGGGTGCACGTCGCGCCGCTCGTGCTCAAGATCCTCATTACCGTCGTCGTGAGCATGGTCGCGTACGTGCTGACCAACCTGGTGAAGCAGTCCGGCGACGAGTTGTGGAAGATCGCGGTGGCGGTCGTCATCGGTGGGTCCGCGCTCATCGTGCAGTACATGGTCGATTTCGAGCAGCGGCTGGGGATGGTGGAGACCGGTCACATGGAGCGCAGTCGCCGGCTGGAGGAGCACTTCGACCACCTCAGTGACGCAGCCGCCTTGCTGAGCGATCTCGACGATGCGGGGATGAGCACCAGCGACGCCAAACGCCTGATCAAGAATCTGAGGCGGGTCGGTCAGCAGGGGCCGGAGATAGTGAAGGCGTTCGCCCGCTCGGAGGTCGAGAGCCTCGCCTCCGTCGTCACCGACCTGACCGGCATGAGTGCGCACTGGCCACGGGACAACAACGAGTGGCTCATCCGGCTCACGCAGTGCGCCCAGCGGACCATCGACGCCACGAGCAGCTCTGTCGACCAGCGCTTCTGGGGCACGGATTCGGCGGGACCGTATCTGGACGCCCAGATCGAGGCGATGGGGGCTCGCCGGGTCACGATCCGCCGTCTTTTCATGGTCAAGGAATCCGAGGCGAGCGACCCCGTGGTCATGGCCCGGTTCACCCGGCTGTGCCAGGCGCAGCTCAGTGTGGGCATCGTCGTGCGCTATCTCGTCCTCCCGCCCTCTCCGGTGGAGCAGCCGCATCCCAGGCCGGCCTCGCGGGACGTCGTCATCTTCGACACGGATCTGTCTCTGGAGTTCGAGCCGGACCAGCTGGGAGTCAACGTGAAGACCACGCTCGACGCGCAGCGCGAGAGGGTCAACCGCCAGGTCAGATGGTTCAACGCCCTTTGGGCGCGGGCTCAGGAGTTCTCTCCCGATCCTGAGCCCGCGTCATGAGCGGTGCGCTGTGCCGCCGCCAGGGGCCGGTGTCCTCGTGTCCTCGCTCCGTAGCAGCCCGTCTGTGCTGACGTACCGCTGTCGCGGGCTGACGATCCAGCCGTGCTCGTCCATCAGCCGAATCCCGGTCGGCTCAGCCGCAGCCGCATCAGCAGGCGGTCGGCACCCGGGCCGAAGTAGTTCTCGTGCAGGGTGGGTTCGCCGACGAAGCCCAGGTTCTCGTAGAGGAGGATCGCCGTTTTGTTCGCGGGAGCAACGGTGAGGACGACTTCCCGTACCCCGAGGCCGCGGAGCCTGCGCAGTGCTTCTTCCATCAGCAGGCGGCCGAAACCCTGGCCGCGCTCGTCCGGGGTGATCCCCAGGCCGAGGACCCAGCTGCGGCTCAGGTCGGGTGCGGTCCCGCACAGGACGTAACCCATGAGAGCGGTGCCGTCGTCGAGAACCAGCAGGTGGTCGGGGTAGACGTCGAACATCTGGCGGAGCACGAAGTAGGGGTAGGGCTCCTCGGGAAAGGACTCCCGGTCGAGGAGGGACAGCTCTTGGAGATCCTCTTCTCGGACATGGCGTATTCGGAGGCGCCTTGATGTTCGACGGGAGGGCACTGCGGTCATTTCACCCCCTGGTGTGAAAAGTGAGGTGCTGATTGACCACTTGAGAATGAATCGACTCGGGGTTCGATCAGGATGATGGTAAGTTGCCGATGCAACAAGCGACTTCAAGGCCAAGTCTGCTGGTCGATATGCGTATTCTCCGACCAGGATGCGACTGCTCCGCTTGCACTCCGCCCTTTGTTCTCCGGTGCTGTCCCGTGTACGCTGGTGCGATGCATTTTCCAGCCCCGGTCGACGCGCCTGTCCGAAATGATCAGGCACCCTGGAACAAATTCAATAACAAGGCGTATGTCGCGCAGAATTATCTTGATCTTCTGCCCGCGGATGCAGAGATCCTCTCCATCGTGGGTAGGCACTTCAGCCGTCACTTCAAGAACAGGGGTGCGGGTGCGGGACGTCCGGTTCTGGGTATTGACATGGGCGCTGGCGGCAACCTCTATCCGGCGCTGGCGATGCTTCCGTGGTGCAGTGGGATCACGCTTTTTGAGCGAGCTCCGGAGAACATCGAATATTTGCGCAAGCAGTGCGACCAGGTGGATCAGAACTGGGAGGCCTTCTGGAAAGTGCTGTGCCATGAGAAGGGCTACGCCGATCTGGATTCGAAATGGAGGAATAAATTCCGCGATGTGGCCCGCGTAGAGCCGGGGAACCTGTTCAAGATGGGGCGGCGGAACTGGCTGGGGTTTCGGAGATCGGCGGGCAAGTACCAGGTCGGCACGATGTTCTTTGTGGCCGAATCCATCTCCACCTCGCTGGACGAGTTCCAGCAGGCTGTCGACTGCTTCATGAATGTTCTCGCGCCCGGTGCCCCCTTCGCCGCCGCGTTCATGGAGGGTTCACGCGGGTACGACGTGGGGGATGAGCACTTTCCGGCCTGTGATGTCGACAAGGAGCAGGTCGAGAACGCGCTCGCCCCTTATGCGTGTGAGCCGGAGATGGTGCGTCTGAGCGACGCTGACCATCTGGTGCGACCTGGTCACACGGGAATGATCCTCGCATGTGGAGTACGGCGTTCCGGGAAATGAACTTCCCCTTCCGCCCGCCGGTGGCAGAGAACGGGCGGTGTGCGGGACGACCTGGTTGAAGGGCTGGGAATGGAGATCAAGCCGAGAGCTCATCTGCTCCAGATCTGGGAAGCGATCGCACGGCACTCCTTCGACGGCGGGCGTTTCGCCTGGGGTGACTCCGGCGGGCGCAGCAGTGTCGCGGACGCCGAGCGGTTGCTGAGCCTCATGTATCCGGCCACCGAGATCCCCGAGTTCCGTCTGGACGAGCCGGACACCACCCAGAAGGACGTGCAGCGCGCCCTCCGTCTGGCAGGAGGGCGCACCGAGATCCCCGCCGCGCTGATCGCAGCCCTCCGCGAGTTCATGCACAATCACGCGGAGGAGGACGGCACTCCCACTTTCGGCGGCGGCCACTACTTCAGCACCCCCGACCCCGACGCGGAGATCACCGCCCAGCAGCGGGACCTCGGCGTAGTCGACTCCTACTCCATGTCCGTCACCCTCTGCCTCGCCACACTCGGCTTCCTCGACAAGTTCACCGGCCCCACCGTCCGTTCCGACCTGCGTGAAGCAGTCAAGGACCTCAGGGAAGCGACGAGCAGGCGGCTCACCGCGGCGATGGTCGGTCTGCTGCGGTCCTTCACCGTCAGCGTGTTCGACGCCGACACCACCCAGGGACGGCGGCTGAGCCGGACCCTGGGCCGGCGCAGGCTCTCCGAGCGGGCGGTCCTGCGTCAGTTCCAGGAACGCTTCGAGACCCTGCGCGCCACCATCGGCAACCGCATCACGCTCGGCGTGGACGTCGAAGACGGCCTCAAGGACCCCGGGATGATGTTCGAATGCGGCTGGGCCTGGGGCGTGGTGAAGGACGCACCGCCCGTCACCCGCACCGACAAGGACGGCACGGAGCAGCACATCGGCCGCCAGAGCGTCGGCGTGGCGGACCCCATTCCCTATCTGTACTTCACCGTGGTCGCCCTCGACGGCATCCAGGACCTGTCCTCCGACCGCACCCTCACCCTCGGTCTTCTCGACCAGGAGCAGCAGACACTCGCCGAGGCACTGCGGCTGCGCTGGACCGTCACCCGGGAGTACTGGTCCGCCCTCGCCCGGTTCAGCGCCGACCGGTGGCCGCTGGAGGACATCCCCTGGCGCGTCACCCACCAGAAGCTCGAATCCGAGTACTTCTCCCTCTCCGTGGCGTCCCTCGTCGTCCACGACCTGGTGCGCAGCCGGGCCGGTGACGAGGACTTCGCCCGCACCGCCGAGGTCCTGGCCCGACTCGCCGAGCGCGGCCGCATCACCAGCCCGCTCACCCGCGATGACTCCGCTCTGGAACTGCACAGCCCCGGAGTCGTCCTGCCCCTCCAGGGCAGCGAGCAGCTGGGCCCGCCCCTGGAGTGGACGGTCACCGATTTCTCCGCGCACCTGCTCAAACGCACCGTCCAACTCGCAACCTACTCCCGCAGCGCCGCCATCCAGGACGAACTGCTGGCGCTGGCGGAGGAGACCTTCGACCACCTCTGGCAGCGGCGCATCGCCGACGGCGAGGGCACGGACCTGTGGGACGACGCCCAGGCGGTCTTCCCCACCGCACCCAAACGCGAGGGCTCGCCCTCCTGGAGCATGACCGAACGCCTCACCGAATGCATGGTCGCCGCGTACAACTTCTACGACCGCAAGCCCGTCGGCAGCCCTGAACTCGGCTCCTTCGCCACCGCGTTGCTCAGCGAGGCCACCCACCGCTTCGGCCGGGAGCAGATGCGGTCCGCCGTCGTCTCCGACAGCGACCACGCCAAGTCCCTGCGCACCATCGAGATCCGGCTGCGCAGGGCACGTGAACTCGTCGGCGACCAACCCGGCACCGCCGGTGCGCTCGCGCTGTCCGTGCTCGGTGAACTCGACACGCTCGCCCAGGCCCGCAGCGCCGCCGCGGGTGAGGTGTGGCGGTGATCGTCTTCGCCGCCTCCGACAAGGGAGGCACCGGCCGCTCCGTCACCAGCGCGAACCTCGCCTACCAGCGAGCCCTAGCCGGTGACCATGTGGCCTACGTCGACTTCGACTTCGGCTCACCCACCGCACCCGCCGTCTTCGACGTCCCCGACATCCTGCGCGGCACGGGCGAGGGCGGCCTGCACTCCTATCTGGAGGGCACCGCCCCCGAACCGGCCCGGGTCGACGTCTGGCGCCGCACCGAACATCCCGTACTGCGACGCAACACCATCGGAGCCGGACGACTCGTGCTGCTCCCCGGCGACGTCAGCGGCGGCGAGTTCGTCACGGACGAGGACTCCGTCCAGCGCTGCGTCAACCTCTTCCTGCGCCTGCACGGCGAGTTCGACCTGATCCTGGTCGACCTCAGCGCCGGCCGCAGCTACGCCATGGACATGGTCCTGGAAGCCACCGCACGGCCCGAACTGCGCAACGTCCCGCACCGCTGGGTGGTCTTCCACCGCTGGACCCGACAGCACGTCATCGCCGCGGCAGGGCTGGTCTACGCCGCTCGCGGCCTGTTGGAGGGCGGAGCCGAACTCGGCCACGACAAGGACGCACTGCGGGCCGTGATCCGCTTCGTCCGGGCCGCCGTACCCGACCCCGACTCCTCGCTGTGGTCGCACGTCTCGCCCGCCCAGTCCGCCTGGATGCAGATGTACGACGAACGACTGCGCCGACTCGCCTCCGAACTCGGCATCGGAGACACGGTGTTGCTCGGCACCGTGCCGCTGGAGCCGATCCTGCAGTGGCGGGAACAGCTGATCACCGAGGAAGAGGTCGTCGCCACCAAGATCGCCAACAAGGAGACGCTGGACGCGCTGGAAGCGATCGCCGGACGCCTCACCGACGACACCCACTGGGGGAAGCCGTGACCGACGTCTTCCGGGAGACCACGGCACAGAGCCGCACCATCGCGGTACCTCTCTCCCATCTCTCCCTGGAAATCGGCCACTTGTACATGGAGGACCTGGAAGGCGGCCCGGATCGTCTGCGTGAGCTCTTCACGCGGGTACGGCCCTGGGCGGACGCGGCCCGCGCCGACATCGCCGCCCGTACCGGCGCCGCCCGGCCACGCGTCAGCACCTGCTTCCTCGTCGACGACTACTTCAGCCGCTTCTCCACCCCGGCCGAACTCCTCCCACTCGTTCTGGACGCGGCCGAGGGGGCCGGCCTCGTCATCGACTATCTGGCCCGCGAATCCGCCTGCGCGATCGCCGACAAGGTCCCCCTCGCCCAGTCCGTCGCCCACCGCCTCGTCGAATCACCGCCCCCGGGCAGCTACGGCGCCCGCCCGCCGGTCAGTGAGTCCGGCTGGCTCGCCAACGGACAGCGAAGCCCCTCCGGGCGATCCCAGGCCATGCGCAGGACGGCCCCCTGGCAGCCGCCCACCGAGACCGCGGCCCGCCGCCACTCCGTCTTCCTGGACGTCGAACTCTGGGACGACGACAAGGACGGCAACCGCACCTGGTCCTGCCCCCTCCTCGCCGCCGTCTGGCAGCTGGCCCGCCTCGGCCTCCTGCGCAACGAAGGCGAACCGGTCCTGCTCCCGCGCCCCGCGAGCCCTCGCGGCCACCCCCGGAGCTGGGACGAACTGCCGCCGCTGACCCAGCTCAACCCCGCCGCCGCCCCCTTCTGCGCCTACCGCACGTGCTCCGTGCTACCCGCCCGGTTCCTCCCCGTCGAGCACGCGGTGCGGATCATCCTCGACCAGACCGACGTCGACCACGGCGCCGTCGAGCAGATCACCGCCCGCGCACACGCGGACGGCATCACGCCCCCCGACTCGGTGGCCGACCGGGTCTCCTACGTCTTCTGCCCGGAGCCGTCGAGGTGACGGCCCCACCGGCCCCACCGGCCCCACCGGCCACGCCCCCGGCGCTCCCGGTCTTGGCCTGCGGGGAGATCCGCACCTGTGTGCTGCCCTCGCTGAACCCCTTGGACGCCCGTGCCGCCGCCCAGCTGCTGCGGCTGCGCCCGGACGAACGCGTCCTGGTCTCCGAACGCCCCAATCTCTACGTGCGCTCCCCGCAGACCCTCACCGGCGTCGACTGCCGGATGCCCACCTCCAACGGGGCCAAGGTGCGTGTCGTCGGCACCGTCGCCACGCGCGCCGCCCTCACCGAGGGCCGGATCCTGCAGAGCAGCGCCCATGTCCGGGCCCTCGCCCGAGGCCCCGAACGGCGCCGCCCCTGGGGGCACTACCTCATCCATCCCGGAGTGCTCGAACCCCTGGGCCGGCTTCCCGAACACGAGGCGGCCCAAGGCGTCCTCGACGGGGCCGGACACGGCGAACTCGACCTCGGCCTGATCGCGGACGGCACCCTCACCACCCTGCTCCGGCACCCGCTGCTCGACCAGAAGGCCCCCCTGAAGTCCCGCCACACCAGGCTGCGTTGGGCTGCCCGGCAGGCCGAGCCGGGAGAGGGACCGGTGATCGAGGAGTTCACCCTCACCGAGGACGACCTGCGCACGGTCCGGCTGCGGGTACCCGCCGCCACCGACCCGGCCGCCGTCGCCGCCCTGTGCGAGGACCTGGCACTGCACGACTGGCTCCTCACCACCGTCGTGCGCCTCCTCGACGGCAGACTCGGCCCGGCCGAGGGGCCCGACGCGCTCACCGCACTGCGCCCGGCCGTCGAGCACCTGATCCACCTGTGGATGCCCGCGGCCCGCGGCGACCACGCGCTTCGAGGACTGTGGAACGTCCTCGAGCAAAACCCCGGATTCACCCGCCAGTGGGACAACCTCGTCCAGCGGATCCGGGACCGCCTTGCCCTGCTCAACGCCTTGACGAGGCAGCCCATAGGCCCTTAACGACGGGGGAGACGACATGAACGGAGCACCAGCGACCACCACCACACCGGCGAACCCGGCCTTACCGTCCCCCGCCCCGCCGCCCAGGCGGCCCGACAATAGGGGACTGCGGATCCCGCCGGTCCTCATGAAGACCCTGGTGACCTCCGTGGTCTTCGTCATCGCACTGCTCGTCACCAACGCGGTCGACGCGAACCAAGGGGCGGGCGACGTGTGGAACCTGACCGCCTCCATCGTCATCGGCGGCGCGGCCCTCATCGTGCAGTACCTCGTCGACTTCGAGAAACGTCTGGTCGAGATCGAGGGCAGCCAGGCGGACCTGATCCGCGACGTCAAGGACAACCTGATCAGCCATCACGTCGCCCTCACCACCCTGGTCGACGACCGGTTCCGGCAGATCAACGCGGCGACCGAACTGTTCAGCAACGTCGACCGCTCGGTGCTGCGCTCGGACGCGGTCATCAAACTCGCCCGCCGGGCAACGGAGTGCGGCGAGCTCAACAACGAGACCGTGAAGACCTTCGCCAGCGAGGAGATCGAGCGCCTGGCCGGACTGCTGGAGAACCTCAGCAACCGCAGCGCGGACTGCCTGGGAGAGAACCAGGACTGGCTGATCGACCTGACCCGCTGCATCAAGCACAGCCTCGACGCGACCAGCACCTCCGTCGACCGGCACTTCTGGGGCAGCGAGCCCGCCGCCCGCTACCTGGAGGCGCAGAGCGACGCCCTGGCACGAGGTGTGCAGGTCCGCCGGCTGTTCCTCGTCGACGACGAACAGCACATCGACGCGGAAGTGCTGGCACTGTGCGCCAACCAACGGGCTCTTGGGCTCGACTCCCGCGTGGTGGCACTCTCCCAACTGCCGCCCTGGGCGCGGCTCGGCACCCAGAGCGACTTCATCATCTTCGACCGGGAACTGAGTTACGAGATCGACCAGGACACCAAGGACGTCAACGCCAAGACCACACTCAACGCCCGCCCCGCCCACGTCGAACACCGGCTCAGGCAGTTCACCCGCCTGTGGGACGCCACGACGAGCCTGCCGGAGCAGGGCATCCCGCAGCCCGACCCCGCAGGATCGGACTGAAACGCACCCACCGCCGACAGCCACCGGCGGCCTTCAGCGACGCCTGGACTGTCGTGCTAGTGCCGATACTCGGCGGCCGAGGTTCCAAGGACGTTCAGAAGGGCCAGTGCTTCGGCGCTTGGGGATCCTTGAGGGGCGCTGTAGAGCACGAGGTACTGGTCGCGGTCGGTGAGCGCGAGTGAGTCGCAGTCGACGGTTATCTCGCCGACGGCCGGGTGGCGGAAGGTCTTCGTGAGCACCGTTGCGGCCTGCACGTCGTGCCGCTCCCAGAGCCGGGCGAAGTCGGCGCTGGCGTCGCGCAGTTCGTCGACGAGGCCGGTCACCGCGGGATCCGCCGGGTAACGGGCGAGGGCGGAGCGTAGTTCCCGGACCACGTGGTGACGGAACTCGGCGGCGTCGGAGATGCCGTACAGCGGCGCGTCGTCGCGCTGCGGGACTAGGAATGCCCGGCGCGCCAGGTTGCGGTCCTTGGGGTCGAGTGCGGCGAAGTCCTCCATGAGCGCGGCCGCGAGGTCGTTCCAGGCGAGTACCTCGAAGGCGGCGGACATGACGAAGCCGGCCGTCTGCGGCAGCCGCTCGAGCAGCGCGAGGATGCTCGGGCGGACGTCGCGCCGGTGCAGTGCGGTTCGGTTGGGGGCGGTGCCCGCCAGGACGTGGAGGTGATGGGATTCGGCGTCGGTGAGCAGGAGTGCGTCCGCGATGCCGGCGAGGACCTCGCCGGAGGGTCGTGAGGCGGCTCTGCCCTGTTCGAGGCGGATGTAGTACTCCGTGGAGATGTGCGCGAGGACCGCCACCTCCTCGCGCCGAAGGCCCGGTGTCCGCCGCCGCGGGCCTGAGGGGAGACCGACGTCCTGAGGCCGCAGCCGCTCGCGGCGGCTGCGCAGGAAGGTGCCCAGCTCCTGCTTGTCCATACTCCGAGTCTGCACGCTGCGCGGAGCCGGATCCTGGTACGGCTTGTGCCTGTATCGGGGCGGGAAACCGGCACACGCTGCTGACATGACCACCAACACAGACATCACCCCGATCGGCCTGCTGAACGGCAAGGTCGTGTTCATCACCGGCGCCAGCCGTGGTATCGGCGCTGCCGCCGCCCGGCTCTTCGCCGGCGAGGGCGCCAAGGTCGTCCTGGCCGCCCGCGGCACCGACGCCCTCGACCGGATCGTGACCGAGATCCGCGCCGACGGTGGCGTCGCCGACGCGGTCACCCTTGATCTCGCCGACGGCGCGAGCATCCGCTCCGCCATCGGCCGCGTCGAGGAGCTGCACGGCCGGCTCGACGGTGCCTTCAACAACGGCGGGATCCCCCAACAGCAGTTCGGCCCGGTCGACGCCATCA
Source organism: Streptomyces aquilus (assembly GCF_003955715.1). Taxonomy (NCBI): domain Bacteria; kingdom Bacillati; phylum Actinomycetota; class Actinomycetes; order Kitasatosporales; family Streptomycetaceae; genus Streptomyces; species Streptomyces aquilus. Next base: position 515,489 of record NZ_CP034463.1, on the reverse strand, counting down.
GCGACGAGGACATCGACGAGCAGTTCGCCGTGAATTTCCGCTCGCACTGGACCGCCATGACCGCCGAGGCGGCCCTCATGCGACAGGGCGGCGGCGGGGCCATCGTCAACACCTCCAGCATCGGCAGCCGCCGCGCCAACCCCGCCCTGCCTGCCTACGGGGCCATGAAGCGCGCGCTCAACAGCCTCACCGAGACCGCCGCGGTCAACTGGGCCCCCGCCAACATCCGCGTGAACGGCATCACCCCCGGCGGCACCTCCACCGAGATGATCGACACCTGGGAGGCGGCCACGCCCGGCATCGTCGAGCAGATCACCGCCACGATTCCGCTGGGCCGGATGGCCGAGCCCCGGCAGATCGCCGAGGCCGCCGCCTGGCTGCTGAGCGACCGCTCCTCGTATGTGACCGGCGCGATCCTGCCCGTCGACGGCGGTGCCGGCGCGTGATCCGTTTGCGAGGGTGCCCAACGGCGCCTCGTCCCACCGCAGATCGTGCCTGCGTCGCGCCTCCGGAGAGGAGAGGAACTGGGGCGACGCGCCCCCTGGGTCGCCCGCAGACTGGCTGTTCGACCCTCATTGGCCGCACCGGCAGCAGGTGCGGCGGGTGGTGGGCCAGGGCCACCGACAAGCCGAAGCAACCAGCCCAAGGGCGAGCCGGCGGCCGGTGCGGACTTGGCTGTCGCGGAGTGGGTCGGTGGGGGAGACGTGCAGTCACACCAGTCGGTCGACCAGTCCGTCGACATAGTCCGCGGTGAGCGGCCCGAGGCCGAACAGGACGCGGATGTACATCGGGGCCATCACATGGTCCAGCACGCCGAGCGCGTCGGGTGCGTGTTCGCCGCGCTCGCGGGCGCGATCGAGCATGGACTCCAGTTGGCGGGCGCGTTCGGCGAGGAGGTCGTCGCGTGCCTGGACGCCTTGCTCGCCGTTGCCGGACAGGGCGACGGCCAGGCGCAGCAGGGCCAGGCCGTCAGGTCCGGTGATCTCGCGGGCCACTTGGGCCGCGTACGTGCGCAGGTCGCCGGCCAGGCTCCCGGTGTCGGGCATGGGTGACCTGGCGTTGAGGCGGGTGAGCACCACGTCGGCGAGCAGGGCCTCCAGGTTGCCCCACCGGCGGTAGATGCTGCTGTCGGCCACACCCGCGCGAGCCGCGACGTCGCCGACGGTGAACTTGCCGTAGCCGCGCTCGTTGACCAGGTCGGTGACGGCCTGATGCACCGCCGCGCCGACCCGGGCGCCGCGCCCGCCGGGTCGCCGGGTCCTCTGTCGCTCTTCCATCCCCTCATCTTAACGCAGTTGGGACTTGCGTTAGTGGGTGGAGTCTCCCTATAGTCGCCTAACGCAGTTCATAACTGCGTTAGGGCGCCCGGAGGTCGGCCGTATCGGCTGGGGTGAGGCGCGACGACGAGGGAGAGGAATCCCATGGCTGCATCGCCTGCGGCTGGAGGCGGTCGACCCGATCGGGCCGTGCTGCTCACGGTGACCTGCTTGGGCCAATTCATGGTGCTGCTCGACAACACGATCGTCGGAGCGGCGCTGCCCGACATGCAGCAGCGGCTGCACACGGAGCTGACTGGGTTGCAGTGGATCGTCGACGCGTACGTGCTGCTGGTCGCGATGCTGCTGCTGTCCGGCGGCGTGTTCGCCGACCGGTTCGGCCGCAAGCGGGTGTACCTGGCCGGCGCGGCGGTGTTCACCGCGGCATCGGTGCTGTGCAGCCTCGCGCCCTCGGTCGGCTGGCTGATCGCCGGCCGGATGCTGCAGGGCGTCGGGGCGTCGGCGCTGAGCCCCGCCTCGCTGGCCCTGCTCGCCGCCGCATATCCCGTACCGCGAGAACGCATCAAGGCGATCGGGCTGTGGGCCGGATTCAGCGGCATCGGTCTGGCCGCGGGGCCCGTGGCCGGCGGCGTGCTGACCGATGCCTTCGGCTGGCCCGCCATCTTCCTGGTCAATCTGCCCATCGGCGTGGTCCTGCTGCTGGTCGGCCTGCGCCACCTCGGCGAATCCCGCAATCCGAACGCCCCCGCGATCGACGTCCCGGGCACGGTGCTGTCCTGTCTGGCGGTGGGGGCCCTGACCTACGGGCTGATCGAGGGCGGCGCCCGCGGCTGGACCGCACCGGTGATCCTGGGAAGCTTCGCCGCGGCGGCGATCCTCCTCGCCGCCTTCGTCGCCGTCGAAGCGCGTCGCTCCGCACCGATGCTGCCACTGCGACTGTTCAGGGAGCGGCTGTTCACCGTGTCGAACACCGCCATGATCGTGGTGGGGTTCGCGCTCATGGGCTCGTCGTTCTTCTTCTCCCAGTTCTTCGTGTACGTCCAGGGCAGCTCCATCCTGCGTGCCGGCCTGCAGACCCTTCCCGTTTCCCTCGCCATGGTCATCGTCAGCCCGTTCGCGGGCCGACTCGCCGCCCGGTACGGCTTCCGCGTCGTCGTCACCATCGGCCTGGCCCTGGCCGGCGCAGGGCTGCTGGCGCTGGGCACGGTGCACGCCGACACCGGTTACGGGAACGTGTGGTGGCGGCTGGGAGTCATCGGCGTCGGCTTCGCCCTGACGATGTCCCCCCTGACCGGCGCCGCCATCCAAGCGGTCAGTCCGCAGGAGGGCGGCCTCGCCTCCGGCATCAGCAGCACCACCCGGCAGATCGGCGCGGTGCTGGGCGTGGCGGTGCTCGGCGCCGTCGTCCGCGCCCGGCAAACCGACGGCGCCTCCCTGGAGACCGGACTCGGCAACGCCTTCGTCGTCGCCGGCGCCGTCACCCTGGCCACCGCGGTCTTCACCGGCCTGTGGCTGGCCAGGACCAAGCCCGCGGCAGACTCGACGGTGCCGCACCCTTCCCCCGATCCGGCTGCGCACACCACACCGGACCAGGTGCCGGCGGAGGTGGAACGGGCTACAGGTGCTTGAGGAAGAAGAACAACTCCAGATCCGCCGCCCGCTGCGGATCCGGCTCCCGGACCGAGACTCGTCTTGCCGGGGCCCGGCGCGACCTCCCCGTCGAGCCGCACCCGTTGGAACCCGAACGACGCGAAGACCGCGGGAGCGCCCGTCTGTTTGCTCATCGACTGCGCGGCATGGCAGGAGTTCACCGCGGTCGAGCTTGACGACCGGTTCGACCGCGAGGTGTGGGATGCAGTTGATGATGCGGTGTCCAACGGCGCCGAGGTGTGTCATGCAGTGCGCCAGGTGTGAGCGCGAGCGGATGCCCAGCCTGCGGTAGATGCGGGTGAGATGGGTCTGGATCGTCTCGCGCGCAGCAGCGAGCGCCCTGCACCCTGGTGGGGCCAAGGCCCGGCAAGGGCCTCGACCTCTACGTATGTACCAGTACGAACGCGTGGTGCAGGAACGGCGAATCCGGCCTCGCTGCGCGATCCCGCGTCTCGGATCAGGTCGTCGCCGAGCAGGTCGGCGTGCGGAAGGGCTGGGTTGACGGGGGCTGCCGCCGGCACTTCGTCGAGCTCGCCGCCTCGCCGGAGAAACCACCGTCCTTTGGCGCGACCCGACATCTACGCGTCAATCACGTATTCCAGGATGTGACATCGGGAGAAAACGACCTCTCCGCACACCTGGGTCACGTCCCCGACGGTCGCGGTTGTTCCGGGGGTATCGAGGTCTCGGCTGCCGTCATCCACTGGTCCAGATCGGCCTGGGTGAACTCTGTCCACGGAGGGATCTCGGGGAGTTGGCGGAGGAAGTCGTAGGCCTGGGAGACCTGAGGGCCGTGCAGGACCGGGCAATGGCAGCCGGCGATGACCTCGGCGTTCAGGTGTTGGAAGTAGTCCACGACCGTCCGGAACTTCTGGGTGTCCAGCAGCGCGGCCCAGGGCGAGACCAGCCGTCCGCCGAAGAACTGGCCGTCGCGGAACTCGTCCGCGGACAGCCCCGCTGTGTCAGGCATCGGGGTGGGCACGTTGGTGGCGAAGGTGTCGACGGCCCACAGGACGTTGGTCTTCGCGTCGAAAAGGGCGCGGGTAGTGGGGTTGTCGTACAGGGGCGGTCGTTTGGCGAGCAGGGTGCGGTCGCCCGCGTCGATCGTGTCTCCGTCGGTCATGAAACGGCAGCGGTTGATGGGCGTCTCCCACTCCTCGGCCATGCGGCCGATGGAGAACCATGTCGTCAGCAGCGTCGCGTTCGGGCATTCGGCGAGGACTGCCAGGAGGTTGCCGGCGTGGTCGCGATCGTCATGGGTGAGGAAGATCCACCGTACGTCCAGGGGATCCACGACGGACCAGGCCGCCTCCAGCCACTGGGAGCGCACCGCGGGCGCCCCGGTGTCCACGATGATCGGTTCGGTGCCCCGGATCACCATCGAGTTCATCGGAAAGTGACCGACCGGCGGGGCCTCGAGGGCCCACGGAATGACGAACGTCTCGTCGGCGATCTTGTACGGCTGCAGAAGGTTGAACGTTTCCATGGTTGGCATCGCTGCTCTCCCTTGGACGGAGTCGCCGCAGCACCCATGAATCCAGTGCAACCCTGTGGTGGGGCATCGTCAAACGGGGGACGTTCGTGGGTCCTCACTCCTGTCTGTCAGTGACTGTGTGATTACGAAGGCGATGGTGAGGCCGAGATCGGAGCCGCCGGTCGCCGGTGACGTGCGTGCTGTTGTGCAGGCGGGGTCGGCGAGGGCCTCGATCGTCTCCGCGGCGTGTGCCCGCGGGGCTCCAAGGGCTCATCGGCAGCCGGGACGCCTTTGAATCCTCAGGTCGGTCAGGGTGTGGGAGTCATCGGGTGTGTACGACGAGCAACTGCCTTGCTCGGCGGCGTAGTCAAGGAGTAGCTGGTGCGCCTGCTCGCGATCGCTTCCGGCCAGCGTGAGGGCCGCCAGCAAGACCTGCGGACCCATCACCGCATCCAGGGCAACGCACGCCGACGTGCCCGCGTCGTAGAACGCCTTCAGCCCGTCGGCGAAGTCTTCCTGCCTGTAGGGGCCGCGCTCGGTCAGTCGACTGTCACAGGCGTCAGCTGTGGCCAGAAGGCCGGCGCGGTGGCCATGCGCGAGAGCGATGTGCTCGACGAGGTCACCGAAGGCAGGCTGCCGGCCAGGAACCTGCGGACCGCCAACGCTCTGACGGACCCGACGGTCCTCGAGCCGGTGATCGCCGGTGTGGCCGCGGGCGTAAAGGAGCGGGCACCGTGTCGCCGGTCGGGCGCCTGTCCATGGGGGAGTGGGGCTGCCGCATGGACAGGCGTGACCGTGGGTCTCAGGCCGCTTCGAGGAAGGGGTAGTCGGTGTAGCCCTCGGCGCCCGGCCCGTAGAACAGTTCCGGCCGCGGCTCGTTCTCCGGGTGGCCGCCCCGCCAGCGCTCGACCAGGTCGGGGTTGGCGATGAGGGCCCGGCCCACGACCACGGCGTCGGCGTGGTCGGCCTCGATCTGCTGGAGCGCCTGCTCGCGGGTGGTCTGTCCCCCGAAGGGGCCGTTGTTGACGATCAGCTTGCCGTCGAAGCGCCGCCGCAGCTCCTGTACCAGGTCGCCGCCCGGCTCGGTGTGCAGTATGGAGAGGTAGGCCAGGCCCAGCGGGCGCAGTTGGTCGAGCAGGGTGCCGTAGGTGGCCAGGACGTCGTCCCGGTCGGTCTCGAAGACGTCCCCGAGGACGACCTCCGGCGAGATCCGCAGCCCGACCCGCTCGGCACCGACGGCCTGGGCGACCGCCGTGACGACCTCGACGACGAAGCGGGCGCGGTTGTGCGGCGAGCCGCCGTAGCCATCGGTGCGCTGGTTGGCCGCCGGGGAGAGGAACTGCTGGAGCAGGTAGCCGTTGGCGCCGTGGATTTCCACGCCGTCCGCTCCCGCCTCGATGGCCCGGCGGGCCGCGGTGACGAAGTCCTCCAGGGCTGCACGGATCTCTGCGGTGGTCATCGCTTCCGGTACGGGGTAGGGCTGCTCGCCCTTCTCGGTGAACGTCTTGTTGTCGATGGCGATCGCGCTGGGGGCGAGGATGCGGCGGCCGCCGTTGATGTCGGGGTGGGTGCCGCGGCCGGCATGCATGATCTGCAGGACGATGCGGCCGCCCTCGGCGTGCACCGCCTCGAACACCCGCTGCCAGCCGGCCGCCTGCTCGTCGGTGGCGATGCCCGGCTCACCGACGTACCCCTGCGACGCGTGGTCGGGGTAGGTGCCCTCGGTGATGATCATTCCGACGCTCGCCCGCTGCCGGTAGTACTCGACCATCAGATCTCCGGGGATACCGGAGGAACCGGCCCGGACCCGGGTCAGCGGTGCCATGACGATGCGGTTGGCGAGCTCGATCTTCCCGAGAGAGACGGGGGAGAAGAGGGACGGGGCGGGCGAAGCTTCTGAAATGTTGACAGGCATGGGTTTCTTCTTTCTGCGATACGGAGGGAAGAGGGATGAGGGTCTGCGATGCAGGGGGCCGCGCTGTCCCGGCGGATTGGGGTGTGGGTGGTGTCGGCAGAACGCGCGAGGCTAGCTGAGCGGGACGTCCGCGACCGCCTTGAGGTGGCTGAACGTCTCGAGGGAGTACCGGCCGTGGTAGCGGCCCATGCCGCTTTCGCCGACGCCGCCGAACGGCAGGCTGGTCATGAGCAGTTGCATCACCGGCTGGCCCCAGGCGACGCCGCCGGAGGACGTCTCGTTCACCAGGCGCGCCTTGGTGTCCTCGGAGGAGGTGAAGGCGTAGAGGGCGAGGGGCTTGTCGCGTTCGTTGATGAAGGCGATGGCGGCGTCGAGGTCTTCGACTTCGACGACGGCGAGGATCGGACCGAAGATCTCCTCCTGCATGACCGGCGCTGCGGGGTCGACATCGGTGAGTACGGTCGGTGCGATGAACAGGTCGTCACGGTCGTGCCGGCCTCCCACCGCCGCCCGGCCGGAGGTCAGCAGACGGGTGAGCCGGTCGAAGTGCCGCTCGTTGATGATCCGGCCGAAGTCGGCCGAGGTCTGCGGGCTGGTGCCGAACTGGGCGTCGATAGCCGCGCGCAGGGCGGGGACCAGTGCGGCGGCGGTGGCAGGATCGGCCAGCACGTAGTCGGGGGCTACGCACTGCTGGCCCGCGTTGCCGAACTTGGCGCCGACCAGCCGCTTGGCGGTCTCGTCCAAGTCGGCGTCGGGTGCCACGAAGACCGGTGACTTGCCTCCGAGTTCGAGCGTGACGGGGGTGAGGTTCTTGGCGGCCGCGGCCATGACGATCCGGCCGACGGTGCCGTTGCCGGTGTAGAAGATGTGGTCGAAACGCTGTGCCAGGAGGGCCGTGGTCTCCTCGGCGCCTCCCTCGACCACGGTGAGCACGTCAGGGTCGAAGTACTCGCGCAGGAGGCGTGAGGCGACCGCCGAGGTGTGCACCGAGATCTCGCTCGGCTTGGCCACCACGGTGTTCCCGGCGGCCAGGGCGCCGATGATGGGGTCGATGAGAAGGTGCAGCGGGAAGTTCCACGGAGCGATCACCAGGACGACGCCGAGCGGGTCGTACGTGGTGTAGGCCGTTGTCGTGGGACCGAAGTGGGCCGGGACCTCCACCGGGCGAGGCTGGAGCCAGCTCTCGAGATGGGCCAGCGTCTCGTCGATGTCGGCGACGGTGAAGTCGATCTCCTGCGTCTTCGCCTCGGCGGGGTTCTTCCTCAGGTCCGCCCAGAGCGCCTCGATCAGCTCCTGCTCGTTTTCGACCAGCAGGGCCCGCAGCCGCTGCAGCTGGTTGACGCGCCAGTCCAGTCCGCGGGTGACGCCGGTGTTGAACGTCGCCCGAAGACGGCCGACCACCTCCGCGGCCGTTTCGCTCTGGTGCGTCCTCGACTCGGTCCCCTGTGTTGCGGTCATGGGGTGTGCTCCGTTCCTGATGCAAGCCACGCCCCGGCTGCCTTCCAGCCGGGCACAGTGGCCAGCGTGCTGGACGCTCCGGGATTCACCCAGGTCACGGCTTTGTGTACATCCGCTGTGCCTACCACTGACTGGTGCAGGCTGATGAACGTCCGACCGGGGATACTCGAAGGCATGGACGAATACCGCGAGCCGGTGCACGAGTCGGCCGACGGCGCTCTGGACCCGCGTGCCGAACTCAGCGAGTTCCTGCGCACCCGGCGGGCCCGGCTGAAGCCGGAGGACGTGGGCCTGCCGGACTACGGACGGCACCGGCGGGTGCCGGGGCTGCGCCGCGAGGAGCTGGCGCAGCTGGCCGGGGTGTCGGTGGGGTACTACACGCGCCTGGAGCAGGGAAACGGGCGGTACGTGTCGGCGGAGGTTCTCGACGCCATCGCCCGCGCACTGAGGCTGAGCGACGCCGAGCGCGCCCACCTCACACACCTGGCGAAGCCGAAACAGCACAGGAGGAAGCCGACCGGCCGCACCCAGCAGGTGCGCGGCCACCTGCGGACGCTGCTGGACACCATGGAAGGCGGCCCGGCGATACTCGTGGGCCGGCGGGGGGATCTCCTCGCCTGGAACCGAATGGCCGCGGCGGTCTTCGGCGACTGGGCCGAGCTGCCCGCGCACGAGCGGAACTGGGCGCGGCTGGTGTTCCTCAGGCCCGAGTACCGCGACCTGTTCGTGGACTGGGAGCAGAAAGCGAACGACGTCGTCGCTCAGCTGCGCCTGGACGCCGGCTCCCACCCGGATGACCCCCGGCTGTCCGCGCTGGTGGGCGAACTCTCTGTGAAGAGTGCGGAGTTCCGGCGGCTGTGGGCCACCCACGACATCAAGGACAAGTGCCACGGCATCCAGCGCCTGCACCACCCGCTCGTCGGCGAACTCGAGCTCCGCCTCGAGTCGTTCCATCTGGCCGATGACCACGAACAGACGCTGGCGACGTACCACGCCGAACCCAACTCCCCGTCCGCGCAGGCACTACGACTGCTGGCCAGCTGGGGCACCGACGCGACAAGGACGGGAGCCGGGATGCCGCCGGCACGCACGGCTTGACGAACAGTTGATCATCGGCAGTTGACTGCGAGCCTCGGCCCCGGCACACGCCGCCTCGCCAGCGCCCGTCGCGGTGTCGGCATCCCGCTGGCTGACTACGCCTTTGGCCAGCTGCCCAACGCGAGGTCCGCGACTTGCAGCAACTCCGGGCGGGAACTACCACTCGCGGCCTGGACGGCAATCCCATTGGCGACTGTTCTCAGGTAGAGCGCGAGGAGACGAGGATCTGCCGAAGGCGGAAGGTCACCGGCGTCCACTGCCTGTTGAAACCGGCGCGTCAAGTGGGCTATCCCGTCCTCACGCCATGCGATGAGTGCGTCTCGGACGGGGCGGCTGTCGTCCCCGGTGGCCAACGCACCCTGCACGCCGAGACAGCCCGCGGGCAATCCCGGCATGGTTGCCGCCTCGACCGTCCCGTGGAGCACGGCGGTAGCCACTGCTGCACTTGTGGGCTCTGCCAGAGCTCGGCCGAAGTAGGCGGTCAAGCCCTCGGTGTACCGCTCCAGCGCCTTGTAGAAGAGGTCTTCTTTGCTGCCGAACGCCCTGTACAGGCCGGGGCGGCTGATACCCATCGCATCGGTGAGGTCGTCAAGGCTGGCACCCTCGAAACCCTTTGACCAGAACACCAGGACTGCACGATCGACGGCCTCGTCGATGTCGAACGCGCGAGGCCTGCCAGGAGGGACCGGTGTCGTCGAGGGCATTTCTTCATCCTACGCCTTCGGTACCGATCGGTACGGATGTGCTAGCGTGTTTCGTACCAATCGGTACGCTATACGGAGAGGTGGCATCGTGTCACAGACCGTACTCATCACTGGTGGAACCTCAGGCATCGGCTTGAGCCTCGCGCAATCCTTCGTGGAGCTCGGGGCGTCTGTCGTCGTCTGCGGACGTTCGCAGGCTGCGCTTGACCGATTCGCGCAGGCACACCCGCAGGCGCTGGCCGTGCGGGCAGATGTGACGAACCCAGCCGACCGGGCAGCGTTGCTCCAGGTGATCGCTGATCGCTTCGGGCGTCTGGACGTGCTGGTCAACAACGCCGGTACGTTCGAGGAGCGAGACTATGCGGCCGGCACCGGCAACAACCCCAATGCGACTCTCGATGCCGAGGTGGCGTTGAACCTCACCGCCCCCATCCACCTGACAGGTGAAGTGCTCGAGCGATGGCCGGAGCCCGACTCGATCGTATTCATCACCTCGGGGTTCGCTTTGGTCTCGCCCACTCGCGCGCCTACCCACGGCGCGGTGAAGGCCGGCCTGCACGGCTTTGCGGACGGCTTGCGCCGTCAACTCGCCCCGAAGGGCACCCATGTCCTCGAAGTCCTCCCGCCGTCCACGGACACGCCCATGAACGCCGAAGCCACGGGGAAGAAACTGACGCCCGAGCAGGTGGCGGCGGTCACGATGAAGGCTCTTCGGCGGGGGCGGGACATGGCATTCCCCGGTCAGACGAAAGTCATGCCCGCCATGCTGCGCATCGCGCCGGGCACACTGCGACGCGTCGTCGCCGGGCTCTGAACCCCACAGGAAACCCTTGACGTTGCGGGCCGGTGCGGTCAGGACGTGCCCGATGCGCGTTTTCCGCAGGCCCCGGTAGCGAGTTGGGGCGTCCCAGGATGAGCGGCATGCCGGCGTTCGACGCCGTCGTTGCGGACCAAGCCGAACTCCTGACCCGCCACCTCCTGAACAACTGACCCGCCCGTTCCGGATTGAAAGGATTCTCCACGTCCAAGTTCCCCATCCACTTGGTTCCTTCCCGCAGAGCGCTGACGACCGGGCGCTTCATCGTCGCGGCCACTCACTTGTTCACCCCGCGGCTGGCCGCGCGGTTTTCCCAGCTCACGGCCAGCGGTACCCCTGCGATCCCTTATGCGCGGATGTTCGCGATCCGCAACGCTGCTCTCGGACTTGGGCTGCAACGGATGGACAGTTTCACCCGGCCCCAGCAGCAGCGGTTTCTTGCGGTGAACATCGTCATGGACTCGGTCGATGCCGCCGCTTTCCTGGCAGCGGGCCTGCGGCGCGACGTCAGCCGTACCTCCGTCATGCTGTCCACCGCCGTGGCTCTTTCCGCGGTGGTAGCCGGTACCACGGCTCTCGTCGAGCACAAGCAAGCGGCCGCCCAAGAAACGGAGCCGACAGCGACGGCGCCATCGAACAACGACTGGAAGTGACCGCACCGGCGTGGCACCGCAGCTGATCCACCGCACTGCCTTCATTGGCTGGTTGGTGGGCTCTGTCGAGATCAGCATCGGGCGGATGAGGTTTGCAACCGCCAGGCCGAACAACTCGTCGTCGCCGCGGCAGCCGACATCGCCGCCTTCTACCAGCACACCACCCCTCTCCCCTCGACTACCGCCACCGCGCTCGTCCTCCCGAGGGACGCAGCCTGCGGCGCTGTTCAGGCGGTGTTCTGAAGGCTGCCGATCAGAGGGCTGCCGCAGAAGCCGCCTCTTGCTGTGCCGACTGACGGGAAACATAGATCCGAGCAATGTTGGAAGTCGTCCGCTGCTCCCTCAAGTCTGGACCAGGGTGATGGCGAGTAAGTCTCCTTTGACCAGGGCTCATTGATGAACTATCGCTTCTGCTCTAGACGGGAACGCGAGCAGCCCTTATAAATTCATCCGATGTCACCGGCGGCGCTGGCATGCGAAACGCACCGGGGCGCCGGCGGACCTGACGTCCTTGCATGCGTCCTGCCCCTCCCGTCACGCCTCCCGGATCCAGGAGCCGCACCATGTCCTCTGCGCACCTGAGCAGACGTTCCCTGATCAAAGCTGCCGCGCTCGCCGGAGGCGTCGTGGCCTTCGGACTGCCTCAGGCCCTCTGGGCTGCACCCGCTCAGGCCTACACCGTCCCGTCCAAGATGGACTGGTGGTACCAGGCCCGATTCGGCATGTTCATCCACTTCGGCTCCTACTCCTACCTCGGCCACGGTGAATGGGCCTTCTCCGCGGAGAACTGGTCCAAGTCCGCCTACCAGACGCAGGTGTCGCAAAAGTTCAACCCCACGGCCTTCAACGCGGCGGCCATCGCCCAGTTGGCGGCGGACGCCGGTATGAAGTACCTGGTGATCACGGCCAAGCACCACGAGGGCTTCGCCATGTGGAACTCCGACGTCCCCAGCTTCACCGACACCACCGGCACCAAGCTGTACAACCTGCACGACTACGCCGGCGTCCAGGGAGATCTCCTGGCGGCACTCAAGACCGAGTGCGAGGCGAGAGGCGTGAAGTTCGGGCTCTACTACTCGATCCTGGACTGGAACCATCCCTCCCAGACGATTCGGAGCGGTGGCGTCACCACCATGGCATCCCAGGCCGCCCGCACGAGCTACATCGCCGACATGAAGGCCCAGTTGCAGGAACTGCTGGACCGCTACGACCCGGCGCTCCTGTGGTTCGACGGCGACTGGTTCGGCGAGCCCTCCAGCCCCACGCTCCAGGACTGGTGGCTCAAGTCGGACGGCGTGGACCTCTACAACTGGCTGATCGCCCGCAAGCCCCAACTCGTCGTCAACGAACGGGTCAAGCGGGACCTGGGGCTCGGCGACTACGCGGTCGCGGAGTTCGGTGTCCCCGCCGCACCGTTGGAGCGCCAGTGGGAGCGGTGCGACACCATGAACGGCGCCTGGGGCTACAACGGGGGCCAGGAGAACTCCTACCGACCCGTGAAGGATTTCGTCCAGGAGCTCGTCACCTGCGTCTCGCGGGACGGCAACTTCCTGCTGAACATCGGTCCCAAGGGCGACGGCTCGGTCACCGCCGGGTCCGTGACCGTACTTCAGGGCCTGGCCTCCTGGATGGCGACGTACGGCGACAGCGTGCACGGAGCCACGGCGAGCCCCTACGGCACCGACCCCACCTGGGGCACGGCCACCAAGAAGGACGGCAAGCTGTACGCCCATGTCTTCGCCTGGCCCGCGGGCGGTGTGCTGCAGATCCCGGCGCTCACGAACACGATCAGCCGCGTCTATCTCATGAACAACCCGTCGTCCTCGCTGAGTTACACCGTCAGCGGCGACCAGATCAGTGTCTCCGTACCGTCCGGTGCGCCGGACCCCAACGACTCCGTGGTGTGCGTGGAGGTCAGTGGCGTCCCGACGTCCGTCGGCGCGGGCCGGGTGACGGCGTTCAAGGACGTGGATTACGCCGCGGCGGGCGCGGTGCTGACGCTGGGCAGCTACACCTCCTCCCAGCTGACGGCTGCGGGGGTGGGGCCATCGTCCATCTCCTCGCTGCGGGTGCCCCGGGGCTACCGGGTGACGGGCTACTCCGGCGACAACTTCACCGGCACGTCCTGGAACTTCACCGCCGACACCCCCGACCTGCGCACAACCGGCAACAACGACGCCATCGTCTCGCTCAAGGTGACATTCAATCCGGCCACCTACTTCCGGCTCGTCAACGTCACGGACGGTCTGGCCCTGGACAGCGGTGGCAATGTCGCCAGCGGCTCCAACCTCAAGCAGTGGACCCCGGTCGACAGCACCAACCTCCAGTGGCAGGCCATCGACCTCGGCACCGGCTACTACCGGCTGGTCAACCGCACCAACGGCATGGTCGCCGACGGCTGGGGCTCGACCGACAACGGCTCTCCCGCCCGGCAAGCGGCCTGGAACGGCGGCCCCAACCAGCAGTGGCAGATCACCGACCGCGGCAACGGCCGGTACTCGATCGCCAACCGCAGTACGGGACTTGTGCTCGACGGTGGCGGCCAGGTGGCCTCCGGCTCCGTGACGAAGCAATGGACGTGGACCACCAGCACCAACCTGCTGTGGACGCTTCAGCCCGTGTCCTGATCACCGATGTGGCGGGCCTTCGCGACTGCCCGCTACGGAGGCGTTGGCGGCGGTTCTGAGACAGACGGGCCGCTTGAAGGGAGGCAGTAGCCGGCGCTTGCGCTCGACGGCCGTCGAGGCGGTGCCGGCCTGCGCCCGGTTCCCGGAGCCGCCACGGACAGCTGCCTCGGTCGGCATCGTGCGCCGACGGGCGCGACGGTGCTGGCCCCCGCACCCTCACGGAGCCATCCGCGATGCCCGAGTTGTACCCGTCGGCGGCCGCCGCACAGGCGGCGCAATTTCGTCGGCAACCTTTTCCGGCGGGGCGGCAACTACCGGCTGCACCATCGACTCAACCCCGATCGGACAGGCAATCATGACAACTCGGCAGGTCGCGCGGCAGCGCAGGCGCAGACGCAGACTCGTCCTGGGCGCCGCAGCGGCGCTGACCGTCACGGGCGTACTCGCTTACCTGCTCATGGCGATACTCCCCGGTCACAAGGCCGATGCGGGGCCGTCCGCGGCCACCCCGTTTGTCACCACTCAACCGAAGGCCACTGGCTCCGAGGGCACAACGTCTGGGTCTACGACTCCAAGCCCGTCCGCCAGTGCGAGCACGAGCGCGACCGGCTCCGCCACACCGAAGACGACAGCGACCCCCAAGACGCCAAAGGCGTCGCCGAAACGCACCCAGAAGTCCTCTCGCACATCCACCACGACCCCCTCGGACGGGAGGATTCGTCCCAACACCTCCTACAAAGGCGTCGCGACTGCCTACGAGGCCGGTGTCGGGGACGGGGCGTGTCTGTTCGGTGCGAGCCCGGACATGATGATCGCGGCCATGAACACCACGGACTACGAGACTTCCAGGGCCTGCGGCGCGTATGTCCTCGTCCGCGCGTCCAACGGCAAGTCGATCACGGTACGGATCACCAACGAGTGTCCGCTGCCCTGCGCTCCGGGGCAGATCGATCTGAGCCAACAGGCCTTCGCCAAGCTCGCCGACCTCAAGGTCGGCCGGCTCCCCATCACCTGGAGCCTGGTGAGTCCCGGCTCGATCGGCACGATGTCCATCCGCTACAAGACAGGATCCAGCGCCTACTGGTGTGGCATCCAGGTGATCGGTCACCGCAACCCGGTCGCACGGTTGGAAGTGAGAACCGGAAGCGGCTGGCGGTCCCTGCCCCGCACGAGCTTCAACTACTTCGTCTCCGCCGACGGCAGTGGCTGCGGCAAGGCGATCAGAGTCACGGACATCTACGGGGAACAGCTGACCGTGAGCGGCCTCGCGGTACTGCCGAACGTCGTACAGGCGACGCAAGTGCAGTTCGCCCGGCACTGATTCCGACGTCCGAGTCACCTGTGGCCCGGCCCGCCGACGGTGAGTCGGGCGAGCGGTCCAAGAAATTCGGAGCGGCAAGCAGTCGCCGGGGTGCTCAAAGTGCCGCTTCTCCCAGAGGACGAACTGGCTGCGCGGCGGCGGTTCGGCGACCTACCTTCGGTGTCGGACGTACCAAGCGGTCACCAGCACGATGAGGATGGCAACGACGAAGGCCCACACGGTCGTTGGGGCGTGGTACGAGCGGTAGGAAACCAAAGCAAGCATGTCCAGGCGGATACCCCGGACGCCTGGATTCAGCTGACCGGTGTCGTCCGCCTCGCTGCCGAATGTGTGTCGCGCAGCATCGATCCCCAAGCCTCCCAGAGCGCAGGGGAACTCACCGCATCCAGATGGCGCAGAAGAGCGTGGATCGTCTCTGTCCAGGGCGGAACGGGTCTGCGCAGCCTGTCGCGATCTGTGACCCGCCGATGGGCGTGATCCTGCAACACGTCCGCGAAGCCAGGGCAGCCGGCTGGCTGACCTGGGCCTGGGCGCATGCGGTTTTGGGTGGCCGTGGTCAAGGGGTCCGTGTCTGCGGTTGGCTAGATTGAGCAAGTGTTCGAACGAGTGGGTAGTGAAGAGTCCGCGGCCTTGGAAGTTCTCGCCTATAAGGTCCGCAACGAGCTGGCGGCCGCTGGCCTTCCCGTGCTCGCCCCTGGCCTGGACTCGGTCCTGGCCGGTGGCGTCGAGGTGGACATCGACGACGGTGCCGACGCGGCGGGCGGCGTGTTCGTGGCCTGGCAGGCAAGCCCTCGTCTGCGGGCCTGCGCGCGTCGCGCGTTCGCGCTGAAGCAATTGGACGAACCGGTCCTGCGGCATTCCAGCGCGATCGGAGCGGCGATGAAGCAGGCGATGGCCGCGGTGTTGGCCTCGGCGGGCTTCACTGTTGAGGACGCGCGCGACGAATACCGCCCGCAGCAATTGCGGGTCCTTGCCGGACCGCCGTCCCGGCAGCAGCCGCTCTGGTCGCTTCGCGACGACGAGCTGACTCTGCCCGGCTGGCAGGACCCTCCCGCCGGCGATACCGACTGAGCCCACCGTGGACAGGGCAGTGCATGCGGAGACGACGGCGGCCGAGGAGTCGGCGGTGCGGGGGAGAGGCGCGGGCGAGTTTCCACTCGAAGATCACCAACGGGTTGGGATCTTCGTAGCGGGCGCGTCTTCTCATGTGTGGGCTTCGGGTCCTGGCTCACCCGCCTGACCGGTGAGTCGCATCATCGGTCGGCGCCTTGCGACATGGACTGGCCGACGCCGCATGTCGAATGGAAGGATTGACCGGGACCGTTCATACGGGGAGGGCGTCTCCCGGGAAGCCGTGACACGGGTGAACCTCGCAGCGCATCATCCCGGCTCGCACACAGGGGTCCCCGGCCATGATCTTTTCGGCTTCCTCAGCCGGCACCGTCATGATGGCGACGCCGGCCACGGTGTCGGACGTGACCGGGCACAGGATCGCGATCACCCCGTCAGCACGCAGCGCCACCATGCGCCGTCGGTGTTCGAGTTCGATTGCGTCCGCGCCGTACATGGCCCGCTCCGGCCCCCACTGAAGGATCGCCAGGCTGTAGGGCTTCGCGGTCGCGGCCAGAGCCCGGATTTGTTCGTCGGTCACCGCCGTGCTCATGTTGTCTCCTTATTTCTGGATGCGCTCGGCCAACGAGACGATGATTCCTTCGGGACCGCGGACGTAGGCCATCCGCCACACGCCCTCGTATTCGCCGATGCCTCCCACCAGGCCGTAGCCGTCGAGTGCGGCATGGTCGACCGCGGCTTGGAGGTCGTGCACTTCGAAGGCGATGTTGCGCAGGCCGAGCTCGTTGGCCGGTGCGGCAGGCGAACCAGGCAGGTGCTTCGGCCGTGCGAAGCTCGAGAGTTCCAGTGTCGTACCTCCACCGGGCACCCGCAGCATGACGATCTCGGTGCGGGCGCCGGTCATGCCGATCACCGTGTCCAGGAACTCGCCTTCGACGGCCATTTTCCGATCGGCCTCCAACCCGAGGCTGACGAAGAACGCAGTCACGGCGTCGAGGTCAGCAACGGTGATGCCGACGTGGTCGAAGCGCCTTATCAATGTCATCGGATCCTTTTTGAGGCCTCTTCGAAAGGCGCTGAGGGGTAGCACGCGTGATCGGTGAGGCTTGGCCGACGCCGATCCCGCGCGATGTGTGGCCCGGGTGTGCCGCTTCGACCACGTCGAGGCCGACCTCGGGTTCGTCCGCTAGGAGTCTCCCTGCCTGGGCCCCACCGTGACGCCGGTTCGAGCAGACGCCGGTGAGGACCTGTCACTCGGCCGACCGAAGCAACTCGCTGTGGTCGTCCCCCGTTGCGGCACACCGTAGGCGCCGCCCGTGGATACCAGCCATCCTTTCGAACACCATCGAAACAGGGTGCGTCAATTCAACGGCCCTGTCTCGCTCTCGGTGGTGACGGAGCGTGCGGACTTGGGCGATCCAACGCGTGAGCCTGTCGGCATTGTCGGCGTGCGATGTCAGGAGCGGGCGAAGCCCACGATTCCGGGGGTCAGTTGGGTCGTCCACCGTCCGCCAGTGAGAGCCGTGCACTCGCCCCGCCGACGCGCCCGTACACCGGACAGACCGCAGTGTCCTGCGGAGTGCGTGTCCGCACCACGACCCGCTGGCCTCGTTGACTTCGCCTTCGATGACCAGCGAGGACAGCCCTGAAAATTGCCCCTCCTCGGCCGACGGCGTCGAGGCCCATGCCGAGACGGCGTGCGATGGCGCTGAAGACGAGGATCCTGCGGAGCCGATCCCTAACGGGGGCGCCGGTCGACGCGTTGGGACAGCTCGGTGGTCCAAGTGGTGGCGACGTACCCGCCCGCAATCGCCAAGTTCTTTTGCGCCCGCTCCAGGACCGGTACACCGGGCAATTCGACTCCATGTGCGACCTGCTGAATGAGATGGCGGGCAGCCACGATCGCGTGGAGAGCCGCCTCGATTCTGGCGCCTCCGGGCGCCCCTCCTTCCAGACTTGAGGGCAGTCCAAGCACCTGGTGATCGTGGTCCTCGACGACCCGGCCGATCCGAGCGGTGATCTTGCATTGGTGCCTCCGCAGAGGCCCCGGATAGAAGCGCGTCCCAGTGACGGATGCCGGGATTCGTACGAGCGGGGCGTGCTGCTGGGGGAGCGGTACCACCACCTGCCTGACACCACACTCAGGGGCATCGGACCGCGACCAGGAAACATTCTGCACGCCTGCCACAAGGCAGGCTTCACACCCACGCCCCGCTACGTCCCCGCCGACAACGCCGCCCGGCTCGCCCTGGCACCGGCCGGCCTCGCCACCGCGCTCGTCCTCCGGACAGCCATCGACCCTGCCGTATCCGGAATCCGTACGACGCCCATCCAGGACCGGTCGATCCTGCGCCTGCTGTTCGCCGCGACGCGTCACACCGAGACCGCGAACCCGACCACCACGGCCGTCATCTCAGCCCTGCCGACAGCCACGCGGCCGGGGGAGGGGGGTGCTGCGCACCTCCAGTCGGCCTAGGACAGACCGTCGAGCGGTCGGAGGAAGCGGCGCTCGTACCGCTTGATGCAGCGGGTGTCACGCGCCAGCTGGAACGCTTCCTGGCACTCCGGGTCGGACATGCTGTCGGTGCGGTACTGCTCGTACGTGGCCAGGCTGGGAAAGGAGAAGAGGGCGTAGGCGATGTCGCTGTCGCCTTCGCTCGGCAGGAAGTAGCCGTGATGCGTCCCTCCGAAACGGTTGACGAGCCGGACCCAGCGGCGGCCGTATTCCTCGAAATCCGCAAGCCTGTCGGCGTCGATCTCGTACTTCAGATGAATGGTGATCATGCCTGAATGATGCCGTGTGACGGTTCGGACTTGGTGAGCAGACTGCTTGAGGTGCGTCTTTCGTAGGCCGTGGTAGCGGTCGCGCCCCATGCCGGTGACCGGGACGGCCTGGTGGATGGTTTCCCCGACACCAGCGCGGGCGGCGTATTCGGCGCGCCGCTGCTCGTCGGTCTGCTGGGCTCGGGCGTGGTCGAGGGGGAGCGCGAACGGCCGCCGGATCTCGAGCGGGTGCCCTGGTCACGGGCCGGGGGAGAGGGAGCAGGTCTCGTTGTCGAGAGTCACCGCGATCGCGATGGTGCCGCGCCGGTTGGCGGGGGTTTCACCAGGTGCCGGCGTTCCCACGCGGGTAGGTGGCCTGCCTCTTGTCCCGGTCGATGGTGACGGCGGTGCGGTCGAATCCGGTGACAGCGCGCTTGGGCGAGCTGTTCAGCAGCATGTCGAGGTCACCTGAGTACCGGAGCGAGGCACCGGCGACCGGCAGGTGCCCCGCTCCGGTACTCGGCCCCGAACGACGCGAAGCCCTCACGCACCGGGGTCCCGGATCTGGACTCGGTCCCTGGCACGGAGCTGAGGGCCGCCACCGGAGACAGCCCAAGTGCCCTCCGTGGAGGTCAGGACCGCGCGGAGACCTCGGCGTGAGCAGCGCGCAGCGAAACCTTGTCGATCTTGCCGACCGGGT
The DNA here is from genome assembly GCF_003955715.1 of Streptomyces aquilus. Classification (NCBI taxonomy): domain Bacteria; kingdom Bacillati; phylum Actinomycetota; class Actinomycetes; order Kitasatosporales; family Streptomycetaceae; genus Streptomyces; species Streptomyces aquilus. The sequence goes on along the minus strand of NZ_CP034463.1, from coordinate 495,961 downwards.
TCTTCGGGATGGCATCCACCACGAAGAACGCGGTCGGGCGCTTGAAGCCGGTGAGGCTGCGCGCGCAGCGGGACTGCAGTGCCGATGGATCGACGGCCGAACCCGGTCGGGGCTGGACGTAGGCGACGACGACCTCTCCCCATTTCTCGTCGGGGACGCCGATCACGGCGGCCTCGAGCACCGACGGGTCACCGACGAGGACGTCCTCGATCTCCTTGGGGTAGATGTTCTCCCCGCCACGGATGATCATGTCTTTCGAGCGTCCGACCAGGGTCAGGTATCCGTCGGCGTCGAGCCGGCCCACGTCGCCGGTGTGCAGCCAGCGGTCGACGATGACCTTGGCTGTCTCCTCCGGGCGGCCGAGATAGCCCCGCATGACGTTGGGGCCCCGTACGACGACCTCTCCGTCCGCGCCCGGTGGTACCTCGCTGCCGTCGGCGTCGACGATCCGGATCTCCTGGCCGGGGAAGGGCAGTCCCACGGTTCCGGCGCGTCGAGGGCCCGCGACCGGATTGATGGTGGAGCCGCAGGTTCCCTCGGACAGCCCGTACCCCTCGACGAGCGGGAACCCGTAACGGGCCTCGAACCGGGTGAGCAGTTCGGCGGAGGCGGGTGCCGCGCCGCAGACTCCGAAGCGCAGGGACGACGTGTCGGGGCGGACCTGGTCCGGAAGCGCCGCGAGCATGCTGTAGATCGTCGGTACGGCGCTGAAGAACGTGGGGCGCTCGCGCTCGACCACGTCGAAGAACGTCTGGGGATTGAACCGGTCGGCGATGGTGACGCTCGCGCCCGCCAGCAACGGTACGAGGGTGCTGACCACGATGCCGTTGACGTGGAAGAGCGGCAGGATCAGCAGACACCGGTCGGCCGGACCGACTTCCAGCGCCTGACGCCCCATGTCCGCCATGGCGTCGATGTTGGCGTGATCGAGCATCACCCCCTTGGGAACCCCGGTCGTGCCGCTGGTGTAGATGAGCAGGGCCAGCGTGGACGGGTCCGGGAGGGGGGCCTCATCCGGCTCCGCCGCCGCGTCGTCGCGCAGTTCGCCGACGGCGAGAACGGCGGTCCCGTCCGCCACCGCGGCCTCGCCGTCCTCGCTCACCAGAAGACGTGCGCGGGAGTCCTTGAGCTGACGGGCCACTTCGACGTCGGTCATGCTCGGGTTGACCGGCGTGATGGTGGCGCCGAGCCGCCAGGAGGCGAACAGCAGAAGCACGAACTCCACGCGATTGGTGAGCTTGAGAGCCACGACATCGCCGGGGCCGATCCCGAGATCCTGGAGGTGACGGGTCGCCGCCTGGACGCGACGCAGCAACTGGACGTTGGTGAGGGCCTGGCGGCCGTCCGAGACCGCGGCCCCGTCTGGGTCGAGGGACGCGCGGCGGTCGGGCAGAGATGCGAAATTCATGGCGAGGGCGTACCTGTCTGGGTGTGATGCGGTCCGGTCACGGAGCTGACGCTGCGGCTGCCGGCTTCAGCTGGCGGGTGAGGAACTCGATCTGGTCGCGCACCAGTACTTCGAAGGTCTCGCCGGTGTAGAAGTCGAAGTGGCCGGCCTCGTACCTCTTGATCTCTCCCTTGGGTGCGGTGCGCGCGTAGCGGAGGGTCTGGGCGGGAGGCGTGACGGAGTCGGTGTCGCTGACGCAGAAGAGGATCGGCATGGCGATCTTCCTGGCCGCGCGCCCGGGCCGGTAGGTGAGGATGGTCGGGATGACCCGCGCCGCCACCTCGTTGCGGAACGTCGTTCCCGGAGGCTGGAGCGCCTGGTATCCGGGCAGGGCGTCCGGGGCGTTCATGAGGGCCGACGAGCCGGGGGTGGCGGCGATCGGCACCATCACGGGCGGCTTTCCGCGGCCTCTGGCCGCCAGGTCGCGGGCGACCACGGGGAGGACCTTGAGTGAGGCGGCAGGGCCCAGCGCGAGCGCGGAGGCGAGACCGTCGGTGAAGGGGCATTGCGATATTGCCGCGCGCAGTTCGGGGTGGCGGGAGGCGACGGTGATGGCATGGCCGCCGCCGAACGAGCTGCCCCATACGGCGATACGGGTGCGGTCGACGTCCGTGCGGGCCGTGACGTAGGCGATGGCGGCGTCCCAGTCGGCGAGCTGACGCTTGATCGACAGGAGCTGGCGAGGGTGGCCGCCGCTGTCGCCGAAGTGGCGGTAGGTGAAGGCCACCGCGGCGATGCCGGCCTGCGCGAAGCGCTCGGCGAAGGCGTCCAGGCGCATCTCGCGGACGGCGCCGAGGCCGTGCCCGAGGATGACGACGGGCGGAGAGGTGACGCCCGTGGGGAGGTAGAGCCAGCCGGCGCAGGTGCTGTCGCCGGAAGGGAACGTGATGTCGTGACGGGTGAAGGACTGCTGAGTGGTCATCGTCGGTTCACCGCCCGCTCGTCGAGCGACGGCCCGGCACGCTGCCCGAGGCGAGGGCTCGTGCGTAGGTGCCCGGTGTGTAGAGCGGGAGTTCGCCGGTGGCGGCGGTCGTGGCCTGGTAGTCGAGCATCAGCCGCTGGCCTTCCTCCGACATGACCTGGGCGAAGAACTCGGCGCGTTCGACGTGCAGACCGTCCTCCAGTGACATCGAGCCGCCGAAGTACACCGACCTCTTGGCGGCCGCGACCGACCCCTTCGACCGCTTCCCGAAGTGCTCGGCGAGCTCGACCGCCTGCGCGACCACCTTGTCCTGCGCGACGACCTTGTCCACCGCCCCGTTGGCGAGGGCCTCTTCGGGCGTGAACGGCTTGCCTTCGAGGATCGCGGCCAGGGACCGGTGGGTGCCGATCAGGCGGGTCAGCCGCTGGGTGCCGCCGCCGCCCGGGATGATGCCGAGGAGGATCTCCGGCTGGCCGATGAAGAAGCCCCCGTCGGCCATGACCCGCAGATCGCACGCCCAGGCGAACTCCGCGCCGAGGCCGAGGGCGGAACCGTTGAGGGCGGCGACGTAGAGCACACCGCTGGCGTTCATCCGCAGGAAGGTCCTGTGCAGGCGTTCCAGCTGCAGGGCCCCGCGCATCGGGGTTCTGCGCATCACGGACCCGAGGAGGCGGGACCGGTCCACGTGCTTGGCCAGGCGGACGACGGCTGAGGCAGCGAGCCGGCCGACCGTAGGGCTCGCGGCGCCCTCTTCCTGCAGCCACCGGACCGCGGCATGGCTGACGAACCGCTCGGGATGTGCCCCGGTGAAGACGACGGCACGGATGTTCGGATCACGGTCGGCTCGGGCCACCAGCTTCTCCAGCTGCTGGGCGATGTCGAGGCCGAACTCCTGGAGCGGGCCGCCGTCGACCCGCGCGATCAGAACGGCCCCGCGATCTTCGACCGTGAGACGGCCCTTGTCTTTGTACGGCATGAGTTCTGCTCCCGTGCTGAGTTCATGAGGAGGGAAAATGCGTGGAAACGGCCGCGGATGCATGTCGCAGCGATGAGGTCGGGTTCGGCCCGACACGCTGTGCCCGCACGGGCGGCAGGAGACTGGACCAGCGCGTGATGACGTGTCCGAGAGCGGACGCGTGTATCCGAGACGGCAGGTCACACACGATGTGTACTATTGCCGTGAAGAATTACATAACCAAGTTATTTCTGGTATGTCAACGGTGGAGGCGTACGGAACATGGCAGGGCGGGCGAGGCTCGATGACGCACCGGAGCGACTCGTGCAGGCGGCCGTCGGCTTGCTGGCCGAGCAGGGTCCGTCGGCTCTGAAGGTGCGCGCGGTGGCGTCCGCGAGCGGACTGTCGACGATGGTGGTCTACAGCCACTTCGGCGGGATCCCCGAGCTGATGAGGGCTGTCGCCGACCACGGGTTCAAGGAACTCGGCGCGGCGTTCGGCCGGGTGCCGGTGACGGAGGACCCGATCGCGGATCTCTTCGCCATGGCCTTGACCTGCCGTCGGCAGGCCCGGGAGAACCCTCACCTGTATGACCTGATGTTCGGTCTCTCCACTCGGGCGACATACCGGCCGCTGCCGGATACGGACCGTCGCCTGAGCGGGCATTCCCACGCCTTTCGGGAAGCCCACGCTCATGTCACCGCGGCGTGCGAACGGCTCGTGCGCTCCGGCAGGATCGACCGTCAGGAACCCGAGGCCATCGCCGCCCAGCTGTGGAGTTACGTGCACGGTTACATCACCCTTGAACTGGCTGAGCACTTCGTCGAGTTCGACGACGCCGTGGCGCAGGTGCTCGTGCCGATGGGTGTGAACTTCACTGTCGGACTCGGTGACGAGCGCGAACGGGCCGAAGCCTCCCACGAGGCCGGCGCGCGCCTGTACGACTCGATCGTCCAAGGCCGCTGAGAAGCCGGGCGGTTGGGCGCTGCCCGGCTCTAGGACGACCTGGTCTCCGTGGCGGGGGCATCTGCGCCCGGCGTCACCTGGTCCTGCCTCCCCAGTGCCGCGACCTCGCGTTCGAGGGACGGCACCGCCCGGGCCGCGAAGCGCCTCGCCCAGGGCCAGGCCAGCGGTGAATTCAGCGCCGCCTTGGCCCAGTTGGCCACGACGACCGCACGCGGGACATACACGCGGCTGCGTCGGCGCACGAGCCCGTCGACGATCGCGGCCGCCGCCCGGTCGGAGCTCGTGGTGACATTGCCCGGATAGGGGAGTCGCGTGCGCAGGTCCTGGAACGAGGGGAGGTCCGCCTCGGCGCCTCGCACGAGGTCCGTGTCGATCCATGAGGGGTGCACCACGCCGACCGTGACTCCGAGGTGGGCCACCTCCTGTCGGTAGGTCAGAGCGAGCAGCTCGGCCCCGGCCTTGCTCGCGCCGTAGGAGGCCATCGCGGCCAGCGGCATGAACGACAGCGCGGACGCCACGACCAGCACATGGCCACGGCTGCGCTCCAGGTGCGGCGTCGCGTACTTGAGGGTGCGGAACACACCGTTCAGGTTGATGTCCAGCACCCGCTCGAACGACGCCTCGTCCGTCTGCCGCACCGTCCCGTACGCCACGACGCCGGCGTTGGCGACCACGAGGTCGACGCCGCCCATGACGTCGGCGGCCTCGTCGATCGCCGACCGCAGAGCAGCCCCGTCGCGCACATCGGCCTCACGCCAGGCGGCGCCGGGACCCAGCTCGTCGGCGAGGGCGCGCAGCCGGTCGGCTTCGAGGCCGATCACGGTCACCCGGGCCCCTCGGGCGGCGGCCAGGCGGGCCACCTTCTCGCCGATGCCGCGTGCCGCTCCGGTAACAACCAGGTTCTTGCCCAGCAAGTCACGTTTCATGGCGGCAACATAACTTCGTTATTGATGGAGCACAAGAGACCGCGCACCGGTCGTTGTTCCGTTCACCTGCTGGGTCTCACGACTGGACGAACCTATGCTGGCCGTCATGAGACGGACATCCTTTGCGCAGTGGCCCTGCTCGATCGCACGCACCATGGACCTGCTCGGGGACTGGTGGACGCCGCTGGTGCTGCGTGAGGCGTTCTACGGGATCCGGCGGTTCGACGCGTTCCAGGAGTCGCTGGGGATCGCCCGCAACACGCTGACGGACCGGCTGCGCCGGCTGGTGGAGGAGGGGCTGCTGGAGAAGCGGCCCTACCAGACGGAGCCGGTCCGCCATGACTACGTGCTCACCGAGAAGGGGCGCGACTTCTACGGCGTGCTGCTGGTGATGAACCGGTGGGGGGACCGCTGGCTCTCCGGCGAAGCAGGCCCGCCGGTGACGATGCGTCACGACACGTGCGGGCAGGAGACGCATGCCGAGGTGGTGTGCGCCGCCTGCGGTGATCCCATGACCCTGGACAACACCCACCCCCAAATGGGCCCCGGCTACCCACCGCACTTGGCCGAACGCCCGGATGTACGGGCCCGGTTCACGGGCTGACCGGGCAGTGTCCTGCGCGGCAGGTCACCCTTGACAAGTGAGTCTATCTACGCAACTTTACTGGTCAGACGCTCATCCGAGCGCTCTTGGCGACAGAGGGGCTGCGGGTTCATGGAGTGGACGGGCGCACGCTACGCGGACAAACCGACGGTTGAGGTCCACACCTGGATCGCCGCACCACCGGCTCAGGTGTGGAGGCTGGTGTCCGACATCGAACTGATGCCACGCATGAGTTCCGAGTTGCAGTCGGTGGAATGGCTGGACGGCTGCGGGCCCGCTCTGGGAGCCCGGTTCGTCGGCCGGAGCAAGCACGAAGCGTTCGGGGAGTGGGCCACCACGTCCCACATCGTCGAGTGGGAGCCGCCGAAGCGGCTCGCCTGGGCGGTAGAGGATCCGCAGTACCCGTCGGCGATCTGGCGGTTCACGTTGGAGCCACAGGACGGGGGCACGGTGCTGCGGGAATGGATGCAGATGGGGCCGGCCCCCTCGGGGCTCTCCTTCGCCATCGAACGCATGCCGGAGAAGGAGCAGAAGATCGTCTTCGTGCGCATGCGGGAGTTCGAGGCCAACATGACCGTCACCCTCGAAGAGGTCAAGAAGCTGGCCGAGAGCCCCCGGACCTCGGGGGAGGCGAGTCTGTGATGCGTACGTCCACCACGATCGAAGCCTCCGGCGGCGACTGGCGGGAGATCGTCGACTACGTCACCGAGGCGGAGAGGCTCGGTCTCGACATCTGCTGGGTGGCGGAGGCATGGGGCTCCGAGGCGCCCTCTCCGTTGGGCTATCTCGCCGCGAAGACGGAGCGCATGCTTCTCGGATCGGGAATCATCCAGCTCGGCACCCGCACACCGACGGCCATCGCACGCGCCGCGATCACGCTGTCGCAGATCTCCCAGGGGCGCTTCCTCCTCGGCCTTGGCCCCTCCGGACCGCAGGTGATCGAAGGGCTGCACGGCGTGCCATTCGACCGGCCGCTGTCCCGGATGCGCGAGACCGTCGAGATCGTGCGACAGGCCGCCTCGGGGGAGAAGGTCTCCCACTCCGGCCGTGAATTCCAGATCCCGCTGCCCGACGGGGAGGCGAGGCCCATGCGTCTGTCCATGCGCGCTGAGCACGACATCCCCGTCTACCTGGCCACTCTCTCGCCCAAGATGCTGAACCTGACCGGTGAGATCGCCGACGGCTGGCTGGGCACCAGTTTCGTCCCCGAAGGCGCCAAAGAGGCGTACTTCGACCACCTGGACCGGGGCCTTGCCAACGCCGGCCGTACACGCGCCGACCTCGACATCTGCCAGGGCGCCGAGGTCGCCTTCGCGGAGGACGAGGACGACCTGCGCATGATGGTGGCCGGGCGCAAGAAGGAGCTGGCCTTCAGCCTCGGCGGCATGGGCTCGGCGACCACGAACTTCTACAACAACGCCTACAGCCGCCAGGGTTGGGCCGAGGTCGCGGCCGAGGTCCGGACCCGCTGGCAGGCCGGGGACCGGGACGGCGCGGCCGGTCTGATCACCGACGAGATGGTGCTGGCGACGACGCTGATCGGAACCGAGGACATGGTGCGTGAGCGACTGCGTGTGTGGCGCGACGTCGGTGTCGACACCGTCCGCTTCTACCCCGCCGGCGAGACTCTTGACGCCCGGCTCGCCACCCTGGGCCGGGCCATCGACCTGGTCCGCGACCTCGATCGAGAAGAGGTGGCACGCTGACGACAGGCCATGGTGCCCGAGGCGGGCCGCCCTGCCGTGCCCCGGGTCAGGTCAACGGCGGGCGTTGACGCCGTCGGCGGCCAAGCCCGAAGGTACGGGCCACGCTGGCGCGCGGCGGTCCGAGCGGCTCCCACGATCACAGGGCGAACCGGATCCCGACGGCCGTTCCTTGGTGATCGCCGTAGCCCGCGACAGCACGGCCCGGTCGCCGCCTTGGGCCTCGCCACTCTCAGGCTCGGTGCCGCCGAGGCCGGAGTACACGAAGCCGACGGGGCGCCGGCCTGCCGTCGATGACGGCTGAGCGGGCACAGAGCACCACGCCGCGGCACTGGCCGACGTTCCGGAGACCGCCGAGACGGTGGGCCGTACGGCCGCCTCCATCGGTTCCCCGCGCGGCGAGCGGTGGCGGATGCCGCCGCCGGTGACGCTTTCGCGGAGGCGTGCTGCCGCGACCGGCGGCCGTATCTGCCTCCCACCTCGACGGTAGGGCGACGTGTCGAAGTCCTTGCGGCGTGAACCGGAGGTCCGGGGTTCAGGATCCGGTGCCGTAGCGGCTGAGCATGAGGGCGACCGCTTCGTCCACAATCGCGGCGTCGGTCGGGTTGGGCGGGACGAAGTCGGTCCGTACGAGTTGGGGCCACAGGAACTGGCTGCAGATCATGCCGAGGAACTGTTCGGCCACTTCGGATGCCGACAGCGGCTGTCCGTCGGCCGAACGGAAGTCGAGTGTGCCCGCCTGCGCCTCGGCCTCCAGGTAGTCGCGGAGCCGGTCGAAGAACGGGCCACGGTCGATGGCGAAGCCGGTGCCGACGATGTCGGCGAGTTCCGGCATCTGAGGCAGCTCGGTGATGATGAGGCGGCACAGCGCCGCCGTGCCCGGCCGCGCGACCAGGCAGGCGTAGTCGCGGCCGATGTGGTCCAGACCGTACCGGGGGTCGCCGGGCGGCGGCGGCGCGGCGTACTCCACGTCCAGCTGCCACTGTTCGGAGGTGACGGCCGCGAACAGCGCCGCCTTGGTGGGGTACCGCTTGAAGAGGGTGCCGGTGGAGACGCGGGCCTCCTTGGCGATCTGGGCGAGGGAGGTCTTGTCGTATCCCCGGGCGAGGAAGAGGTCGCGGGCGGCGCGGATGATGCGGGCGCGGTTCTCCGCTTTGATCTGCGCGTGATACCCGGCCTGGCTCGCTTCGCCACCGGTTTCCGCTCGTTCCGCCACCGCCATGCCCTCGCCCCTCGCCCGTTTCCCGGCCGCGTCCTCGCTGTCAGAGGACGGTCTGGCCGCCGTCCAGGATAAGGTCCTGGCCCACCGCGAAGGCGGCGGCGTCGGAGGCCAGGTACACGACGGCTTCCGCGACCTCCTCCGGCAGACCCATGCGGCCCAGCGGGATGCCGGCGCTGATCCGCTCCAGGACCGCCGCCTGCACCGCGGGGTCCTCGATCCCGAGCTTGGCGTACAGCGGGGTGTCCACCGGGCCGGGGCTGACCGCGTTGAAGCGGATGCCGTGCGACTTGAGCAGGTCCGCGTTCCACGAGCGCATCAGGGAGCCGACGGCCGCCTTCGTCGCGGCGTAGGCGTTCGAGTTCCCGTATCCGCCGTGCGCGCTGCTGGACGCGTTGAGGATGACCGAGGACGGGTCGGCCAGCACGGGCACCAGGGCCTGGGTGAGGAAGAAGACGCTCTTGACGTTGATGTCGAAGAGCCGGTCGTAGCTGTCCTCCGTGTGGTCCTCGAAGGGCCGCCAGTCCGAGACGCCCGCGTTCAGGAACGCCACGTCCAGTTTCCCGAAGTGCTCACCCACCTGCTTGGCCAGGGTGCGCTGCGCATCGAGATCGCGGGCGTCGGCATGCATGACGGGCACCTTGTCCCCGAGGACCTGCCGGGCCCTGTCGATGCTGGCGGGGGTCACGCCGGTGACCAGTACGTCGGCCCCCTCCGCGAGGAAACGTCGGGCGGTCTCCAGACCGATCCCGCTCGTGCCGCCGGTGATGAGGGCACGCTTGCCCGCAAGACGATTCATGGTGCCTGTTCCTTGCCGAGAAGTAAGGTAAGTCGATGGACTCACCATCGGAAGGTAACTCCCGCACCGTCCTTAAGGCAAGTCGATCCACTTACCATCGATGGTCGGGTCGGCGACTGGCTGGGAGAGCTCCTCGTCGAAGAGCGGCAGGATCGCTACGGTCGGCTCCATCGGCCTCTCGGGCCACAGGCGGACTCCCCGGGCTGTGACCGGGCAAGAGGTATCTGCACCCGGCCGTGTTGCCGGGCGCTCCGGTCCGCAACCGCCACAACACGCCGTTCACGACCTGCCGGTGTTCCCGCCAGGACCGCCCACGACCATCCGTACCCGGCGGAAGCGGAGCTGTCCGCTCCTACGCCGCAGCTGTCACCTCACCCCACGGCCTGGGCCGGGGAGCACGTCAAGCCCTCTTCGCGCCGCTCTGCTCGCGGATGGCGTCGAACATGGCGGTGAGAGCGGGACTCTCGGCAAGGCTGCTCAACAGGGCGTGCAGCGAGTGCCGCTCAGTGGTGCCGAGGTCGGGGAGGATTTCGGTGTCGAGGCCGGCGAGTGTGCGGTTGAGGTCGGCGAGGACCTTGCGCCCGTCGTCGGTGATGTTGACGGCGTAGCGGCGTCGGTCCTGCGGATCGCGTGTCCGCTCGGCGTATCCGGCCCGCTCCAGGTCGTCGAGACTCGTCACCATCGTCGCCGGGTCGATGCGCAGGAACGAGCCGAGCGCCAGCTGCGGCATGGCCCCGTTGTCGGCCAGGGCCTGCAGGACGCTGTAGTGGCGCACGCGCAGGCCGGTGGCGCTGAGGCCGTCCTCGGCGATCCTGAATGCCACCTGTCCGAGTTTGACCAGCAGGCAGATGGTGTGTTCGGCCACCGTCCCCGGTACCAGCGGAGCCTCGGACATCGTTTATCCCGCCTATGGTTAGCCCTGCGTATCGTCTGGGGCCATCGTACGAGAACGCCGGAGGCGGCCGGTCCGGGCGGCGGTCTCGGTGCGCGGAAGAGGGGTTCGCAGGGCAGGGAACGCGGCGGGACCGTCAGCCGACGATGGCCCGGCCGAAGATCTGCCGGGCGATGACCCACTTCTGGATCTCGTTGGTGCCCTCGTATATCTCGCCGATCTTGCTGTCCCGGTAGATCGCCTCGACGGGGCCGGGGCTTCCGTCGGCGCCGAGTTCGCGTGCGAAGCCGAGGCCTCCGAAAGCCTGGACGGCGTCGCGTGCCATGTCCACCGACAGCTTGGTGGCGTAGTACTTCGCCATCGCGGCCTCGGGTTCCGGGGACGGGTTGCCGGCGTCCAGGCGAAGGGCCGCCTTGGTGACGAGGGTGCGGGCGTTGTCGATCTCGGTGGCCCGCTCGGCGAGCAGGAACTGCCAGTGCTGGTTGGCGGCCACCGGCTTGCCGAAGGCGTGGCGCGTCGACAGGTGGGCCACGGTGTGGTCGAAGGCGGCCTGTGCCATGCCGACCCCGGCGGCCGCGATGCCGATCCGGCCGTAGGTGAGGGTGGACAGTGCGTGGCGCAGTCCGTGTCCCTCGGTGCCGCCGAGGAGGTCGTCGTCGGTCAGGTGGACGCCCGAGAAGCGGATGTCCGCGGTGAGCTGGCCGCGGTTGCCCATCTTGCGGTCGGCGAGGCCGACGTGAACGCCCGGAAGCGTTGTGTCGACGATGAACATGCTCAGCCGCTCGCCGGTGCGGGCGAGCACCACCACGAACGCGGCCACGGGCGAGTTGGAGATCCACCGCTTGTGGCCGTTGAGCACCCAGCCGGTCTCGGTGCGTACGGCCTCGGTCCGAACGGCCTGCGGAGACAGGTCGCTGGAGGCGTCCGGCTCGGTGGTGGCGAACGCGCCGACCACGGACCCCTCCGCGACCTTGGGCAGCCAGCGCTGCTGCTGCTCCTCGGTGCCCTGCCGCAGGGCGTTGCCCGCCAGGATGCAGTGCACGTCGAAGACGGCCGCGACGCTGCTGGAGTAGTAGGCCAGTTCCTCGATCGCCGCTGCGGTGGCGGTCGCCGGGTGGGTCAGACCGTCGCCGCCGACCTCGCCGGGGAAGGGGATCCGGAAGACCCCCGCCGATGCGAGCGCGTCGAACACCTGCCGGGGGAAGCCGTCGGTGCGCTCGTCGCCGTTCGCGATCGCCGCGGCGTGCGGAGCCACTTCTTGCTCCGCGATCCGGCGCACGGTGGCGCGTACGGACTGGGTCTCTTTGGGGGCGAGGAGCTCGTGGTAGAGCCGGTCGCTCTGGCGTGCGGGGGTGGAAGTCATGCGCGGACCATATCATTCGTACTGCTTATGATTAGTTCACCAATCTATTTTGGAGGTTCGACCATGACACAGACGCTGGCCGGCAAGACCGTCCTGATGTCGGGAGGCAGCCGCGGCATCGGACTCGCCATCGCCCTGCGCGCGGCCCGCGACGGTGCGAACGTGGTGATGCTCGCCAAGACCGCCGTACCGCACCCGAAGCTCGAAGGCACGGTTCACACCGCGGTCGAGGAGATCGAGCGCGCGGGCGGCAAGGGGCTGGCCGTCGTCGGTGACGTCCGCGACGACGACGACGTACGCACCGCCGTCAACGCCGCGGTCACCGCCTTCGGAGGCGTCGACATCGTGGTGAACAACGCCAGCGCGATCGACCTGTCGTCGACGGAGCAGCTGGAGATGAAGCGGTACGACCTGATGCAGGACATCAACACGCGCGGCACGTTCCTGCTGAGCAAGGCCGCGATCCCGCACCTGCGGGAAGCGGACAACCCGCACATCCTCACCCTCTCGCCGCCGTTGAACCTCGCGCCGCACTGGGTGGGCAGGCATCTCGGCTACACGCTGTCGAAGTACGGGATGAGTCTGTGCACCATCGGGCTCGCCGAGGAGCTCGCCGCCGACGGCATCGCCGCCAACTCGCTGTGGCCGCGAACGCTGATCGACACCGCCGCCGTACGCAACGTGGTCGGCGGCGCCGGACAGGCCCGTAGCCCGCGGATCATGGCTGACGCCGCGTACGCCGTCCTCACGCGTGACGCGCGCAAGTGCACCGGCAGCCTGTTCATCGACGACGAGGTCCTGTCGGATGAGGGCGTCACCGACCTGTCCGTCTACAGCCCGGCCGGCTTCGCGGGCGATCTCGCGCTCGACATCTTCGTCGATCCGGTCTGATCCCGCGCCGCTTCGGGGCGTGGGCGGAACTCCCCCTCTCGGACGGCTCGATCCGCGCCCCGGTGCGCAAGCCGTGCGCGACACCCCGCTCACGGCTGGACTACTCGGTCCGCGCGATCGCAGTGGTGTGGGCGCTGGAGGCGCGGGTCAGGATGGCGACGGCCGAGCCGGGGCGCAGGTTCCGACCGTGCCCGCCGCCCGCGCCGCCGCGCTACTTGTGCGGGCATTGCCTGCGCCTGGGGCGTGACCTGCCTGGCGAGGTGGTGGGTGTGTGACCGCTTCCGGGCCGCGCTCGGCGGGGGCGGGGACGGGCGTTGTTCGATTCTCGGGGCGGCCCGATCCATGTCCGGCGGCCGACGCCCGCAGTCGCCACGGGTGGTCCAGGCCGTCCCGGTGGCGACCGCCGGAACGAAGCCCCGGGCCGGACTGGACCGGGCGAGCGTGAGCGCGCCTGGACGGACCGGCCCCGTCGCGAGCTCCTGGCGCCACCGCGCTCAGTTCACTCCGCCGGCCTCAGGCGAAAGGCGGGGCCGGGGATGCTCTCGATGTCTTCCGGCCGTACGGCGTGGCCCTGGTCGCAGCGGATCTGGGCGTCGACATGCGCGCCGCATCCACGGTGCCGGGACAGCATGGCCGGGCCCTCCGGGTCGGCGCGGTAGCGGTCCCCCCACTGCAGGAGTCCCAGCACGGCCGGGACCAGATCCATACCCTTGGCTGTGATCACGTACTTCGGTCGGCTCCGCGAGCCCGGCTCCTTGTAGGTCTCGGTGGCCAGGATCCCTTCCTCCACGAGCATCTTGAGTCGCGCCGCGAGGAGGTTGCGAGGGCAGCCGAGGACGCGCTCGAACTCGCTGAAACGGGACGAGCCGTACCAGACCTCGCGCAGAATCAGGATCGTCCACTTCTCGCCCACGATCTCAAGGGTTCGGGCGATCGAGCAGTTCGACGTGTCCCGGTCGAGATGGGGAAACGTGCCGGCGTCGTCCCGCAGGGCTTCGGTCGTTGCGTCCATGGGGGTGATTCTAACCTCCTCTGAGTTTACTTTTCCATACTCAGCTAGTACCGTCATGATCGGCACGTCACCCCTGCCGCCGACGAGAAGCAGGCGCACAGGGGACCCGTCCCAAGAATCACACCGACCACCGAGACACCCACGCAGAAAGGCGGCCGCCATGAAGGCATTCGTCGTCGAGAAGTACGGCAAGGACGGCGCCCGCGCCGCCGACGTGCCCAAGCCCACCGTCGGAGCCCGCGACGTTCTGGTCAGAGTGAGCGCCGCCAGCATCAACCCGCTGGACAAGATGGTCCGCAACGGGCAGTTCAAGCAGATCCTGAAGTACAAGCGTCCGTTCGTGCTCGGCCACGACGTGGCCGGCGTCGTGACACAGGTCGGCTCCGCCGTACACGGCTTCAAGGTCGGCGAAGAGGTCTACGCCCGCCCGCGCGACCTGCGGGTCGGGGGCTTCGCGGAGTACATCGCGATCGACGTCGACGATGTCGCGCCCAAGCCCGCCTCCCTCACTCTCCAAGAGGCAGCCGCGGTGCCGCTGGTGGCCCTGACCGCATGGCAGGTCCTCGTCGAGCGCGCGCACGTGAAGCCGGGGCAGAAGGTCCTCGTCCACGCCGGGGCCGGCGGCCTCGGGTCGACGGTCATCCAGCTCGCCAAGCACCTCGGCGCCACGGTGGCGACGACCGCGAACACCAGGTCCGAGGAGCTGGTCAGGAGCCTGGGCGCCGACGTCGTCGTCGACTACACCAAGGAAGACTTCTCCACGGTGCTCTCGGGCTACGACCTGGTGCTGGACTCCCTGGGCGGGGCGAACCTCGAGAAGTCACTGACCGTACTGAAGCCCGGCGGCCTGGCCATCAGTGTCGTCGGCCCGCCCGACGCCGGTTTCGCCAAGCAGCTCGGCGCCCCCGCCGTCCTGGGCCTGGTCATGAACACCCTCAGCCGCAAGATCCGCAAGCAGGCAAAGAAGCTGGGCGTGCGCTACGAGTTCCTCTGGATGCGGGCCAACGGCTCCCAGCTGCGCAAGCTCGGCGCCCTCTACGACAGCGGGAAACTCCGCCCCGTCATCGACAGCACCTTCCCCTTCGACCAGACCCTCGAGGCGATGGCGTACGTCGAGCAGGGCCGCACCAAGGCCGGCAAGGTCGTGGTCTCGATGGCGCCCGACGGCGAGTGAGACCGTGCGGGCCGATCCGGTGGCCGTTCACCCGTGCGGGGTCGGCCGGCTGATCGTCACGCGAAGGCCGGAGGGGGCTGGTAGCCCTCGACTTCCCGGCCCAGGAGCTCGGCGAACTCGATGGTCGTGAGGTCGCCGCCGCTCGGCCCCATCGCCTGCAGCCCGACGGGCAGACCGTCCCGGCCCGTTCGGACGGGGATGGTCGTCGCCGGAGAGCCGGCCGCATTGGCGATGGCGCTCCACTTGACCTGATCCCAGTAGGAACGGGAATGCCCGTCCACCTGGATCCGTCGGCCGAACCTCTCGATCGGCTTGGTGTGATGAGGCGGCGCCGTGGTCGGAGTCACCGGCATGAGCAGGACGTCGAACTCACGGAAGAACTCGGCCCACCGGTGCCGGAGTTCACGGCGTGCGACGTCCGCTTGCAGCCAGCTGTCGTGGGACTGGAAGGTTCCTCTCACCGCGTCCAGTGCCTCTCCACGAGGGTGTTGGACAACGCGCGCGAGGGTCGCGGCGCTGGAGGCCGCTGTCAGTCCGGGCCGGTCGTAGGCGAAGGCGCCGAAGAGCAGGCGCTGGAACAGGGCATGACTGGTCGTCATGTCGACGGGCGGGCTGGTGGGCCGTACTTCGACCTTCGTGCCCGCCACTTTCAGGGCGCTCAAGGCGTCGTCCACCGCGGCAACGACATCGTGGTCTATCGGGCATGACGCGTCCTCGGTCCACACCGCCTCGCGGAAGGCGCCCAGTTCGTTCGCTCGTGGCGGTGCGAGGGTGTGGCTGAAGCCGCCGTCGCGCTCCGGCGGTCCTGCCGTCGCGTGGAGGATGGGGGCCAGGTCGCGTGCGTCGCGCACTTGGGCGTCGGCACAGGCGAGGTCGATCTCCGCCCACCGTCCGAGACCTGGTCCGCCCGGGACGTGTCCGATCCGGGGGATGGACCGCCAGGTCGCCTTGTGTCCGTAGAGACCGTTGAAGTGTGCCGGAGTCCGGGTGGATCCGCCGATCTCAGAGCCGAAGTCGAAAGCCGTGAGTCCGGCGGCTGTGGCCACCGCTCCACCGCCTGTGCCGGCAAGAAGCCCGGCTCAGCGTCATTCACCAGGCGGATCGGTTGCGATCACTGGCTCGACCCGCTTACTCTTACGATCGTAATATAATGGACTGGGGTCGCGTCAGATCACGCCGTCACCGCCCTGGTCATCTCCTCTCCACTTCACCGGGAACCTCCATGGACCTCTCCGCCAGTACCGCCCTCGTCACCGGAGCGAACCGGGGCTTCGGCCGGGCCCTCGCCGCCGCACTGCTCAGCCGTGGCGCCACCGTCTACGCCGGCGCCCGTAACCCCGACCAGGTCGACCTGCCCGGCGCCAAGCCGATCGCGCTCGACATCACCGACCCCGCCTCCGTCGCGGCCGCCGCCGCGGCCACCGGCGATGTGACCATCCTGGTCAACAACGCGGGATCTTCCACCGGCGCCGACTTGCTCACCGCCGACCTGGACGACATCCGCCTGGAGATGAACACCCACTACCTCGGCACCCTGACAGTGGCCCGCGCCTTCGCGCCCCAGATCGCGGCCAACGGGGGCGGGGCCATGCTGAACGTCCTGTCCGGCCTGTCCTGGGTCAGCTTCCCGGAGTTCGGCGCCTACTGCGCCGCCAAATCCGCGGAGTGGTCGCTGACCAACACCCTGCGCGTGCAACTGGCCGACCAGGGCATCCGCGTGGCCGGTCTGCATGTCGGCTACATGGACACCGACATGGTCCGAACCGTCGACGCGGCCAAGTCCGACCCGGCCGACATCGCGCGCATCGCCGTGGACGGCATCGCCGCCGGCGCCTACGAGATCCTCGCGGACAACGCGGCCCGCCAGGCGCAGGCGGCACTGTCCGGGGGCGTCTCGGCGCTCTATCCGCAGCTCCCCTGAGGAGGGCCCGCCCTCGCCGGCCAACCGCCAGGCGCGTCCTTCAAGGGAACGTCCTGGCACAGCATCACAAGCGACCGGTTCGGGAGGCGGTGCCGTCGGGGCTGCGGTCATCACCGGCGGGGCCGGAATCAACGCCGCGCTCGACAACCTAATCGTCACCGTCGCCCTCCCCTCCATCCGCAAAGACCTCGCCGGTGGCCTCGTTCCCAAAAGCGAGGATCTTTTCCGCCCGCCTGACCGGGACGTAGGCCTGCCGGATGTCCGCCACCCACACCACCAACAACCTGAGGAAGCACGCATGCTCGACAGCCTGTGGACCCCGACCGTCGCCGGAAAGATCTCCCTGCCGCACCGTCTGGCGATGTCCCCCCTGACCCGCAGCAGGGCCACCCCGGACGGCGTGCCGACCGAGCTCAACGCCGAGTACTACGCCCAGCGCGCGTCGCACGCCCTCATCATCACCGAGGGCACCCAGCCCTCCGCCGACGGCCAGGGCTACCCGGTGACGCCGGGCATCTACACCGACGAGCACATCGCGGGCTGGCGCAAGGTCACCGACGCCGTACACAAGGCCGACGGGCGTATCGTCATCCAGCTCATGCACGTCGGGCGGATCTCCCACCCCGACAACACCCCCCACCACCGGCAGCCGGTGGCCCCCTCCGCGATCAAGCCGGGGGGCCTCACGTTCACCGGCTCCGGGATGCAGGAAATGCCGGAACCGCGCGCACTGTCCACCGAGGAGGTCACCGCGACGGTCGACGACTTCCGGCGGGCCGCCGCGGCCGCCATCGCGGCCGGTGCCGACGGCGTCGAGATCCACGGCGCCAACGGCTACCTGGTCCATCAGTTCCTCGCCGCCAACACCAACCAGCGCACCGACCGGTACGGCGGCTCCCTCGACAACCGCATCCGCTTCGCCGTGGAGGTCGCCGCCGCCGTGGCCGACGAGATCGGAGCCGGCCGTACCGGCATCCGGCTCTCTCCCGGCAACCCCTTCCAGCTCGGCGACCTCGTGGAGGACGACCCGCACGAGCTCTACCCGCACCTCGTGCGCGCCCTCGCCCCCCTCGACCTCGCCTACCTGCACCTCGCCCACGGCGGCGACGAAGAACTCCTGCACACGCTCCGAAGGCTGTGGCCCAACACGCTGCTCCTCAACCGTGCGGGCACCGACATCGACACCCGCGCCAAGGACATCGAGAACGGCATCGCCGACGTCATCACCGTGGGCTCCATGGCACTCGCCAACCCCGACCTGGTCGAGCGCATCCGTGCGGGCGCGCCCCTGAACACCCCCGACCCGGCCACCTTCTACGGCGGTGGCGCGGCCGGCTACACCGACTACCCCACCTACGCCGCCTGACCGGAGCGCCCGGTGCCCGGGGGAGTCGCCTTCCCCGGGCGCTTCGGCGTGCGCGCGGCGCCGCCAGGCGGTGGGGCACATGCGCTCGCGACGCGAGCGGTGCGCCGTCGATGACGACGAGGTCCCGCCCCGCGGCTTCGCATCAGGACTCGCCGCACCGGGCGGGGACTCGGCCCCGTCTCATGACTGAGGACGAGGTATCCGCATCCAGGCATGAGAACTCGCCGACAAGGTCGTGCTCATCGCCGGCGGCCACCGATGTCCGGCAGCGCCACGGCCTCGGCCCTTCTCTCCCGCGGCGCCCGGGTCGGCATCGTGGATCTGCGTCCGGACATGCCGGAGATCGCAGCAGGCCGCAAAGTCGCCTGTCGATCGTAATATTACATGCGTCAGGCCATGGATTACGATGGGCGCGAGGCAATGGCCCCGCGAAGCTGACGGAGGAGCACTGTGGCGCGCTACACCAAGGAGCACAAGCAGGTGACGCGGCAACGCATCATCGAGCGGGCCGGCCACCGGTTCAAGCAGGACGGCCTCGACGGCTCCGGCATCTCCACGTTGATGTCCGACGCCGGACTCACCAACGGAGCCTTCTACGCCCACTTCGAGTCCAAGGACGATCTCGTCGCCCATGTCGTCGCCGAGCAGTTGCGCGCGCAGGTCAAGCAGTACGACACGCTCCGGCCCGGCCGCGAGGGACTTGAGGATCTCATCCGCGGGTACCTGACGCCCGAGCACCGGGACAACCCCGGTGACGGTTGCCCGTCCGCCGCCTTGCTCGACGAGATCGGCCGCTGCGGTGACGCGACCAAGGACGCCTACACCGACGGCGCCAGGGCCATCGTGGACGAGCTCGCCGCCCGCCTGGCACCCGCGGATCCGCAGTCCGCGCGCGGCAAGGCCATCGGGCTCTACGCCATGGTGGTGGGAACGTTGCAGCTGTCCCGCGCGCTCTCCGACCGGAAGTTCTCCGACGAGGTCCTCGAGCAGGGAATCGAGAACGCCCTCACCTTCGTGCAGCAGCAGTCGGCACCGGCTGGCTGACCGCCTGGCAAGGGCTGGGACGCCGGTGCCACGCACCCGCGATTCCGGCCGTCAGTGTGAGCGGGCGGTCGCCGGGACAGCTGCGATCTCGGTGGTGACACCCATGCGGCGATCCTCCGCTCGTACGGCGGATGACGTTCCGCTCATTCGATACGCCGTAGCGGACTAGCGGACTAGCGGACTAGCGGACTAGCGGACTGGCGCAGACGGGATATCGGCCATGCCGGTCTCCGCACCGCCGGCCGCACGAAAATCGCCTCGGCGCCGTGTGGCTGAGAAGCGTGCAGGTCGGTTACGTCGAGCAGGTGCCGAGAGCCGTGACGCCCGCGGGGCGTCACGGCTCTGAGTCGGCGTCCTCGGTCCGTACGCAGACCGCACCGCGGCCCTACGGCCGGCCGAAGAACTCGAGAGCCGTGGGCACGAACTGCTCGTGGTACTGGAAGATGCCGCCGTGGCCGCCGTCGGGGTAGATCACCAGCTCGGCGTTGGGCAGCCGCCGGGCCAAGTCCTCCGAGTTCGATGTCGGGACCATCCTGTCGTGGTCACCATTGGCGACGAGCACGGGCTGCCGGATGACGGACAGATCCTGCGGCCGCGCCAGCCCCCAGCGGTGGATGGCCTTGAGCTGGGAGAAGTAGGAGGCGGGGCGGATCGCCTTGTCGCGGTCCTCGGTGCGCTCCTTCAGGCGGGCCAGGAACTCCTTGCCGGCCCGAATCCCGTTCGGGGTGCGGGTGAAGAAGAGGAACTGCTTCACGTCCTGAAGGGTGAGCAGCGCCCGGACGGTGTCGAAGTGCGAGATCCGGGTGACGTTCTTGATGCCCTCGCCTCCGGCCGGACCGGTGCCCGCGAGGATCAGCCTGCGGATGAGCTGCGGATCGGTCTGGGCGATCACCTGGGCGATCATGGCGCCCATCGAGAAGCTGAGGACGTCCACCTGCTCGAACCCCAGCGCCCGGATGAAGGTGACGGCATCCTTGGCCATCTCCTCGATGGTCTTCGGCGTCTTGCCGCTGGACGCGCCCACGCCCCTGTTGTCGAACGTGATCACCCGGTGCTTGGCGGCGATTCCATCGACGACCCGGGGGTCCCAGTTGTCCAGGACCGCGGCGAGGTGGGTGATGAAGATGACCGGCATACCGGTCCGGGGGCCGAGGTCGCGGTAGGCGAAGGTCACTCCGTCGGCGGTGACGGTGCGGGTCTGTGCGTTCTTGTACGACGTCACCACGTCGCCTCGCGTTTCGTGTGCGTTCACGGTCGTGCCCTTCGAAGTGTGGTTACCGCCACTGTGGGCCGATTTCTGCTTCCTCGCAGGTGGGCGCGGAGCGGTTCCCGGTCTCCCGGCTGCGACTGCAGTCCGGTGTCGGCGATCAGAGGAACCCCAGGAAGTGGGAAACCCCTTGGATCAGGTCCCTGAACAACCCGCCGACTATTGAAGTATGACCGTACTTTAATCAGGGTGCAAGTGGGGGAGCCGAACTGGATGCGCGGCTGTGGAATCCCGAGTTCCGCCAAGCGTCATGGCGCATGGCGCCACGCACCATCAGGGCAGGAGCGGCTCACCTGCGCTGACGGCCATGAGGGGCTGATCGTGACCGGCGAGTCGTGGACGTCCGGCCGAGGGAGCGGTGCCAGCGACGGTCAGGACATCGATGCCGGCGTGACGACGACGCCTGGCTGTGCCCCGGAATCCCGGACGAGGGCTCAGCCGGAGCCTGCACCGTCTCGACAACGCCCGTCTCAGCCCCGATCCCGGGCCGCCGGCACGGCGCATGTCCACGTGCACTTGTGGCGGATCTGGCGCGGTGCTTCCGGGCCCGCTTCCTCCTCGACTTCGGAGACGTGGGACGGAAAAACGCCGTGGGCCGGCTCAAGCTCCGTGCGCGCGGAGTGGCCGGGACGGCATCACTGCGCGCAACCCGGGGCTCTTGAGGGCAGCGAACTGTGCGTACGGCCGCTGCGTCCGGCCCTGCCCGCCCAGGTCGGCGAGGCCCTCCAGCGTGATGGGGCCGGGAGGCCGTGGCCCGTCCCGGGTGTGGGGGTGCCGGAATTCGGAGCTATTGAATTACGTTCACAATACAATACGTTGGAGGGGCCGATGGAGGGCGCGTTGCCCGCCCGGTACGTAGAGGAGTGTGTGGTGCGATACGGGAGAGAGCACAAGCAGGCCACCCGGCAGAGGATCATCGAGACGGCGGGCCGTCGCTTCAAGGAGGACGGCATCGACGGCTCGGGCATCGCGGCGCTCATGAGGGACGCCGGGCTGACCAACGGCGCCTTCTACACCCACTTCACGTCCAAGGACGACCTGGTGGCCGCCACGATCGCCGACCAGTTGCAGGCCCAGAACGCGACTATCGTCGCGCACGCGGAACCGGGCCGCGCCGGCCTCGAACAGATCGTGCGCTGGTACCTGTCCCCCTGGCACCGTGACAGCCGCGACGTCGGCTGCCCCTCCGCCGCCCTGCTCGACGAGATAGGGCGCTGCACACACCCGACCAAGCAGGCGTACACCGACGGCGTCCTGGCGGTCGCCGACGGCATCGCCTCCCGCCTGGCGCCGGACGACCCGCTCTCGGTCCGCCCCATGGCACTGAGCTCGTACGCCATGATGGCGGGCACGCTCCAGCTCTCACGGGCCCTCGCCGACCCGCAGCTCGCTGATCAAGTCCTCGAACAGGGCATCCACAACGCCCTCGCCCTCCTGGGCATCGAGCACGAGGGGGGCACCAGGACGGCGCACTGACCGGCGTGCGAGCGGACACCGGGGAGCGGGTGATGACACCGCCGGGTGTGCGCCCTCGGTGGTTCGAGATGGAGTTGGCCGCCACCTGGCCGTGGAGGTGAAGTCGAGCATGGCCTGCATCATCGCCAGGGGCACCGGTTCGGCGTCGCTGAGCTGCGGCGCATGCCCACGGCCGGCCATCATGGCCCGAACTGCGGCGAACCCTTCAGCAGACCTCGACTACGGTGTCAGCACGATCCTGCCGAAGACTTCGCCCGCGTCCATTTTCCGGTGCGCCAGCACGGCTGCGTCCAGCGGCAGCACCTCGTGCACCACCGTTTCGATCTCGCCCCGGCTCGCTGCGGCGAACTGCTCGCTCCGCACGGCACGCCGTTCGCCGGCGGTGACGGTGGCTGCGCTGAAAGCGGCGAAGGACATCGACTTCTGGAACGCCGCCATGATCTTCGTGCCGAAGTCCGCCGGTGGCTGGCCTGCGACAGCGCCCACGGCCACCATGCGGCCGTTCGGGTTGAGCCGGTCGAAGAACGACGGCATGTCCTTGCCGGCCACCACGTCGATGATGACGTCATAGCCCGCGGGCGATGGTTCCCCTCCGTCACCGGAGCGGTCCAGCACGTGGGTCGCGCCGAGGCGTCGTAGCCGCTCGCCGCGCTCGGCCGAGGAGGTGGTGACCGCCACTGCGGCGGCGGCGCCACGAGCGGCGAGTTGCACTGTCATGATCCCGATGCTGCCGGCTGCACCACGCACCAGGACCGTCTCCCCGGGAGCGAAGTGGGCGTGGCGGAGCCCGAAGTGGGCCACCACGCCGGAGCTGCCGAGTGTCACCGCATCGACCGCGGACAGGTTCGCGGGCAGGGGAACGACCTCCTCGACCGGCGCGAGGGCGTGTTCGACGTAGCCTCCGCCGGTGCCGGTGAAGGCCCACACCCGCTCGCCGATCCATGACCCGTCGACGCCGTCGCCGACCGCGGTCACGGTGCCCGCCACCTCGCTGCCCGGGATGTGGCCCTCCTCGAAGCCGTAGGCGGCCAGAGCCCCGCTTCTGATCAGGGTGTCTACACCACCGACGCCCACCGCCTCGGTGGCTATCAGTACCTGCCCCGCAGCTGGTGCGGGTACCGGCAGGCCGACAACAGCCAGACCGTCAGGACTTCCGAACGTCTGGATCGAGATCGCCTTCAACGTGGTCTCCAGGTTCTCGGACAGCTCAAGCACGAGGGCTTCTGCGTCTCGGACGGTAACGGACGCCCCCGTCCGCTTAGCTAAAGTGAGAGTGGTGACCGACCGTTTGCCTCACACGTTGCGTTCCGACGCGCTGGACAACCGCGAACGCATCCTCGACGCGGCCCGAGCGCTGTTCTCCACCGATGGCCTGGACGTGCCGATGCGGGAGGTCGCGCGGCGTGCCGGGGTGGGACCTGCCACCTTGTACCGTCGCTTCCCGACCAAGCAGGCGCTGGTCGCCGAGGCCTTCGCGGACCAGCTGAATGCATGTCGCGCCATTGTCGACGAGGGGTGCGCCGATCCTGATCCGTGGCGTGGACTGTGCCTGGTGATCGAGAGGATCTGTGAGCTGCACGCACGCGATCGGGGCTTCACCGAAGCCTTCCTGTCGACCTACCCGGAGATGAAGGATGCCGCCGCGGGCCGTGAGTACACGGTGAAAGCAGTCGCCGAACTGGCTCAGCGAGCCAAGGAGGCGGGGCGCCTGCGGTCCGACTTCGTCCTGGACGACCTGATTCTCATCCTCATGGCCAACAAGGGGATCCACGCCACATCGACGGCCGGCCAGGTCAAGGCATCCCGACGCTTCGCAGGGTTGGCGATCCAGGCGTTGGAAGCCTGTCCTCAGCACGCACCACTACCACCAGCGCCACGGCTGGCATCCGCAGCACCGGACAGCACCTGACCTGCGCTCGACATGACGCTGCACGACAGCCGCGGACGGCTCCACAGCGCATCACAGAAGATGGACGGTCATACGGTGCGGCCTGTGCGTCGAAGGACAGGGCGGAGCGCCTCGATGACGCTCGCGTCGTCGACGGTGGAGGGGATGGGTTCGTCGAGGCCGTCGGCGATGCCGCGCATCGTCTTGCGAAGGATCTTTCCCGATCGGGTCTTGGGCAGGGCGGCCACGACCGCCACGCTCTTGAGCGAGGCGACGGCACCGATGCGGTCGCGTACGAGCTGGACGAGTTCGGCCTCGACCTCGGTCGCCTCGCGGCTGATGCCGGCTTTGAGGACGACGAAACCGCGCGGCACTTGCCCTTTCAGTGCGTCGGCGACCCCGATGACGGCGCATTCCGCGACATCGGGATGAGACGCCAGGGCTTCCTCCATGCTGCCGGTGGACAGCCGGTGTCCGGCGACGTTGATGACGTCGTCGGTACGGCCCATGACGAAGACGTAGCCGTCGTCGTCGATGTGCCCGCTGTCGCCGGTGAGGTAGTAGCCGTCGAAGGCGGAGAGGTAGGAGGCGACGTAGCGTTCGTCGTCGTTCCACAGGGTGGGAAGCGCGCCCGGCGGCAGGGGGAGCTTCACGACGATGGCGCCGTCGACGCCCGGGGGCACCGGATCGCCCGAGGGGTCGAGGACGCGGACGTCCCAACCGGGCAGCGGGCGGGTGGGGGAACCGGGCTTGACGGGCGCGGCCTCGATGCCGACCGGGTTGGCGACGATGGGCCAGCCGGTCTCCGTCTGCCACCAGTGGTCGATCACCGGGATGTCCAGAAGGGCGCTCGCCCAGTGGTACGTCTCGGGGTCGAGGCGCTCGCCCGCGAGGAAGAGGTGGCGCAGGCCGGACAGGTCGTGGTCCGCGGCGAGCAGGCCCTTGGGGTCCTCCTTGCGGATGGCCCGGAAAGCGGTGGGCGCGGTGAACATCGTCTTGACGCGGTACTCGGCGGCGACGCGCCAGAACTGCCCCGCGTCCGGGGTGCCGACCGGCTTGCCCTCGTACAGGATCGTGGTCGCGCCGACCAGCAGCGGGGCATAGACGATGTACGAATGCCCGACGACCCAGCCGACGTCCGAGCCGGTGAACATCGTCTCGCCCGGGCCCACGTCGTACACGGCGCCCATCGACCAGTGCAGGGCGACCGCGTAGCCGCCGCTGTCACGGACAACTCCCTTCGGTTTCCCGGTCGTTCCGGACGTGTAGAGGATGTACAGGGGGGCGTTCGCCGGGACGGGAACGCAGTCGGCCGGTGGTGCCGCGGTGACCAGGTCGGCCCAGTCGACATCGTCGGCCCCCAACTCGGCGCGTTCCTGCGGACGTTGCAGGATCACGCTCTTCTCCGGCTTGTGGACCGCGAGTTCGATGGCCCGGTCGAGCAGCGGCTTGTACGCGATGACCCGCTTGCCCTCGATGCCGCAGGAGGCGGAGACGACCACCTTGGGGGCGGCGTCGTCGATGCGGAGGGCGAGTTCGTGCGGGGCGAACCCGCCGAACACCACCGAGTGCACGGCGCCGATGCGCGCACAGGCCAGCATCGCGATGGCGGCCTCGGGAACCATCGGCATGTAGATCACCACTCGGTCGCCCTGTTCCACCCCGAGTCGCGCGAGGCCTCCGGCGAAGGCCGCCACCTCGTCCCTGAGTTGGGTGTAGGTGTAGGTGCGCCGCGTGCCGGTCACGGGTGAGTCGTGGACGAGTGCGGGTTGTTCGCCGCGGCCCGCGTCGACGTGCCGGTCGAGCGCGTTGAAGCAGACGTTCAGCCGGCCGTCGGGAAACCAGCGGTAGAAGGGTGCGCCGGAGGCGTCCAGGGCGCGTTGCGGAGCGACATCCCAGTCGATGCCTTCCGCCGCCGTCAGCCAGAAGTTCTCCGGGGCTTCGGTGCTGGTGCGGAAGACGTCCTCGTACTTTCCCATTGCGCACTCCTTTGTGGCGTCCAGGGACCGGGGGAGGGGCGGCGTGCAGAACGCTGCCTCCACGCATACCTCAGGTTGGCCGCAATGGCCGAGCAGGATGCCGATGACCAGGATTCCCGGTCACCGGCATCGCGTCACGTCATGGTGGGCGAGCCCTTATCGGCGGGCCCCGGCCTCAGGCTCTGGTCAGGCGCCGAGGTACGTGCGGAGCCACTGCCCCATCCGGTCGATCGCCGCGTTCACCTCGGGCACGCGGCCCGCGCCCAGGACGAACGAGTGCTGACCCTCGGGGAGCCCGTGGGTCTCGGAAGTGACCTTGAAGTCGGCGAGCCGGCACCCGAGTTCGGCACCGTCGTCGGCAAGGGTCTCGTACTCGCCGTAATAGACGAGGGTGGGCGGCAGGCCGGTCAGGTCGGCGTTGGCGATGCTGACCCGGGGGTCGGCGGGCTCGATGGCGGGGTCCTGCACCCAGGCTCCGCGGAAGAGCTCGAGGGTGGCGCGGCTGAGCATCTTGTCGTTCGCCTCGTTGGCGTCCACCGACGGGTTCTGGAGGGTGAGGTCGGTCCAGGGCGAGACGCTGACGATCGCACCGGGGGTGGGCTCGCCCTTGGCCAGCAGACGCAGCGCCAGCATGATCGCGAGCGTGCCGCCGATGGAGTGGCCGGTGCTGCCGATGTTCCGGGGCTCGTAGCCCTGGGAGAGCAGCCACCGGTAAGCCGTCTCGACGTCGTCGAGCTGCGCCGGGTAGGGGTGCTCCGGCGCGAGGCGGAAGTCCACGACCAGGGAGCGCACTCCGGCGGCCTTCGCGATGTGGCCGGCGGCCTTGCGGTCGGAGTGCATGGAGGCTGTGACGGATCCGCCGAAGTGGAGGTGGAGCAGCGCCTTGTCGGGGTCGGCGCCCTCGGGGATGGCCCAGAGAGCGGGTACTCCGTCCGCGTTGACCTCGGCGTAGGTGACGCCTTCCGGTTCGGTCGACGCCTTGTGGTTCGAGTCGACGATGTCGCGGATGACGCTCAGGTCGAGACCCGGTGTCGCGGACTTCGCGCTCACGCCGGCGAGGAACTCCGCGAACTCGTGTGCTTCTTGGCTGACGCCCATGATGGCGCTCCTTCTCAGATGGGTGCCGTGACAGGTGTCCGTGCGGCAGCCGGATCGATGTACCGGTGACGCTACCCTCTGAGTATAGGAAAGTAAACTCAGCTGCGGTGTCAGCTCTGTCGGTGCGCGGAATGAAGCTCCCTTGGTGCACTCGCTTCGTCAGGTGGAGCGGGGCGTGGCTGAAGTCGGGATCGAGATCGAGGGGGTTTCTGTGTCACTGGGCCTGGCGGCGACGGCTGCGGCTTCGGTGATCGGGTGGAAGTCCCCGGGCGGGTGAGGGTGCCGCGGTGCGCTTCGGCAGCGGAGGCGTCGGGCAGGGCCGTGTCGTCGCGTCCAGCCATCACGAGAAGGCCGGTGACCGGAATTCTGTCCAGAGGGGCGAAGGCGGGGTCGGCTCATGCCAGAGCACGGAGGGCTTCAGAGGGGGTCGGCATGGCGAGATCCGCAGCGCATCCGAGTGCCGCAGGCGCGGGTGTACGACGAGGTCGAGCGGTCCGCCGCGGGCGGGCCGGGCCAGTATCTGGGCCACGGCCCGCTCATGTGGCTCTTCCTCGCCGGGTGGGGCCCCGGCGGGAGGAGGAGACGGAAGTGCCCGGCCTGGGCATCCTGCCGTCTCCCCGTCCCGCTACTTGGCCAGCTGTTCGTACAGCCCGGCCAGGTCGCCGGCCAGGCCCGCCTTGACCTGTCGGGAGATGTCGTCGGCGAGCACCTCGTAGGCGCCCGTCTCGATCCCGTCGAGGGCGAGGGCGGCCACGTCGCGAGGGCTGGACTTGGGGCCGTCGACGCCGGCCGCCAGGTCGGTGTCGACGTAACCGACGTGCAGTCCGGTGACGGAGATGCCGCGCGGCTGAAGCTCCAGGCGCAGGGAGTTGGACTGCGACCACAGAGCGGCCTTGGAGGCGCTGTAGGAGCCGCCGAGGGCCAGCCAGGAGAGGACGGAGTGCACATTGAGGATGTGGCCGCCGCCGTTGCGTTCGATGATCGGCACGAAGGCGCGGGTGAGCAGCAGCGGACCGTAGAAGTTGGTCTCGAATTCCCTGCGTACGTCGTCGACGGGGGAGTCGAGGTAGGAGGCGCCGACCGCGGCACCCGCGTTGTTGATCAGCACGGTGACATCCTGCGCCTGCGCGGCGGCGGCTGCGACGGCGGCCGGGTCGGTGACCTCCAGCGCCACCGGGATGGCGTCGGGGTGCGTCACGGCGCGCGGGTCGCGGGCCGTGGCGTAGACCTTGGCGGCACCGCGTGCGTACAGCTCCTCCACCAGCGCCTTGCCGATGCCCCGGCTGCCACCGGTGACGAAGACGTTTGCGTCCTTCAAAGCGGTCATGACTGTCTCCACAGGAATTGAAACCGATTGGTTTACATCACGGTAAACCGATCGGTTTCCAAGCGCAAGCTCGTCGAGGGAGATGGTCGCGTGGGGCTGGGTTCAGGGGGTGGTTCCGCTGGTTTCGATGGTTCCGTATCCGTGGATCCCCGGGATGATGAGCTTTCCGCCTGTCTGTCCGGCCTGGTCGATGTCGGCGTCGTCCAGGGCGAGCTGGAGTTTGAGGTCGAGCTTCCCGACGGTGTCGTAGAGCCACTCCGGAACGGTGTCGGGGGTGAGGTGGAGGCGGAGGACGGGGGGAAGGGGAATCCCTTCGGCGCCGGAGAGCGTGCCCGTCAGGCTCTCGACGTACATGGTGATGCGGTCGCCCTGCAGCGTGGACGTCGAGCCGGGGGCTCCGTCGATGTGCTGGATCTGCGGGCTGACGGGTACGGCCATCTTCAGGTCGCGGATCGTGACGCCCGCCGCGGAGAACTTGAGCACCCGCTTGGGGCCGGCGGCCGTGTCCACGGTCACCACACCGCCGAAGACGACGTCGCGCAGTTCGAGATGGCTCCCCTTCATGTTCCAGGACTCGGCGGCAAAGCGACCGGCGCTCTTGTCCCTGGGTGCCGCGAGATCGCTGATGTCGCAGGTGCGGTCGGTCCCTTGGGGTGACTGCGCGGGGTGCGGCAGGGGTGATGCGGAGGTGGTCCGCTGGCTCGTGGAGGGGGCTGCCGGGGAGGTGGTCCGCCGGCTCGGGGAGGGGGCTGCCGGGAGAGTGGTCGACTGCGTGGCCTTGGGTATTGGCGTCGGCGCGGCCGAGGTCGGCGACGCAGGTGTGGCGGGTGCCGGACTCTGCTGCTCGGTGTCGCCGCCGAAGAGGGGGTCGAGGAGTCCCGCGAGACCGGTGAGGGTAGGGGTGGCGGAGGGGGTGCCCGGTGATGGGGGCGGATCCGGCGTGAGGGGCGTTTCAGCCGTGTGCTCCGTCGGCTTGACGGGCTGTTCGCTCGGAGCGGCACTGGGCGTGGCGGGAGCAGCCGAGGGTGTCGGCGTCACGGTGGGCTTCGACGGGGCGTCGGTGCGGTCGCAGTCGACCCCGCTCTCGGCCGCCTCTTCGGGCACGGATTGCGCGGTGGTGGCGCTCGTGTCGACGGTGGGCGGACGCTGACTCCCCAGGACGAGGGCGGTCGGCAGCGCGGTCAGCGCGAGCGCCTTTCCGAGCGGCAGACGCAGGCGGGTCAGCGCGGAGGCGCGAGGCAGGGCGTGGCGGCCTCGCGGGGACCGGGTGACGTGGGTTTCCGCGGTCTCGCCGTGGAGGTGGGACGACGGTTCAGCCATTCCCCGGCTCTCCCTCCGTGGCGGCGATGTCCTCGGGCAGGTCCGCGTCGACCGGGCCCCACGCCAGGGCGAGGAGCCCGCCGGTGGCCGCGAACAGGGTGCCGAAGAAGAAGCCGCCGAAGTTGGAGACGGGAAGCGACAGTACGCCGAGGAAGATCGCGACGCATCCGGCGAAGAACCTGATGATCGGCTGGAACCAGAGGAGTCCGCCGAGGACGATCAGCGTCAGGCCGATGATCAGCGAGCCCGCGCCGGCCGTCGTGGACATCGCCACGGACAGGGCGCCCAGGGAGAGGTTGAAGTATGGGAAGTAAATGATGGGTGCGGCGGCGAGGAGCACCAGCAGACCCGCCCAGAAGGGGCGGGTGCGCCGCCAGGTCCGAAAGGCTTGGCGAGCACTGGCGAAGCCGCTGTCTCTGTGGGGGTGCGCGGATGCGCCGGCACTCGTCATGGAGAGGCTCCCAGGTCGTGAACGGGTGGGGGAGGGGAAGTGGGAGCGAGGGTCAGAAGCAGTCGTGGCGGCCGGCCGCGATGTTCATGTGCAGGCCCGACAGTTCGAACGTCCCTGCGGTGGTGGCCCAGACCCTCTGGTGGGCGTCGATGATCTCGATCGAGTCCGCCTGCTGGGCGTAGTTGTCGGGATCGACGCGGTCCTTGGGGTTGACGTGGCCCTTCGTGATGGAGCCGGTGGCGACGCCGATGTCGACGTTGTTGAAGGTGCCCTTCTTGGCCTGAAGATCGGTCATGTCGATGAACAGGTCCTTGGCCTTGACCGCGGTCCCGTCCCCGCCGGCCTTGAGGGTCATCGTGTAGGTCCCGAGTACGGGAATGTCCACCGGCACGGACTGGCACATGTTGGTGATCTTCGCGTTGTCGAGGGCCGACACGGAGACGGGTATGTGCTTGCCGTTCTTGGCGACGTCCACCGTGGCGTAGTTGGCGAATCCGCTGCCGCTCAGGGAGCCTGCCGAGACCTTGAAGTCGGAACCGGAGATGCTGAACGAAGCGGCCAGCGCACCCTGGGCCATGGAGACGGCAACCGCCGCGGTGGCGGCCACTGTCGGCACCGCACCCACGGCGAAACGCTTCCAGTGGGTCTTGCCGATTCGCTGGGACATGCGTGGTCCTCCGATATCAAGGCGTACGAGGGTGAGAGGCCGGGTGCGCAACGAGGGCGCGCCGAGGCAGAACTCGATAGCTCCACTATCGAGTGCCTGATAGTGGCACTATCGAGCTCGGTGGGGCAACCCCCGGTAACGCGATACTGGAGGGACAGTTGAGCGTGAGGGAGCGCATGAGGATTTCAGAGCTCAGCCGGCGGTCCGGGGTGCCGGTGGCGACCATCAAGTACTACCGACGGGAGGGGCTTCTCCCGGAGGGACGTGCGCTGAACCCGACCACGGTCGAGTACGACGAGGAGCACATCGAGCGGCTCCGTCTGATCCGTTCCCTCATCCAGCTCGGGGGGCTGTCGGTCGCCCGCACCCGTGAAGTGCTGGAAGCCGTCGACCGTCCACTGGACGCGTTCGAGACCCTGGGCGTCGTTCACCACGCCCTGCCCGTTCCTTCCGCGGAGACGAATGAGGGGAAGGGTGAGGGGCCGGAGGGCGGCGTCGACGAGGCGGCGTCCTGCGGAGCCGCCGCGAGGGTCGAGGCTCTCATCGAGAACATGGGCTGGCAGATCTCCGACGCCTCACCGCACCGCCCGGCACTCGCCCGGAGTCTCGCCGAACTGAGCCGGATCGGAACGGACTTCACGGCCGACGACCTCGCCCCCTACGCACGGCTCGCCACCGCCACCGCGGACCTGGACTTCGCGCAGTTCGAAGGCATCGAGGACCGCATCGCCCTCGCCGAGCGGGCCGTGGTCCTCACCGTGCTGTTCGAGCCGGTCGTCAGGCTGCTGCGGCGCCTGGCCCAGGAGGACGCGAACCATCGCCGCCACGATCGCCGCGCTTGCGGGCGGGAGGAGTAGCCGGGAGCAAGAGAGACTGGGCGCACGCCAGGCGGCGCACCGTGCCACAGAAGGGGGGCACGCCCTCGGCCGGGCGCGCCCCGCTCCACGCCGGCCTCAACACCGGTCCTCGATACGTCAGTTCGTCAGCCCGAGCTGCGTAAGAAGATCGAAGTCGTCGTAGTCCACGCGGTAGTCGTAGTACACGCGGTATTCGCTGACGCGCCCGTCGTGCAGGTGCCGGAACGCCGCCAGCCCGATCTGGAGGGACCGTCCGCTCGCAGGGATCGCGTTGCCGTCGGGCGCGGTGAGGCCCTGGGCGTGGGTGCCGGTCACCTCGACCTCGACGGCGACCTTGTCCTGCGCGGCGACGATCCGGTGCGGCCGGTGCACGAGGTCGGGGAAGGCGGCGAAGTCGGGGAAGGCGGCGAAGTCGGGGAAGGCCGCGAAGTCGGGGAAGGCCGCGAAGAACGAAGACCCGTACGGGCTTGATGCCCCGGCCGGAGCGGGCGGACGCGATCGCTTCGTTGATCTCGTCGGTCCCGGCACGGCGAGCACCGCGGGCAGTGAGCAGCGAGACCAGCCTGTCGGCAGGACCGCGGCCGCACCGCCGCACGACATCGGCTTCGGGAGCATCGACGGGAAGAGGGGCAGGCCGCCTGTTGTGAGGGGCCTTGTGGGCGTTCGTGGCTCGGGGCCGCAACCTGCGTCCGTGCATGACACTTGCATGGGGAAACCGATCAGTTTACGGTGGTGAACCGATCGGTTTCTCGGCGTTCGGACGCCGAGTTCCGGACCCGAGCGACGAGGAGCACGGATGACTGCCGCGCGCGACGCCGAGGGACCACCGCTGAATCCCCGGCTTCCGGCGAAGCTGGCCGCCCACCCGTCGGTGCAGGCGGTACTCGCCCGGCGCGCGGCGGGTGAGGTCGCGAGCCCACCGCCCGTGGTCGACGCGGACTGGCTGCGCGACCTGTGTCTGGCCGCCGGTGCGGACGACGCGGCCGCGGTCAGCCTGGACCATCCCGATCTGGCCGGCGAGCGTGAGTACGTGCAGTCCGCGCTGCCCGGCACCCGCACCCTGATCGCGATGGCGGTGCGGATGAACCGCGACAACTGCCGCTCCCCGGCCCGCAGTGTGGCCAACCAGGAGTTCCACCAGGCCGACGAGCAGGCCAACCACGCCGCCCGCAGCGTCACCCAGGCGCTCCAGGACGCCGGCTACCGCGCACTCAACCCGTCCGTCGGCTTCCCGCAGGAAATGGACCGCTTCCCTCGCGAGCGGATCTGGGTGGTGGCGCACAAGACGGTCGCGGTGGCCGCCGGGCTCGGCGTGATGGGCCTGCACCGCAACGTCATCCACCCGAAGTTCGGCAGCTTCATCCTCCTCGTGACCGTATTGGTGGACGCGGAGGTGAGCGCGTACGGGCAGGCGCTGGACTACAACCCCTGTATCGACTGCAAGTTGTGCGTCGCCGCCTGCCCGGTAGGCGCCATCGCCAAGGACGGCGCCTTCAACGGGCTGGCCTGCACCACGCACAACTACCGAGAGTTCATGAGCGGGTTCACCGACTGGGCGCAGACCGTGGCCGACAGCGAGGACGCCGCCGACTACCGCTCCCGGGTCAGCGACTCCGAGAGTGCCTCCATGTGGCAGAGCCTGAGCTCGCCCCCTGGCTACAAGTCCGGCTACTGCCTTGCCGTCTGCCCCGCCGGTGAGGACGTCCTCGGCCCGTACCTGGACGACCGCAAGTCGTTCATGGACACCGTGCTGCGACCGCTCCAGGAGAAGAAGGAAACGCTCTACGTCCTGCCGGGCTCGCAGGCCCAGGAGTACGCCCGGCGCCGATTCCCCCACAAGCCCGTCAAGGAAGTCACCGGCGGCTGGCAGCCCCCGGCGAAGCGTTCCGCACCCTCCGAACGAGAGACACCTACGTCATGAGCGGCATTCACCCCTTCCGCGTCCTGCGGGCCAAGCCGCTGTGGATGGCCAACGGCATCATCACGGGCGTACTCGCGCTGCTGTTCGCCGTGTTCTACGTCGGCGCCAACATCGATCCGGTCGGTCACATGACCAAGCTGCCCGTCGGCCTGGTCAACGCGGACAAGGGAGCGGGCCAGGTCAACCTGGGGGCTCAGATCACCGCGTCGATCAGGAAGTCCACCGCGAACGGGGACAAGATCGACTGGAAGGTGATGGACGAGCGGGAGCTGAAGGAGGAGCTCGGTGAGGGCAAGCTGTTCGGCGCACTGGTGGTGCCCGCCGACTTCACCTCCTCCGTCACCGCACTGACCGGCACCACGACCACCGGCACCCCGGCCCGCCCGACACTGACGGTGCTCACCAACCAATCCGCCGGCAGTCTCGGCTCCGGCCTGGCCCGGGCGGCGACCAGCCAGGCGGCCGAGAACGCCTCGCGGCAAGTGGGCAAGGAGCTGACCGCCCGGATCGGACCCGCGCAGGCGAAGCTGCCCGCCGCGGCCCGCGTCCTGCTCGCCGATCCGGCTGCCGTCACGGTGAAGGACGGCCATCCGCTCGACTCGCACAGCGGCCTGGGCCTCACGGCGTTCTACTACGCGCTCACCCTCGTGGTCGTCGGCATGCTCTCCGCCAACGTCATCAGCGGCCAGGTCGACCACGCCCTCGGCTACACCCACAACGACATGGGCCCGCGGCGCCTGCACCGTCCGCTGATCCGGGCGACCCGGGTGCAGACCCTCGCCATCAGCAGCACCCTCATGGCCGGACTGTCCCTGGTGATGGGCAGCCTGGTCATGGCGGGAGCGGTCGGCATCATGGGGATGGACGCCTCCCATCTGCCGCTGCTGTGGCTGTACTCGGTGTGCGCCGTCGCGGTCGCCGGGTTCGGCGCGCTCACCCTCCTCGCGGTCTTCGGCACGCCCGGCATGCTGGTGGTCACGCTGGTCTTCATCGGGATGGCGGTGCCGACGGCCGGGGCCACCACCCCCATCGAGGCGCTGCCCGGCTTCTACCGGTTCCTCGCGGAGTTCGAGCCGCTGCGCCAGATCACCGGTGGCGTCCGCTCGATCCTCTACTACGACGCCCAGGGCGACGCGGGTCTGGCCCGGGGCTGGGTCATGATGGCAGCCGCTCTCGTGGCGGCCGCGCTGTTCGGCTTCGGCGTGCTGGGGTGGTACGACCGCAAGGGGCTGCACCGCATCCCGGTGGAGACGACGTCCGCGAAACCGGCGGTCCCGGCATAGCGGGAGCCACCCCCGCATCCCCAGGACGGGGCCATTACTCGGAGTGGCCCCCGTGTGTGCCGCCCCGCCGGGGACGAGGGGCGCGCACACTATCAGGGCTCGGCGACGGCCATTCCCCCGGGCCGTCGCCGAGCCTCTTCGCATACGACACTCGGAAACCGATCGGTTTTCATTTACTTCCCTTTGGGTTAATCTCGCGGTATGACCACTGAAGCGAAACCGAGCCCCAGGGAGCGGCTGCTGGAGGCGGCGGCCACGCTCACGTACCGAGAGGGCGTCAATATCGGCGTCGAGGCGCTGTGCAAGGCGGCCGGAGTGTCGAAGCGCTCCATGTACCAGCTGTTCCACAGCAAGGACGAACTGCTCGCGGCGAGTCTGGAGCGGCGCACCTCCTCCTACGTGGCGACACTCCTGCCCGCGGCGGACGACGGCCGTACCCCCAGGGAGCGGATCCTGCACGTCTTCGAGCAGGTGGAATCGCAGGCGGCCATGCCCGAATTCTACGGCTGCCCCTTCCTCGCCGCGCAGATCGAGCTCAAGGACCAGAGTCACCCCGCGAGCCAGGTCGCCCATCAGGTCAAGGAGAACCTGACCGCCTTCTTCCGTGCCGAGGCCGAGCGGGGTGGAGCGAGCGATCCGGGCCTGCTGGCCCGGCAGCTCAGCCTGGTCTTCGACGGTGCCAGCGCCCGCGCCGGCATCAGGGCGGACACGCTGCCGGGCCTCGTCGGGCCCACGGTGATCACCCTGCTCGACGCGGCGGGCGTGCGCTGAACGGCAGCGCTTCCCGAGCGCTTTCTCCCTGCCCTGCGTTCGGCCGAACTTCTGTGGCCGCAAGTGTGGTGCCGAGCATGCCGCAGGCGCGTCCGCATCCGCTCTCTGCCTGTTACCGCCTCGACTTGCACGAGGAAACCGATCGGTTTACAGTGATGGAAACCGATCGGTTTTTCGATGTCAAGGAGACATGATGACGACAGGACGCCCGGTGGCACTCGTGACGGGTGCGTCATCCGGCATCGGGAAGGAAACCGCGCTCGCGCTGGTCGCAGCGGGTTTCGACGTGATCGGCACCAGCCGGGACACCTCACGCGTCACCCCGCTCGACGGCGTGACGTTCCTCGGCCTCGACGTGGCCAGCGACTCCTCGGTCGCCGCGCTGGTCCAGGAGGTGAGCGACCGGTTCGGACGGATCGACGTCCTGGTCAACAACGCGGGCGTGGGCTCACTGGGTGCCGCGGAGGAAACCTCCGTTGAGCAGGCCCAAGCCGTCTTCGACACCAACGTCTTCGGGGTCATGCGCATGGTGAACGAGGTCCTGCCGCACATGCGCGCTCAGCGACGCGGGCGCATCATCAACATCTCGTCCGTGCTCGGGTTCCTGCCCCAGCCCTACATGGCCGCCTACACCGCCTCCAAGCACGCGATCGAGGGCTACACCGAGTCCCTGGACCATGAGGTCCGTGACCACGGCGTCCGGGCGCTCATCGTCGAACCGGCCTACACCAGGACGGGATTCGAGGCGAACAGCGCGAAGCCCGAGATCCCCCTGCACGCGTACGCGAAGCAGCGCCAGGCCGTCGACCGTGTGATGGCGGATGCGGTCAGAGACGGCGACGCCCCCGCCGTCGTCGCCAAGTCGATCGTCACGGCAGCGACCGATCCGAGGCCCAAGCCGCGCTACACCGCCGGCCCCCTGGCCGCACGCGCACGCGTACTGCGCCGCCTCGCTCCCGCCGGGGTCTTCGACAAGCAGATCCGCAAGATGAACCAGCTCACCGGCTGACGCGCAGGCGCTGTCCAGGCTTTCTGAACAGGCGCCCCACCTCCACCGGACGTGAGGACACTGAGTTCACTGGCCGACGGTGAACTGCGCCTGCCCTTCGGCGAACACGAGCTCGCCCCCATCGCCGGTTACGACGTCGCGGAAGTGTGCTGTGCGCGAAGATCCTGGGCCGACCCGGCACCGCACCTCTTGTTCCCGCGGACATCGAAACCTGGAACATGACCTACGTGGACGCCCACATGTCCGCCTAGCCGCACATCGCGGAGCACCTCAAGACCCTGACCCGGATCATCCGGCCGCGGAGGATACGGCGACAGCACCGACGAGCTGGACACCCTGCTGGGTCGCCTGGCGAAGACGGTGCGGTGGGCCCTGGAGATCACCCGCGCATCCAGAAGTCGGCGGCGGTCTGAGCAGCTGAGCCGTCCAGAGTCGAACAAGGCCGGCCTGCCGGAGATCCTCAGAGCTCAGGGTTCCGGCAGGCCGCGCACCGTCGTTCGGGCGGCGGGGAGGGGCTCCCGGTCGGGCTGGACGCCGCGACCACCCTGCGACCTGCTACCGGTGACGGCGTCCGCGCAGGGCGCAGTCACGTCTCCGCTGTAGGTAGTGTGCGGAAATGACAAGAAGTGAGCGGCTCGCGGAGCAGTTGGATTGGTACTGGCGCACGAACCTGCGGCCTCGGCTGGAGGGGCTCACCGACGAGGAGTACTTCTGGGAGCCGGTGCCCGGCTGCTGGAGCATCCGCCCACGTGGCACGTCGGCCGCACCGATGACGGAAGGTTCGGGGGAGTGGAGGATGGACCTCGCATCCACTGCCCCGGAGCCGACGCCGGTGACCACGATCGCCTGGCGGCTGGCCCACATCATCGTCTCCTGCCTGGGCTATCGAGTGGGGTGGCACTTCGGTGGCCAGGACGTCGAGTCCGAGACGTTCGCCTACGCGGGGACCGCTGACGAGGCGCTGAAACAGCTCGACGAGATGTACGAGAGCTGGAACGCCGGAGTCCGCGGACTCTCAGACGCCGACCTGGACAATCCGCCCGCGGTGGGTCCCGAGCGGCGCCCCATGGAGGGCATGATCCTGCACGTCAACAGGGAGTTGATCCATCACGGCGCGGAGATCTCCCTGCTGCGCGACCTCTATCTCCGGCAGGACGACGTCGTACAGCGCTGAGTCTGCCGCTCGGACAGCCGCCGTGTGCAGGCAGAAGGCCCTGGCATGAGCACTTTGGGCGCCGCCTTGCTGTCAGTCGCCGCAGAGGCCGACAGCAGGGCGGGCGCATCGGGCCGATGAGTTTGACGGTTGCCTGAATGCTTCCGTGTGACAACCCGGCCCTTCGGCGCCGGAGGAAACGCCGGATTCCAGTGTCGTACCAGGTGGCGGACGGGGACGTCCCACCCGGCCACGCGCGTTTCGTCACCGATGTCGACGACTGCGCCCGCGCGGCCGCCGGGGACCGGCCGGTCATGGTGGAGCGCCGGCGGCTGTTCGAGCACCTGGGCGGCGCTCACATCGAACTGGACCTCGTCCGACGCCTCGACGACCGGGACGTCACGCATCTGCGCTACCGGGTGCGGCGATCCGAGGAGGCGGCGGCGTGAAGACGCTCTTCGTCTCCTACCGCGTCAGCGACCTCGCCCGCTCGCCGGCGTTCTACACGGCCCTGGGCTATGCCGAACTGGGCCGGGTCGAACTCGGCGGCGGGGCTCGCCTCGTCCTCCTCACCTTCCCCGGCGAACCGGCGGCCTCGCTGAAACTGGTGCACCGCCCCGACGCCGCACCGGCCGACCCGGACGGCTACCGGATCGAGCTCGTGGAGTGGCCGCCCGGACATCCCGACGGCATCACGGCGGCAGACTTCGCCTGAGGTCGTCAGGGCCTGTTGACGTTTCAGATCGGGCGGCGGATGGCCTGTACGGCGGTGTCGTAGAGGTCGAACATGTCGACCTGTCCGCCCAGGCGTACCCATTCCTCGTTGGCTGCCTGCATGCAGACGATCGCCGCGGCTGCGATCGCGCGGGCTTGCAGGGTGCGGCGGTCGGAGTCGGGCAGTCGCGGCTCGATCAGTGGTGCGAACAGGTCCTGCCAGCGGCCTTGCTTCTCGGCGTGTCCGGCGCGTAGGGAGTCGTTGCCGAACAGCAGGGAGATGAACTCAAGGCGCCCCTCGGCTGTTATGTCGATCTCCTCGAGCACCTGGAACGCCGCGCGCAGCGCCGTCCAGGCGTCCTCGTCGGCCGGCCGCTCGGCGAGGCGCGCGGCGATCAGTTCGCCCTGTTCGTCCAGGCCGCTGAGCGCGAGGTCTTCCTTGTTGCGGAAGTAGTTGAACAGGGTCCGCCGGGAGACGCCCGCTGCGGCGGCGACCTCGTCGAGGGTCGTGTTGCCGAAGCCTTTGGCGGCGAACAGCTCGATGGCGGTCTGGGCGAGCAGCGATCGCACCACGGACCGGGTCTGTTCCCGGATGGGGGCGGGTTTCCGAGTCATGCACCGATGGTACTTCGTCTCACTTAATGCATCTACTTGCACTCAGTGCAAAACAGTGCGTAGGGTGAATGTCATGAGCGACGTCGACTCCGTCCCCGCCGCCCTCATCAACCGCTAAGGAACGCCGTCATGACCCTCACCGACGTCACCACTCAGCCCACCGACGCGGAGCGCTTCCAGCACATCCTCCAGACCCAGCGCGCCGCCTACCTCCGCGACGGAGCGCCCTCCCTGGACGCCCGGCGCAGCGATCTGGCCAGGTTCAAGAAGGCACTGATAGCCCGGCGCGGCGACATCGAGGAGGCGATCAACGCCGACTTCGGACATCGCTCGCGGCACGAGAGCGCGCTGATGGAGGTCGTGGGCGTCGTGCAGGGCATCGACTACCTGCACCGCAACCTTCGCCGGTTCATGCGCCCGACCCACCGCCACATCGAGCTGCTGTTGCGTTTCGGCAGCAACCGCATCGAGTACCAGCCGCTCGGCGTGGTGGGCGTCATCTCGCCGTGGAACTATCCGGTCAATCTGTCGCTGATGCCCGTGGTCACCGCGATCGCGGCCGGCAATCGCGTGATGCTCAAGCCGTCGAAGCTGACGCCGGCCACGAACGCGGTGCTCGCGTCGATGCTGAGCGAACTCTTCCCGCCGGAGCAGGTCACGATGGTCAGCGGTGACGGCTCCGCGTTCTCCTCCCTGCCGTTCGACCATCTCGTCTTCACCGGCAGCACCGAGGTCGGTCGGGCCGTGATGAAGGCGGCCAGTGACCACCTCGTCCCCGTCACGCTGGAGCTCGGAGGTAAGTCCCCGACCATCGTGGCCAAGGGACACGTCCGCGACCAGGTCGTGTCCGACATCGTCTTCGGCAAGCTTCTCAGCGGCGGGCAGACCTGCATCGCCCCCGACTACGCCTTGGTGCACGAATCCGAGATCGACGCCTTCATCGCCGCCTACGACAGGCTGGTGAAGACTGCCTACCCCGACGGCCCCACCGGCGACGACTACACCTCGATCATCGACGACAAGCAGTACGGGATCCTCACCGACCTGATAGACGACGCCCGGGCTCACGGGGCGCGGATCATCGAGGTCGGACACCGGCCGGGCGACGCGGCCCGCCGCCCGCACACCCTCGCACCGACCGTCGTGCTCGGCGTCACCGACGACATGCGCATCGCCCACGAGGAGATCTTCGGCCCCATCCTGCCGGTCTTCGGTTACCGCGACATCGACGACGCCGTCGACTACGTCAACGCACGGCCGCGCCCGCTCGCGCTCTACTACTTCGGCGACAACGGCCCCGAGCGGCGCAAGGTCCTTGACCGCACGACCTCCGGCAACGTCACCGTCAACGGCACGGTCATGCACGTCGCGCAGGACGACCTCCCCTTCGGCGGCGTCGGCGCCAGCGGGATGGGCAAGTACCACGGCATCGAAGGCTTCCGCACCCTCAGCCACCCCAAGGGCATCTACGTACAAGGACGCTGGAACGCCACCCGGCTGCTGCGCGCCCCCTTCAACAAGCGCACCGAAACCCTCCTCAACTTCCTCCTGCGGTGAAGGAAACAGCGCCGGCGCCCGCCGCCCCTCAGCACCTCCACACAAGTGCGGCCGCCCGTGCAGCGGCCAGGGCATGGCCGAGGCGCACACCTCCGCAAGGAGGCCTGCCACAGATGAGCACTCGATGACGGTCGCCGACCGTCGCAAGGATTGAAAGGAGCAGGGGAGGAGGTACCCGCGAGGGCACCGTGTCCCTGACTGCCATGAAGAAGATCGACTACCGCACCCAGACCACATTGATCACCGGGGCGAGTGCCGGACTCGGCGCGGAGTTCGCCCGCCAGTTCGCCGCGCGCGGCTCGGACCTCGTGCTGGTCGCCCGACGCGCGGACCGGCTTCAGGCCCTGGCCGACGAGCTGTCCGCGAAGCACCAGGTCACCGTCACGGTGGTGCCGTTCGACCTCACGGTGGCTGCCGCGGGCGATGCGCTGGCCAGAGAGGTGGCCCGGCGTGGGATCACCGTCACCAGCCT
Organism: Streptomyces aquilus; assembly: GCF_003955715.1. NCBI lineage: Bacteria > Bacillati > Actinomycetota > Actinomycetes > Kitasatosporales > Streptomycetaceae > Streptomyces > Streptomyces aquilus. Next base: position 454,932 of record NZ_CP034463.1, on the reverse strand, counting down.
CGTCAACAACGCCGGTTTCGGCACCCACAGTCCGTTCCGCCAGGAGGACGCGGCACGGGTCCAGCAGGAGATCGGCCTGAACGTGGCCAGCCTGGTCGACGTCACCAGGGCGTTCATCGGCCAGTTGACCGGTGTCCTCGTCAACGTCGCCAGCTCTCTCGGGTACCAGCCGTGGCCCAATGCCGCGGTCTACGGGGCGACCAAGGCCTTCGTGCTGAGTTTCACCGAGGCGCTGTGGCAGGAATCGCGGGGGACCGGCCTGCGGGTGCTCGCGCTCTCCCCGGGCCCGACCCGCACCGAGTTCTTCGACGCGGCCGGCTCCGACGACATGGCCCGCGGTGTCCGGTTGCAGACGCCGAGTCAGGTGGTCACCACCGCGCTGCGCACGCTGGACCGGCGCAACCCGCCGCCCAGCGTCGTCTCCGGCGCCTTCAACTGGGTGATGACCCTGACCTCGCGCTTCACCACCCGCCGAGCCAACGTTCTCGCCTTCGGTGCGATGACCCAGTGGCAGATGCGCTCGCGGCCTGGTCACTGACCTGCTCCGGACCGCCGTCAAGGGGAGGTCCCCGGCTTCTGCCGCGCCGGCGAGACCACGACCTGGCCACAGGCGACGCCGACCGATGGCTCGCAGCGGGGGCCGCTTCCTGCCACAGCAGTCCGAGAGCCGTTCGGCTCCGAGACCTCAAGGTCTGGCGATCAGCGGGGCCCCTCCAGGAGCAAGACAGGGAACCCGGTGGAACCAAATACGAGGTGAAGTCATCCGGCCCCACCTCGCCGCGACTTCATGGGCCCATACCGGAACCGGCCCCAGGACGACTCCCAGCGCCACGCGTTCCGCGAAGACCACGGAGAAGGAGGCCGCGCCCATCAGCCGGCGGCGGAGGCCCCCTCGTGGGTGTCGAGGGCAGCCAGTGCAGCCGTGGCCTCGACGTGCAGCGGGCTGTTCAGCGCCGCGAGAGAGTCCCGGGCGGTGAGCAGCGTCTGCCGGGCCTCGGGGTGCCCGATGCCACTGAGCGCACGCCCCAGGTCCAGGCGGGCCTGCTCGGCCCAGATGGGCATGTGTGCCGCCTCGAAGTCGGCGAGTGCCTGGCGCAGTGGCGCTTCGGCCTGGTGCCAGCGCTCCAGGGCCACCAGGTCGTTGCCGATCTGCTGCCGGGCCACCGCGTGATACAGGCTCACCAGCTCGTCCGAGCGGCCGGGAAACCCCGTCCGGCAGATCCGCTCGCTGCGGCGATGGATCTCCAGCGCCTCGGCCGCCCGGCCGGTGTGCCGCAGCAGGTTGCCCAGGGTGTTGAGGATGGTCAGCTCGGCCGGCCGGGCCTCGGGGGCGTCCAGCGCCGCGAGGCGGCGGGCCGACTCCCGCAGTCGGTCGTGCGCGTCCTCGGCCCTGCCCTGCCGGTGGAGGGCGCCTGCGCCGTAGCCGAGCGCCCAGCCTTCCTGAAGCCCGTCCCCGCACTCACGGGCGGCCTCCAGTGCGGCGTCGGCCGCGGTCAGGGCGGCCTCCGGGTTGTGCGCACAGAGGTTGTGGGCCCAGGCGAGGTAGTTGAGGTGGACCGCTTCTTGTCGGCGGTCGCCCAGTGCGCGTGCCGAGTCGGTGGCGCAGGTGAACACCTCCACCCACTGCTCCCAGTGCTGGGTCATGTCGGAGAACCAGTGCATGGCCTGCGCGGTGTCGAGGACCTCCTGGTGCCAGCCGGATCGGTGCGCCCGGTGCAGCGCGGCCAGCCACTGCGCACGCTCGGCCTCCAGCCACCGCCGTGCCTCGCTCTTGCCGACCGGTGCCGTGTCGGGATCGGGGTCTTGGGCGGGTGTGGTCCGCTCCTGGTGGACCTCGTAGTGGAGCGCGGCGGCGGTGGCCCGTTCGAGCATCCAGCGCGCCGTACGGTCGAGGGCGGCGTCGCGGATGTCGGGACGGTCCTCCGACTCGGTCTGTTCGAGGGCGTAGAGCCTGAGCAGATCGTGAAAGCGGTACCGCTCGGCGACGGCGTCGCTCTGGAGCAGCCCGGCGTCGGTGAGTTCCTCGGCGCAGTCGACGGCCGCGTCGAAGGAGAGGTTGGCCAGCAGGGCACCGGTCTCAGGGCTGAAGTCAGGGCCTTCGGCCAGCGCGGCGCGGCGCAGGAAGGTCCGTGTGACGGGCGGGAGTTGACGGTAGGAGAGGGCGAACGCGGCACGCACCCGCAGGCTGCCGGCCTGGAGCCCGTCGAGGCGGCGTCCTTCGGCGGCCAGGCGGGTGACGAGTTTGGTGAGGCGTTCGTGCGGCCGGCTGAGGAGGCGTTGTCCGGCGATGCGGACCGCCAGCGGCAGGTGCCCGCACAGGTCGGCGAGGTCACGGGCGGCCTGGGCCTCGGCCAGGACGCGTTCCGGGCCGAGGATACGGGTCAGGAGTTCCACGGCCTCCTCGCGACGCAGCAGTGCCAGATCGGTGCGGTGGACGGAGTCCAGGCCCGCCAGGGAGTTGCGGCTGGTGACCAGCGTCAGTGACGGCCCGGAACCGGGCAGCAGGGGGCGGACCTGGTCCTCGTCGACGGCGTTGTCGAGCAGCAGGAGCACCCGGCGCTCACTCAGCAGTGACCGCCACAGGGCGGCGCGCTCGTCGAGACCGTTGGGTATCGCGGCGTCGGTGATGCCCGACGCGGCGAGGAGCCGGGCCAGCGCGTCCCTGGGCGGTGTCGGCTCGGCGTCCATGCCGCGCAGGTCCAGGGCGAACTGTCCGTCGGGGAAGCGCGGGGCAAGGCGATGCGCGGCGTGGACGGCGAAGGCCGTCTTGCCCAGCCCGGGTTGACCAGTGATCACGGAAACCGGGGAGACCGCCGTCGGTTCCGCGGGCTCGTCGCCGCCCGGTTTCCCGTCGTCGAGGGTCGCTGCCAGCTCCAGCAGCCGCGCGAGTGCCGGGCCCCGTGCGGTGAAGTCCCGGATGTCGCGCGGCAGGGCCAGTATGTTCGGCCCAGCGGGAGCGGTGGCGGCGCGCGGACGTGGTCGCCCCAGTGCGGCGGACTTCTCCAGATCCGCCGCCTCGTCGTCGTCCAGCTTCAGTGCCTCGGCGAGTGCCTGGACCGTGCGGCGCTGCGGCCCGAGCGTGCGCCCGCGTTCCATGTCGGCCAGGGCCCTGACGCTGACCCCGGCCGCCTCGGAGAGCGCCTCCTGGCTGAGCCCGGCACGGGTCCGGAAGTGTCGCAGTCGCTGCCTGAATTCGTCGCCGGCCGGCATGGCACCGCGCACCGCTGAGATCCCCGATCGTCCGGCTCTCCCTGTGCGAGCCCCCGGCAGAAGTATGACGGACGGTACTTCTGCCGGGAGAACCGCCTGGTGGCGAGGGTTTCGCGGTGATCGACTGGGGCCCGACGCGAACGGCGTCGCAGTCCGCCCGAGCTCGTGTCAGGGAATGGGCGGACCGCCGCACGTGTCACACCCGACCGATCGTTCCGGCCACCGGCAACAGGCCGGTGTCTCTGCACCACTTCACGGGGGAACCCATCATGACCGCTGTCTTCACCCGCTCCACGATGCTGGCCGTCGCCGGCACGGCACTGGCCCTTTCGCTCACCGCCTGCCAGGGCGGCGAGGACGACAACGCGGCGGCCACACCTCCCACTTCAGCCACGGCGACGGCGACGGCAGGCGCGTCCGCACCGGCCGCGACCGCGGACTCGGCCGGTTCGACCGGGTCGGGCAAGCCCTCGGGACCGGCCGACTCCGGCACCTCTGACGACTCGAACGGCCGGCAGGCGAGCACCTCCACGCCGGCGTGCGCCGCCGCCGACGTCACCGTGACCGCGGCCAAGCAGGACGGCCCGCCCTACACCCACCTCGTCCTCACCGCGAAGAACACCTCGGGGCACTCCTGCCGCCTGGCGGGCTTCCCGCACGTCCAGCTCCTGGAGAGCCACAAGCAGGACGTCCCGGCCGTGGCCAAGAGCAAGCCCGCCGCCCCGGTCGTGCTGTCCGCGGGAGCCCCGGCCTACGCCCTGCTCAAGGTCTCCGACGGCGGAACCGACGAGGACAACGAACCCGTGTCGGCGTTCTCGGTCACGCTGGAGGGAGACTCGACGGTCATCGCCGTTACCGCGCCCGGATCCGACGGCATCGCGGCTGATCCTGCCCAGGCCCTGGTCGGCTACTGGACCCCCGAGCTCCGCAACGGCGCCGACGACTTCTGACCGTCACACCCGTTCCCGGCGGCTGCCTCGTCGGGAACGGGGCGTCCGCCTGTGAATGATGCGTAGGCCAAGAGTGAAGAAAGTGGCCGAAGTTGTTCGCTTCAAACTTTGAAATGATTACAAGAAGATCACTAGGGTGAGATCTCGAAACCCTCGCACAGATGATCGCTCGCACCACGTGAGCGGCCGTGCAGGGCGCCGTCCACGTGGCTGGCCTGTGGGCGGTGAAGGAAGAAGGAGTTCGTCTTCGTGGCGCTTCACCGCCGACCCAAGCCGCAGAGCCGCACCCGCGTGAGTGTGCTCACCGCGACCGCGGCCGCTGCCGTGGCTCTCACCTCGCAGGCCGCCAATGCGGCCCCGAAGCCGACCAAGAGCGAGGTGAAGTCACAGGTCGACAAGCTCTACGAGGAGGCGGAGCGAGCCACCAACCAGTACGACGGCGCCAAGGAGAAGCAGGAGAAACTGCAGAAGGAGATCGGCCTGATCCAGGACGAGGTCGCCCGCGAGCAGGACGAGCTCAACGAACTGCGCACAGGGCTGGGAACGATGGCGAGCGCCCAGTACCGCTCCGGTGGCATCGACCCCTCGGTCCAGCTGCTGCTCTCCGCCGACCCGGACGACTACCTCGACAAGGCGTCCACGCTCGAGTCGCTCTCCGCGCAGCAACTGGAGTCGCTGAAGAAGGTGCAGACGAAACAGCGTGAGCTGGCCCAGCAGCGTGCCGAGGCGACGGAGAAGCTGAAGGACCTCGCCACCACCCGCACCCAGCTCGGCGAGAAGAAGAAGGAGATCCAGGGCAAGCTCAGCAAGGCGCAGAAGCTGCTGAACTCCCTGACCGCCGCCGAGCGTCAGGAGATCGCGGACACCGAGGCGCGTGCCAGCCGCACGGCGGCGGAGCGCGTCGACCTCGGCAACGAGGCGGCCGCCTCCCCCTTCGGCGCGGCAGCCCTGAACGCTGCCGCTTCCCAGATCGGCAAGCCGTACGCGCGAGGCGGCACCGGCCCCAACTCGTACGACTGCTCCGGCCTGACGCAGTGGGCGTACGCGGAGGCCGGGGTGCACATATCCCGGGTCACCTACACGCAGGTCAACGACGGAACCCGGATCGGGATGAGTGCGCTCAAGCCCGGTGACCTGGTCTTCTTCAACAACACCGAGCACGTCGGCCTCTATGCGGGCAACAACCAGGTGCTGCACGCCCCGTACCCGGGTGCCTACGTGCGCTACGAGTCGATGAGCACGATCGGATCGTTCCAGTTCGGCGTGCGGGTGACGGGCTGACGTCGGCCCGGCCGAGCGCATACGGGTATGTCGAGGAGCGGGGCAGCTCACTCATGATCTCGTGACGTGAGCTGCCGGAACGCTACGGGCCGTGGGAGACGGCCAGTCGGTGGGGGAGTGTCAGCGATCAGGCAGCGTCGCGGTCTCCGCGTCGGCCTCGTCCTCGACGACGGGCGCGGACGGGGTCGCGTCTTGGGCGGAACGGTCATCCGCGGAGCCATCGGTGCCCTGGACGCTGCTGTGCGACGAGCTGGAGCCGGTGCCGTCGCTGCCCTCGCAGGCCGCGAGGGTGAGCAGCGCTGCGGCAGCGAGCGCGGCCGCAACCGTACGTGTGCGCGTGTGGTCCCCCACCATGGTGCGTGATCTGAGAGAGCATCATGCGGCGCGCGGAGTCGGCAGGGAGGCACGGTGATGTTCCTGTGACACGAACGGGTGAGGTGAGGGCACACTGTCGCGGTGAAGATGACAGAAAGCTACGCCGCCACCGTCGCCGCGGTGGCACCGGTGATCCTGCTGGTGGCCGTGGTCGAGATCAACAACCGCCGTCAACGGGTGCGGGAGTTGTACGAATCCCTCACAGGCCCCATCACCCTGATCCGTGCGATGTTCCGCGAAGGCGGTGATCCTTCTGCGCAGCAGGTGGAAGACGTCGCACGGCAGGTGCGGGCGACGAATGTGGGGGCACGGGCAGGTCTGGCCATGGTGTTGTACGTCCTGTCCGCCGTCGCGATCATCTCGCTGTTGTTTCTCGCCGAGCTTGCGTCCCTGCTGTGGCTGACCGGGTCCCCGACGGAAACGGCTCCGGGAGTGGCCCTCTTCTGCGCAGTGGCATTGGGGGCCGGGTTCGCGTGGGTCGCGTACGCTCCGATGCTCGCCCTTGTCCTCCCGATATCGCGCAACCTCTTGTACGTCCTGGGCGGAGTTGCGGATTATCGGCGTTTTCTTCGCCTTCTGCGGCACTACCGTGCTCAGGGCGCTGCCAGTACCCAGGCGGCGCCCGGCGCTCCGGACGCGTGACACGGCACGCGGGCGGCATCCCCGCCAACCGGCGGCTGTGGAACCGGATCAGCTTTCGAGGCGCACGACGATGCCCTTGGAGGTGGGCTGGTTGCTGATGTCGGCGACGCTGTCCAGCGGCACCAGGACGTTCGTCTCGGGGTAGTAGGCGGCGGCCGATCCTGGGGCCGTCGGATAGGGGACCACTTCGAACTTCTCGGCGCGCCGCTCGGTGCCGTCCTCCCAGACGCTGACCAGGTCGACCTGGTCACCTGCGGCGAGACCGAGCTCGCGGAGGTCGGCGGGGTTGACGAGTACGACATGGCGGCTTCCGTGGATGCCGCGGTAGCGGTCGTTCTGCGTGTAGGGGACGGTGTTCCACTGGTCGTGCGAGCGCAGGGTCTGCAGCAGCAGATGGCCCGCGGGCGCGCGCGGCACCACCGGTTCGTTGCAGGTGAACAGGGCTTTGCCGACCGCGGTGCGGAACACGCCTTCGTTCACGGCGTTGGGCAGTTGGAAGCCGCCCGGGCGGGTGACGCGCGCGTTGAAGTCGTGGAACCCCGGGACGATGCGGGAGATGCGGTCGCGGATCGTGTCGTAGTCCCCTTCGAAGTCGTCCCAGGGGATGTCCGCCCGGCCGTCGAGTGTGCGCCGGGCCAGCCGGCACAGGATCGCGATCTCGCTGAGCAGGACAGGGGAGGCCGGTTCCAGGCGCCCTTGGGAGGTGTGCACCTGGCTCATGGAGTTCTCCACCGTGACGAACTGTTCGCCCGAGGCCTGCAGGTCACGTTCGGTACGGCCGAGGGTCGGCAGGATCAGTGCCGTGGCACCGCAGACGGTGTGCGACCGGTTCAGCTTGGTGGAGATGTGAGCGGTCAGCCGGCATGTACGCATTGCCTCCTCGGTGACCGCGCTGTCGGGGGCGGCCCGTACGAAGTTCCCGGCCAGCGCGAGGAACACCTTCACACGGCCCTCGCGCATCGCTTTGATCGAGTTCACCGAGTCCAGTCCGTGGGGACGCGGCGGGTCGAAGCCGAACTCCTTCTGGAGCGCGTCGAGGAAGGAGTCGGGCATCTGCTCCCAGATGCCCATGGTGCGGTCGCCCTGGACGTTGCTGTGTCCGCGCACCGGGCAGGCGCCGGTGCCGGCCCGCCCGAGGTTGCCGCGCAGCATCAGGAAGTTGACGATCTCCCGGATGGTGGGCACCCCGTGCTTGTGCTGGGTGATGCCCATCGCCCAGCAGACGATGACGCGTTCGCTGCGCAGGACCTCGTCGCGGACCTGCTCGATCTCCTGGCGGGTCAGTCCGGTCGCGGCGCGTACGTCGTCCCAGTCGACGGTGCGTGCGTGTCGGGCGAACTCCTCGAAGCCGGAGGTGTGGGCGTCGATGAAGTCGTGGTCCAGGACGGTTCCCGGCCGAGCGGCCTCGGCCTCCAGCAGCAGGCGGTTGAGGGCCTGGAACAGGGCCAGGTCCCCGCCGGGCTTGATGTGCAGGAAGCGGTCGGCGATCTGGGTGCCGCGGCCGACGACTCCCCGGGCCGTCTGCGGGTTCTTGAAGCGCCGCAGCCCCGCCTCCGGCAGCGGATTGACCGCGACGATCCGGCACCCGTTGCGCTTGGCCGTCTCCAGTGCGGTGAGCTGGCGGGGATGGTTGCTTCCGGGGTTCTGTCCGACCAGGAAGATCAGGTCCGCGTGGTGGAGGTCGTCCAGACCGACAGTGCCCTTGCCGGTGCCCAGCGTCTCATTGAGGGCGAATCCGCTGGACTCGTGGCACATGTTGCTGCAGTCGGGCAGGTTGTTGGTGCCGAAGGCGCGGGCGAAGAGCTGCAGGACGAAGGCGGCCTCGTTGCTGGCGCGCCCCGAGGTGTAGAAGACGGCCTCGTCGGGGGAGTCGAGCGTGGTGAGTTCCTCAGCGAGCACGCCCAGGGCATCGTCCCAGCTGATCGGCTCGTAGTGGTCGGAGTCGGGACGCTTGATCATCGGCTCGGTGAGCCGCCCCTGCTGGTTGAGCCACATGTCGGAGCGGCCGGCGAGATCGGAGACGCTGTGCTGCCGGAAGAAGTCGGCGGTGATACGGCGCCTGGTCGCCTCGTCGTTGATGTGTTTGGCACCGTTCTCGCAGTACTCGTTGCGATGACGGTGCCCGGGAGCCGGATCCGCCCAGGCACAACCGGGACAGTCGATGCCGCCGACCTGGTTCATGGCCAGCAGGTCCACGCCCGCCTTGCGCGGGGAGGTCTGTTCCAGGGAGTACTCCAGCGCGTGCACGACCGCCGGGACTCCGGCCGCCCACTTCTTCGGTGGCGTCACGGAAAGGGTGGTCTCCGTCTCCTCAGCGGGCGGGTTCTGCATGGGGTTCGCCTTTCTCTTGCCGGGTTCCGGTGCGCGGGTCAGCCGACGGGCCAGTGAGCCACGCGGCTACGGGGCGGTTCGGGGTGGTCGTGCTGCACCCGGCCGTTGCGGATGGTGCTCCGCCAGGCTCCGCCGGCTTGCCCCAGGCCCTCGATGAACCCCTTGAAGTTCCGCAGTTCGCGGTGCAGGAGCCGGGCGATCAGCCGCGTGGCGCGCGGTGAGCCGAGGAGCGCCTTCGTGGCCGCCCGTGGCCGCAGCAGTATCCGGACGGTGACGGCCGTGCCGCCCTCTTGCGTCGGCCGGAACTCCACTTCGCCCTGGTGCGAGGGGTGCTGCTCCAGACCGCGCCACGCCAGGTAGGCATCGGGATCCTGCTCGACGATCTCCACGGCGAAGCGGTGGCGCAGCGGGCCGTAGCCGAGGGTCCAGACGGTCACGGTCGGCCTGAGCTGTTCGACCCCGCGCACCACGGTCGCGAACCGGGGGAACGTCCTGAACTGCGTCCACTGGTCGTACGCCGTACGCACCGGCACGCTGACCTCGACCGTCTCCTCGACGTGCCGCTCTCGCAGCGGCCGACGCCGTGTGTCACCGTCGCCGGGAGTTGTTCGTGCAGGGTCCGGGGCAGCCTGTTGCAGGTCGTGTTCGCGCGCCATCGTCGCCTCTCCTGCGCCGCGAGGGCCGGGCCGCTCACCTCCGGCGCCTCTCGTGTGTCATGGGCTCCTCTCCCAGTTCCCCGATCGCGGTGTCCGAGTCGCCCCGGCGCGGAGAGGTTCCGGCAGGTGGCGCACAGGCCCGCTGACAGCAGCTTCTGAGGACGGGTGGGCCTACCTGCGGCCCTACACCACCAACCAAGAACGGACCCAAGCCCTGGCAGACTTCCTGCACACCTACAACCACCACCGCTGCCACACCGCACTCGGCGGTCACCCACCGATCAGCCGTGTCAACAACGCTTCAGGTCAATACAGCTAGAGCGAGGCATCCAGCCCCGCAGGTCGCAGTGCCCTGGTCATCGCCGGTAGGTCCGGGGGGCCTCCCTCCGGTGAGGAGACGTGTTCTCCGAGCAGTTCCGGTGTCAGCCGACGGGCCTCGGCGTGCTCCATGAGGAGTGCGCGGGCGGGCCTGCCGTAGCCGACGTACTCGTCCAGCAGCCTGTGGGCCTCGTCGCGCTCCACGAACCGGCTCATCCCGCAGTCCAGACCGTCGTCCTTGAGGCCCTCGGGGTAGGGGGCGCGGGCCCAGGCGCCGTTGTCGTACCAGTAGACGCAGCCCAGCTCGTTGCCCGCGAGGCGGTCGCGCAGCTCTTCGTGGGGAAGCCAGTCAGGGCCGCCCGCCAGCATGTCGACCGGCGGCTCGTGCCACTTGCATGCGCTGGATTCGTCCTCGCCGTAGAGCACGTACCGGCCACCGCCCAAGCGGGAGAACGTCCACCAGGTGCAGCCGCTGTCGTCGAGGTGCAGTCCCTCGTCGTCGATCCACGTACCGGTCCGGTGGCGCGCACGCTCGGCCTCGCTGGTCGCCGCCACGACGGCCACGAGCGCCCATCGCGCCCACAGCACCTCGGGGTCCGGAAGGTCCTCCGGCAGGCCCGGCCTCTGGATGGTCATCTGCTCTCCCCTTCGTCGATCATGAGCGACCGTACCGTCCGGCACGGACAGGCCGGCGGGCCCGGGGCACGTACCGTGCGCCTGAACCGGGCACCTCCAGGGGCCGGTGCCGGCCGGTGGACATCAGCCGGTGTGCCGTGTCGGGGGGGCACCGGACTGGGCCCCGTTCCGGTGAACGCGCGGTGACAGGCCGCGGTGCAACGGCAGGGGCAGTGGCCCCGGCCCTGGGAGCCGCTCAGTTGGTCGCGGTAGCGGGGGTCGCTGGGTCGCCGTACCGGTCCGCCTGCTTGCGCACTCGTCCGCATCGGGGGGGCGGACGAACGCCCTGGGGCCGCCGGGCGACGGCGATGCGGAACGCGCCGTGGGGCCGTTCCTGGCTTCCTGACGGAGAGACCGCACGGCCGACCGGAAGGCCGGCTCTCGCCCGCCCCCGGCCGGGCCCTGTGTCAGCCGAGTTCCGGTTCCACCGGGAGCCACAGTTCGGCGTCGGCCTCGCCTGTCCGGGGCGACAGGCGGGTGCGCAGGATCTCGGGTCCGGTGCGACTGCGGTACGGGTTCGACGGGAACCACTCGGTGAAGACGTCCCGCCACAGCTCCTGAATGGCCTGCGGCGCCGGCCCCGAGGTGGCGAAGACCGCCCAGGTGCCGGCCGGCACGGTCAAGGCGGTGGTGCCCTCAGGGGCAGCCGCGGAGGTGATCACCGCGTGGTAGTAGTCGAGCTCGGTGCCCTCGGCGCGGCTGGGGTCAAGATCGTCGCAGACCGCGACGATCCCTTCCGGCTCCTGGTCCGACAACCGCTGCAGACGCTCCACAATCTGCGGGTCGATGCCGCGTACGAAGTCGATGATCGCCTGGTTCGGCCCCGCATGTACCAGCGGTACACGCTTCTTGAGCCCCACGACGCTGAAGTCCGCCTTGTCCACAACGCGATATCGCATGCTGCTACTTCCTTCGACGACGAGACGGAAGGCCATCCGGGGCTGGGAGCTGAGCGCTGCGCCCGTACGTCGGGCCTCGTTCGGGCCGACGCCGTGCATGGCCCGGAACGCCCGAGCGAACGCTTCGCCGGAGCCGTAGCCGTAGCGCACCGCGATCTCCAGCAGCGTTGTCCGACTCGCGAGCACATCGGCTCCCGCGAGGGTCAGCCGACGGCGCCGGATGTATTCCGACAGCGGCATGCCCGCGAGTGCCGAGAACATCCGACGCAGGTGGTACTCCGAGGTGGCCGCGACGCGGGCGAGTTCGGCCACCTCGATGTCCTGGTCGAGACGGCACTCGATGTGTTCCATCGCCTGGTTGAGTCGCTCCAGCACGCCCGTCTTCCTTCCTCTTGACGACCACCACGCTAGGCAGGGCTCACCCTGCCCGACCCGACATCCTGTGCCCGATCAAGTCGGGTGCGCACGAACGCACCGTCGGCATCGGACTGCGAGCAGGGGCGCGACGAGCAACCTGGCGGACCACCATGAGGGTCTCCCTCCGTGAGCGCCGCGAAGAGGCGGCTGACTGCCGGAAGGTGTCCGTGTGAGAAGTGAACCCGATCTTCATCTGATGGTGCCCGACCGCTTCGACGATTCCGACGCCGATTCCCAAGTGCACCCCGTGGCACGGAAGATGTTCTTCGGCTCGCGGATGGCCGATCCCTTCGCCGAAGCCGCCGAATGGATCAGGGCGCACGATGTCCGTGTCCTCGACACGGCTTGGGAGAACGCCCCCGCCGGGGAGGAGTTCTCCTGTGTGCTGAGCGTGTACTTCGTTTTCGAGGACGACGAAGGGGACTGAGCGGCGGAACCGTCGACCGGTCATGCACGCGGAACCTCCGCCGCGGAGTCGCCGTCGCGCCGAGGAAGAGGAAAAGAGGGCGGCTCGGCCTCGTCGGCAGAGGGGATGTCGTGTCCCGCGGTCAGCACCAGAAGTTCGTCCTCGCACCTCCAGACGCGCCGTTCGGACTGGCGGGGGCACAGACGGATCCGGTGTGCCACGGGGTCGGCGCGGGGATCGCGGGCGCGGTATCCGATCGCGGCCTCGCCCCGTGCGAGCGCCGCCGCCGCGACGGTGGCGAAGGATGCCTCCGCATCGGGGCGTACGTAGGCGTGGGCGGGGCGCAGGGCCAGCGCTCCGCCGCGAACGGTGAAGATCTCCTCGAACACGGCCGCGAGAGCGGGGTTGTGGGAGATCTGGGTCATGACCAGGGCGGTCAGTTCACCGCGGACGACGACCGCCGACGTGGCGCCGAGGGGTGCCAGCAGCCGGCTGCGGTGATCGTGCAGTTCGGCGACTGCACGGACGCATCGTCCTGTCTCCTCTTCGTGTGCCTTGAGCATCAGCAGGGTCAGCAGGGTCCTGTCGTCGGGCTGCCCGGGGGCGGCAGGGTTCTCGTCCCGCAGGACGATGACGCTGTCGTAGCGGGAAGGGTCCAGGGCGCGCAGGGTGGCGAAGCGAGTGGGGTCGCCGCTACGGTGACTGACGCGGAGGAGGTCGGAGCCGTCGGAGTGTGACAGATGAGCGGCGGCCCCGGGTGGATCCGTCTCCGGATCGGTGACGACATCGAGGACGGAGCCCGGCCGTGCGGTGCGGCGCAGGAGGTCCACGATGAACGGCGCCCTGCGGTTCCAGCCCAGCATCAGCGTGTGGGTCGGTCCGTCGGCCCCTTCGTGTTCGGCTGTCGGCACCCGCTCGTCGATGTGGCCGGGGCAGTCGGTGGCGGCCGCCGGATGGTCGTCGTGGGCGACTACGACCAACCGGTCACCGGCACGGAGCAGGGTGTCCGGCCGCGGCGTGAGGTGCGCGGTGCCGTCGGCCCGCAGAATTCCGATCACACACGCGTCCTCGAAGGACGGTGCCAGTTCCGCGTACGACCGCCCCACCGGCCCGGCGACGTCGAGGGTGTGGAACTCGGCTCCGGCGAAGTCGAGCAGGTCGCGCAGGGCGGCCGGGAGCCCTGGCTGACGAGCCGACTGCACGAGCAGCCGTGCCGTCGTGCGGTCCGCTTCCAGGACGGTGTTCCGCAGGCCCGCCGCGAGTCGCGCGGCGCGCAGGTGATGGTCGTGCCGCACGGTCGCCACCAGTGGTGGCCCGGGCCGGGCGCCGATCACGACGCGCAGCGCCAGAAGAGTGCGGATCACCCGCGAGTCGGCGTCGGCGTCGTCGCAGGGGAGCAGCAGTACCGACCGTGCCGTGCCGGGAGCGACCAGTGCGAGTGCCTCGGGGTCGGTCGGGGAGCCGGTACGGCACACGAGCCGGGCGGGGGATGTGATGCCGAGCGCCTTCGTGAGCTCGGTGTGCATGTCGGCCGCGTCACGGTCGGCGAGGACGGTGACCACGTGTCGGCCTCGTCCGGAGCGGGCCGCGAACAACTCGGCCACCACCGTGAAGATGTGCTCGGACCAGCCGAGCACGACCGTATGACCCTGTTCCAGAACAGTGGAGCGGCCCCGGCGCAGCTCTGTGAGCCGGTCGCCCAGACCGGTGGTGATGACACCCACGACAGTGGACACACACAACAGGGCGATGAGGCCGAGTAACGCGGCCAACAGCATCCTGAGGGGAGAGCCCGTCACCCCGCTCAGCCGCAACGTCTCGGCACTGATGCGCCATACGGCGGTGATACGCCCCGGCACGGAGCGCGGCGCCCGCGGGTCCGTCCACACCAGAAGCGCGCTGACCGGCACGACCAGCGTCAGACAGCCCAGGGCCAGCCAGCCGAGCAGCGCTGCCGTGCTGCGTGCCAGCGTTCTGTCGAAGAGGTATCGCGCCCGATCACGTAAGAGGGGCGTCTCCTGACGCCGTCCCGCATCCGCCACCTGTTCTCCTCACTCGGCGTTCGGAATCGCAGAGTGCAGACTTCGGCACCGGCGACACGCCGCCCCCACCGGGACATTCATCCTTTCGAGCTCAGGGGCGGGCCCACGCTCTGCCGTACCGAGCACCGAGCACCGGGTCCTGTCCCGGTCGAGGCGTCGCACTGGAACCCGGTGGCCGAGACGGCAAGCGGACATCGGGGCGCGGCGCGGAAGGTGCCGGGAAATTGACCGCCATGACGTACGACGGCTCCTGACGTCGATCCCACCAAGCCCAGCACCGCCCGCGTCTACGACTACCTCACCATCACCGTCGAGGGCCTGCCCAGGACGGCCGGGCCTCGCTGCCCGCGATGGGCAACATCGACCTGCGCGAGTACGTCTCCGGTCAGCCCTACGACGGCAAGCCCGACCATTCGGGAGGCGGAGGGAAACCTCAGTGGGGCGACTGTGCCGCGTGGGTTGACCGTGATGACCGGCGTCGCTAACTTCGTGGGGTCTGCCACTTGGACAACGTTCATGATATCGAACGGCGTTGGCGCCCGGTCGGTCGCTGCACGGTCCTGCGTGATGATCGACACCACGTACCACTGAAACAGCCCGAGTGCGCTCACCCATAAGCGTGGGAGCGCTCCCATCTTGCGCGGCCTGTTCGGCCGGGCGCAGCCGAGAAGGTGCCGGAGCGCGCGCCGCAGTCACGAGGAGGAGACATGGCGCAGAGTCGGAATGAGCCCGTCGAAGGGCGAAGGTCAGCGAGCCGGAGGGCCATCGTGGCGTCGATGGGCGCCCTGCCCCTCGTCGCCGCCACGGCGTCGTTCGCGAGGGCCTCTGAGGCCGGGTCCGCGACGGCCGCCGCCGCAGCGGTCATCGACCCGTCGTCGACGCGGCAGACGATCCGGGGCTTCGGCGGTATGGCTCATGCCGCGTGGATCGGCGACCTCACCGCGGCTCAGCGGGACATGGCATTCGGGACCGGTGACGGGCAGTTGGGATTCACCCTGTTACGGATCCCGGTGCCCGAGGACCGGGCGGCCTGGAGCCCCGATCTGGCGACGGCGAAGCGCGCGGTGCAACTCGGGGCCTCCGTCATCGCGTCCCCTTGGAACCCGCCCGCCTCCATGGTGGAGACCTTCGTCCGCGGCACCCAGACCGACGCACGTCGTCTCAGGTACAGCATGTACGGCGCCTACGCCCAGCACCTGAACGACTTCAACACCTACCTCCGCAACAACGGGGTGAATCTGTACGGCATTTCGGTGCAGAACGAGCCCGATTACGCCCATGACTGGACGTGGTGGACCCCGGCCGAAATGGTCCGGTTCCTGAGGGAGAACGCCGGCTCGATCGGCACCAGGGTCATCGCGCCGGAGTCCTTCCAGTACCTGAAGAACATGTCGGACCCGATCCTCAACGACCCGGTGGCGCTCGCCAACGTCGACGTGATCGGAGCCCACCTGTACGGCACGTCGTACGGCAACTTCCCCTACCCCCTCTTCAAGCAGAAGGGTGCGGGCAAAGAGCTGTGGATGACGGAGGTGTACTACCCCAACAGCTCGGATTCGGCGGATCTTTGGCCGCAGGCTCTCGATGTGGGGGAGCACATCCACCGGGCCATGGTGGACGCCGAGTTCCAGGCCTACATCTGGTGGTACATCCGGCGCAGCTATGGCCCCATGCGCGAGGACGGCAGGATGAGCAAGCGTGGCGCCGCCATGGCGCACTTCGCCCGGTTCGTGCGGCCGGGGTACGTGCGGATCGGCGCGACGGCGAATCCCGTTGCGAACGTCTACGTCTCCGCGTATCGGGGCGGCGGCTCCACGGTCGTCGTCGCGGTGAACAAGGGGACGGCCGCGGTCAGCCAGCAGTTCACCATGGCGAACGGCGCCGGTTCCAGCGTGGCTTCCTGGCTGACGGATGCGAGCCGGAATGTGGCCTCCCAGGGCATGGTCGGCATGTCGAACGGGTCCTTCACCGGCACTCTGCCCGCGCAGAGCGTGACGACCTTCGTGATCCGCTGAACCTGGGCCCCCGCGCATGGCGGTCCGCCGCCACCAACTCGTCGAAGGACGGGTCGATGTGCGCCTGGACCAGGCGAAGCAGCCTGAGCCGCAGGGCGGCAGAGCATCCTGCAGACCGCGGCCGGCATGTTCGACGAGATGCCGGTCGCGGCGGTGAGTCTCAACGCACTCAGCTGCCGGGTCGGGCTGTCCGAGTCCGTCATGTCGCTCTACTTCGAGTCACGCGAGGCTGCGCTGGGCCTCATCACCGAGGCGGCCGCCCGCCACCGGGCCGAGACCGCCGAGACGTGCGCCGAGTGGGCCAACCCGTCGGCACCGGCTCCGGTGAGGGCACGCCATATCGCGGCGCGGCAGGCCGCCACATTCGCCGCTCACCCGATGCTGTGCGAATTGCTGAACGTGCAACACGCGATCCTGGAGCACGACATCTCCGTCGACGTCGCGATCAGCTACAGGAGATCCTCGCGTGACGGCATCCGCTGACTCGGGGAGCAGCTGCGCGACCTGCTCTCCGAACTCGACGACGAACGGGCGCTCCGCGCCGCGCACATGGTCATCATCCTCGTCGGCGCCCTGTGGACCCGCAGCCGTCCCGGCCCTCGCTGCTCGCCGCCACCCCAGACGGGCGGGAGCGGCGGCGGTGAGAGAACTCCTCGACGAGATCGAGGCCCGGCAGCGGCTGGTGTGTGAGACGGCCGAACGGCTGCGCGAGCAGATTGCCGACCTCACCGGGCAACTCACCGCCGCCGAGCAGACTTTGGAACGGCTGGAGATCACCCGCGAGTCCGTACTGGAACTGGCTACCGAGGCAGGCATGCCACCGGCGGAGCTGCTGCTGCCCGGCTACCGCTTGGGCGGGCCCGGACGAACTCGGGCCCGCCCAAGTACGGTTACGGCAGCATCACCCGTCCGTGCGGCTTCGAGCCCCCTTCGGAAGACTCGAACTCACGGCCCTTGTGTACCCGTGTAGTCAGCGCAGTGCGGCCTTGTCGCCCGTGCCGTAGCCGAGCGGGGTGATGACGCGGATCTCGGGCTCGGCGGTGAGCAGTTCTCCCACCCGGCTCATCGCTTCGGTGAGAAAGGGGGCCTGGCTGTGTTCGTCGATGGCCTGCTGTGAGGCCCACTTTTCGACGAGCACCATGGTGAGCGGATCGGCGGCGTCCTCGTGTGCGGCGTATGTGAGGCAGCCCGCGTCCTCGTGGGTTTGCGAGACCACCGACGCGATGACCTTCCGGGCCTCGTCCGCCCGCTCGGCGCGCAGACGCAGGGTACTGATCACGATCATAGATTCCACCGCTGGTCCTCCTCGCTGTGCGCACCGGAAGATCCGGCGCGCAGTCACTGAAGCACGCAGGCGGCTGCGGGCGGAACCCGCGTTATCGCAGGGTGGAAGATGCCAACCGGCTTGGCGCGGGCCATGGACCTTGTCCCCGAAGAGTGGACGCCTGTTCGTGACGTTATGCGGTAAATGTCAGGCTGGCTGACTGCTGTTCGTAGGCGATCGGTGCCTGCTGTCGTTCGCCGAGTGCGTTGTCCGCGCTCGTCGACCGCGCCATGACACGGTGACGGCGTCGACCCAGGCCAGGCAGCGCCGCAGGCCGGTGTCCGGGGCGAACGCGACGAACGTGCCGTCGGTGGTGGCAGGGCAGTGTTCCGGGTCTGCGCTAGTAGGGGAGGGTGACCAGGGTGCGGCCGTGGCCACCGCCGGTGTCGACGTGGTCGTGGGCCTTGGCGATGTCGTCCAGCGGGTATCGGTCGCCGGCGGCGACGGTGAGGGCGCCGACGGCGGCGGCGGAAGTGAGGTCGCGGGCGGCCTGGCGCTTGGCCTCGGCGGGGAAGTCGTCGCTGCCGAGCAGCCGCAGGGTGACGTTGTTGAACAGCAGTGGCCAGAAGGGGATTTCGGTGCGGTCTGAGCGGGTGGCGTAGGCGGCGATGACGGCCCCTTGGGCGGCGACGGCGTTGTCGAGGTCGGCGTTGTCGGACAGCGCGACTTCGATGATCCTGTCGACGCCCCGCGGTGCGTACGAGCGGATGGCGGCGGTGGGGTCGCCGGTGTCCAGGGCGACGGCGTGGGAGACGACCGCCGGGTCGACATGGTCGAGGTCCGCGGTGCGGCGGACGGTGGCGATCACGGTGGCGCCGGCCCAGTGGGCGAGCTGGGCGGCCAGGGAGCCGACGCCGCCGAGGACTCCGTGGACCAGGACCAGTTGGCCGTCGACCGGGCCGTCGGCGAAGACGGTGCGGTGGGCGGTGATGCCGGGGATGCCGAGGCTCGCGCCCAGCTCGTCACTGAGGTGGTCGGGCAGGGGTACGGCTTGGTGGCCGGGTACGACGGTGTACTGGGCGGCGGTGCCGAAGGGGCGGTAGGACTGGGCGCCGTACACCCAGACCCGTTGTCCGACGCGGCGGGCGTCGACTTGGCCGCCCACGGCGTCGATGATTCCGGCGGCGTCGCTGTGCGGGATCACTCGCGGATAGGGCATGGACGAGCCGAGCCAGCCGCGCCGTTTCTTGGTGTCGCCGGGGTTGACGCCCGAGACGGTGACGCGGACGCGCACCTCGCCGGGGCCGGGGCCGGGGCCGGGGACGGGATCAGGGAGTTCACCGACGTGCAGGACCTCGGCCGCGGGGCCCTGGGCGTCGTACCAGGATGCAAGCATGAGGGTGCCTCCGTGGACAGTCAGCTCGCGGGAGCGGCGGGCGTATGCGGATCGCTGTCGGTGGATCCGGTGTCGAACACGGGCGGTTGTTCCCCGAGGGCCTCGCGCAGCCAGGTCCGTTCGGCGCGACTGGTGGCGCGGGCGGTGAGCAGCATGCCCCGCCGGTAGGGGTCGGCGACCTCCTCGGCACGCAGGGGCCGCTCGTTGTCGTAGAAGAAGCTCGCCGGTTCTTCCAGGAACTCCAGGCGTCGGCGCAGCACCGCGTGCCGTTCGGCCGGGTCGGGCAGGTGGGAGAGGAAGGCCAGGACGACGTAGAACCGGGTGAAGTCGGTGATCTCGTGGTCGGCGGGCGTACGCAGGCGCTGAAGCATGTCGGCGCGCCCGGCCGCGGTCAGGCTGAGCGTGTACCGGGCCGCCCCCGCGGCCGGGTCGGCACGCCGCTCGATCAAGCCCGCCTTGGTCAGGCGAGTGATCGCCGGATAGAGGCTGCCGTCGCTGACCGGCCGCGTGTAACCGGTCAGTTGTGAGACGCGGCGGCGCAGCTCGTGTCCAGGCAGGGGTCCCTCGGCGAGGAAGCCGAGTATCGCGAGTTCCAGCATGAGTCCATCTTCGCACGCGACCATCGAATCGATGTGAACATCGATTCGATGGTCGCGTGCGAAGATATCCGCCCGAACGTCTCTGGAGAGGCACAGCACGATGCCATCGCAGTCCACCGAGTCAGTGATGAACCGTTTCGTCGAGTTCATCAACACGGGCGACGAGGATCTCGCCCGCGAGGTCATTTCTCCGGACGCGGTGTCCCACACGCCAAGCCATCCGGAACCGCTGCGGGGGCCCGATGGGTACCTAGCCGTACGGCGCGGCGGCGGAGGGCAGAGGCCCGCCCCGACCGCGGTGAGGCTACCGTGGAACGCGGGCTCACCGTGGTCGCCCTGTCCCAACGGTCGCTGGATCTAGCGTCGCTTTCCGGTCTCGGGGGTGGTGACGTCGTGGCTTGCGCGGCGCATGGCCTCGTACAGTGCCGCGTCTTCCGGCGGGTCGGGCAGCGGGCCGCGGGCTGGTGCCTGGAAGGACTGGATCATCCACGCGACGAGGCGGCGCCAGGCGTCGGGGGCGGCGTCGGCGGTGGCGCTGAGGACTCCGGCGTTGGCCATCAGCAGCAGCACGAGGTCGCGGCTGGTGAAGTCCTCGCGCAGCTGCCCGCTGTCCTTGGCGCGGCCGATGAGTTCCAGGAAGCCCTCGTACGCCCGGGCGTGGTGCTTCTCCAGCTCCGGGACGCCTGGGAAGTTCATGGTCAGGATGTCGGCGAAGCCACGGTCGGCGGCCTGCATCGCGCAGACCGTCTCGATGTAGCCGGTGAAGCCGTGCCACGGGTCTGGGTCGGCCAGGGCCGCGTCGGTGGCCTGCGCATACGCCTTCATGCGGTCGGCGAAGACCGCGGCGAGCAGGTCCTCCTTTCGGGGGAAGTGGCGGAAGAGGGTGGCGATGCCGACGCCGGTCTCCCGCGCGACCGAGGCCATCGACGCGTTAAGCCCGTCGCGCCCGAAGACCGTGCGTGCGGCGGCGATGATCCGCCCCCGGTTGCGTTCCGCGTCGCTGCGCTTGGCATGACCTGCGGAAACGGCCGCGTCGGCGCCGGCTTCGGGGTGCGGGTCTCGGGGGCTCATGACGATCAGACTAGCAAACCGGAATGCCTTATCCGATTCTCGTGTTACGGTGGGCAGTGAAACGGATAGGGCTTTCCGGAAGCGAAACGGATAGGCCTATCCATCTCCTCTTCAGTGAAAGGCTCTCTCATGCCCACCATCGCCATCGTCGGTGCCGGCCCTCAGCTCGGTCTCGCCATCGCCCGCACCTACGGCACTCACGGCTACGACGTCGCACTGATCGCCCGCGACCGGAGCAAGCTCGAAGACCTTGCCGGCGAGCTGGCCGGCGAGGGCATCACCGCCGCCGCGTTCCCCGCCGACGTCCTTGACCGCCCCGCTCTCACCCAGGCGCTCAAGGACGTGGCCGCGCACTTCGGTGGCATCGACGTCCTGGAGTACTCCCCGGTCGGCGGCCTCCAGACCGCCATGACCACCCCGGGCGCCACCGAGCCGGCCGACGTGCAGCACGAGATGGAGTTCCAGCTCTACGGAGCGATCGCCGCCACCCGCGCGGTGCTGCCCGCCATGCGCGAGGCCGGCGCGGGCACCCTGCTGTTCACCACCGGCGCCGGCTCCGTCGACCCCGTACCGCAGATCGCCAACGTCAACGCCGCCGCCGCGGCCCTGCGGAACTGGGTCATCAACCTGCACAAGGAACTCGACGGCACTGGCGTCCAGGCGGCGCACGTCGCCATCAACGTGTCCATCGGCACGCCGGCGGTCCCCGGATTCCCGACCGCCCAGCCCGAGGAGATCTCCCCGGTCTACTGGGACCTGCACACCACCAAGCGCGACCAGGCGGAACTCGTCTTCAGCCTCTGACACCCGCCCCCGGCTACCTGGCCTCCACGCCGCGCGTATCACCCTCAACAGCTGGTTCGGCAGGGGCGGCCGAAGGCATCCCCTCGGCCGCCCCCGAGCAGGTCGCGCCCTTGTACGGGGGCACGTACGACCCGCGCGACCAGGCCGAAGCCGTCTTCCACGGCTGCCCCCAGCACCAAATCTCCCTTGAACACAGCAAGGACACCAGCATGCCCAGCACGCTCAATGGCAAGACCGCCCTCGTCACCGGATCCAGCCGCGGCATCGGCCGGGCCACCGCCCTCGGCCTCGCCCGCGAGGGGGCCCTGGTCGCCCTGCACTACGGCCGCGACAGGCATGCCGCCCAGGAGACCGTCGGCCTCATCGAGAAGGACGGCGGACAGGCCTTTGCCGTCGGCGTGGAACTGGGCACGCCCGGCGCCGTCGATCAGCTGTTTGACCAGCTCAAGGCCGAACTACGCGAGCGCACCGGTGAGACCGCCCTGGACATCCTGGTGAACAACGCCGCCGCGACGACACCCGGCGATGCACCGGGAGAGGTGTCCGCCGAGCAATTCGACAAGATCTTCGCGGTCAACGCCAAGGCCCCGTTTCTCCTCGTCCAGCGGGCCCTCGGGCTGATCCCGAACGGCGGACGCATCGTCAACATCTCCTCCGCGGTCACGCCCATGGCCATGCCGCCGCAGGTCGTCCAGGCGATGTCCAAGGGCGCGCTCGACCAGCTCACGCTGCACTTCGCGCGGCACCTCGCCTCTCGGTGGATCACGGTCAACAGCGTGCTCCCCGGTGCCACGGACAACGGCGGCGCGGCCTTCCAGGTGCCCGAGGTCCGCGGGCCGATGTCGCAGCTGTCAGCTTTCAAGCGCCTGGGCAAGCCGGAGGATGTCGCCGAGGTGGTGGTCTTCCTCGCCTCCGACCGGGCGCGGTGGATCACCGGAGCCTCCCTCGACGCTGCCGGCGGCAGCCGCCTCGGCTAGCCGCTCGCTCCGCCCCGTTCCCCTCCCGCAGGCACGGGCCGGGCGCGTATCTCCGTGCGTTGGTGACCAGCTCGCTGACGACCACCTGCACTGTGCCCAGCGCCCGCTTCGACACCGGCAGCCCGTGCACCGCCTGCACGGTGGTGAAGAAGTCGCGGGCCATGGCACCGGCCTCGATGATCTCCGCGCTGCCCTCGAACGCGGCACCGGTCATGATCAGACGGTCGGCAAACGGGTCCCCGCCCTCGGTGGGCAGCAGCACCCATAGAGCCGCCTCACGTCCGAAGCATCGAGCAGTGCCCACCCCGCACTGTCCGCGGAACACCACAGCACGCGGCGGCAGACGCGGTCACGGCAGCGCGTAAACCCGCGGGCCGTGCCTCCGCGGTGCCGAAGTGGGCCGACCGCATCAGACGCCTGTGCAACGACGTCGGCCGCGCCCTTCTCAGGTCTGGCGCGGGCGAGGCAGCAAGGCGAACGCGCTCTCCGCTATCGACGTCAGGCGGTCGGGGCCGTGGCCGTACGCGCCCAGGACATCGCTCCCGCGGATGACGGTCAGCAGAAGGTACGCGAGGTCGTCGGGATCCGCGTCGGGGTCGATGTCGCCGTTGCGCTGCGCTGCTCGCACGCAGTCGGCCACCGCCGCCCGGACCACGGAGAAGCACTCGTTGGCCAGGCGTTTCACCTCGGCGTCGGAGGCGCCGATCTCCAGGGCCATCTTGGCGGCGAAGCAGGCCGTCCCCGCCCGGTCAGAGGCAGGGGGTACGTCGGCGGCGAGTGGCACGCCGTGGACGGCGCGGAGCAAGTACTGGTGCAGTCGTTCCAGGGCGCCCTCGTCCGGTCCGTCGAGCATCTTGCGCGGGCCCTGCGCCAGCCGGGCGAAGTAGCCGGCCATGGCCTCCAGCAGCACGCCGTGCTTGCCGTCGAACGCGGCATACAGGCTGCCGCGGCCCAGGCCGGTGGCGGCGCTGATGTCGTCGACGCTCGTGCCGTTGTAGCCCGAGGTGCGGAACTGCCGCTCGGCGGCGTGCAGGACGTGGTCGCGGTCAAAGCTTCGTGGTCTGGCCATCCAAAGACCGTAAAGCCGACTCGGCCTTCTTGACAAGTCAGTACAGAACTGCCTAGGTTTCGGACTATTCAGTAAACAACCATCCTGAGCTCGCCGGACAGGCTTGGTTCGGGCTTGCAGGACCGGTGCGGACGGTGTCGGCTCAGCGCGGGCGACCCTGCACAGCGCACGACAGAGTCATGCCCACATCCGAAGGAACGACCATGCAGACAACTCCACGAGTGGCCCTCGTGACGGGCGCCTCCTCCGGGATCGGGCGGGCGGCGGCGCTCGCCCTCGTGGGTGCCGGCTTCGCAGTGGTCGGCACGAGCCGTAACGCGGCGAAAGCCGAGCCGCTCGCCGGGGTGACGTTCCTCGATCTCGACGTGGCAAGCGACGAGTCGGTCCGCGTCCTGGTCGGAGAGGTGATCGATCGGTTCGGCCGGATCGACGTCCTGGTCAACAACGCGGGCTTGGGCGCGGTCGGCGCCGGCGAGGAGAGTTCGATCAGCCAGGCCATCGAGGTCTTCGACATCAACGTCTTCGGCCTGATGCGGATGACAAACGCAGTGTTGCCCCTCATGCGCGCTCAGGGGAGTGGCCGCGTGGTCAACGTCTCCTCGGTACTGGGTCTGATCCCAGCTCCCTTCATGGCCGTCTACGCGGCCACCAAGCATGCGGTCGAGGGCTACTCCGAGTCCGTCGACCACGAGCTTCGCGAGCACGGCGTCCGGATGCTTCTGGCCGAGCCGGCCTACACGAGCACGAGTTTCGAGGCGAGCAGCATGGCACCCGACTCGCCCCTGCCGGTCTACGCCGCACAGCGGGAGGTCTCCCGAGACGTGCTGGCCACGGCCGTGCGCAACGCCGACGCCCCGGGCGTTGTCGCGAAGGTGATCGTCGCGGCCGCCACCGATTCCAGGCCCAAGCTCCGGTATCCCGCCGGCTCGATGGCCAGACGCGTCAGCGTCCTGCGCCGGGTCGTGCCCTCGCGCGCCTTCGACAGACAGATCCGCAAGCTCAACCGACTGGCCGGCTGACCCCGCAGTACGGGGCGGCGCCCGAGGAGACGCACATGTCCGAACCAGAGACACCGAAGCAAGTATCAGCATCCCTCGTCCGACCGCCCTTGGACGCTGCGCGGACCGTCATCATGACTGTGGACGACGATCCCGGGGTGTCCCGGGCCGTCGCCCGTGACCTGCGGCGGCGCTACGGCGCGTCGTACCGGATCGTGCGCGCGGAGTCCGGGGAGTCCGCGCTGGAGGCGCTGCGGGAGCTGAAGCTGCGCGGTGATCTGGTGGCGGTGATCCTGGCCGACTACCGGATGCCCCAGATGAACGGCATCGAGTTCCTCGAACAGGCCCTGGACCTCTATCCGGGCGCCCGGCGCGTGCTGCTGACGGCGTACGCGGACTCGAACGCGGCGATCGACGCGATCAACGTGGTCGATCTGGACCACTATCTGCTCAAGCCGTGGGACCCGCCGGAGGAGAAGCTCTACCCGGTGCTCGACGACCTGCTGGAGGCGTGGCGGTGCAGTGACTTCCGGCCGATGCCGAGCACCAAGGTCGTCGGTCACCGGTGGTCGGCCCGCTCGTCGGACGTCCGGGAGTTCCTGGCCCGCAACCAGGTGCCGTACCGCTGGTACTCGGCGGACGAGCCCGAGGGGCAGCGGTTGCTGGCCGCGGCGGGCGAGGACGGGCAGCGGCTGCCGGTGGTGATCACGGCGGACGGTACGGCACTCGTCGAGCCGGAGGTGCCCGAACTGGCCGCCCAGGTGGGCCTCGCGACCACGCCCACGGCCGAGTTCTACGACCTGGTCGTCATCGGCGGCGGGCCGGCCGGGCTGGGCGCGGCCGTGTACGGGGCCTCGGAGGGGCTGCGGACGGTGCTCGTGGAGCGGTCGGCGACCGGCGGGCAGGCCGGGCAGAGTTCACGGATCGAGAACTATCTCGGCTTCCCGGACGGCGTGTCCGGCGCCCAGCTCACCGACCGGGCGCGACGCCAGGCCACGAAGTTCGGCGCCGAGATCCTCACCGCCCGTGAGGTGACCGGTCTGGAGAGCAGCGGGGCGGCGCGGCTCGTACGGTTCGCGGACGGGTCGCAGATCGCGGCGCACAGCGTGATCCTGGCGACCGGCGTGTCCTACCGGAAGCTGGAGGCGCCGGGTGCCGACGAACTGTCGGGCCGCGGGGTGTTCTACGGGTCCGCGCTCACCGAGGCCGCCGCCTGCCAGGGCCACGACGTGTACATCGTGGGCGGCGCCAACTCGGCCGGGCAGGCGGCGATGTACCTGTCCAGGGGCGCCAAGTCGGTCACCCTGCTGGTGCGCGGAGCGGACCTCACGGCGTCGATGTCGCACTACCTGATCCAGCAGATCGCCGAGTCGCCGAACATCTCGGTGCGGGCCCGCACGGTCGTCGAGGCCGCGCACGGCGACAACCACCTGGAACAGCTGACCCTGCGCGACGTCGACACCGGGGAGACCGAACTCGTCGACGCGCAGTGGCTGTTCGTGTTCATCGGCGCGGCGCCGCTGACCGACTGGCTGGAGGGCACGGTGTTGCGGGACGAGCGCGGGTTCATCCTCGCCGGGCCCGACCTGACCGCCGACGGGCGGCCACCGGCGGGCTGGGAGCTGGACCGGCCGCCGTACCACCTGGAGACCAACATCCCCGGCGTGTTCGTCGCCGGGGACGCGCGCGCGGAGTCCGCCAAGCGGGTCGCGTCCGCCGTCGGAGAGGGAGCCATGGCCGTGATGCTCGTACACCGGTATCTGGAGCAGTCGTGAGCGGGCGGCTGATGCCGTGCAGCGCGGCGGAGATCAGCTCGCTGTTCCTGTTCGAGAAGCTGAGCTCCGAGCAGATCGACAGGCTGTGCAGCGAGGGACGGGTCGAACTGTTCGACCCCGGGCCGGTGTTCACCGAAGGCGACCCGGCGGACTGCTTCTACGTGATGATCGAGGGCACGGTCATCATGTCGCGCCGCGTGGGCAGCGACGACATCGAGGTGAGCCGCACCTCCCAGCCAGGGGTGTACGCGGGGGCCGTGCGGGCGTACGTCGGGGACGGGAAACCGCAGCGGTACATGAACTCGCTGCGGGTGTCGGAGCCGACGCGGTTCTTCGTCCTGCCCGCCGAATCGTTCGCGAACGTCATGCACGAGTGGTTTCCGATGGCGGTCCATCTACTGGAGGGACTCTTCCTCGGTTCGCAGACCTTTCAGCGGGCCGTCGGGCAGCGCGAACGGCTGCTGGCGCTGGGCTCGTTGTCCGCGGGTCTCACCCATGAGCTCAACAACCCGGCCGCGGCCGCCGTACGGGCCACCTCGTCGCTCAGGGACCGGGCAGCGCACATGCGCAACAAACTCAGCGCCATCGCCTCGGGCCCCTACCACGGCGACGCCCTGAAGGCCCTGCTGGACCTCCAGGAGCGCACGGCCGAGCGGGTCTCCAAGGCGCCGCCACTGAGCCCGCTCGAAGCCTCCGACCGGGAGGACGAACTCGCCGACTGGCTCGACGACCACGGCGTCCAGAACGGCTGGCAAATCGCGCCGACCTTCGTGCAAGGCGGTCTCGACGTCGACTGGCTGGAGCAGATCGCGACAGCCGTCGACGAGCAGGAAATCCTGCAGGGCGCCATCGAGTGCCTCAACTACACCGTCGAGACCGAGCTGTTGATGTCCGAGATCGAGGACTCCACCACCCGTATCTCGCACCTCGTCGACGCCGCCAAGCAGTACTCGCAGCTGGACCGCGCCCCCTACCAGGTCGCCGATGTCCACGAACTCCTCGACAGCACGCTGCTCATGCTGTCGGGCAAGATCGGTCCCCAGGTCAAGGTCGTGAAGGAGTACGACCGTTCGGTGCCGAGGATTCCGGCCTACCCGGCCGAACTGAACCAGGTGTGGACCAACCTGATCGACAACGCCGTCTTCGCCATCAAGAGCGCGGGCGGCGAAGGGACGTTGACCGTACGCACCGCTCGGGTGCATGACCGGCTGCTGGTGGAGTTCCGCGACACAGGCCCGGGAGTGCCGGCCGAGATCCGCGGCCGGATCTTCGACCCGTTCTTCACCACCAAACCGGTGGGCGAGGGCACCGGGCTGGGACTCGACATCTCCTGGCGGATCGTCGTCAACAAGCACCACGGAGACCTGAAAGTCGAGTCGGTACCCGGCGACACCCGCTTCCAGGTGCTGCTCCCCCTCACCGCCACCGACCCCGACCCCGACGCCGTCCCCGACCCGGCCCGGGAGCCGTCATGACGAAGGACAGGGGAATCGATCCCGGTGTCCCGCCAGCGGTGCCGGATGCGTCGAGTGTGACGCCGACGGCGGCTGGTGGTTCCATCTGCGGCGCTGCGCCCAATGCGGCCACATCGGCTGCTGCGACGACTCACCCGGCAAGCACGCCACCGGCCACTTCCGGGACACCGGCCATCCGGTGATGCGCAGTTACGAGCCGGGTGAGACCTGGTTCTGGGACTTCGAGACGTCCGAGCTGTACGACTCCGGTCCGGCCCTGGCTCCTCCGGACGCCCACCCTGCCGACCAGCCCGCGCCGGGACCGGCGGGGCGCGTGCCGGCGAACTGGGCGGACACGCTGCGCTGAGCCTCGCCGACCACGGACCAGACCCTGATCAACTTCCCAGACCAGCGAAATAAGGAGAATGCCCGCATTGCGGCATTCTCCTTATTTGAAAGGGCAGAACCATGGAACGCAACGAATCTCCCGACGCGACGTACGCGAGAACCTGGAGCAACGGCCGCGGCGAGGTGCGGTTCTTCACCCGGGCCGACGGCTCGCGGCTGCGCTACTACACAGGGGGCACCGGCCCCGCCCTCGTTCTGATGCACACCGTGCGCGGTCAGCTCGACTACTTCCAGCGGGTGATCCCGCAGCTGTGGGACCACTACACCGTCTACGCGCTGGATCTGCCCGGGATGGGATGGTCCGACATCGTCCCTGGCGCACAGTACGAGGAGCCGCAGCTGCGGGCCGCGGTCGTCGAGTTCGTCCGCGGACTGGACCTTCACGACACCACCCTGTCGGGCGAATCCCTCGGGGGCGCCCTGTCCCTGTCGGCATCGATCGACCTGAAGGACCGGGTCAGCCGGGTCGTGGCGTTCAACAGCTACGACTACCCCCAGGGCGGGGAACGGGGGAACTGGATCGCCCGCGTAATCATCTCCAGCGTGCGAATGCCCGTGCTGGGCCCGCTGTTCGCCCCCCTCGAGCCGCGGCCAGTCTTTCGGGCCATCCTGCAGGGCGGTTACGTCGACAAGACCCGGCTGCCCGAGGACTTCATCACCGAGCTGCTGAGGAGCGGTCGCCGCAAGGGCTACGACAAGGTGTCCCGAGGGATCTTCCGCAGCCTCAAGGGATTCGACCGGGCCCGCGAGCGTTATCCGCGCGTGTCGGCACCCGTCACCCTCGTCTACAGCGAGAACGACTGGTCCAAGCCCGCCGAGCGGGACCGCGTGGCCAACGCGCTGACGGACGTCCACCGCATCACCGTGCCCCGCACCGGCCACTTCTCCGCGCTGGAGCGCCCCGACGAAATGGCGCGGATCCTCCTCGACGCGGCCTGACGCAAAACGATCGGCACCTCCCCGCCCCTCCCCGTCCAGACATTCAAGCTGCCCGACGAAGAACGTCGTGACCGCCTTCAGGATCGCCGCATCCTCTCTCAGCCGACGGTTCTGCGACCGCAGCCGACGGATCTCCTTGTTCTCCTCGATCGTGCCCCGGACGCCTCGCCGCGGTCGGTCTCGGCCTGCGCGACCCAGCGCCACAACGACTTCTGCCTACCTCGACCTGCTTGGACATGGTCAGCACCGCCGCGGTATTTGGTCGAGTACTGGGCACGGTGCCACAGCACCAGCCGGACGGCTCGGGCCCTCAGATCGGGATCCACCTTCTCCGGCATGACATGCATCCTTCCAACTCGGTATTGCTGCTGGCCAAGCCCGCGATCACCTAGAAGCCCGAAAACGGCATTCCGGGCAACGTCGTGGTGAGCGAGGGTCCGACCCGCCGTTATTGACAACCCAGTACAGAACCGCGTATGTTTCTGACTGTTCAGTACACAACCGTCCTGGGCTCACCGGACAGGGTGCGTGTACGCCTGGCGCGATGGAGAGCAACCCATG
Organism: Streptomyces aquilus; assembly: GCF_003955715.1. Lineage (NCBI taxonomy): Bacteria > Bacillati > Actinomycetota > Actinomycetes > Kitasatosporales > Streptomycetaceae > Streptomyces > Streptomyces aquilus. The sequence continues at coordinate 425,400 of NZ_CP034463.1, read as the reverse complement.
CCTTTGCGCTCCTCCGCGCCGCCCAACCTTGCGACGCCTTCCAGGCCGGCAAGGCCCGGTCTGATCCTCGCGATCCCGGCGACGGCGAGTTTCGTCGCCGGACTGGATCTGTGCATCACGAACGTCGGGCTGTCCTCGGCGCGGGGCACTTCCTGCACCTCGAACAGCCCAAGACGGTCGCCGACCACGTCCTGGGCTTCCTGAACAGCTGCCCCCTCCAACCACCCAGAACTCGAAGGGCTGACCGAACCATGACTGACAGCGAAACGCAGGAGGCCACGGCTGTGGCGACTCCTCCGTACGCGAGCGACGCACTGGCGGAGGAAACCGTCGACGCGGTGGTGATCGGCGGGGGCGCCGCGGGGCTGAACGGTGCACTGATCCTCGCCCGCTCCCGCCGCTCGGTCGTCGTGATCGACAGCGGCTCCCCGCGCAACGCGCCCGCGGAGGCGGTGCACGGCTTCATCGTCTTCGACGGCACCCCGCCGTCCGAGATCCTTCGACGGGGCCGGGAGCAGGTGCGCCAGTACGGCGGACGCGTCGTGTTCGGCGAGGTGGTCTCGGCCGAGTCCGCCGCCCCGTCGGCGGACGGGGACCTGCGGTTCACCGTCACCCTGGCCGACGGCCGCCGCATCACCGCCCGCCGCGTCCTGGTGGCCACCGGCCTCACGGATGTCCTGCCGGAGGTGCCCGGGCTCGCCGAGCACTGGGGGCACAGTGTGGTGCACTGCCCCTACTGCCACGGCTGGGAGGTACGCGACGAGCCCATCGGCATCCTCGCCACCGGCGAGGCCTCCATCGGCCACGCGTATCTGTTTCGTCAGCTGACCGAGGACCTGACCTACTTCACTCAGGGCACCGACCTGGACGAGGACAGCCGCGCCCGCTTCGCCGCCCGCGGCATCCGCGTCATCGACACCCCGGTCACCGAGGTCGTCAACGACGAGGACGGTGCCCTCGCCGGGGTGCGCCTGGCCGACGGCCAGGTCGTGGCCCGCCGCGTCGTCGCGGTCGCCGCGCCGATGCAGGCCCGCACCCAGGGTCTGGAAGGTCTGGGCCTGCCGGTGCAGGACCTGCCGAAGGGCCGCGGTTTCGCCTCCGGCACGGCCGGCACCACCGAGGTGCCGGGTGTGTGGGTGGCCGGCAACGTCACCGATCTGGTCGCCCAGGTCGGCGCCTCCGCAGCGGCCGGGGCGCTGGCCGGCGCCGACATCAACAGGATGCTGGCCATCGCGGACACCGACGCGGCCCTCCAGGAGATCGCCGGGGGAAGCCCGCGAGAGGCCACAGGGTGATCTTGAAGCCCGGAGATCTCAGCCCGTCGCCCGCTCGCCTCACGGGCAATTACGTGATGCCGCTCGTCCGCCCCGTCCCTCTCAGGAGCTACTGATGCCCTTCCTTGCACATACCCCGGTGGAGAAGATGACCGGGCCTTACGCGCGGCGCTGGTGGGCGCTGCTCGTACTGTGCCTGAGCCTGCTGATCACGGTGATGGCGAACACGTCGCTGATCGTCGCCGCCCCCGACATGACCACCGACCTGGGCCTGAGCAGCAGTGATCTGCAGTGGGTCGTCGACTCCTACACCGTTCCGTACGCGGCGCTGATGCTGGTGCTGGGCGCGATCGGCGACAAGTACAGCCGGCGCGGCGCGCTGGTGCTGGGTCTGCTGATCTTCGCCGGTGGATCGGTGATGGGGAGCCTGGTCGACGAGACCGCGCTGGTCATCGTGGCCCGCGCGATCATGGGTATCGGTGCCGCGGTCGTGATGCCGGCCACGCTGTCCCTGGTGGTCGCGACCTTCCCCCGGAGCGAGCGGGCCAAGGCCATCACCGCCTGGGCCGCAACTTCCGGGGTGGCGGTAGCCGTCGGCCCGCTGGTCTCCGGCTGGCTGCTCGAGGACCACGCCTGGGGCTCGACCTTCCTGATCAACGTGCCGATCGCCGTGGCCGCCGTGTTCGGCGCGCTTGCCCTGGTACCGCCGTCCAAGGCGGAGGGCATGGGCCGGATCGACTACGTCGGTGGTCTGCTGTCGATCGTCACGGTCGGCTCCCTGATCTACGCCGCCATCGAGGGCCCGCACGCCGGCTGGGGTGTCGGCCCCGTCACCGCCGCCGTGGTCGCCGGTGTCGGTCTGGTCGCCTTCGTCGCCTGGGAGCTGCGGCACCCGCACCCGATGCTGGACGTCCGAAGGTTCGCGCTGCGGCCCTTCAGCGGCTCGATGCTCGCGGTGATGTTCTTCTTCTTCGGCATGTTCGCCGTGATCTACTACTCGACGCAGTTCTTGCAGTTCGTCCTCGGCTACGGCGCCCTGGACACGGGCGTGCGGCTGCTGCCGCTGGGCGGTGCGGTGTTCCTCGGGTCCGCGCTGACCGGGGTGCTCGCCCCGAAGCTGGGCGTGCGGGTGATGGCCGTGACCGGCCTGGCCATCGGCACGGCGGGCATGTTCCTGCTCACCCAGATCGACAAGGGGTCGACGTACCCGGACTTCCTGGCGCCGCTGATGATGCTGGGCCTCGCGCTCGGCCTGGCCATCTCCCCGGCGACCGACACGATCATGGGCTCCTTCCCCGAGTCGGAGCTGGGCGTGGGCGGCGGTGTCAACGACACCGCGCTGGAGCTGGGCGGGGCGCTGGGCATCGCGGTGCTGGGCTCGCTGCTGGGCACGGCCTACCGGGACGAGCTGACCGACCTGGTGGGCAACCGGCTCCCGGCGGAGGCGATGGAGACCGCCAAGGACTCGGTCGGCGCCGGCCTGGCCGTCGCGCAGCGGGTCGCGCAGGATCCCTCCGCCGGGCCCCAGCAGGCGCAGGCCGCCGTGGACGCCGTCCACCAGGCCTTCGCCCACGGAGTCGCCCAGACCAGCCTCATCGGCGGGATCATCATGGCCGCCGGAACACTGATCGTCCTCGCGGTCCTGCCGGGCCGGCGCGCCTTCGCGAAGCAGAGCGCCGAGCCGGGGGCCGGGACGACGGTGAGCGAGACGGCGACTGTGCGGGAGCACACCGGGTCCACCCGCTAGATCGCAGGCGGGGCGTCCACTGGATCCCCACTGGATCGCCCGCCTGGTCTGTGGCGAAAGTGGATCTCGTTCGTTGATGGTCATCTCAGCGGGCCCGGCTGGAGGCGTTGTTGCCGCAGGGCATCAAGCCGGGCCGTCGCAGGTGTGGACGCGGCGGGAGCTGATGGACGGCGTACGGTGGCGGACCCGGGCTGGTGCCTCGTGGCGGGACGTGCCCGAGCGGTATGGCTCGTCGTCGCGAGCGGGGTGGATTCATCCGTTCGCGCCTGGGATGCCGATACTGGCCGTTGCATACGGGTGCAGCTCAGTTGGCGAACGGGCCGTCGGCGTTGACCGGGTCCTGGTAGGCGCCCTGTTCGACGACTCGGCCTTGGTCCATGACAAGGATGTGGTCGGCGAGCCGGGCGTTCTCCAGTTGGTGGGTTACGACGCTCGTCATGCAGTGCGGGGCCAGGCGTCTGATCTGGGTGAACATCCCGTGCGCGCCGCTGGCGTCCGTCTGCGAGGTGGGTTCGTCGTTCGCGCAGCTGGGCGACGTCGAGGCCGAGGCGGTCGGTGAGCTCGGGGACGCGGGCCCGAGGGATGGTCGAGGCGAGGCGGACGCCGTCATCGTCCCGCACACACTCAAGTCACCGCGTCCGGCTCGGCGGGGGAGACCCGGCAGCCGAGACAGCGGGCCGGGGCTGACCTGGTGGCCACGACGGTCGCCGAGCTCACCAGCGACGCGTCCGAAGCGCGGGACCGCCGCGAGAGGGTGCGGGGATTCGACAGCGTCCGGGTCGCGATGTCGGCCTGGTGCGCTGCTTCGTCGCTGGAGGGCGGCGGGGGTGCTGGACACGACTGTCTGGCCGCCGCGCGATGAAGGATCCGCACTCATCCAGGGTCGACCGGCCGTGGCCTGATCGATCGTTGTGTGATTGCCGCGCAGGGCTGAGACTACTGTGGCCAGACGGTGACGCGACGACGGGGCGCTTGGTGAAACGCATTCACTTCACGGTGGAGGACTTGGCGCGGACTCGCGTGGCCACGACGATCGGCGTGGCGGCGGAGACGTTTGACAGTGTGAGGCTGTTGAAGGACCGCGACGCCAGTCTCACATTCCGTCGCTGGCGTGTGTCGGTGCATGGCCGACTGGGCGAACAGGCCGGCCCGCTGGCCGCGTTGATGCCCATGCGCGGTCCGCTGATCGACGCGATGAGCCTGATGGGTGACACGGCATCCGTCGACGAGGCGGTGGACAACTTGATGGCGGCTCCCCGCGCCCTGATGCGCCTCGAACTGGAGAACCTCGCCTTCCACCCCACCCACCGTTCCTGGGCCCGCAACCTGATGGACGGCGACCGGGAACCCCGCCTCCAAGTGGCCGCGGCACTCCGAGCCTGTCACAGCGTCACCGTCGCCCCCTACTGGAGCAGGGTGCGCTCCCATCTGAGCGAGGTCCGCGGCGCGTTTGCCAGCACGATGGCCGACGGCGGGGTCGAGCAGCTGCTCACCACACTCTGCGGCCCGTTGGTCCGCTGGCGCCCGCCTGTGCTCGAAGTGGCCCACCGGCACGACGAGGACATCCACCTGAACGGGAGAGGTCTCGTCATCGCGCCGACGATGTTCTCCACACCGCAGATTCAACTTCTGTCTCCGCCACTGGACCCGGCCCGGGCACCCACTCTGGCCGTCCCCAGCCTCAGTGAGACCTCGCTCGACACCGTGCTGTGGGAGGGCGCCGGCCAGTCCACCGCCCAGTCACTTGACGACTTGCTGGGGCGCACTCGGGCTGCCGTGCTGAGGACGGCCGTCGGCGGATGCAGCACCACGGAACTGGCCCGCCGTCTGAACATCTCACCGGCGACCGCAAGCCACCATACGACGGTGCTGCGCAACGCCCACCTGATCACCACCCGGCGGGAAGGCAAAGCAGTCCTCCACACCCTCACGTCACTGGGTATCGCCCTGCTGGAGCAGAGGTACCCGTTCGTCTGACAGGGCGGTTGTGCCGAAGCCGGGGGAGTGACCCGTGGCCGACAGCCTTGAGACGACAGCTGTGACGACGCTGGTTGCTGGGAATGGATGGTGAGGCCGGTGTGCGTGAGGAAGGACCACGGGAGTTGTTCGCTGGAGCAGACTCGCGGGACGCCGCGTTCGGCTGCGTCAGCGGCATCGACGAGGTGGTCGCCGACGAGGTTGGCCAGCTCGCGGGTCTTGATGACCGACCCCAGCAGCTCGACGGGGTTGAGTTCGGGCGCGTAGGCCGGCGGCCGCTCAAGCGTCAGCCAGTCCTGCTCGGCCCCACCGACGACGTCGCCGAGGTCGCCGCCATCCAGCTGTGCCTCGTCGTGCCGTCCATGGGAGAAGCCCGCCGATCCCGGCTGGCTCACCCCCCGGTCCGGCGGGGGTTTCGGAACCTCCGCCCGCACGTGGCCTGCCCAGCCCGTGCACCGAAACCCTTCCACCCTCGGCACATGCCGCCCGCTCGGTTCCGAGGCAGACGCCTGGTCCACTCGGCGGACGGCCCGGCTTCCTGCCTCGGGGCATCGACGGCTCCAGGCAGGCCCACTGCGCATCCAGCGACCACTTCGAGGAGACCCGCTGCGGTCGCTGGGGCCGACGGCTTCCGCCGGCCCCAGCTGACCCGCGCCTCCTGTGCTCAGGTGCGGTTGACCCACACGCCGGCGTCGCCGAAGCCCAGGACATCGGCCTTGCCGTCGCCGGTGATGTTGGCGACGAACCGAGGATGCTTCTCGACGCGCCAGCCCCCGGCGTCGTAGCCGAAGTTCGCGATCACCCGTCCGGGTGGGTCGAAGAGCCCTGCGCCGAGGGACCGGGACACCCAGACGCCGGCGTCACCGAAGCCGACGACGTCCGCGCGGCCGTCCCCGGTGGTGTCGGCGAGGAACCGCGGGTGCTTCTCCACCCGCCAACCTCCGGCGTTGTAGGCGAAGTTGGCGATCGGCATCGCCATCGGCTGGAAGGTACCGTCGCCGTTGGAGAGCGCCACCCACACACCGGCGTCACCGAACCCCACGACATCCGCCCGGCCGTCACCGGTCACGTCCGCGAGGAACCGCGGGTGTTTCTCGACGCGCCAGCCGCCGGCGTTGTAGCCGAAGTTGTTGATGGCCAGCGTCATCGGCTGGAAGGTGCCGTCGCCGTTGGACAGGGCGACCCATACGCCGGCGTCACCGAACCCGACGATGTCCGCGCGGCCGTCCCCGGTGGTGTCGGCGAGGAACCGCGGGTGTTTCTCGACGCGCCAGCCGCCGGCGTTGTAGCCGAAGTTGTTGATGGCCAGCGTCATCGGCTGGAAGGTGCCGTCGCCGTTGGACAGGGCGACCCATACGCCGGCGTCACCGAACCCGACGATGTCCGCGCGGCCGTCCCCGGTGATGTCGGCGAGGAACCGTGGATGCTTCTCCACCCGCCAACCGCCGGCGTTGTAGCCGAAGTTGGCGATCGGCATCGTCATCGCTCCGAACGTGCCGTCACCGTTGGACAGAGCGACCCATACGCCGGCGTCACCGAAGCCCACGATGTCCGCGCGTCCCTCGCCCGTCACGTCCGCGAGGAACCGCGGATGCTTCTCGACGCGCCAGCCCCCGGCCTCGTAGCCGAAGTTGTCGATGACCCGGCGCGGGGTCTCGAAGCGGCCGTCGGAGTGGCCCGGGGACACATACACGCCCGCGTCGCCGAAGCCGACGATGTCCAGCCGTCCGTCGGCGGTGATGTCCCCGAGGAGCCGGGGATGCTTCTCGACGCGCCAACCTCCGGCGGAATAGCCGTAGTTGCGGACGAGGAGCTGAGGGGACCAGCCGAGGTGGCCTGGTGTGAACTCGCACACCGCGAAGGTGTTGAGCTTCATGAGGCAGGCGACGCCGCCGTCGCCCGCGCAGTTCTCGCAGTTGCCGTTGACCAGGCCGTACCGTCCCCAGGAGCCGCCGCAGTCGCACTTGCTGTTGGCGTACTCGTCGGGGCAGCCGAAGATGTGCCCGGTCTCGTGGGCGAAGACGCGGTCGATGTTGTCGGGGCCCCAGCCGTCGTTGGCGTACTGCATGACCACGCGCGGACCGCCGATGCTCGCGTACGCGAAGTGCGAGAGCGGGTACTTGGTGAAGAAGCCGCAGTAGGTCCAGCGGGTGCCGAACCGGGTGCGCAGGTCTTCGACGTAGGTGCCCACTCCGGCCCAGTCGGCGCTGTAGCCCATCGCCGCCATCGCAGGGTTGCGCCAAAGGGCTTCCAGGTCGGGGGCGTTGGGGTCGGCGGCGACCGTGACGGCCACGTTCTGGATGTCGTAGGCGAAGCTGATGCCGGCGATGGGGTTGGTCGTCGGGTAGAAGCTGAGCCCGTTCTGCACCTCGGCGACGACCTTGAGGATCTCGTCGTTGGAGAACTGCAGGTCGGAGGTGGGGCCCTGCACGATGACGATGCCGACCGCGACAGTGCCCTCCAGGTAGGAGCTGGTCGGTGCCGCGGCGGTGGCGGAAGCGGTGGGCGGCCCGGGCTGGGGCACGACCTCCGTGCAATCGGGCATGTCCCATGGCTCCGCGTCCCGCAGACGCCGGGCCTTGGCCGTGCGGTACGCGGTGGACTCGCGTAACCGCAGGGCGGCCAGGCCGAGTCGCTCCACTTCGGTGAGGCCGTCCGTGTCGCCGGGTTCGGGTCCCGGCGCCGCTGCGGCCGGTCCGCCGGGCACGGCGACGACGCTGACCCTGCCGTACCGGTGCAGGGTCTGTCCCACGCCGGGCCAGGTCGGTGCGGCGCCCCGCTGGGCGGCGTCCGCTCCGAGTACAGCGCGTTCGGTGATGTCGAAGTCTCCTGCCATCTCACACTCCGTTCGGGTTATGGTCGGGCGGCTGGAATTCCGGGTCGCCCCAGTTCCGTCCGTCGCCCGGCCTTGATGACTTGTTGCGCGGGCCCGTCTTCCAGGCCTCGACGAACAGGCGGGCGGTTTCGTCGAGTTGGTGGAGGAGGGTGTCGTCGCCGCTGCTCGTGATCTCTCCTTGGGGGGAGCGCGCGAGGGCGAGGCGGCCGTGCGCGGACAGCTCGGGGAGGTGTGTCGCGTCGGCGCGGAAGACGGTGATCGACGGTGGCAGCCGGGCGACGACGGGCCAGCGGGCCTCGTCCTTCACCTCACTCTTGGCGTCGCCCTCGCACGGGTCGGAGCCGATGCTCACGACGAGGATCTCCGCACTCTCCATGACCGCCCCCTGTCTTCTGTGCTCTTCGCGCCCCTCTCCCGCCTTCAGGGGGTGGGCGCGAGCTCGGTGTAGACGGCGCAGTGGTCGCTCCACCTGCTGGGCAGGTCGCCGCACAGCCCCGGTCCTCCGGTGGGCAGGAAGCTTGTGTGCGTGCCGGCCGCCGTGAAGCGTGCCGGGAGGAAGGCTGTTCGCCGACGAGGATCTCGACGACGTCGTCGGACGCCGGTGGCGCGGGCGGGAAGGCGGCGATTTCGTACTTGGCGAAGGTGCCCGTGGCGACCTGCTGTCGACCGAGTTGCCCGATGAACGATGTCCGAATGGTGCGCCATGGCGGCCCCCCGGCTGCCTGAGCGTCACTGGGCGCGGTACGCCCCGCTCAGGCTGGAGACTCAACTCTCGGACCGTGCCAGTGTCAATACGACATCGAACTGAAAGCCCGAGTCAGAGGGATGATTCCGCTTTTGCCGGCCCGCGTGCCAACCAAGCGGCCCGTCACTTCTGGGTGTTGTGGTGCAGCCCGTGCAGGAACACGTCGAGCAACCCCGGCGAGCGACGTTGACGAGCGGCTGAAGCGAGGCGATCGCCGCGCGACTGGTCACCGGTCACGCGGACTGGGAGATCTGAAATCAGCGTTCGCGTAGGGATGCGGCGAGGTCGGGCAGGCCGCAGTCCGCCGCGATCAGCGCCACCGGGTTGCAGACCACGCACGGCTCCCTTTGGACCGCGACGGTGACGTCGTCGTGCCTGGGCCCTGGTCCCCGTCCACTGCGACGCCGCGGGCTGGCCCGGCCGTTACTCGACCTCCTCGCCCACCGCGGCCCGCTGATCGTGGCGCGGTTCACCGCTCCGTGACCTGCAACTCCGCGTCCGTGCCGAACCGCAGTCGCCCGAGGGGACCGTCAACATCGAGCGCCCCGGGGACTGCCACCGGCCGAGGGTGCCCCCGCACCCGCCAGCCGACTGCTTTTCAGAACTATCTCGACCAGCGCGAGATCCTTCGTTCGAAGTCCTGGCGGCCCCCGGGCAGTAGACTGCGCCGACACCAGGATCGCCGCATTCAGCAGCGCACCCTCGACATGCCCAGTGACTTGACGATCTGTAGGGGTCTCAGAGTCAAGCTTTAGATCATGCCTCCGGCGGCGTTGATGGTCTGGCCGGTGATCCAGCGGGCGGCGTCGGAGGCAAGGAAAGCGACGATGTCGGCGATGTCGGCTGGTTCGCCCAGGCGGCCCAGCGGTGTGCGGGCCCTGGCGTCGTCGATGACGTGCGGGGGCACGGTGGCGAGGACGTCGGTACGGGTCAGGCCGGGCAGGACGCTGTTGACCGTGACCGATCTGGAGCCCACCTCCCAGGCCAGCGTACGGGCGAGCTGGTCACCGGCGGCCTTGCTGGCGGCGAGCAGGGCCATGCCGGGCAGCGGCGACACGGTCAGTGCGGAAGAGATCAAGATGATCCGGCCGTGGTCGCTGATGCGCTGCGCGGCCTCGCGCAGCGCCACGAACGTGGCCCGCACGTTGGCGTGCAGGTACTGGTCGAAGTCATCATCGGTGGCGTGGGCCAGCGGCCCGGCGGTGGCCGTGCTCGCGTTGTTCACCCACACATCCACATGGCCGTACTGGCTCTCGGCCTGGTCGAACAGCTCCTTGACCGCCTCGGGGCGGGTGATGTCGGTATGGACCGCGGTGGCCTGCCCGCCCGCGTCCTTGATCAGAGCCACGGCCCGCGCGGCCGTTACCTGGTCGCGGGAGCCGATGACGACGCGCATCCCCTCCGCGGCGAACCGGTCGCTGATCGCCTGCCCGATGCCGCGTGATCCGCCGGTGATGACCGCGACCCGATCCTCGGTACGCATGACCCCTCCAATTGGTCGACAATATGGATAGTCGAGAGTGTCGACTGTTTTGGTGGAGGGTGTCAACTGTCTAGGTAGTAGACTGCCTGCCATGGCTGCCGCATCCGATGACGAACTCGTCGAGACGTTGATCGGCGTCTTCATGGAGATCGACGGCCTGTTCAGCACAGCGAGCCGCCAGCTAGGACTGACCCCCCAGCAAGCGCAGCTGCTCTGTTTCGCCCAGCATCTCCAGCCCTCCTTCAGCGAGCTGGCGACCCTGCTGCACTGCGACAAGACCAACATCACCGGACTGGTCGACCGGCTCCAGCGACGCGACCTGATCACCCGCCAACCCGACGCCCAGGACCGCCGGATCACCCGCGTCCACCTCACCCCCCAGGGCGAAGCCCTCACCGGTCAGTTCCAACAGGCCATCAACACCACCCTGGCCACCCGCTTCAGCTCCTGGCCTCCCGCTCAACGCGACAGCCTCGTCGACCTGCTCCGATCCGCCACCACGGCGCTCCGCCCCTGAACCCAGCAGCCGCCTCCGCCCGCGGACCGCCGACTCGGCGGGTACGACCACGTGCTCGGCGCACGCTCCCTGCGTTCCGGAGACGACCACGACGGCCATGACGCGGTCGCCGACAGCGAGATCGCTGTCGACCCCCGCGCCGATCTGCTCGACCACGGCCGCCGCGTCCATACCCGGTCCCGGTACGTAGGGCGGCTCGGCGTCGGAGACGAAGGCGAATCCGCGGCGCACCAGCGCATCGACGGGGTTGACCGTCGCCGCGTCCACCCGTATCCGTATCCCGCCCGGCCCGGCCTCGGGTGCCGGAAGGTCCAGGACCCGCAGTACCTCGGGTCCGCCGAACGCAGTCAGTCCCATCGCCCTCATGGAAAGTCCTCCTCAGGGATGGGTCATTCGACCGCCGCGCCCCCGGACAGGCGGACCTCTTCGCTGTCGAGAGCGGCCTGGAGGCGGCGCAGCACGGTGTCGTCGATCCGGCGCTCGTCGCGGAGTCTGACGACGGTGGAGCGCTTGTGGGCGATGAGGGCCAGGCGCAGCGCGAGGTAGTCCTGGTGCTGGAGCACGGCGGGGTCGTCGTGGGCGCCCGAGCTCCTGGCCCGGATGGATGCCAGGTGGGCCTCGTACTCCTGCCGGAGCCACTCGGCGATCTTCGGATCGCTCCGCAGTTCGGTGACGAGCCGGGGCATCGCCTTGATCGCCTCTTCGGTGGCGGTGGTCTCGGCGAGGTCGTGTTCTTCGTCGACCGAGGTGTCGGGCGGCAGTTTCGCCCACCGCACCGCCACCGGCAGCAGCAGTCCCTGCACCACGAGCGTCACGAGGATCACGCCGGAGGTGACGAAGACGATGAAGCTGCGGTCGGGGAACGCCTCGCCCGAGTCGAGGGTCTGTGGCACCGAGAGCACCATCGCGAGTGAGACCGCGCCCCGGAATCCGGCCAGCCCGCTGACCACCCGGGTGCGGTGACCGACACGGAGCGATCGTTGTCGGGGGCTGCGATCGAGTGCGCGGACCAGGTAGGTGGAGGCGTACAGGAAGGCGAAGCGCACGGCGACCAGCACCACGCAGATGACACCGACCGCGATCAGCGCGTCCCGGAGATCGGCGCGGCCCAGGTCGCGGACCGCGTACTGCAGTTCCACCCCGACCAGGACGAACAGCGCCCCGTTCATGAGGAACGTGGCCAGCGGCCAGAACGCCAGTGCCTGCGTGCGGTGTTCGGCCTGGATGATGCGCGGGGCGACCTGCGACATGATCAGGCCGCTGACGACCACCGCGAGCACACCGGACGCCTCGATCAGTTCGGCGAGCAGATATGCCGTGAACGGTGCCAGGATCATGACGAGGTTGCCGAGCAGGGGGTCCTTCAGCCGCCGCCGCAGGTTCATGTTGACCCAGGCGACCGCGAACCCCACGGCCGCTCCACCGCCGTACGCGAGCAGGAACAGCCCACCGACGTGCGGGACGCTGAGATGCTCCTCGCCGACCGTGATGCCGACGGCGAGGCCGTAGACGACCAGGGCCGTACCGTCGTTGACCAGGCTTTCCGCCCGCAGGATGGTGACCTGACGGCGTGGCAGGGCGCGGGCGAGGACTCCGACGGCCGTCGCGTCCGTGGGCGCCATGGCCGCGCCGAGCACCCACGCGGGCCCCCACGGCAGGCCGAGGGCATGGCCCGCCGCCGCGACGGCCCAGGCGGTGAGGATGACAAGTACGGTGCTCAGTTGCAGGATGCCGCGCAGGTTGGTGCGGATCTCCCGCAGGGAGGTGGTCAGGCTCTCCCAGTACAGCAGCACCGGAAGGAAGAGCAACAGCACAACTTCCGGGGGCAGTTGGGCCTCCCTTGCCGCCGGGATGAATCCCAGGAGCACGCCCGTCAGGAGCAGGACGACGGGCGGGGCGATGCTCAGACGCCGGCCCACGACGTTGCCCACGAGAACGGCCGCACCCAGGACCACGACGAGTTCGAGACCGAGCAAGGTACTTCTCCTGAAGGGGTGAGATTGCCGCTGTTCAGCGAGGTGCGAGCTTCAGGGTCGTATCGCGCGAGGCCACCATCGGATCGATGTAACGCGCGCCGTAGCGGCCGTACTTGGTGCGGTAGGCGGCGTCGATGCGGTCGTTGACGCCGGCGTCGGTGACCTTGATGAGGGTGACGTCCTTGTCGACGCCGCCGCAGCGGATACGCCCCTCGTGGCTGGCGCGGGCCGCGCGGTACCAGGCGCCGGCGCTGCCGCGGAAGGAGCGGACGTAGAGGTCGTCGCCGTCGCGGACGACCCAGATCGGCACGGGTGTGCGCGGCGTACCGTCGCTGCGCGCGGGGGCCAACTGAAGTTCCTCGGCGTGCTCGATCCGGGTCAGTTCGTCGTTGGTCCAGGTCGTCATGGGTTTGCCTCCTTCACGACCGTGCGGCGGGGGCGTCCTCGTGGGCGGGAGCGCGGCCGGCGCAGTTCACGCCCACGAGGCGATCGGGTCAGGGTTTGAGGAGGGCCTTGATGGCGCGGCGTTCGTCCATCGCCTTGTAGCCCTCGGCGACCTGCTCCAGCGGCAGGGTGAGGTCGAAGACCTTGCCCGGGTTGATCCGGCCGGAAAGGACCCGGTCGATCAGGTCGGGCAGGTAGCGGCGCACGGGGGCGGGGCCGCCACGCAGGCCGACCTGGGAGAAGAACAGCTCCTGGCCGTCGAGCGTGACCTCGTGCGGGACGCCGACGAAGCCGACGTTGCCGCCGGGCCGGGCGGAGTGCAGGGCCTGCCGCATGGACTCCGGGGTGCCGACGCACTCCAGGACGGAGTCGGCGCCGATGCCGCCGGTGAGGTCCTTGATGCGGGCGATGCCATCGGCGCCGCGCTCGCTGACGATGTCGGTGGCGCCGAATTCCAGGGCGAGCTTCTGCCGGGACTCGTGCCGGGACATGGCGATGATCTGCTCCGCGCCGAGTTCCTTGGCGGCGATGACACCGCACAGGCCGACCGCTCCGTCACCGACTACGACGGCCGTCGAGCCCGGCCTGACCTCGGCGGCGAGGGCCGCGTACCAGCCGGTGCCCATGACGTCGGACACGGCCAGCAGGCTGGGCACCAAGTCACCGGAGGGGTGCTCGTCGGTGGCGACCAGGGTGCCGTGGGCGTTGGGGATGCGTACGTACTCGGCCTGGCAGGTGCCCATGAACTCGCGGTTCAGACAGGAGGACTGCCAGCCCTTCTGGCAGTTGGCGCAGGTGTTGTCCGACGTGGCGAAGGAACCGACCACGAACTGGCCGGGCTTGACGCCCGCGACCTCGCTGCCGACTTCCTCGACGATTCCGACGTATTCGTGCCCCATCGGGTGCGGATCACCGACCGGTTCCAGGCCGCGGTAGGGCCAAAGGTCCGAGCCGCAGACGCAGGTGGCGACGGTGCGGATGATCGCGTCCGTCGGCTTGAGGATCTTGGGCTCGGGGGCGTCCTCCACCCGGATGTCACCGGGGGCGTGGATCACGGTTGCGCGCATGGCTCTTCTCCTGATGCGTTTCTCGGGCTGCGGTGTCACTCGGACGTGACGGATTCGTCGGCGATAGTGAAAGTGGCGTACAGAAGCGCCGACGGCCTGTGAAAAACATTTATCGGCCTTTCACTCTGTCACCGCCCGCAGGACCCGTACAGAGGAGAATTCCACCCCCGGAGAGATGTATCCAGGGACAAAACCGTCCTACCCAGCCGAGTGGCGGACAGCGCGGACTGGCCAGTATGAACAGCAGCGTGCACCGAAAGGAGCTGAGTCAATTCCTGACCGACCGGCGCCGTCGCGTGGCCGGACTGCGCCGGGACGAGGTGGCCGTACTGGCCGAGCTCATCCGGGTAGCGAGGGTGTTCGACCACCCGATCGCCGGCGAACTCTCCCTCGCCTGGGACGCCCTCACCTGTATGGCCGACCCGGATCAGCAGCTGATCGTCTGGAGCGCCGAACCCGACCCGCGTGCGTACGAGGGCCTGTGTTTTCTTTCCTCCTGGGCGGCGGCCACTGCCGCTAATTCTTGAAATCGACAGGTGATGGTCGACGTAAGCCACGGATGACAAAGCCAGGGAGTAATCCTTCCTACCTTCGCTGTCGAATTCCGTGCCATGCTTCCAGAGCGCGATTCACACAATCTTTTTCGAGGAGTAATACCCCCATGCCCGCCACCTCCCGTCCCACTGTCGCCGTCGCTTTCCATTCCGGCTACGGCCACACTGCCGTCATAGCCGAGGCCGTGGCGCGCGGCGCTGCGGAAGCCGGTGCCGAGGTGATCTCCATCCCCGTGGACACGATCACCGACGAGCAGTGGGTGCAGCTGGACGCCGCCGACGCCATCATCTTCGGCGCCCCCACCTACATGGGCACCGCCTCCGCCGCCTTCCACACCTTCGCCGAGGCCAGCAGCAAGCGCTGGTACACCCAGACCTGGGCCGACAAGATCGCCGCCGGCTTCACCAACTCCGGTGCCAAGAACGGCGACAAGTCCTCGACCCTGGGCTACTTCTTCACCATGGCCGCCCAGCACGGCATGCACTGGGTCAGCCTCGGTGTCCAGCCGGGCTGGGCCTCCACCGAGGGCAGCGAGGACGACATCAACCGTCTGGGTTATTTCGTCGGTGCGGGCGCACAGACTCCGGTCGATGCGGGCCCGGAGGCGGTCCACAAGTCCGACATCGCCACCGCCGAGGGCCTCGGCGCCCGCGTCGCGCAGCAGACCGCCTTCTTCCGCGCCGGCCGCGACGCCCTCGCCATCTGAACTTCAAGAACTCACCCACAGCCTGACCCGCAAAGGAGCAGCGCCATGTCCGATTCCCCGAACCTCGCTCTCGTCCGGCGGCTGTACGACTCCGGCATGGCCCCGGACGTGATCGCCGAGATCATCGACCCCGACATCGTCTGGGACATCACCCCTGGCTTCCCCTACGGCGGGGTCTACAAGACCTGGGCCAGCGCCGGGGCGGACTTCTTTGGCCGGCTCGCGCCGCGCTTCACCTCCTTCGGTGCGGTGGCCGAGGAGTTCTACGACGCCGGTGAGCACGTCTTCGTCCGTGGCCACTACCACGCCGTGTCCAAGTCCGGCGAGGAGTCGGACGCCCGCTTCATCCACCTGTGGACGGTTGGCGGAGGCAAGCTCACGCACCTGATCCAGGCGGCCGACAGCCACGTCGTCCAGCAGGCCGCCGGCAACTGACCGTCCGTACTCACTCCCGGGAGCACCCCATGGCGAAGGTTCTCTTCCTCATCACCGCCGCCGATCACTGGACCCTGGCCGACGGGTTCGAGCAGCCGGCCGGTTTCTGGGCCGAGGAGGCCGTCGGTCCGTACGGCGTCTTCAAGAAGGCCGGCTACGAGATCGCCGCGGCCACCCCGGGCGGCATCCCGCCGACCGCCGACGCGCTCAGCCTCACCCCGGACTTCAACGGTGGCGAGGAGGGCGCCGAGCGGATGAAGACGGCCCTGCACGAGGCCACCGAACTGGCGAATCCCGTCCGCATCGAGGACGTCGACATCGTCGACTACGACGCCGTGTTCGTTCCTGGCGGCTGGGGTCCGATGGAGGACCTGTCCAACGACCCCGCGGCCGGCCGGCTGCTCAGCGACTGGCTCGCCTCCGGCAAGCTCGTGACGCTGGTCTGCCACGGCCCCGCCGCGCTGCTGTCCACCGTGGATGCCGACGGCAAATCCCCGTTCGCCGGCTATCGCCTGACCGGTCTGTCCAACTCCGAGGAAATCCAGAACGGCCTCGCCGACCGGGCGAAGTGGCTGCTTGAGGACCGTCTGGTCGCGGACGTCGGTGCGGACTACCGCAAGGGCGAGGAGAACTTCGCCCCCTACATCGAGGTGGACCGCACCCTCATCACCGGTCAGAACCCCGCCTCGGCCGTCCCGCTCGCCCACGAAGTCGTGAAGACCCTCGGCTGACCCCCGCACCATCGCCCACAGGCTCGAAGAAAGAGGTAATACCGATGGACAGCAACGCCACCCTTCCCAGTGTGGGGCAGACCTGGCAGGCGGATCTCGGCCCGGACACCCCCCTCGGCCACTTCACGGTGGACATCACCTTCGACTCGCCGACCCAGGTCAGCTTCGAGGTGACGGGCGGCGCCCTCAAGGGCCGCAAGCAGACGATGGAGTACACCACCACCCAGCTCCGAGACGGCCTTTTCGTCGTGCGCTGGACCGAGCCCAACTCCGGTGACCACGTCACCCACATCGAGGACTACACCGAGGGCACCTGCATGGCCAGCTCGGTCATCGGTGGCGAGTTCGTCCAGCTCCACGGAAAGTGGACCCGCGTCCGCTGATCCCGCGGGGCAGCAGAGCGTCCTCTCAACGCTGAGGACTTCCAGGGACAAATCTGTCCCCCTGACAACATTGTTCTCCGGTGTCAGGGTGTTGGCATGAACCGCGATCCTCACCGTCATGATCTGGGGGAGTTCCTCAAGGCGCGCCGTGCCGAGCTCGACCCTGCCGCCGTCGGTCTGCCCGACGGCGGCTCGCGTCGTGTCGCGGGCCTGCGCCGTGAGGAGGTCGCCGTGCTGGCGGCCATCAGCACCGACTACTACGCCCGCCTCGAACAGGGCCGTATCCAGCCGTCGCCGTCCGTGCTGGAGTCCCTGGCCCGGGTGCTGCACCTGGACGACGACCAGCGCGTCTACCTCTACGAGCTCGCGGCCAAGGAAGAGTTCCGCCCGCCGCGCCGGCAGCCGCGCCTGAAGGCGCAGCCGCAGTTGCAGCGCATGCTCGACGACATGGCGCACACCCCCGCGTTCGTGATCGGTCCGCGCACCGAGATCGTCGCCTGGAACGCCATGGGCGCCGCCCTGATCACCGACTTCGGGAAGATCCCCGAGAAGCAGCGCTACTACATCAGGCTGCTCATCACCGACCCCAGGATGCGCGAGCTGTACGCGGACTGGGAGGGCGTCACGCGGCTGGCCATCGCCCAGATGCGGATGCACAACACCAACAACCCCGGTGACCGGCAGCTGGCCGCCCTGGTGGGTGAACTCTCGGTCGGGGACGAGCAGTTCCGCCAGTGGTGGGGCTCCCACCACGTCGCCGTCCGGGACACCGGGACCAAGCACCTGCGCCACCCCGTCGTGGGGGACCTGCACCTCGACTGGAACGCCGTCACCTGGGCCGCCGACCCCGACCTCCAGATCATCGTCTGGACCGCCGAAGCCGGCACACCCACCCATGACAGCCTGCGCCTGCTGGCTTCCTGGGCAGCCGACCCCAGTCACTCGACCAGCGACAGCTCCGCCTGAGCGTCGCCCGGGTATTCCCTTCAAAGGGGGGAGCTTTTCCTCCTATGCGCCCCGCGCCTAGGAAGAAGCTCTCCCCTTTTTTCATGTACGGCTCTCCTGGCACGCTCGTCATGAGGCCCACCGCGCAGTGCGTTCCGCCCCGGTCCGGCCCTCTTCCCACCGGTTCCTCAGCGCCGAGGCATCCGACCTGCCTGCTCGTCCGCCAGGAAAGAGTGCACCTCCCCATGTCCATGACCCAGTCCCGCCCCGGGACGCTGCCGCTCGCTGAGACCGCTCCGCAGCCGCGCTGGACCGCCCGCCTCTGGGCGGTCCTCGCCGTGCTGTGCCTCGTGCTGTTCCTCGACGGCCTCGACGTCTCCATGGTCGGCGTCGCCCTGCCCTCCATCGGCCATGACCTCGGTATGGCCACCGGCTCACTGCAGTGGATCATCAACGGCTACGTACTCGGCTACGGCGGACTGATGCTGCTCGGTGGGCGCACCGCCGACCTGCTCGGACGGCGCCGGGTCTTCCTCGTCGCGCTGGCTGTCTTCGCCGCCGCATCGCTGCTCGGCGGCCTGGTCGACAGCGGCTCGCTGCTGATCGCCACCCGCTTCGTCAAGGGCGTGGCCGCCGCGTTCACCGCGCCCGCCGGCCTGTCGATCCTCACCACGACGTTCCCGGAGGGCCCGCAGCGCAACCGGGCCCTGTCGGTCTTCAGCCTCTTCGGTGCCTTGGGCTACTCCTCCGGCCTGATCCTCGGCGGTCTGCTCACCGGGATCGGCTGGCGCTGGACCTTCCTGATGCCGGTCCCGCTCGCCCTGCTCGCGCTGGTCGTCGGCCTCATCCTGATCCCGCGCGACCGCCGCAGCGAGACCGGCGGCCAGGACCCGGCCGGAGCGGTCACTCTCACCGCCGGCATGCTGCTCGCCGTCTACGCCGTGGTCACCGCCCCCACCACCGGTTGGACCTCCGCGGCCACCCTTGCCGCCTTCGGAATCGCCGCCCTGCTGCTGATCACCTTCGTCCTGGTCGAGCGGCGCGTCCGCCACCCCCTGGTCCGCTTCGGCATCCTGCGCAAGGCCACCACGGTCCGGGCCAACCTCAGCATCGTCGCGCTGATGGGTTCCTACCTCAGCTTCCAGTTCATGATGACGCTGTTCCTGCAGGACGGCCTCGGCTGGTCGCCCCTGCGCATGGCGTTCGCGCTGCTGCCGGTCGGCCTGATCGTCGCCGTCGGCTCGCCCCTGACCGGCCGGCTCGTGAACCGCTTCGGCACGGCTCCGCTGATCATTGCCTCGATGACCTCGCTGACCCTCGGCTACGTCTGGTTCCTGGCCACGGCCGGTTCCTCACCCGACTACGTCACTGCCATGCTCCCGTCCCTGATCCTCCTCGGCGGTGGCTTCGCGTTCGGCTACAGCGCGATCATGGCCCAGGCCACCGAGGGCATCGACGACTCCGAACAGGGCCTCGCCTCCGGGCTGGTGCAGACCTCCGGCCAGGTCGGTGCCGCCCTCGTCCTGGCCGTACTCACCGCGGTGATCGCCGGGGCAGGCGACAGCGGCGCGGACTTCACCGTCTTCCGCCCCGGCCTGAACCTGGTCACCGGCGTTGCGGTGATCGGGCTCCTGCTGAACCTCGTCCCGGTGCTGCGACTGCGGCGCAGCTCCGCGGCGTGACGAGCGAAGTCCTCCTCCCCAACGCCGCGATGTCCCCATGTCGACGCCCGCACTGACCCGTTCCGCTCCCACGCTCGTCCCTCAGCGGCAGCCGGTTGTTCCGGACCAGCTGCCGCCGGTCCCACGGCCACGCCACTCCTGGGCCCTCAGCGTGCTGTGGTGGGTCGCCTGTCTGATCTGCGGCGGCCTGGGCGGTGTGGTCCTCGCCGCCGTGGGAACATCGCGCGGTCGCGTGCCGTCCCGGCGGCGGGTGGCGGTGGTCCTCACCGGGACGGTGCTGCAACTGCTGTGCGCGGTTTCCTTCACGGTGGCCGGTGCCACCGGCGAGTTCCGCGCCTGCCCGGCGCCCTCCGCCCAGGCCTCCGGCGGCGGGAACGGCGACGAGAAGGCCGTAGGGGACGCCGGAGTGTGGGGAGCCGCGCGCGCGATGGTCAACGCGCCGGTGTCCGGGGCGGCCCTGCTCTACGGCAGGGGCCAGGGTGGTGAGGTGTACCAGTGCGACAACGGGACGACCGCCGTGGTCATGGACGACGGCGTCGTCCGTGCCGGCACCATGTTCGGCACGGTCTTCCTCACCGACCAGCGCATGGAGACCGAAACGCCGCGCACACACCGTCTGGTGGAGCACGAGGCCCGGCATGCCGACCAGTGGGCCGGCTTCTCACTCACCGCCGGGCCCGCCGCGTTCCCCGCGCTCTACGCCCTCGACGAGGCGTTCTTCCCCGGCGCGTTCAACCACTTCGAGCGGCAGGCGGGTCTTGAGGAGGGCGGCTACGAGATTCCGTCGGACTGCCCGTCCATCGCGGGCCAACTGGCCCTTGCCTCCCTCGGACTCCTCGCTGGCGCCGTCCTGATCGTCCGGCACCGGTACCGTCGGCCGCCGGTTTCCGATCGCTCCGGGACGCCTCGATGACGGTCAGGGTTCTGGTCCGGGTGCTCATGATCGCCTTGTCGATGACGTCCGGAACGACCGCTGCTTCACCCCACCTCACGGGCGGTGCGCCCTCGCCCAGAGGCGTGCGCTCGACCCCGCGGTAGAAGGCTGGCCAGGCGTGGGACCTGGAGCAGCTCGGCCTGTTCGAAGGGACGCGGAAACATGGCGTCGATCTCCATCGGTCGGCCGGCCTGCAGGTCCAGCGCGATGGTCTGGAGGTGCGGCGTGCCGTCTCCGCGGGGAGGGCGAGCTCCCGACGGAGCATGGGCACCGGGCTGGGGGAGGTACGGCCTCGGTCGTCGGCGAGATGGATCGGACGGGCTGTCCAGTCCCTTTCGCGGAGGCGGGCGGCCTCCACCGGGGAGGGGCCGCTCCACGCCGCCCACCCGCTGCGCAGTGGCGAGGCCGACCGGGGGTGATCGGTCACCAGGTCGGACGCGATCTCTCCACTGGATGCCGCGTAGCCGAACGACAGGTCCGTCGGCACCTGGATCTCCGGCTGCCGATGGTCGATGCCGCCCGATACGGCGTTGGCCGATCGGTCTTGACCTCGTTGCCCATGCACGGCCGAGGAGACGGCAGTGTCCGTCGCCACGGAGATCGTCGCACCCCGCCAACCAGGGCACAGGCCTGCCTCTGTCCCAGCCACAGGCACGTCCGGCGGCCGGCGCGGTCAGCCGAGCGGGGAGGAGGCCGGCAGGTGGTGGTCGGTGGCCCAGGACGCGAGGATGCGCAGTCGCTCGTGGGTGGGGGAGCCGGGGGCGGCGGTCCAGACGGTCAGGTGCTGGTCGGGGTCCGTGTTGGCGGTGAGGGTGTCCCAGTCCAGGACGAGTTCGCCGACGACGGGATGGTTGAGGGTCTTCGTGCCCACGGTGCGGGCGGAGACATGATGATCGCCCCACCAGCGGGCGAACTGCTTGTCCCGCAGGGACAGTTCACCGACCAGCTCGATGAGCCGGGGGTCCTCCGGATACTTCGCGGCCTCCATGCGCAGCTGGGCCACGGAGATCCGCGCGGAGGCCTCCCAGTCGGCGTACAGGGTGCGCATCGCCGGGTCGGTGAACTGGATCCGGGGATAGTTGCGGTGCTTCTCCGGGATGCGGGAGAAATCGGTGACCAGGGCGGCGGCCAGCGCGTTCCAGGCGAGGATGTCGCCGCGTCGGCCCTGCACGACGGCGGGGGTGGCGGTGAGGTCGTCCAGGACCCGCTGCAGTTGCGGCTGGACCTTCTGTCTGCTGCGCCGCCTCGTGCGGGTGCTGGTTTTGCCGGCGAGCTGGAAGAGGTAGCCGCGCTCGTCGTCGTCCAGGTGCAGTACGCGGGCGAGGGCGTCCAGCACGGGCGCGGATGCCTGCATGCGGCCCTGTTCGAGGCGCGTGTAGTAGTCGGTGCTGATACTGGCGAGCTGAGCGACCTCCTCGCGGCGCAGCCCGTCGACCCGGCGGGGCCTGTCGGTCTCGGGCAGTCCGACTGTGCGCGGGCTCAGCTTCGAGCGGCGCTTCTTGAGGAATTCTCCCAGCTCATTGAGGGGGACGTTGGCGGTCATGCGTCCCAGCATGGCACTGGTCGCACCTGGGGAAGGGGGGAGAATTTACTCCCAGGATGTTTTCCTCCCGGGATGGATTTCTCCGCTTTTCGTGCTTGTCCTCGCGTGTGAGGCTCGAGATCGAGCAGCCGATCGCGATCACCGGCTGCGGCTCACCGACCTCGCACCGAAGGAAGCACCCCATGCGCGGAGCAGTCATCTACGCCCCCGGAGACGTGCGCTTCGAGAACCTCGACGACCCGAAGATCATCAAGCCGACCGATGCCGTGATCCGTACGGTCGCCACCTGCGTGTGCGGCTCGGACCTGTGGCCCTACCGCGGCGCGGAACCTGTCGACGAACCCCACCCGATGGGGCACGAGTACGTGGGTATCGTCGAGGAGGTGGGCAGCGAGGTCGCGGGCGTCAGGCCGGGCCAGTTCGTGGTCGGCTCGTTCGCCACGTCGGACAACACTTGCGCCAACTGCCTGAACGGCTGGCAGTCCAACTGTCTGAACCGCGAGTTCATGGGCACCTGCCAGGCCGAGTACGTACGCATCCCCAACGCGCACGGCACCCTGGTCGCCACGGACGAGCACCCGGACGGCGAGATGGTGCCCGGCCTGCTCGCCGTCTCCGATGTGATGGGCACCGGTTGGTACGCCGCCCTCGCCGCTGAAGTGAAGCCCGGTTCCACGGCCGTGGTCGTGGGTGACGGAGCGGTCGGCCTGTGCGGTGTCATCGCCGCCAAGGAGCTCGGCGCGGAACGGATCATCGCCATGAGCCGCCATGAATCCCGGCAGAAGCTCGCCCTCGAATTCGGTGCCACCGACATCGTGACCGAACGCGGCGAGGAAGGCATCGTCGGCGTGAAGGAGCTGACGAACGGCATCGGCGCCGACTCCGTCCTGGAGTGCGTCGGCACCCCGGAGTCCATGCGGCAGGCCCTGCACTCCGCCCGGCCCGGCGGCAACGTCGGCTTCGTCGGCGTCCCGCACGAGGTCGCGCTCGACGGCCAGGAGCTGTTCTTCTCCCAGGTCGGCCTGCGCGGCGGCCCCGCCCCCGTGCGCCGCTACCTGCCCGACCTGATCGACCGGGTCCTTTCCGGCCGGATCAACCCGGGCAAGGTCTTCGACCTCACTCTGCCGCTGGAGCAGGTCGCCGAGGGCTACAAGGCGATGGACGAGCGCCGCGCCATCAAGGCCCTCCTCAAGCCCTGACCGCAACGGGGCGCGGTCCCGGGTGCCGGTGCGGCCCCGGACCGCAGCCCCCGCTCACACAAGGACCGCCATGACGACCTTCGCCCTCGTCGGCGCCGGAGTCGGCCTCGGGTTCGCCGCAGCCCGCCGCTTCGGAGCCGCCGGCCACACCGTCGCCCTCATCTCCCGCGATGCGGAGAAGCTGGACGGCCTGACCGCTCACCTCTCCCGTGACGACATCCAGGCCCGCGGCTTCACTGCCGACGTCCTCGACACCGAGTCGCTGACCACGGCGCTGTACGTGGCCGCCGAGGCCCTGGGGCCCATCGAGATCCTGCAGTACAGTCCCGTGCCCCGCGCGGACTTCATGAAGCCGGTCCTCGACACGGGCGCTGACGACCTCGACGCGCCGCTCGCCTTCTCCGTCAAGGGCCCCGCCACTGCCGTGAACGCCGTCCTGCCCGGCATGCGCGAACTCGGCCGCGGCACCCTGCTGTTCGTCAACGGCTCCAGCGCCGTACGCCCCAACCCGAACGTCGCCGGCACCTCCGTCGCCTTCGCCGCCGAAAGCGCCTACGCAGCCATGCTGCACGACGCCCTCGCTCCGGAGAACATCCACGCCGCCCAGCTGATCATCCCCGGAGCCATCCGGCCCGACGCCGAGCACAGCAGCCCCGACGTCCTGGCCCAGCGCCTGTACGACATCCATCAGGAACGGGACGGCTTCCGCCACTACTCCGAGCCCCTGCCCGACTGACTCCCAGGACGAGACCCATGAACTCGGCCGCCTTCCGTACCTTCGCCCGCGCCGCCACGGCCACCGCCGTCCTCCTGACCGTGGCGGCCTGCACCGACACCTCGCCAGGCTCGCCCTCCGCGACTGTCCCCGCCGGGCAGCAGACACCGACGGCCCAGGCACCCACCGCACCCTCCAGCAGGAACACCGCACCGTCCGACAGGAACATCGTCATGGACATCCGGGTCACCCTCGACGGACGCCCCGTCGACGCCACCTTGAACGACAGCCCTGCCGCCCGTGACTTCGCGGGGCTGCTCCCGCTCAGCCTGGACCTGGAGGACTTCCACCAGACAGAGCGGGTCGCCTACCTGCCGCGCAGGCTGACCACCTCCGGCGCCCCCGAACCGGCGGCGCCCAAGGCCGGCGACCTGGCCTACTACGCGCCGTGGGGCAACCTGGCTCTCTTCTACCGCGACGGCCCCTCCGCCTCCGCCGACCTGCTCATCCTCGGACACATCGACGCCGATACCGACCGGCTTGCCGGGGCCGACCGCATCACCATCGAAGCCGCGCCCTGACCGCGCCCGACCGCCCGCCCCGCAGGGGACGCCTTCACGAGAAGGGGGAGAAGAACCTCCCCTTTTCGATCAGTTCGCTCCATGGAACCGTGAAAGACGTGGCCGCGCCGTCCGCAGTCCGTCGTGACGGCCTCAGCCGTCACCATGATCCCCAGATTTCCGCCCAAGGAGAGACCACACGTATGCCTTCCGCATCCGGACCACCCCCGGCAAGCCGCCCTTCGTCGCGTGGATGCTCGCCGCCGGCGCGTTCCTGATGGGGACCGCCGAGTTCGTCGTCGGCTCCTTCGCCGGCCAGTTCACCGGCTGGCGCGGCCCCTTCTGGGCCCTGGCCGTCCTCGCCGGGCTCGCCGCCGTGTTCGTCGGCCGCTTCATCCCGGCCCGGGAGAAGCGCGTCGAGGTGTCCGTCCGGGCCGAGGCCCGGGCTCTGCGTCAGGGCCGGAGATGATCCCGCTGCCCACCAACCCCGTCACGCCACGACTCTGGTCCTCCCCATGGCCCTGAGCGGCTTCACGGTCAACCCGGTCGTCACCGCCCTCACCCTCCTCCCGCTGCTCGCCCTCGCCGTCCACGGCACCTCCCACCGGGGTCGGATCGTGGCCCGGAGCAGCGCTCCTACTCACGCGCGCCGCGACGAATCGGCGCAGGTGCCGTCGCGGGACTGACCCTGGCCGAGATCCGCGTGCCGCCGAATGCGCATCAGCTGACGTACCCGCAAGCGAGAGGACTCCTCCCATGACCGTGAGCAACGCAGTCTTCACCGGGCAGTCGGTCTTCGTGACCGGAGCCGGCTCCGGCATCGGCCGCGCCACCGCCGTCGCCTTTGCCCGTGCAGGCGCCCGCGTCGCCCTGGCGGACCTGTCTCGGGGCGGCCTGCGGGAGACCGCACGGCTCATCGAGGAAGCGGGCGGCGAGGCTCTGGCCCTCGCCTGCGACGTCACGAGCGAGAACGACGTGAAGTCCGCCCTGGACGAGACCGTCCAGGCGTTCGGACGGCTGGACGTCGCCTTCAACAATGCCGGTGTCGAGCAGCCGGTCAAGTCGGCCGCGGACATCCCCAAGGACGAGTGGGACAGCGTCATCGGCGTCAGCCTCACCGGCATGTTCCTGTGCATGAAGCACCAGATTCCGCTGATGCTCCAGCAGGAGGGCGGCGCGATCGTCAACGCCTCGTCCGGCGCCGGCGTCAAGGGCTTCAAAGGACAGGCGGCCTACGCCGCCGCCAAGCACGGTGTCATCGGGCTGACCCGCTCAACTGCCCTCGACTACGCGGCGTCCGGCATCCGCGTCAATGCCATCTGCCCCGGCATCACCGACACGGAGATGATCGAGCGCTTCGCGGACAGCACGCCCGGTGGACGCGACGCCCTGATCGCGGACGAGCCGATCGGACGCCTCGGCACCCCGGAAGAGATCGCGGCTGCCGTGCTCTGGCTCTGCTCGGACGCCGCCTCCTTCGCCACCGGCCACGCCCTGGTCGTCGACGGTGGCCAAACCGTCTGACGGCGGCTCACCAAACCGTGCCGCCGCAGTTCATCGAGCAGCCCCAGTACTACGCGCACCGCCACACCTCAGCGCTCGAAGGGACAACCCGACGTGAATCCCAGCTTCGACTTCACCGGCCAGGTCGCTCTCGTCACCGGAGCCGGCGCCGGTATGGGCCTGGCGACCGCCCGCGCCTTCGCCGCGTCCGGCGCCGCTGTCGCCCTCACCGACATCGACGAAGCAGCCCTGAACGCGGCCTCGAAGGAGCTCACCGACGCCGGCCACCAGGTCCTCGCCCTCACCTGCGACGTCAGTGACGAGGGGCAGGTCGCCACCGCAGTGGACCGCACCGTGGAATCCTTCGGCCGCCTCGACATGGCCTACAACAACGCCGGCATCCAGATTCCGCCCAGCGACGCAGCCGACGAACCCGCCGAACGGTTCGACCGCGTCAACGCCATCAACCTCCGCGGCGTGTGGGCCTGTATGAAGCACGAACTGCGGCACATGCGCGCCCAGGGCAGCGGAGCCATCGTCAACTGCTCATCCCTGGGCGGCCTGGTCGGCCTGCCCGGCCGCGCCTCCTACCACGCCTCCAAGCACGGAGTCATCGGCCTGACCACCAGCGCCGCCCTCGAATACGCACCCCGCGGCATCCGCATCAACGCGATCTGCCCCGGCACCATCGACACCCCCATGGTCAGCGACATGATCGCCAAGGGAGAACTCGACCGCGCCGCGGCCGAGGCCGATCAGCCCATCAACCGCCTCGGAACCGCTGAGGAGATCGCCCAGGCGGTCCTGTGGCTGTGCAGCCCCGGCGCCGGCTTCGTGGTCGGCGTCGCCCTCCCCGTCGACGGCGGCTATGTCGCCCGCTAGAGACAAAACACCCGCGAAAGAGAGCTGAGAGACATCATGGAATTCATCAAGCAGCAGCCCAGCAGCAAGGCTCCGGCGGACTGGTTCACCGGCGACGTGTGGTGGGACGTCATCGTGGCCGGCCAAGAACCGTCCAGGATGCGTGCCAATCTGGTCCGCTTCTCACCGGGCGCCCGCACCAACTGGCACTCCCACGCTGTGGGCCAGACCCTCCACGTCGTTTCCGGCGTCGCCCTGATCGGCACCCGCGACGGCACCGTCTTCGAGGCCCACCCCGGCGAGACCGTCACCTGCCCGCCGAACGAGGAACACTGGCACGGCGCTGCCCCCGACCGGTTCATGGAGCACATCGCCCTGTGGGAAGGCACAGGTGACGGCACCCCCGAGACCACCTGGGCCGAGCCGGTCACCGACCAGCAGTACAACAGCCCCCGCACCCGCAATCAGTAGCCCAGGCCAACCCATCACGCGGCCCGGGATCACTCAAGGCATCAGGGCCGCCTCGCAGGAGGGCCGTTGTGGGTCCGCCGGCCAGGCATGGAGGCGGCGCGGCTCTGTCCTGCCACTCCCCGAGCGAACGTGCCCGGTGACGTCGGTCAGTTGCTCCTGACGGAGAGTAAAGGGGGAGGAAAGTCTCCCTGCCACGAGCGTGGTCGCTGGTGCAAGACTCCCCGTGCGAGCAGTCGCCGCTGCCAAGGCACGCGGTGGCCCAATTCCCTGCGGTGACGACGATTCAGTCTCCCGTTCCGCTGTCGAGTACGGCCGAACCGTCCGCGATACGAAGGCGTACGTATGTCCACTGAACTCCCTGAGTCTGCCGTTCCATCCCCCACCGGAGCCGCTGAGTCCTCCCCGGCGCCCACTCGGCGCACCTTCATCGCCACCAGTACCGCGGTCGGTGGCGCCGTCGTCGCGGGCGGCGTGATCGGAGGGACAGGCCTTTTCGGGCAGGAGGAAGCGACCGCCACCGAGGCGCCGCCCTCCAGCCACGTGTCCCTGACGGTCAACGGCACCCGGCGCACGGTGACGGTCGACAACCGCACGTCGCTGCTGGACCTGCTGCGCGAGCACTTCGGCCTGACCGGCTCCAAGAAGGGCTGCAACGCCGGTGCTTGCGGCGCGTGCACGGTCCTGGTCGACGGCCGGCGGGTCAACTCCTGTCTGACGCTCGCGGTGCGCTTGGAGAGCGCCGAGGTCACCACGATCGAGGGCCTGGCCGACGGCGATCGACTCCACCCGTTGCAGCAGGCGTTCATCGACGAGGACGCCTTCCAGTGCGGCTACTGCACTCCAGGGCAGATCGTGTCCGGTGTGGGCTGCATCCAGGAGGGGCACACCGGTTCGCCGGAGGAGATCCGGGAGTGGATGAGCGGCAACATCTGCCGCTGCGGCTGTTACGTGAAAATCGTGCGCGCGGTCGAGCAGACCGCGGGCCGGAAGTAAGGAGCGGCCGTCGTGCATCCCTTCACCTACACCCGCGTCTCCGACACCCGTGAAGCCCTCAACGCCGCTCGCAGAGGCGGCCGTTACATCGCCGGCGGCACCACGCTCGTCGACCTGATGCGGGAAACCGTCGAGCGTCCCGAGGCCCTGGTCGACATCGGCGCCCTGCCGCTCGACAAGGTCACCGTCACCGAACGCGGCGGTCTGCGGATAGGCGCCCTGGTGACCATGTCCGAGGCCGCCGCCCATCCCAAGGTGCGCACGCTGTACCCGGTCGTCTCCGAGGCGCTGGAGCTGAGTGCGTCCGCGCAGCTGCGGAACATGGCCACCATCGGCGGCAACATCATGCAGCGCACCCGCTGCGCCTACTTCCGCGACGTGACCGCCGCCTGCAACAGGCGTGAGCCGGGGACGGGTTGCGCGGCCCGGGAGGGCTTCAACCGCACGCACGCGATCCTGGGCACGTCCGCGTCCTGCGTGGCCACCCACCCCTCCGATGCCGCCGTGGCCTTCGCCGCGCTGGAGGCGACCGTCCACCTGCTCGGCCCGGACGGCGAACGCCGTATCGCCTTCGCTGACTTCCTGCTGCCGCCCGGCAGCACCCCGAACCGTGAACAGGCCCTCCGACAGGGCGAATTGATCACCGCGGTGGAGATTCCCGCCCTCCCTCGCCCTCTGAAGTCGGGTTATCTGAAGGTGCG
Organism: Streptomyces aquilus; assembly: GCF_003955715.1. NCBI lineage: Bacteria > Bacillati > Actinomycetota > Actinomycetes > Kitasatosporales > Streptomycetaceae > Streptomyces > Streptomyces aquilus. The sequence goes on along the minus strand of NZ_CP034463.1, from coordinate 396,417 downwards.
GGACCGGCAGTCCTACGAGTTCGCCCTCACCTCGGCGGCCGTGGCGCTGCATGTGCGCGGCGGGGTGATCCGCGAGGCGCGAGTGGCCGCCGGAGGGGTGGGCACGGTGCCGTGGAAGCTGCCGGCCGTCGAACGGCACCTCGTCGGCGAGCGCCCCTCGGACTCGTTGTGGACGGCCGCTGCCGCACAGGCGGCACAAGGCGCCCGTCCTCTGCAACACAACCGGTTCAAGGTCGAGTTGCTCAAGCGGACCGTGGAACGCCAGCTGCGCGTCGTAGGAGGTACCAAGTGAGCCCCCAGCCGCAGGCCGCCGTGGGCGCGCCGCTGTCGAGGGTGGACGGCCGGCTCAAGGTCACCGGCACGGCGCAGTACGCCGCCGAGTTCGATGTCGAAGGGACGGTACATGCCGTCATCGTGGACGCGAGTATCGGCCGCGGGCGGATCACCGGCGTCGACACCGGGGCCGCCGAGGCCCTGCCGGGCGTGCTGCGGGTGATCCACCACGGCAACGCGCCGAAGCTGCCGTACCGCGACAACCCCGGGTCCAACAACCCGCCCGGGCGCAGGCTCCGCGTGTTCCAGGACGACCGGGTGCTCTTCCACGGCCAGCCGGTGGCCGTCGTGGTCGCCACCAGCCTGGAGGCCGCGCAGCACGGCGCGAGCCTGGTGAAGGTCGAGTACGACGCCGAAAGGCCCTCGACCGACCTGCACGAGGCAGAGCGGGCCGAGCCGACGAACTACGCGCGCGGCGATGCGGAAGCGGGCCTGCGCGGGGCTCCCGTACGGCTGGATCTGGCGTACCGGCTGGCGCGCAACCACCACAACCCGATGGAGCCGCACGCCACCATCGCCCGCTGGGACGGCAACCGGCTCACCGTCTGGGACAAGACCCAGTGGGTCGTCGGTACGCACGACGAACTCGCCGCGGTCTTCGACCTGCCCGCGGAGTCGGTGCGGATCATCAACCCGTTCGTCGGCGGCGGGTTCGGCAGCGGGCTGCGCTGCTGGCCGCACACGGTCGTCGCCGCGCTGGCCGCGCGGGAGACGAAACGTCCGGTGAAGCTGGTGCTGAGCCGTCGGCAGATGTACTTCGGCACCGGCTTCCGGCCCTCGTACGAGTACCGGCTGCGCCTGGGCAGCGACCGGCGCGGCCGGCTGACCGCCGCGATCCACGACATCGACGCCGAGACCTCCTCCTACGAGACGTTCACCGAGGCCGTCATGGCGGCGGGGCAGATGATGTACAGCATGCCCAACGTCCGTCAGGCGTACCGGCAGGTCGCCCTGGACGTGAACACCCCGATCTGGATGCGTGGCCCCGGTCTGGCCACGGCGTCGTTCGCCATCGAGTCGGCCATGGACGAGCTCGCCCACGAACTGGGCGTCGACCCGATCGAGTTGCGCCGGCGCAACGAGCCGTCCGAGGACGAGTCGAGCAACCTGCCCTTCTCCACCCGCCGGCTGCGCGAGTGCTACACCGTGGGAGCCCGCGAGTTCGGCTGGGACCGCCGTAACCCGAGGCCCCGCTCGACGCGGGACGGGGACTGGCTGATCGGTCTGGGCATGGCCGCCGGTGTCTACGATCCGGGCCGTTTCCCCGCGCAGGCCCGGGCCCGCCTCGATGCCGACGGCACCGCCGTGGTCGAGACGGCCACCAGCGACATGGGGCCGGGTACCTACACCTCCCAGACCCAGGTCGCGGCCGACGCCCTCGGGCTGACCATGCATACGGTCACCTTCCGGCTCGGCGACTCCCTCTACCCGCCGACCGGCCCGCACGGCGGCTCGGCCACCATGGCCAGCGTCGGCTCCGCCGTCGTCGACGCCTGCGACAAGGTACGGCAGCAGGCGATCCGCCTGGCCGTCGAGGACCGCGGGTCGCCGCTGTACGGGGTGGACGCCGGCAAGGTGGTGGTACGCGGCGGCCGACTGCACGTGCAGGGCGATCCGGCGCGCGGCGAGACGTACAAGAACCTGCTGGCCCGCAACGACCGCACCCACCTTCAGGCGGACGGCTCCTACACCGGGCCGCCCAACCCGGCACGCCGCTCGTACCACGCCTACAACGCCACCTTCGCCGAGGTCGCCGTCGACGCGACCCTGGGCCTCGTACGGGTCAGGCGCATGCTCGGCGTGTACGACGCGGGCCGCATCATCAGCCCCAAACTCGCCGAGAGCCAGGCGTTCGGCGGCATCGTGGGCGGCATCGGCGCGACCCTGCTGGAGCACACGGTCACCGACCACCGCGACGGCCGGATCGTGAACGCCAACCTCGCCGACTACCTCGTCCCCGTCAACGCCGACATCCCCGAGGTCAGGGCGATCTACCTGGGCGGCGAGGACAACGACGGCAACGCGCTCGGCGTCAAGGGGCTCGGCGAGGTCGTCCAGGTGGGGGTGGCGGCCGCGATCGGCAACGCGGTCTTCAACGCCACCGGACGGCGTGTCCGCGAACTGCCCATCACCGCCGAGGCGTTGCTCTGACGACACCGCCTCCCTGGCCGGGTCCGGCAGCCGAACCCCCCGTACGGCTGCCGGACCCTCCCGGGCCGCCGCCACGCGACGCTTTCCCCGGCGGCGCGGCGGCGGCCCGCTCACCTTCCGTTCCTGGCCCTGCCGTGGAGAACTGCCATGCTCAACATCGCGGACACACTGCACCGCTGGTGCCGCGAGGCCCGCCCCTTCGCCCTGGCCACTGTCATCGACGTCACCGGCAGCGCACCCCTGCCCATCGGCACGTCGGTCGCGGTGGACGAGGACGGCACCGCGGTCGGCAGCATCTCCGGCGGCTGCGTCGAGGGCGCGGTCTACGAACTGTGCCAACAGGTGCTCCGCGACCACGGCGCCCCGCAGCGGGCCTGGTTCGGCTACTCCGACGACGACGCCTTCGCCGTAGGACTGACCTGCGGCGGCGAACTCGACGTCCTCGTCCAGCGCATCGATCCCGCGGCTCAGCCGCATCTCGGCGCGGCACTCTCCGAGATCGCCCAGGGGCGGCCGGTCGCCGTCGCCCAGGTCGTGGACGGCCCCGAGCGCCTCCTCGGCTCCACGCTGAGCGTGCTCGGCGGTGGCCACGCCACCTACGGGCGGGTGGCCGACGGCCCGGCCGACCGGGTGGTCGCCGACCAGGCCAAGGCCCTGCTGCGGGCCGGCCGCACCGCCCGCGTCGACATCGGCGGGGCCGGGGAGGCGTGCCCCGAAGCGCTGTCCGTCCTCGTCCACGTGCACGCGTCCCGGCCGCGTCTGCTGGTCTTCGGCGCGGTCGACTTCGCCGCAGCCCTCAGCCAGGCCGGCCGCTTCCTCGGCTACCACGTCACCGTCTGCGACGCCCGCCCGGTCTTCGCCACGCCCGCACGCTTCCCACACGCGGACGAGGTGGTGGTCGACTGGCCCCACCGCTACCTGGAGCACGCGACCGTGGACGCACGCACCGCGGTCTGCGTCCTCACCCACGACGCCAAGTTCGACATCCCCCTGCTCCGGCTGGCCCTCACCCTGCCCGTCGCCTACGTGGGGGCCATGGGCTCCCGGCGCACCCACGCCGAGCGCCTGCGCCTGCTGCGCGAAGAGGGCGTCACGGACGAGGAGTTGGCACGGCTGTGTTCCCCGATCGGCCTCGACCTCGGAGCCCACACGCCCGAGGAGACCGCCGTCTCCATCACCGCGGAGATCATCGCCCGGACCAACCAGGGCACGGGCCGACCCCTGACCCGGATCACCGGCCCGATCCACCGGCCCCGCGGTTGATGAACTACCGGTAGACCCCAAGAACGACCGCACGCAAGGAGAGACATCGCGATGACGCCCCGGACCACCGACCGGCTCAACGCGATCGAGAAGACCGCCGCACTGCACATCGAGCCCCAGCGGGCCGACGGCCGGCGGCGCACGCTCACCACCATCTGGTGGTGAGCGAACGAGACCACCTCTACGTGCGTTCTGCAACAGCCCCGACGGCGCCCGGTTGCGCACCGCGAAGGCCGGCGGGACCGGCCACATCCGCTGCGGCGGCACCGGCCAGGACCTCACCTTGACCCCGACCCACGACGGCGCACTCAACGACCGCAACGACGGCGCCTACCGCACCAAGTACGCCGCCGCCCTCGCCTACGTCCCGCCGGTGGTCGCCGACCGGTGCCACGCCGCCACCCTCAAGCTCACCCCCCGCGGACCGAAGCCGGCCAGTCCCTCGCAAGGAATACCTCGTGACCACATTGGCCCTCATCCGAGGACTCGGGGTCCGGGTGGTCGGGGTGCTGGGCGCGGGTGGGATGGGCACTGTGTACGCCGCGGTGGGGGAGCGGGGTGAGCGGGTAGCGGTGAAGGCTGTGCACGCCGGGCAGGCTGCGGATGACCAGTTCCGGGCCCGATTTCAGCGCGAGGTGCAGGTTCTGATGTGCGGTCGGCGCTTGGTGGGCCGGATCCGCGTCGACTTTCCCCGGCGGCACGAGGGTGGTACTGCTTCGCGGCCAGGACCAGATCGGCGGCGCGCCGCATCACGATGACTGAGCTGACAGCCGTGGGCGGCGTGGTGGGGTTCGACTGATCAAGGATTTGGCTTCTCGCCGCAGCTTGTCATTGCGTTCTGGCCGTGCGGCTGTGGCCACGGCCTGTCACGGACTCGGATGCTGCGATGAAGGCTTGTACGAGGGGACGGTTGTCTCCTCGGCGGGTGGCCATGAAGACCCGGCTCATGGTGGGAGGTCCGTCGAGTTCAAGCCGCCGGGCACCTGGGGGGAGCAATGTCGTGACGCTGTAGGGGGCGATGGTGACGCCAAGGCCGGCGGCGACGAACATGATGATGGTGTGCCAGTTCGAGCACTCCTGCGCGGCCTGGACGTCGATGCCGGCGTCACGCAACGGCTGTGTGTTCAGGTCGAACGCCTGGGATCCTGCTGAACGCGGGAACAGGATCAGCGGGTCGGTGGCCAGCGCCGATGCTTCCACATGATCGGCCCTTGCGGCTGGGTGGTCCGCGGGGACGACGGCCACGAGTCGTTCCGTTGTCAGCGGGGAAAGGTCGATGTCGTCCCGCTCATCAGCATCCCGCACGATCCCGATGTCGGCCGTGCCCCGTTGCAGAGCCGCCAGGACATCGACGGTGAAGCCGTCGTGCAGTTTGACCTGGACGTCTGGGCGGCAGCGGGAGAATTCACGGATCCGTTCGCCGACGATCGCCGTCGCGGAGGTGATGAAGGCGACGTCCAGGCGGCCGGCTTCGCCGCGTCCGACGCGGCCGGCCTCGTCGAGGTCGGCCGCCAGGCGGCCCAGAAGGTCCCTCGCCCGTGGCTGGAACGCCGCTCCCGCGTCCGTGAGGCGGACGCTTCGGGAGGTCCGCCGGAACAGCTCAACGCCGATGATCTTCTCGAGCTGCTTGACCTGCTGGGACAGGGCGGGCTGAGCGATGTTCAGGCGCCGGGCGGCACGGCCGAAGTGCAGTTCCTCGGCCACAGCCAGAAAGTACCGCAGGTGCCGGAGCTCGATTCGCTGATCCATAGTTCAAGGTTATTGATACGGGCTACTGCGTGTATTGGACATATGAGTACGTGGGGCCGGAGGCTGGCCGGGAACTACACCCGAAGGGAAACCCGCCTCATGCCGCACCTCTCTGCTCCCACCGTGGTCTCCTCGATCGCCTCGCCATGTGATGCCGACGCGTTCCGCGTGTTGAACGAGGAGTGGATCTCTCGCCTGTTCACCCTGCAGGAAGAGGACCGGGCGGTTCTCGGGGACCCGTTCGGCCGCATCGTGGACCTGGGCGGTGATGTGCTCCTGGCACGCGAGCGGGGCAGCGGCGCTGCTGTCGGTTGCGTCGCGCTCTTGGCTTATCCGGACGCCGTGTTCGAGCTGGCGAAAATGGCCGTGGCCCCCGCCGCGCGGGGACGCGGCATCGGCCGCCAACTCGTCGCCGCAGCAATCGACCGAGCCCAGGCACTTGGTGCGGCCCGACTCTTCCTCGGTACGAACAGCAAGCTGGCTCCCGCCATCCACCTGTACGAGGAAGCCGGGTTCGTCAGGATCACCCGCAGCCGTCTGCCCGTAGCCGACTATTACGCCCGCGCCGACATCCTCATGGAACTGAGGTGACCCCGGCAGTGTCCGGGGCTCTGTGGAATGGTTGCCGTCGTGCAGTGGTGTCAGCGGCGCCCTGGAATTGACTGGCTTCGTCTATGACCAAGGTTGTCCCGCAGCACTGGGCTCGTCCCGGCGCCTGCCGTGCTGCTGACGCGCACCCCCTTCGCTCTGATGCCTACAAGAAGGTAGGCCGCACGGTGTGTGGGAGGCGCTCAGTCCAGAGCAGCGGTAACTGCCTCAGACACCGTCAGTCCCGCCTCCTGGATCCGCTGACGCATGTCTCCTTCGTACAGCCAGGCGCACGCCTCGATCGTCGGGTGGAGTTCAGCCAGGATCAACGCCGCACGCTTCGGCACGTGGGTTTCTTCCCTCCAAGCCGTTCCACAGCGATCGATCTCCTCCCGCAGCTGAAGGAGCGCCTGCTCGTTGAACCCTTCGTTCATGCGCAGGGGGATCACGAAACGATCCGCCGCCTCTTCCAGACGACTGACCGAGTCTGTCTCCATGTGTGCCTCCGTCTCGGGCCGTTCGCAGCGCAGTGGGACGATCCTCTCGCGGCTGGTGTGATCACGGCGGCACAGCCGTCATGGATGGGACCGTTCAGCGGGCTGAGCCCGCGCTGCTTCGGCAAGCTGCGCACCAACGTGACGCTGCGCCGGCTCGTGCCGCTGTTCGGAATCTCGAAGTCTGCGGCCGACCGCGTCATCAACCGGCTCGCACCGCTGCTCGCCCTGCGGCCGCGCCGCCGGTTTTGCAAGGTCGCTGTGCTCCTCGTGGACGGCACCCTGGTCCCCACGCGTGACCATGCGGTGGCCGAGCAGTCGAAAAGCTACCTCCTGGCAACCGCAACAACTGCACGGCACGGCAGTTGTCCGGAGCGAAGGCAGCTGTCGGCAGCATCACGGTGATCGCTGACGGCGGCTACCGCGGTACTGGCCTGGTGCTCCCGCACCGTCGTGAAGCAAGCCGGACAAGCGACGCAAGGCGGCGGTCACCCAAGCGTGAGTCGGCCCCAGGGGGTGGTGCCGGGGGCCGTCGGTTCACTGATCCGCGGCGCTCAGCCGACCAGTCCCGTCATCGTGTGCGGCCCTACCGCCGGTTCGAGCAGCGACAACGTCCGCTGCCGCGCATCGAGACCGACGCGGATGCCGACCGGCATCGGCAGATTCGGGCCGGCATGCCCGAACTCGACGTTTCCCAGGACCGGGATGTCACGGTCGCCGAGGACGTCGAGGACTATCTCGGACAGGGTCGGGGACGCGCCGGGCTCCAGTCCACTGACCTCGCGCGGAACGCCAACGACCATGCCGGAGATCCGATCGAGGATTCCGCAGTGTCGCATCACCTGCAGATAGCTCCACACGTGGGATGCCAGGCCGCCCGTCTCCTCCCAGAACAGCACCGCGCCATCGAACCATTCGAGCGGCAGCGCGAAACGCGTCGCCTGCGCCAGCACGATGCGATTGATCACCCCGCCGATCAGCCGACCTTCGACACGACCAGGACGCCAGCACTCCCACGACGGGCTCGCAGGCAGCGCACCGATCGCCGCGGTACCGGTCAGCAACCCGGAGTAGAGCTTCTCGAGTTCCGCTTGGCGCGCCACGGGCGCAGACTGCCAGTGCCCGCCGAAGCCAGGGACGGCCATGTCGGCATGGAACCCGACCAGACCCGTGCGCGCATAGAGCACCAGATGCAGCAGCGAGATGTCGCTGTAGCCCAGGATCGGCTTGGGGTCGGCCCTGATCGCCTCGACGTCGATCAGGTCAAGGTAGCCGAGCGCCGTCTGGCCGCCGTCACTCGCGATGATCGCGCGCACCTCAGGATCCCGCAGAAGACCATTGAGCTCCCCGGCGATCTCCGCCGGCGTGGCCGCGCTCCACCAGTGGCGGCGTCCTACTTCGAGTAGCGGAGCCCGACGCACGCGGAATCCCATGCGCTCGAGTACGACCACCGCCCGCTCGACGTTGGGCTCGTAAGCGGCCGGTAGCGGACCGGACAGCGATGCGATGACAACGAGATCTCCGGCCCTTAGGCCACGCGGTCGAAGCAGTCGTGGCAGTGCAGAACCGGTCATGGCGTCAGTGTCGCCGGTGCCATTGGCAGGGGCATGCGATTTTTTGCCGGTCGTCCGCCCCCGCGCAGGCCCTTCTCGCTGCGGATGGGGGCTCGCTTGCGGCGCTGGGCCGCGAGGACAGCTGGATGGCGGGCGTTGGTGTTGCGCCGGCGCAGGTAGGCGTGCAGGGGGTGAGTCTGGACGGTGTGGTTGCGGTGGTGGGAGTTGGCGACGGTGAATCGCCGCAGTGGCCCGAAATGGGCCTCGACAGGGTTGGTCCCGGACGCGTAAGTCGGGGTGAAGCACAGCTCGACCCGGTTCTTCCTCGCCCAGCGCCGGATCGTGCCGTCCTTGTGGGCGGACTTGTCCAGGATGACGTAGCTCGGGGCGCCGTCAGGGCGGCCGGTGGCGCACCGAGCTGGTGCTGCCGCGGCGCACGATCTGCTACCGCTTCTGCCCCTCCTGGTCGGTCCACCTGCGCACACGGACAGGTTCTGCCACCACACCCGCAACGATCGGACGGACGTCACCACACATCCAACCGGCACGACCACCAACCCGACGAACTACTAGCCATGCCAGGTCAGTTGATCATTGCGGGACAACCTTTAGCGACAGCATTTGTCGATGCGATCTGGCAGTGAACACCTCTCGGCAGGTCGAAGGACCACGATCGTGGCGCAGCCAGTCGGCCGACGCAGCGCCGACGTCGGACGGCAGCGACATGTGTTCGCTCCAGGAAGGATCGCCTTCTCCCAGTGGGCAGATTGGGGCGCGCTATCTGCGCCGCCACGGGAGTTCCGCCTGATAGTCGTCCTCGTGGGTGAGGCCCTTGATGATGGCCTCGCCGATCTCTGCGAACTGGCGGACCTGGTCAGGCGTGAGGTGGTCGAACATCGCCCGGCGCGCCGCCGCGACGTGGCCGGGGGCCGCGACGGCGAGGACGGCGAAGCCTTCGTCGGTGAGTACGGTGAGTACGGTGAGTACGGTGAGTTGGCCGCGCTGGTCCGTCGGCCGTTTCCTGGATGCGGTTACCGAGATTCGAGGCGTGATGTCGTCGGCACGAAAGGGCCGTGAACTGGGAGGCATTCCCCTCACCGAGCGACACCAGGCGGTGATCAACAATAATGGGGTGGAACATGGTGGGCTGATCGAACATGCTGGCTCGGTGCGGCACAATGAAGAACAACCGTTGTCCGGTGGGAACGTCAGCGCTGGTGTGGTCCGCGTCGGAGACACCGTTCGCCGCCCGACCGGACCGTGGACTCCCGCAGTGCACGCCCTGCTGACTCACCTGTATGAGGTGGGGTTCCGGGCGGCACCTCGCCCACTGGGCATTGACGACCAAGGCCGTGAAGTCCTGACCTTCGTGCACGGCCACGTGGTCTGGCCCGATCGGTTTTCTCTGCTCGAGTCCGCTCGGAACCTGGCCGGGGTGGCAGGGCTGATCCGGGACTTCCACGATGCCGTGCGGGGCTTCACACCACCGGCTGACGCGCACTGGCAGGTGTTGATCCCCGCCGAGGGCAGCGACATCATCGCCCATCACGATCTGGCCCCGTGGAACCTCGTGGTCGCAGGCGAGGCCGAGTGGGCCTTCATCGACTGGGACACCGCCGGCCCCGGTTCCCGCCTGTGGGACGTCGCGTACGCCATGCACGGGTTCATTCCGCTGTCCGCTCATCCGGACTGGCAACGCCCCGACGCCGCAGACCGGCTGCGCGTTTTCGCCGACGCCTACGGCCTCGACGAAGACGAACGCCGTCGCCTGGTCCCCCTACTCGGACGCCGAACGCGCTCCATGCACGTCTTCCTGCGCGAGCAAGCCACCCGGGGTATCCAGCCCTGGGCAACCCTGTGGACCGAAGGTCACGGCGACGCCTGGCGAAATGATGCCGAATACATCGAGCAGCGCGAAGACCAGTGGACGCACGCCCTGCTCGGCGGTTGATCTCGTCTCGCCTTTACTGTCGGCGACATCGCGCACGACAGCTCAGTAGTGCATCCATGCTGCCACCGCAAAGGTCCCGTGTGGGTGCGGGGCCTGGTAGGACGCTGGGTGTGACGTCCTGCGATCCGTCACTGGACTGGTACGCCTGGAGAGCGTGGAGAGTGTGGGGATGCGGGAGCAGCTGCTGATCGCCGAGCGGGTCCTGAACCGCCCGGCCGCGCAGGACCGGGCCACGGCGGAGGCCGCCGCAGTTGTAACCCCGACGCCCGCTCGGACGAAGCCTGCCCGTGGCTGGGGGATCAAGCCCCGAGTCCCACCGGCCGAACTGGCCTACGCGGAAGACTCGGGGCCCTCGCCGCCGAACCGCCGGTGGCGGGTTATCGAGCGGTGAGGACGTGTGCCCACGGCTCGTCGATGTCGGCCAGGCCCAGCACGGCGACCACGTTGTCGAGCATCCCGGCGCCGAACCAGCGCCGCACGGCGTCGTCGTCGCCCAGCAGCTGCCGGACGGTGTCGACCTGCTTGGCGTAGCACCGGCGCACGGCCTGTGCCACCAGCGGCTCGCCGACGGCACAGTTCGCGTGCATGAGGAAACGCAGGATGTTCCGGTCCGCGACGAGCGCGGCGTAGGCACCGCGTGCGGCATCCAACGCTGTCTCGGGAGCCGACCCCGCCCCACCCGACGTCGGCGCATGCGCGACCAGCGTCTCGGTCATGACGGCGGACACGTGGTCCACCGCCGCCGCGAACAGTGCTTCCTTGTTCGGGTACAGGCGATAGAGATACGGCTGAGAGATACCGACCCACTCTGCGATCTCGTGCGTCGTCGTACCGTAGAAACCCTTTTGCGCGAAGCAGTCGACCGCGGCGGCCATGATGGCCCGACGGCGTTCGTCGCTCTTCGTGCTGGTACCGGCGACAGGCATGGTCGTCAGTCAAACACGGCTCCTCTCAGCCTCCAAAAGTCACGCCGCGCTCAGAGTCGGACCGCACGTCGGAAGGCGTGAGCGCCTCGATCGCCACCAGCGGGTTCCAGTAGTCCAGGTAATGGGTGATGAGCCCGTCGTCATCGGTCCGCACGACGGAGATGCATGTCTGCTCGTACGGCTTGCCGGTCGGCAGCGCCGTGCCCTTCGAACGGAATTCGGCGATCACCAGGCTCGGGTCGACCGTGTCGTGGAAGACCAGATCGACGAACTCCACGTCGAAGGTCTCGGGAAAGTTGCGCATGTGCGCGACCAGCGCGTCGCGCCCCGTCACCCGCTGAGGCACGCCGGCCGGCGCGTAGGGGAACTCAAGCACTGCGTCCGGGGCGAACAGCTCCACCCATTCGTCGACGCGTCCTGCGGCGGTGAGGCGCAGGTGCTCGGCCAGGGCGTGCTGAGCAGCGGCGCGGCGGTTGGCGTGGTCTTCCGTGACGGTCATCTTCACTCCTGCATTAGTGGTCGACCTATAACTTACCTCATCGGCAGCGGTTGCGCTTAGGGGGCCTGGAGGGCGCCCGCAGGATGCGCACCGGCACGGTCGGGGAGGCTCTGTAGTGATGCGGTTGTCAGGGCTTGAGGACCGCCGGCACATGGTCGAGCGAAACGCTGGCGGGGTCACTCAAATCGACGCCGTCGAACGTTTCTTCGGAGTCCCACTCGACGACGAACCGCACCTGTCGCGGCGCGAGGCCACCCGTAAGGTGCGGACATTCGCCGCTGGGCGAAGAAGAACAAGGTCGAACTGTGCTTCACCCCGACCTACGCCTCCTAGGCCAACCCGATCGAGGCCCACTTCGGCCCGCTGCGGCAGTTCACCCTGGCCAACTAACACCACCGCAGCCACCCCGCACAGACCCGGGCGCTGCACCGCTATCTACGCTGGCGCAGCGCCAACGCCCGCCCCCGACGTCCTCGCCGCACAGCGCCGAGAGCAGGTCCGCATCCGCAGCGAGAAAGGCATCCGCTGGGGCGCACGCCCCCTCACCTCAGCGGCCTGAACACATCCGGCGAACCTGATGCGGTCACAGCACGAGCAGGTGGTTGGTTGCTGTCGAGGCTCAGGATCCTGGGGCTAGGAAAAGGCTTTGACGCGCGGTTCGCTGTTCATCGATGGTGAGCCGGACGTCCGGACCGAGCGGTCACGAACCGCCGCGTCGGCGACGGCTGCACCGCGGTGAGGGAGTTGTGGATGATAGTTGTGTCGGCCGCTTCGGGGGCTTTCGGCCGGCTGGTCATCGACCAGTTGCTGGCCCAGTGCCCGGCTGATCGCGTCGTTGCCGCGGTGCGCAATCCCCAAGGGGCCGCGGATCTCGCCGCTCGCGGGGTCCGTGTCCGCCTCGGTGACTACGATGACCCGGCAACGCTGCGCACCGCGTTCAAGGGAGCCGACCGGCTGCTGCTGATCTCCTCTCCGGAGCTGGAACCCTCCCGCCGCGCCGGCCAGCACCAGGCAGCCATCGACGCGGCGCGCACCGCCGGAGTCGGGGCGATCATCTACACCAGCTTCCTGGGTGCCGACACTCAGGACCAGGGTGTCACCGCAGCTCATCACGCCACCGAGCGCACCCTGTTCGCAAGCGGGCTGCCCCACACGCTGTTGCGCCACCCCTACTACAGCGAGGCATTCCTCAACGCGGGCCTGCGCGCCGCCGTCACCTCGGGTGAACTGGCCAGCGGCACCGGCGGGCGTGGCATCAATACCGTTTTCCGCAGCGAACTCGCCGAGGCCGCCGCCCGCGTCCTCACCGAGGACTGCCACCTCGGCCGCGCCTACGACTTCACCGGCAACCTGTGGACCTACGGCCAGCTCGCCCACACACTCAGCCGTATCTCCGGCAGACCCGTCGTCCACCGAGACAGGCGCGGCCGCGCGCCCGGTGCCCAGGGCTGGCTTGAGGAGCAGGTCCGTGCCGGCGCACTGGAGCGACAGACCGACGATCTCCAGCACGTCCTCGGTCACCCGGTCGCCACCCTCGACCAGGCCGTCACCGCAATCCTCACCCAACCCGCCCCACCAGCCGCCAGTCCTGCCCCGGAGTGACATCGCTCCTCAGCGGCATAGCGGCAGCCGCCGGCTCCAGGTGGTGATCGCCTGATCCGGGCGCAACTCGGCCCCGCTGACGGGTAATCCGCGGCGGCTGGGCGCTCGGATCCGTCGGAGAGAGGAGAGAAGGCATCGCTTTGCTCAGCGTCGGCTTCCGCTTCTGCGGGTGGAGCTTCGCCGGGCGGACCAGCCGGACCCCACGCCCGCCGAGTGCAGAGCGAGGAAAGCAAGCCCGGCAAGCATGAGGCTCGTCGGGCTGAAGATCATCTCGGTCGACGTCTCGGTGACACGGATGATAAACGCGATGACGAAGAGCGCGGCTGCCACGAATGCCAGCATCTGACTTCTCCTGCCGATGGACGGCGAACCACACGTGATCCCGGTGGTTGACCCGCTACCTGCGGGTTCCCCGAACGGTGCCGAGCAGTCGCGTGAATCCCGCGCAGGAGTCGGCGGCGACCCCCAATGACGTGACCTGGTGATGTGGTGAACGGGGCTACCGGGACTGCCGCTACCGGGAACATCCTGGGCTGCCCAGCCCGCAGGTCGACCCATCTCGATACATGTCGAGCTCGTGAACAGATCCGGTGGGCGGTTTCACGGACGCGATCTGTGCCAGTATGGGAACTGGACAGGCCGCCACCGAGCACCCGGATCCTGATCGGATGCCGCGGCCGGCCGTCTGCGACAGTGAGGAGCGCCCCATGGGCGCGAACACGGCCGAAGCCGCGGTACCTGACTCCATTCATGAGCTGACGGACCGGCTGACGGCCTCCTACGCCAACCTGTTGACGGCTGCGATCGTGCGGGACGTGGTACGGGACTGCTACCAGCCGCTCAGCAACGCTCGCATTCCCACCTACGTGCCGATCCTCGTCGAGCACAGCAGCCGCGCCAAGCTACGGCAACTCACCCGGCGCTCCGATCCCACGGTTCTCCTTCGCGAGCACTCCGGCGGGATGCGAGGCCACTCGATGACGCGGGCGTATCGAAGGGTTCGAGTCGCCCTGACCCGCTCGCGATAAGCGCGGCTCCCGCGCCGGTGATGAGTGGCTGTGTCAGTTTCTGCGGGAGCCATTGCGCTGCCGCGAATCGTGATTGCGTCCCCCGTGACGTGGCCGTCGTCATCTGCATGCTCGGGGTCTGTTGCCGCCGGCCGTCGTCGAGCAGTACTCCGATGGGCCGTGCAGGAGGGCGCTCGGCGAGCTGCGGACAGCATTGCAAGAGGCCGATCACGACCGGTCTTCCGTCGATCGCCTCGTCGGGGACGTGCCGCACTCAGGGCGAGTGCTCCCACGAAGAATGCCGGTCAGGCGTAAGGGATCCCGTCGTTGGTGGGGGCCGTGATCCGGATCCGGTCCTCCCCGGCTCACATGGCTCAACCTGCACGTGCGTCAACTGCGGTAGCAGCGAGGCCAGTTCGATGTCACACGCGCCCGGCCTGCCCGAACGATGTGCGCCAGTCCCCGGAAACACCGACTGGATCAACACCTGCGAAAGTCTTGCAGGACCCATATGGGCGAGGTGGGTGGCGAGTCGTTCGGGGGTGCGTGGCACGGGTGTCTGCGGCCGGCCGCAGAGGATCTCGTCGTCTGTTCCGACGCTGTAGGGCGCCACGGGTGCGGTGGCGGCCGGGGACTCCTGCCTCTGGTGGTGAAGTGCAGGTGCGCTGTTGTTGTGGTGGCCGTTTCGCTGACGTGTGAGGGCACCTTGTGCGCGGACCGACGGAGGGGGAGCTCCGGTCCCGCGTGAGTCCCGGTGACTTCGCGCCTCCCATACCCGCACCGCGCAACTGAGGGGGTTGGCAGGATCTCGGTTGCGTCGGCGGCGTTGGACCTGTCGGCCCTCGTGCCCGTGGCGCCGACACATTCCCGCGGCATCGGCGCCACGGTTCGGGCGGGACCAGCCGTGGAGGGGAGCTCGACGCGGCTGGTACTACCCACCTCCAGCCTCCTCCTAAAAGCCCGCTCGACCGGATTCAGCCTCGCGCATTTCCTCTACGCCAGGAGGCCGCACGGCCGACGGATTCCCACCCAACCGCACGCTGCGTGGGCACTTCGTCATGTCGCCCGCGCAAGCAGATCGGGGCGACTAGTCCTCCCAGCCCTCCAGCCAGTACGCGCCAGACAACTCAGCAAGCACCACACCGGATCCGCCCCGCTCACCAACCTCTCCATGCCCGCCTCAACGAGTCCCGACCGATCCGGCAAGGCCGAGTGACATCAAAAGCCATCGCGATTGATCACGCCGAGACCGGCCCAGCGACTCCCCGACACACCGCGAAACGGCTCCCGCTCGGACCTCCACAGCCAGACGGCGGTCTGGACGTCTTCTTCGCAGGTCACGTCGCAGGTCAGGGTGAGGGCTCGGCATCGGCCTTGTCGTGTTCGCGGGCGGGCATGTCGCCACGCGTGGCCCGTCGTTCAGTCCGGTATGTCGCTCGAGTCGGCGGACTGGGAGTCGTTGGCCGGCGCGGACTGCTCGATGCCGTCGTTGGTCGCGGCCCAGCTGGCCAGCAGGTTCAGGGCGTCCTGCGAGAGGGAGTGGGGCTCGGCGGTGTAGGTGAGGAGGAACTGGCTGGGGCCGTCGGGGAGCGGGAAGGTTTCGAAGGGCAGGTCGAGGTCGCCGACGACCGGGTGGTGGAGGAGCTTGACACCGGTGGTGTGCATCCGGACGTTGTGGGCCGCCCAGCGGCGACGGAATTCCGCGCTGCGGGTGGACAGCTCCCCGATCAGGTCCGTCAGTCGCCGGTCGTAGAGGTCGCGGCCGGCCTCGGCGCGCAGCATGGCGACCGTGTCGCCTGCGACTTCGTCCCAGTGGCGGAAGAACTCGGTCGCGTGCGGGCTGAGAAAGACGAACCGGGCGTTGTTCGGCGGCCGTACCGGGTCGGCGTAGACGGGCGAGAAGAGGGCGCGCCCGAGGTGGTTGGCGGCCAGGATGTCCCCGCGTCCGCTGAGGATGAACGCGGGTGTGCCGGCCATTGAGTCGAGGACGCGCTGCACCGTGGGACGTACACGCTGCTGGGCCGGGCGGCGGCGTGGCGGGCGGGTCGTGCCGGCGCCGCGCAGGAGGTCGAGCAGGTGGCTGCGTTCGGCCTCGTCGAGCTGCAGTGCCTGCGCGATGCCTTCGATGACGCTCTCGGAGACTCCGGTGGCGTTGCCGCGCTCCAGCCGGGTGTAGTACTCGCTGGAAATACCCGCGAGGAGGGCGACCTCCTCGCGGCGCAGCCCCGTGACGCGTCGGCGCTCTCCGCCGTACAGGGGCAGTCCGGCCTGCTCGGGGGTGACCCTGGCCCGTCGCGTGCCGAGGAATTCCCGGATCTCCGCACGGAAGTCATCGCGGATGTCACGGTTTGCACCGTTGGGGTCTTTTCTGCCTGCCATGCGCTTCACTCTACGAGCGCATCTGCCCGCTTGGGGGTCCCTGTCAGTGACCCCCTCATCAGGGACTCCCACCCCCGCGTGACAGCCGGTTTTGTTGGTGGTGCACCGCCCACGGCGGAGTGAACCGTCCAGACGGACGCCGCTCGCGCCGCCGGCCTCAGCCCCTTCTGCGGCGCTGTCGGCGCTGTCGGCGTCACCCCCGCACACCACGGGTGCCGGAGTACGGCACGTGAAAGGAAATCCTCCATGAGCAAGGTCATTCTCGTCACCGGTGCCGGACGCGGCCTGGGCACGGACATCGCCCGCGAGGCCCTCGCCGCCGGCCACCAGGTCGTCGCCACCGGCCGCCGCCCCGACGAGGTCGAGAAGAGCCTGGGTGGGCCGCAGGACAACCTGCTGGTCACCAGGCTCGACGTCACCAGCCCGGAGGACGCCGAGGCCACCGTGCAGGCAGCTGTCGACCGCTTCGGCCGCATCGACGTCCTGATCAACAACGCCGGGAACCTCTTCACCGGCTACTTCGAGGAGATCTCGCCCGCGCAGATGCGCAAGCAGTTCGAGACCAACCTCTTCGGCCCGATGAACGTCACCCGCGCCATCCTGCCGATCCTGCGCAAGCAGCGCGCCGGCCACGTCATCACCATCACCTCGACCGCCGGGCTGGTCGGGATGGAGTTCACCTCCGCCTACGCCGCCTCCAAGTTCGCGGAAGAGGGCTGGATGGAGTCCCTCCGCTACGACGTCGAGCCGTACAACATCCACACCACGATCGTGGAGCCCGGCTACTTCCGCACCGAACTCCTCGTGGACGGCTCCACCACCTGGCCCGAGCTGTCCATCGACGACTACGCCCCGCGCACCGCACCCCGGATCGAGGGCATGAAGAGCATGAACGGCCGGCAGCCCGGCGACCCCGCCAAGCTCGCCCGCGCCCTGCTCACCATCGCCCAGCAGGAGGAGCCGCTGCTGCGTTTCGTCGCCGGTGCGGACGCCATCGAGGCCGCCGAGGCCAAGGCGAAGGAACTCCTCGCCCAGGCCGAGGCATCCCGCGAACTGGGCGGCGCGCTGGCCTACGACGGCCACCACGCCTGAGGACCATGCCCCGCACCCCGGCCAGGACGAAGGAGCGCGCCAGGTGCGCGTTTCGACAGCACGGAGAGAGTCGACATGCCCCTCAAAGGCGAGTACGAGCCGAGCAAGGCGCAGTTTGTACGGGACCAGGTGGAGCTGTGCGAAAGCTCCGGCGGTACGCAGGGAACGACGCTGAGTGTCCTGGTCGCACGGGAGGAAGACGAGAGGCTCCGGGACCTGCCCGTCGTCATCCTGACCACCCTGGGCGCAAAGAGCGGCAAGATCCGCAAGACCCCGGTCATGCGAGTGGAGAACGACGGCGCCTACGCCGTGGTCGCCTCCATGGCAGGAGCCCCCAAGCACCCGGTCTGGTACCACAACGCGGTGGCCGACCCCCGAGTCGAGCTTCAGGACGGCCCGGTGCGCCAGGACATGCTGGCACGCGAGGTGACCGGGGACGAGAAGGCCCTGTGGTGGGCCCGAGCCGTCGAGGCGTTCCCCGACTACGCCGACTACCAGAAGAACACAGACCGTGAGATCCCCGTCCTCGTTCTGGAGCCAGCGGCCCACGAGCACTGACCCGGCGCAGCCGGTTCAGCCACGCGGACCCGCCGCAGCCTGACCCATGACGACACCCACGCCGAGGCACCATGCCAGGCCGAGGCCGACGGGTGCGCCTACGGCTCTGACCCGCTCCCCGGGCAACGGCGCCCGCGCCGGCGGCGCACGGATCACCCCTGCACGGTCCGCCAACGGGTGGCGCCCCACTACTCACGACTACCGACCGGCCTGACGTCCGTCACGACAAGGAGTACTGATGAAGCACGTATCACTGGGCGGTCTCGATGTCTCCCGCATCGGCCTGGGAGCCATGACCATGGCCGGCATGTACACCACGGGCGGAGGGCTCGACGACGCCGAGTCGATCCGCACCATCCACCGGGCCATGGACCTCGGCGTCACCCACATCGACACCGCCGAGATCTACGGCCCCTTCCACAGCGAGGAAATCGTCGGCAAGGCCATCAAGGGCCGCCGCGACGACGTCGTCGTGGCGACGAAGTTCGGCCTCGTCTCCCACGCCGGCGACGGCCCCGGCGTCATCGACAGCAGCGCCGGCAACGTGAAAACCGCGGTCGAAGGCTCACTCAAGCGGCTCGGCACCGACCACATCGACCTCTACTACCAGCACCGCGTCGACCCGAACACGCCCATCGAGGAGACCATCGGCGCGCTGGCCGGACTGGTCACCGAAGGCAAGGTGCGCCACATCGGCCTCTCCGAGGCCGGTCCCGAGACGATCCGCCGGGCACACGCCGTCCATCCCGTGGCCGCGCTGCAGACCGAGTACTCCCTGTGGACCCGCGACGTCGAGGCCGAGATCCTCCCGCTGCTGCGCGAGCTCGGCATCGGATTCGTGCCCTACTCGCCGCTCGGACACGGCCTGCTGACCGGGCAGATCCGCACCGTCGACGACTTCGCCGACGACGACTGGCGTAAGACCAACCCGCGCTTCATCGGCGAGAACTTCCAGCGCAACCTGCGCATCGTCGACGAAGTACAGGCCATCGGAGCCGAGATCGGCGCCACTCCGGCCCAGACCGCGCTGGCCTGGTTGCTGACCCGCGGCGACGACATCGCCCCCATCCCCGGAACCCGCCGGGTCGCACGCGTCGAAGAGAACACCGCCGCCGACGGCATCGAACTCAGCGCCGCTCAGCTCGACCGTCTGAACAACCTCACACCGGCCGCGGGCGAACGCCACAACGAGGCGAACATGGCCACCATCGACCGGTGATCCGACCCGCGACGTACTGACCCGTCGCACCCAACCAACCCCGCGTCCGTTCACCCATTTCACTGATCACTGAAAAGGTTCCTCATCATGTCCAAGGTTCTCCTTGTCGTAGGCCACCCCGACCTGTCCCAGTCGAAGGCCAACAAGGCTCTGGTGGACGCCGTCCGCGAGCTGGCCCATGTCACCGTGCACGACCTCTACGCCACCTACCCCGACTTCCGGATCGACGTCGACGCCGAGCAGGCACTGCTGGCCGACCACGACGTGGTCGTCTTCCAGCACCCGGTGTTCTGGTACAACACCACCCCTCTGCTCAAGCAGTGGCAGGACAAGGTCTTCACCCTCGGCTGGGCCTTCACCATGGACGGCTCTCCCTCCAAGCTGGCCGGCAAGAAGGCCGTCGTCGCCGTCACCGCCGGCGTCCCCGCCGAGCACTACACCCCCGAAGGCGCGAACAAGACCACCATCGAGACGCTCCTCAGCAACTGGCACGCAACCCTGCGGCTGTGCCAGTTCGACATCCAGCCGATGGTCAAGCTGTACGGCACCGCCTTCGGCCTCTCCGACGAAGACCTGAACACAGCCGCCAAGCAGTACAACGAACTGCTTGACTCCTTCGCGGCCTGACCGCACGCTCCTCGCCGGATCGTGCCAAGCGGCAGAAGTGTGCGAGCCACACCTGACACCCCTGGGCGGGTCATTCGAGGTCAGACCATAAAGACGCAAGAAGCAAGCTGAGGCGCGTACGGAACGAGGGCCCGGGTGCGCTGCCGGGGCCCTCGTGCGCGTATGTGTCCTGGGTGTCGTTACGCGTAGAACGGCCCCGGCGTACTCCAGGTCGTGTCGCCGAAGACGTTCGCGTCGTCGATGGTGACGTTGACGTTCGTGACCTTGAGGCCGTACTGGGTCGGTGTCATACCGTCGGGGCAATCCACCTGCACGGGCGCGAAGTTGACGTAGAAATGCGGCCCGTACTCGCCGGAGTAGTTCCGGTGCGCGTAGAGGATGTAGTTGCTGTCGGGCTCGTAGTACGTCGCCGACAGGGGCTGTTGCTGGGTACGGACCACGAAACTGGTGCTGTGGTCGAACGTGCCGTCCGCGCGCAGGCAGCCGAACGTGCGGGCCGTGTCGGCGTACGCCTGGAAGTAGCGGCCGGTGCTGCTCAGGCCCGCGATGTAGCCGGGCTGGTTGCGTACGTTGTGCAGTATGACGCTCAGCTTGAAGCCGCCGCAGCCTGCCGTCGGGTCGTAGTCGTGGTAGATGAGCTGGCACTTGCGGTAGCCGAAGTAGGCGGTGGGATCCGGGTTGTAGGGCTGGGGCACCACGGCGCCGTAGAACTTGACGGTCGCGGAGATACCGCCGTCGGTGGCCGCCGGGATCTCGACCGTGGTGGTGGCCTGGGCGGTTCCCGTACCGACCAGGACGAGCAGGGCCCCCGCCAGTAACGCCGCGGACAGCCGCCCCAGCGCTCTGCGCATGCTCCTCATGTGTGACTTCCCCCCTGTGCACGTGGTGCACGCTCACATGAACAGTGACCTGGGCACGCTATCCACCCCTGCGCTCCCACAACCGGGAAACGTCCCAGCCCTCACAACCGGAACGGGCCGGGAGGGTCTCGCGGCCGTGGGGTCCTGGACGCTCGCGGTGGTGACCAGGACGGTCAGCAGCAGTCCGGTCGTGTCGATCACGACGCTGCGCTGTGGAGTTCGACGACGACGCGGTAGCTTGCCGGTTCCGAGGTGATGTGAAGGCCGGGGTCGGCGAACATGCGCTCCAGGGAGGCATGCCACTCGGGGTTCTCGGTGGCTCTGTCGAGGGCGGTCCCCGACGTCCACTCCGCGATGTGGACGAAGCGGGTCTCCGGGCCTTCGCCGAGGGGGCGGTGCAGGCGGGAGCGGATGAAGCCGGGCTGGGCCGCCATGATGCGGGCGTTCTCCTGGTACACGACGGTGAAGTGGTCGGCTTCGTCCGTCGGCACGGTGTAGCTCTTGATGACAGTGACAGGCTCATCGGTGGCGGTCTTCGACGCGAGGGAATGACTCATGTCCTACTGACCGACGACGCCCCGCGCGTGTGACGGGTCGGCGGATGCCGATGTATGCGCTCACGTCGACACGGTCTGTGCGTTGTCGTTCCGCGGCACTCAGTAACCCGGTGTCGAAGGCCTCCCACTGGCTTGTCCGGGAAGGGGAGGGCCGGTGCTGCTGGACACGCGAGGCGAGGGCCCTCATACAGTGTGCCTGGCGGCACTTCGTGTGAGGGCCCTCTTGTGTTACTCAACTACCGTGACGTGATGCTCAGTTGCCGTCGTTCTCCCAGTGGTGGACGGCCGTGGTCGCGGTGACGTCGTTCGCGTAGACGAGGGCGACACGGTGGTTGTACTGGATGGTGTACATCTTCTTGCCTCCGATGACCACCGCTCCGCCAGAGGGGAAGTAGTCGTCGGTGGCGGCGGCTTCCCGCGTGGCCACGTATGCCTGTCCGGTCGGGATGGCGTACATGCTCAGCGGTGCCTGTGTGGAGGCGCCCAGGCCGGCCGGGTACTCGGCCTTGTCGGGGTAGCTGGAGCCGTAGAGAGGCACGGGAGTAGGGCCCGCGGGTTTGACGATCTTCACTCCGTAGCTGGTACGGGTGTTGACGCCGCCGGGGTTGTGGAACCACACCTTCGCACCGCTGAACCAGATCGCGGTCCAGGCGTCCTGGACGTCCGCGACGACGAACTGCTGCCCGGCCTGGGCGGTGCTGCCCCAGTCGTTCACCCGGTCGGTGCCGGGCGCGGTGCCGTGGATCGCCTGGTCGCCGAAGAGCGGTGCCGTTTCGCTCGGGGCGGTGTGCAGGTAGACGAAGTTGGTCGGGTGCTGCTGCTCGGTGCAGGTGGTCGTCTGGCCGGTCGGGTCGTCGGAGGGGCAGATCTGGAGGGTCTGCACGTTGTCCGCGAACGACGGCTTGATCGACACGACGGAGCCGGGCTGTGGCACCTCGGACACACCGCTGACGGGGGCGTCGAGCAGGCTCATGAAGTGGTTCCAGTCCCAGGCGTAACCCGGGTCCCAGTGCATGCCGGAGACCAGGGCGGAGTTGGGTCCGGCAACGTTGTCATGGCCGACGATGTGCTGCCGGTCCAGCGGGATGCCGAAACGTCCGGCCAGGTACTTCACCAGGTCCGCCGTGGCCTGGTACTGCGCCTCCGTGTACCAGGCGGCGCCGTGCGCGGCGTACCCCTCGTGCTCGATGCCGATCGAGTGCAGGTTGGTCGAGTAGTTCCCCGCGTGGAAGGCGATGTCCTTGGTGGGCACCATCTGGGTGACCGCGCCGGTCGAGGACATCACGTAGTGGGTCGCGGCGGGGTTCGTGGGATTGGCCAGACCCGCCACGCCGGCGTCGTAAGTGGACTCCAGATCGTGGATGACGATGGTGTCGATGCGGATGCCGTTGGCCGGCCGGTCGGCGACCTGACGGCCGACCGGGGATCCGGCGACGAAGGTGCACTCGACGGTCGTGGGGCATTCGGTGGCGGCTGCCGCCGACGCGGCCTTCAGGCGCAGGGAGTTGATCTGCGCCCGGGCGGGATCGACGGACGGGCCGGCGGCCAGGTGTACGCGCTGGCCGTCCTGGGTCGTCGCCGAGGCGCCACTGCGGATCGTGCGGAAGACGCGGTCGGCGAAGGAGGCAGCCGCCTGTTTCTGCTTGGCCTGGCTGTATCGGGCCACGGCCCCGTACCACTGGGAGGGGTCCGCGGGGGTCGCCCCGACCAACTCCTTCTCGTACGCGGCGAGCAGGGCGGCACCCCCGCGGATGTTCGCGGTGTCGTCCTCGCGCAGGGACTTGACGGACAGTCCGGTCAGCTCGGCCGCCTGGCGCAGGGTGTGCAGTGCGGGGTCCGCGGCGAGGGAGCCGAGGTCGGCCCGGCCCGCTGCGCCCGCGGCACCGCTCGCCAGCATGGCGGGGGTGACGTCCGTGAGGTTCATCGGTCCGTAACCGCCGTTGGTGCTCGGCAGGGCGCCGTGGCCCTCCCATGCCGACTCCTGGTGGGAGAGGGCGAGCAGCACGCTCGACGGGATGTCGAACTCCTCGGCGGCGGCCAGCAACGCCTGTTGGCGGGAGTCCGCGGTCGCGCTGGGGTCGTCGGCGAGCGCATGGCCGGGCTGGGAGAGCAGGGAGCCCGCGACCAGCAGGCTCACGGCGATGCCGATGGGCACGCCAAGGGCCTTCTTTCTTCTGTGCAAGGTGATGCTCCTCAGAGGAAGAAACATGGGCATCAAGGCGCGCCGGCGGCATGGCCGCGTTCGTGGGGGAAGGCCCGGGCGACAACTCGATGCGCGGATGACTATAGGGCCGTGTTTGTTGCAGCGGCCACGAAAAGAGTAGCTGTTTTCGTCACACGTGTGTTGTGGCCGAGCTGCATGGAAGGGGCATAACAGCCCTTTTGAACTAGGCGAGTTGCCGGAGAGTTCAGGCGGGGGAGGAGCCGGCGCGAAGGGGAGGGGGCCGGGCGTGGCATCTGGCGTCCGGGAGGGGGGCGGGAAGCGGGGCGGTGGATTCAAAGACAATGTGAGTGCTATACACTCTTCACAGCGACTCCAACACCGTGTGACACGCTTAGTGGCCGGTGTGGGAGCGCTCGCCCACCCGCGGACCGTCCGTCTGCGGGTGCGTGCCTCGGGCGCCTGTGCGATCCCCCGCGAGCAGGCGTCCGAGGCAACTGCGTGATTTTGTGTGCGCGGAGCCGGGAGGACTCCGGTCAGGACTTCTGGGCGCGGTAGAGACCGCGGCCGGCCCGGCGTACGCGGGACGTGCCGACCAGGCGGTCGAGCGTGCTGCGCACCGCATTGATGCTCCCGGAGTCGGTGTCCCGGCCGAGCGCCGCGGCCACGTCGCGCGCGCGGACCTCCGCGTCACCGACGCCGGCGAAGTACTCCAGGATCTGTTCGGTGAGTGCGCCGTAGCTGCGCGGTTCGTCGGCCTCCGCACGCGAGGAGGGCGTCGGCTTCTCCTTCTGCGTGGGTCCCGCCTGTCGCGGCGCTGACTGCTTCCGCGCCGGGCTTGCGGGCGTGGCGGCCGGAGTACCGGCCTTCGCCTGCTCGGGCTGCTCGGCGGCGCGGCCGCCGGACGGCTCGGCCATGAGGACCGTCAGGGCGCTCAGGGCGCGCTGGACGGAGTCGAGGTGGGCGGCAACGGCGGCCAGTTCCCGCTCCAGTGCCCGCTTCTGAATCTCCAGGCGGGCGAGGTCCTCCTGGAGGCTCTCCGCAGTGACCTCAATCTCATGCGTTGCGCGCGTTGCCGAGACCATGTCTTCCTCTCGTCCTCAACCCTCCGTGCCGCGCCTCGCTGAAGTCAGCTGCGGTGCCGCTCGGCTCGGACCCGGGGATGTATGTGGGTGCATCGTATGTCACAGCGTACGAGTTCCGAACCCGGAAGATGCAACGTGGTGATGAGAGGCCCCTGTCGGATGAGATGCCTGCCACTGTCCTTCCGCCTTGTGTGAGCGGCGCCTCAGGGGTGTGGACACGGTGCGGACCGCCCGGGTCGTTGCCTGGAGAGACCGGCTCCGCGGTCAGAGGGGCACCGGTGGCACGCAGACCGGGGGCCCGGTCCACGCGCTTTGCCCTCATCTCTCCTGCGTGGCCGCCCGGTTCCAGTGGCGGAGCTTGTCAGGGTTGAGGACCGCCCAGATCTGCACGACGTGGTCGCCCGCGACGTCCAGGCTGATGACGGCGGCGACCTCGTCGCCGTAGCGCACCACTATCCCGGTGCGGCCGTTGACGGACTGGCAGTGCAGTGTGGTGCGAGGGCGGCCGGCCAGCAGGGTCAGCAGGCTGCGGGTGGCGCGCCGTGCGCCGTGGACGGGCCGGGTCAGGGTTCTGACCTTGCCGCCTCCGTCGAAGAACACCGTGGCGTCCGGTGCCAGGAGGGACGTCAGGCGGGCGGGGTTCTCCGCGACGCAGGCCTGTCGGACCGCCAGCACCACACGGTCGTGCTGCTGTGGCGTCGTGGGGTGTGCCCACCTGGTCCGAAGGCTGTGCCGAGCCCGGGCGGCGAGTTCGCCGCATTCCTGTTCCGTCTGTCCGACGATGGCGGCGACCGTCCCCGGAGCCACCCTGAACACATCGTTGAGGACGAATGCGGCCCGCTCGGCCGGTGACAGCGTGTCCAGCGCCTCGAGAAGGGCCTGGCTCACCTCTTCCTCCAGGTCCTGAGGAGGTGCCGCGCCGACCGTGCCCGGGTGCGACCGCCCGGCCGGCGCCAAGCGCTCCAGACAGATGCCGCCGACGGTCTTCACCAGCCAGGACCGGGGTTCTGCGATGCGGATCCGGCGGTCGTCGGGCAGGCCGTACCAGCGCCGGTAGGTCTCAGCCACGGCGTCGTCGGCGTCCTGGCTCCGGCCCAGCATCCAGTAGGCCACGTTGAGCAGTCGGCGTCGCTCGTCGAGCAGCTCCGCGATCGGCACCGTCTCGTCGTCCTGTTCCCGGTCCATCCGGCGTCACCCCTTCGCACAGCACCCGACAAGGCGGTGCCATCCCTGATTCCGGCCGATGCCCGCCACGGCTCCCGGGAAGGGACAGTCCGATGTCGTCCGGCGGGTCGTACCGATGCAGTGCTGACCGGACAGGGACAGATCGTGTGACACGGTTTCCCGGCCGTACGCAGCGGCGCCCGCTCCTGCGTCGGAGGGCGCCACGGTCACCTTCGCGGCGGTCGTCAGGGCAGAAGGCTGTCGAGGGGCGTCTCGGGATCGGACAGGGCCGCGTCCGCCACGGAGGCACCGGACTCGACGAGGGCACGGACGGAGTCGATGACCTTCCACACGTTCACGCTCATGCCCGCCAGGACCCGGTCCCCGGACAACCAGAAGGCGATGAACCGCCGCTCGGCCGGATTCCCGCGGAAGACGACGCGGTCGTAACCACCGGGCTCGGTGTAACCCGTGTACTCCATCCCGAGGTCGTACTGGTCGGTGTAGAAGTACGGCAGCCGGTTGTACGCGGCCTCCTTGCCGAGCATGGCCAGTGCCGCCGTGCGGGGCTGGTGCAGGGCGTTGGCCCAGTGCTCCACCCGTAGATGCCGGCCGAGCCGGGGATGATAGGCGTTGGCGACGTCCCCAGCGGCGTGTACGTCCCGGGCCGAGGTGCGCAGACGCTCGTCGGTGACGATGCCGTTGCGCACCTCCAGTCCCGCCGCTTCGGCGAGCTCGACGTTGGGGGTGATGCCGACGCCCACCACCACGGCGTCGGCGGGCAGTCGGGTTCCGTCGGCGAGCTGCACGCCGTCGGCGCGGGTGCCGTCACCGGTGACGCGCTCGACGGCGGCGTGGGGCCGCAGGACGACTCCGTGGTCCCGGTGCAGGTCGGCGAAGACCTCGGCCGCCTCCCGGCCGAGCACCTTCAGCAGCGGCAGCTCGGAGTGCTCCAGAACGGTCACCAGCGCCCCGGCGGTCCGGGCCGCCGCGGCGGTCTCCAGGCCGATCCAGCCGCCGCCGACGATCACGATCCGGGCCCCGGGGGTGAACGCAGCCTTGAGCCGCTCGCTGTCCCCCACACGGCGCAGGTACAGCACGTTGTCCAGGTCCGCCCCGGGCACCGTCAGCCGGCGGGGCGACGATCCGGTCGCCAGGAGCAGCTTGGTGTAGGACATCCGGCGTCCGCCGGTGAGTTCGACCTGTCGGGAGTGTGGGTCGACGGCCGTGACGCGCGTTCCCGTCAGCAGGTCGACGTCGTGCTTTCGGTACCAGTTTTCGGGATGCACGAAAATGGACTCGCGGTCCTCCTTGCCGAGCAGGTATCCCTTGGACAGCGGCGGTCGGACGTAGGGGCGCTCCGCCTCGTCCCCGATGAGGACGAGCGGACCGTCGTAGCCCTGTTGCCGGAGTTCCTCGGCGGCCTTGCCCGCGGCGAGGCCGCCCCCGACGATCACGAACCCGTTCTCTCGCGACATGGTGATTCCGTCTCTGTTCGCGCGCACCGGACACTGGTGTGTCCTCATGCGGTGAGACCGCGAGAACCCGCGGGTTGTGACACCGGCCCGGGGCGAAGAGGCCGCGCGAGGGCCTGCGAGGGCGGGGCGGAGCAGCGCGACGAGGGCGCGGACGACGTCCGGTTTCCACGACCGTGGCCGAGGAGGTCCGTCGGCCCGTGCCCCTCGTCGCCGTCCGCGACGGGCTAGCGTCCGGTGCCCTGCGCCCAGTGCGCCTCGAGGGCGGCGGCCACCTCCGCGGGCCGCTCCAGCACCGTCCAGTGGTTGCAGTCGAGATGGAGGACGCGGGTGGCGCGCAGGGCGGCGCCGAGTTCGTCGCCGAACTCGATCTGACAGGCCGGGTCGCGCTCGCCCCAGAACACCAGTGCGGGTGCGGTGACGTTCGACAGGGCCGGTTCCCACTCCGTCCCCATCGTCACGGCGGACCGGTACAGCCGCAGAATGCTGTCCTTCATCGTGCCGTCGACGTGCCGGACCATCTCCTCCACCGGTTCGGCGGGCGCGTCGAAGCCGTTCACCAGGTCCTTCGCGAAGGACTCAGGCTCCAGTTCGGCCATGAACCGCTCGCCGGCGACGGGGTCCTGCCAGGTCTCGGCCAGAGGGTGCCAGACGTAGCGGGAACTGATGGGTCCGTTGCCGCCGGCCCAGGTGCGCACCAGGTCGGGGCGGACGGAGGCGACGCGGGCGGTGAGGATGCAGCCCCAGTCGTGACCGACCAGGTCCACGGGCTCGCCGACGCGCTCGAGGCGCTCGACGAGCCAGTCGACGTACTCCTCCTTGCTGGATCCGAAACCCGGGGGGCGGGGGGTGCCGAATCCGGGCAGGTCCCAGGCCTCGACGTCGGAGCGGGTCAGGTGCCGACGTACGCCGTTCCACACGCGGTGGGTGTCGGGAACGCCGTGGATGAGGATGGCAGGCATGGTCGGTACATCCCTCGTGATAGGGGCCGCGGCCGGGATCCGGGGAGGCTGTGCGGCCGCGGCGGGCCGGGACGGCGAGCATCGTGTGCTGCGCCGGATGCACGCACCATAGTGGCACACAGTGTTACGGGGTTCGCCGATCAGCACGGGGGGAGGGGAGAGGGGGGCGAGCCGGCGGAGATTCTGCGCTGGGGCGTGTGTTACCGGTCCTGGGCCCACATCCCGTCACAGATGAGGCGCCGGACCTGTCAAGTGGGGCATGCACTCGCCGTCGTCCCGTTCGCCCGCACGTCCGACGAGCGTGCCTCCGGAGAGGCTTGCGGCGTCGATGCCGAGTTCTACGACGTCCTGTAAGGCGAGGCCGATGCCGCGCACCGTGCGGGAATGGTGCGGAGAGGCGCTGGGCAACGCGCGGGTCGATGTGCTGGGCACTTTGGCCGCCTTGACGACCCGGCTCACGTCCCTGCCCGCCGACATGAGCGGACGAGTCATCGTCCACCCCTGCACCCTGCCTGAGACCGCTCTGCGCGGTGTCGCGGAATGTCGCGTTCTGCCGCAACGCCCTGGCGTGCCTCGGTCCTTCATCGTGACCGGTGTCCTGGGCGAGCACACTGAGACGTTCTGGTTGTGGACGGCTTTGCGGGACGACAGCGTCGCCGAGCCGGGCGAGCCCGGCTTCCCCCCCCGCCCGACGCGGGCGATCCCGCGATGCTGACCGTACGACGCGCGTGACGACGGCCCGTTGACGCGTCGACACGCTGTGACACACGAAACGCCGTCCGGGCGGCGGCCCCAGTGTCACACACGCGGGCCCTCACCTGTCTGTCCTTCTGCGGACCTTGCCCGAACCTCTTCGGCCACGGTCCGTTCCATCATCGGCAGGCTCACGGCGACGGCTCGCAACGACTGATCGTCGTGACCAGCGACCGCAAGGACCGATCTATGTCGACCGTCGTCCCGTACCCAGCGCTGACAGGTGTCTACACCATCGACCCGGCACACAGCACCATCGGCTTCTCCGTCCGGCACGCCATGATCGCGAACGTACGCGGGCGGTTCGGCGCGTTCGAGGGGCTGGTCAAGCTGGACGGGTACCAACCCAGCCGCTCCGAGGCCTACTTGAGCGTCCAGGCCGGCAGCATCGACACCAGCAGCCCTGAGCGGGACACCCACCTCGCGGGCCCGGACTTCCTCGACGCCGCCACCTATCCGGTGATGCTCTTCCGCTCCGCAGGCCTTGCCGACCGCGGAGACGGCGAGTTCCGTCTGACGGGCCACCTCAGAATCAAGGACGTCGAACTCCCTCTCCACATCCACCTCGCCTTCGACGGGGCCACGCAGGACGAGAGCGGAGACCACCGTGTCGGCTTCTCCGGCACCGCACTCGTGCGCCGCTCCGACTGGGGGCTCGGCTGGAACACGCCCGTCGAGACCGCCGGCGCCCTCATCAGCGACAAGGTCAGGCTCAGCTTCGACATCTCCGCCGTCCGCCTCTCCCGCACGGAAGCCGCATGACCGGCCCCGCGCCCCACCACCGGCCGCCCCGCGCGGTCCCCGCCGGCAGCGACGCCGGTGACCACAGGTCGCTCTGCAGCCGCGGCCGAACCGTACGCACGAAACCCAGGTGAGACCCTCATGAATCAACAAGACCCCACCGGCCAGGCCAGGTTCCGCTCGATCACGACGCAGGAGGGCCTGCGCGAGCACCTTCAGTGGGCCATCGAGCTGGAACACGCCACGCTGCCGCCCTACCTCACAGCCCTCTACTCGCTCGACCCCGAGCGGAACGCCCACGCCGTCGAAGTGGTCAGCAGCGTGTTCGTCGAGGAGATGATCCACCTGGCGCTGGTGGCAAACCTCCTCAACGCGGTCGGCGGGCGACCTCGCGTCGACACCCCGCGGATACTGTCCCCGCATCCGCGGCCCATGCCGCACGCCGATCCCTCCATGCAGCTGTCCCTGCTGCCGTTCGGTCAGGAGGCGGTCACCATGTTCCTCCGGCTCGAACAACCCGCCCACCCGGGCGACCCGGCCGAGGGCGACGCCTACATGACGATCGGTCAGTTCTACGACGCGATCGAGAAGGGCCTGCGACACCTGTGCGCCGAGCTCGGCGAGGAGAAGGTCTTCACCGGTGATCCCGCCCGCCAGGTGGCGGCAGGACCCTTCGGGCACACCGGTGGGCGGCTGCGTCCGGTCACCGATCTCGCCTCGGCGCTCTCCGCCCTGGAGGAGATCGTGGAGCAGGGCGAGGGCGCGGCACGCGTCGACGTATGGGACGGGGACATGGACCTGTTCCACCCGCAGACCAAGGCGGTCTCGCACTACTACCGCTTCCAGGAGCTCGCACAGGGCCGGCGCTACCAGCCGGGGGACACACCGGAGACAGGGCCCACCGGCGAGACGCTCACCGTCGACCCCGCCGGGGTGCGCCCGATGCGTCCCAACCCGCGGCTGGAGGACCATCCGGAGGGCAGCGCGATCCGTACGGCGCAGGAGGCGTTCAACGTTGCGTACGGCAAGCTGCTTCAGCTCTTGGAGCAGGCGTTCAACGGCAATCCCGCGATGCTCGGGGTGTCGGTGGGCACGATGTACGCGCTCAAAGGGCAGGCACAGAGCCTGATGTCAATGCCCGACGGCGAGGGCCTGACCGCGGGCCCGACCTTCGACTACGTCGCTCCGGAAGACCGCGGCTGACCCCCGCACACATGGTGGCCCCCTGGACCGAGGGTCCAGGGGGCCACCATGTGTGCGGGGGTCAGGGGGCGGAGCCTGCCTGCGCCTCGTGACGCGCGGCACGGGTGGGTCAGCGCACGGTCCGAGCGGCCGCCTGGATCACCTCGGCGACGTCGGCGGGGCGGGGACGCTCACGGCGTGCGAGGCCCGTACGCGCGTGATGTGGGCGTGTGCGTGCTGTGCCATGAAGATCTGGGCCCGCGCCGGGATGTTGCGGGCCTGGGTGGCGACCACGGCCCAGGACGGGATGTTCTCCCAGCCGGGCTCGGAGGCCTCGTCCGCCAGTGCGGCAGTCGTGACCGGGCCGCTGCGTGACGGCCATGAGGTCCGTGGTGTTGCGGGGGACATCAGCGGCGAACCGCTGGTGGAACGCTCGGGTTCGATCGGCAGGTCCGCATCGCGGGAGCCGTCCGGCAAGGTGACCGGCGCGGAGCGCAGTGCGTCGCCGAGGGTGCTGCCGAGGAACTTACCCGACAATCCGACCACGCTCTTCCCTCTTTCGGGGAGGAAGGCGGCGGCGAACACCCCCCGGAGTTGTCCGGGTCAGGACGCCTTTACGCCGATCCGCTCGGCGCCCTTACGCGCTGAGCGTCGTCGGGTCGCGCGGCGCTCGCTCTCCGTCGTGCCGCCCCAGATGCCCTCGACCTGCCCGACGTCCAGCGCCCACTGAAGACACCGCTCTCGCACGGGGCACCGGGCGCACACGGCCTTCGCCTCGTCGATCTGGACAAGCGCCAGACCCGCGGTGCCGATGGGGAAGAACAGGTCGGGGTCGACCTCCCGGCAGCCCGCTCTCTCGTGCCAGCTCATGGCAGCGCCTCCTTACTCGTCGCGGATGCCTCTGACGCATCTGACCGCCCGAAGGGGAGTTCTGTGACATTCCATGGCGGAGCGCAATAGTGTGAAATGCAGTGTGACACTAGGCACAATGTCTTGAGTGGGGCTCCGGGCCGCCGCACCATCGGGGAGTTGTGAACGCCACACAGGGCCCGAGGCCCCTTCCCAGCCCAGCCGTCGATCCCCGCAACCCGCTCTCCCCGGGTACCCACACCCTCGTCGTCCGGCACGGTACGGCCGTCGTCGACCAGCGCTACCACGTCGCCGGATCCGGCCCGGTGTGCGTCGCCCATCCCGGAGGGCCGGGCATCGGCTGGGAGTACCTGCGCATGTCCGAGCTGGAGCGCGGCATGACCGTCGTCTACCTCGAGCCGGTCGGCACGGGCGAGTCGGGCCGGCTGGCCGACCCACGCGACTACACCCTCGCCACCTACACCCACTTCCTGCACGCGGTGATCGAGCACCTGGGCCTCGCCGAGGTGGCCCTGCTGGGCCACTCCCACGGCGGCTTCGTCGCGCAGCGCTACGCCCTCGACCACCCCGGGCGCCTGGCGTCCCTCGTCCTGTACGACACCTCGCCGATGACGGGAGAGGAGTTCTGGAGGGCCGCCGTGGCCAACATGGAGAGTTTCGTCCAGCGGCACGCCGGCGAGCGGCCGGAAGTGGGCACCTACGTCGCGGGTCTCACCACCCGAGTCGACCGGTCCGACGACGAGGGCGCGACGAAGGTGCTGCGCCTCATCTCGCCCGCCTACTTCCACGACTACTGGGGCCGCGAGAAGGAGTTCGCCGCGGGGCGGGCGTCCCTGCGGATGTTCGCCGCACCGGCCTGGGGGGAGGAGCCCCCGTTCGACGTCCGCGGGGAACTGCCCCGGCTCACCGTCCCGACCCTGGTGCTGGTCGGCGGGGACGACTTCATCTGCGGGCCGCGCTGGGCGCACATGCTGCACCAGCTCCTTCCCGACGCCCGGCTGGTGGTCCTGGAGGAGACCGGCCATCTCGGGCACATCGAGCGTCCCGAGCGGTTCACGGCGGCCGTACGCGACTTCCTCAGCGGTTGACCGTGCGGGCGTCGTTCTCGCCGGTGAGGAAATGCCACAGGAGGGGATCCACGTCCTGGGAGCCGAGATCGCGGACCGCGTCCCGTACGACCTGTTCGTAGCGAGGCGCGATACGGCGCAGCGCGGCGTGCCCCTCCGGGGTCAGCAGCATCTGCACGCCGCGCCGGTCGTGGTCGACGGCGCTCGAGATGACCAGGCCCTGTCGGCGCAGGCGTGCCATCAGCCTGCTCGTGGCGGACTGACTCAGACCGAGCCCGTCGGCCACTTCCCCGAGCCGCATGGACTCGGGGCCGGCGTCCGCGGCGAAGCCGCTCCCCGCGTAGCGCAGGGCCTGCACTTCGCTCACCCCGAACCCCGTCTCCTCGCGCAGCCGCCGCTCCACCGTCGCCTGGACCAGGCGGTGGAGGCGGTCGAGGGTGTCCCACCGGTCGGTCACGAAGGACTGTCCGCGGTCGTCGGCAGGGCCGGTGCGCACCTCGCGCACCACGTCCCCGTGCGACGTGGCGGTCATGCGGTGGCCCGGTAGGAAGGCGCGCCGTCGCGTGCGGCCGTCCCCTCGCCGGAGTACGGCGCGTCCTGGCCGGTCAGCACGTGCTCCAGGCGGTCGAGGTCTCCGGTGCGGGCGGCGGTGAAGATCGCCTCAACGAGCCGCCGATGGGTGGCCGCGTCCACGTGCTGCCGATGCCGCCGGTTGTTGAGTCTGTCCTGCGCGCGGGAGACCTGCTGCCGTGCGTTCCCCACGGACAGGTGGAGCAGGTCGCCGATCTGGTCGTAGGAGTAGCCGAACGCCTCGCGCAGCACGTACGCGGCTCGCTGGTTGGGGGTGAGGGTCTGCAGAAGCAGCAGAACGGCATGCTCCACCGAGTCCCGGCGTTCGGCCAGGGCCTCCGGTGTCATCCCGGTGTCCGTGGACTCCGGCAGCCAGGGGGTGGCACTGGACTCACGGCGCCTGCGCGCCGACTGCAGCACGTTGATGGCGAGCCGGACGGTCGTCGTGCGCAGCAACGCACCGGGGTCGGCCACGACCGTGCGATCGGTGCCCTGCCAGCGCAGCCACGCCTCCTGGATGACGTCCTCGGCTTCGCCGGGATCTCGGAGGATCCGGTTGGCGATCTTGAGCAGTCCTGGCCGGACGCGGCCGAACACGAAGGCCGCGTCGTTGAGTTCGACGGGCGCGGCAGTGATGGTCACCATCACCGACTGCGGACTCTGCCGGGTTGCGATCACAGATGTGTCCACGATCGGCTCCTCTGCTGGCTGGGGATCGGCGGCTTCCTTCGCCGCCGACACCAACTTCGCGCCGACAGGGGCACTGCCGCGCCCCTGATGGACCGTGGGGCACCCCGTGGTCGTACCGTGGCCGACACGTGGCCTGGGCCCGCCACCCCCTGGCCTCGCACGCCCCTGGGGCCCGTCACCCCCTGGCCCCGGACACCTTGGGGCCTGTCACCCCCTGGCCCCGGACGCTCCTGGGGCCCCCATGCCTCGGGCGCCCTGGCCAGGGTCGGACCGCGACGGGATCGGTCCTCGACAGGACCGGCCATGGACGGCGTGGAGCCACGGGCCATGGTCAGCGGAGGTGCGTGGGCGCACTGCGTGGTGGGGAGGCTGTCTCCGCGGCCCGCGTGGGCTGGCGACGAGGGGCGGCGCGGCATGCGGCGCCGCTCCCGGAGGGTCAGGCGGGGGTCGCCGCCCCGCCCGGCAGCACGGCGCCCAGTTGTTTGCGGGATCGGATCCCGAGCTTCGTGAAGACCTTCCGCAGATGCCACTCGATGGTGTGCGGGCTGAGGAACAGCTGCGCGCCGATCTCGAGGTTGGTCAGCCCTTCGCCGGCCAGCCGGGCGATCTGGGCCTCCTGGGGCGTGAGCGCCTCGTCGGTGCCGTTGGCGCGCCTGCGCACGGTCTCGCCGGCGGCCTCCAGTTCCCGGCGGGCGCGCTCGGCGAAGGCCTCGGCGCCGGCCCGGTCGAGGATCTCGTGGGCGCGGGCCAGCTGCTCCCGGGCCTCGGCGCGGCGGTTCTCGCGGCTCAGCCACTCGCCGTACAGCAGCCGGGTGCGGGCGAGCGC
This sequence comes from Streptomyces aquilus, assembly GCF_003955715.1. Lineage (NCBI taxonomy): Bacteria > Bacillati > Actinomycetota > Actinomycetes > Kitasatosporales > Streptomycetaceae > Streptomyces > Streptomyces aquilus. The sequence continues at coordinate 361,463 of NZ_CP034463.1, read as the reverse complement.
CGTCCGCACCGGGGTGCTCTCCAGCCGGGCGATCGCCTCCCGGTACAGGGCGTCGGCCGTGTCTCCCTCACTGATCAGGGCACGCGCCGCCGCGGAGGTGCCCGTCGCCCAGGCGGTGCCACTGGCCTGGCAGATGGTTGCGAGGCGGTTGGCGGCCTCGACGGCGAGGTCCCGCTGCCGGCTGCGTGTCGCCGCCTCCACCAGCTCGACCAGGGAGGAAAGGGCGAGCCCCAGCTCCTGCGGGTACTCGCAGCCCTTGGCGGCGGCGGTGCAGGCCTCCTCGTACCGCCCGAGGCCGTTGTACAGCACGGCCAGCGCCCACTGGGGTGCCGTGAGGGCCTTTCCCTCGCCGCTGAGGGTCCGGTCGCCGGTGATCGTCCCGATCGCCCGCAGCGTCTCGGTCTCGCGGCCGCGCCAGGGTTCGATCACCAACGCCCCGTAGTGCGCGAGGAAGTGGCTGCCGGTGGCTTCGCCGATCGTCACCGCTTCGGCGGCGAGGGAGTCCGCGTCGTCCAGATCACCGGCGAAGACCCGGTTCGCCAGCCGCAGCAGGAGAGCCGAGGGCAGCACGGACAGCGTTCCGGAATCCCTTGCCAGACGGACGAGCTTGGCCGACAGGGTGCTCCAGCTGTCGAAGTCCCACACGTTGTGGGCCATGCGGCAGGCGAACGGGAGCCAGCCCAGCGACTGTTCCACGGTGAAGCCGCCGCACCGCAGCGTATTCAGCGCGTGGCGCAGAATCGGGGCGCCCGCCGCGTAGCCGTCCGTGGTGGCGATGGCCAGGCCGTCGAGGAAGAGGTCGGTGGGTCCGGGGTGAGCCGTCGGGGGCGCGGTGCGTGCGGCCCGGGCGACCTCCTCCAGGCCGGGGCCGCTGGACACGCGGCCCGCGGTGAGCGCCGCGTAGAACGCGTCCCGGTAGGTCTCGCGCGCGATGCCGGCGTCGAGCGGCTCGAACTCCCGGGCCGCCGTGAGCAGCAGCGGCACGGTGGCACCGGCACTGCGGGATCCGAAGGTGATCTGCCCGCGCAGCAGGCTGGCCTGGGCGTGTTGCAGATCGTCGAGCGCGCCCATCTCGGCCACGTTCAGCAGTTCGAGCGCGGCGTCGAACGCTCCGGCGAGGTATTTGGCCCGGGCCGCTGCCAGCGCTCTGCTGCGGCGGCGGGCGGGATCGGGCGTCAGTTCGGCCGCTCGTTCCAGGAAGGCCGCCGACGCGGCGATGCCGCCACGCGCCTGCGCGCGGTCGGCCGAGCGGGTCAGTTCGTCCGCCACGGCCTCGTCGGGCTCCGCCGCGGCGCGGGCCAGGTGCCAGGCACGGCGGTCGGGGTCGGACCGCGCGTCCGTGGCCTCGGCCAGTGCCCGGTGCACCTCCCGCCGCTCGGTCGGTCCTGCCGCGCGGTAGACGGCCGAGCGCACCAACGGGTGCCGGAACTGGACCCGGGTGCGCACTTCCAGCAGATTCGCGGCCACCGCGGGGGAGGCCTCGCTCATGGACACACCGAGGATGTCGGCGGCGCGGCGGAGCAGTGAGACATCACCGACGGGCTCGGCCGCCGCCAACAGCAGCAGCCGCCGCGTCTGCGGGGGCAGCTCCTCGACGCGCAGGCTGAAGTTGTGCTCGAGCCTGCCGATGAGCGGCCCCGTCGACGGTGGGGCGTAGCCGCCCGCGAGTTCGGCCGCGGAGGTGCTCCGGGGCAGTTCCAGCAGGGCCAGCGGATTGCCGCGTGCTTCGGAGAGAATCCTGCTGCGCACCGGCTCGTCGAACCGGCCGGGAAGCACCGAGGTCAGCAGGGCGCGGGCGTCGGGCTCGCTCAGCCCCCCGAGGGTGAGTTCGGGCAGTCCTTGCAGGGCGCGTTCCCCGTCCGCCTCGCGGACGGCGAAGATCAACCCCACGCGCTCCGCCATCAGGCGCCGGGCGACGAACCCGACGATCTGGGCCGAGACGCGGTCGAGCCACTGCACGTCGTCGACGAGGCAGATCAGCGGCGTCTCCTCGGCGACGTCGGCGAGCAGGCTGAGGACCGCCAGCCCCACGAGGAACCGGTCCGGGGGGGTGCCCGCACTGAGCCCGAAGGCGGTCTCCAGGGCCGTGCGCTGCGGCTCGGGGAGGTGCGCGAGGCGATCGAGGAAGGGTGCGCACAGCTGGTGCAGACCTCCGAAGGCCAGCTCCATCTCGGCCTCCACCCCCGCCGCGCGTACCACGGTGCAGTCCTCGGCGGTCCCGGCCACGTACTCCAGCAGGGCTGACTTGCCGATACCGGCCTCGCCGCGCAGCACGAGGACCGCGCTGTGGCCGTCACGCACCTTGGCCAGCTGCCGGTCCAGCACCGCTCGCTCGCTCTGCCGCCCGTGCAGGAAGCCTGGATTCTTGCCTTTCATGAACACCCCCGGCTGCGAGCGTATATATCTGGTCTTCGGCCACACAACTCATCTGCTCCGCTGGTCACCTCGTGGATGAGGCTCAGGGCAGTGGCTTCGGGTCGGGCCGTGGCGGAGCTGCGGCGGGGCCGGCCGGCGTGTGCTGCCGGACCGTCGGCGGTCGCGTCCGGCGTAGCCGGGCCACCGCCGTCGCTTCAGCGTATGTCCTCGAACGCCGCGGCCTCGACGATCTTCTTCACGGTGGCCAGGTAGCGGGCGGCGTCCGCGCCATCCACCAGCCGGTGGTCGTAGGAGAGCGAGAGATGGACCAGCTCGCGGACACCGATGAACTCCTCGTCGCCGTCCTGTACGACCGCGGGCCGTCTGACCGCGGCTCCCACGCCCAGAACCGCCGCCTGGTGCGGCGGGACGATGAGGGTGTCGAAGAGGGCGCCGCGCGCTCCGGTGTCGGAGACCGTGAAGGTGGCTCCAGCCACGTCGGCGGGGGTGAGCCGGCCGGCGAGGGCGTGGCCGGTGAGGTCGTGGACGGCACGGGCGATGCCGCTGACGGTCAGATCGCCCGCGCCCCGCACCACCGGAGTCACCGGCCCCTGGTCGGTGTCGACCGTGATGCCGACGTTCTCGGTGTCGTAGTACGTGAGGGTCGCGCCGCCCGTGTCGATCCTGGCGTTGATGACGGGATGTGCCTTGAGTGCCTGGGCGGCGGCCAGGACGAAGAACGGCAACGGTGTCAGGGCGAAGCCCTCGCGGGCCATGAAGCCGTCCGCTGTTCGCCGCCACAGCCGCAGCAGGCCGGTGGCGTCGGCCTCGACAGTGGAGGTCAGCTGTGCCTGCTCCAGCAGCGCCTGCTTGAGGCTGTCGCCGACGGCCTTGCGCAGCCGGGGGACGGCTGCGGTGTGCCCGCGCAGGGCGGCCGGCGGCGGATTCGTTGCCGCTGCTGGTATCGGGTGCGGGGCCGGAGCGACCGCGGGTGCGGGTGCAGGCGTCGGGGCGGGCGCGGGGTGCGGCACCGGGGCCGGGGCGGGTGCGGCGGTAGGTGCGGTTTGCGGGGCGGGCGTCGGTGCGGGCGCGGGAGGAGGTGGGAGCTGTTCGGGTTGTGGGGCGGGTGGCTGTGAGACCGGCCTCGGTGAAGGGGCGGGCTGCGGCGTGGTCACCGGCGTGGCGGTTGCCACGGTCGTCGCCGACGGTTCGGCGTCGGGCGGCCCGATGACGGCGAGCTCGGCACCCACCTCGACGGTCTCGTCCTCGCCGACGACGATGGTCAGCAGGACTCCCGTGGCGGGAGCGGGGATCTCGGTGTCCACCTTGTCGGTGGACACCTCCAGCAGCGGTTCGTCCTCCTGGACGTGCTCGCCGGGCTGTTTGAGCCAGCGGGTCACGGTGCCCTCGGTGACGGACTCACCGAGCGCGGGAAGGGTCACGGAGATCGTCATGGCGGCGTATGGCTCCTTCAGGTGTCCAGGCCGTAGTGCTTGCGGGCGCGGTCGACGGTGTCGGGGTCCACTTGTCCGGCCCGTGCCAGCCGGTCCAGGGCCGTCACGGTGATCGATTCGGCGTCCACGCGGAAGTAGCGCCGTACGTCCTCGCGGGTGTCGGACAGGCCGAATCCGTCCGTGCCCAGTGAGTAGTAGTCCTGCTCGATCCACTGGCCGATCTGGTCGGGGACCTGGCGCATCCAGTCGCTGACGGCCAGGACTGGGCCGGGGGCACCGGCGAGCGACTCGGTCACGAAGGGCGCACGTGTCTCGCCGCGCGTGCGGGCGGTGTCGGCGTCCATCGCGTCCCGGCGCAGCTCCGTCCAGGACGTCACCGACCAGACGTCGGCGCGCACGTTCCACTCGGAGGCGAGGAGTTCCTGCGCGCGCAGTGCCCAGTGGACGGCGGTGCCGGAGGCCAGGAGCTGTAGCCGGGGGCCGGACACGGCGGGGTCGCCGGGGCGGAACGGGTACAGGCCGCGGACGATGCCTTCCTCGATGCCGGGCAGCGCGGGCATGGGCGGCTGGGGCTTCGGCTCGTTGTAGACCGTGAGGTAGTAGAAGACGTTCTCGGGCTGCTCGCCGTACATCCGGCGAAGGCCGTCGCGGATGATGATCGCGATCTCGTAGGCGAAGGCCGGGTCGTAGCTGACGGCCGCCGGGTTGGTGGCGGCCAGCAGGTGCGAGTGGCCGTCGCCGTGCTGGAGACCTTCGCCGGTCATGGTGGTGCGTCCGGCGGTGCCGCCGACGACGAACCCGCGGCCCATCTGGTCGGCGAGGGCCCAGAACTGGTCGCCGGTGCGCTGGAAGCCGAACATGGCGTAGAAGATGTAGAACGGGATCATCGGCTCGCCGTGGGTGGCGTACGAGGTCGCGGCGGCGGTGAACTCGGCCATGGAACCGGCTTCGGTGATGCCTTCGATGAGGAGCTGCCCGGTCTCGCTCTCCCTGTAGTGCAGCAGTTGGTCGGCGTCGACGGGGTCGTAGGTCTGGCCCAGCGGCGAGTAGATGCCGGCCGTGGGGAACATCGACTCCATACCGAAGGTGCGCGCCTCGTCGGGGATGATCGGCACCCAGCGGGCGCCGGTGCGGCCGTCCCGCATCAGGTCCTTCACCAGACGGACCAACGCCATGGTGGTGGCGACCTCCTGGTGGCCGAAGCCCTTGAGCAGCGCCTCGAACGGCTGCGGGGTGGGCTCCGGCAGCGGCTTGGCGATCACCCGGCGCGCGGGGGCGGGACCGCCCAGGGCGGCGCGCCGCTCGCGCAGGTACCGCACCTCGGGCGAGTTCTCCCCCGGGTGCCAGAAGGGGACGACGTCACCGGCGAGGGCGCTGTCGGGGATGGGCAGGTCGAGTGTGTCGCGCAGCTCGCGGAACTGCGCCATGGTCAGCTTCTTCATCTGGTGGTTGGCGTTGCGGGACTCGAACGCCGACCCGAGGGTGTGCCCCTTGACCGTCTGGGCGAGGATCACTGTCGGTGCCCCCCGGTGTTCGACGGCGGCCCGGTAGGCGGCGTACACCTTCAACGGCTCGTGCCCGCCGCGGGAGTTCTCGAAGAGCTCCACCACCTGCGCGTCGCTCAATGTGGCGGAGAGTGTGGACAGGGCGTCTCCGACGAAGAAGTTCTTGCGTATGTAGGCGGCGTCCCGCGCGGCGAGGGTCTGCATCTGGGCGTCGGGCTCATCGCCCAGGCGGCGCACCAGGTCGCCGGTCGTGTCCTGGGCCAGCAGGGGGTCCCAGGCCTCGCCCCACAGGGTCTTGACCACGTTCCAACCTGCCCCGCGGAACCGGGCCTCCAGCTCCTGCACGATCTTGGAGTTGGACCGCACCGGTCCGTCGAGGCGTTGCAGGTTGCAGTTGATCACGAAGGTGAGGTTGTCCAGGCCCTCGCGGGAGGCGAGTGTCAGGGCGGCCAGCGACTCCGGCTCGTCCGTTTCCCCGTCGCCGAGGAACGCCCACACGCGGGAGGCGGAGGTGTCCTTGATGCCGCGCGCGTGCAGATAGCGGTTGAAGCGGGCCTGGTAGACGGCACCGAGCGGGCCGAGCCCCATGGAGACGGTCGGGAACTCCCACAGCCACGGCAAGCGCCGGGGGTGCGGGTAGGACGGCAGGCCGTGACCGCCGGCCTCGCGCCGGAAGCCGTCCAACTGCTGCTCGCTCAGGCGGCCTTCGAGGAACACCCGGGCGTAGATGCCGGGCGAGGCGTGCCCCTGGAGGAACAACTGGTCGCCCGAGCCGTCCAGTTCCTTGCCGCGGAAGAAGTGGTTGAAGCCGATCTCGTAGAGCCAGGCCGCCGACGCGTAGGTGGAGATGTGTCCGCCCAGGCCGAGCCGGGAGCCGCGGGTGACCATGGCCGCGGCGTTCCACCGGTTCAGGGCGGTGATCCTGGTTTCCATGGCGATGTCACCGTCGAACCGCGGCTGCGCGGCCGCCGGGACGGTGTTGACGTAGTCCGTGGTGAGCAGCCCCGGCACGGACAGTCCGGCGCGGGCCGCGTACTCGTGCACACGCCGGATCAGGTACACCGCCCGATCGGGACCGGCATTGCGTATGACGGCGTCGAGTGAGGCCTGCCACTCGGCGGTCTCCTCGCGGTCACGGTCGGGAAGCTGGTCGAGCTCGCTGCTCGACGGGGACGCGGTGGGCCGGGGGTCACTCATGGGCGGCCTTCCTCAAGGCATGGGGCGGGGGAGACAGGAGGGGGTGGTGGATGCCGCGGGCCGTCGGACGGTGCGGCGCGGGTGGATCGGCGGTCTTCAAGCCGCTGGGCCGTCGTGTGACGGCCCGGATGGGCGTCCGGTCCGGGCAGCAGGGTCCGCTGGCCGATCAGGACACCGAAGCACGCTGTGCGTGCGTCGCCGATCACGGGAGTCACGTGGACTTGGGCGGCGAGCACGTCGACGGCGCGGTCCTCGAACGGTCGCTCCCCGGGGCCGGCGGCCTCCAGGGCGACTCGAAGAACGGGGTGGTGCGCGCCAGGGAGTAGGGCAGTGCGGAGCGCCGGACCAGGTCTCCTGTACGGCCTTGTCCCGGAGGTGTTCCGTGGCCCTGTCCGGCGCGGCCGGCGCCCACGGCGGACAGGGCCACGTGGTGCTCGACGCCCGCCGTCCTGGCGGCCGTCAGGAGGCCGCGGGTGGTGCCGGCGAAGAACGCCGTGCTGACGTCCTGCTGTCGCGAGGGCGCGTCGGTGGCGTCCACCAGGATCTGCGCACCGCGCAGCGCCCGGCGCGGTGCGTGTGCGTCACCGGCGTCGACGCCCAGGGCGCGGGAGCGAGGCACCACCTGCGCCTCGTGGTCCTGCGGGCGGGTGACCGTTCTCGAGCCGATCCGTCCCGTGGCGCCTGCAACGACGACTTTCATTCGGTCTCCTTTGCCGGGGGCGGGACGGCCGGGCGTGACGGCCAGACGTGCCGAGAGGGCGGCCGCGAGGTCGGATGCGCCCGCGCGCCCTGCCTTGTTGACGGGACGAAAGGTGTTGTTGTGACAAGCTGCCCGATACCCGAACCCGGGGCGTCCCGACGGCGGGTGTCCCGCGACCACGACCGCGGGGAGGACGCGGGCACCGCGGGACACCGAAGGCGCGGACCTACTCCACGAAGTAGGAGTCGTGCCGGTCGAAGAACGCGGAGCGCTCCTCCTCCGAGGCGTGCGCCAGCGTCGACACCTGCTCGAAGTACTCCTCGCGCGGCGCGCCCGGTGTGAACAGCAGGAGCATGTCCGCCGGTGCGTCGGAGTCGTTGCGGAAGGCGTGCAGCCCGCCCTGCGGCACGTGCACGAAGTCGCCCTTGCGGGCATCCACCCAGCGCACACCGTCGAAGATGCGCACGGTGCCGTCCAGGATGTAGAACGACTCCGAGATCCGCTTGTGGAAGTGCGTCTTGGGGCCGCCGGCCCGCGGCCTCATCTCCACCCGGTACAGCCCGAACTCGCCGCGGGTGGTGGCGGTGGTGGCCAGATAGTGGGTGGCGTCCTTGCCCGGCCCGCTCTCGCCGAGGTCGGGTGGGGTGTCGGCGGGCCGGAACACGGCGCTGACCTCGCCGTCGTCTCCGAAGTACTTCTGTTCCGGGTAGGGGTACGACATGGTGCTTTCCTTTCCTGGGGCGGTCAGGCGGCCGTGCCCGCCCGCACTCGATGTGACCGGTGGACACGGTCCGATGTGACGTCGGCGCGGCGCCGGGCCGGTGTGCCACGCGATCGGGTGTCAGCCGGTGAGGCAGTCGTGGCGGGGGTGTCCCCGTCGCAGGGCCCGTACGTCCCGTACCGCCGCGGCGAATGCCTCGGGGCGTTCCTGCGGCATGTTGTGGCCGGCGTCCGCGACCTGAAGGTGCAGGCGGGGGCCGATGAAGTGGTGAGCGGTCGATGACCCGTCGGTCGCCGGGAAGTTGCCGTCGGCGGTGCCGTCCAGGGTGACCGTGGGGACGGTGATCGGAGGAAGGCCGGCGAGCCGGGCTTCCAGATCGGCGTAGGCGTCCGCGCCCGGTGCCAGGCCGAGCCGGTGCCGGTAGGAGTGGATGACGACATCGACGTAGTCCGGATTGGTGAAGGCCTCGGCGGCCCGCTCCAGTTCGGCTTCGCCGAAGGCCCACACCGGGGAGTTGCGTTTCCAGATGACCCTGGCGACGCCCCGCGGATCGGCTGCCAGTCCGGTGCGGCCGCGCTCGGTGAGGAAGTAGTAGAAGTACCAGAAACCCGCTTCCAGTTCGGGGGAGATGGGGTTCATGGCGGCGCCGATGTCCTGGATCAGGTAGCCGTTGACGCAGACCAGGCCGAGGACTCGTTCGGGCCACAGTGCCGCAGCGACCGTGGCCGCGCGACCGCCCCAGTCGTAGCCGGCGAGGTAGGCCCGCTCGATGCCGAGGGCGTCCAGGAGCGCGATGACGTCGGCCCCCAGGGCAGCCTGCTGGCCGGAACGGGGAAGAGAGTCTGACAGGAATCTGGTGGGGCCGTGCCCTCGCAGGTGGGGGACGATGACACGGAATCCGCCTTCGGCCAGCAGGGGGGCCACATCCACGTAACTGTGGATGTCGTAGGGGAAACCGTGGAGAAGGACGACGGTGTCACCGTCGGGGGAGCCCGTTTCGTAGTAGGCGACTTCGAGCACGTCGGTCGTGACGCGTCGCAGCGGGGCGAGCAGGGGCAGGGTTGACATGCCAATCCTCCGACGAAGGAGCGGTGGGGGAGGGAAGCCGCGGTTCCGGCCGGGCGCGGCTTGGGTACCGGGTGTCGTGGCCGGGCGCCTTACCGGGCCCGTCGTCGCCGGGGCCGGCCCTCGGACACAGTGTGCACAGTGTGCATGAGAAGGTTGTCTTGCTAGTGTCAAGAGTGTTGGCGTCATCATGGCTACGCGTGTGCACGCGTGATCTCCTCACCCAGGGGGACTGTCTCCCCGCACAGACCGGCCTCCGCCACCCGCTGTGACAGCGAAACAAGCCCTGCTCAGCGCTGTACGCGCCAACGCCGGACGGACCCCGCGGTCCGTGACGGCCCGAGGGCGCGAGCGTCCTGGGTGACCACCCCCTCCGTGTCCGGTCCGAACGGGCGCGGAACATCCGACCGACCTAGGTGATGATCATGGAAACCGAAAGTGTTCTGCATCCCAGCTTCCTCGTGCCCGTCGGGCACGTGGAGCCGGTGCCCCGCCGTATCAGGGGCGTGATCGGCGGTCGCACCGTCTTCGACACGCGGCGCGCCCTGTACGTCTGGGAATGGCAGGCGTATCCGCAGTTCAGCATCCCGGTGCGGGACCTTGTCGACGGCGTCCTCGACGACGAAGGCGTCGCCGAGGAGCACGGTGCGGGCACGGCGCACCGGCACACGCTGTCCGTGGGCGGGGACTCGCGCCCTGGTGCCGCCTGGGTGTGGGGGAAGGACGCCCCGGCACCGCTCCAGGGCACGGTGCGTTTCGAGTGGCCGGCCATCGACTACTGGTTCGAGGAGGACGAACCCGTCTTCGTCCACCCCAGGAGCCCGTACTCGCGGGTGGACGCCGTGCGTTCCTCGAGCAGCGTGCGCGTGGAGCTGGAGGGCGTGGTCCTGGCGGAGGCGCCGGCGTGCGTCAAACTCTTCGAGACCGGCCTGCCGACGCGCTACTACCTCGACCGCGCGCACGTCGACTGGACCCGACTGCGGCGGACCGACACGGTGACCCGCTGCCCGTACAAGGGAACGACGAGCGGCTACTGGTCGTTCGACGGCCCCACAGCCGTCCACGAGGACATCGCCTGGGCGTACGACTTCCCGACCATCCATGCCAACCGCATCGCGGGCCTGACGGCCTTCTACAACGAGCACGTCGACCTCTTCGTGGACGGTGAACCGCTGCCGAAGCCCGGCACACCCCGTTCCTAGCCCCCGTTCCGGGGTCCGGTCCCGGGCCGTGTTCGACGGCCCGGGACCTTTTGGTGTCACACACCTGCTCCGGGCCCGGTCCCATGGTGTGAAAAGTCCTCCTTAGTCGCCAGAGAAGGAACACATCATGAACGACATCGTTCTCGAGCCCGCCGCGCAGGACTTCGCCGACGCGACCGCCAAGCCGCCGCTGCTGTACGAGCTCGGGGTCGAGGGCGCGCGCAAGCTGCTCGACGACGTGCAGGCGCAGCCCATCGAGAAGCCCGACGTGGACGAGAAGTGGATCACTGTTCCGGCGTCGGTCGGCGACGTGCGGGTACGCATCCTCAAGCCCGTCGGCAGCACCGGCCCCCTGCCCGTCATCCTCTACGTGCACGGCGGCGGCTGGATCCTCGGCAACGCCGACACGCACGACCGGCTCGTGCGCGAGCTGACCGTCGGGGTGAACGCCGCCCTGGTCTTCGTCGAGTACGACCGCTCCCCGGAGGCCAAGTACCCGGTCGCCATCGAGCAGGCCTACGCGACCGCCCGGTGGATCGTCACCGAGGGCGCCGGCGAAGGGCTCGACGCCTCCCGCCTCGCCGTCGCCGGCGACTCGGTCGGCGGCAACATGACCGCCGCCCTGACCCACATGGCCAAGCAGCGGGGCGACGTGGCCTTCGTGCACCAGTCGCTGTACTACCCCGTCACCGACGCGGCCCAGGACACCGAGAGCTACCGGACCTTCGCGCACGGTCCGCATCTGACGGCCAAGGCCATGGAGTGGTTCTGGAACGCCTACACCACAGACCCCGCCGAGCGCGCCCAGATCACCGCCTCGCCGCTGCGGGCAACGCTGGAAGACCTCCGGGACCTGCCGCCGGCGCTCGTCGTCGTCGACGAGAACGACGTGCTGCGTGACGAGGGCGAGGCCTACGCCCGCAAGCTCGTCCAGGCCGGTGTGCCGACGACCAGCATCCGCTACAACGCCTCCCTGCACGACTTCATGATGCTGAACCCCGTCCGCGGCACCCAGGCGTCGACCGCCGCGGTCGAGCAGGCCATCCACGTGCTGCGCAAGGCCCTCGGAACCGACTGACACCGCACACCCGACCACATTCCCCCGGCACGTCGGAAGGCCATCCTCCATGAGTGCACACAAGCCCACCATCGTCCTCGTACACGGCGCGTTCGCCGACGCCTCCAGTTGGAACGGCGTCGTCGACAAGCTCCTTGCGCACGACTATCCGGTGATCGCCGTCGCCAATCCGCTGCGCGGACTGACCGGCGACGCCGCGTACGTCCGGCAGATCGTGCAGTCCGTCGAGGGCCCCGTCGTCCTCGTCGGCCATTCCTACGGCGGGTCCGTCATCAGCAACGCGGCCAAGGGGCTGCCCGAGGTCAAGGCGCTCGTCTTCGTCGCGGCGTTCCTGCCCGAGGAGGGCGAGAGCGCCGTCACCCTGTCGGGCAAGTTCCCCGGCAGCACCCTCGGCGACACGCTCCGGCCCGTGCCGGTGAAGCTGTCCGACGGCAGCCAGGTCACGGACCTGTACATCGAACAGGCCAAGTTCCACGAGCAGTTCGCCGCCGACGTCCCCGAGGAGACCACGGCCGTCATGGCCGCGACGCAGCGACCGGTAGCCGAAGCCGCACTGGCGGAGGGCGCGTCCGCGCCGGCGTGGCGGGACATTCCCTCCTGGGTGCTGGTGGCGGACGGGGACCGGAACATCCCCCCGCAGGCGCAGACCTACATGGCCGAGCGGGCCGGGGCGACCGTCATGAAGGTCTCCGCCTCCCACGCGGTCAGCGTCTCGCGCCCCGGTGACGTGGCCCGACTGATCAACGAGGCGGCGCAGGCGACCGCCTGAGCGCCGCAGGCCCGCGCCATACGGACGCGGGGTGCGGGGTCCGGCTTCACGGCCGGCCCCCGCACCCCGCGTTCTTGTGTGGGCCTGACGTCACGGCAGCGGCGCGGGCTCCGCGAGCAGCGTGGGCACCGTGATGATCGTGACGTCCTTGGTCAGCAGCCGGTGAACGGGACAGCGACCCGCGACCGCGAGGAGCTGGTCCCGCTGCGCGGGGGTCAACTCCCCGACGAGCCCGATGTTCTTGACCACCTGCCCCTGTGCGCCGAAGCGGACCGCGACGTCCACCCGGTCCAGCGGCCACTCGTGGCGCTGCGCGTAGGCCCGCACCGCCATGGACGTGCACGCTCCGAGCGCGGCCAGGAGGAGTTCGCCCGGGGTGGGGCCGGTGTCGGTGCCTACGGGCTCCGGCTCGTCGGCTGTCAGGCTGTGGGTACCGATCGCCACGGAGCGCGCGAGCTGCTTTCCTTCGGCCACGGTAACGATGCGCGTGTTCATGCTTGCCTCTCAGCCGAGGTACGGGCAGAGGCACGACCTGTGCCTCCCGAAGCTCAGACCGTGAGGGGCGGCCGTCTGTGACGGCCGCCGTGCCCGTGCCCGGCTGGAAGCGGGGGTGCGGGGCGGCGGTTGCCGCCGGGCACGGGCGATCAGCGGGACTGGTCGGTGGGGCGTACGAGGATCTCGTTGACCGCTACGTGGTCGGGCTGTGTGACGGCGTAGACCACCGCGGCCGCGATGTCCTCCGGCTGAAGGGTCCGCATCGACTCGGCCATGGCCTTGACCGCGGCACGATGGTTCGGGTCGGCGATGTGGTCGGCCAACTCGGTCGAGACGAAGCCCGGTTCCACGAGGACGACACGGACTCCCTGCTCGGTCACCTCCTGGCGCAGCGCTTCGGCGAAGGCGGTGACGCCGAACTTGGTGGCGGAGTAGACGGCGGCGCCGGCCGAGGAGATACGGCCCGAGGTGGAGGAGATCTGGACCACCGCGCCGCGAGAGCGCAGCAGGTGGGGCAGCGCGGCGTGCACCGTGTACAGGGAGCCCAGCAGGTTGGTCTCCACCATGCGGGTCCATTCTGCGAGGTCCGCGTCCAGGACGGGGCCGGTGAGCATGACGCCGGCGTTGTTCACGACGATGTCGAGGGTGCCGAAGCGTTCGACGGTCCGGTCGACGGCCTTGCGTACCGACTCGGGGTCGCTGACGTCCATGTCCAGGACGAGGATCTCCCCGGGCGCTTCCTGCGCCAGCGCTTCGAGCCGGTCGGTCCTGCGGCCGCCGACGGCGACGGTGGCCCCCGCCTTGGACAACGCCAGTGCGGTCGCCCTGCCGATGCCGGACGAGGCGCCGGTGACGAGGGCGATCTTGGGGTCGAGAACGGAACTCATGTCATCTCCGAAAGAGGTGGCGGGGTGGGACGGGCAGGCCGTGATTGTGTGCGAGGACAGGACACGGCGGCCCGGTAAGGTGACCGAGGGGTCATGTCGTGCCAGCGTAACACTGAACATGACCCACGAGTCATGTTCAGTGTTAATGTTGTGACACGCAGAGGGAGGCGTCATGACCGGGAGAACACCGGCGGTGCAGGCCAGGGCCGACAGCGTGCGCAATCGGCGACTGCTGCTGCGCGCGGCCACCGAGGCCTTCGCCGAATGCGGGGTGGATGTGTCGATGCACACGATCGCTCAGCGGGCCGGCGTCGCCAAGGGCACGGTGTTCCGGCACTTCCCGACGAAGGACGACCTTCTCGCGGCGATCATGATGCAGCTGCTCGACCGGCTGCTCGAGGCGGCGGACCGGCTCCTGCGCGCCGACGACGCCGGCCGTGCGCTGAAGGACTTCATGGCACACGGAATCGGCCTGCTCGCCGCCGACCGCGCGTTCTGTGACGTCATCGGCCGGCCCTCGCTCCAGCACGCGGACGTACGCGAGGCGATCGACCGGCTCTGCGACACGGTCGAGGACCTCACCGCCCGGGCCAGGGAACAGGGAGCCGTCCGCGGTGACATCACCGGAACCGACATCGTGCTGCTCCTCGGTGGCATCCACCAGACCGCCCAGCCGCTGCTGGACCGTGAACCGCGGGCGTGGGAACGCTTCCTGGAGATCGCGTTCGACGGACTGCGGGCCCGTGACCGCGCGACCCTGCCCCATCCGCCGCCCGCCCGGCTGCGGATGACGGACCCGTCGGGCGTCTCTGCGCCGACGGGGGATTGACACTAAGTGGCACACCATCGGTGTGTTGTGAAAACATGCCGCAGCTTCTGTCTGTGGGGGTCGCTGCATGGATCATGCCGTTGGTGCGGTACCGCTCGCCGAGTCGCTCGACGAACGGCGGCACCTGCTGGACGTCGCCTGCCGTGTGCTCGGCAGCCGCGTCGCGGCCGAACGCGTCGTCGACGAGGCTTACCGGCGGTGGTACCGCCTCACCGATCCGGAGCGGGTCCGAATGCCGTCCCCCCGCGTCTGGCTCACCAAGGTCGTGGACGAGGCGTGTCTGACGCGGCCGGCGCCGGTCCGGCCCGGCGGGGAGCAGCGGGAGATCCAGTCCCTGCGGGCGTCGTACGGCGAGGACGTGGAACCGGACGAGCGGGCCCGGTGGAGTGTGGGCGCGCGGCGTGCGCGGCCCGTGTCGGCGCGTCGCGAGCATGAGATCACCGTTGCCGTGCGGCGGGCGTGCAGCGATCAGGACCGCCCCCGCCTGCGGTCGCTGCTGGCCCCCGACGCGACGGCCTTCTTCGACAGCGGCGGCAAGATCCGGGCGCTGACGCGGCCTGTTCGCGGCGACGAGCAGGTCGCCCGCAGCCTGTTGGTCCTGCTGGCCGGACAGCGGCGCGTGACCCTGTGCACCGGATCGGTCAACGGGCGCACCGGCCTCGTCGCCCGGTGCGACGACCAGGTCGCCGCGGTGCTGACCCTCGACATCGCGGACTCGCTGGTCCTTCAGGTCTGGGCGGTTCTCAACCCCGACAAGCTGCGTAGCTGGAACCGTTCCCTTCCCGGGTGAGCTCAGGTGCCCCGGCGTCCCCGGGACGCGCGGGCGAGGTGGCGCGGTCGGCACGTGATCCGAGGAAGGCGGCGATCTTGTCGGGGGTGAACACCCACAGAACCTGGTGGATCCCCCGCCGTGTGGCGGCGACGGTCATGAAGGTGGCGGGCCGACCGTCCCGGTACAGCAGAACCCCGGCGCGCCCGTTGGCCTGCACGGGTGCGATCTCGACCGTCGGCCAGAAGCGTGACGAGGCGGTCGACAGGTTCGCCACCCGGGCACGACCGACCACGGGCACACGGGCCGCGCCGCGCAGCCCGTTGCCGTCGGACAGACTGACCGCGTCGGGCGTCAGGAGCGCTTCCAGCGAGGCCACGTCGCCTTCCTGGGCGGCCGCGACGAAGGCGTCGAGCAGCCTGCGGTGCTCCTGGACGTCGACACTGTCCCGCTCGTCGTCGGTGAGGTGCTTGCGCGCCCTGCTCACGATCTTCCTGGCGTTGACCGGGGTGAGGCGCAGGATCGCCGCGATCTCCGAGTAGCCGTACTCGAAGGCCTCCCTGAGCACGTAGGCGGCCCGCTCGGTGGGTGTGAGCTTCTGCAGGACGAGGAGCAGGGCGAGTTCCAGGGCCTCGGCGCGTTCGGCGCCGGCCACCGGGTCGATGCTGGTGTCGATGGGTTCGGGCAGCCAGGGCCCGATGTAGGTCTCGCGGCGCACGCGGGCGGACTGCGCCACGTTGATGGCCAGCCTCGTCGTGGTGCTCGACAGGAACGCCGCGGGGCTGACCACTGCCGAACGGTCGGTCCGCTGCCAGCGCAGCCACGCCTCCTGCACGACGTCCTCGGCTTCCGTCGCGCTGCCCAGGATGCGGTAGGCGATACCGAAGAGCCGGGGCCGCAGTTCCACGAAGGTGGTGACGGCCTCGGCGAGGTTCCTGTCCGCGGGGGGTGCCTCTGTGGGGGATGCCTCTGGATACATGTCCCTCTGACTCCATTCCTGCGGGGCCCGGGTTGTCGGAACGCGGCCACGAGGCGCTCACAGACCCGGCGATCGTCTCCCCCTCAACGACCGAGGGACCAAGGACGCTGTGACAGTGGTTTTGGAGCTTTTCTCATCGGCGTGGAAGCGGAATCGGGCCTGCGCGCCGGCTGGTCTACGGCGCCGTACAAAAAATAGGCCTGTCGTTCCACGGTGCGTGGAACGACAGGCCCAGAAGGAGGGCGAGTTGGAGACGTCGATCACGACGGCCACGTCCTCCAGCTGCTGCCCGCACGGGGTGTGACCGGGAATTGATCGGAGCTGTGACACCTTTCCCCCTTCCGGAAATCTTCTCCCGGGCAGGAGGATTCCTATTCGACGAGCTTTCCGTCCGTCGAGACGTCCTGCATCAGGGCCGCGATCTCGTCGGGGACAGGACTGATGGGCTCACGGGTGATGCCCTCGGTCGGGGACCAGACGAGGTTCACCTGCAGCGCGGGGTCCATGTCGGGGTAGTCGCTGCGGTTGTGGCATCCGCGCGTCTCGCGCCGCTCCAGCGCCGCTTCCAGGGTGGCCCTCGCCGCCAGGGCCGACGACTTGAGGTCGAAGGCGTGGGCGAGGTCCTGGAAGCCCGCGATGTCCGGATGGACGCCGACGTTCTCCATGCGCTTCTCGATGGCGTCCAGCTCCGCCAGCCCGGTGCGCAGCCCCTCCTCGTCACGGACCACGCCCGCGTGCTCGGTCATGGTGTTGCGGATGGCCCGTTGCAGGGCGCGCACGTTCTCCGGGCCGTCCGCGGCGAGCAGGTCGTCGACCTCCGCCCGCGCCTGCGCCACCGCGGCGGCCGAGCGCGGCTGCGCGGTCAGGGACTCCGAGTAGGCGGCGGCCGCCTGCCCGGTGATACGGCCGTACACCAGCAGCTCGATGAGGCTGTTGCCGCCGAGCCGGTTGGCGCCGTGCAGTCCGCTGGAGGCCTCACCGATGGCGTACAGGCCGCGCACGTCCGTGCTGTGGTCCTCGGGGCGGACCCACACACCGCCCATCGAGTAGTGCGCCGTGGGCGCGACCTCGATGGGATCGCGGGTGATGTCCAGCATCTGGAGGTCCAGCAGTGTCTGGTAGACGCGGGGGAGCCGGTTCATGATGGTCTGCCGAGGCAGGTGGGAGACATCGAGCCACACCCCGCCGTTGGACGTCCCGCGACCTTCCTTGATCTCGGTGTAGGAGGCGAGGGCCACCCGGTCGCGGGTGGACAGTTCCATGCGTACGGGGTCGTAGCGGTTCATGTACCGCTCGCCGAGCGCGTTGCGCAGGATGCCGCCCTCGCCGCGGGCCGCCTCGCTCACCAGGGTCCCGGCCGCGTTCTCCGGCTCGATGATGCCCGACGGGTGGAACTGGACGAGTTCCGGGTCGCGCAGCCGGGCTCCGGCCTCCGCGGCGAGCCGGAAGGAGTCGCCGGTGTTCTCGTCGCGCCGCGAGGAGGTGCGCCGCCAGATCCGGGTGTGGCCGCCGGCCGCGAGGATGACGGCGTCCGCGTGCACGAGGTAGCGCCTGCCGTCGCCGAGGCCGAAGCCGTAGGCGCCGAAGACGGCACCGTCGTGGACCAGCAGGCGGGTGATGTAGACGTTGTCGAGCACCGGTATGTCCAGCTGGTTCGCGCGCCGGATGAGCGTGCGCTGGATCTCCAGGCCCGTGTAGTCGCCCGCGAAGGCGGTGCGGCGGAACTTGTGGGCGCCGAAGAAGCGCTGGGAGATCCGGCCGTCCTCCTCCCGGGCGAAGGCCATGCCGTAGCGCTCCAGGTCGTCGATGCCGAGGGCGGCCCCACGGGTGACGATCTCGGCGGTGCGGGGGTCGCCGAGGAGGTAGCTCTCCTTGAGGGTGTCGGCGGCGTGCTGCTGCCAGGTGTCCTCGGGGTCCATCGTGGCCAGGGCCGCATTGATCCCGCCGGCGGCGAGAGAGGTGTGGGTGTCCTCCTTGGGGCGCTTGCCGACGGCGAGGACATCGACGCCGGCCTCGGCCAGCTCGATGGCCGCGCGCAGTCCCGCTCCGCCGGTGCCGATCACCAGCACTGTGGTGGAAAGACGTTGTTCGGTGGCAACCACGATTGCTCCCATCGCTCGGGGTGGTCACCAGCTACGACCAGGTGGAGTGAGGGTTTGTGACACCGTTGCCCGAGCCCGAGCCCGAGCCCGAGCCCGAGCCCGAGCCCGCCTGTCGGTGTCACATCTTGGCGGCAGGGGCGGTCATACCGCACACCGGCCGCCGGGTGCACGTAGGCCGTGCGGTCCGCAACCGCCGGCTGGCGAAGGGGAGGTGGGGCGATGACCGACGTCATCGCGGAGTCGTGTGTCGACGCCAAGGACCGGGCGGGTGTGATCGGGTACCCGGTCGACTGCATCTACGAGGGCGAGCGGACGCGGTACACCAACCCCTGGGAGTGCGTCGACTGAGCGGAGGGCACCGGACGGGCGGGTCAGGCACCCCGGGACGGCGTGCAGGGGTGCGAGTCGGGCCCCGGGGACAGTTCAGGCCCCCAGGGACAGCGCGTAGGGGTTGAGCTTGACCGGGTTCATCACCCACATGATGCGTTCGATGCCGGCGTCGGACGCGTCCACGCACAACAGGGCCACCGGGGCGTTGTCCCGTGCGACGAGGACGGCGGGGCGGCCGTTGGCCTCGACGAACCGGGTCTCGGCATTCGGCCAGAACCGCGGGGCGAAGGCGGCCAGGTAGCGGGAGACGTGATCGCGGCCGATGACGGGGATCCTGGACGCGCCGCGGATGCCGCCACCGTCCGAGTAGCTGACGACGTCCGAGGTCAGCAGGTCCTCCAGGGTGGCGAGATCACCCGTGCGCGCGGCGGAGAGGAAGCCTTCGAGCAGACGCCGGTGGGCCGCGGGGCTGACGCGCTCCTTGCGCTCGGCGCCCAGGTGCTTGCGCGCCCGGCTGACCAGCTGCCGGGCGTTCGCGTCGCTGGTCTCCAGGATGTCGGCGACCCGCTGGTAGGGGTAGTCGAACGCCTCCCGCAACACGTAGGCGGCGCGTTCGATCGGGTTGAGCTTCTCCATCAGCAGCAGCACCGCCATCTCGACGGCCTCGGCGTGTTCGGCCCCCAGGTGGGGGTCTTGGGTGGTGTCGACCGGCTCGGGGAGCCAGGGCCCGACGTAGGACTCCCGGCGTACCCGCGCGGACTGGGCCAGGTTGATCGCGAGCCGGGTGGTGACCGTGGTCAGGAAGGCGGCCGGTTCATGGATCTGCGCGCGATCGGAGTTCTGCCATCGCAGCCAGGCGTCCTGGACGATGTCCTCGGCTTCGGCGGCACTGCCGAGGATGCGGTACGCGATGCCGAACAACCGGGGTCTGGCCGAGAGGAAGTCATCGAGACCGCGGTCGAAAGTGTCGGGGTGAGCGCCGGCGCGCATGGGTCGTCCCTTCTGGCTTTGCGCCCTGCATGCTACGCGCGAGGGGGGAGGGTACGCGCTGCGGGCCGCATCTGCTCACGCTATCTCTTTCGCGATCCCCGGTCACACGGTGGCAATGGTCGCGTCCGATCCGCCGGATTTGCCCCCCGGTTCCACGCCCGCCCCACGCTCCGGATGACTCGGTCGAGGGGGTGAAAGGACTGTGGGAGGAGGTTGGTTGTCACACATGCGCATGGTTCCCGGTCACCAGTGACGAACGATGTTCACGTCTACGGAAGGTGCAACACAGTGTCGGACAACATGGCAGGACACGACCACTCCGCCCACGGCCACCACGGGCACGGCGACCAAGAGGGGACCGCCGGCTGGATGACGGCGGCGACGGTGCTCCAGGACGCCGCACCGTTCACTGTCCCGGAGGGGGCGTCGGCGATGACCATTCTCGTTGAGTGGGAGCCGGGCGACCCGGGCACGCCCCCGCACCGGCACTCCGGCCCCGCTTTCGGCTACGTCGTCGAGGGCGCGGTCCGTTTCGAGCTCGAGGGCGAGCCCGAGCGCGTGGTGGAGGCGGGTGGCACGTTCTGGGAGCCCGGCGGCGACGCCATCCACTACCAGGACGGCAACGCGCTCTCCGACGCGCGGACCCGGTTCGTGGTGACCATGATGTGTGCTCCGGGCAAGCCCATGCTGGAACTGGTCGACGAGAAGGAACTGGCGGAGCGCGCCCACCTGCGGGCACCGCGCCCCACTGCCTGAGCGGGCACGGCACGGACCCGGCATGGGCACCCCCGTCGTCCTGGTGCACTGCCTGCTGACGCTGCTGTTCGTGGCGGTGCTCCTGCACGGGTTGGCACGGGGCGTCGGGTCACCCAGGACCGGGTTCGGTGTCCGGGTGGACCGGCTGCTGGCCGCCGCCATGGCCGTGTCCATGGCGGCGATGCCCTGGACCGACGTCCGCGCGGGGCCCGCTGCCGTCGCCGGCGGTGTCTTCACCGCCGGCGCGGTGTGGTTCGTCCTGCCAGTCGGACGCCGCCGGGAGGCCGAGGGGACGGCGGCGATGACCCACCGGTTACCGCACGCGGCCGCTATGGCCGCGATGGCCTGGATGCTGCGCGTGCCGCACACCGGGACCGGACCGGCGCACGCACACCGCGGGTCGGCTGCGCACTGCGCTCTGGGAGCCGGTGTCCCTCTCGCCGGCTCCGCGATCACGCTGTCGCTGGCGTCCTGTCTGCTGGCGTACGCGCTGTGGTCGCTGACCCGCCCCATGCCCTCGCTGCGCTCGGCCGTGAGCGCGGCGCGCCGTGCCGCGGCGGCGGCGCCGTCACGGCATGTGAGCGAAGGGGCGATGGCGCTCGGGACGGCCGTGATGCTGGTCCTGCCCCACTGAGCGCGGGACGAAGAGACGGGCGCGCACCCGGGCACGCCGCCGGACGGCCGGGACGACGGTCGTCGCCCGACCGAGGGGGCGGGCGACGCTCTCACGGCAGGCGCGCGCCGTTCAGGACGGTCCCTCGTACACCGCCTTGCTCCGCATCAGGAAGTCGGAGAGATAGCTGTCGTGGGGGACACCCGGCGCCATCCAGTGGGTCGGTTGATCGCCGAAGTACACGTTGGCGATGCTGGGTTCCGCGATCAGCGACTCCCACAGGCCGCGGTCCCTGGTCAGCGCCGACAGCACGAGCGTGTCGCGCAGCGGCGCCATGCCGTCCGCCCGGGTCCAGGGAGCGATCCACACGCAGGGGAAGGGCAGTTCGGTGCGCAGTTGAGGGGCTCGGGCACTCGCGGTCTGGTGCACGGCGGGGCGCAGTACGGCGCTGCCGTCTCCGAGGTCGTCGGCGATCCCGTCGCCGCCGAGCCAGGCGCGCGTCCCGGCCGCGACGGTTTTCAGATACGCGCTGAGGGCTCGGGCTCGTTGCTGCGGGCACACCGGCAGACGGGCCCTTTCGTCCTGCGGGGGAAGGCTGGGCAGGACGGTCAGACGGGCCGCGAGGGCTTCGGCGAGCGGGGCGGGGTCGCCCTCGACGAGGATGGCGGTGGCGTTGACGCACGCGGTGCCGCCCTCGTCGGCGACGGACGCGACGAGGGCGTCCAGATGGTCACGCCAGTCGGTGTCCGCGGTGATGAGTATCTTCGACCGTCCCGGCCCCTGCGGCAGGACCTTCGTGTCGTGCGCGTACTTGGTCACCACGTCGTCGCCGCCGTAGACGACGGCCCGGTCCGCGCCGTGGACGAGCGTGCCGGCAGCCGCGTGGTCGGTGGGCAGCAGCATGAGCTGGTCGTCCCGGATTCCCGCCTGACGCAGTGCCGCGACCAGCCGGTGGGCAGTGAAGGGCTCGCGCCGGGACGGGCGCACGGCGACGCGGTAACCCAGCGCCAGCGCCTCCAGCCATCCGCGGTGTACGCCGGGGTGGTTGCCGGAGGCGTTGACGGCGAACACGTCGCCCTGACGCGCCCACACCGTGTGCGTCTCGTGCAGGACGGGGTCGCTGAGGTCGCTGGCGGCGCCGCGCGGCCTGCCACGGTCGGCGGACGAGGCGGCGTGCCGTACGAAGCGCGCCGTGCCCCGGGTCGCGGCGCGCACCACGGCGAGCGGCGTGCCCGAGGTCCGGCTGACGAGACGTTCGTACTCCCGGACGCTCAGGCCGCCCACGGTGCCCGCGGCGAAGGCCTCTCCGGCGGTGGCGAACACGGTGTCCAGGTCGGCCGCGGCGATCGGCGGCGCCTGGCGCAGGGCACCGATCGCGCGAGCCACGTACAGCGGGGGCACCAGACTCAGCCGTGCGATCGGGGCACCGGACACATCGGTCACCGTGCTCGGCACACGTGTGCGGTAGGCGCCCCGCGGGCCCAGGGCGTCGAGATGCAACGGCTCGGTGGTCGAGACGGGGGCCATCAGTAGACACCCTCGATGACGGTCTCACCCGCGACCGCGGGAACCGGCGCGACGTCGGCGACGGCGTCCCCGGCGTGGCCCTCGGCCGGGCGGACCCGCAACGCGGTGTCCCGCTCCCTGTTGTTGGGGATCAGCATGGACTTGCTGACGTGGCTCACCACCACCTGGCCCCGCTCGCCCTCCGCTACCGGTTGTCCGGTGTCGGGATCCACGACGCTCAGGAAGACGTACGGCGAGACCGGGTCGAACACACACGGCTCCGACGCCGCGAGACCGACCCGCTCCAGAAGCGCGGTGAGCATCATGGTGTTGCCGTACATGCCGATCACCGGCACGTCGGGAAACACCTCGGTCTGCAACAGGTCCCGGGTGTCGGGATCCATGTGGGTGCCGCCCCAGATGATCGCCTGGGCGCTGCCGTTGATGACCTCCACGAGGTCGCTGTCCCGGGCGAAGCGCTCCAGCATCGGGGTGGTGGCGGCTATGACACCGATGTCCTGGCCGAGCAGGATGCGCCGGCACTGGTCCACGAGATGGTCGGTGTAGGCGTCGACCTCGTCGCGACGGCCCGCGGCGACCAGCTTCTTGACCCAGCGGGGGTCCATGTCGACTCCCAGCCCGGGGCTGCCGAGACTTGCCGCGGCCCGTTGCAGCACTTCACCCACGAGGTGCGGGCCGGTCGGCGCCACGGTCAGCCACAGTGCGCCGACGGGCAGTCCGTGGTCCCGGAGCCGGCGGGCCACCTGTTCGCTGCCGTGCCGCGCCCAGTCGTCCATCTGCACGACCCGCTTCGGCGCCCCGGTCGTGCCGCCGCTCTCGAACACGTGCAGCGGCCGGGCCTGCGAACCGTAACCGCGGGGGACGAGATCGGTCACCCGCACATCGCGCAGCTCGTCCGTCAGATCGGGAAAGAGCGCCAGGTCGGCCACGCCCTTGACGTCGCGGCAGGGGTCGAAACCGAGCCGGTCGACCCGTTCCAGCCAGTACCGGGACCCCGTCTCGGGAGTGAAGTGCCACTGCATGGCCGCCCTGACGTGCTCGTCGGGGTCCACCCCGTCGAAGGGGCCGGCATCCAGAACGGTCAATGAGCCGATCGGCATGGAACCGCCTTTCTCGAAGTCGCTGAGGGCGGACGCGTGAGAACCGCGCGTCCCGGGCGGTCCCGCGGGCCCGACCCGCTCTCGCAGAGAAGACCGAGGGGTGCAGGCGTCTGTGACAGCCCCGCGGAAACGCGGCTGCACCCCTGGCAACGGCACACCGTCACAACGGCCCGTGTCACCCGGTCTGATGACTGGGCGGCAGCCGACCGGCTGTGCCCGGGTCGAGGGAGAGGGACATGCGACAGGGACTGCGGATCGTGCGCGTCGACCAGGACGACGAGCCCCGTGTGGCCGCTCTGCACCGCCGGTGCTCCGCCGCCGCCCGGTGGCACCGCTATCACCGGGCCATGGGCGACCCCGACACCTACCTGGGGCCGCTGCTGTCCCGACCCCAGTCGGTGCACCTGGCGGTGCAGGACCCGCGAGAGCGGCTCGTGGCGATAGGGCATCTGCTGCCGGACGAGGGTGACGCCGAGGCCGCGCTCCTGGTGGAGGACACCTGGCAGAACAGGGGGCTGGGCACCCGGCTCTTGAAGGAACTCGGCCGGTTCGCCGTCGTGTTGGGCGTACGTGAGGTCTACGGTGTCATCCACCCCGACGACGCCCGGACGGCTGCGGTGCTGCACCACTCCGGCGTTCCGCTGCGCACGGTCCCGGATACGGGCAGTGCGACGACGGTCCGGGCCCGGACGCAGGACATCGGCCTCGCCCTCGCCAGCTCGCCGACGCGGCGTGCGTGGTGGCAACGCGGTGCAGGAAGACACCGTGTGTCGGGTTCTTCGGTACACTCCTGGGCTTCTGAAGCTGAAGTTCAGCGGGTTCTCCGACATTCCTTCGAGGACGCGTCGCCTACTTGCTGAACCTGCACAGTGCAAGACGTGTGACAACATTGAATGAGATAGTGTTTCGACTGTCGCTCGCCGGCGGGTGTTTTTCCCCGCAGTTGGATGCGGGCGGCTACAAGCGAGGGGATTGCCATGGCCGAGCTGTTCTATGACGCCGACGCCGACCTGTCCATCATCCAGGGCCGCAAGGTCGCGGTCATCGGTTACGGCAGCCAGGGCCACGCCCACGCGCTGTCGCTGCGTGACTCGGGTGTCGACGTCCGCGTGGGTCTGCACGAGGGCTCCAAGTCCAAGGCCAAGGCCGAGGAGCAGGGCCTGCGCGTGGTGACCCCGTCGGAGGCCGCCGCCGAGGCCGACGTGATCATGATCCTTGTTCCGGACCCGCTCCAGGGCGAGGTCTACGAGCAGCACATCGCCCCGAACCTGAAGGACGGTGACGCGCTGTTCTTCGGGCACGGGTTCAACATCCGCTTCGGCTTCGTCAAGCCGCCGGCGAACGTGGACGTGTGCATGGTCGCCCCCAAGGGCCCGGGTCACCTCGTGCGTCGCCAGTACGAAGAGGGTCGCGGCGTTCCGTGTCTGGTGGCGGTGGAGCAGGACGCCACAGGAAGCGCCTTCCCGCTGGCGCTGTCGTACGCCAAGGGCATCGGTGGCACCCGCGCGGGCGTCATCAGGACGACCTTCACCGAGGAGACCGAGACCGACCTGTTCGGTGAGCAGGCCGTGCTCGCCGGTGGTGTGTCGGCGCTGGTCAAGGCAGGCTTCGAGACGCTGACCGAGGCGGGCTACCAGCCGGAGATCGCCTACTTCGAGTGCCTGCACGAGCTGAAGCTGATCGTGGACCTCATGTACGAGGGCGGGCTGGAGAAGATGCGCTGGTCGATCTCGGAGACCGCCGAGTGGGGCGACTACGTCACCGGCCCACGCATCATCACCGACGCCACCAGGGCCGAGATGAAGCAGGTCCTCGCCGAGATCCAGGACGGCACCTTCGCGCGTGAGTGGATGGCCGAGTACCACGGCGGTCTGAAGAGGTATCAGGAGTACCGGAAGCAGGACTCCGAACTGCTGCTGGAGACCACCGGCAAGGAGCTGCGCAAGCTCATGAGCTGGGTCAACGACGAGGACCTCTCGTGATCGCGCGGCCCGGCACGGAAGGGAACCGGTGACGGACTCATGACGATGCTGCATGTCACCCTGCTGGGCGGGCTCCGCGAGATAGCCGCCGTACCACTGCCCGTGGCGGAAGCCGCGCACGGCACGCGGTCGCTGCGCCGCTTCGCTCTGGAACTCCACGTGCCGCACGAACGGCACGCGGCCCTGGATGCCGAACTGCGGGCCGCCACCGCGCCGGACGGGACGTACTTGCAGGGCACCGACGCGCAGTGGCGCGTGGTCGAGGGCTGGACGGTCGTGGCCAACGGTTCGCGAACCGGGATCCACCGGTACCGGGTGGAGAGCGAGGAGGTGGTGGACGCCGCGCGGGCCGACAGCGGTGCTGAGGGCGCGGGCGCGTCAGCCGAGCTGCCCGCCGGAGAGAGCGCCGACGCCATGCAGCTCAAGCTGGCCGTCCTGGTGCTGCCCGTCTCGGACGTCGACCGGGCGAAGTCGTTCTACGAGGCCGTCGGGTTCCGACTGGATGCCGACCATGCCATCGACGTCTCCTATCGCGTGGTGCACATGACGCCTCCAGGATCGGCGTGTTCGATCCTGTTCGGGACCGGAGTCACCACGGCCGCCCCGGGTTCGGTGCGGGGCCTGCACCTCGTCGTCTCGGACATCGAGCGGGCCTGCCGGGAACTTGCGGCGAGGGGCGTGGTGACCGGCGGAATCTTCCATGACACGAGTGGTGTGTTCCACCGCAGCACCGATGAGAAGCGGGTCGAGGGACCCGACCCGCAGCGTCGTGACTATCACTCCTACGCCGAGTTCAGCGACCCGGACGGCAACGAATGGGTGCTTCAGGAGGTACCGGCGCGGGGCTGAGTGGCTCGTGAGGGGGTCAACCGCGAGGGTGGGCGTCGTCCGGGGATCCGGAGCGGCGCCCACCTCCGCCGTGTGTCGTCGCGATGCCGTGCAGGGTCTGGAGGGACTCGGCGATCGACGCGATACGTGTGTTCACGACGTGCACGGCCTCACGGAGCTGGCGCAGCCGCCCTTCGAGAGCGGTCGCCTCGGCCGTGAGCGACGCCGCGACGGTGGCGGGGTCAGCCTGAGGATCAACGCCTTGGGACATCATTCCGGTCCTCCTCGGATCGTGTCGGACACCAGTTCCCGTACTGACCGGACAGGGGGCGCGCTTGTGACAACCGGAGGCGTCGTCCCCGCGACGGGGCGGGTGGTGGGGTTGTGGCCCGGGGCGGGGCCGCGGCTGATACGTCCTTGGGTTCAGCAGGCTTCCAGGACGAAGTCGCCCAGGATGTGCTGTCGTATGCGCTGCACCTCGGCACGATCGGGTTCCACGGGCAGGTGGCCGCGGGCGTCCCGCTCGGGGGCGCTGTTGGCCCGCCGCACCGCCGCGCACAGGGCTTCGGCGCTGTCCGGCGCCTCGCCGACGACGTAGTACAGCCAGACGATCCGGGAGCCGTCCGACCGGCACGGCAGCCCGATCAACCAGGTGCGGGAGTCTCTGGGTGTGCTGAACATGAGGTGTCATCTCCGTTCTCCGCCGGCGGGATGGCGGCAAAAGCGGGTGGGGCTCCGCAGGGAGTTCCGCCCTTTCTTCATTGACTGGACAGCACCCCGGTTCGTGACAGCGAGTCGGCCTACTGCGGCTGTCCCCCCTCAACTGCCGTGGCGCGGCTCACGGATGAGGATCTTGGTGTCACAGATACGTGTGCGTCCCTGTCTCATGAGCGAACAGATCGGGCCAGGCAGGAGAAAAAAGGGTGCGCGTTCCGCGAGCCGCCGACACTCGTGCGTGGAGCCGCCATCGCCTCTCGCGCACGAAAGACCACACATGAGCATCCCCATTCCGCGGCCGGACGTTCCAGCCGCCGATCGCTGTGGAGGACATCGGGCTCATGAGACCCGTCCCCGTGGGGATTTCTCCTTCTGCCGCGACCTCAAAGTACTTCTGCTGTCCCAGGACGAACACGATGCTGCCCATGTCCGGCGGCTGCTCCCGGATCGGCTGGCCGATGCGCTGGTCTGGCACCCGAGCGTCGAGGAAGGATGCCGCGCCTCCGCCGCCCACGGCCCGCTGTGCGTTCTGTTGGGCAGCACACCGGCCGGCCAGAGCTTGGCCGACGTCGTCACCCGGGTACGCCGCCACGCCCCCGACGCGGCCGTGCTCGTTCTCGAGGGCACGCATGCGTCCCACGTCGTTCGCGCCGTCGCCGGCTCGGTGCAGGGCCGGGCCGATCACCGCCGCAGCGCTCCCGACGAGTTCTGCCGGAAGATCTGGGTCGCCCTGCAACGTGCCGTCGCGGGGCGCACCGTGGCCGGCGAGGAGATCGCCCGGGACAAGGCCGTGCTGGAACGGGGTCTGTTGCCCGACCTGACGCTGCGGGCAGACGGCTTCACGACCGCCTTCCACTATGCGCCGGGCCGTGCGCACACGTTGCTGGGCGGTGACTTCTGCGATGTGGTGCGCGGCGACGACGGCAGCGCACACGTGGTCATGGGCGATGTGTCCGGACACGGCGCCGCCGCGGCCGCCCTCGGTGTCCACCTGCGCCTGGCATGGCGCACGGCCGTGCTGTGCGGGCAGAGCCAGCTGGAACAACTCCGTCTGCTCGAACGCATCCTGACCGAGGAGCGAGCGCAGGAGGAGACCTACGCGACCGTGGTGTCCCTGGTCCTGTCGCCCCACCGCCGCACCCTGCGGACGGTCACCGCCGGCCACCCGGGGTTTTTGCACCGGCATCGGGGAGAGGTCCGATGGGTGGAGCCGCCGCCGGGTCTCCCGCTGGGACTCTTTCCCGGGCAAGGCGACTGGTGTGAGAGCGAGATGGCGATGCCGGACGGGGACGGCGTCGTGCTCTTCACCGACGGCCTCTACGAAGGCCGTACGGCCGGCGGACGGCTCGGGGAGGACGGCCTGCTGAGGCTGGCCGGTCGGCTCGCGCATCTGGAGGCGCAGACGTTCGTCGACGCCCTGGTACGCGGCGTGTCGCTGCTGGCCGCCCCGTTCGGGGGGCTGCGGGACGACGTGGCGGTACTTCATCTGTCCTGCGACGACGGGGGAGGGGCTTGATGTTCCGTCGTTCCGCAGGGCCGGCCCGGTCCACGGACGAAGCCGGTTCCCGCCGGGGAGGGGGCGGGAACCGGCTGGTCCATGTGCCCCGGCCGGGGGATCTCGGCGCTCGACCCGGCCCGCACCTCGGTGGGGCCCTGGCGCCGGCTCGCGTTCTAGTCGAGGGTGGGGCCCTGGCGCCGGCTCGCGTTCTAGTCGAGAGCCCGGTGATGGGCGAAGCGCGACACCAGCGGCGGCTCCATCAGCCAGCCGTGCGCCCGGCCGTGCCGTGTGCCCGAGGGGTCGGCGGTGTCGCGCAGCAGAGCGAAGGCCATCGCCGCGCCGATGGCCAGCAGGCCCGCGCACAGGGGCATGGCCCGGTTGAACGCCGTGTCGAAGGAGCCGGGGGAGCGGTAGGCGTCCGGGCTCATGCCGACCAACAGCGGCAGCGCGGCCACGGCGACCAGCCCGGCCGCGCGTGCGGCCGCGTTGTTGATCCCGCTGGCCAGGCCCGCGTCGGCGGCCTCGACCGAGGCCAGCAGCGTCACGCTCAGCGGAGCGACCATGATGACCATGCCCGTGCCCATCACCAGCAGGGCGGGCAGAACGTCGGCGAAATAGGAGGCGTGCGTACCCACCCGCGCCGTCATCAGCATGCCCGCCCCGCACACCACGGGGCCGACCGTGAGCGGGATGCGCGGTCCCAGGCGCTGGGCGAGCGTCCCGGAGCGGGCGGAGAACAGCAGCATCAGCACCGTGCTCGGCAACATGGCGGCACCCGCCGCCAGCGCCGAGTAGCCGGCGACGATCTGCAGTTGCAGGGCGGTCAGGAAGAAGAACCCGCCCAGCCCGGCGTAAACGCACAGGGTGATCAGGTTGATGGCCGTGAAGGGTCGCGACGAGAAGATCGACAGGGGCATCATCGGGTCGCTGCTGCGCCGCTCGACCAGCACGAACGCGGCCCCGGCCGCCATGCTGCCGACGGCCGCGGCGAGGGCGATGGGCCCGCCCGAACGGGCTTCGGTCAGCGCGTAGGTCGCCAGAGCGAGTGTCAGCGCGCCCAGCGCCGCACCGGCGAGGTCGAAGCCCCGCCGGGACGGTGTGTGGGCACCGGAGGCGACGGTGGGCTGCTGAGGCCTGCCGACGGATTCCGGGACGTGGCGCAGTGCCAGGGGCACGCAGAGCAGCGCTGGGGGGATCGTCAGCAGGAAGGTCCAGCGCCAGCCGGGGCCGTCGACGAGCCATCCGCCGAGAAACGGCCCGAGTGCCGCCCCGATGCCGCCGAAACCGGACCACAGGCCGATGGCGCGCGGCCGATCGTCCGGGTGGAAGGAGGCTTCGATGATCGCCAGGGATCCGGGGGTGAGCAGCGCTCCGCCGACGCCCTGGAGAGCGCGGGCGGCTATCAGCGTGGTCGTGTTGGGAGCCAGCCCGCACAGCAGGGACGCCGCGGCGAACCAGATGATGCCCAGGACGAAGATCCGGCGTCGGCCGAAGCGGTCGCCCAGGGAGCCGCCCAGCAGGATGAGTCCCGCCAGGGTCAGCATGTAGGCGTTCACGGTCCACTGGAGTGCGGCGAGGTCGGCGTCGAAGTCGTCGCCGATGTGCGGCAGCGCGACGTTGGTGACGGTCGAGCCGAGCAGCACCACGCTGGAGCCGAGCACGGTGGCCAGAAGGGTCCATCGACCACGGGCGCTGGCGATGCGCAGGAAGGCCGGGGCGCCCGGGGCGGGGGAGGGGTGCATGTCGTCTCCTTGGGACAGTGGGCCAGGAGGCGGCCGGTGTGTTCGTGCCGGGCGGCGGGTGCGGCGGGTCGGTCGTCTCGTGGAAGCACAGGTGCGCTGGGTGGGTGGGGGTGCCGGGTGGCGCGTCGCGTACGACCCGGGGAGCGGTGGCTCGCGGGTGGGCCTTCGCATGGGGCCCGGGTGCGGCGGTTCGTGGTGCGGCGTCGTGTGGACGCGGGGGTGTCCGGGGGCCCGTCTCCCGCTCGGTGGGCCGGGGCGAGCGGGAGACGGACGGTGGCGTCCAGCGGGGCCGGAGCGGGCGGGTCAGCCGAACATGCCCGGCTTGTAGCCGCCGGCGGGCTGCTGGTTGATGACGTTGATGCGGTTGTAGGCGTTGATGATCGCGATCAGCGAGATCAGCGCGGCGAGCTGGTCCTCGTCGTAGTGCTTGGCGGCGTTGGCCCAGGCCTCGTCCGACACCCCGCCCGCCGCGTCGGCGATGCGGGTGCCCCGCTCGGTGATCTCCAGGGCCGCGCGCTCGGCGTCGGTGAAGACGGTGGCCTCGCGCCAGGCGGCGACCAGGTGCAGCCGCTGCTGGTCCTCACCCGCGGCGACGGCGTCCTTGGTGTGCATGTCGGTGCAGAACCCGCAGCCGTTGATCTGGCTGGCCCGGATCTTCACCAGTTCCTGGGTGGCGACGGGCAGCGCCGAGTGCACAGCGGCCCCGGCCGAGTTGAGGTGCTTCATGACCTTGCCCGCGAGAGCGTTGCCGAAGTAGTTGATGCGCGCGTCCATGTAGGGATCCTGAGAGTTGCGTGATGGGCGGTGAACTGACGTGATGCTGCTGCGATTTCGGGGCCGTGGGCTCCGTGCTCGCCGTTTACTGCTTGCTGCTCCAGTCGGCGAAGTGCGTCTCGCCGAGCTGTGCGTCGGGGCCGGGCAGCAGGTCGGACTCCTTGAGGGCGGCGCCCCAGTAGAGACCCTTCGGGTCCGTCACGACCGTGCGGGGGTCGTTGTGGGCCGCGAGGCCCTGGCGGATGAAGTCCTCCAGGGTGAAGGTGTCGGGGCCGGCGACCTCGACGATTCCGTTGACCGGAGTGCCGACCGCCGTGCGGCCGACGGCCGCGGCCACGTCGCCCGAGAAGATGGGCTGGATCTTGATGGGGGCGACGGACACCGTGTCACCGCTGGTCGCCGAGTCCGCGAGGGTTTTGGCGAACTCGAAGAACTGCGTGGCGTGGACGATCGAGAACGGCACTCCGGAGTCCCGGATCATGTCCTCCTGTACCTGCTTGGCCTGGAAGTAGCCGGACTGCTGGAGGCGGTCGGTGCCCACGACGGACAGAGCCACGTGGTGCGTGACGCCGGCGGCGGCCTCGGCGGCGAGCAGGTTGGTGGTGGAGGCGCGGAAGAACTCCATCACCGCGTCGTCGTCGAAGGAGGGGGAGTTGGAGACGTCGACGACGACGGAGGCGCCCTTCAGGACGTCGGCCAGGCCTTCGCCGGTGACCGTGTTGACTCCGGTGTTCGGGGAGGCTGCCACCGCCTCGTGACCGTGTTCGTTGAGCTTGGAGACGACCTTGGAACCGATGAGTCCGGTTCCGCCGATCACTACGACTTTCATGGACTTTCCCTTCACTGATCTCGCACGGTGCCCGATGGGTCTGCGGCGACCTCGTCCACGGCACCGGCCGCGAGGGCTCGTACCCTCCTGACCAGGCGGCCCCGGTATCTGTGACAGGGCGGCGCGCAAAGAATTCGCGCCGCGGTCGATCGGCCCTAAGACGGCGGGTCCGGCATCGTCGGACGCGTCGCGCCACGGCTCGGTGATCCCGGTCGGGGCGGGCCACAACGGTGTGCGGCGCACACCGTTCGTCGCGGACCACACCATGGCGTCCGGCAGCGCGGGCGCGGCGCCGAGGCGGTCCGACCGGTGATGGTAGCCCCGGGACCCGAGCCGCTCCCGAGCGCACTGGAGGGTCGCCCGGGCGGCGAGCACGGCGGATCTGAGGTCGTAGGCGTGCGCCAGGTCCGAGAAGCCGCCAGGCGCCGCAGCGTGCGCTGCAGAGCGCGGGCGTTGCAGTCGCTGTCGGCGGCCACCAGGCGGAGCACGTCGGCTTCCGCGGCGCGAGTCGCGGCCGGTGAGTGGCGTGGACCGGTGAGTGTGGCGGAGTATTCCACCGCGGCGCGCCCGGCGATTCGCCCGTGGGCGAGGAGTTCTACGGGAGGGTCCTCTCGCCTGTGCGGGCCGCCGACCGCTTCCCCGACCGCGAAGAGCCCGTCCACGTCGGTGCTGTGGTCCTCGGCCTTGACCCGGATGCCGCTCAGGGAGACGTGGGCGATCGGGACGACCTCGACGGGGTCGCCCGTGATGTCGAGCGTCTGCAGTTCCAGCAGCGCCCTGTGCAGTTGCGGCAGCCGCGCCAGGACCGTGTCACCAGGCAGGTGGGACAGGTCCAGCCAGACGAGCCCGAACGGATGGAACTGCACCAGGTCGGGGTCGCGTAACCGGGCACCGGCCTCGGCGGCGAGCCGGAGGGAGGCGCCGGTGTTCTCGTGGCGGTGCGAGGACGTGTGCCGCCAGATGCGGGTGTGCCCGCCGGTGGCGAGGATCACCGCGTTGGCGTGCACGAGGTAGCGCGAGCCGTCGACGAGGCCGAATCCGTAGGCGCCGAACACCGTTCCGTCGTCGACCAGCAGCCGGGTGACGTACACGTGCGGCAGGACGCGGATCGCGAGTTGCCGTCCGCGCACCTGAAGGGCCTGGTGCAGGTCCGGGCCGGTGAGCTGTGCGGTGGACGTGCTGCCGGTGTGTAAGGGGCGCCCGCCGCGGCGCTCGACTCCGTCGATGTGCCGGCCCGCGACGCCGTCCCGGCCGCCGAGCGGATCGCGCCCAGCGCCTCCGCGCCTTCCCACCACGAGGACGGACGTGGTGAGCTGGTGTCCTGGAGAAGACACGGGTCCTCCTGCGACAGCGAACGGACAGGATCATCGGTTCGGATCGACCGGACAGACCCCGGATTTGTGACAGCCTCAGCGTGCTTTCAGGCGTGGAAGTAGTCACAGCGCCCGTCCGCGCTGAGGGGGAGGGTTCGCAAGTATCGTGGCAAGGATTCTTCCGAACACCGCTGTGGGAGCTCTGTTCCCCCGGATCCCGCCGAGGAGCCGAGTCGCATGATCGCCAGCCCGCTTCCCGATCTGGTCGGCCGGCAGCGTGAGTGCGCGGCGCTCGACGACCTGCTGGCCGGCCTGCGGGACGGCGGTTCCCGTGCCCTGGTAGTCCGAGGCGAGGCGGGCATCGGCAAGTCGGTGTTGCTGGAGTACGTGGCCACGCAGGCGTCCCGGGTGCAGGTGACCTGGGCACGCGGAGTCGAGGCCGACATGGAACTGCCCTACGCGAGCCTTCACCAGGTGTGCGCGCCGTTCCTGGACGGTGTCGAGGAACTGCCGCAACCCCAACGTGACGCGCTGCGCGTGGCGTTCGGGACGGCGGTCGGCGATCCGCCCGACCGCTTCCTGGTCGGCCTCGCCGTGCTGACCCTGCTCACCCGCGCCTCGGAGACCCGTCCGGTGCTGGTGTTGGTCGACGACGCCCAGTGGCTGGACCAAGTGTCGTTGCAGACACTTGAGTTCGTCGCCCGGCGACTGCTCGCGGAGCCGGTCGCCATGGCGTTCGCGGTCCGTGACCCCGAGGGGCAGTCCGCGCTCGCGGGCCTGCCCGCGCTGCAACTCAGTGGCCTTGACGCCGCCGCGGCCGGAGAGCTCCTGGAGAGCGCTGTGGGGGGACGGCTGGAGGAGCGGGTCCGGGACCGGTTCGTGGCCGAGACGCACGGCAACCCGCTGGCGCTGCTGGAGTTCTCCCGCGGCCGCAGCGCCGCCGAACTGGCCTACGGCGTCGATGCGTCGAGTGCCCCGGTCGTCCAGGGACCGGTGGCCAGCCGTGTCGAGCGGGACTTCGCCGGGCGGCTCGGTGCGCTGCCGGCCGCGACCCGCACCCTGCTGCTGATCGCCGCGGCGGAACCGGTAGGCGACGTGCGCCTGTTGATCCGCGCGGCCGCATCCCTCGGCATCACTCCGGACGCCGCACCGGCCAAGGCGGCCGGCCTGATCGAGTTCGGCGAGCCCGTACGGTTCCGGCACCCGCTGGTGCGTTCGGCGGTCTACCACGGAGCCGAGCCGGAGGAACGGCGTGCGGTGCACCGGGCCCTGGCCGAGGCCACGGACCCCCTCCGGGACCCTGACCGGCGCGCCTGGCACGCCGCGCAGGCGGCCGACGGGCCGGACGAGGAGGTCGCCGCAGGACTGGAACAGGCCGCCGACCGCGCCCGGCAGCGCGGCGGCATCGCGGCCGAGGCGGTGCTGCTGGAACGCGCGGTGGAGGTGACGCCCGACCCCTGGCCGCGAGGGCGCCGGGCCCTTGCGGCGGCCGAGGCGCACTTCTCGGCCGCCGCGCCCGAACGGGCCACGGAACTGGCGGCGGTGGCCGACCTGTATCCCCTCAGCGTCCTGGACCGGGCCCGCCTGGCCCGGCTGCGGGCCAGAATCCTGTTCGCCCGCAGCCGCAGCGACGAGGCGGCACCACTCCTTCTGAACGCGGCCGCACAGTTCACCGCGGCGGGATCTCCCCTGGCGCGGGAGACGTACCTGGAGGCGATCAGCGCCACCATCTTCGCCGGCCGGGTCCACGGTCCGACCGGCGCGCGCGCCGCGGCGATCGCGGCTCGCGCGTCCGGGGCGCCTTCTTCGGGCTCCAAGGCCGCCGACGCTCTCCTGGACGGTGTTGCGGCCCTGCTCGCGGACGGCCCCGAGACGGCCGTCCCGGGCCTGCGTGAGGCACTCGACCTGCTCGAGCACGAAGAGCTGCGCACGCGGGAGGCGACCGTACGGTGGCTGCTGCTGGCCCCGGTCGCGCTCGAGTCGTTCATCCACTGGGCCTGGGACCTGCACGCCTGGGACACACTCTCGACTCGCGCGGTGCGCCTGGCCCGCGACATCGGAGCACTCGGCACCCTGCCGCCGGCTCTGATCTACGCGGGCGGGGTGCACATCCACTACGGCGACTTCGCCGAGGCCGACCGGATGATCGACGAGGCCGACGCGATCGCCACCGCGACCGGCCACGCCCCGCACAAGTACGCCACGCTCGTCCTGGCCGCGTGGCGGGGTGAGGCGGACGTCGCCGCTGGCATCATCGAAGAGGCCAGAGAGCGCGCCGTGCAGCGGGGCGAGGTGTCCCTGCTCGGTGCCATGGGCTACATCCAGGGGGTGCTCTTCAACGGACTGGCCCGCTACGAAGAGGCGATGGAGGCCGCCCGCACCGGTATCGAACACGACGGGTTCAACTTCACCGGTCTGTCCTTGATCGAACATGTGGAGGCCGCGACGCGGTGCGGTGAACTCGACCAGGCCCGCGCCTCGTTGGCCCGCCTGACCGAACTCACCCGCGCCGCCGACTCCGGATGGGCGCGAGGCGCGAGCGCTCGCAGTGAGGCCCTGCTGGCCGACGGCGAGGCGGCCGACCGCCTGTACCGCACGGCGATCGAGGAGTTCGGCCGCGGCGGCGTCGTCGTGGAGGTGGCACGTACCCACCTGCTCTACGGCGAGTGGCTGCGGCGCGCACAGCGCCGCGCGCAGGCCCGCGAGCATCTGCGCACGGCCCACGACATGTTCGACGCGATGCCGGCGCACGCGTTCGCCGAACGGGCCCGCCGTGAGCTGATCGCCACCGGCGAGCAGGTGACCGCGCGGGAGACCACACCGGCGAACGCTCTCACCCCCCAGGAGTCTCAGGTCGCAGCTCTCGCCGCCGACGGCATGACGAACGCGCGCATCGGCGCGGAGCTGTTCATCAGCCCCCATACCGTGGAATGGCACCTGCGGAAGGTCTACGTGAAACTCGGCATCAGTTCCCGCCGAGCCCTGCCGGACGTCCTCGACAGCGCACGGGCACGGTGAGTTGCAGTCGACAGACATCACGAATCCGCGGGGGACCGGGCGCCTACGGGGGACGGCGCACCGTCGACCAGACCCACGCCACAGTACGGGCCGGGGCCATCGCGCGAGACGACTTCGTCGGGGGAGGCGAGCGCGGTGAACTCGCCAACCCGACCGGTCGTCCCGGCAGCCGAAGTCCCGGTGCGGGCCCGCCGTCCGGGCAAAGGCACGGCAGCGTCGGCGCGGAGGTCGGAGGGGCGGCGCTTGCCCCGCGTCCCGGGCCGGGCTGCGGCTCAGGCGGGGAAGGCGAACAGCCGGTACTCGGATGTTGTCGTGAAGCCGAAACGCCGGTACAGCGGTTCGCCCGCGGGGCTGGCGACCAGCGCGGCGCGGCGCATCCCGCGCTCCCGTCCCACCTGGAGCGCGGCGGTCGTCAGGGCCGCACCGACGCCCCGTCGGCGATGTGCTTCGCTCACGTGGACTAGGAAGATCCCGGCCACCCCGTGGGCGGTGATCACCACGGTCGTCCCGACCACTCGGCCCTCCAGCACGGCGGCCAGTCGGACGATGTCGGCGTTGTCCTCGCGCCGCGACTCGATGCGCACCATCTCGGCCTCCAGACCGGGCTCGACCCCCATCGACGCCCGGTAAGTCCGGACCAACTCGGCGAGCCGTTGACCGTCCCGGACCGGCTCCACCCGCAAACCGGTGCGAGCGGTGTCGGGGACCGTGCCCGGGGCCGCCGGTTCGTCGAGCGGGAGCACCATCACGGGCAGGGCCGCGAGCTCTCGTCCACCGTGGCGCCGCAGGACGTCGGCGGTGTCCTCGGGGCTGTCGGGTCCCACCCACCACCACCAGGGAACGCTCGCGAACTCCTCGCGGACGGCCGTCACGTCCGCCTCGTCCGCAGACACCGACCCTACGCGTACGACGCCGTTGAACTGCGGGGTGGCAAGCCCGCTGCGGAACTGGTCGACGGTGTTGCCCGCAGGGCTGTGCGTACCCCATCCCATGAGGTACTGACGGAAGTTGGCGAACACCGATGCCATGGCGCCGGGTTCCCCGGAGGCCGCGGTGCTTCGTGTCCCGTCGTCCGACGCGCTGGTCGGGCTCGCCGGATTCACCATTGCCACTGTCTTCCTCGCCTCGTGGTTCTGCACATCACAGTGTGCGTCGACCTGGATGCGTCGGCGAACGGCTACCTTCCCCAGCCACTCACGGACGGCCGTCACCGTGCGGCTCCTGCTGAGCCACCGCAGTGACCTGTGAGACTACACGAACGACATTCACTATCACACTGTTCCGGAACGAGTCCCCGCGGCCCTGGTGGGGCTTTGTCAGGTGTGACCGACAACATCGTTGTGTGGCGCAAATGGATGACAACATGTGATGCGGTAATGTTGTTACGGCTTCTTGACGGCGGGTGGTCACCCACCGTTTTGCAAGACCACGAGTGAAGGAATCACCATGGCCAAGATGTTTTACGACGCTGACGCCGACCCGTCCGCGCAGAGCCGCAAGCACGTTGCGATCGTCACCGGGGCGGGCTCGGGCATCGGACGTGCCATTGCCCTCACGTTCGCGGAAGCCGGGGTACATGTGCTCGGAGTGGGCCGCCGTGAAGAGCCGTTGAAGGAGATAGCAGCCGCCAACGGGAACATCGAGGTTTTGGCGATCGATGTCTGCCAGGATGGGGCACCCGCTGAGATCGTCAGCACCGCTGTCCAAAAGTGGGGTCGCCTCGACTACTTGATCAACAACGCTGGAGCGACAGCGGTCATGCCCCTGGCCGAGACCGACAAAGAGGTCGTTCTCCGCCTTCTCGAACTCAATGTCGTGGCGCCCAGCCTGCTTGCCCACGCCGCCCTGCCCCACCTGCGGGAGACTTCCGGCACGATCATCAACCTGTCCAGTACGTACGGGCATCGTCCGATGGCCGGTGGTGCGCACTACGCGGCCACGAAGGCGGCCATCGAGCAGATGACACGCAGCTGGGCGCTGGAACTCGCCGGCGAAGGCATCCGGGTCAACTCGGTCGCTCCGGGCCCGACCCAGACGGATGTCATGTTGCACGCCGGTCTCAGCCCTGAAGCAGCCAACGACGTATACGCCTACGAGCGTGAGCGCATTCCGACGCACCACATCGCCAGGACGGAAGAGGTGGCCCACTGGGTCCTGCGGCTGGCCGAGCCCGCCGGACGCCATGCGACCGGCCAGGTGATCACGGTCGACGGCGGGCTTGAACTGATCTGAGGCCGTACCGGCACGGCCGCCGTGCCGTGTTGGCAACGGCGGACCGTGGGGCCGACAGTGCGGTCGTCGCGGAGCCGGTGATCCGATTGGCGACGCGGACGGGGACCTGTCTTGGGCGGCCTGATCCGTGGCGTACTGCGCTTTCTGTCGTGCCACCGAGCCCGCGACGGCGGAACGGGGCGATGACCGTGCCCCGATGCCCTCACTGTCCACCGGTCCGGGGCCAGGTCTCCGCCATGTCACTCGTGACGCAGTCCCTGCGGTCGCGTCGAACGCCACAACGCCGGCAGGGTCAACAGGGTGACACCCAGCGAGACAGTCGCCCCGATGCCGGCGATGGCCAGCAGGGTGCTCCAGTTGCGTGGCGCAGGTATTCCGACGAGATCGAGCAGCGAGCTGCCGAGGGCCGTCCCGATCGACTCCGCCACGAGCAAACCAAGTCCGACGGGCAGTACGGACTGCAAGAAGACGGATGTGGCGAGCGTACGACGGGGCGTGCCGAACGCGACGAGTACGGACAGCACTCGTGCGCGCTCGCGAACCTGTTCGAGCGCACCGAGCAGCATGCTCGCCGCGATCAGTACCAGTACGGCGGTCACCCCCGCCAGCAAAGCCCGCCTGACGCCGTCGAGGGCAGGGTTGCCCTGCGACTTTCCAGGAAATTCGACGCTGAAGGCCGGGTCCAGCCGTGCTGCTGCGGTGCGGATGTGATCCTCCACGTCTTCGAACCCGGTCGCATAGGTGAGGCCGACCGTGCTGACGGCGTGTGCGATGGCGGTGTGCCCGGCCGCCTCGGGGGTGGCCAGCAGGGTCCGTTCAGAGGAAACCGCCGCCGGATAGGCGGGGGTCGCACGGACGGTTGCGGCGATGTGCGGGACAGTCCAGCGGGGACCGTACATGTCCATGCGCAGTTTCATGCCGGCCGCCCATGTGGTCAGGTCGTGCCTGGTGTCCGTGCCCGGAGGAGCGGTGAGAAACGCGTCCCCGTCGGAACAGGAAGGCAACTGTGCCAGCAGGCGCAAATGAGCGCAGTCGGCGATGAGGACGGTCTGAGGAAAACCACCGTTCAGGGGGCTCATCGACAACTCCCTGAACTCAACGGCCCGTTGCACGCCAGGAGTCGTGGCGAGCACGGGGGCGTAGGCCGCCCCTCGCGTCCCGCCGTCGTCCAGGCGGGCGACAGCGACGCGTGTGGAGGCGGAGGGGCCGTATGCCCCCCGGGCGGTGCTGTCCACCGGGTTGTGGGCCAGTCCGGTGAGGAGGGTCTGGAGCGCCACGGCTCCTGCCACCGCCACCGCGATCCCGTTGACCGAGCGGCTGGTGGCCTCGCCGTTCAACTGCAAGCCGCGCACGGCTAGTTGCCAAGGCAGCGGGCCGAAGCCGCCGAGCAACCGGGTGAGGCGTTCCACGGCCCAGGGCAGCACCGCGGTGACTCCGACGAGCAGCGAGAGCATGCCGATGAGCAGCAGGACGACCCCGGAGGTGCCGTGCAGGTCCGCAGGGCTGCGCACGGAGAGGCGCAGCAGAATCAGTCCGAGCAGAGGAAGTGCGATACGCCACCACAGGCGGCGCGAGGTGCTGCCGGACTTCCGGACGACTCCCAGGGGCTCTACGGCCACCTTGTGCATCGACAGTTGAGTGATGCCGAGGGAGAGCGAGAGTACGGCGACGACCACGAGCGCCGCCAGCAGGGGCTGAGGCGTGAGATCTTGGGGGAAGACACCGAGCCCCTGTAGCTCCACCGTTCCCGCGAACTGACGCCCCGTCATAAAAAGGACCACACCCAGAGCTGTACCTGCCAGTGTGCTGAGCGCGACCTCGCCTGCGGCGATGGTGGCGGTCATCCCGCGGTTCGCGCCGACCAAGCGCAGGGCGGCCAGCCGCCGGTCCCGTCGCTCACCGCCGAACCGTACGGCCGCGGCGATGAAGGCACCCACGGGCACGAGCAGTACGACGATTCCGGCGATGCAGAGGAGGAGGAGTTCGGGGGGAAGGGGCTTCCTCGGGTAGGTCTTGCCGAAGTGGTCGAGCCGTCGCGTTGGGCCCGCATCGGGGGCCATGTGGTTCGCGACCAGATAGAAGACGTGCTCGCCCGGGGCGAGCAGACCTGCATCGCCGATCTCACCCGCGATGGGATGGGCGAGGCGCTCGCGCAGCAGTCCGTTTCCAGGTGCGTTCAGCAGTTTGTGCAGTGCGGGAGACACCACCATCTCTCCGGGGCGCGGGTAGCGCAGGACTCCGGGCGGCAGCGGTGCCGCGGGCCCCTCCGGCTGCACCATGCGCCCTCGGATCTTCTCGCCGCGGAACACGGTGTCGATGTCCCTGACAAGAACAGTGTGATCCGAGCGTGTGATGGCGCGGTCGCTGAGGTTGACATCGATGCGCTGATGGATCCGCTGGTCCCGGTGGTTTCTGACGGTCGGCACCGATGCGGCGAACAGCAGCATGGCCACCCCCAGCCCTACTCCGACAGCGGTCAATGACGTGCGGATTGCGCTGTTGCGCCCACCGAAGAGCGCGAGTCGAGCGCCGAAGGCGAGCGCGCGGAGACCTCCGAGGCGCCGACGTACAGGTGGGCTCACCATGTTCCCCTTGAATGTATTGCGGGCAGGGCGCCGTCTCGGGGCGCAGGGATGGGCAGCGGCAGGGCGTGAGCGCCGTCTGCGTTGCCGGGTCGACTATACGCTGTGCGTATAGTCGAGTGCACAGTATCAACGCATCGTCATGCATCGTGTCACACTCGGTTCTTGCGTATGAGGACGACGACGGTCGGGTACGACGGCCCCCGCGGCGGGACGGCTCACCGTCCTCGCAGCGGGGGCGGCCACCTCGGTCCGTCAGGCGGTCCGGGACCGGATGACCCCGATCATGGTGTGATAGAGCTCCGTGCGCTGCGGAGCCTCCGGCACCGGTTCGACCGGAGCGTCGGCGGTGGCGTAGGCACGCAGCAGTTGCGCCACCAGGCGGTGTGAGGCCTTGGGGGCCGTGGCGCCGCTCGCGCGCAGGGTCCCCGAGTTGGCCGGCAGTATCAGCGTGAGGTCGCGGTCGTCGAAGTTCTGGCGCAGATAACCGGCCTCCCTGGCCCGGGAGATGGTCCTGAGCGCACCGCGGGCCGCTTCGGCGCGTCGAGTCTCGACGACGCCACCGGGAAAGGTCATGGTCAGGACCTCCACGAAGGTCGGATCCGCGGCCCGCAGGGCGGACAGACCGCGGACGTAGTCGGCGAAGCCCTGCCACGTGTCCGGATCGTCGGAGCAGGCCGCCACCAGGCTGTGGTGGGTCTCCACACGGTCCGTGAAAGCGGCGTCGATGAGCTGCTCCCTCATGCCGAACCGGCGGAACAGCGTGGTGTTGCCGACGCCGGCCTCGCGTGCGATGGCGGTCATCGGGACGCCGAGCCCCTCACGGGACAGAAGCCGGCGAGCCGCCGCAGGATGCGTTGGCGATTGCGTTCCGCGTCGGCGCGCAGCGCCCCGGCGGGGCCTTGCCCCGACGGCGCCGCAGCCGGGCGCTGCTGTGGCCTGGGTGTTCCCTGAGGTCCGTGCGCGGCATCCGGCTGCGGCCGCGAGCACATCTTCTCGCTCACTGGTGGGGTTCTTTCCGGTGTCCGCCACACGGCGGGTGACTACTTGCTGAGCCAGAGGTCGGGGCCGAACACCTCGTAGTGGACGGACTGGTGACTCAGCCCGTGGGCCAGGAGGTCGGAGCGGACGGCCTTCATGAAGGCCACGGGCCGCACAGGGAACGCCGTGGCGTCGGGCGCGGGGGAGAGACGGGCGATGCCGGCCAGGCCCCCCGAGGAGAGGCCGTACTGCCGTATCTGGTGGGCTCCGTCGGGCAGTTCGACCCGAACGCTGACGTACTGGCGGGACGAACGGAACGGTCGGCGCCCCGTCGGCGCGACGCAGGACGAGGGAGACCGCGTCCGGCGTCTCCTCGTGGCGCTCGGCCACCTCCGGGGTCACGGCTTCGCCGAGGACCTCGGCCACGGCCCCGAGGAGGTGACGGGCGACCAGCGTGTACTGGTCCGAGGTGATGCCGAGCGAGGCGTGCTTGCTCGCGATGCGGACCAGCACGGCGTCGGGGCGCTTGTCGGGTGTTCCACGAGCGCGGTCGCGAAGACAGCGACGGCACCGGCGAGCGCTTCGCGCTGGGTGCCGCTGGCCTGGTTCGCCCGGTTGAACAAGTCGCCCAGCAGCTCCGGCTGTTCCTCGAACATGCGGCGGTAGAACAGCTCCGTGATGCTACCGAGGGAGGCACCCACGGCGGGGAACGTGGTGCGGACGATCAGCGCGGACGGTTCGGACAGCATGCCGACTCCGAACTGATGTCTTTCGGTGTGAGTCACCGCTGGTACTCATCCGTGCTCGCATGATTGACCGCACCGACATGTGGGTGCAGAGGTACGCGCATGGGGAGCGTTGGGCCTTGGCCCGTCATCCGACCACCGTGTCACACCGGCTGTCGTCGACCGGTCTAGAGGGTGAGCACCGAGAGGAACTGAGGACACCGTGCGTGAGATCTTGATCGTGGGCGGCGGGTACGCGGGCTTCTGCACCGCGTGGGGTCTGGAGAAGAGGCTGCGGCCGGGCGAGGCGCGCGTCACCGTTGTCGACCCCCGCCCGTACATGACGTACCAGCCCTTCCTGCCCGAGGTCGTGGCCGGTTCGGTGGAGGCCCGTCACGCGGCGGTCTCGCTCCGCCGTCACTTGCGCCGCACACGTCTGGTGGCGGGCTCGGTGACGGAGATCCGGCACAGCGCGCGCACGGTCACGGTCCGTCCGGAGTCCGGGCCGTCCCTCGACCTGCACTACGACGTCCTGGTGGTGACGGCGGGGGCGGTCACCCGGACCTTCCCGATCCCGGGCCTGAGCGATCAGGCGTACGGACTCAAGCATGTCGAGGAGGCGGTGGCGATCCGCGACCGCCTCCTCACCTCCTTCGACCGTGCGGCCGGTCTGCCGCGCGGGCCCGAACGCAGCAAACTGCTCACCGTCACCGTCGTCGGTGGCGGATTCTCCGGAGTGGAGGGATTTGGTGAACTGCTGGCCCTGGCAACCGCGTTGCTCAAGCAGTACCCGGAGATCGGCGCGGACGAACCGGCCTTCCACCTGGTCGAGGCACGGGACCGCATCCTGCCCGAGGTCACGGACCGGCCGGGCGCCTGGGTGGTGCGTTCACTGGAGAAACGGGGGGCGCGGGTGCACCTGAACACCCAGCTGGTGTCCGCCGAGGACGGCCGGGTGCGGCTGTCGGACGGCACCGAGTACGACTCGGGCCTGCTGGTGTGGACGGCCGGCAACGCCGCCAACCCGATCGTGCACAACCACAGTGACCTGCCCGTCGACGAGCGGGGCCTGCTCACCGTACGGGCGGACCTGCGCGTCACCACGGACACCGAGGTGGTGCCCGACGTCTGGGCGGCGGGAGACGACGCCTCGGTGCCCGATCTCGCGGCCGGGAGGCCGGGCGCGCACACCGTGCCCAACGCCCAGCACGCCGTCCGCCAGGGCAAACGGCTGGCGAAGAACATCCTGGCGTCGCTGCGCGGCCGTCCGGCCAAGGACTACGTGCACCGCAGTCTCGGTGTGGTGGCCACACTCGGGCTCGGCCGCGGCATCTTCCAGTACCGGGGCCTGGTCATCAAGGGGTTCCCGGCCTGGCTGATGCACCGTGGCTACCACGTTCTGGCCATACCGAGCTGGGAACGCAAAACGCGTGTGTTCGCGGTATGGGCCACGGCCCTTCTCTACGGCCGCGACATCGTGTCGCTGGCGTCGGTGCAGCACCCGCGGGAGGCATTCGTCTCGCGCGGCGAACCGCGCCGGGGAGAGGAGCCCGCACAGCCCGGAGACCGGCTCACGGCGTGACGGCGCAGTACAGTTCGCGGCCGGCCCGCTGGACGCGCGAGGTGCCCACGAGGCGGTCGAGCGAGCCGCGGACGGCGTTGATGCTGCCGCTGCCGATGTCGCGTCCCAGCGCCGACGCGACGTCGCGGGCGCGGGTCTCGGTGTCCCCGGACTGCGCGAAGTACGGCAGGAGATCAGCTCCGTGCACTTGCCGTACGGAGGCACGTCTTCGCCGGCCTTGTCACTCCCGCCTGCCGTGGCCGGGGGTTCTGCGGCGCCCTCGGCGGTGCCCCGACGCGCGGTCGGCCTCCGGCTTCGTCGGCGACGGGACGCGCACGAGGGCGGGGGCCTGCGGTGATGGGGTGGCCGCCGGGCCGGCGCCGGGCATGAGGGCCCGAGGCGTGTCGAGTGCCGGCCCGAGGGTTCCTCTCGTCTCCAACCCTGTGTCCTGGCGGGACGGCTCGATGCCCCGACCCGCCACTCGGCACGGCACCGGGGGATATCGGCGAACGTGCCGGGCAGCGGTTCCGTCGGCCGAGAACAGAGTGGGCGGTCCCACGCAGAACACACCGT
This sequence comes from Streptomyces aquilus, assembly GCF_003955715.1. Classification (NCBI taxonomy): domain Bacteria; kingdom Bacillati; phylum Actinomycetota; class Actinomycetes; order Kitasatosporales; family Streptomycetaceae; genus Streptomyces; species Streptomyces aquilus. Next base: position 316,685 of record NZ_CP034463.1, on the reverse strand, counting down.
TGATCGGGCCGTCAGAGACGGCGGGTCGGGGACGGAGTGAGCCCCGTGGCATGCGCTTCGTTCACCGGCGACGCCACGTGGTCGCCGGCCGCGGGCAGCCGGCTGATCTTCTCGGACACCGCGCGGATCCGGGCGTCCACCTCGTCGATCGCCTCCAGGATCACCCCGAGCCGTCCCTCCAGGACGGCGGCCTCCGCTGCGAGCGAGACGGTGACGGCGGCGGGATCGGTCGGACGGTCGGCGTCTCGCGTCATCCTCGCGTCCCTCCTCGACCTGCTTCGGAAGTCCGGTGGACGGGCTCCGGGGGGCCGGCGGTCGCCCGGGCGCGACTGACGAATGTCCCTGCCATGCTCCTCCTTGGTCGCCGCGGAGCCCGGGCATGGACCGCCACGAGCCGTCGGTACCGCATTGACCGGGCAGCGGCGGGAGCTGTGACAGCTGCCGAACGGCCGCCGTGTCACGGCAGTTCGCAGCCCGGGGACGGCGCTTCCTGGGAGAAGGGTGCGCCGTGCGGCAGGACGTGGAGGACCTCCAGGACGATGTCCGTGGCCCCCGGGTTCTCGCCGATGTGCACGTGGTCCGCGCCCGACGGCTCCTTGAGGAAGCTGCCCTTCTCGTACACACCGTCGAAGGTGCAGGAGGCGTCGAAGTGGCTGAGCGTGCCCTGCTTGACGAAGGCGTACAAGGTGCCGTCGTGGTAGTGCCACCCGGTCGCCTGGCCGGGCGGGATGGTGATCTCGCGGAGGATGTAGTCGGTGTCGCCGACGGTCCGCTGGGCCAGGACCCGGCCGCTGCCCCCGGGGCCGCCGGGGGTGGCCTGGGCGGTCGTCGGGGCGAGCGAGAGCCCCATGAAGCAGGCACCGGCGACCGCGACGCGTGCTGAAGTACGCGTGATGATGCCCTTCGGAACGTGAGGGCGAACAGCGGCCTGGGGCAAGCGGCCCTCTGACAAGATGTTGTTCGGTCATGGGCCCGCTCACTTCTGTGGCCGTGGGTGAGTCATGGTCAAGTGAGCCGCCTGGTCGACGATTTGTGACAGGGGTACCGGCGCGAGGGACCGTCCGTATGCAGGTGTCACACCTTTGCCGTGTCGTCGGTCACTTGAGTGAGCCGGAAGCCCGGAGAGGAGCAAGGGGTGACCTACGTCATCGCGCAGCCCTGTGTCGACATCAAGGACCGGGCGTGCCTGGCCGAATGCCCTGTGGACTGCATCTACGAGGGCGTGCGCACGCTGTACATCCACCCCTACGAATGCGTGGACTGCCACGCGTGCGAGCCCGTGTGCCCGGTGGAGGCCATCTTCCCGGAGGACGAGCTGCCGCGACACTGGGCGCACTACCGGGCCGTCAACGAGGAGTTCTTCGAGGCGGGGTCGGCACAGCGGCGTGGACCGCGCCCAGCGCAGGGAGACCATCCCGTGGTCGCGGCACTGCCGCCGCAGCACGTGCGCAAGAAGGAGATCGCCGGGTTCGCCGTCCGCGGCGAGGAGGCCGCCGACGTCGACCCGTGGTTCCCGCTCTGACCGGTCAGGGGGCGAGGGTGATGGTGGTCGGCGTGCCCCGCCAGGCCATGCGTGCGTACGGACACAGCGCGTCGGCCCGCTTCATCAGGCGGGTGGCCGTCTCGCGCGGCACGCCGGGCCACCGCACCACCAGGTCGACGTGGAGCAGATAGCCGCCGTCCTCGGGATCACGTCCGAACGCCACGGTCGCCAGGACGGAGACGGCGGCGGGATCGAGCGCTTCCTGCCGCGCCAGGAGGCTCAGCGCGCCGTGGAAGCAGGCCGCGAAACCGGCCGCGAACAGTTGCTCTGGATTGGTCCCCGTACCGGGGCCGCCCAGTTCCGCGGGCATCCGCAGCTCCAGGTCCAGGGCGCCGTCGGACGACCGGGCCCGGCCGGAGGCCCGCCCGTGCGCGACCGCACCGCCGTCGACGGTCACCGTCGTCGTGTAGAGGGGCGAGAACGTGTCCCCGGTGAAGTCCTTTCCGGTGGACAGGTCGGGCAGTTGGATCGGATCGGTCACTGCATGGCTCCGGGGGCGTCGTGGTGAGGCGTCCGCCGTGCGGTACGGGCCGGACTACTGGATGACCGGGAACCGGCTGTTCCTGTGACGATGGTCTGAAGGTGAGGCGGACGCCGCAGCCGGTCAGTTCCGCGACGAAGCCACGTACGGGGCCGGTGCGGTCGGGTTCATGACCCCCATGACCCGCTCGGCGTCTCCCTCCCGGACGTCGAGGCGGAGCAGGAGATGGGCTGCGCCCCGGAGGAGATCAGCACCGCCACCAGCCCGTTCGCCTCGACTCACCGGCTGTCCGTCTCCGGCCAGAAGGACGGGGCGAAGGTCACGAGGTAGCGCAAGACGTGGGACCGCCCGACCACGGGGATCCGGGACCCACTGCGGATGCCGCCGCCGTCCGAGTAGCTGACGACGCCGACGGCCGGGGATCTCCTCCAGGACCGGCAGATCGCCCGTGCGGGCGGCGGTGAGGAACGCGTCCAGCAGCCGTCGGTTGGCGGTCCGCGTCACCCGCGCGGTGCGCTCGGCGAAGCTGGTCGCGCGCACCGGCTGAAGCGCTCGGATGGCCGAGCGCGACGGGCCCGGTGGTGACCGTGCGGCACCGAGGGGCCCTTGCGGTGCGGCGCTTCACCGGCGGACGTTCAGTGTCACGGCCAGCAGCTCCGACTCCTCGTACCCCGGAAGCGGGGCGAACCCGTGCGCGGCCAGTTCGTCGGTCAGCCGGGCGCGCGTCGCGGGCCACATCCAGAACGTCTCGGTGTGTTCCCGCAGCACGTCCTCGGCGTCCCTGACCCAGTAGTCGGCGCGGGTCCGGATGCGGTAACCGGCGGCCGACATCGTCATGCGCCCGCCGTAGATGTGCTCGCCGACCCGCTTGTCCGCGAGCCGGCGCACGACGGTGCGGGCCGGGAGCCGGGCCGGCGGCAACTGCACGAACAGCGAGCCGCCGGGGGTGAGGGCCCTGCCGAGCGCGGGCCACAACTTCTCGCGTATCCCGGGTGGCAGGCAGCCCACCATGTTGTGGCAGACGGCCACATCCGCGACCGCGTCCAGCGCCGTCTCGTCCAGGGGGTGCGGGTGCACGGTGACCCGGTCCCGCTGCTCGCAGGACAGGGCGGCGAGCCGGGTCAGCAGCGACGTGCGCATGGCCCGGGCCGGTTCGACGGCGTGCACGTCGGCCCCGGAGTCAGCGAGGGCCAGCATCGTCACCCGCCCGGTACCGGCCCCGACGTCCAGCACACCGGTGCGGGCGTCGGCGATCTGGCGTGAGTAGAGCCGCCGGACCCGCGCCTCGTCCTCGTCGGCCTGCAAGATGTCGTAGAACTCCGCGGTGACCGCGTAGGAGTCGTGTTCGGGTCGGAGACCGGACGGTCCACTGAGAATAGTGTGCATGCCCGACATGACAACGTATGGGCAGAGCGTGTGACAGCGAGGACAGGCGACCACAGGGCGGACCGTTGTCACAGGAGCGCACGGTGCGCAGTCAATGGTCCGGCTCCGTCCGCGACCTTTCGGGACGTTCCGAGACCGGACCAGAGCCCCGGAAAACGTCGTGAGAGCGGAGTTCGTCGTCATGACCGTGCGATCCCCCCAGGTATGGCTGCCCGCACAGTTCGGCCGCCTTGCCGATCTGCCCCCGGGCCTCGACTACGCCCGCTGGGACGGCCGTTCGGCCTTTCCCACGGACCCGGCGGAAGTCGAGTTCTACGTACCCCCACTGACCAAGGACATCGGCGTCATCGCCCGGCCGCTGGCCCGGATGACCCGGCTGCGGGCGGTGCAGGCGCTCAGCGCCGGTACCGACGAACTGCGGGCGGTGCTGGACCGGCTGCCGCGTGACGTGACCCTGTGCAACGCGAAGGGGGTGGCGGCTGCCGACACGGCCGAGCTGGCCTTGACACTGATCCTCGCCAGCCTGCGCGGCATACCGGAGTCGCTCCGCGCCCAGGACCGGGAGGACTGGGATCCGCGGACCTTCTCCACCCTGCGCGAACGGTCCGTGCTCATCGTCGGTCACGGCGCCGTCGGCTCCGCCCTGGAGGAGCTCCTGACGCCCTTCGGCTGCGCCGTCACCCGCGTCGGGCGCGCGGACAGGGACACGCCCCAGGGGCCGGTGCGCTCCGTGTCGCTGCTGCCCGGGCTTGTCCCGGACGCCGATGTGATCGTGCTGTGCACCCCGTTGACCGGGGCGACCCGCGGGCTCTTCGATGCCGCGCTGCTGTCCCGCGTCAAGGACGGCGCCCTGCTCGTCAACGTGTCCCGGGGCGCGGTCGTCGACACCGACGCCCTGCTGAAGGAGGTGGACGGCGGACGGCTGCGGGCCGCCCTGGACGTGACCGACCCCGAACCGCTCCCGCCGGGCCACCCGCTCTGGACCGCGCCCGGTGTCCTGGTAACCCCGCACGTCGGCGCTTTCACCCCCGACTTCTGGCCCCGTCTCGAAGCGCTCGTGCGACGGCAGCTGGCCCGGTTCGCCGCGGGCAGGGAACTGGAGAACGTCGTCACACGCTGACACCCGACCGCCCGAGTGTCACACCGTTGCGTCCTCACCGGTCTTGATTGGGACAGCAGTTGATGAATGCACCCGAACAGTGTGCCGCGCGACGAATGGTGACGAGATGGGCAACGACAGCCGGCCGGCCGGACCGCAGCGAGAGCGCGGTGGAGAGCGGCTCGCCACGTGGGTGGCGAGCCGGACGGGCCTGCGCGCGACGGCCCGCTCCGCCCGGCGCCTGGTCTTCCCGGACCACTGGTCGTTCATGCTCGGCGAGATCGCGCTCTACAGTTTCGTCGTCCTGCTGATCACAGGCGTCTACCTCAGCCTCTACTTCCACCCCTCCACCGATCTCGTCGTCTACCAGGGCGGATATGCACCGCTGCGGGGACAGTTGGTGTCCCGGGCCTTCGACTCGACCCTGCACCTCTCCTTCGACGTCCGCGGCGGCCTGCTCATCCGCCAGGCGCACCACTGGGCGGCACTGGTCTTCGTCGCCGCGGTCTTCGCGCACCTGCTGCGGGTCTTCTTCACGGGAGCGTTCCGTAAGCCGCGCGAGCTGAACTGGGTGCTGGGGTTCCTGCTGCTCGTCCTGGCCATGTTCGCCGGCCTGACCGGCTACGACCTGCCCGACGACCTGCTGTCCGGAACCGGCTTGCAAGTGGTCAACGGCACACTGTTGTCGATCCCGGTCGTCGGCACCTACCTGTCGTTCTTCCTCTTCGGCGGCGAGTTCCCCGGCGAGGACCTGATCGCCCGCTTCAACACCCTGCACACGCTGGTCATCCCCGCGCTGATGATCGCGGTGCTCGTCGGTTACGCGGTACTGGCCCTGCGCCACCGGCCCACCCAGTACCCCGGCCCCGGCCGGAGCGAGAACAACGTCGTCGGCCTCCCGTTCGCGGTCCGTGCCGTGAAGTCCGCCGGCTACTTCTGCTTCGTGTCCGGCGTGATCTTCTTCATGGCGGCCGTGGCCCAGATCAACCCCGTGTGGAACTACGGCCCCTTCCGCCCGGACCAGGTGTCCGCCGGATCCCAGCCGGACTGGTACATGGGCGTCGCGGACGGCCTGCTGCGCGTCATGCCGGGCTGGGAGATCGACCTGTGGGGCCACACCCTGGCCCTGGACAACCTCCTGCCGCTGCTGGCGGGCCTGGTCCTCTTCCTCGCGATGGGCGCCTACCCGTTCCTGGAGGCCTGGGTCACGGACGACGACCGCGACCACCACCTCCTCGACCGCCCTCGCAACCGTCCCGTACGGACCGCCCTGGGCGTGGCCTGGCTCAGCGTCTACGCGGTGGCGCTCGTCGGGGCCGCCAACGACGTCATCGCCATCTGGCTGCACGTCTCCGTCAACTCCGTGACCTGGGCCGTGCGTGTCGGCCTGTTCGTCGCCCCGGTCCTGGCCTTCGTCATCACCAAGCGCCTCGCGCTCGGCCTGCAGCGACGCGACCGCGACATGGTGCTGCACGGCCGCGAGACCGGCGTCATCAAGCGCCTGCCGCACGGCGAGTACGTCGAGGTCCACGAGCCCCTCGACCCGGCCCGGCTGCACACCCTCACCGCCCACGAGCAGTACCGACCGCTGGAGCTTGCGCCCGACCCGGACCCGGACGAGCCCGCGCCGACCTGGACCCGGTCCGCCACCCGGCACCTGCGCGTCGCGCTCAGCCGCGCCCTCTACGGCCCAGGCACCCAGATCCCCAAGCCCTCGCCGCCCGAGCACGAGGAACTCACCGCCCGGCACCGGCCCTGATCCCCCCAGCCGACCTCCGCCCCCACCGACGGGCTCCCGCCCGCCTCCCACCGACCGACTCGCCCCCACCGACCGACTCGCCCCCACCGACGGGCTCCCGCCCGCCTCCCATCCGTGCCCCGCTCGGGAGACGGGCGGGGTACCCACCACCGATTCCGCCCGAAAGGCCATCGACATGAACCGAACCGTCCGCACCAGCCGGACCCGGACCGCACTCACCGCCCTCGCCACCGCGAGCGTCTTCGCCGGGCTGCTCGCCACCGCGACCGGGTCGGCCGCCGCTGACAAGGACCCTGCCACCGAGGCGCCCAAGCCCACCGTCGTCCTCGTCCACGGCGCGTTCGCCGACTCCACGAGCTGGAACGACGTCATCCGCAGGCTGCGCCACGATCACTATCCGGTGGTCGCCGTCGCCAACCCGCTGCGCTCCCTGAGCGGCGACTCCGCCTACCTCAGGGACGTCCTGGCCGGCATCGACGGGCCCATCGTCCTGGCCGGGCACTCGTACGGCGGCTCGGTGATCAGCAATGCCGCCACCGGCAACGAGAACGTCAAGGCGCTGGTCTACCTCGCTGCCTTCCTCCCGGACAAGGGTGAGAGCGCGGCCGACCTGGCGGGCAAGTTCCCGGGCAGCACCCTCGGCGACACACTGCGTCCGGTGCCGACCATGAACGCCGACGGCTCCCCGGTCAATGACCTCTACATCCAGAACACCAGCTTCCACCACCAGTTCGCCGCGGACGTGCCCCGCGCCACGACGGACCTGATGGCCGTCACCCAGCGGCCGATCACCGACGCCGCCCTGGCCGGGGCCTCGGCCGAACCGGCCTGGAAGACCATCCCCTCCTGGGTCCTCGTCGCCACGCAGGACCTCAACATCCCGCCCGCGGCACAGGAGTTCATGGCCGAGCGGGCCCACGCCCACACCTCGAAGGTGCGGTCCTCGCACGCGGTAAGCGTCTCGAAGCCCGGGAAGGTCACCGAGGTCATCGAGAACGCCGCTCACGCGGTCCGCTGACACCGACGTGGGACGAGCCGTGCGGACGGGGCGCTGCCGCCGGCCGCACGGCTCGTCGCGCTGTCGCCGCGACCCGCTCGACCGACCGCACCGGCCCCGGGCGGCGACCCCATCAACCGGACCGCCCCGAACGGGCTGCTCAGTCTGACCGCGGCGGCCAACGCCCTAGCGCCGGTCGGTGACCTCGCCACCTGCGCCGTGCACCTGGCTCAAGGGGACACAAGGGCCCCCTCTGGGGCGACGTCGCCGGACTGCTGATGGGTGGTCTCTCCGCCGCAGCCTGCGCAACGGCTGTAGCGGCGGCGGCTCCGGCAACGTTTGGGGGATCGCTCGGTGCGGCAGCCGGATGCTACGCAATCTCATGGAGCGCCAGCCAGATAGCGCCGAACGCTGTCGGCGGCTAAGTCAGCAGCGGGCCGGACACGTGTCGGGCCCGCGTGACATCACTTGGGAGGAATCGTGCCTCGAGTCGGATGGTCCGTCGAACAGCGAGCAGCGGTCAAGCGCTACATGCTGTTCACCACCATTTTCGCCGTCATCGGTGTGGCCTTCTCCGTCTTTCTCATAGCCCTTGGCATCAAGGGTGGCTGGGTACTCCTCGGAATGGTCGTGTGCATTTACGCAGCCACACGCCTGTTTGTCGGCAACGTCAAGCGAAATCAGCCATAGCTCGGGTCCGGCAGCGAGCCCGATCTGCCTGCGCAGAGGGTCGGGGTGGACGGGGTTTGCGGCGAGGCGATCCGTGCCTTTGCGGGCGATGCGGACGCCAATGCGCTTGCCGCGTAACCATTTCCGCAGGCCCGGCCGGTCATAGGCTTTGTCGGCGTGGAGGCGCTGGGGCTTGAAGTACCGGCCGCGGTGCGGGTCGTGTCACGTCCGCGCTAAAAAAGGGCGAAGACACAGGTCCGAGCCCCGTGGGCCGGGGGCAAGCCGGGTTCCACTCTGCGCATCCTGTCGGATGCGAACGGACTGCCCCTCCTTGCCGGCGTCTCGGCCGGCAACACCCACAGCAGCGAAGGGCTGAAGCCCATGGTGACGGGTCACCCAACGAGGCAGGGCGGCAGTTGGCGCCAGGCGCAGCCACTGACCAGGACGTAGATGATCGCCGCGAACAGCGTCTCATCAGGCGTGTCCTGTGTCCCGCTACCCTGCGGCCGCACCCTCGTCGGCGGGATCAGCGGCTTCGCAATCTCCCACAGCCCGTCCGGAACAATCCAACTCCACGTACCCCGCCCCATGAACAGACCAACGTCCGCTTCACTACATAGGACAGGTCTAAACCAGTAGTGCCGTGCGACACCCATTGGGTAGCGTGCGGCCATGGGGATAAATCTGGGCGAGGGTGATGGCTGCGAACTGCCCGCTACCGCTGTCTGCTGGCTCACCGACGATCCGTTCCCAGGCATCATCCTCGTGGAGTTCGCCGACGTCTACGACCGCCCTCACCAACTCGTCGGCAAAACCGCCTACTTCGGCGGAGACCTGCAGCCGACCTCGCCCTACCCCTGCCCCACCAGCATCCAGTGCACGATCGAAGAGATCGCCGACGACGTCGCCACAGTGAGCACCTGGTGGCTGGAGGGCGGCCCCAACGACACACGCTTCGTCTTCGACGTCTGGCTCGACACCCTCACACCCATCACCGACGCCTGACCTGCCAGCATCGCTCTGATGTGGCGTGGGCCCACCTCGTACCGCTGCGTCATCCCCTTGGGGAGCTTGGCTTCGACGGGCTCGACAGTCCCCGCTGACCTGCTGCTGCATAACGTCATGACCTGAGGCTGTCTATGGGTGGATGACCGGTGTTCCCCGTGCTCCCCTGCAGTATCTGGCGCGGCTCGAGATACCAGGGGCGCAGGTCGAGCATGGCCGCGCGCATGCCGGTGGCGGACGCGAGCGCCGTGCCCTTGGGCAGCGCACGGATGGCGTCGGCTGCCAGGATGCGTTCCTGTGGCATGGATACGGAGGTGGACTTGCCGGACTCCGAGGTGCCGGTGGAGGTCGTCTCCACGTCGTGGTCGCCGATCAGGCGGGAGAGTTTGTCGGCGAAGTCCGGGTCATCGATACCGGAGCCGATGACCTTGATGGTGGAGGCGGACCACTGGCGTCCATGCCGGTAGCTCTGCAGGTGACAGATGCGGCGTACGTGCTGGGGCAGCTCATCAGAAGCGTCTTCCAGGGACCGGGAAGCCCGGCAGCTCTGCGGCGGCTGGCCCCCGCTCCGCCGCTGGCCTCACCTTTTCTGCCCCCTGCCCCTTCTACCAGGTGATGACGGCGTGGCCGTCGGCTCCCGCCAGCACATACGCGTCGGCTCCGGGGGCGCCGTCGGTGCCGTCGGTCCCGTTCGGCGGGCTGCCGTACGTGGGATGGCCGCCTTTGCCGCCCTTGCCTCCCGCGCCCGCGCCGCCGCCGTGGCCGTTGAAGCCGGCTCCGCCGTCGCCGCCCCTACCGCCGTCGCCGCCCCGGCCCGGGCCGCCTACGAGTCCAGGGAAAGAGGACTTGCCGTCGGCGCCGTCGGCGCCGTCGCCACCCGCTGTGCCGCTTCCCCCGTCCCGCGAGTCGAGGCGGTCGGTGTCGATGCCGGCAGTGGATGTGCAGTTCGCACCGGGCCCGTGGTAGCCACCGTCCTTGCCTTTGCCCCCGAGGCCGTGCTGGCGATCGACGGCCTTCGTGCCTGCGGCGGGGGGCCCGGCGGCGCCGTGACCGCCCCTGGCCAAAACGATGGTGCGACCGGCGACGGTGACCCACGAATCCCCGCCGGCGGTAGGAACCCAGTCACCGCCCTGCGGGCCGCCATCAGGAGTGGAGAAGTAGCCGCCTCGGCCGGTGTGGATCTCGAACCGGGTGTCCGGCGTGACTGCCGTCAGCCGGCATTTGACGTAGTAGCCGCTGCCCCCGCCACCCCCGCCAGCGCCACCGCCGCCACCCCAGGAGATGGCGCTCGTGCTACCGTCGGTGCCACCGGTGGCTCCGCCGCCGCCCGCCCCCCACAGTTCCACGGTTAAAGCGGTGACGTTGCCGGGCACGTCGAAGAAGCCGTCCTTCGCGAACTCCTCGGTCCCCTCGCCAGGAGCGGCAGGGGTGGCCGGTGCGGTCAGCGCTGAGGTGTCCCCAGCGCCGGTCAGCAGGGCCAGGGCGGCCAGGACGGCGACACCCGCCCCCCAGGTCTTCTTCACGTACACCATGCATCCTCCGTCGTCACCAGGGAGAGGCCCGGGCAGGCCCCCTCCCGGGACACGACGACACCCCGCTCGCACAGATGCGCCCATTCACCCCGACAGCCGACCGCCGGGCTGAACCGCCGCGGCTGGTGCCGCAAGCCCTAGGGTCTGCTGGATGGACGCGAGCCGGCCATGGCGCGACCGGACCTCAACGACAGCCGTCTCCGCAACGCCGGGTGTGGCCCCAGTTCTGGCGCCGTCGCTCTTGAGCTCGGCGAACAGCTCGCGATCGGCCAGGAGATGCGCGGTGTGATCGGGACAACTCGATGTCAGACGCTCGATGTTGAGGGCGCCCACGGGGACGACATCGACCGACGCCATCGAAGCGGACGGCGTCGGCCTCATGCATCAACTGGACCGGCATGCACCTGTTGTCGGCGACGCCTCAAAAGTGATCCAGAACCACTTTTCGCACGACGCCGACACGGCCGAACGGAAATCAGCGGTTCGATGGGCGGGCAGTAGCGTCCGTGCGGCGGTGAGCGCCTCGGCCGGTGCTTCCCCACGACTGCACCAACGAGCCATCACACCGCCTGATGCGCCCTGCTCAACCGGCCCGAAGGTGTCCGAGACGTGTGGACACGTGGAAGAGCTGGGCAGGCCAGCGGCCCCTGCCTGCCCAAACCGCAGGTCAACCGCCAGACCACTCGAATGACCTCGGGACCGATCGTTCCTGAACCAAGCCCGTGGATTCGGCTCAGTGCACGCAGAGCCCTTGTGTGCGCGCCATCGCCCGCGTATATATTACAATCGTAAGAAGAACGACCGTAATTTAATGCGCGGAGCCGCGGTCCTCGTGCCGTGTCCGGGGAGACCAGATGACGACGACAAAGAGCATGAAGTGGATCGACGTGCCCACACGCACGATCGACGTCGGCGGGGTGCCGTTCGCCTACCGCGAGCTCGGTCCGACCGGTGGTGTTCCGGTGGTGTTCCTGCACCACCTGATGGCTGTCCTTGATGACTGGGACCCGAGGATCATTGACGGCATCGCTGCCCGCCACCGGGTGATCACGTTCGACAACCGTGGGGTCGGCCGGTCCGGAGGATCCGTGCCGCCGGACGTCGAGGAGATGGGCCGTGACGCCGTCGCCTTCATCCGTGCGATGGGACTCGAGAAGGTCGACCTCTTCGGGTTCTCGCTGGGCGGCGGAGTCGCGCAGATGGTGGCCCTGCAGGCACCCGAGCTCGTGCGCCGGATCGTCCTGGCGGGAACCGGTCCCCGCGGAGGCGGCGGCATCAAGGAGATCAACAAGGTCGCGGTCAAGGCGTACGTCAAGTCCGCGCTCACCCTGAAAGACGCCAGGACCTTCCTGTTCTTCCCGCGCGACGCCGAGGGCAAGCGGGCCGCGAAGGACTACCTCGCCCGGCTCAAGGAGCGCACCCAGAATCGTGACGAGAAGATCTCCCTGCAGGCTCGACGCGCGCAGCTGAAGGCCATCCGCGCGGCCGGACTGCATGCACCCGACGACCTCTCGGTGATTACCCAGCCGGTCTTCGTCGCCAACGGTGATCACGACCTCATGGTCGCGAGCAGCAACTCGGCCGACATGGCCCGCCGGATCCCGAACGCCCGGCTGAGGATCTTTCCGAACTCCGGGCACGGCGGCGTCTTCCAGTACCACCGGGAGTTCGTCCCCGAGGTTCTGGAGTTCCTCAATGGCTGAGAGATCGGACCGGTCGATCGCCGGGAAGGTCGCTCTCGTCACCGGTGGCGGCCGGGGCCTGGGCGCGGCGACCGCACGGGCGCTGGCCGCCGCCGGTGCCCGGGTCTTCGTGGTCGATCTGCACCGCCCGGCCGCGGGCGAGACGATCGACGAGCGGGTCACCCACCTGGTCGGTGATGTGACCGATCTCGGCGACATGACCCGAGCGGTCGAGACCGTCATCCGGGACGCCGGCCGCCTGGACATCGTGATCGCGAACGCGGGTGTGGTTGCGCGGGGCGTGACCCTGCGGGCGTCTTCGGCCCCCATGGCCGATCGACTCCTCGACGTGAACGTCAGGGGCGTGCTCAACACGGTCCGCGCTGCCCTTCCGGGCCTCATCGAGAACCGTGGCCGACTCGTCCTGATCTCGTCGGTGTTCGCCTTCGTCAACGGGGCTGGCACGATCCCGTACGCGATGAGCAAGGCAGCGGTCGAGCAGTTGGGCCGCGGACTGCGGGTCGAGCTCGCCGCCCATGGCGTCAGCGTCACGACCGCGTACTTCGCGATGATCAACACGGACATGATCCGGCAGAGTGTCGACGAGGATCCAGCAGCCCAGGCGCTGCTCGACACCCAACCGAGGTTCCTGCGCAAGCGCATCAGCCCCGAGCAAGCGGCGCAAGCCATCGTCGAGGGCCTGCGCCGCCGGGATGTGCGGGTCTTCCGTCCGCGCAGGTGGACTCTGGTCTCCAGGCTCCGCGGCATCGTCGCACCCGCCCTGGACTCCGCCCTGGCACGAGATCGCACGGTCCAGAACATCCTCCAACGCCTCGACGCACGTGAGGGCAAGGACTTCCTGACCACCTGATGCCAGGAAACACCGCGGTGCCCCGACTACGCACTGACCAGGAGCCATTGATGACGAGTTCGACCCGGAACGTGTCCGGTCTGCTGACCCGCACCGCGTCGGAACACCCGGCGCGCACGGCGATCGTCTTCGGTGGCGATCGGATCTCCTACGCAGAACTCGACGGGGCCTCGAACCGGGTGGCGAACCTGCTGATCGAGCGCGGCGTCGGCCCTGGCGAGAAGGTTGCCCTGTCCTGCGCGAACATCCCGCAGTTCACGACGATCTACTTCGGAATCCTCAAGGCAGGCGCGGTCGTCGTGCCGTTGAACGTACTCCTCAAGGCACGGGAGATCGCCTACCACCTCAACGACTCGGACGCGACGGCGTACTTCGCCTTCGAAGGCGGTCCAGAACTCCCGATCGGGCGCGAGGCATGGTCGGCCTTCCAGACCGCCGGCCGGGCCGCGCACTTCTTCCTCATCGGCAGCGGCGCGTCTGTGGACGGCGTCGCCCCGGACCAGATCTTCGCCGCCGCTGTCGCCGGGCAGCCGGAGACCTTCGAGACGGTCGAGCGTGCCGACGACGACACCGCAGTCATCCTCTACACGTCCGGTACCACCGGGCAGCCCAAGGGCGCAGAACTCAGACACCGGAACGTGTACGACATCGCCCGAGCCGGTGCCCAGCTCTTCGAGTCGGACCCCGCGACGCCCGACGTCTACCTGTGCGTCCTTCCGCTCTTCCATGCCTTTGGCCAGATGGTCATCCAGAACGGCGCAATCGGATTCGGCGGCACACTCGTCCTACAGGCAAGGTTCTCCGCCCATGAGGCGCTGGAGCTCATGCTCGACCATGGCGTGACGTTCTTCGGCGGCGTGCCGACCATGTACTGGGGCCTGCTCGAGGCACTCGACGACCGCGTCGACGTCGCCCGGCTGGCCGCCAACCTGCGCATCGCCGTGTCCGGTGGTTCCGCGCTTCCCGCGAAGATCCACCAAGAGTTCAGGAAACGCTTCGGTGTGACGATCCTCGAGGGCTACGGGCTCTCGGAGACGGTGGCCATCGCGTCATTCGCCACGTACGGCGAGGAGCCCCGAGTCGGATCGATCGGCCGACCCATCCCCGGGGTCCAGATGAAGCTCATCAACGACGACTGGTCGGATGTGGGGGACGACCCCGGGGCGGTTGGGGAGATCGCGATCAAGGGCTACAACATCATGAAGGGCTATTACAAGCGCCCCGAGGCCACCTCGGAGGCCATCAGCCAAGGATGGTTTCGTACCGGAGATCTGGCTCGCAAGGACGCGGACGGCTTCTACTTCGTCGTCGACCGGTCCAAGGACATGATCATTCGCGGCGGGTTCAACGTCTACCCGCGCGAACTCGAGGAGGTGCTCATGGAGCACCCCGCGGTCTCTCTGGTCGCCGTCATCGGAGTTCCGCACCCAAGCCACGGGGAAGAGATCAAGGCCGTCGTCGTCAAGAAGGCCGACGACAGTACGACTGAGGCCGAGCTGACAGCCTGGGGAAAGGAGCAATTCGCAGGCTACAAATACCCGCGCATCGTCGAGTTCGTCGACGCCCTGCCCATGACCGCCACCGGGAAGGTCCTCAAGCGCGAACTGTCCTAGGGTGTGAGGCGCTGGAAACGTGTAGTTGCGTCAGGCACGTGTGAGATGAACCGTGTACCGCGGCGGCCTGCCACGCGAGGGGCGCCGCGAAGTCGTCGGCGGCGGACGCAGGCAGGATCCGCAGAAGCAGGTCACGGCGTAACTCACTTGCGTCTGTAGCCGGATGCAGCGTGGTTGGCACAAGCCCCGCATCGTGGCGGAGGTCTTGCCGTACATGCGTGCCCAGGGATGCGGGCGCATCATCAGCCTCCCGTCCGTGCTCGGTTCATGCCCCAGCCCCATATGGCCGTCCGCGCCGCCTCCAAGCATGCGATCGAGGGCCGAGGCGCCCTGGACCACGAAGCCCGTGACCACGGCGGTCAGGCACCCCTCGTCGAACCCGCCTATCAGAACCGGATGCGGGGCCAACAGCGCGAAGCCTGACACACCCCTGCCCGTCTGCGTGAAGCGTCGGTAGACCGTCGACCGGGTAATGGCGGAGGCCGTCAGGGGGCGGCGACGTGTCCGCCGTCGTCGCCCAGGCGATCGTCGCGACAGCGACCGACATGTAGCCGAAGCCGCACTGCAACGCAGGCCCTCCGGCCGGACGCGCACGTACTGCGCCGCCTCGCTCTCACCGGGGTCTTCGACAAGCAGATCCGCGAGATGAACGAGCCGGCGCCGACCCCACGCCATCGAACCCGTGCACGGGAGAGAAGGGGAGGTCTGCCCCTGTGGGGTAATTGACAGGGTACGAACGTACCTCTTAACGTACCCAACATCCAGGGCAATGCCGCCGCGGCTCGATGAGGAGCACCGATGCAGCACCTTTACGACATAGACGTCCGGGTTCCGATGCGTGACGGCGTGGGTCTCGCCGCCAACGTGTGGCATCCGGCCCAGGGGGAGGCTCCGACGCTGCTCGTGCGCCTGCCGTACGGCAAGGACGTGATGGGCTTCGGCCAGTCGGTCGTCCCCGACGTCCTGACTTTGGTGGAGGCCGGGTATGCGGTGGTGGTGCAGGACTGCCGCGGAACGCATCGCTCTGAGGGCGAGTTCGTTCCGCACATGGCCGACCGGTCCGACGGTGCGGACACCGTCGCCTGGATCGCCGACCAGCCGTGGTCGGACGGCACGGTGGGCATGTACGGGCCGTCCTACCTGGGCATGGTGCAGTGGGAGACCGCGGTGACCGGCGCCCCCGCCCTGAAGGCGATCGCGCCTGCCTTCACCTCGATCGACAACTACGAGGCGCCTTGGTACGGCCCGGGTGGGGCGCTCTCACTGAGCCTGGTCACGATGTGGAACGCCATGATGTACGCGGCCGACGCGCAGCGGTCCTTGGCGGCGGGGGAGGGGGGCTCCCTGTCCCAGGTGCAGCAGCTCAGCCAGGCAGTCCTGACCCACGAGGCCCTCAACGATGTGCTGCCGACGGCCGAGGTTCCGGTCCTGGCAACGTACGGCAAGTGGTGGGACGACTGGATGGCCCACCCGTCCCATGACGCGTACTGGGACGCCATGGAGCTCACACCCGAGCTCAAGAACGTCACCGTTCCGGCGCTGAACATCGGCGGCTGGTATGACCTCTACATCGGTCAGACGGTGCGCACCTACACCACTGCCCGGCAGAAGGCGGGCAGTGCGCAGGCCCGTGAGGGGCAGCGGCTCATCATCGGTCCGTGGGATCACCTGTCCGCTAGTGGGGTCTATCCCGACCGCTCCTTCGGCCCGTTGGCCAGTGCCCAGATGATGGGCCTGACCGGCCTGCACGTGAAGTTCTTCGACCGCTGGCTCCGCGGTGACACCGCCGCTCTGGACGACGTGGCGCCGGTGAAGATCTTCGTGATGGGCATCGACCAGTGGCGCGACGAGCAGGACTGGCCGCTGCCCGACACGAGGTGGACCGACTTCCACCTCACGAGCACCGGCCGTGCCAACACTGCTGCAGGAGATGGCGTGTTGACCACCGAAGCGCCGACCGATGCCGGGCACGAGACCTACCTTTACGATCCGCGCCGCCCGGTTCCCACGGCGGGCGGGGCGTCCATGCCGGTGACGCTGGAACTCTGTGGCCCGGTCGACCAGCAGACCGTCGCCGCCCGCGAGGACGTCCTGTGCTTCGCCGGCCCGGTGCTGGAGAAGCCCGTCGAGGTCACGGGTCCGGTCAGCCTGACCCTGTTTGTCTCCTCGTCCGCGGTGGACACCGACTTCACCGCCAAGCTCGTCGACGTCTTCCCCGACGGCAAGGCGATCAACCTGTGTGACGGGATCCTGCGCACCCGTTACCGGGGCGGCCTCGCCACGGAGGAACCGATGGAGCCCGGGACGGTCTACGAGATCACCATCGACATGACGGCCACCTCCAACGTGTTCCTGCCCGGTCACCGCATCCGCGTGGACGTCTCCAGCAGCAACTTCCCCCGCTACGACCGCAACACGAACACCGGCGGCGTCATCGCCCGTGAAGGCGAGGAGCAGATGATCCCCGCGGTCAACCACATCCACCACGGACCGAACCACCCCAGCCGTCTGGTCCTGCCCGTCATCGACCGCGAGGACCAGTCATGAGCGCCGCCGGCCGGGTTGCCGAACTGACCGCGACCTTCACGGCTCCATCCCTCAACGTGGCCGAGCTGCTGTGCGACCGCCACCCCGCCGACCGCACAGCGTTCACCCTCGTCGACGGCGACGGCAAGGCTTCCACCCTGACGTACGGCGAGCTCGCAGCGAACTCGCACCGCTGTGCGCGGGCCCTGCAAGAGCTGGGTGTCGGTCCGGGTGACCGGGTGGCGACCCTGATGGGCAAGGGCACCAACCTCGTCACCGTCGTCCTGGCGATCTGGCGGCTCGGCGCGGTCTACGTCCCGTTGTTCACCGCGTTCGCCCCTCAGGCCATCGCCCTGCGTCTGGAGGGCGCGGGTGCACACGTCGTGGTCGTCGACCCGGACCAGCGGCACAAACTCGACCCGGGCCCCGACATGCCGGACGATCCCCAGCGGCGCATCATCGTCACCGGAGCCGTCACGTCGGGCGGCGACCGGTCGCTCGCGGATCTCGTCGCGGCCGCGTCGCCCGAGCCGGTGCCCGCCGTCATCACGAGCGGCGACGGCCCGCTGGTGCACATGTTCACCTCCGGCACCACCGGCAAGCCCAAGGGCGTCATCCACCCCGTCTCCTACATCGCCGGGTGGCAGATCTACCTGGAGTACGGCCTCGGCGTCACCCCGGCCAGCAGCTACTGGTGCGCCGCCGACCCCGGCTGGGCCTACGGGCTGTACGCCGCCATCGTCGCCCCCATGGCCGCCGGCCTCCCCAGCCTGCTGCTGACCGGCGGATTCTCCGCCGAGACGACCTGGCGCACCCTCCTTGACCACCAGGTCACCGACTTCACCGCCGCCCCCACCGTCTACCGGGGGCTGCGTTCCTCGTCGGTAGCGGTGCCCGAGGGCCTGTGCCTGGAGCGGGCGTCCAGCGCGGGCGAGCCGCTGACCCCCGAGGTCAACGAGTGGGCCGGCGCCGCGCTCGGCCTGGCGGTGCACGACCACTTCGGTCAGACCGAGGTCGGCATGCCCCTGGCCAACCACCACCATCCCGAACTCGCCCGCCCTCTCAAGACGGGATCGATGGGACGGCCGGTGCCCGGCTGGAGCCTCACCGTCCTGGCCGACGAGAAGGACGAGCCCGCCGGAGCGGGCGTGCTCGGCAGAGTCGCGATCGATGTCGCGGCCAGCCCGCTGATGACCTTCCGCGGCTACCAGATCGCCGGCCAGAGCGCCTCCAAGTTCACTCCCGACGGCCGCTACTACCTCACCGGCGACGCCGCGCGCATCGACGCGGACGGCGACTTCTTCTTCTCCTCCCGCGACGA
The DNA here is from genome assembly GCF_003955715.1 of Streptomyces aquilus. Taxonomy (NCBI): domain Bacteria; kingdom Bacillati; phylum Actinomycetota; class Actinomycetes; order Kitasatosporales; family Streptomycetaceae; genus Streptomyces; species Streptomyces aquilus. Next base: position 298,201 of record NZ_CP034463.1, on the reverse strand, counting down.
CGACGTCATCATCATGGCCGGTTACCGCATCGGCCCGTTCGAGATCGAAAGCGTCCTCGCCCAGCATCCATCGGTCGCCGACTGCAGCGTGATCGGCGCGCCCGACGAGGTCCGCGGCGAGGTCATCGAGGCGTACGTGGTCCTGCGCGACGGCGGCGAGGGGTCGCCGGAACTGGCCACCGAGCTCCAGCAGTTGGTCAAGACCCGGTACGCCGCCCACGCCCACCCACGCACGATCCACTTCATCGACGCCCTGCCCAAGACCCCGAGCGGCAAGACCCAGCGCTACCTGCTGCGCAAGCGCCGACGCGCCGAACTCACCACCCCGGAGTGACCTTTGACCGGCATGGAACCCCTGCTCGTCGAGCAACGCGGCCCCGTCCGATGGCTGCTGCTCAACCGCCCCGAGCGACGTAACGCCCTCGACGTGGCCCTGATAGAAGCCCTGGACAAGCAGATCACCAGCGCTGAGGCTGACCCCGAAACGGCGGTCGTCGCGGTGGCGGGCAGGGGGCCCAGCTTCTGCGCCGGCGGAGACTTCCACCAGTTCCTTCAACTCCACGACAGAGGCGACAACCCGGTCGACTTCCTCACCGACGTGTCGGCCTGCTTCAGCCGTATCGCGGCCAGCCCGAAGCCCTGGGTCGCCGTGCTGCACGGTCACGCGGTCGCGGGGGGCCTCGAACTCGCACTGGCCTGCGATGTCGTCGTCGCCGCCGATACGACGCTGATCGGCGACGGTCACCTGCAGAGGCGTCTGGTGCCGGCGGGCGGGTCGAGCATCCGGCTACCCGGCGCGGTCGGACGAGGTCTGTCCCGCTGGCTCCTGCTCACCGGCGAGCTGTTGCCCGCGACCGCCTTCGCCCACACGGGCTGGATCCAGGCGATCGTGCCTGAGGACGATCTCGACGCCACCGCCACTCGTATCTGCCGGCAGTTGGCCGAGCGTCACAACCCCGCCCAGCAACGGCTCAAGACGCTGTTGCACCGGATCGACGGCATGGCCCCCGAACAGGCCCTGCGCGAGGAGCTGGCTGTCTTCGCCGACAACTGGTCGGCGAGCTCTGTGGCCGACGCCCTGCGGGACTTCCTCACTCCCTCCACCACGAAAGCGGACAACCAGTGAATCGCTACCAAGGACGCGTCGTCGCCATCACCGGGGCCGCACAGGGCCTCGGCCTCGCCATGGCGACCCGCTTCGCCGCCGAGGGCGCCACCGTCGCGCTCGCCGACGTCAACGAACAGGCCCTCACCGACGCCGCCGACACCATCACCAGCGCCCGCACCGACGTCATGGACGTGACCGACTCGGGCCAGGTCAACGCCTGGATCGACGGCGTCACCGCCGAGCTCGGCCGCCTCGACGTGCTGATCAACAACGCCGGCATCATCCGCGACAACCGCGTCGAGGACATCACCGACGACGACTGGCACGCGGTCATCGACGTCAGCCTCACCGGCGGCTTCCACTGCGCCCGCGCCGCGTTCGGACCGATGAAACGCCAGGGCTACGGCCGTATCGTCAGCTTCTCCTCGATGTCCTGGCGCGGGAACTTCGGCCAGACCAACTACGTGGCCGCCAAGGCCGGCATCGTCGGCCTGACCCGCACCCTCGCCCTCGAGGGCGCCCGCCACGGCATCACCGCCAACGCCATCGCGCCGGGCCTCATCGAGACCCCCATGCTCGCCTCCATGAACGGCCCCGCACGCGACAAACTCACCGACAAGATCCCCATGCGCCGCACCGGCCGCCCCGAGGACATCGCCGAAGCCGCCGCCTTCCTGGCCAGCGAGGCCGCCGGCTACATCACCGGAGTGGTTCTGGACGTGGACGGCGGCATCTCCATCGGGTCCTCAATCCGGTAACCACGCTCGACGGTGAGGCGGTGACCGTGGGGTCCGCGTCCGGAACCGCCAGCGCCAGGGTACGTTGAGAGGTACCCTGGTACACCTTCGTAAGGCTGGGACTTCCGGCCCGGACGACCAGCCGCCGGTTCCGGCGAAGACGCCCATGGGAGACTGCCGCGGTGACGACCCCAACCGACTCGCGTGACCGACGACCGCGCCGAACGGCACGCCGGCGGGTCGTGGACACGCGCCGGCGGGACGAACTGCTGCGCCAGGCGGAGGCGATCATCCTGGCCGAAGGCTTCACCGCGGTGACCATGGATGAACTCGCCCAGCGCCTCGGGTGCTCCAAGGCGACGCTCTACAGTCTCGCCCCCACGAAGGAACAACTGGTTCTGGCGGTCACCCGCACCTTCTTCCGGGAGGCGACGGTCGAGATCGAACAGGCCGTCCGGGCCGAGCCCGACCCCAGACAGCGCATCCGCGTCTATCTCGCCGGCGTCGGCACGGCCATGCGCCGGCATTCCCACGCCTTCTACGACGACATGGTCGGCTACGAACCGACCGCACAGATCTACCGCACGAACTCCGCCGCCGCTGCGAACCGGGTCCACGAACTGATCGAGGAGGGCGTGGGGACTGGAGTCTTCCGCGCGCTCAACGGGCACTTCGCCGCCCAGGTCGTGGCGGTGACCATCGACGCGGTCCAGTCGGGGGCCCTCCTGGAGAGCACCGGCCTGACCGCCGGCGATGCCTTCTCCGAGCTGGGGGACCTCCTGCTGGACGGACTCAGTTCGGGGCAGGGCGCACCCGAATAAGGACGGCATCTGCTGTGGGTCGGCGGGCGGCAGCTCGCATTTCGGCGGGCATGCCTCGTTGAACGGGGCCGCCTGGCGGGGCGAGAGAGCGGCGCGTATTCGGAAGCAAGCTGGTCGTCACGGCCCTCGCAGCGGCGGTGGCGTTGTGGCGCCTGTCGGGCTGGCAACGCCGTGGCCCGGGCTGGGTACCAACCAAGCTGGGCGGGCCGGGCGCACCGGACGATCTGGAACTCACCCATCGCAATCCTCCTCCCCGCCGCCGATGGTGCCTCTCATCGAATGCCTGTCCGCGCCCGATGCGCTCTCGCTCGCGTAGCAGGTGGAAGGGCGCCTGCCGCTGCATTTGTTCCGGAGTCGGGAAGGTGCTGCTCAGCTATGCCGATGGGGGTTCATCGGCAAGGCACTCCGGCCCAGGCGACTCCCCGTGCGCAATACCGTCGCACGGTCGAGGACGGGCCGCTCGTCGAGCGCTACGTCCCTGCTGTCAGCGTTGCGATCAGTTCGGCGACAGATCCGGGCCGGCGGGGCGAGCCGCGATGGGCAGACTGATGGACCCCGTCTGGACCACGGTCCCCTGCTGTCTGGCACCGCGACTACTTCCGCGCATCCGCCGTGCGCGCCGGTGAGGGCGACGACCGCCTGGCCTTTGGACCAGGAGGAGTCGGACGGTGCCGAGCGCACCGTGCCGTACACCTCCATGCCGGGGGCGAACGGAAGGTCGGGCGATGCAGCGTCGGGTGCTGGGGGAGGACCACTTGGAGACCCGTCGCACTGCCACGTGGTTGGAGAGGTTGGGCATGGGGCACGGAGAACCCGGGGTGAGGGAGTGAACCTGTGAGCCGAAGCACGGAAGTTGTCGCCAGGGGAGCCAGAAGAACCGGTGTACAGGACCGGTCGAAGCGGCCTGGTTGTCACCAGCGAAGCACGCGGCTTGTCACACATGCTCACTCGGCAGCCCTTCTGCCACCACAAGCGAGGATCGGCAGCCTCTGGCTCCCTGAGGCGGCTCCATATGGGGCGACACTTCACCACAACCGCGTCCTGCTCCTGCGCGTCCTACTACTGAGCGCCGACAGGAGTCGGCTACCCCGGGGGATCAGGACGCGAGTCATGCAGAAGTACACGATCGGCCGGCACATCTCACCGTTCTTTTGGCTCCCGCGTGGTGCGAGGCGTCAGCCACCCACGTCCGTCCGGCGACTGGTGGGGTTCTGGCTGTTCGTGCTTGCCTTCGGGGCCGGGCTCACCGCGCTCGACTGGGACGATGATTTCGGCGGCAGCTACCTCATGGCGCTGCTGCTCCTCTTCCATGTCGTCGACGACATCAGCCACGGGGTACGGCACCGCTGGCCGGCCGCACTGGCCGCCGTAGCAGTCTTGTGGGGCGCCACCCGGCTCACCAGCGCCGTCCTGCCCGGCTCCCTCGACGATGCCTGGGCGCAGAGTGTCGCCGCCGCTGTCGGTGTCACGCTCGGGCTGGCAGCGAGCGCCGCGATCACACGGCTTCCGGAGCGCCGACTGCATCGGCCCGCTGGGGGATACGACTCGGGGGTCGGCGGACAAGACTCTCGGTAAAGGACATGGCCATCGGCCTCGGTGACAACACACCTGCCTTTGTGACACCTATCGAGCTTCAGCTCACTAGGAAGCCTGACCGTGCCGGTGCCCGCCCCCGTTCACCAGCGCATGCCGAGCTCATCGAGGGCGGCGCGTCGTTCGGGGCTGAGTTTGTCAGCCCGGCGCCGGGTGCTGTCCAGGAACGACCCGAGCTTGATTCCCTCACCGTCGACGGTCTCGACGTGCTTGCACGCGGGCTGCAGGTCCCCCTTCGCGGGCGCGGAACTGGCGCGCGGCCGCAAGGTCGGTCGCCCACCGCTCATCCTGCGACCGCCGCGCCGACACCACCGGCACACCCTCCCTCTCCGGACGCACCCCGATCGTCTCCAGGAAGTACTGCTGCGTGGGCACGAACGGGTCCCCCGGCCACCTTGCCCAGCGATCCACACACCGAGGCCCTCGCCCGGGAGCACGACGTGCCCCGGCCTCCTCGCCCACCAGGTTCGTGCCGACCATGTGTAGCTACCGCTGTCGTGGAAGGTCTCCCGGGCCGGTGTTCATCGTCCTACGCCGGTCTATTCAGCACGGGCGCGGTGTCGGGGGGGCCATGGATGGGTGTGGGTACGGGGGCGTCTGACGGTTCGTCGGACGAGATCTGGTTCGTCAGTCATGCGAGGGCGGATCGGGCGTGGTCCCACGCACCTTTTTCGGATCCTGGGCCTGCCTTGGAGCTCGAGCGCGGCCTCCGGCACGGGCGCATCTGCTACGAAGGTGACGTCGCAGTGCTCGACCTCGACCACGCCCCCGCGCCGTGGCTGCTGGGCGACGCCGCCCTCGCCAGCGCCTACAACACGGCCTACGAGCGTGTGTATCCCGGCGCGCTGACCGAACTGGGCATTCCTGCCACCGCTTTGACCGGCCGCGAAGCCTGGGAACGGTCGCCGGTGCTCGCCGCGATGATCGGCCGATCTGCCACCGCGGTGACGGTGTCCGAACGGCCCCGCGCATCCCGACGGCCCCTGACCTGCCCATATCGGCAGTTCGGGGGCCGTCCTGGTCTTGCCGGGCCGCCCGTGGGCCGTGATCTTCCGATCTGATGCGACTCACGGCTCAGCAAGCGCGATCAACAGGGGTCTATCCACCAGACGTCCGTCCAGTTGACGACCATCCAGTGGTCACCGGCTATCGAGTAGGCGTAAACAGACCCCTGACTGTCTGAGTACAGAACAGCCTCTGTTCCCGGCGTCTGATTGTTGTCCAGGGTGCCCTGGCCAACCATGTACTTCAGGCGCTGTATGTCACAGTAGTAGAAATCGAATGAATGCCCGTAGGCGTCCCAACCGCATATGTGACCGTAAGCGCAGGATGCTGTGGGTTTCGCAGGCGCAGCCGATGCCGTGCCAGCAAGTCCGACGCCGACCAGGAGTGCAACTGTTGCCATGGCGGTCGTGATTTTGCGCAACACGATGGTCCCCCATCCGTCTTTGGCCCTGGTCCGTGGGCCGATCAGCCTAGGGTGACGTGTTCACAGGCGGTGCCAACATCCTTTCGAATCTCGTCGAAAGGATGTTGGCACCCCTTGACACCTCTTCGCCCAGCAGCAGAGAACAGCCTCAGGAGAGGCGCTGAAACATCGTGTCGATGGCGTGGTGATGGGGATTCGCAATTTCCCCCACAGCCGCTCTTCGGTCCCCACTCAGTTGCCGTGGGGGACGGGGTCGGGGCCGCCCGCTCGCGGAGTGTGCGGGCCGTGCCCATGCGTCAAGGGCGACTGCGGCGTCGCTCCGCGATGGGCTTCGCCCATCCTGGACAGTTCGACCCGCCCCTGGACCTGGCTGGCTACTGGGCAGCCCCTCCCTTGTGGCGTCCGGCCGCAAGTTCCAGAGGACCACGCTCAGCCGATCACCTCGTCGCCTTGCCTCTGCGGCACAGGAAGCCAGGCCTTCACGCCCTCATCCCAACGAAGGTGATGCCCCCACAACTCCGGCTGGCGTACATCCAGGTCGATCAGTGCAAGCCGGGCTTCGTCGGTTAGTTCCGCAGCTACCTCAATGGTGATGGAGATGCCGTCGGTCGGTAGCCTCCCAGAGGTGATCACGAATTCCTCTTGCCCCCTGGATGAACGGCGGCGCCGGGGGAGGTGGACGCTCACTGATGCCCCGAGGCGCTCACCGAGTTTTGCAGCAAACGCCATCACGAAGGGGCCTGCCGCCGCTGAGCCCAGCACTGTCACGGCCATTTGGAACGTCGCCGGCATAGGACCAGGGCCAGCAGTCCCAGACCGGCCAGAGCGTAGACGACCCACGAGAGAGAACCTGTCAGCATGTTGGATATTGCAGCCTGGGAACCCGTACGACGGAAGGTAGTTCACGGAACCTTGGCATACCGCGACGGCGCCGACTGATCGCAGGTCCAGCAACCTGTGGGTGGGGAATTGAGCCGAGCAGGTCTGTCCCACCCCTGAGCACGGGGTGGGGAGATTCAAGGCTCTGGCCGCAGTTGCGTGAAAGCTGAGCGGTCGAGCCGATCAGCTTGGCCACGGCAGGACGGTGAGCTCCGGCCACTCCCCGGCGCGTTCCTCAGGCAGGCTCGTCGGATCCGGGCCTGCCGGAGTTCGGCAGGCTGCCCTGGATTTCCTTCCGCCCGGTGCGCAGTTTCGCCCGGACGCGGGCCACGTGCTTCTCGACGGTGCGGGGAGACAGGAAGAGGGTCTGGGCGATGTCCTGGTTGGTCGCGCCGTCGGCGAGCAGCTTGGCGACCTCCAGCTCACGGGGCGACAGCTGGGATCCGTAGCCGCGGCGTCCCGGTCGCCGCGACATCTCGACACCGAGTTCGCGCAGGCGGTGTTGGCAGCGTGCCGCGTCGCCGCCCGCGCCGAGGTCAGCGTAGGCGTGCCGGGACTCGGCCAGGTGCACGACCGCCTCTTCCGGACGCACGCAGGTCAAGGCCTCACCCCGGCGTTCGGCGGCCTTGGCGACGTCGTAGGGACGGCCGATGTCCTGCCACCTGTGCTGCGCCTCGGCGAAGTGCTCGGCGGCCAGGGCCGGCTCGGTGGCGCGGAGCAACAGACCTCGGGTCAGTGCCAGTTCGGCCGAGGCGGCGGGCGCGTCGCGGTCGCACAGGTCCGACTCGACCTCCGCCACGAGCCGTTCGACCAACGCGTGGTGTCCACAGGCCAGCGCGGCCTCGGCCGCGACCGGGACGAGGTCCATGGTCCGCGTCCAGGACCTGAGTCCTCGCAACGTCGACAGCGCGGGTTCGGCGATCGCCCAGGCCGCCTGCGGGTCCCCCTCGGCGAGCCGGGCCGCGGCGAGCGCGGCGGCGATCCTGGTGCTCACGTCCACCTCGCTCGTACCGCTGGCGGCCGCCGCCGCGGTGGCCAAGTGACCGTGGGCCAGGGAGCGCCGCCCCTGGGCGAAGGCGAGGTGTCCCCGGCACAGGGCTCGGTCGATGTCGATCTGCTTCACGTCGGGGTGGGCCTGCGTCAGGGCCGCGTAATCCTCCTCCAGCCGGGTCCAGCGCCCGGCCAGCCAGTCCAGGCGCAGCTCAACGACGCGGGGAAGGCATTCGATGCGCCCGTGAGTTGCGTGTTCGACCAAGTTTTCGACCTCGCGCAGCAAAGCTTGGGCCCGCCGGTCGTGGCCGAGCTGGATCGCCACCTCGGCGAGGGAGTACAGCGCGTAGGTGGCGTCGCGCGGCACCGCGCCGGCGGCATCTCGGCGCGGTAGCCGGTCCAGCAGCGGCCAGACGGCGGGATCGCCGTCCCGTGCCATCAGGATGAGCCGGTTGATCTGGACCAGTCGCCGGCTCCTCTCGTCGGCGCCGTCGCGGACGGTCCGCTCGGCTCGGCTTTGCCAGTCCCACGCGTGCGCGGCGGCACCGTCCCGCTCGTTGAGGGCCAGGTTGAACATCGCCATAGCCGCCTTGTGCGGCTGGGTGGCCGCCAGTTCGTCGACAGCGTGGGCGAGTTCGCGGAAACCGGCCGGGTCGGCGCCGACGTTGAGCATGACCAGGCCGAGCCCCAGGCGGATCTCGCCCCGGACGGCATCCGGCAGCTGCGGATCGGCCAGCACGGTCCGCAGCTCGCGGGCGGTCACGGCGTAGTCGACGCCGTAGTTGACGATCCGGGCGAGCGCGAGCGCGGCGCGGGACCGCCGTTCGGTGTCCACGCCGGGCTGGTCCAGGATCCGGTGCAGGAGGGTGGCCGCGGTGCCGGTGTCGCCGAGCGCGACGGCCTGGTCGACGGCCTGCTCGATCTGTTCGAGCCAGCCCCCCTGGTCGCCGGTGGCCAGCGTGTGGCGGGCGATCTGCACCAGGGGGAGCGGGTCGTGGGTCTGGAGCTCGTCGATGGCCCGCCGGTGCAGGCGGGCCCGGCGAGGCCACGGGATGTACCGGTAGGCGACCTGCTGGGCCAACACGTGACGAAAGGTGTAGCGGCCGGAATCGGTCACGCGCAGCACCGCCGCCCGCAGCGCGTCGACCAGCCCCTCGGCCGCCGCGTCACCGTCCAGGCCGGCGACCTCGGCCAGCAGTTCTTCGGTGGCTGGTACGGCCAGCACCGCCGCCGCGTCCACGACCGCGGCGCCGATCGGCGACAGCGAGGTCAGCCGCTCGGTGACCGCTTCCCGTAGACCGGTGGGCACTTCGGCCCGCTCCAGCTCCCTGACGTCGCGACAGGCCTGGTCCCGCAGCGTGATCAGGTCTTCCTCGGCGACCAGCGGCAGGCCCTCGCTGCGGCGGTGGAGCACCGCGCAGAGCTCTGGGGTGGCGTGGCTGCCGAGCGCGGCGCCGGCGAGATCCGCCACCTCGTTCTCGGTCAGCGGTGACAGCCGGATCACGGTGCCGCTGGTGCAGGGTGGCGGGCGGTAGGCCGCGCCCAAGGCCGCGGTCCCGGGCGGCAGGTCCTCGGCCCGGTAGGTGACCACCAGGACGAACTGGTCGGGCAGGTCGCGGGCGAGCAGCAGGAGCAGTTCGCGGGTGGCGTCGTCGGCCCAGTGCAGGTCCTCGACGACCAGGATCACCCGCCCGACCACGTCGAGCACGGAGCGCACGGCCTGGATCAACTGGTGGCGCAGCGCACCTGGGTGGCCCGGTGTGGCGGGCGCCGCCGGGAGGCGGTCGGCCAGGTCCGGCAGCAGTGGGGCCAGTGCCCCGGCCGTCGGCGGCAGCCCGGTGGCCGGCAGCCACGGACCGACCTTGCCGAGCGCGTCCACCACCGGCCCGTACGGCAGGGGCTCGCGCAGCGGGCAGCAGAAGCCCGTCACCACCCGCCACCCCTCGGTCTTCAGGATCGCGGTGGCCTCGAGCACCAGCCGGGACTTGCCCATGCCCGCCTCGCCCTCGATCATGACAACGGCGGGCGGCCGTCTGGTGACGGCGAGTAGAAGATCGAGTTCCTGGCGGCGACCGACGAACGTGAAGCCCCGGCCGAGACCGGAGGAGCCTTGCTGGTCAGCCACCTGAGCACCGTCCCTTACGGACACATCCTGGCTCGACTGGTGACGGAAGGTGACCGGCGGAGGCTGGTCGGCCCGCCCTCGTCGGCGGCACCCACTTTATTGCGGCTGCCTACCCAATCAATACGTCTGTGACGCGTGCCTCATTGCTTCGCCGCACTGCGGATCTGCATCGTCAGTGCCGTTCCACCACGGTCATGGGCGTCCGAACAGAGACCGTCACACCATGAGGACCCTGGCGCGGGACGGCCCCACGATCGTCGCCGCCGTCGCCCCGCCGCCATCACGTTCGCCGCGATCACGCGGTGGCCGGCCGCCACGGACCGACCTTGCCGAGCGCGTCCACCACCGTCCTTCACGGGACGCCCCCGGTCCGGTCGCCCGCAGTGGCCGACCGGGGCCGGCGTCATCGGCCCTACCCATCCTTAAGCGGCCGCCTACCCATTCAATCCGTCCCCCATTGTTTCGGCCTGCCCCTCACCTGCATCGTCCATGGCATCCACACAGGTGAAAGCCACGACAAGGCGTGAGAACGCTCTCGCACTCCAACCGGCGGGTGCAGTGGCACACCGCAACCACTCCCCGACGGAGAGCTCATGTTCAATCGAGCAGCACCGCGTCTGCCCAACTGGCAGATGCGCTACCGGATATCAGCACTCGCGGCGCTCCTCGCGGCCGTCGTGGTCATCCTGGCCCAGGCCCTCGTCTCAACCAGCCCGGCGCACGCGGCAGGGTTCTGGGACTGCCCGAACGGCTTCGGCAACTCCTCCTCGTGTTCCAACATCGTCAACACCGACACGGTGAGCGAACGGCAGTTGCCGAACGAGGTGTACCGCGGGGACTCGCGGTCGCCGTACGAGATCTTCAACAACGGCTTCACAGCGGTCGGTACCGACTACGACCTCCCGCGCCACATCCAAGGCCGCGACGGCAGCGGCTACATCTCCACGAGCGCGAATCTGTCGGTGTCGGAAACCTTCGCCCGCAGCCAGGGTCGCAACAATCTGGGTGCGGCGATGACGAATCCCTGCCGGTCCGGCCGCCCGAGTGCGCAGTGGACTCCCTTTCCGGGGATGGGTTGGACGCTGACCGGTCAGTGCACCGGCAGCTGGGTGGAGGCGGACGCCTACGTGTACGTCATCGATGCCCGCATGGCGCGGAACGCTCTTTACACCGACGACCAGGTGCGCGGAAACCCCGGGCTGGCGCGTTTCGGGGGCCAGCAGGAGTGGGCGTACATCCACCACATCCCGAACTACGCGATCATCGGCGTGCGCGTGTACCGCATGAGGGATCAGATCATCAATGGCCAGCTCGGATACCGGGGTGAGACGTTCAGGTACGACCGCTTCATAGGCAACCCCGCTCATGCCCAGGCGCGGGCGACCTATGACCCGTCCGCTGACTCGAGCGCCCGCTTCAACAGGGACACCTACCTCGGCGTGCCCTCGATCGCGGCGAACCCGTATACCCGCGGCTGCTCAGCGATCACCCGGTGCAGGGGCGGCGACGACCATGGCTGAGACCGGCTCGACTCTCGACACAACCGGCCACGCAGACGACGGCGTGATCGTCCGCCCCTCGGACTCAAGGAAGACCATGTTGGACAACGCATCGACAGCGCCGCGCCGCATGCGCTCCGCGCTGCGGGAGCGGCCGCACGCCGCCCTGCTCGCCCTCCTGTCGCTTGTGCTGGCGGGCGGGTCGCTGCTCCCGGCCGCGGCCGCACACGCCGACACTGCCACTGGTTCCGACTGGGAGGAGGTTGTGGAACTCGCGGACTACAACCACGCCCTCACCGCGTTCGAGGACCCGAAAAGCGGCCCGATGATCATCTTCCCGTCCGGCTACGCCGGTGACATCAACAACCTGCAACACCCGAGCGACTGGACCGACTCCAACGGCAACACCCCGACCAGTTGGCCCACCCCCACGACCGCCAAAAGCTCCGTGTTCACGCAGGACCAGCTCAACACCGTGCAGAACGCGGTCCTCGACGCCATCCAGCCCGGCGACGACACCACCACCTACTCCCTGGCTGCCGGCTACGACGGCGCGAGCGACCGGGTGATCGTGCAGACCAGCGCCCCCTCGTCCGTCACCGACCCGCTGGCCGCCAAGTACCCCGACCAGGTCGTCATCCAGGGCCCGCCCGCGAGCACCCCGCCCACCGTGTGCGAGCCGCAGCTCTCGCTCACGTCCAACCCCGGCAACACCGGCGGCGCGACCGCGGCGAGCGAGCAGTTGCAGGCCATGGCCGACTACAACTGCGCCCTGTCCGCCTACGAGGACCCGACCACCGGCCCGGTGATCATCTTCCCGTCCGACTACGCCGGTGACATCGACAACCTGCAGATCCCGCAGCACTGGACCGACTCCAACGGCAACACCCCGACCAGTTGGCCCACCCCGACCACCTGGCGCAGCTCGAAGTTCACCAACGAGCAGGTCCAGAAGATCATCGTCGCCGCCGTCGACCAGATCGAGCCGGTCGGCTCGACGATCTACTACGCCGCCGCCCACTACGACGGGATGCACGACCGGATCGTGGTGAACACCGACGCCCCCTCCTCGGTCACCGACCCACTGGTGGCCGCCTACCCCGACCAGGTCACCATCGCCAGCACGAAGGCCCCGGCGATCCAGATCACCAACAAGCACAGCAACCTCGACCTGGGGATCGACGGCGCCTCCACCACGGACGGCGGCGCGGTCGTGCAGCAGACCGCGGACACCACCGCCAACCAGCAGTGGCGGCTGATCGACGCCGGCAACGGCCAGTACAAGCTCAAGAACGTCAACAGCGGCCTGCTGCTCGGCATGGCCGGCGGCTCCGGCAACCCGGGCGCCAACGCCGTGCAATGGGACGACGACGGCCACGACGACCACCTGTGGAAGGTGGTCGACGCCGGCCACGGCTACGTCAAGCTGGTCAACGTGCGCAGCGGGCTCCCGTTGGACGTCTCCGGAGCCTCGACCGACCCCGGAGCGAGCGCGCTCCAGAACACCGACAACGGGGCCGATTCCGAGCTCTGGCAGCTGACTCCGATCAGCTGACGAGTGGCGGTCGCCACCGCGGGCATCGCCCGGGGTAGCGTTCGCCGGCGCGCGCAGCCCGGGCGGACGGCGAACCGGCCCGGGCTGCGCGCGGTCGTGCGGGATGCGCTGCCGGTGCCGACCTGGCTGGAGGTCCGGGTCGGGCAGCCGGAGGGCCGCTGCCACCGGCAGGGTGTTGATGCGGTCTTCTACGTCACCGACAGGGGACCAAGTGGCGCTCGGTTCCTGCCGACTTCCCCGCGTGGGATCGCGTCTGTGCCTTCTTCCGCAGGTGGCGGGAGAACGGACTGGTCGGGGAACTGCACGACCGGCTGCGTGGCAAGGTCGGTACAGCCGGGGCCGACAGAACGCCGCGCATCACCAGGGGCGCTTCGGCGTGGTCTGCTGGGCAGGCCCGCTCCGGCTCGTCCTGGCCGCCAGGGGGTTTCTACGTCCTCACTTCGCCCTTCGTCAGCAGCCACTCCTCGTGCACGGCGCCCAGAGGGATGCGTGTCTGGAAGACGGGGGTGCCGAAGATGGAGAGCTGCAGATTCAGGGTGCCGCTCAGGTCGACTCCGCCGTACAGGGCCCAGGAGCCGGAGGCGGACCCGGTGCCGTTCGCCGAGCCCCCTGCTGTCGCGTTGGATTCGGCGCGGAGATAGGGGGCGAGGTCGGCGGTGACGCCCACCGTGCCGTAGAGGCCCACTGTCGCCTCGGCGCCCATGGCGGCCTTGACGTCACCGAGGGTGGTGACCGTCGTCTTGAGGGGTTCACCGGTCATGTGGGATTCGCTGACACCGGTCCAGCCCTTGGCCCAGGAGAAGTTGCCGCCTACGCGGAAGTCGCCCTTGAGGTGCTGTTCGGCGTCGACCGTGACGCGGCCGTCGGCGTCCACCCGGAAGGAGCAGACAAGGTCGAGGTTGACGACGATCGGGACGGGGCCGACCTGGATCACGGGGTCGGCGTGCAGTTCGGCGAAGGGGATGCGGATCTGCTTGCCGTTCGTCGTGCCGGCCGCGCGGCCCTTCAGCTGCCACTGGGAGTTCCACTCGCCGGTCAGCCCCAGGAACGCGCCGCTGGGCGAGGAGTTCGCGGCGGCGCGGGATCCGTCGTACGAGAAGGCGACCTCGGGGGCCAGTTGGACAAAGCCGTCGAGGGAGGCGGCGGCCGAGGCGGGGGCACCCGTGGCCGTCTTCACGGCGGTTGTGACATCGATGCGCAGGCTGCCCAGCGGGAGCTTCGCGCCCTCGGGTCCGAAGGTGAGATCCCCGGTCTTCGCCCAGGAGACCTTCACGCCCTCGACGAGCGGCTCGACCTTCAAGGCGGACGGGTCGACGGGGACCGCGCCGTCCGCCTTGCTCTTGCCCAGGACGGAGTTGAGCTTGGCCGGTTCCGTCTGCACGGTGGCAGTGCCGTCCGCCGCGGTGTCGACGATCTCGGTCACCTTGGCCAGTACGCCGTCGGGGGCGCCGGGGGCGGGGGCGCTGGCTATGACGTCACCGACAGCCACGGCGGGGTTGGAGTGCGCGCCGCCCGAGCCCGAGCCTGGTCCCTTGGGAGTGGCCGAGGCGGTGGGCGAGGAAGCGGCCGTTGCCGACGGGGTGGCCGGTGGTGCCGCGTCCGAGCCGGAGGCCGGTGCCGCTATGACCGCCCGGCCGCTCTTCCTGTCGTACGACGCGACCTTGAGCGCGGATTTCCTGGCGCGGGCCTGGTCGGGAGTGTGCGCGGAGGCCACTGCGGTCGGGGTGGCGGCGTCATCGGTCGGGGCGGAGACGACCGCGAGTCGCTCCTCGCCGGTGCCGGGCTTTGACGCTTCGGCCGTCGAGCCGGCTGCCTCGCCGGTGGTGGCGGGGGAGTGGGCGGAGCAGCCGGTGGCCAGCAGAGCCGCGACGGTGATCGTTGACAGGGCCGAAACCAGGGCATGCGCTCTGAGTTTGTGCACGCGTGAGTCCTCGGGAGCGGTGGTAGGGGGTGTGCTTCGGGAAGGAATGGCGCTGGTGCGCGGCCGGCGGGGCTGTCTTCGTGACAGTGCGCGGCGGTTATTACCTGCCAGTAAGCGAGCATGAGCATGCCAGCTTGGCGGCCCGGCAGGGGTCACTTCTCCTCTGGGTGCAGGGTGACGTGCAGCACATTCATCTGTGGGTCAACTGGCCTACAGGGAAATGGCGTTGGGGGCATCCCGTAACTCGGCGCATCGAAGCCCGTCGCGCGGATCGAGGTGCTGGAGCAGCGCCTGAGCCGCGTGGAGGGTGAACGCGTCATCGAGCTGACGTACCGCTACGCCCCGTACTGTCGAAGCGGATTCCCTGAACACCGGATCCGCGCTCGGTGAATCGGCCTCCGAATCGGTGTGCCCATCCCCATCGCACCCTTCCATATGGCATGCTCCCGTCAATCGATACACGCAGCCCACGGCCACCCACCGACGCACCCCTGCCGGTGGGTAGCCGCCCGAGCAGACCGGGATCCCGGTCGCCGCAAAGGAGTTACGCGTGAGAACCACCCCCCACGGATCCGTCGCCGCGCGCGCCCTCGCCGTCGCCGCGCTGGCCGCCGTGTCCCTGCTCCCCGTCCACCCGGCGTCCGCCGCCACCGACGCGGCTGTGGCCTGCACGCCGACCCAGGCGGTCGTCAACGGCGGCTTCGAGAGCGGCACTTCGCCCTGGACACAGTCGTCCACGAGCGTGATCACCAGCCGTTCCGGCCAGTCCGCGCACGGCGGCACCAGCTTCGCCTGGCTCGACGGCACCGGCGGCACGCACACCGACACGCTCTCGCAGAGCGTGACGATCCCGTCCGGATGCAGCACCGCCACCCTCTCGTTCTGGCTGCACATCGACACCGCCGAGACCACCTCGTCCACCGCCTACGACAAGCTGACGGCGAAGATCGGCAGCACCACGTTGGCGACGTACTCGAACCTCGACAAGGCCACGGGGTACGTGAAGAAGACCCTCGACGTGTCGTCGTTCGCGGGCCAGACCGTGACCCTCGCCTTCACCGGCACCGAGGACTCCAGCCTCCAGTCCAGCTTCGTCCTCGACGACATCGCCCTCGACACCTCCGGCGACACCGCCCCGCCGGCGGACTCGACACGGACGCCGGCCGCGCCCTCGTACACGGTGAACCTGAGCAGCAACACCTCCGGCACCGTCTGGACCGGCCACGAGAGCGCCACCTTCACCAACGCCTCCTCGACCGCGCTGAGCGAGGTGTACCTGCGCCTGTGGGACAACTACCACGGCACCTGCGGCGCGATGCCGATCACGGTCACCAACGTCACCGGCGGTACGGCCGGTTCACTCTCCGTCGCCTGCACGGCGCTCCAGATCACCCTGCCGACACCCCTGACGCAGGGTCAGTCCGCCACGATCGGCTTCGACCTGGGCATCACCGTGCCCAGCGGCGCCGACCGGTTCGGCCATGACGGGGCGTTCAACAACATCGGCAACGCGCTGCCCGTGCTCGCGGTGAAGGACGGCTCGGGCTGGCACCTGGACCCGTACACCAACAACGGCGAGTCGTTCTACTCCCTGGCCGCCGACTTCAAGGTGACGCTGGACCACCCGAGTTCGCTCCTGGTCCCGGCCACCGGCACCTCGACCGACACCCCCGGCTCCAGCGGGCGCACCGTCACCACGGCGACCGCGTCGAAGGTCCGTGACTTCGCCTGGGCGGCGGGCCCGTTCAGCAAGATCTCCGGCACCTCGGCGGCCGGGACGGCCATCAACATCTACTCCGTCTCGGGCATCAGCTCCTCCGACGCGCAGTCGATGCTGAGCACCGCCAAGACGGCCGTCGACGCACACGCCGGCCGCTTCGGGGCCTACCCCTACAGCGAGTTGGACGCGGTCATCGACAACAACTACTGGTTCGGCGGCATGGAGTACCCGGGCTTCGTCCTGGACCTCGTCAGCACCACCGCCCTCACCCACGAGATCGGCCACCAGTGGTGGTACGGCATCGTCGGCGACGACGAGTACAACAGCCCCTGGCTGGACGAGGCGTTCACCGACTACGCCACCGACCTCGCCCTCGGCAAGACCGGCGCCAACTGCTGGAACAGCGTCTCCTGGGCCTCCTCGGCGGAGAAGATCACCAACTCCATGGCCTACTGGGACGCCCACTCGTCCCGGTACTCCACCGTCGTCTACGGCTACGGCAAGTGCGCCCTGCACGATCTGCGGCGGCTGATCGGTGACACTGCGATGACCAACCTGCTGAAGAGCTACGCGAGTTCACACTGGTACGGCGTCTCGACCACCGCCGAGTTCAAGGTGGCCGCCCAGGCAGCGACCAGCACGGATCTCACGTCGTTCTGGAGCACGCACCGTATCGACGGCTGAGCCGGCGCAGGTCAGCCGACCGCGACGAGGAAGGCCAGCACCGAGGCGTCCTCCTCGATCAGGGGGGCGAGCACGGTGTTGAACAGGTCGCCATAGGGGGATTTAACTGCCTGCTCTCTATCCGCTCGCGCGGTCGGAAGGTTCGAACGAGGGCCTGGTTCGAGTGAGTTGTCCGGGACTGGTGCATGAAGGAAAGGCCTCTTGGTAGCTCGCGGATGTCGAGTCCAGCGAAAACCAAGAGGCCCTTTTCCCGAAGTGTCGGCCTCCGCACAGTCGGGGCAGGTCAACTCCTGCCTGAACGGTGGGCTTCGAGCACGTTGAGGATGTGCTGTTTTCCGGGCGTGATGTGCGGGTGGAAGGGGCGAGTGACTCCTCGGGCATCCTGGTGGTGGAGGCGATGTCGACGGCCCGCCCAGGTCGGTGCCCGAACTGGTCGGCGCTGGCTCCGCCTGAGAGGTGGACGGGTCCTCCGACGTTATAGGAGCCGGCCGCCGCGTCCCGCATGAAGCGTTCGATCACGCTGCGGGGCGTGGCCGGGTCGACCACCGCGTGGCCGTGGATCTGCTACACGCCGAAGGCCCGGCCGCGGGGATGGCCGCTGGGGCGGCTGGTACCGAAGACATCGAGGGGATGGCCGGAGCGGACCACGCTGACGTACATCCGATATGTGCCCGCCAGACGCCGCATCGCGGTGGGGACACCGTCGTGGATGCGGCCGCCGCGCAGATCGGCCCGGGCGGCGGGCGGCAGTTCGATGCGGGAGTGGGCGAGGATCGCGCCGACGCGGCCCGCCGCGCCGAGAACGCAGCCCGCAACACCCAGCAGTACGGCTCGGCGGGACGGTCGACCGGGCTCGTGCGTCATAGCTCCCAGCGTCCGCCCATCGGGGCCGCCCTACGCCCGACCCCCTTGCCCGCTTCTCAGCCGATGCGAGTGCTTCGTACTCGTGTACTTGCCAATCACTTGACGATCCGTTCCCTGGACGTTCAACCCTGGTCCCCCGCCTGCGCTGTGTGGCGTCCCTAGGTTTCCTGGGGGTTTGGGAAGAGGGGACTATGGACGCACTTCTCGCGGTCCGGGCGCGTGGGATCAACAAGTGTTTCGGCGATGTCGTGGCACTCGACAACGTCGACCTCGATGTGACGCAGGGGCAGATCCACGGCCTGGTGGGACCCAACGGCGCCGGCAAGACGACGCTGCTCGGCCTTCTGCTGGGGCTGGCCGTCGCCGACAGCGGCCGGCTGGAGATCCTCGGGACGCCGGTGGAGCGGGCGCTCGCCGTTCCCGACGGGGTCGCCGGCTTCGTGGACGGTCCCGGCCTCTACCCCTCCCTCACCGCCCGGCAGAACCTCGCCGCGCTGGCCCAACTCCGGGGCCACGACGCGCGGACGGCGGGAATCGACGAGGTGCTCGACCAGGTCGGCCTCACCGACGTCGCCGACGACAAGGCCCGCGGCTTCTCCCTCGGCATGCGGCAACGGCTCGGTCTGGCCGCCGCCCTGCTCACCAAGCCCCGGCTGCTGGTGCTCGACGAACCCTCCAACGGCCTTGACCCGTCCGGCAAAAGACATGTGCACCGGGTTCTGACCCGGCTCGCCGCCGACGGCACCAGTGTGGTCGTCTCCAGTCACCGGATGGACGACCTCGAGGCGCTGTGCTCCGAGGTGACCATCCTCGCCACCGGACGAGTCGTCTTCTCCGGGCCACTGAACAAGCTGGCCTCCGAGAACCGCGAACTCGACTACCGGGTGCGCACTTCCGATCCGCTGGCCGCGCGCCGACTGGCCAACGACACGGACGGGATCAGGGTCGTCGAGGGCACCGGGATGCGGCAGGACGCCGAGGTACTGGTGGTACGAGCCCTGGTGCCGGCGCTCGACGAACTGGTGGCGTACCTCGTGCGGTCGGGTGTCGCCGTGCGCGAACTGGCGCCCGTCGTCTCGCCGTTGGAGGCCGCGTTCCTCGCCCTCACCGAGCGTCAGGAGGACGGCAAATGACCACGGCCATCGCCGATGACAGCGTTGCCATCGTCCGCCGGGTGCCGCTGTCGCGCGGCTACCGCTTCGAGTTGGTGAAGCTGGTCTCGCAGTGGCGGATCCGTCTGCTGGTCCTGGCCTGCTGGATCGCGCCGGCGCTTTTCGTGGCCGGGGTGAGCCGGCAGAGCACCTTGCCGTCCGACACGCTGTTCGGCCGCTGGATGCATGCCACGGGGTGGGCCGGGCCGCTGGTGATGCTCGGTTTCGCGGGCACCTGGGCACTGCCGCTGCTGACGTCGGTGGTCGCCGGTGACGTGTTCGCCGCCGAGGACCGACTGGGGACCTGGCGGCATCTGCTGGTGGCGGTCCGCCCACCCCGCCGGATCTTCGTGGCGAAGTCGCTGGCCAGCCTCTCCGTCATCCTGCTGCTGGTGGCCGGGCTCGTCTGCTCCAGCGTGGTCGGCGGGTTGGCGTCGGTCGGCAACCAGCCGCTGGTCGGCCTCGACGGCCGTCTGCTGACACCGGGGGACGCGGCGGGCCGGGTCCTGCTGGCGTGGCTGTGCGCGCTCGCGCCGACCCTGGCCCTCGCCGCGATCGGCCTGCTCGGATCGGTGGCCCTGGGGCGCTCCCCGACGGGCCTGCTGCTGCCGCCGCTGGTCGCCCTCGGCATGCAGGTCGCCCAGATGCTGCCACTGCCGGTCGCCGTACGCCTCGCCCTGCCGGGCTACGCCTTCCTCTCCTGGAACGGCCTGTTCACCAGCCCGGCCCAGCTCGGCCCGCTGCTGATCGGCGTCGCGGTCAGCCTGGTGTGGGCCGTGCTGGCGACGGCACTGGCCTATCTGCTGTTCCTGCGGCGGGACTTCACCAACCTGGCCTACGACGGTGCCGGTCGCCGGGCCCTCACGCTCGGGCTGCTGCCGCTGGCCGCCCTCACCGCCGCCACCGTCGCGGTGGTCGCCATGGCGATGCCGTCCACGGGCTCCGGCATCGAGCAGGACAAGGTCCAGCGTTCGGTGGCCACCGCCTTCGCCCACCTCTACCGGCTGCAGACCCGGCAGTTGCACCGACCCGCCGTCACGGAGGCGCAGCTGCGGACCACGGCGGCGTGCACCAAGAGCGACGGCCAGGGCGCTCAAGAAGGCGCGGGCAACGACTGGCGTTGCGTCGTGACCTGGCATCTCCCCGACGTCGCGGTGGCCGGTACGGCCGTCTACCAGCTCGACGTCGCCTCGGACGGGCGGTTCGTGGCCGACGGCGACGGACCGAAGGAAGTCAACGGCTACTTCCTCGTCCGTACCCCCACCGGGGACGCCCCGAACCCCCTTTGGCAGTTCGACGGCAACGTCGAACTGCTCGACACCACCTCGAAGGGATAAGTCCATGCAGGTAACACGGCTGCGCCGGGTTAGCGAGAAAGAGCAGGTCAGCCTCTTCGGCAGACGCGTCGGCCGGCGCACCCTCCTGGTCACGGCGGGTATCACGGTCGCGCTCGGCGTCACGGGGACCGCCGTCGCCTCGACGTGGCAGTTCGGCACCCAGCAGGTCGCCCAGGTCACCCGCAATGGCCAGGTCCTGCCCAGCGACCAGTACATCAAGCCGTACGGCGACCGCACCGTCATCAACGACGGCAAGATCATGTCGTCCACGGTCAGCCCGGACGGCACCCACCTCGCGGCCGCCGTCGCCGACGGCGACGCCTCGCTCGTCGTCCTGGACCTCGCGACCGGGCAGGTGAAACAGAAGGTCGGCACCAACGCGGCGGACGACCTGCGCATCAAGACCGGCTCCGTCGGCCAGGAAGGTCCGACGTACTCGCCCGACGGCACGCAGCTGTGGCTGGGCCAGGCCGACGGCTACACCAAGTTCACCGTGGGTGCGGACGGCACCCTCAGCAACCCGGTGACCGTCTCCATCCCGGCCGACGGCACCAAGCACGCGCTGGTGGGCGCGGCGGTCTTCTCCGCCGACGGTTCCACCGTCTATTCCGCGGTCAACGGCCAGAACCGGGTCGTCGCCATCGACGCGGCCGGCGGAACCATCAAGCAGAGCTGGGCCGTCGGCAACGCCCCGCGCGGTCTCGCCCTGGTGGGCCGCAAGCTCTACGTCAGCAACGAGGGCGGGCGCCCGGCCGAGGCCGGCGAGACCACCATGAACTCCTACGGCACCCAGGTGCCGGCCGACCCCGACACCGGCGCCGCCACCACCGGCACGGTCAGCGTCATCGACACGTCAGACGCGTCGGCCGCGGTCGGCAGCATCGAGGTCGGTCTGCACCCGATCGCGGTGTACGCCAAGAAGGGCACGGTGTTCGTGACGAACACCGCCGACAACAGCGTCTCGGTCATCAACACGGCCAAGGACAAGGTCGTCCAGACCATCGCCACCCAGCCGTGGCCGGAGGCCTCGGTCGGGTACGAGCCCAACGCCGTGACGCTCACCGACGACGGCCGCCTGCTGGTGACGCTCGGCCGCGCCAACGCCGTCGCCGTCTACCGCTACACCTCCGCGCAGCAGCCGGCCCGCTACGTCGGCCTGCTTCCCACGGACTACTTCCCCTCGGGGATCACCACCGTCGGCAAGCAGGTGATCGTCTCCAACACCCGTGGCGTCGACGCCCGCCGCCCCACCACCGCCAGTGGTCACAACACCCACGACACGACGTCGAGCCTGACGCAGTTCACGCTGCCCGACGACAAGACCGTCCGCTCGCAGACGGCCGACGTCTTCAGGCAGAACGGCTGGACGGCCGGTTCGGTCCTCACCGCCAACGGCAAGGGCCACGCCAAGCCGCTGCCGGTCCCGCTGCGCCTGGGCGACCCCTCGACGATCAAGCACGTCTTCCTGCTGGTCAAGGAGAACCGGACCTACGACCAGGTCTTCGGCGACCTGCCGCAGGGCGACGGGGACTCCTCGCTGACCACGTTCGGCGAGAACGTGACGCCCAACCAGCACGCGTTGGCCCAGCAGTTCGGGCTCTACGACAACTTCTACGACGTCGGCACCAACTCCGCCGAGGGCCACAACTGGCTGATGCAGTCGGACAACCCGGAGTACACCGAGTCCTCCGCCGGCGAGTACACGCGCAGCTACGACACCGAGGACGACGTGCTCGGCCACCAGAAGACCGGCTTCATCTGGACCGGCGCGCAGGCGGCCGGTAAGTCCGTCAAGGACTTCGGCGAGTTCCAGTCGATCGAGTCCAAGCCGGCCGGCGCGACCTGGCAGAACCTGTACTGCGACAGCAAGAACATGGCCGCGACCGGCGCGCAGACCCAGTACCCCATCAAGACCGGTTCGGCGATCCCGTCGCTCAACAAGGTGGCGGTGCAGGGCTTCCCGCTGTTCGACCTCGATGTCCCGGACATCTACAAGGAACAGATCTGGAAGCAGGACTTCGAGAAGAACGGTCCGGCGAACCTGAACATGTTCTGGTTCTCCAACGACCACACCGGCGGCCCGGCGAACGCCTCCGCCGAAGTCGCCGACAACGACCTCGCGGTCGGCCGGATGGTCGACGAGATCACGCACAGCAAGTACTGGAGGGACTCGGCGATCTTCGTCGTCGAGGACGACTCCCAGAACGGCCTCGACCACATCGACGGCCACCGTGCGCCGGTCCAGGTCATCAGCCCGTACGCCCAGCACGGCACCGTCGACAACCACTACTACTCGCAGATCACGATGGTCCGCACCATCGAGCAGATCCTCGGCATCCACCCGATGAACCAGCTCGACAGCGCGGCCACCCCGATGTACGGGGCGTTCACCCCGAAGGCGAACTACACGCCGTTCACCGCGGTGCCCAACCGGACCTCGCTGACCCTCGGTGTGAGCCCCCAGCCCACCTGTGGTTCGGACACCCCGGCGGCGCAGGACAAGCAGGCGGCCGCCGCGCCGACGACCACCGCGGTGTCCCAGGCGGCGCGGACGGTCGCGGCGCAGTGGAAGGCCTGGGCCTCGCACCAGCGCCTGACCGGCCCGAACGCCGTGCCGGACTACGCCAACCCCGAGCAGATGAACCGTTACACCTGGTACCAGACGCACAACTTCACCAAGCCGTACCCGGGCGACAAGCAGGTCTACGCGCCGAACGCGGTACCCGGCGCCTACCTCCCGTCGCCGGAGTCCGACGGCTGACCGAGCCTCATCCCGACGGAGTCCCGCCCGACAGGGCCCTGCGGCCGGCGTCACCGCCGGCCGCAGGGCCCTGTCCGCGCCTCCCGTACCACGCTGCCTCCGACAGGGTTCATCGATACGTTGGAGGCATGCGCTTTGCCGTCTGTAGTCTGTTTGTGTGGCTGAGACCTGGGACGAAGCGCAGCTGATCGCGGACGGCTTTGAGCGTGTGTACGTCGAGTTGGAGTGGTACGACGGTCCCCGCTTCGGCCTCGCTGACGTAGACGGCAAGCCCCACTACTTTCAGAACGACGACTACGGCCAAGACGACGAAGCCAACGAGTACCGTGTGTGGCCCGCCGACGAGGCCGCGGTGAAGCTGGAACGCGAGCAATGGGCGATCTACGCCCGGTGGAACCAGCGTTATGAGGCCGGGACGGTCACCACTGAGAGCCATCCGGGTCACGGGGGAATCGATACCCGCTACGACGAACTGACACTGATACTGGCCCCCCACCGCCAGGCACCGGACGACGCGCGTCGGCTTGTCGGCGAGCTGCGGTTCGACGCGGGTGATCGCTACCGGGTCGATGGGCTCGACTACTGGTTCCGGTGGCGCGTCCAAGCAGCTGAGGACGCCGGTGATCATCAGGTGTTGCGTTGACATCCAATGATCACGCGGCGCCACTCCACCGTGAGCCCAGCCCAAAGACCAGGCAAGAGGCGGACGACGACGCGTTGATCAAAGCTGTGCGGGCTCGCGCGTGGGATCCGGGCCTGCGATTCGACCGCGCGGACGTCCCTGTCGCGTGGATCATCGAGCGTTGTGGCAAGCCCCGGTTGGAACGGATACGAGGCGACATAGTTTCGTATGGCAGTGACGGGACGGTCGAGCTCAAGGCCGAGACCGAGGAGGTGCGCGACTACTACGCCGACGCTGCTCGCGGGCCGCTGTTCCCTCCGATCTCCCTGTCAGACGTCGAGAAGGCAGAGGACAGAATCGGACGCCGCCTTCCCGAACTGCTTCGGCGCCTCTACACCGAGGTCGCCAACGGAGGATTCGGACCCGATGGCGGGCTTGCCTGTCTGACCGACGGTAACCGGGCCCCAGGGCACGTGCGCGACTGGCCGTGCGCGGCCAGCGTGCACGAACGTAACCGGTCAGAGGGCATGCCACCGTCGTGGCTCCTTCTCGCCTACGGCGGCTGCACGATGGAATGGCATGTCTCGTTGAGCGCAGTCGACAACCCAGTGCTTCTCTACGACGCCGACGGTTGCCCCTTTGGGGAAGACCCTCACGACGGCCTTCGCCATGCGACCGCCTCCCTACGGAAATGGCTGTGGACCTGGGCTGACGGTGGTGACGTCTGGGATGAAACGGATGGTGTGGCGCCTGCGGGATCTGGTCCGATACCCGCAGGGAATTGAGCGAGTCGGTACTGTCCGCATGGCGCTTCGAACGCCGCGGCCGGGCCGTGGACATGGGCCGGCCGCCGCGGCACGACCATATCTCCCACTCGGCCAACGCCAGCAGCAAGATCACCAGGTCGCCGCGCTGCGAGGTGTGACAGGGGATGCCAGCTGTCTGCGCTGCGGCCATCAGCTCCGTGGTGGCCAGCCCGTCGAGACGGGCTGCAACGTAACTCCGTTGTGCTGCTCAGCGGTGCCTTACCAGGGCACGGGTGTTGCGTCCCAAGAGAAGAAGCCGCCGGTGGGGCCGTGGTCGGGCAGCAGTGCCAGGCGGATGGCTGCCTGGGCGGCCTCGCCCGGGTCGTCTCCGGCAGCGGCCGCCAGGGGGTTGAGGTCGGTGGCCCGCATGCCGGGAGCGAGCGCGTTGACCTTGAAGCCGTCCTCGGCCAGCGTCTGGGCGTAAAGGACGGTGAGGGCGTTGAGGGCGGCTTTGGAGGACCGGTAGGCAGCGGCGCCGCCGTTTCCCGGGGTGAACTGGGGGTTGGGGTGTGTGCTCCAGGTCAGGGATGCGGTGCCGCTGGAGATGTTGACGATGCGCGGGCGCGGGGATTGGCGCAGGGCGGGCAGGAAGGCATTGGTGACCGCCACGACCCCGAAGACGTTGGTCTCGTATGTGCGCCGGAATTCCTCGACGCTGGTGTCGGTCGGCAAGGCGAGTGACGGTGAGATCCCGGCGTTGTTGACCAGGATGTCCAGGCGGTCGACTTGGGTGGCGGCCTGTGCGATGCCGTCAGGGTCTGTGACGTCGAGGACCAGGAGGCGGGCGCGTGCGCCGATCTCCTCGACGGCTCGTTGTCCGAGCACGCGGTCGCGGGCGCCGATGTACACGGTGACGCCTTCGGCGGCCAGGAGCCGGGCGATGTGCTTGCCGATGCCCTTGTTGGCACCGGTGACCAGAGCTGTGCGATCGTTCATGGCACCTACGGTTCCCTGGCTGTGGGCGTCCTGCCAGGGACGACCTGTACCAGGCAGTGGGAGGAAGCGGCATGGCACGACAGGAGCTGGCACGCTTCCTGCGGGAGCGCCGGGCGGCCTTGCGTCCCCACGAGATCGGCCTGACGGCGGCCGGCACCGATCGCCGGACCCCGGGCCTGCGCCGCGAAGAGGTGGCCGAGCGCGCCCACATGTCGGTCGACTACTACACGCGGCTGGAGCAGGCCCGGGGCCCGCGGCCGTCCCCGCGGATCCTGGACGCGTTGTCCCAGGCACTGCGGCTGACGCCGGCCGAGCGCAGCCACCTGTTCCGCCTGGCGGGATCGAGCGCGCCGCCCGGCGTCAGTGCCGTGCGGCGGGTACGCCCGCATGTGGCCCGGATGCTGGAGCGACTGCCGCAGACCGGTGCCATCGTCACTGACGCGGCGTACGGCGTCGTCGCCTGGAACCCCTTGGCCCAGGCACTCCTCGGCGGCGATCTCAGGGGCGGGAGGGCGAACCTGGCCCGGCGCCGCTTCCTTGGCCAGGGACGGATGTATGAGAGCTCCAGCGCCGAGGAGTTCGGGCACATTGTGGTGGCGCGGCTGCGACGGGCCGCCGACCGCTACCCGCACGACCCGCAGTTGACGGCTCTGCTGGCCGAACTGCACACCGGCAGCGAGGAGTTCCGGCAGATATGGCAGACGCGTCCGGTCCACGCCCCCGGGCACCGCACCAAGATCCTGGATCATCCGGAGACCGGCACGCTGCGGTTGAACTGTGACGTCCTGCTCGTGCCCGAGGATGACCAGGAAGTCGTCCTGATCACGGCCGACCCCGGATCACCTGCCGCGCGGACCCTGCACAGGCTGGCCAGGCCGGCGACCTGAACTGGCATCGGAACGGTCACATGATCCGAGACCGCGCCCATGGTCCACACCCACGTCAAATGCGATGGGATCAAGAAAGGCCTGCCCCCGCTGCCTCATCGGCGACTCCGGCACCGGCAAGTCGCACCCGCTGATCGCACTCGGCACGGGAGACGGCGATGGCCGGCCACTGGGTCAAGTACGTCCTGGCGGCCAAGCCGGTCGACGAACTCGTCGCGAAGGGCCACTTCCGCAACCGCATGCCCGCCGGGCGAGCGACATCATCGCCACCAGGCCTGCCGCCTCCCGCGCGGTCGGCCGCTACGCGCGGCCGCTTTGTGCCGAGACGTCAACTTCGCGGCTGCACAGGCGATCCGTGCTGCCGGCTCACTGTTCGCGGACGACTTGATGAACCCGCTACCGGCCGGGATGTTGCTGTGAGATCTTGATGGGCAGCCGGTCGACACCGTGACTGAGTATGTCATGTCTCGGACAAATTGGTGTCGTGTCGGTGGATACGCGGCAAGAAGTGCTGCCCTCGATGCGGCGCCCAGAAGAGCAGAGAGATCTGAGGTGATGAGAGTGCACGGCATACGAAGATGGGGGCCGACGATGGCTGCCCTGACGCTGCTGGCCGGGGCCTTTCAGGGATTCCAGGCGTCCCCGGCGGCCGCGGTCGACTGCTTTCGGGACACCTGTGCGGGCAAGGACCCCATTGCGATGGGGTGTGACAACGATGCCGAGCTTCTGCAGCAGGTGACCGAGCCGGACGAGTCGGTCGCGGTGCGGCTGATCTGGTCGCCGCTGTGCCAGGGGGTGTGGTTGAAGATCTCACGCGATCTCGACACGTCCCCCGACTACGTGTACGGGACGTTGTGGACGACACGTGCTCCCGACGGCGGCATCGAGGAGTACGACACGACCGGCCTGCTCGGCGACGGCGTGGCGGGCGCCTACACCAAGATGCAGAACTGGAAGGCCACGACGGCGAAGGCGTGCTGGAACGACGTCGATGCCCAGTTCGACCCCGCGCCGCTGCGTTACATCAAGAACAACAACGACGCCAGCCTTCCGCTCCGGCACGGCTCGTGCACGGACTGGATGTAGGGGAGAAGATGCGCAAGAGACGTCTCAGGAGATACTTCTCCGCGAACCCTCTGATAGCACTGAGTGTGGTGGCGGCATCGGCCACTCTGGTCCCCCTGGCCTCCTCGGACCCGGCGGTGCGGACGGCCCCCACCGCCGCGGACGGCGCGACGCCTGGCCTGTTCTCCGCGCCCGGCAAGGAATTGGGTTCGGGCTACGCCTCCTCCTCGGACGAGATCGTGCAGGCCACCGGTGACGCCGAGGGACTGCACATTCTCGCGGCGCGGGAGAGCGACGGGTTCTCCTTCTACGAGATCGCCCGGCTCAACCGCAGGGAACTGTCCGAGGTCGGACCGTGGACGGGCTACGTCTGCACCACGGGATCGGGGAACTACGCGGCGGCGGTCTACGCGCCGTCGGCCTGGTCCAACGAGCCCGGTGCGTACGAGAGCGGCGCGTTCGCCGCGGTGATCCGGCTCTCCGACGGCAAGGTCACCGAGATTCCCGACCGGGTGCAACTGGCCTACTTCGCGCCCGGCTGTGGCACGGGCGACCAGGTGGCCTTCACCTCCAGTTCGGCCACCGACCGGTCCATCGGCTCGACGACGGTGATTTCGGTCGACGCGGAGACCGGATCGGTGTCCTCCCGCCGCACGATCAAGGGCCACCTCACGCACGTCACGCCCACCCAGAGGGGCACCGTCGGGGTGCTCGGGGGTGCCCTCGTCGACCTGAAGGGCGACGGCAAGAAGCTGTCCGCCCGCAGTCTCGCCGCGGTGCCGGGCCCGATGTTCGCCCTGACGGCCTCGAAGAACGGCACCGTGGACATCGGCACGGTCGACGGCGAGAGCAGCGTCATCTCCCGCTTCGACGGCAAGGACTTCACCGAGCTGGGCCGCGCCCCGAAGGGCAAGGTCAAGCTCCTTCCGGTGGCCGACGGCGACGCGGTCGTCGGTGACGTGGCGGGAATCGACACCAGCCGCGCACCGGGGCTCGCCAAGCACGCGGTGAGCGGCCGCGTGGTCGGGATCTCCCGGCAGGGTCACCTGGTGACCAACTCGGTGTTCTCCGAGCAGATGAAGGGCATCACCTCCACCATCGGCTCGCCCTCGGCCAAGGGCGCCGGATCACTGTCCGTCAAGGCGACGGCTCTCAGGACCGGGGCGAAGGCGAGCACCCTCGTCGACGCCGACCGGGAACGGCCGAAGCCGGATTCCTCGTTGTCGATGGACCCGGCCGCCTTCGTCACGGCGGGCCGCGACGACACGGACCCGCTCACCTGCGGTGAGGGCGGCCCGGAGTCTCAGTGTCTGTCCGGGTACGGTGCGGCCGTCCGCGGCAAGATCGCGGAGATGGAGACCCCCTGTATCGTCAAGCGCAACGACCCCAAGCGCCAGGCGCTCCAGGCCAGCGCGAACATGGTCGAATGGGCGGTCGACCAGGCCGTGCACGGCCAGTTGACGGTGTCCCGCCCCGCGAATTGGCACGACACGGGCCTTGGCGCCTACACCCCGCAAGGCCTGTTCGAGAAGCCGAGGCTGACCGGCGGGGGTGAGATTCCCGCGCAGATCATGCTGGGGGTCCTCGCCCAGGAGTCCAACTTCAAGCAGGCTTCCTGGCACTCCGTGAACGGCGACTCGGGCAATGTCACCAAGTCCGACTGGTTCGGCAACGGCAACGGCATCCACTACTACCCCAACCGGGCCTCGGCCGACTGCGGATACGGCATCGCCCAGGTGACGACCCGCATGTCCGAGAAGGACTCCGAGCAGTACGACGCCCTGCACGCCGGCGCCATCACGACCGACTACGCGGCCAACATCGCCGCCGGTCTGCAGATCCTGGGCGAGAAGTGGAACCAGCTCAAGGCGCTGGGCATGAACACCAACAACGGCGACCCGGCCTACCTCGAGAACTGGTACATGGCGCTGTGGGGCTACAACTCCGGCGTCTACACCTCCGGCGCCGTCGGTCTCGGCTACTTCAACAACCCGATCAAGCCGGAGTACCCGGCCGACCGCCAGCCCTTCCTGCGCTACAGCTACGACGACGCCTCCCACCCCGGCGACTGGAGCTACCAGGAGAAGATCCTGGGCTGGGCGGAGGTCCCGCAGATGACCTGGGACGGCGTGGCGTCGTACGTCAAGCCGGACATGCCGTTCGACGTCATCACGGTCGCCCCGCTCGACGCGTTCTGCGCCCCGTCCATCAACGCCTGTGACCCGGACGCGGCCGACCCCTGCCCGAGCTGGGACTCCTCCTGCTACTGGGACAGCAGCGTGAACTGGATGGGGTCGCAGAGCACCGCCAACTCCAGTACGGAGACCCTCCGTTACGCACTCGGCTCGGGCGAGCCCGAACTCCAGAGCAAGTACGACCACGGCCCGTGCATCGACCACCCGGGCGTCTACACCAACGCGATCATCGTCGATGACCTCGGCGAGCACGAGGACACCTACGGCTGCGGGGACTTCGAGGGGGCCTGGGACGGCAAGTTCACCCTCCAGGTCGGTGACAACATCACGATGCAGCGGGACGACGGCACCTACCGCGCGACCCCCTACATCGCCCCCATCGACCTGCACCAGCTCGGCGCCGGGTACGACCACCACGTCTACTTCACGCACAACTACCCGGACACCGACTACTTCCACAAAGTGACCGGCCGCTGGCAGGTCAACCCGAACAAGCTCCCCGCGGGAGACGACTTCGGCCAGCGCTACAAGGTCTTCGTCCACCTGCCCAGCCACGGCGCCGAGGCAGTCGTCCGCTACAACTTCATCCCGGGCGACAACACGGCCGGCGCCAAGCCCGACTACTGCAACGTCAACCAGGGAACCCGCAGCAACGGCAAGGAGACCTGGTTCGAGATGGGCACGTTCACCTTCTGGAAGGGCGGCCGGATCGAGGCGGACAACCTCCACTCCGCCGGTACCGGGGACGACAACGTGGTGTTCGACGCGATCGCCTTCGTTCCGTTCACCACCGCCGATCCCGGCCCGTGCAACCTCGTCGACGGTGGAGTGTGATGCGCGCCGCCCTCCGTGTTCCCGCCGTGCTGATGACCGTCGTCATCGGCACGGCAGGAGCCGTCTCCTGCAGCCGGAGCACGCCCGAGCCTGCGGCGTCCGACCGCACCACAGCCGCGGCGCCCCGTGCCGAGCCGTCCGCGTCGAGGACCGCGCCGCGGGCCGCCGAGCTGCCGAAGCACGCGGTGACAAGCGACAAGCAGCCCAGCTTCGGCGAGGCGGACACGATGGACGCCGGATACTCCGGAAAGGATTTCCTCGCCGCACTCTCGAAAGACTGGAAGCTGAAGCTGGACAAACCCGTCGACGAAGAGATGCCCGACGGAAAGAAGAGAACCTACATCCACGGACAGCGCGGGAACGGAATGACCCTTTCGGCGGGATACGCCGATCACCGGAACATGTCGTCGCTCCTGTGCCGAACCAGCACGAACCAATCCGACGGTTTCGACTTCCTGGCGGCCTGCACACGGCTCGACGTGTCGGGAGTGGACCACGGAAAGGCGTCCTCGTGGCTTGAGCAGGCGAAGCGGGAGACCGATTCCCTGTACGAGAAGAGGGTCGCCGAGACGGGAAACAAGAAGGAGTACGTCGTCAGCGGGGTGTTCACCTCGGGACCGGTGACGATGATCCTGCACCGGGCCTACGACAAGTACTCGCTGAGGATTCTCGGGGGTGCGGTGGCGTAGGGAAACCGGCTGACCCACCCAGCGAGCGAAGGTCCCTGCCCACTTCGGCGGGGGCCTTCGCGGCGATCGGCCCTAGAAGGGCGAGCAGATCAGTTGGTCGGACTTCTCCTTGTACTCCTGCATGTCGCCTGCCTCCCAGCCCGCCTCCTTCAGGCTCTGCATCAGCGCTGCCGTGTCGCCGCACACGACGGAACGCTGCCGATCGAGGTAGGCCTTGACGCCGTCAGCGGTGAGCCCTTCCCAGGTCCGCTTGACGTCCTCATTCTTCTCGTGCGCATAGGAGAACTCGACCCATTCCTTTTCCCGATCCGTCAGACGGGACGTGTTGATCGGTGCCTCGCTTCCTCCGCACGAGGCGACCATGAGAGTGCACGCCACCACGAGACATATGTGCGCCTTCTTCACAATTCCTCTTCTGTGTAGATCGCCGGAGGCGCATCCTACGTCATGTGCGTGTCAATTTCCTGAATGGAAAACACCTTGATTCGCGCCTGCGGCAGGGGAGGGGGACTGGACCAGGGGCAGGAAGGCGTAAACGAACCGGCTGATGGCTGCGCAGCCCTGGCTGCCCCTGCTCGGCAATGCGACGACTGCAAGGCATGGGAGCTGTCCGGCGCGAACGCTGCCGTCACAGCGGGACAATCGTGATCGCCGACGGCGCTACCGCGGCAGCGGCCTGGTCATCGGGCACCGCGGCAACACGGCCAGGCCGAACTGTCGCTGGAACGAAGAGCACAACGCTTCCCACCGACCGCGCCAGCAGCACAGCTTCCTCCCCTACGCCGAGGACGGCACCGTCACCCTGATCGGCGCCACCGCGGAGAACCCGAGCTTCGAACTCAACGGCGCCCTCCTCTCCCGCACCCAGGTCCTCGTCCTCAACATGGCCGAACAGCTCCAGGCCCTCCCCGACACCGGGACAACCCTGGACACCACCGCGCTCGCCCACCGCATCCAGCAGCGCGCCCCTCTGTACGACAAAGGGCAGGAGGGCCCCTACAACCTCATCTCCGCGCTGCTCAAGTCGATGCGCGGCTCGGATCCGGTCGCGGCCCTGTACTGGCTCGCCCGCATGCTCGACGGCGGCGAAGATCCGCTGTTCGTCGCCCGCCGTCTGGTCCGCTTCGCGAACGAGGACGTCGCCATGGCCGACCCGCACGCCGTCCGGCAGACCCTGGCCGCCTGGGATGTGTACGAGCGACTCGGCTCCCCCGTAGGCGAGTTGGCGATCGCCCAGGCCGTCGTGTACCTCGCCACCGCCCCCAAGTCCATCGCCGTCTACCGCGGCTTCAACGCGGCGCACCGATCGGCCCGGCACACCGGCTCGCTCATGCCACCTGCCCACATCCTCAACGCCCCGACCCGGTTGATGAAGGACCTTAGCTACGGCAAGGACTACCAGTGCGGCCCGAACACGGCTGACGGCTTCTCAGGTGAGGACTACTTCCCCGACGACATGAACCCCAAGACGTACTACGAGCCCACCCGAAACGGCTACGAAGCCCAGATCAGCGAACGCCTGCGCCACTGGGCCACGCTGCGCGCCCGTCGGCAACGCGGCTGACGCGGACACGAGGGCCGGGCCGGCAGTCGGCACCTCCTTCAGTGGGAGGGCGGGCGTCGAAGTCGGCGGATGCGGTGAGCAAGCCGGCCGCGAGCGAGGCGGCGTCACCCTGCGTTCAGCCAGACCGATCTGCGCCGGTTCCTCCCGCCCATCTCGCAGGCGCCCTGGCTGTCATGACGGCGTGGCACACTGGCGGCTCAGGCAGCGGTGAAGGGGGGATCACGTTGGATCTGGTGATCGAGAGCAGGCCGTCGGAGCTGCCGTACATCGAGCGGGTGTGGCGCAGCCGTAGTGACGGAGAGGGCCGGATGATGTCGATCGCGGCATCGCACTGGGAGCTCGTCTTCTGGGAGCACGACGGTCAGGTCCAGGCGGCCGTCTTGGGCCCGGAACCCAGCGCATGTCTGGCTGATGTCCCCAAGGACGCCACGTTCTTCGGTATCAGCTTTGCCCTGGGTGCCTCGATGCCGCACCTGCCGATCAGCCGGCTCGTGGGCAGTAGCGCGGAGATACCCGATGTGACGCGGCGCTCGGTCTGGCTGAAGGGCTCTGCCTGGCACCCGCCCGATTACGACAACGCGGAGGCTTTCGTACGGCGCATGGTCCGGGAAGGCATCGTGGACTGCGATCCGATCGTGCCCGCCGTGCTCGGCGGGGCTGCCCCCGATGTCTCCGAGCGCACCCTCCAGCGCCGCTTTGTCGCGGCGACGGGCCTCACCCGGGGCGCCATCCGGCAGATCCACCGCGCCCGTGAGGCGGCGGTACTGATCCAGGAGGGCGCGCCGGCCCAGGACGTCGTGCACCGGCTGGGCTACTTCGACCAGCCGCATCTGGCGCGGTCCTTGACCCGGTACATCGGCCGGACCGCCACTCAGCTGTGCCGACCGGGCGGGGCTGAGCCCCTGTCGCTTCTGTACAAGCCCTCGTCCTCGATGCCCGCGTAGGTTTCCCGGCATAGCCAACGGGGCCGGAGGTCCCTGGTCGCAGGGCCGTCCCGGCCGTAACCGGGTCTGCCGTCCCGGAAATCATCACGGAGGAATCATGCGCAAGGTCGTTTCGAGTCCGTTCATCTCGCTCGACGGTGTCGTCCAGTCGCCGAACGAATGGCAGTTCGCCTTCGACGAGGAGATGGGCGCCGCGCTGGGGAAGGCGCTGGAGACGGCGGACACGATTTTGATGGGCCGGGTGACCTTCACCGAGTGGGCTGGATACTGGCCGACGGTGACCAGCGGGGAGGACGCCGGTTTCGCCAAGTGGATCAACGATTCACCCAAGTACGTCGTCTCGTCGACGCTGGAGAGCGTCGACGACTGGGCCAACAGCACGCTCATCGACGGCGATCTGGTGGCCGCGGTTGAGAAGCTGAAGGCGGGCGAGGGCAAGGACATCACCGTCGCGGGCAGCCCGACGCTGGTTCGTTCGCTGCTGGAGCTGGATCTGCTGGACGAACTGGTGCTGTTGATCCACCCGGTGGTGGCCAGCGAGGGCCGTAAGAAGCTGTTCACGGACGACGCCGCGCTGAAGAAGCTGGAACTGGTGAGCGCCGAACCCACCAGCAGCGGTGTGATCATCGCGACCTACCGCCCCGTGCGCTGAGCGCCGCTCAGCGGCAGCGTCGCCCCATGGAGCTGGCCACGCACGAACACGGCCGGGCAGCGTCGTGTCAGCCGGCCCGGCCCGGCACCGGGATGCCCCTCTGGGCGGCGGGTGAGGGGTATGGATGTCGAGGAGGTCATCGACGGGTGACGGAAGCGGTGCGGCAGGAAGTCGAGCAGATCCTGCACGCTGTCCTGGCCACCCCGCAGGTTGTGGATGAATGGGCTGCGGCCCGGCTGACCAAGGCGCCGGCGCCAACGGTGGACTTCACCGCTGTCACCCCCGAGATCCTGCCTGAACGTACCCAGCCGCTGCAGCGGCTGGGTGGGGACGGGTATGTCCCCTAGGGCCGAGGGGGAGGGGCGTGCCGTCGGCGGCTGAGGGTGGAGCGGCCGGGCAGGACCAGCGAGCGATTCGGTCGGGTTGGTGGTGAGTCCCGCCCGGCGGAGCGGATGTTGGAGGTCGGGGCGAGGTCTCGCGGAGATGCGTGCGGCCTGAAGGTGGGTGTCGAGGCAGGCGAAGACGGGGGTGGCCGCGATCTCGATGCAGGGCAGGCCGTCATCGCCGGGGCCCTGCTGCGGGTGGAAGACCCTGTCTCCGTCAGTCCCCGGCCAGGGGCGGCGGCAGGGGTCTCAGCAGGCTCATGACCACGTCACCGCTCTCGGCCGTGCTGTCGGCGTCGCTGACACCGAGGGCGGCCGCGAGCTCGCCGGTGTGGAGTCTGGCTGCGGCCTCCAACAAGGTGGCGTAGGTGTCGGTTGCGGCGCGGATTCTGTGCCGTGCGACGGCGGTGAGTACCCCGGCCAGGACCGCTGCCGGCCACCACCACCAGGTCAGTGCGGCGTACAGGACTGTCCAGCCGCCGAGCGTGGTGGCCCGGGTCAGGTCCTGGCGGGCGTCCGTGATCTGGGTGCGGGTCGTCTCCGGCATGGTGAGCCACAGGTGCGGCCACAGCGTACCCATGTCCAGGTGCCGGTCCCGTTTCAGGCGTACGGCAGCGGTGTTGATGCGATCGCCGCTCCAGGTCGGCCGTTCCGGGCGCTCGGCGGCGATACGGGTCTTCCTGTGCCAGGTGGCCAGCCGGCGGTCTCGGTCCTCGTCGGTGACCGTGGTGCCGGTCGGCCCGGCAGCCCGGTACAGGGCGCTGTACTCCTCGTGCAGGGCATCCCATCGCGCCCGGCGCGAGGCGGTGCGTCGGGCGGCGATATCGCGTACCGGGAAGGGCCATTGGCGCCAGTCCGCGGCCAGCACTCCGCGCTCAATGGCGGAGCCGAGAGCTTGAGCGGCCAGCCCGGCGGCCGCCGCACCCGCCAAGACCCCTGCCAACACCAGCACTTGACCCGCGGTGGTCGCCGCGGTCCGCGAATGGGACCAGGCGGTGACATGGCCGCTGAGGCGGTTGACGGCGATCGGATGGGTCTGGCCCAGGGCGCGCGCACAAGCGGCGGAGGCTAGATACAGCGCACCGGGAAGGACCAACAGGGTCAGCCAGCGCTCCGCCAGTTTCTGGCCCAGCTGGCCCAGAAAACCACTCACTCCTGCAACTCGCCCCGTTCCAGCTCCATACCGGTCAGTTCACACCTGGAAGCGGTTCCCGGACCGGGCTGGGCGAAGCGCGTGCAGGGGTACTGGCGACGGGGGCAGCGCAGCACGGGCTCGAAGAGTTCCTGCTCGACCCCGGCGGGGTGAACCAGGCCGCGCGTACTGGCCTGGCCGTATACGCCCAAGGCGTCGCGGGCGGTACGCAGAGCGCGATGGATCTTCTCCAGGTCGGCGGCGACATCCGTAGCGGCGGTCGGATCGGTCAGCCTGGCCAGCGCCGCGCGTTGGTCGGCCGAGCTCTCGGCGATGGTCCGTTCGATATACAGGCGATGTTCGCAGACATAGGCGAGCCCTCGGGCGACCTGGTCGGCGGACCGACCCGTGGCCTGGTTCACGCGATCCCCCCAGCGTCGGCCGCTGAGCGCGGCCGGTCCGGGCCAGCATAGGCCGAAGCCATGTGGCTTTTGAGAAGGTTCCATGATTCCGCTAAGTGCCCTGTCGATCACAGTGGGTGCCTATACGGTGGCGTCCGACACATGGCAGGGACCGGGGTGGGGGAACGCATGGATCGCAGGACTGAGGTGTTGACGCAGGTCACGGAGCTTCTGGCCAAGATCCGGCAAACACGCGACTACACACTGGCGCTGGGTCCCGGTGTCGGCGCTCTTGCCGAACAGTTACGACAGGCCGGAGGTGGACCGGGCGACATCGAGTGCTGCCATACGCTCGGCTGGCTGCACTGGTACCGGTACGGCGCACTGCCCTCCGGTGCGGATCAGCATGCGCTGGAACAGGCCCTTTCCTTGTTCGATCCATGCCTTCTGGCCGGGATGCATGACTTGCCGGAGGAAGTGATCCCCCACCTCGTCCAGCGTGCCGCGGCAAGCACGATGGAGCTCAGCCAGCGGGCGCAGTTCTCGTCGGATCCCGAGCTGGTGACCCAGGCTGTCCAGCGGTGGCAGCGCATCATCGAGGCCACAGCCGAGGATCACCCGAACCGTCCGGCCGTGCTCGCCGCCTGCTGTACGACCTTGCTGATGCGCTTCCAGCGCACAGGTGTGCTCGAAGACGTGAATGAGGCCATCCGCACGGGCACCTTGGCGCTGGACATCATCCCTGAGAACTACTTCGAGGCCGCCAAGCTGTTCTCCATCCTCGCCGAGGCGTTACGGACCCGCTTCGATCACACAGGCGTGCCGGCCGATCTGAACGAGGCCGTCCGCCTGGGGGCGTTGGCCCTGAAGACAGCGCCGGAGAACTATTCCGATCGCCCGACCATGTTGGCCAACCACAGCATCGCGCTGCTGGCACGGTTCGGGCAGAGCGGCGATCCGGCCGACTTGAACGAGGCCGTACGGCTGGGCACTCTGGCACTGAACACCGCTGCCGAGAGTCACCCCGGCCGCACCATCATGCTGACCAACCTCGGCGGCGCGCTGCACCGGCAGTTCGAGCGCACCGGTGCGCTGACACATCTCAACGAAGCCATCCGGGTAGGGACCCTGGCCGTTGAAAACAGCCCCGGCCACCACCCCGGCCGCGGCGTGATGCTGTCGAATCTCTCGAATTCGCTGCTGGCCCGGTTCGAACGCACCGGCGCGCTCAGCGATTTGGACGAGGCCGTACGGGTGGGCACCCTGGCTGTGGAGACCACTGCCGAGAGCGACCCCGGGCGCGCCACGTGGCTGTCCAGCCTGGGCAACGCCCTACGGACCCGGTACGCCCGCACCGGTGCGCTGGACGACTTGGACAAGGCCGTGGACCTGGCGACCCAGGCCATGGAACGCACCCCCGAAGACCATCCCGGCCGCCCCGCCAGGCTGGTCAGCCTCGCGGGCGCGTTGAAGGCCCGATCCGAACGCACCGGATCACAGGCCGACCTGGCAGAGTCCGTCCGCCTGCAGACCCTGGCCGCCGAAGCCGCCGGCGACGACAGCCCCGATCGCGTCACCATGCTGTCCAACCTCGCGGAAGCGCTGCGAGCCCGTTTCGACCGGACAGACGTCCTGGCCGACCTGGACCAAGCCGTGGAGGTGGCGGCCCAGGCAGTCGAGGCCACGCCCCTGGACCACCCCAACCGGGCCTTCATCCTGACCAATCTCGCCAGCGCCCTACGGACGCGGTTCCAGCGCACCGACGCGCTGCCGGACCTCTACCGAGCCGTGGAGGTGGCGACCCAGGCCCTGGAGTTCGCTGCCGACGGCCATCCTCACCGGGGGAGCATCCTCAACGACCTCGGCGCCGCACTGCTCGCCAGGTCCATGCGTATCGATGCACTGACGGACTTGAACGAGGCCGTGCGCATGATGACCCAGGCCGTGGAAGCCACCGCCGACGACCATCCCGACCGCGCCAAATGGCTGTCCAACCTCTGCGCCGCGCTGCACACCCGGTTCGAGCGCACCGGGGCGATCACGGACCTCGACGAAGCCGTACGCGTGGGCACCCTGGTCCTGGCAAGCCTTCCCGAGGACTACCCGGGGCGGGCCCTCACCATGGCGAACGTCAGCAACGCGCTCCGGACGCGCGCCATACGAACTGGCGCACTGCCCGACCTGGACAGGGCCGTGCAGATGGCCGGCCTGGCCGCGGCCGCGGCCCCAGAGGGCGATCCGGACCGCATCAAGTGGCTGAACAATCTCGGCGCTGCCCTGACCACCCGGTTCGAGCTCACCGGCAGCCTGACGGACCTCGACGAAGCCGTACGCGTGGGCACGCTCGTCCTGGCGACCCTCGCCGAGGACCACCCCGACCGCGCCACCCGGATGTCCAACCTCAGCATCGTTTTGACGTCACGGTTCCAGCGCACCGGCAATCCCGCAGACCTCGACGAAGCCGTGCGCCTGGGGAGCCTGGCTGTGGAGAGCAGCCCCGACGACCGTCCGGAACGCGCCAGGATCCTGTCCAACCTCGGCGTCACCCTGCGGACCCGGTCCGGACACACCGGCGCGTCGGCCGACCTGGACGAATCCGTGAAGGTGGCCGCGCTCGGCGTTGCTGCCACCGCAGAGGACCACGCCGACCGTGCCTTGATGCTGACCAACCTCAGTACCGCGTTGCAGGCCCGGTTCGAGCGAACCGGTGAGGCGGCCGATCTGGACGAGGCCATCCGTGTGGTGGCGCTGGCCGTGGAGACCACCGCCGACGATCACGCCAGTCGTGCCCTCATGCTGACCTTGCTTGGTAACGGCCTGCGGATCCGGGCCGAGCGCGGCGCCGACCTCGCGGCCACAGCGCAGGCCGCTGACCTCCTCGAGCAGGCGGCCTCGTTGCCCTCAGCGCCTCCGACCGACCGCATCCACGCCGCGCTGCAGGCGGGGACGCTGCTCGGGGTCAACGACCCCGGCCGGGCCGCCGAGCTCTTCGAACGGGCCGTACGTCTGCTGCCCGAGATCGCTTCGGAGCGACTGCTCCGTGACGACCGCCAGTTCGCGCTCAGGCGTTTCAGCGGCCTGTCGTCCGATGCGGCAGCGTTGGCGTTGCTCGACACCTCCAAGCCCGAGAGCCAGCGAGCCGAGCGGGCTCTGTCACTGTTGGAGGCCGGGCGTGGAGTACTGCTGAGCCGGGCCATGGGCCTGCGCAGCGACGTCACCGACCTCCAGGCCGAATACCCCGAACTGGCCCGCAGGCTTGCCGAGCTGCGCACCTCGCTGGACGCCGAGTCCGACGGTCGTCGCGTCACCGCCGACCCGGCCGGCGGCGCCATGGCAGGCAGCACCCGCGCCGAGTGGGCGGTCGAGCTGGCGGCGGTCCTGGAGCGGATCCGTGCGCTGCCGGGCTTCGAGTCCTTCGGTCTGCCGCCGTCGATGGAGCAGCTGCGAACCCAGGCGGCAGACGGACCGATCGTCAGCTTCACCGTCAGCTCCCACCACAGCGCGGCCCTGATCCTCACCACCGACGGCGTCACCGCAGTGCCATTGCCCGGCCTGACACCGGAGGCCCTGGTCGAGCACATCGAGGCCTTCCACCAGGGACTGGACGATGTCCACGGCTTGGCAGACGTGCGCCACAAAGCCGGTCAGGCCCTGCTGAACACGCTGGCCTGGTTGTGGGACGAGGTCGTCGAACCGGTGCTGGACCACTTGGGGCTCCGTCATCCACCGTCCGACGGCGCGCCCTGGCCGCGGGTGTGGTGGGCCACCGGCGGCCTGCTGGGACTCTTGCCGGTGCACGCCGCCGGACACTACGACGACGAGTCCGATTCGGGCTGGCGGAGGGTGGCCGATCGTGTCGTGTCCTCCCACACTCCGACCGTTCGGGCACTGGGTCACGCCCGCCGGCCCCGCCCGGACGTCACGGCGGCGTCCTCCCTGATCGTCGCCATGCCCACCACCCCGGACCTGCCGGAAGAGCTGCGCGGCGCAGAATTGCGGCACATCCCCACAGAGGCGGCGCGCCTGGCCGAGCTGCTGCCCAGCCCTCTGACGCTCGGCGGCCCGCATCAAGGCACCCTGGCCCAGGGCCCGCCGACGCGGGAACGGGTCCTCGCGGAGATGTCGGCCTGCACGATCGCCCACTTCGCCTGCCACGGTGTCAGCGACGCCGACAACCCCTCGAACAGCCGTCTTCTGCTGCACGACCACCGGGATCATCCGCTCACGGTCGCGGCCCTGGCTCCGGTCGACTTCCACACGGCACGCCTGGCCTATCTGTCGGCGTGCAACACCTCAGCCAACCACGCCGTCGATCTGCTGGACGAGGCGATCCACCTGGCCGGGGCCATGCAGCTGGCCGGCTATGCGCACGTGATCGGCACCTTGTGGCCCATCGACGACGAATTCGCTGTCGACGTCGCCACCGGGTTCTACACGGCGTTGCAGGACGCGGCCGGTGATCTGCACGTCGACGACGCCGCGATCGCCTTGCACCAGACTCTCAGAACTCTTGTTGAGGAGCAGGAGATTCCCGCGACACCGTGGCTGTGGGCGCCCTACATCCATGTAGGGGCCTGACTGCGGCGCGCTCGTCGTGAGCCTGCGCTGACCGTCTGCCTGACCAGACCGGCAGCTTCCTGTAGTACGGCGATACCCAGCGGGAACGCGAACGCCTCTGCCCCCACCGGACCAGCATCACCACGAGTTCAGAGCTCGCCTCACAAGCTCACTCAAAGGGAGCCGCACCCTTCGGTTTCATGCCCGCCCGCCACAGCCCCGACTACCCGCCCAGCCCGTCCGCCCTGCTTGCTGCCGTGCACGAGCAGGACGGCTAGACCACCAGCCTCGGACCGTACCCGGTCGTCGACGTGGCCAACGCCTGGGACGTGGACTCGATGCTCCTCCTCCTATTACGACACGGACAACCAGCGCACCGAGCTGCCACATCCCCATGACGAAGAGCCTCCCGACCTGCGAAGCAGCCGGTGGTCATGCCCCCTAATCAGCGGTCTGTCATGCCTTCGGAGCTGGTGACACAACCCCCCCCAGGCCATGCGCTGGGACGACGTGAGGTAGTCGTGCCAACTCCGAAGGCCGGTAGTCCTGTTGCGGGGCTAAGACGACGGTAATGGAGGGCTGATCGGTACGGTTGGCCAAGACGGCCTGCCTTTTCGTGATGGTTGAGGTGGGCCTGGCCTGTCCCAACTCGGCGGGACAGGGCCGTACTTGTTGGCGCCGTTCCACAGCGACAGAACTTATGGATATTGTCCAGAAGTTCGGGGAGGGATGTAGCCGTGCCCAAGAGCCCTGAAAGCGAGGGGAGCCGCTTGATCACCTTGAAGGAGATCGAGCAGGAGCACGGGGGCAGCCGGTTGGCGTTGCACAACTACCGGCGCAACGCCTCCTTCCCCAGGCCGGTCGTGGCCGAGGGCTCCACACGTGTCCAGTATCGCGCTGACGAGGTGGCCGCCTGGTTCGAGGCGAACCCGCCGAGTCAGGGCAAGCGGGCCGACCTCACACCTCGAGACGAAGGAGCGGCCATGCCGCGCACAATGGAGCAGATCATGTCCGAAGGGGTCACGAAGCCGGACTATCTGACGGAGAAGCAGTGGGTCGGACTGACCCTGGCCGTTCTGCACGGCGTTGCCGAGGGCGTCGAGCGCGCCGGGTTCGAGGGGTGGGAGTCGGATCTGGGAGTGGCTGCTGTGGCGGCAGTGCGGGCGCGACTCGACGAGCTCGTGAACGGCGAGGGCGACCGGGAGTTGTGAGTCCCCGTGTCGTCCTCTGGCGCGCATTGGGTGGCCGTCGTAGCGCCACCGCATCGAGCCCCTGCCGAGCGCGGCGCGGCAGGGGCTCGCCCATCCCGGTCGTAATGTCGGCACACGTGGCACACACCGTCGAAGGCCTCGTGGCCAAACAGCAGGCCGCCGGCGAGGCGCATGCACGCGTCCTTCAGCTCCGAGACGAGTAAGGCCCGCCGTCGGTGACGGCTGGACCGCGGAGCAGACGGCGGAGTACGAGCAGGCGTGGCAGCGTGACCTTTTCGATGCCGGCGGGCCGCCGTCATGGCCGAGGTCGATCTGTTCCTCCCGTGTCTTGTCGCGGAGCAGGAGTTCTGGCCGGGCGATGCCCTGCTGGCCCCACTCTTCCGCCAGAATTACCCACCGCTTGCCGACGTACACGGGATGATGCCCAACCGAGCGCGCGGCGTCGGAGGACGGTCTGCAGCATGTCCTCGGTCAGTCGGCGTCACCTGATAGAGCACGGTGTTTCCAGCGAGCCCGCTAGCGCGGTGGTCTGTGGCGATCTGCCCAGCAGGCGTCGAGTCTGCTGATGCTGGCCATGTGCCTTCGCGCGACAGGGGACAGCGCGTTTGCTGCCCAACTCGACCACCAGGCCACGTAACTGGGTATCACCCATGCTCATGCGTCCGTGTGAGGCCTGTTCGAGCGCTTCCAGCAGGCCGACGACACGGCCTTGGCATCCGGCGTGCTCGACGACCTCGCTGCCGGCATCAGCCCTGATCCCCTGCTCGACGACCTGGCTTCCGCCCGTGCACGCCACGATGCCGTGACCACCGTCGGCCTCCTGCGTGACATCGGTAGGCCGCGATCTGATCCGGCGTGCCAGTTTAACGGCACGGGCAAATCCTGCGCAGCCTTGAATTGACCCCTGGGACCGAAGCGGTGTGGGTGTTCCAGCAGACGGTCCGCACACTCCAGTCGACCGCCCCAGCCGGATCGCCGACCCGGACGCGTGACCTGCTCACCCGTCACCGGGCTGGGCCTTGAGCGGACAACGGTGGCCACACCTGCACAGTGCACCTTGATCGAACAACTCCGCTGCATCGGCTCACTGTTCAACTATCGCCCCAGTCACTTCGTGCCGTCGGCTTACGTCACCGGCCTGCGCACCGTCATGCCTTCCGCAACTGCCGCGCAGCAGAACGATCGGGGCTGGAACCCGCAGGTCGGCCCAGGTCAGGCGGAGTCCTGTCAGGGCTGCGCCAGGAAGGCGTCGATGGCCGCCCAGGTTGCGTCCGGGGCTTCGAGGTGCGGGAGGTGGCCGGCTTTCGGGATCTGGACGAACTGGGCGCCGGGCACCGCGCGCGCGACGGCCCGCCCGTATGCCGGTGTGACGATCCGGTCGCTCTCGCCCCACACCATCAGCGTGGGGATGTTCACCCCTCCGAGTCGGCCGAGGAGCGTGGGGTCGCTCATGCTCGTGCCGGCGACGGCGGCCATCGTGCGTCCGTTCGCCTGCTGGATCGCGCGCTGCTCATCGGTGATGCCGGCCGGGTCGACGTAGCCACGCTCCGGGTCGTGCCAGGCGGCCTCGGCGAGGGTGCGGGCGTCGAGGGCGAAGAAGTCTGCGACGGGCTCGCCTTCCACTTCTGCTCCGACGCCGTCGATGTTGACCACGGCTGCGATAAGTCCTGCGTAGCGCTCGTCGTGGGCGGCCTGCGCCGCCATCTCGAGTGCGATCCACCCGCCGATCGAGGATCCGATCAGGACG
Organism: Streptomyces aquilus; assembly: GCF_003955715.1. Lineage (NCBI taxonomy): Bacteria > Bacillati > Actinomycetota > Actinomycetes > Kitasatosporales > Streptomycetaceae > Streptomyces > Streptomyces aquilus. The sequence continues at coordinate 254,402 of NZ_CP034463.1, read as the reverse complement.
ACGTCATGCTCTTCGTGCTCAAGCAGGCGTATGAGGTAGGCGGCCGCGAGCTGTGCGACCGAGGTGAGGGAGTGGGGGCGCGTGGTGCCGTCCCAGCCGGGATGTGTCGGCGCGAAGGCGTGCATGGTGGCGGCGAGGTGCGCCACTACGGGCGCGACGGTCCGGGGCCCGCCCCCGCCGTGCAGCACGAGTGCTGTGCGGGATGCGGGCCGGCCGGCCTGGATGACGGGAAGGTCCTCAGGCAGGTCGATGCGCATGATGCTCCCTGATGAATAAGCATGTTGATATAAACTTGTTGATACAGTAGCAGCATGACGACCGACCTGGAAGCTCTCGGACTGGCGATCAAGCGGGCGCAGTACCGCAACCACCGCACGATGGATGCCGCGCTGCGCGAGATCGGGGTCAGCCTCGTGCAGTGGGATGCCCTGCGCGCCATCGAGCGGATGCCAGGGGCCTCGGGGCATGAACTCGCCGTCGCGACGTTCCAGAGCGATCAGGCGTTCGGCACCCTGGCGAGCCGACTGGTGGAGCGTGGATTCATCGTCCGTTCCGCAGGCCACGGGCGACGCGTCGCGCACACTCTCACCGAGGCGGGGCGCACCGCACTCGCCGAAGGCCGGCAGGTGTCGATCGGCGTACTGCAGGACCTCTTCGCGCCCCTCGACGACGCGCAACGCACCGAATTGCTTCGATCGCTGCGGAAACTCACCGAGGGCATGTGATCCGGTCCCTGAGCCTGGGGGCGGCTGGGTGTTGAGCGCGCGCGGGCCGGGCACGAGGCAGTTGTCCTTGAGGTCGGCGCAGTGTCGACACATCCATGTGGTCTCGCAGTAAAACCGTTGGCTGCCCCGGCAGTTGTCGTAGCACGTCGAGCGCATGAATCGGCAGGCGTCTCAGGCGCGGGGCCGGGGCTGGTAGTGGTCGGCGACGACGGGGCGGCATGTCGGCTCCGACTGGTCTGCCTCACCGTCCACGAGGACGGCACAGCCGGAGGCGGAAGCCGCTGTCCTGGGTGCCGAGGCGCGGGACGACCTGGATGCCACGGTTCATCGTCCAGTTCGCCACCCTTCGAGCCCAACTCCTCACCCTGTCGCGCGATGGCGGGCTCGACCGTGTCGTCATCGACGTAACAGTCCAGACGGGGGCTTCCCGTTGCCCAGGACGCGGGTGGACAGGGGCCGGTCCGGCATGGCAGCGCGGTGTCCCGGGGCTGGCCTTCGGGGCGTACAGACTCAACGGCCTGGAAGCGCCGACCCGCGGCGGGTGTCCCAACGGGTCGGTGGTTGTCTGTGTCGGGTGGCCCTACTTGAGGTTGAGGGTCTGGGTGATGTTGGTGGGCGTGGCAGAGTCGTCCGGCCGCTTGATGGTGAAGTTCTTGTGGTAGGTCTCCGTGTCGTTGTTGTCGTCGACGCACGTGACCGTGGCGGTGGCGGCCAGCCCCTTCGGCAGCTTCGGAATCTTCGTGAAGGTCAGCGAGTAGTCCTCTTTCTCGTCCTCGCCGGCGTGCGGCGAGGGCAGCCTTCGCCGTCGTCGCACACTCCATCGTTGGGCCGGTCACGCCCGCATCGACGACGCCCCGCGGTTCGACTTCGCCGGTCTGCCGGATGAGCGGCCCGTCAGCCCGGTCACCGCGCTGCCCTGGCCCGCGAGGAGGGGAGTGACGTGGTTGAACAAGGGGGTTGATGACGTTGGGGAGGAGCACAGGTCTGTACGTGACGTCCGCCCGCGTGCTCTGCAGCGACTGCGCCCAGGCAGTAGGCGGCCGACCACAGTTGGACGTCGGCAGTGCGGGCCAGCTGGCATGTGGAGCAGGGCCGAGTGCGTGGAGGGCAGGAACCAGCGCGCCACCTGTGAGACGTCAGACTTCCTCGCGACCGAGACGGACAGCAATGCCGAAGAGACTGACCACAGGCAGGCCCAGGAGCGGCTTCGACTGAAAACGCTCAAGAGGTCTCTGTGCGGGCGAGCCTCGTTCGACCTCCTCCGCACGCGCATCCTCACTCAGTCGTCGATGCCCCCTCAGTGGGCCTCTCATGGTGAGGAAAGTTGAGCCGTTCATGCAGGAGAGCAGCAGCCTGGAGATCATTGGTGACCATCACCTGAGCCAACCTGCCCGCGACTGCGATCACGTTGCCCCAGGCTGGAGCATCTAGATAGACCTCATCCGGGGCGCCACGACCCACTTCTTCCTGCACGGACGAGTAGACCTCGCCCAGCTCCTCCATGAGCGCGACTTCCTCCTCCGTCCGCAGGCTCTTGCCCAACCACGGCGCGGGATCGTCTGCGTTGCAGAAGTCGTCGAACAGAACGGTGACCACGTAGTCCAAGTCCTCGAACTCATCCGGCCGCAGCCAGACATCGCGCTGCCACGAGGGACTCGCAAGGGCGAGAACCGCTGGCACAACATGAAGTCGGAAGACCGGGAGCTCAATGCCGTGATCCGTCACATCACGAGCCTACTGACAGAGTGAGGCACCCCACCCACTGGCCAGTGCGCCTGTTCACGGAACTGCGGACAGAGCCACTTTCAAATATCCCCGTCACGATCGCGCTCGTGATGATGACGATCCCCAACTGCGCACCAGGCAGATCCGCCCCGATCACGCCCTGTGGATCGCATGTGCCTTCAACAGCTCGGGTTACGAGGCCGACTTCACCCCCAGGAGCCCGGGGATGTCGAGCGGTTCATGGCCGAGCACAGCGACTACGGCGATGCTGTGCCCGACGGCTCAACCATCTGGTCCGTCCAGCGCGTGGTCAAACGGTTCCGCAACGGCCCCGAGGGCAGCATCGTGTTCTATGGCACGGCACTCGGGCTGACGGACGCATCGGCGGGCGCCGCCGCCGGTTTTCGCCGCCGCAGGTGAGGCATAAGCCCACACTGCACATACCCACGCCCAGCAGGGACGGGCAGGCAGAGCCCGTCCCCACAACCCTAGGCACCGCGGGGCAGGGTCTCGCCGCCCCGGTGCGGGCCCCCACGTCTCATGTGGGCGGCTTGCGCAAGGCGGCGTGGGCGTCGCCCCTGGTGGTGTTCGGGGTGAACGGCACCTGGCGGCCGCGTTCGGCCAGTGGGCACAGCACTGCGAGCCGCGGCCGGCGCCCGGCTGGTCCGTTCTGCGCGGCGCTGTTTCTAGCGCATCAGCAGTCCCTGGATTCTGAGTCCGTAGTGGACGCGGAGTCGGTGCAGTTCCCATAGGCCGACTGCTGTGACGGAGAGGGGGGCGCCGAGGATGAACACGTACCGGATCACCGTCGGCACGCCCTCGTGGGCGCCGGTGAACAGGTCGATCAGCGCCGACTCCCACGCCAACGCCATGATCAGCAGGGGTGGCACCGTCTCGTGGATGTCGGCGGTGCGGAACACGTGCTGGACGGCGAGTCCCACGCCCCAGACGACGAAGGGCGTCACCCAGAAGAGGATGAAGAGGGTGGACGCGAGGATGAGGCCCTTCGTCACGGTGAAGTGGCCCTCCACAAGGGGTTCCTGGCCGTCGAAGAACCCTGAGAGCACGATGATCGGGAAGACGGAGGCCGCCGCCATCATGGCCACGATCGCGCCGAAACACCGTCCCGCCCGGCGCAGCAGGTCCCGTCGCGCCGCGGGAGCGGCCAGGGCGTACAGGATGCCGACGACGACCGGGAGGGTCGCCGCCAGCGCGAGGGCGCTGGTCCACGACTTGTCGACCTGCTCGTCCGCGGCATCGCTGAGCTTGGGGGCGAGCTTGTAGGCGTAGGACATCCACAGGAACGCGCCTACGCCGACCAGGGTCCTGATCTTCCGCATCCGCGCCACCTCGGGATCCGAGACGATGCCCGGCCGCGACGGGGTGAAGACCCTGCGGGCGGTGTGGATGGGGCCGATCCGCCGGCGCAGCCGGGTGATCGGGCCGCCCGGCGGCAGCGGCGGCCCCGGGTAGGGCGGCTGGGGCTGTGGCGGCACGTAGGGCTGGGGCGGGTAGGGCTGAGGTGGCTGCGGCTGGTAGGGCTGCGGTCCCTGGGGCGGCTGTCCGCCCGGGTTCCAGTTGCTCATCGTTTGTCCCCCGAGATGCGAGTGTGCGCCGCGGTGGGCGCGATCGCCGAGTGTATTGAGCACACAGGGTCCGCGCTGCCCTCGCCCCGGGGCGTGCACCGAACGGCCACAATTATGCAAGCATGCTTGATTGTTTTCTTCGGTGTTGCCATGCCCGAGGGGGAGCGTCCCGTGTCGTTCCGGCGACCATGTTCGATGACCTGCGCGAGGAGAGCGAGGCACTCGACTGGCTGGTCGCTCGAGTTGAGCGCCGAGCAGACCTCGCTGGCCGTCCCGGGGCCTGGCTGGACTGTCGCTCACGAGATCGCGCATCTGGCCTGGACGGACTATTCGGCGACTATTCGGCGCTGTCGGCGGCACCCGACACGGACGCCTTCCACACCTTCCGCCCCTGTGCAGCAGGTCTTGGGCTGAGTGCTCCCCAAGGTCTGGGCGCATCCAGCCGGCCTGGGGACGTGGCTGATCGTCTCCGCCGCATCCGACTCCTCCTCGCCCGGCCTCTCGCCGGGGGTCTGCAGCGGCCCCGGGGGACGGCCGACGCGGCGTGGCCGGCTCACTGAAGCCCGGGTCCGCCGGGATTCTGTCACCTCAGTGTGAAGACCACCCGTGCCACCGACGTGTCCAGGCCCTCCAAACCCGGCGCCGGACGCCCCCGGCTCCCAGAGCCGCAGGACGCCGCCACGTCACGACCCCCGGGAGGGCCGTGAGACGAATCGAAATCCTCGCCGAGCACGTCCGCTTCGAACAGCCGCGAGGTTAATGATCAAGCTGGGACGATTCGACCTGCATCAAAAGGTTTGCTGTATGTCGGAGGGTGCCGGAGGGTGGCGAGTCGATGAACTCCTGCGGTGAGTGCGAGAAACACGGTCTGTCACACGTGGCTCGTGTTGTCACCGTCGGAACCGGCTGGTGCGAAGGAGTGTTTTGGTGAGCATCCCGCGCTTCAAGTGGTTGAGGCATTCCCTGACTCTGGGAGTAGCCGTGGCAGGACTCATGGCCCTTGGGGTCAGCCCTGCGCATGCGGTCGACAAGTGCAAGGATCTCGGCAACGGGCGTCTGTGTATCGCGGTTACGCCCGTCAACCAACAGGGCGCCATCCAGGTGATCTATACAAAGACGGGTGGTCCGGCCGTCTACGGCCATCTCGCCTGGCAGGCTCCTGGGGAGGACGACCACGTCTCACCGAATATCTCGATGACGGCAGGACACACCTATTACCACACGTGGCCCACGTGGGTAGGCCCTGGTTATGTCGAGGGCGTCATCTGGACCGACCGCTACGGACGGCTTTCCACGGACTATGTGAAGGTTGACCGCTGACCGCTGACCGCTGACCGCTGACCGCTGACCGCTGACCGCTGACCGTGTCGGTCGGCGGCTGGTTCGCCGGCCGTACGTCTGGTGCGCTTCCACGTTGCGCACCCTGTGTCCCCTTTCTCCTTGACCGGCCCGACCCAGGCCGCGACGGTGAGGGCGGCAGGGGCAGGGCGGGGGTCAGCGGTGCAGGGTGAGGGGCAGCGCCTCCAAGCCGCGCAGCATCATCGTGTTGCGCCAGCGCAGGTCGCGCTCCGGGCAGGCCAGGGTCATCGCGGGGTAGCGGGCGAGGAGCGCGGTGAGTGCGATCTCGGTCTCCAGCTTGCCGAGCAGGGCGCCGAGGCAGCGGTGGATGCCACCGCCGAAGGCGAGATGGCCGGCGTCCCCGCGGTCGAGGACGAGGCGGTCGGGGTCCTGGAAGCGCGCCGGGTCGCGGTTGGCCGCGCCGAGGGACAGCAGCACGAACTCGTCCTGCGGGATCTCCACCCCGCCGACGTCCACCGGCTCGGTGGTGAAGCGGGTGGTGGCCATACAGATGGGGGAGTCGTAGCGCAGGAACTCCTCGACGGCCCTGGGCATCCGGGTGAGATCGGCGCGCAGCCAGGCGGTCTGGCCGGGGTCGCGCAGCAGCGCGAGGCACGAGGTACTCAGCAGGTTCACGGTGGTCTCATGCCCGCCGATCAGCAGCAGGGCGACCATGCCCACGATCTCGTCGTCCGTCAGCTCCCCGCGCTCGCGGGCCGCCATCAACTCGGTGAGCAGATCGGCGGGACGGTCGTTGCGGCGGATACGCCGGTCGGCGAGGGCCAGGACGTACGCGCCCATCTCCTGGACGGCTCGCAGGAACGCCGCGTGGTCGCCCGCCTGGGTGACGATGGCGGTCGACCACTTCCGGTAGAGGTCGCGGTCCTCGGGCGGGAAGCCGAGCAGTTCGCAGACGACGAGGATCGGCAGCGGGAAGGCGAAGTCACGTACCAGGTCCACCGTGGCGGTGGTGGTGCGGGCCGTGTGGCGCGCTGCTGCCGCGTCCAGATCGTCGAGGAGTTCGTGGGTGATGCGCTCGACCATCGGCCGCATCGCATCGACCCGCTTGCGGCTGAACGCCGCCTGGACCACACGGCGCAGGCGGGTGTGGTCGGGCGGATCGCTGCTGAGCATATGGGTGATCTCGGTGCCCAGGTTGACGCCCTGGACCCGGCTGTCGGCCAGGGCCTGGGCGCGCCGCACATCCTGCGCGAATCGGCGGTCGGAGAGCGCGGCCCGGACATCGACGTAGCGCGGGATGATCCACAGCCGCAGGCCGCCGTCGCTGTTCAGCACGGAGACCGGGGCCGATTCCCGCATCCTGGCCAGGGTCGGGTACGGGTCGCTGAGGAATGTCGGCGGGTTCTGGCGCGGTTGCGTCGTCTCGGGCTTGTCCGGCCGGTCTTTCTGCGGCCGGCCATTGTCCGTCCGGGATGCTGCTGTCGCTGCCGTAGCTGTGGTCATGATGTTCTCCTGTGCTCACCGGCACGGCCGGCGCCGCGGCGGGGTGCCGGGTGTGGCACCCCGCTACGGCGCTGCTGGGGCTCACTGCAATGGCGACTTCTTCTCCGTGTTCTTCTTCGTACGGGTGGTGCAGGTCGGCGCCGGGCGGTTCGGCCGGACCGGAACCGCCTTGTCCAGGGCGGTCTCGTGCGGCGGAATGATGAGTCCGCGATCCCGCTCGGTGGCGCTGATGGGGTCGACGCGCAGTCCGTGACGCTTCATGGGGTTGACCTTTCTTCGGTGTGGTGGACGGGGTGGTGCGAGCCGGTCCGTCCGCTGCTTGGGCGGTCGGCGGTTTTGGGGGAGGCGCGCAGCGTGTCGTCGGCGTAGCGCACCATGGCGGCCCAGGCGGCGGCGTGTCCGGCCGGGTCACGGCCCACGTCGTGTCCGCCGCCGAGCCACTGGACGCGGTGCGGGACGTCGCGGCGCCGCAGCGCGGCGAGATAGCGCTCGATCTGTTCCGGAGGGCACTTCTCGTCGTCCGCCGAGGCGGCGAGGAAGAGTGGGCCGCGTACGCGGCCCACATACGTCATCGGGCTGGCCGCGCGATAGCGGTGTGGCACCTGCTCGGGGGTGCCGCCGAAGAGGCGGTCGTCGACCTCCCGCAGCGCCGGCGTCGTCGCCCAGTACGCCGCCGTGTAGTCGGCCACCGGGACGACGGCCAGCCCCACGTCCCACAGCCGGGGCTGGACGCCCATCGCCAGCAGCGTCAGATAGCCGCCCCAGGAGTAGCCGCACAGGCCGGTACGGCCCGGCTGCGAGACTCCCGTGTCGATGAGGTGGCCGCGCACCGCGGCGAGGTCTTCGAGCTGGGCGAGGCCGACCCGGTGGCCGAAGTCGTTCCGCCAGCGGGGGCCGTAGCCCGTCGAGCCGCGGTAGTTGGTGCGCACGACGGCGAACCCGGCCTGGACCAGGGCCTCGGTCCGGGCGTCATAGGCGTCCCGGTCGTGGGTGTGGGGCCCGCCGTGGACGAGGAAGACCGTCGGCCAGGGGCGGTGGCCCGCCCTGCGGCCGGGCGGGGTGGCCACAAAGCTGTGGATCTGCCCGTACGGCCGACGTGTCCACAGCTCGCTGCGCCCGGATCCGGTCGTCTTGCCGGGCGCCGTGCCGCGTGACGCCGTCGTGGAGCGGGCGGGGCGGTCGGAGTAGGCGGGGCGGTCGGAGCGGCCGGGACCTTCCGGGGGTTCCGGGTGCTCCGCACTTTCCGAGCCTTCCGGGCTCTCCGGGTGGCAGATCAGTGGCCGGGGCAGTTCGCCGTCGCGGCTCCACAGGCAGTGGACCGTGCGGTCGGGTGCGCAGGAGAAGTCGATGATCGTGCCCTCGGGCGTGGGAAGCACCGTCGTCGTACCGCGGTCGAGGTCGGCGCGCAGCAGGCGGCTGCGTCCCGCCCGGTCCTGCTGGACCAGCGCTGTGCGGCCGGGCCCGTACCAGCAGGCGGTGATCTCCGTATCGAAGTCGAGGGCGGAGCCGGGACCGTGCGTACGGATCCCCTCGCCCTGCCGCCAGAAGGCCAGGGTGTAGCGGCCCGCGCGTTCGAGGATGAGCAGCAGTTCCGGCCGTGCGGTGGCGAGGTCCGGGCGGAAGCCCAGCGCCCACACCGCGCCGCCGTCCCCCGCTGCGCCGGGGATGGCGTCCACGAGGACGCCGGAGGCCGGTGACCACAGCCGCACCGCCGGTCCGGCCGGGCCCCCCGCGGTGGCCAGCAGCCGGCCGCCGGGGGCCAGGCCCACCACTACCGCATAGCCGGGCTCCTCGGCCACCAGGCGGGCGCGCTCGCCCGGTCGCCCGAGGTAGTACCGCGAGCAGTCCGCGACCCCGACGCCGACGGCGGCAAGGCCGCTGCGGGGGTCGAAGGCCAGGCCGTGCATCCGCCCGGCGGGCACGCCGTCGAGCGCCGGGTGCGAGTGGCCGCCCTCGAACGGCCCGCGCACCCAGCGGCCTTGACCGCCGGGAGCGGCGTCGAACCACCACAGGCCGTGGCCGTCCGGCTCGATGGCGGCGGTCTCCACACCCAGCGGTGCGGTGGTCGCCTGGCGGCGCTGACCCGTCGTCAGATCCCAGGCCACGATCTGCGGGAGACCGTCCACATACCGGGTCTCGACCGCTCGCCGCCCGTCGCGGGCGGCGAAGGACGGGACGTGCACCGCCGGTCCGATACCGCCGCCCATCGCCGTCCCTCCCATCACTGGTTCCGCTTCCGCCGCCGGTGGCCTTGGCTGTGGTGGGCTCCGACGGCCATCACACTGCCGGACGGGCGGGGCTGCGTGGCAGGGAAGAAAGCGCAGTGGCACCGACAGTGAGCTCCTGCCGGTGCGACTGCGTTTTCTTCCCTGGCACCGGACGGTGGGCGGGCGACAGGGTGCGGGGGCGACCACATGGCCCGGACCCACCGAGGAGAAAGGGGCGACCCGATGACGATCGCGGCGAGCCGGCCCGGCGCAGCCCCCGTCCCACCCGGCGCAGCGCCGAACGGCACAGCGAGCAGCAGGCCGAGCCGTGCGCTGACGGCGGTCTATGTCGCCGGCGCGGTGACGGCGTTGGGCACCCAGATGACCATGCTCGCGCTGCCCTGGCTGGTGCTGGAGACCACCGGCTCGGCCACCCGGGCGGGCCTGGTCTTCGCGGCCCAGGTGCTGCCCATGGCGCTGCTCGGCTTCGCGGGCGGAGAGGTCATCCAGCGCCTGGGCGCCCGCCGGACCATGGTCGTCTCCGATCTCGCCCGCGCTCCGGTGGTGGCGCTGATCCCGCTGCTGCAGACCCTGGGCGCGCTCAATCTGGCCGTCCTCGTGGCGATCGTCGTGGCGCTCGGGGCGCTGGCCGTTCCGTACCACGCGGCACAGAGGGTGCTGGCGATGGAACTGCTGAGCCCCCACGCCCGCTCTCTGGCCCGCGCCAACAGCGCGCTGGCAGGTGTGACGAACGGCTCGGCGTTCGCCGGACCGGCGCTCGCGGGTGCGCTGATCCCACTGGTGGGGACCACATCCGTGGTGTGGCTGGACGCGGCCTCTTTCGCCTTCTCCGGATTGCTGCTGCTGCGCCTCGTCCCGGCAGGGGGCGGCAGGGCCGGAGGGTCCGCGGCCGGGCCCCGCGGCCTGTGGGCGGGGGTGCGGCATCTGTGCGGCGACTGGTTCCTGCGCCGGGCGATGCTGTCCACCGTGGTGTTCGGGCTGATGCTGCGAACCCTGATGGTCACCATGCCGGTGCTGGCGTTCATCCGGTTCGAGGGGGACGCCAGGGTCGGCGGCCTGCTGATCGCCGCCGATGGCGCGGGTGGCCTGGTGGGCTCGGTGGCCGCCTATGTGCTGGCGGCACGGGTCGCCCCCGTACGACTCGCCTGTACGGCCCTGGTCTGCGTCGCTCTGCCCCTGTGGACGCTCCTGGTGCCCGTGCCGGCCGGCGTGCTCGTCGTCGCCGTCGGCCTGTCATCTGCTGCCGCGCCTCTGGCGAACGCGCCGCTGATGGGCCTGCTCTCCGCCCGGCTGCCGGACGGCTTCGGGCCCAAGGTGTTGCAGGCAGTGGTCACGATCAGCACCCTGACCGGGCCGCTGGGCTTCCTGGCCGCGGGCGCCGTGCTGGACGGGGCCGGTGTCGCGGCGACCCTGTGGGGCGTCGCCGCGCTCGCGACGTTCGGCAGCGGCAATCTGATCCTGGCCCTGCGCCGCCTCCGGGCCACCGGGGACCCGGACTGATCTGGACTCCCGAGAAGACCCCGGTGGACGAGAGAAGCGCCGCATGCGTTTCCGGGCCCCGTTTCATGCCACCGCTTCACGCCACCATCGCCTGGTGGCCAGCCTGATGTCCCAACGGTTGACATGACGCTGCGCGTTCCTGACGAGATCGCCCCCGCGATCCGGGCCGGTGCCGAGGCGGCCGGCATGAGCCTGAACGCGTATGTGGTGCGTGCCGCCCGCCGTCAGGCCACTCTCGACGCTGCGCGCCGGCCCGCGGCGCTCGGTCTCGGCGATGACCTGGCGGGCGAAGGCGACGCCCTGCGGTGAGGCGCGGCGAGATCTGGACTCTGCCTGACGGCCGGGACGATCTGATCGTTTCTCTGACCGGCCTGGAGGAGGCATACGGCGCGGTCCTCGCGATCGTCCTGCACCCCTCGGGCCGCTACCCCGACAGCGCCATGTCCGTCGTGGTCGGCGATCCGGTTCCTGCGACCGCGGTCGCGGTCAACCTCCAGCAGCTGCGCACCACGCGCTTCGACGGGGCGAGCTGCCGAGGCACGGTCCCGGACCAGACCATGGCCCGCGTGGACCAGGCGCTGCGCACCGTCCTCGACCTGTAACCGCCGGCCCCGGGCGGCTGGCCCCGGAGTCCTGCGCCCGAGGCGACGGCGCCTGGCTGCTGCACGGTCGTTCTCCGGCCGCCCTGGTGGCGCCGCACCCGGTGCCTGTCAGTCGGACAGGGCCACGGCACCAGCTGGACATGCCGGGTCGACGATGCCGTCGACCAGTACAGGACTGCTACGGGGTCGCGCCGATTCCGGCGGCGGGCCTGATGGACCACGGGCAGCCGCGGGTGCCGGCGACTGGCTTTGTCCACGAGAACGACCTCGGACAGCAGTTGTTCAGCACACCGGGCAGCACCATGACCCATACCGGATTCGAGTATCCCCGAAGGCGGACGCGGTGGGACAGCCGGGAGAGCGAGGGGCGCCTCGCCCTCACCGCGTCGGGTGATCGCCTGCCCCGGGGCCCGGACGTTCGCATCAGAGCATGTACGCCTTGAGGAACTCTCCGGCGGACAGAAGCTTCGGGCAGGTTATGGGCAGGGACTTGTTAGTGCGGGTCAGCGGTTGAGGAACTGCTGGAACTGCCTGTCGAACTCCCTCGGGTCCTTGCTCAGCGACGCCTTGACCATTTCGGTGAAGTCGTCGACGACGACTTCGAACGCGCCGGCCTCGACCCCGTCAAGGGCGGTGCGCGCGACGTCGTCCGGGACCATCTTGGGTACGTCGTAGCCCTTCATCATGTCGGTGTCGGCCGCTCCGAGGTGTACCGAGGTGACGAGGGTCCCCTGTCCGGCCAGCTCCTGGCGCAGCGCGTTGCCCATGCTCCAGACGGCGGCCTTGGAGACCGCGTAGGCACTGCTGCCGGGGAAGACGAACCAGGATGCCGAGGAGGCGATGTTCAGGATGGCGCCTCCGCCGTTCCTCGCCAGGACCGGGGCGAAGGCGCGGACCATGGACAACGTGCCCCAGAAGTTGACCTCCATCGTGGTGCGGACAGCGTCGAGGTCGCCGAGCAGGGCTTTACCCCCGATACCGGCATTGTTGACGAGCAGGTCGACGTCGCGGGCCGTGTGGGCGGCTGCTGCGACGGCATCCGGATCGGCGATGTCGAGGCCGAGAACCTCCACGCCGTCGAGGCCGATGGATTCCGGCCGACGTGCGGTCGCGTAGACCTTCGCACCTCGCTCGACGAGCTGGGCTGCCAGAGAGCGGCCGATGCCGCGGTTGGCTCCGGTGACGAGCGCTGTGGCTCCGCTGATGTCCATACGAGTACGCTAGAACCTCACGCCGACGTGAGGTTCAAGTCCGGGTCGGCCAGGAGGCGCGATGCGTATCGGGAAAGTCGCCGAACGCGCGGGAGTCAGCGTTCGAGCGCTGCGCTACTACGAGGAGCAAGGGCTCGTCATCGCCGCCCGCGGCCCCGGAAACCAGCGGCAGTACTCCGAGTCCGATGTCGAGCGGGTGAAGTTCATCCAACTCCTGTACGCAGCCGGGCTGCCCAGCAAGGCGATCCTGGACATCTTGCCGTTCCTGGACACCCTGGCCGCAACACCGAAGATGGCACAACGGCTCACGGACCAACGTGACCGCATCCAGACCCAGATCAACGACTTGACCCGGGCACGCGAGCGGCTTGACGAGCTGATTGGCCTCGCCGCCGAGTACACGGCGTCCTCACCGGCACAGTGCACGTCAAAAGTGGACGTCCCTCCCGACGGGCCGACGATGTCTGCCCGAGTGGCTCGATCGGGACGTCCTTGAGCGGCACCGTGTGAGGCACCCCGTGGCGTCGGGCCCGGACAACCCGTCACCAAGCCCCACGGGACACAGACCTCATCTACCGGACGCGACCGCGGGAACGACGCAGCCCTGCTCCACTACCCGCCACCCGCCACCCGCGTCTCGTCCAGGCTGTCCTCACCCTGCACTTGAGCAGCTCAAAGTGAGGTCGAAAAAGGCTCACGGTGCTTGCGGTGCTGTCAGCTTGCCAGCCGAGCATTCCCGATTTCCTCGCTGGGCCATTGCTGCGCCCAGTCGGCGGAGACTTCGAAGCAGTCCCGCGCGGACGGGGGTGCCTGAATCTCGATCAGGTGGTGAGCAGCGCGAGAACATCAGTCGGCCTCCGGGAACGAGGAGCCGGGCGGCTTCCGGGATCCATTGGTAGGGGGCGCACTCTCTTGACAGGGGACTGTTCTGAAGGCGGGTCTTCCAAGATTTTCGGTCGCGTGTGGTGGTCCGGCAGCTTGTGACGTGCCATGTCGAACTGACGGAATCCCTGCCGCACTTGTCGTCGGTGCTGGTGGAGACGGTGGAGTGGTCTCACGTTGACGAAACTGGGGCCCGCGACTGGGCCCAGCTCGTCGTCCTCGCCTGTCGGACGGGCCTGGCTACAGCCTGAGGGCGGAGTGCGCCGGTCGGGCTGTCGCCGAAGGCATGTGGTCCAGGCCGCGAAGCATGCTGTTGCGCAGCTCCAGCGCCTGGGCTGTGGCCGGGAAGAGCCTTGCCCGGCCGCTGTCGACCAGCGCCTGATTCACGGCCACGTACTCGCGAAGGTCCTGTTCGTACGCGGCGAAAGCCGCGGTGTGGTTCCCGTGAGTGGCCAGAGAGCGGCCGAGCACGTAGGCGCCGACCAGGGCCAGGCTCGAACCCTGCCCGGTGAGGAACGAGGGCGCGTACGCGGCGTCGCCGACGAGCGCGACCCGGCCGCCGGTCCACCGCGGCATACGGATCTGGGCGGCCGTATCGCAGAACACGTCGGCCGCGTCGCGCATGGCACCGACCATCCGCGGAACCTCCCAGCTGGCGCCGGCGAAGACCCGGGCGACCAGATCCCGCCGGGCACCGGGGCCGCGGACCTCGGCGAACGGCGGCTTCGGCCAGTGGAAGTTCAGGAACGCGTGCAGCTCGTCGGTCTCCCCGACGGCGTAGAGGGCCGCGGCCTTCCCCGGGGTGTTCCACATCATGAGCTCACGGGAGAGCCCGAGAGTGTTGGGCATGGTGAAGATGGCGAAGCCGTAGCCGAGATAGCGGTGGAACCGCTCTTCGGGGCCGAACCACGCCTCCCGGGTCTGCGAGTGCATCCCGTCAGCGCCGACCGCCACGTCGAAGGTGCGCCGTCGGCCGCTGCGGAACGTGACATCGACGCCTCCGCCGGTCTGGTCGACGGTGTCGATGGAATCGTTGAACAGAAACTCCACGTCGTCGCGGGTGATCGAATAGAGCTCCGCGGCGAGATCCCCGCGCCGCACCTCAAGGTCGTGCCCCTCGGGACTGCGGCCAGGGGAAGGCCCGTTGAGCGAGGCCACGACGCCGCCATCGGAATTGAGGAAGGTATAGCGACGTGTGCCGGTATGTGCCTCCCGCAGCTGGCGCAGTATCCCCATCCGCCGGACCACCTCGACCGCGGTCCCGCGGATGTCGATCGGATAGCCACCGGCACGCAGTGCGTCGGCCCGCTCCACCACGGTGACCGCCCAGCCGGCCCGGTGCAGCCAATACCCCAGCGCGGGCCCGGAGATACCGGCCCCGGAAATCAGGACTGTCCGCTTCATGCCTGTGCCCCTTTCCTGGTGTTACGGAGCTTCGTGTCACGGATCTGCTTGCTCCGGACCTGCGTGCTGCGGACCTTCGCGAGACGGACAATGAGCAGGGACGATGCGGCCACGAGGCCGGCGACGGCGAACCCGGTGACGAAGGCGGCTTCGGAAGGCAGACCGGTCTGCGTATCGGCCCCGGCATCGAGAATCGCGCCCCCGGCCTGGACGCCCAGGGCGATGCCGATCACGCGGGTCACCACGAGCAGGCTGGTGGCGATGCCGGTGTCCTTGATCTCGATCGCATCGACGGCGCTGGTCAGCAGCGCGGTGGTGGCGACGCCGGCAGCGGTCGCGGCCAGCATCTTGGCGATGACGAGCTGCCATGGCGTGCTGTGCAGCGCCATCAGGGCGGTCATCGCGACCGCTGTGCCGACGGCGCCCGCGATCACCACGGCACGCAGCCCGAACCGGCGCCCCGCGAGCCCGCCGACCGAATTGCTCACCGCTCCGGCGATGGCGCCGGGCAGCAGGAGCAGGCCGATATCGGTGGTGTCGAGGCCGAAGCCGTGACCATCGGCCGGCAGCGCGAACAGCTGCGGCAGCAGAAAGGTCACCATCCCGAAGGAGGCGGTGACGACGAAGGTGAGCAGGCACGCACTCCAGATCGCGGGCTTCGCCAGCATGCGCAGATTGACCATCGGCGCCGCCGACCGGCGCTCGACGACGACCCAGCCGGTCGCGAGACCGGCCACGAGCACCGCCAGGGCACCGACCGCGAGCGGCGGCAGGCCGTCGCCCGTAACCCGCACCAGCCCGGTCATGAACACCAGCAGGGCGCCGCTCAGCAACAGCACACCGGCCCAGTCGATCCGGTGGTCCGACGGCCCCGGTGGATCATGCGGCATCAGGCGCGCTACGGCCAATGTCGCCACGACGATGACGATCGTCGGCAGCGCGAACATCCAGTGCCAGGACAGTGCTTCTGCGATCGGCCCGGCAACCAGCGTCCCTGCCATGGCACCACCAGTGAACAGCGCCATGACCACACCGATCCCCAACTGGGATTCTCCCGCCGGAAGGTGCGCCCGCACCAGGATGAACGAAAGGGGCAGCGCGCCCACCATGAAGCCCTGCAAGGCTTGCCCGAGCAGCAGCACCGGCAGGCAAGTCGCCAGACTCGCCAGCAGACCACCGGCTACGACCAGGGCCATCAGCCGGACCAGCACCCGCTTTCCGCCGTAGCGATCGCCAAGTTTTCCTGCGACGGGCGCGATGACCGCGCCCGTGACGAGGACGGTGTTGGAGACCAGCGCCCCTTCACCCGCGCTGACCCCCAGCTGACGCTGCAGCAGCGGGAGCGCAGGGTCCACCACCGTCTGCAGGGTGCCGAGGGCGAGCGCAAGGGTGCCGAGGGCACCGATCGACAGCCTTCCGATACGAACAGGCGAAACCGGAGCCTGGGACATGGATGACCTTTCGTCAGGCAGGCGGACTGCGCGGGATCCGCGCGCCTCCCACACTTCCCTCGCCGCACCCCGCCGGACATCGTCCTCAGCCGCCGTCCTCGCCTGGTGCCGGCGGACCAGCCGCGTACGGGCTCTGGTGCCGACGCACTACCGCCGTCCTCCGACAAGCGGAGCCTCTGTACTCGCTGGCCGCGGAGCCGGGTGGTGACGGCACCACGCACCTGGTTTACCGCCAAGACCGCGCAGCCCCTGCCCGTCAACCAGGTCAGCTCGCAGCAACCGCCGCTACTTACCGTCGGCCACCCCGGTGAACGGCCAACACCTCACCCGACCCGGCACTGCTGAAGGGCCACCACCGATGACGCAGACTCAGTCCGAGAACCAGGGACGCCCCCCACGGTGTATCTGCTCTTTGCGCACGAGCCCCACTACCCCCGGCCCCGGCTGCGCAGTTGGCGCCGAGGGCGGCGGAACAGGCCCGCTGGTGGGAGAGGCACATATCAAGCCCCAATCCAGGGTCGATTGGTCCCCAGCTCGTAAGACTCGTAAGAGATGGCTCCGGATCGTCCGACTGTTCAGGCGGGGGGTGCCCCGATGTTTTTGGTCAAGCTGGGCAGGGGGCGTTCGGGGCGTCTGGAACGATGTGTCCGTGATCGTCGCGATCAACGAGTGGCTGTGGCCTGTCGAATGTCTCGCTCCGACATGTTTTGCCGCCGCGACCAGGCCACAGGATCGACGGGAGAGTGAGGCGATGAGCGCAGCATAAGTCGACGCCCAGTTCGGCTACGAGATCAGCTTCTCGCCTGGCGGCAGACCCGACAGCGGGGCCGAGGCCCGGGAACCGCTGCCGAGGTGGCCTCTCCCACGGCGGACCTCCCGGTCGCCCGTGCTGCTGGCCTCGACCCAGGTGATCAAGTTGCCCAGCCACAGGGCGAGCAGGGGGTGCGGAGGCTACGGCGGGGGCAGCAGCCCTGGCCCGGTTCACCCGTGGCCATGTCCCTCACCATCCCGTTCGCAGGCTCCTGAGGAACGGGGCAAGGCGGTCGGCGATCACCCGGTCGTCATGAGCCGAGGTGTGGCCGTCACATCCGAGGAAGTCCAGGCCCGCCTGATCGAGGAACCAGTAATGGACCCCGCTGTCGCCGGCATCGTTACGCGCCTCGACGACCTGCCGCACATGCTCGGCGTTTCTGTCGAAGCCGACAGCCACGAGCGTGGTGCCGAGACCGTAGCGCGTCCGCAGTTTCCGAAGGAACTTGCCATAGGCGGTGCGGTAGGCGGCCGCGAGGCTGTCAGGCCTCCACGGTTCAGCGGGGGTGAGGTCGGAGAAGTCGTTGGAGCCGAGATTGATCACCACGACCTGAGGGCGCCACGTCCCCGGGTTCTGCCAGACATCGCCGTCCACGTTCAGCAAAGCGCGGTCGTAGTAGGTCCGGTACGTGACGTCCGGGCAGATGCCGGCGACGTTGCGCACCATGCCGAGGCCGGAGAAGCCGTTGATCTGGTAATCGGCCTCCAGTTGCTGGGCGGTGAGGGCGCCGTGGCTCATGTCGGTGTTGGTGTTCCGCTTGATCTGCTCCGGATTGCAGTCCCGGGTGCCCGAGACATTGCCGTAGCCCACCGTGAGGGAGTCCCCGATGAACTCGATCTGGCGGTCCCGTGGCGCCGGCTTGCTCAGTACGGCGCCCCCGGGTGCGGCGAGGAAGCCTCCGAACGTGCTGGTGTCCCCTGGAGTGTCGTTGCGTTTGACGACCCGGACCGTGTGCTCGCCGTCCCGCAGACCGTTGATCCAGTGCGTGGTGTCGCCGGGTGTGAACAGGGTGGCGACGGTGCTCCCGTCAACCTGGACGTCGTAGTCGGCGGCCGCGCAGTCGAGCACCACCCCGACCCCGGTCCCGCGGAAGCGGCCCTCGAAGTACACCCCAGGCCAGCTGAACTGCACTGCCTTTCCCAGGTCCTTCACCCGCCCTGCCGTGTGTACCTGCGCCGAGACACTCTCCACGGGGACCAGTTGCCTCAGCTCATGCCCCGGGCCCGCGTCCACCGCGGCAGGCGCCGCCGGGCGCCGCCCGCGTCCTGAGTTCGGGTTCCCCCCCACTGAGCGCCATCTACCAGCCGTCCCTCTGTCCCCGTTCGGTGGGCCACGGCTGAACGTCCGACATTCCACCCCGGAATGTCAACCAATTTGAAGGGACGAGATAGACCCATGGGCGCCTGATTTACGCGTCTTACGGGATGGCCCTTGGCCAGCGCACGCCAGTTCCTCAGGTGCGCGAAGCTCGTGCTCGAACAGGGCGTGGACGGCGGCCAGGGCATTGGTTCATTGACCCCAGCGTCGCGACGCCCACAAGGCGCGCCGGTAGAAACTCTGACACCTGATCTGGAGCATTGGGCAGCGGATGCATGCGTGCTCGTGCTGACACGGTGTGCCGTAGGGGCGAGCGCAGTTGCCGAGCTCGACCTTCCTCTTGTCGAAGTGTTCCTCGAACGTCGTCAGCCCGATGCATGCGCAGGCGGGTGATGTCGTCCAGGATCAGCGCGTGGGTGCCGTGGTCGTCCAGTGAGTCGGCGACCTGACGGATCAGCTGGGGCAGGGTCAGCCGCCGGTTCTCGGAGCGTTTTCGCAGGTCACGCAAGCTCGTTGGGTGTCCGAGAGTAAAACGCAACGGAGCTCGTTGGTACAGGCAGTCGACCAAGACAGCTTGTACCCGAAGAGCTCCGTTGCCCGTTCGTCTTGCCTCCTCGCCCGCGCTGACGACCGTTACCCGTACGGTGACTGTGGCCGCGGGCCCGTGCGCGCCGAGTCACTTGGGCGAGTTGACCGCCGCGGTGCCGTTCGAGCTGGTCGACGCGGTGCTGACGGAGACGTGGACAGTCCAGCGGCGGCTGCGTGATCTGCCGTCCCGGGCCGGAATGTACTTCTTGCTCGCCATGTATCTGTTTCCCGCGGTCGGCTACCGGCTGGTCTGTGACAAGCTGAACGGCGGCCTGACCGGAACGCCGGTGGTCGCGCCGCCCGCCTGACGACGCCGGGGGTGCTGTTCGGTGCGTACCGGACGGTGTCGTTCGACGGCTGCAACTCGCTGCGGGTGCCCGATTCACCACACAACCGGGCCTGGCTGGGGCGGACGGCTCATCACGGCTGTCCCACAGTGGAGTTGATGACGCTGGTCGAGACCGGGACGAGGTCCCTGATCGGTGCCGTGTTCGGGCCCACGGACGAGGGCGAGACCTCTTATGCCAGCCGTTTGCTGCACCTTTCGACGCCGGACATGCTGGTGCTGTGGGACAAGGGCCTCGACGCCAACGCCTTCCTTGCAGCGGACTCTGCCGGCGGTTCGTGCAGGCCAGCGCCACGGTCGTGTCCTGTTCGGAGGAAGCTACGAGAGGTCGCCGTACGAAGTGATCTCCACGTTCGGCAGTTCGCCACTCCCGGCAACGCGACGGATCACCGGAAGTCTGCCCCGGAACTGCTCAGGCCGGTGCGCCTGAGCAGTTCAGTTCGCACCGGCCGAGGCTGTCAGGGCACGTCGGCCAGGCGCCGCGCCCAGAAGGAGCGGTCGGTCCAGCGGGCCTCTTGGGCGTGGATGACACGGTGGCCGCGCAGATATGCGCTGCGTGCGGCCGCGACCTGGTCCGCGTAGGCGCCGAGGGACGACTCCGCGCCGTCAGGAACGCCACTCAGGCGGGCGTCGACGGCCAGGCCCGCGCTCAGCCCGGTGTAGAGGGCGGTCAGCACGCCCTGGGAGGAGAGCGGGTCGAAGGCGACCGCCGCGTCACCGGCGGCGGTCCAGCCGTCTCCGTACACCCGGTCCAGGTGCGCCGTGTGCGCGGCGGCCCGGCGGGGCGCGGTGGGTGACGTGGGCGGGGGCCCGTCCCGGTGGACCCATCGGGACACGTGGCGGGTGGCCGACATCCGTCGGTGGAAGTGGCGTGCGGTGTGGGTGGCGGCCGGCAGGTCGGTGTCGGTGAAGTAGGCGACCAGGCGCCCGCCGGAGGGCTGCGGGGCGGTGTACCACCAGCCGTCCTCGTCGGACTCGACGAGGGAGCGGCGGTCGGTGTCCAGCGGGTCCGCTTCCAGGGGCACGTACAGAGCGGTGAGCCGGTCCCGGACCCGCCGCCGGGCCCCGCACCGGATTGCCATCGCGGCGGCGCGGCCGGTGGCGTCGATCACCCAGCGGCAGCGCACCGTACGCTCGCCACCGGACGCGGCCCCGCCTCCGCCTGCGGACCCGCTCCCGCCCCCGGACCCGGACGCCGGCCCGGTATCGGGCCCGCCCTCGCCCGCCGACTCGCTACCGGCAGGGCCGGTGCCGCCGCGCAGGACCAAGGTCCAGCCGCTGTCCGGCGTCCGCACCGTTTCGCGTACGGCCGTGCCCTCGGCGACCTCCGCCCCCGCCGCGCGGGAGGCGTCGCGCAGTCGCTGGTCGAACAGCCGTCGGTCGAGGTGCCAGCCATGGCCGTGCGGGTCGTTGATGAAGTCGACGGTGTGCAGGTCGGACGAACCCCACGCCGAAAGACTGCCGTAGCAGGGCAGGTGTCCGGAGTCGAGAACGCGGTCGGCTATGCCGAGGTCGCCGAGCAGGACCCGCCCGGCGGGTACGAGCGTCTCGCCGAGCTTGGGCGGCCCGGTGCCGGCGTCCGCCAGCAGGACCGTACGGCCCGCCCGGGCGAGCATGAGCGCGGCGGCGCAGCCGGCCGGGCCGCCGCCCGCCACCACGACGTCGTAGGTGTCCGCGCCGAGAGCGAGGGCGGCGCTCACCGCGCGTCGCGGAAGGGGTCGAGTTTCTCGAGGTATCCGGCGGTGATCTCCTCCTCGCGGTAGCCGGTCGCCCGGGCCGCTTCGCCGACGGCCCGCGCCGCGGACTCAGCCTCGACGGCTTCGGGGGCGAGCCTTCCCTCGGGCGAGCGGCCCGCCGCCGCGGCCAACACGTGCGGCCCCGCCTCGGGCACCTGCACGTTGACGAGGTTCGCCCTGTCCGGTGCCTGAGCGAGCGGTTGTCCCGGGCGCGACTCCACCAGGATCCGGTCGGGGAACTTCCCGTCGCCCACGGTGTAGTCGCGCACCTCGACGACGCCGAGTTTGGCCCAGTCCTTGATCATCTGTGTGCGTTGCTCGTTCATGGTGCCGGTGAGTCCGCGCAGCCAGGTCGCCCGCCGCTCGAATGCCTCCTCCCGGGCGCTGTCGTCGCTCCCGGCCGACGGCGTGTTGACCTTCTCGAAGTCCTCCAGCTTGAGCACATGGTTGGGTACCTGGGCAGGCCAGAAGGTCGGCAGGTACGGGCTGTACCGGGGCCCCAGGTTGGCCAACACCTCGTAGCCCGAGCGGCAGCTCGCGGTGTCCGCCTGCCAGGGGGCGGCCATCCAGCGGGTGAGGTCACCGGGGCCCTGTGCCTGGAGGGGGCCAGTGGCGGAGACCGCCTCGTCCGGAAGCAGGGTGGGCCCGTAGTCGGGTTCCGCGGTGGCGGGGGCGCGGTGCCGGATGCGGAAGGGCGCGCTGAACATGCTCGCGTGCCTGATCGGCCAGGTGACCTCGATCCCCGGGTGGAACGCGTCGGCGGCGCAGCCCTCCAGGGCCGCCCGGTCCAGCAGCCCCGGCTGCTCGGCGGCAGGGGCCTCGTCGACCGTGGGGCGCGGCTGCCGCAAGGGTCCGGCCACGAACGCCCCGTCCGCCCAACGCTGCAGCATCCAGTCCTGGGTCGGCGACAGCGCCAGGTGCTGAAGCACGGACTTGGGCTTGCTGGCCATGGCGTCGCCGTACAGCCACGGCCACGGCAGCGGGGACTTTCCGTCACGGTCGTAGTTGCGCAAGGAGGCGTACACCTGGCGGCGCAGTTCCCGGCTTCGGTCGGACGGATCGGCGAGCCTCTTGCGCATCGTCGGCGAGAGGAAGAAGTTGGGGCCGTTCCAGCCGAACTGGGTCGCGAAACCATGGTTGACCCACTGCAGATCGCAGAACCTGCGGAATATCGGCTCGATGTGATCGGCGAACGAGACCTGCTGCGGGCGGGTCAGCGAACCGGCCTGGACGAAGACGTCGAAGAGCAGGTCGTAGAGGGTACGGACGGACTTCACGCCGGGGGCGTAGTGCGGAGGTCCCACCACGACCCAGGCCGGTACGGCGGTCAGAACCTGGCCGTCGATGGTGACTTTCGCTGTCACCGGACCGTCGGACACGTCGTCGTACCAGGTGTCGTTGTTGGTGACGCCGGTGATCGGCTTGTTCTTGTAGGAGGCGGAGTTCCCCCGGCCGCCGAGCACCAGCAGGCGGCCGTCGGAACGGGTGGAGATCTCGCCGAGGTACACCGCCTTGTCCATGACCTTGCCGGTGTCGAACTTCTGCGTCTCGGTCTTCGAGCCGCGAACCGTGCGGCTGCCGGGATCGTTGACCAGCTTCTTCCTGTCGGCGCCCACGACGTCGGCGTTGCGTCGGCCGTACTGCTCTGCCGTGAGCGTCTTGCCCTCGGGGATGTCCAGCGCCAGATGGAACTGGTACCAGGCAGCCTTCTTGTTGGCCAGATGCACCGTCCACTGGATCTCGGTGACACCCTCGCTGCCCGGCTTCAGTTCCCGTACGACCTCCCCGGCGGCGTTGTAGCCGTACACACGGAATCGTGCGGCCTGCCGCCGTATCGCCCCGGAAGCGTCCTTGTAGGAGCCGGCGTCCGCTGGTTTCTGGTCCGGTGATTCCGGGCCGATGAAGGGTGCCTCTGTGCTGTTGCCGACCCGGGCGACACCGATGGCGGGGTGGATCTTCACCTGCACGATGTGACTGTCCATAAAAAGGAACCCTCCGTTGTGGATTCAACCGGTCGAAGGTAAGTGGTCGCACAGGAAGAGGGCGCAGGCCGAACTCGCGTTCCGAGGGCGGGGTGCGGGTCAGGGTCCTGCCCGGCGTCAGTCCGTCACAGGGCCGGGGTTCGTGTGGTCCGCAGGCAATGCCGCGTAGTCAAGCGGTGTCCGCACTGGTCAAGGGCATAGAGGCATGGCCTGCGAGGGTGTAGAGAGCGCGCCCCGTCTCGCGGATGATGCCCTCGCTTGACCATTGGGTCAGTGGACCGCAGAAGCTGTTCAGGTTGGTGATGTCCAGCATGCGTGCGAGTTCGCGGTCGTGCCAGGCGTGGCCGGGATCGGCGGAGAGGATGGTCAGCACGCGGTGCTGGCGGCCCGCGGTCGGCGATGTCCGGGAAGGGGCGGGTGTCGGTGTGTGGGCGGCCGGGCTCCACGGCCTGTGGCGGCGGTGGGGTGTCGTGGGCCGTGGAGAGCGTGACGGCGATGCCGATGATGCTCTGGCTGGTCAGTGGCCTGTTGTCAGCGGGGCGGGCGGGGTAGCGGGAGATTGGGCACTTGACCTTGCGGATGCTGGTGCGCAGACGGCGTGGCGGGAGCAGGTCGGACAGGACCACTCGGCCGACGTCGCCGACCAGATCGGAGTCCCCCGCGGCCGCGACGACGCCGTGGCCGGTGGTCAGGAGGCCCCGGGCGGTCTCCAGGGCGGTGGTGAAGCTTGCCCGGTCCGGATCGAGACCCGGCGCTGACTCGATGTTGGCGGCCACCACGGCGATCCGCAGGACATGGTAAGTGGTCAGCAGCGCCCACATTTCCTGTTCGACCCCGACCGGGTCACCCGAGCGCAGGACTCTTCCCACAGTTCATCCCGGGAACGGCGCGTCGGCGTCCTCGGCAAACCCTCGCTCTCGGGGTGCACCCCGAGCGTCTCCAGCAGGTACTGCTGCGCGGGCACCAGCCGCTCCCACTCTGCCCCCCGTCGTTGACCTGCTCACTCAGCTCATATCCTCGAGTGCCGATCCGGCGGCCAACGCCTCGCCCCGGCTCCTCGGCGTCGCGGGCGTAGGTGGGGCGGCCCGCAGCCGAGTTGCGGCTGCGGGCGCTGGCGGTGGCCGCCCCGGGCCGCTACCGCAAGGAGATCCTCGAGCACAACCGCCGCCTGCCTCAGGAACGCGATCGCCTCTACCACCGCCACACCGACCTCCCGGACGCTGCCGGAGCAGGTCAAGACAGTGGTGTCGACGAGGAGGACGGCCCGGCGCCGGGGGTCGTGTCGCGCTTCGCGGCCGACGGAGAGGGCGGTTGCTCGTCGCGGCTCTCCGAGGTGAAGGCGTCGCGGCGAGCGAGAGTGACCGACAGAGGCAGGCCCAGCCGCTCGGCTGCGCGGCGCCGGACACGCACCTGAGCCCGGGTCCGGGGTCGGAAAGAGGGGAGTCGCGAGCAGCCGCAGCCAGGGCGGTGATCGTAAGTCAGCCCCTGCGCAAGCACAGTCGCTACGACCGACCATGCCTTCGTGTCACGTCGCCGGGGCGCGGCAAAGTCGTAGCCGGCGAAGACGAGCTGTTCACGACAGCCGGGACAGATGCGCTTCCGGATCGGCCATGTGCTGCCTTTGAAGGAGAGTCGGCACGCGATGCACACGTAGTGCCGGAAGGCGCCGTTTAAAGCGTGGTAGCACATGGTCCGACAGAGTACGCATCGTCCGCGGGCGTGCCCAACCGGATTCCTAGAACCCCATCTGGCCAGTCGGCCGCCCGGTCAGTGTCTCTCCACGACACGATGGGTGCGGATGCACAAATCGCGGGACAGCGCCCTGAACGGAGGCATCGATCGCGCACGCCCGCTTGCTCGTCGAGGACAAGAACGCGCACTACATCGCGCTGATCAAGGGCAATCACCGCACGCTGCAACGACAGCTCAAGCAGTCGCCCCGAAAGGACGTCCCGCTGCTGGACACTTGCGACTCAGGGGTGGCCCACAAGCCCCAGCCCTTGCGCCGCCGGCGTCCGCGTCGGGGCGGCGATATGCCCTTCGTCGCGGGATCAGCGCCTGGCTGTCGTGCTCTGGACGGTCAATTGTCCAGCAACCCGGCTCCATCAGAACCGGGGATACCAGAGCATCCATCAGACCCGGAGCGGTTCAGACGTTTCCTGGCGAGCCAGGCGACGATTTTCGGGTCGTGGTGGTCGAGGAACAGCGAGGCGCCGGTGTCCAGGGCGGCGATGGAGGCCATCTGGTCGTCGGTCAGCTCGAAGTCGAAGACGGCGATGTTCTCCACCATGCGCTCGGGTCGCACCGACTTGGGGATCGCCACGACGCTGCGCTGGACCAGCCAGCGCAGCACGACCTGGGCCACCGACTTGCCGTGCTGTTTGCCGATCTCGTTCAGCAGCGGATGAGTGAACAGTTCGAGCCTGCCCTCGGCAAGGCCCCCCCAGGACTGGATCTGTACTCCGCATTCGCGCATGAGCCTTTGGTCGGCGGTGCGCTGGAAGAATGGGTGGGTCTCGATCTGGTTGACTGCGGGGGTGATGTCGTTGTTGACGACGAGGTCGACGAGGCGGTCGGGGTAGAAGTTGGCGACGCCGATCGCCTTGGCGAGGCCCTCGCGATTCAGGTCCTCCATGGCGTGCCACTGCCCGTAGACGTCGCCGTAGGGCTGGTGCATCAGATAGAGGTCGAGGTAGTCCAGACCGAGCTTGGCGAGTGAGGCCTCGGCGGCGCGCCGGGTGTTCTCCCTGGCTGGGGCATCCTGGACCCACAGTTTGGTGGTGACGAACAGGTCCGCGCGCGGGATGCCGCTGCTCTCGATAGCGCGGCCGACAGCTTCCTCGTTGCTGTAGTAGGCGGCGGTGTCCAGCAGCCGGTAGCCGGCGGCTAGGGCCTCGGAGACGGCCTGCTCGGTCTGTTCTGGCGGAATCTGGTAGACGCCGAAGCCGAGGACCGGCATCTTTACGCCGTTGCTCAAGGTCACGTTCTGCATCGGCTTGTCCTTCAGTTCGTGAGTGGTCAGCGTTCGGGGAGCCGCATGCCAGCCTTCGTGTGGGTAGCCCCGGCCGCAGCCGGGAGGCTGCTCGGTCTGGCGAGCTGACCGGCGGTCAGCCGGAGGTCGTTGGCGGCGGTGTTCTTCTCGACCCGGTGGACGCGGTTGGTGCCCGGGATGGGGACGATGTCCTTACCCTGGGCCAGCAGCCAGGCCAGAGCGACCTGGGCAGGTTTCTGATCTGGTTCTCGCGACGCGGGAGAGGTGGCCGTTCAGGTGCGCTGTGCGGTCCTGGCTGAGGTGACCTCGGTTCGTGGAGGGACCGGGCTGCTCCGGTGGTGGTTCAGCCCCGAATAAATCCCTTGGTGCGCATGAGGAAGTGCGCGAGATGCCCGTCGTGCGGGATGCCGGTGTCCGTCCAATAGGTCGGGTGGGCACCGACGTAGACGTTGGCGATAGACGGCTCGTCCACGAGCGCGCTGATAAGCCGCTCGTCCTTGGTGTGAACGCCCAGAACAAGCGTGTTGCGCAGAGGAACGATTCCCGCCTCACGTGACCAGGGGGCGACCCACAGGCAGGGGAAGGGCAACTCAACACCTGCCCTCGGGTCGTCCGGACGCTCCAGCTGGTGCACTACCGGGCGGAGCACGGCGCTGCCGTCACCGAGTTCCTCCACGAACCCGGCTCCCCCTAGAAGTGCCCGTGCACCCGTCGCCTTGTCCAGCACGAACTTCTCCAACGCCCGTGCGACAGAGGACGCCTGCACCGGGAGCACGGCCTTCTCGTCCTCGGGAGGAAGGTTGGGCAGGAGGGCAAGGCGGTCGGCGATGGCCTCGGCCACGGGTGCTGGGTCACCCTCGACGAGAACAGCGGTGGCGTTCACACAGCCGGTCCCCCCGTGGTGGCTGATCGAGTCGACGATGGTGTCCAGGTGCTTAGGCCAGTCTGTCTCCGCGGTGAGCAGGATCTTCGAGCGTCCGGGATTCAACGGCAAAACGAGCGGGTCATCGGCGTACTGGCGGATCACCTCGTCGCTGCCGTAGGCCAGGTCGGCGCCCCGCAGTAGGCTCTCGGCGGCAGCGTGGTCAGTAGGCAGCAGCATGACGTGGTCATCGCCGAACCCGGCCATGCGCAGGGCCGTCACGAGCCGGTGCGGAGTGAACGGCTCGCGTCGCGATGGTCGCACCGCCACCCGATAGCCCAACGCGAGGGCCTCCGGCCACAGAGTGTGGGTGCCGGGGTGGTTCCCGGCGGCATGCACGGCGAAGACCTCCCCGCGCCGGGACCACACGGCCCTACCCGCGTGGGTAAGCGGATCGCGCCAGTCGCCGACCGCGCCCCAGGGCCGAGCGTGCTGCAGGTTGTTGTACAACTGCTCGGTGCGGCGCATCGCGGTCGCGGTGGCGGCCCGCACTACCTGGATCGGTATGCCGCCCACCCGGCTCACCGCGTGCTCGTATTCGGCGACTGTCTGGCCGTTGATGGTGCTGGTGGCAAACAGCTGCCCGGCGTGGGCGATGGCAGCGACCCGCTCATCGAGCGGAAGCGGTGTCGCCCTGCGCAGCGCCGCCATGGCGCGGTCGACGTACACCGTCGGTGCCAGGCTCAGCTCAGCCACGGGCCGTCCGCTGACATCCGCCACCGTGGCTCGGTTGCGGGAGCGGTAGGGGCCGGCGGGGCCGAGGACGTCCAGCTGGATCAGGTCTGTCATCAGTAGACCCCCTCGACAACCGCCTCGTTCTCGAAGTGGGAGACGGGAGCGATGTCTGCGACGGCATCGCCGATGCAGCCGGGCAGCGGTTCGACGCGGGTGGCCAGGTCCCGTTCGAGATTATTGGGGAGGAAGAGCGCCTTGGAGAGATGGTTCATCACTACCTGCCCCCGCTCTCCGTAGGGCACCAGCCGGCGGTTTCGCGGATCCACCACCGAAAAGGTCACGTACGGCGAGAAGGTGTCGAAGACACAGGTGTCCTCCTCGCCCGCAGGCACGCGCTGGCCGGCGATTCCGAGAATCATCGTGCTGCCGTAATGGCCGTACAGAACGAGGCCGGGGAAGATCTCGGTACGGTACAGGTGGTGGGTATCCGGGTCGAGCTGGGTGCCGCCCCAGCGGATCGCACGTACCTTCTCGTTGACGAGCGCGACCAGCTCGTCGCGCCGCACCAGCCGCTCCAGCAGTGCGGGAGTGATGGTCAGCACGCCGACGTCCTGCGTGCGCAGCACGAACTCTGCCTGGTCGATGACGTGTTCGGCGTAGGAGTCGGCCTCGTCCTTCTTGCCCGCCGCGATCAGCTTCTTCACCCAGCGTGGGTCCAAGTCGACCTGGAAGCCGTGACGTCCGTGTGTGGCTGCCGAGCGCCGGAAGATCTCCCCGACGATGTGGGGGCCGGACGGTACGAGCCCGAGCCAGTCGACGCCGCGCGGGAAGCCGTGTTCGTTGAGGTTGGCGTTACTCCAGGCGATCAGGCGGTCCAGCCAGTCCCGGGGGCAGACCACGCGCTTGGGCGCCCCGGTGGTGCCGCCACTCTCGTAAACGCCCACGATTTCGGGGGTTGGTCCATATCCCCGAGGGATCAGAGCTTGCGCCGGTACCTTGCGCATCTCGTTCGCGACGTTCGGGAAGAGCCGCAAATCGTCGAAGGTCCTCACGTCCCGACGCGGGTCGAAGTCAAGTGACTTGGCCCGCTCGAGCCAGTACGGCGATCCGGTGTTCGGGTGGAAGTGCCACTCGAGAACAGCCTGGAGGTACTCCTCCGGATCGGGCCGGGTGTCGTACGGAAGGTCCATTAGCGGGTTGGCTGCGATCGACACGGTTTCTCCTTGGGATGACGTGAGGTGGGAAGCGGCCTCACCACATCACTGAAAGGGGGAAACCCCCATTGCTGACTTAGCGTGGGTGATTGCCCTGAATTCCGTGCACGATCTTGGGTACCGCGAAGATGAAACGGACGTCGGCCGGGCGCCCGATCAACTGTGCGGCCCGGTTGATCGGCAGGTCGGCCGCCGGACGCCGTTCCCACACCATGACGCCCCCCCAGCGACGGTTTTCGGGGTCGGCCAGCCAATACTTGGACAGGAGACCGGGACATGACGACCAGTCGTCGGCGCCTTGAAATATGTCAGCCTCCATATCCTGCACGGACGGATCGCCCGGACCCAGGTTCCACCAAGAGATGATCATGATCGATGTGTCGCCCATAACGCCAGGTGCGTCAGTCTGCAT
Organism: Streptomyces aquilus; assembly: GCF_003955715.1. Classification (NCBI taxonomy): domain Bacteria; kingdom Bacillati; phylum Actinomycetota; class Actinomycetes; order Kitasatosporales; family Streptomycetaceae; genus Streptomyces; species Streptomyces aquilus. The sequence continues at coordinate 225,291 of NZ_CP034463.1, read as the reverse complement.
TCCCGGTGGCCTGCCTATTTCTCAGCGTCGATGACGCCGGCAATGGTCATTTCGGTGATGAAGACCGGGGAGGGCGGCTCGAATCCGTTGCTTTCGAGGTGTGCGAGTAGTTCCATGACCTGGAGAGAATCCAGAGGATCGTGGTCGGAAGTACCGGGGAATAGCTGCCGAGCGAGACGGAGTGCGGCATCAGGGCTATGTGATTCACTCATGCGATATCCTCAAACTCCTCTTACCAGTGATGGGGAACCGGACCTGGAAGCATCGAACATGACCCGATGCCGCTTCCGCTACGAGAAATTCGTCGACACGGTTGTTAACGCCAACGGCCCCCCGCAGCAGAGGCTGCAAATTCACAACAATACACTTGTTCTTACGTGTACTCTTGAGTGCCGTGAATTGCCCCGATCGCAGGAACTGGCCGCAGCACAAGAGGATGCTGCTCACACGCCATGTGGGTCAATGCAATGCAGGTGACACAGGTTGGCTCTTTCGCTCGCTGCCTGTGCAACCGCGCAATCTCCGCGGTTGCACACAGTCGACGGGAATCCTGTCCGGCGCGTGATCAGCACAGCGCAAAGTGCCTCTGACCAGTAAGAATGAGGGCTGTTGAGGTCCCTGTGCCTCGCAGCAGTCGGAGGAATTTTCCCGGTGTGTAAACGAAGGGGGTCGTATCCGCGTATCCGCGTATCCGCGTATCCGCGTGTCCGCGTCCGGCGCGGCGATGCGGGGCCGTCTCGCAGGCCGGGAGGTGCTGCTGGTGGAGACCGTCCGCCGCATCGCCCTGGACTCGACGTTGTCGGCCATGCTGGAGCCGTGGCGCAAGCGGCGGGCGGTGCACGATCCCGGCAAGGTCCTGCTCGACCTCGCCCTGGCCGTCGCGCTCGGCGATGACTGCCTGTGCGACATCGGCGTGCTGCGGGCCGAGCCCGACACGTTTGGCCCGGTGGCCGAAGACCCAGCGGTGTCCCGGCTGATCGACGCGCTTGCCGCGGCCGGTCTCCGAGCGCTCACGGCCATCCGCCGGGCCAGGTCCGAAGTCCGTGAGCGGGCGCGGAAGTTGGACGGCGACGTGGCACCGGACGCGGGCGGACAGGCCGGTCGCGGGCCTGCTGCGGCCCGGGAACGCACGCAGCGACACTGCGAGCGACACATCGAGAACGCCCGGCAGGCGCTGGCCCGGCTACCGAAGGAGCAGCAGCGCGGACGAAGGACACTCATCCGCACCGACTCCGCCGGTGGCAGCCACGATTCGTGAACTGGCTCACCCAGCGCGGGCGTTGTCTGACTTGCTGAGTCGGGATGGTCATCACGGATGCCTCCACCAAGCAGTCCCCGTCATCCCGGCGTCGGCCTGGACACCTGCGATCGAACCGGACGGCGACGTGCGCGACGGCGCGTGGGGCGCCGAGATCGCGGGTGCTGAAGGGCTGGCCGCCGGGCATGCCGTTGGTCGTCAGCAAGGAACGGCCGCACCTCGGCACTCAGTTGCGGATCGCCGACGCCGACAGGAGGCGCCTGACGTGCTTCGCGACAAACACCACCGGCAGCCCGCGACAGCGGCCCGTGGAACCTATCGCTGCACGACACGGCCCGGAACCGGATCTGGTGGCAGATCGTCCAGCTCGTCCTCGCCCTGCTCGCCTGAATGCCGGTGCTCGCAGGTGGGAATCCAAGCGCCTGCTGGCTGCGATGGTTCTCTGCCACCGCCCGGCTCGTCACGACTGGACTCCGCCGCTGGCTCTGGCGCGGTCCGTACTCGAACCTGGTGCCCATCTGACGCGAAAGTCGGGGCTGCAGAGACCCGTCACCAGCCCGAGCAGCCGAAACGGTCCGCCGGGCACACCGACTGACCGTCACGAAACATCGAGGTCAGCTCGGCCTCAGCACATCTGAGCCTCAAGACTCGGGAGCGTCTGCCATCTGTATCGGCGCAGTGACCGCTCGGTTCGTTGAATCGCCAGCGCCTTCGGTCGGCCCCGACCGCAGTACCGCTGAGATCAGGGGTCATGGTTTGCGTGGGCGAACGTGATGGTCAGGCCGTCACAGGCCGTTGCCGACCTGCTGTGCCATCGACGGGCGGCTGACACCAAAGACGTCGGAGAACCCCCGCCTGAAGAGGGCCGGCGTAGCTCTGTACTCAGGTGCGAAAACCAGTTCTCACCTAATCAATGCGCACAGCGACGAACTGGACGGGTGGGACATAGGGGGCTTTCTGCGTGCGGCAGCTCAAGTCTTCCTCCGCATAAACCTCCGGTAGGTAAGAGGTCTGCATGTTTTTATCCCGGGACAGTTTCACACTCGTAACCATTGCCTGGAAGCTCAGGGCCCGTCGGACGGGAGCCCTCTTGCCAAGTAGATGATTGATTGATTCACTACTTGCGAGCCATATTGGTGGCTCTATTCACTGCGGCGGCCGGCCGGGGAGGCCCGGGCAACCGCCGATGGCTGGTCAGGTTCCGCTCATGACTCGCGAGCCCTGCCGGAACCTTTACGGCAGAACCGACGGAGGCATTCACGGTGGGCGATACTCCCCAAGCGGTCAAAAGGAGGCAAGGTATGGCGGCTCGGAAGAACTCCGGAGGGTCTGACTCTGGATATTTGGATGGCAGCCGCCAGAACGTTCTTCCAGGGATTTCCTCCACCGTCGTCAACGTTGCGATCAACCGGCTGGTTTTGAATGATTCGCCTCGCTTGCAGGGGGAGGATGCAGCTCACATACAGGTGATCGCCGAAGTGGAGGATGGCCTCCCGCCCATCCTGGTTCACCGGGAAACCATGCAGGTCATCGATGGAATGCACAGAGTGCGGGCCGCCATCGTCAAAGGACGGACAGCGATTGCGGCCCGTTTCTTCGACGGAGATGAAAAGGAAGTCTTCCTTCTTGCTGTCAGGGCAAACATCGAACACGGGTTGCCGCTTTCACTCACTGACCGCAAGGCTGCAGCAATGCGCATCATCGGTTCGCATGCTCATTGGTCGGATCGTGCGATAGCCGAGTCCACCGGCCTGTCGGCCAGGACCATCGCGTCTCTCCGACGACGGGTGACTACGCAGTCTCCGCAGTTGAATGCCAGGTTCGGCCAGGACGGCAGGGTCCGCCCCGTCAGCAATACCGAGGGCCGCCGACGGGCCGCCAAACTCCTAGCCGAGCGACCGGACGCCTCGCTCCGTGAGATTGCCAGAGATGCGGGAGTGTCTCCCAATACTGTGCGAAGAGTGCGTGAGCATTTGCTGCGCGGCGAGGATCCTGCGGCGCTGCGGCTGAGGGTGGTAAAGGAAACGGGCGAGGACCTTTCCACGTCGCCCAGTGCGCCGGCCGAAGCAAGTGTAGTTCCCGCACCACAAAGCTCAGCGAATTGGCAGACTCTTTCAAAAGATCCAGCGATATGCCTCAGTGAATCGGGGCGGTTTCTGCTCCGAAGCCTCAGCTTGACCGCACTTCCCCCTCAGGACTGGGAACGTATTCTGAAAACAGTTCCCAGGCACTGCACAGGCACCGTCTCGGCCTTAGCGCTTGAGTGTTCTCGGCTCTGGGAACAGGTGGCCAGAAATCTCGAGGCAAGCGAGAAGGCCCAATCCGGCTGAAGGTGACTCCATTCTCTCGACCGACTCATCGAATCGGCCCGGCTACGGCTACGAGAGGAAGGCCCTCAGCCAGGCGTGGCCCGGTCGGCAGCCCGGATGCGACGAACCTGCCTGCCGCTCGGCTTCGCCCTGAGCCAGGCCAGGAAGAACAACTACTCAATGTTGCCGCCGCAGACCCGAAATGAGATGTACGTCGAGGGAGAGTGAAGGCACATTAGTACCGGGGGATGAGCGGCACTTTCGGCTACCCGTGATACCTGAACACCGACATATCAGCTACTGAAACGCGACCAAGTTCGCCGCCGCCGGCCTCGAATGAAAGAGTCCGCCAAAGGGATTCGGCGAGCTGCCCGCCGTGGCCAAGGCGAAGCACGAGAAGGTCGGCGGCACGACGTACCCAAAGAGTCGGTAGCGCTTCACCCAAACAATGAATCAACCAATCCGCTCCTGTGTATTCGCCAACGGCCGCTGACCTGCATATGCCTAGCGTTTCGTGATCCTGTTCATGCCATTTTCGAGTCGCTATTGACGAGTTTCTGCCACCGCACTCTGGTGGGGGCCAACGTTCATGCTCGAATGCGCAGTTCTCGACTCACCACTAATCTGACTTGGGGATAAGTGTCTAAATGTCACGCTACGTTCTTGGGCTGAGTGGCGGCCCGTTCCGTGGGCATGAGACGTATGGAATGCCCGATATCTACTTCCATGATGCGAGTGCTGTGATCCTGGCTCCAGACGGTGAGGTGCTGTGGGCCGCCGAGGAGGAGCGATACAGCCGCATCAAGAAGACCACCTGGTTCCCCGCGAACGCGGTCACCGCCGGGATGCGGACGCTCGGGCTCTCCGCGAGTGACATCGATGCTGTCGGCTACTACTTCGATGAGCGGTTCTGCGATCACAGCCTGAACGACATCTACTTCTGGCGTTCCGACGTACCCCGCCGCACGGCCCGCGAACTGATCCACGAACGGCTTTCCGAGCTGAGCATCGCGGTTGCTGATGCGGACCTACAGTTCGTCGATCATCACTCCGCGCACGCCGCTGCAACTCAGCACGGGTCTGGTTGGTCCGAGGACTCGCTGGTCGTCGTCATGGATGGTGGCGGCGGACGGGACTCGACGACTGCCTTCCTTCAGCGCGACGGCAGTTTGCGCCGTGTGGGCCGACTGCCCCTTGAGAAGTCGTTCGGCATGATGTATGCGTACGCGACGCATGCGCTGGGTTATCGCTGGGGTGACGAGTACAAGGTCATGGGCCTTGCGCCGTATGGCGATCCGACGCGATTTACCCGGCTACTCGAGAGGGTCGCGCCGACTGATCCTATTAACGGCGTACGGCTCAACGCCGAAGCGTTCCGGCATGGGTTGGTCGAAAGTGGATGGAAGCTGCGCGCCGCTGAAGATCCGTTCGACCAGATCCACAAAGACTTCGCCGCCGCCGTGCAGCTGTGGCTGGAGACCAACGCCCTTCGGCTGATCAGGCACTGGCGCGACGAGACACGTACGACACGCCTGGCTTTTTCCGGCGGCGTCGCGCACAACTCAACGCTGAACGGCCGGATCCTGAACTCTGGACTCTTCGATGCGGTGTATGTACATCCAGCCTCGCATGATGCAGGTGCGGCGCTCGGCGCCGCGCTCATCCGGCGAGGCGACTTCCGCTCACCGTCCCCGAGGCCGTTCAGCCCGTACCTCGGTACAGAGTACGACGTGGTGGACATCGAGCGCGCGGCAGAAGCGTTCCGCCCACTCATTACTGTTCGTCCGGCCATCGATGCCGTGCGTGAGGCAGCCGCGCTGCTCGCCGACGACAAGATCATCGGGTGGTTCCAGGGGCGCAGCGAGTTTGGGCCACGAGCACTGGGCAACCGCAGCATCCTGGCCGATCCACGTCCGGCGGTGAACCGCGATCGCGTTAATTTCGCGATCAAGAGCCGCGAGGGATTCCGGCCGTTCGCTCCGGCGACCACGCCGGAAGGCGGCGACAAGTACTTCGATCTCGGCGGAGCCGACACGTCCTTCGCCTACATGTCGCATGTCGTCCCAGTGCGGCCGGAGTTCAGGACGTCACTGGGAGCCACCACCCACGTCGACGGGACCGCGCGCGTGCAGATCGTGGATGCTCAGCAGAACCCGCGATTCCACGCACTGATCGACGCCTTCGCACAGTTGTCCGGGGTGTCCGTCGTGCTCAACACCTCGATGAACAACAGTCACGAGCCCATGGTCGAGACACCCGTGGACGCGATCCGGTTGCTGCTCACGAGCTCGCTCGACGCGCTGATCCTCGAGGACCTTGTCGTGACCCGGTCGGCGACCACGGACTTGGCGGACTTCACGATCGAGCTACCGGTGCATGTTCGGCTCGAGTGGCGGCTACCGGAGCGGCAGTGGTTCCTGCTGGACATTGCGGCACGCACCTATCACCGGCAGCGGCGGATCAGCCCCGCGACGGCCGCCGTGATCTCAGAGCGATCGGCGATCACTACCTCGGTCACCGACGAGACCCGCGAGTTGTGGCGGCTGCGCTGGATCGACGTCGTGAAGATCGGTGCCGCGACGGAGGGAACGACCAGTGCCAGGTGAGGAACGACGCATACCTTTGGAGAGCAGATGGTGCACGGACTGATCGACTGGCCCGCGGAAGTCGCCTCAAGGTACATCAAGGCCGGCGTGTGGCGGGACGAGAATCTCTACGAATGGCTGGTGCGGGGCGCGGACAGCTACCCGGAGTCGCTGATCTGCGACGGCGATCTGAGACTGACGAGACCAGAGTTCGTCACCCTCGCTGACCGGATGGCAAACGCCCTGCACCGGGCCAATGTCCGGGCCGGCGAGCACGTGGTGCTGCAGATGTCGAACCAGATTAGCGGACTGGCCTGCGTATTCGCCTGTTCGAAGATCGGCGTCATCCCACTGCTGGCCATCCCTCAGCTCGGAACCCATGAGCTGCTGTCGTTCATCGACAGAATCGGTGCCACCACGCTGGTGGCCACGCCGGACTGCCTGGAGACCTGCCGGGCCGCCGGAGCATCGAGGTCGGCCGTGCGTAGCGTTCTGAACACCGTCTCGCTGCTCGAAGACCCGGACACCGAACCAGAACCCAGGTTCCGACGCACAGCGTCGGACTCGGTCGCGGCACTGCTCGTGTCCGGAGGAACGACAGGCCTGCCCAAGATCGTCCCGCAGGTCCACCGGGCCTGGCTGTACTTGGGACGGTGCGTGGCAGATCGCTGTTGCTTCGATCCGCGCAGCGTCTATTTGGTCGCGATGCCTCTCGCGCATGGGTGGGCGATGTGCAACACACTCGCCGTCCTCGACGCGGGCGGATCCTTGATCATCTCGCCGACGCCGGCTCCGACGGTCGCTTTCAGCCTGATCGCGCAATACGGCGTCACACGCACCGGTCTGATACCGCCTCTGGCGGCGCTGTGGACCGACGCGGCCGTAGGAACGCGCCACGACCTTTCGTCACTGCAAACGGTATTGATCGGCGGCAGCAAGCCGTCGGCCGACGTGCTGAGCGGATTCCGCAAAGCTCTGAACTGTGGCGTCCACCAAGGGTTCGGGATGACGGAAGGTCTGTGCGGCATCCAGCCGCCGGACCTACCGCACGAGCAGATGGTTGCCAACCAGGGTGTTCCCCTTTCGCCCCTGGACGAGCTGATGGTGATCGACGAGGCCGGGGATCCGGTAGGGCCCGGCCAGGTCGGCCAGTTGCTTACCCGCGGGCCTTACACGATTCGCGGGTACTACGCCGACGGCGCGAGCAACTCCACGGTGTTCACGGCGGACGGCTGGTATATGACCGGCGACCTGGTCCGTCTCGACCGTGACGGTGCGGTGTCCTTCGAAGGACGTATCAAAGATCAGATCAACCGCGGCGGCGAGAAAGTGTCGGAACGCGAGGTCGAGGAGCTGCTGCGCCGGCATCCCAGTGTCCGCGACGTTGCCGTGGTGGGAGCACCGGACGAGCGGTTCGGCGAGGAGGTGGTCGCCTTCGTCGTCGGTGACGAGTTGCATCAGTCCGACGTCGCGGAGTTCCTGGTTGCCGCAGGGGCGGCCCGGTACAAGATCCCGACGACGATCCATCCGCTGACCGAGATTCCGCTGACGCCTGTCGGCCGGGTGGACAAATTGGAGCTGCGGCGCCGAGCGGCGTGCCCAACTCCTATCGGCGGCAACCGTGAATAAGCCGAACCACGACCTGGTCCGGGAGCTCATGGCGTGGCGCTTCGGACCGTACACCGGGAGTGCCTCCTGGCTGTAGCTGAAAGTATCCCTGCCGCGTACTGCTGGACTCGTTGGTCGTCAGTGCCGCGATCTGGGATCCGGAGCTACGCCGCCTGATCGGCGCCGTCCGCGGCCTCCGGGATCTGTATTTCGGTGATATCCCGACCACCTGGGTCGATTGGCTGCAATCGGACGACGGCCACCTGTCCGATTTTCTCATGACGACCCGCGGCCATCGCGAGTCATGACATCTGGCGAAAGGAAGACGACATGCTGCCTGACGAGGAGCGCGCTCGTAATCGCGACGTCGTACGACGTTACCTGGCTTGCAAGGGCGAGGAGCAGCGGCGGTCCCGCTACGAATTGTTCGCGGCTGACGGCCAAGCCGGCCTCTGGACGAGCGACAAGCCTGATCCGATCGCCACGCACGGGAAAGAGAAACTGCGGGACCACGGCGTCTGGTCCCTGCAGTGTTTCCCGGATTGGGAGTGGTACAACGTGCAGATCTTCGACACTCAGTACCCGACGTTCTTCTGGGCCGAGTGTGACGGGCGCGGTGCCATCCGGTTCGAGGGCTATCCGGACGGTCACTACGAGAATCACTTTCTTCACTCATTCGAGTTCGACGCCGACGGCTTGATCCGCCGGCAACGCGAGTTCATGAATCCGCTGCGGCAGTACGAGGCACTCGGCATCGCTGTACCGCAGATTGTCCGGGCCGGTATCCCGACCTAGAGAGGGAGCGCACAGCATGCAGCCCATTCCAGCCTACGAGCTACCACAATTCCGGTCCGGTGGTCCCGGCGACCGCTGGCAGGTGGAGCCGCAAAATGCTGCCCTACTCGTCCACGACATGCAGGATTACTTCGTCAACGCGTTCGAGCCGCCACTGCGAACAGCATTGGTCGACGGCGTCGCCCGGTCGATCAGGTGGGCGCGCCAAGCGAAGATCCCGGTGATGTACACGGCGCAGCCCGGCAGCATGTCTCCTGATGAGCGTGGACTCCTTTCGGACTTCTGGGGCACAGGCATGGCTCGGCGAGCCAGCAACATCTCGATCGTCGACCGGATCCGGCCGGACGACTCCGAGCCGGTCTTCACGAAATGGCGCTACAGCGCGTTCGTCGGGAACGGGCTCGAGTGGGCTTTGCGCCGGCAGGGCATTCACAACCTGGTGATCGCGGGCGTGTACGCCAGCGTCGGCATTCTCGCGACTGCACTCGACGCGTTCAATAAGGACATCCGGCCGTTCGTCCTATCCGACTGCGTCGGCGACTTCGACGCCAACGGTCACACTGCCGCACTCGACTACGTCGCGCGGTATTCCGGCCGGGTGATCAACCTGAACGAGTTGAGCGCCAGTGCCAACTGACATCGCCGGAGTCGTCTCCGGTCGCGACTACGCGCTCCTGCACCGGCCAGAGTCAGGTGACGACCGAGTGACCTGTCTGATTGGCAGCGCGTCCGCATATGAGTCGGTGCGTTCGGCCACGTCGGCCGCACAGGCCCGGGACCTGCCGAGTCTCCTCCTGGTACCGTTCCGCCAGCTGACCGAGCGCGGCTTCGACGTACTCGATGACGACGAGAAGCTGCTCCTGCTACCCGCGCGCGAGCTACACACGTTCTCGCTGGCCGACTTCGAGAGCCTGTCCGGCGGGGCGAAGCCCAAGGCAAAGAACGGCACGTTCCTGGACACCGACGCGGAGTACCGCGCAGTGGTGCAACGGATCATCACTGAAGAAATAGCCCAGGGCGCGGGCTCGAACTTCGTTATCAAGCGCACCTATTCGGCTGAGCTCGACGGGGTCGACGATCTCGCGATGCTGACGGCGTTCGCCGATCTGCTCCGGAACGAACGCGGCACCTACTGGACCTTCTTGGTCCGGATCGGCGACCTGTATCTGATCGGCGCCACCCCCGAGCGTCATGTTTCGGTGAGCCGGGGGCGGGTGACGATGAACCCGATCTCCGGAACTGTTGCGCGGGGCACGGCCGACCCTGACACCGAGAAGGCGCGGCTGCTCGGTTTCCTCGCCGACTCGAAGGAAGCCGATGAGCTTTCCATGGTTCTGGACGAAGAGCTCAAGATGCTGGCCTCGTTGTGTGAGCCGGGTTCCGTGTCGGTGGCCGGTCCGGGGCTACGGCACATGTCGCGGGTCACCCATACCGAGTTCACGATCGAGGGTACGACCGGTCGTCCGCTGGCTGACGTCCTCGTGCACACCATGTTCGCGCCGGCCGTGACCGGGAGTCCGATCCGTAACGCGTGCCGGGTGATCGCCCGGCACGAGTCGCACGGACGGTCGTACTACGCCGGCTATCTCGGACTTGTTGAGCCTGCGGGCGACTCGACGTACACCTTCGACTCGGCCATCAACATCCGCTCGGCACAGGTGCGGTGGCATGGTGGTTCGTGGAGGATGCGCACCGATGTCGGAGCGACACTCGTACGCAACTCGTCCCCGCAGCGGGAACTTGCCGAAACACAGGCCAAGGCGGCCGTCATCCTGGGTGCTGTGTGTGCCGAGACGGTGGTGCCTGGCGATCTGGGACCGCGCCGGTTCGATCGTCCCGAGCCCCCCGCCGCGGACGATCCCGATCTGGTGCGAGCCATCGGCCAACGACGCACCGACATCAATCCGCTGTGGTTCGGGGCCACCGCTGCGTACGGTGCCGCCGCCTGGCGGGCGGTCCTAGTGGACGCTGAGGACGACTTCAACAGCATGCTGGCCCATCAGCTCAGCGCGTTTGGCTATGCCGTCGACATCGTGCCCAACGAGCACGCTGTCAGAGCGCTGGACGACGACACGTTTCTGATCTTCGGCCCCGGCCCTGGCGACCCGCGCGACGAAGGTGATCCGAGGGTCGCCGTCCTGGAGCAGGCGCTGACGAAGGCCCTGACGACTTCGAGGCCGTTTCTCGCGGTGTGCCTCAGCCATCAGATCCTCTGCCGGATCCTCGGCTTTGGCATCCACCGGCTCGCGGTGCCGAACCAGGGAACAGCCAGAGACGTGGACTGGTTCGGCAGCCGCAGGCGTCTCGGCTTCTACAACGCGTTCGCGGCCACGTCCGGGAGGACGAGCGACCTGCGATACCCCGTCGAGGTCGCAACGGATTCCGCTGGAGACATCACCGGATTGACCGCGGAGACCTTCGTATCCATGCAGTTCCATCCCGAATCCGCCTTGAGTGTCGACGGTACGACCGTCCTGGCCGATGCCCTGGCCCGGCTGGAGCGCCGATGATCCGTCACCCTTACCTCTTGGTCGACGTCTTCGCGCGATCGGCGTTCCACGGCAACCCGGTCGCGGTCTTCTTCCCCGAGATCGATCTGTCGGACCGGGTCATGCAGGCGATCGGGACCGAACTCAACCTGTCCGAGGTCGCCTTCGTAACGCCGACCGGGTTGCCGGCCTGCTTCCGGGCGCGGATCTTCACGCCCACCCAGGAACTGCCGTTTGCCGGCCATCCGATGATCGGTATTCTGGCCGCTCTGCACACCCAGTTTGACGTAGCGGGTGACGTCACGGTGCGCGTTCCGCGCGGCGAGGTGGCCGGATGGGTGGAGCCCCGAGGGAAAGAGCTCTGGGCCGGATTCACTCTGCCGGTACCGCGCCCGTCTCCGGAGGAGATTCCGGTAGCCGAGATCGTCGCGGCACTAGGTGCCGCGAACATCGCGCCGATCGAGCTGTACGACGTCGGTGCCCGGCACCTCGTGATCGCGCTCGACAGCCTGGACTCCCTGCGGGACCTACAGCCGGATCACACCAGGCTGGCGAAGTTCCCCGACGTCGCCTTCAACTGCTACGCCGGCTCGGGGACGACGTGGCGTAACCGAATGTTCTCTCCGTCGTACGGAGTCGTCGAGGATGCCGCGACCGGTTCGGCCGCGGGTCCGTTGCTGGCGCACGCGTACACCTACCGGGATGCGCCGACTGGTCGTCCATGCCGGATCGAGCAGGGCGTTGAGCTCGGCCGACTCGCTGAGATGCACGTACAGCTTGAATCTGGCGGTGACGCGCTGCAGTCACGGACCTGGGGCCAGTGCGTGACCGTCGGCAGCGGAACACTCGAGTATCCGGAGGACTGGTGAGCGCACAGCACGAGAGCCTGTCCGGGTTGCACGACGTTGCCTTTCCGGAGTGGGACAACGATCCGCCCCGGGAACCGTTTGAGTTGCTCTCCAGATGGCTCGACGAGGCCGAGCAGCAGGGTTGCGCCGAGCCACGTGGGGCTGCGGTCTCCACCGTGGACGAGAGCTTCAGCTTGTCCTCTCGAATGATGACGATGGTTGAGCTGACCGCTCGCGGGCCGGTATTCGCCACGCATACCACCAGCCGCAAGGCACACGACATCCGCGCGACGCAGTCCGGAAGCGCCTTGTTCTACTGGCGCGAGATCGGCCGGCAGTTGCTCGTCGCGGGAACCTTCGAGCGGGTCGACGAGCAGAAGTCGGAGTCGCTGTGGAGCAACCGGCATCCAGCTCTGCACCCGATGAGCAGCTTGTCCCGGCAGAGCGAGGTGCTGACCGACCCCACTGCGTTGCGGGATCGGGTCCGTCTTCTCGAGGTCGAAGCATCACAGCGGCCGGCCCCGATCGCACGACCGCTCAGGTATGTCGGATATGAGCTGTGTGGCACGCACGTGGAGTTCTGGTCGAGTGCCTCCGACCGGCTCCACCGACGCCTTTTGTACAAGTGGAGTGGAGGTCAGTGGTGCATCCGCAGACTGCAGCCGTGACGGCGGGAGCTCTCCCGCTGCGGCTCGACACCAGCCGCACCTGCTACCTCTACGCGGCGATCGCTTCGTCCATCATGGCAACTCTCGGACACGTTGCGTGGCTCGAGGAGCGCACCCTGGAGACACGTGGCTGGTACAACGACCACGGCCAGGCTTACACCGACCTCCCGCGGCTGGGTGAATATCGTGACGTCCTGACCGAGGAGCTGTTTCGGCAGCACGAGATACCCGACAGTGAGAGCGCGGCGGAGCTGATCGTCGAGTCGATCCGCGCTGGTCGGTACCTCACAGTGTTCCTCGACCGATCACAACTTGGCCCGTTCTTCGGCCGACAGTCGCCGAGCTTCCCACACGAGATCCTCATCTTCGGAGTGGATGCGGACCGCAAAATGGTTGATTCGGTGGATTACGACGCCGCCGGACGCCTCGCCATATGCCGGTATCCGCTGGAAGCGGTGGCTGCCGCCATGCCGGACGTACAGAGCCTCAGCGCTCCCGGTGACGTCCTGTATGTCGCACAAGCCTTGTCGCCTGGTGAGCCGCCTGTCCCGCGGGACGTCACGCGGGCCACCGCCGCGGTTCAGTCGTTCGCCGAGGCGGCGGTTGTCCAACCGGGGGCGGTCCAGTGGTGGCAGCCCGCCGACCTGCACCCTGTCCAGGACGCCGAGTACCTGTACGGGTGTGATGTCATCGACCAGCGGCTGTTCCTGGACGATGGGTTCTCCAACGCCGACATGCACCTGCAGAACGTGCAGCTGGTCCTCGAACAGGTGGTGGCCTGCCGGAAGCTGATCGCCAGATACATCGGCGCGGCGTCGTGCCCGGTGCTCGCCGCCCACGATCAGGTCGTCCAGGAGATGCGGGCGCTCAAGATGTCGGTGCTTGCCTATCGCCTCAAGGGCCTTCGATTGCGCAACGATCCCCGCCCCGATCAATGGAAGGCGGCGGTCCAGCGCTCGTGCGCGCACTTTGTCGAGGTCGTCGAATCGGCCGCAGGCAGCGACGCTGCCGCCTTGGCCAGGAGCCACGCACTCAGTTGCCGACCCGGTGTTGCGGGTCAGGACGTCAGGGGTGGTGCGTAGTGGTGGGAGAGCTCGGTGGCGAGGTCGCGGAGGCGGGCCCTGGCTTCGGTGGGGCCGTGCACGGTGATGGCGCTCCCAAACGGCAGGAGTGCTCGCACGTCCTCCAGGTGCAGGAAACGGATCGTCACCTTGTGGCCGGTGGCGGATTCCTCATGGTCGTCCCGGACGAGCCGTTGGCCGAAGATCCGTTGCGCCCGCTCGATCTGGGGCTGGTCGATGGTGGCGCTGACTTCTATCGCGTGGTTGTGTTCCCACTGATCAACGAGCGTTGCGGCGACGGTGGCCAGCGTCTGGTCCTCGCGGATTCGTCGTGGCCGGTCGATTTCCTTCCACGTCGTGATCCGTTCGAGTCGGTACATCCGTGGCACTCCGTCACAGTCCGCGACGAGGTACCAGATGCCGGCCTTGGCGAACAGCCCGTAGGGATCCACGACCAGGTCGCGTGGGCGTGATGCGCGTGGGCTGTCGTATTCGATCCGAAGCCGGCGAGCTTGCCGCAGCGCGCCGATCAGCGAAGCCGGAGTCGTGCCGGAAGCTCGTGCCTGACGCCAGGGACGGCTGTCCACGTGCACTACGTCGGTGAGTGGCAAGAGCTCGTGAGCTTGACGTGGCTGTCTCGCGACGATCTTGGCGAGAGCGTGTCGGCTTTCGGCCGACGGGTCGAGCTCCGCGCGCTGCGTCTCGTCCAGCCCGGTGAGCGACAGATGATCACGCTCGCCCGGTGTGAGTCGCGTGAGGTCGAATCCGGATCCGGGCAGCATCGTCACGCCTCCGAGGCGGCCCCGCTGTGCGGTCACCGGCAGACCGGCGTCGCGGAGCCAGTTCAGGTCCCGGGTGATGGTGCGAAGGGACACTCCGAGCGCTGTGGCGAGCTCCTGGGTGGTTACGGCGTCCCTCGATGCGAGGAGCAGCATCAGGGTGAAGAAGCGATCTGGGGTCACACACCCGATCTTTACAGGAATTGCGACACGATGCGGCGTGTATTCCGGTCAGGCTGGTGGATGCGTACCTACGACCTGCCTGTTCGCCGAGTGGCGCGCACGCATCCTCTATCCAGAAAGGTGCTCGCGATGAGTGCCAACACGACCGACGCCGAATCACCGGTGGCGTACCACCCAGGGTCTGCCGAGTACGACGAGCACCGTGCCGCCTTCCAACTGCGGGAGCAACATCGGCCGACCCACGTGGTGGCGGCACGGGACGCCGACGACGTCGTGGCGGCCGTCCGGCACGCCGCGGAGGCAAGTATGCCGATCGCGGTCCAGGCCACAGGACATGGTCTCGCCAACCCGCTCGCCGGTGAAGGTGTGTTGGTGTCGACACGAAGGATGGACAACGTCCAAGTCGACCCCGGCGCCGGCACCGCACGCGTGGGCGCCGGGGCACGGTGGCGCGACGTGATCGAGGCCGCCGCCCGCTACGACCTGGCACCGCTGTCCGGGAGCATGCCCGGGGTCGGCGCTGTCTCCTACACGCTCGGCGGCGGCATCGGGCTGATGGCTCGCCGCTACGGCTTCGCCGCGGACCATGTCACGCGCCTGGAACTGGTCACCGCCGACGGCTCCTTGCTGACGGCTTCGGAACACGAGGAGCCGGACCTGTTCTGGGCGCTCCGCGGGGGCGGCGGGAGCTTCGGCATCGTGACCGAACTGGAGATGGCCTTGATGCCGGTCGCCAGGCTGGTCGGCGGCGGGCTGATGTTCGACCTGGGCGAGACGCCGGAGGTGGTGACGACCTGGTTGCATTGGACGGCGACCATGCCCCCGGAAATGACCTCGGCGATGACCACGCTTGAAATCTCCAAGCGGCACATGGCTCATATCCAGATCGCCTACCTGGGTTCCGCCGCGGAGGCAGACGAGTTGGTGGCCCCGTTGCGGGCGTTGAAACCTGCGCACGACGCCTTGCGGGAGATCCCGTACCGGCAGTCCGACACCGTCTTCAGCGAACCGGATCAGCCGCATGCGTACGTCGCCGACAACGTCTTGTTGCGGTCGATCGACGAGGAACGCCTCCGCGACGCCATCGCCGCGTCGGCCCCGGGCCGGCCGGCCCCCTCCATCATCTCGGTTCGTCATCTCGGTGGAGCGCTGTCCACTCCGCCGGGGGTGCCGAACGCAGTCAGCCACCGCGAGGCGTTGTACTTGCTGTGTGTCGTAGGTGTGGTGGCCCCGACGACCAAGTTGAACGCGGCAAGTGCGCGGGCGCAGCAGGATGAACTGTTGGCCGGCTGGTCCGGGAGCGCCCTGGGCAGCTCGCCGAACTTCACTCTCGGGCGACCCGACCGCCGCGCCGCCGCAGAACTGTTCGACGCCGAGCGTCGCGACCGATTGCTGCGGCTGGCCCATAGGCACGACCCCGCAGGACTGTTGCACCCCAGCTTCGTCATCGCCTGAGCCCCCTACGAAAGGTCGACCGATGCGTCTGGTCCGTGCTCAGCTCGCCAAGCACCGAGGGTGGTTCGCTGTTGTAACCGTCTTCCAGCTGGTCAGCGTCACCGCCACCTTGTATCTGCCTACGATCAATGCGGATCTGATCGACAACGGCCTGCTGCGCGCGGACGTCGGGCACATCTGGACAGTCGGCGGGTGGATGGTGGTCGTCAGTATCGTCCAGCTGCTGGCAGCGGTGATCTCGTCCTACGCTGGAACGCGTGCGGCCACAAACGCTGCGCACGACCTGCGGTCAGACGTCTACGACAAGATCACTACGTTCTCCAGCAGGGAACATCAGGACTTCGGCACAGCAACGCTGATTACTCGCAGCACCGACGACGTGCAGCAGATACAGGCGTTCCTGCTCACCTTCGGCACAGTGGTGGTCGCCGCACCGATCACGATGCTGGGCGGAGCCTATATGGCGTTGCGTGCGGATGCCGGCCTGTCCTTCCTGATCGTCGTGGCAGTTGTCGTGCTGGGTGCGGCGTTGGCCGTGATCCTTCGCTGGATGACACGCGTGTCGCGACGGATGCAGGACCGCCTGGATGCAGTCAACCGGGTCATGCGCGAGCAGTTGATGGGTTTTACGGTGATCCGCGCGTTCACCCGCGAGCGCTTCGAGGCCGAGCGGTTCGGGCAGGTGAACAACGAGCTGACGGTGGCAACCCGGTCGATGGGACGGCTGAGGGGGACGTTCGTTCCCGCCGTCATGCTGATCACTGATCTGGCGATCGTGGCCGTGGTGTGGTTCGGTGGCCACCGGGTCGAGTCGGGACATCTGCTGATCGGCGGTCTGACCGCCTACGTCACTTACCTGGGCCTGATCCTTGGGGCAGCCCTTATGGCCGCCTCCGGGGTGATGATGTTGCCAAACATGATGGTCGCGGCGGAACGTATTCAGGCGGTGCTCAACTCCACCCCTGTGCTCCGGCCAACGGGCGTACCCGCCAACTCGTTCCCGATCCGCGGTGAGTTGGAGCTGCGCGGCGTTGCGCTGCGGTACCCAGGCGCCGATGCTGACGTCCTGTCCGGCATCGACCTACGGATCGAGCCCGGCGGCACGGTGGCGATCGTTGGATCGATGGGTGCAGGCAAGACGACCCTGCTGTCGATCGTCGCGAGACTTCAGGCCGCAACATCTGGATCCGTCCGGCTGGACGGCGTTGATCTGCGCACCATCGATCCCACTGTGCTGCACAGTCAGCTCGCGATCGTTCCGCAGCGTTCGCTGCTTTTCACAGGTACGGTCGCAAGCAATCTGCGGCTGGCCAAGCCGGACGCCACTGACGCCGAGCTCTGGGAGGCGCTGGAGGTCGCGCAGGCTCGCGAGTTCGTCTCCGTGATGGACGACGGACTCGAGTCACCGATCGCCCAGGGTGGAACGAACGTCTCCGGCGGCCAGCGGCAACGTCTATGCATTGCCCGCGCACTCGTTGCCAACCCACGCGTCCTCCTTCTTGACGATCCGGTCTCGGCGCTCGATCAGGAAACAGCCGCACGGCTACTGGCAGCGGTGCGCACAGCCACAGCCGACGCCACAGTCCTACTGGTGTCGCAGCGGACTGCCGGTATCCGCAGCGCCGAACGGATCGTGGTGCTCCACGAGGGCAGCATCGTCGGCGATGGGACACATCAATCACTGATGGAAAGCTGTCAGACGTACCAGGAGCTGGCGGCTTCGCAGGAAGCGATCGGGGCATTGTCATGAGCCGCCGGGAGCGTGGTCAGCTCGAAGACGGCGCGAGCTTCGCCGCAACGTCGCGCCGATTGGCAGGCATGTTCCGCCAAGAGCGGCGGTCGGTGATCGGTTCGTTTGCTCTGGCTGCGTTCGGTGTACTGACCTTTCTGGTCGGCCCGCGGATCTGGGGCAGTGCGATCGACGCAATTCTGGCCGGCACTCTGGGCTCTGGTTTGCCAGCGGGGCAGACCAAAGAGGCTGCCGTGCAGGCGCTCCGTGATAGCGGCCGAAACAGTTTCGCGGAGATTGTCGACAGGCTGAACGTTACGCCCGGGTCCGGCATCGACTTCGGTTATGTAGGACATCTACTGTTGATAGCCGCAGGCCTGTATTGCCTCGGAACCCTGGCGGGGTTCGCCCAACAGAACATCCAGCACAATGCGATCGCTCGCGTCATGAGGACTCTGCGTCACGACGTCGAGGAGAAGCTCAATCGGCTGCCGGTCCGTTACCTCAACGGCTCTTCGCGCGGCGAGCTGCTGTCACGGATGACCAACGACATCGACAACATCGCGACCTCGCTTAGCCAGACGCTGACCCAGTTGCTCTTCGCCCTGCTCATGGTCGTCGGCGTACTGACCATGATGCTGAGCATCTCACCACTGCTGACACTGCTTGCGTTGATCTCGGTGCCGCTGACCTTCGCCGTCGGGACCGTGGTGGCGAAACGAAGCCAACGGGTATTCGGCGACCAGTGGCGACTGACTGGAGAACTCAACGCGCATATCGAGGAGTCCTACTCCGGCCACGAACTCGTCACCGTGTTTGACCGCGGAGGCGCGTTCCGTGAAACGTTCGCGAACAGGAACGCCGAGGTGAAGAAGACAAGTCATCTCTCGCAGTTCATGTCAGGCCTCATCGCCCCGCTGGTGCTGTTCATCGAAAACCTGAATTACGTCCTGCTCTGCATCGTCGGTGCCTTCAGGGTGATCAGCGGGCAGCTGACCCTGGGCGAAGTCGTTGCGTTCGTCCAGTACTCGAGACAGTACTCACAGCCACTCGGATCGCTCGCTTCGATGTCCAACCTGATCCAGTCGAGTATCGCGTCGGCTGCCCGCGTGTTTGCCCTGCTCGACGAGCCGGAGGAGGGCCCTGGCTGCCAGGGACGGCTGCCGGCCGTTCGGCCGCGCCGAATCACGTTCGAGCAGGTGTCGTTCGGCTACGACCGCGAGCTGACCATCAAGGACCTCGACCTGGTCATCGAGCCGGGGCGGACCGCGGCGATCGTCGGCGCGTCAGGCGCCGGGAAGACGACCCTGATGAACTTGCTGATGCGGTTTTACGAGGTTGGCAGTGGACGCATCCTCGTCGACGGCACAGACATCACCTCGGTATCGCGGGACGCGTTGCGCTCCGAGATCGGGCTCGTTCCTCAAGAGCCATGGCTGTTCGGCGGGACCATTCGCGACAACATTGCCTACGGGCGGCCGGATGCCTCACTCGAGCAGGTCGAGCAGGCCGCTCAAGCCTGTGGTGTCAGCCATATCGTCAACGCTCTTCCACAGGGCTACGACACGGTGGTCGACGGTGGGAACGGACGCCTGAGTGAGGGCGAGCGACAGCTGATCTGCATCGCGCGCGCGTTCATCGCTGACCCGGCCGTGCTGATTCTCGATGAGGCCACCAGTGCGGTTGATGCCCGCACCGAGCTCCTCCTGCAACGGGCGACCTCGCGGCTGCGTCATGGCCGCACATGCCTGGTGATCGCTCATCGGCTCTCCACCATCCGCGACGCCGACGTCATCGTCGTACTGCAGGACGGTCGGATCGTGGAGCAGGGAACGCACACGCAGCTGCTGCGAGCCGGAGGTGCGTATCACCGGCTCAGTCAGTACCAGTTTCACGAGCCGAGCGCCTTGCCGGTGCTGGACCCCGACGAGGGCGCCTTGTGGATGTCGGAGGAGACAAAGCAATCACATCGCGGCGGCCAGGTCTCCTGAGCCGTGCAGCGGCTTCCTTGCGACAGCCATACCCACAGGAGACAGCCACACGCAGAGCCCGTGGACCGTCCGATCTTACGAATGACCAGCTCAGACCCACATCAAAGAAGGTAGGACCCGTGAGTGCACAGCCGATTCCACCCGCTGACGGTGTCACGGACACCGAGCGGGTCCTGGCCGTCATCTGGTCCGAGGTGCTGCAAGTACCGGACGTCGGCGTGGAGCAGAACTTCTTCGACCTGGGTGGCCACTCCGTCCTCCTGCACATGGTCCACGATCGGATCGTCGCCCGTCTGGGCATGAACCCGCCCCTCATCGAGCTCTTCCAATATCCGACCGTCCGCGGCCTGGCGGCATACCTCGACGGGAACGCCCCGGGCGCGGAGCTGAGTGTCGGCCGAGGCGAGGCGCTGCGCACCGACGGCCGGGCCAGGCTCGCCGGGAGGAGGGACGGGCGCATCCACCGACCGACGCTGTTCGGGGAGGGCGACGACAATGAGTGAAGTGGCGGACCGGCAGGACGGCGGGCAGCAAGAGGACGGCGGTTCCTTCGTCGCCGTCATCGGCCTGGCGTGCCGTTACCCCGGGGCCTCCAACCCGGAGGAGTTCTGGCACAACCTGGTCCAGGGCCTGGAGACCGTCACTCGCTTCCCCTGTCGGCCTGTTCCCGGGCCTGCCGGGCAGGCAGACGCCGGGGAGTACGTCCCAGCAAGGGGCCTGCTCAAGGACCCCGAGTGGTTTGACGCCGGATATTTCGGCTTCTCGCCTCGGGAAGCCCGCATCATCAGCCCTCAGCACCGGATCTTCCTGGAATGCGCGGTGGAGGCACTGGAGGACGCCGGCTGCGACCCGGAGCGCTTCCCGGGGGCCGTCGGCGTCTACGCGGGCAGCACCGACACCTCGTACGCGAATATCGTCCGTTCCCGCCGCGACGAGCTGCCCTTGGTGACGGACATGGAGATCCTGGTCGGCAACGCGCCGGACTACCTCGCCTCCAGGGTCGCCTACAAGATCGGTCTGCGCGGCCCCGCCGTGGTTGTCCAGGCGGCGTGCGCCACCTCGCTGGTCGCGGTGCACACCGCCGCGCAGGCGCTGCTGGCCGGTGACTGTGATGTGGCCCTCGCGGGCGGTGTGGCGGTCCACGTTCCCGCCAAGGCGAGTCCCTACATCGTGGGCGGAATCCTCTCCCAGGACGGCACCTGCCGCGCCTTCGACGCTGAAGCGGGAGGGACGGTGGGCGGCGACGGCGTGGGCATCGTCGTACTCAAGCGCCTGTCCGAGGCCATCAGGGATGGCGACAGCATCCGCGCGGTGCTGCGCGGCTCCGCAGTGAACAACGACGGAGCCAACCGCATCGGCTACACCGCGCCCAGCATGGAGGGGCAGGCAGCGGTGATCCGTGAAGCGCAGCTTGTCTCCGGTGTCGATGCGGCAACGGTCGGCTACGTGGAGGCGCACGGCACAGCCACACCGCTCGGCGACCCCATCGAGATCGCCGCGCTGACCAAGGCATTCCGCCAGGACACCGACCGCCGCGGCTTCTGCCAGATCGGTTCGGTCAAGACGAACATCGGCCACACCGACGCGGCCGCCGGTGTGGCCGGACTGATCAAGACCGTGCTCACCCTCCAGCATGGCGTCATCGCGCCGAGTCTCAACTTCACGGCCCCGAATCCACACATCGACTTTGAAGCGAGCCCCTTCGTAGTGGCCACCGGCACGCGGGAGTGGCGGACCGATGAGGGGATTCCACGCCGTGCGGGGGTCAGCTCCTTCGGGATCGGAGGCACCAATGCCCACGTCCTGCTTGAGCAGGCTCCCGAGCCGACACCCACCGCCCTTGTGCAGCCCTGGCAGCTGCTGGTTCTGTCGGCCCGCACGCCGGCAGCCCTGGACGCAATGACCGACCGGCTCGTTGCCCATCTGCGGGCCCATGCTGGGGAGCTGCCGCTCGCCGACGTCGCCTGGACGCTGCAGACCGGGCGCCGCGAACACGCCTGCCGCCGATTCGCGGTGGTGCGCGATGCCGACGACGCCATTCGCATCCTGAGCGGCCTCGACCCGGGCCGGTTGGTCGACTACGCGGAGCGAGGGCCGACCCGGCCGGTCGCCCTTGTCTTCCCCGGCACCATCGACTCCTCCCGGACGCGCGATCTGCGCGCGACGCAGCCGGTGTTCCTCCGGGCCTTTGAGGAATGCCTGAGTGTCGTCGGCGCCGAGGATGTCCCTGCGGAACTCGACATCTTGGCCACCGAGCTTGCGCTCGCCCGACTTTGGCAGTCCTGGGGTGTGCGCCCGGCGGCCGTCGCAGGCAGCGGCGCCGGGGCCGTGGTGGCGGACGTCGTAGCCGGAGTCTGCACAGTGGAGGAGGCGGTCCGCCGGACTGTCACCGGAGCCACGGTCGAACTCCGCACCCCCAGGATCCCCGTGCTCGAGCAGGCACCCGGGCCGGCAGAGGCAACGGACCACCTCTGGATGCCCGTGCTTCCGGAAAGCGGTCGGCAGGACGCGCTGCCCGCCCTGCTGGATGCCGCCGGCCGCCTCTGGCTCGCCGAGACCACCATGCGCTGGGAAGGGCTCCATGCGGGAGTGAGGCAGCGCCGAGTACCGCTGCCGTCCTATCCGTTCGAACGGCAGCGGTACGTCGTGGAACCGCAGCCGTTCGTACCGCCCCGGACCGAGGTTCCCGCGACCCCTTCGGAGGGCTCCGTCTACCAGGTCGTCGCGGATCTGTTCGCCCAGACGCTTGGTCTGGAGGCTGTCGAGCTCGACGAGAGCTTCTTCGACCTGGGGGGCGATTCACTCATCGCCACCCAGCTGCTGAGCCGCGCCCGCGAACTCTTTCCCACTGCCCGACTCGACGCCGCTGTCATTTACGAGGCACAGACGCCCGCAGAGTTCGCAGAGTTGATCGACAAACAGACGGCTCCGGCACCTTGAGAAGGATGTGATGATGGAGAAGACATCGCGGCGGACCGGTGCGTCGCAGGGAGGTCGCTGGATCGTCGCCCGCAGGCATCGCCCGGACGCTGCAGCCGACCTGTTCTGCTTCACCCATGCCGGGGGGTCGCCTGGCGAATATCTTCGTTTCGAGGAGGAACTGCCGGAGATCCAGGTGTCCGGCATCCAGTTGCCCGGCCGAGCATCCAGGTTGCGCGAGCCGCCGCTGACCTCCATGGCCTCGGTGGTCGACGCGGTCTTGGAGGTTCTGAGCCCCGAGCGGCCGTTCGCGTTCTTCGGGCACAGCCTCGGCGGCCTGGTGGCCTTCGAGGTGGCCCGTGCACTCCGCGATGCGGGCCAGGAACTGCCGCGGCATCTGTTCTTGTCATCCAGCCCCCCGCCGCCCCTCGACCGCGGCGGGCAACCTGTCCACACCTTGAGCGACGACATGCTACTCGCCGAGATCGAGCAGCGCTGGGGTGAGTTGCCGGCAGAGATCCGTGCTGATCCCAGGCTGCTGCAGATGGCCCTTGGTGTCTTCCGCGCCGATATCACGATCTACGAAACCTACCGGTACCAGCCTGGGCCGTTGCTGGACGTCCCTGTCACGGTGTTCGTCGGCGACCTGGAACGCGACCAGCTGCGGGTGGCCGAGTGGAGCGCCCACACCAGCCGCGCCTTCGAGCTGTTCGGCTTGGTCGGGGACCACTTCCCCTTCCGGGATGCCGAGCAGCGGCGCCTGATGCTTGAGCAGATCCGTCACGTCATGGCGGAGCTGGAGCCCGGCCCGAGTCCAAGGAATGCGGAGGGTCGCTGCCACGACGGCGTCGCCATCTGGGGTCGGACGGGTAGCCACCACCTCCTTGCCTTGGCCGCGGAAAGCGCCGAGGGCCTTGAGGAGGCGGTGCGACGCGGCCGGGCGGGGCTGACCGGCCCGGTGGGAGCGGCCGCCTCAGACACCGCACCGTCGGCCGGGGACATTCCCCTGCCGTACCGCCGGCTCGTGCACGGCGGCGACCTGGGTACGCTCGTGGACGCCCTGGCCAAGCCCGCGATCCCCGCGTCCCGGAATGCACAGCGGCCTCGGGTTGCGCTCGTTTTCCCCGGCCAGGGATCGCAGTACGCTCGCATGGGACTCGCCCTGTGCCAGGAACTTCAAAGCTTTGCCGAAGAGTTCCAGCACGGCCTGGATATGCTGCGGTCGGTCGCCGGACCGGATGTTCACGCAGTGCTGGCCGGCACCGACAGGCAGGACGTGGAAGCGCTTCGGCAGACCATCGTCGCCCAACCGGCCATCTTCCTGCTGGAGTACGCGCTGGCGAGCACCTGGCAGAAGCTGGGTGTGGAACCTGTGGCGATGATCGGGCACAGCCTGGGTGAGTATGTCGCCGCCACACTCGCTGGGGTCATGACCCTGCCCGACGCGCTGGAGTTCGTCTCCCTGAGGGCTCGGCTCATGCAGCAGGCCCCGATCGGAGCGATGCTCGCCGTGCCACTGGCGGAAGAAGAGCTGGCGCCTTATCTGGATCTGGGCGCGGACCTGGCCACTGTCAACGCCCCTTCGTCCTGCGTACTGGCCGGAACCGAGCAGGACATCGAGCGGATCGAGGCCCGGCTCGCCGCAGCCGGGACGCCGGGCCAGCGGCTACGCGTCTCACACGCCTTCCACAGCAGGCTCATGGAGGGTTGCGTTGACCAGCTGCGCGCGGCCGTTGCGCGGCTCACCCTGCGACCACCTACGAGGGAGTTCGTCTCCTGCATCACCGGCCGGTGGATCACCGCACAGGAGGCGACAGACCCCGACTACTGGGCCCGACATATGAGGCAGACAGTGCGCTTCTCCGACGCGGTCAGCACGGTGTTGGCCTCCTCGCCGGACGTGCTGCTGGAATGTGGGCCCGGCCAGTCGATGACCAATCTCCTCAAGCGCCGTCCCGACCTACCCGCAAGCGTGCTGGCGGTGTCCTCGCTGCCGCATCCCGGCGGCCGGATGTCCGAGCCAGCCGGTCTGTTGTCCACGATCGGGAAGCTATGGGAGGCCGGTGCGCCCCTCGACCTGGCGGCGCTCACCGGCCCGGCGCCCGGACAGATGTCTGGGCACCACGTTGCTCCCGGTCACGGGGCCGCGTACCCTCTCGCAGCTCGACGACCACTTGGCCGCGCTCCGGACCACCCCGAGCGTTGACCAGTTAACAGGCTCTCCGTCGCGGGACGCGTGACGCTCGGCCCACCGCACGAGGTAAACGCCCTCGCCTTCGTATGGGTCGCGACGAGCCTGACTTTCGCAGACCTCGCCAGCGGTCGCGCTCCAGGTGAAGCGTTTCGCGTTTCCCTTCCAGGAGTTGACGTGGTCGCCGACCTGTGTGATCAGGACGCTGATGCTGGAGAAAGCGCCGCGGCGGATGGACTGCCGGGCCAGGATAAGGAGTGAGAACTGTGCCGAGACCCACGACACCGTCCGTCTCAGGCGATGAACTCGCCGGAGTCTGGCGGCTCGTGTCCTATCACGACCTGGACGAGCACGGCGCCCGCCACCCGGGCCCGCTCGGGCTCGCGCCGGACGGTCTGCTCTTCTACGCACCGGACGGTCACCTGTCGGTCACCATGATGCGCACCAGCGCCGCGCAGCCGGGCGACCAGACCTTCAACAGCTACGCCGGGACCTGGCGGCGGGAGGGAGACCGCGTCACCCACACGATTCACCTCGCCCCCGATCCCGCCTGGGTAGGCACGGAGCAGATTCGGGAGCTGGCCCTGGAAGGGGATCGGCTCCGGCTCTACGGCACCGCCCTGATCGGCCCACCACGCCGCCGCGTCCTGGAATGGCACCGGATCGGGTGGGGCGTGGCGGATTGATGCTGTCGGTGTGCAACTGCTGTGGAGAGGGGACACCTACAGACCGTTCCGGCGATGTAAGCAAACCGTCGCCGGGTGCGGCGCCCTGACCCACATCACGGAGAAGTCGGGACGCCGTGAGGCGGCGCAAACGCGAAATCAAGGCATCGTCCGGCAGCGGGCGGGAGCCCCGGTGGCAGTAGTGATCCACCGGCTGAACCCGATCATCCGGAGAGGGCCGATCTACTGTCGCGGCGTCGCCGCCAAGGAGACGTTCGGGAAGGCTCGACAGCTGCATGTGGAAACTGCTGTGGCGGTGTGCCGTACGAACGCACCGCGACAAGGGCGGTGGATGGATCGCCGCCCAGTACTGGAGAAGGTTGCTCCCGGGCAGTCGGAACCGCTGGATCTTCGGCGACCGGGCCCCTGGGGCCAGACTTCAACTGTTCTCCGAGACCAGGATCGTAGGCACGTGATCGTGAAAGGCCGGGCGTCGAAAGACGACCCGAGCGTAATCCCGTACTGGGCGGGCTGGCGACATCATCGCCCGCCTCCGCAGGCGGACGGCAAGCACCGCGTCGACGCGGGAAACATATGTCCACCACGTCGTTCACCGCAGCCAGGCGGCTCGGACGGCAGGAACAACCTTGAAGTCATCCACACGGTATGCATCGGCGACACCACGCCAGTGGAAACCGCCAACCCTGGGGACTGGAGCAGCAACCATGGCTGAATCCGACGATGGCCCGCTTGAGGCGGATGCGACAACCGCACGTCCGGTTCTGAGGGCAGACCGGCCTGGGCAACCGGGCGGTCCTACCCGACCCGATGACGTGCGTGCGTCCCTGGTCGCGCCACGCGGCTCCGCTACCGTCGGGGAGGTCAATGCGCTGACCGTGGCCGTTCAGGGACCGGTCCTGCTGCCCGGTAGCGAGGACTATGACGCCGAGCGTGCTGGTTTCCAGGCGGCCTATCAGCACCGTCCCGCCGTTGTGGTGGGAGCCACAACCGCCGACGACGTGTGTGCCACGGTGCGCTTCGCGGCCGAGCGACGGTGGCCCATCGCGGTCCAGAGCACTGGCCACGGCATCTCCACGCCGCTGAGGGGGGAGGGTGTCCTGATCACCACTCGGCGTATGAACCGCGTCGAGGTCGACGCCCGAGCGCGCACGGCACGTATAGAGGCGGGCGCCCGATGGAAGGACGTGATACGGGAGGCGGCTCGGCACAGGCTGGCCCCGCTCAACGGTTCGGCGCCGGGCGTCGGGGTTGTGGGCTATCTGCTAGGCGGTGGAACCCCGCTGCTCGGACGGGAGTTCGGCTACGCATGCGATCATCTACGCAGCATTGACATCGTCACTGCCGATGGGACACGCCGGCACGTCACCGCGGACTCCGATGCGGAGCTCTTTTGGGCGCTGCGTGGCGGTGGCGCCAACTTCGGTGTGGTCACGGCCCTTGAGACGGAGCTTGTGCCGGTCGCTGGGCTGTACGGCGGAGGGCTGTTCTTCGAAGCGGCGGATGATGCCATCGGGATCCTGCGCGCCTACAGGAACTGGTCGCTCACAGTGCCGGAACAGCTGACCTCATCCATCGGGCTGATGGTCTACCCGCCCATACCTGCCTTCCCCGAACCACTGCGCGGGCGGTACGCAGCTCACATCCGGATTGTGTTCAATGGTGATCCGGCGGAGGGGGAACGGCTGATCGCTCCGCTGCGGGCAATCGGACCGCGTCTCATTGACACCGTGGCCGAAATGCCGTACTCGCAGGTCGGCTCGATTTACAGTGACCCAGAATTCTCACATTCCTACTACGGCAACAACATTCTGCTGCGCGAGCTGGACCCTTCCGCTCTGCAGACTCTGCTGGACCTGACCGGCCCGGACGCCATTCCGCCGTGTGTCGTGGACCTGCGTCATCTTGGCGGTGCGATGTCGCGCCCGCCGGCCGTGCCAAGTGCTGTGGGTGGCAGGAAGGCGCAATACGTCCTGCGCGTGCTCAACGGAATAGGCGGCCCGATTCGCGAGGACCCGTTCGCCGACGCCCGCCCCGTCCATCAGCGACTCATGCATGCCTTCAAGCCGTGGACAGTCGGACGCAACCTCAACTTCGTGTACAGCGACGGCAGGCCGTCCGCGCCAGACGATGTGCGGGAGTTCTATGATCCGGAGGCATTCGACCGTCTTGTCCGCTTGAAGGCTCAGTACGATGCGGACAACTTGTTCCGTTACAACCACAATCTCTCGGCCTGATACTCCAGCCGGACTTCTGTATTTCTGCTGGTCAACGGCCTGGCGGTGGAGAGTGTAGCGGGGGTGCGCCATGGATGGGACGGTCTTGGGAGCCAGGGCGCTGTAGCTGTGGGCTGTCCTGTGCGTTGAGGGCGCTGTCTGGGGGGACGGTGCGAGTGGATGCCGGGAGGGGGCTGGGGCCGTGGGCTGTTCCGGCGTGCTACTGGGGGACTGATGGGTGGGCTTGGGGCCGGGGCCGTCGTCGGGTGGTGCGGTACGCGAACACCCGCCTGACAGGGAGGCCAGGGCCTGCTCAGCAGGGGGAATCTAACGATGCCGAGTGGGCAGTGCTGGAGCCTCTGCTGCCCAGGAGCAACAACCGCTGCGGCCGCTGGCGGGACCACCGCCAGGTGATCAACGGAATCATCCACCGGTTGAGTACCGGATGTCAGTGGCGTCAGCTGCCCGCTCGCTTCGGCCCGCGGCAGACCATTCACAAACGCCACATGAGTTCACATGCGAAGCCCTCGGCCGTTCTCGCGGCGGCCTGACCACGAAGATCCATCTAAGTGCGGACGGCAGATGCCGCCCCCTCTCCCTGGTCCTCACACCCGGACAACGCGCGGACCGCACACAGTTCGAGCTCGTCATGGACAAGATCCGCGTCCCCCGACTCGGCGCCTGCCGGCTACGGCGACTGCCGGACAGCGTCGGCGCCGAGAAGGCATACACCAACAGCCTAGTCCGCTCCTACCTGCGGCGACGTGGTATCCAGCACGTGATCCCGGAGAAGAGCGATTCCAAAGCCGCACGCAGACGCCGAGGTTCGGACGGGGCCCGACCTCCCGGCTTTGACAAGGCTCGATACAAAGCCAGGAACACAGTCGAGCGAGCGATCAGCAAGATCAATCAGTTTCGAGCCGTTGCCACCCGCTATGACAAGAGCCGATACGTATACCTCGGCACCGTCACGGCTGCCGCGCTTCTAGGGTGTGTACCGGAAGTGGATCAAGTCGTGGCGGCGAGTTCGACGAGGTGCCGGGCTGTTCCGGCGGGATCGATGATCTGGTGGAGGTGTGCGCCGGGTAGGTGTGCCACACGCCAGCCGCGTTCGCGCGCTTCAGAGGCGAGGTCGTCATATGGCGGGCCGAACAGGAGGTAGGAGCAGGAATGGTCGTCCCAGCCGTCGGGGACGGGGATGTGCTGCTCGTAGTAGGACAGGGGCAGGGTGGGTTGCTCCTCAATGACGGTCTGTCGCGTTGTCGGATCGGAGAACATGGGTGTGACGTCTGCCTCGTCCCACCAGTCGGTCCAGCGCGGCAGCCTGCCGTTCACGGCCATCGGTCTGAGGAACTCCAGCAACTCGGGTGAGGCGACGGGGGTGGGCCCGGCTTGGGCCGGCAGCGCGGCGTCGACGAAGATCGAGCTGGTCACTGGATGGTCGAGGCCCGAGCGGATCTCCGGAAGAAACAGGCCGGCGTTGCTGTGTGCCACCAACGTGACAGGACTGTCGGCGGGGACCTGCCGTAGGTCGTCGCGGACGGCACTGACGATGCGCGGCCAGAAGGGTGGAGCGCCGGCGCCGATGTGCAGCAGGGACGGCACCCGTACCTGGTATCCCGCCGCCGTCAGGTGTTCGGCCACAGGGCGCCAGGTCGAAGGACCTACGGAGGGACTGTGCACGAGAACGAAGATCGGCTGCATGTGACGATCCTGTCGCCCAGGTCGTCGCAGCCGCGACAGTCTTGGCTGATAGCAGAACGGTGAGCTTAGAAGAAACCCATGCCCGCCACAGAAGGCCGGTCACAACCATTCGTTGACGGCGGCGACGAGGACGGTGGCTTCGTAGCGGACCGCGAACTGTCGTAGCGCGTGGGCACGGCCCGATGCCTCTTGGGGCGGTTGATGCCGCACTCGACCGCGTGCCGAGCCTTGTAGTCCTGCGGGTCGAACTTCGGCGGCCGACCTCCGCGCGCGCCGCGCTTCTTACGGTTGCGGGCCTGGTCGGCCATGTCCGGGATGGTGCCGTGGATCCCGCGCCGCCGCGGGTAGGCGCGGTTCTTGCGGGAGGCGTACGCCTTGTCGGTCGCGCACGCGATCGTGCCGGGTGCGGGGGCCTGCCCGGCCCGAGACGCGGACCTTGTTCAGGACGGGCTCGAACTGGGGGAATCGTCCCGCTGCCCGGCCGTGATCACGATCGACATGGGCTTCTGGCCCCCGTTCGACGGCCAGGTGCAGCTTGGTGGTCAGGCCGCCGCGCGAGCGGCCGAGCCCGTGGTCGTCCGGCTCGACGCTGACACCGCCAGGCGGTTCCTTCTGCAGCCCCCTTTTTTTCGTCGCACCGGCGGTGTGCTGGTGGGCCCGGTACACCGTGGAGTCGACGTTGATGTCCCAGGTGATCAGCTCTTTCGCGTCGGCCTGGGCCTGGAGTTTGGTGAAGATCCGATGCCAGGTGCCGTCCCGCTGCCACCGGCGGAACAGGTCGTACGCTCGAGCCCACGGCCCGTACTCGGCGGGGAGGTCCCGCCACGGGATACCGGTGCGAACCCGGAACCGTATGCCGTCAATCAGCTGCCGTCTGCTCCATATCGGCGGCCGTCCGGGCTTCTTGCCCTTTGGCAACAGCGGTGCCAACACCGCCCATTGCGCGTCAGCCAGATCTCCACGTGCCACGAACCAAGATCATCTCACGATCAAGATCCACATCCGATACACGACCTGGTGCTGCGACCGGATAGGTTCACCGGCTCCGCTCGGTACTGGAAGTTACGCGGCATGGAGGCACGGTGGCGCCGTCAGATAGGGGAGGGGCGGAACTGCTCATCAGGGGCGGGCGTGGACGCCGATGCCTCCGGAGACCGTGAGGTTGTCGCCTGTGATGTAGCCGGCGGCGTCCGAGGCGAGGAAGGCCACGGCTTCGGCGATGTCGGCGGGAGCGCCGACGCGGCCGAGTGGGACGTCCCGAGCCCAGGAGTCGATCATTTCCTGGGAGACACCCATCTTGCTGTAGGCGGGGGTGTCGATCAGTCCTGGGCTGACGGCGTTGACGCGGATGCGGCGGGGGGCGAGTTCGAGCGCGAGGGACCGCATGAGCGGCAACAGCGCGCCCTTGGCGGCTGTCATGGCGGCTCCGATCCCTTCGCCGGCGCCCACGGTGATCACCACTGAGGCGCCTTCGTTGAGGAGCGGGAGCGCCTTCTGCAGGGTGAAGAAGGTGCCCTTGACGTTGATGTCGAACAGGGCGTCGAAGGTGGCTTCGTCCGTTGACTCGATCGGGCCGGGGCGCGAGATACCCGCATTCAGGAAGAGCAGGTCGAGGGAGCCGAATTGCCGGCTCGCCTGGGTGATCGCATGGTCGATGTCCGGCAGGGACCGTGCGTCGGCCCGGACGGCCATGACGTCTTCGGGAAGTCCGGCATCGGCCGCATTGCCCACGCCGGTGACCATGACGCGGTAGCCGCGGGAGTGGAGCAGTTCAGCGGTCGCCTTGCCGATGCCGCTGGTTCCACCGGTGATCAAAGCTGCGGGTGCGGACATGGTGCGCTCCTTTTGCGTGTTCCTGGGAGGTAAGAACTTTGACAGCGTATGACTGGTTGGCAGCGACTGCCAAATATGATGCGAGTGTCGACCTGGCAGTGCTGGACTAACCTGGTGGCATGAAGCAGGAAGCCACGACAGCGACCGGCGCATCGGCCACGCTGTGGGACCGGACACGGCAGCTGGCCTCCCGAGAGATCCTCGAGACGGCTCTGCGCCTGTTCACCCAGCAGGGTTACGACGAGACGACCATCGCCCAGATCGCCCGAGAGGCCGGCGTCTCC
Source organism: Streptomyces aquilus (assembly GCF_003955715.1). Classification (NCBI taxonomy): domain Bacteria; kingdom Bacillati; phylum Actinomycetota; class Actinomycetes; order Kitasatosporales; family Streptomycetaceae; genus Streptomyces; species Streptomyces aquilus. Next base: position 193,703 of record NZ_CP034463.1, on the reverse strand, counting down.
CAGCGCACCCTCTTCCGCTACTTCGGCACCAAGGAGGACCTTCTCGGCGGCGACCAGGACCGGTTCGGGCAAGTCCTGACGGACACGATCAGCGAACAGCCCGCCGAAGCCGGTGTCTGGGAGGCCCTGCGCGCAGGGGTTGCCGCCGTACTGGCCCTGCACGACAACCGAGAGCAGGCCCTGGAGCGGTTCCGTCTCCTGCACAACACCGCCTCGCTGCGTGCCGGTTGGCTCGAAAAGAGACTGCGGTTCCAGGAGGACCTGCTGCCGCTCATCAGGGCGCGTATGGACGCTGCGTCCACTGTCGGCACTACGGATCCGAGGGCCCGCGCGGTGATCGCGACGGCGTTCGCCTGCCTGGATGCCGCAACGATGACGTGGGTCGACAACGACGGCAACGGCGACATCATGGACCTGTACGACGAGTGTCTGGCCGCAGTGCGCGGCTGACCACCAGTGCTGTGATGGACGTTCGTCGGGGTCTTTCAGGCCCCGGCGGCGAGGGGGCGTACGCCCCGGCGGATGCCCTTCTCGCTGCGGATGCGGGCACGTTGCTTGCGTTCGGCGGCCGGGACGCCGGGGTGGCGGGCATTGGCATTGCGCCACCGGAGGGAGCCGCGCAGGGCCCGGGTCTGCACGGTGGGGTTGAGGCGGTTGGAGTTGGCGATGGTGAACTGCCGCAGCGGTCCGAAGTGGGCTTCGATGGGGTTCGCCCACGAGGCGTAAGTCGGGGTGAAGCACAACCCGATCTTCAGAACTAGATTCATCGGGTCGGCGGCGGCGAGCGCGGCGGCGAGTCCGGCCGACTTGCCCGGGGGTGAAGTTGTCGCTCGCCTCTATCCAGCCCGGCGGCCCGGCTGCCCGGCCGCACGCCCCTCCCGGGGGCGGTCCTGCCAGTGCTTGACGTCCATCAGCAGGAACAGGACGCCGAGGCCCAGCTTCAGCCACAGTGTCCAGGAGGCTGCGCCGTCGTCGTTGCCCAAGGCGTCGCCTCCCGAGCCGGCGAGGACGACGACCGTGACAAGCACGGCGAGCAAGACCAGCCAGCCTGCCGTGAAGGCGATGCCGTTGGCCCGGCCCTTGGGGGTGGCCTGCATGAGGACGACGGCGATCGGCGGCGGGGGCTGATGGCGATGCCGATCGCGGAGGCGAGCATCTGCCCGACGGCGCCTCCCACGGTGGTCAGTCCTTCGCCACGATGGGCGGCAGCTGGTAGGTGCCGTCGAGGACGGACTGCCTGGGTGTGTAGAGGCGGATCATCGGCCGGAAGTCGCCTGCCGGGGCGGGCAGCCAGTTCGCGGCCTCGACCGGGTCCTCGGGCCGTTCCCGTCGGATGACGACGGTCAGCGAGCCGTCCTTGTCGTACGTCAGGCCGGGGGTGCGGTCGCCGAGTGAGTAGCGACCGGCCGGGTTGGCGACGAGATAGTAGTCGGGGGTGTCGTACATGGTCACCGACCAGAACGACTCGACGGGAGGCGGCTGCTCGAAGCGCAGGGTGTAGGACCGGGATCCGTTCAGCCTCCGGCCGGTGGAGTCGGTGAAGGTATGCGCGTACACCGCCTCGTAACCGTGGTTGCCCCACAGGGCGGCTCGCGCCGCGGCGGCCCGTGCGAGGTAGGACGCTTCCCGGTCGGCGATCTTCCACTGCGGCGCGTCGACCGTCCCGATGCCGAGGTGGTCGAGGTTGTAGTCGAACAGGTGCGGGTTCGTCTCCCAGGCGCCCGGCGGACGGTCACCGTCGACGCGCGGCTTCGACGCGGCCTCGACGCGCGCCTTGCCGGCGGTGAGCCCCTCTGTGAGGGCCTTCACGAGGGCGGGGTCGGCGTTCATGTATGGGGAGGGCCCCTCTTCGAGGAGGCCCAGGGGCTGGAAGCGTTCCTGGTAGTCCTGGTCGGGGCCGGCGGGCGGGAAGTCCGCCATCCAGACGCGCAGCTGCTCGTAGAAGCGCAGTTCCTCGGGCACGTCGGGATCCGGTGCGGGCAGGCCCGTGGGGTGGGTGGCCGCGTCGAGCGGCGCGAGTGTGAGCCGCTGCTGCAGGGCGTGAACACGGGGCATGTCTTCGGGACCGTCGCAGGCGTTGCGGCCGACGACGGAGACCACGGCGGTTGGTGCCTCGATCACCCCGCGCACCTTGTCGGGTACGGTGCCGGACCAGCCGGGCGGGACGACGAGCCAGTCGCCTTCTTCCGTGCCGGTGGCGCGTTTTCCCAGGTAGGCGAAGTTATTGCTCCACACGTCCACGAACTGCAGGACGTAGTACGCCCCGGCGGTGTCCGGGACGTGGAGCAGGATGGGGCCGCCGGACAGGTCGACCTGGGCGATGGAGTAGACGGTGTCGTTGTTCACGGACACGAAGTGGGCGTCGGGGGTGGCCAGTTTGGTGGAGTGCCCGAACCGGTTGAAGGGGGTGGGCGCCAGCGAGCCGAAACCCTTGTGCATGAACGCGGAGATCATCGACACGTCGAAGACGAGGGGATAGCCGTAGACGTACGCGTCGGCGGCCAGATCGGCGAGGCTGTCGGTGCCGGCCGCACTGGTCTTGCTGGTCATGGCTGGCTCCTGTCAGGCGTCGACGCTCAGGGCGGGCAGGGTCCAGGAACCGTCCAGGACCGAGGACGCGGGACCGTACACGCGGATGGCGATGGTGAAGGGCCCGTCGGGCGCGGGCAGCCAGTTCGCCACCTGCTTCGGGTCGGCCGGACGGTCCTTGCGTACGTAGAGGGTGAGGCCGCCGTCGTCGTCGTGAACCAGTCCGGGGGTGCGGTCACCGATCGAGTAGCGGTCGATCTCGTTGGCGACGAGGAGCCGCTCGGGCAGCCGGTAGATCGTGGCCGACCAGAAATAGCGGGCCGGCGGCAGCCTGCCGGGGGCGAAGCGGATGACGTGGTCGTGCGCGGAGGCGTTGGGCGGCCGGTTGCCCTGGTCATCCTCGGCCCACCCGGCGTACCACGCCTCCGCCGCCGGCAGGCCGTACAGGCCCTTGTCGACGCCGACCGCGCGGGTCAGGTAGTCGTCGCCTTGCTCGGCGCGGGTGCCGAACCAGTGAGTGGAGTCGGCGGCGTCCTTCTTCGCCTCCTCCAGACGGGCCCGGGCGTCCGCGATGCCCTGCTCGACCGCGGCGCGCATCTCGGGCTTCAGGGCGGCGGGCTCGAACTCGCCGCTGCCCGTCACTCCGAGGGCGGTGAGCCGGTCCCGCAGCTCCCGCTCGCCATCGAGGCCGGGGAAGAACTGGAGCAGGAAGTCGAGAAGGGTGAAGAACTCGACGGTGCCGAGGTCCTCCTCCCGCCAGACCGGCCACACCGGTTCGTCGACCGGGTGCGGTGCGGCGGTGCCGGTGAACTTCGACAGTGGCCGCAGGAGGTACCGCTCCTGGATCGCCCGCAGCGCCGGTACGTCGTCGGGGCCGGCCAGGTACGTGCGGCCCAGGATGCCGACCAGGAACGTGTCGGCGCGCAGCACGCCCGCGATCCCCGCGGGAACGGCGCCGTCCCAGCGGGGCCCGGCGACCAGGTAGTCACCCGCCTCCGGGCCGGTCGTGCGGGCGCCGATGTAGCCGACGTAGGAGGTGTCCAGGTCGTGCAGCGGCAGCACGTAGTACCGGTCCGCGGCCGGTACCGAGAGCACGTAGGGCTCGGCGCGCAGGTCCAGCCAGGCCCATGAGTAGGGGGTGTCGTTGTTCGGTGTCACCACGTCGGTGTTGGCCGGTGTAAACGGCTCCGAGTAGTGCCGGAAGCGGCCGAAGCCGCCCACGTACCGGGGATCGTCGGAGTCGACCGCCTGCGGGTACATCGTCCGGAAGTTCTCCAGGAGCGCGAACCCCCAGATCCACCCCTCGGCCGCGATCCGCCGCGCCCGCTCGACCGTCAGCTCCGACACACCGACCTCCTCGCACAGGGCGCACATATCGGTTCAAAATGGCACGCTACTTCGTGGGACGCATCCGCAGCCCTGCCCCCGCGGGCACAAGGTCGGGCGCAGCGAAGGAGCCGGTCATGGGGCTCACGGGGGATTCTCCGGGGCTGTTTGCGTGAGCGCCGGACAGGAACACCGGAACCGACCGGTGGCCGGATGGCTGGGCTGCTACCACCAGGGCCTGCTGCGGGGCGACGTGCTGGGGGCGCTCACGGCGTGGGCGTTGATCGTCCCCGAAAGCGTCGCGTACGCGCAGATCGCCGGGCTGCCCCCGCAGAACGCCTTCTACGCGGCCCCTGTGGCCCTGCTGGTGTACGCGTTGTTCGGCCGGTCCAACTTCCTGATCGTCGGAGCGACGTCGGCGGCGGCAGTCCTGTCGGCGGCGGCCGTGTCCGACATCAGCGGGACTCCGCAGGACGCAGTCGGCCTTTCGGCCGCTCTCGCGGTCATCGTCGGGGCGGCGCTGCTGATCGCCGGCGTGGCCCGCCTGGGGTTCATCACCAACTTCCTCGCCGAGCCCGCTCTGGTGGGCTTCCTGTTCGGGATGGCCCTGACCATCGTCGTCCGGCAGGGCGCCAAGCTCGTCGGCGTCTCCAGCGGGGACGGCGACTTCTTCGAGCGCCTATGGACCATCCTGAGCAAGGCCCCCGACTGGTCTCTCGCCACGCTCGCCGTCGGAGCCTGCGCGCTGGCGCTGCTGCTCCTGCTGGAACGGTTCGCGCCCCGCCTGCCTGCCGCGCTGATCGTGCTCGCCCTCGCGCTGCTTCTCTCCGCCCCGCTGGGCCTGGAGGAACACGGCGTGGACGTCGTCGGCACGATTCCCTCGGCCGTCCCCGTACCGCACCTGCCGGGCATTGCAGCAGGCGACTGGATCGCCCTGTCCGCGGGTGCGCTCGGCGTCGCTCTGGTGGTCTTCGCCGAGGCGTTCAGCATCGCCAACCGCTTCGCGCGCGAGCACGGCCAAGAGGTCGACGCCGACCGGGAAATGGCCGCGGTCGGCCTCAGCAACATCGCCGTCGGCCTGGTCCGGGGTTTCGTCGTCTCGGGCAGCGCCTCACGCAGCGCCGCGGCGACCGGCGCGGGCGGCCGCACCCCGATGGTGTCCCTGATCGCGGCCGGCCTGATCCTGCTGACCGGGGCCTTCCTCACCCCGCTCTTCACCGAGCTGCCCGAGCCAGTCCTGGGTGCCATCGTGATCGTGGCCGTACGCGGCTTCATGCGGGTGGGCGAGCTGCGCCGCTACGCCGCGCTGGACCGGCAGAGCCTGTGGGTGGCGCTCACCTCCCTGATCGGCGTCCTCCTCTTCGACCTGCTTCCCGGACTCCTGCTGGCTGTGGCGCTCTCCCTGGTTCTCTTCATCGCCGCCGCCAGCCGCCGCAACGTCGCCGTCCTCGGACGCCTGCCCGGCACTCATCTGTACGCCGACACGGCACAGCACCCGGACGCAGCCACCACCCCCGGCGTGCTCGCCGTGCGGCCCGACGGCAGCCTGTTCTTCGGCAACGTCAACCGCGTCCGCCTCGCCGTCCGTGACCTGGTCACGAACGCTTCCCCGCCACCGCGAGCCGTCGTCCTCGACCTGACCGGCAGCTACCGGCTGGGCATCCCGGTCCTCGACACACTCGACGAACTGAGAGAGGAACTGGCCAGGAAAGACATCACCCTGCACTTGGCTCACGTACGGGCCCGCGCCGAACGGGACCTGGCCCGCCATGTCCTGGCGGATCGCGTCGGACCGCACCGTCTGCACCGCACCGTGGACGACGCCGTCTCGGCAGCGACCGGTGGGACGAGCTGAATGCAGGGTCGGCGTCGTGACGCTCGCCGCGCTGTCCACGATCCAGCCGAGGACCAGGGGGGACACGATCCCGCCTGGGCGAAGGCCGCGCTGAGGGCGTCGTGATCCGGGCTACGGCCGCCGTCTGCGCGAAAGTGACCGCGGCCGGGGTGGGAGCCATCGGGCCGAACAACATCGGAACCTTGATCGAGGGCGCGTCGATGCTCGCGAACACGGTCACCGCGACCAACGAATCCGCCGGCAGCAGGCCGACATCCGCACCGGCGGGCGGCTTGCCGCCGGCGCCACGCAGAGCGGCCGGGCGGGCCAGCAGGTCCATGCAGCCAGCCAGCAAGGCCACGACTGGCGAGGGCACCTCTGCCGACCGCGGCGCTTGCCTGCGTCAGGGGCTGGTCAAGCGGTGAGGGTGGGGTGATGCAGCCGGGCGATGCCATGCATCGCGTGTTGCACACCATCACCTTTCGGGCGGCAGTCGCGCAGGATCTTCCCGGTCTTCATCCGGGCGAAGACGTGCTTGACACGGGCGCGAACCTGCTTATGGGACTTGTTGTGTGCCTGCTTGCAGTCGGGTGGATCCTCGCCCGTGCGGCGGCGGTGCGGCATGACGAGCCCGGGATCGGGATAGCCGCCATCGGCGATGGTCCTCGTGTTGCCGACGGCGGCCTTCGCACCGGACTCTGACCAGGCCCGGCAGTCGTTGCGATTGCCTGGCAGAGGCCGACCGACCACCACGATGGCCTCGACGACTCCGCAGATGGTGTCCGGGCACCACCTGCCGCCCGGTCCTGTTGCTGCCGCCGTGAGGACGAAAACCTCTCCGTGATCTGCGTGTCGGACTGCCTTCCGTTTCGGGCGGTCTCGCATCGCGTTCTTCAGCGCTCGTGCCTGTCGGCGCCTGAACTCCCGCGCGATTTCGGCTTTGAGGAACACGAGGTCGAAGGCGTGGAAGGCGACGGGGATGACGTCGAGATGGCAAGGGACGTCGCTGTCGCTGAACCGACGCGCGCTCTCGACGTCTTCGTCGTGGAAGAGATCCTGGGTGCCGACCTGATCAGCTTCTGATCGGTGCGCGGATGGCGTCTCAGTTGTGCTGTTCGGCATCTATCAGTGCGAGGGCGTTGCGGCTGCCCTGTTGAAGGAGTTGGTCGGCGAGTTGCCGGTCGGTGAGGGCGCGGGAGAGCTGCACCGTGCCGGCCATCATGCCGAGGAGGCTGAGTGCCTTCAGGCGTGCCGAGGGCGGGTCGTGGGGTGCCAGGCGGGCGGCGAAGCCGTCGATGAGGGTCAGTGCCCCTTGGGTGTATGCCTGCCTGGTCGTGTCCGTGGAGCGTGCAATCTCGGCGAGGAGGGCGGCGTTGGGGCAGCCGTCTTCGATGTCGTCGCGCTGGTCGGTGGAAAAGTACCAGCGGATGATCTGTTCGAGTCCGGCGCGGCCGGGGGCCGCCTGCGCGACGATGTTCTCGTGCTGGGCGCGCATCTGGTCGGCGACCGCGGTGGCGACGAGGTCGTCCTTGGACGTGAAGTAGGCGTAGAGAGTGCCGTTGGTCAGCCCCGCGTCCTTCATGAGGGTCGCGACTCCGGAGCCGTCGATGCCGTCCTGCTTGAGTCGGCGGCCGGCCGTCGCGATGATCCGCTGCCGGGTCTGGTGTTTGTGTTCTTTCGGGTACCGCACGAGGCGTTCCTCCATCGCGGCGGCGGCCGGGGCGGGTGTCCCGGCCGCTGTCCTGGGGGGTCAGTGGGCGGCGCTTGCAAGAAGTGCGGGGAAGTCGATCCCGGCAGCCCGCAGTTTCGGGTCGTGGGGCTCGGGGACCCTGCCGCCGGTGATGTACAGGCGGTCGCCGCGAACGGCTGTGGTGGAGGGTGAGGCAAGGCCGTTCGCGCTGGCCGCGGTGACGATCACCTGGGCGATGGCGGCGGGGGTGTTGTCCTTCTCCGCCGCATCCGCGATCAGCGCGCCGAAGACGCGCCGTCGTTGTCGGACGGGTTCGGGCAGGCGAAAGGTGAGTGTCAGTTCGGCATCCGGTTGAACCTGCGGACGATGCGGTCGAAGATCCGGGCCGGAAGGACGCGGTGGAACACGCTGATGCTTGCGGCCGTCGTGCCGGCGGTGCGCCGAAGTTTGGGCTTCTTGTCGGTGGCCGCAGCGACGATGACCTTGGCCACGGTGGCGGGATCGTCGCCGCTGCTGGTGTTCTTCGCCAGGACCTCGTCGAAGGTGCGCCGTCCCGACGCGTAGAGCGCCAGTGGGGTGTCGCCCTGCACGCTGTGGTCCCCGAAGGGGGTGTTGATCGGGCCGGGCTCGACGAGCAGGATCCGCACGCCGTGCTCGCGGACCTCGTGGTCCAGCGACCCGGAGTAGCCCTCGACCGCGTGCTTGGTCGAGGTGTAGATGGCCATGAACGGGCTGGGGACGAACCCGCTGAGGGAGGAGACGTTGATGATGCGTCCGCGCCGTTGGGTGCGCATGTGCGGCAGAACCGCCTTGGTCATCCGCATGATGCCGTAGACGTTGACGTCGAAGACCTCGTGCGTCCGGGCGACGGAGAACTCCTCGGCGGCGCCGTTGGCGCCGACGCCGGCATTGTTGACCAGGACGTCGATGCGCCCGAACCGGTCGATCACCTGCTTGACCACGGAGGCGACCGATTCGTCGCTGGTCACGTCGAGGTCGAGGTAGGTCACCCCGGCGGGCGCGGTGACCCGCGCGGTGTTGCGGGCGGTTCCGATCACCTCGAAGCCCGCCGCGGCGAAGGCGCGGGCCGTCTCCTTGCCGACCCCTGATGAGGCACCTGTCACGAGCGCTACCGGCCGAGTTGTCGCCATCACGAGCTCCCTTGGTTTGACGTACGTCCGTATGTCTTACGGTCGTATGTCTTACGTACGTACGACAATATGGGGGTCGTCGGCCGATGGCAAGTGGTGGCGTCCGGCGGTTCGAGAAGGATCTCGGGAGAAGCTCCGGTCAGGTCACCGCCGGCACGGGAACGGATCAGCACGCGGTCATCGGCCCACGAGTGCCCGGTAGGCCGTCCCACTTGTGTTGTGCGCTGTCGAGTTGTCCACGGACTCTTGTCCTGCGCCATGTCGATCACGACCTCATGCGCAAGTTCACCTCCTTGTTCGCCGAACTAGACCAGCGGTTGGACGAGCTGGGTGTGTCGGGAGGCCAGCCCGACCATCCAAGATGTCCGGCTCGGTCAAGCTAAGGCTCCGTCGGCGTGGTCGGCGGGCCCAGAGCTGTCCGCGGTCATCCGAGGGTGTTCCAGAACGTGCAGTGGTGGTGGGTCTGTGTCGTGCGGGTGGGGAGGATGTGGTCCGGGGCCAGGGACAGCACCGTGTGCCGGGACCAGTGGGGAGAGGATGGGCCGTTGGGGTCGGCGGTGCGGGCGAAGCGGGTCCAGTAGTCGATCATCGTGTCGGCCAGCCGGTGCTGTGCCGCAGTCAGGTCGCGGGGGCGGCCGCCGAGGTCGAACAGGTAGGGCAGTTCACTCGCGTGCGGTGCGCCGAGCGGGAACGGCGGTGTGCCCGGGGCGAGCGGCGGGGGGTGCTCGTCGGCGAACTCGTAGCACCACACGGGCACTTGGGTGGTGAGCAGGTTGTTGGTGCGCGCGGTGGGGCACGCGAAGTTCGCGTCGCCGATGACTGCGCCGAACACCGGGCCTCCGTCGGTGCGGTGCACCGGGTACTCGCGGACGATCGCCTTCGCCTGCCCCGGGGAGGGGAAGAAGGTGGCCGCGATGTCGGGACCAGGTGTCGGGGGTGACGGGGTTGCCTGCCTGGACGATGCCGGCGGCCCAGCCGTTGCCCTCGTCGTGGTTGTTGCCGATGAGCACGGGCACGCGGTGGAAGCGGCCGGTGGCGAGCGCTGCCGCGGGGGCACCGGGCAGCAAAGGGGTGCCGTACGCGGGCTGTTGATCAGTGTCCTGAGCCGCGAGCAGACGAGAGACGTGCACGCGCCGCAGGCAGGTCAACACGTCGCGGGCCGAGCCGCAGCCGACCTTTCCCGCGAGGTCCGTGCCCGCGGTGCGCGCCGTGGGCAGGGGGACGGAGGAGCCCGCCTCGCTCGCCGCGGCCGCCTCGACCGCGGCCCGTCCGGTGGCCGCGTCCGGCCTGGCCCGGAAGTCGCCGCCGCGGCCGAGGTCGAAGACACAGGCGGCGGGCACCACCGGCACGACATGCGCCGGATCCACCCCCACCCCGCGTCGCTGTTCCTCCGGCCAGGCCGTCACCCCGGACGCCGCGTCGAGCCCGTACGCGCTGCCGCCGGTCAGCACGATCGCCTCGACCTTCTGCACCGGGTTGCGCGGATCGAGCGCGTCAGTCTCCGTGGTGCCGGGCCCGCCGCCGCGCACGTCCACCGCGGCGACGGCACCGCCCTCGGGCGCCGGCACCACCGTGGTGCCGGTGAGCCCACCGTTGCCGGTACGCGTCGCGTGCCCCCCGCGGCCCCACGACATCTGTCAGAGCGTCAACTGTCGTGGGGCCGGTCGCGTCCGGACCGGGCCGGTCAGGCGACCGGCGCTCCCACCGCCGTCTCGCGCTCCCGGGCCGTCGTGCGCGCCGTCAGTGTCTCGCCGGTCACCACCGTCAGCGCGCAGACGAGACCGGTCGAGAGCACCGCCCACTCGCCCAGGAACATGCAGCAGAGCACCAGCAGCGCCGCGGTCGGCAGTACCAGCTGCTGGGCGATGCCCACCTTGAAGTAACGCGAGTGCAGTGCCCAGACGGTGAGCAGATACAGCGCCGTCGGCAGGGCCACGGCCGCCGACGCGGACAGCGTCGAGATATGCGCCTTGCCCACGGACTGCTCGACCGCCACCTCCAGACCCGCGCCGATCGCGGCCGCCGAGGCGAAGACGACGTAGTGGCCGTAACCCCACAGGAACGCCTGCCTGTTGGATCTCAGATGACCGTGGATCGGCACCGCGAAGTAGATCCACCAGGCGGCGAAGATGATCAGCAGCCCGCCTGCGGCGATCGGCAGCAGTTCGCCCAGCGCGTCCTGCTCGTCGATGCCCGTCTTCACGGCGACTGTGGCCGCCGCGATGGTCTCGCCGAGCACGATGATCGTGAACAGCCCGTATCGCTCGGCGATGTGGCGCGGGTGCCAGGACGTCGGCTGGACCTTCTCCGCGTACGCCGGGACGCACATCTCGAGGACCGCCATCGCCACGAACACCGCGACCAGGGTGTCCTCGGGCAAGAACAGGAGGCTGAGCCAGCCGATCTGGCACAGCACGACGCCGCCGGCGTACCGCAGGGCCACCCTGCGCTCCCTGCCCTGAGTCGCCCTCGCCACGCGCAGCCATTGGGACACCGAGGCGAGCCGCATGATCACATAGCCCGCCACCCCCGCCTGGTACTCGTGGTCCTCGAACGCCCGGGAGACCCCGGCCGCGAGCACCAGCACACCGGCGATCTGGATCAGCGTGACGATCCGGTAGAGCACGTCGTCGTTGTCGTAGGCCGAGGCGAACCATGTGAAGTTCATCCACGCCCACCAGATGGCGAAGAACACCAGTGCGTAGTTGAGGATCCCCTCGCCCGCATGACCCTCGGCGACCGCGTGCACCAACTGGATGCCCGCCTGGGCGATGGCCACGACGAAGCACAGGTCGAAGAAGAGCTCCAGCTGAGTGGCGGATCGGTGTACCTCACCGCGGTCACGGGCAGTGAGCCTGCGCAGTGGGCTGCGGTGCGTGGGCGATCGGGGCGCGTCCGGCGCGGGAGTGGAACTTGGCGTCATGAAGTCAAGCACAGCAGATGAGGCACCCAATCTCTTGCCCAGCGTGGCCATTGTTGGGGGAACCTGAAACCCGACGGCGCCAAAGGTGCCGATGCGGTCACGGTGGGGGCAGTCGTCGTGGCGTTAAGCGCGTCCGCTGGAGTACTCACCGCACTCGTCGAGATGCTGCGTGACTGGCTCGGCCGGCAGTCTGCGCGGCATCGCGTCTCGCTGACCATCGATCATGACACGATCGAACTCGAGCAGGCCTCGGCCGACGAGCGGCGCGAGCTGGTCAGCGCCTACATCCGTCGCCACAGCGGCGGGTAGCCATGGGGCGCCGGCTGGCGCTGCTGATCGCCACATACGACTACCAGGCCAACGGGCTGAGGCGACTGACCGCGCCGGCCCACGACGCGGGGGCCTTCGCGGCCGTCCTGCAGGACCCTGACATCGCGGGCTTCGAGGTCACCACGCTGATCAACGAGCCGCACTACCGGGGCGGCGAGGCCATCGCCGGCCTCTACCGCGACCGGCGGCGTGACGACCTCACCCTGCTGTACTTCACCGGCCACGCCTTGAAGGACGACGACGGCCGCCTGTATCTGGCGATGACCAATATCCGGCGCGACAGCCCGCTGCTCACGTCGCTGCCCGCCGAGCAGATCGACCAGGCCATGTCCGGCTGCATGTCCTGGCAGAAGGTACTGGTCCTCGACTGCTGCTACAGCGGCGCCTTCCCGGCCGGGCGCCTCGCGAAGACCGACACCGACGTACACGCGCTGGAACGGTTCCAGGGCCGGGGACGGACGGTGCTGACCGCGTCCGACGCCACCCAGTACTCCTTCACTCCTTCGAAGGGAACCAGCCACACGGCACAGCCGCACAGTCGGTGTTCAACCGTTACCTGGTAGACGGACTGCGGGACGGCAGCGCCGGTCTCGACGGCGACGGAGACATCACCCTCGACGAGCTGTACGGCTACGTCCACGACCGTGTCGTCGACGAGATACCCCAGCAACGCCCGAAGAAGCAGGACAACATCGAGGGCCGTATCATCATCGCCCGGAACGTCAATTGGTCCCTGCCAACTCATCTGCGTCACTCGCTCAACAGCCCAATCGCCGTCGGCCGGCTCGCTGCCCTGGACGCACTCGATCACCTGTACCGGATCGGAAACGACCCCGTACGGCGGCGTGTCACCAGCGAGTACCAGTGACTCACGGAAGACGACAGCCGACTCGTGTCGTCCGCGGCGAGGGCGAGGATGCAGGCGTCTTCACCACGTATTCCCGAGATCCCAGCCGCGCAGGTGCCGGAGACCCTACCGACCGACGCACCAGCGACGGAGCCAGCACTAGAGGTGCAGGCGCCACGCGCTCTTCGAGGTCCTAACAGAAGTCGGTTGATCATGTGACTGTCGGTGCGGTGGTTCGTTGGTTCGGTCGTGGGGAAGCACCAGCCGAGGCCGTGGATCGTCTCGGATGAACTGTGGTCGTTGATCGAGCCGTTGCTGCCCGAACCGGGTCCGAAGTTGGTGGCGGGCCGGCCTCGGGTTCCGGACCGGCAGGCCCTGTGCGGGATTCTGTTCGTGCTGCATACCGGGATCCAGTGGGAGTACCTGCCCCAGGAACTGGGTTTCGGCTCGGGTATGACTTGCTGGCGTCGCCTGGCGGCGTGGAACGAGGCGGGCGTGTGGGATCAGCTGCACCTGGTGCTGCTGAGAAAGCTGCGGTCGGCGAAGAAGCTGGACTGGTCGCGGGCGGTGATCGACTCCTCTCACGTGCGGGCGGCCCGGCGCGGCCCAAAAGCGGTCCCAGCCCGGTCGACCGCGCACGGCCGGGCAGCAAGCACCACGTCCTCACCGACGCACAGGGCATTCCGCTTGCGGTGTCGCTGACCGGCGGCAGCCGCAACGACGTCACCCAGCTGCTGCCGTTGCTGGACAAGGTCCCGGCCGTGGCCGGCGTCGTGGGCCGGCCCAGACGCCGGCCCGACATGCTGTTCGCCGACCGCGGCTACGACCACAACAAGTACCGGCGGCTGCTGTGGCAGCGCGGCATCCGCCCCGTCATCGCCGCACGCGGGCAACAACACGGCACCGGCCTGGGCAGCTTCCGCTGGGTCGTCGAGCGGACGTTGTGCGCCACGAGGCGCCCTGTTTGTATCCCCGGCTGAGCCGGGAGGAACTCGGAGGGAGGTTCCTGGGCTAATGACTTACCTGATGCCGAAAGGCAGAGGGGACAAAAGCATGTCAGGAAACCAGTGACCGGGTGAGCTGTACTGAGATTTGTGGAGTCCCTGATGCCAGGGTTACGGTCCTGGCGAAGGAGATCCACCAGCACCATGGCAGCACCCCGTAAATATCCGGACGAACTGCGCGAGCGCGCGATTCGCGAGGTCCGCACCACCGGCCGCCCGATCGCGCACGTCGCGAAGGACCTCGGCATCCACAAGGAAGCCCTGCGAGGCTGGGTCCGCCAGGCCGAGGCCGACCGCGGCGAGCGGGACGACCGGCTCACCACCGCCGGGCTGGACGAGTTGAAGCAACTCCGGAAAGAGGTAGCGGAGTTGAGGCGGGCGAACGAGATCCTGAAAGCTGCCTCGGTGTTTTTTGCCCAGGAGATCGACCGTCCCCGGACGAGGCCGAGCAGGTGATCGACCACCTGCGCGAGAGGGGCCTTGGGGTCGATCCCGTCTGCCGGGTGCTGGAGCTGTCGCCGTCGACGTCGACGTACTTCGCTCGCAAGAAGCGGCCGAAGTCGGCCCGCCGGCTCCGGAACGAGCAGCTCATGCCGCTGATCGAGGAGGTCCACGCGGAGTCGGGCGGCACCTATGGCGCCCGCCGGATCACCCGCGCGCTTCGGCGCAAGGGCCACGGGGTGGCCCGCTGCACCGTCGAGAGGCTGATGGCCGAACTGGGCCTGGAGGGCGTCATCCGTGGCCGGCGGCGTCGGACCACGATTCCGGAACCGTCGGCGCCGCGTCCGCCGGACTTGGTCGACCGCGACTTCACCGCCTCCCGGCCCGATCAGTTGTGGGTGGCGGACATGACGTATGTCCGCACCTGGTCGGGATGGGCGTATGTGGCGTTCGTTCTGGATGTGTACTCGCGGATGATAGTCGGCTGGCAGGTCGCGAACCACATGCGGACCGAACTCCCTCTGGAAGCCCTGGAGATGGCGCTCTGGCGGCGCCGGATCAAGAAGGACTCCGGACTGATACACCACAGCGATCGCGGGTCGCAATACGTATCAATTCGGTATACCGGGGAAGGACGTCGACCAGGTCGAGCGGGCGATCTTCCAGTGGATCACCTGGTACAACGAAGAACGTCTTCACTCCGCGCTCGACTACGTGCCGCCGGCCGAGTACGAGGAAGCCTTCTGGCGCAGCCAGGAGCAAACCCCGCAGTCCGCCTGAACCAATCAAGATCGGACTCTACGAAACTCGGGGCAGCTCAGGGCCCAGTTGTCAGGGACGGTGCGCTGGGTGGCCCGCGCGATATGGCGAAGACTGAATTGTTTGAAGCCCAATCTCCAGCAGATGCAATTTCCCATCCGCCGGAAAGGCAGCTGTAACCGGCACCGCGTTCTGCACCAGGTTCAGGTTTCTATAGTTGGCCGGTGCACCTCCGGAGCGCGGGGCGATGCCCAGCGAGGGTATTCAAGGAGATGAGTGGGACGCCTACGTCGCGCTATGACGTACAACAGAGACGAACGTGGGATCGCCTACGGGACGCGAGTCCTATGGCGACGGAGGCCCCGTAGTAGTCGCCGGAGCAACGTCCGGCCAGGGAGGGCGGGAAAGCCGTCCGCAGGGCGAAGGGGGCCAGGTGGTTCGGACACCCGAAGACCGGGAGGTATGCGAAATGCAGTGCGCCGCAACGGTGCTGGGTGTCCTGCGTGAACGCGGCAGGCGGGGCCTGCGGACGCGGCCGGGCAGGTGGCACAGGTCTGATGTGCCGGACTCGATCTCCCAGCGCCGGACGTAGGGCGCGGCCAGGCCGGGCACGGTTTCATAAGGGGTGGCTGAACAGGAGACCAGGCCCGTTGGGACGCATCCGGCGAGCAGGAGGAGGCTGGATGAAGGTGAGCGAAGACCGAGCGAATGCGGTGTGCTCACCGTTCACGACGGCTGCGCCTTGGCGGGGTTGAGGTCGGTCGGGTAGCCCTTGGCTCGCAGAAGGGCGTCGAGAGCGAGGGTGACGATGTCGCCGTGAAGGATCTGGTCGAGTCAGGAGGCGCATGGATCTCCTCGGTCGAGCTCGAGACTGCGATCGCCTCGCCCCCCGACGTCGTCGAAGCCGCCGCGATCGCCCGACCGGACCCGCGCTGGACCGAGAGACCTGTTGCCTACGTCGCTCGGTGCGAGGGCAGCGCGACCGGTGCCGAGGATCTGGAAGCCACCGCCCAGAAAGCCCCCGACCCCTTGCGCACCGAACTCCGGGCCGCCTCCAAGGCGTTCGCCCGAGCCCAGAATCCCAGGTACGGCCGGAAGTCCGTGCTGCTCACGCATTGCGCAGCGCGGCCCGCTACATCGTCCACACCGCCAGCGGCCCCCACGGCAATGCAGTGGCCCCCTGGTCGCAGCCTGCGTCTGGACGACCATCGTGGCCGGGCGTTGGCGCGAAGCGAAGCGCCACGCCCACCAGGCCGAAGCTGCCCGCCAGGCCGTCCAGCACCTGCAGACGGCCGCAGACCGAGCACGTGCTCCGACGCTCGCCGAACTCACAGCCCGACAGCTCAGGGATCAAGCCCGCCGCGTGCTGGCCAGCGATATACGAGCAGCAGTCCCTGACCACGCGGAACGAATCCTCGCCTACCCGGACTGGTCGGCGCTCGCCACCGTTCTCGCCGACGCCGAAGCACGCGGCAATCAGTCTCCAGCGGTGGCTACGCTGCCTGAGCAACGGCAGCGCCGGTAGCCGTCGAGCGGGGTGCGTCCCGTACCGCGCGGCTTCGAGCCGATGTCGCCTCGAACCCGCACCGCGCCGTTGACGACCTCCGCACCCTTCGGAACCGCCGCACGCAAGAACACGCAACCCGCTTGATCCGGAAGGGCATCGTGGACCCGCAGTTCATCGGGATCGACCCCAACACCGGGGGGCGCGGTACGGAGCGGGTCGCCGGTCACGCGGTGGGAATCTCCCCGCCCATGAGACGGTGATCCGCAGCCCTGCCCGCCCGGTGCCGATTCTGAGGGAGGCGTGCGATGTCGCAGAACGGCGTGCCGAGCTTCGCTGAGCTGCTGGCTGGTACGCGCCGCAGCGCGGTGCATCTGGAGATGCGTGACGGGTACGGCGTCGGTGCCGAGGTCGAGGAGTTCGAGCAGGTCAAGCGCACCAGCCATGTCGATCTCGACCCGACGGCACGGTGGTGGCCCGGCTGGCTGGGCACTGTACGGGAGGCTGTCGGCCGTGGTGTGGTGATGCGCCGGGCCCGGGTCGTGTCTGAGCCCGTGACGGACTGCATCCGGTGGGAGCCGCTGCCACCCCGCTGAACGACGACGCGGGCGATTCGGTGCGCGGCTGCCTCGCCGGCGGGCCGTGGACACCGTTCTGCCGGGGGCCGACTCCTGGCTTTTCGACGACCGCTTGGTTCAGTTCAGCATCTTCACCGGGGACGGCGATCGGGCGGATCCGCCCAAGGAATTCGGCGAGGACCATGCTGCGGTCAAGCTCTGCTCCGACGCCTTCGAGGCCGTACGGGAGCGTGCCGTCGACCACCAGAAGTACACCGTCTGACCCGCCCTCACCCAGGCCCGCCTCTCCTTCCTCCAGCGCTCAGGCAGCCCGTGAAGCGCTCGCCGTGCGCCTGACGCACCTGCGCAAGGACGCCGGCCTCACGGGTGGCGAAGTCGGTGTCGAGGCGGACTGTGCGGTCGTAGCGCATGGGCAAGGCCCCTTCCCGGTGGCTTGAACGGGGTGGGACGAGTGTCCGGCCCTGTGCGAGGTACTCGTAGGGCGCGGTCGGGCTTTTCCCGCCCTTGAAAATACCCCCCGGGGTACTTGTGCTACCGTCGAAAACATACCCCCCGGGGTAATTCTTCACTGGAAGGGAGCACAGCGTGTTCTTCGTCGACACGATCGAGGTGTCCGGGCTCGGCAACCGTGGTTATCTCGCCGGCGGTGAGCGGACGGCCGTCGCGGTCGACCCGCCCCGCGACGTCGATCAGGTGATCGCGGCGGCCGCACGGCGCGGGGTACGGATCTCGCACGTGGTCGAGACGCACGTGCACAACGACTACGTCACCGGCGGCCTGGAGCTCGCCCGGATCGCGGGCGCGGACTACCTCGTGCCGGCCGGGGCGCGGGTGTCGTTCGAGCGGACACCTGTGCGCGACGGTGATGTCACGGCCCTGGACAGCGGCCTGGCGCTGCGCGCGCTGGCCACCCCCGGTCACACCCCGCACCACACCTCCTACGTACTGGAGGCGGACGGCGCGGCGGTCGCCGTGTTCACTGGCGGGTCCCTGCTCATCGGCAGCGTCGGCCGGCCCGACCTGGTCGAGCCGCGGCTGACGGAGCGGCTGGCCCGTGCCCAGCACGCGTCCGCACACCGGCTGGCCGCCGAACTCCCGGACGACACCGCCGTACTGCCCACGCACGGCTTCGGCAGCTTCTGCTCGTCCTCCCAGGCCGAGGGCAGCGACACGACCATCGGCAAGGAGAAGGTGTCCAACGAGGCGCTCACCCGGGACGTCGACAGCTTCGTCGCCGATCTGCTGGCAGGCCTGGACGACGTGCCCGCCTACTACACGCACATGGGCCCGGCCAACGCTGCCGGACCCGCGCCCGTCGACCTGACCCCGCCCGCCGTCGCGGACGGCGACGAGATCGCCGAGCGGCTGGACGCGGGGGAGTGGGTGGTCGATCTGCGCAACCGGGTCGCGTTTGCCGCCGGGCACGTCTCCGGGTCCTTCAACTTCGAGGCGGAGGGGCAGCTCGCCACGTATCTGGCCTGGTTGATCCCATGGGGCAAGCCGGTCACGCTGCTCGCCGAGTCGCCCGCGCAACTCGCCGCCGCGCAGCGGGAGCTGGTCCGGGTGGGTATCGACCGCCCCGCCGCCGCGGCCACGGGCGGCCCGGCCGACTGGGTGCGCGAGGGCGAGGCGCCGGCCGCCTTCCGGAGGGGCACCTTCGCCGACCTTGCGGAACGGGGCGCGGACGTCGTCGTCCTGGACGTGCGCCGGACGTCGGAGCGGGCCGACGGATATGTCGAGGGCTCGGTGCACATCCCGGTCCACACCTTGCACCGCCGTCTCGACGAGGTTCCCGACGGGCAGGTGTGGGTGCACTGCGCGGGCGGGATGCGCGCCGCGATCGCCGCCTCCCTGCTGGACGCCTCAGGCCGTGACGTCGTCGCCGTGGACGACTCCTTCGACGCGGCCGAGAAGGCGGGACTCGTCCTGCGGACCCCCTGACGGCGCAGGCCGCCGCGGGGGCCTGCCGATCTTCCCTGACGACGTGACGAACAGGAGCCAGAAACCGAGATGAGCATCTTCCGACGGGCCCGCAGCGGCCCGGGGCGCGTAAGTGTGCAGGAGGCAGCCGCGCGCACCGGGCACGACAACGCCGACGGCGGCGGTGACGCCGTACTGCTGGACGTGCGTGAGCCCTACGAGTGGCAGGCGGGCCATGCGCCGCGCGCCGTGCACCTGTCCCTGTCGGCGCTGGCCGCCGGGGCGGGGCTGCCCGCACCAGCGCAGGCGCGGCCCCTGATCGTGATCTGCCGCTCCGGCAACCGCTCCCGGCAGGCCACCGAACTGCTCGTCGCCCGCGGCTCGGAGGCCGTCGACGTGGTCGGCGGGATGCGGGAGTGGGCCAAGGCGGGTTTGCCGGTGGTCGACGCGGATGGTCGGAACGGCACGGTCGCGTGAGCGCTCTCCTGCTCGCCCTGGGCGCCGGGGCCGTGATCGGTCTGGCGCTCGGTGCGCTCGGGGGCGGCGGCAGTGTCCTGGCCGTCCCGGCGCTGATCTACCTGCTCGGCTTCAGCCCGGTCGGGGCGACGACCGCGAGTCTGGTCATCGTCACGCTCACCTCGGTCACCGCGCTGGTCGCGCACGCCCGCGACGAGCACGTGAGCTGGCGTACCGGGCTGCTGTTCGCGGCGGCCGGGATCGGCCCGGCGATGCTGGGCGGCGCGCTCGCCGGACGCGTCCCGGCGGGCGTGCTCACGGCCGCGTTCGGCGTGGTCGCGGGAGCGGCCGCCGTACGCATGCTGCGGTCCGGGCCGGCCGCGGAGGGCGTTGTGACGGTACGGCCGGGGCGGGCGGCTGCGGCCGGTGCCGGCCTCGGTACGGTCACCGGTGTCCTGGGTGTCGGCGGCGGCTTCCTCGCCGTACCGGCACTGGTGGGGGTGCTGGGCATGCGGATGCGGGATGCGGTGGGCACCAGCCTGCTGGTCATCACCGTCAACTCGCTGGCCGCACTGTCGACCCGGGCCGGCACGGTCGAGACGCTGGACTGGGCGGTGGTCGGCCCGTTCGTCGGGGCCGCGATCCTCGGTGCCTGGGATGGCAAGCGGCTGGCCGTGAAGGTCTCCGGGCGAGCGCTGCAGCGGATCTTCGCACTGGTGCTGCTGGCCGTGGCGGCCTTCATGCTGATCGACGCGCTGGTCTGAGGGGGTGCCGGATGCGCGATCAGGCCAGGGACAGGAACAGCTTCTCCAGCCGGGCGCGCATCGCCTGCGGGTCCTCGCCGTTCTTACGGTCGGCGTCGATGTCGGTGATGCACTGCTGGAGCCCCGTCGCGATGATGGCGAAGCCGGCCCGGTCCAGCGCACGCGAGGCGGCGGCCAGTTGCGTGACCACGTCCTCGCAGTCGCGTCCCTCCTCGATCATCCGGATCACACCGGAGATCTGACCCTGTGCCCGGCGCAGCCGGTTCAGCACGGCCTTCAGGTCCGCACCCTCAAGCTCCAGTTCCACGATCACTCCTAGATAAATACCCCTAGGGGTACTGTACGTCCCGGTTCGGGGCGGCGTCGACCATTAAGGATCACATCTGTCATGACCAACACCCCCGCTCCCGTCGCCCTCGGCACGGACCAGGCCCGCACGCGGCTGCACGAGCTGACCGTCATCGACGTGCGCACGCCCGCCGAGTACGCCTCGGGCCATCTGCCCGGCGCCCTCAACATCCCCCTGGACCACGTCCGGCGGGCGCTGCCGGAGATACGGCACGCGGCCGGCCAGGGCGACGTACTCGTCGTGTGTGCCTCGGGCGCCCGCTCGGAGAACGCCTGCAAGCTGCTGGCCGAGCAGGGCGTCACCACGGCGACCCTCGCCGGCGGCACCGGAGCCTGGGCTGCCGAGGGGCACGATCTGCACACACCGGCGGCCTGTGACACCCGTTCCGGCTGGAGCATGGAACGCCAAGTCCGGTTCGCGGCCGGCGCCCTGGTGCTCCTCGGTCTCGTCCTCGGCCTGCTCCTGCATCCGGCCCTCCTGCTGATCTCGGCCGGAGTCGCGGGCGGGCTGGTCTTCTCCGCTCTCACCGACACCTGCGGCATGGCGGTCGTGCTCGGCAAGCTGCCGCACAACCGCCCGCGCGCGGCCGACCTCGACGCCGCGCTCGCCGCTCTTCGCAGTCGCTGACACCGACGTTCCGGGGCGCCCTTCATACTTCCCGGGCGTCAGCTCGCCTCCGCAGAGCCCGCGGCGGCCTTCCGGCGCACGTCGCCCATGTCGACGGCGCGGATCTTCCCGATGAGTTCCTCCAGCGCCTGCGGCGGTAGTGCGCCGGGCTGCGAGTACAGGACGGTCCGGTCGCGGACGGCCATCAGGGTGGGGATGGACGAGATCCGGAAGGCGCCGGCGAGTTCGGGCTGCGCCTCGGTGTCGACCTTGCCGAAGACGATGTCCGGGTGGCGCTCGGACGCCTTGTCATAGACGGGGCCGAACATCCGGCACGGTCCGCACCAGGCGGCCCAGAAGTCGATCAGCAGGATGTCGGAGCCGGTGACGGTCTCCTCGAAGTTGTCCTTGGTCAGTTCGACGGTCGGCATGGGTTTCCCTCCACTCCTGTATACCCGGTGGGGTATCTGCGTCTGCTCGGTTCAACCGCTGCCGGTGCGGGTTTGTTCCACGCAGGCGGGCGGGAGCGGGAACCAGCGCATGCGCTCGAAGTCGGCCGGCAGCCCGGTGGGGCCGTCGTCGAGCCGGTCGGGACGAGTGGCCAGTACCGCGCGGGCACGGGCGAGTTGACCGGCCAGCGCCTCTTCGCCCAGTCGGCGATGGCGGGCAGCCAAAGCGGAGATCCGCCCGTCGGCGCCGAAGCGGACGTCGGTCAGCCGCAGAGGAGCGTCGGCGGGGCCGCTGTGATGGCGCCACTGCCCGGTGTGCGGGTCGAAGCGGTAGTCGGACAGCAGCCGATGTCCATGGGTGGCGATCAGGCCGACGGCGTCGATGAGGTAATCACGGACGGTGTCACTGATGAAGTAGTTGAAGTTGACGCGGGCCCAGCCGGGCTTGATGCCGTCGCACCCGTGCACGACCTCGTCGAGCAGGGCGTGGGAAGTGGGGGCGTCGATCGCGAGCAGGCGGTGGCCGTAAGGGCCCGCGCAGGAGCAGCCGCCCCGGGCCTGGATGCCGAAGAGGTCGTTGAGCAGGGCCACGACGTAGTGGTGGTGCAGATAGGCGTGCTCTCCGTAGCGGATCCGGAAAGAGACGATGGACAGCCGGCGGGCGTGATGGTCGCCGAGGATCTCGATGCCGCGATTGCCCTCCCAGACCGCGAGCGCGCGCCGCCAGTGGCGTTCCTCCGCGGCCTGGATGGTCTCGGTTCCCACCGCCTGCTTGAGGGCGAAGACCAGTCCGGCCCGGATGGACTCCACGATCGCGGGGGTGCCGCCCTCCTCCCGGGCCACCGGGTCGTCGAGATAACGGTGGCCGAACGGGTCGACGAAGGCGACCGTGCCGCCGCCGGGCGCGGTGGGCACCCGGTTGCGCACCAGCTCGCGCCGGACGACCAGCACCCCCGGGGTCTGCGGACCGCCGACGAACTTGTGCGGGGACAGGAACAGCGCGTCCTTGTGGTCCCCGGCCCCCGGCGAGCTCTCGGCCACCCGGATCGGGACGTACGGTGCCGCCGCCGCGTAGTCCCAGAAGGACAGCGCGCCATACGCGTGCAGCAGGCGCGCGATGCGGTCGGTGTCGGTCAGGATGCCGGTGACGTTGGACGCGGCGGAGAAGCTGCCGATCAGCAGCGGCCGGTCCGCGTACCGCCGTAGCCCCGCTTCGAGTTCGGTGAGGTCGATGTGGCCGTCGGCGTCCTCGTCGATGACCACGACCTCGGCGATGGACTCGCGCCAGGGCAGCTCGTTGGAGTGGTGCTCGTACGGACCCACGAACACCACCGGCCGCTCGTCCGGCGCCGGCCGGTCCGGACGGCGCAGCTCAAGGATGCCGACCAGCTTGTTGACCGCCGCGGTGGCCCCGGAGCCGCAGAAGATCACCAGATCGCGCTCGGTGCCGCCGACCGCGTCCCGGATGATCCGGCGAGCGTCCTCGCGCAGCCGGGTGGTCTGCAGCCCGGTGCTGGAGCTTTCGGTGTGGGTGTTGCCGTAGCGCGGCAGCACCTGCTCGCGCACGAAGTCCTCGACGCAGTCCAGGGAGCGTCCGGATGCGGTGTAGTCGGCGTAGACGATCCGGTTCGGGCCGTAGGGGCCCTCCAGGACCTCGTCGTCGCCGATGAGGCCGCCTCTGATGCGATCCAGGAGCGCCGGCACGGTCGGCGCCGAGGTCGTCCTCATGGCGTCAGCTCGATGTCGATCTCGGGCGGCTGGTGGAGGGTGTTGTGGACCGTGCAGCGCGAGGCGACGGCCAGCAGGGCCGCGCGCCGCTGCTCGGGCAGTTCCGGCGGCGGCACGACGACGAGGCGCAGGAAAGCGACCCGGGCCGGGCGGTCGGGTGCCATGGTGAACTCGGTGCGGACGCGCAGGCCGGCTTGGGGCAGACCGTGCCGGTGGAGGTAGCGGCCCGCGTAGAACGCCACGCAGGTGGCCAGGGAGGCCGCCAAGAGTTCGGTGGGGGTGGGTGCGGTGTCCGTGCCGCCCGCCTCCAGGGGCTGGTCGACATCGAGGTGGTGTTCGCGGACGTCCACGGTGTATGCGTCGCCTTCGACGTGAACGACCTCCAGGCGATGCACGTCCACGGACTGGGGGTGGCTCGTACCGAGGGTCTGAGGTGTGCTGCCGGTCATGGCCGGGCCCCTCTCTGGTGTCGTCTGCTCCGGACTCCAGTCGACCGCTGAGCGCGGGACGGGGCGAGGGGCCGACGGGGCGCGCCGGGGGCCGTTCGGCCCACGTGCCCAATGGTGCGGCGCTATACCCTGCTGGGTATTTTATCAGGGCGGTCATGGCAGGCACATGGATCCTGGGGCCGAGGGGCCCGGGGGAGGGCATACCCGGGTGGGTACTCGGATGGGGACCAGCGGCCCCATGCCTGGCCGTCATCGTCCGCACGACAGTGGGGGCATGGGCAAACACCTCGTGATTCTCGGTGGCGGAACGGCCGGCACCATGACGGCGAACCGACTGTGTCGCACACACGGCCAGAGCGGGCACCGGATCACCGTGGTCGACCAGGACGACGATCACCTCTACCTGCCCGGCCTGCTGTTCGCGCCGTTCGGACTGGCCCCAGCCGCATCACCTGCTGCGTTCCCGTCCCCGGCAGCTGGACGCGGCCGTCGACGACAAGCAGGCGCGGATCGACCGGGTCGACCTGGACGCGCGGACCGTGGCACCTCACCGGTGACACCCGGCTGACGTACGACGTCCTCGTGGTCGCCACCGGGGCCAGGCTGCTGCCGGAGGAGACCGAAGGGCTGACCGGCCCCGGCTGGGGCGAGAAGGTCTTCCCCTTCTACGACCTGCCCGGCGCCGTCGGTCTGCGCGACGTGCTGGAACGCTTCGAGGGCGGCCGTCTGACGGCGTGCGCCCGGTTGAGCGCCGACTGGATCACGGCCGTTGCCGCTCTGCCCACCGCAGGTGCTGTACCAAGCCAACGGTAGGCATCGCAGGGTGCCCCGCGATGCTGCGAGGCACCCCCTTGTCCGGGTCCCTTAACGGCCGACAAGCACACCCGCTGCCCGGCCGCGCCCACGATCTGACGACGGCACACACCGACTGCGGCTGGTTCTCGTCGTAGATCTCGCGGAGCGGCCCGGACGGCGACGAGGTCAGGTCCCGCCGAGTTCGCTGTAGCGGATGCCGCGTTGGATGCTGTCGACGGCGAGCCGGGTGTAGGCGACGGGCTCTCGCCGGGGGTCGGGATGGCCGCCGGGTGAGACAGGTGGGTTCGCGAATTTCTGGCCGCTCAGTCGCAGGAACCTTTGCGTTGGTGGACGGCAGGGTGCTCTGCGCGGACGAGTTCAGGGACCCCCGCCTGTCATGCGGGTGTGACCGAGATGCTCCCCAAAGGGGCAACGGGACGATACCGACTGCGCT
This sequence comes from Streptomyces aquilus, assembly GCF_003955715.1. Lineage (NCBI taxonomy): Bacteria > Bacillati > Actinomycetota > Actinomycetes > Kitasatosporales > Streptomycetaceae > Streptomyces > Streptomyces aquilus. Next base: position 168,817 of record NZ_CP034463.1, on the reverse strand, counting down.
GCCGTGGGGACGGGGCTTGGGACGGTTCTTGTTGCTGGCGTACTTGTGAGGCCGCGCCGTATTTCAGAGGGATACCCGCCCTGTTCTGCCAGCGGCAGAACTCCGGCCGGACCGGCTCGACGATCACTACGGTCCAGTCTCATGACCACGATTACGACGCGTCGGGTCGAGTATCCGGCCGACGGTTTGACGATGATCGGGCACCTCGCGCTCCCGGCCGGTGTCGACCGCCGGCCCGCGGTGCTGCTCGGACCAGAAGGCATGGGTCTCAGCGACGTCGAGCGCCGCCGGGCCGATGCTCTCGCCGAGCGGGGATACGTAGCGCTGGCCTTCGACCTTCACGGCGGGCGCTATTTGGGTGACCCCGAGGAGATGCTGGCCCGTTGCATGCCGCTGCTCGCCAACCCCGACCGGATGCGTGGCATCGGTCATGCGGCGCTCGACGTGGTGCGCGCCGAACCGCGGACCGACCCCGACCGGATCGCCGTCGTCGGCTACGGCACCGGAGGCGCCGTCGGGCTGGAACTCGGGCGCGACGGCGTCAACCTGCGCGCGATCGGGACAGTCAATGCGCTGACCACGGGCCGACCGGGCGAGGCGGCGCGCATCCGCTGCCCGGTGTGGGCCGGGGTCGGGTCGGAAGACCCGATCATGCCGCCCGCGCAACGGGAGGCATTCATCGCCGAGATGCGGGCCGCAGGCGTCGACTGGCGCCTCGTGGTCTACGGAGGCGCCCTGCACGCCTTCCACCACCCACCGGTCGACCACCCCACGGTCCCCGGCGTCGGCTACCACCCACAGCACGCACAGCGAGCCTGGCGCGACGTCCTCGACCTGCTCGCCGAGTGCCTGCCCGTGACAGAGTGATCTGGGGCATTGCCCAGGCAAACAGGCTGGCGATAGGCCTGGTCGGCATCGGGCACTGACAGTCCCTGCTCAGGAGAGAGCGCGTTCAGCAGGTGACCGGCTTGTCGTGGATGCGCCGGCGGATTCCCCGCTTTCGCAAGTAGGGATCGCTGTCGGCGCGTCCTTCGTCAGGCGGATGCCGGACGGTAGGCGGCGAGGAAGACCCGTACCGCTTCATCGGCGTAGTGGTCGAGTTCGGCTCGGGTGAACTGTTCGCCCGAGCCGCAGAACATGACCTTGTTGACAGGGATCGAGGTGATCAGCCACGTGAGGTGGTTGGCTGCGAGGGCCGGGTCGTCCAGGGTCAGCAGCTTGCGCTCGGCGAGGCGGCCGAAGCTCTCGGCGAGGAGGGTGTGGACGCGTTCGGGGCCGCGCTCGTAGTACGTACGGCCGAGTTCGGGGAATCGGTCGGCTTCGGCGATGACCAGACGGCGTAGTTGGAGCAGGCGGGGCTGGGTGAGGATGATGACGAACTGCCGGGCGAGTGCGGCGAGGTCCTTGTCCAGGTCTTCGGTGGCGGCCAGTGAGCCCGTGACGTCGCTGAACAGTTCGTCGATGCGGTCGAGGCCGCCGTGGATGATCTCGGTGAACAGGCGCTGCTTGTCGGTGAAGTTCTTGTAGACCGTCTGCTTGGACACCGAGGCCAGGGCGGCGACCTCGTCCATGCTCGTGCCCGGGTATCCCTTGTTCAGGAACACCGTCGTGGCCGCCTCCAGGATCGCCTGGCGCTTGCGGGCCGAGCGCCCTTCCGGCTGCGTCGTCTCCATGGCCCTCCCCTTCTCCCTCTCGACGAACAGTACTAGACGGACCAGTACCCGCATGGGTACTGTACCGTCCAGTTCCCATGGGGGCGGGTGGACGCCCCGTCGACATGAGCGGAGACGGATCCAATGGGCAAGGTTTTCTCGCACGACGGCACCGCCATCGCCTACGAGCGAACCGGCCGGGGACCCGCCCTGGTGCTTGTCGGCGGCGCCTTTCAGCGGCGCGGCGACTTCGGGGAGCTTCCCACGCTGCTCGCCGAGCACTTCGACGTCATCACCTACGACCGCCGCGGCCGGGGCGACAGCGGTGACACCGCCCCGCACGACGTCCAGCGCGAGGTCGAGGACCTGGACGCCCTGATCGACCTCGCGGGCGGAACCGCGTTCGTCCACGGCATGTCGTCCGGTGCCGTCCTCGCCCTGCGGGCGGCGGTCCGAGGCAGCTCGATCTCCCGGCTCTCGGTGTACGAACCGCCGTTCGTGGTCGACGACAGCCGTCCCCCGATCCCTGACGACTACCTCGAACACCTCACCGGCCTCGTAGGGGACGACGCCCGCGGCGACGCGGTCGCCTACTTCCTGACCCAGGCCGTCGGTGTCCCGGCCGAGGCGGTCGCCGGAATGCGGCACGCGCCGTTCTGGGCCGACATGGAAGCAGTCGCCCACACGCTGCCGTACGACGGCGCCGTCATGGGCGACACCATGTCCGGACGCCCGCTGCCGGCCGAGGGATGGAACACCCTGGCCGACCGGCTGCTCGTGCTGGACGGCGGCGCGAGCGACGGCTGGATCCGGGCCGGTGCTCATGCCCTGCCCGGCCAGCACGGCACGCTCGACGGTCAGGACCACGATGTCGACCCCAGCGTTCTCGCTCCCGCGTTGATCGAGTTCTTCACCGCCGAGGAGACAGCATGAGGCAGGTCTAAGCCAGCCTGGGCATATCTCTCGACTGCTTCACTGCCGGCCCGAACGCCGCCCCGGCAACCCTTTCGGCGACGGCGGGCTACGCATCCACCAAGGGGCCGAGAACGTCCAAGCTGCCGCGAGCGCAGCCTCGGGGCGGCGAGAGCAACGCGGACGACGAGATCGTGCGGGAGAACCTCGACCGCGCCGGGGCGTACATCAGGGAACGCCGCATGCTCGACGAAGGCGAAGGGAGCTGCCCGACCCGCCGTCGGGTCCGGCATGGCGGCGACGACCTTCCTGCCGTGGACGGCGTCGGCGATGCCGATCTCGCGCATCAGACGCTCGCCCGTGCGGCGGGCAACTCTCTGGCCCTGCCGGTTCAGCTGCCGCCAGACTGGCTTGTCCCGGGTCTGATGGCTCGGGTTGCTGGACGACTGACGATCCAGCAGCCTTCGGAGGCCCTGATGCCCCGCAGCCATCCGCCCGAGCTCTGCCGCAAGGTTGGCTGGAGGCCGAGTTGGCCGTCCGCCGCCGGGCTGCCGAACTGCTCGGTGCGGTGACCTCCCCCAAAGGCATTTCGAAGCCATCCGCGTGATGGCCCGTGAGCAGCTTGTCAGCGGCCAGTTCGTTTTCCCCGCTCGCGGCCACTGCATCTCCCCACCGTGGCCACTTCGATTCCCCACTGGCGGCCACTTCGTGTACGCAACGTGAGATCACCCTCGGCGGCGCTCACCCCACCACGGCAGGATCGGAGGCAGGTCGCTGAGCCCGCGGGCTGGGCGCTTCGGCATCGGCGACTCCCCGTCGTCCCCGTCCCAGCGGCGTGCGTGCTGGTCCGGGAGGCTGCCCCAGCCCCAGTAGGGAACCGGGCGGTCGGGCGCCTCACCGAGTTCGTCGAGGGGATCGATACGCCTCTCCGCCACCGTGCACAGATGGGCCCAGTCGTCGCCCATGTCGAAGACATACGCGAACTGCTCGCCGGCCTGCAGCCTGCTCAACTTGATGGCATGGCCGTCCACGGTGCCGTCCGGGGCCTCGCCGTCCCACCAGTCCAGGGGGCTGACCCGAGCACCATCGGACAAAGTGAAGAGGTGCAGGTGGGCCAAGTCCCAGCGGCCGAAGGCGAGATCGATGGCTGCCGCGAACTGGGCGAAGGAGTGCGAGCGTGCGGCGGCGAAGACACGGCCGGGGCGAGGCCACAGGTCCGCACCATGCCCGGAGACCAACTCCACCCGGATGGACAGCCAGGTACGTGCCACGATCACAACCCCTCATACGCCAGGTCTCCGAGCCAGGACCGAGGCTACTGAGTGTGACTGTAAGTTGGGGAATCGAGCTGGCCATACGTGGGGAGTTCCTACTGGCCGCCGACACAGCTGCTGCCGGTGCAGCTGGCCTGCCCGGTGCTGCATGTCACAGAGTCCGGGTATCACGCTTGGCAACACCGGCCGCCGTCGAACCGCCTGGTCGAGCACGCCTGACTGACCGAGGCCATCGTGGGCATCCACGCCGCATCCCGCGGAACCTACGGCACCCGCCGGGTGCACGCCGAGCTCCGCCCGGGCCTGAGCATCCATGTCAGCCACGGCACCGTGGAGCTGCTGAAGCAGCGCGCCGGCCTGCCCGGCAACCGGCGCGCCCGCACCAAGCACGGCACCGCCTCCGTCGCCGACCTGGTGGAGCGGAACCTCACCCGCCACGCCCGGGACCAGTTGCGGGTCGTCGACATCACCGAGCACCAACCTTTGAGGGCAAGGTGTACTGCGCGGTCGTCCTGGACACCTTCTCGCGACGCGCGGTGGGTTGGTCCATCGACGCCTCGCCCACCGCGGCGCTGACCACCGGCTCGAAGGTCCTCATCGCGTACAACTCCGGTAGCGCCGCGAAGAACTTCAGCGCGGCGGACGGGACGCAGTCCTTCGACTACACCCTGAACGCCGGCGACGCCGTCACGTTCACCTACGCGGGCGTGCGCAGCGGCGGGACCCCCGCGGCGACCAATGTCTTCGACCCGACCCATGACTTCACGTTCAAGTCGTGGCTGGGGCCGATGACGGTCACGTACGACCCGGCACTCCTGCAGTACCACAACGCCGTCCGCACCGGAAGCAAGCTGCTCACGTACTCCCTGCCGATCGGAGCGTCCATCAAGACGCCCGGAACGTCACTGAGCCGTGGCAAGTGGACCGCCACGGCCTCGTCGAGCCCGGACTGGGGTGCTGCCTCGAACGCGCTCGACGGCGACATCAACAGCCGGTGGAATCTCGGTCAGGGGACAACCAGCGGCGCCTGGTTCCAGGTCGATCTGGGAAGCCCGACGAGCTTCAACAAGATCGTCTTCGCCACCGGGGAAAGCAACTCCTTCGACTACGTCACCAAGTACCAGATATACGTCTCGGACGACGGGGCCGACTGGGGCGGCGCGGTTGCGAACGGCAGCGGGAACATAGGGAAGACAGCCGTCACGTTGCCGACCCGGACGGCTCGGTACATTCGCATCGTGTGCGTCGCGGCATCCGGTTTCTGGTGGAGCATCGCCGAAATCAACGTCTACGGATCCTCGGGTGGACCGGCTCGATCGCAGCTCCGACAGCGGTGCCCAAGGGCCTTCAGCTGAAGACCTGGACCAGTCCGGAGGGGGAGCAGGTCACCGTGGCGTTCAACGGCACCGCCGGCAGCCGGAGCTTCCCGGTGTCCGTCGACGGCTCGTACACCTACACCCTGCCGAGCGGAACGTCGGCGATGTTCACCACGCAGAAGCTGTCGAGCTTCCCCGCACCGGTCTTCGGAAGCCTGAAGCCGAAGCAAGGCGTACCGCGCGCCAAGTTCACGATCAGCGGTGCTCACTTCGGCGACGCGCAGGGGCTGGGTACCGTGCGTTTCGGCAAGCTCTTCGCTGAAGTCGCCAGCTGGTCGGACACGAGTATCAGCGCGTACGTGCCGAGCAGCCTTCCAGCAGGGACGTACAAGGTCTCGGTGAACGGCGCCGGCGGAGCGGACGCGGGTGGAGCTCCGTTCGACGTCATAGAGCTGGGCCCCGCGCTGTCGCGCACGGGCTGGACCGCTACGACCTCCGACACAAGCCCGTACGACGACGGTCCCGCCAATATGCTGGACGGCGATCCCGGCACCCGGTACAGCTCCGGAAGGGGCCAGTACGACGGTCTCTGGATCCAGGTCGACATGCAGCAGCCCCAGACGTTCGACAAGATCCTGCTGGATGTCGGCAGCAACACCGGCGACTACGCGCGAAGCGCGGACGTCTACGTCTCCACGAACGGAACCGACTGGACCAAGGTCTCTTCCATAGAGGAAGGCCAGCGAGTCGAGCTGATCTCCTTCTCGACCCAGACGGCCCGCTACGTCAGGATTGTCAACACGGCCAATGTCGCGAGTAACTGGTGGTCAATTGCAGAATTGACCGTCTATAGCTGACCCTGAGCCTTCTCCCTTGGGGTCAGCCCTGCGCATGCGGTCGACAAGTGCAAGGACCTCAGCAACGGGCGTCTGTGCATCGCGGTTACGCCCGTCAACCAACAGGGCGCCATCCAGGTGATCTATACAAAGACGGGCGGGCCGGCCGTCTACGGCCATCTCGCCTGGCAGGCTCCTGGGGAGGACGACCACGTCTCACCGAATATCTCGATGACGGCAGGACACACCTACTACCACACGTGGCCCACGTGGGTAGGCCCTGGTTATGTCGAGGGCGTCATCTGGACCGACCGCTACGGACGCCTCTCCACCGACTACGTGAAGGTTGACCGCTGACCCTGGGCGTGTTGTGCACGTACTGCTGGGCATGTCGCGCGCTGGCGAACGGCGCGAACAGGTTCCCCTCCGCGTCCCGGGGCAGCGCGACGAGCGGGTCTTGGGGGCAGGCCCTTCCAGTCCTTGCGGACCAGCTGGCGCAGCACGGCGAGGGTCAGGGCGCGGTCGGGGGCCTCGCCGTCCGGGTCGGGGGACGGGGCCTGTCGCTGGTCAGACATGACAGCGCTGCTGCTCACCGGCCTGTACGGCGGCCGGCTGCACCTCGGCAAGCGGGTCACCTCGCTCGCCGAACCTGTACGAACCGGCTCTACGCCTCTCTGGATCTGCGCGCGAGGGGCTGGCCGCGCACCGTCAACCCGCACCTGTTCATCAACGTGCTGACCGCTACGCACACCGGCCCGGCCCGGCCGCCAACGTCTGGGCCGCGAGCCTTCTGGGCGTTTCGGCGCGAGCCCTGCGCGAGGACCGCATCGTCGACGAGGTCCTCGCCACCGGCGACCGGCGGCGCCTCTGTGACCTGTTCGGCCTGCCCATCGCCGGTGTCGAGCGCAATCTCGCGGTACTCGACCTGTCCGGCCCGGCGCCGGGGGCCCATGAGTCAACCGCTCCGCACAAGTCTAAGGATTCAGGAGTACCTGAATTCATGAATATCTGTACTGTGGTGATGTGCTGACTCTCGCTCCTGAGGTCGAGGTGCTCGCGCGCTTCGGCCGTGCCCTCGCTGACCCGATCCGCTGCCAACTGCTGCTGGCTCTGCGGGATGCCCCGGCTCACCCCGCCGACCTGGCCGACCGGATCGGTGTCTCCCGCAGCCGGCTGTCCAACCATCTGGCCTGCCTGCGTGACTGCGGCCTCGTCGTCGCTGTCCCCGACGGCCGCCGTACCCGCTACGAGCTCGTCGACGAACGCCTCGGACATGCCCTGGACGTCCTGCGCACCGTCGTCGTCGCCGTCGCGGCCGACCGCACCTGCCCGGACGCCGACGAGAAGGGCTGCTGCTGAATGACCGCGACATCCCTCGGCCCCAGCCCGGTCCGCCGCGAAGCACTGACCTGCCAAATACGCCTGCTGGTCGCCGCGACCATCACCTACAACGTCATCGAGGCGATCGTCGCTCTCACGGCGGGCACCCTCGCCTCGTCCACCGCGCTGATCGGCTTCGGCCTTGACTCCGTCATCGAGGTCTCCTCCGCCGCAGCCGTCGCCTGGCAGTTCTCCGCCCGCGACCACGCCACCCGGCAGGCCCGGGAACAGCGCACGCTGCGGATCATCGCAGCCTCCTTCTTCGCCCTCGCCGCGTATGTCACGGTCGACTCCGTCCGCGCGCTGATGGGAACCGGCGAAGCCGGACACTCGATGCCCGGCATCGTGCTCGCCGCCCTGTCCCTGGCGGTCATGCCGTTGCTGTCCGCCGCCCAGCGCCGCGCCGGCCGGGAACTCGGCTCCGCCAGCGCGGTCGCCGACTCCAAACAGACCCTGCTGTGCACCTACCTGTCCGTCGTGCTGCTGGTGGGACTGTTGGCGAACCTGCTGTTCGGCTGGTCTTGGGCCGACCCCATCGCCGCCCTCGTGATCGCCGCCATCGCGGTCAAGGAAGGCCGTGACGCCTGGCAGGGCAAGGGCTGCTGTGTCCCCTCGGGCCCGCTCCCGCACACCGTCACAGCGGCTGTCGCCTGCGGCTGCGAGCCTGGCTGCACCTGCTGCTGACCCAGCGTGCCGGACCACCGTGGCACGCAGCTCTCGCCTCCTTGCCGGCCGAGCGGAATCCCGGCGCCACTCGCTGCCCGTGTCATGCCCTGCCGGGCCCGTCGCCTGAGCCCACCGGCCTGGCGTGGAAGGATCTGTGGCGGCGACAGACACAGACCCCAGCAGGAGCTTCGGCGGGAGAGGCCATGCACCGAGACGACGGCGATCTCGCCTCCACCCAGCAGGACCATTGGCAGCACACCTACGCCGCCCACCCCGGCATGTACGGCCAGGCGCCCTCCGCCGCGGCTGTTCACGCCGCCGCGGTGTTCCACGCCCACGGGGCTCGAGACGTGCTGGAACTCGGCGCCGGCCACGGCCGTGATGCCCTGTACTTCGCCCGCGAAGGCTTCGCCGTCCAGGCCACCGATTTCAGCGACACCGGCCTGGAACAGCTCAAGGAGGCCGCCCGCACGCAGGAGGTCGCCGAGCGCGTCACCACCGCGGTGCACGACGTCCGCGAACCGCTGCCGCTTCCCGACGCCTCCGTGGATGCCATCTTCGCGCACATGCTGCTGTGCATGGCCTTGTCCACGAAGGAGATTCACGGGGCCGTCGGTGAAGTGCGCCGTGTCCTGCGCCCGGGCGGGGTCTTCGTCTACACGGTCCGCCACACCGGCGACACCCACTACGGCGACGGCACCGCGCACGGCGACGACATCTATGAACACGGCGGCTTCGCCGTGCACTTCTTCCCCCGTCACCTCGTCGACTCCCTCGCCGACGGCTGGACGCTCGACGAAGTCCACGCCTTCGAGGAGGGCGAACTGCCCCGCCGCCTGTGGCGTGTCACCCAGACGCGTCCCCGGTGACCGCCACGGCCGCACGCCGCGCTGCTGGTGCTCGGGCGAGTTCGAAAGCTCACCGTCATGCGGTTGGGGCTGCAGCGGGCCCGACGGAAGATTCGCCAGGACTACGGTCTCGCGATGCTTCATTAGACCGGTGCTCGTGCCGCTGATTGGGCCCGGTTGATTGTCCGCTGTGTCGGGTTGAGCTCTTGGTGCGGGAGCCGTCTGATCGGCGTGGTCACCCAGGAGCTGGGCCCGATGTAAGCCCGGTCGGCGAGTACAGGCACGCCTTGGCGTTCGCGGATCCTGATGATGCGGTGGGTACGGGCGGCGGTCAGGTCGTGGGTGCGGCCCGGGAGTGCAGGCGAGATCCGCAGCAGCCTGCCCGCGGGATCGGCGATGACCTGCATGTTCACGCCGTGACGTCGGTTTTTTTGGGAGAGGTCGGCCCGGCTTCCCGCAGGGCCCGCAGCAGGCCGGGCGCCCACCGGGCAAGGTGGCCGACGACGGTGGTGACGTAGGCGTGGGCGGTGCCGACAGATATGCCGAAGCCGGCGGCGATCTGCGTGAGCGTGTCGTGCCGGCGAAGGTAGATCAAGGCGACGAGAGCACGCTGATGGGGCGGGAGCTTGCAGCGGCGGTCACCCTCACGGGTGACGATGAGCATGGTGACCCACTCGACCAGGGCGTGAGGTAGGTCGAGTGAGGCAGGATAGGGAACCAACGAGGCTCCTGCGCTGATGAGTTGAGACGTCGAACGCCTCTCTCAACGGCACAGGAGCCTCGTGCGTTGCGGGACACTCGCCCGTCACCCGATCAGAGGCCGCTCTGAAAGAGATGAGTGCTCTTGAACTTGCTCAGCGTCCGGTCAAAACTCCCAAGTCAACTCTCGCTCATCGATGACGACTCGTTCGTAGCAGTCCAGAAGACCGCCGGTCTCGATTGCCGTGGCCGTCATGTCAAGTAGCTGTGGCAGAGAGGTCCACATCGGGTGTGTTTTGAAGTGGCAGCCAACCTCGTGGTCAGCAGCTCCGATCCGTCCGCGCTGGCGTGTCGGACGCTGATCGACCACCAGGTGGTCGCCGGCGCCGTTTGTGGCGAACGGGATCCATTGACGGTGCCACCATGGCCCGTACTCGCGCTCGGGATCGCCCGTCTCGGCATCTGGCCGTTCCGGGCCGTGGATGTCGGTCCGACTCGTCCAGGCGTCGACGATGTGCCGCGTGCTCAGCATCATCCAAAACGGTGGTAACAGGACGCCGTCCGCTGTGCCGTCATGGCGAAGGAGTGACTCTGTCAGCGAAGGGGGGAAGGCCAGGCCGATGGCCTCTTCTGCCCTCGCGATCGTCGCGCGCTCGGCGGGGGGCGCCAGTTCGGCGAACGTGCGCGGCGCGTTGTTCGCGAGCCACGTCTCGATGCGGGTCCAGGACTCAGGTATTGAGGAAGTCATGCGGCGGATCCTGCCAGTTGGTACTGACATGCTCGGCTCTCACCGCGTGTTCACGCTGTCGGCGCAGGTTTCCTCGTCCAGCCGGGGGCGGGCTCTTTCCGGGTCGGTCGCCTGCCCATGAGGGTGATGAGTGCCCAGTTCAGGTGGGCTGCGCTGTGCTGGGGAAGACGTTCGTAGTCCCGGGCGTGGCGGCCCTCCCCGAGCCCAGCCCACTCGACTCCAGGTCAGGAGGCATGGGTACGCAAGGGGGCGCAGTCACCGGGGTCGGACCCGGCCCCTGTCCGCCGACCCGCCTGTGCCCGAGCGCGGCACTTATGAGCGGGACGCCGCCGTACCGCCGCGGTGCGTTCCTTCGACGGGGGCCGCGGGTCATAGGCAATATCCGGTGCGAGCTGCCGGGCGGCTGCCGCCTGCGGAGCCGTGCCGCGCGAGATCCAGGAATTGATGCGCTTCAATCAGGCGGATGTCGAGAGCCTGGCACTCTTCAGGTGAGCAGTCAAGGGCAGGGCGGCGATGCGCGTCCTGAACGCGTGTGCACCTCAGCCTGTGGCCTGCTGTTATCAGGTCGCAGCGCGGCGTGCTCGGGGGAGCCAGCTCACGTCGATCTTGGAGCGTTTCAACGCGCGTCATGTATTCTGCCGATTGTCCGTGACGGCCTGCTCGCTGGGGGCTGTGCGGTCCTGGGACGGATCGAAGACCGAGGTCGAGGAGCGCTGTGACTACCGCCCGTCCGCGAGCAGTGCAGCGGCATGCCGGTCCGAGCATGCAGGACGTTGCCGATGCCGCAGGGGTATCGCTGGGAACCGTCTCCAATGTGCTGAACCATCCGGCGAAGGTGAGCCCGGCGACGGCGGAGCGAGTCCGGGAGGCGATCAGTCGACTGGGATTCGTGCGTAACGACGCCGCGCGGTCGTTGGTGTCCGGCTCGACCAAGAGCGTCGGCATGGTGCTCGCCGATATCGAGAACTCCCTGTTCATCGACATGGCGCACGGTGCGCAGGAGGCCGCCCGCGCGGCCGGCCAGCATTTGCTCCTGGCCAACACGGCGTGCGACATGAAGCTCCAGGACGACTACCTGGACCTGTTCGACGAGTCCAGGGTCACCGGCGTGCTGCTGGCTCCGATGGAGGACTCCACGGTCGGCATCGCCCGGATCCGTTCGCACGGGCGTCAGGTCGTCTTGCTCAACTACGCTCCCAGGCCGGGGACCTGCTGTTCCGTGCTGGTCAACAACGAGCATGTGGGTTATCTGGCGGCCCGTCATCTCATCGACACCGGCCGCACGCGGCTGGCTTTTGTGGTCGCACACGACGATTACCAGCCCGTACGTGACCGGCGCCGGGGTGTACGTGCGGCGGTCGAGGAGGCGGGCGGCGGCGTCACGCTCGAGGAGATCGACAGCGTCGGCCTGACCGCCTCGCACGGGCATGCGGTCGGGCGGGATCTCGCGCGGCGGACCTCCCGCGATGTGCCGGACGGTCTGATCGTCGTCACCGATGAGCTGGCCAACGCCATCATCCATGAACTGCACACCGTGGCAGGGATCCGGGTGCCCGAGCGGGTCGCGGTCGTCGGCTGCGAGAACAACCGCGCGGCCGGTGCCGCGGCCGTGCCGCTGACCGCCGTGGACATGCCGGGCCGGATGATGGGTCAGGAGGCCATCCGGCTGCTCATGGACGAGGTGTCCGCGGGCAAGCGGCATCGCCATGCCACTGTCGTGCTGGAACCGGAGCTGATCGTCCGCGCAAGCGCGCCGCTCTGATCCAGCCCTGCTCGCCGGAGGGGCCGCGCGTCCGCCGGTCGCCGTGGCCTTCTGGGCACCTCAGGTTGCGGGGGTCTTCCGGATCCGCCTTTCTCGCACGGCCTCTTGCATCGCGAAACCCTGCGGTAGCCGCCTGTCTTCTCGTCTCGTGCGGGGAGTGCTGGCCTCGGGCGGGCCTTCCGGAACGCCCAAACACGGTTCGGAAACATCCGTGACAGCTCCTTGACACACGGAGAGGGGGGTCGTAGGTTCCCGGCTACTCCCTATTGAAGCGTTTCAACGCCCTGTGCGCCGAGGAGCACCTGTGCACAAGATCCTCAGAACCCGCCGTATCGCCGTCCTGGCGGCTGCCGCCACCTCGAGCCTGCTCCTGAGCGCCTGCGGCGGCGGGGGCACGGTCGGGGGCGGCGACGCCAAGGCCTTCAGCCTCACCATCAACGACGACAACCACATCGTGCAGGAGGAGCTCACCGCCCTGAGCAAGGGCACGTGCGCGGCCCAGAACAAGGCGCTGCCGCTGAAGATCCAGACGCTCCCGATCGGCAACGTCGACCAGAAGGTCCAGCTTCTCGCCGGGCAGAACGCCCTGCCGGTGCAGTTCGCGGCGGGTGGCACCCCGCAGCTCACCAAGACCCTGGACAAGGCCGGCCAGGTGCTGGACCTGGAGAAGACGCTGAAGGACCTCGGCGTGTGGGACGACCTCCAGCCCGCGGCGATCAAGACCGTGGAGAACCTGTACGGCAAGTTCAATGTCATGCCCTACCAGTTCAACATCGAGGGTATTTGGTACAACAAGAAGCTCTTCGCCGACCATCACCTCACCACCCCGGCGACCTACGACCAACTGGTCGCAGCGGCAGCCAAGTTCAAGGGCGCCGGCATCACCCCGTTCGCGGCTGACGGCAAGGACGGCTGGCCCCTGACCCGCCTCGTCAGCGGCTACCTCTACCGTGAACTGGGCCCGGACGCCCTGCAGGCGGTGGCGGACGGCAAGGCCAGACTGACCGACCCTCCGTACGTGAAGGCCGCGCAGGCCATCGCCGACCTGGGCAAGGCCGGCTACTTCGGCAAGGGCGTCGGTTCGATCGACTACGACACCGCGACCCAGCAGTTCCTCACCGGCAAGGCTGCCATGTTCTACATGGGCAGTTGGGCGCTCGGCGACTTCAACGACAAGACCAAGAACACGATCGGCGCGGACAACGTCGGCTTCATGTCGTTCCCGACCGTCGCCGGCGGCAAGGGCAGCGCGGACCAGATCCCGGCCAACGTCGGTCTCCCCGTCGCCGTCTCCGCCAAGTCCTACGACGCCAAGGTCGGCGACTGGCTGTCCTGCATCACCAAGAACTACGGCGCCGCTTCCCTCAAGGACCAGGGCACCGTCTCAGGCTTCAAGCCCCACGGCGACACCGGCAGCCTGCCCCCGCTCACGCAGACGGTCCAGGACACCATCAGCAAGACCACGACCAGCATCCTGTGGTTCGAGGCGCTGTTCAACACGAAGGCCACGGAGACCAGCCAGACGAACGCCGCGCCCCTCGTCACCGGCTCCCTGTCGGCCAAGGACTTCATGCAGAAGATCCAGACCGACCTCGACAACGGCTGACCCCGCGCGTCGCCGCCATCCGCACCGAACCCTTCGTGAGAGAGCCGTCATGCGTTCAGTTCTGGGAGACCGCCGTGCCCTTGCCGTCCTGCTGGGCCCGGCGCTGCTGGTGTACACACTGGTGATGCTGGTGCCGATGGGCTGGTCCCTCGGCTACACCTTCTTCAAGGGCAACGTCATCGAAGGCTTCACCTTCGGGGGGTTCGGCAACTTCGAGAAGCTGTGGCATGACTCGCAGGCGCACTCGGCCCTGTGGTTCACCTTCAAGTACGCGATCGCCGTGAGTATCGGTCAGGTCCTCTGCGGATACCTGCTCGCTCTGCTCTACGTGTTCGTCCTGCGCAAGTCCTCCGCCGTGGTGCGCACGCTGGTGTTCTTCCCGGTCATCCTGCCGACGGTCGCCGTGGCCCTGATGTTCCAGAAGCTGTTCGCCGTCGCACCGCAGAACGGCCTCGCCAACGCCGCCCTCGATGGGCTCGGTCTGCACCACGGGGACTGGTTCGCGAGCGCCGGCGGCTCGTTCGTCGTGCTCGTCGTCATGGACGTGTGGCGCTCCATGGGCTTCTACGGCGTCCTGATCTTCGCCGGACTGGTCGACATCCCCGACGAGACGCTCGAGTCGGCGCGGCTGGACGGCGCCACCGGCTGGCGGCTGATCCGGCACATCGTGCTCCCGCTGTCCGCGCCGGTGCTGCTGTCGTCGGTCGTGTTCAGCATCAACGGCACGCTCAAGGTGTTCGACTCGGTTCTCGCACTGACCAACGGCGGACCGGGCAGCGACACGACGCCGCTGACGCTCTACATGTTCCGCACCGCGTTCTCCTACGGCGACTACGGCTACGGCAGCACCATCGCCTCGCTGCTCACCGTCGTCTGCCTCGGCGTCACGCTCGTCATCTTCCGCTTCTCGCGCCGCGACCTGACCAAGGGCTGAACCTCCATGACCGACACCATGACGGCACCGCCGCGGAAGCTCCTGCCCAGCCTGCCGCCGGCCACCGTTCGAAGGCCCCGGTATGCCCGGCGGCTGATACGCAACCTGCTCGTCGCCCTGTTGGTCGCCGTCGAGCTGGCGCCTCTGGCGTGGTTGCTGATCAGTTCCTTCAAGACCCAGTCGGAGTTCGTCAACGACCCCGCCTGGTCCTTGCCCGGGAGGTGGGACCTGAACAACTACGCCGACGCCTGGACGACTGGCCATGTTGGCCTGTACATCCGCAACAGCCTCCTGGCCTCGGTCCCCTCCCTCGCGCTCACCATCGTGCTCGGCACCGCGGCGGGCTTCGCCCTCGAAGTCATGATCTGGCGTGGCCGCCACCAGGTCCTCCTGGTCTTCCTGGTGGGGATCATGGTGCCGAGCCAGATGATCCTGCTGCCCCTGTTCCGGGTGTACTTCCAGTCCGGGCTGTCCGGAACGATGTGGCCGCTGATCATCACCTACACCGCGGTCGGTCTGCCTCTGACCGTCTTCATGATGGCCACCTACTTCCGGGCAGTGCCTCGCGAAATGTTCGAGGCCGCAACCCTCGACGGGGCCGGCATGCTCACCGCCTTCTGGCGGATCGGGTTCCCGGTCGTGCGCAACGCGGTCCTCACGGTCGCGCTGGTGCAGTTCTTCTTCATCTGGAACGACCTGCTCGTCTCGCTGACCTTCACCACGGACGACGAACTGCGGACCATTCAGGTGGGGTTGCTCAACTTCACCGGCCAGTACGGGGAGACGGCTTACGGACCGCTGTTCGCCGCGATCAGCATCAACGTCGTAGGCGCCCTGGTGCTGTACCTGCTGATCAACCAGCGCATCATCAAGGGGCTGACCGCCGGGGCGGTGAAGGGATGACGGGGATACCGACGGTGGCCGATGTAGCGGCGGAGCACCACCGGGAACCGTTCGGCATCGGGGAAGCCGCGCCCCGGATCTCCTGGAAGACCACGGCGACCACCGGTTGGAGACAGCACGCTTACCAGGTCGAAGCCGTCCGCTCCGACGGGAGGCACCGTTCGGACTGGGTGATCTCCCAGGACTCCGTACTCGTCCCCTGGCCGCTGCAGCCACTGGCGCCCCGGGAAATGTGCGAGGTGCGGGTGCGGGTGCGCGGGGCCGACCAGGTCGCCGGCGACTGGAGTCCGCCCCTGCGCATAGAGACGGGACTGCTCGCGCCGACGGACTGGACGGCCCGCGCGATCTCGCCGCACGAGCCGGATGGATCGCGACCGCCGAGCGCTGAGCGCCGTCCACCCCTGCTGCGCAAGGAGTTCACCATCCGCGGGGACGTGGAGCGCGCCCGTCTGTACGTCACCGCCCATGGCCTGTACGAGATCGAGATCAACGGCCGCCGGGTCGGCGACCACGCGCTCGCCCCCGGATGGACCAGCTACCACCACCGGCTGCGCTACCAGACCCACGACGTCACCGACCACCTGAACGCCGGGGCCAACGCGATCGGCGCCTGGCTGGCCGACGGCTGGTACCGGGGACGCCTCGGTTTCGGCGGCGGCCATGCCGATCTCTACGGCGACCGGGTCGCGCTCCTGGCCCAGTTGGAGGTCGTCCACCGAGACGGGACGGTCACCGTCGTCGCGAGCGACCCGTCCTGGAGGGCCAGCCGGGGGCCGATCCTCTCCTCCGGACTGCTCGATGGTGAGACGTTCGACGCCCGGCAGGAACGGCCCGGCTGGTCGAGCCCCGGATTCGACGACGGCGACTGGTCGTTGGTGGACATCGTGGCACGAGACCCGGCGACCCTGGTCGCTCCCACCGGCCCGCCGGTGCGCTGCACCGAGGAGATCGCGCCGGTGCTGGTGACCGCCCTGGACGCCGACCGGCTCCTGGTGGACTTCGGGCAGAATCTCGTCGGCCGGGTCCGTATCACGGTCTCCGGCCCGGCGGGGCACACGCTCGTCATCCGCCACGCGGAAGTGCTCCAGGACGGCGAACTGTGCGTGCGCCCCCTCCGCGGCGCCGCGTCCACGGACCGTTACACCTTGCGCGGCGGCGGCCCCGAGACCTGGGAGCCGCGGTTCACCCTCCATGGATTCCGGTACGCGGAGATCACCGGCTGGCGCGGAGGCGGCTTCCCTGGGCGTGCCATCGTCGCCCGCGTCTATCACACCGACATGGCACGGACCGGCTGGTTCGAATGCTCCAACGACCAGGTCAACCGCCTGCACCAGAACGTGGTGTGGAGCCTGCGCGGCAACTTCGTGGACATCCCCACCGACTGCCCGCAGCGTGATGAGCGGCTCGGTTGGACCGGTGACATCCAGATCTTCGCCCCCACCGCGGCGTTCCTGTACGACTGCCACGGCATGCTCACGTCCTGGCTGCGCGACGTGGCCGTGGAACAGCACGACGACGGGACGGTCCCCTGGTACGTCCCCGAGATACCGGGCGGTGAGCAGTGGACGCCGGCCCGGCCGGGCGCCGGCTGGGGCGATGTCGTGGCGCTGACGCCGTGGGATCTGTACCGGGCTTCCGGCGACACCGGTCTCCTCGCCGCTCAGTACGACAGTGCACGGCGATGGGTCGATCTCGTCACCGCCCTCGCCGACGCGTCGGGTCTGTGGAACCGCGGGTACCAGCTCGGCGACTGGCTCGACCCGTTCGCGCCCCCGGACGACCCCGGCGCCGGTCGTACCGACCGCCACCTCATCGCCACGGCGTACTACGCATGGTCCCTGCGGCATGTTGCCTGGATGGCCGCTGTCCTGGGGCGTGGGGACGAACGCCGCCGCTACCAGCAGCTCGCGGATCGTGTCCGGCAGGCGTTCGGCGATGAATACGTCCGTCCGGACGGCCTGATGACCAGCGACACGCAGACCGCGTATGCCGTCGCCCTCCAGTTCGACCTCCTTCCGAATGCGGCGGCCCGGGCCTCCGCCGGCCGACGTCTGGCCGAACTGGTGGCCGCGGGCGGGCACACCATCCAGACCGGTTTCGTCGGAACACCGCTGGTGGCACCCGCGCTGAGCGCAACCGGCCACCACCACAGTGCGTACGCCATGCTCCTCCAGCAGGAATGCCCCTCATGGCTCTACGCGCTCAAGCACGACGCCACCACCGTCTGGGAGCGCTGGGACAGCATGCTCCCCGACGGCACCGTCAACCCGGGCGAGATGACGTCGTTCAACCACTACGCCCTCGGCGCCGTCGCCCAGTGGCTGCACACCACGGTCGCCGGGCTCGACGCGAGCGCACCCGGCTATCGCGAGGTCGTCTTCCGCCCACGGCCGGGTGGCGGCATCACCTGGGCGAGCGCCACCCACGAGTCGCCGTACGGCCGCGTGGCGATCCGATGGGAGCTCGCGGAGACGGAGCTCACCGTGGAGACGACGGTGCCCACCGGCGCGACCGGGCGCATCGAGTGGCCTGACGGGACGGTGACCGCCTTGGCGGCCGGAACCACCACTTCTTCGCGACCGGCGGCCGGCTCCACCGGTGGGTGACGGCCGTCCGGGAACGCGACTGACCGGCTCATCGCGTCTCAAAGGGCCAAGCAGACCGCACGTCGGTGCCATCACTACAGCGACACAAAGGAGTATCGCGTGACCGACCATCACACAGGAGAGCACGCCCCAGGGATGCGCAGAGCGCACGGGCGCCCTGTCCTCGCCACGATAATGGTCGCCCTCATGACCGTTCTCGGCCTGGTCACCGCATCACCCGCGCAAGCCCTCAGCGGTGACATCCGTATGCACGACCCGAGCGTCATCAAAGTAGGCAGCTGCTACTACGGCTTCTCCACCGGCTTCGAGAACGATCCGCTCAACCCCAGCGGCTCCATCACCATCCGGAAGACCTGTACCGGCACCGCGGCGACGGGCTGGACCAAGGTCGGCAACGTGTGGTCGTCGACCCCCTCCTGGATCACCGCCAAGCTCGGCTCGACCCCGCCGAACATCTGGGCCCCGGACATCAAGTACTTCAACGGCAGCTACCACCTGTACTACGCCGGTTCGCTCTGGGGCTCGAACTACGCGGTGATGGGCGTCGCCACGGCCACGAACATCGAGGGCCCGTGGACCGACCAGGGCATGGTCACGGACGTCAACTACCCGATCGACCCCAACGTCGACTGGGGTCCCGACGGCCGGCTCTACATCTCCTGGGGCTCCTGGACCGGCAGCGGCACCTACATGCACGTCCTGGACCAGTCCACCGGCAAGCTCTCCACCACCGACAACAACCTCTGGCACATCGCCGTCGGCATCGAGAACCCGACGATCATCCTCAACGGCGGCTACTACTACCTCTTCGGCTCCAAGGGCCTGTGCTGCAGCGGGGTCAACAGCACCTACTACACGGTGGTCGGCCGCTCCACCAGCATCACCGGTCCCTACCTCGACCAGAACGGCACCGACATGGCCTCCGGCGGCGGAACCACCGTCCTCACCGGCGCCTATCCCAAGGTGGCCGCAGGCGGTGCCGATGCCTACGACGACGGCACCTCCAAGTTCCTCGCCTACCACTACTACGACGGAGACAACTCCGGGCAGGAAACCCTCGACATCCGCCAGGTGACCTTCGCGAACGGCTGGCCCGTCATCGCCAGTCCACTCGGTGCCCCGAACAACCACCTGATGAACCGCAACAGCGCCAAGTGCGCCGACGTCTGGTACCTCAGCACAGCGGACGGGGCGGCGGTCAACTCCGGCAACTGCAACTCCGGAACCAATCAGCAGTGGGTGCCTACCGCCGTCGGCTCCCACTACGAACTGGTCAACGTCAACAGCGGTAAGTGCCTGCAGATCTCCGGTGCCGCCACCGCGGACGGCGCGGTCGCCGTCCAGTCCACCTGCACCGCGTCCGCGAATCAGCTGTGGACGAGACAGGCCGTGATCGGCGGCTACGTCACCTTCTCCAACGCCAACAGCGGCAAGTGCCTTGAGGTGGCCGGGGCATCGACCACCAACGGCGCCGCTCTGGACCAGGCGACGTGCGTCGCCGGCTCCACCAACCAGCAGTGGATGGTCGTCTGAGACGTACACCTCGTTTTGCACATTCCCCCATGGTCGTCGGGGCGCTGCCGGCAACAGCCGTCGGCGCCCCGACGGCTGTGCTAGGTGTACTGCTCAGGCAGGTTGGTCGAGTTTGTGCTCTGACACCGTCTGAATCGCGTGACGGGTGAAGGCCTCCGGTTGTGGAGTGGAGCTGTCGAGGAACCGCTCCGCCAACCAGGAGGCCTTCGTGTCTCACGCTAACGCTGCTTTGACGCCTCGTGCCCGTCTGCGCCTGGCGCGTCTGATCGTTGATGACGGGTGGCCCATCGCCCGTGCAGCCGAGCGCTATGACGTGTCCTGGCCCACCGCCAAGAGGTGGGCTGACCGTTACGCCGAGGCCGGTGAGGCCGCGATGCTCGACCGGTCCTCACGGCCTCACCGCAGTCCCGCACGAACTCCGCACCCGCAGGTCCGCCGGATCGTGCACCTGCGCTGGAAGCAGCGGCTGGGCCCGGTCCAGATCGCCGGACGGCTGGGCATGCCCGCCTCGACCGTCCACGCGGTCCTGACCCGGTGCCGGATCAACCGGCTGTCCCACATCGACCGCGTCACCGGCGAGCCGGTCCGCCGCTATGAACACGATCACCCCGGCGCGATGCTCCACATCGACGTCAAGAAACTCGGCAACGTGCCCGACGGAGGCGGCTGGCGCTACGTCGGACGCGTCCAGGGCCGCACAAACCGTGCCGCAACACCCGACCGGCCCCGCAACAAGTACCGAGGCCCCCTGCTCGGGACCGCGTTCGTCCACACCGTCGTCGACGACCACTCCCGCGTCGCCTACGCCGAGATCTGCGACGACGAGACAGCCGCCACCGCGGTCGGTGTCCTGCACCGGGCGGTCAACTGGTTCGCCGCCCGTGGGGTGAGCATCGAGCGGGTCCTCACCGACAACGGCTCGGCCTACCGCTCCCGGCACTGGTCCCGGGCCTGCGCCGAGCTCGGGATCACGCCGAAGAAGACCCGGCCCTACCGGCCGCAGACGAACGGCAAGGTCGAACGCTTCCACCGCACCCTCGCCGACGGCTGGGCCCTGGGACGCTTCTACGCCAGCGAGTCAGCCCGCCGCAAAGCCCTGCCGGCCTGGCTCCATCACTACAATCACCACCGCCCCCACACCGCGACCGGCGGCAAACCACCCATCACCAGGTTGACCAACATCCCTGGGCAGTACACCTAGACGAGTAGTTCCGATGTGGCTCAGTGGTCGTAGGCGATCAGTGACCTGGTGATGGGTGCGCCGATGGTGCGGTTGTGCCAGATCGCGCAGGTCATCGCGAGGATCCGCTGAGCCACTCGGACACCGACGCCTTCGACGGTGCGGCCGCCGTGTTGTTCGAGGTCGAGTTGGCCTTTGAGGGTGTCGTTGACTGACTCGATCAGCTGCCGCACGGTCTTGAGCAGGGCTTCTGCGGGCTGTGGGGTGCCGCGATTGCGATAAGAGGGGCGCAGCAGACTGATGCCGCGGGCGGCGAGGAAGCGGTCGAGTTCGGCGGCGATGTAGCCCTTGTCGGCCAGGATCAGCAGGCCCGGCCGGGCGACGGACAGTTCGGGTTCGTTGTCGATCAGGGCGGCCAGGACCTGCCGCTCGTCGATCTTCGGGTCGGCCAGGGTCCAGGTGACGGGCAGGCCAGCCGGCGTGCACACCAGGTGCAGCTTCAGGCCCCAGTAGAACCGAGAGTGGGAGCGGCAGTAACCGTAGTTGGCCCAGCCGGCCAGATCGGAGCGTTTGACGGTCTCGCGGGAGCGGGCGCACTCAACGGGCGTGGAGTCCACGATCCACACATCGTCCAGCCACAGGTCGCTGTCTGCGGCCAGCGACCGGATGGCCCGCTTGACCAGGGGCAGAGCAGCTCGCAGCCGTTTGTTGTAGGCGGGCCGCTGGGGCAGGCAGGGGAACATCCCGTGCAGGTGGGCGTGGGCGAAGCGCAGCCAGCGGGCCTCGCAGTGGAAGCCCAGCACGGCCTGGGCCACCGCCAGGGTCACCAACTCGGCATCAGTCAGGCGCGGCGGACGCCCGCGCCATCGCGGGGTCTTCAAACGGTCATCGACATGCACGTACAGTGCCGTCAAGAGGGTGTCTAAATCGGTCGTCACAACCCGATGTTGGACACCCTCCCTACGTCTGAGAACCCCGTAATCGGAACTACTCGTCTAGGACTTCGCGCTGACCAGCCCGGTGTCGTACGCCGTGATGACGGCCTGGATGCGGTCGCGTGCGCCGATCTTGGCGAGGACGCGGCCGACGTGCTTTTTGACGGTGGATTCAGTCAGGACGAGGCGCTGGGCGATCTCCGCGTTGGTCCAGCCCTGGCCGATGGCGACGAGGACTTCACGTTCCCGGTCGGTGAGAGCCTTCAGGCGGGGGTCCTCGGCGGGGGCGGTATCTGCGGGAGCCAGTACGTGGTGCGTGTAGGCGTCCAGAAGGCGGCGGGTGAGGCGGGGGGCGACGACCGCGTCGCCGGTGGCGACGGCGTGGATGCCGGCGACGAGCTCTTCGGGGCGGGCGTCCTTGAGCAGGAAGCCGCCGGCTCCGGCGCGCAGGCCGTCGTAGGCGTACTCGTCGAGGTCGAAGGTGGTGACGATGAGGACGCGGGTGCGGCCGCCCGCGGCGACGATCCGGCGGGTCGCCTCGATGCCGTCCATGCCGGGCATGCGGATGTCCATGAGGACGACATCGGGGCGGAGTTCGGCCGCCATGCGGACGGCCTCGGCACCGTGTGCGGCTTCGCCGACGGGGGTCAGGCCGGCAGTGCCCTCCAACAGCATGCGCACGCCCATGCGTTGCAGGGGCTGGTCGTCGGCGATGAGGACGGTGGTCATGGCTGATGATCTCCTGCAGGTACGTGGAGGACGACGTCGACGACCCAGCCGTGGCCGGCGGCGGGAGAGCCGACGGAGACGGTGCCGCCGTACATGGCGGCCCGCTCGCGGATACCGACGAGACCGTGTCCGGCGTCGCCGGACCGCGCCCCGGCGGCGGCTGTGCCGCTGTCGGTGACCTTGACGTGCACGGTGGCGCTGTCCCTGTTGACGGTGACGTCGGCCGTGGCGCCCGGGCCGGCGTGCTTGAGGGAGTTGGTGAGGGCTTCCTGGACGATGCGGTACACGGTGAGCTGAACACCGCTGCCGAGGGCGTCGAGATCGCCCGTCGTCCGGTAGGTCACGGGCAGCCCCGCGGCGCGCACCCGCGTCAGCAGCGGGTCCAGGTCATGGACGCGTGGCTGTGGGCCGAGCAGCCGTTCGTCGTCCTGGTCCTCGCGCAGCACGCCGAGGACCCGCCGGAGTTCGCTCATCGCCTGGCGACCGGTGTCGGCGAGAATCCGCAGGGCGTCGGCGGTGGTCTCGCCGCGGTTGGTGGCGAGGGCGGCGGCGCCGTCGGCCACGCTGACCATGACGGACAGGTTGTGGCCGATGATGTCGTGCATCTCGCGGGTGATGCGGGTGCGTTCGGCGGCGGTGGTGAGCCTGACACGCTGGTCCTGTTCGATCTCCAGGCGCGTGGCCCGGTCCTCCAGAGCGGCCAGGTAGAGGCGGCGGATCCGCAACGTCAGGCCGATGGCGATGGCCGCCGTCGTCGTGCCCATCAGGAAGAAGAGGCCGAGGAGCGGGTGCTTGACGGGGGCCAGCAGTCCAACCGCCAGGACCAGTTCGGCCGCGGTGAGCGCGGCGCCCCAGGCGAGCACGCGCAGTGAGCCGTGCAGGGCCAGGCTGTAGAGGGCGACGAGCGCGGCCATGCCGGTCTGCTGCCACACGCCCAACGACCACTGAGCAAGCAACACCGCGGAGATCACCCCGTAGGTGACGGCCGGGGTCCTGCGGCGCCACCACAGGGGTACGACGAGCGCGGCGGTGAAGGCGACCCGTACCGGGACGGGCCAGTGGCTGTGCTCGGTCGGGTCCCCGAAAGGGCCGTGGCGGCTGGAGGAGAGCAGGTCGGGAAGGCTGAGCAGGGCGACGGCGAGGACGACCGCGGTGTCGAGCACCCACGGATGTCGCTGGTCCAGCCGTTGTCGGACGCTTTGACCCTGCAGTATGCAGCGCAGAAGCGGGTGCGCCCAGACATCGGCGAGCCCGGGGGACGGCGCGGTGGCCGTCACCCGGGCGGTGGTCGCGGGGGCCTGTCTCATGATCCCCACTGTCTCGCACCGCCGCTCAGGCGTCGCTCTTGAGGAGCCGCCAGGCTGCTCCGGCGTGGGCGAGGGCCACCCACCCGGCGAAGACGGCGAGTCCTGCGGCGGGGGAGAGGGCGTCGGAGGACTGGTGCAGGGCGTACATCGCCGAGCCGGCGTTGCTGGGGAAGTAGGGGTTGATGTGGTCGTGGACGGAGTCGGGCAGCAGCGAGGCCAGGCCCGGGAGGATGAGCAGGACGCCGACCAGGACCGCTATCGCGCCGGCGCTGGAGCGCAGCAACATGCCCAGGGCGACACCCGCGACAGCCACCAAGGCGAGGTAGAGGCCGGCTCCGGCCAGGCTGCGCAGTACACCGTCGCCGCCCAGGGACAGGGCGATCCTCTCGCCGTCCAGGCCCAGGGTGCCCAACTGGAACGCGGCCAGGGCGGCGAGCGTCGTCAGGACCAAGGTGATGGGGCCGATCACGGCGGACTTGGACCACAGGACCGGCAGCCGGCGAGGGACGGCGGTGAGAGTGGAACGGATCATGCCGGTGGTGTACTCGCCGGCCGACAGCAGGACACCGAGCACGCCGGCGGCCAGCGACGCGAAGGTCACCCCGAGCAGGGCGAGGCTGACCGCGTCCTGTTCGCCGGAGCGGGGGCCGGGCGGCCCGCTCTGCGTGGTCGCGTCGGGGCTGTAGGTGGCGGAGGCGATCGCGCCGAGGGCGACCAGCAGGACCACGGCGACGGCGAGGGTGATCCAACTGGAGCGCAGCGACCAGAACTTGGCCCACTCCGCGCGCAGCACCCGCGGACCGGTGACCTTGTAGGCCCGGGAATGGGTCCCGGTGGGGGAGAGTTCGGTGACCGTCATCAGGCTGCCTTTCGCTCGGTCTCGGCCGGGTGGCTCTGGTACTCGACGACGTCCCTGGTCAGGTCCATGAACGCCGCCTCCAACGAGACGGCTTGTGGGGTGAGTTCGTACAACGCGACCCCGTGCTCGGCCGCGATCCGCCCGATCTCCCGGGCGTCACGCCCGGAGACCAAAAGCTCCTCGGCGGACGAGGAGGAGATCGTCACGCCCGGGCCCGCCAGCAGTGAACGCAGCCTGGCGGCCTCGGCGGTGGCGACCTTCACGCCTCCGCCGCTCGCCTCCCGGGTGAAGTCGTCGACGGTGGTGTCCGCGAGGAGCCGCCCACGGCCGATGATCACCAGGTGGTCGGCGATCAGCGCGGTCTCGCTCATCAGGTGCGAGGACAGCATCACCGCCCTGCCCTCGTCGGCCAGGTCGCGCAGCAGGTTGCGCACCCAGAGCACGCCCTCGGGGTCGAGGCCGTTGACCGGCTCGTCGAGCATGACGATCGCGGGGTCGCCGAGGAGTGCGGCGGCGATGCCCAGTCGCTGGCCCATGCCGAGCGAGAAGGCGCCGACGCGCTTGCCGGCCACGCTGGCGAGTCCGGCCAGCTCGATGACCTCGTCCACTCGGCGGCGCGCGATGCCGTGGGTGTGGGCAAGGGTCATCAGATGGTTGAACGCGCTGCGGCCCGGGTGCACGGACTTGGCCTCCAGCAGGGTGCCGATCTCGTGCAGCGGTGCCGCGTGCCTCGCGTAGGACGTCCCGTTGACGGTGACCGTGCCCCTGGTGGGGGTGTCCAGGCCGACGACCATGCGCATCGTCGTGGACTTGCCGGCACCGTTGGGCCCGAGGAAGCCGGTGACCTCGCCGGGCTTGACGACGAAACTCAACGCATCGACGACGGTCTTGTCGCCGTAGCGTTTGGTCAGCTCGTGCGCTTCGATCATGGGTGCGGGCCTTTCCTCTGGGACTGGGCCGGGCGAGGTCCGCGGCCTGTGCGGTCGACATTAGAAGCGCCGCCGGCCAGGGCCCTGGGACCACGGGGGGCACTTGGGCGCCTGAGTGGTACGGCGGTGCCATTCGTCGTCGGTCACCGGTACGCCTCAGGTATGACACGCCGGCGAGTGGGCGGGGGAGCCGGCCCGCCGCCGCGCACTCGCCGCCATGGCGGGGCGCATGTCCCAAACAGGCAATCCGCCATGTCTGCCACGGGAAAGACCTGGCCACGGCTCTGAGGGTTCACTGTCGGCCACCTCGACGAAAAGGAGCCGAACATGCCCGAGGAAGCCAGGTCGGAATTCTGGAAGGGCCTCAAGCCGATCACCGATGCGGTGAAGCCCGACGCGCAGCCGGAGGTCTATCTGTCCCAGGTGGCCACCGACGACGACCGGTACTACGCACCGCTCAGCGAGACCGTCGGCTCACGCCCGCTGTGGATCAACGTCAAGGACAACTCATGGGCCGACATCCTCTGCGCCAGGCAGGCCGGACTCGTCAACCGGCACTACCACCCGCACGAGGTGTTCGCGTACACGATCTCCGGTAAGTGGGGCTACCTGGAGCGGCCGTGGACCGCGCGGGCCGGTGACTTCGTCTACGAGGCGCCGGGCGAGGGACACACGCTGGTCGCCTACGAGAGCGACGAGCCGATGAAGGCGTTCTTCATCGTCAAGGGTCCGTTGATCTGGCTGGACGAGGACGGCGGAACCACCGGCTACTTCGATGTCCACGACTACATCGAGCTGTGCAGGAACCACTACGACAAGGTCGGCATCGGTGCCGACTACGTCAATTCGCTCTTCCGGTGACCCGGTCCCGCCGCTCCGAACGAGGTTCCGATGTCACGTATCCGTACTCGTGTGCGGCCCGACGCAGAAGCGTCCGCGGCCACCGACAGCGCAGCACACCGCTATGAGAACCGGCTGCTGCTGATCCTCTTCCTGGCCTTCGGGTTCGTCTTCTTCGACCGCCAGGCGTTGCCCTTCCTCGCCCCGTACATCGCCGAGGACTTCCACCTCTCCAACACCGAACTGGGCACCTTGTCCGGAGTGCTGGCCCTCACGTGGGCACTGTCCGGGCTGGTCGCCGGCCGTCTGTCGGACAAGCTCGGCAGACGCAAACCGATTCTGATCGCCGCGGTGGTCCTCTTCTCCTGCTTCTCCGCGGCGGGCGGGCTGATGACCGGCTTCCTGGGTCTGCTCGTCGCCAGGGCCCTGATGGGCATGGCGGAGGGTGCCGTGCTGCCGCTGGCCCAGTCGCTGATGGTGGAGGCGTCCCGGGACAGCCGGCGCGGGCTCAACATGGGGCTGCTCCAGGGCTCGTCGGCCGGTCTGATGGGCGGGATCCTCGCCCCCCCTGGCGGTGGTGTGGATCGCCGAGCTCCACGGCTGGCGCACTGCCCTGCTCCTGACGATCGTGCCAGGTCTGCTCATCGCGGTCTGGATCGCGAAGTCGGTCAGGGAAGTACCGCCCGGCGGCCCGGCCCAGCTCGCCGCCGAGGTCATCCCTGAGACGACAGCCGGCCCCAAGCTGTCGGTGCGGGAGGTTCTGGGACATCGCAACATCGTCCTGTGCATGGCGGCCGCATGCTGCTACCTCACCTGGTTCATCGTCATCGTGACCTTTACCCCGTCGTACCTGCTGACCGTCAAGGACTTCTCCCCGAGCACGATGAGCGGCGTCATGACCTGTCTGGGGGTGGGGTGGGTGCTGTGGGGGTTCCTCACCCCGGCCGTCTCCGACCGCATCGGCCGCAAGCCGACCATGATCGCCTTCTCGGCGACAGCGGCCCTGTGCCCGCTCGCGGTGGTCTACGTCAGCGATCCGGTGGTGCTGGGCCTGGTCGTCGTGCTCACCTACACCGGGTTGGGCTGCTTCACCCTGCTCATGGCCACCATCCCCGCCGAGACGGTCCCCCGTGGCGCGCTGGCCACCGCACTCGGGCTGGTCATGGGAGTGGGCGAGTTGGCCGGCGGCTTCCTCGCCCCGGTGATCGCCGGGCGCGCATCGGACGTCTGGGGCCTGCAGACGGCGATGTTCATCTCCGCCGGCGGAGCTGTCGTGGTCGTCCTGCTCTCTCTCGGCCTGCGGGAGACCGCTCCGCGGGTGCTGCGCCGACGGGCCGAGCGGGCCGCGGCCGTGGTCGGCTCGGGCGCAGTGGTGGCGGGAGCGGCCGAATGAGCGCCGACACGCGGCGGATGCAGGCCGCTGTCTGGTACGGAGCCAGGGACGTCCGCATAGCCGAGGTGGACGTCCCCGCACCCGGGCACGGCGAGGTACTCATCGAGGTCGCCTACTGCGGCATCTGCGGCAGCGACCTGCACGAGTACGCCGACGGCCCGCACGCCATCCCCGTAGCGGAGCCGCATCCGGGCTCAGGTGCGACAGCCCCGCTCGTCCTCGGCCACGAGTTCTGCGGCACGGTGGTGGCGCTCGGGGCGTCGGTGACCCACCTGACGGTCGGTGACCGGGTGGCGGTCGAACCGAACTACCGGTGCGGGGAGTGTGCACGGTGCCGGGCCGGTGAGTACAACATCTGCCGGCACTTCGGGTTCGCCGGACTGATGGGGAACGGAGGCATGGCCGAGTACGCCGCCATCCCCGCCTACATGGCGCACCGCCTTCCCGAGAACGTGTCGCTGGAGCAGGCCGCGCTCTTCGAACCGGCCTCGGTCGCCCTGCACGCGCTGCAGCGTGCCGGGGCCACCCCCGAGACCGTGACGGTGGTCGGCCTGGGCCCGGTCGGCCTGCTCACCGTCCGGCTCGCCCGGGAACGCGACGTGCGGCGCATCGTCGCCGTCGACGTCGCGCCTGCTCGCCTGGAACTCGCGGCCGGTCTCGGCGCCACCGATCTGATCGACGCGGGCCTGGAGGGAGGCGCCGGGGAGCGCATCCGCGAGCTGACCGGCGGCGAGGGCGTGGATGTCGCGTTCGAGGTGGTGGGCTCCGAGAGCGCCCTGCGCACCTGTCTGGCCGCGACCCGGCGTGGCGGCCGGGTCGTCCTCGTCGGCCTGGCCCCGGAGGTGTCCCTGGACACGTTCGCGCTGGTCAACAACGAGCAGTCGATCGTCGCGAGCGTCGGCTACCGCGACACCTATCCGGAACTCATCCGGCTCGTCGCGCAGCGGGGGCTGGACCTGACACCGGTCATCACCTCGACCATCGCCCTGGAAGGCCTGGTCGCCCAGGGCTTCGAGACACTGATGCGCGGTGCGGGGGACCAGGTCAAGATACTTGTCGACCCCGCCGCACGCCGTGACCGCCTCGTCTCCTGCGCGGCATCAGCCGGAACCGCGACGCCTGCCACCTCGGACAGCCGGAGGAGGTGCTGAGGCTGAAACCGGTCCCGGGCGGCCGAGCACACGACGGACGGCACCCGCGTGAACGCGTCGATGCCAGGCTCGGCCGCCACGGGCTCCTGCCCCGGTCTGCTCGTGCGGTCCCACTGGGACGGGCTCGACCGGGTGCCGGAGATCACCCCGTGGTCTGCTCCTCGCACACACCCGCCGCCCCTCGCGACGACGAGGAGGACGACGGCTGCCCATGCACTCCTCGGCATGTCGGCAGGCGTCGTTCTCACCGACCGCGGACGGCCCCCCGCCATGGTGGGCGCGACCGTGACGTGGCAGCACACCAGCGGTACTCTCGCCGGGAGACAGCACCAGGCACCTCCGACGGCCCCTCACGTCAGAGCACGAGGCCCAGCCCAGCGGCCGCATCGACTCCCCGTCGCCAGGGCAGAACAGTCCTGCACCACAGTCGTCAGGGAGACGCGGGCTGGAAAGGAGATTCAGGTGAACCTGCCTATCGTCTCCCGCGTGTCCACGCAGTCGGTCGATCCGGCGGACCGCATCGACTTCTGGGAGGAACACAACCGCCAGGCTCTGGTGGGCTTGACGTGCTCGTCGTACGCGCGGGAGGGCCTGCTGGCCACGGAGACGAATGTCGAGCTGGGCGACCTGCGACTGGCCGAGATCGCCGGCAACGAGCATGTCATCGAACGGACCCCACGGACCTGCCAGGCCCTGCCGAAGGACTCGATCTTTGTCACGTTGTTGATGGCAGGCAGCGGAGTGTTCTTCCACGAGGGCGGCTGCGTGACCCTGCAGACGGGCGACCTGATTCTCTATGACACGAGGCGGCCCTATCTGTTCGGATTCCCTTCTCCCATGCGTCAGTTGCTGGTGGACATCCCGCGTGAGGTGTTCGCCGCGCAGTGCGCCCCGGGCGAGGTGTCCGCACCGATACTGCTCGGCAGGGGGTCGGCCACCGAAGGTGCCCAGGCTTCGGCGCTGGAGGCAGTCCTGGCCGACTGGGTTGCGGGGCAGGGAGGTGAGGACTCGGTCAGCACCGAGGCCACCGTGCTGGACCTCGTCCGTACGCTGGCCGCGCCGAGGCTGGGCGGCTCGGCGTCGCCCGCCATGCTCTCCCAACTGGCGGTGGCCAAGGACTACATAGCCCGGCACCTTGCCGATCCCGGGCTGAGTCCGGGTCTGGTCGCGGAGGCGATCGGAGTGTCCGCGCGGCACCTCAGCCGGATCTTCCAGCCGACGGGGGTGAGCCCGTCCCGATACATACTCGAACAGCGGCTCGGCAAGGCCCGGCAGGTGCTCGCCGAGCCTGGTTCCCGCCATCTGACGATCGCCGAAGTCGCCCATCGCTGGGGCTTCGCCAGCCAAGCCCACTTCACCCGGGTCTTCCGGAGTCGTTTCGGCTGCACGCCCGGAGAGACGCGCCCGCTCACCAGCTGAACCCGGGAACGAGGCGCACGGACTGCGACTGGGGGAGCATGTGTGGTTCCGCCACGCCGAGGCGGGCGAACTGGGCGAACGCGTCAACATGCTCCACCTGGTGTCGGAGGTGGCTGGTGACCACGGAACGACCGTTCCCGTCCCGTGAGCACGGACCGCCCTACTGGGCATGGTCTGGTGCGGCTTCCGGCGACCGCTTGCCCTCTCGACCTGCGACGCGCTGTGCGCCCGCTTCCCGTCCTTCCGCGCTGCAGCCCCACCTAGGGCAGCCGCGGCGCCGTCCCTGGCGCTCGGAACGACCTGATCGTGCTCGGTCGCAAGAGCTCACTCGCCGGCGCCCTCGCGGTCTGTGCCCTGCCACGGCTGCTGGACCTGGACGCGCCGGGTCTGGGCGGAGAACGACGGAGGGCAGAAGTGAGCGCGTACAGCCATCAGCTGACGTGACAGCCGTGCCCGCTGCCGGCCAAGCATGAGCCCCAGTTCCTGCTGAGGCATGCGGCCGCTGCAGTCTTCGAGGGGTATTCGGCCCTGCCGTCTCCGGTGGCTCCGTAGCCCTCTTCCCGCACCGGGACTTCCACTGGTTTCCGCTGCAGACCATCACTCTGGTAAGCGTCCCCATCAGTAGCGTCAAGGACTCCACTTCCGTGCCCGCCAGGACGCAGGGCATCGACGCGGGCAAACAGCTAGAGCGGACCTGCGGCTGGCTGATGCCGCACCTCCGCCTGACACGCGACCACGAGGCAGACCAGTTCTAAACGCCTACGGAGACGCGCAGTTGGTGCATGCGGAGGGCGAGTTGGGTGTCGAGCGCCTCCGGTCCCCGCCAACCGCTGCCCAGTACGAGGTCGATGCGGTCCAGGCGCTTGAGCAGCGTGTTGAGATGGACCTGGAGGGCCCGTGCGGTCTGAGCCAGGCCTCCACGGTTCGCGAAGTAGGTCACAGCAGTAGTGACAAGGTCGGTCGAGCGTTGAGCGTCGTATGCGAGGAGGGGACCAATGGTGGCTGAGATGAAGCGGTCCAATTCATTGAGGCGGTCAGGGGCGAAGAGGAGCGAGTAGAGCGCATAGTCACTCGTTGTGGCGCTGTGGTCGGTCTTACCCAGAGCGAGTGCAAGATCGAGGCACCGGCTCGCCGTCGTGAATGCGCGGGCCCAGTCGTGGCCCTGAACATGTTCACCTATGAGATTGACGTCGCGGTCGAGCTGCTGGCGGATGGCACGGTGTGCGCTGGCGACAGCCTCGTCGACGTCTTCAGCGTGCAGGAGCATCGTGGCTCGGCCGAGGTACTCACCGGCCAGGCCCGCGTGGCTGTGTGCGTATGCGTGGAGTTGGCGTGACAGCTCAATAGTGGCAGCCGTCGTGGAGTCGGCGACCACGAGGAGGTTGAGCGCGTCGACATCGATGCCGCGCGCGCGTGTACGTGCCCGTTGAGCTGCGCTGACGGACGGGCTGTTGACCAGCAGCTCTGTCATCAATTCACCGCTCAGCCGCTCGGCCGCGTCGGCGACCGCGTTCTCTTTCAGGATCATCAGAGCGACGATGTGTGTGGCTCTCTCGAGCATGCGCAAGTCAGCCGAACTCGGGCTGGCGGGCTGACTCCAGACGAGAGCTCCCAGGTAGCTGTCTCCGGCCTGGACGACGGCGACGCTGTGCGTGGCGGATGCGTCTTGCTGGGTCACGCATCGTCCCGTGCGACGCGCGCCCTCAAGGGCTTGCTTGATCCCGGGCCACACCGCATCGCCGCTGTTTTGGAGGGTCTGGTCGACGCCTGCGCTCGCCAACAGTGTGTTGTCGCGACCGAGAAAGATCACCGTGCCACCCATCTGGTCGGCCAGGTGGCGGGCGACGTCCTTCGGTCCACCGCCGGTGAGGACGACGTCGGTGAGCGCCTCGTGAACGGCTTGCGAGCGTTCGATCGTGGCAACGTGCTCTTCGATGACCCGGTAGGCCGACTGCAGCTTCTCGAGGGCGGCGCGGCTCTGGTCGTACAGACGGGCGTTGTCGAGCGCGATCGCGGCGTGATCCGCGAATGCGCTGAAGAGCGCAATCTCTTCCGAGCTGAACGACCTCTCCGAGCGGTCGGCGGCGAACAGCGCGCCGACCGCCTCACCGCGGACGAGCAAGGGCACCCCGAGCAGCGCGACCAGGCCTTCTCGTGCGACGAGTTCGTCGAATTCGTGAACGTGATGGAGATCGTCGGCGACGAGGTAGTTACTGACCCAGATCGGCTTGCGCCGCCCGATCACCTGCCCTCCGAGTCCGGTGCCGGGAGGAATGCCGGCGGCCAGGAAGTCGGCGGAGATGGTGCCTTCCGAGGCGCGGACCGACAGCGCATTGTCGGGGCCGAGCAGGGACAGGTACGTGAAGTCCGTGCCGATCAATCCGTGGGCATGGCGCACGATCGACCGCAGCACGTCGTCGAGCTCGCCCAGCGCAGTCAGTGATCTGGCGGTCGCATAGAGCGACGAGAGCTCCCGCTTGCGCCGGAGGTGATAGGCCTGCGAGCTCTCGTCGGCGGGAAAGGGCGACGCTGTCGACGTCATCTGCTTCACATCCTCCCGTCACACCGCCGTCATGGAGTGGTGTTGGAAACATGCACCACATGGCGCGTAGGAGTGGATTTTTCATACCTCTGCTGCTGAAGGAACTCTACCTAATGTGACGCATGACGGAAGACACATCGAGGTGCTTGCGAGGAGACCATGAAGCCTGAAACGCGCCTGGCCACAGGCGGGAAGACCACTCTCAGAAAGACCGGCCGGCGACGGGTCAACAAGATCGCTCTGGCTGGATCTCTGGTTGCCATGGCGGCACTGGCCACCGGCTGCAGCAGCTCATCGTCAACAGCCGCCGGATCGTCGGGCGCGGGCAACAGCGGCAATGCCGCAGGGAAGACCGTCGACTTCATCGGCTACGGCGACACCAACCAGTGGGCTGCGTACTTCAACGGCGTCTTCGAGAAGAAGCTCAAGGCCGCCGACGTCAAGCTCAAGGACCTGACCACGATGGACGCAGGTACCGCGGTACAGAACTTCAACCAGGCGATCGCGGACAAGCCCGACCTCATTGTGACCGCACTGCTCGACACCAAGTCGATGGCGGTTCCGATCGCCAAGGCGAAGCAGGCCGGTGTACCTGTGCTGGTCTTCGACGGCCGCCCCGACCCGAAGGTCGACGGTGACGTGCTTCAGGTGGTGAGCGACAACGTCGCACTCGGCAAGGCCGCTGCCGACAACATCATCGAGGGCCTCAAGGCTCAGGGGCGCAACTCCGGCAACGTGGTCGTCGTCACCGGCACCGCTTCCTCGCTGGTGACCCAGGATCGTATGCAAGGCTTCAGCGCCGAGATGGCGACCGCTCCCAGGTACAAGGTGATCGAAACCCAGGACGGCAACTGGGACCCCACGCTGTCCGGCCAGATCGCGACCCAGCTGCTGGCGAAGCACAGCTGCGACGGCATCCAGGCGGCCTACGGCATGGCGGACTACATGGCCCTCCCGGTCATCGCCTCGGCCAAGCAGGCGGGCTGCGCGGTCGGCGGGAAGAACGGTCTGATCGTCACCAGCAGCAACTGCTTCAAGGCCGGCATCGACGCGATCAAGCAGGGCACCCTCTACGGCACGGCGACCGAGGATCCCGGCACCATCGCGAACCAGACGGCGGCCTACGTCCTGAAGTACCTCAGCGGCCAGAATCCTCCGCGGAAGCAGACCGTCAAGGAAGAGCGGATCACCGCCGCCAACGTCGACCAGTACGCCGTCCAGTGCAGCCACGCATGAGCACCCAGCCTTACGACTCTCCGGCCGACCCTCCGCTCGTGCGCGTCACAGGTCTGCGCAAGACCTACGGCGACACGGTGGCCGTGCACGGCGCCGACCTCACGCTTCGGGCAGGTGAGGTGCACGCCTTGTGCGGGCACAACGGCGCGGGCAAGAGCACGGTCGTCAAGATGCTCTCGGGACAGGAGAGCCCCGAGGCCGGCACCATCAGCATCGAAGGCGAGGTCGTCCAGCTGCGCAACAGGGGCAGCGCTCAGCTGGCGGGCATTGCGCTGGTCGACCAGGAGCTCAGCGTCGTGCCGGCGCTGACGGTGGCCGAGAATCTCTTTCTCGGCGATCGCAACGCCGGGTGGGTCTACCGGCGTCGGCAGGAACGGGCTCGTGCCCGCGCCATGCTCGACGAGATGGGCCTCGCGCACGTGCACCCCGACCAGCCACTGCGCTCGCTGGGACTCGGCGAGCGACAACTGGTCGAAATCGCCAGGGCCGTGGGGCAGCGTGCCCGTGTGGTCATCCTCGACGAGCCGACCGCGACGCTCAGCGATGTCGAGAGCGAACGGGTCTATACCGCCGTACGCCGCGTCACCGCCGCGGGCTGCTCCGTGCTTTTCGTCTCCCACAGGCTCGGCGAGGTGCTCCAGCTGTGTGACCGGGTGACGGTCATGCGCGACGGCCGCGTCGTGACCGTGGCCGACACGGCGAAACTCACCGTCCAGAGCCTGATCAGGCACATCCTCGGCGAGGCGCCGGAGAACAGTCCCAAGCGGCCGGCGGAGGTCGGCGACGTAGCTCTGCGACTCCACGCGATCGCTGTGCCCGGACGGTTCGAGAGCCTGTCCCTCGAGGCTCATGCCGGGACTGTCTACGCCCTTGCCGGCCAAGTGGGGTCAGGTGCTTCCGAGGTGCTGCGCGGCATAGCAGGTCTTGAGCCGGCGATGCGCGGGCGCGTCAGCGTCGGCGGACGGCATCTGACTGCCGGGGATCCCGTTGCCGCATCGAACGGCGGCATCGCGTTCGCCTCCAACGACCGCAAGTCCGAGGGCCTGTTCCTGCGGCGTCCCGTCGGCACGAACCTCATGGCCACGAGGATCCCGGCCTTCACACGCGTCGGCGCGATCCGTAGCCGGGCATGGCGGGCATGCGAACGCCGGCTCGCGGCGTCCTGCGGACTCCAGGAGCGCCTGGGGGTCGCGGTCGGCGATCTCAGCGGTGGCAACCAGCAGAAGGTGTTCGTCGCGCGGGCGCTCGGACGCCCGGACGTGAAGGTGCTGCTCCTGGACGAACCCACCCGCGGCGTGGACGTCGGCGGGCGGGCGGCCATCCACCGGCTCGTCCGCCAAGCCGCCGCCGCTGGGATGACGGTCCTGTTCGCGTCCACCGAGCTCGACGAGCTCGTCGAACTCGCCGACGTCGTCGTCACGCTTCACAAGGGCGAGGTCGTCGCCCGGCACGACAGCGTGACCTCCGGGGACGCGCTGCTCTTCGAGATGACCCACGGCACCGCCGTGCACGAGGTGGGAGGCGCCCGGTGAGCACTGTGCAGACACCCCTGGACACCGCGGACACAGCCACGGGAGGCCCCCGGCGCGCAGCCGCCTGGAGCGATGCTGTCGCCGCCCTTGCGCTCGTCGCCCTTCTGGTCCTTGGCGCGGCAACGCACCGCTTCTACACCTTCGACAACCTACGTGCGGTTCTCACCTCTGCCAGCCTCGTCGGCATCGCCGCTCTCGGCCTGACCCTCATCGTGATCGCCGGAACGTCGGTCTCCCTCGCGATCTCCGAGACCGCCTCGGTGTGCGCCATGGTGTTCCTCGCGACCCAGTCGTGGGGGCTGGTTCCCTCACTGCTGGTCACGCTCGCCGCCGGCGCGGCGATCACCGCGCTGCAAGGCTTGGCAGTCGGGTACGGCGAGGCCAACCCCATCGTGCTGAGCATCGCGGCCGGCTTCGCTCTGGTCGGCGTGGCGACGTGGGTCACCGGAGGCACCTCGGTTGCTCCGCACGGCGCGGGTTACATCCACCTCAATGCGACGCCGGGCGGCATTGCGTCGAGTGTCTACGTACTCGTGGCCTTCACCGTCCTGCTCGAGCTTCTGCTCCGCCGATCAGGCTTCGGCAGGACGCTGTATCTCACGGGTGCGAACCGGCGTGCGGCCACTGCGGCCGGCCTTGCCGTCGGACGCACCATCACCATCGCCTGGCTTCTGGCCGGCGCCCTGTTCGCGGTCGCGGCCTCCTTCAGCGGCGCTTTCAACACCACTGCAAACATCAACCTCGGAGGCACCCTGACGTTCGACGCGATCGCCGCTGTACTTGCCGGCGGGACCCCGATCGCCGGAGGCAGCGGCTCAGCAGTTCGCACACTGTGCGGAGCCGTGCTGATCGCCGCCCTCTCCGACGTCCTGCTGCTGCGCGGCTACAGCACCGGGGCACAAGTCATGGTCAAGGGACTGATCGTGCTCGCCATCGTGGTCGTGGTCCACCTCCGATCTCGCCAAGGAGCCCGATGATGTCCCGACCCTGGATCGCCCGGGCCTTCCTGAGCCGACCTGAGCGCCTGCTGCCGACCAGCGCACTGGGCATCGCCCTGCTGGCCTACCTGGCGCTCCCCGTCTACGCGGGCGGGCCGCCACTGGCCTTCGACACCTTCAACGCACTGCAGTTCTTCGCACGCCTCGCCCCACTGGTGCTGGGCCTGGGGCTCACGATGTTCGCCGGAGAGTTCGACCTCTCGATCGTCGGCACCTACGCCCTGGGGGGCATGCTCGCGGTGCAGTACGGCGGCACCCATTGGGCCACCGGCATAGCTGTCGCCCTCGCGGCCGGCGCCGTGATCGGCGCTGTCCAAGGCGCCCTCGTCGCCCGGTTCAACATCTCCTCGATGCCGGTCACCCTGGGGACCTACATCGCGCTCCTGGGGCTGACCAAGTCGATCTCCGGCGGACTGAGCAAGACCTACGACAACATCTCGGTGACCCTGTGGGTCGACAGGCAGATCGCCGTCATCCTTTCGCCCCGAAGCCTGCTCGCGCTCGCCGCCTTCGTGGTCATCGGCTTGATCCTCGGCTGCTCACGCTGGGGACGAGAAGTCCGCGCCATCGGATCGGACCGCCGGGCCAGCCGGGTCTCCGGGGTGCGCGCCGACCGCCTGCTCATCGGCCTGTTCGCCACCTCGGGTGTGCTTGCCGCGGCCTCCGGCGCCCTGCTCAACTTCAGCCTGGGCGCGGCCAACCCCGATCCTGGAACCCAGCCGCTGATCCTGGCCGCTGTCGGCGCGCTGCTCGGCGGGGTCTCGCTGGCCGGCGGTCGTGGCACTGTCGTCGGCCTCCTGGCCGGCGCACTGACGGTGTCCCTGCTCGCCCAGATCGTCACTGCTGCCGGCCTGCAGGGCTACCTCGCCCAGCTCTTCTACGCCGCATTGCTGGTTCTCATCGTCGCCGTCGAAGCGCCGGGTCTACGCCGGGCCTGGACCCGGACCTCCGTCAGGCTGCACTCACGCCGCTCAGCGGAACGCACCAGGCCGACCGACTCGAGAAAGGTCGCATCATGACCACACCCACCCGGCTCTATACGGGCTTCCGCTTCCCCGAGGGAGGCCGCTGGCACGACGGCCGACTCTGGTTCTCCGACATGCACACCGGCGAGGTCTTCCGCGTCGATCCGGACGGCGACCAGCTGCCGGAAGTCGTCACCCGCATCGACGACCAGCCCTCCGGCCTCGGCTGGCTGGCCGACGGATCACTGCTGATCAGCTCGATGCTGCGCCGAGTCGTGCTCAAGGTCGACCTGAACGGCGGTCAGAGCATCCACGCCGATCTGTCCGCGATGACGGACGCACCGGTCAACGACATGGTCGTCGACGAGTCCGGCACCGCCTACCTCGGAGGGTTCGGCTACGACCTGTACGCCGGCGCGCCGCAGGAACCCGGCCCCCTCTTCGCGATCTCACCAGCGGGGGAGGTGTGCGTGGCGGAATCCGACATGGTCTTCCCCAACGGCTCAGTGATCCTCCCCGGCACCAGGACGCTCGTAGTGGCCGAGACCTGGGCAGCACGACTGACTGCCTTCGACATCGGCGAGGACGGCGAGTTGAGCGGGAAGCGTCTGTGGGCCACGCTGCCCGCCGGCTCCACGCCCGACGGCCTGTGCGTCGATGTCGAGGGCGGTGTGTGGGTCTCATGCATCGTGAACGGTCGCTTCATCCGCGTCCTGGCCGGCGGCGAGGTCACCCATGTCGTCGACGTGCCGGGCCGTTGCGCGGCTGACTGTGTACTCGGCGGCCACGACGGGCGCAGCCTCTATCTGCTCACGTCCAACAGCTGGCAGCCCGCGGAAACCGAGGAACGGCAGGGCTGGATCGAGACCGTCCGCGTGGACGTCCCCGGCCGACCGTAGCCCTCATACCCCTGATCACTCCCCATCCGGGCATCAACTCGTGCCGTACTTCGGGAGTATCCGTTGACCGAAAGAGACACCCATGCCTGACCAGTCCCGCGTCGCGATCGTGACCGGAGCCGCCCGCGGTATCGGTGCAGCCGTTGCCCGACGCCTCGCTGAAGACGGCCACCGCGTAGCCGTGGTCGACCTCGACGCCGCCTCCTGCACACCGGTGGTCGACGCCATCGTCGCTGCCGGCGGCTCCGCCATCGCGCTGGGAGCCGACATCAGTGAAGAGGCGGCTGTCGACGCGGCGGTCCAGAAGTGTGCCGACAGGCTCGGCGCACCCACGATCCTGATCAACAACGCCGGCATCACTCGCGACAACCTCTTGTTCAAGATGACCACCGCGGACTGGGACAGCGTGATGAGTGTCCACCTCCGTGGAAGCTTCCTGATGAGCCGGGCGGTACAGCGCTGGATGGTTCAGGAGCGATGGGGACGGATCGTTTCCATGTCGAGCACTTCGGCCCTGGGCAACCGCGGTCAGGCCAATTACGCGGCGGCCAAGGCCGGTCTGCAGGGCTTCACCAAAACCCTCGCCATTGAGCTCGGGCCTTTCGGGATCACCGTCAACGCGATTGCCCCCGGCTTCATCGCCACCGACATGCTCGAGGCCACCGCGGCACGCATGGGCAAGTCGTACGAGGAACTCCTGGCCGAGTTCGCCGGCGACATCCCGGTCGGCCGCACGGGCACGGTCGAGGACATCGCCGCGGCAGCCTCCTTCTTCGTCAAGGACGAGGCTTCCTTCACCACCGGTCAGACCCTCTATGTCGCGGGTGGTCCCCGATGCTGAACCCGGACGACAACATCGGCCTCGACGAGGCCATGACGGGACTCATGCAGCCGCGTCCACTGACCATCCCCCACATCCTGGAACGCGCCGAGCTGCTCTACTCCCACAAGCTCGTCGTCAGCTCCGGCAGCGAGCAACTCACCTACGCCGATGTCACCGACCATGCTCGGCGCCTCGCCACTGTGCTGGAAAGGCTTCAAGTGCCCCGCGGTGCCCGGGTCGCAACCTTCGCGAGCAACAACCGGCGCCATCTCGAGCTCTATCTCGCGGTGCCGGCCACCAAGCGGGTCCTGCACACCATCAACATCCGGCTCAGCGCTGAACACATCGAGTTCATCGTCAACCATGCCGAGGACGACGTGGTCTTCGTCGACCGGGCGCTGCTGCCACGGATCTGGCCCAGCGTCGAGCGGATGCCAAGGGTGCGGCACTGGGTCGTACTCCCCGACGGCAGCGACGTCGCGATCCCCTCGGATCCGCGCATCTGTGACTACGACGAACTGATCTCCAGCGCTGATGCCTTCACGGGCTCGTTCGAGCAGGCCTTCACGCTCGCAGACGAGCACCTCGCCTCAGGCCTGTGCTACACCTCCGGTACCACCGGACCGCCCAAGGGCGTGCTCTACAGCCACCGTTCGACGGTCCTGCACTGCCTGGGCACCCTCGCGGCCGGCTTCATCGGCCTGAGCGAGAACGATGTCGTCATGCCGATCGTGCCGATGTTCCACGCCAACGCCTGGGGTCTGCCCTACGGCGCAATGATGGCTGGGGCCTCGCTCGTGCTGCCGGGACCGTCAGCTGAGCCCGGGCATCTGCTCCGGCTCATGGAGACCGAGCGGGTGAGCATCGCCGCAGCAGTCCCGACTGTATGGACCAGCCTGACTCCTGAGCTCTCGGCTCACGACCTGAGCGCCGTGCGGTTCCTGTTGGGCGGTGGGTCCGCAGTCCCGGACTCGCTGTCGGAGGCCTATCGCACTGCCGTCGGTGTGCCCATCACACACTCGTGGGGGATGACCGAGGTCAGCCCGGTCGGCGCCATCGGCGGCACTCGCAGCCAGCACCGGCGGCTCAGCGCCAAGGAGCAAATCGCTGTGTGTGCCGCCCAGGGGCAGCCGCTCCCGCTGGTGAGCATGCGGCTGCTGGACATCGAGACCGGTGAGAAGCTGCCCCGTAACGGCCACTCCGTCGGCGAACTGCAGGTCGCCGGTCCCTGGGTGGCGGACGGCTACTTCCGTGTCGAGGCAGATGACAGCTTCACCGAAGACGGATGGTTGCGCACCGGCGATCTGGCAACCATCGATGCCGACGGCTACCTCCGGCTCGTGGACCGGATGAAGGATCTGATCAAGTCCGGAGGTGAATGGATCTCCTCGGTCGAGCTGGAGACTGCGATCGCCTCCCATCCCGACGTCGTCGAAGTCGCCGTGATTGCCCGACCTGACCCGCGCTGGACCGAGCGACCCGTCGCCTACGTCGCCCTCTGCGAGGGCAGTACCACCAGCGCCGAGGACCTGCTGCGGCACATCTCTCCCCTGGTGGCGAAGTGGTGGCTGCCCGATGAGTTCGTCTTCATGACCACCCTGCCGAAAACCGGCACAGGCAAGCTGTCGAAGACGGCCCTCCGAGCCTCGACCCGCACCGCATGAACCGGATCCGTCCCCGGAAAGGAGGCGCCATGCAGGACGAGCGGATCGTCATCTTGAACGGCGCACGCACTCCCGTCGGAAGTTTCGGCGGCACCCTGAGCCCAGTACCCGCCCACGAGCTCGGAGCAACGGCCGCTCGCGAGGCGCTGCGTCGCAGCGGCGTCGATCCCGCCGAGGTGGACGAGGTCGTCATGGGCTGCCTCGGCCAGGTCGGCGCCGACACCTTCAACGCCCGCCGCGTCGCCCTGGCTGCCGGTCTGCCCACGCATGTGCCGGCGTACACAGTCAACCGACTGTGCGGCTCAGGATTGCAGGCAGTGTGGTCGGCCGCGATGCAGTTGCGCTGCGGCGACGCCGAGATCGCGCTCGCCGGCGGGGACGAGTCGATGTCGCGCATGCCGTTCTACGACTTCGGCGCCCGCAGCGGCTACCGGCTGAGACACCGCGAGCTCGCCGACGGCACGCTCATGATGCTGACCGACCCCTTTCACAACATCCCCATGGGAATCACCGCCGAAAACGTAGCCGAGAAGTACAACGTGTCACGGCAGGAGCAAGACGAGTTCGCCGTCGAGTCGCAGAGCCGATGCGCCGCCGCCTCAGCGAGCGGTGTCTTCGCCGACGAGATCGTTCCCGTCGAGATCACAGGCCGCAGGACACAGATCGTCAACCAGGACGAGCACCCCAGGCCCGGAACGTCTCTCGCGACCCTTCGCACGCTCCGGCCGGCTTTTCGTGCCGGCGGCACCGTCACTGCGGGCAATTCTTCAGGCATCAACGATGGCGCCGCCGCGCTGGTGGTCGCCCGTGAAAGTGCAGCGATCACACGCGGGCTCAGCCCACTGGTTGCACTGGAAGCCGTCGCGGCGGCGGCACTGGAACCCGAACTGATGGGCTACGCCCCCGTTCTGGCGCTGCGCAAGCTGTTCAAGAAGACCGGCACAACACCCTCTGACATCGATGTGTTCGAGGTCAATGAGGCCTTCGCAGCGCAAGCTGTCGCCTGCATACGCGACGCGAAGCTCGATCCCGCACGAGTCAACCCCTATGGCGGTGCCATCGCGCTCGGCCATCCGGTCGGAGCCACCGGTGCGATCTTGACCTTGCGGATTGCGCAGGATCTGGTTCGCCGCGACCTCGAACTCGGCGTCGTCACACTGTGCATTGGTGGTGGGCAAGCCCTTGCCGCCCTGTTCCGTCGCTTGTGACAGGCATCAACGACAGCCGTCTGGTCGATCCCTTCACAACACTTCAGACCAGTGACTCCTGCTGGCATGCGATCACCGCCACACCACGTCGGCCGCCAGTTTTATGGCTACCCGCAAGGCACCGGTGGCGAATGCCAGCGTTTCCTCCACACCGTTCCCGCACAACGCAAACCAGCACACCACCCCAGGAGGTGGCCCATCATGAATGCTTCGGCCGAAGAGCGAAAGCCCACGACGCTTGACCCTCCCACCATCAGCGAACACGTTTTCATGGTGCTGCCCACGCCCGAGGCCGTTCGATCGATGCGTCACCGCGCGCGCACGATCCTCGAAGCGGAGGACCTGCCCGAGGACACCGTCCAGGACGCGCTCGTGGTGATGTCCGAACTCACCACGAACGCTCTCTGCCACGCACTGCCGCCCGCCTACCTCCGTTTGTCCGTTCCGGTCGCCGAGGGGTGCCGAATCGTGCGGATCGAGGTCACCGACTCGGGCCGGGCCTGTCATGCCCACTTGTCTTCGGGGTACAAGGACCCCGAGGAACATGGCCGCGGCCTTGAAATCGTCAACGCCCTTTCCACACGGTGCGGTAGCCGCGCCCAGCGCAGTCGGAGCGTGCGGTGGGCCGAGCTGACCGCGCCCCGAGACTCACCCGCTGCGCGAGCTCCTTCCGGCCCCATCGCGGGGATCAGGCCGAGGCTGTTGCTCCTGCCATCGTGGGGTGTCTGAGCACAGAGTGCGCGAGTCCGAGACCTGGCACGTCGCGGAGGAGGCCGGTATCCACAGTCCTTAGTCCTTTGGTCGTTCGGAGTCAAACCGCACGAGCGGTGCCCGTGTACGTCGGCCGCGCTCCGGCACGCCGCGGTGTCCGGCCTGTCTGCCGACGACGTCCTGCTCGATGTCCCCCGACCCGGTGTGGCAGGCGGTGGTCAGGGCTGATCCTCAGCCGGTGCGAAGCCGGAGCTGGTCATGGTGGTGGCGCGACGAGCGCCGACAGCAGCGATGAGGCATCGTTCGGGCTCGTACGACAGGTACCTGAGCGCTTGCCGTCGAGGTGTCGGCGGTCGACTGAGAGACTTTCAAGGATTCCGGTCGGGCGCTCTACGGTGCTTACTTGCGTGTTCAGATGATGAGCCATGCTGGAGACGGCTCGTGTCCGACCGCTGTCTCCCCACCGTCGCCGACGCACCGACCGTGCTCGCCTCCGACCGGGCGGACCCTTGTCCAGGTGTGGATTCCGTCCGAGTGCGCCCCCCGCAGCTGCCCCTCACCAAGATCTTCATCGACCGTCTAGGCGTCCTGCGGCGACGCGGTGGTGCCGTTGCCGCGTACGGTCTCGGCACGGACGGTGAGCGAGACCACGGGTTCGGGTTCGTCGGCCGACGCGTCCGGGGCGTCGTTCGCCCTTCCCCGCGCCGGTGTTCGTCCGGAGCGTCCGAGCATGTACCGGCTGACGGCGATCCCCGCCGCCGCGGCCGTGGAAACCCAGGTCCAGGGGCTGGTCAGCAGGGTGTGGCGGAGGCCGGCGTCGGCCTGCTGGGTGAGGACGAAGACGCCCATGACGGCGACGAACCAGCCGAAGGACTTGCGCAGCGCGTCCTGCGGGATGCGCCCGGCGAGCAGGCCGCCGATGAGGCTGCCGACGACGGCGGTCGCGGTGACGAGGGCGGCGAAGCCCCAGTCGATGTGCACGCTCGCGAGGTATCCCGCCAGCCCGGCGAAGGACTTCATGGAGATGACCAGCAGTGAGGTGCCGACCGCGACGGTCATCGGCAGCCCGCCGAGCAGGGCGAGCGCGGGAACGACGAGGAAGCCGCCACCGGCGCCGACCAGCCCGGTGACCAGTCCCACGACGATGCCGTCGAGCAGGACATGCGGGACTGGCAGTTCGTGGTGGGCCTTCTTCGGCGCCTGGCGGCGACCACGGATCATGGTGACGGCGGTGGCGATCATCATGAGGGTGAAGGCGACGAGCAGGACGCCGCCGGGGATGAACGCGGCGAGCCGTCCGCCCGCGTAGGCGCCGGTCATGCCGGCCAGACCGAACAGCAGCCCGGTGCGCCAGCGGACGCGTCCGGCGCGGGCGTGCGAGACGACTCCGGCGGCGCTGGTGACGCCGACGACGAACAGCGAGGTGGCGATGGCCTGCTTGGTCTCCATTCCGGCCAGGTAGACCAGGATGGGCACGGTCAGGATGGACCCGCCGCCGCCCAGTACGCCGAGACTGACGCCGATGAGCAGGGACGCGGCGATGACGACGGCGATCATGTCGTGCCTCGTAGGGCGGTGACGACGGTGTCGAGGTCGGTGCGCGGGCCGCGGTTGTAGGGCAGCTTCGACAGCAGCATGCCGATGGCGCAGGTGTTGGTGAGCGCGGCGATGGTGAGTCCCGCGCCGGCTGCCGTGCCGATCAGATGGAGTCCGGGCACGAACAGGCCCGCGACGCCGGTCACCAGGACGAGAACTCCGGCGATGAGCCGCACCTGGCGCTCCAGGTCCCAGCGCTTGGGCCCCCGGGTGAGCGGGCCTCCGGCGGTCTCCCAGGCCAGGACGCCGCCGTCGAGGAT
The DNA here is from genome assembly GCF_003955715.1 of Streptomyces aquilus. NCBI lineage: Bacteria > Bacillati > Actinomycetota > Actinomycetes > Kitasatosporales > Streptomycetaceae > Streptomyces > Streptomyces aquilus. The sequence goes on along the minus strand of NZ_CP034463.1, from coordinate 123,966 downwards.
GCGCAGATTGGGCAGTCCGGCTTCGGCGAGGGCCTGTTCGGCCTGGGCTGCGCGTGCGTCGGAGCGGCAGATGAGGATGACGTCCTCGTCGAGGTGGTGGCGCAGTTCGGCGCGGTGTTCGCGCAGGGTGTCGAGGGGGACGTTGTAGGAGCCGGTGATGTGGGCGGTGCGGAACTCGCCGGGCGTGCGCACGTCCAGCAGGCGCGGGCCCCCGCCCGATCGGGTCAGGTCGCGCAGGGCGGCGGGGCCGAGGAGTGGTGTGTCGGTGCGGAGGTTCATCGGGGGTCCCTGGTGTCTTTGCGGCGGTTGGGCGGGACGGCGGCCCGTTCGCGTGACCGCCACCCCCGGGCGGGGTGTCAGACGTCGGCGGCTGCGGGCAGGGCGAGCCAGGCGCCGTAGCCGCCGAGCAGGTCGGAGACGTCGGCGCGGCCCTTGTGGCGCAGCAGGCTGGCGGCGATGGAGGAGCGGTGGCCGCCCGCGCAGTGGACGACCAGCGGTCGGCCGGTCGGGATCTCCTCGATACGGCGCGCGAGTTCGGCCAGCGGGATGTGCAGCGAGCCCTCGATGAAGCCCTCTTCGCGCTCGGCGGTGTTGCGCACGTCCAGCACCAGCGGCGATGCGTCGCCGTCCAGCAGGCGGCGTAGTTCGTCGGCGGTGAGCCGGCTGGCCTGATCCATCGCGTCGGCGAGAGCCGGGAAGGCTCCTTCGGGCTCACGAAGGTAGCCACCGACCTTGTCGAAGCCGATCCGGGCCAGCCGGGTGACGACCTCCTCCTCACGGTCCTGCGGCGCGATGACGACGACGTCCTGTTCGGGGGCGACGACCATGCCGGCCTGCTCGGCGAAGCGGCCGTCCGCGGGCACGTTGACCGAGCCGCGCAGGTACCCGGGCGCGAAGTCCTGCGGGGAACGGGCGTCGAGGACGACCGCTCCGGCCGCGCGCCGCTCCATGAACTCCTCCACGGACAGCGGGCGGGGTGCTGCGGCCGCGTCGAACAGGCCGTGTTCCTTGCGGTTGAGGATGGCGTCGTAGACGAAGTAGGCGGGCGCGGACGGCTGGCCCTCGGTCACCAGCGACACGAACTTCTCCTTGCTCATGGGCCGGCAGGCGTAGTTGGTCGCGCGCTGCTCGCCGATGGTGGACTGGCGCTGGGTGGAGAGGTTCTTGCCGCAGGCGGAGCCGGCGCCGTGGGCGGGAAAGACCCGGACCGCGTCCGGGAGGCCCATCAGCTTGTGCTGGATGGTGTCGTAGAGCATCGTGCCGAGTTCGTCGGCGGTCACGCCGATGGAGGCGAGCAGGTCGGGGCGGCCGACGTCGCCGATGAACAGCGCGTCGCCGGTGAGGGCACCGTAGGGGACGGCGTCGCCGGAGTGCTCGTACACCAGGACGCTGATCGACTCCGGGGTGTGGCCGGGGGTTTCGAGGATCTGGAGCGTGACGTCGCCGAGGCTGATCCGCTCGCCGTCGACCAGCTTGTGGATGGGGTACTCGGCCTCCGCGCGCTGCCCGTAGCCGATCCAGGCGCCGGTCCGGTCGGCGAGTTCCAGGTGGCCGGCGAGGAAGTCGGCGTGGAAGTGGGTGTTGATGACCGCCTCGATGGTGAAACCGTGTTCGGCGGCGTCGGTGAGGTATTCGGAGACGTCGCGGCGCGGGTCGACGACGACGGCCCTGCCGGTGCTCTCGTCGGCGATCATGTAGGACGCCTGGGAGAGACAGTCGAGGTAGTACTGGGCGAAGAACATGGCGGATGACCTCCGGATCGGAAGGGGCTCATTACCCCAGGGGGTATACAGAAGGGTCTGGTCCGCCCTTGTCGGAGGGCGGGGATGGTGGCCGCCCGGGTCGAGGGATGTCCCGGGCCGACCGGTCAGAGACGGCCGGTGAGCATGCCGTGCCAGTAGATCGGCGGCAGGCCGTACCGCTTGAACACCCACATCGTGCGCCGCTCCTTGAACGGATCGAGCAGTGGGAACGAGGGTGTGGGGTTGAGGTCGTAGTCGAACTCGGCGAGCAGCATACGGTCCCGGGCGGTCACCAGCGGACAGGACGTGTAGCCGTCGTAACGGTGCGACGGAGCCCGGCCGTTCATGACGTCGAGCAGATTGCCGGCCACCACCGGGGCCTGCTTGCGCACCGCGGCGCCGGTTTTGGAGGTGGGCAGGTTCGCCACGTCCCCGAGTGCGAAGACCTCGGCGTAGGCGGGGTGTTGGAGGGTGTGCTTGTCGGCGGTCACGAACCCCTGGGGGCTCGCCGGGTCGGCGAGCGGACTCGCCTTGACCCAGTCCGGAGCGCTCTGCGGTGGCACGGCGTGCACGAAGTCGTAGCCGATGATCTCCTTGGTGCCGCTGGCGTGGTCGGTGACCGTGACCTCGCGGGCGTCGCCGTCGATGGCGGTCATCTCGGAGCGCAGCCGCACCTCGATCCCGTACCGGGCGGCCACCCTCTCCAGGACCTGTGACCAGGCGGGCACCTTGAACATCGCCGGATCGGGGATGACGAGGATGATGCGGATGTCGTCGAGGACCTTCTGCCTGCGCCAGTGGTCCGCGGCCAGATAGGCGATCTTCTGCGGGGCACCACCGCACTTGAGCGGGGTCGCCGGGTGGGTGAAGACGGCCGTGCCGGTGCGCATCCCGCGGATCAGCTCCCAGGTGCGCGGGGCGTACTCGGGCGCGTAGTTGCTGCTCACTCGGTCGTGCCCCATGGCCTCGCCGAGACCGGGGACGCCGTTCCAGTCCAGCTGGAGACCTGGTGCCATCACCAGGTGTTCGTAGGCGAGTTCTGCGCCGCCGGACAGGGTCACGGTGCGCGTGTCGGGGTCGACGGCCAGAGCTCGGCGGCGGATCCAGCGCACGCCGTCCGGGATGACCGACCCCTCGGGGCGGCGGCTGGCGCGCAGGGGAGCCTGGCCGCCGCCGACCAGGGTCCACAGTGGCTGGTACCAGTGGGTGTCGGACGGTTCGATCAGGGTGATGTCGGTGACGCCGGCGCGGCGCAGCCGGGCGGCGACGCTGATGCCGGCGCTGCCGCCGCCGATGACGGCGACGCGGTGGCGGCCGGAGATCGGGGTGTCGGAGGGGGAGGGTGTGGCGGCCAAGGCGGTGCTCCTTTCCGGCTGGCCGGGGTGCGGGTGTCGGACGGGGATCAGGCGGCGTGCTCGTGGGAGCCGGTGACGACGGGGCGGCCGGCGCGGGCCCAGGCGCCGGTGCCGCCGGTCACGGAGTAGGCGTCGATGCCGTGGGTGTTCATCCGGTCGGCGGCGGTCCTGCTGCGGTTGCCGCTGGCGCAGATCACGAACACCGGTCGGCCGGTGGGTAGTTCGCCGCACCTCGTGGGGACGGTGCGCAGCGCCATCAGGCGGGCGCCGGGCACGTGTCCGGCGGCGTATTCGTCGTGCTCCCGTACGTCGACCACGACCGCGCCGTCGGCCCAGGCCGCCGCGAACGCTTCCTGTGTCACTTCACGAGCCACTTCGTTGCCTCCTCAATTACCCCCGGGGGTATCTCTCCGGCGAGAGTACGGCGGCTTGGAGGCGAGCGTCAAATACCCCTGGGGGTATTTGCCCGAGAGGCAATGCGCGGTTTTGTACCGGGGCCGGAAACGAGCGGTGGTCCCTGCGGCGTAGCCCTGGGCAACCGGAGCGTCATCCGCGTCCCGCCGCTCGGTCCGGACTCCGCGGTGACCGTGCCGCCGTGGGCGGTGACCAGCTCCTTGACCACGGCGAGTCCGATGCCGCTGCCGCCTTTGGAGCGAGCGCGGGTCCCGCGCCACAGCCGGTCGAAGATGTGCGGCAGCTCGTCGGCGGGGATACCGGGGCCGGTGTCGGCCACCTCGATGACGGCTTCGGCGGGCGTGGCGGACGTGGTGACGGTGACGGTGTCGCCGGGGCGGCAGTGGCGGGCGGTGTTGCTCAGCAGGTTGCCAAGGGCCTGGTGCAGCCGGTCGGCGTCGGCGCGGACCGGCAGGGGAGCGGGGCCGGGGACGGTGTGAACGGTCAGCCCGGCGGTGCGCAGCTCGGCCTTCCGCTCGGCCACGGCGGCGCCCGCCAGGACGGTCAGGTCCACCTCGGCCAGGTGCAGGGACATCCGTGCGGACTCGGCCTCGGCGAGTTCACCGAGGTCGTCGATGACGCGGCCCAGCCGCAGGGCTTGATCGTGCAGGGAGGCAAGACGGTCCGGGGTCGGTTCGGTGTATCCGTCGCGAAGTTCCTCCAGTCCCGCCTGCAACGAGGCCAGAGGCGTGCGCAGTTCGTGGGCGACATCGGCGGCGAGGCGGTGGCGGGCCTGCTCGGTGTGGCTCACGTCGTCGGCCATGGCATCGAAGGCGTGGGCGAGGTCGCCCAGTTCACCAGGTGCGTCGATGCGGGCCCGTGCGCCGCGGTCCCCGGCGGCCAGCGCACGCGCGGTCGCGGCGACCCGGACGACGGGAGCCGTCAGGCGCCGGGTGACGAACCAGCTCACGGCCAGCGCCAGCGCCAGCGCGCCGACGGCGGCCGCGGCCACCCAGCCCCAGGCGACGGACCGGCCCGCCGACCCGGAGCCGGCCGAGAAGACGAGGCCTACGAAGCCGACCGTGTGGCCGTCGACCACTACCGGAGCGCTCACACCGGGTCCCGAGCCGGCACCCTGCCCGTGATGCCCGCGACCCGAACCGGGCATGCCGTGCTCGTCCTCCGACCCGGAGCCCGCGTCGTCGGAGATCATCTCGTCGTCCGCGTCGCGCACTGTGAGCACCGCACCGGCGGCGGTCGCGACGGAACGCGCCGCCGACAGATCAGCCGATGCCCAGCCGCCCGCAGCCCGGTAGGCGTCGGCGGCGGCCGCGGCCACCCGGTCGGCGGTCCGCTGCCGCTCGGCCTGATGGGCGCTGCTGAGCCCGCGGTCGGTTCCGACGAGCGCCGCGGTCGTCAGCAGGGCGACGGACGCCAGCGCCACCACGGCGAACGCGGCGAACAGCCGTCGCCCGAGCGGGCCGAGCCCCGCGGACGGCGGCACGCCGGAGCGCGGCGAACGCGGCTCACGTGTCACGGGCCCAGCCCAGGCGGTAGCCCACGCCCAGCACCGTCTTCACCAGGTCGGAGCCGGCGCCCCCGAGCTTGTGCCGCAGATTCTTCACATGCGAGTCGATGGTCCGCTCGTACCCGGTGAACTCGTAGCCGCGCACCCGGTTGACCAGCTCGTAACGCGAGAACACCCGGCCGGGCACGGACGCGAGCGCGGTCAGCAGACCCCACTCGGTGGGCGTCAGCTCCAGGGAGGAGCCGTCCAGTTCCGCCTCGTGCCGAGCCTCGTCGATCCGCAACCGTCCTTCGCCGTACGACGAGACCGGCGCCGCTCCCGCCGCCGTGCCCCCGGCCCGCTGCAGCACCGCGGTCACCCGCAGCACCACCTCGGTGGGACTGAACGGTTTGGTCACATAGTCGTCGGCGCCCAGCCGCAGCCCATGGATGCGGTCCTCGACGGTGGTCCGCGCGGTCAGCACCACCACTGGCACCCGCCCTCGCTCGCGGGCCTCGCGCAGTACCTCGTCGCCGTCCACGTCCGGCAGCCCGAGATCGAGCAGCGTCAGGTCGATCCCGCGCTCGCCGAGCAGCCGTACGGCCTCGGCGCCCGACCCGGTCGTCAGCACCCCGTAACCCGCGCGCTCCAGATAGCGGCGCAGCAGCTCGCGGATCTCCTTCTCGTCCTCGACGACGAGCACGGTGAGGGCCATGCCCCACGTCTACGCGCCGGGCGCCCGCCCCCGGGAGGGGCCGAACAGCCCCAGCCCGCTCACCGGTCGTCTCCATCCCGTCTCCACACCCATCGCACGGCGACTGCAGGACCGGGCGCGAACGTGACGGTGCGGGAACTCAATAGGGCTCCTGCCGAGTGGAGGAGGTTCGCCATGAAGCGCAACACCAAGATCGCGACGGCCCTCGCCGCCGGCGTGCTCACCATCGGCGGAGTGCTGGCCGTCGGCCCGGTGACCGCGGACCAGGGCGGTGCCGCGTCAGGGGCCGCGCAGACCGCGCCCCAGAGCCTGCTGATGAACGCTCAGCACCCGGGGAGCCACCACGGTGGGGGCATGGACGGCATCCGGCAGCACGACCGGAACTGCGACGGAGCCGCCGCCCTGGCCGAGCAAGGCACCCTGACGGCCGCTCAGAAGGCCACGCTGGCGGGCATGGCCGAGGAGGAGAAACTCGCGCACGACCTGTACACGGAGTTCTCGGCACGCTACGACGCACGGGCCTTCGAGCGGATCGCCGCGGCGGAGAGCAGCCACCTGACCGCCGTGCGCGCCCTGCTGAACCGCTACGACGTCACCGACCCGACTGCCGGCGAGCAGGCCGGTGAGTTCACCGACCCGGCGGTGCAGGCGACCTACAACCGGCTCCTGAAACAAGGCGAGGACAGCCTGACCGGAGCCCTGAAGGCGGGCCGCACGGTCGAGACCGACGACATCGCCGTACTGACCCAGGCCCTGTCCGGACTCACCGCACCGGACACCCGCCACGTGTACACCCACCTGCTCGCCGCCTCCGAGCGGCACCTGACGGCGTTCGAGCACTGGATCGCCGCGCAATAGGGAGGTGATGCCGGGGACATGTGTGGTGTTCAGACCGGCGCGTCCGGCAGGTCGCGGTCGATCGCATCCACCGCGCGTCGTCGGAAAGCGGTTCCGTATAAGCCTCTCCCAACGCCCCCACGCGGGCCCGACCAGAAGCGACACCATGACAGCGACCCACCCGACCGATACGAGCTCCCCACTGCTCCCTCCCGTCGGCCGATTGCACCGGCTCGGCCGCTGGTGCGCCCGCCAGGCCTGGTGGGTGCTGGGCACCTGCCTGTTGGTGGCGGTGGCCGCCATCGGTGCCGCCCGCGCCTGGGGCGGCACCTACGACGACGACTTCTCGCTGCCCGGAACCTTCGGGCAGACCGGCTCCGACCTGCTGGATGCGCACGGTTCCAAGGCGGTGTGTGGCACGGCCTCGCAGATCGTGCTGCACACGGGCAGCGGAACAATCGACGCGCATCAGGACGCATCTCGAACAAGACCTGCAGGGGCAGCTGTTGATCTGCGGACGGTGTGGGCACCGGATGTGGCTCACCGACTTCGGCCAGCGGGTGGTTCGAGCTGCCCAGCCGTACGCCGTGCAGTTCGCTGCCGGCAAGACCAGCCAGGCGTTGCCGGCCATGACGCTGTTGACGGCACAGACCTTGCCCCTTGTAGGACAAGTGTCCTACAGTTCCGGCATTCGTCTAGGACATCCGTCCTAGGCGTGGGTGAGCGCCGCGAGGTGGATGCTGGTGGGTACGCGTGAGCAGATCGTGGACGCCGCGAATCGCCTGTTTTATGAGCAGGGGTTCGAGCGGACCTCGTTCGCTGCGATCGCCGAGTCGGTCGGGATCTCTCGTGGGAACTTCTACTACCACTTCAAGACCAAGGACGAGATCCTCGAAGCGGTGATCCAGGCCCGCCTGGCGAGCACGCGGGAGATGCTGGCCACGTGGGACGAGGGATCGGCGGGCCCACTGGAACGGGTACGGCGGTTCGCCGAGATCGTCATCACCAACCAGGGAGACATCGAGAACTACGGATGCCCGGTCGGGACGCTGACCAACGAGCTGGCCAAGCTCGGCCATCCCTCCCGGGCACACGCGGTCGGCGTGTTCGAGGTGTTCCGCACCTGGCTGCGAGGGCAGTTCGAAGAACTCGGGCGAACGGCGGACGCTGACGACCTCGCCATGTATGTCCTGACTTTCACCCAGGGCGTCGCGACGCTGTCGAACGCCTTCCGCGACCGCGACTTCGTGCGTCGCGAGGTTGCTCGGCTCAACACCTGGCTGACCGAGCAGATCGCCATCGCGTGACCGGGCTGCTCCTGCGTGCTGAACCTGGTCACACCACTCTCTTCACCTTCAGCAAGGAGACCGACGTGTACATCGTCCTGCTTCGTTTTTCCGACAACAAGGCCGAGGCGCCCAAGCACATGGCCGACCATCAGGACTGGATCCGCCGCGGCATGGACGACGGCGTGTTCCTCCTCGTCGGGAGTATCCGGCCCGGGGAGGGCGGTGCCGTGCTTGCCACGGGTCTGACGCCCCAGGCGCTCCAGGCGCGCGTCGCCGAGGACCCGTTCGTCGCCCACGATGTCGTGACCGCAGAGGTCATCGAGATCGACCCGAACCTGACCGACCCGCGACTGTCCTTCCTCGCCAACTGACCGGATCAGGCCGGAAGGCCATAGGGATGACGGCAATTGCGGGGGGAGCTACACGTGCCGGCGCCGGTGAATCCGTGCCCCCGGAAGCGCCCAGCAGTTGCCGCTCGAGAGGTGCCGCGCTGACCCAGGCAGGCCCGCGAGCGAACGAGAGGCCGGCCCAGTTCCCCGCGCCCGATGGCGGGAACCCGTGCGGACTGCGCCGGCCCTGAATCCCGCGGGAGGGCACCACGACCGCGTCGAACTCCCGGTGTCCTGAATCGTGTCCGGCCCTCGGGGAAGGTGCCGTCACGGTCGGTCAGCGGCCAGCATGTCGGCAAGTTCGCGCAAGTCTGCCGCGCTGAGGGTGGGCGGCGTCGTCGTCTGCGGGTACACGGAGGCTCCGCGCCGCAGCCAGGCACCGGCCAGTCCAGCTCGCCGCGCTCCGTCGATGTCCCAGGGATGCACGGCGACCAGCAGAGCCTGGTCCGGCCGCGCGTCGGCCCGCTCGACGGCGTAACGGTAGGCGGCCGGGGCCGGTTTCCAGCAGCGCGGGCCGCGCACGTCCGAGAGGGTCTCGAAGCAGTCCAGCACTCCTGCGGTGTCGAGCAGCTGCTCGGTCAGGGCGGCAGCGCCGTTGGTCATCGCCGTCAGCCGGTATCCCGCCTCGCTCAGTTTCCGTATGCCGTAGGGCACGTCTGGGTGGACGTCCAGGTGGGCGAAGCCGTCCAGAACTTGATGGACCGCCTCCTCCTCATCTCCCGCCCAGCCCTCCAGGCTGGACACCAGCGTCCGTACCGCGTCGTGGGCGACGGACGCGAAGTCCGCGTACGCGCCGGCAGCCGTCAGCGCGAATCCGTCTCGCAGCACCCCGGCGAACCAGGCCGGGAGCAACTGCCCGGGGACACCGATGTCCTCGAAGCGGCCGCGCAGCGAGGTGAGGCCGCTGAGCGTCTCGTTGACGTCGAAGACGACGACCTGATGCTGGTCGGCGGGCATGCTCTTCTCCAGTCCACTCACGAGGCGGGGTTCGGCCTGTGCGGGCGCTGAGGAGGAGGCGCATCGGCATGTCGATGCTCTATGCCGGCTCCATCAGGCTGCGAGTACCCGCCCCGCGCCCCGCTGCTGCGGCAGCCGGGGCTCGACGTCTGCTTCAGCATGCTGGCGGGGCATGGGCAGACGGAAGCCGTGTAGGGTCCGAGTCCCGAGCCGGACGGTGGCACCGCGGCCACGGCTGTGTTCCAGCAGGCGGGCGAGTGCCTGTCGGATGTGGGTCGCCGGTTCATCGACGCAGATACGTTCCTCCGCGTAGGCGTGGGTGAGTGGGTGAAGCTGGAAACCGCCGCTCGCGGTTCGCTGGATCAGGTGCGCTGTCGTCAGGGTGGCGAGGTGGTACTCGGTGACGGTGGCCGGTTTCCCCAGGAGCGCGGTGGCCGTGGCAGCGTCCAACTCCTCCAGCGGATGGAGGGCCGACAGGCGCAGCAGCCGCCGCGCACCTTTGGGCAGCCGCGTGTCGGAGGCGGCCAGCGCGGTCCGTACGCCGTCCTCCAGTGCGAGGGTGAGCAGCGGCTCGCGGTAGTAGTCGCCGAGCGTCCAGGCAGGGTGGTCGCGCATGTGGTGGCCGATGAGTGACAGTGCCAGCGGGAGGTGCCCCAGCAGGTCCGCGATCTGCTGGACGGCCGGGATGTCCATGGCGACCCGTTCGGCACCGGCCGTTGCCCGCAGCAGTTCGAGAGAGTCCCCCGGGGCGAGCACCGGTACCGGGTAGCGGGCGGCGGCACCGAGGTCGGGCAGGGGGCGTCGGCTGGTGATCAGCGCACGGCATCCGCGGGTCCCGGGCAGGAGCGGCCGCACCTGTTCCGCGTCTGCCGCGTTGTCCAGGACGATCAACGCACCGGTGCCTGCCGACCTCGTTCCCGACGATCTCTGGGAGCGCATAGCTCCGCTTCTCCCAGCTCGGCCTGCCCGACGCCATCGCCACCCCGGCCGACTGCCGGTATCGGACCGCGTCGCACTGGGCGGCATCGTCTACGTGCTACGCAAAGGAGTGGCCTGGCGCGATGTGCCCATCCAGGTCGTTGGCTGTTCAGGGGTGACCGCTTGGCGTCGGCTCCGGGACTGGACGGAGGCTGGCGTCTGGCCTCGCTTGCACGGGGTCCTTCTCGCCGAGCTGCGAGCGGTGGGTCTCCTGGAGATGGACGACTCGGCGATCGACGGCTCGCACGTCAGGGCGCTCAAAGGGGGGCTCACACCGGACCTTCGCTGGTCGACCGGGGCCGGCCGGGCAGTAAGCATCACCTGATCGTCGACCGGCACGGCACCCCGCTCGCCGTCACGCTGACCGGCGGCAACCGCCACGACGTCACACAGCTCCTGCCGCTTCTTGACGCGGTCCCACCGATCCGGGGCCTGCGCGGAGGCCCGCGCACACGGCCACGCAGGCTGTTCGCCGACCGAGGGTACGACTTCGACAAGTACCGCCGCCTGCTGTGGAAGCGTGGGATCAAGCCGCTCATCGCCCGTCGCGGCGTCGCCCACGGCTCGGGCCTGGGCAAGACCCGCTGGGTGGTCGAGCGGACGTTCGCATGGCTCCACCAGTTCAAGCGCCTGCGCATCCGCTACGAGATACGCGCAGACCTCCACCACGGCTTGCTTCAACTAGCCTGCAGCATCATCTGCCTGAGACGACTCCGAACCTCATTCGTGCCGTTCGACAACGGCGAAGGCCCGCGGCACGTCATGCTGGTCGACGTCTTCCCTCCGCGATGGGGCGATCCGCTTCACCCGCTCCGCAAGGAGTACCAGAACTTCTACGCGGGCACCGTCTTCCACCGGTACGCCGGAAAGACTCAGCCCGCGCGCGCAGCCGAGATCGATGCCCTGACGGAGCGGGCCCGGCGCGCGGCCAAGCGCGTGAATGTCACCGTAGGTGTTGCTGCGGGTGCTGTCGCTGTGGTGTCGCCCATCGAAGACACGCGCAGCAAGATCCTCGACGTCTTGCGTGAGGACCTTCTGAAGCAGCTCGACGCCAGGCGCCCTGCGAAGAAGACCAGCGCGACAGGAGCCCTCCCGTACGCCACGGCATTCGACGTGTTCCGCGCCCTGCCCCCCCACTGACTACCGCTCGCCCGATGACTTCCGCGAGCAGGTTGAGGAGTACCTGCGCGACTTCGACGCCGCGATGCAGCAATCCTTCGTACAGGCAGTTGGCACAGAGGGGACGCCACTGCGGCTGAAACTGACCAACCCGGGGGAGGAAAATCTCCGCAAGGTCGAAGTCGTGCTGAGTCTCCCCGACACGATCCTCGCGCACGTCACAGACGACGAAGAGGACGTCGAATGGCCTGACGAGCCCAAAGAATACGGATCAGCGGCCCTCCCCGTCAGCCTCAGCACCTTCCCGCGTATGGCTGCCCTGCAGGCATCAGTGCTTCGGCTGCCACCCATCGACTCACCGGACATCGAGCACGAAGAGGGCCGCACGATCATCCGCTTCACGCCGGTCGACTTGCGACCCCACGAGACGGTCCGTCTCGATCCGATCACGCTCTACAGCACGCAGGTGGCAGGCGACTCCTTCGTCGGCGAGTGGCGCGCTACGGCAACGAACGTCAGCGGCACCGTGCGCCAGCGTCTGCTCATCCCCACCCAGCACCTCGAAGTCGACCTGCGCCGAGCGCTTCTTCCTCTGACCAATGACGACATCACCGCATAGGCAGTCGACGTCCAAGAACCTGACGCGACCGGCGCCGCGGGGACCTGCGCTGGCCCGGAGCACGGCACGGGAGGCCTGGTCGGGACCGAGTGGGGTGTCGGCGGCGACCATCGCGGCCAGGTCCGGCCTGCTGCACACGGCGTCGACCTGGTCGGGATTGACCAGGACGGTGTCGCGGACGGCACTGAGGTCGGTGAGCAGGCCGCGGGCGATGAGCCGGCGGACCACGAACGCGGTGACGTGCGCGCGCTCGCCGTACTCGGTGGGGTTGGGCGTGCCGAGCGCGGAGGCGATCCGGTCGGCGGCGGCGCTGCCCAGGATCGCCTCGCGGGGCATGGCCGCCCTGATCGCTCCTGCATCCTGCCTCGACAGCGGCCCGCGACCACGCCCAGCCCCGGACGTCGGGGGCAGGGACAAGCCCGGCGTACCGGGCCCAGCGGAAGCAGGTCCGGCAACCCCCTTGAAGCACGCGCTCTTCTCGACACCGTGAGGCATGCAATGTCGCCTCGAACCGCCCGCGAACTCCGCCAGATCATCAGCAGGTTCGATGACGTCTGGAACCGACCGTCACCGCCGTACGACACGGACAGAAGATAAAAGAAAGGCCTATACGGGCGGCTCGTCCAGGTGGGTCCGCACCGCCTCGACGAACGCGTCGAGGCTGGTTTTGACGGCGGCGGAGGCCTCTGGGATGCCGACGGGCTTGAAGCCTCCTGCTGGCGGACGGTGCTGCCAGTGTTGCCGCAGCGTGGCGAGCTGGTGCAGGGTGAGTAGGCCCGTGCCCTTCACCGCCCGCCAGGCTTCGGCCCGCTGTTCGTCGGTTCCGGCCGGGTCGGTGAGCTGAGCGAGAGCGGCGGCGATGATTTCGTTTCCGGTGTCTGCGGCGTGCCGGAGTAGGGACCGCGCGTACCGGAGACGGTTCATACGCAGGGCGCGGACTGTGAGGTTCTCCATCCAGGCGTTGACGGTTTGGGCGTGCTTGGCGAGGACGTCCGGACCCTCGATGCGGATGACGGCCAAGGACCGGCCGACATCGAGCGGCACGCGTTGCTCAGCATGCACGAGGTAGTCCTCGATGGGTTCCTCGCTTTCGGCGAGCAGCACCGCTGACTTCTTGGCCTTCTCGACGGCGATGATGAATTCGACGGCGGCGTCGCGTCGCGCTTGTCGCCGAACCTGGTCGTGGGCGGCGCGGGCGGTGAGTTCGGCGGCGTGGCGGGCTGCGCGTGCCTGTCGGTATCCGACGAGGAGCGCGGCCGGGACGCCCAGGATTGCGGCCGCGGAGGCGGTTACGGCGGCGATGGCTTCGGTCTGCACCGGCAGCATCCTCCCGGATGCGTCGAACCCGGGGACTCGATAGCGGACTCCAAGGAACAGGCCACGGGTACTGATCGGTCGACGCGTAGTCTCCGGGCATGCAAGGAGTCCAGCGTGTGCACACCCTGTCCCTCGGCGCCCTCTACATCCAGTCCTGGAGCCGCTCCTACGGCGACGCAAAGGACAAGCTCCTCGGTCCCGCCACAGGGTTCTTGATCGGGGTCCCCGGGGACTACTGCCTCGTCACTGCCTGGCACGTCTTCAGCGGACGCCGTTCGGACGATGGTGAGATCATGCGTGAAGACGCCCTCTGCCCGGACTTTGTGCGCGTCCATTTCGCTGGAGAGGCGGACGATGGCTTCCAGCCGGTCATCCAGCAGTACGAGCTCTACGACGAGGAATTCCAGCATGGTCCCCGGTGGCGCAGTCCCGCCGACCGGCGGGTCGACATCGCGGCCTTGCACATCGGTGCCGCTCCCGAGGGGGTGGTGGAGGCGTTCATGCCCAACACCTGGCCCACCCTGCGTGATCTGTTCCCCCCTGAGCGCCGTGCCGCGCAGGGCAGCGAGGCGGACATCGACCTTCCCCTGCGGATCACCGACAAGCTGTTCGTCCTCGGTTTCCCGTTCGGAGATGTCGGCACGTGGCCGTTCGCGGTCTGGACCGTGGCGCCGGTCGCGAGTGAACCCCTGGCGTGCTGGAACAATCTGCCAGGGTTCCTGCTGGACTCCCGTACCAGGGAGGGCCAGTCAGGGGCTCCGGTCCTGATGCACATCCGCCCCGGTGAGCCGGTCGTCGTCGGCGGCGAGGCGATCGTGCACGATGAGTCGGTCACCGCACTGGTGGGGGTCTACAGCGGACGCATCCACAAGGAATCCGACCTGGGCAAGGTGTGGACGGTCGACGCCCTCTTCGAGCTCGTGCCCGAGGTCGCCCCGCCGGGCTGGAAACCCACTTCTGTTCACGCCCGATCACCTCGATCTGAACTTTAAGGAGCAGTCCAGCCACCGCCACCAAGAGCGAGGAAGTGGCTGACCGCCGTACAGACAGTACGAAATACCGCCGCGCCCCGCCCGCGCATTTTGGCTGGGGAGCTGGTCTGTTCCTTAAAGTTCAATGTCAGATGCGGGGGTTGAGCCCTGCGGCCTGATCAGTCGCCGTCTTCTTCGTCATCTTGAGGGCGGCGGTGGACGCGGTCCCAGGCCACCGCGGCGGCGGCCATGGCCGCGGTGCCGTACGGCTCGTACTCAGAGACCTTGCCGAACAGGAAGTCCGCGGTCGGCGATGTCAGGGAGACCTGGATGAGTGCGAGGACGGCCAGCAGGCCGCAGAAACAGACGAACACCGTGCGCGCCGCGTCCGGCGACAGCAGGGCGGCGTCGGTGGTGGAGAACTCGCGGAGGGTTTCATCAAGTTCTGCCCTGAGTTCATCGGGCACGTCGTCGCAGGGTGCGGGCGGGTATGCCTGCATCAGTACGGCTGCTGCGGCGGCCAGCTGGGGCTCGCTGACGTTGCGGAATCTCTCGACGGCGCCGGCGATCTGGGCGAGGGCTGCGGTGAGTTCGGGGCTGGCAAGGGTCCGGGTGACCTGGCGGCGGCTGTCCTCGGCATAGTGGGCCACGGTCTGGAGCGTCTGTGCGAGCCGTGCGAGGGACTCGTCCGACATCTGGTCGAGGGTCTGCTGAAGCCGGGTTTCCAGCAAGGCCTCTGTGTGGGGAGTGGTCACCATGCCGGTCACCCTGCCACAACGGGGCCGGGCCGTTGTGCGGGGTCTGCAATTCAAGAGTCCTAAGCCGCTCCCACCCGTATTCCTGTCGCCAGACCACGGGCCCGACCCATGAGTTTCGGCACTTCTACTGTCCTCCGCTCCCTAAGACCTGCCCAAGGGGTGAATGTCGTAGTTTCGGGGCGATGTTAGGTCCGGGGTGAAGGGGCCGGCGGTGAGGGTGCCGTCGTCGTTCAGGCGGACCTGGTCGGCGAGGTGGGCGAGCAATTGCTCCGCGCTCAGGCCGGTAGCGCGGCTGATGTTCCGCAGGCGGCGGCTGACCTCTGCCGACAGCCATACCTGCGCCTGTAGTTCGTCGCGAGCGTCGTTGTTCCAGCCGCCAGGCGGCATGCCTGGCGGTGGCCGCCTGGCGGCGCGTCTCGCGGTCCTGCTCCCACGCGCTGCCCTGGACGTCCTGTGCGGGCACGTAGACCGGCCAGCCTGCACCGTCCATAAGTGCGGCAACGCGCCGCCACTCGGTATGCCGGGCCGCCCACTGCTCAGCGAGCTGTACTGGATCGCTGGGCGACCCTCCCTGGCCCACTCCAGACCGAGCGCGGCCAGCTCGCTGCGCCGCTCGGCACTCAGCTTGGCGACCCGGTGCCGCGCGTTATCCAGGAACGCGGGTCGGCAACCTTCCGGCCGGAGGCGACCAGGTCGAGAACACGACGGCGGAACTCGGGCGGACAACTGCGGGGCATGATGGCCTCCGGAAGCTGCTGAACAGTCAGTTCTCCAGCGACCCGACTCCATCAGACCCAGGGCAGACCACCTCCACCGATCCCGGAGAGGTTCAGTCGGCTGCATGTGAGTTCGGCTGATGGCTACTTGCCGCGGAGCTCATTGATCTGTTGCTGCTCCCAGTAGTCCAGGATCATTTCGAGGCGCCTGACGGACGGTTCGATGGAGCTCAGGGCTCGGTCCAGGTTGATGAATGGAATCATCAGACCGGTGAGCGACGACGTCTTGGACATCAATCCCTCCGCTTGTTTCGCCCAGGACTTCAGGTTCTTGGACTTGTCGCTGAGTCCGGTCAGCATGCGGGCCATGTCGTCATCTGGAAGGGAGGGGTCGGCTTTTCCGGAGCTGTCGACGCCCAACAACTGCTGCGCGGTAGCTACGGCCGCCTTGACGGCTTGCACGCGCTTCACTGCGTGACCGTGGAACCGGCGGGCCATCGCTTTGACATCGACGTCGACGCCCTCTGTGAGTCGGTCCCGAAGCTGCTGTGGCGTCACGATGGGAGCTGGGTCCGATGACGCCATCGTCCATGCGATCGGTTTGTGCCGGCCGACAAGTTCGTCGGCCAGAACCCTGAAAGCCAGCACGAGATCTGAGATCAGATCTGGCTCCAGGGTGTCCCGGTGGTAGGCCGCGTTGCGGTACTCGTGCAGTCGGTCGAGCACTTCGCGTTCCTGCTCTGTCAGGACGCCCCTCTGCACCAGGAACTTGGTCTTTTCGTGCAGGGCAGCGTCCATGGCCTTTCGGCGCTTCGGTCCCACATGCTCCTCGACCAGCCGGCTGAGGTCCTCGCTGAGCTCTCCGCCACTGTCGCGGAACTCGCGCATCTCCTCAATGACGCTGTCAGCGATCTGGAACGCCAGCTGAGCGTTGACCTCACGGCCGATGACCACCTCCACCAGATGGTCGAGGAGAATGAGAGCAAGGCGGTCGTGTGCCTGATCGCCCGCTTCGGCGCATCGCCGGATCTCGGCTATCTCGACCGCGAGCCAGTTCCACTGCTCGGTCTGCTGCATGGACTGGCGGTCCCAGTCGAAAGCGAACGGTTGCATGAGTCGCATGGCACCAGTTTTCACCGTCTGGCCGGCAGACCACCAATGCTGCCGGACGAAACAGATGATCTCGCTACCTCGCGTGCGCTGCACCTATCGGCCGCAACGACGGGCGCCCCTCGCACCGGCAATCCCTGCACCTGTCCCACCGCCCTGCTCCTCATCGAACTCCGGCTGTCTCTCTGTTCCATGCACTTCGTGAGCTCGCACGCGAGTGCAGTTGGCTGACCTCGCCTATGCGCTACAGCGCCAATTGGGCAAACGGGACAAGTGTCCGGATGCCAAAGCGACCATCGGCAGGATCACCGACGTGATCTCCCAGCATGCAGGGGAAGCGCACTACCAACGGGCACATCATCGGTGACCACGCAACGGGGCCGTGCCGACTGCAGTCGGCACGGCCCCGTTGCGGACCTTATCGATCAGGAGATCGTTGTGGGCTTCTGGCCGCCGGGAGGCGGCCAAGAAGCTTTGTCTAGCGGCGGTATACGCCGACGCCGGCGAGGAAGAGGGTCATCGCGCCTCCGACGGTGCCGCCGCCGACGAGGATCGCGCTTGCTGTGCCTGCGCCGGAGTAGATCGCGATGATGCCGGATGCGCAGCCGAGGTTGAGGGCAGCTGACAGGGCCAGCAGGAGTGTGAGGACCTGCAGTTTTGTCATGCTGCACCGCCGGGGCGGACGTGCGGTGCGGGGTGGTCACAGGTACGGGGGGTGCGGGCCGTTCGGGCGGTACGGGTGCCGTTCCCAGCCGAGACCCCTACCTTCGCAGGCAGGTGATCAAGCATCCTAGAGGGGTCCTTCCTTCTCGCTGATGGATGGATGGTGGGCCTCGTGCCGTAGTCGTTGGCGAACGGAGTGCGGTGCGAGGCCCTGTGTTTTGCCGGTAGCGCCACACGGATTTCCGTGATGGCGCTACGCCCATATTTCAAACCCGCTAGAGTCGCTGAAGCCAGCGAAACGGAGTGCAACATCCCAGCTCAGCAAATGTGCAACATGCGAACTGCGATGTTGCATAGGGGGAGTTGGAGGGGTCGGCTATCGATGGTGACGCGGCAAGCGCGGGCTACCGCAGCAGCAAGGGACTGGGGCTGGCGGAGCTGCTGGGCCGGGGCGGGCAGCGCGCGGCGATCGATGCCTTCATCTTCTCGGTGCGCTGCCCGGAGCAGTTCGCGAAGTTGCCGGACAAAGAGCGGTTAGCCATCGAGACCGCGAACGCGGCCATCCGTACGCGCTTCAGCCGCGGGGTCCTGGCCCTGATCGTGGCCCTGCAGGAGCGCATCCTCGTTTCCCACGGTTCTCGGAACACTTTCCTCGACATGCTGCAGGAACAGGGCGTCACAGAGCTGAATGCGACGTTCCTGAGTCGGAGGCTGGGAGGGGCGAACAAGAAGGGACCGTACGGCCACTGGTGGCTGCCGGACCTGATCGCCGAGCACTGCGCCGGTGACACGGCACCCGACCAGTTGCGCTTGCAGTTCGCCCGGCTCTGGCACACGGCCTACGGCGAATTACCCAAGTCCTTCAGCACCGAAGACCTGGGCGGATCACTCGCGCCTGCCAGTGACGAGGAGATCGCGGAGTTCATCGACCCGCCCGAAGCTCTCCTGCCGCCGGGTGCTGTGCCGAGCGACAGTTGGGCTCTACAGAGCGCATCTGACCTTGCTGTATGGGCAGATGGCTTCCCCGACGCGGTGCTCTTCACTGACTCTCACGGGACGATCCTTCAGTCCAACGGTGCTGCCAGAGCGCTCTGGGGGGCTGGGGACGAGGGCTTCCTCGGCAGGAGCCTGCTTGAGCTTCTGCCGTCGTTCGACATCTCTCGGCTGCCCCACTTCGCCAGGAGCGAGGACGCGTCCCAGGCCGGGAGAATGCCATCGCTGCGCAGCGAGGCACGTCGTCTCGACGGACAGGACCTCTTGGTCGAGGTCCACAGTGTGCGTCTCGACGCACCCCCTACCCCCGCCGGTGAAACAGCTAGATCAAATAGGCAGGCACCTCCCAGCGGCTCCGCCGACGGCCAACTGATGATCCTGATCAAGGATCTGACAGGCGTCCAGAGACTCGAGACGGAGCTCGTCAGGCAGCAGCGCCAGATCGAGTTGATCCTGCACACCGCCACCGAAGGCATCATCCGTGTCGGTGCCGACGCCCAGATCACTCTGGCCAACGCGGCCGCCGCATCCGCGCTCGCCTATGAGCCGAGCGAGCTCACAGGGCGTTCGTTCCCCTCGCTGACCCAGAACTCCCGTCTGGACGGGCAGCCCCAGCCCTACGCCGACACTCTCCTGGGGCGCTCTCTCCTCGAGGCCAAGCCCTGCAGCCTGCAAGGCCAGGTCCTCAAGGCCAAGGACGGCAGCGAAGTACGTGTCGACTTGCGCACCACCCCCGTGGTCGAAGGAGACAGCCGCAGCGGATCCGTGATCACCTTCACGGTCCGCCTGGACAAGAGCTCCTCCCCGCAACACCCGTTCATCCTGCCGCGGGACGACCAGGCCCGGGCCGAGGCCAGCCGGCTGAGGCTTCAGACCATGGAATACCACCAACTCCTCATCCAGATCCTCGCGCGGATGGACGAGCCCGGCACCGAGGCCGTCGCTCAGCTATGCGGCGCACTCCCGGCCGCTGCCCGCGCAGACTTGCTACGCAGTGCCAAAGAAGCCCGCGCGGCCATTGCGGTCCCTGCCCCAGCCCTCACCCTGAACCAGACGCACCCCGCTCCCCCCGCCGAGTCCAGCACACTCAGTTCGGCAGTCCACGAAGGCGTACGAGCGGCGACTGCTGGGACCGGCCTGGAGCAGACACGCTTCATGGTGTTCGCGCCGCCCACGCTCATCGGCTTGGACGCACAATGGCTGCCCAACACACTCACCCGGCTGATCATCGCAGCCGCCCCCAGAGCAGCAGGCCAAACCCCCGTGACCGTTTCAGCTGCACAACGGGACCAATCCATTCGCGTCGACGTCAAAGGCTCTTTCCCTGACCTCGACTCGGATCAGATGGCGCAGGTGGAGGCTGATGTACTGGCACATGGCGCCACACTCCGGACGATCAAAGACATGCCAGAAAAAGGCAAACACGTCATAGTGCTTGAAATGCCTCACGCAGGTCAGCGGGAAGCAGGGAGCAACCCGGACAACAAACACCACACCGTTAAATCAGCCGAGCCATACACCCCGCAGCGAATCATCACCGAGCAGCCCCGCATCAACATCCCTGGCGCCCGCCCTGCACCCCCCTCTATAGGCGCCTCCGGACCCGACCGAGCTGCCCAACCCTCAATGACCGGCACAGACGCTCAGAACCATGAGAAGGCCGCTGCGGAGCCGTACCCAGTTCCACACACGGTTCCAGTGCCACTCTTCACTCCTGCCACCCCCGAATCCCCGCCTTCGACAGACCACGATCAGGATGGCAGCGCCCCGGACCAGCGCCCCTCCACTACATCCCACCCGCCTGCCTCCGGAGAGCACACGCCCGCGCCCGAGCACACGGTGCAGCTTGTTACGGGCGACTATCTCCTGACCGTCAACCCCGTCGACGACAGCGACATTGAGGTTTGCCCGCCGCATAGGCGCCCGGGGCGGCCGAGGAAGCTCACGGCAGCTGAGCGCCCCAAGCTGGGCCGAGCGACCAGACCGATTGTCGTGGGGGAGTTGGAGGCACGGCGAAGGCTCCCTCTCCTGGAGCGGCAAGACGAGCGCGAGCGGCTGGTTCGGCTGCTGGCTCGCGGCCGCTCAGTCCGGCTGACCGGACCCGCCGGCGCCGGCCGCACCGCGCTGCTCGACGTCGTCGCCGAGGATTGCTCGGACCTTGCTCCCGACGGCGTCGTCCGCCTCAGCGGCTTCCACCGCACCCTCGGCGACCTGCTCCACGAACTCTTCTATGCCATCTACTACGCGCCTCTGTACCGCCCGGATCGGGACGAGCTGCTCCTATACGTGCGGGAGATCGGCGCGATCGTCGTCCTCGACGACATGGAGTTCGGAGGCTCCCAACTCGATGAGCTGCTGGATGCGGCGCCCGAGTGCGCCTTCCTGATCGGCACTACTCCCGATATGCCTGCACCCCCCGCTGACTCTGCCGTCGAGGAGGTCCTCATCAGCGGACTGACACGCGCGGGCGGACTGGAACTCCTCAAGCGCGTCGTTGACCGCGACCTCACCGAGGAGGAGGCCAATTGGGCGGGCGACATCTGGTTCGAGACCGAAGGGCTGCCGCTGGGCTTCGTCCAGGCCGGGGCCCTGCTGCGCCAACGCGGTCAACTGCCGTCTCTGAACGAGGCCGCTACGCCTGCACCGCTGCTGGCTGCGGGGCTCAGCACCTCCGCGCGCGACACCCTGCGATTCGCGGTCGCGCTCGGCGGCGAGGTCCCCCACCAGATGCATCTGCCGGCGCTGATAGGCGACACTCACGCGGACGCCGCTCTTGGCGAATTGGAGTTCTGCGGACTGGTCTCGCCAGCCGGTCCCCGCTACCACCTCGCGGCCGGAGTGCTGCAGCAACTCCAGGCCGCCGGGTACGGTGACGACGCCGCAGACCGAGCCCTGACGGCAGCTCAGCACTACGCCTGGTGGGCCGGGCACCCCGCGGTCACCGCACAACGTGTGTGCGCTGAAGCCGACGCCCTGCTTGCGACACTCAGCGTGCTGGTGCCGGGCACAACGGCATCGGCCAACGGCGAGGAAGACGTAACTGTGCAGTTGGCTCGCACAGCGGCACTGGCGTTCGCCATAGGCATGCGCTGGAGCGCTTGGGAGCGGGCGCTGCGGCTAGGCGCCGAGGCCTCCCGGCTTGCCGGTGAGATATCGGAACAGGCCCACTTTCACCACGAGCTGGGCATCCTCGCGCTGTGCGGTAAACAGTTCGAGCAGGCCCGCGCGGAGCTGGAAGCCTCCATCGTCCAGCGCGCCGGGCTTGCTGACAAGCGGGGCACCGTATCGAGCCGCCGCGCACTCGCCCTGGTCATCTTCCACTCCGACACAACATCGGGGCCCGAGACTGTGCCTGTCAGGCAGCCACCTGACACAGCCCCGGGCGTAGGCAGCTTGCGTAACGTCGACAAGCCAGCAAAGCCCTTATCGGAGGCCCTTAAGAGGCTCTGGAAGAAGGACAATTGACCGAACGGCTATGTACGCGCAACTCGCGTGCACAGCCACGGGCGTTGTGACGTCCGCAACCGCGCCTTCTACCAGTGCATGTCGAGTGTGTTGAGGGCGTCGCGTCGTTCTGCGGACAGTTTGGTGGCGCGGCGGCGGGTGTTGTCGAGGAACGTTCCGAGTTTGATCTCTTCGCCGTTGACGATCTCGATGTGCTTGCGTGACGGCTGCAGGTGTCCTTCGCGGGCGTGGAACTGGCGGGCTGTGGCGAGGTGGGTCTCCCACCGGCGGCACACCTGCATCCGGGGCGAGCCGACGCTCTCCAACAGACACTGCTGCGTCGGCACCAGTCTCTCCCAGCCGACGGCTGCGCGGCGATCCAGGTCCCCGAGATCCTTGCCCGCGACGATCAGTTCACTCACCCTGGCGGACAGGATGCCGTTGACGCGGAGGCGGCCTTCCCACGCGCTCGACGCACGCCTGCTGCCGTGGCACCGGTGAGGGATCGCCTGCCAGTTTCAAGATCGAAGTCTCGTGCACGCGCCACCCTTGTTCGCCACGTTTCACTCCTGCTCGCCAGGGTGTTGGGATCGCCGAGCAGGGGGCAATACTGGATCGTGTCCACATAGACCTCCTGTTGATGCAGGAGCCGCATGGTCCGCGGTGCCCGGGCTCTGGTGGCCTCCAGAGCCCGGGCCGGATGTGCGGAGCGTTGAGGCGGGTCCGGCCGATCATCTGCCGGTCGGGCCCGCCCGCGCGAGCCCCACCGTGGCCGTCCGGCTGTGTCTTTGCCTCAACGCCTCAGCGTGCGAACTGAGCCGCACATCCTGCGATCGCAGTGACCGCCGTGAGCGCAGCGACAACCACCTGCGCCCGGCTGGCCGGGTCCCACCGCTGCATGCGGCGGTCACCCTTCTTCCGCTTTCGCATGCCCACCTCCCTTACCGAAGAGAGCCCAGATCCTGGGCGTGCCCAGCCCGGTTGCTGGGACAGGCAGGTCCGGTACAAAGGTGAGCAGTCTCAGAGTGGCCTCATCACCCAGTGGCACACCATCAGGCGCACCCTGGCGAACCCTGGCGATTAGTTGCACGGCAACGACCCCAACGGCCGCGCACACACAGCGAGTCGGCCGTGCGGTCATGCGGCCGACGCACGCTTCAACAGCGCTTTCCCGCACCTACCATCGCATGCCCAACTCATCCAAAGCAGTACGTCGTTCGGGGCTGAGTTTGTCGGCGCGGCGCCGGGTGTTGTCGAGGAACGTTCCGAGTTTGATCTTTTCGCCGTTGACGGTCTCGATGTGCTTGCGCGCGGGCCGCAGGTGTCCTTCTCGGGCGTGGAACTGCCGGGCCGCGGCGAGGTTGGCGGCCCATCGTGCGTCTTGCGAGCGCCGTGCCGGCACTACCGGCAGGCTCTCGGTCTCCGGGTGCACGCCGATCGTCTCGAGGAGGTACTGCTGTGCGAGTACGAGCCGGTCCCAACCAGCCACCTTTCCGGCGATCCACACTCCGAGGTCTTCGCCCTGGACGACGACGTCCCCTGGCCCGGCCGGGAGCGCGCCCCCGGCTTGTATGTGGGCGAGCAGGAGCCGGTAGCAGCGCTGCCAGGCGATCTCCCATCCCTCCGGGGCCCACCCGGGATCGATCTCGTTCAACGCCTCCATGCGGCTGGCGGACAGCTCTCCGGCGTAGGACAGCCCGGTCTCGCCGTTCGCCCGGCGTAGGGCGTTCTCCCGCGTCCGCTTGGCCGCCGCCCGCTGGTTCTTGGCCCAGACCCCAATGGGGAACCCGTCCCCGCCCCACACGGCTGAGGTCGGCGGGAGGAGGTGGCCGTGGACGGTGGCGTAGTCGCGGGCGACGGCGAGGCCGGCCTCCCAGGCGGAGGCGTGCACGGACCACACCATGCCCAGCGCCTCCAACTCCGCCACGCGCTTGGTCTCCAGGGTCCCGGCGGTGTAGTAGCGGCGCTGATCCGCCACCTATACCCCCAGCGGATGCCCTCCAAGCGCCCCCCACTCCCCAGGCGTCTCGAACGTGTAGGGCACGCGCAGTTCGGTGTTGTCGGTCTGGTGTAGCCAGCGGGTGGCGGCTTCGATGCCGCGGCGCCAGTAGGTCCCTTCGGGGTCGATGACCCGTAGCCGTACGAACTGCGCGAGTGCGGCTGGGTCGCGTTCCTCGGTGAACCGCAGCACCCCCGCCGCGGCGGCCCCGATCGGCGGCACCAGATCCCGCTCCTCCGCTCCTCACCCTCGTCGTCCTGTCCGTCGTCGTCCTGGTCGTCGATGTCGTCCGCGAGGCCTTCGCCGTCGTCCTCGGAGGACCAACTGCCGCTGCGGACACGGGGATCGGCGAGGGCTTCGATGGTCTGGGCATCGTGGGCCCGCAGGGCTGTCAGCACCTTGGACAGGCTGCCATAAGCGTCAGACGTGAGAAGCTCGTTCGGATCTTCGTCGGGTCCGAGGAACACCGGGACGATCAACGTGGCCAGTTTCCCGCGCCCGGGATGCAGTCGAAGTGCGCGTCCGACCATTTGCACGATATCGACCATCGAGCCGCGCGCATCCGTGAAAAGGACCGCGTCGCATTCGGCGGTGTCGATGATCTAGAGGTGGCGAGACGGTGAGCGACGTTTGGTCTGAATGCTGGATGCATAGGTGGCGGCGGATGCGCAGCTGATGGGTCCGCGTTGAAGAGAAGCCGATCTATGTGCTGAGACCTCAACCAGATGGGTGATCAGATGATTTCTGTGCGGGGTCGTGGGTAGAGACGCACCGCTTCTGGACCGAACTCCTCTCGGCCAACGACATAATTCGCGTAACTCAAGGAGATTGTAAGATCTTTGATTTTTTTCAAGGGGGTGACGTCGGTGATGTCGGGCAGGGATGACCGACAGTTGACGAAAATCTCTTTCACATTGGGAAAGGTATCCGGCACCAGGTCCAACTGGGTGTCTGAGTCGATAGGGGAAAGGTGCAGGTAAGTGACGCTATTTATGGGAGTGGCCTGCGCGAGGTCATATTGTCCGAGGCTAAGTCTTGATAGGTGGGGCAGGCTGGAAATTTCTCGCCATTCCGCGGGCGTAGGTGCCGCGTTGATCACTAGCTCCCGCAGTTGATTCCATTTAGAGATGCCTGTCAGGGGTACGCCGATCCATTCGGCGAGGCGTAGTGAGGTGAGATCTGCTGGTGCGGGTAGCTCTCCCAGGCTATTCCATGGCAGGCGTGTGTAGAGAGCGAGTTCGGTGAGGTGGGGAAGGGTGGCCAGTGCGTTGAATGAGAAAGAGTCCGGGAGTTGAAGCAGTCTCAGGTTGGGTAGTGGCAGCCCTTCAAGGTCTTCGAGGTGACCGAGTTTTGTGCAGCTGCTGAGAGCGAGTTCCTTTAGGGCGGGGAAATCGCGTACGAATGTCAAATCTTCGAGCAGTTGACCCGAGTAGATCTCGATCTTCCGAGTGTGATCAGGAGAAAGGTGCTCGGTGATCTCGGCTTGGGTGAATTCTCCCCTGAAGGCGACGTTGGTGATAGGTTTGAGGAATCGCAGGGCGTTCCTCTGGTCTTGAGTCTGTACGCTCAGATGCAATCCTTCTTTGAAGCGGAAAAGGATGTCCTGGGCATATTGGTCTGCATTGAATTTCTCCCAGGCGTCGACTAGCTCGTAGTTTGCCGGGGTAGGAGACGATGTTTGTGTGAAGTGCTGAAGGAAGGCGTATGCTTGGTCACCGCCGATAACAGCAGACGTGCGGAAAACCGCATTCACTTCATCCTGCTTCAGGCCTTGGGGCCCGGGCAGCAGATCCAGGATGCCCGGACCCAGCGCGGCAAGCTCCTCCGCTTCCTCAGAAGAGCGGGGAGGCATCAGAAGGCGTGCTCGCTGTTCGACCAGCCTGCGGACCTCGGGTTCGATTTCAGTGGCGTACTGCAGACTGGCGGCTGCCAGGAGGTGGAGTCTGCCCCGGTGTTCGCCGTCGGCATCACCGCGTTTGACGAGGCGGCGGAGGAGATCAGCGCTCTCGGCTGGGCGGGCGTGGGCGACGGCCATGCGTACGACGTCCTCCCACTGGTCGTCGTGGGCGTTGTTGACCAACAGGGGGAAGTCGTGGGCTTCGATGGCGGCTTTGGCCCCGAGGTAGTCCTGGAAGGTGCGGTGGACGAAGTCGATGGTGTCCGCGGTGGGCTGGCGCAGGAGCCCGCTGCGGCCGACCAGGTGAGCCAGAACCTGGTCGGCAGTGCCCTGCTCGGCCACGGCCTGCATGGCGGGCAGCGCGTCGTCGACCAGGGCCATCGCGGTGGCCCGTTCCATCTCGGTCTGGCGGTTGCGGATGAGCCAGTAGGCCAGACGCTGCAGGAGCTGGACGCTCTGGTGTTCGGTGAGCTGAATGCCTTCCGGTACATCGATGCTGCGCTCAAGGTCTCGGCGTACGAGCAGCATCGACAGCGCTGCTTCGTACAACTCCATGCGGCTGTGGGGCAGATGACCGCGGCGGTCCCGGTGCAGCGCGCAGATCAGCGCACACATCAGGGGCGTGCTGGAGAGCTGCGCCAGGTCACGCTGAGCGCGCACCGTGACCTGGAGCGCTGCTTCGAGATCATGCAATTGTGAGCGTTCGGCGTCGGTTGCCGCATTGTGTCGCGCTGCGGTGTGCCACCGGTGTACGAAGACTCCGGTGTCGGCGGCACTCATGGGCCGTACTGACAGTTCGGTGAAGTGCGACGAAGCTAGCCAGCCTTCCGGCACAGCGGACGGGCGCGTGGTGACCACGAAGCGCGCGTCCCTGTAGGCCGCCAAGAGCCGCTCGAGCCAGTCCCGCGTAGCACCCCGGTGCTCTTGAGGAACCTCGTCGATGCCGTCGACCAGGACGAGTGCCTCGCCCCCGGCAAGTACGGCATCGGCCCACCCATCCGGCTGGGAGGCGGCCAGGGGGGTGCCGACCGCAGACAGGAAGTCGTGCGGCTCCGGAAGAGGCCCACGCCTCACCAGCGTCCGCAGCGGCAGGACGAACGGAATCCACCCTCGCCAGTCCGCCAGTTCCTCCGGCAGCTCATCGCGCGCCGTTGCGACAGCCAACCACTGCAGCAGTGTCGTCTTTCCACTGCCGGCGAGCCCTCTCAGAAGAACTCGTCGGCAGTTGGCCAGCGCGTGCTCGGCACGCTTCACTACGACGGTCGGCCGGTCCGCTTCCTCATCGCCTGCAGGCCAGTCCTCTGACCGCTCTGCCAGTTCCAAGCTCAAGTACGCCGCGTCCAGCGGCCAGCACGCACGTTCCGGTCGACTCAAATCCAGCCCTACGACGGTCAGCTGGGAATGCCGTTCTGCCACGTAGTTGAGATACCGCTTCTGAAAGGGCGCCTCCACCTTCGGCCGTACCCGCCTGCGCACCATTCTTACTGGCGAGACATTCGGCTGGCGCGCTGCGGCTTCGCGCAGGGCCAGCATAGAGTCCACATCAGCACCCAGGGCCTTCGCCAAGGCCACCAGCGTGGCCTCGGAGGGCACCACTTGGCCGTTCAGTGCCTGGCTGACCGTCGTCCGACCCAGCCCGGTCCTCTGCTGCAACCCGCCCATCTGTAAACCCCGCTGAGCCCTGAGGGAGCGCAGCTGCAGCGCGAGCTCCGCCAACGGATCCGCGTGTACTTCCCCCATGTCCTGCTTCTCCGTCCCCCGGGCGACCGTCTTCGTTCATCTTTGTTCGCCCTGAACCCCGGTGAACACGAAAGCCGCGAAATTTCCTGGAGTCCCCGTCGTCGACCGCTCCGGGAAGAAGTCATGAACACCTCACCCATCCACCTGATGCTCCTGGTCCTGCTCCTAGCAGTCGTTGCACTCTTCTGCATGCTCGTAGGAGCAGCGGCTGGCGTACTTGCCCGCCTCGACGGAGCCACTTACGCCAGCGCCCTGCTACGGGGTGCCGTGGCCTTCGCGGGCAGTGCCACGCTCTCCCTGGCATTGCTGACCTTCGTCCTCGCAGCACTATGAACGACGGACGCCTTGCCGTACTTCGTCAGGCCCACGCGGCGTGCGCTGTGGTGATGCCGTCGGTCGTGGGCGCCTGGATACGGCCAGTGCCAGGGCGTCGGCTGCGGGATCTCTGTTGGGTGCGGATCCTTTGGAGTGACGGTTCCCTCCTCGGGGATCAGTTCGTGGCATCCCATTCGTCCGGGGTCATGGGCTTGGCGTCCGGATAGTGTCGTCGGATCTCGTTGAGTACCCACTCGTCTGCTGTGCGGACATCCCAGCTTGAACTGTCGAACTCCCTCAGGGTCAGCACGAGCTCGCTACCCGCGTAGCCTTCAAAGTCTCCGTCGACGGCCTGCAGGTGGGGCGCGTCCATGGCCAACAGCTCGAGGGTGGGGATTCCGTGGCCGGCTGAAGCTCTGACCAGCTCCGCGAAGCTGGAGTGTGGGTGATCGTCGAAGATCCGGGCTCGCCACGTGAGCGTGAGGCCGTAACTCCCCAGGCGGATCAGGAGTTCGGCCAGGGTGACGTAGTGCCGATCGGCATGGTGGCCCGTATGCGGGGCAGTGTCCCGCCAGGCCGCAAAGGAGACCATCTGCATCGTGGGCGGTGTTTTGATCATCGGCTCAGCACCCTGCTCCGGTCTAGGGGAATCACTGATTGCACTTGCCTATTGTCCTGCTCTTCCCCTTCGAATGATCGATTGGGTGTAGTTGCTCCCGGGCGGGGAGAGCTGGGCAAACGCTGATTGGTGTGTGGTGGTGTCGTCGGGCTTCTACCGTGGCGGGATGGAGGTGGGGCGCCATGGTGTCTTTGCCGGAAGAGCTTCAGGCTCGAGAGGCCGCAGCTCGGCGGCGCGTGGAGGCACTCCAAGCTGAGGCAGCCGAGTTGGCCATCCGGCTGGAGGCGGCTCGGGAGGATCTTTCGCGGCTCGAGATCACGCGGGAGACCGTCGCGCAGGTGCTGGCGGAACTGTCGGCCGCTCAGGCCGGACCGCACCTTGCGGCGGGGGATGCTCCGGCGCCGGACGAGACGTCGGTGCCTCACGGCGTCGGGGTGATGATGGTGCCGCCTTGGCGGGAGGGCCTGGTGGTGGCGGTATTACCGGATGTCTACCGGGACATCGTGGAGATCATCGCTGACGCGCCAGGACCGCTGCAGGCCAAGCAGATCGTGCCGCGGATCGGTCTGCCGACGACGACCGGGAAGATCGAGGGCACCCGGGAAAAGCTGAAGCGGCTGGTGGAACGAGGCTGGCTGGACGAGAACACGCCGGGACAGTTCACCCTCGCCCGGCAAGGCCCGGGGCGAGACCGCAGCAACTCGCAGTGACCAAGGGGCTCTTCTCCGTAGATTCGTAGGTGCCAACCAAAACGAATCACTCCCGAAGAAGAGCCCTCGATGGAACCGTACGATGCCTTACCCGAGCCTGATCCATACTCCGCCTCCCGTGATGCCTTCGAACGCCTCATCTCGACGCTGGCCGACGGCCCGGCAGCAGACTTGTCTCACGACGAACTCGAAGCCCAGCTCGAAGAGTTAGGGCGCGAACTGCTGCGGCATTTGATGCAGAACCACCTCGATCAGCGAGCCAGGAAGGAGGAGGACACGATGCGAGCGGACCGAGGGCAGCCCCTGGTACTCGGTCCGGAAGGACAGCCTCGAACCTGGCGAGAGATGGGTCACCGCCGCCTACTGACGTGCGTGTTCGGGCCAGTTCGGGTGACCCGGATCGCCCATCGTGGCCGAGGCGTTGCCAACGTGCACCCAGCAGACGAGAAGCTGTCGCTGCCCGCGGGCCGGCACTCACGCGGCCTTGCCCGGCTCGCGGTCCTGGAAGCCGTGAGAGGCTCGTTCGACCAGGCTGCCGCTGCAATCGAGCGACGATGTGGGAAGGTGCTGGGCAAGCGCCGCCTCAAAGAACTGGTGGTCGCCTCCGCGGTCGACATCGCCGCCTACTACACGGCGAAGATCCCCACCCCGTGCACCCGCGAGATGCCGCTGGTCATCGAGATCGACGGCAAGGGCGTGGTGATGCGCCCCGAAGCCCTGCGCGAAGCCACCCGCCGAGCCGCGGCCAAGAGCGCGGCGGCCGGGCGACGCGGACGCCTGGCCCCGGGCGAGAAGCCCAACCGCAAACGCATGGCGACGGTGGCCTGCGTCTTCGATGTCGTTCCGGCCCCACGTCGGCCGCACGATATCGTCCACCCGCCCGGTGGCCGAAGCGAAACCCGGCCGCCACGACAGGGCCCGAAAGCGGAGCGCAAATGGTGCACCGCCTCGGTGATGCACTCTCCAGAACTGGTCGTCGCCGACGCCTTCGACCAGGCCGAGGCCCGCGACCCCCGGCATCTGCGGGACTGGCTCGTCCTCGTCGACGGCGCCCGCCACCAACTCGACCTGATCCAGGCCGAAGCCGACCGCCGCGGCATTCACCTGAATATCCTGCTCGACTTCGTGCACGTCGCCGAGTACACGTGGACGGACGCGCATGCCTTCCATCCGGTCGGCAGCCGCGAGGCCGAGACCTGGGCCGCAGACAAACTCACCGCGATCCTCGCCGGACACGCCGACCGCGCCGCCACCGAGATGACCGCCCAGGCCGCAGCAGAACAGCTTCCCGCAACCCGCTGCGACGCCGTCACCACCTGCGCTCGCTATCTCACCGGTCACCTCGACCAGCTCCACTACGACACCGCCCTCACGGCTGGCTGGCCAATCGCCACCGGCGCCGTCGAAGGCGCCTGCCGCCACCTCATCGCCGACCGCCTTGACATCACCGGCGCCCGCTGGGGACTCGACGGCGCCGAAGCCGTCCTCCAACTCCGCGCACTGATCACGAACGGCGACTTCGAGGACTACTGGCGCTACCACGCGGTGCGTGAACATCAACGCCTCTACCCCAGCCCCGACCCGCAGAACTACGGCCTCACCGCTTGATCCCGACGGTCACTTCAAAGGATCCGCACCCAAAGCCGATGGCATCCCGATACGACTCCACCACCGCCTGCGGCGGGTGCGCCATGCGGCTGCCCTGCCAGTGCACCTCCTGGCCGGAAGAGCCGGGCAGCACGGCGGTCAGCCCGTCGGCCGCTTCCGCTGGCGTGCGTACCGCGGGCCAGCTGCCGTAGACGTTGGAAACTTGTAGCGCCCCGGCCTCGTCGGTGGCCTGTAGTGTGCCGCCGGGGACCAGCAGCTGGCGGACCTTGTTGCGCTCGTATCTCTCTTCAGCCCATACGGGCTGCGTGCTCACGTTCATCCAGGTGCTCTCTGTTGCAGGTCCGGGCGCCAGCCCGTGGCGATGTGAGTGCAGAAGGCGAAGGGTTCACGACATCGGCTGATGCCAAGAGCCGTGCCTGCGGTTCAGCGGCGGTATCCGCGCTCTGGGGAGCGCGCAGGGACGTTGAGGAAGTCTTCGAACCAGTTGTCCGGGTGCAAGGCGGGCGGGACGCCGACAGGCTCCCTGCCCTCGGCTTCTCCGGCGTCTTCGCTGTACTTGCTGTCGTACAGCCACAGCACATCGTGGTCCTGGAAGAAGAAATCCGAGCAGGCGTCGAAGTCATAGTCGTCGCGGTGCGTGGGCAGTGCCGCATGCGGACTGCCGTCACCGGCTTCCAGATGCTCGAGGGCATCGTCGAGGGCGAGATGCAAGACCATCTCCTCCGCCGCGCAGACGGGCCGGGGCCATCTGCCGCTCGCGAGGTCGCCTGCCAGATCGTCGCAGGCCCGGGCCAGGCCGCGCCGCCACTGCGCGTTCTGGCGCCAGGTCACCTGCGGAAGACGGGAGAAGAAGCCCCAGGCACCGTCATCGTCCTTGATGACGGGACGATCACCCAACTCGGCGGCATCGTCGTAAGCCGACTCAGCAAGCTCGACCAGCGCGCTGTACAGCAGCTCGGCCGTGCGCGGCGTGAGCGTCCAGTCGCACTTGCGGCAGTCCTCCTCCTCGCAGTCGCACGCCGCGGGCAGCGCGAAGAGAGCGGCGAAGTCCGGCTGCTCCTGGTCGCTCTCGGGCACAGCGCCCGTGCTCGAGGCGGTGCCGGAGCGATTGGTCCGGTGCAGGCGCCAGCCCGAGCCGAAATCGACGCGGACCGGCTCAGCCGACCAGTCGGCGACCTCGTCTCCCTGAGCAGACAGCAGCAGTTGACCTTCCTGCGTGTCGTTCAGGCAGTCCGCGCCCGGCAGGTCACCCGTGGTCTCGGCAGCGAACATGACAGCGCCGGTCAGGTCGTGCGGATCCTCCTGGGTGAGCTCCTCCTGCGGCGCAGGCTCCCAGCCGCTGGCGGCCGCTGCCGTGAGTGCCTTGGCCTGGTCGTAGACGTGGAACTCGCGCAACTGGACCACGCGAATCACCGGACCGGGCAGGTCGGCGAGCCGAGCGTCCCTCGGGGTGCGGATAGCGGAAACGGGAAGTGCCTCTTCCGTGCCGCTCTCCTGCACCCAGTCGAACGGGTCGTCGGAAGGCCAGGTGAACCCCGGCGAGCCGGCGGGCCACACCCCCGCGCGTGCCTGGTCGAGAGCTTGACGGAAGGAGGCAGCAGGAGCATCCGGCAGCACAGTGAGCAGTTTGCCCGCCGTGTTCTGCTGCGGCGCGGTGAGGATCCCGTTGCGGGCAGCGAGGGAGAGGAGGAGCGCGGCATGCTGGGCCACGAGCGCATCCTTGCAGGTCATGACGGCCTGCAGGCTGGAGGGCCCGTCAGGGTGTGCCAGCAGAACGAGAACGCGGCTTTTGCTGGCGGAGTGCTCGCAGAAGAAGTCGCGGGGCAGCGCAGATGGGGTGGCCTGGACGGCTGTCATGGAGGAGCTCCAACGATGCGCGGCAAGCCGAAGCCCGCCGCAGTGAGAAGAAAGCTGCTGGTGGGCACGGTACGACCGCATCCCCGGACAGCGTGGAAGTCTGTTGCAGCTCGTGCCATCGCTACGAGCGGCGACCCGGGCCTGAAACGCGACTTTAGCCCCCGAGTAGCGAACAGGCAGGCAGATTCGGGTTATTTCCGATCGCGGCACGACAGCGCCCGCGCGCGGCGCGCTCCGCGACTGGTTCAGTCGACCAGGGACAGGCACAGCCGAAGCAGCGATGGCCTTCGCGAACGACGCTGCCAGCCGTACGGCTGGCAGCGAGAGCCGGGATGCTCAGGCAATGTCTCCCGGATTCCACTCAGGCGGAAGACGGCCAAGTCCGAGCCGGGCCTCGATGCCGAGGTGTTCACGCAGAAGGGCTTTCAGAGTTCGGCCGTCCACCAGATCGATGCGGCCGCTGCGTTGGGCGAACGCATGGCTGCTTGCCCCGAACCAGCTGGTGGTGACCAGGATGCCCCGGCTGGCCTGCACGTCCAGCATCTGCCCGGCCAGGGCGTGAACCGTCTCCAGAGGCACGACGTGCCGGTTGCGCCGGCACTGAAGCACCCACCGTTCGCCGGTGGTGGGCCTGTCACGCAAGACAGTGGTTGCTGGCCCTGGTCCGATCAACTCGCGGGGGCCGCCTTCAGTAGTGCCGTGCAGCTCCATGCAGAGGCGGTGGACGAGATCGTCCAAGTCCTCGGGGGACAGGCTCACCAGATCGATACGGTCGTCGGCGGCCGCAACGACGGCGGGACGCGGCGTGTCGTGTGCGAGGGCGGCCTCGTACCACTTGTCGTCGCTTTGATAGGCAGGATCTCCTTTGCGGAAACGCTCCGCCCATGCGGCGGCTTCATCGTGCAGGGCCTTTGCTCCGTCTCCGGGGATCAGGTTCCGCAGACCGGGATCGTTCCTGCGGAAGGCGCGGAAGAGGGTGGCCAGGGGACTGGTGTTGGGCGCGTATCCCAACCGCTGGGCGTGCCGGGGAGCAAGAGGGCCGGGGCCGCGCACGGCATGGACGACCGCACGCCATTCCGGGCTGTCGTAATCGAATGCCGTCTTGGTGAAGTTGACGGGCACGTGGTCACAGTGGATCTCACCGACCAGCCTGCCCTTCGCGGGCCCGTCCACCGGATACTCCACCATGGAGCGGTCAGGGCCATCCTCGAAGAAGAACAGGCCTTTGTCCCTGACGAGAACCTTGCGGCCGTTGCGATAGAAGTCGAGGCCGTAGTCACTGCCGTGCAGATAGCGCTGAACGCCCAGCCAGCCCCATACGCGTTGTTCCGTCAACTCGAGCTGTGTTCCCTGGCACTGCAGACAATGCGGTGAGCCAAGCGGACTGGTGTGACGGCAGTTCCGGCAGCGATACCGCGTGGCCAGCACGATGTCGAGGCGCTGCACGGCCGCGATGTTGCCCTCGCGCCGCTGGACAACGCGGTTCTCGCCCCAGATGCACGGCATGCGGGGAGCCACCGGCCGGTCAGACACGGTCAGCTGTACCTGCTCCTTGCGCAGCAGGTAGCTGTAAATGTCTCCCAGCTGATGCCGCAGACGGTTCTGCCTGCCCGGCGGCCAGGGGTCGCGCAGGGCTTTGATGGTGATGAACGTGCCCTGGTCCTCCGCCGCTGCTTTGGGTTCCGCGCCGATGAGCGCGTGCCAGGGGGAGCCGGCGGTAAGGGAGGCCAGATCGAAGGTGAGGACGGTCCATGCCGTATCGCCTGCCCGGGCGGTGCGCAGCGTGATGTGCGCACCCAGCTGCAGACACGCCACGACAAAGCCCAGGCCGAAGATGTCCTGGTCCTGCGTCCCGCCGGTCCAACTTGCCAGGAAAGCCTTGCTGATGGTGTCGCGGTCCATACCGGTGTGCCGGCACGAGACGGTGATCGTCTCGTGGCCGGGGGAGTCCGGATCGTGCTGGAATCCGACCGTGACCGCAGGGTGCTGCCCCGCCCCTGTGCTGCCTTTCATCACGGCGTCCACCAACTCGGCCACAGCCGCCCACTCGGCCAGCGGGATGTCGGCCAACGCGGCCAGCGCGGCCGGAGCAGGCACCAACATCAACGGCTTCGCCGGGGCCTTGAGGTCTCGTGCCGTACGAGCCCGTGCGGCACGAGAGTTGGTGTCGGCACGCTCCCAGGCAGCTGCCCAGGCTGCTGCCTCACTGCGTCCTACCCCCACGATCTCGGCGAACATCACCACCAGGTTCCGGCGGGGATTCACCGCTCCGCTCAGGACATTGCTCAAGGTGCTCCGCGTCAGCCTCTTTCCAGCCCGATCTTCCAGCTCACGCAGGCTCGGCGAACCTGCCAGGGCGCGCAGGCGGTTCATCGCTTCGCGCAATTCCTCGAAAGTGCCCACCTGCCCGATGGAGATCACATCGGGGCCCTGGTCGATCCCCTCAAGGGCGGCCTTCGCCTTCAGCCAGAGCTGTCTGGCCTCGGCTACGTCCGTGCCGCAGGCCCGGGTGAACGCCTCGACCACCGGCCAGGGGGAGCGCCAGCCGTGGGCTGCCCGGTTGAGTCTGCCCCTGCTGAAGCCCGTAGCCTGTACGAGGTCTTCGTACGTGAGGCCCGACAGGTGGCGCGACTGCCGCAGCCAGCGCGCCACCTCCGCCATTTCCGGCACCCGGGCAACAAGCTCCTTCTCCCGTCGCCCCGCCATGACATCAACCAGCCGTCACATGCGGTCGTGCGCCGACGGCTTCACCACGGCCACCACCATCGCGGCCACTACCGCGGCCACTGTCTCGGTGACGAGTACCTGCGCCGCGTCCTGCCAGGCCGCCGCCGAACCCAGCGTGCCGACCACCACGATCAGCACGGCAACGACCATCACGACATCGGACAGGTGACGCGGCACCGGAGCGCCGTCCCCGACACACAGCAGAGCCTTACTCATGCGTGAACTCCCTTGATGCACCTCGGACATGTGTGCCACTGCCGACGGGAGGTTTGGGGCCAGCCCGCCGCTGCACACATCCCAGATCCTGCCGGACCCGCCCCCCTCAACACCACCCGGAACCTAGAGTTCAAGGCATTGTCCCAACTGTGTCCAGAACAGGACTCCGATGCGTTCTCCCTGTTCAAAGGCCTCCTCCGGCTAGTCGGCACGAGGCAGAACAACGCTGTCCCGCCCGTGTCCAGGTTTCGAGTTGCTTCCTGCGGCCAGCCTGGGACACCCTGGTCGCAGGATCTGGGCACCTCGGACAACGCCGTGCACGGAACCCGGACCGCAGCGCATTTGGGGTGCGCCCGGTCAGCGGTGAGGCCGCGCGCCCAGCGCGCGGCCCGCCCGCACACCTCCGTGCAAAGCACCGTCTGAGCGCAACGGCGCCGCGTCTTCTCGAGCGCGGACGGCACACTGGGGATCATGACCCCGGTACAGATTTCCTTCGGCATCGGCGAACACAAAGACACCGCACGGCGTTGCTCCAGCGCGAGTGGCCCCTGACGGATCTGCCGTTCCCCGTGAACGAGCCGCAGCTCTGGACCATGATCTGCGTAGGCTCGAACGCCCTCGTCGGACTTGCCGTGGTGGCCAACGGATTCAGAGCCCCAGCGGTGTCAGCTCACGGCCCGCGTCCCTACCGCCCGCTACAGCCCGTCGACCTGCTCGACGAAGGTGCGTCGCCGACACGACGGCCGGTCACGAAAGAACCGCCGTCCTCGCAATCGGATGACCAACTGCTGTCTTCCAAGCTGGCGTTCGGCCAGTCCGCGCTCATACGCGGAGTGCGCGCCCTCCTCGACTGTGCCTGCAGCCCGGACATCGCGGCGGCGGACTGCAGGCACCGGCGCACCCCGTTCCCCTAACGGTGGATGAACCAG
The DNA here is from genome assembly GCF_003955715.1 of Streptomyces aquilus. Classification (NCBI taxonomy): domain Bacteria; kingdom Bacillati; phylum Actinomycetota; class Actinomycetes; order Kitasatosporales; family Streptomycetaceae; genus Streptomyces; species Streptomyces aquilus. Next base: position 87,477 of record NZ_CP034463.1, on the reverse strand, counting down.
TACAAAACCGTGCCCGTGCCGGTGGCACCGCACGTGTACGCCGCGCCGGCTACGGCCGCCCAGAGCGCCTCGTGCAGCAGGCGGCGGGGCATGCGCGATGCGCGCTGCGGCCGGCCTCGGGTGCGGCCGGCCGCGCCCCCCTCGCAGCAGTGGGGCGCGCCGCAGCCGCACGGTCGGCCGGAGGCGGGGATGCACGGAGTCGTCGTGACCACGATGGGCTGAGGCTCGGGGATGCGCGCGAGCCGGTGGCCGCGGGGTGCTGGGAGCATGGAGGGATCTCCGCATCTGCTGAACTGACAGTGACAGGGAGATCCTGTTCGGCCCCGAAAAGGGCCAACAGCCCTTCAGACGGCGTGCATTGGAACGCTCTGGACACCAGTGGACACCGCCTCTGCGGCGTAACGTATGCTCATGAGGGTCACCGTGGCGACGCTGGCAAGGGCTCAGGGCCTGCGCGACGACTTCGACAGCCTGCAACGTCTGCGCCACGGCAGGGGCATCGCCAGCCCCGGTGATCTTTACTACCTGTCCGAGTTCGTCAAGCGCCGGGTGCTGTGTATCGAAGACGACACCGATAGCCAGCTCACCCAGGGGCTGGACAACCTCAAGAAGCTCATCGAGAGGGCACCGCCGCGTGAGCGGGAGCTGTTGAGGCTCAGTTTCAACATCGACGGCGCATTCGGTGACTTCAACTGGCTCGAACGAGTCGAAGACTTCGCGCTGGCGCACGAGTGGATCGGCAGTTCGCGCAACGTACGACACCAGGCCGACCTCGCGCTGTTGCAGCTGCTCATGCGGGCCCGCCCCGCTGCCGAGAGCGAGCCGGTGCCGCCGTCCGATTTCGACACGGTGATCGAACCGGCCCAGCCGAACGGACATGCACCGACCACGGCCGGTGGCGTGTTCATCGAAAACTACGTGCACAACAGCCCTCGGTTCGCGGCGTCCTGGAAACATGCCCGCACCGTCGACATGTGCGGCTTCGGCCACAACCGGATGGCTGTCACCTACTCCGACGAGATCGGCCGCATCCTCAGGTCGGGCGGCCAGGTCCGCGTCCTCATGCAGGATCCGGAGGGCCAAGCGGTCCTTGACGCAAACCGCCGCAGCTCCACGCCCAAGGCATCGGCCGAAGACGTCCGCCATCAACACCGCAGCGCCATCGCCACCCTGACATCGATCAGAGCAGCGGCAGCGGCCCCGGCCGACAGCCTGCAGCTGCGCGCCTACGACATCATGCCGCCCTTCACGGCGTACTTCTTCGACGCGGACGACGAGCGGGCGCACGTCTACATCTGGTTCTGGTCGTGGCGACAGCCATCGTCCTGGCGTCCGGGCTTCCTCGTGGCACGGGCGACCGACGCGTTGTGGTACGCACGCTTTCGAAGCCAATTCGAAGGGATGTGGACGAACGAGGAAACCCGCGAGATCGCTAACGGGAGGGGATCATGACAGACCTGGCCCGCTTCTTCGAAGCGACCGGCTACGCGAAACTCCCTGATCGTCTGCCTCCCGATCTGGTGAGCCGCATGCGCACGGTGATCGATGATCATTTCGCTCGCGGCGTCCCGCCCTACCGTGTCAACGACACAGGAACGCCCTGCCGACTCGATGATCTGCTGGAAAGAGACCCTGTCTTCCTGGAAGCGCTGCGCCACGAGTGCGTTGCAGCGGCGTTGCGGCAAGTCCTCGGGCCAGCTGTCGACGTGGTGCACGCCAGGCACAATCATGCAACGCTGAACGGCCCAGGTGACATTCCGTTCCGGCTGCACCGCGACATTCAGCAGTGGTCACAGCCACTCGTCGCCGTCTTCTTCTACCTCGAGCCGGCCACCATCGCCAACGGCTGCACCACGGTCGTTCCGGCATCCCACCGTCTGCCGTATGCCGGCCCCCAGTCCGGCGGCGGCGGGGGCAACTGGGCCGACGAACACGACCAGTACCAGCACTTGATCGGCCAGGAGCTGCCGGTCGAAATGCCCGCCGGTGGCATCCTGCTCCTCAACTGCCTGTGTTTCCACAGCGTGGGGCGCAACACCTCGGCATTCTCGCGGCGCAGTGTGGTCTTCGCCTGCCGTGGCTCCGACGAACTCAGCCAGGTCGACCACCCCGGGGCGACCCAGCTGTTCGGCAAGCGCCGCTTCCTCGCCAACCGCGTACTCCGCGTCTCCGGATCACTGCGGCAGGGACAGAGCTGACCTGATGCTGGCTCTGTTCGACTTCGATGACACGCTGGTCAGCCGCTCTGCCGCCATCCGGCGCTGGGCGCGGTTGCTCGCCCGCCGCGAAGGCATGCCCGAAGGCGCCGTTGAGGCCATCGTCGACGCCGACCAAAAGGGCACCAGGCCGCGGGACGAGTTCCTGGCAGTGGTGCGCACTCTCCCCGGGGTCCACATGACCGATGGTGAGATGCGCGAGTGGTACGCGGTCAGCTACCCCTCGTGCTACGGAACAGAACAGGAGTCGATTCAGGCCCTGACCCTGCTACGCGATGCCGGCTGGAAGATCGGCGTGGTGACCAACGGATCGAACACGAGGACGAGCCAGAAACTCGCCCGCTCGGGGCTGACGCCGTTGATCGACGCGCTGTGCGTGGCGGAGGACGTCGGCGTAGGCAAGCCGGATCGAAGGATCTTCGAAGAGGCGGCCCGCCGCTGCGGTGTTGAACTGGCCGGGTGGATGGTCGGTGATGCACCGGTTGAGGACATCTTCGGGGGAGCACAGGCCGGTCTGCGGACAGCATGGCTCCGCAGAGGCCGGAGTTGGAACGGCACGATGACTCACCCCGACATCGAGGTCGATTCCGCCCTCGAAGCCGCGATCACCATCGTGAACAGTCCTCAACGCATGGTCAGCGGTTAAAGCGTGGTGCAAAAGCCGTGACCGGGTAGGTGTGGGCTGAGCAGGGCCTGCACGTGCCGGACGCGGCCAGCGAGCCTGCCACGCCACGGTCACCGTTACAGGTCGCTCACATACCTGCTCACGGCGGTTCCAGGTCGCGGAGTGCTTGTAGTTCAGCGTCCCGCCGTTCTGCACAGGTGACAGTGCAGTTCGCTTGTGAGTCGAACGCACTGTTGCTGCGAGCCATGGAAGCCTTGAAGGCTTCCAGGAAGCTCTGTTCGACCGTTGTCGCGCGCGTGTAGGCAGCGGAAAGGATGTAGGGACTGCTGCAGGGTTGGGTGACCCTGATCTGGCTCGCTGAGGGGCGGGCTGGAAGGATGTCGCAATGCCCAAGCCGTATCCGAAGGAGTTCCGCGAGGACGTCGTGCGGGTCGCGCGCAACCGCGAGCCCGGCGTCACCCTGGAGCAAGTCGCCGCTGATTTCGGCGTCCACCCGGCCTCATTGACGAAGTGGATCCGACGCGCGGCGGCTGAGGAACGCGGCGAGCCGGGCCCGGCCGCCGGTCCTGGCTCCGCAAGGAGTGAGTTGGCTGAGCTGGCCGAGGCCCGCAAGCGGATCAGGCTGCTGGAGCAGGAGAACGAGGTACTGCGCCGGGCCGCGGCGTATCTGTCGCAGGCGAATCTGCCGGCAAAATGATGTACCCGCTCGTCCGCGAGCTGGCCGCCGCCGTCGCCCCTCGTCGTGTGCCGGTGGCGGTGACGTGCCGGGTGCTCGGGCTGGCCCGTCAGCCCTACTACCGGTGGCTGAGGTCCCCGGTCACCGACACCGAACTGACCGAGGCCTACCGGGCCAACGCCCTGTTCAACGCGCACCGCGACGACCCGGAGTTCGGCCACCGCTTCCTCGTCGACGAGGCCCGCGCCGCAGGCGAGGCGATGGCTGAGCGGACCGCCTGGCGGATCTGCCGGGACAACCGCTGGTGGAGCGTGTTCGGCAAGCGCAAGGGCCGCGGCAAGAACGCCAAGGCGGGGCCGCCGGTTCACAACGACCGGGTGCAGCGCGACTTCACCGCCCAGGCGCCGAACCGACTGTGGCTGACCGACATCACCGAGCACCCCACCGGCGAGGGCAAGCTGTATCTCTGTGCGGTCAAGGACGTGTTCTCGGGCCGCATCGTGGGCTACTCCATCGACGCAAGGATGAAGTCCCGCCTCGCGGTGACCGCGCTGGAGTCTGCCATCGCCCGCCGCGGCCAGGTCGCCGGATGCATCGTGCATTCGGATCGTGGATCGCAGTTCCGTTCACGGAAATTCGTCGCCGTTCTCACCCACCACGGCATGGCCGGCTCGATGGGAAAGGTCGGGGCAGCCGGCGACAACGCGGCGATGGAGAGCTTCTTCGCGCTGCTGCAGAAGAACGTCCTGGATCGCCAAGTCTGGTCCATTCGACAGGAGTTGCGGATCGCGATCGTGACCTGGATCGAGCGCAATTACCACCGCCGTCGACGCCAAAGACGCCTGGCCCGTTTGACCCCCATCGAGTACGAGACCATCATGACCCCACCCGCAGCCCTGGCTGCATAAATCCCGCTGTCACCTGATCACGCAGCAGTCCCTATGGCGGTAGACGAAGCTGCTGAGGGCGACGAAGTGAACCAGCCACCAGTCAGGCTGAGAGCGGAAGCACAGAAGAGGCGTCGGAAGTCGGCGTTGTCGCGCAGGAGCGCGACGAGACTTGCGTGAGGGCGGCGTCGAGCGAAGAGCACCAGTGACTCCAGCAGTGTGACGTCCCGAACGATGACCGGGACGAACGACCGGAATGACGTCGTTTGTGTCCCGCGGCCTACGGAGGGCCACGGAACGATCGCTGGTCAATCACAGAGGTGATGCATGACAGGCATCGTACGGGCCACGGCATCATCACATCTCCCGCGCTCCCGAAGGACAGCGAGCTGGAGGCGTCTCTGCGAGGGAAACACCTGCTTGCCGTCGTACGACGCCTACGTCGGCTGCGCTGGCCGTGCAATTGGCTGCTGTAGCGAGGCGCGCCACCCACGCGGTTACGTCCGGAGGCCATTCGGCGCATCGCCTGCACTCCTTCCCGGCGGTCCGCATCTTGGTCTCGCACCAGCCCCGCTGTGCCGTACCTCCTGAAGGTGAGGTGGCGCTCCCGCCATCGTTGACGTGCCTCCCTCATCAGTTCGGGATCCGCGAGCGGCACGTCGCCTACCTTCGGCAGAGCCCAGGCAGCGGCGAAGAGATCACGCACAGGAAACAGGTTTTCCCCTGGTGGGGGAGCAGATCCTGAGGGCGCGGTTTTGCGGATCCGGTAAGCCGCTTGCTTGCATGCGTTGCCGCAGTAGCGGCGAGGTCGGCCTGTCGCGGTCGGCTCCAGCATCGGCTTGCGGCAGTGTGCGCACCGAGGCACGCGGTCCTGTGCCTCCATTGCTGCGCGCATCATGAGCGAATGCCGTGGACCGTGCTCTGCTGCGTAATCTTCACGCAAGCCCTCTACCGCAGATGAGGTGCGCAGCTGCTGCAGAATGGTGCCCAGCACCATGTCGAGTCGCTGGTCGACTTCTCTCGTCGCGGTGATCGCCAGAGACAGCTGAGTACGGCTGGCCCCGCCCACGTAGGCGAGCAAGATCTCCCTGTCGCACGGATGCAGTTCGTTCAGCGCCCGATCCAGCCACCGTTCGTCCGCATGACGCGACGTCGGATCACGGAAGGTCGACGGCCGGCTCATCGCTGTTCTCCTTCCGAGGCCGAACCCGATGGAGCACCGGTCAACACCCCCTGGGCTTTGCGGCTCGGCAGCAGTGCAACCAGGGTGCGGCCCGTGACTTCCAGGGTCGAGACCAAGTCGGCCCCGTTCAGGCGCCGTACGACCATGACTGCGATGACACCGAAGACCACAATAGCCGCGATGACCGGCACGAGGGCTGCCAGCACGATCAGGGTGCTGGTATGGAGGAGCTGAGTAGGGAACACGATGAGAGCCTCCGGCCCTGAAAATGACGAAAGGCCCCCAGCGTGAAGCTGGGAGCCCGGATGAGTTGAGGAAAGCGAAAAGCCCGCCAGTAGGCGGGCTCGAAGCTTGACTAGGGCACAAGAATGCCCGACGTCAACCAATGTTACACATGATCAGGCAGGCATGAAACGTGCAGGTCAGATCGCCGGCCGGTGCTACTCGCCGCTTTCGTAACACAGCTCGATCGCCCAACTGTGCATCGTTGCACTGGTGGGGAAGCGGTGACACGACTACGGTGCTGCCCCCCCCTGTGCCAGCAGTCCGCGACGTCCTCTGTCGGCGCGTCCTTCCTCGGCTGCAGCGGCGGGGCCTGGACGTCGGCGCGCCTTGGGGCGTTGGAGATGAACGAGCCGAGCCCGAGCAGCTTCGCCGTCGACGTCCTCGCGGTGCTGACGACCCACGCGAAGGTGCCCCTCCCGGGTGTGGAACTGGCATGGTCGAAGGGACGGACCCGGCGCGCTCCATCGGGCGGATCTGGCGTCTCCACGAAGAGGATCTCGGGCAGCACTTTGATGAACCATGGCGTGAGCTCGGGGAGTGCAGTTGCCAGCGCGTCGGAGCGCAACCTGACGGTGGGGACCACCTCGAAGTGCATGGGCCGACTGGTGTAGAGGTCGATCATGTGACGGAGGACCTTCACGAACGACTGCCCCGCCGTCATCCACACCTCAGTGAGCTTGAGGGCGGAGGCCAGAGTCAGCCGAACCCGGTCAGTGCCGTTGATGGGGGCGCGCATGGGGACGGTGAAGCCGTAGCCAGCGGCATACGGCGCCTGGACGCCGATGCGCGGCAGTGAGTGGAAGATGGCGTCGGCGTCCTGGCCGCGCATGTCGAACTGGTACTGGACGATGTCCCATTGCGGCTACTCGCCGCGGGCGAGCCACATATGGGCGATCGCGTCGAGGAGGCTGCGCTGATCCTGCGTGAGCTCCACGTCGAAGAGCGATTCCAAGGAAACCTCGTGGTACGAAGCAGAGGTGGCGGGCGACCATGGTGGTGCGTCCGTGTCCGACAGACCGTCAGGGCGCGTTCATCCTACCGATTCCCTCCTTCGTCACCCTTGTGTAGATCCTTTATGCGAGCCTGCTTGTGTGAGAACGACCTCTGAAGCCGAGGGCTTCACCGAGTCGTCAGGGCGGGTAGTGGGGGATTGCTGTGGATTTGGTCTATGTCTCTGAGCGCAAAATCTACGGGCGGCTTGGTATCCGGCCTGTCTCCGTGCAGCAGGGTCTGCAGGCCTCGTTGAAGGTTCCGCCGTTGATCGAGGTGTCGGGAAGCCGGAGCTGGGATGAGGCGGCTGAGCCAATCGCCGGGCACGCGTTAGTGGAGAAGGCCCGGAGCAGCATCGAGCGGCGGTTCAGCCCGGTGCCGTTTACGACCCGAAACTTGCAGGTGAATCAGTGGGTCAGTTTCGATCTGGACATGGCTCAAGTAGCCGTTCACGAAGACAGTGGCACACCGCCCGAGGACGTTGCTTTGTTCGTCGGGCAGGTTCCTGCGGGGACGGCTGGCCAGCCGCGCGACCTGGGGCTCATGTTGTGCGGCTCGGTGCAGCATCTGCGTACGCAGGTGTGCGGGCGAGGCCGGATGGGCTCGGATACCACGTGGCTGCACGATCTGATTCTCGAGGTTGAGCGTCGTGAGGACCGCGGACTGAACGTGATTCCCGAGTTCCTCAATGATCTGATGCCCCATCGCCGCAGCGAAGTGCTCATCGAAGACGCCGCGTTCGGGGTGCACGGCTGGATTCAGCGAGAGCACCCGCCGTCTACTCGGGGACGTCTGCGAGGGCATGCCATTGTGTTGATGGACATTGATCGTCCGCGGTGGGTTCACCGGCTGGTGGTGGCGACCCCTTTGTATGTGGAGGCCGTGCACGAGCCGACGTCACAGGCGCGAAGGCGGATTCTTCCCAAGATGCGCAGGCGGGCTCGTACGCCCTGATGTTCATCAGCGTTCGTTGACAGTCGGCGAGGTGGGCATCAGGTCCGCGCGTGCCTGGCTCTTGATGCTCGCGATGAGGGACTGCAGTTCCTGCCACTGCTGCCAGCACCCCTGTTCGGGCCGGGATGATGCCGGGGCGTCGTCGGACTCGGTCGGCAGCATGGTCAGCCGTATGTGTGCGACGAACTGTGCGTAAGGACCCTGCAGCTCGCGAATCTTCCGCAGCACCTCCGGACTCCAGTAGAACGCGGCTGCGGCTGTGCTGGTTGGCGGTGAGACGACTTCCCAGGGTCGGACGCTGATGAGTGCTTCGGCTTTGTCCCGCATCGGCTGCTTGTCCGACACGGCCCCAAAGTAAATCTCGTCGAGGGTCTGGCCCAGGCGGTGAAGCCAGATACCGAGTGCTTCATAGCTGTCTTTCAGCTCCTCACGCGACCTCCTGTGCGCGTCGGTCTGCCGCTGAATATCTTGTTGGTGTTCGAAGAGCCGACGGCTGTTCTCGAAGTGCCGGTCTATCAGATCGATGTGGTGCGCTGTTCCGCGAGCTGCGACGATGTAGCCGAGACGGGTGCCGATCGCCAGGGCGAAGAACACGGTGATGAGGTTGGCTACAAAAGAAATGGAGTTATCTGTCACTCCGCCAGTGTCCACAGCACCTGCAGCGTGCGCAGGACAACAGCCAAGAGCAAGCGGCCGGGATGATCGCGGAGCGGATCGTGCCGAGAGAACCAGGCGGGTTCACGCCGCTCGCCACCTGCGGCCGGCAAGGAGGTCAGGTCTCACAACGCATGGCGCCGCGTCGATGCTGGGGCCGTGGTTGCGCTCACCGGCGAGGAATTCCCAGAGCCACTGCGGGCGCGGCGGCGCCGTTGCTGACAGGTCCTCAACGACGCAGTCATGGCCGAGTGAGCTCCTTCCCACAGGTGCCCGGACGCTGCGGAGCGCCTGGCCGATGTGTTGCTCGCCGCGGCCGGTAGTAGTCGGGCTGTGGCTTGTGGTCAGAGGAGGGGGTGGACCTTTCCTTGACGAAGGCGGCGGTATGGGCGAGGCCGTTGTCGGGCCATCCCATGGGTTACGGCCCATGACGAGAGATTGAGTGGCTCCTTGCCGTGGATGAGCGGGCTGCCCCTGCTGCACTTGGGGAGCAGGTGTTAGCTCGGGGGTGAGGCGTGTTCGGCTGCGTCGAGGAGGAGGTGCCAGGGGTACTCCTTGGGTTTGCCTTGGCCTGGCTGGTTGGGGATGAAGCCGTCCTTGCCGTACAGGACCCCAACGCCCATCGCGCGAAGCTCGGCGACGCTGCGTTCGAACCCGTGATGCTGTACGTATGCAGCGTTGACGCAGGGCATGGTCACGGTCGGAATGTTCTTGCCGATGGCTTCGGCGGCGACGCCCACCACGAAGTCGTGGGTGAGGCCGAGCGCCCATGAGTTGATCGTGTTGAAGGTGGCCGGCGCGACCGCGATCACGTCCGCTGTCGGCCACACGTCCGGTTCGCCGGGCAGCTTGTACTCGCTGCGCACGGGATGCCCGGTCAAGCGCTCCAGCTCGGCGAGTTGCGGGGCCAGCCAGCGTGCGGCGGTGGGGGTGAGACCGAGGCACACGTCGAAGCCGCGCTCGTGCGCGTTGTGGATCACCTGCGCGACGTCGAAGACGGGAGGGGCGGCGCTGCCGAACAGGTAGAGCACACGAGTCGTCGTCATGGCTCTATACGACCACATGCAACGGTGCCCGCCCGGAGGGGAGTCGGGCGCGGGTAGTGTTCCCAGTGGGTGCTTTGAACGGAGAGCAGAATGCCCACACCGGACGAGAACCACACGGGCGCACGGATCAGGGAGCAGCGCAGGCTGGCCCGGCTCACGCAGCGGCAGTTCGCTGCCCGGTTGCCCTACTCCTACAGCTACCTCACCCAGGTGGAGTGCGGTGCGCGCCCGGCGACGGCCGACTTTGTGGCGGCGTGTGCGAAGACGCTCAACATTGACGTGACCGTGCTGACCGGCCAGCCGTACGTGACGCAGCTCCAGCGGGACCGGCTGGCCGAACTCGTGCGGCCGATCCGTGAAGCTCTCGACCTGTATGACCTCGGCCCGAACCCGGACGTGACTGCACGGCCGGCCGGCCAGCTCGTCGCCGGTGCGGACCAACTGTGCGCACAGGTCCGTGCCGCGCACTTGCGGACGGCTGCCCGCGCTCTTCCGGGCATCATTGCCGAGCTGACGCACACGGCGTGGTCGACGCCTTCGACCGCGTTGTGGCAGGCCCTTGCCTCGTGCTACCGCACCGCGCACGACATCAGTGTGAAGCTCGGCTACTACGACCTGTCGGCTGTTGCCCTGGACCGGATGGATTGGGCGGCGCAACGGGCCTCCGACCCCTGCCTGGCCGCGGTGCGCCAGTACATGCGGGCCCTGGTCTACTTCCGCGAGGGCGAGTACCGGATCGGCCAGAGGCTGATCGCTTCTGGCCAGAGCGTGGTGGGCCAGGACGGCACGACCCGCGAGGCGTTGGCCGTCACAGGACAGCTGCACCTGGGTGCCTCAGTGATCTCCGCACGTGCTGAAGACGCCGCCGCCGTCCAGGTCCACATCGGCGAGGCGCGCCGCATCGCGGGAAAGCTCGGTGACGCCGGCGAGATCCACTGGCTCAGCTTCGGCCCGACCAACGTGGACCTGCACGAGATGTCCGCGGCCGTGGAGATGCACGCCTACGACGACGCCCTCACCAAAGCCCACAAGATCGGAAAGAAGCTGCCGCCGCAGCTGGCTACTTCCCGGCGAGCTCATTTCCTGATCGACCAGGCACGCACCCAGATGGAGACGGGACACGCCGACGGCGCGCTGATGTCGCTGCTTGAAGCCCGTCGCGTTGCTCCGGAGCAGACCCGCTATCACCCGGCGGCGAGGGAGACTATCACCGGCCTGGTGCACCTGTCCCGCCGGACCCCGGACAGCCTCAACCACATGGCTGCCTGGATCGGCCTGTAAAGCGCTCTCGCATCTCTCACAAAACAGTGAGAGTTCTGCCCCTCGCACCGCGCCACGCTGTTCTCATTCCTGGTCAACGATCAGGCGGTGTGAGCACGGTGACACCTGCTCAGACTCTCAATGCAGCGTCGGCCCGTGCTTCCACCGAGGCCGTGATGGGGTGCGCCCCGACAGCCGCGCAAGCGGCTTGGGGGACTGGCCTATCTGAGTGGGTGTTCTGCGAGTCGTCGTGTCTGGTTGTCCGGTTTGAGGGGTTGCGGTTGACGGCTTCTGCGGTGTGCTGGAGACGTGGCTGAGCGGCAGCCGTACCCGAGTGATCTGTCGGATGAGGCATGGGAGTTGATCCGGCCGGTCATCACGGCCTGGAAGGGACAGCACCGCTCGGTCAGCGGTCATCAGGGCCGATACGAGATGCGGGAGATCGTGAACGCGATCCTGTATCAGGCCCGGGTCGGCTGCCAGTGGCGTTACCTGCCGCACGACTTCCCGCCGTACACCGCGGTGTACTACTACTTCGGGCTGTGGCGCGATGACGGCACCGACCAGACCATCCACGATCTGCTGCGCTGGCAGGTCCGCGAGTCGAAGGGCCGGCGCGAGGACCCGTCCGCGGTCGTCATGGACTCCCAGACCGTGCACGCCTCGGTCAACGCCCCCAAGGAGACGACCGGGCTGGACCCGGGCAAGAAGAGCCGGGGCCGCAAGCGGGGCATCGCCACCGATGTACTCGGTCTGCTCATCGCCGTGATCGTGGTCGCCGCGAGCGTGCACGACAACGCCGTCGGAATCACGCTGCTGGACAAGGTGGCCGCCGACAACCCCGGCGTGGTGAAGAGCTGGGTCGATGCCGGGTTCAAGAACGCCGTCATCGAGCACGGCAGGTCGCTGGGCATCGACGTCGAGGTGGTATCGCGTGACCCGCAGGCGAAGGGGTTCGCCCCGTCACCGAAGCGGTGGATCGTCGAGCAGACCTTCGGCACACTCATGCTGCACCGCCGCCTGGCCCGCGACTACGAGACCCTGCCCGCCAGTTCCGCGTCCTGGATCCGCTGGTCGATGACCGACGTCATGACCCACCGGCTCACCGCCACGACCACTCCCACCTGGCGGGACCGCCGCCGACCCGCTTCCCCCGGACCGGCATGAACGAGTGAGCGTGAGCATGCAGGAGTTCCTGGAACAGCTCGAGATCCGCGAGGCGGCCGGCCGTGACCTCGCGGACAGACTCCGCACTCAGATCGCCGAGCTCACCACCCAACTCGCGGCCGCCGAAAAGGCGTTGGAGAGACTGAGGATCACCCGGGAGACGATTCTGGAGATCGCACCAGACCTTCCCGGCGGCCTCGCTCCGCTGCCCTCGGCCTACCGTCAGATCCTCGCCCTCTTCGAAGACACCGCAGACGGACTGCGCCCCAAGGACGTCTGCATCGCCCTGGACACCGGCACCGAACCCCGGCATGTCGAAGGCGTCCGCGCGAAACTGAAACGCCTGGTCAGCCGCGGCATTCTCACCGAGCCGGAGCCCGGCCTCTTCCGGCTACCGCAACCAACGCCATCCCCGGACTGAGACCCCACGAAAGCTCACAGAACACCCACTTAGACCGTGTCCTACGTGGTGAGGCGGACGTTGATTCGTTCATGGGGCGGGGTACATGGAGTTGGATTGTTCCGGACGGGCTGTGGGAGATCGCAAAGCCACTGATCCCTCCGTCACGGGTGCGGCCGCAGGGCGGCGGAACGCAGGACACGCCTGACGAGACACTGTTCGCGGCCATCATCTACGTCCTGGTCAGCGGCTGCGCCTGGCGCCAACTGCCGCCCTGCTTCGGCATATCGAAGTCGACCGCCCACCGCCGGTTCCTGATCTGGTCGAGAGCCGGCGTCTGGGGCCGCCTGCACGAAGCCGTACTGCACCGCCTCGACGACGCCGGCCTCATCGACGTCACCCGCGTCGTCCTCGACACGGCCCACGTCAGGGCTAAAAAGGGGGCGAACACACAGGTCCGAGCCCCGTGGACCGAGGCAAACCGGGTTCCAAGATGCACGTCCTGTCGGACGCGAACGGACTGCCCCTTCTCGTCGGCATCTCAGTCGGCAACACCCACGACAGCGAAGGGCTGAAGCCCATGATCGAGGGTCACCAAACGAGACACGACCCCTGCAACGGCCGGTACTTCAAGCCCCAGCGTCTACACGCAGACAAAGCTTACGACCGTGCCGACCTGCGCAGATGGCTCCGATGGAAACGCATAGGCGTGCGCATCGCCCGCAAAGGCATCGAGTCCAGCGAACGATTAGGGCGGCGCAGGTGGGTGATCGAGCGCACCATGTCGTGGCTGTCCGGCTACCGCAGACTCAGCCCCCGCTACGAGCGAAATCCCCGTAACTACCTGGCCTTCCTCGGGCTCGCCGCAGCCATCTGCTGCTACAAGCGGCTCGTCCGCCTCACCACGTAGGACACGGTCTTACTCGTATCGCACGGCAGGACGTCTAGGACCGGCTTCGTCACGGACGGGGGCAGCGGCTGTGACGGCAGCGACGGCGAGGACGGCTTCTTCGGCGGACCAGCATGCTGACGCGCTGAGAACCATCTTTGAATCTTTGATCGATCGCTGCCCCAAAGGCGGTGACTTTGGCGAGGGCGCGTCGTTGCGGTGACGTCGGCGACCAGGTCGCGGTGCGGGAGCTTCAGGAGCCGCGTGAGGGTGAAGGCGAAGCCGATCGGCGTACGGGCGAGGGCCTGGTACCAGGCTGCCGCGATGAGCATGCGGGCCAGGACCTCCTCTTCGTCTTGGCCGCGATCGACCGGCAGCTCCCGGTTGTCGAGGTCCAGGCGCCGCACCGTCTCGGTGAGGCGCACCGCGAGCTCGGTGCCGACCGTTCGCATCCGCAGACCCGCCCCGCGGCCGCCGATCCCGTGGTGACCTTGATGTCGATCCCGCCATCCCCGCCGCGCCCGTTGACGACCTCGACCGCCGCGGTGGCGTCGCAGCCTGCTGGTAGGGCTCGGGGGCTGCCTCGCGGGTGATCACCGGCACGATGACGGCGGGGGCGTACCTCCCGCCGGCTGCCGGGGAGGTGCCGTGACTGCGTCCGCGTTCGGCTACGCGTAGCGCATCTGTTGGGCCATGTAGTTGAAGGATTTCTCGACGCGGGTGACTGCCTGGTCGAGCCGTTGGCGGCTGCCGTCGAGGAGGCCTTCGCGGAGTACGGGGATGTTGTCGCCGTACTGGTCGATCTGCTTCTTCAGCCAGGCGGCGGGGGCGGGGTCGAAGGTGCCGAGGTAGCCGGTCGGGCTGATGTGCGGCAGGCTGAAGGCCAGATCGGCATCGTCCTCGACGAGCACGCGCAAATACTCGAAGCGTTCCCACGCCTCGCCGTAGGCGGTCTCGCTGAGGGCGAGGTGCTGGGTGAAGACGGGGCGCAGCTGGTCGTGAACGCGCTTGGAGGAGCCGTTGACGTTGAGGGTCTCCCACGGGCTCAGGAGGGCGGCCGCGGCGTAGGTCTTCCCGTTGATCCGCTGCTCGACTCGGGGCTCGGTGAGAACGTGGGCGAGAGTGTCCCAGCGCTCGTTGGCCAGTGCGGCGATACCCGCCGCGTAGATCATCATGGTGGCGGGGGCCCTGACGAGTTTCATCAGGCCGAGGTCGCCGCCGGGATCGTGGAGTGCGCCGAGCTGTTCGATGTCGCGCAGCCACCAGCGGTCGGTCGTGTTGTTCCCCCAGTAGGCGGTGACGGCGACCAGGGTGAGCAGGAGTTCCATCTCGGTTTCCAGGGTGTTGAGCCGTCGGCCGTGCTCGGCATCGGTCTCGGCGCGGTTCCCGACGTTCCACGGGCCGGTGGTGCGCAGGGGGAGGGCGGCGATGCGGTCGATCTCGCGGCGGAGGGTGTCGTGCAGGGTGATGCCCTGGCTGAAGCCGTCCAGGGCGCGCTTGGCGGCGGCCACGGCGATGTCGATGCTCGCGGGGTGCCGGCGCTTGGTGTCGGTGACCGCGTCGGCTGCGTCGGCGGTCCGGGTGAAGAAGGTGTCGGCGTCGGCCTGGACGTAGGTGAAGGCGCGGTGGGTGAGAAGTTTCTGGGCGGTCTCCGACAGCGGCCTGGGGTCGGTCCAGTAGGAGGCGAAGTAGCGGGTGGTGCTTCGGGCGATGGCGTTGCGCAGGGCGGGGTCCCAGGTGCTGGACCAGCCGGAGATGATCAGCCCGTAGTCGGTGAAGACGCGGTCGAGCAGGCGGTCGATGTCCTCGGCGTAGCGGTCGAGTTCCTCGGGGGTGTTGAGCATGCTCGTCGGGGTGAGGTAGTCGCCGTGGACATGGACGACGAGGCACCTGATGGTGTGCAGCGGGGCGAGGCCGGCGGCGTCGGCCGCGTCGGCGACGACGACGGGCTCGATGTTGACCTCACGCAGCGCGGTCTCAACAAGCCGGTCGAAGTTCGTCGTCAGCACGATGCGGACGTGTCCCGCGGCAACCAGACGGGCGATCTCGCGGTGCGCGGCGGTGGGCTGTTTGAGGCCGTCCTCCCGCTCCTGCTCGTCGGGCTCGAAGTAGGAGCGCAGCAGCGCCTGCCGCTCGAACGGGGTGCTCGTGAGCGCCGCCAGGAGATCGTCGTAGGTAGCCGAGTGGCTGAAGCGCTCCTGGTACCAGGCGTGGGGGTCCCCGATCCCGGTGGAGCCCTCGGTGGCCGCCAGGCGCGCGATGAGATCCTCTTGGACGTCCCACGCCGACGGCATGCCCGCAGCGATCGAGGCGCCGGCCCCGAGCAGGACCGCGTACGCGCCGGGGGTGTCGCGCATGGTGAACGCGAGCTTGACGTAGGGCTCCACAACTGGCCTCCGGGTGCGACGGCATGACCGGGTGTCGGTCGCACGGGGCGGCCTCTCCGCATCCAATCTTACCGTCAGTTTGACGAGAATGGGAATCGGAGAGAAAGGGACCTTCTGGATCGTCGGACGCTGTGGAGTCAGTAGCCGCCGATGAGCCGGACATCCCGGCCAATACCCGCACTACGATGCGCGGATGAGCGAGCTGGTGTCGGCCACGTGCACGCTGCTCGCGCGGTACGGCATGGCCGCCGCCACCGTCGACATGAACCCGGCACTCCCGTCCTCCCGGCTCTCCGTCGTACGGTTCCACGGGCGCAGCGAGTCCTGGAGGCCCGGGAACAAGGAGGAGCGGTTCCGGTACTCGTACGACCGGGACGAGCTCACCGAATGGTGCTGCCACGGCTGCACGCCCTCGCCGAGCGGGCCGAGCGCGTCCACGTCCTGTTCGACAACTGCTGTGGGGACGCTGCCGTACGCGCCGCCGAGACCATGACCCGGCTGCTCCCCGGCAGGCCGGCGAGTGCCACTACAAGGGTCAGAGACAACGACGAACTCCCTTGACCGCTCCGGTCACGTCCGGTCCAGCGCCGAGAAGATGGCGAGGCACAGGGTGAGGCTGGCGGCGAACGCGATGCCGCAGCGGGACAGGGCCGACGGCACGGCGGCTCCCTCCCAGCGGGCGAGGGCGAAGGCGATCGCCGCAGCGACGACGGAGAAGAGGACGGCCACCGCCAGCGCGAGGAGCAGGAACGCCGGGAGGGTGTGTTTCATGAAGGCACCGCCTGGGTCGTGTGGTGTCGATGACGAATTACGACGATCCCTGCGCGGAATCGCAGGTGGGGCGGTTGGATGATTCTCCGGTAACAACAGAGGGTTGTCCGGCGAACAAACCATGGGGGAGAACGAGTGGCCGGCGAGAGGAAGCGAGCGGGGCGCCCGTGGGGACCGGCCCGGGGCTCGTGCGTCGAGATCAATCAGCTGGTCGCGGTGGTGCGCTCCTGGCTCGATGAATCAGCGGTGTCTGTACGGGAGCTGCACGCACGGCTCACTCCCGAGCACTTCATCGCCGGCGCCGTGCCCGAGTTACGCCGGTTGCGCGACCGGCTGTCCGGTGAGTCGCTGGCGTGGGATCTCGTCGAGGCCGTGGCCGACGTGTGTTTTCCCCACGAACAGGCCGGCCTCTCCCGGCAGCGCCTCGAGGAGGCGAGGATGCTGTGGGATCGGGCGGGCACGAACCCCACAGCGATCACGGAGGCGCAGGAGCTGGTGCCTGCCCGGGAGTTGCTGGAGGCCAAGGACCGCATCATCGAGGTTCTCCAGGAGATGCAGCGCGCCCGGCAGGCCTACGAGGCTGGCGAGCACGGGCGGCAACAGGCCCTGTCAATCGCCACGTTGCTGTTCGTCATGCTCGGACAGGCCCAGGCGAAGGTCGCCGAATTGAGGCGTCGGCTTGACGCGCTGGAGTCGGTGGCGGTCCACCTCCCTGGCGGTCAAGGGGTGGTGGAGCTTCTCTTCCGAGCGCAACGGCAGGAGACGGAACTAAGTGAACAGCTGATTCGCGCCGAGCGGGAGCGGGATATCGCCCAGCAGGTCGCCGACCACGCGGCACGCCGTATCGATGAACTGGAGGCCGAACTAGCCCAGTTGCGGCACCGAATGGGGGAGGACGGGCCATCCCGGACGCAGGAGCCAGCCCCGCTGCTGTCCCGGCCCGATCTGCACGCACTCAGCCCGGACGACGCTGCGCTCAACGACGTGGACCGTGCGCTGGAGAAGGCGCGCGCCGTCCTCGACCAGGAGCACGAAGCCGTTCAGCAGGCCGCCGACGAGGTGGGTTACTGGTCGTCCTCAAGTCCCCCTGCTTCTCCGGCGCAAGCCAGCGTCTTAGCGCCCGGACACATTCGGCAGAACCCAGGGGGACAACCCTTCGGGTCGTCCGGAACAACCCCGAACAACCCGCCGACCAGCCAGGACACAACCTTCCCCGCGCTCGAATCCCCACGGCCTCCGGCCGCCGACCCCCAGGGCGACATCTCCGAGGCCGCCCGGCGGATCACCTGGGGAAGGGACCCGGAGGACATCGTGACGCGGCTGCGCCGGGCCGCCGTCCCCACCGTCGCTGACGCGGTCATGGTCTACCTGCGGGACCCGCTCCCGGTGGACGACGAAGAACACGCGGGCCCGCTGGTGCTCCGGCTGCAACAAGTGCAGCCGCTCCATGCCGGAGGGGGTGCCGCGCAGTGCGAGGTACGCCCCGACAGCGCGCTCTTCGAAGTACTGAACGGGGCACTGCCGGTCACCACCGACTCGCCGGTCGGTGACACCGCACTGCTGGAACTGCTCGGCGAGGGGCATAAGGCACCTGGCGGAGGCCACACCGTTCTTGTGCCCCTGCACGGTCGCAGGCGGATCATCGGCACGGCGGTCCTCCTGCGGCACCCCACCGAGCAGCCCTTCCAGGACGCCGATCTGTCGGTTGCTGCCGAGTTCGCCACCGGCAGCGCGCTCGCCATCGACAAGATTCACAGTCTGCGGGCCGCGGTCCAGGGTCTCCATCTCGCCCACAATCTCGCGGACACCCTGAAGGTCGTCGCCCACGGAGTTGTGGCCGGTCTCGGGTACGAGCTGGCATCCGTCAACCTCGTCCGCCCGGACGGCGATCTCGTGGTCGCCTCTTTCGCGGGCAACCCCGCCGCCGAGGCACAGATCACTGGCCGGGTCGGCTCCCGTGACTCCTGGGAGCGCCGGCTGAGCATGGGTGAGAACTGGGGAGACCTGGTCTTCATCCCGCACACCGAGGGCTGGGTCCTCGACGACGACGACGTACCGCAGTGGTACACCGACGGCCCCGTACCCCGCTTCGAGGACGAGTGGCACCCCTCCGACCGCCTCTTCGCGCCGATGTACACCCGGAGCGCTCCCGGCGCCGCCCACCGTGAGCTGCTCGGTGTGATTTCCGTGGACCAACCCCTCACCCGCCGTCGTCCCCGGCCGGACGAGCGCCGGGATTTGGAGGAGTACGCCTTCCAGGCCGCCATCGCGATCAGCAACGCGCGGCTACGCTCGAATATGCAGCGGGCACTGGTCAGGCTCGAAAGGGAGCAGCAGGCGCTGCGGGCCAGCGAGGAATCCTTCCGGCAGGCCTTCGAGTACGGGCCCAACGGTATGGCCATCGCCGAGATGGACGGCGGCCGCCACGGCAGCATCCTCCGGACGAACGACGCACTGTGCCGCATGCTCGGCCGCCCCGCCTCTGCCATGCGCCGCTATTCGTTCTCTGATTTCGTCCACCCCGAGGACATGGCCATCCTGCTCCGCACCAGCGCCGAGGGCGGGCGCGCGGAACTACGCCTCGGGCGCCGCGACGGGACGTATCTGTGGGTCTCGCTGCGCAACAGCGTGGTCGCGGACGCCGCCGATGGCCCCCGCTTCTTGCTCATTCACGTCGAGGAGATAGAGGACCGCAAGCGCCGCGAGCTCCGGCTCGCCCACCGCGCCTCCCACGACTCCCTCACCGGCCTGCCGAACTCCGCCGAGTTGCACGCCCGTATTGACGCCAGGCTCTGCGCATACCGGGGCCACGGGTCCGACACTGCTGCGGAGCGGGTCGACGACCCCCACCTCCGCCACGCCGACCAGGCCGCGTCCCCCCACATCCACGTATTGGCCCCTGTGGGCGACGACAACACCCATGGCCTGGCCGTGGTGTTCCTCGCCCTCCGCGACTTCAAGGCGATCAACACCCGCTTCGGGCACGACGCGGGGGACAGAGTCCTCGTCGAGGTCGCCCGGCGGCTCAGTAAGGCCGTACGCGACGGCGACACGGTCGCCCGGTATGGCGGTGACGAGTTCGTCGTCCTCGCCGACGGCTTCGGTCCCGCCGATGCGCACAGCGCCGCGGTGTGGATGCAGTCCCAGATCCACCTGCCGATCCCCCTGGGCAACCAGACCGTGCAGATGCGCGCAGGTGTCGGTATCGCATGGGCCCAGTGCGGGACCGCTCCAAGTGACATCCTGCGGGCGGCCCGCGGGTTCGCGTCGTGAGCGTAGACCTTCAAGGACCGGTGCGCTGGACGGAAACGGCGTTGTGCGGCGGGCTGAGTCTTGTAGTTCTGCGGTCGAACTTCGGTGGCCGGCTGCCACACGAGCCGCGTTTCTTGAGGACGGGATGGTGCGGCGGATCCCGCGCGCCCCGCTCCTCGGTACGCGATCGTGGCACGGCAACGGCGGAGTGAAGCGGTGAGCGGCAGTTGCGGCCCAGGGCGGTGGGGATGGCGTATATCGCCGTGCTGTTGGAGTGAACTGGGACGACGGTGCCGTTCCCCGGGCGCCGGGACCTCAGTTGGGCGTGTGGTCAACAGGAAGCCGAAGTCTACGGCCGTTCATGAGTGCAACGCGCACGGGGTGGTGCCGAAACCGATGGTGTTCCGGGACAAGCCAGCCGTGATCGGGGGCCGGATGTACCCGCCCACTGCACGGATGCGCGTGGAGGACGAGGACACCGTCTTTGATCTGATCGCGTCGCTGTATGCCGTGGTCCATGAGGAGGTCACCGGGCCGTGTGCCGACATCCTGACGGTGATCTGTCATGCGTGGCTGCAGCAGAGCCCCGTCGGATTCCCGTTGCTGGAGGACGTACCGGCCAGTTTCTCTGCTCTGCGGGAGCGGGCCGCCCGTCTCTTTGCGAACGGCGTGTACGAGCGGGACGAGCACGGCGGATACGTCGCCGCGCACAGCCATCATGCCCATGGAGGTCCCGGTCCCGGTCCTGGGCATCGGCATGATCACGCGCCTCGTTCCGCGACGGTGCCACCGGTATTCCGCGGTCTGGCTTACCAGCCCGCCGCGGAGCAGGCGACCATCTGGTGAGCGCACCGATGGCGCGCCAGTGAGAGTTCCCGCATCATCTCTGTCACTCGATCGCGTCCGGGCGGCCGTGCGCTGCTCGGATCCGGGCTACGAAGGGTCCGGCTGACACTCGGGCGGAGTGCCAGCCGTCCAGCTGCCGGTCCAGCGATCCGCGCGTCCTGGAACGCAGCGGCGCCTTGGTACACGACGGGCGCAACTGGAACACCTGCCGCTGACCCGCTAGAGGGCCGTCCCGAACCGCGGCACCTCGCCGGGCTCCATGTCGGTGCGGATACGTGTGAGCCGTGTCGGGTGGCGCCAGCGCCCGGCGCTGTCCCGGGCAACGTCCACGGCGACTTCGGCGATGACCTCGGGCACGACCAGGAGCACCGACAAGTGCTCCCGGGAGCCCCACTCGGCGGATTCTCTGTCAAGTTCAGCATGTTGGCGCGCAATGGCCCACCCGTCAGCTCAACCGATGACCGGGCTGCAGCGTTCGACGGAACCCGGTCTCTCGCCGAGCGGCCGAAGACGCGTACGAGCACGCGTGGGAAATGAGGGCGCCTTACGAGCACTACAAGCCAGGCGGCAGCCTGCTCGGGGTCAGTCGTGGTCGGGCACAGCGACCACGGCGCCGCCAGGGCGTGCTCGCGGAACAGTTCCTCCAGCGCGATCAGACGCTCAGCGAGCGGACGGCTGGTCAGATCCCGTCCGTGCAGACGCAGGACATCGAACGCCACCAGGTGCGCCGGCCACTTCTCCGCCGCCCGGGCCGCACCCGCGCCGCGGCGGTGCATGCGCTGCTGGAGACGCTCGAACGCCAGCCGACCCGCCTCCCACACCACCAGTTCGCAGTCGACGGCCGTGTCGACGGGCAGCTGCTCCACCGCGTGCGCGATCTCCGGGAACGGGGCGGCCAGGTCCCGGCCGTTACGGCTCCGTACGGCGATATGGCCGTCGGCCCACCGCCCCGCGAGGGCGCGATAGCCATCCCACTTGACCTGTGCCGCGCACCCGGAAGGCAAAGCCGGATCGTTGACCGGTACGGCGCGCATCGGTTCGGCCAGAGACCAGTCGGGCGTAGGCGAGGACATGGTCAACGACTTCCACCGTCATGAGCATCTTTGGCACAGGCCCCCCGGACGGCTGCACAGATGGCGTGGAGGGCGCTGCCCGCTTCGTCGGATTCGGCAAATCGGCGCGCCATGTCCGCAGTGCAGGTTGAATGCCGCGCATGGACCTTGTTGAGGGCAGCCTCGCGGCTGCTGCCGCGCTCTTCACGGGCTGGGCTGCGTACAGCGCCATGGACGCCGCGAAGACAGCTAAGAAGGCTGCCGAGTCGTCAGACCACAACGGGCAGACGGCGAATCGGACGGCCGAACTGGCTGCTCAGACTGCCGAGTCGGTGGCCCAGATCGAGCGGGACCGCTGGCACCGCGAACTGACCCCCCGCCTCCGAGTACGCGTTGACCTTTCCGAGCCCAATCACGTGCTCGTTCTGCGATTCGAGGGACCAGGGGAGCTGGGACGCCTTCAGGTCCGCCTGAGCATCCGCGACGACCGCGACCACTCCGATGACCCGGTCCTTGGCGCGGACCCCGAGGAACAGCGAGCCGAGCGCGCCGCAGTGATCTGGGGCCCGCTGAGGTTCCGTCAAGGGGTCGACCGGGCCGACGCAGGAGAGCGAACCGCTGGGCCTTTCCACCTGGAGGCTCACGACGAGCGGAAGGTCACTGTCCAACCCAGCATGCGGCCGCGCTGGTACGAGGGCGCGTCCGGCGAGTTGCGATGGGAAGCCGACTACCGCTACCAGCGTCCCCTGCGGTTGTGGGCCGACTGCGAAGCTGAAGGGCATAAGCCGTGGCGCCTGCCCTTCGAAGTGTCCACCACGAGCGGCGCGTGGGCTGTGCCCTACGCCGACACGGCCTGAGCACGTGCGGGCTGGGGACGTGTCGCTGGTCGCAGAGGGGCGTTCTGCCAGACGGGACGTACTACCAGATTTCCCGTCCCGCCGCGGTCTAGCAGCCTGGTCGGCCGCCCCGTGAGCCCATCCCCAGCGAGACCGCGGCTCTTGAAGCGACTGCCGCCGCCGACCTGCGGGCGGCGAACTGGCTTCGTTCCTGCCTGGCCCGGCGACCGGGAACTGGATCACAGGAGATCTGGCCGACGCTGTCGAGGAGGCCACGAGCAGCCTGGACCCGGCGGACTGCGATGAGCCCGACCGATGGGGAGAGGCCGGCGTCCCGGAAGTTCTGGCGATCACAGGCTGCGTGCTCGGCATCCCGAAGATCGTCGCCAGCGATCCCGTCGCCGCTGTCCAGAAGGAGCTGGCGGCAATGTACGTAATTCTCGACAGCGCGCATCTGCCTCAGGTTGGGCCAGGAGCTGTATAGGTGATGCCGATGTCCCCGGCGGACGTCGCGGCCAGGGCCACCACCTTCCAGATCGCCTCGGGAACATCGTCCCGGGGCCCGTCCCAGGAGTCATTGAGGAGATCCACGGTCAACCCCACGTTCTTGCCGTCCGGTCCCGTCGCTGAAAACTTGACCTCCTGCGCTGCCCACGGGTTGTCGTGGACGCCGACGAACTGCACCACGGCGCGGTACGGCTCGAAGTCCTCTCCGTCCCGGATGAGGGTGAGGCTGCCCGGCCGGAGATCCAGGCCGACGTGGACATGGGTGTCTTCCTGCACGACGGCGGGTTCGCCGGTGGCGCTCAGTTCCACACTGCTCTCCAAAGGTGGGGTGAGGTGTGCGTTCGGCGGCTCAGCATGGCAGTTGGTTGTCTGTCGGGAGAGGGTGCCTCAGCAACCGGTCCGTTCCCGTACACCCGCGGTGTGCTGCCCTTCAGGATTCGCGGATGCTCGGGAACGATTGCATGGGAGGCGAAGGATGCCCAGGGCCGGGCAAGAGCCCCATCACTGGCGGTTGCGCACGCCGATCTGCACGCCGCCCAGAGCCGTTACTGCCGTGCCGATGGCGCCGACGGTGGCTGCGGCCTCGGTGTTGTGGGTCAGGGACAGGACCACGATCCCGATGATGGAGACGAGTCCGGTCAGGGCGGTCAGCCGCGTGAGCCATGCGGAGCTGGGCGGCGGGGTCTCGCCTGGGGTACGTTCGTGAAGCGTCATCCGGTTGGTCTCCTAACAGCGGACAAGCCGTTGACGACACGAGAGGGAGATCCCCGCGTGGCCAGGCCCGCCAAAGCACGGACCGCGCAGGGGTCTCCCTTCGTCATGCCTCCGAAGGGGTTTTCGGTAGCGACAACCGTACTGGTGGGGACTTACACCGGACACGACCTGTATTCGGGCTAATCGGACTATCGCGACGCCCGGAAACGTGGATTTCGGCGTTCAGGTAGCGTGTTGCTCAACCTCTTGCCTACGTCCGGCGCTTTTCCAAAAACCGCTGGTCAGGGGCATTTGGGCCTGTCGCAGAGGAGCAGGACCGTGTGCTCCGAATCACACTTCGTGAGTCCATGCGGCGTGTCGCTGTAGCCGTCGGCCTCGCAGTCGTGGTCGCGTTCATCTGCGGCGAAGAAGTCGACCAGCATGCAGTTCACGTACGCGTGGACCTCGTATTCCTTGTTGAAGACAGGTCGTCGTCCTTGAGGTAAGCGCCGTCGGTCATCCGGATCTTGTCCTGCTCCTTCTCCATGGGCAGCAGGTTGCCGTCCCCGATGACGAACATCGTCGAAAGCGGTACTGAACACGTGCCCATCGGCGCAACAGACAACGGCGCACTGATGGTGGAAACAGCGCCCGTCCCCGGCTCTCGGGGGTAGGCGCTGCGTTCTACGGCTCATCGCCCCCCCCGGGGGGGGGCTTGACCGGCCTAGTGGTTGACCTTCTTCAGGCAGGTCTGGGGGACCTGTCCGCCTCGGACGATCTGCCACAGGTGTCCGTCGCGGCCGCACTTGTGGTAGGCGGGTCCGCTCTCGGTTCTGGCGATGGCGGTGACGCAGGAGGTCACGCGGTCGCCCTCCGCTCGCCGGGCGCCGTACGGCCACCGTCTTGCCCGTGACCTCCCACTGCGTGGTGCACGGTGCGGCGGTCGTCTTCTGCGGGGGTGCGGCGGCGGCCTGTGGAGCAACGGCGAGGCCGGCGAGGATGGCCGTGATCGCGGTCATGGTCATGAATCGGTTCATAATCGTGCAAACTGTCGTGATCTCCTGGCCCGTCACGGCCTGCGATCCAAGATCACTCCGTTGTGGGGTGCCTCGTACAAGAGGGCGCACCGCGGGGCCGGGTGCAGCGGCGGCCGACCAGGAGCCCGACCATCGACGTCCCTGTCGAGGCGATCGCATACCCGGCGGGCGCTCCCGCGTGCGCAACGGGTGGGCCGGTCATAGCCTGCTGTAGGATCTCGCGGCTCGTGTCACAGAGCATTGCGCTGACGAGCAGGTTCCTGATCTGTCTCAAGATATTGGCCTACGCCTCTGTCTCACCTCCCATGACATTTCCTCGGGGGGCGACACAAGCGTGCTGGATGATGGGGCGGTGCAGCTCCCCTACGTCTACCGCGTCACCAAGTACGACCCTGCCGACCGTGACGAACACGGGCATTACACGGGCAGTGAGGACACCGTCAGCGATCACGGCGAGGTCGAGGCGTCTTATCTTCAGGCGGTCGCGGCCTTCGCCGGGGACAGCGGCGTCGATCACCTGGCCGTACGTGAACCACAGGTCCCGTCCTTGGCGCACTTCGGTGTGGAGCCTCCGGTGGACGGCTTTGGGTTGGACGGGCTCTTCCCTGGCGGCCTTACCGGTTTTCACGACGGGGCAGAAGTACCGCTCGATATCGGGCTGCAGCTGGTGCGAGCCATGTTGCGCGAATACGGAGCCTGGTGTCGGCTGGAGGCGGAAGGCGCGTTCGCGGTCCATGTGGGATGGGACCAGTACCTCTACATCAGCAGCAGTCGGCCTTGCGAGGAAGCGTTGGCCCACACCCGGGAGCTCGGACTCTTCCCAGAACGCCTGGACGCCTCCCCGTACGCCTTCGAGGCCGAGGAGGAAGAGCAGGTCATCCAGCGTCCCGGCGATGACGACTTCTGGGCCGACCTGTACTGGGCAGTCGTCACCGGCCAAGCAGGAATTCTGGAAGAGACGTATCTCGAAGGTGCCTCACGATGGCACCACCTCACCAGCGACACCATCGACCCCGTTCGCGCTGGACTGGCTCCCCGGGCCCGTCTCGCCGTCTGGCCGCCCCTGTCCACCAACATCGACGCCGTCCTGAGAGCCCTGCCCGCTGATGGCCTCGTCGAAGGCGTGTGGCAGGACGACGACGGCAACATCCGCAGCGCCATCGCCGAAGAGGACGAGTTCCCCGAACTGGCCGCCCGGATATCCCGTGCTCATGCCGCCGCGTTCCTGTCTGTATATGCGGGTGAATCTGTGCCTCTGTGCACTGCTGTCATGCCCGACAACGACGGAGTCCTACGGGCTCGTTGGCGAACCGAGCCGACGCCGGGCGACCGCGACTGGGCACTTCGTCAGCCTCCAGGGTGAGCGCTTCGACCTGCGGGTCTCAGATTGGTGGCCGCCCGGCCATCGAGTGGCCATCGGTCGTGAGATTCGGCCACGGAATCTGAGATCCCACACCTGCTGGTGCTCGGGGTTTGTGCGGAGGTCAGTCATGCCCCGAACCATCTGGTCAGGTGCCATCAGCTTCGGTCTGGTGACCGTTCCTGTGCATGTTCAGTCCGCGACGGAAGATCACAGCATCCGCTTCCACCAGTACCACCTGGAGGACATGGGCCGGGTACGGGTGAAGAAGGTGTGCGAGCTGGAGGACCGTGAGGTCAGCCAGTCTGAGATCGGCAAGGGCTACGAGTACGCACAAGACCAAGAAGTCGTCCCGATCACCGATGAGGAGCTGCGTGAGCTTCCGCTGCCGACCGCGAAGGCCATCGAGATCGAGGCGTTCGTGCCGCTCGACAGCATCGACCCGATCCGCATCGCGGAGGGCTACTACCTGGCGCCGGACGGGCAGGTCGCGGCGAAGCCGTACCGGCTGCTGGTGCAGGCGCTCGGCCGGTCGTCGAAGGTGGCCGTCGCGAAGTACGCCTGGTCGGGCCGCGAGCGGCTGGGCCTGCTGCGGGTCCGGGACGATGTGATCGTGCTGCATGCGATGCGCTGGCCGGATGAGGTCCGCAGCCCGGCTGAGCTGCTGCCGCCGCCCACGGAGGTGTCCGACGACGAGATCGAGGGTGCGCTGGCGCTGATGGAGTCGATGAGCCGCGACGACCTCGAAGGCCCAGAGTTTGCGGACGCCTACACCGACGCCATGGCGAAGATCATCGAAGCGAAGCGCGAGGAGAAACCCCTTCCCGAGGCCCCGGAGTCGGGGAAGCCGGGCAAGGTACTGGACCTGATGGCTGCCCTGACGGAGTCCGTGCAGAAGGCCAAGGCCTCCCGCGGCGAGGCGGGCGACGCCGACGTCCACGATCTGACCCAGGCCAAGAAGACCACCAGGAAGAAGACCGCCGCGAAGAAGACGGCAGCCACGAAGAGCACGGCGAAGAAGACGGCAGCGAAGACCGCGAAGAAGACGACCGCCCGTAAGACTGCGAAGAAGAGCGCCGGCCGCAAGCCGCGCAGCGCCTGATCCCGGCGTGCCGTCCCTCGGTAGCGAGGGCGGGAATGTCTGCCCGGCCGGGCAGGTTGTGAGGGACGTGGTTGTGAAGGGGACAGTGTCCCCGGGCCTCACCTATTGCCTGCAGGGACGATCGTTCGGCTGAAGCCCTGCAGTGCCTTTCGCCGCGTAGGCGACCGCCCTTCACCTCCACACTCTGCGTACGCGGCCCCGAGCGCTCCACTGCCCGGGGCCGCGGTGCGGCTGTGGGTGCGCCGCCATCGCGAGGGACATCAGCCGTGGACGGTCACCTACAACGTGACCGTTCCCGACCCGCGGTGATCGCTTCCCTCGTACTGCATGGCTGGGGGAGCGAACCGGCCCTTGGGTGCGGGGCCTGCCCGTGCGAGGTCTCAGCCCGGAAGCCCGTCGACGCCATCATGAGCCCACTGGCAGTCCCACTTGGTGCCGTAGAGCTCGTCTGCCCACCTCTCGACATTTGCGTGTGTCGCTGAGTCGTTCTGGAGTCGGCCCTCGTACGCCGCGACTGCGCCAGCAGGGTCGTATCCACCGTTGATGTCTTCTTCAAGCGCAGTCGCCGAGTCATGGTAGCGAGACAGCGTTCCGGCATAAGCCTTGAGTGTTCCCACGTAGTCGGAGCAGTCTCCTTCTTCGGCCCCCTGGAGCCCTGACGAGCAACCCGCTGCTGCCAACATCAACAGGGCGACAGCCACTGTCCTCGTACGTCTCAATTCCTGCCCCCTGGCTAGCGATGGCGGATGGTGCCCCTGATTGTGCGGCTCAGGGGTGTGGCCTTGTAGGGCCCTTCGGTGTTTACGCTGAGCACGGCCGTCTCGGTGGTTTCCCCCCCGTGCCACCGGGACGGCTTTGGCGTTTGCCGAGGCCGTCCGGAGAGTGTCTCAGCGCGTGCTGTCGCCGGGGGCGAGCAGACGGCGGGCACCGCTTCTCCCTTGCCACAGATAACAGGGTCGCTTCGCACACGGCCCCGCGGAGTCGCCGCAGGTCGTGATCGGCGATGCCGCAGATGATAGGGCGTTATCTGCGGGAAGACTTCAGAACACCGAACGCTCGCGAGAGCCTGCCTGCATCACGTTGACCTCCACCTGCTCTCTCGGGGCTCACCCGCGGTCGCCGTCTCCTGAGCGCGCCGCCTTCCGGCGGGCGCGATATGCCTTCTGACGGCACGCGTTGGAGCAGTACTCGCGCGGTCGCCGAGCGCTCTTGGGACGCTCGAAGACCACGCGACACTGTCGGCAGTGGGGCGCGAACCGTTCCTCGATCTTCCATTCGCGGATCAGGGCCCGCAATTCCTCGTCGATGACAAGGGAGTTTCCATCGTCCGTGTACCAGAGTTCCCGGGCGCTGCTGTGGTTCCTCGGCAGGCGTGCTTGAAACAGCGCAGTCTGAGACTTGAAATGGGCGAGCCACTCGTTGATCCCTCCCAGCCCCCGAGCCAGGTCTGCACGGTTCGCGCCATACAGCGCGTAGGCGAGGAGTAGGACCGCCGTCTCGTGGTCGAGAGAGCGGAGGAGGTAAGTCAGCGAGGCGGTGCGCTCCACGCGGGGCCGGTGTTGCCCGCTGGCTCGGGGCCGCCGACTCATCCCTCGTGCCCTGACCTGGCAGACCGCAGCGCGGTCTCGCTCCGCACGACGACCACGGTCGGCACTGCAGCGGGTTCCTGCTCCACAACCGGGGGCGTCTGGAGGGCCAGTGGCGCCGAGGGCTTGCCCCAGGGCAGCAGGCCGCAGAGCGCGGAAATGACGTGACTGAGCCCAAGCAGAACCTGCGGTAGGTCGGCGGACGGGGTCCGTCGCGCAATCAGCCAGGCCATGCAGACCACCATGCCGAGCAGGGCCACGAGGAGCAACGCGGCCAGCACTGCCAGCCAGATGGGCATGCCCAGCAGGGCGGCGGACGGGGTGGGCAACGGTACCTCCAGGTACGAAAAAAGCCCCTGGGGTCACCCAGGGGCTGGTCGAAGAAACAAAAAAGGCCCGTCTTCGCCACTGGAAGAAGAGCCTCAGCATGTGAGGGCACACGCGTGTTGCCCTCAATCTCATCTTGTCAGAGTCGCCGCAACAGGGTCAACCCCCGGAAAACCGCAGGGCAGTTGTGATCCGGCTGCATGGGTGGGGTTCCTTCGAATTTCGTAACGCACCTGTCCTCGGCGTGGGTGGGCAGCTACGCGGTCGCGGTGACCCGTGGAATCGGTGTCCCGCCCTACGGCGACGGCGTCGCCGTGCTTCCACTGACCTGGCAAGCACCCCGGTGGGGCGCACCGCGCGGCGAGCAGCTCTTGGATGGCGAAGGCGGTCGTGTCATCGGCGGCCGCGATCTCCACCACGGCCAGGCCCGGTAGCGCCGTATGTGCCTGGTTGATGTACGGCATGACGCGCTGGCGCGTACGGGCGTTCTCGATCAGCGGTGCGTTGACGTGGTCGGCCTCATGGTCGGGGCGCGCCACCCGTGGTCTGCCCCGACCATGAGGCCGACCACGGGTGGGTGTGGAGGTGCGGGGCTAGGGCTGCCTAGGTGTCGTTGTCCTGGCGGATGTCGAGGTAACAGGTCAGCCGCACGCCGGGTTCGCCGGGTTCCCGGTAGGGGTTGGTCACTGACGTCGCCCACCGTCCGGCGAGCGTGGCCTGGACGGCGAGTGCGGTCGCCGTGTCCGCGGCCGCGATTTCCACCATGGCGAGCCCGGGCTCTTTCAGGTGCTGCTTCTTGATCTGCCTCATGCCCGGTACGACGGGTTGGCGCCGGCCAGGGTTCTGCTCGCGGGGTGTCTTCACCCGACCGGGTGGCCCGTGTACATCGGCAGGCCTCGGACAGGGCGCGCCGCACGGAGAGCAGGCTCGGAGCGCGATAGCTGTCGGCGCATGGCTGTCGAACGCGACGATGTCAGTGGGTGTTCTGCGAGTCGTCGTGTCTGGTTGTCCGGTTTGAGGGGTTGCGGTTGACGGCTTCTGCGGTGTGCTGGAGACGTGGCTGAGCGGCAGCCGTACCCGAGTGATCTGTCGGATGAGGCATGGGAGTTGATCCGGCCGGTCATCACGGCCTGGAAGGGACAGCACCGCTCGGTCAGCGGTCATCAGGGCCGATACGAGATGCGGGAGATCGTGAACGCGATCCTGTATCAGGCCCGGGTCGGCTGCCAGTGGCGTTACCTGCCGCACGACTTCCCGCCGTACACCGCGGTGTACTACTACTTCGGGCTGTGGCGCGATGACGGCACCGACCAGACCATCCACGATCTGCTGCGCTGGCAGGTCCGCGAGTCGAAGGGCCGGCGCGAGGACCCGTCCGCGGTCGTCATGGACTCCCAGACCGTGCACGCCTCGGTCAACGCCCCCAAGGAGACGACCGGGCTGGACCCGGGCAAGAAGAGCCGGGGCCGCAAGCGGGGCATCGCCACCGATGTACTCGGTCTGCTCATCGCCGTGATCGTGGTCGCCGCGAGCGTGCACGACAACGCCGTCGGAATCACGCTGCTGGACAAGGTGGCCGCCGACAACCCCGGCGTGGTGAAGAGCTGGGTCGATGCCGGGTTCAAGAACGCCGTCATCGAGCACGGCAGGTCGCTGGGCATCGACGTCGAGGTGGTATCGCGTGACCCGCAGGCGAAGGGGTTCGCCCCGTCACCGAAGCGGTGGATCGTCGAGCAGACCTTCGGCACACTCATGCTGCACCGCCGCCTGGCCCGCGACTACGAGACCCTGCCCGCCAGTTCCGCGTCCTGGATCCGCTGGTCGATGACCGACGTCATGACCCACCGGCTCACCGCCACGACCACTCCCACCTGGCGGGACCGCCGCCGACCCGCTTCCCCCGGACCGGCATGAACGAGTGAGCGTGAGCATGCAGGAGTTCCTGGAACAGCTCGAGATCCGCGAGGCGGCCGGCCGTGACCTCGCGGACAGACTCCGCACTCAGATCGCCGAGCTCACCACCCAACTCGCGGCCGCCGAAAAGGCGTTGGAGAGACTGAGGATCACCCGGGAGACGATTCTGGAGATCGCACCAGACCTTCCCGGCGGCCTCGCTCCGCTGCCCTCGGCCTACCGTCAGATCCTCGCCCTCTTCGAAGACACCGCAGACGGACTGCGCCCCAAGGACGTCTGCATCGCCCTGGACACCGGCACCGAACCCCGGCATGTCGAAGGCGTCCGCGCGAAACTGAAACGCCTGGTCAGCCGCGGCATTCTCACCGAGCCGGAGCCCGGCCTCTTCCGGCTACCGCAACCAACGCCATCCCCGGACTGAGACCCCACGAAAGCTCACAGAACACCCACTCAGAGCTCTGCGCAACGCCTACAGCAGGACCCTGGACCAAGGGGACGCGCTGTTCGCCACCGAGCCGTTGTCGAAAAGGATTCTGCACGCCGTGGTCGCTGCTTCGGCCGCGGACGCTGACTCATGGGTTGCCAGCCGGGTGGATGACGGCGACGAATTGCGCAAGGAACTGGCGCCCCTGGTGGAGGAACTGCAGAAGCATGATGTCGTTGGCAACAGCCTCCAGGCCGTGCGGAAGTGGGTCGCCGAGCAGATGTTGAGCCTGGGTTCTGCTGCCGTCCTGCACACCACGTGGCCCTGGTGGGTCGGGGCCGCCGGGGCCGGTATGACCGCCTTGCTGACCGTTACCGCCGAAGCAGGCCAGGCGACAGGAAGCATCTTCATTCCTTTGGTGCTGGGCGTGCTGGGTATGGGAGGCGGCGTTGCCGTCCTCGCGCTCAGAGGCACAGCCCATGCCGCGTCGAGGGGAGGTCAGCAGATGTCGAAGGTGACGGACTACCTTTTCCACCGAGCCGGATCCATTGGAGCGGAGCCTGAACGACTGTTTGAGGAACAAGTCCGCCCGGCATTGGCGGCTCTCTTCGAGAAGCACGGCCGAGCCGACGCCGCCTTGGCTGGGCCGGCTCCCGTGGTGCCCAGGCTGCGCAACATGGCTGAGACGAGTCTGGTTCTGGCCATTGGCCTTCTTGTTGTCAGCGCGATCGTTTTCGCGGTCGGGTTCGGGGATGCCTGGCATAAGAACACCTGTGTGCCCAGCGCTGTGCAGTACTGCCCGTAGGAAGGTGCTTCTGGTGTCGGCAGATGCCCTTCGGGATCGCCGCGCTCAGCCGCGGGTGCTGGTGTAGCGCACGGCGGGGCCCCATTTGTCCTGTACGGGTGCCATGCACCACTGGCACATCGGGTTCTCTCAGGCTGATGGTGTGGCGCAGGTCGGTGATGGACGCGTCAGCACAGCTCAGCACCGGTGTCTCTGACGCTATCTGGTGCAACAGGTGTGGCGCCATCACTGAATCGAGCGAAGGGAAGCCGCGAGGAAATTTCCGTGGAACCGTCGTGGTCCTGGCTGCCGGGGCGGCGTGGCAGCCAGACGCGGCTCGTAGGTGTGTCGATGCCTCTGATGTGGACGACGCAGGAGTTGCCGCGTAGCCACCCCGCGACGGCCGACGCCCGCCTCTCACCCTTGGCGCTGACAGCACCCGAAGCCCTACAAGTCGCGAATCGCCTCGTGGAGGTGCCGCTGCTGGCGGTACAGGAAGGCGTCGCTGGTTGTCAGCTCCCACCAGCCTTCGCAAACCTCAGGGCGGCAGTGGTTGCGTGGAGTCTGCAGCGGGACGCTGGCGAGCGGCGAGCCGGCAGCAGTCAGGTGACCTTCCTCGTCGACGGTGACGTCGTGCTGGGTGCCGTCGGAGGTGATGACGGAGTACGGAAACCCAGCGCGGATATCCCGTGTGACTTGCATGCCTGGCTCGACGAAGGCCGTGCGGATGTCGTGGCGGATCGTGTTCCCGCAGTAGACCTCCTGACCGTCGCGGTTGAAGCTGTGGAGAATCTCCCGGCCGGTGCCGTAGGGCGGGGTCTCTTGGGTGAGCCGGCGGATCTCAGCGTCGAGCTGCGGCCGGCTGGGCTGATCGGGGTGGAGCCGGTCGTAGTCGTGCGTGGTGTAGTCGTGCAGCGGAAAGTACTCAAGGTCGTCAGTTCCCCGGACCCGGCGCGCCAAGGTGGGGTCGCATCGGTCGATGAAGGCGAAGGCGTCGAGGAGGGTGTCCATGACGAGCTGGCCACCGACCGCGTCCTTGTATGCCTGGACGGCGCCGGGGTTGTTCTTGGGGTTGTTGCGGATGGCGTCCGGCAGATCGTCGAACGAGAGCCATCGGGGCATGACGCGGTAGCCGAGGCCGACACCGCCGACAACACGGTCCGCCGGGACTTCGATTGTGGCGGGCACGTGGGTGTCGGCGTTGCGCAGGATCAGAAGGCCGCGGACCGCGCGTCCCTGCGGATCGTCTTTCTGGAAGTCGAGGTACCGGGTCTGTTCGGCCGCTGTCTGGCTGAGACAGATGACGTCTCGATCTAGGGTGCGGATGGCAGCGAGCGCCGGGGCGACCTCAAGGGCGATGCGCTCGGTGTCCACCTCCATGCCGTGAACACGGCACAGGGATGTGTCGGTCGTCGCAGCGGCTTCCCAGACGTGGGTGATGTACAGGGCGAGGCCGTGCATCTTCTGTTTGCCCTTGCCATGACGATCCGCGTCGTGGGCGGGGAAAAGGCCGAGTGGATGTGAGGCCATGGAGTGCTCCTACGGGACTCCGCCCGTCGGCGAAGAGATCAACGTACCGCAAGCTCCGCGCGATGCCCCGGTTTTCCCGGATGGGGCGTCAGCAGCGCGCCCAACCCTGGTTGGGTGACGGATGACCCGAAGCCCGGCGACGAAGAGCCGTTGCACCTGGTCCAGTTGAACACCGACGAGGGTTACGAGGCCGTGATCTACGATCCCGGCCCGGAGCACACCGTGGTCGGCACGTGTTCGTGCTGGCAAGGTGCAGACCGAGGGAGTCGTAGCCCTGAGGCCCCCCATTCGGTGATCAGAACTTGAGAGGGTGTGACCGTACGACTCGGATTCGAGGGAGACGGAGCACCCCACCTTGATCATCTTGGACACGAACATCCTGAGGGGCTTCGAGCTGCAGAGTCCCAAGGCCGAACTCCTTCGGGCCATCAAAACAGCGGACGTAGGAGGGGTGTCAGTCCCTTGGGCTGCTCTGGAGGAGCTGGCGGGGCAGCGCGCTCGGACTTACCACCTGGCTCATGAGAAAGCCGAAGCGGCCTTGCGGGCCCTCGCCAAGAGCGCACCGACCGGCAACTCCGGCGTCGTTGCACCCCTGGATCACGATCGGGTCCTTCAGTACTGGAGGCAGAGGTACCTGGAGATCGTCGACGTCATCCCGACGAGCGCAAACGCTCTCGAGCAGGCCACGACACGCGAAGCAGCCGTGCTTCCGCCATGCAAAGCGGTCGACATCGTGAACGAGGAAGGCAAGGTCATCAAGACGATCAAGACTGGTGGCCGTGACACCGCGATCTGGCTGTCGGCCGTGGAATACGCCACGGAGCATCCACAGGAGACGGTCTACTTCGTCAGCGAGAACATCAAGGATTTCGGCCGTGGCGAAACCTACAAGTACCCGATGGACAGGGATGTTGAGAAGCTCGGCGACCGCTTCGTACATCTGCTGAAGCTGGAGGACATCCTCCCGCAGTTCTCGGAAGAGATCGACGTTCCTGAGAGCGATCTCGATTCCGCTCTCAGGGGGCAAGGGAACCTGGAGACGATCGCCTTCGAGACGCGCTTCGGCGCGCCTCTGCGCCCCAGCCGCCACCAGACCGGGTGGCGTCGGTTCAGAAGCACTCAACTGGAAGAGCCGACGGGGGCGGAGCTTCCTGAGGGCATCGCGGAGGTGTGGCTCGGGAACCCGAACGTCTCGTTTGCCTCGGTCCGTGATGCGAAGGCATATCGCATTGGTGACCACGTCTGGTGCACAGCATGGGTCACGTGGTTGCTCAGCGGGCACGCTCTTCTCAACCGAACGCTCGACATCGCAGAAGTTGGGTGCGCCTGGGAGACACGAGTACTCGTCTCCCTGACGGACTCAACTTCGAAGCTCGACATCTTGCGGAGCAGCACACCACGAGCCGCGACCGCCCAGGAAGCCGACAACCTCCCCGAGGTGGACCCCCTCATCCTGCCGGACTACATCGCGGAGTTGGATGACCGGATCAGGCGAAACCGCATGAGTCGGAATATGCGGCACTACCTTGGCCAGGCCAGCACCGCGGAGGAAGCACTCGACATGATGCTGGGCTTCGCGCGTCCTAGCCCGCTGCCGCTGCCGACCGCAGAGGTCGAGGTCTGGGTCGAGCCCGACGAGGACTAGGGCCGGATAACCAGCACCGGGCCGGCCCGGGCACGTCAGCCGCGTTGGTTCAGGGCTCGGGTCAGCTCGCGGTTCGCGGCGCGAGCCGCTTCAAGTTCGGCCTGTCGCTCCTCCAGGTCGCGGCTGAGTTCGACGGTGCGTTGTTCGAGGTGGGTGACCGCGGCATGCAGTTCGGCGATGTCGGCCGGAGCACTGAGTCCGGACTCATGCCAGGCCCGTTCGCCGAGCTGACGGGACAGGTGCTCTTCCAGGTGCCGGACGCGGGCGGCCAGACGAGTCGCTCGAGCGTTGGCGTTGGCGAGGTCCGCTTGGAGCGAGGCCGTGGTGACCGTCGGGGCGGATCCGGGGGACGGGCTGGTCGAGCGGCTGCTCGCGGTGTGCAGGTTGTCCAGGAGGTCGCGGTGGCGGTAGAGGAAGGTGCGGTCGACTCGGGCCGCATGGGCGATCGCCGAGGCGGTCAGAGCGGTGCCGTCGCGTACGGCGGCGGCGATCGCGTCCTGGACTCGTTGCCGGCGTCGTTCGGTGCCGGCGTGTCGGCCGTCCTGCATCGGGCTGGTCACGTCGGGGTCCTTGCCGGTCGGACGTCGGGGAGGGGCTGGCGGACTCGGGGCATGCCGAGCATCACGGTGCGGCTACGGCGCACGACGGTGACGGCCTGTTCGATCTGGGCGCGGTCTTCGGGGGTGAGGTCGTCGAGGTCGGTCTGGACGCGTTCGATCAGGCGGCGAATCCGGCGGATCTCTTCTTCGGAGGGCATGGCCTGGGTCCGGGCCCAGTCGTCGGCTTCGAAGGCGGACATGAGGCGTTCGCGGCTGCGGAGCAGGTCGGCGAGGTGGGCCTGGAGGTCGGGGAGGTAGGAGACGTCGGTGGAGAAGTGTTCGCAGCCCAGGCAGCGGAAGCGCAATGGGCAGGCGTGGCCGCCGGCGGCGACGTTGGTGGGTTCGCGGCACACGCCGTAGGGGACGGCGACCTCGCCGATCGCGCGGCGGACGTGTTCGGAGTCGAGCAGGCTCTTCGCCGTGCGCCACACCCGGTCGCCGTGGCGGTCGAACTGCAGCGCGGTGACGCGGTCGACGGCTTCGCGGCGGCGTTCGTCGCCGACGCGGTAGTAGCCCATGGTGGTGCTGACCAGGCGGTGGTCCATCAGCTCTTTCAGGACGTCGACCGGGACGCCGGCGTCGGCGTGCCGCTGGGCGTAGCAGTGCCTGTAGGCGTAGGGGAAGATCCGCTTCTTGTCGAACGGCACCAGCCGCGTGACTCGGGTGTCTGCGTCGGCGGCGACGACGGGGACGAGGATGTCGGGCAGGGACTTCACCCAAGCCCGGTGGTGGCCGGAGACGTCGACGAGTGGCTTGGTGCCCTCCGGGTTGGACTTGGGGCGCGGCAGGAGCCGCAGCCGGGCCGGGGCGGTGGTGGGGAAGCGTTCGCGGACGCGCTGCTGCTGGCGGCGGATGACCGCGGCGGTCTCGGCCCCGATCGGCAGCCGTCGGCCGAGCCGGTAGGCCTTGTGGTTGTCGTAGACCAGGACGTCGGAGCCGTCCGGGTCCTGTTCCAGGCAGTTGAACGGCAGAGTGTTGATCTCGTCGGGGCGCCGCCCGGTGTCGATGAGCAGCTCGGTGGCGACGCGGACCTCGGTGCTGCTCTGGGCCTCCAGCTCGTCGAGGTGGGCGCACAGTTCGCGCAGCACCTCGTCGGGCAGGTCGCGGCCGGCCTCGGTGTCCTCGGGCTCGTCGGGCATGTCCTCCGGCCCGACCGCGAAGTCGGCCGGCATGCCCTCCAGCAGCTGCCCGCGAGCGGTGAGGCCGAGGGTGCGGAAGCGGAGCAGGACCCTGCGGACGAACCGCGTGAAGGCCAGGCGCCGCGCTGGGCTGATCTTCCCGGTCGAGGTGAAGTAGCCCATGCGGTTGGTGAAGGCGACGATGTCGCCGCGCCCCCACGCCGCAGGCACTGCGCCGCGGTCCTCACGCTGCAGGCACAAGCTCTCCGAGAGCATGCCGATGGCCGCGATGATCGCGCGGGCGTGCTGGACGGCGTTCTTGTTCCGGCGCCGGGGAAGGTCGTCGTACACCCAGACCTTCATCGCCTCCCGCAGCGGCACCTGCAGCACGGGCGCGAACGAGATGCGGCCGGTGTAGCCGAAGACCGCCATGTCCCAGACGTCCTTCACGCGCTCGGCTTCCGGCGTCATGTTCAGCAGGCGCAGCGCCCGCTGCCAGGCCCGGATCATCGTGACCTGCTCGCTGCTGTGCCCGTGACCGGCCGGGTCCGTCACCTCCTGCAGCTCCTGCACCTGATGGGCGCGCAGCCGGTCGTAGAGCGGGCGCAGGCACTCGGGCCGTGCCTTCATTCCTTCCTGGGTACGGGCCCACAGCCCGTAGAGGAGCTCGGCGACCAGGCGGTCCGGCAAGCCGCGCAGACTGACCTCGCGGGTGGTGCAGATCGCCTTGTCCGTCCGGCGCCAGTGCGCCTCGTCGAACCCGGGCGCCGACCGTGCCCGGTAGAGGCGGCGCACGTGTGCTTTGCAGTACGGGTCCTGGCGACCGGCTCGGTCGAGGTAGCAGGCGACCACCTCGCACGGCCCGAACGAGGCGTACCCCGTCACGCAAGGATGGGTAAGGAACTCCTCCAGGCTCAAGGCGCTCAAGCTCGTGTTCGTGTGCTGGGCGTGGTGGGCCTGGCACAGCCGGCCGGCGACTGTGTCGCGGGGCCGCTCGCAGCCTCCGACCACGCACAGGCTCTCGCCGACTCCGCGGCTCGTCTCCTTCGGCACGAGCAGAAACTCGTCGAGCGGGAGGCTGGAACCGCGCCACCGCTCCATGCAGCCCCCACACATCGGTCGCGTCAGCACGGTGATCGCCAAGGGGCAGCCCGGCACCGGGCAGTCCGGCAGCCCGATCACCGGATGCCGGCGCGGCCAGGTGATCACGCGACGGTTCCAGTCCCACCCCAACAGGGCCAGGAAATCGGCATCGAGGGCGCGCAGGAGCTCCCCCACCCGCTGGTCTTCGTCCGGCGCCTCGGCCTCGGACAGGGCTGGGGCGCTGGCGGCCGTCACCGGCTGTCCTCCGGGCCGGCCATGCCACGCGGCGATGGCACCCGCTCGATCGCCGCCCGCACCCGCTTCGGATCCGGGAACAGGTACGGCGCCTGTGAGTCGAGGCTCTTCTGCCCGAGCACCGCCTGCACCTCGTCCGGCTGGCCTCCGGCGTCGGTGACGTTGGAGGCGAACGCCCGGCGCGCCATGTGCGCGCCCACCCGCCGGTCCAGTCCGGCCCGGCCGCTGAGCCGTTCCAGGAGCTCGCCGATCGCCTCCGGCGACATTGGCTCTCCCAGCGGCGCCCGGAAGAGGTTCACGAGCAGGAAGTCGCTCCCGCCCATCCCGAGCAGCCGGTGCCGCTCGTCGTAGTACAGGTCGAACGCGGACACCACGAGGAAGTCCAGCGGCGCCACCCACGCGGGCCGCGACTTCGACCAGGCCCCGTTCACGTTCTCCCGCCGCCGCACATGAACGTGAGCGCCCGGGTAGTCGCAGCCCAGCGCCCGGGAGTCCGGCAGCAGATGGACATCGCTGCGCCGCAGGCCCGCCACCTGACCGCGACGAAGCCCGACCCGGCCGACCAGCAGGACGATCAGCCGGTCACGCGCGTTACGGCAGGCGACGAACATCGCCACCAGCGCGGCGTCCGCGGCCCGGTCCACCGTCGTCTCCGGCTCGCGCAGCGAGTGCACCGGACGCAGCCGGTAGAACAGGCCGCCGTCTTCCCCCTGTGCCTCCGCGGGAAGATCCCGGCTGTCGGCAAGCTCGTAGATCTGCCCGAGCACCGACCTCGGTGCCTCACTGACTGACACCGCGTACGACAGCAGACCCCGCACCGCGACCAGCACCCGGTTGATCCGCCGCTCACCGCGCACCGGGACGGCACCGGGCCCGGCCCGCACCACCGGCACCACCCCGTCCCGCGGGGCCGGGGTGTACTTCAACCAGACCATGAACAATCCGAGGTCTCGCCCGGCCTCCGCCCACGCCCGCCCCGTCGATCCGCTCCAGCGCAGGTAGAGCGCGACACTGCCGGCGTAAGCCTTGGTCGTCAGCTCCGCCCGGTCTCGGCCGAACCTCAGATGCCGAAGCCACTGATCAGCTAGAGAGACGACCTCCAAATGGTCATCAAGGACCGTCCAGTACCTCTGCCCGGACGGCATCACCACGGGAAACGCTCGCATCCCAAACTCCTGCCACGAGTCGTGCAACAACCCGCCGCAGAGCCACACCCCCCGAGAACGAGTCCCCGAGGGTCAACGAACCCGCCTCACCCCACGTCACACCACAGCCGGTCCACCCCGAGAGAAATCGGGCAGCCGCCGTTGCCGTAGCGGTGTGTCTTGCGCTGGCATCCGGCACACAGGCCGACCTGGTCGCCGGGGCAGGTCAGCGCGGACGGGTCCGGTTCGGAGGCCGGGGGAGGGGGAGTCGACATCGTGCGTCCTGTTCTGGGCGGCGAAGACCAGCCGCCTTCCCGCAGGATAACCGGCCGAATGACACGACTGTTCGAGCCACGCCGGTGTCAGAATGCCCCAAACCGTGCGTCGGTGTTGCTGCGCCCGGCCCGGCGGGCGGCGGGCGGCTAAGTCGATGATGTGGAGCTGGACGTCGGGCTGGCAGTGGGTGCAGCCGGGCAGGCCCGTGGCGAGCAGGCGGCGGGCTTCGTCGCGGTCGACAGGGCGGCGGCGTTTGCCTGCCGCGTAGCAGTCGCCGGCGTGGACCTGGACGGGCGGGTGGCCCGCGCCGATGCCGAGTCCGACGATCCACTCCGGCGGGGCGGGCCGGTTGCGGCGGCCGCGTTCCTGCTCGCGTTCCCGCTGCCGGAGGGCTTCGATCTTGCGGTCGATGCGCTCGATCCACAGGGCATGCCAGACCCGCAGGGTGTGAAGGCGCTCCAGGTCGGGCGGCAGATCATCGAACACATTGCCGATTCTAGGCCCATGATCCTTCCCCGTGCCCTCGCGTGTTCGATTTTGCGTTCGATAACGTGGGGTGTGGGAGGTGACGGTGATGACCACGAGCGCGGTGACACCGGACCAGGTGTCGACGATCATGCATGTGCGGTGCCCGGACGGGCTGCCAGAGCCCGCCTACCGGCAGCTACTGGAACTGATGGCGGAACTCTCGCCGATCGTCCAAGCCCTGCCGCCGAGCGCGGCTGTGGTGGAGTTGAAGGGGGCTTTGCGCTATCACGGCACCGATGCCCGCCGTCTGGGGGAGATCCTGCGGATCCGCTCCCTGTCCCGCCTCGGCGTCGACGTCCGTGTCGGTATCGGCCCCACGATCACGGTGGCGGCCACCGCCTCCGCCCAGGTCCCGTCTCCGGGCGGCATCCTCGCCGTCGCCCCGGGCGAGGCGGACGACTGGCTGGGGCCGCTGCCGGTGGAGGCCCTGCACGGCATCGGCCCGCGGCAGGCGGCGGTGCTGCGTGACTACGGCATCCACTGTGTCGGCCTGCTCGCGGCCGTCCCGCCCGCCACCGTGCACCGTCTGCTGGGCGGCCGCGCTGGCCGCATCGCCGCGGACCGTGCCCGCGGCATCGACCCGCGCCCCGTCGTCCCCCGCGCCCTGCCTCCGGCCGCCTCCGTGCGGTGTCGCTTCGAGCGGCACGTCCTGGACGGTGCCACCGTGCGTGCCGCCCTGCTCGAACTCGTCGTCCGGCTCGGACGCCAGCTGCGCCGTCGCGACCAGGTGGCCCGCGCCCTGACCCTCACCCTCACCTTCGCCGGCAACACCC
This sequence comes from Streptomyces aquilus, assembly GCF_003955715.1. NCBI lineage: Bacteria > Bacillati > Actinomycetota > Actinomycetes > Kitasatosporales > Streptomycetaceae > Streptomyces > Streptomyces aquilus. Next base: position 46,415 of record NZ_CP034463.1, on the reverse strand, counting down.
GATGGGAGAAGACCCGGCGCCTGGTGGAGCCGTCCGCCCACGACGACGACCTGCGCACCCTCGCCTACCAGCTGATGGACGCCGCCGGCCTGCAACGCGGCAGGCTGACCGGACTGTCGCTCAGGGGTGAGGACCTCATCGGCGCGGACCAGGCCGCCGAGCAGATCAGCCTGGACGACGCCCGTGAAGCCCGCCTGGTCGCCGAAACCGTGGTCGACCGGGTTCGGGACAAGTTCGGTGCGGGCGTCATCGGCCCGGCCGCCGTCTTCCGCCGCGCCTCATGACCCGCACGCCGTCCGCTCCCGATGCTTGTGGGGGTGAGGTCCGTGCTGCTTGAGCCGCCCGGATGGCCAGGCCGACCCGAAGGACTGCCGCACTGGCCCTATGTGCGGGCCGTCGACGACGCGCTCGCTGCACGCGGCATCCCGCCCGGCTCGGTACACGCCGACTGCACCACCCGCGAGTACGGCGGCCTGACCACCTACATGTGGCTGACCTGGGACGCCAGCCGCACCCGCTACCGAAGCAGCGGCATCCGCCTGCACTGGCAGGAACGCCGCGGCTGGTTCTACGCCCTCACCTGCCTCAACACCCGGGAGATCCTTCTCTACGCGCCGCTCGCCCCGCTGCGCACCGTCGTCCCCGACCCGGAGCACGTCACGGACGTCGCCGAACAGCTGGTCCGCTTCCGCCAGATCCCCGACATGGAGTACCGCACGGAGTGGGAGCGAGGAGAGGAACTCCGGGCCGCCGCCCGCGACTTCCGCCGCGCCGTGCTTGGCCTGCCGCCACTCGCACACCCCGAGACGCCCACCGGCCCCGGCGGCAGACCGGACGCGGAGCAGGAGCAGGGCATGCGGCTGACGATCGACACCCTCACCGACACCTACGAACAGGCACTCGCCGCCGTGCAGGCCATCTACGGACACAACGAGGACGCCCCGCACCGCCGCTCACCGACCGACCTCGGGCAAGCACTCCGGCCGACCATGGAAGAACATGAGCGGTGACAGCTCAAGGAAGAAGGGCCCGCCGAGGAACTGACGGGCCCCTACTGCTGCGCCGAAGTACGGGTGAGGGTCTCCTACTTGGGGTTTTGCCCGCAGCAGGCCACGGTGTCGGACTGGCCGGCGGTGGTGAGGGGGGTTACGGCGAGCACTGCTGCCAGTGCTACGAACAAGCCGATTGCTGCTTTGCGCATCGCGTCTCCTTGTCGATCTCGTTACTGCCAGGCCCACCTGAACTGCGCACTCCCGAAGTGACCAAGGGCCTGTCGAAGAGCTGACGGGCCCCTACTGCTGCGCCGAAGTACGGGTGAGCGTCTCCTACTTGGGGGTTTGACCGCAGCAGGCGACGGTGTCGGTGTGGCCGGCGGTGGTGAGGGGGGTTACGGCGAGCACGGCCGCCAGCGCCACGAACAAGCTGATTACTGCTTTGCGCATCGCGTCTCCCTGTCGATCTCGTTCAGCACGTCCGCCGACGACAGCTCTTTACGGCTGTCTGGCGGTTTACCGCAGCCGCGCCCACGTGGTGGCGCGGGAAGGCGGTGTTGCCCACGGCGTCGACCCTAGGGAGAGGGGCCATATGCGACAAGCGAATGTCTCGCATGGCTGCCATCCGGAAACCGCATGAGCCGAGGCTGTCGGGCCCTCAAACCCGCGCAGGTTGGTCGCCTTTGATGGTGACCTGTTAGGGAGCCGCCCCGAACAGTGGCACGTCGCCTAGTGTCATGTCGGCTCGAATGCGGGTGAACCTGACCGGGTGGCGCCAGCGCCCGGGGCTGTCCCGGGCGACGTCCACGGCGACTTCGGCAACTGCTTCGGGTACGACCAGGCGCACCGACAGGTGCTCCCTTGAACTCCACCCAGCGCTGAAGGTGCGGCCTGTCCAGGGATAGTCGGCGCCACCGGTGCGCAGCTGCCCGGCGAGAGTCTGGCGCGCGGTCGTGCTGAGGGTGGTGGTGCGGCCTGCGTACCGGAGCCGGCCGGCGTCGTCGTAGCGGCCGAGCAGGGCGGTCGTGGGGGCAGTGAGGCTGCCGGTGACCGCGCCGACGACTGCCTCCGTGGTGTGGCGCATCTTGTACTTGGTCCAGCCGCGCCCGCCCGGCACGTACCTGCTCGCCAGAGGCCGGAACACCAGGCCTTCGATGCCGACGGCCGGGTAGTCGGCCAGCCAGGCGGCCGCCTGCACCGGGTCGGTCGTGGTCGCACACAGCGACCACGGCGCGGCCAGATGATGCTTGAGGAACAGCTCCTGCAGCGCGGCATAGCGGTCGCTGAAGGGCCAGCCGGTGAGGCCCTGGCCGTTCAGGCGCAGGAGGTCGAACGCAACCAGATGCGCGGGGAGCTCGCCGGCCGCGCGGGTCGCGGCCGCGCCGCGGCGGTGCATGCGCTGCTGCAGCCGCTCGAACGCGAGCCGTCCGCCCTCCCACACGACCAGCTCGCCATCAACCGCCGTGTCGTCGGGAAGCAGGCGAACGGCCTCCTCAATCTCGGGGAACGATGCGGTCAGATCGCCGCCGTTACGGCTGCGCACCGCGACCCGGCCATCAGCCCACCGGCCAACCAGTGCACGGTAGCCGTCCCACTTGAGTTGCGCCGCCCACCCGGCCGGGAGCGCCGGGTCGGTGACGGGCACGGCGCGCATGGGCTCCGGCAGCGACCAGCCGGGTGAGGAAGCAGGCATGCTCAACCCCTTCCACCCTGGGCGGCATCTCCTGCACACCGCCCACCAACGGCCGCGCCGACAGGCTGCGCAATCAGCTGCGCAATCACGCAGACGGCCGGTGCGCAGCGAGTGCGCACCAGGCCGGTCCTGCTGCGCAAGCGGCCGGGAGCTTCGCACGTCTGCGCACTCAAGGGGGCGGTGGGCGGCTATGGCTGGTGCACAACGCCCCATCTGATTGCGCAGGCCTATGACCTGCATGGTCAGCCCTGTGGCTGGGGGCGGGGAGACCGTGGTCGGGCCCATGGTCGGGGTGTGGTCAGGCCCATGGTCGGGCTTGCCGTCCGGTCGACGCCGCACCAAAGCCAGCCCTTGGCAGCCTGTCAGCCTGCCAAGGGCGCAACCCAGGAACGCACTGCCCGGCCTCGGTCATCGGCTGCCAGACGGGTGCAGAGGGCCCCGCACGGAGCAGCTCCGTCAGCGGGGCCGCGAGGATGGGTACCTGTCGCGCGAAATCGGCGCCGGCCAGCCGGGCGGCCGCGCGCAGTGCACTCAGCCGGTTCTCCACCCCGGCGGGGCCGGTGCCGTCCAGGACGAACAACAGACGCGGGAAGAGCGGATACCGCCGCCACTCTTCCTCGAGAACAGCGCTCCCGCGCGGCCGGCCGACAGGAGTCGGTACATACCGATACAGCCGCTCATAGGCCCGGATCTTCGCCGCCACACGCTCGGGCCTCATGGTGGCCCGGTCCACCTCCACGAACGCCCGCAACATCGACCAGTCCCGCTCACCCTCACCGCCGCGCCGGTAGTAGAGCAGGGCGTCGGGAATGACGGCCTCGCCACCCCCCAAGGGGTGGTGCACTTCAGGGATCCAGTCCAAGGGCCGGCACACATCCCCGCAGCGGCAGGCGTCCTGCACGAACGCCAGCGCGGTCTCCGTCACCGTCAACACGTGCCCCGCCCGCAGACGGACCGCCGTACGGTCGGCTCCCAGCCGGGACGGCCGCCAGCCCCGCAACTCCGCGAACCCACCAACAACCTCCGCCCCGTACTCGGTGACGAACCAGGCCCGCATCCGGCCCGCCTGAGGCAACGTCACACGATCAACCAACCCACCCCTCACCCCGCAGCTTCACCAGCCGCCGCCTCGTCTGCTCGATCCGCACCCCCGGCCCGATCATCAGATGCATCTGCTCAGTGGTAGCCATCCGGTGCTGCGCCAGGACCGTCAACGCCAACCGGTCCCCGCCACCCGCATCCCTCTTCACCATGACCCGCCGCCTCCCGTACGGGGCGGCACCACCACCGGCGCCGCGCCTACGGGACAGGCCAGCAGCCGGCCCTGACCAGACCACCGACCATGAAGGCCCGACCAGCATCACGATGCGATAACCCCACCCCCGACCACGCCGTACAACCCCACCCGCGAACGGAATTGAGGGCGTGGCGGCTACCGGCAATGCGACGCCCCGAGTTTCAGGGAAGGTCCGCTGGTTGGGGGTGCTGGCGGAGCCAGTGCTGGAGTTCGCGGTGGCGGTACTGATAGGCGGGTCCGCTGTAGCGCATGAGTCCTGCGGTGACAGCCCAGTCCAGGAAGAGGCCGAGCCGGAACGGCAGACGGCGGCGCGAGCAGAGCAGGAACACCGCATACCGCCGCGAAGCCCGGGCACCGCCCGCGAGTCCGGCCGAAAGTCCGGCCGCGAGCCCCATTGCGAGTCCGGCTGCGAGCCCGGCCGCGAGCCCGATTTCGAGGCCGCCTGCTAGCCCGACTGCGAGCCCGAACGTGAGTCCGAACATGAGTCCGGCCATGGCGTCACTCCTGATGACGGCCCGGGCTCCGAGATTTGTACCCGGCTCACGCGTGAGTCCGACCGTGAGTGCGGTCGCGAATCCGGCTGCGAGCCCGACTGTGGGTCCGGCTGCGAGCCCGATCGCGAGCCAGATCGCGAGCCCGATCGCGAGCCCGAGTACGAGCCCGCCTGCAAGCCAGAACGCGAACTCCCTGCGTCCTTGACGGGTCCTGAGCGGGTTCGCCGTACTTGTGGGCTGGCCGGTTGTGATGGCGAGGGCTCCGGACATGACGGCAAGCGCAGTGATCAGGGCGGCGAGCCCTGTCGGCTTTAGGGGGGCTGTCCAGGCGGACGGGAGGACGGCGAGAGTGGTGAGGACGGCGTCGGTAGTGCGGACGCGGGTGCGTCCGGCGAGGGGCCACAGTTCGTGCAGGAGCAGATCGGTGGCCTCCACAGATGTAGGGGCCGTGGCGGGGAGGGCGCCGGTTGGGTCGAGGTGGGTGGTGAGGTGGTGGAGCCAGCGGTGGACGTCCTTGGGCGCGTACCCGTGAGGGTTGGGCGCGATGCGGGTGGCCGCGGGGATGTACCGGGCCAGTAGATGGTCGTCCAGGGTGCTCGCGTCGAGGAGAGTGCGGAGTTCCCCGGGGTCACCGTCGCGGTGGTAGACGGTGGCAGTCAGACACAGTCGCCAGGGGGTGGAAAGTACCGTCGCCAGGAGTCCGCTGGGGTGGGCAGCCAGGTGGTCGAGTAGGGGCTGCCAGCGGTCCGTTGTGAGGGCGCGGTCGGTGAGGTAGGTGCGGGCGTCGGTGGCGTCAACGGGGGCGATGGTGATGCGGGCGGCATCCAGCACCTCAGCATGTGTGGCTAGAGCGTCGTAGTGCCGGGTGCGGCACGTCAGGATGAGAGGCCCGGCGTCACGGCCCTGCTGGTAGGCGTTGAGCGCGCGGACGACGGCGGTGGCGCGGGGCGCGGCAGGATCGGGGGAGCCATCGACCAGGGGGTCCATTTCGTCCAGGCCGTCTAACACCGGCAGCACCAGATGCTGCCGCACTAAGCCGGCCGCCAGGTCGGTGGGCCAGTCATAGGCCTCCACCAACCGCTGCCGCAGCAGGTCGGGCAGCAACTGGCGTTCAGTGTCCCATCGGGACAGCGGGATACGCACGGGAACGGGATCGTCCTCGGCCCGGCCGTCCAGGAGGGCCAAGAGTAGTTCCAGGGCGAGGACGGTCTTGCCGGCCCCGGCAGCGCCGGTGATGACCAAGCGCAGAGGCTGGGTGGCTCGGTAATAAGAGACGATATCCGGCACCGTCGCCGAATTTGCTCCGTCGGCGGTCAACCGTCCGGCCGCCAACGCCACGGCGGGGCGGGAGACAGCAGGTTGCAGGTCATAGGCAAGGTTGATGCGCCGGGTGTCGTCACCCAGCAACTGCCGCCACACCCCGCTTTCCCCATCCTCAACCTGTTTGGCCAGCGTCGCGGCCCAACCACGGGAACGCTCAGCATCGTTGCCCTCGACCGGATTGCGCAATGCGACCACGGAGACCACGAGCCCGATTACCCCCAGGGGCAGACCCAGCAGCCCGGCGGTGTCACCCGGTTCCAGACCACCGTGCAACAACTGTCGCATCGCATACGCGACACTCGCCACGACCGCCAGGGCACCCAGAGCCCCGAACATCTGCCACCTGCGCCGCCAGCGGCGCCCCCCGAGTCCTGCCACCCCCCGATCATCACCACCGCGAGCTCCCCACAACGGCGACTTCTCCCACTCGTGACCAGGCGGACGGACAACCCGACAGCCCGAGTCTGTCGGTGTGCAACTGACGATCACCGGTTACGCCTGAGTCGTGGTCTTCTGCTTGAGGCGTTCGTAAGGTGTCTGGCCGCCAAGGCCGCCGTGCGGGCGATGGTAGTTGTAGTAGTCCTCCCACTCACGCAGCTTGTCGTTGAAGACCTCGGCGTCGTCGATGATGACGCCCTCGAGGAGCCGGTAGAACTCCTCGGCGTCGATGCGGTGAGAGCGCTCAACCTTGCCGTTCAGGCGCGGTGTTCGCGGCTTGATGTAGGTGTGGGCAATGCCCTTGTCCAATACGTGCCAGTGGAACGCAGACTGGAACTCGGCGCCGTTGTCCGTCTGGATGACCTCGACCTGGAACGGCAGGCGCTGGATGACGTAGTCGAGGAACTGGATCGCGGTCGCTTGGTTCAGCGTTGGGTAGATCCGCAGGACTCGCAGCCGGGTGCAGTCGTCGATCGCGGTGAACTGGAAGTACTTGTTGCGCCCACCGCGGCGGCCCTGAGGCATCGAGGCAAGTGGTTCGATGAACTTCACGTCGATCTGCACCCGATGGCCGGGCAGCTTCTTCTCGTACCGCTTCCATCGGCGGTCGTGGCGTTTGTACCGCTGAGAGGCCGGCAGACGGCCCATGTCCAGGCGGTTCAGGATCCGCCACACGCCCGACTTGCTGATCGTGACGTCGTGATACCGCTTGAGGTACATCGCGATCTTCTCTGGCCCGAAGTGGTAGTTCTGCCGGAGGTAGATGATCTTCCCGACTACCTCAACGTGGGTGGCGTTCGGGCTGTGCTTGGGGGCCTTCGAGCGCGTGCGCAGCCCCTCGATGCCCTCGGCTTGGTAACGGCGGTACCAGATGTAGTAGGCCTGCCGACTGATGCCGAAGTACCGGCAACTCATAGCAACGTTGCCGGTGACCTCTTCGACATGGCGTATGACGGCCAGGCGCCGCTTGGCCTCGCGATCGAGCGGGGTTGTCTTCGACATGTGGATCTCCGTAGGCGTCGGGAGACCCAGGTGTCAACGATGGTCGTCAGTTTTAGACCGACAAGGCACGCCCGCGAGCAACCCCCGCGGGCGCGGGGACGACAGGGCGGGGTGGCTCCGGCCCCCGAGGACTGCCCGAGCAACCCCGCGGGCGCGGGGACGACACTTTGTGACCTGCGGTGATGCTAGTAAGGGGGCTGGTTTTCCTTTGCCTGCATGCCGCTTCTGTGTCTTTGTTGGGGGGTGTTGTCAGTGGCGCGGTCTAGTGTGCCAGGGCGCTTGGGCGGAGGGGTGGTTTCCATGGTGGAGCGTGGGGGTTCTGTCGTCGGGCCGATGGAGGCGACGGGGTTGTCGGCCGGGGGCTGTGAACGGATGTCGCAGCTTTGGGGGAAGTCGGTGGCGAAGACCTGTGGCCGCATGCATTAGTTGCAGGGGCATCTGTTCGACACGGCAGCGGTGGAAGGGCTGATGGGGGATCAGTATCTGTTGCGGGCGTGTTAACCACGCTCCCAGAACCTGACCCCCTCAGATCATCATGTGGGGCCACTTCACGTTCCTGCGGCCAGGCAGGAGGTCTGGCACCTCTTCCATCAGCTACCAGGTGGGCTCGCCCACCATGTTCAGGGCATGTGGGTAGTGCATGGGGTCAGCGGCTTGGAGCGAGCGCGGGTCCGTGCACGCCCCGAGCGTTTGTTCGGCGGGTGTCGCGTCTCGAAGCGAGGTCGGCGGCGGCTTGATGAACGAGAGCCTGGTCGATCAGGCCGAGCCTGGTCTGCAGGTCCTGCGGGGGCCCCATGACTTCGGTCAAGGGGCAGCTGGGGTTGGTGGTTGGTAGAAGGTGCCGTTGCGGAGCATCGCGAAGAGCACGTCGGCTCGGTGTCGGGCGAGGCAGAGGATGGCCTGGGTGTGGTGCTTTCCCTGGGTGATCTTCTTGTCGTAGTAGGTGCGGGAGGCCGGGTCGGCCAGTGCGGCGAACGCGGAGAGGGGTTTCCTCTCCGTGAGGGCTGTTCGCCGCGGATGGACGACCCGGAGGTGCGGGTCGCCGGGGCGAGGCCGGCGTAGGCGGCAAGGTGGGCGGCGGACGGAAACGCGGTGCCGTCGCCGCCGTCGATGAGGATGCGGGCTCCGATCCTGACGCCGATGCCGGGCATGGACATCAGGACTTTGGAAAGAGGGTGGGCCTCCAGGAGTTCCTCGATCCGGTGGGCCAGCAGTTTGCGCTGGTCGAGCACGGCCTGGAGCGAGGAGGCGAGGCTGGGAACGATCAGCGCGGCCGCATCCGTGCCCGGGACGACAACGGTCTGCTCGTCGAGCGCGGTGAACACGTCGTCTATCAGCCGCTCCGCCATGCGGGGCGCTTTCGGCCGGATCAGGGCGACGAGTCGTCGGCGTCCGGCCTTGCGGATCTGGTCCGGCGAGCCGAACTGGTCCAGCAGCCTGAGCACGGCCGGGTGCTGCATGCGCGGGCCCAGGACCCTTTCCAGGTGCGGATGAATGTGCGTGAACAGGCCCCGCAGCCGGTTGGACAGGCGAGTTGCCTCGGACGCCAGGTCGTCGTCGAACCCCACGATCATCTGCAGCTCGGCGATCGTCTCGTCGTCGAGGTCGACCGACCGCAGCGTGTGGGGCCTCGTCCTGGCTGCGTCGGCGATGATGAATGCGTCCTTCGCATCGGTCTTGGCCTCGCCTGGGTAGAGGTCGGCGATCCGCCGCATGGCCAGGCCGGGCAGATAGGCGACATGGCAGCCGAGCTCGCCGGCGACGGCCAGGGGCAGGGCGCCGATGGAGGCGACCTGGTCGAAGATGACGAGGACGGAGCCGTGTTTGGCCTGCAGTTTGGCGAAGACCTCGCGGAGTTTGGGCTCGCTGTTGGGCAGTCTGCGGTCGAGGGTCTTCTTCCCGGCCGGAGTGAGTGCGGTGGCGTGGTGTTCGCCTTTGCCGACGTCCAGGCCGAGGTAGATGTTGATGTCGCCGGTGTCGATCACGTGGGGTGTCCTCCGGTCGTACTCGTCCGGCCCTGCCACGGCACTGATCGCCACATCCACATTACGAAGAGCCTCCCAACCTGCGGAAAGGTCGGTGGTCATGCCCCTAATCAGCGGTCTGTCAGTGCCGCCGGAGTTGGTGACACCCCCCCCAGGCCATGCACTCGACAAGGGGAGGTAGTCATGCCAACTCCGAAGGCCGGTAACCCCGTTGCGGGGCTACGAAGACGGTAATGGGGGGCCTTCGACGCTCGGGGAACCGGTGCACTCTACGAGGGCGAAGGGGACGGGGCGGTTGTCCCGTGGCTGGTTGGGAGGGTTGTCGTCTCTGGTTGTGGGAGGCTCGAGTGTCAAGGCCCTCAGCCGCGGTGAAGGTGCGGGCCTTGGCAGCGGGCCGATTCTGGAACAACTGGAGCAGCATGTACAACGATCACCGCCGGTATTTTCGTTTGATGGTGACGGGTGGCGGTACGGGTGGTCATACCTACCCTGCTTTGACCGCGGTGCGCACGCTGCAGTCCCGTCTCGCGGCACAGGGCGCCGGGCTGGATGTGGTGTGGGTGGGCGAGGCAGACAGTCTGGAGTCTCGGGTCGCGGTGGGGGAGGGGATCCGCTTCGAGTCGGTTGCGGTGGGCAAGATCCGCCGATCGAAGAACCCCATCAAACTGGTGTCCCCGGCGAACATTGCTGACATGAGCCGGGTGCCGCTGGGCGTGTTGCAGGCGAGGAAGGCGATCACCGGGTTCGGTCCGGATGTGGTGCTGGCGACGGGCGGCTATGTGGCGGTGCCGGTCGGTGTGGCGGCGACGCGGCTGTGCCGGGTTCCGTTGGTGGTGCATGAGCAGACGGTGCGGCTGGGCCTGGCGAATCGGACGCTGGCCGGAGCCGCGACGCGGGTGGCGGTGTCCTCTCCGTCCACGCTGCCGCTGTTGCCCGAGAGCGTGCGCGCTGCTGCGGTGGTCACCGGTAACCCGGTGCGGCCGGAGGTGTTCACCGGTCAGGCGCAGAAGGCCATTCATGCGCTGGGCCTGCACGGGTTCGACGCACGGCTGCCGACGGTGTACGTCACCGGCGGCGCGCAGGGTTCACAGCAGGTCAACCATCTGGTGCGGGATGTGCTGCCCTGGCTGCTGGAGCACGCCAACGTGATCCACCAGTGCGGTCCCGGCAACGTCGACGAACTGCGCCGGCAGACCGCTCAGCTGCCCGCTGCGAGTGCGGGGCGCTATCACCTGGCCGGCTACATGGGCGCGGAGTTGCCGGATGTGTTCGCGCTGGCCGATGTGGTGATCTCCCGCAGCGGGGCGGGCACGATCGCGGAGCTGACCGCGCTGGGCAAGCCGGCCGTGTTCGTGCCGCTGGCCACCTCGGCCGGCAACGAGCAGGTCCACAACGCCCGGCATCTCGCTGATGCCGGGGCGGCTGTCGCGCTGACCGGCGAGGTGACGCCCGGACAGCTGCGGGCTGCAGTGGCGCCGCTGCTGACGGATCCCGAGCGGCGGGCGGCGATGGCCGAGCGGGCGCGTGCGCATGGGCGGCCGGATGCTGCGGAGCGTCTGGTGGATGTGGTGCTGGCCGCGGCCGGCAGGTAGCCGGGCCGCGGCCCGCGGTCACGGCAGGTGCCGGTGGGCGCCCTGCTGGATGAGGTCGGCGGCGCGCGCGAAATCGTCCGTGGTGCCGTCGTAGGGGTCGGGGACGTCTTGGTCGTCGAGGTAAAAGGTGATCTTGCCGAAGACGGTGGGGTCGGCCTGCCTCCGGAGTTCGTCGAGGACCTTGTAGTCCATGGCCAGGACGACGTCGGCCCACTCCAACAGCTCCGGCGTGACCTGCGTGGCGCGGTGGCCGGCGAGGTCGAAGCCACGGGCGGCGGCGAGTTCGAGCATCTCCTCGTGGGCGGGCTGACCGGTCCACTTGTCGCTCAGGCCTGCCGACCGGGCGTCGACGGCCCAGCTTCCACGATGCTGGAGGACGCTCGCGGCGTAGGGGGAGCGGCAGATGTTGCCGAGGCAGACGGTCAGGATGTTCCTCACGGCGTCTCCGTTGCGAGGGAGCGTGCGAGGGCCGAGAGGACGTACTGGACGTCGTCTCGGTTCATGGAGGGGTGGAAGGGCAGGCTCATGAGCTGGCGTGCGGACCTCTCGGTGACGGGCAGGGGCCGGTGCCAATGTTTGAACGCCGGCTGGTGGTGGTTGGGCGGGTAGTGCACGCCGACTCCGAGGCCGCTGGCGCGGAGTGCCGCGAACACGCGGTCGCGGTCGGTGAGGTGGATGACGCAGTTGAAGGGGACGGTGTGGTCGATGTCGACGTCGACCAGGCGGACGCCGTCGAGGGCGTGCAGGCCGTCCGCGTAGGTGCGCCACAGCTCCTGCCGTTTGGCGGCGACCTTCTCGAAGTGCTCCAGCTGGGCGAGGCCGATGGCGGCGTTGAGGGCGGACATGGTGGCCCGCAGCCCGAACTCCTGGACGGTGTAGGAGGTGGTGGCGGCGCGCTGTGTCTGGCTTTGGACGATTCCCAGGGCGCGCAGGGTGCGTAGTTCCTGGGCTTCTGGCGGGGTGCGGGGGATGATGCCGCCGCCGGTACCGCAGGTCAGGTTCTTGATGGGGCCGAAGGAGAAGCAGGTCAGGACGCCTGGTCGTGCCCCGACGAAGGTGTCTTTGCAGTGGGAGCCGAAGGCGTGGGCGGCGTCTTCGACGATTGTGATGCGCTGCCGCGTGAGTTCGTCGTGAAGAGTGGAGAGATCAACCGCGCGGCCTCCGTAGAGGACGGGAACGATGGCGCGGGTTTTGGGGGTTAACGCGTCGCGGACATTCGCGGCGTCCGTGCACAGGGTGTCCGGATTGATCTCGACGAACCGGGGGTGTGCGCCGGTGGCGAGGATCGCGTGGATGGACGCGCAGAAGGTCTGCGAGGGGACGATCACCTCGTGGCCGGGGGCAACCCCTGCGGTCGTGAGGGCCAGTTGCAGTGCGGCGGTTCCGGAGGCGACCGCGACCATGTCGGGAACGCCGAGGTAGTCGGCGATGGCCTGCTCGAACCGGTCGACGATGGCGCTGTGTCCGTATTGGCCCGCCTGGAGAGCTTCGGTCAGCGCCTCGGCTTCTGGACCGTGCAGGTACGGACGGGCGTTCATGGTTACCTGGAGCGGCACGGCACCCATCAGGATGCTCCTTCAGCAGGTTCGGTGAGGCCGTGTAGGGGCGGGGGCGGCCAGGCGCCGGTAGCGACGGTCTCGAAGCATTTGGTGAGGCACACATCCGGCGTGTAGGCGAGCCGGGTGTGGTCGACCGGGAGTTCGAGGAGCCCGTTGAGGGTCTGCTCGACGAGGGCGGCGCCTGCCGCGACGGCGAGAGGGAAGCCGCCGGCGAAGCGTGCGTTGACCTCTGTCACCGTCACGCCGCCGTACGCGCACTGGAAGCCCTGGACGCAGCACGGGCCGATCATGCCGACGGCATCCAGGGTGCGTTTGACCAGGTCGGCGGCCTCGTCGTCGTGGAAGGTGCGCCCTACTACGGACAGTCCGGCCTTCACCAGGAGGCGGTGGCGCAGGATGACGGAGGCGTTGCCCGTACGGTCGACGAGGCAGTCGGCCGTGAACTCCTGCCCGAGGATGTGTTCTTGGACGACGGGGTCGGGGACGAGTTCACACAGCACGGCTGCTTGCGCGCGGGTGCGGCACACGTGCACGTTCTGGGTGCCGTGGCCCCGTCGCGGCTTGACGACGAACGGGCCGGGCACTGCGGCAGTGTCGAGCTGGTGCGGCAGCCACGTGGCGGGGGTGGGGATGCCGCGCGCGGTGAGCGCGGAGTGGAAAGCGGCCTTGTCCCCGGTCACGGTCACTGTGCCGGCATCCGGAAGCCACGTCCGCACCCCCAGGGCGGCCAGTGCCTCGCGCTGCGCGATCAGCACCGGCAGTTCCCACTCGATCGTCGATATCAACGCCTCGGGCCGCAGGCGCCGGCACACGTCCAAGAGGCGCGCCCCGAAGTCCGGGTCATCGCTGGACGGCAGGAGGCAAGGCGTCACGCCGGCCAGCACCAGGCCGCAGGCCAGTGGGTTGGCATCGGCGGCGATCACCTGGCAGCCGAGCCGGATCAGGTGACGGGCGAGGTCGAAGCCCGGCGCTCCGCCCGTTCCGGTCACCAGAACGCGCATGTTGGAGATCATCGTCACTTCTTCTCCCCGGTGTCGGTGATGCTGAGCGCAGCCATCGGCGCATCTGTGTTGCGGGATGCGGGCGCCCAGCGCTCGGGGTGAGCCCGGTACCAGTCGACGGTCTGCGCAAGACCGTCCATCAGCGACCAGACAGGCCGGTAGCCGAGGTCGTCACGCGCCTTGGACCAGTCCATGGCGTAGCGAACGTCGTTGCACTTGCGGTCCGGGACGTACGTCACCGCATTCCAGTCGGCTCCGCACAGCCGAAGGAGATGACCGGTCAGTTCCCGGCTGGTCTGGTCGGTGCCGCCCCCGATGTTGTAGACCTCGCCGGGGATGCCCCGCCGCAGGACAAGTTCGATGCCCGAGCAGTTGTCCTGGACGTGCAGCCAGTTCCGCACGTGCTGGCCCTGACCGTGGAGGGTGACCTGCTGGCCCTTGAGCAGATTCGTGATGAACAGCGGGATGATCTTCTCGGGGTGCTGCTGCGGCCCGTACTGGTTGGAGGAGCGGGTCACGCACACCGGAACGCCGTCGGTGAGGAAGGCGGAGAGGGCCAAGAGGTCGCTGGCGGCCTTCGACGAGGCGTAGGGCACGGTTGGGTTGAGCGCGCACTGTTCCGTGGCGCACCCCGTCGGCATCGGCCCGTACACCTCGTCGGTGGAAACGTGCACGAACTTGGTCACGCCGTGGCGGCGGGCGGCATCAAGGAGCGTGTGCGTGCCAAGGATGTTGGTGGTCAGGAAGGTGCCCGCTTCCAGGAACGAGCGATCGACGTGCGATTCGGCCGCGAAATGCACCACCGCGTCGTGTCGCTGCACCAGTTCGTCCACCAGGTGCTGGTCAAGGATGTTGCCGCGCACGAAGCTGAGTTTGGGCGAGGTGAGCACGGCTGCCAGGTTCTCCTTGTGCCCGGCGTAGGTAAGCGCATCAATGACGGTCAACTTGGCGACGTCCTCACACGCCAGCATCCGCGCGGCGAAATGCGAACCGATGAAACCGGCGCCGCCGGTAACCAGGATCTTTTCCATAAGCCTGACCAATCTCGGTCGAGTGATGGCCGGAGCAGGGAGGGGGCGGAGGGCTCTGGGAGGAAGGGAGCCCGCTCCGCACGGGGCACACGGGCAGCCTGCGGACAATGCCCGAGGGGACACTGAGGTCGTGCCGCGGGCTCACGTGCGCGAGCCTCGCAGGGGACGAGCCCCCGTTGGAACGCGGCCCCCTGAAGATCGCGGGCAGGGTGAGCGGGACGATCTGACATCCATGACCCGCCGGAGGAGGGCGACCTCGCGCGGTCAGGGGGCGATGAGGTTCTCGGTTCGTCGAAGCCGAGGGTGACGCCGAGACCCTTGGCGTGGACCGCTTCTGCCGCGCGCGGCTGGGCCGGGCAGTTGCGGCGGGGCCGGCGACCCTCATCGCGGCGGCCTCGGCGCACTCGGTGCCGCCTTATGTGAGCACGGTGCGGCTGAACCCGATGGTGGTGCTGAGCCAGGCGGAGCGTCGTCTCCCCGGGGCCGCGATGTCCTGGTGCCAAGAGATAACGCCTCGGCGAACTGATGCTCCGCGGTTGGTGGCACCTCCAACTCGGCCCAGACGACTTTGCCCAAGGGGTCGCGGTCGTAGCCCCATCTGGAGCTGAGGGCATCGACCAGGAGCAGGCCGCGTCCGCCCTCAGCGTCGCCGTCGGGTCTGCCCATCTCTGGTGTCTCGCGGCAGGTGTCGGCGACGGCGATACGCACCCTGCGCTCAGTCGTGCGCGTGACCAGTACGCGAACGCTGCGGCACCGGGTGTGCTCGACGGCGTTGTTGACGAGCTCAGCCACGATCTGCATGCCCGCCTCGGACATCTCGCTTATGCCCCAGGCGTTCACAGCGGCTGAGACGAGCAGGCGGGCTCGGCGAGCGGATGCCGGTTCGCACGCAAGCGTCTCGGTGTACCTGCGGGCGCCGGACGGGGTAAGTCGGGCAGCGATCATGGTCGCGGTATCCCTCCGGGGTAGGCGCCCGGCCCGACGACGGGGACGTCGGGCCGGGCTCTCCTCTGTGCCGTCGAGGAAGGGGAGCCCGGACCTCGAACAGCTGATACCGAGTCAACGACCCGGGGCTCATGAGGAACAGGAAAAGTCGTGCTCTCACTAACCGCCTTGAACCGGAAGACTTTGCGGTCGCGTGACCTGGAGTCTGGTTCGGCCAGTGCCTGCCGGTTTACCGTCGGTGCCATGGCAGCGAACGCCGTGCTCAAGCGCCGGATGGAGGAACTCGGGCTCACGCAGGACGAATTGGCTGGTCGGATGAACACCGCGCTGGCAGAGATCACCGGCAGGCCCGGCGATGTCTCGGCCCGCACGGTCCGCAACCTGCTCAACGGTACGTCCCGCCGCCCCATCGGCCGTACCTGTGCTGCCCTGGAGCGGGTGTTCGGCTGCTCTGTCCAGGACTTAGGGTTCAGCGCACCACGCACCATGCAGCATCCGCAGGAGGATCCCGTGCGGCGTCGCACTTTCATCGCCTCGGCCACCGGGACCGCATCCGCCGCGGTTCCCCTGCTCGCTCAGCGCCGCACGGTCGGGATGTCGGACGTAGCGCGGGCTGCGAAAGGAATGAACGCCCTCGTCACGGCCGATCAGCATCAAGGTGGACACACCAACCTTGAAATGGCCGCCCTCCGTGGCCGCAACCGAGTGCTGGAACTGCAGCAGCGCAACGCGAGCGAACGTGTCCGTCGGGCCCTGTACGCACTGGCCGCCGAGTACACCGACGCGGCGGCCTGGTCTTGCATCGACGCCCGCAACCTCGACCAGGCACAGAAATATCTGAACGAATCCTCCACGTACGCCGGCCTCTCCCAGGACGGACCCACCCAGATGAGTGTGTGGGTCAGCATGGCGATCTTCGCCGCCCAGCGCCGCAACTGGCCAGAGGCACTCTCAGCAGCACAGGCCGCACAAGCTTCCCCAGCGGCCCGCGCAGACCTGTTCTTCGCTTCCCTGGGGCGCATTCGCGCAGCACTCGCCTACGCGGCACTCGGCGACAGCCGCGCCGCCCTCCGCTCCCTCGGCTCCGCCCAGGAAGCCCTCGCCGCAGCCCCCGAGCGCGAACGCCCGCGCTGGACAACCTTTTACTGCCAAGCCGAACTCGACCACCTCGGGGCCATCGTCAACCACCGCAGCGGCCGCTACACCCACGCCGAAGCCATGGCCCACCGCGCCCTGGCCAAGATCCCGCCGTCCTTCCGCCGCAACCGGGCGCTGGCAACCGCCCAGCTCGCCCTCGCGCAACTCCACCAAGGAGACAGCGAACAGGCCACGGCCACAGCTGCTGACGTCTTCACTGTCATGGCCGGTACGCCGCTCCCCGGCCGGATGCGCACCCTCATCGGCGACTTCCACCGGGCTCTGTTCACTATGGCCCCCTCCGCCACGTACGCACGCGACTGGGCAGACCGTCTGCGAACAGAATGGAGCTGAATGTGATCGAGATGCGCCACTTCCGGCACGGACACCTTCCCGAAGGATTCCGGCAGCTACTTATCGATGTTCATGCCGACGCCTATGCCGACCAGATGGACGACCCGTTCAACCAGCGCTTTGACTGGTTCGTGGAGCACTGGTCGAGTGCCGAGGGATTCACGTGCGTCGTGGCGTACGACGGAGACCAACCTGCAGGCTTCGCCTACGGCGCTCCGGCCACGCCCGGCCGGGAGTGGTGGCGAGATGCCAAGTACGAGCCGAAGGCCGGTCGAACTTCCACGTACTCGGTGTCCGAACTCATGGTGCGCCCCAAGTGGCGCAAGCAGGGCATCTCCGAACGACTTCATGAAGCCCTGCTGAAGGAGCGCACTGAAGACCTAGCTGTCCTCCTGGTCGAGGTGGACCACCCCAAAGTTCAGGCGCTGTACGAGTCATGGGGCTACGTGAAGGTCGGGGAACGACAGCCCTTTGCCGACTCCCCACTGTTCGCCGTCATGGTTAAGGACCTGCCAGGCTGAGGCAGTCCAGCGGGCGTGCGCGAGGGGCTTCGAGGCGGCTGGCGAAGGGGGAGTGGAGAGCGGCGGTTCGCGGCCGGTGAAGATGCCGCACAGGGTCAGTTCGTGGCGGCAGTAATCGGTGAGGCAGCTGGTGAGCACGGTGTGAAACTCAAGCCGTTCCCCAGGATCGTGGATGAAGGGCCGAAGGATCAGCCAGGCAGATTCCGGCTGAACATGGAGGCATGTCCCACGGTCTTGGTCCGCATGGTCTTCACAGGTCGGTCCACGGGCGCGGGTCGCCTCCGGTCAGTGGTGTCCAGACCGGTGTGGTCGGGCCGTGGTGTTCGATGTCTTCGAGGATGGCGGCGCCGAGGGGTACTTCGCGGGCGAGGGTGGCGACGAGCGGGTGTTGTGCGGCCATGGCCTGCAGGTCGTTGATGCGGTCTTCCAGTCTTGCTCTGGAGGCGCCGGTGAGGATGAACAGGACGCGGGGGAAGACGGGGTACCAGCGCAGCCATGCGGGGCCGGTTGCGGGGGTTCGGCGGCGTCCGACGGGTTGTGCTTCGTAGTGGAACAGTCTGGCGTAGTCGATGAGTTTGATGGCCAGGCGTTCGCTGCTCATGGTGGTGCGGTCGACTTCGACGAACGCGCGCAGTTTCCGCCGGTGTTGGCCGTCGATGGCGGTGTAGTGCAGGACGGCGTCGGCGACGAGGCGTTCGCCTTCGCCGATGGAGTGGGCGACTTCGGGGGTCCAGTCCCATGGTCCGTGTTCGTGTCCGTGCCGGCGGGCGTCGGTGGCGAAGGGGAGGTGGGCGCGGACTACGCACAGGGTGTGCGGCGTCTTCAGGGAGGCTGCGGTGCTGGAGGTGATGGGGTAGGGCGGTCGGCCGCGCAGGAGGGGGAGGTCGCGGGTGAGTCGTACCCCGCCCGGGGTGAGGTACCAGGCGTGCGTGCGCGAGCGGTCTGGTTACTGCAGCGGGGTGAGGTCGACCAGGCGTGCGGAGCGCAGTTTGTTGAGGACGCGGGAGATGAGCTGGCGGGGGCTGTCGGGCCGCAGCATCTGCCGGAGCTGGCCGGTGGTGGCGATGCGGTGCAGGGCGAGCGCGGTCAGGACTTGCAGGCGCAGGGGTTCAGCCGGGCTGGGGGCCGGTTCAGCGGCATGAACACCTGAATGGGAACGGGTCATAGAGGCAGCCAACCTCCGTGCCCGGACCATGACCCCGACCGTGGAGGCCTGACCAAGGTCACGGCTGAGCAACGGCCGCGTGGTCGGGGCATGGTCAGGGTTGTGGTCGGGGCGACCGGCTGTGAGCCGTCGGTGCCGACGGGGCGGAAGAAGAAGATGGCGGGTCCGCAGCAGCGGGATCTGCTAGTGCGGCGCGTGGTGGCGTAGTCACGCCATGTCGGACACCGTGCGACAGACGGCCCGCAAGAGACCAACCTCAACCGGGGGCCGCGTTCACGGGGCGGTGCGCCCAGTGCCGCTCACCGCTGGGGCCCATCTCCTGGAGCGCTGGGCGGCCTGTTCGAGGATGCGCCGCCGTGTCCAGCGTCGGCGTCCGTTTTGGCGGCCGGCGTTCTCGGCGATGCCGTCGGTGGTCTTGAGCAGCGGCAGGTTGCCTTGGGAGAGGCTGCTGGAGAAGGAGCTGAGGCTTTTGTAGCCGAGGAGGGCGGCGGCCTCGCTGGCGCCCAGGAGTTCGTCCGGGTCGCCGTCGACGGGAACGTCAGGCAGGGGCGGTGCCGGTTTGGTGCCGGCGCGTCGTCCGCGGCCGGGCCGGCTCTCCAGCCAGTTCAGCAGTGTCTGGACGCGCCACTGCTGGCGGCGGTAGGGGTTGTCGGGGGTGCCGAGTTCTTCGACGACGTCCGGGTCGGGGAAGTAGCCGGGGTGGTCGCGGACGAAGGTGGTGACCTGGTTGGGGTTCTTGTAGCCGAGGAACCTGGAGGCTTCTGCCGCGTTGAGCAGCTCCTGCGGGTCACGGGCGGGCGGCTTGTACCCCTTAAGGCGGGTCGGTGTGCGGTGGGCGAACCACTCGGTGACCTCGGCGTGGTCCCACAGCCGGGCACGGCCGCGGGTGGCGACGGGTTCGGGAAAGGTCTGGCCGGCCGTGTTGTGCTCGCGGCTGGTGTACAGGCTGCTGATCCGGGCGGGTGTCAGGTCGTGTTCGGCTGCGATCTGGGCGGCGTCGGCCAGGCGGGGCTCACGGCGCGAGGTCATGGCATAACCGTCCTTCCTGTCAGCAGTGTGCCGGCCAGCCCGGCGCACAATGCAAATAATGGCAGAAGTCTAGGGAGGGGTCCAGCCCGCGACTTGAGATTCTTCCCAGTGGCCGCGCTGGCGGCGCCCCTCCTATTCCTCGGGGAGCAGGTAGATGCCGCGGCACGCGGCAGCCTCGGCCATCTGCGTGTACGCGATGGCAGCCGGCGTCATCTCCCACTCGGCCAAGGCCAACAGCAAGATCACTTCGGTGCGGTCCTGGGTGGTATCGCAGGGCATACCGGAGGCATCCGCGGCGACCATCAGCTCCGCAGTGGCCAGCCCCTCGAGATGCACTGCCACCTCCCAATGCAGCTCCCGCAGGCCCTGCTGGTACAGCTCGTTCGCCTCGCCCAGGAGCAGCAGCAGGTCCTCGCCGTGGCTGGACGGTGCTGCTGCAGTGAGATCGAGGATGCGCTGGGTGGTCGTCGTCATCATGAGAAGTATCCCTCCAAGGGTCGGTGAGCGGTGTGGTGGTGGGTGGTGTGGTGGTCAGTGGCAGCCGTCGCACCCGGCGGCGCTGTGCAGGATCTCGCCCGGCCCGGTGCGGGCCCCTGAGTCCCATGTGGGCGGCTTGAGCAGGGCGGCGTGGACGTCGCGTTCCATCCGCTCGAAGTCCAGCGGGGGTCGAAAACACTGCGCCTGCCCCCTGCTCGAACCGGGAGGTCCCCTCCAAGGATGGGCCGGCACGGGCACTCCGGACGAAACATTCGAGTACTTCAACCTGCTTCCAAATCCCCAAGCGACTGAATTCCGGGGCGAGTTGCCGCTACGCTGAGTATCTATCTCGCTACTCACCGAAAGGGTGGTCATAGGGGTATGGGGGGAAGCGTGCAGGACGCGGGACGCATGGACGGCTCGGACGAGCGTCTGGTCCTGCTCGACGTGGACGGGCAGCGCGTCTACATGGCCGTACAAGAGCTGGACAGCAGGTACGGCGACGAGCGGGAGGTCTCGGGGCGGGTTCGGCGGCGACTGGACGAGGCCCTGGAAGGGCTGACAAGCACTGCACGGGCCGTGGTGACCCAGCTGCGGCAGAGCGAAGCCACGCGCGTGCGGGTCCAGTTCGGCTGCGAGTTCGCGCTCGAATCTGGATCTGTCGTCGCCGTGGTCGGCAAGGCGCGCACCTCCTCGGCCTTCACGGTGGAGCTGGAATGGGAGCAGCCGCCGACTCCGTGATCCCGGCCGAACTGACCGGCTGGGAGGGACTCCTCAAGGCGGCGACCTTACGGCTCGAACCGCCCTCTGGTGACGTCGGCACCGGATTTGTCATCGCCGACGGCTTGGTGGCGACCTGCGCACACGTCGTCGCCAAGAACGAGCGCACGCTGCCCAAGCGGATACGCGGCAAAGTCGTCGCCCTCGACCGAGAACTCATCCTGGAGCCCGTGCCCGGCTCGTATGTCCGGGACCGGGACGGCGGTCTCGACCTCGTATTGCTGCGCATCGTCGAACCCTCCGGCAGCCCTGCCCCACCCCTTCAGCCGGTTCTCACGTCGAACAAGGTCGAGATCGGCGACGATCTGTGGACGTACGGCCATCCGGTCCGCGGCTTCTTGGGCCAGACCGCCACCCTGCGCTACCAGGGCACGGATCGGCGCAGCGACCGGCCGGGCGGGCCCTGGCTGCCGCACGCGGAGGGGCTCGTGGGCGAGGGATGCAGCGGCAGCGCCGTGATCAACCTCCGTACCGGCGCGGTGTGCGGCATGGTGAGCACCTCCAACCTCAGCACCAGCGTCCATCTGGTGCCGGTGGCGGAGATCCTGGCGCGCTGCCCCGCGGGAGCCGACCGGACGGCCGTCAAAGGCGAATGGCCGTGGCGGCTGAACCCCGGCCAACTGGAAGCCGGTGGCTGGCGGCAGCCGACCGCTCTGTTGCTGGACTATCTGAAGGGCGCCAGGAAGGCGGCCGACGGACAGCACCCGTATCCGATGATCGAGGGAGAGCCGCCCAGGACCCTGTCCATGGTCTACGTCAGTCCGAGCGTCGGCTCGGAGGAGTCCGCCGAGGAACCGGGCCCCTCGGGGAACGAGCGGATCCCGGCCGAGGATCTGTTCCAGCTCGACCAGGACATCCTGCTGATCGGTGCCCCCGGCGCGGGCAAATCGAGCCTGCTCCGGCACGCTGTCACCGAGTTAGCTGCCCGGTGGAAGCCCCCGGACTGGCACGACCTGGTTCCCGTCCGAGTGGACGCCCGGGACTTGGACAAGGACTTTCCGCTGGCCGCGATCGCCGAAGCCGTGGACACTGAGATCCTGCCACCCTCTGCTAGCGGCTGGCCTCGCGAGTGGTTCAAAGGACCCCCGGTACCGGCCACGCGCTGGCTGATCCTTGTCGACGGGCTCGACGAGGTCGGTGGCCCGCAGGCCCGCGAGAGGGTCATCCAGAGGATCACCGCACTGCGCGAGCTGAGTGTGGGCGACAATTATCGCTTCCTGGTGACGACGCGGCCCCTGCCGACCGAGGAGCTGCCCCCCAATCTGCGCCGGTTCGACCTGCTGCCACTGGACCCGCGTCAGCTGTCCGACTTCGCCACCCGCTGGCTGACGGCTCTGAAGGTTCGCCAGCCAGTGGACGCGGCGGCTCTCTTCCTGGAGCGTCTCGAAGCCTCCGGGATGACGGAGCCGGCCAGGACGCCGCTGATGGCGTCCATGCTGTGCCAGCTGTTCAAGGCAGACCAGGACTTGCCGCTGCCGCGCGGTCGCAGCGCCGTATATCGGAAGTTCGTCACAGCGGTCCAGGGCCGGAAACGCTGGAAGCGGAGCGACAGCCCGTGGCCCCAACTGCGACAAGCCGCCATCGAGGAGTACAAAGACGTCGGTGACGCGGCACTGACCGGTCTTCGCGATGCGTTGCCCGATCTGGTCCAGCGTCTCGCCTACGAACGCCACTACGGCAGCAAGGAATCGGCCGTGCAGCTCCTGACCAAGTGGTCGGCCGAACTCGGCCACAAGGGACTGTCGGAGGAGGAATGGGCCGACCTGCGCGGCGTCGCCCTGCCCGAACTCCTCCGTGCCGGCGGGCTCCTGCGCCAGCGGCGCGACGACTTCGTCTTCATCCACCAGACCTTCGCCGAGTACCTCACAGCGCGATGGATCGCCAAGGACACCCAACGCAGCACCAAGGAGTTCCGCCGGGTCTTTGGCCACGACCCACGATGGCCCGCCTGGGCCCTGGGCCTCGCGCGCGACTCCGATCCGGCAGCGACCTCCGTGGTCCGCTTCCTGGTCGACGCCTGGGGGCAGGAGGAGCAACGCGGACTCCAGTCGACGCTCCGCCGACTTGCGGTGCGGAACGGAGGCGCGACCCTCATCGCCACCCTCGTCGCCGACGGCTCGAAGGTCGACGAGGAAGCTCGGGACACAGCCGTATCCGTGCTCCACGACGCTGCCCTTGACCTGGACCACGAGGCAGCGGTGGCCCTGGCCCGGATGGGGGACGAGCGGGGCGTCAAGATCC
The DNA here is from genome assembly GCF_003955715.1 of Streptomyces aquilus. NCBI lineage: Bacteria > Bacillati > Actinomycetota > Actinomycetes > Kitasatosporales > Streptomycetaceae > Streptomyces > Streptomyces aquilus. Next base: position 23,359 of record NZ_CP034463.1, on the reverse strand, counting down.
TCGCCGAAACGGCGGAACAGCACCGCAGCCTGGACTATCGTCTGAACGCCGCACGTGGTCTCGCCGACCTCGGCGACCCGCGTGGCATTAAGGCGCTGCGGGCCATGGCGGCCGACTCCACCGGACGGGGCACCATCGCGGCCGCCGAAGAACTGGTGCGACGAGGCGACCCGTACGGGACCAGTGTCCTCGTCAGGATCGCGAGGGGCCCCGAGGACGCTGCGGCGCTCTGGCTCGAAGCCGCCAGGACCATGCTCCGGCTTCAGCTCTCGAAAGGCACCGAAGTTCTGCTGGCCCGGCTCACCGACACCGGCGCATCGAGCAGCGCGCGGATCCAGGCGGCCCAGCACTTGGACGGACGACATGCCGGGACGATCGCGGAGACGCTGACGGAACTGATCCGTGGCGGACCGCCGCCGGACGACTCCCTCAGGGCCCTCAGCCTGCTGCCGTCGCTCTTTCACCGCAATCCGCAGGGGGACGCCGTGCTCGGCGGCCTGGCCGAGGATCCGCGGCTGCCCGTGCGGGTGCGGATCGAGGCGGCACGGTCCGTCCACGACGCCGAGCGGCGCGAGCGGCTGCTGATGGCCGCAGTTGCGGATCCCGACGCGACTTCCGCACTGAAGTTGCAAGCCCTGGAACACCTACCGGCCGTGAAGGGCCGCCACATCACGGACATGCTGCTGTCGATCGTCAACGATCACTCCGTCTCGATCGACGTCCGGTGCTCCGCCGCGCACCGGCTGCCGTCGTCCCCCGAACCCCGGGCCAGGATCCAAGAGGCTCTGACGGCCCTGCTGACCCACCCTGAACTGCCTCAGCGCCGACGCAGCGCGCTGCTGGAATACACGGCTTCCTGGTGGCTTCCCCCAGCCGCCGGAGGACTCCACGCACCGGACACATCGCCCTGGTGGTCCGTCACGGTCAGCACGATGATCACCGATGGCCCACGGGACGAGGGCGAGTGCCGGGAACTCATCACGCAGTTGGGCCACGCCGGGGCCTGGTCCCAGCTGACGCTGCTGGCCGAGACCCAGCCCCTCTCCGGCAGGCTGCGTCTGCTCGCCGCACGCCGGGCCACGGCCATCACCGCCCGGCAGGGCCCCCGGGGCGATGTGAGACTCGCCCTCGCACGGAGTCTGAGCCTTGATCCGCGCTATCGCCTTCTGGCTTTCGGTGAGGTCGCGTGGGACGTGAGCGTGCGCATGGCCGTCCGCTCGGCCGACCTCACGCGGGTCGTCGCAGACGGCCTGACCGAGTTCGCGCGGGTCGTCGTGGACGCGGTGCGCACTGCGGTCGACTGGGTGCTGACCGCGCTGATCCGGCTGCCCTTCATCGCCCTTCTCGCCGTCCTGCCGTTCGCCGTGGCGGTGGCGGCCAACGCGTTCGGGACCGCCTGCATGGCCCCGGACCCGCCCGAGGACTGGAAGTTGCGGGTGTACTTCGGGGTGACCGCCCTCCTGGTCACCACGCTGTATCTCGGGGCTAGCGGGACCTGCGGAATGAGGCGAAAGGGACGCAAGGTCATTCTGTACGGCCTGCTGGCGGGGGCCGGATTCGGTCTGCTACGGCTGCCGGAACCGGCGATCCTCAACGACATGGGCACGTATCTCGCGGCGGTGATTCCCTGGGACAGACCCTGGCAGATCTGATGCCTCCTGATCACCAGATACGACGCGAGTCCTCCGCCTCCCTCTCCCGCGCATCATGGCCAGCCTGTACAACCTCGCCATCGGCGTCCACCGTCAGGACGGCCACACCAACATCGCGGCCGCCCTACGTCACGCGACTGGCGAAGGCCCCTGACCGCCCTCGGCCTCACCGGATGAATCCGGACAGACCTCGATCATGCAAGGGACCCTGCGCCCAGATCTACGCCGAATACGCTGAACCGCAGCTGGCCGTCAGCACCCCGGGTTCGTGTCAGCTCCATCCCCAAGTCAACGGTGATTTCACCGATTTCGAACCGCACACCCTTATCGCCCGCCCCTTGCGGATCATCGATCCGCGCCTGTGCTTCGGCTATCTGGCTCCGCAACAACGCCACCGCATCCGCCAGGTCCAACCAGTCCTCACCTGCACCGCCCGAACTCATTGTCACCGCCCCTGCGTTTTGCTCCGCAAGCACTTGCAGACACTTTGCTTCCGCCTCCGGCATCGGCCCCGCGCAGGCGCCGCCGTTGTTTACGACTACCAAAACCTGTTTGCCCATAGGGCGGATTCGCAAAGACACCACGACGTGAGGCTGCCTAAGGGCTGTCCCGTAAATGATCTATGGCATGCCGACTGACCAGCGGTGCTGCCCCTCACCCTGTGAGGGTGAGGTTGTGGAGGCGAGCGATGCCGAGCATGGCGTGGTGGACGCCCTCGTCCTTGAGGCGGCAGTCGCGGAGGATCTTCCACGTCTTCATGTGTGCGAAGGCATGCTCGACGCGGGCGCGGACCTTGCGGTGGGAGGCGTTGTGCTCCTCTTTCCATGTCGGTAGTTCGGCCTGGTCGCGTTCCCGGCGGTGAGGGATGACCAGGCCGGTGCCGCGGTAGCCGCCGTCAGCGATCACGGTTGTCCTGCCGACGGCGGCCTTCGCCCCGGACAGTTCCCATGCCTTGCAGTCGTTGCGGTTACCCGGCAGGGGCCGGCCGACGGCGACGACGCGCCGGGTGTCGGCGTCGATGACGATCTGGTGGTTGGTGGAGTATCGGTAGTTCTTCGATCGCTCGGCGATGTTGTGGTCGCGGGTGGGGACCAAGGTGCTGTCCACGATCAGCACGGCATCCTTGCGGAACCGCCGGCGCTGGCGCAGTGCGAGGGCGGGCCCGAGGTGGTCGATGACGCGGTCGGCGGCCGACTTCTCCCGAACAGGAGGGCGAGCTGTCGCAGTGTCATGTTGGTCCGCCAGTACGCGATGACCAGTAGCACGCGGTCCTCCAGCGGGAGACCCCACGGCCGTCCCTTGCGTACCGGGACCGCGCCTTCCTTGCGTAGAGCGGTGATGAGCGTGCCGAACTGCTGCGGGCTCAGCCCGGTGAACGGTCTTATCCAGCGGGGCTCCGATGCCGTGATCACGGCGAGATCATCTCCCGGCCCCGAGGAGCCGTGCTGAGCTACGGGATGTCGGGGTACTGAGGGCGCTTCCGTTTGAGCTTGGCCAGGTCACTGAGATCGATGCCCGTGGCCTTGGCATACTGCCTGGACCAGTCGGCGACGGCCTGTCGGAACAGGTAGTCGGGGCGGCGAGCCACCGGCTCCTCGCCGCGGTTCCGCAACTTAGCGACAGCGGCCCGCTCCAGATCCTGATCACCGCACTGACGAGCCAGAAGGATGGCTTTCGCAAGTCGTGACGGCTCGTTGTTGGCTGGCGCGAACGACCAGAGCCCGTCCCGGTGAACATGGGTGTCCGCCAGGAGCAGCAGTCCCAGGTCGTGGGAGTCGCGGACGAAGCGCAGGGACGGCGGCCCGTAGTAAGTGACGTTGGCGGAGACTTCAGAGGCGAGCGGAGCACTGCCCGCCGGCCAGGGATAGCAGGCAGCGGGAGGAATGTCAGTCGGACCTGCGTCGCCGGACGGCGACTGGTGGTCGATCCGGATGCCCACTCCGCCAAAGCCGTCCATCCGGTCACCGAGACCGCAGTGGTCCGTGTGCACCATCCAGCCGAAGAGCGACCGGTCGTAACGGTCCTTCCAGATCGAAAGCGTGGTGCACAGGCTTCCCCGGACGAACTCCAACTCGCCGCCGTCGATGCTGGTAGGGGCCATCCCGAGCAGCTCAACAAACTGCTCGGCCATCCTTCGTACCGTCCACGGTCGCGTCACGAGGGCATGGTAGGTGCTGCCCACGACGCGCTGACCGACCGGAGCACCAGCGCTCCTGGCAGCTCACCCGCAACTCGAAGATCGATTACGGGACAGCCCTTAGCGTTCGATTTGGTAACGGCTTTGGGAGATGACGGCCTGGCGGAGTTTGGCGGTGAAGTCTGGTGTGCGCGCGATGCGGTCGACACCGCCGGCCTTGCTCTGCCGCAGGGCGCTCTTGAAGTTTTGTTCCAGAGTGCCCGCCATACGGGACATGAGGTCATCGGTGAGATGTAGAAGATCGATGTTGAGCAGGTCCCGCAGGGTGGGCTGCCTCAGCCGAGTGAGCGTGTGGGCGGACATGGCTGCCAGCGGGTAGAGCCAGTTCTCCAGAGTTTCTCCCAGCAGCGGGCGGTCTTCGGCGTACGGAGCAAGGAAGGCTCGTAGGCGGGTGTGGACGTCCAGACAGAGGCGGTAGATGTCCAGGTCGTGGCGAGAGGAGAAGATCTGAGAGTAGTGCTGGTCGTCCAGCAGCAGTGCGTCCGAGTGTCGCAGCGCGGTGTGCGGCTCGCGCTGGACGAAGGCGGTGAACTCCCGAGCCAGCCGGGTCATGCTGACGACCCGATCGAGAGGGAAGCCGAGGTTGCGGTAGTAGCTGGCCCGGCGTTCGTAGTAGTAGCCACCAGCGTGGCCCAGGCTCTCTTCGATATCTTTCTGGATTGCCTCGGTGGCTCGCAGGGCGCCCGCCGGCAGCTGTGTCTGGCTGTTCGTAGCCCGGATGATGCGGTCGCGGGCGGTGCCGGACTCGGGTGCGACCACGATCTTGACCAGCAGAGAGCGATCGCGGTGCTGGCCGCCGCTTTGGAAGTAGCTGTAGATCTCATGACTGGTCTGCAGGCCGTTGACGATCTGCGGCTCTTTGACGACGATCCTTTTGCCTGCGATCTGGGCGGCGTCGGCGACGACGGTGACGCCGTTGTTGAACCACCAGAAGTCCTCGCCCGTGCCGGACTTGAGTGTCTCGCCGATGGCGTTGTTCACCGCGGTGGACCCGGCGTAGTCACGCACGTTTGATTCGAACAACTCCAGGCGCAGGGCTTCGTTGTCCGAGGTGATGAAGCGGTAGTACTCGTCCAGACGGGCCAGACATACGTATCCCTCGCCGAGGGAGGTGCTCATCGGGGTTTCGGTGAACACCAACTGAGCGACGGCCTTGGCGCCTCGGGCGGTGCGTTCGCGGAGATCAGCGGCGTTGAGGTACTCCAGATCTGCCTTGGTGTCCGAAGTGATTTTTGAGAGCTCGCGCCGCAGCCGGTCTCCCTTGGCCTTCACATTGGGGTGCGGCGTCTCGGCGGCCTTGTTCGCGTAGATCACCTTGATGCGTACCTGCGGGAAGGATGACGCCAGCTCTTCGAGGATGTGCAGGAAGCGCCGTGTACGGTCTAGAAGCTTGGCGTTAGTGTGTGCGACCAGGTCATCTTCATCCCGGCTCATGTCCAGCAGAGTGGGCAGGTGGAAGTGGAGCTTCTCGACCACGGTCTCCTGGTAGCCCGTCGAGGTCTTGGCTTGCAGGATCACTAATTCGATCTTGCCGGCGCGCGACGGCAGGAACTGATGGGCGTCAGCAGTGACGTAGCGCTCGTCAACGAAGGTCCAGATGCCGTCGATGCCGCAGTCGTGGGCACCGTCAACGATGCCGTCCATGATTTCGTCGTTGTCGAGGTCCCAGTCCTGCAGAGCCTTGTCGGCAGCGAAGAAGGTGAAGAAGTCGTCCCTGCTCTTGTCCGGTGCCAACTTCCGGTGCTGGTCCTCCAGGATGCGGTCGAGCAGTCGCTGGTCGTTGTTCTGTACGGATGTCATACAGCACCGCCCCCCACCAATGCGTCAAACCCGGACAACGATGTTGGCAGGCTCATGCGGTTGTGAACAGCCCGCGTACTGCGGAGAGTTATGGAGAACCGAACCGCTGTTCTTGCGTGCTAAGGGCGGTCCCGTAAATGATCTCCGAGACACCGCGGGGTGGGTCACCGTGCGGCCCTTGCCTATCCGACGAGGGCAAGGTTGTGCATGCGGGCGATGCCGAGCATCGCGTGGTGGACACCGTCCCCCTTGAGGCGGCAGTCGCGGAGGATCTTCCAGGTCTTCATGCGGGCGAAGACGTGCTCGACCCGGGCCCGGATCTGCTTGTGGGAGATGCTGATCAGCCGCCGGGCGAGCTGGTGGGGGCGGCCGATGTCGACGCGCTCGGTGGAGCGCTTGACCGGTCGGCGCCTGCCGTCTTCTGCCAGCAGGAACAGGCGCCGCACGTGGTAGAGCGCCCAGGGCATGTCGAGTTCGCGCTCGAACGCCTTCAGACATGCCCGGTCGCGGGGCTGGGTCGGGTCGAAGAGCTCCAGGAGGGTCTTGCGGCCGTAGAGCTTGGCGTTCGGGTTGAGGCTCATCGCCGTGTACTCCAGGCGCAGCACCTCGCCGGCGATGTCGGGGTGGGAGCGCATGCGCTCCATGTGGGCGGGCAGCGCGCCCATGGAGGCGGAGAAGCAGCAGAACGTGCAGTACGACTTCGGCCAGTGCACGCCGAACCGCTCCAGCAGGTAGGCCTCGCACTGCTGACGGTGCCAGCCCCAGTCGATGAGCGGGAACTGTCCGGTACGCCCGGGCATCTTCGAGGTGACCTGGTCGCCGAGGCGGCGGCCTTCCTCGTCGGCGTTGAAGCCCATGATCTGCCGGAACGGACGCCCGCCGAAGACCTGCTTGAGCCACCAGTCACCGACGTCGCCCTTGGCCCACAGGGAGCATTTGCGGGTGCCGGCGACCTGGGGCACCGTGCCGACGGACTCCTGGTCGTCCCACAGCGTCCACGGGCCGCGGGCGAAGAGCTTTTCGGGGCGGTGGGAGTCGTCCAGGATGGTGAACCCGTCGGACTGGAGGTGCCCGTTGCGCGCCAGTTGGACGAAGCGCATGCCGTTCTCGCGCAGCAGCGGGAGCATGAACTCGTCGGCCAGGAGCCGGGTTTCGGGCCACTCGCTGCCGGTGGCCATGTAGAGGACGGCGGTGCGGTCGAGGTCGATGCCGTGCGCGTCCGGGGCGGTGAGCATCTTGGCGAGGTAGGCGGTGGAGTCGGCGCCCAGGCCCCAGTTGATGATGGTGTCGAGGTCGTCGTCGGCGGCGCTGAGGCCTGGCAGTGCAGGGGCGTACGTCGTACGGGACATGGCGGCTCTCACTCCTCGAGGGGCCGGTCGGTCAGCCGCTGGGCGGAGACGATGAGAAGGCGGTCATCGGCGGGCCACGGGTCGCAGGACTCCCAGGGGTCGCCCTGGGACAGCACCACCACCTCGCCGGGCGCCGTGACGAGGCAGCACACGCCGCAGCCGCACGATGGGTCGAAGGGCTCGGGGTGGGCGATGTAGGGGGTGGTGAAGTAGTCGGCTCTCTCCTCGCCGACCGCGGCCAGGAGCAGGTCGCCGTGCGCGACGTCGCGGGCGCGGGCCACGCGCGCGTGCGGCAGAGCGAGCGGGAGACGGGGGTCAAGGCTGCTGACGGCGAGCTGCTTGTCGATGAGGCGGGCGTTGCCGCTGGAGCGGACGTCGCCGGTGGCGGGCGCGGCGAGCAGGGGCCGGTGGAGGCCGACCGCGGTCTCGGCTGTGTACATCGCCACGACGTGGTCCAGGGCCTCGACGAGGATCACCGCCCGGGCGAGCGCGGCCAGCAGGACGGCGCTGGCCTTCAGCGTCGCGCCGCTGGCTTCGGTGCCGGGCCGGTAGAGGCTGACGGCCGCACCGCCGCTGTCGAGGACGGAGCGCAGCAGCGGGGCGTGCGTGTGTGGGTGGGCGCCGTCCAGGCCGCGCGGCAGGACGGCGAGGGACGCGGCGCCCGTCTCGGCGGCGGCCTGGTGGGCGGTGGAGTCGATGCCGTAGGCGAGCGTGGCGGTGACTGTGTGATCGGCCTCGGCGAGGGCGGTGGCGAAATCGTGCGCGCGGGTCACGGCCTGCTCGGTGGGGACCCGGTTGCCGGTCACGGCGACGGCACTGCCGGTCAGCCGCGGCAGGTGTTCGCGGCCGCGGACCCACAGGCCCGGCGGGCACGCGGGCCCCAGATCAGCGAGGGCGGTGGGCCACTCCTCATCCGAGGGGATGATGAACCTGCAGGTCAGCTCTGCTTGGGCGAGTTCCTCGCGCGGCCGGTAGGAGGAAAGGAGCCCGCTGCCGTCGCCGCCGAGGCGGCGGTCCCACACCTCGGCCGCGGTGTACTCGTTGAGGTCGGCGGCGAGTTGGCCGGGCGCGAAGTGGGCGGCGAGCGCGGCGCGTGCGGCTCGTTCGGACAGGGCGGGTGTGGGCATGAGAGGCCGGCCTTTCGGGCAGGGCGCGGCACCGGCAGGCGAACCGGTGCCGCGCCGGGGCGGCGAAGGGGAGATGTGCCCCAGGGCCGGCGGGAAGGGGAGCGCCGTCGGCGGCTGGGGGTGGGGCGGGCGGTCTAGGCCCGTTTCTGCTCCCACCACGGGGGGCTGCCCGGTCGGCTGGGGGCCGGGGGTGCGGTGGCGGGCTGCGGCGGCGGGGTTGCGGTGTAGGGGCGGGCGGCGATGGGGCTGGGCAGGCTGGTCTCGGTGTAGGCGATACGCCTGCGCAGGCTGATGCCGAGGTCGTCGACGCTCAGGTAGATCGAGTCGTCCTTGAGACCGGTGATGCGTCCTTTGACCAGGATGCTGACCCCGTCGGTGAGCGATTCGGTGGCGTTGGTGGCCAGGTCGCGCCAGGCGGTGCAGATGTAGGGGATCGGCTCCAGGTCACGCCACTTCTGCGCGGTGGCATCCCACTGCGTGGGGGTCTCGGTGAGACGGAACCGGCAGACGGCGATGCCGTCGCGGGTGAAGCGGACTTCCACGTCACCGGTGACGGTGCCGGACACGTGCGTGACGGACGGGGCCATACGAACACCTCCTATAGCAAATAATAGTGTATCTACGGGTCTGGTCAACCCCCCTGTCGGCACTTCCCGCCGCCGGAGGGTGCGGGACGGCGGGTGAGACGCCGGAAGCGGGCTTTCCACCCGGTCGGCTGCGCCGGGGCCGGAAGCGGGGTGAGGTTGTCGAACACCGTGGTGTCCTCGATCTCCACCACCATCGGGACCGTGCTGTCGGCCCGGACCAACTGCTCGTCGGTGGTGTCCAGATGAACGGAGACCCGTACGGCCTCGCGATCGGCGTCGAGGTAGGCGAACACGAGAATGCCCGCGATCTCCATGCAGGGCAGGCCCTCGTCGTCAGGCCCCCGCATCGCGTGGAACACAGCCGTGCTGTTCGCCTCCGCGCACTCCTCGGCGTCCGAGAGGCTGGGATTACGGGGCGCGAGCACGCAGCGGGCGATGTCCTCGTCGTACAGCGTGTACCCCTCGATGTCCTGCCTCAACTCGTAGAAGAGGTCCACGGCCTTGCGGTCGTCGGCGGGCGGGCGGAGCGGGACACCGTCCTCGCCCGCCACGTCGTCCCAGGCGCTGTGCACGTGCTGCGCCAGCGAGGCAAGGGCGGAGGCCTTGTCGGACCAGAGCGTGACATCGTCGCTGTGCCGGTCCCAGCGGCGCAGCACCCACGCGCGGCCTGTCACTTGCGAGGTGAGGTTCTCCTCGATCGCGAAGCTGAAGCGGTGCAGCCACCCTTCGAGGATGCTGACGGTGTCCGCCCCGGGCCATTGGCCGGTGCGTTCCTGGAGGTCGTCCATCAGGTCGGCCAGATCGAGGACGGCTGCGCCTGCGGGCGTGGTCGGGTCCGGTGTGATCGGCATGGCGGTTTCCTTTTCTGTGCGAGATGGGGCGGTCAGGCCCCGTTCATGAGGCCGTTGAAGAGGTTCATCAGGCGTTGCTGGTCGGGGGTGAGGGTGGCGGTGCGCAGCAGGCGCCGGCGCAGGACGGGTGCGTCGAGGCTGATGCCGGAGGGCATCTCGGGGCGCTCGGGCGGGAAGACCAGGCGGTAGTTGGGGGTGTGGATCATCCAGGCCTCGTACCGGTCGGCGGGGCTGGCGCTGCGGGCGGCGTGCCCTTCGTCCGTCGTTCGGGACAGGCACCGGCAGGACAGATCGGAACACGGCCGTCCGGCCGGGTGGCTGGCCAGGATGGGGCTGCGGCGGTAGTGCGTGCGGCTGCCGTTGAGCATCGGGCAGTGGTCGGCGGTATAGGGCAGGCACTCGGGGTGCAGCGCCGGTTCCGGGGAGCAGCCCTGGAGGACGTCGGCCGGGCGCACCAGCAGGAAGCACCGTTCGTCCAATGGCTGTTCGCAGATCTGGCACAGGCGCCCGAGGAAGGCGGCGTGGGCCTTGTCGGCGTCGAGGACACCGAAGGCGGCGTGACCGCCGTGGATCAGGGTCACGTACGGCACCACCAGCCCGCCGGCGAGCGGACGGTCGGCACAGCGTTGGGGGATCGCATGCATGTGATGAATTCCTTCGGCTCGCGGGACGCGGTTCGCAGCGCGAGGTCGGGCGTCAGCTGCTGGCCGGTGGGGAAGGATCGGCGGGGCCGGCGGTCAGGAGTGCTTCCCAGTGGGCGTAGTGGCAGCCGGTGGCGTCGTGCAGGCGCAGGTGCAGCCAGTTGAGGTTGCCGTCGGCCCGGATGACGGCCTCCGCGCCGATGGCGGCTGCCCGGGGATAGACGGTGCCGTCGTCGGGGGCGGCCAGGACGATGACCAGACCTGGGCGGTGCGGCAGGTGGCGGAGCGTGAAGTCGGTGTAGCTGCGGTCGTCCAGGAGCACGAGCGGAGCGCGCTGGTACTCCTCGGCGCTGAACAGCGGTGACGGCAGGTGCAGGCGGGGGACGGGGCTCGTGCGCAGGCCGACCGGATCGTCGTCACTGCGGTCGCTGATCACCAGCACCGGAGCCTGCGGTCCTTCCCGGGGAGCTTGCGCGGGGGCGGGCATGGCGGTGACACGTCGCTTTCGTGGGGGGCCGGGGCCGGGAATGGGCCTCGGGGAAGGGTGAGTTGGCGGCCTGCGGGCGGGGCGGCCGGGCGGCGGCCGCCCCACCCGCAGGTGTTCGCTCAGCCGAGCGGGTAGAGCACCAGCGCGGGGAGGGCGGTGTCGGGGATGCTGTCCCCGTACAGCTCGCGCAAGGACGGGTCCGCTGTGAGTTCCTCCGGCAGCGGGTAGACATCGCCGACGAGCTCGCTGTGGGTCGGCGCATACCGCGAGTGGCTGTAGCTGGCGAAAGGCGAGAACAGGTTGCCCTCCGCGTCCCGGGACAGCACGACGAGCGTGTCGCCGGGCAGGCCCTTCCAGTCCTCGCGGACCAGATGGCGCACCACGGCGAGGGTCAGGGGGCGGTCGGGGGCCTCGCCGCCCGGGTCGGGCGACGGGGTCTGATGCTGGTCGGTCATGACGGCCTTTCACGTGCGGGCCGGGCAAAGAGCGGTCCGGCCGGTTGATCGGCTGGCTGGGTGGGGACGCCGCCCCGTTGCCGGGGCGGCGTCGTGCGGGCCCGGTCAGTCGTCTTCGGCCGCCTCCAGGCAGGAGAGGGGGATGCCGTTTCCGGGAATCCGGAAGCGGGTGGTGTCCTCAGGGATGCGGTAGCGGGTGTTGCGCGGGTCGCGGCGCAGGGTGCGGGTGGACTCCTCATCGAGCAGGAAGCCCGCGCGGCTGTTGGTGCGGTTGCGTTCCTGCACGGTGCCGGTGAGACCGCGCAGGACGGCCGGGCGCAGGGAGTCGTTGATGCGGGCCTTGCGTCCCGCCACGAGCCCGGCGAATGCTTCCTTGTCGATCGCGGTAAGCCGCTGTGCGGAGGCCTGGACCTTCGCGACCTGGATCGCATCCGGCAGTTGGCCGATGTAGTCGAGGACGTCGTCCATGGTGAGGGTCATGCTGGGTTTGCCTCTCTGGGACACGGAGGGGGACCGGCCGGGCACGGGCGTGCCCGGCCGGGGGCTTGCTGGTCAGGGGTGGGTCAGGCGGCGGTGTCGGGCCGGTGGCGGGCGACTGCCTCGTCCTCGACCTCAGACAGCCGGTAGCTGCCGTTGTCGTCCTGGCCGAGCGTTTCGAGGAGCAGCAGGTAGCGGGCCTGCTGGGCGGTGAGGTGCGACCAGGTCTTGGGCTCGCGGATGTGGTACTCGCAGGCGGCGGCGACGTGCGCGAACAGCGCGTTGACGACGCGTGCCTTGGGCAGCTGCGCTGCTGTCTGCGACAGGTCGGCGTGCTCGGGTTCCTTGATGCCCAGAAAGCGGGCCACGGTCGCGCTCTCGTGCTTGTCGGTCCAGGAGCTGTAGAAGTACGGGACGGTGAGCACGGTCTCCTGCGCGAAGACGCGGGCCGCCTCCGGCAGGGTCTTCATGCGCACGAGCCGGGCGACGAAGTCCTGACGGGGACCGGCGGCGGCCTTCCACGCCCGGTTGCAGGCGATGACCTTGCGCCGCTCCTCCGCCCGCTGCTCGTCCTGCGCCGTCCTGGGCTTCTTCGGCTGGGGGCGGACCTTGTGGCCGTAGGCGGCAGGGTCGGCGCAGTGCCACACCGGCTGGTGCTCGTCGTCGAGGCGGGCGCTGTGACCGGGGCAGCCCTGGTGGTTGTCCTCGGTGAGCGGGTTGCCCAGCCCGGTGGTCAGCTCGGCCAGCGGCCTGGAGGGGTCCTTCTGCCCCCAGCCCGGCTCCCTCAGCAGCGGGATGCCCGCCTCCTTGAGGTCTTCCACGGCCCTGGCCCGGGCGTCGGCGTCTTCCTGCTCGGCCTTGAGGAGCGCCAGCTCCTGGTCCCAGTGGCCGCGCCCGCCGTTGCCTTCCTCCTGGTCACGCCCCAGCGCGCGCAGCAGACGGCGCTCCGCGCCGCTCACGTGCTCGACCTCGGCGAGCTGGGCGGTCTGCTCCAGGTCCATGCCCCCGGCCGCAGCCCGGCGCAGAGTGGCGTCATCGAGCTTCTGCGCCGCCTTGGCGTGCTTGGCGGCGTGGCGGCTGACGCCGAGAGCCCTGGCGGCCTGCTTCCTCTCGATGTCGCTCATGTCGATCAGGGACAGCTCCTGCGACTTGAGGATGTCGCGCTCGCTCATCCCCTCGCGGTGCTTGTTCTCGACCAGGGACAAAAACCGGGTCCAGCCGTCCCGGCCGACCAGGTCCTCGCGCACGTGCGCCTTGATCCTGCGCGCCGGGCGGCCGTCCTGCTCGGCGGTGGCGTTGGCGATCTGCTGCGCCTGTGCACGCCGCCAGCCTTTGAACGCACCGTAGGTGCCGTCGGGGCGGGGCCGGACACTGATGGTCTCCTCGACACCGATCTCCTTGACGGAGGCGATCAGCTCCTCGTCCGGTTCGGTGTCGCTCTCGCGGGCGTTGCACTCGTCGCGCACCACCTGCGCCGGGTCGAGCAGGACGATCTGCGTTGCGGCGGCCTCCTCCTCGGGCGGGACGGGTTCGGTGGACGGGGTCGAGACGGCGGTGGCCATGAGGCGCTCCTTCTCCTTGCCTGATCGGCGAGATGAGGGCGGTTGAAATGTCGCCCTTCGCTTCAAAAGTAATAATAGTGTCTTAAGGGATGGTGTGAATCCACCCCTGAACTGCGGTTTTACGGCCATTCGTGTTCGCGGCGGGGCGATAGCGGGAAGGTGCAGCGGGGGTCCATGCGGACGCAGCGCTCGCAGTGGGCCGTGTTCCAGGTGAACCCCAGGACGGCAAGGGACTGTTCGGTGCCAGGGATGAGGTCGGCGGAGGGCCTGGGGGCGGCGGCGAGGCCGTGGGCGGGGCCGGGCGCGACGAGAAGCACCAGGCTTCCTTCCATGCGAGCGGTCCTGGCCGGGGCGGCCCGCGGGCGGACGGTGGGTCAGTGGGTGACGGTGACGGTGTAGTCGGCTTCCAGGACGGCGAGGGCGGCGCGGATGGACGCACGGGTTTCCGCGCTCGGGACCGAGTAGGTGAAGTCCAGGGCGCGCACGGCGTCATCCAGGTCGTCGTCGCGCATCGGCAGGGCGTACCCGCCGCGGTAGAGGGCGACGGCGGTCGCGGTGGCGACACGGGCGCGGTTGTAGGCGATGGCCTCCGTGGCCGTGACGCCGGTGCCGAGCGCTTCGCGTGCGGTGGGCGGCAGTTCCGCGATCCCGGCGGTGAAACGGCGGGCGGGAATATGCAGACGTGCCGAGCGCAGAGCGCGGCGCGGCGTTCGCAGCATGGCAACTCCTGGGGCTGGAAGCAGGGCGGGGGAGTGTCACCGGGTGTGAGGGAGGCGTGATCAACCAATCACTAATAATAGTGTGAATTGCTGATGTGTGAACCCACCCCTGACCAGCACAAACGGAGAACGCTGAGCACAGCCGCGAAGCGTACGCAGCCCGGGACATGGGCGCCGCGCCGGCGTAGAGCCTTCCAGGCCGGACGGGGCGGTCGCGCTCCAGATGACGGTGGCGGTGTCGGCCGTCGTGGGCTCCGGTGGTGTGGTGTGTGTGCCTGCGAGGGGATTTGAACCCCTGACCACCCACAAGCGGAGCCGCTCTGTTGCTGGGCTGCGCAGGTTCGGCGGCGCCGGTGAGGCGGCCGGTTGATGGTGGGTCAGCGTCCGGCGATCTCGCGAAGAAGGTGCAGCGCGGTGGGCGGGGTGTCGTACCAGAAGGTCTCGGAGGGGGTGAGGCCGAGGGCTTCGGCGGCGACGTCGCGGATCAGGCGGCGTTCCTCGCCTCGTTCCGCGTAGATGCTGGTGCGTGTCGTGTAGGTGTCACCGTCGCCGTCGCCGATGATCTCTGCTTGTTCGTCGTCAGGCAGGGATACGAGCGTCCAGCCGGTGACGTGAGCGGCCCATCCGGCTGCGCACAACGTGGGTCCGCATGCCGGAGCCTGCGTGGGGGCCAGCCGGGTTGTGTGGGGCAGGTGCGCCCAGTGGTTCATGGCGAAGGCGTCGGGCCGCGCCTCGATGGCCGCAAGAACGGCAGACGCCACGGCGGCAGGCGTCGTGGGGATCGGGGCGTACTCGGGGTCGGTCATGACAACTCCAGTGGTGTGGAACGGTGTTGGAGTAGTGCTGGTGGGACTCGAACCCACGACCTCAGGACTTATAAGATCCGCGCTCTGCCAGCTGAGCTACAGCACTGCGATGCTCGGTGGTGCGATCCGGCCGGGCGGGGTGCGGCTCTGGTGCGGCGAGCCGCATGGGGGAAGGGGGGCGTCGCCGTGGCGGCCGGATGCCAGCGGCGACGCTTCGGGGCTGTTCAGTGGTGGTGTCCCGGCGTCGGACCGTCCGGTCCGAGGTCGGGCGGGACGCAGTAGTCGACGTCCGATTCCGGGGGGATCGGGTCACCGGAGTCGATGTCGGTGCAGTAGGCGTCGAAGACTTCTGCGGCGGTGAGGGGCTGGGGCTCTCCGGCTCGCAGCCGCCAGCCGTAGACGCGGTCGGTGCTGCCTGGGGTGCTGGTGCGCATGACGAGTGCGCCGGGCAGGGCTGCGAGTCCGAGGGCGAGGAGCGTGGTGAACTCCAGGGCGTCGGCGTCGGCGTCGCCGAGCCTGGCGGTGCCGTCGGCGTCGGTGTCCGCGTGCAGGACCGCGGTCATGTTTTCCGGCGTCGCCGAGACGCTGCACACCAGGTGCTGGCGGCCCGGGCCGGCTGCGTCGAGGACGCGGGCGAGAAGATCGCGGGCACGGGCGAAGGACTCTCGGCCGATGTCCGCTGTGCAGACGGCGCAGGTGCCGAGGCGGGCCAGGAGGGCGGAGGCGTGCTCGAAGGTGGCCTGGCGGACGGCCTCGCCGATCAGGACCGGGAGGAGATCGGTGAGCGGCTGCCCTTCGTAGGGGATGGTCGGGCCGGTGGCGGCGGTCTCGGAGGTGAAGCGGGTACGGCTTGCCGGGCTGTCGGGGGTGAGGCCGGTGTCGGCGCAGAAGTCGGCGTACTCCTCGGGGTCGAAGAGGGCGAGCGTGGTGTGCATGCCGTGTGCGGTGCGGGCCCTGAGGAGGGCTTCGACTGCTGCCAGGTAGGCCGCGTAGTCGTCGAACGCGAAACTGCGGTAGCGCCGCATGGCACGGAAGTCGTGCTCATCGGTGAGCAGGCCGATGGTGCCGGAGACCTCTCGGCGCAGGAGGTGGCGCATCGTGTGCTCATCGGTGCGTGCCGTCGTATCTCCCGTGTGCGATCGGTCGGCGTACTGCTTGCCCTGGCCGCACTCTGAGGAATGGGAAGTGTGGGTCACGTGCGGGCCCTTCTCGTGGAGGAGTTGAAGGGGGACGCCCTCTATAACCACAATAATAGTGTGGTTACGGTGGAAGGGAATCCCCCGTCTGACCTGCTGTTCTTACTCCTGTGACGCCTGGGCGAATGCGGCCAGCATGGCGGTCACGGATTCGGGGCGGCCGGATGCCTCGACCTGCACGCCGTGCCCGGAGGGACCGACGAGTACGGTCACGCTGTCGACCTGGACGGGGCCGTGCTGGCCGGGCGGCCTGGTGTCGTGCTGCCAGATGATCCGGGTGCGCCGGTACTGCTCCTCGATGCGGGCGCCGGGGAGTGCGCCGGCCACGGCTTCGGTGACGGCGCGGCGGCCGCGCTCCTCCGCCTCCTGCCTGGCGGCGATCTCGGCGGCCTGCTCCACGGCCTCGGCGTGCAGCGGATACAGGCGCCGGGTGATCTCCCGGGCCACATGCCGGGCGCTGCGGGCGGTGACTCCGATCGACGGCGCGAGCATCCTGGCCTCGTCGGGTAGCGCGGCGTGGATCTTCAGCCGGTTGGGGTGGCGGTGGTCGGGCTGGGACAGGCGCAGGGCGCGGCCGTCGCCGTCGATGATGAGCCGTCCCAGACCGCGGTGGTGGTCGGTGAGTTCGGCTGTCCGGCAGTGCGTTCCCAACTCTCGCGCCACGTCGTCGGCGAACGCGTCGAACTCCTCCTGTGTGGTCAACTCGCTGGTCATGGCGGCCTGTTCACTCCTTCGGGTGGCTGGTGGGTGGGTCCGGTGCGGGGCTGGCCGCACCTCGGTCGCGGAGCTCGGCGTCGCGGTGGGCGTCCTCGGCGGTGTAGCCGGTGCCGCACCAGGGGCGGCACAGCTGGCCTGGGGGTGCGCCGCACGTCTCGCACCGGTCGTCGATGTCCTCTGCGCGCCACGGCCGCGGCTCGCCGCTCACTCGCTGCTCTTCCGGATGTGGTCGGCCAGGGCGAGGGGGGAGAGGACGGGGCTCTGGCGGCGCGGGGCGGGTCGGACGGCCCGCCACAGATTCGACGGCTGCCACGGGTCGAAATCGGTTCCGGGGACGGGCTGGATGGACCACTGGCGGCCGCGGTGGTCGGTGGCGGTGTACGTCTGGCGCCGTGGGGTGCCCTGGAGTCCGTTGCTCTCCCACACGAGGCCGGCGGCCGTGAGCGCCCTCCCCAGCTCGTTGCGGCGTGTCTGGGTGATGTGCTCGAACTCGGCCGGGATCAGGTGGAAGTCGGCCATGTCGTGGCCCCGCCACGTCTCCCTGTGGCCGTCCTCGCGGGTGAGCTCATACACCCGGGCCGGTTGCCGGACGCGGCGGCCTTCCCACGTCCAGACGCGCTCGGAGCTGGTGACCTCCCACACGCCCTCCGGGCTGCGCAGTTGCTCGCCCACCCGGAGCGGACGGGGCGGCTGGGTGTGAAAGCTGCGGGGACCGGGCGCCAGGCCGTTGTCCGTCAGGTCGGTGCACCGCCAGCACATCCACACCGTCTCGCCGTGAAGCCGGTGGATGCCCCAGCAGTTCTCGTAGCAGGTCGCGCACGCGAACCGGCAGTCCTCGGAGGCGCGGAGCGTTGCCATAGAGGTCATGCGGGGCATGCGGCTGATGACCAGGCCGAAGTGGCGTCCGACAGGCACGGCATCTCCTTCCAGGGCGGTGGCGAGCGATCCGGGGGCGTGCGGGGCGGCTCAGGGGGCGGTGGTCCACAGGGCCAGGCCGGTGGTGGTACGAGCGCTGACACTGGGGTGCACGGACTCGTCGCGGTAGTCGGAGACCTTCACGTAGCCGCCCTGCTGGGTGTCGAGGCGGACCGGGGCGCCCTCCTCTTCCCAGTGGGCGATGAGTTCGGCGGGGAGGTGGTTGATGTCGTCGACCTCGACCTGGACGGCCCACGCGGTCAGTTCCTCGCCGTACTCCTGCCGCCACTGCTTCAGGACGGTGAAAAGGTCGGCGAAGTCGTCGACCAGCGCCAGGGCACGCGCCTGGCCGGGGGCGGGGTCCTCGGCGTAGGTCGGTTCGTCGGGGCGGGTGCGCTCACCAAGGCTCATCAGCCAACGCATGATCGGGGCTCCTGATCTTTTGTGGCGGGTGGTCACGGGGTGGGGCGGGCGGGTGCGTTGCCCAGGTAGGCGGTATCGATCTCGGCGGGCCACGCGCCGTCGACGCACGGGAGCTGCTCGCACCAGCGCCAGTCGTGGCCGTGAGGGCAGCGGGGCGCCCGGTAGGTGACGTGCACGACGGCCGAGTACGTGTAGTGCGCGTGGTCGACCGGGTCGGCGTACTGGTGCTGGACAGCGTTGGAGTCGTCGAGGTGCTCGGTGATTTTGGCGACGGTGACCTCGTGGCGTCTGCCGTCAGCTCCGGTGGCGATGTAGCGGTCGCCGGTTTCGAGGGTGCGGGCGTACTGGCGGCCGGTGGTCGGGGCCATCTCAGGGGTCCTCCGTCGTGAACTCCTCGGGCACAGTGGCTCCTTCGGTCGGCAGCGGAGCGGCTGCGGGAGGGAGTCGGGGGGGCGTCGCCCCTCAGCTCTCCGCGGGCGCTGGGTTGGCCCGGATCACTGCCGTGATGGCCTTGATGGACGGGGTGTCGTGCTGGCCCCTGCGGTCGGGCGTGACGCACAGTCCGGACCGGGTCCGGCGCGCGACGCCTGGAGCGACGAAATAGGGCAGGTCGTACTGCCACCTTCGGCCCCCGTCGGCCGGTCGACCTACACGGAGGTTCAGGAGGAAACCCCCGTCAAAGGGTGCCCACGCCTGCTGTGTCTGCCAGCCGTGGGCCTCCGCGAGCGCGAACAGGACAGCAACCGGCTTCGGCAGGGCGTAGCCCTCGGGAGCCGTGTTCGTGATGCCTGCCTCCAGTCGGCCCTGCGTGACATCACGGACGTGCCGCTCGGCGGGGGTCAGAACGCTGTCGCGCTCCAGGGCGGCGGCCAGGGTGACGGTCCGTCCGCTGTAGCGGCAGGTGATCCCGACGCCGTACGCGTCACGGATCACCGCACGCCGTGTGCCGTCTATGTCCCACGTCGACCTCGGCTCGTGCGTGGTCAGGACGCCGTTGCGGACGCTCGTCGTATTGCCGCACGGGCACAGCGTCTCCACGGTGCGCAGCAGTTCGGACCACACGTTCGGCAGGAGGATCGCGGGATCGTGCTTCTCCCCAGTGGCGAGCTGTTCGAGCATGGTCGGCACGATGTTCTCCTCAGTCCCTGGTCTCGATCAGTTCGGGGGTTGTCACGCGCCCCCCTCGCACTACTAATAATAGTGTACTTTGAGGGAGTGTGAACCCGCCCCTGACCTGCGCCTTCCCCGTCTTTCAGGCGGTGCCGGCCAGGGCCGGGCGACGGCGCGGGCGCCTGCGTTGCTGGGCGCGCAGCAAGTCGGCTTCCTCCTGGGCGCGGCGGGCGCGCTCGTGCTCCTCGGCGGCCGCGCTGACGCAGTAGGGGGCCCACCACTGCAACCCTCTGATCTTCTGGGTCAGTGAGTCGGGGAGGTTGGCCAGCATCAGCAGCAGGACCGGGTTCGGGGAGAAGGAGAGCCACCGTGGGGCGGTCCGCCATGCGGCCTCGGCTGCCTTCCGGGCGGGGAGCGCGGTACGGGCTTCGCGCTCCAGGCGGGCGGCTTCGGCCTGGTGGTAGGAGGCGGACCAGGTGAGGAAGCGCAGCAGTCCGGGGGTGTCGCGCTGGCGTGAGGCCTCCAGGATCGCGGGCAGGTCGGCGCGCTGTGCGACGTGCTCGGCGCAGCTGCGCAGGACGGCGGTGAGTACCGCTTCCGTCTTCTCCGACGGCGGGTGATCAGCGGTGGTCGACAGCGGCTGGACCGAGACGTGGGGGCGGTCGGCGTGGTCGCGGGAGGGGGTCAGGCTGCCGTGGTGGCCGGTGTGGCCGCGGGCCAGCCGCGGGAGGTTGTCGTCGGGGGCGGTGGTCGTGTAGGCGTTCACGGGGCCGAGACAGGCGCGGACGGCGGTGAACCGGTCCCAGCGGTTGGGGCCGGTGGTGCCCATGGCGTGCACGCTGCCGCGCATCGCCCCGCCCAGCTCGAACACGACGGCGTCGTCCGCGCGGTGGTCGGCGGTGGCGCGTACGGGGCCGGCGGGCGTGTCGATGGTCAGTATCGGGCGGGTCATGGGCTGCGGCTCCTCGGGATTCGACCGGGTGGGCTGAGGGGGCGTGCCGCCCCGTACTCGTCGAAGGGGAGGGTGCGGGCGCGGGGCGGCAGTCGGCCAGTGGCGCGCTGGCCGGGGCGGCCGTCCACGCCCCCGTACCGGGGGAGGGGCGTGGACGGCGTCTGCGGGGTTACTCCTGCGGCGGCTTGTGTCGGCGGAGGTTGCCCCGGTCGGTCAGGCTGGGGCGGCGGCCACAGGGGCAGTCCGCGTACCGGCGGCCGTGCATCTTGAAGAACTTCCCGCCGAGTGCGTGGCCGTTGACCTGCCCGGTGGTGCCGGGGACCGGGTCCTTGTTGGTGCAGTAGCCGTCCGGCGTGACGGCGGGCTTCTCGCTCATGAGCGCTCCTTCGCGGCCCCGTGGGGGCGGTGCAGGACGGGGGCGTGACAGACCACGTGCGGCGCGGCGTCGTCTGGGGGGAAGGACATGGCGGCCTGGTGGAGGTCGGCCGTGTCCATGGGGTGCAGCCATCCGGCCCGTACCTCCCACCCGCACGTGCGTAGGCCTGCGTTGGCGGTGGTGGCGATCAGGACGGCGTCACGCACGGTGCTGTTCTCCAGGGCGAACGTCAGCAGTACGAAGAACTGCACGTACTCCTCGGCGGAGTGATCCACGCGGCAGGCACCCGGCTCGACGGTCACGTACAGGTCGGCGCTCACCTCCGTGCCGTCCGTCCGCTCGGCGTTGATGTGCAGCTCGTGGCTCCCCTCACCGAGGGCGGGGAGCAGGGTGGTGAGTGCGTGCTGGGCGTGGCCCATGGCGGATGTCGTGGCGGCGTTGTCGGGCCGTGGGAGCTCAGGCATGGGGGTTGTTCAGGTCGGAGTCGGGGAGTTGGAGGAGGACGGGGGCGGGGTAGACCTCGCGCTCTACGGCCGCCACATCGGGGCACGGAGTGACAGCGGCCTGGAGGCCGTCCGTGTCCAGGGGGTGCAGCCACCCGTCACGCACAGACCAGCCGCACGCACGGGGGTTGGGCTCGGCGGCCGTGGTCGCGATCAGGACGGCGCTGCGCATCGTGCTGGCCTCCAGTGCGAACACCAGCAGCATGCGGAAGGCGCAGAACTCGTCTTCGTCCAGGACGGCCAGGCGCAGCGGCTCCATGCCGATCGAGAGATCGGTTCGGCCCGTGACGAACGCGTTGTCTGTCCGCTCGGCAACGAGGTTCAGCGTGTGCTCACCGTTTCCGAGTGCCTGGAACACGGCGGAAAGGGCGGTCAGGGTGCGGCTCATGGCGGCCGCGATGGCGTCGTCTCCGGGGTGGGTGATCTCCGGGCGGGCAGACATGAGGACTCCTTGCGGGGCGGGGCGGTGGGCGGTGGGCGACAGAGGCCGGCGCACTGCGCCCCTGGGCACAACAGGCTTCTTGTGGGCGCGCGGTCTGCTCCGCCGACGCGTCGCGCTGGCGCTACGCGGCAGGGGGCCGGGCGGGCGCGCTCCGCGCTCCCTGCGGGGCTGGGTCGCGCGCTCCGCGCTCTCGGGCCGGGTTGGGCCCGTGCGGGCCGGGCTGGGGGAGTTGCCCGGCCCGCACGGGGGTCTGTCAGCCGTGCGCGGCGGCGGCCGTGAGGGCGGGGAGGGCGAGGGCTTCGAGGGTGGCGGCTTGGTCGGCGTCGGTGAGGGTCTGCGCGGTGGAGGTGACGGCCTGCATGACGCCGCCGGCGGTCATCTGACCGCCCCGGATGAAGTGGGCCAGGATGCGGTCCTTCGTCTCGGTGTTGATGCTGAGTGTCTTGGTGACGTGTTCGATGGTCTTTGTCGGCTCGGCCAGCGTCCGACTGGCGGCGGCTTCCATCTCGTGCACCTTGGCCTCGACGTACTCCTGGGACAGGAAGGTGCGTACGGCGTCGGTGGTCTTGGAGGTGATCAGTTCCAGCGTCTTGCGCTGGGTCTGGCCGGACCAGGACACCACGCCCTCGTCCTGCTTGCCGCCGAGGTGCACGGCGCGCATGACGTCTTTGGTCTGGGTCAGGCCGTTGCGGCAGACCTGGATGACCGCGCGCGGGGTGATGGTGTAGGCCCCGGCGCCGACCTCGCTGTTGGTGATGACGAACCCGGCCGAGATCATGGGGAGTTCGTCGCCGCTGCGGCCGTCGAACGGGGAGCGGTAGCCGCGCAGCAGGGCGCGGGCCTGGATGGCGACCGCTTCCGATTCGACGCGCACATACATGCGCCGGTCGCTCAGGTCGCACCCCGTGATTCGGGTGGGGTGGCCGGACTGCTGCACCCCGTCCAGGGCGGCGAGCAGCATGTCGAGGTTGTCCATCAGCTTGTAGCTGTCGGACAGCAGCGCCCGGGCTACCCCCTCACCGGGCATGGCGCCGCTGTCGTCGCTGCGGAACGCGCGGAGCATGAAACGGCGCTCCGGCTCCTCGCGCAGCCAGGCGTTGACGTTCTCGTCCAGCAGCGGCACGTTCTCCGCCCGCATGCGGCGCAGGTAGGCGAGCGGGATGCGGAGCTTGTCCGCGATTCCCTCGTCGGCAACGGCGGTGGGCCGGTAGATGCCGTCGACCCGCGTGACACCGCTTGCCGTGATCTGGGACTCGACACCTTCGACGTGCACGTTGCCTTCACGCATGCGCAGCGCGGACGCGGGGGCGATGACGTCCAGCTTGCGGCGCTGTCCGTCTTCCAGGATGCGGACCAGGTCGGACAGGTCGGCGTTGCGGGCGCCGGTGGGGGCTACGTTCGTGGCGCGCTCGGCGAATTGCTGAGTCATGCGGTGTTCCCCTTCGCTGTTGGTAGCTGCGGGTTGGATGGCGGAGTCACCACCCCGCAGCAAAAGTAAATAATAGTGTGATGCAGTGGGATGTGAACCCCCCTCTGAACTGCCGGACTCGGGTACCGCGGATGCTGAACGGGCCGGTTCGCACCGGCCCTGCTCGCGGCTGAGGGCCTCGGCCCACCATGCGCCGACGCGGTCAACAGGGGCGGTGGGCGTCAGTCTGACGGGTGGCCCGCGGCCTGCCGGTCCGCGGTCGCATCATGCGGGCGGCGGCCCCGCACGGCTGCTGCGGTCTGCCGTCCGGCGCCCCGCGCGGGGGGAGGGCCCGGCCGGCTGGATGGCGGCCGGCGAGTCCGGCCGGGGGCCGCGCCCTGCCGGGGAGGGGGTGCAGGGCGCGGCAGCTGGGGGTTGCCGCTACGCGGACCGCGGCTCGGTGGTGCCGGGCGTGGCCGTGAGGGCTTCCTCGATCAGGGCGTCGAGGGCCTCGTCGACACGCCGCCGGGCCCTGGGACCCAGGCGGCAGCAGCTTTCCTCATCGATCTGGTCGAAGACGGCCCTGCGGGCCGGGCTCGGCGGGGTG